>OZ220090.1:0-1126450 GCA_964291625.2 Candidatus Latescibacterota bacterium | reverse complement strand
ACCGGCGTTGTTCAGCCCGGTGAGGGTGTCGACGTAGCGCTCGGCGTCGACGTGGAGCACAGCGCCGTCGCTGCGGGGCGGGGGGAGGGGAGTGGGACGGGGGGGCTTCATGGATTGCTTCGCTTCCGTTGCCGATGGGGGAAACACTTATGGGGCGCATGTGCGCGCGCCCGGAGGGCCGAACTTCGGCATTGGATCACAGGGTCAGCAAGCCGTCGCGGCTCCCGGACCGGGGGCCGCGGCGTGCACGGCAGGGAAGCCGGCATGCCCCGGGCGGGAGAGAGCGGGAGCGTGGGCCTGGTTGGCGAGAGCGCGGCCTAGGGGCGGGCCTTGCCGGGGATCGCCTTGACCCGGGACCAGACCGGCCGGGCGGCCGGCTTGGGGCTCTCCCCCTCGCCGCAGTCCGTGGACAGGGGATCGTCCATCCAGCGCACGATGCGCCAGAGGCCGTCGTCGCCCTCACGCATCTTGAAGGTCATCACCTGATCGACGAAGTAGCCCTCGTCCGGCCGCTGGAGGAGCCGGATCTCCACCCGGCCCCGGAAGACCTCCCAGTCTTCGTCGGGGTGCCCGTCGGGATCGCCCTCGAAGCTGTCGGGGCGGTCGCGGCCGTACTCGGTGTAGCGCCGGGTGGGGTTGAACTTCCAGTCGATGGTGCGGTAGATGTCGAAGATGCCGTGGGACGAGCCGTCGCGGGGGCCCATGATCCGCAGCTCCTCCTCCTTGCCATAGTAGTAGACAAGGTCGCCCGTGCAGTCGGCCTCGGTGAACCAGAAGGCGTCGTCGAGGAGGTCTTCATACAGGTTCCTGTCGCGGTCGTCGAAGGCCCTCTCCAGGTTGTCCATCACCACCTGGGGCGTGTACGGCGAGTCCGGCGGCGGCCGCTCTATCTGCCCGGTGATCTTCTTCGGGGCAAAGAGGTCGCAGCCGGCCAGGAGCAGCCCGGTCAGGGCGATGAGGACGGATCGTGCCAAGGACTCTCGCCTCCTGCTGCGAGGCCGCTCTTGCCGTGGCGACGCCTTGCTGGTTTGCGGGACGGCAGTCCAACTCAGACGACCCGGTGACCCATCGGTTCCTGACCCTCCCCCGGGCGCCGATGCGACTCACGCCACCTCGCGCGGGCGGATGGCGCGCAAGTCCTCGGCCTTCTCACGCGCCGCGAGTTCGAGCTCGTAGCGGTCCTGAAGGTTCATCCAACTTCGGGCATCGGTGTTGAAGTACCGCGCCAGACGCAGCGCGGTCTCCGACGTGATTCCCCGGGGGCCGCGGACGATCTCGTCGATCCGCGCCGGCGCAACGCCGATCGCTCTCGCAAGGGAGGTGTCGGACAGCCCCATGGGCTCCATGAAGTCGTGCTTCAGGATTTCGCCGGGGTGGATGGGGTCCAGGCGGGTCATGTCGTCACCCCTCAAGGGGCATCAGTGGTAGTCGACGATCTCGGCATCACACAAGTCCGCTGCCTCGCACCGGTCACCCCGGCCAGTCCAGGGCCGCCCTCGGCCGGCCCACATAGCGCCGCGTCTCCAGCTCCAGGGTGATCCGCGTCGCCGGCGGCAGGTCGACGGCCAGGTGGGTGTCGTCCACGTCGCGGCTGTCGCCGCCGGCGGCCAGGGGCTCGGCCGCGTAGTCGCCGCTGCCGCCGGGGTAGGCGCTGAGGCGGCGGTCCCAGGTGACGCGGCCGAAGCGGTGCTCGCCGAAGGCCCCGGCGCGGACCGTCAGCCGGCGTTCCTCGAAGGGGCTGAGGTTGACCAGGGTCAGGACGGTGCGCTCCGCCGACAGTTCCTGCACGAGGGCGGCCATGTCCGCGGGCAGTCCCGGCCTCCGGCGCTCCCGGTCCCAATATCGCACCCGGCAGTGCAGGAGTCCCCCGTTGTAGAGGGACTGGGGCGCGCCCAGGGTCTGCTGCACGAGGGCCTCCGTCGAGACGGGGTTCACGTGCTGCCAGCGGTGCACGTCGCGGTGGGTGTCGTGCTCGTCGTCGCCGCGGATCAGCTCCAGGCGGCGGGCGACCTCGCCGTAGCTGGCGCCGAGCATGCGCTCGGGGAAGCCGGGGTTGGCGCCGTCCAGGAAGCGCAGCCACGGCTGCTCGTGGCCGGCGTCCTCCTTGTTGCGGAAGCTGAAGACATCGGCCCAGTCGTAGGCCTCCCGGGCGCGCAATTCCTCGATGCGGCGCCAGTCGGCCGGGTCCATGGACAGGTTCCACAGGGCCGCCGGGTAGATGGGGGAGAGGGGCTGCCAGTCGAACCAGCCGGCGTCGCCGTAGCGGTAGGGGACGACCCAGGTGTCGTGGACGCCGGCGCGCTCCAAGCCCCGCCAGTGGCCGATCCAGTGGTGGTGGAGGCTCATCTGCTGGCGCCGCAGGTCGCGGGTCTCGCCCATCTCGAAGATGCGGTCCTGCTGGGCCCGGGGAAGCTCCAGCCACGAGGTGTCGCCGGTCATGAGCAGGGCGGCGCCGGCGGCCAGCAGGGCCGCCTGCTGCACGTTGTAGAACCCGTGGGGCCAGGTCCAGCCGTAGAGGGCGCCGTGCCACTTGCCGTCCATGTGCTCCCCCACCTCGCCGGAGAGGCCGACGTTGTCGGGCAGCAGGCCGCCGTTGGCCCGGGCCCGCTCGGCCCAGCGGCCGGCGTAGTCGAGGACCCAGCCGCGGTAGCGGTCCTCGCCGGTGAGCAGCCAGGCGTTGGTCACCAGACTGACCACTGCGAGGTTGGGTACCGCGTCGCCGCGCCCCATGCGCCGGGCCATGGCGGCGCCCATGGCCCGGGCCTTGGCCGGGTCCTTCAGGTCCTCGACGCTCTCGACGCCGGCCACGTCGTGGTAGGGGAGCCCGTACACGGACATGCCCTCCGACCAGCCGTACGAATGGTCGGGTCCGTAGAAGTCGAGGGCCGCCCCGCCGGAGCCGTTGAGGGCGCAACGGATCAGCTTGCGGCCGCCGTCCCAGTTGTCGACGGCGGGGTCGTGGCCGGTGTAGAGGTCGGCGAAGCGGCAGGCCCGCTCCGCGGTGGCCTCGTCGGCGGGATCGGCCAGGCAGAGGTTGTAGAAGAAGATGTCGCTCTCGGCCTGGTGGAACTGGTCCTCCCGGAGGGCGTACTCATCGCGCACCAGGCCGAAGCCGGTCAGCTGCCGGGTGACGGCCCGCCAGTGCCGGTGCGATCGCGGCAGCAGGTCGTCGGCGCCGCCGATCAGGTAGAGGAGGGGCCAGTTGAAGAAGGCCTCGTAGAAGTCGTCGGGGCTGCCCGCCGTCTCGTGGCGCCAGATCAGGCGGCCGTCGGCCTCGCAGTAGGCCTCGGTGTAGGGCTCGACGGAGGCGTTCATCGCATCGATGAGGCGGCGCTGCCAGACCGCCCACGACGGCGCCTCGGTGGCGGGTACGGTGGCTCGGATCGGGTCCATGGCTGATCTCCCGGAAAGGGCGGGGAATGAGGCCCCGGGGGGCGGTAGGCGTCAATCTGCATGAGGTCCGCCCCCTGATATCTCCTTCTTGATTCGTAAGAAAAAATAGCATAAATTTCTGACTCTGATGTCCGATGACCGCCATGGCAGACAAGATCATGCGGAGGGTGTCCGTGCACGGGAGCGGACGGTGGGTGTGCACGCCCAAGGACTTTCTGGATCTCGGCAGCCGTGAGGCCATCGACCAGGCCCTGTCGCGTCTCGTCAAGGCGGGACGGCTGCGCCGCGTGGGCCATGGCCTGTACGACAGGCCCAGGATCAGCCGTGTGCTGAATCGGCCAGCGCCCGTCGATCTGGAGGCCGCCATCGCAGCGCTGGCACGACGGGACGGTGTGCGGATCATGCCAGACGGCCTGGTGGCCGCGAATCAGTTGGGCCTCACCAACGCGGTTCCGGCGAAGGTCAGCTACGTGACCGACGGCCATTCGAGGACGCTTGAGATCGACGGAAGAACCGTCCGGTTCCGGCACGCGGGTCCGAGGGTCATGCAGTGGGCGGGGAGACCCGCCGCGCCGGTCGTTCAAGCGCTGCGGTGGTTGGGCCGCCGCGCGGCCTCGGACGGGGTGGCTGTCTCGACGCTGAGCCGTCACCTTCCCGACCACGTGAAGGTCGACCTGTTGCACAACAGCCGCGATCTGCCCGGCTGGGCATTGCCGCTGGCGCGCAGCATCGCGAGTGACCAGGCCGTCGCCCCATGACCGGAGGCTTTGGATCGTTCCTTTCGCTGCCGGAGCAGGACAGACGGGATGTCTTCCAGGCGGCGGCAGCCCGCCTCGACACGTTGCCGGGGTATGTGGAGAAGGACTTCTGGGTCTGCCTGGTTCTCGACGCGCTCTTCAACCGGCGGCCCGAGGGGCATCCGAGGATGCTCTTCAAGGGCGGCACGTCGCTGTCCAAGGCCTTCGGACTCATCAAGCGCTTTTCCGAGGACATCGATCTCGTGGTGTTCCGAGACGGTCTTGGATTCGAAGGGGAAGGCGACCCGACCTTGGCGAGCCGTCTGTCCAACAAGAAGCGGGCCTCGCTGTTCAAGGACCTCGGCGCGGCCTGCAGCGGATACATCCGCGGAGAACTGCGGACCGCTCTGGCCAGGCGGGTCGGCGAACTCTCGGCCGCCTGTCAGGTCCTTCCCGATGAGGGCGATGTCGACGGACAGACGCTGTTCATCGAGTACCCCACACTCTTTCCGAGCCGTGAGGTCGCCTACGTCGCCCCGCGCGTGAAGATCGAGGCGGGAGCAAGGTCTGCCCTCGACCCCAGCCAGGACTGCATGGTCACTCCCTATGTCGCCGATGTGCTCCCGGACTGGTCGTTCTCATCGCGGGGCATTCGAGTGATCGCGCCCGAGCGGACCTATTGGGAGAAGCTGCTGATCCTGCATGGCGCGCACTGTGGATTCCGGGACACCGGGCGGCTGCCGGCCGACAAGGACCGCATTTCGCGCCACTATTACGATGCGGCGGTGATCACGGCGACGGATGTCGGCCGGTCGGCGCTGGTCGACACCGGCCTGCTGAACTCGGTTCGGAATCACAACCTTGTTGCTTTCAAGCAGGCCTGGAAGCGGTTCGAGGAAGCCGTTCCGGGAGGGGTGAGGCTGGTTCCGCAAGAGGGACTGCGCGCGGTGATCGAACGGGATTACCGCGCCATGCAGGGCATGATCCTCGGCGAGGGGCCCGACTTCGGCTGGATCACGGATCAGCTGGGACATGCCGAGGCCGTGATCAACGGGGCCTGAACATAGCCAGCCCCAACTCAGGCTTTCTTGACGCCGCAAGCCGGCCCGCCCAGTTTGTGACTGACCGGTCAGTCTATTTCCGGACTCCTTTTGCGCCTCGATCCCTTCCGACTCTTCCGCCCCTGGCTGCGCCCCTACCGCCGTCAGGTCGTCCTCGGTCTGGGGCTGTTGCTGCTGGCCCAGACGATCACCCTCGTCCTGCCCCTGCTGCTGAAGGAGGCGATCGAGCGCGCCGAAAGGGTCACCGAGGCGGAGCCGGCCGCGGGAGTTGTCGCCGCGGCCCTGGGCGAGGTGCGGGTCTTCGCCTGGGCGATCGCCGGCCTGGCCGTGGCGGGCTGGGGGGTGAACTTCGGCATGCGCTGGTTCTTCACCAGCGTCTCCCGCCACGTGGAGCACGACATCCGGGGCGCCTACGTGAGGCACCTCCTGCGGCTGCCGCTGCGGTTCTTCCAGGAGCGCCGCGCCGGCGACCTGATGGCCCGCGCCACCAACGACGTGGAGGCGATCCAGCGCTTCCTGCACCACGCCTTCCGCATGACCCTCATGGGCGTGCTCACCTTCGTCCTGAGCCTGCTCCTCATGAGCCTGATCGACTGGCAGCTGGCGCTGCTGGCCCTGGCGCCGATGCCGGTCCTGGCCGTGGCCGCCAGCCTCGTCTCGGTCCGCGTCCGCTCCGGCTACCGGCGCGTGCAGGAGCAGTTCGGGGCGATCAGCTCCCGCATCCAGGAGAACCTCGGCGGCATGCGGCTGGTCAAGGCGTGCGCCGTCGAGGCCCGGGAGATCCGCGACTTCGGGGCCCTCAACGAAGAGTACGTGGAGCGCAACCAGGGACTGATCCACATCCGCAGCCTGTTCTTTCCCTTCACGGGACTGCTGAACGGGGTCTCCATGCTGGTCGTGCTGTGGCTCGGAGGCCTGCGCGTCATCGACGGCAGCCTGACCCTCGGCGCCTTCGTCGCCTTCAACCTCTACCTGATCCGCATGAGCCGGCCCATGTACCTCCTGGGCCGCATGGTCGACGAGTTCCAGCGCGCCGCCGCCTCCCTCGGCCGCATCAACGCCATCCTCGGCCACCCGCCCGAGGACCGCCGCGCCCCGGGACGCGACGGGCTGAGAGGGGAGGTCGAGCTGCGCGACGTGCACCTCGCCTTCGACGGCCGCCCGGTCCTGGAGGGGGTCTCCCTGCGGGTCCCCGCCGGCGGCACCCTCGCCATCGTCGGCCGCGTGGGCTCGGGGAAGTCGACCCTGGCCCGCCTGATCCCGCGCCTGCTGGAGCCGGACCGCGGCGAGGTGCTGATCGACGGCGCGCCCGTGGAGAGCATCCCCCTGACGACCCTGCGCGCCGCCATCGGCTACGTGCCGCAGGAGGCCTTCCTGTTCTCCGAGACGATCGAGGAGAACATCGTCCTCGACCGGGCTCCCGGCCCCGTCGAGTGGGCCGCCGGCATGGCGCAGCTCGACCCGGCCGAGTTCCCCGACGGCCTGCAGACGGTCGTCGGCGAGCGCGGCGTCACCCTGTCGGGGGGGCAGAGGCAGCGCACCGCCCTGGCCCGGGCCCTGGCCCGCGAGCCTCGCATCCTCATCCTCGACGACGCCCTGGCCAGCGTCGACACCGCCACCGAGGAGGGGATCCTGGACAACCTGCGGGAGGTGATGCGGCAGCGCACGACGATCCTCATCGCCCACCGCCTGTCGAGCGTGCGCGACGCCGACCGCATCGTCGTCCTCGACGACGGCGGCATCGCCGAGGAGGGCACCCACGAGGAGCTGGTGGCGCGGGGCGGGCTCTACGCCGGCATGCACCGCCGCCAGAGCCTGGCCCGGGAGCTGACCGAGCTGTGATGATGCGCGGCGGTCCCGCCCCGCTGCCGGCGGCGCCACCCCTCGAGGAAGAGGAGAGCCCCCGCGGCCTGGAGGCCCGCCTGATCCTCCGGCTGCTGGGCTGGCTGCGGCCCTACCTCTTCTGGGGGCTTGCGGGCCTGGCCGCGATCCTCCTCGGCGCCGGCGTCCGCCAGGCGGGCCCTTACCTGACCAAGATCGGCGTCGACGACTACCTCCTCGCCGGCGACGCCGAGGGCTTCGGCGCCATCGTCCTGCTCTACGCGGCCCTGCTGGGACTGCAGTTCGTCCTCGGCTACGTCCAGGGCTGGACGACGAACATGATCGGCCAGTGGGCGATGCGCGACCTGCGGCGGGCGATCTTCAACCGCCTGCAGTGGCTGCCCCTGCGGTTCTACGACCGCACGCCCGTGGGGCGGCTCATGGCGCGCAACACCAGCGACGTGGACGCCCTCAACGAGCTGTTCACCGACGGCCTGGTAACCCTCGTGAGCGACCTCTTCACGCTGGTCGTCATCCTCGGGTTCATCTTCTACATGGACCCCGGTCTGGGCCTGGTCACGAGCCTCTGCCTGCCCCTCGCCTTCCTCGCCACGGCCCTGCTGCAGCGCCGCACCTACCGCTGCTACCAGGAGGCCCGGGCGCGCTTCGGCGACTTCGCCGCCACCCTGCAGGAGGGGATCACCGGCATGGAGGTGGTGCAGCTCTTCGGCACCGAGGACCGCCGCTCGCGCCGCTTCGAGGAGAGCAACGACGAGTATCTCCGCAGCCGCCTGACCGCCACCGTCTACCACTCGGCCTACTTCCCGGTCATGGAGCTCTCGGGCGGCCTGATGCTGGCCCTCGTCCTGTGGTACGGCACCGGCCAGGTCCTCTCCCGGGAGATGGAGTGGGGGGTGCTGGTGGCGATGCTCCAGTACGTGCCCCGGTTCTTCATGCCCCTGCGGTCGATCGCCGAGGGCTGGCAGGTGCTGCAGACGGCGATGGCCTCGTCGGAGCGCATCTTCGAGCTGCTCGACGCCGAGGAGGAGCCCAGCGGCGCCTGGCGGGGTCCGGACCCGATGCTCGGCCGCATCGAGTTCCGCGACGTCTGGTTCGCCTACGACGGCGGGCCGGGGGAGGAGGAGTGGGTCCTGCGCGGCGTCACCTTCGCCATCGAGCCCGGGCAGAGCCTGGCCGTGGTCGGGGCCACCGGCGCCGGCAAGAGCACCCTCGTCAACCTCCTGTGCCGGTTCTACGACGCGCAGCGCGGCGAGGTCCGGGTGGACGGCGTCGACGTGAGGGACTGGGACGCGCGCGACCTGCGCCGCCGCATCGGGCTGGTGCAGCAGGATGTCTTTCTCTTCGCGGGGACCCTGGCCGACAACATCGCCCTCGGCGCCGGCAGCGACGGGGAGGCGGTCCCGAGGGAGCGGATCGAGCAGGCCGCCCGCGACACCAACGCCGACCGCTTCATCGACCGCCTGCCGGACCGCTACGACCAGACCGTGGGGGAGCGCGGCGCCTCCCTGTCGGCAGGGCAGCGCCAGCTGCTCTCCTTCGCCCGGGTGCTGGCCGCCGAACCCGAGGTCCTCGTCCTCGACGAGGCCACGGCCAACATCGACACCGAGACCGAGATGTGGATCCAGGAGGCGGTGGGGCGGATGATGGGCGGGCGCACGAGCCTGGTCATCGCCCACCGGCTGTCGACGGTGCGCCAGGCCGATTCCATCCTCGTGCTGCACCGGGGTCAGGTGCGCGAGCACGGCCGCCACGAGGAGCTGCTGGCCCGCGGCGGGCTCTACCACCGGCTGCACCAGCTGCAGTACGGAGCCCTTGAGTCAGCGCAGGAGCGGACCCGATCGCTCCGAGCCGCAGGAGGTGATGGATCGTGAGCGGTTCCCAACTGCGCGCACGGATCCTGGCCTGTGCTGCCCGCCGGTTCGCGAGGGGCCGCTACGACGAGGTCCTGATGGAGGGGATCGCCGAGGCTGCGGACGTGGCCAAGGGGAGCCTGTCCAGTTACCTGGCGGACAAGCGGTGAGCCGTCGCCGCAAGGCGGTCGTCGCTCTGGCCGCGGTCCTGGGCCTGTGGGCGGTGCTGGCCCTCGTGCCGCCGTCCCCCCGGCCGGTCCATCCCTACTTCGCCGGCCTCGAAGGCCTGCAGGTCATCGCCCACCGGGGCGGCGCCGATGTGGCCCCGGAGGGCACCCTGCTCGTCTTTCGACACGCCGACTCCCTGGGCGCCGACATCCTCGAGCTGGACCTGCGGCGCAGCGCCGACGGGGCTCTCGTCGTCTTCCACGACCGCCGCGTGCACCGCGTCACCGAGGACACGGGCCGCGTCGACCGGATGACCCTCGCCCGGCTCCAGGCCCTGGACGCCGGCTACCGCTGGAGTCCGGACGGCGGCCGCACCCACCCCTACCGGGGGAAGGGACTGCGGATCCCCTCCCTCGAGGAGTTCCTCGCCGCCTTCCCCGGGCGGCGTCTGCTCGTGGAGCTGAAGAGCGGCCACCGGGACTCGGCGCAGCGCCTGTGCGACGACCTGCGGTCCCACGGGATGCAGTCCCTGGCCATCGTCGCCTCCTTCCGCCACGAAACCCTGGGCGCCTTCCGGGAGGCCTGCCCGGGGATCGCCACCTCGGCCTCGGCCCGCGAGGTCGCCGTCGACTGGGGCCTGCGCACCCTGCGCCTCGACGGCCTCGTGGAGCCGGACTTCGACGCCTACCACGTGCCCGAGACGGCCGGCCCCATCGACCTGGTGAACCCCCGGTTCGTCGAGGGCGCCCGCCGGCGCGGCCTGCCCGTGCAGGTGTGGACCGTCAACCGCGACGAGGAGATGGAACGCCTGATCGAGACAGGCGTCGACGGCATCATGACCGACCGGCCCGAACGCCTGATTCAGCTGCTGCGCCAACGGGGTCTGCGATGAGCGCAGCCGTCCTCGAGGCGCGCGGCCTCACCCGTACCTACCGCAGCGGCCACCGCGAGCTGACGGTGTTGCGCGACGTCACGTTCTCGGTCGCGGCGGGCACCACCTGCGCCGTCGTCGGGCCCTCGGGCAGCGGCAAGACCACCCTCCTCGGTCTGTGCGCCGGCCTCGACCGGCCCACGGCGGGAAGCGTCGTTCTCGACGGCGAGCCCCTCGGCCGCCTCGACGAGGACGCCCGGGCGCGCCTGCGGCGGGACCGCGTCGGCTTCGTCTTCCAGACCTTTCAGCTGGTGCCGACCCTGAGCGCCGTGGAGAACGTGGCCGTGCCCCTGGAGCTGCGCGGCGAGGCCGGCGCCCGCGAGCGCGCCGCCGAGCTGCTCGACCGCGTCGGCCTCGGCGACCGCCTCGACCACTACCCCGTTCAGTTGTCGGGCGGCGAGCAGCAGCGCGTCGGACTGGCGCGGGCCTTCATCCACCGGCCGCGCATCCTGTTCGCCGACGAGCCCACGGGCAACCTCGACACCGACACCGGCGCCGCCGTCGCCGACCTGCTGTTCGCCCTCAACCAGGAGGCGGGCACCACCCTGGTGCTGGTCACCCACGACACCGACCTGGCCGGGCGCTGCCGCCGCGTGATCCGCCTGCGGGCCGGCGCCGTGGTCGCCGACACGGGCGGCTGACCCCGTGTGGACCCTGCGCATGGCCTGGCGGGACAGCCGCGGGTTCCGCCGCCGGCTGCTGTTCCACACCGCCGCCATCGCCATCGGCATCGCCGCCCTCACCGCCCTGCGCGGCCTGAGCCTGGCCATGGAGACGGGCGTCGCCCGCCAGGCGGCGGAGCTGCTGGGCGCCGACCTGGAGGTCGAGAGCCGCCAGCCCTTCTCGGATGAGGCGGAGGCGGTCTTCGACTCCCTCGGCGGGCGCCAGGCGCGGCAGGTGGAGACCCGCTCGATGGTGCTGCTGCCGGCCTCGGGCGGATCGCGCCTGGTGGAGGTCCGTGCCCTGGAGGGCGGGTGGCCGTTCTATGGCCGGGTGCGGACCGACCCGCCCGGCGCCCGGGCCGCCCTGGAGGCCGGCCGCGGGGCCCTGGTCGACGACGGCGTGATGCGGCAGTTCGACGCCGGGGTGGGGGACTCGGTGCAGGTCGGCCGGCGCCCGTTCCGGATCGCCGGGCGCGTCCTCGCCGTCCCCGGGGAGACGGCGGTGCGCAGCGACGTGCGCCCGCCGGTGTTCATCCCCCTCGAGCACCTGGACGAGACCGGGCTGGTCCAGTACGGCAGCCGCGTCGAGCACAAGCGCTACTTCGCCTTCGACGACGGCCGCCGGGTGGGGGCCCTCGCCGGCCGCCTGGAGGAGCGCCTTCGCCTGTCCGACCCGGGCCTCGACGCCGACACCGCCGCCGACCGGCAGCGCCGTCTCGGCCGCACCATCCGCAATCTCGACGCCTTCCTCGGCCTGGGCGGGTTCATCGCCCTGCTCCTGGGCGCGGTGGGGGTGGCCAGCGCCATCCACGCCCACGTGGAGCAGAAGCTCGAGACCGTCGCCGTGCTGCGGGCCCTGGGCGCCAGCAGCCGGCAGGCCCTGGCCATCTACCTGCTGCAGGCCGGGGCCATGGGCCTGACCGGCTCCCTCGCCGGGGCGCTGGCGGGGCTGGGGGTCACGCTGCTGCTGCCGCAGGTGGTGGCCGGCTTCCTGCCCGGCGCCGTGGAGGTCGCCCTGTCGCCGCGGCCCCTGCTCGAAGGCGTGGGCATCGGCACCGCCATCGCCGTGCTGTTCGCCGCCCGGCCCCTGCTGGCCGTGCGCGGCGCCAGTCCCCTGCTCGCCCTGCGCGCCTCGTACGAGACCGGTGTCCGCGCCGGCGACCGCCTGCTGCGGCTGCTGGTGCTGGCCGTGGCCGCCGCCGGCGCCTTCCTGCTGGCGCAGCTGCTGGCCGGGCGGGCCGACCACGCCCTGATGTTCACCGGCGGCACGGCCGCCGCCCTGCTGCTGCTGGCCGCGGCCGCCCTCGCCCTGCGCGCCGGCACGCGCCGGCTCTTCCCGCGGCGCTGGAGCTACGTCTGGCGCCAGGGCCTGGCCAACCTCTACCGGCCCCACAACCAGACCCTGCTGCTGCTCGTCAGCCTCGGCCTGGGCGTCTTCCTGGTCGCCGCCCTGCACACCGCCCAGAGCTCGATCCTCTCCCACCTGGCTCGCATCGGCGGCGGCGATCAGCCGAACATGGTGCTCTTCGACATCCAGACCGATCAGCGCGAGGCGGTGGCCGGGCTCGTCGAGGGCCTGGGGATGCCGGTGCTGCAGCAGGTACCGGTGGTGGCCATGCGCCTGGCCGAGGTCAAGGGACGGAGCGTCGAGGAGATCGCCGGCGAGAGCGGCGGCCGCCGCAACTGGGCCCTGCACCGCGAGTACCGGTCCACCTACCGCGACCACCTCACCGACAGCGAGCGGCTCCTCTCCGGCAGCCACGGGGCCGCGCAACCCGGCCCGGCGGCCGCGGCCGACGCGGAGGTCGGTGCGGGCACCGTCTCTCTCGAGGAGGGGGTGGCCGCCCGCCTCGGCGTGACCGTGGGCGACGAGCTGGTCTTCGACGTGCAGGGGGTGCGCGTGCCCGTGATCGTCTCCGGTCTGCGCGAGGTCGACTGGCAGCGGATCATGCCCAACTTCCTGGTCGTGTTCTCCACGGGCGTGCTGGAGCAGGCGCCCCAGTTCCACGTGCTCGTCAGCCGCGCCGACGCCGGGACCCGGGCCCGCCTGCAGCGGGAGGTCGTCGGCGCTTTCCCCAACGTCTCCGCCATCGACCTCGACGTGATCCTGCGCACCGTCGACAAGGTCCTCGAGCGCGTCGCCGCCGTGGTCCGCTTCATGGCCCTGTTCAGCGTGGCCACCGGACTCGTGGTGCTCGCCGCGTCGGTGTCGGCGAGCCGCTTCCAGCGCCTGCGCGAGAGCGCCCTGCTGCGCACCATCGGCGCCAGCCGCCGCCAGGTGGGACGCATCCTGCTGGTGGAGTACGCCGCCCTCGGGGCCCTGGCCGGCGCCACCGGCCTGGCCCTGGCCCTCGGCGGCGGCTGGGGCCTGGCGGCCTGGGTCTTCGAGGTGGCCTACCAGCCGGCCTGGGAGTGGCTGGCGGGGATGGCCGCGGCCGTGCCTCTATTGACCGTCCTCTTCGGGGTCGCCGGCAGCCGGGGCGTCCGCACCGCTCCGCCCCTGGAGGTCCTGCGCCGCGCCGGTTGAGGCGCTCGGCGCCAGCAGCGGCTCCAGCGCCGCCCACACCGTCTCCGCCACCCGGCGGTGGCCGTCCGCGTTCGGGTGGATGCCGTCGCCGAGCATCAGCCCGCGGTCGCCGCCGACCCCCTCCAGGAGCCTCGGGATCAGCACCGCTCCGTTGGCCTGCGCCAGCCGCGGGAAGACAGCCTGGAAGGCCTGGACGTACGGCTCCCCGAGGTTGGGCGGCAGGCGCACCCCGGCCACGACCCGGCCGGCCTCGGGAAACCTCGCCTTCACCCGGTCGAGGATGGCCTGCAGGTTGCGTTCGGTCTGGTCCGGGGGCAGACCCCGCAGACCGTCGTTGCCGCCGAGGGCCAGCACGAAGACGTCCACCGGGGGACGCAGGACCCAGTCGATGCGGCGCAACCCGGCCGCAGTGGTCTCGCCGGCGAGGCCGGCGTTGACGACACGCACCGGCCAGGCGAGGGAGTCCAGCCGCGCCTGGATCAGGGCCGGGAAGGCCTGCTCGGGCTCGACCCCGTACCCGGCGGTCAGGGAGTCGCCGAAGAGCAGGACCGTCCGCGGACCCGGCGCCGGCTCGGCCAGGGCCGCCACGGCCAGCAGGACGGACAGGGCCAGCGTCCGCCGGCCAGGGCGTCTGCCGCGGCGGCCGTCGCTCCTCCCGGTCGGCATCCGCCCTCCCGTCATGCCCGCGCCGGTCCGCGGGTGGCGGCGCGGCCGCGGTTGTCGGGCGCGTACCCGCCGGCGTCGTTGGACTCGGCCTGGAGAACCCGCAAGTGGCCGCCCATGGCGCGCCGGCCCGGCCCGGTCCTTGTCAAAGCTCGTCCCTCATTGCGTGTGCCCACTTCCCCGTCTGCGTGGTGAGCCGTTCCGTGTGGCGAGTATAATAGGTCCACGCTCCGCCCGTCCGTCCGACCGTTGCCGAGGAGAGCCCCGATGAAGACCACGCCCCTGCTGCCCCTGCTGCTGCTGGCCGCCGGCGCCCTGTCGGCCCAGGAGCTGACGGTCACCCCGGTGACCGGAGGCATCCACATGATCAACGGCCGCGGCGGCAACATCGGCGTCTGCGCCGGCGATGACGGCCTGCTGCTGATCGACGCCAAGTTCGCCCGGCTCGCCGAGCCGATGCGCGCCGCCCTGGCCGGCCTGGGGGAGGGCGATCCCGCCTTCCTCCTCAACACGCATTACCACGGAGACCACACCGGCGGCAACGCCGTCTTCGGCGCCGTCACCCCGATCCTGGCGCACCACAATGTCCGCGCCCGACTGACGGCCGGGGAGGACCCGCCGCCCGAGGCCCTGCCCGTGCTCACCTTCGAGGAGGGCGTCTCCCTGCACTTCAACGGCGAGGAGATCGAGATCGTCCACTTCCCGGCGGCCCACACCGATGGCGACGCCGTCGTGTTCTTCACCGGCTCCGACGTGGTCCACATGGGCGACATCCTGTTCCACGGGCGGTTCCCCTACGTCGACATCGACGCCGGCGGCAGCGTCGACGGGGTGATCGCCGCCGTCGAGGCGGTGCTGGCGCGGATCGGCCCCGAGACGCGGGTCATCCCCGGGCATGGGGATCTGGCAACGCCCGACGATCTGCGCACCTACCTGCGCATGATCCGGGAGACGCGGGCGGCGGTGGAGGACGGGATGGCGGCGGGCCTCGGCCTGGAGGAGCTGCAGGCGGCCGGCGTGGCGGAGGAGTGGTCCGGCTGGAGCTGGGGCTTCATCTCCGCCGAACGCTGGATCGCCACCCTGCACCGCGGCGCGGGAGGGTGAGCGGGAGGGGCGGGTCAGGGGCCGGACGAAGCCTGGCGGGACAGACCTTGCCCGGCAGCGGCCCCAGGTGAAATCAGGTCAGTTCAATGCGGAGCTTCTTGCCCAGGGCCCGCGCAGCGCGGTCCATCGTCTGCAGTGTTACCGAGGGATTGGACGAGTCAAGCAGACGGTCCAGAGCCGACCGACTGGTTCGCATGCGCCTGGCCATCGCCGACTTGGACAGCTTGTTCTCTTCCATGAACTGACTCAGCTGGTAAGCAATGACGCGCTTCACCGCCGTCGCCTCCGATTCGCTGAGAAGGCCCTCCTCTGCGAGGAACTCATCGAAGCTGCTGCCGACATGTCCCTTCATCGTGTCTCCCGGAGAATCGCCAGTCTCGATCGTGCCATCGAAGACCGTAAAGAGTACTCGAGCTATCGAATTGGGCAGGGTGCTACGGACCTCCCAAAGATCGCCCTCGAGCTTGCGTACCAGCGGCATTCCAAGGGGCCACCCGAACTGAAGGGTCTTGATGTCCGTACCAATGATCCTCTTCGACTCTCGATCCAGGCTGCGCAGCCATGCTCTGGCCGGCTCACGGCCCGTCGTCGTACGGAAGAAGCGAACAGGAAGCGGCCTGTCTCTTGGCACCATCTGAGTGTACCACTTATGGTACACTTGTCAAGCATCGCCATCCGCTGTCAGCCGGGTCTCCTCGACCCCAGTCTCCCATAGCCAGTCTGCTTCGCGGCAGCTGCCCTGCCTTGCAGCCGGCGCTCTCGGGTGTCGCGATTGCCTCAGATTCTGTCCCGTCCCGAGGATCACCGGATCAGCATGCAGCGCCGGGTCTCGGCCACATCGCCGGTGATGAGGCGGTAGCGGTAGAAGTAGACGCCGCTGGAGACCGGGGACCCCCGGTCATCGGTGCCGGGCCAGCGCACCTTGTGCAGCCCGGGGCGCGCGGCTCGTCGAGGAACCGGCGGACCCGCTGCCCGAGGAGGTTGTGGATGTCGACCCTCACCCGGCTTGAGGTGGCCAGGCGGAAGGGGATGACGGGGCTCGCGTTGAAGGGATTGGGGTAGCTCCTCATCAGCTCGGTCGTGCGCGGCACGGCGGCCTCCGCCGTTACGGCTGTCGGCCCGCTCTCCAGGGAGAACAGGCCGGCGCTCGGCCACGTAGAGCGTCGACGGGTCGAGGGGATCGACGGCCACGTCGTTGATTCAGGGGACCCCGGGATACCCCGGGTCGAGGGCCCGCCAGGTGGCACCGCGATCCGGGCTGTGGTACAGCTCGCGGTCGGCGGCCAGGTAGAGGGCGTCTGCCTGGGTCGGGTGGCCGCGGAGGCGCGCCGCCCTCCACGAGCCCGACCGGGGCTCCAGGACCCGGCGCCAGGTCCGCCCTCCGTCGCTCCGCCACTGCGCCGGGGTCCAATCAGGACTGGACCGCTCCCGATGAGAACGCTATCCGCATGGAGATCTCCTGCGCCTTGAGGTCCGACGGCCGGAGGGGCAGGGTGCGGGGCTCGCCGGCCTGGTCGAGGTAGTTGATCCACATCTGGAGCCCCTCAGGGTCGTCCGAGGGGGCCACCTGGACAGCCGTGATCTTCTCTACGGGCGGCAGCCGAGTCTCGCATACCCACAGCCTCCCGACGAAGTAGATCAAGGCCATGGCTTGCAGGATGCACACGAAGACGATGATCCTCATGTCATTCCTTCTGCCAGTCCTCGCCCTCGACCTTCCCCGGCTGGATGCCGAGGCGGGCCTCCATCGCGGCCTGGCGCTGCTCCATGGAGGACAGGCGCTTGAGGACCTCATCGAGGCGGACCTTGGCGCGGCGGATCCTCTGGTTGGTGCGGATCTCGGTGCCGCTGAGTCGCTCCTCGGTGCGATGCTCGGCCTTTGAACACCTGGCCCATGATCTGCCCACTGACGATCCACAGCATCGCCGAGACGATGACGACGATGGCGATGGCGCTCCACAAAGACAGCAGCTCCGCGCGACCCAGCATGAGGTCCTCACTCGGATGCTTTCAGGGTGCCAAGAGAGGTTGGCTCGACAGCCGTCTGAGGGTTCGCTATGTCGTGAGCGTCTATGATCTTGGCAAATGACCCATCCTCAGCATTCCACTTCCAGCGGAAGATTTCGTGGTCATTGGTGGCCCAATACACAGACCCGTTGTGTGCGATCAGGTCAATGACCGGAGACTCTTCTCTTTGGTCGAGTTCCAATGTCAGAAGTTCCGTCGTGTCTACTGTCTCAGGGTCGGTGATAGATGACATCCTCAAGACACCATCCCAATCCATCCAATAGAATTGTCCTGTTGTGCCGTCCAACGCGAACGTGACTCGACGCTCAACAGGCTCCATGGTCTCGATCCGATCATCAAAGATGTCGTCGTAGTCATGTATGTCCGATTGGCCATTATACTGGCCATCCCAGTAGATGGGATTTACTAGGTTCAGAGGGTGTTCCACTCCCGTCCAGTCATCAAGACTGACGACGATTGAGAATCTGCTCTCTTGGTCTCCGCCATCGACCATCCACATGGACAAATGCAGAGAGGGGCCTTCGATGCCGATGAAGAACCGCCAGAGGGCGTCTCGCCACTCGTAGAGAGATTCAAATTCGTCGAGGAGAGGGCCGACCCAATGCTCGCTATCAGAGCCGTCCGGATTGGATCGGTAGATGCTGGAATAGTACGTCCAGTACAGCTTGTCGTTGAGGCGATCTATGGCCAAGTCACCAATTCTATCGTTGCCCAATAGATCCCAGCTGTCGAAATGGGATTCGACAAGGCCGAGGTGTGCTCCTCCGCTCTCCGCCTCGGCAAGGATGGGGGTCAGGAGACATCCGAGAAGGATCTCGCACATCGACAGATACGTCCGCATAGAGGACTTCCTCAGGCAGTGAGGGAAGACGGTTGCTCCCGTCCCATTCTGAGGGGCGGGATTTCCTACGTCCCAAGGGTAGGCTGGTAGGATCGCCTTGACAAGGAACTCTAGTGCTCACTTGTACGAGTTATTGTCATAACGTATCTTGGGGGCATGCCACGGCCCGCGACCCAGATTTCGTTGACGGAAGAGGATCGCGCCACGCTGTCGCAATGGGTGCGATCGGGGACCACGGAACAGCGGCTCGCCTTGCGGGCGCGCATCATTCTGGCCGCGGCGGCCGGCGAGGCGTCGGCGGCCATCGCCGACCGGCTGGAGTTGCGCCACGGCACGGTGAGCAAGTGGCGGACGCGCTTTGCCGCGCACGGCCTGGAGGGGTTGCAGGACGCGCCGAGGCCGGGGCCGCCGAGGCGGTATGACGAGGAAACCGAGCAGCGCATCCTCGACGTGGTGTCCCAACCGCCGCCGGAGGGGCACGCGACTTGGACCGGGACGCTGGTGGCCGAGGCCTTGGGCGACGTGTCGGACGATCACGTGTGGCGGGTGCTGCGTCAGCATGGCATCCATCTACAGCGGCGACGGTCCCATGAGGTGAGCACGGACCCGGAGTTTTCGGCCAAGGCTGCCGATGTCGTGGGGTTGTACCTCGACCCGCCGGAGAACGCCGTGGTGCTGTGCGTCGACGAAAAGCCTTCCATCCAGGCCTTGGAACGAGCCCAGGGGTATCTGCGGTTGCCCAATGGCCAGGCCATGAGCGGCGCCAGCCATCGCTATCAACGCCACGGCACCACGACCTTGTTCGCCGCCCTCGAGGTCGCCACGGGGCGCATCCAGGCTGGCCACGCGAAGCGACGACGGCGCCGGGAGTTCCTCGACTTCATGAACGACCTGGTCCGAGAGTATTCGCCCCACCAGGCCATTCACGTGATCCTGGACAACCTGAACACCCACAAGCCCAAACGCGACCGATGGCGGGCCCGTCATCCCAACGTGCACTTCCACTACACGCCCACCAACGCCTGCTGGCTGAATCAGATCGAGACCTGGTTCAGCATCCTCACCCGCCGCGCCTTGCAGGGGGCCAGCTTCACCTCGCCCCGGCAACTTCGCCAAGCCATCGACGCCTTCATCGCCGCCTACAACTCGACGGCTCAGCCCTTCGAGTGGAAGAAGCGGAACGTCGTCCCTACGGAGCTTCATGATACATACGCTGAACTGTGCAGGTAGGCACTAGCCGGGAGATCCGGAAGCGGCTTCGAGAAGGACTTGACAGCTACGAAATCCGGATCGTGATTCATGCGTCCTCCCGTAAAGGCGGAGGACCGGCTCTTCCTCGTGACAGGGCCTACCACCCCTACCCCCATAGCACGAAGGAAGATCAGCGATGCAGCTGTGCATCTCGCTGGCGATCCTGCCAGCTATCCTTGCATCCTGGGCTCATGCCCAGACGACGACGCACCAACCTTCCGACTACCTCCCCCTGGTGGTGGGCAACTCCTGGGTCTACAAGCAAGAGGCCGGCGACTCCGACGATGGGGTGATGGGCTTGTCGGAAGGAGCCTATCGCGAGGTGACCATCACCATCGACACCACGGAGGTGATCGATGGGAAGACCTACTACGTGTTCAGCGGCCTGCCTTCAGGGACTTCCGCCCCGCCTCACTGCATGGTGGGCAAGAAGGTCCGCTGGGACGGCCGGCGCCTCATGGAGCACACGGGCACCGAAGAGGTATCCATCTTCCGCTTCAAGCCGAATGCTGGGTCCTACACCATCCCCTCCACCGAAGGAGACACGGAGGTCTCTATCTCCGGCCACTTCTTCGACGAGCCAGACTCCCAGAGACCTCCCATCCGCTCCTTCGAGTTCTCCGGGTACAGCGGCTACGATGACTGGATCGCCCGCACAGAGGGGAATGGATACAGCCGCCGAGTGTCCTTTGTGGCTGGCTACGGCATGGGATCCTGTGGAGAGTGGGTGGACGCGGTCGATTACGGCGTGGCCAGGAACCGCCTCTACTCCCTGCGAGCCACCCTGAGAGGCGATCCCGAGGACTTCGATTTCAGTCGCGGAGGGACCCTTCCGTCTCCGACGACCTCTTCATACTGGGATTCGCAGTTCCCGGATCTATCGCAAGACTGACGTCGTAGGGCAGTTCTCATTCTGAGAAACCCTGTCAAATAACAGGGTTTCCGCATCTCACCAACCACAAAGGATCGTTTCGATGAAGCGCCCTTTTCTGGCTACCCTTCTGCTCACAGCGATGCCTCTTCTGGCCCAGAGGCCGGACCTTCGTCACACTTGGTCGAGTCCGATGAGACTCTACGTGGTCTTGGTCAAGTTCCAGGACGTCAACACGAAGGCGGGCGCAGACAAGTACAAGCGCCACAAGAATGACACTCCTCATGGCTGGAGCAAGAATTCCAGAGGGGAGTGGGTGCCGGGGGATGACGCCTACACCTTGGAAGATTTCCAGAAACTCTTCGGGGAGTCCGGAGCTCCTTCGTTCAAGGGCACCGGCATCACTGTCGCCGACGACGAGGATCTGCCTGAGGTGTTCGGCAGCGTCAAGGATTACTTCGATGAGGTGTCTGGTGGAGACCTTGAATTGCAGGTCGAGGTGGTCAATGACCCTATGGATGGCCATGAGGATTATCCGGAGTGGATCGAATTGCCTCGTCCGAGATGGTATTACGAGCGGTACTTGTCGGAGTACTGGGAACACGCATACACGGCCGCCGTAGCGGCTGGCCACACCGATCTTCCGGATGGCAATACCATCGCGAATCGCAAGGCAAACAAGATCCTGTTCCTTCATGCGGGGGCCGAGATCGCCGACTACCGAGGACTCCATCCGAAGGTGGAGCAGACAACCACCGGAGATCCTCTGTCCACAGACGTATCGCAGTACGGATATCGATACGTGGTCGCAGAGAGAAGAAGCATAGCAAATCCAGGGCATCATGAATTGGACGCCTTCTCGGACATTGGCATCCATGTTCATGAGATAGGTCATCTTCTCGGATTCAGTCATTACGGCCCCGGACATCCAGCAGTTCCCAATCCCTATACAGGACAGGATGCTACGGGTTCCGGGGACATCAAGTACCATGGCAACTGGAGCATCATGTCGTCGAATCAGCACGGACCTCCCGTGTGGAAAGAAAAGGATACCACAACGGACTATACGGCGTTCGTGACCCCCTATGGATCTTGTCCCGTGGTGTTCGACGTCGTCTATCGAAAGATGTTGGGGTGGGACGATGGCGAAGTGCTGATCACAGAGACCGTTCAGGACCGGACCATTGATCCGGGGCCGTCCAACTACTATCGGATCAGGTCCTTGGATCATCCATACGTCCCATCGGAGTTCTTTCTTGACCTGCGAGAGGCCAAGGGGTTCGGGGAGTACATTGGCTGGCATCGGTTCGAGAAGATGGTCGGTGTCTTTGTCTGGAAGGAGGTCCTCGACGAGCAGTTTCCAGATGAGACCATCTGGGATGATCCACGGCTTATCCCTGCGGATGGGCGATGGATTCGGGATGCCAGAAGATCAAATAACGACCGGACCCCTATCGACGCGACCCTCAACAAGCCCGACGTGAAGGCCGGCACTCATGTATATGTCTGGCAGGACCAGATATCCGACCCTTTCGGGTTCCTCGAGACCAACGGGCTCCCTTCCGGTGTCACCTTTCCCAAGCCCAATGCACGTCCGGATGTGCGGAACATAGACGACAGCAATCACTTGCTGGATGCGGAAGATCGCGAGGATTTCCCCCCTGCGAGGGTGGCCATCCGTCGGATCCGAATGCTTCCTGACGCGGATGACGCTGCGACTGGGCAAGCCAAGGTCAACATCTTCATCAATCACTGGATCGGGGACATAGAACCACACGCATACCGTTCCGAAACCATCTCCGAATACTCGGCTGAAGGCGATGTCTACATCGGCGGAGATCTCACGATCAAGAGCGGGGCCACCTTCACGATCGAGGAGGATGCCGTCGTTTACTTCCTGGAGCCGGAGACCTTGGACGGCAACGGGAACAAGCGTTCCGATATCATCGTCGCCGACAACGGTACTCTGAACATCCGCAAGGGCGTCGTCTTCCGGTCCGCGCTGGAGACAGGCCGAGACGCCGAGGCCGACGATGAAGAGCACGGTCTGGTCATCCAGTCCGGCGGCACTGTCAACATGGATGGGCTGACTATCGCCCAGGGGCAGCACACCTTCAAGGGAAAGGCGATCGCCAGTGCCGACATCTCGGTGGGAGATCCTTCCGCCGGTGACTCGGATCGCCCCGAGGCCACCCTCATCATCGATTCTTCATCGGAGATCGAGTTCAAGAACAACACCGACCTGGAAGACGTAGGCAACTCCCCGGATTTGGCTGAGATCGTCGTGCAGAAGGGGTCTACCCTGGAGGTCAAGACAGCGACTCTCCGGCCCCAGAAAGTGGACCCGCAGGATCCGGGGTGGTATGGGATCTACAACAAGGGAACGGTCTCTCTGGACAGCACGACCCTGCAAGCGGGCGAGTACTGCTACGACAGCGGCGATACGGATGCGTCCATCACGCCTACGGTTGCGGCGTTCGAGGACTGCGGCATGTTCACCGGCAACCGGTCTGTCACTGTCACAGAGGGAGAGCCGATGACCGCCACCCTCGGGTCCTACAGTGCCAAGCCCGAGCTGTCTGACGCCGCCTTCGGATCTCTCGTATGGACCACGGAGGGCGACGACAGTGGAGATTTCGTCCTTAGCCTTAGCAATGGTGCGCTGACGTTCAATGAGTCCCCCGAGTACGACGACGACGGCGACAACTCCTACGACGTCACCGTCAAGGCGACGGCGAGCAAGTCGGGGGCTGTCACCGCGACGGCCACTCAGGATGTGGACATCCGCGTTTCGGAGATCACCGACGACACTTCCGGGCCAGGGCCTGGCAATATTCGCTTTGTCAAGACATCGGGGTCTGAAGGCCAGGTGCGGGCGTCCTTGGGGATGGACGGGTCCTCCAAAGCCCGGATGATCCTGTATCGAGTATGGTCTGTGACCCTTGAAGGCAAAGACAAGCAATGGCACAGGGGGAGTGCTTCACAGTGGGTAAAGAAGGATGTCCACTTCTATGCTCCCAGTATCTACCGGATATGGCAAACGAACGGGGCCTTGCTCAAGTGGCCCATCAGCAAAGGGCGCACGTACACCTTCGAGCTGGAAGTGGGGATGTGCCGCGCCGAGCAGCTGACCGCGTGCAACGCTGACCGCGATGAAGGGTATTCGTCCGTAAATCGGGACCATTACTGGATGAGCCCCTTGGCCTCGGATTCCTTCACTGTGCCTCGTTCCGAGACGCTCACCATCGGCGGCCCGGACGAGCCCAACATCTGGCACGACGATCCCGTCGGTCATCCTCTTGCTACGTACACAGCCGCAGACGAATCGGAAGATCCTGTGATCACCGGGACGTGGACACTCGTGGAAGCCCCGGACGGTTTCAGCATTGACAACAACGGGCAACTTCTCTTCACGGAGGATAAGCCCCTGTTCGTCGAGGGCGGAACGAACGAATACAATCTTGTCGTCAAAGTGAACACCGAGACGGAGACCTCTGACAAGTATGAGGTGACTCTCACCTTGGTCAGGCCCACCCCCGGAGTGCTGTCCTTTCCGGGCGGAGACCGGACGGCGGCACAAGGCACTGATCTGACGGTCACCCTGACGGACCCAGATAACGCAAGAGACATCAGATGGACATGGCACCGCAAGATGCTGAGTGGCTCACTCGTCCAAGTCCACACCGAGTTGCAGCCGATTGTGACGAAGTCCGCGACATCGACGTATACGCCAACGGCGCAGGATGTGGGCCAGCCACTGAGAATAAGCACTTCATACAGGGATGATCATACCATCCATCGGAGAACCCACTCTCCAGCCAGGAGCGACGGCGCTTCAGCCAATCCCATCCAGACCCATTTAGTCACCGGGACGAATACGGCTGGAACCGTGGTCTTTGACCCGGATCCTCCTGTAGAGAACAAGATCCTTACTGTGGAACTCGATGATCCCAACGCCGTGGATTTCAGCGATGTTGGAGTCTCTTGGACGTTGTCCCGAGTGCCGACGACGGGCTCTGAGACGAGTGTGAACTTGGGAGGCAATTCGACCAGCACCCGCATGGAGCTCTTCTACAAGCCTGTTGCGGACGACGTAGGATCCAAGCTGAAGTGGACGGCGTCGTACACAGACTTCTTCGGTGATCAGACGGCCACTGCGACAACCGCAACGGTGGTGAATGCTCCGCCGCCTCCACCACCTCCACCGACCACCAACAACCCCGGCGAGGTCGGTTTCACCTTCGCTCAGACCGACCCGGCCGATGTGCCTCAGGAGACGAAGACCGTCACGGCCACTGTGACCGACGACGACGGCGTGTCCGATGTCACTTGGGGAGATTGGGTGCGGGTGGACGGGTCCACCGAGACCAGCCTGATGACCACGGATGCCACCGACGGCAATGCAACGTACACGCCTGTCGAGGCTGACGTAGGCAAGGAGTTGAAGGTGACGGCCACGTACGACGATGACGACGGAGAGCAGACCGCCACCGGGACCACAGGCACCGTGGTAGCGAAGCCGAACGCCCCCGGCGAGGTCAGTTTCACCTTCGCTCAGACCGACCCGGCCGACGTGCCTCAGGAGACGAAGACCGTCACGGCCTCCGTGGCCGACGACGACGGCGTGTCCGACGTCTCTTGGGGAGATTGGGTGCGGGTGGACGGGTCCACCGAGACCAGCCTGACGTCCACGGATGGGACCGATGGCAATGCCACGTACACCCCTGTCGCGGCGGACGTGGGCAAGAAGCTGAAGGTCACGGCCACGTACGACGATGACGACGGAGAGCAGACCGCCACCGGGACCACAGGCACCGTGGTCGTGAAGCCCACTACTCCGGGCACCAACAGCCCCGGCGAGGTCAGTTTCACCTTCGAGCAGACCGACCCGGCTGACGTGCCTCAGGAGACGAAGGCCGTGACGGCCTTCGTGGCCGACGACGACGGCGTGTCCGACGTCACTTGGGGGGATTGGGTGCGGGTGGACGGGTCCACCGAGACTACCCTGACGTCCGCGGATGGGACCGACGGCAATGCCACGTACACCCCTGTCGCGGCGGACGTGGGCAAGAAGCTGAAGGTCACGGCCACGTACGACGATGACGACGGAGAGCAGACCGCCACCGGGACCACAGGCACCGTGGTCGTGAAGCCCACTACTCCGGGCACCAACAGCCCCGGCGAGGTCAGTTTCACCTTCGAGCAGACCGACCCGGCTGACGTGCCTCAGGAGACGAAGGCCGTGACGGCCTCCGTGGCCGACGACGACGGCGTGTCCGACGTCACTTGGGGGGATTGGGTGCGGGTGGACGGGTCCACCGAGACTACCCTGACGTCCGCGGATGGGACCGACGGCAATGCCACGTACACCCCTGTCGCGGCGGACGTGGACAAGAAGCTGAAGGTGACGGCCACGTACGACGATGACGACGGGGAACAGACCGCCACCGGGACTACAGGCATCGTGGTGCGTAAACCCAACGGGCCAGGGGTGCTGGGCATCTCTCCGGATCCGCCGGTCAAAGGCCAGACGGTGACGGCCACCTTGATCGATGAGGACAACCACCGTCAGCACACATGGAGGTGGGATCGTGTCGGGGCCTCCAGTAGTGATGAGAACTCCGCCAGGACCACCACCCCCTCTTTGAGCGCCACCGACACCTACACCCCCACCTCAGGGGACGTGGGATCCCATCTCAAAGTGACGGTCAACTACAACGACGAGTATGGCAATCACACGGTCCGGAAGACGACGAACTCGCCCGTCATCGCCACCGATTGCGTCATCACCGTGGACGAGGTTCCGGACACCAAGCAGGACGTCCCTGAGAACACCACGCAGTCGGCGGGGACCTACGAGGTGGGGGCCAACTCCTACTGCGGGGACCTGACGTGGTCTCCGGGCGGGACGGATGGCAGTTCCTTCGATCTGGAGGCCGTGGCGGGTCACAGCGACCGGAGGACTCTGGAGTTCAAGTCGGCTCCCAACTACGAGTCGAAGCACATCTACTCCGTCAAGATCCAAGTCAGCGACGGCGAAGTGACCGGCACGGCCAATCGGACGGTCAGGGTCACCAACGAGATCGAGACAGGGTCCATCACCTTCAACAGCAGTGCCCCTCGCGTTTGCTCCAGCCTCCAAGCCACCCTCACGGATCCTGACGGGGGGATCGACATGTCGGATGACGATCACGGCTGGACGTGGGACGGGGTCGAATTGTCGGAGACCTCGGCGACCGTTACTCGCTCGATCCCTTCCTCGCGTGTAGGACAGAAGATCTCCGTCATCGCCGAGTATGAAGACAACGCCGCCGCCGACAACACCCTTACGGTTTCGACGGGCACTGTCTTGGCCAGCGTCCCGATGCCTCCGAGGAACCTCTCCGGGAGCGTCGGGACAAAGAGCATGACATGGACTTGGGACGCCCCGTCCAGTGACTGCGGGTCGGCGGTGGCCAGGTATCAATACCGATACAGGGTGAATTTGTCCGGTGGAACTTGGTCTCCATGGACGTTCAAGACCGCTCGCACCGCGACGGCCTCCGGCCTCTTGGCCGGCACGGAATACAAGTTCGAGGTCAGGGCCGTCAACGCCATCGGCAGCGGGTCCTCTGTCACAAGCACGGCAACTATTCCTGCCAACGATGAGCCCGAGGTGTCAGGTCGGACTCAGGTATCTGTCCCGGAGAATACCTCCAAGCAGTTCGTTGGAGTCTATACCGTCTCGGATGACGATCTCCCCGATGACACCATCACCTGGTCTGTGAGCGACGGGGCCATCTTCAGCCACTCGGCGGGAGCCACCGACAACACTCGCAGGGTGACGTTCGCGATCAGCCCCAACTACGAAGCCAAGAAGTCCTACTCCCTCCAAGTCACCGCAACGGATGCCAGCGGCGCATCCGACAGCCACACGACCGCCATCACCATTGAAAACGTAGACGAGGACGGCACCGTCACCTTGTCCAACAACGCCCCGAAATGGGGAGACTCCGTCACCGCGTTGCTCTCGGACCCGGACGGAGACCTTGGATTCGAGGCGAACTGGGAGTGGTCCACCACCAGTTCCAGTTCGTCACAAGGCACAGCCTTGGATGACCATGACTTCGCACTCTCCAGTGACGGCCGGACCCTCACCATCTCTTCCAAGTATCTCGTCGGCAAGTTCCTGAGAGCCTCCAGGGAATACTCGGACGGCCATGGAGACGGGAAGTATGCCTCGGCCACCACTACGAGCGTGGTCAGCGCCAAGAAACCCCTGCCTCCGCCAAATCTGAACGCCTCTCGCGGAGACGCAAAGGTCACCCTGACGTGGGATGCGGCGGACGACCAGGGAGCCAACATCGACCGCTACAACTATCGGTTCAAGGTCGATGGCGGGTCGTACACCGCCTATAGCAGAGTCACCTCGCGAACCAAGACCATCGAAGGGCTCACCAACGGCACCCTCTACTACTTCCAGGTCCGGGCACACAACCCCGCAGGGTTTGGACCGCCCTCGACGGACTCCGCCACCCCAGCGGGCAATCCCGACGCGCCCAGTGGATTCAGTTACCGCCGGCCGATCACCGGGTCCGTGCGCATCGAGTGGGACGAGCCTGACGACAACGGGGCCTCGATCACAGACTACATCTGGAATCGGAAGGTCGGCCAGATCTGGAACAACGACACCCACACGAACGGAGACAGGAATTTCACCGCCACAGGGATCCTGGCCGGAGTCACCTACACCTTCCGGGTCAAAGCCAAGAACAGCATCGGGTGGGGGCCGTACGCAGAGTACACGGTCCCTGCACACGTAGGAGACAGCGTCACCAACGAAGCCGGGAAGGTCCTCGTCTCCATGGGAGGCCCTGACGAGCTCGCCATCTATGCGGCCCCCAATCCGTTCAACCCGACGACCATGTTCTACTACCAACTGCCCGAGGACGGCCCGGTGAGCCTGGTCGTCTACAACCTCTCAGGCCAGTCTGTGGCCACCCTGGCGGCCGATCCGGACGCCCCCCGTGGTGTCTATGCCAAGGAGTGGGACGGCACCAGTGACGGCCGTGCGGTCGCTGGAGGGGTCTATCTGTGGAGGCTGATGGCGGGGGGCCAGGTCAGGGTCGGGAAGGTGGCGCTGGTGAGGTAGGTCCTTCCTGAGAGGTCTTCAGCTAGTGCCTACCTGCACAGTTCAGCGTATGTATCATGAAGCTCCGTAGGGACGACGTTCCGCTTCTTCCACTCGAAGGGCTGAGCCGTCGAGTTGTAGGCGGCGATGAAGGCGTCGATGGCTTGGCGAAGTTGCCGGGGCGAGGTGAAGCTGGCCCCCTGCAAGGCGCGGCGGGTGAGGATGCTGAACCAGGTCTCGATCTGATTCAGCCAGCAGGCGTTGGTGGGCGTGTAGTGGAAGTGCACGTTGGGATGACGGGCCCGCCATCGGTCGCGTTTGGGCTTGTGGGTGTTCAGGTTGTCCAGGATCACGTGAATGGCCTGGTGGGGCGAATACTCTCGGACCAGGTCGTTCATGAAGTCGAGGAACTCCCGGCGCCGTCGTCGCTTCGCGTGGCCAGCCTGGATGCGCCCCGTGGCGACCTCGAGGGCGGCGAACAAGGTCGTGGTGCCGTGGCGTTGATAGCGATGGCTGGCGCCGCTCATGGCCTGGCCATTGGGCAACCGCAGATACCCCTGGGCTCGTTCCAAGGCCTGGATGGAAGGCTTTTCGTCGACGCACAGCACCACGGCGTTCTCCGGCGGGTCGAGGTACAACCCCACGACATCGGCAGCCTTGGCCGAAAACTCCGGGTCCGTGCTCACCTCATGGGACCGTCGCCGCTGTAGATGGATGCCATGCTGACGCAGCACCCGCCACACGTGATCGTCCGACACGTCGCCCAAGGCCTCGGCCACCAGCGTCCCGGTCCAAGTCGCGTGCCCCTCCGGCGGCGGTTGGGACACCACGTCGAGGATGCGCTGCTCGGTTTCCTCGTCATACCGCCTCGGCGGCCCCGGCCTCGGCGCGTCCTGCAACCCCTCCAGGCCGTGCGCGGCAAAGCGCGTCCGCCACTTGCTCACCGTGCCGTGGCGCAGCTCCAGCCGGTCGGCGATGGCCGCCGACGCCTCGCCGGCCGCCGCGGCCAGAATGATGCGCGCCCGCAAGGCGAGCCGCTGTTCCGTGGTCCCCGATCGCACCCATTGCGACAGCGTGGCGCGATCCTCTTCCGTCAACGAAATCTGGGTCGCGGGCCGTGGCATGCCCCCAAGATACGTTATGACAATAACTCGTACAAGTGAGCACTAGCGCTCCACCAACCTGGCGGAGATCGTCAGTTTCCAGGGTTCAGGATGCTCCACTTCAAAAGCCCTGTCCCCTGCCACTGCATGTTGCGGACCTTGCGGACTCCCGCCTGCGCTTGCCCAGGCCATGTGGTCCCCCAACAGAGCGTAGGCTTCCACCCAGCCCGGGAGTATGACCTTCATGAAATCCCACAGGAATCCGGTGTGACTCCTGATTGTCTCTTCGCGAAGGGCAGGCGAGAACGAAACCGACATGTCGGCCTGAATGATGTTGTGCTCAGGACCGATCAATTCGAGCCTCGCCTTGCCGAACGACGCCTCCCCCAGGACCCGTGGCTCTCCGGTTGGCCGTCGCCGGCCGGCAGGCTTGAAGGTCCAACCACGCCCCTCGAAATGGGCTTGAATCTCAGACCGGCTGACACCCAGGCCGGGTGTGGGGGCGGATTCACCGGAGGGGGTGTCCTCGATCACGTCGGCCGGTTCGGGCTGCTCCGGAACCGGCGCAGGTCTGGAAGCGGGGGCTGGCCTCGCAGCGCAGCCGGCGCCAACCACGACTACAGCCACGACTACAGCCAGGGCGAGGTATCTCAAGGCTGCCATGGGGTACTCTCCAGAGTGCAAGGGTGAGGGAGGGCCATTCACCTGGCGGGAGCCTGCGGGCCTCGACAACTGTGTCAATCGTCCGCTTCCAGGTTGCTCTCCCGCCGATCTGGCCTTTCCCTTCCTCAAGGTACAGCACCAGTTGGCAGATTCCAGCGTGATTCAGGAGGATGATTCGTTGAAGTACCGATTCGCCGAGATGATCTGGCACGAGATCCGCGACGCCGCCCGCGACGGCCGCGTGGCGGTCCTGCCCGTGGCCACCTACGAGGACCACGGACCGCACCTGCCGGTGGACACGGACGTGGTGCTGTGCACCGGGATCTGCGAGCGCGCCGTGGCGCGCATCCCCGACGAGGCGGTGCTGGCGCCGGCCGTGCCCCACGGGTACAGCCCCCACCACATGGACTTCCACGGCACTCTGACCATCACCTGGGACACCTTCATCCGCTACGTGAAGGACGTGGCCTGCAGCCTCGGCCACCACGGCTTCGAGCGCATCCTCATCGTCAACGGCCACGGCAGCAACGCCTCGCCCCTGGACCTGGCGGCGCGGCTCACGGTGATGGAGTACGAGGGGCGGGTCTACTGCGCCAGCGTCAGCCACTGGGACCTGCGCAGGTCGAAGACCGCCGGCGCCGAGCTGCGCGACTCCGACCACGGCGGCACCTCCCACGGCGGCGAGTACGAGACCGCCCTCTACCTGGCGCTGAAGCCGGAGCTGGTGGAGATGGACAAGGCCGTGGACGAGCGCTCGCCCCTGTCGAAGAGCTTCCGCTCCGACCTGCTGGCCGGCACCCACCCGGAGGGCTCCGGGGCGCGGCTCATACCCTACTGGAGCTCGCAGACGGCCAGCGGCGTCCTGGGCGACGCCACCAAGGCGACCCCCGAGAAGGGCGAGGCCTGGCTCGAGGCCGCCGTGAGCGGCCTCGTCGACCTGATCCGCGAGCTGCGGGCGCAACCGATCCTGCCGAGGAGGGACCAGCACTGATGGGGATTCTCGACCGCTTCTCCCTGGAGGGGCGCATCGCCGTGGTCACCGGCGGCGCCGGGCCGCTCTTCGGCTCCAGCATCTCCGAGGCCCTGGCCGAGGCCGGGGCGACCGTGATCACGGCCTCGCGCTCGCTGGAGCGCAACGAGGCCTTCGCCGGCGAGCTGCGCGCCAAGGGCCACGACGCCCACGCCCTGCAGCTCGACGTCACCGACACCGCCTCCATCGAGGAGTTCGGCGGCCGGGTCCACGAGCGCTTCGGGCGCGCCGACGTGCTGGTGAACTCCGCCGTCGTCGCCCGCGGCGGCGGCTTCGAGGAGCAGACCCCCGACTACTGGGAGTTCAGCGCCAGCGGCAACATGACCGGCCTCTTCGCCCTGTGCAAGGCCTTCCTGCCGGGCATGGCCGACCGCGGCCGGGGCTCGATCATCAACATCTCCAGCATCTACGGCGTGGTCGCCAACGACCCGACCCTCTACGAGGGCACCCCCATGCGGCAGCCGCCGGACTACACCTTCGTCAAGGCGGGCATGATCAACTTCACCCGCTACCTGGCCAACTACTTCGGCAAGCAGGGCGTGCGCGCCAACTGCATCTGCCCCGGGGGCTACTTCGACGAGCAGCCCGGCCCCTTCGTCGAGGCCTACGAGAAGCGCTGCCCCCTCGGCCGCATGCTCGACAACGAGGACATCAAGGGCGCCGTCGTCTACCTCGCCTCCGACGCCTCGGCCTACGTCACCGGCGAGGCCCTGATGGTCGACGGCGGCTGGACCTGCATATGAGCGTCCCGGCCGTCGACTTCTCGCGGTCCTTCCTGTGGTGGCGCAGCGACAGGGACAAGCTGCCGCCGGCGACGGTGACCGTGCCGCCGCCGTACTCGCTGAACAACGCCCGCGTGCCCCTGGACTGCCTGTGCACCGTGACCGACAAGGCCTCGGGCCGGAGCCGCGGCTTCGCTCTCGGCGTGAGCTGCAAGACCGAGGCGGTGGGGGCCGAGGACGGCATCTGGCCGCAGCCGAACGCCGACTTCAAGCCGGTCCTCTCCGACGACGGCGAGTTCATGAGCCTCAAGACCTACGACATCGTCGGCCGGCAACTGCCGCTCTACGTCGAGTCCCTCGGCATGCAGCCGGAGCGCCAGGTGGTGCGCGTGGAGGAGGTCTTCGAGAGCGCCCGCCTCGACTTGGAGCGCGTCGAGGCCCGCCCCCTGGAGACCTCGGCGGCGGCGGTGGAGGCGATCCTCGCCAATCGCAACCTGGTGGCGCGCACGAGTTACGGGAACGGGCGCTGCGAGGTGGAGCTGGAATACCCGGTGAAGACGGTGAACGCCAACGAGCGGGACGTCCTCTTCCAGCCCGACACGGGGCCGGTCCTGGTGCCGGGTCCGGAGGTCGAGCCCGCGGAGCTGATCGGCTCCCTGGAGCTGGCCTTCATCGCCTTCCACCGCTTCGACTGGTCCGAGCTGCTGATCCGCGTCCCGGTGCCGGTGGCCGAGGGCGTGGAGGTCCACCACTACTCGAAGTCCGTGCGCATCGACTGCCGCAACGAGCTGCTGCTCCTGTGAGCCGCCGGGGGACCGCCACCGGGGCCGCGGGCTCCGCGCCGGCGACCTGACGCCGTCGAGAGGTCTCTCCATGTCCGAGCCCGTCCTTCACATCCGCCCCCGCTACCACCGCTGGCACGTCGACCCCGGCGTCGAGTGGGTGGAGTCCAACACGACCTACGACCACCTGGACTGGCGGATCCCGCTGCCCCAGGCGGCCCTCGTCCTGGTCGACGTCTGGGACCGCCACTACCTGAAGGACACCCACGCCCGGGCCGACGGGATCATCCGGCAGCGCCTGCGGCCCCTGGTCGACCGTTGCCGCGCCGCCGGCCTGCCGATCGTTCACGCCCCCTCGCCGCCGCAGGCCGAGTCGCACCCGAACTGGCTGGGCCTCGAGGGCTGGGACCGCAGGACCTGGCCCGCCGACGAGGACTGGCCGCCGCCGGAGTTCCGCCAGCGCCAGGGGAAGTTCGCCGTGTTCGCGTCACCCGAGGAGCCGCGCGACCCCGAGCGCGAGGCCGTCCGCGCCGGCCTGCGGATCCACCCGGACATGCAGCCGGCCGAGGGCGAGCCGGTGGTCTCCACCGGCGAGGAGCTGCACCTGTGGTGCCGGCACCAGGGGGTGATGTTCCTGCTCTACGCCGGCTTCAACACCAACGCCTGCATCGTCCACCGCGACTACGGCACCATCGACATGAACCGCCGCGGCTACGCGGTGCTGGTCGTGCGCGACGGCACCACCGGCATGGAGTCGGCGGCCACCCACGAGGGGCTGGGGCAGACGCGGGCGACGATCCTCAACCTGGAGATGTTCGGGTGCGGGTCGGTCACCTGCGGCGAGATCGCCGCGGGGCTGCCCGGCGGCGGCGGCCCGGATCCCGGATGACCGCCGGCCCGGGACTACCGGAAGGTGGGACAGTCGACGAGGGTGGGCTTGGTGCCCTTGGGCAGCGGTACCTGGAAGGCGTTGAGGGACATGGCCACCATCGAGTAGTAGCCGATGAGGCCGGTGAGCTCGACGACGCCGGCCTCGCCGAGCAGGTCGCGGGCCGTGGCGAAGGTGCGCTCCTGGACGAAGCGGTTGTAGACCAGCTCGGCGGCGTAGTCGTAGACCGCCTGCTCGTCCTCGCGCTCGAACTCGGGGTACTGGCCGAGGCGGACCGCCTCCAGCAGCTCCGGCGCCAGGCCGGCCTCGAGGGCGATGGGCTCGTGCAGGGTCCACTCGAGCTGGCAGTCCCAGGCGCGGGCGGTGACCAGGATGACCAGCTCCGAGAGGCGGGGCTCGAGGCGGGTCTGGTAGCGGACCAGGGCGCCGAGCTTCTGGGCGCGGTCGGCGAAGGGGGCGCTGTGGAGCCAGACGCGGAAGGGGCCGGCCACGTTGCCGCGGGCCTCGACGATGGCGTCCCAGACGGCCTTCTGCTGCTCGTCGAGGTCGTCGCGCTCCAGCTGTCGCAGGCGGCTGGTGCTCACGGGCGCACCCCCGGAAGCTGAGGCGGAGAGCTGATGGCAGCGGACAGGGTGGGCTTCATCGGTCTGGGTTCCATGGGCCGGAGAATGGTGGCCAACCTGGCGCGCGCCGGGGAGGAGATCCTCGTCTTCGACATCGACGCCGCGGCCTGCGAGGCCGTGGAGGGCCCCGGCGTCAGGCCGCTGGAGAATGTGGCCTCCGTCGGGCGGGGCTGCAACCGCGTCCTCCTCTCCCTGCCGGACGGTTCCGTGGTGGAGGAGGTGCTCCTCGGCGCCGGCGGCCTGGCCGAGTCCCTGAAGGCCGGAGCCGTGGTCGTCGACTGCAGCACCAGCCACCCCGATCACGCCCGCGACATGGCAGCCCGCCTGAAGGAGCGGGGCATCCGGCTCCTCGACGCGCCGGTCACCGGCTTGGAGGACCGCGCCGCCGCCGGGACCCTGACGGTCATGGTGGGAGGGGACGAGGCCGCCTTCCAGGAGGTGAAGCCCCTGCTGGAGCGGATCGGCCGCCTCGTGGTGCACATGGGCGCCCCGGGCCACGGCCAGCTGACGAAGATGGCCAACAACGTGCTCTACAACATCTCGGTGGCGGCCATGGCCGAGATGCTGCCCCTCGCCGTGCGACTCGGACTCGACCCTGACAAGCTCCGCCGCGTCGTGGCCACCGGTTCGGGCCAGAGCTTCGGCTTCGACTACTTCGCCGAGCTCGTCCTTGAGGGGCGCTTCGACGAGGGCTACCCCATGGGCGCCGCCTTCAAGGACATGGTCACCCTCATGGAGCGCGCCGACCAGGAGCGGGCCCCCATGCCCGTGGCCTCGGGAGCGATGCAGACCTACCGCCAGGCCCTGGCCGAGGGCCACGGCGACGAGGCCAAGGGAGCGATGATCAAGGTCTGGGAGCGGGTGCTGGGGGTTGCGGTGAGGAAGTGACCGCCATGCCGCTGCGGGACCTGTTCAGGAACGTGCTCGACCGTGACGGGGCTGGACGCCGTCTCCCTCAGCGCCACCGCTCCTCGAAGACCGAGACCGCCGTCTTCGAGACCAGCATCGAGGTGCTGACCCGCTCGTCGTAGCCGCCGGCCATCTTCATCCCGGTCTCGATGGTGAAGGCCGGCCCGTAGTGACGGGCCCCGTAGTCGGCCAGGTTCAGGCCCTCGCCCCGCTGCTGGGCGATCAGCCACACGACGCCGCGCTCCTGGACCTCGAAGAAGGGTCCCGGCATGTAGCCCAGGGGGGCCAGCTCGACGCCCGAGTCGGCCACGGCGCGGATCATGGTGTCGGCCATCCTCTTCTCCCAGCTCTCGTCCTCCTCGGTCTGCTGGTGGCGGGCCGAGAACCAGAAGCCGTCGCCTCCGTACTCGTGGAGGTCCAGGGTCAGGCCGGGGTTGATGCGGGCCATGAGATTGCGCGTGCAGCGCGGCTCCACCGGCGCCCAGGCGGTGTCGTGGAAGCGGTTGATGTGCAGGACCTCGCCCTCGGGAGTCACGATCAGGGAGTAGGCCCGCTGGCAGGGCGCGGTGCCCTCGCCTTCGTCGCCGGAGGGGAAGAAGATGCGCCGGCCGAAGAGGGGCTCGAGGAACTCCGCTCCCACCTCGAACTTCCCGAGGAGCCCCCTCGTCGAGTAGCCGTACTCGCCCACGAGAGCGAGGACGGTATCGCCCTCCTCGTAGAGCACCTCGCCGCGGGCCTTCAGGACATCCCTCACATCAGCCGCCGAGTTCAGCTCGGGCACCTCGTCCAGGCTCAGGCCCAGGACGTAGGCGTAGCCGTTCATCCCCATGGGGTCCCTGCTGGGGAAGATGTAGACCTGGTGCTCGGTGTCGAGGGATTCCAGCAGGCCCATGGCGGCGCCGACGCCGGCCTGCTCGGTGGAGTGGCTGCCGGCGCTGATGAAGATGGCGGGTTCCTTGTCGCCGCCGGTGCGCAGACAAATCAGGGGCGACCCGTCCGGAGCGTATCCGAGCACCTCCGGCGAGTGCCCCTTCTCTACCACCCACTGCAACAAATCAGCGTAACCATCGAAAATCTTCATTTCGTGTCTCCATCGTTAATGTGGTCAATCTGATACCTGCTACCACGGAACCCGGACCCCGACCCGCTCCGCCGCCTCCGCGATGAGGCGGCGGCTCTCCCCGGGCAGGGGGATGCCCTCGCGCCGGCGCTCGCGCAGGGTGCGGAACTCGCGCTCCCCCGGCATCAGCACCTCCTCGAAGCCGGGAGCCGGGGCCGAGCCGCGCACGTAGTCCCGCAGCTCGCCGGTCAGCTCCCGGAAGCGGTCCCCGGAGCCGCTCAGCGCCGCCGGGTCGATGGCGAGGATGCCGAAGCCGTTGATGTAGCGGCCGTCGTCGGGTTCGGCCAGGGGCTCGCCGGCGATCGTCGCGCCGAGGACCTCCACCAGCAGGCCGAGGCCGAAGCCGCGGTACCCGAGGTCGCCGCCGAAGGGCAGGATGGCGCCGGCCGGCGGCCCCTCGCCCGGGCCGTAGAAGTCGGCGGGCTCGACCGTGGGCCGTCCGTCTCCGTCGAGGATGCGGCCCTCGGGCAGCCGCTCTCCGGCGTGCAGGGCGGTGCGGATGCGGCCCTCGGGGATCATGCTCGTCGACATGTCCAGCAGCAGGGGATCGCCCTCGGTGGGCGCCGCCCAGGCCAGGGGGTTGGTGGCCAGCCGGCCCTCCCGTCCGCCCCAGGGCACGACGAAGTGGCCGTGCCGGTGACTGTTGGCCACGGCCAGTCCGAAGAGGCCGGCCTCGGCCAGCTTCTGGGGCCAGGCGCCGAGGCGGCCCACGTGATGGCAGCGGCGGCTCACGGCGAAGGCGATGCCGCCGGACCGGGCGCCCTCGCTCACCAGGTCGGTCATGTGCTGGGCGCCGACCTGGCCGAAGTTCATGCCGCAGTCGACGACGGCCGCCGCTCCCGGGGAGTCCACCACCCGCGCCGGCGCGCCGGGACGGATCGTGCCGTCGAGGCAGTGCTCCACGTACATCACGTAGCGCACGACGCCGTGGGAGTCGATGCCCATGAGGCTGGCTTCCACGAGATGATCGGCCACGAGGGCGGCCTCGGCTGCCGGGGCGCCGCAGGCCCGGAACAACTCGACGCCGAGGTCGCGCAGGTCCTGCGCGGGGAGGAGGTTCACGCCAGCCGCTGGCGGACCGTCTTCACCGTGTCGTCCACGGCGAGCATCAGGTGGGGGAGGTCGCCGCCGATCTGCAGCCACTGCACGCCGCGCCGCGCCTGGACCTCGGCGTAGGCCGGGTCGACGGGCAGGCCCGAGCCCACCGGCAGGCCCCGGGCGGAGGCCGCGGCGATGACCCGCTCCATGGCGGCCACCACGTCGGGGTGCTCCACCTGCCCGAGGAGGCCGAGGGAGCCGGAGAGGTCATTGGGGCCGAGGACCACCGAGTCGAGGCCGGGCACGGCGACGATCTCGTCGATCGCCTCCACCGCCTCGACGCGCTCGACCATGACCGAGACGAAGAGGCTGCGGTCCGCCAGCTCCGGGTACTCCGGACCTCCCAGGCGGCCGTAGTCGGAGGCCACGAGGGGGCCGAAGCCCCGGCGCCCGCCGGGCGGGTAGCGGCAGTCGGCGACGACCGACTCGACCTCGGCGGCGGAGGCGACCTGGGGGACGACGATGCCGGGGGCCCCGGCGTCGAGGACGGGCTTGATGGCGGACGTCTCCGACCCCGGCACGCGCACGAGGACCGCCCGGCGCCGGCCCCGGGCCACCATCAGGTGGGCGCGCATCGCCTCCGGGCCCATGGGGGAGTGCTCCAGGTCGATCCACAGGAAGTCGACCGAATCGGCGAGGGCCTCGCAGACCTGGGGATCGGTGAGGGTCAGGGTGGTGCCCACCAGGGTCTCGCCGGATTGCAGCCGGCGGCGGAAGTCGTCGATGGCGTTGAAGATCATGGCGCCAATGGTAGCCGCTGGCCCGGAGTGGGCCAACCTGCGTCCCAGGGCGGGTTGGCATAGCGATATCCCGGCCAGATGGGTATGATGGATGAATGGATTTGGACTCGTGCACGGACGGGTGAGGAGAGACGGCCATGGGGAGAACCACGGCGTTGGTCTTTCTGCTTGTCGTGTTGCCGCGCATGTGCTTCGGTGGGGAGGCCCCCGTCCTGCCGCCGCTCGAGATCCCGGTGCTGACGGACGCCGATGCCATACAGGTGGATGGTGACCTGGCGGACTGGCGGCAAGTCATCGGTCCGCCTCTGCTGGCGACATATGAAATGTGGGCTGACCCCAGCGAATCCGCCCATGGGTACTGCCCGGGTACTTTCTGGATCGAGATCTGGATTGCCGTGCTGCCGCCGGATCGCGTGCTCGTCGCCTGCGAGCGACTCGATGAGGTGATCTCCGAGGGTATCTTCGATATCTGGCGAGACGGCCAGTTCCAGTTCATGATCGAGGTAACGTCACAGGATGTCGCCCCGGACGCGGCCACGGCGCAGCGAGTCGAGGTGCTTCCCTTCGCCGAGGACGGCCTCTCGATCCGCTACACCGGTGCTGTGGGCCTATGGCGGAACACGGCGGAGTTCATCCACGGGGTGGGTGCCCTGGACCTGGATGAGAAGGTGACCCGCGTCGAGTTGTCGATCACGATCTTCGACGTGGTGAGCGATGCAGGCCCCGGGGAGAGCGTGCGCTCCGACCTGAGGATCGGTGATACCATCACCGTGGCCGTGCTCGCCGCCGACAACAATGGCGATGGAAGCGATTCACACTGCTACAGGGTCACCGGCTACGGTTCCGCTGGGGCCAGGCGTCTGCAGGAAGACGCCAGCGGTTTCGCGCCGGCGGTGCTGGTGGGTCTGGAACCGCCTCCGACGGTGGTGCTGCCCTCGCGCTGGGGCTCGCTCAAGCGGCTCTTGAGATGGTAGTGCCCGGGCGTCGCTCGCCACGGAGCAGGCCACAGCGAGGCTCGCCTTGCTGAGAGCGATATCCCTTGTCCTGCTGTTCGCCGCGCTGCCGGGGATCTGCTCGGCCGGGGACCCTCCGGTCCTGCCGCCGCTCGAGATCCCGGTGCTGGCGGACGCCGCTGCCATGCAGGTGGACGGTGACCTGACGGACTGGCGGCAGGTCACCGGTGCGCCCTTGCTCACGGTACGTGACGTATGGACGGACCCCACAGAGTCCGATTATGCGTTCTGCCCGGGTACTTTCTGGATCGAGATATGGATTGCCGTGGTGCCGCCGGATCGCGTGCTCGTCGCCTTCGAGCGAATCGATCATGAGATCTCCGATCGGCCCTTCGACATCTGGCGGGACGGCCAGTTCGAGTTCATGATCGAGGTGGCGCCCCAGGAAGTCGCCTCGGACGCGGCCACGGCGCAACGGGTCGAGGTGCTTCCCTTCGCCGAGGGCGGCCTCTCGATCCGCTACACCGGTGCTGTGGGCCAATGGCGGAACACGGCGGAGTTCATCCATGGGGTGGGTACTCTGGACTTGGATGAGAAGGTGACGCGCGTCGAGTTGTCGCTCACGGTCTTCGACGTGGTGAGCGATGCGGGCCCCGGGGAGAGCGTGCGCTCCGACCTGAGGATCGGTGATGCCATCACCCTGGCCGTGATCGCCGCTGACAACAATGGCGATGGACGTTCGAGCTGCTACAGTGTCATCGACTATCCCCCTGCCGGAGCCAGGCGTCTGCAGGAGGACGCCAGCGGCTTCGCGCCTGCGGTGCTGGTGGGTCTGGAGCCGCCTCCTACGGTGGTCCGGCCCTCGGGATGGGGCTCGCTCAAGCGTCTCTGGCGATGGTAGCGGCCGGCTGGCGTTCCACCTGCTTTGCTGATCGCCCATCTGACAGGGGTCCCATGCTGAGAAGCATGACGGCCGTGGTCCTGTTGGCCGCCCTTCCAGGGGTCTGCTCGGCCGGGGAGCCTCCGGTCCTGCCGCCGCTCGAGATCCCTGTGCTGACGGACGCCCATGCCATACAGGTGGACGGTGACCTGGCGGACTGGCGGCAGGTCATCGGTCCGCCGACGCTCGCGCCGATCGACATGTGGGGGGACGTCACCGAGGGCGACCCCATGAGAGATTTGTTGGATTATCACCTTGATGTCTGGATTGCCGTGCTGCCGCCGGACCGTGTGCTCCTCGCCTTCGAGAGACGAGACACGGAGGTCAGCGACCAGGTAGTCGATGGATGGCGCGAGGGCCAGTTCGAGTTCATGGTGGAGGTGGCGCCTCAGGAGGTGGCCTCGGATGCGGCCACGGCGCAGAGAGTCGAGGTGCTGCCCTTTGCCGAAGGCGGCCTCTCGGTCCGCTACGCCGGAGCCTTGGGCGCGTGGCGGAACACGAGCGAGTACCTCCACGGGGTGACCGACTCGGACCCACCCAAGGCCAATCACGAGATCGAGACGCGCGTGGAGGTGTCGCTCACGGTGTTCGACGTGGTCAGCGACGTGGGGCTCCAGGAGAGCGTTCGGTCGGACCTGAAGGTCGGTGATGCCATCACCTTGGGGGTGATAGGCGTCGATGTCGATCCTTGTGACTGGTGCGTCGCGGTCGTCACCTATCCATTCCCTCCTGCCAGGATTCTGCGGGAGGATGCCAGCGGTTTCGCGCAGGCGGTGCTGGTCGGCTTGGAACCGCGTCGTACGGTTGTGTCGCCTTCGGGATGGGGCTCGCTCAAGCGGCTCTTGAGATGGTAGCGGTCGGGCGTCGTTGGCCACGGAGCAGGCCACAGCGAGGCTCGCCTTGCTGAGAGCGATATCCCTTGTGCTGCTGTTCGCCGCGCTGCCGGGGATCTGCTCGGCCGGGGACCCTCCGGTCCTGCCGCCGCTCGAGATCCCGGTGCTGACGAATGAGGATGCCATACAGGTGGATGGTGACTTGGCGGACTGGCGGCAGGTCATCGGTCCTCCGACGCTCGCGATGATCGACATGTGGGGGGACCCCAGCGAATCCGCGTACTGTCCGTCGACTTTCTGGATCGAGATCTGGATTTCCGTGCTGCCGCCGGATCGCGTGCTCGTCGCCTTCGACCGATGGGATCGTTCGATCTCAGGTAACGTCAGAGACATCTGGCGCGACGGCCAGTTCGAGTTCATGATCGAGGTGGCGCCCCAGGAGGTCGCCTCGGACGCCGCCACGGCGCAGAGAGTCGAGGTGCTGCCCTTTGCCGAGGGTGGCCTCTCGGTCCGCTACGCCGGAGCTGTGGGCCGATGGCGGAACACGGCGGAGTTCATCCACGGAGTGGCTGCTCTGGACCCGGATGAGAAGGTGACGCGCGTCGAGTTGTCGCTCACGGTCTTTGACGTGGTGAGCGACGCGGGCCCCGGGGAGAGCGTTCGTTCCGACTTGAAGATCGGTGACACCATCACCCTGGCCGTGATCGCCGCCAACGAAAATGACGATGGAAACTGCTACCAGGTCATCTACTATTCCGCTCCTCCTGGCGGAGCCAGGGGGCTGCAGGAAGACGCCAGCGGCTTCGCGCCGGCGGTGCTCGTCGGCCTGGAGCCGCCTCCGACGGTGGTGCTGCCCTCGGGCTGGGGCTCGCTCAAGCGGCTCTTGAGATGGTAGCGGCCAAGCGTCGTTGGCCACGCAGCAGGCCGCAGCGAGGCGTGCCATGCTGAGAGCGATAGCCCTTGTGCTGCTGTTCGCCGCCCTTCCAGGGATCTGCTCGGCTGGGGACCCTCCGGTCCTGCTGCCGCTCGAGATCCCGGTGCTGACGGACGCCGATGCCATTCAGGTGGACGGTGACCTGGGGGACTGGCGGCAGGTGATCGGTGCGCCCATGCTCACGGAACGTGACGTATGGGCGGACCCCACCGAATCCGACTATGCGTTCTGCCACCAGCAGCTTTTCAGGATCGAGATCTGGATTGCCGTGGTGCCGCCGGATCGCGTGCTCGTCGCCTTCGACCGATGGGACCATTCGATCTCAGATAGTGTCAGAGACATCTGGCGCGACGGCCAGTTCGAGTTCATGATCGAGGTGGCGCCCCAGGAAGTCGCCTCGGACGCGGCCACGGCGCAGCGGGTCGAGGTGCTTCCCTTTGCCGAGGGCGGCCTCTCGATCCGCTACGCCGGAGCTGTGGGCCGATGGCGGAACACGGCGGAGTTCATCCACGGAGTGGCTGCTCTGGACCCGGATGAGAAGGTGACGCGCGTCGAGTTGTCGCTCACGGTCTTTGACGTGGTGAGCGACGCGGGCCCCGGGGAGAGCGTTCGTTCCGACTTGAAGATCGGTGACACCATCACCCTGGCCGTGATCGCCGCCAACGAAAATGACGATGGAAACTGCTACCAGGTCATCTACTATTCCGCTCCTCCTGGCGGAGCCAGGGGGCTGCAGGAAGACGCCAGCGGTTTCGCACAGGCGGTGCTGGTCGGCCTGGAACCGCCTCCGACGGTGGTGCTGCCCTCGGGCTGGGGCTCGCTCAAGCGGCTCTTGAGATGGTAGCGGTCGGGCGTCGCTGGACACGTAGCAGGCCGCAACGAGGCATGCCATGCTGAGAGCGCCAGCCCTTGTCCTGCTGTTCGCTGCGCTGCCAGGGATCTGCTCGGCCGGGGAGCCTCCGGTCCTGCTGCCGCTCGAGATCCCTGTGCTGACGGACGCCCATGCCATACAGGTGGACGGTGACCTGACGGACTGGCGGCAGATCATCGGTCCGCCGATGCTGAAGGAAATCGATACGTGGGCGGACCCCAGCGAATCCGCCCATGGGTACTGCCCGGGTACTTTCTGGATCGAGATCTGGATTGCCGTGCTGCCGCCGGATCGCGTGCTCGTCGCCTTCGAGCGAATCGATCATGAGATCTCCGATCGGCCCTTCGACATCTGGCGCGACGGCCAGTTCGAGTTCATGGTCGAGGTGGCGCCCCAGGAAGTCGCCTCGGACGCGGCCACGGCGCAGCGAGTCGAGGTGCTTCCCTTCGCCGAGGACGGCCCCTCGATCCGCTACACCGGAGCCGTAGGCGAGTGGCGGAACTCCGCGGAGTTCATCCACGGGGTGGGTGCCCTGGACCCGGATGAGAAGGTGACGCGCGTCGAGTTGTCGCTCACGGTCTTCGACGTGGTGAGCGACGCGGGCCCCGGGGAGAGCGTACGCTCCGACCTGAGGATCGGTGATACCATCACCCTGGCCGTGCTCGCCGCCGACAACAATGGCGTTGGACGTTCGAACTGCTACAGTGTCATCACCTATCCCGCTCCGCCTGGCGGAGCCAGGGGTCTGCAGGAGGACGCCAGCGGTTTCGCGCAGGCGGTGCTGGTCGGCCTGAGGCCAACGGACACCCAGGCGTCCCCCGCGGGATGGGGGCGGATCAAGCACCCCTTCTCACGCTGACGGACTGGTGCCGCGGCGCGAAGACCGCGGCACCGGAGCAACCCTCGCCCGGCCTCCGGCCAAGGACCTATACTTCGGCCTCCGCACCCGCTCCCCGAAGGCCGGAAGAGCCCCCATGCGCGTCGCCACCGGCACCATCAGCCACGAGTCGAGCACCTTCACGCCGGTGCCCACCGGCCGCCACAGCTACGAGGCCCGCTTCGGCTACCTGCGCGGCGAGGAGCTGATCCGCACCTTCCGCGGCACCAACAGCCCCATGGGCGGCTTCATCGAGGGCGCTGAGGACCACGGCTTCGAGCTGGTGCCCACGATCCACGCCGAGCCCCATCCGAGCGCGCCCACGCCCCGGGCTCTCTTCGACGAGATCCTGACCGAGTTGCTCGACGGCCTCCGGGCCGCCGGCGAGATCGACGGCGTCCTCCTCGAGCTGCACGGGTCGATGGCGGCCGAGGGCCTCGACGACGCCGACGGCCACATCCTCAGCCGGGTCCGCGAGGTCGTGGGCCCCTCGGTGCCGGTCTGCGCCGCCCACGACATCCACACCAACATGTCGGCCGAGATGGTCGCCGCCGCCGACGTGCTCATCGGGCGCGAGAGCTACCCGGAGGTGGACATGGCCGAGCGGGGCCGCGAGTGCGCCGACGTGCTGGTGCGCATCGTCCGCGAGGGCCTGCGGCCGGTGATGGCCTTCCACCCGGTGCCGATGATGTGGGGCATGCACCAGGTCACCGCCCACCCGCCGATGCGGGAGACGATCGAGCGGCTCCACGGGATCGAGGCCCGGCCGGGGGTGGTCTGCGCCTCGGTCTGCACCTGCTTCCCCCTGGCCGACGTGCCCTGCATGGGCGCCTCGGTGACGGTGGTGGCCGACGGCGACGAGGAGCTGGCCCAGGCCTGCGCCGACGAGCTGGGCGGCTGGATCTGGGAGCGCCGCCGCGACTGGCACGAGCCCCGCCGGTCGACGGAGGAGGTCCTGCGGCAGGTCGAGGCCGACGGGCTCTTCCCGGCCGTCATCGCCGACCGTGACGACAACACCGGCGGCGGGTCCCCCGGGGACAGCACCGGCATGCTGCGGGCCTTTGTCGAGGCCGGCCTGCGCCAGGCCTGCGTCCTCTACATCGTCGACCCGGAGTCGGTGGCCGCCTGCCATGGCGCCGGGGCCGGCGCCGCCCTCGACCTGCGGGTGGGCGGCAAGTCCCATCCCCTGCAGGGCGAGCCGGTGCCCATGAAGGCCCGCGTGATCGCCGTCAGCGACGGCGCCTTCCACTACGACGGGCCGATCTTCGCCGGCCTCGAGGCGAGCATGGGGCCCTCGGCCCACATCGAGCAGGACGGAGTGCACGTGCTGCTGGTGACCGAGCGCGAGCAGCCCTTCGACACCGCCTTCGCCCGCACCCTCGGCCTCGACCCGCGGAGCATGCGCTGGGTGGGGGTCAAGTCCGCCGCCCACTTCCGCGCCGGCTTCGAGTCGTGGGCCGGGGCCGTTCACCTCGTGGGGGAGTCCTCGGTTCACTCCCCCCAGGCGGTGACCTTCCGCAACCTGGGGCGCCGCGTCTTTCCCCTCGACGAGGAGGGGCGGTTCGACGAGTCCCTCTTCGACTCCGGCGCACCGACCTCTCCCGGGAGCTGAGCAAATGCATCGCTACCGCGCCGCCCTCGTCGGCTGCAGCCGCATGGGGGCCTTCATCGACAACGAGGTGCCGCCGGCCCGCCGGCCGTACTCGCACGCCGCCGGGTACGAAGCCTGCGAGCGCACCGACATGGTCGCCTGCTCGGACCTGCGCCCGGAGGTGATGGAGCAGGTGGGGCGCCGCTACGGGGTGCCCGCCGACCGGCAGTACACCGACTACCGGCGGATGATCGAGGCCGAGAAGCCCGAGATCCTCAGCGTCGCCACCCAGCCCGAGCAGCGCCGCGAGGTCGTCGTCTTCGCCGCCGCCCACGGGGTCCGCGCCATCTACGCCGAGAAGGCATTCTCCGCCTCCCTGGCCGACGCGGACGCCATGGTCGAGGCCTGCGAGGCCCACGGCGCGGTCCTCAACATGGGGACCAACCGGCGCTGGGACCCGGGGTACGACCGCATGAAGGAGGTCATCGACGGGGGCCGCATCGGCCGGCTGAAGTCGCTGGTGCTGCACTCGACGGGCACTCTCTTCAACAGCGCCAGCCACGGCTTCGACCTGATCCTGCGCCTGCACTCGGACCGCCCCGTGGCCTGGGTGCAGGCCCACCTGCCCGAGGGCGACGGCGTCATCGACGGCGATCGGCTGAGCGAGGACCCCGTCGGCCACGGGATCCTGCAGTTCGAGGACGGGGTCACCGCCTACGCCCTGAACAGCGGCCGCGGCTCCGAGATCGAGGCAATCTGCAGCGGCGGCGTGGCCACGGCGATGCAGAACGGCGAGGAGTGGGAGATCCGGGAGCCCAAGGGGAAGGACCACCGGGGGCGCCCGGTGCTGGGCCGCAGCCCCTTCCCGGAGTACCAGCGCAAGAGCTCGACCGTGTGCCTGATCGAGGATCTCGTGCACAGTCTCGACACCGGGGAGCCCCCCCGGGGAGGCGCGCGCCTGGCGCGCACCAACACGGAGCTGATCTTCGCCTTCATCGAGTCCCACGTGTGCGGCGGCGCCCGCGTGGAACTGCCCCTGCAGGCCGGCCGTCCCTACCGCCTCGAGCGCGAACGCGCCCCGAGGCAGCCGAAGTACGAGCCCATCGATTGAGCATGGATTCCCCGCATGCCGAGGAGGAGAGCGTGAAGATCCGGGCCCTGAAGAGCTGGACCGTCCACATCCCCTACGCGCCGCCCGTCGGTCCCTACGTCGGCCGCGGGGGAGGGGGCGGCACCCTGGGCGGCACGGCCCTCATCGTGCGCGTCGACACCGACGACGGCCTCACCGGCTGGGGGGAGGGCACCGCCCGCCTGGAGCCGGCCGCCGTTGACCTGCTGACCGGGCGCCGCGCCGACGACGTGGAGGGCGCCCTGGCGGCCATGAAGGCGGCGGGAGTCGGAGCCGGTCCCGCCTCCGGAGTGGAGATGGCCCTGTGGGACCTGCTCGGCAAGCGCGCCGGCCTGCCCCTGTGCAGCCTCCTCGGGGGGCGCCTGCGCGAGGAGGCGGAGTTCACGGCCTGCATGGGCCTGAAGGAGCCCTCCGAGTCGGCGGCCACGGCCCGCGAGTACGTCGACCGCTGGGGCTTCACCTCTCTCAAGACCAAGGCCGGCAACGACCCCGGCCAGGACCTGCCCATCGCCGAGGCGGTGGTCCGGGAGATCGACGGCGAAGCCGAGCTGCGGCCCGACGCCAACGGCGGCTACGGCCCCGAAGGCGCCTTCGAGGTGATGGAGAAGATGAAGGCGGTGGGGGTCAACCGCTTCGAGGATCCCTGCGACGGCGAGCACGCCGAGGTCCTGGTGCGCTGCCGCGAGGAGGCGGGCATGGAGATCCTCGTCAACCAGGGCGTGACCGGCCCCGAGAGCGCCGTGCCCCTGCTCCATTCCGGCGCCGGCGACTACCTGATGCCGGACACCCCCGCCGCCGGCGGCGTGCTGCCGGTGCAGAAGGTGGCGCGCGTGGCCGAGGGCTTCGGCGTGCCCTGCCTGATGCACTGCTCCCACGACCTGGGGCTCAAGACCGTGGCCATCACCCACCTGGCCGCGTCGACGCCGAACTTCTCCGGACCCAGCGACACCTGCTACCACGGCCTGGTGGACGACGTGCTCGCCGAGCCGCTGGTCTTCCGGCAGGGCCGGATCGCCGTGCCCGACGGGCCCGGTCTCGGCGTCGACGTGGACGAGGAGAAGCTGGAGCGCTACTCGATATGACGACCCATCCCGCAGTCGAAGCGCCGCCCCAGGTGGGGCGGTCCCTCGAGATCTACGAACGAGCCCGCCGGGTGATCCCCGGCGCCACCCAGCTGATCAGCCGCCGGCCCACGAGGGCCGCCCTAGGCGTCAGCCCGATCTACGCCGAGCGCGCCAAGGGCTGCCGCATCTGGGACGTGGACGGCAACGAGTACGTCGACTGGTTCAGCGCCGTGGGGCCGATCGTGCTCGGCTACGCCAACGACGTGGTCGACGCCGCCGTGAAGGAGCAGATCGAGCGCGGCTCCATCTACTCCATCGTCCACGAGTCGGCCGTGGAGCTGGCCGAGTTGCTGGTGCGCCTCGTGCCGTCGGCGGAGATGGTGCGCTACGCCAAGGGCGGCGGCGAGGCCTGCACCGTGGCGGTGCGCATCGCCCGCGGCGTCACCGGCCGCGACAAGGTCCTCTTCAGCGGCTACCACGGGTGGCACGACTGGTACCTGGCGGCCAACCTCGGCTCCGAGCGCCTCGACGGGCACCTCTTCAACGGCATCGAGCCGATCGGCGTGCCCCGGGCCCTCGAGGGCTCGTCGGTGCCCTTCGCCTACGGGGACCTCGACCAGCTCGAGGACCTGCTGAAGGCCCACGGCGACGAGGTGGCCTGCATCATCATGGAGCCGATGCGCACCGAGCTGCCGCCGGAGGGCTACCTGGAGGGGGTCCGCCGGCTGGCCGACCAGTACGGCGCGGTGCTCATCTTCGACGAGGTCTCCTGCGGCTGGCGCATCGGGCTCGGCGGCGTGCAGGAGGTCGTGGGCGTGACCCCGGACATGACCGTCTTCGCCAAGGCGATCTCCAACGGCTACCCCATGGCCGCCGTCGTCGGCCGCCGGGAGGTGATGGAGCCGATGGCGCGGATGTTCATCTCCAGCGCCTACTGGGACGACAACGTGGGCACCGCCGCCGCCCTGGCCACGGTGCGGGAGCTGGAGCGGCTCGACGCGCCCGCCCTCTTCGAGCGCCTCGGCAGCGACTTCCGCCGGCGCGTCGAGGCCGCCGCCGCCGAGACCGGGGCGCCGGCCAGGTGCGTGGGCGTCTCCGCCCACCCGGGGATCCGCTTCGACGTGCCCGCCGAGCTGATGCCGAAGGTGGCCACCCTCTTCGTGCAGGAGAACGCCCGCCGCGGCGTGATCCTGTCGCAGGGGTTCTTCTTCAACACCGCCCACGACGACGAGGAGGCCCTCGATCGCACAGAGGAGGCGGTCCGCGGGAGCTTCGCCGTCATCGCCGACGGGTTGCGGCGGGAGCGGCTGGACGAGCTGATCGAGTGCGAGCTGGTGGAGGAGTCCTTCCGCCGGCTCGTGCGCTGAAAGGGAGGAGACGATGTCCGAGACGACGACCACGAGAGCATGGGAAGGCCCCGAGGCCCTCGACCGCTGCACCCGCCGCAACGTGGTCCGCCGCGACGGCGGCCTGCAGTTGCGCCGCGGCGAGATGGCCGCCGACGAGGCGGCGCGCTGCAACAACCGCGACCTGGAGCGCATCGCCGGGGGGCGGTGGATCCGCAAGGGCCTGGTCCTCGGCCCGGTGTCGGCCTCCGGGGCGAAGCTGATCGGCTACCTCTCCTGCGACCGGACCGGCGGCGAGCTGGAGGCGCTGGTCAACGGGCACGCGACCCGCTTCGCGTGGGAGGAGAAGCGCGAGTACTGGGTCGACCGCTGGCGCGCCGTGGAGATCGATCCCGCGTGGCTGCGGGAGGGGGAGAACGAGGTCGTGCTGCGCGCCGTGGGCGACGCCGAGTGGACGGTGCTCGTCGAGGAGAGCGTGCAGCCCGACCGCAGCGAGGTCAGCGACGACGGCGGACAGACCTGGCGCTCCGACGAGCTCGGCGTGAACGACCGCGCCGACGGCGAGTACGTGGTGCGCCTGTGGCTCGACCAGCACATGGCCGCCGGCGAGATCTGCTCCGAGGCGGTGGACCTGCTCGGCCGCGAGGAGGGGGGGATCGCCATGGACGGCGCCGCCCTCGGCGTGCGCGTCGAGCTGGAGGGGCGCGAGCCCGAGGGCACGAGCCGCCGCCTCGAGTGGCGGGCCGGTCCGACGCCGGCGTACGAGCCCGCGGCCTGGAGCGCCTGGGCGCCGCTGGAGGGGGAGGCACAGGTGCCGGAGGGCGCCCGGTTCTTCCAGTGGCGGGCCCTGCTGTCGACCGCCGACCCGGCGGTGACCCCGACCCTGACCGGGGCCCGCCTGTCGGCACGGGTCGAGGCGCGGGAGTCCGCCGCCGTCCGGCTGGCGGAAGCGGACAACCGCCCCCTGGCGTACAGCTCCTGGCGGTTCTCGTACATGGGCGCCGACGAGCCCCGGGCGAAGCTCCTGCGCGAGCGCTGGAAGCTCGACCAGGTGGTGGGCCCGGCCAAGACCGAGTTCGAGGCCCTGACGCGCCTGCGCCAGTGGGTCCGCGAGCAGTGGGAGGACGGCTGGAACATGGGGGGCCTGAACTACTGCCCGCCCTGGGACGCCCTGGTCATCCTCGAGCTGGCCGGCCAGCAGCTGGCCCTCGGCATGTGCACCCACTACGCCTCCGTCTTCACCCAGTGCTGCGCCGCCCTCGGGTTCACGGCGCGCACCCAGATCATGCGCTCCCACTGCATCACCGAGGTCTGGTCGAACGACTACGGCAAGTGGGTGACCATGGATCCCGGCGGCGACAGCAACGACGCCACCAAGTTCACCTACCACTTCGAGCGCCACGGAGTCCCCTTGACCGCCCTGGAGGCCCACACGGCCTGGGTGAACGACGACCTCGACGACATCCGCGTCAGCCCGCCGCCCCCGGAGGCCACGGGCGAGCGCTTCAACGTGGAGAACCGGATCCACCTGTGGATGCGGTTCATGATCAACCGCCGCAACGACGAGCCCGCCACCCTGAGCCCGGGCGAGCCCGAGCACGGCGCCGGCTCCTACCACTACGACGGCTACCTGTTCTGGGAGGACGACAAGACCCCGGCCCTGCCCTGGTTCAGCCGACACACCGACCGCGAGGCCGACCTCTACTGGGACGTGGACCGCACCCGCATCCACCTGCAGGCCGGCGGCGGGCCGGAGCTGCGCGTCGATCTGGAGGCCGTCTGTCCCAACTTCGAGCGCTTCGAGGTGCGCGTCGACGCCGGCGGCTGGGAGGCGCGCCCCGCCTCCTTCGCCTGGCCTCTGCACACCGGCGAGAACCGCCTGGAGGCGCGCGCCGTCAACGCCATGGGACGGGCCGGGGCGGTGAGCTCCGTGGAGGTCTCTTCTTGAGCGGCCTGACGAGGATTCGCGTCAGGAACTACCGCGCTCTCGCTGACGTCGATCTCGACCTGGGTCAGATCAACGTCGTCTGCGGTCCGAACGGCGCCGGAAAATCCACCTTGCTCGACACACTCTGCTTCTTCAGGGACTGCGCGATCCAGGGTGTCGAATCTGCGTCTTCCGAGCGGGGGCACAGCATTGAGACTCTGCGGGACAGAGCAGACGCCGATCAGGATATCGAGGTCGAGCTGACGGCCGGCGGCGTCACCTTCAATCCAGGAGATGCCGAGGCCGGGTCTCTGGATCGCCTGCTGCACCATGTTCGTCGGTATCGTTCCAGATCCTTCCGCCTTTCGCGCCTCAAGAAGAGCGGATCCGAAAGCAGCCGCGAGACCCTGCTCTCGGACCCTGGAAGCAACGCCTGGTCCGTGCTCAGGAACCTCCAGGACAAACAGAGAATCGACCCTCGCCACGGCACGATCATGCGGTGCATGAGCGAGGCATTCCCCACCTTCGACGGCATCGCGCTGGAACAGACCGGACCAAGTTCGGTCTACGCCAGCTTCCTTGAGCAAGGGCGCCGTGAGGGGATACTCGCGTCCGAGGTGAGCGATGGGCACCTGCAATTGCTGCTTCTGCTCATCGCGCTCTTCTCGGAAGGAGAGAGGGAATCGGTCCTGTTGTTCGACGAGCCGGAAACGTCACTGCATCCGTGGGCTATCGCCGTCTTCGCGAAGGCCGTCAAGGAAGCCGTCGGACAGTGGAACAAGCAGGTGTTCCTCGCCACCCACTCGCCCGTTCTCATCAGCCAGTTCGAGCCGCAGGATATTCTCGTCGCCGCCATCGAGGAGGGACGTGTGCGATTCGATCGCCTGTCCGAGATCGCCGAGGTTCAGGATCTGCTTGAGGAGTACGCGGCAGGATCGCTCTACATGTCCGAAGCGATTGCACCGCAGAGCCTCGAATTGACGCAGGCGTGACCGACTCCCCATCCGTGGCGCCGCCGCCCCGCATCGAGAGGGGATAGGCGGGATCACACCGGGACCGACACGTCCCGGCCCTCGGTGAGCACCACCGGCTCGGGGACCGGGACCTCGGGGCCGCCGTCGATGGCCACGCTCGTCAGGCGCAGTTGCCCGCCCTTCACGGTGAGGCTCAGGCGGCCCCCCTCGAGGGTATAGGTGCCCCAGGCGTTTCCCGTGGAGAAGAAGAAGGTCCCCTCCCGGCCCAGGCGCAGGGCGCCGGTGACGGCGGAGTAGCCGAACCCCGACCACGCCAGAAGCCCGCCCCAGCTGGCCAGGGCGCGGGCGTAGTGGTGGCCGCACTCGGCCTCGTCGAAGGGGTTGCGGCGGCGGCCGTCGTAGCGGTCGCGGACGGCGGCGAAGCACTCCAGGCCCTCCTCCTCCAGGCCGGCGTAGAGCATGTGCACGGCGGTGCTGTACTCGAACCCCGTCATCAGCTCGTTGCAGTACGGGAAGGGCTGCCGGGGGCGGTCGCCGCGGGGGTAGCTGGCCATGAGCAGCCCCTTCTCGTCGCCGACGGCGTAGCTGCGGAAGTGGTTGAAGTGGCCGAGGAAGGAGTCGCGCCAGTTGTGGGCCTTGATGCTGCGCAGGGTGGTGCGGGCGAGGCTGGGATCGACCAGGTCCCCGAGGCCGCAGACGTGGGCCATGTACTGTCCCACGAGCTGGTCCACGAGGCAGGCGGGACCGAGCTGCAGGGCCGGGTCGTCGAGGTCGCCGCGCTCCGGGTTGCCGATGATCCCGGGATCGATGGCGGCGCCGGCGCCGGGGGGGACGACGCGGTGCTCGAAGTACTCGCCGTTGAACAGGTGCGCCTCGATCCAGGCCTTGCCGGACTCGAACAGCGCCCGGCAGCGTTCGGCCAGGGCGGCGTCGCCGGCATGGCCGGCCATCTCCTCGCCGGCGCGCAGGGCCCCGAGGTACCAGAACCCCATCTGCGGGTTGGGGCCGAAGTACTCCACGTCCATCGTGTTGTGCTGGCAGCCCTCCATGACCCCGTCCTGGTCGGCGTCCCAGCCGTGCTCGATCCAGCAGAACTCGAGGGCCGAGCGGACCCGCGGCCAGTGGGCGTCGAACAGCTCCCGGGAGCCGCTGAGCTGCCAGTCGCGGTAGAACCGCATGATCACGCCGAGCTGGCCGTCGGCGGCGGCGAGGAAGGGACGCTCCGGGGGCCGTTGGAGGGGCAGGGCGATGCGCGTCTGCACCTGACCGCGGTCGGTGGTGGCGTGGGCGAACTCGACGTGGCGCATGTTCCGCGACAGCTCGCCGAAGACGAAGCCGAGGCCCTGCTCGTAGTTCCACACATGGGTGCAGGAGCCGCGGCAGCAGCCCTGCGTGTCGTGGCAACCCTCCCAGCCGAAGAAGTGGCCGTCGGCGGTGCGCAGGCAGGTCTGGGTGCGCAGGGTCGACAGGTTGAAGAGCGCCGCCTCGCGGATCACGCCGGGCACGTCGGCGGCCAGGAAGTCGGAGACGAAGCCCACGGTGCGCGCCTCCAGGTCGTCGAGCCGTCCGATCTCGCGCTCGGCCGCGTCCCAGGCGTCGTCGTAGACCGTGCAGTAGTGGTTGCCGACGAACTCGGGGTGCGGCTCCGGGGCGCAGTCGCCGTCGCAGCAACCGCCGCCGGCCGCCGCGTCGACGTGGTCCGCCGCCTCCCAGGCCAGGCGGTTCGGGAAGTGCCAGGTGAGCAGGAAGAGGATCTCGGCCTCACCGCCGCCGGCGACCGTGACCCGCGGACACAGGGTGGCCATGGGGTCGTCCCGGCCCGAGGACCGCTCGTCGACGGCGCCGTCCGCGGTCAGGTCGTCCCAGTAGTCGAGGAGGGTGTTGCCCCAGGACAGATCGGCCCAGGCGGTGCGGTGGGAGCAGTCCGCCGCCGTGGTGGTGAGCGCCATCGTGCCCCAGGCCGGGTGGTTGGCGGGCACGCCGTCGGAGCGCAGGAAGAGGCCCCGCAGGCCGTCGCCGCCGCGGAATTCGTTGACGTTGCGCCGCGGGCCGTAGGCGTGGGCCGTGGCGTAGCAGGTCGGCTCGTGGGGGGAGCGGTCGGCGCCGATGAAGTTCGGCAGCGAGAAGGCGATGGAGGCCTCCACCGGTTCGGCCGCCGGGTTGCGGAGGCGGTAGCGCAGCACCGCCGCGGGGAGGCTCGAGTCGCCGACCTCGCACGGGACCAGGGGGTTGAAGGCCTGCAGGCGGACCCGCAGCGGCAGGTCGCGGCAGGAGAAGTCGATCTCGGCCAGGGGATAGGCGGCGCGGAAGACGGCCGCCTCCATGCGCGGCAGGTTGTGGTTGTTCACCGCGCAGCCGGCCTGGCCGTCGTACTGGACGGGATCCAGCGGGCCTTCCAGCAGGCGGGTCTGCCGGCGGCCGGAGGACGCCTCGCGGGTGTGCAGCACGACCGAGGGCCCTGGGGCGATCCAGGAGTCGCCCTGCTTCGGCACGAAGCCCTTCGACGGCCGGTTCATCAGCTCCCAGTCGCGCAGGTCGCCGCGGCCGCCGAGGGAGACGGTGCCCGTGCCGATGCCGCCCAGGGGCATGGCCACCTTGAGGAGCTGCTCGCCGCGGTACTCGCGAAGGAAGGGGTAACCGGGTTCCATGGGGATCTCCATCGGCCAGCGGTGAAGGGGAGGAGGAATCAGCCGCGCCCGGGCGGCGCCGTCCAGCGGCGCCCCGCCTTGAGCCGGCCGGGTGATTCACCAATCTTTCGGCTCCATGAGCGACACCTCCATCCGCGTCGACGCCGGCTTCGAGGGCGGCAGCGCCGGCGAGATCCGGGTCGCGGGCCAGGACGCCTTCGAGGCCCTGCCCCTGCCCGAGCCCGTGCCGGACTGGTTCCGCGAAGCCCTGGAGGAGCACTTCGGCGGCGCCGGGGTGCCCCGCGAGTACGCCTGCCACGTGCGCCTGGTCTCCCACGTGGACCAGCACCGCACCGTGCGGCTGCGGTTCCGGTTCACCGAGACCAGCGGCGCCGCCTACATGGCGCCGCCGTACTGGCTCTTCCGGCGCGGCCGCTGGCGGCCGGTCCCGGCCCGCGACACCGAGCACGCCGAAGGTTCCCACGTGGACCTGAAGATCCGCCTGGCGCCGGGCGAGGAGGTGAGGGTTGCCAACAAGCCCTACGCCAGTGTCCGCGAGATCTGCGACGACATGGGGACGCTGGCCGCCTCCGGTCCCTTCGAGGTCCGCGAGATCGGCCGCACCTGCCAGGGCCGTCCGATCCTGGCGCTGGAGTCGACGGCCGCCGCGGCCGACACCATCCTCATCGGGGCGACGATGCAGCCCGCCGAGCCGGCGGCGCGTCCGGTGCTCGCCATCGCCCACTGGCTCACCGACGGCAGCGCCCTGACGCGGCGGCTCCTCGAGCGCTTCCGCTTCGCCTTCGTGCCCCTGCCCAACCCCGACGGCACCGCCGGCGGGCGGTCGTGCACCAACGGCGACGGCGAGGTGCCCATGTTCAGCTTCGGCCGCCTGCTGGCGGGCCAGGCCGCTCCGGCCGAGACCCGCGCCCTGTGGGAGTACGCCGAGGCCCTGGGGCCGCTGTCCTACCTGGAGCTGCACACCCACTACCAGGACGTGCGCGCCCACAAGCTGAACCCCATGGCGGCGGAGTGGTTCGCCGACCCCGGCCGCCGGGAGCTGGCGGAGCGGGTGGACGCGGCGCTGCTGTCGCTGAACGCCGACTGGCGGGTCACCGCCATCGAGCGCGCCACGCCCTTGAGCGGCGCCGGCGGCTTCACCAACCTGGCCGAGCGCTTCGGCACCCTCGCGTACTGCTACCAGGTCTACTGCGTCACCGAGGAGGCGACCTGCGCCCACGCCGTGAGCGTGGCCCGCACCCTGGCCACGGCCCTGGCCGGCCCCGGGTGGGAGGCCGCCGCGCCTCCGCCCAACATCGAGAAGGGATAGGAGAGACCGTGAAGATTCAGAAGATCGAGCTCATCCAGATCGAGACGCCCCGTTACCACGGGATGATCTCGGGGCACGTGATCCTCAAGCTCCACGTCGACGACGGTCCCGTCGGACTCGGGGAGGCCTCGGACAGCAAGTGCGCCGACCTGCCGGCCCTGGCGGGGCAGCTCAACGAGCAGCTCAAGGGCCTGGACGCGCGCCGCATCAACGAGATCAACGACTTCATGCGCGGCCGCCCGTGGGGCTCCACCGTCTCCAACGCCCACGTGGCCTCCGCCGTCGACCTGGCCCTCTACGACCTCAACGGCAAGGTGCAGGGCGTGCCCGCGTACCAGATGCTCGGCGGCAAGGTGCGCGACCGCCTCTACTGCTGCTACCCGATCTGGGGCCGCCAGGTGCAGGAGGACTTCGAGCAGGCCGGCTCCTACCTGCAGCGCCTCGTCGACCTCGGCCACCACCTCTTCCGGTTCTACGTCTCCGGCGACTCCGAGCTCGACGACCGCTTCCTCACCGAGATGAAGTCGAGGCACGGCGACGCCATCCGCCTCAAGTCCCTCGACTTCTCGGGCCGGTTCACCGACTGGCAGGAGGTCCTGCGCTACGGCGACCGCCTGCGCCGCCACGACCCCTTCCACTTCGAGCAGCCGAGCTGGGACATGCGGGCCAGCGCCGAGTTCACCAAACGCGTCGACCTGCCCGTGACCTGGCACATCGGCTCCCTGCGCCAGGCCTGGGAGGCGGCCGACAGCGGCGCCTGCACCGCCTTCAACCTCGCCTGCGTCTCCGGCGGGCCGACCCACATCAAGCGCATCATGTCCGTGGCCGAGGCGATGGGCCTGAAGTGCCTCATCGGCACCGACCAGGAGTCGACCCTCGGCGTCAGCGCCCAGGTCTCCGTGGGCGTCAGCTCGCCCCAGGTGCAGCTGCCCTGCGACCCCATGGGCCCCGTCCTCTACATGGCCTCGCCGGCGAAGGAGCGGGTGAAGGCCGAGGGCAGCTACCTGACCCCCTTCGAGGGGCCGGGCCTCGGCGTCGAGCTGGACGAGGCCAAGCTCGACGAGCTGGCCGTGGGGAGGGCCTGAAGGATGGGCGCAGAGATCGGCATCACCGACGCGCAGCTGGCCCACTTCGAGCGCCACGGCTTCTTCTTCGTCCCCAATCCGATCGGCGCCGAGGGCATGCGCGAGGTCGACGCCCGCCAGCAGGAGGTGGAGCCGGTGTGGGCGCAGACCGAGTTCCCGGGATGCAACCGCCTGGCCTGCCAGTTCCTGATGATCGGCGAGCCCCTGCTGAAGATGGTGGAGAGCCCGATCCTGGTGGAGGCGGCGCGGCGCATCCTCGGCGCCGAGGACGTGCACGTGGGCGCCTGCGGCATCGGCGACGCCTCCGAGGGGCGGCCGATCCGCCAGGTCTACTGGCACGTCGACGGCGGCCCCGACGTGCGCCAGGTCTCTTTCCGCACCGCCCTCGACCGCCACGACGCCAGCAACGCGCCCCTGCGGGTGCTGCCCGGCAGCCAGCACCGCTCCCGCGAGGAGGTGGCGGCCGAGCTGATGCAGCTCGAGCTGGCCACCGGCAACCACGAGGAGCCCCCCGAGCACTGCTACGCCCGCCACCCGCAGGAGGTGGAGGTCGTCCTCGACCCCCGCTGGACCCTGATCTGGACGCCCTCCTGCTGGCACGCCACCGGCCTCAAGACCGGCGCCGGTCCGCGGCGGGCCATGGGCTGGAACTACTTCCCGCCGGGGGGCCGCAAGCGCGACGTGAAGGCGGTGATGCAGCTGCACCCGGGATGGGAGGACTGGCCCGAGGAGCGCCGACGGCTCTGGGGCCTGGACTCTTGAGCACATCCGCCGCGCCGGCCGCCTCCGCGCCCGCCACGGCCGCGATCGACGTGGCCGCGGTGCGGGCCCAGTTCCCGGCCCTGCGCAACTACGTCTGGTTCCAGAACGGCGGCGTCTCCATCACGCCGGAGCCCGTCGCCCGCGAGCACATGCAGCTCATGGAGGAGCTGCTGGCCCGCGGCCCCATGCACATCATCTACCCGGAAGAGGAGTACCCCCGCCGCCGCCGCTCCATGGAGCGCCTGGCCCGGTACTTCGACGCCGACGCCGACGAGCTGGCCGTCATGCGCGGCGTGAGCGAGGCCTTCCACACGGTGCTCCGCGGCCTCTCGTGGGAGGCGGGCGACCGCATCGTCATCTCCGACAACGAGGAGGCGGCCCTGCTGCTGCCCAGCCTGCACCTGCGGGAACGCCTCGGCGTCGAGGTGGTGAAGCTGCCCCTGGCCGAGGACCGGGAGGAGCTGATGGCCGCCGCTGACGCCGCCCTGACCCCGAGGACCCGGCTCCTGGCCCTGAGCCACGTGACCACCGACTTCGGCTTCCGCTTTCCCGTCGAGCCCCTGTGCGCCCTGGCCCGGGAGCGCGGCATCCCCTCCTTCCTCGACCTGGCCCACTCGTGCGGCGCCGTGCCCTACCGGCTCCGCGACCTGGGCTGCGACTTCGCCGGCCTGCTCTCCTACAAGTGGATGTTCTCGCCCTACGCCGCCGGCGCCCTGTGGGTCCGCCGCGAGAAGCTCCACGACATCGAGGTCACCTACGCCGGCTGCCGCGCCGAGAAGTGGCTCGACTTCGAGAGCGACACCTTCGAGCTGCCCGACACGGCCCAGCGCTTCCAGTACGGCCCCTGGTCGTGGCCGCTGGTCCACGCCTGGGCGGCGGCCGCCGACTGGCTCCAGGAGATCGGACCCGGGGCGGTCTGGTCGCGCATCCGCGAGCTGACGGGCCGGCTCAAGGCGGGACTGGCCCGCATCGACGGCGCCGAGCTGTACACGCCCCGGAGGGCGGAGGACTCGGCGGCCCTGGTCAGCTTCGGCCTGCGCGGCTGGACGGGGGAGGCCCTCACGGCGGCCCTGCAGGAGCGCTGGAACCTCGTCATCAAGCCTCTCCCCCACACCGTGGAGGGCCTGCGGGCCAGCGTCTGCTTCTTCCACCTCGAGGACGAGATCGACCTGCTCCTGGGGGCCCTGGGGGAGCTGGCGGCCGAGCGCCGACCGGCCTGAGGGCTCATGCTGACCGGGGGGGAGGCGATGGAGGAGGTCCTGCCCGGCCTGTTCCAGTGGCGGGTCGTCTGGCCGGAGGTCTGGTCCCTCGAGTCCTGGTGGCTGCGCACGGAGGCCGGCAGCGTCCTCATCGATCCGGTCGAGTGGAGCGCCCTCCAACCGATTGCCGAGGCCGGGGACGTGCGGGCCATCGTGCTCACCGTGGGCTGGCACGAGCGCTCGGCCCGGCTCTTCGCCGCCCGCACCGGGGCCCCGATCTACCTGCCCGCCGAGGACGCCTGCATGGTCGAGGACCTGGACCGCTGGGAGCCCTACGGCGACGGCGACGAGCTGCCCTGCGGCCTGCGGGCCGTCGGCGTCCCCGGCCTCACCCGCGGCGAGCAGGCCCTGCTCTCCCCGCGGCACGGGGGTCTCCTGTTCGTGGGCGACGCCCTGGGCACCACCGCCAAGTGGGCGCCGGGAGGCATCCCCCTCGGCGGCCACCCCAACGGCCATCCCCGGCCCTGGGAGAGCCTGGCCCACCTGCTCGACCTCGACTTCGAGAGCCTCCTGCCCGGGCACGGCGACCCCATCGTCGGCGGCGCCCGGGAGACCCTCCGGGAGATGATGGACGCACGGCGCAGCACCTCGACCGGGCCGCCGAGGGTCACCTGGTTTCCGAAGGATCGGGTTCCCTGACGGAGCCGCCTTCGGAGCGGCGCAACCCGTCTCTTCCAGTGTGATCGATGCGCCCCGGCCCCAAGCGCGGCCCGGCTCCCTGAGGGGACCGGCCCTTGGGGGGCCCCGCATCGGCGGGTGCGATCAATTCATGGCGTGAATAGATATCATTCACGCTGTGAATGATCTGCACGCGCCAGCGCGCAATCCTCCCGTGCTACAGGATCTCGCGCCCGAAGTCGGCGTAGGTCCCGGCCGTGACCAGCTCCACCGGCTGATCGGCCCCGTCCAGCTCCCGGGCGATCTCCTCCAGGGCGGCGAACTCCGGCAGCACCCAGACGGCGAGTCCGCCCGGCTCCGGAGCGAGCCGGCCGATGCGGTGCAGGAGCAGGTTCAGCCGCAGGCGGGGGTGCCGGGCGGCGCGTTCCCCGTAGAAGGCGGAGATCGAATCCCCGTCGGCCCGGGGGCGGAAGAGCTCGACGTAGTATGTGCCGCCCCGGGTGGGGACGGGCTCGATGAGGGGCGTGTAGCAGCCGGCCACGTCGATGCGGGCCACCCGGAAGAAGGCCCCCTCCAGGTGATCGGCCTCGCCGCCGCGGAAGATGCGGTCCCAGTCGTCGAGGCGGTCGAAGCCGGCGCGGGGGCAGTGCCAGGCGGTGAAGTACTCGGGCTCGGGACCGAGCCGCCAGGTCCGCCCCACGTTGAGCACGAGACGGTCGGCGTCGTAACCGCTGTCCCAGCCCTGTTGGCCCTCGGCGACCCCCGCCCGGAAGGTGTCCAGGTCGACCCCGGGGCGGCGGCTGAAGTACTCGATGTAGATCAGACTCATCTCTCCTCCTCGCATGGGGAAGCCTCCGCCAGGCTCACCTCGCGCCCCCGGGCGGCGGACTCGTAGAGGGCGTCCATCAGGCGCTGGATGCGCAGGATCTCGGCCCCCGACACGGGCGCGGGGCCGCCGCTGCGGACGGCCTCGAGGAAGGCGGTGTAGAGCCGTTCCATGCCGTAGCCGCCGGGGGCCAGCGCTCCCGGGGGAGGCCCGGCGTCGATCCAGGAGCCGTCCTTCACGACGCGGAAGCGGAGCGGCGAGAGGGAGGCGGCGCCGCGCTCGCCGAGGATCTCCCACCCTTCGTGGCGCTCCGAGGGCGGCTGCAGCCAGTCCGCCTCGACGGTGATCACGGTGCCGCCCTCCAGCCGCACGAGGGCCATGGCGAAGTCCTCGATCCCCGGCTCCACCGCCGCGGGATCGACGACATCGAGGGAAGGCCCGAGGGCCTCGGGGGAGGTGGACAGCCGCTGGTGGCAGAAGGCGCTGGCGGTGACGGGCTCGGGATGGTCCAGCAGCCAGAGGGCCAGGTCCATGTTGTGGATCGTCCAGTGGGCGAGGACGCCGCCCCCGGCGCGGGCCACCCGGTGATAGTCGGGGTTGGTGGCGAAGCCGTGGACGCCGCCGCCCCAGGTGCGGACCGAGTGGACGTGGCCCAGGGCGCCGGCGGCGATGCGTTCCTTGAGCCATCGCGATTCGTCCCAGTGCCGGTACTGGAAGCAGACGCCCAGGAGGCGGCCGGCTCCTCGTGCGGCCGTCACCATCTGCGCCGCTTCCGCGGCGTTCATGGCCACCGGTTTCTCACACAGGACATGACATCCGGCGGCGAAGGCCTGGAGTGCCAGTTCTCGATGAGAGTCCGGAAATGTGGTGATGCTCAGGACTTCCGGCTGCGTCTCCGCCAGCATCTGCGCCACCGTATCGAAGGAGGGGGCGCCGTACTCGCGTGACGCTGACCGCGCCCGTTCGGGGACGATGTCGCAGACCCCCACCAGCTCGCAGAGTCCGGATTCGGCCGCGGCCCGGCAGGCCGGCAGGTGGCCGCTCACGGCGATGCTCCCGCAGCCGGCCACGGCGACTCGGGTCGGCGGCCGTTCATCTCGGGGGTTGACCAAGGCTCAATCTCCCGTATACTCTGTGAACCCACTTGAAACAGGCCACCGGCAGGCTCTTGACTCGCCGGGATGACCAACTGGCCTGCTTCAGCGCTTCCTTTCTTGAGACACCCTTTCAGAGCAGGCAGGATCAGGACGAACGGCATCTTGCCGTACGGTCCGGGTGTGGTGGGCGGGTGCGCCTGACCTGGCGCGCTTCCGGTTCCATCCACCCACGGTCCACGATCTCTCTTCTCTCTTCACCCCCGCGTCACTCGCACAGACCAAGGAGTCTGCTTCCGCATGCATCTCGAACGCCCATCGACCCGCCCACTCAACACCAGCCGCAGGCAACGGCACAAGGCCGTCTGCGCCAGTTGCGGCTGTTCCACGACGGTTCCCTTCCGGCCAACCCACGACAGGCCGGTCTACTGCTCGCCGTGCTTCCAGGCCACCCGCAAGGATGTCGGCTCGCGAGCCGTCGCGCCCGCAAAGGAGGCGCCCCCTCCCCGTGAAACCCCCGCCCGCGGCCCGGTTGCGGGTTCGTCCTTCGGCAGCATGGCGCTGAGTTCCGAGACCCGGGCGGCGATCTCCCGGATGGAAATCTCCGAGCCCACCCCCATCCAGGAGAAAGCCATTCCCGAGCTTCTGGCGGGACGGGACGTGATCGGCCAGGCGCGCACCGGGTCCGGGAAGACCCTGGCCTTTGCCGTGCCCCTGGTCGAGCGGTGCGATTCGTCGATTCGGCGAGTCCAGGCCCTCGTGCTCGTGCCGACGCGCGAGTTGGCCATCCAGGTGGCGGGGGTCACGGAGGCGATCGCCTCGGCCCACGGGCTGCGCGTGACCCTGCTCTACGGCGGCCGGGGGCTGGGGCCCGAACGCAGCGCGGTGAAGGGCGGCGCCCAGATCATCGTCGGCACTCCGGGACGGACGCTGGACCACCTGCGGCAAGGCAGTCTCGACCTGGGATCGGTGCGTTTCCTGGTTCTGGACGAGGCGGACGAGATGCTGGACAAGGGGTTCGCGCGGGACGTCGAGGCGATCCTCGGCTACGCGCCCCCGGCCTGTCAGACGGCGCTCTTCTCGGCGACCATGCCCGAGTGGGTGGCGAAGACAGCCTCCAAGCACCTTCGGAGCCCCGTAACGGTGAAAGTCGATGAGGAACTGCAGGCGCTGCCGACGGTGGAGCATCTGGTCTATACCATCGAGAAGAGCGACAAGATCGGCGCCCTGCAGACGCTGCTGGACCAGCGGCCGGACGCTCCGGTCCTGGTCTTCGGCAGGACCAAGCACGGGGTCAGGCGGCTGGCGAAACAGCTGGACGCCCTGGGATACGCTGTAGGCGCCCTGCAGGGGAACCTCAGCCAGAACGCGCGGGAACGGGCGTTGGTGAACTTCCGGTCGGGCGCCACACCGATCCTGGTGGCCACGAACGTGGCCGCCCGAGGGTTGGATATCGAGGGAGTCGGACAGGTGATCAACTTCGACCTGCCGGACTCGGAGCATCTGTTCACCCACCGGGTCGGACGAACGGGCCGCATGGGGCGCTCCGGAGAGGCGGTGACCTTCATCATGCCCGAAGAAGAGAAGAAGTGGCGTGAGATCAAACGTGGGCTGGGCCTCCGGCTCACCAGCAAGCCGTGGACCGTTTCCCGCAAGGTAGAGCAGGCTTCGCGCTCCCCGTGGTCAGCCGCGAGGCGTCGCCACTGAGGGCGGCCCCTCAGAAGACCGGGGCCGGCAGTCCGTCGATGGTGACGTCGATCACCGCGGGCAGGCCGCTGGCCAGGGCGCGCTCGACGGCGGGCGCCAGCTCGCCGGGATCCTCGACCCGCTCGCCGAACCCGCCCAGGGCCTCGGCGACCCGGTCGTAGCGGGTCGGCAGGAGGTCGCAGCCGATGGTGCGGTCCGGCCCGTACTGGCGGATCTGCAACTGCACCTCGGCGTTCCAGCGGGCGTCGTTGCCGACGATGACGACCACGGGCAGGCCGTAGCGCAGGCAGGTGTCGATCTCGAGGGCGTGGAAGCCGAAGGTGCCGTCCCCCTGGAAGACGAAGACCGGCCGCTCCGGGTGGCGCACCTTGGCGGCCATGCCCATGGGCAGGGAGCTGCCGATCGAGCCGGAAGGGCCGTTGATCAGCCGCACCCCGGCGCTGAGCCCGCCCTGCATCCACTGCCCGAACTCGCCGCCGTCGCAGACGAAGACGCCGTCCCGGTCCAGGAAGGGCTGAAGCCTCTCGCACAGCGCCAGGGGGTGGATGGGCGATGCGGCGCTGTCGCGGTGGGCCGGCCACTCCGGGGGCTCGGCGCGCGCCTCGCGGACCTGCCGGCCCCACGGGCTGTCCTGCCATGGCCGCTGCGCCGCGGCGTCGGTGAGGGTGGCCGCGGCCTCGGCGGGGTCGGCCCGGAAGCAGCCGTCGAGGCGGGAGGGGTTGAGCGCTTCTTCGGCGTCGACCGCGAGGAAGCGGACCGACTCCGAGAAGGCGGGGGGCTCTCCGAAGCGCAGGGAGTGGTCCAGTCTCTTTCCCAGGAGCAGCACGAGATCGGCCTCGGCCAGACAGTGAGTGGCGCCGCGCAGCCAGGGGTCGTCCACGCCCCGCGGACTCTCGCACGGCAGGGCCGGGACGCCGGAGGCCGACTGCAGGGCCTGCACCGCCTGCCAGTGGCCGCCGCGGGACATGGCGGGACCGGCCAGGATCAGGGGGCGGGCGGCGCTCTGCAGGTGGTCGAGGATCTCCCCGGCCTCGCTCTCGCTCAGCCGGGCCTCCTCCTCTGGAAGCCCTTCCGCCCTCGATGGTGGACCCAGGGCCTCCTCCGTCTGCAGCAGGTCCATGGGCAGGCTGAGGTGCACGGGCCCGGGGCGGCCGCCGACCGCGGTCCTCAGCGCCCGGGCGACGAGTTCCGCCAGCGGCCCGGACCCGTCGGCCGTGTGGGACCACTTGGCGGCGGGCGCCGCCATGGCCGCCTGGTCCAGCTCCTGGAAGGCGCCCATGCCGGCCTGCGAGCGCGGGCTGTGGCCGCTGATCATCACCAGGGGCGACTCGGCGGCCCGGGCCACGAACAGGCCGGTGACGCCGTTGCAGTGGCCGGGCCCGGCGGTGAGCAGGGCCACCCCCGGCTCGCCGGTGAGGCGGCCCCAGCCGTCGGCCATGTGCACGGCCGCGGCCTCGTGGCGGGTGTGGATGAGCCGCAGGCCGCTGCCGATGCAGGCGTCGAAGATGGGGAGGTTCTGGTTGCCGGAGAGGGCGGAGAGGTGGCGGACGCCGGCGGCGGTCAGGGCCTGGACGACGCTCTCGGCGCCGGTCATGGGAGCGGGGCCGGCCGGGCCTCGGCCGCCGCGAGTTGGTCTGTCACGGGTCGAATCATGATCCAGTTGCAGAGATGGTGGGGAAGGCCGGCATCGCGGTGGATCGCCGGCCGAGCCTGAGCGGTCCGGTCGGCGAAAGATAGGGCAGCCCATGGCGGCCGCTATGGCGGACGCAACCCTCCGAGGGCATGGTTCGTCGGCGACTTGGCCTGAGCAGCCAGGGGCTGGGCTGCCCCTGGCTATTCCCTTGGATTCCTGGGGAGCAGGTGTGCTAGTTCTCTCCTGGCTCTTTTTGAGGGAGTGGGTGGCATGAATCGCACGTTCGTCGGCCTCTTGGCCCTTGCCCTGCTGGTCTCGCAGGCCGCCGCGGAGCCCGCCCTCGAGGGCCGGGTGCGGCTGGCCTCCGGCGAACCCGCCGCCGGCGCCCGGTTGCTCCTCTTCGACCTGGCCGATCTCCGCCTCCCTCCCGCCGGCGCGACCACGGACGCATCGGGCCGCTTCACCCTTCCCGCCGGGGCTTCGTCCTCCTCCTCCGTCCGCGCGCTGCCTCGGCGAATCCACCTGGGGCCGAACTACCCCAACCCGTTCAACCCCGCCACGATCATCCCCTACGAGCTGCCCACCCCGGGTCACGTGCGGCTGGAGGTGTTCAACTTGGTGGGTCAGCGCATCGCCACCCTGGTAGACGGTCCGCATCCGGCCGGGTACCACACGGCTCGGTGGCAGGCCACGGACGCGGCCGGCCGGGCGGTGGCGGCGGGCATCTACCTCTACCGGCTGCGCGGGGAGGGCGTCTCCCTGACGGGGCGCATGGTGCTGGTGGACGGCCAGGCGGGAGTGGCGGCGGGGGTGGCCTCAGGGGTTGTGGAGCCCGGCCGGCTGGCGCCGCTGCCTGCATATGGCCTGGTCGTGTCGGGCGCAGGGCTGACTCCCTACGTCGAGCCAGCCTTTCAGGTGCCGGCCGAAGGGGCGGTGTTGGACATCGCCGTCCAGGCGTCGCGCGGACCCCCTGTGGCGAAGAGGGCTTCCTCGGCTGCCGAGCCCCTCCTGGGAGACGTGGACAACAACGGCCGGGTGGACGTGACCGATGCCCTTCTGGTGGCTTTGTACAGCATCGACCCCTCTACGGTCATGCCGAACGAGGGCGACATCGCCCTGGGCGATGTGAACGCCGACGGCCAGGTGGACATCACCGACGCCTGGCTGCTGATGATCCACAGCGTCGATCCCTCCCATCCGCTGTTGCCCGCCGACATCGGGTCGCCGGTGGCCCCGAAGCCGCCGTACGTGGGGAGCAAGATCTACTGGGCGGACTGGACCACGGACCGGATCCAGCGGTCCAACCGCGACGGCTCCAACGTGGAGGACGTGGTCACCGGTCTGATCACGCCCAGCGGCGTGACGGTAGACGGGTCAGGGGGCAAGCTCTACTGGACCGACGCGGGAACCGACAGGGTTCAGCGGTCCAACCTGGACGGCTCCCGGATCGAGGACTTGGTCACCACGGGGCTCGCAGGCCCGCGGGGACTGGTAGTGGACGGGGGGGCGGGCAAGCTCTACTGGGCCGACTCGGGCACGGACAAGATCCAGCGATGCAACCTGGACGGCTCCCAGGTGGAGGATCTGGTCACCACCGGCCTGGTCACTCCCACCGGGCTCGCGTTGGACCCGGCGGGGGGCAAGCTCTACTGGGCCGACGCGGGCACCGACCGGATTCAGCGGTCCAACCTCGACGGCTCTCGGATCGAGGATCTGGTGACGGCCGGCCTGGTCACTCCCATTGGACTGGCGGTAGATCCGGTTGGCGGCAAGCTCTACTGGACCGACTACGGCACCGACCGGATTCAACGGTCCAACCTGGACGGCTCCGAGGTGGAAGACCTGATCACTGCGGGTCTGGTCACTCCCCGGGGGCTGGCGGTGGACGTCGAGGAGGGCAAGCTCTACTGGACCGACTCGGGCCGCGACCGGATCCAGCGCAGCAATCTGGATGGAACGGGCGTGGAGCTCCTGGTTAGCACGGGTCTGGCCACCCCGGTGGCGCTGGCCCTGCTTGATGGTAGCCCTGTGGTGGACAGGGGAGGTTTCCCTGAGCGGCCGGCCTACCAATTCTGGGAACTGCCCGAAGGCGCTCTCGCCCGTCTGGGCAAGGGGTGGATCGGCGATAGCGACCGGGCTGTCGCCTATTCCCCCGACGGCGACCGGCTGGCGGTGGCCAGCAGCATTGGCATCTGGCTCTACGATGGGGGCACCGGCGCGGAAGTCGACTTGTTCACCGGACATGTGAGGCCCGTGACCTCGGTGGCGTTCTCGCCCGATGGAGCTACCCTGGCCAGTGGCAGCCAGGACGCCACTCTTCGGCTGTGGGACGTGGTTGCCGGTCAACTCCAGGCCACTCTGGAAGGACATCAGGGACCGATTGCCTCGGTGGCATTCTCGCCAGAGGGGGCTACACTGGCCAGTGCCGGCGGGGAGCGTACGTTCCGGCTGTGGGACGTGGCCAGCGGCCAGACAAAGGCTACCCTGCAGGCCAATAAGGTTCCCCGTTCGGTGGCGTTCTCGCCGGATGGTGCCACCCTTGTCGGCGCCAGTGCCGGGTCGCGAGAATTCCGGGAAGGATCGATGCTTCAGGTGTGGGATGTACCCAGCGGAAGACCCAAGGCCCTCCAAGAGGGGGTCTACAACAGCGTCTTTTCGGTGGCGTTCTCCCCGGATGGAGCCACTTTGGCCGCTGCCGGAGAATCGAATTCGGTCGGGTTGTGGGACGTGACCGCCGGGCACTGGAGGGCCACTCTGACGGGTCGCACGGACTGGGACTCCAGCCAGTTCGCTTACTGGCCCTCACCCCCGATATACCCGGTAAACGCGGTGGCATTCTCTGCGGATGGGATGATACTCGCCAGTTGCAGCAGTTACGAGAAAGCGGTGCATCTATGGACTTCCTCCAGTGGCGAGCTCATGAGGACCCTTCCCCTTGGAGGCCGCGCATACAAAGGCACTTCGGTGGCGTTCTCGCCGAAGGGGACCGATCTGGCCACTGCCAGCGCTGACAACATCGTTCGCCTGTGGGATGTGGCCGATGGCTCCGTTCGGACAGGCTTGGCGCATTCCTCCGGGATCCGCTCTCTGGCTGTTTCCCCGGACGGGTCCACCGTCGCCAATGCCGAGTGGCGCGAGATCCGCCTGTGGGAAGTAGCGAGTGGTCAACTGAAGGCTTCCCTGCCAACCGATGAGCATGCCACCTCGGTAGCGTTCTCGCCGGACGGAGGCACCTTGGCCAGCTCTGACGGCCTGACGATCCGGCTTTGGGATGCGGCCAGCGGTCAACCGGAGGCCGTCCTCGAAAGCCATGTTTCAACGGTCGAGAGGTTGGCCTTCTCGCCGGATGGATCCACTCTGATCAGTGTTGGATCCTGGCCGGACAGCACAGTCTACCTGTGGGATGTACCCAGCCGCCTTCCTCGGGCAACTCTCAAAGCACAGAGTCTCATTGTTTCCCTCGCGATTTCTCCGGATGGTGCCACCCTGGCAAGTGGTGGGGGTCCTCTGGACCCGTCGATTCGGCTATGGAACCCGGCCGACGGCCAACCGAAGGCCATCATCGAGGAGCATACAGATAGAGTCGATCGGCTGGCGTTCTCACCGGACGGGGCGACCTTGGCCAGCGCCAGCTCATTCGAGAAGAGGATTCTCCTGTGGGACGTGGCCAGCGGCCAGATCAAGGCCACGCTATGGCAGGCTCCCCAGGACGTGATGGAGTTGGCCTTCTCGCCTGATGGAACCACCTTGGCAAGTGGAAGCAGGGACGGGACGGTCCGCCTGTGGGATGTCGCCGGCGGCCAGCGGAGGGCCACTCTCGAGGGGCATACCTCCGCCGTGCGTTCGCTGGTCTTCTCGCCCGATGGATCCGTCCTGGCCAGTAGTGGTTGGGGCCACGACCCGGTTCTGCTTTGGGACGTGGCCCTCGGTCAGCTCAAGGCCTTCTTTGCGGGGCATTCCGACCAGGTCCTTCACCTGGCGTTCACCCCCGATAGCGCCATCCTGGCCACCGGGAGTTGGGACGGCACGATTCTGCTCTGGGACATGGCGCCCTATCTCTCGGGGGGACCCGGCCGCCCATGACCGGTGCCAGCGGCGCCTCCGGGGTTTCCCCGGGAAAGGTGGCCCCATAGACTTCGAGCGCCCCGCGCGGCGCCATCGCCGCACCGGGCGCCAGGCCGAAAGCAACCACCCTGAAGGAGGGCAGAGCCATGGCCAAGTACATGTTCCGCACCAGCTACACGAAGGCAGGCCTGGAGGGTCTCCTCAGAGAAGGGGGCACCGGCAGGCGCGAGGCCCTCAGGCAGACGATCGAGGGGATGGGGGGCACCCTCGAGGGCTTCTACTACGCCTTCGGTCCCTGCGACCTCTACCTGATCACGGAGCTTCCCGACGACGCCGCGGCCACCGCCGTCTCCCTCCGGGTCGCCGCCGCGGGCGCCCTCGACGTGGAGGTGACGGTCCTGGTGACGCCGGAGACCGTGGACGAGGCGGTGAGCAAGAGCGTGTCGTACCGCACCCCCGGCGGCTGACTCACCCGGACTCCGCCCCAAACACATCGGGCCGCGTCGAATCGGCCGGCCAGTACCCTTCCGGGGACTGGCGCCACCGGGTGCCGCACAGACCGGAGATCACGCTCCACTCCGAGGCCCCCAGGTCCGGGTCCGGCTGAAAGAGGAAGCGCCGGGCCCCGGCCCGCTTCGAGGCGGTGAGGATGCCGTGCAGATCCCGGGCGGGCATCGCCTCGCCGCCGTGGGGGTGCCGCCCCGTGGAGACCCAGGGGATCGCCTTTTCCTCCCCCACGGCTTCCAGGGCGCGCCTCGTCTCGTCGTGGACCAGCCCCTCGAAGAACTCCTCCGGAAACCCGAGCTCCATGTCCGCCAGCGTCTCCACTCCCGGAAGCTCCAGCCCCATCCACGCCTTGACGACCGCGAAGCAGTCCGCCTCGGTCAGGGCGGGGTTCCAGGCGCCGACCTGCTGCACCCAGCGGGCCGCGGTCCCGTAGAGGCCGTCGTTGCCGCGGTGCCAGAAGTAGTGCTTGGGGAAGACGAGGTCGAAGTAGCGCGCCATCTGCCCGAAGTCCTGGCCGGTGAGGCCTGAGAAGGCGGCGGTGCGCGGGATGCCGCCAAGCTCCAGCGTGCAGTCCAGTTCGTCGATCCGTGCGCGCATGGCGGCCATGAAGTCGAGGGCGGTCTGCCGCCGCACCCGCAGCCAGTAGAGGCCGTCCTCCTCCAGGTCGAACAGCTCCAGGGCGCCCAGCAGCCCCCCCGGTGCGTGGTAGCGCACGAGGTCCGGGGTCAGCTCGTGGAAGCGCCGCCGCAGGCGGGCGATGGCGCGCTCGATGCGGGGCAGGTCCGCCCCCTGCATCTCGAAGCGGTGGCGCTGCAGGCCGTGCAGCTTGAAGAGCTCGGTGCCGCGGTGCAGCTCCAGCTCGTAGTCGTGCTCCCCCGGCTGGTCGAGGACGACGCCGTGGGCCTGGGGGAAGGCGCCCATGATGTCCTGCACGCCGGCGGCGATCTCCACCGCGCCAACCGGGTCCCGCTCCGGGGGCAGGCCCGAGACCGTGCCCTGGCCGCGCTGGTAGAGCAGGCGGAGTCCGTCTCGCGAATCGAAGACCAGGATCTTCCAGCCGCGGCCGGCGGCATCGTCGAGCAGGGCGTGGAGCTTCTTCTCCTTCTCCAGGTTGCGCGGCGTCTGGGGCGGCGGGTTGATCCCCAGGGAGGCGTAGCCCTTCGGGTCGGCGGGGAAGGCGGGGGTCAGCGTATCCCCCCACAGGGGCATGCCGTCGCCGTCTTCCTGGACGAACCACAGGCGGCCGACGACGATGCCGCGCACGCCGCCCTCCTCCCAGGCGTCGAAGATGCGCGGGTAGTCGTCGAGCCAGCGCTCGAGCGGGTTGTGCACGAAGATCCAGGGTGTCATCTGGCTACTCCTCTCACGAGGAACGGGGGACTCCGAGGGCGGCAGGATCGTCGTTCCTGCAACCGCCCGCAGATCGTCGCACGGTGGAGGGCGGCTGTCAAAGTCCCGGCCGGTGCCGCCGGTGGTTCCGTGCCCGGCCCCGCTGCGCTGCGCCTGTCAGGCGGATCCCGAGGATCCGCCAGGCCCCGGGATCGCGGGAGCGCCTGACGGCAACGCCTCTTCGCTGGCGCTTGCGGCGATCGACGGGACCGCCGCGACTGACGGTCGCACCGCTGGACATCCACGAAACGCCTGGATACCTTCGACGCCCCCCGCCCCTCCCGCGAGAGCCCCATGCCCCAACCTCCCTTCGCCGACCTCGAAACCCCGGCCGTCCTTCTCGACCGGGGGGTCCTGCAGGCCAACATCGATGCCGTACAGGAGAAGGCCCGGCGCCACGGGCTGCGTCTGAGGCCCCACGTCAAGACCCACAAGTCCCTGGAGATCGGCCGGCTGCAGATGGCGGCGGGGGCCTGCGGGATCACGGCGGCGCGGGTCGACGAGGCCCTGGTCTTCGCCCGGGGCGGCTTCCCGTCGGTGACCCTGGCGCAACCGCTGATGACGCCGGCCAAGCTCGACCGCCTGCTGACCGGGTGCCGGGACCTCGGGGTGGACCTGCGCCTGATCGTCGACAGCCGCGAGGGGCTGGACCTGCTGGAGTCCCGGGCCCGGGAGCACCGCAGGGAGCCGGGGGTCTTCGTCAAGATCGACGTCGGCCTGCACCGCTGCGGCCTGGGGGAGGACGACCCCGACGTCGCCGCCCTCGCCGGCCGCATCGACGCCGGACCGGACCTGCGCTGGTGCGGCCTGCTTTCGCACGCCGGGCACGCCTACGGCGCCGCCGACGCCGCGGAGGTCGTCCGCATCGCCGAGGAGGAGCGCCGCATCCTGCTGGCCGTGCGCGACCGCCTCGTGCAGCAGGGGCTTCCCGTACCCGAGCTCTCCGTGGGCTCCACCCCCACGGTGCTGGCGGCGGAGGAGTACTCCGGCCTCACCGAGATCCGGCCGGGCAACTACGTCTTCATGGACCACACGCCCCTGCGCCTGGGGCTGATCGAGCCCGAGCAGGTGGCCCTCACCGTCCTGGCCACCATCATCAGCCGCAACGACGAGTACTTCATCACCGACGCCGGCTCCAAGAGCCTGACCTCCGACCAGGGGGCCCACGGCCTGCAAGGGGCCCCCGGCTACGGCACCGCCTACACCCTGGCCGACTTCCCCGGCCGCAGGAGCCCCCTCACCGTGGCCAAGCTGTCGGAGGAGCACGGCTTCGTCCCCCGCGGCTCCTCCTACCTGCCCCTCGGCAGCCGCCTGCGGATCGTGCCCAACCACTCCTGCCCGGTGGCCAACCTGGCGCGCTCCTATGCCGTCGTCGACGGCGGCGAGGTCGCGGATACGTGGGCGGCCGAGGCGGCGGGTCCGAGCCGCTGACGGTGCGGGGGGCCGCCGTCCTGATGTCGATGCTGGCCGCGTCGGCCGCCGCCGGCGAGGCGGTCCCGGGGTGGAAGTGGCAGCCGCCCGACGACCGGCCCTTCCCCCTGGTTGCGTGGTACGGCCCGGGCCGCGGGCTGCTCACCGACGAGGTCTGGAGGGACGTCGCCGAGGCCGGGTTCAACCTGTGCCTGCCCTCCTTCCACGGAACAGCCGAGGAGTATCGGCGCACCCTCGACCTGGGTGAGAGGTACGGCATCGGCCTGCTGTTGGGCGGCCTGGTGAACTGGGAGTGGGGGGAGAAGCCGGAGAAGGCGGACGAGCTGGTGGAGAGTCTGAAGGAGCGCACGGCCCTCTACTCGGCGGAGCCCGCCTTCGCGGCCTACGTCCTCAAGGACGAGCCCCACGCGGTCAGCTTCCCGGCCCTGGCCCACAGCCGCCGGCTCCTGGCGCGCATGGACCCCGGCCACTGGGCCTACGTCAACCTCTTCCCCAACTACGCGCCGGTGAACGAGCGGGAGAACTACATCGGCACCCGCGACTACCAGGAGTACGTCGACCTCTACATGGAGGTCTTCCGGCCCGAGGTCCTCATGTACGACCACTACTGTATCGAGGGCTACCGGTTCCGCGAGGCCGACTACGCCATCCGCGTGCGCCCCGAGTACTACGAGAACCTGGAGATCATCCGCGCCGCGGCCCTGAAGCACGGCGTGCCGTTCTGGGCCTTCACGCTGAGCACACCCGTGTTCTCCTACCCGACGCCGACCGAGGGACACCTGCGCTTCCAGCTCTACTCCTGCCTGGCCTACGGCGCCCGCGGGTTGCAGTACTTCACCTACGGACCGGCCGAGGGCGAGAACGGCCTCATCGACGGCAAGGGGAACCGCGGCCCCTGGTACGAGACGGCGAGGCGGATCAACCGCGAGATCCAGGGCATGGGCCGTCTCCTGCTCTCCCTGACCTCCACCGCGGTCTTCCACACCTCCCCGCAGCCGCGGGGCACGACGTGGATCCACGACGGCCACGGCGGTCTGACCAGTTGCCTGGGGGCGCCGGCGGTGCTCGGCTTCTTCGACGGGCCCGACGGCCGCCGCTTCCTGATGGTGGTGAACCGCGACCCGATGAAGGCCGCCGAGCTGACCCTCACCTTTGCCGAGGGCGTCGCCGTGGCCGAGGTCGACCGGTCGCGTGCGGACGGGTCCGTGAGGCCCCTCGACCTGACCGGCGGCGAGCTGAAGCTGATCCTCTCCGACGGCGACGGGCGCCTGCTGGAGCTGATCCCGGGCCGGTAGGCACGGCGCCCTGGCCGCGGACTCGGTCGACCGCTGTCGGCCCCCCTGCGGCGGATCGTCCCCTGCTGGACATTCCGAGAGGGCCCCGGTACCTTCGACAGCGCCATGGCCTTCCGTCTCGATCCGGCTGAATCCGTCCCCGACGGGGTGCGGCGGATCGCCCGCGAGCAGCTCGACCAGTCCATCCTCCGACTCACCGAAGGCACCGACGACCGCGACGGCGACGTGCATTCGGCGCGCAAGTCGATGAAGTGCATGCGCGGCCTGGTGCGACTCGTGCGCACCGACCTCGGCGGCGAGGTCTACCGGCGCGAGAACGAGACCTACCGCGACACCGCCCGCCGGCTGGCCGGCCTGCGCGACGCCACCGTGCTCGTGGCCACCCTCGACCGGGTGGTGGGCCCCGTCAACGGCGGGGCGGCCCACTACACCCCCCTCCGCGAGCGGCTGGCCGCCCGCCGGGGGCGGGCCTACGGGGCCGGCGAGCGGGGGCCCGTCCTCGGCGCCTGTGCCGGGGTCCTGCGCCAGGCCCGCGGGCGCGTCGACGACTGGCCCCTGGAGGGCGCCGGCTGGAGCGGCCTGGGGGGCGGGCTGCTGGCCGTCTACCGCCGCGGCCGCCGCGAGGGCGGCGAGGCGAGCTGGCGCCCGTCGGTGGAGAGCCTCCACGAGTGGCGCAAGCGCGTGAAGTACCTGTGGTACCACAGCCGCCTGCTGCAGCCGCTGTGGCCGGCGGCGATGTCCGCCTGGCGGGGCGAGTTGGACCGCCTCGGCGAGCTGCTGGGGGACGATCACGACCTGGCCGTCCTCGCCGGGGTGCTGCGCGAGGAGGGCCAGCCGGAGGCGGAGGCGCTTCTCGGGCCGATCTCGCAACGGCGCCACGAGCTGCAGGAGGAGGCCCGCGTCCTGGGGATGCGCGTCTACGCCGAGCGGCCGAAGCACCTGCGCCGCCGCCTGCGGGGCTACTGGCGGGCCTGGGAGGAGGAGAGGCGCCGGCTGCCGGCGCCGGCGTCCGCCCCGGCCATCGTACCCGAGAGGGTGGCCGACACCCGCTGCCGCACGGGGGAGGGGCCTCTCTGGCACGAAGACGAGCAGCGCCTCTACTGGGTCGACATCCCCGAGGGGCGCCTCTACCGCTGCGATCCCGCCTCGGGGGCGCACGAGCAGCTCTTTCAGGGCGAGCCCATCGGCGGCTTCACGGTGCAGGCCGACGGCTCGCTGCTGCTGTTCATGGCCCGCGGCGCCATCGCCGTCTGGCGCCGGGACCAGCCCCTGTCCCCGGTCGTCGAGGAGATCCCCGTGGAGCGCGGCTCACGCTTCAACGACGTCATCGCCGATCCCGAGGGGCGCGTGTTCTGCGGCACCATGCCGGGCCCGGCCGGCGGCGGCCGGCTCTACCGGCTCGACCGCGACGGCACCCTGACGGAGCTGCTCGACGGCGTGGGGCTGCCCAACGGCATGGGGTTCTCGCCCGACGGGCGCCGGATGTACTTCGTCGACTCCAGGGCCGGCATCATCTGGAGGTTCGCCTACGACCGCGCCACCGGGGAGCTGTCCGACCGCGGCGTCTTCGCCGACCTCTCCGGCGGCGATGGCGCCCCCGACGGCCTCGCCGTCGACGCCGAGGGCGGGGTCTGGTGCGCCCTGTGGAACGGCGGCCGCCTGGTCCGCTACCGGCCCGACGGCGGCGAGGACCGGCGGATCGAGCTGCCGGCGCGCAAGGTGTCGAGCGCCGGCTTCGGGGGACCCGCTCTCGACGAGCTCTACGTGACCACCGCCGGCGGCCACGACCGGGAGGCGGAAGGCCCGGGCGCCGGCGCCCTCTTCCGGCTGCGCCCCGGACTCGCGGGCCGGCCGGAGTTCCGGTCGAGGATCGGACTGTGAGGGGCGGGCCCGGGGATCCGCGCCGGGGCCAGGGCTCCCTCGGCCGGCGGCTGGTCTTCATCTTCGTCACCCTGGCCCTGGCGGGCCTCGGAGGCAGTGGCTGGGTCCTCTACCGGCAGGCCCTCGACAGCCTCGAGAACCAGCTCGCCTCGCACCTGAAGGTGGAGTCGCAGATGATCGCCGCCGAGCTGGCGAGGGGCCAGGTGACCAAGCTGAAGCCGGGCATGGAGGGGACCTTCCTGCACCAGCTGCTCCGGAGGCGCATGGGCGAGACCCGGGAGGCCCTGGGGGCGCGCCGCATCTACGTCTTCGACCGCAGCGGCCGCAGCCTCCTCGACACGGAGGAGGGCAAGCGCATCGGCCGCGAGATCCACCTCCTCGCCTTTCACAAGCCCCAGGTGGCGGCCATGTGGGAGGGCGAGCCGGCGAACACGCCGCGCTTCACCGACGAGAGCACGGGCGATCACTACATGACGGGCTACGCGCCGATCCACGACCGGAAGGGGAAGATCGTCGCCGGCGTGGGGGTGGACATCGGCGCCGGGTACATGGATTCCATCCTCGGCTTCAAGCGCTCCATCTATCTCCTCGCCGGCTTCGGCACCCTGCTGACCTTCCTGGCGGGCCTCGCCGTGGCCCGTCACATCACCGGCCCCATCCACACCCTGGTGACGGCGGCGCGCGAGATCGGCCGCGGCAACCTCCGCCGGGCGGTGAAGGTGGAGGCCCACGACGAGATCGGGTACCTCGGGCAGACGATGGAGGAGATGCGCCGCAAGCTGCTGGAGCGCGACGCCCAGCTGCGCCAGATGCTGGCCGGCGTCGCCCACGAGGTCCGCAACCCCTTGAGCGGTATCGAGATCTACGCCGGCCTCATCGCCGACGAGCTGCCGGGCGAGGACCCGCGGCGGGAGCACATCCACAAGGTCATCGCCCAGGTCCACGCCATGAACCTGGTGATCTCCGAGTTCCTCCACTTCGCGCGGCCGCCCTCGCCCCAACCCGGGGAGGTGGTGCTGTCGCAGCTGGTGGACGACGCCCGCTTCCTGCTGTCGCCGGAGATGGAGGCCGCCGGCGTCACCTTCCGCACCGAGGTCTCTCCCGAGGCGCGGGTCTACGCCGACCCCGAGCAGGTGAAGCGCGCCGTCGTGAACCTCATGAAGAACGCGGTGCAGGCCATGGCCGGGGGCGGGGCCCTGACGGTGCGTGCCGTGGGCGCCTCCGGCGAGGTCGCCCTGGAGGTGGAGGACACCGGCCCGGGGATGGCCGAGGAGGTCCGGCAGCGCCTCTTCGAGCCCTTCTTCACCACCCGCGAGAAGGGCTCCGGCCTGGGTCTGGCCATCGTGCAGCAGGCGGCGGAGACCAACGCCGGCCGGGTCGAGGTCGAGTCCGCTCCCGGCCGCGGCTCGGTCTTCCGCCTGGTCCTGCCGGCCGCCGGGGCGGTGCCCGTGGCCGAGACCGAGGAGGTGGGCGCGTGAACCGCATCCTCTTCGTCGACGACTACGAGCCCCTGCGCGAGGGCTGGGCCCTGCGCCTGGGCCGCATGGGCCACGAGGCCGCCACCGCCGGCAGCGGCGCCGAGGCCCTGGAGAGCCTGCGCCGGTCCGAGGCCGACCTGGTGATCACCGACTACCGCATGGAGGGCATGGACGGGCTGGAGCTGCTGGCGAAGGTGAAGGAGCTCTACCCCGAGACCGACGTGATCATGGTCACAGGCCACGGCAGCATCGAGGTGGCGGTGCAGGCGATGCAGAGGGGGGCGGCCGACTTCGTGGTCAAGGACAACCTCGACAAGGTGCTGCCCGTGAAGGTCGGCACGGTCCTGGAGAACCGGCGGGCGCGCCGGGAGCGGGACCGCCTGGAGGAGGAGAACGAGTACCTGCGCGAGGAGATCGGCGACCGCTACGAGAAGATCGTCGGCGACTCGCGGCGGATGCGGCAGGTGATGGCGGCGGTGGAGCGCGTGGGGGCCACCGACTCCTCGGTGATGATCTACGGGGAGAGCGGCACCGGCAAGGAACTGGTGGCCCGCGCCCTGCACCGCGGCAGCCGGCGCCGGGAGGGGCCCTTCGTGCGCGTCAACTGCGGCGCCCTGCCCCGGGAGCTGGCCGAGAGCGAGCTCTTCGGCCACGAACGCGGCGCCTTCACCGGCGCCGTGCGCACGAAGAAGGGCAAGTTCGAGCTGGCCGAGGGCGGGACGATCTTCCTCGACGAGGTGGCCGACCTGTCGCCGGAGCTGCAGGTGAGTCTGCTGCGCGTGCTCCAGGCCCGGGAGTTCGACCGCGTCGGCGGCGAGCGCACCCTGCGCGCCGACGTGCGCGTCGTGGCGGCCACCAACCGCCCCCTGAAGGAGATGGTCGAGCAGAAGACCTTCCGCGAGGATCTGTTCTACCGGCTGGAGGTGATCCCCCTCCAGCTGCCGCCCCTGCGCGAGTGCCGGGAGGACATCCCCCTGCTGGTCGACCACTACCTGAGGAAGAAGTCGCGGGAAATCAACCGGCCCCTCAGGCGTCTGACCGGCGAAGCCCTGGAGATCCTCTGCGACTACGGCTGGCCCGGCAACGTCCGCGAGCTGGAGAACGTCATCGAGCGCACCATCGTCCTCAGCGACGGCGAGGCGATCGAGCCCTCCGACCTGCCCCTGGAGACGATGGGCCGGACGGGGGAGGCGGTGGAGACCGGCGACGGCGACGGCGGCGGCGGGCACCTGAACGAGCAGATGGAACGGCTGGAGCGCGAGCTGATCACCCGGGCCATGGAGGAAGCGCGGGGGGTGAAGACCCGGGCGGCGCAGATCCTCGGCTTGAAGACCCCCACCCTCGACTACAAACTCAAGAAGCACGGCGTCAGCTACGCCGAGCCGGCATGAATCGATCCCTTCCCCTGACGCTCCTGACCCTCATGGGCACGCTCCTGCCTGCGGGAGGCCAGCTGGACGAGCTGGCCGATCTCAAGGCCTCGCGGGAGCGCATCGACCGGGTCTCGCAGTCGCTGCAGAAGATCCGCAGCCGCTTCATGGCGCGCCGGGACTCCCTCTCCTCCCGGATCGACAGCCTCCGCAGCCGCGCCCCGGGTCTGCCGGAGCTGGGGCGCCTGCAGCTCCAGTCCCGGCAGCTTCTGCAGCGGCTGCTGAACGTGGAGGTCCGCCTCGACAGCGCCGCCGCCGAGATGGAAGCCCTGAACGAGGAGCTGCGCGCCGCCTACGACTGGGAGATCAGCCAGCTGATCCGCCTCCTGGAGGACGGCGGCTGGGACGCCGGACTCTACCGGCAGCTGGAGGTCTTCCAGGAGGAACGCCGGCTGCTGGGCTACAGCATCGGCCAGGGCCACTACCGCCTCGACGACGAGCACGAGCTGGCCCTCAACGAGGCGGACGGCCCGGAGGAGATCCGCCAGAAGAAGGAGCTGGCCCAGTACATGGCGGCCCGGGCCCGGGAGGACTGGCACCGCGTCTCCCACCGCCTCGACGCCATCGAGCGGAAGTTGCTGCTGCTGCAGCAGTTCGGCCCCGGCGAGGCGGCCCTGGCCCCCCGCGGCGGCACGGCCGCGCAGCGGCAGCAGGTGGGCGACACGCCGCCGGACGGCGCGGTGGCGCCTCCCGCCGAGGCGCCTCTGCTGCTGGAGTCGCAGCGCCTGAAGGCGAGACAGCAGGAGCTGCGCGAGGTGCTGGCTTTCCTGCAGGGGCGCATCGACGCCTTCAACGCGCGCATGGGCCGGATCCTCAATGGCGCGGAGTAGCCTCCCGGGGCCGGCCTGCCGAGGGGCGGAGCCGCGCCGGTGACGAACGACCTCACCCGGGTCTTCGAGCAGCTCTGGGTCGAGTTCCGGGCGCGCTGGTGCGTCTCCCGCGACCTCGGCGGGGCGCGGGCCTTCCACCACGAAGACGTGAAGATCCCCATGCTGCACCGGGTGGTGCAGGTCGACGCGGCACCGGGCGACGCCGACCGGCTCATCGACGCGGCCCTGGACCACTTCCGCCGCCAGGCCTTCGACTGCGCCTTCACCCTGACGCCGCTGGACCGGCCCGCCGACCTCGGCGAGCGGCTGCTGCAGCGCGGGTTCGACCTCGCGATCCGGGCCACCGCCATGCTCTGCGACCGTCCCGCCGAGCCGCTGCGGGCCCCGGAGGTGGAGGTCGTCGTTCCCGGGGCCGGGGAGTACGGTCTCTGGTCGCAGGTGTGGTGCCGGAGCTTCGACCTCCCGCCCGGGGCCGGAGAGCTGGGCCGCAGCGTCCTCGACACCCCCAGGGTGCAACTCTACCTGGCCCGCCGCCGCGGCGAGCCGGCGGGCACGGCCCTGCTCTACTCGGATCACGGCATGGGCTACGTCGACCTGGTGGGGACCCTGCCCGGGCACCGCCGCCGGGGAGTGGCCTCGGCCCTGGTGGCGCGCGCCGCGGCCGACTCGGCGGCCCTGGGCAACCGCTGGACGACGCTGGAGACCGAGCCCGACAGCGAGGCCGAGAGCGTCTATCGCCGCCGCGGCTTCCGCCGCATGCACCTGCGTCCGCGCTACGTCCGCGCCGCCGGCTGAGGCTCGGCGGCCGTCCTTCCCGCGTGACCTCTCTCGCCGACCTGCGCCGCCGCCTCGACCCGGGCGGGCCCGTCATCGACGCCCACGTCCACCCGCTGGACAACTTCGGCGGCTTCCCCCTGTCGGGACCGGCCGAGGACGCGCGCCGGCTGGGCGAGGCCGCCCGCCGGGCCGGGATCACCCGGGCGGTCCTGTTCTCCCTGCACTCGAGCACGCCCCGGGAGCCGACGCCGGACCAGTGCCGCCAGGCCAACGACTACGCCCTGGCCATGCGCGACGTCTCGGAGGGGTTCTTCCTGCCCTTCTGCTACGTCTCGCCGGCGCACCCGCAGGAGGCGGCGGCCGAGATCGACCGCTGCGTCGCCGGCGAGGGCATGGTGGGCGTCAAGCTGTGGGTCGCCCGGCGCGCCTGCGAGGCCGGCCTCGACCCGATCCTGAGCCGCGCGGTCGAGCTGGACGTGCCCGTGCTGCAGCACGCCTGGCGCAAGACCACGGGCAACCTGGCGGGGGAGTCCTTCCCGGCCGACGTGGCCCACCTGGCCCGCCGCCACCCGGAGGCGCGGATCGTCATGGCCCACCTCAACGGCTGCAACCCCCGGGGCGTCGAGGATGTCCGGGACTGCGCCAACGTCTTCGTGGACACCTCGGGAGGCGACCCGGAGAGCGGCATGGTGGAGCTGGCCGTGCGGCGCCTGGGGGCGGGGCGCGTGGTCTACGGGTCGGACGCGCCGATCCGCCACTTCGGCGTCACCCTGGCCAAGGTCCTCGGGGCGGACCTGGCGGCGGCGGACAGGCGCCGCATCCTGTGGGACAACCTGCGGGGGCTGCTGCCGGCGCGGGCCGGCCTGGGGGACTGAGGGAGCGTGGAGATCGTCGACGTCTGCGCCTGGACCGGCCACTGGGCGTCGCTGCGGCTGCCTGGATCGGCGGACCGGGTGGTGGCCTCGCTGGAGGAGGTGGGCGTCGGGAGCGTGCTGCTGTCGCCCCTGGACGCCGCCTTCGCCCACAACCCGCACCTGGCCAACGCCGACGTCTACGAGGCGGCGGAGCGTTTCCCGTCGGTGCGGCCCGTCCCCGTCCTCGACCCGGGCCTGGCCACCTGGGGCGAGGAGCTGACCCTGGCCGTGGACAGGGGAGCGCCCGCGGTGCGCTGGCTGCCGGCCTACGGCGGATTCGACCTGGGGGACGCCGACGAGTGCGCCGCGGCCGTGGGCGAGGCCGGACTGGTCCTGTCCGTGCAGGCCCGGCTGGAGGATCCCCGGCGGCAGCATCCCCGGGCGGTGGTCCACGACGTGGATCCGCAGGAGATAGCGGATCTGGCGCGGCGGAATCCCCGGGTGCCGGTGGTCATCGGCGGGGCCCCCTGGAGTGCGATCCTCGACCTGGCTCCCCGGATCCTCTCCCTGGAACGGCTCTACGCCGACGTCTCCCAGGCCGACGGCATGGACAGCCTGCTGCGCATGGTGGACGCGGGCCTCACGCCGCGCCTGCTCTTCGGCACCCACGCCCCGTTCTTCGTGCCCCTGGCCGGCCTCGCCCGCGTGGTGCTGGACCTGGAGCCGCCCGAGGCGGGGGCGATCCTCGGCGGCAACGCCCGCCGGCTGCTGCCTCAGCGGGACTGAGCCGCCGCCCTCTCCCGGCGCACCCGCGCCGGCACGTCGTCCTCCCGGATCTCCGAGGAGAGGATGCCGAGGCCGCGGTCGGCCAGGGGCAGCTCGACCTTGACGCACCCCCGCCGGTGGGACTCGCGCAGGGCCACGGCCACCTCCAGCGCCGCCCGCCCGTCGTCGCCGGAGCAGCGCGGATCGCCGCCGGACTCGATGCAGTCGATCAGGTCGTCGACGATGGTCAGGCCCATGCCCTGCATGCGCGCCGGCCAGGGGAAGGGCACCCGCGCCGCCAGGCCGCGGTTGCGGGGACCGCCGGATACCGGCCGCCACATCTCCCAGTCGAGGGCGTTGGCGCCGGAGCGCACCCGGCCCCCGGTTCCGATCACGTCCACCTCCCAGGAGGCGAGTCCGCCCTCCGTGGACCGCAGGTAGGCGCGCACGCCGTTGTCGAAGGCGAGGTAGGCGTTGCCCTGCAGGTCGGTCTCGCCGGCGGCGGCCTCGTCGGACTCCATCTCGCCGAAGACCCAGCTCACCCGGCCGCCGGCGAGGTAGCGGATGATGTCGATGGCGTGGGAGCCGTTGTGGGAGAGGCCGCACTGGGCGTAGGCCGTGACCTGCAGGACCCGCCCCAGGTCGCCGCTGTCGATGCGCCGGCGGGTCTCGGCGTAGAACGGGTTCCAGCGGCGGGCGCAGTTGACGGCCAGGGCGGCGCCGTGGCGGCGGCAGGCGTCGACCATGTCGTCGGCCTCGGCCAGGGTCAGGGCCAGGGGCTTCTCGGCCCAGATCGCCCGCACCCCGGCGGCGGCGCAGTCGACGACGATGCGGCGGCGGACCCGCGCCGTGGTGCAGACGCTCACCAGGTCGAGCCGCTCCTCGGCGAGCATCTCCCGGTAGTCGGCGTAGAGATGGCCGGACTCCAGGCCCCAGCGCTCGCCGAAGATGGCCCGCTGCTCGTCGTGGGGGTCGGCGCCGGCCACCAGCTCGACCTCGGGGTGGGCGTGGTAGCTGGGCCCGTGGCAGTAGGGCAGGAAGATCGAGCCGCCCCACTCGATCTCGTCGTCGAAGGTGCTGCCCATGCGGCCGAGGCCGATCACGGCGGCGCGGTACGGCATCGGGATTCTCCTTGGAAGCGAGGCCTCACGTCGGGGGAACGGGGGCCAAGGAAAGCGCCGCCGCCGCCCCTGTCCACAGGCCGCCCGCCGGGGGGGCCGGGAGCCGCGTCACGACCCGTCAGCCGGCGGCCGGCCGCCGGGCCGCGCCTCCGCCGTCCCTGGTTTGACTCGCCGACGGCGCCGGGTACTTTCGGCGCCGGGAGGACGGCGGCATGGTGGAGGACCTCTTGTTGGTCGTGACGGGCGTCGGCATCGGGATCCTGGTGTGGAGTCTGGTCGTCATGTGGCAGGCTTCCCGGACCCGGCCGTGGACGGTCCGGATCGTCGGGACGACCGGCGACCGGGAGACCTCCGAGACCGCCGAAGACGACGCGGCGGCCGTCTGCGCTCTGCCCGGCTGCGAGGAGTCGATCTCGCCGGACCGCCTCCGGCGCTGGCCCTGGACACGTACCTGCAGCCCGCGGCACTCGACCCGGCTGGCCAGGTTGCAGCGCCGCCGCGGGCGCGGCGGCTGACCTCCCACCACGCCGGCTGACGACCCGTGCGCATCTTCGGCATCTCCGACCTCCACGTCGACTTCGCCCCCAACCTGGAGCAGGTCGCCTCCCTGCCCGTGGGGCCCCACCGCGCCGACACCCTGGTGGTGGCCGGCGACATCTGCCACCGGCTGGACCGCGCCGAGGAGGCCCTCGGCCTGCTGGCCGACCGCTTCGAGCGGGTCTTCCTGGTGCCCGGCAACCACGACCTGTGGGTGGAGAACGGGGAGCCGGCCCCGGAGGGAGCGGCGCCGGAGAGCTCCCTCGACCGGCTGGAGGCCCTGCGGCGCCTGGCCGGCCGCCTCGGCATCCAGATGGAGCCTGGCCCCGCCGGGCCGGACTGGTGGGTCCTGCCCCTGCACGGCTGGTACGAGCCCGGTTTCGGCGCGGAGGGAGCACCCGACGTCGAAATGTCCCGCCACTGGTCCGACCCCAACCGCTGCCGCTGGCCGCCGGAGCAGTCGACCGACGCCGACCGCTGCGCCTGGTTCGAGCAGCTCAACCGGCCGGTCCTGCGCCCGCCGCCGGGCCGCCGGGTGCTGAGCTTCTCCCACTTCGTGCCGCGGCCGGAGCTGATCCCGCCGCTGGAGGGGCTGCGGTTCAAGGAGCTGCCGCGCGTCTCCGGCACCCTGCGGCTCGACCGGCAGCTGCGCGCCGCCGGCTCGCGGCTGCACCTGTTCGGCCACACCCACATCGCCTGGGACGCCGTCATCGACGGGGTCCGCTACGTGCAGCGGCCCCTCGCCTACCCCCACGAGCGGGCCCGCCGGGGCGAGACGGGGATCGAGCTGGTGCGGCTGGTCTGAGGCCCTACTCGTAGCGCAGGGCGTCGATCGGGTTGAGCAGGGCCGCCTGGCGGGCGGGGTAGTAGCCGAAGCCGATGCCCACGGCGGCGGCCACCCCGAAGGCGAGGGCGATCGTCCAGGGCTGGACGATCGTCTTCCACTCGGCGTAGAGGGTGATGACCTCGGTCATGGAGTAGCCGAGGAGCACGCCGATGATGCCGCCGATGAGGCTCACCATCACCGCCTCCACGAGGAACTGGGCCAGCACGTCTCGCCGGCGCGCTCCGAGGGCCCGGCGGATGCCGATCTCCCGGGTGCGCTCGAGAACGGAGGCGAGCATGATGTTCATGATGCCGATGCCGCCCACCACCAGGGAGATGCCGGCGATGCAGCCCATGACGACGTTGAAGATCGCCTGGGTGCGCTGGCTCTGGCGCATCAGCTCCTCGGGGATGGCGATCTTGAAGTCGTCGACGCCGCGGTGCCGCCGCTGCAGGATGGAGCGCACGATGTTGGCCGCCTCCTGCAGGCGGGCGGGGTCGGTCACCTTCACCGTGATCTGCGTCAGCTCGGGGTCGGTGGCCTCCCACTTGAACCGCTTGAGGATCGTGTTCAGGGGGATGTAGATGTCCTCGTCGGTGTTCCGCACCTCGAGGACGCCGCCGATCTTGCCGCCCGCCGCGCCCTTGTCCCGCAGGACGCCGACGACCGTGTACCACTGGTCCTGGACCTTGATCTGCCGGCCCAGGGCCTCCTCGAAGTAGAACAGGTTGCGCTTGGCGTCGCTGCCGAGGACGCAGACGCGGCGAGCCTCCAGCAGGTCCTCCTCGGTCAGGAAGACCCCCTCCTTCATCGAGGCGTTGAGCACCTCGATGTACTCGGGAGTGGTCCCCACGAGCATCGTCTGGAAGGCGTTGCTCTGGTAGCGGGCCTTGACCTTCAGCTCGCGCTGGGGGGTGACGATGCGCGCCAGGGGGCAGATCTCACGCACCGCCCGGGCGTCGGCCCGGGTCAGCCCCTGAGACAGATTGCTGCTGCCGCCCTCCTCGTCCCCCCCCTCTTCCTCCTCGGGGTTCCAGTGCTGGACGATGATGTTGTGGATCCCCATCTGGCTGATCTGCTGCAGGGCCTCCTGCTTGGCCCCCTCGCCGATGGAGAGCATGGCGATGACGGCGCCGACGCCGAAGATGATGCCGAGCATCGTGAGGGTGGTGCGCAGCTTGTGGGACATCAGTCCCGCCACCGACAGGTCGAAGGTCTCGCGCAGGTCCACCGGGCTTACTCCACGGCGGCGGCCGGCGCCGCCGCCTGGGCCTCCTCGACGCCGCCGAGTTTCTCCAGGACCACCGTCGGGTCGCGCAGGGCCACCCGGTCGTTGCTGCCCAGGCCCTCCTCGACGATGACGTAGTCCTCGTTGCGCGCTCCCAGGGCGACCTCCTGCTCCACCGGCTGGCTGCCCTGCATCCGGTAGACGAGGGTGCGCCCGCCCTTCTCGAAGACGGCGTCGATGGGGATGTAGAGGGGGATCTCGACGGCGTCGGTCTCCTCGGTCTCCTCGATCTCGGCCTCGTCCTCCGGGGGACGAGGCGGGATCGTCTCGACGATGACCTCGCAGGCGGCGGTCATGCCCGGCTTCAGACGCGGGTCCTCCTCGTCGATCTCCACGAGGATGTCGAAGACCTGCACGTTCTTGTCGCCCTCCTTCTCGTGGCCGAGGGAGGCGATGTTCGAGATCTTGCCGTGGAAGACCGGGCCCGGCAGGGCGTCGAGGCGGACCAGGACCTCGTTGCCCACCTCGAGCTTGTCCACGTCGACCTCGTTGACCCAGGTCTTGACCCGCATGCGCGAGAGATCGGGCAGGGTGATCAGGGTCTGGCCCCCCCAGGGCTCGTCGCCGACCCGGATCTTCTCCGGCCGGGAGCCCTTCCAGATCCTCTGGTAGACCACGAGGCCGGGCTTCTCGGCGTGGATGGAGAGGGCCTCGAGGTCCTTGGTGGCGCGTTCTATGGCCCGCTCCTCGTCGGCCACGCGCAGCTCCTGCTTGGTGCGCTCCGCCTCGTCGACGATGCGCTGGGCCTCGATCTTCTTGCGGGCCTGCTCCAGGGCCAGCTCCGCCTGCCGGGCCTTGAGCTTGGCCTCCTCGCGGTCGACGAAGGACTCGAACTTCATCTTCTCCATCTGCAGCTCGGCCAGGCGCAGGGAGTTCTCCTTGTTCTCGATGTCCGCCTCCTGGCGGGCCATCTCCACGCCCTGGTTGGCCAGGGTCTTGCCCAGCTCGGCCCTGGCCGCTTCGAGTTCCTGCTCCTTCTCGGTGACTTCCTTCTCGAACTCGACGCGGTCGAACTCGATCACCAGGTCGCCCACCTCCACGACCTCGCCCTCGGGGAAGAGGTGGGTGATCTTGAGCTGGCCGCGCACCCTCGGCGAGGTGATCTGCTCGGACTTGATCGCCTCCAGCTCGCCGTCCTTCAGCTGCAGGGAGATGACGAACTCGCCCTGCTGCACGGGGAAGGAGGCGACGGCGGCGCTCTGCTCCTGCAACAGCAGCCGGGAGGCGGCCACCCCCGCGGCCACCAGCAGCAGCAGGCCCGCGGCCAGCAGCAGGGTCCGGGGAGCGGCGAAACGGTGGTTGGCGGCCATGTCCGGCTCTCCTATATCAGGCCCGGGTCGCGAAGGGCGACGACATCGCCCTCCTGCAGGCCCGCCTCGATGACGACCCGGAGGCCGTTGGCCTCGCCTGCCGTTACCTCCACGGCCTCGAAGCCTCCGGACCCCCGGCGCCAGACGATGGTGCCCTCCCCCCGGGGGTGGACGGCGTCGAGGGGCAGGGTCAGGACGTCCGGCCGGGTCTGCAGGATCACCTCCACCGAGGCGGACATCCCCGGGAAGAGGCGGTCGTCCTGCTCGGCGATGTCGACGATCATCTCGAAGACCTGCACGTTGGGGGCGCCCTCCTTCTCGGCGGCCATGGGAGCCACCTCGCGGACGGCGCCGTGGAAGACGGGGCCCGGCAGGGCCTCGAGCCGGATCAGGGCCGGCAGTCCCGCCGCCACCGAGTGCACGTCCATCTCGCCCACCTGGGAGACGACCTGCATCGAGTCCAGCTCCGGCAGGGCCACCAGGCTCATGCCGCTCCAGACCACGTCCCCCTCCTTCACCTTTTCCCTGCGGCCGGCGCCGCGCTTGCGGATCACCTCGTGGACGACCAGGCCCGGCCGGGTGGCGCGCACGCTGAGCCGCTCGTAGTCGGAGACGGCGCGGTCGTAGCTCTGCTGCCGGTGGCCGATGTGGATCTCCCTGTTCGACCGCTCGACGCGTTCCACGATCTCCTGGGCCTCGAGGTTGGCGCGCGCGTCCTTGATGGCGCGCTCGGCCTGTCCGACGCCGATGCGGGCCTCCTCGCGCTCGATGGCCGAGCCGTACTCCGCCTTGTCCAGGCTGATCCGGGCCAGCTCCAGGGCCGCCTCCTTCTGGGCCACCTGCATGGTCAGCTCGGCGCGCCGCCGCTTCTGCTCGGCCTCGAACTTCACCAGGTCGGCCCTGGCCTGCTTCAGCCGGCTGACCTTGTCCTTGATCTCCTGGGCATGCCAGGCGCGGTCGAACTGCAGGATCAGGTCCCCCGCCTCGACCTGCTCTCCATCGGGCCACAGGTGCACGATCTTGAGGTCGCCCCGCACCCGGGGGGAGACGACCTTCTCGTCGCGGGCGGCGCGCAGCTGCCCGGCCTCCACGTGGGTCCGGCGGAACTCCCCCCGGGTGACGGCGGCCGTGGGCACCGAGGCGCCCGCGTCTTCCCCGAGGAAGGTGGTGCCGGCCAGGACGGCCCCGGTGGCCGCGGCCGTCACGCACCCGGCGCCGACCCATCGCCTCGCCGCCCGGCCCACGCCTCAGCCTCCAGCCGCCGGCAGGGCCGCCGCCGGCGCGTTCCCGGCGGCGGCGTCGCTCTCCACCCGGCCGTCGAGGAAGCGGACGACGCGGCGGGCGCAGGCGGCGATGTGCTCTTCGTGGGTGACGAGGATGATCGTGTTCCCGGCCTCCTGCAGGCGGCCGAAGAGCTCCATGATCTCGATTCCGGTGCGCGAGTCCAGGGCCCCCGTGGGCTCGTCGGCCAGCAGGATGGAGGGGTCGTTGGCCAGGGCCCGGGCGATGGCCACGCGCTGGCGCTGGCCGCCGGACAGCTCGTTGGGCCGGTGGCTCATGCGGTCGGCGAGGCCCACCGCCTCCAGGGCCTGCTCGGCGCGCTCGCGGCGCCCGGCGCCGGTGACCCCGGCGTAGACCAGGGGCAGCTCGACGTTGCGCAGGGCGTCGGAGCGGGGCAGGAGGTTGAAGGTCTGGAAGACGAAGCCGATCTCCTCGTTGCGGATGCGGGCCAGCTCGTCGTCGTCCATGTCGCTGGCCAGCTGGCCGTTGAGACGGTAGGCCCCGGCGGTGGGCACGTCGAGACAGCCGATGATGTTCATCAGCGTCGACTTTCCCGAGCCGGACGGGCCCATGACGGCCACGTACTCGTTGGCGGCGATCTCCAGGTCGACGCCGCGCAGGGCGTGCACCTGGGTGCCGCCCATGTCGTAGGTCCGGGTGATCCCCTCCATCTGGATGAGGGACGCCGCGGGGGCCATCAGTCGTTCCCGTGGACCGGGCGCAGCAGGTCGGACCGCACCCAGCCGGCGGTGGTGTCGGCGGGCACCCGCACCCGCGTCCAGCCGCCGCCGAGGCTGTCCGGGTCCTCCTCCAGCAGGAGCACGGTGGCCGCCTCGAGACGGGTGCTGTCGGCGGCTCCGGGGGAGGTGCGCAGGCCCGCCGGCCAGGCGAGGTAGACCATGCGCTCGAGCATCCCGTCCACGGTGCGGCGGAAGCTGTCGAGGGCGTCGCGGGAATAGTCGTCGAAGGCGTTCACCGGGACCGCGGCCAGGTTGTTCAGCCTCCACGTGACCCGCAGGGTCTCGCCGGCCCGGCGGCGCAGGTCCGGGACCTCCGCGCCGTCCTCCGGCGGCCGGACCCCGTCGACGAGGAAGGCCGCCGTCACCAGGGCCTCGGTCTCGGGGCTGGCCGGGTTCGGCCGGGCCTCCCAGCCCTGGAGGCGGGGGTTGTCGAAGGCGGTGAGGGCGTAGGCCCGGGTGATCTCGTCGAAGGAGGCGGTGATCCCCCGGTACTCGCACTCGGCGGAGCGCACGGACTCCAGGTCGAGGGCCGGGACGCGCTCCACGGGCGCCGGCGGATCGGGTATGAGGGGGATGGCAGCGAAGATGAGAAGGGCCGGGATCCACGCCACCCGGCGCCGGGGACCGTCCATCAGCGCCTGGCCAGGCGACGTAAGTGGTTGACGGAGTTGAGGGTAACGGCGAAGGTGATCGTGGTCAAGGGAGATTGGTGGCGGGCCTGGCCCGGCCGGACCGACAGTTGGTTTCACTATACTTCAATATCATCGCCATCGCCGGCCGGCTCGACTCGCGGGCCAACCGCGGTGAGGGCGACGACCTCCCCGGGGACCCGGGGCCCTGACGGACGACATGAGCGAGAGTCAGAACATCGAGTGGAAGGAGACCTGGCGGGACGTGACTTCCCCGTGCCGCGCGAAGCCATGCGGGAAGCGGTGATCAACGCCGTCATCCACCGCGATTACGCCAGCCCCACCACGATTCAGATCCGCGTGTACGACGACCGGATTGCGATCTGGAATGCGGTGCAGTTGCCGCCGGAATGGACTGCCGATCCACTTGCCGGGGATCTTTCCTCGAAGCCGTACAACCCGCGGATCGCCTACGCCTTCTTCCGGGCCGGAATGATCGAAGCCTGGGGGCGGGGCATCCGCCGGATCGTGGACATGTGCCGGGAGGCTGGCAACCCCACACCGGAGTGGAGGGTGGAATCGAGTGGCGATGGTCTGTGGTTGCGGTTCCCGTTCTCCGCCGCGTACCGGGCCGCCGATTCCAAGGCCGGCAGCGCCACCACCCCGAAGACTACCCAGGCAGGGGTAGTCGGTGAGGCTGAAGCCGCGGACCAGCCAGAGTCAGCAGAGCCACAGCCAGAGTCACAGCCAGAGTCAGCAGAGTCGCAGCCAGAGTCGCAGCCAGAGTCGCAGCCAGAGTCGCAGCCAGAGTCGCAGCCAGAGTCAGCAGAGCCACAGCCAGAGTCGCTGGTGCTGAGAGTGCTCAAGGAACTGGCGGATGGGCCGATGTCGAAGACGGAGCTGTCCAGCCGTCTGGGACAGAAGAAGATCTCCGGTCAGCTCAACAAGGTGATCCGGCTGCTTGTTGCTGACGGGAGAATCGCATACACGATTCCCGACAAGCCCCGGAGCCGGCTCCAGCAGTATCGGTTGACGGACGAGGGTTGGGCCGCGGTCACAGCCCTGGACCCGGGAAGCTCCCGGACGTGAGCACTGGCGAGCGCGAAGTCCGCACCCTGACCCACCGCGACTGGACGCGGTACGAGGAGATCGAGGTGGTCCGCTACTCGGACCGCATCGAGATCCTCAGCCCCGGCGCGCTGCAGAACGGCATGACCGTCGAGAAGATGGTGGCCGGCCAGCGGGTGCCCCGCAATCTCCTCATCTCCGAGACGCTGCGGGACTACAGCTACTCCGATGCGCGGGGCATGGGGGTGCGCAACAAGATCATCCCCCAGATGCGCGCCCACAACGGTGTCGACCCGGAGTTCGAGACGACGGAGGACTACCTGCGGTTGACGCTGAGGCGGGGGACCGAGGTCGTCCTCAGCAAGCCGGCTCGTTCCCAGGAAAGGGGATAGAATGCGCGCACCAAGTCCGCGGTACAGCAAAGAGGAGTTCGCCCGTCGCGGCGATGAGATCTACGACCGGCAAGTGAGTCCAAACGTCGGATCCGAGGACGAAGGCAAGTTCGCGGTCATCGACATCGAAACGGGAGCCTATGAGATCGACCAGGACGAGCTGGCCGCATCCGACCGGCTCCTCGCACGAGTACTCGATGCACAGATCTGGACACGGCGGGTGGGGTCCCGTTATGCCCGCCGCATCGGGTGTCGCAGCGGGGTTGTCCGCTGGTTGGCACTTGCCGTCGTGGCGGGTGGCGGCGTGGCTTCGCGTTACCGACAGGAAAGGCGACGATGGCAGCCAGGCAACGGAGGACAGCAGGTTCGGCAAGGCGCGGCATGAGCGAGTCGAGATTCGACGCCTACCTCAGGGAAGCCCAACGGTTCATCGAATCTGGGAAGCTCGACCAGGCGCAGCAGGACATCCCCGAGATAGTCGAGAACCTTCGCCAGGCACGCCGGGCGGTGCTCTCCGGTGACAGCGAGTGGGTCTCACTCGTAGAGAAAGGGCTCGAGAAACTATCAACGGAGCTCATGACAGGCGCCATACTGAGTTGGATCGAGTCCCGTCCGGAAGACGCGCTGCAAGCCCTGCGAGCGCTGTGGGCAGAAGGCGACACGGCGCCCGGCGAGCGGATGCGGGCTTTCATTGCCAAGGCATCCACACCAGGAGAGCCCAGGGTCCATCCGAGACCGGTCTCGGTCCTGCTGATGGCACTGGACCCAGCGTATGCACCCATCAGATTCAGGTCCTTCGACAAGGCCTATCGCCAGGCAGGTTATGACAAGCCGCCCATGGGCGCCGATACAGTGGCGAGCTATGAGCATGCCCTTCGATTCCTCGATCGGCTCGTGGACAGAGCCAGGGCGCTGAAATTGGACAGACCCGCCAACCGACTCGACGCTCAGGGGATCGTGTGGTGGTGGTCAGCTCCTTCCACCAGGCCTTCCGCGAAGCCGACGGCGTCCCTGGCAGCCCTGGCGGACGAACTCCTGTTCGACACCGGCTCCCTTCAGGTCATCGAGAAACTGCTTGACGACAAGGGCCAGGTCATCTTCCAGGGCCCCCCCGGCACGGGCAAGACCTACGCCGCCCGGAGGATAGCGGCGTGCCTGGCCGGATCGGCCGAGCGGGTGCGGCTCGTCCAGTTCCACCCGTCGTATGCCTACGAGGACTTCGTCCAAGGCTACCGCCCAACCCTGAGAGACGGCCAGGCAGGTTTCGAGCTCAGGAACGGGCCCCTGCGCGACATGGCCGAGAGGGCCCGGGAAGAGCCGGAGGCCAGGCACTTCCTCGTCATCGACGAGATCAACCGCGGCAACCTCGCCAAGGTCTTCGGCGAGCTGTACTTCCTGCTGGAGTACCGCGACGAGGAGATGCGCCTCCAATACTCCGACGAGCCCTTCTCCCTCCCTGGGAATCTCTACATCATCGGCACCATGAACACCGCCGACCGCTCCATCGCGCTGGTGGACCTCGCCCTGCGGCGGCGGTTCCATTTCGTGGAGTTCCACCCGAAGGAACCGCCCGTCAAGGGGCTTCTCAGGCGCTGGTTGGCCAGAAACGCCAGCGGGATGGGTTGGGTCGCGGACCTCGTCGACCGGGCCAACGAGAAGCTGGAGGACCAGCAGGGGGCCATCGGTCCGAGCTACTTCATGCGCAACGGGCTCGACGAAGAGATGATCCGCCTGACCTGGCAGCACAACGTCCGTCCCTACATCGAGGAGCAGCTCTTCGGGCAGCAGGACCGCATCGACGGGTTCGATCTGGACAGGCTGCGGCGTGAAGTCGAGCGCGCGGCCCTGGAAGGCGGCCCCGAGGAGATCGACTCCGAGAGTACCGGGGCCGACGATGCGGAGGCTTGATCTTCAGGAGCACACGAGGTGCGGCCCCGAGCCATTGTCCCCGCCGGAGCGCGACGCCCTCCGTGTGGTACCGTCCCTGAACATCGAGCCCGCTCCGGGCGACGACTCCTGGTACCTGACACCCGGCTCCACCATCGGCGCCCTCGAGCTCGGCGATCTCTCGGTATCCATCCGCCCCAAGCTGGAGATATCGCGGGTGCTGTTCCTCGCCTCCTACGCGATGGGAGAGGTCGATCTGCGGGAGGAGCGCTTCGCCTTCGAGGAGGCGGATACGCTGACCGAGACGCTGGCTCCCGCCTTTGTCTCCGCCGCCCGGCGGGCCTTCGCGCGCGGGCTGCTCCACGGGTACCGGACCGAGGAGGAGGCGCTGCACACGGTCCGGGGACGGATCCTGGTCGCCGAGCAGCTCCGGCGCAGGTTCGATCGGCCACTTCCGGTAGAGGTTCGGTACGACGAGTTCACGGAGGACATCCTGGCGAACCAGTTGGTGAAGGCGGCGGCCGTGCTGCTCGGGCAGATGCGCATCCGGCACGCGCCTTCCCGCGGCGGACTCCGCTGGGTCGCGGCGATGCTCGACAACGTATCGCGGGTCTCTTTCCCACCGAAGGAGGTGCCGGATATCCAGTTCGACCGGTTGAACGAGCACTACCGCGAGGTCGTGGCCCTGTCACGCCTCATCCTGCGGCACACAGCTTTCGAGACCGACCGGGGCGGCCTGCGCGCGCCCGGCTTCCTGATGGACATGAACAAGGTCTTCCAGGGCTTCGTGACCCGGGCGCTGCGGGAGGAACTCGGGGCCTCCGAGCATACCTTCCGCTCCGATGACCGCACTCCCCGGGTCACCCTCGACGAGGGTGGGGACATCCGGCTCAGGCCCGACTTGTCGTGGTGGGAGGGCCGGACCTGCACCTTCGTCGGCGATGCGAAGTACAAGAACATCAGCGGCGGGCGAGAAGTCCCCAACGCCGACCTCTACCAGCTCCTGGCCTACGCCACCGCCCTCGATCTGCCCGGCGGCCTGCTGATCTACGCGAAGGGAGAGGCGCAGCCGGCGGAGTACCAGGTCCGCCACTCGGGGAAGCGGCTGGAGGTCGTGTCCCTCGACCTGTCCGGGGAGGTCGGCCAGTTGCTGGATTTCGTCGCCGATCTCGCCCGGAGGGTCCGCCGCCTGCGTGACGGAGCCGGGAGAGTCGCCCGGGCGGCCTGACGCGCTCCCCGGTCCAGCTCGGTTCGATTGCGTTTGCAGCGTCGCCGGCCGCGGCCTGCGCCCTGCGGAGTCTCCGCCGTCTCTCCAGCCCCTCAGCCCAGCAGGCCTTCCAGCCGCCCATAGTCATCGAACGTCTCGGCGGCGCCGGCCTCCCTCAGCACGCCAGCCGGGTGACTCGACGTGAACCCCAGGCCGCGCATGCCCGCCCGGGCCGCCGCCTGAAGCCCCGGCACCGAGTCCTCGATGACCACGCACCGCCCCGGCGCCACCGCCAGACGCCGGGCCGCCAGCAGGAAGAGATCCGGCGCCGGCTTGCCGTGCTCCACCTCGGTGGCGGAGCACACGGTCTCGAAGTACCGGTCCAGCCCGACTTCCGCCAGGGAGAACCGGATCCTCGGCAGCCGCCCGGAAGAGGCCACGGCCATCCTGCGGTCCTGGCCGTGCAATCGTCTCAGCTGCTCCGGGAGGCCGGGGAAGGTTCTCAGGGTGCCGCGGGCCTGGCGCTCGAACTCGGCTTCGCGCTCCTCCAGGATCCCCTCCAGGAGGTCGCCGGTGAGCCGGCGGTAGTGCTCGAGGACGGCGTCGTCGGAGCGGCCGGTGAAGCGATCCAGGTCGGCCGAGGTGGCTCGCACGCCCCGGCGCAGGAGCACGGCCTGCCAGGCGGCGGTGCTGAGCCCCTCGCTGTCGACGAGGACGCCGTCGCAGTCCCAGATCAGGGCTTCTTCCATGTCAGTCCGCGGCCAGCGCCTCCACCACCAGGTCCAGGGCCCGCTCCGCGTCGATGGAGTACGCCACCTTGGCGTTGGCCGCGGGGGGCTGCTTCAGGAGGCGCTCGTCGACCACGGTCATGCCCCGCGTCAGCCGGCCCTCCAGCTCCACCCGGACCTGCCGGGGCCGCGTCTCCAGCAGCTCCGGATGGGTCACCGCCAGGACGGCGCACGGGTCGTGCAGGGCGGCGCTGCGGCGGCCGGTGAGGGCCACCACCCGGCCGTGGAGGAAGTCGAAGGCCGGAACCGCGAACCGCGCCGCGGGTGAGTCGAGGCCGCGCAGGCGCGCGGTGAAGGCGTCGTCGGTGCGCAGCTGCCGGGTGAGGTTCAGACCGCACATGACCGGATCGGCGCCGGAGTCGAAGACCCGCGCCGCGGCCTCGGGATCGGCGAAGACGTTGAACTCGGCCGCCGCCGAGGAGTTGCCCGGACCAATGCCGCCGCCCATGAGGGAGAGGCCGGCGATCCGCCGCGGCCAGGAGGGATCGCGCTCGATGGCGAGGGCGAGGTTGGTCAGCGGTCCGAGGGCGACGACCCACACGTCCTCGCCGGCGGCGTCGAGGAGGAAGGAGACGGCGTCGTCGCTCGCCGGGGTACGGTCGTGCTCCACGGGCGCGACCCCTCCCAGGCCCGACTCCCCGTGCACCTCGGAGGCGTGGACCGGCTCGCCGGCCAGGGGACCCGCGGCGCCGGCGTGCACGGGGGTGTCGGCCCCAAGGAGGGCGGTCACGAGGAGGGCGTTGGCCGTGGTCGCGGCCAGGGGCGCGTTGCCGCTCACGGTGGTGATGCCGATCACCTCGGCGTGGCGGTGGGCCAGGACCAGGGCGACGGCGTCGTCGACGCCCGGATCGCAGTCGATCACCATTTTCGAGGTCATCCCGATTTCTCGAATCTCCGTCTAGACCCAGTAAATGTTGTTGTCCGTCATCCCCGCCGCCCAGTCGATGACCAGCCACAGGCCGGCGATGAAGAACTGGCCCAGGATGAGGCCGAGGAAGAAGGGCCGGGCCCGGTAGAACAGGCGGGGGCCGCGTACTTGAGGATCACCGACTTGATCAGCCAGGCGAGGAAGACCGACAGGGTCAGGTAGTTGGTCATGGAGATGGTGCTCACCGCGAAGCCGAGGGGGTGCAGGGGCCACCACAGGAAGTGGTGCCGTGCGAACATCAGGCCGGCCATGACGCCGCCGCCGATGCCGGTGGAGAGCCAGCCGACGCCGTCGGGGCCGTCGGGGTTGTTCATCTGGTGGGTGATGAAGTTGAAGGGATAGGCGGGCCCGCCGGTGGGGCCGAAGAACCAGCTGTTCAGGTTGATGCCGCCGTAGGAGTAGCTCATGTGCATCACCGCCCAGATCGACGAGGCGATGCTGGCCACCACCGCCAGGGCGATGGCCCAGAACAAGGCCCGCTTGCGGCGGGCGAGCTGGTCCTCGGCCAGGCGCAGGCCGTTGGCCGCCGAGGCCATGACGAAGGTGCGCACGTCGGCGGCCCAGACGTAGGTGAAGCCGAGGGCGGTCAGGCTCTGCGGGCCGAGGACGGTGTTGCCGAAGCTGGAGTGCATGAAGTCGGAGGGGATCAGCGGCGCCCGGGCCGCGGCGACGCCGCCCTCGGCGACGATGCGCGTGATGGCCAGGAAGACGAGGTACATCACCCCGAGGTAGACGGGCACCGCCCACAGGGCCAAGCCCGCCATCCACAGCCACCAGCCGGTGAGCACGTTGACGCCGCAGAACCCGAGGACGGCGGTGCGGTAGGAGAGGATCTCGTCGCCGTCGTCGACGTCGGGGTCCCCGCGGAAGGCTTTCCGCAATACGTCCCGCAGGTGGTCCCGGGCCGTCCACAGGCCGAAGAGGACCATGACGACGAAGGCGCCCATGCCCTGGTGGGCGACGATAGGCTCGGGCGGGGCGTACCACAGCCTCTCGGGGGAGGAGACGCCGAGCACCCCGAAGACGCCCTCCTGGGCGCGGGCCAGGAGGCTGAAGAACCAGATGGAGAAGGCGATCTCGGTGTTGACCAGGTAGCTGAAGCCGAGCATGGGGAAGCTCAGGGCGATCGACAGGCTGGCGGTGTTGCGGAACAGGGGGATCGAGGTCTGGGTGACGACGGTGGGTATGAAGTTGTAGTAGTTGTGCAGCGCCTTCATGGTGCCGACGACGACGGGGACGAGGAACCCCGTCCACATGAGCCAGCTGCGGAAGAACGGTTTCAGGGCGCGCCCGCGGCCGTCCTCCTCGATCATGGCCAGGGGCACCTGCACCAGGGGAAAGGCGAGGCGCTCGCGCACGATCCACTGCTTTCTCAGCACGACGATGAGGCAGACCATGGAGAAGTAGATGCCGAGGATCAGGGGCACCCAGGCCAGCAGGGGGGTGATCCAGGCCTCCCAGAGGATGCCGAGGCCCCGCGGCGACCCCTCGTAGAAGTACTTCACGGCGGTGAAGTCCTGGGGCACCATCCACGACGGGATCCAGGGATGGACGAGGATGGCCCACTCGTTCTCCGGGGTGGCGTAGTAGTGGGCGCCGCTGATGATGGGCAGGAGGTACTCGGTGAGGCCCATCGTCGGGATCGAGCAGGCGACGATGGCCATGATGTAGACCACCACCAGCTCCTCCGGCCGGAAGGCCAGGCGCCGGTCGATCAGCCCGAGCCCGGTGTGCACCAGGAAGACGAGGAGGAAGAACACGAAGATGGCCGCGGCGGTGGAGAAGTCGAGGGCCATGTACGACCCGCGCAGCACCATGTTCCCGTACGGCGCGCCGGTGCTGATGCAGACCGACAGGACGACGCCGGTGAGCAGGGATCGCAAGGTGACACCGGAGCCGCGCGCGGCCGGATCGGTCATCGTGGAAGGGCCTTGTGAGGGAGTCGGTGGCGCGCGTCGTGCCAAAGCCCGCCGACCCCGGGGTGCGGGAAGGGAGCCCGGGGGGCGGCTCGGCGCCGGCCGGGAATATGGGCAAGTTCAGCGGCCGGCTCAACGATTCGCGGCGGCCGGCCTGTCATCTTGACACTGCGTCGGGCCCCGGGTAAGCTAGCCTGCCGACGCCGCGCCGTCGCAACATCCCTCCGAACGCCCGCGGGCCTCACCGGCCCCCTCCGCTGCCATGAAACCAGACCAAAGCTCCCGGCGCCCCTGGCGGCGCCTCCTCGTGCCCGGGCCCGTTCTGCTCGCCCTGCTGGCCGGCGGCCTCACCGGCGCCGGCGCCGTGCAGCTCTACGCCTCGCGCACCTTCGAGGTGGAGAAGCCCTCCGAGAACATCCGCGCCGACCCCGAGGGCCGGCAGATCGGCACCCTCCTCGAAGGCGCCCGGGTCGAGGAGGTGGCCCGCGACGGCAAGTGGGTGAAGTTCCGCATCGAGGCCTGGATCTGGGGGCCCTCCCTCGAGGGCTACCGCGACCGGCCGAGGGAGGAGGAGAGGGCCGCCGAGAGCCGCGAGGAGGAAGAGGACGACGACGAGGCGACGCGCAAGCCGCGCACCGCCCTGGCCCTGCGCCTCGACGACGTGCGCGACCTCATCGAGGACGGCTTCGGGCGCTTCTACGGCATGCGCCTCGATCCGGACATGGGCCAGGTGCAGGTCCGCTTCCGGGTCCGCGACCTCGAGCGCGAGGCCCTGGAACGGCGCCAGATGCGGGTGCAGCACGCGGTCTGGGAACTGCTCCGCGAGGACGTGGAGTTCCAGAGCCTGCGCGTCGAGACCAACCGCCCCGACGGCTCCGGCGAGGTCGGCGTCGAGCAGGCCGTCGCCGAGGTGGCCGACATCCGCCGCATCAAGGGCGAGGACTTCCGCCTGTGGAGGCAGACGACGCGGCGCTCCTCCGACGGCGGCGAGACCTGGACGGAGTAGCGCCGTTCCCGCTCCCTCAGGGCCTGCGGCCGAAGAAGGCCCGCCCGAAGAACGCCGAGTGGTGGAACGAGGCCTCGTCGGCGTGCGAGTCCGACCACATGCTGAACTGCCCCTCGTAGCCCTTGGTGCGGTTGAGGTTCAGACGCCACTCGTCGCCGGGCTCGGGCGGGATCCGGCCCCCGAGGTGACGGAAGTTGTCGAAGGGGATGGCCATCTCCAGCACCCACCCCGTGTCGGTGTCGGAGTGGTCGTTGAGGGTGCCGTCGTGGGAGGTGCCCATGAGCACGCCCTCGGCCTGCCACTCGAAGTGGATGCTCTTCGTGCCGTGCTCGCCGCCGCCGAAGGCGAGGTAGTCCAGCCACACCCCCCGGATGTTCATCTCGTACCCGAAGTAGGCGCTCACGTCCGCCGGGTTGGGGGTGACGAAGATCTCCACCGCGTCCTCCTCGTAGACCGGCCCGTCGTGCTCGGTGACCTCGGCGTCCAGGTAGGGGTCGACGCACTCGTAGAGGAGGTACAGGGCGTCGTCGTCGTAGAGCATGCGCGCCACCGTGCTCTGGGCGCCGCCGCCGGAGACGTCGTCCCAGGGGAAGATGAACTCCAGGGGCGGGGCCTGCCTCCAGGCGGCGTCCCCGGGGTCGCCGTCGACGACGATGGCTCCGGCGGCCCTGGGGATCACCGTCTCCGGCACCTGGGGTGGAGGGTCCTGGACGCGCTCGGAGAGCACGGGGGCGGCGGCGAGCAGCAGCAGGGCGGTGAGGCGGAGCGTGGGCATGGGGATCTCTCCTCGGTTGTGGTCGGCATATATTACACCGCCGCCCGGACCCCGCCATGACCGAGACCGCCCCCCGCATCGCCGTCGTCGACGCCGGCGCCGCGCCCTCCAGCCTCACGGCCGTGCTCTGCCGGTCCATGGGCGAGGCCCTGCGCGGCCAGGGGGCCAGCGCCCTGATGCTCGAGGCCCAGGGGGGAGCATCCTGCCCTACGGGGAGGGAGCCTCCGACGGCGCCGAGAAGATGCGGGACCTGCTCGCCGGGGCCCACGGCGTGATCCTCTGCTTCCCGGTGTACAACTTCAACATGAACGCCACCCTGAAGGCGGTCATCGAACACTGCGGACCCGCCATGGCGGGCAAGGTCGTGGGCCTCATGGCGACCGCCGGGGGGCGCTTCGGCTACATGAGCGTGCTGTCGGTGGTGCAGAGCCTGATGTTCGACCTGCGCGCCTGGATCGTGCCCCGCCAGGTCTATGCCCTGACCGACGACTTCGACGGCGAGTCGATCTCCAGCGGCGAGGTGCGCCAGCGCGTCGAGCAGCTGGCGGCGGTCACCTGCGAGATGGCCCGGCGCCTGCGCCTGCCCCTGCCGGACTGAGTGTTCCTCTTCCTCTCGAAGCTGCTGGCGCCCCTGGTCTACCCCCTGGGGGCGGCGGCCTGTCTGTGGGCCGCGGCCGCCCTGCTGCGCTGGCGGGGCCGGACCGCCGCCGCGCGGCTGTCGCTGCTGGCCGGCATCGCCGTGGTCCTGGTGGCGAGCAACCCCATGGCCGCCGACCGGCTCCTCGGCTCCCTGGAGTCGCGCCACCCGCCGGCGCCGGTGGAGGAGTATCGGCGGGCCGACGCCATCGTCGTCCTCGGCGGTGCCACCCTGCCGCCGCTGCCGCCCCGCATCGAGGTCGAGGTGAACGCCTCCTTCGACCGGCTGCTCCACGGCCTGCGGCTGCTGCGCGCCGGCCGGGCGCCGAGACTGGTCCTCAGCGGCGGGACCATTCCCTACCTGACCGGCTCCACCCTGCCCGAGGCGGCGCGCCTGGCCCGCCTCGCGGCCGAGCTCGGCGTCGAGCCCGGTCAGCTGCTGCTGGAGAGCCGGTCGCGCAACACCCGCGAGAACGCCGTGTACACGGCGCGGCTCCTGGAAGAGCGCGGCCTGAAGCGGGTGCTGCTGGTGACCTCGGCCCGCCACATGCCGCGGGCGGCGGCGGTCTTCCGCAAGGCGGGGGTCGACGTGGTGCCGGCGCCGACGGACTTCCGCGTCGTGGACAAGCCGTTCTCGCCCTGGCGGCTGCTGCCGGACCTGGAGGCCCTCGACGGCAGCACCCGGGCGGTGAAGGAGTACGCGGGTCTGGTGGTCTACCGGCTGCGCGGCTGGCTGTGACCCGGCGCGCGGCGATCAGGCGGTCCGGGTCAGTTGCGGCTCCCAGCCCTGGGAGAAGGCGTGGGCGATCTCGTCGCAGCGCTCGTTACCGGGGTCCCCGGCGTGGGCGCGGGTGTAGCGCCACTCCACGGCGGCGGAGTTGAGGCGGTCCAGCTCGAGCCACAGGTCCTGGTTGAGGACCGGCTTCTTCGCCGCCGTCCGCCAGCCCCGCCGCTTCCACCCGTGGATCCACTCGGTGATGCCCTTGCGCAGGTACTCGCTGTCGGTGACCATGACCACGGCGCCGGCATCGCCCGCGGCCTTCAGGCCCTCGATGGCGGCCTGGATCTCCATGCGGTTGTTGGTCGTGTCGGGCACGGCGTCGCCCAGTTCCAGGGTGCGGCCGTCGGGGTAGCGCATCACCACGGCCCAGCCGCCCGGTCCGGGGTTTCCGGAGCAGGCGCCGTCGCTGTAGATGACGAGGGGGCGGTCGGCGGCGGGATTCACGGCGCGTTAGATTAGATTCTTTCCTCTTTTCCCGTCAACGTCATGAGCGACTCTATCGATCTCGTAGTCATCGGCGGCGGCCCCGGGGGCTCGGCCGCCGCCATCCGCGCCTCCCAGCTCGGCCTGCGCGTCGCGCTGGTGGAGGCCGATGAACGTCTCGGAGGCACTTGCCTCAACTGGGGCTGCATCCCCACCAAGGCCCTGCTGCGCCAGGCCCAGGTGCTGCGGCTGCTGCGCCGGGCCGGGGAGTTCGGCCTCACCACCGGCGAGATCGGCCACGACTGGCAACAGGTCATCGGCCGCAGCCGCCGCATCGTCGAGGAGCTGTCCGGCGGCGTCGCCGCCCTGATGAAGAAGAACCGGGTCGAGGTGGTGCGCGGCCGCGGGAGGCTCACCCCCACCCGCGAGGTCGAGGTGGCGCCCGACGACGGCGACCCCGTCCGCCTGCGGGCGGAGCGGGTGTTGCTGGCCACCGGCGGACGGCCGGTGAGCCTGCCCGGCGTCGACATCGACGGCGAGCGCGTCATCTCCAGCCGCGAGGCGATGGTTCTGCCCGAGCGCCCCGGTACCCTGGTGATCATCGGCGCCGGCGCCATCGGCGTGGAGTTCGCGTCGTTCTACGGCGCCTTCGGCACCCGGGTGATCCTGCTGGAGGCCGAGGCGCAGATCCTGCCGGGGGAGGATCCGGAAGCGGCAACCGTCCTCACCGCCGCCCTGGAGGCCGACGGCGTCGAGGTGCGCACCGGGGTCCGGGTCACGGGCGTGAAGACCACGTCCAGGGCCCGGCGCGCCACCGTGACCTTCGAAGGCCCGGAGGGCGCCGCCGAGGTGAAGGGCGAGCGTGTGCTCATGGCCGTGGGCGTCACCGCCAACGCCGGAGGGCTCGGACTGGCCGCCCTCGGCCTGCGCGCCGACCGCGGCCGGATCCCCGTGGACGACGACTACCAGACCCCGGTGCCGGGGGTCTTCGCCATCGGCGACCTCATCGGGCCGCCGCAACTCGCCCACGCCGCCTCGGCCGAGGGCGCCGCGGCGGCCGAGGCGATGGCCGGCCAGGGGCGGGGAAGACCGGACCCGGCCTCGATCCCGCGGTGCATCTACAGCGACCCGGAGGTGGCCGGCGTCGGCCTGACCCAGGCCCAGGCGGAGGCCCGGGGGATCGAGGTGAAGGTGGGCCGCTTCCCCCTCACCGCCAGCGGCCGGGCGCGCGCCTCGGGCGACACGGCGGGGCTCATCAAGCTGGTCTTCGGGGCCCGCTACGGCGACCTGCTGGGAGCCTCCATCGTCGGGCCCGAGGCCACCGAGCTGATCGCCGAGCTGGGTCTGGCCCTGACCCTGGAGGCGACCTGGGAGGAGCTGGCCGGCACCGTGCACGCCCACCCGACGCTCTCGGAGGGGGTGATGGAGGCGGCCGCCGCCGCCTTCGGCCGGTCGATCAACATCTGACGAGGACCCGCCGTGACCCCCGTGGACAAGGACATCCGGCGGCCGCAGCCGCCCCCCCTGACCCAGGTCCTGCCGGCCGAGCCCCTGCTGCTGATGACGGCCGGCCCGGTGCCGGTGCCGGCGGAGGTGGCGCGCGCCGGCGGCATGGTCATCAACCATGTGGGCGACACCATGGCCATGGTGGTGCGCCACATCCGCGAGATGTCGCGCTACGTCTTCCAGACCCGGGACGAGCGCATCTACGGCGTCTCCGGGCCGGCCTCGGCGGCGATGGAGATGGCCGTGGGCAACCTGCTGTGGCCCGGCCGGCGGGTGCTGGTCTGCCGCAACGGCCTGTTCAGCGGACGCTTCGCCGAGATGGCCGCCGGCGTCGGCGCCGAGGTGACGGTCCTGGACGGGCCCGACGGCCGGCCCGTGTGCGCCGGCCTGGTCGAGGAGGCCCTGGGCAAGGGGCGGTTCGACGCCGTGACCCTGGTCCAGGGCGAGACCTCCTCGGGCGTGCTCACCGGAGATCTGCAGGAGATGGTGGCCCTGGCCCGCGACCACGGCGCCCTGACCATCATCGACGCCGTCTGCACCCTGAGCACGATGCCGCTGAAGAAGGATGAGTGGGGCATCGACGTGGTCGTCACCGGCAGCCAGAAGGGGCTGTCGTCGCTGCCCGGCGTCTCCCTCATCTCCTTCTCCCCCCGGGCCTGGGAGGTGATCCAGGGCCGCGAGGGCCCCAGGCCCCACTGGTGCCTCGACGCGGCCCGGGCGGAGCGGTTCTGGGGGGAGGACGCCTACCACTACACGGCGCCGGTGCCCGCCCTGCTGGCCCTGCACGAGGCCCTGCGCCTGATCATCGAGGAGACCCTGCCGCGCCGCTTCAAGCGCCACCTGCACAGCTCCCTGGCCCTGCAGGCCGGCGTCGAGGCCATGGGCCTGGAGCTCTACGCCCCCGCCGCGTACCGCCTCAACTCGGTCCTGGCGATCCGCGTCCCCGACGGCGTCGACGACGGCGTGGCCCGCAAGTACATGACCGACCGCTTCAAGGTGCTCATCGCCGACTCCTTCGGCATCCCGGCCGTGCGCATCGGCCAGATGGGGGAGCAGTGCCGGGCGCCGAACCTGTTCCGAACCCTGCACGCTCTCGGCGTGGCCTTCGCCCGCCAGGGCGTGAACCTCGACCCCAGCGCCGGGATGGCCTCCATGGAGGCCCACCTGGCCGAACACGCGGAGGACGTACTGTGAGTGGAGAGGCCCCCGGCCTGCGGTTTCCGACCTACGGTTCCATCGGCGTGCGGCCGCTGATCAACTGCCGCGGCACCTACACCATCATCAGCGGCTCCCTGCTGCTGCCCGAGGCGAGGGCGGCCATGCAGGAGGCCTCGAGGCGTTACGTCCACCTCGACGAGTTGGCCGAGGCCGTGGGCGAGCGCATCGCCGAGCTGATGGAGTGCGAGTGGGGCCTGGTCGTCAACGGCTGCGCCGCCGCCCTCTGCCAGGTGGCCGCCGCGTGCGTGGCCGGCACCGATCCCGAGAAGATGGAGCGCCTGCCCGACGCGACGGGCATGAAGGACGAGGTGATCGTGCAGAAGAGCCACCGCCACGGGTACGACCGCGCCGTGCGCATGACCGGCGCCCGCCTGGTCGAGGTCGAGACCATGGACGAGCTGGAGGCGGCGGTGAGCGAGCGCACGGCGATGCTGCTGATCTTCGGCGACGCCGGCGACCGCGGCCCGATCCCGGTGCCGGAGATGACCGCCGTCGGCCGCCGCCACGGCATCCCGAGCCTCGTCGACGCCGCCGCCGAGCGGCCGGACGTGCCCAACCGCTACCTGGCCGAGGGCGCCAGCGCCGTCGCCTACAGCGGCGGGAAGTGCCTGCGGGGGCCCCAGGCCTCCGGCCTGATCCTCGGCGAGAGGGAGCTGCTCGAGGCGGCGTTCCGCAACGGCGCCCCCCACCACTCCCTGGGCCGGCCGATGAAGGCGGGCAAGGAGGAGGTGATGGGGCTGCTGGCCGCCGTGGAGATGTGGGTGCGGCGGGACCACGAGGCCGAGTGGCGGGATTGGCTGCGGCGCCTGGAGGTCATCGGCGGCGCCGTGCGGGGCCTGGACACGGTCGAGACCGCGGTCAACGAGCAGACGGGGCGCTCCAACGTCGCCCCGGGACTGAACGTCGCCTGGGACCCGGAGGCCGTGGGCCTCGACGGGGCCGGGGCGGCCGGGGCCCTGTCGTCGGGAGAGCCGCGGATCGAGGTCTTCCACGGGGAGCGGTCCGTCGAGTTCAACCCCTACATGATGGAGGAGGGGGAGGAGGAGGTCGTCGCCCGGCGCCTGCGGCAGGTGCTGGCGGGGGAGGGGCGGTGACCCGGGTTCAGGAGGCCGAGGCCGCCTGCGCCGCGAGGTAGCCGCTGACGGCGGTGTCGTAGCGCGCCGTGAGGCGGTAGGCCTCCACGGCCAGGCGCATGCCGTAGGCCGGGTCGATGCGGCCGCCGTCGGCGCGCAGCCGCTCGATCGTCTCCGGGTACTGGTCCGGCGAGCTGACCACGTAGATCGAGGCGTGGTTCTTGGCCGCCGAGCGCAGCATGGCGGGTCCGCCGATGTCGATGTTCTCGATCGCCTCGGCCAGGGTGCAGCCGGGGCGGGAGATCGCCTCCTCGAAGGGGTAGAGGTTGACGCAGACCAGCTCGAAGGGGGCGATCCCGTGGCGCTGAAGGGTGGCCATGTGATCGGCGTTGCCCCGCAGGCCGAGGAGGCCGCCGTGGATCTTCGGATGCAGGCTCTTCACCCGTCCGTCCATCATCTCCGGGAACCCCGTCACCTCCGAGACCTCGGTCACCTGGAGGCCCGCCTCGCGCAGGGCCCGCCCCGTGCCGCCGGTGCTCACCAGCTCGACGCCCAGCTCCACCAGGGCCGCGGCGAACTCCGCCAGCCCCGACCGGTCCGAGGTGCTCAACAGCGCCCTGGCCGCCTTCACGCGGTTCCCGCTCATCTCGTCTCCGTCCTCCCCGCCCGAGGGCCGGGCGGGCCCAGAGCCTAGCCGGGGCGCCGGAGTGGGGCAAGTGCGCCGGATAGTGGATCGGATCGAGCCCGGGCAGGTCGATCCCGGCGCTGCGGAGGTGGTCGACCGGCTCCGGGGCGCCGGCCACACGGCCTACCTCGCCGGGGGGTGCGTCCGCGACCTGCTGCTTGGCCGCCCACCCCACGACTGGGACGTGGCCACCGACGCCGACCCCGGCCGCGTGATGGAGCTCTTCGAGCACGCCGTCCCCGTGGGGGCGCAGTTCGGGATCGTCCTCGTGCGCCTGCCGCAGGGGGAGTACCACGTGGCCCGCTTCCGGCGGGAGGGGCCCTACGCCGACGGCCGCCGCCCGGAGCGCGTCGAGTTCACCGGCCCCGAGGAGGACGCCCGGCGCCGCGACTTCACCGTCAACGGGTTGTTCCACGATCCCGGCGGCGCGGGGGTGATCGACCACGTGGCGGGTGTGAAGGACCTGGAGGCCCGACGGATCCGCGCCATCGGCGATCCCGCCGAGCGCTTCGCCGAGGACGGGCTGCGCACCCTGCGGGCCGTGCGCCTCGCCGCCAGCCTCGGGTTCGAGATAGAGGCCGGCACCTGGCAGGCCATCCGGGAGTGCGCCCACATGGTGGACGCCCTCGCCGCCGAGCGCGTGCGCGACGAGCTGACGCGGATCCTCGTCGAGGGGGCCGCCGCCAAGGGCTTCGAGCTGCTGCTGGCCTCGGGTCTGCTCGAGCGGGTCCTGCCCGAGGTGGCCGCCTTCAAGGGGGTCGAGCAGCCCCCGGAGCACCACCCCGAGGGCGACGTCTGGCAGCACGTGCTGATCATGCTGGAGCAGGTGGACGCTCTCGACGAGCCAGAGCCCACCCTGGCCTGGGGGGTCCTGCTCCACGACGTGGGCAAGCCGCCCACCTTCAGCGAGTCCGACCGCATCCGCTTCCACGGCCACGACGAGATCGGCGCCGAGATGGTCGACGTGATCGCCCGGCGCCTGCGGTTCTCCAACCGCGACGCCGGGCGCCTGCGAATGCTCACGGCCCAGCACATGCGCTTCCGCAACGCCCGGAGCATGCGCCCCGGCAAGCTCAAGCGCTTCCTGCGGCAGGAGGGCTTCGACGAGCTCCTCGAGCTGCACCGCATCGACTGCGGGGCGAGCCACGGCATGCTCGACCTCCACGAGTTCTGCCAGGAGGCGCTGAGAGCGGCCGAGGAGGAGGAGGGGAAGCGCCTGCGCCCGCCGCCGCTGCTCGATGGCCGGGACCTGATCGCCCTCGGCCTGGAGCCGGGCCGGACCTTCGGCGAGATCCTGCGCTGGGTGGAGGACGAGCAGCTCGAGGGCCGCCTCCGGGACCGGGACTCGGCCCTGGAGGCGGTGCGCCGCCGCTGGGTGGAGTAATCGTGGTCCTGGTGCATGCGGGCTCGGACTCCCGCACGGGGGAGAGCGCCGGGGCCGCCAGGCGCGCGCTGGGGGCAGGGGACCGACCGACAGAGCGCAACGCCGCGAGCCGGGCCGGACGAGCGCGAGGGCATCTGCATCTGACCTCAGGACCCGCTTCCACCCCCGGGCCGGTGGCGACGCCGGGAGTGGGCAGGGGATCACCGACAGATCGCACCCCCGCGAGCCGGGCCGGACGCGCGTGAGGGCACCGGCACCTCGACCCCCAGGACCCGCTTCACCCCCGGGCCGGCGGCGACGCCCTCGCGCGGGGACTCTACCCGAGGCCGGCGGCCAGCACCTCGAGGACGGGTCCGTGTCCGGCCGGCGACATGAGGTAGACCCCGGACCATCCCTCGGCGCGCAGGCGCCGGATCTGCCCGGCGGCGATCTCCGCCCCCACCCGGGCCTGGTCGTCCGCCTCCCGGCTTGCGCCCAGGCGCTCCACCACCTCGTCGGGCACGACCATCCCCGGCACGGCGCGCATGCGCAGGGCGTGGTCCAGCCCCCGCAGGACGAGCACCCCCGCCAGGACCGCCACCCGCTCCCGGAAGGGCTCCAGGCCGTTCAGCGCCTCCCGGCGGAAGACGGGCTGGGTCATGACGTAGTCGGCGCCGGCGTCGACCTTGCGCCGGAGCTTGTCCAGCTCGCGCTCGCGGGCGGGGGCCTCCGGCTCGAAGCCGGTGCCGATGGTGAAGCGGGTGCGCGGGTCCCGGTGGCGGCCGAGGGGCTGGCCGCCGAAGTCGAGACCGGCGTTCAGCCGTGTGTGGGTCAGCCGCACCATCTCCACCGAGTCGATGTCGAAGACCGCCGTCGAACGCGGGTAGGTGGGCGCCATCTTGGGGGGGTCGCCGGTGATGAAGAGGACGTTGTGGATGCGGTTGGCCCAGTAGCCGATCAGCCGCGCCTGCACGCCCATCAGGTTCAGGTCCCGGGAGGTGAAGTGGGGGATCAGCTCGAGGCCGTCGCCCTCGTCGGCGGACCAGCCGAGGCGCCGGCGCAGGAGGTGCACGAAGTCCCCCGGAGGCATGAGCGGGATGCCCCGCGAGCCGTCGGTGATGTCGAGGGCGTCGGCCAGTCCCGAGGCGGCCAGGCGGCCGACGAAGTCGACGCGGCCCTGCAGCTGCTTCGGCGCCGTCCCCCGCGGCGGCAGGAGCTCGACGCTGACGGCGAACCCGCCGCCGAAGATCCTGCGGGAGAAGCCCCCGTTGCCGGCCTTGGTCTCACGGCTCGCGGGAGGGTGCTCGCCGGTCCACTCGACCGCGACGGACCGGGCGCCGGCGGCGCGGCTCCGCAGGTAGCTGGCCATCTCGGCCACGTGGGGCGGGTGGATCTCGCAGCAGCCGCCCACCAGACTGGCCCCCGACTCGCAGAGGGTGCGCCCCAGGCGCCCCATGAACTCCGGGTTGACCCGCGTCATGTAGCGGTTGCCGATGTGCTGGAAGCCGCCGGCGTTGGGCATGGCCGAGAGCAGCAGCTGCCGGTCGGCCGCTTCCTCGGAGCCCGCCGCCTGCGCCACGAACCGCTCCGCCTCCCAGGGGGTGCAGCAGTTGATGCCGATCACGTGGGCCCCGGCGTCGGCGGCGCCGCGGGCGAAGACGAGAGGGTCGACGGACCAGCCTTCGCCGTCCTGCTGCAGGGCCATCTGCGCGATCACCGGAAGTCCCGGGGCCTGCCGGGAGACGAGGTTCAGCACCCCGAGGAGCTGATCGAGGGAGCGGAAGGTCTCCAGCAGGAGGGCGTCGACGCCGCCGGCGACGAGGGCGGCGAGGTGGTCGGCGTAGGCCTCGTCCAGGGCGTCGCCGGACTCGTCCCCGGCCGGGGTCGGGCCCACGGAGCCGAGGACGAAGAACCGCTCCCGGTCCTCGCCGGCGGCGCGGCAGTACTCGTCGATGGCGTCGCGGGCGACGGCGGCGGCGGCGGCGCTCAGCTCGGCGGTGCGGTGGCCCAGGCCGGCGGCGGCCAGGCAGGCGTGGTTGCCGGCGAAGGTGTTGGTGGTCAGGCAGCGGCTGCCGGCCTGCAGGTAGGCGAGGCCGACCTGCCGCAGGACCTCCGGCCGGTCGGCGCCGAAGGCCTCGTACACGTGGTTCTCCTCCGACAGGCGGCCGGTCAGCTCGAAGAGGTAGGAGCCCATGGCTCCGTCGGCCAGCAGGGGGCCCTTTCGCAGGGCCTCGAGGAAGGCCGTCATTCAGCCCCTCCCGTCCGCCGCCGGGGCGATTGCAGGGCGCCGGGGGTCAAGGTAGATTCGCCCCGTACCTCCCGTCCCGCCGATTGGCTTCTTGAGCCCGTGCATCCCTTCCCCGGTCCAGCAGACAACCTCGCCGAGGCACCTCCCGTCCGGACGCGGGTGGTTGCGCCGTCGAAGGCGGAAACCCTCACCGCCCCTCGCCGGAGGCGTTCCGCGTGAAGCCGGCCTCGTCCGCCCAGGGCCTGGCCGAGCGCCGGCGCGTGGTCGTGCGCGACGGCGCCGCCGCGGATCCGGAGCCGGACGCGGTGACCGTCGAGGAGCCCCTGGAGATCCGCATCGACGACGAGCCGGTGGCCGTGGTCATGCGCACCCCCGGCGACGACTTCGATCTGGTGGCCGGGTTCCTGCTCACCGAGGCGATCCTCCCCGAGCCGGCCGCTCTCGGCACCCTCTCCTACTGCCCCTCGGCGTCGCCGCCGAACGAGCGCAACGTTGTCGACGTGCGCCTCGCCGACGGCGTCCCCTTCGACGGCGCCGGGATAAAGCGCAACTTCTACGCCACCTCCAGCTGCGGGGTCTGCGGCAAGGCCAGCATCGACCAGGTCCGCCTCCAGGCCCGCCGGGACCTGGCCGACTTCGAGGTGGCCGGCGAGACCCTCCACGGCCTGCCCGACCGGCTGCGCACCGCCCAGGACCAGTTCGAGCGCACCGGCTCCCTCCACGCCGCCGGCCTCTTCGACCCCGCCGGCGAGCTGCTGGCCCTGCGCGAGGACGTGGGCCGTCACAACGCCGTGGACAAGCTCGTGGGCCACTACGTCGCCGCCGGCCGCTGGCCGCCCCCGGCGTCGATCCTCATGGTCAGCGGCCGCACCAGCTTCGAGATCGTGCAGAAGGCGCGTCTGGCGGGGATCGGCTTCATCGCCTCGGTCTCCGGCCCGTCGAGCCTGGCCGTCGACCTGGCCCTCGAAGCCGGGGTCACCCTCGCGGGGTTCGTCCGCGGCCGGGGGTTCAACGTCTACGCCAATCCCGGCCGGCTGCGGCTCTGAGGAGTTCCTTGACCTGACCCCAGCCGGTCCGCCGGACGGCCGTTTCCGTGTCGCCCGCCGTCGTCGGCTCCGAGTCCTCTTCGTCCCGGACGCTGGACACGCCCCATCGGGTGGGCTCACCATCGAGGCTGGCTATCCTGGCGCAGAGGACCGGCCCCTGGTCCTCCGGTCGAGCCACCTTTCCCCACGACACCCAGGCCACCTTCGGCGTGTCCAGCTCCACGATGTTGCCGGCCTCGTCCTGGCCCTGGGTGACCATGACTTCCCGCCAGACGCGATACGAGTCGGCCTCCTCGACGGTGGTCCAGCACAGACAGACGAAGTCCCCCTGGGCATCCGTCGGCTCCTCGGCGGCCATGGACCAGCACTCCTCGTCGCTCCAGACAGAGTCGGGCGCGGCGAGTTGAGCCTGGGCACCTGCCCCCCATACGAGCAGGATCGGCAGGATGCCGCGGGCTGCTCTCAAGGGGAACCCGCCTCAGGCTGCCCCGGGGGGCTTCCACGGGCCGGGGCCAGGAGCAGCACGGACAACACCAGACAGCCGAACAACAGGCTCCCCAGGACGAGGTGCGCCAGCTGCAGGACCGGGGGCAGGGCGAGGGAGGTCAGGCCCAGGCCGGCGGCGATCTGCGCCAGGGTGAGCCAGGCGGGCGCCTGCAGCAGCCGCCGCAGACCGGGGCTCTCCGGCAGGCGGACCTGGGCCTGCCACAACAGCCAGCCGCACAGCAGGGCGACGACGAGGGCGCCGGTCTTGTGGACCTCGTCCGCCGCGCCGACGCGGCCGAGAAGCCGGGAGCGCTCCAGGTCCGGGTCTGCAGCCACCACCCCCTCCAGGCCGCCGCGCAGGAAGGCGCCGAGCATCACCTGCACCACCGCCGCCGCCAGGACCACCAGGGCGACCCGGAACAGGGGAGCGGCCCCGGCCGGGGGACGCGGCAGGCGGCCGCCCTCGGCGTCGAAGCCCTGCACAACCAGGTGCAGGAGCAGGCCGACGATGGCGAGGGCCACGAAGAGGTGGACGGTGACCAGCCTCGGGTCGAGCTCGTGGGCCACCACCTGGCCGCCGAACCACCCCTGGAAGGCGACGAGCGCGACCACCGCCAGGGCCGGCCGCAGGATGGCGGGCCGGCGGCGGTGCACGCGCCAGGCGGCGGCCGCTACGGCCACGATCAGCAGCCCCACGACGACGCCCAGGAGGCGGTTGACGTACTCGATCCAGGCGAGGGCGAAGTCGAACCTCTCGGGGTCGATCTCCGGCGGCAGCTGGCTCACGTCGGTGGGCGGGATCCAGCGCCCGAAGCACCGCGGCCAGTCGGGGCATCCGAGGCCGGCGCCGGCGGCGCGGACGAAGCCCCCCACCGCGATCAGCAGGTAGGTTGCGGCCGTAGTGGCGACGGCGATGCGGCGGAATCCTCTCACTTGACTCTCCTCCCGAATCAACCTACCCGCCGCCGTCCGGGGCGGCAACGAAGGGCCCTGCGCCCAGGGGCGGCCTCTGATTGACGGTATTCTGAGCCCCCGGTAACTTGGAACCGCTTGTGCCGTTCTGCCGCACCGCGCCTCGTCGGGCGGCCGACCGCAACCCCCACACCGAGCCGAACGATTCGCAGATGACCGCCGAGAGGTGTCACTCCACCGGCCCCGAGGGCCGCTCCGCTCCGCGCCGCCGCCGAGGGCCTTCGGGCGCGGGCGCCGGCCCGGATGTCCGGACGGGCTCCCGGAGCCCCCGGGCCCCGTCCGAGGTGCGGGCCCCCGCCAGGCCATGAGCGCATCCCTCGGCATCGGCCTCATCGGCCTGGGCACGGTCGGCACCGGCGTCGTGCAGCTCCTGCGCGAGGCGCCCGCGGCCGTGCGCCGCCGCAAGGCCAGCTTCGAGGTGCGGCGGGTGGCCGTGCGCGACCCCGGCAAGCCCCGGGACGTGCAGCTCGCCCCGGGCGTGGTGACCGGCGACGCCGAGGGGGTGATCTCCGACCCGGCGGTGCAGGTGGTGGTCGAGCTGACCGGGGCGCCGGGGGCCTTCGGCTGGATCCGCCAGGCCCTGCAGGCGGGCAAGCACGTGGTCACCGCCAACAAGGCGGTCATCGCCGGGCACGGCGACGAGTTGTTCGACCTGGCCGCCGAGGGCGACGTGGACCTGCTCTTCGAGGCCAGCGTCGCCGGCGGCATCCCGATCATCCGCTCCCTGCGCAACGGTCTGGTGGCCAACCACGTGGAGAGCCTCTACGGCATCCTCAACGGCACCACGAACTACATCCTCACGCGCATGGCCCGCGGCGAGGGCGACTATGCAGGGATCCTGGCCCAGGCCCAGGCCGCCGGGTACGCCGAGCCCGATCCGACGGCCGACGTGAGCGGCGCCGACGCCGCCGCCAAGCTCGCCATCCTCAGCCGCATCGCCTTCCACACGCGGGGCACGCCGGCCGACATCTACTGCGAGGGGATCGAGGGCATCGAGGCCAGCGACATCGAGTTCGCCCGCGAGCTGGGCTTCGCCATCAAGCTCCTGGCCATCGCCCGGCAAGCCGACGGCGGCCTCGTGGAGGCCCGCGTGCACCCGGTGATGGTCCCCGCCGACTCGCAGCTGGCCAACATCCAGGACGAGTTCAACGCCATCGAGGTCGTGGGCAGCGCCGTGGGCACCCAGGTGTTCTCCGGCGCCGGCGCCGGCCGCATGCCCACGGCGAGCGCCGTGGTCTCCGATCTCGTGGAGCTGGCCGAGCGCCGCCGGCGGAAGGCCTCGACCTCCATCGAGGACATGATCCTCGGCGAGGAGGCCGTGGGCTTCGCCGACATCTGCGACGTGGAGATGCGCTACTTCCTGCGGGTGCTGGTGGAGGACCGCCCCGGCGTCCTCGAGCAGATCGCCCGCATCCTCGCCCGGGAGGGCATCAGCATCGCCTCGGTGCTGCAGAAGGAGCGCGACCTCGAGGGCGGCGCCGTGCCCCTCGTGATCGTCACCCACGAGGCGCGGGAGCGGGCCATGCAGCAGGCGGTGGGGGCGATCGACGCCCTGCCCATGGTGACCCGCGGCGCCCGCCTGATCCGGATGCAGGACCTGTGAGCTGGGACGTCGCCGTCATGGGCGCCACCGGCGCCGTGGGCCGGGTGATGCTGGAGATCCTGGCCGAGCGCGACTTCCCGGTGAAGGAGCTGCGCCTGCTGGCCTCCAGCCGCTCCGCCGGCCGGCAGATCGACTACCGCGGCGAGAGCCTGACGGTGCAGGAGCTGACGGAGAACTCCTTCGCCGGCATCGACCTGGTGCTGTCATCGGCCGGCGGCAGCCTCAGCCGGCGGTACGCGCCCGCGGCGGTGGCGGCCGGCGCCGTGGTCGTGGACAACACCTCCGCCTTCCGCATGGACCCGGAAGTGCCTCTCGTCGTGCCCGAGGTCAATCCCGGCGACCTCGGCGCCCACCGGGGCATCGTCGCCAACCCGAACTGCTCCACCATCATCATGGTCGTTCCCCTGTGGCCCCTGCACCGGGCCCACCGGGTGCGCCGCGTGATCGTCTCCACCTACCAGGCGATCTCCGGCGCCGGCGCCCCCGCCATGGAGGAGCTGGTGGAGCAGACGCGGGACGTGCTTCACGACCGGCCGGCCGTGCCCCGCGAGCTGCCGTACCCCATCGCCTTCAACCTGTTCTCGCACAACACCGAGATCGACGCCGACGGTTACTGCGAGGAGGAGGTGAAGATGATCCGGGAGACGCGCAAGATGTTCCACGAGGAGTCGATCCTGGTGGCGCCCACGTGCGTGCGCGTCCCCATCCTGCGGGCCCACTCCGAGGCGATGACCGTCGAGTTCGAGGGGCCGGTGAGCGAGGCGGAGGTGCGGGGGATTCTGGAAGAGGCGCCGGGGGTGGCTCTCGTCGACGACCGCGAGGCCAACCACTTCCCCATGCCCCTGGAGGCCAGCGGCCGCGACGAGGTGCTCGTGGGCCGCATCCGCCAGGACCTGTCGCGGCCCGACGGCACCAGCGTGAGCATGTTCCTCTGCGGCGATCAGCTGCGCAAGGGCGCCGCTCTCAACGCCGTCCAGATCGCCGAGGTCCTGGCCGCCGCCGGCCGCCTGGGCTCCTGACCCGCCTCTCCGGCGGGACTTCCCTCAGCCCTCTCCGCGCGCAGCGGGCGTCGCCGGCAAGGCGTTTCGCACAGGTCGACCCCCCGGCGCGGCGGATCGATCCACACCTCACTCGTCCATGGGGCGCCGTTGGCGGCCGCGACGGCGCTGGTGAGCACCCCGCCATGGCGGGGCAGGCGGTCGCCTCAGGGATTCTGTCGAGACCGCGCCGAGACCGGCCCGCGCGGCGAACGGCTCTCGTCCATCGTGTCCATGGTCATGAGCTGGATGATGTCGTTGCTGGTGACCGCGCCCAGGAACCTCTCCGAGTCCCTTTCCACGACGGGCATGACGGAGAGAGAGCTCTCCGACATGCGCTGCAGCACGTCTTCCACGTGCTCGTCGGGCCGGGCCAACGGGGTCTGGCCGCGCACCACGGCGTCGAGCCGGGTCTTGCCCCAGGCGTCCTTGGGCAGGTAGCGGAGCATCTCCAGGGAGACGATCCCCACCAGCGTTCCCTTGTCGGCCACGACGTAGTCGGGCTGGTGGGGAACGATCCACTGCTCCGTGAAGTCACGGACCGTGACCGAAGGCGCCGGATGCGGATGGGAGCGGTCCAGGATGTCATCGACTCTGATGTCTTCCAGGGCGAAGCGGACGATTCCCAACGGAATGTCGTCGAGTTGCGCCGGCAGGTCGGTCCTGTGGCTGGCCCGGCCCACGGCGAAGTTGATCACCGCCGGCATGAACAGGATGTAGCAGAACATGACCAGCACCAGGAACGAGAAAACCACCTCGTCGATGATTCCGGAATCCCACATGACCAGCAACAGGGCGATCTCGGCCACTCCCTTGCCCATCAGGCCGGTGGCCACGGCGTAGGGGACGGCGAGGCGGGAGACGTAGGCGCCGATGAAGGCGCCGGTGAAGTTGCCGAGCAACGGGATCAGCGCCAGCCCCGCCATGGCTTCCAGCGGCAGGGTCACGAAGGTGAAGCTGAAGCTCAGTCCGGCGGAGGCGAAGAAGAGGGGCACGAAGAACCCCTCGGCGACGCTGCGAATCCCCGGGATGATCTCCCGCTGCACCTGGTAGGGAAGGCCCGACAGCGACGCCCCGAACAGCAGGGCGCCGAGTGATCCGTGGAGGCCCACCAACTCCGCGCCGAACACCGTCAGGAAGAGCATACCGAGCAGCAGACCCAGGGAGAGCTGCGGCACCTGGATCACCCGCTGCAACAGCGCCACCAACGGCGGCAGCACCCGCGACGACAATACCCAGGTCACCACCGAGAAACCGGCCACCTTGCCCAGCAGGATCAGTATGCCCAAGGGCGAGACCTGGTGGGCGTGCTCGCCGATGCTGAAGCCGATCAGCAGCAGGGCGATCAACTCGGCGATGATCACCACCGTGAAGATCTGCAGTCCAACCGGCTGCTTCAGGTATCCGCCGTCCGTCAGCACCTTGGCCACGATGCCCAGACTGGTCATGGACAGCACGCCGGCCAGCGCCAGGGACTCGGTGAAGTTCAGTTGCAGTCCGAAATCGAAGACCAGATCGGTGGTGACCAGCATCGAAATGCTCAGCGACACGGTCACGGAGAGCACGGCGGCGAGGAAGTAGTGGCCCTTGAGGGACGACATGAAACTGGAGATGTCCACTTCGTCCAGACCGATGAGGAAGAAGAAGATGAACACACCCAGTGCCAGGACCAGCTCGAGGTGCAGCGTGGACTCGATCCACCAGAGGCCGGTCAGTTCCATGACCGGCCCGAGGAGCATGCCCGTCGCCGCATAGGCGATGATGGAGTTCAGCCGCAGCCTGCGGAAGACCCCCTCGGCCAGCTTGGCGACGATGATGAGCATCCCGAGGGTCAACAGCGACTGGTGCAGTTCATGGGTATGCTCGGCGAATCTGAACAGATCCACGATCGCCTGGAGCGAGAAGCCTTCCATGGATATCCTGAAGCTCTCCGTAGGTGCCGTTATTGGGGGTCTCTAGTACAGGTCGCTGAGTCTCTCGACTCCGTGGTAGCTGCCGTCCGTACCGATCACGGTGAGGAACACGGCGTCGGATCCCTGGTTGTCGTCCGGCCCGTATTGGAGCCGCAGGCCGTCGATCTCCATGGCGCCGGCATTTCGCACCGCGTGGAGAAGGCACTCTCGACTCAGGTCGGGGCCGCAGGCCTCGAGACCGGCCACGGCCAGGCGTCCGGCGAGGTAGCCTTCCAGCGAGACGAATCCGGGCTCCGCCCGGGGGTCGTACCCGGAGAGGGCCCTGTGGTAGCGCGCCACCACGGGGATGCTCTCGTCGTCGGGGGGAGGAACCACCTGGGTCACGTACACGCCGGCCCCTCCGGGCCCCAACTCCTTCGCCAGGGCGTTGCTCCCCACGAAGGAGACCGTCATGAAGACCGGGTCCAGCTCCCGCCGCACCAGCTCCATGGTCTTGACCACCGGCATGTAGGAGCCGATCAGGATCACCGCTTCCGGCCTGGCCGCGGTGATCTCGAGGGCGGCTCCCTTCACGGCGCGGGTGTTGCGCGGGTAGTGGGCCGCCGCTGCCGGCTCCAGGCCCCGGCGCTCGAGTGCCAGTCGCGCGCCTTCCAGCCCGTTCAGGCCGAAGGAATCATCCTGGTAGAGGACGGCCACGCGGGTGATCCCCAGGTCCTCGGTGAGCCGCGCCACCATCTCCTCGGTCTCCTGGTAGTACGAGGCCCGGAGGTTGAGGACATGGTCCAACTCCGGGCCGCGCAGGAACTCGGCCCCCGTGAACGGGGCCAGGAAGGGCACCCCGGCCGCCTGGGCCAGCGGTGATGCGGCGCGGGACGTGGGCGTGCCCACCGCTCCGATCAGCGCGAACACCCCTTCATCTTCGATCAACCGTTGGGTGTTGGCAGCGGCGAAGTCGGTCTCGTAGCCGTCATCCAGCGCCTTGAGCTTCAGCTCGCGGCCATGGACGCCCCCGCCCTCGTTGGCCTCGCGGAAGGCCGCCTCGATTCCCAGGCGCATCGCCTGGCCCAGTTCCCGGGCCGGCCCGGTGAAGGCGGCGGACTGACCGAAGAGGACATGGTCGTCGGAAAACCCGGGGTCGCCTGGCTCGGGGGCCTCGTGCCCGCCCTGACAGGCCATGCCAAGAGTGGCCAGCAGCAACCCTGCCATCGTCGCAGAACGCCGTACTCTCACCGGCGGATTGTGGCAGAGCGCCATTGGCGTCTTCTCCTGCAGAGAAAGGGCGCGGCGCTGATCGCCGTGCAGGTCGCCGAGGCGTGACCGCCGGCGGGCGGCTGGACTCCGGGGCCGCCTCTCCCGGCGGACCCTCCCTCAGCTCTCTCCGCGTACGCAGACGTGGTCGATGAAGCGCTCGTACAGGTCGACCCCCTTGCGCAGCTGATCGAGCCGCACCCACTCGTCCACGGTGTGGGCCTGGGCGATGTTGCCGGGTCCGAGCACGACCAGGTCCCGCATCTTCTCGCGGAAGGCGAGGCCGTCCGTGCCGTAGGCCACGGTCGTCGGCTTGCGGGTGCCGCTCAGGCGCAGGGCGGTGCGCACGATGGGGGCGTCGGGCGGGGTGTAGACGGGCTCGCCCGGGAACCTGACCTCCACCTTCAGGCCGCACTCCTCGGCCTTGGCTTTCGTGCGCTCCAGCAGCCGCGTCGGGTCGATGCCGGGCATGAGGCGGTAGCTCACGGTGCAGACGCTGCGCACCGGCGAGATGTTGGTCGCCACGTTGCCGTCGTTGATGCCGATGCTCCACTCCGAGTGGGGCGGCGAGAACTCGTCGTTGCGGTAGCGATTCGAGGAGAGCACGAGGTCGTTGATCTTCCTCATCTCCACCAGGAAGGGGATCATGGCGAGGTTGGCGTTGACCCCCTTCAGAGTGCTGGTGTGGGCGGCGCGGCCCCTGGCGGTGGCGCGGATCGCCATGGAGCCCTTGTGGGCGTATACCACGCGCAGCAGGGTGGGCTCGCAGATCACGCCGTACCCGGAGCTGGCCTCGTCGAAGAGCTTCGACTTGCGGGTCACCTCCCGGGCGCCGCGGGCCTGCACCTCCTCGTCGGCGGTGACCACGATGAACAGGGGCTGCTTCAGGTCGCGGGCGCGGAACTTCGCGGCGGCGCAGATCGAGGCCGCCAGGGGGCCCTTCATGTCGCAGGCGCCGCGGCCGTGGAGCTTGCCCCCGGCGACGCGGGCCTTGTAGGGGTCCTGCTTCCAGCCGTCCTCGAGGGCCGCGGGCACCACGTCGTCGTGGCTCATCAGCGTCAGCCCGCCGCCGCCCTTCCCCAGGCGGCCGACGACGCAGAGCTTGTCCACGCCCCGGTCGTCGGTGTAGGCGATCCGCTCCACTTCGAACTCGAGCGACTCCAGAATCGCGGCGACCCGTTCGGTGACGGCGACGTTGCTCAGGCGGCTCTCGGATCTGTAGCTTACGAGCTCTCTCGTCAGTTCCACGACTTCGAGTTTCATCCGGATCCAGCTCGGTTGCAGGTGAGAAATGCGAGCGGGGCAAGGTAGCTCCCGCCCTTGGGGCGGAGCAAGGAGGAGGTGGCCGTGAACCGGCCGCCGGATACGTCCGTCAACGTGCGTGAGGAACGGCTGCTGACCTTTGCCGCCGCCTGCTTCGAGAAGGCCGGATCGCCGCCCTCCCAGGCGCGCGCCGTGGCCCGGCTGCTCGTCGACTCCGACCTGCGCGGCGTCCGCAGCCACGGCTGCCGCGCCCTCAACGGCTACTGCGCCGCCCTCGAGTCCGGCCTCCTCAACCCCGACCCGCGGCCGTCCGTCATCCACGAGACCCCGGCCGTGGCCGCCCTCGACGGCGACGGCGGCCTCGGGTACGTGCCGATGCTGGAGGCCACGGACCTGGCCGTCGCCCGGGCGCGGGAGCTTGGTCTGGGCATGGCCACGGTGCGCTCCATCGGCCACTACGGCTCCGCCGGCCACTACTGCCGCCGGGCCGCGGCCTCCGGCTGCATCGGGTTCTCGGCGCAGGGCCCCCGGGGCCACGGCAACGCCGCCGGCGCCGACCCCAAGCCGCAGCTGGCCTACTACGGCAACCCGCCGATCTGCTTCGCCCTGCCGGGGGCAGAGACGCCGGGCGTGGTCCTCGACGCGGCGACGCGGATCCTCGCCGACTACCAGAAGGGGCCGGAGTTCGACGCCCTGATCCCCATGATCCCCGCGGCCTTCTTCAAGAGCGTCGGCTACACCGCGGTGGCCTCCCTCATGGGCGGCGGCCTGGCCGGGATCACCGAAGCCGATCCGGCCACCGCCGAACGCTGGCCGAAGGCCACCAGCGGCGGCACGATCCTGGCCGTCCACGTGGGCTCGGCGGTCTCGGAGGAGGCCTTCCGCGCCGAGGTGGACCGCATGGTGCGCGACGTGGCCGCCACGTACGAGCCCTTCCCCGGCCATGACCGGGCCCTGCTGCCCGGTGCCATCGAGGCCGAGCGCTTCGAGCGCTACCGCCGCGACGGCATCCCCTTCGGCCCGCCGGAGCAGGAGTCGGTGCGCGGCGCCGGTGACCGCCTCGGCGTGCCCCTGCCCTGGGACGAGGAGTGATGGCGGACCGCATCCGCTTCGGCATCATCGGCGCCGCCGGCCGGGGCAACAGCTTCGTCCGGGCCCTGGGGGCCAACCCCGCCACCGAGCTGACCGCCCTCTGCGACGTGCGCCTCGAGCCTCTGCGGGCCAACGCCGCCGAGCTCGGCGTCGAGCACGCCTTCACCGACGCCGAAGAGCTGCTCGACTCCGGCGCGGTGGACGCCGTGATCATCGGTACGCCGATGCAGTGGCACGCGCCCCAGGCCATCCTCGCCCTCGATCGCGGCATCCACGTGCTGAGCGAGGTCACCGCCGGGGTCTCCATCGAGGAGTGCCGGGACCTGGTGCGCTCCGCCCGCCGCAGCACCGCCACCTACATGATGGCCGAGAACTTCACCTACATGAAGCCGAACGTCCTTGTGCGCGAGCTGGCCCGGCGGGGGCTCTTCGGCGACCCCTACTACGGCGAGGGCGCCTACATCCACCAGCTCCGCGGCCTCAACGAGGCGACCCCCTGGCGGCGCCGCTGGCAGACCGGCGTCAACGGCTGCACCTACCCGACCCACAGCCTCGGCCCGGTCTACCAGTGGTTCAACGCCGGGAGCGCGCGCCCCGACCGCGTCGCCGCCGTGTGGGCCGCCGGCACCGGCCACCACTACCTCGACCCCCGGGGCGACCGCTACGAGATGGAGGACTCGGTGACCATGATGTGCCGCATGACCAGCGGCGGCCTCGTGCAGATCCGCGTCGACATGCTCTCGGATCGGCCCCACCACACGGCCCGCTACGCCCTGCAGGGCACCGACGGCGCCTACGAGTCCGGCGACGGCCACGAGGCCGAGCCCAAGGTGTGGCTGCGCTCCCGCGGCCCCCAGCAGAAGTGGGAGCCCCTGGCGGCCCTGGAGGAGGAGTTCCTGCCCGACTTCTGGAAGAGCCCGCCGCCCGAGGCCCTGCAGGCCGGCCACGGCGGCGGCGACTACTGGGAGGTGCAGGACTTCGTCGCCGCCATCCGCGGCGAGGTCGAGCCGGCCGTCGGCATCGACCATGCCATGGACATGACCCTGCCCGGCCTGGCGAGCCAGCAGTCGATCGCCGAAGGCTCGACCTGGGTCGCCGTTCCCGACCCCCGCAACTGGACCTGAGGCAAGAGTGCTGATGGAGCATCCTCCGGTTGCGCCGGCAGAGCAGGCAGGAGTCAGGTGCAAATGTCAGGCGACAGGAGTGGTTGACGGTCCTTTCTACGAAGGCGATCCTTGGTGGGCATGGAAGTTGCTCGGGTCTTGGGCCCTGGCAGGAGGCAAGCGGGCTTGAAGCGTCCCCGGATGCGCGGCAAGATCAAGAGGAAGTCTGCAGTAGCGTCACTGGCCGAACTTGGAGAGGGTGAACTTGAGCAGATGGCCCGCAAAGCCCGGTACGAGCCCAGTCCGTACCACAAGTCCGCTCAGGAAGCAGAGAGATGGGGGTTGTCGCGAGCCGTTCACCGTCCCGACACGACACTCTGTGAGGCGGGAACCATCGGGGGGCGTCGAGACGCTGTCAGGCTGCTCAGGTTGGGCATTCGCCTGGGAATGGTCAGCGAGACCCGCCGTGGAGACTGGCCCCAGAATGTGTGGGCCGTTGATGACGAAGGTGTTGCATACGAAGCACAGCTCTCGAACCGTGGTGTCGGCGAGTATCACGGATACCCCATGAAGCGGTACGATGGGTTCACCGGGTTCGTGAAGAGGGTATGGGGAGAGCGCAGTCAATGACGCTGCAAATCGAATCCCGGTGGCTGGGCAAGACCAGGGGAGGTCTCGGAGACGAATTCCTGCCGGCCGAGGATGAGGCGACCTTGGGAGAGCTCGGCATCCATGTCGACGGGACCTGCTTCACCCAGGCTCTTGATCGTGAAACGAATGATCTACGGGAGACGGCCAACCTCCCGGCTTGCAGGTTGGCCGAGTGGTTGGCATGGAACTGGTGGCGACTGCGTTGGGAACCCTCGCGGCGTCCGGCCCCTCCGGAACCAGGATGGACTCAAGCGCACGGTATGGCCTCCATCGGGGGTGGGTGGCTGTGGCCGAACATCACCATCGAGTCGGACGGCTCTCGCATTGCCCTGATTGCGAGACCGTCCGAGATAGCGCAGACCGAGCCGCTCTACTACAAGGCAGAGGAAACGGGGGTCATCCCGTCCCAGGCATTTGAAGAGGGTGTCGAAGAATTCATGGGGAGTGTTCTGGATCGCCTCGATGGATGCTCTCTCGGAGATACGGACCTTCAGTCCATCTGGCACGACTTGTCTCTGGAGAGGGAGGACCCGGAGGTTTCGCTCTACAGGAGATTCGAAGCCTGCCTGGGCCATGACCCTGACGAGGCCCCGCCCGAGTTGATCGGGCGATTGATTGAAGAAGGCAACGACCTGGGGCTGGATGCCGTATCGGAGGTCGTGGCTGAGAACCACCAGGTTGTGCCAAAGCTGCAGAGGGCGGCCCGGGAGTCCGGTTTCGACATCTTTCCCGAGGATGGCTTTCGGGGCTTCGAGGCTTCCGTCCCTCTTCCGGATGAGGCGCCCAGGCATCCCGGGGAGCGTGGTCAAGTCCCCGCCTGGAGAGTGGGGGTGGAGGCCGCAGGCAGACTGCGGCAGACGGAGCAACTGGGAGAATCCTCCATCTCCAACCCCAAGCTGGCCAGGCTGTGCGGCATCAGCGACCAGGTCCTGTCTCGTTCGAGCGTAGCGGGCAGCTTGTCCTTCTCCCTCGATACCCAGGATCGAGGAACAGGCCGCCTTGTGCTGCGGCCTCGTTCGCGATACGGACGCCGCTTTGACGTCGCCCGTCTTCTCGGGGATCGGCTCCTGGCCGGCTGCGAGGAGAGACTTCGTCCGGCTACTCGCGCGAGCACCTATCGACAGAAAATGCAGAGGGCCTTCGCCGCCGAGTTCCTTTGTCCTCTGCGCTCTTTGCTGGACTTCCTGGGCGAGGACTTCTCGGAAGACAGACGGCAGGACGCCGCCGAACGTTTCAAGGTGTCACCGCTTGTCGTCACGACGATGCTTGTCTACAACCGCAGACTCGACAGGGAAGAATTGCCCGACCCCGAGGCAAGAGCCGCGTAGGGCCTTCCGCCAAGGTCCCTTCCCACAGGACTTCGCTCGGTCCGGCCGTCGGCCTCGACCACCCCCTCAACCCAATCCTGCAGACAGGGGTCACCATGACCACCGCACTCCCCCGGCTGGCCTTCTACCACGACGGCCGCCATCCGCTGATCTACATGTACGAGCCCCCCATGCAGCGCGTCGAGTACGAGCAGGGAGTCGACGAGCTCGTCGGCACGCCCGTGGACGCCATCATGTTCTGCCTCGGCGACGGCCGCACCGTGCTCCACGACACCCAGGTCGGCGAGCTGTGGGGCGACAACGTCGACCGCTGGCCGCACCTGATCTTCCGGCGGGCCCACCAGAACGCCCGCGGCATGATCGCCCGCGGCGAGGACCCCCTGCGGGTGATCTGCGAGCGCGCCCGGGCCAAGGGTCTGCCCGTGTATCCGACGCTGCTGGTGCAGCAGGGGAGGGCGCCTCGCGAGGAGGACGTGCGCTGCTCCGAGTTCCGCTTCGACAACGCCCACCTGGAGATCGGCGCCAAGGGCGGCGTCGACGAGTCGTGGAAGGGCTTCACCTGCCTCGACTTCGCCCACGAGGAGGTGAGGCAGGAGCGCTTCGCCCTCGTCGAGGAAGCCGTGCGGCGCTACCCGGTGGACGGCTTCGAGCTGCAGCTCAACTACCAGCCTTACTACTTCCACCCGGACGAGGTCGCCGACGGACGGCAGGTGATGACGGAGTGGATCCGGCAGGTCTCCGAGACCGTTCGCGGCAGCGGCGAGGGCCGGCGCCTCGCCATGCGCGTGCCCACCAGCCTGCAGGGCTGTTACGACATCGGCCTCGACCTGGCCGGCTGGATGCGGGAGGGCCTGGTGGACATCGTCATCGGCCAGACCTTCCACGGGCCGGAGCTGGTCGACTGCAACGCCGACTACCGGGAGCTGGTGGGCGAGACCCGAGGCCGGGACGTGCACCTCCTGGCCACGGTGCAGAGCCTGGTCGACTCCGACCGGCTCAACCAGGCGCCGATCGAGATGATCCGCGCCTGCGCCAACAACTACTGGGAGCAGGGCGTCGACGGCCTCTACCTCGGGCACTGGTTCGGCTGCTGGCCCTACAAGGCCGACTTCTACGAGAAGCTGCGCGAGCTGCCCCACCCGGAGATCATGGCGCCGAAGGACAAGTACTACTACGTGCCCACCGGCACGCACCGGTACCCCAACCCCGAGCTGGAGCCGGGGGCCCGCTGCCCGCTGCCGGCGGAGCTGTCCGAGGGAGAGCCGCTGCGCATCCCTCTCCAGGTCTCCGACGACCTGCCGCGCTGGCACGCCGACGGCCGCGTCCACGAGGTGATCCTGCGCCTGCGTCTGCTCAACGCCACCGAGACCGACGTGGTGCGCATGCGCCTCAACGGCCGCGAGCTGCCCGCCGAGGGCCTGCGCACCATCAACGAGTCGTACCGCATGGGGGGGCCGCGCTACCGCACCGGCACCTGCTACTGGTTCATCTACCGCCTCGGGCCCGACCACTGGCCTCGGAAGGGGGCCAACGAGATCGAGGTGGAGCTGGTGAAGCGCGAGCCGGAGGTGATCCCGCCCCTGCTCCTGCGCGACGTGGAGCTGGAGGTCCACTATCTCATGGGCCGCCACTTCCACCGCGGCTTCGTCGACCTCGACCTGGGCCCCTGGAACACGGGCGTCACCTGAAGGAGGCTCCAATGCGCCAGCGCCGCACCATCTATTTCAACGACGCCCGCCACTACTACCTCTTCGTCCACGAGCCGCCCATGCGCCTCGAGGACGCCTGGGCCCCCGTGGACGAGGTGGCCGACACCGGCGTCGACACCTTCGTCTACGGCATGGCCCGGGACGACGGCTGGTTCTACCCGTCCAAGGTCGGCCTGCCCTTCGGCCAGGACATGCAGGGCGGCTTCGAGCAGTGCGCCTACTGGCGGGTGTGGCACAACATGCAGAGCCTCATCGACCGCGGCCTCGACCCGCTGCAGGTCCTCGTCGACCGCGCCCACGACCGCGGCATGGACTTCATCGCCTCCCTGCGCATGGGCGCCTACGCCGGCTTGCCCAAGGAGGTCTCCCCCCGGGAGGGGGGGCCGGGCATGGCGCGGGAGGACGTGCGCGACTTCATGCTGCGCGGCGTCACCGAGCTGGCCGCCGACTATGACACCGAGGGCGTGGAGCTGGACTTCGCCGCCGCCCCCGGCGGCACCGCCTTCTGGTTCCCGCCGGAGGAGGCGGAAGCCAGGGGGCCGGTGATGACGGAGTGGCTCAGGCGCGCGTCCGACGCGGTGCGCAGCCGCCCGGGGAAGGACGCGGGCATCGTCGGCGCCCGGGTCTACCCGACGCAGGAGGTCAACCACAGGACCGGCCTCGAGGTGGAGCGCTGGCTCGAGGAAGGGCTCGTGGACTACCTCGTGCCCATGGTCTACGCCCACATGATCCTCGACTCCGCCATGCCGGTGGAGTGGCTCGTGGAGGCGGCCCACGACCGGGGCGTCTCCGTCTACTACATGCTGCACCCCTACTACGCCGACGAGAGCCGCCGCTTCAACGCCCGGATGTATCCCTCGCCGGCCATGTTCCGGGCGGCGGCGGCCAACGCCTGGCGCCTGGGGGTGGACGGCCTCTACACCTGGTTCATGTCCTGGCCCCTGGGCGACCAGGAGCGGTCCGTCCTCGGCCAGCTCTCGGGGCCCGAGCAGATCGCCGAGGGGGACAAGCACTACTTCCTGCGGCGCCGCACCGACGTGGAGCACGTGCAGGGCGTCGACTACCCCTCCCACCTGCCCGTGTCGATCGATCCCGCCGCCGACCTCGGCCGCATGCACCAGATCCCCCTGACCATCGCCGACGACGTGGAGGGCAACGCCCGCATCGGCTCCACCCGCCTGCGCCTGTGCTTCAACGACCTGGTGCGGGACGACCGGCTGGAGGTCCGCCTCAACGGGGAGGCCGTCTCCCTCGACGGGGCGCGTCGCAGCCCCATGCAGGCGGTCGCCCCCTACGCCGGGATGTGGCTCGAGATCGAGGTCGACCGGACAGCCCTGAGGCAGGGGACCAACCGGCTCGAGGTCGGCCTGCTGGAGCGGCCCTCGGACCTGCGCAGCAAGGTGGGGATCGAGGACGTGGAGCTGGTCGTCGAGTACGGCGTGTGGGACCGATGAACGTCACGCGGGCCGACATCGCAAGCAGCCTGGGGACCATGGGCCTGAAGTCCGGCGACCGGGTGATGGTCCACAGCTCCCTGTCGAGCATGGGGCACGTCGAGGGCGGAGCGGATACGGTGGTGGAGGCCTTCCTGGACGTCCTCGGGCCTCAGGGCACCCTGATGGTGCCGACCTTCACCCACAGCAGCTGCGAGTACTTCGATCCCCTGGAGTCGCCCTCTCTGAACGGGGCCGTCACCGAAGCGGCCCGGCGGTTCCCGGGGGCGGTGCGGAGCCTCCACCCGACCCACGCGGTGACCGCCATCGGCCCCGACGCGGCAAGCCTGGTCGAGGACGACCTGAACCGCGGCGCCCTCGGCAGGGACTGCGCCCTGGACCGCCTCATCAAGAAGGGGGGCTACATCTTCCTCCTCGGCGTGAGTCAGTCCTCGAACTCGTCGATCCACATCGGCGAGGACTACGCCGGCGCCGACCGCCACGGGAGGTTCTCGCCGGAGAACCCCGGGGTGGTGATCCTGAACCATCCCGAGCACGGCGAGCAGGAGGTCGCCCTGACGGAGATGATGGGCCACACCCCCGCCTTCGACCGCATGGAGGAGTTGCTGCGCGGGCGCGGGCAGATCGTCGACGGGACGATCGGCGAGGCGAAGTGCCAGCTGATGAAGGGGGAGGTGCTGCTGGCGGCGACGGTGGAGGTACTGGGGTAGGGGCGGGCGGTCAGTCGACCAGAGCGCGGACGATGCGCCTTGCGGGAGGCGTCCGCCATGCAGAAATGCCCCCTTTTTCGTACTCTATATGTCCGAAAGAGGGGGCATTAATATTCATCATGTATAGATCGGCCGAACGCGCTCTGGCCCAATGGTTGGCCGCCCCACAGCGAAAGCCGCTGGTCATCCGCGGTGCCCGCCAAGTGGGAAAATCCACCTTGGTGCGGCAATTTGCCCGGTCCCACCACCTGCACCTCAACGAGATCAACCTCGAGCGCCACCCGGACCTCGACCCCGTGTTCCAGACCCTGGACCTGACGCACATCCGCCGGGAACTCCAAGGGCTCCTGGATCGACCGCTGTTGGCACCGGGCAGCATCCTCTTCCTCGACGAGATCCAGGCGACCCCCCATGCCCTGCCCGCGCTGCGCTACTTCTTCGAAGACCACCCCGAGCTGCCGGTCATCGCCGCGGGCTCCCTGCTCGAACCGGTAGGGCGCATACAGTACTTCCATCTGGGCCCGATGAGCTTTGAGGAATTTCTCGCCGAACTGGACCCTCCCCTCCTGGCCCATTTGCAGGATTACAGCCTCGAAGATTCCCTGCCCAATACCGTCCACACCCGCTTGTCGGCGTATCAGCGGGAATACCTGCTGGTGGGTGGCATGCCCGAAGCCGTAGCCGCCTATAGCTCCAGCGGCCACTTCGCCGACGTAACGCCGGTGCATCGGTCCATCGTCGATACCTACCAGGACGATTTTGCCGAGTATGCCTCGGCCCGAGTCCGGCTGCGCCTGCAGCGAGTCTTCAACTACGTTCCCCGCGCCGTGGGACGAAAAGTCAAGTACACCCAGATCAACCGCGAGGAGACCGCCCGCGAGTTGAGGGCCGCCATCGACTTGCTGTCCAAGGCCCGGGTCATTGCACCCGTGTTCCACAGTACCTGTGCCGGGGTGCCCCTCCACGCCGATGTCGACTGGAGGACCTACAAGCTCCTCTTCCTGGACATCGGCCTGATGAACCGTCTGTGCGGCCTGGACTGGCTGGCTCTGAAGGAGTTGGACGACCGCCAACTGGTCAATGAAGGAGCCCTGGCCGAACAGTTCGTCGGGCAACACCTGCTCTACCTGGAAGAGGGTAGTGAAACGCCCCGGCTGAACTACTGGCTGCGGGAAGGGAAGAGCGCCAACGCCGAAGTTGACTACGTGATTGCCCGGGGGGCCTGGATCGTGCCGGTCGAGGTCAAAGCCGGCACCAGCGGCACCCTGCGCTCGTTGCACCAGTTCGCCCTGGCCAGAGGGGCGCGCCTCGCCGTGCGCTTCGACCTCAATCCGCCCACCGTCCAATCCATCCGGCACCAAGTGAGCGGAACGAGGCAGAGCGTGGAAATGACCCTGCTCTCGCTGCCGCTCTACCTGGTGGGACAACTGGGTCGGCTGCTGGACCAGCTCAGGGAGCGATAGGGGGTATCAGCGCGCAGGAGTGAGTGCGGACGAAGCATCCTTGCGGGCCAGCCACGCAGACCGCTCCGCGCCTGATCCCGGCTCCGCTCAGATCCGCAGGGCCCGCAGCTTCTCCGGGTCCAGCTCGACGCCCAGCCCCGGGCCGTCGGGCAGCAGCACCTGGCCCTCTACATACCGGACCGGCTCGACGGTGACGTCCTCGTGGTACACGAGGGGTCCCGCCATGTAGCAGCCGTGATCGAGGTTCGCCGTGGCGGCCGCCACGTGGACTCTGGCAGCGGTGCCGATCGACATCTCCACGGTGCTGCCCATCAGCGTCCGCAGACCGAACTGGCGGGCCATGGCGAAGGTGCGGCGGCAGGGCTCGATGCCGGCGTACCCGAGGCCGGTGTTGAAGACGTCCACGGCGCCGGACCGGGCCAGCCGCAGGGCCGTCGCTTCGTCGGCCGTGTGCTCGGAGATCGGCACGTCGATCTCGGCCTTCACGGCGAGGAAGTCCTCCGCCGGCGCCCGGTGCCGGCCCTGCACCGGGGACTCGAAGACGTCCGGGCCGAAGGGCGCCAGCCGTTTCAGCGCCGCGATGGCATCCGCCGGGGTGAAGCGGCCGCTGGCGTCGAGGGCGGTCAGCCTCATGCCGTCGGCCCAGCGGGAGCGGGCCCGGTCGAGGAGGCTCTCGTCGCGGTCCAGGTCCATCCCGAAGTAGTAGCGGAAGGCGCCGTGCCCCTCGCCGAGGCGGCGCTCGATGCGGTCGAGGTTGGCCGCCACGTCGGCCTCGTCGCGGCAACAGGAGAGGGGATAGGCGAAGGGGACGCGGTCGCGGAAAGCGCCTCCGAGGAGGGCGGCCAGGGACACGCCGAGCCGGCGCGCCACCGCGTCGTGCACGGCCATGTCGATGCCGCACAGGACCTGGTGCTCCCAGGGCCGGCGCGACAGCCCTTCCAGCAGCGGGCCCCGCTGGCGGGCGTCGGCGCCGAGCAGCAGCGGCTCGAGGGCGGCCTGCAGGCGGGCGGCGGACCCGGCGTCCAGATCCCAGGGGACGTCCGACATCTCCCCGAGGCCGGTCACGCCGGCGTCGGTGTGGAGCTGCACGACCAGGTGACGGGACTCGGCCGGCTCGGGATCGCTCGGGGCCCGGCGTCCCATCTCGCGGTGGGTGCGCACCGGCGTCAGCTCGAGGGCGGTGATCTTCAAGGGAGGGGAGGCCGCACGGGTGTCAGGCGCGTCGAGGCGCCAGGCGGGAGGTCAGGGGGATTCGGCGGCTCCGAGCAGCGTGCCGGCCAGGGCTTCCGAGTAGGCCACCACCAGCTCCACATCGGTCAGCACGAGATCGCTGGCAAGCTGCGGGTGCCGCTGCCGCAGGATGACCTCGACCCGGTGCCTCCGGCCCTTCACCTGTCCTGCACTCAGGGCGAAGCGCACCCACGCGGCGGCGTGCACCCCCGAAAGCCCGTGGCGGTCGCCGGTGGTGTCGTAGGTCACCGTGGGTTCCGCCAGTTCGCCACCGTCCCAGCGCACGGCCACCTCGTCCCCCCGGACCCAGTCGTTCAGGTGGAGGCGCAGCTCCAGGGCGCGGGGCGGGTGGGTCTCGAAGTCGTCGGCCACGTCGAGGTGGATCACCGGTCCGCCGCCGGTGATCGTCTCCTTGAGGGCCACCGGGACCGTGCCCCGCACGCGGTCATTGTCGTAGGCGCCGCGCCACTCCCCCTCGTGCCGCAGGACCCGGTGGGTGGCGGCGTGGACCTTGTCGGTGGCGGCCAGGCTTTCCGGGCTGCCGACCTGGTTGAGCAGCTCCCGGCGGTTGTCCCGGCCCGCGTGCCAGTTGAAGGCGTAGATCCCGTCGGCGCCGTGGTGCCAGTGGCGGGCGGCGATGGCGCGGGTGCGCAAGCGGTCCTTCTCCGCCTCCGGCTCGGGCCCCACCCAGGGGCCGGGGAGGCCGCCGTCGAAGCCGGGGTACACCGCCACGCCGTGGGGCCGGCAGAGGTCGGTGAAGCCGGCCACGTCCACGTCGTCGTCGGTGCCGCCGTTGCCGGCGGGGATCACGATGTCCACCAGGCCCTCCTCCAGCCAGGCGGGCAGGTCGTAGCCGATCTGCTCGCAGACGTGGAGGTTGCCGGCCACCCGGGCGGCGACGAAGAGGGGCCTGCCGCGCTGGCGGCCGATCTCGTCGGCGCAGCGGCGCGCGGCCCTCTGCAGGTCGGTGATGACGTAGCGCAGGCGGAAGGCGTCGTCCACGGGCAGGTGGAAGGCGTGGCGCTGCCAGTCGAGCTCGACGCCGTCCCAGTCGTAGCGCTCGCAGACCTCGCGGATGTGGTCGAGGCGGTGGCGGCGGACCTCGGGGACCGACATGTCCCAGGAGAGGGCGAACCACTCGGAGGTGCGCGAGCCGAGGAGCCACTCCGGGTGCCGGCGCCGCAGCTCGGTCAGCTCGGTGTGGTGCAGGGTGGGCAGGTCGGCGATCTGGGCGCCGTTGAAGTGGTTGTCGTTCATGCGCACCGAGGCGTAGACCTGCAGGCCCAGGCTCCGGCCCCGCTCGATGAGGGCCGCCTGCGGGTCCTCGCCGCGCTCGAGCATGAGGCGGATGTTCTCGGTGTGGGTCAGGGAATAGGCCCCTTCGTAACGCCGGCGGTGGATGTCGCCCAGCTGCTCCAGCGTCTCGGAGGGCCAGCGCGCGGCGTGCTCGCCGACGCACCAGAACAGGGCGCCCACCTGGGTCTCTTCCAGGGGCGCGTACGCGCGCTCCAGGAAGGACGCCATCGACTGGGGCACCTCGTCGTACCCGTGAGGGGCCCCGTCCCAGTTGTAGATGATGCCGTAGGGTGGTGGTGTCGGGCGCATGGGGCGGCTTAGACTACCAAACTTCCCGCGATGGTGAAAGGGGAGGGACCCGTGGACAGGAGTACGACATGACAGACGCAGCCCGCCAGGCCGCAGCCGCGGCCGTCGACGAGGCCCGCCTGATGGAAACCGCAGTGGATCTCGTCGCCGCACCGAGCCCGACCCGATCCGCCGGGGAAGCGGCGGACCGGCTGGATCGGCGGTTGCGGGCGGACGGCTTCCAGGTGGAGCGGCCGGACGCCGACTGGCCGGAATCGCCGGCGGTGGTCGCCCGTCTCGACAGCGGCGCCCCGGGGCGCTGGCTGCAGTTCAACGGCCACCTGGACACGGTGCACCTGCCCTTCGAGCCCCCGGCCGTCCGCGATGGCGTGCTCACCGGCTCCGGGTCGTCGGACATGAAGGGGGGTATCGCCGCCGCCGTGGAGGCGATGCGGGCCCTGCGCGACTCCGGCCTGCCGCGGGCCGGCGGGATCCTGCTCACCGCCCACGACCACCACGAGGCGCCCTGGGGGGACGGCCGCCAGTTGCGGGCCCTGATCCGCGAGGGATACGTCGGCGACGGCGTGCTCCTGCCCGAGTACCTGGCCGACCGGCTGCCGGGGGCCGGCCGCGGCATGGGCGTCTTCGACATCCGCCTGACCCGTCCGGGCGAGGCGGTGCACGAGGTCCTGCGGCCCCCGGAGACGCCGGACGTGGTCGCCGCCGGGGCCGCGCTGGTGGGGGAGCTGAAGGACCTCGACGCCCGCCTGGGCCGCATCCGCCACGAGGTCAGCGGCCGCGACTCCGTCTTCGTCGGTCAGCTCGAGTCGGGGGAGATCTTCAACCAGGCGCCGGTCGCCTGCCGGCTGCGGGGCACGCGCCGGTGGGTTTCCCAGGGCCGGGGGGAGGAGGCCCGCGGGGAGCTGACGGCCCTCGCCGAGTCCGTGGCCTCCCGCTTCGGCGCCGAGGCCGCCGTGGAGTTCCAGGTCGTGGGGGAGGCCTTCGAGCTGCGCCGGGAGGACCCGCTCGTGGAGGCCTTCCAGGCGGCGGTGGAGGCCAACGACGGCGCCGCCCTGCCCTGGGCGGACAAGCCCTTCCTCGACGACGGCAACCGCTTCTGCGCCCAGGCCGGGATCCCCGCCGTCACCCACGGTCCGGCGGCGACCGGCGCCCACACCACCGAGGAGCGGGTCCCCGTGGCCGAGCTGGTGCGGGTGGCGCGGGTCTACGCGGCCACGGCCCTGAACTTCTGCGGACAGGACGCCGCCCACGGCTCCGGTGGATAGCGCCTCTCCCGCGACGGGACACCAGGCTGACGGTGCGAGCGCGACTCCGTCCGAGGCCCTGCTGACAGAGCTGCTCCGGCAGGCCGGGTTGCCGGCGGCCGTGTCGGTGACACCGCTGACCGGGCGGGGATTCGTCAACCGGATCAGCAAGGTGACCCTGGCCGGCGGGCGGCGGGTCGTGCTCCGGGAGCTGCGCAAGCCCCGCCCTCCCGCCTTCGCGCGCTCGAGGTTTTCGCTTCCCACGGCGTTCCGGCGCCGGCGCTGCTGGCCGCCACCGAGCGCGCCTCGCTGGAGGAGTTCGTCGAGGGCGAGACCCTCGGCGACCTGATCGAGACCGGGCTCGACACCGGCCGGGTCTGGCGCCTGGTGGGCGAGGCGTTTCGCCGCGTCCACGCCGTCCGCTTCCCGTCCGGCCTCGCCGAGGAGAAGCTGGGGCCGGAGCGGTTCGTCCTCACCCCGTACGACCCGGCCGAGGAACTGCACGCGCTGATCGACGAGGCGGAGCCGGGGCTGCGTCGCCTGCTGCCGGGCCACGAGGCGTACCTGCCCAAGTTGCACGAGGTGGTCCGGGCGGCAGCGCCGGCGCTGCGGTCGGCGCCCTCCACGCTCGGACACGGGGACAACCACATGTGGAACGTCCTCGTCGCGCACGACCGGGCCACGCCCATCGACTGGGACTCGCCGCGCGTGAGCGACCCGGCCAAGGAGATCGCGCTGCTGGACAAGCACGCGTCGCTCTTCAACCGGGCCGGACTCCGCCCGGCGTTCTTCGACGGCTACGGCTCGGCACCGGTCGAGCCCAACACCAGCATCCACCGCGTCGTGCAGACCTTGCAGTGGGCCACCAGCGACGACTGGATCGACACCGAGCGCGACCCGTTGGTCTCCGCCGAGCTCAAGGCGAGGCACGCGAGCTGGCTGCCGATCCTGCTGGACCACGTGCGCGATCTCCCCCGGCACCTGGACCGGCTGCGAGCGCTCGTGACATCAACTTGACAGCCCCTCCGGGGCGTCGGTAGGTTGCCGCTGCAAGCGGTAACTCATTCTGCCGGCAGCCCTTCCCTCCACTCGCCCGCAGGCCCCTGCGCCGTCTCTCGGCGGGCCCCCCAGGAGTCGTCCCCGACATGCGGATTCTTGTATCCGAGGGTACGAGCCGCATGGGCAGCATCCTCCTCCAGAGGCTCTCCGGGGAACACCGGCTCCGGGTCTCGAAACCCCCGGGCGGCGAGACTCCCGAAGCCCCCGGCGTCGACGTCGTCGACGCGGATATCCACGACCCCGAAGGCGCCCGCGCCGCCGTGAGCGGCGTCGACGCCATCGTCCATACGGGTCCCGCGGGACCGCCCGCCCTTCCTCCCGGCGACTCCTACGAGGGCGAGCGCGCCCTCCTCGACCGCGCCGCGCGGGGGACCAGCGTGCTGCTGCAGGCCGCCGTCGAGGCCCGCGTGTCCCGCCTCGTCCACTGCAGCTCCCTGGAGGTCTTCCACGAGGTGCCGGACGACGTGTACATCTCCGAGCAGCACCGGCCGCTGCCGGGGACCGCCATGCGGCGCCTGGGCCACCACCTGGCCGAGCAGGTCACCCGCGAGTTCGCCCGGGACTACGCTCTCGGCGTCACCGTGCTGCGGCTGGGACGCCTGGTCCGCGAGGACGAGGTACCGGCGGGCAGCGAGCCGGACCTCAGCTGGCTCGACCCGCGGGATGCGGCGGCCGCCGTCGAGCTGGCCCTGGGCGGCGACAACGCCGGAGCCCGCAACTGGATCGGGCGCTGGCAGGTGCGGCACGTATGCCATCTCCCGCCGCACCCGAAGTTCCTCCTCGACGGCATCCGCGGGATGGGCTTCGAGCCGCGGCACAACTTCCGGCGCCAGTGGGCGGCGCGGGGGGCCGCGTGAAGAAGAAGGTCCTCTTCCTGGGCGCCTCCGGCCTGGTGGGGCCCGATCTCACGCCGGGACTGGAGAAGGACTACGACCTGCGCCTCACCGACGTGAAGCCTCACCCGGCGGGCCTCCCCATCGAGCATGTCGACGTGCGCTGCTACGAGCAGGTGCTGGGGGCGGCGCGGGGGATGGAGGCGATCATGAACTTCACCGTCGTCCGCGACCATGCGGTGGACAGCTACGACGTCAACACCGCCGGCGCCTGGCACGTGATGAAGGCCGCCGCCGAGCTGGGCATCGGCAAGGTGATCCACTCCGGGCCCCAGGGGTTGCGCTACGCCTACGATCACGACTTCGCCGTCGACGACGCGCCGGCCGCTCCGGGCAGCAGCTGCTACATGCTCTCCAAGTGGCTGAGCGCCGAGATCTGCCGGGTCTTCGCCCGGGCCCACGGCATCCAGACCGCCTACTTCGTCTTCAACGGCCTGGGCCCGGCGCCGGAGCCGGCGGACGGGCCGCGGGCGGCGCCCCCCTTCACCGTGGTCTGGGAGGACCTTCACCACATCTGCAAGCTGGCCCTCGAGGCGGAGGCGATCCCCGACGACTTCCAGTGCTTCCCCGTCCTCTCCTACCGCGGTCCCGGGACCTACACGTGGGAGAAGGCGCGCCGCATCCTCGGCTTCGAGCCGACCCGCGACTGGGACGCCTTCTACCGCCGGGAGACGGGCGAGGCATGATCCACGGCATCCGCCTCCGCCGCGGCGCCTCCCGGAGCCCCGCGCCACCCTCCGCCGCCGGTCCGCGCCGCCCGATTGGCGGCGTCCTCACCGGCCTGGCGGCCCTGGCGGCGCGCGTGGCGGCGGTCTCCGGCGGGCCTCGACGGCCCGAGGGCGCCAGTTGCCTGCCGGTCCTGGCCCGGGCACGCTCCCGGCGGGGCAGGGCTCTCCCACCGCTGAGGGCCTTGGCCGCGCTGGTGCCGCCGGCCTCACGCGGACCTCGGCTCCGCAGAGGCGCGGGCGCAAGCTGCAGGCCGCTTCTCTCGGCACCGGCCACGCCGGCACCCGCGGCGCCGGTTTCTCCCAGGCCGCGCATGCGCAGCGTCCTCACCGGCCTGGCGGCCCTGGCGGCGCTGGTGCCGCGGGCTTCTCGCGGGTCTCGCCTCCGAGGAGGCCCGAGGTTCCGCTGGCCGCTCCTGCCGGCGCTGGCCCTGGCGGCCGCGCCGCCGACAGAAGCGTCACCGGCCCCCGCGGAAGTCCCGCCGGACGCGGCTCCGCCGGTCCCCGCGCTAGTCCAGGAAACGGCCGCAGACGACGCCTTCGGCCGGATCGCCCACACCATCCGCCAGCTCTCCTCCCACGGATCGAGGATCGCCGGCTATCCGGGGGACCGCTTCGCCGCCGACTTCGTGGAGCGGGAGCTGCGCGCCGCCGGGGTACGGGAGGTGCAGCGCGAGCCCTACGACATCGTCGTGCCCATGGACCACGGCGCCTCGATGGAGCTCCTCGACGAGTCCGGCGGCGTGGTGGAGACGATCCCGCTGCAGTCGATGTGGCCGAACCTCGTGCGCACCAACACCCTCGGGCCCGAGGGCCGGCGCGGACACCTGTTCTACGGCGGCGCCGGGGAGCACGCCGACTTCAACGGACACGTCATGGACGGCGCCGTCGTCCTCATGGAGTACAACACCTGGACGAACTGGAAGAACGCCGCCGCCCTCGGCGCCGGGGCGATCGTCTTCGTCGAGCCCGAGGAGACGACGAACTTCGAGTCGCGCACCAAGTGGAGCTGGACCCCCGTCGACGTACCCCGGTTCTGGCTCGGACGGCAGGCGGCCCTGGGCCTGCGGCAGCGCCTCGGCGACGGCGAGCTCCCGGTGCGCCTGCGGGCGCGCATGGACTTCGAGAGCCACACCACCTGGGCGATCTGGGGCCGCGTGCCCGGCGTCGACCCGGAGCTCTCGGAGGAGCTGGTAGCCGTCCACGCCTACTACGACGGCCTCTCGGTGGTGCCGTCCGATGCGCCCGCCGCCGAGGCCGCCTGCGGCGTCGCCGCCCTCCTGGAGCTGGCCCGCCACCTGCGCGACCATCCGCCGGCGCGCTCGATGGTGCTGGTGGCCACGGGCTCCCACTTCCAGGGCGACCAGGGGCTGTTCCAGTTCCTCGACCGGCACGCGCGCCGGCTGCCCCTGTTCCGCAACCGCATGCCGAAACGCTTCGTCGCCGACTCGCTGAAGGTGGACAAGCTGGTGCGGCAGACCGCCGCCCTCGGGATCCCTCTCGACACCCTGGGGGTGCGGCTGGGCGACTCGGGGGGCGGGCCGGTCCTCGAGTCCGTCGACCTGGAGCGTCTCGGGGCGCAGCTCAAGCGCCGGCGCATCAAGCCCGACTCCCTCGGCATCCGCCTGGAGCCGGACAGCCTCGACATCGATCTCTTCCTGGCCCTCGACCTGTCGAGCCAGTCCGACCAGGTCGGTCTCGTGCACAGCGCCCGCATCTCCGCCCACCGCCGGTTCTTCGTCTCCCTCGGGCGCAGCTTCTCGCGCCACGCCGCCGGGGCCGCCGCGGCGTTGGGGCGGGAGCCTCACGGTCTCGTCAACCTCGTCAGCCCCATCAAGGGCCTGTCGTGGGACAGCTACCTCGACGACGACGTCTTCATCGAGGACGGCCGGATCGCGCGCGACGTGGGCCTGGTGACCCTCAACCTGGTGACCACCACCGACCGCCGGGCGGTCCTCGACAGCCCCCTGGACCGGCCCGACCGGGTCGACTTCGGCAACGTGCAGCGCCAGAGCGAGATGATCAACCAGGTCCTCACCCGGGCCCTGGCCGACCCCGGCCTCTTCGGGTCCGAGTGGGAGAAGCTCCGACCCGCCCACGACCGCAACCTGCCCGACCGCCGCGTCGCCATCGAGGGCCGGCTGCGGCTCCTGCCGAGGCGCTCCGCCACCCCCGAGGACCCGGTGCCCCACGGCACCGTCGTCATCCTCCACGACTACTACGGCGACATGTGGCGGCCGTGGATCGCCCTCGCCGACGAGGCGGGCAACTACACCGTCAAGGGCCTCTCCAAGGGCAAGGTCGGGGTGCGCGGCTTCCTCCTCGACAAGGAGACCGGCGAGGTCACCTTCGCCACCGACCACGGCGAGCGGGCCCAGAAGATCGGCGCCTGGGAGCAGGGCCTGACCAAGGCCGAGACGGTGTGGACGACGATCCTCTTCGAGGCCGAGAGCGTCGAGATCCACGACCGCATCCACGCCGGGTTCCACTTCACCTTCGGCAACTCCAGCCGCAGCATGAAGGTCCTCGACGACCGCGGCGCCGTGCCCCGCCAGTACGGCTTCGTCATGGGCGACTACCTCGAGCGGATGATGGTCCTCTACGGCGAGCCCGGGGAGCCGCTGCGCATGGTGGACAAGTCGATGGTGCTGCTCAACAACGCCGGCGCCGTGGACGAGCTCACCGCCCAGGGGGCCGGCTTCGACCTGTCGCAGCGGCGCCTGATCCCGTACGCCAGCCTGCAGTCGACGAAGGACATGTGGCGCCTCGACGACGTGCGCATGGAGCGCATGCGCCAGTTCGCCATCGAGAACCCGCGCCTCGACGCCCTGCACCAGCGCTCGCGGACCGCCCTGGAGAAGGCCGAGGAGGCGATGGCCGGCCTCGACTGGGACCGCTACGCCAAGTACGTGCGCGAGGCGATCGGCCTGGAGTACCGCGCCTACCCGGACGTGCGCGGCACCCAGGACGACATCATCCTCGGCCTCGTGTTCTTCGTCGCCCTCCTGGTGCCGGCGGCGTTCTTCGCCGAGCGCCTGCTCTTCGCCGCCCCCGACATCCGCCGCCAGATCGTCTGGTTCACGGCGATCATGCTCGTCATCTGGATGATCCTCGCCCAGGTGCACCCGGCCTTCGAGCTGGCCCACCCGGTGATCGTGCTCCTGGCCCTCATGGTGATGGTCATGGCCGTCTTCGTCATCACCCTCGTCATGTCGCGGTTCAACAGCTACATGGCCGAGCTGCGCCAGCGGGCGGCGGGCACGGCCAGCGGCGACCTCAGCCGCTCGGGCACCGCCTACGTGGCCTTCATGCTCGGCATCTCCAACATGCGCCGCCGCGTCCTGCGCACGGGCCTGACGCTGACGACGATCACCATGCTCACCTTCACCGTCCTCTCCTTCACCTCCTTCAAGCCGGCGATCCGCTTCGTCGGTTTCGAGAAGGACTGGGAGCCCCTCTACCGCGGCGTCCTCATGCACGACATCCACTGGTGGTCCTGGGAGCCGCCGGTCTACGACTACCTGTTCTCCCACTTCGGCGGGTCCGGCACCGTGGCGGCGCGGACCTGGATGACCATGGGCTTCGAGGAGGAGGGCTACATCCCCATGCGCTTCCAGGGGCGGGAGGCGGCCGCCCTCGGCGTCCTCGGCCTGACCCCCGAGGAGACCGAGGTGACGGGCATCGACCGCGCCCTCGTCGCCGGCCGCTGGTTCGACGACCCCGGGGAGAGCAGCACCATCCTGGCGGCGCCGGTGGCCGAGCAGCTCGGCGTCCCGGTGGAGGCGGTGGAGCGCGGGGAGGGGCCGCTGGTGCGCGTCTTCGGCCAGGGGTGGAAGGTCGTGGGCATCTACGACCCCGATCTCTTCGAGGACGTGCGCGACCTGAACAACGAGCCCCTGACGCCGGCGAAGGAGAAGTTCGAGCAGTTCAACATGCCCGGCCTCGACCAGATGTTCATGATGAACAACTTCTTCCTCGACGCCGACATCGACGTCGGCTACGAGCACCTGCCCTCGGCGCGGCTGGCGGTCATGCCCTACGGCCGGCTGGAGAGCCTGGGGGCGGAGCTCATGTCGGTGGCCATCGCCTTCGACGAGGAGGTGCCGAGCCGCGAGCTGATCGAGGAGTACCTCACGCGGGCGACCTTCCGCCTCTTCGTGGGCATGCCCGACGAGGAGGGGGAGCTCAGGACCTACGCCTACAGCAGCATGGGGGCCACGAGCGTGGAGGGCCTGGGCGCCCTCGTCATCCCCATGCTCATCGCCGCCCTCATCGTCCTCAACACGATGATGGGCGCCGTGTACGAGCGCTTCCGCGAGATCGGCGTCTACTCCTCGGTGGGCCTGGCGCCGGTCCACATCGCCTTCCTCTTCATCGCCGAGTCCTGCGTCTACGGCGTCCTCGGCGTGGTCATCGGCTACGTCCTCGGCCAGGTGGGGGGGCGGGTGCTCCTGGCCCTCGATCTGCTGGGCGGGGTCTCCCTCAACTACTCCTCGACGGCGGCCATCAGCTCGGCCCTGCTGGTGATCGCCGTCGTGCTGCTGTCCACCGTCTACCCGGCGCGGACGGCGTCGCAGATGGCCGTGCCCGACGTGGTGCGCCGCTGGCAGCTGCCCGATCCGGTGGACGACGTCTGGCGCTTCCCCTTCCCCTTCACGGTGAACGTCAACGCCGTGGAGTCCCTGTGCGGGTACCTCCACACCTTCTTCACCTCGTACGGCCACGAGTCGGTGGGACGCATGTACACCGAGCGCACCCGCGTCCTGGTGGAGGAAGGGGACGGCGCCAAGGTGCACACCGTGCAACTGCTGCTGTGGCTGGCGCCCTTCGACATGGGGGTGAGCCAGTACCTGCAGTTCACCATCGCGCCCACCGACCATCCGCGGATCTGCGAGATCGACCTCTACATCGAGCGCATCAGCGGGCCCGTGGCCTTCTGGCAGCGCCTCAACCTCGGCTTCATGCTGGAGCTGCGGAAGCAGTTCCTGGTGTGGCAGACGCTGAAGCACGACATCCAGGAGGAGCACGCCGCCCACTGCCGCGAGGTGGCCATGGCGGCGGCCGAGGTGGAGCTCGAGCCGGCGGCGGAGGCGATCTCGTGAGGCTTGAGGCGGCCTAGTGGCGGAGGATCGCCGACAGACGAAGCGGGAGCGCCAATATCAGGAGATCGCAAAGCCGCTGCGCGGCTTTGTTGCGAGTTTCGCTGGCGCGAAACTCCTGCGGGCTGATCCCGCCTTGAGACAGGTGGCCTAGTGGCAGAGGATCGCCGACAGACGAAGCGGGAGCGCCAATATCAGGAGATCCACGAGTACAGGGATCTGCTGCAGGCGCCGGAGCGCTTCGAGCACGGGTACACCCTCAAGACGCTGGTGGGGGTGCTGTTCATCGCCTTCATCATGACCCCGGGACAAATGTACCTGGGCCTGGTCACCGGCATCGGCATCGGCGACGCGGCGCAGTGGGTGACGGTGATCCTCTTCCTGGAGATCGCCAAGCGCTCCTTCACCACGCTCCGGCGGCAGGAGATCTTCCTCCTCACGTACGTGGCGTCGCAGCTGATCGTGCGCGCCGAGACCGGCACCTTCCTGCAGCTGATCTGGCGCCAGTACTTCGTCGGCTCGCCGGAAGCCGCCCAGTTCGGCCTCACGGAGAAGCTGGTGGGCCTGAAGTGGCTCGGCCACGGGTGGTTCTCGCCGTCGCCCGACTCCGAGGCGATCGTGCAGCGCACCTTCCTGCACATGGACTGGGCCCTGCCCATCGCCCTGCTGGTGCTGGGCATCCTCGTGGGCCGCATCACCTGGTTCACCTCGGGGTACGTCCTCTTCCGGCTGGTCTCCGACCGCGAGCGCCTGCCCTTCCCCACGGCGCCCCAGGCCGCCCTCGGGGCGATGGCCTTGGCCGAGGAGAGCGGCTCGGAGAGGCAGACCTGGAAGTGGCCCTGCTTCACCATGGGCGGGTCGATCGGCCTCGTCTTCGGGTTCGTGTACGTGGCGATCCCCACCCTCACCGAGGTCTTCGCCGGCGTCAAGGTCACGATTCTGCCCATCCCCTTCGCCGACCTGACGCCGGTCCTGGGACGCTACCTCGGGGCGACGCCGATCGCCATCAGCTTCAGCCTGTCGCCGATCTTCGCCGGCCTGCTGCTGCCGTTCTGGAGCGTCATGGGCTCCTTCGCCGCCGTGGTCTCCTTCATCGTCCTGTCGCCCCTGCTCCATCACTACGGGTTCATGCCCCACTGGGTGCCCGGCATGGGCGCCGTGCAGACCCAGATCACCGCCGGCGTCGACTTCTGGCAGCCCTTCGGACTGGGCGTCATCTTCGCCACCACCGTCATCTCCATGGTGCAGGTGGTGCGCGGCACCCGGGACCACCGCGAGGACCAGTCCCACGCCAAGACCCACGGCCACGACCCGGACGTCTGCCTGCACGCGGAGTGCAACGAGCCCGCCCGCATCCGCGGCTACTGCATGAAGCATCTCAACCGCGGCGACTTCCCGGTGTGGATCTGCCTCACCCTGTTCTTCATCGCCTCCGCCTATCCCATCGTCCTGGCCAAGACCCTCTTCCCGTCGCTGATCACCACCACCATCCTGGTGGTGATCATCCTCATCGCCTTCGTCTACGCGCCGATCATGTCCTTCGTCTCGGCCCGCCTCGACGGGCTGATCGGGCAGAACGTGCAGATCCCCCACCTGCACGAGGCGATCGTCTTTCTCACCGGGTACCGCGGCGTCGAGATCTGGTTCGTGCCCCTGGCGGGGGCCGACTTCGGCGGCAACGCCGAGACCTTCCGCATCATCGAGCTCACGGGGATGCGCTTCACCAGCCTCCTGAAGGCCGAGCTGGTCATGGTGCCGATCGTTCTCGGCGCCAGCCTGATGTACTGGAGCTTCCTGTGGAAGCTGGCGCCGATCCCCTCCGACGCCTACCCCTACGTGCAGACCTTCTGGCCGGCCCGCGCCTTCCAGGAAGCGGTGCGGTTCTCGGCGACTCAGTACAGTCTCACATACCAGGCCGGGGAGGAGGTGGAGGGCCGGGTCCTGCCTGCCGGGGAGGTGGTGTGGAGTCCGGCCAACCTGAAGGACCGCTCCCTCTACTACTGGCGCGTGCGCATCACCGACGAGGTGGAGATCACCAACCCCGGGCTGCGCCGCTACGGCCCCTGGTCGGCGACGGGCTACTTCTACACCGACTTCACCGGAGCGGGCCCCGACCGTCAGCCGCCGGTCCTGCTCGAGCCGGCCCCCGACGCCAAGATCAACCCCGACCTGCCGCGGCCCCTGAGGCTGTCACCCGACGACGCCGGCGTGGTGACCGGGGCCGAGACCATGCTGCGCGTGCGCCTGCCCGAGGCCTGGCACGACCGCGAGGTGATCACCCTCTTCGAGCTGGACACCCATCCCGGCTTCCGCGGCGACTTCTACCAGAGCTCGGTGGAGACGCCCATGTTCTTCCAGATCTACTGGAAGGACCCCAAGTCGACGGGCGACGGCCGCGACGAGGACTTCGACGGACTCGCCGACGAGGAGGTCCTCAACCAGAAGGACGACGACGGCGACGGCGAGGTCGACGAGGACCTGCGCCATCCCACGGGCGGCGTGAAGTGGCCCATCATCGTCGTGGGCCTGGCCTTCGGCCTCGGCCTCTACTCGATCCTCGGCTTCTTCGGCATGCCCATGTTCTTCGTGTGGGGCTTCATCCGGGGCGTGGCCTCGGCCGGGGCGGCGACCTTCTTCGCCATGTTCACCGAGGTCATCGGCGCCCTTGTGGCCAAGCACTACCTGTGGCCGCGCTACGGCCGCCAGCAGTGGCGCCAGTACGCCATGGTCCTGGCCGTCGGCTTCGGCGTGGGCATGTCCCTGGTGGGCATGTTCTGCGCGGCGACGCTGATGATCGCCAAGGCGGTCTCGGCGACGGCGTTCTGAGGGTCAGCCGGTGCGGGCCGAGGATTCCAGGAGGCCCCTCAATCCGCTTTCCAGGTCGTCCAGCCATTGCGGCGTCTTGGGGTGGAAGGCTCCCAGCACTTCCCAGAACCAGCATAGACCGGCGCCCATGGTGGCTTGTCTGACCTTCAGGTACGTCTCATCTGGTTCCAACCGCACTCCACCTGCCTCCACATACCCCGACCAGAACTCCTGTGAATAGTGATCACGACCGTAGATCCCTCGAGGTTCCCGGCCAAACTCTGCTGCCACATGCAGCTGTTCATGAAGAAGATCGCCCGTCGCTCCATTCTCGAAATCGTGAATACCGAGGATATGACCGTCATCATCCACCAGTAGATTGTGTATTGCTGCATCTCCCCAAAGAAGCCCTTGGGGGCCTGGATCCGGCACGACATTGGCTCTGTTCAGAAGGTCCTCGATAGCGGGCAACCTGGCTTGACAGTCTTCTGGCAGGTCGGCTATCAACTCCTGGTTGTCAAGCAGCTTTCTCCGTATGTCATCTCGCCACTCGGTCATGTTCTGCACCGGCAGAAGACCGTCGGAAACCCTCTGTTCGTTGATGATAGCAACCACGGAGCCGAACTCCCTGAGCAGGCGGCACCTCCGACGATCGCTGGTACCGGGCATCTCGAAGAAGTCTCGCCCTTGAGTACCGGGGAGCAGACTGGAAATCAGATAGGGATATCCGAAGGCATCGGTGTCCTCGCACAATACACAGATCTCGGGGACGGGCAGAATGGTGGTATCGCGCAACAGTGCGGTCATTCTGTATTCGACTGCCAGCGAGAAGGCTTTTCGATACTTGATCTTGAGGATATAGCTGCCGTCGCGGCAAACTGCCTTGTAGACACAGTTGGTGGGATTTGCGTCAAGTTCAGTCCACTCGATAACCGAGCCCAGTCCCTGGCGATCCAGAGCCAATGCTCCCTGCTCGGCAGCAAAGGTCGGCTTCGCCGTGGAAGCCTCTCTGAATGCTCGTCTGCTGATCGCCAATTCTACACCGTGGGATGGCTCGCCGAGCCACGCCCTACCCGACGGCATGGGGACCGGCCTTCGCGGCTCAGCTCTCCCCGCGCAGAAACTGCCGGATCAGCCGCTCGAAGCGGGCGCCGTAGATGCGGTCGAAAGCGTCCAGCCTCTCTGGCATCAGCACCCCCGCCTGAAACCGCAGGCCCGCGGCCAGCTCCCGCGCCTCGGGCTCGGCCACCAACCGCTCGCGGATGCGCCGGCTCACGTCGTCGGCGATCTCCCTGACGAAGTCGGCGCGGCGCTCGGGCGGCCCCCGCCGCAGATCGGATAGAGTCACACCAGGTCCCCGTAGTGGTCCCCCCAGGAGCGGGCGATGCGTCGGCCGTCTGCCAGCAGCTGCGCCTCCTCCTCCGCCGTGAGCGGTTGCCAGCGGCGGGCCCACTCGATGTTGCGGTCCAGCTCCTTCTCCGAGTACATGCCGATCACGCCGATGCCGACCCCCGGCAGGCCGAGGGCCCAGCGGAAGGCGCGCTCGTGGTTGAAGGCGGGCGCGGTAGCCTCCAGGGCGGAGGGGCGCTGGTCCTCGTCCTCCTTCGTGTGGTACTCCATCGCCTCGGCGCCGCCGTAGACCTTCATGGCGGCCACGCCGACGTCGCGCTCGGCCGCCAGGGGCAGCACGGTGCGGTCGAAGCCGTAGGTGTGATGGTCGGCGAAGTTGAGGGTCACCATGATGACGTCGACTTCCGCCTCCCTCAGGACGCGCTCCGAGTTGCCGGTCTTGTGGTGGGCGGTGAAGCCGACGTAGCGGGTGAGGCCCCGCCTCTGGGCCTCGCGCAGGCCGGCGAGAGCGCCGTCGTCTGCCAGGACCTGGTCGGCGTCGTAGTTGCCCAGGGAGTGGACGTAGCACAGGTCGACGGCGTCGGTGCCGAGATCGCGCAGGTTCTGCTCCAGGAGGCGCACGGCCTCGGCGCCGTCGGCGGTGGGCGACTTGGTGACCAGGAAGATCTCGTCGCGGCGGCGGGGCACGACGTGGCCGAGCTGCCGCTGGGCCCGCTCGTACCCGGGGGCGGTGTCGAGGTAGGTGACCCCGCGGTCGATGGCGGCCTCGTACAGCTCGATCGCTTCGGCGTCGGCCATGCCCAGCCCGCCGCAGGCGGTGCCGAGGCCGAGAATGGGGACGCGCTCGCCGGTCTTGCCGAGGACGCGCTGGGGAAGGGTCTGGACTTCGGTCGTCGTCGTCATGATCGCCTCCTCGCTATGAAACATCGTCATCACGCCTGCTCATACCGAATCTCCGCAGTCTTGAGAATCTCCTCCCGAAGCAACCAGTTCCGGCTTCTCTCGACTCCGCTGAAGGTGTGCAGATCCACCCGCTGGCCGAATATCTCTGACAACTCGTCCTGAATGGTGATGAAGGCCAGTCCCGGCGTCTTGCCGGGCGCGAACTCGACCAGCACATCGATGTCGCTTTCGGAGGTGAAGTCGTCGCGGAGAACCGAGCCGAACAGGGCCAGGCGTCGAATGTGATGGCGCCGGCAGAATTGGGCGACTCTGTCTTCGGGGAAGTGCAGCATTGTGGAAAACTGCCTGGAGGCTCTGGACGTCGGGCGTCGTCGTCACGGCTGCCTCCTCGGACTGCGCCGGAGAGAGACGCCTGAGGGCATAGGGCTCTTGCCGGCGGCGAGGTTCCCGGCCTCACTCGGCCATCCAACTCTGCCTATTTGCCGCCGTGCTGCAGCAGAAGACGGACAATCTTTGTCTTGGTTTGCGCGATGTACAAGGGCGTCCTGCGGTCGTTGTTCTTGGCCTCGATAGCGGCTCCTTTGTTCAGCAATAGCTCCGCTACCTCAACCGCACTTGCCTCTGCAGCACTGTGCAGAGGTGTATCGCCGGCGTTGCTTGTCGCGTTGACATCGGCTCCGTTATTCAGCAAGACCTCTGCCACCTCAGCCGCATCCTTAGCCGCCGCCAAGTGCAGCGGCGTAAAGCCGCCCTTGGTCTTTGCGTCAACCACGGCCCCGCTATTCAGCAGAACCTCGACCACCTCAGCCGAATTCTGCATCGCCGCAAAGTGCACTGGCTCCAAGCCGATAGGATGGTCCTTCACGTCAACAGTCGCGCCGTTGTTCAGCAGGACTTCTGCCATCTCAGCCGCACTGTTACCCGCCGCAAAGTGCAACGGCGTCCTGCCGCCCTTGGCCTTGGCGTCAACCACGGCCCCGTTCTTCAGCAGAGTCCGTGCCACCTCAGACGCATTCGCCTGTGCTGCGGCGTGCAACGGCGTCTGCCCATCCTTGCCCCTGGCACGGACATTGGCTCCGTGGTTCAGCAGGAGTTCCACGGTCTTGAAGGCATTCGCCCTCGCCGCAATGTGCAGCGGCATATCGCCCTCTTCGTTCTTGGAATGGACGTCGGCCCCGTTCTTCAGCAACTCCTGTGCCTTCGCAAAGGCATTCGCCTTGGCCGCAGCGTGCAGCGGCGTACTGTCATCCGTAGCTTGCGCGTGGATACAGGCTGCACCAAAGACCACTGCACTCAGCAATAGCCCAGGCCCTGTTGGTCTATTCGCAACCCGAAATCTTGCCATCTCTCGTGCCTCCTGCTGAGGGCGGGGCGTCGTGGCCTTACCTCCCGACCGGGTGCGGCCTGGCGGCAACCGCTTTCAATCGGCGCGGGGGCCAAACATGGCCGCTCCCGTCCGGCGCGGCAAGCATCGTGACGGGGTGGGGGGCCTTTCGTAGGTTAGCGCGCTTCCGAACACCACCAATGAGGACCCGCACTTGCATCCCTTCGACGGACTCGACGGACACCTGGCCGGAGAGCGTACCGCCAAGCCCCGCGCCTCGGGGCTGACCATGGTCATCGACTGGGGCATCGGGCCGCAGCGGCAGCGGGATCTGACCGATATGGGGGCCGACCACTTCGACTTCGCCAAGATCGCCGTGGGCCTGTCGCGGCTGCACGCGCCGGCGCGGCTGACGGAGAAGATCGACCGCTACCTGTCGTGGGACGTGGAGCCTTTCCCCGGGGGGCAGTACCTGGAGTACGCCGAGGTGCACGGCCGCCTGGAGCGCTACCTGCCGGCGTGTGTCGAGGCCGGCTACCGCTGGGTGGAGGTCTCGGACAACCTCGCGCCGGTGAGCCTGCGGTGGAAGGAGGGGGTCATCGCCCGGGCGGTGGAGGAATTCGGGCTGAAGGTGCTCGGCGAGGTGGGGAAGAAGGAGGGCCTGGCCAACGCCGTCCCCCTGGCCGACGACGCGAAGGCGTGCATGGAGGCGGGGGCCAGCCTGCTGCTGGTGGAGGCGGCGGAGCTGATCCACGGTGGCGCGGAGACTGCGGCCGACATCGACGGGATCGTCGCCGCCGTGGGTCTGGAGAAGGTGATGTTCGAGCTTCCGGGACCCTGGATCGCGGGGGTGGAGGAGCACCACGTCCACGCCATGCGCCGCGACCTGATCGACCGCTTCGGGCCCCGGGTCAACATCGGCAACGTGGAACCCGAAGACCTGCTCTCCCTGGAGGCCTACCGCCGCGGGCTGGGGGTGAACGCCGGCTCGCCGGTGTGACCGCCATGGGCCCGACGCCGCTCAAGGCGGTCCTCTTCGACTTCGACTACACCCTGGCGGACTCCTCCGTGGGCGTCATCGACTGCGTCCGTCACGCGCAGCGGCGGATGGGGCTCGACCTGTCGGGGGAGGAGGAGATCCGGCGCACCATCGGCCTCTCCGTGCCCGACATCGTGGCCGCCCTCAACGGCGAGGCGGAGCGCCCGCGCAGCGCGGAGTTCGGCCGGCTCTTCCTCGAGCGCGCCGACCGGGTCATGGCGGCGGGCACCGTGGTCTTCGACGCCGTCCCCGGCGTGCTGGAGGAGCTGCACGGCCGTGGCATCTCCTGCGCCATCGCCTCCACCAAGTACCGCTACCGCATCGAGGGGATCCTCGACCGCGAGGGGCTGCGGCACCTTGTGGGGGCCGTGGTCGGGGCGGAGGACGTCTCCGAGCACAAGCCGGACCCCGAGCTGCCTGCACCTGGCCCTGGAGCGTCTCGGCGTCGACGCCGGCGAGTCGCTCTACGTGGGGGACAGCCTCCCCGACGCCGAGGCCGCGCGCCGGGGGGGAATCCGCTTCGTCGCCGTCCTCAGCGGCACCACCGGGGCGCCGGCCTTCGCCCCCTACGCCCCTCTCGCCCTGCTCGACGGCGTGGCGCAGCTGCCGGGCTGGCTCCGCGAGCAGCGGCTGGTGCCGGAGGCGGTCCATGGCTGAGACGGCGGCCGCCTGGGCGCCGGGGAACATCTCCGGCGTCTTCAAGGTGATCCCCCACGAGGACCCGGCGCGGATGCACTCCCTCGGCCTCGGCCTCACCGTGCGCGAGGGGGCCACCGTCTCGGTGCGGCGGGGGGACGGCGGCATCACGCTTCAACGGCGAGGCGATCGAGTTCCCGACGGTGGCGGCGCTGCTGCAGCGGATCGCCCCGGGTCAGCCGCTGGCCGTCGAGATCGAGACGCCCCTGCCCCTGAGCAGCGGCTTCGGCCTCAGCGGGGCCTCGTCGCTGGCGGCGGCGTACGCGGCCAACGCCCTGCTCGACCTGGGGCTGTCCGAGCGCGCCCTGGCCACGCCGCCCACGTGGCCGAGGTGGAGAACCTCACCGGCCTCGGCGATGTCTGCGCCCAGTACCACGGCGGCTGCCTGGTGAAGCTCGTCGCCGGGGACCCCCTCGCCGCGCAGCGCATGCCGCTGGAGCCGGGAGCCCCCATCCACTACCGGTACTTCGGCCCCATCCGCACGCGGGACATCCTCTCCGACCCGGAGCGGCGCCGGCGGATCAACGACGCCGCGGACGAAGCCCTGGCGGCCCTGGGGGATCTGCGCGAGGCGCCGTCGCTGCACCTGGGCCGCGTCATCCGCGAGTCCCGGGCCTTCGCCGCCGGCAGCGGCCTCATGGCCCACGAAGGGGTGCTGCGCCGCCGTCGAAGAGGTGACCCGGGGCGGCGGCGAGGCCTCGATGATCATGCTCGGCAACGCCGTCTTCAGCGACGTCCCCTTCGCGGGCTCCACCGAAACCGCCCTGTCGACCCGCCGGGTCGGGGTGAAGATCGAGCCGTGACCGACGTCCCCGACAGCCATCCGCGCCGCGCCTCCCTGCTGACGCGGGACCTGATCGTGGCCGGCGTCGAGGCGGGGATCACCTCGCCCCACGGGCTGATCGCCCACGGCCGCGGCGAGGCCTACGACTATCTGCTGGGGGAGGAGAGCGGTCCCTGGGCCCTGCGCGCCTGCGAGGCGGCGGCGGCCTGGCTGCTGGCCGCCGAACATCCGGTGCTCTCGGTGAACGGCAACGCCGCCGCCCTGGTCCCCGGCGAGCTGGTGCGGCTCTCGCGGATCACCGGGGCGCCCCTGGAGGTCAACATCTTCCACGGCTCCCGCGAGCGCGAGGGCGCCGTCGCCGCCCACCTGGAGGACCATGGCGCCGACCGGGTCCTGCTCCCCGAGGCCGGGACGGCCCTGGAGGGGCTGGACTCGAACCGCCGCTACGTCCACCCCGAGGGACTCCTGCGGGCGGACGTGATCTTCGTCCCCCTCGAGGACGGCGACCGCTGCGAGGCCCTGCGCCGCATGGGGCGGCAGGTCCTGACCGTCGACCTGAACCCGCTGTCGCGCACGGCCCGCGCCGCCACCGTGACCATCGTCGACAACGTCGTCCGCGCCCTGCCCGCCCTGATCGCGGAGACCGAGCGACTTGGCGGAGAAACCGGGCAGGCCCGCGCGGCTCGGATCGCCGCGGGCGGGAGCCTGGGCGGCGCGACCGAGCAGGCCCGGGCGGATCTGATCGCCGCCTGGGACAACCCCGCGGCTCTAAGCGAGGCCGAGGCCCGGATCCGCTCCGGAGGAGGATGAGGATGTTCCGCGTCGGCCTCACCGTCGACTTCCTGCGGCCCGACGGCCGCCAGGCCTTTCCCGACATCGACCTGGGTCCCCTCGACCGGGCCGCGGGCGTAGAGTGGCACTGCCTGGAGACGGGCGCCGACGAGGTCCCGCCCGAGGCCGCCGCCGACTGCGACGCCCTGCTCGTCCTGGGGCCGCGGATCTCGGCCGCCACCCTGGAGGACGCCGGCCGCCTGGCGCTGGTGGCCCGCATCGGCGTCGGTTACGACTCGGTGGACGTGGACGCCTGCACGCGGGCGGCGGCGGCCCTGACGATCACCCCCGACGGGGTGCGGCGGCCGGTGGCCAGCGCCGCCATGGCCTTCCTCCTGGCCCTCGCCCACCGGCTGCCGGCCAAGGACCGGCTGACGCGGGAGGGGCGCTGGGGGGAGAGGATCGACCACATGGGCCTCGGCCTGCGGGGGCGCACCCTCGGCGTGGTGGGTCTCGGCAACATCGGCCGCGAGGTCTGCCGCCTGTGCGCGCCCTTCGAGATGGACCTGCTGGCCGCCGATCCCGCCGTCGCCGAGGAGACCGTCGCCGGGACTGGGAGCGCGGCTGGTATCGCTGCCGGACCTGCTCGCCGGGGCGGACTTCGTCCTGATCTGCTGCACCCTGACTTCGAGGAGACGCGCCATCTGATCGGCCCCGCGGAGCTGGAGCCGGATGAAGCCGACGGCCCACCTGATCAACGTCGCCCGCGGACCGATCGTCGATCAGGCGGCCCTGACCGCGGCCCTGCGGGAAGGCGCCATCGCCGGCGCCGCTACTCGACGTCTTCGAGGAGGAGCCCGTCGATCCGGCGAGACCCGATCCTCGGGCTGGACAACGTGATCGTGGCGCCCCACGCCTTGGCCTGGACGGACGAGAGCTTCCGCCTCATGGGGGAGAGCGCCTTCGCCGGGATCCTCGCCGTCTCCGAGGGGCGCGCCCCGGGCCACGTGGTCAACGGCGAGGTGCTGGAGACGGAGAGCTTCCGTTCGAAGCTGGCGGCCTGCGCCTGCCGCAGGAGGGAGGGATGAGAGAGAACCCCGTCAAGCGCCGCCTCCAGGAGGGCGGCCGGTCCTTCGGCACCATGGTGATGGAGTTCGGGACCACCGGCGTGGCCCGCCTCGCCGACAACGCCGGCGCCGAGTTCGTCCTCTTCGACATGGAGCACACGGCCTGGTCGATGGAGACGATCCGCGGCCTCGTCGCCACCTGCGGCTGCACCGGCGCCGTGCCCCTGGTGCGCATCCCGACCGCCGAGTACCACTTCGCGGCGCGGGTCCTCGACGCCGGCGCCCTCGGGGTCATGGCGCCGATGATCGACGACGCCGACCAGGCCCGGAGCCTGGCCGGGTTCTGCCGCTATCCCCTGACCGGGCGCCGGGGAGCCGCCTTCGGAGTCGCCCACGACGACTACCGCACCGGCGAGCCGCTGGAGGAGAAGATGCGCCAGGCCAACGAGCGCACCCTGGTCATCGCCCAGATCGAGAGCCCCTGGGGGGTCCGCAACGCCCCGGAGATCGCCGCCGTCAAGGGGATCGACGTCCTCTGGATCGGCCAGTTCGACCTGGCCAACTTCAGCGGCCGCCCGGGCCTCTTCGACCACCCCGACTACCTCGCCGCCGAGGACGAGGTGCGCCGCGCCTGCGAGGCCGAGGGCAAGGCCCTGGGCCGCCTCGCCGCCACCGCCGAGGAGGCGCGGGAGCTGCTCGACAAGGGCTACCGCATCCTCGCCGTCGGCCTCGACCTCGACCTCTACCGCCGCCACCTGGGCGAAGCCCTGGCCGCCGTGCGGGAGCACCGGCCATGACCCGGCCTCCTCCCACGGCGGCCGACGTCGACGCGGCCCGGGCCTTCATCGCCCGGCATCTGGCGCCCACGCCCCTGGTGCGCAGCGAAACCCTCTCGAAGCGGCTCGGCTGCGACTACCGCGTCAAGTGCGAGAGCTTCCAGCCCGTGGGCGCCTTCAAGGTGCGCGGCGCCCTCAACGTGGTGGGCCACCTGTCCCAGGAGGAGCGAGTCCCGCGGCCTGATCAGCGCCAGTACCGGCAACCACGGCCAGGCCATGGCCTGGGCCGGCACCCGCTTCGGCGCCTCGGTGGTGATCTACGCCCCGGCCGAGGGCGCCAACCCCGCCAAGCTGGAGGCCATGGAGCGGCTGGGGGCCGAGGTGCGCCGCCACGGCCGCGACTTCGACGAGGCGAGGGTCGAGGTGGAGGAGGTGGCCCGGCGGGAGGGGCGCCGCTACGTGCATTCGGCCAACGAGCCCGAGCTGATCTCCGGGGCCGGCACCATGGCCGTGGAGATCCTCGAGGCCGCCCCCTACACGGAGGTGATCCTGGTGCCGGTGGGCGGCGGCAGCGGCGCCGCCGGGACCTGCCTGGTCGCCAAGGCCCGGAACCCGGAGATCGAGGTCATCGGCGTGCAGTCCTCGGCGGCTCCGGCGGTCTGGCGGGCCTGGACCCAGCGCCGCCTCGACGTGGAGGCGGAGATGGGGACCGCCCACGAGGGCCTGGCCACGCGCGTGCCCTTCGAGATGCCGCTGCAGATCCTCTGGCGCCACCTCGACGACCTCGTCCTCGTGGACGACGCGGAGATCGAGGCGGCGATCCGCTGGTACGCCCGCGACGCCCGGCTCGTGGCCGAGGGCGCGGCGGCGGCGCCCCTGGCGGCGGCGGCCCGGCTGGGGGAGCGCCTGGCGGGGAAGCGGGTCGTGGGCGTCCTCAGCGGCGGCAACCTTCCCCTTGACTACTATGCCGGCGTGCTCGCCGGCGGAGGAGACGGATGAACGATTCCTTCCAGCCCCTGGACCTGACCAGCCTCTGCAACGCCGGAACGCGCAACGTCGATCTCGGCGGCGGCCGCTGGATGTGGCCCCACGGGGCCGACCCCCACGAGACGGCCCTGGACGGCCTGCCGGCGGGGGAGTGCCTCTTCCTCGGCGTCCCCTTCCACCTGGCGGGAGAGGCCGCGGACCGGCGCTTCGTGGTCGCCGCCGCGGCCGGGGAGGGCACCGTGTCGAGCGTCACCATCCCCGTGGGCGCCCGGGCCCGCCGCCTGCTCTTCGCCCACCTCTGCGCCACCGCCGACGGGGAGTGGGCTACCCTCGAGGGGGCCGGCGAGGACCTCGGCCGCTACGTGGTCCGCTTCGCCGACGGTTCCGAGAAGTCGCAGCCCCTGCGCCGGCGCTGGGAGATCCACGACATCAACGCGCCCTGGGGACACCATCCCTTCCTCTGCCGCAACTGCCGCCACTTCGACTCCACCAGCCTCCACGAGCCGGCCCTCGGGTACGGCGGCGCCCAGGTGGGCGTGTACTCGCGCTACGACCGGGCCGACGGCCGTCCCGCCGGCGGGCCGGGCGCCATGGGCGGCGACCTGACCGGCTGGTGGCTCTTCGACCTGGCCGTGGACCGTCCGGAGACGGAGATCGCCGAGGTCGTCCTCGAGGCGGCGACACCGACGCCGCTGGTCCTGGGCGGAATCACCCTCTGCCACGAGGAGGAGGACCCCTTCCACTGGGAGCGGCGGCGCACCGTGGCGGTGACCGTGGAGGGCGGCGGGGAGGCCCCGGAGATCGGCGTCGACCGGGGGGTGGTCGCGCGCCAGGACGACCTCTTCGTCCCCGGCGGCGACTTCCTGACCACGGACGAGGCCGGCTGGGGCCGCGGCGGACAGCAGGTCGTGGCGGGAGGGCAGGTGGAGGTCCACGGCTCGCCCCTGGCCAACCTGGAGGTGACCTCGGGGGAGGCCGGCGCCGGCTTCCGCTGGGGCGAGGTCCTGGAGCGGGGCGAGGCCGAGTCCGGACCGGTGCGCGTCCAGGTGGTGGACGGCGGGGGCCGGCAGTGGGTGCACGTGCGCGTCGTCGACGCCGACACCGGAGACCCGGTGGGCTGCCGCGTCCACTTCCGCTCGAAGGAGGGGGTCTACCTCGCTCCCCACGGCCACCAGGCCGACGTCAACATCGCCTGGTTCGAGGACATGGGGGGCGACTGCAAGACCGGCGGCACCCCGTACGCCTACATCGACGGCACCTGCCAGATCGAGCTGCCCGTGGGGGCCAGCTTCGTCGAGGTGGTGCGCGGCTTCGAGTACGAGCCGGCCCGCCGCCAGGTGGAGATCAAGCCGGGACAGCGGCACCTGACCCTGTCCGTGGAGCGCGCCTTCGACATGAAGGCCGAGGGCTTCTACTCCGGGGACACCCACGTCCACTTCCTCTCCTCCCAGTCGAGCACGCTCGAAGCGGAGGGGGAGGACCTGAACGTGGTCCACCTGCTGGCCAGCCAGTGGGGGCGGCTGTTCACCAGCTGGGAGGAGTTCACAGGCGGCGTGGCCCCCACGTCGACGGAGAACCACCTCGTCTACGTGAGCCAGGAGAACCGCCAGCACGTCCTCGGCCACATCAGCCTGCTGGGCCTGCGGGAGCTGGTGGCCCCCATGTGCACGGGCGGCCCCCAGGAGGACTGGGTCGGCGGCGAGGTCCAGGCCCTGATGGCGGACTGGGCCGAGCAGTGCCGCGCCCAGGGGGGCCTGGTGATCATGCCCCACATGCCGGTGCCCGACTTCGAGAACGCCGCCAACATCGTCCTCGGCCAGGCGGATGCGGCGGAGATGTGCTGGATCTGGGAGGGGGAGGAGATCGGCCAGGGCGAGCGCGGCTACTACCGCTGGCTGAACGTGGGCCAGAAGCTGCCCATCGTCGGCGGCACCGACAAGATGTCCAACGGCCGCATCCTCGGGGGCTCGCGGACCTATGCCCGGATCCCCGAGGGCCGGGAGTTCACCTTCGACAACTGGTGCCGGGCGGTGCGCTCGGGCCAGACCTTCGCCAGCACCGGCGCCATGATCGACCTGCGCGTCGACGGCGTGCCCATGGGCGGCCAGCTCGACCTGCCCGGCAACGGCGGCACCGTGGAGGTGGAGGCCCGGGCCTGGAGCGTCTGGCCCCTGACGGCGGTGGAGCTGGTGGTCAACGGTGTCCCCCGGGAGCGGGAGACGGCGGACGAGGGCGAGCGCGCGATCACCCTCGAGACGGAGATCGAGTGCGGCCACCCCTGCTGGATCGCGGCGCGCTGCTGGGGGCCGCACTTCACCGACGCCGGCCCGGTGATGGCCCACTCGTCGCCGGTCTACGTCGACGTCGGCCGCAGGGCCGCCTACGAGGAGGCCGACGGCGAGTACCTGCTCACCCACATGGAGGGCGGCACCGCCTGGGCCGAGCGCATCGGCGTCTTCGGCGGCGAGGACGTGCGGGCGCGGCTGATCGCCCTCTTCGGCGAGGCCCGCGCCGAGCTGATGAGGAGGGCCGCCGCCCTGTAGCAGCGGCGCCTCCCGGGGCGCTCAGTCCTCGTCGGTCACCGACTGGATCATGGCCTGGATGTAGCCGAACTCGTATGCCCAGGCCTGGTAGGCGTCGGAGTCGGGATGGCCGGGGGCGTGGTCGGGCACGACCATGTGCGGGTAGCCGACCTCCTGCAGGGCGCGGATGTTGCGGTGCATGCTCATGACGCCCTCGTCCGGCCACACCTCCTGGAACTTGTTGCGGCCGCCGACGATGTTGCGGAAGTGGCAGAGGAAGATCTTGTTGCGCGACCCGAAGTAGCGGATGATCTCGGGCACCTCGTTGCGCGGGTCGGTGGAGGCCTCGGCCATGCAGCCCAGGCAGAGGTTGACGCCGTGGTAGTCGCTCTCGCAGATGGTGATGAAGCGCCGGAAGCCCTCGGGGCCGCCGAGGACGCGGTCGACGCCCTTGAAGCCCGGCGGCAGCCACGGGTCGCAGGGGTGGCAGGCCATGCGCACCTTGCACTCCTCGGCCACCGGCACGACCCGCTCCAGGTAGTAGGTGATGCGCTCCCAGTTCTGCTCCGCCGTGAGCGGCTCGTCGTAGCGCGGCGAGTCGTCGGCCTTCTCCAGGTCCCAGGTGCTGTAGCGCGAGTTGCCCCGCCCGAGGGGGACCGACTCGGTGCGCTGGTTCTCCATCTCGCACAGGAAGTACTTCACCGCCGGGATGCAGGCCTCGGAAGCCTGGCGGATCATGTTGCAGACCAGCTCGATCTCCTTGTCGCCCTCGTCGTAGCGGCCGCGCATGTAGTGGGGGGTGCTGCACCCGTCGACGCCGAGGGAGTGGACGGGGATCGCCACCATCTCCATGTCGACGCCGAAGCGCTCGCACCTCTCCTTCTTCTCGATCAGCTCCTTCACGTCCCACCCGTACTCGCGATGGAAGGTGATGTTGTTCTCGTTCTTGGCGGTCACGCCGTGGCGGGCGAGGAACTCCAGGTCGTGATCGCTGGTGCTGAACTGCTGGGTGCCGACGTGCATCTCCGCGCTCCTGGTGTCGGGTTCGGTATCCGGTGGCCGTGCAGCATAGCCGGCCGGCACAGGGCCGGCAACCCGCTTGACGCCCGAAACGGGGCCGCCCTATATCTCCGCCCCCACTCACACGGAGGAACGACAATGGGTACGATTCCACTGATCAGCTCGGACCTGGCCGGCCCCCTCGGAGCGATCCACCTGCCGAGGCTGTGGTCGAAGGTGCTGCTGAGCGCCCGAGGCCAGCTCGAGGACGGGTACGACGAGTGCGGCCAGGGCTTCGACCAGATGGTCCTCGACGGGCTCGGCATCGACCGCGACTCGGCCGTGGGCTACATCAAGTCCAACCTGCCCACCTATGCCCAGTTCGAGGCCTGGGTGGTGCAGCAGCGGGGCGGCAGCATCCCCCAGGACGAGATCGACGCCTCCAACGCCGCCATCCGCGGGTATGACCACGACGACGATACCCGGGGCTCGATCCTGTCGGCCGCCGGGGTCGCCGACGACGGCTCGATCCTCGACGCGGTGAACCTCAACAACCTGGACGACTGGACGGAGATGCACGCCGCCGTCACCGGCTGACCGGCCGTCCGCCGCCGCCGCTCTCAGTAGATGTAGCGGTCGCGCACGTGGCGGGCGATGCGCTCCACCGTGTCGCGGGTGCCGGCGATGGCGTCGTGGACGCGCTGGTTCCACGGCTCCGGCCCCAGGTGTGAGCGCCAGGCCCGGATGGCCTCGACGTTGGCCTTCCCGGCCTCCTCCAGCTCTTCCACGCGGTTCATGAGCCCGCGCTGACCGGCCTCCGAGGTCCGGTCGGCGTGGGCCATTTCGTGGGCGGTCCTCCACACGGCGCGGATCAGCGCCACGTACGACCCCACCACCTCGGCGGCCAGGGCCAGGTCCTCCCGCTCCAGCCCCTTCACCAGCTCCGCCGCCCTGCGGCAACTCTCCAGCTTCGCCTCGAAGTCCTCCTCGCCGGAAAAGTGGCGGAACATGCCGTCGCCGAAGCGCGGCGCCCGCCCCTCCTCCACCATGGCCGCGGCGTGGCCCCACGACCAGCACATGGGGAAGTCGGAGTCGTACACGTCGAACTCGACCTCTCCCAGGAGTTCCGCCCAGGCGCCGACGGCGGCCGGGTCCGACAGGCCCTCGCGGGTGGCCCAGGCCTCGGCGAACTCGCCGACGGTGCGCCCCCCGGGGTTCCAGGCGTACTCGGCGAGGGCGGAGACCGAGAAGCCGCTGGTTTCGCGGGTGATGTTGCCCCAGGCCATCATGCCGTAGGCGCCGGCGTACCCCCGCCGCGCCAGCTGCTCGACGAAGTCCCGCACCCGCTGGGCCGAGAACTGGGGCACCTTGAACTCCGGCGTGTCGACGTTGCCGTAGGCCTGCAGGGGCACGTCGTAGCTGGCGATCCAGCGGCCGGCGGCGGCGGCCTCGTCGAGGCAGGGGTTGGCGAAGCGGTCCCGCCGCAGGCTGCGCCAGCGCTCCATGGCCGTGGCGCAGGCGCGCTCGAAGCGGACCTCCCCGGGCATCTCCGCCAGGACGCGCTCGTCCTGCTCCGGGGTGGTGGTGGAGGAGAAGATGCGGATCACCAGGCCCGGGTAGTCCCGGCGGGCGCGCTCCCAGGCTTCGAGGAAAGCACGGGTCTCCAGCACGAACTGGCCCACGGGGGTGCAGCGCTCGCACTCGCACTGGCAGGGGCGCTCGCTCAGCCAGCAGCTGATCTCGCCCGCCCCCTGCTCGCAGATGGAGAGCATCCACCCGGTCAGCAGGTCGACGAGGACCGGCTGCGAGGCGCAGGGCGCCCGGTGCTGGTTGCCGAGCTTGTGGGCGAAGTAGCGCCCCGCCAGGGCGGCGTCCCCCCGGCCGGCCAGCTCCGGGTACGCCCGGTAGATCCCGGTGTCGTGGAGGAAGTTCAGGTGCGAGATCATGGGGACATAGGCGAATCCCCGGCGCCGCGCCCGGACCATGAGGTCGGCGTCGATCTCCGCCGAGACCGGCCGGCCGCGCTCGACCCGGCCCAGGCCGGTGCCGGCCATCTTCCCGTAGTTGAGCTTGAGGCCGGCCATCCACGGGACCCAGCTCTGCTCGTCGGGGAAGTTCCAGACGCCGCGCTCCTCGATCTCCGGCCAGTCGGTGATCTCGGCGAGGGGCGCCTCGAGCGACTCGGCCCCGGCCGACGCCTCGAACAGCTGGGCCAGGGTGACGGCGCCGTAGAGGGCGCCCACGCTGGAGCCCCCGGCGACGACGATCTCCGCCTCCGAGGGGCAGGTGATCACGTACGCCTGCCCGGGATGGCGGGCATCGGCCAGGCGGTCCTCCTCCACGGCGTCGAGATCCGCGACGCGGCCGAGGGTGATCGTCAGTTGCGGTTCCTCCTCGCAGCGGTGGCCCACCGCCTCGGTGAGCAGAGCCGCGGCTTCGTCCAGGACCTCATCGGCGGGTCCCGCGACGGCCACCCGGACCGCCTTCCGAGAGCAGGTCACGGAGCCCGGGATCTTCACCTGCCGGGGCAGGGGCAACAGGTAGCGGAGCCAGTCCGATTCGGTCACGGGAGGCCTTTCGTCGGGAATGGTTGAGAGAGTGGGGCGTCCGTCCAGGCCGCGGTGCCCCGCGGCTCCGGTCCCCGAGCGAGGAGAAGGAAGGGCCGCGCCACCGGGGGATTCAAGGGACGGCCCCGGCGATTGAAGATCCCATCCCGCGCGCGTACACTTGCCCGCCACCCGAGGCGAAGAGGCGGATGCTCACTCCCGAACAGATCCAGCGGTTCCACGAGGACGGCTTCCTGAATAGCGGACCGGTCCTGCCGGATGGCGAGGTCGAGGCGATCACCGCCGGCCTGGAGGAGGTCCTGGAGATCGGCCCCGACGGCTTTGCCGAGGGCCGGCCGCGGCCGGTGCTGTTCCACGACATGAAGTCCCGCGGCGGCGGCGTGAGCCCGTCGCCGGTGTGGCAGATCGTCAACATCTGGGAGGCCCATCCGGCCTTCGAGCGGCTGATCTACCACCCTTTCGTCGTCAAGGCGGTCAGTCAGCTCACCGGCCAGCGGGACCTGCAGGTGTGGCACGACCAGATCCAGTACAAGCCGGCGTCGGCGGGGGGCCCCACCAACTGGCACCAGGACGCGCCCCTGTGGCCGATCATCAAGCCCATGACCCCGGTCTCGGCGTGGATCCCCATGGACGACGCCGACGAGGAGAACGGCTGCATGTGGATGGTCCCCGGCAGCCACCGGTGGGGCAACCAGATGGGGTTCCTGCGCACCCAGCGCCACCTGGAAGACCTGGCCGACTTCTCGGCCATCGAGGGCTTCGAGCCGCCCGACGGCACCGACGTGACCCGGGTGAGGCCGCGGGCCTGGCCGGTGCGTCGGGGGGAGATCTCCTTCCACCACTCCCTGACCTGGCACGGCTCCCCCCACAACACCTCGGGGCGTCCAAGGCGGGCGATCGCCATCCACTACATGACCGGCGAGGCCCGTTTCGACGCCAGCGGCAACCACGTGATGAAGCAGTTCGTCGAGCTGCCGGACGGCGCCCCGATGGCCGGGGCGGGACCCCATTTCCCGGTCGTCTGCCGCTCCGGCCGACCGGTCGGCGCGCCGGAACGCCTCGGCTCCGCCGCCGGCTGACCCACACCGAAGAGACCAAAGGAGAGAGACCGATGGACGAGGTACGGATCGGCGTCGCCGGCATCGGCGGCATGGGGGGCAATCACTGCGAGTACCTGTCGAAGGGGGCGGTCCCGTCGGGGCGCCTGACGGCGGTGGCCGACGCCAGCCCCGAGCGGCTCACGTGGGCCGAGAGCGCCCTCGGGGACGTGAAGCGCTTCGACACTCCCGAGGGGATGATCGGGTCGGGGGAGATCGACGCCGTGCTCATCGCCACCCCCCACTACCTGCACCCGCCGATCGCCGTGGCCGCCTTCGAGGCCGGCCTCCACGTCATGTCCGAGAAGCCGGCGGGGGTCTACACCCGCCAGGTGAAGGAGATGAACGCCGCCGCCGAGAAGTCCGGCAAGGTCTTCGCCCTGATGCTCAACCAGCGGGCCCGCGGCCAGACGCGGAAGCTGCACGAGCTGGTCTCCTCCGGCGAGTTGGGCGAGATCCAGCGCACGAACTACATCATCACCGACTGGTTCCGCGCCCAGAGCTACTACGACTCCGGCGGCTGGCGGGCCACCTGGGCCGGCGAGGGCGGCGGCGTGCTGGCCAACCAGTGCCCCCACAACCTCGACCTCTGGCAGTGGGTCTGCGGCATGCCCTCGCGCATGCGCGCCTTCTGCTACTTCGGCAAGCACCACGAGATCGAGGTGGAGGACGACGTGACCGCCTTCGTCGAGTACCCCAACGGCGCCACCGGCGTCTTCGTCACCGGCACCGGCGACGCCCCGGGCACCAACCGCCTCGAGATCACCGGCGACCGCGGCAAGATCGTCGCCGAGAACGGCGGCATCGTCTTCCACCGCACCGAGCAGTCGGTGAGCCGCTTCCTCAAGGAGTACCCCGGCGGCTTCGGCAGCCCCGACGTGTGGACCTGCCAGGTGCCGGCCGCCCGCGGCGACGGCGAGCACCGCACGATCACCGCCAACTGGGTGCAGTCGATCCTCGACGGCGGCGAGACCGAGCTGCTGGCCCCCGGCCTCGACGGCATCCACAGCGTCGAGCTGTTCAACGCCATGCTCCTGTCCACCTGGACCGACAGCTGGGTCGACATCCCCGTCGACGCCGACCTCTACCACGACGAGCTGCAGGAGCGCGTGGCCACGTCGAAGGTCAAGGAGGGGCCGGGCCGGACCATGGACGTGAAGGACTCGTTCTAAGCAGGGGGAGAACGATGGGCGACCTGCGATTGCACCTGCGCCGCCAGCGGCTGACCCTCGACGAGGGCGGGCACCGCGTGTGGCGCACGGTCACCGAGGAGGCGGCTTGGCCGGCTGCGGCCACGGCCCTGTTGCTGTGCGACGTCTGGGACAGCCACTGGTGCCGCGGCGCCCGGGAGCGCATGGAGCCGCTGGTGCCGCGCATGAACGAGACCGTGCGGGTGGCCCGGGAGGCCGGGGTGCAGATCGTCCACGCGCCCTCGGGTACGATGGAGTTCTACGCGGAGCATCCGGCCCGCCTCCGGGCCCTGGAGGCGACGCCCGCCGATCCCCCGGAGGGGCTGCCGCCGGCGGCGCGGGACCCCGACTCCCTCGTGGGGCAGCTCTTCGCCCCCGGCGGCGAGGCGGCCGAGTACGATCCGCCCCTGCCGGTGGACGCCGCCGACAACGGCACCACCGTGGCCGAGAACGACTCCTACAAGGCCTGGACGAGCCAGCACCCCGGCATCGACATCGACCCGGAGCGGGACCTGATCTCCGACGACGGCCGCGTGGTCTACGCCTGCCTGCAGGCCCGCGGCGTGACCCGCATGCTGATCCTCGGCGTGCACACCAACATGTGCGTCCTCCACCGGAGCTTCGGGATCAAGCAGATGACGAAGTGGGGCGTGGAGACGGCCTTGATCCGCGACCTCACCGACACCATGTACAGCCCGGCGCGGCCGCCCTACGTCGACCACGACGAAGGCACCCGGCTGGTGGTGGAGTACGCGGAGAAGTTCTGGTGCTGGAGCGTCGACAGCGCCGACGTGGCCGCCGGCCTGGCGGGCTGATCAGAGACGCCTGAGCGGAGGCCGGCGGTCTCAGGCCCCCTGCTCGGCGCCTCCCAGTCGATAGCCGACCTTTGACTCGTTGAAGATGTAGGTGGGGTTCCGGGCTTCGTCTCCCAGCTTCCGGCGGATGCTCTTGACGGTGGAGCGCAACGTCCTGCGGTCGGCGGAAGGCTCGAGGCCCCAGACCTGCTGCAGCAGGTCTTCGTAGGTCACCGGGGTTCCCAGATCGATGGCCAGCTCCACCAGCAGCCGGTACTCGGTGTCCGTCAACGGCACCCGCCGTCCGGCCAGGGTCACCCTTCTCCGGGCGTAGTCGAGAGTCAACTCTCCGAAGACAGACGGTTCCGTGGGCTGGTCCCGTCCGGGGGCGGCCCGACGGCGCAGGGCGGCGCGGATGCGGGCCGTCAGCTCGGTCGGGGCAAAGGGCTTGACCACGTAGTCGGCCGCCCCCGCGTCGAAGGCCCGGGCGATCCCCTCGTCCTGGTCGTGAGCGGACAGGAAGATGACGGGCACGCGGGCCTTGTGGAAGAGCTCCTGCATCATCTCGATGCCGTCGGCGCCGGGCAGCACGAGGTCGAGCAGCGCCAGGTGGGGGCGGTGCTCCTCCATGAGCGAGGAGACCTGCTCCGGGTCGCCGGTCACGATGGACAGGTAGCCGGCTTTCGAGAGGGCGTCGCGCACCTTGCGCAGGGTCTGCGGGTCGTCGTCCACCACCAGGATCCGGGTCTCCTTCCCCCGGCGCTTCCGTCGTCGGCCGGAAGTCGGAAGGGCCGCCAGGCCGGTCTCCTCGGCGATGGGCAGGGTGAAGGTGATGCGGGTGCCCCGGCCGGCGCCGTCGCTGGCCGCCCGGATGCGGCCTCCGTGGGCTTCCACGAGGCCCCGGCAGATGGCCAGGCCCAGCCCGGACCCCTCATTGCCCTCCTCCCGGTCGGGTGCCTCGAGGCGGGGGAACTTGCGGAACAGGTGGGGCAGCTGCTCGGCCGGCACCCCCCGGCCCCGGTCGGAAACCGTGACGGCCACGTGGACCTGCTCCCTCACCGCCGACAGCCGGATGGGTGTGGCCCGGGGCGCATGGCAGGCGGCGTTGGACAGCAGGTTGCCGAGGACCTGGACGACGCGCTGCGGGTCCGCCATCACGGGGGGCAAATCGGGGGGCAGCTCGATCCGCAGGTTGTCGGCTGCCTCGCTGCCCGAGAAGCTGTGGCGGGCCTGTTCCACCAGCTCGACCACGGACGTCGGCTCGGGATTGACCCGCAAGGTGCCGGTCTGAATGCGGGCCACGTCCAGCAGGTCGTCGATCAGCCGGCTCATGTGGTCGGCCTGCTGGTTGATGATGCGGAAGAACGGGAGGGCCATCCCGGCGGCGTTCACCACGGACGGATCGTCCAGCACGGTGGCCGCCGACCCCTTGATGGAGGTCAGGGGCACGCGCAGCTCGTGGCTGACCATGGCCAGGAACTCGGCCCGCAGCCGCTCCTGCTGCTCCAGCGGGGTCAGGTCCTGCAGGGTCACGACATAGGAGTCGATCCCCCCTTCCTCCGAGGGGATGGGCGTGGCATTGACCAGAGTGGTGACCGACTCTCCGCCGGGCACCTGCATGACGATCTCCTCGGCGCGCACCGTCTCCCCGGCGCTCAGGGCCTGGGCCAGGGAGAACTCTTCCAGGGAGACCTCCCGCCCGTCGCCGCGCCAGAAGGTCAGGTCTTTCAGCAGATCCTCCGGCGACGGGTCCGCCGGCCGCAGGCCTTCGACGATCCTCTTCGCTTCCCGGTTCAGCGATCTGGGCGCGCCCGTCCTCGCGTCGAAGACCACCACGCCCACCGGGGAGGTGTGGATCAGGGTCTCCAGGTCGGCCCGGGCCCGCTGCTCGTCCCGGTAGCGGCGGGCGTTGGCGATCACCAGGGCCGCCTGGGAGGCGAACATGACCAGGGTCTCCTCGTCTTCCCGGCTGAACTCTTCGCCGGCTTGCTCTGCTTGCTTGCCGGCCAGGAAGAGGTTGCCGACCCGTTCGCCCCGGTGGAGCACCGGCGCCGCCAGAAAGGCGAGGACCGGATCCCCCGGCAGGACCGGCCCCAATTCGGGAAGGTCCTGCGACCGGAGATGGCCGAGCAGGTCCGGCAGCCGGAGGGGGGCGCAAAAGCCGCCGAGATACTCGTAGAGCCGCCCCCCCTCGGGCACGTCCCAGAGCTGCCGGTCCTCTTCGGCCGTCATCCCGGAGGAGAGGAAGTCCCGGGGACAACCCGAATCGTCCAGGAAGGTCATCACCCCGTAGCGGGCTCCGGTCAGCGACCGGGCCGAGTCCAGGACCCCTTGCAGCACCGTGGGGTAGTCGAGGCTCTCGTTGATGCGCAGGCTGGCCTGGCTCAACCGGCTCAGGCGCTCCCGCAGGACCTCGTGGTCACGTTCCATAGTCGTCGCCTCAGGAGGGGGAAAGAGGAAACAGGTCGCGGCCTGGTTATCCAAGTGGAATCTCCAGAAAGTCACTTTTTCATCAAAATACCGTAACCAATGGGCTTATTTCCATCGGTTTCACACTTGGATGGGAGTACATTCAAGGGGACTGCGTCACATCGACCAGCGACCCCCCGGCGCATGGCTACTTGGCCGACTTCCTGGGCAGGGCCCCCCGGGGGCTTGAAGCCCCGCGGCGCCATTCCAATCTCTCAAGGCGGAGCGGGTTTCGGGCACACTCCCCCCTGGCCCTTCTGATATAGAAGGGAACTCCTGGGAAGGATCAAAGGCCAATGAGCGCTCGCGGATGGTGGTTCCTGGCGGCCGTGTTTCTGGTATCGAGCGTCCTCTGGGCCGGGGCCTGGTTTCCGGGGATGCAAGGGGCAAGAGTCCCACCGACAGAGGCGGAGGCGCGCGCGTGGGGCGAAGGCGCCGGGGCCGCCGCCTCGGCAGAGGTCGCGCCGGCCGGAGGGCCCGGCCCGGCGACCCTGGCCGCCGATCCCGGCGACCGGCAGGTGGTGACCTGGACGGAGGCGGCGCCCAACGGGGCCGAGGTGAAGCTGTACCGGTACCGCTACCGCAGCGCGTCGGGATGGACGGGCCGCGACTGGCACAGGGTCGCCGGCAAGGGCGCCGCCAGGGACACGACGCTGACGGGTCTGAGCAACGGCACCCTCTACACCTTCGAGGTGCGGGCCAAAACCGGGAGGGCTACGGCGAGCCCGACACGGAGACCGCCAAGCCGGTGAACCGGGCCCCGACGTGCAGCGGGCCGGAGACGCCGGCCGAGATGCCGGGCAAACGGGAATTGCACTCGAAGGAGTACACGTCGGCAAGCTGGACCTCATCCGGTAGGGGAGTGCGGCGATGGTCTTGCTTGTGACGCATCCTGCACCATTCAAGGGCCCGGCAAGTGGGTCCCACAACTGTCCTGCCCACGGGAGGATGATCCCATGCGCATCCGCATCTGTCTCCTGACGATCTTGACGGCCCTGCCCGGCGCCTGGGCGCAGGACGACGCCCCGGCCGAGGTGACGGTGCCGGATGCCGCCCTGCGGGCGGTGCTGGAGGACAGCCTCGGTCTGGTGGCGGGCGAGCCGATCACGGCGGCTGATCTGGCCGAGCTGACCGTCCTTGATGCGCGCCACAAGGGAATTGTGGATCTCACCGGGTTGGAGCATGCCACCGGGCTGAGACGGCTGATCCTCTTGGGCAACTCGATTTCGCGTCTGGCTCCCTTGTCCGGCTTGACCGGCCTGAAGGTCCTGTCACTCTATGGCAACGAGATTGCGGACTTGTCGCCCCTGGCCGGCCTGGGCGGCCTGGACGTTCTGTCGCTCTGGGACAACCAGATTTCGGATTTGTCTCCCTTGGCGGGCTTGACCAGCCTGGCCAAGCTGAATCTGAGAGACAACGAGATTTCGGATTTATCTCCCTTGGCCGGCTTGACCGGCCTGACCAAGCTGGACCTGAGAGGCAACGAGATCTCGGACTTGTCGCCCTTGGCGGGCTTGACCGGCCTGACCTGGCTGGACCTGAGAGGCAACGAGATTTCGGATGTATCGCCCCTGGCCGGCCTGACCAGCTTGCTGATGCTGGATCTGGCGCACAACTCGGTGGTGGATGTGTCCCCCTGGCCGGCCTGACCGGCCTGACCGAGCTGTATGTCGACCTGGACGTGGATCTCACGCCCTGGCCGGGCAGGCCCAGCTATACGGTTCGGATGCCCCCCCTTACAAGTATCCCAAGCTCCGTGGCCGGCTGAACCATTTTGTCGAGCAGTACGAGGCGGCCCTCGAGGCGGGGAGAGTGACCAGCAGGGTCGGGGGAGGGCCCTGCTTTTTCGAGGACGAGTTCCCCGTCGACTTCGGGGATTGGGATCCGTCGAAGCCGGCTCCTTCCATCTACGTGGAGGTCATAGTGGAGTACGAGGCCGTCGAGCTGGTGACGGTCCTCCTGGAGGACCACGGCATCCCCTACTGGGTCAGCTACTACTATGTCCAGGCCTGCGTGCCCCTGCCGCTGCTGGCGTCCCTGTCCGAACTGGCCGGCGTCCGAAGGATCGAAGTGGTGATTCCGTTCGAGTCCCTCTCTCCCACGCTGCTCGAAGGCGTATCCTGGGGCGCGGTGAAGGACCGATTCAAGTAGCACGGGGAGGTCACGCGCCGTGACGGCCCCGAGAAACTCCTGCAAACCATCTACCGGAGGAAAGACCTTGCACGGTTTCCGGATTCTACTCCCTTTGGTGTTCGCCTCGATTCACCTGGGCCTGCCCGGCGCCTGGGCGCAGAACGACCCCCCGGCCGAGGTGACGGTGCCGGACGCGGCCCTGCGGGCGGTGCTGGAAGACCGCCTCGGCCTGGTGGAAGGGGCTCCGATCACGGCCGCGGCGCTGGCGGCGTTGACCAAACTGGAGGCGAGAGACCTGGGCATCGTCGACCTGACCGGGCTGGAGTACGCCACCGGGCTGACGTTGCTGGACGTGGGGCCGGGGGCCGTCACGAGGGATCCCTGGACCAACAGCAATGACGTTTCCGACCTCTCGCCGCTGTCGGGTCTGACCGCACTGACTTGGCTGGACCTGGCGGGCAACTCGGTGGAGGACGTGACCCCGCTGTCCGGCCTGACCCGCTTGGCCGTGCTGATCGTGGAAGTCAACAAGATCCAGGATATGAGGTCGCTGTCGGGCCTGACTAAGCTCCGGGAGCTGTATATGGGGTACAACCTTGTACCGACGTGGGAGTTGGCCGATTGGCTGCCGCCGTGGCAGCAGAGAGTGGACGTCTATCTCGATTTCTCGGGCTCTGATCTGTGGCCGACGCTGGACGGTCCCTTGAACCGTCTGGTCATGAGCTACAAGGAGGCGCTCCGGTGGGGCCGAACGACGCACGAGGTCGTGGTCGATCCAAGTCGCTGCTTCCGGCGATTTCCGACTTCCGATGACTGGGACCCGTCGAAGCCGGATTTCTTCATCTGGGACCCATCGAAGCCACCCCATTCAGCTTCGGTCCGCATCAAGAATCTGCTTGACAGGGAAGAGAGCAGCATCGACAGAGTCGTCGCCTTCCTCGAGGGCTACTGCATCATCGTCAGGGACTTCTTCATCTCCCGAGTCCCCAGCGGAGAGCAGGGCTGGAACACAGTCTACGCTTGTGTGCCGGTGCCCCTGCTGGTGCCTCTGTCCGACCTGCCCTCCGTGGCTCGCGTCAGGATGCCACCGGGCTCCTTTCCTGCCAGCTCCACTGGAAGCGAGAGCAGCGATGCTAGTGCTGGTGGCCAGGAAGGGTGCGGTTCCGACCTTCCTGGCACCGGAGTGGAGGTGTCGTCTTGGGGCGCGATCTAGAGTCTTTTCCGGTAGGGCGGGCAGCTGCCCTTTGGAACTCCACACAATGCAACCGAAGAGGAAGAAAATGCACTGCAGTACGATACTGCTGGCCCTTGGGCTGACCCTGCTGGGTTTGCCGGCCGGTTGGGCGCAGGACGACACCCCAGAAGTGACGGTGCCGGACGCCTCGTTGCGGGCGGTGCTGGAGGACAGCCTCGGCCTGTCGGCTGGCGACCCGATCACGGCGTCCTCCCTGGCGAAGCTGACCTCATTGGAAGCACCGGACGCGGGCATCGTCGACCTGACCGGGCTGGAGCACGCCACCGGGCTGACCCGGCTGGACTTGGGGCCGGGGGCCATCACGAGAGACCCCTGGACCAACAGCAATGACGTTTCCGACCTCTCGCCGCTGTCGGGCCTGACCGCACTCACCTGGCTGGACCTGGCGGGCAACTCGGTGGAGGACGTGACGCCCCTGTCGGGCCTGGTCAACCTGAGGTGGTTGAACGTGGAAGTCAACAAGATCTCGGACCTGAGGTCGCTGTCGGGCCTGACCAGGCTCAGGGATCTGCATATGGGGTACAACCTCATCCCGAGGTTGGAGTCGGCCGATTGGCTGCCGCGGACGGGAACGTCGATGTGGATTTGTCCCATTTTCGCGGGTCCCAACCTGTGGCCGAAGCTGGATAGTTCCTTGAACGATCTTGTCTATAGCTACAAGGAGGCGCTCCGGTGGGGCCGGACGCGGACGAGGTCGATCCAGGTCGCTGCGTCTCGCGATTTCCGACTTCCGACGACTGGGACCCGTCGAAGCCGGACTTCTACGTCTGGGACCCGTCGAAGCCACCCCATTCAGTCCCCGTGCGCATCCGTCTGTTACACACGGAAGAGAGCAGCATCGACATAGAGAGCAGCATCGACATGGTCGTCCGTTTCTTGGAGGACCACTGTATCACCAGAGTGCGCATCGGCCGACCCAGCAGCGAAGACGCCGACTGGGTGCGCACTGCAGTATACGCCTGCCTACCCATCCCGCTGCTGGTGCCCGTGTCCGAACTGCCCTCCGTGGCTCGGGTCTGGCCGCCATCGGAGTCCTTTCCTCAAACCTCTACTGGAAGCGAAAGCGGTGATTCCGGTGCGGGTGGCCAGAACGGGTGTGGTTCCGACCTTCCTGGCACCGGAGTGGAAGCGTCGTCCTGGGGCGCGATCAAGAGTCTTTTCCGGTAGGGCGGGGAGCAGTTGCCGTTGAGAATCCACAACATGCATCCGAAGAGGAAGACCATGCATTGCTTTGCGATTCTGTTGGCCCTCGGGCTGACCTGGACGGGCCTGCCGGCCGGGTGGGCGCAGGACGACCCTGCAGACGAAGTCACCGTCCCGGACGCCTCGTTGCGGGCGGTGATAGAGGACAGCCTCGGCCTGTCGTCGGGCGACTCGATCCCCGCGGCCTCCCTGGCGGAGCTGACCGCGCTGGAGGCGACGGACAAGGGCATCGTCGACCTGACCGGATTGGCCTCGGCCACCGGGCTGACGCGGCTGAACCTGGGGCCGGGGGCCATGGCGGATCCCTGGGCCAACACCAACGCCATCTCCGACCTGTCGCCGCTGTCAGGTTTGGCCGCTCTCACCTGGCTGGACCTGGCGGGCAACTCGATCGAGGACGTGACGCCGCTGGCCCGCCTGAGCGAGCTGAGGTGGCTGAACCTGGAAGTCAACTATATCTCGGATTTCTCGACGTTGTCCGGCCTGAGAAAGCTCAGGGATCTGTTTGTCGCTTTCAACCCGATTCTGTACGAGTGGCCCTTGCCGGAGGATCGCATGGCGCGGGTGGCAGGAACAACCTATCTGATTTTCTCCGGGCGCTGGATTCTCCCCCGTGTCCGACTGAATCCCAAGCTGTCCGAGGGTTGCGAAAACGTAGTCCACGAATACAAGAACGCGCTCCGCTTGGGCTGGGTGACGGACCGGGTGGATCTGGAGGCGCCCTGCGTCACCGCCCTCGGCAGTTTCCCTGCCTGGGACCTCTCGAAGCCGGCCCCGGCGCTCTCCTTGGAGATCTATGTAGACCCGGGTCCGCAGGAGAACGTCGACGTGGTCGTCGGTTGGCTCGAGGACCACGGCATCACGGACTTTGTCATCCACGAGCCCAGGCGCAGATACCCCGATTCCCCCTGGGTCTCGCCTTGCTTGCCCCTGCCGCTGGTGGAGCCCTTGTCCGAACTGCCCAGCGTCGCCCTGATCTATTGGTCTCCGTACTTCTACCCCGTTCCCTCCTCCCTCGGAGGGGTGTCTTGGGGCGCAATCAAGCACCGTTCCCAATAGGCCGGACCCCGTCTACTCCCTCACCCACTCTGATGAAGAATGAAGATGATGAATCAGCATACGACGACCATGCTCGCTTTCTGGATTGCCGTGACCCTTGGGCTGACCTTGACAGGCTTGGCGCCGGGGTGGGCGCAACCTGAATCCCAGGACGAGGTGACGGTCCCGGACGCCTCTCTTCGTGCGATGCTGGAGGACAGCCTCGGCCTGTCGGCGGGCGATCCGATCACTGCGTCCGAGCTGGCGACGCTGACCGCGCTGGAGGCCACGGACAAGGGCATCGTCGACCTGACCGGATTGGCCTCGGCCACCGGGCTGACGCGGCTGAACCTGGGGCCGGGGGCCATGGCGGATCCCTGGGCCAACACCAACGCCGTCTCCGACCTGTCGCCGCTGTCAGGTTTGGCCGCTCTGACCTGGCTGGACCTGGCGGGCAACTCGGTGGCGGACGTGACGCCGCTGGCCGGCCTGAGCGAGCTGAGGTGGCTGAACCTGGAAGTCAACTACATCTCGGATTTCTCGTCGTTGTCCGGCCTGAGAAAGCTCAGGGATCTGTTTGTCGCTTTCAACCCGATTCTGTACGAGTGGCCCTTGCCGGAGGATCGCATGGCGCGGGTGGCAGGAACAACCTATCTGATTTTCTCCGGGCGCTGGATTCTCCCCCGTGTCCGACTGAATCCCAAGCTGTCCGGCCGTTGCGAAAACGCGGTCCATGAATACAAGAACGCGCTCCGCTTGGGCTGGGTGACGGACCGGGTCGATCCCGAGGGGCCCTGCGTCACAAGATTCCCTCCTTGGGACTTCTCGAAGCCGGCCCCCTCGCTCGCCACGGACATTTTCGTAGATCCAGAGACGCAGGAGAGCGTCGACGTGATCGTCCGCTGGCTCGAGGACCACGGCATCACTCGCTTCCTCATCCACGGCCCCCCCCCGCTACTCCCACCACGTCTGGGCTTGCTTGCCCCTGCCCCTGGTGGAGCCCTTGTCCGAACTGTCCCAGGTCGCACTGATCGAGTACGTGCACAATTCCGTCTACCCCTCCGGGGACGCTCCCCCTGATATCTCCTCGGTCGGAGGGGCGTCCTGGGGCGCGCTCAAGGACCGTTTTCCGGTAGGCCGGACCGAATTGCCCACCCTCACCCGCTATAGATGAAGATGATGAATCAGCATACGAAGATCATGCACGCTTTCTGGATTGTGGTGACTCTTGGGCTGAGCTTGACCGGCCTGCCGGCCAGTTGGGCGCAAAGCGAATCCCAGGACGAGGTGACGGTCCCGGACGCCTCTCTTCGTGCGGTGCTGGAGGACAGCCTCGGCCTGTCGGCGGGCGAGCCCATAACTGCGGCCTCGCTGTCGAAGCTGACCGCCCTGGAGGCGCCGGACAAGGGCATCGTCGACCTGACCGGGCTGGACTCGGCCACCGGGCTGACGCGGCTGAACCTGGGGCCGGTCGACACGGGGGACCCTTGGGCCAACCGCAACGCCATCTCCGACCTGTCGCCGTTGTCCGGCCTGACCGGTCTGACGTGGCTGCACCTGGCGGGCAACTCGGTGGCGGACGTGACGCCCCTGTCGGGCCTGACCGGTCTGACCTTTCTGAACCTCCAGGTCAACGAAATTACGGACGCTGACTCGCTGTCCGGTCTGACCGGCCTCACCGATCTGTATCTCGCCTTCAATCCTTTGCAGGATGCGTCGTCGCTGTCGGGCCTGACCGACGTCACCGTGTATGACCTCCCCCGGCCTCCCCGGCATCCCAAGTTGGGTTCCTCGCTCAGCCGTCAGGTGGGGGAGAGCGAGGGCTCGTCATCCGAGGGAAGGTCCGCCCGGGGCCAGGGTCACCAAGGGTCGGACTCCGTTGTCCCGGTGAGAATCCGCACGAACAGCCGGGACAGCGTCGATACGGTCGCCCGCTTTCTCGATGGCCAGGGTATCTCCTCGGACACCTGGCGGAGCGATGGAGGAAGCGGCGTGCAGGGACTTCTCTGGGCCCATGTGCCCTTGCGGCTTCTGGTGCGTCTGTCGGAGCAGCCGGGGGTGATCAGTGTCAGGGAAGTGCTGGAGGCCATCCCTCACCAGGGCGGATCCGGGACGCCGCCGTCGACGCCGTCGACGATCACGGCCGCCCCGGCGCACGGGGCCACCGCGTGGCGCGAGGCCGGGATCCGTGGCGCCGGTATCAAGGTGGGTGTGATCGATGTCGGCGGCTTCGATGACTTCCAAGCGCGGATGACGCAACTCGGCAAGCAGAGTACGTCGTGGCATACCTACTGCTTTTCGGGCCCGGATGCTCAGGCATTCGACGGGAACAACGCGAGTCTTGCCAACTGCGGAGCCATGGAAGGTGTACGCTTGAGGAACGAGCATGGCACGAATGTGACGCAAGCCCTGCTCGACATCGCCCCGGACGTGGAGCTGTACATTCGGCAAGCTGGGCCTCATCCGGTAGGGGAGCGCGGCGATGGTCTTGCTTGTGACGCACCATTCAAGGGCCCGGCAAGTGGGTCCCACGACTGTCCTTGCCCCGGGAGGATGATCCCATGCGTATCCGCATCTGTCTCCTGACGATCTTGACGGCCCTGCCGGCCGCTTGGGCGCAGGACGACTCCCCGGCCGAGGTGACGGTGCCCGACGCCGCCCTGCGGGCGGTGCTGGAGGACAGCCTCGGTCTGGCGGCGGGCGACTCGATCACGGCGTCCTCCTTGGCGAAGCTGATCGTTCTGGAGGCGCCCGATTTGGGCATCGTCGACCTGACCGGGCTGGAGCACGCCACCGGGCTGACCCGGCTGGACCTGGGGCCGGGGGCCATCACGAGAGACCCCTGGACCAACACCAACGGAGACCCCTGGACCAACACCAACGCCGTCTCCGACCTGTCGCCGCTGTCGGGACTGACCGGCCTCACCTGGCTGGACCTGGCGGGCAACTCGGTGGAGGACGTGACGCCCCTGTCGGGCCTGGTCAACCTGAGGTCGCTGAACGTGGAAGTAAACAGGATCTCGGACCTGAGGTCGCTGTCGGGCCTGACCAGGCTCAGGGAGTTGCATATGGGGTACAATCTCATCCCGACGTTGGAGTTGGACGATTGGCTGCCGCGGACGGGAACGGGAACGCTGTGGATCTATCCCATTTTCGCGGGTCCCAACCTGTGGCCGAAGCTGGATAGTTCCTTGAACGGTCTTGTCTATAGCTACAAGGAGGCGCTCCGGTGGGGCCGGACGACGGACGAAATCGATCCAGGTCGCTGCGTCTCGCGATTTCCGACTTCCGACGACTGGGACCCGTCAAAGCCGGATTTCTACAGCTGGGACCCGTCGAAGCCCCCCCATTCAGTCCCCGTGGGTATTCTGTTGGGCACGGAAGAGAGCAGCATCGACCGAGCCGTCCGTTTCCTGGAGGACCACTGTATCACCAGAGTGCACATCGGCCGTCGCAGCAGCGAAGACGCCGACTGGGTGCGCAACACGGTCTGGGCCTGTGTACCCATCCCGCTGCTGGTGCCTTTGTCCGAACTGCCCTCCGTGGCTCGCGTCGAGACGATACTGGAGTCGGTTCCTGCCACGTCAACTGGAGGCGAAAGCGGTGATTCCGGTGCGGGTGGCCAGGACGGGTGTGGTTCCGACCTTCCTGGCACCGGAGTGGAAGCATCGTCCTGGGGCGCGATCAAGAGCCTCTTCCCGTAGGGCGGGGAGCAGCTGCCGTTGAGAATCCACAACATGCATCCGAAGAGGAAGACCATGCATTGCTTTGCGATTCTGTTGGCCCTCGGGCTGACCTGGACGGGCCTGCCGGCCGGGTGGGCGCAGGACGACCCTGCAGACGAAGTCACCGTCCCGGACGCCGCCCTGCGGGCGGTGCTGGAGGACAGCCTCGGCCTGTCGTCGGGCGACCCGATCCCCGCGGCCTCCCTGGCGGAGCTGACCACCTTGGAAGCACCGGACGCGGGCATCGTCGACCTGACCGGCCTGGAGCACGCCACCGGGCTGACCCGGCTGCACCTTGGGCCGAGGCCCGAGCAATTGCCCTGGTCCAACCGCAATGACGTCTCCGACCTGTCGCCGCTGTCAGGGCTGACCGGCTTGACGTGGCTGCACCTGGCGGGCAACTCGGTGGCGGACGTGACGCCCTTGTCGGGTCTGACGGACCTGACCTTTCTGAACCTCCAGGTCAACGAGGTCGCGGACGTGTCGTCGCTGTCGGGTCTGACCGACCTCGCTGATCTGTATCTCGCCTTCAACCCGCTTCGAGACGCGTCATCGCTGTCGGGTCTGACCGGCCTCAGCGTGCACGATCTGCCCCGGCCTCTCCAGTATCCCGAGCTCGGGTCCTCCCTCAACAGCCGTGTCGAGGGCTACCAGGCCTCGTCCCCGGGGGGGCAGTCGGCGGTCAGCGGTCAGGGCGGGCCAGGGTCGACCCCAACCGTTCCGGTGAGGATACAAACGAACAGTCGGGACAGCGTCGACACGGTAGCCCGCTTTCTCAAGGGCCGGGGCATCGCCTCGAACACCTGGCGGAGCGATGGCGGGGATGGCGTGCAAGGACTTCTCTGGGCCCGCGTGCCGGTGTCGCTCCTCGTGCGTCTGTCGGAACAGCCCGGTGTGATCCGTCTCCGGGAGGTGTTGGAGGCCGTCCCCCAGCATAGCCGGTCCGAGGGGTCGTCGTCAACGACGGCCTCGACGGCGCACGGGGCCACGGCCTGGCGCACCGCCGGGATCCGGGGTGACGGCATCAAGGTGGGTGTCCTCGACATTGGCTTCCATGGCTTCGGCGACCTGATGGAGGCGTTGGAGGACCTGAACCCGTCGTACCATACCTACTGCTATGCGAACGAGGAAGATACGGTTGCTGACTCCACGGGTCTTGGGGATTGCGGAGAGGACCCACATGGCACAGGTGTCACACGAGCGCTTCTGGACATTGCGCCCAATGTGGAGTTGTACATATCGAAGACGCACAAGACAATGGGACAAGTTCAGAATAATCAGGCTCTTGATTGGATGATCCGGAATGGGGTACAGGTGATCAATTACTCGGTCAACAATCATTGGGACGGACCTGGAGATGGGACGTCGCCCAATATGGCCAGCCCCCTGAAGCTGGTGGATACCGCCGTGAACTCCGGGATCGTCTGGGTCAACGCGGCGGGCAATGATGCTCAGCGCACCTGGTATTCGAACTCACCCAACTTCGACTCGGACGGGTACCTGGTGTTTCCTGGACCAACAGTCAGCCTCCCTATCCGCGTGAATGCGTCTGGTCCCCGATTCGCGTTGCGCTGGAAGGACGCCTGGACGGGCCCGGCGATCAATCTGGATCTCTTCCTGTATCACAATGTACCCGGATCGGGGCTGCGATTGGCTGGGAGTGCAACGGGCTCCCAGACCGGAGATCGTGCCGTTCCGATGGAGATTCTAATGGATACCGAGTCCCCCATCTGGTCGGCGGGCCAATACTGGTTGAGTGTGAGGAGACTCCGTGGCAGCTCTCCCGGATGGGTTCAACTGCAAGATTTCTCGGGTCGATCCGATCCCTGGCAGGACGCCAGTATGACCGGCAGCATCGGCAATCCCGCGGAGAGCGCCAATACGGGCATGCTGGCCGTGGGGGCCGCCGACCTGTCCGATCCCCCTGGAATCAAGGCCTACAGCGCCCGAGGCCCCGCCCCCGAGCCCACACCCGACGGCCGCATCAAGCCTGACCTCGTCGGCGGCCTGGAGAGCGGTGAGTCGGGCACGAGCATCGCCGCCCCCCGGGTGGCGGGTCTGGCGGCGCTGGTGATCCAGGAGCTGGGCGACATCCACGATACCCCGAAGAAGATCGCCGATTACCTGAAGTCCAAGGCAGATCGTCACTCTAGTCCGGACAACACCTGGGGCCACGGCTTCGCCAAGCTGCCGCCGCCGGTTGCGGCCCCGAAAGAGGGGAGCGCTCACGCAAGCGCCGAAGGGATCGAGGTCCGTTGGAAGGCGGTCCCGGCCGCGGCCGGGTACCGGCTGGAGTTCCAGCGGCAATTGGTCAGAGGGACGTCCGGATGGTCGGAGTATGCCTGGCTGGCCACGCTGGCCAACGAGAGCCTGCCGTCGGCCGACATGAGAGTCACTTTCCAGCACACCCCGTCCACGGAGCGCCACCCCCTGGACGTGAAGTACCGCTACCGGTACCGGGTGCGGTCGCGCCCGGCGGGGGCCTGGTCGACGGACATCCCGGTGGGGCCGTCGGCGCCGCGGAATTTCAAAGCGGAGGCTGGCGACGGACAGGTATTGTTGACCTGGGCGGCGGCGGGGACGACAGGCGGGTCGCCTCTGCTGGGTTATCACTACCGCGAGATCGTCCCCGGGGACACGACGGCCTGGTTCGATTTCCTGAAGGGCTGGACTCGCTATCTGCCCCAGGAACTGAGCAACGGGGTGGCCCACACCTTCGAGGTGCGGGCCTACACCGGGGCGGCGGCGGGGGCGTCGGTGGACACGACGGTCACGCCGGCGGGGGCGCCTCGGGCGCCGGGGGACTTCACGGCGGAGCCCGGCGACGGGCAGTTGGCGTTGAGTTGGACCGCGGCCGACTCCAACGGCGCACCGATCACCGCCTACGAGGTTCAGTATGCCCCCAAGAGCCACTCGGGGGCCGAGGTGGACTGGTCGGACGTGACCTGGTCGGTGGTGCCGGGGGATTCGACAGCGCGGGACACGACGATCACCGAGCTGAGCAACGGCACGCCGTATGGGTTTCGGGTGGCCGCCCGGAACCGGGTGAACCTCGGGACCCCGGCCGAGAAGGAGGCGACGCCGCAGGGCAACCGGGGCAACCGGCCCCCGGTGATCACGGCGCCGGACACGGTGTGGTTCGCCGAAACCGGACCGACTCGGTGGCCACGCTGTCGGCCTCCGACCCGGAAGACGACGCCGTCGCCTGGTCGCACGCGGGGGCCGATGTCGGGTTGTTCAAGGTGCGGGGGGACACCCTTTCCTTCAAGATGACGCCCGCCTTCAGGGCGCCCGACTTCGAGGCGCCGGCGGACGCGGACGAGGACAACTTCTACCAGGTGACGCTCACGGCCACCGACGACGGGGAGCCGGCGGCCTCGGCCTCCCACGCCATGACGGTGGCGGTGACCAACGCGCCGGAGGCGGGCCGGGTGACCCTGAACACGATGGAGCCGAGGGTGGGCATGCACCTGACGGCCACCCTGACCGACCCGGACCAAGGCGTGGCCCACGACCGCTGGAGCTGGGAGGAGCTGGACGGCGCCTCGTCCGCCCGGCAGCGGACGCGGGCCCCGGCGCAGAGCCAGCGCTACACGGTGGAGGACCGGGTCAAGGGCCGGCGCCTGCTGGCCAAGGTCACCTATACCGACGGGCATGGTCCGGACCAGGCGGTCAGCGACACCACGGCGGCGGTGCGGGCCAACGTGCCGGGCCCTCCAGGCGACCTGCAGGCCGAGGCGGGCGACGGGCAGGTGGAGCTGACCTGGACGGCGGCGGCGGCCCACGGTTCGGCCATCGACCGCTACGAGTTGCGCTACCGCAGCGGCCCGAACTGGGCCGGCCGCGACTCGTCGGCGGTCCCGGGCGGGGGCAGCGCCCGGGACACGACGGTGACGGCTCTGGACAACGACATCGAGTACGTGTTCCAGGTGTGGGCCCACAATGGCGAGGGCTACGGCCGGGCGGACAGTGTCCGGGCGACGCCGCAGGGCAACCGCGGCAACCGGCCCCCGGTGATCACGGAACCTGACACGGTGTGGTTCGCCGAACACCGCACCGACTCGGTGGCCACGCTGTCGGCCACGGACCCGGAAGGCCAGGCCATCGCCTGGTCGCACGCGGGGGCCGATGTCGGGTTGTTCAAGGTGCGGGGGGACACCCTCTACTTCGAGACGGCGCCCGACTTCGAGGCGCCGGACGACGCGGACGAGGACAACTTCTACGAGGTGACGCTCACGGTCAAAGACGACGGGGAGCCGGCGGCCTCGGCTTCCCACGACATGACGGTGGCGGTGACCAACGCGCCGGAGGCGGGGCGGGTGACCCTGAACACGATGGAGCCGAGGGTGGGCATGCACCTGACGGCCACCCTGACCGACCCGGACCAAGGCGTGACCAACGACCGCTGGAGCTGGGAAGAGCTGGACGGCGCGTCGTCCACCCGGCAGCGGAGGCAGGCCCCGGCGCAGAGCCAGCGCTACACGGTGGAGGACCGGGTCAAGGGCCAGCGCCTGCTGGCCAAGGTCACCTATACCGACGGGCATGGTCCGGACCGGGCGGTCAGCGACACCACGGCGGCGGTGCGGGCCAACGTGCCGGGGGCGCCTGGGTCTCTGCAGGCGACGGCCGGCGACGGCCGGGTGACCCTGCGCTGGACCGCGGCCGACAGCAACGGGGCGTGGATCACCGGGTATGCCTACCGGGACAGCGCCCACACGGCCGGGTCCACCTGGTCGGCGTGGCCCGAGACCCCGCCGATCGCCGGCGATGCCACGAGCCACCCCGTCACGGGGCTGGACAACGGCACCGGGTACACCTTCGAGGTGCGGGCCGTCAATCCGGTGGGCGAAGGGCCGGCCTCGAGCCCGGCCTCGGCCACGCCGGAGGCGGACCCGGAATGCGTGATCACGGTCTCGGAAGTCTCAAAGACGGACGTACCGGAGAACTCGACGCCCACGGTCGGGGTGTACGAGGCGTCGGCCAGTTCCCTCTGCGGCCCTCTGACGTGGAGCCGGACGGGCTCGGACGCCAGCAGCTTCAAGGAGCTGCGCGCTGTGACCGGGCACCCCAACCAGAGGTCCCTGCACTTCGTCTCGGCGCCCAACTACGAGGCGAAGCGCATCTATTCCGTCACGATCCGGGTGAGCGATCCGTCCGGCAGCGCGGGCACTTTCCCGAGGTCGGTGCGGGTGACCGACGTCAACGAGCCGCCGGTGATCACGGGGCCGTCCAGCAAGTCGGTGCCCGAGAACACCCCCACCACGGCTACGGTGGCCAGCTACACCGCCACCGACCCGGAAGAGGACAGCGTCACCTGGAGTCTCTTGGGCGCGGACGCCGCCGACTTCCAGGATCCCTCCGACAGCGGCGCTTTGCGCTTCGGCTCGATACCAAACTTCGAGTCGGCCGACGATGCGGACACCGACAACAGCTACAAGGTCACGGTCGTGGCCACCGACGACGGCTCGCCGGAGGCGTCCTCGAGCAAGCCGGTGACGGTGACGGTGACCAACCGGCCCGAGGCGGGCACGATCACCCTGTCCCCATCCACGCCGATGACGTGCGCCCATGTGAACGCCACCCTCAAGGACGAGGACGCCGGGATCAATACGGAGGCTTCCGCATCTCCGACGACTCCGCCGACTTTCACCTACGGATGGGAGTGGGAGCCGCAGGTCGCGGCGGCCAGCGGTTCGGCCGGGACCTCCACGACCCGGAGCTACCTGCCGGCCAATTCGAGCGTGGGGAAGACCCTGCGGGTGACCGTGAGGTACGGGGATCGGGCCTCGGACCGGAATACGGCCACCCTGACCTCGGCGGCGGTGGCCGCCAACACCCCGCGAACGCCGACCGGTCTGAGATCGACGGGGGCCGACCGGCGGGTCTCGCTGTCCTGGAGAGCCCCGGACAACTGCGGCTCGACGATCACGGGGTATCGGTATTGGTACCGGAAAAAGTCGCAGACGGCGTGGGAGGACAGCGGGGGCGCGGCGGGTACGTCGGTGACGGTTCCGGGGCTCGACAACGACGTGCCCTACCGCTTCGAGATCCGGGCCGCCAACGGCGCCGGCCGGAGCCTGGCGGCGGGCATCGACGGGACCCCGGTGCCCTGTGTCCTGTCTCTGTCGGGCTCGACCGATGTGAACTACGCCGAGAACGGCACCGGATCGGTGGGCACCTACAGGGTCACGCGTTCGAGCGCCTGCGATGCGACGCTCCCGCTCACGTGGTCGCGGGCGGGGACCGACGCCAGTGACTTCCGCGAGCTGTCCGGTACCGGGTCGTCCCGATCGCTGAGATTCAACAGTGCGCCCAACTTCGAGGCCAAGAGTTCCTACAGCGTGACCGTGCAGGTCACCGACGGGTCGGCGTCGGCGAGTCGTCCGGTGACGGTGACGGTGACCAACGCCGACGACCCGGGGGTCGTCACCCTGGATCGCGGCCGTCCCAAGGTGGGAGAGCATGTCACGGCCACCCTCACCGACGAGGACGGAGGCATCACCGGGCCGACCTGGTCCTGGAGTACCGAAAGCGGCGCCGCCGGCCAGGCCTCCTCGGTGCAGTCGTACCGCTACACCGTGCCGGCTTCCGATGTCGGCAAGCGTCTGGAGGCGTCGGTCAGCTACACGGACAACCACGGCTCGGGCAAGAGCGCGGCCGGCCGGTCCGGCGTCGTGCGGGCGAACACGCCCAAGGCGCCGCCAAGCTTCCGCGCCGTGCGCGGCAACGCGCAGGTCGCCCTCTCCTGGGGGGCGGCCGACGGCCGGGGCGCCGCCGTCGACCGCTATGACATCCGCCGCGCGGGCGCGGGCTGGACGGCCGTGCCCGGCGCCGGCAGCGCCCGCGACACGACGGTGACCGGGCTGACCAACGGCACGTCGTACGCCTTCGAGGTGCGGGGCCACAACAGCGTCGGCGACGGGGCCGCCTCCAGCGCCTCGGCGACGCCGGCCACCTTGCCCGGGGCGCCGACGAACCTGGCCACCGACCGGCAGGGCGGCAACGGATTCATGGAGCTGACCTGGGGCGCGGCGCCGGCCAATGGCTCGCCCGTCCTGCACTACTACTACCGCTACAAGAAGACCGGGGACGAGAACTGGCGCGGCTGGTACCGCCGCGCCGGCGGGGCCGACGCCCGCAGCAAGTCGTGGAGCAACTTCGACGACGGCGCCTCGTACGTCTTCCACGTGCGGGCCCGTAACGCTGTCGGCTACGGCACCACCGCCCAGGTCTCGGCGTCGGCCCTGGGTCCCGGCGCCTCCGGAGGAGCCCGGGGGGTCCACGAAGAGACCGAGGACGAACTGATGCCCGAGGGCGAGGTCCCCGAGCCCGGCGAAGACGAAGTGGTGGTCGTCGCCAAGCCGGTGGCCGTCGGCGGGATGGACGGACTGGGGCCGGCCGGCTCCTTGGCGGTCGGCCTGCGCCCAACCCCTTCAACCCGAGCACCACCCTGCACTTCCAGCTGCCGGAGGCGGGCCCGGTGACCCTGACCGTCTACAACGTGGCCGGCCAGGTCGTGGCCGAGCTGGTGGGAGGCGAGATCCTGGAGGCCGGGCGGCACGCCCGGGAATGGTACGGCATCGACGAGCACGGCCGGCCGGCGGCCTCCGGCCTCTATCTCTACCGGCTGATCGCCGGCGGCCAGGTCCGCGTCGGCAAGATCGCCCTGATCCGGTAGGGAGCGCCGCTCGTGCCACGGCGCCTGATCTCGTAGACACAGCCCCGGAGTCGTCAGTTCGGGACGCCCCGGGGTCTCCGTGTCGAGTTACCCGGCTGGGGAAGAGTTGTCGCGCAGAGGCGCGGGATTGTCCAGCCTCAGCGCGAGTACCCGTCCGGGTTCCGGCGCCAGTCGGGCTGGTACCCGTCCGGCCGTCCGTACCCGTAGGACGGGCCGATCTGGTTCGGGGTGCGGAAGGGCCAGCCCTGGCCCCCGAGGATGCGGTACTCGTCCCCCCGGCCCTGCAGCCACCAGAGCATGTGGGCCACGTACTGGCAGTGGGCGTGGCCGCCGTACCAGGCGGTGCGCGGGTCGAAGGCCGGGTCCTCGATCCAGTCGCGGCAGGGGGGCGAGGTGCGCCAGTAGTTGTACTTGAGCATGTGGCGCACCCCCGAGGCGGTGGAGGCGCCGCGGCGGTGCAGGATGCTCTGGTGGTGGATGCCGAGGGTGCCGGCGGGCCCTCCGGCGAGGACGCTCTCGCCGGTGAAGTCGCCGTCGCTGCGGGAGATGTGGGTGCGGGGGGCGATCTCGGTGGGCCCCAGCTCCGGCGGCGTGTCCTGGGGGAAGTAGAAGACCTCGGCGAACTCCAGCTCCGGGCCGAAGACCCGGTCGGCGTCGTGGTGCCAGCCCTGGGCCTCGGCGGGACACTCGACCCGGTGGTTGCTCACCAGCACGGGCAGCCCCGTATGGGCGCCGAGGAGGGAGCGCATGGCCCCGGCCAGGGCCGGGTTCAGCAGCACGTGCTCGACGAACCAGTCCTCGAGCAGGATCCCGCTCGGCTCGTGGGTCTCGCGCATGCGCTCGACCTCCGCGATGGTCACACCCTCCGGCAACCACGACGGACTGACGGGGATCTCGCCGTTCAGGTACCGGCAGGTGCGCTCGTTGATCTCGTCGGGGACGGCGCCGTGGAGCATCAGGTAGCCCTCGCGGCAGAACTCGAGGACCTGGGAGTCGTTCAGGGTGGGGTCGCAGTCGAAGGTGCGGTTCTCCGGGTCGTAGCGCATGTCCTCAGCTCAGGCGGGCGGCCAGGGAGGCGGTCCCCTCGACGAGGAGCCTCTCGCAGTCGGCGGTGAAGGGGGCGGGCCTCTGGAAGTAGTGGAAGGATCCGTCCACCTCGTAGCCCCCGAGGGGGACGGCGGCGGCGCTGGGGACGTAGGCGATCAGGCCGTTGGCGTAGGCCACGGTCACCGTCGTGGCGGGGGCGAGGGCCTTCTTGATGTGCAGGCCGATCTCGGAGAGCACCTCGCCGCCGAGGAAGACGACGCGGAAGTCGGGGTTGAGCTGCAGCATCTGGATCTCGTGGACGCAGGCGTCGGCCAGGCCGCCGGCGCGGGCCCGGGGCAGCATCATCTCGCCCCAGCGGCGCCAGTGGTCGTCGCCGCTGCCCGCCGCTTCCTCCAGTTGTTCCATCGACGGCAGCCCGGCGTAGGGCAGCCGGTGGTGGAGGTGGTCTACGCACAGCCCGTCGGCGGCCACGGCCTCGGCCGCGGGGAGCGTCTCCAGGACCTCGGCCGCCATGCCCGCCCCGGCCTCCTCCAGCTCCTCCAGCGTGGGCCGCGCGAAGCCGTCGTGGTCGCCGGCGCCGAACCAGGGCCGCACGTCGCCGGCGCAGCCGGTGGCGAAGAGGGCGGGGGCCCCGGTGCGCGCCCCCAGGTGCCGGCAGAGGAAGCCGGGATAGTCCGGGCCCACGAGGTAGCCGCCGATGCTGGTGGGGTGGCACCCGTACACGGTGAGCGAGGCGAGCAGGTCTCCCCCCGCGCCGCGGAACCACAGGGTGTCCAGGTCGCGGTCGATCGGTCCGTCGGGGTTCGGCGCGAAGCTGACGCCGCCGTGGCCGTCGGGAAGGCGGCGGTTGACGCCGAAGGTCGAGCGCCCCCGGGAGAACTCGACCCGCCCCTCGACGGCGGCGCCGGCGGCGGTGACCGCGGCCCCCTGGAGACGCCCGATCAGCCAGTCGGCGTACCCGGCCTCGACCTCGCCGGGCATGTTCCAGGGCGAGAGGAAGGGCGCGCAGTGGGTGTGGGTGGCGGTGAGCACCACCTGCCGCGGCAGCAGGCCCGTGGCGTCGCAGACCGCCTGCCGGGCCTCGGCGTCGCAGGGCGGCGAGAAGCCGATGACGTCGGCGGTGATCACCAGGGCGCGGTCCCCATCCCCCTCCAGGTAGAGGGCGCCGGCGAAGAGGGGGGCGTACGAGCCCTCCGAGCGGTGGTCGCGGTTCGCGTACCCGGTGAGCCACACCGGCTCCCGGGGGGTGATGTCGACGCGGGCGGCTCCGACTCTCACGTCAGCCTCCCGCGGTCGTCGACCTGGTCCAGGCCCAGGCCCCTCAGGTCGGCCATGCCGCCGGCGACCTCGGCCTCGTACATGCGCCAGATCGCCCGCAGGCTCTGCAGGCTCGCCGGCCCGCCCGTGAGGGGCTCGGTGCCGCTCTCGATGCAGTCGAGGAAGTGAGCCATCTCGTTCTCCGTGTGCTTGCCGGTCTCGTGGCGGGCCACGACCTCCGTCTCCCCGCCCTTCAGCAGGCGCAGCTCGCCGCCCCGGATGTCGGCCTCGATCATGCCCTCGGTGCCGTGGGCGTGGAAGGCGTAGCCCAGGCGCGTGCCGCGGGCGCCCCAGGTGCCGAAGTGGTAGCCCAGGCGGCCGCCCTCGAACTCGAGGACGGCGTTGCTCGTCCCCTCGCGCTCCATCCAGGGGGTGCCCCGGTTGGTGCCCAAGTGCACGCCGCGCACCGGCCGTCCCAGGTACCACAGCAGGATGTCGACGTAGTGGCAGCCGTGGCTGAAGAACTGGCCGCCGCCGAGGGTGGCCTCCTTCAGGGCCCAGTGCCCCTCGTGGTAGCGGGTGAGCTGCTCGGTCCAGATGGAGACCTGGAAGACGTCGCCGCAGGCGCCGTCGTCGATGAGCCGCTTCATGCCCGACACGAGGGGGTGGAAGCGCATGCAGTAGGCGATCATCAGCACCCGCCCGGCGGCGCGGCTGGCGTCGATCAGCTCCAGGCAGGCGGCCTCGCCGATGGCCATCGGCTTCTCCAACAGGACGTGCTTGCCGGCCCGCAGGCAGGCGAGCCCCACGGGGTGGTGCTCGTGGTGGGGGAGGACGAGGAGGACGGCGTCGACCTCGTCGAGGACCTCGCGGTAGTCGGCGGCCGAGTGCACACCGGGCATCATCTCGGCCACGGCGGCGGCCTTGCCGGCGTCGACGTCGACCGCGGCGACCAGCTCCAGGCGGTCGGAGAGGACGTGGAAGCGGCGCAGGTGCGACCTCGACATGCCGCCGCACCCGACGAGGGCCAGTCGCACCCGGGACATCAGCCGGAGCGGACCTCCTGCCGGAGGTCGAAGCCGTTGCCTTCCGGATCGAGGAAGGAAGCGACCCGCACCGGCACGCCCTCCTTGGGCTCCCGGAGGCTCTCCATCGAGCCGCCGTGGGACTCGATCGACCGCTGGAACTCCTCGATCGAGTCGACCAGCAGGCAGAGTCCGGCGTTCGGCAGGAGCACCTCCTGCAGCCGGTCCGCGGACCAGACGTGCAGGGCGAGCTGGAAGCCGTCGAACTCCAGGGTCGTCCAGCCGGAGGACCGGAAGGCGACGGGGGCCTTGAAGACGCCGGTGTAGAACCGGATCGCCCTGTCCATGTCGGCGACGTAGTGGATGAAGAGGGGAGATCGGGCTTGCATGGGGGTGGCTCATCATAGGCCATCGGACGGAGCGGGCCAATCCCCGTGCCTGGCGATGGATGTCCGGGCGATGTGGGACGCTGGCCTTGACCCTGTCGATCCTGGCAATCTGAGCCATGGTCGTCGTCAATGTGCATCAAGCCAGGACCCAACTGTCCCGGCTGTTGACGCGAGTCGAGGCGGGCGAGGAGGTGGTGATCACACGCCGGGGCGAGCCCGTGGCACGGCTGGTCAGATAGAGGCCCCCCGGCAAGCGGCAGCCCGATGTTCTCAAGGGCAAGTCGTCGTTCCCGACAGCTTCCTGGACCCGCTGCCGGAGGAGGAACTGAAGGGCTGGGAGGCCGGCTGACGTGCGTGTCCTGCTGGACACCCATGCCTTGCTGTGGTGGCTCGCCCCCAGCGAACGGCTGTCAGTCCCGCGCCGCGCGATCGCCGACGAATCGAACGCGGTCCTCGCGCCGCGCCCCAGCCTCGGCCGGCGTCTAAACCTCCTGCCCGGCCTCCCGCAGCACTCCCTCGGCCGCCTCGGCCTCGGCGGCGTCCACCAGCAGCAGGGCCTGGCCGCCGCCGAGGTGCGGGTACACGGCCAGGCTCGGCCACCGCGGCCGGCTGACCTCCCAGAGGGCGTGGGTGCCGGTGGCGGCGATCACCCGGTCGTCGCGGATCCGGCTGTCGATGCCGGCCCGGCGCAGGACGTCGGCGGCGAGGTCGAGCTCGAACCGGGTCTCGGCAACCAGCACCGGGGCAACCTCGCGGCCGGCGAGGGACCTCCGGCTGCGGATCTGCTGCCGCAGGTGGAGGCCCGCGGCTGCCAGGACGAGGGCGTCGAGACCGCACATGAAGCTCCAGTCCGGGGGCAGGTCCAGTCCGCTGCCGGCGATCCAGGGGGCCAGGGCCAGCGCGCAGAGTCCGAGCGTGCCGGGCACCATGACACGCTGCTGGGCGCCGCGCAGACGACGGACGGCGTCTTCGGGGGAAGCGGCCTCGGTGAGGCGGAACCCGAGCCACCCGAGGCGCTCGACGGCGTCGCGGGGATGGAAGACCTCGACAGCGTAGAGGTGGGCGGCCAGCACCACGAGCAGGCAGGTGGCGATGGCGGCGGCAACCAGGGACGGACCCGCGGCCAGGTCGAAGCCGGTGAAGAGCCACACAGGGGCCGCCACCGCGGGCAGTGCGCCGCAGGGATTGATCCGCAGAGGCAGGGACGGAGCCGCTTCCGCCTCCGCTCCGGCGGGGCCGGAGGTCCGCTCCAGGGGCACGAGGCGCCGCGCCTTCAGCAGGACTATGGCCAGCACCAGCAGGGCCAGGAGGAACAGGGCCGCCCGAACTCCCTGATGGACGGGATCGATGGCCCCGGTCCAGTCCAGCCACTGGGCCGGCGCAGCCGCGTACCACCGTCCGAGGATGTCGGCCGCCAGCAGCATGACCACGCCGTTGCCGAGACCCCGGGCGGTGACCTGCCGGGCCAGCCACAGGACCAGCAGGGCGGCGGCGGTCGCGGTCAGCATCGTCCCCGCGCGGAAGGCCCACCCCGGGGCCGGGACCGCGGGCAGCCCGGACAGCGGGCCTTGGATTCCCTCGAGGTAGAGGGCCGTCACCAGCGCGTGGCCCGCGGCCAGGAGGGCGGTGGCCGCGGCGATGACCCACTGGAAGCCGGCCTGGTTCGAGACGCCCGCCTCCCGCAGGCGCCGCAGGGAGGGGATCAGGCCGCTCAGGAGGACGACGAGGACGGAGGCGCTGACATAGGTGCCGATGGCCGCGGTCCCCGAGACGGCGTGGGGCATCCACGGCGCCACGAGGTGCACCGGACCGCCCCCGGGCAGCCCTGAGGGGCGGTCCAGTCCGTACTCGGCCAGGACCGACGGGTCCAGACCCGGAACGGTGAGGAGCTGCTGCAGGAGGCGGTAGAAGCCGGCCGCGAGCAGGGTCACGGCGGCGGGCCGGAGCAGGCCGGCGCCGCCTGGACCGCCTTCCCCCCCTGTCGGGCTGCCGGACACCTCTATGCCCCGGGGCCGGCTTGGCCTTCGACCCGGGAATCCCCGGACTGCCGGCGATGATGAAGCGCCCGGGCCGCCCAAGCGAATCCGAAGAAGTAGCGTCTGAGCCCTGGGGCCGAGTCGGGCGGCACGTGGGGATCGAAGAAGAGGCGGCAGAACTGCTCGCGTGCGCGCAGGATTTCCTGGCACCGGTGACCTCGCCAGCGGGGGTCGGTGGCGGTCAGATCGAACAGCTCCAGGGCCCGCTCGAGGGCGCTCTCGAACCGGGCAGTGCGGCCGGCCTCGTGGGCCCGGATCGCGCGCTCCACCTCGCTGCCCACGTTCCCGAGCTGCTCCACCAGCTCCAGCCGCGCCCAGCCCTCCGCGGCGTTCCTGTGCAGGACTCTGGTCATGGAACCAGGGATTCGACGACCTCCCGGATTCGGCCTCGGTTGCCCTGGCTCGGCCGCAGGTTGGTCATCGAGTCGAACTCGATCCAGTCCCCGAACTGCTCCTCGGCCAGGCTCGCCAGGTCGGTGCGCGAGATGCGATCCCGAATGATCCGTCCAGTGGTCACCTCGTCCTCCGCCTCGCCGCCGGGCTCCGGCCACCGCGCGGGTAGGGAGATCCGATCAACTCTGCCGCCTTCACGGGACACTCTACAGGCACGGTGAGGCTCCGTCCAGCGTTCCTGCGCCGGACCTGCTGCCGCTGCGCAGGTCGTTGGGGGGCGACGACGGCTGACCCACGGCCTCCGAGAACGGCCGGCTGAATGGCGGGCTGTTGACCAAGGCACCATATCGACGTACACTGCCACCACGGACCAACTCGGGGTCACCGACGGGAGGATTCACATGTCGCAGACGTCCACAGCCAAGAGCGAGCGTTTCAACATTCGCCTGGACCCGGCGGCCAAGGAGCGGATCGAGCAGGCAGCCAGCTTCGAGGGCAAGACCACGAGCAGCTTCATTCTGTCAAGTGCGCTGGCCCAGGCGGAGCAGACGATCCGGAAACACGAGACCATGGTGTTGAAACGTCGGGATGCGGAGGTGTTCTTCGATGCTCTCCTTCAGCCGTCCGCGATGAACTCCAGGCTTGCCGCGGCCCTGAAGGAGCATGCCCTCCGCGTTTCCCCGGAGTGACGCCCTCCACCCCACTTGCCATCTCGCCGCTCGCCAGAGTCCATGACCGGGCGGCGTTCTCCTGCGGGGTCGAGGCCCTCGATTCCTACCTCCGAACGCAGGCCGGACAAGACCAGCGGCGCCGTGTCGCTCGCGTCTTCGTGTGCTGTGAGCAGGGCTCCGAGGCGGTCCTCGGCTACTACACCCTGAGTTCGCTGTCGATCGCGCTCAGCGGCCTGCCCGAGGACAAGGCGCGCAGGTTGCCCCGGCATCCGGTTCCCGCCGCCCTGATCGGCCGGCTGGCTGTGTCTGAAGGCGTCCAGGGACAAGGCATCGGCAGGCTGCTCCTCGCCGATGCCGTCAAGCGGTCGCTGGCGGTCAGTGAAGAGATCGCCATCTATGCTCTGGTCGTCGATGCCAAGGACGAGCGGGCCTCGCGGTTCTACCGGAGCTTCGGCTTCAAGCCATTGGTGGGACAGCGAAGCAGGCTCTTCCTCCCTCTTGGATCGGTGCTCCCCGGCCTCAAGCCACCCGGCGCAGGACCCGACCCGCGCGCTCGGCGGTGAGGGCGCCGTCGCGCAGGGCCAAGCGGCCGTTGACCAAGACGTGGCGCACGCCGGCGGCGGTGCGGTTCGGGTCGCGGGTGGTGCCCCGCTCGGCGAAGCCCTCCGGCTCCAGCACCGCCAGGTCGGCCCAGGCCCCGGGGCGGATGCGGCCACGGTCGGACAGCCCCAGGCGCTCCGCCGGCAGGGAGGTGAGGCGCCGGACCGCCTCCTCGGGCCGCAGCAGCCCGAGGTCGGTGACGAAGTGGCGGTAGAACCAGGCGGCCCAGGTGTAGGCGCCGTGGAAGACGGACCCCGCCAGCGGCCCGTCCGGGGCCAGGGCGGTGGCGTCGGAGCCGACCATGCAGTCCGGGTGCTGGAAGGCGGGGCGGATCTCCTCCTCGCGGTAGCAGAAGGCGAGGATCATCGGCCGGTGGAGGTCGTCGATCTCCTCCAGGAGCAGGTCGTAGACGGCGTCGAGGGGCTCCTGGCCGCGGGCCTCGGCGACCTCGGCCACGCTCCGGTGGGCCAGCGCCGGATCCCGGCACTCGGCCAGCAGGATGCGGCTCCAGTCGCCGCGGGCGAGGGCGTGGACGATGCTCGGGTAGCGCTTCAGCTCCCGGCGGGCGGAGACCCCGGACAGCCGCCCGGCGATCTCGCCCCGTGAGCCGGCCAGGGCCTCCGGGGGGAGCACCGCGCTCAGGTTGGTCGTGCCGAAGAGGCGGGTGTGCATGTCGAAGCCGGCGTCCACCCCCCGGCGCCGCGCCGCCTCGACCTGCTCGACCGCCTCAGCCACCGCCCGGCCCCCGTCCTCGGCCAGCCGCGCCACGACCGAGATGTGGGAGATCTGCAGCGGCACGCCGGCGGCCTCGGCCGTGCGGACCGCCTCGGCCACGGTCTCCCGCGCCTGACCGGCGCGGTTGCGGGTGTGGGTGGCGTAGAAGCCCCAGGCCCGGGCCGCGACCCGGCACAGGCGGGTCACCTCCTCCTCGGAGCAGGCCTGCTCGGGGCCGTACTCCAGGCCGGTGGAGAACCCGAAGGCGCCCTCCTCCAGCCCCTGCTCCAACAGGCTCTCCATGCGGGCCAGCTCGGCGGCGGTGCTCGGACGGTCGAGGTCGGCGGCGGCGGCCAGGCGCAGGTTGCCGTTGGGCACCAGGGTCAGCACGTTGACCGCCGGCCCTCCGGCCTCGAGGACGTCGAGGTACTCGGCCACCGTGCCCCAGCGGATGGGATGCTCCTCCGAGTACCCGTAGACGTTGCCCTTGACGGCCTTCGGGTCGACCACGGGGGCGCAGCCGTGGCCGCAGTTGCCCACCACCTCCAGGGTCACCCCCTGGGCGATGGAGCTGACGGCCCTCGGATCGACGGTGAGGGTGAAGTCGGAGTGGCTGTGGATGTCGATGAACCCGGGCGTCACGAGGAGGCCGGAGACGTCCAGGGTCTCGGCGGCGGTCAGCCCGATGGCCGGCCCGACATCGAGGATGCGTCCGCCCGTCACGGCCACGTCGGCGATGGCCGGCGGCGCCCCGGTGCCGTCCACGACGGTGCCGCCCCGCAGCACGAGGTCCGCCCGGCGGCCGGATGAGCCTGTCAAGCCGGGTCTACCTCTGGTCCTCGGGGGCGTCGACACCGGCACGGCCCCTGTGCCCTCCGACGGTGCCCGCCTCGGCGCAGCATGGAGGTCGGCCTTGGCACCGCGGGCTGAGCCGGCGGCGTCGGGGTTGACCGCGTCCGGCGCTCGCTGGCGCAGCGCGAACTCCGCGGCGGCCGGATGGGCTGCCACGGCAGCTCTATCCCTCCTCGCCGGAAGGGACCTGCCTGGGGCGTCTCCCCTCCTCCGCCATCCGCCGGCGCAGGGCCTCGGTGGCCTCCGTCTCGACCTCGCCGGTCTCCCCGTCGAGCACCACCCCGTGGTCGCGCCGCGCCGCCTCGGCCGTGACCTTGCCGTTGCGCACGTCGTCGGCCACCGCCCGCGGGTCCCGGCCCAGGGGGTCGCCCCAGCCGCCGCCCCCGGCCTGGCGGTGGTGGACCCGCTCGCCGGCGCGGACCCTCGTGGAGATCATCGTCGGCAGCACCTCCTCGCCCTCCTCGCGGTGCAGCACCGTGTGGGAGGGCCGGCCGGGCCCGCCGCCGTAGAGGCCGTACGGCGGGTGCCGGCGGCGGTCGGAGCGGATCGCCAGGTGGGCCTCGCCCGCCAGCAGGCGCCACTCCCGCTCCAGGCCCAGGCCGCCGCGGAAGGTGCCGGCGCCGCCGCTGTCGGGCACGTACCCGTAGCGCTCGATGCGGATGGGGTACTCCGACTCGGCCTGCTCCACGGGGATGTTGCTGGCCACGTTGGCGGGGTTGCACAGGCCGTCGTTGCCGTCGCGGTCCGGCCGCCCGCCCCAGGTCCCCGACATCAGCTCGTAGTAGACGTAGGGCGCGCCGTCGTCGCGGGCGCCGCCGAAGACGACGAGGGAGTTGCCGCCCTCGCCGGCGGCCATCACCCGGTCGGGCAGCAGGCCGGAGAGGGCCCCCAGGACCGTGTCCACGAGGCGGAAGCCGGTGACCCCGCGCATGGACGACGCCGCCGGCATGGCGCCGTGCACCACCGTCCCCTCGGGGGCGATGATCTGGAGGGGCCGGAACATGCCCGCCGTGTTCGGCACCTCCCCGCGCAGGACCGAGCGCACGCACAGGCCCACCACCGAGGCGGTGAAGGAGAGGGTGTTGTTGAGGGCGCCGCGCACCTGGGGCGCCGAGCCGGTGAAGTCGGCCGTCAGGCGGTCGCCGTCGATGGTGATCTTCACCTGCAGGCGCACGGACCCGCCGCCGACGCCGTCGTCGTCCATGTGGTCGACGAAGGTCCGGCTGCCGTCGGGCCAGGAGGCGATCTCGGCGCGCACCAGGCGCTCGGTGTAGTCGATGAGGTCGGCGGCGCAGCGCCGGAAGGTCTCGCGCCCGTAGCGGTCGATCAGCTCGTGGATGGCGCGCTCGCCCATGTGGCAGGCGGCGAGCTGGGCCCGCAGGTCGCCGATCGTCATGTGCGGCACCCGCACGTTCGCCCTCAGGAGGGTGAAGAGGCTCTCGTCCGGCACGCCGCGGCGGTAGAGCTTGAGCCAGGGGATGCGCAGCCCGTCCTGGAAGATCTCGGTGTTGTCGCACGCCGAGCTGCCGGGCAGACGGCCGCCAAGGTCGAGGTGGTGGGCGGTGCTCACGGCGAAGGCGACCCGCTCCTCCTCCCGGAAGACGGGCTGCACCACGAAGATGTCGGGGATGTGCATGCCGCCGTCGAAGGGGTCGTTGAGGATGAAGACGTCGCCGGGCTCCATGTCGTCGCCGAAGCGGGCGAAGAGGGTCTCCATGGCGTACGGCACCGCCCCGAGGTGCAGGGGGATCGTCACCCCCTGGGCGATCATCTCGCCGTCGGCGTCGCACAGGGAGGTGGAGTAGTCGAGGCAGTCGCGCACCACCGTGGAGTAGGCGGTCCGGTAGAGGGCGACGGCCATCTCGTCGGCGGCCGAGGCCAGGGCGTTCTTGACGATCTCGCGCGTGATCGGATCAACCCGGCTCATGTTCCCCCGCAAATTCCATGAGGATGTTGCCCAGGCCGTCGGTCCCCACCCCCACCCCGGGGGGCACGACGATCGTCGAGTCGTACTCGTCCACCAGCAGCGGCCCCTCGTCCCCTTCGGCCAGGTCCCGCCGGGCGACCACGCGGGTCTCCACGGCCCCCTCCCGGGGGTCGAAGCAGGCCGGGCGGCGGTCCTCCCCGGGGGCGGTGCGGACCGCTTCCAGGGCGCCGGGCAGGCCGCGCTCGCCGGCCCGGCCGACCACCCGCACGGCGGTGACCTCCAGGGGATTGGCGGGATCGGAGCGGTGGCCGTACAGGCGTTCGTGCTCGGTGACGAAGGCGGCCCTCGCCCGGTCGAGGCCCTCGGCGGTGAGGACCGCCCCGTCGAGGGGGACGGCGATCTCCGAGGTCTGGCCGCGGAAGCGCACGTCGACGCTCGCGCCCAGGCTGACCTCGCCGCCGGCGAAGCCCTCCGCGGCGAAGCGCTCGACCAGCTCCGCAGAAAGCGCGTCCCGGATCTCCTGGATCGGCTCGGCCCGCAGCTCCTCCCCCGAGAGCAGGCAGCTGCGCACGGCGTGGTGCTCGACGCCGGAGAACAGCAGGCCGAAGGCGCTGAACAGGCCCGGCATGGGGGGCACGAAGATCCGCCCGATCCCCAGCTCCCGCCCCAAGCCGGCGGCGTGCACGGGGCCGGCGCCGCCGAAGGCCATGAGGGCGAACTCCCGGGGGTCGCGCCCCCGCTCGGTGGAGACCGAGCGCAGGGCCCGCATGGTGCGGGCGTTGGCGATGCGGTGGATGCCCTCGGCCGCCTCCAGCAGGTCCAGGGAGAGGGGCGCGGCGATGCGGTCGTGCACGGCCCGGCGGGCGGCCTCCGGGTCGATGCTCACCTCGCCGCCGGCCAGCTCGCCGGCGCGGATGTACCCGAGGACGACGTTGGCGTCGGTCAGGGTCGGCTCGGTGCCGCCGCGGCCGTAGCAGACCGGGCCGGGCACGGCGCCGGCGCTGCGCGGACCGACCTGCAGGCCGCCGGCCCGGTCCAGCCAGGCGACGCTGCCGCCGCCGGCGCCGACCTCGGCGATGTCGATGCTCGGCGCCCGGATCAGCTCCCCGGCGCCCCCCAGCAGCCGGCCGCCCGTCGACAGCGAGGCCCCCACCTCGTACTGGGGGCTGTAGGAGAGCTCCCCTTCCTCGATGATCGACGCCTTGGCGGTGGTCCCCCCCATGTCCAGGGTGATCAGGTTCGGCTCGCCGGCGGCCTCGCAGGTCAGGGCCGCGGCCAGGACCCCGGCGGCCGGACCCGACTCCAGGGCGAAGACCGGCCGCGTGGCCGCGTCCGCCTCGGGCGTCAGGCCCCCGGCCGACTGCATGATCAGCAGCGGCGCCTCGGCCCCGAGGCCGCCCAGGCCGGCGCGCATCGACTTGAGGTAGCGCTCCATCACCGGGCGGACGTAGGCGTTGACCACGGTCGTGGCCGAGCGCTCGTACTCCTTGCGCTCCGGCAGGACCTCGCACGACAGCGACACCGGCACCCCGGGCAGGCCGCGGCGCAGCCTCTCGCCGATGGCCTGCTCGTGGGCGGGGTACGCGTAGGAGTGGAGCAGGCAGACGGCCACCGACTCCACGGCCTCGCCCCGCAGCTGCTCGACCAAGTCCTCCAGTCCCGCCTCGGTGAGCGGCTCCAGCACCTCGCCGTCGGCGGCCATGCGCTCGTCCGCCTCGATCCGCAGGGAGCGCTCCACCAGGGGCGGCGGCTTGGTGAAGAACAGGTCGTAGATCTGCGGCGCCCGGATGCGGCGCAGCTCGAGGACGTCCCGGAAGCCGCGGGTGGTCACCAGGGCCGTGCGCGCCCCCCGGCGCTCGAGGACGGCGTTGGTGGCCACCGTGGTGCCGTGGGCGACCTGCCGCACCTGGCCGCCGCCGGCGTCCGCCGCCTCGAGGAGATGGGCCACGGCGGCGAGGACGCCGCGCTCGTAGTCGGGCGGCGTCGAGGGCGCCTTGTGGGTGTGGACCCGGCCCCCGCCGTCGATGAGGACGACGTCGGTGAAGGTGCCGCCCACGTCGGCGCCGATGCGCACGGCACCCTCGCTCACGCGGGTATCACGGGCAGGATCAGGCGCGAGGGGCGCGCGGGGTCGTGGTACACGCTCTGCGCCGCGGGCCTCGGCCGGTCGTCGTCGGCCGGGTCCTCGCCGGTGTTCAGGTTGCGGTCGAAGCGCGGGAAGTTGCTGCTCGAGACCTCCAGTCGGATGCGGTGGCCGCGGGCGAAGAGGTTGCTCGTCTCCCACAGGCTGATGCGGTACTCGTATGCGCGCCCCGGCTCGGTGAGGCTCGGCTCGGTGAAGGACTCGCGGAAGCGGGCCCGCACGATCCCCTCGCACAGGTGGATCGCCGCGCCCCCGGGGTGCACGTCGACCAGGGTCGCGGTGAAGTCGGTGTCCGGGGCGTCCGAGGCGGCGTGGAGAACCAGCTCCACCGGCCCGGTGACCTCCAGGTCTTCCTCCAGGGGATCGCTGGTGTAGACCAGGACGTCGTCGCGACGCTGGATGGGCCGGCGGTCCCGGGGGCCCGTGTTCTCGGCGAACATGCTCTGCCCCCCCCAGGTCGGCACGGGATCCTCCGGGTCGTAGGTGAAGGTGTCGGGGGACTCCGCCTCCGCCGGGGCGCCCGTCGACAGCCGGCCGTCGCCGAAGAGGGAGTTGGCCCGTCCCGAGCCGTGCAGGTAGAAGGGTGTGTAGCGGGTGCCGGCCAGGGGCCACTCGTGGGCGGAGCGCCAGCGGTTGGCGCCCATCACGAAGAGCCGCACCGGCGGCTCGTCGTCGATCCCGTTGTCGACGCCGCGCAGACGCCGGTCGTACCAGCGCAGGTGCTCGGCGGGGATGTCGACGGCCGCCTCGGCGCCGAAGCCGATATCCCCGAAGGGGGCGCTGTCGCCGATGGCGGAGTGGGTCCAGGGCCCCACGAGGAGGCGGCTGTGCTTCCGAGCCGGCTCGCGGGCCCGGTGGCGGAAGCCGTGGAAGCACTTGAAGCCCTCGTGGAGCAGGTTGTCGTACCACCCGGTGATGAAGTACGCCGGCGTCTCCACCTCGGGATAGCGCTCCTTCATGCTGTAGGAGCTCCAGAACTCGTCGAAGCGGCTGTGGCGCACGATCTCCCGGTAGAAGGGGCGCTCGCCGAGGTCGTCGAGGGCGCTGGCCAGGGGCAGGCGGCGGTAGACCTCGTCCCAGTCGATCAGGTCCCGGGGGGCGTCCTGGTTGGTGCGGTCCCCGAGCCAGATGAAGTTCATGGCGTTCTGCAGCTGCAGGACGCCGTCGCAGCGCATGTGCCCGTAGTTGTCCTCCTGGTTGGCGATCGGCACCAGGCCCTTGACGTACGGACTGCGCAGGTGGGCGGGCAGGATCTGGGTGAAGCCGGGGTAGGAGACGCCGAAGGTGCCGATGTGGCCGTCGCACCACGGCTGGGCCCCGAGCCACTGGCAGGTGTCGTAGCCGTCGTTGGTCTCGTCGATGTAGGGCCGCCATTGGCCCTCCGACTCGTAGCGGCCGCGGCAGTCCTGCATGACCACGGCGTACCCGGCGGCGGCGAAGCGCACGGACCAGTCGACGTAGCGCGGACGCTGGGTGCTGTAGGGCGAGCGGATGAGCAGCACCGGGAACCGCTCCCCCTGGCGCGGGCGGTAGAGGGCGGCGTAGAGCTCGACGCCGTCGCGCATGGGGATGCGCAGGTCGAGCTGGATGCGCAGGTCCGTCGTGCTCATGGCTTCCTGGCGGCGAGCATCTTCCCTGTCCGGCGGCTCGGGTCTCCGGCGCTGATCCCCCGGATACAGGCCGTTTCCGCCGGAACGGTCAAGCCGGAGCGTCGGCCCGGCGCGGGTCCCCTGCTCCAGCTGTCCAGAAAATCGGACAGACGGCCGACTTGGGGCCGCTCTGTCCGGAAAAGCCGACGGTAGATGCCCCGCCGTTGGCCGTTTTCGGCCGGTTTCTGGCGGGCACGCTTGTTGCTAACTTGCCGAATCGATGCAGACGCTCTCACCCATGGATCCCGGTCCACGCCGGCACGCGGAGACGACAATGAGCCAGGGCCCTGCCCTCCGACGCCCCTGGTGCCGCCTGACAGTCGTGCTGACGTTGATCCTGGCCCTGCCGCCGGCCGATGCCGCGGCCAGCGGCCAGTACGAGCACCTGTCCTTCCGCCAGCGCTGGGCGATTCTGGTCGGCGTCGGGGCCTATGGGCCCGACTCGGGCTTCCAACCCCTGGAGCGAGCCTCGCGGGATGTCGAGCTCGTGCGGCAGGCCCTGATCGAGGGCGCGGCGTTTGAGCCCGGACGCATCCGCAGCCTGGTCGATTCCGCGGCCACCCGGGCCTCCCTGCAGGCGCTCTTCGCCCGTCTGTCCGGCCAGGTGGGGGAGGAGGACCTGGTCTTCTTCTACTACTCGGGCCGCGGCACGCGCACGAGGGACGACCTCTATCCGGATATGGAACCGGACCGGCTCGACGAGTGCCTGTTGTTGGCCGATGCCATCCGTGGGCAGGCGGACAGCTACTGGCGCGACGACGAACTGGGGCGCCTGCTGCGCAGATTGCGGGCTCGCTACACGATCGTCGCCATCGACGCCGGGTACACCGGCGACGGGCGGGCGGACAAGGGCGTGACCAGCCCCCTGGAGGCGACGTCGGATGCCGGTTTCCTGGACGGCATCACCCGCACCGACTACCTGCCGGCCGGCGCCGCGGTGCTCAGCGCCGGCGGTCCGGCCGAGGCGATCAGGGAAGGCGTGTTCACCGTGCCGCTGGCCGACCAGCTGCGGGAGGCCGACCACGTGGTGAGGCTGGGCGAGGTGTACGAGACCCTGCACGAGTTGGGCCGGCTCCGAGAGACTGCACGGCCCCGTCTGCAACCGGCCAATCGCCTCTTCCGCAGCCTGCCCCTGGCCGGAGCGACCCTGGCCATCGATTCCGACTCCCTCGACGCCCAGGTGTGGATCGACGACCGCCTGGTCGATCTCACGACGCCGGTGGAGGTCTTCCTGGAGACGGGCCCCCACACCCTGCGGGTCAGCAAGGGAGAGGCCCTCTGGGAGACGGAGCTCACCGTGGATGGCGCCAACCGCCAGGAGCCGATCCGGGCCCGGTTGAAGCCGCCGCCCGGCCAGCGGCCCTGGTCCGGGATCGCGCTGGCCGGCGGGGTCGCCCTGCTGATCGCCGCCGGTCTGGGGTACCGCATCCGGCGCCAGCGGCAGGTGCAGGAGGACCGGCGGCGCAGCTACCCCAACTGGGCCCGGCAGATCGAGGAAGGGCTGCTCGGCGTGTGGAACGATGATCTCGAGCAGGGGACCGGCCCGCACGAGGATGGGAGATCGGTGGGCGGGTTTCACCTGGAGGCCATTCCCCGCATCCACCGCTCCTACGCCGGACGGCGCTACGTCGCCGAGCACGAGGAGTTCGACCTGGGGGTCAACGGCGAGCGCATCGTCCTGGCCCCGGCGCAGCGCCAGGTCCTGCGGCAGTTCGACGAGCATTGGAGACAGGGGCTCGACCTGCTGAACGCCGGCAGTCCGGCCGCACTCCGGGAGTTTGCCGAGGCCGCGGGGCGGGGGGCCGACCTGCTGTGCAGGACCCTGGGCTTCACCGTGGACGAGCAAGTGGGCCGGCGGGAAGGGCCCTTCTGGGGCACTGTCGTCCACACCACATCGCTGCGGGGCGCCAAGATCCCGTCACCCTTTCCCCTGGTCTTCCTGCAGCGCCCGGTCTTCGAGGCGGAGGACCTGTCCCACCTGCGGACCTTGATGGAGTCCTTCGGGCTCATCAGCCGCTTTGCCCTGGTGGTGGTGTACCTGAACGAGCTGGAGGCCCGCTTCACCATCAGGACCCAGGCCCAGGGCCTGGGATACGACTTCATAGTACTGGGTCAGACCGAGATCAGGAGAATCGCCGCTTCCACCGACCCCTTCCGCCACCGTGTCTTCATGCGCCCGGTGCTGCAACAGGTCGATCTCATCGTCGTCTCTCCCTATATCACGACGGGACCCGTGCCGGACACGATCTTCTTCGGCCGCGAAGAGGAGATCAAGACCATCGTCCAGACGCTCCACACCAAGAACATCGGCATCGTCGGGGGGCGCCGCATCGGCAAGACATCGGTGCTGCAGAAGGTGTATCGCACCTTCATGCTTCCCGCCAGCGACTACCGGCCCTTCTACGCCAACTATCAGGCGGTGACCAACTACCAGGCCTTCTTCGCCCACGTGCGCAACAACTGGGGCCTGCAGGTGGCGGGGGAGGAGCCCGAGCGCTTCCACCAGCTGATCACCCAGCTCTACGAGGAAGAGGAGAAGACGATCGTCTTCCTCATGGACGAGATGGACGCCCTGCTGCGCTTCGACACCCACCACGACGAGCTGCTCTTCAAGACCTTCCGGGCCCTGTCGGAGGAGGGCAAGTGCCGCTTCGTGTTCAGCGGCGAGCGCATTCTCCACGGCCAGCTGCACGACCTGGCCTCGCCCATGCTCAACTTCTGCGACGCCCTGCCCCTGCGCTATCTCGATCCGCCCAGTGCCCGGCGCATCGTCATCGAGCCCATGGAGCTGATGGATATAGAGCTCGTCGATGCCGAGGAGCTCGTGGGACGGATTCTCGGCGTCTCCTCCTGCCATCCGCGCATCATCCAGTATCTGTGCGACCGGCTCGTGCGCCGCATCGCCCGCGAGGAGAGCCGCCGGGTCACCCCGTCCCACTGCCAGAGCGTGCTCGATTCGGGCGAGTTCCAGGCCGAGTTCATCGAGACCATCTGGGGCCAGGGCGATCCCCTCGAACGCACCGTGACCCTGGTCATGGCCGAGACGCCCGGCGGCCTCGGCCTGTCGAGGGAGGGGCTGGAAGAGGGCTTGCGGCGCGCCGGCCTGGAGGTTCCGGGCGCGGCCCTGGACACGGCCTTGTCCAATCTCCACATGTGCGCCATCCTGGAGACGGATCGTCCCCCGTATGCGTTCACCGCCAAGGCCTTCCCGGACATCCTCCACAGAGTGAAGAACATCGCCGAGGCCATCGAGCAGGTGAAGCCGGGAACGGGGTTTGCCCGGGACCTGGCCGCGGCGAACGGAGATAACCTGGCCTCCGCGTAGGCGCCAGCCACCGAAGAGAGCATCCATGGCACCGAGGAAGATCCAGACGCGCGGTCCCATCGCCGATCCCGACCAGAGCCTCTACGTGGAGAGAGCGGTGGACGACGAAGTGCTGGAACTGGTCCGGCGCGGCCACTACGTGACGGTGCTGGGGGCCCGCCAGACGGGAAAGACCAGCCTCCTGTATCACCTGCACCGCCGCCTGTCAGCCGACGTGTACGTCTCGGTGCCGATCGACCTGACCCCGGTGAAGGACGCCGGATGCGCCCAGCTCTACGGCTTTGTCGGGGATCGCATTGCCGGGGCCCTCTCCGTGGCGGAGCGGACCACGGTGGAAGCCGGCGCCGAATCGATCGGGTTCTACCAGGACCTCAAGACGATAGCGGGCTGCGCCGGGGTGAAGCGCATCGTCGTGACTCTCGACGAGTTCGAGGCGATTCCCGAGCCCTGGCGGGAGGGCTTCTTCGGCACCATCCGCACGGTCTACAACGAACGCGCTACCCAGCCCGAGTTCGAGCGATATGTATTCGTCCTGGCCGGGGCCACGGACCCGCGAACCCTCATCGCTCCGGAGAGCGGTCTGTCGCCCTTCAACATCAGCGAGGAGGTCTACACCACCGACTTCGACATCGAGGGGGTCGGGCAGATGCTCCAGCTCCTCGAGCGGGCCGACGCCAGAGGGGGGTCCCTGACCGCCCCGGTCTACGAGTGGACCCAGGGGCACCCCAATCTCACGGCGCGCCTGTGTGCGCTCCTGGAAGAGCATCCCGACCTGGGGGTCGGAGAGGCGGCGGAGCATCTGCTCAACGGCGGCGACGACAATCTGCAGCGGGTCGTGGCGGGCCTCACCCGTTCGGCCGAGGGCGCCCGGTGGCTCGGGGCCCTGCTCGACGGCGGAGAGCCGCCGCGCCACGACCGCACCTCCCCGGTGGTTACCCGGATGGAACTGCTGGGGGCCGTTCGCCGGAGGGACGATGGTCTCTGCCGCATCCGCAACCGGCTGCTGGAAGAAGCCCTGCGGCGCGCACGGGACGGGGGAGGAACGGGAGGCGAAGAGGCCCCGGTCCCGGCGGGCGGAGGTGTGCACCTGCCCCAGGTCGAACCCGTGCCCCGGGGGGAGCAGCCGTTCCCCCACATCATCGGTCAGAGCCACAACATGCGGCGCGTCTTCGCCCTCATGCAGAAGGCGAGTGAATCGGACATAACCGTGCTGGTCCACGGCGAGACCGGCACGGGGAAGGAGGAGGTGGCGCGCACGATCCACCGGACGAGCGCCCGGCGGGAGGGGCCGTTCATCGGCATCAACTGCGGCGCCCTGACCGAGAGTCTGCTCGAGAGCGAGCTGTTCGGTCACAGGAAGGGGGCCTACACCGGGGCGGAACAGGATCGCAAGGGACTGTTCGAGGCAGCGACCGGCGGCACTCTGCTTCTGGACGAGATCAGCGAGACCAGCCCCTCCACCCAGGTGAAGCTGCTGCGGGTCCTGCAGGAGGGGGAGGTACAGCGGGTGGGCGAGGAGCATCCGCGCCCGGTGGACGTGCGCCTGGTCTGCGCCACCAACCGGGACCTCGACAAGGAGGTCGCCGAGGGGCGGTTCCGAGCCGACCTGTTCTACCGCCTCTACGTGATGGTCATCCCCCTGCCGCCCCTGCGCGAGCGGCTCATGGATGTGCCGCTGCTGGTGGAGCACTTCCTGGCCGACTACCCCGCCGGGATCGACCCGGCGGCCCTGGAACTGCTCGGAGGCTATCCGTGGCCGGGGAATATCCGCGAGCTGGAGAACCAGCTGACCTACTCCCGGGCCATGGCCGGGGGAGAGCGCCTGCAGGCCCTTCACCTCTGGGGCCGCCTGCAGGAGGGGCCCGAGGAAGCGGCCGAGCTCGATCTCGACAAGGGTCTGACCTTGCGCAAGGCCCGCGAGGCATTCGAGCGCAAGTGGATCCTGGACAAGCTCGAGGAGAAGGACTGGCAGCTGGAGGCGGTGGCCGGCGATCTGGGCCTGTCGCGCAGCCGTCTCTACGACCTGATCCGCAAGTACCGTCTCAAGCAGCGGTGAGTCCATGGGCCGGCGGACGGGGTTGGCTGTGGCGGTCCTGCTCCTGGGTCTGTGTCAAGCCTCCTGGAGCGCCCAACGCTGGGCCCTGCTGGTGGGCGTGGCGGCCTATCCCGAGAGTTCGGGGGTGCCGACCCTGCAGCACCCGGTCTCCGAAGTCGGCGCCCTGCAGCGCTTCCTGACCGTGGAAGGCGGGTTCGACCGCATCGTGGCCCTCACCGATTCGGCCGCCACCTACGAGGGCATCCATCGGGCCTTTCAGGCGCTCATCAGCCAGGTGGGCGGGGACGATCTGTTCCTGTTCTACTTCTCGGGACGCGGTTCCCGCCTCGAGGACGATCTCTTTCTCGACGAGCAGGTCGATCAGTACGACGAGTGCCTCCTGCCCTTTGACGCCCAGGGGGCGACGGGGGAGAGCTTCCTGCGCGACGACGAGATCGGCCAGTTCCTCCAGCGCCTGAGAACGACCCGGACCTGCGCGGTCATCGACGCCTCGTACAGCGGGGAGGGCGGCAAGGGGTTCACCGGCCCCGATTCGCCCGCCGACGACCGGGAGTACGACGGATTCACACCCGGCGCGCATCGGGGGGACTTCCTTCCGGAGAGCGCCGGCGTGGTCGAGGTCGGCAGCCGGCGCGCCGTGGACGGCGGGTTCACTGCTCGCCTGCTCCAGGAGCTGGAGACGGGCCGCGACGAAGACGGCGATGGCCACGTCGGCCTCGGGGAGGTCGCGGTCCGGGTGACCGACGCCGCCGGCGGGGAGCCCCGGCTTTGGAACGAGGAGGCCGTGCGCGGATTCTCGATCGTGCCGCCCCTCCTCCAGGTGGACTCCGATCCCCCTGGCTCGATCGTCGTGCTCGACGGCGACACTCTCGGAGTGACCCCGGGGGTCTTCCCCGTGGAGCCTGGCCGCCACACCTTCGCCGTGGTGCGGCCCGGGTACGAAGCCAGTCCGACCTCGCCCGTGGTGGAGATGCTCCGTCCGGGCCGCATCCGCAAGTCGGTCCTGCTGCGCCCGGCCGAGAACCTGTTCACCATCGAGGTGCTGGACACCTCCGGGCGGCCCTTCCCCGGCGTCGACGTCCTGCTCGACGCCGCGGCGGCCGGCACCACGAACCGCCGGGGACGTGTGCAGGTGAGAAAGCGACTGGCCCCCGACGAGCTCGAACGGATCAGCCTCGTCCAGTTGGGGCTCGTCTTCGAGCGGGGCCGCTTGCCGCCGAGTCTCCCGGGCCCGGCGTCTACGATCTGCGGGTCGTGTTCGAGCCCAAGCCCGTAGCCGTGACCGTGGTCGACGGGCAAGGGGTACCCTGGCCCGGCATCGACCTGTGGGCCGCGGACCTCCTGCTGGGCCGGGCGGACTCGGAGGGCCTCGTGGTCTTCGACGAGCGCCTGATCCGTGGTCGGGCCAACCTGAGGCAGCTGGAGTTGCGAGCGGCCCGGTACGGGGTCGGCTGTCCGGTCGCCCCCGAACGCATCGAGGTGGTCGACGAGACCACGGTGCGGGTTTCCCTCGAGCAGGAGCCGGCCGGACTGCGCGTCAGAGCGCAGGTCGATACCCTCGACCTGGGGGACGAGGTCGCCTTTCGGGCCCGGCTCTTCCTGCAGGAGGCGACCGAGGAGAACCGCCTCGGTGACCGTCTTCCCATCCGTTTCTCGCCGCTCCTTCCCGGGGCCTACACGCTGCACGTCCAGCGTCCCGGCCAGGCCGACTACGTCGAGCGTCTGCAGGTCGATCCCGGCGCCGAGGTCGAAGTGCTGGTGCCGGTGACGGCCGGCGAGGCGTGGGCGGAGATGTTGCGCATCGCGCGGCGCGGCGGGCTGTCCGCGGAGAATGCCCGCAGGGCGGCCGTCCTGGCGGGAATGCTGGGGAGGGACGACCTGGTGGGACTGTTCGAATGAAGTGCGCCAGGAGCCTGGCGTGGGCCTGGCCGCTCCTGCTGGCGGGCGCCGAGCGGGTCCAGGGCCAGGTCGAGGGGGCCTTCGCCCATCCCGCGGCCTGGGGACGGGCCGCGGTGCTGGGGCCGGCCTCGGTGGCGGTGGCCGCGGACCAGGGGGCGCTCTACTGGAACCCGGCGGGTCTGGCACGGCTGGAGCGACGGTACCACGCGGCCTTTTCCCACGCCGAGTTGTTCGATGGGCTGGACCTCGGCCACGACCTGGTCAGTCTCGTGCGCAGCACCAACTCGTGGGGCGCGGGAGTCGGCCTGGACCGCCTGGGCACCGGCCGCGTGCTGCGGTCGGACGCCCAGGGGAACATCGAGGGGTACGGTTCCCATGGCGAAGCCCGTGTCGTGATGGCAGCGGGCAAGGCGTTTGAGGGGCTGCGGCCCTGGAGCGATGCAGGCCCGCCCCAGCTCGGCCTGGGGATCCACTGGCTCCGGGTCGATACCGGCAGCCAGAGCTGGAGCGACGTCGGGCTGGACCTCGGAGGACTGGCGGCCCTGGCCGTCGACAAGGCCTTCGAGCTGCGCCTCGGAGCGACGGTGCGCAATGCCTGGTCGACCTTGGAAGGAGCCTCCTGGAACCCGGTTCTGAGCGCCGCCGTGGTACGGGGACGCCCGTTCCTGTCATTCGGCTACCAGCCTCGCAGCGGACGCTGGACCCTCGGTGCCAACGCGCTTCTGGCGCCGGGGCCTCTCGACCTGGGCCTGAGCGGTGCCGTCGAGCGGACCTCGGGCGTGGGCACGGGCTGGCGCCTGGGTCTGACGGTCGGCTCGGGCCGCGGCACCGCCCAGTACGTCGTGGAGGATCGGCCCTTCCTGGGCGACACCAGGACCCTGGGGGTGGCCGCCTCCTGGGGGCGGTACCAGTTTCCCCTCCACTTCGACGGCTGGCGCCTGCAGCGCGACGGAGAGCCGGCCCCCGAGGCCCGTCTGTGGCCGGTGGATGAAGCCCTGCTGCAGATCGAGCTTCGCTACCCCGCCTCGGGGCAGGACTGGGCCGATCGACGTCCGAAGCTGATCCTCTACGGTCCCGACGGGGTGGTCCTCGAAGAGGTCGGTACGGATGATCTGCACCTCTCCGACCACGGGGTGGCGTTTCCCTTCCAGCCCGCCGCGGACTGGCTTGAAGGCACTGGCTACCTGCTCGAGGGGCCCTATCTCTTCGAGATTCTCCTGGAAGGCCGGGTGCGGCTGCGCGGCTCCTTTTCCCTGGAGCACCACCCCGAGGCCGTCGCCGCGGTGGCGAGGGTCTACAGCCGGTTGCGGAGCCGGGAGCCCCCCTACTCGGAGCAGGGGCTGTTGACCGCCGCGCGGCTGGATCCCAGCTACCCCCACACCTACTACGTGGCCGGCCTGCTGTCGGAGTTCTCCGGCGACTTCGCCGGCGCCGCCAACTGCTATCGCGAAGCGGCCCGCCTCAGCCGCGGCGGTCCCATCGACCTGGCCGGCCGCCGGGTCGACCTGGCCGGACTGGCGCAGCTGGAGTATCTGCGGAAGGCACAGGGGAGCAACCGCCTCTTCGAGCTGCTGAGGGGACGGACGGAACCGCCGTGACGGCGCGGGGGAGGCGAAGCCTGCTGGCGGGCGTGATGCTGCTCGGAGCCGCGCCGAGGGCCTGGAGCGCCGACAATCTCTGGAGTCCGCTCGGTCTCTACGGGGGGCCGGTCCAGGCCCTGGCCACGCGGCCGGGCGACGGGCAGGTCGTGTATGCCGGCACCATGGATGGGGTCTTCCGCAGCCTCGACGGGGGCGCGACCTGGACCGCCTCCGGCATCGCCGGCCGGGTCGTGCGGAGTCTCGCGGTGCACCCGGACCGCCCCTCCTACCTGTTGGCCGGCACCGATGCCGGGTTGTTCCGCAGCCTGGACGGCGGCGCGACGTGGTCCTCCGGGGAGGAGTCGGAGCCTCTGTCGGTGGCGGCCCTGGCCATCGATCCCCGCGACCCCCTGCGCGCGTACGCGGGTACGGACGCCGGCTTTCTGTCGACGACGGACGGGGGGGTGACGTGGAACAACCCCAGCCAGGGGCTGGCGGGTCCCGTGCATGCCCTGGCCGTGGAGGCCGCCGATACCCTGCGGCTGTACGCGGGTACGGAGGCCGGCGTCTTCCTGAGCGAGGACAGGGGGCAGACGTGGAGCGACGCCGGCGAGGGGCTGGACGGGGCCGGGGTATCGGTCCTGGCCGTGGACGGCGGCCTGGCATGGGTGTACGCGGGCACGGACGCCGGCCTCTTCCGCAGCGGCGACCGGGGCGCCAGCTGGGAGCCGGCCGGCGAGGGGTCCCGGCTGTCAGCGGTCGAGGCACTGGCCGTCGACCCCTCCGACGACCTGCGGCTCTACGCGGCGGGCGGGTCCGGGGTCTTCCGCAGCCTCGACGGGGGCGCTTCCTGGACCGCTCTCGACGAGGGCCTGCCCACGGTACCCGTGCGTGCCCTGTGGCTGGATTCCCTCGACGGCTCGCGGCTGTATGCGGGTACCCGGGCCGGGGTGTTCCGCCTCGCCGGGGGGACGAGGTGGGAGGAGGCGAACACCGGTCTGTCAGCCATGTCGGTGCGCACCCTGGCCGTCGATCCTTCCGACGCACTGCGCCTGCACGCGGGGGGGGAGTCCGGGATCTTCCGCAGCTTCGACGGGGGCGCTTCCTGGACGCGCAGTCAGGCCGAGCTGGACGTCCATGCGCTCCTGGTCGACCCGGGTTCGCCTCTGCGGATGTTCGCCGGCACTCGCAGCGGAGTCTTCCGCAGCCTCGATGGCGGCTCGACCTGGTCGTCAGCGGCCGAGGCGCTGGATACCCTGACCGTGCAGTCCCTGGCGGCGGGGGCGACGGGGACGACCGTCTTTGCGGGCACGGAGAAGGGGGTCTTCCGCAGCCTCGACGGGGGATTGAGCTGGCCGTCCGACGGCCAGGGGCTGGCTGCCCTGTCGGTGCGGGCCCTGGCCCTGCATCCGGGGGGGCAGGTTGTCTTTGCCGGCACCGGGGAGGGGGTCTACCGCAGCGGGGACGGGGGCTCGACCTGGACGCCCTCGAGCGCCGGCATGGGGGGGCTGGCGGTGCGGGCCCTGGCCCTGGATGGGGCGGGCCGTGCCGTCTTTGCCGGAACCGACGGCGGGATCTTCCGCAGCCTGGACGACGGCCTCACCTGGGAGGGGATCAACGCGGGGCTGACCTCTTCGTCGATTCGCGCCCTGGTCGCGGACCCGGCCGATTCATCACACCTGTACGCCGGCACCCGCGGCGGGGTCTTCCGCAGCCTGGACGGCGGCGACAGCTGGCAGCCCATCGAGCCGGGTCTGACCCACCCCGATGTGCTCTCCGTGGCCATGGGGCTCTCTCGTCCCCGGCAAGTCTACGCCGGCACCGTCGGGGGAGGGGCCTTCGGTATCGTCCTGACCCGGTTCAAGATCGTCCTCACCGCCTCACCTGCGAGCATCCGGGCCAACGGCGAGGACACGTCGATCCTGACCGCCGTGGTGCAGGACTCCCTCGGGGGGCGGCTCAAGACCGACAACAGTACGGAGATCTCCTTCTCGATTGTCGAAGGTCCCGAGGATCTGGGCGACCTGGAGGTGTCCAGCGCCGTGGTGGTGGAGGGCATGGCCAGCGTCTCCTTTACCGCGGGCACCCTGCCCGGAATCGCCACGGTGAAGGTCGCCGCCCCGGGGCTCGAGAGCGACAGCGTGAGCATTGTCATGTCCCAGCTGATCCCCGAGATCGGTCTGTCCTCCGATCGCGTCGACTTCGGCATCTCCGGCGAGCCCGTCCACAGGGAATTGACGCTCTACAACCGGGGCGAGGCCGATCTGGTGATCAACCAGCTCATCACCACCAAACCGGAGTTCGAGGTGGAGCGCCCCGGCCCCGGGGTCAGCATCAGTCCGGGTGACAGTCTGGTCATGGAGCTGAAATTCGATCCTTCGGCCAACTACCCGAGGATTGAGGCGGCGCTGGTGCTCACGACCAACGATCCGAATGCGCCGGTGATCATCGTCGATCTCAAAGCCGGCAGCCAGAAGCCGCAGATCCAGGTATCCGTCTCCGATACGGTCTTCTTCGGAGAAGTGGCCGTGAGCAAGTCCGGCGAAGAGACCCTGGTCGTGGAAAACAGCGGCACAGGTCTGCTGGGTGTGGGCGCAGCGACGACGGATGAGCAATTCCAGGTATCGCCCGAGTCCTTCGACCTGGAACCGGGGAGGGATACGACCGTGGTGGTCACCTTCAGTCCTCGCGACGCCAGTATTGTGGAGGCATCGTTGGGCCTGACCAGCAACGACCCTGACAAGAGCTTCCTCGACGTGCCGCTGAGGGGGCGGGGAATCAAGCCGCGCCTGGAAGTCGAGCCGCGCCTGGTGGAACTGGGCGAGGTCCGGGCAGATCAGGCCGTCCCGGTGGTCCTGACCCTTGCCAACACGGGTGAGGCAGAGCTGGTCATCGAGGGATTCCTCTGGGACGGTGAGCCCATGGAGGCTCTGGAGGACCGCTTTCCCTGGCCCCTGGAACCCGGGGAGACCAGCGAGATCACGATCCGTGTCTCTCCCGATCGGCTCGGCCCGGACTCGAGTGTCCTGACCATAGACAGCAGCGATCCCGACCAGCCGACAATCCAGGTGTCGTTCACGATCACAGGAGTGGCGCCCGTGCTGGAAGTCCTTGCCGATACCCTGGACTTCGGCGCCGTCTCCGTGGGCGACTCCCTGTGGAAGAGCCTGCCGGTGCACAACCGCGGCGATGCACGGCTCAATCTCGATCCCCGGACAGTCGACGACACCCGGCAGTTCGCCGCGGAACTGTCGTCCTTCAGCCTGGCGCCCGGGGATACGGCGGAGGTGTGGATCCTCTTCCGGTCGGGGATCGACGGCGGTCTGTCGGGGGAGTCGGAGAGGATCGAGGAGACCCTGAGCCTGACCGGGGACGGGGGCACCCGCACCGTGATCCTGACGGCGCAGGTGATCGACGAGCAGATCGCCGTCTACAGCTATCCCAATCCGGTTTCGCGGGGGCAGCCCGCGACCTTCTGGTTCCGTGGCTCGGGAAGAGTCGAGATACGGATCTTCAACACGGCGGGCGAGCTGGTGGAGAGACTGACCGCAGGTCCGGAGAGCCGCACCCTCGCCTGGGATGGAACCGACCGCGGCGGCCGCTTGGTGTCTCCTGGACTGTACGTCTGTGTGTACCTGGAGGATGGAGAGCTGCGGCAGCGCCAGCTCCTCCAGGTGATCCCGGCCTCCCGCGAGTAGCCCGCCGCGTCCCGGGGAGACGCGGCCTCTGCGTCTCCCTCGCCCCCTCAGCACCCTGATCGTCTGCAAGTCGGCCGCGCCGGCACCGGTGGGGCCGGCGGTCTGCCATGCCCCGGGCCGGCTGCTGCCCCGGTCCGGAGAATCGGACGGAGCGCCGACCGGGCCGAAGGCCCGTCCAGGAAAGCGGAAAGACGGAGTCGTCCCGGAGAACCGGACGGACCACCGATGGGACTGTCTCCTGCCAGTGGTCCGGGGTGCAGCCAGAGACAGGCCGGGGCGGTACCGCGGCCGGGGCCTCGTGGACGGCACAATTCTTGCACGTGTGGCGCTGTGTCCAAATGAAGGAGATCGGATGATGGACAGCCTGTTGCTCGATTTCGGGACGATCAAGCTCCACTGGAACACGGTGCTGCTCTCCCTGGTAGTCGCCTTCTGCCTGTCGAGCACGATCGCCGTGGTCTACGAGTGGACGTTCCAGGGCCTCTCCTGGTCGCGGGGCTTGATGGAGACCATGGTCCTGGGCAGCCTCGTCACCTGTCTGCTGATGATCGCCATCGGCGACAACGTGGCCCGGGGCATCGGCATCGTGGGATCGCTGGCGATCATACGTTTCCGCACCAACCTGCGCGATCCCCGGGACCTGGTCTTCCTCTTCGCCGCTCTCGGTGCGGGCGTGGCCAGCGGGGTGCAGAGCTACATCGCTGCCGCCTTCGCCACGGCCCTGTTCTGTACCATCGCCGTGGTCATGCATTCCTCTCGTTTCGGCACGCGCATGAAATACGATGGACTCGTGCGCTTCCAGATCCCGGCGGCGCCCGACTTCGCCGCCCAGGTAGCCCAGGTACTGCAGCAGATACCGCGGACCTTCGGCCTGGTGACGATGCGCGACGTGGCCCAGGGCGACCTGGTGGACTGCACCTACCAGGTCAAGCTCGTCCGGGAGGCGGATGCGACGCGACTGATCGAGGCCCTGGGAGAGATCGAAGGCATTCGCGGGCTGACCTTCATGAACCACACTTCGGCAGTCGAGGTGTAGTCCATGAAGCGTTGGCTGACGAAGAACTCCTTCCGTGGCCTGTGGGTCGCGGCCGTGATCGCTGCCGTCTGCGGCTACTGGCAGTGGCAGGTCGATCCGTATCTGTTGGGTACCGTCGTGTCGACGGAGCAGTCGGTGGGTGCGCGCGAAGGGGGGACCATCCACGAGATCCACGCCGCAGTGGGCGAGACCGTCGTGGCCGGACAGGTCCTGGCTCGCCTGGACGTGTCGGACCTGTCGGCGGAGAGGCGACTGCGTGCGGAAGAGCTGACCGTCCTGGAGTCGATCGCGGCGGCGGACCGGCGCCGCCACCACGTCGAGTACGACCTGCTGCGGCTGCGCGTCTCCGGGGAATACGCCGAGGTACAGGCCGAGGAGGCGGAGCTCGACGCCCTCGGCCGGGAGATCGACGCCCTGGTGGCCGCGGAGAAGGCCGGCCTGGGCCATGACCGGGACCTGACCCGCATGACCATTCGCCGCGATGCCCTGGCGCGGTCCGTCGCCGAACGGTCGGCGCTCCTCCGGCCCGAGGTGGTGCAGCTCGGCAGCGACGATCCGGCCTTCGGCGACAGCGTCCTGACCTCCCTTCTCGGAGACCGCATGCAGCGCATCCACGAGGTCCGCCAGTCGATCACGCGGATAGACCAGCGCATCGAGTATCGAACGGTCAGGTCGCCCTCTGCGGGCCTGGTCTCCCGGATCCTGGCTCGGCCGGGCAGTACGGTCGACGCCTTCCTGCCCATCATCACCGTGGAGAGCGCCGAGGTCTCCGTGGTGGAGGTCTACGTGCCGGAGACCGAGGACCTGCAGTGGCGGGTCGGACAGGCGGTGGAAGTGATGTCGAGACGGTCGAGCGATTTCGACGCCAGGGGGCGGATCGACTTCGTCCATCCAGGGTACTCACCGATGCCGGAGCGGCTGTGGCTTCGCGGGCAGATGCTGTGGGCCCGCAAGGTGCGCGTCGTCCTCGAGGCCGGTCACCTTCTGCTGCCTGGCGAGTCGGTGCGCGTGGGCCTCGTCGATCGATCCTCCGTGATCTTCGCGGCTACTGGCGCAGGGCGCGGCGCGGCCGAGGGGAGAGCCGGGCCATGAGCTGCGGCCGGTCTCTCGCAGCCGTGCTGGTCCCCCTCGGCGTCGGCCTCTGCTCGACTGCGGCCCCGAGCGAGGGCGGCCAGGACGCGGGGGCTGCCGGCGGCGAGGGACAGGAGCTGCCCCTGACCATCGAAGAGACGGTGGCCATCGGTCTGCGCAACAACCCCAGGATCGGCCTGCTCGAGTCAGAGGCCGATCTCCGCACTCACCGCATGCGCTCCCTCGACTGGATCGACAATCCCGAGATCCGCGTGCGCAACTTGGCCGCCCGGCGCAGGAGGGCCCGGATCGACGAGTACGAGATCGGCATCCGCTGGCGTCCGCCGGCACTCGGCGAAGCGAGGGTGCGCAGACAGCGGAGGCAAGTGACGATGTGGGAGCGCAGGGCCGAGGCCATACGCGAGCGGCACTGGCTGGCCTCGCGGGTGCGCCGGTCCTGCGCCGACCTCACCATGTACGCCGAGCTGGCGCGCCTGGCAGCGATGCGGATCGAGAACGAGAGCCGGCGGATCTCCCAGATCGAGACCATGGTCGATCATGGCCGGCGGTCGATCGTGTACCTCACCAAGGCCAGGACGGCCGTCGCCGAGGCGCGGCAGGTCCACCTTCGAAGTCTGCATGCGCTGCGGGAGGAGGAGCGCAGGTTGCGGCGTCTGACGGGCGTCTCGGCGCGGATCCAGCTGGCCGCCGAGCCCCTTCCCGGGATCGTCGGGAACGAGGAAGAGCTCGTGACCCTCGCCTACGCCAACCGCCCGGAGCTTCGTCTGGCCGAGGAGAGGCACCAGCTCGCCCTCGACAGGCACGACTTCGAGAGGCGGCGACTCCTGCCGCAGTTGTCCTTCCTGGAGATGTCGCGACATGTCGAGGGGGGTGAAGACGACTGGCACGAGCTGGCCTTCGGGGTGGAGCTCCCTCTGTTCAACCGCAATGCGGACAACCTGGCCGGCCTCTCCCTTGCGGTGTCCGAGAGCGGGCTGGAGGCCGCAGCGGTTCGGCAGCGCATTGCCGACGAGGTCTGCGAAGGGCTTTCCGACTACGCCGAGGCACTGCTCGCCCGCAACCTGACTCGACGGGAGGGGGAGGCCGTCATCCAGGCCGCGTCGCTCGTGGTCGTCCGGACGTACGACCACCCCACGGTGCCGGCGGACGAGATCCTCGAACTGGAGCGCACGATCCTGGATGCCCAGGTCGCCATCGCCGAGGGCGAGCGCGATCTGTCCCACGCCCTCTACTTCCTGTACTACAAGCTGGGGATCGACGGTCCGCAGTCGCTGCCGCCGCTGCCGCCGCAGGAGAGGGGCCATGGCGGTTGACCTCGCCCCCATCCACCGGTACGAGCTGAAGTACACGGTGACCGAAGAGCTGGCCGCGGAGATCCGCGAGTTCATCCAGCCCCTGTTCTCCCTCGACGCCAACCTCCCCGCGGAGGAGCCAGGCTACACGGTCAACAGCGTCTACATGGACACGCCCGGGTTGCGCTTCTACCACGACACCCGACTACGCCAGCTGTTGCGCTTCAAGCCGAGGGTCCGCTACTACGGCACCGGCCGCGTCGAGTCCGCCACCCTCGAGGTCAAGTACCGGCACAGCCGCACCGTCTGGAAGGTCCGCGAGCGCATCGCCGCGAGCGAGTGGCCCGAGGTGCTTCAAGTCCGCCGGCGGGACCGCACACCGCCCCGGCGCGAGGCCATGCCCCGCACCTTCGTCGACCTGCACCATCTGTACGGTACCGAACCAGTCCTGCACGTGCGCTACGAACGGGAGCCCTTCGTCAGCGAGGTCGACGCTTACGGCCGCATCACCTTCGACCGCGCCATGCGCTACCGCCTGATGCGCGGTTCATACGACCTGTGGAGCCCTGACGGGGAGATGAGCTACTACGACGACGAGGTCACCGCGCAGTGGACGGACTCTCCCGTCGTCCTGGAGATCAAGACCGAGTCCCTGGTGCCGTTCTGGGCCCTGGACCTGATCAAGCGCTTCTGTCTGGTGCAGCGCGGATACTCGAAGTACCGCTACGTCATCGACAGCTGTCTCGAAGGAAGGGGCCGTGGCGATGACGTTGCGGCGTGATGCACGGTTCGGCGCCAAGTCGGACCATGGCACATGGGCCCTTCCCTTCCTCGCACCAATCCTGGTCCTGGTCTCCGTCACGGTCATCCCTGTCCTCGCCAGCGAGGAACAGCTCAGACTCCCCGTGTATCACCTGACCATCGATCCCCAGGACCTGGACGCTCTGAATCAGTCACCCCACGAAGAGACTCGATTCCCCGCCCGATTCTCCTTTGCCGGTCAGAGGCAGGCGTGCGAGGTGAGGTTCAGGGGAGCCACGGCCCGCAAGCACCGGAAGAAGAGCTGGAAAGTCTGGTTTGAGAACCGCCGGAATCCACTCGGAGTGAGAGAACTCAATCTCAACGCCGAGTACACCGACCTCTCCCTGATGCGCAACGCCCTGGCCATGATGCTCTTTCGGTCCCTTGGACATCCGGCGCCTGCTGTCCGGCACATCAGCCTCATGGTCAACGACATGTTCATGGGCGTCTTCGTTCAGGTGGAAGAGCCTGGAGAGGAGTTCCTGGAGCGTTACCATCTGCAGCCCGGCAGTCTCTTCAAGTCCGAGAACAACGCCGGGAGCACCGCGCCCTTGCTGGACTTCACCAACTATGCTGTCGCATGGAACAAGAAGGCAGGGACAGAATCGGACTACACGGACTTGCAGCGCCTGTTCAATCAGGTCTTCTACCTGTCCCACGAGGATCTTCAGGCGCGGTTGCCTCACATTGTGAACGTAGAGGGTGCTCTCCACTATTTCGCCGTTGCCTATGCGATCTCCAGCTTTGACTCGGTGGTAAAGAACACCTTGCTCTATTTCAACCCCGAGGGAAGGCTGGAGCAGATTCTGCCGTGGGATCATGACGCTTCTTTCGGCAACCACTGGACTGGCGAATACCGACCCTATTTCGAAACTACCTACCTGACTTACTCCTTTCGATACCATCTATTGTTCCAAAGGCTGATGGAGTACGAGACTCTTCGACGAGCCTTCTGGAAGATGGTCCATACGGTTACAGGCCGGGGTTTTGAATTGGTGGAGGCTCAGATCGATTCGACTTACGGACTGATCAGATCTGACGTATACCTGGATGATTTCAAGAGAGGCACAAACGAGGATTTTGATCGGGAGATCTCCCGCCTGAAAGGGTTCTTGAGCGCCAGGAGATCCTCTCTCACCAACTCTACCTTCTTCGAAAAGGAACCCCTGTCGAATCTGTACTGCTCTACTCCATTCCCTGTAACCATGGGGGACGATCGGGGCGTCATCTTTCGCGCAACTTCTCCCGTTCCCCAATCGGTAGTCGTCGAGTACACTACCGACCTGACTTCCTACACCTGGGGAGAGGCCATGGAGATCAGGAAGCTCCCCCTCTTTGACGACGGACAGCACGACGATCTGCAGGCGGGGGACCTGGTGTACGGCAACCGCCTCCTTCTTCCCGCCAACTTCCTCGGCCTCGTACCCTATGCCTTCCGGGCCGGGGCCTACAGCTATCCGCCCAACGGCCTGTTCTACATCAACTACAAGGCCACCAAGACCCTGGCCCTGAATGCAAGTGGCGCCACCAGGAAGGAGTATGAGCGGCTGAGGATTGGCGAGGTCCATGAGATGCGGAATGAGTACTTCGTCGAAATCGCAAACGCCGGTGGATCAGAGCTGAACCTCGCCTACTGCAGCTTCCAGTCCGGGGAGTACTTCAACCGCTTCATGTTCCCCCCGGGGACCCGCCTTGCCGCGGGGGACACCCTGGTACTCTCCTCGAAGAGAGATGTCGCCCAGCATCTCTTCCCCCGAACACCGGTATTCGGTGATCTCTTCTTTGAGATTTCCTCCGGCGATACATTGAAGCTGCTGGACCCTGCCCTGGCAACGCTGACATCTCGCGCAGACTGGGTTTACTCCAGGATCTCCCTTCCCTCCCCGGAGGTCGTGATCAACGAGATAAACTACCACTCCTCCGATGGCCGGGATACGGGGGACTGGGTCGAGCTGTACCATGCGGGTGACAACCCGGCCGATCTGTCCGGCTGGTTCTTCAGGGACGGCAACGATGAGCACTCCTTCGTGTTGCCCGATCGAACCCTCGTTCAGCCGGGTGGATTCCTCGTGCTCTGTCAGGACCGAAGGGCCCTGCAGTTCCTGTCCCAAGCCGCTTGCCTCGGAGACTTCGATTTCGGATTGAGGAACAGCGGAGAATCGATTCGCCTGTACGACCGTCACGGCTTGCTGGTCGACTCGGTCGTCTATGGCGATGATCCGCCCTGGCCGGAGGAGGCCGACGGGGACGGCCCCACCCTGGAACTGCGCCACTACGATCTGGACAACGAAGACCCCGCGAGCTGGATGGCTTCCCTTGAGGCGGGTGGAACCCCGGGCGCGGCCAACAGTGTCTACACCCATCGTGGCACGGGCGACTCCTGGGTGCCCTTCGTTCTGTCGGAGTCGACTCCCAATCCCTTCTCCTCAACGGTCGCATTCAACCTCGATCTGGGCAGGACGGCGTGGGCTACCCTCAAGGTCTACAACACCCTGGGCCAGTATGAGGGGGTTCTGGTCGACGCGGCCGTGCCCGCTGGCCGCAGCCGGTTCACATGGACGCCCGGGGATAGGGGGGCTGGAATCTACCTTTTCGCCCTGGAGGTGGACGGACGGCTGGAAGCCGTGCGGAAAGCGGCGTACCTGAGAGAGTGAGTTGCTCGGAGGCTCTGAGCCGGCGGTACCAACCGGGTCGATTGGCAACACTCCTGCCATCGGCCAACTTGAGGAAGTACTGGTGGACGAAGTCCTCGGGCCGGGAGCGAGCCGGCTCAGGTGGGACCCCGGGAGAGGGGATCGGGAGTCTACCTGTATCTCGAGGGCAGACTGGAGAGCGTGCGGAAGACGGTGTACCTGGGCCCCTAGGCCATCAGCTCGGCCAGGCGCTCGGCGATCATCATGGTCGCCAGGTTGGTGTTGGCTCGGATGCAGTCGTGCATGATCGAGGCGTCGGCCACCCGCAGCCCCTCCACCCCCTTCACCCGGCCGCACTCGTCGACGACGGCCGCCGGGTCGCTGTCGGGGCCCATCTTGCAGGTGCCGGAGACGTGGTGGCTGGTGGCCACGACGCGGCGCATCCAGTCGTCGAGGGCGGCGTCGGAGGCGGTGTCGGCGGGGGAGATGTTCAGCGGCCCCCGGGTGATTCGGCGGAAGGCCTCCTGGTCGAGCATGTCGAGGAGGATCCGCACGCCCTCGCGCATGCGGTCGAGGTCGGCGGAGTCCCCGAGGTAGTTGTAGTCGAGCAGCGGCTGCCGTCCGGGATCGGTGGACGCCAGGCGCAGACTTCCCGCGCCTGCGGCCAGATAGATGGAGGCCACCAGGTTGAAGCCGACGACCTCGGTGTCGTGGTAGTACCCGCCCCGGGGGGCGGCGGAGCCGGGGTGGAGGAACATGTCGTTGCGCAGGCCGGAGCCGGCGGCCGTGTACCGGCAGGCCATCTGGAGGGGCGGTCCCTCCCCGGTGCCGAGGAAGGCGGGTTGCGCCTCGACGCTGAGGCCGCACTGGGCGTGGCAGCGCAGGTTGCCGCCCACCCCCGGCAGGTCGGCCTGCACGGGAATGCCCAGGGCCTCCAGGTCGCCGGCGGGCCCGATCCCGGAGAGCAGCAGCAGCTGCGGGGAGCCGATGGCGCCGCCCGTGAGGATGATCTCCCCGGCGTCGACGCGCTCCACGCCGGCGGGACCCCGCATCTCCACGGCCGCGGCGCGGCCCCCTTCGACGACGATCCGCCCCGCCGGGGCCCGGGCCCGGATCTCCAGGTTGGGGCGCGCCCTGACCTCGGGGGTCAGGTAGCCGAGGGCGGCGCTCCAGCGGATGCCGCCGGCGTTGTTCAGGGGCAGGGGCCCGACGCCGGTGGAGTCCGGGTCGTTGTGGTCGGGGCAGTCGGGCTGTCCCCGGTCGCGCAGGACGTCGTAGAAGGCCTTCTGCTCGGCCGCGCACTCCTGGTAGGAGAACCGCTGCACCGGGATCGGCCCCTCGGCGCCGTGGAAGTCGTCGTCGAAGTCCGGGTCGGCCTCGATCCGCTTCAGGCAGGGCAGGACCTTCTCCCAGGCCCACGCCGGGTTGCCGGCGGCGGCCCAGCCGTCGTAGTCCTCGGGCAGGCCGCGGAGGAAGATCTGGGCGTTGACGGCGCTGGAGCCGCCCACCAGGCGGCCCCGGGGGACGTACATGTCCGGGTGCGTGTCGGTGGCGCGCGCCCGGTAGCCCCATCCCAAGCGGGTGTTGTAGCCGAAGGCCCGGGACCAGATGCCCCGCTCGCCGTAGGCCCGCCGCACCTCCGAGGGCATCTCCTCCGGGTCGGGGAAGTCGGGGCCCGCCTCGAGCAGCAGCACCCGCCGCCCGGCCTCCGACAGACGCGCGGCGAGGACGCAGCCGGCGGCGCCGGCGCCGACGAGGACGGTGTCCCAGCTCACGGGGCGGTCCTCACGGCCTCGACCACGTCGAGGAGGCTCAGCCCCGTGTGGTACCCGGGGTCGGCGTCGGCCGTGGCCGGGATCGCCGGGGAGACGGAGCCGTCGGCGGCGCGCATCTGCACCGCCATCAGGTGAACCTCGGGCCGCAGGAAGTGCTCGAAGAAGGCGTTGTGGCAGGCGGCCCAGATGCGCAGGCAGCGCCGCCTCTCCCCGTCGTCGTCCAGGGCCCGCCAGGCCAGGGCCGCCGTCCGGATCGTCTCGGGCAGGCTCCACCAGGGCATGTCCGTGTGGATGGGGCGGCGGGCCACGAGGTCGTAGGCCTTGCAGATCCCGCCCGGCCCCGGCTGGAAGCCGTAGCCGAAGACCCGGTCCATCACCCGGAAGAGGGGGCCTGTGAGAGCGGCGGCCTCGGACCGGTTTCCCGCCTCCCCCAGGAGCTTGAAGGCGAGTCCCACGAACTCCAGGGCGTGGCCCGGGTCGGAGAGGATCAGGCCCTCGTCGAGCAGGGGCTGCCCCTCGTCGTCGACGAACTCCCAGAAGTCGCCTTTCCGGAACCCGGCGCGGCCGTCCAGGTTGGCGTGGTTGTCGAGGACGTGGCGGACCATGCGCAGCCCGTCCTCGGCGGCGCCGGCAAGCCCGGCCCGGGCGCCGAGGGAGGCGGCGCCGAGCTGGATCATGTACGGCCCGTGGCCGTGGCGGCCGGGGAGGGTCTCGATCGGGTTCGTCGGGTCCAGGGGCTGCTGGTCGCTGGCGAAGCGCCTCGACCAGATGTCGGCCGAGACCCGCCCCATCCACTCCACGGCCTCGGCTGCGGCGGCGGAGTCCCCGAGGAGGCGGGCAGCGGCGAAGAGGCCCTTGGCGCCGAAGAGGTCGCTGAAGCCGCTCGGCGTGGCGGCGGTGACCTCCACCGGCTCGCGGCGGTCCCCGGGGCCGATGATGAAGGGGGAGCCGTCGGGGGACATGAAGAAGAACAGGTGGCCCTCGTTGCGGGCCCGCAGACGCCGCACCGAGTCGAGGACGGCCGCGGCCATGGCCCGTAGCCGCGGCGCCAGTTCCTGCAGCGGCGGGCGCGGGTCCGCCTCGGCCCAGAGGGCGTGACCGGCCACGGCCTCCAGCCCCCGGCCCTGGATCCAGCCGTAGATCGTGTCGCGGCCCCGGACCGGGTCGCCGGCCGGGTGGTCCCGCCCGGAGCGCAGGTCGAGCTTGGTGTCGACGAAGGGATAGGCGCCGCCGTGGCGTTCGAAGCGCTCGACCACGGCGCGCATGTTGGCCAGGCAGACGGCCTCGTAGTCGGCGGCGGCCGCCCGCAGGTCGTCCTGGGACGGCTCCTGCGGCAGCCGGCTGTCGCGGAAGGCGAGGGAAGTGGGCATTGGGCTCAAGATAGCCCTTGACTGGTTGCGAGGCACCAGACCCGGGGGATCGGCGACGATAGAGCGATTGCCCTATTCTCCGTCGAGGAGCCGGGTTGATTGCAGAGTAAGATATGTATACATTTGAGCATCTAATACCACACTGAACAAGGGCGGCCGAGATGGCTCTCAAGAGCACGATCGAGTGGACCAACAGCACCTGGAACCCGGTGACGGGCTGCACAAAGGTCAGCACGGGCTGCGATCACTGCTATGCCGAGCGCCTCTCCGAGCGCTTCCGAGGCGTTGAAGGGCACCCCTTCGAGTCCGGCTTCGATCTGACCCTGCGCCCCAGGCGCCTGGATCAACCCACCCACTGGCGGCGCCCGCAGCTCATCTTCGTCAACTCGATGAGCGACCTCTTTCACAAGGACATTCCCATCGAGTACATCCGGCGCGTGTTCGACACCATGGAGCGCGCCGACTGGCACATCTACCAAGTGCTCACCAAGCGCAGCTCTCTCATGCGTCGGTTCGTCCGGGATCGCTACCGGGGCGGGGAGGCTCCCCCTCATATCTGGTTGGGCGTGTCCGTCGAGGACGCCGCGGCCTTGACTCGACTTCGGCACTTGCAGCAGACCAGGGCCTCGGTGCGCTTCGTTTCCTTCGAGCCTCTGATCGGTCCCCTGGGTGAGGTGGATCTGCAGCACATCCACTGGGTCATCGCGGGAGGCGAGAGCGGTCCGGAAGCCCGGCCGATGCAGCCCGGATGGGCCCGCTCCCTGCGCGACCAATGTCAGGCTCAGGGTGTTGCCTTCTTCTTCAAGCAATGGGGAGGACGCACTCCCAAGGCGGGGGGGAACACCCTCGATGGACGACAGTGGCTGGAGTACCCGGAAGTGGATGCCCGCCGCCGGGCCGGAGCGTCGCTGCAAGCGGCAGGCGCACCCGGCGATGGTGCGGAAGACCCGCCGGATGTCGGCCCTTGGGCGACGGAGCAGCTGGAGTGTCTCCGCAAGTACCTCCACGCATACACAACGATTCTCAGCAAGCAGCGGTTCGAGGGATACTTCTACATCGATGCCTTTGCAGGGCCGGGAACCCTGCGCGTCCGTCGCCAGGAAGAGAGAGATGCCGCTCAGGAACTGCTGCTTGGCTTCTCCGCTCACGTAGAGCAGGACAGCGGCACCGAAGAGTACATCGGCGGTTCACCCCGTGTCGCTCTGGAACTGGAGAAGCCCTTTACGGACTACGTGTTTATCGAGATCGATGAGAGTCGTCGCTCGCAACTCAGGAGCCTGAAGCAAGGCTACAGAAAGTCGGAACGGAGAATCCATGTGCGGTCGCAAGACTGCAATGAGTACTTGCGCAGGCTGATCTCGAAGGTCGATTGGAAGAAGTGGCGCGGCGTCGTTTTCCTGGATCCCTTCGGCATGCAGGTTCGTTGGGACACCCTTGTTGAAATGGGAAGGACGGAGGCCATGGAGGTCTTCCTGAACTTCCCCGTAGGCATGGCCATCCAGCGGTTGCTAAAGAGAAGCGGGCAGTTCAGCGCCAGCGAACGCAACAAGCTCGACCGATACTTCGGGACGAGTGAGTGGTACGATCTGCTCTACGAGCAGGGTCACGATATGTTCGGCAGCGACAACATCAGCAAGGTAGGAGACTCTGGCGATATCCTGGTCAAGTGGTATCGCAGACGGCTCAAGGATGTTTTCGGCTACGTTTCCACTGCCCGGGAGATTCAGAGCACCAATGGCCGGGCTCTGTATTGTCTGATATTCGCCGGACCGAACAGGACCGGGGCAAGGATAGCGGAGGACGTGCTGAGGCAGGGCGCGAGACGCGTTCGGTGAGCCACCCCCTTCCACTATGCCGGTGAACTCGACCCGGCACGTCCCCAGGACAGGTCCTGCCTCTTCGCTACTTGGTCGGCCGAACGAGTGCGGCCCCCATTTGCCACTCTCTTCAGTGACGCCTGCAACTTGCCTGCGAATCCTTCGCGTATCTCCAGACCGGCGTCGGGATCCTCTGTAGGAATCGTCATGGCTATAGGCCCGGAGCAATCAGCACAGTCTGAACCGGCGCCCTGCGGTCAGCTCCTGACGTCCGCGTCGTCCAACCGGATGGCCGTCGTGCCGTCGCCCGCGACAAAGAGAACTCGAATCCTGCCGCCGAGGGCCTGCGCGTACGACCGCAGCGTGGACAGCCGCAGATCGCGCCGCCGCTCCAGCTTGGACAGGTCGGACTGGGAGATGCCCATCCGCCCGGCGACCTCCACCTGGGTCATCCCCAGCCGCCGCCGGAGGGCCGCGGGTGCCACCTCCTTCGACGGCGCGGCACCCTCGGCGCGCGCCCGGCAACGGTCGATCCACGACCGCCAGAGGGAGGAGGTCCCGTACATCGGGTAGGCGTCCAACAGGTGCAGCACCTTGCCGGCGAACTCACCCATCGGATCCCGGCGAATGGCTTGGGCGATCGGCCGCCACTCCTCGAGATCGCCCCGCTGGAGAATATCGACGATGGCAGCCAGCGGTTGCGCCTCGGGCGGAGTGCCGGTGACGACCTCCAGGTGGCGATGGTTCACCGCGAATCCTCCGCGAGCCGATCGAGGACCCCGACGGCGATCCGGCGGCAGGCGTCGACGACGGTCCGCCAGTCGCGCCATCGGTGTTCCGACAGGTCGTCGGGACGGGGTTCGGCCAGTTGCCTGGCGACTTGGGTGGCGACACGGCGGCCTCCGGGACCGAGCTGATCGGCGTAGTAGCGGTCCATCCCCACGATGACGCCGACCGCCTCCCGGTCGCCAAGTCGGTCGGCGAGGGCGGCGAAGTCGAGATAGTCGCGGGTGGCATTCCGCATCAGGCAGAGCCACGCCTTGATGCGGGCGATCTCGGACAGGGTCGGTACCCGCAGGATGCGTTCCCCGACCGACACCTCTTCGACCTCCAGTGGCCGCTGGCGGATGAGGTTCCGGATCCCCGTTTCCACACCGTCGAGACGGCCGAGGATCAGCACCGGCCGCTGCACTCGCGCCGTGATCCAGCCCTCGGTGGCCTCGAGATCGGCCAGCACATCGTCGAAGCGATCGCGCAGGTCCCGGACGACGTGGTCGTCGTCGAGCGAGATCCGGTGAGCGGCGTGGTGAACGCCCGCGGAACCGTCGACCAGAACGGCGTCGTGCACCAGCTCCTGCAGCCGGGCCGCGGCCACGAAGACATCGTCCATTCCCCGGGTTTCCATGTCGATAGGGATTGTCAATCACTACTCCCTGAAGGGCAAGCCCGCTCCTGCCGATGCCGGCGCCCCCCGGGCCGGACGGGCAGGTCGGGGCAGTCTCGCCCAGGCTACTTGAGCAGGCTCCGCCGACCCACGACGCTGCACAGCGGGCAGGAGGCCAGGTCGTGGCCGCGGGCCGGGCAGTGCTCGCGGCCGAAGTAGATGATCTGCAGGTGGAGGCGGTTCCAGGTCTCCTCGGGGAAGGCGCGCTTCAGGTCCTTCTCGGTCTGCTCCACGTTGCGGCCGCTCGACAGCCCCCAGCGCCAGGCGAGGCGGTGGATGTGGGTGTCCACGGGGAAGGCGGGCTTCCCGAAGGCCTGGGCGACGACGACGGAGGCGGTCTTGTGGCCGACGCCGGGCAGGGCCTCCAGCTCCTCCAGGCTCTCGGGCACGCGCCCGCCGTGGCGCTCCAGGAGCAGCTCGGAGAGGCGGTGGATGTTCTTCGACTTGCCCGGGGCCAGCCCCACGGTGCGCACGATCTCCAGGATCTCCTCCACCTCGAGCTTCACCATCTTCTCCGGCGTGTCGGCGCGGGCGAAGAGGACGGGCGTCACCTCGTTGACCTTGACGTCCGTGGTCTGCGCCGAGAGCAGGACGGCGATGAGCAGCTCGTAGGGGCTGCGGTGGGAGAGGGGGATCGGCGGCATCGGGTAGAGGCCGTCGAGGGTTTCCAGGATGACGGCCGCCTTCTCCGCCTTGGTCAGCGTCCGGGCCGCGGCCATCACGGATGCTCGGCGAGGAAGGCGTCGATCAGGCGCCGGGAGATGCTGATCGGGTCGGGCAGCGACGGCGGCAGGCGGCGGGCGCTGTACCAGCCGGCGTCGACGATCTCGTCGTCGTCGACGGCGATCTCGCCGCCGGCCCAGCGCGCCCGGAACCCCACCATGAGCGAGTGCGGGAAGGGCCAGGGCTGGCTCGACTGGTAGGCGATCTCCGTGACCTCGAGGCCCACCTCCTCGCGGATCTCGCGGGCCACGGCCTCCTCCAGGGTCTCGCCGGGCTCGACGAAGCCGGCGATGATCGAGTAGCGGCCCCGGGGGAAGCGGGCGTTGCGCGCCAGCAGGAACTCGTCGCCCTTGTGGATCAGGGTGATCACCGCCGGCGCCACCCGCGGGAAGCAGAGGAGGCCGCAGTCCGGGCACTGGCGGGCGCGGTCACGCTCGTGGGGGCGGGTGGCGGCGCCGCAGCGGCCGCAGAACCGGTGGGTGCGGTCCCAGTCGAGGATCTGGAAGGCGCGCCCGGCGAGGCGGAAGGTCTCCTCGTCGAGGGCGCCGTAGAGGCTGCGCAGGCCCTGCAGGTCCATGCCCGCCGGCGGCTCGGCGTCGTCGCCGAGATCCACCGCGAAGCTGTGGAGGCCGCCGCGCCGGCCGAGGTAGTGGGGGTCCCCGGCGGCGGCGCCGATCTCGTCGAAGGAGGCCGCCCTCGGCAGCAGGCCGTCGCCGTCGGCCGGCTCCGGGCGGAAGAGGAGGCGGTCGCCGCGGAAGGCGAAGAACAGGCAACGGCCGAGGTCGCCCCCGGGCGGGAAGACCTCCGGCTCGAAGCGGGGCCCGTGCGTCACGAGGTCCTGGGCGGGCCCCGTCAGCTCCGCTCCAGCACCCAGCCGCCGGCCAGGCCCTCCCACCTCCGCTGCCACTCCTCGGAGCCGTCTTCCTCCCACACCTCGAGGCGGATCCCGCGGACGTTGCCCTCGGGGAAGCCGGTCATCCTCTCGACGCCGGGGTAGCCCCGCGTGTAGTAGCGGCCGCCCCGCGGCATGTGGAGGACGCAGATGTGCTGCGGGATCACGGTCTTCGGGTTCCGGCGGATGCGCTCGAGCTCGGACTCGTCCACCTCGACGCCGAGGCCGGGTCCGTCGGGGATCGGGGAGCTGCCCTCGGCGACCTCGATGCGGCCCCCGGTGACGTCCTCGTCGTACTGGTCGTCGAGGTTGGTCATGTGGCTCACGTTGGGCAGGACCGCCGCCAGGTGCAGGCCCATCGCCTTGCTCAGGGTGCCCCCGGTGAGCTGGATGACGGTGGAGACGTTGGCCTCGGCGCAGGCGTAGCCTCGGCGGATGGAGAGGGGGATGCCGTGCTCGCCGACCATGTAGAGGTCGGCGCAGCCGTTGATGATCTCGGGGCCGGCGCCGAGGGCGGGCACGTGCATGAGCAGGGGCAGGGAGGTCTTCTCCCGGAGCCGCCGCCAGCCGTCGACGTCGCGCCAGACGAGGGGGTCCTCCAGCACCCCCACGACCCACGACTTCTCGATCTCGTCGACGAGGCGCATCACCGACGTCGAGGTGCGGTTGTGGTTGAAGTCGTAGTGCATCTTGAAGCCGGCGGGCGCCACGTCCTCCACGGCCCGGGTCTGCTCGATGACGCAGTAGTAGTCGCAGGTGTGGATCTTGAAGTACATGTAGCCCTCGTCCACCGAGCGCTGCACCTCGGCGGCCAGGTCCTCGGGGGAGGCGGGGCGGGTCCAGGCGGCGACGGGGACCCGGTCCCGGTGCTTGCGGCCCATCAGCGCCCAGGCGGGCACCTCCAGGCTCTTGCCGACGGCGTCGTAGAGGGCGCCGTGAAGCCCGGTGGGATGGTCGGCGGAGAGGTGCAGGACCGGGTTCGTCCCCACCAGGGCCGCCCTGCCGTCGTCGGAGATGGGGGCGTGGCCGCGCGTGTCGCCCCAGCCGACGACGCCGTTATCGAGGACGACCTTGTAGATCGTCTGCGTGTCGATGCCGGTGAAGCGGGGTTTCTGGCCGGCGTTGCGCGCCGCCAGCTTCGGGTTGATGAGGATCGTCTCGACGTCGGTGATCTTCATGGATTCGTGGCCTGAATGGGGTTCGGGGGCGGTTCGGGGCGGCCTACGATAGCACAATCCCCCCGGGGCCGCAGCACCTTGCCGGGGTTGAGGATGCCCGCCGGGTCGAGGGCCGACTTGATGGCGGCCATGACCTCCACGGCCTCGCCGCACTCGCGCTCCAGGGCGTCGACCTTGCCGAGGCCGATGCCGTGCTCGCCGCTGCAGGTGCCGCCCAGGTCGAGGGCGTGATCGACGATCCGTTCGCCGAGGCCGCGGGCCACGGCCAGCTCCCCGGGATCGTCCGGGTCGATGAGGACCACCACGTGGAAGTTGCCGTCCCCCACGTGGCCGTAGAGGGGCGCCGTCAGGCCGCAGGCGTCGATCTCGCGCCGGGTGCGCTCGATGCACTCGGCCAGGCTCGACACCGGCACGCAGACGTCGGTGACGTAGCCCACCGAGCCCGGGCGCAGGGCCAGGCTGGCGTAATAGCCGTCGTGCCGCGCCTGCCAGAGGCGCTCGCGCTCGGCCCGCTCGGTGGCCCAGCGGAAGGGCCCGCCGCCGAAGCGGGAGGCGATCCCGTCCGCGGCCCGGGCGGCCTCCTCGACCCGCCCGGCGGTGCCGTGGAACTCCAGGAACAGGGTCGGCAGCGGCTCGTGGTCGAGCCCGGCGTAGCGGCGGGTGGCCTCCATCTGCACCTCGTCGAGCAGCTCGCAGCGGGCCGGCGCCGGACCCGGCAGCAGCTCGAGGGCGCAGTCCACGGCCGCCGCCACCGTGGGGAAGGGGCAGACGGCGGCCGCCGTGGCCGGCGGCACCGGCGCCAGGCGCAGACCGACCTCGGTGATCACGGCGAGGGTGCCCTCGGAGCCGACGAGGAGGCGGGTCAGATCGTACCCGGCGGAGGACTTGCGGGCCCGCGTGCCGGTGCGCACCACGCGGCCGTCGGCGAGGACCGCTGTCAGGCCGAGGACGTTCTCGCGCATGGTGCCGTAGCCCACGGCCTCGGTGCCGGAGGCGCGGGTGGCGGCCATCCCGCCCAGGGTGGCGTCGGCCCCGGGATCGACGGGGAAGTGCAGCCCGGTGCCGGTCTCCTCGAGGTGGCGGTTGAGCTGCTTGCGGCGCACGCCGGCCTCGACGCGGGCGTCCATGTCGGCGCCGTTGACCTCGACGATGCGGTCCATGCGCCGCAGGTCCAGGCAGAGGCCGCCGTGGACGGCGACGATCCCGCCTTCGACGGCGGTGCCGGCCCCGTGGGGGATGACGGGGAAGCGGTGGGCGTGGCAGACGGCCAGGACGCGGGCGACCTCTTCGGTGGAGGTAGGGAAGGCGACGGCGTCGGGCGCCTCCGGGCGGTGGTGGGAGGCGTCCCGGGCGCGGGCCCCGCGGTCGGCGGCGGAGGTGCTCAGGCGGTCCCCGAGGATCTCCCGCAGGTCCTCGAGAGCGGGTCCGGGAGGGGCGCCGCGGAATCTCATGTCAAGGGTTGGATCCAGCAGCGTAACGGAGGGCGGGGGCGGCGCCGTGCGACTTCACAGAAAGAATCAGATCCGGCAGCGTAACAGCGGCCGGGAGAAGCTGATCGGCATCTCTCCCGCGTGGGCGGAACGGGTCCCCGGCCGCATGTAGTGGATGGCGAAGGCGCGTCGCCGGCGGCCGGTGCGGTTCGGCCGGGTGTGGTGCAGGGTCTGGCAGTGGTGGAACATGATCCCCCCCGCCGGCAGCTCGGCGACGAAGGCGGAGTCGGCGTCGTCGCCGCCGGCGTCGAGGAGCACGTCTCCGCGCTGGTGCTCGACCGGCGCCATGTGCGAGCCCGGGATCACGTGCATGGCGCCGTTGTCGGCGTCCACGTCGTCGAAGGTGAGCCAGCAGCTCACCAGGTCCGCGGGCAGGCACTGCCAGTAGGCGTTGTCCTGGTGCCAGTGGATGGGCCCGCCGTGGTGGGCCGGCTTGTAGAGGGCCTGGTCGTGGAAGAGCTGGATGTTGGGGCCGATCAGGTCCTCCGCCACGTCGAGGATCCGCGGGTGGTACAGGAGGCGGCGGAAGTCGAGGCTGCGCTCGCAGACCTGGGTGATCTGCAGCATCTCGTCGCCGGCGTCCTCGCCGGAGAGATTGCGGAAGCGCTCGGACTCGCGGGCCTCGGCGAAGACGCGGTCGTACTCGCGGCCGAGGGACTCCACCTCCTCGGCCTCCAGCTGGAGGCCGGGGATCACGAACCCCTGCCGCCGGAAGCTCTCGACCTGTGTCGCCGTGAGGGCGCGGTAGGGGGTCTCCTGGGTCTCTGACTGTTCCATGGCGGGGAAGATAGGGCGGCGCCGGTCGCCCGTCCCGGGAGGCCGGAGGACAAGGCTCGGGTTGGCTTGGCTCCATCCAGGGCCCCCAGGGGCCGGCAATCTGCGGGACCCGCTGCCGGCGGAGAGACCGCGGCCCGGGGATGCCTGGTGGTGTCGGGAAGCTTCCGCCAGGGAGGCGTCGGGAGACAGGACACGGGAGGCGCGCCAGTTGGGCGCCGGGGAGGTGCCAGAGAATCGGCGGAGGTGGCCGGAGACGGGCGCGAGGTGGGCGCCGGGGAACCTGGCGGAAACCAGACAGGGAACGGGGAGCGAGGAAGCCTCCATGGCCCCGGGATCCGGGATGCCGGACGGTGCCCCATGGCCCCGGGGCCAAGTGCCCCCCCGGAGGCCCGCCAATCTGCGTGACCCGCTCCCCGCGGAGAGACCGGGCCCGGGGTGGCCGGACCGCGTCCCCGGATCAGCCGCCGACGGCGAGGGCCGCCTCCACCGCCGGCGGGAACAGCTCCTGCACGTCGCCTTCCAGGCGCAGGGTGACCTCGGGACGGCCGTCGTGCTCGGTCCCGCCGCGGTTGACGACGGCGTAGGGAGCCCCGCCGGCAGCCGCCGCCAGGGGCAGGGAGGCGGCGGGGTACACGGACAGGGTCGAGCCGAGGGAGACGGCCAGGTCCGCGCTGCGGGCGCCGGCGCCGGCGCGCTCGAGATCGGCGGCGACCAGGTCCTGGCCGAAGCTGATGGTGGCCGACTTCAGCAGGCCGCCGCAGGCACAGCGGGGCGGCACCCGGGTGCTCCGGAAGGCCTCGAGGTGCGGCTCCGGGTCGGAGCGGGCCCCGCAGGTGAGGCACTCGACCTCGGTGTTGGTGCCGTGGATCTCCACGAGGCGCTCCCGGGAGGTGCCGGCCCGGGCGTGGAGGCCGTCCACGTTCTGGGTGACCACGAGGCCGACCTTGCCGGCCCGCTCCAGGGAGGCGACCGCCTCGTGGGCGGGGGTCGGCTCGGCGTCGCGGAAGACCGCCCAGCCCTCGAGCTTGAAGTCCCAGTGCTCGACGCGGGCCTCCTCGGAGCGCAGGAAGTCCTGGTAGTACACGGGGCGCCGGGTCCTCCACACCCCCCGGGGTCCGCGGAAGTCGGGGATGCCGCTGCCCGTGGAGATGCCGGCCCCGGTGAACAGGAAGATCCGCGACGCCGGGCGCAGGAGCGCCGCCAGCCGCTCGGGGCCGGTCCCCTCCGAGGCCGCCATGGTCAGCAGATGACGGCGCCGCCGAGGCAGACCTCGCCGTCGTAGAGGACGGCGTGCTGGCCGGGGGCCACACCCGGGTCGGCCTCGTCGAGGGTGAGGCGCCAGCGGCCGGGGCCGAGCGGCTCCAGGAGGCAGCCGGGGCTGCCGGGGCCGTGGCGGAGCCGGACCTGCAGTCTCTCCGCGGACGGAGGCCCGTCGATCCAGTTGGCCCCGGCCACCTCGAGGACGCGGCGGCTGCGCTGCCGCCGGCGGTCGCCGTGGACGACGCGGATCACGTTCTCCTCGATCTCCTTGCCCACCACGTACCAGGGGCCGCCGCCCAGGCCGAGGCCGAAGCGCTGGCCGATGGTGTAGAACCAGTACCCCTGGTGCTCGCCGAGGCGGCGCCCCGTGTCAACGTCGACGATCGCCCCCGGCCGCCGTCCGAGGTGGAATTCGACGAACTCCCGGTAGTCGATCTTGCCCAGGAAGCAGATCCCCTGGCTGTCCGGGCGCCGGCGCGCCGGCAGGCCGAAGTCGCGGGCCAGGCGGCGGACCTCGCTCTTGGCCAGGTGGCCCACCGGGAAGAGCAGGCGCGAGAGCTGGTCCTGGGTGACGTGGGAGAGGAAGTAGGTCTGGTCCTTGACCGGGTCGGCCCCGCGCAGGAGGCGGCAGCGGCCCTCGGGCCCCCGCTCGACGCGGGCGTAGTGACCGGAGGCGACCCGCCCGCCGCCGCCGCCCAGGTGGTCCAGAAAGGCGCCGAACTTGACCCGCCGGTTGCAGAGGATGTCCGGACTCGGGGTGCCGCCGCGGCGCAGCTCGGCCAGGACCTGCTCGACGACGCGCTCGCGGTACTCCGCCTGGAGGGGCACGATCCGCAGGGGCACGCCGGCGGCCTCGCAGGTGGCGCGCACGTAGCGCAGGTCCTCCTCCCAGGGGCAGCCGCCGCCGAAGGTGTGGACCTCGTCCTCGAGCCAGACCTTCAGGTAGAAGGCGGTGATCTCGTGCTCCCCCGACTCCTGGAGCAGGCGCAGGGCGACGGAGCTGTCGACGCCGCCCGAGAGCAGGAGGGCGACCTTCACGGGGCGCCGCCGCCGTCGTGGTGCCCGCCCGGGGGCGGCGTTAGATTCGAGCCGGCCACGGCGCCCCGGGGGCGGGTGACGCGGCCTTCGGATCGCGCTTCCATGACCAGGGAATATACCTCGGGGGAGAGGCTCTGATGCTGTACCGGGACTTCGGACGCACGGGATGGAAGGTCTCGGCCATCGGCCTCGGGACCTGGAACATCGGCAATCAGTGGGGGCCGGTGGACGAGCCCACCGCCTTCGCCACGGTGCGCGCCGCCTTCGACCACGGCATGAACCTCTTCGACGCGGCCGAGTCCTACGGCCTCCCCAACGGCCTCTCCGAGGAGCGGCTGGGACGGGCCCTGGCCGGCATCCGCCACCGGGTCCACGTGGTCAGCAAGATCGGCAACTGGGGCAAGCGCACCGGTCAGGAGGTGCCCAAGACCTCGGCCGACATGATCCGCCTCTGTGCCCACGCCTCCCTCCACCGGCTGCGCACCGACTACCACGACGTCCTCCTCTGCCACGAGGGTGATATCGAGGACCCGTCGGTCTATCTCGAGGGCTTCCGCGCCCTCCAGGAGGAGGGCCGCCTGCGCTGCTACGGTATCTCCACCAACAGCCTGGAGGCGCTCCGGCGCTTCAACCACGACGGCGGCTGCAAGGTGGTGCAGGTCGACTGGTCGATCATCCAGCGCCGCTGCGAGGCGGAGTTCCTGCCCTACTGCCGGGCCCAGCAGATCGCGGTCATGGTGCGGGGGCCCCTGGCCAAGGGCCTGCTGTCGGGGCGCTACACCCCCGAGAGCGTCTTCACCGACGACATCCGCTCCGGGTACAACGAGGGGGGCGCCGGCCGCGAGCAGTACCTGGAGCAGCTGCGGCAGGTCGACCGCCTGCGGGAGCGGGTGGAGCCGCAGGACATGGTCTCCACGGCCCTGGGCTACGTCATCTCCCACCCCGTGAACCCCGTGGCCATCCCGGGCGCCAGGTCGCCGGAGCAGGCCGCCATGAACGCCGCCGCCGGCGACGACGAGCTCTCCGAGGACGAGCTCGAGCGGCTGCGGGTCTGAGGTGAGCGGCCGCCCGAACGTCCTCCTCCTCATCTGCGACCAGATGCAGGCGGCGCCCATGGGCTGCGCCGGCGACCCGGCGGCCCACACCCCCTTCCTCGACTCCCTGGCCGGCGAGGGGGTCCGCTTCACCCACATGATCAGCGCCCACGGCCAGTGCGTGCCGTCCCGGGCTTCTCTCGTCACCGGCCGCTACCCCCACGAGTGCGGCGTGGTCGTCAACTACGGGTTCCACGGCCACCAGAACCGGCTCTCCCCGACCCGGTTCCCGACCCTGGGGCGGGTCTTCCGGGAGGCCGGCTACCGCACCGCCTGGTTCGGCAAGTGCCACTTCGGCGTGCCCCTGCCCGACCTGGGGTATGACGAGGGGATCGACCACGACGAGGTCCGGGTCGACGACGGCGAGGCGGAGCGGGTCGGCCTCGCCGACGTGCCCCGGGGGTTGCGCCGGGACTACGTGGCCGCACGGGACACGGTGGCCTGGCTGCGCGAGTACGAGCCCGACGGCCGGCCCCTGTTCCTCACCTTCTCGACCAACCTCCCGCACCCGCCCTTCTTCCACGAGCCCGCCTTCCGCGGCCGCTTCGACGCCGACTCGATGGAACTGCCGGCCAGCTACCACGGGGAGAGCTTCGAGAACAAGCCCGCCTTCCAGGCCGCCCACGCGGCCGACGGGTCCCACGGGGCCGGCTCCGAGGCCGAGGCGCGGGACATGCTGGCCCGGTACTACTCGATGATCGCCCGGACCGACGCCCAGTTCGCCGAGGTCGCCGGCGAGTTCCGCCGCCTCGGCCTGTGGGAGGACACCCTCGTGGCGGTGGTCAGCGACCACGGCGACATGATGGCCGGCCACGGCATGCGCCTGAAGGGGACCCTGCCGTACGACGAGCTCTACCGCGTGCCCTTCCTCCTGAAGCCGCCCCGCGGCGTGAGCCCCCGCCGGGGGCAGGTGGACGACCTGGTCTCCTCGGTGCAGGTGGCGGGCACGCTCGCCGCCCTGGCGGGGGTGGAGGCCGACTTCCCTCACGGAGACCTGTGCGGGGCGCTGGCCGCCGACGCCCGTCCGCAGGGTGAGGAGGCCGTGTTCTTCGAGCACTACGCCGCCTACTGGGGCGTGCACCCCTTCTACGGGGTGCGCACCCGCGACTGGAAGCTCGTCCGCTACTTCGGGGAGGAGGAGGCGGGGGCCGCCGAGCTCTACCACCTGGCGGCGGACCCCCACGAGCTGACCAACCTCGCCGGCCAACCGGAGCACGCCGGGGTGGAGCGCCGCCTCGCGGAGCAGGCCGACGCCTGGTGGCGCGACACCGGCGGGCGCGACTTCGCGTACTACGAGTCGGAGGCCTTCCGCAACAACGAGCACAACGCGCCGTCCCGCCGTCCGTGACCTCCCGGCCTCCCAGGGCGCGGCTGGTCAACCGGCGGGTGGTGCTCTCCATCTGGCTGCCCTCGGGCTGCGTCGCCCTCAGCCGCGGGCTGATCATGCCCGTGCTGCCCTTCTTCGCCCTCTCCTTCGATGCGGGCTACAGCCTGGTAGGCGTCGTGCTGGCCGCCGAGGGGCTGGGCAACCTGCTCTTCGACGTACCCGCCGGCATGGCCACGCGCCGCTTCGGGCAGAAGCGCACCATGATGGTGGGCGGCCTCGGCATGGCGGTCATGGCCGCGGCCATGTTCCAGGCCCGGAGCCTGCTGGAGCTGCTCGCCTACGGACTCCTGGCCGGGGCTTTCACGGCCCTGTGGAACATCGCCCGCCACACCTACATGACCGACGTGGTGCCGGTGGCCCAGCGGGGCCGCATCTACTCGGTCTTCGGGGGGATCGGCCGCATCACCTCCTTCGCGGGACCGGTCCTCGGGGGTCTGGCGGCGGAGGCCTTCGGCCTGCGAGTGCCTTTCCTGCTGGTCGCACTCCTGAGGCTGGCCGGCGTGGCCGCGGCGGCCCGGTGGGTCAAGGAGAGAGGCGGCTCTCCTCGCGGCAGCCTCTCCGCGGGGCAGGTCCTGCGGGGCCAGGCCCAGGTTCTCAAAGGCCACTGGAAGGTGCTGGCCAGCGCCGGCTCGGGGCAGCTCTGCGGCCAGATGGTCCGCAGCGCCCGCACGGCGGTGATCCCCCTCTACGCCGCGGAGGTGCTGGGGCTGGAGACGGGCGCCGTGGGGTTGATGCTCAGCCTGTCGTACGCCCTGGACATGCTCATGTTCGTACCCGCCGGCCAGATCATGGACCGCCGCGGGCGCAAGTACGCCTATGTGCCTTCCTTCCTGCTCCAGTCGGCGGCCATGGCCGTGATCCCCCTGACGGAGACGTTCTGGACCCTGGGCCTGACCGCCATGGCCTTCGGGATCGGCAACGGCCTCGGCTCGGGGACGATGATGACCCTGGGGGCGGACCTCTCTCCGGACCGGGCACGCGGGGAGTTCCTCGGCCTGTGGCGCCTCGTCGGCGACGGCGGCTCGGCGGCCGGCCCCGTGGTGGTGGGCCGGGTGGGCGAGGTGGCCGACCTGCACACGGCGCCGCTCGTGATCGCCGCGGTGGGCGTCCTCGGGGCGGTGCTGCTGGCCACCCTCGTGCCGGAAACCCTGCGGCGGAAGACGGCCTGAGATGCGGATCATCGACGCCCACAACCACGTCTGGTACCACGGCCTCGGTCCGGCGGAGGTGGTGGCGGAGATGGACGCCTTCGGCATCGAGCGCTGCTGGGCCCTGACCTGGTACCTGCCGCCCGACGAGCACGTCTCCGGATGGGAGGGCGGCTTCAGCCCGAGGAACCTGCGCCCCGACGGCACCCACGCCGGCTGCCCCCTGCCCGACGTGATCGAGGCGTGCCGGAGTTTCCCCGACCGTTTCGTGGGCGGCTTCTGCCCCTGTCCGCGGGAGGACTCGGCGCCGGAGCAACTGCGGCGGGCCCACGAGGCCGGGGTCCGGGTCTGCGGCGAGTGGAGCTACCGCATGCTCCTCGACGACCCCCGGGCGTGGGAGGTGTTCCGGCTGGCGGGGGAGCTCGGCATGCCCGTGGTCCTGCATCTCGACGTGCCGTTTCTGCCCGACCCGGCCGGCGGCCGGCCCCGGTACCAGCCGCGCTGGTACGGCGGCGGCGCCGGTCCCCTGGAGCGCACCCTGCGGGCCTGCCCGGAGACGGTCTTCATCGGCCACGCGCCGGGGTTCTGGCGCTACATCTCCGGCGACGAGGCCACCGAGGCGGCCGTGTACCCCACCGGACCCGTGCGGCCCGGCGGCGAGCTGATCCGGCTGCTGGACACCTTCGCCAATCTGTGGGCGGACCTGTCGGCCGGCTCCGGCCTGGGAGCGATGCGGCGCGACCCGGACCACGCCCGCGGGTTCCTCGAGCGCTACCAGGACCGGCTGCTCTTCGGCCGCGACGCCCCGGGCGACGAGCTGCGCTCCTGGCTCCTCGGCATGGACCTGGAGCCGCCGGTGCTGCGCAAGCTGTTTTCGCAGAACGCCCTGCGCCTCGTCTCGCCGCCGTAGCCTGGAACCGGTATTTTCTCAGGGAGTCATGCACCCCGGAGGGAGGATCGAGCAGATGCCCGTCACAAGAAGGCAGTTCCTGAAGTCGGCGGCCGCCGTCACCGTGGGATTCCAAGGGCTGCAGCGCCACGTGGTCTGGGGGGAGACCCCCGAGGAGGGGATCGCCGCCGGCTACGGCCCCATGTTGCCGGACCCCGGCGGGATCGTCGACCTGCCCGCGGGCTTCACCTACCGGGTGATCTCCCGCACCGGCGACGAGATGACCGACGGTCTCCTGGTTCCGGGGCTGCCCGACGCCATGGCCGCCTTTCCCGGGGCGGAGGGACGGACCCTGCTGGTCTGCAACCACGAGCTGACCTCGGGGGCCCGCAAGGTCGGCGCCTTCGGGGAGGAGAACGAGCGCATCGGCAAGGTCCCGAGGGAGCGGTTCTACGACTGGGGCGGCGGCGACCCGCCCCAGGGAGGGACCACCACCTTCGTCATCGGTCCCGGCGGCGAGCGGGAGAGCCACTACCTCAGCCTGGTGGGCACGGTGCGCAACTGCGCCGGCGGCCTCACCCCCTGGGGCAGCTGGATCACCTGCGAAGAGACGACCCAGCGCGCCGACGACCACCACGAGCAGGACCACGGGTACAACTTCGAGGTGCCGGCGGGACCGGCCACGGGGGTGGTGGAGCCGGTGGCCCTCAAGGCGATGGGCCGCTTCAACCACGAGGCCGTGGCCGTGCACCCGGCGTCGGGCATCGTCTACCAGACCGAGGACGCCGGCGACGGGCTCATCTACCGCTACCTGCCCGACGAGCCGGGCCGCCTGGCCGCCGGGGGGCGCCTGCAGGCGCTCATGGCCCTCGACCGGCCCAGCCTGGACACGCGCAACTGGAAGTCGCGGGACGTGGCTCCCGGCGACCGCCTGCCCGCCGCCTGGGTCGACGTGGAGGATGTGGAGTCCCCCGACGACGACCTGCGCGACCAGGGGTGGGACAAGGGCGCCGCCCGCTTCGCCCGGGGCGAGGGCATGTGGTACGGCCGGGAGGCCGTCTACTTCGCCTGCACCAGCGGCGGCAAGAAGAAGAAGGGGCAGGTCTGGCGCTACGAGCCGAGCCCCGCGGAGGGGACGCCCGAGGAGGCGGCCTCGCCCGGCACCCTGGAGCTGTTCATCGAGCCCGACGACGGCGACCTGGTGGAGAACTGCGACAACCTGGTGGTCACCCCCTGGGGCGACGTCATCCTCTGCGAGGACGGCGGCGGCGACAACCACCTGGTGGGGGTCACTCCCGAGGGGGGGATCTACAAGCTCGGCCGCAACGCCTTCAACGGGTCCGAGTTCGCCGGCGCCACGTTCTCGCCCGACGGCCGCATCCTCTACGTGAACATCCAGTCGCCCGGGATCACCCTGGCCATCACCGGCCCCTGGACCGCCTGACCGGCCGCCATCAGGCGAGTCCCCGGCGCCGCTCGGCGCAGGCGACGGCGTTGCGCAGCAGCATGGCCACCGTCGTCGGGCCGACCCCGCCCAGGCGCGGGGTGATCCACGAGGCGACCTCGCCCACGTCCTCGGCCACGTCCGGGATCAGCCGCTTCCCCCTCCAGGTGATGCCGCCGCTGACCACCACCGCCCCCTCGCGGACCATCTCCCGCGTGACGATCCCCGGGACCCCGGCGGCGGCGATGAGGATGTCCGCCCGCCGGGTGTATGCGGCCATGTCGCTCACGCCGGTGTGGACCACGGTGACCGCGGCGTTGGCGCCCGGCGCCTTCTGAGACAGCAGCAGGGCCAGCGGGCGGCCGAGGGTGGGCCCGCGGCCGACGACGACGACCTCCCGCCCCTCGACGGGGATCCCGTAGTGGATCAGCATCTCGCGGATCCCCGCCGGCGTCGCCGGCACCGGCCCCGGCTCCTGCAGCACCAGCCGGCCCAGGCTCTCCGGATGCAGTCCGTCGCCGTCCTTCTCCGGCGCCATGGCGCCCACCGCCGCGGCATAGTCGAATTTGTCGGGCAGGGGATACTGGATCAGGTAGGCGTCGACGCCGTCGTCCTCGTTGTACTCGCGCACGGCGCCGATGAGGTCGTCCGGCGACGCGCTGGAGGGCAGCTCGCGATGGTACGACTCGATGCCCACCCGCCCCGCCGTCTCGTGCTTCTTGCGCACGTACCCGGCGCTCGGCGCGTCCTCTCCCACCAGGATCGTCCCGAGCCCGACGGAGAGCCCCCGCTCATTCAGGCGGGCGACCCTGTGGGCGACCTCGGCGAGGATCCTGTCGGCGACAGGGGCTCCCTCGAGAAGCTGGGCGGACATGGAATCTCCTCTCTTGCGGTCGGACGAGGGTAACCGTCTCTTTGACAATCTAGGGCAAACGCCCGTCATTAGGCAGCATCCCCTTTGTCAGATCGATGGCTCCCCTTCGGCGGCCGGCGTGCGCACGAGCACGAAACCCGTTGCGGCCGGTGCCGTGGTGTGCTGCATCTGCAGCGCATCCTGCAGGCCCTTGCCAGAAACCCGACCCGGTCTGGAGGGTCTGCCAATTGATATCGACATCAACGCAACCCTAACCAGGAGGTGCTCCATGCGCCCCATCCTGTCTGCTGTCCCGCTTCTCTGCCTGCTCGTCCTTCCCCTCCATGCCGAGGAAGCCCTCCACGGCTCCTGGGAGGGGGGCTTCGTCGACGAGGAAGGCAACGACGTCACCGTGCGCCTGACCTTTGATCCCGACGGCGGTTTCACGATGGCCCAGGAGGTCACGCTGGGAGAGGAGTTCCAGTCGGTCGTGGCTACCACGGAGATCCCCGTGGAGAAGATCACGGTGGACGGCACCGGCACCTACGAGGTCGAGGGCGACAAGCTCCGCGTCGACATCCCCGAGTTGGTGATGCTCATCGGCGACCGCCCCTTCCTCGAGGTCCTCACCGAGGTCGCCAAGGCCCTGGCCGCCTTTGCCGCGGGCTTCGCCGGGATCTCCGCGGCGGACTACCCGGCCTTCGAGGCGAACTTCGTCAACGAGTTCCTCGGCGAGGTAGAACAGCAGGACTTCCTCGCCGGGTTCTCCGACGAGGTGACCTGGTCCGTCGACGGCGACACCCTGTCGATCACGTCCGCCACCGAGGACGGAGGTGAAGAGACGATCCAGTACCAGCGGGTCGCCGACGCCGGGACCGCTGTGAGCGAGATGAGCTGGGGCGCCCTGAAGGCGGGCTCGCTCCGGTAGGCCGGGCTCCTCTCAGGGGGTCGGAAGTACCCATTTGGCCGGTACCGGCCGGATTCGCTCCGGGCCGGTGCCGGCCTCTTTACGTGTGCATCGACTCAGAACCGGATGCCCGGGCGCACGGTCCCGCCGCGCTCGAGACTGCGGGCCCGGAAGGCGGCGGGATTGCTGTCTCTCGAACATCCCGTCGAGCAACCCATCACGCACGTGAGACGGGGAAGAGCGTGCCCCATCCGGCGGATTCGGGAGTTCTGCCGGGACCACGGGTGGCGGCGCCGGTGATCAGGTCGACCACTGGGTGACCACAACCCTCCGTCGTCCGGCAGCGGAAGTCCCGGCCGAGGGGACCGGCAGGTGCCGGGCCCAGAGCCAGGTCGGGCACCAAGTAGGCACCAAGTAGGCACCAAGTAGGCACCAAGTAGGCACCAAGTTCAGGTCCTCCGCAATTGCTTGTCCGAGAGGTCCAAAGGGGGATTCGATGGCTCCTGGCCGGGAAGATGGACCGTACTCAGGTTTCGGGGACCAGGTGCTCCGGCCCTTGCTGGAGGAAGGGCTGCTGGAGGTGGCCATCCCCGACTCAGCCCGAAGCAGATAGCAGAGGCACCGTCTGCACAGGGAGCCGGTGTGACCCCGGCCCCGGAGCCCGCGCCGCCTCCTGTCACCCCCGGGGGTTCCTTGGCCATGGGACCCCCCATATACTACCTGACAACTCCCCACATACGTACTCTGACCCTGCTCCGGTACTCGCCGAAAGAGGCCGGGGCAGCCGGTATGCACCCATGAGCACGATTCTCCCGATCAATATCGACGATCTGCTGCACCAGCGGTCCGTCGAGTCGACGCGCGTGGAATTCAAGGCGAGCTGGGACGAACACCATACGGCCGGCCAGGTCCTGCGAACGGTGTGCGCCTTCGCGAACGACCTCCAGAATCTGAACGGCGGCTACGTCGTCATCGGCGTCGCGGAGCAGGACAGCCGGGCCGTGCTGCCGCCGGCCGGGCTCAGCGACGAGGACGTCGACGCCGCCCAACGGTGGCTGCGGGGCCGCTGCAAGGCTCTGCAACCCAGCTACGAACCGGTGTTCTCGCCGGAGCTCGTTCAGGACCGGCGTGTTCTTGTGATCTGGGCGCCGGCCAGCGTCGGCCGCCCCCATCGGGCACCGGATCGCAGGAACAACTGGAAGTACTGGGTCCGGGTCGGACATGCCACGGTCGACGCCGAGACGCACGGCCAGCTCGAGATGCTGCTGGAGCAGACCGCCCGCGTACCCTGGGACGATCGGCCGGCCCCCGGCGCCCGGCTCGCGGATCTCCGCGCGACCAGGACGAGGGAGTATCTCCGCGACGTGGGGAGCGGCCTGATCGACGAGGCCGACGACCTCGAAGTCTACCGGCGCATGCGCTTGACGACACCTGTCAATGACCACGAGGTGCCGCGCAACGTCGGTCTGCTGTTCTTCTCGGAAGACCCGGAAAAGTGGTTTCCGGGGGCCCGCATCGAAGTGGTCCGCTTTGCCGCGGATCGCCCCGGCAACGTGCTGGACGAGCGCATCTTCCGGGGCCCCCTCGCCGATCAGTTGCAGGAGTGCCTTCGCCACCTCGAAGGCCTTTCCCAGGCCCATCTGCAGAAGGAGCGCGACCGCAGCCGGGTTCGGGGCTGGGTCAGCTATCCCCAGGTCGCGATGCGAGAGGCCCTGGTCAACGCCGTCTATCACCGGGCCTATCGTCCGGATGTCGTCGAACCAACCAAGGTCTATCTCTACCCGGACCGTATCGAGGTGATCAGCTATCCGGGTCCGGTCGCCGGCATCGAACAACACCACCTCGATGTCGGCCCCGTGCCGCCGGTGCCGGCCCGCAACCGGCGCATCGGCGAGTTTCTCAAGGAGCTCAAGCTCGCCGAGGGACGCTTGACCGGACTGCCGCAGATGGTCGAGGCCATGACCCGGAACGGTTCGCCGAAGCCGGTCTTCGACTTCGATCCCGGGAGGACCTACTTCCGCGCGACCCTGCCGGCGCATCCCGAGTTTGCCGCCGTTTCGGCAATTCAGGACGCCGCCTATCTGCGCACCGTCGGCAATGACGAGGACGCCTTCAGGCGGGTACGGGACGCATGGAAAGCGAACGAGTCGTCAGCGACGTTGGCGGCCGAGATGGTTCGCCTCTACAGGGACCGGGGCCAGTTGGAAGAAGCGGAAGCGTTGTTCGAGGGATTCAGGGCACGAGGTCCCCAGGTCGCCCAGGCCAACGTTGCGAATGTCCTGATCGAAGCCTTCCTGGCGAGCGGGAGGGAGGAGGATGCAAAGCGCCTGCTCGACGCTCTGCCCAGGATCGTCACTGGCCAGGATGCCATCGACGCCGCGATTCTGGCGCGCCGACTCCGTGATCCGCAGGCGGCGCACAGGTACTTCGAGCAAGCCGGAGAGGAGGCGTGGGCCGACGTCCGCGCTCTCCATGAATTCGCCCAGACCAAGATGCGGCTGGCCCAGGAGGCCCGGAGGAAGAGGCGGGGGTCGTGGCGGGACGTCAACCGTCGGCTGCTGGTCGAGGCCCGAGGACTGCTTGAACGGGTGACTCAGATGGAGGCCCCGACCGCTCGCCGAGCCTGGGCGTCACGTGACCTGGCGCGAACGCTGGACTGGCTGCGTTCGCCGGCAAGCGAGGTCGAGGCCGCCTTCGAGGCCGCCCTTGCCTTGCTGCCGAACGAACGGCGCTTTGCGGATGAGCTCGCCGATTTCCGCGGGCGGCAGGAACGGCGCCGGTCCGCCGGGGGTGGGGCCGGCCGCCGGGGCCGGTAGTCCTACGCCTCCTGCGCCGGCCCGCCGATGCGCTCCCGGTAGACGCCGAAGGCCCTCTCCTGGGTGGCGCGGAGCCGGTCCTCCAGCTCGTCGAACCCCGTGCACTCCAGGGCCGCCGCCAGCTTCCGCAGCAAGGCCTCGGGGGCGTCGCGCACCGCGGTCTCCTCGTTCCACGTCAGCCGCACCAGGCCCTGAAGGGCGCGCTGCATGCGCACGGCGCCGGCGAGGAACCGCGCCTCCTCGTCGTCGAGGAGGCCGGCGCCGGCGAGGGCCTCGTAGCAGGCGGCGGTGCCGCCGGCCAGGACCTCGGGGCGGTCGTGGGAGTGCAGCAGTTGCAGGTACTGGGCGATGAACTCCAGGTCGACCAGGCCGCCGCGGGCGTACTTCAGCTCGAAGGGGTCGCCCGGCGGGTACTCGGCGGCGATGCGGTCGCGCATGGCGGCCACCTCCCGCAGCAGCGCCTCCGGATCGCGGGGGCGGGTCAGGACCTGCCGGATCTCCCGGCCCACGGCCGCGGCCGCGGCCTCGTCGCCGCAGAGGACCCGGGCCCGCGTCAGGGACATCTGCTCCCAGGTCCAGGCCGCGCCGGCGTGGTACTCCCGGAAGGCGGCCAGGGTGGTCACCAGGGGGCCGCTCTCGCCCGAGGGCCGCAGGCGCATGTCGACCTCGTAGAGCGGGCCCGAGGGCGAGCGGCTGCCGAGGGCGGCGATGAGGCGCCGGGCGGCGCGCCCGTAGAAGCGCCCCGCCTCGATGGGGGCGGGACCGGCGGTGGTCTCCCGGTCGTCCGGGAGGTCGGCCACCAGCAGCAGGTCGAGGTCCGACTCGAAGGTCATCTCCCCGGCGCCGAGCTTGCCCATGGCCACCACGGCGCAGCCCACGGCGGGCCTTCCGTGATGCGCCTCCAGCCCGGCGAGCACGTCCGCGAGGAAGACCTCGACGACCACCTCGGCCACGTGCGAGAGGGCGGCGGCGGCCTCGTCCACGGTGATCAGGTTCTCCAGGGACTGCACGCCCACCTGGAAGCGCCGGTCCCCGGCCCAGCCCGCCACCTGGCGGGTCCGCTCCTGCGGGTCCCCGCAACCCTCAAGGCGCTCCCCCAGCTCGCCGGCCAGCTGCTCCCGGTCCGGGATCGGCAGGAAGAAGCCGGGCTCGAGGACGGCCCTCAGGAGCCGGGGGTTGCCGCCGAGGGTGTCGGCGATGCGCGGGGCGCTGCCCATGACCATGGCCAGCAGACGGAGGAGCCAGGTATGGGCCCGGAGCATGGGAAGCAGGGAGATCTCCTCCGGGAGGGCCGCCAGGAACCTGTCCATGCGCGCCAGGGCGCGGTCCGGGTCGGGGGTCCGCCCGAGGGCCTCGATGACCTCGTGGAGGATCTCGCGGAGGATGGCGCGGGAACGCTCCGGGGCGGTCGAGGCGTGGTGGCCCGCCGCCCACCCCCGGAAGATCTCGACGGCCGTCGGCGCCTTGGCGAAGCCGGCGGCCTCCAGCCGTTCGACGGCGTCGGGGTTGCCGCCCTCCGGCCCGTCCAGGATCACGGCGGTGACGTCCTGCTCGCTCTCGGGGACGTCGAAGCGGGTGCGGTAGAGATCGTGGACCTCCCGGCAGGCCTGCTCGACCCGGCTCTCCAGCTCCCGCCTCGAGGGAAGGCCCATGAGGGCGGCCACGTGCTCGAGCCCGTCGGCCGATTCCGGCAGCTTCTGCGTCTGGTCGTCGTTGATCATCTGCAGGCGGTGCTCGACGCGCCGCAGCAGCAGGTAGGCTTCGCGCAGGGTGGCCGCCTCGGCCGGCAGCAGGTGGTGCTCGCCGTCGAGGACCTCCAGCATGGCCAGCAGCCGGGGCCCCCTCAGGCGGCGGTTGCGGGCCCCGTAGGCGAGCTGGTGCATGTGCACGAAGAACTCGACCTCGCGGATGCCGCCCCGTCCCAGCTTGACGTCGTGGCCGGCGGCGGTCACGGCTCCGTGGCCGTGGAAGTCGTGGATCTGCTGGCTCATGGAGCGGATCTCGTCGACCGAGGTGAAGTCGAGTCCATCGTCCCAGATGAACGGCGACAGCCGCTCCAGGAAGACCTCGCCCGCGGCCAGGTCGCCGGCCACGGGGCGGGCCTTGATCAGGGCGGTGCGCTCCCAGGTGCGGCCGAAGCGGAGGTAGTAGTCGAGGGCGAAGTCGACGGTGACGGCTGGGGGCGTCGAGGACGGGTCGGGCCGCAGGCGCAGGTCGGTGCGGAAGACGTAGCCGTCGCCGGTGCGGGACTGGAGGATGCCCGTCAGGTCGCGCGTGACCCGCGCGAAGCAGTCGCCCGGGCTCTTGCGGCCGGTGTAGCGCACGCGGGACGGGTCGTAGAGGACGATGAGGTCGATGTCGGAGGAGTAGTTCAGCTCGCGGGAGCCGTGCTTGCCCATGGCGAGGACGAAGTATCCCCACCGGCCCTCTTCCCCGGGCAGCTCCAGGTCGCCGCGCCGCGCCCGGCCCAGGAGGAGGTGGGCGACGGCCAGGCGCACGGCGTGGTCGGCCATGTCGGACAGCAGCTCGGCGCACTCCATGACGCCGCGGATGCCGAAGCAGTCGTAGACCGCCGCCACCACGGCCACGCGGCTGCGCTGGCGCCGCAGGAACCCCATGAGCCGGTCGCGGTCCATGGCCGGGTCGGCCGCGGCGAGATCGTCGAGCAGCCGCCGGGTGACCGCCTCCGGGGCCTCTTCCACCAGGGACTGGGTGAACTCCAGGTCCCGCAGCAGGAGGCGGCCCAGGTAGGGGCTGTTGCCGCAGAGGAAGGAGAAGAACACCCGGCCCTCGGGGGACTCCAGGGCCGCGGCGAGGGTTTCGCGGCCGGCGCGGGCGGCCGCCTCCCCCAGGCGGTCGATCCCGGCCTCGGCCTGGTCCGGCCGGTGGCCCCGCAGGCCGGGGAACCCCGGGGCCCCGGCGGCGGCGGCCAGGACGTTCGACGACGGCGCGCCCATCTTCGACCCGGCCGCTGCCTCAGATGGAGTAGTACATGTCGAACTCGACGGGGTGGGGGGCCTGCTCGAAGCGCACCACCTCCTCCTCCTTGAGCTCGATGTAGGCGTCGATCTGGTCCTTGGTGAAGACGTCGCCCCGCGTCAGGAACTCGTGATCGGCGTCGAGGGCCTCCAGGGCGCCGCGCAGGGAGTGGGCCACCGTGGGGATGTCCTTCAGCTCCTCGGGGGGGAGCGCGTAGAGGTCCTTGTCCATGGGAGGGCCGGGATCGATGCGGTTCTCGATGCCGTCCAGGCCCGCCATGAGCATGGCCGAGAAGGCCAGGTAGGGGTTGGCGGTGGCGTCGGGGAAGCGGATCTCCACGCGCTTGGCCCGCGGCGAGGCCGAGTGGGGAATGCGGCACGAGGCCGACCGGTTCTGGGCCGAATAGGCCAGCAGCACGGGCGCCTCGAAGCCGGGCACCAGGCGCTTGTAGCTGTTGGTGCTGGGATTGGCGAAGGCGTTGATGGCGCGGGCGTGCTTCATGATGCCGGCGATGTAGTGGAGGGCGGTCTCGGAGAGGTCGGCGTACCCGGACCCGGAGAACAGGGTCTCGCCGTCCTTCCACAGCGACTGGTTGGTGTGCATGCCGGAGCCGTTGTCGCCGACCACGGGCTTGGGCATGAAGGTGGCGGACTTGCCGTGCTGTCCGGCCACGTTGAGGACGACGTAGCGGTAGACCTGGAGCTTGTCGCCCATGACCGTCAGGGGCGCGAACTCGATGCCCAGCTCGTGCTGGCTGGCGGCGACCTCGTGATGGTGCTTCTCGACGGAGACCCCGGCGCGGTCCAGCGCCTTGAGCATGTCGGCGCGGATGTCCTGGGCGGAGTCGACCGGCGGCAGCGGGAAGTAGCCGCCCTTGGTGCGCGGCCGGTGCCCCTTGTTGCCGCCTTCGGTCTCCCGGCCCCGGTTGTACGGCCCTTCGGCGTCGTCCACCGCGTAGAAGGTGTGGTTGGCCTCGACCCCGAAGCGGACGTCGTCGAAGAGGAAGAACTCGGGCTCGGGGCCGAAGTAGGCGGTGTCGCCGATGCCGGAGAACTGCAGGTGCGCCTCGGCGTCGCGGGCGGTGCACCGGGGGCAGCGCGAGTAGCGCTCGCCCGTGGTCGGCTCGTGGACGTTGCAGATGAGGTACAGGGTCGGATCGGTCATGAAGGGATCGACGCTCGCGGTGGCGGGATCCGGGAGCAGGGCCATGTCGGACTGGTCGATGCTCTTCCAGCCGTTGATGGAGGAGCCGTCGAACATGACGCCGTCCTCGAAGGCGTCCTCGTCGAAGGCGTCGGCGGTCATCGTCACGTGGTGCCAGCGCCCGCGCGGGTCGGTGAAGCGGAGGTCCACGAACTCCAGGTTGCCATCGGTGATCATCCTGAGCACGGTGTCGATGTCGGCCATGATCCCTGCCTTCCGTTGGAATGGGACGTGGTATGAGACATGGCCGAAGGAAACCGGGGACCGTCTCCGTGTCAAAGGCCCCGGCCCCTCCCGGCCGGGGGGGGACCCGAGGTCCCGCGGCAGGCGGTCTCCGGGGTTCCCCGGCCCCCGGACCGCCCCTATACTACCCTGCCGAGTGAGGAACACCGGCCGCCACAGCCGCGGGAGCAGCGTTCCCGCCCTCCTACTGCTCGGCTGCAGCCTGCTGGCCCCGGCGCCGGCGCCGGCCGGTGTCTGCGGGCACGCCCTCGACCCGGCCCTGCGCCCGGCGTCGGCATCGCTGCCCGCCAAGGGCCGCCTGCGGGCGCTGGTCATCTTCGCCCGGTTCCGCGGCGAGGAGGGGCCGCCGGCGGCTCCGGCCTTCGCCGCCGACCTCTTCGACCCCGGCCTGCCGGGCAGCCTCTCCCACTTCTTCCACGAGATGTCCGGCGGCCAGTTCCGGCTGGAGGGGGAGGCCCTCCCGAAGGTCTACACCTCCGCGGGTCCCGTCTCGGACTACCTGGCCGGGGACGCGGGCCTTTTCGGCAACTTCAGCCGCGAGGTCCTCGCCGCCGCCGATGCCGACCCCGACGTCGACTTCCGCCGTTTCGACGACGACGGTCCGGACCGGGTGCCGGACTCCGGCGACGACGACGGCTACGTCGACCTCGTGCTTCTCGTGGTGCAGTCCACCCCGACCGGATTCATCCGCGGAGACGCCAACGGCGTCGCCAGCCTGGGGCTTGCCACCGCCTTCCGTACCTCGGACACCGGCCTGGGCGGTCTCCCCATCCGCGTCCGCGCCGACGCCGACGGCGGCGGGACCCTGCAGCGGGGCCGCAGCTTCGGCGAAGCGGCCGGCATCATCGCCCACGAGATCGGCCACCTCCTCGGCCTGCCCGACCTCTACGATCGGGATGTGAGGCGCTACGATCCTGCGTCGGAGCTGGACCGCCACTCCGGCGGCATCGGCTACTGGGGGCTCATGGCCCACGGCCTCCGGGGATGGAACGACAGCAACCGCGGTCCCAACCCGTTCTGCGCCTGGAGTCTCCGGGAGCTCGGATGGCTGGGCGAGGACAACGAGCGCCTCGTGCAGGTGACCGGCTCCATGGACGGGGCGCCCCTGACCGACGTGAACCGCGGCGGCAGGGTCTACGAGATGCCCGTGGACGACGGCGAGTACCTGCTGGTGGAGCACCGCGGCGCGGAGGGCAGCCACTACGACCGCGACCTGCCCGCCAGCGGGGTGCTCATCTGGCACGTCCAGGAGGCCGCCGGCAGCAACGACCTGGAGCGGCGCAAGCTCGTCGACCTGGTCTGCGCCGACGGACGCTACACCGACGCCGGCTTTCCCCTCGGCACCCGCCCCGCGGCGTCCCTGGGAGGGGACAACCTCGACTTCTGGTCCCTCGACGCCGAGTACAACAAGGGGCACGCCGGCAACCTGGGCGACGCCACCGACCCCTACGACGGGGTCCGCTTCACCGAGTTGTCGCCGATCACCAACCCGGCCCTGAACCGGGTGAACGTCAACCGCATCCGGCGGACCGCCGGCGGTTTCGCCGCCGACCTGACCCTGGAGGACTCGAGACGGGCGGGGCCGATCCGCGACCCGGTGTGGCGGGACACGGTGGAGATCGTCGGCGACGTGCGCGTCCTCGCGGGCTCCGACCTGCACCTGGAGGCCGGCACCGTCGTCCTCGTCGCGCCCGACGGCCTCGGCGCCGGCACCGACCCCGACCGGGGGCAGATCGTGGTCGACGGCGTCCTGACCGCCACCGGCCCCGTGCTCTTCGCCTCCGCCGCGCCGCAGCCGGCCCCCGGGGACTGGGGCGGCATCCAGGTCTCGGCCAGCGGCGGCCTGGACCTGCACGAGGTCGTCATCGAGCACGCCACCGACGGCCTGACCATCCAGGGGTCGGGGCGCCACCAGGACTTGTCGAGGGTGGAGATCCGGGACCCGGCGGGAACGGGTCTGCGCCTGGAGTCCGTCGACGGCCCGGTCCGCCTCCACGGCGTCGAGGTGACCGGCGCCGGCGGCGCCGGGATCGTCCTCCGCGGCGGCGCCCCCGTCGAGGCCGACGACCTTGACCTGCGCCACTGCGGACAGGGACTCGTCTGCGAGGGCGGCTTCCTCTTCCTGTCCGGTTCGGACCTGCGGCAGAACGGCCCCGGTTCGGAAGGCCCCGACCTGGTGATGGGGGACGGCGCCCGCGGCACCATCAACGGCAACCGCTTCTCCGGGTCCGGGCTGGGTCTGCACCTGCGCCGCACCGAGGCCGTGCTGCTCGAGGGCAACGACCTGGCCGGCTACCGGCTGGCCCTCCGGTCCACCCACGCGGCGGCCCGGATCCTGCGGAACCGCTTCGCCCAGGTCGACACGGTCGTCCTGGCCGAGGGCTTTCCGGTGCCTCTCCGCCTGCAGCTCAACACCGTGGTCGAGGCCGGGGTCCTGGTGGTCAACGCCACCCCCCACCCCATCGACGCACGGCGCAACTGGTGGGGAACGGCCGAGGCCGGGGAGATCGAGGCCCGCATGACGGGCCCGGTGGACTGGACCCCCTTCCTCAACTCCGACCCGCGCCAGCCCGTCGGTTTCGAGCTCGCCCAGAACTACCCGAACCCCTTCGTCGAGAGCACGGTGATCGAGTTCAGCGTGCCCCCTCTGCCGGCCTCCCTCGGCGGCAGCGGCCCCATGACCCTGGAGGTGCGCACCCTCCTCGGCGGCCTCGTGCGCCGCCTGCTGGACCAGGAGGCGGCGCCGGGGGTGTTCCAGATCGAGTGGGACGGCCGCGACGAGCGCGGCCTGCGGGCGGCCAGCGGCTACTACTACTGCGAGCTCTTCGTCGGCGGCCTCTACCTGCGCCGGCGGATGCTCCTGCTGCGATAGGGACCGGAGAAGCCGTGAACCGAAAGCGCTTCGAGGCGCTGGTGGAGGCCGCCCTGACCCGGATCCCCGAGTCCTTCCGGGAGGCGATGGACAACCTCGCCGTCATCGTCGAGGACTGGCCCGACCGGGAGCTGATGGACGAGATGTACGGCGACCCGGAGACCTACGTCTACGGCCTGTTCACCGGCACGCCGCTGCCCGACCGCCGGGTGGAGGACTCGGGCGACCTGCCGGCCGTCATCCGCATCTACCAGAGCGCCCTGGAGTACGACTTCCCCGACCGCGCCGACCTGGAGGAGGAGCTGGAGATCACCCTCGTCCACGAGATCGCCCACTACATGGGCTTCGACGAGGAGGAGCTGGAGGCCCTGGGGTACGCCTGAGCAGAAGGGCGGGCGCGCCGTCAGCCGGGCAGGGCCCGCGCGAAGGCCTCGACGATGCGGTCCGCCTCGTCCCGGCCGAGGACCAGCGGCGGCGACAGGGTCAGGACGCTGTTGGGACCCCGCACGGCGTGGCTCATCTGGCCCACGAGCACGCCCTCGTCCCGCAGGGCGCCTTTCACCGCCGCGGTGCGCCCGGCCTCCAGCAGGGCGCCGCTCTCGTCGACCAGCTCCACGGCGAGCATCAGGCCGAGGCCGCGGACCTCGCCGACCACCGGCGAGGAGAGCTTCCCCAGTCCCTCGAGCAGGTGGGCCCCGACCTCGGCGGCCCTCTCCCACAGCCGCTCGCCGGTGAGGATGTCGATGTTGGCCAGGGCCGCGGCGCAGCAGGCCGGGTGGCCGCCGTAGGTGCAGACCTGGGCGAACTCGCGGCCGTCGCCGGGCTCGCCGCGGAAGGCGTCGAAGATCTCCTCGGTCACCACCGTCGCCCCCAGGGGCAGGTACCCGGAGGTGATGCCCTTGGCCAGGACCATGATGTCGGGGACCACCCCCCAGTGCTCGCAGGCGAAGAGCCGTCCCGTGCGCCCCCACCCGGTGATCACCTCGTCGGTGATGAGCAGCACCTCGTAGCGGTCGCAGATCTCCCGCAGACGGGGCAGGTAGTCGTCGGGCGGCACGATGACGCCGCCGCCGCCGATGACGGGCTCGACGACCACGGCGGCCACCGTCTCCGGCCCCTCGCGGCGGATGAGCTCGTCGAACTCGTCGGCGCAGGCGAGGCCGCACTCCGGGTAGCGCAGGTTCAGGGGGCAGCGGTAGCAGTAGGGCGGGTCGACGTGGAGGAAGCCGGGCACCAGGGGCTCGTAGGGTTGCCGGCGGCCGACCTGCCCGGTGGCCGACAGGGCCCCGAGGGTGAAGCCGTGGTAGCCCTGGTAACGGGCCAGGATCTTGTAGCGGTTCTGCCCGGGGTGGCGCTGCCGCTGGCACTGGCGGGCGATCTTGAAGGCGGTCTCGTTGGCCTCGGAGCCGCTGTTGGTGTAGAAAGTGCGGGACAGCCCTCCGGGCAGCAGCTCCGCCAGCCTCGCCGCCAGCCGCGCCGCCGGCTCGTTGATCTGCGAGTGCGGGTAGAACGGCAGGCGCTGGAGCTGCTCGAAGGCGGCCTCCGAGATCTCCGTGCGGCCGTAGCCGACGTTGACGTTCCACAGACCGCCGCCGGCGTCGAGGAAGGCCCGCCCCTCGGCGTCGTAGAGGGTGCTGCCCTCGCCGCGCTCGAAGACGAGGAGGGGGTTGTCGGAGCCGCGCGGCCCGTGCTGAAAGAGGGGATGCCAGCAGTGGTCTCCGTCGAGTTGCCTGAGCTCCGTGGCGTCGAGCGTCGTCATGGGATCTCCGTGCGCCGGCGGCGCCGGCGGGTGAGGGATGGCGGGGTCATCGTCGGGGGGCGTCGACTCCGTCGCCCGGGGCGGCGGCCGCCGGGGCCCCGGCTTCGGCCCGTTCGTACGCCGGCGGCACGGGACCGCCGGCCACCAGGCTTTCCTTCAGGGTCCGGGCGTGGGTGCAGGCGCCGCGGTAGTGGAAGCCGCGGCAGTCGCAGGTGACGTCGGCGCCGACCACCTCGACGGTGTAGCGCACGCCCGGGTCGCGGGAGCTGGCGATGCGGTAGACCCGCTCCCGGGGGCCGGCCAGGACCGCCGCCAGGGCCTGGATCGCCCCCTCCGAGACCGGCACCAGGGCCGCCTTCGTCTCCGGGCCGAGGCGCTCCCCCTGCTCCCGGATGTACTCCTCGCCGGCGTCCCTCAGGACCTGCGCCATGTGCTCGCGGCCGTGCTCGCCGGACCGCAGGCTCTCGGCGCTCACGTCCAGCTTCTGGAGCATGCGCTGCAGCTCGCTCATCACGTCGGCGTCGAGGTCGCCGAGGGAGCGGCCCTCGACCAGCTCGTCGACGATGCGCGCCTTGTTCTCCAGCACGGTGCGCACGAACTCCTCGATCGTGCCCCGGGCGACCATGTAGGTCACGTTCACCGTGCCCGCCTGGCCGATGCGGTGGGCCCGGTCCTCGGCCTGCCAGTGGTTGGCGGGGACCCAGTCGAGGTCGTTGAAGACGACTTGGCGCGCCGCCGTCAGGTTGACGCCGGTGCCGCCGGCGTGGATCTGCCCCACGTAGACGCGCACCGAGTCGTCCTCCTGGAAGCGGTCGATCTGCTCCTGGCGCTGGCTCACCGGGGTCTTGCCGGTGACCGCCACGGCCTGCTCTCCGAAGTGGCGCACGAACCGCCGGCCGGGGTTGGTGAAGCCGGTGAAGACGAGGACCTTCTCGCCCTGGTCGACGGCGCCCTGCACGTACTCCAGGGTGTGGCGGCTCTTGGCGATGGCCATGTGCTTGCGCGCCGAGGCGAGCATGCCGATCCCCATGCGCCGGCCCCGGGTGTCGCGCCGGGCGCCGTCGCCGAGGAAGGCGCGCACCCCCTCGTCGAGGGCCTCCCGGGCCTTCTCGGGGATGTCCACGTCGATCCAGGAGCGCACCTTCGGCGGCAGGTCGAGGACCTCGTCCTTGTTGCGCCGCAGCATGATGCCGTGGAGCTGCACGGCCAGCTCCTCGATGTTGCTGGCCCCGGAGGTGATCCAGTGGCCGTAGTCGTTCTTCTCGGCGGCGCAGTAGCGCCTGGCGAAGCCGAGGAACGAACGGCCCAGGGAGTGGTCGACGAGCTGCAGCAGCGGGAACAGGTCCCGGGGCCGGTTGGTCAGGGGGGTGCCGGTGAGGGCGTGGACCATGGGGTCGCCGGCGGTCCGGTCGACGAGCCGCGTCGACAGCTTCGAGCGCTGGGAGGTGTGGTTCTTCAGGTAGTGGGCCTCGTCGAAGACCAGCCCCCGCCACTCGTGGCGCAGCAGGTCGTCGAAGGTCCGCTTGAGGATGTCGTAGTTGATGATCACCCAGCCGCCGAAGCCGGGCTCCGGCACCGGGGCCGGGCCGGCGACGTGGGTGGCCGCGTCCGGCAGGACGAGGCGGATCTCGCGCTCCCAGTTGCGCTTGACCGAGGCGGGGCAGACCACCAGCCACGGGCCCCGGGGCTCGGCGTGGACCAGGGCGAGGACGGACTGGCGGGTCTTGCCCAGGCCCATGTCGTCGGCCAGGATCGACCGCCGCCGGCCGAGGAGGAAGGCGAGCCCTTCCACCTGGTGCGGGTAGAGGCCGGCGGCCAGCCGCTCGGCCGCCTCCCGCGCGGGGGTGCCAGGAGCCGCGTTCACGGACGGCTCCGCCGGACCCGCACGTCGTCGCCGACGCCGACGGCGATGCGGTCGAGCCCGCCGTCGGCGAGGGAGATCTCCAGCTCCACGGTTTCGTCCACGTCGGCGCCGCCGCCGTCGTCGAGGCGGCGCACGCCGCGCACGGCCGGGGCGCCGTCGCAGGGCTCGAGGACGCCGGCGAAGACCGAGGTCAGGGGCGCTTCGTCGGCTCGATTCCGCTGCACGAGGCGGAGGAGCCAGCGCTCGTTCCGGTCGCCGTAGTGGCCGATGAGGGCGAAGCCCTCGCAGGTGCCCGCCGCCGGCCCGCGGCTCACGTCGGTGTAGCGCAGGCGCAGGTCGGAGCCGGGGGAGGCGAGGCCGTTCACGTCCTCGACCCGCCACTCGGCGGTCCATCCCTCGGCCGGGCTCGGGTCGAGGCGGAAGCTTCGCATCAGGGTGCCGTGGCCGTACTCCTCCGTGGGCCGGGTCCGCAGGGCGTCGGTGGTCAGGCTCCCGAAGGTGGCGTGCAGGAAGCGGGCGTGGTCGCGGCCGGCGCGCACCCGGTGCACGTCCACGAGGTAGGCGTCCTCCTCGCCAGTGTTCACCATGACCAGCGTGCGCTCGAAGCGGCCGCCGTCCACCATGCCGGGCGAGGAGGCGCAGATGCCCCGGACCTCGTCCTCGTCGAGCCACCAGAGGGTGTCGCTGGCCGCCGTCGCCTGGTCGAGGCCGTCGACGCATACCGTGTTGTGGCTCGCCGTGCGGCGGTACCACTCGGCCTGGGGCGAGTCCCAGCCGCCGTAGTTCACGGGGGGATATCCGAGGTCGACCATGAGATCGACGCCGCGGTAGTAGAGCCCCAGGTTCAGGCCGTCGGCGTGGCCGTGGGCGCCGCGCCCCCTCGCGGACGGGGCCGGGGCGCCGTAGATGCTGTCCGGGGCGCCGGAGTCGGTGTCGAGCCAGGCCGTGGGCGCCCGGCGGTCGTCCCCCGAGCGCAGGACGGCCAGCCCCCAGCGGGGCCGGTTGAAGGAGCCGACGGCGGGCCTCGGACCCTGGTCCGCGAGGACCTGCTTCACGCCGCGCCGGAAGCCGGCCGGGTCCGGATGCCCCGGGTCGTGGGGGAGGCCCTCCAGGGTGCCGCCGTTGGCGTGGTGCAGGACCTGGGAGAAGGCGGCGTCTCCGGTGGCCTCGTAGAGCTGCTGGAAGAAGGTGAAGGCCGAGGGCGCCAGGGGATCGCCGCCGCCGCGGTCGAAGAGGGCGCCGCAGTAGACGGGGTGACTGCCTCCCGCGGCGCCGCTGTCGCCGATGTCGGGGTAGAACCGCTGTCCCACCCACGCGTCCACGTGGAACCGCCAGTGCCGGCCGAGGGACGGGTGGCGCTCGAGCAGCCGCGGCAGGAAGGCGTCGTCGGCGCGGGCGAAGAGGGACAGGCACCGGGCCAGCGTACGCGGCGAGATCGCCGCGTACCCGGCCATCCCCTTCTCGCCGGTCAGGCCGTCGACGCGGGTGGCTTTCTCGATCACCTCGTCGAGCAGACCGTAGACCTCCTCCAGGCCTTCGCGCCCCTCCAGGACGGTGCGGATCAGGAGGTTGGCCACGTCGGTGGTGGGGAAGTTCGACTGGATCTTCGGCGTGTTCTGCAGGGTGTCGCGCAGGATGCGGGACTCGATGTGGGCGCAGATCGCGGCGCCCGACGCCTTCGGCGAGGGGACCTGCCAGCGCCGGGCCTTCTCCTTCACGAAGGCCAGGAACTCGCCGTCCTCGAGCACCGCCGGCCGCACCTGGTCCCAGGCCAGGACCAGGCGCTGCACCTCCTCGCAGGCGTCGTGCCAGGTCGACACGTAGCCGCGGTCGGCCTTCCGCTCGTAGAGGACGGCCTGCTCGCCGAAGTCGAAGGCCGGGTAGACGTCGGCGACGCGGTCGAGGAGCACGCCGGCCTTCCGGGCGTAACCGGCATCGCCGGTGGCCGCGTAGGCCGCGGCCAGCCGCTCGACGCCGTCGACGATGAGCCCCTTCCACTGCCCGTAGATCAGCCAGGTGCCGATGAACCTCCAGCGGCCGCCGTCGCCGGGAACCCCGCCGCCGTCGTCGACGCCGTAGTCGCGCAGCGGGTCACCGGGGTCGGCGTGCCCGGCGTTGAACAGCAGGCCCCGGTCGGCGCGGTCCGGGTCGAAGAGACCCGCCTCGTCCAGGCCGGACTCGTGGAAGGCGGCGAAGTCGTTCTTCGGGAAGCGCTCGCCGCAGTGGGGGCAGCGCAGCTTCCAGGGCTCGGCGAAGGGGTCGATCTCCCAGGCGTACATGTTCACCGGCCGGCGGCAGGCCGGGCAGTCGCCGTCGGACCACACCATCCACGAGCGCGTGATGCGGGGGCCGAAGACCAGGGACCACAGGTCGTCGAGGGAGTACCGCCGCCAGGGCTCCGCCCGAGCCTCGGCGCGGGTGCGGACACCGTCGTCGGCGCGGAAGCGGTCGAGCAGCTCGGGCGGGTGGAGCACGGAGCCTCCGGGGACCAGGTGCACCGGTTGCGGGAGAGGACGGCGCATCAGGATAGCGGCGGCCCCGGCCGTGGGCAACGCCGTCAAGGGCGGAGGTAGATGCGGTCCCCCGCCTGGACCAGGTGGCTGAGTCTGACCACCTGGCCCGGCCGGTCGGCGGAGCGGCCCCAGAGACGGGCCTCCTTCGGCGGGCGGGCATGGCGTCGACGGGCGATGGCCCCGACCTCGCTGGCCAGGGGCACGAGCAGCTCCTCGGCGTCGGCCTCCGGCTTGGGGCGGTCCAGCAGCGACACGGTCACCAGGCCGAGAGCGGCCTGCAGGGCTTCTGCCGCCGCCGTCCGCGCCGCGGCCGGGTCCGGGCCGACGGGGACCACGCGGAACCCGGGCGGCAGCTCCCGGAGGCGGGCGCGGGCGCGCTCGGCTCCCGTCTCCCGGGCCCGCGTCCCCAGCAGCACCGCCGGGGTCAGGCTCTCGCCCGCGGCCTGGGCCGCCAGCTCGTCCTCGGCGAAGGCGCCGCGCAGGGTGACCTCGGCATGGTCCCGTCCGGCCTGCCGCAGGATCCGGCGCGCGGCCGCCTCCTCGGGCCGGGACAGACCGACGCCGAGGAACCTCACCCCTTCCTTTTCCTTGGCGCGATAGAGGGTTGTCACCGGCCCCGGCACGGGGCGCACCCCCACCTCGGCCAGCTGGGAGAGCAGGATCTCCACCTGGGCCTCGACGGATCCTGTCAGGTCGATGACCAGGGCGAGGGCGTCCATCCGTGACAACAGGTGCAGGAGGGGCCGGCCGGCGCCCTCGCCCAGGGCCAGACCCGGCACCACGGGGGGCGTGTCCACAAGCTGCAGGGCACCCCCGGGGCAGGCCAGCATCCCGGGGACCGGATGCTGGGTGGCGAAGGGGTAACCGGCCACGACCGTGGCCGCACCCGTCCAGGCCTGGACGAGGGTCGACTTGCCCGTGTTCGGAGACCCGCAGACGGCGATCTGCGCATCGCCCTGGCCCTTGACGTGGAAGGGGTCCTCGTGCCCGGCGCGGGAGCGGACGCTGGCGTGGCCCTGCAGCCGGGCCACCCGCCGGCGGAGGCGGTCGCGCAGCTCCTTGTAGGGCCCCTTCCACTCGTCGTGGAGCTCATCCAGATGGGACTGCAGCAGCCGGAGCTGCTCGTCCTCGGCGCGGCCCTGGAGCTGCTTCTGGATGCGGGCCCAGAGGTCCCTGGCAGGCATGGGCATGCCCACCGAGATAGGGTACCGGCCGATACCGAGGCAAGACGCCGGAGTCAGCCGGGCGCCGTCGCCGCCACCGCTTCAGATATGGGGGAGGGCCCCGTCGAGGGAAAGCCGGCGGAAGGACTGGGTGATGGCGCCGGACCCGTTCCCTTCGGCCGGCTCGCCGGCGCCGTTGCCGCCGTCGAGGCTGGAGCGGACGCTCTCCATCCACCCGGCCACCGGGTCCCGCGGACAGGAGACGGTCAGGTCCGGGTCGTCGACGGTACCGCCCGGGCCGTAGAGGTAGCAGTCGCGCACCAGCCGTCGCAGGGCGGCGTCCTGCTGCGGCTGCAGCTCGTGCTCGCGGGTCCCGCCCTCGGGCACCAGCAGGACGTCGACGGCACGGTCGGTCACGGCGTCGACGCAGTCGCCCGGCGCCGGCCCGATGGAGACGTTCTTGTGGTTCGGCCAGATGTCGAGCATGGAGTAGTTGGCGGTCGCGGGGGCGCGCTGGAGGGTGAAGAAGTCGGGGTAGGCGAAGAACTCACCGCCCGCGGCGCGGTAGTCGTCGTAGAAGGCGGTCACGTGGGCCATGACCAGGGCCGCCGCGCCGAGGCCGTCGAGGGGGGAGGGGCAGACCACCCCGAGGCGCCGGGTGCGCGCGAAACCCTCGAAGAACTCGGCGTGGGAGACGGGGACCCCCTCGAGGGTCAGGGCGAAGTCGGTGCCGCGGAGGGTGGAGGAGTGCATGAGAGCTCCGTCGATTCAGTCGTAGTTGCTCGGCCGGTGGTCGCCCATCAGCCGGCGCTGGCGCGGCGTCGCCTGCTCGAGGATGGCCGGGTCGAAGCGGAAGCGGTTCAGGTAGGGCGGGTACTTCTGGGTGATCATGCGCCGGGCGTAGTGCACCTGCAGCAGGTAGCGGACGCGGTCGCCGCGGTTGGCCGTGCCCCGGTGCCAGACCTCGGAGCGGAAGACGACCACGTCGCCGGCGCCGCACAGGAGACTGTGCTCACCCACCCCGCGCCAGGCCCGATCGCCGTCGGGGGGCCGTCCGGCGCGGTGGCTGCCCGGCACGAAGACCGTCGGCCCCAGCTCCTCGGTCAGGTCGTCGAGGTAGAAGTGGGCGGTGGTGATGAAGACGGGGATCTCGACGCGGGGATCGTCCATGACGTCCTCGGGCAGGGTCAGGGGCTGCCAGTCGGCGTGCAGGCCCTGGTCCGGGCGCCCCGGACCGGTGAGCCAGGCGGTCATGCCGATGACGTGGCAGTCGTCCCCGTGGAGGGCCTCGGCCAGCTCGATCACCTCCGGGAAGTCGAGGTAGGAGAGGAAGAGGAGGTCCCGGTTGAAGGCGTTGTTGATGACCTTGTGGTAGAAGGGGTGCCCTGGCGGCTCCTCGAGGCGGTCGAAGCTCTCCGTCAGCGGCTCGGCGCGGTCCATGGCCTCGCGCAGGGCGGCGATCCGGCCGGCGTCGAGCAGGCCCGGCAGGTAGGCGAACCCCTGCTCGCGGACGGCGCGCTCGCGGCCGGCCAGGTCGGGAGCGGCCTCGAGCCGCAGGGCGGGGAGGGGGGCGGTCACCGGCGGGCCGGGGCGAGGCGTGATGGGGACCGCCCTTCTGCCGAGGTCGCAGCCCGGCCGCTGGCCAGGTCCGGCGCGGCCTCGAGGCACAGGGCGGGTCGGGCGGGGGTCATCGGCGGTCCGGGGCGACGCTGCACGGACCATCCTTCTGCCGAGGTCGCAACCCGGCCGCCGGCCAGATCGCGAGCGGCTTCGGGCCCCAGGGCGGGTCCGTGGGCGTCATGGACGGGCCGGAGCGAGGGGGCGCGCGGACCCCGGCTCTCCGGAGGGCCGGGGTCCGCGGGCGGAGGCGCTGTCCAGCCCCACGGCTTCGCTCACATGGGTCAGGCCGTCGGCCTCCAGCAGGCGCACCAGGCCGCGGTTGATGCGCCGCACCAGGCCGGGGCCGTGGTAGACGAGGCCCGTGTAGAGCTGCAGCAGCGACGCCCCGAGGCGGATCTTGCGCCAGGCGTCCTCGGCCGAGGCGATGCCCCCCGATCCGATGATGCGGTGCCGGCGGCGGTCGATGCGGCCGTACCAGGCCCGGACCGCGTCGTCGAGGAGCCCCCGGGCCGGTGGTCCGCACAGGGTGCCGGGAAGGGGGTCGACCACGGCCGCGGGCGTGCGCAGGGAGTAGTCCTTGCCCGGCGGCAGGTTGAAGACGAAGCCGGCCACCAGCGGGAAGGGGTCGACGGCCTCGAGGAGGGACTCGATGAAGGGCGGATCGGTCCGCGCCGTGACCTTCAGGAAGACCGGAGGCAGACCGTCGACGGCGGCCAGCTCCGCCAGCAGGGCGGCCACGGCCGCGGGGTCGTCGAAGGGGCTGGCGCCGGCGGTCGTGTTCGGACAGTTGAGGTTGAGGGTGAGGTAGTCGGCGGGCCCGGCGAAGGCGCGGGCGGCCTCGACGAGCTCGGCGATCACCTCGTCGGCCGCGGCCGGCCGGCCGCTGTTGGTCTCCACGAGGTTCACCCCGAGGGGCACCGGGATCGGCCGGTCGGCGACGCGGCGGCAGACGGCGTCGGCGCCGTCGTTGGGAACGCCGTAGTTGACGACGATCGCCTCGTCGGCGGGCAGGCGGAACAGCCGCGGGCGGGGGTTGCCCCGCGACGGACGGGCCGAGACCGAGCCGATCTCCACGTGGCCCAGCCCCAGGCAGGCGAGGGCCCGCACGGCGCGGCCGTTCTTGTCGAAGCCGGCCGCCAGGCCCAGGGGATTGGGGAACCGCAGGCCGGCGACCTCGGTGGTCAGCCTCTCGTCCTCGAAGCCGTGGATCGACCGCAGCGCGGCCCGTCCGAGGGCGACGGCGCCGACGGCGGAAGCCGCGGCCAGGGCCGCTCCGTGGGCCCTCTCGGCGTCGAAGCGGAAGAGGAGCGGGCGCAGGAGGTGGTAGGGGGTCATGACCTCGGCAAAGGTGCGAAGCCCGGCTGGGACTCACAAGCCGCCCGCGGGAGGGCGGCCTATACTATCGACGCGAAAGGAGAGGCCATGAAACCGAGGGTCCTGCTGGCGACGATCTTCCGCAACGAGGCCTTCGCCTCCGACCACAGGCGCGCCGGCCTGGCGAAGCTGGGGGAGATCGCCGAACTCGTCGAATACGACTCCGAGCTCACCGGCGACATGGCCGGCGGCGTCGTCGCCGTCATCGCCAACTCCAACCTCGTGCACCGCGAGTTCTACGAGCGCGGCACCGACCTGCGCCTCATCGCCCGCTGGGGGGTCGGCTACGACAAGGTCCAGATCGACGTGGCCACCGAGCTCGGCGTGCCGGTGACGATCACCCCCGTGCACATGGACACCGTCGCCGAGTACACCATCGCCCAGTGGATGGCGACCCTGAAGCGGACCTGGACCCTCAACCGCATGTCCCACGCCGGCGACTTCACCATCATCCCCACATACGAGGCCCGGGGCTCCACCCTCGGCCTCTATGGCTTCGGCCGCATCGGCCAGGAGGTGGCCCTGCGCGCCCGACCCCTCCTGGGCGACTCGGGCCGTCTGCTGGTCTACGACGTGCGCCCCGACATCGACGAGGTCGCCGCCCGCCTCGGCGCCGAGGCCGTGGACGATCCCATGCGCCTCTTCGAGGAGAGCGACACGGTGAGCCTCCACGTCTCGGGGGACGACACCATCGTCCGCTACGAGCAGTTGAAGGCGATGCGCCCCCACGCGTCGCTGATCAACCCGTCGCGGGGCAACCTCGTCTGCGACGACAACGCCCTGCGCGCCGTGGAGGAGGGCTGTCTGACCTACTACGTCGTCGACGATCCCGTGAACGACACCCGCGCCGTGCACAAGGACCACCCGCGGATCATCTGCACCAACCACAACGGCGGCATCACCGTCGAGTCGGTGCGGCGGCTGGACACGCGCACCTTCGAGCAGGTCACCGACGTCATCCACGGCCGCGAGCCGGAGGACGTGCTGCGGCCGGAGGTCCTCCACCACCCGCGGGTGAAGGCCTGGCTGACCCGCCGCCGCTGACGGTCGCTCGGGCTCGGACCACGGGGGCCGTCGCGGCCGTTGGCACCGCCCGCCGCCGCTGACGGTCGCTCTTCTCGGGCGGCGGGCCATGTGGGGGCGTCGAGCGGGTGCGGGCATGGCTCATCGCCGCTGACCGACCCGCCCCCTCCTCAGACCATGTAGGTCTCCTCGGCGTCGAGACGGGCCCGGGCCTCGCGGTACTCCTCGCTGCCGTCGTCCTCCCAGTACTCGAAGCCGATCCCCGGCAGGGCGCCCTCCTCGAAGCCGGTGAGCTGCTGCACGCCCGGCGATCCCTTCGTGAACATCCGCCTGCCGCCGGGCAGGGTCAGGACGCCGATGTACTCCACCCGCCGCAGGCGCTCGCCGCGGGCGAACTCGGCGATGGCGTCGTCGTCCACCTCCAGGCCGAGGCCCGGCGCTTCGGGGACGCGGGAGAAGCCCTCGTCCACGGCCACCGGTGCCGCGATGTCGCGCTCGTACTGGTCGTCCAGGGTGATGACGTGGGCCGTGGCCGTGGGCAGCACCGCGGCCTGGTGCAGGGTGAGGGCCTTCATCAGGGCTCCACCCGACTGCTGGATCAGGACCTGCACGTTGGCCCGGCCGTAGGCGAAGCCGTCCTGCAGGGTGCGGCCGATGGCGCCGCCGGTCATGTAGATGTCGGCGGCCCCGGCCATGACCTCCTGGATGCCGCCGAGCTGGGGCACGTGCATGATCAGGGGGATCTTCGACTTGGCGCGCAGTCTCGCCCAGCCGTCGACGTCCTGCCAGGGAAGGGGGTCCTCGACGAAGCCTACGATGTGGGAGTGGTCCCGTTCCATCTCGGCGAGGATGGGCAGCACCACCCCCGGGCTGCGGTTGTGGTTGAAGTCCCAGTGCAGCTTGAAGCCTGCCGGTACCGCGTCGGCGGCGGCCCGGGTCTGCTCGATCACGTCATAGCGGGCGTTGGAGTGCATCTTGAAGACCCGGTAGCCCTGCTCGGCCGAGCGCCGGACCTCGCCGGCGAAGACCTCGGGCGGGCACGGCCGCGTCCAGGCGGCGCAGGGAACGGCGTCGCGCAGCTTCTGGCCGATCAGCTTGTAGGCCGGCACCTCCAGGTACTTTCCCATCACGTCGTAGAGGGCCATGCCGAGGGCCAGGTTGAGGTCGTTGTTGATGAAGTCGAAGGGGCTGCGCCCGATGAGGGACTGGATCACCGACTCGTCGATGTGGGGCACGTCCTCGTAGTCGCCGTACCCGGTCAGGCCGTTGTCGGTGTGGACCTTGACCACCACGTGGTCGTCGATGCCCCCCATGCGCACCCGGCCGGCGGCGTCGCCGTAGCGGGCGGCCAGGGGCATGGCGATGGGGATGACCTCGATATCCGTGATCTTCATCGGTTCGTCCTCCGCTGCGGGTTCGTGTGGATTGCTTCACCTAAGCGCACGGGGCCGGGCCTTGACAACCTCCGGGCCCGGCGGCGTTCCTCTCTCCATGGCAGGAGGGACGGGATGATCGAGGTCCAGGAGGTGTGGAAGCGATACGGCCGCACCGAGGCCCTGCGCGGCGTCAGCCTGCGCTTCCGGCCCGGGTGCGTCACCGGCCTGCTCGGGGAGAACGGCAGCGGCAAGAGCACCCTGCTGCGCATCGTCGCCGGGATCACGCGGCCCGGCCGCGGCCGGGTGCTCGTCTTCGGGGAGGAGGTGGGGCTCGGCAGCCGCCGGGAGACGGCCTTCCTGCCCGAGATCGACGCCTGCTACGAGTGGATGCGCGTCGGCGAGCAGCTCGACTACCTGCGCGCCTTCCACGAGGACTGGAACCCGGCCCGCGAGCGCGAGCTGCTGGCGCGCATGAAGCTCGACCGCGGCGCCCGGGTGGGCGGCCTGTCCCACGGCCAGCGGGCGCGCCTGAAGATCGTCGCCGCCTTCTCCCGGCGGAGCCGGCTGGTGGTCATGGACGAACCCTTCAACGGCATCGATCCACCCTCGCGGCGGCTGATCCTGCGCAGCCTCACGGAGGAGCTGCGCGCCCGGGGGCAGACGGTCCTGCTCTCGACGCACCTCGTGGACGAGGTGGAGGAGCTGGTGGAGGACGTGGTCTACCTGCGCGACGGCGAGGTCGCCCTGGCCGGCGCCGCCGCCGAGTTGCGCGAGAGCCGGGGGGGATCCCTGACCGACATCTTCGAGGAGGTCGTGGCGTGAGCCCCCTGGCCGCGCTGTATGTGAAGGAGTTGAAGGAGCTGCGGCTGGTAGCCGTCTTCGCCTTGGCCTCGACCGCCGGGATCGGACTCTACGCGGCCGCCGTGGGGCCCTCGGCCACGATGGCGCTGGCGCTCCTGGGGCTGGTGCTGCTCATCGGGGCGAGCGCCTTCATTCTGCCGGCCCTGCTCGTCAAGTCGGTGACCCGCGAGTGGCGCATGGGCACCCACTACCAGCTGCTGTCGCTGCCCGTGGGCCGCGCCTGGCCGCTGCTGGCCAAGGTGGCCGCCCACGTCAGCCTGGGGGCGGCCCTCTTCCTGGCGGGCGGCCTGGCCCTGCCGGGGATCCACGAGCTCCTCCTCGGCTCCACCTACATGGACCCCATGCCGGCCATCGACCCCGTTGTCGCCTGGGCGACGGCGGCGGCCCTCTACTTCGGACTCCTGGTGTTCGTCTCCAGCCTCGCCTGCGTCGCCGCCGTGGTCCGGCTCCTGGTGCCGCGCTTCAAGGGGCTGGCGTCGGCCGCCGTGGTCCTGTCCGGGACCTGGTTCCATTCCAGGGCCAAGGCCCTGGTACTGCCCGACTCGGGGATTTCCGAGATCGTGAGATGGGACCCGCTCACGGGCCTGGGCGTCGGATACGCCGAATTGATCGCCTCCCTGGCCGTGACCTGCGCCGTGGGTCTCGCCTACATGGCCGTAGGCGCCTGGCTCTTCGCGCGCTCGGCGGAAGCCTAGCCCCGCCAGCGAGCGCTACTCTCCATCCCCTCGCAGGAGCCGTCCGCCGAAGGCGACGCGGCCGGTCCCCGCGGGCGAGAACACCACGTGCACGTGATCGGCGGGGCGGCCGCAGACCTCGGCGACCGCCGCGCTCAGGGCGGCCGCCTGTCGAGCCAGGGCCGCCTCGTCGGGCAGCCGGGCCAGCAGGACCTGGACGAAGACCGGCCGCACGCCGGAGGGAGGCCCGCCGCCGCTCTCGGCGTAGGAGGCGGTCGTCAACCGGCGCAGGCGCACCCATGTCTGTCCTGCGGGTGCGTCCAGCGCACCGCCGGCCGCTTCGGCCAGCCTCGGGGCCAGGGTCGGGCCCAGCTGGTCGTCGGCGACGACCTCCACCTCGATCAGAGGCATGGGCGCCTGCTCTCGTCACGGCGGTTCGTGCTCATTTCACCCATCCACGATCTCGCAGTTGCGCCCGTGGAGCCGCCAGGCCTCCGCCGCCGTCGGGACCCGTCCGGCGCAGCGCAGGGCGAGGGCCCGCAGGCCCAGGAGGGACTCGTCGAGGGCGCAGGCCCCGCGCACGGTCCGCCCCGAGGCCCGCGACAGCAGCTCCGCCAGGTGGGGCAGGTTGCGGGCGATGCCGCCGCCGAGGGCGACCTCCTCCAGGCGCCGGCCGGGGTCCAGCTGGTCCAGGACCTCGGCGTACTGGGTCACGAAGGCGCGCAGCACGGAGGCGAGGTAGTTCTCCGGGGTCAGGCCGCCCTCGAGCAGACCGCCGATGCCGCCCCCCGACCGGAAACCCCGGGCCCCCTCGAAGACGGCCAGGTCCACCTCCAGGGTGGCGGCCTCCACGTCTCCGGCGCCGAGGGCGGCCAGCTCCGCCCACCAGTCCGGTCCGGAGCCGCCGCCGGAGGGCGCCGAGCGCTCCGAAACCTTCTCCAGGAAGCCGACGAACTCGGCGAGGGCCCGGCCCGCCGGGATGTGGGTGACGGCGGTCAGGTCGAGGCCGTCGAAGAAGGGACGGTGCTCGAAGGCCTGATCCCGCGGGGCCCCCGGCACGGCGACCTGGCTTCCGGTGCCGAGGTTGACGGAGGCCGTCCTCCCCTCGACCACGCCGGCGCCGAGCACCGAGCACTGGTGGTCTCCCACGCCGGCGTAGATCGGCACCGGACCCCGGGGGCCGGTCCAGTATCCGGCGACGGTCTCCTCGGAGCAGGGCTCGCCCGGGATCGGCGACACGGCGCCAAGCTCCCGCGCCGTCTCCAGCAGCTCCGGTGCGATCTCCTGCCGGGACACGTCGTAGAGGGCCATCCCCGCCAGGATGGTCGGGTGCTCCGGCGGAGGACCGCCCGCCCCGGCGCCGCAGAGCCAGCCGGGCAGGGAGACGATCTCCGCCTCGGGAGGGAGGTCCATCGTGCGCGCGCAGTGGACGAGGTTGATCAGCGGGAACCCGGGCCGAGGCCGCATGCCCGTGAGGCGCCGGAAGTCGTCCCCGAGGTGGGCGGCCACCAGGTCGAAGGAGCTGTGTCCTTCCACCCTCTCCAGGGAGCGGCCGTCGAGCCAGGAGACGTACCGGGTGAGGGGCTCGCGGGTCCGGGGGTGCAGGAGGGCGAAGCCGTGCATCTCGCTGCACAGGACGATGCCCTCGAAACCGCCGTCCGAAGCGGACCAGGCCTCGGCGCACAGATCGCGAAAGCGCTCGCGGATGGCGGCCAGCGGTACCTCGTGATGCCCGGCCGGCCCGGGGACGGCGGCCAGGGCCGGGTGCCGGCGCAGGCGCTCGAAGCGTCCACTGTCCAGCTGCAGGAGGGCCGACTTGGTGCTCGTCGTGCCGAAGTCGACGAGGAGGAAGCGCTCCAACGGTCAGGCGCCCGGGTCGGGCTCCACCGGGCCTCCGGCCACGTCCTCCACCAGCCCCTCGAAGGAGTTCCCCGAGAGGCGGGTGCCCCGGGCGTCGGCGCCGATGCGGATGCCGATGCGCTGGCGTCCCTCCGCCCCCGCCTCGAAGCGGCAGTCCCGGATCCCGGTGTCGAGGGTTTCGCCGCGAATGTCCACGGCCACGCCCTCGGCGGCGAAGCCGTTGTCGACGAACCGGCACTCCTCTACGAGGTTGCGGTGGCCGCCGCGGTACCCGGAGGAGCCCTCGCGGAAGAGCAGGCCGACGCGGTGATTGCCCTCGAAGAGGGTGCCCGTCAGCCGGTTGTCGGTGTCGCGGTGGCCGATGCTGATGCCGTAGTCGCGGTTGTCGCTGCTGGTGCAGCCCTCGACCCGGCCGTCGGTGACCCCCCAGCAGAAGAAGATCCCCTGGGCGTTGCCCCGGGCCTCGCAGTTGCGGAAGAGGGGCCGCTGCGACCCGGATCCGGGGTGGAAGCCGAGGTTGGCGTTGTCGAGGGAGCGGCAGTCCTCGAAGCTCACGTCGTCGCAGACCTGGAAGCTGAATCCGTCGCCGTGGTAGCCGCGGGCGGTGACGCCGCGGAAGCTCCAGCGGTGGCACTGCTGGATGAAGACGGCGCCGGCGTAGTTGCCGTTGATCTCCTCGTTCTCGTCGAGGTTGCCGTCGAGAACCACGTCCTCCACGGTGACGTCGCAGACCCCCTCCTCGGCGGTGACGATGGGGAAGAGGGTAGCCGCCGTGGCCCGGTTCTCGAGCCAGTAGTTCTTCAGCAGCCGCCGCGAGAGGGTCAGCTCGGACCCGTCCACGTCGACCACGGTGTCGCGCACCACCTCGCGCAGGCTGCCGCCGTCGTCGTACGAGCGCAGCATGATGCCGTACCCGGGCCGGAAGGGGGAGGGGTCCTCGACGGTGACCCGGTTCTCGTACCAGTCGGAGTCGCGCCTCAGGGGGGTGGAGCCGCTCGCTGTCTTGCGCAGCACCGTGGCCTCGCCGGCGCCGCGCAGGCTCACCCCCGGCCGCAGGTAGAGGGCGTTGCGCATCTGGTAGGTGGCGGGCAGGACCCGCAGCACCCCGCCGCCGAGGCGCGCCAGGTAGTCGGCGCCGGCCTGCAGCACCCGGTCGTCGCGGCCCTCCAGGTCGCCGCCGGGGCCGACGCTCAGCTCCAGCCGTCCCGGCGCCGAGCGCGTGCGGTTGAGGGCGGGATCGGTCATCAGTCTCCTCCGGGGACCGGCTCGTCGTACTCCACCGGCGTCGATGGGGGATCGCCGAGATCCGGGATCTCGAGCAGCTCGCCGCCGCGAAGCGCCGACTCGTGGGCCACCAGGCCGGGCAGCATGTAGCGGGCCGCCGCCCAGGCGTTGTTGGGCGGCAGCACGCCGTCCACGGCGGCGCGCACGAAGTCGTCCACCAGGAACTGGTGGGAGCCGCGGTGACCGTTGGGCAGGCCCCGGAACTGCCGGGGCAGGCGATGGACCGGGTGCACCGGGGCCACCGTCTCGAAGACGCCGTCTCCGGCCTGCGGACCGGGGACCGCCGTGCAGGTGAGCTGCTCTTCGAGGGCCTCGGTCTCGGCGCGGCTGGCGGTGAGCCAGCGGACCCCGGAGACGTGCTGCTCGAAGCTGCCGGCGGTGCCGTAGAGGGCCATGCGCACGCCCCCCGGGTGGCCGACGCGGCGCAACTCGGCGACGCGGCAGGCGCTGCCGTCGGAGAGGCGGAAGAAGGCGGTCTCGTTGCTGAACTCGTTGGCCCACTGGTTCGAGCCGGCGCGGAAGAGGCCGTCCTCGTGGTCGTCGACGAATCCGTGGCCCGAGACGTGGGTCAGGCGCGCCCCGGTGACCGAGAGGACCTGGCTCGTCGAGTGGGTCGGGTACTGCATGGGGGGGCTGCCGGCGAAGCGCTTCCAGTCGCGGCCGCCGCGCGATTCCATCACCGCGTAGAGGCCGTGGCTGAAGTCGTGGAGATACTCGGCCTCGGCGTAGACGGGGCGCCCGAAGTCGCCGGCCCGGAAGCGCCCGCGGCAGTAGACCACCCCCGGGTAGTAGTAGCTGGTCTCGCCGAGCATGTAGAGGCGGTTGGAGCCGGCCGCGGCCTCGACGAGGTCGGTCACCTCCCCGACGGCGATCCCCGTGGGCACGGCGCTGTACACGTGCTTGCCGGCGCGCAGGGCGGCGGCCGCCTGCGGCCCGTGGAGCCAGTTCTGGGTGAAGAGGGCCACGGCGTCGACGCTGGCGTCGGCGCACAGTTGCTCGAGGTCGGAGCAGGTGTCGGCGATCCCGTGTCGCTCGGCGGCGGCGGCGAGCTTGTCGGCGTCGACGTCGCAGAGGACCACCGACTCCACCAGGGGATGGGCCTTGAAGAGGATGATGAAGCCGGGGGAGAAGGCGCCGCAGCCGACGACGCCGACGCGCAGGGACATGGGCGGGCTCCCGGGATTCGGCCGGCGCCGTCTGCGGGCCGGCGGGGGGCTCATTCAAGCCCGGAGTCTCGCGGCATGCAAGGAGAGGCGGTAACTTGGCCGGCCGGAGGGCCTGCAAATGAGAGTGACCGGCGTCGACCTGTACCACGTGGAGATCCCGCCCATCGCGGCGATCGCCCGGCTCAACCCGAGGATCTACGACATCACCATCTGCCGGGTGCGCACCGACGAGGGGCTTCAGGGCCTCGGCGAGTCGGCGGTCTACACCCTGTCGGAGGAGGTCCGGACGCGCCTGCAGGCGCAGGCCGCCGGCTACGTGGGGCAGGACCCCCTCGCCGTGGACCCCTTCGCCCAGGAGGACCTCTTCGAGTGCGCCTTCCTCGATCTCCAGGGACAGGCCCTCGGTTGGCCCGTGTGGCGGTTCTTCGGCCCCCGGGTGCGCGAGCGGGTGCCGGTCTCCTACTGGTCCTCCGCCATGCCGGCCGCCGAGACCGCCGCCGAGGCCGAGGCCGGACGCCGGCTGGGCTTCACCAACCACAAGCTCAAGGCCCGCACCCACAACATCGTCGAGACCGTGCGCCTCATGAAGGCGGCGGCGGGGCCGGAGTACACCGTCGGCGTCGATCCCAACACCAGCTTCGGCCACCTCCACACCGCCGCCCGCCTGGCGGCGGAGCTGGAGCCCTTCGGCACGGTGGCCAACCTCGAGGACCCCATCCCCAAGGAGAGCCTCGATTCCTACAGGCTGCTGCGGCAGAAGACCCACATCCCCGTGGCCATGCACATCGGCGTGCCCCAGGGCCGCCGCCCCTGCCGCGGCGCCGACGTGCTGGCGGCGCTGAAGGCCGAGTGCGTCGACTACCTGACCCTCGGGGGCCGGGCGCTGGAGGTGAGGGCCGCCGCCGCCGTGGCCGCCGCCGGGAACGTGCCGGTGTGGGTGCAGATGGGCGGCGTCTGCCTGGGAGTGCTGGCCGCCTACTCGGTGCACGTGCAGGCGACGATCCCCAACGCCACCCTGCCCTGCGACGAGCTGCCCTTCGTGCGCGAGGCCGATGTCCTGGGGGGCAGCCTGGAGTTGGCGGAGGGCCACTTCACGGTCCCGGAAGGGCCCGGGCTGGGGGTGAGGCTGGACATGGAGGTGGTGGAGCGCTACCGGGTGAGGTGAAGCCGGTGGAGCTGAACCGTCTTCGTGGAGGATGCGCAACCCGGCGGCAGCCTTCCGCCCGACGCAGGCGCGTGTGTGGCTTCGGCCTTAGATTCCCTCTTCTTGGGCCACCTTGGATGTCGACAGGCCGGTCGGCCCGTCGAAACGCCGCGCTCGGATGCACCCCCGAAAGCGACCGAACACCTGCCATGAAGCTGCACAACCCCGATCTCGATTTCGTCATCATCGGCGAGAACATCCACACCACGCGGGTGGTGATGCGCCGCGGCAAGCTCGTCACGACCACCGGCGACGGCCGGGAAGCGGTGCGCTACCGCTCGGTCGACGGCGAGGGGCGCCACCTGGTCATTCCGGAAGCGGTGAAGGCCACCCAGGATTACGAGGAAGGACGGGTCAAGCACGTCAAGATCGCCGTGCAGGCGGCGATGGGCGGCGACCGGGAGACCGCGGCCGAGGGGATGCACTACCTGAGACGGATGGTTCAGCGCCAGGAACAGGCGGGGGCCGATTTCCTCGACCTCAATGTCGACGAGATCTCGCTGAAGCTCGAAGAGCAGAAGGAGGCCATGGCCTGGCTCGTGACGACGGTGCAGGGCCTGACCGGCCTCCCGGTCTCCGTCGACTCCTCCAATGCCGAGACCATCGCCGTCGGTCTGCGGGCGTGGGACGCGTCCAAGGGGCGGCCCATGCTCAACTCGGCCTCTCTCGAACGTATCGATGCCCTGGACCTGGCCGTCGAGCACGACGCCCACGTCATCGTCACCGCCGCCGGTGATTCCGGGATGCCCGAGAGCGCCGAGGAGCGCATCGCCAATGCCTCCGCCATGGTCGACGCCGCCCTGGAGAAGGGGATCGGCGCCGGCGACATCTACATCGACCCGCTGATCTTCCCGATCTCGGTCGACGGCCGCTTCGGACGGCACAGCTTCGAAGCGATCTCCGGTCTGCGCCAGAAGTACGGCCCCGAGATCCACATCACCGGGGGGATGAGCAACGTCTCTTTCGGCATCCCGAGCCGCAAGTGGATCAACGATGTCTTCATGGTCCTGGCGGTCGAGGCCGGGGCGGACAGCGGCATCATCGATCCGGTGACCAGCCGCCCCGACAAGGTCTTCGCCCTCGACCGCGGCTCACGCCCCTACCGGCTGGCCGAGGACGTGCTGCTGGGCCGGGACGAGCACTGCGCCGCCTACATCGCTGCCTGGCGCAGGGGAGAGCTCGGAGACGGCGGCCCCCCGCGGCGAAGACGGCCGGCTCGCGAGCGTCCCCGGTAGCCCGGGGTCCGGGCACCGAGCCCCGGCTGGCCTGGCCGGCGGCGAACAGCCCCTCTCTTCACCTCGCCTGTTCGCGAGGATCGCCCTGGCTCAGGACAAACTCCAGGATCCGCGTGTATCGCTCACGAAGGGCCGAGTCCTCCGTGTCGCGATATCGGCAGATCAGACGGAAGCACCACTGCAGGGACATCAGGGTCGCGAGAGCAGACCGGACGGTCTCGGGGCTCACCCCGTATCCTGCTTGAACCAGACCCGCGTGGTAGGCCGTCAGAACCGCTTCCGTGAACTCTGGTGCACCGTCGGGCTCGACTCCCTGGAACACGAGCGCTTCGCCGACGAGATCCCCCAGGTCCTCGGTGAGCACACCGATGCCGAGGCAGTCCCAGTCGATGACGATCGTCCGGCTTCCTCCCGATGGGAGCTGGGGGATGAACAGATTTTCGGGATTGTAGTCTCGATGGCACACGGCTCTCGGCAGGTCGTCGACGAGGTCCAGGAGGGTGTCGCGCCGATGCCAGAGCTGGACGGCTTGCTCGCGGAGGGATCGCGGTAACGCGGAGCCTTCCCGGCTGTCGAGCCATGACACGGCGGCGGTTCCCCAGTTCACCACGGTCGTGGTCATCCACCTGCGGGAGCTGAGCCATGGATACTCGGGGATGGGATGGCCACTCAGATAGCTGCCGTGGACTGCCCCAGGTGCCTCGCCGCCTGGCAATAGTGCTCCGTGCGGAATTCGCCGCCGTCGTTCCGGAGACCTCCTCGAACCTTGCTCCGCGGCACCGGATCTGGCCGTTCCATGGAGACGATACAGCTCTCCCACCGAGCCAACGTGTATCCGCTCGTTACGCCATTGAAGAAGCTCGGCCTTCTGGTCACGAAGGATCTGCCGCAAGGGTTGCAGCAGAGAATCGGGCTCGACCTTGGGCAGAGGTCCTTCTTCAGTCACGACGTTCCAGGTCGCTCCATGGGCAACGGCGCCGCCGACTCCGCTCTCAAGCCACCTCGAAGTCCAGCGCCTCGAGCTCCCGCCGCAGCCGTCCCTCCCCCTCCGCGTCGAGGGGCTCCACCACCCGGGGAGGACCGGCGGAGGTGCCCTGCCAGCCGAGGATCGCCTTCACCGCCTCCATGACCCCGGCCTGCATCAGGATGCGGATGACCCGGTTGGCGTTGCGCTGGCAGCGGCGCGCTGTGTCGAGGTCGCCAGCGTCGAAGGCGCGGCGCATCTCGAGGAAGATGCGCGGCATGATGTTGTAGGTCGTGCCGATGGCCGCGTCGGCGCCCATGCACATGGCGGGCAGGCACATCTCGTCGGGGCCGCTGATGGCGTTGATGCGGCCCCCGGTGAGCTCGATGAGCTGGCCGAAGAGGAAGAGGTTGTAGTCGGTGAACTTGATCCCGGCGAAGCGGGGCACCCGCTCCATCGCCTCGAGGAAGCGGTCCGCCGTGGCCGCCTGGTCGGCTTCTCGGGCCAGCCAGTAGACATAGAAGGGCAGGTCGGTGGCGGCGCCGATGGCCGCGTAGTGCTCCTCGGCGGCGGCCAGGTCGTTCGGGCGGTCCACGGGCGCCACCGAGGCGACGGCGTCGATCCCGGGAACCCCGGCGGCGTGGCGGGCCAGCTCGACGGCGTCCGCCGTGGGACAGGCGCCGACCTGCAGGATCAGGGGCACCTGGCCGGCGACCTCGCGGGCCACGACCTCGGCCACCTGCTGGCGCTCGGGCACCGACATGGCGCGTCCCTCGCCGGTGCCGCCGCAGACGAAGAAGCCCTGGGAGCCGGCGTCGAGGAGGGCGCGCACCAGGACCCGCTGGCGGTCGTCGTCGGGGTGGGCGCCGTCGTCGTCGAAGGCGGTGCACAGGGCGGGCAGGATCCCGCGTGCCAGCTTGTCGGTCATGGTGGGTGCTCTCCTCGATACGGTAGGGGTGTTTGCGCTTGCGGTCTCATCCGGTGCCGCTCCAGGCGAGGCGGTTCGCCTCGGAGGCGGTGAGGGCGAGGTCCCGCTCCGGGTCGCCGTCGAGGGCCTGGCGCCAGCTCTCCAGGAAGTCCAGCAGCTCGCCGAGGGACTCGGTGGTCAGCAGGCGCAGGCGCTCGGGGGAGTCGCGGTCGAGGTCGCGGAAATAGAGGACCAGGTGCTTGCGCGTCTCCTTGACGCCCACGTGCTCGCCCTTGTACTGCGCCATCCAGCGCACCTGGTCGGCGGCCAGCTCGATGCGCTCCGCCAGGTTGGCCCCCCGTCGGGCGGAGAAGATCCACGGGTTGGCCATCGCCGCCCGGCCGATCATGACCGCGTCGCAGCCGGTGCGCTCGACCATGGCCTGGGCGTCCTCGTAGCTGCGCACGTCGCCGTTGCCGAAGACGGGCACCTCGGCCGCCTCGCAGGCGCGTTGCAGCCACTCCCAGCGGGCCTCGCCGTCGTACTTCTGCATCACCGTGCGCGCGTGGATGGCGATCGCCCGGGCCCCGGCGGTCTGGGCCTGGCGGACGATCTCGACGACGTTGATGGTGTCGTCGTCCCAGCCGATGCGGGTCTTGACCATGACCGGTACGCTCACCGCCTCCACCGTGGCCGCCACCGCCTCGTAGAACCGGGGCAGGTCGCGCAGGAAGGCGGCGCAGCTGCCCTTGCGCACGATCTGCGGCACCGAGCAGCCGAAGTTGATGTCCACCACCTGGGCCCCGCGCCGCTCCAGCTCGCGGGCGCCCTCGGCCATGAGGGGGATGTCGTTGCCGTAGATCTGCGCCGCCAGCAGGCTGATCCCCGTGCGCCGGTACACGTCGGCGTCGGAGAAGTCGAGGAGGCGCTGCACCCGGATGCCGGACTGGTGCACGATGCGGCAGTTGATGAACTCCACGCCCACGAGGCGCGCCCCGAGGCGGGCGCAGATCAGCCGGAAGACCCAGTTGCCGACGCCGGCCAGCGGCGCCAGGGCCAGCACCGGCATCCCCGGACGCAGGGGGCGCAGCGGGTACGGACCGATGTGGAAGGCGGGCTCCTGCGGGGGTGCCGCGGCTGGGGCGGGGGCGTTTGGGCCGGCGGCCGTGGCCATGGGGGCCCGGAGGAACGGGAGGCTCAGGCCCCGTCCTGGCGGCGCTGCAACTCGTCGGCCAGGGCCTTCTCGGCTTCGGCCTCCGGGATCATGCCCTTGCGCATGTAGATGATGGAGAGCGACGTGTGGGCCAGAACCTCGTCCGGGGACAGCTCCACGGCCCGCCGGGCGCTGGCCAGGGCGCCGTCGAGGTCTCCGAGCTTCTCGAGGACATGGGCCAGGGAGTGGTGGACATCGGCGAACTCCGGGTCGAGCCGGAGGGCCTGCTCGAAGTCCTCCCGAGCGCCCGCGAAGTCCTGGGCCGAATACTTGGCCAGGCCGCTCTTGTACAAGGAGATCAGATCGGTCGCGGACAAGAGTCAGTGGTCGGGAGAGTCGACGTGCACTTTGGCTTCGAAGTCAGGCGGCCCGGCCTTCATGTGCGACTGTCGCACCTCCAGCTCCTTGTCGATGGCGGAGAACACCTCGGACGGGGGGCAGGCGCCTTCGACCTCGATGAGCTGCCCGGTGCGCCGGTAGTGATCGATGACGGGCCGGGTCTCGGCGTGGTAGGTCGCGAGGCGCTGGCGGATGATTTCGGGGCGGTCGTCGTTGCGGCGGGCCAGGCGGCCGGCGATCTCGGGCGGCGGCTGGGCCTCGAGGGCGAGGTTGTAGACGCGGCCGGTCTCGGGGTCGATGCGTCGGCTGGAGAGGCGCTCGACGACGATCTCGTCGGGGACGGCGATGTTCAGGGCGGCGTCGATGCCGAGCCCGAGGCTCTGCATCAGCTTCTCGAAGTCGTCCACCTGCCGCCGCGTGCGGGGATAGCCGTCGATGGCGAAGCCGCGGTGCAGGTCGCCGCGGCCGAGACGTTCCTCCACCAGCGCCAGGACGTGGGCATCGGGGACCAGGTGCCCGCGCCGCAGGCGGTCCTCGATCCGGCCGCCCAGCTCGGTGCCCTCGGCCACGGCGTCTCGCAGCATGTCGCCGGTGGAGATGTGGACGACCCCGTAGGCTTCCTCCAACCGGCGGGCCTGGGTGCCCTTGCCGGAGCCGGGAGCCCCGAGGAGGATCAACTGCACGCGGTCTGCCCTGGGGTGGCGTGAGACGCGTGGGGCGCCTTCGTTGAGGGGGGTAGGCGAAAACGCGTAGTATAGGGGGCCGCCCCCGGTCCCCGCAAGTGAAGATCGGGGCCAAGTGACGGCGCAGACTGGAGATAGACGAGGTGGCCATGGGTGGTTTTCGCGCATTGCTGATCACTCCGGCCGTGGCTGCGGCGGCCCTTGGGGCGCCGTGGGACCCGGAGCACCTGGCGGGCATCGAGCCGCGGCGCTACACCGCTTTCCGCGCCGCCGGGGAGGTCGTCGTCGACGGCTCCCTCGACGAGCCCTCCTGGCAGCACGCTCCCTGGACGGAGCTCTTCGTCGACATCGAGGGCGACCTCAAGCCGGCCCCGCGGCTGCAGACCCGGGCCAGGATGCTGTGGGACGACGAGCATTTCTACGTGGCCGCCTTCCTGGAGGAACCCGAGGTCTGGGCCACCCTCACCGAGCGCGACGCCGTCATCTTCCACGACAACGACTTCGAAGTCTTCATCGACCCCGACTGGGACACCCACAACTACTACGAGTACGAGGTCAACGCCTTCGCCACCGAGTGGGACCTGCTGCTGGTGCGGCCCTACCGCGACGGCGGGCCCCCCGTCCACGCCTGGGACATTCCCGGCCTGCGCACAGGGGTCCGGGTCTACGGCACGATCAACGACCCCCGCGACGAGGACGAGGGCTGGTCGGTCGAGATCGCTTTCCCCTGGGAGGGGCTGCGCCGTCCCAGCCGCACCGCCGTGCCCCCCGAGGAGGGCCACATCTGGCGGATCAACTTCTCCCGGGTGCAGTGGCGGGTCGTGGCCGCCGAGGACGGGCAGGGATACGTGAAGGTCCCGGGCGAGCGCGAGGACAACTGGGTGTGGTCGCCCCAGGGCCTGATCAACATGCACTTCCCGGAGCAGTGGGGCTATGTGCGCTTCGCCCAGGAGGAGGTCGGTCCCGGGGCCGCGGGCGGCGACTTCCAGCTGCCGCCCGAGGACGCGGCGATCCGCCTGCTGCGGGAGATCTACTGGCGGCAGCGGGTCCGCGCCCGCAAGGGGCTGGCCTACGCCGCCGTGCCCGAGAGCCTCGGCCTGGTGCCCCGGACGGTGGACGGCTTCCACTGGCCGCCGGTGATCCAGGCGGCCGAGCACGGCTACGAGGCCTGGGTCGAGGAGGCCGCCGACCTGCACGGCGATGGCGTCATCAACCGCTGGCTGCTGACCGAGGACTCGCGGGTTCGGAAGGTGAAGAAGCCGGCGCCGCCGGCGCCCGCCGCCCCCGCCGCGCCTTGAGGAGCACCATCAGCGACGACACGTCGGCGGGGGAGACGCCCGAGATGCGCGACGCCTGCCCCAGGGAGCGGGGCCGCACGCGCCCCAGCTTCTGGCGCGCCTCCGAGGAGAGCTGGCGCGCCTCCTCGTCGTAGTCGAAGTCCTCCGGGATGCGCAGGGACTCCATGCGCCGCAGCCGAGCCACCTCCTCGGCCTGGCGGTCGACGTACCCCGCGTACTTGATCCGCGCCTCCAGGCATTCCCCGGCCTCGGGGGTCAGCGCCCGCCCCGGCGGCGACAGGGCGGCGATGTCGGCGTAGCGCAGCTCCGGCCGTCGCAGCAGGTCGCGCAGCAGGGGAGGCTCGCGCACGGGCGCCGTCTGCCGCTGTCGCAGCAGCTCGTCGAGGCCCTCCCCCAGGGGCATGCGCTGCGATTCCAGGCGCTCCATCTCGGCGGCGATGCTGTCGCGCCTGGTCTCGTAGTTGCGCCAGGTCTCGTCGTCGACGATGCCGAAGCGGCGGCCGTGCTCCATGAGTCGCTCGTCGGCGTTGTCCTCGCGCAGCAGCAGCCGGTACTCGGCCCGCGACGTGAAGATGCGGTAGGGTTCGCTCGTCCCCTTGGTCACCAGGTCGTCGATGAGGACGCCGATGTACGCCTGCGAACGGTCGAGGACGAAGCCATCCTCGCCGCGGGACTTGAGGACGGCGTTGATCCCGGCCATCAGCCCCTGGGCGCCGGCCTCCTCGTAGCCGGTGGTGCCGTTGATCTGGCCGGCGAAGAACAGGCCCTCCACGCGCTTGGTCTCGAGCGTGGGATACAGCTGCGTCGGCTCCGCGTAGTCGTACTCGACGGCGTAGGCGGGCCTCATCATCTCGGCCCGCTCCAGGCCGGGCAGGGAGCGCAGGACGGGCAGCTGCACCTCCTCGGGCAGGCTCATGGAGAGGCCGTTGATGTAGTGCTCGTGGGTGCGCAGACCCTCGGGCTCGACGAAGATCTGGTGCCGGTCGCGGTCGGCGAAGCGCACCACCTTGTCCTCGATGGAAGGGCAGTAGCGAGGGCCCACCCCCTCGATGCGCCCCGAGTACATGGCGGAGCGCTCGAGGTTGTCCCGGATCAGCTCGTGGGTCCCGGCGTGGGTATACGTGATCCAGCAGGGGACCTGTGGCAGGGGGGGGCCCTCGGTGCGGCAGGAGAAGGTGGGCGGCGGCTCGTCCCCCGGCTGCGCCTCCAGGGCCGGGAAGTCGATGGTGCGGCCGTTGACGCGGGGCGGCGTCCCCGTCTTCAGGCGCCCGATCCGGAACCCCAGACCCGCGAGCCCCTCGGCGGCGCGGTCGGCGGAACCTTCTCCCGCCCGACCCGCGGCGTACTGGAAGTCGCCCACGTGGATCTTGCCGCGCAGGAAGGTCCCCGTCGTCAGGATGACGGTGCGCCCGGCGAAGACGATCCCGCCCTTGACGCCGATGCCGAGCACGGCGCCGTCCTCCACCACCAGGCTCTCCATCATGCCCTGGCGCACGTCGAGGCCGGGCTGGCCCTCGCAGGCGTACTTCAGCTCGAGCTGGTAGGCCTTCTTGTCGCACTGGGCCCGGGTGGCGCGCACCGCGGGGCCCCGGCGGGTGTTCAGGCGCCGGAACTGGATGCCGGCGAGGTCGGTGTTCACCCCCATCTGGCCGCCGAGGGCGTCGATCTCCTTGACCATGTGGCCCTTGCCGATGCCGCCGATGGCGGGATTGCACGACATCTGGCCGATGGTGTCGAGGTTCATCGTCACCAGCAGGGTCTCGGCGCCCATGCGCGCCGCCGCCAGGGCCGCCTCGGTGCCGGCGTGGCCGCCGCCGACGACGATCGTCTCGTAGCGCTTGGGGTACGTGGAGGCCACGGCTTCAGCCGGGGTTGGCGGCGTCGTACGCCGCTGCCAGTTCCTCGATGAGGCGGTGGAGCAGCTCCTCCGGCTCGCCGTCGCCGGTGCGCTTCTCCGTCCACTGCCACTGGGCCAGGTAGTCGTCGGTGCCGGCGAGACCATCGCGCATGGCGACGCGGTCGATGGCCTGCTGGAAGCGGTCGGGCAGCGGCCGGGAGAGGGGCCGCCGGCCGCCGAAGACGCGGACCTGGGCGGGGATGTCCCGCCAGTAGAGGACCTGGTACTCAGCCATCGTCGGCGCCGCCGGCGCCGGCGGCGAGGCCGTCGCGGAAGGCGCGGATGTGGTCGGGCGTGGTGCCGCAGCAGCCGCCGATGAGCCAGCCCCCCGCCTGGCGCAGCTCGTGGAGGTGCGCGGACATCACCTCCGGCCCCTGCTGGTAGTAGGTCTGCCGGGTCTGGCGGTCCAGCTTCGGCAGGCCCGCGTTCGGGTAGGCGGCCAGGCGGAGGCCGTTCAGGCCGCGCGCGGCGAGGGCCTCGGCGGTCTGCCTCGTGCCCTCGATGGCGTAGGCCATGCCCGAGTGCTCCTCGCGGGTGGACTCGGCGCCGCAGTTGAGGCCGAGGAGCCGGATGGAGGGCAGCAGGTCGTCGCCGCCGGAGTGCTCCCCGGAGCCGAGGATCTCCACGGCGTCGGCGGGGGAGTGGCCCCAGTCGGTGCGGTAGACGACCTGCCTGGTGCGGCGGTCCCGGGTGTACTTGTAGGTCAGGCAGACGGCCACGGGCAGGCCGAACCCCCGGGCCACGTCGACGGCGATCGCCGCCTCCCGGGCCGAGAACATGGTCTCCACCAGGAACAGGTCGACGCCGCCGGAGACCAGGCTCTCGGCGACCTCCTGGTGGGCGGCGCGGACCTTCTCGTCGGCGATGCCGAAGTCGGTGTCTCCCGCGTCGGCCTCGATCGCGCCGGGCGAGGGCCCCAGGGAGCCGGCCACGTAGACCTCCCGTCCGCTCTCCTCGACGGCCCGCCGGGCATGGGCGGCTGCGAGTCCGGCCAGGTGGCCGGCCGAGAGACCGCCGGCATCGGCCATCTCCAGGTGCAGGGCGGAGGCGACGAAGGTGTTGGTCTGCACCATCTCCGATCCGGCCTCGATGTAGGCCCGGTGGACCTCTACCACGGTGTCGGCGTGGTGGGCGTTGGCCAGGGCGCTGTTGGGCAGCTCGACGCCGCGGGCGAAGAGCTGGGTGCCGAAACCGCCGTCGAAGAGGACGGGCTCGGGGTCGTTCAGTCTCTCGGAGAAGCTCCGCAAGGGCACTCCTATCGGTTCAGGACGCGCGGGGGCATGGGCCGGAACATGCAGCCGTCGACGAAGGCGTCGAAGAACTCGGGCACCGTCTCCAGTTCCACATGCTCGATGCCGGCCACCGCCGCTTCCAGCTGCCGGCGCCGGCCGCGGCTGAGCAGGACCTCGCGGGCACCCTGGAGGGCGGCGTTGCCGACCTTGACGACGCGCTCCGCCGGCACCGGCGCCAGGAAGCCGATGGCCACGGCGTTGGCCGCGTCGACGTAGTTGGCGAAGCCCCCGGCCAGGTAGAGCCGCGACACGTCGGCGGGATCGATGCCGAACTCGCGCAGGAGAAGATACTGGCCGCAGTAGTTGGCCGCCTTGGCCTGGGCCAGGTGGCTGGCGTCCTCGGCGGAGAAGGTGACGCCCTGCTCGGGCGCCACCTGCAGCCGCGGGTTGCGCCGGCGGCCGCCTGCGAGGACTCCCTTCTCCGACATGCGGCCGGTGCGCCGCAGCTCGGCGAGCAGGTCCACCAGGCCCGAGCCGCAGATGCCCATGGGCTCGGCGCCGCCGATGGTGGTCCAGGAGAAGTCCCCCGTCTCGTCGATGCGCACCGAGTCGATGGCGCCTTCGTAGCCCGGCATGCCGCAGCCCACGAGGCCGCCCTCGAAGGCCGGGCCCGCCGGACAGGAGGCGGCCACCATGCGCCCCCGCCCGGCGATGACGACCTCGGTGTTGGTGCCCACGTCGACCAGGAGGGTCACCTCGTCCCCCTCGGCGTCCAGCAGGTCGCAGGCGACCAGGTCGGCGGCGGTGTCGGCGCCCACCTGGCTGGCGATCAGGGGCAGGCCGTAGACGCGGGTGTGGATGTTGGCGCGGATCCCCAGGCGCCGCGACTTCTCCACCCAGGCGGTGGTGGACCGTTCGCCGTCGAGGACGGCGCGCTCCACCGTCGACTTGTAGGGCCGGGTGCCGATGGGCTGCACGTCCAGGCGGAAGAGCAGGTCGCGCATGGTCGGGTTGCCGGCGACGGCGATCTCGTAGATCTCCTGGCGGACGAAGCCGAGGCGGCGGCCCATGTCGGCGATGTGGTGGTTGAGGGCGGTGGCCACCGCCTTCTGCAGCTCCCCGTGGTGGGGGCCGCCGTCGTAGGTGATGCGGTGCATCACGTCGGAGCCCCCGAAGCGCTGGGGGTTCTCGAAGGAGGTGACGCAGACCGAGCCGCCCGTCTCCAGGTCGACGAGGTCCATGGCGATCGTCGTCGTCCCGAGATCGATGGCCAGGCCGTAGAGGTGCCCCCGGTAGCGGTCGACGGGCTCGCCGTCGTAGAGGACCTCGTCGCCGCGGCGGCGGACGACGGGGTCGAGCTCGACAGGCCGGGGCCGGGTGTCGGAGAGGATCTGCGGCGACCGCCGGAGGGGCTCGAACTCGACGTCGAGGTCCTCGACGACCAGGGCCTGACAGGCGAGGCGGTAGGGATCGCGGAGGAACTGTTCCGCCGGGGAGCGGGGGCGCAGGGCCTCCATGCCCCCGTGGACCTCGACCACGCACTCGTGGCAGTAGCCGTTGCGCAGGCACGAGGTGGGGACCCGCAGCCGCAGGTCGTCGGCGTAGTCGAAGAGGGTGCGCCCCGGTGTCAGCCTCCGAGGCTCGAGGCCGGGGGCGCGGACGACGGCCATGGCCGGGGGGCCGGCCGTCTAGCGCCGGGGGCCGCGGCGCCCCTGGCGGCCCTCGGCGGCGCGCTCGCGGATGGTCTCGAGGCGCTGGCGGGCCCGCTCGCCGGTGCGCGGATCGGACTCCCAGGCGCTGCGGTAGTCGAAGCGGCCGTCGTGGGAGCAGTAGAGATCGCCGTCGGCGGCCGGCTCGGCGGCGTCGGGTGCGGCGGGGGTCTGGTTCCTGCAGTGGAACTTGGCCGTGCACAGGTCGTGCCGGTTCCGGTACGGGCACCGCCACGACGCCTGGGCGTCGGCGTGCTCGACGATGCCGCCGAAAATCTCGGTGAGGCGGTCGAAGCGCTTCTGCACCTCTTCGGGCCGGACCCCAGCCATCAGCTCCCGTTCTGAGCCAGCTGCTTGGCCAGCTCGACGCAGGCCAGGGCGTCCTTGCCGTAGCCGTCGGCGCCCATGTCCTCGGCGAACTCCTGGGTCACCGGGGCGCCTCCCACCATGATCTGCACGTCGTCGCGCAGGTCGGCGTCGATGAAGGCCTCGATCGTCTTGCCCATGTTGGGCATGGTCGTCGTCAGCAGCGCCGACATCCCCAGCAGCCGGGCCCCGGACTCCTCCACGGCGTCGATGAACTCGTCTTCCGAGGTGTCGACGCCGAGGTCGATGACGTCGAAGCCGGCGCCGTTGAGCATCATGATGCACAGGTTCTTGCCGATGTCGTGGAGGTCGCCTTTCACCGTCCCCATCACCACCGTGCCCGCCTTCTCGGCTCCCGAGGCCGACAGGATCGGCTCGATGTGGGCCATGCCCGCCTTCATGGCCCGGGCGCAGGCGAGTACCTCGGGCACGAAGATGAAGTTCTCCCGGAACTTGACGCCCACGATGCCCATGCCCGCGATCAGTCCGTCGTCCATCACCTCCAGCGCCTCGATACCCTCCTCCAGGGCCTGCGCGGCGAGGGCGTCGACGGTGTGATGGTCGCCCTCGATCAGGGCGGCTGCCATGTCCTGGTTGATCGGCCGCGCCGCGGCGAAGGTCCCCACGAAGCGCTCGATCTCCTCCGGTCTTTCGATGTACTCCTCGATCTCGAAGCGGAGGATCTCGTTGTGGATGTCGGCGAGTTCAGGCAAGTCAGTTCGCCTGCCGGTGCCACGGGCGTACGGTCCCGGGGATGGCGCGCCATCTGCACTGTCGGCTGTTGCGGGAACCAGGCATCGTCAGTTGTTCAGCGCATGCCATTCCTGCACCGCCGACGGGATGGCGCGCAGGTTCTCGATGGCGGTCTGCAGGGGGATGGCGCACTCCGGCCCGACGAGCTGCACGCCGGCATCGAGGTTCTTCACCACCTCGGCGGCCACGTCTTCCGGCTCTTTGGAGAACAAGGTCTCGGGGTTGTTGATGTTGCCCACGAGGCTGATGCGCTCGCCCACGATCTCCCGCGACTCGTCGGGCTCGTTCTTGGAGTCGTAGTGGAAGGCGGCCATGCCCGTCTGGGCGATGAACTCCATGCGGTCCACGGTGCGGCCGCAGATGTGCAGGATGATGGGGCAGGGGATGCGCTCGGCGAACTCGATGTGCAGGTCGCGCAGGTAACGTTCGTAGTAGGAGCCGCTCACCAGGTCGCCGGTGGCGTGGTCGGGGAGGGTGAGGGCGTCGGCGCCGGCCTCGACCTGGGCGATCCCGAAGTCGACGGTCACCTCCTTGAGGACGTCGAGGATGCGCTTCGTCTGGTCCGGGTCGTCGAGGGACATGAGCAGGAAGGGCTCCACGCCGAAGCAGTGATAGGCGAGAGACCAGGGGCCCATGGTCTTGCCGATGATGGCGGCCTCGTCGCCGTACTCCCGGCGGAGGATGGTGAGGGCGTCGAGGACGCACTTCGTGTCCGGGTGGGTGAGCAGGCCGGGGGTGATGTCGATGTCGTCGACGGAGGTCCAGATCGGCTCGCGCATCTTCACCGTGGGCCAGTTGTCCTTCTGCTCCCACTGGATCTTGCAGCCCAGGGCCGCGGACTCCTGGATGATGGAGAACACGGGCATGATGCTGTCGAAGCCGAGTTCGGTGTACCCGGTAGCCGCCAGCCTGGCCATGAGCTCGGCCTCGCGGTTGGCGGCGGGGAAGGGCGCGTCCACCAGGTCCATCAGCTCCACCGTCGCCACCGAAGTCGGATTGCACACCGGCGTGCGGTCCACGGGCTGGCGCCCCAGGGCCGCCAGGACCCGTTGCCTGCTGTTCATGGCGGGAGTTGTCATGGTGCGTCCCCCTGTTGGCTCGGTGCCGCCAGCACGCCGCGGGCGGCCAGCGCCTGTTGTTCGCGGACGATGGCGCGCACGTTCGGCGCGCGCACCAGGAGCAGCCCCACGAGCTCGTCGTGGGAGTAGCCGCAGTCGAAGCCGACACAGTCGGCGGCGCCCTCGACCCTCCGCATCTCCCCCAGCTTCATGAGGCCGTTGACGATCACGCCCACTCGGCGGGAGCGGTCTGCCTCGTCGGCCTCTCCCACCGCCTCCACCCGGTACTGACCCTCTCCCAGGGGCTCGGCGACGATGGTCAGTCCCGACTTGCGGTCCACCGTCGACAGGGGGGGAGGGGAGGCGTCCTCGGCCGTGCCGGCCTTGCATGCCTCGAGGAAGAGGCGGCGGACGGCCAGCCCGTGCTCCGCCCCGCAGGGGAAGGCCAGCAGGCCGGGCGCCTCCACCGAGGGCTGCAGGCCGCCCAGGGTCATCATGAGGCTGCGGATGTCCTCGAGGCGACTCTCCGCTCCGTCGAGGGCGCTGTAGGTGTGCACGAGGAAGGCGGGGCCGGCCGCGGTGGGCTGACGGTAGAGGGCCACGGTGATGTCGTGGAAGTGCCCGTCCATGGGCACCAGCTCGATCCGTGTTCCGATGTCGGCGATGGCGGGCATGATCCCGGGAAATATGCCCGATGCCCCGGACAGGGGCAACGGCGGCGGCGGCCTCAAAGCAGGCTCTCGAGGTTGTGAGCGCGCAGCTCGCTCTCGTTGCCCATGCGGTCCACGGAGGTGACCGCCACCGACTCCACCGCGCTCTTCCCCCCGGCTTCCCCGTGGGGCAAACGCAGCTCCGTGCGCGCCGCCGGGACGATGCGGTGGCGCCACCCTGTCTCCCGACCCTTGGTGTAGACCACGTAGAGGAAAGGCGCCTCGCCCTCCGGCCTGGACCAGTCCAGCAGAAGCTCGCCGTCGTCCACGCGGGCCTTCACCGCCGGCGCCCCGGGAGGCTCGTCGTCCAGCCAGGGGGTGGCCGGGGCCAGCGCCGGGCCCCGGTACGGCCCCTTGGCCAGGGCCGCGTTGAGCCGGTTCCCCCGGGCCCCCACGCGGCCCGAGTCGAGAACGGCGCGGGCGCTGAAGTGGATGTGCCCCGGGCCGGGGTCCAGCAGGCCCCGGGTGACCATGATCTGGTCGACGATCTCCCGGGCCGCCCATCCCCGTTCGGCCACGGAGGAGGTGAACAACCCCGGCCACACGTGGCGTCCGTGGGGGTTGTTGCGAGCCCACCAGGCGAGCAGGACCGGGAAGCTCTGGGGCACCTTGGAGATCGGCCAGTAGAGCTGGGGGGCGCAGTAATCGAGCCAGCCCTCGTGCAGCCAGCGCCGGGGGTCGGCGAAGAGCATGCCGTACTGGTCGACTCCGGCCCGGACCGAGGGCGGGTGCCCCGGTCGCCAGATCCCGAAGGGGCTGATGCCGAGCTTCACCGGCCGCGGCAGGTCCCGCAGGCGGGTGTAGAGGCTCTCGACGAAGCGGTCGACGTTCTGCCGCCGCCAGTCCGCCCTCTCGAGGCCGCCGCCGTCCTCCAGGTAGGCCTGCCAGGTGGGTTCGTCGGGGAAGTCGCCGCCGCCGCTGTAGGAAGGGTAGGGGTAGAAGTAGTCGTCCAGGTGCACGCCGTCCACGTCGTAGCGCCCGGCCACGTCGAGGAACACGGCGAGGGTGAGCTCCCGCACCTCCTCGGAGCCGGGATCGAGCCACAGGTAGCCGCTGTCGCCGAGGGTGCGCACGAGGTCGGGCCGTCGGCTGGCGATCGACCCCGGCGCCAGTCCTTCCCGGTTGGCGGGATGGTCGGCACGGTAGGGGTTGAGCCAGGCGTGCAGCTCGAGCCCGCGGGCGTGGGCCTCTTCCACCCAGAACTCCAGGGGATCGTACGGCGGCTCCGGCGGCTCTCCCGGACGGCCGCTCAGGTAGTAGGACCACGGCTCCAGGGGAGAGACGTAGAGGGCGTCGCAGTGAGGACGGACCTGGAGGACGACGGCGTTGAGCCCGAGGTCGCGGCTCCGGTCCAGGATCGCCCGCGCCTCGAGCCGTTGACGTCCGGACGTCAGCCCGGGCCTGGAGGGCCAGTCGATGTTGTCGACGGTGGCCACCCAGACGGCGCGGAACTCGCGTGCCGGCGGCGGCACGCCGGCCCGGGGGTCACCGGGGTCGGAGGCGGGGCCGGGAGCGCACGCCAGAGAGGGCGAGCAGGATGGCGGCGGGGGCGCGCCTCATCCATCGATCAGGGTTCGATTGATGGATTCGGTAATGTCCTCGATCTTCTCCGCCTCGGTGGACAGAAGGTTCCGCGAAATGCGGAAGGCGAGGTCGCGGAAGGCCTCGTCGCCCTCGTACACCGGCCGCCGGCCGCAGACCTGGGCCAGGAGCAGGCAGCCGAAGTCGCGCACCGCCGACTTGCCCACCGCCTCCGCTCCCCCGTACTCGGCGGTGCGGGTGTAGGCACCCCAGAACACGTTGATCGCCTCGAGGTAGGCGGCTTTCTGCGGGTGGTTGAGCATCGCCTTCAGGCACATGTCGCCGGCGTAGAAGCCGAGGTCGAAGGAGGGCTGCCCGAAGTGGGCGGTGGCGAAGTCGACCAGGTACAGCTCGCCGCTGTCGATGAGGATGTTGCGTGGCCGCAGGTCCCCGAGGACCAGGCAGCGGCCACCCTCCATCAGGGCCCGGGCCTGCGCCGTGACCGCCGGCCGGATCTCGGGGAAGGCGGCGGCCACCTGCCCGTAGAGGGGCTCCACCCGGAGCTGCTCGAAGGGCTTGGTCTCCTTGAAGAGCGTCTCCAGATCGCCCATCTCGGCGGTCTGGTTGTGCACCGCCGCCAGCAGCTCGCCGGCCTGGGATGCGATCTGCAGATCGATGCGGCCCCTGTCCAGCTCGTCGGCCCAGACCGTGGCGTCGCGCGGGGGAGCCGTGGTCACCAGGACGAAGTTGGTCCGGTCCTCCAGCAGGACCTCGGGGAGCACCTGGGGCGGCAGGATGTTGGCCAGGGTTTCGATGCAGGACTTCTCGGCGAAGAGCCGCTTGCGGTCCGTCCACCACCGCTGCTTCACCTGCACCCGCCAGTGGGCCTGCTTGACCACCAGCCGCTGCTCGGTGGTGACCACCACGTAGACCAGGTTCTTCAGCCCGTCGCCGACCTGGCGCACATCGAGTACGCCCTCGCCCTCGCCGGTCAGCTTCTTTCGCTTGAGGTAGCCCGCCAGGGACTTCTCGTCGAGGGTCATGGACCTCCTCTGGCAATCTCCACGGGAGAGCTTCCGCCGGCAGCCGCAAGGTCGCCCACCTGGCGCTCGGCGTGGTAGGAGCTGCGCACCAGCGGACCCGATTCGACGTGGCCGAAGCCTACGGCCCGGGCGAACACTCCGAGCTCTTCGAACTCCTCGGGGGGGACGAAGCGGTCCACGGGCACGTGCTGCTCCGAGGGGGACAGGTACTGGCCGAGGGTCAGGATGCTGCAGCCGACGGCGGCCAGGTCGCGGATCGACCGGTCCACCTCCGCTCGGGTCTCGCCGGCGCCCAGCATCATGCCCGACTTGGTCGGCGCCGGCCCGAGGGAGCGGGCCCGGTCGAGCAACTCCAGGGAGCGCTCGTATCGCGCCTGGGGCCGCATGCGGCGGTAGAGCCGCGGCACGGTCTCGAGGTTGTGGTTGAGGATCTCGGGCCCGGCGTCGAGGACCTCGGCGAGGGCCTCCCAGTTGCCCTGGAAGTCGGGGATCAGCACCTCCACCGAGGTCTCCGGGCAGCGTTGGTGAACGGCGCGGATCGTGCGGGCGAAGATCGAGGCGCCTCCGTCGGACAGCTCGTCCCGGTTGACGGAGGTGATGACAGCGTGGCGCAGGTGCAGCCGCGCGATCGCCTCGGCCACGCGTTCGGGCTCCTCGTGATCCAGGTGGGTGGGGCGCCCGGTCTGGATCGCGCAGAACCCGCAACTGCGGGTGCACACGTCTCCGAGGATCATGAAGGTGGCGGTGCCGGCGGACCAGCACTCGCCGATGTTGGGGCAGTGGGCGCTCTCGCAGACCGTGTTCAGGTCCAGCCCCTTGATCAGGCGCTTCAGCCTCAGGTAGCCGGGGCTGCCGGGCGCCTTCGCCTTCAACCAGGCCGGCAGGCGGCGCCGGCTGCGGGATTCGGTCATCGCCCTCAGTCTCCGCCGGTCTCCCTCTCCGGGCTGTCGAGGCGAACCAGTCCGTCGACCTCGACGGCCCCGGTGTCGGTGGCCGCCGCGACGGCCGGCCCGCCGCCGATCGCGGGGATCTTGAACCAGGCCTGGTAATCGGCCTCGGATCCGAGGACCTCCAGGGCCCGCTGGATCTGCGGGTCGACGGTGACGTCGTAGGCGTAGGCCTGCTCGATCCCGAAGGCCTTTTCGCGGATGTCGAAGGTCAGCTTCCGGGTGAGCAGCTCGGCGCTGTCCTTCCAGTGGAACTCCTCGATCTGGTCGATCTCGTCCTCCACCTGCTTCAGGGAGCCGTCCAACGCCGCCATCGCCCGCTCTCCCTCGCCGTCCACCTCTTCCCGCAGCTCGTCGAGCTTGGTCTCCAGGGCGCTCGTGTACTCGAAGCCGTCGGCCTCGACGAAGTCGCGGAAGGCCTGCAGGGTGCCCTCTCCCGCCACGAAGTCGGGGGAGAGGTCCGGGTGGCGGGCGGGATACTGCCGCGAGAACCGGAAGAACCGGCTGTTGTTGAAGAATGACGTGCCCCTCCGGCCCCAGCCCGAGAGCTGGGCGTACAGCCGCGAGGAGCGCCGGCGCTCCATGTCGATGTCGGGGGTGATGCCGCCGGCGCCCCGCACCCGGCGGCCGAGGGTCCGGGTGCGGTACTCCTGGTCGGCCATCGCCACGAGAGTGGAGTCCTTGCGCATCCGCTTGTCGATGGAGCGGCCGCTGGGGATGAAGTAGGCGGCCATGGTGAGCTTGAGCTCGGCGCGCTCGCCGATGCTGACGGTCTGCTGAACCGAGCCCTTGCCGACCGTCGGGGTCCCGAGGACGAGGCCCCGGTCCCAGTCCTGAATCGCCCCGGAGACGATCTCGGAGGCGCTCGCCGAGGCGCCGTCGACGAGGATCATGAGCGGCCCCTCGCCGAACATGGGCTCCTCGGTGGTGACGTACCGCGTCGTGTCCTCGAAGGCGCGTCCGGCGGTGTAGACCACCAGACGGCCCCGCGGCAGGAACAGGTCCGCCACCTGCACGGCCTCGGTCAGGTAGCCGCCGCCGTTGCCGCGCAGGTCGAAGATCAGCCGCTTCATGCCTCGGTCGAGGAGGTCGGCCAGGGCGGCGCGCACCTCCTGACTGGACTTGTGCTGAAAGCCGGTGAGCTTGATGTAGCCCGTGGAGTCCGGGAACATCACGTGGGAAGGCACGGAGTTGATGTGCACCACCTCGCGGGTGACGGTGATGTCGAAAGGCTCGTCCACGCCCGCCCGGCTCAGGCTCAGGGTCACGTCGGTGTCGACGGTGCCGCGCATCCGGGTGGCGGCCTCGCTGGCGTTCATCGATCGCGTCGACTCGCCGTCGATGGCCAGGATCAGGTCCCCCGACTTCACGCCCGCCCGGGCCGCCGGGGTGTCCTCGTGCAGCAGCGCCCACACGGCGATGGCGCTGTCGGGGTAGACGACCTGGATGCGGAATCCGAGGCCTCCGTACTCGCCGCGGGTGTTGATGTGGAAGTTGTCGAGACTCAGCTTTTCCATGAACACCGTGTCCGGGTCGAGGACGGACATCATGCCGTCGATCCCGAGGCGGATGAGGGTGTCGGCGCCAACGGTGTAGAACGCTTTCCTGTCGACGACGCGGACGGCGCGCTCGAAGGTGGAAAAGTTCCTCTGCCAGTCCTCCTCGGGTCCGCTGATGGAGAAGTCGGAGGACGGATCGAGGGCGCGGAAGGTCCCCCTCAGCCCGGCCTGCATCAGAGTGTCCGGGGAGATCTCATACATGTAGTAGGAGTTGATGAAGCGGACGATGGGGAAGAAGGAGCCCTTGAGCTCGTCCTGGATCGTGGGCCGGGAGGCCGCCTCCCCGGTGGCCGCCGCGGCCGTCAGCAGCACCAGGGCGGCGATACGACGGGGGCCGTGGATCATCGCGATCTCCGGAGCGGGAGCGGGGAAGCTGACGCTTGCTTCTGAAGGCAAGTAACGGAAACGAATGAAGTTACGAATCACGGATTGGGGTCGCAACCATCGGCGGTAGTTGGCGATCCGGTGGAATCGACCTATAGTTACCCGCAATGCCCGGCAAACGAATCAACTTCATCGTCATCCCCCAGAACGACGGCAGGGTCCGCGAATTCGGGCTCTCCACCCGCCTGCTCTGGGGCGGCGGTATCGCCCTCTTCCTGCTGTCCGGCCTGTTCGGCTACTACGCGTTGCAGTTCCACACCCGCCCCGATCCGGGGGAGCACCTGGCCGGCCGCCTCCGCGGCGAAAACGTCCTCCTCGAGGCCAGGCTCGACTCCGCCCGCCGCGACCTGGGCCGGCTCGAGGCGGTCGTCGGAAAGCTAGCGCGCCAGGAGGGGCTCGACGATCCGGCCGTCGGCTCCGTCGGCGCGGATGACCCGGCCCCCGGGGTCGGAGGGCGCCGGCACCCCGACGATCGGCCCCACTACTCCACCGCCCGGCCGGCGGAGGAGCGGATCGAGAACCTGTCCCAGCGCATCCAGAACCTCCAGCGGGAAGCCCTCTACCAGCTGACCAGTTCCCAGAGCCTGATCGAGACCTTCGAGGCCAACAAGGAGAACCTCCTCTACGTACCGACGATCTGGCCGGTGGCCGATGTCCGCAAGGTCTGGATCTCCTCCGGCTTCGGGGAACGGGATGACCCCTTCACCGGACTGAAGTCGAAGCACCTCGGCATCGACCTGGCGGGCCCCCGGGGCCTGCCCATCGTGGCCACCGCCGCCGGCGAGGTGGCCTATGCCTACGCCGACCGGTTCCTCGGAAAGGTGGTCGTGGTGAACCACGACCCGCTGGTCACCGGCGAGGACGGCACGGAGACCTCGCGCCCGGGGCTGCTTCGCACCGAGTACGGACACCTGCACAAGATCCTCGTCCGCAAGGGCCAGCGAGTCGCTCGGGGGGACACGCTGGGGACGATGGGCAGCACCGGCCGTTCCACCGGGCCTCACCTCCACTACGCCGTGCGCTACCAGGTCCGCAGCCGCGGCGGCCTCAACGGATACCGGGATCCGCAGGACTTCCTCGTCGACTGGAGGCCCGGCGACCGGCCCACGGGATCGATCGCCCTGCACCCGGACTGACCCCGCCGCCGGCCTGCCGGCGTGCCGCGGGACCCCTATCTTCCACGGCAGCGACTTCAACAGTACCCGAGAGTCAGGAGAGGCTGTGATGAGCGAGCCGATCACCGGCAAGGTGGCCGCCATCGTCGACGACACGACCCTGGTGCTGAACGTCGGCGCCCGCCACGGGGTCCACGAGGGCATGTTGTTCGCCGTCGTCGCCGAGCACGACGACATCCGGGACCCGGACTCGGGAGAGAGCCTCGGACGCTGGGAATCGGTGAAGGGGCGGGTGGCCGTCACCCACGTGCAGGAACAGATGGCCACGGCCCGGTCTCCCCTCGCAGAGGCAGCCCCGGCGGCCACCGCTACCCTGAGCGCCATGATGGTGCGTCACTCCTTCGGCCTCTACGGGAATCACGCCAGCGAGCGCGAACGCCTGGCGGTGCGGTCCTCCGATCTGTCGGGACGCCCCCAGGCCCATCCCATCAGCGTGGGCGACACGGCGCGGGCCATCTCCCTCGAAGGGATCGCCGAGATGGACGCCGCCCCGTCGAAGGTGGTCCCCGATCTGCCCTCCGAGACCTACGAGTCGACCGGACAGGCCGACGGCGGTCCGGCGGCCGACCAGGCGGATCCCTCCGGAACGGATGACCCGCGGCCGGATGCCCCCGGCTGAGGGCGGGAGGCCGGTCCCGCGGCGCATCCTCCTGGTCCTGCTCCTCGGCGCGTGCTCCCACTACTCCACGAGCGGCGGCCTCGTCGGCGGCATCCGCACCGTCGCCATTCCAACGGCGGAGAACGGGACCCCCGAGGTCGACATCGCCCAAAGGCTGACGGACCGCGTCACCGAGGCCTTCCTCGAGGACGGACGCCTGCGGGTAGTCGACGAGGAGTCGGCCGACGCCGTGCTCCTGCTGCGCCTCGACCGGCTCGAGGACCAGCCCCTCATCCACACCGCTGCAGAGGTGACGGAGCAGTACCGCTTCCGCCTCTTCGGCGGCGCCCTGCTCGAGCGCACCTCCGACGGCGGCGAGCTCCTCGAGATCGAATCCCTCGTGGGCTGGGGGACCTACGACGCGGCGCTGCCCGACGAGGAAGGGCGGGACCCCGCCGTCGAGGCGGCCATGGCCATGTTCGTCGAGGAGATCGTGGACCGCACCACGGCTTCCTGGTAGCCACTCACGGGGCGTCCGGGTCCTTTCCCAGCAGCCACAGCCCCCCCCAGGAGACCGCGATCCCCAGGCCCAGGCCGACCCAGGCCGGATAGGCGGCGGCGGTGCCCACGTAGCCGCAGAGGGCGGCCACCGACATGATGCCGACAGCATAGGGGACCTGGGTCTTCACGTGATCTAGGTGGTCGCACCCGGCGGCGACGCTCGACAGCACCGTGGTGTCGCTGATCGGCGAGCAGTGGTCCCCGAAGATGGCGCCGTCGAGGACCGCGGCGGCCACGAGGACCGTCGTCGGCAGGCCGCCGAGGGCGTGGGCCAGGGGCAGGGTGGTGGGCAGCAGGATCGCCATCGCCGTCCACGACGTGCCGATGGAGAAGGCGACGGCCGCCGCCAGCAGGAAGACGAGCACGGGAAGCAGCTCCGCCGGCATGGAGTCTCCGAGGGCGGCCAGCAGATAGCCGCTGGTGTCCACCGCGGAGCAGGCTTCCTTGATGGCCCAGGCGAGGACCAGGATCACCAGGGCCCGGTGGAACCCGGTGACGCCGCCGATCCACGCCCCCAGCGCCGCCCGGGGCCGGACCGGCCGCGAGCCGTCCTCCCGGCGGCGGGTCACGGCCAGGAGGAAGGCGGTGACCGACCCGGCGCCTGCGGCGAGGAACATCACCTTGGCGCCGGCGGCGTTGGCGAGCACGGCGGTCCAGTAGCCGGCGCTCAGGACCCCCTCCTCCCGGGCGCCACGCACCTCGGGGTGCTCCCAGGTGTCCCACTGCATGCCGAGGATCACCCCGATCACGACGACCAGGACCGGCGCCGCGGCCAGACGCCAGTCGGGCGTGACCCCTTCCGGCGGCTCGAGATTCCGTTCGGCACCGTCCCCCGTGAGCTGCACGGCCCCGGGCCGGAGGACCTCGCCGCGGGTGGCCGCCCGCCGCTCGGCAACCAGCATGGGACCGGCGTCCCGGCGCAGCAGGATCGTGGCGCCCACGAAGAGGATGGCGAGCCAGCAGTAGAACCGGCTCGTCAGGGCGCGGAAGAACAGCTCGTACCCGGAGATTCCCGTGCCCAGGCTGTCCATGGCGTCCTGCAGCAGACCGACCTCGTAGCCGATCCAGGTGCTGATCACGGCGAGGCCCGCCACCGGGGCCGCCGTGGAGTCGACGAGATAGGCCAGCTTCTCCCGGGAGATCCGCAGGCGGTCGCAGACCGGCCGCATGGTGGTCCCCACCACCAGGGTGTTGGCGTAGTCGTCGAAGAAGATGGCCAGGCCCAGGAGCCAGGTCGCCAGCCGCGCCGTCGACCGCCCCCGGGCCCGGCGGGCCAGGGTTTCGGCGATGCCGCGCGTGCCGCCGGCCACGGCGACAACGCGGACCATGCCGATGAGGGAGACGGTGAAGGCCAGGATGAAGAGCTGGAAGGAGTCGCTCAGGGGCCGCCAGATGAAGTCGGCGGCCACCGTTGCCGGGACCTGCCAGAGAGCGTTCCAGCCCTCGAGGGGAGTCGTGAGGAGGGCCGCCCCCAGGAGGGCGGAGGCCAGGCCGAGGACCAGGCGCCCCGTTACGATGGCCACGGAGATGGCGCAGAGCGGCGGGAACAGACTCCAGCCTCCGTGCGCCCCGTATCCCGGCAGCAGCCAACCGCTGACGGCCGCGATCAGGACGAGGGTGGCGGGCAGCCGCAGCAGCAGGGGTGTGCGGGTCAGTCGGATTCGAGCGCCTTCACTTCGGTCCGCGGCACGGTGGACATCTCCAGCTTGAAGGCGAGGAGGTACATCATCCCCACGCCGATGATCCACCACGCGATCTGCCAGATCCACAGGGTGGGGATCCCCATGATCCAGCGGGACGGGTCGGCCTCGTTGCCGAGGACGGCGAAGGGCCCGATGGCGCACAGGAACCAGACCGCCGTGAGGATCCACACCGGCTTCCTCCAGCGCTGCCGCCCGGGGGACAGGGCGGTGTGCTCCTTGAGGAAGTCGTGGTAACCGGCGCGGTGTCCGGAATCCCTCGAGCTCTGGGTCAGGGCGCTGACGACGATGCACACGCCGAGGTTGCAGAGGATCCCCCATCCGGCGCTGTGGACGGTGAGCGGATAGCGGCCGATGCCCACGAGCCCGCCCAGCTGGGTGACGTAGGTCACGGTGACGGCGGCGATCCCGGCGGCCAGACCCCAGGAGACGCCCTTGGGGGTGAACCAGCGGATGTAGCAGATGCCGAGGAGGGCGGGCCACATCTGGAACCCGTAGGAGACGGCGGCCCCGCCGAGGAGCACCAGCAGATCGCCGGAGGCCAGGCCCACCAGGAGGGCCAGGGCGACGATGACGAAGACCGTGAGGCGGCCGACGAGGACCTGCACGCGGTGGCTGACATCGCGAGAGAAGAAGTGGCGGTAGAGGTCGCGGGTGACGATGCCGCTGGCCGTCGACATGTAGGCGGCGCCCGTAGACTGCATCGCCGCCAGGGCGCAGACGCACAGCAGGCCCACCAGCCACGGCGCCGCCCGCTCCAGGGAGCCGATCAGGTACGGCACGAGGTAGTCGGTCAGCGGCTTGCCCGCCTCGTTGGTGGGCAGGCCGAGCTTCTCCGTGTCCGGCAGGATCTCGTGAAACAGGATGGAGCCGCTGAGACCCTGGAAGGCGGTGAAGAAGAACATGATGCCCCCGATCGCCAGGGACGAGGCCACCACCTGCTGCCAGGGGAAGGCCGGGGGTCCTTGTTGGAGAAGGCCCACATGCTGAAGGCGGGAGACGACTGGATGCCCATGAGGGCGAACATGTAGGTCAGGATCATCATCGCCGTCCAGGGACCGCCGGAGGCGCCCCAGAACAGGGTGCCGGCCCGTTCCAGGAAGGAGCCCGACTCCGGCCGGGAGGGGATGGCCACCATGTCCGGCTTGACGCGTGCCAGTCCCGCCAGTCCTTCCTTGAAGGCGGCCCACCCGCCCACCAGGTCGAGGGCGACGAAGCCGAGGACGATGATGCCCAGCGCCAGCAGGATGCACTGGGCGCAGTCGACGTAGGCCACCGACCGCAGGCCGCCCGAGGCGACGTACAGGAAGACGACAACCGACAGCAGGATGGCGCCGCCCTCGATGGAGCCGAGGAAGGTCTGCTGCAGGGGGGTGCCCTCCACCAGGCGGGAGAAGAGGAGGCCCGAGGCCCGCAGCTGGATACCGAGATAGGGGACCGAGAACACCATGGCCACGAGCACCGTGAGCAGGCGCATCGAGTCGGTACGGTAGTAGTCGGAGAACATCTCGCCGGGGGTGATGTATCCGTACCTCCGCCCGAGCAGCCACTGGCGCTTGAGGAAGAGCACGCCGGTGAAGGGGATGGTGATGGCATAGAAGGAGGCGAAGGCGTAGGGCAGACCGACGTTGAAGATCGTGCCCGGGTGGCCGACGAAGGTCCACCCCGAGAAGGAGGTGGCCGTGGCGGCGAGGACGAAGACCCAGAGGCCGATGGTGCGCCCGGCGATGAAGTAGTCGCTCGCGGTGCGCGCCTGGCGCGCTCCGCGGACCCCCCAGTAGATGCAGTAGGTCCAGTACCCGAGTGTGAACACCGCGAGCCATACGAGCTTTTCCACGGCAGTCAGCCCTTCCGCTTAGAATCCGCCTCTGAGGGTTTCGGTCTCCGCCACGCGCTCGATGGCCAGGGCGAAGGCGGCGGTGCGCATGGGGATGTCGTGGGACCGCATGCGCTCCACCACGCTCCGGTAGGCCCGGGTCATCATGCGCTCGAGCCGGGCGTTGACGTCCTCCTCCTCCCAGGTCAGGGCCTGGATGTTCTGCACCCACTCGAAATACGAGACGGTGACGCCGCCGGCGTTGGCCAGGATGTCCGGAACGACGTGGATGCCCCGTTCCTCGAGGAGGGAGTCGGCGGTGGTCGTCACCGGTGAGTTGGCCGCCTCGACGATCATGGAAGCGCGGACCTGGCGGGCGTTCTCCTCGGTGATGGCGCCGCCCAGGGCCGCCGGGATCAGGATGTCGCAGTCGAGGGTGAGCAGATCGGCGTTCGAGATGCTCTCCCCCCGGCCGAAGCCCTCGATGCCGCGGCGCTCCCGGGCGTGCTCGTACAGGTCGGGGAAGGGAAGGCCGTCGCCCGCGAAGAGGCCGCCGCTCAGATCGCTCACGGCGACGATGGAGGCTCCCATCCCGTGCAGGAGCCGGGCCGCATGGGAGCCGACCTGACCGAACCCCTGGATGGCCACGCGCGCGCCCTTCAGCTCGATCCCGCAGTCCCGGGCCGCTTCGCGGGCGGCGATGCTCACGCCTCGACCGGTGGCCGCCTCCCGGCCGGGGGAGCCGCCGAGGGCCAGGGGCTTGCCGGTGACGATGCCGGGAGTGTACCCGAAGTGCTGGCTGTACTCGTCCATGATCCAGGCCATGACCCGGGCGTCGGTGTTCAGGTCCGGGGCGGGAATGTCCCGGTGCAGCCCCCAGCAGAGCCCGATGCGCGAGGTGAACCGGCGCGTCATGCGCTCGAGCTCCTCCCCGGTCATCCGCAGGGGATCGCAGGTGATCCCGCCCTTGGCGCCGCCGAAGGGAAGGTCCAGGAGGGCCGTCTTCCAGGTCATCAGCGCGGCCAGGGAGCGGACCTCGTCGAGGTCGACCTCGGGGTGGTACCGCAGACCGCCTTTCATCGGCCCGCGCGCGCCGCTGTGCTGCACCCGGTAGCCCAGGAAGACCTCGATGCGGCCGCTCGACATGCGCACCGGCACCTCCACCCTGACCTCGCGGAAGGGCGTCTTCAGCAGCCGGCGGAGATCCTCGTCGAGGCCGACGGCGTCGGCGCCCTTGTCGAAGAGGCGGTTGGTGTTCTCGTAGTTGTCGAGGCCGTGGGGCACGGGTTCCCGGGGCGGCGGAGGTACCGGGAAGGCGGGTCAGCGCCGGGCGGTGGGGGCGCCCTCCGGGGCTCCGGCCGGATCGAAGGACTTGGCCTTCCACCACGCGCAGGTGATCCGCCAGCGCCCGGCGCGCCGCGTCAGGAGCCAGGCCGAGGTGCGGTCCTGCTCGAGGCGTGCGTCCCCGGCCGTGTAGGTCGCCGTGATCCGGTCGCGGGTGACGGCCACGGCTTCGTCCCCCCGGCTGACGGCGTGGAGCACGGTGCGCTCGATGTCGTAGTCGACGTGCTCGAGGCGCTGCTCCAGCCACTTCCCGAACTCCTCGCGGCCGGCGAAGACGGTCAGCCAGGAGGCCGGATTCGAGCTGTTGTAGCAGTCGTTCCCGACGAAGTCCTCCTGCATCCCGCTCAGGATGTCGCCCTTGCTTCCCTCGGACCAGTTGCGGGCGTCCTCCTGCAGGGCGGCGGCGACCTCCTGATCCTCGACGCGGCCGGCGGCCCCTCCGTCGGCCGTGTCTCCGACGGCGATGACGAGGCTGGTGGCCCTCCACTCCTCGTCCTCCTTGAGGAAGGACCACATGGCGCGCTGCACGAAGCCGCGGCGGCTGTCGCCGGCGCGGTCGATGACCACGCCGGAATCGAGGGTGGCGGCGAAGGCCCGGTTCTTCCAGACGGTGAGGAAGAGGACGGCGCGGGAGATGTCGTAGCGGTTGGCCGCCAGGTCGGTCTCGAGAGCGGCCTGGTACTCCTCCAGGGAGGAGTGGCGGACGGTCCAGGCGCGGACGTCGATCGATCCGGCGCCGTCGTAGGCGACGAAGCGGTCCTTGTCGAACCCGTAGGTGACCATCTCCGCGTCTCCCCGGCGGCGTCCGAAGCGGTCCTTCTCCAGGATCTGCCGGATGAGCACCGTCTCCGCCGTCTCCGAAGCGGCGAGGGGAGCCACGAAGGCCGTTGGCGAGAGGGCGAGGACGGCCGCCGCAGCCAACAGGGGGAGGTTGCCCCGGCGCCCGCCCATCACAACTGCTCCAGGGCCCATCCGGCGTAGTAGGCGACGGTCTCGTCGGCGTCGCCCACGAGCTGCTCGAGGGTGCCGCGGCTGGACGGAGCGCCGATGTGGCCCAGGGCGATGGCGACGTTGCAGCGCACCTCCGGGTCGGCGTCGTCCGCCGTCGAGAGCAGGTCCTCCACCGCCGAGGCGACCTCGGCCCGGCCGAGGATCTGCGCCGCCCCCGACCGCAGGCGCGGGCTGTCCGAACGCAGGCACTCCAGGAGCCGGTCCTCCACCTGTCCGGACAACTGCTGCAATCGGACCAGGGACTTGATCGCGTTCAGGCGCAGAACCGCGTCGGTATCGTCCAGGGCGCCGAAGAGGAACTCCGTGCCGCGCCGGTCGCCGAGGCGGACCAGGGCGGCGGCGGCGTTGAAGCGTACCAAGTTGCTCGGATCGGCGAGCATGCCCACCAGGGCCTCGACGACCATGGGATCGGCGATCTCGCCCAGGGCGGCCGCCGACTCCCGGCGCACCTCGGGGTCGTCGGCATCGAGCTGCCGCACCAGCTGCTCGCGGACCTTGTCCAGGGCCTGGCCGAGGCGCTCCCGGCGGTGCTCCTGCCGTGAAAGGAGATCGACGAGAACGGGCACCCCGTGGTAGTTGGCACCCTCGAGTTCCGCGATCGCCATCTCCGCGAGCTCGTCGCCGCCTTCGACGACGGCGGCGGTGATCGTGTCGCGCGCCGCCAGCTCGCCGAGCTTGACCAGGGAGATGGCGGCCAGCAGCCGGATGACGGGGTCGGCGTCGGCGAGCTGGGCCCGGAGGTCCTTCACGGCCGCTTCGGTGAAGCCCAGGTCGCCGACCCCCCGGAGGCAGGCGATGCGCTCGTTGTAGCGGTAGGCGGTGGTGATGCGGGCGTGCATGCTGGCGGAGGCCGCCTGGTGCCGGATGCGGCCCAGCACCACGGCGGCGGCGGTGCGCGTGCTCTCGATCTCGTCGCGGAACTCGCGGTAGTCGACCCCGCGGTACTGGGCGGGGTCGAGGAGGGCCAGGAGCTGGCGCGCGGCGGGGCGTCCAATGGCGGCGAGCTCGTCCACGGCTAGGCCCCAGCGCTCGGAGTGGACATCGTTGGCGGCGGTGACCTCGATGTGCCGCCGCACCTGCTCCTCCGTCGTCGAGCAGGCGCACAAGGCGAGGGGCAGCAGCCAGAACAGACCACGGCTCCACGACTTCGGGCCCGGGGAATGGGGGAAGCGCACTTTGCAGCGTACCTTGTCGAGGTGAGCCTGCATGGGCGGCTAATCTATTGCGCCCCCGCCGAAGGTGGCAACCTCCACGCAGCGCCCGCAGGAGGCCGTTTCTCAAGAGATGCACTGGTTCGACGGAATCGCCGCGGTCCTGGTGATCGCCCTGGCCGTGCGCGGCTACGGCCGGGGCCTGATCCAGCAGGTCTCGGCCCTGCTGGCGGTCGCCCTGGGCCTCCTCGGCGGCCTCTACCTGCACAGCGCCGCGGCGGCGATGATGCCCTCCTTCGGTCATCCCGTCCTGCGGCTGGTGGCCGCCTTCACGGTCGTCTTCGTGGCCGTGGCCCTCTCGGTCAACCTCCTGTCCCGGGTCCTGAGGAGCGTCGTCTACGCCATTCTCCTGGGCGTGGTCGACCGGGTCCTCGGCGCCCTCCTGGGAGCGCTCGCCGGCGTGCTGCTGCTGATGGTGCTGGTGCTGCTGGTGGGCCGCTATCTGCCGGAGGGTCCGGGCTGGCTGGCCGGGACCCGCACCGCCCCGCTCCTCTACTCCCTGCTGGACCGGGTGCTGCCGGTGCTGCCCGATCACTTCCGGGAGTTCTTCGACCACCAGGGGGCCGGCCCGGCGGACCTGCTGCGGCGCTTCGACGGCCTGCGCCAGGAGGCGGGGGCGCTCATCGACCGGGCGCCGGCCGGCGGCTGAGGCCGGGGCCGCCCGCGATCAGGTCTCCGCGGCCGAGCGGCCGCTGACGTAGGCGTAGGTCGTCGACCAGTCGACTTCCTGGTTCATCAACTGGCTCTCGAAGAGCCGCCGTACCTGGCGGACCTCGTCCTCGGAGAGGTGCCGGCGGAGGTAGGCGGCGAAGGTGCCGTGCTTCTCCCCGCCGGGGCTGAACCACCTCCCCAGCTCCCGGCTGCCGAGCCGCCGGGAGGCGGTCAGGACCTCGGTCTCGATTCGCACCGAGGTCAGGCCGGCCTCCGACCACAGGGGCTCCAGGTCGCCCGGTTCCCAGGAGACGCGCGGGTTGTCCTCGTCCCGGTAGATCTCTTCCTCTGCCCGATGCAGCCGCCCGGCCATGTCCTCCCCCAACTCGGCCACCGGCACCAGGTCCGTCAGCCGCTGACCGAGCCGGGGTACCGTCTCCGCGAGGCAGAGGACGGCTCCCGGGGCCAGGAGCTCCACGATCCGCCGCGCCGCCTTCTCGCGGCCGCTCACGCTGCCGAGGGTGTTGCGCCCGAGGACGGCGTCGAAGCGCAGTCCCTCGTCCTGCAGCCTCACCAGGTCCGCCGCCCGGATGAGGGGCCCCTCCAGGACCACGGGGCGGCTCAGCTCGGGGAGAGAATGGCTGGCCATCTCCCGCAGGGCGACCGCCGAGGTGCGGTCCGTGCACAGGGACCAGACGCCGCCTTCGGGGACGCGGCGCAGGGCCTCCCAGGTGAGCAGCCCCGAGGCCGCGTCCAGGTCGAGGACGACGTGGTGGCGGGCGAGCTTCACCGAGGCGAAGAGCCGCTGCCGCACATGGTCGAGCTGGGCGCTCACCTCGCCGCCGGCGCGCACCAGCCACTGGTCGCGGGACCGGTCCTCGGGGGAGTGGGTGAGGGGATCGACGCCGCTGGGGCCGGCCTCGGCCGCCGCGGCCAGCTGCAGTTCCCGGCGCCGCCGCACGCGGTCCCCGAGGTCGCGCTCCCGGCCCTGGTCCGAAGGCTGGTAGAACAGGCGTCCGTGGAGGCTGTCGGGCAGGTACTGCTGCGCCACCCAGTGGTCGCGGTAGGCGTGTGGGTACAGGTAGCCGGCCCCGTGGCCGAGCCCCTCAGCGTCCCGGCTGGCGTCCTTCAGAGGGTTCGGTACCTCTCCGTCGCCCTCCGCCTCCACGGCGGCCAGAGCGTCGAAGAAGGCGAAGGTGGAGTTGCTCTTCGGCGCCGTGGCCAGGTAGAGGGCGGCGTGGGCGAGATGGAACCGCCCCTCGGGCAGGCCGACCCGGTCGAAAGCCTCGGCCGCCGCGGTGACCACCCCCAGGGCCTCGGGGTCGGCCAGGCCCACGTCCTCGCTGGCGAAGATCAGCATGCGACGGAACAGGAAGTGGGGGTCCTCCCCGGCGTAGACCATGCGCGCCAGCCAGTACACGGCGGCATCGGGGTCGGACCCGCGCAGGGACTTGATGAGGGCGGAGATCGTGTCGAAGTGGTAGTCGCCCTCCTTGTCGTAGAGAACGGCGCGCCGCTGGATCGACTCCTCGGCCACGGCCAGATCGACGTGGACCACCCCTTCCGCATCCCGGGGCGTCGTCTCCACCGCCAGCTCGAGGGCGTTGAGCAGGGCCCGGGCGTCACCGCTGCAGACATCGACGAGGTGGGCCACTGCGTCCTCGTGGAGGTCGACCCGCAGGTCGGCGTACCCCCGGGGGTCCTGCAGGGCATGCCGGGCGATGCGGTGGAGGTCGCCGGCCTCGAGCTCGCGCAACTGGAAGAGGCGGCTGCGCGATACCAGGGGCCGGTTGACCGAGAAGTAGGGGTTCTCCGTCGTCGCGCCGATGAGTACTACCGTCCCGTTCTCGACCCAGGGCAGCAGCGCGTCCTGCTGGGCCTTGTTGAAGCGGTGGACCTCGTCGATGAACAAGGTCGTGCGATGGCCGTGGAGCCGGCGCCGCTCCTGGGCCTCCTCCACGGCGCTGCGGATGTCGGCGACCCCGGAGAGGACGGCGTTGATGGAGATGAAGTGGGACCTGGTCGTGTTGGCGATGACCGCGGCCAGCGTCGTCTTGCCGGTCCCCGGCGGGCCATGGAAGATCAGGGAGGAGAGTTGATCGGCCTGGATGGCGCGCTTCAGGAGGCGGCCGGGTCCCAGGATGTGGTCCTGGCCGACGAACTCGTCGAGGGTGCGAGGCCGCAGGCGCGCCGCCAGCGGCTGGTCGCGCTCGAGGGCGTCGCGGCGCCCGGCCTCGAAGAGATCGAGGGACCTGGGCGAAGGCGGCTGTCGCTGGGGATCCGACATGGGGAGTCACTCGACCGCATCGGCGGGGGGCCGTAAGATAGAAGCCTCCCAGGAGACTCACAACGCAAAGGGCTGCAAGGGGATGGCGCATCCGCCCCGGACCGAGGAAGAGCTGCTCGAGGTCATGACCCGGCCCACGCCCGCCGTTCGCGACGCCGTCTCGAAGTACCGCGGCGACGTGGTCCTTCTCGGTGCGGGGGGCAAGATGGGACCCTCCCTGGCGGAGCTCCTGGTGCGCGCCGGGGCCGCCGAGGGGGGCCGCCGGGTCATCGGCGTGGCCCGTTTCTCGGACGCTGCCGCCCGCGCGCGCCTCGATCACCTCGGCGTCACCACCGTTCGCGCCGACCTGCTGGACGGCTCCCTGGCCTCCCTGCCGGAGGCGGCCCACGTCTTCCTCCTGGCGGGCTTCAAGTTCGGAGCCCGCGGGGACCCCTGGACGACCTGGGCGGTGAACGGGCTTCTGCCCGCCCGCGCCGTCGAGCGCTACGCCGACGCCGAAGTCTGCTACGTCAGCTCCGGGAACGTCTACGCCTTCACCTCCGTCGACGGCCGCGGGGCCTCCGAGTCGGACCCGACGGGGCCGGTGGGGGAGTACGCCCAGTCCCGCCTCGGCGGGGAGAGACTCGCCGAGCACGCGGCTCGGACCTCGGGAGCCCGTCTGTTCACGGCGCGTCTGTTCTATGCCACCGAGCTGCGCTACGGCATCCTCCACGACATCGCCTGGAAGGTGTGGTCCGGCGATCCGGTGGAGCTGGCCATGGGACACGTGAACCAGATCTGGCAGGGAGACGCCAACGCCTACCTGGCCCGTTCCTTTCCCTTGTGCACGAGCCCGCCGACGACGCTCAACCTGACCGGCTCCGAGGTGCTCTCCGTGCGCCGCCTGGCGGAGCGCTTCGGCGAGCTCCTCCACCGGGAGCCGCGGTTCGCCGGCCACGAGAGCGAGACCGCTCTCCTCGGCGACAGCTCCGCCCTCAGGGAGCGGCTGGGACCTCCCGATACCCCCATCGACACGGTCGTCGAGTGGATGGCGCGCTGGGTCGAGACCGGTGGCGCCAGCCTCGGCAAGCCGACCCGCTACGAGTCGCGGACGGGAGCCTTCTGATCCCTTGAGAGCGAGAGTCCACTACACGGAGTCCCTGAGCGGGACACTCAGCCCTCCGTCGTCGAAGAACTACACCGCCCGCTACCTGCTGGCGGCGGCCCTGGCCGAGGGAGAGAGCCTGATCCATCACCCCGCCCGCTCGGAGGACGCCGACGCCCTCGTGCGCTGCCTGCGTCTCCTCGGCGCCGGGATCCGGGAGGAGGTGGACGACGACGGCCGTCACCTGCGCGTGCGCGGCTTCGGAACGCGCCCCGCAAGTCCGGGGGTCCTGGACGTGGGCAACGCCGGCGCCGTCTCGCGCCTCCTCATGGGCGTGGGGGCGATGCTCCCGGAGGTTCGTTTCGAGACCTCCTTCGCCGACTCCCTGGGGAGGCGGCCCCACGACGAGTTGTTCGCCGCTCTCGACCAGCTCGGCGCCCGCGTGGAGTCGGCCGGGGGGCGCCTGCCGGCGACGATTCGGGGAGGCGCCCTGCGCGGCGGCACCGTGCGCGTCAGCGGCGCCCGCAGTTCCCAGTTCCTGAGCTCGCTGCTGTTCCTGGCGCCCCTGGTGGGCGAGGACCTGGCCATCGAGGTCACCGACGGGCTGGTCTCCAGGCCGCTGGTGCTCACCACCCTCGAGGTCCTCGGAAGCGCCGGGATCGAGGTGGAGACCGCGGAGGACCTCCTGAGCTTCCGGATCCCCGGCGGACAGAGCTACCAGCCGCGCGAGTACTCCGTAAACGGGGACTACCCGTCGGCGGCGGCGATCCTGGCGGCGGGCGCCCTCACCAACGGCTCCATCGCCGTGGAGCGCCTCTTCGAGGACCGGCAGGGGGAGCGCGCCGTTCTCGACTGGCTGACGCGGACCGGGGCCGCCATCTCCCACGACGGCGAGCGGGTCCGCCTGAAGGGCCACGACGGGCTTCGCGGGGCCGACTTCGACGGTGACCAGGCCACCGATGCCGTGCTGGCCATGCTGCCGGTCGCCGCCCACGCCCGGGGCACGAGCCGGTTCCACGGCATCGGCAACCTGCGGCTCAAGGAGTGCGACCGGATCGCCGTCCCCGTGCGCGAGCTGCGGCGCTTCGGCGTCGACTGCGACGAGGAGCGGGCGGCGATCGTCGTGCGAGGCCGCCCGGAGGGATACGAGGGCGGTCACGAGGCCGGCACCTACCACGACCACAGGGTGGCGCAGATGCTCGCCATAATGGGACTCCGCAGCCTCGAGGGCGTGGCCGTGCGCGACGCCCAGACCGTGGGCAAGTCCTATCCCGGGTTCTTCCCGGATCTCATCGGGCTCGGGGCCAGGATCGACCTCGAGGAGGATCCGGCATGAGAGCGCAGCCTTCGGGCTGCACGATGACCATCGCCCTGGGTCTCGTGCTCTTGCCGGCGTTTGCGCCCTCCGAAGCCGAGGCTCAGTTCCCCGATCCCGTCCGCGCCCGGCTGCTCGCCGACGTGACCAATGTCGAGGCGGGACGTGGCTTCAACCTCGGAGTGCACCTCGAGCAAGACCCCGGATGGCACACCTACTGGGCCTGGCCCGGGGACGCGGGACAGGCCACCGAGGTCGTCTGGCAGACCCCGCAGGGTTTCGATGTCGCTCCCCTGCAGTGGCCGGGACCGCACCGCTACCAGGAGGACGACCTGACCGTCTTCGGGTACGCCGATGAGGTGCTGCTGCTGGCCCCCGTGCGCCCGCCGGCGGTTCTGCCCGACACCATGCGGTTCACGGCCGAGGTGAGCTGGCTGGTCTGCCGGGAGATCTGCATCCCCGGGGGGGCGATCCTGTCGCTGGACCTCGAGGCCGGGGAGGCGGCGCCGGATCACGCCGAGCTCTTCGACCGCTACCGGGCCCGGGTGCCGGCGCCCCTGTCCGAGGCGGACCCCGTCAGCTGGCGGCCGCTGGTCAAAGCCGACGGCGGCGCCCTGCGGGTGGCGGTGGAGGTGACCGCCGCTCACGAGGGAGGGGGGGAGCCGCCCGGGTTCTTTCCTCTCCCCGATGGCGACAGAGCCAGCCTCGATGTCGGCGCCCTCGTGGAGCAGGGTCCGAAGCGGACCCGCTCGGAGCTGCGCATCGAGCCCTACCCGGGAGAGCCGCTGCCCGGCGAGCTGGCCGGCGTCATCGCCTTTCCCGGGGCGGGGGGGGAGCGCCGGTTCCGCACCATCCGTTTCGACCTGCGCGAGAGCGGTATCGACCTCCTCGCCGCGGAGTTCGAGGCGGCGCCGGGCGGCGCCTCGTCCCTGTGGTGGTACCTGCTGATGGCGGTCATCGGGGGGCTGATCCTGAACCTGATGCCGTGCGTGCTGCCGGTCATCTCCCTCAAGGCCCTGTCCCTCGTCTCCCAGGGAGGAGAGGAGCCCCGCCGGGTGCGTCAGCTCGGCCTGGCCTTCTCCGCCGGGGTGGTGCTGACCTTCATGGTTCTGGCGGCCCTGGTGACCGCCCTGAAGGCGGCGGGAGAGCAGATCGGCTGGGGATTCCAGTTCCAGTCGCCCGGGTTCGTGCTCTTCCTCACGGGGTTGGTCTTCGTCCTGGCCCTGAGCCTCTTCGGCCTCGTCACCATCCGCCTGCCGGGCAGCGTCGGCGCCCTCGGGGGAGGCCCCCAGGGCGAGGGCCTGGGTCACAGCTTCTTCAACGGCGTCCTCGCCACGGTCCTGGCCACGCCCTGCACCGCGCCTTTCCTGGGGACCGCTCTGGGCTTCGCCTTCAGCCAGCCGGCTCCGGTGGTCTTCGCCGTCTTCGCCGCCATCGGCGCCGGACTCTCCCTGCCCTACCTGGTCCTCGCCTGGCAGCCGCGGTGGATCCGGTTCCTGCCTCGCCCCGGCGCCTGGATGGAGCGCTTCAAGCAGGCCATGGGGTTCCTGCTCATGGCCACCGTGCTCTGGCTGCTCTGGGTGGTTGGCAAGCAGCTGGGGATGGAGGCCGTGGTCTGGACCTGCGCCTTCCTGCTCTGCCTGGCCCTGGGTGCCTGGATCCTTGGCACCTGGATCGATCTGCGGACCTCGACGATCCGCCGGAGGGCCGCTTGGGCCGCCTCCTTCCTGGTCGCCCTGGGCGGATACGGCCTCTTCCTCCACCCCCTTCTCGCGAGCCCGGCCGGCGCTCCCCTGGAGACCGAGGGATGGGAGGAGTTCGACGTGCAGCGCCTCGAGTCGCTGCTGGCGCAGGACCGCCATCTCTTCATCGACTTCACCGCCGAGTGGTGCTGGACGTGCAAGGTCAACGAGCGGGTCGTGCTGTCGGACCCGGATGTGAGGGACCGCTTCGAGGAGCTGGGGGTGGTCCTGGTGAAGGCGGACTGGACAAACCGGAACCCCGAGATCACCCGCATGCTGCGCGCCTTCGGACGCTCGGGAGTGCCCCTCTACGTGATCTTTCCAGCGGGGCGCCCACGCGAACCGATCGTGCTGCCCGAGGTGATCACCAAGGGAATCGTTCTCGAAGGGCTCGAGCGCGCCCGGGGTGGATGAACCGAGAGGAGAGCACGGATTGGGAATCCTGACGACGGTGGTGGGCAGCTATCCGATCCCGGACTGGCTGGCGGCGCTGCCCTCGGAGCAGAACCTGGCCGACGCCATGGCGGTTGTACTTAAGACCCAGGAGAACGCCGGCATCGACATTCTCGCCGATGGCGAGCTGGGACGATTCGACGTCAACCATCCCGAGACGAACGGGATGATCGAGTACTTCGTCCGTCCTCTCGCAAACGTGCGCGGCCATGTGGGATGGGAAGACGTGGAGGCCTTCCGCCGCGAGACGGAGATGGCCTATCGCGGGCGTCCGAGCGCGGTCGTGGAAGGAGCCATCGGGGCGGGTTCACTCGATCTGCCGGGCGACTTCTCCCTCGCCCGAAGCCTGACGTCGCACAAGCTCAAGTTCACCCTCACGGGACCGCACATGCTGTGCAAGACCCTGCTCGACCGCCACTACGCGAGCCGGCAGGAGTTGTGCCTGGCCATGGCCGACGTGCTCGCCGAGCAGGTCGCCCACATCGAGGCCGATGTGGTACAGGTGGACGAGGCCAATCTTCCCGGCCATTCCGAGGAGTGGGAGTGGGCCCTGGAAGGGATGAACCGCATCCTCGACCGGGTACGGACCACGCCGGCGGTGCATCTCTGTTTCGGCAACTACGGCGGACAGACCATCCAGCAGGGGAGTTGGAAGAACCTGATCGACTACCTGGGCGGGCTGCACGCCGACCACGTTCTGCTGGAACTGGCTCACCGCAGCAACTGGGAGCTGCCCGCTTTGAAGAGGGTCTCCGGCTCTGTGCGTCTGGGGCTCGGCGTCATCGACATCAAGTCGAACGTCGTCGAGAGTGCCGAGGAGATCGCCCGCCAGATCGACGAGACGGTGGCGGTAGTCGGACCGGAGCGCATCGCCTGCATCAACCCCGACTGCGGTTTCTGGATGCTGAAGCGTCTCGTCGCCGATCGCAAGATCGAGGCCCTCGTGGAGGGGCGCGATCTCTACGAGAAGGCCGGCGGCTGAAGGCCCTTCGGGAGGGTGGAGGAGAGGCCCGCGCCCGTGGTGGAGGGCGCGGGCCTTCGTCGCGGGGGGCTCGTTACTCCTCGAGGATCTGCCTTACGTCGCGAACGCCCAGGCCGCGAAGCCGCAACAGGGCGGTGCGGTGCTGAACCCGCGGTTTCGAGCTGCCCTGCTCCCAGCGGACGATGGTGTTGGTGCTGACATTCAGCAACCCACCGAGTTGAGCCTGCGAGAGCCCGAGGCGGAGCCGATGTCTCCGGATCGAAGCCGGCGTCACCCGGGCCCGGGAACTCTGTTCCTTCTCTTGCGCGGGCGCATAGAGGGAGGTGCCCGTTTCGGTGGCGGTCAACTCGACCATCTTCGACAAGGCTCTCTCGAGTTTGTCTATCGTCTCCTGCTGGGTGCGTACCGTGCGTCTCAAGCTCTGAACCTGCTTGCGCAGGGGATCGCAGGAGGCGCGGATCTCCTTGCGCGCCAATCGGCTGATCTCCTCCTTGAGCACTTGGGCAACATTCGGCATGTAGTCTCCTCCGGATGGGACTGCGTGATGTTGGTGGAATCAACGCGCCAAATCGACACATAAGTTAAGAAGAGATCCGCTTTTCCCTCAAGTGGACCGTTGCTGCCTGGCCTTCGGCGTGTTGCGTTGCGCCCCTGGAACTACGGTGCGGGCTCTTCCGCAGCCTTCATGGCATGGCCTCCGAACTGGTTGCGCATCGCCGCCAGCAGCCGGTCGGCATACGATTCCTCGTCCCTCGAGCGCAGTCGCGCCATGAGAGAGTGAGTGAGGACGGGGGCCGAGACGTCGAGGTCCACCGCTTCCGCTACCGCCCATCGGCCCTCACCGGAATCCGGAACGTAGGGCGCGATGCGGGACAGTCCCTGATCCTCCTCCAGGACCGCCGTCGTCAAGTCGAGCAGCCAGGAACGCACTACCGAACCGTGGCGCCAGATCTCCGCCACTTGATGCAAGTCGAGACCGAGTTCCGTCTTGTTCTTCATGATCGCGAAACCCTCGGCCAGGGCCTGCATCATGCCGTACTCGATACCGTTGTGGATCATCTTGGCGAAGTGGCCGGCGCCGCAAGGACCGACCCGGCCCCATCCGTTTTCTGACGACGGCGCCAGGCTCTCGAAGATCGGCCGCAGGCGGTCCACGGCCGACTCCGGCCCCCCGATCATCAAGCTGTATCCCGCGTCGAGGCCCCAGACGCCGCCGCTGGTGCCGACGTCGACGTAGTCCAGCCCCTTCTCTCCGAGGGCCTCCCCCCGGCGCATCGTGTCACGGTAGTTGCTGTTGCCTCCGTCGATCACCGTATCGCCGGCCTCCAGGGCGGCGGCGAGGCGGGCCACGGTATCCTGCGTGGCCTCGCCCGCGGGCACCATCACCCACACGGCGCGAGGTGAATCGAGTTGCGCCGCCAGATCCTCCAGCGACGACACGCCTCTTGCGCCTCGCCCTTCCGCCTCCCTCACGGCCTGCTCTTCGCGGTCATGGACGACGAGTTCGTGGCCGTCCAGAAGGAGCCGCGTGGTCATGTTGGCGCCCATGCGCCCGAGTCCGATCATGCCCAGTTGCACAGCACTACCTCCTGCTTCCGGTGTCGGGGACAGATGCCAGGGCCTTCTCGAAGGCCTTCTCCATAGTCTCCAGACCTTCGGTGAGGCCGCCCGCGAGATGCAGTCGCAGCACCGCCCGTCCACCCTCGATCAGGGCTTGCCGGTCCCCCGAAGCCTGGGCGGCTTTCAGCATGCCGAAGGTCGTGGTCGATGCAGTCTCGCCGGGCGCATCCGGGATCGGCAGGTCGACCGGGTCGTCGCAGGTGACCTGCACGAACCGGCCATGTCCCGAGTCGCCCTTGTGGATCTGACCCGTCGAGTGCAGGAACCGGGGTCCGAAGCCGATGGTGGTGGCCAGACTCGTGCGCTCCCGGATCCCTCGGCGAAGCCGCGCCAATGCGCGCGCCACCTGCGGACGCGGCGGCAGGTACGCGTGGAAGGCCACGTAGGGGCGAGGATGGACCTCCTCCCGCAGGGCAAGGAAGTCGCGGACCACCGACCAGAGAGCTCCGCCCTCGACGCGGCCGAAGGTGGCCACGCCATCCTCCACGAGATCCGGCGGCGGTGCGGGCAGGGCACCCTCCCTCCGACGGGCGTCGAGTATCGACCGCGCCAGGGCCTTCGCCGACTCCACGTTCGGCTGGTCGAAGGGATTGATTCCCATCCGGTGGGCGGCGACGATGGTCGCCACTTTCCAGACGTACATCACGGCACCGACGTCATACGCCTCGGCAAGCTCCAGCCGAACCACGGGGAATCCCGCCCCGGCCAGGGCCTCCACTTCCGGAGCGTCCTCTTCCCCCCTCAGCTTCAGAGAAACGAAGAGCCGGTCGCCGGCGTAGGACCCGGCCGCGCCGACGGGCTCCCCATCGATGGGAAGGATGCCCGTTCCGTTCTTGCCCGTGCTCTCGGCGATGAGTTGCTCGATCCACGCTCCCAGGGGTTCCAGGGAAGGGGAGGGGATCAGGGTCAGCTTGTCCCGGCCCGAGGCCGCGCCCGCGCCGAGGACGGCTCCGAGCCGAAGACCGACGCCGTCGTCGACGATCTCCGCGCGCGCGGCTCTTGCGCCGGCGAGCAGACGGCCGGGGTCGGCGCCGGCGAGACGGGCGGGTACGAGGCCGAAGAAGGAGAGACAGGAGTAGCGGCCGCCGATTTCCCGATCGTTGAGGAAGAGCTCACGAAAACCGAGGGACTCCGCCAGTTCCTGCAGGCCGCTCCCCGGGTCGGTGATGGCCGCGAAGTGCTTGCCCGCGCGCCCCGGGCCCACGGCTGCGATGGCCAGGTTGTAGCAGTGCTTCAGAAGGGAGAGGGTCTCCACGGTGCCGCCGGACTTGGTGGCGGGCAGGTAGAGGGTCCGGGCGGGATCGATGGCGGCCATGAGGTCGGCGATGGCGGCCGGATCGGTGCTGTCGAGGACGGAGAGCCGCAGCCGTCCTCCGGCGAGGGGCAGGAGGCGGCCGTAGACCTCGGCTGCCAGGCTCGATCCGCCCATGCCCAGCAGGAGGGCATCGGTCAGGCCATCCCCCAGGGCGCCGGTGAGAAGGTCGTCGATGGGGCGAACCCGGCCGGCCATCTCCAGGGGGCTGTCGAGCCATCCCAGACGATCGACGATACCCTCCGGGCGGGGCCCCCACAGTGTGTGGTCGCGGTCCCGAATCCGCGCCGCGACGCGCTCCCGGCCAAGCCGCTCCCGGGCGGCGGCCACGGCCTCTTCCAGGGGCCCGAGGGTGGACAGATCCAGGGTTACCGGCATGTGCGCTGTCCCCGGGTGGCTGCGGGAGTCCCCATCGGGTCGGGAGCGGGGTCCTTGATCCGCGGGCGGGCCGGGCTATCTTGGTGCGCCCCGAACGGCAAACCAGGAGGAGACGGACGATGAGCGACCTTCCGCAGGCATGGCGGCGGGACTTCGACGTGTACGAACGGATCGAGCGGCTCGGCATCGACCTTCAGAGCCGGGACGAGGTGCTTCCGCCGCCGAAGGGGAGGCGCATCTGCATGGCTACCATCACCCCTTCGGGGCTGGTCTTTACCTCGGGCACGGCGGGGGGCCGCGGCGCGGTGACAAATGACGACGGGGACGTGCAGGAGGGCTTCGCCGCCGGACGGGAGGCCGGTGAGAATCACATCCGCACCCTGCACTGGGCCCTCGATCCGGAGGGCAGCCTCAACGACGTCTGGTATTGCGTCAAGTGCATCGGCATGGTCAATTCCGCCGGCGGCGGGGCGTTCTCCAAGTCTCCCCAGGTCGTCGATGGGTACAGCAAGATCTTTCACGATGTCTTCGGCGGCCCCATCTCCGATTCCGCCGTCGACGGCGAGGATGCCTCTCTGTCGGGCTGGCACGCCCGCTCGGCCGTGGCCGGCTTCGATCTTCCCGGGCACGTGCGCATCGAGCCGGAGATGATCGTGCAGATCGATCCCGACCTCGCCCTGCGCATCATCCGGGCCCGGGGCCCGCACCGGTAGTGGGGTGGCTGCCCGCGTCTACCGCCACGGCGACCGCTTCTACCTGACCGGTGCCGGCGCCATCCCTTGCGTGGGCTGGCGCCGGCAGGGCCAGGAGTGGGTGTCGTCGCCGGAGTCCTTGCCCGACGGTGCGCAGAAGGCCGCCTTCGAGAGCCTGCCCGAAGAGCTGCGCGAGGAGCTGCTGGCCTTCGCCGCCCGCGCCGAGGTCATGGGAGCAGCCGTCCGCCAACTGGGCAACTGATCCCACGGGATCAGGGGGTACCGTGGGCCCCCTCGGATCCCGGTCGAGATCTTCAACGCCTGCCGCTCTGCCCCTCCGGCGCCCCCGGTCCCAGGATCTGCCCCGGGATGTCCACTCCCACCGATGTGCTCCAGGCATCGATCAGCTTGCGGAATACGGGCCCCGGCCGCCCCTCGCCGATGGGGGTGTTGTTGATGCGCGTCACCGGTGCCAGGCAGTACGGCGTGGTGGCCAGGAAGGCCTCGTCGGCGTTGATCACGTCGTAGACCTGGAAGTCGCGCTCCTCGAAGGCGAGTCCGAGGCCGGGGCAGAGTTCCGCCACCGTCGTCATGCTGATCCCACGCAGGATGTGTGAGGGGCTCGGGCTGAGGACGGTCTCTCCGCGGCAGATCAGGAAGTTCGAACCCGCCGTTTCGGTGACGTTGCCGGCCAGGTCGAGACAGAGGGAGACGGCCCGGGGATCGACCTGCCGGCTCTCCTGGTCCGCCAGCCACCAGTGCATTCGGCTCCGGCACTTGATCTTGGGGTCCACGCACTGGACCGGGACCTGGCGGATCGACGGGGTGACGACATGGGCGCCCTCGGTGAAGTAGTGGCGCCACATGGGAAAGGGGAGGGGAAAGGTGTGGATGCAGAAGGTGGGCGCAGACTCCTCGCCTCCGGCGCCTCCCGCGTACACCGCCAGCTCTCCGGGGGAGAGGAAGAGCACCAGCGCCAGCTCCCCCCCAGGCGGCAGCAGGTCGGAGTTGTGCGCCACCAGGTCGCGGCAGACCGACTCGGTCTCGGTGCGGTCGATGGGAGGCGCCATCCGGACGTAGCGGCAACTGCGGAAGAACCGGTCGAGGTGATCGCCCAACCGGTAGGGTTGATGGTCGAAGGTGCGGACCAGGTCGGTCACCGTCGCCCCCAGGACCACGGCGGCGTCGTAGATCGCCACGTGAGCCTCGGAAGCGGGCTGCAATCGACCTCTCAGATAGACGAGGGGCTCGGAAGCCATCCGTGCTTCTCCCCGGAGGTGGAGGGTGGTGGCGGCCATGATAGACCGGAAGGGGCCTCGGCCACAAGAGACCACCTTGACGGGAATCGGTCCGGGGCGCAGGCTAGGGTGAGTCGGCCGCTTTAGCTCAATTGGCAGAGCACCTGATTTGTAATCAGGCGGTTCGGGGTTCGAGTCCCCGAGGCGGCTCCAGGCCTTGCGCCGGCACTCCCTGTCGGAAGGGCGCTTGATCCCGAGGGGCAGGGCAGGTAACGTGGATCACGAATGCCCCAGGCCGGAAGCCCCGCGATGATCCGAGCCCTCTGCAAGCTGCTTCCTTCCCCAGCCGGCTGTCGGCCGTCTCCCGCGGCCCCGGCGCCCTGGCGAGGAACCGCGCCCGGCGCGCGGGCATGGAGGGGCTCCGCGAGCTGATCTGACGGGATCCGGCGCCGGCCGATCCCTCCGAGATCATGGGACAGCGTTTCCCCAAACGAGTCACCCCTTCTCACATGTCCCTGCCGACCCTTGTCCCCCTGTTGTCGAGCCTGGCGGTTCTGGCGCTGGCCGGCTGCCTGCCCAAGGTCCTGAGCGGTCCGAGTCCCGGCGGGAGCAACGGCGGGGAACCCGGGGATCCGCCCTCCGAGGCCCAGCTCCAGGCCTACCTCGAACAGCGTTCCCGAGGCGGAGACGAGGCCGCCTATCGGCCCTGGGTCGCCGTCCTGCCCTTCGAGGACGATTCCGGTTTTCGCGACGGCGTATGGGATCTGGCAAGCGAGGTTCCACGCATGCTCAGCACGGAGATGGAGGAGGTCTCTGCCTGGCATGTGGTGCCCTTCGCGGCGGTGGCGGAAGTCGCGGGTGGCGGCAAGCCCCGCTGGACGGACGGGGAACTGCGCCGGATCGGCGAGGTTCTGCAGGCCGAAGTGCTCGCGCGCGGCACCCTCCTCGACTACAACATGGAGCGGCTCCATGTGGGCGATCCGTTGATCGGCGGCTACAAGTCCTACAAGGGTGTGGCCGAGATGGAGGTCCAACTGGTCCGGGTTTCCGACTTGGGCCGGATCGGCTCGGCCCACTCGCGGCGGGAGACGATCGACCGGGGTCTCGGCCTCGATCTCCTGGGAAAGCCGCGCAAGCAGGACTACCAGTTCGCGAACCTCGGGGAGATGGCCTACGGATCGGAGGAGTTCCGCAGCACCGCCATCGGTCAGGCCACGGTGGAGGCCATGGAGGACCTGGTGGAGCAGTCGGTGCCCCTGGTGCGGCCCACGGGGATCCGGATCGGCTCGGCAACACCCGAGGTCCTCTCCGTGTCCGGGGAGGAGATGTTCATCAACATGGGCAGCGAGAACGGGGTCCACCGCGGGTACCGTTTCGCCGTCTTTCCGGCTGCCGGCCGCAACGACCAGGACCCCGGGGGGCGGATCGCGGTGATCGAGGTTCGCGAGATCATCGGCACGAGGGTGTCGAGAGTGGTCGCCCTCTCGGGGGCCGGGCAGATCCGGGCGGGTGACCGCATCGAGCTGATCGTTGACGCGGAGCCTCCGGACGAAGGTTCGGGGGAGCCCGTCTCGGGGGCGGAGTAGGACGGAGAGTGCAGGCCGTCGTCAAGTACGAGCGTGGCCCGGGTTTCGTCGAGCTGCGCGAGGTCGCCGATGCGCCTCCGGGGCCTCGGCAGGTCAAGGTCGAGGTGAGGGCCGCGGGGATCTGCGGGTCGGACCTGCACATCTATCACGACACCATCAACTACAAGATCCGCACCCCCGTGGTGATGGGCCACGAGTTCAGCGGCATCGTGGTGGAGAAGGGGAGCGACGCAGGCGACGAGATCGCCATCGGCGACCGGGTCACCGGCGAGCCGAGCATCGAGATCTGCGGCCGTTGCGACTATTGCCGTAGCGGCCACTACAACATGTGCCCGTCTCGGACCGTGATGGGCTACTTCCACGACGGCTGCTTCGCCCCCCGCGTCAACGCCACGTTCGTGCACCGGCTGCCGGATGGAGTGAGCTTCGAGGCGGGGGCTCTGACCGAGCTGCTGGCCTGCTGCGTGCACTCCGTGATCGAGCAGACCGGAGTCACGGCGGGTGACTTGGTCGCCGTCATCGGCCCCGGTCCCGTGGGCCTCTTCAGCGCCCTCGTGGCGGCCGCCGAAGGGGGTTCGGTCGTGCTCTGCGGCACCTCCCGAGACCGCGATCGCCTGCGGTTCGCCGAGAGGGATCTGGGAGTGGACCAAGTCCTCGACGTGGAGGCCGGGGACGCGGCCGCCCGCATCGCCGGCCTCAGCGGCGGCTACGGCGCCGATGTCGTCATCGAGTGCGCCGGAGCCGCGGCGGCCATCGATCTGGCTCTCGAGGTCGTGCGCAAGCGCGGCAAGGTCTCGCTCATGGGACTCCCCGGCCGCCGGGTGGAGGTCGACTTCGAGAAGATCGCCTACAAGGAACTCCGGGTGAGCGGCGGCATCGGCCAGCGGCGGGCGGCCTGGGAGCGAGCCCTGCGGCTCATGGACTCGGGCATCCTGAACAACGAGAAGCTGATCTCCCACCAACTGGATCTGGCGGAGTGGCGCCGCGGTTTCGAGATGATGGAGCGCCAGGAGGGCCTCAAGCTGTTGCTGCGGCCCGGGGCCTGACCCCGGGGCCGCAGCCCGGCTCTACTCCTTTTTCTTCCCCTCCTCGTCCACCACCTCGAAGTCGGCGTCGACGGCGCCCGTGCCCTGGTCCTGCTGTCCCGCGTCCTCGGGCTGCCGGGGTGGAGGGGTCGTCCCGGAGGCGGCCTCCTCTTCCTTCTGGGCCTCGGCATAGACGACCTCGGCCAGCTTGTGGGAAGCCTGCTGCAGCTTGCTCACCGACGACTCGATCGCCTCCGGATCGTCGCCCTCCAGGGCTTTGCGGGCCTCCCCCAGGGCCTGCTCCACCGCCTGGCGGTCGGCCTCCTCGAGCTTGTCGCCGTGCTCCTTCAGGCTCTTCTCGGTGGCGTAGACCATCTGGTCCGCCTCGTTGCGCTTGTCCACCTGGGCACGGCGCGCCTGGTCCTGCTCGGCGTTGGCCTCCGCCTCCTTCTGCATCCGCTCGATCTCCGCGGTGTCGAGGCCGCTCGAGGACTCGATGCGGATCGACTGCTCCTTGCTCGTGCCCTTGTCGCGAGCCTGCACGTTGAGAATGCCGTTGGCGTCGATGTCGAAGCTCACCTCGATCTGCGGCATACCCCGCGGCGCCGAGGGGATGCCATCCAGGTGGAAGCGGCCCAGGGTGCGGTTGTCGGCGGCGAACTCCCGCTCGCCCTGAAGGACGTGCACCTCCACCGAGGGCTGGTTGTCGGCCGCCGTCGAGAACATCTGGCTCTTGTTGGTGGGGATCGTCGTGTTGCGCTCGATGAGCCTGGTCATGACGCCGCCCATCGTCTCGATCCCGAGCGACAGGGGGGTCACGTCGAGCAGAAGGACGTCGTCCACCTCGCCTGACAGCACCCCCGCCTGGATCGCCGCCCCGATGGCCACGACCTCGTCGGGATTCACCCCCCGGTTGGGCTCCTGGCCGAAGAGCTCCTTCACCAGCTCCTGGACCTTCGGCATGCGGGTGGAGCCGCCCACCAGGATCACGGCGTCGATCTGGTCGGCTCCGAGTCCCGCGTCCTTCAGCGCCTGCTCGCAGGGCCCGCGGGTGCGCTGCACCAGATCCTCCACCAGTTGCTCGAACCGCGACCGGCTGAGGCTGGTCTGCAGGTGCTTCGGACCCGTCTGGTCGGCGGTGATGAAGGGCAGGTGGATCTCGGTCGATCCCGACGACGACAACTCGCACTTGGCTTTCTCCGCCGCCTCTTTCAGGCGTTGCAGGGCCATGGGGTCCCGGAGGAGATCTATGCCCTCCTCCGCCTGGAAGGCCTCCGCCATCCAGTCGATCACCCGCTGGTCGAAGTCGTCGCCCCCCAGGTGCGTGTCCCCGTTCGTGGACTTCACCTCGAAGACGCCGTCACCCAGCTCGAGGATGGAGATGTCGAAGGTGCCTCCTCCCAGGTCGTAGACGGCGATCTTCTCCGAAGTCGTCTCCTTGTCCAACCCGTAGGCCAGGGCCGCCGCCGTCGGCTCGTTGACGATGCGCAGCACCTCCAGCCCGGCGATCGTGCCCGCGTCCTTGGTCGCCTGACGCTGGGCATCGTTGAAGTACGCCGGCACCGTGATCACCGCCTGGGTCACCGGCTCTCCGAGGTAGTCCTCGGCGGTCTGCTTCATCTTCTGCAGGACCATGGCCGCGATCTCCGGCGGCGTCGACGCCTCTCCCTCGATCTCCACCACCGCCAGATCGCGGGGCCCCTTCTTCACCACGTAGGGCACCTCGGTGATCTCCTGGGCCACTTCATCGAAGCGGCGGCCCATGAAGCGCTTGATGGAGAAGACCGTGTTCGTCGGGTTGGTCACCGCCTGGCGTTTGGCCGTCTGACCCACCAGCCGCTCCCCGTCCTTGGCGAAAGCCACCATGGACGGCGTGGTGCGGCCGCCCTCCGAATTGGCGATCACCGAGGGCTCCCCCTCCATGACCGCCACGCAGGAATTCGTCGTACCCAGGTCGATGCCGATCACCTTGGCCATCTGTCAGCTCCCTCTTGCCAGAGAAGTGGATTCCATGATTCCAGTCACGCGTCAGAGAGCAGGATTCGTACCATCCACTTGGGAAAAATCTGCATTTGTTTCTTCTGCAACAAGATATCAATGATCACATAACGATTCATGGAAAGTATGTCAGGATGGAGAGGCTGCACAAAAGGCAGGCAAAGGCGCCATGATGGCACCCAGGAAGGGATGTTGGGGGGGCAGGACGTTGACAGGGATTCGCCGGGGGGCATAGATTCGGCGGCCAGCCGCTCGCGAGAGGGGCTAATCATCTGAGGGACAAGGGGTTTGGGTCCGTGTCATACCGTCTGGTCGCCGACTACCAGCCCGAGGGAGACCAACCGCGGGCCATCGCCGAGCTCGTCGACGGCATCGAGCGGGGAGCCCCCTGCCAGACCCTCCTGGGGGTGACGGGCAGCGGCAAGACCTTCACCATGGCCAACGTCATCGCCCACTTCGACCGGCCGGCCCTCGTCATTTCCCACAACAAGACCCTGGCGGCACAGCTCTACGGAGAGTTGCGGGGCTACTTCCCGGACAACGCCGTGGAGTATTTCGTCAGCTACTACGACTACTACCAGCCCGAAGCCTACCGCCCGGCGACCGACACGTACATCGAGAAGGAGGTCGATATCAACGAGGAGATCGACCGCCTGCGCCTGAAGGCAATGAGCTCCCTACTCGAGCGCCGGGACACGATCATCGTAGCCACCGTCTCCTGCATCTACGGGATCGGCTCGCCGCGCGAGTTCGAGGCCCAGCGGCTCACGGTCGAGGTGGGGGACCGTATCGAGAGGGACGATCTGCTCCGCCGCCTGATCGACATCTACTACAGCCGCAACGACCTCGAGTTGAAGCGCGGCTGCTTCCGCGTGCGCGGGGACGTGGTCGAAGTCGTTCCCGCAGCCGAGGATCTCGCGGTCCACATCGAGCTCTTCGGAGACGAGGTGGAGGCGATCACCATTCTCGACGCGGTCACGGGGAGCCAGGTCGACGAGCGCCAGGGCGTCACCCTCTATCCCGCCAAGGCCTACGTCACCGACGAGGACAAGCTCGAGCGCGCCTGCGAGGCGATCCTCCTCGAGCTGGAGCAGCGGCTGCTGGAGTTGCAGGAGCAGGAGAAGCTCGTCGAGGCCCATCGTCTGGAGACGCGCACCCGCTACGACGTGGAGATGATCCGCGAGATCGGCTTCTGCCCGGGGATCGAGAACTACTCGCGCTACATGGACCACCGAGAACCGGGGGCGCCGCCGTGGGTGCTGATGGACTACTTCCCCGACGACTTCCTGCTCTTCGTCGACGAGTCCCACATGACGATCCCCCAGGTGCGGGGCATGTGGCGGGGCGACCGCTCGCGCAAGGACATGCTCGTGGAGCACGGCTTCCGTCTGCCGTCGGCGTACGACAACCGGCCCCTGTACTTCGAGGAGTTCGAGGAGCACATGGGGCAGACGATCTTCCTCTCCGCCACGCCCGCGTCCTACGAGCTCGAGCGCGCCGGCGGAGTCGTCGTGGAGCAGGTGATCCGGCCCACGGGGCTGGTCGATCCGGTCATCGAGGTCCGTCCCCTGGGCAACCAGGTCGACGACCTCATGGACGAGATCAGGGCCCGCGCCGAGAGGGGCGAGAGGGTCCTGGTCACGGTGCTGACCAAGCGCATGGCCGAGAAGCTCACCGACTACCTGGCCCAGCTCGGGTTCCGCGTGCGCTACCTGCACTCCGAGATCGACACCCTCGACCGGGTCGGCATCCTGCGGGACCTGCGCCTGGGGGAGTTCGACGTCCTGGTGGGGATCAACCTGCTGCGCGAGGGCCTGGACCTGCCCGAGGTCTCGCTGGTGGCGATTCTCGACGCCGACAAGGAGGGGTTCCTGCGCTCCGAGCAGGCCCTGATCCAGACGGTGGGCCGCGCCGCCCGCAACGCGGCCGGCCTGGTCATCCTCTACGGCGACAAGATGACGAACTCCATGCGGGGGACGATCGAGGAGACCGGGCGCCGACGCCGGCTGCAGCAGGCCTTCAACGAGGAGCACGGCATCACGCCGCAGACGATTCAGCGGACCCGGGCCGACATCCTGCAGGCCACATCGGTCCTCGAGAGCGTCAAGCAGGCCGAGGCGGCGGAGCGGCCGCGGAGGGACTATTCGGCGGCTGCCGCGGAGGATGCCGCAGAGGACATGGTGGCCGAGCTCGAGCGCCAGATGAACGAGGCCGCCACGGCGCTGGAGTTCGAGAAGGCCGCGGCTCTGCGCGACGAGATCACACGCCTGAAGGAGCAGGGCCAGGACCGAAGGGCGGGGTGAGGCCGGGGTCGACGGCGCCGGGGGGGCGCGGGTCCCGTCCGTCCCCGCTTGTCCGGGGTCGATTGACCCCCGCCGGGGGCCGCAACTACATTTTCCCCCTCACGCAGGTCCAACCCGCCGAGCTCCGGCCAGGAGCGGATCCGTCCATGGCGCAAGTGAGTGGTTCCGTCATCGTCGATGTCCGCGACGTGACGATGGTGTACAACGCGAAGAACCGCGACGAGTCGACCCACGTCCACGCCTTGCGGGGTCTCACGGTCAAGGTCTACGAGAACGAGTTCTTCGCCATCATGGGGCCCTCCGGCTCGGGCAAGAGCACCTTGTTCAACCAGATCGGGGCGCTCCAGACGCCGACCTCCGGCGAGGTCCTGATCGAGGGCGTCAACCTGGCGTCCCTGTCCCCGCAGAAGCTGGCCGCCGTCCGCTGCTTCGAGCTCGGCTACATCTTCCAGACCTACAACCTGCTGCCGGTGATGAGCGCGCTCATGAACGTCGCCCTGCCGACGATCTTCGCGGGCATGAGCACCGCCGACGGCGAAAAGCGGGCCATGGAGTGTCTGGACATCGTCGGGCTCGCCGACCGCGCCCATCACCTGCCCTCGGAGCTGAGCGGCGGGCAGCAGCAGCGCGTCGCCATCGCCCGGGCCTTCGTCAACAGCCCGCGGATCATTCTCGCCGACGAGCCGACGGGCAACCTCGACAGCAACACCGGCCAGTCGATCATCGATTTCATGAAGAAGCTGCAGGGGGAGATGGGCTCCACCATCATCACGGTGACCCACGACGACAAGATGCTGAGCGCCTGCGACCGCATGGCCTGGATCCGCGACGGTGCCCTTGAGCGCGTAGCCAACCGCGAGGACATCGACATTCGCATGGGGAGCATCAAGGAACACTAGCACGGGGCACGGTCGCCCAGGCCGTGCTCCCGCCAGGCCGCCCCTTCAGTCACCTCCGCGGCGTCTGCGCAGTCCCTCGTTGAGAAACAGTTCGCGGTTCGGGAAGCCGTTGGCGAGGGTGAAGCCGCCGTCCACGGCGACCAGTTGCCCCGTCATGTAGGGGATCTGCGTGAAGGCGTGGGCGGCCACCGCGATGTCGTCGGGCTCGGCGATCCAGGGGAGGGCCTGGGAGCCGCCCTTCGCCATCAGGCCATAGGTCTCCGCCACCGTGTACTCCCGCCCTGATTCCGGATCCTGCACCCCCGAAGGACGGGCCGTGAGCGGCGTGTCGACGACACCGGGCCGCAGGGCGTTCACCGTGATGTTGTGAGGTCCGGCCTCGAAGGCGGCGCCGAGGACGACGTGGTTGAGGCCGGCCTTGCTGACGCCGTAGGGGATGCGGGTCGCCTCCGGCGCGGCGTCCGAGATGGAGGTGATGAAGAGGATGCTTCGATGGGACGGCCGTCCCGTGCCGGCCTCGGACCTCGCGGCCTCGATCATGTGCTTGAGAGCGCGCTGCCCGAAGCGGTAGGCGCCCATGAGGTTGAGGTCGAGGACGCGGGCCATCTCCCGGTCGAGATGTTCGGGCGGACACTCCTGGAAGCGGTGCCGGATCAGCTCGCCGTCGTCTCCGCGGACGTAGTTGGCCACGCCGCTGTTGCTGATCGCCACGTCGAGGCGCCCGAAGCGCTCGCGGGCCTCGTCGACGAGGCGGAAGGCCTCGTCCCTCTGCGAGAGGTCGGCGCCGATGACCCCGGCCGTGACCTGGTGCCGGCCGGAGATCTCGTCGGCGATCGCCCGGGCGCGGTCCTGTCCGGAGTTGTAGTGGACCACCACGTCGTAGCCGTGGGCGGCGAAGCGGCGGACGATGGCGGCGCCAATGCCGCTGGAGGAGCCCGTGACGAGACAGAGAGGGCGGGTCAATCGCCTCGACCCCGGAGGCCGCGCACGGCCTCCACGACGAGAGCCGCATCGGGGATCGTGGGCATCTCCAAGGCGGGGCTGAAGGGAACAGGTACGTCCGCCGCGGCAACCCTGACCACGGGTCCGTCGAGCCAGTCGAAGGCGTGCTCCTGAATGATGGAGGCCAGCTCGCCGGTAACGCCGAAACGTCTCGCGCCCTCGTCCACGACGACCACGTAGCCCGTCTTTTTCGCCGCGGCGACGAGAGCATCCTTGTCGAGAGGAAAGAGACTGCGGAGATCGACGACCTCGGCCTGCACCCCCTCGCCGGCGAGGACTTCGGCCGCCTCGAGGGCGAGCCCGACCATGCTTGAAGTGGCCACCAGGGCGACGTCGGACCCCGACCTGCGGACCTCCGCCCGGCCGAGGGGGACCGCCTCCTCCTCCTCCGGAACGGGGCCGTTGTCGTTGTACATCATCTTGTCCTCGAAGACCAGGACCGGGTTGTCGTCGCGGATCGCCGACTTGAGAAGCCCCTTGGCGTCGGCGGGGCAGGAGGGGATGACCACCTTCAGGCCCGGTATGTGGGAGAACAGGGCGTGCAGGGACTGGGAGTGCTGGGCCGCCGACGACCGGCCCGCTCCCATGGTGAGACGTACGGTGAGGGGCACCTTGCACTGGCCGCCTGTCATGTAGCGGATCTTGGCGGCCTGGTTGACGAGCTGGTCCATTGTGAGCAGAGAGAAGTCCCCGAACATCAGCTCGGCGATGGGCCGCAGGCCGGTCATGGCCGCCCCGACACTGACGCCGACGTAGCCCGCCTCGGAGATGGGAGCGTCGATGACCCTCTCGGGGCCGAACTCGTCGAAGAGCCCCTCGCTGCACTTGAAGATTCCCCCGGACGGGCCCACATCCTCGCCGATGAGGATGACCTTCGGATCGCGCCTCATCTCCTCGGCCATGGCCTCGCACACGGCCTCGCGGAAGGTGATCTCACGTGTCATCGGGGCGCCCTCAGGCGTACAGGTCCTCGAAGGCCTGGGACGGGTCGGGGTCGGGCTCGTTGCGGGCGAACTCGACGGCGGCGAGCACCTCCTCCTCCACCAGCTGCTGGAGCTCGTCGAGCTGAGCGGAGTCGGCCAGCCCCGCCTCGCTCATCGTCCGGCCGAGAAGATGGATGGGATCCTTGTTCTCCATCCACCAGTCGAGCTCCGCCTTCGTGCGGTAGGGCGCGGCGTCGCCGACGTGGTGACCTCGGAAGCGGTAGGTGACGGCCTCGATGAAGGTCGGACCGCCGCCGCCCCGGGCCTTGGACACGGCCTTGGCCACGGCCTGGTGGACGGCGAGGACGTCCGACCCGTCGAGCCGCACCCCCTCCATGCCCAGACCACTTGCGCGTTCCACGATCTCCTGGACGCCGGTGACCGCCTCGAAGGGGGTGTGCTCCCCATACTGGTTGTTCTCGCAGAGGTAGATCACCGGCAGGTCCCAGATGACGGCCATGTTGGCCGTCTCCAGAAGAATGCCCTGGTTCGCCGCTCCGTCGCCGAAGAAGCAGACTGCCACCTGATCGGCCCCCCGCAGCTTCGAGGACAGGGCGGCGCCGGTGGCGATCCCGAAGCTGCCGCCGACGATGCCGTTGGCCCCGAGGTTCCCCAGGGAGACATCGGCGATGTGCATCGATCCGCCCTTGCCGCGACAGTATCCGGACTCCTTGCCCATGATCTCGGCCATCATCCGGTCTAGGCGGGCGCCCTTGGCCAGGCAGTGGCCGTGCCCCCGGTGGGTCGAGGTGATGTAGTCGTCCTCACGCAGGGCGGCGCAGGCGCCGGCGGCGACGGATTCCTCGCCGATGTAGAGGTGGGCCAGCCCCGGCATCCATCCCCGTGTGTACACGTCCCAGACGTGTTCCTCGAACTTGCGGATCTCGACCATCTTCCGGTACAGGAACCACAGCAGGTCGGGATCCTGCCGTGTCTCCGGGGCGCGGGTGGATCCCGACCGGGCCTCCGAGCGGCGGGAACGGGCGGGGGCTCGCTTCGGCGTGGATTTACCTTTTGGGCGGGATCTGGCCATGGAAGATCAAGGGGCGGCGGACCATCGAATGCCGCCGCCCCTTGGGGGCTGGAAGGTTCGGTGGGAGTCCGCGGCGATTCCTACTGCTGGTCCCGGAAGTACGCGGCGTTGATCTCGAGGTACTTGTTCCACTCTTCCGGCAGGTCTTCTTCGGCAAAGATCGCTTCCACGGGGCACTCCGGCTCGCAGGCCCCGCAATCGATGCACTCGTCGGGGTCGATGTAGAGCATCGGAACCCCCTCGCCGTCCACTGGATGGATGCAGTCCACCGGGCAAACCTCGACGCAGGCCTTGTCCTTCACGTCGATGCACGGTTCGGCGATGATGTAGGTCATGAATCCTTTCTCCAGGTCATCCGCTCTCGTCGCGACGGTCTCCTGGCGCGACCGGACGTATATAGAGAGGCCCGGGAGTACTGTCAACTCGATCGGGAAGCGGCCGAACAGGGCCGGCGGTGCGGACGCTCTCAGTCACCGAGACGATCCAGCAGGGAGCAGACGGGGAGGACATCGCGCGCCTCGATCCGAAGGGTCAGACGCTCGCGCTCGTCCGAGTCGCGCTGCACCCGGCCGGGTCCGCCCGGATAGAGCCTGGCGAGAAATTCGTCGAGATCGGGGCGCAGGGCCTCCAGCGTCTCTTCGGTGTTGGGGGCCCGAAGGCGGTCGTTGACCACGAGGAGGGCCTCGGAGCCGCGGAATCGGGCCCTGCCGGACAGGTCGGGATGTTCCTCCAGCCGGCGGCAGGCCTTCAAGGCGGAGGAGAAGGCGTGGCGCAGGCGATCGGCCGCCGGGCCGTTGGCGTCCGTCTTGCGGCCGTAGAGGAGACCAAGGCGGCCGTCGGTGTTGTCGAGGACATAGTTTGCGTCGTGCCCGACGAGCACCGTCCGAGGCCCCCGGTCGATGTGGCTGTAGTCGGCGACGTCGATGAGGATCTCGTCCTCGGACTCGGGAATCCACTGGCTGAAGACGCGGAAGGTCTCCTCCGGAGAAAGCAGGCACCCCGGTTCCAGATAGAGTTTGACGTTCAGGCGTTGCAGATCGACGGTCATCAGGCGGGCACCGCCGTTCCTTCGGCCCGGGCGGCGTCGGAGATGCGGCTGTAGCAGGTGAAGGCGGCCTCGATGAACAGCTGCGATTCCTCGATCGCCCGGTGAGCGTCGTCCCGTCCCGGCTCCGGGTTCGGAGCCTCGTGGAGGCGGAAGAGGTAGCGGGCGAACTTGTCCTTGGCGTAGGTGTCGAAGAACAACTCGGTGTCGACGAAGCGGGCACGGAACTCGGGCACGACGCTGTCGGCCGATTCACCCACATCGAGCCACTCGGTGCGCACGAGGGCCCGGGCGGCCTGGACCATGGCCTGGAAGGCGGAGTCGTAGGCCTTGGCCGGGTCGCCCTCTTCGAGCATGACCTGGGCCTCGAAGACGACACGCTCGGCGGCGGTCAACTCGAAGTGCGCCAGGGGCACGACCTCGCCGGCGCACTCTCCCTTGCCCATGTCGTCGATGGTGAACTCCCGCGTGTCCCCCCAATCCTGGTAGAAGGAGGCGTCCTCCTCGTACGTGGGGACCCTCGCCAGGTCGTCGAGCATCGACTTGACGTGGCGCTTGCCGACGCGGCCTACGTAGTCCTGGAAGGACTCGGAGCCCTGTCGGTCCTCGACATAGCGCTCGGTCAGGCGGTCGACGACGAGGGGGATGTTCTTGGAGGGCACCGCGGCCATGGCCAGGCCGAAGGAGCCGGCGTTCTCGTTCCAGCGGCCACCGAGGATCACCTGGAAGTGGGGGACCGTCAGGCCGTTCACCTTTCGGCTGATCCCGTAGAAACCGATGTCGGCCACATGGTGCTGGCCGCACGAATTGAAGCAGCCGCTGACCTTGATGCGCATGCCCTGCACGGCCTCGTCGAGGCTGTGGAAGCGCTCCCCGAGCCGGTTGCGCAGCTCGCCGGCCAGCCCCCGGGAGGAGGCGATGCCCAGCTTGCAGGTGTCGGTGCCGGGGCAGGCGGTGACGTCTACGACGGTGCCCGCCGCGGAGGCCCCCAGCCCGATGGCCTTCAGATCTCCGTAGAGGGCGGGCAGCTCCGCCTCGCTCACCCAGCGCAGGACGATGTTCTGCTCCACCGTGGTGCGGATCGTGTCCTTGACGTAGCGCCGGGCGATGGCGGCCAGCTCCCGTAACTGGCCGGAAGTCAGGTCGCCCAGCGGCAGATGGACGGTGGCCACCACGTGGCCGGACTGGCGCTGGTGGTAGACGTTGGTGCGGTACCAGTCCTCGAACCCTTGCGGCAGGTCGGCCCCGTTCAGGGCCCGGCCGGGGTTCAGCGCCACCTCGTCGGTGGCGTCGAGGTGGTCGAGGTAGGCCGTCCAGCGGGGGTCGTGGGGCAGCTTCCCGCGCTCTTCCACGACCAGCCGACGGAACTCCTCCACTCCGAGCTTGGCCACCAGGAACTTCAGACGCGCGCGAGCCCGATTGCGCTTTTCCCCGAGGCGGGCGAAGACCCGGCCGATGGCCTGGCATACGGGCAGCAGCTCCTCCTCACTCACGAACTCGTCGAAGAGCTTCGCCTGGTGGGGCACGGCGCCGAGGCCGCCGCCGACGTAGAGCTCGAAGCCGCGCTGCACCTTGCCGCCGATGGTGCGGGTTACGCCGATGCCGCCGATGTCGTGCATGTTGACCAAGCCGCAGGCCTCGTGGCGGCAGCCGCTGAAGGCGATCTTGACCTTGCGCCCGAAGTCCTGGGCGTCGGGATGGCCGAGGAGGAATCTGGCCAAGGCCCGGCTGTAGGGGGTGACATCGAAGGTCTCGGTCTTGCAGACGCCGGCCAGGGGGCAGGCGGTGACGTTGCGCACCGAGTTGCCGCAGGCCTCGCGCGTGGTGATTCCCACGGCGGCGAGGCGACGCATCAGGTTGACGGTGTCGTCGATGTGGACGTAGTGCAGCTGCACGTCCTGGCGCGTGGTGATGTGGATGATGGCGTCGGAGTACTCCTCCGCGAGATCGGCGAGGACCTCCATCTGCCGCGTCGTCAGACCGCCGAAGGGGATCTTGATGCGCTGCATCCCCGGGGCGTGCCACAGGGTGTTGGGGCCCTTGGTCTCCTCCGCCGGGTATTCCAGCTCCTGCGCCTGCCGGCCGTCGAAGCGGGTGCCGTTGTCGTAGCGCTGGCCGTAGACGCCGCGGCGCAGGCGCGTCTCGGCGAAGAGGGCCTCATCGATCTTGCCCTGCCTGCGCAACTCGATCTCGGTCTCGAAGATGTCGATCTCGCGGCCGAGATCCTCGGGGATGTGACCCTCCAGCCGATCCTTCCAGCCCGGGGATTCGCTCATCTCTGCCACCTGCTTTGGATGCGCCCCCGGGATCCCGCGTCGGAATTGGGCCCCGATGGCCTATGCTCTTGATAAATCAGTGCGTTAAGGTTGCCGTAAGATACGGCGAGGCCCGTTGCTGTCAACGGTGAAGGGCCCCCTCCTGCAACCCCGGTTCGCAACGATCTCGAAGGGCGTCGTCCCGTGTCCCTCGCCCCGGCTCATCCCGCCCCCCCGGAGGCGTCCCGCCCGCCTGTCCGGGCGGACCCTCCGGCCAGCCGCCCGGACAGGTAGGCGGCCATCTCCTCCCCCCATTCCGGGTCCTTCAGGGCGAAGTCGATGAAGGTCCGGAAGTAGGCGGAGTGGTTGCCGATGTCGTAACGCGTCTCGTCCTCCCGGAGGCGCACGGAGCGGACCTCGCGCCCGCACTTGATGAGGCGGTGGATCGCATCGGTGAGGTAGATCTCCCCCGTCTCGGAGGGCGCCACGGCGCGGATGCTGTCGAAGATCTCCGGCGCGAAGACGTAGCGGGCGCTCACCGCCAGGCGGCTGTCGGTGGTGCCGGGGGCCGGCTTCTCGATGATGTCGGCGAGGCGGATGTCCGCCGGGTCCTCTCCGGTCTGTCCGGGCACCAGGATGCCGTAGTGGCCCACCATCTCCGGCCTCACCTCCCAGGCGCCGATGGTGCAGGCGGAGCGGTGCTCCTCGTGGGAGGCGATCATCCGTTCCACGAGGCCGGGAGGGTCCGGTGAGGCGATGATGCTGTCCCCGTAGGCGACGACGAAGTCGGAGCCGCCGACGAAACTCTCGGCCGAGGCGACGGCGTCTCCCGTGCCCAGGGGCTTGGTCTCCCCCAGGGGTACCTGCTGCCGGGTGAAGAAGAACTCGATGCCGCGCTGGCGGTAGTCGAAGCGCCCCATCTCGCGGACGTCCCGGCCGTCCAACTCCAGGTGCATCAGCAGCGACGAGTAGTCGTCGAAATGGTTCTCGATCGCCCCTTTCTGGCGGCTGCTGACGAACAGGATCCGCCGGATCCCGGCGGCGATCAACTCCTCCACGACGTGGTGGATGATCGGCAGGCGCCCCGCGGGGAGCATCTCCTTGGGCACGGCCTTGGTCGTCGGCAGCAGCCGCGTGCCGAGACCTGCCACCGGTATGACGGCGCGATCGATGGTCATGGCGGGGAATATGCCGAGGGACGAGGGCGATTGACAACCTTCGCCATCCCCGTCTTTCGTTGCCCACGTGGACATCCGTTACCCCGAACCCCCCGAGGAGTGACACCCGCCGCGATCTCGGCGGGGTGCTCACCTGCGGCCTGTGGTGCCTGCTGATGGTGTGGACCGACAGGACGCGGCTGCCGGCTCTGCGCGTGTGCCGTCATCTGCTGATCCTCAACGTCCTGAGCGGCCTCTTTCTCACCGCCTGGGGGGTGCGCGGCGTGATCGGCTTCCTCGGCCTCCCGTGACGGAGTCGGCCCTCGAGTCCTGGGCCTGGGGCAGGGTGGAGGCCATCCTGGGGGCCGGAAAGCCCCTGGCCGTGGCCGTCACGGGCGGAGGTTCTCTGGGGGTCAGCTGGTTGCTCAACCATCCCGGAGCATCGCGCGCCCTGGTCGAGGCCCAGGTACCCTATCTCGCCGAGGCGATCGCCGACTATCTCGGCAGACCGGGCCCCCACCGGGTCCGGGAGGAGACCGCCCGGCTTCTGGCCGCAAGGGCCAGGGGCCGCGCCCGGACTCTGGCCCGCAGTGACGGGGCCGTCGGCGCCGGGGCCACGGCCGCCCTGGCCACCGACCGGGTGCGAAAGGGGCGGGACCGGGCCTTCGTGTGCACCCGAGGATCCCTCGCCTACTCCTTTGCCAGCCTCCGGTTCGACCCGGGGGCCGCGGACCGGCTCTCCCAGGAGGAGGTCCTCAGCGCCGTCCTCGTCGCCCGCTGCGCTGCGGCCTCGGGTGTCGACGCGGATGGCGCCGGCGGACCGGTCCTGCCCTCCTGGGTCCGGGTGGAGGCCTCCGAGGCGGCCGTCGACGAGGCTCTGGAGGGCTTGCTGGGGGGGCGGCTGGAGGCGGTGGAGATGGAGGCCTCCGGCGGTTCCGGACGACCCGCGGTGCCGGGCGAGGGAAGGATTCTGCTGGCGGGCTCCTTCAACCCCTTGCACGCCGGTCACTCCGGTCTGGCGGAGGCGGCGGAGCGGCTCAGCGGCCGGCGAGCCTGCTTCGAGCTCTCCGTGGAGAACGTGGACAAGAGCCCGCTGGCGTACCGCGAGATCCTGGAGCGGGCCGGCCAGGCCCGGGGGAGCAGGAGACTTCTGCTGACGCGTGAGCCGACCTTCCTGGGCAAGGCCAGACTCTTCCCCGGCTGCTGGTTCGCCATCGGCTTCGACACGGCGGTGCGCCTGTTCGAGCCCGCGTACTACGGCGGCCACCGCGATCATATGGACCGGGCCTTGCGAGAGCTCCGCGATCTCGGGGCCCGCTTCCTGGTTTCGGGGAGGGTCTGGGAGGGAGAATACCGCGGACTCGGCGATGTTCGCGTACCGGCGGAATTCGCCGGCCTCCTCGAGGAGATCCCCGAGTCCGCGTTCCGCCTGGACGTGAGTTCCACCCAGCTTCGGGAGGAGGGGAGGACGTGAACCCCCTGGAACACCTCGACCAGCGGCGCGGTGCCCTGGCGCGAGACCTGCGCAAGATGGTCAGGATGGCCACCGTGAACCCCCGGGGGAAGACTACCGGCCGATGGTCGAGCACCTGAGGGCCCGCCTGGGCGCTCTGGGCATGGGTCCCGTGGTTCACCGGGTACCGGACGCCGAGGTGGAGGCCGCCGGCGTCGACTCCGACTACCCACGGTACAATCTCGTCGCCCGTTGGGACACCGGAGCCGACGAGACCATCCATTTCAACGCCCACTACGATGTCGTGCCCGTGGCCGCCGCCGACTGGTCGGCGGCGGCCCCCTTCGAGGGGGTCTCCCGGGGGGGCTGGCTGTACGGCCGGGGCGCCGGCGACATGAAAGGGTCGATCGCGGCGTTGCTCGGCGCCCTGAGGTCCCTGCGGCATACGCGCGTCGATCCGGCGGTCAACGTCGAGGTCTCCTTCACCGCGGACGAGGAAACCGGTGGAGCCCTGGGGGCCGGCTGGATCGTGAAGAGGGGGCTCGTCGACGCCGACTACGCCGTGGAGTGCGAAGGCGCCTCGGGCAGCCGCGTCGGCCTGGGCCACAACGGCGTCCTGTGGCTGGAGGTGGAGGTCGCGGGCCGGTCGGCTCACGCCTCCAGCCCCGAGCGGGGCGTCAACGCCTTCGAGAAGATGGCGGCGATGGTCCACGATCTGCGCTCGATCAAGCGGCGGCTCGGCAACCCCTCCCGAGGCTGGGAGGGTCCCGACGGGCGAAGCCGGCAACCGACCATCAACGTGGGGGGGGTCGTCCGCGGCGGCCCGGACCAGAAGGTGAACACCGTTCCCGGCAAGGCGGCCTTCACCATCGACCGCCGCCTCGTGCCCGGAGAGCGGCTGGCCGACTCCGAGGCGGAGCTGGTCGAGGCCCTGGCGAGGGCCGCCGCGCGGGCGGAGGCCCGCCACCGGGTGCGGCCGCTGCTGCGGATCGAGCCCTGCGTCGTCGGTGGCGACGGGATCCTGCCCAGATCCTTCGCCCGCAGCGTGCGCGCCGTCCGCCGCCACGCCGTCGAGTTCCGGGTGACCCCGGGATTCACCGACCTTCACTACTTCGTCGACGCGGGCATGCCCGGGATCGGCTACGGGGTGAACGGCGAGCGGGCTCACGGCGCCGACGAGAGGGTGAGCCTCCGGGATCTGGCGCAGACGGCCAGGACCTATGCCGACTTCCTGGTCCGCGGCCTCACTCGCGACTGAGTCTTCATGAGCCTGGCGACCATGGGATTCCCGAAGCTGGTGACCGGCGGGCAGATGTCGGACATCGACCGCCTGTCGATCGAGATGGGTGTGCCGGGAGCGGAGTTGATGGAGCGTGCCGGGGCCGGCGTCGTGCGCGCCCTGGAGGAGCGCTGGTCCGGCCTGGAGGACCTGAGCGTCGCCGTCGTCTGCGGCAAGGGGAACAACGGCGGCGATGGCTTCGTCGTCGGGCGGCGCCTGGCGCAGGAGGGCGTCCCCGCAGCCGTCTACCTCGCCGCGCCCCGGGAGCAGATCACCGGAGATGCCGGCCATCACCTCGAGCGGCTCGAAGCGCAGGCCGGCCCCGTGGTCCAGCCGCCTCCGGAAGACCTCACGGCAGCCCTCGGCGAGGCCGACATCGTGGTGGATGCCCTGCTGGGAACCGGCCTGCGGGGGCCGCCCCGCCCGACGGCGGCGCGCCTCATCGAAGCCATCAACGACTGCGGCCGGCCGGTTGTGGCCATCGACCTGCCCTCCGGGCTTCGGGCGGACACGGGCGAGGTAGCCGGTGCATGCGTGAGGGCAGCGCTGACCGTCACCTTCGGGCTGGTGAAGGTGGGCCACCTCTTTCACCCTGGACGGGCCCATTGCGGGGCCCTGGAACTGGTGGATATCGGTTTTCCGGATGCCGCCATCGCCCACTGCCCGGCCACGACCCATCTATTGACCCGGGAGGGCATCGCCGGGCTCCTGCCGCGACGGTCCCCGGTGGCCCACAAAGGTTCCTGCGGAACCGTAGCCGTCGTGGCCGGTTCCGAGGGGATGACGGGGGCCGCCTGCCTGACGGCCGACGCGGCGCTGAGGGCGGGAGCCGGGAGGGTGCGGCTCGGGGCCCCGGCGAGCCTTCACGACATCCTGGAGATCAAGCTGACAGAGGTGATGACCCGGCCCCTTCCGGAGGTGCGCCGGTCGCGCTGCCTGTCGCTGAGGGCCCTCGGCGAGGTGGAGCGACTCCTGGACAAGGCGCAGGCCCTGGCCATCGGCCCCGGACTCGGCCGCCACCGGGAGACCGGCGAGCTGGTGCGGCGCCTGCTGTCGCGTCCCGACCTCCCCCCGGCGGTGATCGACGCCGATGCGTTGTACGCCCTCTCGGAAGATGGACCGCCGCCGGGTCCGGAGAGGGTGCTGACGCCCCATGCGGGGGAGTTCCAGCGGCTCAGCGGGTGCGACCCCGACCGGGTCGCGGAGGATCCTCTTCGGCTGGCCGCGGATTACGCGGCTTCCCGATCGGTGGTTCTGGTACTCAAGGGGGCGCCCACCGTGGTCGCCGCTCCCGACGGGAGCACCTTCGTCAATCCAACGGGCAACGACGGCCTGGCCACGGCGGGGTCGGGGGATGTGCTCACCGGACTGGTGGCGGGCTTCCTCGCACAGGGGGCCGGGTCCCTGGCGGCGGCGGCCTGTGCCGTCTTCGTTCACGGCCTCGCCGGCGATCTCGCGCGAGATGAGTTGGGGCCCCGGTCGATGCGGGCCACCGATCTCGCCGAGCGGATCCCGGGGGCCATGCTGGAGGTCACCGGACAGAGGGCCGTTTCTTGACACTCCCGGAGGGATCGAGTAACGTAACCCGGTTGTTGTTGCCGGTAGAGATCCGCCCTGCCCCGCGTTCGGGGCCGCCCTTTTCCAATGAGCCTCCGGACCACCGGTTTTCTCCGCTCGGGGCAGCTTCAGGATAATGTCGTCGAAGGTCAAAGAGGCGATCGAGGAGATGATCGAGGAGTCGTACCTCCTCGGCCTTTCCGAGCAGGAGATCCGGCAGGATTTCAAGCGCTTCATCGACGCCTGTTTCGCCGTCATCCAGGAAAACGTCAAGGATCGAGCGGTCGTCAGCGAGCTCTCCGAGAGCCTGGCGCACGAGCAGACCGTGCTCATCGCGGGCCGGGCCGAAGGAGGCCCGGGCGAGGTTCCGGTGGGCGATGTCGAAGAGCCGGAGGAGGAGGGGCGGGGAGCGTCCTCGAAGGAGCTCTCCGAGAGAGTGGCGCGCCGCAAGCGCTCGATCCTGCGCGCCATCGCCGAGCACGATCCTTCCCTGGTCCGCCTGATCGACGCGCACCGGTTCCAAGGCGATGGCGACGAGCCCCCGAGAGACAAGGCGGCGTTGCTCCCCCTGCGGTGGCCGATGGCCCGGTCCATCGACGGGGCCCGGCTCCGCGATCGGTTCCTGCGGCTGGGATACGCGGCGACCATCGCCCTGATCATCCTGCTGGTCTGGTTGGGACTCATGCAGGACTAGGCGGGCGATGGTGCGCAGGTCTCCTCATGTCCTGCGGCCCCTCGCAGTGCAGTCGAGTCTTCGAGCAGGCCTGCCCACGGTGCTCCTGCTCTCGCCGTATCTGAGCTGGCCTGCCCCGGCACCGGCCGGCCTTTCCCCGACCGACCCTCTCTTTCCTGCGCACCCACGGATGGGGTGACCCCCGAGCATGCCTCGTCGAGACGACCTGCACAAGATCATGCTCATCGGTTCCGGTCCGATCGTCATCGGCCAGGCCTGTGAGTTCGACTACTCCGGCACCCAGGCCTGCAAGGCCCTGCGCGAGGAGGGCTACGAGATCGTCCTCGTCAACAGCAATCCCGCCACGATCATGACCGATCCGGAGACGGCGCAGCGAACCTACGTGGAGCCGATCACGGCCGAGGCCTGCGCCGAGATCATCGAGCTCGAGAGACCGGATGCCCTCCTGCCCACCGTGGGCGGGCAGACGGCGTTGAACCGGGCGGTGGAGTTGGCCGAGTCCGGGGTGCTCGAAGAGCACGGCGTGGAGTTGATCGGGGCCCGGCTCGAGGCGATCCGCACGGCGGAGGATCGGGAGCTGTTCAAGAAGGCGATGGACGAGTCGGGGCTGGAGATGCCCGCCGGCCATTTCGTCCACTCCGTCGGAGAGGCCGCGGGACTGGTCGACAGCCTGGGCTACCCTGCCATCATTCGGCCCTCCTACACCTTGGGCGGATCGGGCGGCGGGATTGCGCACGACGCGCAGGAGTTCGAGCGCATCGTCAGGCGGGGCCTTGATCTGAGCCCGATCACGGAGGTCCTGATAGAGGAGTCCGTCCTCGGCTGGAAGGAGTTCGAGCTCGAGGTGATGCGCGACCTGAACGACAATGTCGTGATCATCTGCTCCATCGAGAACCTCGATCCCATGGGGGTGCACACGGGTGATTCGATCACCGTCGCTCCGGCGCAGACCTTGTCGGACAAGGAGTACCAGGCCATGCGCGATGCCGCTATCCGGGTCATCCGGAAGATCGGCGTCGACACGGGCGGGTCGAACATCCAGTTCGCCGTCGACCCGGACACGGGCCGCATGGTGGTCATCGAGATGAATCCCCGGGTCTCGCGCAGTTCCGCCCTGGCATCGAAGGCCACGGGCTTTCCCATCGCCAAGATCGCCGCCAAGCTGGCCGTGGGCTACACCCTCGACGAGATCCCGAACGACATCACCCGGGAGACCCCCGCCTCCTTCGAGCCCACCATCGACTACGTGGTGACCAAGATCCCGCGGTGGGCCTTCGAGAAGTTCCCGTCCACGCCGGATGCCCTCGACACCCAGATGCGCTCGGTGGGAGAGACGATGGCCGTGGGCCGCACCTTTGCCGAGTCCTTCCAGAAGGGCCTGCGGTCGCTGGAAATCGGCCGGGGCGGCTGGGGCGCCGACGGCAAGGACGAGGATGCCTCGAGAATCCCCGACGCCGAGATCCGCGGGCATCTGGCCCGTCCGAGCTCGCAGAGGATGTTCCACCTCAGAACCGCCCTGCAAAAGGGCTTCGCCCCCGAAGAGATCCACCGCCTCAGCCGCATCGATCCCTGGTTCATCGACCGCCTCGCGGAGATCTTCCAGGCCGAGGGCGAGCTGCTGCAGGCGCGAGAGGGGCTCCTCGGGGACGGGGAACGCCTGCGGGCGGCCAAGGCCCTGGGCTTCAGCGACCGCCAGCTGGGTTACCTGGTGGGGCGCACCGAGTCAGAGGTCCGGGAGGTGCGCCGGGAGCAGGGAGTGCGCCCCGTGTTCAAGGCCGTCGACACCTGCGCGGCGGAGTTCGAAGCCCACACGCCGTATCACTATTCGACCTACGAGCGGGAGAACGAGTCGGAGGCCCGGTCCGGGCGCCGCAAGGTGATGATCCTCGGCGGCGGGCCCAACCGGATCGGCCAGGGAATCGAGTTCGACTACTGCTGCGTCCACGCCTGCTTCGCCCTCCGCGAAGACGGATTCGAGACGATCATGGTCAACTCCAACCCGGAGACGGTGAGCACCGACTACGACACGGCGGACAAGCTCTACTTCGAGCCGCTGACCGTCGAGGATGTCCTCCACATCGTCGAGCACGAGCGGCCCGAGGGCGTCATCGTCCAGTTCGGCGGGCAGACTCCGCTCAATCTGGCCCTCGAGCTGGAGGCCAACGGCGTCCCCGTCATCGGGACGTCTCCCCGCAGCATCGACCTGGCCGAGGACCGCGAGCACTTCGGCAACCTGCTGCGCCGACTGGGGATCCGCCAGCCGGAAAACGGCATGGCCCGCTCCCTCCCCGAGGCGCGGGAGATCGCGGAGCGCATCGGCTACCCCGTCCTCGTCCGCCCCTCCTACGTCCTCGGAGGGCGGGCCATGGTCACGGTCTACGACGAGGCCCGCCTGGAGTCGTACATCACCTCGGCGATCTCCGCCTCACCGGAACATCCGGTGCTGATCGATCGTTTTCTCGAAGGAGCCCAGGAGTTCGACGTCGACGCCGTGGCCGACGCCGACGGCGACGTGCTCATCGGCGGCGTCATGCAGCACATCGAGCACGCCGGAGTCCATTCCGGCGACTCGGCCTGCGTCCTGCCGCCTCACGACATCGCGCCGGACCACCTGCGAGCCCTCGAGGACCATACGCGGGCCCTGGCCAGGGCCCTCGATGTGAAGGGGTTGATGAACGTCCAGTACGCCATCCACCAGGATCTCGTCCACGTCCTCGAAGTCAATCCCCGGGCCTCGCGCACGGTCCCCTTCGTGAGCAAGGCCACGGGCCGTCCGCTGGCCAAGATCGCCGCCCGCGTCATGGTGGGCCGCAGCCTGCGCGAGCAGGGCTTTGCCGACTCTCCGGCGCCCCCTCACATCTCCGTGAAGGAGGCGGTCCTGCCCTTCAGCAAGTTCCCCGGAGCCGATGGCATCCTCGGTCCTGAGATGAAGTCCACCGGCGAGGTCATGGGGATCGGCGCCGAGTTCGGCGAGGCTTTCCTCAAGGCCCAGATGGGGGCCGGATCGATGCTGCCTTCCAGTGGGAAGGTCTTCATCAGCGTCAACGACCGCGACAAGGCGGGTATCGTCGACGTGGCGCGCCGACTGAGCGCCGCCGGCTTCGAGCTCGTGGCCACGACGGGAACCCGGCTCCATCTCGAGCGCCACGGGATCGAGGCGGAGATGATCCTGAAGATCCATGAAGGACACCCCCACGTGGAGGACGCGATCCGGGGCCGGGAGGTCGCCCTGGTCATCAACTCCCCCGAAGACGAGCAGAGCCAGTACGACGACGCCTACGTCCGCCAGGCGGCGATCATGAACGGCGTGCCGTACACGACCACCCTGGCCGGCGCGGAGGCCGCTGCTGACGGCATCGAGGCCCTGCTGCGCACCGCCATATCGGTACGGGCGCTGCAGGACTACCACGGTGGCTGACCGGCGGCCGGTCCACCTGGCCCTGGCGGCGGGACTGGTCCTCACGTCGAGTGCGTCGTGCGTCTACTTCAACACCTTCTACAACGCGGAGAAGTACTACCGGCAGGCCGAGAAGGCCCGCGCCGAGGTGGAAGAGGAGCGGGCGGGGTCCGAGGCGGGCCGTCGGGCGGGCCGGGGGGGGCGCGGCGCCAGCTACCAGGGCCTTTACGAAAAGGCCGTGCGCAAGGCCTCCATCGTGCTGGAGAAGTACCCCGACAGCGAGCTCGTCGATGACGCCATGTTCCTCGCCGGCCGGGCGCTCTACTGGCAGCGCGACTACGCCTACGGGGCCAGGTCCTTCGAGGATCTCGAGCGGAACTTCCCCGACAGCGAATACGTCGACCGTGCCCGGCTCTGGCGGGCGCGGTGCCTGCGCGAGCAGGGCGACATGGGAGAGGCCCGGGCCCTGTTCACCGCCCTGATCCTGGAGGGCAGCGACATCGGCGGCCTCGCCGGCATGGAGCTCGGGGACATGGCCTTGGGCGGGGGGGACCTGAGGGCCGCCATCCAGGACTACCGGACGAGTCTCAGGGCCTTCCCCAGGACCCCGCTGTCCGACCGGTTGTGGCTGCGGATCGGCAACGCCCACCTCTCCCTCGGCGGCCCGGACGATCTCGACAGCGCCGCCGTCGCCTACGGCCGCGCCATCGACGAGGCCCGTGCGGACTCGGTGGAGTACCGGGCGCGCCTGAACGGCGGCCTCGTGCTCTACCATCAGGGCGCATCGGACGCGGCCCTCGAAGCCTACCGATCCCTGCTCCGGGAAGGGCGTTTCCGCCCCTGGGAGGGGGAGACCCGGATCCTGATCGGCCGCTGCCACCGCGAGAGTGGAGCTCCCTCCGAGGCGCTGGACGAGTTCGAGCGTGTGCGCAACGACTTCCCGGGCACTGGGGTCTCCGCCATGGCGCTCTACCAGACCGGCCTGGTCTACCTGCAGGACCGCGGCGACCGCCAGCATGCCCAGAAGCACTTCCGGGAGGTGAGCCAGGAGCGCCGAGGATCCGAGGGGGATTCACTGGCCGGGGTGATGCTCCGGACGACGGACCGGTTGGACGCCCTCCTCGACGAGATCTACCGGGCCGACTCCACGGCCGCGGCCCTGCGCCTGGGCTCGGATCTCGACCCGCTGCAAGCGGAACCCGACACGGCGGGCGCCATGGCTTCCGCCCCGCAGGCTCCGGCCCCGGTCCCGGCGGAAGCGAGGCCCGGCACGGGGGCAGCTCCGGCACCCGGTGTCCTTCCCGCGCCCGTCCCCGGGCGAGGGCAGGCGATGGACGACCTGACGGGGCCGGAAGCGACGGTTGCCGCCGACGCCACGCCCGCCGACTCGACTCCGGCGGCGGCCGGCGCTCCCGAGGTCTCCACCCGCTCGACCGGGGCGGGTGAGTTGGACAGCGTCGCCGCGGAGTCCCGGGCGGGGACCGCGGTGGACAGCCTGCTCACGGCGGCCCGGCCTGGCGCCGGGGCCGATAGCGCCGCGGCGGTTCCCCTTGGTGCCGCCACGGCGGCAAGCGACTCCACTCGGGTGGAGGACGCCGATACCACCGCCGTCCAGGATCCGCCACCGGAGGCGCAGGAGCCGGAGGACCCCCTGGGACTGGAGGGCTACGTGGTGGCCGCGGACTCTCTGGGCGTGTGGGTGCCGCTCGTGGCTCGCCCGCCCCTGGAGGAGGGCCCGGGGGCCGAGGAGAGGGCCCGGGACAGGCGCCGGCGGCTGCTGCAGGCGCGCAGGCCCGGGTCGGACCGGCCGCCAACCCTCATGGACAACCTGTTCTCGGCCGCCGAAGTCTACCGCGATCGCCTGGGGCTCCCCGATTCGGCGGCGGTGCTCTACGAGGCCATCGCCGACCGTTTCCCCGGATCCCGCGAGATTCCCAGGGCCCTCTACAACCTGGCGTGGACCCATATCGAGCAGAAGGCGGACACGGCGGCGGCCCGGCCTGCCCTCGAGCGCCTGGTGGCCGGCCATCCGGCCACGGAGCACGCGAGCGCCGCGCGGCGGTATCTCGGACTGGCGGCGCAGGCCTCGGCCGAGGACCAGGCGGCCCGGATCTTCGACGATATCGAGCGGATGCGGCTCGACTATCCGGATGAGCCGGCGCGCTGGGTGCCCAGGCTGGATGAGCTGGCCGGCGCCTATCCGGGGACGAGGGTTTCCGGGCGGGCGATCTTCCTGGCCGCCTGGGCCGCCGAGAATCTCCAGGGGGACTCCACGGGCGCCGCGGCGAGGTACGACTCGGTCCTTGCCCACTATCCGGGGAGCAGGCACGCCGATCTGGTCGAACGCCGGCGACAGGCCGAACGGGACGGAGTGGTGGACCGCCTCGAGCGCGAGCTGAGGGGTCTGAGGGAAGGCTCCGGTCCGGGACACCAGATCCTTCTGGTCGGCGTCGAACCTGTGATCGAGGACTCCGTCTCGAGGGCGAAGAACCACGTGGGTTTCGGCATGCGCGCCGTGCGCCGGGGGGATTTCAGCGCCGCCCAGGAGTTGTTCGAGCTCAGTCTCGACGAGAAGCGGACCGCCAACACCGAGCCCGTCGTCGGCCTGGGGGAGGGCAACTGGCGCCAGGGGTATCTGGAGGACGCCGTCGACTACATGCGCCGGGCCCTGAAACAGAGATCCAGGTCCATCCTCCCCCATTACCGGCTCTTCGCATATCACGTGCAGCGGGGCCAGGCCGACTCGGCCAACAGCTATCTCCGCACCATCGTCCGCAGGGATCCGCAGTCCGCCGGTGTCGGCGAGCTGCTCCTCCAGTATCCCGGACTCGACCCGGGGGAGTCCGAGCCCCTCGACATCGACGAGTTGGAGCGGCTGGAGCTCGAGCCGGAGGACCAGCATCTGGAGATGCCTCTGCGCTACTTCGGTGTCGCCGAGCCTCCCATGGTGCGCTCCAGCCCCCCGCCCGAGTACCCGTCGGGGCAGACGGATTCGAGCACCGTTCTCGTCGACGTGCTGGTGTCGGAGAGCGGAAGGGCCGAGGAAGTCTCCCTCTATCGGGGAGAGGAGCCCTTCGCCTCGGCGGCTCTCGCCGCCGTCGGAGGCTACACCTTCTACCCCGCCGAAGGGGTGGACGAGAGGCCGGTCCGCGTCTGGGTGGAGGTGGAGGTCTCCATGGGGCCGCCCGTCCCGGATGCGGGCGAGGACATGCCTCTGCCCTCAGGGAGCCGCCCGGGGGAACCGCCGCCGGTCATGGCGGCCGGCCAGGACGTTGCCGAGGAGGCCGCGGCTCCACCGATGCCCGCGGTGGAGCAGGAAGACCCGGGCGAGGAATGACGCCGCAGCCGGGTCCCCCCGTGGACGCTCCCGCGCGCCTGCGGGAGACCGTCGAGGTGGCGGCGGGGTTCTTCCTGTCCCGACTCGAGGTTCCCGGGGCGGCCCTGCAGGCCCATCCGGGGCAGTTCCTGCAGCTGCAACCCCGGCCCGCCGGCCTGCTCTCGCCATACCTCCGACTTCCCATGAGCGTGGCCGGGGTCGACGCGGCGGAAGGGACGGTAGATATCCTCTACGACCGGGTCGGCCCCAAGACGAGAGTGCTGTCGCTGGTACCCGAGGGGGAGGCGATCGGCTGTCTGGGGCCTCTCGGGAATCGATTCCCCATGCCCAAGGGCGAGGGGACCGCGGTCCTCGTGGGAGGGGGGATCGGTCTGCCGCCGCTGCTGTTCCTCGGCCGGCGCCTTGCCGCGGAGGGCCGCCATGTGCTCCTCCTGGCAGGCGCCCGGAGCGCCGACCGGCACCTGCCCGAAGAGCTGCTCCACCCCGCGGCGGCATGTTTCCTGCGGGCGACGGACGATGGCTCGCTGGGCCACCCCGGGCGGGTCACGGACCTGCTCGTTCAGGCTCTGGCGGCTCCGAAGCCCACGGTCTACACCTGCGGACCGCATCCCATGATGGCTTCCGTGGCCCGCATCTGTGCGGACCACGAGGTCCGCTGCTATGCCTCCCTGGAGGAGTACATGGCCTGCGGCTTCGGCGTCTGCGTGGGCTGCGTGGTGGGGCGAGCCGGAATCGGGCTCGATCCTTATCATCGGTACAGTCGGATCTGTGTCGACGGGCCGGTGTACGACGCCCGAACCGTCGAGTGGTGAGGGAATGGTCGACCTGAAGACGACCTTCGCCGGCATGGAGTTGCGCAACCCGGTGGTCCTCGCATCCGGCACCTGCGGCTACGGAGATGAGCTCACCCCCTTCATCGACCCGGCGCGCCTCGGAGGCATCGTCACCAAGACGATCACACCCGAACCCCGGTCCGGGAATCCGCCGCCCCGCGTCGTGGAGACGCCGGCGGGAATGCTCAATTCCATCGGCTTGCAGAACCCGGGGCTCGAGGCCTTCCTGTCCGTCAAGTGGCCCTTCCTCTCCCGGCTCGACACGCGGGTCATCGTCAACATTGCCGCGCCCACGGCCCGGCTTCACGGGCAGATGGCCGCCAGGCTCGAGGAAGCGGAGGGGATCGCCGCCATCGAGGTCAACATCTCCTCTCCCAACATGAAGGACGGGGGGATGCTCTTCGGCTGCAGTCCCACGGCCTCGGCCGAGGTGATCGCCTCCGTGCGCGCCTCGACGAGCCGGCCGGTGATCGCCAAGCTCACACCGAACGTGACCGACATCTCCGCCATCGCCCGGGCCGTGGCGGAAGCGGGAGCGGATGGCCTGTCGATGATCAACACCCTTCTGGGCATGGCCGTCGATCTGTCATCGCGCCGCCCCTTTCTGGGCAACGTGACGGGAGGGCTCTCCGGCCCGGCGATCAAGCCGGTGGCCCTGGCGCTGGTGCACAAGGTGAGGCAGTCCGTGGATCTGCCGATCATGGGCCTCGGGGGCATCTCCAACGCTACCGACGCCCTCGAGTTCATCGTCGCCGGGGCGACGGCGGTTCAGGTCGGGACCGCCACCTTCGTCGAGCCCGCCGCCGCGGATCGCATCGTCGATGGCATCGAGGAGTACTGCCGGCAGGAGGATGTGGACCGAGTGGAGAGCCTGGTGGGCACGCTCAGGCTCTGAGCGCCCCCAAGACGCCATGGCACGCCTGGTCGCCATCCTCGTCCTCGCCATCCTGCTCGACGGTTGCTCGCCGGCCCCCGTCTACCGGAGCCAGCCGGGCCCGGCGCCGGCCAGTCCCAGGAAAGCACAGTCCTCTGGCGACCGGGGCCGGAACAAGAAGCCTCCGCCTGTCATTCGTCCAAAGGCCCCCGCCCATCCCGTCGACCTCGACAAGATCTCCACCGACAAGGCCTACCAGATCGGGATCGCCTCCTACTATGGCAAGAAGTTCCACGGCAGGAAGACGGCCAACGGCGAGACCTTCAACATGTACAAGGTGAGCGCGGCCCATCGCGTGCTTCCCCTGGGCACGGTGGTGAAGGTCACCCACCTCGACAACGGCCGCTGGGTGGTGGTCAAGGTGAACGACCGCGGGCCCTACGTCGAAGGGCGGGTCCTCGATCTCTCCTTCGCCGCGGCCCTGGAACTGGAAATGGTCAGGCAGGGGACGGCCCGGGTGATGATCGAGATCGTCGAAGCCGTGGAGTGAGGAGCTACCCCTCGCCCAGAAGGGGGACGAAGCGCACGGGCAGCAGACGTCGCTGGTCGAAGCCGGTGGAGCACCTGCGGACCACCACCAGTTGCTGGTCGGTGCCGGCTCCCAGGGGCATGACCAGCCGTCCTTCCGGTGCCAGCTGATCGAGGAGGGGGTCGGGGATGCGGGGCGCCGCCGCCGCGCCGATGACGGCGTCGAAGGTCCCGCCCCCCGGCCAGCCGAGGCGTCCGTCACCGACGCGGAGATCGATTCCGGCGTAGCCGAGGCGGTGGAGCCGGCGGCGGGCCCGGGTCGCCAGCCGGTCGTGGTACTCCAGGGCCATGACCTCGTGAGCGAGTTCCGCCAGCAGGGCTGTCTGATAGCCGCAGCCGGCCCCGATCTCGAGGACTCGGTCCTCCTGGCGAATCCCCGCCGTTTCGAGCATGTAGGCCACGACGTAAGGCTGCGACATGGTCTGGCCGCAGCCGATCGGCAGGGGGTGGTCTCCGTAGCAGCGCCCGAGATCCAGACCGTCGGCGAAGGCGTGGCGGGGCACGCGCTCGAAGGCGGAGAGGACTCTTTCATCGCGGATTCCGCGGCGCCGCAACTGGTCCTTCACCATTCGGGTCCGCAGCTCCCGGTCGCCCCCCTTTCGGCGTCCGAGTCTCAGCACGGGTCCAAGGCCAACTCCGCCTCCACGGCGCCGAGGACCTCCTCCACGGGCAGGGATTCCATGTTCGCCCCCGGTGCCTCGATCACCGTGGACCGGGGCCCCAAGGGACGCCATATGGAGGCATCGGTGGGCCCGAAGAGAGAGATGGTGGGTGTACCCACCGCCGCCGCGAGATGCCCGGGTCCCGAGTCGTTGCCGATGTACAGACGGGCGCCGGCCAGGGCCTCTGCCAGCTCGACTGGGGTGGCGGGAGAGAGGCGATCCGCAGGCAGGAAGGGGCCGAGCTGTTCTCGGCGAGCCTCTTCGGCGGGTCCCCACAGCACGACGGCAGGGCCTCGGCGGGAGATCCACTCGAGGATCCTCTCAAAGCGCGGGACCGGCCAGCACTTTTCCGGGCTCCCGCTGCCGGGGTGGACGACCACCGGACCCCGCCGCCGGGTCCGGGGGGGCACGTCGACGCGGGGCAGCGGAGTGCCGGGCGGCCGGATGCCGAATTCAGCGAGGGGGCGCGTCAGGTGGGCGGCCATGTGGGTCCCTTCCCCCTCGACAGGGAGGGGATCGGCGACGACGACCCTGTCGGCCAACTGGCGCAGGGAGGCCACCAGGCCGGGAGCGGACGCCTCGCCGCCGGGGACGTAGGCGAGCAGGCGCCGGCAACCGGCGAACCGCCGACGCAGGGACGGCTCCGGCGGGCCTCCGGTGTAGAGGCGGGACCAGGCGGCGGAATCGGCGTTGACGGTGCCCGTCGGTGAAACCAGCGAGGCGCGCGCGGGATCGCCGATGATCAGCATCCCCTCGTCTCCCGTTTCCCGCAGGGCGGCGATGGCGGGCAAGGTCAGGACGAAGTCCCCGAGGGCCCCTCCGCGGAGGACGGCATCCCCGGGGCCGCATCTTTGGGCGATATTGCCAAGGGGATGGGCGCTCCATAACTTTTCACGTTTCAATCCGAAAACCCAAGAGGCCCGCCCGGTCCCCGCCGATCCCGCGGGAACGAGTGGGCGAGGAAAGCCAGATGGCCGGTTTGATCGGCAAGAAGCTGGGCATGACCCAGGTGTACAACGATCGGCAGGAGTTGGTCCCGGTGACGGTCGTCGCCGCGGGAGCCTGCCCCGTCGTTCAGGTCAAGTCCCACGACAGCGACGGCTACGCGGCCGTGCAGCTCGCTTTCGAGGAGGTTCCGGCGCGCAAGCGGAACAAGCCCGCCAGCGGCCGGTTCGCCAAGGCCGGCGTGGCCCCCCACCGGCACCTGCGAGAGGTTCGCACCGAAGGGGTGGACGCGGAATTCGAGGTCGGTCAGGTGCTGGACGTCTCCCAGTTCGAGGCGGGCGACACCGTCAAGGTCACCGGTCGATCCAAGGGCAAGGGCTTCGCCGGCGTCGTCAAGCGCTACGGTTTCCGCGGCAAGAACACCTCTCACGGTACGCCCGACCGCGTGCGGCACCCCGGCGCCATCGGCCAGGGGACGACGCCCGGCAAGGTGTGGAAGGGCAAGAAGATGCCCGGCCACATGGGGGACCGCAAGGTCACCACCCGGGGCCTTCAGATCGTCCGCGTCGACGGGGAGCGCAACCTTCTGTTCATCAAGGGCGCCGTTCCGGGTGCCGCCAACGGGATCGTCCTGATCCGGCGCGACTGACGCCAGACAGTCCGCCGCCTGCGGAGCCGTCACCCCGGCGGCCACCCGAGCTGTTTTCCCCCGAGCAGGTGCACGTGGAGATAGGGCACCTCCTGTCCTCCGTGGGCGCCGGCATTGATGACACATCGGAATCCGCTCTCCCGGATCCCCTCCTGCCGGGCGACGGCGCAGGCGGCCGCCATCAGCTGCCCGAGGAGGCCGGCATCGGCCGGCTCCACCGCCTGCAGTCCGGTGATCTTGCGGCGCGGGATGAGCAGTATGTGGACGGGCGCCTGGGGGTTGATGTCGCGGAAGGCGACGCAGTGCTCGTCCTCGTACACGATGTCGGCGGAGATCCCTCCGCTCAGGATCTGGTCGAATACCGTCTCTTCGCTCATGGCCCCCTCGTCCGGTTTCCGAGAGTATAGAGCCGCGGGGATTGGCCCTGCCACCCGATGGACCCGCACCGTCGTGCGGTCCTGCTTCGCGCCTCCGCCATGGACCTCAGCGTACTGATCCCCGCCTTCAATGAGCGCAGCCGCATCGTCGGTACCATCGACGGGCTGCGGTCCTTCCTGGCCTCCAGGCCGTGGGAGCACGAGATCATCGTCGTCGACGACGGCAGCGATGACGGCACGGCGGAGGTCGTGGCAGAGGCGGCGTCGGCCCGGCCGGAGGTGCGCTGCCTGCGGTCGGACCGGAACCGAGGCAAGGGCGCCGCCGTCCGTCTGGGCCTCGACGAGGCCCGAGGCCGGGTGGTGGGCTTCATCGATGCCGACGACAAGACCGACGCGGCCGCTCTCGACGAGGTCTTCCGGGTGCTGTCCTCCGGCGCCGATATCGCGATCGGGGACCGCACGCTCCCCGGGTCCGACATCAGGACCCCGCGCCGTGCCTACCGGGAGTGGGGCTCGGCCCAGTTCCGGCGCCTGACGCGGTGGTGGCTGGGCCTCGGGGAGTTCCCGGACACTCAGTGCGGCTTCAAGTTCTTCCGCGCTCCCGTCATGCGCGGGCTCTTCGAGGCGGCCCGGGTCGACGGCTACATGTTCGACGTGGAGATCCTGCTGCTGGCGACACGGGCGGGACATTCCATCGCGCGGGTCCCGGTGCGCTGGCGGGACGACCCCGACAGCCGCTTCCGGCCCCTGTCCGGCAGCCTGCGGAATCTGCGCGAGCTTCGACGCATCCGGCGGATGCACCGCTAGCCGCCTCGGTCGGGCCGCCCCCGACGGTCCCGTGGACTGCCTGACGGCCCCGGTGAATCCAGCTCCCGCACCAGCCTGCCCATGCGGCCCAGACAGACGATGACGAAGATCTCCCGTGCCGCCGTCAGATCGGAGCGGCCCCTGCTGGCCAGGAAGGTCTCCAGGGCGAAGATCACCAGGTAGACGGAGAGCACCTCGTAGGGGGGCCTCCCGGTCGCCGACAGACCATCCCGGAGGATCCCGGCCAGCTGGCGGGCCGATTCCTCCAGGCCATCCAGATTCTCGGCGTCGACGGCGCGGACCATGCTCCGAATCGCCATGCGAGCCTCTTCGCGCACCCTCAGGTCGAGGGCGGGGCTGCCGGCGAGGGCGTTCTCCAGTCGGCGCAACCGGCGGGCCAGAGAGGAGGGGCGCTGGGACTCCTCCTGGGACAGGAGGCGGTAGAACTCCCCGCCGGCTCCGAGGGCGTAACAGACGCTGTTGAGCAACTGGAGGCGCACCGCCTCGGAGCGAAAGCGGCCGAGCCGCTGCAGGGTGGGCCGCACGACCCGGTGGTCGCCCATGCGGCTGAGTACATCAACGAGGGTAGGGAAGGCGACGGGGTCATCCAGATGCTCACCCAGGTACCAGAAAAGCAACTCCCGCGCCTCGTCTCCGCCGATCTCGCTCAAGCCGCGGATGGCGCTGATGCGGACCCAGGGATCCTCGTCCTCCAGGGCTTCCACCAGGGGGTCGACGCCACTCAGGTAACCCAGGCGTCCAAGGGCTTCGGCCGCCTCCGACCGGATGTCCGACTCGCCGTCGAGGAGCTCCCGCACCAGGGAGTCGGTGGCCTGAACGGAGCCGGTCTCTCCAAGGGCGCGGGCGGCGCTCCGGCGCACCACGGGACTGGCGTCGGCCAGGGCCTGGATCAGCTGCTCGATCGCCAGCGGACTTCCCGACCGGCCGAGGGCGAGAGCCGCCCGGGCCCGACGCTCCTCCTGCCGGGCCATGGTGTAGACCGCGGTGTTGAAGGTGTAGCTGAGCAGGTTGCCTCCGAAGAGGTGGGAGAGGAGGTGGCGCGAGGAGATCGAGCTGCGGTCGGAGACAAGACCGAGGAGCAGGACCGACGGGATCCGGGCCACGGCGCTCAAGAGCATGATGATCTGCAGGTGCCCGATGGGGAAGTCCTCGATCTGAAAGCTCACCTCGCGCAGGACTCGCACCAGGATGCCGCCGGCCAGGGCGCCGAGGGCGCCCATCAGGTTCACCGTGGCCGACCAGGACGCCAGGTAGTAGGGGCGCGGACCACCAGCCGGGGCCAGCCCGTAGAGGAGGGGGGTCACGGCCACCATGATGCCCGAGAACAGGACGCCGGAGAGGACCAGGGCCACCGGGATCATGGTGTAGGCACCCGGGGCGTTGCACACCCACAGCACGGGCAGGAAGGTGGCGGGCAGGATCAGGATCTGCAGTACCGGTTTGCTGCCGAAGCGGTCGACGAGGCTGGCCCACAGCCGGTAGCCGAGGATGCTGGTGAGCATGAAGGCGGCGTTGAAGACGGCGATCGTCTTGTAGGAGATCCCGAGGTGGTCGAGCATGAACACGCTGTACAGGGGCTGGGCGATGCCCAGTCCGAAGGTCCAGAATCCGAAGAACAGCACCGCCCGGAGGAAGTTTCCGTCCCGGAAGGGCTCGGCCAGGCGGGCGAGGCCGTCCGTCTCGTCGACCCGTTCTTCGTTGCCGTCGGTGTACGAAGCTCGACTCAGCCCGACGTACCCGAGCCAACCGAAGACCGCGCCCACGGCGAAGACGATGTGGAACCGGACCTGCCTGTCGGCCGCCCCGAAGTCGTCGATGAATCCGCCGATGGCGAATCCGGCGATCATGGACACGAGGGTGCTGACGATCGTCTGGCGGCTCGTGAACCGGCCCCGTATGTTGCCGGGCACGGCACTGGCCACCCAGGTGTTGTAGAAGGGGGAGAGCGAGTAGCCGCACAGCAGGCCGAGACCGGCGAGCACCATGAGCGTCGGCAGCTGCATGGGCGGGGCGAAGAGCAGGGGAACCAGGGGCGGCGAACTCCGCAGGGCGATCTCCACCAGGCCCACGGAGATGATGACGCGTTTCCTCCTCAGGTAGCGGCCCAGGACGGGCATGAGAAGCTGCACGGTGGCCAGCAGGTAGGCCACGAAGGTGAAAAGGGAGATGTAGGAGGCGTCGGCGCCGAGGTGGAGGGCGTAGCCGGTGAACACGGCGGTGCCGATTCCCACGGCTTGGCTCCAGACTCCCCAGAAACCGCTGGCGATGATGAAGGCCTGCTGGGCCCGGGTCGCCTGACCGCGCGTCAGACCGCTGGTGCCGCGGCCGGGATCTGTCATCATTCTCGTCTCCAATCCCAGGCCATTGCCGGGGTGGAGGCGGAAAGGGGATCACCTCGATGGGTTTGAGCATCTGCTACAGTACGCTGCGCTGGCGCAATCCGGATCTTCCGGCGGCCCTGGCGGCCTTGAAGGAGGCGGGCTGGGATGGTTGGGAGGGGCGGCTTCCCCTCGACTGGCTCGGACCGCCTGGCCGTCTGCGACGGGTGTGCGCAGATGCGGGAATGCCCATGGCCGTCTATACCGCGGCCGGGACCCCGGACCACCGCGACAGGGAGATGGTGGAGCGCAACCACCGGCGAATGGAGTTCGCCGCCGAGATGGGCGCCGACTGCTTCATGTTCATGAACGGGGGCAAGCCCGAGGGCCGGGAGGTCACCGACGACGACGTTCGCGCCGCCGCCGACGGGGCCGAGGCCTGGGCGGAGTACGCCGCCGGCCTGGGCCTCGAGATCAGCTACCACATCCACACGAACTGCCTGGTCGATTCCATCGATCACTGGAAGTTGTACATGAGCCGCGTGAAGAAGACCGGTCTCTGCATCGACGTCTCCCACGCCAAGCTCTGGGGCTACGACCCCGTGGCCTCCCTGCGCGATTTCCGTTCCCAGCTCAACTACGTCCATCTGCAGGACTACTCCTCCTGTACGCGGGACGAGGAGGGGCGCTACCACCCGCAGTGGGTATCCGTGGGCGAAGCTCGGGGGGTCGACTTTCCCGCGGTGAGGCGGACCCTCGACGAGATCGGCTTCGACCGCGTCGTCACCTGCTGCCCGGGGGAACCGGCGCACGAAGGCGAGGATCCGGTGAGCGAGAGCCGGCGCAGCTCCGCCATGCGGGAGTATGTCCGCTCCATCGGCTTCTGAGGGCGGGGGCCCGGCCGAAGGAGGGAATCCGGACCGCTAGTAGCCCTTGCCTTTGTCGATGACGTTGACCAGCGGCTCCCCCCGCAGATAGCGCCCGAGGTTGTCGCGAAAGAACTCGAAGGTCTTGCGCGCGCGGTGCTGGGAGGCGCCGGCGCAATGCGGGGTCAGGATCAGGTTGGGCGCACCCCACAAGGAGCTCTCCGCCGGGAGGGGTTCGACCTCGCAGACATCGAGCCCCGCCCCTGCGAGCCTCTCGGACCGCAGAGCCTCGGCAAGGGCGTTCTCGTCGATGATGCCGCCGCGGCTGACGCAGACGAGGTAGGCGGAGGGCTTCATCGCCGCGAGCTCCCCGGGGCCGATCATGTGCCTCGTCTCGTCGGTCAGGGGGCAGCAGACCACGACGGCGTCCGACTCCGAGAGCAGCCAGATCAGGTTTTCCTGCGTCGGGGGGCGCACTTCCTCCACGCCTTCCGGCGGGTCGAGCCGGACGGGGTCCAGGGCCAGGAGGGTCATTTCGTACCCGGAGGCACGCTTCGCCGTCTCCAACCCGAAGCCACCGAGTCCGATCAGTCCGAGAGTCCCCCCGGCGAGCTCGAAGGTCTTGCCACCTCGCCATTGGCGTTCGGCCATGCTCCGCACCGACGGCAGCAGACCGCGGGTGAGCGCCAGCAGCAGGGCCCAGGCGTGCTCTCCGCCCTGGGGTGCGTACAGCCCGGCCATGTTCGTCACCACCACCTCCTCGCGCTCCACGACGGCGGGATGGAGGAATCCGTCCATGCCCGCGCTGTGGGACTGGATCCACCTCAGCCCCGGGGCCGCGGCGACCACCGATTCCGGGAAGTGGCCGAGAATCACCTCGGCGGTGGAGGCCAGATCCTCGGCGCAGGACGCGTTCCCGGCGACCACGACCTCGTGATCTCCATGGCGCCGGGCCAACCGCACCAGCTCGTCGACCTGGTCAGCGGCGAAGTCGAAGTAGACGAGTATCCTCATCTGGCCTTCCTCATCATGTGATCAAGGCGGCGGGAGGTGGTGCCCGGTCCCGGAGAATCTCGTCCACGAGCGGGGCCATTTCGGTCTCGAGTCGTGGGCCGAAGAGCGAGACCACCGCCGCGGCCGCATAATTCCCGAGTCTCGCCGACTCCGTGAGCGAGTGTCCGCTGGCCAACCCGTAGAGAACGCCCCCGGCGAAGGTGTCGCCCGCTCCGGTGGTGTCCACGGCCCTGGCCTCCACTCCCCGTACAAGGAGGGGAGGGGAGCCTCTCTCGGCGGTCAGGGCTCCCCCGGCACCCAGGGTCACGCAGACCCGGGCGGAGAGATCGGCGAGTCTCGAAGTGGCCTCGTGGGGGTCGCCGACCCCGGTGAGAACGGCGGCCTCCTCCTCGTTGCAGAAGAGGAGGTCCACCCCGTCGGCGGCCAGCACCTTGAAACGATCCCGGAAGGCCTCGACCACGGAGGGATCGCTGAGGGTCAGGGAAACCTCGACACCCCCTTCGCGGGCGATGGCGGAGGCCATCCGACAGGCCTGGAAGCCCACCTCCGTGGTAAGCAGATAGCCCTCGAGGTAGACGAAGCGGCTCGCGGCGATGCCCTCGGGGTCCACCTGGCGCGGCCCCATGGTGCCACTGGCGCCGAGGAAGGTCAGCATCGAGCGCTCGGCGTCGGGGGTGATCATCACGAGGCACTGGCCCGTCTCGCCCGGGACCCGGCAGGCGGGACTGCTGTCGACCCCCGCCGCGGTCAAGTCGTTCCGGTAGAAGCGGCCCCAATCATCCTCTCCCACCTGGAAGGCATAGCGAGTCCGTCCACCGAAGCGGGCCACGGTGATGACCGTGTTGGCGGCGGACCCGCCGGAGGCACGGTTCACCGGATCGGAGAGCCTGTCGAGGACCTCTCGGCGGCGCCCTTCATCCACCAGGGTCATGACCCCTTTGGCGATCCCGAGTTCGCGCAACAGGGAGTCCTCCACGGCGAACTGCAGGTCCACGAGGGCATGTCCGATGCCGTAGACGCCGTACTCGGACATCCTTACTCTCCCGCTCTCCCGGCGCTCCCGAGGCGCCGCCCTGGAGACGGATCCGGGCGACGGATGCATGTTGCTCGTCCCCATCGCGGGCGGTTATATTCCCGATCACCCTTAACCATATCCACGACTCTTCCGGAGGCAACGTCCATCGCCAAACAGCAACAGTCCTTCACCAGAATCAACGACTCCATCCGGGTCCCCCAGGTTCGCCTGATCGGCGCCGACGGAGAGCAGGTCGGCGTCATCGACACCGCCCAGGCCATGCAGATGGCCGAGCAGGTTGACCTCGACCTGGTGGAGGTCGCACCCGAGGCGCGCCCGCCGGTCTGTCGCATCATGGACTACGGCAAGTACCGGTACGACAAGGAGAAAAAGGCCAAGGAGGCGCGCAAGAAGCAACACAACGTGCAGATGAAGACTGTACGCATCAAGATGTACATCTCCGAACACGACCTCCAGTACCGTCTCGGACACATTCGCCAGTTCATCGGTCACGGCTATCGAGTCAAGGTCAGCATGCGATTCCTTGGGCGCATGATGGCCTACCGCGACCGGGGCCGCGAGGTGATGGAGGATGTAGCGAAGAAGATGGAGGATGTGGCCGCCGTCGACCAGTTGCCACAGATGGAAGGCCGGGAGATGTCGATGATCCTTCACCCTATCTGACGGGGTGAAGGCAGCGGCAGGGATCGCGGATGGGTGCGGGCCTGGGCCGATTGCGGCCCGGGGGGGAACTAGAAGCGCGGCGCTGGCGCCGGGTCTTCACCGCTGGCCAGCAGGTCGGTGGATGCGCCGTCCTCAAGCTTGCGGGTAAAGCGGCTGAGATGCTCATCTGCACCCGTCAGCAGCCGATCCCGCTCTTCCCGGATCCTCAGCACCTCGTCAGCAAACTCCATCGCGGCCTGGATGGCGATCTCCACGGCGACCTTTCTCCGGGTCGAGGTAGCGATCCGCCGCATGCGGCCGTCCAAGAGGCCTGCCACCGTCTCCATGTGCTTCGCGTCGGCAGCGTCGGCGGCGATTCGGTATTGCTGCCCGAAGATCGTCACGATCGTACTTTCCTTTCGGGACATACGACGCAACGGCTCCAGATTGCGGGTGGAGAGTCCGGTCAAAAGAAAAAATGGGGGACTTCCGCGATCTCCCCTTACTCCCGGAAGCCCCCTCTACTGCGCGCATTACCACGTGGTAGGTCACAAGATATGGGGGTATTCACCAAGTGTCAACCAAAATATTGCGCTTTTCTCGAACTCCCTGGCCATGGTCCCGTCAGGCGTGCCCCGGTGAGCGACGCGCAGATCGCCGGGCCGTGCCAACTCCGGCTGTGGTGACCGTGGCCGCCCCTCGGAGAGCCTCTTCTTGAGAGATACCGGCAACTTCGAGGAGGCGATCGCGGCGGGTATCGAAGGCGAGGTCCGCCTCGATGCCCTGACCCGGACCTTGTACTCGACGGATGCGAGCATCTACGAGATCGCCCCGGCCGGCGTGGTGCTGCCGCGCTCGGTCGAGGATGTCTCCCATACGATTCGCACCGCCGGGGAAAGGGGCGTCCCCGTTCTGCCCCGGGGAGGCGGCACGAGTCTCGCCGGCCAGACGGTGGGCGAGGGTTTGCAGATCGACTTCTCCCGGCACATGAACCGCATTCTGGAGGTAAATGCCGAGGAGCGGTGGGCCCGGGTGCAGCCCGGCGTCGTGCTCGACGAGCTGAATGCCGCGGTGGCACCCCAGGGCCTGCAGTTCGGTCCGGATGTGTCCACGAGCAGCCGGGCCAACCTCGGCGGCATGATCGGCAACAACTCCTGCGGCTCCCACTCCATACTCCACGGACGGACGGTCGATCACGTGCAGGAGCTCGGGGTCGTGCTCAGCGACGGTTCGACAGCCGCCCTCGGTCCCCTGACCCAATCCGAGTTCGAGGAGCGTTCCCGGCGCCCCGGAATCGAGGGGGGCGCCTATCGGGAGGTGCGGCGGGTCGTGGACGCCTACGCCGCAGAGATCGAGGAGCGCTTCCCCAAAGTGATGCGGAGGGTGTCCGGGTACAACCTCGACGCCCTCACCGCCCCCGAGGCCCCTTTCGACCTGAGCAAGATCGTGGTCGGCTCCGAGGGGACCCTGTGCGCCGTCGTCGAAGCCAAGGTGCGCCTGGTGGAGCGGCCACGCCGCACCGTCGTGGTTGCCTGCCACTTCGAGGATCTCGTGGAGGCGATGGAAGCCAATCTGCACGCGGTGAGCACCGCTCCGGCGGCTTCGGAACTGATGGATCGCGTGCTGATGGACCAGACCCGGGGCCAGCTGTCCTATCAGTCCCGGCGCGGCTTCCTCCAGGGGGATCCGGAAGCCCTGCTCTGCGTCGAGTACCACGGGGAGAGCGAAGCTGAGCTCCGGGACCGGTGCGAGGACCTGGAGACGAGGCTGAGAGGTGCCGGGCTCGGGTATGCCTACGTACGCGCCTTCACGCCGGAAGAGCAGAAGGACATCTGGGACCTGCGCAAGGCGGGACTCGGTCTGCTCATGGGTCTGAAGGGGGACGCCAAGCCGACAGCGGGCGTCGAGGACACGAGTGTGCCCGTGGAACATCTGCCGGAGTACATCGCCCGCGTGCGATCGCTCATGTCCGAGCAGGGAGTGGCACAGGCCACCTATTACGGCCACGCCAGTGTCGGCGTCATCCACATCCGCCCGGTTCTCGACCTGAAGGCGAGGGACGGCATCGCCACCCTTCGGGCCCTCGAGGAGCGGATGAGCGACTGGGTTCTGGAATACGGCGGTGCCATGTCGGCCGAGCACGGTGATGGCCTGGCCCGCAGCGAGTGGATCGAGAAGATGTTCGGCCCCCGTCTGCCCCGAGCCTTCGCCAGGGTCAAGGCGGCCTTTGACCCGACCGGGATTCTGAACCCCGGCAAGATCGTGGACCCCCCCCCGATGGATGCCAACCTTCGCTACGGCGACGGCTACCCGGAGGTGCAGGAGGAGACCTGGTTCCGCTACGACGAAGCCGGTGGATTCCAGCAGGCGGTGGAGATGTGCTCCGGAGTCGGGCAGTGCCGCAAGAAGCTCGTGGGCACCATGTGTCCCTCTTACATGGCCACTCTCGAGGAACAGCACAGTACCCGCGGGCGCGCCAACGCCTTGCGCGCCGCCCTGAGCGGCCGTCTGCCCGGGGGCCTCGAGAGCGACGAGCTGTACGAGGCGATGGACCTCTGTCTCGAGTGCAAGGCCTGCAAGTCCGAATGCCCATCGAGCGTCGACATGGCCAAGCTCAAGTACGAATTCCTCGCCCGCTACCACGAGCGGCACGGCTATCCCCTCCGCTCTCACCTCTTCGCCCGGATCGACCGGCTGAATCGCTGGATGGCCCCCATCTCCCGGCTCGCAAATCCCCTCATGCACGCCCGGCCGAGCCGATGGCTGATGGAGCGCCTCCTCGGCATCGACCGCCGGCGCCGCATGCCTGCCCTGGCGAGCCCCACTTTCTCCCGCTGGTTCCGCGGGCGTGCCCCCACCAGTGGCCGAAGCCGGGGCACCGTCGTCTTCTACAACGACACTTTCACCGAGTACAACGATCCCGAAGTCGGCCGCGCGGCGGTGACCCTCCTCGAGTCAGCGGGCTTCGAGGTCGTGATCCCCCGGCGTCGGCTCTGCTGCGGGCGGCCGCTGATCTCCAAGGGATTCCTCCGGGAGGCGAAGGGCCGTGCCGTGGCTAACCTCCAGGCTCTTGCGGGGTATACCGATCGAGGCTGGCCCGTCGTCGCCGTGGAGCCCAGCTGCGCCTCCACTTACCGCGACGACTACCTCGATCTCGCCGAGGACGCCGACGCCGCCCGCACCGTGGCCAGCAATCTCTTCCTCCTCGACGAGTTCCTCGCCGAACGCACCGAGGGCGGATCCACACTCGACTTCACGGACCTGAAGAGACGCGTACTGCTCCACGGCCATTGCCATCAGAAGGCGCTGGGGGACACCAAGGACACGCTGGAGCTGCTGGCTGCTCCCCCCGGGTACCAGGTGGAGGAGATCCCCTCCGGCTGTTGCGGGATGGCCGGGAGCTTCGGGTACGAGCGGGAGCACTACGATGTCTCCCTGGAGGTCGGCCGGGAGCGTCTGCTGGAGGTGGTGGCCGCGGATCCAGGAGCCGAGGTCGCTACGGCCGGCACCTCATGCCGCCATCAGATCGCCGACGCCACGGGCCGTGAGGCCCGACACTGGGCCGAGGTTCTGGCCGAGGCCCTGGCCTGAGAAAGGAGGAAGGAGATGGCTTTCAACGTCAAGGAGCGAGGTCGCCTCACCTACTATTATGGTGGGGATCATCCCACCCTCTCGGCACTCGTCACCGAGAAGCTCGACGGAGGGGACCTGAGGATCTACTTCGCCGGTCTGACCGGGGGGCACTCCGCCCGCGGGATCCTCGAGCGGGACGAGCTGGTCACCATGGAGCCTTCGATCGAGGTGGAGCTGGTCTTCCGTTGCTGGGAGAAGTGGCTGCAGCAGGCCGGGATCTGCGACTCCATAGCGCGCATCGACTTCGTGGAGGTTCACGCCTTCGCCTCACAGCCGAAGGCCCCCGATCCCCGCCTCGATCCGGAGGGGTACCTGGCCGAGCAGCAGCGCCTCTACAAGGCGTATGCCGAGGCCTACAGCGGCTTCTTCCGCGATCACATGGCCCACACCGGGGTCCCCTCCAGATTCACCGTCCACGTCGTCGACTTCCCCGACAAGGCGGCGTCGTACGAGTTCTACAGCGTTGGCCTTTACCAGCCTGGCCTCCACGAGTAGGGGCTTCGACTCAAGCATCGGAAGACTCGTCCGCGACGAACAGGTCCAACTGCCCCGCCGTCCCCGGAGTCTCGCTGTCGCCGAAGTGAGAGAGGCCGATCCCCAGAAGCCGGACCCCCTTTCGCTCCGCATCGGTGCGGCTCAGCAGGTCGACGGCGATCCTCAGCATCGTCTCGGCGCGGTCCAGAGGCAGGCTTCCCGTCTGTGCCCGGGTCACGGTCTCGAAGTCGGGGTAGCGAACCTTGAGCATCACCGTCCGGCCCGCAAGCCCCCGTCGCCGCAGCCGGCTGGCCACCTCTTTCGCGAGGGTCCGCAGGGCGCCGCGCATCTCCTCCGGATCGGAGAGATCGGCGGGGAAGGTCGACTCGGAGCTCAGCTGCTTCGGCTCTCTCTCGGTCGTCACAGGATCATCGTCGATACCCAGGGCCCGCTGGTGCAGGTATCGGCCGCGCTTGCCGAAGCGCGCTTCCAGCCGGAGAGGGTCCGCCCGTGCCAGTTGTCCGATGGTCTCGTAGCCCAGGGATTTCAGCTGCTGTCGAGTCACATCTCCGACACCCGGGATCCGGGCAACAGTCAGGGGATGGAGAAACTCCCGTACCTGATGGGGCATGACGGTGACCAGTCCATCGGGTTTTTCGAGGTCAGAGGCGATCTTGGCGACGAACTTGCAGGGTGCGACACCCGCCGAGGCAGTAAGTCGGAGCCGGTCGCGGATCTCGGCCTTGATCGTGCGAGCCACGCGGTGGCCGAAAGGGATTCCGAGTTTGTTGCGGGTGACGTCCAGATAGGCCTCGTCGAGGGCGAGCGGCTCGACCAGGTCAGTGTGATGGTGGAAGATCTCCCGGATCTGCCGGGAGACCTCCCGGTAGCGGCCGAAGTCAGGGGCGGTCCGGACCGCCTCGGGGCACAGCCGCAGTGCCCTTCGCATCGGCATGGCCGAGCGTACCCCGAAGGCACGGGCCTCGTACGAGGCTGCGGCGACCACGCCTCGCCCCTCCGGATTGCCGCCGACTACGACGGGCCGTCCCCGGAGGCTCGGATCGTCCCGTTGCTCCACGGAGGCGTAGAACGCGTCCATGTCGATGTGGATGATCTTGCGGCCGCCGCTCACCGTCCCGTCCCGTCCCGCCGGTCCGGGTCGAAAGGGAGGGCACTGACTGCGGCCTCGGTGCCATCGACGGACAGGATCGTTCCGGGCCGGCAGTGTGGGGTACGCACGTAGGCCAGGGCGAGTGGCCCGAGCCTGGGTGAGGAGACGCTGCTGGTCACCAGGCCCGCGGGCCTGCCCCCGGCCTCCAGCTGGGCGCCGGACCGGATCTCCCGGTCGGGGCGCAGACCCACCAGCTGCTGCTTCACCTTCCGATAGGTATCCAGGCGGGCGACGACCTCCTGTCCGATGTAGCACCCCTTGTCCAGGTGCACGGCGTCTCCCAGACCCGCCTCCCAGGGATTGTGGTCCAGGGTGAGTTCGCGACCGGCCGCGGGAAGACCCCACTCGACTCGCAGAATCTCCCAGGTACCGGCGTCCAGTTCGGCCGCCTCCGTGGCCAGCAGGCGGCGGCATTCCTCGATCTCGGAGCGCGGCCCCCACAGGCGGAGGGTGGACCGACCGCCCATGCGGCGCCGTATCCCCCACAGGCCGCCGGGGGGAAGGGTGGCAGCGGACTCCCCGGGGACCGCACCGAGCGCCGATCGAGAAGCCTCGGCCGCGGCGGGTCCGAGCAGCTCGATCTGCCCGGTAGCCCCGGTGATGTCCGCCCACTCCATGCGCTCGGAGAACCGGTAGCGCTCGAGCCAGGCGAGGAGCGCCGGGGCATCCTCGACGAATGCGGTGGTCTCTTCCTCGGCGGTGCGGCTCAGGTCGGCGACCTGAAAGATCCGCCCACGGGAGTCGCAGAATACCGTCTCCAGTCCTCGGCCGACGGCGCTCCCGGCGATTCCGTTGGTCGACATCCGGTGTAGGAAGTCGAGGTGGTCGGGGCCCGTGAACAGGATGCGCCCCCGGCCGGAGGCGTCGAGGAGAGCCGAGCTGCGCGCAACGGCGGCGTACGGATCTGCGAGGCTTGAGTTCGCTGCCACGAATCCGAACCTAAGCGCCCTTTCAGGATGAGGGCAAGGAGATTGCTCAGTGCCTCCGAGGGGGGCGAGAGGCCGGGGCCGGCAAGTGGCGGCCGGATCCCACACGCGCTGTCAGAGGCCGGTCAAGCGGGTCCCATGGGGCGCCCTCACCTTGCCACCGGGGTTTCCGTCATCTATATTAGTTGAGTCAACATCGAAGGTTGCCCGAATGCGGAAGCGGCCCCCTCAGGAATGGGAGCCAAGCTTCCGCTTTTTGTTTCTCCCTGCAGTGACGGGCGTTTCAGGGGGCATCAGGAGCCAGCTATTGCCATGACCGAGGTATATCTGTCGCGAGAGGGCCTGCAGAAGCTCAAGGACGAGTTGATGCAGCTCCGAACGGACGAGCGTCCCAAGGTACGTCAGGCTCTTCAGCGGGCCCGTGAGTTCGGGGATCTTTCCGAGAATGCGGAGTACTCGGCCGCCAAGGAGAGACTGATGTTCCTTGAGCAGCGGATCGGCCGGCTCGAGGAAACCCTCAGCAGGGCGCGGCTGATCGAGGCCGAGGACATCCCCGATGACAAGGTCTACATCGGCGCTACCGTGCAGTTGGCGGATCTGGGGAAGGGTGGGGAGCTCACCTATACGCTCGTATCCCCGGAGGAGGCGGATTTCGAGCAGGGCAAGATCTCGACCGTATCTCCCATCGGCAGGGGCCTGCTGGGCAGGGAAGAGGGCGAGGAGGTGGAAATCAAGGTGCCGGCTGGGGTCCTCCGCTACAGGATCGTCAGGATCACCCGGGACTTGGGCGCCCTCCAAGGCCCCCGGGGAGCCTGAAATCGATCTCCGGTAAGGGTTGACACCTATCCAAACCAGCTGTATTTTCTAAGGTCTGTATCCGGCGGGCATCCTGCCGGCAGCCGGAGTCTTGGTGCTCGGCGGCGGGCAGATGGAGGGCGGGAGTAGCTCAGTTGGCTAGAGCGCGAGCCTTCCAAGCTCGATGTCGCGGGTTCGAGTCCCGTTTCCCGCTCCATTTCCCGCCACCACGTCAGCCATGCGAGCCGATGTAGCTCAGTCGGTAGAGCGCGTCCTTGGTAAGGACGAGGTCACCAGTTCAATCCTGGTCATCGGCTCCAGCAACAGGGGTAGGCTTGGGGCCGGGGGGCGTGCCGGCGCCCGGCCGGTGGCGCGGCCACGAGATGCCAAGGCATCGCATCACACTCGAGTGCGAGGTGTGTAGCCGTCGCAACTACTCGGCTACGAAGAACCGCCGGGCCCATCCGGATCGGGTCGAGTACCGGAAGTACTGTGCCCACTGCGGACGGCAGACCTTGCACCGGGAGACGCGGTAGGCCTGTAGCTCAATTTGGTAGAGCACCGGTCTCCAAAACCGGCGGTTGCAGGTTCAAGTCCTGCCGGGCCTGCCAAGATCATCAGCGGGGGGGAATGCGGGGACCACACAGGAGTCCCGACTCTGGATGTTCGACAAGCTGACAGGCTTTCTGAGCGAGGTGCGTGGCGAGTTCGCCAGGGTCATCTGGCCTACCCGAGAGGAATTGGTGAATTCCACGACGGTAGTCATTGTATTCTCCATCGTCTTCGCGATCTTCGTCGGCCTCTTCGACCTCGTTCTTTCCTACATCCGGTCCATCCTCATAGTCCTGTAGGGATAGAGAAAAGCGGAAGGTCGCAGCATGGCCGAACAGTGGTACGCGCTTCATACCTATTCTGGACACGAGAACAAGGTCAAGACCTACCTCGAGACCCTGATCCAGCAGGGCGCCGCCGAAGGCGCCATCGCCAAGGTCGTCGTGCCGACGGAGGAGGTGGTGGAGATGCGGGGCGGCAAGAAGACGATCTCCAAGAGGCGTTTTCTCCCCAGTTACGTCCTGGTGGAGATGGAGATGAGCAAGGACGCCTGGCACCTGGTGACCAACGTCCCCGGAGTCACCAACTTCGTCGGCCCGGCCCGCAAGCCGCAGCCCCTGACCCAGGAGGAGGTCGACCACATTCTGGGTCACGCCGACCGGCGGAAAGCTCAGGAAGTCGAGGAGATCCCCTACGTGGCCGGTGACCAGGTGAAAGTCGTCGATGGCGCCTTCAAGGACTTCATCGGCACGGTGCAGGAGGTGATCCCCGAAAAGAGAAGGCTGAAGATCGTGGTCAGCATCTTCGGCCGTGGGACCCCGGTCGAGCTCGACGTGCTCCAGGTGGAGGCGGTCGACGAGAGCGTGGCCACCTGACGGAAGACGGAACGAATCGATGGCGAAGAAAGAACTGGCCCAGATCAAGCTGCAGATTCCCGCGGGTTCCGCGAACCCCACGCCCCCTGTCGGCCCGGCCCTGGGGCAGCACGGCGTCAATATCATGGAGTTCTGCAAGGCCTTCAATGCCCAGACCCAGGACAAGCAGGGGTTGCTCATTCCGGTGGTCATCACCGTCTTCGCCGACCGCAGCTTCAGCTTCATCACCAAGACCCCGCCTGCCTCGACGCTGCTGAAGCGGGCGGCGGGGATCGACAAGGGCTCGGGAGTGCCGAACCGCGACAAGGTGGGTACAGTGACGCAGGCCCAGTTGCGCGAGATCGCCGAGGTCAAGATGGAGGACCTCAACGCCAACGACGTGGAGGCTGCGGCCCTCATGATCGCCGGAACCGCGCGCAGCATGGGGCTCATCGTCGAAGCCTGAGCGACTGCAAGGAGGTCACATGGGCAGGAAAAGCCGCAAGTTCCGGGAATCGCTCGAGAAGTACGACAGGGCCGAGCCTCTCTCTCTCGAACAGGCCGTGAGCCTGTTGAAGTCCTTCCCGCAACGGAAGTACGACGAAACCGTGGAACTCGGTTTCCATCTGGGCATCGACGGACGCCAGGCGGAGCAGGCCCTTCGCGGGACAGTCATGCTGCCTCATGGCACGGGGAAGGAGATCCGGGTGGTGGTCATCACCCAAGGAGAGCTGGCCGCGCAGGCAGAGGAGGCCGGGGCCGATCACGTGGGGGGTGCCGACCTCATCGAGCAGATCCAGAAGGGATGGCTCGACTTCGATCTCGTCATCGCTTCTCCCGACATGATGGGCCAGGTGGGCCGGCTCGGCAGGATTCTGGGCCCCCGGGGGATGATGCCCAATCCGAAGACCGGGACAGTGACGCGCGAGATCTCCCAGGCCGTCGCCGAGGCCAAGGCGGGGCGAGTCGAGTTCCGTGCCGACAGCAAGTCCGGAAACAACGCCCAAGCCCCCATTGGCAAGGTTTCCTTCGAGGATACCGCTCTCCTGGAGAACGCCCGCGCCTTCTCCGATGCCATCCTGCGGGCCCGGCCATCGTCGGCCAAGGGCCAGTTCATCCGGAAGGCCGTGTTGTCTTCGACGATGGGGCCCGGCATCCGCATCGACCCTGCGGCTCTGGCGGCCTGACATGCCGACTGTGGAAAAGACCGAAGCGGTCAGCCTCCTGGCAAGGAAGATGGCCGAGGCCGATGCCATCTTCCTCGCCGACTTCCATGGCCTCGACGTGGACTCCGTGACCCGTCTGCGCCGGTCCCTGCGCGGGGCGGGGGTGGAGTACCAGGTGGTGAAGAACCGCCTCGCCAAGCGGGCTGCCAGCGATGCCGGCCTGCAGGGGTTGGAGCAGTACCTCGAAGGCCCCACGGCCATGGCCTTCGTTCAGGACGATCCCGTGGCTCCGGCCAAGATCCTGCAGGAGTTCATCGACAGCGGCGGCAAGCTGGCGATAAAGACGGGCTTGGTGGACGGTCAGATCCTGACGGCCGAGGCCGTGGCCCAACTGGCCAAGCTGCCCTCGCGGGAGGAGTTGATCGGCCAGGTGGTCGGCTCTGTCCAGGCCCCCCTGTACGGCCTGTCGGCTGTGCTCAACGGGTTGCTCCGAGGTCTGGTGGGAACCCTGTCGGCCATCGCTGATCAGCAGGGGGAGGTCGACGCCGGCGAGGGTGATTCCGAAGCGTGAGTACCCGATCGATTCCAGAAGGACGAGCACACACAAAGCGGAGGACAGGAAAGCGATGAGCGAGGAAGGACAGGAAGTCAGCGTGAGCCCCAAGGTTGGGGAGATCATCGAGACCATCGGAGGCCTGACCGTGCTTGAGTTGGCTGAGTTGGTCAAGGCGCTGGAGGACAAGTTCGGTGTCTCCGCCGCGGCTCCGGTCATGATGGCCGGGGCGATGCCCGCAGGCGCGGAGGGTGGCGAGGCGGTGGAGGAGAAGGACGAGTTCGATGTCGTCCTCACGAGTGCCGGCGACAAGAAGATTCAGGTGATCAAGGTGGTTCGCGAGATCACGAGTCTCGGCCTGAAAGAGGCCAAGGCCCTGGTCGACGAGGCGCCCAAGCCGGTAAAGGAAGCGGTGCCCAGGCAGGAGGCGGAGGAAGTCCAGGCCAAACTGACCGAGGTGGGAGCCACTGTCGAGATCAAGTGACGGCGGATTCTCCACGGCTTCCTTCCGGCGGGCCTGTCGGCCTTCAGGGCCCACGGGTGCCTGTCCGGCAGGTCCATGCTCGATTCCCATTCGATTCTCACCGCCTGAAGCGTCAGTTGAGGTCCGCCGCCTGTCATAGGCGGGGGTTCGTCAGCTTGCCCATGGATCGCGGCAGGGGCTGACCGCCCTGCCGCATCGGCCCAAGAAGGAGTGCAGGCCTTGAGCGCAAGAATGCCCAGCACGAACGGAGACGGGGTGTCGGGGAACCACGACGGCAGCATCGACCGGAGGTCCTTCGGCAAGATCGCCGAAGTGGTGCCCATGCCCAACCTTCTGGAGGTGCAGATCGAGTCCTACAACTCCTTTCTGCAGCTCGACACGCCCCCTCAACGCCGTCAGCGGCGCGGCCTTCATCTGGTCTTCGAGAGCATCTTTCCCATCTCGGACGTCCACGGCATCTACTCCCTGGAGTATGTCGACTATTCCTGCGGCAATCCAAGGTACAGCGTCGAGGAGTGCCGCGAGCGCGGGATGACCTTCGCCGCCCCTCTGCGAGCCACCCTTCGACTGGTGACACGGGACAAGGAGAGTCCCGAAAAGCCCGTGAAGGACGTGGTGGAGCAGTCCGTTTTCCTCGGCGAGCTGCCGATCATGACCGAGGAGGGGACCTTCGTCATCAACGGCGCCGAGCGCGTCGTCGTCAGTCAGCTGCACCGGTCTCCGGGCGTCTTCTTCGACGAGACCCTGCACCCCAACGGCAAGCGCCTGTTCTCGGCCCGCATCCTGCCATCCAAGGGCCCTTGGCTCGAGTTCAGCCTGGACATCAACGACATCATGTACGTGCACATCGACCGCCGCCGGAAGATGCCGGTGTCGCTGCTGCTGCGGGCCATGGGGTTCTCCCGCAACGGCGAGGTGATGGCCCTCTTCCGGGAGGAGGAGGAGGCGGAGATCTCCGACGAGATTCTCGGACGAACCCTCGGGTCCGAGGACGTGGTGAACAAGCGTTCGGGAGAGATTCTCGCCGAGGGATACGCGGAGATCGACGAAGAGATCCTCGAGGCGCTGAAGGGCTCGCCCTTCAAGAAGGTGCGCCTCATGGCGGGGCCGGCCACCAACGATCCGGGGATCCTGGAGAACACCCTCAAGAAGGATCCGAGCGAGAACGAGGAGGATGCCCTGACGCGCATCTACAACCTCTTGCGTCCTGGCGATCCCCCCAACATCGAGACGGCCCGCGGTCTCCTCGACCGGCTGTTCTTCAACCCCAAGCGCTACAACCTCGGCGACGTCGGGCGCCACCGCATCAACCGCCGCCTCGATCTCGACGTTCCCGCGCAGAGCACGATCCTCCACCTGGAGGATTTCATGGCCATCCTGCGCTACCTGGTAGAGTTGCGCATTGGGCAGGGCTTCACCGACGACATCGACCACCTCGGCAACCGGCGAGTGCGTTTGGTGGGCGAGTTGCTGGCCAACCAGTTCAGCAGCGGTCTGACACGGATGGCCCGTACGATTCGGGAGCGCATGAGCCTCCGCACCGACGAGCAGCCCACGCCTCACGACCTGGTCAACGCCCGTACCGTATCGACGGTGGTGCAGGCTTTCTTCGGGTCCTCCCAGTTGTCGCAGTTCATGCAGCAGAACAACCCCCTCGACGAACTCACGCACAAGCGCCGCCTTTCTGCCCTGGGTCCCGGAGGGTTGAGTCGTGAGCGCGCCGGCTTCGAGGTCCGGGACGTTCACTACACGCACTACGGCCGGATCTGTCCCATCGAGACGCCGGAGGGCCCGAATATCGGCTTGATCTCGTCCTTGAGCACCTTCGCCCGCGTGAACGAGTTCGGTTTCCTCGAGACCCCTTACCGCGAAGTCGTGGACGGCAGGGCGACGGACAGGATCGAGTTCCTCTCGGCGGACCAGGAGGACCGGTTCACAATCGCCCAGGCCAACGAGTTGCTGAATGAGGATGGATCCTTCGTCAACTCCCTGGTCAAGGCCCGCCGGCGCGATGACTACCCCATGGTGCCGCCCGAGGAATGCCAGTACATGGACGTATCCCCCAAGCAGCTCGTGAGCGCGGCGGCGGCCCTGATCCCCTTTCTCGAGCACGACGACGCCAACCGCGCCCTCATGGGCTCCAACATGCAGAGGCAGGCTGTGCCCCTGCTGTTCACCGAGGCGCCGTACGTGGGCACCGGCATGGAGAGCAAGGTCGCCGTTGATTCCGGCGCCGTGGTCCTGGCGCGCAATCCGGGAGAGGTCGTCTCGGTCAGCTCCGACCAGGTCCTCGTGCGGCGCGACCGGCGCCGCTCCACACCCCTGTCTCCCCTCGACACCGCCGACAGCGACGAGTACCGCCTGACCAAATTCGCCAGGTCCAACCAGGATTGCTGCATGAACCAGCGGCCGGCGGTGCGCGTGGGCGACAAGGTGCAAAGGGGCCAGGTCGTGGCCGACGGCCCGGCCACCGAGTCCGGCGACCTGGCCCTGGGCATGAACGTCTTGTGCGCATTCATGCCCTGGAACGGATACAACTTCGAAGACGCCATCGTCATCTCCGAGCGCCTCCTGCGGAAGGATGTGTTCACCTCGGTCCACATCGAGGAGTTCGAACTGCAGGTGCGTGACACCAAGCGAGGGCAGGAGGAGATCACCCACGAGATTCCCAACGTGAGCGAGTTGGCGGTACGCAACCTCGACGAAGAGGGTATCGTCCGAATCGGCGCCGAGGTGGGTCCCGGAGACATTCTCGTAGGCAAGGTCACGCCGAAGGGGGAGACCGAGCTCTCCCCCGAAGAGCGGCTGCTTCGCGCCATTTTCGGCGAGAAGGCGGGGGACGTTCGCGACGCCTCCCTGAAAGCCCCTCCAGGTATGGAGGGGGTCGTCATCGGCCGCAAGGTGTTCTCCCGCAAGAACCGGGGCGAGGGCTCGAAGAAGGAGGAGAAGGACTCGATCCTGGAACTGCGAGCCGAGGCCGAGGCCCGGATCGAAGAGCTCGGAAACGAGTGCAGTCGTCAACTCCTTGAGCTGCTCGGCGACAGCAAGCTCGGAGCCCTGCGCAACAAGGAGGACGGCAGCGTAGCCGTGAGACAGGGAACCCAGATCAGCGAGCGTCTGCTGAAGCGAATCGACTTCCACACCCTCGAGCCGGTGGAGAGCTGGTGTGATCGGCCGGCCGTCGACGCCAAGGTGGACGAACTCTTGCGCTACGCCGAGGAGCAAGTCCAACTCGTACAGGAGCAGACCGAGCGCAAAGTGGAGCGCCTCTCCCGGGGAGACGAGCTGCCCCCCGGGATCATCCAGCTCGTCAAGGTCTACATCGCAAAGAAGCGCAAGCTCTCGGTGGGCGACAAGATGGCGGGGCGGCACGGGAACAAGGGTGTCGTAGCCGCGATCGTTCCCGAGGAGGACATGCCCTATCTCGAGGATGGCACGCCCGTGGATATCGTCCTCAATCCCCTCGGCGTCCCTTCGCGCATGAACCTCGGCCAGATTTTCGAGACCCACCTCGGGTGGGCAGCCAGGGAGCTCGGCCTGCACCTGGCGACCCCGGTCTTCGACGGCGCCACCCACGACGAGGTGAGAGGGATGCTGCGACAGGCGGGTCTTCCGGAGGACGGCAAGGCCGTGCTCCACGACGGCCGCACCGGCCACAAGCTGGAGAAGCGGGTCACGGTGGGATTCATCTACATGCTGAAGCTCACCCACCTCGTATCCGACAAGATCCACGCCCGCTCCATCGGCCCCTATTCGCTGGTCACCCAGCAGCCCCTGGGCGGCAAGGCCCAGTTCGGCGGCCAGCGGTTCGGCGAGATGGAGGTGTGGGCCCTGGAGGCCTACGGTTCGGCCTATACCCTGCAGGAGATGCTGACGGTCAAGTCCGACGACGTGGCGGGGCGCTCGAAGATCTACGAGGCCATCGTCAAGGGAGAGAACCCCCCCGAGCCCGGCATCCCCGAATCCTTCAACGTCCTCGTCAAGGAGCTTCAGAGCCTTTGTCTGGACGTGATCCTCGAAGACAGCCTGGCTGTCGAGACCTACTGAGACGCCCGGAAACCGCGGACTCGAGCATGGGAGGGAAAAGGACGTGCTGAAGACCCAGAACAACCGGAAGCCCACAGACTTCGATTCGATCCGGATCCAGCTGGCTTCACCCGACACCATCCGTTCCTGGTCCCACGGGGAGGTCACCAAGCCGGAAACGATCAACTACCGCTCCTTCAAGCCCGAGCGGGACGGCCTGTTCTGCGAGCGCATCTTCGGGCCGGTGAAGGACTGGAACTGCCACTGCGGCAAGTACAAGGGCATACGCTACCGAGGCGTCGTCTGCGACCGTTGCGGTGTCGAGGTGACCCAGGCCAAGGTCAGGCGCGAGCGACTCGGCCACATCGAGCTGGCCGTGCCCGTCTCCCATATCTGGTACTTCAAGTCCCTGCCATCGCGGATCGGCGCCCTCCTTGACATCTCGATGCGCAACCTCGAGCGCGTCCTCTACTACGAGTCCTACGTGGTCATGGACCCGAAGGACTCGCCGGTGGAGAAGATGGCTCTCCTTACCGAGGAGGAGTTGATGGAGTTGCGCGAGGAGGGGCACGCTCCGGTCGTCGGCATGGGTGCTTCGGCGGTGCGCGACCTCCTCGTGGAGATCGACGTAGAGGAGCTCTCTGCCGAGTTGCGGGCCCGAGTGCGCATGGAGACCTCCATTCAGCGCAAGCAGGAGGCCTTGAAGCGACTGAAGGTGGTAGAGGCCTTCCGCCAGTCGGAGAACCGTCCGAACTGGATGGTCCTGGAGGTGATCCCCGTCATTCCCCCCGACTTGCGACCCCTCGTCCCCCTCGAGGGCGGGCGTTTCGCCACCTCCGACCTGAACGATCTCTACCGGCGCGTGATCAACCGCAACAACCGCCTGAAGAAGCTTATCGGCATCAAGGCCCCCGAGGTGATCCTGCGCAACGAGAAGCGCATGCTCCAGGAGGCGGTGGACGCTCTCTTCGACAACGGTCGCCGGTCACGGGCGGTGCGGGGCGACGGCAACCGGTCGTTGAAGTCCCTCTCCGACCTGCTCAAGGGAAAGCAGGGACGCTTCCGCCAGAACCTCCTCGGCAAGCGAGTGGACTATTCGGGCCGCTCGGTGATCGTCGTCGGGCCCGACCTGCGGCTCCACCAGTGCGGCCTGCCCAAGAGCATGGCCCTCGAGTTGTTCAAACCCTTCGTCATCCGCAAGCTGGAGGAGAAGGGGCTGGTACAGACCGTAAAGAGCGCCAAGAAGCTGGTCGAGCGCGAGCGCCCCGAGGTCTGGGACATCCTGGAGGAGATCATCCAGGACCACTGTGTGCTCCTCAACCGGGCGCCCACCCTGCACCGGTTGGGGATCCAGGCCTTCCAGCCGATCCTCGTGGAGGGCAAGGCGGTGCAGCTGCATCCGCTGGTGTGCGCCGCCTTCAACGCCGACTTCGACGGCGACCAGATGGCCGTGCACGTGCCCCTCTCCTTCGAGGCCCAGATCGAGGCCCGGCTCCTGATGCTCTCCTCTCAAAACCTGCTCAAGCCGGCCGACGGCGAGCCAGTGAGCATGATGGATCCCCGGGATATCGTCCTTGGGGCCTACTTCCTCACCAAGGTGAGGTTCTCCGACGCCGACAAGACCGAGCGGCGCTTCGCCAACGTGCTCGAAGCGAGCGCCGCGTACGAGGCCCGTCAGGTCACCTTGCACCAGCCGATCAAGGTCCGCATCGATGGCGAGATCGTGGACACAACGGTGGGGCGCATCCTCTTCAACGACGCTTTGCCCGACGATCTCCCCTTCATCAACCAGAACATCGACAAGGGGGACATCAAGCGAATCTCGGGCGAGGTGCACCGGGGCCACGGCAACCGGCAGACGGCCGAGGTCGTGGACCGGCTCAAGCGCATCGGCTACAACTGGGCAACGCTGTCGGGCGTCACCGTCGCTATCGATGATGTCGTCGTGCCGCGGCAGAAGGAGGAGATCATCGACGAGGCGGAGTCGGAGGTCGGGAAGGTGCGTGAGCAGTACGCCAATGGCATCATCACCGACGGCGAGCGCTACAACAAGATCATCGACATCTGGACCCATGCCACGTCCTCCGTGTCGCGGGCCGTGCAGCGCGCCCTCGAGGAGGCGGAGGAAGGCTTCAACTCCGTCTTCGTGATGAAGGATTCGGGGGCCCGCGGCTCCGAGGACCAGGTAAAGCAGCTCGGCGGCATGCGGGGCCTGATGAACAAGCCGCAGAAGAAGCTCACTGGCGCGGTGGGCGAAATCATCGAGACGCCCATCATCGCTTCCTTCAAGGAGGGACTCTCCGTCCTTGAGTACTTCATCTCCACTCACGGGGCGCGGAAAGGCCTGGCCGACACGGCGCTGAAGACGGCCGAGGCCGGGTACCTCACTCGGCGCATGGTCGACGTGGCCCAGGACGTGGTCATCAGCGAGCCCGACTGCGGCACCCGGCAGGGGATCTGGATCGGCGCCCTGAAGGATGGCGAGGAGATCGTCGAGCCCCTGGCGGACCGTATCGTGGGCCGCGTCCTTCTGGAGGACGCAATCGATCCCGACGACCATGTCGTCGTCAAGGCGGGTACGCTTCTCGAGGAAGACGATGCCAACCGGATCGCCCATGCGGGCTTCGAGCAGGTGCGGATCCGCTCCGTCCTCAGCTGCGAGTCCGAGCGCGGCGTCTGCGCCGCCTGCTATGGCCGCAACCTGGCCACTGGCCGAATCGTCAATGTGGGAGAGGCGGTGGGTGTCATCGCGGCGCAGAGCATCGGCGAGCCCGGCACCCAGCTCACCCTGCGGACCTTTCATATCGGCGGCACGGCCAGCCGCATCGCCGAGCAATCGCAGATCACCGCGCGCCGAAACGGGACCGTGCAGCTCATCAACGTCACCACCGTCGCCCATCCGGACCTCGGTCAGGTGGTAACCGGCCGCAATGGGGAGATCGTCCTGAAGGACGAGCAGAACCGGGTGCGCCATCGGATGAACGTACCCTATGGCTCGGTCATCAAGGTGGAGGAGGGGGACGAGGTCGATGCCTCCCAGGTGATGTACGAGTGGGACCCGTACAACAACAGCATCATCAACGATCGTTCCGGGAGAGTGAAGTTCACCGACGTCATCGAAGACGTGACCCTGCGCGAGGAGTTCGACGAGACCACGGGCATGAGCGCCCGTGTCGTGGTGGAGCAGCGTGACCGCTCCCTGAGTCCGATGATCGAGATCGAGGGAGAGGAGGGCTCGCGCTCCTACATCATTCCCGTTGGGGCGAGGCTGCTGGTGGCCGATGGCGCCGAGGTGCCGCCGGGCACGGCCTTGGTCAAGATCCCGAGGGAACGCACCAAGACACGCGACATCACGGGAGGTTTGCCCCGCGTGGCCGAGTTGTTCGAGGCCCGGCGGCCGAAAGAGCCCGCAGTGATTTCCGAGATCGACGGCGAGGTCACCTTCGGCGGCCTGGTGCGCGGGAACCGCGAGCTCCTCGTTACCTCGTCCGATGGTGAGGAGCGCAAGTACCTGGTCCCGTACGGCAAGCACCTGCGGGTCCACGAGGGAGACCACGTGGTCGCCGGCGAGCGTTTGTCGGAAGGCGCCGTCAACCCCCATGACATTCTGCAGGTGCAGGGCGTGCACAAGGTGCAGGAGTACCTGGTCAACGAGATCCAGGACGTGTACCGGCTTCAGGCGGTGGAGATCAACGACAAGCACATCGAAGTGATCGTCCGCCAGATGCTGCAGAAGGTCTCCGTCCTCGACCCGGGAGACACCAACTTCCTCGAGGGCGAGGAGGTCGACAAGATCCGCTTCAGCCGCGAGAACGACAAGGTTATCGTCGAGGGCGGCGATCCGGCTACCTGTCAGCCCATCCTGCTGGGCATAACCCGGGCTTCGCTGCGCACGGACAGCTTCATCTCCGCCGCCTCCTTCCAGGAGACGACGCGGGTGCTTACGGAGGCGGCGGTGCAGGGCAAGGTCGACCACCTCCGGGGGCTGAAGGAGAACGTGATCATCGGCCGTCTGATCCCGGCCGGCACGGGATCGGGCCTCTACCGCGAGGTCAGCTACACCGACCTGCGGCCCGAGGCCGACGAGGCCCTGGAGCCGTCAAACGGCGACGAGTTGCCCGAGTACTCCGCCGCCGGGGCCGTCGTCAGTCGGTGATGGTCCTGCACCACATCATGTGGTATTGACGACTTAGGGGCCAATACCTATACTTTAAGACTGTCGTATTTGGCGATGAGGTCCCTTGGGTTCCGCTGTTGCCGGCGGTCGCAAGCGCTTCTCGCCGAAGGAATTGTCAACGAAGGCCAACCCGAGGCATCCGTTCTTGCCCACCATCAGCCAACTAGTCCGCAAGGGGCGCCGAAAGTCCAAGTCGCGGACGGACTCTCCAGCCCTCAAGGGGTGTCCCCAGCGCCGCGGTGTGTGCACGCGCGTCTACACGACGACCCCGAAGAAGCCCAATTCCGCTCTTCGGAAGATGGCCCGGGTGCGGCTGACTACGGGACAGGAGGTCACGGCCTACATCCCCGGCGAGGGCAACAACCTTCAGGAGCACTCCATCGTCCTGGTCCGGGGGGGGCGCGTGAAGGACGTGCCGGGCGTGCGTTACCACATCATCAGGGGCGTCCTCGATGCCAGCGGCGTGGCCGAGCGCAAGCAGGGCCGGTCCAAGTACGGCGCCCGCAGAGTCCAGGGGTAGGCGGGTTCGCCATGTCTCGCCGACGCCGCGCCGTCAAACGTCAGGTCCTGGCCGACCCGAAGTTTCACAATCCCTTGGCGACGCGGTTCATCAATTGCCTGATGAAGCAGGGCAAGAAGAGCACGGCCGAGCAGATCTTCTACTCCGCCATCGACATGGTCACCGGCCGTTCCGACCAGCAGGGGCTCGATGTCTTTCTCAAGGCGGTGGAGAACTGTAAGCCCATGGTCATCACCAAGTCCCGCCGCGTCGGATCGCAAACCCTCCAGGTGCCCTTGGAGGTGCGCCCCGAAGAGCGTACCACCCGCTCGATCAAGTGGCTGATCCGCTACGCCCGCGAGCGCTCCGAGCGCACCATGGCCGAGCGTCTCGCCAACGAGCTGATCGCCGCCGCCAACGGCGAGGGCGGCGCCATCCGGGCCCGGGACGACGTGCACCGCATGGCGGAGGCCAACAAGGCCTTCGCGCACTATCGATTCTAGTCCCTCCTTGACCGAGTTGGTTCTGTCCCCGATTCGAATTCCGTCCACGTCTGAACCCGTCCGCTGACCTCATGACCCGCCAGCACAGCATCGAACAGACCCGCAACATCGGTATAGCCGCCCACATCGACGCCGGCAAGACGACGACGACCGAGCGAATCCTGTACTACACGGGCCGGCTCCACCGCATGGGAGAGGTCCACGACGGCAACACCGCCATGGACTGGATGGAGCAGGAGCGCGAGCGGGGGATAACGATTACCTCGGCGGCCACGGCCTGCGAGTGGAAGGATCACCGCATCAACATCATCGACACGCCGGGGCACGTCGATTTCACGGCGGAGGTCGAGCGTTCTCTGCGCGTCCTCGATGGCGCCGTGGGCGTGTTCTGCGCCGTGGGCGGTGTCGAGCCCCAGTCGGAGACGGTCTGGCGGCAGGCCGACCGGTACGAGGTCCCGCGTATCGCCTTCGTCAACAAGATGGACCGCAACGGGGCCGACTTTTACCGCGTCCTGGAGATGCTCGAGGGCCGCCTGGGGAGCAACTTCGTCCCCATCCAGCTGCCCATCGGTTCGGGGGAGACCTTCAACGGGCTGATCGATCTGGTCTCGATGCGTGCGATCACATATGAGGAGACCTCGCTGGGGTCCAACTTCTACGAGGGCGAGATTCCCGATGACCTGATGGAGGTGGCCCTCCAGTACCGGGAGAGGCTCCTCGAGGCCGTGGCCGACTTCGACGACGGGTTGCTGGAGAAGTTCCTCGATGGCGGCGAGATCGCCCCGGCGGAGATCATGGCCGCTCTGCGAAGAGCCGCCATCGCTCTCAGGGCGGTGCCCGTCACCTGTGGCTCGGCCTTTCGGTACAAGGGTGTGCAGCAGTTGCTCGACGCCGTCGTGAGCTATCTGCCCTCGCCGGCCGACGTCCCCGCCGTCACCGGACATGTGCCCGACTCGGAGGAGCAGGTGGAGCGGCTCCCCCGCGATGACAAGCCGTTCTCGGCCCTGGCCTTCAAGATCATGACCGACCCCTTCGTGGGGCGTCTCTCCTTCGTCCGGGTCTATTCCGGCACTCTCCAGGCCGGGTCATACTTGTACAATGTCAGCACCGGCCGCCGGGAGCGAGCCTCCCGCCTTCTCGAGATGCACGCCAACGACCGCACCGAGAAGAGGGAGGTGCACGCGGGTGATATCATCGCCGTGGTCGGTTTGAAGAACACTACCACCGGCGACACCCTGTGCGACGAGTCGGATCCGGTCGTTCTCGAGAAGATCGAGTTCGACAAGCCCGTCGTTCACGTGGCCATCGAGCCGAAGACCCGCGCCGATCAGGAGTCCCTTCAGGGGGCCCTGGCCAAGCTGGCCGAAGAGGATCCCACTTTCCAGGTCCGCGTCGATCCCGACACCGCCCAGACGGTGATTTCCGGGATGGGCGAGCTGCACCTGGAGATCCTCGTGGACCGCCTGTTCCGGGACTTCAAGGTCGAGGCCAATGTCGGCCGGCCGCAGGTGGCCTACAAGGAAGGCCTGCGCAGTTCGGTGGAGGCCACGGGCCGCTTCGTCCGACAGTCGGGGGGGCGCGGCCAGTACGGTCACGTGGAACTCCTGCTGGAGCCGGGCGAACCCGGAACCGGCTTGGTCTTCGAGAACAAGATCGTCGGGGGTGCCGTGCCGCGGGAGTTCGTCCCTGCCGTCAAGGAGGGAATCCAGGAGGCCATGCTCAATGGCCCGGTGGCCGGCTACCCGATCGACGACGTGAGGGTGCAGCTCCTGGATGGTTCCTTTCACGAGGTCGACTCTTCGGAGATGGCCTTCAAGGTGGCCGGCTCCATGGCCTTCAAGGAAGGCGCACTAAAGGCCGGTCCCTTCCTGATGGAGCCGATCATGGATTTGGAGGTGGTGCTGCCCGAGCAATACCTCGGCGATGTGATCGGCGACTTGAATTCGCACCGCGCCGACGTGGCGGGGATCAATCCCCGCTCCGACGCCCAGGTGATCAGCGCCAAGGTGCCGCTGGCCGAGACCTTCGGATATGCGACGCGGCTGCGTTCCCTCACCCAGGGGCGCGGCGTCTTCACCCTCCAGTTCGCCAGCTTCCGCGAGGTTTCGCGGTCGGTGATGGAGGAGATCGTCGCCAGGATTCGCGGCACCGAGGAAGCCAAGGCCTAAGAGCGACCCCAGACCCAGCGCCCGAGTGCGCAAGCAGACCCGAGGGAGGAAAGAGCCGAGATGGCCAAAGACAAATTCGAACGCAACAAGCCCCACGTGAACATCGGCACCATCGGTCACGTCGACCATGGCAAGACGACGCTCACCGCCGCCATCACTCTCCACCTGGCGGCCAAGGGGTTGGCCGAGGCGAGGTCGGTGGATGACATCGACAATGCCAAGGAGGAGAAGGAGCGCGGGGTGACGATCAACGTCTCCCACGAGGAGTACGAGACGGACGCCCGCCACTATGCTCATGTCGACTGTCCCGGACACGCCGACTACATCAAGAACATGATCACCGGCGCCGCGCAGATGGACGGCGCCATCCTCGTGGTCAGTGCCGCCGACGGCCCCATGATCCAGACCCGGGAGCACATCCTCCTTGCGCGCCAGGTCAACGTGCCCCGCATCGTCGTCTACCTGAACAAGGTGGACATGGTCGACGATCCGGAGCTTCTCGACCTCGTCGAGCTCGAGACCCGCGAACTGCTCTCCGAGTATGACTTCCCGGGGGACGATGTCCCCGTGGTCCGGGGGTCCGCCCTGAAGGCGGTGGAGGGCGATTCCAGCGAGATCGGCACGGGGGCGATCGACGAGCTCATGGCCGCCGTCGACGAGTACATCCCCCTGCCCGAACGCCCCGTGGATCAGCCCTTCCTGATGCCCGTGGAGGACGTCTTCTCCATCACCGGCCGCGGCACGGTGGGCACCGGCCGGATCGAGCGCGGCAAGGTGAAGGTCGGCGAGGACCTCGAGGTGGTGGGCATCAGGGACACGCGCAAGACCGTCTGCACGGGCGTCGAGATGTTCCGAAAGCTCCTCGACGAGGGAGAGGCGGGCGACAACGTGGGCATCCTGTTGCGCGGCGTCGAGAAGGAAGAGCTGCTGCGGGGGATGGTCCTCTGCAAGCCGGGAAGCATCACGCCTCACACCAAGTTCACGGCCGAGGTCTACGTGCTCACGGCCAAGGAGGGCGGGCGCGAGAAGCCCTTCTTCGCCGGCTACCGGCCGCAGTTCTACTTCCGAACGACGGACGTCACGGGCGATATCGCCCTGCCCGAGGGCACGGAGATGGTCATGCCCGGCGACAACGTCAGCATGGAGGTAAACCTCATCCAGCCCATCGCCATCGAGCCGCAGTTGCGCTTCGCCATCCGCGAGGGTGGCCGTACCATCGGCTCGGGCGTGGTCACCGAAGTCACCGGCTGACGCGGGAGACCCTTCGGTGGCCGTCGACAGGATCCGCATCCGGCTCAAGGCCTACGACCACGCGGCCCTCGACCGCTCGGTGGACGAGATCGTCCAGACCGTGCGGCGCAGCGGCGCCCGGATCGCGGGTCCTGTTCCGCTGCCCACGCAACGTACCGTGTACACCGTGCTGCGGGGGCCGCACGTGGACAAGAAGTCGAGGGAGCAGTTCGAGACGCGCGTCCACAAGCGGCTGATCGACATCTACGAGTCGACGCCGCAGACGGTGGACTCGCTGATGAAGCTCGACCTGCCCGCCGGCATCGGCATCGATATCAAGGTCTGAGCATGCCCTCCATCGACGTTCTCAGCGCCAGTGGCGAAAGGTCAGGCTCGGTGGACTTGCCGGCGGAGCTCTTCGAGGCCCCCATCTGCGAGGTGGCGGTGCACCAGGCCGTGGTGACCTTCGAGAACAACCAGCGCCAGGGGAACGCTTCGGTGAAGGGCCGGTCGGAGGTCCGCCGCTCCAAGCGCAAGCACCACCGCCAGAAGGGCACCGGCCAGGCCCGCCGGGGCTCGGCGACGACCAACCTGCTCCGGGGCGGCGGCGTGGCCTTTGGCCTGCCCAAGCGCCGCCTCTATCACCGGCGGCTGCAGCGGTCCGTCAGGCGCCAGGCCCTGCGTTCGGTGCTGACCGCCAAGGGCCGGGACGGCCAGGTCCACGTCGTGGAAGGCTTCGAGTTGTCCGGACCCAGCACGAAGTCCTTCGCCGCCATGCTCGGCGCCTGTGGCCTGCGGGGGCAGAAGGTGCTCTTCGTGACTGCCGCCAACGAGCCGATCCTCGCCAAGTCGGGCCGCAACATCCCCGGCGTGCTGGTGCGCTCCGTTTCGACTCTCGGCACCTATGAGGTTCTCGCCGCCCACGCCCTCCTGCTGACCCGGGAGGCCGTCGATGCTCTGGCTGCGGTGCACGGAGACCCTGCCGGCCAGAAAGAGGGGGAGGAATAGGCGTTGCCGGGCATTCGGAACATCCTCAGGAATCCGGTGATCACCGAGAAGGCAACGGTCCTCCGGGATGCCAATGTGTACACCTTTCGTGTCGACTCCCGGGCCAACAAGGTGCAGATCCGCCGCGCCGTGGAGTCGGTCTTCGACGTCAAGGTCGAGGCCGTCCGCGTCGTCTCCGTCCGCCCGAAGCCGAAGCGCCAGGGCTTCTTTCAGGGTCGCACGTCGGCCTGGAAGAAGGCCTACGTGAAGCTCAGGGCCGGCGAGTCCATCGAACTCATCGAGAACCTCTGAAGGGCGAATCCCCGATGCCGATCAAGAGGTTCCGGCCCGTCACGCCGACACAGCGCTTCAAGTCGGTAAACGCCTTTGCCGAGGTCACCGCCGACCGGCCGGAGAAGTCCCTGACGGCGCCCCTCACCAAGTCCGGGGGGCGGAACAGCCGCGGACGGATCACTGCACGGCGGCGGGGCGGCGGGCACAAGCGGCGCTACCGCCGGGTCGATTTTCGCCGTGAGAATCACGGCGTGCCGGGACGGGTGGCCAGCGTCGAATACGATCCGAACCGCTCCGCCTTCATCGCCTTGGTCATCTATCGCGACGGCGACAGGCGCTACGTCCTGGCTCCGAACGGGCTGGCAGTGGGTGCCGCCGTGCAGGCCGGAGCCGACGCGCCCATCGCCTTGGGCAACGCGCTCCCCCTGTCCCGGATACCGGTGGGCACGACGGTCCACAACGTGGAGCTGAATCCCGGCCAGGGCGGAAGGATGGCCCGTAGCGCCGGTTCCGAGGTGCAGATCATGGGGCGGGACGAAGAGGATGGGCGGGTCCAGCTTCGCCTGCCCTCGGGCGAGATCCGGGAGGTCCTGAGCACCTGCTTCGCCACGATCGGCCAGGTGGGGAACATCGACCATCAGAACGTGCTGCTCGGCAAGGCCGGCCGCGCCCGATGGCTGGGCCGGCGGCCCAAGGTCCGGGGCGTGGTCATGAATCCCGTCGATCACCCGCACGGCGGAGGCGAGGGCAAGTCCTCCGGAGGGCGCCATCCCGTCACGCCGTGGGGCAAGCCGACCAAGGGGTACAAGACCCGAAAGCGCAAGAAGGCGTCCAACGCCTGGATCGTGCGCAGGCGGAACCGAAGGTAACGGGGAGGCAGAGGGAAGTGGCGCGATCGATCAAGAAAGGCCCTTTCGTCGACGATCATCTCTCCGAGAAGATCGAGGCGATGAACAAGACGGGGGACAGGAAGGTCCTGCGAACCTGGTCGAGGCGTTCCACGATCACGCCCGACTTCGTGGGCCACACCCTGGCCGTGCACAACGGCAGCAAGTTCATCCCCGTCTACATCACCGAAAACATGGTGGGACACAAGCTCGGCGAATTCGCTCCGACCCGGACTTTCCGCAGTCACGGGGGACGAGCCAGCGAGCGCACCACCGGGGTTCGATGAATTTGGAAGCGCGCGCCGTTCACAGGCATATCGGCATCCCGGCCACCAAGATGCGCCAGGTTATCGACCTGATCCGGGGCAAGCCGGTGGAGGAGGCTCTGGCGATTCTGCAGTTCTCGCCCCGTCTCGCCGCCCGCGTCGCCGAGAAGACCTTGCGCTCCGCCATCGCCAACGCCACGGTCCGGGATGAAGAGGAGGAGGCCGACGCACCTCCTGCAGTGGATGTGGAGGAGTTGTTCATCCATCGTGTGTACGCCGACGAGGGCCGCACCCTCAAGAGGCTTCGCCCGCGCGCCCGGGGCGCCGCCAACCGGATCCTGAAGCGTCAGAGCCACCTCACCATCGTCGTTTCCGATGGCCGCCAGGAGGTGTCGGCGGCGGTCTCCGCACCAGACGGGGAGACCGAAGAGGTCGCCCCATCCGAGGACGAGTAAGGAAGGGACCAAATTGGGTCAGAAGACACATCCCTACGGACTGCGCCTGGGGATTATCAAGAGCTGGAGTTCGAACTGGTTCGCCGAGCGGGACTTTTCCGGCCTGCTGGGCGAGGACATCACCCTGCGGCGCTACATCCGGCAGCGCCTCCAGCGGGCCGGGGTGTCCCGTGTCAACATCGAGCGCCACCCCAAGCGGGTCACCATCGAGGTGCACACGGCGCGTCCGGGCATCGCCATCGGCCGCCGGGGCGCCGAGGTCGACAAGCTCCGCGACGAGCTGAAGACTCTGACCCAGAAGGACGTGACCCTCAATATCCAGGAGGTCAAGAAGCCGGAGCTCGATGCCCAGTTGGTGGCCGACAACCTCGCGCGCCAGCTCGAGCAGAGGGTTGCCTTCCGCCGTTCCATCAAGAAGTCGGTGGCCTCTTCCATGCGCATGGGAGCCGAGGGCATCCGCATCGAGTGCGCCGGCCGCATCGGTGGTTCCGAGATGTCGCGCCGCGAGCGCTCGGAACCGGCGGGCCGAGTGCCGCTCCACACCCTCCGAGCCGACATCGACTTCGCCCGGTCCACGGCCTTCACCGTCTCCGGTACGGTGGGTGTCAAGGTGTGGATCTGCCACGGCGAGGTCGTGGACGAGGCCGAGGAAGAGCCGCAACAGGCCTGACGGGAACGGGAAGGACGAGAGAGCGAAGACCCCATGTTGATGCCGAAGAAGGTCGAGTGGCGCAAGCAGTCCCGTGGGCGCATGCGCGGCCAGACGAAGGGCGGAGCGCTGGTCTCCTTCGGAGAGTTCGGGCTGAAGGCCTTGGAGCCGGGCTGGGTCACCAGCCGCCAGATCGAGGCGGCCCGCGTGGCCATCAGCCGGGCCATGAGCCGCACGGGCAAGCTGTGGATCCGCATCTTCCCGGACAAGCCGCTGACGAAGAAGCCGGCAGAGACACGCATGGGCAAGGGCAAGGGGGCCCCCGAGGACTGGGTCGCCGTGGTAAAACCCGGGCGAGTGATGTTCGAGTTGTCGGGCGTGACTCCGGACATGGCCAAGGAGGCCCTGCGCCGGGCGGGCCACAAACTGCCGATCAAGACCAGGTTCGTCGAGCGCCTCGGCTGAGGATCCCATGAAGGCGAGTGAACTGAGAGAGCAGAGCGCCGAGGAACTGAGCACGCGGCTCGAGGAGCTGGAAGAGGAGAGTTTCAACCTGCGCTTCCAGCACACCCTCGGCCAGCTGAGCAGCCCCATCCGGCTTCGCCAGGTGCGCCGGGAGATCGCCCGGGTGCGCACCCTGCTCGAGGAACACACGGCGGGGATCCGGCCCCTGGCGAGCGGCGATGCCGATGCCGACGCACAACCAGCCTGAGGAATCGATGTCGGAGCGGAAGACTTTCGGAGGACGTCTGGCAGAGGGCCGCGTTCTCAAGGCCAACACCGAGAAGACGCGAGTCGTCGCCATAGAGATCCGCTCATCCCACCGGCTGTACGGCAAGGGGATCTCGCGGACCACGAAGGCCGTGACCCACGACGAGGGCAACGAGTCCGGCGTGGGAGACATCGTCCGCATTCGCGAGTGCCGGCCCATGAGCAAGACCAAGCGCTGGCGCCTGGTCGAGATCCTCGAGAGGGCGGGCTGAGCCATGGTCCGGGAATACTCCGTCCTGCGCATGGCCGACAACGCTGGCGCACGCAAGGCGAACTGCATCCGCGTCCTCGGCGGTACCCGGCGCCGTTACGCCGGCGTCGGCGATCTCGTGGTGGTAGCTGTCCACGACGTGATCCCCAACGGGCCCCTCAGGGAGGGGGAGGTGTCCCGGGCGGTGGTGGTGCGCACGAAGAAGGAGTTCCGGCGGCCGGACGGGTCGTACATCCGCTTCGACGAGAACGCTGCCGTTCTCCTGGATCAGAACAACGAGCCCCGGGGGACGCGCATCTTCGGCCCCGTGGCGCGGGAGCTCCGGGACCGGCAGTTCATGCGTATCGTCTCCCTCGCCCCCGAGGTGGTGTAGAGCGATGAATGTCAAGAAGGACGACACGGTTCTGATCATCTGCGGCAACGACAAGGGCCGGAGAGGCCGTGTCCTGCGCGTCCTTCCCGAGAAGGACCGCGTCATCGTCGAAGGCGTGCGCATGATGAAGAAGCACACGAAGCCCACGCAGCGTGATCCACAGGGAGGGATCGTCGAGCGCGAAGCCTCGATCCACATCTCCAACGTCATGGTCGTCGATCCCAAGACCGATGCGCCCACCCGGGTGCGGCGGCGGGCCCTCGACGACGGCCGCAGTGTCCGGGTCGCCGCCCGCAGCGGCGAGATGATCGATTCTCAATAGAGGTTCCACCAATGGCCACCTCACGACTCAAGGAACACTACCGGAGCCAGATCGTCCCCACCCTGCGCGAGCGCTTCGAGTACGGGAACCCCATGGAGGTCCCCCGGCTGGAGAAGATCGTCATCAATTCTGGCGTGGGAGGGGCGGTGCAGGAGCCGAAGGCCCTGGATACGGTGCTGGCCGAGCTCACGGCCATTACCGGCCAGCAGCCGGCGGTGCGGCGCTCCAAGAAGGCGATCTCCAACTTCAAGCTGCGCCAGGGGATGCCCATCGGCGCCGTGGTCACCCTCCGGCGGGACCGCATGTACGAGTTTTTCGACCGCTTGGTCAATTTCGCTCTGCCCCAGTCCCGCGACTTCCGCGGGGTGCCTGCCCGGGGATTCGATGGCCGCGGCAACTACAATCTGGGCATCCGCGAACAGATCATCTTTCCGGAGATCGTCTACGACCGCGTCGAGCAGATCCGCGGCATGAACATCACCTTCGTCACCAGCGCCCGCTCCGACGAGGAGGCCAAGGAGCTTCTTCGCCAGTTCGGCGTGCCTTTCAGCAACTGAACGGACGGAATAGCGAATGCCCAAGAAGTGCCTGATGATCAAGGCGGCCCAGGAGCCGAGATTCAAGGTCCGGAAGTACACGAGGTGCCAGCGTTGCGGTCGTCCGCGGGGTGTCTACCGCAAGTTCGTCCTGTGCCGGATCTGTTTCCGCGAGTTGGCACTGCGGGGCGAGATCCCCGGGGTGACCAAGGCGAGTTGGTAGGCGGCCCACCATGAGCATGACCGACCCCATCGCCGACCTGCTCACCCGGATCCGCAATGCGGCCCAGGCTGGGCATTCCAGCGTCGAGATCCCCGCTTCGAGGCTCAAGCGGGAGATCGCCCGCGTGCTGGCGGAAGAACGATTCATCGACAACTTCGCCTCCTATGATGACGGCAAGCAGGGCCAGTTGCGCATCTATCTGCGCTACGACGGCTCCAATCAGAGCATCATCCAGGGGATCCGCCGCCTCAGCAAGCCGGGTCTTCGCCGCTACGCGTCGAAGGACCGGCTGCCGCGGGTGCGGCGGGGGCTGGGTGTGGCCATCCTCTCCACTTCCCGCGGCGTCATGACCGATCGGGACGCGCGCCGGGCGGGCATCGGCGGCGAACTCCTGTGCAGCGTCTGGTAGGGAGGCGGAGCGGACCATGTCGCGTGTAGGGAAGCAGCCGATTCCACTGCCCCAGGGGGTCGAGGTGAACGTGCAGGGGCGCGAGGTGAAGGTCAAGGGCCCGAAGGGCGCCCTGGATCTCGATTACCGCACCGACTTCGTCGAGGTGGCGGCGGTCGGCAATCAGGTGGTGGTGCGACGCAAGGGCGAGACCAAGGAGGCTATGGCGCTTCACGGGCTGACCCGCTCCTTGGTGGCCAACGCCGTGGAAGGCGTCACCCAGGGGTTCTCGAAGAACCTGGAGCTCTTCGGCGTAGGCTACCGGGCCGAGGTCGAGGGAGGGAAGCTGAGCCTCAACGTGGGCTACTCGCACCAGGTCGACTACGAGCCGCCCTCGGGCGTGGAGCTGGAGGTCACCAACCCCGTGGCCGGCGCCCAGGCCCGCATCGTCGTCTCCGGCATCGACAAGCAGAAGGTGGGCCAGGTGGCCGCGGAGATCCGCCAGAAGCGCAAGCCCGATCCCTACAAGGGAAAGGGGATTCGCTACGAGAACGAGGTCATCCACTGGAAGGCCGGGAAGGCGGCCGTCGCCTGATGGCCAGCCGTCAGCAGCAAAAGGGTGCCGCGCGCCAGCGGCGGCGGTTCCGGATTCGCAAGAAGGTCGTGGGAACCCCGGAGCGCCCCCGCCTCGTGGTACACAGGAGCCTGCGCAATATCGAGGCGCAGATAATCGACGACCAGGCGGGCCACTCCGTCGTCGGCCTCTCGACCCTGTCGAAGGACTTCGAGCGTTCAGGACCGCCGGTGGAGCAGGGCCGCGCCCTGGGCCGGCAGCTGGCCTCGAAGGCGCGGGAGAAGGGCGTCGAGCGGGTTGTCTTCGACCGGGCGGGCCTGCTCTACCACGGTATCGTGCGGGCCGTCGCCGAAGGCGCTCGCGAGGGCGGCCTGAAGCTCTAAAAGCGACTGAATCGAGAGAGAGAATGGCATCCCGAATAGACGCGAGCAATCTCGAGCTGACCGAAGTCGTCGTTCAGAACAGCGTACGGCGTGTATCCCATGTTCGGAAGGGAGGCAGGAACTTCTCCTTCACCGCCATGGTCGTGGCCGGGGACCGCGCCGGCCATGTGGGCGTGGGTTCGGGCAAGGCGGGAGAGGTGGCCGAGGCGATCCGCAAGGCCACGGAGGAGGCGAAGAAGGAGATCCTCGAGATCCCCGTGGCCTCGGGCACGATCCCCCATGAGATCATCGGTCGATTCGGGGCCGCACGGGTCCTGCTGAAGCCGGCCTCTCCGGGCACCGGGGTCATCGCCAGCGGCGGCGTCCGCATCGTCCTCGACCTGGCGGGGATCAACGACATCCTCACCAAGTCCCTGGGATCGGACAACTCGCACAATACCATCAAGGCCACCCTCGACGGCTTGCGCCACCTGCGCAATGTCGAGGAGGTTGCCCGCTTTCGCGGGGTGCCCGTGGAGAGCCTGAGGTGAAGCTCGCCATCACACAGCGGCGGAGCGCCATCGGCCGTTCCCGCAAGCAGCAGCTCACGATCCGGGCCCTCGGCATCCGGCGGCTGCATCAGGTCGTCGTCCACGAGGACACTCCTCAGGTCCGCGGCATGATCGCGAAGGTAGTGCACCTCGTCGAGGTGGTGGAACAGGAAGGACCATAGGGAGCGGCGACCATGCGACTCGGAGAACTCCGTCCCACCCCCGGCTCGCGCCGGGCGGGCACCCGCAAGGGGCACGGCCCTGGTTCCGGCAAGGGCAAGACCGCCGGACGCGGGCACAAAGGCCAGCGCGCCCGGTCCGGTGCCCGCCGAGGCCGCCGCACCGGCTTCGAGGGCGGGCAGATGCCCCTGCACCGCCGTCTGCCGAAGAGCGGCTTCTCGAACCGGAGATTCCGAGTCGAGTACCAGATCGTCAACGTCGGCGCCATCCAGGCGGCGGGCCTCTCCGGGGAGGTCGGACCGGCAGAGCTGGCGCGGGCGGGGCTGATCGGCAAGGCAAGGGATCGAGTGAAAATCCTCGGCGACGGCGAGTTGACGAGTCAGCTCGCCCTCCAGGCCCACGCCGCCTCCCGCGCGGCTCGGGAAAAGATCGAATCGGCCGGCGGTTCCTTCGAGGTCCTGGCCGGAGAGGCGGGCTGAGTCCGGCGTGCTCCAGAGCTTCAAAAACTGCTTCAAGATCCCCGATCTTCGGCGCAAGATCCTCTTCACTATCGGCATTCTGATCGTCTATCGCATCGGCGGTCAGATCACGGTTCCGGGGATCCGCGAGTCCGTGCTGCAGGAGTACTTCGCCGGAGCCGGAGGCACTCTCTTCGGGCTCTACGACATGTTCGTGGGAGGCGCCTTCACGCGGGCCACGGTCTTCGCGCTGGGCATCATGCCCTACATCAGCGCTTCCATCATCCTGCAGCTCATGGGTGCCGTCGTCCCCTTCTTCCAGAAGCTTCAGCGGGAAGGCGAGGAGGGGCGCAAGAAGATCAACCAGTACACCCGCTACGGCACCGTCCTCCTCGCGGGCGCCCAGTCTCTCGGCGTGAGCTATTTCCTGGAGAACATCCGCGGCCCTTCCTCCGGTGTGCCGGCCGTCATCGACGAGGGCTGGGGCTTCCGGCTGCTGACGATGATCACCATCACCACGGGCACGATCTTCATCATGTGGCTGGGGGAGCAGATCACGGAGCGCGGCATCGGCAACGGCATCTCCCTGATCATCTTCGTCGGCATCATCGCCGAGCTGCCCTTCGCCGTGAAGGACGAGTGGCGCCACTACCTGTTGAACCGCGGATCGACGAAGAGCCTCATCGAGGAGATCTTTCTCCTGGCCCTCATCGTCGCCGTCGTGGCTGCCGTCGTCCTCCTCACCCAGGGCCAACGGCGCATTCCCGTGCAGTACGCCAAGCGGGTGGTGGGCCGCAGGGTGTACGGCGGGCAGACGACGCACATTCCGCTGCGCATCAATGCCGCCGGCGTGATTCCAATCATCTTCGCCCAGTCGATCATGTTCCTTCCGGGAACGGTGACCCAGTTCTTCCCCGGCAGCGAGTTCATGGCGAGCCTGGGGGCTTACTTCACGACGAGTTCCGTGTTCTACTGGATCGTGTACGGCACCATGATCGTGTTCTTCACCTACTTCTACACCGCCATCGTCATGGACCCGCAGCAACTGGCGGACAACATGAAGCGACATGGAGGGTTCATCCCCGGCGTTCGGCCCGGCAAGCGGACCGCCGACTACATCGACCGCATCATGACGCGCATCACCCTGCCGGGATCGATGGCGCTGGCGGCGGTGGCCATCTTCCCGTTCTTCGTTATCGATCAGTTCAACGTCACGCCTTCGTACTCCCAGTTCTTCGGCGGCACGGGATTGCTCATCATCGTCGGTGTCTCCCTCGACACGCTGCAGCAGCTCGAGTCGCAGCTGATGACCCGCCACTACGAAGGCTTCATGAAGAAGGGGCGCATCCAGGGCCGGCGCTGACGGCTCGCGCAACCCAGGGAGTTGCCATGAAGGTCCGAGCATCCGTGTCGAGGCGCTGCGCCGACTGCAAGATCATCCGCCGTCACGGCGTGGTGCGCGTCATCTGCAAGCGCAACCCCCGGCACAAGCAGCGCCAGGGATAGGAGCGCGGGGCTCGAGTCCCGCGGACAAGGAGAGAACCACGAATGGCACGAATCGCAGGGGTCGACCTCCCGCGGGACAAGCGCATCGACGTGGGGCTGACCTACATCTACGGAATCGGCCGCTCCTCGGCGGAGGCGATCCTGTCGGAGTCTCAGGTCACGCCCGACACCCGGGTGGGCTCCCTCTCGGAGCAGCAGGTCACGCAGTTGCGGAACATCATAGAGGGCAAGTACCGCGTCGAGGGGTCCCTGCGGGGCGAGGTCAACATGAACATCAAGCGGCTCATGGACCTGGGCTGCTACCGGGGTCTCCGCCACCGCCGGGGCCTGCCGGTCAGGGGCCAGCGGACCCAGACCAACGCTCGCACGCGGAAGGGGCCGAGGCGCGCCATTGCCGGCAAGAAGAAGGCTCCCCAGTAGGCCGGATTTCGACATTCTGACTTCAACAGAGGATTGACTCGAATTGCCACCCGAAAGAGGCCGTCGCCGCCGCAAGAAGTCGAGGAAGGTGGAGGCTCTGGGCATCGCCCACATCCTGTCCACCTTCAACAACACCATCGTCACCCTCACCGATGTGGAGGGCAACGTGATCTCCTGGGCCACGCCGGGCAAGGTCGGCATCGGCGGCAGCCGCAAATCGACGCCCTTCGCCGGGCAGCTCGCCGCCGAGCGAGCCGCCCAGGAAGCGGTCAATATGGGACTGCGCCGCGTCGAGGTCTGGGTCAAGGGTCCGGGCGTGGGCCGTGATTCGGCGATCCGCTCCCTGCAGAACGCGGGGCTTGAGATCGCCGCCATCCGCGACAAGACACCGATCCCCCACAACGGCTGCCGCCCCCCGAAGCGGCGCCGTGTCTGAGGCCGACGGAGGTCGACGAGAATGAGCAGGTACACCGGACCCAACTGCAGGCTCTGCCGACGGGAGGGAGCCAAGCTGTTCCTCAAGGGCGAGAGGTGCACCCTCGAGAAGTGCGCCTTCGAGCGCCGCAGCTACGGCCCCGGGCAGCACGGCCAGGGTATGCGGCGCAAGCAGTCCGAGTACAGCGTTCAGCTGCGGGCCAAGCAGAAGCTGGCGCGGATCTACGGGGTGCGGGAGGGGCAGTTCCGCAAGTACTACCGCGAGTCGACGCGGGTCCCCGGAGTGAGCGGCGACAACCTCCTGCGCCTGCTCGAGAGCCGTCTCGACAGCATCGTCTACCGCCTGGGCCTGGCGCCGTCGCGCAAGGCGGCCAGACAACTGGTGCGCCACAATCACTTCACCGTCAACGGCCGCCGGGTCAATATCCCGTCGTACCTGACCTCCCCGGGCGACGTGGTGGCCGTAGTCGAGGGCAGCAGGAAGCTGGAGATCATCCACGAGTCCCTCCGCCGCTCCCGCGAACTCGTGCCGTGGCTGTCGGTGGACAAGGCCAACCTCACGGGTACCGTGGTGGAGCGCTGCAACCGGGAGGACATACCGACGCCGGCGGAAGAGCAACTCGTCATCGAGTTCTACAGCCGCGTGTAGGCAACGAGGACTTTCACAGGGGATAGCGAAGCACATGGCTCTCGAAGGCATCCAGATGCCGAGGCTTCTCGAGATCGATCGGGAAAGCCTCACCAGCACCTACGGGAAGTTCACCTTCCAGCCGCTGGAGCGCGGATTCGGGGTCACCGTCGGACACGGACTGCGTCGGGTTCTGGTTTCCCAGATCCAGGGCGCAGCGATCAAGTCCGTCAGCATCGACGGCGTGCAGCACGAGTTCTCGGTCGTCACGGGGGTCCGCGAGGACGTTCCGGAGATCGTGCTGAACCTCAAGGAGGTGGCCATCCGGTATCACGGCGAGGAAGACCGCACCCTGCGTGTGGAAGCCAAGGGCGGCGAACTCACCGCCAAGGACCTTGCCATCGATTCCAGCGTGGAGATCATGAATCCCGATCTCCACATCGCCACTCTCGGCAAGGGTGTCACCCTCAACTTGGAGATCACCATCGGCAAGGGCCGGGGCTACGTCTTCGCCGAGGAGAACCGGACCCCCGAACAGCCCATCGGCACGATCCCTCTGGACACCAACTACTCGCCGGTGCTGAAGGTCAACTACGACATCGAGAACGCCCGCGTCGGCCGGCGCACCGACTACGACCGCCTCATGCTGGAGGTCTGGACGGACGGCTCCCTGGGCCCCGACGACGCCGTGGCCCAGGCGGCCCGCATCCTGATCGAGCATCTCAGCCTGATCGCCAACTTCGAGGAGGAGCCCACCGGCGCCGGGCACGAGAAGGAGGTGGACGACGAGACCAGGCGCATCGCAAGGCTGCTGGCCACCCAGGTGGACGAACTGGAACTGTCCGTGCGATCGGCCAACTGCCTGCGCGCGGCGGGTATCTCCACCCTCGGAGAGCTCGTCTCCAAGAGCGAGGCCGAGATGCTCAAGTACCGGAACTTCGGCCGCAAGTCCCTGAATGAGCTGGGCGAGATCCTCGACTCCATGGACCTCTCGTGGGGACTGGATGTGAGCAAGTACGAGCATATCGAGATCGAGGAGGAGCCGGCCTCTCTGGCCGAGGAGTACTGACGAGATGCGACACCGCCGACGAACAGCCAAGCTCGGGCGCCAGGCGAGCCACCGGAAGGCGATGATCGCCAACATGGTGAGCAGCCTCTTCACCCACGAACAGGTTCGCACCACCGATGCCCGCGGCAGGGTTCTGCGGCGCACCGCGGAGCACATGATCACCTTTGCCAAGCGCGGCGATCTCCACGCCCGTCGCCAGGTGCTGCGTCACATACCGGACAAGTCGATCGTGGCCAGGCTCTTCGAAAAGATCGCCCCTCGCTACGCCGAGCGGCACGGGGGGTACACACGCCTGGTCAAGACCGGCACCCGCCGTGGGGATGGCGCCGAGATGTGCATCGTCGAGCTTCTCGACCGTCCTGGCGCCGATAGCCCCGCGGTGGTGACCGAGGAGCCCGCAGAGAAGGAAGAGTGACACGAGGGGCGGCCTCGGACAGCAGCGAACGTCTCCGGGCGAGGTGGGAGGTCCTTCCACCTCGCCTGCTTGTGTTCTCACCCCGCCCCCGGGTTCCGGTGGAGGAGGGATGAAACGGGGGGAACGCGTCATCGTCGAGATCGAGGGCCTCAGCGCGAAGGGCGACGGCCTGGCGGTTCAGGACGGCCGGGAGATCCTCGTACCGCGCAGCGTTCCGGGGGACCGGGCCGAGGTCTACCTCAGGCGCAAGCGCAAGGGGCGCTTCGAGGGCGTCGTCGATGACCTCTTTGAGGAGGGAGTGCCGCGCGTCGACCCGTTGTGCACCCATTTCGGGCAGTGCGGGGGCTGCCGGTGGCAGGACCTCGCGTACGAGGACCAGCTGCGGCTCAAGGAGCGGATGGTCCGGCAGTCCTTCGAGAGCCGCGAGCTCGAGGTCGGCCGCTGGCAGGCCATCGCCCCGAGCCCGGATCGGTTCTACTACCGCAACAAGATGGAGTTCTCCTTCGGGAGCGGCCAGGGGCAGCCGTGGCTCGGGCTGCACGTGCGCGAGCGCTTCAACCGGATCTTCGACCTGGAGTCCTGCCACCTCCAGTCGGAGGCTTCCAACGGGATCGTCGACGCCTTCCGCACCCACGCGACCCGCCTCGCCCTGCCGGTCTACGACCTGAAGAGCCACGAGGGCCTGCTCCGTTTCCTGGTCGTCCGGGAGGGGAAGGAGACCGGCCAGACCATGGTCAACCTCGTCGTCCGCGAGTATCCTCACGAGGGTGTGGACCTGCTGCTGGAGGGGGTGCTGGACCAGGTGGGGGAGGGTATCACCACCTGCCTCGTCACCCGGCACAGCGGCAAGGCCCAGGTCGCCGCCGGCGAGGAGAGCTTCCTCATCAAGGGCGGCGGCCGCATCAGCGAGCGTTGCGGCGACCTCGAGTTCGAGATCTCCCCGCAGTCCTTCTTCCAGACCAACACCCGCGGGGCCGGGCAGCTGTACGAGATCGTGGGGGAGTTCCTGGGCCGCGGCTTCGACGGGGAGGTCCTGGACCTCTATGCCGGTACCGGCGGCATCAGCCTTCACGTGGCCTCCCGGGCGCGCGCCGTCGTCGGCGTCGAGCAGGAGCGCGAGGCGGTGGCCGACGCCCGCCGGAACGCGGAGCGCAACGGCATCGACAACTGCGCCTTCGTGGCGGCCCCGGCGGAGGAGGCCCTGGCGGACCTCTGCCAGGAGAGGGCGGAGCGCTTCGAGGCGGTCATCGCGGACCCGCCCAGGGCCGGGCTGCACCGGAAGGTGATCGAGGGGATCGTCGCTCTCGGCCCGCCGGCGATACTGTATGTCTCCTGCAATGCGGAGAGCCTGGCCGAGGACCTGTCGTCCCTGTGCGATGCCGGCTACGACCTGGAGCGGGCGCGGCCGGTGGACCTGTTCCCCCACACCCCCCACTGCGAGGTGGTGGTCCGCCTCGCCCGTTCCCCCCGATGGAGCGGCCAGGATCCCGGTTGATCCACGGAAGGGAGCCTCGAGCGTGAACGACTCCGGCCCGCGGGAGAAGGCGCTTCCCCGGATCCTCGTGGTGGCTCCGGAAGAGGAGGCCACGCACCAGTTGATCTCCTACCTTCGCCGCGAGGGTTTCGAGGTCCTGGCCGCCCGCGAGGGAGCCGCCGCCTACGACATCCTCGACTCGGAGCCGGTGGACGCCCTCGTCTGTCCCCTCGCCGACAGCCGCATCGACGGCTTGCGGCTGGTGCGCCTGGCCCGGGAGCGCAACCCGGAGATCTGCGCCATCGTCTCCACGGGTTCCGACGAGATCGAGCTCGGCACCGAGGCGATGCGCGAGGGGGCCTACGACTTCCAGGTCCGCCCCCTGAACCTGAGCAAGGTGAGGGCCGTTCTCGATCGCGGCTTGTCCTATCAGCGGCTGGTGGGAGAGGTCTCCGACCTCCAGCGGCGCCTGGACGAGCGTTACCGCTACGGCGGCATCGCCCGCCGGTCCTCCCTCTGGCAGCGGATCTACGCCCAGATCGAGCAGGTCGCCAGGTCCCGCGCCACGGTCCTGCTCACGGGCGAGACCGGCACGGGCAAGGGAGAGGTGGCCAAGGCGGTCCACCAGCAGAGCCCCCGCCGCGACCGCCCCTTCGTGGAGACGAACTGCGGCGCCCTCCCCGAGAGCATCGTCGAAAGCGAGCTCTTCGGACACGAGCGCGGCGCCTTCACCGGCGCCAGTACCTCGCGCAAGGGCCGCTTCGAGCTGGCCGACATGGGGACCCTGTTCCTCGACGAGGTGGGGGATCTGTCCCCGGCGACGCAGGTCAAGCTCCTGCGCGTCATTCAGAGCGGCGAGTTCGAGCGCGTCGGGGGGACATCCACCCTGCGGGCCGACGTTCGCCTCATCGCCGCCACCAACCGGAACCTCGAAACCATGGTCGAGGAGGGGAGCTACCGCGCGGACCTCTATTACCGGCTCAACGTGGTCACCATCCACATCCCCAGACTCGGCGACTGCCGCGAGGACATCCCCATCCTGGTGAACGAGTTCCTGCGCCAGTTCTCCCGGGAGAACGGACGCGAGACCCACGTCCTCGACCCGGCCGCCATGGACGCCCTGATGGACTACGACTGGCCGGGCAACGTCCGCGAGCTGAAGAACTGCGTGGAGGGGATGGTGGTCATGTCGGCTCCCGGCCGCGAGCTGAACACTTCCGACGTGCCGGCCCACATACGCGGCGTCCCGGCGGGAAGCGACCGGGGAGGTCTGCACCCCGGCATGACGATGAAGCAGGTCGAGAGGCTCGCCATCGAGCAGACCCTGAAGGCCGTCGGCCACGACCGCCGCAAGGCGGCGAAGGTGCTCCAGATCGGACTGAGCACCCTCTATCGGAAGGAGAAGGAGTACGGCCTCCGGCTGTGAGGACTAGTCCCGGCCGCCGTATAGTTGGCGGATCATGCGGTCGAGGGACTTCTGCGGGTCGGCCAGGACCTCGGGGGTGATCTCGAACCGGTCGAGCTCCAGGAGCTTGAGACCGTGTCCGTAGTCGGAGAACAGGTCGGCGCAGATCTCCCCCGGAAGCCGGTCCTCGGAGGCCGCCCGCTCGCCCAGGCTCGCCAAGGCCGGGCCGGTGAACTCGAAGCGGATGCCGTGGTCCCTCTCGAAGCCGGCGGTGAAGGCCTCGATCGAGCTCTCCGCCACCAGGCGATCGAGGACCCGGGCCGGGTCCTCGACGACCTCGGGGGTGAGGTGGAAGGCGTCGAGATCGAGGGACGGGAGCCGGCACTCGAAGTCCAGCAGGACCTTCTCCATGGCGCTCACCAGGCCCCGGGCGCCGGTCCGTTCCTCGAAGGCGCGGTCGGCCAGGAGCTGGAGCGCTTCGTCGCAGATCCTCAGGTCGATGCCGTAGGCGAGGAAGTCCCTTACCTTGGAGATGACGACGCTGCTCATGGGGCTGCGCAGGATCTCGAGGAGATCGGCGCGGGAGAGTTCCTCGAGGACGGCGACCACCGGAAGGCGGCCGATGAACTCCGACTCGAAGCCGTACTCCAGCAGGTCCTCGGCGCGGATCTGCTGGAGGATGGCCGAGTCGTCCACCACCGCGCCGGCTCCGTCCGCTTCCGGCGGACGGAAGCCCATGGCCCCGCGGTTGAGGCGCCGGCGGATGATCTCCTCGAGACCGGCGAAGGCGCCGCTGACGACGAACAGGATGTGCCGGGTGTTCACCTTCTTGCGTTCCACCTTGCCGGTGCGTTGCATCTGCATCACCGACTCCATCTGCGAAGGTAGATCGTGAGGAGAGCGCAGGTCGACCTCGGTCTCCTCCATCAGCTTGAGGAGGTTGCGCTGGACGCCGGTGCGCGAGACATCCGGGCCGCTGGTGCGGCCGCTGGCGGCGATCTTGTCGATCTCGTCGATGTAGATGATGCCGTGCTGGGCGAGGTCGATGTCGCCGTCGGCTTCGGTCACCAGCTCGCGGACCAGGTCTTCCACGTCGCCGCCCACGTATCCCGTCTCGCTGAACTTGGTGGCGTCCGCCTTGACGAAGGGGACGCCGAGGCGCCGGGCGATGAGGCGGATGAGGTAGGTCTTGCCAACTCCCGTGGGACCCACCATGAGGACGTTGTTCTTGATCTGGCCGACGACGTCCTCGGTCTCGTCGGGGGGAAGGCTCAAGCGGTTGAAGTGGGTGCAGATCTTGGTGGCGAGGATGGCCTTGGCCCGGGGCTGGCCGACGACGTAGCTGTCGAGGTGGGCGATCAGCTCCCCGGGCTTCAGGTGGAACTCCAGTTGAACGCCTTCGGGTGCTCCGGACTCGGCGCCCTCTCCGGGGCCCGCGGTCTCGGACCCCGCCGATTCCGTGGGCTCCTCGCCCCGGTTCCCTTCGGCGAGGATCCTGCGCAGCTGCTCCGGGTCGAACCCGGGTCTCTCGGAGCGACTCATCATGTTGGGGGCGAAGGAGATCGATGGTGGTGAAGGGACCAGCCGAATGTAACCGGGCCCCTCAACCGGGACAAGGCACCCTCCGGCTCGTGTGTGCCCTCTGGGCCGTGGCCGTGCTCGGCGGCGGCCAGGTCTTCGCGGCGCCGGAGGACGGACGCCACTCGCGAGCGGCGGAACGCCTGTTCTCGCAGGCTCTCGCCGCGTATGAGGAAGCCCGGTGGCGGGAGGCGGGCGAGCTCTTTCTCGCCGTCACCGAGCGGCCCTCCAATCAGCGCACGAGGGCGGCCCTGCTGATGCTTGGCCGCAGCCGCCTGCTTCTGGACGACCCCGCGGGGGCCGTGGAGGCGGCGCGCCGGCTGCTCCGCGTGGCCTCCGGGGGGCGCTACGGCCCGGATGCCCGGCTGATCGCCGGCGATGGGTACTACAGGCTGGGACGAATCGATGAGGCCCTCTCGCAGTACGTCCGGCTCCTCGAAGGGTCCACCCCTGCGGCGGTGAAGGCGAGCGCCGCCGAGCGCCTGGCGGGGCTGGTGATGAACCGTTCCCTCGACGAGGATGCCCAGGACCGGGTCCGCCGCCAGCTGGGCCCCCGGCGCCTGCGCGATCTCCTGCTCTACGGAGAGGCGCGTTGGTACGCGCGGCTCGGCTGGGTCGAACTCGCCCGCCAGCGGCTGTCGGCGTACATCGACAGCGTCGGTGAAGCGGGGATGTTCCACCGTCTCGCCCAGTCCCGGCTCGCGGAAGGGCGGCCTCCCGCGCCTGCCCGTGAGCCCGTCCGCGATACGGAGGCCGCGGGCCCTGCCCGCCGCCCGGGGGTGCCGCGGCTCGGCGTGCTCGCACCCCTCTCCGGCCGCGAGGGGGCGTACGGCGCCGATCTGCTCGCCGGTGTGGAGTTTGCCAACCATCAGCTCGGACAGCCCTTCGATCTGGTGGTCGTCGACGTCGGCACCGAGTACGAGGACTTCGAGGAGGAGAAAGTCCCCATCCACCAGAGCGATGGCGACCGGCTCCTTCGCGTCGCCTCCGGGGCCCGCTACCTGGTGCGGGAGGCGAGGGTCCAGGCGATCGTCGGTCCCGTCAACTCCACATCCTGCGCCGCCGCCGCCGTCGTGGCCGAAGCGGCCGGGGTGCCGCTCATCGCCCCCCTCGCGCAGCAGAGCGGGCTGGACACCCTGGGGGGGCACATCTTCCAGCTGAGCCCGATTCCCGAGGTGCAGGGGCAGGCTCTCGGCGAGTACGCAACCCTCGTGCTGGGCCTGCGGACCCTGGCCATCCTGTCGCCGCTGAACGACTACGGCCACGCCTTCGAGAGGGCCTACACCGCCGCCGCCGTGGCCAACGGCGGGCGGATCGTCCACAGCGAGTGGTACTATCCCGGAGAGCAGAAGGACTTTCAGGCGCAGTTCCAGGAGCTGCGCAGGATCGGCTTCTCCATCGAGCCGCCGGAGATGCCCGGCGCCGAGCTTCTCGACTCGCTCCAGGCGGCTCTTCTGGACACGACGCGCCAAGGGAAGTCGACCTTCCGGGACCTCCTCGAGCGGGGCGCGGAGCCCGGGAAGCAGCCCCCGGATTCGACCGAGATCTTCGTCGAGTCGATCGACGGCGTGGCGGTCATCATCGAGGACTTCGAGGACGCCCGCACCATCGCCCCCCAGCTTCGCTTTCACCGCATCCGGACGCAGCTCATGGGCAACGCTACGTGGTACGATCCGGAGGAGATCGCGGACCTCCGGTCCGGTGAGCGCCAGCACCTGCAAGGCTGCATCATCGTCTCCCGGCGCCAGGGATCGGAGCAGGAGCGCGGCTTCGTCAACGGCTTTCGAGCCCGCACCGGACGGGATCCGGGCTACGCCAGCGCCGGATACGACGCCGCTCGTCTTGTGATGGAGGGCTGGGAAGCCGGCCACCGCAGCCGCTCCGGACTGCGGAGGTACCTCGCCGCCGTGCGCAACTACGAGGGCGCCTCCGGGCGGGTGAGCTTCACGCCCTCGCGCCGCGTCAATTCGGAGCTGACCCTCCTGAGGATCGATGACCGGGGGCGCCTGCGGTCCCTGGCCCGCGGCGACCTGCCCTCCCTGACCCTCGACAGGGACGACGCTCCGCCGGCCGGGGCGCGGCCCCGGGACTGAGGGCAGGGCCCGTCCGGCGTTGCCCGTTCCAACACATCTGCGTACTTTTGGCAGATTCTTCGGGCCGCGCAGGATCGGAAAGATGTCACATGCCGACGTACGACTATGAGTGCAGCACCTGCGGACATCGGTTCGAGGCGCTCCAGAGGATCACCGCCGAGCCGCTCAAGAGGTGTCTCCGGAGCGAGTGCCCGAAGGGCACGGGGCAGGGCCGGGTGCGCCGCCTGATCGGCACCGGCGGGGGCCTGCTTTTCAAGGGCTCCGGCTTCTACATCACCGACTACCGGAGCGACAGCTACAAGAAGGCGGCCAAGGCCGAGAAGGCCGACTCGAAGTCGTCCTCCAAGTCCGACGGAGGGGGCAAGGGCGACTCGGCGAAGACGAAGACCCCTTCCAAGTCGAGCGACGACTGAGCCGAAGGGAACCGCGGCGGCGGTGGGGCGTCTCTTGCTCGATGCGACTCCCGGCCGCCGGCCGCAAAGACAGAGAGACAGCAGGTGGGCAGCGAGATGAGCAGGCGATGGCGGGTCAGATGCCTCGGAACGATCGGGGCAGCCGTGGTCTGGGCCTGGGCGGGATGCAGCGGGCCTTCTCCCGATCAACAGTTGGAAGAGGCCCTGCAGGCGGCCCAGGCGGCGGCCCGGGATTCGGCCCGGGTGGCCTCGGCGGTGGAGCTTCTCGAGGCCTGGCTGCAGGCCCACCCCGGCGAGGAGAGCGTCCCCCGGGCGCTGAAGCAGCTGGCCGTCCTGCGCCAGCAGGGCGGCGACATGAGGGGCGCCGTGACCCACTACCGGCGCATCCTGGCGGAGCATCCGGAGAGCGACGAGGCGGATGAGGCGCAGTTCATGGTCGCCTTCATCCTCGAGGAGCACTTCGGCGACATCGAAGCGGCGAGAGCCGCCTACCAGGCGGTCGTGGACAACTACCCGGGTTCGGAGCTGGCCGCCAACGCCCGCCAGCTGCTGCCCCATGTGGGACGCCCCCCGGAAGAGTGGGTCAGCTTCCAGGAAGGGGACAGCACCTCCTCGCCGTGAGCTTCTGTCGACGGGGGATGAAGCCGCTTCCAGGCAGGATCGCACCGGGATAGGGGCTGTCCACAGTGCAGGCAAACCCGGACATCGGCGCCCTCACCGAGCGCATCGAGGAGGAGAGCGTCCTCGTCACCCGCGTTCTGGCCGAGATGGACCGCGTCATCGTCGGTCAGCGGCAGATGGTGGAGCGGATCTTCATCGGCTTTCTGTGCGGCGGACACATCCTCCTCGAAGGCGTTCCCGGCCTCGCCAAGACCCTGACGGTGAGCAGCCTGGCCCGCATCATCCGGGGCCGCTTCAACCGCATCCAGTTCACTCCCGACCTGCTCCCGGCAGACCTCACGGGGACGCTGATCTACGAGCAGCACTCGGGCGGGTTCGTCGCCCGCAAGGGGCCGGTCTTCGCCAACCTGATCCTCGCCGACGAGATCAACCGGGCCCCGGCCAAGGTGCAGAGCGCCCTCCTCGAGGCGATGCAGGAGCGCCAGGTGACCATCGGCGACGAGAGCTACGCCCTGGACGATCCGTTCCTCGTGATGGCCACCCAGAACCCGATCGAGCAGGAGGGGACCTATCCCCTGCCCGAGGCCCAGATCGACCGCTTCATGCTGAAGGTCCGGGTCGACTACCCGGGGCGCGACGAGGAGCGTCAGATCCTGGAGCGCATGGTGGAGGACCGCGAGATCCCCGTCGAGGCGGTGGCCGGCCTCGACGACATCCTGCGGCTGCGCGAATCGGTCCGCCTGGTGTACATGGACGGCAAGATCAAGGACTACATCGTCGACCTGGTGCAGACTACGCGCGAGCCCGGCCTTGCCGGCCTGGAGGAGCTGGCGTCGCTCATCGAGTACGGCGCCTCGCCGCGGGCGACGTTGTTCCTGGCCCGGGCGGCCCGGGCCCACGCCTTCATCCGGCGCCGCGGCTACGTGACCCCCGAAGACGTGAAGGCCGTGGGCCCCGAGGTGCTCCGCCACCGGGTGGCCACCAGCTACGAGGCCGAGGCCGAGCAGATCGACTCCGACCGCATCGTCCAACAACTGTTCGATCACGTCGAGGTGCCCTGAGCCCATGGTCCCAAGGGAGATCCTCGACAAGGTGCACCGCATCGAGATCCAGGCCCGCCGCCTGGTGAGCGACCTCTTCGCCGGCGAGTACCACTCCGCCTTCAAGGGGCACGGGATGCAGTTCGCGGAGGTCCGAGAGTACCAGCCGGGCGACGACGTGCGCACCATCGACTGGAACGTCACCGCCCGCGCCGGCGGCAAGCCCTTCGTCAAGGTCTTCGACGAGGAGCGCGAGCTCACCGTCCTCCTCGTGGTCGACGCCAGCGCCTCCGGGGCCTTCGGCTCGGGCCCGCGGATGAAGGGGGAGGTCTCGGTGGAGATCTCCGCCCTGCTGGCGTTCTCGGCGATCCGCAACAACGACCGGGCGGGGCTGCTGATCTTCACCGACGACGTCGAGGTCTTCGTGCCCCCCAAGAAGGGCCGCCGCCACGTGCTGCGCGTCATCCGCGAGCTGCTCTACCACCGCCCCCGCGGCCGGGGCACCTCGATCGCCGCGGCCCTGGAAACCCTCGACCGGGTCATCGCGCGCCACGCCGTGGTCTTCGTCATCTCCGACTTCCTGGATACCGGTTACGAGCGCGCCATCCAGCGCGCCGCCCGCCGTCACGACGTGATCGCCGTGACCGTGGAGGACCCCCGGGAGCTGGAACTGCCCGACGTCGGCTTCGTCACCCTCCAGGACGCCGAGACCGGCGAGCAGGTGATCCTCGACAGCGGCCACGCCGAGGCTCGGGAGAGGTTCGCCGACCTGCGCTGCCAGGCCGCCCTGCAGCGCAGCCACGCCTTTCGCCGACTCGGCGTCGACGAGATCCGCATCGACGCCACCCGCGACCACGTGGAACCGCTGGCCCGTTTCTTCCAGAGCCGCATGAGCCGCAACTGACAGGGGAGTCATTTCCGTGATCGAAGTCCGCGAGTTGTCCAAGCACTACGGAGAGGTGACGGCCATAGAGGACGTCACCTTCCGCGCCGAGACCGGGCAGATCCTGGGATTTCTCGGCCCCAACGGGGCGGGCAAGACGACGACCATGCGCATCGTCACCTGCTATCTTCCCCCCTCTTCCGGGACGGCCGCCATCGACGGCTTCGACGTCCTCGAGGAGTCGATGGAGGTTCGGCGGCGGATCGGCTACCTGCCCGAGTTGCCGCCCCTCTACAGCGACATGACCGTGGATGCCTACCTCGGCTTCGTGGCCCGCATCAAGGGCGTGCCCTCGGCGGTGCTCTCTTCGCGCATCGACGAGACGATGGAGAAGACCGGCGTCGCCCACGTGCGGCGCAGCCTGATCGGCCACCTCTCCAAGGGCTACCGCCAGCGCGTCGGCCTGGCGCAGGCCCTGGTTCACAACCCCAGCGTGCTCATCCTCGACGAGCCCACGGTCGGTCTCGACCCGAAGCAGATCATCGAGATCCGCGAGATGATCAAGTCCCTGCGGGGCGAGCACACCATCGTCCTCTCCACCCACATCCTGCCGGAGGTGTCGATGACCTGCGAGAAGGTGGTCATCATCGACAAGGGCCGCATCGTCGGCGAGGGATCCCCGGAGAGCCTGACGGAGCAGTTGAAGGAGGGCGAGCTGCTGCGCGCCCGCGTCGCCGGGCCCCGGGAGGACGTCCTCGGCCTGGTGCGGGGGATTCCGGGGGTGCTCGAGGTCAAGGAGGAGAGCGCGGACGAGACCGCCGCCGGCGAGGGCGTGTACGTGGTGACCGCCGCCCCCGGCCAGGATCTCCGCGATCCCCTGGCGAAGGCGGTCGTCGACGGCGGCTACGGCCTGCGCGAGCTGCGCAGCCTCGACATGACCCTGGAAGACATCTTCCTGCGTCTCACCTCCGAAGCCGAAGGGGTCCAGTGATGCGCAACTTCCTCGCCATCTACACCAAGGAGCTGCGCTCCTACTTCGTATCGCCCGTGGCCTACGTGATCGCCGGCGTCTTCCTGTTCCTCTCCGGGTACCTGTTCCGCAACATCCTCATGCAGTTCAACTTCTGGTGCCTCCAGTTCAGCCAGCGCCAGCAGTTCATGCAGGGGGCCATGCCGAGCCTGAACCTCAACGAGATGGTGGTCACCCAGTTCTTCGCGGTCATGGACTTCATCTGGCTCCTCGTGGTGCCCATGCTGACCATGCGGCTCTTCGCGGAGGAGAAGAAGAGCGGCACCATCGAGCTCCTCATGACCTCCCCCGTCTCCACGGTGCAGGTCCTCCTCGGCAAGTTCTTCGCCGCCCTGACCCTCTACACGATCATCGTCGCCCTGACCCTCGTCTTCTGCCTCATCCTCGAGGTCTACGGCGATCCGGACTGGGGGCCGATCTGGTCGGCTTACCTCGGCTACCTGCTCCTCGGGGGTACCTTCGTCGGCGTCGGGGTCCTTGCCTCGTCCCTGACGGAGAACCAGATCGTCGCCGTGCTGCTCTCCTTCGGTGCGCTGCTGCTCCTGTGGCTGATCGACTGGTCGGCGAGCTTCGCCGGTCCCACGGCGGCCAAGCTGCTCTCCTACCTGTCGATCATCCAGCACCTGCAGGATTTCCAGCGCGGTGTCATCGACACGGCGGACGTCCTGTTCTACCTGAGCTTCATCTTCTTCTGCCTGTTCCTCACCACCCGGGTCCTCGAGTCGAGGCGCTGGCGCCGATGAAGCCCTATTCGACCTTCGCCAGCCTCGCCGGCGCGGCCCTGCTCGCCGCCGCCGGTCTGGCCATGCTCCTCGAGCCCGAGGCGGTCTGGCTGCCGGCGGCCAACGCCGGCGTCGGGGCGCTGCTGGTCGCCGTGTCGGCAGTGCTCAATCCCGATCTCTTCCGCCAGTACGGGCGCTGGCTCAACGCCTTCTGGGGAGGGCTCCTGGTGCTGGCCATCCTCGGCATGGTGAACTTTCTCGCCGACCGCTATCCCCAGCGCCTCGACCTGACCGAGGGCCGGTTGCACAGCCTGGCGCCGCTGACCATCGAGACCCTGGAGGCCCTGGACAAGGAGGTGGAGGCCCTCGCCTTCATGGAAGAGGGGGAGGACGAGGAGCTGCGCGGCCTGCTGGAGCAGTATGCCGTGCACGGCGGCGGCCGCTTCGACTTCGAGTTCGTCGATCCCGACCGCGATCCGGCGAGGACCCAGGAGTACGGCGTGCGCGCGTACAACACCCTGGTCCTGGCCGCCGGCGCCGAGCGCCAGAGCCTCACGGAGCTGACGGAAAAGGAGATCACCAACGCCATGCTCAAGGTCCTCCGGGACCGGCGGGAGCGGGTCTGCTTCACCGTGGGCCACGGCGAGCGGGGCGTCGGCAACCTCGAGTCCGACCTGGGACTGCTGGCCGAGCGCCTTCGGGAGATCGACTACGTGGTTGGCGACTCTCTGTTCCTGGCGCGTGAGGCCCGCGTGCCCGAGGACTGCCGCGTGCTCATCGTGGCCGGCCCGCGGTCGCCATTCCTCGGCCACGAGGTCGAAGCCGTGCGCAGCTACCTGCACCGCGGCGGCTCTCTCCTGGTGCTGGCCGAGGCGCTGGAGGAGAGCGGCCTCGACGAGCTCATGGGGGAGTGGGGGGTGGTGACGGGTGACGACTTCGTCATCGATACCAGCGGCATCGGGTCGCTCTTCGGACTCGATTTCACCATTCCCGTGGTCACCACCTACGACGACCGGCACCCCATCGCCCGGCGGCACCGGGGCGGCGTCATGACCTTCTACGAGCTCGCCCGCTCCGTCGAGCTCGACTCGGCCGCCGTGGCCGCCAACTCGGCGACGGCCGCGGTCCTGGCACGGACCAGTTCCGCCAGCTGGGCGGAGACGGACCTGGCGGTCCTGGGCGAGGGGTCCGGGGGGGACCGCACCGTACGTCTCGACGACTCCGACCGGCGCGGACCCGTCGGCCTCGGGGTGGCGGTGGCCGACACCGCCGCCGGGGGCCGGCTCGTGGTCTTCGGCGACGCCGACTTCGCGAGCAACCGCTACTTCGACACCCAGGGCAACGGCGACCTCGCCCTGAACGCGGTGAGCTGGCTCGCCGAGGACGAGGCCCTGATCTCGATCCGGCCGCGGGACCCGGGTTTCAACCCCATCGCACTCACCGAGGCGCAGTCGGACTGGATCTTCTGGATCACGCTGATCATCTACCCGGCGGCCATCGCCGCCGCCGGCTTCGTCGTCGTCTCCCGGTCCGGCCGCTGGAGCCTGCGCGACCTGGCCGCCGCCGGTCTCGGCGTGGCCCTGTCCCTCGGCGTTCTCGGCCTGCTGAACTACCTCGGCGACCGCTATCACTGGCGTCTCGACCTGACCGAGGACGCCCTGTTCACCCTGGCCCCCGAGAGCCTGGAGCTGCTTCGCGAGGCCGACGACGCTGGCAAGTTCATCCAGGTCCGCACCTTCATGTCCGACATGGAAGGCGGCCGCTTCCAGGAGATCGCCAAGGAGTACGGGTACCGCTCCCGCCGCTTCGATTTCGAGACCGTCGATCCTCAGAAGGACGCCCTCCTGGTACGCCGGTACGGCATCCGCGAGCGGGGCACCTCCATCGTCGAGGTCACGGGCGGAGGCCAGGTGGTGACCGAGCGCTTCGCCGAGCAGAGCGAGGAGGCCCTGAGCAACGCCATCCGCCGGGCCCTGGCAGCCGACGAGCGCGCCATCGGCTTCGTCGGGGGCCACGGGGAGGGCCGTCTGACCGACGTCGACGGGGAGGGCTACAGCATCCTCAACGGGCGGCTCAAGGAGATGAACCTGCGGGTTCGCGACCCCCTCCGGCCCGGCGCCGACGACCTCTCGCAGGTGCAGGCCCTGGCCGTCCTGGGGCCGCAGAGTCCGTTGACCGCCGCCGAGGTCGAAGGCGTGCGCCGGTTCATGGAGCGGGGAGGCGACCTGCTGCTTCTCGTCGATCCGGGGCGCGACAGCGGCCTGGAAGCCCTCCTGCGCGACGACTACGACATCGATATCGGAGACGACTTCGTCGTCGACCTGAGCGGTCTCGGGCAGCTCCTCGGCACCGACGTCTCGGTGCCGGTGGTCCTGCGCTACGGCGATCACCCGATCACGGAGGGCGCCGTCCGCGGCCAGATGAGCTTCTTCCCCATGGCTCGGTCGGTGAGCGCCGCCGCGGGGGGCTTCGAGGTGGAGGCCCTCGCCTTCACCGACCGCAACGCCTGGGGGGAGTCCGACCTGAGCGTGCTCACGGGCGACGAGGGGGGCGCCATCGACTTCGATCCCGAGAGCGACCGCCCCGGCCCCCTGTCCCTGGCGGTGGCGTCCACGGCCGCGGCCGACTCGGCGGCGGAGGGCGACGGCACCCGGATCGTGGTCTTCGGAGATGCCGACTTCGCCCGCAACCAGCACATCAGCCAGCAGGCCAACGGCGAGTTGGCGGCCGCTGCGGTCCGCTGGCTCACCGAGGGCGAGGAGAGCCTGACGATCCCGCCGAAGCAACCGAGGTTCAACCCGATCAACCTGGTCGGCACGGCGGGCAGCGTCGTCCTCTGGGTCTCCGTCTTCGTCCTGCCCTTCGCCGTGGCTCTCTCCGGCTTCGTCATCATGCTGCGCCGGGGTTACGGGACCTATGTCAGCGGCTTCGTGACCTGGCTGGTCTACAACCTCCTGGCCCTGGGCACCTGGTACTACATCATCGGCGTCATCGGCCTCGGCGAGGCCAGCCTCTGGCGGGGGGAGGGCTACCTCGTCCTGGGTCTGATCTGCTGGGGCCTGGGCTACGGCCTCTACAAGCGCGAGCCTTGGGTCTGGCTGCCGGCCCTGGCAACCCTGGCGGCCAACGCGGGTCTGGCCTTCGTGGCCGTCCCCGAGCCGACGCTGCAACTGGTGTTGGCGGGGCTGAGCATCGCCAACGCCTGCATCCTCGTTTGGATTCGTCGCGATTTCCAGCCGGCCGCCGCCGCGGCCTGAGCCACTTGCACGAGAGGCACCGCACATGGGTCTGAAGACGAACCTCGTCATCAGTGGGATCTTCGTCGCCCTCCTGGGCTTCGTCTACTTCTACGAGATCAAGGGAGGCGAGCGGCGCCAGGTCGAGGCCGAGCGCTCCCGCCAGCTCCTCGACTTCAGCGACCACGAGGCCCGGCGTCTCACCATCGACCGGGGCGACACCGTAGCCGTCCTGGAGAAGGCGGAGGAGTCCTGGCACCTCACCCGTCCCGTCTCCACCGGCGCCGACCAGCAGGCGGTGGAGCGCTACCTGAGGAACCTGCGCGAGACCGAGACCGAGGGCGACCCCCTGCAGGACAGCGCCTCCGTGAGCGCCGACGCCGGGCGCCTGGCGGCCTATGGCCTGGACCGGCCGCGCCTGAAGGTGCACCTCGACCTCGCCGGGGAGCCGGAACCCCTCGACACCCTGCGCTTCGGCGACGACACCCCCACCGAGCGCTTCACCTACCTGCAGCGTTCGGGCGACAACCCGGAGGTCCTGAGGGTGCGCGCCTGGCGCTTCGACAACCTCGACAAGGGCCTCTTCGATCTGCGCGACCGGCGCCTGCTGGCCTTCGAGGAGGAGGAGGTCGGGAGCCTGCGGCTCGATCGGGCCGGCGGCCGGGTGGAGGTCTCGCGGCAGGACGGCGGTTGGCGTATCGACCTGCCGGTGGCCAGGGAAGCCGACGCCGAGGGGGTGGAGGGCATCCTGTCGCGCCTGCAGAACTCGGAGGCCACGCGCATCGCCTTCGAGCAGCCCACCGCCGACGAGCTGGCGGCGGCCGGCCTGCAGGAGGGCTCGGCCCTGGCGGAGGTCACCCTGTGGATCGGGGAGGACCGGGCGGAGAAGCGTCTCCGGATCGGGGCCGAGGCCGGAGAGGGAGACCGCTTCGCCCGCGACTCCAGCCGACCCCAGGTCTTCGCCGTCGACTCCACCGTGGTCAACAAGCTGCTCACGCCCCTGGCCGAGCTCCGGGAGAAGAAGCTCCTGGCCTTCTCGGAGGAGGAGGTCTCCAGGATCGAGCTGCGCCGCCGGGGAGAGAGGGTCTTCGCCGCCACCCGGGACAGCGCCGGCACCTGGGCCCTGGTCGACGCCGCCGGCCGCGAGCCCAAGGCCTGGCGCTTCACCAGCCTGGTGAACGACGTCATGGAGCTGGAGGCGGAGGACTTCGTTCAGGACGACGGCCCCGGCGGGAGCCTCGTCCTCGCCGCCTTCGGCCTCGACTCGCCGCAGCTGTCCGTCCGCGTGAGTCTCACCGGCGACCGCACCCTCGAGTTCCTGGTGGGGGCGACGACGGAGGACGGCGGCGCCTACGCCATGCGCGCCGATGTGGCCACCGTGGTCACCATCGACGGGGAGGCCGTGGTGAACCTCGACCTGAGCCTGGACGACGTCTCCAGGCCCGTGGAGGCGGCCTCGGAAGCCGTGGAGCCGACTGACGGGTAGGCGTCCCGCCGGATGGCAGCGTTCCATGTCCTCGCAACCCTGATCGCAGCCGCCGTCGGCTCCACCGTCCACGCCGACGCGCCCCTCCTGTCGGCGGAGGTCGACACGGCGAAGGCCCGCCTCGGAGATCCCGTGACCCTGCGCCTCCGGGTCGAGCGTCCGGCCTCGAGCCGCTCCGTCTTCCCGGAGCTTCCCCAAGGGCTTGGTTCCTGGGAGGTCCGCTCGCGGTCGGAGCCGGCCACCAGCGCCGCCGCCGACGGCCTCCAGATGGACGAGCGCCGTTACGGGCTGGCCGCTTACAGGCTCGATGCGGGAGAGATTCCGCCCGTGGAGGTTCTGGTCGTCTCGGCGGCCTCGGACACGGCGAGGCTCGCCTCGGCGCCGATCCCCGTCGAGATCGTCTCTTCCCGCGGCCCGGAGGAGGGGGACGCGCTGCGGGCGATCAAGCCGCCCATGGCGATCCTCGGCGGCATTCCCCTGTGGCTCGCCGCCACCCTGGCGGCGGTCCTGGCCGTGCTGGCCGCCTGGCTCGTGAGCCGCTTCCTGCTGCGGCCGGGCAAGGAATCGCCGCCGCCGCCCCCCCGCCGGCGGCGCCCGTGGACTACGAGAGGGAGTTCACCCTCATCGCCGAGTCGGGGCTGCTGCAGCGCGGCGCCGTGAAGCTCTACTACACGCGGCTCTCCGAGGTGATGCGCCGCTTCCTCGAGGACCGTCTCGCCGTCGACAGCCTGGACCGCACGACCGCGGAGGTCGCCGCCGATCTGCGTCGGGCGCCGGAGCCGCCGGACCCCGGGATCCGGGAGGGGATCATCGGCTTCCTGGAGGCGGCGGACCTGGTCAAGTTCGCCAGGGCCGAGCCCCCTCTCCCGGAGGCGTCGGCGGCGCCGGAGGAGGGCCGGCGGCTGGTGGCCGGCGCCGGGCAGCAGCTGCGGGCCCGGGTGGAGAGCCCCGCGGCGGTGCCGACGGAAGCGTGAGCGATGGACGAGTTCCGCTTCGCCGATCCGGTCTTCCTGCTCCTGCTGCTGGTGCTGCCCCTGATGGGATGGCGCCAGCGGCGTCACGGTCAGCGGCTGCGGGGTTCGGTCCGCTATCCGCAGGTCAGTGACCTGCGCCGCCTGCCCGGCGGCCCCTGGGCGCCGCTCCGGCGGATCCTGCCCGTGGTTCGGCTCCTGGGCGCGGCCTGTCTCGTCGTCGCCCTGGCCCGCCCCCAGAGCGGCGAGCGCGTCCAGGACGTATCGGCCGAGGGGGTGGACATCATGCTCATCCTCGATGTCTCCGGCAGCATGAGGGCCCGGGACCTTGGCCCCGCGAGCCGGCTGGCGGTGGCCAAGGAGGTGGTGGCACGCTTCATCGCCGGCCGGGACACGGACCGCATCGGCATGGTCGTCTTCGCCGGGGAGAGCTTCACCCAGTGCCCCCTGACCCTCGACTACGACGTGCTCCTGCAGTTCCTGGACGAGATCCAGCTCGCCCACGACAGCTGGGACGGCACCGCCATCGGGATGGCCCTGATCAACGCCGCCAACCGGCTGAGGGACGCCGGCCGGGAGGGGGAGCGGGGCCGCGTCGCCATCCTGCTCACCGACGGCGTCAACAACGCTGGCGAGATCAGCCCCCTGACCGCCGCCGAGGCTGCCGCCGCCGTGGGGGTGCGCGCCTACACCATCGGAATCGGCGCCGAGCCTGCGGGCATCATGGGCCGGGCCCGAGGCGTCGACTTCGACGAGGGGATCCTGCGCGCCATCGCCGCCACCACGGGAGGCGAGTACTACCACGCCACCAGCGGCGAGAAGCTGGCCGAGATCTACGCCGAGATCGGCCGCCTGGAGAAGACCGAAGTCACCAGCGAGGTCCACCTGCAGTACTCGGAGCTCTACGCCCTGGTCCTGTGGCCGGGGTTCCTCGCCCTGGCAGGGGACTTCCTGTTGTCCCGCACCCGCTTCCGCAGCCTGCCCTGATCCGATGCGCTTCGCCGCCGAGCACAACCAATGGCTGCTGCTGCTGGTGCCGCTGGCGGCCTGGTTCGCCGCCTGGGCCCATGTCCGCCGCCGCCGCGACCTGGAGCGCCTCGCCCATGCCGCGGTGGCTCCCCGCCTCATCCGCAGCGTGAGCCGCACGCGGCAGCACCTGAAGTCGGTTCTCGCCGTCGCCGGGATCGGCCTGCTGGCGCTGGCCCTGAGCGGCCCTCGGTTCGGGGTCCGTCTGGAGATGGCCCAGCGACGCGGCGTCGACGTGGTCCTCCTCCTCGACCTGTCGCGCAGCATGCTCGCCGAGGACGTGCGACCCAACCGGCTCGAGCGGTCGCGGCAGGCCATCGGCAAGCTGCTGGACGATCTCCAGGGCAACCGGGTCGCTCTCGTCGTCTTCGCCTCCACCGCCTACGTCCAGTGCCCGCTGACCCTCGACACCGCGGCCCTGCGCATGCTCCTCGGGGCGGTGGACGTGAACGCCATTCCCTCCCAGGGGACTTCCTTGGCCCGCGCCCTGGAGCTGGCGGAAGGGGTCTTCGACCCCGAGGACCGGCAGCACAAGGTGGCCGTCCTCTTCAGCGACGGCGAAGCCCATTCCGGTTCGGCAGCCGACGCCGCCGCCCGGCTGGCCGACCAGGGGGCGCGCCTGTTCTGCATCGGCGTCGGTTCCCCGGAGGGGGGGCTCATCCCTCTGCGCGCAGAGGACGGGAGTCGTCTCGACTACCACAAGGACCGCGACGGCCACTACGTGAAGTCCCGCCTCGACGAGGCGGCGCTGCGCGAGGTGGCGGCGGCGGGGGAGGGCGCCTACTGGCGCAGCAGCCTCACCGGCCGGGAGCTGGGGGCCGTCGTCGACCGCATCTCCGAGGTGCGGCAGAAGGAGCTCGGGTCCGAGCGCTTCACCCGCTACGAGGAGCGCTTCCAGATTCCCCTGGCCCTGGCCCTGGCCTGCTTCCTGGCCGAGGGCCTCCTCTCCGAGCGCTCTCGGAGCCGCCGGGAGTGGCGGGGGAGGTTCGCGTGAGGGCCCTGGTCCTGGCCGCGATCCCGCTCCTGGTCACCGGGGCCCAGGCGCGCACCATCGGCGATCCCGCCGTCTCCCGCAACGAGGCCGCCCGCGCCCTCTACGACGAGGGCCGCTACGAGGAGGCCCTGCAGGCCTACAAGGAGGCCCTGGTGGAGCGGCCGGAGTCGGCGCGGCTCCACCTCAACGTGGGCGACGCCCTCTTCCAGCTCGGCGACTTCGAGGGCGCCCTCGGGGAGTTCGAGCGGGTGAGCGCCGCCGACGATCCGGCCCTGGCGGCCCTCGGCCACTACAACAAGGGGAACGCCCACTTCCAGTTGCAGGATTACGCGGCGGCCGTGGAGGCCTACCAGCAGGCCCTTCAGCGGACTCCCGGCGACGCCGACGCCAAGGCCAACCTGGAGCTGGCCCTGCAGCGGCTGCCGCCGCCGCCCCCACCCCAGCCGCAGGAAGGCCAGGACCGGCAGCCTCCCCAGGACGAGGAGGAGCAACCACGGCAACCGCCGCAAGATCAGCAGCAGCCCCCCTCGGAGGAGCCGGAGGATGAGCCGCCGGAGCCCGATCCAGGCTCCCGGGACGAAGAGCCCTCCGAGCCCTCCGAGGGGGAAGACCAGGCGCCGGCGCCGGAGGAGGAGAAGAGCGGCATGGACCCCGAGGAGGCCGAGCGCCTCCTCGACGCCCTCCGGGACCGCGAGGAGGAGGCCCAGGAGCGGCGCTACCGCGCCCGCGGACGGGACGACGCCCGTGACTGGTGACCCCGCCTCCACCCGCCGCCTGCGGCGCTCCCTGACAGCCCTGCTGCTCCTGACGGCGATACCCGGCCGGGCGGAGCTCGAGTTCACCCTGGCCGTGGACCGCGGAAGCGTCTCCGCGTCGCAGCCGATCCAGCTGACCCTGCGTCTCAGCGACGTGAGCCCGCTGAGGGACCTGGCGGCTCCCACCATCGACCTGGGGGAGTTCATCGTCCACGGACCCTCGGTGATGGACATGGAGTCCCACGACAAGAGCGGGGCCCGCTACACCCGGGAGCTGCGGTACACCCTGTACGCCCGGAACCCCGGGCGGTTCGTCATCGGTCCCGCGCGGCTGCGGGCGGGGGGCGAGGTCCTGACCACGGATCAGGTGGAGGTGCACGTCCGCGGCAAGGCCGCCGCGGGGCGGACGCCAGGGGCTGGCGGGGGGACCGCAGAGCGCTCTCTGGAGGACGACATCTTCGTGCGCGCCGAGGCCGACCGCGACACGGCGTATGTGGGGGAGCAGGTGAACGTTCGGTTCGACCTCTGCTACCGCTACCGCCTGCGCGGCCCCAGGCTCTCGGAGGTTCCGGAGTACACCGGGTTCTGGGTCAAGGAGCTCTTCGCCGCCTCGCGGCTGGAACCGCATCGCGAGGTGATCGACAGCCTGCCCTTCCAGGTTGCGCCCCTGCGCCACGTGGCCCTGTTCCCCACCGCTTCGGGGCATCAGGTCATCGAGACCATGGGGCTCACCTGCTCCCTGCTGGAGGACCCTGTCTTCGGCCGTGGCCGCACCCTGATGTTCCGCAGCGAGCCGCTCTCCATCTTCGTGCGCCCCCTTCCGGACCGGGGACGGCCCCGAGGCTTCGCCGGCGCCGTGGGCGAGTTCGACATCTCCGCCGAGGCCAGTCCCCGGGAGTTGCGCGCCGGTGATCCGGTCACCCTGAGGGTGTCGATCACGGGCACCGGCAATGTGCAGAGCATACCCGAGCCCGTCCTGGACCCTGCCGGCTTCGAGGTCTACGAGCCCAAGGTGAAGGTGGAGGAGGGGCGCTCGGCCGACGGCAGGTACATGGCGGCTCGGAACCTGGAGTACATCCTGATTCCCGAAGGGGGAGGCCGCCTGGAGATCCCGGCGCTGTCGGTGACCTACTTCGATCCCGCCGCCCACAGCTACCGCACCGCCTCCACCGCCCCCATCGAGATCCGCAGCCGCGGCGGCGGCGCCGGGGCCGAGGCCGGCGGGAGGTACGACCTGACGCGGCGGGAGATCGAGCGCCTCGGGAGCGACATCCGCCACATCAAGCCCGACGTGGACCGCATGGGCGCTGCCCCCGCCCTCTACCGCAGCCTCTGGTACTGGCTCGCCCACATCCTCCTGCCCCTGGGGTACGTGGCCCTCGTCGCCAGGCACCGCCACCGCCGCAGGCTCGAGAAGGACACCGCCTATGCGCGCCGGCGCCGGTCCGGGGGAGCGCTGTCGGGCCGCCTTCGCGAAGCCCGGCGGCGGGCGGCCGAAGGGGATGGCTTCCACGCCGCTCTCCAGGAGGCCGTGGTGGCCTTCATCGCCGACCATGCGGACCTGCCGGCGCCCGGCCTGACCCCCGACCGCTGCCGCCGCCAGCTGGAGGACCGGGGCCTTGGGCCCGACCTCGTCGACCGGGTTGCGGCCGTGCTGGAGCGCTGCGAGTTCGGTCGCTACTCCCCCGTCGACAGCGACAGGTCGGCCAGGGAGGAGCTGCTGGCGGAGGCCGAGGAGGTCGCCGCCCTGATGCGCAAGGCCTTGTCATGAGGGGGCCGTTGCTCGCGGCCGCGCTGTGGCTGGCTCTCGCGCCGGGAGGGGCTTCCGCCCAGTCAGCCGCGCTGGGCTTGTACTCCGAGGGCAACGACCTCTACCGGCGGGGGGAGTTCGCCTCCGCCCGGACGCGCTACCTGGCCGCGGCCGGGACCGGGGTCCGCGACGCCCGCCTTTTCTACAACCTCGGGAACGCCTGCTTCAAGGACGGCCGGCTCGGAGAGGCGGTCGTCTGGTACGAGCGCGCCCGGAGGCTGGCCCCCCGGGACGAGGATGTGCTGGCCAACCTGCGTTTCCTGCGCCGAGTCAAGCGAGACCGCGAGGAGGCGGATGGCGGCTTCCTCTACCGGCTCTACCTGTCCCCGACTCTGAACGAGCTGTTCGCGGCCCTCTCCGTGAGCCTGGCCGGACTGTGCGCCGCCGCCGGCTGGCGCCTCGTGCGCGGACCCGGGGCCGCGGCGGTCGTGGCCCTAGGCCTCTGCCTCGGTGGAGCCCTGGGGTCCGGAGCCTTCGCCGGCACGCGCCTCTATCAGGAGGTCACTCTCTCCGAGGCGGTGGTCACCGCCGCCGACGGTCAGGCGCGCAGCGGCCCCGACCCGGGGCAGACACCCGTCTTCGTCGTCCATGAGGGCACCAAGGTGACCGTGGAGCGCCGCGAGGGGGAGTGGGTCCTGGTCCGCCTCGCCAACGGTCTCGGCGGCTGGCTGCCCGGTGAGCTCGTGACCGTGATCTGAGGGGTTCCCGGAGTTGTCGGACCCGGACCCCGTCCGTATACTGGAAACAGGATCCCTCCCCGACAGCTCCCCCGGCCAGCAATCGTCGCTCGCGCGGCCCCTCGCGGCGACCCATCGATCGGCCCGTCCGTGAGATACCTGTTCACCGGCGGTGGTACCGGCGGCCATGTCTACCCGGCAGTGGCGGTGGCCGACGAGATCCGGCGCCGCCAACCCGAGGCGCGGGTCCTGTACGTGGGCGTCCGCGGCCGGCTGGAGGAGCGCGTCGTGCCCGGCCGGGGCTACCCGCTCAAGCGGTTGCCGTCGAGGCCCTTCCCGAGGACCCGGCGTCTCCTGCCCCTGCTACGGTTCGGCCTGACCCTGGCCGCCGGCGTCGCCGGGGGCATCCTGGTTCTGCTGCGCTTCCGGCCCGACGTGGTCTTCGCCACCGGCGGCTTCGCGAGCGCCCCGATCCTGTTCGCCAGCGGTCTCCTGCGCAGGATCGGACTCAGCCGGGCGCGGATCTTCGCCTACGAGCCGAATGCCCATCCCGGGTTGCTGAACCAGGCCGTGGGCCACATCGCCGACCGCATCGGCCTCGTCTTCGAGCAGGCCGCGCGCTGGTTCGACAGGAAACGGGTGGCCGTGGTCGGGTTCCCGGTGCGCCGCGAGTTGACCTGCCTCGACCGAAAGGGAGCGCGGGCGGCCTGGAACATCGAAGGGGACCGGATGGTCCTCTTCGTCTTTGGAGGGTCTCAGGGGTCGAGGACGATCAACCGGGCCGTCGTCGAGGCCCTGCCGCTGCTGGCTTCCCGGGCGGAGGAACTGATCGTCCTTCACGGCACGGGAGCCCACGTCTCGGAGGGCTACGACCCCGTGGCCGAGACCTCCCGGGCCCTGGAGGAGACCGGCCTCCAGAACTACGACCACTGGTACCGCCGCTTCGACTACATCGAGGAGATCGAGACCGCCTACGCCGCCGCCGACCTCGTGGTATGCCGGGGCGGAATGAGCACCCTCACCGAGGTCGGAGTCTGCGGCCTGCCGGCGCTGATCCTGCCCCTGTCGACGGCGGCGGAGGACCACCAGGCGATCAACGCCATGGCCCTTCAGGCGGCCGGGGCTGCCCGCGTCCTCTTCGAGGAAGCGAGCTGGCGCCCGCGCGAGGAGCGCGTCGAGATGGGGGTCGGCGGGTCCCGGCTCGCCGCCGCGGTCCTCGAGCTCCTGGACCGGCCGCAGGAGCGTCGGCAGATGGCCGCCGCCGCCGCCTCGGCGCCGCGCCGGGACAGCCTGGAGGCGATCCTCGGGGAGATCGACGGCCTGAGACAGGGCCGGCGTCCTCCGGTCCCGAAGCTGGAGTACCCCGTGGCGGGGCCCCCCGGGGTGCCGGCCGACCCCAACCGCCTCCTGCACCACGTGCGCCGGCGCCTCGAGGAGGCGGGGGGCGTGCAGGCCCTGTGCCCGATGGAACTCGCCTACCTGCGCTATCAGGCGGACCGGCACCTGGCCTCGGAGGACTGGTACGAGATCCCCTGCGGGCGCCGCAACGTGGGGGTCAAGCTGGTGGGCCTGCTGGCCTACGAGGAGCGCCTGCCTCTCGTCCTCGCCCTGATCGAAGACCGCTCGCCCACCAGCCGGCTCCAGCGTATCCTCGGCGGCGACTACCGGCATCCCGGCATCCTCAGGCGCAACGCCATCGACTTCCCCCTCTCCATGATCGGCCTGCGGCGGGCCGGACCCCGGGCCCGGTCCGCGGTCCTGGAAGCCCTCGCCAGGGATCCCTACTTCGAGGTGAGAGTCGCCGCCGCCCGCCTCCTCGGCGAGCAGGCGGACCCGGGGGACGAGGAGGTGGAGGCGGCTCTCGTCCGGTCCCTCGACGACCGTGCGAGCTCCGTCGTCGCCGCCTCCCTGCAGGCCCTGGGGCGTGTCGGCTGCCGCCCCGAGCGCTTGGCGGACCTGCGCAGGTTCTACGTGCACCCGGACTGGCACTGTCGCCAGGAGACGGTCCACGCCCTGGAAGGTCTGCTGGAACGGCAGGTCGTGGACGCCGGGGACGTGGCCGCCGACGTGGAGCAGATCCTCTCGACGTCACCGAGCTTCGAGCCCGCCTTCCCCCTGAAGGACAGCCTGGACTCCCTGTCCCGCCGGGTTCGCGAAGGCCTGGAGAGAGATCCGGACCGCGACAGCGGGGAGCTTGAGCGCATGGACCCCGCCGCTTCCTGAATCCGCCGTGCTCTACTACCTCGGGACCTACCTGAACGAGAGCGTGGAGGCCCTGTCCTTCATGCGCCTCCTCGACTCGATCAGCTTCCGCGCCATCGGCGGGGCCATCACCGCCCTGCTGCTCACCATCTTCTTCGGGGACCGGGTCATCCTCGCCCTCTACCGCGGCGGCCGCCGGGACACGCGCCGCAGCTTCGACTTCCCCCCGGCCACGGCCCGCGCCACCAAGACCTACGGCGGTCCCCTGCTGGTGGCCGCCGTCCTCGGCGGCTGCCTGCTGTGGTGCCGCCTGCACGAGACCTTCGTCCTCATGACCCTGGCGGCGGTGATCTGGTTCGGGGCGCTGGGTTACCTCGACGACCACCTGAAGGTCCGCCACGGCACGAGCGACCGGGGGCTCTCGGAATCGGCCAAGCTCGTCCTCCAGGCCCTCTTCGGGCTGGCCTTCGGCCTGGCCTTCGTCATCGAGCCCCTGTCGCCCATGCCCGGGGGGCTGGCCACCAAGCTCTACGTGCCCTTCGTCAAGACCCCGGTCATCGATCTCGGCATCGGCTACGTCCCCTTCATCGCCTTCACCGTCGTGGCCATCGCCAACTCCGTGAACATCGCCGACGGCATCGACGGGCTCGCCGTGGTGCCCGCCGCCTTCGCCGTCGCCGTGTACGGGGTCTTCGCCTATGTGGCCAGTCACGCCGAGATCTCCGACTTCCTCATCTTCCCCTTCACCCCGGGAGCCGGAGAGGTCACGATCATCTGCTGCACCGTCTTCGGCGCCTGTCTCGGCTTCCTCTGGTTCAACTCCTACCCGGCCAACGTCATCATGGGAGACACCGGCTCCATGGCCCTGGGCGGGCTCCTGGGGACCGTCGTCGTCCTGGTGAAGCAGGAGTTCCTCTTCCTGATCGTCGGAGGCGTCTTCGTCGGCGAGGCCCTCTCGGTGGTGATCCAGGAGAAGATCGGCATCCGCTGGCTGGGCCGGCGGTTCTTCCGGAGCGCTCCCGTGCACCACCACTTCCAGGCCTGCGGGCTGGCCGACACCAAGATCGTCATCCGCTTCTGGATCATCGCCGGAATCCTCGCCCTCATGGGGCTGGCGACCCTGAAGATCCGCTGAAGCGCCGGAAGGGGGATCAGCGGAGCGGGAGGTGGATGCCGTAGATCAGCAGCAGCAGGATCGCGGCGCCCGTGCCGAGGGCGACGCCGAGGGGAGGGCCGCGCTCACCCCCGGCCTGCTCCCGGGTGAAGCGCCGGTACTCGTCGGCCAGCACCAGGTAGACGGAGGTGAGGGAGATGACGACGGCCACGAGGAGGAAGACATAGTCCAGCGAGGCCGGGTCGAGGGCGCGGCGCAGGCCGACGGCGTAGGGCAGGAGGTTGACCAGCAGCCCGTGTCTCCGCGCCGCCAGGCCGTACAGGAGGACCCCGAGGCTCACCGAGCTGATGGCCATCGGCGGCAGGGCGGCGAGGAGGGCGACCTCCTTCCCGAAGACGAGGATCGGCACGCTGACCAGCAGATGCAGCCAGGTGACGATGTAGGCGTAGAGGAAGGAGGGGCGCTCGAGGGCGGACGCCCCGATCAGGAAGTGGGAAAACGACGGGCGCTCGGGCACCTGTTCAGGAACGCGCTGGCGGTGGGGAAGTCCGGGGGAGGGAGGCATCAAGTCTACCGGGTTGGCTCCCGGGTCGTCAACCGGCTGCCGGACACTCGGCCCCGGGCTCTCCCGCGGAGGTCGAGCGGATGATCGACGACGCCGGACACCATGCCCGCCGGTGAGAGACCCCCCGCCGGTCCCGTGGAGGCGCCGGTCGAGGTCGCTCCGGCGCTGCCGCTCCTCGACGGCGAACCGGCGCGCCTCGCCATCGAGGAGGTGCCGGGGATCGGCCGCCTGCGAGCCCGGGCCCTGCGCAAGCTGGGCCTGGCCACGGCCGCCGATCTCCTCGCCCGGCTGCCCCGCCGGTTCATCGACCGCAGCCGGATCGTCCCCATCGCCGGGGCCCCCATCGGCGAGGAGGTCACCCTCGTCGGCACCGTCCGGTCCGCCTCCCGGCCGCCGCCCCCCGTCCGCGGCCGGCGCTCGCCCCCGCACAGCGTGGAGGTCGAGGACGGCAGCGGCAGCCTGCGGTGCGTGTGGTTCCAGGGGGCCCGGTACCACACCTTCGAGGCCGGGGACGTGATCGCTCTCAGCGGCCGCATCGAGATCTACCGCGGCCGGCGCCAGGTGAGCCACCCCGAGTACGAACACCTCTCCGACGCCGAGACCGCCCGGGCCGGACTGCTGCACACGGGGACCGTCGTCCCCCTCTACGGCTCCAGCGCGGAGATGAAGGAGCGCGGCCTGGGCAGCCGCGGATTCCGGCGTCTCATGCGCGATGCCCTGACGCGCTCGCTGCCCTCCGTGGGCACGCAGCTGCCCGGGGGCGGGGAGGAGCGGCAGGGACTCATGGGCCTCGGCCAGGCCCTGCAGGACGCCCACTTCCCCGCCGACCTCGGGGCGGCGGAGCGGGCCCGCCGCCGGCTCGCCTTCGAGGAGCTGTTCCTGCTCCAGCGCGAGCTCGAGCGCCGTCGCCGGCAGCTGGCCGGACGCCCGGGCCTTGCCATCCCCGCCAGCCGGGAGCTGGTCCCCCGGCTCCTCGCCTCCATCCCCTTCGAGCCGACGGCTGCGCAACTGCGGGTGATCGACGAAATCGGCGCCGACATGGCACGGCCCCGCCCCATGCGCCGGCTCCTGCACGGCGACGTGGGTTCGGGCAAGACCCTGGTCGCCCTGTGCGCCGCCCTGGCCGCCGTGGAGAGCGGCTGCCAGACCGCCCTCATGGCTCCCACCGAGATCCTCGCCGAGCAGCACTTCCACACCCTGCGCCGACTCGCCTCGCCCGCCGGCGTCGAGGGGATCGTCCTCCTGAAGGGCGGCCAGCGGGCGGTGGTGCGCCGCGAGCTCCTGACGGGGATCGCCAGCGGCGCCGTCCGCATCGCCGTCGGCACCCACGCCCTGATCGAGGAAGGGGTCTCCTTCGCCCGGCTGGGGCTGGCCGTGGTCGACGAGCAGCATCGCTTCGGCGTCGCCCAGCGCACCCGCCTGTCGGCCAAGGGCGAGGGGATCGACCTGCTGATCATGACCGCCACGCCGATTCCCCGCTCCCTCGCCATGACTCTCTACGGCGATCTGGCGGTCTCGGTCATCGACGAGATGCCGCCGGGGCGCCAGGCGGTGCGCACCGTCCGGCGGGACCCCTCCCACCGGGAACGGATACACGCCTTCCTCGTCGACCAGGTAGCGGAGGGGCGCCAGGCCTACGTGGTCTATCCGGTCATCGAGGAGTCGGAGCGCTCCGACCTCAACTCCGCCCGGGCCGGCTTCGAGGAGCTGGCCCGGGGGCCGTTGAAGGAGCTGCGGGTGGAACTCCTGCACGGACGGCTGTCAGCCGACGACAAGACCGGCATCATGAGCCGGTTCGCCGAAGGGGAGATCGACGTCCTGGTGGCGACCACGGTCATCGAGGTCGGGGTCGACGTCCCGAACGCCACGGTGATGGTGGTGGAGCACGCCGAGCGCTTCGGCCTGGCGCAGCTGCACCAGTTGCGTGGCCGCGTCGGCCGGGGAACGTCGGCGGCCTATTGCATCCTCGTGGACCACGCTCCCGGCGAGGATGACGCAGGCGCCCGGGCCAGACTTCATTCATTGTGTGAGACCATGGATGGTTTTGAACTGGCACGAAAGGATTTGGAACTACGTGGGCCGGGAGAGGTGATGGGCACGAAGCAGGCGGGGATGCCGGAGCTTCGGGTCGCCCATCTACTGCGCGACGAGGATCTCCTCGAGCCGGCGCGCGCCGAGGCCCGGATCGCCATCGACGAGGAGGGCGAGGGAGGGGAGTGGCCATGACGCGCGAGATCGCGCCGCTGCTGGACCCGGGGATGTTCACGGGAATCGACGGGGTCGCCCACCTGTGTACGGGAGGGGAGGCGCCCTGGCTAAAGGAGTTTGACGAGGTCCACGGCGAGTTCGCCCGCCTCAAGAGCGGCGGCCTCGAAGGCCGTGAGGAGATCTATCGCCGGGGGGAGAGCTGCCGCGGGCGGATGGCGCGCCTGTGGGGGGTCCCGAGGGACCGCGTGGCCTTCGTGCCCTCGGCGGCCGAGGGCATGGGCTGGCTGGCCCGGGGTCTGCCCTGGCGGTCCGGCGACAACATCGTCACCGACGACCTCGAGTTTCCCTCCGTGGCGTATGCCTGGCGGGAGATCGCCGGCCTGGGGGTCGAGGTGCGCATGGTGCCGCACCGGGACTGGCACGTCGGGGAGGAGGAGCTGCTGGCCGCCGTCGACGACAGGACCCGCGTCCTCGCCGTGAGCCAGGTGGGCTTCTACACGGGGCAGAACCTGGATGTCGAGGCCCTGGCGCGGGGGCTGACCGCCCACCCGGGGTGCCTGCTGGCCGTCGACGCCACCCACGCCTCCGGAGTCGTGAGGGTGCCCGCCGCGGTGACGGACCTGTGCGTGAGCAGCAGCTACAAGTGGATGCTGGCCACCCACGGCACCGCGCCCTGCTACCTGAGCGAGCGCGCCGGCGAGGCGGTCCGGGACAGCTGTTTCGGCTGGCGCAACCTGGCCGTGTGGCCGGAGCAGGGAGCTGTTCGAAGCCCGGAGGTGGCGGTGCGGCCCATGCCCGAGCGCCTCGAGCCGGGGAACCCGGCCATGGTCGTCATCATGTTCCTGGAGAGGGCGCTGTCCCATCTCGAGGCGATCGGGGTCGAGGCCGCCCAGGAGCATGCCCGCGACCTCTCGGAAGCGATCGACGCGGGACTCAGGTCCCTGGGGCGAACCGTGATCAGCCCCTCGCGGAGGCCGGCGCGCTCGGGCAATACCTGCTTTCTGGACGGGGATGCCGCGGCCCTGGCGCGGAGACTCGCCGCGCGGGGAGTCCTGGTGTGGGGGGAATACGGCCGCGTGCGCATCTCGGGCCACGTCTACAACGGCACGGCCGACGCCGACAGGGTTCTGGAGGTGCTGGAGGAGGTGGGGACGCGACGGGCGTGACAGCTCCCGGCTCCAAGAGGTTGACAGATGCACATATGAATAGTATACTGATGTGCATCACAGGACCGATCGGATCTCCGCCCGATCAGGCCCCGCTCACGTCAACCTCGACTCCAGGAGGTTCCGAGTCATGGAGCAGTTCGACCGCGCGCGGATCGCACGGGCCGCGCGGATCTACGCCAGCAACCGCGACGCCGGGCTGGCCCTCGGCATCGCCCCGGGGAGTTTCGGGCGCCTGTGCCGCCGCTTCGGCATCGAGACCCCTCAGGCGCGGCGCAAGCGCCGCACCCCGCCGGACAAGGGCGATGTCTGATCTCCTGCCGCGCCCGGCACCGGGCAAGTGCCTCAACAAGGCAACCCTCGTTGGCAACCTCGGCGACGATCCGGAGACCCGCTTCACCCCCTCCGGGACCCAGGTGACCACCGCCAGTCTCGCCACCGACGAGTCCTGGATCGACCGCAAGGGCGGCCGCCGGCGGCGCACCGAGTGGCACCGCCTGGTGCTCTGGCGCCGGCTGGCGGAGGTCGCCAGTCAACACCTGCGCAAGGGGGTCCGGATCTACGTGGAGGGGCGCCTGCAGACCCGCAAGTGGGAGGACGGCAAGGGTCACCGGCACAGCGTGACTGAGATCGTCGTCACCGATCTCCGCCTCGTCGACGGCGCCGGGGGCCCCGGAGAGCTCGATCTCCTGTACGGGCGGGAGGAGGAGGCGGACCCCGGCGCGACGGCCACCCGTTCCCCGGGAGCGCTGGAGGACGACGGGCTGCCGTTCTGAGGCCGCCTCCTTCGGCTCCGGGGACGGATGGGACCGTGGGGCTACCGGTTCGGCTGGGGCGTAACCCTCAGATACGGCTTCACCGCCTCGAAGCCCTTCGGGAATCTGTTCCTGGCATCCTCGTCGGAGACCGCCGGCACGACGATGCAGTCCTCACCGTCGGTCCAGTTGGCCGGGGTGGCCACCGAGTATTCGGCGGTCAGCTGCAGGGAGTCGATCACCCGCAGGATTTCGTCGAAGTTGCGGCCCGTCGAGGCCGGGTAGGTCAGGGTGAGTTTGACCTTCTTGTCGGGGCCGATGACGAAGACGGAGCGCACCGTCAGGTTGTCGAGCGCGTTCGGATGGATCATGTCGTAGAGGTCGGAGACCTTCCGTTCCGGATCGGCGATCAGGGGAAAGTTGACAGTCGTGTTCTGGGTCTCGTTGATGTCCCCGATCCAGCGGTCGTGGGCATCGACGGGATCGACGCTCAGGGCGATGATCTTCACGTTGCGCTTCTCGAACTCGGACTTGAGCTTGGCCACCGTGCCCAGTTCGGTGGTGCACACCGGGGTGAAGTCGGCGGGATGGGAGAACAGGACGGCCCAGCCGTCCCCGATCCACTCGTGGAAGGAGATCGTTCCTTCCGTGGTCTCGGCTGTGAAGTCGGGCGCTTCATCGCCCAATCGGATCGCCATGGTCCGTAACTCCTCTGGCAGAAGGGATGGCCGCGGTTTCGGCGGCCGGAAGGGTGAAGCAGATACGATGGAATCTACTATATGGAGCCCTCCAGGGGTGTCAACGCGGCGCGGGTTCCGGCTGCCGGCGGGTGTGACCCTGGCCGTCCTGGCCCTGGCGCAGCCGGCTGCGGCCTGGTGGGGAGACACCCACGGCCTGCTGACCCGGGCGGCGGTTCAGGCCCTGCCCCAGGAGGTGCCCGCCTTCTTCCGCGACGGGGCCGAGACGGCGGCGCACATCTCCTTCGACCCCGACGTCGCCAAGAACCGCCGGGCCCCGCACGTCCGCCACGGCGAGCATCCCGAGCACTTCGCCGACATCGAGCTCCTGCAGGGAGAGGAGCTGCCCGACCAGCGCTACGACTTCATCGCCCTTTGCCACACCCTGGGCATCGCACCCGAGGAAGCCGGGTTCGCCCCGTACGCCATCACCGAGTACGTCGAGCGCCTCGCAGTGGCCTTCGCCGAGCACCGCAAGTGGCCGCAGAACGGGGTGATCCAGGCCAAGTGCCTGGTCTACGCCGGCTTCCTCGCCCACTACGCCGAGGACATCGTCCAGCCTCTGCACGCCACCATCCACTACAACGGCCGCGTCGGCGAGGACGGCTCGCGGACCGGCGCCGGCATCCACGAGAAGGTGGATTCCCTCATCGAGCGCATCGGCCTGACCGCCGCGGAGCTGGCGGAGGGGGTGGAGGCGGCCCCCTTGGAGGGGGAGCTGTTCGCCGCCGTGCGGGACCAGGTCCTGGAGAGCAACGGGCAGGTGGACCGGGTCTACGAGTTGGCCGGCGGTCTCGACCCGGTGAGTGAGCCGGCCCGGGCCTTCGCCGAGGAGAGGGGCCGGTTGGCCGTGGCCTTCACCGCCAGCCTCTACCTGACGGCCTGGCGCCTGTCGGAGGGCATTCGCCTGCCTTCGTGGCTGAAGAGGTCTCCGGGGGCCGTGGAGTGACGGCGTGCGGTGCGGCTTCGCGGGGCCGCCTGGGCGGGGTCGCAGGCGAGGTTCTGCCCAGGCCAGCCTCGCCCCCCGGGGTTCATGGCCCCTCAGTCCCTGCGCCGGGCCCAGCTGCGCAGGTCGTCGACGGACCGGGCGTTGATGACGTCCGCTGCCGTGAGCCAGCCCTTGCGGGCGATGCCGATGCCGAGGTCGAGGTTGTCGAGGTCGGCGATCCGGTGGGCGTCGGTGTTGACGGCGATGGGCGCGCCGAGCTGGCGGGCCCGGCGCAGCCAGCGCCAGTCGAGATCGAGGCGGGCGGGATGGGCGTTCAACTCCAGGGCCACGCCGTGGGCGGCCGCGGCGGCCAGGACCTCCTCCATGTCGAAAGGGAAGCCGTCGCGCTCCAGCAGGATCCGGCCGCTGGGGTGGGCGAGGACCGAGGTGGCCGGCTGTTCCACCGCCCGCACCACTCGGCGGGTCAGGTCGGCTTCCTCCAGGCCCATGGGGTCGTGCACCGCCGCCACGACGAGATCGAAGCGTTCGAGGAAGTCGTCGTCGTAGTCCAGGGAGCCGTCCTTTCGCACCTCGGATTCGATGCCCTTGAGGATGGAGATGTCCGGCCGCTCCGCCTGCAGGGCGTCGATCTCGCGATGCTGGATCTCCACGTCGGCTTCCTTCATGCCGTAGACGTAGCCGGCTGACTTCGAGTGATCGCAGATGGCGACGTACTCGTGGCCTCGACGGCGCGCGGCGTCGACCATCTCCTCCAGGGTATCGACGCCGTCGGAGGCGCGCGTGTGGACGTGCAGCATGCCTCGCACGTCCTCTGCCTTCAGCAGGCGCGGCAGCTCTCCGGCCGCCGCCGCTTCCACCTCGCCGAGGCCCTCCCGCAGCTCCGGCGGCACGTAGCCGAGGCCGAGGGCCCGGAAGAGGTCGGCCTCGTCCTCGCAGGGGACGGGATCGCCGTCGCCCTCCCGTCCCTGGAAGAGGCCGTACTCGTTGAGATGCATGCCGCGGTCCAGGGCGCGGGACCGCATGGCCACGTTGTGGTCCCGGCTGCCGGTGAAGTGGTGCAGGAGGGAGGGGAAGCGGGCGTCGTCGACGAGCCGCAGGTCGGCCTGCAGGCCGCTCTCGAGGCGCACGGAGATCTTGCGCTCCCCCCGGGAGATCACCTCGACCACGCCGGGCCGCCCCGCGAAGAGGGCGCCCACCTCGCCGGGGGCGTCCGTGCTGAGGACGATGTCGATGTCCTTCACCACCTCCCGCCGGCGGCGCAGGCTGCCGGCGAGGCTTGCCCGGATCGTTCGCGGATGGGCCTGCAGCGCCCGCAGCAGGCCCCGGGCGTCGGCCAGGGCCTGGTCGTAGCGATAGCGGCCCCGGAACCGGCCCAGCCCCTCGATGGCCCGGAGGAGGTTCTCCTGGCTGCGCTCGCCGAAGCCCGGCAACTCCCGCAGCCGGCCATCGCGGCAGGCGGCTTCCAGCTCCCCCAGGGTGGTGATACCGAGGGTTTCGTACAGGGCCTTCACCTTCTTCTGGCCCAGGCCGGGGATGCGCAGGAGGTCGAGGAGCGTCTCCGGGACCTCCTCGGTGAGCGCCTCGTAGGCCCCTGTCGTGCCGCGGTCGATGTACTCCGCGATGAAGGCCGCCACCCCCTTGCCGATGCCGTCGATCCCGGTGAGGGTGCCGGCGTCCGACATCTCGGCGATGTCGACCTCCAACTCCTCGAGCAGGCGCGCCGCGTTGTCGAAGGCGCGCACGCGGAAGGCGTTGAGCCCCGCCAGCTCCATGAGCGCCGCCTGGCGCTTGAGGAAGCGGACGATGCGGCCGTTGTCGGGGGGGCTGGCGCTGCCGGAATCCTCCATCCGGGGCAAGATAGGCAGGGGCGGGAGGGGGAGACAGCCGGTCGCGGGCCATGCGGAACCGTCGGGAGGCGGGCCTGGATTTGCACCCTTCGCGGGGCAGCCCGTAAACTCGAATGATGGAAAAGGGAGGCTATATGAACGGAATGGAAGAGATTCGATCCGCGATCCTCGGCGGCCTCCTGGCCCTCGCCCTCGGCGTCCCGGCGGCCTTCGGGGAGGACGAGGTGCGTCCGGTCCTGGAGCGGCTGCAGAGCGAGGGGCTCTGGGGGGAGATCACCCTCGATGCCGGGGCCATGCGGCAGGTCCGCGTGCAGGCTCTGGGCGCCGACACGGTGAGCGTGCAGGAGGTCATCGGCCCCCTGCAGATTCGCACCGCCGCCTATCCGCTGGCCCACATCCGCTCGGCCCGCGAGATCGGCGTCCACCGGATCCCTCGGCAGATGGCGCCGTACCGGCCGCCGAAGTGGACGGGTCTCGCCCTCGCCATCGAGGCCGTGCTGCCGGGGTTCGGCTACTTCTACGCCGGCGAGTTCGGCCAGGGGTACGCCATGATCGGGGTCACGGCCATCGCCGGAGGTACGGCGTGGGCCACCGGGCGGAGCGGAGCGGCGGGCTGGATCCCCCTGCTCGCCTGGACCAAGGTCGCCTCCCTGCTCCACCTGCGGGACCAGGTGCGGGCGGCCAACGCCGTCCACCAGGCGCGGGAGCCCGAGCCGCTCCTCGACCAGTCCGCGGCGAGGGACCGCCCCCTTCGGCTGGCCGAGTTGAGACTGCGCTTCTGAGGCGTCGTCGGGCCGGCTGAGGATGAGGAACGGCTTCTTCAAGGGCCACGGCCTGGGCAACGACTATATCGCCCTGGATCCGGCCGAGCTCGATGTCTCCCTCACGCCGCGGCGGATCCGGGCGATCTGCGACCGCCACCGGGGCGTCGGCAGCGACGGCATCCTCGCCCTGGCGTCGTCGCGGACAGCCGACTTCGGCGTGCGCATCTACAACCCCGACGGCTCGGAGGCCGAGAAGTCGGGCAACGGGCTGCGCATCTTCGCCCGCTATCTCCACGCCACGCGCCGCACGCGCCGCCGCCGCTTCACGGTGGAGACCCGGGGCGGGCGGGTGGCCATCGAGCTGCACGTCGACGGCTCCGGGTACGCCAACGCCGCCACGGTGGAGATGGGGACCGCCACCTTCCGTCCCTCGGACCTGCCCTGCAGCCTGGGGGCGGAGGAGCTCATCGAGCAGCCGGTGACGGCCGCCGGCCGCGAGCTGCGCTTCACGGGGGTCAGCGTCGGCAATCCGCACTGCGTCCTGTTCCGCGGCCCCGGGCAGCCCTGGACGCGGGAGGAGCTGCTCACCCTGGGACCCGCCCTCGAGAACCACGAGATCTTCCCGCGCCGGACCAACGTCCAACTGGCCACCCCCATCGGCCCCAACACGCTCCATATCCTCATCTGGGAGCGCGGCGCCGGCGAGACTCTGGCCTCGGGCTCCTCCGCCTGCGCCGCCGGCGCCGCGGCGGTCCGCCTGGGTCTGGTGAAGGCGCCGGTGGCCGTGGAGGCCGAGGGCGGCACCCTCCACATCGACGTGGACCAGGGCTTCGGCCTGACCATGAGGGGAGCCGTGGAAGAAGTGGCCAGCGGCCGCCTGGCTCCGGCTTTCGTCGAGAGCCTGCGATGACGGTCCTCGGCGCCGGAGCCCGCGGCTCCCGGCACTGAGCACCGGCCGGCGAGACCGCCCTCTCATGTCCGTCTCCGCTCCCCGGGACTTGAACGGCGCCTGGGTCCGCGCCCTCTACCGATGGTGGGAGCACTACGATCACGAGTACCTGCGCCGGGCCCTGCGCCGCCCCCAGATCCGTCTCGGCGAAGGCGTCGGCCGGCTCGGCTCGTGGGACCCGGTGCTGCGCACGATCACCATCAGCCGCCGCCACATCCTCGACGACCCCTGGGGCGAGGTGATGGAGACCCTGCGCCACGAGATGGCTCACCAGTACGCCGGCGAGGTTCTGCGAGCCGGCGAAGAGCCGCCTCACGGGCCGGCTTTCCGCGAGGCCTGCCGGCGCCTGCGCTGCGAGCCCCGGGCGAGCTCGCGGACCCGCGGGGGGCCGGAGGCCGCCGAGGCAGGCGTCGTGTCCCGCGTGAAGAAGCTGCTCTCCCTGTCGGGATCGGCCAACGAGAACGAGGCGCGGGCGGCCATGGAGAAGGCCCGCCGGCTGCTGCTCAAGTACAACGTCGACCTCGTGGAGGCCGACGGCGAGCGCTCATTCACCCGCCGGCGGCTGGGTCCGGTCAAGGGCCGCCATGCCTCCTGGGAGCTGTGGTTGGCCATGATCCTCAACGACTTCTTCTTCGTCGAGGTCCTGTGGGCGCGCAGCTACGCCGCCCACCGCGACATGGAGGGCACGGTGCTGGAGGTCTACGGCACCCCGGCGAACGTGGACATGGCCGAGTACGTGCACACATACCTGTCGCAGGTGCTGCGCTCCCTGTGGGACGACTACCGCCGCTGGCGGAGCCTCACGGGCAACCGCGAGCGGATGGGCTACTGGACCGGCCTGCTGCAGGGCTTCCACGAGCAGCTCGAACGCAAGGAGCACAGCCGCAGCGCGCGCGCCACCACCGGCGAGCTCGTGTGGCAGGGGGACGCCCGTCTCCAGGCCTGGTACCGGTACCACAATCCGCGCGTCGTCACCCGCAGGTCCTCGGGGGTGGCTGCCAGCGAGGCCTTCGACCACGGCGTCGAGGCGGGACGGCACATCCGCCTGCGCCGTCCCCTGGCCAGGGGCGGCGCCTTCGGCGGCTACCTGCAGGGGAGCTGACCGTGTCCCGTGCTCTCCCGGCGCTGCTGGCGTGGATCCTCCTCGCGGCCGCAACGGCCGGGGCCCAGCCCTACCGCTTCGGCAAGAACAAGGTCCAGCACGAGGAGTTGGCCTGGCAGCGCATGGAGACCGCCCACTTCGACGTCTACTTCTATCCGGAGGAGGAGGAGCTGGCGTCGATCGCGGCGCGCATGGCGGAGGAGGGCTTCCGAGAGCTGGAGCGCCGCCTCGCCCACACCGTGCGCCGCCGGGTGCCGCTCATCGTCTACTCCTCCCACGTCTACTTCGAGCAGACCAACATCATGCCGGGCCTGCTCCCGGAGGGGGTGGCCGGTTTCACGGAGTTCCTCAAGGGGCGGGTGGCCCTTCCCCTGAGCGGCTCCTACCCCGACTTCGAGCGCGTCCTGCATCACGAGCTGGTCCACGTCTTCATGTTCGACCGCATCCGCACGGTCCTGCGCGACCGCGGCGCCGCGGACGTCTGGTTCGGGCCGCTCTGGTTCTCCGAGGGGCTCGCCGAGTATCTCTCCGGCCCGCAGGACAGCTATGCCCACATGATCCTGCGCGACGCCATGTTCAGCGGCCGCCTCGCCCCGATCGCCCGGATGCATCGTATCCACGGCACCTACCAGATGTACAAGGAAGGCGAGTCGATCTGCCACCTCATGGCCGAGCGCTACGGCGAGGACATCTTCGCCCGGCTGCTGGACAACTGGTGGCGCGGGGACGACTTCGGCCGCGTCCTCGAGGCCACCACCGGCGAGAGTCTGGCCGATCTCGACGCGGCCTGGGTCTACCGCATGCAGAAGGACTACCTGCCCGATATCGAGGAGGGCGACCCTCCGGGGCACCTGGCGGACCCGCTCACGCGCACCGGCTACAATCTCAAGGCGGCGGTCATCCCCCCGCCCTCCGGCCGCCAACTGCCGGCCGATTCCGTCTCCTGCGTGTTCTTCCGCAACGACCAGGGCTACACTACCATCGCCCGGTCCCGCGTCGGCGGCGGCGGGCACCGCCTGGTGATGGCCGGCGAGCGCGAGCCCGAGTACGAGTCCCTCCATCCTCTGCGCACCAGTCTCGACGTGTCGCCCGACGGCGGGGTGCTGGCCTTCGTGGCCAAGCGCAACGGCCGCGACCACCTGATCCTGTGGGACCTGGAGCAGGGCCGGCGCCGGCAGCGGTTCTCCTTCGAGGAGGTGGTGGCCCTGTCGTCGCCGACCTGGTCTCCCCGGGGCGGCCGGATCGCCTTCTCCGGAGCCCGCCGCGGCGGCTCCACCGACCTCTTTGTGCTCGATCTCGCCACCGGTGCCCTGACCGAGCTGACCGACGACCCGTGCCTCGACAGCGACCCCGACTGGCACCCCCGGCTCGACCTGCTGGCCTTCAGCTCCGACCGGGCCTCGGCCCCGGAGGACGGCGGCTGGCAGCACCTCTTCACCCTCGATCTCGGCAGCGGCCGTGTGAAGCCGCTGACCTCGGGTGAGCACCGGGACCTGCAGCCGGCCTGGTCCCCGGACGGGGAGAGGCTCGCCTTCAGCTCCGACCGCAGCGGATACTTCGACCTCCACACCCTGACCTTGCGCGACTCCGCCGGAGTGATGGAGCCGGTGGGCCGGCGGCGGCTGACGCGCACCTTGACGGGCCTCTTCGATCCCGCCTGGATGCCGGACGGGGAGGAGTTGCTGCTCACCGGGTTCGAGGCCGGGGGGTTCCAGCTCTACCGCCTGCGGCCGGACCCCGCCGCCACCGACTCCACCGCCCTTCCCCCGGCGGGGTCGGACCCCTGGACCCTGGCGGGACTGCCGGACCGGACGGCGGTCAGCGGCCGCACCTACAAGCGCCGGCTGTCTCTCGACGTGGCCCAGAGCCAGATCTCCCAGGACCCCGTCTTCGGCACTTCCGGCGGCGTGCAGGTAGGACTGAGCGACGTCCTCGGCGACGAGCGCTACTACTTCGTCCTGTCCCACATCTCCGGCTCCCGGAGCGGTATCCTCGACGGGCTCAACTTCCTCCTCGGCCGTCAGCACCTGGCCCGTCAGCTCAACGTCGACTGGGGCCTGTTCCACCTGAACGACCGCCTCAGCGGCCGCTTCGGGCGGGCCGTGCGCGAGAAGCGCACCGGCGGGTGGGCGGAGCTGAGCTACCCCTTCAACCGCCACGACCGCGTCGATTTCCGGCTCACCGCCCGTCACGCCGACATCGACCGTCAGTTCGAGGGCCGCCGGCTCACGGGGTGGCTCATGTCGAACCACCTGACCTTCACCCACGACAACAGCCTGTGGATCCCCACGGGCCCGATGGAGGGGTCACGCTTCAGCGTCGGCGCCGGCCAGACGATCGACGTCCGCAGCTCGCGCCCCTTCAACACCACCCTCTACGGCGACTACCGCCACTACCTGCGCCTCACCCGGCGCACCTGCCTGGCGGTGCGTTACATGGGTCGTCACAGCCGCGGGGACGTGCCCGAGTTCGGGTCCCTGGGCGGCAGCTGGACCTTGCGGGGATACGGATTCCGGTCCCTGTGGGGGCGCAACCTCGTGCTGCTGAACCACGAGCTCCGCTATCCCCTGCTCGATCGCTTCGTCCTCGGTTTCCCCTTTGGCAGCATCGCCTTCTCCGCTCTGAGGGGCGCCCTCTTCGCAGACGCCGGCAATGCCTGGAACGACCGCTTCGGGGACTGGAAGGGCAGCTTCGGCCTGGGCGCCCGCATCGGCCTGGGGGGGTTCTTCGTCTTTCGGCTCGACGCCTCGCGGCGGACCGACTTTCGATCGGTGGACGGTGACACACGCTGGGACTTCTTCTTCGGCTGGGACTACTGATCCGGCCCGCCGGTCCCGCCCGGTCCTCCAGTGGGGGGTCCCGTGGCTGCTGGCCGTCCTCTGCGGCTGCGGCCCCGAGAACCTCTTCGCGCCCTGGGAGGGCGGGGCGGGCCCGGCCTGGGTGCAGGAGGGCGGGTCCCCCGACGGGCTCCACGCCGCGCTCGAGGGCCCGGAGCCGCCGCTCTCGCTGGTGTGGCGGCAGGCGGTGGGGGGGGCGCCCCTCGGCGGGCCTCTGATCGCCGGGCCGCTGGTGCTGCAGCTGACCCGAAGGACCGATGCTCTCGCCTTCGATCTGGCCACCGGCACCCGCGTCGGCCGCCGGCGCCTGGACCGTCCCCTGTGCGCCGCCGCCGCCCTCGCCGGCGGGCGCGGGCAACTGCTGCTGATGGCCACGACCGGCCGCGGCGCCGGCCTCCACGCCGTGCACCGGGCCTCGGGAGAGGCCGCCTGGCGCCGGCCGGGGGAGGTCTGCGCCCCGCCCGCCGTCGCCGGCGGCCGGGTGTACGCCGCCGTGGAGTCGGGCCGCCTGGAGGCGCTGGACCCGGACCGCGGCGGCCTCCTCTGGGAGATCGACCTGCCCGGCCGCCTGGTGAGCGCCGCCAGCCTCGGTGGCGGGGCCGTCTACGTGGGCGACTCCACGGGCGAGCTGGTGGCCGCCTCCGCCGACAGCGGCGAGGTCCTCTGGCGCCGGGCCCTGGGCGCCGCCATCCGCACCCGTCCGGCCATCGACGCCGGGGCCGGCCGCCTCTGGGTGGCCACGGCCGACGGCTCCGTCCACGCCCTGAGGGCCGAGGACGGCTCGACTCTGTGGACGGCCCGGGTGAACGGGCTCCCCGCCGAGGGCCTGAGCCGCGGCGCCGGGGTCATCGCCCTGGGCTCGAGCGATCAGGCCCTGTACGCCTTCGACCCCGAGAGCGGCGGGCAGCGCTGGCGCTTCGAGACCGGCGGGGTCGTGCGCGCCCCTGCCGTGAGCACGGCGAAGACCCTCTACCTCGGCTCCGGAGGCAGCTTCCTCCATGCCGTCGGCGGAGACGGGGGCGTCGTCCGGTGGCGCTATGCCCTCGATGGGCCGGTGCTCACCTCCGTCGCCGTCAGCGGCCGGCTGCTGGCGGTGACGAGCGAGACCGGCACCCTCTACCTGTTCCGGGGGAGATGAGATGGTGCGGCTGGCGATGGCGATCCTGCTCTCGGCCTCGGCGGCCCTGGCGGCCGCGGGGCTTGGTCCGCATCCGCCGAGCGGCGGGCCGTGGCAGGCGGGCTCGATGGCGCTCCCGGGGCTGTGGGCGGTTCCGCGTCCGGAGGCCGAGCCCCGCCTCCAGGCCGGCCTCTTCGGAGCGCGGCTCGGGACCGGGCCGATGGCCTGGCCCCTGGTGGCCGGGGAGCGGCTCTCGCAACAGCGGGCCCAGACGAAACCGCCGCAGCGGACGGAGACGATCTGGCGGCCGGCCCTGGCGGCCACCGCGGCCCTGGCCGTCACCGGGGCCGCCGTCGCCTGGTGGAGCACCGGCGAGGCGGATGCCGCGTACGACCGCTACCTGCGCTCGGCGGGCGCCCGACGGCAGCAGCAGGCCTTCGAACGGGCCGAGCGCTACGACCGCATCGCCGGCGCCGCCTTCCTGACGATGGAAGCCGGGGTCGTGCTCACCGCCTGCCTGGTTTTCTTCTAGAATGCTGCGAACGATGATCCCCAGACGCCTCCGGAGGCCCGCGGCCGGACTCGCCCTGGCGGCGCTGGTGGTCCTGTCCTGCGCCGATCGCTCGCGCCGGAATCCGCTGGATGCCGGCGCCTCCGAACCCCTGGACCTGGCCAGCCCCCTGCGGGCCCTGGCCGGGGACGGACAGGTCGAGTTGCGCTGGGACTTCACCCGCTTCGAAGACGTGCGTGGGGTGCGCCTCTACCGGGAGAGCGGCGACAGCACCCTGACGCGGGAACTCCCGGCCACGGACACCAGCTTCGTCGACCGGTCGGTGACCAACGGCCGCATCTACAGCTACCGCATCGCCCTCGACGTGACCGGGGAGCCGGAGCTGGCCATCGCCGGCGAGCACCTGGCCACGCCCGGCCCCGAGCGGGTCTGGGTGGCCGACGGTGGCAGCGGTCTCGTCTGGCGGCTGACCCCCGACGGACGCCAGGGTCTCTTCGCCCAGGGGTACTTCCCGTCCCTGTCGGCGATCGCCATCGACGGCGAGACCGGCGACTGCTGGGTGGGCGACGGCTCCATCGGGCTCTACCGGATCACCGAGGACGGCGACGTCCACCCGGTGGAATCGACCTTGGAGGAAGCCGGAGCCACGGTCATCGACGCCGACGGGCGGACCGGATGGGCGGTCACCGCCAGCGGCCGCCGGGTCTACCGGTTCTCCGTGGCCGCCCTCGGCGACACCCTGTCCCTGGTGGAGCTCGACGCCGCCTTCTCCGACTCCGTCGGTCTCGCCCTGGGAGCGGCGGGCAGCCTCTGGGTGGCCGACGGGCCCGGCGAACGGGTTCTGCACGTCGACGCCGCCGGCGTCCGCCTCGGTGAGTGGCGCGGCCTGGAGGGCCTCGTCGACGTCGATCCCGTGGCCGGCGAGTGCTGCCAGGCCTGGGCCCTGATCGCGGGCGGCAACGCCCTCCTGCGACTCCTGCCGGAGAGCGGGCTCGAGCAGCTCGAGCTGCCTTTCGCCCCGGCGCGCCAGATGGACGTGGACTCCAGAACGGGCGATCTCTGGATCGCGGGGGAGGGCGGCATCGCCGCCCTGCAGCCCGACGGCGGAGCGCTCCGGCACTGGCCGGAGGCGGCGGCCGCAAGGGGCGTCGTGATCGACGGCGTCAACGAGCAGCTCTGGGTGGTGGAGGAGACGGAGCTCAGCAAGATCACCCTCGGGGGCTTGACGTACCGGGCCCGGCTCACCGGGTTTACCTCCATCGTGCAGGTGGCCGTGGACCCGGGGAGATAGGGGATCCGGTGGGCGGGATTGCGAGCATGACGGGGTTCGGCACGGGCAGCGCCGAGGCGGAGGGGCTCCGGGTGCGGGCGGTTCTGCGCTCGGTCAACGGCCGGTTCCTCGACCTCTCGGTACGGTGTCCCGGGCCCCTGCAGGAACTCGAGCCGCGGGTCCGGGAGCGCCTCCAGGGCCGGCTGACGCGGGGCAAGGTGACGGGGACGATCGAGTGTGAGGAGACGGCCGATTCCACCGGCCTCCCCGAGCTCGATCTGGAGACGGCCGAGCGCTACCTGGCCGATCTGGATCACCTGGCGGGAGTGACGGGCCTGCCCTCCGTGGGGCTGGAGGTGGTGGCCCGCATGCCGGGGGTCTTTCGCCCCGGGAGCCGGGGTCCGGCTCCGGAACAGCTCGAGGAGCTCGTGGCGCAGGCCCTCGATCAGGCCCTCTCCGGGCTCGAGGAGATGCGCCGCTCCGAGGGCGAGGTGCTGGCCGCTGACCTGCGTACCCGGCTGGCCGCCATCGCCGGGCTCACCGACGACATCGACCGACTCGCGGCCGAGGGCCGGGAAGAGGTGCGCCGCCGCCTGCGGGAGAAGGTCGAAGCCCTGCTGGAGCCGGGCGCGGTCGACGAGGACCGGCTGGCCACCGAGATCGTCCTCATCGCCGAGCGCAGCGACATCACCGAGGAGATCGTGCGCCTGCGCAGCCATCTCGACCGTTTCCTGGAGACGATCGACCAGGGCGGGGAGGTCGGCCGGCGGCTCAACTTCCTGCTCCAGGAGATGCACCGAGAGATCAACACCCTCTCCTCGAAGTCCGCGGCCGGCGGCATCATCCACCGGGCGGTGGCGGCCAAGGAGGAGGTGGAGCGGTTGCGCGAGCAGGTGCAGAACCTGGCTTGAGGCGGAGCCCGTCGACATGACGCGGATCACGGTCAGCGGCCTCCCCGGGAGCGGCACCAGCACCTTGTGCCGGCGCCTCGCCGAGCGCACCGGCCTGGAACACGTCAACGTGGGCCGGATCTTCCGCGACCTGGCGGCGGAGTTGGGGATCTCCCTCACCGAACTGGGGAGCCGCGCCGAGGCCGACGGCGGCATCGACCGGCGCCTGGACCACCGCCTCACCGAGCGGGCCCGGCAGGCACCGGGCTGCCTCCTCGAAGGGCGGATCACCGGCTGGATGATGCACCGCCACGATCTCGACGCCCTCAAGCTCTGGGTACAGGCCGATCTCCCCACCCGGGCGCGCCGCGTCGCCGGCCGCGACGGGCAGTCCCCGGCAGAGGCGGAGACGGCGATCCTCGCGCGCGAGCGCTCCGAACGCCGGCGCTACGCCGAGCACCACCGGATCGACCTCTCCGACCTGTCCATCTACGACCTGGTCCTGCACTCCGACCGGGCCGATGTCGAGGGCCTGGTCCGGCGGGTCGAGCTGTTGCTGGAGGGATGCGCATGAGGCTGGAGGGGCGGCGGGTCCTCCTCGGGGTCAGCGGCGGCATCGCCGCGTACAAGGCGCCCCTCGTGCTGCGCCTGCTGCAGGAGGAAGGCGCCGAGGTGCGCGTCGTGCGCACGGCCAGCGCGGCGCGGTTCGTCACCGACCCCACCCTCTCGGTGCTCTCGGGGCATCCCGTCCACGGCGACCTCTTCGCCGCCGACGAGGAGTTCCCCGTCCTCCACGTAGGTCTGGCCAGGTGGGCGGAGCTGTTCCTGGTGGCGCCGGCCACGGCCAACCTGCTGGGGAAGATGGCCGCCGGCATCGCCGACGATCTGCTGACGACGATCTGCCTGGCCACGCCCGCCCCCGTCCTGCTGGCGCCGGCCATGGAGGAGGAGATGCTCGAGCACCCCCGGGTGCAGGCGAACGCCGCGAGCCTGCGCGCCGCCGGCGCCGGATGGATCGAGCCGGAGGCCGGATACCTCGCCTCGGGGGCCTCCGGCCGGGGCCGCATGGCGTCGCCGGAAGGCATCCTCGAGGCGGCCGTGGACCGTCTCACCGGCGCCTCCGGGGGAGACCTGGAGGGCCTGCGGATCCTGGTTACGGCGGGCCCCACGGTGGAGGACCTCGATCCGGTGCGTTTCCTGAGCAACCGCTCCAGCGGCAAGATGGGCTTCGCCCTCGCCCGGCGCGCCCGTCAGCGCGGCGCCGACGTGCACCTCGTCAGCGGTCCGGTGGAGCTGTCCCCGCCCGAGGGGGTCCGCACCACCTTCGTGCGTTCCGCCGCCGAGATGCTGCAGGCCTGCGAGGCGGCCTTCGAGGCCGTCGACGCGGCCTTCATGGCCGCCGCCGTCTCCGACTACCGGCCCCGGCACATCTCCGCGGAGAAGCTCAAGCGCAGCGGCGGCCAGCTGGGGCTCGAGCTGGTGGAGAACCCGGACATCGCCGCCACCCTCGGGGCCCGTAAGGGAGGCCGCGTCCTGGTGGCCTTCGCCATGGAGACGGAGGACGGGGAGTTCCGGGCCCGGGAGAAGGGCGAGCGCAAGCGGGCGGACCTCGTCGTCCTCAACGATCTGCGCGTGCCGGGCGCCGGCTTCGCCGGCGACACCAACGTGGTCACCGTTCTCGACGGCGACGGCACCGCGGAGCGGCTCCCGCGGTTGAGCAAGCTCGAGGTGGCCGACCGTCTCCTCGACCGCGTCCGCGACCTGCTTGGGCAGCGGCGCCGCGGGGCAGGGGAAGGGGAGGATTCTCGTTGACACGGCTCCCGGAGCCGGATGATCTTGGCGCCGTGCACGAGCCCGAGCCGGATGAGGCTTCCCCGCCCGCGGCCTGCGAGGTCCTCTCGGAGGTCCGCCGCAGCCTGGAGGACCTGCTCCTCTTCGAGGGGCGCTGGTTCGTGACGCCCCCGGACGCGGGGGCCGCCTCCGGGGCCCCCGTACGGGCGGAGCCGGCCGGGGGAGAGGGCTCGGCCGCCGACGAAGGCCCCGTCCCGGCCGCGGCGGTGCTGTCCTCCTTCCACGACGAGATCTGCGAGTGCACCCGCTGTCCCCTCGGGCACACGCGGACCCGCTTCGTCTTTGGCTCGGGCAACCCCGAGGCCGGGATCATGTTCGTCGGCGAGGCCCCCGGCGAGGAGGAGGACCGGCAGGGGCTTCCCTTCGTGGGGCCCGCGGGCCGGCTCCTGACCACTATCATCGAGGCCATGGAGCTTGCCCGGGAGGAGGTCTACATCTGCAACGTCCTGAAGTGCCGCCCCCCCGGCAACCGGGATCCCGCGCCCGAGGAGGTGGCCACCTGCGAGCCCTACCTGCGCCGGCAGATCGAGATCGTGCAGCCGAAGGTGATCTGCTGCCTCGGGCGGCACGCCGCCCACGCCCTGCTCAAGACCGATGCGCCCCTGTCGCGCCTGAGGGGCTCCCTGCACGAGTACGCGGGCATCCCGCTGATCGTCACCTACCACCCGGCGGCGCTGCTTCGCAACCGCGGGCTCAGGCGGCCCACCTGGGAGGACGTCAAGTGGGTGCGCCGCCAGTACGACGGCGTCGAGCCGAGGGGCAGGAAATGACCCAGCCGCCGAACGGCCGCGAGGGGCAGCCCCAGGGCCAGCGCCTCGACCGCATGCCGCCGCAGGCGGTGGAGGTGGAGCAGGCCGTCCTCGGAGCGATGCTGATCGACCCGCGCGCCGTGGGCCGCGCCATCGAGCTCCTCGAGGAGGAGGTCTTCTACCACGGCCCCCACGCCCGCATCTTCGCCGCCATGAGCGAGCTCTACGAGCGCAACGAGGCCGTCGATCAGCTCACCGTCGGCGAGGAGCTCAAGCGCCGGGGGCAGCTGGAGCCGGCGGGGGGCGTCGTCTACCTCGCCGAGCTCGCCGCCGGCGTGGCCTCGGCGGCCAACATCGAGCACCATGCCCGGATCGTCGTCGAGCGCGGACTCAGCCGCGGCCTGATCGAAGCCTCGGCCGAGATCTCCAACCGCGCATTCGAGGGGCGCAGCGACGTCCACGAGCTGATCGACTGGGCCGAGCAGCGCATCTTCGCCCTCTCCGAGCGCGGGCTGACCCAGGGGTTCGAGCCCATCGAGCAGGTCCTCGGCGAGACCATCCAGCAGCTGGAGAAGGCCCAGGAAGACCGCAGCGCCGTCTCCGGCGTCGACACCGGCTTCGAGGATCTCAACGAGATCACCTCCGGTTTCCAGTACGGCGACCTGATCCTCCTGGCGGCCCGGCCGAGCGTCGGCAAGTCGGCCCTGGCCCTGTGCTGCGCCAGCCGCGCCGCCATGCAGCATGGCAGGAGCGTGGCCGTATTCACCCTCGAGATGTCCAAGCAGCAGGTGGCGCAGCGGCTGCTGTCCATCGAGACCGGGTTCAACCTGCAAAGGCTGCGCACCGGGCATCTGGGGCAGGACGACTGGCTGCACGTGACCCGCCAGGCGGGCCGTCTCGCCCAGGCACGGATCTACGTGGACGACACGGCCGGCATCAGCGTCCTGGAGGCGCGGGCCAAGGCCCGGCGCCTGAAGCGCGAGCACGGCGTCGATCTCGTCATCATCGACTACCTGCAGCTGATGGGCAGCCACGAGAGCCTGCAGAGCCGCGAGCAGGAGGTGTCGCGCATCTCCCGCGGGCTGAAGGCGATGGCCAAGGAGCTGAACGTGCCCGTCATGGCCCTGTCGCAGTTGTCGCGGGCCCCGGAGGCGCGCACCGACCGGCGCCCGCAGCTCTCCGACCTGAGGGAGTCGGGCTCCCTCGAGCAGGACGCCGACGTGGTCATGTTCATCTACCGCCCCGAGATCTACGGGCTGAAGTCCGATGACGACGGCGGCAGTCTCGAGGGCCAGGCGGAGATCATCCTCGCCAAGCAGCGCAACGGGCCTACCGGTTCGGTGCGCCTGATGTGGAGCAAGGAGAGCGCCAGCTTCGAGAATCTGGCCCCGGAGTACCGCATCGACCAGGAGATGGAGGAGGGCTATACCGCCTGAGGCGCCATCCGCCTCTCAACCTCTCCCCCCACCCCGAGGAGTCGCCCCATGCCCGAAGTGATCCTCAGCGGCTTCGCCGACGAGGGCCCCGCCGACAAGAAGGCCGAGTCGCAGCTGACCATGCTGGCGGCCCTCGGCATGTCCTGGTACAGCCTGCGGTTCGTCGACGCCGGGTCCGGCGTCAAGAACGTCATGACCCTCACCAAGGCCGAGGTGCGCCGGCTGCGGCGGCTGCACGAGGAGTTCGGCATCCGCGTCTCCTCCATCGGCTCGCCCATCGGCAAGGTGAAGCTTCTCGACATCGAGGACGGCAGCGCCAACGCCTACGTCCCCTTCGAGCGCTACCTGGCCCGCGAGGTGCAGCGCGCCGCCGATCTGGCGGGGGAGTTCGAGACGCGGCTGGTGCGGGGGTTCTCCTTCTACCACCCGCGCGGCGCCTCCCCGGAGGACCACGTGGACGAGGCCGCCGAACGGCTGGCGCGCATCGCCGAGGTCTGCGCCCGGGGAGGGGTCCTCTTCGGCCTGGAGGTGGAGGCCAACCTCGTGGGTCAGAACGGCCGCCTCCTGCGGCGGCTGCACCGCAAGGTCTCCCATCCCAACCTCTGCCTGATCTTCGACGGCGGCAACCTGTCGAGCCAGAACCTGCGGCCCCACGAGACCTACGCCGAGTACGAGGCGATGCGCTCCGGCATCGGCTGGATGCACGTCAAGGACTACCGCATCGACCCGGACCTCGAGTGGCAGGGGCACGTGGACGAGGAGCGCCTGAAGAACTTCGTCCCCGCCGACGAGGGCGACTCGGGCCACGAGGCGATCCTGCGCGACTTCCGCACCCGCCTGCCGGCCCTGACGCGCCGCCTCAAGCGCCTCGGCGTGCCCGGCGTCTTCCTCGACCTCGAGCCGCACCTGAAGGGGGGCGGCCAGTTCGGCGGCTTCTCCGGCGTCGACGGCTTCGGCGTGGCCCTGCGCAGCCTGACGAACCTCCTCGACTACGTGGGGATCGCCTACAGCCTGACGGGCTTCGAGGAGATCCGCGCCCGGCGGGAGGCCTGAAGCCGCCGCCGGACGCGGCCCCCGGCGGCTACATGCCGCGGCCGGCGATCGACTCGTGGGCCTTCGCGAAGGCGGCGGAGCCGTCGTCCTCCTCCACCTCCAGGCTCACCCCGGGCTGGAAGGGCGGGATCGATCCGGCGTAGAACTCGCGCTGGTAGTTGGCCTCGGCGGTGAACTCCCAGACGCGGTCGGCGCCGTGCCCCGGCCAGCGGACCCGCAGGATGCGTTTCCGCTGCCGGTAGAGCTGACACGGCGACGGCTCCCCCGGCTCGACGCGGTAGCGCTCGATGGCGCCCTCGTCGATCTCCACGCCGAGACCCGGTCCCTCGGGCACGGAAGCGTGGCCGTCGACGACGCGGATCGGGTCGACGAGGAGGTCGTCCTCGAACAGCTCGAAGCAGGTGATGTAGGGCAACTGGGCGTGGGACAGGACCGATCCGAGATGGAGGGCGAATGCGGTGGTGATCCCGGTGCCCACCAACTGCAGCCAGAAGGGCTTGTTGAACTGCTCGGCCAGCGTCCCCTGCCGCAGCACCCCCTGGATGCCGCCGCCGATGACGAAACCGTCGCTTGCGTGGGCGTGGAGGACGCCTTCGTTGAAGTGCTCCACCACCGGCTTGCGGACGCGTTCCCGCAGGATGCGGGCTCCCGTCAGGTCGGTCCCCAGGTAGAAGGGGCTCTCGTACATGCCGACGTTGGGGTGGTCGTCGAGGCGGCAGAGGTGCTCCTCGGCGCGGGCCGAGTTGAGCAGGAAGCCGTTGAAGTCGACATCGAAGCGGTAGTCGGCGGGCACCACGGCGCCGACGCTGGCCACCTGCTCGTGGATGTCGAACCAGGGGCGGGCCTTCATCTTGAAGGTGGTGTAGCCGCGCCTCAGCGACTCCTCGGCCTCCTTCACCCAGTCGGCGGGGGGCATGTCGATGTCCCACCAGGAGAGGGGGCAGCGGTCGCGCAGCCGGCGGCCGAGGAGGGCGTGGGCGGGGGTGCCGGTGGCGCGCCCCACGGCGTCGAGAATGGCGAGCTGGTTGCCGAAGCCGATGCCGTCGTCGTTCAGGACCTCGAGGGGATTGCGGCCCACCAGGTCGCCCCCCGGGCCGCCTCCGTCGCCGTGGCCGACGCTGCCGTCGTCGAGCTCGATGCGGTTCACGTGGACCGTCTCGTCGTGGGTCTGGGCGCGGTGCATGGCGCGCACCACGTGGTCGGCGTAGAACGGGATGTGGAGGACGTAGTGGTCGGCTTTGACGATCTTCATGCGGCTTCGCTCCTGGGAGAAGGGATGGAGGAAAGATGAGCAATTCCGAAGCGCCTTACGAACGTCTCACCGCCGCGGCGCGGGAGCTGGCCGACCTGGGCCACGCCGAGTCCCTGCTCCACTGGGACCAGGAGACCTGCATGCCCCGCCGGGGGAGCGGCCCCCGGGCGCGCAGCCTGGGGACGCTGGCCGGCCTGGCCCACGAGAGGCTTACGGCTCCTGACCTCGTCGAGCTGGTGGAGTCGCTGGAAGGGGAGGGCCTGGGTGGTGACGCCCGGGTCAACGTGCGCGAACTGAAGCGCCACCAGGACCGCGCCCTTCGGATCCCCAGGGAGCTGGTCGTCGAGCTGACGCGCACCCAGTCGCTGGCCCACGAGGCCTGGGTCGAAGCGCGGGAGCAATCGGACTTCGGCCGCTTCCAGCCGTGGCTGGAGAAGATCGTCGACCTCAAGCGCCAGGAGGCCCATGCCGTGGGCTTCACGGGGTCGGTCTACAACGCCCTCCTCGATCACTTCGAGCCCCACGCCCGGGTGGAGGAGGTCGAGCCCTTGCTCGGGGAACTGCGCCGCCGGCTCGTCCCCCTCGTGGAGGAGATCCTGGGCAGCGAGGCGGCGGCGAAGCACGACGACCTGCTGGAGCGCGACTACGACGTCGCCGTGCAGGAGCGCTTCGGCCGCCGGGTCCTGGCCGACCTCGGTTTCGACATGGAGGCCGGCCGCCTCGACGTCTCCGTCCATCCCTTCTGCTCCGGCAGCCACCCCGGGGACGTGCGCCTCACCACCCGGTACGCCGCCAACCAGCTCACCAGCGCTCTCTTCGGCATCATCCACGAGGCCGGCCACGGCCTCTACGAGCAGGGGCTGCCCGCCGAGGCCGAGGGGCTCCCCGTGGGAGGGTCCGTCTCCCTCGGGATCCACGAGTCGCAGTCGCGCACGTGGGAGAACGCCGTCGGCCGCAGCCGCGAGTTCTGGGAGCACTACCTGCCGCGCCTCGCCGAGTGCTTCCCCGCGCAGCTCGAGGGCGTGGGGGTGGACCGGTTCTACGCCGTCGTCAACCGCGTCGAGAGGTCGCTCATCCGCGTCGAGGCCGACGAGATGACCTACGACCTGCACATCCTCCTGCGCTTCGAGCTGGAGAAGGCGCTCATCGAGGGAGAGCTGGAGGTGGGGGACCTGCCGGGAGTCTGGAACGAGCGCATGGACTCCTACCTCGGCATCCGGCCCGGCTCCGACGCCGAGGGCGTCCTGCAGGACATCCACTGGTCGATGGGACTCATCGGGTACTTCCCCACCTACACCCTCGGCAACCTCTACGGCGCCCAGTTCTACCGCCGGGCCTGCGTCGACCTCGGGGATCTGCCCGGCCAGATCCGCCGGGGCGAGTTCTCCGGCCTCCTCGGCTGGGTGCGCGAGAACATCCACTCGCGGGGCAGCCGCCTCACCGCCTCCGAACTCGTGCAGGAGGTCACCGGCGAGCCCCTGCGCGTCGATTCCCTGATGGAGTACCTCGAGGCCAAGTACCGGCCCCTGTACGGTCTCGACTGAGCGGCGCTCAGCCGATCACCTGCCGCAGCAGCCGCAGGTGGTTGAGGCCGAGGACGGCGCGCACCGCCGCCTCTCCGGTGCCGCGCTCGAGGAGCTTGTCGGTGATCTCCGGGTAGTTGCCGGCGTGCGCCAGAAGGTCGCCGCCGCCGTCGAAGTCGGACCCGAGGCCCACCGCTGCCTCGCCGGCCCGGTCCACGGCGTGGAGGACGTGATCGATCAGGCGTCCCATGTCGGGCGCGTCGGCGTCGATGAAGTCGGGCACGAAGGTGATGCCCACGACGCCGCCGGACTCGCCCAGAGCCCGGAGTTGCTCGTCGGTGAGGTTGCGCGGGTGGCCGCACAGGGCGCGGCAGCAGCTGTGGCTGGCGACGACGGGGGCGGAGGAGCACTCGAGGACATCCCAGAAGCCGCGCTCGTTCACGTGGGAGACGTCGACGAGCATGCCCAGCTCGTTCATGCGCCGGACGACCTCCCGGCCGAACCCGGTGAGCCCGCCGCCGCCCTCCACCTCGCACCCGTCGGCGGCGTCGGTGCGGGCGCTGTGGGTCAGGGTCATGGTGCGCACCCCCACCTCGTAGAGGGCGTCGAGGGCGAAGAGGCTGTGCTGCAGGGCGGCCGAGTTCTCCACCGCCAGGACCACCGCAAAGCGTCCGGCGGCGCGGGCGGTCTCGATGTCGGCGGCGGAACGGACGATGGCCGCCTCGGCGGAGTGGGTCTCCACCTCGCGCTTCAGGTAGCCCAGCGCGTCGAGGGCGTACAGGAGGTGGTTGTTGCGGGCGATCGTCGTGTCCACGGCGAAGTAGCCGGCGTCGATCCCGCCTTCGCGGAGACGGGGCAGGGTCTGCTGCAGGGGCCTCTCGGGAGGGTCGAACTGCTGACGCACATAGGCGACGGTTCCGAGCCGCCGCCGCCGCTCCGGGCCGCTCTCCCCGGCCAGCCCGAGGTTGCCGCGTCGGATCAGGCCCACGGCGGTGTCGTTGTGGGAGTCGATGACGAGGGCGTCGCTGTGCAGGTCGGTGCTCATGGTCTCTCCAGGGCGGTAGGGGGAAGGGTGATAATCGGGTTCGGCGGCCCTCCTCCGTCAAGCAAGGGTCCGTACGGCCGGCGCCGCTCCTTCGGTCAGTCCCTGTGGACGGTGATCCAGGGGCTGAGGCGGTCCTCCAGGTCCGGGTTCAGCTCGAGGGCCCTCCGGAAGTGCCGCAGCGCCGTGGCCGGATCCTCCACCTCCGCCGCGATCTGGCCGAGGGTGGCATGCACGCCCGCCTGCTCGGGGTTCAGCCGCAGCGACTGCTGCAGATACTCGGCGGCTGGCCCGTAGTGCTCTTTCTCGAGAGCCCCCCTGGCCAGTCGGTTGTAGGCCCTGGGAAGGGGGTGAAGCCGGGTGGCCATCAACAGGACCTCGTCGGCCTCCTCCTCCAGCTCGAGTTCCTCCTTCAGGTGGGATGCCAGGCGGATGTAGATGCGGGCCATCGGTTCCCTGGGAACCCTGTCGTCTGCGATGGCCGCCGAGACCCCGGTCTCGAGGGCGGAGACGGCCAGCTCCTTCAGCCCCAACTCGAAGAGGCTCATCCCGGTGGCCAGGGCCGCGTCCGCGGGGATGCGGTGCGGCTCCAGCAGTTCGGTATGGTAGGCCTCCAGGTCTTCCCGGTCCGGTCCTCCCATGCGGGCGAGCAGATGGGCCTCGATCAGCAGGGCGATCCGGTTCTCCGGTACTCTCCGGGCGGCCATCCGGGTCCAGGTGAGGCCCTGGTTCGGATCCCCGGCCTTGATGGCGGCACCCGCTCTCTCCAGGTAGGGATCCACGCAGTGGGCGCTGGCGGACAGGCTCGTCCGCAATCTCTCCCAGGCCTCGTGCCAGGAGGCGTCATCTCTCTTCCTGAAGATCGAGACCACCGGGTGGTCGTAGCCGGTGAAGGAGGGATCGCTTCCATCGTCCCGGAACTCGAGGCCGCCCAGGGCGGGGTAAGGCTCGACCCGGTGGACGAGGTCGAAGCCCAGATCCCCGGCGGCCAGCGCCTGGTAGAAGGCGGCCGCGCCGGGGATCAGATCGGGAACGGCCGTGAACTGCTGGTATCGATTGGCCTCGATGATGGCCAGGTAGTCGAGGTTCTCGAAGTATGGCCGGAGCCAGGTGAGTTCCGTGCCGCAGGTCGCATATCCCCGCATGCTGAAGAGCTGGGAGGTACCGAGCAATCTCAAGCGATGGCGGTGGCCGACCAGTCCCCGCATCGTGAAGGCGCCCTGCTCGATGCCGATCCGGCTGTCGTCCGGGATCCGCTCCTCCATCCAGCGCGCCGCCTCGATGCGGCTGTCCTCCCTGGCATAGATGCCTGCGAAGGCGATGCCGTAACTCGCACTGTAGACGAGAACCGCGGCGGTGGCGGCGATGGCCAGCTTGCGCCCTCTGAGCCACCGGGGAGAATCGACCAGCCAGACACAAAGGTCGGCCGTCAGAATGGCCAGGAAGGGCAGCATGGGCAGGAGGTAGCGCATCGGCTTGGTGAGCAGGCCGCCGATGAGGGCGAAGTGGATCCCCACCCACAGGAGGAGCAGTCCCTTGCGACGGTCTCCTCTCCACAGACCGTAGGCGATTCCGAGGCCGAAGGAGACGGTGAGGGGCCAGCCCACCCCCAGGGGCCACAGGCGGCTCCAGTGGTGCAGGTACGGGATGGTGTGGACATCCACCAGGCTCCACGCGGTGAGGAAGTCGCCGCGGGCTACCTTCATCGCATAGTTGAAGTCGTTCGCCGAGCGGCTCTGGAGGAGTAGTTCCCAGTCCGTAACGAGGTAAGGCTGCAGGACGAGCAGGGACAGCAACCCCGCCAGACCTGCCAGCCAGACGGAAGAGGTCAGAACCGCTCTGAGTCTGCGGCGGTGGTAGATGAGGAGACCGGCCAGCACCACCGCCCCCACCGACAGACCGGCGAGGCGCACCGCGCCAGCGAGTCCCGTCAGGACCCCGGTCGCCACCCACCATCGCCGGTCATCGCCCTCCAGCGCATGCAACAGGGCGAGGATCGCGGCCAGGATCAGCAGCGTGAGCAACCCGTCCACGGTGTAGAAGTGGGCCGCCTGGATGGCCATGGGGGCCACGGCAACCACCGCGGCGGCGAGCAGTCCGGTCAGCTCCCCGAACCAGCGGTGGCCCAGCAGCCACACCAGGCACAGGGTCAGACAGGAGACCAGGGCCGCCAGGATGCGGGCGGTCAGATAGACATAGCGCACCGAGTCGGTGGAGCCCTGGTCCTCGAAGTCCCAACCGAAGACGATCCGGTTGAACTCGAGGATTCCGCGAAGCAGGTAGACAGGCAACAGGCCGTAACAGGTAAGCTCCGGAGAAAAGGGTTCGATCGGTTTGAGAGCGGTCCGGACGATGGTGGTCTCGTCGGGATGGAAGTGGTAGAAGGCTCTCTCTTCCGTGGTGCGATCCGTACCCTCGGGGACGAAGGAGCTGTCGCCGCGGGTCAACCCGACGAAGCGCAGGGAGAATCCAAGGACCAGACAGAGGACCAGGCAGACGGTGGGGATCCCGGGTTTCCCGATGGGAAGGCGCATCGACGGACCTTCAGGACATATGCTGCGGGGAGAGGCGTCTTGCCGTCGGCGTCAGCGGTCCGGATCGAGGCGGATGCGGCTGCCCGTGGCCCGTGCCTGGTGCTGGTACTTGCCGTCGTAGGGCCGCGTGGCGGCGCGGTCCATGCGGGCGAAGACGAGCTGGCAGATCCGGCGGCCCTCCTGCAAGCGGATGGGCAGGCGGTTGGAGTTGAACAACTCGAGGGTCAGGCTCCCTTGGAACCCGGGATCGACCCAACCCGCGTTCTGGATGAACAGCCCGATGCGGCCGATGGAGCTGCGGCCCTCGACGAAGGCGGTCACGTCGTCGGGCAGGCGGATGCGCTCGCGGGTGGTGGCGAGGAGGAATGAGTGCGGGGGGATGACGATCTGCTGCTGGGTCAGCTCCTGGTAGGGGACCTCCCTGTCCAGGCGGATCGCCTCCAGGCGATTCTCGTCCACCTTGAGGAAGTGGTCGGAGAGCCGCAGATCGACGGAGGCGGGCTGGATCTGGTCGTCGTCGAGAGGGTCGATGCTCAGCTTCCCCGAGGCCAGCAGCTGCCGCAGGCTGGCGTCGGAGAGGATCATGGGCCGCGCGGCTCCGCGCCGGTTCCGCGCACCTCCCGGGCCCCGGGGCCGGGAGCCGTCACTTCCGGCTCCGCCGGGCCAGCTCGACCAGCAGGCGGACGCCCACGCCGACGCCGCCTCTCGGCACATAGGGCCTGGCCCTGTCGGTCCAGGCGGTGCCGGCGATGTCGAGGTGGACCCAGGGGGTGTCGCCGGCGAACTCGGCCAGCAGGGCCGCCGCCGTGATCGCGCCGCCCTCGCGTCCGCCCGTGTTCTTCATGTCCGCCACCTGGCTGCGAATCTGCCTCCGGTACTCCGGCCACAAGGGCAGGCGCCAGACCTTTTCCGCCGTCGCCGAGGCCGCCGCCTCGACCCGGTCCGCGAGCCCGTCGTCGTTGGTCATGAGGCCGCTGGCGTGGGACCCCAGGGCGATGACGCAGGCGCCGGTGAGGGTGGCCAGGTCGACGATTCCCTCCGGCTCGTAGCGTTGCGCGTACGCGAGGGCGTCGGCCAGGATCAGGCGGCCCTCGGCGTCGGTGTTGTCGATCTCGATCGTCTTCCCCGCCATCGTCGTGAGCACATCCCCGGGCTTGTAGGCCTTGCCGTCGAGGAGGTTCTCGGTGGCCGGGACGATGCCGACCACGGGCTGTGCGAGGCCCGCCCGGGCCACGACCTCCATGGCGCCGATCACCGCGGCGGCGCCGGACATGTCCATCTTCATGTCGGCCATGCCGCTGCCCGGCTTGATGGAGATGCCGCCGGAGTCGAAGGTGACCCCCTTGCCGACGAAGACGAGGGGCTTTCGCCGCCGAGCCCCGCGTCGGCGGGGACTCAGTCCATGCTCGAGGATGATGAGCTTCGCCGGCTCGGCGCTGCCCGCCGAGACCCCGAGGATGGCGCCCATTCCCTCCTTGCGCATGGCCGCCTCGTCGAGGACGCGGCAGCGCAATCCTTCGTGCCGGCGGGCAAGGGCCCGCGCCCGGCTCGCGAGGAAGGAGGGCGTCGCCGTGTTGCCGGGATGGTTCACGAGGTCGCGGGCCAGGCAGGCGCCCTCGGCGATCCACCGTCCCATGCGCACGCCGCGCCGCACCGCCGCCAGCCGGCCGCCGTCGAACTCGACCACGGTCAACTGGCGCAGCGCCTTGCGCTCCTCGGGGCCGGACTTGTGCTCGTCGAAGCGGTAACAGGCGAGGATGCTGGCCTCGGCCACCGCCTGGGCCGCCTCCTCGGCCTCCAGGCCCCCGGCACCGGCTCCGTGGAGCACCGTGGCCGCCTTCTCAACGCCCAGCTCCTGGAGCCGGCGCGCCGCGCTGCCGGCGGCCTGACGGGCCGTCTCCAGGTCGAAGTCCTCCTGCCGGCCGAGGCCGACCAGCAGCACCCGCCTCGCCGGGAGGCCCCCGGACTCGGGGTAGAGCAGCAGGGTGCGGTTCTTCTCTCCCGTGAAGTCGCCGCTGTCGACGACGCGCCCGATGAGGCCGCCGAGCCCGGCGTCGACGGCGGCGGTGGCCCCGCCGGGCCTGGCCCCCTGGAACAGGTTGACGACGACGGCCTCGGCTCTCGTCTTCTGTATCTCGCCCTGGCGAACGGCTATGTTCATGCGCTCCCTCGATCGGTGAAGGGCGCGTAACCTACGGCGGGGCCCGACCGTCGGGCAACGGGCCGCCTGGACCTGCACAAGACGGATGACGATGCGATGGATCTGTTTCTGATTCGGCACGGAGAGTCGTACAACAACGCCCTGAAGGACAGCTCCCGGAGGGTCTCGGACCCGCCGCTGACCGGCCTGGGAGAAGAGCAGGCGAGAAGGGTGGCCTCGCACCTGGCCGGCGGCGGCCACCTCGACCCGGGCGAGCGGGACGGCCGGCCCGCCTTCGACAGCCTCTACTGCAGCGCCATGCGGCGGGCCCTGGAGACGGCGCAACCGATCGCCGAGGCCCTCGGCACCGCACCCGAGGTCTGGATCGACATCCACGAGGTGGGCGGCATCTGGCTGGAGGGGAAGGGTGACCTGCACGGGATGACCCGCTCGGAGATCGAGAGCGGCTTTCCCGGGGTCGGGCTGCCCGACGGGATCGGGGACCAGGGCTGGTGGCCCGGCGGGCAGGAGACCAAGCACGCCGGCAGGGGCCGGGCGATCGCCGTCGCCGCGGAGCTGAAGGAGCGGGCCCGGAGGGGGGCCGAGAGCGGGGAGGCCGCCGAGCGCCTGGGCATCGTCAGCCACGGCGACTTCATGAGCGGACTGGTCAAGGCCCTCACCGATCAGCTGCCCAGTCCGGGCCTGTCCTACAATCATGGGAACACCGCCATCACCCGGTTCTGCCTCGGCCCCGACAGCTGCGCAGTCCGCTACCTGAACCGCTGCGAGCACCTGTGACCGCGGCGGACGATCCCGCCTTTCTCGCCGCCCTGCGGGAGGCCGCCGGCGCCGACGCCGTGCTCACCGGACCGGAGGAGCTGGCCGTGTACGCTTTCGACGGCACCGCCACTCTGCGTCAGCCGCCGGCGTGCGTCGTCCTGCCCGAGCGCGTGGATCAGGTGGCGGAGATCGCGGCCCTGGCCAGCCGCCACGGCGTGCCGGTGGTCACCCGCGGCTCCGGCACCGGGCTGGCCGGCGGATCCGTGCCATCCGAGGGCAGCCTGGTGGTGTGCCTGGTCAAGCTCGACCGCATCCTCGAGGTCGACGCCGCCAACCTGGCCATGGTCGTCGAGCCCGGGGTGCTCACCCAGCGGGTGGCCGACGAGGCGGCGGCAGCCGGCCTGTTCTACCCGCCCGACCCCGGATCGATCAAGATCTCCACCATCGGCGGCAACGTGGCCAACAACTCCGGCGGCCTGCGGGGGCTGAAGTACGGCGTCACCCGCGACTACGTCATGGCCCTGCAGGTGGTGCTCGCCGACGGCACCGTCCTGGAGACCGGGACCCGGTGCGTCAAGGACGTGGCCGGCTTCTCCCTGCGCGACCTGTTCATCGGCTCGGAGGGCAGCCTGGGGATCATCACCCGCATCACCCTCAAGCTGATCCCGGCGCCGGCGGCGAGGGCCACTCTCCTGGGACTGTTCGACCGCATGACCGACGCCGCCGAGACGATCTCGGCCGTCATCCGGGCCCGCATCATCCCCTGCACCCTGGAGTTCCTCGACCGGACCACGGTGGAGTGCGTCGAGGGGTACGCCCGCATAGGGCTGCCCACCGACGTGGAGGCGGTGACCCTGATGGAGGTCGACGGCCACCCGGGGGAGGTGGAGGAGCAGGCGGCCCGGGTGGAGGAGATCGCCCGCGGCCACGGGGCCCGCGAGGTCCGCCGGGCGGCGTCGGCGTCGGAGGCGGCGCAGCTGGCCAGCGCCCGCAGGACGGCCTTCAGCGCCCTGGCCCGGCGGGCGCCCACGGTGATCCTCGAGGACGTCACCGTGCCCCGCAGCGAGCTCGCCCGCATGGTAGCCGAGATCCAGCGCGTCGCCCGCGACCACGGGGTGACGATCGGCACCTTCGGGCACATGGGAGACGGCAACCTCCACCCCACCTTCCTGGCCGACGAGCGCGACGCCGCGGCCATGGAGCGCGTCGAGGCGGCGATGAAGGAGGTCTTCCAGGCCGCCGTGGCCATGGGCGGCACGATCACCGGGGAGCACGGCGTCGGCCTCGCCAAGAAGCCCTTCCTGCCCGACGCTGTCGGCACCGCGCCCCTGGAGGCGATGCGGCGGTTGAAGGCCGCCTTCGACCCGGCGGCGATCCTCAATCCCGGCAAGATCTTCGACTGACCGTGGACCGCTCAGCCGAACCCAACCTGCTCCGGGGCCTCGACTTCTCCGTCCTCCAGCAGTGCATGCACTGCGGCATGTGCCTGCCCACCTGCCCGACCTACGACGCCACCTTGAGGGAGCGTTCCTCCCCCCGGGGCCGCATCGCCATGATGCGGGCCGTCGCCGAGGGCCGCCTGGAGGTGGGGGAGAGCTTCGCCGACGAGATGTACTTCTGTCTCGGCTGCCTGGCCTGCCAGACCGCCTGTCCGCCGGCGTCGACTACGCCCGGCTCATCGAGACGGCCCGGGCCGAGGTGGAGCGCAGCGGCGTCCTGGCGGCGCCCGGGCGCTCGGTGGTCCGCGGGTTCATGCTGCGGTGGCTGTTCACCTCGCGGCGGCGGCTGCATGTCCTCGGCCGCCTGCTGCGCATCTACCAGCGCTGGGGGTTCGAGCGGACCGTGCGCGGCCTGGGACTGCTGCGGCTGGCGCCGCGGCGTCTGCGCGAGCTGGAGCCGCTGACGCCGCGCGTCAGCCCCCGGTTCACCCATGAGCTGTTCGCCCGCCGCTACGAGGCCCGCAATCCGAAGCCGCCGTCGAAGCGGGTCGGCCTGGTCAGCGGCTGCGTGCAGGACCTCGCCTTCGCCCACGTCAACGCCGACACGATCGAGGTCCTGCAGGCCAACGGCTGCGAGGTGGAGTTGCCGCCGGATCAGGAGTGCTGCGGCTCCCTCCACGGCCACAACGGCGAGGCCGAGGCGGCGCGGCAGCTGGCGCGGGCCAACCTCGACGCCTTCGACCTGGAGCGTCTCGACGCCGTCGTCGTCAACGCCGGGGGGTGCGGCTCCCACGTGAAGCACTACGACCGGCTGCTGGCCGGCGACCCCGTCTACCGGGGCCGGGCCGCGGAGTGGGCCCGCAAGGTCCGGGACGTGCACGAGCTGCTGGCGGAGGTCGGCCCGAGGCCGCCCCGGGCCGCCCTGCAAGGCGCCGCCGGCGGCCCACTGCGCGTCACCTGCCACGAGTCCTGCCACCTGAAGCACGGCCAGGGAGTGAGTCAGCAGCCCCGGGAGATCCTGGCCGCCATCCCGGGGCTGGAGCTGGTGGAGCTGGCCGAGTCCGACTGGTGCTGCGGCTCGGCGGGTATCTACAACATCACGCAGCCGGAGATGTCGGCGGCGCTCCTGGAGCGCAAGCTGGGACACCTGGCCGCCACCGGCGCCGAGGTGGTGGCCACCGGCAACCCGGGGTGCGCCGTGCAGATCGAGGTCGGCCTGCGCCGGCGGGGAGGGACGGCCCGGGTGGAGCACCCCGTGTCGCTGCTGGCGGCGGCCTATCGCGCAGAGGAGGAGGAGGAGGAATGAAGCACTACGCACTGACCCTGAACCTGAAGGACGATCCGCAGATCATCGAGCGCTACAAGGAGTACCACCGCCACCCGTGGCCGGAGCCGCTCCAGGGTCTGAAGGAGGTGGGTATCGAAGGGATGCTCATCTACCTGCTCGGCCGTCGCATGTTCATGCACATGACGACGACCGACGACTTCGACCCGGCCCGGGACTTCGCCCGCTACGTGGAGCAGAACCCCAGGGCCGCCGAGTGGGACGAGCTGATGCGCACCTTCCAGGAGCGGGTGCCCGAGGCGCAGGAGGGGGAGTGGTGGGCCTCCATGGAGTGCGTCTTCGATCTGCGGGACCATGTCGACTGAGCCGCCGAGGCCGGAGAGGAAGCCGGGCAACCCCTGTTTCTCCTCCGGCCCCTGCGCCAAGCGGCCGGGGTGGTCTCTGGCGGCCCTGGCCGACGCTATGGTCGGCCGCTCGCACCGGAGCCCCGCCGGCGAGGGGCGGCTGCGGGAAGTCATCGAGCGCAGCCGGGCCGTTCTCGGCGTGCCCGCCGATCACCGCGTCGCCGTGGTCCCGGCTTCGGACACGGGCGCCGTGGAGATGGCCCTCTGGTCCCTCCTCGGCCCGAGGGGGGTCGACGTGCTGGCCTGGGAGAGTTTCGGCCGGGGATGGGTGACGGACCTGACCCGCCAGCTGCCCCTCTCCGACGTGCGGCCCCTGCTGGCGGACTACGGCGAGCTGCCGGACCTGCGTCAGGTGGACGGAGACCGCGACGTGGTCTTCACCTGGAACGGTACGACGTCGGGGGTCCGGGTCCCGGACGCGGACTGGATCGCCCCCAACCGCCGGGGCCTGACGATCTGCGACGCCACGTCGGCCGCCTTCGCCATGGACCTGCCCTGGGAGAAGCTCGACGTCGTCACCTGGTCGTGGCAGAAGGTGATGGGGGGCGAGGCCGCCCACGGCATGCTGGTCCTCGGTCCCCGGGCGGTGGAGCGGCTGCTCTCCTACACCCCTCCATGGCCGCTGCCGAAGCTGTTCCGCATGACCGCCTCCGGCGCCCTCGACGAGGGGCTCTTCGAGGGGCGCACCATCAACACGCCTTCCATGCTCTGCGTCGAGGACGCCATCGACGGGCTGCTCTGGGCGGAGTCGATCGGCGGCCTGCCCGAGCTGGTGCGGCGCTCGCGGGCCAACCTGGCGGTCCTGGAGGCCTGGGCGGGGGCGCGGGACTGGATCGACTTCCTCGCCCGCCGCCCGCGGACCCGTTCGAGCACCTCCATCTGTCTGCGCGTCGTCGACGGCGCCTGGGCGGCTCGGCCCGCCGCGGAACAGGCCGCCCGGGCGCGGGATCTGGCGCGGATGCTGGAGAGGGAGGGGGCCGCCTGCGACATCGGGTCGTACCGCGCCGCACCTCCCGGCCTGCGCATCTGGGGCGGCTCGACGGTGGAGACCTCCGACATGGAGGCTCTCACTCCCTGGCTCGACTGGGCCTTCGAGCAGGTCCGGCCGGGCTGACCACCGGCGCCGGCGGCTAGCCTTTCTTCCCGGCTCTCTTCTTGCCGCCGGCCTGCAGCCGGTCGGCGGCGCCCACCGAGCCGATGTGCAGGGTGTCGTAGGCCTGCTGCGACGAGGTGAAGGGCCCCTGGTGGGTCCTGGAGCCGTGCCAGTCGAGGTTGGTGTACATGGGGTTGACGCGCCCCGTATCCCTCTCGCGCCGGGCCACCCAGCTCTCGAGCCGCTCCCGCAGGGCGGCAACCACGCCCTTCTCGCGGTCCGCCAGGTTCCTCAGCTCCAGGGGGTCCTCGACGAGGTTGTAGAGCTCGACCTCCGGCTTGAAGTGGAAGTCGGGCTCCAGGGCCACGATCAGCTTCCACTGCGGTGTGCGCCAACCGTGCTTGCGCATCCACGTGCACTCGGTGATGTAGGACTCGGAGGCGTGGCTCGGCCGCCGGCCGTCGATCAACGGCAGCAGGGAGGCGCCGTCGAAGTCGATCTTCACGCCGCCCACCCGCAGCAGTTGCAGGATCGTCGGCACCAGGTCCTGGTGGCGGGCGTAACCGCCGACGCGTCGTCCCCCGGGCAGCCGTCCGGGGAGGCGCAGGATCAAAGGGACGTGCAGGGTGTTCTCGTAGAGGCCGTGGTGGTCGAACCAGCACTCGTGCTCGTAGAGGGTCTCGCCGTGGTCGCCGTTGAGGACGACGAGGGTGTCGTCGCGCAGGCCGAGCTCGTCGAGGCGGGTGAGGAGCCGCTGTATCGCCGCGTCCATGTAGGCCACGGCGCCGTCGTACTGGGCGGTGACGTAGTCGGCGTCGGTGATCCCCGGCGGCATCCAGTCGGCGAAGAAGTCGCAGAAGGGCTTGAACTCCATGACCGGGTCCATGGAGCGGTTGGCCGGGTCGAGCTCGTCGCCGGAGTAGAACATGCGCTCGAAGGGCTCCGGCGGCAGGTAGGGCGCGTGGGGGTCCATGTGGCGCAGGAAGAGGAAGAAGGGCTTGTCGCCCGCGGCCAGGCGCTCAAGCTCCGGAACGGCCACGTCGTTGAGCCGGTCCGCCTTCGGGCTGCGGCCCTCGCTCCAGCTGCCCCAGGCCGGGTAGTCGAGGTAGGTGCCGAACCCCCGCGAGCTGGCATTGCCGCTGAAGCCGACGCAGCTGGTCTCGTATCCGGCCTCGCCCAGGATCTCGGGGAGCGTGACCACGTGGTCGGGAAGACCGCCCTTGTGGCGCAGGGCCACGACGGTGGTGGAGAAGGCGTCGAGGCCGGTGAGCATGGAGGCGTAGGCCGAGGTGGTGGGGATGTGGGCCGAGTAGTTGCGTTCGAAGAGGACGCCCTCGCCGGCGAGGCGGTCGATGTGAGGGGTCGTCAGCCGCGGATAGCCGTAACAGCTCATGTGGTCGGCGCGCAGGCTGTCGACGCCGAAGAGGACGAGGTTGAGGGGTCTCTTGCGCGGCGCCATGGAACTCCTGGAGTCTGGAGAGAAGAGAGGTCCGGTTCGGAGAGGCGGTAGGCTACTGGGGGGAGCGGCGAGGGTCAAGACGGCGGGACCGTAGGCGTCCAACCGACGGCCGGCCCACCACGGAACTGGAGCGCCGGGGGATGGCGCGCTAGGGTACCAGGGATATGCGCTGGCTGGAAGCGAAGGTCTCCGCCGCGGCCCGGGCAGCCGGGCGGGTCCTGGTGCCCAGGGCCTGCTTCGTCCGCGCCATGGGGCTGGTCTATCTCCTGGCCTTCGCCTCTTTCTGGAGCCAGGCCGAGGGGCTCGTCGGTTCGCGCGGAATCCTTCCGGTGGCCGAGACCCTTCGGTGGGCCGGGGAGACGCTCGGGCCTTCGGCCTGGTGGCACTTTCCCACCCTGCTCTGGATCGACGCGGGAGACACCGCCCTGCACGCCCTGTGCGCCGCGGGCTGCGCCGCCGCGCTGCTGGCGGCCGCCGGGGTGGCTTCGGCCCTGTCCCTGGCTCTGTGCTGGCTGCTATACCTTTCGGTATACGTCGCGGGCCAGCAGTTCCTCTCCTACCAGTGGGACGTGCTGCTCCTGGAGGCGGGTGTGCTGGCGGTGCTGTGGGCGCCCCTGGCCTGGCGTCCCCGCCGGGTGTGGGACGAACCTCCGTCGAGGGCTGTCACCTGGCTCCTGCGCTGGCTGATCTTCCGGCTCATGTGGTCCTCGGGGGTGGTCAAGCTCCTGAGCGGGGACTCCGCGTGGCGGGGTCTGACGGCGATGGAGCACCACTACCAGACCCAGCCGATCCCGGCGTGGACGAGCTGGTTCGCCCACCACCTCCCTCCAGCGGTGCACACGGCCGAGACGCTGCTCCTCTTCGGCGTGGAGCTGGTCCTGCCCTTCGCTGTCTTCGGTCCACGCCGCTTCCGGCTCGCCGCGGCAGCCGGCTTTGCCCTGCTGCAACTGGGGATAGCGGCCACCGGCAACTACGGATTCTTCAACCTCCTCGCCCTTGTCCTCTGTCTGCCGCTGCTCGACGACGCGGTCTTCGGCCGCGCCGCCGGGGCCGAGAGCCAGGCTCCTCGCTGGCGGCGGCTCCGGCTGGCGGCGGCGGCCCTGATCCTCGTCCTGAGCTGCCTGCGGATGGCCGCCACCCTGGGGGTGGACGTGGGCCGCGTCGGGCCTCTCTTCGAACTGCAGCGCTGGCTGGGGCCTCTCCATCTGTCGAGCTCGTACGGGCTCTTCGCGACCATGACCACATCCCGACCGGAGATCGTCCTCGAGGGCAGCCGGGACGGCGTCGAGTGGCGCGCCTACCGGTTCCGGTACAAGCCGACGGCCGTCGACCGCCGGCCTTCCTTCGCCGGGCCGCACATGCCGCGCCTGGACTGGCAGATGTGGTTCGCCGCCCTGCGCCGCTTCGAGAGGGCGCCCTGGTTCCACGCCTTCGCCCGCCGCCTGCTGGAGGGGTCTCCCCCCGTCCTCGGGCTGCTGGCGGAGGATCCCTTCGGCGGCGGCCCTCCGCCGCGGTACCTGCGCGCCCACCTCTACGAGTACCGCTTCAGCCACGGGGAGGCGCGGCGTCGAGGCGTGTGGTGGGAGCGCACCCTCCTGCGGCCCTACTCGCCGGTTCTGTCCCTGCGGGGGGACTGACCCTCTCGGCCGCGGTGTCGGTGTGCGTCTTGCTCAAATCGGATCGGCACACGTAACTTTGTCAGTCTCCCCACGATGACTTCCTCTCCCACCGAACCGAATCCCCGAACCCGCCCGAACCGATGAAGGCGATCCGTTTCCACGAGCACGGCGGCCCCGAGGTCCTCTCCTTCGAGCAGGTGCCGGAGCCGACCGCCGGCCCCGGAGAGGTGGTGGTCCGGCACGAGGCGGTCGGTCTCAACTACATCGACACCTATCACCGCTCGGGCCTCTATCCCGTGGATCTGCCCTGCGTACCGGGAATGGAGGGGGCCGGAAGCGTCGTCGCCGTGGGAGAAGGCGTCGAGGGAGTGGCCGCCGGTGACCGCGTCGCCTATGCCGGTGTTCAGGGGGCTTACGCCGAGTTGGCCGCGGTGCCCGCCGGCCACGTGGTGCCCCTGCCCGAGAGGACCGAGCCCGCCGATGCGGCGGCGGTCCTCCTTCAGGGCATGACCGCCCACTACCTGGTTACCGGCACCTACGTCCTGAAAGCGGGAGACACGGCGCTCGTCCACGCCGCGGCCGGCGGCGTCGGCCTGTTGCTGGTGCAGATGGCCAGGATGAAGGGGGCGCGAGTGCTGGCCACCGTCTCCACACCGGAGAAGGAGGAACTGGCCCGCGGAGCGGGGGCCGACGAGGTCATCCGCTACACGGAGGCCGACTTCGGGGAAGAGGTGCAGCGCCTCACCGGAGGCGCCGGCGTGGAGGTGGTCTACGACTCGGTGGGGCAGACGACCTTCGACAGGAGCCTCGACTCGCTCAAGCCCCGGGGCACCATGGTCCTCTTCGGCCAGTCGAGCGGACCCGTGCCTCCCGTCGATCCCCAGGTTCTCAGCCAGAAGGGGTCGCTCTTTCTGACGCGGCCGACCATGGCCCACTACACCCTCACCCGGCAGGAGTTGCTCGATCGCGCCGGTGAGGTTCTCGACTGGACCGCCCAGGGCCGGCTCGAGGTCCGGGTCGGCGCCCGCTACGAGCTGGCCGCCGCCGCCGACGCCCACCGCGCCCTGGAGGGGCGCAGGACCACCGGCAAGGTCCTTCTGCTCCCCTAGGCGCGCGCCGGCACGAACCTCCAGGAGATGGACATGTCCGGCCCTCAGCCCTCCGACAGCGAACCGCACGACGAGCTCCGCCCCCCGGATGCGGAGGGGGCGGAGGAGCCTCCCCGCGACGGTCCCGAGGTGTCCGCGGAAACGCCGGAACCGTCGGGGGCAGCGGACTCCTCCGAGACGGGGGATGACTCCCCCCCCGCGGAGGACACCCCCGCGGCCACGGCGGCGGACGCGACGGCCATGGAGGACACCACGGCTGCGGCCCAGGATCCCGAGGCCATGGAATCCACACCGGAGGACGCCGCCGCCACCGCGCAGGAGATCCCCGGGGCCCAGGAATCCGCTCTCGCGGCGGAGCCATCTACGGCCACGTCGGAAGACGGTGTCGCCCCGGCGGCGGGACCAACCCCCGAGGATTCAGGGGCTCCCGGCGGTCCGGCCGATCCCGGAGGGGACATGGCGTCCCTGCTGGCGGACCGGGCTCCGGCGGCCGATGCCCAGGCGCCGAAGGTGGGCAGCCGGGTCAGCGGCGTGGTGGTCCGCATCGGCGAGGACGAGGCCTTCGTCGATTTCGGAGGTCGCAGCGAGGGGGTGATCCGCGTCGACGAGCTCCGGGGGGAGGACGGGGAGATCGCTTTCCAGGCGGGAGACCCGATCGAAGCGTTCATCGTCGGCGACTCCGGCGAAGTCGCCCTGTCCCGCTACCCCAGCGGCGAGGCCCGCCAGTCCGACCTGCTGTACAAGGCCTTCAAGTCGGGACAGCCGGTGGAGGGCACGGTGATGGCCGTCAACAAGTGGGGTCTCGGCGTCTCCCTCGAGGGCTTGCGCGCCTTCTGTCCGGTATCCCAGATCGACACCGGCTTCACCGAGGATCCGGAGCGGTTCCGCAACCAGACCATGGCCTTCAAGATCATCCGCTTCCGCGACCGGGGCCGAAGCATCGTCCTCTCCCGGCGGGCCCTGCTCGAGGCCGAGCAGGCGGAGGATGCCCTCAACGTCCGCGAGACGGTCACCGAGGGGGCCGAGCTGACCGGCTCGGTGACCCGCCTCGAGAAATTCGGGGCCTTCGTCGACCTCGGGGGGCGCGTCGAGGGGCTGGTCCACGTCTCGGAGCTCCGGCACGAGCGTGTCGCCCACCCCCAGGACGTGGTGCAGCCGGGGCAGGAGGTCAAGGTCAAGGTCATCGCCGTGAAGAACCTGGGAGACCGGCGCAAGGAACGGATCTCCCTGAGCCTGAAGGCGCTGGAGAAGAACCCGTGGACCGAGGCGCGGGAGCGCTTCCGTGCCGGCTCCGTGGTGACCGGCAGGGTCGAGGCTCTGGAGGACTTCGGCGCCTTCGTCGAGCTGGCGCCGAACGTGCGAGGCCTGATCCACGTCTCCGAGATGGCGAGCCGGCGGGTCAACCACCCCCGCGACGTCCTCTCCCAGGGCGAGGAGGTGAAGGTGGCGATTCTCGAGATCGACGACCGGCGCAAGCGCTTCCGTCTCTCCCTGAAGCGGGCCGAGCAGGTGGAGGGGGAGACGAACCTCCGGGAGTTCGAGGAGCGCCGGCAGCAGGAGAAGGAGGAATCGCCCGGCAACGCCACGATGCTCGAGGCGTTGAAGAGGGCGCAGCTCATCGATTGAGGCCGCGGCCATGACCCAGCCCCGACCCGGCCCCCCGGAGCCGCCTTCCGCCTGGGAGGAGCTGCTCTTCGGCGGCGGCCGCCCCGGGTACTTCGGACCCTACGGCGGCGCCTTCGTCCCCGAGATCCTGCGCACCACCCTCGACGAGCTGGCCGAGGCCTTCGAGTCGGCCCGCCGCGACCCGGAGTTCTGGGCCGCCTTCGTCGACACCCTGGGAAGCTACTCCTGCCGTCCCACGCCCCTGACCTTTCTCGAGCGCCTGTCGGCCGAGGTCGGGGGCGGCCGCCGCCTGTACCTCAAGCGCGAGGACCTCAACCACACCGGCGCCCACAAGCTCAACAACGTCATCGGCCAGGGGATGCTCGTGCAGCGCATGGGCAAGAGACGGGTCATCGCCGAGACCGGGGCCGGTCAGCACGGCGTGGCCACGGCGACGATGGCGGCCCGCTTCGGCTTCGACTGCACCATCTACATGGGCGCCGTCGACGTCGAGCGCCAGCGGCCCAACGTGTTCTGGATGGAGCAGCTCGGGGCCCGCGTCGTCTCCGTGGAGGACGGTTCAGCCACTCTGAAGGAGGCGATCAACGAGAGCCTCAGGGACTGGGCGTTCTCCATGGCCGACACCCACTACGTCCTCGGAACCGCCTGCGGCCCCCACCCCTTTCCGCAGATGGTGGCCTGGCTGCAGCGCATCATCGGCCAGGAGGCGCGCTCACAGATCCTCGAGCGGGAGGGGGGCCTGCCCGACCGGGTATACGCCTGCGTAGGCGGCGGCTCCAACGCCACGGGGATGTTCCTCGGTTTCCTGGGGGACGAGGAGGTGGAGCTGGTCGGCGTCGAGGCGGGGGGCCACGGCCTCGAGTCCGGCGAGCACGCCGCCCGCCTGGCGGGGACCGACGGATCTCCGGGGGTCGCCCAGGGGTACAAGACCTACTTCCTCCAGGACGAGGAGGGCCAGATGCGGCACACCCACTCGGTCTCCGCCGGCCTCGACTACATCGGCGTCAGTCCGATCCTCGCCCGCCTCCACGAGACCGGCCGGGTGCGCTTCGAGGCGGCCTCCGACGACGAGGTGATCGAGGCCCTCAGGCGGCTCATGCACTCCGAGGGGATCATCGGCGCCCTGGAGTCGACCCACGCCGTGGCTGGCGCCCTGCGCGAGGCAGCCCATGTCCCGGAGGGCGGCGTGGTGCTCATCAACCTCTCGGGGCGCGGCGACAAGGACATCTTCACCATCGGCGACGCCCTCGGCGACGAGCGCTGGCGGCAGTTCCTCAAAGACAAGGCGGCCCGTCTTTGAACCCGCCCGGAACGGGGGCCGGCGGTCTCGAGGCCTACGTACGAGGGCGCCTGGCGGGCGCGGACCGCCGGGTCCTGCTGATGACCCACCTCATCGTCGGCTACCCGTCGCTGGAGGCGAACCGCGCCATGCTGCGGTCCATGGCCGTGCACGACATCGACCTGGTGGAGCTGCAGATGCCCTTCAGCGAGCCGGTTGCGGACGGGCCCACCTTTGTGCGCGCCAACCAGGAGGCCCTGTCCCGGGGGATCACCCTCCGCACCTACTTCGACTTCTTCCACCAGGCCGGTCAGGAGGCCGCCTTCCCCCGCCTGTTCATGGGCTACTACAACACCCTCTTCCGCTCGGGCCACGGCGAGTTCTGCCGACGGCTGCGGGCAGCGGGCGGCTCGGGCCTCATCGTGCCGGACCTCCCGTACGAGGAGTACGGCGACCTCTTCGACGTCAGCGCGAGCCACCGCCTCGACCCGGTCCTGCTCATGACCCCGACGAACACGGAGAGCCGCCTGGCCGAGCTCGGCCGCCGTGCCCGGGGCTTCGTCTACGCCGTGGCCCGGAAGGGGGTCACGGGAAAGCGAACCCAGCTCCAGGAGGAACTCTACCGCTTCCTGGAGACGTGCCGCGCCGCCACCGACCTGCCCCTGGCCCTCGGCTTCGGTCTACGGGGCGGAGACGACCTGCGGGCCCTGCACGGGCGGGTGGAGATCGGCATCGTCGGCTCCGCCCTGCTGACCGCCTGGGAGGAGGGCGGAGAGGAGCGCTACAGCCGACTGCTGGGGGAGCTGGCGGAGGCGCGGTCCTGAGTCAAGGCGGACCCTTGGCCCCGGGGGCCGCGTCCTTCTGGGCCAGCACCATCTCGAGGTACTCCCGGTAGTCGCACTCGGAGGGGGGGCTGGGGAAGCCCGCGATCAGGGCCTCGAACCCGGCGTGGTCGACGAAGCCTTGGTCGAAGGCGATCTCCTCGAGGCAGGCGATCTTCAGCCCCTGGCGCATCTCGATGGCCTCGACGAAGCTGCTGGCCGCCTGCAGGCTCCCGGGCGTGCCGGTGTCGAGCCAGGCGATCCCCCGTCCCAACCGCTCGACACGCAGGTCGCCGCGCTCCAGGTAGGTGCGGTTGACGTCGGTGATCTCCAGCTCTCCCCGCGCCGACGGCTGCAGTCCGCGGACCACCTCGACCACCCCGGCGTCGTAGGCGTACAGGCCCGGGACTGCATAGTTCGACTTCGGCTCGAGGGGTTTCTCCTCGATGCCCACGGCCCGGCCGGCGGCGTCGAACTCGAGGACGCCGAAGTCCCGGGGGTCGCCGAGGTAGTAGCCGAAGATCAGCCCCCCTCGCTCGAAGTCTCGCACGGCCCGCGCGAAGCCGTCCTCGCCCTGGAAGAAGTCCCCGTAGAACACGTTGTCTCCCAGGATCAGGGTCACCGGGTCGCCGCCGATGAACTCCTCGGCCAGCAGAAAGGCCTGGGCGATGCCCTCGGGCCGGGCCTGCTCCACGTAAGTGAACTCCACGCCGAGGTTCCGCCCGTCGCCGAGGAAGCCGCGGATGATCGGCAGGTCCCTCGGCGTGGAGATGATGCAGATCCGGCGGATCCCGCCGAGCATCAGGATCGACAGGGGATAGCAGATCATGGGCTTGTCGTAGACCGGCAGCAGCTGCTTGCACACCACCTGTGTGAGCGGCACCAGACGAGTGCCGTGTCCGCCTGCCAGCACGATTCCCTTCATCCTAGTCCATCCATAGTCCGCCGTTGATGTCGACGATCTCCCCGGTGATGTGACTGGCCTCGTCGGAGGCCAGGAAGAGGGCCAGATTGGCCACGTCCTCGGCGCGGCCCTTGGAGCCGAGGGGGATCCGCCTGGCCAGCTCGGCGTGCCCGCCGGAGGGGTTTCGCGTCATGTCGGTGTCGATGATGCCGGGAGCCAGTGCGTTCACCCGGACCCCGTACGGGGCCATCACCCTGGCCAGGTGCAAGGTGAGGGCGCTGACCCCGGCCTTGGCGGCCCCGTAGGGAGGCGCCGCGGCTACCCCTCCGGTCTTGGCGGCCAGGGAGGAGAGGTTGAGGATGGCCCCCTGTCGGCGGTCGCGCATGTGGGGCAGGGCTGCCTGGGAACAGAAGAAGGAGCCCTTCAGGTTGATGTCCATCATCCGGTCCCAGTCGTCCTCGGTGCAGTCGAAGGCGGTGGTGTGGCGCAGGTACCCGGCGTTGTTCACCAGCACGTCGAGGGTGCCGAGGGCCTCGATCGCCTGCCGCACGGCGCGGTGACAGGACACCGGGTCGGCCACGTCCGCGGCCAGGGCCATGGAACCGGCGCCAACCTCCTCGGCGGCTCGTCGGACCCCGGCCTCGTCGATGTCGGCCACGGCCACCCGCGCCCCCTCGGCGGCGAAGCGCTCGCAGATCGCCCGTCCGATCCCGCGGGCGCCGCCGGTGACCAGCGTCGTCCGGCCTTCCAGCCTCCCTGCCGCCATGCTTCCGATCTCCGTCGAGGACGCTCCATCACGGCCCCGGTTCCGGTGCGCCACAGTGTAGAAGCGGGGCCTGGCAGCGGCAATGGCCGGTACTCTGCCCGAGGACCGAAGCGAGGAAGTCCTGGCCCTCCTGCCCCCCGAGGACGCTGCCGAGCTTCAGGACCTGATGGAGCACCCGGAGGACACGGGGGGCGGCATCATGACCTCCCGGCTGGTAGCTGTGCCCCGGGAGGTCACCGTATACGGGCCGTCGATCTCCTGCGCGCCTGGGCGGAGGAAGAGGAGATCCTCACCGTCTTCGTCGTCGACGAGGAACACCGCCTCGTGGGCACCGTCTCCCTGCGCCGCATGCTGCTGGCCAACCGCGAGGCGACGATGGAACAACTGGCCGACCGGGAACCGATGACGGTGCGGGCTGACATGGACCAGGAGGAAATCGCCGCCATCTTGGCCGACTACGACCTGCTGGCCCTGCCCGTGGTGGACGAGCACGACGAGCTGGTCGGACAGGTGACGGTGGACGACATCGTCGACGTCATCCACGAGGAGGCCACCGAGGACAACCTCAAGATGGCGGCCACCAGTTCCCGGGAGATGGAGGATCCCTCGGTTCTCGGCGTCGTTCGGCGGCGCCTGCCGTGGCTGCTGCTCTGCCTGGCCGGAACCCTGCTGACAGGCGCCGTTCTCGACCTGTTCTCGGGGTGCTGGCGTCCTTGAGCCCGCTGGTGCTGTTCGTGCCGGCCATCATGGCCATGGGCGGGAACTCAGGGATCCAGACATCGACGGCCACCGTCCGGGCCCTGGCCACGGGGACCCTGCCCCGGGGCCGGGTGGGCCCTGCCTTGTGGCGGGAGCTCGCCGCCGGCGCGGGCATCGGCCTGCTGCTGGGGAGCATCGTCTTCATGGTGGCGCACCTGTGGACCGATGGCTCACCGGTGGCTCCCTGCGCCGGTTTCGCCATGTTCGTTGCGGTCCTGCTGTCGGCGGGGATCGGCGCTGTCATCCCCCTCTCCTTCCGGGCCACGGGCATCGATCCCGCCGTCGCCTCCGGCCCCCTGATCACCACCCTCAACGACATCCTCTCCCTGGTCATCTACTTCGGCGTGGCGGGGCTGCTCCTGCGCTGGGCCGCCTAGCCTCGGCCGCCCTACCGCGCTGCCGGTCCCCGCCGGGTAGCGCGCGCCGGGCCGGAGGGCTGCCCGCAACTTGCGGAAACCCGCGGGCTGGAACAGCTTAGTCGTTCTCCATTCACAGGGCGCACCAGCGGTGGATGCCTGGCGCGCTGATTCTCTTCAGGGCGCCAGGCAGGTCGCCCGCCCCGGGGATATCGCAGCGGGAGCAGGACCGGTATGCGCAACGTCATCGGCGTGATCCTGGGCGGGGGACGGGGCGCGCGCCTCTACCCGCTCACCCGCTACCGCTCCAAGCCCGCCGTGCCCATCGGCGGCAAGTACCGGCTCATCGACATCCCCATCAGCAACTGCATCCACTCCGGCATCGACAAGATCTTCGTCCTCACCCAGTTCAACTCCGCTTCCCTCAACCGCCACGTGAGCGCCACCTACCGCTTCGACAGTTTCTTCGGCGGCTTCGTCGAGATCCTCGCGGCGGAGCAGACCATGGAGGAGACGGACTGGTACCAGGGCACGGCCGACGCCGTCCGCAAGCAACTGCGGCGCATCCAGGCCCGTCATGGCCACGAGGTACTGATCCTCTCCGGCGACCACCTCTACCGCATGGACTACCGCGCCTTCGTCGACGACCACCGCCGGCGCGCGGCGGATGTGTCGATCGCCGTGAAGCCGGTGCGCCGCGAGGAGGCCTCCTCCCTGGGGATCCTGCAGGTGGACGAGCGCTCCCGCATCGTCGCTTTCCGCGAGAAGCCGCAGACGGAGGCCGAGCTCGACGAGCTGGAGCTGCCGGAGGCTCCCGGCGCCGACCCGGAAGCGCGCTTCCTCGCCTCCATGGGGATCTACCTCTTCGAGCCCCAGGTGCTGACCAGTCTGCTCCTCGGCGTCGAGGAGGACGACTTCGGCCGCCACCTGATCCCGGCGGCGATCGAGAAGCTCAACGTCTTCGCCCATGCCTTCGACGGGTACTGGGAGGACATCGGGACGATCTCCGCCTTCTACCGGGCCAACATCCGCCTCACCGACCATGAGCCCGTCTTCCAGTTCCACCGGCCCGACGCGCCGATCTTCACCCACCAGCGGTTCCTGGCCGGCTCCCGCATCGACGACTGCCGCATGGACCGCGTCATCGTCGGGGAGGGCTGCGCCCTCCGCGAAGCCGAGGTCGAGCAGTCCGTCATCGGCGTGCGCAGCCAGGTCGGGGCCGGTGCCCGCATCTTCCAGTCGGTGGTCATGGGAGCCGACTACTACGAGACCCGCGAGGACTGCGAGCGCAATCGCGCCCGGGGGTTGCCCGATGTCGGCATCGGCTCCGGCAGCGTCATCCACCACGCCATCGTCGACAAGAACGCGCGCATCGGCGAGGGCGTCATCATCAGCAACGACGCGCGCATCCAGGAAGCGGATGGCGACGGGCACGTCATCCGTGAAGGCATCGTGGTGGTGCCCAAGGACGCCGTCATCCCCAATGGCACGCGCATCTGAGGCTCCCCCCGGCTCCTGGCTGGCGGCCGTCCTGGTGTGGTCGGGACTGGCCCTGGGCTGTGAGGGGAAGGGGTCGGAGGAGGCGGGCAACCGCCCCTCTCGCGAGGCCGCCGGGAGCGAGGAGGTGCGCCGGGGGCGGCAGCTGTACGAGCGCCACGGATGCGCCCTGTGCCACGGACCGGAAGGCCGGGGCGACGGCCGTCTGGCGGCGAGCCAGGAGCCGCCGCCCAGGGATCTGCACGATTCCCGTCTCTACCGTCAGGGGCACGAGGTGGAGCGGATCGAAGCGTCCATACAGGAGGGGGTCGGGCGGAACATGCCGGCCTACGGCCACTTGTCCCGGGAGGACCGCCGAAGCCTGGCCCTCTACATCCACTCCCTCCTGGAGCCGGCGGAGTGAGCCGGTCCTCCTGGCTGGCGGGGCGGCGCCGCCCTCGGTGTGCGGCCTGGGCCGCGGCCCTCCTGGCCGCCGCGGGATGCGGAGGCTCCGGAGAGGTGCCCCCGGGAGGTGAGCCGGCGTCCCTGGACCGCTACGAGCTGGGGGGCGATTTCGAGCTCGTCGATCAGAGGGGGGAGGCCTTCACCCTCTCGCACCGGCGCGGACGGCCGCTGCTGCTGTTCTTCGGTTTCACCCGCTGCGCCGCCACCTGCCCGACGACTCTGTCCAAGCTGGGCGAGGTGGTCCGGCGTCTGCCGGCGCCGGCGGTGGAGGTGCTCCTCGTGAGCGTCGACCCCGAGCACGATACACCCGAGGCCCTGGCCGAGTACTGCGCCGGCTACCCGTACCGCCTCACCGGTCTGACCGGGACCCCGGAGACGGTGGCGGCGGTGGCCCGTCAGTACGGCGCCGGCTTCGGACCGGACGCCGACGGCGAGATGGGCCACACCTCCCGTACCTATCTGATCGATGGCGAGGGGGTGGTGCGTTTTCTGTTCTCGGACCAGGACGGCGTCGAGAAGATGGCCGGCGTGATCCGCCGGCTCCTGTGAGAGGGAGATAGATGCTGCGCTGTGGAGTGATACTCGCCCTTTGTCTCGGTGCCGGCGTTGCCGGCGCTCACGAGATCAACCGGAGCTATACGCTGGTGAGCGTCGGCGACGACAGCCTTCGGCTCTCCGTCACCCTCAACGACCTCGACCTGCGCAGCCTGGTACCCAGCCTGGACCGCAACGGCGATCAGACCCTATGGGCGCAGGAGATGCTCGATGGCGCCTCCGAGGCCGCCGATACCCTCCGGAAGAGGATCTCCCTGAGGGCCGCCGGCGCGGGCCTGGAGCTTCGCCAGGCGACGGTGGAGCCCGATCTCGACAGCGAGGGCGATCTCGTCGCACGGTTCAGGGCCCGGGCGGAGACCCCCGCGAGGGCCGACCGTTTGGAACTCGACCTCTCCCGCTACCTTGCCCCTCTCTCCGAGGACCATCGCATCCTGCTCCGCATCCAGGTCCCCGGCCAGCCGGTGGAGGCCGCCGTCCTCTCCGCGGGTGAGCCGGTCCACCGGATCGGCCTGTCCGCCTGGGAGCGCGAGAGCCTCTGGGCGCAGGCGGCGCGCTTCCTCGTCCTCGGCGTGGAGCACATCTTCCTCGGCTACGACCACGTACTGTTCCTCCTTGCCCTGATCGTGGTGGGGTCGCGGCTCGGGACCCTCGTGAAGATCGTCACCGCCTTCACCGTGGCCCACAGCGTCACCTTGATCCTGGCGGCCCTGGAGTGGGTGAGTCTGCCCTCGCGCCTCGTCGAGTCGGGGATCGCCCTGAGCATCGCCTACGTGGCGGCCGAGAATTTCTGGCTCCGCCGCCCCGACCACCGCTGGATTCTGACCTTCTTCTTCGGCTTCGTACACGGCTTCGGCTTCGCCAACGTGCTGCGCGACCTCGGTCTGCCCTCCCGGGGGCTGGTGACCTCCCTGCTGGCTTTCAACGTCGGCGTCGAGGTGGGACAGGTGGCGATCGTGGCCCTCCTTCTTCCCCTCATCCTGTGGTCCGCCCGCCGTCCTGGCCACGTCCGCATCGTGCGGGGCCTCTCCGCGGTTATCCTCCTCTTCGGCATCGGCTGGCTCGTGGAGCGGGTCCTCGATCTCGACTACATGCCGATGTAGTCTTTGCGCCGTGGCCGTACTCGGTATCGACATCGGAGGCACCGGCATCAAGGGCGCCCTGGTCGACGGGTCGGGGGGAGAGCTCCTCGGCGAGCGTTTCCGGGTGAGGACCCCCCGGCCCGCCACGCCCGAGACCGTGGCGGAGGGCGTGGTCCGGATCGTGGAGCACTTCGACTGGAAGGGCCCGGTGGGGGCGGGGTTCCCCGCCGTCGTCCGCCAGGGACAGGTGTGCACGGCGGCGAATATCGACGACTCGTGGATCGGCAGGAACGCGGAGGCCATCTTCGGGGCGGCCACGGGATGCCCCTTCTCGGTCCTCAACGATGCCGACGCGGCGGGCATGGCGGAGATGCGCTTCGGGGCGGGGCGGGGGCGCTCGGGCGTCGTCCTGGTTCTCACCATCGGCACCGGGATCGGCTCGGCCCTCTTCACCGACGGCCGGCTGGTCCCCAACACCGAGTTCGGCCACATCGAGATGGACGGCAAGGCCGCCGAAAAGCGAACCTCGGCGAGGGTTCGCACCCGCCGAAAACTGAGCTGGCAACGGTGGGCCTCCCGCGTCGACGCCTATCTGCAGAGGGTGGCCTTCTACCTGTGGCCGGAACTGATCATCATCGGCGGCGGCGTGAGCAAGAGGCACGAGAAGTTCCTGCCCCACCTGACCGTCGACTGCGAGATCGTACCCGCCCGGCTACGCAACGAGGCGGGGATCATCGGCGCCGCGGCGGCGGCGGATGGCGGCTCCGGGCATTGAGGGGCTTCCCCCGTACCCGTAATATTCCGTTGACCGCCCCGAGGCGGCCCACGAGAGACGCAAACGAGGACAGCCTGAGCCATGCTGCGAGGTGACAAGGAGTTGCTCGTCGTGGGCGACCGCGTGCTGGTACGCGTCGATGAGCAGGAGCAGCGCACCGAGGTGGGGCTCTACCTGCCCCCGACGGCGCTGGAGAAGGAGAACGTGCAGAGTGGTCGCATCGAGGAGGTGGGGCCCGGAATCCCCCTGCCGCCCAAGGGCGACGAGGACGACGTGCCTTGGGCGGAGTCGGGTTCGGAGGCGGAGATGCGCTTCATCCCCCTGCAGGCGCAGAAAGGGGATCACGCCATCTACGCGCGCAAGGAGGCGGTGGAGATCAAGTTCGACAACGAGAAATTCGTCGTCGTCCCCCACACGGCGATCCTCGTGCTGATCCGGTCGACGGGGGTCTTCGATCTCGAGCCGTCAGGGGAGGAGAGCTGAGCCCGCAGTCGCTCCACGCACGAAAAACGCCCTGTCCGGTCGACCGGGCAGGGCGTTCTTATTGCCGTCGAGCCTCTGCTACAGGAGATCGAGGAAGTGCACCGGCGGCGGCGTTTCCCAATCGCGGGAGACGTAGTCCTGCATGGTGAGGGCGAACATGATGACCATCCAGAAGAACCCGGCGGCGGCGAAGACCCACATGAGGGGCGTGTTGTAGCGCACATGCATGAAGAACAACACCACGAGAGTGGCCTTGAAGACGGCGATGGCCAGCGCCACCGGGGTATTCAGGGGGCCCAGCTCCACGAAGGCCGCCAGCACCGTGATGACGGTGAAGACGAAGAGGAGGGAGACGATGGTCACGTACGTCCTGACGGGCAGGACGTGGTGCTCGCCTCCGGGAGGATGGTGGCCGGCTTGGAGGTCGCTCATAGCAGGCGAATCCAGGGATCGCGTCCGATGAGGTAGAGCAGGGGGAAGAGGAAGATCCAGACGATGTCCACGAAGTGCCAGTAGAGACCGAAGTTCTCGATGGGACTGAAGTACTCGCTCGAGTAGGTGCCGCGCCGGACCTTGGGTAACAGCCACAGCATGATGCCGATGCCGATCACCATGTGCAGGGCGTGCATGCCGGTCATGGCGAAGTAGAAGGAGAAGAAGATCTTCAGCTGGGGTTTCAGGGCCCCCAGCTCGTGGACTTCACCCGAATCCGGGTAGATTCCGAAGTTGGCGCCCGGGATCAGTCCGTCGTGGTACTTGTGGGAGTACTCGATGTACTTGACTCCCAGGAAGATCGAGCCGAGGACAAGGGTTGCCAGGATCCAGTTCTGCAGGCTTCGGCTGCGCCCCGTCTGGGCAGCGCGCACGGCCATGGCCACCGTGAAGGAACTGGCGATGAGGACCGCCGTGTTGAAGGCGCCCCACTCGATGGGCAGGCGGTTGCTGCCGTCGACGAAGGCCGCCAGGTACTCGTAGCGGTAGACGGCGTACCCGGCGAACATCCCCCCGAAGAACATGATCTCCTGGGCGAGGAATGCCCACATGCCCATGTTCGCGGCCTCGTACTGCTGGTTCAGGTCGTCGAACTGGTGCTGGAGAGCCGGGTTCTGCGCGGTCGTGTTCATCCTCTGGTCACCTGGATCCCGCCACCGGCTCGCTCTCGGGCGCGTGGCTGGCATCGGCCAGGGTCACGTCCTCCTCCTCGTAGGCGTAGGCCTCCTTGGTGACCACCGGCGTGGAATGGAAGTTGTGCAGCGACGGAGGCGAGGGGATCTCCCACTCCAGGCCCTTGGCGCGCCACGGGTTCGGGCCCGCCTCGGCTCCCCGCACGAGAGACCAGATGAGGCAGATGAAGAGGGCCATGTAGCCCAGCCCGAGGACCGTGGCCCCCATGGTCGACGAGACGTGGAGGAGCTGGAACTCCTCGGGGTAGACGTGGTAGCGGCGGGGCATGCCCAGGTAGCCGAGGACGAACTGGGGGAAGAAGGTGAAGTTGAATCCCAGGAAGATCAGGATCGCCCCCGCCTTGCCCCAAGCCTCGGAGTACATGCGGCCCGTAATCTTCGGCCACCAGAAGTGCAGCCCCGATAGGTAGGCCATCACCATGCCGCCCACCATGACGTAGTGGAAGTGGGCGACGACGAAGTACGTGTCGTGCAGGTGGATGTCGGTGGCCAGGGTGGACAGGAAGAGCCCCGTGAGGCCGCCCACGAGAAAGAGCCCTATGAATCCGAGGCTGTAGAGCATGGGGGACTCGAGGGAGACCGACCCGCGGTAGAGGGTGGCGGTCCAGTTGAAGATCTTCACCGCCGTGGGGACGGCGATGAGGAAGGTGATGAAGGAGAACACCATGCCCGCATAGATCGACTGGCCCGTGGTGAACATGTGGTGGCCCCAGACCAGGAAGCCCAGGACGGCGATGGCCAGGCTCGAGAAGGCGACGAAACTGTATCCGAAGACGCGCTTGCGGGAGAAGCAGGCGATGACCTCGCTGATCACGCCGAAGCCGGGCACGATCATGATGTAGACGGCGGGATGCGAGTAGAACCAGAACAGGTGCTGGAAGAGGATCGGGTCGCCGCCGAGGCTGGGATCGAAGATGCCGATCTGGAGCACCCGTTCCAGCGCCAGCAGCAGCAGGGTGATGGCAATGACCGGCGTGCCCAGGATCATGATCAGGCTCGTGGCGTACTGGGCCCAGATGAACAGGGGCAGTCGGAACCAGGTCATGCCCGGGGCGCGCATCTTGTGTATGGTGGTGAGGAAGTTGACCCCCGTCAGGATCGATGAGAAGCCGTTGATGAACACCCCGGTGAGGGCGATGGCCACGTAGCCGCTGGCGTAGGTCGAGCTGTAGGGCGTGTAGAAGGTCCAGCCCGTGTCGATGCCGCCCATGATGATGGCCAGGGTGGCCAGCGATCCGCCCACGATGTAGCAGTACCAACTGAGCAGGTTGAGCTTGGGGAAGGCGACGTCCTTGGCGCCGATCATGATGGGGATGACGAAGTTGCCGAGGACGGCGGGCACGGAAGGGATGAGAAAGAAGAAGATCATCGCCACGCCGTGCATGGTGAACATCTTGTTGTATGTGTCGGCCTCGAGGACGTCCCCCTGGGGCGTCAGCAACTCGAGGCGGATCAGCGCCGCGAAGAGGCCTCCGACGATGAAGAACAGGGTCGTCACCAGGAGATAGAGGATACCGATGCGCTTGTGGTCGAGGGTCAGCAGCCAGGAGGCGATCCCGTACCGGGCGTTGAGGTAGTTCTCCTCCTCCCCGTCGCCGTGGTGCCCGTTGCCGTGGGTCGTCGGTGCAGCTGTCGTCGTGGTCATGGCTCCGCCTCACTCGCTGGCGCCGAGGGACTTGATGTAGGTGATGAGCTGGAGCAGGGTCTCCTCGCTGATCTGCCCCTGGAAGGTGGGCATGATCGGGTCATAGCCCTTCACCAGTTTCGTCGCCGGCGCGAGGATCGATTCGCGCAGGTAGCTCTCGTCGACCACGGCCACAGCGCCCGAGGCGAGCTCCACCTGCTCGCCGAAGAGGCCGACCAGGGTGGGGCCGCGGCCGATGGACTCGGCCTTGTGGCAGGTGGCGCATCCAAGCTGCTGGAACTGGCGCTCCCCCGCCTCGGCCATGGTCTCGCCGCTGACCCCGCCGCCGAGCCACTCCTGGTAGTCCTCCGGCTCCATCACGTACACCGTGCCGATCATGGTGGAGTGCTGGGTGCCGCAGTACTCGGCGCAGAACAGGTGGTACTCGCCCGTCTTGGTGGCCTCGAACCAGATCGTGTTGTAGCGGCCGGGCACGACGTCCTTCTTGGTGCGGAAGGCGGGCACCGAGAAGGCGTGGATCACATCCTCTGAGGTCATGGTCAGCTGTACCGGCTGATTGACGGGAATGTGGAGCTCGTTGATCTCGCGCCGGCCCTCGGGGTGCTGGATCTTCCACATCCACTGCTTGCCCACGACGTAGATGTCGATTGCGTTGGTGGGTGAGCGGTACATGCGGTAGTAGACCTCGGCTCCCAGAGTGAAGACGCCGATGGCCATGAACAGCGGGATGATGCTCCAGGCCACCTCGAGGGGGATCGAGCCGTGGACCGGATGGGGCCGGTCGTCGTCGGAGCGCCTGCGGTACTTGATGGCGAAGATCACCAGGACGATGACCACGCCCGCCGCGAAGAGGACGCTGAGCCCCACCAGCAGGAAGTACAGCAGATCCACCTGCAGGGCGAAGGTGGAGGCCAGGTCGGGATGGAGGGGGAATTCCTTCGACATCGCAGGTCAGTTCCGGTGCGGAATGGGGTTGGCCGCCGGGGGGCCGGCCTGCCGGCGTTCCCGGCGGATCCAGCCGATGACGAGGGCGGCCAGGACGGCCACGGTAGCCGCCCCGGCGACGCGCAGACTGCTGAGGATCACCAGGCCGTACTTGCCGGTCGTGGGATCGTACTGGTAGCACAGCAGGAGGACCTGGTCCACGGCATTGCCGATGCGCTCCTCCGCCGCCTCGATCAGACCCAGCCGCAGGTCCTTCGGCGCGTACTCGACGCCATAGAAGTAGCGGGCCAGCTCTCCTCCCGGGGTGAGGACCATGATGCCGCTGGCGTGGACGTAGAGATCGGTCTCGGGATCGTACTCGTAGCGGAATCCCACGGCCTCGGCGAGTTCCTCGATCCGCTCCCGGGTTCCGGTGAGGAAGTGCCAGCCCTCTGCCGCGTCATCGCGGCCGTAGCGGCCGACGTACTCCTTCTTCTTGGCTGCCGCCAGGGCGGGTGTCTCGCCGGGATCGATGCTCACCGTGATCACCTCGAACTCGCCGCCCACGTCCATGGAGAGCACCCGCAGGCTGCGGAGCAGGCCGTTGAGGACCTGGGTGCAGAGCATGGGGCACTCATAGTAGACGAGGGACAGGATCGCAGGCCTCTTGTCCAGGATCTCGTCGAGGCGCACCACCGCTCCCGTTTCGTCGCGGAAGGCCAGGTCCAGGGGGATCCGCTCGCCAAGCCGCTGGTCGATGCCGATCTGGTCGCCCACCGTGGGGTCGAGCGCCTGGCCATGGGCCGACCCTACCGTCAGGGCCGTCAGGGCGGTGATCGCCGAGGAAAGGTGGGAACCCGGTCTCACCCTCATTCCTCGCCCTCGCTCGCCGGTGGGGCGGCGGCCCCTGTTGAGTCGGTCCCTGTCGCGGCGGCTCCGGTACCGGTCTTCTCGGGCAGGCCGCGGCGGGAGAGGAGATCGATGGCGCGGTCCACGGGGATGCGCACCAGCCCTTGCTCCTTGTCCACCCAGTCGTAGGTGGTGAGAAGGTGGTCCTCGATGCGCCGCAGCTCGGCCTTCTCGCGCGGTGGGTCGGGCTGCAGCCGCGGCTCGGTGGAAGAGACCCGCACGTCGCGCAGAGGGTGGGCCGGCTCCTCCTTGTCGTACAGAGGCTGCACGTGCACGAGAAACCGGAAGAGCAGGAGAACGCCAACGAAAGAGACGAGCATGAGCACGGCGATCGCGATCCCCACTTTGGCCAGGGGACTGGCCGGGGCGTCGGTGACCTCGTGACCCGCCGCGGCCGAAGCGGCGTGGACATGTCCATCGGAGGCACCGTGATGATCAGCCATGGTGACCTTCCTCCGCCGTCTCCGCGGCGAGGGCGGTGAAGTCGAACCTCGGGTCGTTCAGCGGCACCAGACAGCGGCTCTTCAGGTGCCCGAAGAACACGAACAGCCACAGGCACCCGATGGAGAAGGGGATGACCAGGTCGAGCCAGTGGGGGGCCGCCGAGGCCTGCCCGCCCTGGAAGGCGGGGGCGGAGATCCAGTAGAGATCGAGGAGGCGCATGACCAGCAGGCCGCAGGCGACGGAGACGAGGATCCGCAGACGGGACTTGAGGCGGCTGGAGATCATCAACAGGAAGGGCACGGCGAAGTGGAAACCGATGAGCAGGTAGCCGAGATGGAGCCAGCCGCCGCTGAGGCGCGTGTAGTACCAGGTGATCTCCTCGGGCAGGTTGCCGGCCCAGATGATCAGCAGCTGGGAGAACGAGGTGTACGCCCAGAGGAGCACGAAGCCGAGCATGAAGGTGCCCAGGTCGCGCAGACGCTCGTTGCTCAGCAGGGCGCTCAGCGGCTCGTGGCGGGAGAGGCTGACGCCGACGATGGCCACGAAGGCCCAGGCCGCAAGCCCCTGCCCGATGATGTAGATGGCGCTGAAGATCGTCGAGAACCAGTGCGGCTCGAGAGACATGATCCAGTCGACGCCGGCCAGGGTCCCGGAGAGCACGAAGAGCACAAGCCCCGGGCCGGAGAGAACCTGCATCCTCCGGGTGGGCCAGGTCTCGGCCTGCTCGTCCTGCAGCTTCGACCAGCGGTGGAGGAGCTGAACCATTCCTCCCCAGAGCGCGAAGTACAGGAAGTACCGCACGACGAAGAAAGGCGCGTTGAGGAACGGCGACTTGTGCTGGAGGATCTCGTCCTCGGCCACCACCTCCGTGTGGGTCCAGTGATAGAGGTCGTGCAAGCCGGCCAGCACGGGCAGGCCGAGAATCAGCATCAGCGGCCAGGTGCGGGCCCCGGCCTCGAGGATGCGGCGCACCGCGAACCCCCAGCGTCCTCCCGCAAGGTGGTGGATCAGGAGGACCATCAGGCATCCCAGGGTGAGGCTGACCCAGTAGGCGAAACCGAGGAGCCACGAGCGGTAGAACTGCTCCGGCTGGGTCATGTACCCGAGGGCGGTGAGGGCGAGGCCGGCCAGGGCGGCGACCAGGGCGACGCGGCGGCAGCGCGTGAAGCGGGGTGCCAGGGCCTCGCTCTGGCTGAGCAGTTCCTGGTTCAGGCCGCCGTTCACGGAAGCTGTCTCTGATCTTCAGGGGGCAGCTGGTCGAACTCGGCGCGCTGGCTCAGCTGCAGGGCCCGGACGTAGGCGGCGATGGCCCAGCGGTCCGGTACGGGGACTCGCGAGGCGTAGCTGAACATGGCGCCGAAGCCCTGGGTCTGAACGTCGTAGAAATAGCCGATGGCCGCCTCCCGCAGGCGCTCCTCGTGGAAGGAGGGGGGGCGCTTCAGGCCTCGTTGCACGATCATGCCGTCGCCCCGGCCGGTGCGGCCGTGGCAGGGAGAGCAGAAGATCTCGAACCTCTCGCGCCCACGGTCGAGCAGACCGCGGTCGAAGGTCACCCGGGCCGGAAGGGTTGCAGCCAGCTCTCCATCGACCCGGCCTTCCCAGTAGTGTTCGTCGAGGCGAAGCTGGCCCCGGGCGACGGTGCCCTCCACGGCCGGCCGGGCGCTCAGCCCGTCGTCGAAGAAGGGAGTCGCTTCGTGCGCCTCGTACTTGGGCTGGTCGTACATGCGCTGGCGCAGGTCGCACCCAGGCAACAGCAACAGGGCCGTCAGGGCCGCGCGGAGGAGGGTGGCGCGCGTCATCGTCAGGGTTGTACCTCCGAGACCTCCACCGCTCCCACCCCCTCGAGGAAGGTTCGGGTCGAGCCCGCGTCGTAGCGATCGTCCTCCGACTCGATGCACAGAAAGAAGCGGTCCTGGCTGGCCCGCTCGAAGGCGGGCACGTTGAAGACCGGATGATGGGGCTGGGGCAGCCGGTTGAGCAGGATCAGCCCCACCACGGTGCCGATGGCTGCAAAGAGGATGGTCAACTCGAAGGTGACGGGGATGAACATCGGACCCGAGTGCATCGGCCGGCCGCCGATGTTGATCGGGTAGTCGATGACGTGCACCCAGTACTGCAGGCCGTAGCCGCACAGTCCGCCGAGCAATCCGCACAGGAAGGTGGCGATGGGCAGGTTCGTTTGCGGGAAGCCGATCGCCGCCGCCAGGCCGTGGATCGGCAGGGGGGAGTAGGCGTCCATGCGCCGGTAGCCTTCGGCGTAGGCCTTCTTCGCCGCCGCGAGGAGATCCTCGGGACGTTCGAACTCGGCCATCAGGCCGTGGGCTCCGGCGGGGGCGGGGTCGTTCATGTCAGTGCTTCCGGCCCATGGGCAGGAGGGACCGGATCTCGTGGATGGCGATCAGCGGCAGTCCTCTGACGAAGAGGAAGAAGGCGAGCACGAAGAATCCGAGGGTTCCGAGATAGAGGGCCCAGTCCCAGATAGTGGGGTAGTACATGTCCCACGACGACGGCAGGTAGTCCCGGTGCAGGCTGCCCACGACGATGATGAAGCGCTCGAGCCACATGCCCACGTTGATGAACATGGAGACCACGAAGAGCCAGAACGTGCTCAGGCGGACCCGCCGCGACCACAACATCTGGGGCACCAGGATGTTGCACAGGATCAGCGCCCAGTAGACGACGCCGTAGGGCCCGAACATCCGGTTCTGCATCATGAAGCCTTCGTACAGACTGGCGCTGTACCAGGCCATGAACTGCTCCATGAAGTAGCCGTAGGCGACGATCAGCCCCGCCACCAGCATCACCTTGCCCATGTTGTCGAGATGCCGCTCCGTGATGAAGTCCTGAAGGCCGTAGAGGGCCCGCAGGGGGATCATCAGAGTCAGCACCATGGCGAAGCCGGCGTAGATGGCGCCGGCGACGAAGTAGGGCGGGAAGATGGTGGTGTGCCAGCCTGGGATGATGGAGATGGCGAAGTCGAAGGAGACGACGGAATGCACCGAGAGGACGAGTGGCGTGGAGAGGCCCGCCAGCATGAGCGAAGCCATCTCGTAGCGCTCCCAGTGGATGGCCGAGCCCCTCCAGCCCATGGCCAGCATGCCGAAGATGCGCTTGGTCACCAGGTGCTTGGCGCGGTCGCGGAAGGTGGCCAGGTCGGGGATCATACCCAGCCCCCAGAACAGGAGCGACACCGTCAGGTAGGTGCCCACGGCGAAGACGTCCCAGATCAGGGGGCTGCGAAACTGGGGCCAGATGTCCATCGAGTTGGGATAGGGGAACAGCCAGTAGACGGCGAGCCAGGGGCGGCCGGTGTGCAGGATGGGGAACATGCCCGCGCACAGGACCGCGAAGATGGTCATCGCCTCGGCCGACCGGTTGATGGAGGTACGCCAGCGTTGGCGGAAGAGAAGCAGGATGGCCGAGATCAGGGTGCCAGCGTGGCCGATTCCGATCCACCAGACGAAGTTGATGATCGCGAAGCCCCAGCCGATGGGATTGTTTATTCCCCATACGCCGACGCCGTTGTAGAGGAGCCAGGCGATGGCGATCTGCAGGACGCCGACGAGGCCGAGGACGATGGCAACGACGAGGAACCACTGCCACGGCGTGCTCGGAGTGAGCACGACCGAGCTGATCGACTCCGTGATGGAGGTGTACGATCCCTGGCCGGGACCCAGCTCGGAGGCCGGGGTCGTGTAGGGGCGGCGCTGGGCCTCGGACATCTCAGCCGATCCGGGGGTTCGGGTTCCGGACCCGGGCCAGGTAAGTGGTGCGCGGGCGGGTGTTGAGCTCGGTGAGGATCCCGTAGTTGAGGGGTGACCGCTTGAGGCGGCTCACCTCGCTCTCGTTGTCGGTGAGGTTGCCGAATGCGATGGCTCCCGTGGGGCAGGCCTGCTGGCAGGCCGTCCTCACCTCGTCACCGCCGACGCGTCCCTCGCCGTTCTCCTTCTTCGCCGCCACCCGGGCGGCGTTGATCCGCTGCACGCAGTAGGTGCACTTCTCCATGACCCCCCGGGCCCGCACCGTGACGTCGGGGTTCCTCACCATCTTGCTCGTCTCGGTCTCGCGGTCGGCGTACTGGAGGAAGTTGAAGCGGCGGACCTTGTAGGGGCAGTTGTTGGCGCAGTACCGCGTGCCCACGCAGCGGTTGTAGACCATGTCGTTCAGGCCCTCCTCGCTGTGGGAGGTGGCGGTCACAGGACAGACGAGCTCGCAGGGCGCGTTCTCGCACTGTTGGCACGGGATCGGCTGATGCAGGATTTCGGGGTCGTCGAGGTCGGTGTAGTAGCGGTCGATGCGAATCCAGGACATCTCGCGGGCGTTGAGGACCTGTTCCTTGCCTACCACGGGGATGTTGTTCTCGGCCTGGCAGGCCACCGAGCAGGCGTTGCAGCCCATGCAGGCGGTGAGGTCGATCACCATGCCCCACTGGTTGGGCGCCTTGTAGTCGAACTCGTCGTAGAGGGTGAGGTCTTCGGGGATCTGGTGACCGTAGTCCTCGTGGGCGAAATGCGGCCTCTCATGGTAGTGGTCGAGGTCCCCCCGGCGGACGAGGCCGCGGCCCTCCATGGTCTGGTGGTCCTGGGTGCAGGCCAGGGAACGGCGGTCGAAGGTCTTGGCGATCGCCACCCCCGTCGTCGACCAGGGGGCCGCGGCGGTGCGCAGGCGACCGGCGTCCCCGCCGGTGCCGTCGGCGACCCGGCCCCCGCGAGAGCGTCCGCCGCCGAGGTGCACGGTGACGACTCCCGGAGCCTGACCGGGCACGATCCAGGCCGGCAGGGACAGGCTGCGGCCCTCGACGGTGATGGTGAGAACCTGCTCGTTGTCGACGCCGAGGCGTTGCGCCGTGGCCGGGCTCAGGAGGGCGGCGTTGTCCCATGTGAGCTGAGTAATCGGCTTCGGCGTCTCCTGGAGCCAGCCGTTGTTGGCCTGGGCGCCGGCGCCCAGGAAGGGGTCGGCCCGCAGGGACAGTTCCAGCCCTTCCTCGGGGTCGAGTCTGCGGCCGAAGTCTCCGGGGAGCCGCAACTCGCCGAGGAGCGAGACCTCCCGGCGGGGGAGGGCGGACCCGGCGATGCTGCCGTCGTGGAGGGCTCTGTGCCACTCGCGCTCGAAGTCGCGGCCCTCGAAGAGCGGGCTCTCCGCCCAGTGCTCGCGCAGCAGGTCACGGACCGGCTTGCCCGACCTGCCGGTCATCACGGCCAGCACCTCGTGGGCCGAACGGCTGGGATACAGCGGCTTGATGAGGGGCTGTACGATGGAAACCGTGCCGTCGCAGGACCTCACGTCGCTCCAGGCCTCGAGGAAGTGCGACTCCGGCACGTGCCAGTGGCACAGGTAGGCGGTCTCGTCCTCGTACGGGCCCAGATGGGCGCGGAAGGGGACGGCCTCGAGGGCCGCGGCGAAATCTAGGTCCCCGGGGGCATCGTAGGCCGGATTCCCGCCCAGGATGACGAGGCTCTCCACCTCGCCCGCCTGCATCTGGCGCGTCAGCTCCGCGAGACTGTCGAAGTGATCGACCGCCTCGGCGTCGACCGGCTCGGTGTGATGCACGGTCCGGCCCGCGTTTCCGAGGGCGTGGTTGATGGCGTGCACCAGGGCATGCAGGGCCCCCGACTGCTCGGGTCCGGCGATGACGGCGCCCGCGCCCCGGTGGGCCTCCAGATCGGCAGCAACGGCTTCGACCCAGCCGGCCCGGTCCTCGAAGCCCGGCGTTCCACCCTCGTAGCGGGCCTCGATGCCCAACCGGGCGGCCAGGGCGGCGGCGAAAGCCTCGATGGAGCCCTTGTCCAGGGCGAGACGGTGATCGGCCACGCTGCCCGTGGAGGACGGGCTCGACTCGACGACGTAGAGCCGGTTGGAGACCGAGGTCCCGTCCCCGTGCAGACCCTCCGTCCGCCGTTTCATGAAATCGGCGGCGTAGCGCGTGGAGGCGGCGCCCTGGAAGAAGATGTCGGCATCGAGGCTCAGCACGACATCGGCGCGCGACATGTCGTAGGAGGTGCCGAGGCTCTCTCCGAAGGCCTGCCGGGCGCCTTGGAACACACCGTCGCCTCGGCACGGGTCGTACTGGTGCCACTGGGCGTCCGGCATCTGCAGGAGCAGGTCGCGCAACTGGGCGCCCAGGGTGGGGGAGGTGACGGACCCGGTCAGGACCCGGAGGCCGCGGCCCTTGCGGGAACGCTGCGTTTCCAGCTCGCCGGAGAGGGCCTCGACGAAGCTGCCCCAGGTGGAGATCCGGCCGGCGTTCTTCACGGTCTGAGAGCGGTCCGGATCGTAGAGGTCCAGGATCGATGCCTGCACCGAGGGATGAGCCCCGACCGCTCCGGACGGGTGGTCCCCGTTGCCCTCGAGCAAAGTCGGGCGTCCCATGTGGGTCTCGGCCAGGACGCCGACCCCCACGCCGGACAGCGACGCGGCGGTGGCGTACATCAGGGGCCGGCCGGGTAGCACGTTCTCCGGCGCCCGGACCCAGGGGACGATCTTCTCCTCGGGCTGAATCGTGCAGCCCGAGAGTCCCCCGAAGGCCAGGGAGGCGCCCATCAGCTTGAGGAAGTTTCGCCGGCTGACGCCGTCCTGCCACTCGGAGGCGTTCTCCGGGAACTCCCGCTCGAGGAGCTGGCGGAACTCCTCCGTGCCGGACAACTCCTCCAGACTGCGCCAGTAGGCCTTTCCGCCACGCCCGGCCAGCTGCGCGCGCAGTCCTTCCAGGTCGAGCTGCTTGCGGCTTCCCGGCCCGGGCGTGGCCACCGCGGGCTCGATCCCCGTCGAGGTGGTCACAGGTGACAGACCGAACAGTCGGTCAGCTGCGAAACCTGCACGTCGTACTCCTCCACCAGCCGCGCTCCGGCGCGCTCCTGGTCGGCGGGGGGGGACCAGGTCACGTCAAATACCTGGTCGCGAGGCCGGATCTGCCTCTCGGGCTCGCGATGGCACTCGAGGCACCACTCCATGTTCAGGGTATTCTCCTTGTACATGAGGGGCATCTGGTCGACCGGCCCGTGACAGCTGGTGCAGCCGACCCCTTTGGCGACATGGATGTCGTGCCGGAAGTACACGAAGTCGGGAAGGTCGTGGATCCGGGTCCACTGCAGCGGGACCTCGTCCCGCCAAGCCGTGCGGACGGGCTCGAGCAACGGGGCCTCGGTCCAGACCAGGGAGTGGCAGGTCATGCACGTCTCCACGGGGGGGATGCCGGCGAAGGCGGACTCCTCGACGCTTGTGTGGCAGTAGCGGCAGTCGATGCCCATGCCGGTGACGTGGTGCTTGTGCGAGAAGGGGACCGGCTGATCCTTGGCCAGGCCCACGTGGCTGACGTAGTCGAGCCGGTTGATGTTCAGGAGGATGGCGAGGAACAGGCCGGCGAGGGCGAGCAGAAGGAGGATGGACAGCTTGGCGACCCAGTTGATGCTGCGATGGAAGACCTGCGCCATCTACATACTCGGAGCCGGACCCTGGCTTGCCTCGGGCCAAGGAGGGCGGGTTGCGGTGCTCTGTTTCAGTGCGGGGAGTCGCGACGGAGTGGCAGCTCTCGCGACGCGGGTCGAACGAGGGGTGTAAGGTAGGCCGGGCCCCGGGGCCTGTCAACAGGGCCGAGCCCGTTGTCCGGGGCCATCGCCCTGAGGTTCATTGACCGCCGCCGCCGCCGCCCGTACCCTATTCCGGATGGCTCCCCGGGGGCGGCCGGTCAGGCTGATTTCCCCGACCTCCGGGAGATCCGATCGTCCCATTGCCCCCGTAGCTCAGCAGGATAGAGCAACAGATTCCTAATCTGTGGGTCACAGGTTCGAATCCTGTCGGGGGTGCCAGCTGGTCGAGTCGGAACCGTTCCTCGGGTTCCCTCGAGTCCCGGGTCGAAGGGGCCGCATGAAACTGCGGCCCCTTCTCCTTGCGCCGACCGTGGTGATTCCGATCGACCGACGGGTGGTCATGGACCTTTCCGAGAGACCGACGCTCACCCCCTCCGCCCGCGGGTCGAGGCGGGCCGGATGATCCGTTTCCACGACACTCCCAGCCGCGCCAAGCGCCTCTTCGAGCCCCTCGAGCCCGGGAGAGTGCGGATGTACAGCTGCGGCCCGACCGTGTGGGACTACTCCCACATCGGGAACTTCCGGTGTTTCCTCTTCTACGATGTGCTCAAGCGCCATCTGATCTACCGGGGCTTCGAGGTCGAGCACGTGATGAACCTCACCGACATCGATGACCGCATCGTGCAGAAGGTAGCCGAGAGCGGGGGTGGGCTGGAGGAGTACGTCGGACCTTACATCGACGCCTTCTTCAAGGAGCTCGACGACCTCGGGATCCAGCGGGCGGACCACTATCCACGGGCTACCGAGCACATTCCGGAGATGGTGCGACTCGTCGAGGAGCTCCTCCAGCGCGGGATGGCATATGTCCGCGAAGGATCGGTCTACTTCTCCATCGCCCGCTTTCCCGCGTACGGTGACTTCGCTCACGTCGACAAGCCGGGCCTTCGCGAGGGAGCCCGGATCGACAGCGACCGCTACGACAAGGAAGACGTCCGGGACTTCGTCCTGTGGAAGGCCTGGACCGAGGCGGACGGCTCCCTGGCCTGGGATTCGCCATGGGGCAGGGGCCGCCCCGGCTGGCACCTCGAGTGCTCCTGCATGTCGATGAAGTACCTGGGTCGGTCCTTCGACATCCACACCGGGGGGGTGGACCTGGTCTTCCCCCACCATCAGAACGAGATCGCCCAGAGCGAGGGAGCCACGGGCCAGACCCTGTCCAGGTACTGGATGCACAACGAGTTCATCAACATCGAGGGGGTGAAGCTCTCCAAGAGCCTCGGCAACCAGCTCCTGCTGCGCGACCTCGCCGGCCTCGTCGACGGCGTCGGGAGCGAGGAGGTGGTTCGGGGGTTCCGCTACTTCGTAGTCACCAACCACTACCGTACCACGCTGAACTTCACGGAGGAGGCCCTGGGGGCTGGGGTCCGCGCTCGCCGCCGCCTGAACCGGCTCTACCGCCGCCTTCGCTCCACCGCCGGAGATGCGGAGGAGGTCGCCGTCGGCCCATGGTCCGAGCCCGTCGCGGAGGCCCGGGCGGGCTTCATCCAGCATATGGACGACGATCTGAACGCCTCCCCGGCGATGGCGGCGGTCTTCAGCCTCGTCGCGGATGCGGAGCGAGCACTCTCCTCGGGGGAACTGCCCGCACCCGAAGCCCTGCGCGTCTCCGGTCTGATCGAGGAGGTGGACTCCGTCCTCGGCGTTCTCGATGAGGCCCCGGGGGGCGAAGCGGTTGACGAGGATCCGGAGCTTCCCCCGCAGCTCCGCCGGCTGGTGGAGGAGAGAGAGGAGGCTCGGAACCTCCGTGACTGGGACCGCGCCGACGCCCTGAGAGCCGAGTTGGTGGCCTCGGGAGTAGTGGTCACCGACACGCCGGACGGCCCTCGTTGGAATTGGGCCCCCCCATGACGGGGTGTGTTCGCCGGCCCGTGGTCGCAGCCGACGCTGCGGCGTCCTCACCTTCGAAGGCCCGGGGCCTGCTGGAGGCTCTCATGGCCGACTGGCCCATCCTGCCGCCGGCCGTGGTCCGGGCCGCCAGCGATCTGCTGGACCGCTCGGCCCGGTCCGGGACCTGCCGGGACGACACCCGGCTGACGGCCAGCCGATGGCGTCTCATCGAGGCATGCACGGCGGTCTCCGCACCCCGGACCGGATCCTTCGCCCAGTACCTCGGCGACCGTATCTGGACCGACGATTCGCACCCGTATCTGCGGCGGTGCGCCGTTCTGGGGCCGGAGGGCGTGCCCGCCATCTTCGCCGAGCGGATGGTCGAGGACCTGCGGCAGCTGAAATCGGTGGCCCACGCGGTCGACGCCTGCGTGGGAGAGGCCGCTTCCGCTCCCCGGCCTGCAGCCCCCCGGGAGCCGGCGGTCTCCCCCGATCCCTGGTCGACGGCGACCCCGCCTTGGTCGGTCTCGGCCTTCCACTGCCGGTTGCGCGAGGAGTTCGAGGAGGCATCTCCGGATTGGCAGGAGCTGGTCCGCGGCCTGGGCGAGCTGGTCTACCGCTATGGCCTGGGGAGGGAGCAGGGCTGCCCCGCCTATCGCCTGGAGCTCGGCGAGGCTGGCCGTCCGGGGCTCACTCCCATCCGCGACTTCGACGCCTTCGACCTCGGGTGGCTGGCGGGCAACGAGAAGCGCATGCGGCTTCTGGACGAGAACACCCGCAACCTCCTGGAGGGGTACCGGGCCCACAATGCCCTCATCTGGGGGCCGAGGGGATGCGGCAAGTCCTCCCTGATCCGCGGACTCATCACCCGGTACTGGGAGCGCGGGCTCCGCGGCGTCGAAGTCCCGGCCGCGAGCTACGGCCTCCTTCCCCGGTTGTTCGGTCTCGTGCGGCAACGGAGAGAGCGCTTCATCGCCGTCCTCGACAACATCGGCCTCGACCGCCGCGGCTCTTTGGCCAAGGCCTTGTCGAGCGTTCTGGACGGCGGCCTCGAGCAGGTTCCGGTGAATCTCGTCTTCTATGCCACCTCGAACTTCAAGGACCTGATCGACCGCGAAGGGGACAGGCCTCAGGGCCCGCCGCCCCTGCAGGTGGAGGATGCACCGGCGGGCCGGCGGACAACGGCTCCGGCCGCACCTTGGCCTTACGATCCACAGGCCTTCCAGCGCCTCGACGAGAGGCGCGCCCTCGACGACCGCTTCGCCCTCAAGATCTATCTGGATCTCCCCGACAAGAGCCAGTACGAATCGATCCTGCTCCACTACGCGCGCCACGCCGGGATCCCGGAGGAGGAGGAGAGCCTTCTCGAGTCATTCCGTGTATGGTGTCTGCGGAACAACCACGATCTGGTGGGAGGGAGGACGGCTCGGGACTTCATCCTCTCCCGCTATCCCGGGGCCGTCCAACGGCGGTGAGCGGCCGTCGGCCCCGCCCTCGGGGTCCTTCAGCGCTCGAGCAACTCGATCTCGTACCCGTCCGGATCGTCGATGAAGGCCATCTTCCGTCCCGTGGGGAAACTGGCCCGCCAGTCCTCCGGCCAGATCTCGATGCCGTCCTTCTCCAGCCGGTCGCAGAAGCCGATCAGGTCCGGTACGCCGATGGCGAAGTGGAGCAGGTCCCCGGGGACCTTCAACTCATACTCCGGCGACCAGGTGAACTCGAGGGTGTGGTCGTTGCCCGGCAGTTCGAGGTGAGCGATGTGATTGCCCGCAGGAGACTTGTCGGTGCGGCTGAGGACCTCGAAACCGAGGTGCTTGCAGTACCAGTCGATGGAGCGGTCGAGGTCGCTGACGCGAACCCGGGTGTGCAGGAGCACGGCCATGGTGGATCACCCTTCCTGAGTTAAGTGAGATGGAGTGATTCAAGATATTGAGGGACAATAAAATGACTTATCTCTTTGAGATCTGCGCAACTTGCGTGGTTCCGTAGTCTCGGGTAAAATTGTCGAGCCCGAAAGAAAAAGCGGCGGCCCATTCCGGACCGCCGCTCCTTCGATTCCTGGTGCCGATGGAGGGACTCGAACCCCCACGGGGAAATCCCCACTGCGCCCTGAACGCAGCGCGTCTACCAATTTCGCCACATCGGCACTCCGCACGGGCCATCGTAACTTAGATCCGGCGCCGTTCCCGTCAAGGAAACAGGGATGCCGAGCAGGCAGGATCACAGCACCCCGGAGGGGGGCCTGCACCTCGTGGCGAGGAACCGGCGAGCACCCTACGACTACGAGATCCTGGACACCGTGGTGGCCGGTCTGGTTCTGGCAGGCACGGAGGTAAAGTCCCTGCGCAGCGGGGACGCCAACCTGAGCGATGGGTACGCCCGAATCGAGAACGGGGAGGTTTTTCTGCACGGGGTCCGGATCGAGCCTTACGCCGGGGGCAACCGCGCCAACCACGACCCTGGCAGATCCCGGAAGCTGCTTCTTCACCGGGCTGAAATCCGTCGATTGGCCGTCCGCACCGAGGAGAAGGGGCTCACCATGGTCCCTCTCCGGTTGTTCTTCCAACGTGGTCGGGCCAAGGTCGAGATCGGCGTGGTCCGCGGGAAGCGAGAGTACGATCGGCGCCGGGAGATCGCCCGGCGCGACGCGAGGCTCGCCGTCGACAGGGCTCTGGCCGCGAGGGGCGGACGATGACGCAGCCGGCCGAGCCGTGCTCCGTCTGCGGCGGCCACGGTGTGCGCTACGACGGCAAGGTGGAGGTCGGCCGCTTCGGAGACCTGGTCCTGTGTTCGTGCATCTCCGACCTGTGCCGGTGCAACGGCCGCCCGCCCTACCAGTTCTGGGATGACGACTCCCAGCGCAGGTGGTGTCCCTGCCATACCGCCCGCCGCCGTCTGGCGCACCTGAAGAGCCTGTTCCGCGAGGCCGAGGTGCCGACCCGCTTCCGCTTCAAGTTCCGCGGTGATTTCCAGGCCCTGGCTCCCGACGGTACCGCTCTCCTGGTAGAGCGCCGCGTACGGCCCGTCCTCGACTACGTGACCGCCCTGGTGAACGACGATCGGGACCCCAGGCGGGGCTACCTGTTCCACGGGCCGCCCGGCACCGGAAAGAGCCTTCTGGCCTGCATCCTGCTGAACGAGGTGCTGCTCCGGAGGGCGCGGGCCGGACGATTCGTCAACCTGTCGCGCTATTTCCAGAAGGTGCGCGCCACTTACTCCCAGGAGAGCGAGCACTACGGTCGCACCTGGCAAATCATCGAGGAACTGTGCAATATCCCCTATCTGGTGCTAGATGATTTCGGCGTCGAGCGCGGCACCGCGTGGGAGAAGGAGATGCTCTACGATCTGGTCGACGCCCGCTACGGCGAAGAACGCTTCACCATCGTTACCACCAACCAATCACGCGAGGAGATGGGGGAGCCCGAGGGGGGCGGATCCTGTCGCGTCTGGTGGAGATGTGCTACGTCGTCGACATGGAGGGGCAGGACTACCGCTCCTACATGGAGTCGTGACCGGTTCCCGGCGGGCCGACGGACGGGAGCCGGATCAGCTGCGACCGGTGCGCATCACCCCCGGTTTCGTCGACACGGCCCCCGGGGCGGTTCTCATGGAGATGGGCCGGACCCGGGTGATGTGCACGGCCTCTCTCGAGGAGCGGGTACCCCCTTTTCTCACGGGACGGGGCAAGGGCTGGCTGACCGCCGAGTACGGCATGCTGCCCGGCTCCTCGCCGCAGCGAATCACCCGGGAGGCCTCCACCGGCCGACCGAACAGCCGCTCGCGCGAGATCCAACGGCTCATCGGACGCTCCTTGAGGGCCGCCGTCGACCTGTCCGTTCTCGGCGAGCGCACGGTATACGTCGACTGCGACGTGCTGCAGGCGGATGGGGGAACCCGCACCGCGGCGATCACCGGCGCCTTCGTGGCCCTTCGCCTGGGGGTCCGGCGATGGCAGGCCGACGGCGTGCTGGCCGCGGATCCCGTGACCACCCAGGTGGCGGCCGTGAGCTCCGGAATCGTGGGCGGCTCCCCGATGCTGGACCTGTGCTATGTGGAGGACGCTTCGGCCGATACCGATCTCAACGCGGTGATGACTGCCGCCGGCGAGATCGTCGAAGTCCAGGCGACGGCCGAGGGATCGCCCTTGAAACGCCGGGAGTGCGCCGACCTGATCGAGCTGGCCGCAGTGGGGATCGAGCGGTTGATACGGGCTCAGAGCCGTGCCTTGAAAGGGCCCTGAGCCAGACGCCCGACCTCCCTGGCGAGCCGGTCGGCCAGGGTGCCCGGGGGAAGCTTGACAGCCTCTCTTGGAGCCGATTACTTTTGCGGCCTGCGGCACACGGTATCACCCGGGTCCGGCTGTCCTGTTCGTGTCGCCGGCTCCGGTCCACAGGCGAGGGGCATGGCCGAGCAAGCGAAGGCTCCCTTCTGGGACATGGAGGACTCCCTCGGCAGCTATCTCGGGGAGATCTCCAGTTCCAAGCCTCTTTCCGCGGGGGAGGAGGTGGCGCTGGCCCGCAGGATCAAGGCCGGCGACGAGAGCGCGAGGAACGCCCTCGTCGAGGCCAACCTGCGTTTTGTAGTGAGCGTGGCCAAGGAGTACCAGAACCGCGGAGTCCCCCTCGCCGATCTGATCAGCGCGGGCAACATGGGCCTGATCACCGCGGCCGAGCGTTTCGACGAGGAGAAGGGCTTCAAGTTCATCTCCTACGCCGTCTGGTGGATTCGCCAGGCGATTCTGCAAACCCTCGCCGAGCAGGCGCGCACCGTCCGCATGCCCCTCAACAAGATCGGCCTGCTCTACAAGATCTCAAAGGCCTCGCGCCAGCTCATGCAGCAGCGGGCCGACGCTCCCGAGCCGGAGGACATTGCCGCCGAGTTGAACGTGCCGGTGGAGGAGGTGAAGGAGACGATCCTCTGCGGCCGCCGGGTGCGGTCTCTCGATGCGACCTTCCGCGAGGAGGAGGAGCACAGCCTCCTCGACGTGCTTCCCGACGACCGGCAGGAGTCACCGGAGATCGAGGTGATGAAAGGGTGTCTGCGCGGCCAGATTGACAGCGCCCTGGGAAGTCTGCTCAGCCGCGAAGCCGAGATCCTGCGGCTCTACTTCGGTCTCGATGGCGAGGAACCGATGACCCTCGACCAGATCGGCGCCCGCTTCGATCTGACGAGGGAGCGTGTCCGCCAGATCAAGGAGAAGGCTCTGCATCGCCTGCGGCACCCCAGCCGCTGCGATCAGTTGCGCACGTACAGCCGGGCCTGAGGCCCGGATCCCCTGGCACGGCATCCCGAAAGGAGCCGCGCCGACCGTTCGACCCTCCCTGCCGTCGATCGCTGCTCACCCCCCGAGCCGGTCGCCGACCCGTTCCCCGATGTCCAAAACGAGGAGACGGAACCGTGTCTGCCGACACAGGTGTCGAGGAGGAACTGCTGCGTTCCATCGAGGAGGTAGAAGACCGCATCAAGCTGTTCCGCAACCGCGTCCGGGCGGTCCTGGCCTCCGCCCAGACAACGGGCGAGGAAAGGTGGAGGGAGGAGAGGCCGTGACCCCGGAAACCTGGAGGGAGTGGGTTCCCCCCGCGCGGCCATGAGCGCGAGCTGGCGCCTGGAGATGGAGGTGGCCGTCCACCTCGCCTGGAAGGCGGGGCGGCTGACCTTGCGGCACTACCAGACCGGCGTCGTGGCCGAGCTAAAGGAGGACGAGTCCCCGGTGACCGCGGCGGACCGGGAGGCGGAGACGATCATCCGGCAGGGGCTCCGGGCCTCCTACCCCGACGACGGTATCGTGGGCGAGGAGTTCGACCCCGTCGAGTCCAGATCGGGTCGAACGTGGTACGTGGACCCCATCGACGGCACGAAGTCCTTCGTCTCCGGGGTGCCTCTCTACGGCGTTCTGATCGGGCTGGAGGGTCCACGCGACACCTGCCTGGCGGGGGCCGTATACCTTCCCGCCCTGGACGAGATGGTGTGCGCCTCGAGGGGCGAGGGCTGCTTCTGGAACGGGCGCCGCGCCCGGGTCTCGGCGGTTGGCCGGCTGTCCGATGCGTCGATCTGCCATACCTCCGCCCGGAGCTTTGCCGAGTGCGGCCGTCAGGGCGCCTGGGAAGCCCTCGCGCCCCGGGCCCGCCTCGAGAGGGGCTGGGGGGACTGCTACGGACACATCCTCGTGGCCACGGGACGCGCCGAGGCGATGCTGGATCCGATCATCAGTCCCTGGGACTGCGGCCCCCTTCCGGTGATCCTGGAGGAGGCGGGCGGCTCCTTCACCGACTGGCAGGGGCAACCCACGATCCACGGCGGGGACGGCGTGTCGACGAACGGCCGGCTCCGAGAGGACATCCTCTGCCATCTTCGGGAGGGATGACTTCCGGGCCGATCTCGCGGACTCTCCGGTCCTCCTCACCCGGTCCGTCTCCCTTGACGGGCCATGTGGAACTGCCCTGTTTCTCCGCCGTGGACCTGGCGGGTCCGGAGCTTCCGGCACCGACTGAGTCGGCCCGCGCTTCCGGCGAGGTCCAACCACCCGAAGGAGGCGAGTAATGAGTTGCGCAGGCGCAGCAGCAAGGGCGTTCCTGGTGGCCGCCGCCGTGGCTGGGTGCGGCGAGGCAGTGGACGAGTTGGGACCGTACGTCGAGCAGCTGAAGCAGATGGACAAGTACAACCAGAAGCTCGTGGAGTATCGTTTCTATCTGAAGTCGGACCAGCCGAGCAAGGCGGCTGGACTGCGGGAGACGATCGAGGCCTACCTGGCCGACATGGAGAGCTTCGGGCACACGAAGGACAAGTTCATCAAGGCGGGACACAACGCCTTGAAGCGCGACCTCCAATCCTCGCTGACCAAGCTGGTGGAGCCGGACTTCCCGACCTTCACGATCAGCGGCCTGCGCCAGATCGACCAGGTCGAGGAGGGCTACGTGGTGCATGTCAACAATCTGGCCAAGCTCTGGGCGGAGGCGGACCGTCCCGGCGAGCCCGGACTGTCCTGGCCCGGCCAGGACTGAAGGCTGAACGCGGCGGCCTCACCGGGCCTCACCGGAGGGCGGCCCGGCCGGTCCGGGGCCCCCTTTTCTTTCTGGCTGTCTGATGATCCCCTCCCGTGATCCGTTTCCGTGAGCAGATCCTCTCGCACCTCTCAGGTGACGGCTACCGGCCAGCCAAGCTGAAGGACCTGGCCCGCCGCCTCGGTGTGGGCAGCCACGAGTACCGACTCTTCCGGGCGGCCATGCGGGATCTGGAGGAGGCGGGCGAGGTCAGGCGCGTCGGGCGCCAGCGCTTCGTCCTGGCCGCCTCCACCAAGAGATCCTGGGGACGCCTCTCCATCCATGCGCGCGGCTTCGGCCTCGTGTCCCGCAGCAGCCAACCCGATCTCTTCGTTCCCGCCGAGGATCTGTCCGGTGCGGCCGACGGGGACTGGGTGGAGGTGGAGGTCACCGAGCCAGGCAAGCGGGGGAAGCGGTCCCGTGGGCGCATCGCCGGCACCCGTGCGGCCACTCCGCGCCCGAGGGTGGGAATCTACCGCCATCGTGGCCGCCACGGCGCGGTCGCCACCGCCGATTCCCTGGTCCATCTCGACGATGCCATGTCCGATCCACCGGGGGAGGGTGATCTCGTCGTGGTGGAGGTGGAGGCCGCTTCGGGGCGGGCGGGCCGGGGCCGACTCGTCCGCGTGATCGGCAGCCCCGAGGATCCCCGTCACGATCTCGAGGCGGCCACGGCCGGCCACGGGATCCCGACCGCGGCGGATCCCCTGGCCGAGGCCGAGGCGGGGGCCTTGGTGGCCGATGCCGGGGTGGATCGCGAGCGGGAGCTGGAGCGGCGTCTCGACCTTCGGGATCTGACGGTCCTGACAGTGGACCCCGAGGAGGCGCGTGACTACGACGACGCCGTCTCCCTAGAGTCCCTTCCCGATGGTTGTCAGCGCCTCGGCGTCCACATCGCCGACGTGGCCCACTACGTCCCCCGGGGCTGCGCCATCGATGCACAGGCCCGGAAGCGGGGAACCTCCGTCTACCTCCTCGACCGGGTCATCCACATGCTGCCCTCCGGCGTGGCCACGGGCCTCTGCACTCTGGCTCCGGGGGAGGACAGGCTCGCCGTCAGCGTTTTCATCGACATCGATGGAGCCGGGAGGGTCCTCGAGAGCCGCTTCCATCTGTCGGTGGTCCGGTCGGCAGCGCGGCTGACCTATGCCCAGGTCGAGTCCGCCCTCGAGAACGGCGCCGCTGCCGGTTGTGCGGCTGGCCACCGGGATCTCCTGAGGCAGATGTGCGACCTCGGGGAGCGACTTCGGGCGCGGCGGCTGGATCGCGGAGCCATCGACTTCGACCTCCCCGAAGCGGTCGTCGAAGTCGGCGGCGACGGCGTGCCGGTCCGTCTCGCCCGCGGCCTTCGCGGGCGCAGCCACCGGCTCGTCGAGGAATGCATGCTGGCCGCCAACGAGGCCGTAGCCTCAAGGGCTCTCGAGGCCGGTCTTCCCGTTCTCTACAGGGTCCACGATCCACCGGACCCGGAGAAACTCGACCGCTTCCGCACGCTGGCCGGATCTCTCGGCCGCCGGCTGCCTCCTTCGGTATCCGTGACCAGCGCTCAACTTCAGCACACCCTGGAGGCCCTCCAGAGCCGGCGCGACTCCAAGCTCCTGGGCGAGTTGATGCTGCGCTCCATGATGCGGGCCCGGTACGCCGCCGCCTCCAGTTCCCATTTCGGTCTCGCCGTCGAACCCTACCTCCACTTCACCTCTCCGATCCGCCGCTATCCCGACCTCCTCGTCCACCGCCTCCTGAGGGACCATCTCCTCGATGTCGAGGGGTCGGACGCGGAGGATGTGGAGTGGCTCGGCGAGTGGACCAGCCACTGTCAACGTCGGGCCGAGGCGGCCGAGCGTGACTACCGGCGGATCAAGCAGTTGCGGTTCATGGCCCGGCGCCTGGGGGAGGAGGTGGACGGGACCGTGTCGGGGGTGGTGGGCGCCGGCCTCTTCGTCGAGCTGGACAAGTGGCTGGTGGAGGGGTTCTGCCCCCAGCGCCTGCTCCCCGGCGACGACTTCGAGTTCGACGAGTTGCGCCACCGTCTGCGGGGCCGCCGCACCGGCCTCGTCCTCGCCCTCGGCACCTCCGTGCGGGTGAGGGTGGGGCATGTCGAGCCCTCTTCGCGGCGGATGGACCTCCAGGTTCTCGAGGTTCGCGGGGACGGGAGGTCGAGGCGGTCGCGTGAGGCGCGGCCGGGGGGCCGCGGCGATCGCAGAGCCTCGGCCCGGGCGGCGCGTCAGGGCCGTCGATCGGCCGGAAGGAGCGGGCGGGGCCGGGCCGGGAAGCGCCGGCAGCGCTGATCGCCAGGTCCTTCAGAACCGTGGAAGGGCCCACCCCCTCTGTTTGACCCCTGCCGGACACCCCGGTAGTTTGCGACCGGTCTCCTCATCCCTCACGAGTATCCACCTTGATCAAGCTCCTTCTCTTCGGTCTGCTTTGCGGGCTTGGCTATCGCCTGATCCGGTCCATCGGCCGGTCCGGGGCCGACGATGGCGAAAGGGCCCGCGCACCCTTCGACCGCCGCCGCGTCGTGGAGGCCGAGTTCGAGGATGCGGCGGACCGGTCCCCGAAGGAGGGGGCGCCGTGAGCGCGGCAAAGCGTTCCCGCTCGGCTCGATGGAGTCCGGAGGCCGTGCGCCGCCACGTCGAAAGGGGCGAGGGGGCGGGCTTCTATCTGCTCCACGGCGAGGAGGCTTACCGCCGCGAGGGCCTCTACGAGTGGCTCATGGAACGTCTCCGGCCCGAGGCGGCGGCCGACTTCAACGTCGACCGGTTTCATGGCGACACTCTCGATCCGCAAAGGCTGCTCGACGTCTACTACTCCTATCCGATGATGACGACCCACCGGGTGGTGGCCCTGCGCAACGTCGAGCGTCTGACACCGCCGTTGTGCAAGGCCCTCGAGCCGATCGTCGACAACCCCTCCGAGAGCTCGGTCCTGCTCGCCGTGGGCGGCAAGGTCGACATGCGCCGCCGCTTCTACTCGCAACTGGCGAAACAAGGGATCGGCTGTGAGTTCCGGGTTCCCTACGACAACCAGTTGCCGGAGGTGATCCGCGAGATGGCGGCCGAGCGCAAGGTGGAGCTCTCCCCCGGTGCCGTGGAGCGCCTGAGGATGTACGTGGGAAACCATCTGTCGGAGCTGGCCAATGAGCTCGACAAGCTGTCTCTCTACGTCAGCGGGGCCAGGGCGGTGAGGGATGAGGACGTGGAAGCCCTTGTCGGCACCCGGGGCGAGAGCGTCTTCGACTTCACCGATGCCGTGGGTCGGGCGGACCGCCGGGGTGCGGCGGGCCTGCTGCATGCGCTGCTGGAGCAGGGCGAGGAGCCGAACCGCATCCTGCCGCTCATGGCGCGCCATCTGCAACTGCTGCTTCGCACCCAGCAGCTCGAGAAAGAGGCGCTGTCGAAGGATCAGATGGCGCGCAGCCTGGGAGTCGCGCCCTTCTTCATGGAATCCTACCGGCAACAGGCCCGCCGGTTCCCGTCCGGCGCCCTCTGGCGGGGGCTGAGCGCTCTGCGACGGACCGACGATCTGCTCAAGGGCGGGGGAGGCAGAACGCGTTCCCGGGCGGTGCTGGATCTCTGCCTGGCGGCCTTGGTCCCACCCCGGCCGGGCACAACCCCTGGGTTGACACGGAAAGAGGCCCCCCAGTATATTGGGGACAGACAGTAAGTGACAGATAAACACTGACTTACCCAACTGGAGGCTCGATGGCCGACCCGATCGTCCTGACCGACGACAACTTCGAATCCGAAGTCCTCGAGTCCGACAGGCCCGTGCTCGTCGACTTCTGGGCGACTTGGTGCGGGCCTTGCCGGATGGTCTCGCCCATCGTCGAGGAGCTGGCGGGCGAGTACTTGGGGCGTGCCAAGGTCGGCAAGCTCGACGTCGACTCGGCTCAGAAGACGGCGCAGGAATACGGAATCCGCAGCATTCCCACCCTCCTCATCTTCCGAGAGGGCAAGGTCGCCGATCAGGTCATCGGCGCCGTTCCCAAGGTGCAGATTACCGAGAAGCTGGACGCCGTCCTGGCCTGATCTTCCGCGGTACATTCCGATCCCGCCGACCGCCCATGCCCCCGGACCCCTTCTGGAGCAACCTCTTCCGCCGCCGGGACCGCGGCGGTGACGAACTCTACGAAGCGATGTCCAAGGTCCCGGTCTTTCAGGACCTGAGCCGCCGGGAATTCGAGCGCGTCCGCGAGGTCCTCCATCCGCGCACCTATGCGGCGGAGGAGGCCATCGTCAGGGAGGGGGATCCGGGGGTCGGCATGTATGTCATTCTCTCGGGAGAGGTGGCGGTCCTCCAGGAGGAGGGGGAGGGCGCCGCCGTCGAGGTCGCCACCTTCGGGGAGGGGGACTTCTTCGGAGACCAGGTGCTCCTCGACGAGTCGCCCCGCACCGCTTCTGCGGTGGCCCGGCAGCCGACCAGGGTCATGGGGTTCTACCGTCCCGAGCTGCTGCAGCTGATCGAGAGCCAGCCCCGCATCGGACTGAAGGTCGTGATGCAGCTCTCGCGCATGGCCGCAGTCCGGCTGCGCCAGACCAACCGCTTGCTCAGGGAGGCCCGGCAGCGGGTGCGCCGGCTGGAGGCTGAGGCCGATTCCGGAGAGCCGGCGGACGGAGCCTCGGCCGGCGAGGACCCGCCGGCCGAGGGCTGAGCATGGGCTCCCTCCCCGGGCCCAGAATCGCGCTGCTGGTCGTCATCGTCACGGCCCTCCTGGGCCTATGGCTGGTATACCTCCTTCGGGGCATCCTGGCTCCCTTCGTGCTCGCCTTCGTCCTCGCCTATGTCCTGACGCCGCTGGTAGACGGCATGGAGGCGAGGGGGTTGAGACGCGCGCCCAGCATCCTGCTGATCTTCCTGGCGACCTTCGCCGTGGCGGCCTTCGGGATGGTCACCCTCGGCAAGCGCATGACCGGGGAGATGGTCGATCTCTACGAAGACCTGCTGCGGCCCGAGAGCGTCCAGTCCACGGTCATCATCACGGGCCGGGGGGACCGGGCCATCGAAGCGCACGCCACCATCCGGCCCGAGGGCGAGACCAACCCCTTCGCCCTCCTCGATCCGCCGGACGGTCGGCTCTTTCTGGAGCCGGGACAGCAGACAGCCCTGAGGATCGAATTTGCTCCGCCGGACGTGGCCGAACATGCGGGCAACCTCGTCCTGGAGGGCCTGGGCGGCACCCCTCACTCAGTACCTCTGCGCGGCAACCTGATGGAGAGGGGAGATCAGAAGGGCGCCTGGGAGCGACGCCACGGAGGTGGGAGGACCTTGGGCGAGTGGACCCTCTCGGCGGGAGGTCTCGACTTCGGCCTGGCAGGACCCCACCTGGTGCGGCGGATCACCTCGAAGACCTGGAGACTCGGCCGCTACCTAGGCTTCGGGGAGGAGTCGATGGCCGCAGCCACCACTTGGGCCGCGACCCACAGCCACCAGCTCGTCGATGTTCTCTTCGAGCGCACGACGAGGTTCCTCAGCGGCTCGGTGACGACCCGGCTGCTCAGTGGTTTCCTGTCGGGCGTCATGCTCCTGGTCTTCGTTCCCTTCGTGGCCTTCTTCTTCCTCAAGGAAGGACGGCGGATCACCCGTGCCCTGGTGGAGATGGTCCCCAACGCCTACTTCGAGATGACCCTGAACCTCGTACACTCCATCAACCACTCCATCGGCGGATACATCCGCGGACAGCTCCTCGCCGTCTCCGTCGTCGCCCTCCTCTCGGTGACGGGCCTGATCCTTCTGGAGCTGCCGTACGCCATTCCCGTGGGCATCGCCGCCGGGCTGGCGAACATGATCCCCTACCTGGGACCGGTCATCGGCATCGCTTCGGCCACCGGGGTGGCCCTGGCCACGGCGAGCGGCGGCGCCATGGTGGCCAAGGTGGTCCTGCTCTTCCTGTGTATTCAGATCGTCGACAACGTGCTGGTGCAGCCCATCGTCGTTGCCCGCAGCGTCGCCCTCCATCCCCTGGTGGTGCTGACGGTGGTGATGATTGGCAGCGAGTTCGGGGGCGTGGTCGGCATGCTGATCGCCGTTCCCGTCAGCGGGATCCTCAAGGTCAGCGTTCAGAGGATTCACGAGGGAATCCGGGGATACCGAATCTCCGGGCTCCCGCGACCCGACGTCCGGGGGGCGACCTGGAGCAGAGTCTCCCAGAGTTGACAATGGAACAGCCGTATGGGTACTTAGGGAGATTCGGTGACCGGCTGTCACAGTATCGGTCGATTCCAGTACCAGGCCGGCGGAGGGCTCCGCCGGATTGACCTGGGCCAGGGGAGGAGGGTGATCGTTTGGCATCCCTGCAGATCAATCACGGTAACATCTCGTCCATCGCAGATCGTATCGTCCAGGCCCGCCGCCTGTACGGGGCCGACAGCTCCTATGTCATCGGTCTATTCACGAGCCTGGAGTGGCTTCTCGACGGCGGCGGCGAATCGGTGCGGCGGCAGATCCTCGACCGCGTCGTGGAGGTCGAGGGAGGGAAGGCGGCTCCCGCCCCTGCCCAGGGACCGTCCTCCAGGCCCGCAAGGCCCGAGGCTTCCGTGCCTCGAGGACGCGGCGAGGGCCTCGAGGAGAACACCTGGATCCGAGGAGCCGTCAAGTGGTTCAACAACGACAAGGGCTACGGATTCATCTCGACGGCGGCCGACACCGACGTCTTCGTGCATTGGCGCGATATCTCCTCATGGGACCGCAGCCTGACCCAGGGCGACGAGGTGGAGTTCATGGTCACCAAGACCGCCAAAGGTTTCCAGGCGATCAACGTGATGAAGCCCGGCTCCGGAGAGTCTTCCGAGGACGGCACCCCCGTCGCAGGTCAGGAGGCCGAGGCGCAGGAGCTCGAAGGGCTCGAGGAGGAGTCCGGAGAGTTGAGCGAGACGGAGTCTGCCGCGGCTTCGGAGCCATCTTCCGGGGAAGAGCAGACCGATGCCAACCTGCCCGCGGCCGAAGGCGCCGAGGTTGGAGCCCAGAAGGACGGAGAGGACGACGAGTCGGCCCCGGCTTCGAGCTGAGCGCGGTTCGGAGGGGACGCGGTGCTGAAGAAGACCGTCAGCTGCGCATTCTGCGGCAAGGGCGTGGGGCAGGTCGACAAGATCGTCACCGGCCCTTCCTCCGTGCACATCTGCAACGAGTGCGTTTCGTTGTGCAACGAGGTCCTGGAGGAGGAGGACAGGCAGGAGCCCAGCCTCAACGGCGATCCCCTGCCGAAGCCCGCGGAGCTCAAGGCCCAGCTCGACGAGCACATCATCGGCCAGGAGCGGGCCAAGAAGGCCCTCTCCGTGGCCGTGTACAACCACTACAAGCGGGTCAACTCGGGCGGCTCCGATGTCGAGCTGTCCAAGAGCAACATCCTGCTCATCGGACCCACCGGCACCGGCAAGACGCTGCTGGCCGAGTCCCTCGCCCGGATTCTCCAGGTTCCCTTCGCCATCGTCGATGCCACGGTTCTCACCGAGGCCGGGTACGTCGGTGAGGACGTGGAGAACATCCTGGTCCGAATCCTCCAGTCCGCCGACTACGAGGTGGCGCAGGCGGAGCGCGGCATCCTCTTCATCGATGAGATCGACAAGGTGGCCCGCAAGTCGGGCAACCCGTCGATCACCCGGGACGTGTCGGGGGAGGGGGTGCAGCAGGAACTGCTCAAGATTCTGGAGGGCACGGTTTCGGGAGTGCCTCCAAAGGGCGGGCGCAAGCATCCGGAGCAGCCCCTCGTTCAGATCAACACACGGAACATCCTCTTCATCTGCGGCGGTGCCTTCGACGCTCTCGACAAGATCATCTCCGCCCGAACCGGAAGCCGCGCCATGGGGTTCGGCGTCCATCACGAGGCCAAGGACGAGCTCGACACTGGCCAGTTGCTGTCGAGGGTGGAGCCGGAAGACCTCATCCAGTACGGCCTGATCCCCGAGTTGATCGGGCGTCTCCCGGTGATCAGCACCCTCCACCCCCTGAGCGACTACGCCCTGCTCGAAATCCTCAAGAAGCCGAAGAACGCCCTCGTCCGCCAGTACAAGAAGCTCTTCGAGATGGATGGTCTGGGTCTCAGCTTCGAGGACCAGGCCTTGCGCAAGGTCGTGGAGCTCTCCCAGGAGAAGTCCATGGGCGCCAGGGGGCTGCGGGCCGTCCTGGAGACGGCGATGTACGAGATCATGTTCGAGCTGCCCTCGAGGAACGAGGTCAAGGAGTGCATCATCACCGCCGACTTCATACAGCACAAGGGCCCGCCCACCTTCGTCTACCGGAAGAAGCGGGCCTGACCGTCCCCCATCGGGCGCCATCCGGCCCCCCCCTCGAACCAGCTGCCCACCAGAGATGATCCGGGACCCGGCCGGCGAGCGCAGGGACCGTGCGCGCCTGAGGCAGCTCCTCTCCTTGAGGTCCTCGGTCCTGGAGGCGGTCCGAGAATACTTCAGGCACCAGGGTTTCGTCGAGGTCGAGACGCCGGCCGCGGTGCCGGCGCCCCCCCTCGACGCCCACCTGGAGCCGGTGGGCCTCGACTGCGGCGCCGGTTGGCTGATCACCTCCCCCGAGTACCACATGAAGCGTCTGCTGGCCTTGGGGAGTCCGCCGAAGATCTACCAGATCTGCCGCTGCTTCCGTGGCGGCGAGCACTCCCCGAGCCACCGGCCGGAGTTCGTCATGGTGGAGTGGTACCGGGCGCATGCGGGCCCCGACCGGGTCCTGGCCGACATGGAGTGTCTCCTGTCGGAGGCTGCCCGCAAGGTCAACGGCGGACCCTTCGGCCGCACCCCCGCCGGCCCCCGCGTCGACCTGACCCCACCCTGGCCGCGGCTCACGGTGGCGGCCGCCTTCGAGCGTCACGCCGGGATCCCCCGGGACTGCCTGCTCGACGGCTGCGCCAGGTCCCTGCGGGAGGGCGCTCGCGCCGCGGGGTGTGCCAGCGTCGAGGATGGCGACGACTGGGAGACCGCCTTCCACAAGCTGCTGGTGGAGCGAGTCGAACCCGCCATCGCCGACATGGGGCAGGGCGTTCACCTGACCGGCTATCCCGCGCCACTGGCGGCGCTGGCCCGCCTCGACGGGAAGGATCCCAGGGTGTCGGAGCGCTTCGAGTCCTACGCCGGCGGACTCGAACTCGCCAACGGGTTCGGGGAACTCACCGACGCCAGGCAGCAGAGACGGCGCTTCCGCGTGGAGCGGCTCCGGCGGCGGCGGGAGAAGCGACGCGAGCTCCCCCTGGACGAGGAATTCCTGCGGGACCTCACATCGATGCCGGAGGCCTCGGGAGTGGCCCTCGGGTTCGACCGCCTGGTGATGCTCCTCTGCGGAGCGCAGCGGATAGGGGAGGTCGCCGCCTTCTGACGGGGGATCAGGCGCGGACGAGCTCGGCGGCGCCGGAATCGGCCGCCGACTGGAAGACGCCGTCGATCAGGCCGAAGTCCCGGGCCTCCTCGGGGGACAGGTAGTAGCTGCGGTCGGTGACCTGGTCGATCGTCTCCCGGTCCTTGCCGGTGTTCTGCACGAGGATCTGGTTGAGCCGGCGGCGCCACTCCATGATCTCGCGCGCGTGGATCTCCACGTCGGCGGCCTGGCCGCCGACGCCTCCCCAGGGCTGGTGGAGCATCACGCGCGAATGGGGCAGGGCGTGGCGCTTGCCCTGGGTGCCGCCGGACAGGAGAATGGCCGACATGCTGTAGGCCTGGCCGACGCAGAGGGTGGCCACGTCGCAGGGGATGTGCTGAATCGTGTCGTAGATCGCCAGGCCCGAGGTGATCAGGCCCCCGGGGCTGTTGATGTAGAGGGAGATGTCCTTCTTTGGGTCCTCGGAGGCCAGAAAGAGCAACTGGGCGATGATCAGATTGGCTTCGGCGTCGTCGATCACCGACCCGATGAAGATGATCCGTTCCTTGAGGAGCCGCGAGAAGATGTCGTAGGCGCGCTCGCCGCGGCCCGTCTGCTCGATGACAACAGGTACGATCGCCATGAGAGGGAGCATATGGGTCCATCGCCCCAAGGTCAAAGCCGGCCATGGCTGATCCCGGGACCGATCGCGGCGCCGGATGGCGGCCGCCCCAGGGTTCCCCCCCGGGGGGAGCGATGCAGGAGGTAGGGGTCATCGGCAGCATCAACCTCGACACGATTCACCATCCCGACGGCAGGCGCAGCGACAGCCTGGGCGGCATCCTGTTCACCGCTTGCGCCCTCGCCCACCTCGGGCAGGGGCGGTGGCGCACCCGGCCCTTCGCGTGGCTTCCGCGGGAGATCGAGCCGAGGGTTGAGGCTCTCCTGAGAGCGTGTCCGGAGGTTTCTCAGGACGGACTCCGGCGGCTCGACGGTCCGGGCTTTCGTTGCGAGATCCGCTATGACCGGGCCGGGCGCAAGAGCGAGCGGCTCCTCGGGGACGTGCCGCCCCTCGGACCGGCCGACCTGCCCTGCCCGGGTTCCTCTCTCGACGCCCTGCTCGTCAACTTCATCACCGGCTTCGAGCTCGAGCCGGACACACTTCACGGCCTCCGGCGCATCGTCCGCGGTCCGATCCTGATGGATGTCCACAGCCTGACCCTGGCGAGGGACGCGGAGGGCCGCCGACACCTGCGCCCCCCACCTTCCTGGCCCCTCTGGGTGTCGATGGCCGACGTGGTTCAGATGAACGAGTTGGAGGCCCGCACCCTGGGTGCCCCGCCGGAGGAGTTGCAGGAGTGGGCTGTCTCCCTGCTGGACCTGGGACCGAAGGTTGCCGTGATTACTCTGGGTGAGCAGGGCGCGCTCTGCGCCTGGCGGGCCTCCGATGGCGGGGTTCGCCGCCTGCGCCGGCCGGCGGCAGCGGTGGCTGCGGGCCTCCCGATCGACCCCACGGGCTGCGGGGATGTCTTCCTGGCGGCCATGGCGGCCGGTCTGCTGGCAGGCGGGACGGTCCCGCGGGCCCTGGAGCGGGCGATTCGGTCCGCGTCCCGGAACTGCACCCTGACAGGCATCGAGTCCCTCTGCCTCCTCGCGGAGGAAGGATCCTGAATGGACGGTAACCATGCCACAACAGTTTGATTTCCCCAAGTCTCCCGTGCAGAACCTTCGCTTCAGCCCGCGCACGGTGTACCTCGTCCTCGGAGTCCTCGCCGTCCTCTGGCTGGCCAGCGGCATCTACACGGTCGATCCCGACGAGAAGGCGGTGATCCTGCGCTTCGGCAAGGTGCAGAGGGTAGTCGACCCGGGCCTGCACTACCGTCTGCCTTCGCCGATCGAGGTGCACATCATCCGCTCGGTGACGCGGGTCTACCGGGAGGAGATCGGCTTCCGCACCATCGACCCGGGTCCTCCGGCGCGCTACCGGCAGCGGCCCAACGAGTCGCTCATGCTCACGGGCGATCTCAACATCGTCAACGTCGAGCTCGTCGTGCAGTACAAGGTGAGCAACGTCGTAGACGCCCTGTTCAAGGTGAGGGGCCTGGGCGCCTTCGAAGGGGGAGGGGAGGGGCTCGTCCACGACGCCTGTGAAGCCGCCCTGCGGCAGGTCGTGGGCCGGCGCGGCATCGACGAGGTCCTCACGGAAGGCAAGCTGGAGGTGCAGATCGCGATCAAGGAACGTCTGCAGGAGCTGTTCCAGACCTACGGCTGCGGGCTCACCGTCGAGTCCGTGCAACTGCAGTCGGTGGGCCCTCCGGAGCAGGTGGACGCGGCCTTCAAGGACGTGGCGAGCGCCAAGGAAGACCGCGAACGGCTGGTGAACGAGGCCCGGGGCTACCAGAACGACGTCATCCCGAAGGCCCGGGGCGAGGCCGAGCGCATGATCAAGGAGTCCGAGGCCTACGCCGTCGAGCGGGTGCGCCGCTCCCAGGGCGACGCCGACCGCTTCCGGGCGATCCACGCCGAGTACGTGAAGGCCCCCCAGGTGACGGAGAAGCGGCTCTACATCGAGACGATGGAGAGGATCCTGCCGGGGCTGCAGAAGTACATCATCGACGCCGATGGCAAGGGCGTCCTCAACCTCATCAACCTCGAGCGCCTGCAGCCGGCGCGCTCGGAATAGGGAGGCCGCCGCCATGCGCAACGCCGTCGGTGTCGTCGTCGCCCTCGTGCTGCTTCTCTTCGGCGCCAACCTCGTTCTCTACACCGTGACCGAGGTCGAGCAGGTCGTGGTCACCCAGTTCGGGGAGCCCATCGAGGTGAATACCGAGCCTGGCTTGTACTTCAAGCTGCCAGATCCGATCCAGAAGACGACCTTCTTCGACCGCCGCCTCCTCGACTACGACTCGAACCCGGATCCGATCTACACGAAGGACAAGAAAACCCTCATCATCGACAACTACGCCCGCTGGCGGATCGTCGACGCCCTGACTTTCATGCAGGCCCTGCGAACCGTGGACGAGGCCCTGGCCCGGCTCGACGATGTCATCTACTCCGAGTTGCGCAAGGAGCTCGGTCAGCACGATCTGTCCGAGGTGGTGGCCACCAACCGCCAGGCGATCATGGACTCCGTGAGAGCCCGGGCCAACCTGGCCGCCAAGGTCTACGGGATCGAGGTTCTGGACGTGCGTATCAAGCGCGCCGACCTCCCCCCGGAGAACGAGCAGGCGGTGTACAATCGAATGCGGGCCGAACGCGCCAGGGAGGCCAAGGCCTACCGATCCGAGGGCGAGGAAGAGGCACTGAAGATCCGTGCCGCGACCGATCTGGAGGCGGCCACCATTGCCGCCGAGGCCTACGAGCGGGCCCAGGGGATCCGGGGCCAAGGGGACGCCGAGGCCCTGGCGATCTACGCGGCGGCCTACCGCAACGCCACCGGCTTCTACCAGTTCACCCGGACTCTCGAGGCGTATGAGAAATCGCTCCAGGAGAACACGGTTCTCGTCCAGCCCGCCGACACCGAGTTCTTCCGTCATCTCAGGGGGAGGTGAGGCCGACGCGCCAGGGACGCTGAGATGCTGGTGGCGGTCACCGGCAACATGGGCGCCGGCAAGACCACCATGGCGGCCATGCTTGAGGATCTCGGCGCTCGCCGGATCGATGCCGACGTGCTGGCGCGGCAGGTCGTCGACGCGAGCGAAGGCCTGCGCCGCCGCTTGGCGGGGGCCTTCGGAGAGGATCTGCTCGACAGCGAAGGCAGGCTCGATCGCCGGGGTCTCGCCCGCCGGGCCCTCGCCGACGAGGAAGGCCGGCGGCGGCTGGAGGAGTTGGTCAGACCGGAGTTGGAGCCCCGCATCTGGCAGGCCCTGCGGGAGGCCGAGGCGGACGGCGGGATCGTGCTCCTCGACGCGCCCCTGGTCTTCGAGTGGGGGCTGCAGGACCGTTTCGACGCCGTAATCCTGATCAGGACCGAGTCAGGCCTCGCAACGCAGCGAGTCGCCCGGGAGCGGGGACTCGCCCCCGAAGAAGTGCGGCAGCGCCGGGCCATCCAGCTGGGCGACATTCCGGAGGGATCCGTCGACTACGAGGTGAGCAACGACGGGGACCTCCGGTCCCTGCGCAGCGAGGCGTTGCGGGTCTGGGAAGGCCTGCAGCAACGGCAGGAGGGGAGGGAAGCTTGAGTCGCAGGACGCCCCTGTGGGGTCGACACCATGAGGCCGGGGCCCGTCTCGTCGATTTCGCGGGCTGGGAGATGCCGATCCAGTACGCCGGCATCCAGGAGGAGCACCTGCAGACCCGGAAAGGTGCCGGTCTGTTCGACGTGAGCCACATGGGGCGCCTGTACGTCTCGGGCCCGGGAGCGGCGGAGTTTCTCGATGGTCTGCTGCCCTGCGCCGTCGAGCCGCTGTCCCCGGGCCGGATGGCCTACACCGTCTTGTGCAATGACCGGGGGGGGCCCTCGACGATCTGGCCGTGTACCGCCTCGCGGAGGAGGGGTTCATCCTCGTTGTCAACGCGGCCCGTACCGAGTCCGACCGCGCCTGGATCCTCGAGCGGCTGCCATCCGCCTCCCCCCGGGTCGAGGAGCGGACCGGGAGTCAGGTGATGATCGCCGTCCAGGGCCCGAAGGCGGAAGGGCTGGTCACGGCCCTGATCGACGACTCCTGCAGCCGCCTCGGGTTCTTCCGGTTCATCATGGCCGAAGGCGCCTCGGGCGATTGGCTGGTCAGCCGCAGCGGTTACACCGGGGAGGACGGTTTCGAGATCATCTGCCCCGCCGCCGACGGCCCGGCCCTCTGGTCGCGTCTGCTGGAGGCCGGCGCCCACCCCGTGGGGCTGGCGGCCCGGGACTCCCTGCGCCTCGAAGCCGGCCTCTGCCTCTACGGCAACGAGCTGACCGAGACCACGAGCCCTCTGGAAGCGGGCCTGGAGTGGGCCCTCGCCCTGGACAAGCCACGGGAGTACCCGGGCCGGGGGCCGCTGCGGGCCCAACGCGATATCGGCGTTCCCCGGCGGCTGGTCGGCCTCGGCCTGCTCGACCGCGGCATCCCCCGCCCCGGGCAGGCGCTGAGAGTCGACGGCGTCGAGGTCGGCCGCGTGACCAGCGGTACCCACTCTCCCGTTCTGCGGCGGGGGATCGCCATGGGCTACGTGGCCAGCCGACATGCCGGCGTCGGGACCAGGCTGGAAGTGGAGATCCGTGGCAAGGCGGCAGCTGCCGAGGTCGTTTCCCTGCCCTTCGTGCCGTCCAGGGTCCGCCGCCGCCGTCGCCGCCGCCCGAGGAGGAGCGCCGGTGAGCAGGTGTGAGGCCCACAGGTTCGACTACCGGCACATCGGCCCCCGGGATCACGAGATCGAGCTCATGCTGGCGGCCCTCGGCCTGGACAGCCTCGACGAGCTCGTGTCGGAGGTCGTGCCCGAGGCGATCCGCACGCGCCGCGAGCTGCAGCTCCCCGAGGCGGTCTCCGAGCAGGAGCTGCTGCACCTCCTGCGCCGGCTCGCCGGACAGAACGGCGACTTTCGTTCCTGCATCGGCATGGGCTATCACGGCTGCGTCACGCCGCCGGTCATCCAGCGCAACGTGCTGGAGAACCCGGCCTGGTACACCCAGTACACACCGTACCAGTCGGAGATCGCCCAGGGCCGCCTCGAGGCGCTGCTCAACTTCCAGACCGCCGTCATCGACCTCACCGCCCTGCCCCTGGCCAACGCCTCCCTCCTCGACGAGGCCACGGCCGCGGCCGAGGCCATGGCCCTGCTCCACGCCGCCCGGCCACGGCACTCGGATGCGGTGCGGTTCTTCGCGGCGGCGGCATGCCACCCCCAGACCCTGGCCGTCGTCCGAACCCGGGCGCGGTGGCGCGGCTGGCAGGTGGAGGTCGGCGATCCGGCCACCTTGGACCTGACGGGCGGAGAGTACTTCGGCGCCCTCTTGCAGTACCCGGACACCGAGGGCAATGCCGACATCGGCCTTCAGGCCTTCTGCGAGCGCGCCGAGGCCGCGGGAGTGCCGGTGGCGGTGGCCACGGACCTGCTCGCCATGACGCTCCTGAAGCCGCCGGGCGAGCTCGGCGCCCGGATCGCCGTCGGCAGCAGCCAGCGTTTCGGCATGCCCATGGGGTTCGGCGGTCCCCACGCCGCCTTCTTCGCCTGCGGCGATGACTACCGGCGCCTGGTTCCCGGGCGGATCATCGGCGTCGCCCGCGACGTTCGGGGGCGGACGGCGCTGCGCATGGCCCTGCAGACGCGCGAGCAGCACATCCGGCGCGAGCGCGCCACAAGCAACATCTGCACCGCCGAGGTCCTGCCGGCGGTGGTGGCCAGCTTCTACGCCGTCTACCACGGTCCGGAGGGACTGCGAGCGATCGCCGCCGAGGTCCACGACCGCGCCAGGACCTTGGCCGAGACCGCCGAAGAGGCGGGATTCCGCGTCGAGCACGAGCGGTTCTTCGACACCCTCTGCCTGGCCGCGGACGGTTCCCGGATCGATGCCGTCCTGCGGCGGGCGGCGGAGCGCCGGATCAACCTGCGCCGCCTCGATGAGGGACGGTTGACGATCTCCCTCGACGAGACCTGCGGGGACGACGACCTCCGCGACCTGGCGGAGATCCTGGGCGGAGGGGGAGCGTCCACCTCCACCTCCGGCGGCCGCTTCGAGTGGAGGGAGGAGCTGGTGCGGACCAGCCCTTTCCTCGAGCACGACGTCTTCCACGCCCACCGCTCCGAGACCGAGATTCAGCGTTACATGCGGCGCCTCGACGCCCGCGATCTGTCGCTGACCACGTCGATGATTCCCCTCGGCTCCTGCACCATGAAGCTCAACGCCGCGGCCGAGATGATGCCCATCACCTGGCCGTCCTTCGCCGGGCCTCACCCCTTCGCCCCGCTGGAGCAGAACGGCGGCTACCGTACCGTCTTCCGGGAGCTGGAGGCGATGCTGGCGGAGATCTGCGGGCTGCCCGGGGTCTCCCTGCAACCGAACGCCGGATCCCAGGGGGAGTACGCCGGCCTGCTGGCGATCCGCCGCTACCAGGCGGCGGTCGGCGAGGAGGACCGGCGGGTCTGCCTGATCCCGGCCTCTGCCCACGGGACCAACCCGGCGAGCGCCATCATGGCGGGGCTGGAGGTCTCGGTCGTCGCCTGCGACGAGGCCGGCAACATCGACCTCGACGACTTGCGTCGGAAGGCGGGGACGGCCGGCCGGTCCCTGTCGGCCCTCATGGTGACCTATCCGTCCACGCACGGGGTCTTCGAGGAGGAGATCCGGACGATCTGCGGCATCGTCCACGAGCAGGGGGGACAGGTCTACATGGACGGGGCCAACATGAACGCCATGGTCGGCCTCTGCCGGCCGGGGGAGTTCGGTATCGACGTCTGCCACCTCAACCTGCACAAGACCTTCTGCATCCCCCACGGCGGCGGAGGTCCGGGGATGGGACCGATCGCGGTGGCCGGGCACCTGATGCCGTTCCTGCCCGGGCATCCGCTGGCCGCCGGACTGCCGCCGGATGGAGACCCGGGATCGGATGATGGCCGGGGGGCGGTCTCGGCGTCGGCGTACGGCAGCGCCGTGATCCTGCTGATCTCCTGGGCCTACCTGCGCCTGATGGGAGGGGCAGGGCTGCGGCGGGCCACGGAGGTGGCGATCCTCAACGCCAACTACATCGCCCATCGCCTGGACGAGCACTTCCCGGTGCTCTACAGCGGCCGGAGAGGGCGGGTCGCCCACGAGGCGATCTGCGATCTGCGGAACTACCGCAAGAGCGCCGGCGTCGAGGTCGATGACGTGGCCAAGCGCCTGATGGACTACGGTTTCCACGCTCCCACCGTGCACTTCCCGGTGCCGGGAACGGTCATGATCGAGCCCACGGAGAGCGAGTCCCTGGGCGAGCTCGACCGCTTCTGCGAGGCCATGGTCTCCATCCGGCGGGAGATCGCCGAGATCGAGGATGGGACCGTCGACGGGGCCGCCAGCCCCCTGACTCGGGCGCCGCACACCATGGACGACGTGATGGCCGAGGGCTGGGACCGACCCTACAGCCGGGAGAGGGCCGCGCGCCCGGCTCCATGGCTTCACGAGCACAAGTACTGGCCCGCCGTGGGCCGCATCGACAACGCCTTCGGCGACCGCCAGCTCATCTGCACCTGTCCGACGCACCAGGCCCTTGCCGATGGGGGGGAGGGGGAGTAATGGGTGACCGCCGCGCTCTCGTTACCGGGATCACCGGCCAGGACGGCTCCTACCTCGCCGAGTTCCTGCTGGAGAAGGGCTACGACGTCTACGGACTGATCCGCCGCTCCAGCACGGTCAACTTCGAGCGTATCCGCCACATCCAGCACGATGTCCACCTGCTGTCGGGAGACCTCCTCGACCAGAACTCCCTGATGTTCGCCATTCAGGAAGCCCGTCCCCACGAGGTCTACAACCTCGGCGCCCAGTCCTTCGTCCCGGCTTCCTGGGCCCAACCCCTGCTGACGGGCGAGATCACCGCTCTCGGCGTGGCCCGCCTCCTCGAGGCGATCCGTTCCACCGACGCGGGGATCCGCTTCTACCAGGCCTCCACGTCGGAGCTCTTCGGCAAGGTGCGAGAGTCGCCGCAGACGGAGACGACACCCTTCTACCCGCGCAGCCCCTACGGCGTCTCGAAGGTCTACGGACACTGGATCACCATCAACTACCGCGAGTCGTACGACATGTACGCCTGCGCGGGGATCCTCTTCAACCACGAGTCTCCTCGCCGGGGGCTGGAATTCGTCAGCCGCAAGATCACCAACGGGGTGGCGCGCATTAAGCACGGCAGGGACAGCCGGCTCCTGCTGGGCAACCTCGACGCCCGCCGGGACTGGGGCTACGCGGGGGACTTCGTGCGCGCCATGTGGATGATGCTGCAGCAGGAGACCCCCGACGACTTCGTCATCGCCACCGGCCGCGACCGCACGATCCGCCAGTTCTGCGAGGCCGCCTTCGGCTCCGTGGGCCTCGACTGGCAGGAGTATGTCCAGATCGACGAACGCTTCCTGCGGCCGGCCGAGGTCGAGGTCCTGCGCGGCGATCCGTCGAAGGCCCGCCGGGTCCTGGGATGGGAGCCGGAGGTCTCCTTCGAGGAGATGGTGGCGATGATGGTGGAGCGGGACATGGAGCTGGTGGCCCTCGAGAAGTGAGCCGCGGGAGGTGGGGGCGGGCGGCGCTGGTTCTGCTCGTCATCGGCTCCGGCTGCCGCGCCGCCCCCGATGCCGAAACCCGGGTCCGCAAGGCCCTGCACCTGCCCCACACGCCGTCCGCGCCACTCTCGGCGCAGGTGGACAGCTCCTGGCGCCGCCGCGACGCGGTCGTCGAACGGGTCCGCTTCGACGGCTACCACGGCCGCCCCATACCCGCCCTGGTGAGCTGGTCCGAGCTGCCGAGGGCGCGCCCCCTGCCCGTCCTTCTGCTCATGCCGGGCAGTCCCAACCGCAAGGAAGACCTCCTGCGGCCCCGGGCCCTGCTGCCCCTGTGGGCCCAGGCCGGGTTCTTCGTCCTCACCATCGACAGGCCCTATCACGGAGAGCGCCCGGGGGACCCGGCGGAAGCCATCCGCGCCAAGGGCCTGCCGCGGGTGCTCGGCGAGTACGTCCTGGATCTGCAGCGGGCCCTGGACTACGCCGCCTCCCGGCCGGAGGCCGATGCCGGCCGCATCGGCATGATGGGGTTGAGCATGGGCGGCATGGAGGCGCTGCTGCTGGCCTCGGTCGACGAGCGGGTCGACTGCGTCGTCTCCGTGGCCGGCCAGCTGTGCTGGGCGGAGGTCTTCGGCACCGTTGCCTGGCGGCGCCTCTTCGGGGGACTGCCCCTGACCGAACGCCTGATCCGGGAGGGGGCTTCTCCGGACCGGGTCCGGAAGGCCTTTCTCGCCTGGATGCCGGAGCTGGCCGTCCTTGACGCGCCGCGCCTGGCGGCTTCCCTGGCCCCCCGGCCGCTGCTGCTGATGACTGGAGAGCTGGACCCCTACATCACCCCGGCTGCGGCGCGCCGGACCTTTGCGGCGGCCTCGACGGCCTATGCCGACAGCGCCGCGGACAGACTGGAGCTTTGGATCGAGGAGGATGTGGGGCACGGGTTCTCGAGGCCGATGGAGAGCCGCGTCCTGGCGTGGTTCCGGCGCTGGCTCGAACCGCTGCCGGACTCACACTGAAGTCTCGTCCGGGCCCTGCCGGAGACGGCGGGCGAACTTGCCGACCTGTCCCGCCAGGCGGTGCAGCACGGCCGCGTCCCGCCTTTCGAGGGGGGCCCGCCCCAGGAACCGGCGGAGCACGCGCTCGAAGTTCGCCGGGTCCTCGTTCCGGGGCCTGAACCCGATGGTGAGCATCGCCTCCAGCAGGTGCTCCACGACCCGGTCGATCTGTGCCGCTGTGGCCAGCGGCGCGGCGGGGGCCGTCCGCGGCGGATCGCCGAGGCGCCGGAACAACTCGTAAGCCACCAGGAGCACCGCGTGCGACAGGTTGAAGGAGGGGTGGGGGACGGCCGATGGGATGCGGATGAGGCGCTGGCAGCGCACCAGTTCCGACCGCGAGAGGCCGTCCTTCTCGCGCCCGAAGAGGACGGCGATGCGGCGGCCCGCAGCGGCCTGGGCCGAAGTCTCGGCAAGGGATGCGCGGTAGTCGTCGTCCACGACCCGAAACCTGCCCACGCGGTGCGTGGTCCCGATGACGATCTGGCAGTCCGTGACCGCCTCCTCCAGGTCCTCCACGACACGGGCCTCGTCGAGGACATCCGCCGAGCCGTGGGCCATCCATTCGCATTCGGGGGTGCGCCAGTCGCCGGGGCGGACGAGGGTGAGGCGGCTCAGCCCCGTGTTGCGCATGACCCGGGCCACGGAGCCGATGTTTCCGGGAACCGCAGGCTCCACCAGCACGATGGAGATCAGATCCAGAGAGACGCTCATTCCCTTGTCCTGGAGGCAAGGTGCACCATCATCGCCTACCCGAGGCCGCCGGGCAAGCCCCGGGGATCGGACCGGCGGCTCGGATCATCCGCGGGGCCGTACGCTTTGCCCTGGAGCCGGGGTTCGCCGATCTTGGATCCAGTGACACCGCGAGCCCGCCAAGGGCCCGCCCCCGACTCTACCGCCAACCACGCACCACCCCTCGCTCTCGCCGTGGCCCCGGAGCCCGACTCGGACTTCGACAGCTTCCTCCTGCACCCCGGGCTGCGCCTCCACGTGCGCCGTTCCCGGCGCTTCAAGTCGGTGTGGATCGATCTCTTCCTTCCGCGTCTGCTCCGGCCCGTGGCGGCGACGCGGATGGCCCTGGTGGGGCGCCTGCTGGAGCGCGGCACCGCCAGCCTCCCCGGGATCCGCCAGTTGAACCGCCACACCGACGATCTCTACGGAGCCGTCTTCTCCTCCCAGACCGAAGGCATGGGACCGTTTCAGGTCCTGCACCTGCACTACGAGGCCGTGGAGGGCGCGTACCTCCCCGGCCGCCCCGATCTGCTGGCCCCCGGCCTCGAGCTGCTGGGTCAGGCGTTGCGAGAGCCGTACCTGGAGGGGGGGGTCTTTCCGGAGGCCCGGGTGGAGCAGGAGAAGGAGTCCCTGCGCCGCAGTGTCGAGGCGATCTACTCCGACCGGACCGCCCTCGCCCAGAGGCGCTGTCTCGAAATCATGTGCGCGGGGGAGGCGTATGGACTGGCGGCGCACGGCGATCCGTCGGAGTTGTGCGGCCTGACCGGCTCCGACCTCCTGGCCGAGCTGGCCGGGCTCCGGGCTTCGGCGGCCCTCGATCTCTACATCTGCGGGGATGTCGACGTCGACCGTGCGGCGACCCTGGCGGAGGCGGCCCTGGGCTGGCCGCGCCCCGACCTGGAGGCGACACCCCCGCCTCCCGTCCACCTGGCCGGGGAGGGGATGAGGAGGGTGACCGAGCGGGACAGGGTGGCCCAGGGCCGGATGATGCTTGGTTACCGCACCGATGTCACCGTCGGCGGCGGGGAGCGCTGCCGCTACCCGGCCCTGGCCCTTCTGGACCTGATCTTCGCGGCCGATCAGCACTCCCGCCTCTCGCGGGTGGTCCGCGAGGAGTCGGGGATGTGCTACTACATCACCTCCTACGGCGAGGCCATGGGAGGGATGTTCTTCGTCGAGGCCGGGGTCGAGGCCGGAGACCGGGAGGCTGTGGGCGGCCTGGTTCGGGAGCAGCTGCGGGAGCTGGCCCGGGCCGGTCCCGGCGGGGCCGAGCTCGAACGCTCGCGCGCCCTCGCCCGGAACCGGCTCGACGGCTTCGACGACGCCCGGGACCGCCTCGTCCGCTTCGACTACTACCGGCGGCTGGCGGGGGCCGACACCTCGCGAAGGCGCCTGCGGCAGGCACTGGGCGGAGTCGACGCGGGGGCGGTCCGTGCCGAGGCGGCGCGCCTGGAACTGGAGACCGACTACTTTCTGGCGCCGTGGTGAACCGGAGAGGGCATCCCCTGCTGCGCGAGGAGGTATGGACCGCCGCCGTCCCCGGCGGCGGAAGGGTGTGGGCTGTGCCCTGCCCGGGCCGCCGCTGTCACGCGGTCCTCCTGGTGGACTTCGGTGCCATCGACGCCGGAGCCCCCGGAGGACCGGCTCTGCCGGAGGGCACCGCCCACTTCCTGGAGCACCGGCTCTTCGAGAAGCCCGAGGGGGACATCACCGACCGGTTCACGAGTCTGGGAGCCGATGTCGACGCCCAGACCGGGCTCACGGGCACCTCTTTCTCCTTCACCGCCAGCGCCGAAGCCTTCGAGGACTGCCTCCCCCTGCTCTTCGAGCTCGCCGGTCGGGGCCACTTCCCCGAGTCAGGCGTGGAGCGGGAACGAGAGATCATCGCCCGCGAGATCCAGCTCTTCGATGACAGCGTCGAGTGGGTGGCCTTCCAGACCGCCCTGCGCGCCCTGTACGGCGAACACAGGATCGCCGTGGACATCGCCGGAACCCCGGAGAGCCTGCGCCGGATCGACGCCGGGGTGCTGAGCCGGTGCCACCAGCAGTACTACCACCCGGGCGCCCTGCAGCTGATCGTCTGCGGCGCCGCGGAGGGGGAGGCCGTCTGCCGGCGCGGGGTGGAGCTGCTGGAGGCGTGGCCGTCGGGTGCCGCCGGGGGGGGCCGCGGACCGAGGATCGAAGCGAGGCCGCAGGACATGGAGGTCCGGAGAGCCGTGGCCAAGGCCCGACACCTGCTGCTCTTCCCGGATCCGGTCCCGGCTGCAGGGTTGGAGCTGCTGCGGCGCGAGTTGAGCCTGGAGATGGCCCTCGACATCCTCTTCGGCGCTTCGAGCGGCTTCTTCGAGGAGGCTTACGAGTCCGGCCTGATCGACGGTGAGAGCTTCGGCGGCGAGGTCCACCTCGACGGGCTCTACGGTTTCTGCCTGCTCGGGGGAGATACGGACCACCCCGAAGCGCTGCGCCACGCCATCGTCGAGGAGCTGGAGACGGGTGCGCGGATCGAGGAGGGCTTCGAGCAGGCCCGGCGCCGGGTCTTCGGCGAGATGGTCTGCCGGTGGGAGGACGCGGAGGAGTGCGCCGACCTCGTCGAGTGCGCCGTGCGCCGCGGCTGCCATCCCTTCGATCTCGTGGACCTCCATCTCGGCGACGGCGCCCTCGACGCGGCGGCCGTGGCGGCCTGCGCGGCCGAGTGTCTGACGCCGGACGGGCCGGCCGCCGCCACCGTCCTCCCCGGGGGCTGAACCGGCATGTCCGCCCCCGCGAGTCTGACGGAGTTCGTCATCACCTGCATCGGCGGCCTCGAGGAGGTCGCCGTCGAGGAGATGCGGGTCCGTCTCGGCTCCGCGGCCTCCGCCGTGCGCCCGGAGAGAGGCGGGGTGGGCCGGGTCTTCTTCCGCTACCGCGCCAGTCCCCGCCGGCTCCTCGAGTTGCGGTGCCCCACCCGCCTGCAGGCGATCGCGGCGCAGGCCCACGATGTCACCGTCGGCAGGCCCGGCCTGGAGCGGACCCTGAGATGCCTCCGCCAGCTGCCGCTGGAGAGCGTGCACCGTATCGCCCGCGCCTGCGACCCGGGCGTCGATGGGGGCCGGTTCCACCTGGATGTCAGCCTTCGCGGAAACCACCGCTTCGAGACCGGGGAGTTGCGCGCCGGGGCCGAGACGCTCCTGAGGTCGGAGTTCGGGCTGCAGTCCGGCAGCGGGAGCGGCTCGCCGATACGCCTGAACCTGCAGGTGAGGCGCCGGCGCGCCCTGGTCTCCGTCCAGCTCGGGCCCGGACGCCCCGGGGGAGATCCCCGCCGGGAGGGCTGGCCCGGGCCTGCGGCCAGCTCCGTTGCGCGGCTCCTCGACCTCGAGGATCAGGATCTCCTCGTGGCGGTCCCCCACAAGGGCAGGGCGGGAGCCTGGGTCGGCCGAGGGGACGGCAGCGGCCTCGCTGTGGGCGCCGACAGCCGGCGCCTGCCGGTGGGGGACGAGACCGCCGCGGCGGCTCTGCTGGTTCCTCGGGCCGGGGTGGAGAACCTGGAGGAGGAGATGGCCGACCTCTCCCGGGTCGTCGCCCCGGGAGGGGTCGTGGCCATGCTGGCCCCGCCGAGTCCGGAGTTGGGGACGCGGCTGCGCCGTTCCGGCCTGCCGCTGGAAGCCCTCGCTTCCTTGCCGTACCATGTGAACCGAAGGAAATGGGGGTTGTTCCTCCTCGAACGGCTCGAGGCCGCGGCTCCCCGCCTCCAAGAGCGTCCTGAAGATCTGAGACCATGAGACAGACCCGTCCATCCTCCCGGCCCGGCCTTCCCGCCCCGGCCTCCCTGGCGTTCTCCGTGGTTCTGTGCGCATGCGCCGGAGGCGGCTCCGACCCCGGCGGGGAAGAGCCGGGGACGCGCACCGAGATCGTCTACGTCGTGGAGGACAGCCAGCAGGTCCGCACCGCCGACCTGTCGGCCCCTCCGCCGATGGTCGAGGAAGCCCCCGAAGAGCCCGCCCCCATCGAGGCTGCCCTGCCTGGGGCGAAGGATGGGGTGGCCTTCGCTCCCGACGGGGAGTACACGGTGCAGGTCGGGATGTTTGCAGACCCCGGCCGGGCCCGTGAGCGGCTGCAACAGCTCAAGGCCCTCGGCTACCCCGCCTATCTCCTCCCCTCGGCCCAGGGGGTCCGCCTGCGCATCGGCTACTTCGCCCGCCGCGAGGAGGCCGACAGCTTCGGACAACGCTTCAGCCGCGAGCAGGGCGGACAGTTCTGGGTGGACCGCCGATCGAAGGAGGGGGAGGGCCGCTAGTGGAGGCGGGGCGGCGGGTCATGTGCTGCGGGACCTTCGACCACTTCCACCCGGGCCACGACTCCTTCCTCCGCCAGGCCGCCCGTCTCGGGGACGAGCTCTTCGTGGTCGTGGCGCGGGATGCCAACGTCCTGCGCATCAAGGGCAAGGGGCCGGATCAGGGGGAGGACGAGCGCCTGCGGCGGATCTCGGAGCACGACGCCGTGGACGACGCTCGTCTCGGGTATCCGGGCTCCGATTTCCTGCGGGTGGTGGCCGACATCGGCCCCGGGGTGATCGCTCTGGGGTATGACCAGAAGCCGCCGCCCGGGCTCGCCGAGGCCATCCCGGGGTGCCGCATCGTCACTCTCGAGGCGTACGAGCCGGAGCGCTACAAGTCGTCCCTGATGCGGCGGGGGGCCCCGGCGCCGGGCGCTCCGGAATCACCCGGATCCGGAGGCCGGTCCTAGTCCAGGTAGCCGAGGGCCCGGAGCCTCCGGCGCAGTTCCGCGGACCCATCCACGTCCGATACCGGCCCCGCCCTCTCGCCCCACCTGGATCTCCTGCGCATCTCCAGCCTGGCCCTCCGGTAGGGCTCGGCCCGCTCGGACACGTCCTCGCCGGAGACCGGCAGCTCCGACCAGGTGTCGAACAGCTCCCAGCCCTCGTCCCCGCCGAGGAGCTTGTGGCGGCGGTCCAGAACGCACCAGCGGAGGCCGGCCTTCGAGTGCTCCGGGCCCTGCGCCGCATCGTCGTCTCCCCCCGGACGGACCTCGGCCAGGCAGTACCGGGCCTCCCCGGAGGAGCGGGTCAGGTCCCGCCCGGGGCCGGGCTCCGTCCCCTCCAGTCCGCAGATGGCCGCCACCGTCTCGTGCAGGTCGATCAGACTGACCACCTCTCCGGCCCCCCCGATCCCCCGCCCGACGCCGGGGACGTGCATCCACAGGGGCACCCTCAGGACGGAGTTGCGCAGGGTCTTGCCGTGATACGGCTCCTCCGGGGTCCAGCTCTCCCCGTGGTCGCCGAAGATCACGATCGACCACGCGCCGAGGTCGATCTCCTCCAGGAGGGGCGCGATGCCCCCCTCGAAGAGGCTCTCCACCGCCGCCCGGTAGCGGCCGCGGACGACCTCGAGCCTCCCCCCGCGCAGGAGCCGCAGGGTCTCTCCCATGGCCAGACCGTCGGCGGCCCCGTAGGGGGTGTGGGTGCTCCAGTAGTGGACGAAGAGGCACCGCCGGGAAGCGGCCGCCGACTCCGCCAGCCAGGCGCGCAGGCGCGCGAGACCGGCCCCCGGCCGCAGGTCGAGGTCCAGGACGGGGGCGCCGAAGTCGAGGCCGTGAAAGATCGAGGCCGCCTCGGAGAACAGACCGACGCGGCAGCCGGCCTCCCGGAGGCGGGCGAAGAGGCGGGGGGTCCCCGGGCGCAGGCGCTGGTCGTACTGGTCCTGGACTCCGTGCTCGAAGGGGTGGAGGCCCGTCACCAGGGAGGCGTGGACGGGACGGGTGGCGGAGGAGACGGAGAAGCAGGACTCGGTGAAGGCGAAGCCGCGTGTGAGGGCGTCGAAGCGCGGCGTCCGCACCCGGGCCCCGGAGGCCCTCGCCGCGTGATCGAGACGCAGGCTGTCGACCGAGACCAGGAGCAGGTTCACGAGGCCGTCAGGTAAGGGCTCCCCGGCCGAGGATGCCCCACTGGCACTCGACGCGTCCCTGGCGAACCCCGAGAAAGGCGTCGTGGAGGACGGTCGTCGAGTCGCCGTACCCGGGAAGCAGGTGGATCCGCTCTCCGAGGGCGGGCCCGGCATGGCCCGGTCGGATGTCGAAGACGCCGTGCTCGGCGGAGAGGTAGCGGAACTCGAGGTCGTCGCGGCCCAGGGCCCGGGGCGGGTAGTGGAAGGCCGACAGGGTCTTGAACCCCGAGTCGAGGACGATGTGGCCGTCGTGGCGGCCGGTCACGCCGGCCAGCACGGTCAGGGCGTAACCGAGCTCCTCGCCGACGTGACACTTCTCGCGGTACATGGCGTCCATGAAGATCCCGCCTCCGGCCTGGATCTCCGTGACCCCCTCCCAGGCGGCGGTGAGGGCGTACGACCCGGTGCCTCCCGCCGAGACGATCTCACAGGGGAGGCCGTCGGCCACCAGTTCCTCCCGGACCCGCCCGAGATGGGCGAGGGCCTCGTGGCAGGCCCGTTCCTTGACCTCGGGGGGATGCTCGTCGAGGACGTGGCCCTCGTAGCCCATGACGCCGAGGAGCCGGGTGCCGGGCGCGTCGGCGATCCTGCGCGCCAGGGGCAGCGCCGCCTCCGGGGGGACGCCGGTGCGGTGCATGCCGATGTCGACGTCGACGAGAAGGGGGATCGGCAGGCCCGTCTCCACGCCGGCAGCCGAGGCGGCGCGCACCGCTTCCTCGGCGTCGGCGATGCCGATCACCCGCCCCCGCTCCTGAAGCCGGGAGAGCCTGCGCAGCTTGGAATGGGAGATCACCTGGTTGGCCAGCAGGACCTCGTCGATCCCGTGGTCGATCATGATCTGCGCCTCGCTGAGTTTGGCGCAGGTGACCCCGATGGCGCCGGCGCCGCGCTCGACGGCGGCGATCTCCGGGCTCTTGTGGCACTTGCTGTGGGGGCGCCAGGCGACACCGTGGTCCCGGCAGTACCCGGCCAGGTGGGCGACGTTGGCTTCGAAGCGGTCCAGGTCGACGAGCAGGGCGGGGGTGTCGAGATCGTCCACCGCCACACCGATCAACGGCGATCTATCCGTCATTGGTTCGGGCCTTCCGGGAGCGGGTTCCAGGTTCCGGGGTGGAGCAGACTCTCGTCCTCGACGTGAATCCGGCGCAGCTCGTCCACCGCGTCGGAGGGTAGAGGGCCTGCCTCGAGGGCGCGCAGGTTGGCGTCGAGCTCGTCCGCCTGAGCCGTGCCGACGAGGGTCACGTGGGCGCGGGATTCGTGAAAGGCGAAGCGCAAGGCGAGATCGGGCAGCCCGATCCCGAGGCCGTCGGCAACCCGGGCCGCGGCGTCGGAGGCCCGCCGCAGCGGCTCCAGGAGGGAGCCGAGGTCCCGCCGCCGCGCCGAGAGCACGCCCTGCAGGAAGACGGAGCGCACCACGAGGCCCACGTTCCGCTCGCGGCAGCGGGGCAGGATCTCTTCCTCGAGGGTGCGGTCGAGGATGCTGTAGGCCACCTGCAGCACGTCGACGGACCGCCTGTGACGCAGCGCCTCCCGGGGCGCCAGCCGGCCGTAGGTGGACACACCCCAGTGGCGCACGTGTCCCGCCTCGACCTGCTCGGCCATGGCCGCCAGAAGCGCCTCGCTCAGCTCGCCTTCGCCGAGGTTGTGGATCTGCAGCAGGTCGAGGGTCTCCACCGAGAGTCTGCGGCGGCTGCGGTCGACCGAGTCGCCCATCGCCCGGGACAGGCGCTGCGGCGGCAGGAGGCCGCCGGCGTCGTCGCGCAGGGAGACCTTGGTGGCCACAACGACACCCCGGGCACCGGGGAAGGCGCGGCCCACGAGTTCCTCGCTGCGTCCGTAGGCCGGGGCGGTGTCGATGTAGGTCACGCCCTGGTCGCGCGCCCGGTGGAGCAGCCGCAGGCAGAGGCGGTCGTCCGGGGGCGGCGGTCTGCCGATCCCGTAGGGGATACCCAGCTCCACCGTGCCCAGGCCCAGGGCGGAGACCCGCAGGTCCGTCGAGCCGAGAGTACGGGTCTGCACTCATCGGCCTCCGGCGCCGGCGAGGGCGCCTTTCACGTGCCCGCCGCTGGCCTCGAGCAGCCTCCGGGCGCGGGCGGCGTCGACGTCGCAGGTCTCCATCACCAAGGCCAGCTTCAGGTCCCAGCCGGCGGTCTCCAGCTGGCGGCGAGCCGCCTGGGGGTCGATCCCCGTCAGGGCCGCCAGGATCCGGCAGCTGCGGTCCCGCAACTTCGCGTTCGTCGGTCGCAGATCGACCATGAGGTTGCCGAAGGTCTTGCCCAGACGGACCATGGCGGCGGTGGTCAAGGTGTTGAGAACCAGTTTGGTCGCCGTGCCCGCCTTGAGGCGGGTGGACCCGGTGACCACCTCGGGGCCGACTTCGGGCACGATCTTCACGTCCGCCTCCACCGCGGCGGCGGCCGATGCGCTGCAGGAGACCAGAATCGTCGTGCAACCCAGGGAACGAGCGTGGGCCAGGGCGCCGAGGACCCAGGGGGTGACGCCGCTGGCGGCGATGCCGGCGACGATGTCCGGCGGGCGCAGGCCGCGGGCCTCGAGGTCCGGCACGGCGCCCCGAGGGTTGTCCTCGGCCCCCTCCACGGCCCGGAACACGGCGCCCTCGCCCCCGGCGATCACTCCCTGCACCAGGTCGGGGTCGGTGCCGTACGTGGGCGGACACTCCGAGGCGTCGAGGATCCCCAGGCGCCCGCTGGTCCCGGCGCCGGCGTAGAGCAGGCGGCCCCCGGCCCGGAACGCTTCGACCACCCGGTCGACGGCCGCGGCCAGTTCGGGCGCCACTCGCCCGACCGCCGCGGGCACGCACGATTCCTCCCGGTTGATCAGGCGCACGAGGTCGAGTGTCCCCATCTCGTCGATCTCCGCGCTGGCCGGATTGCGCTGTTCCGTCGACAGGGAAGACCAGTCCGTCATCGGCTCGCGGCTTCGACACTGCTGGGAAGGGCCGGGTGACACGGCATCGGCCGGGCAAGTATAGAAGCCCCCTTCGGGGTCCGCAAAGCCGGGTCCGGAAGCCCTCGCCAGGGCTCCGGAGGATTGTCCGAAGCACCCTTCCCTCCTATATTGAACTGCTTATCCGACACGCGGTTACAGCATTCAACGAAGTCATCCTCCGAGATCGAATGACCGTCGAGCTGCCCAAGCGATACGACCCCGAGCGCTGCGAGCGGAGTTGGTACGGGCGCTGGGAGTCGGCGGGCTACTTCCGCGCCCGTCCGAACCCGGACCGCACCCCCTGGTGCATCACCATCCCGCCCCCGAACGTCACCGGCGAGCTGCACATGGGCCACGCCGTGCAGCACGCGATCCACGACAACGTCATCCGCCGCAAGCGCATGCAGGGGTACGAGGCGCTGGTGCTGCCGGGCACCGACCACGCCGGGATCGCCACGCAGATGAAGGTGGAGGAGCAGCTGCACCAGGAGGAGGGCCGAAGCCGCCACGACCTCGGGAGGGATGGCCTGGTGGAGCGCATCCGCGCCTGGCGCGAGACCTACGGTGAAGCGATCTACGACCAGATGCGCAAGCTGGGCTGCAGCTACGACTGGGAGCGCAGCCGCTTCACCCTCGACGATGGTTACGCCGCCGCCGTCCTCAACGCTTTCGAGAGGTTCCACGAGAAGGGCTGGATCTACCGCGGCACCCGGATGATCAACTGGTGCCCCAGGTGCGGCAGCGTCATCTCCGACCTGGAGACCGAGGAGATCCTGACCCAGGGGCGGCTCTGGCACATCCGCTATCCCGGTCTCGACGGCGGCCCCGACGTGGTGGTGGCCACCACCCGCCCCGAGACCATGCTCGGGGACACGGGCGTCGCCGTCCACCCCGGCGACCAGCGCTGGAGGGCGGCGGTCGGAGGGCAGGTCATGCTGCCCCTCATGAACCGGCCGATCCCCATCGTGGCCGACGACTACGCCGACCCGGAGATGGGCTCGGGGGCGGTGAAGGTGACGCCCGCCCACGACCCGAACGACTACGAGATCGGCTCCCGCCACGGACTGGAGCAGATCCTCGTCATCGACTTCGACGCGGTCATGACCCCGCGGGCGGGTCCCTACGCCGGCCAGGACCGGTACGAGTGCCGCAAGAGCGTGGTGGCCGCGCTGGAGTCGGCGGGCCTGCTGGTGACGGTGGAGGACTACGAGCACGCTGTGCCCCACCACGACAAGTGCGGGACGGTGATCGAGCCCCTGCCCATGGAGCAGTGGTTCATGGACATGAAGCCCCTGGCCGACAAGGTGCGCCCCCACCTCGACGGCCGGGCGGCGGCGCAGGTCGTCTACGTGCCCGACCGCTACCGGAGCTATGCCCTGGAGTGGCTGGACAACATCCGCGACTGGGCCTTGTCGCGGCAGATCTGGTGGGGCCACCGGATCCCCGCCTGGTACTGCGCCGACTGCTCGGGCGGCGGCCTGGAGCCGGTGAGCGGGTACGGGCGGGACGAGGCCCTGGCTGCCGGCGCCTTCCGTGTCTCGGTGGAGGGCGGCGCCCGGCCGCTGGTCGCCGTCGAGGCGCCGGAGGCCTGTCCGGAGTGCGGAGGCCGCCGCATCGTGCAGGATCCCGACGTGCTCGACACGTGGTTCTCCTCGGCCCTGTGGCCCTTCGCCACCCTGGGATGGCCCGATTCGACCGAGGACCTGGAGTACTTCCACCCCACCGATCTCATGATCACGGACCGCCAGATCCTCTACTTGTGGGTCCTGCGGATGGTGATGACGGCGCTGGAGTTCGTCGACGAGATCCCCTTCCGCACGGTCCTCGTGCACCCCACGGTGTTCACCCGCGACGGTCGGCGCATGAGCAAGAGTCTCGGCACCGGCCTGAACCCCCTCGACCTGGTGCGCCTGTACGGCGCCGACGCCACCCGCTGGAGCCTGCTCGCCCAGTGCGGCTCCACCCAGGACATGCGCTTCGACGCCGATGTGGCCGACAACGAGGTCAAGGAGAGCCTCAGCGCCGAGTCGGGGCGGCGGTTCTGCAACAAGCTGTGGAACTCCGCGCGCTACGTGCTGATGAACCTCGACGGCCAGGCGGCGCCGTCCTCCGCCGCGCCCCCCGAGGATCTCGCCGACCGCTGGATCCGCAGCCGGCTGGCGCGCACGGTCCAACTCGTCGATGAGGCCCAGGAGGGGTGCCGCTTCGGCGAGGCCACCCGGGCGCTCCACGACTTCCTCTGGCGCGACTACTGCGACTGGTACATCGAGCTGGCCAAGCCCCGTCTCCTGGCCGGGTCGCCGGCCGAAGGGGACCAGGTGCGGGGCGTGCTGGTCTCCGTCCTCGAGCAGGCTCTGCGCCTGATGCACCCGATCATGCCCTTCGTCACCGAGGAGTTGTGGCAGCAACTGCCGGTGGACGACAAGGCCGAGAGCCTGATGATCGCCTCCTGGCCGGTGGCCGAGGAGAGGGACCTGGACGACGACGCCGAGCGGGAGATGGCCTTTCTGCAGGAGGTGATCTCGGCGGCGCGCACGATCCGTAGCGAGCTCAACGTGCCCAGGGGGCGCAAGGTGGCCCTCGTGATCTCCACCGCCGGCCCGGAGACCGCCGCCATCCTCGATCGCCGCCGGGCCTACCTGCAGGTCCTGGTGGGGGCGGAGTCGGTCGAGGTGGGTGCCGGCCTGCCGCAGCCCCCCTCTTCCGGCAGCGCCGTGGTGGGGGAGGTGGAGCTCTTCATCCCCCTCGAGGGGCTGATCGACGTCGATGCCGAGACGCGCCGGCTGCGCAAGGAGATCGACAAGCTGCAGGGCCTCGTGCACGGCCTGGAGCGGAAGCTCGGCAACGAGGCCTTCCTGGCCAAGGCGCCGGCGGCGGTGGTCGAGAAGGAGCGCCTGCGCCAGGAGGAGTGCCGCGCCAGCCTCGCCAGACTGTCCTCGAGCCTGGAGATGCTCGCCAACTGAAGCGGCGGCCCGGCTCCGGCCGCGCCTCAGGATCGACTGAACCATGCTCCTCGACCGGATCACGCTGCAGTTGCTGTCCGAGGAACTGCGCGCGGCCTGGAACGGCCGCCGACTGCGGCTGGCCGACGCCGACGCCGAGGGGATGTCCCTCGAGGCGCAGGGGGCCTCGGAGCACTCCCTGCAGGTCCGTTTCGGCCCCCCGGGCGGCATCGCTCTGGGACCGTCGCCGGAGCGCCCGGAGCGTGGAGACCGCTCCCTGCGCTACCTCCTCCGGGCGCGTGTGGAGGGGGTTTCCTGCGCCGAGGGCGACCGCGTCCTGCAGGTTCGACTGCAGCGCAAGGACGCTGCCGGGGACCCGACGTACGGCGTCCTCCACATCGTGCTGGTCCCGCCCCGGTACCGGCTCTGCCTCGTGGGGGAGCGCCACGGCCGGGTCCTCGGGGCCTGGTCCGCCGGGAGTGACCGGCGGGCGCCGCGCAGGGGCGATCCCCATCGACCTCCCGGCCTCTACGGCCGCCTCGATCCCGCCTCCATGGCAAGGGCGGACTGGGAGGCGGTGCTCGCGGGGCAGGGTACTCTGGAGGAGGTCCTGCGCCGGTCGCTGGCCGGCCTGGACCGCCACGTCATCGCGCGATGGTGCGCCGAGGCCGGAACGGAGCCGTCCCGGCCGGTGAGCGATTGCGGACCGGCCGTGGCCGCGGCCCTGCACCAGGCGGGCCGGCAGCTGCACGGCGGCTGCCGCCGTCCGGTGTTCCGGTGGGCTGCGGGCGGGGGATGGGTGCGGGTCTCCGTTCTGGAGCCCGTGGCTGGTGTGGAGGTGGAGCGCTTCGACTCCGTGAGCGAAGCCCTGCGAGCTCCCCTCGCCGGGGCCGCTCCTGCCGCCGCCGCCGGCCGGCGCTCCCGGCTGAGCCGGGCTGCGGGCCGGCTCGAGCGCCGCAGGGCGGCGCTGAACTCCGACCTCGAGGAGGCCCGCCAGGTGGACCTCCTCGAGCGGTCCGCCCATTCCCTGGCGGCCGCCGGCGACCCGGGCGCCAGGGGGCCGGGACGCCTCGAGGTGACCGACGTGCACGACCCGGCGGCGGCGCCCATCGTCGTCGAGCTGGAGCCGGGGCGGTCGGCGGCGAGCCAGGCCGGCCGCATGCTCAAGCGGGCGCGGCGCCTGCGCCGCAGGCTGGAGGTGCTGCCCCCGCGCCTGCGGCGGGTGGAGGAGCAGTTGGAGGAGACCCGCCTCCTCCTGAAGCGGCTGGGGGAGAACGGGGACGAACAGGTGACGGAGAAGGAGATGGAGCGCTGGGAGCGCAGTCTGGGCCTGGACAGGAGGAGCGCGAGCGCGTCTTCGGCCGGAGGGCAGGACCCGCCTGCTCGCCCGCGCCGCTACATCACCTCTTCGGGCTGGTCGGTGTGGGCCGGACGGAACAACCAGGAAAACGACCGGCTCTCCCACCGCCTCGCTTCCCAGAACGACTTCTGGTTCCACGCCCGGGGCTACTCCGGTTCCCATGTGATCCTGCGCCGCGAGGGACGCAAGGACGAACCGTCGCGAAGAACCCTCGAGGAGGCGGCGGCGGTGGCCGCCTGGTGGAGCAAGGGCCGCACGGCCGGCAAGGTGCCCGTCATCTACACCCTCGCCAGGTACGTCTCCAGGCCCAGGGGTGGCCCGCCGGGTCTGGCCTCGGTGAGGCGGGAGAAGACCTTGATGGTCCGCCCGGGTCTGCTGCCGGCGGAGGAGAGAGGATGAGCCTCTCCGTGGGGATCGTCGGTCTGCCCAACGTCGGCAAGTCGACCCTGTTCAACGCCCTGAGCCGGGGCTCGGCGGCGGCCTCCAGCTATCCCTTCTGCACCATCGAGCCGAACGTGGCCGTCGTCGACGTTCCCGATGGGCGCCTGCGCCGGCTCGAAGGGGCGCTGCAGCCGGCCAGCTGTTCCCCCGCGTCCATCCGGATCACCGATATCGCTGGTCTCGTGCGCGGCGCCAGCCGCGGAGAGGGGAGGGGGAACCAGTTCCTCGCCGACGTGCGCCAGACCGACGCCCTGCTTCACGTGGTGCGCTGCTTCGAGGCGGAGACGGTCTCCCATGTGGAGGGGGACCTCGACCCGCTGAGGGACGCCGACACGGTGGACACCGAGCTGATCCTTGCCGACCTGGAGGTGGCCGAGCGCAATCTGCCCCAGCTCGACAAGGTGGTGCGGTCCGATCCGAAGTCCGGCCGCCAGAGGGAGCTGGGCGCCCTGAGGGCGGCCCATGGGATCCTGTCGGAAGGGGTTCCCCTGCGACAGGGGAATCTCACCCCGGAGGACCTCGCGGCCCTGCGAGGATATGACTTCCTCACCGGCAAGCCGGTGCTCGTGGTGGCCAACGTCTCGGAGGAGGATGGGGTGGAGGCACTCTCCGCCGGGGCCCTCCGCGACCGCTACGGACCGCGGTGGGTCCTGGGGATCTCCGCCGGCATCGAGGCCGAGCTCGCCCAGCTGGGGGAGGAAGAGAGGCAGGAGTTCATCGCCACCCTGGGCCTGCGGGAGAGCGGTGTCGACCGCCTCCTGAGAGAAGCGCGCGACTTGCTCGGGCTGATCACCTTCTACACCCTGGCCAACGACAAACTGCAGGCCTGGCAGGTGCCGTCGGGCACGAAGGCGGCCGCCGCCGCCGGCCGCATCCACTCCGACATGGAGGCCGGTTTCATCCGCGCCGAGGTGACCACCGTCGCCGACGTGCTCTCCGTGGCCGGGGACGCGGCGCGCCTGCGGGACACGGGCCGGCTGCGTTCCGAGGGCCGGGATCACGTGGTCGCGGACGGCGAGGTGATCACCTTCCTGTTCCGCTGACCGGGCGTCCCGGGGCCATCGGGCCGCCCGCCGCCTTGACCGATGCCGGGGCCGGCGCGATTATTGCCCGGTTGCCCCGTAGATCCGTGCAAGTCCTTTTCTCCGAGAATGTTATCCAACATGGGCGATGCTCTCGGGCTGATCGAGACCCGCGGCCTGGTGGCCCTCGTCGAGGCCAGCGACGCCATGGTCAAGGCAGCTGACGTGGAGCTGCTCGGCTGGCACCCCGTCGGCGGAGGGCTGATCACCGTCCTGGTCCGCGGGGACGTGGCCGCCGTGCGCGCGGCCACCGAGGTCGGCGAGCGGGCGGCGAGGGCCGTGGGGGAGGTCGTCGCCGTCCACGTGATACCCCGGCCGCACCCATCCCTCGAGCCGCTGCTGAGTTCCGCGGCCGGGCCCGGACCCGGCTCGTGATGGGGCGGCTGCCCCCGTCCTTCGCGAGAGTCGCCGTCGGCCTCGTCCTGCTGGCCGTGGTCGTCGGCCTGACCACGTCGCCGCAGGCCTTGCTGCGCACGATGGCCGGGCTGGACCTGCGTTTCGCCGGGGCCGCGGTGGCACTCCTTCCGGTCGGTCTTGTCCTGCAGTGGTGGAAGTGGAGGGTCCTGCTGCGCGCGGCGGCTCCCGAGGTCTCCGGCGCCGACGCGCTACGCTCCCTGCTGGCCGGCTTCGGCCTGGGTCTCATCACCCCCGGGCGGCTGGGAGAGCTCGGCCGCGGCCTGGTCCTGCCGGGCCGGCGGATGGCCGCCACCCAACTGGCCTTGGCGGACCGGATGACATCCGCCGGAGTGACGCTGCTGGCGGGCGCCCTGTCGGCATTTCTCATCCCCGGGATCGGGGGAGGCTGGATCCTCGTCGGCGCGGCGGCGGCCCTGGCGATCGGGGGGGCTGGATGGTACCTCCTTCGCCGCTGTCGGCATCGCCTCCAGTGGCTCGAGGTGCTGGGCGCGGTTCCCCCTCTCGGCTGGGCTGCCAATATCTGCGGTTCCGCCATCTTCAACCTGGTCTTCTTCGGGCAGTTCCACCTCCTGCTGCTGGCTGCCGGCCCCCTGCCCCCCTCCGTCTTCTGGAGCGTGCCCGCCGTCTTCGCCCTCAAGACTCTGCTGCCGATCAGCTTTCTCGATCTGGGGGTGCGCGAGTTCGCCGCCGTCTCCGTCCTCGGGTTGGCCGGAGTCGCCCCGGCGGTGGCCCTGCAGGCCGCGCTCCTGCTCTGCGCCGTCAACCTCGTGGCGCCGGGTCTGGCCGGCTTGATCGTCCTCGGTCAAGGGCGCTGGTCGACGGTCTCGGTCCTCGGCCCGGCCCATGCCCGCTGATCCCGTGGCCACCGCTTCCTCCGCCTTCGCCGCCCGCCGCGAGATCTGCGAGATGGGGCGCCGCATCTACCAACTCGGATTCGTCGCCGCCAACGACGGCAACCTCTCGGCCCGGATCGGCGACGACCGGGTGCTGTGCACGCCCACCGGTGTCAGCAAGGGGTTTCTCACCGAGGAGATGCTGGCCATCTGCGACATGGACGGGACCCAGGTCTCGGGGCCGATGAGAATCTCCTCGGAGATCCGCATGCACCTGGAGGCGTACCGGCTGCGCGCCGACGTGGCCGCCGTCGTCCACGCCCATCCGGCCACCGCCACGGGCTTTGCCGTGGCCGGCCTCGACCTGACCGAGTGCGTCCTGCCGGAGGTGGTCGTGCTCCTCGGCGGGGTTCCTCTCGCACCCTACGGCACGCCGGGGGGGCCCGACATCTTCGAGCCGATGCGCCCCCTGCTCGAGAAGTACGATGCGGTGCTGATGGCCAACCACGGCGCCGTAACCCTCGGGAAGTCGGTGCAGGAGGCCCACTTCAAGATGGAGACGGTGGAGCATTTCGCGCGGATCGTCCTCGTCTCCCGGCAGCTCGGGGCCACCAACACCCTCGACCGCGATCAGGTCGGGGAGTTGATCGAGTTGCGCAAGAGATTCGGGATCAGCGGCCGGCCCGGGTGCGACCTCCCGGAGGGGAGCCCGGTGGACGACCTCGTGGAGCGGATCACCCGGGAAGTCGTGCAGCGGCTGCGGTCCGAGGAGCGGTGAGATTGTGAGCCGGGTGCACCGCGCTTCAGCGGCCCGAAGGCCGCCCTTCCTCCTCCTCCTCGCCGGGCTCGCCCTGGCGGCGGCGGGCACGTCGGCGCAGGATCCGACGGACCCGGAGCCCAGGCTGGTGAGCCTGGTGCGGGAGGCCGAAGGCCTCGCCCGCCGCGGCCAGCTCGACCAGTCCCTGCTGCGCTACGAGCAGGCCCTCAGCGAGGGAGCCGGCAGCGCCCAGGTGCTGAACCGCATCGCCGAGCTCTACCTCATGCAGGGAAACGGCAGCCGCGCGGTCCAGCTCCTGCAGCGGTCGCTGGGCGAGCGCCCGGCCCAGCTTCCCGTCTACTCCATGCTCAACGACGCCTTCCTCGCCGTGGGCCGACTCGACTCCGCCCTGCACTACGTGCACCGGGCCATGGAGCTGGCCCCGGGGAACTCCGGTGTGCGCACCCAGCTCGCCTTCCTGCACCTGCAGGCCGGAGACCTGGCCGCCTCTCGCGCCGAGCTCGACACCGCCCTCGCCCTCGATGACCGCAACGGCCACGCCCACCGCCTGCTGGCCTTGCACTACACGCGCACGGGGAAGCCGGACAGCGCCCTGCTGCGTTACCACACGGTCCTCGAGTTTCTCCCCGACGACGTGGAGTCGCACAACAACATCGCCTACCTGCTGGCCGCCGAGAAGCGCTATGCCGAGGCCCTCGAGTGGTACGACCGGACCAAGGCGATCGCCCGGGATCCGGGACTCCTGCATGCCGTCAACGTCAACATGGATGGCATCCGGGCGATCGTGGACGGCAAGATGCGGGCCCGCTTCATCCTCGTTCCGACGGAGTCGCAGGCCCTCGACATCCTCGAGAGGCTGGAGGCCGGCGGCGACTTCGGGGAGCTGGCGGCCAGGTTCTCCCAGGCGCCCAACGCCAGGGACGGCGGCGATCTCGGGTTCTTCGGGCCCGGGGAGATGCTCCCCGAGGTCGAGAGCAATGTGCTGAACCTGCAGGTGGGGGGGGTCAGCGGCCCGGTCCGCATCCGGCAGGGGTACATGCTCCTGCAGCGGTTGAACTGAGGCCGGAGTGAGCCGACCCCCCCGGCGGTAGAACGAGGTGCGGCCGAGGGCGGGAACGCCCCCGGCCGCCAGGGAGGTGCGAGCCAAGACCGGGATGGCCCGCACTGGTTGGACGCCTCTCGGGCCGGCGGGTTCCGCCTCGTTTTCCCCTGTACGGAAAGGAGCTTCGTGAGGACTGGCACCGCCGCGGAGACCGCCGTCGCCATCGCCCTGGCGGCCGTCCTCAGCCTGATTCGCGTCAAGCTGCCCCACCTGGCATACGGCGGCTCGGTGAGCCTGCACACCCTGCCCATCCTGTTTCTCTCGTTGCGGCGGGGGCCCCGCGCCGGGATGCTGGCCGGGGCCGCGTACGGGGTCGTCAACTTCGTCATGGCGCCCTATTTCGTGCACCCGGTGCAGCTGGTTCTGGACTACCCCGCGGCTTTCGCCACTCTGGGCCTCGCCGGCTTGGCCGCCTCCGCCGGAAGCGGGCCCTGGACCATCGCCGCGGCCGCGGCGGGCGCCAGCCTGGCAAGGCTGGGGAGCCACGTCCTCTCCGGGGTCGTCTACTTCGCCCACCTGGCCCCCGAGGGGACGCCGGTGTGGAAGTACTCCCTCCTCTACAACGCCAGCTACATGGTGCCCGAAACCCTCATCGCCGCGGCCTCGATCCCATGGCTGGTGCGGCGCGTGCCTGCCTGATCCGGCGTCCCGTTTCCTTGCCGATGTACGGCCCCCGGGGTAGATTCTCCCGCCGTATAACCCCTTCTCCCGCAACCGCTCCAACCGCTCGGTGATCGATGGAATACCAGGCCTGGTTCGAGTGCATCCGCTGCGGCAGCCGCCACGATCTCGACCAGGTGGTCTACGAGTGCGGGTGCGGCGGGCTCTTCGAGGTCGTCCATGACATGGAGGCCCTGGGCCGGCGGCCGGGGACCGAGTGGCGGCGTCTCTTCGATCAGCGCTACATGGGGACGGTCTGGCCCTACGGCAGCGGCGTGTGGGGCAAGAAGGAGATGGTCTGCCCCGCCGTGGATGACGGCAACGTGGTCTCCATCTACGAGGGCGGCAGCAACCTGTTCTGGGCGGATCGCCTCGGCGACGAGATGGGCGTCGGGGAGTTGTGGATCAAGCAGTGCGGCCACAGCCACACGGGTTCCTTCAAGGACCTCGGCATGACGGTGCTCGTCTCCATGGTCAAGCAGATGCGGGCCGACGGACAGGCGATCCCGGCCATCGCCTGCGCCTCCACGGGGGACACGTCGGCCTCCCTCGCCGCCTACGGGGCGGCGGCCGGGATCCCCGTGATCGTCCTGCTGCCCAAGGACAAGATCTCCGTGTCGCAGCTGATCCAGCCCATCGCCAACGGCGCCCTGACGTTGTCGATCCGAACCGACTTCGACGGCTGCATGCGCCTGGTTCGCGGTCTCGTGAAGAGCGAGAACGTCTATCTGGCCAACTCGATGAATTCCCTGAGGATCGAGGGGCAGAAGACGGTCGGCATCGAGCTGCTGCAACAGTTCGACTGGGTCGTCCCGGACTGGATCGTGATCCCGGGGGGCAACCTGGGGAACGTGAGCGCCCTCGGGAAGGGGTTTCTGGAGATGCGCCAGATGGGCATGGTCGACCGGTTGCCCCGGCTGGCGGTGGCCCAGGCCCGGAACGCCGATCCCCTCTACCGCAGCTATCGGACGGGCTTCGAGTCCTTCGAACCGGTCGAGGCCTCCGACACCCTGGCCTCCGCCATCCGCATCGGCGACCCGGTCAGCTGGGAGCGGGCGATCCGGGTCATGCGCCGTCTCGACGGCGTCGTGGAGGAAGCCACCGAGGCCGAGTTGGCCGACGCCTGCGCCCGCGCCGACCGCAGCGGCCTGTTCACCTGTCCCCACACCGGGGTGGCCCTGGCGGCGCTGGAGAAGCTCATCGCCCACGGGACCATCCGGCCGGACAGCCGCGTCGTGGTGATCTCCACCGCCCTGGGGCTGAAGTTTCCGGAATTCAAGGTGGGTTACCACGAGGACCGTCTCGGCGGGTTCGAGGTCACCCCGAGCCATGCCAACCGGCCCGTGGAAGTCGACGCCGACCTCGAGCAGGTGCGGCGGGCCGTTCTCGAAACCGTGGACAGCGTCTACGCCTGAACATGCCGATGAGCGAAGAAGATTCCTCAACCGCCGCCGCGGGCGGCCCTTCCACCTGGGCGGTCCACGGCGGCGAGGAGCGCCGCAAGCACGCCAAGTCGGTGACCACGCCGATCGCCCAGACGGCGACCTACGTATTCGACAGCCTCGACGAGTTCGAGGAGTACAAGCAGGGCAAGCGCAGCCACTTCGAGTACGGCCGCTACGGCAATCCCACGGTCCGCGCCGCCGAGGTCAAGCTCGCCGCCCTCGACGGGGCCGACGACGCCCTGCTCTTCTCCTCCGGCATGAGTGCCATCACCACGGTCCTGCTGGCCATGATGCGCAGCGGCCAGCACCTGGTGATCATGGAGGACTGCTACCGCCGGACCGTGCAGCTCTGCGACGTCCTCGGCAAGTTCGGCATCGCCTGCACCGGCGTCTCCCCGGGCGACTTCGAGGCCCTCGAAGGGGCGGTCCGCCACGAGACCCGCGTGCTCTTCGCCGAATCGCCGACGAACCCGCACCTGCACGTGGCTGATCTCGACCGGCTCGTGCCCTTCGCCAGGCAGCACCGGCTGCGCCTGCTCATCGACAGCACCTTCGCCACGCCGGTGAACCAGCGCCCCATCGAGGCCGGCGCCGATCTCGTCTTCCACAGCGCCACCAAGTACCTGGGCGGCCACAACGACCTGATGGCCGGCAGCGTCTGCGGCAGGGGGCCGATGGTGCAGGCCATCAAGGAGTTCCGCGACGTCATCGGCACCAACTCCGACCCCAACACCGCCTACCTGCTGATCCGCGGCCTCAAGACCCTGGCCCTTCGCATGGAGCGGCAGAACCAGACCGCCCTCGAGATCGCCCGCTGGCTCGAGGGGCATCCCAAGGTCCGCAGGGTGTTCTATCCCGGCCTCGCCAGCCATCCCGACCATGCCGTGGCGATGCGCCAGATGAAGGGGTTCGGAGGCGTCGTCAGCTTCGATATCGAGGGGGATCTGGAGCGCGCGCGGAGCTTCGTCCACCAGCTGCGGCTGCCGTACCTGGCCCCCAGCCTCGGGGGGGTGGAGAGCCTGGTCAGCCATCCGGCGACGATCTCCTACTCGGACCTCAGCCGTCCCGACCGGCTGGCCATCGGCATCACCGACGAGCTCGTCCGGTACAGCGTCGGCATCGAGGATGCGGGGGACCTCATCGCCGACCTCGAGCAGGCCCTGGACAAGGTGTGAGACCGGGCTTCGTGGCCAACATCGGCAACCCTCTCGCAACCCTCCCGGAACAGCCGGCCGCCGGCCTGCCTCCGGGAGCCTGCCGTCCCCGGCGTCTGCGCGGCAGCGCCCTCGTGCGCAGCATGGTCCGCGAGCACCATGTGCGCCGCGAGGACCTGGTCCTGCCGCTCTTCACCTGCCCGGGCCGGGGTGTCCGCCAGGAGATCGAGGCCATGCCGGGGGTGGCGCGCATGTCCCCGGACGTGCTGGTGGAGGAGTGCCGGGAGGCCGCGGACGCCGGCATCCCCGCGGTCATCCTCTTCGGCGTTCCCGACCACAAGGATGGAGCCGGCAGCCCCGGGTACGACCCGGAGGGCATCATCCCCCGAGCCGCCGCGGCGATCGGCGAGGCCGGCCTCGACCTGCTGGTGATCGCCGATGTCTGTCTCTGCGAGTACACCGACCACGGCCACTGCGGCGTGCTCACCGAAGAGGGCGTCGACAACGACCGCACCGTTGAGCTTTTGGCGCGCGCCTCCGTGGTCTACGCCGACGCCGGCGTCGATGTGGTGGCTCCGTCGGACATGATGGACGGCCGCGTCGCCGCCATCCGCGGGGCCCTCGACCGCGCCGGACACGCCGAGGTACCGATCATGGCCTACGCCGCCAAGTACGCCTCCGGCTTCTACGGCCCCTTCCGGGAGGCCGCCGGCTCGGCGCCGCGCTCCGGCGACCGCCGCGGCTACCAGATGGATCCGCCCAACGTGCGCGAGGCCCTGCGGGAGATCTCACTCGATCTGGAGGAGGGGGCGGACGTGGTCATGGTCAAACCCGCCCTCGCCTATCTCGACGTCCTGCGAGCCGCACGCGACCGCTTCGACGCGCCACTGGCGGCGTATAACGTCAGCGGCGAGTACGCCATGATCAAGGCCGCCGCCGAGCGCGGCTGGGTCGACGAGATCCGCATCCGCGACGAGGTGCTGGTGGCCATCAAGCGGGCCGGCGCCGACCTGATCCTCACCTATTTCGCCAAGGACGTGGCGCGCTCCCTGGGATGAAGAACTACCTGAAGATCATGTCCGGGTCGAGCAACCCGGAGCTGGCTGCCGAGATCTGCTCCTATCTCGACTGTCCGCCGGGACGCGTGAGCTTCGAGAGGACTCCGAACGACACCATCAAGGTGCGCGTGGAGGAGAATGTCCGCGAGGACGACGTCTTCGTCATCCAGACCTCATGCTCCCCGGTGAACGACCACTTCATCGAGCTGCTCCTGCTCATCGACGCCTTGAAGTACGCCTCGGCGCGCCGGATCACCGCCGTCCTGCCCTACTACCCCTACGTGCGTTCCGACAAGAAGGACGAGCCCCGGATCTCGATCAGCGCCCGCCTCGTGGCCGATCTCCTCGAGACGGCTGGCGCCAACCGGATCCTCACCATGACTCTGCACTCGCCCCAGATCGCCGCCTTCTCCCGCATCCCCGTCGATCAGCTGTGGGCGACCAACCTCATCTGCGACCACCTGATGCAGACGAAGGACCTGAGCCGGGCGGTGGTGGTGTCGCCCGACGTGGGCTCGGCCACCGAGGCCAGCTTCTACGCCCATCGTCTCGACCTGCCGCTGGCGATCATGGACAAGCGCCGCCACGCCGACGACGAGACCGCAGAGATCCTGACCGTGATCGGCGACATCGACGGACGGGATGCCCTGATCTTCGACGACGAGGTCCTCACCGGCGGCTCGATGATGGAGGCGGTCCGCCTGCTGAAGGAACGTGGAGCCAAGCGCATCATGGCCGGATGCACCCACGGGGTGTTCTCGGGCGACGCTCTGGCGAAGATCGACGACTCGCCGGTGGAGGTCTTCGTCAAGACGAATACGATTCCGCTGCCCTGCGGCGAGGGCTCGTCCAGGATCGAGACGATCTCCGTGGCGCGCCTCTTCGGCGACGCCATCAAGGCGATTCACCACGGCGAGTCGGTGAGCCGTCTCCTGGGCTGACGAGAGGGGAGGGGGAGAGGTGAGCCGACTGCGGGCCCTCATCCGGGACGTGCCCGACTTTCCCGAGGCGGGGGTGCTCTTCCGGGACATCACCCCGCTGTTGGGCGATGCCCGGGGGCTGAGGGCCGCCGTCGACGCTCTGGCGGCGCCCTTCGCCGAGAGCGGCGTCGACCTCGTGGCCGGGATCGAGGCGCGCGGCTTCCTCCTCGGCCCGGCGGTGGCCACACGTCTCGGGGTCGGTTTCGTGCCCATGCGCAAGGAGGGCCGGCTGCCCCGGGAGACGATCCGGGAGGAGTACCAGCTTGAGTACGGCCGCGCCGTGATCGAGGTTCACGAGGACGCCCTGGGAGCCGGGGACGGTGTCCTTGTCCTCGACGACGTACTGGCCACGGGAGGGACCGCCCGCGCCGCCTGCCGGCTGGTGGAGGCCCTCGGAGGCCGCGTCGCGGGTCTCTCCTTCCTCGTCGAGCTCCAGCCCCTGGGAGGCCGGAAGGGACTGGAGGCGTACCGGATCGAGAGCGCCGTTCAGTTTGGAGAAGAGGGTTGAGTTCGACCACCCAGCGTCCTGGAAAGGATCCCCATGGAGGAGCGTAACCGGCGGCCGAGCAAGGCGGAGTTGGAGGAGGACCGATTCCTCGAGTGGGTCCTCCAGGCGGGGGAGTACGTCAAGAGCCGGGCGCAACTGTTCATCGGCGGCGCGGTGGCGGTGGTCGCCGTCATCGTCATCGCCAGCTTCGTAAAGGGCCAGCGCCTGGAGGCCCGCAGCCAGGCGTCGGCGATGATCTTCGAAGCCGACCTGGCCGAGCAGTCCGGACAGATCGACCGCGTCGTCGCGATCTCCCGCCAGCTGATCGAGGAGTACGCCGGGACCCCGGCCGCCGCCCAGGGGATGATCACCCTCGGCAATCGCTACTTCACCCTGGGCCGCTATGTCGACGCCCAGGGGCTGTATCAGCGTTACCTCGACGAGCACGGCGACCAGCCGCCGCTGGTCTTCGCGGCCCGCACGGGCCTGGCGGCCTGCCTCGAGGCCCAGGGCGACCTCGCCGCCGCGGCCCGGGCCTTCGTGGACTACGCCGACGACCATCCCGACCACCCGCCCTCGGCGATGGCCCTGATGGACGGGGCCAGATGCTACCGGCTCCTGGACGATGCCTCCCGCCAGCGCGAGATCCTGGAGAGGGTGGTCCGCGAGTACGGGCGGACCCCTATTGCTCAGCGGGCCCGCCAGGAGCTGGCCCTGCTGCCCTGAAGAGAGATGGGCGACAGGACACTCAAGGTCTTCGCGGGCAACAGCAACCCGGACCTGGCCGCAGGGATCTGCCGCTCTCTCGGCATCGAGCCGGGGCGCATCGAGTTCGTCTGCTTCAGCAACGAGAACGTGAAGGTCAAGATCTGCGAGAACGTGCGCGGCTGCGACGTCTTCCTGATCCAGACCTCCTGCCCGCCCGTCAGCGATCACCTGATGGAGCTGCTCATCGCTCTCGACGCCCTCAAGTACGCCTCCGCCGGGCGGGTCACCGCGGTCCTGCCTTACTACCCGTACTCCCTGGCCGACAGCAAGGACGAGCCGCGCATCTCCGTCGCTGCCCGCCTGATGGCCGACCTGCTGGTGGAGGCCGGCGCCGACCGGATCCTGACGATGACCCTCCACAGTCCGCAGACCATGGGCTTCTGCCGCATCCCCATCGACCAGCTGAGCGGCGTGCCGTCGATCTGCGGGCATTTCGCCGACCGCCTCGACCTGTCGCGCTGCGTCGCCGCAGCCCCCGACATCAGCCGTGCCAAGGTGACCGAGGCGTACGCCCGCCACCTCGGGTTGCCCCTCGTGGTGATCGACATCCGGGAGACCGCGGGCCAGAGGCAGGTGCACGGCGTCATCGGGGCCGTTGAGGGCCGCGACGTGCTGCTCTTCGACGACGAGATCATCACCGGGGACTCCATCCTCGACGGCGCCGAGGCCGTCCTCGCCCGGGGGGCCCGGTCGGTCCACGCGGGCTGTGTGCACGGAACCCTGGCAGCCGACGCGGCGAGCCGGATCGAGGCATCCGCCCTCGAGTCCCTCGTCGTCACCGACACGGTGCCGCAGCCGGGGCGGGCCGACTCGAGCAAGCTCGCCGTCGTCTCCGTGGCCCGGCACTTCGCCGACGCCCTCCGCGCCATCCACGAAGAGACGTCGATCAGCGCCCTCTTCCATTGACCATGCGGCTGGCCGTTCTCTCCGACATCCACGCAAACCTCGAGGCCCTCGAGGCCGTGCTCATCGCCGTCGACCAGGAAGGCGCCGACCAGCTCCTCGTGCTGGGCGACCTGGTGGGCTACGGTCCCGACCCGGTGGCCTGTATCCACCGGCTGCGGGAGGCGGGCGCGGTCTGCGTCCTCGGAAACCACGACCAGGCCCTGGTGGACGGACAGCGGGTTCACGAGCTCAACAGCATGGCCCGGGACAGCCTTCTGGAATCGAGGGCCCTCGTGGCCGAGGAAGAGCTCGGGTACATCCGGGGCTTCGCCTACCGCCACGTCGAGGGGGAAGGGGTCTTCGCCCACGCCAACCCCGTCTGTCCCGAAGACTGGCAGACCCTCTACCTGCTGGAGCACGTCCGCTGGTGCCTCGAACGGCTGGAGTGGCGCATCGCCTTCGTCGGACACACGCACCACGCCGCCCTGTTCTGCCAGATGGAGTCCGGGCCCATCCCGCTCACATCGTCGGAACTGGCCATCGGGCGCCACCGGTACCTGGTCAACGCCGGCAGCGTCGGACAGCCCCGCGACGGGGACCCGCGCGCCAGCTTCGCCCTGTGGGACGTCGACGCCGAGCACGTCGAGCTTCGACGCACCGAGTATCCCCTGCGCCGTACCCAGGAGAAGATCTACGACCTCGGCTGGCCAGCCTACGCCGCAGAGCGCCTCGCCCGCGGCGAGTGACCGCGAGTTGCGCGGCCGGGCACTGCGCGTCTCCGGCTGGGAGGTCCTCGTCGGTCTCGACCGGGGGGAGATCCTCTGCCAGCTCAGGGGCATCCTGAAGGCCGGGCGCCGGGAGGACCGCTCCCCGGTGGTGGCGGGAGACCTGGTTCGCGTGAGCCGCACCGAGGACGGCCGCGGGGTGATCGAGTCGGTCCTGCCGCGGACGTCGAACCTCGCCCGGATGGCCACCGGCGGGCGGCCGACCCGGCAGGTCATCGCCTCCAACCTCGACCGCTTCTTCGTGGTCTGCGCCGCCCTCGATCCGGCGCCGAGCCCGGGGTTCATCGACCGCGCCCTAGTCATGGCCTCCAGCGGTGGCATCGAGGAGATCGTCATCTGCGTCAACAAGACCGATCTCGACGACGGAGACAGCCGCCGGCCCCTGGTGGACCTATACCGCGACCTCGACTACCGGGTGGTCGAGGTCAGCGCCGCCACCGGCGCCGGGATGGAGTCCCTGGCCGAGTCCTTCCGCGACGGCGTCTCGGTCCTGGTCGGCCCCTCCGGGGTGGGCAAGTCGGCGATCCTCAACCGACTCGAGCCGGGGCTCGGCCTGAAGACGCAGGGGTTGATGCGCCATCACGACCGGGGGCGCCACACCACGACGGCGGCCTCCCTGCACCGGCTGCGCGGCGGCGGCTACGTGGTCGACACGCCCGGCCTCAAGCAGCTCCAGCCGTGGGGGGTGGGAGCGTCGGACCTGGTGGAGTACTACCGCGAGATGAAGCCCCTGGCCGGCGGATGCCGGTTCCGCGACTGTACGCACATCCACGAGCCGGGATGCGCCATCCGCGAGGCGGTGGAGCGAGGACAGATCTCCGGCAGCCGCTACGACGGCTTCCGGCGGGCCCACGGCGACGCCGTGGCCAGGGAGGCAGCCGAATGAGCACCCCTGCGAGCAGCCAGGGCGAGGCGCGGATGAAGATCGACACCCTGCTCAAGGAGTATGGCCGCCGTCTCGGTCTGCGTCTGTTGGCAGGGGAGCGGGGGATGGGCCGCTCCATCAACAGCAGCGACGTCCATCGGCCCGGACTGACCCTCACCGGCTTCGTCGAGGTCTTCACCTTCGACCTGGTGCAGATCCTCGGCAACCACGAGCTGGAGTACCTCCGGAGCCTGCCTCCGGACCGCCGGATCCAGGCCCTGGAAATCATCTACCAGTTCGAGCTGCCCTGCGTGATCGTCACCGGCCGGGGCCGGCTCCTCCCCGAGTTGCGCCGCCTCGCCGACAAGTACGGGATCCCCCTGCTGCGTTCGGAGTACGACACCACCAAGTTCATCCATCTCCTCCACTTCTACCTGGACGATCACTTCGCCCCCCAGGTGACCCTCCACGGAACCCTCGTCGATGTCCACGGGGTGGGGCTCCTGGTGATGGGCCGCAGCGCCATCGGCAAGAGCGAGGTCGGTCTCGATCTCGTCGAGCGCGGTCACCGGCTCGTGGCCGACGACACGGTGATCATCACCCGCCAGTCGCACGGGCTGCTCATGGGCCGTCCGCCGCGGCTGCTGCAGGACCACATCGAGATCCGGGGCATCGGCATCGTGGACGTGAAGCGGCTCTTCGGCGTCGGCGGAACCCGCCGGCAGAAACGAGTCGAGGTCGTCCTCACCCTCGTGGACTGGGAGGACGACCTCGACTACGAGCGCACGGGCATCGAGGACCGCGCTTTCACCATCCTCGGGGTGGAGGTTCCGGAGATCATCGTTCCGATCTACCCCGGAAAGAACATCACCGTCATCGCCGAGACGATCGCCTTCAACTACCTGCTCCGCATCGACGGCTATCACGCGGCCCAGGAGTTCAACAAGCGCCTCATCCGACAGATGCACAGGCAGGCGGCAAGGGAGAAGGAGGGGCGGGACGGCCCCGCGAAGGCTTGAGCCCTTCCGTCCGGAAATCCTCACGGCATCTCCCCATGGGCCCTTTGGCCGGGGGCTGCGAGGACCCCTATCATCCTCGAATCTCTCGACTCTCGAGGCTCAGGCGGGAGGGGGAAAGCTGTTGTCGGAAGAGATGGGAGTTGCCGTTCTGGGGACCGAGGAGCGTTGCCGCCACCTGGCGGCCGTCGACGCCGTGGACGGTCTGCGAGCCCTCGAGCCCGCGGGGGAGGAGAGTCCGGAGGGGTGGTTGGCAGACCCGCGGGTGGGGATCGTCACCGTTCTCTCGCCGCCGTCGGAGCGTGGATACTGGGTGCGCCAGGCCCTGGAAGCGGGGAACGGGGTCCTGTGCGCCTGTCCTCCCGTCGCCGGGAGGCGGGCGGGGGAGCTGCGGGACTTGGTGGGAGCGGAACGGCAGGGCATGCTGCGCATCGACGCCCCGAGCCTGCACTCCGGTTTTGCCGACGAGGTGCGGCGCTCCGCCACCCGGGTCGAGAGGCCGGTCTTCGCCCGCCTGCGGGTCCGGGTGCCCCGAGCCTTGTCGGGGACGGGTGGCGTCCTCGGGTCGCACGCCCTCTGGGCGCCCCTGCTGCTGGAGGAGCTCTTCGGCGGCATCGACACGGTGGCCGCCCACACCCGGGCGATGGTCCGCAACCGGCCGGAGGAGGATCTGGCCCTCGCCCACATGGAGTTCCTCAATGGACTGGAAGCGGTGCTGGAGGTTCATGCCCTTGGAGCTGAGACGGAGGCGGACGCAGCCTTCGAGCTCTACGGCCATCGCGGCCGCGCCCTCGTCCACGAGGACCTGCGCGAGGCCCGCATGACCGGCTTGCGCCGACAGTACGGAGACCTGCTGGCCGCCGCGCAGGGACGCGAGGCGGCCCCCGACCCTCTGGCCGAGGGGCTGGGCCGCGCCCTGCAACTGGCGGCCTGGCTGCACCGGGCGGCACGCCACGGACGCCGGCTGGGAGAGAGGGAGCTCAGGTGACAACCCACGACGAGACCAGGGAGAGCTTCGGGACGAGCCAGGGACCCTCGGCCACGGCCCTCGCCCTGATTCTGGCCCTGGGACTGATCAGCCTGCTCCTGCTGCTGAGCCTGCTGGCACCCTCCGAGACCGCCATCCGTCCGGAGCGCCTGGAGGAGCTGGTGTCCCAGGACATGATCGAGAGGATCGAGGTGGTGGAGGGCAGGCTCATCGGCCGGCTGCGTCAACCGGTGGTCATCGAGGAGGAGGGCCACCGGTCCCTGACGAAGGACATCATCGTGCCGATGCCGGACGAGGCTGTGGTGATCGAGGCCCTCGCCCGGTGGCGGGCCTCCGGGGTGGCCCTGTCCGTGGGCACCGACCGCGGACGCTGGTGGCGCGAGTCGGCCTGGATGGCCGCCATCGGCGGCCTCCTCCTCTTCGGACTGTACAACTTGGTGCAGCAGGCCCGGATGCACCGGCGGATCGGCAGTCCCCGGGAGCGCCTGGCCCGGGCCCGCAAGGACCTGGAGGAGGGGCGCATGACCCAGGAGGAGTACGAGCGCCGCGTCTCCGAGATCGCCCCGGAGCTGTAGCGATGGGCGCGAGCATCCAGCGGTTGCCCCAGAGCTTGGTGCTCAAGATCGCCGCCGGGGAGGTGATCGAACGGCCCGCATCGGCGGTCAAGGAGCTGGTGGAGAACGCCCTCGACGCCGGGGCCAGCCGCATAGGGATCGAGATCGAGGAGGCGGGCCTCCAGGGGATTCACGTCGCCGACAACGGTCTGGGCATGTCTCGGGAGGACGTGGAGCTCTGCACCGAGCGCCACGCCACCAGCAAGATGCGAACGCCCACGGACCTGTTCACCATCTCCACCATGGGGTTTCGGGGAGAGGCCCTGGCCAGCATCGCCGCCGTCTCCCGACTGACCGTGGAGAGCCGTCCCGCCGGGGGCGACGAGGGCACGCGTCTCGTCGTCGAAGGCGGAGTGCAGCGCGAACTACTGCCCGTGGGGCGAGACGTGGGCACCACCATCGAGATCCGCGGTCTGTTCTACAACACCCCCGCTCGGAGGAAGTTCATGCGCCACCGGGACACGGAGCTGCGGCATGTGACCCAGGCCGTCGTGGCCCTGGCCGCCGCCCGGCCGGAGGTCTCCTTCCGCCTCGATCAGGGAGGCCGGCAGATCCTCGACCTGCCCCCGGGGGAGCGGGGCCTGCGAGCGGCGGAGCTGCTCCGCCTCGAGGCCGGGAGGCTCCTGGCCGTTCAGGGGGAGGCGGAAGTCGGTGGAGCGGAGGCGCGGGTCGAGGGATTCCTGAAACCGCCGGGAGATTGCGGGCGGGCCCGTTCCAGGCAGTACGTCGTCGTCCGGCAGCGCCCCATCACATGCCGCCCCCTTGCCACCGCCGTCTACAACGGGTACGGCTCGCTGCTGCCCCACAACGGCCATCCCGAGTTCGTCCTGTGGCTGGACCTGGATCCCCGCCATCTCGACGTCAACGTCCATCCGACGAAGCGGGAGGTGCGCTTCTCCCGGGAGCCGGAGTTGCGGCAGCTGGTGCAGAAGGCGGTGCGAGATGCCCTGAAGGTCCCCGAGGCGCAGACCTACTCCTATCCGTCAGGCGCGGCCGACGAGGCGGCGCCGGCCGCGGAGACGGCGGTCGAGGGTTTGGCCGAGAGCGGGAGCGGCTATGTCGCCGAGCCAGAGCCGTGGGATGGGGCGGCGGATCAGATGAGACTGACCCTCCTGCCAGCGGCCCCCGTCCCCGGGGAGCCGGTGTCGGCAGACGCCGTGGGCCGCCAGACCCTGGGAGAGGCGCGGCGCTCCACCATATCCTGGCAGATCCACGACAAGTACCTGCTGATCCCCATCCGTGACGGACTCCTCGTCGTCGATCAGCACGTGGCCCACGAGCGGGTCCGCTTCGAGGAGGTGCAGGACGCTCTCGAAGCGGAAGGTGGGGCCTCTCAGCAGCTGTTGGTGCCCCTGACAGTCACGGTCAGCCCCGTGGAGATGGAGGCCTTTCTCCAGGCCCGTGAGCTGTTCGAGAGACTGGGATTCGGCGTGCGCGAGTTCGGTCCCGCGAGTCTCTTGATCGATGCCATCCCGCCTGGGCTGCGTCACTGGGGTGACGGAGACCTGTTCCACGAGATCCTGTCCGACCTGATCGAGGAGCTGGATGTGCGACCGGAGGCACGGGACGCCGTCGCCGCATCGATGGCCTGCCACACTTCGATCCGCGCCGGCGAGAGGCTCTCCATCCCGGAGATGGAGTCGCTGGTCCGCAAACTACTCAACGCGCGCGAGCCCTTCGCCTGTCCTCACGGCCGGCCGATCCTGATCAAGATCCTTCTCCACGAGCTCGATCGGCTCTTCCACCGGACGTGAAACTCCAAGAGGGCGTTCTGCCCCGGAGGTGTACAGGACGTATAATCTGCATTATGTATCACAGACTCTTGAGGCGAGCCAAGTGAGGAGTGGGGGGTTGCAGGGCCCGGGCGAACCGGGCTCGGAGAACTGGCCTGGAATCCAAACCAACGATAACCGTCATTATCAATGATTACGTGCAGGCTGAGCTGGCCCGGGAAGGACGCCTGTGCCCGTGGCAAACGCAGCAATGACAGATCCGGGCCAGCTGGGTATATTGGGCCCATGAGCACCGAAATCACGCCCGCCCCGCCTTCGGGATATCCTGCCCGGGCCATCTCCGGGGACCCACTGGAGCGCTTCCTGTCGGGCCAGCTGACGGAGCGCACCCGCCGGGCCTATTGCGCGGACCTCCGGGAGTTTTTCGGCAGCGGCGGCATCACTCCCAAGAGAGTGGCCGCAGTGACCTTCGCCGACATCATCGACTTCCGGAACGCGCTGGCCGCCCGCGGCCGCAAGCGGTCGACGATCAACCGCAAGCTGGCCAGCCTGAAGGCGTTCTTCCGCATGATGGCGGCGACGGGCCTCATCGAAAGAAACCCAGCGGACGCCTCCCTCGTGCGCGGCTATCGACTGGATGAGACGGTGAGCGGTAAGGCACTGACTCGAAATGAATTACAGAGAATTATTGATATTGTCGATGAAGAGGAGAACCCGCTGATTCGCGCCCGGGATCTGGCGATTCTACACCTCCTGACCTTTGCCGGCCTTCGGCGGTCCGAGGTGGCCAACGTGAGATGGACGGACTTGAGCGAGGAGGGCGCCTTTCACCTCCTCCGCCTGACGGAGACGAAGTCCGGGGTTCCCCAGGACGTGAAGCTGCAGCCCATTGTCCTGCACTATCTGGAGCTCTACCGCCAGGCCCTCGAACTGGGGGGCTTTCCGGTGGTGGGACATGCCTTCATCTCCCTGGCCCGCAACCGGTCCCGCGGAAAGGGGATCTCGGATCAATCGATCAACGCCATCGTGCGCAAGCATGCCCGCCGGGCCGGCGTGACTCGAAACGTAACCGCTCACATGTTCCGCCACACCTGCTGCACGCTGTCGATCGAGGGCGGCGCCAAGCCCCAGCAGGTCCAGGCCCACCTGCGCCACAAAGACCTCAAGACCACCATGCGGTACTACGAGAATCGGGAACGGCTGACTGACAATGCTTCGGACTACATCCACATCCGGTGATGTCCCCCTGCTCGTGTGGGGCGACTGCTGTGATGTCGTATAATACACGTTACGTAACTATGCCCTGAAGAGAACAGGCGGTTGGCGTCCCTTGGGGGTGAACAATGGGGCACCCGGAAGCGCCCTTCGATCCCCGACCCAGATCTGCGCCTTTCTGAACGTCCTCAGACGACAATGTTCACGATCCTGCCCGGAACGAGAATCAGGCGCTTGATCTCACCGGAGTCGGGCAGGTATCGCTGGATGTTGTCCAGGCCGAGGATGTGCTTCCTCACCTCCTCCTCGGAGGTCGAAGCAGCCACCTCGATCGTGGCGCGGACCTTGCCGTTGACCTGCACCGGAAGGAGGATCGTCTCCCGGTGGGTCAGGGCTTCGTCGAATTCGGGCCAGGGTTGGCCGGAGAGATCCCCGGATCCGAAGCCACAACGCTGCCACAACTCTTCCGCCAGATGAGGGGCCAGTGGGTGCAGGAGGAGGACCAGCGCCCGAGCCACCTCGGCGGGGACTCTCTGGAGAGGGACCAACTCGTTGTTCAGCTCGATGAGGGCGGCGATGGCGGTGTTGAAACGCAATCCCTCGAAGTCGGCGGTGATCCGTTGAATGGTCCGGTGGAGCAGCCTTCGCAGATCCTCCGGGGCGTCGCCATCGTCGATCTTTGCGGTCCCGTCCTGGGCGACGAGGTTTCTCCAGATCCGCTGCAGGACCCGCTGCATGCCGCGGATCCCCTCCATGCTCCACGGGGCGCTCTGCTCCAGGGGCCCCATGTACATCTCGTACAGCCGCAGCGTATCGACGCCGAACTCCTCCCCTACCTCCTCCGGGGGCAGCCCGTTCTTGTAGCGCTTCCCCATCTTCCCCCGTTGTCTCGACAGCCGCTGCCCGGTCTGCGCGTGAATGGGCTCGCCCTCGGCGTCGAAAGCGACCTGGCGGATGTCGATGTACACTCCCCGGTCGTCGGTGAAGGCGTCGGCGGTGACCATGCCCTGGCTGAACTGCTTCTTGAAGGGCTCCGGCGAGCTCACGTGCCCCAGGTCGAAGAGCGCCTTGTGCCAGAACCTGGCGTAGAGCAGGTGGAGCACCGCGTGCTCGGCGCCGCCGATGTAGAGATCGACGGGCATGAAGCTCCTTTCCTTCTCCGGATCGCAGAAGGCTCCGTCGTTGTGGGGATCGATGAAGCGCAGGAAGTACCAGCACGATCCCGCCCACTGGGGCATGACGTTGAGCTCGCGGTCGCAGAGGGCGCCCCCCACCTCCACCTGGGTCCACTCTCTGCCCGCCCGCCCGAGGGGCGGAGTGACCGGGGTGTCGGGATCGTCCGAGGTACTGGGCCGGAAGTCCTCTCGTTCGGGGAGGACCACGGGCAGGCCGGTAGTCACCGTGTAGCCGTCTGGATGGGTGGCCAGGGGGAACGGCTCTCCCCAATAGCGCTGGCGCGAGAACACCCAGTCACGCAGGCGGCAGGTGACCGCCCTTCGGCCCACGCCCGCCGCTTCCAGGGCGTCGACCATGCGCGATTTCGCCTCGGCCGTGGCCAGACCCGAGATCGCATACGGGCTGTCCCTCGGCGGATTCCCGGCCCCCCCCCCGCCGGGAGAGTTGATCGACCTTCCATCCCCCGTGTAGGGGAACGTGCCGGCTGCCTCCGGGGGCGGCTCGACGACCTCGACGACCGGGATTCCGTACTTGTGGGCGAAGGCATGGTCCCGGTCGTCGTGGGCGGGGACGGCCATGATCGCTCCGGTGCCGTAGTCCATGCTCACATAGTCGGCGGTGAAGACCGGGATGCGCTGGCCGTCCATCGGACGGCGTGCGAAGATCCCCGTGAAGACCCCGCTCTTCTCCTGATCCTGCCCGGCCACCGAGAAGGTGGAGCGAGCCGCCCGGGCCGCGTAGTGGGACACGGCCTCCCTGGGCGAGGAGGCTCCCGGCTCCCCCTTCCAGTCGTCGGGTGTATCCGATGGCCAGGCCTCCGGAACCTGGTCTCCCTCCGACAACAGGGGGTGCTGGGGCGCCACGACCATGAAGGTGGCTCCGAAGAGCGTGTCGGGCCGGGTGGTGAACACCTCCAGGCTGGAGCCGGTGCAACCTGAGGCGTCGACCACGTCGAAGCGGACCTCGGCGCCCTCGCTGCGGCCGATCCAGTTGCGCTGCATGAGCTTGATCGAGTCCGGCCAGTCCAGGGCATAGGTGCCGCCGCGGCCGTCGGGCAGGGCCCCTGCCTCGAGGTCTTCCAGGAGCCGGTCGGCAAAGGCGGTGATGCGCAGCATCCACTGCTTCAGGGGCCGCTTGTACACCGCGTGGTCGCCGATCTCGCTGCGTCCCTCGGGGGTGACCTCCTCGTTGGCCAGGACCGTGCCGAGGCCGGGGCACCAGTTGACGGTGACTTCCTTCTGGTACGCCATGCGGTAGTTGTTCAGCACCGCCTGGCGCTGCGCCTCCGACAGCTCCTGCCACCCGGCCTCCACCGGACTTCCTTCCAGGGACCGCCGGTCCTGGCCCGTGAGCCGCCGCTCTCCCCTCCCGAAGGAGTCCACGAGCTCGGAGATGGGACGGGTCCGCCCGCGGATCGACCGCCCCGAGTCGTCGCGCCACTCCAGGTCCGGGTCGTACCAGCTGTCGAAGAGCTGTAGGAAGATCCACTGGGTCCAGCGGTAGTAGTCCTCGTGGGAGGTGGAGATCTCCCGGTCCCAGTCGTAGCCGAGGCCCAGGTACTGGAGCTGGGCGCGGATGCGGTCGACGCACTGATCGGTGGAGACTGCGGGATGGACATTGTGCTCGATGGCATACTGCTCGGCGGGGAGTCCGAAACTGTCGAACCCCATGGGATGGAGGACGTTGTATCCCGCCATGCGCTTGAAGCGGCTGTAGATGTCGGAGGCGATGTATCCCTTCGGGTGGCCGATGTGCAGGCCGTCGCCGCTGGGATAGGGGAACATGTCGAGGATGTAGCACCGCGGCTGCTCCGGGTCGTAGCCCTCCTCTCCCGGGCCGGCGGTGCGGTAGGTGCCCTCGGCGATCCAGTGCTCCCGCCAGCGCTTCTCGATGCGCCGGAAGTCGTACGATCCCGCCGAGCCGGAGTGGTCAGCCGTCTTTGCCATCGATCAGGGGTAGAGCCTCTGCAGGGTTCTGGGGAAGGGAATCGTCTCGCGCACGTGCCGGGTGCCGCACAGCCAGGCCACGACGCGCTCGATCCCCATGCCGAAGCCGGCGTGCGGCACGGAGCCGTAGCGCCGCAGGTCGAGGTACCAGGCGAAGGCCTCGGCTGGGAGCCCGTGTTCGGCGATGCGGGCTTCCAGGACCTGCAGGTCGTCCTCCCGTTGGCCGCCGCCGATGATCTCGCCGTATCCCTCGGGAGCGATCATGTCCACGCACAGGGCCAGGCGCCGGTCCTCGGGATCGGACTTCATGTAGAAGGCCTTGACCTGCGCCGGATAGCGATGGACGAGGACGGGCCGGTCGAAACGCCTGGACAGGAGGGTTTCGTCGTCGCCGCCAAGATCGCTTCCCCAGGGCAGATCGCTCCCTTCTTCGCGCAGGATCTCGATCGCCTGCCCGTAGGAGATCCGCGGGAAAGGCTGTCCCTCGGCGGCCCGTTCCAGGGGCGCCGGATCGCGCTCCAACGCCTCCAGGTCGCAGCGGCATTCGGAGAGGACCCTTCGCACCACGTGCGTCACCAAGCCCTCGGCGACCTCCATGTTGCCCGCCAGATCGCAGTAAGCCATCTCGGGCTCGATCATCCAGAACTCGGTGAGGTGGCGCCGCGTCTTCGACTTCTCGGCGCGGAAGGTTGGGCCGAAGCAGTAGACCTTGCCGAAGGCCATGGCCGCCGCCTCCATGTAGAGCTGGCCGCTCTGGGTGAGGTAGGCCGTCTCCCCGAAGTAGTCTGTCTCGAAGAGGGTGGTCGTTCCCTCGCAGGCGGCGGGGGTCAGGACCGGGGCGTCGATGAGGAGGAAGCCCTCGCGCCCCATGTACTCCCGGCAGGCGTCGATGACCACGGCGCGCACCCGCAGCACGGCGTTGGGACGAACAGAGCGCAGCCACAGGTGGCGGTGCTTCATCAGAAAAGCGACGCCGTGCTCCTTGGGGGAGATGGGGTACTCTGCGGACCGGTGGACCACCTCCAGGTCCTCCACCCCCACCTCGTAACCGAGGGGCGAGCGCGGGTCGGCGCGCACCCGGCCCCGTACGACCACCGCCGTCTCCTGGGGCAGTTGATGGCAACCTTCGAAGACCTCCGGCGTCACCTCTCCCTGGAAGACGACACACTGGATGATGCCGGAGCCGTCGCGCACCTCCAGGAAGTGGAGCTTGCCGCTGGACCGGCTGTTGTAGACCCAGCCGCACAGCTGAACGCGCTTCCCCTCCCTCTCCGCAATGTCGGAGATCCGGGAGGGGATCACATCATCCGGCGCCGGGCCGTCGTCACTCACGATCGTCCACTCCGTCAACAGAAAGACTACCGATGCCCAGGGCCGTCCGGGAGCTTCGGTAGTCTTCTTTGCGCGCTGCCGCGCCGGCTCTCCGGTGTCAGCTCCTCGGCAGCATCGCCTTGCGGCTGAGCCGGATCTTGCCGGCATTGTCGATGTCGAGAACCTTCACCGCCACCTGGTCTCCCTCGGCGACGACATCCTCCACCGTGTCGACGCGGCGGTGGTCGAGCTCGGAGATGTGGAGCAACCCCTCCTTGCCGGGAAGGATCTCGACGAAGGCGCCGAAGGGCATGATCCGCTTCACCGTGCCCTCGTACTCGGCGCCGATTTCGGCCTCCGCCGTGACCGCCTCGATCATCGCCCGCGCCTGGTCGGCGGCCTCCGCCTCCACGGCGGAGATCGTGATCGTGCCGTCGTCCTCGACACTGACGCTGGCGCCGCTCTTCTCGATCTCGCGGATCGTCCGGCCTCCCGGGCCGATGACGGCGCCGATCTTCTCCTGGTCGATCTTGAGGAACTCGATACGCGGCGCGTGCCGGGACAGCTCGGCCCGATGGGTGTCGATGCAGGCGTTCATGACATCGAGGATGTGCATGCGCCCCGCGCGGGCCCGCTCGAGGGCTTCCTCCAGAATCTCGAGGCGGATGCCGGCGATCTTGTTCTCCATCTGCACCGCCGTGATCCCCTCCTCGGTGCCCGCCACCTTCAAGTCCATGTCGCCGAGAAAGTCCTCGTCACCGAGGATGTCGGTGAGGATGGCGTACTCCTCCCCCTCGCTGATGAGACCGACGCCGGATGCGGTGACGGCGGACTTGATGGGGATGCCCGCGTCCATGAGGGCCAGGGAGCTGCCGCACACGGTGGCCATCGACGTGGACCCATTCGATGACTGGATGTCGGAGACCAGCCGGACGGTGTACGGGAAAGACTCCACCACCGGGACCACGGGCTCCAGGGCCCGTTCGGCCAGGTGGCCGTGCCCGATTTCCCGCCGCCCGGGACCCCGGGGAAAGGAGACCTCGTCGGTGCTGTAGGAGGGAAAGTTGTAGTCGAGGTAATAGGACTTGAATGCCTTGCCGCGCAGGTCCTCGATCATCCTCTCGTCGAACTTGTTCCCCAAGGTCGAGGTGCACAGGGCCTGGGTCTGCCCGCGGGTGAACAGGGCCGAGCCGTGCGCCCGGGGCAGGACTCCGACCTCGCAGGTCACCTCCCGGACCTCGTCGAGCTGGCGGCCGTCGATACGGCGCTCCTCGCTCAGCACCATCCTCCGCATGTCCGCCTTGGTCATGTCGTAGAGCAGTTCGCCGATGGCCTTGCCCGCGTCGGGGAAACGCTCCTCCAGCTCGGCGGCGACCTCCGCTTCCATCTGCTCGATCAGGGCGCCGCGCCTGTCGCGGTCTCCGCAGCGATTCGCCTCGGAGATCCGCTTCGCGGCGGCTTCCTCCACCGCCTTCACCAACTCGGTGTCGATGACCGGCGGCGAGTACTCCATCTTCTGGCGTCCAGCCTTCTCGGCGAGGTCATCCTGGAGATCGAGGACCTCCTGGAGATGCTCGTGAGCGAACTCGAGGGCCTCCAGGAGGGCGGCCTCCGAGATTTCCTCGGCGCCACCTTCGACGGACCCGATGCTGTCCCGGTCACCCGAGACGATGAGGTCCATGTCGCTCGCTTCCAGCTGCGAGAGGGTCGGGTTGACGATGAGATCGCCGTCGACGCGCCCGACTCGGAGAGCGGCGATGGGACCCTCGAAGGGGAGGTCGGAGAGGCAAAGGGCCGCCGAGGCCCCGACCATGCCGATGATGTCAGCGTCGTTCTCGCCGTCGGCGGAGAGAACCGAGACGAAGACCTGGATCTCGTGGGGGAACTTCTTGGGGAACAGGGGGCGGATCATGTGATCGATCATCCGCGCGCTGAGGGTTTCCTTCTCCCCCATGCGGCCTTCCCGCTTGAAGAAGTTCCCCGGAATGTGGCCGGCGGCGTACGCCTTCTCGCGGTACTCCACCGTCAGAGGCAGGAAGCCCCTGTCCTCGGCGCGATGGGACCTGCAGGCGGTGACCAGCACGATGGTGTCTGCGTACCGGACCCACACGGCTCCGTTGGCTCTCGCCGCGACTTTGCCGCTTTCCAGGGAGAGCGTGCGCCCGCCCCAGTCCATCTCGACTTTGTGTGTCATCTCTCTCGGTGCTTTCCTGTGTGGCGTTCTTGGGTGGGACCCGTCATCCCTGGCAGAAGGAGGGTGACGGATCGTTCGTCTCCGGACCGGCTTGGGCGCCAGGGACCTCAGCGCCGCAGATCGAGGTTCTTGATCAGGGCCGCGTAAGCCTCGGGCGACTTCCCCTGCAGGTACTGCTGCAGACGGCGCCGCCGTCCGATGAGCTTCAGCAAGCCGCGCCGGGTCGCGAAGTCGCGCCCGTGCACCCGAAGGTGCTCGGTGAGATTGCGAATGCGCTCGGAGAGAATGGCGATCTGCACCGCCGCCGACCCTGTGTCGGCCTCTTTCTCTCCGAATCTCACAACAAGCTCTTTCCTGCGTTCAGCGGTGATCGACAACGTCCTAGCCTCCGATGTTGTTGGTGAGCCCTCCCTCATCGGGAACGGGCCTGCTGGATATCTCCGGCGATCTGGCGCCGCAGTTCCTCGACCGTGTCGAAGCGCCTTTCGCCCCGAAGACGGCGGTCGAGAGTGACGCGCAGCCGCTCATCGTACAGGTCTCCCTCGAAGTCCAGGAGATGCACTTCCACCGAGACCTCCTGTCCATCGAAGGTCGGGCGCGTGCCGATGTTGGCTACGGCTGCGAGCTCGGCTCCGGCCCGATGGACCCGGGCGGCGAAGACGCCCCGCGGCGGCTCCGTATCGGCAGCTACCCGCAGGTTGGCGGTGGGAAACCCGAGCCGCCGGCCCCGGCCCTCGCCCCGGACGACGATGCCCTCCAGGGTGATGACCGAGGGGCCCTTTCCGCCGGCGACCTGTCGCGGCGGCCTGAGCGGCCGGCTCATGGCAGAGTGGGCCATTCCGCGACCACCCTGAGGGGGTGCAGTCGGCCCTCCTCATCGACTCGTCCCACGCCGAGAAAACCGGCCTCGCGAAAGACCGCCCTCTCTCCGGGGCACGCCTCTACCGGTACCGGCTGCCCATGGAAGAAGGCCTCGGCCCCTCTCCCGTCGACCTCGACGAAGCCGAGGACTCCGCACAAGGCCCGGCGTGCGCTCAGAAACATGTCCGCCGCGGTCTGCCGCTCCAGGGCCCCCCATTCGACGGCATCGCGAATCGTCAGCGCCCCAACGCGCAGGCGCCGCAATTGCTCCACGAGTCCGCCGCAACCCAGGGCCTGGCCCAGGTCTCGCGCCAGGGAGCGGATATAGGTGCCCTGGCCGCACTGTACGCGCACACGCAGCCGGGGCGGCTCGTAGCCGACGATCTCGAACCGGTCGACGCGGACCGGCCGCGGCACCAGGCCCGTCGCCTCCTTGCGCCGGGCCCTGTGGTAGCTGCGGACGCCGCGGACGCGCACCGCCGAGTGCTCGGGCGGAACCTGATCGATGACTCCGAGGAAGCCCTTGAGAGCGGTTTCGATCTCGCTCCGGGGCATGGGCGCCGGGGCCGGCGTCTCGGTGATCTTTCCGAGGGCGTCGTCGGTATCGCTCGTCGCCCCGAGGCGGAAGCAGGCCTCGTACTCCTTGTCGCCGCCGGTCAGCCAGCGGCTGAACCGGGTCATGGGGCCCACGCAGAGGACGAGAACACCCGTAGCCAGGGGATCGAGGGTGCCGCAGTGTCCGACTCGTCGGATCCCGAGGACCCGACGAGTCCTGGCTACGACATCGTGCGACGTCGGTCCGGTCGGCTTGTCGACGACGAGGACGCCCCCGATCCCGTCCACGGTCATCCACGAGGCGGCGGAGCCTCCGCCGTGCCGCCACCGGTGCCGGGCAGCCCGTCGATGATGGCGTTGACCCGGGCCGCACGCTCCGAGGTGTGGTCGTAGCGGACAGCGAGCTCGGGCACGTGCCGGATCGTCAACCGACGGGCCAACTCGCGGCGGATGTACCCGAGGGCGCTCTCCAGCGCGGCCATTGCGTGTTCCTGCTCTGTTGCGTCGCCCAGGACACTGACGAAGAGGGTGGCGTGGCTCAGGTCGTCGCTGGGGATCTCCACGTCCATGACGGTCACGAACCCGAGGCGGGGGTCCCGCAGCCGCTGCACGATCTCGCCCAGTTCCCGCAGCAACTGCAGGCGCACGCGCTGCACTCGGTGGCTGCTTGCCAAGGTCAGCGTTCCTCGATGGTGTAGTCGATGATCTGCACCCGTCCGTCGGATTCGATGAAATTCACCGCCTTGGCCAGCACCTCGTCCGCCTGCCTCCCGGAGTTGCTCACCGCTGCCAGGCCGAGGGTGCTGCGCTGCCACAGGTCGGCGTGATCGACCTCCGCCACGGCGAGGTGAAACCGGTTGTGCAGACGTTCCTTGATGCTGTTGAGCACCTGGCGCTTCTGTTTGAGGGAGTGGGCGTCGGGCAGGTACAACTGCACCTCGCTGACCAGAACGACCACGGCACCCGAGGCGCAACTCTACAGGGTCCGCACGGTCTCGACGACGTCGACCGCTTCGATCAGGTCTCCCTCGCGGACATCGTTGTGTCCCTCCAGGGAGATCCCGCACTCGAACCCCTCGAGCACCTCACGCACGTCGTCCTTGAACCGGCGCAGCGAAGCGATCCGGCCCTCCCAGACGATCTCTTCCTCGCGGCGCAGCCGCACCGCGCTGCTGCGGGCGATCCGGCCGTCCTGCACGTAGCACCCGGCGATGTTGCCGGCCCGGGAGGAGGAGAACAACTGGCGCACCTCGACGGTGCCGATGATGCGCTCCTCGAGGCTCGGGGCGAGGAGGCCGGCGAGGGCGGCTCTCAACTCTTCCACGACCTCGTAGATGACGCTGTACTCGCGGATCTCGACGCCGTTCTCCTCGGCCATGGCCGAGGCGGAACTCTCGATGGTCACGTGGAAGGCGATGATCACCGCCCCAGAGGCGGAGGCCAGCATCACGTCGTTGTCCGATACCGGGCCGACGGCAGCGTGGATGACGGCGATGCGCACCTCCTCGTGGGTGATGCCGCCCAGCTCCTGGGTGATCGCCTCCACCGAACCGTCCACATCTCCCTTGACCACGACGTTGAGGTCCTTGATGCGGCCTTCCTGGATCTGGTGCTGCAGGTCGCCGAGGGTCAGGCTTCTCCTGCGGGCGTCCTGTTCCCGCTTGATCTGCTGGCGCCTGGTGACGATGGCCTTGGCATCGCGTTCCGAGGGGACGACGGTGAATACCTCGCCCGCCTGGGGGACCCCGCCCAGCCCCAGGACCTGGACCGGTTGCCCGGGGCCCGCCGACTTGAGGCGGGCATTCTGCTCATCCATCAGGGCCCGTACGCGGCCCCCGTACATGCCCGTGACAAAGGGATCGCCCTGGCTCAGGGTGCCATCCTCGATGAGAACGGTCGCCACGGCGCCTCGTCCCCGGTCGAGCTGACCTTCGACGACCGTGCCGCGGGCCCGTTTCTCCGGAAAGGCCTTCAGCTCCAGAACCTCGGACTCGAGCAGAACCGCTTCGAGGAGCTGCTCGATCCCCGCGCCGGTAGTGGCAGAGACCTCGGCGCAGGAGACCTGCCCCCCCCACCCTTCGACGAGGACGCTGTGCTCGGCCAGCTCGCGCTTGATGCGCTCCGGGTCGGCGGTGGGCAGATCGATCTTGTTGATGGCCACGACGATCGGAACCTGGGCCGCCCGGGCGTGATCGATCGCCTCGATCGTCTGGGGCATGACGCTGTCGTCGGCGGCGACGATGAGAATGACCAGGTCCGTGATGCGGGCTCCGCGGGCCCTCATGGCGGTGAAGGCGGCGTGTCCGGGAGTATCGAGGAAGGTGATCGACCGCCCCTCGGGGACCCGGACGGAGTAGGCGCCGATGTGCTGGGTGATGCCCCCGGACTCGCCCTTGACGACGTTGGTCTTGCGCAGGTAGTCGAGCAAGGATGTCTTGCCGTGGTCCACGTGTCCCATGACGGTGACCACGGGCGGCCGAGGAGCCGGCTCTCCCACATCTCCTTCGTCGGCCAGATCGTCGTCCCCAAAGTCTTCCGCCTCTTCATCCTCGGCTGACTCGAGACGCTTGACTTCGTACCCGAACTCGTCGGCCACGGTGACCATGGTGTCCATGTCGAGGCGCTGGTTGATCGTCACGACCACGCCCAGGTGCAGGCAGACGGCGATCACCTCCGCCGGCCGGACGTGCAGGGCCTCTGCCAACTCACCGACGGTGGCGAACTCGTTGATGTGGAGGACCTGGGTCTCCTGCGACTCCTCCTCGCCCCCCTCGTCGCGCGAGCGGTCGTATCGCCGGCGCGTGCGTCCTTCGCTGATCTGGCTCAGGGTCTTGCGGACGCTCTCCTGGACCGCCTGCGAATCGACCTGCTTGCGGCGCCTCTGGCGGCCCCCGCCCGCCCGCCAACGACCGCTGACGTCGGAACTGGCGGGGGCCTTCTCGGCCGGCCGATCCGCGGTGTGGGTCTCGCGCAGCTCGTTGAGCATCTCCTCGTCGACCTTGCCGCCACGCCGCTTGCGGCGACGGCCATCGTCGGGGCGCTCGGGCGCCGGGGGGGACATCCCGGGGCGCGGGGCCGGGTCGGGCCGGCGGCCGGTGGGGCGGCCGTCCCGCGGCTTGCTCTCCTCTTTGGCATCCGTGGGCTGGCGCGCGGCTCGGGCCTCGGCCTTGCGCTGGGACTCCTTGACCTTCTGCCGCTGCACCTCCTCGATCGAGGACTGCTTCTCCTCGTCGATCTTCCTGGTGATCGCCTCCAGCATCTCGGGAGTTACCACACTCATGTGGCTCTTCACGTCCTGCCCCATCCCCTTCAACATGGAGATGAGGGCATCGCTGGAGAGCTTCTTCTCCTTCGCTACCTGATATACCCGGCGTTTTTCCAAGAGAGCTCCTCGATCCGCTTACCCGGTCAGCTGGTTTCGAAGGGGCGCGTGGTGGGGGCCTCGGGCTCCCCGGGGGCTGCGCTCACAGCTTCGCTTCCGCTCCCCTCTACGCCCTCGCCGCCCGGTTCCTCCGCGAGCGCAGCACCGCCTTCGGCCTCCTCTTCATGGGCGCGGGCCAACTGGGCCGCCCGGGCCTCGGCGGCGGCTCTCTCGGCGGCCTCAAGCTCCTCGAGCGTGGCCGGCCTGAGCTCCTCGCCGGAGGCCTCCGCCTGTTCGACATAAGCGACGGCCAGTTCCTTCAGTCGCGCCGCTTCCCCCTCCCCCTCCAGGCCGGGGACGGTGCGCAGCATGTCGACCTCGGCCTGGGCGATGCCCCGGATGGAGATGAAGCCCGATGTCGCCAGGCTGAGGGAGATGAGCTCGCTGACGCCTTCCAGGCGGCGCAACTCCACTTTGCTTTCCTCCAACCTGCGGAGGCGCCGCTGATACTCCTCGTCGGTGATGATGTCCAGGCCCCAGCCCGTGAGCTGAACAGCGAGCCGGGAGTTCTGTCCGGACTTGCCGATGGCGAGGGAGAGCTGCTCTTCCTCGACGATCACCTGGGCATGATGGCGGCGGCCGTCGGTGATCACCCGCGATACCGTGGCCGGGCCCAGGGCCCGGGAGATGAAGATGTCGGCCTCGTCGATCCAGGGGACGATGTCGATCCGCTCTCCGGAGAGCTCACGGACGATCGCCTGTACCCTCGAACCTTTGACGCCGACGCAGGCACCGACCGGGTCGACCCGGTCGTCGTTGGAACTCACCGCGATCTTGGCCCGCTCTCCTGGCTCCCGAGCCACGGCGTGGATGGTCACGATCCCTTCGGCGATCTCCGGGACCTCGAGGGAGAACAGCTTGCGCAGGAATTCGGGATGGGTCCGGGAGAGCAATACCTGGGGGCCTCGGCTGGACTTGAGGATCTCGAAGATGTAGCCGCGCACCGTGTCGCCTTGGCGATAGCGTTCGCGGCGGATCTGCTCCTTGAGGGGCACGGCGGCTTCGGCGCGCCCGAGATTCATGATGATGTCGCCGTGGCTGATCTGCTGCACCGTGCCGGACTCGATCTTGCCGATGCGGCTGGCGAACTCCTCGTAGATGTGCTCGCGCTCGGCCTCGCGCACGCGCTGGATCAGGATCTGCTTGGCCGTCTGGATGGCGTTGCGGCCGAAGTCGGCCAGGTTCAACTCTTCGAAGACCACCGAGCCGATCTGGGCCTGGTGATCGATCTGGCGGGCCTCCCCGATTTCGATTTCGAGCTCGGGGACGTTCACCTCCTCCACGACGGTCTTGCGGGCCACCACCCGCATGCGGCCACTCCCCGGATCGGTCTGGACCTCGAAGTTGTCGACGTTGCCGTAGCGCCTCTTGGCAGCCGAGACGAGGGCGTCGGCCAGGGTCTGGATGACCATCTCGCGGTCCACGTTCTTCTCACGCGCGATCTGGCCCAAGGCTTCGATAATGTTGAACTCAGCGTTCATCCCGCTCCGTTCAGAATTCCACTTCGATGGTGGCCCGGGCGATGTCGCCGCGGGCGACGCTTTGGGGGCCGGCCTTCCGCTCGAGCTCGATCGAGGTCTCCGTGAACCCGGAGAGACGGCCGAACTCGGTACGGCCATCGCAGGTGACGACCTTGAGCCTTCGCCGCTGCGCGCGCCGAAAGTCGGCGTCGGTCCGCAGTGGCCGCTCGAGGCCGGGTGAAGTCACCTCGAGCCGGTAGCGACCGGGAAGGGGGTCCTCGATGTCGAGCACATCCGAAAGCTCCCGGGAGATGGCCTCACACAGATCCACGGTGACGCCCGCCTCGCGGTGGACCGACAGGCGGACGCTGAAGCTGCCCGACCCGGAGATCTCGACATCGACGAGCTCGGCGCCGTGGTCGGCCACGACGGGCTCCGCGATCTCGAACAGCAGCGGGCGCAGGACCTCCGGCTGTGCAGATCGGCCCGCCCGTTCGTCGCTGGCCTCTGCTTCGGCCATGGCTCAGGGCTCTCCCGGGTCACCAGCAGGCACGCCGAGCCTGCCGAAGTCCTAAAAAATACAGATAATTATGGCGTTGAGCAAGGTTGAGGGGGACGGGTTCGGTACCCAGGGCAGCTATTCCAGCAACCTCGCGATCCGTCGCAGCTCCTCGAGAATCCCCCCGGGCAGGTCGCCGGGCCGCGCCTCTTCGCTTCGGGGACCCCACTGTGGGGCCGCCTGCCTGGGCTCCCCGCCCCCTTCGGAATGCCGGCTGCCGCGGGGCTCCGAGGGGAAGCCGTCAGCCGCCTTCTGAACCAGCCCCGGCTCGTTGCGCAGCTTCCGGCGCGCGCCCTCCGTGGAGTAGCGCTCCTCGTGAAGGAGCCGCTTGATGAGCAGGATGATGCCGATGTCGCGGGGGCGGTAGGCACGGTTCTTGCCCCGGACCCGCTTCGGGCGGAGGCAGGGGAACTCCTTTTCCCAGGACCTCAGGGTATACGGCGGCAGTCCCGTCACTTCCGCCACCTCGCCGATGCTGTAGTACAGCTTTCCGATCCCCGGCCTGTGCTCACTCATCCCGGCCTCGCCCCCTTTCGCTCCGGAGTCCTGCCTGGGCGCCTGCTTCGCCAGTGGATGCGGACCGGGGTCCCCACCAGATCGATGCTCTCGCGCAGGTTGTTCTCCACGAAGCGGCGGTAGGAAGGGCTGATCCGGTCCGGGTGATTGGAGAACAGGACGAAAGAGGGCGGCGCAACTCCGGTCTGGGCGGCGTAGAGGATCCGCACCTCCCCCGCGCCGCCCGGTGCCAGCCGCCGGGTGACCTCCCGGAGCCACCGGTTCAGCCTCGGGGTGGGAACCCGGGCGCGGGCGCGGCCGGCCACGGCGGCCGAGGTGTCGAGACAGGCCGACGCGCGGCGGCCTGTCATCGCCGACAGGGTGAGGATCGGATAGTGCTGGAGAAAGGGATGCCGTCGTCTCATCCCGTCTCGATAGGCGTCGATGTCGTCCCTTTCGGACCCGGCCACGAGGTCCCACTTGTTCACCGCCACCACCATGCCTCGTCCGAGTTCCATGACCCGGCTCATGAGTCGGGCGTCCTGCGCGGTGGTTCCCTCGACGGCGTCGAGGAGGACGACGACCACGTCCGACCTCTCGAGGCTGTGGGAGGCCCGGAGGGTGCTGAAGTACTCGACCGGGTCGTGCACCCGCGTGCGCCTGCGGATCCCGGCGGTATCGACGAGGACGAAGCGCTGGCCGCCCCGGAGAATGGTGACGTCGGTGGAGTCGCGCGTCGTTCCTGGTTCAGCGTGGACGATGGAGATCCGCTCTCCGCAAAGCCGGTTGATCAGCGTCGACTTGCCCACGTTCGGGCGGCCGGCGAGGACCACGCGCACCGCCTCGGGCGGGCGATCCGATCCCGGGGACGCAGGATCGTCGAACTCCGAGACGATCGCCTGGAGCAGGTCGCCCGACCGGCGGCCGGTGGCGCCCGACACGGGATGGGGGTCGCCCAGTCCGAGGCCGAAGAAGTCCCCCATGTCGTACCGGTACGGATCGGGGTGATCGACCTTGTTGACCACCAGCAGGCACCGCACACCTCTCCGCCGCAAGAGATGGGCCACATCCCGGTCGGCTGCCGAGACTCCCTCCATGGCGTCGCAGACAAGCAGGACGAGGTCGGACTCCTCCAGGGCCTTCTCCGCCTGTTGCCGCACCTGGTCTTCGATGCCGTCCCCCCGGGGGACATAGCCGCCGGTGTCCACGAGAGTGAATCGGTGCCCGCCCCACTCCGCGGCGCCGCGGACCCGGTCGCGGGTGACGCCGGGACGATCGTCGGTGATGGCCTGCCGGGTGCCGGTGAGGCGGTTGAAGAGGGTGGACTTGCCGACATTCGGCCGGCCCACGATGGCAACGACGGGACCTTCCGGCGCCACGGAGAGGATGCCGGTCGGCGTGGATCCCGAGGTCGTCACCGGTTCCGCCCGACGTAGAACCCGAGCTCCGACAGTTGGCGGCCCCGTCCGTGGGCCACGCTCTCCCGGTCGATGCACCGCAGCAAGGTCTCCGCCAGATCGTACTCCCCCACCGTCACGGGAATGCCCGCATCCGCCTCGATCCGGGGTACGGTCATGTCGTCGAGGGTCACACCCTCGCCGTTGACTGTGTTGGGGGGCAGTACGACGAGGTCCCACGGCCCTCCGCGCACGGCGCGGAGGATGTCCCCCCCCGTGAGGAGCCCGGAGACGGTGATGCCGGCTCCGAAGAAATCGTTGTCCACGACTACCACATCGGCCCGGAGGCCGCCGGTGTCGATGCCATCCACCATGGGGGTCAGGAACCGGCTTGCCAGCCGGCCCGTGACCAGGGCGAGGTGCAGCGGCCTGTCGAGATCATTCGGCAGGTCCGTCCGTCCCCGCTCCCAGCGGTCGAGGAAGGTCCGCACCATGCCGATTCCGTTCTCGATCTGGGGAAAGGCATCGTAGTAGTCGGCCGGCGGCGGCAGCCGCCCGACCATCAGGAACAGCTCGTCTCCGGGATAGACGAACCGCTCACCCAGGTCCCGGGCACAGCGCTCCCCCCAACGGTCGGCATCTGCCAGGTAGCTCTCGGCCGTGGCCGGCGTCACGGCCTGCAACTCCGGGAGGTGCTGCCGGAATCGCGTCAGTCCGACGGGTACAAGCGCCGCGGAGCGGACCGAAGGGTAGAAGCCCTCCAGGTCCCGCAGGGTGCGCTCCAGATGGTCGCCGTCGTTCCAGCCGGGGCAGAGGACGATCTGGGTGTGCATCTCGATCCCCGAGCGAGCCAGGAACTCGATTCGCTCCAGGATGGGCACGGTGCCCGCTTTGCGGCCGAGCAGCCGCTGCCTCAGGGCCGGGTCGGTGGCGTGAACCGAGATGTACTGGGGAGTCAGGCCCTGATCCACGATCCGCTGGAGGTCGTGCTCCTTGACGTTGGTCAGGGTCACGTAGGATCCGTGGAGGAAGGAGAGCCGGTAGTCGTCGTCCTCGAAGTAGAGCGACCGCCGCATGCCGCCCGGCATCTGGTGGAGGAAGCAGAACACGCACTTGTTGTTGCATCGCCGGAGGCGCATCTCTTCGAAGTCGAAGCCCAGGGACTCTCCGTCCCGGCGCTCCACCTCCACCTCGTACAACTCTCCCTCCCGCTCGACCTCGAACAGCAGCCGTGGCTCCGAGCTGGCCACCTGAAAGTCGATCAGGTCCCCCACCGGCTCGCCGTTGACACGGGCGATCCGGTCTCCCCCCGCGAACCCCGCCCGCTCGGCCAGGGAACCGGGGGCGACTCCGCTTACCGGGATCATCCAACCCTCCCATGTCCACGGAGAGACTCTCGACGTTCCCGTCGAGGCAGGAGAATGTTTGTGAGCAGGGTCGTGTAGCCGGGAGGCCGCTGTGGGCCGTTCACGGGATCTGCCGGAAGGATGGAGAGGATTTGGAGCGGGAGACGGGAGTCGAACCCGCGACATCAAGCTTGGGAAGCTTGCGTTCTACCCCTGAACTACTCCCGCTCCGGTCCTCTGCCGCACTTGAGGTGATCAGTAAGATAAACGGGCTAAGTGCCAGTGTCAATTGTCATACAGGAAGTACCCCGGCGGTCCTCCATTGGCGCAGAATCCGATCCCTTGCCCCGCTGGGGCCCACCCGGTCCAGATCGAGCCAGCGAAAGCGGCGGTCACGCCGGAACCAGGTCATCTGTCGCTTGGCGAACCGCCGGGTCCGCCGCTGAATGGCTTCGATCGCCCGGTCCTGCGGAAGGCCGCCGGCCAGGTACTCCAGGATCTCGGCATAGCCCAGGCTCTGCAGTCCCGCGGCGCCGGGGGCCAGGCCTCTTTCCAGCAACCTCTGCACCTCCTGGGGCCACCCCGCTTCGAACATCTCCACGGTCCTCCTGTCGATCCGCCGGTACAGGCTGTCCCGGGTCCGGGTGAGACAGAGCATCATCGGCATGGCCCTCAAGCCGTGGCCGCCATCCGTATCCCACCTCTCCGCCCGCTGGCGGCCGTCGGCCAGGGTCAGCTCGAGCGCCCGGAGTATGCGGACTCCATCGCCGGGCTCGATCTCACTGGCGGCCGCCGGATCCCGCCGCCGCAAGTCGTCGTACAAGGCGGTGGTTCCGTGCTCCCGCAGGCGGACGGCAAGCCTCTCCCGAAGGGCGGAGTCCGGCTGTGGCGCAACGAACAGACCGTCGATGGCGGCGGTCAGGTAGAGCCCGGACCCACCCACCAGAAGCGCCGTGCGGCCCCTGGCCTCGAGACTCTCGACCGTGGCCCTCGCAGCTGCCCCGAAGCGTCCCGCACTGAAGGTCTGGCCGGGCCCGATGAGGTCTACCATGTGATGGCGGACCCGCCGTCGCTGCCGGGTACTCGGCTTGGCGGTTCCGATGTCCAGCTCCCGGTAGACCTGGCGAGAATCGATGGAGACGATCTCCCCCCCCATGGACTCCGCCAGGTCAAGGGCCAACTCGGTCTTGCCCACGGCGGTGGGGCCGACGATGACGACACTTCGGGTACGGAGGGACATGGGTGTGGGGCAGGCGATCGGCCCCCGGAGGTCCGCTTCCGGGGGCCGATCAGTCGATCCGTGGAAGGATGGTCGGGGTGGGCGGATTCGAACCGCCGACCCCCTGCTCCCGAAGCAGGTGCGCTAACCGGACTGCGCTACACCCCGACGCGAGGGCATGGGTCGACATCGGGTCGGAGAGACCCGGGCGCCCACTGCGGCTTCGTGCGGGCCTCTGGAGACTCGTGAGAGTCCGGAGGTCCGCCGGACATGCGAATAATGGTCGGGGTGACAGGATTTGAACCTGCGACCCCCTCCACCCCAAGGAGGTGCGCTTCCGGGCTGCGCCACACCCCGACCGGCGATGGTGAGCTATACAGGATTCGAACCTGTGACCTCTTGCTCCGGAGGCAAGCGCTCTATCCAGCTGAGCTAATAGCTCACGCTCTCCTGCGCACGGCGGTCAGTTACAGCCTGCCCGCCGGCGAACCGGGACCTAGAGGTCGCGCTTCTTGTGACGGTTCTTGCGCAGGCGCTTCTTGCGCTTGTGGGTGTTGATCTTATGCCGCTTTCTCTTCCTTCCACACGGCATCCTTTTCCGCTCCTTCTGGATTTCCGTCGGCTCCGACTCGAGCGCGCAGTTCCTTGGATGGTTTGAATACGGGGGCCTTGCGGCGAGAGATCCGGACCTCGGCGCCGGTGCGTGGATTGCGCCCCGTCCGGGGGGCCCGGCTGACCGATTTGAAGGTACCGAATCCCCGGATCTCGATGTGCTCGCCCTTTTGGAGAGCCTCCACCACGGCTTCGATGAAGCCGTCCACGACTGCGCCCGTGTCGGTCTTCGTCAGCCCCGTGCCTTGGGCGATCCGGCGGACGATATCTGCCTTGGTCAAGGCCGCCCCCCTCTCGTTCACGGTCGATTGCCCCGGCCGGCTGCAGCCCCGCCTTCGAGCGCCCTGCCGGGGCCGGCTCGGCTCGGCGCTTCCGCTTGTGCGCCAGACGCTTACGCGCACTTGACAGCCCTGCCATAATAACCACCACCCCGGGGGTTGTCAACGGTCCTCCTCGTCAGGGGGGCGGAGAATGAAGACCTCCTCCAGACCCCGGAAATCGACATCCGACTGCAGGACGATCTGCTTGAAGAGGGGGTTGTCCTCCCGCCTGCTGACCTGGGTGACGCGACCGATGGTGATCCCCTTCGGATACCGCCCGCCCATGCCGGATGACACGACCCGGTCACCTGTCGACACCTCCTTGCTCGCTTCCACGTAGCTGAGCTCGAAGAGGTTGTCCTGGAGAGGGGAGACGATGCCCTGGGCCCGGCTGCCGTGTACCAGGGCAGCGACTCTCGCATCGAGGATCAGGCGCACGACCGAACTGTGGGCGTCGACCTGCTGGAGGTGGCCGACAAGACCCTCCGTGGTGACCACCGGCCAGTTCTCCCGCAAGCCCAGGTCCCTCCCGCCGTTGACCATCAGGATCCCGAACCCCTGGTCCGGATCCCGGCCGATCACCTCGGCGGGCGTCAGGTCCCCCATCCGGCTGCGCTCCCGGAACTCCAGGGCCGTCCGCAGGCGGAGGGTTTCCTCGGCCGATTCGCGCAGTCGCATGTTCTCCAGGGCGAGCTGCACGTTCTGCGTGAGGAGGTGCCTCGAGTGCTGCTGGTTCCGGGCGAAGCTGATCACGCGGGAGAAGATCCACTGCCCCGTTTCCCAAGATACCGCGCGCAGCCTGCGGGCGAGACTTTCCTGTTGGGCGGAAGGCGCAGCCAGCAACATCAGGGCCGCCAGCACCACCAGGCCGAGACAGACGTACTCACGACGGCGCTGGAGCACGAACGACGCTCAGTAGAGGACCTTCTGATACCGCTCGAATTCGTCGAGGACTCGGGCGTTTCCGCGCACCACGGCCGACAGCGGATCCTCGTCGTCGAGGTAGGTGGGCAGGCTGGTGGCCTCGATCAGGCGCTCCCGCAGGCCGCGCAGCTTGCTGCCGCCGCCCGACAGGACCATGCCCCGATCGAGAATGTCGGCCGCCAGTTCGGGGGGCGTGCGTTCCAGCCCTCGGCGGACCCCGGCGACGATCTGGGATACGGGATCGGCGAGGGCTTCGCGGATCTCCCGCGAGTCGACGATCTGGATCTTCGGGATCGCCTCCACGAGATCCCGGCCCCGGACGGGCGCCTCCTCCTCGGGATCGAGCGGCATGGCGCAGCCGATCTCGAACTTCAGTTGCTCGGCGTACCGGGGGCCGATGAGCAGGTTGTACTTCTTTCGGACCCATTCGACGATGGACCGGTCCATCTCGTCGCCGGCGACCCGGATCGACTCGGCGGCGACGACTCCCGAAAGGGCGATGACCGCGATTTCGGTCGTCCCGCCGCCGACATCGATGACCATCGATCCAACGGCCTGCTCCACGGGCAGTCCGATGCCGATGGCAGCCGCCATGGGCTCGCTCACCAGATGAACCTCGCGGGCTCCGACGCGTTCACAGGAATTGCGGACGGCGCGTCTCTCGACCTCGGTGCTGCCGGAAGGCACGGAGACGACGATCCGGGGCCGCACGAACAGCCGGTTCCTCATTCCCATCCGGATGAAGGCGCGGATCATCTCCTCGGTGACCTCGAAATCGGCGATGACGCCGTCCTTGAGAGGCCGGATCGTCTCGATTTCCGAGTTCTCGCGGCCCATCATCTCCTTCGCTTCGTGGCCCACGGCGATGACCTTCTTGGTCATCACCTGACGAGCCACGATGGAAGGCTCGTTGAGCACGATCCCCTCTCCCTTCACGTAGATCAGGGTGTTGGCCGTGCCCAGATCGATGCCGATGTCGTTTGAGAAGAACCTGGAAAAGAACGCCATTCAAACCCCGCCGTGTCGAAGCCTGGCTGCCCGAATCCGGGCGTCTTGTCGGCGTAAATTAGCGGTGGCCATGGGGCCATGTCCACTTTCTCGTCTTTCTGAGGTACAGACCTGAGCCTATATTTCCGGGCGGGTGAATGATCACCCGTCCACGGAGAACAGAGAGCGATGAACAGAGCGGCGAAGAACGTGCTGCGCAAGCTCGGCACGGACATCGATCTGGACCAGGAGCGCGAGGAGAGATTCGCCCGTGAGGCCGAGGAGGCGCAGCAGCGCCAGGAGAGCGCCTCCGCCGAGCGCGGGGCGGGACTTGGCGCGGTGCCGGAGGAGATGCTCTCCGAGTCCGAGAAGCGGCACGAGCAGTACCGCCGCCGGCAGGCCATGGGTGGCCGCACCACGCCGGCTGCGGAGCGCCTGCCGATCATGACCGCAGAGGAACGGAAGGCGCGTGACAGAGACCGGCCGAAGTACCACGCCACCGAGTTCGAGGGGCCCATCGAGAAACTCATAGAGAAGTACGGGGATCTGGACGAGGTGAGGCGGCACCTCACCCTTGGCCAGGCGATGAAGTACGAGTTCACCGAGGACGGCCGGATCCTGGACCGGAATGGCGAGGTGATCTACGACGGCCAGGTCGTGCCCCCCCCGCAGCGGTGACCTCCCTCCGAAGGAACTCCCGGGTTCTGCCACTGGGCGCCATCCCTTTCCTCGTCTTCAGTTGCCTTTCAGCCTCCTGCAGTCCACCGGAGGAAGTGCCGGCGGAGGCCGGCACTTCCGAGTTGCTCGCCTGGGCACGGCACCAGCAGTCCGAAGGCAGGCTCCAACGGGCCACCGAGGGCTTCCGACGAGCCCTGGGCCAGGACAGCTCGAGCGTCGAGGCCCTCGACGGGCTGGCCGCCGTCTACGAGGCGAAGGGGCTGTCCCAACTCGCCCGCCAGTACCGGGGCCAGTTGTTCTTCATCCACTACAACAGCGGCCTCGAGTGGCTTGCCCAGGGTCGGCCGGGCCGCGCCCGGACCGCCTTCGATCTGGCCCTCGGTGCCCTGCCGGATCATCCCCTGGCCCTCCTCCGCCTTGGAGAGCTGGCCCAGGCGGAAGGCCGTCCGGACAGTGCCATCGCCTGCTTCGAGCGCGCCGTCGCGGCCAACCCCGGCTACTCGGAGAGTTCCATCCTTCTCGGCAAGGCCCTGGCCAAGGCCGGTGACGCCGATGGCGCGCGTCAGGCCTTCGAGCGCGCCATCGAAAGCAACATCAACGCCCTCGACGCCTACCTCGGGCTCGGCGCCCTGTTCGCGGAGGAGTCGAGCTGGCCGGAGGCGGCGGCCCAGTACGAAAAGGCTCTCCGCGTCAATCCTCGGTCAGTAGCCGCCCAGCAGGGGCTCGAGCAGGCTCGGACGCGGCTGTAGTGCTGCCGGGCGGCACAGCCTTGCGCGGAGCCCATCCACGCAAGGAGGCCACCTCCCCTTCCCTCGCGCCGACCCACGGCTCGGGGAGGGCGCACCGCTTCCCCGCCGGGCCGGGCCGATCGGAAAAGCCGGGCCTCGGGTTGCGTCCCCCTTCTTCCCTCTCCGTCTGCTCAAGGATCGCCCTCATGGCCCTGCTGCCGCTGCTGGCGGCCTGCGGCGAGCTCGAGTACTACCTGCATCTCGCCCACGGCCAGGGGCGGATTCTGCTGCATGGCCAGGCGGTGGACGAGCTCCTGGCCGAGCCATCGACTCCCGTCGAGGTCCGGAAGGTCCTCGAACGCGTCGAGGAGGTGCGCCGCTTCGGCCGCGAGCGCGTCGGACTGACCGCCTCCAGGGGGTACACCCGCTACTTCGACACGGGGGGCGGCCCCGTGGCCTGGAACGTCTCCGCCTCTCCGGCCCACCGGTTCGAGCCGTTCCTGTGGTGGTTTCCGATCGTGGGCGAGCTGCCGTACAAGGGTTACTTCGACGGGGGCCTCGCCGCCGCCGAACGAGACCGGCTGCGCGCCGAGGGGTTTGACGCCATCCTGCGGCCCGTGTCGGCCTACAGCACCCTCGGCTATCTCGAGGATCCGGTGCTGAGCACCATGGCGGGGTATTCCGAGGACCGCCTTGCGGAGCTGATCCTCCACGAGCTGACCCACTCCGACATCTACGCCGAGGGCCACGCCGACTACAACGAGAGCGCAGCCACCTTCGTCGGACGTGCCGGCGCCTTGCAGTATCTCGCGGAGCGGCACGGATCCACCTCCGCCCAGGTCCGTCGGGCGCTGCTGCGGCGGCGGCAGGCGGACCGGTTCACCGGGTTCGTCCGAGGCGTGGCGTCGCGCCTGGACAGCCTGTACACCAGCGGTTCCGGCAAGGACGAGGTCCTCCGGAAGCGACGGGTGATCTTCCGGCAGGCCCGGCGAGACTTCCGCAAGGCCCGAGCCGACTTCGGCAGGGGATACGATGGATTCCTCGACTGGGAGCCGAACAACGCGCTCCTGCTGTCGTACCGGCGCTATCACAGCCGGTCGGCGGACTTCGAGGCGGTCCTCGCGCGCTTCCGGGGGGAGCTGCCGGCGGCGGTGGCCGCCCTGGCCGCGTGCGCCCATACGGATGATCCGTGGAGCTGTGTGCAGCAGCGCCACCAACCGGCTCAGGCGGAGGCGCCGGCTCCTTGACGATCATTCGGCACGAGTGATATTAGTTGTCCTCACCAGGCATGGAGGGCCGAGTACCCGCGGGCCCCTCCCCCCTTCCTCCCGCTCCCCCTTCCGCAGAGATCGGATCATGCGCCTGGCGGCGCGACTCCCGCTCCGCGCCCTCTTCCTCTGCATCTGGGGTATCGCCTCCTCGTGCGGATACCTCCGGTCCGCCGCCATCGGCAACCTGACGGAAGACGTGGCCTCGGCCTCGGCCCGCCATGACGACATCGAACTGGTGGCGCAGGCGGTACCCACCTTTCTGGTGCTCCTCGAAGGTCTCCTCGAGTCCGACCCGCAGGACGACGACCTTCTGCTGGCGGCGGCCGAGGGATACACCGCCTATGCCGTTCTGATCGAGCATGAGGACGCGTCTCGGGCGCGGCGCCTGTACCGCCGCGCCAGGGACTATGGATGGGATGGTCTCGTCGCCCGCAGACCGGCGCTGAAAGGACTCCGGGAGGCTTCCTTCGGCGAGTTCGCCCAGGTGGAGCGGCACCTGAAGGAGGACGACCTGCCATGGGTTTTCTGGACGGCGAGTGCCTGGGGCGGGTGGGTGAGCACCAATCTGCAGTCGATGCCGGCACTCGCCCAGCTTCCACGCGTCATCTACATGATGGAGTGGGTCCTCGAGCACGACGAAGGCTTCCAGGGGGGAGGTCCCCACGTCTTCCTCGGCGTCTACTTCGGGGCGTTGCCCCGGATGCTCGGCGGGGATCCGGACCGCTCGCTCCGGCACTTCGACCGGGCCCTCGACCTCAGCGGGGGGAAGGACCTGTCCGTGCTGGTGCAGAAGGCCCGTTACTACGCGCGCCAGGTCTTCGACCGCCAGCTCTACGAAGAGTTGCTGCGCGAGGTACTCGCGCGCCCCGTAGATGCGGTACCGGAGCTCACCCTGCAGAACGCCGCTGCCCAGCGGCAGGCCCGACTCCTTCTGGATGAGATCGATGAATACTTCTGAAGCCGCCGCCCGGATTCCGCCTCTGCGAGGGTTTCTGACCGTTCTCGGCGCCGGAGTGGCACTGGCCATCTGGGCCCCCGACCCGGCGTCGGCGGACACGGTCCTGAAGATCTCCACCCTCGCACCCGAGGGCAGCGGCTGGGCCCGGGCGCTGCGGGAGATGGACGCGGACCTGAGGGCCGCCACCGACGGTGCCCTCAAGCTGCGGATCTACCCGGGGGGAGTGCAGGGCGACGAGGATGTGATGCTGCGCAAGATTCGGATCGGCCAGCTTCAGGGGGCCGCCCTCGGAGGCACCGGCGTCAGCCGCGTGTGCCGGGAGGTGCTGGCCCTGGAGATGCCCTTCCTCTTCGGCGGATACGACGAGATCGACTACGTGCTCGCACAGACGGAGCAGGAGTTCAAGGCTCTCTTCCTCGACCAGGGATTCGTGCTCCTCGGGTGGGCCGACATCGGCTTCGTCCACTTGCTGTCGAAGGATCCGGTGCGCGGAACGGGCGACCTCCAAGGTCTCAAGATCTGGAGGCTGCAGGGCGAGCCGATCACCGAGGTCCTCTTCGAGAAGGCGGGGGTCACCTCGGTTCCCCTGGCGATTCCGGACGTGCTCCTCGGCTTGCAGACCAACCTCGTGGACGTGGTCTATGCCTCGCCGGCGGCGGCGATCATCCTGCAGTGGTTCACCAGGGTCGGCTACTACACCGAGTTGCCGATCAACTACACCCTCGGCGCCTTCGTGGTCCACCGGAAGTACTACGATCGTCTATCCGCCGAACACCAGGAGCTCCTCACCCGGGTCGCGGCCACCCGGATCGGCGAGCACAATCTGAGAGGCCGCGGCGACAACGAGGAGGCCCTGCGGATCATGCGGGCCGAAGGGCTTCAGCCCGTCGTCCCGACGGAGGCGGATGTCGCTTCCTTCCGGTCCCTGGTGGAGGAGTCGCGCCCCGAGCTCGTCGGACGCGCCTTCTCGGCCCCGGTGTACGAGCGGATCCTGCGGCATCTCGGTGACTTCCGCGGGCGCCGGGACGGAGGATGAAGACCGCCGAACCAACTCGCCCCCCCCTCTACCGGCGCCCCGAGGAGGTCGCTCTCGTCGCCCTCGTGGGCTGTCTACTGTGTCTCGCTTTCGCCCAGATCCTCATGCGCAACCTGTTCCAGGTCACCTGGTTCTGGGCAGACCCGCTGCTGCGCCATCTCGTTCTGTGGTCGAGCTTCCTGGGGGCCTTGGTCGCCACCCGACAGGACCGGCACATCCGCATCGACGCGGTCCTGCGTCTGGTGCCCCCGCGCTGGCGGCCCCGGGTGGCGGCCTGCGGTGACCTGGTGGCTGCCGCCCTCTGCGGGATCCTGGCCCCTGTCGCCCTGCGATTCGTCCTCGATGAACGCGCCTACGGGGCCGAGGCCTTCCCCGGCGTGCCGGCCTGGGTCGCCCAGCTCGTCTTCCCCGCCGTCTTCGCCGGCATGGCCCTGCGCTTCCTGATCAACGGCTGGCGCCGGGTGCGGAGCGGGGCCTGACGTGTCCCTCCTCACCACTCTGACGGGACTCCTGCTGGCCACGGTCGGGACGCCCCTCTTCGTGATCATCGCCGTCCTCGCTCTCGTGGTGTTCGCCTCCGACGGCGTCGACCTCACCGTGCTGTTCATCGAGATGTACCGGCTGGCCGACGAGCCGGCCCTGACGGCGATCCCCCTCTTCGCCTTCAGCGGGTTCCTGCTCGCCGAGAGCGGAGCCGCCCGCCGCCTCGTGCGGCTGTCGGAGGCGCTTCTGTGGTGGCTGCCCGGGGGGCTGGCGATCATGGCCCTGTCGGTGTGCGCCCTCCTCACCGCCTTCACCGGCGCCTCGGGAATGACCATCGTCGCCGTGGGCGGACTGCTCTTCCCCGCCCTGCAACAGGCCCGCTACCCCGAGTCCTTCTCCCTCGGGTTGCTCACCACCTCCGGGAGCCTGGGCCTGCTCTTTCCTCCGAGCATCCCCCTGATCCTCTACGGAATCGTCTCGGAGACGCCGATCGACGAGTTGTTCGTCGCCGGCATCGCCCCCGGCATGCTCCTGGTCCTGGCTCTGGCCGGGTATGGCTTCTTCGTCGGGCGCCGCGTCAACCGCACCTCCTTCCCGGAGCGCCCGGCCGGGACCCCGGGGGATCCTCCGGAGAGGTCCGGTGGAAGGGTTGTTTCCGCCTGCGTAGAGGCGGTCTGGGAGCTTCTCCTGCCCGTCGCCGTGATCACCGGCATCTACTCGGGGTTCATCGCCGTCAGCGAGGCCGCCGCCTTGAGCGCCATGTACGTGCTGGTCGTGGAGATGGTCCTGCGCAGGGAGATCCGGCTCTCCCAGCTGCCGGGCATCATCCGCGAGACCATGGTCCTCGTGGGAGGGATCTACCTGATCCTGGCCTCGTCCATGGCCTACACCTCCTTCCTGATCGACGCCGAGATCCCCACCCGTCTGCTGGCGACGCTCCAGGGGGGGATCGAGAGCCGGTTGCTCTTCCTCGTTCTGTTGAACCTGTTCCTCCTCGCCGTGGGCTGCATGATCGACATGTTCTCCGCCCTCGTCGTCGTCGTCCCCCTGATCCTGCCGGTGGCGGCGGCCTACGACATCCATCCCGTGCACCTCGGGATCATCTTCCTCGCCAACCTGGAGATCGGCTACTCGACCCCGCCTGTGGGGCTGAACCTGTTCATCGCCAGCGCCCGCCTGGAGCGGCCCATCCTCCAGCTCTACCGGGCCTCCCTGCCCTTCCTCCTGATCCTGCTGGCCTGCCTGCTGGTCATCACCTACGTCCCGGCCCTCAGTCTGTTCGCCCTGGACTGACCCGATGGGATCCACCCCGGCGGCTGGCGCGCCTCGGACAACGACCGCCCGCCGGGTCGGCGCCGCCGCCGCGGTCCTCCTGGCGGCGGGATTCCTCGCGCCCCTGCCGTGGCTGCCGGCAGAGCAGCAGCGGGCCCTCGGGATCAGCCTCTTCGCTCTGCTCCTGTGGACTGCCCAGCCCGTCCCCATCTCCTGGACCTCCCTCGTCGTGCTGGTACTGCTGCCGGTGAGCGGACTGGTCGACTTCGGCCGGACCTTCGCGCCCTTCGCCGGTTCCACCATCTGGCTGGTGTTCTCCGGGATGGTCCTCAGTCTGATGGTCTCCGAGAGCGGCCTGGGGGATCGCCTGGCCCGGGCCGCCCTTCCGCTGCTCGCCGGAGGCCGGGCGCGCCTGCTCCTCGGTCTCCATGGCCTGGGTCTGTTGGCGGCCTTCCTGGTCCCCTCCGGCGTGGTACGCGTGCTGCTGCTGATGCCAGTGGGGACGGCCCTGATCCTCGCCCTCGATCCCGACGGCGAGGATCCCGCCCTGCCTCCCGTGGTGATCCTGTCGATTGTGTTCGGTACCTACTACGGCGGCGCTGGCATTCTCACCGGCACCGTGCCGAACCTCGTCGTGGCAGGCCAGCTCGAGGCGGTCACCGGACGGGTCGTCTACTGGGGCGAGTGGCTGCTGTGGATGTTCCCCGTCATGGGCGCCCTGCGCACGCTCCTGTGCGCGGCGGTGATCTGGGTGATCTGGGGGCGCCGGCTGCGGCCCTTCGGCGAGCGACGCCCGGTCCCGCACCCCGGCGCCGGGGCAAATCAGCGCCGCACGGCCTTCCTGATGCTCCTTGGCGTCGGCCTGTGGGCCAGCGACGTGGTCCACGGTTTCCCGCCGGTCCTCGTCGGCCTCGCCATCGTCCTGCTGGCCGTCACCCCCGGCGTGGGCGCCCTCGCGCCGGAGCGCCTGCGTCAGGTGGACTACCCCTTCTTCTTCTACCTGGCGGCGCTCTTCGGGATCGGCGCCGTCCTCGACGGGACGGGCTTCAGCCAGCGCGCCCTGGCCGGCGCAGCCGTCCACCTCGGGAAGGTGGGTGAAGGATGGCTCGATCCGCACCTGATGCTGACCGCGGCGGCCGTGCCCCTCGATTTCCTGATGGATATCGCCGCCGTGGGCGCCGTGGCCACTCCGAGCCTCCTCGAGGCGGGGGCGGCGGCCGGCCTCGACCCGCTGGCCAGCGCCCTGAGCGTGGCCATGGCGACGACGGTTGCCTTCCTCCCCTACCAGTCGGCGCCGTTCATGGTCGTCCTCGCGTATGGCGCCCTGACTCCGAGGCAACTGGCGGCGGCCATGTTCCTGGTCTCCTCCCTGTCCCTGCTCCTGCTGGCACCGCTCAACGTGCTCTACTGGCGCTGGGCGGGACCGATGTAACCACGGCCCGGCTCCGAGAGGGGCCCGGTAGCGATTGTGGAGGGGAATCGTTATGATTTCGCTCCGGTGCCCGGCCCCTTCTTCGACTTCAGATCACGAGACTTTGACTGACCCGACCCGGGACTCGAACCCGAACGTCCTCGCCAACCGCTACGCCAGCCCCGCGGTCCGGTCGGTGTGGTCGGATGAGGGCAAGGTACGGCTCGAGCGGCGCCTCTGGATCGCTGTGCTGAAGGCTCAGGCCGACCTCGGGATCGAGGTGCCGGCAGGGGCCGTCGAGGCCTGCGAGGCCGTCGCGGACCGGGTCGATCTCGCCTCGATCCACCGGCGCGAGCTCCGCACCCGCCACGACGTCAAGGCCCGCATCGAGGAGTTCTGCGCCCTCGCCGGCCACGAGCAGATCCACAAGGGCATGACGAGCCGGGACCTGACCGACAATGTCGAGCAGTTCCAGGTCCTGACCAGCATCGGCCTGCTGGCCGCCAAGTACGTCCACCTCCTCGACCGGCTTCGGGCCCGCGCCCTGGAGTGGCGCGATCTGCCCGTGGTGGCCCGCACTCACCACGCCGCGGCCCAGCCGACGACCATGGGCAAGCGTCTCGCCGCCTACGGCGAGGAGATGCTGATCGCCTTCCGGCGGCTCGAGTCCCTCGCCGCATCGTACCCCCTGCGGGGTCTGCAGGGGGCCGTCGGCACCGCCCTCGACCAGCTCACCCTGTTCGGCGGCGAGGCGGAAAGAGTGGAAGAGCTGCAGGACCGGGTCCGGGCCCACCTCGGGTTCGAAGCGCGGCTCGACGCCGTGGGCCAGGTCTATCCCCGGGGCCTCGACTTCGAGGTCGTCAGCTGCCTCTACCAGATGGGCGGCGGCATCGCCAACCTGGCCCGCACCCTGCGCCTCATGGCCGGGGCCGAGGCCGCTACCGAGGGCTTCGCCCGCGGCCAGGTGGGCTCATCGGCCATGCCTCACAAGATGAACACGCGCAGCGCCGAGCGGATCAACGGCCTGCAGGTCGTCCTCGGCGGCTACGTCCACATGCTCGGAGGGCTCGTGGGAGACCAGTGGTTCGAGGGCGACATCTCCTGCTCGGTGGTGCGGCGCGTCGCCCTGCCCGACAGCTGCTTCGCCTTCGACGGCCTGCTGGAGACGGCCCTCCACGTCGTCGACGACATGGGGGTCTACGAAGCCGCGCTGGCCCGTGAGCTCGAGCGCTACCTGCCCTTCCTCGCCACCACCACCCTGCTGATGGAGTCCCTCCGCCGCGGCGGGGGCCGCGAGGAGGTCCACGAGGCGATCCGGGAGCACGCCGTTGCGGCGGCCCTGGCCCTGCGGGAGCAAGGCGCCACCGAGAACGACCTCGTCCAGCGTCTGGGCGGCGACGGCCGGGTGCCGCTGAGCACCGCCGAGATCGAGGACCTGCTGTCCCGCGGCGCCGACTTCGTCGGCCTCGCCGCCGAGCAGGTCGACCGGTTCTCCCGCCGCGTGGACGATGTCGTGGCCAGGTGGCCCGCGGCGGCCGAGGTCGAGAAGGGTCGCCTCCTTTGAGCAAGGACACCATGCGCTACCGGCGCGTAACCCTCAAGCTCAGCGGCGAGGCGGTCTCCGGCGGCAAGGAGTACGGCTTCGATCACGCCGCTCTCGATCACATCGCCAACGAGGTGCTTCGCCTTCATGCCGGGGGGGTGCAGGTCTCGGTCGTCATCGGCGGCGGCAACATCTTCCGCGGCGACCTCTCCTCCCAATGGGGCATCGAACGGGCCGAGGCCGACAACATCGGCATGATGGGCACGGTGGTGAACAGCCTCATGCTGCGCGGCGTGCTGTCGTCCAAGTCCGGGGGCGACGTCGAGGTGCGCGTCATGACGGCGATCGAGATCAACATGGTGGCCGAACCCTACATCCGTCTGCGGGCGATCCAGCACCTGAAGAAGGGATACGTGGTCATCTTCGCAGGGGGGCTGGGCCAGCCGTACCTGACCACGGACTACCCGGCCGTGCAACGCGCCCTGGAGACGCGCTCCAACGCCATCCTCTACGCCAAGAACGGCGCCCGGGGGGTGTTCACCGCCGATCCGAAGATCGATCCCCGGGCGCGGATGTACCGGCGCATGCACTACAACACGATCCTGAGCCGCGACCTGCGGGTCATCGACCAGACCGCCGTCATCCTGGCGAGGGACAACGGCCTTCCCCTGCACCTCTTCGACGTCACCGAGACCGGCACCGTGCAGAGGATCTGTGAGGGAGAGGATGCCGGCACCCTCGTGGCCGACGTGGCCGAGGATCTCCTGGAGTGACCATGGGCGTGAAGAGCAGCATCGCCGCGGAGATCGACTTCGGGCCCGACGGCCTGGTGCCGGCGGCGGTCACCGATTGGTCGACGGGCCGGCTCCTGGTGCTCTGCTACCTGAACGAGGAGGCCCTCCACCTGACCCTCGAAAGCGGCCTGGTCCACCTGTACCGGCGCTCGCAGGGAAGGGTGCAGAAGAAGGGCGTCGAGTCGGGACATGTGCAGAGAGTGCGGGAGATCCGCCTCAACTGCGACGGCAACTCCCTCGAGGTCCGGGTCGACCAGGAGGTGGCGGCCTGTGCCCGGGGGTACCACTCCTGCTACTACCGGCGATGGAACCGCGATGAGCAGCGGTGGGAAATCGTCGACGAACGCATCTTCGATCCCCACCAGGTCTACACCTGACCGGCCACGCGGGGCTCCCCCTCCGCGGCGCCCGCCTGTGAAGTTCCTCTCCAGATACGTCGTCGGTCCCGGTCTGATGGCCCTGTTCCTCTACTGGGCCTTCCGGGGCATCGACGCCGGCGCCTTGTGGGCGGCGGCGCGGGCGGTCTCGCCGGGCTGGATGGCGGCCATGGCGGCCACGACAGTGCTCACCCTGGTGTTGCGCGGCTGGCGCTGGATCGTGCTGCTGCGCCCGGTGGCCCCCACGGTGACCGTCCTCGACGCCACCCTGTCCCTGGGCGTCTGCTACAGCGCCAACATCGCCCTGCCGCGGGCCGGCGAAGCAGCGCGCGCCCTGAGCCTCAAGTGGCGACGAGGCGCAAGCCTCAGCGCCGTCCTCGGCACGGTGGTGGTGGAGCGGGCCGTGGACCTGCTGTGCCTGGCTTCGCTCCTCGCCCTCTCCCTGGCGGTGGTTCCGGAACGGGTGGCCGCTCTCTTCCCATGGGAGACCGAGGTCCGGGGAACCACCTTCACCCTGTCCCTGGCGGAAGCCAAGCTCTGTGTCCTGGCCGCCTGCGTTGCCGTCGCCGCCGCGATGGCAGGCGCATACGCCTTTGGAGACCGCGGCATCCGAGTCGTGGAAACCATGACGGGTCGGCTGTCGGAAGGTCTGGCTTCCCGTCTGGGAGACATGCTCCGGAGTTTCGTCCAGGGGCTGGTGGCTCTCCGGTCTGCCTCCGCAGTGGCCGAGGTCGTGGTCAGCTCCATCCTGCTGAACCTGGCCTACATCCTCATCATCTACCAGTCCTACGTGGCCTTCGGTTTCGATGGCCCCCCCTGGTCCCTCGGGACGGCGGAGGCCCTCGTCATCATGGCCGTGTCATCGATCGGGGTGGTGATCCCGGCGCCTGCGGGCACCGGACCGTACCACTACTTCTACGGCTACTCCCTCCACGTCCTCTTCGCCGTTCCCCTGGCGGCGGCCATGGCCTGCGCCACCGTCGTCCACGCCCTGGCCAACCTCACCTACCTGGCCGTCGGACTGCCGGCCTTCCTGCAGCGGCGCCGCTCGCGCCGGGAGGAGGGACCCCGGGCCCCGGCAGGTCCCGGGGACCGTCCGCGGCCGTGAAGGACCGTCAGTACTGCAGGGCCGAGACCGCCTTGCTGATCATGGCGAGGGCGGCGCAGAACATGCCGATGAGGGACATGCCCACGCCGAAGCCGACGGTGAGCACCATGGCGTACCGGCGCCACTCCTGCCGGCCGTAGCGCTTCCAGAAGTAGAACCGGGCGAGCAGGGCCCCGGCGAGCTGGGGCAGCAGACTGGTGGGCACCCCCAGAACGCTCTGCACGTAACCCCAGATGAGGAAGACGGGCAGGCCGAGGAAGGAGAGGCCGAAGTACATGACCAGCCCGAAGCCGGCGCCGAAGAGCATGATCGGCCACTTCCAGCCGTCGAGGGGATGGTGGTAGTCCTCGTCGGTCCGTCCGTCGCCGTCGTCGTCCTTGAGGTTGTAGAGCTCCTCGTCGATCTGGCCGTCGCCGTCGTTGTCCCGCCGGTCGCCTGTGTAGCGAAGATCCCGCCACAAGGCCTGGAACATGAGCGGCCAGTCCGTGGAGCGCTGCAGGAACTCCCCGTCGAAGGTGGGCAGTCTGTCCACCTCGAAGTAGAGCTCGAGCGAGTCGGGCACCCCCGTCACCCGGGCGTGGAAGTTCGGGTTCGCCGTGTCCACGACCTCGCCGGGGGCGGGCCACAGCAGCTCCGCCGTGTGCCCTGTGCCCGGCTCAGGGGGAGCGCGGGACTGCTGACTCTTCATCGCCGCCCTGCGCTCGGCGTCGGCGAGCAGGTCGAAGACGCGCTCCGGCACGTCGGACGGCGGGGTTCCGTCTCCGAAGTTGGTGTAGAAGAACCCCGTCTTCGACCAAGGGCCGTACTCCCGCCTCTCCGCGTCGGGCACGTCCACGTCGTCCGTGACCCGCACCCGCCAGTACCACCACTCCCTGTCCTGCAGGTTGGACGGGCTCCAGACCACCTCCCCGCCATCGACGCGGCGCCCGTCCACCTCCTCTCCCGCCCGCCACATCTTGTTGTACATGGTGCTGGAGTAGAACAGGGCCTGGTTGAAGGCCTGCAGGGGCCACATGAGCTGGGCGTAGGGATAGCTCTCCGAGGGGATGGGCCCCAGGCGCCACAGGAAGCTCCAGTACATGAGGCTCACGCCGAAGACGATGGGCAGCATGAAGAGCTCGGCGTGCAACAGGCTGGTGAAGCGCATGCCCGTGAGTTCGACGACGCGGAAGCCCTCGGCGTGGCCCCCGTAGTTGCGGGTCGGGAAGGGCACGAACCAGATGTCGACGCCGCGGTACCCGGTGAGGAAGATGATCGCCTCGTTGATGTACGGGATCGACACCTCGCGGCCGATGAGCCCGTCGAGCCGAGCCGAGACGAAGGACATGATCGGCGCGTACACGAAGGCGATGCCGAAGAACACGATGAGCAGACCCGTGGTCACCAGGGACGGGAAGAGGGTCTTGGCGAGCACGATGGGGTAGAGGGCGGCCATGGCGAACAGGACGACGCAGACCCAGAGGTTGAAGTCGCCCCGGCCCAGGTGCTTGATGCAGTAGCCGCGGACCTGCGAGGGGGCGTTGCAGCCGTCGTGGACGCAGGTCCTCGGGTACTCGCGTTTCTCCCCGAGGAACTCGTCGCGGGTCGCCATGCGGCGCTGACGGGCGGTGGCGAAGAGCTGGTAGAAGCTGATGACCGTCACGGCGATGGTGATGCCGATGGAGAAGGCCCTCCAGAAGTCGATGCCGGTGACGATCTGCGTCTCGATGAGGCCCATCCCCAGGGACCAGCCCGGAAGCATGCCATGGGCGTGCAGCCACGGGCTTACCGCCGTGTGCACAATCACGCCCAGGCTCGACCCGATGATCCCCCAGAACGGGGCCAGGAGGCCACCGAAGATGATCCCGAGGTGGAGGGTGATCCCCACGGGCGCGGCCGGCAGGAGGTTGCCCAGGTACGGCGTCAGGTCCCACCAGGGGATCGGGATAAGGGTGACCTTCGTCCCCTGCAGGACCTCGGTCAGGGTAGGGATGCCCACGTAGATGACGCCGAAGACGGCGCCCATGACCCCTCCCAGGGAGAACACGGGCCACTTCCAGGTCTCCTTCTCGCCGCCGCTCTCCTCGGCCAGGGCCATGGCTGAAAGAGCCGACATGGGCGCCGTGGGAAAGGGCAGGCGCTCGCGGTCGGAGGTCAGGCGGAAGAGCAGGTACCCCGAGGTGAACCAACTGACGCGGCCGACGATGGTGCCCATGATCAGCAGGGCGATGGGCCACAGCCAGTCGCGGTGCAGGAAGGTGCGCGCCGCCAGGGCCGGCGACTCGGGATGGGGCACGTACCAGAACGGCAGCAGCTTGGATATGCCGAACATCTCGGCCTCGGCGGAGCGCACGAAGTACTGCCGGAAGAGCAGGTCGAGGAAGGCCCCCTCCTCCCGGGCCACCAGGGCCGAGGCCACGTAGACCAGCAGGTAGATCTCCTGCCGGCGCAGGGAGGTGAAGGACCGCTTGGCCACCTCGAGGAAGAGGATCACCGTCACCCACTGGGCCGCAGCGCCGATGCCCCCGCCCGTGACCAGGCCCAGGTACATCTCCCCCGGGGTCATGACCAGGGAGATGAAGAGGACGCCGATGATGGTGCGCATCGTGAAGCCGCTCTCGAACTGCTCGGCCGGCTCCAGCAGGGCGCGGTACTCCTCCACCTCCTGCCACTGCGACCTCCGCAGCCGCTGGCGCAGGCTCTGCTTTCCGTTTTCGGCCATGGTCTACGCTGTGACCTCCCCTGCCTCCTCAGCCGCCATCCGCTCTCGGGCGCTCTGATCGTGGAAGGCCTTGGACTCCGCGTCGAGGGTGTGCCAGATCAGGAACTCCTTGCGCAGGTGGTTGACGAAGCGGCGGTTGACCCGCTGCCAGTAGGTGTCCTGGCCGCTGACCCGGTGGATGTAGATCTGCACGTCGCAGACCCCGGGCGTGGACGTGGGCGCCAGCTCGATCTGCACGAACTGGCTCACGCCCATGTCGAAGGGGGCCAGCCACAACAGCAGCTGCACGGCGTACTCAGGTCCCGCCGGCGTCTCCCCGGTGGTGATCCGCACCTTGTCGGCGTAGAAGTCGCCGATCGACTCCTCGCTGTAGGCGCTGAAGAAGTTGGCCAGGAACCCGCAGATCCCCACCACCTCGCTCCGGCCCACCATGAAGGGGAAGTCGAATTCCCAGCGGTCGCCGTCGGGCGGCGGCGGCCGCCAGCGCCGGACCGTGTCGGGAACGGCCGAGCGGGAGGCGACGCGGGCCGGGTAGATGGTGGACAGCAGCACGACCCCCATGACCATGCAGGCGGCGAGGATGGCGGCGAAGGAGGAGTAGTTGAGGTTCATGCCCCCCAGCAGGTCGAAGTGCACCAGCCCGCGGCCGAGGATCTGGCCGATGAGGTAGCCCAGGGTCACCCCCATGACCGCGTACACGCAGGCCTCGGCGATGAAGAGCAGGGCGATGTGCATCGGCGCCAGCCCCACGGAGGAGTAGATGCCGATCTCCCGGAAGCGTTCGTACACGGCGCCCATCATCGTGTTGAGGACGATGAGGGCGGCGATCAGCATCGGCACGATCAGGGCCGCCAGCCCCTCGACGGAGGTGCCCCCCAGAGAGGTGTATGAGACGACATCGATGCGGCCTTCCTCGTCCGGAAGGCCGGCGAAGACGGTTCCGGAAATGCGCTGCAGGAACTCCTCGATCAGTTCCTGAGCCGGAGCGCCCTCGTCGAAGCGGATGGCCACGGAGCGCAGGTCACCGAAGGCGACCTTCAGCGCCTCGTAGGGCAGGATGAGCACGTTGGCGGGGTCGAGGTGGACGAAGGGCCGCACCTCTGACGTCTCCTCCTCCTCCTGCACGGTCATCTGCGGCCCTTCCGCGGGACCCAGGGCCTGCATGCTCGACAGCTGGAAGTCCGCCGGACTGAGGGGCTCGTCGTCGAGATCGCGCACCTCGTTGAAGGCATCGGCGGAGAAGATCCCGGCCACGGTCAGCCTCTTGCCGAAGACCTGCACCTCGGCCTCCCCCACTTCGCCGGAGCCGATTCCCAGACCTTCCGCCATTCCCTCCGAGATCAGGCAGGTCGACTCGTCGCCATCCGCGAACCAGCTCCCCGCCGAGAGGGTCGAGGCCAGTTCGGTCACCCGCTGCTCCTGGGAGGCGAGGCCGAGGAGGCCCGTGGCGCGCACCATCAGGCCGTCGTGCCGGATCTCGGTGTACTTCTTCTCCTCGCCGTCGTAGGTGATGTACCAGTTCCGCGGGACCACGAGGCCGTGCTCCTCGAAGTGGGAACGGGCGTACTCCAGGGTGGTCTCCGGCAGGGAGTTCCAGCCGCGGTCGCGGATCAGGGCTCCCGTGTAGGAACCCTCGTGGCGGAGGGGAAAGACGAAGTACCACACTTCGGGCCGGACGGAGGTGAAGGAGAGGACCGTGAAGGTGAGCAAGGTCAGGGTGAGCAGGGTCAACCCGGTGCGCAGCCGGCGTCGGCGCATGTTGGAGATGCCGAGCATGAAGGCGGCGTAGGCGGCGCTGGCGCGGCTGATGTCGGTCTCGTGGACCTTGGCCCTCTCGGCCTGATACTCCTTGATGAACCGGTTGAACCGGCTCGATACCATTCCCAGGACGAAGACGGCCATGGCCATGATGAAGAAGGCCAGCAGGATGATCAGGGGGTGGGCGATGTCGAAGGCCGGATGGACCTGGGAGATCAGGATCCAGACGACCAGCAGGAGGACGAAGAACCCCCCGATCTGCCAGCGGATGTCGGAGGCGGCGAAGAGCAGGCGCTCCCCGAAGAAGGCGGTGGGCACTACCAGGGCCAGGAAGAACACGATCCCCTTGATCACGTCGTTGAGGGTGGCCTTCACCTGGGGATAGGCCTTCAGGGTCACCCCCAGCCCGGACCGGACCTCGGCGACGTAGTCCCGCCAGCGGCCCTCCCGCAACGAGTCCTCGGCCCTGGCGAGGAACCGGCGGCCGGCCTCGTGCAGGCGGGTGATGCGCTGGTTCTCGATGGCGTGGGAGCGCATCGTGGCCAGGCGAGCGTCGTTGAGCCTCCAGGTGTCGCGCAGGGCGAACAGCTCCGAGGGCAACAGGTCGTCCACCGCCAGGTCGTACCCCGTGCCCTTGGCCTCCTTTTCCGATACCCCCCCCGGGCTGTTGAGCAGCAGCATGTCGCCGAAGAGCATCTTCAGGCGGGGGTCCTCGACGGCCGACTCCTGGGGCGCGAAGACGACGCAGAGGTTGCTGCTGAGGGTGCGTCCGAAGGCGTACCCGAACTGCCGGGGCGGGATGCCGCCGCTGCCGATCATCTTCAGGGAGGCCAGCCCCACGAGCTGGTTGGGATGGGTCAGCCCGAAGAGGGTCCTCTGCCTGCTCGGGAAGACGACGAGGGGCTTGCTGTCCTTGTTCCAGCGGATGCTCCAGTTCATGCGGCCGCTGGCCAGGGGCTTGCCGTGGTGCTTCTGGCCGCGCTCGCTCAGGTCCGGAGCGTAGACGACCCTCCCCGTCTCGGGATCGAGGACATAGGCCACCACCGAGGTGGCTCCCACCACCAGCCCCGACACGGTGACGTCGCCCAGCTCGTCGGTGAGGTAGGACCGGCTCATGTTCAGGCCCTTGTGAGTTCCCGCCCCCACCATCACCAGGGCGTCGGCCACGGTCCGGTCGGGGATCTGGCTGCGGCGCGGGAAGGCCCGTACGCGAACGGTGTGGGTGCGCAGCTGGTCCTTGAGCACGGGGCCGAAGTCCTCCAGACCCGTGAACAGGTCCGGGTCGTCGAAGGACCGGGACAGCACGCCCTTGAGGAACCGCGACTGGCTCAGGAGGTTGTCCTGATTCATCCGGCCGGGAGTGTCGAGTGGGGTGGCCAGCGGAAAGCGGGCGTCGTGGGCGGTGACGAAGGAGAGGGCCACCTGGCCGGCGAGCATGGCCAGGCGGGTGTCGACGAAGGCGCCGTCGGGGACGAAGGTCGACCAGTCCATTCCCCGGATGGGGCTGATGCCGTTGAGCAGCAGCGGCTCTCCCGCCCTTCCGAGCTCGGCTGCCGTCTCCTCGGCGTACCGGGTGTAGCGCCGCCCGAAGGGGACGAAGAACCGCTTGAGGTCGAAACTGGTGGTGTTGTTCCAGATGGCCACTTGGTCGGTCTTGGTGGACAGGTCGAGGCCGACGTAGAGATCGACGGCCATGGAGTCCGTGAAGGGAGCGAAGTAGTCCGACTTGCGGGTGTGGCGCTCGATGAAGTCGACGATTCCAGCCCGGTCCTGGAAGTGGGAGCCCGTGAGCAGGAGGACCACCGTCCGTGCGGGCGGATGGTCCCGCAGGTGGCGGGCCAGCTCCAGCATCGCCGCGGCGCCGCTGGAAGCCTCGGCCGAGGGCGCCAGGGAGGGCACGATCGAGGTCCCGTCGTAGTAGCTCTGCACGACGATCCGCTGCGGCGCCCGGGCCGTGTCGGCGCCGGTGACTTCCACCCAGAGGTTCGCGCAAGGCCGCTCGACCCAGTCCATCCGGCTGTGCAGACGGACGCCGATCTCGGCTCCTCCCTCCAGTCTCCGCTGGAGCTGCCGTCCCGCCTCCGAGCCGATCCAGAACCGCGGCACATCGACGGGAACGATGAGGCTCTTGTCCTCCGTCTGGGGATAGGAAGTCTCCGCGGGCTCGATGAAGATCACCGCCCTGGCGCCGAGCGCCGCCAGCCGCACCCAGCGATCCCAGGTGTTGAACTCCATCAGCACCACGCGGCCGTGCAGCTGCCGGCCCTCGAAGTCGGTGTACTCGCCGTTGCCGGCCCAGGTGAGCTGGCCCTCCAGGCCTTCGGGCGGGGTCGTGGTAGTGCGCGGGCCGTTGGGCCACAGCCCGTGCATGTCGAACTCCTCACCGGTGTCGACGACCTCCAGGCGGCTGCGCCCGCCCAGCTCGACCGGCACGGTGATGGGGAAGGTCTCCCGATGCACGGACCCCAGGTCAAGGGCCGACAGCTGGCCCTCGATCCAGTCCCCGGCGCGCCTCCCGCCCTCGTGTCCGCTGATGCGGGAGCCGAGGCCGGAGAGGTACTCCACGCTCGCCCGCAGACGCTGCCCCTCGTCGGGGATGGCCCACAGGTCGGGGCCGTCCGCAAGGGCCGCGGCAGAGAGCTGCAGCCAGGCCATGAGCGCCAGGGCGGGTCGGGAGTGTGGTCCGCTCATATCTCGTAAAGGTAGTTCCCCACTGCGCCTGTGAAGTAGTCGATCACCAGCCAGCCTCCACTGCACAGGACCTGGCCGCTGATCAACCCGAGAAAGAAGGGCTGACTCTTCTGGTAGCCGGTGGCGCCGCCGTACCGCAGAACGCCTCGCTTGACGACCCAGGCCACGAAGACGTTGAACCAGAGGCGGTTCATCATGGGCGTGGCGCCGATGGGTAGACCGATGGGGTGGACGGGCCACCAGGGCAGCCGCTGGCGCAGCCACATGAGGGTGACCATGGCGGCGGCCCCGGCGCCGAAGAAGCCGAGCCCGGGCCAGTGAACCCCATGGGGTTCCATGTTGCGCAGGGCCGCATCGTAGGCGTAGCGGGGCAGCCCCCGGAAGAACCAGCCGTTCAGGTTGAGGGCCCCGTGGAGATAGGCCATGTGGAAGATCATCCACAGGGAGCCGGCGGCGCCGATGAAGAGGGCGGCGATCATGGCCCAGAACACGGTGCGGCGGTTCCGGGGCTCCATCTCCTCGATCATCTTCAGGGCGTTGGAGGCGGTGCCCATGACGAAGACACGGATGTCGGCGGCCCAGACGTGGGCCAGGGAGAGGTTCACCACCCCCGCGGGGCCGATCAGGGAGGAACCGACTCCCTGCACCACGAGGTCGCCGGCGATCATGGGCCCGCGGACGACCGCCAGGCCGGCCTCGGTCACGATCCTCGTGATTCCGATGAAGATCAGCACCGCCACGAGCAGAAAGAGCAGGGTTACCCACATGGGGGTCCCCATGTACCACAGCCAGGCCGTCATGACGGCGGTGCCTCCCAGGGCCCCGGCCACGGCGCCCCGGTAGGACAGGATCTCGTCGTCGTCGCGGACTTCGGGGGCCAGTCCGACGGCCCTGCGCAGGACTCGCCAGTAGTGCTCGCGGCCCACCCACAGGCCGACCACCACCATGGCCAGCAGCGCCCCCACCCCCTGGTACCCGAGAAAGGGGTAGTCGGAGACGCCGAGACCGATCTTCCGGGACGACTGCAGCCCGGTGAGGATGAGCAACTGCTTTTCCGCAGTCGAGAGGAGATGGAAGAACCAGATGCCGGCGGCGATGTTGGCGTTGATGAAATACGAGAACCCGAGGACGGCGAAGTTGACGCTCAGATGCAGGCTCTGGAGGCCGATGAAGGGGAGATTCCACTCCAGGCGCGTCGTGGGCACCGGCACTTCGTAGAACTTCAGCCCCCGCAAGCTGCCCTGGGCCAGGGGCAGGGCCGCCCCCAGCCACATGACGGGTCGCTTGAAGAAGTCGTTCACGGCCCGGTCGGCGTGCTCGGAGCGGATCATGGCGAGGCCCACCTGGGCGATCGGGTAGGCCAGGCGCTCGCGCTCCATCCACTGGCGGCGCAGGATCACCGCCACCGAGACCATCATCACGTACAGGGCCAGCAGGAAGACCCCCCACCACAGGAGGGGCTCCACCCAGGAGGCGTATGGAATCGCCTCCTCGGGACCGGAGAGGCCCTCGTAGAACAGGCGGCTGTCCGTGCCGTCGTTCACCATCACCCCCTCCGGCAGGTGGGGAAAGAGCTTCTCCGCCCACTGGTTCTCCGGGGTGGCGAAATAGAACATCGCCGTGATGATGGGGAGGATCTGCTCGGCCAGGCCCATGGTGCACAAGGCCGAGACGATGAGCAGCATGGCGTAGACCAGGACCAGCTCGGAGCGATTCAGGGCCAGGCTGCCGCCGCGGAGCACCACGGGCAGGTTGAGCCAGGTGGTCAGGACCAGGAAGGTGGCCATCATCAGGCCCGGGGAGTAGAAGTCGAGGTCGCCGAGGGCCGGCCTGTAGACCACCAGCCACGCCGCCGTGGACGAAGCCGTCAGGCCGAGGGCCACGGCGGGCTGCCGGGCGAGCTTGAAGGCGCAGTTGAGAAGGCCGATGAGGAAGAGGAAGAGGAAGATCGCCCCCGGGGTGCTGAAGTCCATGGCCATGAAGGACCCGCGGAGGATCATGTTGCCGTAGGGGGCGCCCACGGCCAGGAAGAGGGAGAGGAAGCCGCCGACCCAGAAGGCGCGGAAGGAGAGGCGCTCGCCGCCGCCCAGGACGCGCTCCCGGCGCTCGGCCAGGCGCTCGCCGTACTCCTGCGGGATCGTCCTGTTCACCGGGTCCGCCTGCTGCCGGCCGGACATGGCCGAGTCCCGGAACCCCCAGGTGCGCTTCGAAGGCGCCTCACGCTCTTCTGCATCCCGCCCCTCACACCCAGAAGATGGAGTTGCCCACCTTGCCGGTGAAGTAGTCGATCACCAGCCACAGGCCGTTGCACAGGACCTGGCCGGCGATCAGCCCCAGGAAGAAGTGCTGGCTGCCGTGGTAGGCGTTGGCGCCGCCGTAGCGCAGCACGGTCCGCTTCACCAGCCAGGCCACGAAGACGTTGAACCAGACGTGGTTCATCATGCTGTTGGCGCCGATGGGAAAGCCGATGGGATGGACGGGCCACCACGGCAGCCGCTGGCGAAGCCACATCATGGCAACCATGGCGGCGGCGCCGCCCCCGAAGAAGCCGAGACCCGGCCAGTAGGTTCCCTCGGGCTCCATGTTGCGCAGGGCTGCGTCGTACGCGGTCCGGGGCAGGCCCTGGAAGAACCAGCTCGCCAGGTTGATGCCCCCGTGCCGGTAGGCCATGTGGAAGATCATCCACAAGGATCCGGCGGCGCCGATGAACATGGCCGCCACCATGGCCCAGAACACGATGCGCCGGTTCCGGGGCTCCATCTCCTCGATCATCTTCAACGCGTTGGAGGCCGTGGCCATGACGAAGACGCGGATATCGGCGGCCCAGATGTAGGTCAGGGAGAGGTTCATCACTCCCGCGGGGCCGACCAGGGAGGAGCCCATCCCCTGCACCACCAGCTCGCTGGCGATCATCGGCGAGCGGATGGCGGCCAGTCCCGCTTCGGTCACGATCCGGGTAATGCCGATGAAGATCAGGATGGCCAGGACGATGAAGAGCAGGGCCACCCACAGGGGGGTCCCCATGATCCACAGCCATCCAGCCATGAGGGCGGTGCCGCCCACGGCCCCCGCCACGGCGCCCCGGTAGGACAGGATCTCGTCCTCGTCCTGCACCTCGGGAGCGAGGCCGGCGGCCTTGAGCAGCACCCGGCGGTAGTGCTCGCGGCCGACCCACAGACCGACGACCACCATGGCCAGCAATGCCCCCACTCCCTGGTAGCCGAGGAAGGGATAGTCGGAGACTCCGAAGCTGATCTTCTGCGTGGACTGGAGGCCGGTGAGAAGCAGGGCCTGCTTCTCCACCTTCGAGAACAGGTGGAAGAACCAGATGCCGGCGGCGATGTTGGCGTTGATGAAGTAGGAGAACCCCAGCATGGCGAAGCTGATCGTGATCTGCAGGCTCTCGTATCCCACGAAGGGCAGGAACCAATGCGTCGGCGCCACCGGAACTTCCGGGTAGTAGCGGTTCAGGGCCTTCAGGCTGCCGACGATCAGGGGCAGGGACGCCCCCAACCACATGAGGGGTCGCCTGAAGAAGCCGTTCACCGCCCGGTCGGCGTGCTCGGAGCGGATCATCGAGAGGCCCACCTGCGCGATCGGGTAGGCCAGGCGTTCCCGCTCCATCCACTGGCGGCGGAGGATCACGGCCACCGAGACCATCATCACGTACAGGGCCAGCAGGAAGATCCCCCACCACAGGAGGGGCTCCACCCAGGACTCGTAGGGAATCGCCTCCTCCGGACCGGAGAGTCCCTCGTAGAACAGTCGGCTGTCCGTGCCGTCGTTCACCATCGCCCGCTGGGGCAGGTGGGGAAAGAGCTTCTCCGCCCACTGGTTCTCCGGCGAGGCGAAGTAGAAGATCGCCGTGATGACGGGCAGGATCTGCTCGCCCAGCCCCATGGTGCACAGGGCGGAGACGATGAGCAGCATGGCGTAGACCAGGACCAGCTCGGATCGGTTCAGGGCCAGGCTCCCGCCGCGGAGCACCACCGGCAGGTTGAGCCAGGTGGTCAGGACCAGGAAGGTGGCCAGCATCAGACCCGGGGAGTAGAAGTCGAGATCGGTGATGGCCGTCCTGTAGACGATCAGCCATCCCGCCGTGGCCGAGCCGGCGAGGCCGATGGCAACCGCAGGGTGGCGGGCGAGCTTGAAGGCGCAGTTGAGGAGGCCGATGAGGAACAGAAAGAGGAAAATCGCCCCCGGGGTGCTGAAGTCGAGGGCCATGTAGGAGCCGCGGATGATCATGTTGCCGTAGGGCGCGCCCACGGCGAGGAAGAAGGAGAGGAAGCCGCCGACCCAGAAGGCGCGGAAGGAGAGTCGCTCGCCGCCGCCGCCCAGCACGTGCTCCCGGCGCGTGGCCAGGTGGTCGCTGTACTCCTGTGGTATGTCCCGTCTCACGAAACCGGGCCTCCCGACCGGGTGGAACGGCACCAAGGTAGGCGCCCCGTCTCCACCGAACCAATCCGCTTGACCCCGGACGTCCTCCGGATACCCTATCCCCACGACCCCCTGGAACAGGCGGTATCCAATGCTTGCCGATCTCTATCTGGACGTGGCCCGGCGATTCGTCCCCATTCCCACCGCACCCTTCCACGAGCACCTCGTCCTGGCGGAGGTGGAGCGGTATTTGGCGGAGCGGCCCGATCTGCACTGCCTGTCCGACCCCTTCGGAAACCTCCACCTGCGTCTGGGCGCGGCAGCACCGGGAATCGTCCTCACCGCTCACCTCGACCACCCCGGGCTGGCACTGGCCGCTGGCGACGGCGGCGATTGGTTCTTCCACTCCCTGGGCGGCATTCCCACCGAGCTGACCAGGGGGGCCGGCGTGCTGGTGCACGACCACCAGTCCACCGAGCCCATCGCCCGTGGGAGGGTGCTGGCCTACTTGGAGGAGGGTGCTCCGGGCGACCCCGGCGGCCGGCCCGCCTTTCGAGTGCGCCTGGACGATCCGGTTGCAGATGCCAAGGCGGGAGGAATCTTCGCAACTTGGGATCTGCCCGGCTTCGAGCTGTCCGGCGGAAGGCTCTCCGGCCGCGCCTGCGACGACCTGGCCGGCGTGGCCGTGGCCCTGTCGGTCCTCGAGGCCCTGCGCGCCGACCCGGCCCCAGGCATCGGCGTTCTGCTGACCCGGGCCGAGGAGACCGGCTTCGGGGGGATGCTCGCCGCCCTCGACGGCGGGCACCTCGACCGGAATCCCCTGTACGTGAATATCGAATGCTCCTCCAGCTTGGCGGGTGCCCCCCTCGGCGACGGCCCCGTGATCCGGGTCGGTGACCGCCGCTGGCTCTTCGACGCTGCGGTCACCGCCGCCCTGGCTGGGGCGGCCGAGGATCTTGGCAGGCAGCGGCCCGCCTTCCGGTATCAGCGCCGGCTGATGGATGGAGGAACGTGCGAAGCGACGGCCCTTTGCCGGGCGGGCCTGAGGGCCGGTGCGGTGGCCCTGCCCCTGGAGAACTACCACAACCGCGGCGGGAAGAAGCTGAGGGCCGAAGCCGTCGCCGTGGAAGATGCCGCCTCCCTCGTGGAGCTGCTCGCCCATCTGGCAAGGGATCCGCAGTCCGCCACGGCCTCCGCCGTCGGGGAGCTGGACGGGCTGCTGGAGGCGCGCCGAGGCTGGCAGGGGGAGAGACTGCGGGAGACCGCTCCAGGCGCCTCGGAGCGGCCCTGAAGGCCTGGTACCGCGGCTTGACGGCGACATGTGGAACCCGCCGTCAGACGATGGTCCACCCCCCGTCGACCACCAGAACGTGGCCGGTGACCATGCTGGCGGCATCGGAGGCCAGGAAGATCACCGGTGCGGAGATCTCCTCCGGCTCGGCCAGGTCGCCGCGAAGGAGGTTCTTGGTCTTCACCGCGTCGGCGAAGGCCTGGCTGTCCTCCATGGCTCTCTGGGCCAGGGGCGACCGGGTCACCGTGGGGGCCACGGCATTGACCCGGATCCCGTGCTCCGCCCATTCGGCGGCCGCCGTGCGCGTCAGGTTGTTCACCCCTCCCTTGGCCGCCGAATAGGGTCCCCGCTCCGGCGCTCCCACCACCCCCGCCTGGGAGGAGATGTTCACGATGCTGCCGCGGACCCCCCGGGCGATCATGCGCTTCGCCGCCGCCTGGCTGCAGAAGAACACGCTCTTGAGGTTGGCAGCGACGATCTGATCGTAGAGATCCTCGTCGTAGTCGAGGATCTTCCCGAGCTTGTTGTAGCCGGCGTTGTTCACCAGGACGTGGAGTCCCTCGTAGTGGGCGTCCGCCCCCTCGAAGAAGGCCTCGATGGAGGCGACGTCGGTCACGTCGAGGAAGTGGGCGAAGCACTCCCCCCCCATGGCCTCGATGCTCTCCTGGAGACTCTCCAGTTCGCTGACCGTCCGGCTGCCGATGGCCACGCGTGCGCCCGAGCGGACCGCGTCGAGAGCGATGGTGCGGCCGATCCCGCGGCCGGCGCCGGTGACGGCCACGACCCGGCCATCGAGATCGAAGGACTTCAGTGGGGCCACGCTTCCCGCCTCATTGTCATGTGCTCAGGTGGCGGCCATCTGCAGGGCCCCGGCGGGGAAGACCGACACCCGGGGGCTTTCGCCGTGGATGGCCTGCAACTGGCCGATGAGGTCCTCCCATTCCCGGAACAGGCGGACGTGCTCGCCGTACAGGGCCTGGCAGTCGTACGGGTTCACTCCCGTCGAGAACAGCAGCGTGCGGTGGGCCGGCGGCTGCGGAGGGGCGCGCAGGGCGGTCCCCGGGCCGAGGACCGAGTGCCAGCCGAGCCCCTCCGGGCAGGCGCTGGCGATGACGACGGTGCCGCCCTCGGCGATCGGGTCGTGGGGGCAGCTGCCGAGGGGCACGAGGGCCAGCCCCGCCTGGCACAGCTCGGTGTCCTTCGGGAAGGCGCTGAAGATGCCCACGTCCACCGTGCCGGCCGCCGGCATGGGAGTAGCGTAGAGCTCGGCCCCCAATCGGCAGCCTTGCTCGAAGGCGGCGGTCAGGTCGCCGGCCACGAGGCCCATGATCTCCAGACCCTCGTTCAGCAGCGGGTTGACGATGTAATCGACGCCGGCCATCCCCGCCACCTCGTCGAGATGGGGACGGAAGGCCTCTCCCTGGACGTAGCGGTGGTTGAGCAGAATCGTCTGCTGGCCGCAGGCCCCGGGAATCAGCAGCTTGGCGCCGCCGCCGAACATCCCGCCGCGAGGCGTGATCATGCCCGCCGCGATGCGCACCTGGCAGGCCATCAGGTCGCGGTTGACGAAGACCGGCACTCCGAGGCTCGTGTTCCCGAGGAACTCGAGGTTCTCGTAGGCGTTGTGGTTGACGACGCGATAGCGCTCGACGATCTCGGCGCCGAGCTTCTTGAGGAAGTCGTCCCGGGTCATGGGCCGGTGAGCGGCCAGGGCGCAGATGATGGTGATGCCGTCGTCGTCGATGCCCGCCGCGTGCAGCTCTTCGAGGATGTAGGGGACCACGCGGAAGGCTGGCGTCGGCCGGGACAGATCGTCCACCAGAATCGCGGCGCTGGACCGGCCCCTGGCGTGCTCCCGCAGAGGGAGCGCCCCGATCGGCCCGGCCAGGGCCCGGCGGATCCCGGCGTCGCCGATGTCCGGCCCCCCGCGCATCCGCCGGACCGTGACCTCCCAGCTCTCGGGAAGGCGGAGACTCAGCGGCTCCTTGCCGTACCAAGCCGCCCAGGGGATCTGCAGCTCGGTGCACCTGTCGGGGGTGCTCATCGGCTAGTGCAGCCCCATGGCCCGCAGGTTGCCGAGGCTGGTGGCGAGACTGTCGAAGGGGTCGCCGTCGCAGCGGTCCTGCTCGATCAGGTACCACTCGACGTCGGCGGACTGGCAGGCGGCGAGGATGGCGGGCCATTCCAGGTTGCCCTCCCCCACCTCGGCGAAGCGCTGCTCCGTGCCCTTCATGGCCAGGTCCTTCAGGTGTACGATGTGCATTCGGTCCTTCAGGCGCTCGAGCCAGGTGACCGGATTGCCGCCCCCGTGCTGGATCCAGTAGGTGTCGACCTCGAAGGAGAACGTATCCGGGTCGCTCTCTTCGACGAGGATCTGCAGGCCCGTGCGGTCGCCGAAACGCTCGAGTTCGAAGCTGTGGTTGTGGTAGCTGAAGGTGAGTCCGGCGTCGATCAGCGGCCGCACCGCTACCGAGGCCTCCCGGGCAAAGCGGCTGAATCCCTCCGCGCTCCGATACTCCCCCGGCATGCCGCCGATGGCCACGTGCCGGCACCCCCAGGCCCGGTGCTCCTCGATCACCTGCCCAGGCTCGCGGCGGATGCGGTCGAAGTCGGTGTGGGTCGCCGCGATCTCGAGGCCCGCTTCGTCGGCGACGGCTCTCAGCTCCGCCGCATCGATCGGCCCGAGACCCGAGCACTGCACGGCCTCGTAGCCGATGTCGGCCACTCGCCGGAAGCTGTCGCGGATCTCGGCCGGGGTCTTGAGGAAGTCCCTCACGGTGTAGAGCTGAGCTCCGATGACGGATGCGCACATAGGTCCTGCCTCTCCTTTCGGGGCGGCATAGCCTAAGCCAGGTCCTCCCCGTCGGTCAACGCGTCCAGACGGACCGTGCCGGACTGCCATGGAGCGCTATATTGCCTGCCTCAGCTCACCCCGCACAGGAGGCCGAGGATGTCCCGCGCCCGCCATCGACTGCAAGAGATGGACCTCACCCTGCCCTCTCCCCCCGCGCCCGCGGGGGCCTACAGGCGGGCCGTGGAAGCCGCGGGCCTGGTCTTCGTCGCCGGCCAGCTGCCCCTGGCCGACGGGCGCATGATCGTCCAGGGGGTGGTCGGCGACGGTGGCCTGCCGGTGGAGGCCGGGCGCGAGGCGGCCCGGCAGTGCGCACTGAACGCCCTGGGGGTGCTCGCAGCCGAGGGATACGATCTCGACCGGACACGAATCGTGCGCATGACCGGGTACGTGGCCAGCGCCGACGGCTTCGAGGGACAGGCGCAGGTCGTCGACGGCGCCTCCGAGCTGATGGCCGATGTGCTGGGTGAGTCGGGGGTCCACGCCCGGGTCGCCGTGGGTGTCGGGTCGCTGCCTCTTGGGGCCCCGGTGGAGCTGGAGGTGATCGCTACCGGGCAGAGGTGAGGGATGCGGCCATCGCTGCGGCGGAGACGGCCGACGACACCTGGCTCAGGTGGCTCCGCTTTCCGGCGAGACCGGGCCTGGCGGAGGGCCTCCGGTGGCCGGGGCCCGTGAGGGCGCGGGCACCGGCGCCCCGCTGATGGACGGCGTGTCGCCGGCGTCCTTCTCTGCGGCCGGGGTGGGGTAGTTGTCCGCCTTCCCCTCCGGGGCCTCGGGCTTTCCGAGCATCTTCCGAAGATCGGTCCCCTCCATGGTCTCCCGTTCAAAGAGCACCTGCACGACGCCCTCGAGTGTTTCCCGGTGCTCCTCCAGGATGCCCTTGGCCCTCCCATAGCCGTCGTCGAGGATGGCCGTGACCTCCTCGTCGATCCGGCGCGCCGTCTCCTCGCTGTAGCTGCGGTCGTTGACGGGCATGCCGAGGACCTGGTTCGGACTGCGTTCCTCCCGGTGCGCCGCCAGGCCGAGGGCCGGGCTCATGCCGTACTCCTTGACCATGCTCTCGGCCACCTGGGTAGCCCGGGCCAGGTCCCCGGAGGCCCCCGTGGAGATCTCGCCGAAGACGATCTCCTCCGCCGCCCGCCCTCCCAGGAGTCCGCAGATCTGGGCCTTCAGCTCGTCCTTCGTCGCCAGGTAGCGGTCCTCCGCCGGCGAGTTGAGGGTGTATCCGAGGGCTGCCACCCCCCGCGGGATGATGGAGATCTTCTGCACCGGGTTCGCCTCGTCGACGAGCTCGCCGACGATGGCGTGGCCGGCCTCGTGGTAGGCGACGATGCGGCGTTCCTTCTCGTTGAGGACGCGGCTCTTCCTCTCCAGCCCGGCCACGGCCCGCTCCACGGCCTCGGACAGCTCCTCCATCGTGATCGCTTCCTTGTTGCGCCGCGCCGCCAGCAGGGCGGCCTCGTTGACCACGTTGGCCAGATCGGCGCCCGCGAACCCGGGCGTGCGCACCGCCAGCCGATGGAGATCGACGTCCGCGGCCAGCTTCACCTCCCGGGCGTGGATACGCAGAATCGCCTCCCGGCCACCCACGTCGGGGCGGTCGACGGTGACGGTGCGGTCGAAGCGGCCGGGGCGCAGCAGGGCCGGATCGAGGATCTCGGGTCGATTGGTCGCCGCCATCAGGATGATGCCGGCATTGGTGTCGAACCCGTCGAGCTCGGTGAGCAGCTGGTTGAGGGTCTGCTCGCGCTCGTCGTGCCCGCCCATGGAGCCGACGCCGCGGGCCTTGCCGAGGGCGTCGAGCTCGTCGATGAAGATGATGGCGGGAGCGTGCTTCGTGGCCTGCTCGAAGAGGTCCCGGACCCGGGCGGCCCCGACACCGACGAACATCTCCACGAAGTCGGAGCCGCTGATTGAGAAGAAGGGCACACCGGCCTCGCCGGCCACCGCCTTGGCCAGCAGGGTCTTGCCGGTCCCCGGCGATCCCACGAGCAGCACCCCCCGGGGGATCTTCCCCCCCAGGGCCTGGAAGCGCTCGGGTGTCCGGAGGAACTCGACGACCTCCTGGAGCTCCTCCTTGGCCTCGTCGATACCGGCCACATCGGCGAAGGTGATCCCCGTGCCCTTCTCCATGTAGACCTTGGCCTTGCTCTTCCCGATCGACATGAGGCCGCCGGAGCCGCCCCCGAGACGCCGGGCCATGAACATCCAGATGGCGACGAAGAACATGAGCGGCAGGACCCATCCGAGCAGCGAGCTGATCAGCGCCGACTCGCGCTTGCCGGAATAGTTGGGCACATGCTCCTGCAGGAGTTTGACCAGCTCGGGGTCCTCGACCTTGGTCACGGTGAAGCCCCGGGTCTGATCCCCACCGCCGGAGAGGTACTTGCCGCTGATCTCGTCCCTTCCGACCGAACACTCCACGATGCGGCCATCCACCAGCCACTGGCGGAACTCGCTGTATTTCACCGTGTCGACCTGGCCCTCCAAGTAGGACTGCATGACCAGGAGGAGGAGGACGGCGAGAATCGCGTAGGCGATGGTCAGCTGGGTCTTTCGATCGAGTCGCATCGGTCCTGACGCCCCAGGCGCAGGCGGCTCCTAACGTATTGGAAAAAAATGAGTTATGGCCTGTCGGGCGAAGATAACGGGCCCCCCTGTCCAGGTCAAGGCGAGCCGGGGGACTCGAGGAGCTCGCGGAGACGCTGCAGGAAGCGGGCGGCGGCGGCCCCGTCCACGGCCCGGTGATCGGCCGAGAGGGTGAGGCTCATGGCCGGCCGAACGGCCATGGCCTCCCCTTCCACCGCCACGACCCGCGGTTCGATGGCGCCCACCGCCAGGATGGCCACCTGCGGGGGGTTGATGATGGCCGTGAACCGGGAGAGACCGAACATGCCCAGATTGGAGACGGTGAAACCGCCGCCCTGCAGGTCGTCCAGGCCGATCGTCCCCTGGCGGGCGGCCTCGGTGAGGCGCCGGGTTTCGGCGGCGATCTGGCCGATGTCGAGGTCCTGGGCCCCGCGCAGCACCGGTACCAGCAGGCCGGACCCGGTGTCGGTGGCGATTCCGAGATCGACGCTGGCGTGCTGCTGCAGGCGTCCATCGACGAAGTGGGCGTTGAGGCGGGGATGCTCGACGAGGGCGGCGGCGACGGCCTTGAGGATCAGGTCGTTGTAGGAGATCCTTCGGCCCTCGGCCTGATAGCCGCGCCTCAGCCGGTCGAGCCAGTTGGCGGAGACCTGCATCTCCAGGTAGATGTGAGGGGCCTGCTGGTAACTGGCGGTGAGTCGCTCGGCGGCGACTCTCTGGGCCGGGGTCAGCTCCACCAACTCCCCCCCGGCGGGGCCGGAGAGGGCGCCGGAGTGGCCGGACGATGGGCCTCCACGTCGGCGCTCACGACGCGCCCGCCCGGGCCGCTGCCGGTGACCGCCGTCAGGTCGATCCCCCTCTCGGCAGCCAGTCTGCGGGCCTTGGGCGAAGCGCGGTGCGGACGCCCGCCGACCTCGGGGGCGGGTGGCACGGCCCCCCCCTCGGAGGCGGCCACCCGCTCCGGTCGGGCGGCGGGGCTTTGGGGGGCAACCTCCGGTAGCGGCGCCGGGGGCGGATCCGGGCGGGGTGGGGCCGCCGCGGGCTCCGGGGCGGCCTCGAAAGCGGAGAGATCCTCCTCAGGGGCCGCGATCAAGGCGATCGGCGTCGCTACCTCCACCTCCTCGCCCTCGGGCACGAGGATCCGCCGCAGCACGCCGGAGGCCTGCGCCTCGACCTCCATCGTCACCTTGTCGGTGACCACCTCCAGCAGCGGCTCCCCGCGATCTACTGGATCGCCGACGCCTTTGAGCCAACTGCCGATGGTGCCCCGCTCCATCGTCAGGCCCAGCTTGGGCATGACCACTTCCGTTGCCATGGGCTGCCGTCTCCGTCTTCCCTGTCGTCTCGAATCCTGCGGGCCAGTGACATTGCGGGCGGGATGCCCGGCCACGGAAAATAGGCGAGGCGCCCAACCTTCGGAAGCCGGCCGAGTTCCCGGGGGGCGCGGGGGGCGCCGATCGCCGACGCCGAGGTTGCCGCGGCAACCGCCTCAAATAGATTCCGGCACCGCACCCCTTGCCAACGGAGATGCCTTGCCGCCCTCTTCCGTTCCGGACGAACCCACGAGAGACTTCACGGCCACCACCTTCGTGGTCCGGGGGCAGCGGACCCTTCTGCTGTGGCACAACAAGATGGGAGCCTGGCTTCCGCCCGGAGGCCATATCGATTCCGGGGAGTTGCCCGAGGCGGCGGCCCTCCGTGAAGTCCTCGAGGAGTGCGGGCTGACCGTCGAACTGGTGGACACGGGTCGCTCGGCCGGAGTGCTGGGGTCGGTGCGGGTCCTGCACTCGCCCTGGTGCATCCTCCTGGAGGACATCGAGCCGGGTCACCAGCACATCGACCTGATCTACGTCGCCCGGAGCTCGGATGACACCGAGCCGCGCATCGACCGGCGCGAGGCGGGTCGCTTCCGCTGGTGTACCGTCGCCGATCTGGAGGGAGCGGAGATCGCCGAGGACATCCGCGTCCTCGGCGCCGAGGCGATCCGCCTGGCCGGGGCCGTCTGAAGTGGCAACCCTCCTGCTGACCCACGAGGGCTGCCTCGAGCACGAGATGGGGTCCGGCCATCCGGAGCGTCCCCAGAGGCTGGAGGCGGTTCTGGAGGAGTTGGAGACCGTCCAGCTGCCGGGGCTTGCCCGCTCCCGGCCGGCCCGGGCTCCCATCGAGGCCGTGGAGGCCAACCACTCCCCGGAGCACGTGGAGTTCATCCGCCGGGCCTCGGGGTCCGGACGCCTTCTCGCCACCACCCCCGACACCGTCATCGGTCCCTCGACCTTCGACGCGGCCCTGCTGGCCAGTGGCGCGAGCCTCGCCGCCGTCGATGCAGTCCTTTCCGGCGCCGCCGCCAACGCCTTCTGCCTGCACCGGCCTCCCGGACACCACGCGGAGCGGGACCAGGCCATGGGCTTCTGCTTCTTCAACCACGTCGCCGTGGCCGCCCGCCACCTCCGGGCCAGGCACGGCGTCGACCGCGTCGGCATCGTCGACTGGGACGTGCATCACGGCAACGGCACCCAGAGCAGCTTCTACGAAGACGGATCCGTGCTCTACTTCAGCGTCCATCAGCAGAATCACTACCCCTTCACCGGCCATGTCGGGGAGACCGGGGCCGGTGAAGGCGAGGGAACCACGCTGAACGTGCCCCTGCCGGCCGGCGCCGGAGACCGTGAGTACGGGCGCATCTTCCGGGAGCGGCTGCGCCCGGCCCTCGAGCGCTTCGAGCCGGGCTTCCTGCTCCTGTCGGCGGGATTCGATGCCCATGCCTCCGACCCCCTTGGGGGGATGCTGATGACCCGGGAGGGCTTCGCGGGGCTCACCGAGGAGTGCGTCTCCCTGGCCCGGGACCTGTGCCAAGGCCGCCTCGTCAGTCTGCTCGAGGGGGGGTATGACCTGGAAGCGACCGCCACTTCGGTGGTCGCCCACCTTCAGGTCCTGTGCGGCTGAGATCCCGCTTCCGGCGGCCGGATGAAGAGGTGGATGTCGATGGTCTGCGCCACCCCTTTCCATTCCACCTCCATCGACTCGACCCGGTGCCGGAACCCGGCGCCCTCCAGGGCATTCAACAGGGGTCGCGCCGCCGGACGCCCGGGATCGCTGAGGACCAGTCGTCCACCGGGCTCGAGCAGGGCGCGGACCGTCCGTTCGAGCTGGGGGTGGACGCTCTTCTCGTAGGCGAGATCCGAGCCCACCAGCCATCGGCAGGGAGCCCCCACGGGGTGGCGCCAGTCCAGGTAGGAGACGCTGTGCCGGGCGCCTGCGCCGTTCCGGCTCGCGTTGTGAGTGGCGAAGAGGAGGGCGTCCTCCACGTAGTCGGTGGCTCGAATCCGCCAGCCCATCCGCGCCAGGGCCACGCCTACAAGGCCGGTTCCGCAACCCAGCTCGCAGGCCAGGTCGGCGGCCGGTGCATCCGGCCCGGCGAACCAGCGCGCGAGCCCCACCGCCGAGGGCCAGGTCTCGGCCCAGTAAGGGAACCGCGTCGAGCCCCGGTCCCCGGCGTCACGGTCGATCAGGTCGTCGAGGAGAGCATAGGCGTCGGCGGTCTGCATCATCCGCAGGCGGAGGTCCGGGCGAAGCACGATCTCCACCTCGTCGAGATCGTACTTGGCCAAGGTACGGGCGACCTGCTTCCGGGAGTACCGCTTCACCACTCCGCCGGTCCCTTCGAGAATCCCGAGACTGGCGGACTCGCTGCCGCCTTCGGCCCCGGAGGGGAACCGGCTTGGCATACGGACCCGCGGCCATGCCTGGGGATGGCGCCCCCTACTCCGCCGGTTCCCCGTGTGCCCGGGCGCCGAGATCCGTGAGCCGCCGCCGCGCCTGCTCGATGCCCTCTTCGTTGGCCGCCGTGGTGTGGTTCGCGGAAGCGTTCCGCCGTCCGGGCGGATAGACCGACTCCCGATAGAGCGGGTAGGCCTCGGTGCGCAGGTGGGCGAGCATGTCGTGTCCCCGCCGCCGGTTCCGCTCGTGGCGGAGGGTGCCGATGTCGATGGGAGCGACGACGATCTTCTCCCCCGGGCCCGGGTCGGCCTGCGCGAGAATCCGGCCATCGTAGTCGACCACCATGCTGCCCCCCGGCCAGGAGAAGGGAGGATAGTGGGAGAGCGAAGCCCCCTGGTTGGCAGCGACCACGCAGGCGGTGTTCTCCAGGGCCCGGCAGCGGTTGACCGTGGTCCACCAGTCCATGGGCACGGTGGCCCCCCATGGATCCATGTAGGCGGAAACCCGGATCAGAACCTCGGCCCCGTTCGCGGCGAGCTGCCGGAGAGGCTCGGGGAAGAGCCAGTCGTAGCAGATGGCGACCCCGATGTTGCCGATCGGGGTCCGCGCCACCGGAAAGAGTTCCTCCTCGTATCCCTCCAGGTCGTGTGGGCTCGTGTGCACCTCCCAGGGGAGCCAGGGGTTCACCTTGCGGTATCTCAGCAGCAGGCCCTCGGGCCCGACGAGGCAGGTCGTGTTGAAGACCTTGCCGGGCCAACGGTCGTCCTGCTCGAGAAAAGACCCGGTCTGGATGTAGACCCCGAGCTCCTGAGCCTTGGCCAGGTAACGCTCGGTATGCTCGTTGGGGATCGGCAGGGCGAGTTGCCGGTGCAGCGCGCGGGCCGTGGGATAGATGGGCGCGGCGTGGGCGAACTCGGGAAAGGCGAGGAGGCGAATGTCCCAGAAGGGGCTGTAGGCCTCGACGGCCATGTCGATCATCTCGAGCATACGGGCCGTGTTGGCCGCGATGCCGGCGCGGTCCACCGGGTTGGGCTGATCGACCTGGCAGGCGGCGGCGGCGTAGCGAAGCTCCGCCCCTCCCCCATCAAGGCGGGTCGGATCGGACACGGTCAGGCCGCGGCCTCGGTCCGCTTGGTCTTCCACCGCTTGCGGCGGTTGCTCCTGCGGACCTGGATCAACTCGGCCACCACGCTGACGGCGATCTCCTCGGGCGTGTCGGCGCCGATGTCCAGGCCCACGGGAGAGTAGACCTCCTCCAGCCGCTCACGGCTGCCGCCCCGGGCCTCGATCCGCTGCCAGAGAATCATCTTCTTGCGCTCGCTGCCGAGCATGCCGATGTAGCGCGCCCTTCGGGAGATGGCATTCTCCACCACGATCTCGTCGTGTTGGTGCCCGCGCGTGGCGGCGACGATGTAGATCTGGTCATCCACCGGCAGCCGTGAGAACACCGCCTCGACCTCGTCGGCCACGCATTCGTCCACCTCGGGATGGCGCTCGTGGTTGGCGAAGTACGGACGGTCGTCGGCGATGACGACATGGAAGCCGGCGTTCTTCGCCAGGCGTCCGATTTGGCCGCCCACGTGTCCCCCCCCGAAGACGAAGAGCATCGGCGGCGGGGTGAAGGGCTCCACGAAGAACTCCCCTGCTCCCGCGTTCTGCAGACTGGAACGCTCCCGCTCCAGGGCCATCTGCGCCCAGGAGGAAAGTCGTTCCTCCCCCACGGTGGCCAGGTCTCCTCGCCGGCGGCCGTCTTGGTGCAGGAGCGCCCGGCCCTGCTCACCGAGACCGGTCACGAGGACGCATGGGGACCGGTCACCCCTGGCGGCGGCGACCTCGCCGAAGAGCTCTCTGGAATCCGGGTCGATCCGCTCGGTGTAGATGCGGACCGTGCCGCCGCAATTGAGGCCGTGCTCGCCGGCCTGCTTCTCCGTCATGGTGTAGCCCGTCGCCTGCGGCCTGCCGGAGGCGAGGACGTCCTGCGCCACGGTGAGGATCTCGGCCTCCAGGCAGCCGCCGCCGATCGTCCCATGGGCTCGTCCCCCGGCGTCGACGATCATCTTGGCGCGCTCGCTCATCGGGATGGAGCCGCTGCTCTCGATCAGCGACGAGAGCGCCACTGGCTTTCCTGCCGAGAGCAGGCCGTTCAGGGTGTGGATCGGGTCTTCCATCGATCAGGAGGCCCCGCCGCCCAGCATGCGGGCGTAGTCGGCGGGGGTATCCACGTCTTCCACCGCGGCCGGCTCGGCTACGGGCACTTCGAGCGTGTCGTCCGGCCGGGAACCGGTCAGGGCGTTGAGGCCCGAGCGTTCATCCAGTCCCAGGATCTCGTCGTAGTAGCGCCGGGAGAGGTATACCGGGTGTCCGCGCCGGCCGGAGTAGGTGGGGATGACGATCCCTTTCTCCGAAGAGGCAGCGCCGGTGAACACGGCCTGCACAACGGAGTCGGTCAGGCCCGGTTGATCTCCGAGACAGAACAGGTAGCCCTGCCAACGGGTTCCGGCGGCTCTCAGTCCGCACTTCACCGAACCTAGCATGCCCCGGTCGACCTCCTCGTTGACCGCCACCCTCACTCCGTGGGGGCGGAGAAGGGGTGCGATTTCCTCGGCGGCGTGACCGATGACCACGACCAGATGATCGACGTGGGGGCGGACACGGGTGATGACGGCCTCGATCATGGTGGTGCCGTCGATGGGCAGCAACTGCTTGGGGCGCCCCATGCGGCGGGAACGACCGGCGGCGAGGAGGACACCGGCCACCTGTCCAGGCCCGAGGGACCCCCCGGAGGAGGGCACAGTCAGGGGGGTCGGAGCAGACACGAGGTATTCACTTGGCTCCTGCAGAGGGGAGCCGCCGGCGACCACGGCGGCACCAGCCCTATGATAGCCAGGCGCCTGCACTTCGACCAGTCCCGGGGGAGCAGAGTTGCCGGCAGCCTGGCCGCCAGATATCTTTGGCAGATTGGACCTTTCGGGAGATTCAGCGCAAGTTCCCGGCGAAAGGTGTGTTCACGCGCCTTCCGCGGCTCAGGACGTAGGTGGCCGGGCCACCGACTGCCAAGTCGGGCCTTGCCGACAACAGAGAGGAGAGCCCCTTGCCGGCCCTCAAGTCAGCGAAGAAGAGCCTGCGAAAGTCCCGTCAGCGGCGGCTTCGGAACCGGAGCGTCCTGTCGACGATGCGCACCGCCGTCAAGCGTGTACGTCAGGCATCGGATGCTCAGGCAGGGCAGGAGGCTCTGTCCGCCGCCATTTCGGTGATCGACCGCACCGTCCGCAAGGGGGTGCTGCAGGCCAACACGGGGGCCCGGCACAAGTCGCGCCTCACCCGGCACGTCAAGAACCTCGGCTGACGCGGCGGTTCTGCGCTCGGCCGGGTCCGAGACCAGCCGCGGCCTCGGACCCGAAGCACGCCCCCGATCACACCCCAGCTCGTCGACCGCCGGCGATGGCGGGCACGATCGATACGCTGTCCCCGTCCGCCAGAGTCGTTTCCTTGCCGTCCAGAAAGCGGACGTCCTCCTCGTTGACATAGATGTTGACGTAGCGGCGAATCTCCCCCTCCTCGTCGACCAGCTTCTCCTTGATTCCCGCGTGGGAAGCCTCAAGGCTGTCGACCAGCTCCGACACCGAACCGGCCTCGATCTGAACATCGGCCTGGTTTGCCGTGAGCTTGCGGAGAGGGGTTGGCACGTGAACGGTTACGGGCATCTCCAGACTCCTCCAGAGGGAACTGCGCTTCGGGGATTCCACGGAAAGGCACGGGCGGAGCCGGCGAGTTCGTCCGACCCGAGCCTTGGATCGCAGCAAGTATAGCCGCCGGAAGATCCAATCGCTAAACCGGAGCCCGACGGGCCGGAGCTGCAAGCACTCACATCGGGAACTGCACCTCTACCTCGGCGAAGTCGGATCGCCGCGGATCCCAGGCGAAGGCTCTGCTTCCGCGCACGCCGTCGGCATGGACGGAGATCACCAGGTACACGGCCTCGGGATAGGCGGGCTCGTCCCAAGCCATGGCCCTCGCCTTGTCCTCTTCGGAGAAGTAGGCATCGCAGTCGATGTGGGAGTGGTAGAAGCCGGCGACCCGTCCTCCCGCCCTCTCCGCGGCGCGGACGATGCGGAATAGCTCTCCAGGGTCGATGAAATAGGCGGTCCCCGAGTCTCGGGGATACTCCGATGGGTCCCGCTCGTGGAGCTCGTCCTGGATATTACGGCAGGGGTGGACCTCGATGGCTTCGCCCCCCGGCTCGGAGATGAGGATCCCGCAGCATTCCGCGGGGTACTCCACCATCGCCTGCTCGCAAATCCTCCGCACCTGGTCCCGCGAAACCCTCAGCATCTGCTCGCGCTCCCCGAGATCCCCCGTTCCTCGAGAAGCTCACGCCACATGGGGGTCGTCATGTACTTGTCTCCTCCATCACAGAAGATGGTCACCACCGTACCACGGGACAGCTCTCTGGCCACTCCGAGGGCAGCCCCGTAAGCGGCGCCCGAGGACTGGCCGACGAGGACTCCGAGCTCGCGGGAAAGGCGCAGCGCAGCCTCGTAGGCGTCATCCGTGTCGACACCGATCTTCGAGTCGAGGAAGGACTCGTCGTAGATCCCCGGGACGATCGAGCTGTCCATGTGTTTCAGCCCCTCGATCCCATGAAAGGCGTCGGAGGGCTCCACTCCGACGACCGTGATCTCCGGGTTGCGCGCCTTCAGCCCGCGCCCGGTCCCCATCACCGTCCCGCTGGTCCCCATGGTAGCTACCAGGTGAGTCACGTTCCCCCCGGTCTGTCTCCAGATCTCCAGGGCCGTCGAATCGCGGTGAGCCCACCAGTTGGCCGGATTGTTGTACTGATCGGGTTTGAAGTAGCGCTCCGCATCCTCCGCCTGGATCCGGCGAGCCTCCAGAATCGCCCCGTCGGAGCCTTCCGCCGGATCGGTGAGGACCACCTGGGCTCCGTAGGCGGCGAGGATGGAGCTGCGCTCGCGCGTCACATTGGCGGGCATGGCCAGCTTCACCGGGTACCCGAGGGCGGCGCCGATCATCGCATAGGCGATACCGGTGTTTCCCGACGTCGAGTCGAGGATCACCTTGCCCGGACCGAGAGCGCCCGAGGCGATCCCCTCGAGAATCATCCGCCGCGCCGGCCGATCCTTGACCGACCCGCCCGGGTTGAAGAACTCCAGCTTGGCGTACACGGAGACATGAGATGGGACATCGACGCCGGGCAGCCGCAGCAGAGGGGTGTTGCCGATCTGGTCGACGATGCCGAGTTCGCCGGGGAGGGCGGTCACCGGATCCACCTCCTTCCAGGGTCCTGCATGGCTCGATGGCGGGGAGTGCCCGGTTCGGGGGGGCCTGGACCGCCGCCTTGACGCCGAGTCGAGCCCTGGGGCCTGGACCCGGGTCCGTGAGGGCGGGCGAATATAGCGGCCGAGACCGTGTCGTCAACGGAGGGCCCGGGAGTGATCGGGGAGAGTCCGGCTTTGACACAATTCCAGGAAATACATAATGTTACTCGCTTCAACCCGGATCCTTGAACAACGGCAGAGATGTCCACCAGACTCGATTCTCTCGGTGACTGGCAGCGCACCCACGACTGCGGCACCCTGACGGCCGAGCATCTCGGCGAGCGCGTGATCCTGATGGGGTGGGTATCGACCCGGCGGGATCACGGCGGCGTCATCTTCATCGATCTGCGGGACCGCGGCGGCGTCACCCAGGTCGTCTTCAATCCCCAGCACAGCTCCGAGGCCCATACCCGGGCGGAGGCCCTGCGCAACGAATTCGTCGTCGCCGTCCATGGCATCGTCGAGCGTCGTCCTCTGGGGATGGTCAACCCGCGCCTGCCAACCGGCGAGGTCGAGGTCAACTGCGATCGGGTAAGACTCCTGAACGAGTCCAGGCCCGTGCCGTTCCAACTCGACGACACCGTGGAGTTGGGCGAGGAGACACGCCTCAGATACCGGTACCTCGACCTGCGCCGGCCGCGGATGCAGGGCAATCTGGCCTTGCGACATCAATGCTACCGGACGACCCGGGGGTTTCTCGATGGCGAGGGCTTCCTCGAGGTGGAGACCCCCTTTCTGATCCGCAGTACCCCCGAGGGAGCCCGGGATTTCCTGGTTCCCAGCCGGGTTCACCAGGGCCGGTTTTTCGCCCTTCCTCAATCTCCCCAGACCTACAAGCAGCTGCTGATGGTCTCCGGCTTCGACCGCTACTACCAGATCGTCCGGTGTTTCCGGGACGAGGATCTGCGGGCCGACCGGCAGCCGGAGTTCACCCAGATCGACATCGAAATGTCCTTCGTCGACGAAAAGCGGGTGATGGACCTGGCGGAGCGTCTGACCCGGTCTCTCTTCTCCGAGGTCTCCGGCATATCCCTGCCCGATCCCTTTCCCCGGATCTCCTATCACGAAGCGATGGACCGCTTCGGCTGCGACCGCCCCGACCTGCGGTTTGGCCTGGAGTTGGTCGACCTGATGGAAGCAGCCCGTGCATCCGAGTTTGGTATTTTCCGCTCGGTAGTTGACTCGGGAGGACAGGTAAAGGGACTAAACGCAAAGGGGCACAGTCAGTTACCTAGAAGTCAAATAGATGGGCTGATCGCATTTGCCCAGGAGCAGGGAGCCAAGGGGCTCAGCTGGATCCGGCACACGGACCGAGGTCTCGAGTCCTCCATTGTCAAGTATTTCCCGAAGGCTTCGCAGGACCTCCTGATCGAGGCTCTGGCCTCGGAGCCTGGTGATCTGCTCCTGCTGGTGGCGGACGCGCCCAGTGCGGCGGCGAGGGTGCTGGGCGCCCTCCGTCTCGAGCTGGCGGAGCGCTTCGGGCTCGCTGCCGACAGCTGGCACCCCCTGTGGGTCGATCGCTTTCCCCTCCTGGAACCAGATCCAGATGCGGATGGATACCAGGCCGTGCACCACCCCTTTACGGCCCCCCTCCCGGAAGATGTCGGGGCGCTGGACGAGGATCCGGCCCTGGTGCGTGCTCGAGCCTATGATCTCGTTATCAACGGCGACGAAATCGCCGGGGGCTCGATCCGGATCCACGAGTCGGGGTTGCAGAATCGCCTGTTCCAACTGTTGAGCATCTCTGACCAGGAGGCCCGGGAGAAGTTCGGCTTTCTGCTCGAGGCCCTGGAACACGGGGCTCCGCCCCATGGCGGGATCGCCTTCGGTTTCGACCGGCTGGTGGCCATGCTGGCAGGGGAGGACTCGATCCGCGATGTGATCGCCTTCCCCAAGACGAACAAGGCGGTTGGCCTCATGGAAGATGCGCCCGGACCGGTGGATGCCCCCCAGCTACGGGAACTGGGCATCCGGCTCCGGTAGGCCGCTGTAAGCCATTGTAAGGACAGGGGATTTAACTTGACATCCCCTTTGGACGCGATTACCTTGATCCATGACTAGCCATTTCGCCATTTCGCGGAATCCGCACATCCAAACCGACAAGCAGACACAGGGGAGTAGCTCGATGGGTATTTCTCCTAGCAGCGCTCGTGCTGCCAAGGACCACGTCCAGATCGTGGCCGCTGTCCTCGCCGCCGGGCTGATCGCTGGCTGTTCCGCCGTTCCCAACCAGAAGGAACTCTCCCTTCTCGAGGAACAACGGCAGGCGATGGAGGCCGCAGAAGACAAGGTAGCCGAGAAAAAGGCCGAGAAGGCCCGACTCGAGAGTGAGCTCGCCGGAGCCAAGGCCGAGTTGAAGGCGCTGGACGAGAAGAAGGCGGCAACGGAGGCGAATCTGTCCAACCGGATGTCCGAGTGACAATTCTTCAACACGAGAAAGGCACTGAAATGCCAAGGCATCGCGCTTTAGGTGGTGTGGTCTTCCTTGCCCTTGCCTTCGGTCTGGTGGGCGGCGCCTCCGCGCAGATGAAGATGACTTGCGAGGAGTTCCTGGTACAGCTGGCTTCGCATCGCTCGGGAGAGGCCAAGGCCAAGGCCGAGATCGCCCAGCTCGACGAGGAGATCGCTGCACTCCAGGCCCGAGTCGATGAGATGCAGGCGAGGATCGCAGAGCGGAATGCGGAGATCCTGGCCCTCGTGGGCGCCACGGAAGCCGAGGTGGCTGAGTTCGGTCGCCGTCTCGATGCTCTGTTGCAACAGCTTGAGGGTCTGGCCGCGCTGGCACCGGAGGAGTTGATGTGGCGCCGGGGCGAGTTGGAGATGGCCGCCGAGGACTTGGCGGAGATGAAGATGTCGCCCATCTCCGCACTCCCTGAGATGAAGGCCAAGATCGAGCGCGCCGGCCAGTTGATCGCCGAACTGATGGTCCGGGCACCGAGAGAGCTTACTTATGAGGTCATGAAGGGTGACCATCTCTGGGGAATCGCCTCCAGGCCGGAGGTCTACGACGATCCGTACATGTGGCCTCGCATCTACCGAGCGAACAAGGACCAGATCGATGATCCCGATCTGATCTTCCCGAAGCAGATGTTCAACATTCCCATTGCCATCGGCGAGAACCAGTACTTGGTGACCTCGGGGGACTTCCTGACGAAGATCGCTCAGGAGGTCTACAATGACCCGACGATGTGGCACAAGATCTACAAGGCGAACAGACAGCAGATCATGGATCCGAGTCTTGTATTCCCTGCCCAGGTACTCGATCTCCCGGAAAAGTAGAGAGTACTCCCGTCGGAGGATTCGAGTTTCCTGAAGGGAATCTGAGGTTCGTTGCATCAACTCATTTCGGAGTAGCAGCGTGAAGGGATTCGGACCGGGCCTTTACCGGAATCCGAATCCCTTTTCGTCTCTTGAGCATCCTCACCTGATCAACTCCTGATCACGCCCCCACGAGAGATCTGAAGAAGACCATCTCCATCGCCGAGGTGGATCCGGTCGCGCTGTTTGGCCACAACGACCGGAACCTGCAGTCCCTCGAAAACAGTTGCGGAGTGTCCTTGGTGGCCCGCGGCGAGCGGCTCCTGGTCGACGGCCCGGAGGAGTCGATAGAAATCGCCAGCGGTCTGCTGGAGACGGTCATCGAGAGCTTGCGCAATGACCCCGACCTCGGGGAGGAGGATGTCCAGGCTCTCCTTCAACGGGACCTGCAAACCCTCTCTCCCCATGCCCGGGCGACCTCGGCTGAGTCCCTCGGCGGACGAGGCTTCCGGACCTACCGGACCACCGTGCGCGCCCGCAGCGGCGGCCAGCTCGCATACTTCGAAGCCCTTCGACGCAGCGACATGGTCTTCGCCATCGGCCCGGCAGGCACGGGGAAGACCTATCTCGCCGTCGCCGCCGCGGTCTCCTCCCTCAAGCAGAAGAGAGTCTCCCGGATCGTCCTGGCGAGACCAGCGGTGGAAGCCGGTGAGAACCTGGGGTTCCTGCCCGGTGCCTTGGAGGAAAAGGTTGATCCCTATTTGCGCCCCCTCTACGACGCGCTTCAGGAGCTTCTCGAGTCCGAGCGGCTGGCGCGCCTTCAGAGCATGAAAGTCGTCGAGGTCGCCCCCCTGGCCTTCATGCGCGGACGTACGCTGAACGACTCCTTCGTCATTCTCGACGAGGCGCAGAACACGACGCCGGCGCAGATGAAGATGTTCCTCACCCGTCTGGGTGCGGGGTCCAGGGCGGTGGTCACCGGAGACATCACCCAGACGGATCTCCCCGACGGACAGGTGTCGGGCCTGGTCGATGTACGCAGCGTCCTGCGGGACATCGAGGGTTGCCACTTCATCCATCTGACCGAGCGCGATGTCGTGCGCAATCCCCTCGTGCAGCGCATCGTGCAGGCCTACGAGCGCCACGGCGAGGGACGGGACCCGGCGGAGGCAGGAGACGGGCGCGGGATGCAAACGGTGTCCCCGGCGTGAACACCCCTTCCCTGAGACGGCCGTGGGCCTCCCCGGCATCGCCGCCGAGCCGTCAGAAGAAGGGCCCCCCGGGAGCAGCCGGCATGCGGCTGTACCGGCTCGCCCTCGCCCTCGGGGCCACCGGCCTGCTGACCTACTTTTCACCCTTCCAGCGCCCCCACCACGTCACCAAGCTGCGCGTCGGCAGCATCGCCCCCGAGCGAATCAACGCCTCCCAGACCTTCTTCGTGCGCAAGGGAGCGGAAGAACTGGAACGGGAGCGTCTCGAGGCCGAACGGCGAGTGCCCACGCAGTTGTCGCTGCACGCCCAGATCGGGGACCGGCAGCTCTCGCGCCTCGACTCGGTGTTTGACGTGCTGCTGCCCAACATACGGATGGAGATGCCCGAGTCCGTGAAGCAAAGGCGGCTGCAGAGAGAGTTGCCCGACGTCATCGGTTCCCTCTCCGAGGATGCGCTGAGGAAGCTCATCGCGGCCTTGTCCGCGGCGCCGCCCGACACGATCGCGGCCTTTCGACAAGCCGCCCGGCAGGTGCTTGCCAATGCCTTTTCCACGGGCATCCTGGCCTCCCGTGACGACACCCTCACCGCCCTGACCCGCCAAGCCCGCCTCGAGGGTCGGGAGGTCCCCATCGACGACCTCTACGAGGCCGGGTCCTTGAGGCGGGGCGAGCTCCTGTCTCTCATCGGAAGCTACTCTTCCCTGGCCTCCAGCGGGGCGGCCGAGGCCGTGCATGAACTCCTCGGGCTGTTCGTCTCGGCAAACGTGGTGGTGGACGCAGCGCTCACGCGGCAGCAGCGCGAGGAGGCCCGGCGCAGCGTAGCCCGGATCAAGCGCCGCTACCTCCAGGACGAGATGATCGTCGACAAGAACGCGAAGGTGGAGCCCCACCATGTGGAGGCTCTCGACGCCCTCGCGGAGCATTTGACGGAGGTGGCCGAGAAGGACTTCGCCACGAGCCTCTATCAAGTCCTGAGCTCGGGCGTGATCGCGGCTTTCATTCTACTCGTCCTCGGTTTCTACCTGTCCGCCCGCGAACGGGCCGTCTTCGACAGCCCCAATCTGCTGCTGCTCCTGGCCATCATCACCCTGTCGACGGCGGGGATCGCTTCCTACATCCGGGTCAACGACATCCCCACCTACTTCGTGCCCACTCCCCTGGCGGCCATGCTGCTGACGATTCTCCTGAGCCCCCAACTCGCCCTGGTCGTCTCCTTCCTCCTCGCCCTCTTCATCGGCACCCTCTTCGGCGACTTCTACGTGGCCATGATCTGCGCACTCACCTCCGCCGTCGCCGTGTTCTCCTTGCGGCACGTGCGTCACCGGAATCAGTTCTACAGGCCCATGGTCCTGCTCACCGCCTCCTATGCCTTGCTGATCGCCGCCACGGACCTGCTCCGGTTCGTCAACATCGACGACATACCCGAGCATGTACTGCCTGGGGTCTTCATCGGAGTGGCCGCGCCCATCGTGATCCAGGGACTGCTGCCGATCTTCGAGAGCCTCTTCAGGGTGACCACCGATATCACCCTTCTGGAGTTGTCCGACCTGAACCGCCCGCTGCTGAGGGAGCTGGCGATCCAGGCCCCCGGCACGTACACCCACTCCCTGATCATGGCCAACCTGTCAGAGGCGGCGGCGCAGCGGATCGACGCCAATCCCCTGCTGGCCCGGGTCGGGTGCTACTACCACGATATCGGCAAGATGCTCAAGCCCGAGTACTTCACCGAAAACCAGGGCTTGCGCGGCGGCCGCAATCCGCACGATCAGCTGACGCCCAACATGAGCGCCCTCATCCTCGACTCCCACGTCAAGGACGGCGTGGAGCTGGCGGAAGAGAACGGGCTGCCCAAGGCCTTGATCGACCTGATTCCCCAGCATCACGGAACGACGGTGATCGAGTACTTCTACAACCGGGCCATCGAGCAGGGCCTGGAGAACGTGCGCCGCGACGACTTCCGGTACGATGGCCCCAAGCCCCAGACGAAGGAGGCCGGTATTCTGATGCTGGCCGACTCGGTCGAGTCGGCGGCCCGAACCCTCTCCGATCACACCCCGAATCGGGTGCGTCAGTTGGTGCGGCGCATCATTCAGCAGAAGTTTACGGCCGGGGAGCTCGACGAGTGTCCGTTGACGTTGCGTGACCTGCATGGCGTCGAAGAGTCCTTCCTCCCCGTGCTCATGGGAACCCTGCACGGGCGGCTCGAATACCCCTGGCAGACCAAGGGGAGTCAGGCCCATGTTTCTACTGCACTGCAGCCCGGACCTGCCTGAGGCCGTACCGGCCACGACCCGCCACTACCTGGCCGCTGTGGCCCGGAGGGTCCTGACCGTGCACGCGGCCGGAGGCCCGGTGGAGGCGGTCCTGACCAACGACGCCGAGGTTCGCCGCATCAACGCATCCTTCCGCGGGCGGGACCGGAGTACGGACGTGCTCTCTTTTTCCCTGAGGGAAGACCCGGACAGCCGGAATGGAGGCGGCAGCGTGCTTTCCCCGGCGGAGTTCGAGGCACCCGCGGGAGAGATCTACATCTCCCTGCCTCGCGCCACGGCGCAGGCTACGGAGCGGGGGGTGACGGTGGAAGCTGAACTCACCCGACTCCTCGTCCACGGGCTTCTCCACCTGGCGGGGTTCGACCACCAGACCTCCGCTCAACTCGAGGTCATGGAGCGGGAGACGGAGCGTTTCGTCTACCCCTCACCCTGTCCGGCCGGGCAGCGGTGACCTCGGTGCCGTTCCAGCCTACAGCCCTGGCGGGCTGTCTTTCAGAAAGGAGTGGGAGAGCCGTTTCTTGGAACCTCCCCAAATAGCCGCACTCACCCTGACCATCCTCTCCTCTGCTGCGCTCTTCGTTCTCGCCAGCTATGAGGCGACTCTGGGTGTCCTTCCCCGTTCGTCTTTGGAGAAGATGGTCGACACCGGCGTGCCTCGCGCCAACCAGATGCTGCGTGTCCACGAGCCGCGCTATCGCCTCCTGCTGATCTCCCGCCTCGGCCAGGGATTCTGCACCGTTGCCCTGACCCTCTCGCTCTACTACCTGCTTCGCTTCCACCTCGACGCGAAGTGGTCGGCGCTGGCGGTGACGGCCGCCGCCTCCCTCTGCCTGCTCCTGGCGTCCACGGCGCGCCGCGTCCGTTTCGAGCCCGAAGGCGAGGAACCCCGGATCCCGCCGCTGGCCCTGCTGTACATACCACTTCACCTCCTTCTCGGCCCCCTGGCGGCCGTGGTGCAACGCATCGCCGCCGTCGACTACTCCGACGAGGAGTTCAAGGCGCAGAAGGAGGAGGAGCTTCGCAGCCTGGTCGACTCGGAAGGCGAGACCGGCGTGCTGGACGAGGGCGAGCGCGACATGATCCAGGGGGTCTTCGGCTTCCACGACCGGGTGGCTCGAGAGGTGATGGTGCCGCGAGTGGACATCACCGCCGTGGAGATCGGCGGAAGCGTGGCCGACCTGTTGAGCACGATCCGGGGCCAGGGGCATTCCCGAGTCCCCGTGTACGAGGAGTCTCTCGACTCGATCCTCGGCATCCTCTACGCCAAGGATCTACTGCGGCTCCTCGATGGGCCGAACGCCGTCGACGGCGAGTCTCCCATGCGCCGGCTTCTGGACGAGGTCCCCACCGGGGACGGCGAGGGTCTCCGGCTGTTGCACGAGCCCTTCTACGTGCCCGAGACCCGGAAGATCGACCAGTTGCTGCGCGACCTGCGCCAGGCCCGGACACGGCTGGCCATCGTCGTCGACGAGTACGGAGGCACCGCCGGCCTGGTGACCACCGAGGACCTCGTGGAGGAGATCGTCGGCGAGCTGCAAGACGAGTACGACGCCGAGGAGACCCTGTATCACTGGCAGCCCGACGAGGTGCTGATCGTCAATCCGCGCATCAATATCGAGGAACTGAACGAGTTGCTGGACTCCGACCTTCCGAGCGATGGCTTCGACACCTTGGGAGGCTTCATCTATGACCACCTGGGACACGTGCCGGGCGCCGGCCAGTCGATCCTCGTCCCTGGCTTCGAGATCACCATTCTGGCCGTCGATGGGCAGCGGATCTCGGAGGTGCAGATGCAGCGGCGTCCGAACGGGGACTCCGCCCCTGACGGGTCCCCGCCGGATTCGCGGGAGTGACGACAGGGTTGCATCCACGCCCCCAATACGTATATTCCAAGGGTGTTGCGGGGTGGAGCAGTCTGGTAGCTCGTTGGGCTCATAACCCAAAGGTCGCGGGTTCGAATCCTGCCCCCGCTACCATAACCGATCAGGGAGTCGGAAACGGCTCCCTGTTTTTTTATTGGCTCCAGGAGGGACATGTCGAGATTTGACCGCATCTGCCAGGATCCCCCCACGGGCCCCGGACCCACCGGCCGGGTGCCCCTGGACGAACGGTTCATCTCCCTGCTCCTGCCCGACTCCCCCCTCGATCTGGTGGAGAGCCAGGAATTGCGCCAGGTCGTTACCGGAGCCCTGGAGAGACTGAACTCCCGGGAGCTCGAAGTGGTGAAGCTGCGCTACCAGGAGAAACGCTCCCCCGGCGCCGTGGCGGCCCGCCTGCGCCTGTCCCGCCAGGAGGTCAGGGATCTCGAAGGGGGCGCCCTGGAAAAACTGCGCGAGCCTCTGGTCGAGTATCTGGAGTTGTAGTGCCCTCCGGCGTCAGCGCCCTCGTTGGCGCCGGAGGCGGCGTGCTCTACTGGCTGGCCCTGCCCAAGGCCGACCAGGGGTGGATCGCCTGGGGCTGCCTGGTCCCCTGCCTCATTCTCGTTCTCGGCGGCCGATGCGGCCTGCCCCTCTCCCGCGGGCAGGCGGCCTTGGCCGGCCTCTCCTTCGGTCTGACCTCCGGCTTGGGGCGCGTCTACTGGGTCGCCGGGACCCTGCAGCTCTACGGCGGGCTCGGCTTCCCTCTCGCCTGCCTGACCACGGCCCTCCTCATCCTGTACCTGTCGGCGTACCCGGCGCTGTTCCTGCTGCTCTGTCGGCGCCTGCCGCGCACCTCCGGCGCCTTTCCGTGGCTGGCGGCCTGCCAGTGGACGCTGCTGGACTGGGTGCAGACCTGGATGCTCAGCGGGTTTCCCTGGGAGCTGCTCGGCTATACCCAGTACCGATACCCGGCCGTGGCTCAGATGGCCGCGGTGACCGGGGTTCACGGGATCACTTTCCTCATCGTCCTTGTCAACGCCGCGGCGGCGCAGGCCATCGTCCAACCATTCGTCCGATTGCGCTGGCTGCTGCCGCCGGGACTCCTGGTATCGCTTTGCGTGGCGGCTGGTTTCGTCCGCCTCGGCGGCATGGAGGAGACGTCCCCCGGGACCCTGCGGGTCGGCATCGTCCAGGGCAACGTCCCCCAGGGCGAGAAGTGGCTGGGGTCTGGGGTCCGCTCGGCGACGGATCACTACAGCGGGCTGACCCGCGCGCTGGTGCGGGAGAAAGGCCCCCTGGACCTCATCCTGTGGCCGGAGACCGCCCTTCCCTTCCGCCTCGACGCGGGGGCGAACCGCCACCATCGGCGGCAGGTCGAGGAACTCGCCCGCGACACGGGCACCCCCCTGCTGGTGGGCAGCCTCGGGTCCCTCTCCCCCTCGGGGCAGCCAGGGCTCTACAACCGGTCATTCCTCATCGGCCGGGAGGGGACCGTCATCGGCTCGGTGGACAAGGTCCACCTGGTGCCTTTCGGGGAGTTTCTCCCCCTGCCCCGGGTCTTCGGCTACCTCCGGGAGCTGACGGTGCACAGCGGGCGGTTCGATCCCGGGAAGGACCACAAGGTGCTGCCACTGCCGGGAGTGGAGGCGGAGCTGGGCGTCTTCATCTGCTATGAGTCGATCTTCCCGTCGATTCCGCGGACTCTCGCGGCAAGGGGAGCCACCCTGCTGGTGAACACCACAAACGATGCCTGGTTCGGAACCTCCGCGGCTCCGATGCAGCACCTGGCCATGTGTGTGATGCGCGCCGTGGAGACCGGCCGCCCCGTCCTGCGGGCCGCCAACACGGGGATCTCCTGCATCATCGAACCGAGCGGGCGGATCCGGGAGCGGACCCGCCTCCTGGAGACGGAGACGATTGCGGCGAGGGTGCAGCCTCGGAGTGAATCGACAATCCATACCCGCTGGGGGGACTGGGTGTTCCTGCTCAGCGCCGCCGTCCTCGGTGCCTGGGCCTTGTGCCGCGGACGCTTTCCTCGACGGCCGTAGCGAGCGGGTCTCGGCGGGCGGGTCTCACGCCGCAGCGGCGACCTCCGGGACATCGACCCACCGGCGCTCACGGGAGGCCGCCTCCACCGCTTCGGCCACGGCCTGGGCCCGCATGCCGTGGTAGAAGGAAGGCATGCACTCCCTCTCGCCGCGGATGGCGCTGATGAACTCCCAGGCTTGGTCGTAGCGGAAGGTGGCCGTCGGATCCCCCTGCGCAGGATCCCGGGGCGAGCCCGGACTCGTGAGGTAAGCCGGTGGCACCGGGCGTACCCGGTAAGGCTCTCCCCTCCTGGCGAAGAGGATCTCGTGGGGCCGGTGCAAGTGGTAGACGGCAGAGGCCTCCGTGCCGTTGATCTCCGCCAGGTCGTGGTCGCCCCGGGGCCCGCGCCCCTTGGAGAGCTTCCCCATCTCGAAGACGCCGGTAGCGCCGCACTCGAACTCGGCGATCCAGGCGACCCAGTCCTCGACGTCCTGGGGTGGGCAGGGCTGGCCGTCCACCGTCCGGTCCCGGGGCAGGAGCCGCTTCATCGACGCGCACACCGAGCGCATGGGCCCCATCAGGTCCTCGGCGTAGTCGATGCGGTGGATGCCCATGTCCCCCAGCTCCCCCAGTCCCGCCAGCCGGCGGTACTGGCGCCAACCGATGGCCCTCTCCCCCCAGTCCTGCAGCCTCTGGATCCGTGCGTGGCGGACCCGGCCGAGCTCTCCCGCCTCCACCAGCGACTTCAGGTAGGCCATGGCCGGTACGAAGCGGTAGGTGAAGGCGGTCATGTGCCGCCGGCCCGAGGCGGCGGCGAGGCGGTAGATCGCCATGGCCTCGGCCAGGTTCATCCCAAGGGGCTTCTCGCACAAGACATGGAAGCCGGCTCCGAGAGCGCCCTCGATCAACGGTCGGTGCTGGTGATTGGGAGTGGCGATGACCACCGCGTCCACATCGGCAGCGCTCGCGAGGTCGTCCAGGCCGGAGTAGCAGCTCTCGACGCCCCACTCCGCGGCGCGGAGTGCGAGTTGCTCCCGGTCCACGTCGCAGAGGGCGGTGATCTCCACCCCGGGGATGCGGGACAGGCCGGGGTAGTGGACGCTCGAGCAGACGCCGCCGAGGCCGATCAGGGCGACCCGTACCGGGGGGGCGTCTCCGCTCACGAAGCCCCGCCCCCGGCGGCGATCGAGTCTCCCTGCAGACGGGTCTCCTCGGCCAGGAGAAGGTCCATCAACTCCTGGACCCGCGGTAGGTCGCCGGCCTCCACGTCCTCGGCGAAGGGGATCACGGGGCCGCCTGCGAGGCCTGCGTAGTCCATGGCCGCGTGCAGGGCGGAACCGGAGTAGCGGGCCCCGTTCTCCCCGCGGAGGTCCTCGAAGGGCACCATGAGCCTCCGCAAGCGCTCCGCCTCCTCCACGTCCCCCCGCTGGAAGGCGGAGAGCAGGTTCAGGCTCATGCGGGGGACGAAGTTGGCCATCCCCGAGCTGAAGCCAACGGCCCCGGCCCGGAGGTACTCCACGCTGGGATCCTCGGCCATGCCGCAGACCATGGCGCACGCCGCACCGGCGCCGTCGGCGATGCGGCGGAAGGCCTGCACGTCATCAACGGCGTACTTCAGCGCCACCACGTCGTCGCGGTGGCACAGGTCGACGACGCCGTCCACGGGCATGATGTCGAGCCGGCGCTGGTACAGGACTACCGGGAAGCCCGCGGCCCCCGCGATGCGGGCCAGGCCCTCGGACACCCCCCCCGCCGAGGCCGGGCCGACGATGGGCATGATCATGGCTCCCGCCACCCCCAGACCACGGGCGATGCCCGCCATCTCCAGGGCGCGGCCGTAGCCCGGGCCGATGCCTGGAACCACCAGGGCCCGGCCGTCGGCGGCGTCGAGGAAAGCCCCGGTGACGCTCTCGAACTCCTCCAGGGTGGCGTCGTAGACCAGGCCCGTGCCGCACATGGGCATCAGGAAGCGGGCCCCGTTGTCGATGAGATGCTGCACGTTGCGGCCTACGCCGGCCAGGTCGACGGAGCCCTCGGGCCCTCGGGGTGTGATGGCCACGACGAGGACGTCGCGGCAGTCGGCTGCGGTCAGCTCTCGGGTGCTCAAGAGGGATCTCCTTGTTGGCGGTCGGTGAATCCTCTGCAATCAGCGGTGGCGGCACAATACGCGCGCTGCAAGTCCCCCTCAGCGCCAGCGGGTCTCCTGCGAGGTCTCCGTGTAGCGGTTGTAGCGGTCGGCGTAGTCCTCGCGGGGAGGGCTGAAGACATCGAGGACCCGGCAGGCCTCGTCCCCGACCACCTCGCCCTCGTGGACCACGTTCGGCGGAACCAGGAAGGCATCCCCCGGGCCGGAGACACGCTCCTCCTCGCCGATGCGGAACCGGAGCCTCCCCGACAGCACGAGTCCGGCCTGCTCGTGGGGGTGGCTGTGCTCCGGGATCCGGCAGCCCGGGGCCAGCTCGAGGAAGGACAGCATCAGGTGCTCTCCCTGCACGATGCCGCTCAGGGCCTTCGGGAACAGCTCCAGCCGGGGCAGGTCGTCTACCTGGAAGAAGGACATTTCATACTCCCGTGGAAGTGGTCAGGAAGGTTCGCTGCCAGGCCCCGCCGCGGTAGCGCCGGGCGAGGGGCAGGAAGCGTCCGAGCATGAGGACGATGTAGGCGCTCCAAGCCGAGACCAGCCCGCCTTCGAGGGCGATCACGAGGAGGACCGCAGCGGGTGCGAAGCCGGCGAAGGCGGCCAGGGCCATGGCCCGGAAGAGGTAGGTCGCATCGTTGGCCCCGATGAAGATCCCGTCGAGAACGAAGACCAGCGCATTCAGGGGCTGCACGACGGCGACCAGCACCGTCAGCGAGGCGACGGCTGCCACGACCTCCGCATGGGGGGTGAACCAGCCGGCGATCCGCTCCAGGCCGACGGCGTAGATGCCGCTGAAGAGCAGTCCGATCCCAGCCCCCCAGACGAGGATCCGGCGGGCGTATTGCCGCGCCGCCAACCGATCCCCGGCTCCGAGACGGTTGCCCACGAGGGCTTCGGCGGCGTGGGCGAAGCCGTCGACTCCGTAGCTCACCAGGGACCACAGCTGCCAGACCACGGCGTGCGCCGCCAGCGGCACCTCGCCCATGCGGGCCACGAGGGCCACCAGGAAGAGCTGCGCGGCCAGCAGGCACAGGGTGCGGCCGCAGAGGTTGAGGTTGGTGGAGAGCATGTGCCGGAGCCTGCCCGGGTCGAGAAGGGTTTGGGGCCGGGAGCCGAAGACCGTCCCTCGATAGAAGGCCAGGAGGACGCATACCCCCAGGGCGAATCCGGTGGCGGCGGCTACCACCGACGCCCAGGCCGCACCGATCACCCCCAGCTCCGGCGCTCCCCAGTGGCCGAAGATCAGGGCATAGTCGGCCACGATGTTGACCAGATTGGTCACCACCGTCACCACCAGGGGGGCCCAGGCATTGGCCGATCCGAGGAAGAAGCCGTTGAGGACCAGAGTGGCCAGCACCAGGGGCACGCCGAGAACACGGATGTCGAAGTACTGCCGGCCCCACAGTTGGACCTGCTCGGAACCACCGACGAGGGTGAAACCGATTTCGGCGACCGGTCCCCGGATCATCAGGATGAGCAGGCCGAGGACGGCGGCGAGCACCAGGGCCCGGAGGAGGGCGGCGGCGCTTCCGGAGCGGTCGCCGGCGCCGTGGTGCTGGGAGACGATCGAAGTCGTCCCCATGCGCAGGAAGCCGGCGCCCCAGAAGAGGAAGTCGAAGAGCACGCTGGCCGTGGCAACCGCCCCGAGGAGGGCCACCTCGGGAAGATGACCGATCATGGCGGTATCGGCGATACCGATGAGGGGTACGGAGACCGACGCCAGCAGGCCGGGGACCGCCAGCCGCAGAATCGGGCGGTCCAGGCTGCCGGCGGGGATCCCCGGCCTCACCTGCCCTCCCAGCCGTAGCGCCCCAGGTCGACCCGGCCGTTCACGAACTCGACCCCTTCCTCCTGGAGCAGCGACTGCTGATAGCCGTGAGCCTGGGAGCGGGCCCTCGGCGAGACCTCCCCCCTGGCGTTGATGACCCGGTGCCAGGGCAGGTCGGGCGTATCCGGTGCGGCGGCCAGGGCATACCCCACCTGGCGGGCATGGCCGCGGTAGCCCGCCAGGCTGGCGATCTGCCCGTAGGTGGCCACTCGCCCCCTGGGGATGAGGGCGATGACGGCGTAGAAGTCCTGCCAGCGGGATGGGGAGGTGCGGCGGGGGGCCAGGGCGGCTGCCCCTCGAAGCTGCTCAGCCCCCTGCCTCGAGGCTCTCGTCACCCCCTTCGAGAAAGGCGAGGGCCTTCTCGTAGCTGCGCCTCTCGAGGTAGTGCCGGAGCATCGGCGGGGCTTCCTCGCCCAGGGCCTCGCGCTGACGGTCGACGGCGGCCAAGTCTCGGCGCAGGGCCTCTCCGTCGCCGCTGCGGATGGCGGCCATCAGGCTTGTGAGGGTCCGATGCAGCCCGGCCGTCTCGGCGGACATGCTCAGGCCGCCATCACGAGGAGGGTGAGCCAATCGTCGTGCGGATTGTGCACGGCGTGGCGGGTGCCCGGAGGCAGGTGGGCCATGTCGCCCTCGCTGATCTCGTGCTCCGAGCTCGCGGCATGCAGGACTCCCCGGCCTCCGAGCACGTAGCACACCTGCTCCAGCTCGTCCTCCGCGTGCTCGGCGCTGGCGCTGTGGGGCTGCACGGCCCAGCGGTCGATGGAAGCCATGCCGCGCAGACAGGCCCCCCGGCCGCAGCCTTCTTCGGGAGCGAGCTGACGCCAGCGCACCGCGCCGCCGCCGTCCCCGTCTGGGGAGGCCTGGCGCCAGTGGCGCACGCAGAAGCGGCCGCCGTTGCCGTCCACCGGCTGGGAGATCACGTGGTGCTCGAGCCAGTCGTCGCTGGCGTCGTTGAACATCTGGTGGTGGACGCCGGAGGGCAGGTAGATGGCGTCCCCGGCCTCCACGGCGTAGCGGCTGCCGTCGTAGAGGACCTCCCCCGCGCCCGACAGCACGTAGTAGACCTGCTCCAGGCTCTCGTGCTTGTGGTGATCGGAGGTCTTGCGGCCCTGCAGGGCGTGCCGGGCGAACCCGCCCAGCCGGGTGAGCCGGTCGCGCTCGTCCCCGGAGTCCCTCTCCACGGCCCTCAGCCCGCCCCAGTGGACGGCGCTGAGGTGGGCGATCTTCGGCTGGAAGTCGCGCCAGTTTCTCAGGTAGATGCCGCTCATGGCCGTCCTCAGCCGGCGACGATGCTGCGCATGCGCGCGGCCATCTCGATCTGCCTGGCCCGGTCGCCGCCGACCTCGTGGATCAGGGTGCCGTCGTAGCCGGCGGCGCGCAGCTCGGCGATCACCGCCGGCCAGTCGGTGTCGCCGTCCATGAGGTCGACGAAGCGCCCCGCTCCGCGGTCGAAGTCCTTGAGATGCACCTTCCGGATGCGGCTCCCGAGATCGCGGATCCAGTGCTCGGGGTGGCCGTAGGCCATCATGTTGGCCGTATCGAGGTAGATCCCCACCCACTCGCTGCCGACCTCGTCGGTGAGCTGCACCGCCTCGCGCGGGCTCAGCATGAACTTGTTCCACACGTTCTCCACGGCGATCGCCGCCCGGTGCCGTTCCGCCAGAGGTGCCAGCTCCCACAGGGCGCCCACGAGATCGTCCCAGGCCTGGGCGTAGGTCCCTTCCGCCTCGAGCTGGCCCGGGTGCAGGAGGACGGCGTCGGTGCCGATCCGGCCGGCGATCTCCAGCGAGCGGGCCAGGCAGCGGCTGCAGGCCCGGCGCTCGACCGGGTCACGGCTCATCAGGTTGCCGCGCTCGGCGTAGTGCGCGATGGAGGCGGCGATGGTCACCCCCGCCTCGCCGCAGCGTCTCGACACGGCCTGGAGCTCGTCGTCGCTCATCTCGACGTTGAGGTCCTTGCCGGAGGCGGTGAAGGTGAGCTCCACGGCGTCGTACCCGGCCTCGATGCAGAGGGCAAGGGTGTCCTCGAGGCTCATGCCGGGCAGGATGATCTGGGTGGGTCCGATCTTCACGCGAGGCTCCTGTGAAAGGGAGGGCAAAGGTAAGCGGGGACGTGTGAGGGTGTCCAGATTGCGGCGCTCCGGAGGGTCGGAACTCTCGTTGTGCCCCCTGGGACTGCGGGCTATCTTCCCGGCCCTTCGACCCTCAACCGCACCTGTTGCAGACAGGAGCCGCGAGATGCCACGTATCAGGAAAGCCGACTACTCCGTGGGAGTCGTCGGAGTGGGCCGCATGGGCGCCAACATCGCCCGCCACCTGAAGGATGACGGCTTCCCCGTCACCACCGTGTACGACGTCAATGCGAAGCTGGCGGCCTCCGTGGCGAAGGAGCTGGAGGCCAAGGCCGCCGCGAAGCTGGCGGAGGTCACGGCAGGGGCCGACTACATCATCACCGTGGTCACCGACGACCGCTCCATGAAGTCGATCTTCGCCGAGCGCGGCGACAGTCTCCTCCAGGGCGCAGAGGACAAGACCTTCATCAACTGCGCCACCATCACCCCCGACACCCACGTGCTGGTGGAGAAGCGGGCCTCCAAGGCCGGCGCCCGCAGCCTCGAAGGCTGCATGGCCAGCTCCATCACCCAGGCGCGCGAGGGGACCCTGTACCTGATGTGCGGCGGCCGGAAGGCGGTCTTCGACCGCTGCAGGCCGCTCCTCGACAGCATGAGCGTCGACCTGCGCTACATCGGCTCCACGGGCAAGGCGGCCCAGGTGAAGGCCCTGGTCAACATGGTGATGAACATCAACACCGCCGGACTCGCCGAGGGGCTGGGCCTCGGCAAGGCCCTGGGCCTCGACCTGGAGGTCCTGATGGAGGTGTTCTCCCAGACCGGCGCCAACTCGCGGGTTCTGGAGACGGACGGCGAGGACATGGTCGCCCGCGACCACGAGTGCTACTTCTCCGCCGCTCACGCGGCCAAGGACTCCGGCATCGCCTTGGCCCTGGCCCGGCAGAAGGGCCTGGATCTGCCGTTGGCCCGACGGACGAAGGCCCAGTTTGCACGGATGATCGACCTTGGCAAGGGCGAGCTCGACAAGTCCGGCATCGCCGAGCTGACCTTCCCCGGCCGCGCCCTGGCCAGGTCCAAGGCCGCGAAGAAGCGCAAGGCGGGCAAGGCCAAGGCGAAGAAGAGCTGATTCGGGGATAGCAGCCCGACAGTCATCAGGGGAGGTGCCTCCGACCGGGGCGCACCTCCCCTTCTTCGTGTACCCGGGTGCTACATCCGGCCGTGGCGGATGTCGACCATCCGCTGGGTCAGCTCGTAGCGCAGCTCATCGCCGTTGAAGAAGCGGATGAACTCGTCCACGAGGCTGCCGAAGTAGCGGTGGAAGACGTGGGGCGCGTACCAGGCGATGTGGGGGGTGCAGAACACGTTCGGCAGGCGGCGCAGGAGACTGTCGGCGGGCAGGGGCTCCGGGTCGAAGACGTCGAGGCCCGCGATCAGCCGCCCGGCCCGCAGTCGCGCCACCAGGGCCTGGTGGTCGATCACCTTGCCGCGGCTGCAGTTGACCAGGATCCTGCCGTCGCCCAGCCGCTCCAGCTCGGCGGCGCCGATGAGGCCTTCCGTCCTCGGTGTGTGCGGCACCTGCACCACGAGGATCTCGGCGTGGTCGAGAACCTCCTCCAGGCTGCCGCGGCGGATGCCCAGTCCCTCGGCGACCTCCTCCTCCAGGTAGGGGTCGCTCACCAGCAGATCGACGCGGAAGGGCGCCAGCAGATCGATCAGCCGCTGGCCGACGTGCCCGCACCCGACCAGCCCCACCCGCTTCCCCGTCAGCTCGCCGTGGACGAAGTCCTCGTTGCCGGCCACCGCCCAGGTCTCGGTGCCGGCGATCATCTGGCGGTACACGGCCCCCGCGTTGCGCAGGCAGATCAGCATCATGGCCAGGTCCCACTCGGCCACGGGCGGTGCCGAGGAAATGTTGTCCGTGTCGACGACGAGCACGCCGTGTCGGTGAGCGGCCGGCAGGTCGACGCCGGTGCCGAAACGGTCGCCCCGCACTCCGACGATGCGCAACTCCGGACAGGCGCGGAAGAGGGTCTCGGTGAGTGGCGGCAGGCGCCCGCCCTGGGTGATCAGCCCCGTACATCCTGCCAGGTCCGCGATCAGGCCGGCCTCGTCGCGCTCGCCGGTGATCCGAACGACCTCGGCGACTTCCTCCAGCCGCTTCCAGTCCGCGTCGGCCGCGTGAGGTCCGGCATCGACGAGCACCGCGGGACGATCCATCGCTCTCATCCTTTCCGATCGCGGCCCATGGCCAGCCACGCCCAGCCGCCGACTGCGAGAAAGAGCACCGAGGTCGCGTAGAACACCGACCGGAATCCCAGCTCCGCCCCCAGGTAGCTGCCGGCCAGGGGGCCGAGGGCCCAGCCCAGGGCGGCCATGCTCGACATGACCCCGAAGGCCTTGCCCCGGTCCTCTTCAGCGATGATCCGCGTGAGCACCGAGTTGGCCACGGGCCGCACCGACCCGGTGGCCACACCGTTGAGGATGATCAGCGTTCCGAGGGCCCACACCGTGGTGGAGAATCCCTGGGCCAGGTAGAGGACGGCCGCTGCCCACAGGCCGCCCACGAGCACGCGGCGCGGGCCGAGACGATCGGAGAACCGGCCCATGACGGCGGAGGAGACGGCCCCCATCAGACCACCCAGGCCGAAGATCATTCCGGCGAGGGAGAGGATGTCGCTGGTGTCCGCCAGCTGCTGCAGAAAGAGGGGCACCACGGGCATGATGAAGCCGAAGGCGAAGGACATGGAGATGACCGTCGCCACCAGCACGAGGAAGGGCCGCAGCGACAGGAGCCGAACCATGTCGCGTCCCGGGAGACGGTAGCGCGAGGAGCTCTCCACCGACCTGGAGCGCTGGAAGTCCTCGCGCACCTGGATCTGGACGCAGAGGCCCGCCAGCATGACGACGATACCGGAAACCAGGAAGCAGTTGCGGTACCCGAAGATCTCGATCAGCGGCCCCCCGATCAGTGGCCCCACCGAGCCGCCGAGCATGAAGGCGCCCTGCATCAGGCCGAGGGCGAAGGCGAGATGGGATCGGGGCGTCGAGGTGGAGACCAGGGTCAGGCAGGCGGTGACCGTGCCGGCGAGGATCCCATGGAGGACCCGGGCGAGCAGGAGCAGCTCCACGCTGGGCACACAGGCCATCATCACCACGCACAGGCCCCCGCCGAGCATGGAGCGCACGACCATCGGCTTGCGGCCGTAGCGATCGGCGAGGGTGCCCCAGACCGGTGCCGAGATCGCCATGGCCAGTCCCGCCGCCGTACCCATGCGGCCCGCCCAGAGCAAGGCCTCGTCCAGGCTTCCGACCTCGAACTCCTGGATGTAGTAGGGCAGGAAGGGCTGCATCGCCTGAAAGCCGATGATGGCCGTCAGCTCCGCCGCCCAGAGGGTGTAGAAGTTGCGCCGCCAGCCTTCGTATCCCCTGTCGCTCATCGGTGGAGCGGGCGAGGAGGCGGGAGGCTCCGCCCTCCTCGCGAGGTCGTACGTGGGTCCCCGCGGCAGGTCACCGCAGCGCCGATACCCCTCCGCCCTTCAGCGCCCGGTCGACCTCCTTCTCGACATCCGTCCGCGTGACCATGGAGGTATCCCCCACCGTCTCCTGCACCAGGATGCCGTGGGCGGCACCCCACTGCGCGGCCTCGGCCGGGGTCCGTCCCAACAGCAGGGCCGCGATCACCCCGGAGGCGAAGGAGTCCCCCCCGCCGGTGCGGTCGGCGATCTCCACCTCCGTCCGCACCGCCGCCTGGTGCACCGTGTCGGTCCCGACCTCGTAGAGGACGGCGCCCCAGTTGATGCGGTCCGCCGACAGGGCCCCGCGCAGCTGGGTACCGATGAAGCGCAGGTTCGGGTAGTCCTTCGACACCTGCCGGAGCATGCCGGTGTAGATCTCCAGCCACTCGTCGAAGGGGGCCTCCTTGTCGACGGACTCGGTCTCGTATCCGAGGGCGTCGTCGAAGTCGTCCTGATTGCCCACGAGGAAGTCGACGTGGGGCACGATGCCGCGGTTGATCTGGCGGGCGCGGTCCTTGTCGGGCTCCACCTTCGAGCGGTAGTTGAGGTCGAAGGAGCGTCCGGCGCCGTGCTCGCCGGCCCGGGTCATCGCCTCCAGCGCCAGATCGGCCGTCTTCTGCGACAGCAGGGTGTAGATGCCGCCGGTGCTGAACCAGCGCGTCCCCAGCTCGCCGAAGAGGTGGTCCCAGTCGACGTCGCCGGGGCCGATCTCGCGCACCGGGGTGTGGGCCCGGTAGTACTCGGTGACCGACGGCAGCACCCCCTTGCCGGCCCAGGTGAAGTTGATGCCGTTGTGCAGGGTACCCTTGCCGTCGGTGGCATGCTCCCCCTTGCCCGAGGGGCTGAACCAGATGATGTGGCCCGTGTCGATGCCGGCCTCGCGCAGCTGGTTCTCGATGTTGCGGCCGATGCCGTCGTCCACGAGGGCGGTGACCACGGCCGTGCGCAGACCGAAGCAGTAGCTCAGTCCCTCGGTGACGTTGGTCTCGCCGCCGCCGTGCCAGATGCGCGCCGTCCGGGCCCGCGCCGTGGGCACGTCGCCGGGATCGATCCGCATCAGGACCTCGCCCAGAGAGACGGCGTCGTAGCGCGTCTCCCGCGCAGACTTCAGTTGCCAGTCCGACATCCCATGCTCCCTTTCAGACGCCGGCTCCCACGCGTGCGAAAGGCTTGGCCACCGACTTCTCGAGCGACTCGAGGACGGCCACGGGCCCGAGCATGGTCTGCTCGGTCTCCTCCGTCTCGCCCGTTCTGAACATGCGCACGAAGTCGCGGACTCCGGTCAGGTAGGGACTCTCGTCCATGGGGATCGGCCGGTCCACCCGGCCTCCCTCGCCGATCACGGAGAGGTGGAACCCGGGCCTGCCTTCGCCGATGAGGTTCATGGTCGCCACCGTGCCCGAGCGGAAGAGGATGCTGGCGCTGTGGTTGGCGCCCGCGCCCTTCACCATCTGCACCCGGTAGAAGTCGTAGCCTGCGAGACGGAGGACCAGGTCGACCTGGTGGATGCCGTAGAAGAAGATGCCGCCCCACTTGGAGCGGATGTCGCAGGGGCCGGTGGAGATCACCGTGTGGATCTGCCCGAGGCTGGAGACGACCCGCTTCAGATCGCGGAAGGCCTTCTGCTTGGGCAGGGTCGAGAACGAGCAGACCGGCACCTTCAACTCGCGCGCACGGGCGAGGAACTTGCGGCCTTCGGCCCGCCGGTAGCAGAACGGCTTGTCGATGAACATGGGCACGCCCGTCTCGAGGAAGGGCCTCGCCGCCGGCAGGTGTAACTTGCCGTGGCGGTGGTCCACCACGATGGCGTCGACCTCCCCGATCATCTCCTCCGGGCGGGTGACGATCCGCGGGATCTGCCCGGCCTCGGCCGCTTCCCGCGCGAACCGGCGGGTCTCTCCCCAGACGTGGGTAGCGCGCACGCCCCGGAGACGCTTGTCCACGTTGAGGACCTTGGCGATGGCCAGGGTGTGGCTGTTCTCGGCGCCCACCATGCCGATCCTCAGCATTCTCGGTTCCCCTTGGCCCCGAAAGGCCAGAGCCTCAGGACCGTCCGGCCGAGGACCCACTCCATGTCCTCGGAGGCGATGAAGGCGCTCATGTGATCGCGGACCACCGACAGGGTCTGGCCGTACTCCGCCTTGCTCAGGCAGACCGGCCAGTCCGTGCCCCACATGATGCGCTGTGCTCCGAAAGTCTGGTAGACCTCCTCCACCAGGCCGTGGGTGTCGGCCCAGGGAAATCCTTCTCCCGAGGTCGACCAGGTGTGGCTGATCTTCACGTAGACCCGCTCGTATCTCGCCAGGTCCATCAGGAGCCGGCGTCCCTCGGCGTCGTCGGGATGGACGTCGGACATGTGGTCGATGACGACGTCGAGATCCGGGTGGCGGTCGAGGAGGGGCACCAGGTCGCGCAGCCGGGGGGACTGCGTCAACAGCAGCAGGGGCACGCCGAGGGACTCGGCCCGCGCGAAGATGGGGTTCATCCGCGCCGGGTCGGCGAACCAGTCGCCCGAGGAGTCGACGGACGGACTCAGGCGGACTCCGTGCACGCCCTGCTCCGTCCAATCGCTGAGATGGTCCGCCGCCGCCGGGTCCTCCGGGTTGATGCGGCCCACGGCCATGAACTTGCCGGGATAGCGTCGAATGACATCGACGACGTAGCGGTTGTCCCATCGGTAGTGGATTACCTGCACCAGCACCGTCTTCTCCACGCCGTGGGCGGCCATCTGCTCGAGGAGCATCTCGGCGGTGCGGTCCTCGGCGGGAGGAGACGGGTTCTCTGCGGGCCAGGGAAAGCGCGGATCGTTGACCCAGACATGGGTATGGGGATCGATGATCGTCATGGGCGATATATGAAGCTCCGGGCTCCGGCCCTGTCAATCGACGGCGGTTGCCGACCTGGTGGGGCGGGGGTATCTTGCGGCCTCCCCTTCCCAGACTCGATTGCACCGATTCGACGGAGGATCTCCATGGGCCACCGGAGCCGCTTCGACCTCGTGACCCGGGGCGGCGTGACGGCCGGCGAGGAGTGGATCTGCGACGGCGACGAGCCGATCGCCCGCCTCGAGCGGGCGGTGGTGGAGCAGCCGGAGCAGAACCTGCGCTACTTCGACCGCAACCTGAAACCGGTCGTCCTGCGGGATCTGAGGCTCTCCCCGGGCGGCCGTCCCCTGGTGGCCGGCACCCAGCTGTTCTGGAATCTGGACGGCCACATCATCACCACCGACCTCATCGATGTCACCGTCGACGGGCGCGGCACCGGCCGCCTCACGGTGACCGTGACCACCGCCGACCCCGGAGGCGTGGCCACCTCCCGCCGGGTCCTCACCGTGACCTGGGACGAGAGGCTGGGCTCCTACGTCTACGACTTCGCCTGCCACCTGGAACTGCACAGCCCGGAGGTCTTCCACCGGCCGGGGGTGGAGCAGGTCACCTTCGAGTACAGCGATCCCTGGTACTGCGATGTCCCCGCTCCGACTCTCGCCTTCGAGGGGGCCTGGTCCGCCAACGGCTACACCCACCTGCTGGCCGAGCCCGCCGACGGCACGGCCTGGCAGATGCCGCTGAACCACATGGCCACCGGCATCCCCAGTCCTCGATCCTTCCGCGAGGGCGGCCTCTTCGTGCTGGCCGCGGACCCCGGCCACAACCCCGCCTTCGAGTTCCCCGGCGACACCGCGGCCAGGACCTCGGCCTCGGTCTGCAACTGGGGATACGACATCCATCTGGGCGCCCGCTATGGCGCCGGCGAGCTCTACGAACCGATCTGCGAGCGCTTCCGCATCCGCCTGTGCCCGGATGAGAAGGTGGCCGAGCTCCGCAGCCGGGCCGAACCCGTGCCGCCGGTGGAGTACGCCGGCTTCCGCGAGCTGCCGCGGTACGAGCGCCGCTCGAGCTTCGAGAAGCCCCTGCGCCTCGACGAGCCGGCCGGCGAGCTGGACCCCTGGCCATGGCTGCCGGCCGGCGACGGCGCCGAGTGGTGCCGCGACCACGGCCGCGGCGACGACTGCTCCCTCAAGATCCACCGGGAGACCGCCGGGGTCACCGAGTGGTCGATGGACCGCGAGGGCGAGGGGGCCTTCACCCAGCGCTGGCAGGCGGAGACCGGCTTCAGGGTCTCCCTCTGGGTGCGCACCGAATCCGTCTCCGGCCGCGGCGCCTGCCTGGCCCTGCGCTGGATCATCTACAACCACCCGGAGCGCTATCCCCTGGTCTGCTCCGAGCGTCTCACGGGGACCCGGGGATGGACCCGCCTGGCCGTCGAGATCCGCGGCCCCTCGCCGCCGGAGGTCAGCGCCGTGGCCATCGTCCTGCGCCAGGACGGCGCCGGCACCTCCTGGTTCGACGACCTGGAAGTGGAGGTGCTCTGATGTTCGACATGGTCATCGCCGGCGGCACGGTCATCGACGGCACCGGGGCGCCGCGGAAACGCGCCGACGTCGGCCTGCGGGGGGAGCGCGTCGCGGCCGTCGCCGAGGACCTCTCGGGCGCCGAGGCGGGACGGCGCATCGACGCCTCGGGCCTCATCGTGGCGCCGGGATTCGTGGACGTCCACAACCACTCGGACGCCTGGCTGCGCAAGATCCCCCACCTGGTCCCGAAGACCGCCCAGGGCTTCACCACCGAAGTGATCATGGCCGACGGGATCTCCTACGCCCCCGTCGACGAGGAGACGGCGCCGGAGTGGATCCACTACATGCGGGCCCTGAACGGACTGCTCTTCGAGGAGTACGACGGCTGGCGCTCCCTGGCCGACTACATGCAGGGCCTGCACCGGCGCACGGCGCAGAACGCGATCACCCACCTGCCGTACGGCAATGTGCGCGCCATGGCCATGGGCTGGAGCCGCGCCGTTCCCGACGACTTCCAGATGACCCGGATACGGGCCGAGGTGGAGCAGGGCATGGCGGAAGGGGCGGTGGGGCTGTCCACGGGCATCGAGTACATGCCCCAGTGGTTCGCCACCCTGGACGAGCTGGTCGAGGTCTGCGAGCCGATGGCGCCCCACGGGCTCTACGTCAGCCACGTGCGCTACCGGAAGGGGACCCTGGAGGGCGTGGCCGAGGCGGTGGAGATCGGGCGCCGCGCCGGCGTGCCCGTCCATATCTCCCACCTGAAGGGCACGACACCGGAGCAGATCGACGGACTGCTGGAGTACGTCGACGGCACCGCCCGCCAGGAGGTGAGCTTCTCCTTCGACGTCTACCCGTACCTGCCCGGGTCGACGATGCTCAACTTCCTGCTGCCCCACGAGGTGTGGGAGGAGGGATCGCTCGCGGTCCTCGGCAAGCTCACGGACCGCCGGCTGCGGCGTGAGTTCGCCCGCGACCTGTCCCGGACGCGGCTGGAGAGTGCCCACATCGCCTGGCTGCCGTCACGGGACAACCAGCGCTACATCGGGAGGCTGCTCTCGGAGTACGTGGCCGAGGTGGGCAAGTCCCCGGAGGACGCCCTGTGCGACCTGCTGATCGAGGAGAACCTGGCCGTCCTCCTGGTCTTCCACCACGGCGCCGACGAGCCGATCGCGCCGTTCCTCGCCCACGACTGCTATGTCATGGGCACCGACGGCATCTACTTCCCCGACGGCCAGGTGCACCCGAGGATGTACGGCTCGGCACCGCGCCTCCTCGGGCCCTGCGTGCGCGACCAGGGCCTGTTCAGCCTCGAGGAGGCGGTGGCCAGGCTCAGCGACCGGCCCGCCCGGCGTTTCGGATGCGCCGAGCGGGGACAGGTGCGGGAGGGCTGGTTCGGCGATCTCGTCGTCTTCGACGCCGACACGGTGACCGACCGGGCCACCTACGACGATCCCCGGCAGTTGCCCGTGGGCATCGACCATGTCCTCGTCAACGGGACACCCGTGATCGACGGCGGTCAGGCCGTTGCCGATCTGGCCGATCCCCTTCCCGGACGGGCCCTGGTCTTTCAGCCCTGAGCCCGCCCCCGGGGAAGCCTCACTCCGCCCACAGGATGGCGTGGGCGAAGTGCCAGTCCTCCACGTGGTTGAGGACCACCGCCGACTGCGGCAGCGAGCCGTCGTTGGCCCGCCCCAGGTTGGCGTGGATGTCGGCCCGCTTCTCCGCCTGGTGGGTCCGGTTTCGCACGTACTCGTTCCACTCCGCCACCGGTCCGCTCACCTCCCGTCCCCCCAGCTGCTCCCGCACCCAGTCCTCGAACCGGAGGTACGAGGGCCTCTCCGAGGTCAGATGGTCCACGACCCGGTCGGGGTCCAGGCCGAGGACATCCACGACGACCCGACGGTCGAGGCCGCCGCCAAGTCCCGGGTACTCGCTGTGCAGGAGGCCGGACGCCTGGAGCAGCACCTTGTGCCAGGTGCGCGGAAGCTGGCAGACACCCAGCAGACCGTAGTCGAGGGTGGAGACCAGGGGAACGGTCCGGCCGGGCCAGGCCGCCAGCGCCTCTCCTCCCAGATCCCGGGCATACCAGAACTGCCAGTCCTCCAAGTGGTTGAGGACCACGGCTGAAGTGATGCCCTCAGATCCGTCGAAGCCGAGGGTCGGGTAGATGTCGTCGATCTTCCACTGCTGGTGGACCCGGGAGCGGATGGAGCCGTTCCATTCCTCGAGCCGTTCGCGGGTGGGCCCGCCCCCCGTCTGATGGTGGACCCAGGCCTCGAAGGAGAGATAGTCGGGCCGCGCCGAGTGGATGTGCCCGAGGGCTGCCCCCTTGTCGAGGCCGAGCAGGTCGAGGACCATGCTGTCGAGGACGGGCGTGCACTCCGGATAGTCCTCGGCCAGGCGGCCGGCGGCGTTCAGCGACGCCTTCCACCACAGCCGCGGCAGATGACAGATCTCCAGGGGGCCGTAGCACTGACTGCTGATCAGGGGGATCATCCCGCGCCTTTCTTCGATCGAGTTGTCAGATGACGCCGTCCCGCCGCAGGGCGACCAGGGTCTCGGCATCGAGGCCCAGATGCTCCTGCAGGACGGATTTCGTGTGCTCCCCGAGGTCGGGCGCCGGCCTCGGATCGATCTCCCGCTCCTCACCCGCATAGCGCAGGGGCGAGACCGGAACGGCCACCGACTCCCCGCCGCACGGCTGCCGCCGGATCAGGCCGCGGGAGCGGACCTGCGGGTCCCGCGCTAGGTCGGCCATGTCGTTCACCGGGCCGCAGGGGACCCCGGCCTTCTCCAGGCGGTCGAGCCACCCGGCCACGGAACCGCCGGCGAAGGAGGCCGAGAGCTCCGCCTCGAGGTCGCCGTGGTGTTCGGTACGGACGGCGTTGTTGGAGAAGCGGGCGTCATCGACCAGCTCGGGGCGTCCCAGGACCTGGCACAGGCGGTCGAAGAGCCGGTCGTTGCCGGCGGCCACCACCACCCAGCCGTCGGCGGCGGCGAAGAACTGGAAGGGCGTGATCGCCGGGTGCCGGGATCCCAGCGGCCCCGGGACCTGCTCCGTCACGTCGTAGCGGGCGATGGCGCTTTCCAGGAGGGCCACCTGGCAGTCGAGCATGGATACGTCCAGATGTCGGCCCCGCCCGGTCTCGCGGGCCCTCGCCAGGGCCGCCAGCAGCCCGACGCAGGCGAAGAGGGCCGCGCTCAGGTCGGCCGTCGACGAGCCGACCCGGACCGGCGGCTGGCCCGGCAGGCCCGTGATCGAGGCGAGGCCGCTCATGGCCTGGACGATCACGTCGTACGCCGGCCGGTGGGAGTACGGCCCGCTCTGGCCGAAGCCGGAGATCGACGCGTACACCAGGCGGGGATTGCGCGCCGAGACGCGGCCGTAGTCGAGCCCGAAGCGCGCCATGCTGCCGGGACGGAAGTTCTCCATCAGGACGTCGGATCGTTCCACGAGATCCATGGCCAGCCGGGACCCGCGGGGGGTGCGCAGGTCGAGGGTTACCGACTTCTTGCCGCGGTTGACGCTCGCGTAGTAGGCGCTCTTCCCGGCGATGAAGGGTCCGAAGTTCCTCGACTCGTCGCCGCGCCCGGGCAGCTCGATCTTGATCACCTCGGCGCCGAGGTCGGCCAGGACCATCGTCGCGTACGGACCGGCCAGGACCCGGGTGAAGTCGAGAACCCGGACCCCCTCCAGCAGGGGTTGGTCTACGAGGGAGGGGTCAGCAGGCAAGCGCCCTCTCCCGGGGTGGCCACCGACCGGTCGAGATCCGCCTCGGGAAGGCCGAGATCGGCGATAACCTCTTCCAGGGCAGCGCGTTCGGGGCCGGAGAGGAAACCGCGCGAGATCAGGCCGCCGAGGTTGCCGCCCCATCCGGCGCCCAGCCTCTGCACCGCCCCGGCGTCCTTCCCGTACGTCTCGAGGAAGTCGTTCAGAGCCGTCACCACACGGTCGTAGGCCTCGGTCATGCGTCCGTAGCCGCCGGGCACGAAGGCGAGACGGCCCCGCGGGTCGCCCCGGCGCGAAGCCTCGGCCACCTCCGCCAGCTCCTCGCGGGTCACCTCGGCATCGCGGTCGCCGGCGTGGGAGAGTCGGACCAGGTCGAAGGCGGTGGCCGCGTCTCCGGCGGCCAGGAGGTCGACGGCGGCCGCCACGCGGTCCTGCTCGGCGAGGCCGAAGACGAACCGCCGCCTCAGCAGGATCGGCGAGTCGGGACGGGTATGGGGAAAGCGCTCTCCCACCTCGCGCCGATGCATCTCCTCGAAGGTCTCGCCGCCGCCGGTATCGCGGGCGCTGGCTTCGAGCTCGGAGAGGCTGGTGCGCTCCGGCACCATGGCCAGCAGCTCGCACAGCTGGGCCGTGGTGAGGCCCAGGTTCTCCGGCGTCAGGTCGCGGATCAGCTGGATCCGCTCGCCGAAGTCGGGGACCAGGCCCTCCCAGCCCGGGGCGCCGAAACGCGTCGGCAGCAGCACCTCCCGCAGCAGGTAGGTGCCCAGCGGGTAGGCGAGGACGGTCTCCTCCTTGCCGGCCTCGTCGTAGACCCGGGGCACACCGCTGTCGAGGAGGATGGCCACGTACTCCTCCGGCAGGGGCGCCGCGCCGCAGTCCCGGGCGGGGAAGACCCCGACGCTGACCAGCTGTCCCGACCGGCCCAGGACCATGCCGCCGTGGTCGGCCGTGCCCCCCCGGGTGCCCCGAATCCACTCGGAGGTGCCGACGCCGTCGATGACGTCCTCCCAGGAGATGTCGCGGCCCGGCCGCAGGCCGTGGAGGCCGAGGACGGCGAAAGCGGTGGAGATGACCAGCGCCGACGAGGAGGACATGCCTCCGGAGGGCGAGACGTTGCTGAAGAGGAGGGCGTCCATGCCCGACGGCCGGCGCCCCCGCAGGCGCAGCCAGCTGTCGAGATAGACGAGCTGGCCCTGGGGCAGGATGCCCCAGCTGGCGTCCATGGCGCTCCCCGTCTCCCGCTCCCGGCGGGTGCCCAGGGTCCCGGCGTAGTCCATCAGGTCCTGGCGCGTGGCCAGCGGCTCGGCGGCAGCCAGGTCGGACAGGCGGAAGCTCACGGGTTCGAAGTCCTGCCCGGCGCCCCCGTCGCCGCGGTAGATGCTGTGCAGCGCCACCCGGTCGTCGTCGCGCGCCGCCGCCACCGTGACCGTGTCGTGGCCGCGCACGGCCAGGCGCAGGCTGGGCATGCCTCCGTAGTCGATGTGCATGCCCATGATGTTCATCTGTCCGGGGCAGCGGCTGATCACCAGCCGGCGTCCCTCACCGCCTTCGGGGTGACACTCGGCGAAGAGGGAGAGGGCCTCCTGGTAGCGGACCCGCCAGGCCTCGGCCTCCTCGCCGTAGAGCCGCTTCAGCTCCCGGCCGAGGCCGGAGCCGCGGTCCTCGAAGGCGCCCCTCCAGTCCCGCAGCTCGGCGCTGAAGGGAGACGGCTGCGGGGCGGCCGGCCCCGTCACCGGACCTCCTCGTGGGCCCGGGTGTACTTCGGGAGGGCCTCCAGGTCCAGATCGCACCCGAGTCCCGGCTTCTCGGGGATGGCCACGTATCCGTCGATGAACTCGATCGGCTCGACGATGAGGTCGTCCTCGCGGGTCCAGCTGCCGACGAAATCGGAGGCCATGGTGCAGGCGGGGGCCAGCGCCGCGGCGTGGATGTAGGAGGTGTCGATGATGCCGAGGTCGTTGCCGGAACCGTGCCAGCAGGGCATGCCCGCGGCGGCGGCGATCTGGGCGAGCCCGGGCATCCGGACCGGGCCGCTGCCGAGGTTGAAGCAGTCCACGCATCCAGCCTCCAGCGCCCGGAGCATGGAAGGCCCGTCCCCGAGGTGCATGGCGATCGGCGCGTCCACCTCCTCGTGGATGCGGACGTAGCCCTCCAGGTCCTTCTTGGGGATCGGGTCCTCAAAGACCTCGACGTTGCCCAGGGCCACGAGGCGATGGGCCAGCTCGATCGCCTGCTCCGCCGTGTGGAAGCGCTCGTTGGGGTCGACGGTGACCTTGAAGTCGACGCCGGCCACGTCGCGCATGGCGCGCAGGCGCTCCTCCATCGGCTCGTCCAGCTTGCACTTGATCTTGACGCCGTGGAAGCCCAGCCGCAGGGCCCGCTCCACCGACCGCCGGCCGTCCTCGGGGGTCTGGTGGCCGATCCAGTAGTCGGCGCGCACCCGGGAGCGCACGGCCCCTCCCAGCAGGTCGTGGACGGGCAGCTGCCGGGCGCGGCCCACCAGGTCGAGGACGGCCATCTCGAAGGCCGCATAGGCGGGACCCTGCTGCACGGCGGGAACGCCCCGTTCCGTGCCGTCGAGCACCCGGCCCTCGGGCACGGCATAGATGTCCCGCAGGCAGAGGCGCTCGGGATCGGACCCGAGGAGGAGGCGGGCCCCCTCCCGGACCTGGTCCACGGGGAGCCCCCGCCCCGTCTCCCCGATCCCGTGCAGCTCGGTGTCGGTGTTCAGCCGCAGCAGGTGCTTGGGCATCCGGTCCCATCCCGTCTCCGGGACCCACTCCGGGCTGTGCACGCGACCCGGGATGGTCGGTACCACGACGGTCCAGATGTCGACCGATGTGATCCTCAATTCTTCCTCTCTTCCTTCTGGGGGGGCGCCAGGCACCCGGCGGCGCAGATGAGAAAGTTGAGGCCCAGGCCGACGACGCCGGCGTGGAACCCGTAGAGCTTGCTCTGGCCGGCGATGGTCAGCCCGAGGGCGACCGCCAGGCCGGCGAGCAGTCCGGCGATGACCACGGAGGTCCGCAGCCTCCGCCAGTAGAGCCCGAGGAAGAAGCAGGGCACGATCTGGATCAGGACCTCGAACTTGATCTCCAGAAGGCGCACGAGGGTCTTCTCGGTACCGATGGCGATGCCCACCAGCACGGCCACCACCACCCAAGAGACGATTTTGCCCACCAATGTGAGCTCGGGCTGGGTCGCCCCCGGCCGGAAGTGGACCTGGTAGATGTCGCGCGTGAACATGGAGGAGATGCTCAGCAGCGCCGAGTCGGCCGTGGACATCAGGGCGGCGAGGGCCGCCGCGAAGATCACCACGACCAGCCAGTAACCCGCCAGGGACTGCTCCATGATCAGGCCGCACAGCCGGGCGAGGATCTGATCGGTCGCCACGCCCTCCAGGCCCGGAAGCACCACCCTTCCCGTGAGCCCGCAGAGGAGGGCGATCAGGGTCGTGGTCAGGGGCAGGAAGGCCATCACCGTGAGGGACCGCTTGAGGACGCTCACCGAGCGGCTGGCGTAGAGCCGCTGGATCGCCTGGGGGTAGATGGCAGCCCCGCAGCCGAGGAGCACCACGAAGCTGATCCAGGTGTTGCAGATCTCCAGGGAAGGCGCCCCCACCATTTCCGGCGCTTCCACGCTCAGCTTCTCGACGACGGCTGTCAGGCCGCCGCCCAGGCCGGGCACGAGGAAGAGGAGAATGGAGAAGCCGGCGAGCAGGAGGACGCCCTGGATCGCATCCGTCCAGGCCACCGACCGCATCCCCCCGAGGGTTTCGTAGACGACCATGATGACCGCCAGGGCGATGATGCCGTAAGCCGAGGAGATGCCGCCGTCGGTGATCCCCTCCACGGCCGCCCCCATCGCCTTGAGCTGCGCCAGGGTGTAGTTGCCGAGGGCGTAGATCATGAGCAGGGTGGCCAGCAGGGTCAGCAAGGGCGAGCCGAAACGGTGCCGGATGTAGTCGCCGGGTGTGATGAACTCCATGCGCCGGGCGAGGGCCACCAGGCGCGGCGCGAAGAGGAGGTAGCCGACGATGATGGAGAACATGAAGAGGATCGAGACGGTCCATTCGAAGCCGATCCGGTAGGCCTTGCCGGTGTACCCGAACATGGTGTTGCCGCTGTACTGGGTGGCGTAGAGGGTCAGCAGCAGCACGGCCAGCCCCATGGAGCGGCCGGCCAGGTAGAAGTCGGCCATGCTGTCGCTCTGGCGCCGCAGCCGCCCGATCCAGCCGACGCCGATCATCATCACCAGGTAGAGGCCGATGACGACGAGGGCGCCGGTGCCGAAGCCGGATCCGGATTCCACTCAGTCCTCCTCCCGCCACCAGCGCCGGATGACGAAGGCGGTCCACAAGGCCATGAGCACCACCGCCCCCAGGCTCACGGCGGCCCACAGGGGCAGGCCGAGGACGAGGGGACCCCGGTAGCCCGTGGGCCAGTACCAGGGAACGGCCACGACGAACAGCAACAGGTACACCACCCAGATCAGCGGATGCCGGCGGGGCTCGTCGCGGAGGCCCTCCACCTCGACCGGTGCTCCCGGCTTCATGGGCCGCGCCCTCCGTGCCAGTCCCGCAGGGCGGGATAGATCTGCTGGTACTCCATGAATCCCTCCTCGTAGGCGGCGCGCGCCTCGTCCCGGGGCTCCACCGTCCGGGCGCTCCCGACCGCGGCGCCGCAGGCCTCCTCGAAGTCCTCGAACAGGCCCGTGCCCACGGCGGCGATCAGGGCCGCGCCGAGGGCGGAAGGGTCCTCCACGGCGAGGACGCGCACCGGCGTGCCCACCACGTCGGCCAGGATCTGCCTCCACAGGACGGAGCGCAGGCCGCCTTCGCCGATGCGGATCTCGTGTCCCCGCAGCCCGGCGCAGCGGAAGCACTCCAGGCACTCGCGAAGATCGTAGGCCACACCTTCCATGACAGCGCGTACCATGTGCCCGCGGCCGTGGCGCAGGTCCAGCCCCAGGAAGGCCCCCCGGGCGGCCGGGTCGGGACCCGGCGTGGCCCGGCCCTCGAGCCAGGGGGCGAAGACCAGTCCCCGGCTGCCGGCTTCGGCTTCTTCCGCCTCGGCGAGCAACCCCTCGAAGCCGGCGCCGAGGATCCCCGTCAGCCAGCGCAGGCTCTCGCCGCCGGTGAAGGAGCACCCGAGCCAGGCATGGCCGCCGCCGTCGGGATGGCACATGGGCCACAGCCCCTCGGTGGCAGGCCCGGAGGCGGTCTCCAGATCCGGGGCGTAGGCCGTGGCGTGGGCCGCGGTGCCGATGCCGAGAGAGACGATCCCGGGACGGACCACTCCGCTGCCCACGGCGAGACAGGGCATGTCGCCGCCGCCGGCGCAGACCGGGACGCCGGCCGGCACTCCGGTGGAGGCGGCCGCCTCCTCGGTGACGGCGCCCACCACTTCGGTCGACGGGGACAGCGGCGGAAACAGATCCTCGCGCACACCGACGGCGGCGAGGATCTCCGACGACCAGCGCTTCTCCTTCAGGTCGAGGGCGGCGGTCACGGAGGCGTCCGTCAGGTCGGTCCCGGTGCTGCCCGAGAGGCGGAGCCGCAGCCAGTCCTTCGGCAGCAGGACGACTCGCGTCTTCCTGTAGACCGCCGGCTCGTGGTCGCGCACCCAGAGGATCTTGGCCAGGGTGTTCACCGGCGTCAAGCGCTGCCGGGCCGACCGGAGGACGCGGTCCCCCGCGGCGCCGCCATCGATGCGCCGGCAGAGTTCGGCGGCCCGGTGGTCGAGCCAGATCGGCACCGGCCGCAACGGCCGCAGGGCCTCGTCGAGGAAGAGTCCGCCGTTGAGCTGCCCCGAGAGGGAGAGTCCCCGGATGCGGGCGGCGTCGACCTGCCGCGCGGCTTGGCGCAGGGCCGCGCACGTGGCCTGCCACCAGTTTTCCGGATCCTGCTCCACCCACCCAGGCCTCGGGGTGTGCAGGGGGTACCCGGACGAGGCCTTCCCCACCACCCGGCCGCCGGAGTCGACCACCAGGACCTTGACACTCGCAGTGCCCAGGTCGATGCCGAGAGAGAGGTCCGGTGCCACGCCGGGTTCAGGGGCGGCCACCGCAGGAGGCCGCCTTGGACAGCCTTGACTGGCGGGTGCAGCTTTGCACGGAGGGGAAGGAAGTCGGGAATGAGTGAGCTGCCCACAGGCGGGCTCGTACTCTACAAGGGCCGTCCGGCCCGCGTCAAGAAACCCGGGGAGGGCCGCCTGGAGATCGAGACGGAGGGCGGGTCCCGCCGTGTGCGCCCCAAGGACGTGACTCTGCTGCATGGCGGCCCCTGTACGTTGGCCGACCTGTCCGACCCAGGGCCGGCCGAGCCGGTCGAGGCCGTGCGCGACCTGCTTCACGGGGAGGATCCCTGCGACCTGGCCACCCTCGCCGAGTTGCTCTTCGGCGGTGCCACCCCCGCCGCCGCCTGGGCCGCCTGGCAGCTGGTCGCCGACGGCCTGCACTTCTCGGGATCGCCGGAGGCCGTCGTGGCGCGATCCCCGCTGGAGGTGTCGGAGGAGAGCGAGCGCCGTCACCAGGCCGCCCGGAGGGCCCGGGCCTGGTCCGCCTTCGTCGAGCGCGTCCGGGGCGGAGCCGTGACCGACGAGGACGAGGAGTTCCTGCGCCCCCTGCAGGACCTGGCCCTCGGCCGCCGCGAGGGCTCGCCCGTGCTGAAGGAACTCGGCCGCGCCGAGACGGCGGAGAACGCCCACGCCCTGCTCCTGGAAGTGAGGCGCTGGTCGGTCTCGGACGTGCCCTACCCCGCCTGGGCCGGACTCCCTCCGGAGGCGCCCCGGACGGCCGTGGCGGACCCGTCCCCGGAGCCGCGGAAGGACCTCACTCACCTGCCGGCCCTCGCCATCGACGACGAGGGCAGCCGCGACCCCGACGACGCCGTCTCCCTCGACGAGGACGGGGCTCTCTGGGTCCACGTGGCCGACGCGGCCTCCGCCGTCCCCCCGGAGAGCCCTGTGGACCGCGAGGCGAGAGACCGCGGCGCCACCCTCTACCTGCCGGACGGGGCGATCCCGATGCTTCCCCGCGAGGCGGTGGATCGCCTGGGGCTGGGCCTGGGCCCGGAAGGTGAGTCGCCGGCCCTCTCCTTCCGGCTCCGCCTCGACGAGGAGGGCCGGGTCACGGACTGCGCCTTCCTGCCTTCGCGGGTGCGGGTCGAGCGGTTGACCTATGGAGCCGCCAATGAACGCCTCGACCGGGACCCGCTCCTGCAGAGGCTGGTGGAGCTCACCGATCGGGCCCGTTCCCGGAGGCTGACCGCCGGGGCCGTGGACCTGCAGTGGCCCGAGGCGCGCATCCGCGTGGAGGGCGGGAGGGAGGCGCCCGTCATCCACATCGAGCCCCTGGTGCCCTCGCCGATCCGCAGGATGGTGGCCGAGGCCATGATCCTGGCCGGCGAAGGGACGGCGCGGAGGGCGGTCGAGAGCGGACTGGCCATGCCCTTCTCGGTGCAGGAAGCGGCCCCGGAGAGCGAGGGGGATGCGCCGCCGCCGGAGGGCTCGCTGGCCGCCGCCTTCGCCCTGCGGCGGCGCCAGACTCCGGCCCGCGTCAGCGGCGAGCCCGCTCCCCACCGCGGCCTGGGACTGCAGGCCTACGTGCGGGTCACGAGTCCCCTGCGCCGCTACGTCGACCTCCTCGCCCACCAGCAACTGCGCGCCTGGGCCTCCGAGGCCGAACCCCTGGAGCGAGAGCAGATGTTCGAGCGCGCCGCCCAGGCCGAGGCCGCCGCCCGTGCCGTGCGCCGCACCGAGCGGCTCGCCAATCGCCACTGGACTCTGGTCCGGCTGCGGCAGCGGCCCGGTTGGCAGGGAGCGGCGGAGCTGATCGACGCGAGAGGCCGCCGGGGCACGCTGGTGATTCCGGAACTGGCCCTGGAGACGCCGGTCAGCCTGCCGCCGGGGGGCCGGCCGGGGAGCCTCTACGCGGCCACCGTCCGGCACGTGGACCTGCCGCGGCTCGACCTCCACGTGGACCTGCGGGAAAGGACCGGCTAGCGGTCTTCGGGGGGGGGCCCGGACAGCCAGCGCTCGAACTCGGCCGCCTCGGCCTCCTTCATGCGCCACCCCTGACCGGCGGCGGGAAAACGCCGCTGGCGGACATCGTCGACATAGGCGGCGATGCCCCGGATCCCCTGGCGTGCGAACTCGCCGTAGCGGCGCACGTGGCGCAGGTCGAGCTCGTGGACGCCGAGGACGTCGGTGACGATCTGGACCTGCCCGTCGGTGTGGCGGCCGGCGGCGATGCCGATGGTGGGGATGTCGAGGCGTTCGGTGACCGCCCTGCCGACCTCCTCCGGGATGAGCTCGAGGACCAGGAAGGCAGCCCCCGCCTCCTGGAGGCGGAGGGCCCGCTCCACCAGGAGGGCCGCGCCCCTGGCGGTACGGGCCTGGATCCGCGGCGCCTCGTGGATCTGCGGGTTCAGGCCGAGATGGCACCACACATCGAGTCCGCGTCCGGCGAGGGCGGTCACGACCTCGGGCTTGAATCCCTCCAGCTTGACGCCGTCGGCGCCGAGGGCGGTGAAGCGCAGGGAGTTGTCCAGGGCCTCCCCGGGAGTGTCGGCGGAGCCGTAGGGCAGGTCGGCGAGCAGGTAGGCGCCCCCGCGCAGGCCGCGCCGGACGGCCTTCAGGTGGTGGATCATGTCGTCCATCGTCACCTGCCGCTCGTCGTCGTACCCGAGGAGATTGGTGCCGACGCTGTCGCCGCAGAACACGACATCGACACCGGCCGCCTCCTGCCAGGCGGCCGTGGGGCTGTCGTAGCAGGTGAGGACGACGATCGGCTCGCCCCGCCCCTTCTTCGCCTGCAGCTCTTCGGTGTTCATCGCAGATGCCGGGTGGGCCGCGGGGGGTACCCCGCCCCGGCCTCCCTCAGGTCAGCAGCCAGCCCGCCTGGCGCTCCGAGGACCACCGGCGGCGGGATATGGTCAGGGCCTCCGGGCGGGCGGCGGAACGGTAGATCCTCCGCACGGCGGCCGCCGGGAAGCGCTGGCCGGCGCCGGCCCCGTGGACGGCCAGGCGCCCGGGCGCGATCAGGGCGGCGGCGGTGGCCACGTCCCCGGCGGCCCGGACCGCGGGGATGGGGCACGTACTCTCCCAGTCACGCTCGAAGTGGAACCCGCCGACCTCGACACAGGTGGCCCGCGGCCCGGAGGAGCCCGCGGCGGCAGCGGCGAAGAGACACCACAAGCCGGCCCGCCCCTGGCCGAGGAGGCGCACGCCGCCGGTATCGGGCCGGTCGCGCAGGTAGCCGAGGGCGCTGAGCACGTCCTGGACGCGCGCCGACGCGGTCACCGGGTTGTAGGTGTGGAAGTGGTCGATGTCCTCGGCCGGGTAGGGGTGGTCCGCATCCCCGGCCTCGCCCAGGAGAAAGGGGTCGATGGCCAGTACCCTGTGGCCCGCCCGCAGCAGGGCCGCCACCGGAGCACGAGGCTCGCCGTCGCTGGTGAAGAGCGCCGCCTTGCCTTCCTCGTGCACGACCAGGGCCGCCGGCCCACGGGCGGCGGAAGCCGCCGAGACCATCACCGCGGGGACGGCGCCGCCTTCGAGCCTCAGCAGCAAGCGCTCGTACACGAGCTCCCCGCCCCGTTGCCGCAGGCGCTCCCTTCCCCGCTCCTGGAGGTCCACCTCTCCGGGTGCCGGCATGCGCGCCGCCAGGCAGTGCCGCAGGGCCGGGCCGAGGCGGGAGCGCAGCCGCCGCAGGCCGGCGACATCCCGCGGCTGCAGAAGGGCGTTGCGCCGCCGGGCCCGGCGGGCGACGGAGTCGATCAGGTCCCCCGCCGCCAGGGCCCGCTTCGGCATGACGGTCCGGCCGGAGCCGGGCTCCCGGGGGAAGACACGGAGCTCGGCGGGGTCCACGGGGTCCAGGTCCGGCTCCCGGACCGGGGCGCCCGAGCCGCCGAGCAGGTAGCGGCGGAAGAAGCCGTACACGGCCTCCCGGCTTGCCCGGTTGTAGTTGTGGTCGGCCTCCACCTGGCAGGTGTGGACGCGTCCGGCGGCTCCGAAGAGGTCGTAGACCCGGCGCACGGCGGGGTACTCGTGGTACGGCGTGTGCACGGTCCAGTCGCCCGTGGCCGAAACCATCATCTGCGGACGCGGGGCGGCGCAGGCGGCGATCTCGATGTTGTTCAGGTCGAGCCGCAGGTGGTCCTGGTTCTCGCAGACGCAGCCTCCCTGCATGTGTCCCGAGATCATGTTCACCGGGGCGGCGGCGGCCACCCGGTCGTCGACGGCGGCGAGCAGGAAGGTCTGGGTGCCGCCGCCCGAGGCGCCGGTAACGCCGATGCGGGCGGGATCGACGTCGCTCAGCGAGCAGAGGAAGTCGACGACCCGCAGGCTGTTCCACAGCTGCAGCCCCAGCTGGCCCACTCCCCACGGCCCGGCCCGGGAGCCGAAGGCGAGGCGGTGCTCGAACTGGGCCGAGTCGTTGTAGCCGACCATGTCGTAGGCGAAGGCCACGCAGCCAAGGCGCGCCAGGCCCATGCCGCGCGCCGGGACGGAGCCCAGATGGTCGTGGTGGAACCGCCCCTGGGACCAGTGGCCGTGAGGACAGACGATCCCGGGGGCCGCTCCGGTGAGACCGAGGGGCCGGTACAGGTTGCCGCACACGAACAACCCGGGGAGGCTCTCGAAGTGGACCTTCTCCACCGAGTAGCCCTGCCCCTCGACGCGCCCCTGGACCCGGGCCCTGAGGGGCGACCGCTCGGGCGATGGCAGCAGGCCGGTGACGGAGAGGATCCGTTCGCGGATGTGGGCGGCCCTCCGCCGCCAGTCGGCCAGGTCGGCGGCGGGCGTGAGCCGGCAGGGAGTCGTGAGCGCTCGCGGCGCCAGCAGACGCCGGTCTCCGGCGGCCGGATCCGGACCGACGGTGAGGAGGTCGGGCGGGCTCTTCATGTCCCCGCCTCCGCGGCCGCTTCCAGCGCCTTGATCATCGATCGTACGCGGGGCCTTCGATGGTCGGGATGGCAGGGCACCAGGACCGCCCGCCCAAGGATGTCGAGGGAGGAGGCGCACATGTCGTGGGTATATCTCACCCTGCACTTGCGGTTGGCCGGGATCTTGAAGGGGTCCAGGGCCGGGTGGTGAGAGCCCTGCTGGCGCAGGATCGGCTCCCACCGGGTATAGACATGGCGGCCCGTGTCGAGGGGGCGGAAGTTGCCCACGCCCATATCGGCGAGATCGGCCGAGAAGGTCCGCGCCCGCTCCTCCGTCTCGAAGAGAAAGCCGGCATGGGTGCCGCACTCATGGTCCGGGCTGTGGTTGCGGATCGAGGTGAGCCCGGCGGCCTCTCCGGCTTCGGTGAGGGCCTGCTTTTGGTCGCGCATCCGCGCCAGCATCCCATCCAGCCGTCCGAGCTGAACGTTGAGGATGGCTCCCTCGAACTCGGAGGCGCGGAAGTTGTGGCCGGCGAACTGCAGGTCTTCGGCAGACCGCGGCGCCTCCGGGTCTCCCGGGTCGGCGTCCCAGTAGAAGGAGCAGCAGTCGACGGCCACCGAGCCGCGGTCGTACACGGCCTTCGAGCTGGTGACGAAGGCTCCCCCTTCGCCGCAGGTGATGTTCTTGAAGAAGTTGAAGCTGAAGGCGCCGGCGTGGCCGATCGACCCCAGGGCCCTGCCGCGGTAGCCCCCGCCGACGGCCTGACAGGCGTCTTCCAGGACGAGCAGGTCGTGGCGCCGCGCGACCTTCATGATGCCGTCCATGTCGCAGGGCAGGCCGACCATGTGCACGGGGATCACGGCCCGCGTGTGCCGGGTCAGGCGGCTCTCGAGGTCCGCCGCCGACAGAGTGAGGGAGTCGTCCACGTCGGCGACCACCGGGATGGCCCCGGCGGAGAGGACCGCCAGGGCCGTCGCCATGTAGGTGTAGGCGGGTACCACCACCTGGTCCCCGGGCCCCACGCCGAGCCCGACGAGGGCGGTGTACAGAGCCGACGTTCCGGAGCGGGTCATGCGCGCGTGCTTCACGCCCAGATGAGAGGCCCAGCCGGCCTCGAACCGGTCGCATTCCCCGCCGGATCCGTAGCGGAAGATCTTCCCCGACTCGATGAGGCGCCGGATCCGCCGGATCTCCGCTTCTCCCATGCGATACACTGGCAACCCTCCTGAACTCAGCCGCCGAGGACGGCGGCTTCTCGAATTGGATCGGTACCGTGGTGTGCCATGTCCGGAATCCTCAGACGTACCCGGCGGCGAACGGAATCGATTCGGTAGACCGCCCGCGCGGAGACGAGATCCTCGACCCCCATGCGGCGCTCGCTGGCCTCGCCCGCGGCCAGCAGCTCGGCTCGCATCGTCCCCGGCAGGATGCCGCTGGCGAGGGGGGGCGTGAAGCAGCCGGCCTCCGTCTGCACGAGCAGGTTCCCCGTCGCGGCACCCGCGATCTCGCCCCGCTGGTTTCTCAGGACCGCCTCCCGGGCGCCCCTGCGGCGAGCCTCGGCGAGGGCCTCTTCGCGCACCCCCGTGTGGGTGGTCTTGTGGTAGAGGAACCGGTCCTCCGCGTCCACCGCGACCTCTTCGGCGATGACCGCCGTCACCTCGGAGGGAGCCGCTTCCACCCCGGACGACTCGACGGTGAGGCCGCCGTCCCGGGCCGTCGTCAGACGAACCCGCAGGGGCCCGCGCGCCCCTGCGGCGGCGGCGGCGAGCCGGGCGCGCACCCGGGCCTCGTCATGGGGGAACCCGAAGTACCTCGCCGAACCCTCGAGCCTGCGCAGGTGGCGTTCGAGAAGATAGTATCCGCATTCAGGCTCAAACAGCAGTCCTTCGAGGAGCTCGAACTCGGTGTGGGTAGGCGTGAGGAAGCGGGCCTTGGCCAGGCACTCCCCGTACTCGGAGGAGGCCTCCGAGCCCCAGGTGATGCCGGCGCCGACCCCCGCCCGGGCGATCCCGGCGGAGCGGTCGAGGGTGACGGTACGGATGGCGACGGAGAACCGCCCCTCCATCCCCCGCGGGGTGGCGGCTCCCTTGTCCCCGGGGGAGAGGTAGCCGATGGAGCCGGTGTACACCCCCCGGGGTGCGCCCTCGAGCTGGCGGATGATCTGCGTCGTCCGCACCTTGGGCGCCCCGGTGACCGACCCGCAGGGGAAGAGGGCCTCGAAGACCCTTCCCGGCCCCACCCCGTCACGCAACTTCGCGGTGACCGTCGAGGTCATCTGCCACACCGTGTCGAGGGCCTCCGCCCGCCACAGCCGGGGGACCCGCACGGACCCCTTGACCGACACGCGGCCGAGGTCGTTCCGCAGCAGGTCCACGATCATGACGTTCTCCGCCCGTTCCTTGGCGCTGGCCGTCAGCTCGCGGGCGAGATCGTCGTCTTCCTCGACCCAGCGTCCGCGCCGGCGGGTGCCCTTCATGGGCCGCGCCTCGATGCCGCCGGCGCTGTCCAGGGAGAAGAACAGCTCCGGCGAGGCGGAGACCACCACCGCCCGGCCGAGGTCGAGGAAAGCGCAGAAACCCGCCCCTCCCTGGGAGCGGCGAAGGTCGCGGTAGAGCCCTCCGGCATCGCCCTCGAAGGAGGCCGACAGGGGGAAGGTGTAGTTCACCTGGTAGGTGTCGCCGGCGGCGATGTACTCGTGGATGCGGCGCACGGCCCCGGCGTGGTCCCGCGGGCGGCTCGCCGGTGTCCACGGGCCGAGCCGGTACTCCCGGGAGGGTGGACCGTCGGCGGCGGAGATCTCCCGTCTCCGTCCGTAGAGCCCGAACCAGACCAGGGGCAGCAGGGGGTCGCGGGGACCGCAGGGGAAGGCGGGGTCGAAGGCCGGCGCCGCCTCGTAACAGAGGAAGCCGACGGCGTGCAACCCGCGGTCCACGGCCGCCTCGACGGTCTCCAGGACTTCGGTGACCTCCCCCGGGTCGTCGGCCTGCAGACTGGCCTCGATCCGGGAGAACCGGAAGGAGCGCCCGAAGCGGCCGGGAAGGTCGGAGTGGAGCCAGACCTCCGGCGGCGGCCGCAGACCCGGCGGCCCCGGCGCCGCGTTCGCCGCCGTTCCTGCCCCTTCGGAGGTCACGGATAGCGGCGTGCCGGCGCCGCCTCCGTCGCCGCGTCGAGGGCGGCGCGGTCCTCGGGCGGCAGCTGCCAGCCCAGGGCCTCGAAGGTCTCGTCCACGTGCTCGGGCAGGTCGGGGCCGATCATGGGGGCCGTCACCTCCGGGTGGTCGAGGAGCCACGCCAGCGCCACCTGCGCCGGGGTCCTGCCCAGGCGGGAGCCGACGTCGATGAGGGCCTGCACGACGCCGTCGATGCCCTCCATCGTGCTCGCGAAGTCCTCGCGGCCCTCCCAGTGGGACCCCGCCGGCGGCGGCTGGCCGCGGCGGTAGCGGCCGGTGAGCAGACCCACGGCCAAGGGGCTGTAGGTCATCAGGCCGAGCCCGCGGCGCCGCACCAGGGGCAGCAACTCCGACTCGACCGGCCAGCGGTGGAGGAGGTTGAACTCGTTCTGCAGGCAGGCGATGGCGTCGAGGCCGAGGCGGTCCGCTGTCCACAGGCCTTCCAGGGTCTGGGCGGCGGTGAAGTTGCAGGCGCCGACGTACACGACCTTCCCCTGGCGCACCAGGTCGTCCATGGCGCGCAGGCTTTCGTCCAGGGGCGAGTCGGGGTCCCAGTTGTGGAGGAGGTAGAGATCGATGCGGTCGGTGCCGAGGCGCCGCAGGCTGCGTTCCACCTCCCGGGTGATGTGGTAGCGGGAGGATCCGGCGTCGTTGGGTCCAGGTCCCATCCGGCTCCACACCTTGCTCGTGAGGAACAGGTCGTCGCGCCGGCCGCGGATCGCCTCTCCGAGGACGGTCTCGGAGCGCCCCCGGCCGTAGTAGTTGGCGCAGTCGATGAAGTTGCACCCCAGATCGACGGCCCGTTCGATGACACGCGCGGCCACGGCGTCGTCGCGCTGGCCGCGGAAGGCGGTGCCGAGGCAGATGCGGCTCACGCGGACGCCGAGTCTCCCGAGTTGTACGTATTCCATCGCTCCCTCTGTCGGGGCCCGGCCGGGCGCAACGTCGATGGCGCGCGGGCCCAAGGGGCGAGGCGCGCGCTTCCTGGTGCGGTGAAAGGGCCGAGGTTCGCGTCGTCGAGGCGGGAGGTGCTAATATAGCCGGCGGGGCAGGAGCCGAAAGAAGCGAGACACCGGGATGAAGATCGAGCGCATCGAGTCCTTTCTCATCGGCGGCGGCTACGTCGTGCGCCTCACCACCGACAGCGGACTGACCGGCGTCGGACAGACCGCCTGCTGGGGGTATCCGGAGGCGGTGCAGAGCATCGTCTCCGCCTTCGAGCGCTACCTCGTCGGGCAGGATCCGCTGCGCATCGAGCATCACTGGCAGCACCTCTACCGCATGTCCCCCTTCCGGGGCACGGCCCTGGCCGGGGCGGTGAGCGCCGTCGACATCGCCCTCTGGGACATCAAGGGCAAGCACTACCAGGCCCCGGTCTGGGAGCTTCTCGGAGGGCGCTGCCGAGACCGCATCCGCCTGCATCTCCTGGGTGGGGCCGACACGCCGGAGGCCATGCGCGCCCACGCCCGCGGCGCCGTCGAGGAGGGGTTCACGGCCCTGAAGTTCGACCCCGTCCACCACATCGACGCCGGCATCGACCGCATGGTGGGGCGGGCCCGCGACCTGGTCGCCGCCGCCCGCGAAGGCGGCGGCCCCGACCTCGACCTGATCGTCGAGGTCCACCGCAAGCTGACCCCCATGACCGCCTGGACCCTGGCCGAGGCGCTGCGGCCCTTCAACCTGTTCTTCCTCGAGGACCCGATCCAGATCGACAGCGTCCAGAGCCAGGCCGAGGTGGCGAGGCGCTGCAACGTTGCCGTGGGCAACGGCGAGCGGCTGACCACGATCTGGGAGTTCCGCGAGCTCCTCGAGAGCGGCGGACCTCAGTACGTGCGTCCGGACGTGGGCCTGGCGGGCGGCCTGACCCACTGCAAGAAGATCGCCGCCATCGCCGAGTCCCATCACTGCGCGGTGGTGACCCACAACTTCCTCGGCCCCCTGGTGACGGCGGCCTCGGTCCATCTCGACGCCTCCATCCCCAACTTCATCACCCAGGAGTACACCAAGGGCGACGAGGCCGAGGCGAACGCCGTGTACCGTTGCGCCCACCGGCGCGAGGGCGGGCACATCCCGGTGCCCGAGGTGCCGGGCCTGGGCGTGGAGCTGGTGGACGAGCTCATCCCCGAGCGGCCCTTCCAGCCGATGAACACGGGCGCCACCCCCCTGCGCCAGGACGGCTCGGTGGCCTACGCGGTCTGATGGCGGCGCCAGCCACGTGGCGGCGATGACCCGATCCTCGCGGGGCCGGCATCCCCTGCCCGACGCCGGCAGCATCCTCTGGTCCCCGGAGCCGCACCACCTCGACCGGGCAAACCTCAGGCGATTCATGGAGCTCCACGGGGCGGCCGACTTCGACGATCTGATGGCTTGGTCCACCCGCGATGTGGGCGCTTTCACCGAGGCTGTCCTGCGGTTCCTGGGCCTCCGGTTCTCCACCCCGTACGATGGCGTCGTCGACCTGGGCCGGGGTCCCGCCCTCCCCCGCTGGTGCCCCGGCGGGCGCATGAACATCACCGTCAACTGCCTCGACCGCTGGCTCGAGTCCCCCGAGAGCGCGGGGCGAACCGCGGTCGTCGCCGAGTCCGAGGCCGGCGAGGTGACGACTCTCACGTACGCGCAACTGGCGGCCGAGGTTGGACGCTGCGGCAACGCCCTGCGGGCCCTGGGCATTCGGCCCGGGGACCGCGTCGGCCTCCTGCTGCCGATGACGGCCGAGATCGTCGTGGCCCTGCTGGCGGTGATCCGCATCGGCGGCGTGGTCCTTCCCCTGTTCACCGGCTTCGGCGCCGGGGCCGTCGCCTCCCGCCTCTCCGACGCCGGCGCCGCGGCCCTGATCACCGCCGACGGCTTCTCCCGCCGGGGCGCGACGGTCCCCCTGAAGAGCGTCGCCGACGCCGCCCTCGCCCAGCTGCCGCAGATCCGCACGGTCCTGGTCCTGCGGCACTGCGGCAATCCCGCCGACATGTGCGCCGGAAGGGACCACTGGTGGCACCGGCTGGTGCCGGACCAGTCTCCGGAGTGCCTTCCCCACGACACGGAGGCGGAGGAGAGGATGATGATCCTCTACACCTCCGGCACCACGGGCCGCCCGAAGGGAGCCGTCCACACCCACTGCGGATTCCCGGTGAAGGCGGCCCAGGACATGTGCTTCGGACTCGACGTCCACCCCGGGGACCTGGCCTACTGGATCACGGACATGGGCTGGATGATGGGGCCCTGGCTGGTCTTCGGCACCAGCCTCCTCGGCGCCTCCTGCTTCCTCTATGAGGGGGCCCCCGACTACCCGGACCTCGGCCGCATCTGGGAGATGGCCGAAGGCCGGGGCCTGACCCAGATGGGGCTCTCCCCCACCCTGGTGCGGGTCCTCAAGTCCAGGGGATCGCAGCACCATCGCCGGCGAGACCTGTCGCGGCTGCGGTCCTTCGGCTCCACCGGCGAGCCCTGGAACCCCGAGCCCTGGCGCTGGCTCTTCGAGGAGGTCGGGGGCGGGCGGATCCCCATCGTCAACTACTCCGGCGGCACCGAGGTGAGCGGCGGCATCCTCATGGACAACCCCCTGAGGCCGTCCAAACCGGCCGCGTTCTCCGCGCCCTGCCCCGGGATGGACGCGGTCGTCCTCGACGAGGAGGGCCGCCCCGTGCGCAACCAGGTGGGCGAGCTCGCCGTCCGCACCCCCTGGATCGGCATGACCCGGGGTTTCTGGGGAGACGAGGACAACCGGCGCTACCTGGAGACCTACTGGTCGCGCTTCCCCGGTGTCTGGGTCCACGGGGACTGGGCCCTGGTGGACGACGACGGACACTGGTGGATCCTGGGCCGCTCCGACGACACGATCAATGTCGGCGGGAAACGCGTCGGCCCCTCGGAGTTCGAGTCGGTCCTGGTGGCCCACCCGGCCGTGGTCGAGGCCGGCGCCATCGGTGTGCCGGACGAGCTGAAGGGAGCGGAGATCGTCTGCTTCTGCGTGCTCGAGGAGGGATTCTCCGCCGGAGAGGATCTCGAGGCCGCCCTCGGCGAGCGCATCGTCGAGGAGATGGGCAGGCCCCTGCGGCCGGCACGAGTCCTCTTCGTCCCCGACCTGCCGAAGACGCGAAACGCCAAGCTGATGCGCCGGGTCCTGAGGGCCGCCTGGCTCGGCGAGGACCCCGGCGACACCTCGGGCCTCGTCAATCCCGAGGCGGTCGACGCGGTCCGGGCCATCGCCGCCCGAGGCTGACGGCCGCAACCCACCGGCGGCGTCAGTCGCCGCGGCGGACCAGGACCGATCGGCACCTCGCCGCCGCGGATCTCGCCGCCGTCCCCAGCAGGACCCGCTCCCTGGCGTCGAACAGGCGCAGGCTCAGGCCCAGGCCCCAGAGCAACAGGACGAAGACGATACCGGCCGTCATCAGGTTCAGGAGAGCCGACTCGAAGCGCGCGCAGAGAGCCGCGCCCAGGGCGGCGGCCGCGCTCGGCAGGGCCAGCCTCCCGAGGGCCGGCCACGGCAGGATCTCCGGCAGGGGCCGGCCGATGACCGTCGAGGCCCGCCAGTTGTAGAAGCCCACCTGGCAGGACGTGCTCACCACCAGGGCCACGGCCGGCGCCAGCGTCCCCAACCACGGTACCAGGGCCACTCCCAGCACGGCGGCCAGCACCAGGTCGACCCCGGTGCCCAGGAGCACCGCCCGCGTGCGGTTGGCCGCCAGCAGGACGAGTCCGGCCGTCGAGACCCGCAGGGGCAGCAGGAGGAGGAAGACCCGCAGGTAGGCGCCGCTGTCGCGGTAGTCCTCTCCGAAGAGGAAGCTCGTCAGCTCCGGCGCCACCGAGAAGGCGAAGGCCGCCGCCGGAAAGAGGACCAGCGCCACCCTTCTGGCGGCGAAGTGCATCAGGTTCAGGACCTCTGCCATGTCTCCGCGGCTGCAGGCCACCCGAAGCTCGGGCAGCAGGACGGCGAGCATGGAATGCACGAAGATGACGACCGGGATCTCCCATGCGCCGTTGTGGTAGAAGGCGAACTGGGCGGTGGTGAAGAAGGAGAGGAAGATCAGTTTGTCGACGAACCTGGACAGGACCTCGATCCCGTCGCGAAGGCCGACACGCCACGCGTACTTCAGGGGATCCTCGAGAGGCTGCCGAAGCAGATCGAGGGACAGGGGCCGCAGGAGCCGGAAGAGGAGGAGGTAGCTCCAGACCACCCTCAGGACCACCGAGCCGCCCAGGCAGGCGAAGATCGACTCGAGGGATCCCCCGAGGAACCAGCCTGCCAGCACCGCCGTCAGGTGCAGGGCGGCGAAGAGGAGCAGCGACCCGGTGAGGACCCTGTGCCTGCCGTAGATGATCAGAACCGGCTCCAGGAAGCCGCAGGCGATCATCCCCGCGCCGGTGAGGATGCCCGCGGGCATGAGGACCCGCACCTCGGCGGGGATGGAGAACGCCGAGGCCGCCATCCAGAGGCCCCCGGCGCACAGGGCGAAGAGAGCGGCGAAGAGGAGGATCAGGAGGACATGCTGAGCGGCTCGTCGGTCACGGGCGGGTCCCTCCGCGGGGGCCAGGAAGTAGCTGAGGCTCACCGGCATCCCGAAGAGGAACAGGGGGATCGCGATGTTCAGGTAGACCCATGCCTGTTGATACTGCCCGTACTCCGCCGGTGACAGGGCGCGCGAGAGGATCGCTCCCACCAGCAGCAGGGCGGCGGTATGGGAGATCCGGCCCAGGGTGAGCCAGCCGGCCCGCCGGCCGAGGGAGAGGCCCGAATGGCCTGTGAGTTCGCGATCCCTGTCGAGGGACATCGATTCGATCGGGAGAGGATCGGGATGCGGCCGGCCTCGGGGCTATTCGACCTCGAGCAGGTATGGAAGGAAGGCGCAGACGAAGAGCCCCACCGGATTCATCTGCGAAACCTGTTGCCTCAGGGTCCAGCTCACGTGACGGGCGGACTCCTCGCAGCCGAGGCCCCGGAGCTGCTCCACGCAGGGATGGAGGAGCGGAAAGGCCTCATCCACCCTCTGCCGCAGGAAGCAGGCCTTGTCGCGGGAACTCAGCATCGCCGCCGCATCCTCGTAGCCCTCCATGGAGGAGACGAGGAAGCGCTTGCGGTACTTCCTGCGATCGATTTCCCGCAGCCGCTGGTGCAGCACCTCCCGCGTCGACGGCCTCCCCATCTCGGGTGGATCGACGTCGAGATCCCACCGGGTGTTGTCGATTCGGCGCAGAGCCGCGAGACGCCCGGTGTAGAGGCGCGCGCCGAGAAACCCGACGTACGCGCGCTGGCGGGTACGGTGCCGCGTCTTCAGGCCCATGAAGAGCGCCATCAGGTGCCGGTCGAAGAACGGCAGGTACATGTGCATGCCCAGGTAGCGGTACTTCCTGGCCGAGTTGACGATGTACTTCCTCTGCCGGTGCTCCAGGTTCCAGCGCTCGGCACAGGCCAGGGGGTCCTCTCCGCAATCGGGGGCGATGGCGGCCAGGCTGCGGCGGATCGTCTCCCGCAACAGCTCCGCGAAGCCGGGGCTCGATATCGCCGTGAGGCTGCAGTGAAAGTCGAGAAGGTACTCGACCAGGCCCTCCAGGGTCCGGGTGTGGAGGAGGCGGGCGTCGATGAAGGAGCCCGTCAGCCAGTCCCCCCCGTGGCCCGGGCAGACGACGAAAGGACCGGGGCCGAGCCGGGCCATGGGCCGCCAGTCGGACTCCTCGGGAAGGCTTCGGCCCAAGTGCATGGCCTTCACCATCTCCCTCATGTCGGCGCTCTCGAACCAGGCCTTCCCTTCAGCCCTTGTCGTGGGGATGGTGGTGTGGCGCAGCCCCAGCTCGGCGCAGATCCGGCCGGGTATGGTATGGTCCCTCGCCGCCGGCACTCCGTAGGTGAAGGCCTCCAGAGGCTGGCGGCGCTTCAGGGCGAGGGCGAGAATCGTCCTCGAGTCCAGGCCGCCGCTCAGGGGCAGGAGGTAGCTCCCCTCCCGGGGGGCCAGGTGCGGCAGGGAGCGCATCAGGGCCGCTTCCAGCTCGTCCGGATCGCAGTCCCCTAGGGGATGGAGGTTGAACTTGAACCACGTCCTCTGGCGCAGCTGTCCGGTGGCGGTCTCGAACTCGTAGAGAACGCCGGAGCCGCACTCCCGGATCCCCGAGTAGATGGTCTCGTCATCGAGGGTGAACCCCGAGGCCAGAAGACAACAGACCGCGGCGTCGCTGTAGTCAGGGTTCCGCACCTGGGCGGAAGGGTCGTCGAAGAGGCTCAGCTCCGGGTCCAGCTGGTAGAACAGGGCCGTCCCCCCGAAGTGGTCGATACCGAACCACACCCAACCCTCCTGCTTCACCACGTACCGGTAGGATCCGTTCAGACGGTCGAGGGCTCCCTCGATCCCGTGGCGGGCCAGCACGAGCCCGAAGTGGTCGGAGGCCTCGGGGCCGACCAGCAGCGCATCATCGGCGACCAGGTATCCGTCGAAGAGATAGCCTGCCCCCTCCAGATCGCTCTCACGCGCGTCCCCCAGGCGGACCCGCACCAGCCCCGGAGTCGCCTCGGCCCCCATTCCTCAGGAGACCGCCGATGGCACGGTCGCCTCGCGGGGCCGGTCCACGGCGGCCAGGCGAGTCACCAGGGCTCCGAGCCGCTCGAGTTCGGCGGCGGGCATGCCCGGATCGAAGGGCAGGTAGACCGACTCCGACAGGCGCCCGGCTCCGGGAGCTTCCATCCCCTCTCCGCGGACGACGCTCAGCCGCTCCGACATGGGATCGAAGCCGTGACGGCGAAGGGAGACCTTCAACTCGTCGCGGTTGGCGGCCAGGACCGGGATGATCCAGTACGCGTGTGCGCCGGAGCCGCGTGTGGGCACCTGCACCTCACCGCCCAGGGCGCGGAAGAGGAGTTCCCCGGGTGCGGTGCGCCGCGCCACGGGCGCATCCCCCTCCCGGAGCCTGCGCTCGAGGAGGCTCAGAAGGGCGGCGCAGGGCCTGCGCCGGATGTGACCCAGCAGGTCGTGGCCAGGCACGTTGCGGGTGAGCCCGTGGATCCATCGCTCCCGGTGCAGCCCCACAAGCTCCGCCAGGAATACCAGGGCCCCGTAGACGGTCGGATTGGAGGCCGCCTTCAACAGGCCGTAGAGCAGCACCCGGCGCGTGAACTCACCCGTGGACTGCATGGGGTACTGCTCGAGGAAGGCGGCCATTCCCAGGCGCACCTCGGGCTGGAGGACGCGGGCCACGGCGCCGCCCAGGGAGGTTGCGATCTTCATGGGGCCGAAGGAAAAGAGGGCCAGGTCGGCCTCGGGGTGGCCGTTCCGGCCCGGTCCGCGGTAGGCCTGGGCGCAGTCCTCCACCACGGCGATGCCGTGCCGCCGGGCGACGGCCATGGCCGGTTCGACCTTGAGGCGGGCGCCGAAGAGGTGCGTCAGCACGACGGCTCTCGTTCGAGGCCCGATGCATCGCTCCAGGGCGTCCACGTCCCAGGCGGCGGTCCGGGGATCGATGTCGAGGGGCACAACCCTCAGCCCGTGCTCCCGGGCGATGCGCGGCATGTCGGGCACCGTGAGGGCGGTGAAGATGATCTCGTCGCCGGGCCTCCACCGCTTCGCCCGCAGGAACAGGTCGAAGGCGGAGCGAGCCGTGAGGCAGGCCATGACATCCCCCTCCGCCGACCACAGACTCTCCACGCGGGCGGCCATGTCCTGCCCCCGAGGCGGCTTCAGGCATCTCCGTATGGCGAAGAGCCAGTCGGACCAGCTGAAGTCGAATCTCTTGCACGGCCAGATCATGTCGGCCTGTCGAGATCGATGGGACGGGTCCAGGTACGGCAAGACCCCGAAAGGTATCCCCTCGGGGTCTCGGCCAGGACCGCGAACCTCAGCGGCGTGTTATTTGGCTCCGGCGGTAGGACTCGAACCTACGACTAAGTGGTTAACAGCCACCCGCTCTGCCAACTGAGCTACGCCGGAACCGCATGATTATACGGCGTACGAACCAGAAGAAGATACCGGAGGGTTGTGACCTGTCAACCGGGGCCGGGGCCCTCCGACGGCGATGGATCAACCCTCTCCGTAGTACTCCTTCAGCACCTCGCTGCGGTTCGGGTGCCGGAGCTTCTGCAGAGCCTTCTCCTTGATCTGGCGAACCCGTTCGCGCGTGCGCCCCACGTACTTGCCGATCTCCTCCAGGGTCATGGGCTCCTGGCCGTCGAGCCCGTAGTACATGCGCAGCACGCGCGCCTCGCCGCCGGTCAGGGCGCCCATGGCCGTCTGGATCTCCTCCCGGAGGTTGCCTTCCGACAGAACCTCGTCAAAGGCCTTCAGGGTTTCGTCCGGAAGCAGGTCTCCCAGGCGGCGGTCCGGTTCCTGCTCGTCGCACGGTGTCTCCAGCGACACGGGCCGCTGGGCCAGGCGGAGGACCATCTCCATGTCGTCGGGGTTGGCCTTCAACTCCGCGGCCACCTCCTCGACTTCGGGGGCGCGGCCCAGGCGCTGCTCCAGGCGCGTGAGGCACTTGTTCACCTTGGTCAGCTCGCCGATGCGGTTGAGGGGCAGACGCACGATCCTGGACTGTTCGGCCAACGCCTGCAGGATCGCCTGCCGGATCCACCAGACGGCGTAGGAGATGAACTTGAAGCCCTTGGATCCGTCGAAGCGCCGGGCGGCGGTCATCAGGCCGAGGTTGCCCTCGTTGATCAGGTCCGGCAGCGGGAGTCCGAGGTTCTGGTACTGCTTGGCGACACTGACGACGAAGCGCAGGTTGGCCTGAACCAACTCGCTCAACGCTCCCTCGTCTCCGTCCCGGATCCGCGCGGCGACTTTGACCTCCTCGGCGGCGGAGAGTCCGACCGAGCTCTCGATCTCGTGGAAGTAGCGATCGACCAGGGTATCGGTCTGCAACGTTGATGACGACATGCGACTACACCCCTCCATTCTGGCGGGTGTGCCCCCTCCCCTGAAGCCGGGAGAGGGAGAGGACGGGCAGCGGCTCGCAACAGAGCCTCTGTCGAAGCGGGAGAGCAAATCGGGGGGAGGACAAGTCGGACCACGCACCGCGGGAGACGGGCGCGCTGGACTCGTGGGGATCGCTTGAAGGAGAGAGAGGGGCGCGGGGAGGGGGTGCCGGAAGGGGAAAGTGCCCCGCGAGCCGTGAGAGTATAACGTGGAGGAGGGCGGATATCAACCCCTGCTGACGAACGGGGAGAGGTGGCTTACCCTGTCCGACCCTGGGTCGTGTCCACCGGTTCCCGGGCCTCGACAGCTATATTTCGGCACTCACTGCATGAAGAGAGGAGGACCGCGATGAAAGACAGTGCCTCCCCCTTTGGTCTGCAGGGCCGGCGGGCCCTGGTGACCGGCGGGGGCCGAGGGATCGGCCGGGCCTGCGCCGTGGCCCTCGCCCGGTCGGGCGCCGAAGTCGCCGTCACGAGCCGCACGGAGTCCCAGTTGAAGGCCACAGTGGCCAGCGTGGAGGCATCGGGGGGGCGGGCCATCGCCGTACCAGCCGACCTGGGCACGCCCGACGGCATCGCGTTGCTGGGCGAACGCATCTCGGACGCATGGCCCGAAGGTGTGGACGTACTGGTGAACAACGCCGCCGTGAGCCCCTTCGTGAAAGCCGCCGAGACCTGGAGCGACGAGGAGTGGAGCGAAGTCCTGCGCGTCAACCTCGACGGCACCTTCCGCGTCATCCGTCACCTCGGGCCGGCGATGCTCGACAGGGGCAGCGGCTCGGTGGTCAACCTGACTTCCATCGGCGCCGACCGGACCCTCCCGAGGCTGGCCGCGTACTCGGCTTCGAAGGCCGCCCTCGCGTCGCTGACCCGCACCCTGGCGGTGGAGTGGGCTTCCCGTGGGGTGCGGGTGAATGCCGTGGCCCCGGCGTACATCGACACGGAGATGACGGCGGAGGTCAAGAAGCGGGACAAGCTGCGCGGCTGGGTGGAGGAACGAACCCCCTTGGGCCGGTTCGGACGGCCCGAGGAGGTGGCATGGGCCGTGGTCTTCCTGGCCTCGGAGGCGGCCAGCTACATCACCGGTACCACCTTGTACGTCGACGGCGGCTGGACCGCCGCCTGACCGGCTAACCCCCCTCACCCCCGGTCCACGCCGATCGCTTCGGCCGCCAGGCTCTTGCAGCGATCGATATCGTAGTCCCGGTGGATGGTGATCTTCTGCGCTTCGAGCGAACCCTCGGCGTGGATGGCGAGAAACTGGTTGTAGCCGCCGAAGTCGGAGGCGGTCAGGTCCCGCACCAGGTTCATCGCTCTCAGTCTGTCCGAGGCCTCGGCGCCGTTGCCGCCGCCGAGGAACCGGTCGATGTACGGGCGGGTCTCGGGGCTGTCCATGTCCTGCTCCGAAGGACCCGTCACGACCAGGCCGCCGGCGATGTCCTGCACCCAGCGGATCGCGTCGTGGTAGCGCGCTGCGAAGTGAAACTTGGCGAGGTTGGTGAGGACCACCTCTGGCACGGCGAGGCCGGAATCGGTGATGCGGCAGTCGTGGGCCGCCGCCCGGCTCAGGCCGCGCACGGTCTCGGTCCAAGCGATCAGCTGCGTCAGCTTCTCACGGACATGGCCGGCCTTCTCGATGCCGTTGTACTCGGCGAGGAGAGCCGCGGCCCCGATGAAGAGGTCGCACAACGGCGGCTTGTAGGATACCGCCGTGAACCGGTGGAACTCCACGAAGGTGTTGGCCAGAAAGCCGGCCGCCTGCCACTCCCCCTGCAGGAAGACCCGCTCCCTGGGCACGAAGACGTCCTCGAAGACGGTGAGGGTGTCCACCAGGCGATGCCGCGAGCTGACCGGGTAGTGGAAGGAGCTGTCCCCCTCGGCGGCGCCGAAGGGGCTGGCAAGGAGCTTGACTCCCGGGGTATCGACGGGTACGGCAAAGGAGACGGCGTAGGAAGAGTCCTCCGCGCCGATGGCCCTCGTGGGCAGGACGACGACCTCGTCGACGACGGGGGTTCCCGTAGTGTGGGCTTTGGCGCCCCTCACGACGATGCCGTCGTCGCGCTCCTCGACGATGCGCACGTAGTAGTCGGGATGCGCCTGCTGCGACGGCAACAGGCTTCGATCGCCCTTGACGTCCGTCTGCGCCACGGCCAGGGTCAGGTCGAAGTCCCGGCAGTGTCGGTGAAAGGCAGCGACCCGGTCGTTGTAGGCCGTACCGGCCTTGTCGTCGACGACCCGGGTGACCAGGTCGAGGGCGAAGAGGGCGTCGGTTCCGATCTCCTTGACCAGAAGCACGACGCTGCGTCCGCGGCGCGTGGAGGTCTCGATCATCTCGCGCCGGTTCAGCAGGTCCCCGGACGACTCGGGCCGTTTGTAGTAGCGGCTGTGGAGGGAACCCTCGTCGTCCGTCCAGGTGAAGAGCTCCTTGTGCCGGTCGTCCTCGGCCAGCTCGAAGTCGAGAGCCGCGTGCCCGGCGGCTACTCCCAGATGGGGATGGCCGGTCACATCGGCCACGGGTCTTCCATGGAAGTACACCGTGCGCCCGTCCCGCAGCCCTTCCATGTACTCCGCCGCCGTGCGCAGTCCCATGGGATCCCTCCCTTCAGTTGCGCAGGGGTTTGCCGGTTTCCAGCATGTGGGCGATCCTCGCCCGGGTGGCCTCCGTGCCGCAGAGCTCGAGGAAGGCTTCGCGCTCGAGATCGAGCAGCCCTTGCTCCGAGATCGTGCCGCGGGCGCCGCCGCCGCAGACGACCCGCGACAGGGCCTTGCCCACGACCGCGTCGTGGGCGCCCAGACGGCCCTCTGCCGCGCCGGCGTCGATCCCGGCGTGCAGCCTCTCGAGCACATCGGGACCGGCCACCGGCAGGTCCCGGGGCCGCGGCGGGGACCATCCGCCGGAGACCAGTTCCCGGGCCCTCGTCACAGCGGCTTCCAGGAGCCGGTCGCCGTCGAGCCGGATGTCATCCGAGTCGTCGAGGAATCCCCAGGCCCGCGCCTGCAGCGCGTTGTCGGACATCCGTCCCGCCTGAAGCGCGGGCAGGAAGGCATCGACATCCGCGCCGAAGCGCCGCACCATCTCCTTGCAGCCTCCGGCCCCGGGCACGACCCCGATGCGGGTCTCCACCAGACCGAGGCGCAGTTCCGCGGCGGCCACCCGGGAAGCGGCCGAGAGATTGAACTCGCAGCCGCCGCCAAGGGCCAGGCCCCGCGCCGCCGTGACCACAGGCATCGGCGCGTAGCGCACCCCCGCGGTGGCCTGCTGAAAGAGCTGCAGGTAGGTGTCCAGCTCCGCCCAGGCGCCGGCATCGATCCGCTGCAGGACATACCTCAGGTCGGCGCCGGCCGACAGATGCTCCCCGGCCCCGGTGAGGACCAGGAGATCGAAATCGCCTTCGGCGACGGTGTCGCGGGTGAAGGCCAGTGACCCGGGGCCGAGGACGTTGAGCTTGCCGCGCAGCTCGATCGCCGCCGCGCCGTCACCGAGCCGGACCAGGCGCGCCGTCTCGCATTCGCGCAGGACCTCGGCCCCCGAAAGGAGGTCCGCGTCGGCCGGGGGGCCCGAGGCGCGGAGAGGGCGGTATCCCCCGCCGTCCGGGGCCATCACGCTGCGTTCTCCGGAACCAGTTTCATAGACCCGCCCTGTCCCACTGGCGGCGATGCGGGCGAGCAGCTCCGGCGGCTCGGTGCCGGCCTCCTCCAACCCTTTGATCAGGACGCCGGCGCCGATGAGATCGATCTGCTCGAAGGGGCCGGCCTCCCAGTGGAAGCCCCAGCGCAGGACCCGGTCGATGTCCTCGAGGGAGTCGGCCACCTCCGCCGCGCAGGTGGCACAGTAGCCCAGGGCCGCGAAGAGGTGGTCGCGCGCGAAGCGGGCGAGACGATCCTCGCCGCCGGTCACCGCGGCTAGGCGCTCGCCGAGGTGCCCCCGGGTTGGCAGGGACGGCCTGACCGAACGCCGGGCCCGGTACCCAAGAGTGGCAAGGTCGATGGCCTCGATGCCCCCCTCTCCCCTGCGGTAGAAGCCGCTCCCGGCCTTCTCTCCGAGGAGCCCGGCCTCGACCATGGCGCGCACTCCGTCACCGGGATCGAAGACACCGCGGCCGGGATCGTGCTCCAGACCGTCCCGGGCCGTGCGGGCCACGTGGACGAGGGTGTCCAGGCCGATGAGGTCGCACAGCCTCAGGGTGGCGCTGCGGGGGCGTCCCAACACCGGGCCGGTGACGGCGTCGACCTCCTCCACGGTGAGTCCGTCGGCCTCCATGCGCCGCAGGGCGTCCATGACGGCGAAGAGGCCGAGCCGATTGGCGATGAAGTTCGGCGTGTCCCGGCAGGCGACCACCCCCTTGCCGAGGCGGCTGCGCAGGAAGGTGGACATCTCCTCCATCCGGGAGGGATCGGTCCCGGGCCCCGGGATCAGCTCGACGAGCTTCATGTAGCGCGGCGGATTGAAGAAGTGGACGCCGAGGAACCGGCGACGCAGGTCCGCCGGAAGGCCCTCGGCGAGAGCGGCGATGGACAGTCCGGAGGTGTTGCTGGTCAGCAACGTGGAGGACCCGAGGCCCGGGCCAATGCGTTCGAAGAGGGAGCGCTTGACCTGGAGGTCCTCGACCACGGCCTCGACCACCCACTGGACGTGCGTGAGGTCCGGGGTGCCGCTGAGGGAGCCGGGATGGATCCGTTCCGCCGCCTCCGGCAGAAAGAGAGGGCTCGGCCGCAGCCGCCCCAGGCTCTCGAGTCCGGCCCGCGCGCGGCCCGACTCGTCGGAGCCTTGGGGGAGGTCGAGCAGGTCGACCTCGAGTCCGGCGTTGGCCATGAGCGCCGCGATCTGGCTGCCCATGACGCCGGCTCCGAGAACGGCCACTCTCTCGATGCCGCCGTCCTTCATCCGCCGCCCTCCGGGCCGGCGGCGTCCCGGGGAGCCGGACCGGTATCCGGACCTCCGCGGAGGTTCATGCTCTCCCCGAATCGACTTCGAACAGGATCAACTGGTCGGGGTGGGCGGCGGTCCTGCGGCCGTGGGAGGAGGGTCCGCCCTCGTGGCGCGCTTCGAGCCAGGCATCGACATCGGCGCGCCGGAAACGCAGGAGGCGGCCCAAGCGGTAGTAGGGGATCTCCGACCGCTGGGCCAGCCTTCTCACCATCGAAACGGAACACGCGAGGTACTCGGAAACCTCGGCCACGGTCATCAGCGCTTCGCGAGGCATGGTTCAGATGGTCACCGACCGCCGCAGGGCAAAGAGGTTGTTGTCCGTCTCCTGGATGGTGACCTCCAAATCGTAGTCGATTCCCCGGTCGGGGAACAACTCGGACAAGGCTTCCACCGCCCGCTCCATGCAGTACCGGGCGACGTTCTCGACGCTCGGGTTGGCGCCGGGGATCAGCACGATGCCGTCGGGCTCGAAGAGCCGGCTGTCGAGAAAGATCTCGTCCCGGCCAGAGACCAGCAGGCGATGGTCGAGATTCCTGAATATCTGCTTGAGGGCCCCGAAGTCGACTGACATGTCGATGCCCTCCAGACGCGGAAAACGCTCGGCCCGCACGACGAAGGAACCCCGCCAGGTGTGACCGTGGACATGGGCGCACTTGCCGTCGTAGTCGAGCTGCCGGTGGGCGGCGTGAAAGTGCCCTTTGGCGGTGAGGGTTTCCATCGACCGGAGGGGGGAACGGCCCCCGGGGACGCTTCAGGCGGCGCGGCTCACCGGGGGCGTGCTGCCCGCCGCTCGGCCCACAGGCGCAGGATCCAGGTGAGGAGAGAAGCGACGGGCACGGCGAGAATCAGGAAGTAGAGGCCCCGGGCGGTGACCTGCACGAAGGGGCCGGTGGAGATCGTGGTGAGCACCACGATGAGGAGGAAAGCGACGATCATCACGCCGGTGAGAAAGCGCAGCACGCGGTGGGATGCCTCGTAGAGCGCGGCAGGGTCCCGGGGCCGTGCTTCGGCGGGTAGCCTGGATCTCTTTGCGGACATCGTCCCTCCCTCAGCGGCGGGTCCCGGCGGTGGCGGGACTCAGGCGTTCCACGGCCCGCGCCCGCGCCTGGCGGTCGGCTTCGAGGACCGTCTCGAGGTCGGTGGCGGGGCCTGGATTCCAGCCATCGACCACGCTCAGGTTCAGTTCGTGAATATCCAGAAAGCCCAGCCGCCCTTCGAGGAAGGCGGAGACGGCGACCTCGTTGGCGGCGTTCAGCGCCGCCGGTGCCGTGCCGCCGGCCCGCGCCGCATCGCGGCACAGGGACAGGCCCGGTACCCGCTCCGGGTCGGGGGCTTCGAAGTGCAGGGCGCCCACATCGGCCAGATCGAGCCGTGGCAAGGGACCGGGCTTGCGCACGGGATGGGTGAGGGCGTACTGGATCGGCAGGCTCATGTCGGTCCGTCCGAGGTGGGCCAGGATCGAGCCGTCGGTGAACTCCACCAGGGAGTGAACGATCGATTCCCGGTGAATCACGACCTCCACGCGGTCCACGTCCACTCCGAAGAGCCAGGCCGCCTCGATGACCTCGAAACCCTTGTTCATCAGGGTCGCCGAATCAACGGTGATCTTGGGCCCCATCCGCCAGGTCGGGTGATGGAGGGCCTCGGCGGCGGTCACCCTGGCAAGCTCCGATCGGCTGCGGTCGCGGAAGGCGCCCCCCGAGGCGGTCAGGATCAACCGGGAGACGTCCTCCTCACGCTCCCCCCGCAGGCACTGCCAGAGGGCGCTGGGCTCGCTGTCCACGGGCAGGAGCTCACCTCCACCCGCCACTGCGGCCTCCTGCAACAGCCCCCCGGCCATGACCAGGGGTTCCTTGTTGGCCATGGCGACGGTCTTGCCGGCCTTCAGAGCCCTCACCGTCGGCGGCAGCCCCACGGCCCCCACCAGCCCGTTGACGACGACATCCACCCGGCCGTCGGCGACAAGCTCGCACAGTCCCCGTCCCCCGTAGAGCACCTCGACGCCGGGCAGCTCTTCCCTGGCCTTGCGGGCGTCGGCGCTCGCGGCCACGCAGACGAGACCGGGAGACCACGCCCTCGCCTGGTGGATCAGGTCCTCGACGCGGCGCCCCGCCGCCAGGGCCACGACCTCCCACTCGGCGTCTCCGTCCTGGCGGCGGAGCCCCTCGAGAACGGCGAGGGTCGTCCTCCCGATGGAGCCGGTACTGCCGAGAATGGCGAGTCGTGTCACCGCCGCAGCAGGGCATCGCGCCCCAGGCGAAGTGACGCGCGCTCTCCGGCCACCGGCACCGGCTCCTGGTCGAGGGAGATCGCCTCCTCGGGGCAGGCCGACTCGCACAGACCGCACAGGAGGCAGCGCCCCAGATCGAGCTCGAAGACGGCAGGCCAGCGTTCGCTCGTGGCGGGCAGGTCGGCCTCCTCGACCCAGGGCGGAGCCGAGGCTTCGATGCGAATGCAGTCCGACGGGCAGGCGGCGGCGCACAGGGCGCAGGCGACGCACCGGGGGCGTCCGTCCGAGTGTCGGCGCAGGCGCGGAGTCCCTCTGAGGGGGGCGGCCCCGTCCGACTTGCGCCCGGCCACGGGAGTCCGCGGGGACGCCAAGCGGCCGATCGCCCGCCACAGGCTGGTGAGGGTTCCGCGGCCCCTCTTCCTCACCGTCGCCAAGAAGACTCCAAGGCTCTACCCGCCGGGCCGGGGCTGTCCGTTTCGAGCATGGCGGCCGTTGCGGGGGGAGGAATCGTGAGCCCGGCGCCTCGACCTCGGGTTGCCGCTTCGTGGACCGCGAGGCCGCAGGCTGGTGCTCCGGGCGGCGCGGGTCTCGCGGACGACCACCACCTTCACCTCGCCGGCGAAGGTCAACTCGTTCTTCACGCGCTCGGCGATGTGGAAGGCCAGGATCTCGGCGTCGTCGTCGCTCACCTGCTCACCGCGTACCATGACGCGGATCTCGCGTCCGGCGTTGATGGCGTAGACGTCCTTCACCCCCTCGAAGGAGGTGGCGATCTCCTCCAGTTTCATGATTCGGCGGGCGTAGCCCTCGAAGTCCTCCCGTCGGCCCCCCGGCCGGACCGAGGAGATGGCGTCGGCGGCCTTCACCAGGAAGCAGATCGGATCGACGCGATCGTGGTCCTCGTGGCTCTCGGCGATGACCTCGCGTACCACGGGGTGCTCGTCGAAGCGCTCGGCCATCTCCACTCCGAGCTCGATATGCGAGCCCTCCATCTCCCGGCTCACCGTCTTGCCGATGTCGTGCAGCAGTCCGGCCCTCCGGGCGAGGGGGGCGTCGAGGCCGATCTCCAGGGCCATGAGCCCCGCCAGTTGTCCCACCTCCAGGCAATGTTGTAGCTGGTTCTGCCCGTAGCTGGAGCGGAACTTGAGCCGCCCTACCGCGGCGGGTAGGTCCGGGTGGTAGTCGCTCGCCCCGATCTTGCCGAGGGCGCGGTGACCCGCCTCCTCCATTTCCTTGTCGACGAGACGGCGGGCCTCGGCCACCACCTCCTCGATCCGGTTGGGGGTGAACCCGCCGTCGCGGACCAGGCGCTCCATCGAGCGCGCCGCCACCTCGCGGCGGAGTGGATCGAAGGAGGAGAGCAGTACCGTGTCGGGCGTGTCGTCGACCACGACCTTGACCCCCGTGGCGTGCTCGAAGGCGCGCACGTTGCGGCCCTCCTTGCCGATGATCCGGCTCTTGAGGCTCTCACTGGGGATCGTCAGAGTTGAGGTGGCCGCCTGCTCCGCTTCCTCCACGGCGCAGCGCTGAATGGCCTGGGCGACGATCTTGCGCGCCTCCCGGTCCGCCTCCTCCCGGGCCCGCGTTCTCTCGGCCCGGATCATGGCCGCCGCCCGGGCCCGCACCTTGCCGGAGAGGTGCTCGAGGAGCTGCTCCTTGGCCTCGTCCTCGGTGAGATTGGCGGCGAGTTCCAGCTTTTCCCGGAACTCCCGCTGCATCGTCTCGATCTCCACCTCGGTGGACCGGAGGCTGCGCTCCCTCGAGTTGAGGCGCCGCTCCTGGTTCTTGAAACGGCTCCACTCCTTGCGCACCTCCTGCCGCCGGGTGTCGATCTCCCGCTCCCGGGTCGCCAGGTCCTTCTCCCGGCGGCCCTGCTCTTCAAGGGCCGTCTCCAGTTGGTTCTCCTGGTCGGCCTTCAGCTTGTACCAGCCGTCCTTCTCCTCGAGAAATGCCAGACGCTGGGCGCGCTCCTGCTCGGCGAGGCGGCGCACGGCCCTGGCCTCGGCTTCCTCTTCCAAACGGCTCTGATCGGGCCTTCGCAGATAGAGGTTGATGAAGTACCCGATGCCGACGCCCACCAGCAGCAACCCGAGGCCGCAGAGGACGGCGAGCCACAGGTCGGCGGGCAGAATGACTGCCTTTGGGTTCATCTTCCGTCACTTCCGTTTCCGGGAGGAGGCGCCCTCGCGGGGTCCTTCCTCCGCCTGGGAGCCTGCCTGGCAGACTCTCCATCGTCAGGATCTGGCTCCTGCGGCCCGGTCCTCCAGGGCCTCGGCGATCATGCCGGCCCTGGAGTCGGGATCGGACCAGAGCGCCCGCGCCTTCGGCCCGAGGCTGTGCATCGGGTCGAAGAACAGGAAACGCTGCCCCGGCCTCACCACGGGACTGGTGAAAACGGAGATCCCGGTCTCCTGGTCGTAGCGCTCGTAGGAGTGGACGTCCCGCTTGCCCCCGCCCCCCATGGTGTCGAGAACGAAGGCGGGAAGGTTGAAACCCGCGGTGACGCCACGGACCTGCTTCTCGATATCGATGGCGGTCCTCAGGCTCGTGCGCAACTCTTCGACGCCGCGGACCATGTCGTGCAGAAAGACGTAGTAGGGGTGGATGTTGAGGTATCCCAGGCGCCGGACCAGGAGCTGCATGGTGTCGGCGTCGTCGTTCACCCCGCGCTGCAGGACCGTCTGGTTGCGGACGACCATGCCCTCCGCCATCAGCCCTTCCATGGCGCGGCGGGTGAAGGCGGTGATCTCCCCGGGGTGGTTGAAGTGCGTGTGCAGAGCCACCTCCTTGTGGCGGCGGCGGCCCTCGGCGACGACGGTGGTAACGGCGCGCACCCAATCGGGATCGGTGACCAGCTTCTGCGGCATCACCGCCGGGCCCTTGGTGGCGTAACGGAACCTGCGCACGTGCTCGATGTCGAGCAGGGTCCGGCCCAGCAACTCGACCTGCTCGGCCTTGAGGTTGTACATGTCGCCGCCGCTGACGACCACGTCCTCGATGCCGGGCGTGCGGCGGATGTAGTCGAAGGCCTGCTCCCAGCGCTGGCGGCTGACCCCGAAGTGGACCTTGTCCACGCCGGCGGTGTCGAGGCCCACGGAGTAGGAACGCGTGCAGAACCTGCAGTACACGGGGCAGGTGTCCAGAGCCAGGAACAGGGCCCGGTCGTGGTAGCGGTGCGTGAGTCCGGGCACGGGTGAATCGGCCTGCTCGTTGAGGGAGTCGAGGGCCAGCTCGGGGTGGTCGGCCTCGTGCCGCGAACCCAGAGGGAGAAACTGGGTCCGGACCGGATCGACGTCGGGCGCCGACCAGTCGACGAGGGAGATCAGGTACGGGGAGATGCGCAGGCTCATGGTTGACAGGCGCAGGCCGGCTTCGACGTCGGCGTAGAACGCCTCGGAGACGAGGCCGCCAAGAACCTGGCGCAGCTTCTGGAGGCTGGAAACGCAGTTCCGGCTCTGGAACCGGTGATCGTGAAACTCGTCGGCACCCAGACCGGCGTAGGCGGGGATCCTGCGCCAGTACTCCCCGTCGAGGAGGTCGCGGTGAGACTCGTCGAGAGCAGCGGCAGGGGCCGATGTCTCGGCGCAACCCTGTCCGGGAAACCGGGTACCGGTCAGAGAGGCCGGGTCATGGACCTCTTCGGGAGCCGCCAGCGGGCGGCCTGCCCCTTCAACGCGCATCTGCTTGGCCTGGGCCTTGGGAAGGTTCCTGCGACTACAAGGACTCGAGGCAGGCCTTCACCGCCTCGAAGTCGGGCAGGACCTTGGCGTCATCGGAGACGGAGGCGTAACGCACGGTCCCCTCCTTGTCGATGACGAAGGCCGAACGCTTGGCCACGCCGACCATGCCCAGCAGATCCTCGTACCGGGCACCGTAGGCGCCACAGACCTCCCTGTTGAAATCGCTCAGAAGGGAGATGGTGATCCCCTCCTGCTCGGCCCAGGCCTTCTGCGCGAAGGGGCTGTCGACGCTGATGCCGAGAACCTCGGCGTCGAGGGCGGAGTAGTCCGAGATCCCGCGGGATACCTCGCAGAACTCCTGTGTGCATACGCCGGTGAAGGCCAGGGGCACGAACAGGAGGACGACGTTTCGGCCCCGGAGGGAGGAGAGGGTCACCTCCTCCAGGTCCGTGTTCTTCAGGGTGAAATCCGGAGCCGGATCACCGGGATGGATCGCCATGGCAAGCCCTTTTCTCGTGAGGCGGCGCGAGGCCGCCGATGGGTGATCGCCGGGAACCCGGGCGGGCTCCCGGCGCCGGGCTTACATGGCTGCGCTGAAGCGGCGGTTGACCTCGTTCCAGTTGATGATGCCGGCCCACGCCTCGATGTAGTCGGGACGGCGGTTCTGGTAGTTCAGGTAGTAGGCATGCTCCCAGACGTCGAGGCCGAGGATCGGCGTTCCGTCGCCCGTCATGATGGGGTTGTCCTGGTTGGCGGTGCTGAGGATGGCCAGCTTGCCGTCCTTGACCACCACCCAGGCCCAGCCGCTGCCGAAGCGGGTGGTGCCGGCCTTGGCGAACTCCTCGTGCAGGCCATCCAGCGATCCGAAGGCGGACTCGGCGGCGGCCCTCAATCCGTCGGAAGGCTCTCCCCGGCCCCCCTCGGGAGCCATGAGCTGCCAGAAGAGGCTGTGGTTGGCGTGTCCGCCGCCGTTGTTCCGCACCGCGGTGCGGACATCTTCGGGGACCGAGTCGAGGTCGGTGATCAGATCCTCGACGCTCTTGGCGGCCAAGGCGTCGTGGCCCTCGAGGGCGTTGTTCAGGTTCGTGACGTAGGTGTTGTGGTGCTTGCCGTGGTGGATCTCCATCGTCCTCGCGTCGATCACGGGCTCGAGCGCGTCGTGTGCATACGGCAGATCAGGCAGTGTGTAAGCCATGGAAGTCGTCCTTTCGTGGAGGTTGTTGGTTGCATTCCGGGAGCTTCAGTGCTCGTACGCTTCGAGTGCGGCGCGAAGGGCGTCCTCGGCCAGAACCGAGCAATGGACCTTCATCGGCGGCAGTCCGCCGAGGGCCTCGACCACGTCCCGGCGGCGGATGGCGCGCACCTCGTCGAGAGTGGCGCCGGTGACCATCTCGGTCAGCCTCGAGCCGGCGGCGATGGCGGCCGCGCATCCGAAGGTCTGGAAGCGCGAGTCGACCACCCGGTCTCGGTCGATGGCCAGATAGAGGTGGAGAACGTCTCCGCAAGCCGAGTTCTCCGCCTTGCCGACAGCGTGAGCGTTTTTGAGAACGCCCACATTGCGGGGGTTCCGGTAGTGGTCGAGGACGGTCTCGTTGTAGGCTTCGGACATGGAGGACAATCCTATCCAAGTGGCAGGAATGTACGGGCCCGGCCCCCCCCTGTCAAATTGCATGTGGCTATCGTAACTTCAGTCAATTCAGCATGTTATGCTATGTGCACAAGAGTCCTGAGGCGCCTTCTAGGCCTGCAGGTCGACGCTGCCGGCCCCCCCCTCCTTCCAGTGGCGCCGGGCGAGCTCCACGACCTCCCACATCAGGTTCTCCCGGCCCACCCTCTCGGCCAGTTCCTCCAACCGGAGTCGGCGCTGCTCGTCGGAGACCGCACCCATGGAGGTCAGCATCGTCAGGTGCAGCAGCAGCCCGGTCCGCAGCAGCGCCCGGTTCATCTCGGACAAGCTCGAGGAGCCGGAGACCTCGAACTGCTCCATGACGGCTTCGTAGAGCTCGGCCAGGTCGCCCGCGAGGAAGGTCTCGACCCTGAACTGCTTCTCCATCATCGCTCTCTACGCGGTTGGAGGCACTGCGGCGGCACCCCCGCTAAGAAGGCGCCAGGAGGACCAACGTCAAGGTGTGAGACCCGCCCGGGGTCTGGACTGCCGAGAACGCACCGCGGCGGGGCGCGCCCTGACCTTGCCGCGCAGCCGCGCAGAAGATCAAGCCCGGGTGAGGCCGTGCTTTCGCAGGAGGTGCCGGAAGCGGTCGTAGGTCAGGCCGAGGGAGGCCGCGGCGTCCTTCTGGCTGCTGCCGCTGCGCTCGAGCGCGGCGAGCAGCAGGCCCCTCTCGACGGCGGTCATCTGCTCGTCGAAGGTCCCGGGCAGGTCCGCCCCCCCCATGAGGACCGACCCACCTTCGCCGACGATCTCGGGCGGCAGGTCGGAGACCGTCACCCGGTCCTCCCGAGCTACGCACAGGGCGCGTTCCACGGCGAACTTCAGCTCCCGCACGTTGCCGGGCCAGGCATAGGACTCGAGGACCGCCAGGCTGGCCTCGTCGAAGGTCCGCTCCGGTATCGAGGCGACCTCCTCCGACAGCTGGTGGGAGAAGAAGGCCACCAGGGGGCGGATGTCTTCGCGGCGCTCGCGCAGGGGCGGCAGGGAGATCTCGGTGAACCGCAGGCGGTCGTAGAGATCGGCGCGGAAGCGGCCCGCCTCGATCTCGCTCTCGAGGTCGGCGTTGGTGGCTGCCACGATGCGCACGTCCACGCGAATGGTGCGGGAGCCGCCGATGCGCTCGAACTCCTGGTACTCGATGACGCGCAGCAGGGTCTTCTGGAACTCGAGGGTGGTGTTGCCGATCTCGTCGAGGAACAGGGTGCCGCCGTCGGCGGTCTCGAAACGCCCCCGCCGGGTGTCGCCGGCGCCGGTGAACGCGCCCCGCTCATGGCCGAAGAGCTCCGATTCGAGCAGGTTCTCGGAGAGGGCCGAGCAGTTCAGCTTGACGAAGGGCCGGTCGGCCCGGTTCCCTCCGTAGTGCAGGGCCGCTGCGATCAGCTCCTTGCCCGTCCCCCGCTCTCCGCGGACCAGGACGGGCCGCGGGATGGAGGCCACCTGTTGGACCTGCCGCAGGATCTGCTCCACGAGGCCGCTGGCCTGGACTATGTGGTAGCGGGCCCCCAGCTCGGACCGGTAGTAGAGATTGTCGCGGTCGAGGGTTTCGTTCTCCGCCCGGAGCCGCGCGTTCTCCTGCAGCACATGGAGCATGCGCTCGACCTTTTCCATGCTGAGCTCGAGCTTGTCCTCCACGTAGAGGTCCTTCTCGATGTAGTCGGCGGCGCCCTCCTGCACGGCGGCGACGGCGGAGTCGACGGACCCTTTGCCAGTGAGGATGATCACCGGCAGCTCCGGACAGAGCCGCCTCACCCGCTTGAGGACCGCCAGGCCATCGGGCTCGGCGGCGCCGAAGTCGAGGTCGAGGACGGCCAGCTCCACCCCTTCGCCATGGACGGCCAGGTGGTCGAGCAGCTCCGTCCCCGTGTGGAAGACCTCGGCCTCCTTGCCCCGGGCCCGCAGCTTCTCGGCCAGCAGCTCACGCACCTCCGGCTGATCGTCGGCGATGAGGACGCGGCCCCGGTCGCTCACAGGATCTCCCCGCCGACCCGGCTTTCGGCGTCGTAGTTGACCGGCAGGTCGAGGCGGAACACGGTGCCTCGGCCGACGCGGCTCTTGACCCGGAGGTCGCCGTGGTGGGCCTGGGCGATCCGCTGGGCGATGGCGAGACCGTAGCCGTTGCCCTGGCTCCGGGTGGTGAACCCCGGATCGAAGACGTGGTCGATCACGTCGGCGGGGATGCCCGGCCCGGAATCCTCCACCTCGATGAACACCCCGTCGACATCGAAACCGACGCCGACGGAGACCTCCCCCGGCGAGGCCTCTCCGGAGACGGCCTGGATGGCGTTGAGGCACAGATTGGTCACCGCCTCCCGGAGCAGGCGCTCGTCCGCCTCGATCCGCGGCACCCCCTCCTGGACACGCATCCCCAACGCGACCTGCGTGTCGGCGCCGAGGGCTTCCACCACCCGGCGGGCGACCCGGGCGGGATCGACCAGGCCGGTGACGACCCGGTCGGGCGTCATGGCCGACAGATAGCCCACCCATTCCTCGTAGAGGCGACCGTGCTCCTGCTCGACCTGGCGCAACTCCTCGGCCGCGCCGTCGTCGGCAGGCAGCTTCCGGGTCAGCCGCCGCAGCCGGCTGCCCACGACGCCGATCAGGTTCTTCAGCTGGTGGCCCTTGGTGTACAGGCCGCGATAGGCCTGCTCCCTCCCCAGCTCGACCAGTTCCTGGGACAGACGGGCGAGCACGTGGGGGGCCCGATCCTCGAACTCCTCGACGATGCGGGCGTACTCGGCGGCCAGCTCTTGCGGCGGGATGCGCTCGACCAGGAGCCGGGCGAGGTTGCCGCAGGCGGCCCGGAGGTCCGGGTCCAGCTGCAGGGCCACCTTCAACTCGCCGAGGGCGCCGAGGGGCTCGAAGCGCATCAGGAGCTGCCCCAGGCTATTGTGCCCGACGGCGGAGAGGGGGTTGACGGAGAGGCCCTGACGGTAGGCGGCGATGCCGCGGTCGACGTCGCCGGGCTCGTCGCCCTCCGCGTAGAGGCCGCCCAGGGCGAAGCAGACACGGTCCCGGCCGGCGGCGAGACTGGGATCGTCGGCGTCGGCCGCGAGGACCTGCCGGAGGTGGGAGATGGCCCGCCGACGCAGGTCGCCGCGCCGGCCCTTGCCGGCGTAGTACTGGGCGAGCTGGAACCGCGCCTCCAGCCAGCCCTGGCCGGCGGCCGCTTCCAGGTCCTCCACGCCGTCGGCCTCCGCGCCTTCCTGCAGGTGGCACATCCCTCGAAGGAAGAGCATCTCGCCGGCCTCGCTCCCGCGGGGCCCCTCCGAGGCGGGCTCCAGGGCCCGCTGGAGGATCTCGCGGGCCTCGGGATGACGGCCCTGGCGGAAGAGTTGGCGCCCCTCCTCCAGGGCCCCCCGGCCAGCCGAGGCCGCGGAGGTCACGACTTCAGCAGTCTCCATCCGCCCCAGACGAGGGCGGCGACGAAAGCGACCGAGAGAATCGACCAGAGCACCCCCAGCAGCATGTCCAGAGCGAGGACGACGCCCACGGCCAGCAGGGCCGCCCCGAGTATTCTGACAAGCATGATCGCGCCTCCTCAGTGCGCGGCGGTGCGGTCGGCGGCGGCGGGCGCGCCTTCCCGCTCCCAGCGGTCCAGTTTCTCGCTCAGGGCGATCATCACGTCGAGGACGTCCCGGGTGCGGGCCTCGACCTCGTCCAACCGCCTGGCGATCTCTCCTTCGGCCAGGGCACCCTTCGTGCGCGCCCGCCGATCCTCGAGATGAACGTGGATCCAGTATCCCCCATTGAGCAGAAGGCCGAAGAGGGTCACCAGGACCATGGCCCCGAGGGCGTCACCGAACCAGCCCGAGACACCGAACCAACCCGGAGGGCCATGGAATCCATCCCAGGGGAGGAGGATGAACGTCGGGAAGGCGCCCATGAGAAGGCTGAGTGCGAAAGCGGCGCCCAGAAGCAGCAGGCCCCCGGCGAAGATCCTTGCGAGCATTACTCCCTCCCTCCGGCGGCGGCCCCGTCCGGGGCCCGGGACACACCCTCCCGCTCCCAGCGGTCCATCTTCTCGCTGAGGGCGATCATCACGTCCTGCGTGTCGGTGAGACGCCGCTCGATCTCGGTGAGGCGCCGGTCAAGCTCCCCGGGCTCCCCGGCCGGTGCGTCGTGCCCGGGGGCCTCCGGACGCGTCCGCCCGGCCTTCCCCCTGGCGACGTGGGCGAGGGTTGCGGCGAGAATGATCACGGCGGCGATCGCCAGGACCGGGGAATCGCCCACCAGTCCGACCAGCAATATTGTCAGGCCGATCCAGAGCCATGGCGTGGGCCAGTGGAAAATCGTCGGAATCCTCATGGGGGGCAGTCCTTTCGGGGCTGTCCTACAGGGCGGAACGTTCGCCTCTCGACGAGTAGATGACCTCGGGGAAACGGTAGCTCATGACCCCGGCCTCGTTGACCTCGATCTCCACGAATCCGCCATCGGCCAGGCCCCGCAGAATCGACTCGGTCTCGGCGGCGGTGAGTCCGGTCTCGACCGCGGCCTCGATGACCGTGAGCCGGCCGAAGCGCTCGCGCGCCAGCCGCAGGATGCGGTTCTCCATGCGCCGGGCGCGCGCCTGCCGGGCGGAGGCGGCGAGGCGGCCCGAGCAGAACCAGGCCGCGGCCCCGAGGGCGAAGACGGGGACCCCGATGGACAGCGGCTCCTGCCAGTCGTCGTGATCGATGCGCTGACCCATCCCGTAGAGGATCAGTCCCAGGCCCACCGCCAGGAGCAGGACCGACCCCGCCCTGAACAGCAGCGATCCCGCGCGCCGGAGCCATCCCTCCAAGGGGGGTCCCATCCGTCTCACTCCCTCACGCGCTCCCCGAAGCCTGCTCGCGCTCGCGCAGGAGCCGGTCCTTGAGGGCCTTCAGTTCATCTTCCACCGCCGCCGTCCGGTCCATGTCCCGCACGCGCCGCTCCACCTCGCCCAGGTCATCGGCGACCTCGGCGTGGGCCTCGGCTTCGGCCTCGGTGTTCTCCACCCGCTGCTCGAAGCGCTCGAAGCTGGAGAAGGCGTCCTCTCCGAGACCGTGCATCGACTGCGCCAGGCGTTTGCGGGCTTCGGCGGCCCGATGGCGGGCCATGAGAGTACCCTGGCGCGTCCGGGCCTCCTCGAGCTTGCCCTTCAGCTCCCGCAGTTGCTCGCGCAGCTGCTCCGCCGTGCGGCGGCTCTCCTCCAGGGCCGGCGCCAGATCGGCGGCGGCCTGTTGCAGGACCGCCCGGCGCTCGAGGGCCCGCCGGGCCAGGTCGTCCTCGCCGGCTTCCACGGCGCGCTCGGCCCGGCGCTGCCACTCCTCGCACTGGGCGGTGCGCTCGTCGTGCTGACGTTCCAGCCGCTTCTGGTTGGCCACGGCCGTGCCTACCGAGGCGGTGGCCTTGTTCACCGCCTCCTCCATCTCGCGGATCATCTGCCGGATGAGCTTCTCGGGCTCTTCGGCGCGGTCGAGGGCCTCGTTGATGTTGGACCGCAGGATGTCTGCCATGCGCGCGAACATGCCCTTTGCCATCGCTCGTCTCTCTCGTAGCCTGGGTTGTGGAAAACTAACCCTTCCGTGCCTCCCCCTCCACCGAGGAGTGCGGGATCCGGCTTCTGCCCTGCAAGAGGGGTGCCAGGAAGCGGGGAGAGTAGTCTGGTGGGGCATCTAATCTCCTCTGCCTCAATAGATTATCCACTACTACCCGGGCTCGAACCGCAGTTGTGTGAGATCCGGAATCGGCGGGAGCCGCCGGCCCGGCCGCCAGTGGATGGCGGCTCCCGCCAACGGCCCCCGGCGTGACGGGCCGGGAGCCCTGCGGCCCGGTCCCCGGTTTTCTTATAATGCCGCCATGATCGTGATGACCGGCCTGGGCCTGTATCTGCTGGTGATGCTCGCCGTCGGCATCTACGCCAGCCGCCGCGTCGCAGGCTCCGCCGACTACCTGGTGGCCGGCCGAAGGCTGTCGCTGCCGCTGGCGACGGCGACGCTGTCGGCGACGTGGTTCGGCGGCGGCCTGTGCATCGGCGCCGCCAGCGCCGCCTACGAGGGCGGCTTTCTCGCCGTCATCGCCGATCCCTTCGGCGCCGCCCTGTGCCTCTTCCTGGCCGGGGCCTTCTACCTCCGGGCCCTGCGGCGCGCCGGGGTGATGACCGTGGCCTCCTTCTTCACGCACCGCTTCGACGTGCGCTCCGGCCTGCTGGCCAGCGTGTGCACGGTGCCGGCCTACGTGGGGTGGGTGGCGGCTCTCATGGTCGCCTTCGGCCGCATCCTGGAGTCTCTCACCGGCCTGGATCCCACGGTGGCGATCCTGGTGGGAGCCGCCGTGGTCCTGGTCTACACCTTCGCCGGCGGCATGTGGGCCGTGACCCTGACCGACCTCGTGCAGCTCTCCGTGCTCATCGCCGGCATGGTCGTGATCACGCCTCTGCTCCTGCACGACATGGGGGGGTGGTCGGCGATCGCCGCTCGGATTCCAGAGGAGCGCTTTCACCTCTATCCCCGGGATGCCGGCGCCACCGAGTGGTTCGGCTATGCCCGCGAGTGGCTCGTCATCGGCCTCGGGAACCTCGCGGGCCAGGACCTGATCCAGCGCAGCCTGTCGAGCCGAGACGACCGCGTCGCCGTGCGCAGCGCCTACCTGTCGGGGCTGATCTACCTGACCGTCGGCCTGCTGCCGGTCCTCCTCGGCATGGCGGGCGCCGTCCTCATCCCCGACCTGGCGGATCCCGACCTGGTGATGATGGAGATCGCCCAGCGGTACCTGCCGACCGCGGCGCTGGTGCTGTTCATGGGCGCCCTGGTCTCGGCCCTGTTGTCCAGCGCCGACAGCGCCCTGCTGGCGCCTTCGAGCGTGATCGGCTGGGATCTGCTCCGGGCGCTGCGGCCCCGGGTCGCGGAGAGGACCTGTCTGCTGGCCTCTCGCCTCTCCGTCGTCGTCCTCGGGGTGTTCGCGCTCCTGCTGGCCCTGCACCGGACCTCGGTCTACGATCTGATGGTCGATTCCTGGTCGGTGCTGCTCGCCACCCTCTTCGTGCCCCTCACCGCCGGCATCTGGTGGAAAGGGGCGAACGCCGTCGGGTCCCTCGCCGCGATCCTCGCCGGCTTCGCCTCCTGGATCCTCTTCATGTTCGCCCTTCCCCCAGGATGGCCCCCCGACCTGCTCGCCGTCCTCCCCGCCCTCGTGGTCCTGGCAGCGGCAAGCCGCCTCACCCGCGCCTCCTCCCCGGCGTCCCGACTCTCCGACGACTCCGGCCGTCCGATTCCCCTTCGGGAGCGCCTCGGATGGTAGCCTTTCGGGAACCGGAGGGCGGGCCGTCATTCTACACCCTGATGAACACCAACCACAGGAGACTTCGCACGATGACAGGAGGACATCGCCTCCGGTACCTGGTCCTGTTGCTGGCCGGCTTCGTCGTTCCCGGCTGCGGGCCCGACCCCGTGATCACCGCCGACGACGGCTCGGTGATGGTCCTCATCCCGGAGGGCGCCTTTCCCATGGGTGGACGCGAGGAGGAGGTCAGCCAGGCACCGGACGGCCACCTGCTCACCTATGTCGCCGAGAGGCCCGAGCACGCGGTGCACCTGAGCAGCTACTACCTCGACAAGCACGAGGTGACCAACGCCCAGTACCGGCGATTCCTCGATGGCGTCGCCGCCCACGGCCGCAAGTGGAGCCATCCCGATCAGCCGGAGAACCTGGAGCACAGGCAGCGCTACCTGAACGACGATCTGCGCGGGGACCGGCGGCCGGCCGTCGGGCTCAACTGGTACGACGCCTACGCCTACTGCCGGTGGGCGGGGAAGCGCCTGCCCACCGAGGCGGAGTGGGAGTACGCCGCCCGCGGCAGGGAGTACCGGCAGTACCCCTGGGGCGACGGGCATCCTTACTCAGGCGGGATCTGGTGGGCCAACTACCGCCCCCGCACCGGGCACGACCAGGACGGCCATTCGTGGACGGCGCCGGTGGGCTCCTATCCCGACGGGGTGAGTCCCTTCGGCATCATGGACATGGCGGGCAACGCCGAGGAGTGGGTCCAGGACTGGTACGCGGTGTACTACTACCGCCAGCTGGAGGAAGCCCGGGACCCCACCGGAGCGAAGGAGGAGATCCGCGATCCACCAGGCCCGTCCACCGGTACGAAGAAGGTAGTCAAGGGAGGGTCCTACAAGTCCCCCTCGCACCAGATCCGCATCGCCATGCGGGCCTTCGGGAAACCCCGCGACAAGGGACCGCGCATCGGATTCCGATGCGCCATGGATCCTTGAGCCGCCTGCGGGCCGGCGTCGTCTCCGACACCCACGGGTTCCTCGACCCGAGGGTACTCCAACTCTACGAGGGGGTGGATCTCATCCTCCACGCCGGCGACGTGGGGGACCCGTCGATCCTCGACGAGTTGTCCAGTCTCTCCCCCGTGATCGCCGTACGGGGCAACGTCGACGAGGGGTCCGGTCTCGAACACCTCCCCGAGTCGATCAGCCTCTCCGTCGCCGGCGTCTCGATCTACATGACCCACATCTACACGCCGCCCGGCGGCGGGGCCTCCGGGGACCCGCTGCCGCCGGGCACCCGGGTCGTCATCTTCGGCCACAGTCACATCCCCTTCCTGCAGGAGTCGGGTCCGCCCGGGACGCCGGTCCTCTGCTTCAACCCGGCCAGCGCCGGGCGCAAGCGATTCGGGAAGCCCCGGCTGGCAGGGATGCTGACCATCGGCAAGGACGGGGTTCAGGCGGAGCATCTCGACCTCGAATCGCCGGAGTGACTATCTTCCTGCACGATTTCGACGAACTGACCACTTCAGAAACAGGATCAAAGCCATGAAGATGCATGTGGGCGGCCAGTGGATCGGCAAGGAGGACGAGATCGAGGTCCTCAATCCCTTCGACGGCACCGTCGTCGACACCGTGCCGAGGGCCGGGACCGACGACGTGACCGAAGCGATCGATACCGCGGTTCGCGGCGCCGAGATCATGCGGGGCATGCCCGCTTTCGAGCGCTACGAGTTGCTGCACAAAGCCGCCGACCTGATGACCGAGCGCCTGGACGACCTGGGCCGCACCATCACTCTCGAGGAGGGGAAGATCCTCCCCGAAGGCATGGGAGAAGCGGCGCGCGCCCAGGAGACGATCACCCTGTCAGCGGAGGAGGCCAAGCGCCTCACGGGCGAGACCCTCGACCTGAGCGCCGCCTCCAACGGCGCCGGCAAGTTCGGCTTCACCTTGCGTGTGCCGTGCGGGGTGGTGGCGGCGATCACGCCCTTCAACTTCCCCCTGAACCTGGTCTGCCACAAGGTCGGTCCGGCCTTGGCCGCGGGCAACGCGGTGCTCCTCAAACCGGCGAGCGACACGCCCTTGTCGGGCGTCAAGCTGGTGGAGATCATGCTCGATGCCGGCTTCCCGCCGGAGGCGGTGAGCGTGGTCACCGGATCGGGCGCGGCCATCGGAGACGCCATCGCCTCCGACGAGCGGGTGCGCAAGATCTCCTTCACCGGCTCCCGCGACGTGGGCGAGCACATCTGCAGGACCGCCGGCCTGAAGCGGGTCACCATGGAGCTCGGGTCGAACTCGCCCGTGGTGGTCATGGACGACGCCGACCTCGACAAGGTCGCCGAAGGGGTGGCCTCCTCGGGCTTCGCCAACGCCGGCCAGGTCTGCATCTCGGCGCAGCGCATCCTCGTTGAGGACGCCGTGTACGGAGACTTCATCGACGCCCTGACCCCCAAGGTGGAAGGCCTTACCACCGGCGACCCCCTGAAGGACGGGACCACCATGGGGCCGATGATCCGCGAGTCCGACGCCGAACGGGTGGAGGGCTGGATCTCCGACGCCATCTCCGGCGGGGCCCGCCTGGTCACCGGCGGAGGCCGCGAGGGCACCCTCCATCAGCCCACGATCCTGGCCGACGTGTCCCCCGCCATGCGCGTCTCCTGCGACGAGATCTTCGGTCCCGCCGTTGCCCTGACTCGGGTCGACGACATCGATGCGGCCATCGCCATGGCCAACGACACGAACTACGGCCTGTCGGCGTCGATCTTCACGCAGGACATCGACCGGGCCCTGAAATACGCCCAGCAGGTCGAGTCGGGGAACATCCACATCAACTGGGGTACCCAGTGGCGTGCGGACCTGATGCCCTACGGCGGCCTGAAGGAGTCCGGAATGGGCAAGGAGGGGCCGAAGTACACCATCCACGAGATGACGGAGACCAAGATGGTCGTCATCCACTGAGCGATCGGCTTTTGGACGACGGACGAGGCGGACCGCGCAACTGACGGCCCGCCTCGTCTTGTGTACGAAGGGCTCACCCGACCCTGGAGAGGAAGGCGTCCCGGATCCGGCTCGTCAGAGGACCGGGCCGGCCGGCTCCGACCGGGGTGTCGTCGATCTGCACCACGGGCATGGCCTCGGTCGACGTTCCTGCAAGGAAAGCTTCGTCGGCGGACAGGTAATCCTCGACCCGGCAGAATCTCTCGTGGAGCGGGATCCCCAGGTCCCGTATGATCTCCAGCAGGATGGCGCGGGTGATCGAGGGCAGGATGTGAGGCCCGGCGGGTGAGGTGGACACGGCGCCACCGGAGACCACGAAGGCGCTGGTCGACGATCCCTCGGTCACCTGGCCGAGATCGTCCACCAGCAGGGACTCGTAGGCGCCGGCCTCCTGGGCCTGCTGCTTGGCCAGGATGTTCGGCAGCAGCGCGATCGACTTGATGTCGCAGCGCTTCCAACGAAGATCCGGGGTCGTGATCACCTTGACGCCGGTCTCGTAGAGCTGCGGCTCCGGGCGTTCCAGCTGCTTCACCGTCATCACCACCGTCGGTACGGGAGGCCTTTCGGGGAACTCGTGGTTGCGGGGGGCCACGCCGCGGGTGACCTGGATGTAGATCAGGGTCTCGTCGAAGCCCGACCGCCGGATCCCCTCCTCCACGAGGTCCGGAAGGCCGCTCACGTCGAAGTCGATGCGGATCTCGCGCAGGCTGCGGTGCAGGCGCCGGAGGTGCTCCTCCATCGCGTACGGGCGGCCGCCGTAGGTGGCGACCACCTCGTAGACGCCGTCGGCAAACTGGAAACCGCGGTCCTCGATGGAGACCACGGCCCGCTCGATGGGCAGGAAGGCACCGTTGACGTAGGCGACCTCGGGCATCAGCCGGCTCCGTGGGCCTGCCACAGGGCGCGGTAGTAGCGCATCAGCCGCAGCGGGTCCCGGCTCGGCGGAATCTCGGCGAGGGTGAAGCCTTCGTAGCCCGAGCCGAGCAGCAGCTGGAAGAGGCGAGACCACGGGTACCCGCTCCACAGCTCGTTGATGTGAACGAGACCGATCTCCTTCTCCAGCAGTGCGTAATTGGCGTCGATGGAGCCCGACTCATCGCAGTCCTGAGGGTTCGAGTTCCAGCAGGCGAAGAGATTGCGGTGGTCGGCATGGTCGAGGATGGTGCGGATGTGCGCCGGCTCGCAGGTGACGCGGCCGTGGACCTCGAGGCGGATCTCGACGCCGAGCTGGGCGGCGAACTCTCCGCACTCGCGCAGGGCCCGGCCGATCTGCTCGAAGGTCCTCTCGCGAGGGACGCCTTCGTCGTCGTGCACCTTGTTCGGCCGCACCTTGATTCCCGGGGCGCCGACGTCCGCGGCGAGGCGGGCATACTCCTTCGTGCCCTCGATGTTGCTCCGCAGCTCGGCCGGGTCCACGGAGTCGTACTCGAAGGCCGAGCCCAGCCCCACCAGGGCCACCTCCGAGTCCGCGAACCGGGCCCGTACCTCCCGACGCTGCCCGGTGTCGAGCTCCACCTCGACCCCGTGGGCGTGGGTCGTGCGCAACTCGACGCCCTCAAAGCCGGTCTCGGTGCAGTTGGCGATGATCTCCTCCACGTCCCAGTCCTTGGCCAGCTGGTAGGTAACCAACCCGAGTCGATACGGCATCTCCGTCCCTTCTCTACTGGTAGTGCGGTGGTCGTGGACTGTCGCCGCCGGCCTCCTGGCCGGGGGGATGCGAGCTTCATGCGGCTTCCGGGTCGTAGACCTCCGACTGGAACCGCGCCTTCTGCTGCCGGAGGTAGTCCTCCCGGGTGAGCGGCGGCCGGGCCTCGGCCAGCACCCGGCGGGCGCCCTCGGCGTCGTCGGCCAGCAGATCGACGGCCATCATTCCCAGCGTTTTCGCCGGGGCCATGTACCCGGCCTCGACATCCGCGATGTGCCAGTCCACGCCGTGGGCCGCGCCTCGGGCTCCGGTCATCACCGGGTGCAGGACCGGCATGATCTGGCTCAGGTCCCCCGCGTCGGTGGACCCCCCGCCGTGGCCGAGGGCCTGGTACTCGCCCTCGCCGAAGAGGCGTCCGGCGCTGCGGCGGAACAGACGGGCCAGCCCGGGGTCGTTGGCGAGGGGCAGGTATCCCGGCAGGGTCTCGATCTCGACCGAGCACCCGAAGGCCATGGCCGCGCCCCTGATGGCTCGGTCGACCTTGGCGGCCGCGTCCTCCATGGCCGGGTCGGTGCGCGCCCGGACGTAGGTCTCCAGGCGCGTCTCCGCGGGGACGATGTTGACGATGTCCCCGCCCTTGGTGAGGATGGGATGGACGCGTACGCAGTCCTCGTCGCGGAAGGTCTCCCGTTGGCCGTTGATGGCGGTGAGGGCGAGGTTCGCGGCGTTCAGGGCATTCACCCCTCGCTCGGGCGCCAGACCGGAGTGCGCGGCCTTGCCGCGGAAGCAGACGCTCTTGGCCAGGAAGCCGTTCGACGATTCGGACAGGGCGTAGGAGCCCTCAAGGGTGTCGGAGCTGCCCGAGTGGATCATCACCGCCATGTCGATGTCGTCGAAGGCGCCCAGTTGCAGCAGTTCCGGCTTGCCGGCCAGGAAGGTGGTCCGCCCACGGCGCACGAGGTCGAGACGGTAGTCGATCTCCACGTACTCCTCGGCGGGAACGGCGAAGAACACGACGCGCCCGGACAACTGCGGGGCGACGCCCGACACGGCCAGGCCCAGGGCGGCGCCCGCGAGACCGGCGATCTGGGCGTTGTGGCCGCAGGCGTGGGCCGCACCGGTCGTTCCGTCGGCGCGCGGATGGCCGGGCAGGACCAGGGCGTCGAGCTCGCCCATGAGGGCGACCGTGGGGCCGGGCCGCCCTCCTTCCAGGACCCCTCGCACTCCCGTGAGGGCGAGGCCCTCCTCGAAGGGCAGGCCCGCTTCTTCGAATATCGATTTCACCCGGTCGGCGGTGCGGTGCTCCTTGAACCCGACCTCCGGCTCGTCCATCACCGACTCTCCGAGGGAGACGATGCGCTCACGGCTGGCCTCGACTGCGGCGCAGACGGAGTCCTTCAGCCGCTCCAGGTCACTCCCCATGCGTTCCTCTCTCTTTTCGGCCGCCTGGCCTCACGATGTCGGGACGACGCCCGTCGGCTCCCCCCGGCGATGGGAGAGGGCATCGACGATCATGCGCACGATGTCGTACTCGGGCCGGAAACCCAGTTCCCGCATCGAGCGCGTGAGATCGAACTCGTAGCGGGTGGGCAGCCCTCCCGGCCGGACTACGACGAAGGGGATCCCCAGGATCTCGGTGAGCCGGTAGATGACCTCGTCCCAGGTGAAGGCGCGAGGGCCCGCCAGCTGGTACCGCCGGCCATGGGCCCGTTTCTTGCCGAGGGCGCAAAGGCAGCCCTGGACGATGTCGCGCACGTCGGCCACGTGCTTCATCCAGGGCCGTCCGGCGTCGTCCTTCAGCAGCACCAGGCGCTCCTCCCCCTCCCACAGAGCCTCCAACTCGGGGCGGCCTTCCTTCATTCGGCTCAGGTAGAACTGCGGGAAGTCGAGGACCTCCCCGGCGCCGAGGACCATGGAGAAGCGCAGGGTCGTCACCGGCAGCCGGCAACTGCGCCAGTACCCCTCGCACATCTCCTCCCCGAGAGCCTTCGACAGGGCATACCAGCCCGAGGGGCGCCGCGGCGTGTCCTCGGTGATGGGGCGGTCCAGGCCGCCCGGGACGTACTTCTCGTAGAGGGCGTCCGTGCTGGCGAAGAGCAGGTGGCGGAACCCCGGCTGGCGCCGGCAGGCCTCCAGGACGTGGAAGGTGCCACCCACGTTGACGCGGAAGTAGTCTTCCTCGGTGAAGGGCCCACCGCCCTGGAAGGCGGCCCCGAGGTGGTAGACCGCCTCCATGCCGTCAACGGCCGAGTCCACGTCCCCGGGCTCGGTCAGGCTGCCCTCCATCAGTTCCACCCCGAGGCCTTCCAGCTTGCCGGTACGCCGGTCCCCCTCCCACACCAGGCCCCGGACCTCGTGCCCGCTCTGAACGAGCCGGTCCGCCAGATTGCCGCCGATGCGGCCCGTGATGCCGGTGACCAGGATTCTCATGGAGCGCCGGGCGCCCCTTCCTCGGGCAGACCGTGGAGATATGCGGCGGCCTCCTCGACATCGACCACGTCCCCGAACTTGGCGTCGATGTCAAAGAGGTTGTACTCGTGGGCGGCCTCGCAGCGGTCCTGCACGCACTGGCGGGGCACGACCGCCCGGAAGCGATAGGCCCGGGCATCGGTAGCCGTGGCGCGCACGCAGGCGCTGGTGGAGCATCCCGTGACGAGCACCGTGTCGACGCCGCGCTCCACCAGGTAGGGGGCCAGGTGGGTGCCGAAGAAGGCCGAGGCGTTCTCCTTGAGGATCACCAGCTCCCCCGGGTTCGGCGCCAGCCTGGCGTCGATCTCGCAGGCCCGGGCGTCCCAGGGCCGTGAGGCGGGGTCCGCGCACCGGGGCATGGGTTCCTCGTCTTCCCCGGGCCGGTAGGGAGAGGTGGTGTAGACCACCGGCACGCCCCTGTCACGGCAGAGGGGCAGGAGCCGGCGGATGCCCTCCACGGCTTCGTCCAGCCTCCGTGAGCCGGTGGCGTAGGCCGCGTCGGTCCAGCCGTAGGCCATGTCGATGACGACGAGTGCCGGGCTGCGGCCGAAGCCCCATCGCCGCATGAAGATCCCCCGCTCTTCGTAGTAGCGGCGGACGCTGTCGATGGCCTGAAGGGCGGCCGTCTTCCCGTCCATCAGAAACCCTTCCTCCCGGCTCTCCGGCGCCGGAACCGTGGGGCCACGTCCATGATGCGAGGAGTGGCCACCCACCTGCGCCGGGAGCGCGTTACAGGCCTTCGGTGAAGGGTGAGAGAAGCGCCCATATGCCCCCGGCCACCACGAGCATGACAGCCAGACGCCTGTACATGGCCGCGTCGATGCGCCGCCTGAGCTTCATGCCGGCGGCAAACCCGAGAAAGACCCCCGGGAGAACGGCGAGGGAGAGCACCAGGGTCCCGGCGGGGAGAAGCCCCATCCCGCCGAGGCCGGCCGCTACCGAACTGTGGAGGAGAAGGAAGAAGCAGAGCAGGTCGACGCGGAAGCCCCGGGGCTCCCAGCCCTGCTTGAGACCGAGCAGCACGATGGGAGGACCGGAGATGCCGCTGGCGCCCCCCATGATGCCGCCGGCCAGGCCCGCCGCCAACAGGGGGGGTCCCTCCCGGGTGAAGGGCCGGCCGGGCCTGACCACGAGGGATCCCGCGGCGAGGAGCGTGATGCCGCCGATGACGGACCGCATCGTGCCCTCGGCCAGGGAGGACAGCAGCCACAGGCCGACAGGCGCGCCGAGGAGGGCGCCGGCGAGGAGTTGGAGGAGCCGCCGCGGGTTGAGGTGCCTCCAGCTCTGGGCGATCAGCACGAGGGCGAGGGGAACCCAGCTGATGAGCACCACGGGCAGCAGCTGGAGCGGGGGGAGCAGCACCACCAGCAACGGCACGGCCACCAGGGCGTACCCGAAGCCGGTGATCGAGGCGACGAGGGCTGCCAGGCCCAGCACGGCGTTCAGGATTCCCAGGTGCGTCGTCGAGGCGGCTTCCAACGGAACCTCCTATCTTGTGCCCCGGCGCAGCCCGCGGCGACTCCCGAGAAAGGCCGACCCCATGAAGATCACGGAAGTGGATCTCTTCGAGGTGGAGATCCCCCCCAAACCTCCCATCGCCAGGTACGTCCCCAAGATCTACGATCTCACCCTCGTCCGCCTGACCACGGACGAAGGTCTGACCGGCTGGGGGGAGTGCCAGGGCCGCAAGGCGGATCTCGAGGCCGGGTTCGCCGCCTTCGCCGGCCAGGACCCGCTGGCCCTCGACGCCATGGCCCAGCCGGACCCCATCTGTTGCGCCCTGCTCGACATCGCAGGCCAGGCCTGGGGCGTGCCCGTGCACCGTTTCTTCGGCGCCAAGGTGCGCGACCGGGTTCCGGTCTCCTACTGGTCCTGCCACATGGAGCCGGCCGAGACGGCTGCCGAGGCCGAGGTCGGCGCGCGCCTGGGATTCACCAACCACAAGCTCAAGGCGCGGCCATGGGACATCGTCGAGACGGTGCGCCTGATGAAGGAGGCTGCCGGACCCGACTACACGGTCGGCGTCGACCCGAACACCCAGTTCGTGCAGCCCTCCGAGGCGGCGAGGCTCGCCGCCGAACTCGAGCCTTTCGGCACGGTGGCCAACTTCGAGGACCCGGTCCTCAAGGACAATCTCGACTGGTACCGGCTGCTCCGTGAGAAGACCTGGATCCCCCAGGCACTCCACCTCGGCTCGCCTCCCTCCGTCCTGGCCGCGCTCAAGGCCGAGGCCGTCGACTACCTGAACATCGGAGGGGGCGCCGTGCAGATCCGAACCTGCGCCGCGGTGGCCCAGGCGGCCAACGTGCCCATCTGGGTGCAGGCGGGGGGACTGTGCCTGGGCGTTCACGCAGCCTATTCCGTGCACCTGCAGGCGACGATTCCCAACGCCACGCTGCCCTGCGACGAGTTGCCCTTCACCCGCGTCGCCGATATCTGCGATGGTTCCCTCGCCGTCGAAGAGGGCCACTTCATCGTGCCCGAAGGGCCCGGCCTGGGGATCGACGTCGACCTCGAGGTGGTCGAACGATACCGCGTGGCCTGAGGAGAGACATCGGGACCTCCGGCAGAAAAACCGGGCCGCCCCCGCAAGGGGACGGCCCGTTGATGCAGCCCTGGGAGACCCTGGGTGCCGCCCTACAGTTGCCAGGCCAGGGAGAACCGGTGGGAGCCGTTGGCCTCGGACAGTTCGAGGGGGATGTGGTAGCCGTAGTCGAAGAGCATCTTGTTCCAGCGGTACCCCAGACCCGCGTTCAGGTCGCCCTTGGCGTCCTCTTCGAAGGCCCGGCTGCCGCCGGCGCGAAGCATCAGGCCCTCCACCAGGCTCGTCTCCCCGCCCAGCACCAGACGGCTCTCCGAACCATCGCCCCCCAAGTCCCGAACCGACCACTGAACCGAAAGCAGCATCTGGTCCCGGCGGTGGCTCACCCCCACCGACAGGTCCATCGGAAGGTCCCCCGCCCCCGACTCCAGGGAGCCGCCGCAGTCGCAGGTGGCGTTCGGCTGAAGGACGTTCTGCAGTTGAACCCCCAGACGGGCCCCCTGAAACGGCGTCCGCCACAGAAGACCCACGTCGGCGCCCACCGAACCCGCGCTCTGACCCGACACCGGGTCGTTGCTGTCGAAGTCCGACACCTGCCAGAACACGTACTTGCCCGTCAGACCCAACTGGAGGTCCCGGCTCAGGCGATAGCCCACGCCCAGAAACGCCCCGTTCTCCGACATCTGCTCCGAGCCGATGCGCTCGTAGCCCACCCCCAGCGCCAGACGGCCGCCCAGGGGCTGCGTCAGAGACACCACGTGCTGGCCGAGGTCGTCCTCCTCCAGACCCGAGTGCAGAAGCGACACGTTGGTGTACGCCAGATGACGCCCCGTCAAGGTCGCCAGACCCGCCGGGTTGGCGAACATCGCATCGCCGTTGTCGGCCACCGCCACGAAGGCGTTGCCCAGCGACGCCGACCGGGCGCCGGCCCCGAGATTCTGGATGTTCACCACCGCTTCCGAACCCGTCACAAGGGACAGTACGAGTACGAAAGCGGCACCGATCAGAAGCCGCAGATGACAACGCATGGGCTTGCCCTCCTCAAAGCCACGTCGTGGTTCGCAAAAGGTTGGACTTTGCTCAAAATAGGACGCTCATCCCCGGTGAGCAAGCGGCGCCTTCCATGGCTGGCGACCTGCTTCGGCCCCGCCTCGCGTGCGTCACAGATCCGTCCACGCCCCCCCGGCCGCGGAGCTGTCCACGGCGGCCTTCACGAAGCGCATCCCGGCCACGCCCTCGGCCGCCCCTGGATGATCGAAGGCCTCGGGGGCCTCCTCGCCCCGGCCTCTCCGGATGAGCCGTTCCAGGGAGGTGTGCAGATTGGCCAAGGCGCCGAAGAAGTCGTCGTGGTGGCCGGAGGGCAGCCGCAGGTAGGAGGCCACCGACTCGGGGAAGAAGGAGTAGTTGCCGCCGATCCAGTAGGTCTCGTCCACCTCGCCGGTTCGCACCAGGAGGGACTCGGCCTGTTCCTGGTGCCACTCCAGCGAGCCCTCGCTGCCGTAGATGCGGAAGCCGTGGTCGTTCTTGTAGCCGACGGCGATCTGCGTAGCCGTGATCACCGCCGTGCCGCCGTTGTCGAGCTCGGCGATGACGTTGAAGTCGTCGTCGAGGACGCGCCCGTCGACGAAGGCGTTCAGCCTGGCGGAAACCCGCTTGACGGAGTGGCCGCTGACCCAGGTGGCGGCGATGAAGGCGTGGGTGCCGATATCGCCGCCGCAGTTGGAGATGCCCGTCCGGGACGGGTCGGTTCGCCACTCGGCCTGCTGCAGTCCTTCCGTCTCCAGGGCGGTGGCCAGCCAGCCCTGGTTGTAGAACGCCTCGATCTTGCGAACCTGTCCGATCCGGCCCTGACGCACCAGCTCCTTGGCAAGCATCATCATCGGATGGCCGGTGTAGGTATGGGCGAGGACGAAGGGAACGCCCCGGGCCTCGACACGGCGCTGAAGGTCCTCGGCCTCCTCCACCGTCATGGTGATCGGCTTCTCGCAGAGCACGGGAATGCCCGCTTCCACGAAGTCCCTCGCCGGTTCGTAGTGGGCGTGGTTGGGGGTCACGATGGTCACGTAGTCGAGGGGCTGGTCCCCCTTTTTCACCGCCTCCAGCAGCTCCGAATGGCTGGCGTATCCGGTCACGTCGTAGTCGGCCGCCGCCGCGATGGCTTCCCTGGGATCGCTGCGCAGAGCGCCGGCCACCAGCTCCCGGCTGTTGTCGAGGGCGATGGCGCGTTTGTGCACGTGTCCGAAGAAGTTGCCCGGCCCTCCGCCTCCGATCAGTGCTGCCTTCAGCTTTCCCATTCCGTCTCCCCGGGCTCTAGCCCTGGCGGTTTGCGTACCTGACGATCAGGTCGACGGCGTCCTCCGCATCGACCTTGCCGGTGTTTATGGTGAGGTGGTAGAGGAGCAGGTCGTCCCAGTCGGCGTCGTGGTGGTTGCGCAGGTACTGCTTGCGCCAACGGTCGTGCTGCTGCACCAGTTCCTCGGCCTGCTCGGCCGTGACCTCCCTCCCCTCGCGGACCCGCTCGCAACGCAGGTCGAAGGGAGCGATGATCTTCACGTGCAGGGCCCGCGGATTCTGGGCGAGGATCACCTGGCTGGCGCGGCCGACGACCACTGCCTTGCCGGTCTCGCCGAAGTCCTGCACGAGGGTGGTGATCAACAGTTGGTAGGTGCCGCGGTCGAGGTAGGCGGGCTGATCGGCGCCGGCCCGCTCCATGACATAGGGGAACTCCAGGCCGAACTCGGGAAAGTAGGCCGCCGAGGAAAGCGGGAACCCGCCGGGAGTCATCTCCGGAACGAGGAGGCGCTTCAGGAAGTAGCGAACCCTCCCCTCTCCCTTCTCGTCGTACTTCTCCACCTCTTCGGGGGAGGTGTCGGTGATGTTCGCGATCTCCTCGACCAGCCGCCGATCGACGTGGTCGTATCCCAGAACCCCGGCAACCCTCTCGGCGATGAGGTCTCCCCCGCTTCCCAGCTGACGAGCAACGGTTACGACGGCCATGGATGGACCCACCCTCCATCGAACCGCAAAAGCTACTCATGCCCTGACCCTGCCGCAACCCTCCTCGGACCGGCGCAAGCCACGAAAAACACTTGAGTTACAGCAATTGCCAGAAGTCGAGTCCGGTGGCGATTCCGAGGGGCCCTGCGTATCTTCAAGACCATACGGGAAAGGCGCGACCATCTCCACGGCCCGCACCTCCCCCATCCCCGATGCCCGGCGGTCCCAGCGCTTCTCCGGCGCCGGCCCGCCTTGTTGACGAGCATGCCGAAATCCGCCGTGCGGATCCTCGTCGCCCTTGAGAACCCGGCGACGGAGGACGCCCTCGTCCGGCTCGCCGCCACCTTGGCCACGGATCCCCGGGGGGAGCTCCACCTCACCCACGTGGTCACCCCGGATCAGGCTCCCCGGCCGCGGCTGGACGAACAGCTCCGGCGCGCCGCCGGCCTCGCCGACGGCATGGGTGTGAGCGCAGTCCCTCATCTCGTGCACGGCGAGACCGTGAATGGGGCGGTGCGGGATGGTCTCAAGCGCTGGAACTGCGATGTCCTGCTCATGGGTTGGTACGGCGACGTCGACCGGACCACCGTCCTCTCCTCCCCCAACCGGGACCTGACGAAAGCCCTGGACGTGGACACCCTGATCTTCAAGGACAAGGGCTTCGAGACCGCCCGCCGGGTGCTGGTTCCCACCGGCGGCGGCACCAACTCCCTTCTGGGCCTGGAGGTGGCTCACCAACTCGCCAGAACCTGGGCGTCGGAAATGCTCGCCGTGCGCGTCGCCAGGTACCACCGGGCGCAGGGGGACGACCCCCTCCTCGAGCGCTACTGCCGGCAACTGGGCGACGACCTGCAGATGCAGCTGCGCCTGCTGGAGATCGACGCGCCCTGCCGGGTGGTGCCGGCCACGGAGGTCACGGCACCCCTGATCGAGCTTTCCCGGAAGGACGACCTGCTCGTCCTCGGGGGCTCCAACGACTGGCGGCAGGAGGAGTTCCTCGCCGGCTCGATCCCGGACGAGATCGCTTACAAGGCACCTTGCTCGGTGCTGATGGTCCGCTCCCGGTCCCCCGGCGGCAACCGGCTGAGCAACATCCTCTGGGAACACACGATCCGGCTGGATCTGCATCCACGGGACAAGTGGGATGCGATCGACCAGATGGTCGACATCCTGGTGGACGAGAAACAGGTGCCCCCGTCCCAGCGAGATACGGTCCTCGAGGCCGCCCGCGCCAGGGAGCGCAAGTCCCCCACCTCCATAGGCCGGGAGACGGCGATCCCCCACGCCCCCCTGCCCGGCCTTCCGAGCATCATCGGTTCCCTCGGGATCTGTCCCGAGGGTGTCGACTTCAGCGGCCCTGGCGGCGCCGTGCGCTACATCTTCCTGCTGCTGACCCCGCAGCAGAACTACCGCACCTACATCCCCGTCCTCGGACAGATCGCCTCGCTGATGCACGCCGCCGAGACGCGGGACGCCATGCTGCTCTGCCAGACGCCATCGGAGCTGACGGCCCTGATCAAGAGCCGCGAGCGCTGCGCCGGCGCATGAGCCGCGCCGCCGCCGCGGTGCAGGCCGCCATCGACCTCGGCACCAACACCATCCTGATGGTCACGGGGCGCACCGGCCCCGGAGGCGAGATCGACATCCTCGACGACGCCCACGCCATCGCCCGCCTGGGACAGGGCGTCGACGCCGAGCGCCGCATCGGAGCCGACGCCGTCGACCGGGTCTGCGGATTCCTCGCCCGCTACCGCCGCCGCGCCGAGGGGCTCGGCGCCCGCCGCATCCGCGCCTTCGGGACCTCGGCCCTGAGGGACGCGGCCAACAGCCTCGAGTTCATCGACGTCGTGGCCCGGCGCACGGGGATCGAGCTGACCGAGCTCAGTGGCGAGGAGGAGGCCCGCCACACTTTCGCCGGAGCCGCTTTCGGGCTCGACCTCCCGGCTCGGTACGCGGTGCTGGACATCGGCGGCGGCTCCACCGAGCTGGCCCTGGGTTCCGCCGCCGGGGTGGAGCGCTCCCGGTCGATCGACGTGGGGGCGGTGCGGGTCACCGAACGCTGCTTCTCCGCGCTGCCGCCCGCCGCCGACGAACGGGCTCGCGCCGCCAACCTCATCAGCGCCGCTTTCGACGAGTTGCCGCAATGGCCGGGCGACCCGGCCATCGTGGGAGTTGCCGGCACGATCACCACCCTGGGCGCCCTCGACCTCGGCGCCCCCCGGTTCGATGCGGCGGGCGTCGACGGTCACTTCCTGTCCGCGGGCGAGGTGCGGCGCCTCAGCGATCGCCTGCTGGGTATGACCTGGGAGCAGATCAAGGCCCTGCCTCAAGTGAGCGACGCCCGCGCCGACATCATCGGCGCCGGTTCCCTCATCCTGCGGCACTGCCTCCATCGCCTGCGGTCCCCCGGGGTGATCGTCTCGACCCGTGGCATCCGCTACGGCCTGCTGATGGAGATGCTGGCGGGGAGGCTCTGAGGGGGAGGCCGCGCTCTCACCGGCCGGTGGCGGCGGAATCCTCCCTCCGGGAGCGGCGTCCGAGCGCTGCGGATCTCCCCTTCCAACGGTAGAAGCCCAGGGCGCCGAAGCCGCCGACGACGGCGGTGTAGACCGGGTGCAGCAGGGCCCACAGCGGAAAGATCCCGAGCAGATCGCGGCGCCCGAAGCGGGCCGCCCCGACCAGTGCCAGGCCGAGTTCCGGAACCGCCTTCGCCAGCCACAGGGCCCCGGTCCCTGCGGGGGTCAGGAGGCCGGCGGACCATAGCAGTGGGCTGACGGTCAGACCCACGGACAGGCCGAAGGTCGCCAGGATACAGGTGAAGAAGACCGGGTCCAGCCGGCCTTGGCCGGGAGCGTTGGAGGCCCACCGGGCGCGCTGACCGAGAAAGCGGCCGAGGCTGGCGGACGGAGGGTGGACCACATGGCCGCCGGGGTCGTCACGGAAGACGAGGCGCCAGCGCCGGGCACGGCGGATCAGTTGCAGGAGCAGCACGTCGTCTCCGGAGACCCGATGGAGGATGGACGCGTAGCCTCCCACCCGGTCGTAGGCGGAGCGGCGGAAGGCGAGGTTCTGGCCCGTGGCGGCCATGGGATGGCCGAGAGCGCAGCTGCCGGCGGCGGCGGTCATGAGCTGCAGGAAATCGAGGGCCTCCCAGCGCGCCAGGAGCCCGCTCACGGCCCCGGGCCGGCCGATCTGGGAGAAGCCGATGACGGCCCCCACATCCTCGGCGAAGGCGCCGGCCATGGCCGCCACCCAGGTCCGGGGCACCCGGCAGTCGGCGTCGGTGGTGAGGATCAGGTCGGTGCTGGACTCGGAGATGCCCAGGCCGAGGGCCGACTTCTTGGACCCGGCCGAGCCGTACCGGGACGGCCCGTCGAGCACCCGGATGCGCGGCCCCTCCTCAGCCAGGCGCCCGGCGGCGGCCCGGGCCAGGGAGCCGGTGCCGTCGCGGGACCCGTCGTCGACGAGCACGACCTCGTAGCGGCTGGCCGGGTAGGTCTGGGCGCACAGCGCCTCGAGGCAGGCCTCCACATGCCCCGCCTCGTCGCGAGCGGCCACGACGACGGCCACGGAAGGTGGTTCATCCCCCGAGGCCGATGGAGGCCTCCGGGGCCGCAACGCCCCGAACCCGAACCACAGCAAGCCGGCCGCGTACACCGCCGCGCAGATGGCCAGGGCCGCCGGGACCAGGTCCACGATCACCGGGCCGGCGGGATCAGCCGCGCAGCTCCTTCACCAGGGAGAACATGCCGCGGTAGCCCTCGGAGCAGTTGCGGCACATGTCGACGGCGCCGCGGTCCGCGTGCACGGTGCGGCGAAAGTCCGCATAGGCGCGGCCCCGCCAGGCCTCCCCGAAGGTGCCCTCGCTACCGTTGGCATCGGCGGAGAACGCGTTCCCCAGCCGGTAGTCGACATCCTTGTCGAAGCAGCAAGGGGCCACGTCGCCGTTCCAGTTGATCATGGAGCTGTACCAGAGGACCTTGCAGCCCCGCGCCGGCTGTCCCTTCACCCGCAACCCGTTCCCCTCCGGGCCCGGGGGCCGGCCGCTCTCCTCCAGCCCCTCATAGCGGCGGTAGAGGTCCTGCTCCGGAAGGAAGGTGGCGGCCTCTTCCGGAGAGTAGACCTGGGCGGTCTTGACGAGGAACTGGTCGGCCTCGAGCTCCCGCGCCAGGCGCTCGGCCTCGGTCAGGTCCTCCTCGTTGTGGCGGAAGACGATGAACTGGAGATTGACCAGCGGGGTCCGCGAGCAGCGCTCGCGTTTGGCCTCTGCCAGCAGTCTCGCTGCCCCCAGGACCCGCTCCAGCTTGCCGCCCACGCGGTAGCGCTCGTAGGTCTCCTGGTCGACCCCGTCGAGGGAGATGATGATCTCGTCGAGGCCGCTGTCCACCAGCTCGAGGGCCTCCTCCCGGGAGCGCACGAAGTGGCCGTTGGTGCTCGTGATCGTGGGGATCCGCTTGTCGTGCGCGTAGCGGATCATCTCCACGAGGCCCTTGTTGATGAAGGGCTCTCCCTGGTTCCACAGGAGCAGGAGGACCAGGTCGTCCCCGGTTTCGTCGATCAGCTTCCTGTAGTGCCCGAGGTCCATGTTGCCGCGCTCCCGGGACATCTCGCCGTTGCCCGAGGGGCACAGAGGACACCTGAGGTTGCACAGGTTCGTGGGCTCCACCATCAGCATGAAGGGCCGCCCCCACACGACGGGGCGGCGAAGGCCCCACGACAGTCCCATGGAGGCAAGGACCTTGGAGGCGTTCCACAGCCGCCTCCAGGAGAAGGCGTAGCCGTAGCGCTCGATGTAACGCGGGACCGCTCTCGGAGAGAACAAGGCCATGACCGTGTCTTGCTTTCAGGATCGGGAGAGGGGAGCGGGGCCGCTCCTCCAGCGGAACCATCCGGCACGCCCCAGGGGTACCAGGAGCAGCACATAGGGAATATAGAGGATCTCCACCACCGGCAGGAGGAGGAGGCCGAATCGGTCGCAGGCTCGCGGCGCGAACCGGGCGAGGAGGATCAGGTCGGCCAGCCACCGCGTCAGCCAGCAGCAGAGAAAGAAGGTCGCCTGGTTCCCGCCCGCCGCCAGCAGGCCGCCGGCGAGGAGGGCCGCGTGGTAGAGGTACACGGCGGCCCCGAGCCACCGGGCGCCGCCCTCGTAGCGGGAGGCCTTGGAGGCATGCCGCACCTTCTGATCAAGCAACGCGCGCCAGCCGAGCGGCGGCGGGGCGGAGGGCACCGCCGCAGCCTCGTCGGCGCAGTAACGGACGCCCCAGCCGGTCCGCGCCGTCACCAGCCGCAGGAAGTAGACGTCATCGCCGCTGACGAGGTGGCCGATGGCCTCGAATCCGCCGACTTCGTCGTACACGGCGCGCCGGTACGCCAGGCTCCTCCCCGTGCAGGCCAACGGAGCCTCCATGCCGATGCTGCCCTCCGCCAGGGCGGCCACCCCCAGGTTGTCCAGCGCCAGCACTCGTTGCCGGACGCCGGCGAGGGGATGGGGATAGGCATACCCCGCCACCAGCCCGACGCCGCCGTCGAACCGCGAGACCATCGCCCCCACCCACTCCGGGGGGGGCTGGCAGTCGGCGTCGGTGAACAGCAGGATCTCCCCTTCGGCCCTGTCGATCCCGGCGGCCAGGGCGCTCTTCTTCGGGCAGGCGTAGAGCGGCGGGTCCGGCGCCCGCACCAGGACCAGTTCGGCCGCCGCCCGCCAGTTTGAGCGGAGCGCCGCCAGCACGCGGCCCGTATCGTCCCCCGAGCGGTCGTCGACGACGACGATCTGCAGGGCTCCGCCGTAGCTCTGCCCGGCCAGGGAGCGGACGCAGGCCCCGATCCTGTCGCCCTCGTCGCGGGCGGCGACGACCACCGACACCGGAGGCGGCGGGAGGGCCGTTCCCGGGGCGCGCCGGCTGCGGCCGATGCCGGTCAGCAGCCAGACCACGACGCCGAGGTAGAGAACGGTGCCGGCCAGCAGGACCAGGGAGGTCAGCTGCACCGGAAGGCCTCCGGCCATCGTCCGCTACAGGTGGCCGTAGCGCAGGTCGAGGAAGAGGCGCTGCTGGCGCCCGTCCCCGTACCGGCGATTCACAAGGGCCGTTGCGGTCCCGTCGCGGGGCGGCAGTGGCACGTCCTCCCCCCACTCCAGCTCGGCGCCGCCCAGGAGATGGAGGCGGGGGCCCGCACGCCAGCGGGTCGACGCGCCGAGGGTTGTCCGGCGCCCGAGACGTCCGTCGAGGAAGCTCTTCGTCTCGCGCTCGTCCCCGGGGCGCCAGCCGTAGTGCATGTCGCCGCCGACGTTGCGCACTTCCCCGTCGGCCATTAGCACGTTGTCCCCGTGCCGCCCGCGCCCCGCCCAGGCTGCCGTGGACCAGCCGGCCGACCAGCGTCGATCCAGGCGAATGCGCCAACGGTCGCTGTTGGGACCCAGGGAGTGACCGAGGGGGGCGTCGAAGTGGCGGAAGGTGTTGACCGGGAACTTGTGGGTGTAGATCCAGGGCTCGATGCGCACGTACTCCGCCTCCAGGTCCAGGTCGGACAGGCCCAGGGGGTCCGCCCAGACCAGGCCGGTCTGGAGCGAGAACTTGTTGGTGAAATCGTCGCTCAGGATCTTGAGCTTCCTCAGGTCGTCGATCAGGTAGGCGCCCCAGATGCGCACCCCGGGACGCACGCGCCAGTCGGCGTCGAGGGCCATCATGACGTTGTCCTTGTCGCCGAGGTAGCTCTGGGCTGCCCAGAAGGGGGTGATGGGGTTGAGGTAGGCCGCCTGAATGCCCCGGTCTCCGTAGACCACGACCTCCTGGAAGCCAATGTCCAGGGAGGGCGTCACCGCCGCCTCGAGGCGGTGGGCCGCGATCCAGCGCTCGCGGTCGAGGCGTCGGCTCATGCCGTTGACGACATAGGACTCGCCCTCGTCGCGGGTGCCGGCGCACAGGGGCGAGTCCGGGCGGTCCGGGCAGGGCCGCAGCGCGCCGTGCAGGCTGACCAGATGCAGGGCTCCGTAGGTCGAGCGCAGCCGGATCATGTGGAACCCCGGGGCGTTGCCGCCCAGGCCCAGGTTGTCCAGGGACGCGGGGCCCCAGACTGCCTGGTCCTTGCCGATCTGCACCTCCACGAAGCCGCCCACGGAAAAGGCGACGTACGCGGCGCCCTCGTGGTAGTCGGCGAAGCCGTCCCTCAACTGGACCGCCTCGCGGCGAGGCTCGAAGAGATCGTCACGCAGCAGGTAGCGCCGGCTCCCCTGCTCCCGCGTCTGCTCGAGGGCGATGCGGAAGCCGATGCGATCGACCAGGCTGCCCTCCACCAGGCCGCCGATGCGGTTGCGGTAGATCCCTTCGGTCCCTTGGCGGCCACGCCCGGCCAGAAGGTCGGTCTGTTGCCGGAGCAAGAGGTCGCCGAAGAGCTCTCCGCGGTCGGTGCCGTAGCGCAGTGGAGGGGCGCCCTGCGCGGGCCATCCGGCCTCCAGACCGGCGGCCTCCTTGCGGGCCCGCCCGTGCCCCAACTCTGCGAGAAGCCCGCGGATCCGCTGCCGGTCGATGGCCGTTACCCCGCCCACCGCCGCGGCGCTGTCCGCGAGAGCCGCGAGGCGAGCCATGGCAGCCCGGCTCAAGGGCTTGATTCCATCGCCGGTGCCGGAGAGGGCGCCGGTCGTCTCCAGGCGCGCGATCAGCTCATACCCCCAGTGTCCGACGGGAACCTGAAGCCCGCCGGACCCCTCGCCGGCGGCCGGGGCGCTCAGGGCGAGGACCGCCGCCGCTGCCGCTGTTGACCGTCTGTTCACGTGCCGGTAGGATTTCCTTTCTGCCCGCTCCGGACCGAAGTCCGGATGCCTCTCACACCCGCCAGCGATCGGCTGCCATGCCAGCACCCATCCACGAGATCCGAGCCCGCGAGATTCTCGACTCACGCGGCAATCCCACCGTCGAGGTCGATGTCCTGCTGGCGGATGGCCAGTGCGGCCGGGCGGCCGTTCCCTCCGGCGCCTCGACGGGGGAGCACGAGGCGGTGGAACTGCGCGACGGCGATGAGGGGCGTTTTCTCGGAAGAGGAACAAGCCGGGCCGTGGCCAACGTCCGCGACGAGATCGCCCCCGCCCTGCAGGGCCTCGACGCCATGGACCAGTCGCTCGTCGACGCAAAGATGATCGACCTCGACGGCACGTCCAACAAGGGCCGCCTCGGGGCCAATGCCATCCTCGGTGTCTCCCTCGCATGCGCCAGGGCGGCGGCCATTGGCGCAGGCCTGCCTCTCTACCGGTACCTGGGTGGACCGGGGGCGCGGACCCTGCCGGTGCCGATGATGAACATCCTCAACGGCGGCGCCCACTCCGACAACAACGTCGACCTCCAGGAGTTCATGGTCATGCCCGTCGGCGCCTCCTCCTTCTCCGAGGGGCTCCGCATGGGCGCCGAGGTGTTCCACCACCTCCGGGCGGCCCTGAGAGACCGGGGCCTGAACACGGCCGTAGGAGACGAGGGCGGATTCGCCCCGGATCTGACCTCCAACGACGATGCCCTGCGGGTCATCGCCGAAGCCGTCGAGCGCGCCGGCTACCGGCTTGGAGAAGACCTGGTCATGGCCCTCGATGTGGCCTCGAGCGAGCTCTTCCAGGACGGCCGCTACACCTTTCGCTGGTCGGACGGACGCAGCCGTACGGCAGAGGAGATGCTGGACTACTACTCGGGGCTGACCGAGCGGTTTCCCGTGCGCTCCATCGAGGACGGCATGGCGGAAGACGACTGGCAGGGGTGGCGGCAGCTGACACGTCGGTTCGGGGAGCGCGTGCAGCTGGTGGGAGACGACCTGTTCGTCACCAGCACCGAGCGTCTGGGCCGCGGCATCGCCGACGGCGTGGGCAACTCCATCCTGGTGAAGGTCAACCAGATCGGCACCCTTACCGAAACCCTCTCCGCCATCGACATGGCCCATCGGGCCGGCTACACCGCCGTCATCTCCCATCGCTCCGGGGAGACCGAGGACACGACGATCGCCGACATTGCCGTGGCCACCAACGCCGGGCAGATCAAGACGGGCTCGGTCTCGCGGACGGACCGCGTCGCCAAGTACAACGAGTTGCTGCGCATCGAGGAGGCGTTGGCCTCCCAAGCCCTCTATCCCGGACCGGAAGCCCTGACCGGATTCGGCTGACCCCCCGGCGGCCGCTCCCCCGGAGCCTCCGCCTCGCCCCGGGCGCCCCGACCCCACCGGTTCCGGATTCCGCCGAGGACCAACGCTGCCGTGAGGACTCCGGCCAGCCCGCCAACCCCGGCGGCCGGGTGCAGGGGCTTCAGCAGCAGTACCCCGATGACCAGTCCGAGCTCGTCGATGGAGATCCCCTGCGCCGCCGAGGGCCGCGGCCGGCGGCGGCGCCTCCGATCGATGACCCTCTGCACGACGCGCGCGGTGACCAGGCGAATCACGGGGCGCACTGCGACCACGCCCACTGCGACGACCGCGAAGACGGTGGTGTCCATGAATCCCTGGCGCAGGCCGGCGCCCACGTACCAGGCTGCCAGAAAGGGCACCGTCACCCTGGGGAACCTGGCTCCGCGGTCGAGGACGCGCAGGATGTCGAGCCGCCGCAGTGTGGCATTGATCAGCCAGAATCCAGCGACCGCTCCGACGAGCAGGCCCTCCAGGCCGATGCCGCCGGAGAGGCCCACGGCCAACAGCACGACCGCGGCCAGCGGCGGATAGAGGCCCCCGGGCGCGAAATCGACGCGAGTGGCCATATCGGCGAGGAAGCCCGCCAGACAGCCGGCCGCGAGTCCCCACAGGAGCCGCTCCAGCGGACCATCGAGCTGCAGCAGCGGTTGGGAGTCGAGGAGGCCGGGCGCGGACAGGTGGACCGGTTCGGGGGATTCGAGGCCCATGCCGACGGCCGCCAACAGCACCGCCACCACGGCCAGGGTGGACGGAACCCGGAATCCGCCGCCCATCCCCTTGCCCCTCCGGACCCGGGACCCGCCGACGCCCGGAGCCGGCATGGCGGGTCCTGCGACGCAGACGGCGGCCAGCACGAAGAGGGCGGGAGCACCGAGGTTGCGGACCCCGGCGACCATCTCCCCGAGAAGGGAGAGGGAGAACAGGGCCAGGACGGTGGCGGACGCGGCAGCGGCCTCGAAGAGAAAGCCGGTGGCCTGGCCGCCCTTCAGGGCGCGCAGGTCGAGACCGCAGCCGGCGGCCACTCCCATCCAGCCGGCGAAGAAAGCCAGTCCCGGCAGCAGGACCAGGCCGAAGGGCCGGGCCAGCCACTCCGGTGCCGCCCACCCGAGCATGGATCCGCAGAGGATGGCCACGGCCTGGGGATCGGTCAGCGACCGCACCGGCCAGGATCTCGGCGCGTCGGAGGCGGCGACGCCGATGCGGAGTGCGAAGAGGCCGAAGGAGGCGGCGACGAGAGCGGCGGCGATCCACGTCTCGGTGTCGATCACCCCGGTCCTCCTGCAACCGGCTCACCGGTGTCCAGATCGAGATTGGGCAGATCCTCGAAACGGTCACGCAGGTGGAGCAGGAAGGTGGTCACCGCCGTTCTCGCGGCCCCCATCATGGAGTCGACGAATACGGCCGGCGGCGGTTCGGGCGACAACACCGCGGCCTCGTCCTCCCGCCTCTCGTGGTTCTGGAGCAGGCGGCCCACGCTCCTGGCCAGCGGTTGCACCACCGGGCCGACGGAGGCCGCGGTCCGGCCGCGGCCGGGAGAGCGGCACGCCCCCGTCCAGACGAAGATCGGCGCCAGGCGGCGCAGCCAGCGGACCGTGGAGGACCAGCCCGCGCGAAGGGCGCCGTCGTCGATCCCCTCTTCGAAGACCTGGGTTGCGGCCGTCGCCAACAGGCTCGGGCGCCCGGCTCGGACCGGATAGTGCAGCTCGGCGCGCCACAGGGGCTGGGGCTCCAGGACACCCAGTACATGACAGTCCATTCCCCATTCGACGCGCTTGTGCCAGAGGTCGAGGCGGCTCGGAGGCTGCCCGCTCCGTTCCTGGCGCAGGTCGTCGGCGCGGCGATTGACGACGGGATGGGTGGTCACGTCGGTGCACACGTGCAACGCCCATCCGGCGGCAAAGGCGGCCTCGATCTCATCGTCGGCGACGGCCAGCAGCGAGCGAACGAGATCGGCGGTGCTCTGGTGATGGACGCGCTGGGAAAAGGCCGACGGCCCTCCCGGGAAAAAGCCCAGGTCGGGGGCGACAGAGCCGGCCAGAAAGGCGGCGTGCTGTGCTGGACGGCGAGGAGGATCGTCCCCGAAAGCGGAACGAAAGGCGCCGGTCGCCAGGTGCAGGTGAAGATAACTGCCCGCCACGGCGGGGTCGGCCGCCTGCGATGTCAGAAGGGCAGGTCGTCGTCTTCGGCCGGACTCTGCGGTCCCCCGGCCCCACCTTGGGGGCCACCGGACTCACCCGTCGGCTGAAAGTCACCGCCGGTCGCGCCGCCGTCGGAGGGACCACCCGGAGGAGGACCTCCGGGGCCGCCGCCCTCGCCGCGGCCGTCGAGCATCTGCATGTCGTTGACCACCACCTCGGTGGTGTAGCGCTTCTGGCCGCTCTGGTCGTCCCAGGAACGGGTCTGCAGCCGCCCCTCCACGAAGATCTTGCTGCCCTTGTGCAGGTACTGGCCGCGATCTCGGCCAGTTTGCTCCAGAGAACGAGACGGTGCCACTCGGTGCGCTCCTGGCGCTCGCCGCTGCGGTCGGTCCAGCTCTCGTTGGTGGCCAGGCTGACGTTGGCGACAGCAGCGCCGTTCGGCGTGTAACGGACCTCGGGATCGCCCCCGAGGTTGCCGATCAGGATGACCTTGTTGACCCCCCGTGCCATGGAGTTCTCCTCTGGGATTTGGTAGGCCGCGGGACCCCGCGATGGCGGGCGAACTATCTTACGCCTGACCCAATACCCGGTCAAGCGAATTCGCTTGACTGCGGGGGTGGTCCCAAGCTACCTTGACTAATACTCTGCCGTTCCGTCTCGAAGTGCCCCGGAACGGTCTGGAGCCTCCTCCCCCGGGGGCTCTCCAAGCGGCATCAGAAGTCCCCTCCCCGCATTCCCCGGCCTCCGGGCCCGTCCTCGATCTCCACCTGCCGTCCAAAGGGCGGGCCTTCGCCCGACCCTGTCGCGATGGCGGCAGAACCAGCCAACCACCAAAGGGGACAGGCATACGATCCATGTCATCACCCGTCGTCATACTCGATATCGGAGCTTCCCGCGTCCGCTGCCTCGTGGGCCAGGCCGAGTCCAGCGGGGACTGCAAGGTTCTGGGGATCGGCACCAGCCCCTGCCGTGGCATCCGCCGCAGCGCCGTCATCGACATGCCTCTCCTGGTGGAGTCGATGCGGACAGCCGTGGCCGAAGCGGAGCGCGCCGCCGGACTGCGCATCACCGGAGCCTACGCCGGCATCGCCGGCCGTGACGTGCAGGCCCATGCGAGCCGCAGCGCCGTGGCCATCTCCGGCCCCTCCGACCCGATCGACGACGAGGATGTGGAGCGCGCCCTGGCCGCCGCCGAGGCCACGGCGCCGCCGTCGGAGGCCGCGATCCTGCACCGCTTCGTGCAGAGCTACGCCGTCGACGGCGAGCCGGTGCAGAACCCCCTCTGGCTCCACGGACACAAGCTCGAGGTCGAGACTCTGAGCGCAACGGCCTCCGACCAGGCCTGCACCACGCTGCAGCGCGCCGCGGAGGAAGCGGGCGTGGCCATCGCCGGGTTCCTGGTGGAATCGGTGGCCACCGCCGCTTCGCTGCTGAGCACGGACGAACGCGACATGGGGGTCGGCCTCCTGGACCTCGGCGCCGGCACCTGCGACATGGCCCTGTACGCCGGCGGCTCCCTGCGCCACCTCACCGAGGTGCCTCTGGGCGGCCAGGACATCACCCGAGACCTGTCGATGGTGCTCAACACCTCGCCACGGGAGGCGGAAGAGTTGAAGTGCAACTTCGGCGGCGTGTGCACCGATGCCGAGGAGGCGGGCGAGCCCCTTACCTTCCAGACCACCGCGGGGCGATCTCACACGATCAAGCGGGAGGATCTCGACGGCATCATCGAGGCGCGGCAGCAGGAGATGCTGGAGTTCGTCGCCCAGGAAATCGAGAGCAGCGGCTGCGGTCACCTGCTGACCACCGGCATGGTCTTCACCGGCGGCGGCGCCCTGCTGCGGAACATCGACCGGTTCGGCGAGGAGGCCCTGGGCATGCCGGTGCGCATCGGCGTTCCCACCGAGATCATCGCTCCCGAGTCCGTGCAGACCCCCGAGTACGCCACCAGCATCGGTCTGCTCCGTTTCGCCTGCGATACCGGCGTCGACCTGAGACCATCGGGCGGAGGCCGCAGCCGATCACGGTTCGTCGACCGGGTGGCGCGCCTGTTCAGCTTCCTCTGAGCCGGGGGCCGTTGACCGGATTCCGCGTCGCCCCGTAGATTTCACCGGTGCCGGCGCAGTTCCGCAGGAGAGCTTTCGATTTCTCCCATCCGGTTGCGCCGCAACATCTTGGCCACCCTAGCTCAGTTGGTAGAGCAACTCACTCGTAATGAGTAGGTCGCCGGTTCGACTCCGGCGGGTGGCTCCATAGCGTGGGAGGCCTCCCCGGAACGGAGGCCTCCCACCGGGGGCGGAGCTGTCCTCCGCGGCAGACGTGTCAGTCACCGATCTCCCAACTCTGAACGCCGCCCTCAACGGCGCCGCCACCCTCTTGCTCACGGCGGGCTTCCTCTTCATCCGCTCCGGACGCCAGGGTCCGCATCGCCTGTGCATGCTCGGGGCCGTGGCCATGTCGGCCCTGTTCCTGGCCTCGTACTCCGTCTATCACCTGCGCGTCGGCTCCGTCCCCTACCCCCTCCGCGACTGGACCCGGCCCCTCTACTTCGCCATCCTCGTCCCCCACGTCATCCTCGCCGCGGGCATGGTTCCCCTCGTCTTCGCCGCGCTTCTCCATGCCTGGAAGGGACGCTACGCCCGCCACCGCCGGGTCACGCGCTGGCTGTGGCCGATCTGGATGTTCGTCGGGCTCTCGGGCGTCGCCATTTACTGGATGCTGTATGTATACGCCGGGGCTCGCGCAACTGCACCCGTTCCCTAGCTCCGGAAGGGTACGAGCAACTCGCGCCGCCCGGCGCAGCCGGATGGTGTGGATGCGCCGTGAAACGGCCGGTTCGGCCGGCAGGCACATTCTCGGACTCGTCGGCGTGGCCGGGGGCCATGCGGACGGGGTCGGATGCCGGGGAGTGCCCCACGGCCAAGCAGGGCGCCACCAGGACTCGCGGACAAGAGCTGCCGCGCCGCCTGCACCGATACCTGAGTGGAGGTCGCCGCGTCACCTGGGTCGGCAGCTGCGGGCCGTGCCGCTCGTTGCTGCCGGTGGCAGGCCATCTCGGCAAGGGTAGTCTCGGGCAGGAACACCTCGGTGACGACCGGGGGGGCGCGAGCCGGCGGCTCAGCGGAAGGAGCGCAGCGGGTTGTCGCGGGTGAACCTCCGGGGGCGGCCGGCGTGGCGCACCTTCAGCCAGCTCCGGTAGGGCGATCCCCCCTCGCCGGCGCTGGCGAAGTCGCAGAGGGTCAGGTCGCGCCCCCCGGCCCCGCGGCAGCGCACCAGCAGCTCCGGCGCCGGGACGGGTCCCGTCCACTCCACGCGCTGCAGGCGCAGCTCCCTGGCGTCGAGGGCCGGCAGGTCGCCCTCGTCGCAGTCGCTGAAGCGGCGGTCCCAGGCCAGGAGCAGGGGGCCGCGGTAGAGGGACGTGAGGCCGCGGCACTCCCGCTCCCCCACCCAGCGGTGAGGCCGGAAGTCGAAGCGCAGGTCGACGCGGTCGCCGCGCTTCCAGCGGCGCCGGAGATCCAGCCAGCTCCCGGCGCGCACCCCCCTCACGGGCTCGCCGTTGACGCGGGCCCGGGTGCGCTCCGACCAGCGCGGGATGCGCAGCCGCAGGGTGAACTCGGAGGCCCGCCGGGGCGCGACCGACAGCTGCACCGCCGGCTCCACCGGGTAGTCGGTGGCGCTCTTCAGGGTCACGGGGGTGCCCGCGACCTCGGCCTGGATCCGCCCCGGGCCGTACCAGTTGAGGGCGAGGGATTCGTCCTCGTCCGTCATGACCGCCCAGTCGGAGATCATGCCAAGGGCCCGGGGGCCGTTCACCGAGCAGCAGTTGAGCTCGGGGCTGCCCTCGCGCGCCTGGAAGACGATGTCGTGGGCGCTCGCCTTGCGGACCCCGTCCATGGGGGTGTCGTAGGTCACCCAGCGGCCCGAGTGGGAGTGCAGGCCGAGGCCGGAGTTGAGGGTGGACAGCTCAAGCTCGTCGGCCACCAGCGGGTCTCCCGTGAGCCGCAGCATCTCGACGCTGGCCGCCATCCAGGCAATGGTGCAGCAGGTCTCGATGGCGCCCGGGTGGTAGGGGTTTCCCTGGGCCTTCTCGCCGGAGCTGAAGCCGCCGTTGTTGTGGCGGTCGAGCTCGGCGATGCTCCACCAGATGTGCTCGAAGGCCCGGAGCAACTCCTCGTCGCCCGTGATCAGGCCGACGTCGAGCATGCCCATGACCGGGTGCAGGGATTCCCACCGGGGCTTGGGGGTCTCGAAGAAGGGCTGGCCCGCCAAAGCCGTGTTGACGTAGTCCCCCGCCAGGGGGGCGCCGTCGCGGCCGGCGGCGGCGAACTCGTCGACGATCTGGCGCGCCAGGTCGAGGTAGCGGGGCTCCCGCGTCCTCCGGTGGAGCAGGGTCAGGGAGTGCACGGGGGCCAGGTTCATCTCGGTGCTGCCCGTGTCGACGAGGCGGCGGCCCCTGCGCTTCACCCCGAGGAAGCGGCCGCACAGCAGGTCTCCCATGCGGGCGGCGCAGCCCAGTGCGGCGCGGTCCCCCGTCTCCTCGTGCCACAGCAGCAGGCCGAGCATCACGTGGTAGTGGCCCCAGGCGTCCCAGGTCCCCCGGCCGCCCATGGCGTTGGGCGCCGTGCCCGTGAGCCGGTGGTCCCGGGGCCAGGGGCCCAGGTAGCCGTCCTCCGCCTGCAGGGCCACCAGGTCGGCGACGAAGGCGCGCAGGTGCCGGCGCAGCCCCCGGTCGCCGGTGAGGCGCAGGATCTGCACGGCGTGGGTCAGGTACTTGCCGGCGAACTCCCCTGCCCAAGGCACGAGGTCCCGCGGCGGCGTGCGGTCCCGGTCCCGGAAGATCTCGAGCATGGCGGGATTCGCCGCCGGCGCCGGAAGCAGCCACTGGTCGGTGACGGCCTTCAGGTAGTGGCCGGCCGCGCCCTGCAGGTCGTACCGGGCGCCCCGCGGAGAGGTGAGAGCCGGTCTCATGCCGGGTCGAAGTACCTCTCGAGAGCGCGCTCCGGCGGCCACACGTCGAGGAGCTCCATCGCCTCCTCCAGCGGATGGCCGGCGAAGGACGCCTCCAGCTCCGCAAGCGTGCGCCGCGGCGCCGGCCGCTCCTCCAGGTTGGCCACGTGCAGCAGGACCCGGGCGTTGACGGCGGCGCTCTCGCTCAGCCCCCGGGGGTAGACCTTGTCCGCCGTGTCGGCCGGGCTGTGGCCGTAGAAGCGGTCCTCCGGCGTGACCGACTCGGTCCCCACGCCCACGGTGGGCACGCCGTGGGCGAAGAACGGGAAGTGGTCGGAGCCCCAGCTCGGGACCCCGCAGGAGACGCCGAAGGGCCTCTCCAGCCCTTCCACCCGGACGCGGGAGGCTACCGTCTCGAGGACCGGCACGAGTTCCTCGGCGCCGGAGATGCCCAGGCCCGAGGGCCGCCCGCCGACGTCGTTGTTGATCATCAGCCAGGTGTCGTCAAGCTCGGCGGCGTGGCGGCGCGTGTAGGCCCAGGCTCCCACCAGTCCGGACTCCTCGACGCCGAAGGCGACGAACCGCACCGTGCGCCGCAGGTGTTGCCGGTGGCGGGCGAGGGCGCGCGCCGCCTCGACCACGGCGACCACCCCGGCGGCGTTGTCGATGGCGCCGGGGCCGACGTGCCAGGTGTCGTAGTGGCCCCCGGCGACCAGGATCTCGTGTGGAACGGCGGTCCCGGTGAGCTGGCCGACGACATTCCACGACTCGCGGGTCTCGATGCGGCTGTCCAGGGTGAGGCGGAGCCGCACCGGCCCCCGCCGCTGCTGCAGCCGCTTGAGATACTCCGCGTCCTCGAGGCTGATGGAGGCCACCGGCAGGTCGCCGACCCGCTGGAAGCAGCAGGTGCGCGCCGGCTGCAGGGCGCCCGCGTAGTTGCGGTGCTCCAGGAGGGCGGCGGCCCCGAAGCGGGCCGCCAGGGGGGTCTTGAGCTGGCGGGCGAAGGGGTAGTACGGCGCCACGACGATGCGCCCCCGCACCTCGGCGGCGCGCTGCTCCAGCTCCTCGGCGTCGCAGCGCTCGAGGAAGACGACCTCCCCTTCGACCCCGGCTTCCGGCGTCGACGGCGAGAGGCCCCCGCACCGGCAGGGGATCGGGCGGCCCGCCTCCGGGGCGACGACGGCCAGCTCCTCGCGCTCCGGCCGCCAGGCCCGGTGCTGGAAGGGCTCAAGGTGGACGTCGTCGAGTCCGTAGCCCTGAAAGGTCCGCAGCAGGAAGTCGCGGGCCCGGACCTCGCCCTCGCTGCCGGCGACGCGCACGCCGATGTCGTCGGCCAGGACGAGCAGGTTCTCCCAGGCCTCCGAGCGCGCCTCGATCTCGGCGGCGACGGCTTCTTCGATGCTCTCGCTCACGGGGCGATAGAAAAGCCGCTGGCTGCCCCGGGGGCAACCGGGACCGGCGTCCTCAGCCCGGGCCGTCCGCTGGGTCCCGGAACTGGAAGGCGAAGAGCCGGGCCGAGCGCATGACGATGCGCAGCCGCACCGGGCGCCCACGCAGGGATGTCAGGTCGCCGCTCCCCCGCCAGGTGACGGTCCAGGCCACGTCGTTGAAGAGCACCCGGTCGCAGTCGTCGAGGCCGTATCCCTCGATGGGGGTCCCGCTCTCGTCCTGGAGCTCGACCCGCAGCTCGCCCATGGCGGCGACGTCGACGTTGAGCTGGAGCGCCGCGCCGTCGAAGCGCAGGAGAGGCGTGAGGATCGACCCGCCCCCATAGGGAGCGTCCACCGAGACGAAGCCGTCGAGGCGCTGCACGGTGACGCCGTAGAACCCCCGGCCCCAGTTGACGCGGTCCCGGCGCTCGGCCCCGGAGAGCCGCCGGAAGCCGCCGTGGGTCCAGGGCCAGCCGGTGTAGTAGTGGTAGAGGAGGTCCCCGCGGCGGATCACGTAGGGGGTGGCGTGGGCGAGGCCGCAGTCCGGTTCCCCCGGCAGGCCGCGGGAGATGTAGGGCCGGCGGTCGTAGCGCATCCAGTGGACGCCGTCGCGGCTGGCGCAGAACTGGGTGTCGTTGACGCCGTCGTTGCCGACGTCGGTCTCGTCGTCGCGGAAGTGCTGGTAGGTGAAGGGGAACATGAAGTAGGCGTCGGCGGCGTAGGGATAGCGGTAGACCAGGTGGTGGTAGATGTCGCTGCCCGGCGGATCGAGCTCGTCGGCCACGAGCACCGCCTGGACCTCCTCGTCCGGCCAGGGGTCCATGATCTCGTCCATCTCCAGCCGGCCGATGGCCCGCCCCGGGCGCACGGTCCGGGGGGCGACCACGGGGGGGTTGCTGGGGATCGGCCGCACCATCGGGTACGCCGGCTCCCCGTCCTGGATCTGCAGCTTCATGTAGACGACGTAACGGCCGATGCGGCCGTCCCAGAAGGCGACCTTCTGCGTGTCCCCGCGGATGTTCGAGGAGTTCTCCCCCGCCACGGACCACCGCAGGCCGTCGGCGGAGGTCCCGACCCGGGCGCCGGTGAGCGGCTGGATGCCGTCCATGCCGGTGGTCAACATCTTGAAGCGCTGTCCGGGAGCCCCGTGGGGATCGACGAAGACGAAGGCCAGCTTGCTGTACTCCAGGAGGATGTTGTTCTCCCGGGACCCCTTGTACTCCACCAGGCCGAGGTGGGGCTTCTCCCAGGAGAGGCCGTCGACCGACTCGGCGTAGCACAGGCGGGGCCCGCCGCCGTTCCACTGGTCGTTGTCGTAGGCCTGATACCACATCCGGAAGCGGCCCCCGTCCTCGGCGAGGCTGAAGTAGATCAGGTTGAAGGCGTCCCAGGGGCGGTCGCTCTCCAGGATCGGCCCCGGCCTCTTGACCGGCGGGTTCACGCGCAGCTCCACGTCCCGGCCCTCGGCGATGAAACGGTGATCGATGAACAGCTGCTTGTCGCATCCAACGTCGATCACGGTTCCCATGGGGCCTCCCGCATGGACCTCCCCGCTGCCGGCACCATAACATAGGGCCACCCACAAACCGAAGGGACCAGAGATGAGCGCATCGAGAACACCCCCCTACCGCGTCGGCATCATCGGGGTCGGCCGCATGGGCTCCAACCACGCCCGGGCCTACGTGGTCAACCCGAAGACCGAGCTGGTGGCCGCCGCCGACACCGACCCCGAGAACCTGGAGCTCTTCCAACGCCGCTTCGGGGTCAACGTCTACAGCGACTATCACGAGATGCTGGCGAAGGAGCGTCTCGACATCGCCGCGCCGGTGCTGCCCGTCAGCGTCAACCCCCAGGCCGTGATCGACTGCGCCGAGGCCGGCGTGGGAGCGATCTTCTCGGAGAAGCCGATCGCCTCCAGCCTGGCCGACGCCGACCGCATGGTCGAGACCTGCCGGGCCCGGGGGATCCCCTTCGCCTGCGGCGACGCCTGGCGCAACCTGCCCCAGTTCTGGCGGTTCCGGGAGATGGTCGACTCGGGCGAGGTCGGCGAGGTCCGCGCCATCAACGTCTATCACTCCCACAACGAGATCCTCGGCGGCGGCTGCCAGAGCCTCGGCGTGACGCGCCTCATGGCCGGCGACGCCGGCGTCGAGTGGGTCACGGGCTGGGTCCGCGGCGACCCCTGGGACGAGGGGGACCAGGGCATGGGCGGCGTCATCCGCTTCGCCAACGGCATCCTCGCCCACGTCCACATGGACCCCGTGGGCCGGCGGGGGATCGAGGTGCTCACCGAGAACGGCGTCTTCCTCAGCGACTGGCTGCAGTTCTCCTATCACGATGCCGTCGACGACGGAGACGACAGGGTGCTGCACGAGCGGGAGGGTCTGTTCGAGAGAGCCGGCACCTGGGACCTCGGGTACGACGACGAAGGCTGGCGCGAGGTCGGCTTCCGCCTGACATCGAGCGTGCGCGCCATCGTCGAGGCCCTCGAGACCGGCCGCGAGCCGAGGACCAGCGGCGACAACATGCGCAAGGGCCTGGAGATCGGCATCGCCCTGCGCGAGTCGCACCGGCGGGGGCACGCGCCGGTCGCTCTGCCCCTCGAGGACCGAAGCATGAAGATCCTGCCCCACCCGGGCCGCATGTACAGCAAGAAAGGGGCCCAGGGGCGGGAGGAGTACATGGAGCAGATGGCGGCCTACAAGCGGGACTGATCCGTGGGCGCCGAGGAGAGACCACTCAACTGCGGGAGAGCGGTGACATGACCGGCCGGGAACGGGCCGACCAGTACCGGGAGCAGGGCTACTTCATCGCCGGCGACGCCGTGGAGCCGCGGATGCTGGAGGAGCTGGCGGCGGCGGCGCTCCGGGTGGCGGACCGCATCCGCTCGGGAGAGGTGGTGGACGACGACGGCGGGATCCGCACCGGCGGCCCGGGAGCGGAGCCGGCCTTCGTGAGCGGGCTCATGGCCCCGGAGTTCGGCGAGCCGGTCTTCGCCGAGTACCTGGGCTCGGAGGAGGTGGCGCGTTGCGTGCGCCCCCTCCTCGGGGACGAGCTGCGGCTGGGATGGGTGCACCTGTGCGCCATTGCCGGGGACTACAAGGGCAACTGGCACCGGGACGTGGGCGGCCAGGACAGGAACGCCGGCTACGAGGAGGAGATGGCCCTCCTCGCCCGGCACCGGAAGCACATGGTGAAGTGGCACATGGCCCTGGTGGACGATCCCTGCCTGTGGATCGTACCGGGCAGCCACCGGCGCTTCCGCACCGACGAGGAGAAGGAGTGCCTGATGGAGGGCGGCCAGGGCGAGTTGCCCGGAGGGCAGCGGATCGACCTCGAGAAGGGCCAGACCATCTTCTGGAACGGCAACACCATCCACCGGGGCCTCAAACCCGAGGACATGAAGGACCGCTCCACCCTGATGGGCGCCCTCATCGACCACCGGTCGGCGTATGACGAGGGCGAGAAGGGCGACCAGCGCTGGCTGCTGGCCGACAACGTGCGCCCCGCCCTGCCGGAACGGACCCGCCGCTACTACGACAACTGGCGTTCCCTGGCGGAGCCGCGCATGGCGGCGGCGGGAGGGGCCTGAACTGCCGGTCCCCTGCCCTGGGACTTCAGCGTCCGAGGTCGAGTCCGCCAGGCAGTTTCGTGTGGGCCTTCGCAGGCCGGGAGCCTGACCCGCGCTCGCCGCTGTCCGGCGAAGGCAGGGATCAGCTGGCTCCGGGATGCCGGGACCGCCGACTCGCCTCGGGCCGGAGCCGTGCCGCGGAACCCCCCGCTCAGGGCCAGCGCGACAGGACGGTCTTCTGCCGCGTGTAGAACAGGACCCCCTCCGTTCCCTGCACGTGCAGGTCGCCGAAGAAGGACTGGTCCCACCCCGAGAACGAGAACAGGGCCATCGGCGCCGGCACCCCCACGTTGACGCCGATCATGCCGCACTCCACGCCTCGGGTGAAGGCGCGGGCGGCCCCCCCGTCACGGGTGAAGATGGTGGCGGCGTTGCCGTAGGGGATGCGGTTGATCCAGTCGATCGCCTCCTCCAGGCTCCGGGGCCGCATCAGCCCCAGGACGGGGCCGAAGAGCTCCTCCGTGAACAGGCCGTGGCCGGGCTCCACCCCGTCGAGCAGGGTCGGCCCCAGGAAGAAGCCGCCCTCCGGGACCCCCTCGCGGCCGTCGCGGACCACCGCCAGGTCCGCGTCTGCGGCGCCGGCGATGCGGCCGGCGAGGCGCTGCCGGGCGGCGCCGTCGATGACGGGCCCCATGTCGACATCCTCGGTGAGGGTGTCCCCCACGGTCAGAGTGTCCATGGCCGAGGCCATCTGGTCGCGCAGGCCGTCGCAGGCATCGCCGAGGCCCATCAGCAGCGAGCCGGCCATGCAGCGCTGGCCGGCGCAGCCGAAGGCCGAGTGCAGGACCCCGTTCAGGGCCGGGTCGGCGGCCGCCGCCTCGCCGAGGAGGCCGGCCTCGACGGCGTCGGGCATGACCAGGAGGACGTTCTTGGCGCCGCCCGCCGCCTGGCAGCGCTTGCCGGTCTGGCCGGCCAGCTCGTAGACCCGACGCGCCACGGGCGACGAGCCGACGAAGGAGAGGGCGGCGATGCCCGGATGCAGGCAGAGGGCCTCCACGACCTCGCGGCCCCCGTGGACGACGTTGAACACCCCCGGCGGCAGGCCGGCCTCGAGGAACAGCTCCGCCAGGCGGTTGGCCGTGAGGGGCACCTTCTCGCTCGGCTTGAGGATGAAGCAGTTGCCGCAGGCGATGGCCAGCGGGTACATCCACATGGGCACCATGGCCGGGAAGTTGAAGGGCGTGATGCCGGCGCAGACCCCCACCGGCTCGCGGGTGGCGGAGCCGTCGATGCCGGCGGCCAGCTCCGGCAGGACCTCGCCCTTGGCCATCTGGCCGATGCCGCAGGCCAGCTCGACGACCTCCAGGCCGCGGCGCACGTCGCCCCTCGCCTCCTCGCGGGTCTTGCCGTTCTCGCGGCAGACGATCTCCGCCAGGCCCTCGGCCTGGGCCTCGAGCAGCTCCCGGTAGCGGAAGAGCACCCGGGCCCGCTCCGGCGCCGGCGTGGCGGACCAGGCGGGGAACGCCCGACCCGCCGCCTCCACGGCCAGGTCCACCTCGGCGCCGCCGCAGTGCGGGGTCCGGCCGATCACCTCGCCGGTAGCGGGCCGGTGCACCGGCGTGTGGGCCTGTACCTCCGGCGTCAGCCAGCGCTCGCCGACGAGGACCGGAACCGCCTCCGCCTGGCTCAATCGTCCACCGTGGCGCTGATGATGAGGTGCTCCACCCAGTCGTCGGTGTCGTTGACGATCTGGTGCATGCACTTCGGCGGCAGGTGCACGGCGTCGCCGGCGCGGACCTCGTAGATCTCGCCGTCGATCTTCATCTTCGCCCGGCCCTCGGTGAAGTAGTAGACCTGCTCCTTGTTCTCGTGGTCGTGGTAGTCCCCGTCGCACCCCGGCTGCAGGCGGTGCACGGTGACCCCGGAGATCCCGAGGAGGCAGGCCTCGCCCTCCTCCAGGTCCTCGATGCCCTTCGAGCGGAAGACGGACCAGATGATCTTGTTCTCGTGGCCCACGTGGGGTTTGGCGTCGCGCCAGCTGCGGATGACCAAGGCGGATCCTCCTCTTTGGGGGTGAACGGCGCGGCCAAGATAGCCGGCCCTCCAGCAGGGTCAAAATGACGCCCCGGGGTTCCGGTGGCGTAAGGGCAGGGACCGTCACTAACTTGCGGCCCCTCGAAGGAGCCCATGCCGTGAACGGACCGACCCCCGAGCAGACCTGCCGCTGGCGCGCCGACGGCGTCGTCCCCCTGCCCGGGGCGCTGTCCGGGGAGGAGCTGTCCCGCGTCCAGGAGGCCTTCTCCCGGGAGGCGGCCGAGGCCCGGCCGGACTGGCTCGAGGGGGTCTCGCAGGGCACCCGGCCGGCGGCCTTCTTCGACATCCCCGACCCCCTGCCGCGGGACCCGCTCTTCCTCGACCTCGTCGATCACCCGTCCTGGTACGGCCACCTCATGGCCTTCACCGGCGGCCAGGTCACCTTCCTCATGGCCCAGTTCCGCACCCTGCCGCCGGCGCCCCTCAGCTACGTCGGCTGGCACTACGACGTCCCGCGCTCCACCCCCCTGCACCTGAAGGTGCAGATCTACCTCGACCCGGTCTCCCGCCGGGAGGGCGCCTTCGCCTACGTACCCGGCAGCCACCGACCGGAGGCCGGCCCCTATCCTCTCGTGGCCGATCCGTCGGAGATGCCGGGACACCGCGTCTTCGAGGGCGAGGCCGGGACGGCCGTCGTCTTCAACAGCCACGGCCTGCACACCTCCCTGGCCAACCGCTCGCGCCAGGGCCGGCGCTCGATCATCCTCATCTACGAGGTCTGTTCCGAGGCGACCTTCAACCCCGACGCCTTCGCCCGCTTCGCCGACCGCCTCACCACCGCCGACCGCCGCCAGCTCTTCCGGCGGGAGCCCCGCCCCGAAGCGGAGACCACCCCGTGAAGCCCCGGCCCTCCCCCGTCATCGACGCCCACCTGCACGTCTTCGCGCGGCAGTCGGCCGAGTTCCCGCGGGAGGTGAACGACCACCTGCCAGCCGAGCGCGAGGCGCCGGTGGAGCGGCTCCTGGAGCGCATGGGAGCCACGGCGTCGACGGCGCCGTGCTGGTGCAGATCGGGGGTACCAGCCTCGAGGTCCACGCCTACCTGCTCCACTGCCTGCGCGAGCACCCGGACCGCTTCCTCGGGATCGGGCTGGTCCCTCCCGACTGCGAGGATCCGGGCGGCCACATGGACCGGCTCGCCGAGGCCAGCGACGGCCGCGTCATCGGCTTCCGCCTCAGCCGGCTGGGGGGCCCCGCCGACCCCTTCGAGCCCGTGGACGTGCGCCGCCTGCCCGTCTACCCCATCTGGGAGCGCGCGGCCCGGCGGGACTACGTGATCTGGCTCTACCCGCGGGCCGTGGACGCCCACGTCGTCCCCCACCTCTTCGAGGCCTTCCCCCAGGTGCGGGTCGTCTTCAACCACCTCATGGTCTGCCCCGGGCCGAGGTTCTGGTGGGACGAGAAGGGCCGTCCCCAGGCCGACGTGCCGATGCCGCCGGAGACCCGCTACTCGACCCTGGGCCTGAAGGTGGGGCGCATCCCCCGCAACACGCGGGGACGCTACCCCTACCCGAACGTCTACGTCCACTTCTCCGGCCACTACGCCTTCACGAAGCAGGGCTACCCCTACCCCGACCTGGCCGGCTGGGGAGACAGCCTGCGCATGGTCTTCGGCGCCGGCCGCATGATGTGGGCCACCGACTTCCCGTGGATCGACGTCGATCCCGGGTACGGCGAGGTCGTGCGGCTGCCCGGCGAGGTCTTCCCCGACCTGACGCCGGAGGAACGCCGGCTGCTCATGGGACAAACGGCGGCCCAGGTCCTGCGCTTCCCGGGCTTCCGCGACAGCGGCGGCTGGCTGGCCCCGTAGCGAGAGACTAACCGAGGGAGACGAGCATGGGCGTGTTCTACGACGTGGGCCGTCCGGTGGTGGGCGGCTGGATGGGGGGAGGCTGGGTGTCGCGGGACCACAGGCGCGGCATCGACATCCTCTGGGGCGGCGAGTTCGGCCAGGAGGGCTCGGTCCTCTTCGGCATCGACGCCGACACCGGCGAGATCGTCGAGCGCCACTGGATCTGCGGCCGCGAGTTCCAGTGCAACGTCGACCCCCGGAACGGCACCCTCTGGGTCCACACCCTCCACGGGATCTACGAGTACGGCCACGTCCTGCAGTCGTGGACCCCGGAGCACGGCCTGCGCTCCCACGGCTTCCCCCTGATGAGCGAGCAGCGGTTCTACAACGCCGTCCTCGGCCCCGGCGGCCGCGTCTGGCTCGGCACCCACCCCCAGGGCCGGCTCGTCAGCTACGACCCGGAGGCCGACGCCTGGCACGACCACGGCGTGCAGGCACCGCCGCCCCACGTGCCGGGCCAGCAGGTCTGGTGCAGCCCCAAGCACGTCTCCGCCGAAGGCGAGGTCGTCTGCGGCATCCAGCGCGACCCCTCGGGCCGCGTCGCCTACGACCCGTCCACGGACTCCACGCGGGTCCTGGCCGACGGCGAGGACCCCGAGCCGGCCCCCTCCTCCTCCGCGGTGAACCGCACCATCGCCGCCTCCAGCTTCCGCCAGGACGGAGTCACCTGGACCGTCGACGGGGAGGAGCGCCGCGCCGACTACCGCCCCACGGTGGCCACCGACATCTGCGGCCTCCACCGCGGGCCCGACGGCCGCATCTACGGCGCCACGATCATCTCCATGCACATCTTCCGCTTCGACCCGGTCTCGCGGCACCTGGAGGATCTGGGCAAGGTCGGCTGGGGAGGCGGCGAGGTCTACGACGTCATCGCCTGCGGCGGCAAGGTCTACATGGGCAGCTACGGCGGCGGCTACTTCGCCGCCTACGACCCGGCCCTGCCGTGGAACCCCCGGCCCGGGGACGGCGGCGAGCACCCGGAAGCCAACCCCCGCAACTTCGGCCGCCTCGGGCCGGAGATGAACCGGCCCTTCGAGTACACCGTCGGCCCCGACGGCCGCATCTACATCGCCTGCCGCGCCAACTACCACGTCCCCGGCGGCGGCCTGGCGCGGTTCGACCCGGAGACGGAGGAGAAGAAGGTCTTCCGCGACGAGGACCAGTCGGTGCAGTCGGTCGCCTCCGACGAGACCTGGGTCTACGGCGGCACCAGCATCCGCGGCGGCCGCGGCTGCGTGGAGACGACCACCGAGGCGCGGCTCTTCATGTTCTGCCCGCGGGAGGAGCGCCGCGTCTTCGAGTGCATCCCCGAATGGGGGGCGATCGCCGTCGGCAACCTCGCCTGCAGCCCCGCCACCGGCCTGGTCTACGGATCCACCGACACGGGCGGCCTCTTCGCCTTCAGCCCGGAGCAACGGCGGGTGATGGTGCGCTGGAGCCTCGATGAGGGGGGCACCCCGCTCGCGGGCGTGCCCGAGGCCCACGGCATCGTCCACCTCACCGCCGGCCGCGACGGCGACATCTACGGCGTCTCGAAGACCCGGGTCTTCAAGATCGATGTCTCCGCCGAGCGCCTCGTCGATCTCGACAAGGCGCCGATCCCGGACCTCTACCAGATCGTGGAGGGCTTCGAGGACGGCGTGTTCTACATCGGCGCCCGCGGCCACCTGCTGGAGTACCACCTGCGGAACACGCCCCACTTCCGGTGAGGCTCGCACAACCCCGGTGGCTCAGCCCTCCGGATCGCGGAAGCGGAAGGCGTAGAGGTCCGCGTCCTGCAGGGTGAAGCGCAGGCGCACCGGCTCTCCCGCCAGGTCCCCCACCCCGCGGCCGTTCCAGCTCACGGCGCCCTCGATCTCGTCGCCGTAGCGATCGCCGAAGTCGGCGAGGGTGCGCCCCTCGACGGGGGTACCGTCGGGCCGCTGAAGCTCCACTCCCAGGGAGCCCGCGGCCGAGGTGGAGTAGTTCAGCTCCAGCTCGCCGCCGGAGAAGACGAAGGCGGGCGTGGTGAACTCGCCCCCGGCGAAGCCGGCGTTGACGGAGACGAAACCGTCGGTGCGCAGGGTGTAGCGCCGGATGCGGTTCGAGGGCAGGCGCCAGCTCTCCATGCCGAAGAGGGAGATCTCCCCCGGCGCGGTGTGCAGCAGGCCGTGCTCCATGTAGACGGCGCGCTCGTGCCAGTTGTCGGGGTTGGGTCCGGGCCGCAGGAAGGCCTCGCGCAGGGAGGCGTCGAAGCGCACGCCGTCGCGGCTCGACAGGAAGAGGATGTCGTTCACGCCGGAGCCGTGGGGCCAGTCGGGCACCGGCTTCCGCTCCTTCACGAAGCGCGAGGGGAACATGAGGTAGGTGCCCGGGGCGCGCTCGTAGGGCACGCAGGCGTTGGTGTAGAGGTGCTCGTCCGGCTCGCGCCCCACGTCCATGGACTCCCACTCGCTCCAGCTCTCGAAGTCGGAGGAGGTCGAGCGCCGCACCCAGCGGACACCGCCCTTGAAGTCGCCCCGGCCCGCCACGCCGCGGGCGTAGATGACGTAGTCGCCGCGGAAGAGGTCCCGGAAGGCGATGTTGTGGGAGTCGAAGGGCCGGTCCGTGTGGATCGGCTCCTCCCGGCGCAGTCGCCACCGCAGGCCGTCGGGGGAGACCAGGGCCAGGAGGTCGGAGGTCCGGACGATGCCTTTGTAGCGCTCGTCGGCGGGCACTCCCGGGCCGTCGTCGCGAAAGAGGGAGAGGTTGTTGCCCGGCCCCTGCCAGACAAGGTTGTTGTCGGTGGAGCCCTCGAACTCGACCAGGCCCAGGGACGGCTTCTCCCAGTGGACGCCGTCGCCGCTCTCGGCGCAGGCGATCAGGGGCTGGCGCTGGTCGTCGCGGATCGGGTTGTCGCCGTCGCAGCGGTACCAGGCCCGAAATCGGCCGTCATCGGCAAAGACGGTCATGTAGGAGACGCCGCCCCGCTCCCAGGGCCGGTCCGCGGCGATCGCCGTGTTGCGGCGCATCGGCTCGTGGAGCCTGCGGGTCACGCCGCGGCTGTCCTCGATCCAGAACGTGTCGACGAGGAGCTGCCGGTCGGTGCCGATGCGGGGGATCTCTGCCATCGGTGGCGGCCCGAAGGTCAGGAGGGCTGGATGCGGGCCTTGCCGACCACCGCCCGCAGGACCTCGGGCACCTTCACCGAGCCGTCGGCCTGCTGGTAGTTCTCGACGATGGCGATGAGCATGCGGCCCATGGCGCAGCCCGTGTCGTTGACGGTGTGGCAGAAGACCAGGCTGCCGCCCTCGCGGGGGCGGTAGCGGATGTTCATGCGGCGGGACTGGTAGTCGGTGGTGTTGGTGTCGGTCATGACCTCCATGAACTCCCCCGTCCCGGGCATCCACACCTCGCCGTCGCGCTGACGGTGGCTGGCGAGGTACCCGGCGTCGCCCCCGCACTTGTCGACCATGCGGTAGGGCAGCCGCAGCTGCTGCAGGAGCCACTCGTTGATCTGGCCGAACTCCTCGTACATCGCCTCCGACTGGCCGGGGGTGCAGACGGCGTTCATCTCCAGCTTGTCGAACTGGTGGAGCCGCTTGATGCCCTTCACGTCCTTGCCCCAGGAGCCGGCCTCGGAGCGGAAGCAGGCGGTGAAGGCGAAGAGCTTCACGGGCAGGTCGGCCTCGTCGAGGGTGCGGTCCATGAAGTAGCTGAAGTTGGCCGGCTCCGACGAGCCCACCAGGAAGAGCTGGGTCCCCTCCTCGACGTTGTCGGTCTGGATGGCGTAGACCTGGTCGCGGCCCTCGGGGAAGTGGGAGGTGCCGTGGAGGGAGCGCTCCCGCACGAGCAGGGGCGGCACCATCATCTCGTAACCGCGGCGCAGCATCTCGTCGGCGAGGAGCTGCTGCAGGGCGTACTGCATCCGCGCCAGGTCCCCCGTCAGGTAGGTGAAGCGGGAGCCCGAGACCTTGGAGGCCTGCAGGGTGTCGGCGCCGAGGTCCGCCGACAGCTCGGAGTGGTCACGGGGCTCGAACTCCCCCTCCCCGTGGATGGCGCCCTCCGGCATGGCCGCCGCCGAGTGGTGCCCGGACCCGAGCTGTTCCCGCGGCAGGTAGCCGCCGCCCGGCAGCCACACGCACTCCTCGGCGTTCTCCTCCTCGCCGGCGCCCTCGGGCATCTCCGGGTGGGGCCAGTTGGGGAACCACTCGAGGATCGCCTGCCACTCGGCGGTCAGCCCGGCCAGGCGCGCGTCCAGCTCGCGTCCCTTCTCGCGCAGCTCCTGGCCTTTCTGGCGCGCGGCCTGGGGGTCGGAGCGGCCGAGGCGGGCCAGCTCCTTCTTCTGCGAGTTGAGGCCGTCGATCTCCTGCTGCAGGGCGCGGCGCTGTCCGTCGACCTCGAGGAAGCGGTCCACGTCGGCCTTCGCGGGGTCGACCCGGCGCAGGGCGATGGCGCGGCGCATGGCATCGGGCTCGGCTCGCAGCCGGCGTACGTCGATCATGCCATCAAAAACGCCGATGGTGCCAACGATGGCAACCGGTTCAGCCGCCGGCGATGGCGGGCAGGAAGTGGACCTCGCTCTCGGGGCCGACCTTCTCCAGCAGGCCCAGCTCCCCGGTGACGCCGTCGACGGTGACCGCCATGCCGCGGGTCAGGGCGTCGTGCTCGGCGTCGTAGAGCCGGGCCCTGATCCCGGGGCACTCGGCCTCCAGGGCCTCGATCACCTGGCGCACCGTGGCGCCCTCCACGCGGAGCTGTCCCCGGCCACCGCTCAGGGGCCGCAGCCGCCGGGGGATGAAGACCGTCGCCACTACCAGTCTCCGATGGCGGCGCGCACCCGCGCCTCCGCCTTCTCGATGGCGAACCAGCTGCCGGAGGCGGTGCGCCGCACGTCGTGCTCGCGGCACAGCTCGAAGAACCGCTTCGCCCGGGCGCGCAGCTCCTCCGCCTGCCCCGGGTCGAGGTCGACCCCTTCCGTGGCGTACCACACCGGCTCGAGGGTGGCCCGCCAGGCCCAGACGGAGGCCTTCCCGACGCGGCGCCTCACCGCGTCGCTGTCGGCCAGCCGCATCGCCTCCTCCACCGCCTCCAGGCCGGCGATGGCGTCCGACTCGTCGAGGCCGTACTCGTCGTAGCGGCCCCCGAGGCTGTGGCGGTGCAGGCCGCTGGCCTGGGACCGGTCGTGGAGGCGGTCGATCCAGCGCCGCATGGGCGGGGCCGCCGGGCCGTAGTGGAGGTCCAGCCACTCGTCCATGAGCGTCCGCCCGTCGAGGGAGGGGTCCCACATGAGCCGGCTCAGCAGGTAGTTGCGCAGGCCCTCGAACTCGTTGCCGTGGGAGCTGCTGAAGGCCTGGGTGAACAGGCCCCGGACGCCGAGCCTGACCTCGGCGCGCACGTTGCGGTCGACCCACCGCAGGTTGGGCAGGGGCAGCTGGAACCCGCGGCGGTCGTGGTTCATGTAGTAGTCCCACACGTGCAGGTTCGGCGCGATCCGGGACCAGGCCTCCAGCTGGGCGTACTGGGCGGCGTTGTCCGGGCAGTCCGGGTCGTCGAGGGCGTGGATGAAGCAGGCGTCGATGCTGCACCAAGTGATCAGGACGTTCTCCCGCGGCCTCAGGGAGCGCGGCGGCGGCGCGCTGTAGGCGTAGGCCAGGGTCGAGACCAGCCGCCCCGGGTGGGCGGCGGCCGCCTCGTCGGCGACCGCGTTCACCAGCGTCAGCAGCGAGCCCATGGGCGTGCCCTCGCGCTCGTTGATCGCCCGGCACGACGGGCACTGGCACCAGACGCTGCCGTCGTTCTGGCCGACGCTGACGTCCATCTGGCGGGGGCGGGCCGCCAGCTGCCCCAGGGCCGCGCGGGTGATCAGGCGCAGGACCTCGGGGTGGGTCATGCACGGCTGCAGGTCCTCGTGGAAGCGGCCGTCCTCGTAGCGGCGGTGGGCCCAGCGCTCGCCCTCGAAGAGGCAGTAGTACTCGGGATGGTCGACGGCGTACTCCGAGGGCGGCAGCAGGGCGTTGAAGGAGTGCTCCACCAAGTGCACGGGAGAGCGGCCGCCGTAGCGGCCCACCAGGCTCCAGTCGTCGCTGCCCGGGGGCAGGGCCTCGACCCGCCCCGCGTTCAGCCGCAGCCGGGCGGCGAAGTCCGGGCGCGCGTAGTTGCTCTCGAAGTCGGACCAGCGCCACTCCAGGGGCGGCCGGTAGACCCGGTCCACGGCCTCGATACGGCGCTCCGGGCCCAGGGGCGGCACGTGGGTGTGGTCGGCGGTGACGAAGCGCACGCCGAGGTAATCCTCGAGGAAGGTGTAGACCCCGTAGAGGGTCCCCCGCGGCCGGCCGCCGGCCACGACGATGGCCCCGGGCCGCACGACGATGCGCAGGTCCTCGGGGCCGTAGTCGGCGGGATCGAAGCCGGCGGGACTCTGGCTGGCGGCGTCCGGGCCGATGAAGAAGTGGCCGCCGGGGCCTTCAGCCGCGGAGACGATCTGCAGCTCGGGGCCGCCGGCGAGGACCAGGTGCGCGCGGAGCTCCTCGGCCGCGTACTCCTCGGAGGCGATGGCGCCGGGCGCGACGACGATCCGCCAGTCGTGGAGGTCGGCCAGGTCGACGGCGGCGGCCAGGGGGGCCGCGGAGGCGGCGGTGATCAGGAGGCCGAGGAGGAGGAGGCGATCCGTCGGTGGCCCCGATCCTCGAGGACGCCATCGGCGGCACCGTGTGGTGGGCTCGACGCGGGCGCGCAATGCAGGCACGAGGTTACGCCGGGCAGGTACGGATGGTGGTCTCGTCCACTTCGGCCAGCGGCAGTGCGGTAATTCCGTCCGTGATCGGGTAGCGGAGACGGCCGGGGTAGACGACCCACAGGTGCTCCAGGCCGAGGTCTTCGATGGCAATGTGCATCGCCTTCGTCGTGCGGGGCGCGTCGGTGCACTTGAACTCGAAGCCCCAGCGCCTGCCCCTTCGCAGCAGCATCAGGTCCAGCTCCGCGCCGCGCTGGGTGGCGTAAAAGAAGGCATCGCGAGCACCGAGGGCGACCAGGGTCTGTTCCAGGGCGAATCCTTCCCAGCTAGCGCCGTACCGTGGATGCATCGGCAGCTCGTCGGCATCCTCGAGCCCGAGCAGGAAGTGCAGGATGCCGCTGTCGCGCAGATACACCTTCGGCGACTTCACCAGCCGCTTGCCGAGGTTCTCGAACCACGGCGGCAGGACGCGAATCATGAACGTGCCGGCCAGCAGGTCGCGGTAGCGGTTCACGGAGGTGGGGGTGGCGTCCATGGAACGCGCCAGCGAGGACGCGTTCCAGACCTGACCGTGAGAGTGGGCGAGCATCCGCCAGAACCGACCGATCGCGGCCGGCGACACGCGTGATCCCAGGCCGGGGATGTCGCGCTCCAGGAATGTCTGCGTGAAGGCCTGCATCCATCGCCCCCATGCGGCGGAGGACGAAGCCAGCCAGGCGCGCGGAAAACCGCCTCGCATCCACAGCCGACGTTGATGATCGGCACCGACCTCCGAGAGCGAGAAGCCGGCGACATCGACGAACAGCACCCGGCCCGCGAGGGTTTCCGAGACACCCCGGATCAGATCCCACGAAGCGCTGCCCAACAGGAGAAAGACCCCCTTGCGCGACGGATCGTCGCAGATCGGGCGCAGGATCTCGAAGAGGGCCGGCATCCGCTGCACCTCGTCGATGACTACCAGGCCTTCGCCATGGCGAAGGACGGCCTCCGGCGTCTGGGCGAGCCCCTCCCGGACAGCGGCCACTTCGAGATCGAGGACCCTCGTCGGTCCCGGCCACGCCGCCGCGACCTGCCGGGCCAGCGTGGTCTTGCCAACCTGCCGAGCGCCCAGCAGGGCGACGACCGGCGCCTCTCGAAGGCCCTCCGAGACTGCGGCCAGCAAACGGGGACGATCCACGAATTGTTGCATATCCACTCTCAGACAGTTGGATATACAACAATAAATCGATCGTGTCAAGACACCTGTTCAGAGGCCCCGGCCTGCTCGTAGGCGACGACGATCCGTCAGTCGTCGAGGTCGGCCCAGTCGACGTTGCCACCGCAGGGGGCCAGCGGGGGCGGCGGTGGATCAGCCGAGGAGCCGCTCGGATCACGGCGACAGGCGTATGGGAGTCACGTCCGGTGGGCAGCAATCTGGCGCGAAACCTCGCACGTGAACCGCCGTGCCACGTCCAGCAAGTTCCGCAATTCCTCGGCTGTCGGAGCGAGCTCGTATGCGTGGTGGTGACAGGCACGGCTCAGATCGGACCACGCGGAGAAAGTCTCGCGGCCTAGGTCGCGGTCTCTCAGGTAGACGGTGAGGCACAGCAGTTGTGCGCGTCCGCTGCAGCGGTCCAGGCCGGGCTCGCGCAGGGACCAGTATTGCCGAAGGGCCTCCTCGATCGCATGTCGGCAGAGCACTGCTGCAATCCTCGGCCATCCTTGTACCCGGCTGCTGTTGCGGGGTTCTACCAGCGCGTCGGCCGCATCGATGATCTCGACGGGAGTCATGGGTTGCCATCGAGCATGACGAGCCATCCTGCCAGTCGCTCGGTGGACCCGACCATCGACGCCAGGTCCGGCGTGCCCCCCGCAGCTCCGTGCACACCCCGGTTCGCCCACCGGACTGCATCGGCCCATCTGGAGTCGGACCTGTTGAGACGGGCCAGCACCTCTCCTCCGCGCTCGACGTCGTCGAACAGAGCGAGGGCGAGTTTCTGGGTCAGCGTGCGGGCGTCGTTCAACACCTCGTCCGTGTCGGAGTGCGGCTCACCGCGCCCGATGCGTCGGCGGCGGACGACCTCCGTGCACGCCGCTTCGATGGCCAGGCGGCAGAACTGGGGCAAAGCCCGCGCCGCGGCTTCCGTCGGAAGGTCGTCGGTGTGCTGCAGCGCCCGGGCATCGGCCAGGTACTGCGCAACCGGGTCGCCGATGGTCCGGCACGCCACCTGCGAGCCGGATTGGCGCGTGACTTCGACCACCTGTGCCGGAATCTGCAGCCGACGAACCGACTCGGGCAGTCGTTCGTCATGGGTGAAGACGACGACCTGCCGCTCCTGGGACACCATGGAGAGCACGCGCGCCAGACCGTCGACTTTCCCCGGGTCCATCGCCTGCACCGGATCGTCGATCACGACGAATCCGAAGGGGGATTCCGGCAGCAGCACCCGTGGCAGGAACAGACTGAGAGCAAGGGCGTGTATCTCGCCCTGGCTCATCACTCCGAGGGCCTGCCCGTCGGTTCCGTCGACGCTGACGTCCAAGACGAGATGACGCTGGGTCGCCGAACCCTCGAGCTTGAGGTGATCCAGCGTCACGCTGCTGTTCTGTCTCAGAGTCTCCCACACCTCCGAGGCCCGCTTCGCAATGGGACCGAACCGTTCGGCCCGGATCAGGTCGGTCTCCGAGTTGAGCCACTTCTCCGCGCTACTCAGATACGGGACCACCCGGGAAGCCTGCACCGCGTCGCGTGCGGTTGGCAGCCAGGAGCGCAGGGTATCGACCAGGGGACGCCAGGCTTCCTCCAGGCGCGCCAACTCGGCGGCGGCCTGCGCCCGGAACGAGTCCGCGGTGGCGGCGAGCTTGCGGTGTTCCTCTGCCAGGTGCTCGATCAGGCTGCCATCCGCTGCTTCCCGGAGACCCGCCCAACCTCTCCAGGCCTCCTGCAGGGCGGTCGCGTCGAGACCCGCCGTGTCCGAACGACCCAGAATCTCCGGCGGCGCGGCCACCAGGGCCTGGGCGGCACGGCGAGCCCTGCCAAGCGTCTTCTGAGCCTGGTCCGCCGTACCCGCCTCTGTACGCAAGCGTGCCACTTCGGCCTCCGTACGCGACCGCCACTCAACGGTCAACTCCCCGGAGCCGCAGACCGGGCATGGTTGATCTCCATGTGCGGCGTGCACCACAAGTGCGCGGTCGAGCAGGTCGGCGGTCTGCCGGGCGCGGCCGGCATCGGTCCGTTCGGCGGACCTCACAGCCTCTGTAGCCGCCCGCAACTCGTCTGCCGCCAACTGCACTTCTTCGGCGCCCGGAACGGGGAGGGTGGCGAGTTCACCCAGCAGGGCGATTACTCCCTCGCCCTCCGGTTCGAGTGCTCCCTCCAGGATCAGTTCCACCGCGTCGAGATCCCATGTGGTCGACTTGGCTCTCTTGATTGCCTGGGCGCAGGTCCGCGCCCGTTCATCGTCGAGTCCCTCGACCTGGGAGAACCACTCTCGCCGTTCGTCCTCCGCGGTACGAATCCGCTTGCCACGGTCAAGTCTCCGCTGACGCAACCGCTGGCGAGCCTCCACCAGCGCCTCCAGACCCAGGGCCGCCGACATCATGTCGTAGAGCTCCGTAGGCCGGGAGTCAGGAATCGATCCCAGTTCGTTGTAGGGCAGAAACGGGACGATAGGACTGACGATCGCCTCGTCCCAGCCCAGGGCCGCGGCGCGGGAGTTGGCCTCCCTGGACACCATCCACCTCATCGGTGCCGGCATCCAGATCAGCACCCTCCACCCACACGCGTCTTGCGGCAAGCGGCTGTGGCCGCTCTTCGACCGAAAAGGTCGCCGCGATCTCCGCCGGATCCGGACCAGTGCAGGTTCCGCCAACCCTCCTTCCAGACCGCCGACCGGTCCTCCCAGCGCCGGTTCTTGCCGGTCAGCAAGAGCTCCAGAGCTTCCGCGAAGCTCGACTTGCCGCTGCCGTTGCGCCCCACAACCAGCGTAAGGCCGGGGCCGGGGGTGATCTTCAGGTCGCAACCGGAGCCGATACCGCGAAACCCCTGGACCGAGATCTTGTCGAGGTACGCACGTCTCGCAGGGGCCTGGACCGCATCGGCCTCTGCATCCGGTCGTGCTTCCGCAGCGTCAGCATCCTCCGACAGGGCACGATCCAGCGCCTCGTCCCCCTCGAGTGCCCCAAGAACCAACAGTCCGGCCTCGACATCGAGCTCTTCGTCCGCATCCACCCGTGCGCGGACCTGAGCGGTCAGTGCGGCGCTTCCATGCATGGTCGAGGCAGCCTGTCTCCTATCGAGGGGAAGTAACGCGCCATGTTGACCCCGCAGATGGAGTGTACCATCTCGTCGATGTATCCGGGGGCCACGACAGATGCTATTGGCTCCATCGGCGTACCGCGGTTGACGTGGCCCTGGGCCGCGTCGAGAGAGCTGACGGGTATCTCCAGGAAGCCCGCCAAGCGCCGATGTGAGGCACCGAGCTCGTTGGTCCGCAGCACCAACCGCCGTTCGGCTGGAATCGACCCGATGCAGGAGTCGACATGCCGGTTCCACGCGTGAAGGTAGGCCGATACCGAGAACAGCCCGCGGGCCTCGAGGACGCGATCGGCGGCTCCGTGCGGATACTGGTCCGGCCTGAACCACCACTTCATGAACTCGCGAACGTCACCGGGCACATCGCGGAGGGCGAGGTGATCGGTGATCGACGGCAGCCACGTGTAGCAGTCTCGGATCAGCACGATGAATCTCGCGGTGGGAAAGACGACCAGCAGGTGACGGATGAGGAATTGGTTCGCCCATGCCACGTCGTACTCGAGGTCGAGCCGGACATCCCGCTCGCGCAGACGTTCCCGGACGGCCATGTCCGAGAGTTCACCGCGCCCGTGCCGGAGGATCAGGTCGAGCGTTGCCGCCCGTTCGGGCTCATGGGCCACACGGTAGTTGGCGGACAGCAGTCCTGCTATCGAGGCGGTACCCGACTTCGCCTGGCCGACGCAGAACGCCTTCACGCGAGGCGTGGGACGGTCCGGAGCCGCAGACCTCCCTTGTTGTCGCTCAGGCTCCACGTGCAGCTTGTTCAGGGGCCCCGGGCCTGCTCGTACGCAAGCCCGAAGACCGTATCCGCCATCCAGCGCTGGAATCCGGGGTCGTCCATGAACTTCTTGAACAACTGGGTGTCGTCCTTCATCACCGAGTTCATGACCCGGATCAGCACCTTGTCGCCCTCGATGCGGGTGTTCTCGCGGTCCGAGTTCTGGCGGGCGTTCCGGAAGGCGGTGTCGGCGGCCACCTTGGAGGGTATCACCTCGGTGATCAGCTGTCCCACACGGTCGCCGTCCTCCCAGTCGGTGCCCCAGTGGTCGTTGAAGGTCCTGAGGATGTTCGACAGCCGGTCCAGCTCCTGCTCGGGGCGGTGCCCTCCCCCGGCGGCCGGCACCGGGTCGACCTCGGCGTCCTCGTCGGGCAGCAGGATCTTCCTCATCTCCTGCTTCTCCACCCGGTAGCTGTCGAGGTCGATGGCGTCGAGGATCCCCTTCGACAGGTCCTCCTCCTCGGGCGCCGGCAGCTTCGGGATCAGGAAGTTCAGGAAGATCGAGCGCTTCTCCCAGCCCTCGTCGCTGTAGGGCAGCACGGAGGAGAGGAAGGCGTAGGTCCGCACGAAGCCCTTGGCCTGGCCCTTGAAGTCGACCTGCCGGTCCTCGTCCAGACTCCGGTAGACCGCCACGCAGGCGTCGAGGATCGGGTCGAGCTGGTCGCGCTCGGCGCCGCCGAGGTAGCGCTCGACCAGGTCGTCGACCTGCGCGGGGTCGTATACCTGGGCGCCGTCCAGGTCCGCCTGCAGGTCGTGGAGCTTGTCGGGGTCGGTCTCGTCGGCCAGGATCGTGGCCCGGTAGTAGTCGGAGAAGGCGTGCTTGATGATCTCCTCGTCGTTGAGGAAGTCGAGGACAAAGACGTCGTGCTTCTTCGGGTGGGCCCGGTTGAGCCGGGACAGGGTCTGCACCGCCTTGATACCGGAGAGCGTCTTGTCGACGTACATCGTGTGCAGCAGGGGGGCTCGTCGTACCCGGTCTGGAACTTGTCGGCGCAGACCAGGAAGCGGTATGGCTCCCCCTGGAACTGCTCGGCGATCCGGCCGGAGGGGAATTCGTTCAGGGAGGCCTCGGTCACCCGGCCCCCGCCGAAGTCGTGCTCCCCCGAGAAGGCGACGATCGCCCGGTGGGGGCTCTTGCGCTCCAGGAGGTAGTCGCGGATGGCGTGGTAGTACTGGATCGCCCGCTCGACGCCGTTGGTGACCACCATGGCCCGGGCCTGGCCGCCGACCTTGCCCTGGGCCAGGACCTGGTCGTGGAAGTGGTCGACCATGATCTCGGCCTTGAGCCGGATGGCGTGGCCGCTGCCCTCGACGAAGCGGCGCAGCTTCTTCTGGGCCTTCCTCACGTCGAACTCCGGGTCCTCCTCCACGGTCTTGGCGAGCCTGTAGTAGCTGGCCACCGGCATGTAGTGGGCGAGCACGTCGAGGATGAAGCCCTCCTGGATCGCCTGCTTCATGGTGTAGCTGTGGAAGGCGTGGTGCCGGACCGCCCCGTCGGGCCGCGGGTCGGGGGCGCCGAAGATCTCTCCAGGGTCTTGTTCTTCGGCGTGGCGGTAAAGGCGAAGTAGCTGGCGTTGGGCAGCAGCTTGCGCGACTCCATGAGGCGGTTGATGCGGTCCTCGAAAGTCTCGTCCTCCTCCTCTTCCCCGGCCTCGGAGAGGGCCCGGGCCATGGCCGAGCTGGCGCGGCCTCCCTGGCTCGAGTGGGCCTCGTCGATGATGATGGCGAAGCGGCGCCCCCGCTGCTCGTTGCCGATCTCGTCGAGGATGAAGGGGAACTTCTGCACCGTGGAGATGATGATCTTCTTGCCGCTCTCGATGAACCGGCGCAGGTCGCCGGAGCGGTCGGCGTGACCCACGGTCGCCGAGACTTGGGCGTACTGGCGGATCGTGTCGCGGATCTGCCGGTCCAGGATCACCCGGTCGGTGACGACGATGATCGAATCGAAGGCGGGAACGCCGTCCCGCGTCAGCCCGATCAACTGGTGGGCCAGCCAGGCGATGGAGTTGCTCTTGCCGCTGCCGGCCGAGTGCTGGATCAGGTAGCGCTCTCCGGCGCCGCGGTCGCCCGCGTCCGAGAGCAGGCGGCGCACCACGTCGAGCTGGTGGTAGCGCGGCCAGACCTGGCTCCGGCTCCGCCGGCCCGTCTTCTCGTCCCTCGCCTCCACCACCTGGGCGTAGTTCTCGAGGATGTCGGTCAGACTCTCCGGGGTCAGCACCTCGCGCCACAGGTAGTCGGCCTTGATGCCGCTGGCGTTGGGCGGGTTGCCGGCGCCGTCGTTCCAGCCCCGGTTGAAGGGCAGGAACCACGAGGCCTTGCCCCGGAGGTGGGTGCAGAACCGGACCTCGCTCTCGTCCACGGCGAAGTGGGCAACGCAGCGGCCCAGTTCGAACAGCCTCTCCCGCGGGTTGCGGTCGCGCTGGTACTGCTGGACGGCGTCGTCGACCGTCTGCTTGGTGAGGCTGTTCTTCAGCTCGAAGGTGAGGACCGGCAGGCCGTTGATGAACAGCCCGATGTCGAGGGCCCGCTGGGTCTCGTCGCGGCTGTAGCGGAGCTGGCGGGTGACGGTAAAGCGGTTCTGCCCGAAGCGCTCCTGCGCCTCCGGGTTGTCGGCCGAGGGCGTGCCGTAAAACAGGTCGAGATCGTGGGCCCCGTGCCGGATGCCGTGGCGCAGCACGTCGATGGTGCCCCGCTTGCTGATCTCTCCCTGGAGCCGGGCCAGGAACCGGCGGCGCGTCGGGCCGGTTTCGGACAGGCTCAGGGACTCGGATGCTTCCGGCTGGGTGGCGCGCAGGAAGGCGGAGAGCTGGGCCAGGTCGACGCAGTACTCGCGGTCGTAGTCGTGGAAGTTCCCGCCGCTCCAACCGGACCCGGTGTAGGGGGCTGGAGGCTCGCCTACAGTGGGGCCCGGAGGCGCGTCACAGGGATGGCCGGCCAGGGTGGTGCAGATAAGGCGCTCGAGGCCGCGTTCGGTGGTGTCGGTGGGCATTCCGCTAGTTAGTCTGGAGAGAGTCCATGGCGGTCACCCACGGTTGTCTTGGACTTCGGCGGCGGCCGCCGCCTGAGCCTCGGACCTGGCTATTATCGGACATCCTCAGGCCGATGCCACGGGCGTCGAAGTCTTGGAAGACCCGCCTCATCAACTCACGCCGACGCTTGGCCTCTTTCTCTGCGTCTCTGCTACCGGTCGCCGTCGCGCCAGAGCCGTCGTCCTCGACCAAGCTCTCCAGGTAGCCCCGTACCAAGGCTGACACCGAGGTGTCCAATTCCGCCGCTCGGACTCGGGCGAGCCGATAGGTCTCTTCGTCAATGGATACGGTGACTCTCATTACATCCCGCATCTGTTCTTCGTCCACCCCGCCGAACCACTCGATGAAGTCGTGGACGGTCGCGCCCTCCGCCAGTTGCCGAAGAGGGCCGACACGGGCAGCCGAGTGCCCCCGAAAACCCAGGCCCCGCTGAGTCGGCCGGGCACGCTCTCCACCGCACGCCACTTGCTCCCGTCTGTCATGCGTTGCCTCCTTTGCGATGGAAACATAATAGGGATGGCTCGGCTGGCCGAGCGTCATACGGCTATCTCTCTGTCGACTCCGTCCTCTTCCGCTGGCTTATCGAGGTCCCCGGGGATGTCTTCCGAAGGCAACCCAGCCGCCGCCCCGCGCACATCGAGCTTGCCGGTGACGACATCCGCGATGAGGCGGGCGCGGTACCCCTTCAGAAGTTCAATCTGGCGCTGCGCTAGGTCCACACAGTTCTCTAGAGGGGTAAGACTCCTCCTGATCGACAAGAGCACCGCTTCTTGTTCCTCCATCGGAGGCAGTGGAACGCTGAAGGACTTGATGTCCTCGCATGTCAGGGCACCCTTAGTGCTGCCGGAAGCGCTGCTGATTGCGCGCAACTCTGTATACGCCGCAGTGAGGCACATGTGAAGATAGCCGGAGGTCAACCACGCCCTGCCGGCTCTTGGTGTTATGTACGCCAAATGCTGGTTGATCGTCACTTCAATCGCCAACACTGCGGCCATACCCCGCGTCTTTCCCTGCCCGGTGATTCCAACAAGCACGCTGTCCGCAGGGACTCTCGGCAAATGGCACTCTCGAAGCGCTGTCTCTGTTACGAACTGGTCAGCCTCCGTTATCCTACCCTGGTTCACGCTGGAACTGTTCAGCCAGGGATACGAACCGTCACTCCAATATGCTTGATTACTGCGAGCAGGTGTCGAGCCATTACCTACTTTGGCAAGACTGCCTATCCGTCTCACTTCCCAATGATCAGGCAAGTCGCCTAACCACTCCACGCCTGAGTCCTTGTACGACGGATAGGGGCGTCCAGTCCGGAGGTCCATCTGGCCTATAACGGCTTGGTGGATGATGGCCTGCTTCTGCTCCTCCAGCAGCGCAATCAGCTTCTGCTTGGCGCGGATGTAGCGCCGGATGCGTCGGTCGGCGTGGTCGAGGAAGCGGACGATGGCGGTTTGTTCGATGGAAGGAGGAAGGCATGCGTAGATCATCTTGAAGTGTTCAGGCCGTAGGCTCCACATGTCCGATGTAATCCCGTATGACCAGCGTTCGGCCTCTTTTGCGAAACCGGGCATCCGAAGCAAGTAATGGAGGAAGCCAGAGCTGACTCCATTGCGTGGACGCTCAACAACGTAGGCAGGACTAACGATGCCTCGATACTCAGACGCCCCCACCGCACCTTGCCATGCTCTCATCTTGTTGTATGCGATGTCCCCAGGTTTGACCAGTTTGTAGGCCGATTTGTCCAGGTTTGAACCATCCTTCTTTGATGCATTCTCCAGGAGGTCACTCTGGCGTATGACACCCCGTTTGATCGTTACTGATAGCATCGGTTCTTCTGGTCGACCTCGCTCCCTTACCTCATCAAAGAGGGTGCGGTTGGGTTTGACCTCCCAATGCGCAGGCACTTCCCCGAGCCACTCGACGCCAGAGTCCTTCATTTCCGGATACGGCTTCAATTCCCGGACGTTTGGCGATTTCATGCCAAGTGGACCTCATCGCGGACAGAATGAAGGCGAATCAACCTGGGTCGCGGCGTGGTGTCGTCGAAATGGCAGAGCACGGCGTCTCGCAACATGGCCTTCGGGTCGTTCCAGTCTTCCGCGTAAGGCATTGCTCCCTCCGGTGGAATCGCTTCTCGGCCTGTCAGTCTGCGCGGCTATCCGTCGCCCTGTCCTGTATGGATTGGCGCAATCGCGCGGCCATTTCTTCCAGCACGGGGTCGTCATACCGACGGGTATTGAACCACTCAATCCGTTCGCCAGTCGTCATGTGGGCTGTCTTTGCGGCACTGCGGGCGCGGGCCTCGCGCATGAACTTGACGCAGTCGAATCTCTTCTTGGTGGGACGGTCTTCAGTCATGGACGGTTTCCTCCGGGGTGCGAATGTCGATGGCATGGTATCCATTCTTGCGATTGACCTCGTTGCAGGCCCTGATGCGCCGCCAGTTCACCATGTGCCTGAAGTTCCAGCTCACCAGGACATCGGCCTTGGCCAGGGTCGCGAGAGCGATGTGCAGCGCATCGTTCAGGTTGGCCCCACCCATGGCCCCAGCCGCGATGTAGGCATCGGCGAGCTCTTCTGCCTCTCTTGAAACGGCAAGGAGCTCCTTGTGTTCCGAGGGAACGGTGCTGGTGGCCTGCCTGATGGGGGCGGAGCATCCGCTAGTTCATCCAGAGTGATGCCCGAGAGAAGCATCGTGGCTTCTCCCTGGCGAAACATCTCGAACAACTGCATCGATGGCTCGCGGAATTCATCGTCATGGCAGCCGCCGATCACCGAGGTATCCACGTAGATGCGCGGCTTGCCGTACTCAGTCGCCGGTTCGCGCACCAGGGGCAGATCGTCGAGCAGCCCTTCCGTCTCCCTCTCCAACGCCAGGATGTCCGCACCGATCTCCTCCAGCGTGCGCATCGGCTGGGGCTTGTAGAAATACCGCGTGAAGCTGATCTCGTAGCCGATTCTCACGCTGTCCGGCTGGTACCAGGCGTCGGGGGCATATGGCAGGACCTCCCGCCGCAGGAACGCCTCGATGCCGCCCTCCTCCTGCAGCGGGATCTGCTCGGTGTCGCGCAGGGCGGTGTCCGGCTCGTACTCCACCACGGCGTGTCGGCCGTTCACCGTCGCCTCGAACCGGCCGCGTAGCGGATCGGCTTCCGTGCCTCGCTTGTGGATCTTCCTGATGACAGCCGGAGCACTCTCGCTGCGCTCGCAGCTCTCCTTCAGCTTCTTGATCTCGGCGGCCTTGCAGGCGCGGTCGGGGTCGGCTCCTTCGAGGCGCAGCGGCCGCTCGACCGTCACCTTCCAGTAGCCGAAGGCGGCGTTGTCGAAGATCTTGCTCTGCTCGCTCTCCTCGAAGGCGAGAAAGGTGTCGCAGATACGCTGGATGTCCTCCTCGCCGAGCTCGCAGTTCTTCTTGCCCAGGTTCTTGCGCAGGGGCCGGTGCCACCCGGTAGCGTCGATCAGCTGCACCTTGCCGCGGCGGTGCTCCGGCTTGCGGTTGCTGAGGACCCAGACGTAGGTGGCGATGCCGGTGTTGTAGAACATGTTGAGGGGCAGGGCGACGATCGCCTCCAGCCAGTCGTTCTCGATGATCCAGCGGCGGATGTTGCTCTCGCCCTGGCCGGCGTCGCCGGTGAACAGGGAGCTGCCGTTGTGGACCTCGGCGATGCGGCTGCCGCCCGGCTTCATCTTGGAGAGCTTGTTGGCGAGGAAGAGCATCTGGCCGTCGCTGGAGCGGGTGACCAGGGAGTACTCGGGATCGCCGTCGTGCTCGATCACGAAGCGCGGGTCGCGCATGTCGCGCTTGCCGCCCATGCGTTCCAGGTCGGTCTTCCAGCTCTTGCCGTAGGGCGGATTGGAGAGCATGAAGTCGAACTCGCGGGACGGGAAGGCGTCGTTGGCCAGGGTCGAGTGCTCGGGGCCGCCCACGATGTTGTCGGCCGCGTCCCCTTCCCCCTTCAGCAGCAGGTCGGCCTTGCAGATGGCGTAGGTCTCGGCATTGATCTCCTGGCCATAGAGATGGGTGGAGACCTGCCGGCCGTGGTCGGCGGCGAGCTGCTGGAGCACGTCTTCGGCCACGGTCAGCATGCCCCCGGTGCCGCAGGCCCCGTCGTAGATCAGGTAGGTGCCGGACTTGATCCGGTCGGCCACGGGCAGGAAGACGAGCTTGGCCATCAGGGTCACGGCGTCGCGGGGGGTCCAGTGCTCGCCCGCCTCCTCGTTGTTCTCCTCGTTGAAGCGCCGGATCAGCTCCTCGAAGATCGTGCCCATGCCGTGGTTGTCCAGGCCGGGGTGCCGGACCGTGCCGTCGGAACCGTGGACCGGGACCGGGCTCAGGTTGATGTCGGGCGAGGTCAGCTTCTCGATCAGCGTGCCCAGGGCGTCGGCCCGGGAGAGCCGCTGGATCTGGTTGCGGAACTCGAAGTTGTCGAGGATGTCCTGCACGTTGGGCGAGAACCCGTCGAGCCAGGCCCGGAAGTCGGCCTCGAGCTGCTGGCGGTTGGCGCGGGCCCTCAGGTCCTTCAGGGTGAACTTCGAGGTGTTGTAGAAGGCCTGCCCGGCGGTCTGCCGCAGGGTGGCGTCCTGCTCGACGACGCCGGCCTGGTCGAGGGTGGCCTTCATCCCCAGGACCTCCTGCTTGCTCTCCTCCAGCACCGCGTCCAGCCGGCGCAGCACGGTCATGGGCAGGATCACGTCGCGGTACTTGCCGCGCACGTAGGCTTTGTCACGAAACAGATGATTCACTTCGGCTGGCCGCTGTGGGCCGGATCGTGTAGTTCCAGTCCCCGTGAAACTCATGGGGCGAGAGATCGATGCGCTCCATTTGCTCGTCCTTGACGACCACCGCTTTGGGATACGATCGCTTGTCGATCTCCGCGCGTACCCGAAGCCCTTTCTTCGTGGTCGTCCGGCCGATCAGGTTGACCACCGTGGCCAGACTGACCAACGGCTGGCCTCGCCAGTTCTTGGCGATATAGGAGAACAGGCGATGCTCGATGCGGTTCCACTTGCTCGTGCCCGGAGGATAGTGACAGACGGTGATCGTCAGGCCCGTGCGATCGGCGAAGCGCTGCAATTCCCATTTCCACAGCCGCAGTCTCGGGCCGTTGCTGCCCCCCGCATCGGCCGTGATCCACAGGTGCGAGGCCGCCGGGTAGGCCGGACGCCCCATGCGTTTCCACCAGCTGCGGATGGCGTTCACCGCGAAACCGGCCGTGTCGTGGTCGACCCCGACGCTGACCCAGCCTTCGTTGCGGTTCAGGTCGTAGACCCCGTAGGGAATCGCCTTGCCCTGGGCGGGGATGACGAAATCGTGCACCTTCACGCGCTCCGGCTCGCCCTTCGGACGCCAGGCCCGGCCCCCGTTCTTGAAGTCGCCGATCAGCTCCTTCTTCTTGGTGTCCACCGAAATGACCGGCTGGCCTTGAGCCTGGGCCCTTTGGACCTGGTCGTTGAGATAGTGAAACTGGGCGTCCCGATCCGGGTGTTGGGTGCCTTCTCTCGTCTTGCGATTGGCCTGCAGCGTGTAGCCAAGCTCGCGCAACAGTCCGCTGACGAGGCCAGGACTCACCGAATGGCCCAGGGCCTGCAACTCGGCCGCCAACTTGCGGGTGCTCTTCGACGTCCATCGCAAGGGGCTGTCGTCCGGCGCCCCGGCGGTGACCGGTTCGACCAGGGCGTTGAGGTCCGACAACAGCGTCACGTCGGTGTCGACGCGTCGCTTGCGACCGCCGCCCGGCCGACGCACCCGGCCGGGATCCAACGGGGCGTCCGACTGCAGTTCCTGCAGGCCGCGAGCGATCCGGGTCCGCGACAGGCCCGTGGCCCGAGCCACCACGGCAATGCCGCCATGCCCCAGGGCTTGCGCCTCCGACGCGGCCCACAACCGTCCCGTGCGCTCGTTCAACACCGGCGCCAGGGCTTTGTATTTCGCCCGCAGAGTGCTCTCCGTGTCCACGCATCAAAGGTAACACCCTGCCACCAAAAAGAACAGCACTTATTTCTGGACAGTTCCTTAGAGGTCGCGCAGGACGTCGTCGGCGATGCCCCAGATGTAGTTCGCGATCCAGTTGAGGTCGCCGTTGCTCACAGATCCCCTCACCCCCGCCAGTAGGTCGATTCCGGCCCCACCGTGTAGCGCACCGCCATCTCCGGCGTGTCGACCGGCACGCCGCCCCGGTGCAGACTCTCCACTCCGGCGATGACCATGCCGGAGGTGAGGAGGGTGCGTTCGGCGGGGTACGGGACCTGGCCGGTGAGGACGGTCTCCTCGATGTGCCGCACGAGGGGGTTGAAGAAGTCGGCGGTGGTGGAGCCGTGGGTCGGCATGGGAAGATACATCTGGGTCGAGATGATCTCACCTGTATCGGCGCGAAGCCCGGCGTAGTTGAAGTCCTGGATGCCGACCAGGAACATGGAGGTGCGGAACCCGTCGCGGTGCTCGATGAAGTAGCCGGTGGCCCGGGCGAAGTTGTCGCGGGCCCACTCGCAGGTGATGGGGTCGGTGTAGTAGCCGCCGCTCACTGGGAGGTTGTGGCTGCGGGTCAATGCGGATTCGATCAGGCGGCGGGTGCCGGCCCGGTCGCTGCGGAAGACGTGGTCCCACATCGCCTGATCGCGAAGGGCGAGGACGCTCCGGATGCCGACCTCGCCGCCCTGGCGGCGTTCCGACATGCACTGGGCCGTCTCCAGGGCGTGGATGTCGTAGCTGTCGGGGCCGCCGTAGGCGACGCAGACGCTCTCGGCGAGAGGGGTCCCGTGGGGCATGTCGAGGCAGGGCATGCGGCGCGTGACCGGAAGGGAGGAGCCGGCGAAGAACGGGAAATCGAGGCGCCTGGAGTCCTCCACCATCTCGACGCACTCCTCCCAGTCGGTGGAGAGGTGCTTGTCGTTGAAGACCGGAACCGACCGGCCGGACTGCTCGAAGACCTTCACGCACTCCTTGAACCACTTGTAGCGCGGGTAGAGTCTCTGACCCTTCTCGTTGCTGGGGTAGTCCCCGTGCTCGGCGATGATGACCACCCCGTCGACGGCGAGCTGGCCGGTGCCGAGGGTGAGGGCTTCCTCGATGCTGGGATAGAGCCTCAGCCCGTACTTGTCGACACGTTGCCGCCCCAGGTCTCTCTCCGGGAACTGGTCGAGGTAGACCGAGGCGATCTCGAGGCGCGGCTCCTGCCAGTGCCCGCCCCAGCCGTACCCCATGGCCATGCGGTCGAGGAAGTGCTGGGAATGCGAGTGCGTATGCACCACCGTGCCGAGGAAGGCGATCTTCCTGCGGGCCTCGCCCGAGGGCGGCACCAGGTCCTGGGCGCGCAGGAGCGAGGCGCTGCCCAGCCCCCAGCCAGCGGCGAGGAGATGGCCCAGAAAGGTGCGGCGATCCGTGTTCATCGGGGTCTCCATGCTACGATCCCTCCTCCGCCAGGGCGGCGAAGCGCTGTTCCACGCGGCCGGTCACCAGCAGGATGCCGATGCCCGTCAGCCACACCACGAAGGCGGGTCCCGTGATGTAGTGGGCCGCCACCGCGGCCCCGAACCAGATGAGCTGCATGCCGGCGCCGATCGCCGCCGAGACCGGGGCGATCGGTTGCAGGAAGCCCCCGGCGCGCCACTGGCGGTGGGCCGCCGCGATCAGGGCCAGACCGGCCAGGCTGAACCCGGCCTTGCCGGTGATCCAGGTGGCGTGCAGCAGCACGACCGTGGGCGGAGGCACGTATTCGAACTCGCCCACGAAGTAGAGCTGGGGCGCGGTGGCCGCCAGGGCGACCGCACAGGCGCCGGAGATGGCCGTGGCCGCTCCGGAGATCGCCAGCAGCACCGGCACCGGCCGTGAGCCGAGGCGCCGGCGCATGATCCAGGTGCGCAACAGGTACCAGGCCCCGACGTAGAGGGTGCATCCCGAGACGAGCCGGGCCGCGCCGCCGAACCCGTAGAGCCCCGGGTTGGCGGCGATGGCGGTCAGAGAGTCGTACAGCGGGACAAGCTCGGTGGCGCCCACCCGGCCGATGACCGCCAGGACGGTGGCGGCGGCGGTGAGCAGCAGCAGCCACCCCGCGGTACGGGCCGCCGAGTCTCGTGGTGGCACCATGGTTCCTCCTCCGGGAGTGGAATCTACAGCAGGATCCCGGCCACGCAGGCGGTCATGAAGCAGGCCAGGGTGCCGCCGAGCATGGCCCGGAAGCCGAGGCGGGCCAGGTCGGACCGCCGTTCGGGGGCGATGCCGCCGATGCCGCCGATCTGGATGCCGATGCTGCTGAAGTTGGCGAAGCCGCACAGGGCGTAGGTCAGGATCACCACCGAGCGCTGGCTCAGCTCGACCCCCGAGCCGGGCTGCATCCATTGGCTCAACTGTACGTAGGAGACGAACTCGTTGGCCACCATCTTCTTGCCCAGCAGCTCGCCGGCGCGCAGGCAGTCGGCGGCCTCGATGCCCATGAGCCAGGCGAAGGGGGCGAAGAGGTAGCCCAGGGCCGCCGACAGGGACCACTCCATCCCCTCCAGGCCGAGGACCCAGCCCGCGCCCCGGCCGGCCCAGCCCAGGACCCCGTCGAGGAGGGCGATCAGCCCCAGGGCGGCGATGAGCATGGCCGCCACGTTGAGGGCCAGCCGCAGCCCGTCGAGGGTGCCGTTGGCCGCCGCCTCCACGACGTTGTCGGCGGTGCGCTCCACCCGCGCCGCCGCCCTCCCCCGGGTGGCGGGGACCTCCGACTCGGGCTCCATCACCTTGGCGGCCATGAGCGCCGCCGGGGCCGAGATCACCGAGGCCGCCAGCAGGTGGGCGGCGTCGATCCCGAGGCCGACGAAGGCGGCCAGCACGGCGCCGGCGATGGTGGCGAAGCCGCCCACCATCAGGGCCATCAGCTCCGAGCGGGTCATGGCGGCCACGTAGGGCCGCACCACCAGGGGCGCCTCGGTCTGGCCGATGAAGATGTTGGCCGCCGCCGCCAGGCTCTCGGCGCCCGAGGTCCGCAGGGTGCGGCGCATGACCCAGGCGAGGGCCGCCACCACCGGCTGCATCAGGCCGAGGTGGTAGAGGACGCTCATGAGGGCCGAGAAGAAGATGATCGTGGGCAGGACCTTGAAGGCGAAGAAGTGGTCCTCGAAGGCGTCGCCGAAGACGAAGCGGGAGCCGAGGTCGACGTAGCCGAGGAGGCCGGTGAAGAAGGCGCCGGCGTGGGAGAACAGGGCCTGTCCCGGCCCCGTCTTCAGGACCAGCAGGGCGAGGACGAACTGCAGCCCCACCCCGGCGGCCACCAGGCGCAGGTCGACGCGGCGGCGGTCGGCGCTCAGGGCGAAGGCCAGGGCGACCATCACCAGCAGGCCGAAGAGGCTGACGAGACGTTCCACGCTACCAGGCGCAGCGCAGGCCGACCTGCACCTCGCGGGGGTCTCCCAGGCCCGACTGCACGGTGCCGTCGAAGTTGAAGAGCAGGCCGGCGCTCGAGGGCTCGCGGTAGTTGTCGGTGTCGAGGAGGTTGAAGACCTCGACGATCGCCTCCAGCCGGCCCTCCCCGAGCGGGATGGGCCGCGTCAGGCGCAGGTCCCACGAGAAGAACCCCCGCTCCTTGCGCAGGGTGTTGCGCCGGAGGATGGTGCCGTCCGGGCAGATGCGGTCGGAGAGGGCGCCCCAGGGGTTGACCGCCGGCTGGCCCGTGCCGCGGTCATCGTCGCCGCAGGCCTCGGAGACGGGCTGCGCCGAGTACCAGCTCAGACGCTGGTTGAGGAACAGTCCGCCGGGCAGCGGCGCCAGGGCCCAGGCGTTGAGGCGGTGGCGCTGATCGCGGTCGGACCACCCCCACTCGCGCTCCAGCCGCGTGGGGTCGACGTAGCGGAAGGTGAAGGGGTCGCGCTCGTTGTCGTCGTCGGACCTGTCCCACGACAGGGTGTAGTTGACCTGCAACTGAACCTCCCCCGCCCCCGCCGTGCGCCGCAGGCCCAGGCCGAGGCCGTGGTAGCGCGACCGGGCGGTGCTCTCCACCACGGTGAGGTCCCCGAGGCCGTTGCCGCCGTCGGCCCCCAGGCCCGAGGACCACGGAGAGCCGAAGGCGGCGTCGTTGTGGTTGACGAAGCGCGTCAGGCCGTCGGTGCGGGCGTGGGTGTAGTCGACGGAGCCCACCACCGAGGCGTGCAGCTCCCGCTCGAGCCCCGCGTGGAGGCTGAGGGTGCGCGGGTTCTCGAACTCCCGGTGGAAGACGAAAACGCTCGGGCGAAACGGTTCGCCGGGGGGCGCGGGAAGCAGCTCGCCGAAGGGCGGCGGCGGCCCCAGGACCGGCGTCAGGGCGCTGGAGCGGAAGATCGACTGTCCGCGGGAGCCGTTGGTCGAGCGCGAGCTGGCCAGGTTGAGACCGGGGATACGGGCGTGGTAGAGGCCGGCGCTGGCGCGCGCCAGGGTGCGGCCGTCGCCCTGCACGTCCCAGGCCACCCCCAGGCGGGGCTGGAGCATGTCCCGGTCGGAGGGGATGCGGCCGTCGGACGGGAACTCGTAGCTCCCGGTCTCGTTGGTCACCTCGCGGCCGATGAAGCCGGCGTAGAACACGTCCTCCGGATCGGTGATCGGGTCGGGTTGGATCTGGGCCTCCCAGCGCAGGCCGTAGTCGACGGTGAGCCGGTCGGTGGCCTTCCAGCTGTCCTGCAAGAACAGGGCCAGCTCGTGCTGCGGGATTTGCTGGGTGCCGGCCTGCTCCACGGTCAGGCCGCCGACGCCGGACTGCTGCAGGTAGACCAGGACCGGTCCGGTGATCTCGGTACCCTCGGGGCAGTCTCCGCCGGTAGCCGTGCTGCCGTCGGAGCACTCCACGTACCCGGGGCCCTGCTCGGCGAAGCTCAGGAAGCCCTCGACCGAGCTGAAGATGTAGCGGCCGTTGGCGAAGCCGATGAAGGTCTGCGCCGACTCGACGCGGTTCCACTCGACGCCGGCCTTGAAGAGGTGGCCGCCCCGGGCCAGGGAGACGTTGTTCAGCAGCTGGAGGCGGGTGTCGTGGTACTCCACGGGGATGAAGTAGGGCATCCCGAAGCGGTAGCCGTGGTCGAAGTCCATGGCTGTGTCCGGGAAGGGCCTCCCGGTGCGGGGGTTGTCCGGGCCCCGGTAGGGCCGCGGGCGGTCCTCGCGGGAGAGCTGGAAGCGCAGCTCGTTGGTCGCCGCCGGCGACAACAGCGAGACCAGGCTGCCGTTGAAGGCGTGGGACCAGTCCCTCTCCACGGCATTGGCGCTGCGCGCCCACGAGTCGACGTCGAAGGTGCCGTTCACCTGCTCGGACCGGGTGTGGTTGTACTTGAGGGTGGCGTAGTGGCGGTCGGAGAGGTGCCAGTCGACCTTGGCGAGCAGGGCCCGGGCGTCGTCGGTGCGGGCGATGGGGCCGTAGTCGCCGGCCAGGGCGCCGTCGAAGGCGGTGTCCATGAAGGCGCGCAGCCGGGCGTCGATGCGCTCCGCGTCGGCCTGCCGGGTGTCGCGCAGGGCCTGCTGGTCGTAGGCGATGAAGTAGAAGGCGCGGTCCTTCTTCAGGGGCCCGCCGAGGGTGAAGCCGAACTGACCCTGGCGGAAGTCCGGCTCCCGCTCCAGGCCGTCGTGGCGGGCCTTGCCCGACAGGGCCGAGCTCTTGCCGAAGAGGTGCAGGGAGCCGCGCAGGTCGTTGCCGCCCGACTTGGTGATGACGTTGACGAAGCCGCCGCTCGAACGGCCGAACTCGGCGTTGGCCCCCTGGGGCACGACGACCATCTCCTGGACGGCGTCGAGGTTGAAGGTGAAGGCCGGGCGCTGGCCCCCGCGCTGCTCGCCGAAGAAGGGGTTGTTGAAGTCGGCCCCGTCCACGGAGATGTTGTTGTGGATGCCCCGCTGGCCGGCGATGCTCAGCTCGTCGCCGTCGGGGCCCTGGACGATCGCCGCCCCCGGGGTCAGCAAGGTCAGGTCGAGGAAGTTGCGGCCGTTGTTGGGCAGCTCCCCCACGGCCTCCTCCGGAAGGCGGGTGGCCGGGCCGCTGCGGGTGACATCCACCGCCGGCGCCGCGGCCTCGACGACGACCTCCTCCATCTGCGGCAGGAGCTCGATCGTCAGCTCCACCGTCTGCCCCACGCGCACCCGCACCCCGGTCCGGCGCACCTCGCTCCACCCGGGGGCGCGCACGGTCACCTCGTAGGAACCGAGGGGCAGCAGGGCCGCGGTGAACCGCCCCAGGTCCGACGAGGCGAGGCTGCGCTCGTAGTTGGTGCGGCTCTCCCGGAGGGCGATCCCGGCCCCGGCCACGGGACGGCCGAACTGATCCTGCACCAGACCGCGGATCACGCCGGTGGTCGCCTGGGACTGGGCCTCGGCGTACCCCCAGGGCAGCAGGGTCCACAGCAGGACGGCGACGGCGCGGCCGCCGGGTCCCCATGGGACCGGCGGCCGTTTCGAAAACGGAGCTGGAGTCAGAAGCCGAGCTGGAAGGTGAAGGTGTGGAGCGCGTCGAAGCGGTCGACGCCGCCGTAGGAGTAGTCGAGGGTTCCGGGGCCCAGGCCCAACCCGAGGCCGAAGCTGTTGCCGAAGAGGTAGGTGTCGTCCTCGGCGTCGGAGGCGTAGTCGAAACCGCCTCGCAAGGCCAGGAAGTCGTTGTACTCGTACTCGACTCCCACCTTGTACTGGTCGTAGCTGTAGTTGTGGTGCTGGAAGACGGAGCTGAGGTTCAGCTCCGCCATCCCCGGCAGCGGGCGGTTCCAGGACAGGCCCAGCTCGAAGATCGAGGGCAGATCGGCCGAGCTCGCCTCGACGTTGTAGAAGGAAGGGCCGCGCCGCAGGGTACCCAGGTCGCCCCGGTTCAGCAGACCCGGCCCCTCGAACCTCATTCGCTGGCCGATGTGCTTGACCGTCACCCCCAGGTCCAGCCCCGGGATGTCGGCCAGGTCGAGATACTGGAGCCCGGCGCTGAAGGAGAGACCCGTCGCCTGGGCGCGGTCGACCCGGTTGGTGATGTAGTGAAGGGTGGTGCCCAGGCCGATGCGGTCCGTCAGACCGCGGCCGTAGTGAACACCCACGGTGAAGAAGGTCGGCCTGAAGCTGCCCCCCGTCCCGTCAGGTTGGCCCTCGGTGGTGATCGGGATGTCCCCGATGTCCAGCGACTTGATACTCACGGCGAGGTTGCCGAGGCCGGAAAAGTGGCTGCCCACGGCCAGGTAGTTGACCTGGATCCCGGCGATGTAGTCCATGGTCGACACCATCAGATCGACCCGGTTGGCGGACCGGAAGAGTCCCGCGGGATTCCAGTACAGGGCGTCGACCCCTGAGGCGGTGGCGATGGAAGCGCCCCCGAGGGCCATGCCGCGGGCCCCCACCGGAATCAGCAGCTCCGGCGCCGCGGAGGTTCCGATGCGGTCGCGCCCGGCCGCGTCGGCCTGGGTGCCTCCGAGGAAGAGAAGGCCCGCCAGCAGCAGGGGGACGGTCTTTTCGATGCGAGTCATGACAGGTCTCCTCAGTAGCTCTCCAGGAACTGCTGCTCCTGCACGATCACCAGTTTCAGGGTCCGGTTCGCGCCGATGTCGGGCAACTCCAGGTGGGCGAGGTAGATGCCGCTGGCCACCGGCAGGCCGTTGTGGTTGTTGAGGTCCCAGCGCAGGAACGAGGCGGGATCGCTCTTCTCCAGAACCCGCACCAGGTTGCCGGCCAGGTCGTAGAGCCGCACCGTCGCCCTCGGCGGCAGGTGGCTGAAGGTAACGAAGTGGCTGTACGGGGAGGTCTCGGCCTCGTTGACCCCGTAGTAAGGATTGGGGAAGACGTTGATGAGGGCCACGTCCTCCTTCTGCTGCTCGGAATCGAACAGGGTGCCGGGCACCTCGAAGCGGAAGACATCGGCCGAGGTGTTGACGCGGTAGGGGGTAAAACGCAGGGCCTGGCCGTCGGCCAGCTCCGTATTCTCATGCCCGGGCCGCAGGACCGGCCACATGGCGTAGAGGACGTCGAAGTCTGCCGCGGTGGCCGCTATGTTGCTCTCCGCGTATTGGGCCAGTGACTCGTCGCTGTAGTCGCTCTTCAGGATGAAAAGGTACTCCCGCCCGCCGAGGTCTTCCTCGAAAGTGACGGGGAGCCAAGTGCCGTCTTCGGCGGGGGACTCGCTGTTCTCCACGAAGGCGGCGTTCAACTGCCTCGGCGGATCACTGTCGATGTCCCAGACGGTGAAGGGCACGTCGACGAAGTCCTGGAATCCGTAGTTGGGGTCTCCCCCTCTCAGGTAGCGGTAGGCCTTCTGGGTGTTCGTGTTGCTGAAGCGGATCTCGACGGCGACGAACTCCGCCCCCGTGGTGATCGAGCTGCCGAAGAAGTTCATCCCGAGGTCGGCGCCGCCGAAGAAGGAGCTGCCTCCCCAGTTGACCCCGCTGAGCCAGCGGTCGTCGTTGTTCGGCTCGCCGTCGCGCAGCCACTCCCAGCTCCTGATGGAGAGGGGCGGGCCGGAGACCATCACCTCGAATCCGTCATCGGGGAGATAGAAGGCCGATCCCGCCTGGTCGGTCTGGTTCTCCAGGACCGTCTGTCCCGAGGTCGTGTTGACCAGGTCCCAGACCACCACCCCTTCCTCCTCCCCGAACTCGACCTGATAGGAGTGCCCGGTGGTGCGGGTCGGGTCCACCACCTTGACCACCACCGTTCCCTCGCTGCCTCCGACGTGGTCGACAGGCAGGGTGTCGTCCGCCTCGGTGCCGTAGCGGGTCCCCAGGGGCGGCTTCCGGGGCACGCAGATGAGCGTCCGGGGGCTGCTCTCCAGGGTGGTCACGGCGGCCCCTTCGGCGGTGTTCCGGTTGTAGGCGGTGACCGCGAAGTAGTACTCCTGACCGTTGACCAGGGGGCCTCCGCGCAGGGCATCGTGGGTCACCCAGGCCCGGCGCCGGACCCCGAAGTCGGACCCGACCTGAAGGGGCACCTCCAGGATGACCCCCGACTCGTCGTCGAGGGCGATGCCGAGAACCGCGGCGACCCCGTTCTCCAGGTCATATGTAGCCAGGCGGGTCCCCTGGTCGAGGGGGGCCTCGGCCGAGGGCAGCTGGTAGAGGTTGTAGCCCTCGAAGAGGAACCCCGAGCCGTCATCGGCCTCGGTCTGGCGGATCGCCTCGTCGTTCCAGCCCCAGTCGAGCAGGACCCGGGCCTCCAGCTCGGTGACCCGCACGTCGGGGCCCGCCGGCGGCGACGGCACCTGGAAGAAGCTGTTGTACGCGTCCTGCACGAACTGGTCGCTGAACTTGAGCTTGGAGACGCTGCGCAGGCGGTCGGTGGAGATGCCGCCCAGCAGGGCCACCACCACCTCCTGCGTGTCTCCCAGGGCCATCTCGAAAGGCCCCGTATTCAGCACGATGCGCCGGTCTCCCGAGGGCAGGGGGACGCCGTCGTTCCAGCCCTGGGCCGTGGTCGGATCGCCGTCGAGGGTGAAGAGGGTGGCCTCGCCGGTCAGGGGGTTCGTGTAGGGCACCGGATTGTCGATGTCGGGCTGCGGCTGGAAGCCGCGCAGCAGGTTGTACCACTGCTGGGTGCCGACGTAGTCTCCAAGATCCGGATCGCTGATCGCCGAGCCGGCGGCGAAGTAGACGAAGGAGGTCATGGGCAGGTTGCGGAAGCCGGGACGCAGGCCAAAGTTGAAGATCGCTTGGGAACTCGTGTCGAGGACGGGTTGTCCCTGCTCGTCGAGGACGGTGTCGCCGTTCTCGTCCTTGAGGAAGACCGGTACGACAGGCCCCTGGAGGAAGTCGTAGCCCACGGCCGGCGGCGCCAGCCCGTAGAATTCGTAGGTGTGATCGTTGTCCGAGGAGTTGTACACGTAACCCAGGCTCAGATCGACGTCGGACCCGGCGAAGTCGTCGCCAAAGTCGCCCAAGTCCGGGTCGGACCACTGGGCGAAGTACATGTCCTCGATGCGGGCCGTGTCGGGGGTGGCGCTCGTGCCCTCGTAGATGACGGTGAACTTCTTGAAGATCACGTCTCCCAGGGCGTCGGTGCGGGCATAGGCCCAGAACAGCATCTGCACTTCCAGGCCGATGGGCTTGGACCCGTAGAGCGAGTTGACCGGTCCCTCGGCGAGGTCGTTGACCACGAACCAGGCCACCTGGTCGGCCCCGGCCACGCCCGGTTCGTCGACATCCGGGTCGTACGAGCCGCTGCCGTCGTTGTCGTAGTACGGCGCCCCCTTCTGCCAAGGCCACTCCTGCCAGTCGCGCTCGTACTGGGCCCGCAATTCCTCGACGTCACCATCGGTGACCTCGCCCAGCCCAATCCCCTGCATCTCGGACACGTCGAGGCGCAGGTCCGCGGTCCGGAAGTCCCGGCGGATGCGGTAGATGCGCACCCCGGGGTCGTCCGGATCCTCGGCCACGCCCCGGCTGACGATGCCGCCGGGAACGGTGCCGATCTCGTAGGTCTGGCCGCCGACGCGCAACTCCTGGGGATCGCCGTCCTTGACGATGCCACCCCAGATCAGGCCGTCCCAGTAGATGACCTGGCCGGTGGAGCGCGGAAAAGTCACGCCCGAATTGCCATTGAGAGGGTTGTGCCCGGTCATGCCGTCGCTCCGGAACCACATGGCCATGTTGTTGACGTTGATCAGGGCCTGCTGGCCGGGTCTGGCCTCGTCCTGGGCGGCCTTGGCCGCCCCGTAGGCCTGGAGGCCGCGGCCTTCCACGGCACCGGTGGCTCCCAGCAGCGCCCCGGCCGCCACGAAGGTGATGAGCTTCTTCACGGGTCGCTCCCCCTTCCCTCTCTAGAGTCCCAGCTCGACGCCGAAGCGGATCTGGCGCGGATCGCCGAGAATGTCGCCGCCCTGGGTCGTCCAGTAGTGCTGCCGGTTGACGAGGTTGATCGCCTCGTACAGCTGCCGGTAGGTCTGGCCGCCGCTCGCCTCGACGATCTGGCTGCTCAGATCCGGGTTGGTCAGGAAGCCGTCGTCCTCGGCGTTTCCGGTACGGCCGTACACGTTGATCACGTTCCTGCGGTTGAAGAGGTTGTACACGTACAGATAGAGATTGGTGTCGACTCCGAAGAGATCGACCCCCTTGTCGACCTTGAGATCGACCTCGAAGGTCCACGGGGTCGAGGAGACGTTGATGCTCTCGGCGGGCTTGCGCGATCGCGGATCGTCGCCGGCCAGGATCCCGCCTTCCTCCGGCCCCCGCTGGCCGATGGACCCGGTGAAGAGGGTGAAGTTGTGGCCGCTGCTGAACTTCATCAGCAGGTTGGCCCCCAGGTTCTCCAGGATGGCGCCGCCGTCGTTCTCGGCGAAGCGGTAGTCGAGGAAGATGTTGCCCCGGTGGGTCTCGTTGAAGTCCAGGGGCGAGATGATCGTCGGCAGGTTGGTGTTGTTCTCCACCCCGGAGACGGCCGAGTTGATCGACGACCCGGTGCCGCGGGCGTCCGACAAGGTATAGTTGAGCTCGCTGCGCAGGCGGTTGACGCGGCGCAGCTTGAAGACGAACTCGAGACCCTTGGTGGTGGCGAAGTCGCCGTTCTGCAGGAAGTTGTAGGCACTGGCTTTCACCGCTTCGGCCGAGACGTCCTGCCGCTGCAGATGGAGCTGACCCTTGACGTCCCGGTAGAAGCCGGTGATGTCGAAGGAGGCGTCCGCGGTGAACTGGCGCTCGAACCCGATCTCGTACTGGGTGGTGCGGACCGGCTCGATGTCCAGGGCCGTGGGCACGGAGATGAAGTTCTGCCCGCCCAGCTCCAGGGCCAGCCGGGCCCCGCCGGCGAACATGGAGCGCATGGCCGGCATCTGCGTGAAGCGGCCGTACTGGACGTGGAATACGGTCACGTCCGACACGGGGAAGGAGAACCCGAGCCTCGGGGTGAGCTCGCTGAAGGTGCGGGTCTTCGTCATCGAATCGAGATCGATGGTGTAACGCGTGTCGTCCCGCTCGGGAGCCGCAGGGTCCTTGAAACGGTAGCTGTCGACATCGTAGTAGTCCCAGCGCAGGCCGGCGTTCACGATGAGATCCCCGTACTCGACCTTGTCCTGGACGAAGGCCGAGGCCAGCACCGGGTGGCGCGGCGCCTCCAGGCCGCTGCCCTGGTCCCGCCGTCCGAAGGCGTCGAAGCCGAAGTAGTCGGCCCGGCTGGTATTGCGGACGAGGCTGGCGAAGTCCTCCAGGCTGCCCTCGCCGTCATCCAAGGTCTCGGCCTTGGCGATGATCGCGTCCAGCAGCTCGCCGGCGGCGATCGTCCCGTCGTAGTACTGGTCGTAGACCGCATCCAGCTCCGGGTAGGTGTTCTCGATGGCGAGGCGGAGGCCGCCCGTGCTGACGCCGTAGCGCCGCGAGGTCCAGCGCTGGAAGTCGAAGCCGACCTTGTACTCGTGGGCGTCGGTCTGGCGCGTCAGGCTGCCGCTGACCCCGTAGTAGCTCTCCTCCGCCTTGCCGTAGCCGGCGGCCAGGTCGCCCCGGCGGGCAAAGGGGAAGCCGTTGAGATCATACGACCGTAGCGAGATCCCCTGGGCCGAGTAGGGGATGAACTCGGGATCGACCCGGGCCACGGCGAGGCTGTCGTTGTAGAGCAGGTAGGCGTCTCCGAAGGCCGGGTCGAAGACTCGGCGGCCCTGATCGTAGAGACTGACGTTCACCTCGTAGAACGTCCGCGGACCGAGGAAGTGGGTGGCCTTGAGATTGTGCAGACTCGACTCCGTCTCGTCCTCGGAGAGGCGCGCCGTGTTGAGCATGCTGTACACGGGGGCGCCGTTGTTCTCCCCTTCCGAGGTGGAGTAGAGGCTGGTGAGACGCAACTGGAAGGGCTGCAGGTCGACGAGCAGGGTGCCGTTGAAGCTGAGGAGCTCCGAGCGGGTGTGATCGATGTTGCCCGGCTGCAGCCGCAGGTTCACCGTGTCGGGGATGGCGTTGCCTTCCTCGTCCTCGCGCCAGTGGATCCGTCCGCCGCGGTCTCCCGTGTCGACCAAGTCGTCGAACTCGAATCCCTCCCAATAGGTGGGAACCGAGTCCTGGATCCGGCGCTGGCCGGCCAGGAAGGCCCGGACCCTGTTGCCGGCCACCGGACCGCTCAGGGTGAGGACCTGGTTGGAGTAGCCGTAGGAGTAGGTTCCGAAGCGTTCCTCGTACTTGGAGGTGAAGCCATCGCTCTCGGTCAGCAGCCCGACCTCCCAGTCGGGCGCGCCGGTGCGCAGTTCCTGGAGGATGATGCCGGCGTTGGCGCCGCCGTACTCGGCATTGAAGCCGCCGGCCTGAAGCTGGATCTCCTGCAGGGCCTCGTCGATCACGGCGACCGCCCTGCCTCCCGAAACCGGGTTGCGGGCGCTGGCCCCGTCGACGAAGTAGCCGACCTCGTCGGAGCGGGAGCCGCGGATGTGCAGGGCGCCTTCGTCAATGACCACCCCGGGCTGGAGGTTGATCACCGAGCCCAGTCCCCGGCCGGGCAGGATCTCGATGTCTTCGGCCTCGACGATGCGCACCGCGTTGGTGGCGTTCTTGTCGATGATGGGGCGCTCCGCCTTGATCACCACCTCCTCGACCTCGATCGCCTCGCCGCCGAGGCGGAACTCGAGATTGGTGGTGAGGTCCGCCGACACGCGCACCTCCTCGATGATGACGGGGCGGTACCCTACGTAGGTGACTCTCAGGGTGTAGATCCCGGGGGAGACGTTGAGGAGGAAGAAGCGGCCCTCGGAATCGGTGGAGGCGGCGGCCTCCGTCTCCATCAGCAGGACGTTGGCATTGGCCAGCGCCGACCCGGTGCCGGCATCGGTCACCGTGCCGGCGATCTTCCCGGCGGCGGCGTGTGCCGTGCCGGCCCCCGCCAGAGCGGCGAGGGCGGCAGCTACCGAAAGGCGATACAAAGAACGGTTCAGCATGAGCAGCCTCCTCTGATCGACGGTCCCGAATTGGCCGGAAGATAAGTGATTTTGCATGCGTTTGCAGAAAAAAGTCGAGACCGGATGCCCCAGGGAAATCCGTGGCTTGAGATCTTGAGGTCCCGGGTGGCTGTCCCTTCCTTCAGACCCCCAACGAGGAGACTGTCATGGACTCGGACCAGCCCGGCCGCGTCGCCGGCAAGACAGCCATCGTCACCGGGGCCGCCTCCGGGATCGGAGAAGCGACCGCAAGGCGCTTGGCCGAAGAAGGGGCCTCGGTAGCGGTGGCCGACATCGACGAGATCAACGGAGAGCGTGTGGCCGCGGAAATCAGGGAAACGGGGGGTGAGAGCGTGTTCATCCGCACCGACCTGAGCCGGACCGACGAGATCGAGGGCATGGTCGCCCGCACCGAGGAGCGCTTCGGACGTCTCGATATCCTGCACAACAACGCCATCGCCTTCCGGCACGGCTCCGCTACCGAGCTCGACGAAGCGGGCTGGGACCTCACCCTGAACGTCGGCCTGAAGGCGGTCTTCCTGGCCTCGAAGTTCGGCATCCCCGTGATGCGCAAGACCGGCGGAGGGGCGATCATCAACACCGGCTCCGTCCACTCCCTCGTCAGCTTCGCCACCTGCACCGCGTACGACTCAGCCAAGGCCGGGATCCTCGGACTCACGCGCGTCCTCGCCCTCGACTACGGTCCCGACATCCGCGTCAACGCGGTGCTGCCCGGGGCGATCCTCACCCCACTGTGGGACAACCTGGAGGTCCCGGAAGAGGAGCGGCGGCGCTACGCCGAGATGGTGCCGGCCAAACGGCTGGGCCACGGCGGCGACATCGCCAACGCCGTCCTCTACCTGGCGTCGGACGAGGCTTCCTTCGTTACCGGCACCCACCTGGCCGTCGACGGCGGCCTGCTCTGCCGCACCGAGTAGGACTCAGCGGAGCAGCCACCCGTCCACGCCCCGCCAGGCCATCAGGACGCCGACGACGATCAGCACCGCCCCCATCGACGCCAGCAGGGTGCGCAGGCCGGCGCGGCCGGTCTGACGGGCGCCGATGTTGACGCCGGCCACGGCGGCCAGGCCCATGAGCACCGCCAGGGGGTAGTCGACCTGGCCCCGGGCGACGTGGCCCGTCCAGCCCGAGGCGCCCATGGCGAAGCCGATGAAGAGGTTGGTCCCGGCGGCGACTCGCGGGTCCATGCCCAGGACGCGGATCAGCCCCGGCAGCCGCAGGCTCCCCAGGATCAGGCCCACGGCGCCCCCCGTCACGCCGATGACCAGTCCCATGGACGCGGCCAGGGCCGGGTGGCGTCGGCGGTCCGTCCCACCGGCCAGGGCGCCGGCCATGGCCGCCCCGGGACCGCCGGAGCTCTCCGCCGCGGCGCGGGCCTTGGCGGCCAGCTCGATCCCCTGCCAGAGCACGAGGATCCCCACCACGAGGACCAGCAGTCCCTCGGGGGCGGCGCCGGCGTAGTAGCCGCCGAGAAAGGCGCCGGCGAAGCTGGGCACGCCCATGATCAGGACGACCCGCAGGTCGACCCTCCCCTCCCGCATATGGCGCAGGGCCCCGAAGAGGGAGCTGGCGGTGCTGACGATGATGTTGGTCCCGGCCGCCAGGGTCGACGGCATGCCGAGGAAGAGGAGGACGGGCAGCCTCACCGTGCCGAGGGCGAGGCCGACGAAGCCGCCCACGATGCCGACGCCGAAGGAGATGACGGTGAGCAGCACCGCCTGCCACAGCAGGGCCTCCGAGGGCAGGCCGAGATCCTGGAGGGTTGCGGTCAGTTCCATCGATTCATGACAGGCGCCGCCCCGAGGTTGTTGGCCCTTCGCCCCTCCTCTACCTTGCCCCGGCGGGGTGCTGGAATCACGTCCGCGGCCCCCGGCCCTGCAAGGGAGCACCGGCGTGAAGCACACCATCGTCCCGAGGGAAGAGGGCCGTTACAACGCCTTCCCCGTCCTGCATCGGCTCTCCGGTGGACGCCTCGCCATCGGCTGCATCTCCTCGCACGGCGGCGATCACCTGGGCATGGGCGGCTGGCCGGTCCTCGAGTCGACGGACGGGGGCGAGACCTGGACCCACTGGCACCCCGACGAGGACCGGCCCGCCCGTGTTTGAGGAGCGCGTGGTCGTCCCCCTGCCGCCCGACCGCACCCACCGCGGCATCTCCGGCAGCATCCTCCGCATGGAGGACGGCTCCCTGCTTTTCGTTCACGCCATCGAGACCAACCCCCTGAAGGGCGAGTGCTGGCTCGAGGCCCGCAGGTCCCGGGACGACGGCCGCACGTGGGGGGACCCGTTCCCGCCGCTGCCGAGGGAGGACAACTTCGAGACGATCGCCCCCACCCTGCTGCGGCTGGAGAGCGGCGAGGTGCTGCTGTTCTACACGCTGGAGGTGCTCAGCGCGCGGCCCGAGGGATGGGGGGATCACACGCCGACCCTGGACCAGCACGTGTACGTGCGCAGGTCGGCGGACGAGGGAGAGAGCTGGAGCTCGGCGGTCTGCGCCGCCCACTACCCGGGGTCGTGCCAGAGCCAGGCCGACAAGGTGGTCCGGCTGTCGTCGGGGCGCATCGTCATTCCCGTCGAGGGATTCTGGCTCACCTCCGGGGACCACTGCGTCTCCCTCTGCTTCTACTCGGACGACGACGGGTACTCCTGGTGGCCGAGCCGCAGCTTCGTCGACCTCGGGGACTCCACCGAAGAGCCGAGCGTCGTCGAGCTGGAGGACGGCCGGCTGATCATGATGTGCCGCACCCGGCAGGGGTATCTCGCCCGCTGCTATTCCGAAGACGACGCCGTCACCTGGTCCGGGCCCGAGTTGGTCCCGGAGCTGACCGACCCGTGCGCCGGCTTCCTGGCGACGCGCATCCCCGCCACCGGGGACCTCCTGGTCATCTTCTGCAGGAACCCCCTGGCGCCTGCCTTCTACCGCGGCGAGCAGCAGCCGGCGGTCCGCGTCGGCGAGCTGGAGATCCCCCTCGGCAAGGTGCGCTCGCCCCTGACCTCGGCGGTCTCGACGGATGGAGGCCGGAGCTGGGGGCGGTTCCGCCGCATCGCGCCGGATCCGCAGGGCGGCCACGGGGACTACGGCTATCCGGGCCTCACCTGGATCGACGGCGACCGCGTCGCCCTGGTGAACTACCACGCCCTCGACGGGATACGGCTGGCCCGGGTCGGGCTGGACTGGTTCTACGGGGAGTGACGGCTGGCGGCACCCCCTTCCGCTTCGAAGTAGGGGTGCACGTCGATCATGTTGAACATCAGCTCCTGGCCGACCGGCCCCCCCGGCCGCGAACCGCTCTTCCAGTCTTCGACGACCAGTCGAGCCGTGGGTCCGCCGGCGCGGAAGACGAGCTGGTGGATCCTGAAGTGGTATCGGTTGTCGGCGCTGAAGGGCGGCAGGTAGCTGGCGAAGGTGAACTGGCCCCCCTCCCAGGCCTGGCTGCGGTACCAGTCATCCCATGTCTCGGCCCCCTCCACTCGAAGACCGACCGCCCGCGGCTCGTCTCTCGACTCCCCGGCCAGCAGCTCGGTGTAGTCCCCCACCCACAGGCGCGCGAGATAGAGCTCCCCCGCTTCCAGGTTGCGGATCTCCTGGGAGAAGCGGTTCGGCCTCGACGCCGAACGGCGGGTCCAGAGGAAGGGCATCTCCGTGTGGCTCCGGTGGGGGCGCCGTTCCTGGGTGAGGCCGTAGCCCTCGCGGCTCCTCACCTCCATGCTCCCCTCCTCCGCCGGCTGCAGCGTCCAGCCTTCGGTCCCCTCGAGAAAGTCGGGATTCCGGATCTGTTCCACTTCGTACGGCTCGGAGCTCAAGCGGCCGGTGCCGCCTTCGATGGCATAGTGCCGCATCAGAGCCGAGACCCAGCGGACGTACTCCTCGTTGTTGCAGTTGTAGCTGGAGTAGGCGCCGATGCCGCCGACGCCGAAGAACTCGGGCCGCGTGGCGTGGTGCTCGAACTGCATGTCCAGGAAGACCCGGAAGTTGCAGGCCGGATTCCAGATCTCGCGCTGCAGGTAGCTGAGCAGCTTGATCGCGCCCCGGGTGTACCCGGGACTCGCCTCCTGCCGCCTCGGCTCGAGGGCGGCGCCGATCTCGTGGATCGACCGCCAGGCCTGATCCTCGGTGTCGCACTCGCTCAGGTAGTGTTCCTCGATGACGTAGGAACCGTGCTCGATCAGCCGGGTGAGGAAGGCGGCGCTCTTGTCGAAGTCGTACATGTTGTAGCCCATGGCGGGCATGATGAAGCGGCCGGCGTACCGGGGATCGTCGAGCACGGCGGCGCAGGCCCGCGTCCACTCGTCGTAGTAGCTCCTGTTGAACATCTGCACGTCGTCGCCGGGTGAGAACTCGTCGATGATCACCCCCCGGTACCGGGTCTCCCCCAGGCCCGCGTTCCCGGTCAGGAACTCCGTGATCCGCTGCTCTGCCGTGTCGTCCTCGAACGTGTCGTGGACGTCCTGCAGCAGGTAGAGGCCTTCGAGTGCGAAGAGTCCTCGCCGCTCCACCCACTCCTCCAGGAACTTGGCCGTGTCGGAGCCGGGTTCCGGGCGGTGGGTGTGGATCAGGTTGCACGGACCGAGGACGTGCCGGTCCAGGTACTCGCCGTCGTCGCCGGTTCCCGGGCCGATGTGAGGGTAGTGCCAAAACAGGAGGATGGGCACGGAGCGGACGGTCAGGCGGTGGAGCGTGCCCGGGCCGCTGAGTACGACGCGGTGCCGGCCGGCCTCCATCCAGCGCATCGCCTCCTGCCCGCCGGCCCTCCCCGGATCGTTGATCACCTGCGGCGCAGCCCCCGGCACCCGAAGGGTCAGGCCGCCTTCGCTCTCGGTGCGGAACCAGACCCAGCCGCGCCGCGGGTTGGTGAAGGAGTACTCGGACCGCCGGGTGGCCGGCCGCTCGTCCAGAAGCTCCCAGCAGAAGTTGTTCAGCACCCGCACCGACTCCCAGCCCCTCGCCCTTCCGGGCCACTCGACAGGCTCGCTGGCCGGCCGGCCCCTGTCGGGCTCGACCCGCAAGGTGTAACTGCCGGCCGGGAGCTCCGAGACGTCCACCACCGCCTCGGCATGTCCCCAGGAAGGCGCCGTGCGCACCTTCGCCGCGGCCGCGACCTCTCCCCTGCCGTCGACAAGCGTCGCCGCGAGCGCGGGCCGGCCGGCCATCGGCGCCAGCCCGCGGTAGTCCAGGTCGGCGAAGATCGTGCCCGCCTCGGGATTGACCGCCGTCTCGATGGCGAGGGAGCCGAAGTGGGAGGTCTTCTTGCCCCGGCCCGCGGCCGACTCCATGTAGCGCAGGTAGATCTCCCTGGCGCTCAGGGCGCCCCGGTAGACGCGCACGTCGGCGAGCAGTCCCCTGTAGTAGTCGCCCGCTCCGCCGAGTCCGACGCACCGGCCGAGCCACAGGGCAGCGTCCCCGGTGTCGGGGCGCAGCGTCTGGAACCGCGTCTCCACGGCCACCCCGTCGCGGTAGTAGTCCACCGCGCGGCCGTCGAAGGTGACCGCCCAGAAGACCCACTCCCCGGCCGGCGGGAACCACGGCTTGTGCTCCGGCGTGCGGAACTGCTCCGCGAAGTGCTCGCCGTTGGCGAAGTAGGTGCCCAGGGCTTCGTGGACCTGCTCCCCGGCGAAGCCGCTCTCCCTCCAGGTGTTCAGCGAGACGACCAGGCGCTGGTCCGCCTCCTCCGGGCCCGCCGACCAGCTGACGATCCCTCCCTGCCGCGGGGACGCGGGCTTCAGCCAGAGCATGATCGTCCCGGCCTCGCCGAGGTCCAGGCCCGGACCGGCCCCGCAATCGACGTGGCCATCGGTCCCGTCGAGCTCCAGGGCGCTGCCGAACTCCCCCTCCACGCGCCGGGCCCCTCCGACGATCCGGCCGTCATGGCCGGCTCCGCTCAGGTCGCGTTCCACGGGATCGTCGGCGGCGCCGAAGGCGTAGTGCAGGACCATTTCAGCTCTCATGGGGGATCTCGTCTCTCCGGCGGGCCGACCGGCCGACGGGCGCGCAGGGCCGTGGCGCTCCCGGTCCGGGCGCCGCTCAGGCGGACGGTTCCGGGGCGATCTGCAGGGAGTGGGACCCCGGCTCCAGGCGCCGTCCATCGGCGCAGACCGCCGCCGTCCCCTCCGGCACCGCGATGGTGGCCGCCAGGGGCCCGTCCGCCTCCCGCTGCGACCAGGAGACCTCCACGGCGCCGCAGGGTGTCGGCACCCGTCCTTCGGCCCAGTGGATCCCCAGGCCCCGAGGAGCGAAGCGGAACTCGGAGAAACCCGGCCGCAGCGGGCTGACCCCGAGGACCGTGCCCTGCAGGATCGGCAGGGGCGCGCAGGCGTAGGCGTGGCAGAGGCTGCCGCAGCCGCTCATGGAGGAACGGCCGTCGACGACCTCCCACAGGGTCGGCGTGTCGGCGGCGGCCATCCCGCCCCACACCTCGCGCAGCACGGCCAGGGCCCGCCCGCCGCGGCCGGCGCGCGCCAGGGAGGCGAGCACGAAGTACTGGTAGCCGAGCTCGGCGCGCACGACCTCCGGATCGAGGAGGGCCTCCAGCGCCCCCTGCCGGTGCTCACCCGCCAGCAGATCGTAGTAGAGGCCGAGAGCGTGGGGGATCTGGCTGAAGGTGCGCCGGCCGTCCCCGGGCTCGGTGCAGTCGAGGAGGCGGCCTTCCCCGGAACTCCACAGGGCCTTCAGCAGGGCGGCGACCGTATCCGCGGAGCGCGCCTCCAGGTGGCGGGCCCGGGCCGGGTCGCCGGCCGCCTCGTGGAGCCGCGCCGCCTCCCTGCAGACCGCGGCCACCAGCATGTTGAGGACCGCCGTCTTGCCCCCGAGCTGGATGCCGGCCGTGTCGTACCCCCAGTCGATGAAGTTCCACTGGTCGGCCTGGTCCGGCACCAGCAGATCCGCGTCGCGCAGCGAGTCGAACCACCCCAGGGCCGCGTCGGCCACGGGCAGCAGCTCGCGCACCAGGGCCAGGTCGCCGGTGTACCGGTAGTAGTCGGCCAGGACCATGATCCAGTTGGCGGTGGTCACCGGCAGCCGAGCGTCGCGGGCCGACGGGTAGCGGCCGGGCATCTGGCCGTCGGCAAACGCCGCCTCGGCGCTCACCCGCAGGTTGCGCTCCAGGAAGGTGCGCTCGGCGGTCAGGCAGAGATAGTAGAGGTTCTCCTCGTAGTAGTCGTCGAGCCAGAAGGTCTGCTCGCGCCACGGGCAGTCGATGAAGAGGTCGGTGCTGCAGGCGGCCACGGTGGCGCACGACTTCTCCCAGAGCCGGTTGAGGAAGGCTGATCGCATTCGAAGGATGCCTGCAGGGGCAGCGGGTAGACACGGTCCACCAGCTCCAGTCCGTGGACGCGGACCGGCTCGGAGAACCGGCGCAGGGTGAGCTGCACGATGCGGGCGCCCCGGTCGTGGAGCCGGCTGGCCACCCGCTGCCGCCCGGCCCGCAGGATGAAGCGGTCGGCGAACCGGTAGATCGGCCCGAGGGGGTTGAACCGCTTCGGGTCCAGGCGCCCGTTGCCGAGGGCCTCGTCGTAGCCGACGTCGACGATGGTGCCGGCGGGGGCCTCGATGTCGAGCACCAGGTGCCCGCAGACGGCGCGCTCGAAGTCGGCGATCAGGTAGGCGCCCTCGGCCGCCGCCAGGGTGGTGAGCCGCGGGGAGGGCCGGATCGTCGCCGCCCCTCCCCGGGTGAGCGCCTCGACGTCGGCGAAGAGCTCGTGCGAGAGGCCCAGATGCATCTCCACCTGCATGAGCCCGGCGTAGTCCAGATCGTCCTCGACCCCCGGTCGGTGGAGCGGCACGGCGCCGGTGTCGACGATGCGCGCAGGCCGGTAGTGGCGTTCGGTGAGGAGAGGAATGTCTCTCGGGGAGAGCAGCCGGCCTTCGAGAGCTTCCCCGGCGGCGCCCACCTCGCATGCCTCCCGCCAGCCGGCGAACCGGTCCTCGCCGACCTCCCAGCCCTCGGGATCGCGGCGCAGGTCGCGGTACTCGGAGTAGCCGATGTGGAGGTTGTAGAGGAGCGCGTCGGCGCGATGGGCGGGGTCGGCGCAGACCTGCCAGGAGGCGTCGCTGGCGACCAGGGGATCGAGGCGCGCGATCAGCGCCGGCAGGGGCGGCGGCACCGTGCCGGTGGTGCCGCCCAGCGGGCAGTGGACGCGCACGGCGAGGGTGTTGCGGCCGGCCGCCAGCAGGCCGCCCACGTCGTAGCTGTCGTAGAAGTAGCGGTAGTGGGTGCCCCGAGCGGGCCCCGAGCCGAGGTAGCGGCCGTTGAACCAGACCGCGTAGCGCGCCTCCGCGGCGATGAGCAGGGTGGCCGGCCGCGAGACCCGGGAGACCTCGAAGCCGCGGCGGGCGAGGAAGGTGCAATTCTGCGGGTGCGGCCCCGGCACGGTGATCCACCGCGCCTCCCCGAAGACCGCCGCCGGCTGCGGGTAGGCCCTCACGGCTCAGCCCCCGGCCGCCACCCGCTCCTCCCGGCCCCGGGCGATCGCCGCCGCCACCGCCGGCGGGTTCATGGGCAGGTCGTCGATGCGGGCGCCGGTGGCGGCGTACACGGCGTTGGCCACGGCCGCCAGGGGCGGCACGATCGGCACCTCGCCGACGCCGCGGACGCCGAAGGGGTGGCCGGGGTTGTGGACCTCGACGATCACCGTGTCGACCATGGGCAGGTCGAGGCTGGTGGGCATGCGGTAGTCGAGGAAGGTGGAGTTCTCCATGACGCCCTCGGCGTTGGTGAAGTACTCCTCGTTCAGGGCCCAGCCCACCCCTTGGGCGACGGCGCCCTGGATCTGGCCCTCCACGTAGCCGGGGTGGATCGCCTTGCCCGCGTCCTGCACGGCGGTGTAGCGCAGGATCTCCACCTTGCCGGTCTCGGGGTCGACCTCGACGTCGACGATGTGGGTCGCCAGGGCGGGTCCGGCGCCGGAGGGGCTGACCCCGGCCCGGCCGACGATGGGGCCGCCGGTGGCGGCGGCGCCGGCGGCGATCTCCCTCAGGGTGAGGCGCAGCTCCGGATCGCCCTCTTGGGCCAGCACCCCGTCGGCATAGCTCACCTGCCCGGGATCGCACTCCCAGATGCGGGCGGCGCGCTCGACGAGCTGGCGCCTCACGTCCTCGGCCGCGGCGATCGCCGCGTGGCCGGTCTTGAAGGTGACGCCGCTGCCGCCGGTGTTGGAGGTCTGGCCCACCGAGTCGGTGTCGGCCACCTCGGGGCGCACGTCCTCCACGTCCAGGCCCAGGGTCTCGGCGAACTGCTGGGCCACCGAGGTGCGGGTGCCGCCGATGTCGGGCGAGCCCTCGGCCAGGTGCACGGTGCCGTCGGCGTTGACCACCGCCACGGCGCTCGAAGGCCCGGAGCCGTTGCCCCAGTAGCCGCTGGCCACGCCCCGCCCCCTCCACGCTCCCTCGAGAGGCGTGCGGTAGTGGTGGTGGCCGCGCGCCGCCTCCAGAACCTCGGCGAACCCGACCCTTGGCAGGGCCGTGCCGGCGATGGTGCGCGTGCCCTCGGCGGCGCAGTTCTTCAGGCGCAGCTCGAGGGGGTCCATGCCCAGGCGCTCGGCCAGCTCGTCGAGGGCGGTCTCCACGGCGTAGGCCGCCGCCGGCGTGCCCGGCGCCCGGTAGGCGGCGGTCTTCGGGCGATTGACGACCACGTCGAAGCCCTCGATGGCGGCGTGGGGGATGTCGTAGGGGGAGAACATGCAGCGCAGGCCGGCGCCCACGGAGGAGCCGGGGAAGCAGCCGGCCTCGTAGACCAGGCGGGCCGAGGCGGCGGTGATGCGGCCCTCCCGGGTGGCCCCGATGCGCACCTGGATCTGCGTGCCCGAGGCGGGGCCGGTGGCCTCGAAGACCTCGGACCGGGTCATGGCGACCTTCACCGGCACCCACGCCTTGCGCGCCAGCAGGGCCGCCACCGGTTCCACGTAGACACGCAGCTTGGCGCCGAAGCCGCCGCCGATCTCCAGCGGCACGGCGCGCACCCGGGAGACCGGCACGCCGCAGACCCGGGCCGTCTGCTCGCGCACCGAGAAGTGGCCCTGGCTGCTGCTCCAGATCGTCAGCCGCCCGTCCTCGTGCCACATGGCGGTGCCCGCGTGGGGCTCGATGTATCCCTGGTGCACGGCCTTGGTGGTGGTGCTCTTCTCCACGATCACCTCGGCCCGGCGGAAGCCCTCGTCCACGTCGCCGAGCTCGCTCTCGAGGTGATTGGCCACGTTCGGGGGCCAGGTCTCCAGGTCGAGGCTGTCCGGATCGATCGCCTCCTGCAGGTCCTCGTGCAGCAGGGGTGCGCCGTCGGCCATGGCCTGCGGCGCGTCGAAGACCGCCGGGAGCGGCGTGTAGCGCACGTCGATCAGGTCGAGGGCCTCCTCGGCCTCGTGGGGACTGGCGGCGGCGACGGCGGCCACGGCGTGACCCTTGTAGAACACCTTGCCGCGGGCCATCAGGTTGAGCAGCTGGAAGCAGCCGGGCGGCCCACCCGGTTCCGGGAAATCCCGGGCCGTGACCACGGCCTTCACCCCGGGGGCGGCCTCGGCGCGGCTGGTGTCGAGGGACTCGATGCGGGCGTGGGCGTGAGGCGAGCGCAGAATCCTGCCGTAGAGCATTCGCGGCAGAACCATGTCGGCGCCGTAGCGAGCCTTGCCCGTCACCTTGTCGGCACCGTCGTGGCGCACCGGACGGCGCCCGACGACGCGGTACTCCTTCGTCGACAGGACGGCGTTGGCTTCGTAGTCGCGCATGGACTAGGATCTCCCTTGACGGTCGAGGCTGACATGGGCCGAATCTAAGCGGACTACCATCCTGGCGGCCATACTGGAACAGATCATGCAATGCAGTACTCTCCCGGCCGGGACGGACCGCGAGCCTCACATCCGTCCCCGGGCTCGCTTCGTCCGGCCTGCCGCGGCGCTTCTCATCGCTTGCGCGGCCGGATGGCCAGGACGGATGGTGGCCCAGGAAGACCCGCTCCCGAACCCGTGCACCAACGGCATTGTCGTGCCCGAGCCGGAAGACCACCCCTTGCTGGTGGCGGACTGCGCGGTGCTCCTCGGGCTTCGCGACGAGCTGGCCGGAGACGCTTTCCTGAACTGGTCGCCGGAGAGGCCCATTTCCAGATGGAGAGGAACCCCGGCCTCACCCTCGAGTTCTCTCGCGCCATCTCCGGCCGCCGGCCCGACTACGTCTGGGGCGGCCGCACCGACGAGGACGGGAGCCTGGCATTTGCCATGAGCTCCCTTGCTCCACCGGGCGTCACCGGCTTGTACCAGGCCCGCGCCCGCACTCCTGACGGACAGATCGCGGGCCGGTGGTACAGCATCCCCATCAACCCGCACCGGCGCCACTTCCTGCAACTCATCCTCGACGGCGGCGTCCGCCTGGATACCGTCGAATCCCTCGCCGCGGCCAAACCGGCCGCGGTACCGGCGGTGCCCGCGGCCAGCGGCCTGGACCCCTCCTTCCCCAACCCTTTCAACGCCGGCACCCTGATCCCCTACCGCCTGACAGAGGCAGGTCCGGTGCGCCTCGATGTCTACAACATCCTGGGCCAGGTCGTGCGCACCCTGGTCGACCAGGTCCAGAGCGCCGGTTGGCACCGCGTCCACTGGGATGCCCGGGACGAACGGGGCCGGGCGCTGGCGGCCGGGGTCTATCTCGGCGCCCTGCGCTACCCTGGTGGGCGGCAGACACGGCGCCTTGTGTTCCTCGAGTAGATGCCGGAGGCAGACCCGATGGCTCCTCAGGGAATCACCGAGAGACTGGGCCGGCGCGAGATGCTGCTGCTCGACGGCGGCACCGGCTCGGAGCTGCAGCGCCGCGGCGCCGACGTGCTCAAGGAGGCCGAGGACCGACTCAAGGCGTGGTCGGCGACGGCCAACGTGGAGTGTGCTGACCTGGTCCGTCAGGTGCACTCCGACTACCTGCGGGTGGGCGCCGACATCATCACCAGCAACAACTTCTGGACGACGCCGTCGCGCCTCGACACCATCGGGGAAAGCCGGACCTGGAGGACCTACGCCACGGCGGCCATCCGCAACGCCGTCGAGGCCCGCGACTCCATGGGCAGCTCGGCCTGCGTGGCCGGCGGGATCGCCGCGCCCTGCCTCCAGTGGCCGATGCCGGCGGACGTCCCCGTCTCGGACATCCGCGTCATGGGCCTCGAGGCGTACCGCCGCGAGTGGGCCGACCACGCCAGGCTCCTGGCCGACGAGGGGGCGGACCTGATCCTGGCGGAGTACGTGGGCTTCATCGAGGACTGCGAGGCCGCGGTCGACGCCTGCGCCGAGGCCGGCCTGCCCGTCTTCCTCGGGGTCCGTCACATCCAGGAGAACGGGGCCATGCAGTACGACGAGAGCCTGCGCGATCTGGCCGCCACCCTCGAGGGCCGTCCCGTCGACGCCGTCCTGCTCATGTGCAGCAACCCCGAGAGCGTCTCCGCCGGCCTGCCGATCCTGCGGGAGGCCTTCGCCGGCCCCGTGGGGGCCTACCCCAACCTCGGGTACAACCCCACCGGGCCTCTCGCCAACCGGCTGATGCTGACAAACCAGAAGCCGAGCGCCGGCGCGGACATCCTGCAGAACGCCGAGTACTACCCCTCGCGCATGGCCGAGTTCGCCGGCCAATGGAAGGAGATGGGGGCGCAGATCATCGGCGGCTGCTGCGCCTCGGGGCCGGAGCACATCGCGGCCATGGCCCCCGTCGTCAAGCGATAGGCACGGGCGAGGAACTCCCCGGCGAGGCAGGACGTCCTTCAACGGATCTGCGATCCACCCGACTCCCACCACCAACCCTCAATGGAAGGGACATCTGCATGTTGACCCGATGCGCCTCCGCCCTCGCCGCCCTGGCCTTCCTGGTGGCCCCCGCCCCCACCCTCGCCGCCGCGGTACCCGTGGAAGGCGAAGGCGGCCCGGAGCTGTACGTGGCCAAGGTCCACGCCGACTGGTGCGGCTCCTGCCAGACCCTGGTGCCCATCCTCGAGGAAGTCCGGGCCGCGGTTGCCGACGAGCCCGTCCTCTTCGTGCAGCTGGACGTCACCGACTCGACCCGGACGGCCCAGGCCCGCCTCCTGGCCGCGGCCCTGGGGGTGGAGGATCACCTCAAGGCCAACAACAAGACCGGCCTGGTCCTGCTCATCGACCCCGGGGACAGGAGCCTGCTGGAGACGGTGACGAAGAAGAACACCGCCGCCGAGATCGTCGGAAAGATCGAGGAGCACCTCGCCGCCGCCCAGGCCAGGCGGGACGAGTCAGCAGCGGAGTGAGCGGACGGCCCGCGAGGCGGTCCGGACTGTCAGGAAGGGACTGGCGTACTGCCTTCGGAATCGTCGATGCCCCTGCGCGCAGGGCCGGTCGGGACCGGCCCGCAAGGCCGCCACCCGCTGAGAAGGGGGTGAGCGGATGACCGGCAGGGAAGGCGGCTTCGGCCGGGCTCAGGCCCCGGGCCAGTTGCCGCCGCCGCGGAGCCAGTGCCGGAAGAGGGGCTGCACGTCCGCGGGCAGGGCCGCGAAGACCTCCGGCTCCACCAGGGGCACTTGGTTCTCCTTGCCCCCCGTCTCCTCCAGCTGGCGGGCGCGGTCGTCGGAGGCCGGCATCAGCACGTCGAGGTTCAGCCACCACGGGGCCCAGCGGATCGCCAGTCCAACGCGGATCTCGTCGCTGTCGTTGGCCGGAGTGGCGTGCCACATGCGGCTGTCCATGACCATCACCGTCCCCGCCTTGCCCTCGACGTGAATCTCGTCCGCGTGAGGCTCGAACATGGGCACGCCGTTGCCGCCGGTGGGGTTGTTCGCCTCGCGGTGGCTGCCCGGCACGATGAGGGTGGCGCCGTTGGCGACGGTGAAGTCGCTGAGCATCCAGATCGAGGTGAGGTGGACGACGGCGTCGAGGTAGGGCGCCGGGATGTGGCCGGCGTTGTTCTGGTTGAAGGGCCAGTCGGCGTGCCACTGCAGGCGCTCGGCCTGGGGATAGCTGATGATGGTGGAGGTGAAGGAGACGCGCACAGGCCGGCCCAGCAGGGCCTCGGTCAGGCCCTTCAGCCGCGGGTCGGCCAGGTAGGGGGCGAACTCCTGGGTATGGTTGATCAGCCCCGAGACGGCGCCGCGGTTGGCCGGCGCGTCCGCCCGGTTGTGGGAGGCCGCCGCCCGCAGCACGTCGTCGCGCACCGGGCCGACGCGGCCGGCGGGGATGACGTCCTCGATGATGCAGAATCCCTTATCGAGGACCTGGTCCTGGAGGGAGTCGACGGAGCCCATCAGTTCGCCCTCTCCAGGGCGACCTCCGACTCGGCGCGCTCCTTCAGCGCCTTCATGTAGGCGATCGTCCAGGCCGTCCCCACCCGCGGGTCGTCGGCCATCTCCGGGATGTGGTCGGGGATCAGGACGCCGCGGAAGCCGACGCGCTCCAGGCTCTTCATCACCAGGTACATGTCCTGACAGCCGTCGTCGACGAAGGTCTCCACGAAGTGCGGCAGGGGCCGGTCGACGTTGCGGAAGTGGACCTTGAAGATCTGCCGCCCGCCGAAGTGCTCGATGGCGGAGAGCACGTCCCGCCCCATCAGGTCGCCCCCCTCCAGCCAGCAGCCGACGCAGAAGCAGATGCCGATGTTGGGGCTGTCGGCGATCTCCATCGCCTTCTGGTAGCCGTCGAAGCTCGAGAAGATGCACCGCGGCACGCCGCCGAGATCGGGCACCGGCGGGTCGTCGGGGTGGATGCCGATGAGCACGCCCGCCCCCTCGGCCACGGGCCGGACCTCCTGCGCCCAGTGCTCGAAGTGGGACCACATCTCCTTCTCGGAGAACGCGCGGCCGTGGGTCAGGGGCAGCCGGTAGCTGCGGCCGCCCCAGTGGCCGGCCTCGGCGCGCTCCAGGTCGAAGCCGCGGGCCGAAGCGCCGCCGCGGGTCGTCTCGCGCTCCGTGCTCCAGATGCCGTTGCCCATGTGGGCATAGGTCGTGTAGGGGATGCCGGCGCGGCCCAGGTCGGTGATGTGCCGCTTGTACTGGTCGATCTTGGCGTCGCGGCCGGCCAGCCCGAGGACGATGGCGTCCTGGTTGTGGACGTCGCCGTTGCCGAAGCCGTAGACCTGGATCCCGGCCTCGCCGAAGAGGTCGCGGCGGCTGGCGTAGTAGTCGTAGCTCGAGTGGGCGGCGTCGGTCCAGCAGACGACGTGCTCCACGCCCATGCGGCGCACGAAGTCCAGGTCCTCCCGGGTCGGCTCGGGCGTCACCTGGGCGGCGATCTTCAGGCCCGGCTCGATCCGGTCGATGGGGTGGCCGGCCATGGGAGGCTCAGCCCCCGGGGGACTTGAAGGTCGAGCCCCTGAGGACGCTCTGGTTCTCGTAGATCGAGCCGGCCCGGAGCGCCACCGGCAGGGCCAGCCGCACCGGGACCGGCTCCAGGCGGGGCTCGTTGGAGGGCTCGCCGCGGACGAAGGAGTCGCAGAAGGCGTCCCAGTCCGAGCCCCTGAGGGGCCAGGCGTCGCCGGCGCCGTACTCGAACAGCAGCAGGCGCCGCGGGTTCGGCGAGCGGTTGGGCAGCGAGCCGTGGAGGACCCGCACATGGTGCAGGGAGATGCCGCCGGCGGGCAGCTCCACCTTCTCGGCCGTGGAGTCGTCGAAGTCGGGCTCGGTGACGGCTCCGGCGAAGCGGCCATCCAGGTGGTGGTCGAGGACGGGCCCCTTGTGGGAGCCGGGGATGATGAGGAGGCAGCCGTTCGCCTCGCTCATCTCGTCGATGCAGACGCCGACGGCCAGCATGTCGTCGTTGGTGTGGGGGTAGAAGGCCCAGTCCTGGTGCCACTCCACGGGGCTGCCGAAGTCGGCGGCCTTGATGTTGAGCTTGTTGCCGTGGCCGCGCACGGCCTCGGTGCCTACGAGCTGGCTGACGATGTCGAGGACGCGGTCGTTGCGCAGGGCGCGGCCGTAGGCCTCGTGCTGCCTGGCCGGGTTCTTCAAGCGCCGCAGCTTGGGAAACTCGGGAGTGTGGTCGGGCTCGAGGTCGAAGACATCGTCGTGATCGGTGACGCTGCGCGACTTCTCCACGAACTCGTCGGTCACCCGCTGCAACTCTCCGACCTCGGCCGCGGAGAACACGCCCTCCACACCGAGGTAACCCTTCTCGCGATAGAACTCGATCTGGTCCACTGTCAGCTGCATCCGTCCTCTCCGCGAAATCTGATGAATCAGTGAAATATAGGACCGGCGCTCGCGTGGGTCGAAGCTCGGCCGCCGCCGGGACCGAGGGCCGCCTCGAGGGCGGCGCCCCATGCCAGGAGGGCCTCGTCGCGGCCGTGGGCGGCGACGCACTGCAGCCCCAGGGGCAGCTGGCCCACGAGGCCCGCCGGCAGGCTCAGGGCCGGCAGGCCGGCGTGGGTCCAGGGCAGGTTCATGACCGGGTCCCCCGTGGCCTGCAGCCCCCGGGGGGCGGGCCCCGGCGCCGACGGACAGATCCAGAGGTCGACGCCTTCCGCCGCCATGATCTGCTCCAACTGTTGCCGCAGGCGGCCTCGCCCTTCCCTGCCAGCCAGGAGCCGTGCCTCGGGGATCTCCCGTCCGCGCAGCAGGAACTGGCGGGTCAGCGGCTTGTAGAGATGGAGGTGCTCCTCCATCCACGGGGCGTGCTCGAGGGCCATCTCCGCCCCGTGCAGGTCGCGGTGGCGCTGGTTGACCTCGTCGATGTCGGTCAGGATCTCCAGCCGCTCCACCCGGAAGCCGGCGGATTCCAGGCGCGCCGCCTGCTCCTCGAACCCCGCGAGTCCCTCGGGCGTAGCCTGCCGCAGGTACGGCCCTTCCGGAACCCCGAGGACGGGCCGGGGCGCCTCCCGGTGGCCCTCGGCGGCGGCGGGGTCCCAGGCATCGAGGATCACCGCCGCCCCCCGGGCCGCGGTAGCCGTGTCCGGGGCGAAGAGCCCCACCGTGTCCACCGAGGGCGAGCAAGCCAGCAGGCCGCCCCGGGAGACGCGCCCGAAGGTCGGCTTGAAGCCGACGACGCCGCAGTAGGCGGCTGGCCGCATGACGGAGCCCACGGTCTGGGACCCCAGTGCCAGCTCGCAGTACCTGGCCGCCACCGCCGCCGCCGAGCCGCTGGAGGAACCGCCCGGGGTGTGGGCGAGCTCTCGCGGGTTGCGCGTCGGCCCCGGCTCGAAGTAGGCGAACTCGGTGGTCACCGCCTTGCCCAGAACCACGGCTCCCGCCGCCCGCAGGGCGGCGACGCAGTCGGCGTCGGCCTCCTCCACGCCCTCCGCGGCGAAGAGGCCGCCCGGCAAGGCGGTACCTGCCCGGGTGGGCAGGCCCCGGGCGTGAAAGATGTCCTTCACACCCACCAGCAGGTGCCGCAGGGAGCCCTCGGGCGCGGCCCCCATCTCGGTGACCAGGCGGCGGCGACGGTCCGCCTCCGGGACCAGGGCCCGGATCCGGGGCTCGGAGGCGTCGACCAGATCCAGCCGCCGGTCGAGGGCGGCGGCTTCGGGGGCGAGGAGCATGGGCCGGGGGGTCGAGGAGGAGGGAGTCCGTAAGGGGCGCAAGAAAAATAGACAGGAGGCCCGAGGGCCCCCTGTCTATGGAGAAACAGAGTCGAGCGTAGGAGAAAGCAGAGGACCGCTCGACTTTTCCGGAACGGCGGTACGAGGCGGCCTACCGTCGATCCGGTTCTGGCCGGTTCCCGGAGGAGCCGGCCGTGGGGATGTCAGTACCTTACGCCGGGGGGCGTTCCATGTCAAGCCGTACGATCCGGCCCCCCGGAGCCGGCCTCGCGTGGACCCGGATCGTGCCGGACCGAGGCCCGGGGGATCACCTCGTGGTCGCTCAGTCCCGCCAGCTCGAGGGCCCGGTCGGTCACCGGCAGGTGGTGGTGGCACTCGGCGTTCATCTTGATGAAGCCCTCGGCGTAGCTGCAGTGGGCGGCGTTGCCGAAGGCGCCGTCCGAGGTCTCGATGCGCTTGCGGGCGTAGGCGCCCCCGTAGCCCTGGCTCACCAGGGCATCGAGGGCGGCGAGCTTCTTCTCCACCACGTCGCCGATGTCGATGAAGATGTCGTTGTAGAAGCCGCCCCGGGCGCCCCACACGTTCCGCGGCAGGGGCGCGGCGCCGGTGCCGAAGAAGAAGACCTGCGCCGTCTTGTGCGGCGGGTTCCGGTCGCCGGGGTCGACGCTGCCGGCCAGCCCCAGGGCTTGCAGGCAGATGCGGCCGGTGACGGCGTGGGCGTTGACGGCGTCGCCCTCGTACGGGAAGTGGGTGAGGACCACGTGGGGGCGCACTTGGCGCAGCAGGCTCGCCAGGCGGCGCACGATCTCCTCGGTCGCCTGCAGCACGGCGTCGTCGAAGCCGAGGAAGTGGATCTCCTCCACGCCGAGGAGGGCGCAGGCGCGGCGGACCTCCCCGGCCTTGACCTCGGCGCGCTCGGCCATGAGGTCCCTCAACTCCCCGGCCTCCGGCACCCGATCCCGGTGGAACATGGCGTCGCTCACCTCGGCGTCGTGGACCCGGGCCCCGTGGGTGAGGACGGCGCAGGCGACGCGGTCGCCGCGCTCCACGTGGTGGGCCATGGTGCCGCCCGACTGGTCGAAGATATCGGCCGGGTGGGCGCCGATGCTGAGCAGGGTCAGGGGGCCGGCCACGGCTACAGCCCCAGCAGGCGGGCGGCGTTGCCGCCGAGGACCAGCCGTTTGTCCTCGTCGGTCAGGTCCGCGGTGACGATCTTGCCCAACTGGGGGCGCGGGTCCATCAGCGGCTGATCGGACCCGAAGAGCACGCGCTCGGAGCCGGCTCCGGCCACCAGTTCCTCGATGACTCCGGGCGTGCGGTAGGTGGAGCAGGTCTCGAGGTAGTAGTTGGGCAGCTCCTGCGCCGCCCGGATCGCCTCCGAACGCGCGGGCTCGACGTTGCCGGAGTGGCCGGCGATGAAGGAGGCCCCGGGGAAGCGCCGGGCCGCCGCCGCCAGCTGGGCCGGCCGGGAGACGTCGCCGGCGTCGGTGTGGGACAGCAGCGGCAGGCCGCGCTCCTCGACGAAGGCGTAGACCGGGTCCCAGGCCTCGTGGTCCAGGGGCCAGGGCGTGTACGGCGGATAGATCTTCACGCCCAGGAAGCCGAGGTCGTCGATCGCCCGGCGCAGCTCGGAGACCATGCCCTCCGGCATCAGCGGTGAGGCGTAGGCCAGGGCGGCGAAGCGGTCCGGGTGGGCGGCCACGAAGGCGGCCGCGGCGTCGTTGGACCTCCGGCCCTCGGGGTGGAAGATGCCGAAGACGACGGCCACGTCGATGCCGGCGCGGTCCATGGTCCGCAGGACCTCCCCGGCGTCGTCGCGCATGCCGAGTACCTCCCAGTTGCCCACGTGGCCGTGGGCGTCGATGACGCGGGTGCCGGAGATCATCCGACCTTCTCCCCGAGGAGGCGGCGTACGTTGCCGGCGCAGATCAGGTCGAGCTGCGGTGCGGCAAGGTCGCACCGGTGCAGGTAGTAGAGGATGGGGCCCATGGCATACCGGGGGTAGAAGGAGCCGTAGACCAGGCGGCGGGCGCCCACGTCGCGCCCCAGGGCCTCGACGTCGCCGGGGGTCTCGTGGCGGCTCAGCTCCAGCACCGACCGGGGCAGCTTCCGCATCAGCGGACGCACGAGGGCGGCGTGCGTGTAGTGGGCGCCCAGGAGCACGCTCACCAGTTCCGGATAGCGGCCGAGAGTGTCGGCCAGCTGCGCGAGGTCGTTGTCCGCCAAGGAGATCCACAAGGGGATCCCCTCTGCCTCCAGCCACGCCAGCAGGTCGCCGTAGATCCAGTCGGTCAAGGGGGCGCGGCAGGACGCGGTGTCGTGGAGGCGCACGCTGCCCAACCGGCCCTCGGCGTGCAGCCCCTCCAGCTGCCGGTGGGTGGCCGGGTCGGAGCCCGCCACCCACTGGGGAATCAGCCGCGGCTGGCCCTCGACCCACCCGCGGAGCAGGTCATTGCCGTCGAGGGCGCTCACCGACTCGCCCTGCACGTGGTAGACGACGGCGGCGTCGACGCCGTGGCGGTCCATCTCCGCCAGCAGACCGGCGGCGTCCTCGAAGGGGGCGGGCCGGTCGTGGCGGTGGCCGACGCCGACGTTGGCGTCGATCACTTCCCTGTCGGCGCGGAAGGAGAGCTCGCTCAAGAAGGAAGCCTTCACCCGTCCCGGTAGCTGGGGGCGATGCGGCAGGTCGGGCAGACCGTCCGCAGGTGCTCGCGGCGAACCCGCCACAGGTCCTCGGCCCGGACCAGCTCGCACTCCGCCTCCCCCACCCTGCCGCGCCGCTGCAGTCCGCGGCGGTCGAGGGCGTCGTCGAGCTTGGGGGAGATCTCCACCGGGCACTCCCCCCGGCGGAAGGCCAGTCCCCAGACCTCCTCGACGCGGCCGTCGCCGCCGACGACGCGGTCGATGTTGCCGAAGGGGTCGATGCAGCCGCAGGGCACGGACATCTCGGCCACGTGGTAGGCCGTGGAGGTCCAGTGGGTGGTGCCGAGGGCCAGGATCCAGCCGCCGCCGTGGACCAGCTGGCCGATGGGGCTCTCCGGCTCCCAGATCCCCGCCTCCAGGTGGGAGGCGCAGTAGCGCTCGGCGCGCGGCCCGATGGCGGCCACCGCGTGGGTGGGGTGCTCGCTGCGCACCGCCCCGGGACGGCGCCAGAAGGCGTCGGGGATGGCGCCGTTGGTGGTCGGCGTCGCCATGCGGTTGTAGACCTGGGCGGCGCGGTGGTTGAAGGAGGGCATGAGCAGCGTCCCCGATGATCCCACCGCCTGCAGCAGGGCCGAGACGACCGTTTCGGCGCCGCCCTCCACGTGTCCGATCTTCGACAGGGAGCTGTGGACCATGAGGTCCATGCCGCGCTCGACGCCGAGGCGGCGCAGGTCGGCGACGATCTTCGCCTTGTCGACCATCTCATGGCGCTCGGGCAGGTCGACGTAGTCGATCTCGGCGTGGGCCTCGAAGAACCGGACCACGTCTTCGCTCCTGACCTCTCCCCGCCTCGGGGTCGCCCCGGGCGCCAGCAGGCCCCCCCGCTCCCAGGCGAGGGCGGCGGTGATCTCGGCGAGGGTGAGGCGGCCGTCGGCCCAGTACAAAGCCCATGGACTCTGGCGGGCGCCGGAGATCCTGCGGGCCACCGGCGTGGGCAGGTTCTCGGTAGTCGGCGTCAGCAGGGCCTTGCGGCGCGGGATGCGGCGCAGGGCCGCGGTGGAGCGGACAGCCGGTCCGCGGCGGCGGACGCTGGAGGCGGCCTGTCCCATCTGGCGACTCATCTCGCCCAGCTCGGCCATCACCTCGCGGCGGTCACCCCCCCAGAGCCAGCGCTGCAGCCGCGTCAGGCTGGTCTCGTGAGCGCGGCGCAGGAACTCGGCGCCGTCGCGGTCGAGGCGGCGGCGGTGGGCGCGCAGCTCCCCGGTCAGGCGCTCGGTCTCGGAGCGGGCGATCTGCAGGACTTCCGGCGTGGCGGCGTCGGCCAGGTAGTAGAGGTAGGCGGCCATGGCCGCGGCGCAGGTCTTGAGGCCCGCCGGGCTCAGCAGCTCGAGCTGGTCCGCGGAGGTGTGGTAGGCGTCCCAGGAGCTGCCGTCGCGCTTGTGGTGGTTGGTGATCCAAGGACAGGGGTAGCCGTACTGGGGATCGCCTATGAGGGTGTCGCTGGTGGCCATGAAGGGACCGAGGGCGAGGTGGTAACCGGCGGCCCGGTACTGCCGCAGGGTGGAGCGCAGGATCTTCTCCCCGATCCAGTCGACGAAGCCCGCGGAGCCCGGCACCGTGGACCGCCACTCGAGGCGGCCGTCGCAGATCCCCGGCCGGGAGCCGAGGGTGTCGATGCAGACCCCGGCCAGGGGCGGCTGCAGCCGCTTGACCCTCTCCAGGTAGGCGAAGAAGCCGTAGCACTCGTAGCCGTTGATCAGGCGGATCGTCCGCCTCGGGCGCGGCAGCGCGCCGGAGGCGATGAGCCCCTCGAGGACCCGGGCGATCTCGACGGTGACGGCGCAGCCCGAGGCGTTGTCCACGGCCCCCGGCTCGGCGGAGTGGGCGATGGCCCAGACCTCGTCCTGAGGATCGCCGCCGCCGGGGACCACCCCGCAGACGACGTCGTGGCTGCCCACGTAGCGCCGGGCGTCGACGCGGACCTGCACCACGAGGCGCCCATGCTGCCGAAGCTGCCCCCGGAGGCGGTCCCCCTGGCGCCGGGACACGACCAGCCCCACCAGCCTGGCCGTGGCGTGAGCCATGGGCACGGCGCCCCAGCCGAACTTGATCCAGGCCACGGCGCCGGGGTTGTTGGGCACCTCCTTCTCCATGATCACCGCCGCCGCTCCCTTCTGGGCGAACCGCTCCATGCGGCCGCGGATGTCGAGGCGGGTGAGCACCGCCCGCCCGCTCGAGGCTGTCGGGCCCCATGCGGTCGAGGGCGGCCTCGTCGTCGACCACGACCAGCTCGCAGCGCAGCCCGCCCCTGGGGGTGGCCGCCGTCCACTGGACCGCGTGCCAGGGGTTGTCGCGGTAGTCGGCGACGCGCTCGCGGAAGGGCCGCACCACGTCGAGGGTGGCCGAGCTGACGTCCTGGGCCTCCTGGATGATCCAGCGCCCGGTGCCGATGCGGCCCCCGGTCTGCACCGGGGTCACCTCGGCGCCGGCCCCCGCCTTCTCGTACATGTCGACGAGGACCCCGGTGGTATCGTGGAAGCGGTCGAAGGAGTTCCAGCGGTCGTGGCGGACGACCTCCTCCACCATCTTCATCATCCCCTTGCCGTCGCTGGCGCCGAGGATGGCCGGCAGGGCGCCGCGGCAGAGGCGGCGCAGGGTGACGGGTGTCGGTACCGTCATCGGATCGCGATCGGCCGGCCGGGGGATCCCGTGCCGCCCCTGAAGCGGACCGGGGTGAAGACGAAGAGGAACTCGTGGACCCCGTCCTCGACGAGAGTCTCGTAGACCATGTTCTCCAGGTTCCAGATGCCGGCCTTGGTGATCAGCTCCTGGTGCACGGGGAACTGCAGCTCCGGGTCGGGGTTCGGCACGACCTCCGTGGTCCACTGGTCGGAGCCGATCATCGACGGCTGGCGCTCCACGAGCCAGGCCGCCACCTCCATGCCGATGCCGGGCGGGTCGGTGTTGTACTTCAGCGGGTTCCTCCAGTGCTTCGACCAGCCGTAGCGGAAGAGCAGGGCGTCGCCGGGCTGCAGGTCCCCTTCCGACATCCCCTGGCGCTCGAGGGCGCCGCGCACGTCGGCCACGGTGACCTCGTAGCTGTGGTCGAGGGCGTCGACCCCCTTGAGGCCGGCGATGTCGATGAGCACCCCCCGGGTGAAGAAGGGCTTGATGTTCTCGACGCCCAGCTCCTTCAGACCGTACGATCCCTCGATCTCCTGCCGCGTGAAGCCGTTGTAGAACACGTCGGCCCTGGAGCCGTCGCCCATGGTCATGCGCGTGCCGATGTGGCCGGGGCCGTCGAACTGGGTGCCGATCTGGCCGATCTCGCCGCACAGGAAGTCGTCGAAGTAGACGAGCTGATTGTTCCTCGCCGAAGGGTCCGCCCGTGGGCGAGCCCGGGATGCTCATGGCGTAGGTGCGCTGCCCGAAGAGGGGCATGCCGAACTCGTAGACCTGGCCGAGCTCGTAGACCTGGCCGGTCTCCACCAGGCGGGCGGCGCGCAGCACGACCTCCGGGGTGATCCAGTTCGAGCCGCCGGCCTGGTCGTCGGGCCCCCACACCGGGTGGGGCCACCAGGGGCCCTGCTCCCGGGTCTGTCCGTCGGCCCGACCGCCGGCGAGCAGGATGGCGCCGAGTGCGAGTGCGAGGGTGATGGACCGTGGCATGGTCGTGCCTCCTTGGAGAGCTTCCCGCGCGAGGGGGGCAAAACCTAGGCGCGCCCGTCTGCCGGTCAAAGCCGGCGGCGCCGGCATCGGCGCAGGACCGCCGCGGCGGCTCAGCCGAGGGTGAAGCGCGCCAGGGTGAGGGTTTCGTAAGGGTGGTCGGCGCCACGCTCGTAGAGGCAGAGGACCTCGCCCGCGGCGGTGACCGCCAGGTCGGAGTAGGCCGAAGGCCCCTCGTAGAGGCTGCGCACGACGGTCCAGGTTCGGCCGCCGTCGGCGGTAGCCCGCAAGGTGAGGTTCTCCCGCGCCTCGGGGCTGGCGGGATTGGCGAACAGGGCCGGATCGCTGGGCGGAGACCCCAGGCTCACCAGGCTCCCCTGGCAGACCGGCTCCGGCAGGCTCTCCTCGCAGACCCGAGGCTCGAAGCTGTTGCCGCCGTCGCCGCTGCGGGCGCTGGACCGGAGCTTGCGCCCATGGTAGCTGCGGGCGTTGAGGTAGAGGGAGCCGTCCGCCGTCTCCACCACGCAGCACTCGTTGGTGCCCTCGTCGACGATGCCGCCGATGCGCCAGCTCTGCCCGCCATCGTCGGACAGGATCACGTGCGAGTGGTAGGGATCGCGCCGGGCATCGTGGTGCAGACCCACGATGTGGTCGCAGGGGACCACCAGCCGGCCGCTGCCGAGCTGAATCCCGTGACAGGGGCCGGTGGCGTACCAGGTCCACTCCGGCGCCTTCACCTGCGCCGTGATCTCCCGGGGCTCGGACCAGCTCTCGCCGTCGTCATCGGAGTGGGTGACCCACACCGTGCGCGGCGCTTTACCCTCGATGATCAGGCTCTCCGGGCCGTCGGCCAGGTTCTTGCAGAACGGCAGCCACACCCGGCCGCTGAGGGCGTCGACCACGGGACAGGGGTTGCCGCAGGTCATGCCCGGCTCGGTGACCACCACCCGGGGAGGGTTCCAGGTGCGGCCGCCGTCGGTGCTTCGGCGCAGGAGCAGGTCGATCTGGCCGCTGTCCGAGCGGCTGTCGCGGCGGCCCTCGCAGAAGGCCAGGACCGCGCCCCCGGCGGTGACCGCCAGGGCGGGTATGCGGTAGGTGTGGCAGCCGCCCTCGCCGCTGACGAAGAGCTCCTCCTGCTCCAGGGAGGCGACCTTCACGGCCCGGGTTCCACCTCGGCCGCGGTGCTGTCCACCGGCGCCGGCAGCATGACGAACCGGGCGTAGTTGCCGGTGTCGAAGCGCTGCGCCATGCGGTGCACGTCGGCCGCCGTCAGCCCCTCCACCAGGGACCGGTCGAGGATCAGCAGCGGGTCGATCCCGTGGGTGTCGGCATAGCGCAGGCTGCCGAGCCACCAGTTGTTCTCCTTCAGGGCGACCTCGTGCTCGCGGCGGCGGATCTCCCTGACCCTCTCCACGTACGTCGAGTCGAGGCCGGAGGAGCGCAGGCTGTCGATCTGATCGAAGACCACGGCGCTCAGCTCCTCGGCCCGCTCCGGGTCGCTGCCGAAGCTCACCCGCAGCTGGTAGCGCTCCTCGGGCCAGTGGGAGAGGGAGGCGCGCACGCCGACGCTGTAGGTGCCGCCCAGGTCCTCGCGCAGGACCTCGCGCAGCTTGATCTGGAAGGCCTGGGCCATCAGGCTCAGGTGGATCCGGTCGGCGCGCACGTCGAAGTCGAAGGGGCCGGTGAAGAGGATGCGGGTCTGGCTCTTCGGCTCCATGCCGGCGCGGACGACCTTCGTCACCACCCCCGCGGGCGGGTCGATGTCCACGTCGCGCCAGCTCTCCCCGCGTCCCGGCGCCGGCAGGCTCGCCAGGTAGCGGTTGACCAGGGGTTCCATCGCCTCGGCGCTGAAGTTGCCGACGAAGATGAAGGTGAAGTCCGAGGCGTCGGCGAAGCGGTCTCGGAAGATCCGCACCGAGGCCTCCAGGTCGAGCTCGTCGAGCATGGCCAGCGACCAGGGGCGGGCCCGGTGGTGGTACTGGGACATGGTCACCGAGACCGTATCGGCGAAGGCGGTCTCGGGGTCGGCGCTGCGGTTCTCCAGCCACGCCCGCAGGCGGGTGTGGAGGGAGGTGAAGGCGGCGCTGTCCGAGCGCGTGGCGGTGAAGTAGGCGTGGATCATCTGGAACATCGTCTCCGCGTCCTGGGGCGAGGCCGAGCCCGACAGCCCCTCCTCCAGCTCCGAGACGTATGGCGAGACGCTCACCACCTTGCCGCTGAGCCACTTGATGAGGCCCACCTTGTCGAAGTTCCCGAGGCCGCCCTCGGTGACCACGGTGGCGGCGGTGGAGGCGGCGACGAACTCCTCGTCCTCCACGAGGGAGTGGCCGCCGGGGCTGTACGCCCTGAACAGGATCTGGTCGTTCTTGAAGTCCGTGGGCTTGAGGAAGACGCGCACCCCGTTGGACAGCTCCCACCGGGTGACCCCGAGCTCCGGGATCTCGGCGCGGGAGGCCACGGACCCCCCCATGGGCTCGTCGGGCAGCAGCGGCAGGTCGGCGCCCTGGTCGACGTAGGCTTCCACCGGACGGGCGGCGACCATCTCCAGGATGGCGAGCAGCTCCTCCTCGGTGGGCACGCCGACCCCCTCCTTGTCGGGAGCGGTGACGGTGATGACGCGGTTGCCGCCGCCGGTCCACTCCCCCGCCAGCTCGTTCACATCCTCCAGGGTGATGGTGGGGAGCAGCTCCTGGTGGAGCTCGTACTCCCCCTCGATGCCGGGGATCGGCTCGCCCTCCAGCAGGTGGCGCACGTACTCGGCGGCGAAGCCCCGGGACTGGAGCTTGTCGCGCTCGCGCCAGGACTGCTCCATGGCGCGCAGCTGCTCCTTCTTCTGGCGCGCCATCTCGGTGGCCGTGAAGCCGTGCTGGCGGACGCGCTCGGCCTCGGTGAGCAGGGCCTCCAGGCCGCGGTCGAAACCGTTGTTCTCGACGCCGGCGGCGAGTTGGATCATCTCCTTGGTGCGCACCGAGTAGTAGCCGCCGGAGAAGGCCCCGAGGAAGGGCGGCTCCGCCCTGGTGGTCAGCTCGTAGAGCCGCCGGTTGAGCATGCCGTGGTAGAGGCTCTCGATCAGGCGCTGCCGGTAGCCGCCCCGGGTCGAGTCCTCGCCCGGGTCCTCCTTGTGCATGACGCGGACGACGTTGGAGGTGGCCTCCGGGTCGGTGACGATGGCGAAGAGGGTCTCCTCGTGATCGGGCACCGGCGCCTCGGGCCGCACCGTGGCCTCTTCGGCGGCCGGGATCCTCCCCAGATACTCGGTGATCAGGCTCTCCATGTAGGCGGGCTCGAAGTCGCCCACGGCGACGAACCCCATCAGGTCCGGCCGGTACCAGCGGCGGTAGAACTCGCGGAGCGTGTCGTGGTGGAAGGTGTCGAGAACCGCCTTCTGCCCGATGGGGATGCGGTCGGCGTACCTGGAGTCGGCGAACAGTACGGGCAGTTGCTTGTAGAGCATGCGCAGGCCGGCGCCCTGGCCGCGGCGCCACTCCTCGATGACGACGCCCCGCTCCTTCTCGATCTCCTCGCCGTCGAAGCTGATTCCGTGGGCCCAGTCCTCGAAGATCTGGAAGGCCTGCTCCACCACCCGCACCGAGTCGAGGGGCACGGTGAGCTTGTACACGGTCTCGTCGAAGCTGGTGTGGGCGTTGAGGTCGGCTCCCGTGCGCAGCCCCACCGACTCCAGGTAGGACCACAGCTCCTGCTTCTCGAAGTGGGTGGTGCCGTTGAAGGCCATGTGCTCGGCGAAGTGGGCCAGCCCCTGCTCCTCGTCGGTCTCCAGGATCGAGCCCACGTCGAGGGCGAGACGCAGCTCGGCCCGGTTCTCGGGCTTGGCGTTGGCCCGAATGACGTAGCGCAGGCCGTTGTCGAGGGTCCCGAGGGTGACCTTGGGATCGGCGGGCAGCACCGGGTCCAGGCTGTCGGCGGCGGCCTCGGCGGCGGTCCCGGTGGCGGAGGGCCGGGCGGCGCAGCCGGCGAGGGACAGGACGACGGCGAGGAGGGGAAGGGTCGGGGCGAGGGATGGCCGGCGCGTCATGGGTTTTCCGATTCGACGGGGTGAGGGGAGCGGCGGAGAGGGAGAAAACTTGCCAACGATTGCGGATGCGGGCAATCGCCCGATCATTCCGAGGTTCACGGCCGGTCCTCTCCACTCTCGGGGTCGGACTCCGGCGCCTCCCCCACGGCCTCGCCCCCCTGGCGGTCCACCGCCCGGCGCACAAGCGCCTCCGACAGCCGCGGCCTCAGGGCGCGGATGGCGAGGAGGGCCTTCAGCTTCCAGGGCATCACCAGCTCGCGGCGGCGCTCCTTCACCGCCCGCAGGACGGCGCCGCAGGTCTCCTCGAGGCCGATGGCGTCGCGGCTCGGCCGGCGGCGGCCCTCGCCGAAGGGCCGGCCGTCGGCGGCCAGGGCCTGCTCCCGCAGCTCCGTGCCCCCGAGCCAGTGCAGGACCACGGTGAGGACGTCGACGCCGCTGCCCTCCAGCTCCATGCGCAGAGCGTCGCAGAACCCCTGCAGGGCGTGCTTGGAGGCCGAGTACCCCGTGTGCTGCGGCACCCCCACGCGGCCCTGGATCGACGAGATCGCCACGAACTGCCCGCGGCTCTCCTTCAGATGGGGCAGCGCCGGGTGGACGCAGTGCACGGCGCCGAGATAGTTGACTTCCATGAGCCGGCGGAACAGGGACAGGTCGCGCACCTCCTCGAAGGGGGCCCACATGCTCATGCCGGCGTTGGCGACGAGGCAGTCGATGCCGCCGTGGGCGGCGACGGCAGCCTCCACGAGCCGTTCCCCGTCACCGGGGACGGTGACGTCCCCCGGCACGGTCTCCACCCGGGGGCCGCAGGCCTCGGCGACCTCCGCCAGGCGGTCCGCCCGGCGGGCCATCAGCGTCAGACGGGCGCCGTCGCGGGCGAAGGCGCCGGCCAGGGCCGCTCCCAGGCCGGAGGAGGCGCCGGTGATGACGACCGAAGGTTCCCCGGACACCGGGCGGCTCAGCGGTCGGCGGCGAGGGCGCCGTTGGCGATGCCGAAGACGTCGTCCGGGTCCATGGCCCGCTTGGTCTCGCGCAGGATCTTCAGGCTGGCCTCGGTCTGCACCTCCGGCAGGAAGGCGGCGCGGATCTTGCCGACGCCGTGGTGGTGGGACAGGGAGCCGCCGTGGTCGAGGATCGCCTGCCGCAGACTCGCCTCCACGTCGTGGTAGACGCGGTCGGGCGCCTCCAGGTCCTTGCCGCTGAAGCCCATGGTGAAGTAGATGCACACCCCGGTGTGATAGGTCTGGGTGATGCGGTAGGACAGGTAGGGCGTCCCCCGCACGCCGTGGCTGCGGCACTGCTCGGCGAGCTTCTCCTCGACGGCGCCGGTCACGTCATGGATGCGGTCCCAGGGCACCGAGGTCTCGAAGGTCTCGCCCATGATGTGGAACTGGTTGAGGAAGTCGCGGATGTAGGCGATGGCGAAGGTGAGCATGTAGCCGCGCCGGCCGTTGTGGGCGCCGCCGCTGACGCCGCCGAAGCCCTTGGCCAGGGAGAAGATGATGCGCTTCTGCCAGGCCAGCTCGCGGCGGGTGCCCTCCATGACGATGGTGCACGCCGCCAGGCTTCGCAGGTCGAAGCCCTTCACCCGCGCCAGGACGAAGCGCTGCACCGCCGTCTTGACGCGGGTCACGGCCGAGGGCGCCGGCTTCAGGGCCTGACCGAAGCGGAACTCGGTGTTGTTCACCAGGCGGATGCTCGCCGGCAGGCCCCCCTCGCGGCGCAGGGCTTTCAGGTAGCGGACCCCGTGGTCGAGGGAGGGGAAGACCAGGGAGCCGTACTCCCGCGCTTCGGGCCGCGGGTGGATCTTGATCACCGCCTTGGTGATCAGGCCGAGGTTGCCCTCGCAGCCGAAGAGCCAGAGGCGCGGCGCCACCCCGGTGGAGTTGCGCGGCGTGGGGCGGCGGGACTCGACCTCCCCCGCCGGCGTCGCCAGGGTCGCCTCGACGACGATGTCCTCGATGTTGCCGTAGCGGTTCTTCTTCATGCCGCTGGCGTTGGTGGCGATCCAGCCCCCCAGGGTGGAGAGCTCGACGCTGTCGGGGTCGTGGCCCGTGGTGTAGCCGCGCTCCCCGAGGAGGCGCTCCAGCTCCTTGCCGGTGATCCCCGCCTCGACGCAGGCCTGCAGGTTGTCCTCGTCCAGCCACAGGATGCGGTTCATGCGGCTCATGTCGACGGAGGCGATGGGGCGCTCCTCCGACGGCGGCAGGGAGAGGGCGCCGCTGACGTTGGTGCCGCCCCCGTAGGGCACCAGGCAGACGCCGTGCTCCGCCGCCAGGCTCACGAGTCGGCGCGCCTCCTCCTCGCTCTCGGGAAAGACCACGAGGTCGGCCACCCGCGGCAGGCTGCCGATGTAGAGGAGGCGGTAGATCTCGTCGACGCTGAGCTGGCCGTGGCTGTGGGTGAGGCGGGTCTCGTCGTCGGTGGCGGTGCGGTCCTCGCCGAGGCGCTGCCGGCAGGCGTCGAGGAAGGCCTCGCAGGGGCGCCCCGGCGGCAGGGGCCCGCGCTCCACTTCGGGCACCATCTCCCCGGGCGTGATCGGCACGCCGAGAACCTCCTCGGCGAAGGGCACGAAGAACGGCAGGCTGTACCCGGCCAGCGGGTAGCGGGATCCGGTGACCCGGACGCTGCGCGGGCCGTCGAACTCGAAGCGGGTGTCCGAGTATCCCCACTTGTGCAGGCGGCGTTCGCCCTCGGACTCGTCGTAGGAGCTGTCGAGGTGGCCGCCGCTCCCCCGCCGTCTGCGCAGGGCGAGGAGCGCGGCGAGGACGACGACGGCGGCGGCGATGAGGAGGGCTTCGTTCATGGGGGATGCCTTCGGCGGTCAGGGAGCTAACGTCATGCCGCGGGGGCCGTCAACCGGACGTCAGTGTGGACACCATGGGGCCGGGGTTCTTGCCTACCTTCTCCCGCCGGCAAAGACAGGGGCCCACCGAAACCGCGAGGAGGAAGAGATGGCCGACACCCACACCCCCGACATCGAGCGCCCGCCGCCGGAGATCATCGACGGGCTCCGGGAGATCGGCTCGGCCACCGCCGCCGGTGAGCTCAAGCGCCTCGGCATCCAGGACCCCCACGTCCTCGGGCCCGTGCCCTTCACCCCCGGAAAGAGCGTCGTCGGCCCGGCCCTCACCCTGCAGTTCATGCCCCAGCGCGAGGACGTGTACGACCAGGACGAGTACGCCGACCCGGAGTCGCAGCTCCACCGCCACGTGCTCTACCACACGCAGCCGGGCGACGTGGTCTGCGTCGACGCCCGGGGCGACATGAAGAGCGGCGTCTTCGGCAACATGATGCTCACCTTCTTCCAGGGCCGCGGTGGCGCCGGCGTCGTCGTCGACGGCTGCATCCGCGACTACCCCATCGTGCAGCGGGACCTCGACCTGGGCCTGTGGCTGCGGGGGGTGACCCCCAACTTCCACACCCAGACGAGCATCTTCCCCTACGCGGTGAACGTGCCCATCGCCCTCAACGACAGCCTGGTCCTGCCCGGGGACATCATCGTCGCCGACGACGACGGGGTCGTGGCGGTGCCGGCGAAGCTGGCTGCCGAGCTCGTGGAGGCCGCCGGCTCCCACGCCGAGTGGGAGGAGTTCAGCCGCCTGCGGCTGCTCGAGGGCGGCCACCTGAGGAAGTATTACCCCCTGTCGGAGGAGGCGCGTCCCGAGTACGAGGCCTGGAAGAAGGAACGGGAGGGCTGAGGGGAGTCAGACGTTGTAGAGGCTGTTGCCCTGGGCCCCCGTGGCCAGGTCGATCATCAGCCACGTGGCGAGGGCCACGAACTCCCCGAGGATGAAGCCGAGGAAGAAGGGCCGCACCCGCAGCAGCAGCCGGGGGCCGCCGTAGCGGATCATGACCGCCTTCAGCAGCCAGACGACGAACATGGCGAACCACAGGTGGCGGGTGAGGGCCATCTGCGAGACGGCGAGCCCCAGGGGGTGGATGGGAAAGCCCATGAAGTGGGCGCGGATCCAGTAGAGGCCGAGCATGCCCGCCCCGCCCAGCCCCATCAGCCCCATGCCCGCCACGTCGACGGCCGCCGGCTCCCGCACGTACCCGGCGGCGAAGTCGACGATGTACCGGGGGGCGCGGATGAAGAACCAGCTGTTGGCGTTGTGGGCGCCGCTCTCGTAGGCGAAGTAGAGGGTCGACCCGATCGACGCGACGAGGGCGAGGACCACCGCCAGCACCGTGCTCCCCAGGACCAGGGCCTTGCCCCGGATCGAGGCCGTCAGCTTGAGGCCGTTGGCGGTGGCGGCCATGACGAAGGTGCGCACGTCGCTCATCCAGACCTGCCCGTAGCCCAGGACGCCGATCGTCCCGGCCGGGCCCAGGTGGGCGGTGCCGGCCATGGAGCGCAGCACCGTGGGCGTGGGAAGCTGCGCCCGGGTCCGGGCCAGCCCCGCCTCGCAGAGGATGCGGGTGATCCCCAGGAAGGTGGCCGTCATCACCAGGACGAAGGCCGCTCCCGCCCAGAGAGGCACGCCCACGGCGACGAACCATCCCGTCATCAGCACCAGCCCCAGGATCAGCTGCACGTAGACGCTGCGCATGGACATGGCGTCCCCGGCCGAGGAGGTCGACGAGCGCCAGGCTTCCCGCCAGCTGCCGCGCAGGTGCCCCCGCGCCGTCCACAGGGTATAGCCGACCAGGGCCATGAGGGCGCCGAACTGGACGTAGGAGAAGATCGGACCGCCGTCGGCCTGGGCGTAGTAGTCCAGCGTCACGCTCCGGGTGATGCCGACCTGGGCGAAGACGCCGGAGACGGCGTAGCCCACCAGGTAGAACAGCCAGACGCTCAGGGCCACCTCCTGATGGACCAGGTAGGCGAAGCCCATCATCGGGAAGGTGAGGTTGAACCACAGGGCGGGCATGTCGTGGAAGAGGTTGATGTGGGTGTTCAGATAGAAATTCGGCACGAAGTGGTGGTAGAAGTGGAGGCCGTTCAGGCCGGTGTTGGTGAAGGGCACGGAGAAGCCCAGCCACATGACCGGGTTGCGGAAGAAGGCGTTCAGGGCCCGGCCCTCCTCCTGGGAGGTCATGACCAGGGGCACCTGGGCCAGGGGGTAGGCGAGGCGCTCGTGCTCGATCCACTGGCGGCTGAAGAGCACGGCCAGGGAGATCATGACCAGGTAGAGGCCGATGATCACCGGCATCCACGCCAGCAGCGGCTTCGCCCAGGCCCCCCACGGGATCGACTCGCCCTCGGAGAGGCCCTCGTAGAAGCCGAGGATCACGTCTTCCCCCTGCAGCCGCAGCCAGTGGGGCACGTAGGGCAGGATGTCGCGGGCCCACTCGTTCTCCGGCGAGGCCAGGTAGTCCATGGCCGGTACCAGGGGCACCAGCTGCAGGGTCAGCCCCATGGTGCAGATCGAGCAGGCGATCGCCGCCATCAGGTAGCTGATGGAGAGCTCGCCGGAGGAGAGGGACAGCCCCGGGAGGAAGGCGCGCAGCAGGCCGTTGAGGAAGAAGACGGCGAAGAACAGGACGGCGATCGCCGCCCCCGTGGAGAAGTCGATCGTCAGGCAGGACCCGCGGTGCACGAGAAGGTTGTAGGGCCCCCAGGCGGCGATGAGCACGCACATGGCCGAGCCGGCCACCAGGGTGCGCGGAGCCCGCACCGGACCTGTGCCCGGGGGGGGGTGCTCCGTCATCGGATGGTCTTGTCCATGGCGCTCTTCATCTTATCCCGGGGCCCGCACTTGCTCAAGACTCGGGGCCCCCTCCCCTTGCTTGACATTCTGCGGGAACGTGGTTATCCAAGGGCGGAAGGAGTGGAAGAACCCGAGCGATGACACGAAGAGTGCTCTCCCTGACAGGCCTGGCAGCGGCCCTTGCCATCGGCTGCGGGGGCGGCGGCAAGAACCCCGTCGACATCCCCGAGGAGCCGGAGATTCCCGGCTGCACCGACATAGCCGGCACCAACTACTCGCGTTCCGCCAACAGCGACGACGGCAGCTGCGAATACGACTCCGAACGGTTCTACTACCTCACCGAGTACGAGCTCTCCGTCGATCCGCAGGCGCGCGAGGTGGGCCTCCTGCTGCAGGTGAAGGACGACGGGGGCCGCGGCGTCCCCGGCCTGAGCGAGGCGGACTTCGTCGTCGCCGAGAACGGCCGCAAGGTCGGCGTCGAGTCCGACCTCACGGTGAGCACTTCGGCGATTCCCTTCACCATCCCCACGGTGCTCCTCCTCGACATGAGCTCCAGCGTGCGCGGCCAGGTGCCGCAGATCAAGGAGGCCGTCACCTTCCTGGTGGAGAGCATCAGCGAGAACCAGGAGATGGCCATCTACGTCTTCGACAGCGAGACGCGGCGGATCCAGGACTTCACCTCCGACCCCGCGGTCCTGGCCGGCGCCGTGGCCTCGATCCCCGAGGACGACCTGATCCCCTCGACCAACCTCTACGGGGCGATCATGGACGTGGCCGGCCTGTGGGAGGACCGGGTCTCCCTCACCGGGATCGTCGACGGCAGCCTGGTGGTCTTCACCGACGGCTTCCACAACGCCGACCCGAGCCTGAAGGTCGAGGACGCCATCGACGCCATGGTCGGCTCCGACGGCGAGCTCAAGAAGATCTACGTGGCCGCCCTCAACACCGAAGACCTCGAACGGGGGCCCCTGCGGCGCCTCACCTTCCGCACCATGGGCTTCTTCGAGGCCGACATCCTCTCCGAGCTGAAGCAGGCCTTCCTCGAGATCCAGAAGGAGATCACCGACCTGTCGAGGAGCTTCTACCTGCTCACCTACACCAGCCCCATCACCAACCCCGAGTCCAACAAGGAGCAGCTCGAGGTCGCCATCCTCGGCAACTCCAACCTCGAGGACGAGGGCCGCATCCGCGCCCGCTACGACAGCGAGGGCTTCGGCAACTGAGCTCGGCCGGGGTCAGTCTTCCCAGCCCCTCACCATGTAGCACTGGTGGACGCCGCTCTCGTCGGAGTTGAAGAACCCGGCGCGTCCGTCCGGCGACAGGAAGGGGTGGATATGGCTCTCCTTGCGCCACGTCGAGCGCGGGTTCAGCAGCCACGTCCAGTCCTCGACCGGGACAGGCCGTCGGCGGGCAGGCGGCCCAGCCACAGGCCGCCGCCGCCGTCCCTGGGGCCGGAGTCCGAGATCAGCCGGCGCCCGGCGATGTCGGTGGCGAAGTGCCAGAAGTCGGGCTCCGGGAGGCGGCGGGTCAGATCGTTGCGCCGCCCTCCCGGCGTGCGCAGCCCCAGGTGGCCCGCGTGGGGCGCGGCGCTCCCCTCGATCAACTCGGCGCCGCGGGGCTCGCGCCGGGAGGTGCTGGTGATGGCGCGCCGGCTGCGGCCGACCCAGCACTGGTGTCCCTGGCAGAACTCGTTGCCGTCGCGCCCCCAGGGCAGGTCGCGGAACCCGGTGCCGTCGTCGCGGATGACGTGCACGTCGGCGCCCTCGCCGCCCACCAGTTGCGTGCAGCGGCCCGTGGCGTCGCAGAGGTTGCCGTGGTTCTCCTGGATCAGGATGTCGCGCGCGGCCTCGGGGTCGGTGGACCGGCAGTACTGGGCGTGGACGTTGCACCACGACGGCCCCTGCAGGATCAGCTCCACCCCGCCCGAGGCGGCGTCGAAGACCAGCAGCCCCCAGGGCGCGTTCTGCGAACGGCCGTCGCCGAGGAAGCCGGAGATCGCCAGCCGGGCGCCGTCGGAGGAGATCGTCGACAGCGAGTACGGCCGCGAGAACGGCCCCGGCCAGCCGGCGGGGACGCCGTCGAGGACGGCGATCTCCTCGCGGCCGCTGCCGTCCATGCGGACCCGCTTGAGGGTCAGCCGCCCCGGCTTGCAGGGGGTCGTGGCGTCGACGAAGTAGTAGAGGAACCCGCCGTCCGGAGACACCGACGGCGCCGTGGCGCCCACCTCCTCGATGACCGGCGTCAGCTCGCCGCCGGAATCGAGATCGCACACCAGGTAGCGGTGGGCGGGATCCATGAAGTCGACGCCGTGGGCCCGTGCGGGGTGATGGAGGAGGAACCGCCGCGAGTCGGGCGTGAAGATCTGCGCCTCCATGTAGATGTGGGAGGAGGGCGACTCCTCCGTGGTCAGCTGGAAGACCCGCAGGCCTTCGGGGCTGTCCCCGGTCAGCAGGTCGGGGCGTTCGCGCATGGGCATCTCTCGTCTCCGTCGTTGCCGTGAGGACCGCCGGCCCGGAGGGGCCGCCTCAGGAATTGAAGATCATGTTTCCTTCCACACCGCAGGCCCCATCGATGAAGACCCACATGCAGGCGGTGAAGAACTCGCCCAGGATCAGCCCCAGGAAGAAGGGCACAAGGGAACGGTAGGCCCGCACACCGCCGTGGCGCAGGACCAGTCCCTTGGCGGCCCAGGCCATGAAGAGGGCAAACCAGTCGTAGGAGACGATGGGGTAGGTGGTGGCGATGGGATAGCCGACAGGGTGGAGGGGCCACCAGGGAAAGCGCTGGCGCAGGAAGAAGAGCAGGGCCATGAAGCTGGCCCCCAGGCCCGTGAACAGCATCCGCGGCGCGAAGGACGATTCCGGATCGTTGTAGACCGAGGCCATGTAGGTCAGGGGCCATCGGGGAGCTCCCTCGAAGTACCACCCGTGCATGTTGATGCCGCCGTAGGCATACGACAGGCGCATGGTGACCCAGATCGAGCCGGCCATCCCGACGACGATGGCCGCGAGGAAGATCCAGGGCAGACGGCGGTCGGGCCGCTCTCCCGCCATGGACTTCAGCTTGAAGGTGTGAAGCATGGCGCTGGTGATGGTGGTGATCCCCCCGGCCCCCACCCATACCGTGCTCATCCCCAGTCCGGTCATGTTCCGCAGGCCCAGCACCGCCGGTCCGAAACCGCGGGTGATGAAGGCCTGGGGCACCATGGGCGTCTGCACCGCGGGGAGGCCGGCCTCGCAGATGATGCGGGCTACGCCGATGTAGACGATCAGGGATCCCAGCACCAGCAGCGCGGCCACGTAGAGGCTGAGCCCGGTCAGGTTGAGCCACGCCACCAGGACGGCCACGCCCGCCAGCAGGCCGATGACCGCGGTGCGCGGCGCCACGACCTCCTCGCGGCCCCCCTTGTCGTTCAGGGCCTGGCGCAGCATTCCGCCCAGATGCCTCCGCGCCGTCCACAGCACGAATCCGACCAGGACGACGAGGGCCCCGGCCTGCTGGTGCATGATCGCCGCAGGGCCGCCACCGGAGTTCCACACGTCGCCGCCGCCGATGTCCAGGCCGATGCGCGCGAAGGCCCAGGTCTGCACCACGCCCAGGACGTAGAAGAACCAGATGCTGAAGGAGACCCCCAGCGACATCAGGTAGCCCACGCCGATGATCGGAAAGTTGAGGCGAAAGGGCACCCTCACCTCTCCTTCGAGGAGGCTGAAGGAACCGATCACGGCCAGGCGCTGAATGCCGTCGTGGTAGGCGGAGAGGGAGTTCCAGGAGTGCAGCAACAAGGGCACGACGAACCCCAGCCACATCAGCCGGCTTCTCAACAGGGGGCTGACGAAGCCCCCGGACTGGCCCGCGTCCCGGGTCATGGCCAGCGGCAGGCTCGTGAGCGGAAAGAGCAGCCGCTCGTTCTCGATCCACTGGCCGCGCAGCAGCACCGCCAGGCAGAAGACGACCCAGTAGAGAACGGCCATGAAGGGCATCCACGTGGCAAACGTGCGGACCCAGGCCGACCAGGGAAGGGGCATGCCCTCGGGAAGTCCCTCGTAGAGGAACTGCACGGCCCTGGGGTCCGTGGGCGACACCCAGGGATGCTGATGCTCCACGAACAGCGCCTTCCAGTCGTTCTCGGGGCTGGCGTAGTACATGGCCCCGGTGATGACCGACAGGAAGTGGCCGGTGAAACCGGTGATGATGGTCGCGCCGACCAGCATCATCCCGTAGACGGTGATCACCTCGGAGGGGGAGAAGGCCAGCCGGGGGTGGAGCGCTCGGAGAGCCGGCACGACCACGGCGGTCATGACGAAGAGGAACAGGACGGCGATGATCGGAATGGCGCCGCCGGTGAGCTGCGATCCCTTGACCATGAGGACCGCCCAGGGGCCGAGCGCGCAGATCACCCCCATCAGCACCGCGCCGGTGAGCACCGCGCGCGGCGTCACTCCCGAGGACTGACGTGATCCAGGGAGCATCTCAGTCCATGCGCAGGCCGCCGTTGACCTCGAGGATCTCTCCGGTGATGTATCGGGCCTCCTCGCCGCAGAGGAAGACCACCGCCGCCGCCGCTTCCCCGGCGCTGCCGATGCGCCCGAGGGGGACCTGGGCGGTCACCGCCGCCAGCTCCTTTGCCGGCGTGCCCCGCCGGTGCAGGTCGGTGTCGATGACGCCGGGGGCGACGCCGTTCACGGTGATCCGCCGCGGCGCCAGCTCCTTGGCGCAGGCGCGCGTGAAGTTGCTGACCCCGGCCTTGGCGGCGGCGTAGGCAGCGCCCCCGGGGCCGCCGCCGGAGCGCGCCGAGATGGAGGTCACGTTGACGACGCGGCCGCGGCCGTCGGGCAGCAGCGGCAGGGCCGCCCGGGTGCACAGGAAGACGCCGTCGAGGTTCACCGCCAGGCAGCGCCGCCACTCCTCCAGGCCCAGCTCCGCCAGCGGCCGGCGCGCACCCGGGCCGCCGGCGTTGTTCACCAGGATGTCGAGGCGGCCGCCGAGGAGACGCCGGGTCTCGGCGAACAGGACCTCCACCTGGGCGGGATCGGCCACGTCGGCCTGCACGGCCCAGGCCCGCCCCCCGGAGTCCCGGATGCCCTCCACCGTCCGCTGCGCCGCGTCCTCGTCGGACAGGTAGTTCACCACCACGGCGGCGCCCGCCTCCGCCAGCGCCCCGGCCACCGCCCGGCCGATGCCGCGGCCGCCCCCCGTCACCAGGGCCGTCGTCTCCTTCAGATTCATCGACTCACCCTCCGGCGCCTTCACCCATGGGCCTCTATCTTGTCTCCCCCCACCATGAGCTTGATACATCCCCCGCCCCCGGGCAACCACCTCGGACTCCCCCCGACATCCCCGCCCGCCAGGACTTCCTGATCCCCGTGGAATCGATCCGCCCCGTCCGCGAGTCCGAACTCGACGAGCTCATCGACCTGCTCTGCACCTCCCACAACCCCCGGGGCCACGAGCGCTACCGGGGCTACATCGAGGGCGACCCCACCTGGCGCCCGTCGCACACCCAGGTCATCGAGGCGGACGGCCGCCTGGTGTCGGCCCTGCGCATCTGGGACCGGTCGGTCCACCTCGGCGCCACGCCGGTGCGCATGGGCGGCATCGGCGGCGTCACCACCCATCCCGACCACCGGGGCCGCGGCCTGGCGACGCGGCTCATGCGGCACACGGCCGGGCACCTGCGCGACGCCGGCTACGACCTCGGCCTGCTGTTCGCGGGGATCCCGGCGCGGTTCTACCTGCGCATGGGCTGGTCGTGCGTCCCCCTCATGGGTTTCCGCGCCGAGTGGCAGGCGGCTCCCATGCCGGGACGGTCCAGCCTCGAGGCGCGCTCCTTCGACGAGAGCCGCGACCTCGACGACACGGCAACCCTCTACCAGCGCCACAACGCCGGCCGCAGCGGCACCCTGCTGCGCCCCCGCCCCTACTGGGACTACACCCCTTCCCGCGTGCGGGGGGTGCTGCCCACCGCCATCGTCCGCGACGGCCGCGACCTCGGCGGGTACATCAACTGGGAGAACTCCGATGGCTGCGCCTGGGTGAACGAAGTCGCCTGGCAGAGCGCCGCCGCCCTCGAAGCCCTCGTGGGCTACCTGCTCGGGGAGTGCGCGGCGGCCGGGCTGAAGCGGGTGGAGGGCGAGATCCCCCATGCCCATCCCTTCGTCGACGCCCTGGTCAGCGCCTCGGCAGCGGACCTGCACCTTACCGGGGAGGCCTCGATGATGGTCCTGCCCATGGACCTGGACGCCCTGATCGCCCGGGCCGCGCCCGAAGCGGAGGAGTGGGTGCGCCGGCTGCCCCACGACCTCACCTGCCGGATGCTCTTCGGCGAGTCTTCCGGCCGCGACTTGGAGCCCGTCCTCCGAGGACGCGGGATCCCCCTCGGCCCCGAGGCGGTCGACGACCTCGAGGCGTGGTTCCCCCGGCGCCAGGTCATCTACTGGGAGCCCGACCACTTCTGATGCCCACCGCCCTCCCGGTGATCCGACGCGAGCGGCCGCGCCTGCTGCGGCCCACCGACGATCCGGACTTCCGCTTCGAGGCGCCGGCCGACCCCGTGCGCCGGCGCATCCTCGCCAACCTGCTGGCCGACTGCGAGCTGTACGGGAACCGGCGGCCGTGGCGCCACATCCCGCGGCGGCCGGAAAGCCCCCACCCCTACCACCAGCTCTACCTGACCTTCTACACCGGCATGCAGGCCACCGCCCTCATCGAGAACTACGCCTTCGCCTGGCGGGTGACGGGCGACCGCCGCTGGCTCGGCCGGGCCCGCGCCTGGCTGCGGGCGGCGGCGGCCTGGGACCACGACGACGCCGTGGAGGAGCACTTCTACACGGCCAACCGCTACATGCAGGCCTTCGCCCTGGCCCTCGACCTGCTGGACGGGGAGCTGCCCGCCGCCGAGAAGCGCCGGGCCCGGGCCTGTCTCGTGCGGCTCCTGGAGCGCTGGTGGCCGGACGTCGACGGCCAGCGCCGCTCGCGCGAAGGCGGGCATCACGCCGTCGTCGACAACGGCCACTTCGGGGTGGCCGCCCTGCACCTGCTGGGCGAGCATCCCGACGCCGAGGAGTGGGTGCGGGCGGTCATCGACCGTTTCCGCCACGCCATCCTGCCCCACGGCTGCGGACCGGCCGGCGAGCCGGTGGACGGGCCCTCCTTCTGGCCCTGGGAGAACCTGTGGCTGCTGCAGTTCGCCGAGGCCCTGCGCAACGTCACCGGCATCGACCTCGCCCGCGAGGCCCCGGGGCGGCTGCGGCGGCCCCTGACCTGGTTCCGCGCCCACCGGGCGGCGCCCCGGCGGATCCCCGACCGGCTCTACTACCCCGCCAACGCCACCGTCCTCGGCACCCAGCTCGACGCCTGCTCCCCCGCCCTGCTGCGCCTGGCCCAGGAGGCGGGCGACGGGGCCATGCGCGACGCCGCCCTCGCCGACCCGCGCCTGGGCCGCCTCTACTGCTTCGGCGCCGGCGTCAAGGGCTCGACGGCGGAGTGCATGATCTCCTACGCCCCTTACGCCTACTGCTTCTACGACCCCGCCTTCCGCCCCGCGAGATCCCGCCGGCCGCCGCCCCTGGCCCGCCGGTTCTCGGCCCGGTCCGGCCGCTCCGCGGTGATGCGCAGCGGCCACGGCCCCGAGGCGGCGGTCCTCTGGATCAGCGGCTACGACGGCGGCGTCGCCCACGGCTTCATGAACCTCCACGTGCAGTGGGCGGGCCACCCCGTGCTGCGCACGATCAGCGCCGCCGAGGCCCAGCCCGTGGGCTGCGGCAGCCTGCCCTCCGTGGGCGGCCAGAACGAGGTCGTCGCCCTCTTGGGCGGCCTGGAGGCCACCCGGCAATGGCAGCGGCTGCGCGTCTCCGGCCGGCGCACCGGGCAGGAGTACTGGCTGTGGCCCGGGGAGCACCCGGTCCTGCTGGCGGCCCTGCGGCGCCGCCCTCGGGGTCTGCGCCTCCTGGAGGGCTCCGGCGGCCCCGTGTTCCGGCTGAGCGGGGGCGACGCCCTGCAGTACGACGCCGGCCCCTGGTTCCGCGCCGACGGTGGACGCCTGCGCCTGCGGTTCCGGCTGCGGGGGCGGCTCGGCGGTCCCCGGGTCCTGTTCAACGCCGGCCACGGCGCCGGCGGCATCGGCGGCACCGGGGTCAACACCTTCGCGGTGGTCGTGGAAGAGGACGGCCTCCTGCGCTTCACGGTGCAGAGCCAGCGCAACCACGAGGTGACCGTGGCGGCGCCGGGCCGGGTGAGGATCGGGGCCTGGCACGAGGCCGAGATCGGCTGGGGCGGCTTCAACCGGCGCTCGGGCCGGCCGTGGATGGAGGCGGTCCTGGACCGCAAGGGGAGCCGACAGGACGACCCGGCCACCTTCGGCGAGATGGGCCGCGACTCCCAGGGACTCGCCTCGCGGCAGGAACCGCGCACCTTCTACCTGCGGCCCCACACCTCCCTGGCCTTCGGCGGCGCCCTGCAGACGCCGGGCGCATCGGGGCCGTGCGACCTCGCCCTCGTCGATTTGAGCTGTCCAGGGCGCCCGCGGCTCACGGTGGACACGGCCCTCGGACCGGGTCCCGAGACCGGCAGCGGCGAGCTGGCCTTCAGGCTCAACCCGGTGGAGCTGCGCGGTCTGGGCAGGAACCGCGCCCGTCTCGGAGCCGGACCCCGCGTGGTGGAGGTGATCGCCGCTTTCGGACAGGGCCTGCAACTGCGGACCGAGGAGGTCCCCTTCGCGCCCTCGGGACTGGCCGCCGGCAGCCTCGTCAGCTTCCTCCCGGATGCCGCCGAGGCGTCTACGCGGCTCGTGGCGGGAACCGACGACGACGTCCTCGTCCTCGCCTTCTGCGGCCGCTCGGCCAAGGCGTGGGTCGTCCAGGAGGAAGACGGGTTCCGGCTGCGCGCCGGCGGCCGGGAGCTTTCCTTCGATGTCGTCCGGCGGGGCGGCGCCATCCTGCGCCCCCGCTCCGCCTGACCACTGTGGGCACCAACATCTTCGCCGCAAGGAGCAACCCCATGGATCGGAAGAAGCTGCACGGCAAGGTCGCCATCGTGACGGGCGGGGCCACCGGGATCGGCGCCGGCATCGCCCGCAAGCTGGCCGCCGACGGATCGGCGGTCCTCATCGTCGACATCGACGAGGACGGCGCGGCGGCCAGCGCCGAGCGCATCCGGGACGGGGGTGGCCGGGCCTCCTCCATGCTCGGCGACGTGTCGAAGGAAGAGGTCGCCAGGGAGATGGTCGCCCGCGCCGTCGACGAGTACGGCCGCCTCGACATCCTCGTTCAGAACGCCTTCGGGGTCATCGGCTACTCGGACGGCAGCGCCCTGGAAGTCGACGTCGAATCCTGGCGCAAGGGGATGGACCTGCTGGTGATGGCCCACTTCCTGGGCGCCAAATACGCGGTGCCGGCCATGACCGAGTCGGGACCGCCCGAGGGATACGATCCCGGGCCCTGGGAAGGCCGCGGCCTGCGCCACGGCTCGCCGCCGGCCACGGAGGTGGGCCGCATCGTCAACATCTCCTCCGTCCACGGGCTGCTGCAGGCGGCGGGAGCCATGATCTACGAGTCCGGGAAGGCGGCGGTCATCGGCCTCACCCGCCAGATGGCCATCGACTTCGGGCCCCTGGGGATCACGGTGAATTCCGTCGCTCCCGGCCATATCGTGACCGAGGGCCTGGAGAAGCTGTGGTCGGAGGTGGCCAACGAAGCCGGGTTCCGGCTTCACGAGCTGCAGTACCCGGTGCGGCGAACCGGGGTGCCGGAAGACATCGGCAACGCGGTCTCCTTCCTGTGCTCGGAAGAAGCCGCCTTCATCACCGGCGTGGTGCTGCCCGTCGACGGCGGCCACAGCATCCAGCTCCAGGAGAACATCGTCCTGGAGTTGAAGAGCTACATCCAGGAGCACCCCGGCCTGAAGACGTTCTTCGACGGGGGCTACGGCGCCGGCGACCGGAAGTAGACGGAGGCCTTCGATGTGCAATCTGTCCGGCTACGTCGGCAGCGAGCGGGCCGCACCCGTTCTCATCGAGATGGCGAGGAAGCAGGAGGGATTCGCCGGCGGCTTCTACACGGGGATCGCGACGATCTGGGACGGCGCGATCCACTGCGCAAAGGTCATTGGCGACCTCTCGGTGCTCCTGCGCAGTACCGACGCCGCCGACTTCCCCGGCTCGGTCGGGATCCTCCACAGCAGGACCCGGAGCGGCGGGGGGCGAGAGTGGGCCCAGCCCTTCGTCTCGTCCTCGGGCCGTCTTGCATACATGAGCCACGGCGACGTGGGCGCATTCCGTTCCCTGTGGGATGGGTCGGATGTTGCGTTGCAGCTCTTCGGGAAGGGGGTCGACTTCACCACTCGAGAGCCGAGCTCCCAGGGCGACTACGAGATGGCGCTGCCCGACGGATCCGTCGTCCACGGGAGTGAGGTGATGTGCAACCTCATCGAGGACGCGGGGACAGGGGACCCGTCGCAGGATCTGTCTCATGCCTACTCCCGCTTCCCGGCGGAGATCGCCGGCGCCATGGTCCACGTCGACGCGCCGGATCGCCTGATCGCTTCGCGGATCAACAAGCCTCTCGTGGTGGGTATGGCGAGGCACGGCGCCTGTCTCGCAACGACATCGATGGCGCTCCCCGAGCCGTGCAGCTCACGAAGGGAGATCGAGCCGAACGCCTCGGTGTCGATCGGGGCCTTCGGCGTGGAGACCCGTCGGATCGAGCCCGAGCCCGGAACCGTGTCCGACCTTCCGGACGCCGGGACGACGGATGAGCTCGTGCTGCGGTTGCTGTCATCGGAGAAGGGCCGGCACTTCGGCGCGATCAAGCGCGGCCTGCAGAAGGAGCTGCCGGGGGATGGCTTGAGACAGGATGACGCCAGCGTCTATGGGGCCCTGCAACGGCTGTCGAATGCGGGCCGGGTCTACCGCAAGGAGATCCGTCTCCCGGGCGTCCTGGATGGCATGACCGCTCCGAAGTCCGTGTTCTTCCGGGCCGCAAACTGAGGATCGAGCGTCTCTTGCCGGGCAAAGCGCGAAAGTCCGCAGGAACCAGTACCTCCAGGGAGAAGTGGGAGTCCCGGTACCGCGCCGGCGATTTCGAGCCGAACCGCGGGCCGGTGCCGTTTCTCGCGGTAGAAGCGAGGAAACTGAGACCGGGCCGCGCCCTGTGCCTGGCCGCCGGAGCCGGCCGAAACGCCGTCTTCCTGGCGGAGGTCGGTTTCGAGGTGACCGCCGTCGACATCGCTCCCGCCGGGCTGGCGTGGTGCCGCCGGCTGGCCGCCGAGCGCGGCGTCGAGGTCGAGACGATCGCGGCCGACGTGCTCTCCTTCGACGCCGGCGTCGACTGCTGGGACCTGGTGACGAACCTCTACTTCCACGAGCCGGCGGTCTTTCCTGCTGTCAGGTCGGCCCTCCGGAGCGGCGGCCACTTCCTCTTTCAGACCTATGCCAGGGCCCAGGCGGGACTCGGCTGGGGCCCCCGCAACCCCGACCACCTCGCCGACCCGCGGGAACTGCGGCTGGCCTTTGCCGGCTGGGAGCTGCTGCGGTTCGCGGAAAGGGTGAACAGGCTCGAAGACGGAAGGCGGGAGGCGGTGGTACAGCTGCTGGCGCGCAAGCCCTGACCCGCCGACGAGCTCAGCACCTATGACGGCAGGGCGACCGCCTTTGCGATCAGGAGTGTGGGCACCACGCTCTCCCGGCGCCTCTCCTCCGGGTCTGCAGGATCAAGCGGTTCCGAGATCTCGGAGAGCTGGAATCCACTGCTGATCAGGGTGTTGAGGTAGGTAGAGAGGGTCCGGTGGTGGCCGCCAAGGGTCCCGCACATCCCGCTTCCACCGGAGTACCACTTGCCTTCAAGGCCGTACCGTGAAACCCGCACGGCCCTGAACCTCCCCTCCTCGTCGAGATCCTCCCCGGGGTTCTCCGCATCGAAGGGGGAGAAGAAGCACGGATGCAGAATCGTGAAGACGAACCGGCCATGGTCGACTAGGACCCGGCGGACGCTGGACAGTGTGGCCTCCAGGTCGGGGATGTCCATGAGCGCCATGTGGCAGAAGACGGCGTCCATGCCGCCGTCGGAGAGCTGATCCAGCGACTGCGCATCCTCCAGAAGCCAGGTGATGCCGCGGCCATCGGGATGCTCCCTCGCATGGCGTAGCAGATTCCGTGAGATGTCGACACCCGTGACCAGGGCCCCCCGGCGCGCCAGGATGCGCGACAAGTATCCCTCACCGCATCCCAGGTCACATACGCGGATCCCCCGGACATCGCCCAGCATGGCCAGCATGACCTCCACCGACTGCGGGATACGCCGGTCTCTGTCCGGGACGTTCCTGTCCAGCCACTTCAGGTAGAAGTCCGCCGCCTTGTCGTACTCGGAAGCCACCAACCCGTCGGTGCTCATGGCCTCGATCCCGCTGGTTCGGTCAAGGGCGCGGCGGGACCCTGATCTCGACCGCGGTCCCGTCCCGCACAGTCGCCGTCACCCGCAGCACCCCGGGCCGCGCCACCTCCGCCGCCAGCTCCCGCCCGTCCACGACAACGCGCGGGTCCCGGCACCAGGCCGCCGGCACGTCCGCCTCCAGGGTCAGGCTGCGGTACGGCACCTGCTCCGGCAGTCCCGCCAGGCCGATGCGATAGCGCTGCCCCTCGGCTCCGTCCTCGACGGTCTCGATCCGTGCGTGGCGCCGCGTCAGGTGATAGCCGAGGGCCTCCTCGGGCACCGCGCACCAGACCTCGTCTCCGCCCTCTGACAGGACCGTCTCCAGCCGCTGCCGCAGCTGGGCCTCGGAGCAGTCCTTGTTGGGATGGACGGGCTCCTCCAGCGGGCAGTGGCAGTAGTCGATGAGCCAGCCCTGCACGGCCTCGGCCTGGCGGATGTTGCGGTACGGATCGTAGGCGCTGTAGAACGGTTCGTAGTAGTGGTCGTGCAGGGCCGTGCGGTTGATCCAGAACAGCTCGTCCCCGGGAAGGTTGAGCGCGTCGGTGAGGCTCATGGCGCCCAGGTACCCGTAGCGGCGGCAGGCTCGGAGGACGTGATCGGCCATGTTCGTGTTGTTTCCGGGCGAGCAGTAGAGCATGATCGGCTCGCCGATCGCTTCCTCCAGCACCCGCTTGGCGCGGCCGATCTCCTCGTCCACCATCTCCGGGGTGATCACCTCGTGGCTCCAGGAGTGGTTGCCCACGCCCCAGCCGCGGGCGAGCAAGTCGCGCAACTCCTCCCCGTTCATGTGGCGGAAGCCGTTGTAGCTGGAGTTGCCGGCCACGCGGATCTCGCCCATCTGGCCGACGAGGATCTCCACGTGGCCGGGGATGCCGTACTCCTCGTGCATGGGGACGGCGTACCGGTGCAGGTCGGCCAGGGCCTCGTCGTAGGTGATCGAGTAGACCCAGCGCTTGCCGTACTTCCAGGGGCAGATGCCCAGGCTCATGATCGCTCACCTCTCACCTGGTCGACGGCCTCGCGGAACTGCGCGAAGGTGCAGCCGAAGCCGAGGGTCCACTCGAAGATGTGAAGGGCGTAGTTGGTGGCCAGCCGCCGCGGGAAGCTCTCGGGGGTCTCCACGCCGACGGTGGCGTCGCGCATGACCACGCAGCGATAGCCGCGAGCCAGCATCGCCCGGGCTCCCCCCTCGGCGCCGAGGAGGCACATGTCGGCGGCGAAGCCCATGTAGATGAGGGTTTCCACGCCGCAGCTGCGCAGGTACTCGTCCAGCACGTCGGTGTAGAACACGAGGGGCTCGTCCCCCACCGGCGAGACGACCTCGGCGCGCCGCATCTGCGCCAGGGGCGAGCGTTCCATGTAGTCGACGCCGTGAGCTCGTTCGAGCATCTCCTGTTGATGCGGATGCACGGACCCCGGCTCGCCCGAGCGCCGCGACTCGACGTGGGGGTACTGGTGATCCATCCAGTCGCTCTCCACGTGGCAGACCGCCAGGCCGATGGAGCGGGCCTCGTCCATGGTCGGGCGGATGACCTCGGCCATGATGCGCCCGGCTTCCTCCGTCGACTGGGGCCAGCCCATGCCGACGCAGTAGTCGACGTCCACGGGCGGACCGTCGGGGCAGCCGATGTTCCAGCAGTGCATGCCCACCAGGGCCGTCCGCTCCACCGGCAGCGACAGGGTGACCTCCTCGTACCCCGGGCGGTCGATGGGCAGGGCCCGGTAGTAGCGGGCCTCGAGCTGCAGAGCCGCCCCGGTCATCGCCGGTACTCGTCGGCGACGCGGCGCACGATCTCGGCTGCCTGCTCGCAGTGGCGGGGCTCGTACTTCTCGCAGAAGCTGCTCCACCGGACGAAGCGCTCCAGCACCTCGTGCGCGTTCGGACAGGTGGCCGCGTCGTAGCGGTAGGTACGTGACGCCGGCGGCTGGGAGTAGGGGTAGCTGCGCTTCTCGGCCGCTTCGGCGAGGTAGGGCAACGCCGCCGGCAGCAGGTAGTAGCGCGCCTGCCCCGCCCCCGGGATGCCGGCCTCCGCCCACCCGGGCGCCGAACTCCTCGGTGTCGCACCGGAACCGCTCCGGGTCGATGGTGAAGCCCGCCATCCAGCAGGAGTAGACCTCGGTCTCCGGCGGGATCGGCAGGGCCGAGACGCCGGGGATCTCGTCGAGGAGGGCGCCCAGCAGGCGGATCATGCGGTCCCGGTGCTCGACCTGGGGGCGGATGACTTCCAGCTGGGCGAGGCTGATGGCGGCCGTGGACTGGGTCATGCGGTGGGCGAAGCCGTTCACCGTGTGCACCCGCCCGAAGTGCTCGACCATCTCGCCGCCGCGACTCTGGCCGACGAAGCGGGCCCGCTCGGCCAGCCGGTCGTCGTCGGTGAGGATGCAGCCCCCCACGTCGGAACCCATGGTCTTCTCCGAGTCGAAGGAGAAGGCGCCCGCCGCGGCGAGGGTGCCGGCCCAGCGGCCCTTGTAGCGGCCGAAGACGGCCTGGCAGGCGTCCTCGTACACCACCAGCCCGTGGCGCGCCGCGACCTCGTTGATCCCGTCCATGTCGCAGATCAGCCCCGTCAGGTGCACCACCAGGATGGCCCGGGTGCGCTCGGAGATGCAGGCCTCGACGGTCTCGGCGCTGACGATGACGGTGCCCGGAGCGGTGTCGGCGAAGACGGGGATGTAGCCGGCGCTGATCAGGCCCTGCACCGTGCCGTAGTCGCTCACCGAGCTGACCACGATCTCGTCGCCCGGCTCGAAGTCGAAGGCCGCGGCCAGCACCGCCAGGGCTGGCGTGCAGCCCGGCGTGGCGATGCAGTGGGCGGCGCCGTGGGCCTCGGCGAAGGCCTGCTCGAAGCGAGTCACCAGGTCGCTGGTGAGCCCGGAGTCGACGACCTCCTGGAGGTACTCCATGGCCCGCGGTCCGATCTGCCGCGGGAAGGGCTGCGGCAGCGGTCCCCGGGCCTCCTCCTGGGAAGCGGCTCCATAGCGGGCGTGCTCGCGGGGTTGATCGCGGGCAACGGTATTGCGAGTCATCAGTGACTCCGGATGCAGAGAACTGCTACCTCGTGTCTGTGCAGTATGGCGTGTCGAGCTACAGAACTCCGGCGACGTCTGTCAAATCAGGTTTTCCTCTACCACCTCCTGCAGAGAGTCACGAGGGTGGAAAAAACCACGGCCAAACTTTGTTCCGTCATAGTTGCGGATGCGTACTCCGGGGTGAGTCCCCACAGGCCCAATGTGGATCACATACGAGTCCATGGTCAGCTCTCCCCCCAGTTCTTCCGAGAGAGAGAGAAACCACTCATCAATAGCATCCCCCTTCTCAGGGACTTGGTCGCGGTAGGCCTCAACCAGGCGCTCGAAGGGAAGCTGGTATTGCCAGCCCTTGGTGAACTCGACAGGCCGATCCGGCAGCAGTTCCTCGCAGGCCAGGGATACCAAAGGACGCCCAGATACTTCCAACTGCAGGAGAGAGATCAGGGCTTCGCCACTTGCATGAAGGAAATGTGGAATCCGTGCTATCAGGACTTCCGCCAGACGACTCCCATCTGGCCCCGCCGCTGAATGAAGGACGCCCGGAACTCCGGGAGGCGTGGGGACAAAAGGCGGGTTGGCAAAGAGCCAATCGAATGGCTCCTGGGGGTGAAACCTCTCTAAATCAGATATGTGGACTGCATAGCGATGACTGGGAATATCGTTCCTCATCGCATTGTGGTGAATGAAGTCGCTGACTCTGGGATTGAGATCCACAAAGTGAGCTGACTCTGCACCCACGTGAAGGGCCAGGAGCCCCAATGGACCACTACCTGCGAAGGGCTCAATGACCCTCTTCCTTTCTAGGAGATCGCGATGCCGTGCTATGTAAGCCATCAGGATGCCGCTGGCCTGTCCCAAAGGGATCACTCGCTGGCGATCTGCCTTAGACAGAGATTCCGTGCGCAACACCATATCGCCAAACTGATAATTCCAGTAGCCATCGATGTCAGGAAGCGACTTGAGACGGATCTCTGCCATCACCTTCCATCACCTACTCGAACTGCACTTCCTTCTGGCTGACGGCCTTGCCCTTGCCCCGGATGAGGTCCCCCCGGTGCCAGGTCGAGACGGAGCGGCAGATGGCGTGCGACTCACCGAGCATGTTCAGGAGCTGGTCCCGGGTGAACCAGTCTCGGGCGCCGAGTGACCCGCGATCGACTTCGGCGTCAGCATACCCGTAGACGCGGGATACGCCGCCATCGGTTGCCACGTCGTCGATGTAGGATGCCCAGGGGAGATCGAGGTTCAGCCGGCTCTTGACGAGGGACTGCAGGGAGCCGATCCGACAACCGATGTCCCAGCCCGCCCTTTCCTCTTCCCGACCCAGGCCGCCGGGCAGTTCCCGGCTCCCGTTGCCGTCGGCGCTGGTGAGGAGATACCGCGGCTCCGCTCCCGATGTCGATTCGAGGAGCAGCCGGGTGTCGGTGAGCGGCCGGTCGAAGTGGAGGGGTATTAGCCGCTTGCCGGCGTCGCTCATCGCATGGTGGGCGGCGGGATCGTATGGATAGTAGCCCGCGGCGGGCGGTGCGTTGACGGCACAGTACTTGTTGAAGATCCCGACGCGGTCATCGGTGGTCGTCCCCGCCGGTGCATCGTGCCAGGTATGCATGTCCATCAGCAGCAGGTCGCCGGCCCCGAGCTCGGGATCGATGAAGTCGGGCAGTTGATCGCGATCGGGGGGCGTCACATCCAGGATGTGCGCCTCCGGGTCGACGACCCGCGTGAGCTTGTGGGAGCCGGGCGAGACCAGCAGCGGGCCGTATTCGCGGCTGAAGTCGTTCAACGGGATGATGGCGAAGAGCCAGCGCATGGAAGAGCCCACGGGGCGCCATCGCTTGTAGTCGCAGTGAGCACTGCCGCCCTTGTCGCCTGGAGCGCGCAGGTAGGCGACGTAGGCGGTCAGATGAGCGGGTTGCCCGAATATGGCCTCGACGGCATCGACGACTGCCGGATGCTCGGCAATGGGCGCCAGTCCGGGTTCGGCCATCCGGTTGCCGGCGATGGTGTACTTGCCGGGCGCGGGGTACTTCCGTGAGGCTGGGTCCGCTTCTTCGCGGACCATCCGCTGGACGATTCGCCTCAGTTCCGAGGTCTCCCGGGAGGAGACGACATCGCGGATGATGAGGTAGCCGTCCGAATGGTAATCGGCGATCTGTTGGTCGGTCAGGGTGCTGGTCATGGTGGTCTCGCCATGGGAAGTGGAGTTGAACTTGCGTCCTGACAGTAGTGCAACGTTCTCGGGTGTTCCTGGCACAGGTCATGGGCGACCGCGTTCCATCGCCTGAAGGCGCATGCGCCGCCCGTCTCCAGCACGTAATGCACGAACACGGCGCTCTTCAACCTCTCGAGGCAGGACCTCGCCCGGTCCACCCCTTCGCGCAGGTACGGGTGATGCACCCGGCGCCACCCGTTGATGTAGTAGGCCGTCCAGAGGTAGTCGGAGACGATGGTGACCCTCTCACGGGGTCGGCAGCTCTCCAGACCCAGCACGACCCCGTCGAGCTCGGCCACCACGCTGTTGCTGGCGGTTCCGCGCCGCCCGGCCATCCGGTGCTCCTCGGCCCCCCGACGGAGGACTACCGCCGAGAACCTGCCGCTCCCGCCCCCATCGGGGAAGACCCAGGTTCGGCGGGCATCCGTCGCGTGCCCCCGGCGGAGCGAGACCGGCCAGCGGACACGTTCCCGTTCGAAGGTTCTCACCCGGGTTGTCTGCACCCGGAGAGCATGGGGTGATGACCAGCCCGCTTCCATGGGTCAGAGCACTCCCGCCGTCTCGCGCAGGGTTCTGACGCACTTCCGCACGATGCGGGAGTCGCCGCCATACACGGATGCCAGCACGATCGCCGTCCAGGCGCGGTAGGCCGCCGCGGCCGGGTCCTCCTCGATCAAGCCGCGCAGGTACTCCGTGTCCTCCGGGGTGAAATCCGCAGCGATCTCGGTGAGCTCGATGGCGATGGCCACGTCCAGGCGCGGGTTTCCGACCAGGCTGTACCGCCCGAAGTCCAGGATCGTGGCGACCTCTCCGTCGTCGTCGACCAGGACATTGCCGGGATAGGCATCGCCATGGACAAGCGACTTCCTGTCCCAGTCCATCCGCTCTTCGATCAGGACTTCGAGCCGCGAGATGATCCGCCGAACGCCGGGGAACTCTTCCGTCAGCCCCGGCCCGATCTGACCCCACGACGTCTCCAGCCCCCGGCGGAGGAACTCCTTCCACGTCCCGGCCGTAGGCCAGACCGCTGAGATGCTCAGACCCCCGAAGTCGCGATCGCCGATCTCGACCTCCCCAACCTCCCTGAGCGCCTCCAGGTAGTTCCGCAGGACCCGCCGCCGGGCTTCCCCGTCGGCCCCCCGGCAGAACTCCCCCATCGGCCGCCCGGGCAGCCTCGACTCGATGGTGTAGACGATCCCCTCGTGGGTCCGCACGTCATGGATGCGCGGAATCTGGAAGGAGAAGGAGTGTCCCTGGAGCCGATCGTAGAGGTGCACCAACTCCGAGACGAAGCTCCTCGACGCGTGCGGGAAGATGCGGATCGCCTCGGTGTCGGAGAGCGCGAAGGCCCAGGCATCCTCGCCCGCTCCGAGGAAGATGGGATCATCGAGGCCCTGGTGCCGCAGGATGCCTGCCACTGCACTCGGATAGATCATGCTCAGGGGGACGCCGTCAGGAGTCGGAGCGGCTTGGTGGCAACATGCCGTCCCTGAAGCAACTCATGCCCTCGCACATCGTGCAGAATCGCCCGCCGCTGGCAGTCGCTCCGCTCCACGTTACTCCGATCCTCGTAGTCGATCACTTCCGTCCGTCCGGACGTCTTCCCGCAGACGGGTTCAGACTTCCTCGTCCAGGTCCGATGAGAGAGCTCCCCGAAATCCGATGCCTTTGTGCGGATCTCTGTACTGAATCAACTCGTGATGTCCGATCATGAAGCCCTGGGACTCCCAGAACTTCAGGGCGCCTGGATTGTCGCGACGTACACTCAGATCAATCCGATCGACACCCAGGTCGTCGGTGATCTCTGTTACGGCCCCCACAAGGAATGATCCGACACCCTCCCGGCGCTTCGCCGGAACGACGTAGAAGTCATTGATCTTGGCGCTGGTGTCAGCAATCGAGAGAGACAAATCCAACTGGGGCCCCTTCGCCAGTAGGCATCGACCAGCTGCCGGAACCTGTCTTCATCGGACGGCAGCACCTGCTCGAACTCAAGGCGAGCAGTCAACACTCGTCCCCAGACGACACGAAGTTCGGAACACTTCTTCCACTGCCCGTCAATTCGCCGAAGGGAATCTCTCTCGCATGCCGTCGAAATACTCCGAGAACTCCCCCGGCAACTTGAACTGCCCCCATGCGTGCCGATAGGGTGCCCATCCATCCACCACCTCCACTGGACTCTCCGGCCCTCCAAACGGCACCCCTCTCCGTTCCGCATCCTGTCGCAACTCGTCATACCGGTCCAGCCAAGCCATGTCGAGCGAAGATCGAGCCAGCCACAATCGCTCCGACAGGAGATCGTCCCCGGCTACGGCGGCCGCCGCTTCCTCGAAGAGACGCGTCGCTTCGTTGAGATCCTCCAGCGTCGCCCAGTTGGCGGTATCGGTCTCGAAGCAGGACAGCCAGAAGTCGTCACCGTGGCTGTGGGCGGCGGCGACCATCGCATCGATGTACTCCATCAGATAGGGTCCAGCCGCCCCGTAGTAGCCATTGAGGAACTCCTCCATCAGCTCTCGCTGGTCCTGCCGTGGATCCCACATCATCTGCCCGGCCACCCAGGTGCGCATGGGGCCCATGTCCGCCGCGGTCCCGTAGCTGGCCTGGAGCAGGATGCCGTCCACCCCGATCTCCTGGAAGAATCGGGCGTTGACACCCATGTTGAAGTAGTTCGGATGGGGCTGGAAGTGATGGCGGAAGTTGCCGTCGTAGTCCCAGACGAACACCTGCGAGCTCATGTCGGCCCACTTCTTCATCGCCTCCCGGTGGAAGGTGTAGCTCGGCACCGGGTCCAGCCGGTTCATGTCGAGCAGCGCCTGGTAGATCAGTACGTTCTTCCGCGGACGCATCGTGCGGGGCGGTGCTTCCGTATGCAGGTAGGCGAACATGCCGACGAGGACATCGGGGTACTTGCGCTCGACCTTCTCCGCAATGGCATTCACCAGTCGCATCCAGTTGGCCGAGTCGGATCCTTCCTCTCGGCGCATCGCGTCACAGCGATCACACGTGCACATGCTCCGTCCGTCACCCTGAAGGACCCACGCAATCTTCTGCGGATAGACCCAGCCCGGATAGTCGCGCTCCAACTCGGCCAGGACGTTGGCGGTAATCACCCGCTCTCCCCCCTCGCTGTTCGGGCACGGCTGCCCCGGCAGGCGCCGGGTCTGCCGGGCGACTTCCACATACTGCCGGATCAACGCGGAGTCCGGTCGATCGGTCTTGCTCTCTCTCTCCAACGCGCTGAGGGTGTACAGATAGCTGTACCTCTCATCCTCGCTGCCATCCTCTTTGCAGTACATGTACCAATCGGGATGCTCGAGGAAGTGCTCACTGGGGGGCAGCAGTTTGGGGAAGCTGTGGGTGGTCCAGTCATAGTTCACGTCGAAGCTCATCCGATGCCAGACCCGCGCTTCGTGGGTTGCCCCGTACGTGCCGGCATGGACGCGCATGTTGAAGGGCGGTCGGTACACAATGTCCATGGCCGGCACGGTCAGGTTCGACTGGCTGGGGATGCTCTCCGCGCCGGGTGCCCACGAGCGGCAACCGAGCGCGTCCTGGAGAAAGGTGTAGATGGCGTACACGGTGCCCCGTGGTTGGCCTCCGGCCAGCACCAGATCTCCGCCGACTGTCTTGATCACGATGTCATCTGTTCCCAGCGAGTCCCAATCGACGTCGCGCGCAAGCGCTCGAGCGTGACGCGAATCGCCCACGAGAATCCGCGTCATGCCCTCGGGGACTTCCCATGCAGGCGCAATCGCGAACTCCGCCCCGGTGACGGCCTCGAGATACTTCTTCAGGTCGCCCGTTGCCGCATTCTGGCGAATGCCGGACAGATCTCTCTTGCTGTCTCCGAGATGAGTCATCGTGCTGATGCGAACGCCGGTAATCGTTACGGGGCCGGCGATCGTCCCTTCCTGGCATCTCTCGTATGGCTCGCCGGCCCCATGGTTGCGCCAGTACCACCGGACGGTGGTTGGCCGCATCTCCACTCTCAGATCCAGGACCCGGCCCGCCTCGCCGGGCAACGGTACGCGATCAGGATCGGCCCCTTCGGCCGCGAACTCGAAGAAGACGGCGCCGCCCCGTGCGATGTGGATTCCATGGGCCCATCGCTCTCCACTCTCCGTATGAACGCCAGCGTGGGCCCACGACTCGTGGCTGGTGTCGGCTGGCCGCACGAGCACGAACTCCAACGTCAACGGCGCGTCCTCGGTGACCGTGTGCGGCCGGGACAGCTTCCTGTCGGAAACCGCCGAAAACTGCGGAGAGCCAGGGGAGCGGGCCCTGGCCGAGTATCCCGCCTCCTCACCGTCATGGGAAACGACATAGGCACCTTCCACGCTCGTCCATCCCCGGGTCTCGATGGACTTGCCAGTCGTTCCTTCGAAGGTTTCACCAAGAAGGTCTCCCTCCTCCCCGGCGGAAACGGACAGCTGCCTGAAGGCCGCGGTCGTTTCCGGCACCCACTCGTCGGCCACGATGACAGCCCTGGCCTCTCCCGCATGGGCCAGTTCGATCTGTGCGTCCGCAGCCGAATGGATCGAGGCCATCAGCAGCACTCCATGGAAGAGCCCCAAGAAGGGTGAGAGTGCACTTCTCTCAGGCATAGGACGCTCCGAATGAGATGTCGATGAGTGGACGCCAAGAGAGTGAGCGGTGACGTCACGTCTGATCCAGCCCGGGGAACCTGGCGTCGCCGAAGCGGAGCAGCTCACCCGTGCCGCCCGGCAAGGTGATGCGAAACTCACCCCCTTCGACGGCCAGCGCTTCGGGCTGCCCCGTTTCGCGTGACAGGCGGCCGATCACCCTCACCCTCGGGTCCAGCGTCAACGTCACCGTCACCGCCCGCTCGGCCGACGACGCGTCCATGCCGTGCCACAGGTTCGTCAGCATGAAGTAGTCCCGGCCATCGTCGTCCTTGAAGAACCCGATCAGAAGGTCTTTCGACGGGGGGGGCTCGTCGCCTTCGATGGCGATCGCCCTGATAATCGTGTCACCCCCGTCGCCCGGCTTCCAGGCGGTAACGCCGCCGGGGACCTCGTTGCCGCCTTGCGGCAGGTAGCGCACGGCCGTGCTCTCCAGGAAGCGCAGCGCCTGGCCGAGGTGGCCCACTTCGAGGTTCAGCCTGGCCACGTGGTAGTAGATCGGCCGCCGCCGGCCGGTGCCCCCCTCGATCATGGCCGGACCCTGCTGGTCCTCGTAGGTGAAATAGGCGATCCCCGTGTACCCGCAGGTCAGGTGCATGAACACCTGCATGCGCACGTCCGACTCACTGGGCATGCGATAGCCGCGCCTGTCGTCGGCGTATGCCTGGACGAAGGCCCAGTACGGCGCGTCCATCTCCTTGCCGGTCTTGCGTGCGGTCATCAAGGTGGGAAAGAGGTTCTTCGTCCCGCCGTCCTCCATGAACGGATAGGCGTTGAACAGCACCACGTCCGGGTCCATGATGGTGGCGAAGTCGCGCAGATACTCTTCGTAGCTGTACCCACCCTCGGGCACCGACCCTCCGTAGTACCGTTCAGCCGTCGCGCCCATCGGGAAGGCGCAGGAGTAGACCAGGGCCTCGGGATAGGTCTGCTTGAGCCACTCGATCGTCCTGGCGGCGATGAACATCTTCGGCCGATTCGGCTCGTCCCAGACCAGCCACCCCGTCTGCCCGGGATAGTCGGCGTTCAGCCCCTGCAGCGTGGCCTGGAGCTCGTCGGTCAGGCCGTCCATGTGCGGGTACACGTGCTGGTGCCAGTTCATCCCCTTGGCCGCCGCCTTCTCCAGCAGCCCGGGCTTGATTTTCCACGCCAGGAGCTTCGTCAGGTTGGCCTGGGCGTAGTGATCGGCGTCGAACGTCTTCGGCACGATCGTCAGCGCCATCGTGGTGAACGGGTGGCTGCGCACCCAGCGCTTGCCGCGGCTCAACTCCTGGCCGTGGGCGGAGCCGGGTTGGAGAGTCATACCGGACATGAGGACCAACACCATCCAACGAGCGTTCGAGCGCATTGCAGACTCCTTCTGATCGTCACTTCAGTTGCCTGCACCGGGCATGGAAGGAGAGAGTCACCGTCAAGAGCTGCTGGGCCACAAATTACCAGATTCTCGGATGTCTCACGTAGGCCCCTTCGTTCCAGAGTCACACGGGTTGCAGCGGCGACAGATCCTGCTCCTTCATTGGAGAAAGATCAAGGCTGCGCAGAACGGCGTTGATCTGGGCTACCGTAATCTGTTCCGGCGCCGTGATTTCCAGGCCAATGGGTTGGTCACCAGGTCCAAAGTCCACCAGCAGACCTGCATCTCTCGACTCGGTTCGTACACTCTTCACACCCGAAGCAGCCGGCAAGTAGAGATATGCGGCCAAGGGCTTTCCTTTGCGATAGGTGATCTCCAAGTATTGCTCTCGCATAGATGGGGGCTCCTCAAAGGGGATAAGCGGTAATGACTACCAATGACCCGTCCGGCAAATCCGGTTCAACAACAATCTCCCACGATTGATGACGAAGGTGCGTCTCGACGACCCAGCGTCCCTCCATGAAATCGGGACGATAGGCAATGGCATGTTCCAACATGGTGCGCAAGTCAATCTCGGTAAAACCACGCTGGAGCATACGTTTTTCCAGATGGGATGACAACTCCAGTTCCCAATCCCACCAAGCAGGCCAGTTCATCGTCGCTAACCATTGACCTTACTATCGCATGCAGTCCCTGTCCTGCAGGTCATCGTTCCTCCTCGTCCCTTCCACGAACCCCCGAGAGGGTGTTTGCATGCCCACAGGTCTGGCACACCACTTCTGCCCGTAGCCACAGACGGTCCATGGCATCGGCACCCACGGCTACGGCATCGTGGCATCTCTCACACCTGAAGTCGAAGGCAGCTAGATCTGCAAGTATTGCAGCGCTATCGTCTTGGAGTTCCTCCGAGGTCCCAGGCCGTGATGCAAAGCGCAGGAGGGCGAGGTCCCGACGAAAGAGCTGAATGGATCGTTGTTCGTCATCCCACACAACAAAACGAGCTGCGATCTGTTCAGCTACAGCAAGGAAGTAACGCAGGATCACCGGCACGATCGAGTAGTAATGCTTCCACTGACTTTCGATGGCGGTTTGCTGTGAGAAAACAAAGTTCAGATGCCCAGGCTCGGTAGCAGACGCATGTACTGATGTGACCAGATGCGTGCCCTTGGTCCAGAGGGTTTCAAGGCTTCGTGGGGATCTCTTGTCGTATCGGATCAACCAGAGCATCTGTGCATCGATTCCCGGAAGGTCCACGGCTGTAACCGCTGCTTGGATTATCTCCAGGCGCTTCTCCTTGGGCAGGTGGTTGAGCACATATGGGCCAATGGATTCCCCGTTGAATCTCTGAAGAAGATCCCCGGGTGATGCGCAGAGCCACTCGAGCAACAGGAGGTTCTCTTTGAACGGCTTGCGGAGTAGGGCATAGGCTACGGTGAGCTTTCCCTTTCCACTGGCGAGCAGGGACTCACATAGGAAATGGCAAGCATCCGCCACAACGGCGGCAGTGAGCTGGCGGTAGGTCAGGTCAACGACGATGTCCGCCCTATCTGAGCGAACGAGCCACTCCCATAGTTGCTCCCCGGAAAGGCCATCGAGCTCTTCGCCTTCCCCCTCGGTCAGTTCGAAGGGAACGGACAGCGAGTCTGACCTCTCCAGTTCGAGCAAGAGGCCAGAGAGCTCATCCTGAAGAAAGAAGGAGACAGCATGTGCCAGATCATGCTCGTTCGGTAGGCGCCGGGAATCAACCGGTTTGACTTCCCTTAACGTCCAACTGTTCATCCTGCTGCCGCCATGGTAAAGGCTCAGCAGCCGCGTCAACAGAGAAGCACTGGTCGAGTAGCCCCGGCCGCTCCGGCTTCCCTCACACCCGAACCAGCTTCCGGAAGCAGCGCACCAGCCGCGGCGGATCCAACCGCCGGCCCCAGGCGCTCCACGAGACCTCCCCCACGTAGAGATCCCCCCGCGAGTCCACGGCCAAGCCGTGGGGCGCCGTGTACTCCCCCGGCCCCTCGCCGGGATGCGCCCCGCCGAGGCGGGCGAGCTGGTTCCCCTGGAGGTCGTGGATGGTGACGCAGGCGCCGATGTTCGGGTAGGCGGCGTTGACGTCGAGGTGGCTGGGCAACTGGCCGACGTAGGCCCGGTCCCCGGAGACCAGGAGGCCGCAGGGGCGGTGCATGTCGTTCCACTGATCGAGGTAGGCGCCCTGGTCGTCGAAGATCTGGACGCGGTGGTTCTCGCGGTCGGCGACGTAGACGCGGCCGGCGTCGTCGGTGCAGACGCTGTGGACCAGGTTGAACTGCCCGGGGCCGGTGCCGAACTCGCCCCAGGAGAGCAGGTGCTCGCCTTCGGGGGAGTACTTGTGGACCCTGGCGTTGCCATAGCCGTCGGCGATGTAGATCGCGCCGGAGCGGGGGTCGACGGCGACCTTGGTGGGGCGGTTGAATGGGTCTCCGCTGTGCACCGCCGAACCCTGTCCCGGGGTGCCGAGGGTCAGCTGCAGCTCGCCGTCCCAGGTGAAGCGGCGCACGCAGTGGCCGTCGTCATCGGCGGCCCAGAGGGCGCCGTCCGGTCCGGCGGTGAGGCCGTGGGGGCGGGTGAACATGCCCTCGCCCCAGGCCCCGGTCAGGGTGCCGTCGGCCTCGAAGACCATGACCGGCTGCGGGCCCCGGCTGAAGACGCAGACCCGGTCCTGCCCGTCCACGGCCACGTCCACGACCTCGCGGAAGCTCCAGCCCTCCGGCAGCCGCGGCCAGTCGTGCCGTTCCTCGAAGCGGTGGTCCCCCGATCCGACTCTCGTGGTCATCTGTCAATCCCCCAGCCAGGCGATGCCGTCGATCTCGACAAGGATCCCCTTGAAGAGATCGCCGGCGCCGATGAGCCGCCGCGTCGGCATGGGCGGCCCGTCGAAGAACTCCATGTAGGCGCGGTTGAAGCCGTCGCGGTCGGCCATGTCGAGGAGGAAGACGTTCACCCGCACGAGGTCCGCGGTGGTGGCTCCCTCCTTCTTCATGGCCTGCACCATGAGCTGCATGGTGTACCGCGTCTGCTCGGCGATGTCCCGGCCGACGACGTTCATCTTCGTGTCGACGGGGCCGAAGCCGGACAGGTAGAGGGTGTCGCCGGCGCGGCGGGTGGTGCTGTAGAAGGGTTCCTTGGCGATGGGCAGGTCGGTCACGGTCTCTCCTTCGGCAGGTTGACCTCGGGTCGTTCGACAACCTATGGTGCCACAGGCAGCCCTGCACGCCAGAAAGAGGAGGATCCCGGATCATGGAGGTGGACCGCCAGCGCTTTCTCGAGGAGGGCTACGTCATCCTCCGCCAGGTCATCCCCCCCGACCAGCTCGAGGAGCTGCGCCGCGTCTACGAGATCCTCGTCGACCGCCAGCGCGCCATCTGGGCCCGGGACCGCGCCCCCGAAGACCCGCCGGGCGGCCACTGGGAGACCGGCGCCCAGCCGCGTCTGGCCCTGAGCGGTATGGCCGGGGAGATCGACGCCTCCACCGCCGGCGCCATCGAGATCTGGCTCCACGAAAACACCCAGGGCGTCAGCAGCCGGCTCCTCGGCGTCGAGGACGCCGCGGTGACGGAGATGATGCTCATGTGCAGCCCGGTGCGCGATCACGGGCCGGCGCGCTGGCACCGGGACTTCGCCCCCGGCCACAGCTCCTCGGTCATGGGCTACGCCGAGGACATCCGCGAGAACGGCCCCCGCTACGTGCAGTGGAACCTCACCCTCTACGACGACGACGTCCTCTGGGTAGTGCCCGGCAGCCACCTGCGGCCGAACACGCCGGAGGAGGCGGAGCAACTCAGCCGCAACGACCGCGCCCCTCTCGACAGCGGCGTGCAGACCCACCTGGCCGCCGGCGACGGGGTCGCCTACATCCTGCCGATCCTGCACTGGGCCAGCGACTACAGCACCCGCCTGCGGCGCGTCATCCACGGCGGCTTCTCCAACTTCACCCACTACCCTGACCCGCGCTTCTGCGAGCATCTCTCGCCCGGGGCGCAGGCCACCTTCGAGCGCTGGCGGCGGCGCAGCGACCTCGCCGTCGACCACGTGGAGGCCGCCCTGAGGGCCGTCCTGGAAGGCGACGGCCCGGGCTACCACCGCGCCCTGGAGGAGCTGCACCCCGGCTCGGGCCCCATGGCCAAGCGACAGAGCACGATCTTCCTGAGCAAGTCGGCCCGGGACATCCGCAACCTGCACCATCCCGACTTCGAGAGTCTGCCGCAGAAGGACCGCAAGTTCGCGGCCATGGTCCACCCCATGACCCTGCAGTGGGGCCGGCGGCTGGGCGACCGCTTCTCGGAGGCGGAGGCGAAGGCCCTGTGGGCGCGCTTCGAGCCCGTCGACCGGAGCATGCAGGGCGAGGAGGAGCACACCGTCCCCGGCTTCCAGGGGCGGGCGTCGCGCTACTTCTTCAACGAGGTCCCCGAGTCCCTCACCGTGGACAGCTTCATCGCCGGTTGGGCCTGAAGCCGCGGGCTGCGGGCGCGTTTCCGGCTCCCGGCCGGCTCACTACCTTGTCGCCCGCGTCCGCCGCCGGCGTCCGGCCGGCGGACATCGCTGTCCTCCGGAGGATCCGCCGTTTGCCGCCATCACCTTCCGAGGCCCGGGTGGTCCGCCTCAACGCGGAGCTGTTCCCCATGTCCGAGACCGAGCGCCGGCTCCTCGAGAGCCTCGGGGTGTGCCCGCTGGAGGTCGAGGCCGCCGAGCCGGAGCAGATCCTGCCCCACGTCCGCGACGCCGACGCGGTCTGCGTGGTCTCGGCCAAACTGCCCGCCGCCGTCGTCGACGGCCTGGATCGGTGCGCCCTCATCTCCCGCATCGGCAACGGCACCGACCGCATCGACGTGGTCCGCGCCACCGAGCGCGGCATCGTCGTCTCCAACGTCCCCGACTTCAGCACCGAGGAGATGGCCGACCACGTGATGGCCATGATCCTCTCCCTCGGCCGCCGGATCCCGCGCATGGCCAGCCACATGCTGGACGGCGCCTTCCGCCAGGCCCGCGCCGAGTCCCTGGCCCTGCGCCGCCTGTCCAGTCTCACCCTGGGCCTCGTCGGCTGGGGCGCCTCGGCGATCGCCGTGACCCGCCGCGCCCTGCCCTGCGGCCTCACGGTGATCGCCACCCGCCGCGACATGGACCGGCCCTCGCCCGAGGCCGACCAGCTCGGCGTCGACATGATCGATCTCGACGAGCTGTTGGAGCGCTCGGACTTCGTCTCCCTCCACCTGCCCCTGACCGGGCAGACCCGGGGGCTCATCGACCGCGGGCGCCTAGAGCGCATGAAGCCCGGCGCCTACCTGATCAACGCCTCGCGGGGCGACATCGTCGACGAGGACTCCCTCGCCGAGCTGCTGCGCTCCGGACGCCTCGGCGGCGCCGGCCTCGACACCTTCGGCATCATCGAGATCTTCGGCGAGACCGAGGAGGTGCCCACCCACCCGCTCATCACCGCCCCCAACGTCATCGCCACGCCCCACGTCTCGGCCCTCTCGGTGGAGTCGACGCGGGACGTGGCCACCGGCAGCGTCGAGAACCTGGCCTGCGTGCTCCACGGCCACATGCCCCGCCCCGATCAAGTCGTCAACCCCGAGGTCGTGCCCCGGGTGCCGCTGAAGCCCCACGACCCCGCCCTCCTGGAGGAAGGATGACCCAGTCCCTGTTCGATCTGAGCGGGCGCGCCGCCCTGGTCTCGGGCGCCGCCCGGGGCGTCGGCCGCGCCATCGGCCTGGGTCTGGCCGAGGCCGGCGCCGACCTGATGCTGGCCGACCTCGACGAGGCCGGAGCCGAAGCGACCGCCGCCGACGTCGAGGCCCTCGGCCGGCGCGCCGTGCCGGTGCGCTGCGACGTCTCCGACCCGGAGCAGATCCGGCCCATGTTCGAGCGCCTGGATCGCGAGTTCGGCCGCATCGACGCCGTAGCCAACGTCGCCGGGGGCGGGATCGTCCTGGGGCCGCCTGAGGAGCTGGACCTGGAGGACGTGAAGGAGTCGCTCCAGGGGCTGGTGGTGGGGCGGTTCTGCTGCTGCCAGGAGGCGGGGCGCCGCATGCTCGCCGCCGGCGGGGGCAGCATCATCAACATCGGCTCCCTGGCCAGCCTGACCGCCATGGGCCGAGGCCACATGGCCTACAGCGCCGCCATGGGCGGCGTCGCCCAGATGACCCGCGAGCTGAGCACCGAGTGGGCCAGCCGCGGCGTGCGGGTCAACGCCATCCTGTTGGCGCAGATCCTCAACCCCCACCTGCGGGAGCGCATCGAGCGGGAACCGCGCATGGAGGAGCAGTGGCTGCGGGGCCTGGCCCGGGGCCGCCTGGGGGAGCCCGACGACGTGAAGGGGGCGGCCGTCTTCCTGGCCTCGGACGCGTCGCGCTGGGTCACCGGGGTCCTGCTGCCCGTGGACGGCGGCAACCTCGCCATGAACGCCGGCGCCTCCTACCCCGGCGGGCCGGGGATCACGGGGTGAGCATGACCCCCTCCCCTGCCGTCCAGCTGGACCTCTACCGCACCATGCTGCGCATCCGCCGCTGCGAGGAGCAGCTGGCGCGGTCGTACGCCGCCGGCCGGATCACCGGCGCCTGCCACACCTACGTCGGCCAGGAGGCGGTCGCCGCCGGGGTCTGCGCCCACCTGCGCCACGACGACGCCGTCTTCAGCACCCACCGCGGCCACGGCCACGCCCTGGCCAAGGGGGTGCCGCCCCGGGCCCTGATGGCCGAGCTCTTCGGACGGGCCACGGGCTGCTCCGGGGGCCGCGGCGGCAGCATGCACCTCTTCGCCCCGGAGCTGGGCATGATGGGCACCAGCGGCATCGTCGGACCCTGCATCCTGCAGGCCGCCGGCGCCGGCTACTCCTTCCAGCTGCTGGAGACCGACCGGGTGGGGGTCGCCTTCTTCGGCGACGGGGCCGTGGGCAACGGCGCCTTCCACGAGGGGCTGAACCTGGCCGCCATCTGGGACCTGCCGGTGCTCTTCGTCTGCGAGAACAACATGTATGCCACCGAGGTCCCCTTCGACTACGCGGCGCGCAACACCGACGTGGCCGGAAGAGCCGCCGGCTACGGCATGCCGGGCGAGTGCGTCGACGGCAACGACGTGCTGGCCGTGTACGCGGCGGCCGGCGCGGCCGTGGAGCGGGCCCGGTCCGGCGGCGGCCCTTCCCTGGTGGAGTGCCGTACCTACCGCACGCGGCCCCACGCCGAGGGCATGGGCGACGGCGGCTACCGCTCGCGGGAGGAGATCGACAGCTGGAGGGAACGGGACCCGATCCCCCTCCTGGCGCATGCCCTGCTGGACGGTTCCGCGGCCTCGGCGGACGACCTGGAGGCGGTCGCCGCCGAGGTGGACGCCGAGATCGAGGAGGCCGCCGCCTTCGCCGAGAGCAGCCCATGGCCGGACCCGGCCACCGTGAGCGACCACGTGTACGGAGGCGGATCCTGATGGCCGGCCGCCGGATCACCTACACCGAGGCCGCCCGCGAGGCCCTGGCCGCGGCCATGGAGCGGGACCCGACGATCTTCGTCCTCGGCGAGGGGATCGGCGAGCGCGGCGGCAACTTCAACACCACCACCGGCCTCTACGAGCGCTTCGGCCCGCGGCGCCTGCGGGACACGCCGATCTGCGAGCGCGGCTTCGTCGGCCTGTGCGCCGGCGCCGCCATGACCGGCACCCGCCCCGTGGTCGACTTCATGTTCGTCGACTTCCTGCTCGACGCCGCCGGCGAGCTGACCAACCAGATCGCCAAGATCCAGTACATGTCCGGCGGCCGCCTGCGGATGCCCGTGCTCCTGCGCGGCTGCGTCGGCATCGGCGGCGGCCACGCCACCCACCACTCGGGCAGCTACTACCCGCTCTTCGTCAACGTTCCCGGCCTGCGGGTGGCCGTGCCGGCCTCGCCATACGACGCCAAGGGGCTGATGGCTTCCGCCCTCCGCGGCGACGACCCGGTGATCTACCTGGAGCACAAGTCCCTCCTCGGCCTGCGGGGCGAGGTCCCCGAGCAGGAGTTCGAGATCCCCTTCGGCCAGGCGCGCCTCTGCCGCGAGGGCTCGGACGTCACCGTCGTCGCCATCGGCCCCATGGTGCCCCGGAGCCTGCAGGCCGCCGACGCCCTCGCCGCCGAGGGGGTCTCGGTGGAGGTCATCGACCCGCGCACCCTCGCCCCCCTCGACCTGGAGACGATCCTGGCGTCGCTGGGCAAGACCGGGAAGCTGCTGGTGGCCGACGAGTCCTTCGGCCCCTGCGGCGTCGGCGCCGAGATCGCCGCCCGGGTGATGGAGCACGGCTTCGACGACCTGGGCGCCCCGGTGCGCCGCCTCAACGGCACCCACGCGCCGACCCCCTACAGCGCCCCCCTGGAGGCGGCGGTGGCGCCGACCGCCGATCACGTGGCCGACGCCGTGCGCGCCCTCGCCGAGGAGTAGCCGTGGCCGTCGAGATCGTCATGCCCCGGCTGGGCTGGACCATGGAGGAGGGCACCCTCGTGGAGTGGCTGAAGAAGCCGGGCGAGGCGGTGCAGGCCGGCGAGGTCCTGTTCACGGTGGAGACGGACAAGGCGATCAACGAGGTGGAGTCCTTCGACGCCGGGCGGCTGCACATTCCCGCGGACGCTCCCGGCCCGGGGGCCACGGTGGCCGTTGGGACGGTCATCGGGTACCTGCTGGCCGAGGGCGAGGAACCGCCGGCTTCGGCGTCGGCGCCGGCGGCGGCAGGGTCGGGGGCCGGTGCGCCCAGGCAGACCCCGGCCGACAGCACGGCGGCTCCGGGCGGCGGGACGGACTCCCAGGCGCCCCCAGCGACGGCGGACCCGTCCTCCGCCCCGGCGATCAGCCCCAGGGCCCGGCGGCTGGCGCAGCAGCTCGGCATCGACTGGCGGAAGGTCCGCGGCACCGGCCGCACCGGACGGATCACCGAGGACGACGTGCGCGCCGCCGCGGCGGACCAGGCTGCTGGCAGCGGATCGACGGAGTCGTGACGCTGCCCGAAGCCCTAGAGGCGCCGGGCGCATCCGGATCGGACCGAGGGCCGCGGGCCAGCCGCGGGGCACGCGTCACCCCGCCCCGGGCCCCGGAGGCGCGCGGGTGTGGCAGCGCGGACCCGGCCGAGGGCCGCGGACGTTCCGCCAGCGTCGGAACCCTCGGCGCCCCGGCAGACCCCGGCCGGCGCGGGGACGCCGGCCGGCGGGGCGGCAGACGCCCAGGAGTCCTCCGCGACGGCTGGAGCGGCCTCGGCCCCGGCCATCAGCCCCCGGGCCCGGCGGCTTGCGCAGCAGCTCGGCATCGACTGGCGGAAGGTCCGCGGCACCGGCCGCACGGGACGGATCACCGAGGACGACGTGCGCGCCGCCGCGGCGGACCAGGCTGCTGGCAGCGGATCGACGGAGTCGTGACGCTGCCCGAAGCCCTAGAGGCGCCGGGCGCATCCGGAGCAGGCCGAGGGCCGCGGGCCAGCCGCGGGGCACGCGTCACCCCGCCCCGGGCCCCGGAGGCGCGCGGGTGTGCCAGCGCGGACCCGGCCGAGGGCCGCGGCCGGCAGCGGGGGCCCAGGCGGCTGGAGGTACTCCGGGTCGGCAGCGCGAAGCCCACCGAAGGCGGGACAAGGGACCGGTGACGCTCCCCGAAGCCCTGGAGGCCCTGGGCGTGCGGCGCGACACCCTGTCGGCGGCGGAGAAGGCGCACCTCGACCGGGAGGGCTACCTGCCGCTGCCCGGCATCCTGGACCCGCCCCAGATCGCCGGACTCATCGCCGCGGCAGAGGCGGTCTACGCCGGCGAGGGCACCGGCCGCGAGGGCGGCCCCGCCGAGTCCAGCTACATGCAGAACAAGTCGGCCGGCTTCGACATCTGCTTCACCCATCCCCGGGTGCTGGCCGCCGTCTGCCACCTCCTCGACGGGCACATCAAGTCCTTTGGCGTCCACGGCCGGCCCCATCCCCCCGGCGCGGAGCAGCAGAAGCTCCACGTCGACTACAACGGCCCGCCGCCGCCGCCCGGGCGCTGCGCGGTCGGCAACTCGATCTGGATGCTCTCCGACTTCACCGAAGCCAACGGCGCCACCCGGGTGATCCCCGGCACCCACCTCCGGGGGCAGGCTCCGGACGTCCTCGAGGACCCGGCCGCGCCCCACCCGGAGGAGAGGCTGGTGCCCGGCGAGGCCGGCACCGTGGTCGTCATCAACAGCCACATGTGGCACGGCACGACCCGCAACGACAGCGGCGAGGCGCGACACAGCCTCACCAGCTTCTTCTGCCGGCGCGACGACCCGCACATGGTGTTCTCCAGCGCCCTGAGCCCGGAAGCGGCCGCCCGCCTGGGTCCGGAGGCCCGCTGCCTCTTCGCCGACCCGGAGCCCTGGACCGCGTGAGCCGCCCCCCGGTCCATGTGGACGGCGGCGGTCCCCCGGGACTATCGTCCCCGGCTGCCATGAACGCGTTTGCAGACCAGCTGGAGCGCTATGCCCGCACCGGGTACCTCGTGGTGCCCGGCGCCCTCGACGCCGCCCAGGTGGAGGCCGCCAACGACGCCATCGACCGCGACCTGGCCGCCGGCTCGCCGTTCTGGACCGAGCGCGAGGAGGGCCACGTCACCCTCAACGTGCACATGCTCCTGGCCCACGAGGAGATGGACGTCACCATGCGGCCCCCGTCCCTGCTGCCGCTGCTGGAGGCGATCCTCGGGCCCGAGCTGTGCGCCGAGGAACACTCGGTGCGCATCCGCCGGCCCCACGACGGCGAGCCCTACTGCAACTGGCACCGGGACGGCGGCGGCTGGCCGCAACTCGGCTCCCGGCCTCCGTACTCCACCCACTACCTCTCCGTGGCCTACTACCTGAGCGACGTGGACGCCACCGCCCACACCTTCAGCCTCATCCCCGGCTCGGCCCAGGGCGACGAGCTGCCGCCCCTGGACCACTACGACCTGGACACGGCCCACCACGTCGAGGGGGAGAAGGGCACGGCGATCCTCTTCAACGCCGGCATGTTCCACGCCGGCAACGTGCGCCGCAGCCCGGTGGAGCGGCGCACCATCCACATCTACTGCGGTCGCCGCTCGGCGCCGCCGATCAGCAACTACACGATCTTCCCGCGGCGGCTCTGGGCTGAGGCGGACGAGGCCACGCGCCGCTACTACCAGCGGCCCAACGCCATCACCGGCCTGCTGCTGGAGCGGTTCTGACGGTGCAGACCCTCGGCGACCGCGGGGGCCGCCCCCTCATCGACTGCGACATCCACAACGCGCCCACCCTCGAGGGCCTGCAGGCGTACCTGCCCGACCACTGGGTCGACTACACCACCCACTCGGGCTTCCGCGGACCCGACGCCTCCGACTATCCGCCGGGTCTGCCGCTGACGGCCCGGCCCGACTTCCGGGGCGAAGGCGACGGACCGGGGTCCACCCTGGAACAAGTGCGGAACCACGTCCTCGACCCCTGGGAGCTGGAGCGCGGGGTCCTGACCTGCAACTACCAGGCCTCGTCGGTGCACAACGCCGACCTCGGGGCGGCCCTGGCGGCGGCCGTCAACACCTGGCAGATCGAGGAGTGGCTGCAGCCGGAGCCGAGGCTGCGGGCCTCGGTGGTGGTCCCGTCCCAGGACCCGGTGCTGGCCGCCGCCGAGATCGACCGCGTCGGCGGCGTCCCCGGCTTCGTGCAGGTGATCCTGCCGGTGCGCTCCCTGGTCCCCTACGGCAACCGGCGCCACGACCCGATCTACGAGGCGGCGGTGCGCCACGGCCTGGCCGTGGCCATCCACTACGGCGGCGCCGCTGGCCACCCGTCGACCCCCTCGGGATGGCCCACGAGCTTCGTCGAGGAGTACGCGGGCATGGCCGCCCTCTTCCAGTCCCAGGTGAACAGCCTGATCATGGAGGGCGCCTTCGACCGCTTCCCGGGGCTGCGCGTCGCCCTCGTCGAGGGCGGGTTCACCTGGATGCCGTCGCTCATGTGGCGCCTCGACAAGGAGTGGAAGGGCCTGCGCAGCGACACGCCGTGGGTGAGGCGCCCGCCGTCGGAGTACATGCGCGAGCACATCCGCCTCACCGTGCAGCCCTGGGACGCGCCGGCGGACCCGGAGCCGCTGGGGCAGATCATCGGGCAGATGGACTCGGACGAGATGCTCCTCTTCGCCACGGACTACCCCCACGGGTGGTTCGACTCGCCCGCGGAGGCCTGGCCGGTGCGCCTGGACGAGGCCCTGACGGAACGGATCTGGTCGGAGAACGCCCGCGCCTTCTACCGGCTGTGAAGGAGGACCTGCAGATGGGAACGACCACGCTCGTCGAACCGGCCCCCGCCGCGGCGGAACGGCCGCAGAAGCTGGCCGTGATCGACGCCGACATCCACGTGACCATGCCCGAGGACGGGACGATGGAGCGGTTCCTGCCGGCGGAGTGGCGGGAGCACCACCGCACCATCGGCATGCGCGGCCACGTCGGCTCGGCGTACCCGCGGATCGCGCCGAACGCGGCGCGCCACGACTCCTGGCCGCCCTCGGGAGGGCCGCCGGGGTCGGACCTGGACTTCCTGCGGATGCAGCTGCTGGACGAGTGGGAGATCGACTACGGCATCATGACCCCCCTCATCCGCGCCGGCGGGGACGTCAACCTGGAGTACGGCGCCGCCCTCTGCCGGGCGATGAACGACTGGCAGCTCGCCGAGTGGATCGAGCCGGAGCCGCGGATGCGCGGCTCCATCGTGGTGCCCTACGAGGACGGCGAGCTGGCCGCGGCCGAGGTCGACCGCATGGGCGGCCACCCCGGCTTTCTGCAGCTGCTGCTGCTGGTGCGCACCCGCGAGCCCCTGGGCCACCGCAAGTACTGGAAGATGTACGAGGCCGCCGCGCGCCACGACCTGCCGGTGGCCATCCACTTCGGCGGCGCCGGGGGCGGGCCGATCACCGGCGCCGGCTGGCCCTCCCACTACGTGGAGGACCACGGCGGCATGCCCCAGTCCTTCCAGCCCCAGGTGGCCAGCCTCGTGTACGAAGGCGTCTTCGAGCGCTTCCCCACCCTGAAGGTGGTCCTCATCGAAGGGGGGTTCTCGTGGCTGGCGCCGCTCATGTGGCGCCTCGACCACTGCTGGAAGCGCATGGGCGCCGAGCTGGGCCGCCTGCGCCGGCCGCCCTCGGAGTACGTGCGCGACCACTTCTGGGTGACCACCCAGCCCATGGAGGAGCCCCCCGACCCGGAGTACTTCGAGCAGATGCTCGGGTGGATGGAGATGGACGACCATCTCATGTTCGCCACCGACTACCCCCACTGGGACTTCGACTCGCCGGCGCAGGCACTGCCGGCGCGGCTCGACCGGGAGCTGCGCAAGGTCGATCCTGGCCGGGAACGCCCGCCGGCTCTACGGGCTGGACTGAGCGGAACACGCATGGCGCGGCACGTGGTCGGCACGTTGGCGGAGATCCCGCCGGGGGGCCGCAAGATCGTGGAGATCGAGGGCCGCTCCATCGGCGTCTTCAACCTCGAGGGGGAGTTCTTCGCCCTGCGCAACCGCTGCGCCCACCAGGGAGGCCCCCTGTGCAAGGGGCGGCTCACCGGCTTCCTGCAGTCGCGGGGCCCGGGGGACTACACCTACACCCGCCAGGGGGAGATCCTGCGCTGCCCCTGGCACGGCTGGGAGTTCGACGTGCGGACCGGCCAGTCCTGGTGGGACCCGGCCCGCACCCGCACCCGGAGCTACGACGTGGAGGTGGTGGCGGGCGAGGAGGTGGCCGGCCCGCGCAAGGGGCCGTACGTGGTCGAGACCTACCCGGTCTCGGTGGAGGAACAGTACGTGGTCGTGGAGCTTCCCTGACCCCTTGCTGACGGGCGCACTCCCTCGACGGATGCTGAGCGGGCTGCTCCCGCTCGCCGCCCTGCTGGCCCCGGCCGCCGCCGAGGAGCGGACCCGCATCGAGGTGCCCGTCTTCGAGGGCGGCGAGGGGCTGAGCTTCTTCTTCCACGCCGCCCGCGAGTACGAGAAGGTCCGCCCCGACGTCGAGGTCGATCTCTACGGCGATCCCCGCATCGCCGACAAGGTGCGGGTGCGCATCCTCGAAGGGACCTTCCCCGAGGTCAGCAACGCCGGCCTCAACTACTGGGCCCTGATCCGCAACGGCGAGATCCTGCCCCTCGACGACTATCTCGACGGGCCGAGCTGGGAGGGCGACCGCACCTGGCGCGACTCCTTCCTGCCCGGCAGCCTGGAGCGCTACCAGCACGAGGGCCGGACCTACGGCATCCCCTTCCTCTACTCGATCTACGCCATCTGGTACAACAAGGGGATGTTCGAGGAGCACGGCTGGACGCCGCCGCGGACGTGGGACGAGTTCTTCGCCCTCTGCGAGACGATCCAGCAGGCCGGCATCGCGCCGCTGGCCTTCCAGGGGCGGTACCCCGGCTACATCGGGGGCGTCACCGACAACGCCTACTACCACCTGGCCGGCCGCGACCGCTACTACGAGCAGAAGGACCTGGTGCCGGGCAGCTTCGACAACCCCGAGTTCGTCACCGCCCTCGGCCTGATCCAGCGCACCGCCGTGAACTACTTCCAGCCCGGCGCCCTCGGCATGAGCCACACCGAGGCGCAGCTCGAGTTCTTCCTCGGCCACACGGCGATGGTGTTCTGCGGCTCGTGGCTGAAGAGCGAGATGCTCGGCAAGATCCCCGAGGGCTTCCGCCTGGGGGCGTTCAACTTCCCCGCCGTCGAGGGCGGCGTGGGCGACCCGAACGCCGTGTACACCGGCGCCGGCTACTACTTCGTCTTCCGCGAGAGCGCGCGCCCGGAGCTGGGCGTCGACTTCCTGCGCTTCATGACCTCCCGGGAGCAGGCCGGCACCTTCGCCGAGATGCGCGACATCCTGGTCGCCGTCGAGGGGTCGATGGAGGGCCGCACCAGCGCCGACCTGCAGGACCTGGTGGAGATGGCCCGGCGGGCGACCACGACCTACGGCACCGCCCCCGGCGAGGGCTTCCCGGAGATGGACCAGTTCCTCAACGACACGCGCTTCAAGATCGTCAACGGCGAGATCACCCCCGAGGAAGGGGCCCGGGAGCTGGAGTCGGCGGCGCTGGCGGTGCGCAACCGCGCCACCCACCCCGAGGACGTCACCGTGCGCCACTTGTGGAAGCCGGCCCTGCTGCTGGGGCTGCTGGGGCTGGCCATGGGCTTCTGGCTCTACACCACGATCCGCCAGTGGCGGGAGAAGCGCGCCGGCGAGGCGCCGAAACCCAACAGCACCGTGCGCATGAACTGGCGCGGCGTCGCCTTCTTCGTCGGGCCGGCGGCCGTGTTCTACTCCCTCTTCGTCATCGTCCCGAGTGTCAAGTCCTTCCTGTGGAGCACCATGCGCTGGGACGGACTCACCGAGATGTCCTTCGTGGGGCTGCTCCACTTCCACCGCCTGCTCTTCGAGAGCGACGAGTTCTGGGTCGCCCTGTCGAACAACCTCTTCATCATGTTCGTCATCCCCGCCTGCGTGCTGCCCCTTGCGCTGTTCCTGGCGGTCTGCATCAGCCGCGGCGTAGTGGGGGCCAAGCTCTTCCGCATCGCCTTCTTCTTCCCCAACATCCTCGGCGGGGTGGCCGCCACCCTGTTGTGGATGCACCTCTACAACCCCCAGGGCGGCCCGGTGAACACGGTGCTCACGGCCCTCGGCTTCGACCAGTTCGCAGGCTTCGCCTGGCTGGCCCAGGACAACCTCTACTGGGCGCTCATCCCCATGTCGATCTGGGGCGCCGCCGGGTTCAACATGATCCTCTTCCTGGCGGCCATGGAGAGCATCCCCCAGACCATGTACGAGGCGGCCGACATCGACGGCGCCTCGGCGTGGCGCCAGTTCCGGTCGATCACCATCCCCCTCATCTGGGAAGTGCTGTCGATCTCCATCGTCTTCATGATCATCGGCGGCATGAAGGCCTTCGAGGTGATCTGGCTGCTCACCAACCAGCGGCCCACCACCGACAACCACGTCATCGGCACGAGGATGGTTCAGGCCATGTTCACCGAGTTCAAGGTGGGAGAGGCGACGGCGATCGCCGTTCTCCTCTTCCTGATCGTGTTCTTCGGCACCACCGCCACCCTGCGCGCCATGAAGCGCGAAGCCGTGGAGTTCTGACCGTGGCCGAGCGACGCACCAACACCCTCATCAAGCCCTTCCTCTACTCGGCCCTCTTCGGCTACCTGGCGATCGTCGTCTACCCCATGCTCTGGCTGCTCTACACGTCGCTGAAGACGGACCGCGAGATCTTCCTCGACCCCTTCAGCCTGCCCGAGCTCGGCGACCTGCAGTGGGTCAACTTCACCAACGCCTGGACCAAGGGATTCTTCGGCGACTACTTCTTCAACAGCGTCCTGCTCACGGTGACCACGGTGGCGGCGTCGATGCTGCTGGCGGCGATGGCCGCCTACGCCCTGGCGCGGTTCACCTTTCCCGGCGTGCGCCCCCTGTTCTTCTACTTCCTCGCCGGACTGATGATCCCCCTGCAGCTGTCGATCGTGCCCCTGTTCTTCCAGATGAAGGACTTCGGCCTCCTCAACTCGCGCCTCGGCATCCTCATCGTCTACGTCGCCTTCGGCATGCCCTTCGCCGTCTTCATCCTCACCGGCTTCTTCAAGTCCCTGCCCTCGAGCCTGCACGAATCGGCCCTGATGGACGGCGCCGGCGAGTTCCGGGCCTTCTGGTCGATCATGCTGCCCCTGGCCCGCCCGGGGCTGATCACGGTGGGGATCTTCTCCTTCCTGGCCACGTGGAACGAGTTCTTCATGGCCTTCATGTTCCTCTCGGGAGAGGGATCCCAGGAGCTGCGCACCCTGCCCCTGGGCCTGGCCAACATCACCATCGTCAGCCAGTACCGCAGCGACTGGGGCATGGCCTTCGCCGGGCTGGTGCTGATCATGGCGCCGACCATGCTGGTCTACGCCTTCCTGCAGCAGTACCTCACGAAGGGGATCACGGTGGGGGCGCTGAAGGGGTGAGGGACCTGCTTCCGTCAGCGGTCGGCGTTACCTGGAAGGATGGATCCGGACCACATCCCCCGGCCTGATCTTGGCGAGGTGTCGCTCCAGTACAGGCACCAACGCCACGAGGTCCTCGAGGGTTCTGCTGGAAGGGCGCAAGACTGCAACACCCAGATCGAATTGCCCAACCGGTTGCTGGTCGGGGAGACTGTTGTCCATGGTCACAAGAACATCGAACTCTTCCTGGGCGACGCGCAGAAGCGCCCCGTTCCTGAAACCCTTCCAACCGCGATACTCCACCGTCTCCACCGTCGCTTCCGCCCTGAAGTGCAGCCTGAGCCGGATCGGTATATCCTCATCAAGAAGCACTCGCATCCCGCGTCCTCAGGTGATCCAGTCCATCCGAAGAGAGGTCGAGATATGACTCCAGTTGCCAGCGCTCGACGGTGGGATAGTCCTGGAGAAACTCCTCGATGGAGTGTCCTCCCTTGAGATAGCTCACCAGGCTGTCTACCGGGACTCTCGTGCCGGCGAAGACCAGATCGCCACTGTGGATTTCCGGATCGCGCTGGATGACCTTGTCCAGCACAATGTCGCTCCGTCCTGAATTGTCCATCGGCAGCTCTCCTCTCTGCGATCTTCAAACCTACGTCCGTCGTGGTGGACTGGTAGAAGGTACACTTCGACCGCCACCTCGTCGTACTTCGTTGCGCGGACCTGGTCCTCGAGGCGGGACAGGTCGGCGCCAGGTGGCAGGTCTCCGTTCACGGTCTCCGGGTCTCCTCGCGTCACCCGGCCCGCCGTGGCGGAGAACTCCGGGGTCGTCGTAGTTTGGGGACCGCCACAAACGAACTCAGCCACCGCGAGCAACCCAACCCGAAAGGCCTTCCCATGGCGGACGCATCCCGGTACTTCGTCTTCGTCGCCCTCACCGGCGACCGGCAGATCCAGGCCTGGTCGATGGACCCGGCCACGGGCGCCCTGGAGCTGAGCGCCTCCAGCGACGCCCACGGGCCCATCGGCTCCCTGCACCTGCACCGGTCCACGAGCATGGTCTACGGCGCCCACGTGCAGTCGACGGAGCTGTCCAGCTACCGCCTCGACACCGCCACCGGCGCCCTGGAACACGTCAACACCGTCGACACGGGCCTGGCCACGCCGGCCCTGGCGGTCACCGACGGGGGCGGGCGCCACCTGATCGCCAGCTACTACACCGGCGGCGGCGTCACCGTGCACCGCGTCGCCGAGGACGGCTCCATCGGCGAGCAGGTGGAGTATGTCGACACCGGTCCGAAGGCCCACGCCGTGCTCATCGACCGCGACCGCTTCGTCTTCATCCCCCACGTCTGCCCCAACAACAAGACCTCCCAGTTCCGCTACGACGCCGCCTCGGGCCGGCTGACCCCCAACGACCCCTTCGAGGTGGTCCCCGCCGAGGAATACACCGGCCCCCGGCACATGTGCTTCGGCCCCGGCGGCGAGGTCGTCTACACCGTCAACGAGCAGGGCAACACCGTCACCGTGCACCGCTACGACCGCGGCGCCGGGACCCTCGAGCCGGTGCAGGAGGTCTCCACTTTGCCCGAGGGCTACGGCGAGGTGAGCCACACGGCCCACGTGGAGGTCCACCCCAACGGCCGCTGGGCCTACGCCTCCAACCGCGGCCCCGGGGACAGCATCGCCGGCTTCGAGATCGCCGCCGACGGCGGCCTGACCCCTTCGGCCACTTCCCCGTGCCGTCGAGCCCGCGCTCCTTCAACATCGATCCCACAGGGCGCTTCTGCTACGGCGCCGGCGAGACCGCCGGCCGCATGCGCTCCTTCCGCGTCGACCAGGACTCCGGCGCCCTGGAGGAGTTCGACGAGCGCGAGGTGGGCGACGCCCCCTTCTGGGTGATGGTCCTCGGGTTCTGAGGGGATTTTGGAGCTGTCACCTCCAATTTCGGTCCAGATTTGGAGCTATGACCTCCAGATCCGGTCCTGAAGCGCCGGCCCTCCCCTCGCGGGTGCAGCCGTGACCACCGGGGCCACCGCCGCCGCCGCGGTGGAAGCCTTCCGCCGGCGCACGGGACAGGCGCCGGAGGCCGGCCCCGATTCCCCGGGGTACGTGCGCCCGGCGCGGGCCCTGCTGGCGGGTTCGCTGCTGAGCGCCGCCGTCGCTTTCTGGGGGCCCTACAACAGCCTGATGGTGCGCGGCTCGTACCTGACCATCGACTTCACCACCGCCGCCGCCATCCTCCTCCTCTTTCTCCTGGCCCTGGTCGTCAACACCGCCCTGCGGCGACTGCTCCCCTCCCTCTCCCTGACCACGGGGGAGCTGTCCATCACCTACCTGATGGCGGCGATCGCCTGCTCGATCTGCACCATGGGGCTGACCCTCTACCTGATCCCCATCCTGCCCGCCATCTACTACCTGGCCACCCCGGAGAACGAGTGGGCCCAGGACATCCAGCCCTACGTGCCCCACTGGCTCGTGCCCCAGGGCGAGGACGCCATCCAAGGCTTCTACGAGGGGGTGGCGCGGGGCGAGGCGATCCCGTGGATGGTGTGGATCAAGCCGCTGCTGGCCTGGGTCCCCGTGCTCCTCGGCCTATACCTCGTGATGATCTCCCTGGCCGTGCTCTTCCGCCGCCAGTGGATGGAGCACGAGCGCCTCGCCTACCCGCTGGCCGCGCTGCCCCTGGTCATGTGCTCCCAGGAGCGGGGCCGGGCCCTCAACGCCTTCTTCCGCAACCCCGTCATGTGGGCGGGCTTCGCCGTGCCCTTCCTGGTCACCTCCATGAACGGGCTCCACGCCTACTTCCACTTCATCCCTGGCGTCAGCCTGTCGACGGGCATCCCCATCCTGCCCAACCTCGAGTCCCTCTCCGTGGTCGTCAGCTTCCCCATGATGGGCTTCGCCTACCTGACCCACCAGGAGGTGACCCTGAGCATCTGGCTGTTCTACCTGCTGGGATACGCCCTCAAGGGGTACCTCACCTACATCGGCATGACACGCACCCTCAACCTCGACATCTACGCCCAGAGCGACGGCGGCCCGATCCTCTCGTACCTGCAGTTCGGCGCTCTCATGGCCCTCACCGGCTACACCCTGTGGACGGCGCGGGGGTACCTGGCGCGGACCTGGCGCTCGGCCTTCCGGCGCGGCGGGGACCCCGGCGAGTTCTCCATGCGCAGCGTCTACGGACAGCTGATCCTGGGGCTGGTGCTGATGACGGGGTGGTTCATCGCCGCGGGCGTGCCCTGGTGGGCGGCGGTGACCTTCGTGCTGGTGGCGGCGGCCACCTTCCTGGGGATCACCCGCATCCTCTGCGAGTCGGGGCTGGCGGCGACGCGGGCCCAGCTGATCACGCCCACGGTGGTGCGCACCGCCTACGGCACCGCCTGGCTGGGCGCTCCCGGGGCGGTGACCGTCCTCGCCCTGGGGCAGGTGTGGATGAGCGACGTGCGCACCTTCGTCATGGCCTCGGCGGCCAACGGCCTGAAGGTGGCCGAGTCGGTGACCCGCCGGGGCGTCCTGCTCTGGAGCATGATCCTGGCCGTGATCCTCGGGCTGGGGATCTCGGTGTGGACCACCCTCTACTACGCCTACCAGTCGGGCGCCAACAACGCCAACGCCTGGTTCTTCCTCAGCGGCCCCCGGTACACCATCGACTTCGCCGCCAGGTACCTGCGCGAGCCCGTCGGCCCGGACCTGCCCGGCCTGGCCCTGATCGGCACCGGCGGGGCGGTCATGCTCGCCCTCTACTGGGTGCGGGCCCACCTGCTCTCCTTCCCCGTCCACCCCATGGGGCTGGCGGTGTCGCAGATGATGCTCACCCGTCACATGTGGTTCAGCGTCTTCCTGGTGTGGGTGGTGAAGGCGTGCCTGATCCGCTACGGCGGCCCCAACCTGCTGCGGCGGGTGCGGCCCTTCTTCCTCGGCTTCATCCTCGGCCAGTTCGCCGTCATCGCCTTCTGGCTGGCCATCGACGTCATCACCGGCGCCCAGGGCCACGGCCTCTACTGGGTGTAGGGCGCCTGGCCGGCGCGCGCGAGCCAGGCGCCAAGGAAGGGGTCGGAGACGCGGTATCTCGTACCCACCTTCGACACGATGCGCTTGCTCACGAGGCCCTGCATGGCCTTTGCCACGGACGGAAGCAGAGGTATGCCAGTGCTCTCCACGAAGTCCCGGTTCAGGTTCGACTCGCCACCGGCCCGGCTCAGGGCTCGCAGGACATCGGCCTGCTGGCGGCTCAGGCTCTGCATCACCAGCTCGTACTGGTCGCTCTGCATGGCGTAGATCGCGCTCCAGGCCGCCGCCAGGTCGTCCTGGGAGATGACCTGCCCGGCGCCCGTCACCTGCCAGAGGGCGGTGCAGAATCGCTGTGTGTCCCCCGGGTTGTCGTGGCATGCGTCGAGGATGATGTCCAGCAGGCCGGCCTCCAGGCGGCGCTCCGCCGCGAGGAACTTGCGCTCCAGGAAACGGCGGAAGCTGCGCCGCTCGATGGGCCCGACGTGCAGGCGCATGGCGGCGTTGAAGAACGGAGAACCGCGCTCCGTGAAGATCGTCTCCATGGCCCCCCGCTGACTGCCGCAGAACACGAAGGCCGAGCCCTCCTGCTGTTGCACGAGTCCGCGAAGTCTCGCCACCACCGCTTCCTCCGCGGGAAGGGAGAGGATGTCCTGGAACTCGTCGAGGACGACGACGGGGGCCTCGCGCGAGCCCAGAAGGGCGAAGATGCCGTCCAGCGTCTCGGGCCGATCTCCGCTGCCGGCCTCGAAGCCGACCGTGGGCAGGTTCGTGGCGGGATCCACCGAGATCGTGGGTCGCAGCGCTGCCAGGGATCGGAGGAGGGTCATGACACCGGACTCCTGCCGTTCCGCCTGGATCACGGCCTGGGCCAGGCGCTGTGAGAGGTCCGACACCGACTTGATCGCCATCAGGTCGGCATAGACCAGGCGCCGGCGGTGGAGAGAGCGCGCGGCCTCGAAGATCAGCGAGGTCTTGCCGATGCGCCGGTCGCCGACGACGTACACACGGCCGGCGGACTGCATGTACTGCCGCAGCTGGGCGACCTCGTTGCGGCGGCCGCAGAACTCCCTGCCCGTCACCTTCATGCCCGTACGGAAGGGCAGCATCGAATTCAGTCTCTGGATAGGCAGGCCTGGTTGTAAAACCATATGGTTTATAACCTATTGGTATATCGACGGCAAGTGGCACCGTCGCCCACTACCGGCCGTCACCTGTCCAACTCCACCGTGTACTTGATGCAGTCGGCGGCGAAGTCCTCCGGCCGATCCATCTCGTCCCAGCCCTTGTAGCGGTACTGCTCGGGCAGGGTGATGACGAGGCGGCCGGTCCCGCGCTCCTCGTAGCTGCCGAAGTTGGTGTACCTCACCAGCTCGTGGGCCCCCTCGGGCCGGTCCTGGATCAGGCGCACCGAGTCCCTCACGAGGCAGGCGCGGCCGGGGTCGAAGAGGGCCAGCTTGAGGGGTACCGGGGCGTCTGGGCGAAGACCGGCGCCTCGAGGATGTTGCCCAGCCACCAGGTCCGGCCCGTGGAGGTGGTGACGAAGTCGGAGGAGGAAGCCGGCGTGTGCACCGGGGAGCCGTCGTCGTAGAGCAGGGGCGCTGGCTCCGACCAGGTCATGCCCCCGTCCTCGGAGAGGGCGGTGTAGCGGACGGAATGGAGGCCCTGGGCCTCGCCCCCCTGGCAGCGGGTGGTCATGAACAGCCGGTCGCCGCCGAGGGAGGCGATGGAGGGCTCGCAGCAGCCCGCGGTCGACCGGTCGGGGCCGACCTCGAAGTAGCTGCCGAACTCCCACTCGAGGGCGGTGCGGCCGGCGTTCCACTCCCCCCGGGCGCAGACGACGCGGAAGTCCCAGGGCCGGGTCCCGTCGAGGCGCTCGTACCCGGTGAAGGGGGCCATGAGGGAGCCGTCGTCCATCCAGCGGCAGGCGGCGCCGTTGAGGATGGCGCCCCGGGTCCCATAGTCGAGTTCCGGCCCCCACCGGCGCTCGTCGAACCCGCCGCGGCGGTCGACGATCGGCACCGGCTCGCTCCAGCTGATTCCCTGGTCCTTCGATATCGCGTAGAACACCCGGTAGGCGCCCTGGTTGATGTACCCGTAGCAGCTCTTGTCGGCCTTCTGGCCCCGGTAGAACCGCACCAGCGTGTCGGTCCTCTCGTCGAGGCTCATGCCGCAGGGCAGGAGCTGCTCCCCCCCAGGGTGGTGTCGAAGGCCGCCTTGGCCTCCACGTCGCTCCAGGTGGCGCCGTCGTCCTCGGAACGGCGGACCCAGGTGCCGTCGTAGCAGGCGTCGAGGGTGGTGCGGCCATCGTCGTGGGTCACCCAGTGGAGCATCTCCGTGGTGACCATCTCCAGGAGAGCGGTACCCCCGGCGCCGGCGTAGGTCTGCCCTCCGGCGTAGAAGGCGTGGCGCCCGTCGTGGGCGATGTGGGTCTCGCGGGTGACGTTGGCGCCTACCCGCTCGTGGTTGGACATGTGGTCCTCCAATGATGATCGACAGGCGCGGACCGGCGCCGGGGAATCGCTGCTCAAGCTATACTATATCTCATGGCCATCGAGTCAGGACAGGTCGTGCCCAACTTCGGCGTCTCGAGTTGGGTGCAGGGAGTCCCCACCACCCTGCGCGGAACCCCGTCGACCCTCCTGGTCGACCGGGAGGGTGTCCTCAGGGACATCTCTTTCGGCCGGAGGGGCCACCTGGACGGGATGATCCAGGGGATCCTCGACGAGGACTGAGGCCCAGCCAAGCCTGCCACCAAGCCGCCGATCCGCCATGCTCGACGTCGAAATCCTCTCTCCCAGCGAAGTCGACAGGGCGGCGGCCATCTTCCATCGGGACGGGTTCGTCCCCATCGGAGATGCCCTCAGCCCCGAACAGCTCGAGTTCGCCCGGGCGGGCGCCTCCCGCGTCATGGCGCAGCAGATGGCGGAGATCCCCCTCGAGAGCGCCAACCGGGGCCATGCCCGCTACTCCTTCGGGCCCCAACTGCACCACCCGGAGTGGGTGCAGCTCATCGACCTGCCGGCCATCCTTCCGATCCTGGAGGCGATCTGGGGAAGCCCCGGCTTCATCTGTTCCGGCGGCGGCGGGGATTACTCCGCTCCCGGCGCCAGGGAGCAGCACCTGCACGCCGATATCCGGGACGTCCTCAACGATCCGCTGGGACAGGTGACGCTCCACGACGTGCCGACGCCGTACATCGTCGTGAACTTCCTGATGGTCGAGTTCAGGAAGATCAACGGCGCCATCCGCTTCGTGCCGGGAACCCACCGCACCCGCCAGCCGGCGCCGAAGATGGAGGAGGAGCCGGCGCGCATGAAGGAGTCGATCCTTTGCGCCCCGGCCGGAACGGCGGTCATCCGGGACGTGCGATGCTGGCACGGCGGCACGGCCAACGACTCCGACGAGATCCGGCCCATGACCAGCGTCGGGTACCTGGCGCCGTGGTTCCGCCTGCCCGACCTGGGTCCCTCGCTGCCGCGAGATCTCTACGAGACCCTGTCCCCGCGCGGCAGGGAGCTGGCCCGCTTCATCGTGCAGCCGGGGTGATCGGCTATCCCTTCGCCAACACGCAGTACCGGTAGAGCTTGAGCGTCTCCCGCCAGTCCTCCGGGTAGGCGGCCACCATGGCGCCCAGTCCGTATTCCTCGCCCAGGTCGGCGAAGGTGCCGGAATCGGCCACCGAGAGCGGCGTCTCTCTCTCGAAGAGACCGAGGTCCGGGAACCCCGTGGGGAAAGATGCGCCCATCGCCTTCTCCACGCCCTCCAGCCTGCGCCGGTCCTCCTCGGTATCGAAGTCGCGGCTCTGCAGGTCGACGGCGAAGTAGTCGAAGGCGATGCGGAAGGAGGAGATGGCGCCGGCCAGCCGGTTGAGGAAGGGCAGGATCGTCTCGGGGGGCAGGTACATGGTGTTGCCTTCCCAGACGATCAAGGTGGGGGCCGCGGGATCGAAGCCGGCTCCGGCCAGGCCGCCGGGGACGTCGACCTCCAGGTAGTTGCCGGGCAGCGACGGCGGCGGCTCGAGGCCGTGCCGGCCCAGGACGGCGCCCTTGAAGTCGAGGACGGCCTTCTGGTCGACCTCGAAGAAGGCGGCGCCGGTGTCCTCGTAGTGATGGGCGCGCATGTCGAAGCCGCCCCCGAGGAGGATGACCTGGCGGGCCCCCGCCTCGATGCCGCTTTCGATGAAACCGTTGAAGAAACGGGTGCGGAAGCGGACCATGGTCGTGGAGGGCGGGAAGGCGGCGTCCAGCTGCCGGGCGGCGGCCAGGGCCGGCTCGTTGGAGAACCACTCCGCGTACGGGGCGCTGAAGAGGGGCGGGGAATGCTCGGCCTCCATGGACCGGATGGAGGCGATGACGAATGCGGTCGCGCCGATTTCGTTGATGTCGCTCACGGTCTGCCCTTTCTGCCTGCTGTTGGTGTGGGCACAGAGGATGGTGCCATCGGCGGCCGCCGCCAAATCGCTTCAGCGCGGCGGGTCCTGTCTCAGGCGTAGCCGAAGAGCGGCGGGAAGAGGACGGCGACGATTCCCGCCCAGACCGCGTAGACCGGCAGGTAGGCGGTCTGCCAGCGCTCCAGGGCGGAGAAGGGGCCGCGGCCTCGCAGGAACCGCACGTAGAGCCACGCGGACCAGGCCAGGTTGACGAGGAGGACGAGGTTCTCCCCGAGGGCCGCCGCCTTGTTGGCGCTGAATCCGAACTCGGAGATGCGCGCCGCGATCGCCGCCAGGGCCGCCGCGTCGGCCGCGAGGGCGGCCAGCAGCAGCAGGAGCTGGAGCCGGTCGAAGAGGCCGGGGGGCGCCCCGGGCTCCCGGGACGAGACCCCGTAGAGCAACAGGCCGAGGACCAGCACCAGCAGCAGGTCGAAGCCGATGAGTACTTCCCGCGCCTGGACGATGCCGCTGCCGGTCCAGACCATCGCACCGAGGAAGGCGAGCAGGACCACGGCGAGGAGCGGGGTGAAGATGCGGGTCAGCAGGGGGGCGATGCTCGCCGCGGCCCCGTGCCTGGCATCGGCCAGCCAGGCGGCGACCACGACCGCCCCCAGGGCCGCGCTCGGCATCAGTTGCGGCCCCAGCCTCTCCACGTCGAGACCGATGGCGGCGAACATCATTCCCGTGACCCCGGTCAGCACGCCGCCGCCGAGAGCGATGAGCACGTAGAGGATGAACAGCTCCCCCGAGAAGCGCACGAACTCCATGCGCCGGGTGGAAGACCCCCAGCGCCCCCCGGCATGGGCGACCCCGACGGCCAGCCACAGGGCGATCGGCAGGTGCAGGGCCGTGAGCCCCTCGGTGGAGCCGCCCGGAGAGAAGGGGTAGATGTTGGCGAAGAGAGCCGCCGCCAGGAAGGGCAGGGCCAGCCGGAGACAGCCGCGGGCGCCGATCCCGCGTTTCCAGGCGAAGTAGCCGGCCAGCAGGGGCAGGCAGAACAGGCTGAGGTTGCGGGTGTAGAAGCTCTCGCAGCCCCCGAACATCCGGCAGCCGAACAGCTCCGGGACCTTCACCGCAACCGCCGACGCCGCGGCGAACCCCAGGACGACCAGGATCTCGCGTCTGGAGGTCTGCGATTCCCCGGCCGAACCGCGGGCGACCAGCTGCTTCCACAGGCCGCCCGCATCGGCCGGGGTGAACCGGCCCGACTGCGGGTCGGGGCGGCCGACGCGCCGGACCGCCACCAGGAACGCTTCGTCCGGGTCGAGGCCGGCCTGCCCGAGGGCGGATACTTCCTCCCGCAGGCGGCGCTCGTGCTCCTCCAGCTCGGAGGCGGAGATGCCTCCCCCCACATTGGCGCGCCACTCGGCGATCCGCCCTTCGAGGCCGTCCCCGTCCAGGGGGCCACGGATCGTCACAACGGCCGATCCCGCGGGATGCTGGCGACCGCGCTCGAGGCGGCGGGCACCGCTGCCGGCATCTCCCTGTCTGTCTTTGCGTGGGGCACCACGACCGGGCGCCGGGTCGCCTCCCCCCGAGAGCTGCGACCTTGTTGGCCGGGCACCGGCCGTGGATCTGCTCCCCGGCGAGGTCCTCGTTCAGTCGTCGGATCCGTATCTCCTTCTCCGTGCCGTGACTACCTCGTCGACAGGTGGCCCTTCCCCTCAAGTGACGGAGGACTTCGGCGGAACGTTCCCCCGAATAGTGAAGGCTCTCATCGTGGGCTATCCTCAACCGGGACGACAGCCACGACATGCCTGGAACTCCGGACAACCCACGAGAGGTGACATGACTCCCCGGAATCGGATCGAGCGGATGGAAGCGCGCATCCGGGAGGCGGGCGAGCTCGCTTCCGACTTCGCCCGCGATCCCCACCGGCCGGCCTGGCACTTCACACCGCCGGCGGCCTGGATGAACGACATCAACGGGGCCCTCTACTGGAAGGGGCGCCACCACATCTTCTACCAGCTCAATCCCGAGGGCGCCTACTGGAACCGGATCCAGTGGGGCCACGCCTCCAGCGCCGATCTCGTGCACTGGGTCCACCATCCGGTGGCGCTGACGCCGGAAGCGGACGGACCGGATCGCATCGGCTGCTTCAGCGGCGGGGCCCTGATCGATGCGGAAGGGGTGCCGACGCTGATCTACTACGGCAACCCCGGCGGCCTGTGTCTCGCCCGCAGCCGCGACGATCTGCTGATCGAGTGGACCAGGGACCCGGACAATCCGGTGATTCCCCAGCCGCAGGAAGGCAGCCCCGACTTCGGCCGCTACACCATCCACGACCCCTGCGGCTGGCTGGAGGGGGGCCTCTACTACGCCGCTGTCAACAAACGCGACCCGGAAGGCCAGGGGGACGCGGCGTACCTCTTCAGGTCCGAGGACCTGCGAACCTGGGAGTTCGCCGGCCAGCTCTACGAGTCGCGGCGGGAGTGGACGGACGGGGGTGAGGACTGCGCCGTGCCCGACTTCTTCCCCCTCGGCGACCGGCACATGCTGGTCTTCTGCAGCCACCTGCAGGGAACCCAGTACTACATCGGCCGGCTCCGGGGGGAACGCTTCCACCCGGACGTCCACGGACGCATGAGCTGGGAGGGGGGTCATCTCGGCGGTCCTCGAACCCTGCTGGACGCAGAAGGCCGGCGGATCTTCTTCGACTGGGTCCGCGAGCTGCGCGGCGTCGAGCGGGAGCGCGCATCCGGTTGGTCCGGGGTCATGACCGCTCCGCGGCTGTTGTCCCTGGGACCGGGCCGCCGCCTGCAGATCGACCCCGTCCCGGAGCTGGAGGTGTTGCGGCTCGATCCCCGCCGACTGGGGTCCATCGACCTGGCCGCCGATTCCGAGATGCACGTCGAGGGGATCGGCGGTGACTGCCTGGAGCTGGCGGTCGAGTTCGATCCGCGGGAGGCGAGAGAGGTGGGCCTGAAGCTGCGGCGCTCGCCGGGGGGCGAGGAGGAGACCTCGGTCTCCTGGGACTCGGCCGCGGCGGTGCTTCGGGTCGACGTGAGCCGGTCGACCCTCGACCGGGAGATCCGCTACACCCGCTACCGCAAGCCGCAGCCGCACCTGGCCGGGAGCGGGCAGTACGTCACCGCCCAGGAAGGGCCGTTGGAGCTGGCCCGGGGGGAGCCGCTGACCCTGCGCATCTTTCTCGACCGCTCGATCCTCGAGGTCTTCGCCAACCGCCGGCAGTGCGTGACCCAGCGCATCTATCCGACGCGGACCGACAGCACCGGCATCGGCCTGTTCGCGCGCGGGGGCGAGGCGAGGGTGAGGTCGCTGCAGGCATGGACCCTGGCGCCGGCGCGGATGTGATCCCCCTGCGCGGGATTCCTGGTTCGAGCAGCCGGACGACTTACTTGAGGTAGAGCAGCCGTTGGGTCTGCACCCCGCCGGGGTAATGCAGCCGCGACAGGTAGACCCCGGACGCCACCGAGGCACCAGCCTCGTCGCGGACGTTCCAGGAGACCCGGTGCCTTCCCGCGGCCTGGACCTCGTCCACCAGGGTGCGCACCCGCTGCCCCAGGGCATTGTAGATCTCCAGCCGCACCGGTCCGGGAGAGAGCTGGAACCAGGAGATGGCCGTGCTGGTGTTGAAGGGGTTGGGCGCGTTCCGCAGTTGGGGAATCTCGGGCAGGCCGATCATCCGCCGGGCCAGCGCCAGCAGCTTGCCCCGCGCCGGCTGGCCGAAGTGGTCGGCGAAGAGGAAGAAGTCGTCGATGTCGACGGTGCCGCTGCCATCGAGGTCGAAGCGGGAGTCGCTGCCGCCGAAGGCCTCGGCAAAGAGAAAGAAGTCCTCGAAGCCGACCGTGCCGTCGCCGTCGAAGTCCGCTTCCGCGGGCCCCGTTTCCACGGCTCCCTTCAGCTGCTCCACGGCTGTCACGCGTGCCCTCTCCCCCGGGATCAGCTCCAGGATCTGACGCCGGTTGCGCTCGAGGGGAATGTCGTACCACACATCCAGGATCTCGCCATCCCGGTTGCGCACCCGAACCTGGTAGGATCCCTGGACGCCGGCCGGGGCTCCACTCGAGATGATCGCTTCGAACTCCCCTGACCGGCTGGCGGTGGTGCTCCACTGGTACCGGGGGTGGCGGCCGGGGACCATGCGGGAGAATTCCACCGTGCGGAACCCGCTGTCCGGGATGGTGCCCGCCACCACCGTGGTGGTCATCTGCCTGGGGACGACCACCGGACTGCCTGACGTACTCAACTGCTCGATGCTCTCCGAAGCGGCCGGGGGGATCTCGGAGGCTCCGCGCAGGATCCTCCACAGGAAGGGGTTGCCCCAATCGAAGCCAAAGCGGAGTATGGTGCCCCCTTCCAGGCCGACGACGGCCATGAGATTCGAGACGTCCCAGAACCCGTACTCCCCCCCTTCCCTGCACTCGAAACCGACCTTGCCGTAGCCGGGACGGTCATTGACCTGACCAAGGTCGGCATTGAATCCCAACACGGGATCGACCGTCTCGGCGTCGCCGAAGTAGAAGGTGGTCAGCCGAGTCAGGTAGGGGCGGCCGGCCAGAGCTTCATGGGCCCTGGCCTTCGGCTCCTGGATCCGGGCCATCCAGTCGTCGACGAAGCCGGAGAAGTTGAACCACTCGTCTTCGTAGTGATCTTCGTACTCATTGGGAAAGCTGTAGAACTGCGACTCCGCGTACTCGCGGAACCTCTCCTCCCTCCCGTTGTAACCCTGCCTGATGGCTTCGAGCACGGACTCGGGTATGGGTATGTGCTTCCTGAGCAGTTGAAGGAACCTCAGCTCGAACTCGGTGGAAACTTCGCCCCAAGGGCTCTTGGGGGTGATTCCACCATGCCAGAGGTCGGTCAGGAAGGCGTCGAGGCTTTCCGGGTCGCGCAGGGCATCGAGGTCCGCATGCGGTTCCTCCCAGTCCCCCGGTCCTGTTCCTTCCACCGCGTACTCGGTGACCAGAGCCGGATGTTCCGTCTCCGCAATGGCGTTCGAAAGGACCTGATGGTAGTTGCCGGGCTTTCCGGAGAACAGGCCATAGGCGTGCGGCCAGGTCAGCCGCGCCGGGTTGAGGTGGACGTTCAGGTAGTTCTCGGGAATCGCCCGGCTCTCCGCGGCGATCCAGACGGTCAGTCCCTGCCTGTCGGTTCCTTCACTGGTCGCCGACTTCAGCGGTACGGTGATCCCGTCCACCCCGTAGGTGAAGGCCAGCGGCTGTATCCGGTTCACGCGCTTGAGGTGATACAGGTACTCCGGCGGGGCGGTTTCCACGGCCAGGATGGCCTGGCCCCCATCCAGATAGGATTGCACGACCTCCCCGTCCATCGCTGCCGCCCGGTAGCCCCGCGCCAAGGCCCAGTCGGAGACCTCGGCGTGGGACCGTGCATCGATGATGGTGAGAGCCTGCGTCTCCCTTTCCCCTACGTACTCCAGCAGTACGGTCTCACACAGCCGGATGGGACAGGGGAAGAAGTCGACGATCGGATTGACCACCTCGTCTGCCAGGACGTCACACCTCTCGCTGTGCTCGTTCACATAGGTGAGCACAGGGAGGTCCGGGAGGAATCCGGTCTTCTCCTCGAGGTATTCCGGAGTAGCATCCCCTTCCGCAAACAGTTGGAAGCGGGGCTGTGTCCTCTCGTTCACCCACCGGAAAATGTCGTTGTGGCTGAGCTGGATCTTCGAGCCGGCGGGAACCGGCACGAGCCAGACGAACTCCCGCAAGGGACCGTCGAAGTACCCCCTCAGGTGAACCGTCGTGCCGTCCTCCCCGACGATGAACAGGGCCTCGATCTCGCTCAGTTCCACGGGAGGTCCGTCAGTTCCCTTGAGCAGCACCCCAACGGAATGGGCCGGTAGAGCCGGCCAGATCCCTGCAGCGGCCAGGAGCGCCGGCAGGAGGACCGCCCTGGGTATCAAGGGTCCGCTCACAGGATGGTTCCCCTAACCATCAGCCCCGCAGGAACCGGCAGTCCATCTGGGCCAGCTGCAGGGGCGTCTTGCCCGTCCTCGTCTCGATCCTCGTGTCGGCACCGCAGACGATCAGCGCCTCGGCGGCGTCGACGTGGCCGTTGTAGGTCGCCCGGTGCAGGGGTGTGCGGCCCTTCCTGTCCTGGGCGCTCATGTCGGCGCCGTGGCCGACGAGCAGCCACACGGCCTCGGCCGCGCCCCGCTCCGCCGCCAAGTGCAGGGGCGTGTTGTGCGCCCTGGTGAGCGCCTCGATCCCGGCGCCCCGGTCCAGCAGCCACTTGGTGCAGGCCAGGGCATTCGATCGAGCCGCCCAGTGGAGGGGCGTCATGTCGGCCTCGCCACGGAAGGTGATGACGTCGGCCTCGCGCGCGCACTCGCGCACGCGCTGCAGGTCGTCCAGGCCGCAGGCGGAGAGCACGTCGTAGAAGGCGCCGCGCTCGATCAGCTTGCGGGCGACGCGCCGTTTCCCCTCCTGCCCGGGACCGTAGGGGGAGACGGCCTCCTGAAGGACCGTGTTGCCGCGCTCGCCGTTGCCCTGGATCCCGACCTCGGGATCGGCGCCGTAGTCGAGGAGGACCTCGACGTGCTCCACCGCGTCGTCGCTGCCGCCGAAGACGGCAGGCCAGTAGAGCAGGGTGACGTTGTTCGGCCAGCCCGTGTGGACCGTGGGCGCCACGCCGGTTGCGTCCGTGGCGCCCGCCTCAAAGACGACCCGCGCCGTCTCGGCCCTGGCCTCGTGGAGGACGTTGTACTCCCCCGGGTCGATGCGCAGGGGCACGCCGCGCTCCAGCAGGAGCTTCAGGCTCGCCGCGCATCCGGGGAGGGTCGTGGTCAGGCAGGCGAGGGCCGGGCCGATCGACTCGAGGAGGCCGGGATCCGCTTCGATGAGCTCCGTCATCCGGCCGACGTCGGGAGACAGGTGATGGGCCCTCAGGGTGTAGCTGTGGAGGCTCTTCTCCGGCGACCAGGCCTTCCCGTAGGTGGCGGCGATGACCAGCGCCGACTCGGCGGGCGTGAGCGGCCGCTGCTCCTCGGGGAGGAAGGCCCGCTGCCAGAACCCCTTGGTCTGTCCCGGTGTCATCGCGCGTCGTACCGGTCGAGCACCTCGATCAGCGCCCGGTCCCCGGGATCGGCCCGCTCGCCGGCGGTCCTTCCGGCGCGGTCGACCTTCGCCGGATCGGCGCCGGCCGCCAGCAGCAGCTCCGCCGTCCGCGCGTATCCTCCTCCGACCGCCTCGCGCAGGGCGCCGATCTGCCAGCGGTTCTCCGTGTCGGGATCGGCTCCCCTGCGCAGCAGCAGCTCGACGGCCTCGGCGCGGCCGTGGCGGGCGGCCATGAGCAGGGGCGTCTCCTGGCTGTCGTCCCGCGCCTCCAGCTGCTCCGCGTCGGCGTCGAGGATCCGCGCCAGCAGGTCTGTGCGGCCCAGGGCCGAGGCCGCGTGCACGGAGACGGCGGCCCCCCTCTCGACGAGCCGCTCCGCCGTCTCCCAGCGCCCGAAGTGGACCGCCTCCTCCAGGGGCGTGCGGTGGCGCTTGAGGCTGCGGCGCTCGAGGAGCGGGTCGTACTCGTCCAGCAGCGACTCCACCAGGTCGGAGCGGCCGGTCATGGCCGCGGTGAAGACATCGTGCTCGGCGCCGTGCTCCAGCAGCAGGCTCACCTTGTTGGGCTCGGGCGCGTCCGGGTCCGTGTGCTCGATGGCGGCGTAGAGGGCCGATTCAGCCGAGGCCGGGCGGTTGGGGTCGGCGCCGTTCTCCAGCAGCACCCGCAGGACCTCGAGGTCGCCCTCCCAGGCGGCCAGGACCACGGCCGGGGCCACGCCCTTGTTGCCGTTGTAGCCCATGGCGTCGACGTCGGCCCCGTAGTCGATGAGGGTCTGCGCGAGGCCGGCGAGGGACGACTTGCCCCAGCCGCGGACCGCGGCCCAATGGAGGGCCGTGTTGCTCTTGCGGTCCCCGGGAGCGGCCTCCGTCCAGGGCTCGGCGAAGCCGTCGGCGATGCGCCGGTCCACGAGGGAGGGGTCCGCGTCGAGGACCGCCCGCACCCGGTCGAGGTCCCTGGAACGGACCGCCTCGAACCAGGCTTCGATCCCGGGTGTCCCGCTTTGCCCGCGGAACCCGTCCCCGGTCCCCTGGGGATCGTCCAGGGTGGGATAGAACGGCAGGGGCTGCTCGTTCGGATGGACGCCCGTGATCTCGTCGCCCTTCCAGGCGAACTCGTAGGTCTCCCCCGCCGGCATCGTCTCCCGGGTCCGCCGCACCGGCAAGTCGTGGCTCAGGACGATCTCGCTGCCGGCCCGGACTGCTCCCGCGTCAGGCAGGCGTAGGCGCCGACCCGGCGCACGGGAACGGCCTCGCCGTCGACGGTGATGCGCACACTCGCGGGGGGCGCCCAGCCCGGCAGGCGCAGCCGCACGTCGTCGCGGCCCCTGGGCACGACCGTGAGCCGGGAGGTGACGCCTCGCTCCACGGCCACCCGCAGGCCCTTGTCCTCGTAGTCGAAGTGCAGGTTGACGGAGAGCCCGTTCTGACCGCGGGTCGCCACGTTCCGGTAGATGGCGCTCAGGGTGTGCACGACCTCGGAGGTGCCGCTGGGGTTGTAGCCCTTGCCGGCGTGGGGGTAGTCGTTGCCCCCCCACCCGCCGATCGCCTTTGCATCCCGGGCCTCCTCGGGCAGGTCCCGCTGGTCCGCCTGGGTGGTCTGTCCGGGAAAGAGGCGGGCCCGCACCAGGCGCTCCACGTCGTCGTAGCAGCGGGCGTCGTGGTGGATGGCCATCCAAAGGGCCAGCCGCGCCGCGGCCCCCGTCGACTCGGTGTTGGCCAGGGGATTGCCGGTCTGGTCCGGGAAGACCAGGCGCCCGAGGTCGTGGGCCACCCAGCCGCACTCGTTGACGATCCGCGGCACGCCGGTGGCATAGGTGCGGACCACGGCGTCGACGTACTCCGCCTGACCGGTGGTGACGCCGTAGAGCAGCAGGCCGCACAGGGTGTAGAGGTAGGACTGCCGGTCGCCCTGGGCGCTGTCCGCCGCCGCGAGATGGTCCGGGACGGTGCCCTCGTCGTTGGTGGAGTACGACAGGTGGAACGCCGCCAGGCGGTGGGCCAGGTCCATGGCCAGGGGGTCCCCCGTCCACCGGTGATACCAGATCAGCGCCTCGATGCAGCGGCCGTGGGAGACGGTCAGCTGAAAGCGGGTCTCGTTCTCCGGGGTGTGGCCCGGTTCCAGGTTGTCGCCGCGCCGGTACTCGTCGATGTAGGCGAAGGCGTTCACGTCCCACGAGCCGTCGGGCCGGAGGCCCCGGTCGATCGACTCGAGGTAGCGGCGGCCGGCCTGCCTCGCCCAGGCGCTGCCGCGGAAGTGGGCCAGGGCGGCGAAGGCCAGGATGCCCTCGCGGAAGCTGTGGAACTCGAACTTCATCTTCTGCCAGTCGAGCCCCCGGGGCACCCACAGCAGGCCGTCCGGGTTGTCGGTGAGCCAGTGCAGGTTGCGCAGGCTGGCGCCCTCCAGGTGGCCGGGGATGACGAACCCGGTGGCCGCCTCCAGGCGCAGCATGGCGTCCCACCACCGGCCGAGGTCGTGGGTGATCGCCCAGCTGCCGGCCGGCAGGTGGTCCCGCTCCGGGTCGAGCCACCCCAGCAGGTGGCGGCCGCCCAGCTCCATGGACTCCTGCAGCTTCATCGCCGCTACCCGGCCTCCAGGGCCTCCTGCAGCGACGCCAGGGCGGCGCGCTCCGCTTCGAGGGCGGCGGCGAGGACTTCGGCCGCCCGCTGCAGGTCCGGATCACCCGCCGCGCACAGGACGCGCAGATCCGAGATCCGGGCCGCCACCTGGTCGTAGCTGTCGGCCGCCGAGAGCAGCGCCGGGCGGGCCGCCTCCGGGAAGTGGGGCTCGATCTCCCGCAGGTAGACGGCCGCGGCCCTGCGGGCGTTGACCAGGAAGGCGGCGTGGCCCTCGACGGCGTCGACATCGACGGTGCCGTCGCGGAAGGCCTGGAGCCACATCTCCCAGGCGGCCAGACCGTGGGCCGGCGCCCGGACGCCGGGACGCTCCCCCCGGGAGGCCTCGAGGGCGCGCTCGAGGGCCTGGCGGCCGGCGGCGGCGCCGTCGAAGGGTTCCGTCAGCGGCCGGAAGACCATGACGCAGAACCAGTTCACCGGGTCGGAGTGGCCGAAGGCGTCCCAGCCGATGGTGAAGTGCCCGGCCCCGCCGTGGTGGACGCTGTAGGTCCCGGCCTCCTCGTCGTAGCCGGTGATCAGGCTCCACAGGAAGGGGATGGGACGCCGGCCGGACTGTTTCGTCTCCACGGTCATGGCCTGCCAGACGATGGCGGGGTACCCGTCGTCGAGGGCGCGCCGGGCCATCTCCCAGCCCCGGGCCTTGGCGGCGTCGTGCTCCTCCGGCGGGACCGCAATGACCCCCTTGAGGGCGACGCTGATGCTCTCGTGCTCGAGGAAGTCGAGCATGCCGTAGAAGTGGTGCCACTCGTAGTTCTCGGCCTGGTGCAGGTGGCCGCCGCCGGGTTCCATGCTGAAGGCGAAGGCGGGGCCGAGGTAGCCGCGCAGGTGCTCCAGCGACCAGTCGACGCCGGCGGCGTGCAGGGCCGGCTCGAGGCAGCCGGCGAAGCTGCCGGTGGTGCGGGCCCGCAGGTCGAGCTGCACGCGGCCTGGTCCTGACGCCGAGTCCGCGCTCGTCACTTCCGATGCCATGTCGTCCTCCACGGTGTCGGCTGCCAAGGGGCCGTTCAGCGCGAGGGCTGCGGCGGCCAGGGCTGTGTACCTGCGATAATTGTTGCCGAGGTTCCCCCCCGGGATCTTCTTCATGGGCTCCGCTCCCGCCCTTTCAGTCAGGCCCGTCGCGCGAAGAGGCACGCAATGCAAGTGATGAACGAATCGAAGCTCCGGGTGCTCCGTGCGGAGGCGCAGCGAGGCATCGACGCCATCGGGCGCGGGAGCTTCTCCGCGTACGAGGAGGGCGATCTCGAGCAACTGGCCCGGCAAGTCAAGGCAAGGGCCCGCGAGCGCCAGGCGCCGCCGTGAAGCCGGATCCTGGCACCAGCCACCCCGCCCCCGAGACCGCGTTCACAGCCTCGAAACCCCCAGCCCCCGGAAGGCCCCGCCGGTGCGCTGCACCTCCAGCCAGAGGAAGACCGGGAACTCCACCTCGAAGGGGTGACTCAGCCGCGCCTCCCCGACCGAGGCCGTGAAGGTGGAGCCGTCGATCCGGCAGACCACCTCGTACCAGGCGCCCTCCTCCATGGGCAGCTCCGCCGAGCTCTCCACGTTCCATGTGCCATACACTCCGTCGGCGTCGAAATGCTTGTGCCCGGTCAGGAGGGTGAGCCGGTCCGGCTCGTCGTCGAGGGTGATCTGCACATAGCGGCCGGCGGCGTCCAGGAACCCCAGCATCTTGCCGTCGTTCAGGCCGCGCTCCAGCAGCTGCACCTGCGCCCGCAGCTCGAAGGGTCCGGGCGCGATCCACTGGGACAGCAGGAACTGGATGCGGCGAGAGGTCGCCGCCTGGAGGCGTCCTCCCTCGACGCGCCACCCGCCGGTGAGCGGCCACCACCCCTGCAGCGTCTCCCCTTCGAACAGCTGGGCGCCGCCGGGCCCGACGGTCAGCCAGTCGCCTTCCCCGATGAGGCCCCGCACCCCTTCCGCGTCGCCCGCCGCCATCGCCTCGGTCAGACTCGCGCCCCCCGTCAGAGCGGCGCGGGCCAGGATCCGGCGCTCGGCGTCGGGGTCGTCCAGCCCATGCCCGCGGAGCAGGTCGATGAGCCCTTCCTGCCCGTGATCGAGGGCGACTCCGAGGACCGATTTCGCGTCCGCGTCCCGGGCGTGGATCCGCTGCGGGTCCTCGGCGAGCAGGGCCCGCACCCGCTCCTCGTCCCCGAGGGCGGCGGCGGAGAACAGGTCGACCCGGGCCCCCCGCTCCATGAGCAGGTCCACCTTCTCCTGGCGCCGGTTGTGGACGGCCCGCGCCAGGGGAGAGCGGCCGTCGGCGTCGAGGGCCTCGAGGTCGGCGCCCCTCCCGAGGAGCAGCTCGACGAACCCGGGGGCCGAGCCGTTGCCGGCGGCCAGGAGCAGGGGTGTCCGCCCCCGGCTGTCGGCGGCGTCGACGCGGGCCCCGCGGTCGAGCAGGAGCCGGGCGATCTCCTCGTCGTGGGTGTTGACGGCCTGATGGAGGGGAGTGACGCGCACGTCCGGCTCGTAGCGGAGGGGGATCGGCTGGTGGACGAGGTCGGGATCCCCGTCGAGATCGGCCACGAGGCGCTCCGTGTGGCCCAGCAGGACGAGGTGCCCCAGGTGGTAGCGGCCTCCCCCCCGGACCAGGGCCTCGAAGGCGGGGATGAAGGTGGGCCGGTTGCGCTGGTGCGACCCCTCGCGGGCCGTGGCGTCCACGGGCGTCCCACCCGTCGGGTTGACGCGGTTGGGGTCGGCGCCGTGGGCGAGGTAGAGCTCCACGAGGCGGGAGTCGGCGAAGAAGCCGGCGTAGCCGAGGGCGGTCTCGCCGCGGCCCCGGGCCTGGCCGCCGAGGGCGTTGACGTCGGCGCCGTGCTCGATCAGCAGCCGGGCGATCTCGTGCTCGGCGTCGGTGGCGTCGGCGTAGACGCTGACGATGCGGTGCAGGAAGGTGCTGCCCCGGGGGTCGGCGTCGGGTGACAGGATGCGGGCGGCGGCCGTTTGGGGAGAGCGCTCGAGGATGTCCCTCACGGCGGCCGGGTCGGCGGCGTCCACGGCCATGGCCAGGGCGAGCCCGTCCGAGACCTCCCGCGCCGGGCGCGCCGGATACCTCTCCCCCTCCTCGAGGGTGAAGCCGTCCATGACCACGTCGCGCAGCTTCACGCTCCACAGGCCGTTGTAGTACCCGATGAAGGGGCGCCGGGCCAGTCCCCAGTGGGCCTCCCCCGTGACCCGCGTCCGATCGGGGCCGGCGCCGAGGATGGTGACGCCGCTGATCAGCTCCAGGGGCCCGCGGTAGACGCCGGGCGCCAGCTGTACGGTGTCGCCGTAGCTGACGGCGTTCAGGGCCTCCTGGATCGTCCCGAGGGGATGGCCGCCGCTGCCGTCGCCGCCGGGTGGCGCGTCGTCGTCCACGTGGAACCGCGTGCCCCTGTCAACGAGGGGCGCGTCCACCCGCACCGAGCCGCCAGCGGGGACCTTCACCTGGCGCCGGAAGGACTCGTATCCGCGGGGAGCGGCGGCGAGGGTGTAGCGCCCCGGAGGCAGCCAGTGCCGCGCCAGGCCGCTGTCGTCGGTCTCGTCGGCCAGCACCAGCCTGCCGTGGCGCCACAGCTCCAGGCGGGCTCCGGCCACGGGGGCGCCGGAGGAGAGGGCCCGCACGTCGAGGATCCCCAGCCCGGGCTCGGCCAGGATCAGCCGGCCCACGCGCTCGGACCGGCTCTTGGGCCGGCCCCGGCCCCAGGCGATCCAGGACGAGGTGTCGCCCGGCTCGTCGCTGTCGACGGCGACCACGTCGAAGGGCAGGATGTTGGCCGGGGCGAGAGGGACCACGTCCTCCGGCGTGGCCCCGAGCGCCGGCAGCGACCACTCGTACACGCTCACGTCTCCGGAGCGCCCGAAGACGATCTCGGCCCCCACGCGGCCGGCCGGCCACTCCATGTCCCAGTCGTAGAAGCTGACCAGCGGGTTGCCGGCCGGACGATAGCTGCCCCCGGGCGGGACCAGGCTGTAGCAGAACGGCTCCGTGCCCAGGCGGCCGCCGAGGTAGATCTCGCCGGCGTCGGTGGACCGCACGTTGCGGTGGGTCACGTGGACGCGGTCGTCCCGCGCCTGGATGGCCACGTAGACTCGCTCCTCCTCGAGGCTGTACCCGACCCGGAAGGAGGGGCTGAAGTCGAGGCTGGAGTCGAGATCGGTGTCCGTCAGGTCGGTCGAGCCGTAGGCGTCGGTGATCTCGCGCACCCGGTAGACCGGCATGTCGGCGGGCCAGTCGTCGAGACGGCCGTCGACGGTGATCCCCGACAGGGGAACGGCGAAGGCGGTGCGGCCGACCACGGGCTCCCGCGGCTGGTCGCCTCCTCCCCTGGCGCCGGCGGGTGCCGGCGGCGGCAGCAGCCACAGGGCCTGCGCCGGCGCGTGCAACTCGCCGACGGGGACTCCGTCCGCCTGCGCCCGGGCCACGCCCTCCAGCCGCCCGTGGTTGCCGTGGGGCGATCCGTCCGCCCAGGGCCGGGGCGCGTCCATGGGCCACCAGCCCGCGAGCCCCGGCTCGTCGCCGCGCAGGCCGTGGAGCATCGATTCCCGGATCTGCTCCGCCGTGCGCGCCACGTTCCAGATCTGCACGTCGTCGATCAGCCCCGGCGTGCGGTCCTCGTAGCCGCTGGAACCGATCCAGACGGGGTTGTCCGTGGAGGCGATGCGCTTGCCGGCGGCGACGCGCATCTGCGTCTCCAGCTCGCCGTTGACGTAGACCGACATGCGGCTCCCGTCCCAGGTGGCCGCCACGTGGGCCCACTCGTGGTAGGGGATGGCGAAGTCGGTGAGGTTCGACTGGGTGCCGTCCTCCCAGTGCAGGTGGAAGCCGTCGTCCGCGGACAGGTGGAGGACGTAGGACCAGGCCTCGCCAAGCTGCCGCCACTTGCCGATGGCGGTGCCGCCGTCGGCGACCCGGTAGACCCAGGCGGCGAGGGTGATCGCGCCGCGGATGTCGAGGGACTCCGAAGGCTCGACGTGGAGGTACGCCGGCTCCTCGCTCTCCATGTCGGAGCGGGCCAGCACCCGGCGGACGCCGTGGCCGGAGGGGGCCTCGCGGAGCATGGCCTCCACGTTCTGGCCGAAGGGAGCCCCGGCGCCGCGCAGGAGGGCCTCGATCTCCCCGTGTCCCTTGTCCACGGCGACATCCAGCGGCGTCCACCCGTCCGGATCGGCGGCGGCGACCGACCCCGGGTCGTCCTCGAGGATCGCCGCCACCCGCGCGGCGTCGCCCAGGACCACGGCGGCGGTCAGGTCGACGGCGCCCCGCTCGAAGAGCAGCTCCAGGAACTCGCGTCCTCCCTCTCGCAGCTCCCGGCCGCAGCCCCGGCGCGCGGCTCTCTGCAGGGGCGTCTGTCCCATCGTGTCCCGGGCGTTCACGTCGGCTCCCCGGTCCAGCAGCAGCCGGGCGATCTCGGAGTCGCAGCCGTCGGCGGCCTCGTGCAGCGGCGTCCCCCGCTCGTCCCGCGCGTGCCGGAGGGGGATGGCGGCGTTGACGAGAGCCGGGTCCGCGTCCAGCTCGGCCTCGAGACGGCGGACGTGGCGCAGAAGGACGAGATGGCCCGGGTCGTGGCGGCCCCCGGCCGCGATCAGGGCTTCCAGGGCCGGTATGTGGGTGGTGCTCCCCTGCACGTGGGATCCCTCGTGGGCGGTGACGTCCAGGGGCGTCAGCCCCGACGCGCCGACCCCGTTGGGATCCCCGCCGTGGGCGAGGTAGAGCCGGACCAGGCGGGAGTCGCCGAAGAAGCCGGCATAGCCGACGGCGGTCTCGCCCCGGCCGCGGGCCTGGCCGCCGAGGGCGTTGACGTCGGCGCCGTGCTCGATGAGCAGCCGGGCGATCTCGTACTCGGCGTCGCTGGCGTCGTCGTAGATGCTGACCACGCGGTGCAGCAGGGTGCTGCCCCCCGGCCAGGCGCCGGGCGCCTGGATCCGCGCCGAAGCGAGACCGGGACGGGCTTCCAGCAGGTCCCTCACCGTGGCCGCGCCCTCGGCCGTGGCGTAGGTCCCCAGGGTGCGGTGTCCGATGGCGGTCACCACGGCGAGCAGGTCGGAGACCTCCGCCGCCGGGCGGTCGGGGTACTCGCCGCCGCCGTCGAAGGTGAAGCCGGCCATGATCACGCCGGGCCGGTGCACGGCCCACATGTCCTCGCCGCGGCCCCCGTAGTAGGTGATGAAGGGGCGCAGGCCCAGGCCCCAATGGGCTTCGCCGGCGACCCGGGTGCGGCCGGCGCCGGCCCCGAGGATGGTGACGTGAGGGATCAGCTCCAGGGGCTGGTCGTAGGTGCCGGGGGCGAGCTGCACCGTGTCCCCGGGGCTGCAGATGGCCAGGGCCTCCGCGATCGTCGCGAAGGGGCGGGCCTCGCCGGCGTCGCCTCCCGGGGGCGCGTCGTCGTCCACGTGGAAGCGGGTCCCCAGGTCCTCCAGGACCAGATCGAGATCCAGGGGAGCATCGCCGGCGATGCGGCGCTCCAGGACCCGCGTGCGGAAGCCGTGGGCGGCCACCCGGATCTCATACGTCCCCTCCGGGACGGCTGCGGAAGCGCGGCCCAGGCCATCGGTGAGAGCGGCCGTCAGCTTGAGTCCGTCCTGCCAGAGCTCGAACCAGGCGCCGGCCAGGGCCTCCCCGGACTCGTCCTCGACCCGCACGGCCACCGGGCCGAGGTCGCCGCCGGCGCGGCCCAGCACCAGCCCGCCGATGCGGCCGCCGCCGGAGAACTTGCGGGTCGGCGGGGTCCAGGAGATCCAGGCGGCGGTGTCGGTCTCCGAGTCCTGGTCGACGGCCGCCACGTCGAAGCCGAGGACCATCCCCGCACGCAGCTCGACCAGGTCCTCGAGGGAATCGCCGACAGGCTCCAGGGCCCACTCGTAGATGGTGGTCCCGCCCTCCCGGCCGACCGCGGCCCGGGAGCCGGAACGGTCCAGCGGCATCTCGCCGAGGCCGGGGACGAGGACGGAGGGGTTCGGCCGGCCGGGGCCGTAGGCGCCCCCGGGCGGGCAGAGCACATAGTAGACCGGCTCGGCCTCCGGCCGCGCGGCGAGGTAGATCTCCAGGGCGTCCGTGTCCTGATAGCCTGTCTCCCTCGCGTGGACGCTGTCGTCCCGCACCTCGACGGCCACGTAGATCCGCTGCTCCTCGAGGCTGTACCCGGCGCGGAAGGAGGGGGAGAAGTCCAGGCTCGCGTCCAGGTCGGCGCCGCTGATGTCGGTCTCGCCGTAGGCGTTGGTGTTGCTGCGGATCGGGTAGACGGGGATCCCCGACGGCCAGTCGTCGAGGCGGCCGTCGACGGTGATTCCGGACATGGGGACGGCCAGCGCCCGCTGTCCCCCCCAGGCCGCCGGCTCAGCCTCGGCCCGCAGGGATCCGCTGGCGACCAGGGCGGAACCCGCGGCCATGGCCAGCACGAACACCGAGCCCGCGACCCGGCCGATTCGCGGCGCCTCGGCCATCACCGTCGAGAGCATGCTCACCGTCCGCCTCCGTCGCGCCCCGCCCGCACCTCATGCCGCAGCCCTTCCAGCTCCTCGACGCTGATTGCCTCATCCTCCACCAGGCGAGCCAGGAGCATACGAGTCGACCCCTGGAACAAGCGCTCCTTGGGCGCCGCCAGGGCCGAGGCCTTGGCCTTGCCTTGCTTGCGGAATCCATTTGACCGCATCCCGGTACGCGGTGTTCTCTTGCCCATGTGATCGCTTCCTTCGGCGACAGACAGACCCAACGGCTGTTCGAGGGCGACCCCGAATTCTCTCCTGTCACTCCCGGGGAGATCCTGAAGGAGGAGTTCCTCGCCGAGTACGAGCTGTCCCAGAACCAGCTCGCCCACGCCATCGGCGTCTCCCCGAACCGGATCGCCGACATCGTCAACAACCGGCGCCGGATTACCGCGGACACGGCCCTGCGGCTGTCCCTTTACTTCGGGAACTCCGCGGAATACTGGCTCAACCTGCAGGCCTGCTACGACCTGAAGCAGGCCCGCCTGGGCCTCAGCCCGGAGACGGAGGCGCGCATCAAGCGCCAGAGCGCCGCTTGACGTACTGGTCGCCGCGATGGCGCACGACGGGCGGCCTCGCCGGGCTCTATCGGGCCGGCTCGAAGTCAAGGTTCTCGGTGATCCTTCGGCCTTGCCCGGACAGGGCGGCGGAGTAGAGCCGGATCCGTTCCTTCGCCTTCTCCAGGTCGTGGTTGTTCAGGTTGATGTTCAGCAGGTCGATGTACCAGGGCGTCTTGGTCTCCCACAGCACGTAGCTCTCGACGATCTCCCGGGCGATGGGCAGGGTCGTCTCTTTGGAGTCGTCGTGCACGTCGCGGTCCCCCGCCTCCTGCAGCTTCCCGTACTCCTCCTCCAGCAGCCTTCGGAACAGCTCCAGCGCGAAGACGTCCCCCTCCCCCGCGCCGGTCTCGCCGTCGCCCTCGGTGAGGTGTCCGCCCTTGTGGAGCCACTCCCAGAGGATGCTCAGGCGGATCTCGCCGGTGGCCATGTCCTCCATCAGGTAGAGCACATCGTCGTCGCCGAAGAAGTCGGCCGGCTTGCACGCCGCCGCCTGCAACCCCTGGCCGAAGGCGTTGCCGTACTGGGCGGCGACGCTGATCAGGTTGCGGGCGCCCCGGACCGTGCGCGGCGCCGGCTCCAGCACCGTCAGCCCGTCGGCGTCCTCCTCCGTGTAGGTGAGGGGCGGGAAACGCCGCCCGAGTTGGTTCTCCTCCCCCGCCCTCTCCCACACGGGGCGGACGATGTGGACCATCTTCCAGTGGGCCACCCACTTGCCGCTGGCCCCCTCGCGCTGCTCGCGCTCGGCGCCGGCCACGGCCTTCTCCATGCTGAGGGCCACGCCCTCCTCCGACCCCACCGGGATGTTCGGCTCCATGCCCCCCTGCCAGAGGGCGAAGCCGCCGGCCCGGTCGGCGGTGTTGACGGCCCGGCGGACGCGGTCCTCGTAGTTGCGCATGTACCCGTAGGTCATGGTGATCGCTTCGATGTCGGGGTTGACGAACCCCGGGTCCCAGGCCATGGCGTCGGAGACGCTGTTGATGTAGTCCCAGCGGCCGGTGTTGAAGCCGACGAAGTGGCGGCCCAAGGCGGCGCGGATCTCCATGAGCTGGAAGGTCGCCTCGAGCTGCTCCACGAGGACGTAGACCTTGACGGCGCCCTCCGGCAGCCCGAGGTGGGCCTCCAGGGCGTCGAGCATCTCCGCCCACAGGGCCGCCTCCTCGGCGGTCTGGATCTTCGGCAGGTAGAGGACGATGGAGGAGCCGGCCTGCCGCAGCTGCTCGTGGTTGTTGGCCACGTACAGACCGAGGTCGACGATCGAGGCGGACAGGGCCGCCCCCTGCGAGTCCCGGGTGTGGCGGTCGTCAAGGTGCAGCCCCCGGGCGCGGAAGATCTTCGTGGTGAAGCCCAGCTGCCCCTCCCAGTCGTCGACGATGGCGCGGCCGAAGAAGCCCGCGGCCCACTCGTTCATCTCCCCCGCCACCTGCTCGGCCGCCTTCAGGAAGACGGGGTCGCGGCGGACGGCCAGGGCCAGGTTCCTCTGGTTGTCGAGGGACATGGTGGTGATCTGGCCGAGGGCGTCCTCGCCGTCGAACATCCAGCCGTCGGCACCCGAGAGCAGGGCGTAGGCGACGTTGCGGATGCTGCGCTCCACCGGGGCCCGCGGCTTGCAGGCGGGGCCGGTCCCCTGGATCCACTGGCGCCGCAGGTCGGCGGGGATCTCGGAGCCGATGAAGTCCCCCCGCCGGGCCTCGCCCACGCGGATGGGGGTCCGGGGTATGCAGTCGTCCTCGTCGAGGAAGGCGATACGCTCCCGGTACCGGGCCCGCGCCGCCCGCCGCTCCATCCGGACCGCCATGACCGCTTTCTGCTCCTTGTTGAAGGGAGCCAACGCCTCGAGGGCGGCCAGGGCGTCGGGGGTGTACACGTCGGGATAGGCGCCCTGCAGTCCTTCACGAATCTGGATGGAGCTCATCGAAGACCTTCTGGCGGGTGGAGGGGGCGGCGATGGGGCGTCCGTCAAGATGAAAGGGGCTTCGGCACCGGGTCAAGCTGACAGAGCGGGGCTGCGCCCGCTGGATCCGGAGCTCACGAACGCTCGCTGCCGGCCCCGATCCTCGGTCGCATGGGCCACGGCGGGGTATCTTACGCGCACCACTTGGGCAGCCTGATGGAGGAAGGCCCGTGACTCGCAAGAGATCGAACCCGCGCCCCACCCGCATCCATGCGGCCCTGCTCCTGGCCTGTGCGTTGACCGCCTCCTGCGCCTCCACTGAGGAGGAGGAGCAGGAGGCCGCCGAGACAGAGTTCAGCTTCACCTTCGAGGACGGCGCCGAGGGCTGGACCGCCGGCTTCGCGGACTATCCCGTGGACTTCGACCCGTCGATCTACGAGCTCGACGCCGGTCACCGCCCGCTGCCGGCCGGGCTCGAGGGCCACGGCCTCTACATCCAGGGACACAACCGCAGCGACGACCTGTTCATGTTCTTCAAGAGGCCGGTCGGCGGCCTCGAGCCCGAAGCGGAGTACTCCGCCGTCCTCACCCTGGACCTGGCCACCAACGTCGCCGCCGGCCTCGTCGGCATCGGCGGCTCTCCCGGCGAGAGCGTCTTCGTGAAGGCGGGGGCCTCCACCGCCGAGCCCCTGGCGCCCGAGGACGACAGCGGGTACTTCCGGATGAACATCGACAAGGGGAACCAGTCCAACGGGGGCGAGTCGATGGTGGTCGTGGGGCACGTCGCCCACCCCGCGGTGACCGGCGAGGAGTACCGGATCAAGACCCTGGACAACTCCGCCAGTCCGGTGCACGTCACCGCCGACGGCGAGGGCCGGCTGTGGCTGGTCGTCGGCACCGACTCCGGCTTCGAAGGGCTGAGCGCCCTCTACTACGCCCGCATCGCCTGCACCCTCACGCCCGCAGGGCACCAGGACTCGGAGGCTTCACTCCTCGGCCTCGACCGGAGTCCGCCGAGGCGCGGGGGCAATCCAGCCACATGGCGTACCGGCGAATCCCCCGATGGCAGGAAGGGCTGATCTGAATCGCATGAAGCGCGTCTTGATCTGCATTCTCGGGGTGGTCGTCCTGGTTGCGGCAGCCTGTCTCTACCTGCTTCTGAATCCCGCTACCGGGGCGCGGATGTTCTTTGGAGTGGATCCCTCGCCCGTAGAGATCGCGCTCAAAGGCTCGTACCGCGTGCCCCCCGCGGACGAGAAGACCGTGGCTATCGTGGGGGCCGCGACTCACCTCCTCGGGTCGCTGAACGACGACCAGAGAGAAGCAGCAACCTACGCGTTTGCCGACAACGCCCAGCGTTCGAACTGGTCCAACTTTCCCGAGAGCATGGTTCCGCGAGGTGGCCTGCAGCTCGGTGCACTCTCTGACTCGCAGCGGGCGAATCTGGAGAAGCTCCTCGCCGAGATCCTGAGCGAGGAGGGCGTCAGGAATGTCGTCCATCAACTGGCTGCCGAAGAGACGCTGGTCCCAGGCGACCGGTTGGGCCTCATGAAGTACGGCGGCGAGTTCTTCTGCTTTGCCTTTCTTGGTGCGCCTTCGACGACAGAGCCCTGGATGTTTCAGTTCGGCGGTCACCACCTCGCGATCAACGCCACCGTCTTCGGCCCGAGGGTTTCCTTCTCGCCGATGCTCACCGGCGGCCAGCCACTACACGTGAGCCACAAGGGGGAGGAGATCTTCATCACCCATGAGGAAGCGGCCGCCGCGCAGAGCTTCATGGACAGCCTCACGGAGGACCAGAGAAGACTGGCCATACGCGGAGATCGAGCCATCGACCTGTTGCTCGGGCCCGGGCAGCATGGGAGAGTCGTCGAACGGGAAGGCATCAAGGGCAGCGATCTGACGGACGCCCAGAGAGAGCTGCTCCTCGGCGTGATCACGGCGCGGTTGGGCTTCATGAACGATGACGACCATGCCGCGAAGATGGAGACCGTGACGGCCGAGATCGACGACACATACTTCGGTTGGTGGGGACCGCAGGGTGTGCCGGGCGCCGCGTACTTCCGTGTCACCGGCCCGTCCCTGGTGCTCGAGTACTCGCCCCAGAACGGCGAGGACCCCGTGGATCACGTGCACAGCGTGTATCGAGACCCCGGGAACGACTACGGGTCCGCGTGGATCGGGGTTGCCGAATGAGCCAGGGGATCCCCGGTTCTCCGGGCGAGTCGATGGTGGTGGTCGGGCACGTCGCTCGCGCCGCCGTGCGTCGGCACCGACTCCGGGTTCGAAGGCCTCGCTTCGCGAGTCCGTCCCCTACTTGACGTGGAGCAGGCGCCGCGTCAGCACCCCGCCCGGGTAACTGAGGCGGGCGATGTACACCCCTGCCGCCACCGCATCGCCCCGCTGATCCCGGCCGTCCCAGTAGACCTGGTGGGAGTCAGCTGCCTGGAACCCGTCCACCAAGGTGCGCGCCGGCTGGCCCAGGGCATTGTAGATCCGCAGCCGCACCGGTCCCGAGTCGAAGAGGAAGTACGAGAGGACGGTCCCGCCGTTGAACGGATTGGGCGCATTCCGGAGCCTCTCGGGACCCTCGGGGAGCCCGATCATCTCCCTGGCCAGCGCCAGCAGCTTGTCCCGTGCCGGCTCTCCGAAGCTCTCTGCAAACAGGAAGAAATCGGCGAAGTCAACCACCCCGCTGTCATCGAGGTCGAAGCGGGGATCGCTGCCGCCGAAGGCCTCGGCAAAGAGAGAGAAGTCCGAGAGACCGACCACGCCGTCGCCGTCGAAATCGGCCGCCGCGGTCGAATCGGTTGCCGTCGCACAGAGGGGAAGGTCGTCCAGCCGAAGATCCATCCGGCCCTGGGCACTTGCCAGGATCTCCGGTATGCAGGTCAGGCTGTTGTCGTGGAGGTACAGACCCCTGACCCTCAGTTGTGCCAGTTCGGCCGGGATTGGACCGGTCAGCAGATTGCCATGCAGGTGCAACTCCCAGAGCCTCGTCAACCCGCCCAACTCCGGAGGAATCCGGCCCGTCAAGCTGTTTTCCTCGAGCTGCAACCGATAGAGCCCCGTCAATTGGCCCAACTCCGGGGGGATCGGCCCCGTCAACTGGTTGCCGCTGAGGTGCAGATTCTCGAGCCCCATCAACCCGCCAAACTCCGAAGGGATCGACCCAGTCAACCGGTTGTCCTGAAGGTGGAACCACCTCAACTGAGCCAGTTCCCCCAGCTCTGCCGGGATGGGCCCTGTCAGCTGGTTATCGCTGAGGTACAACTCCCGAAGCTCTGTCAAATGGCCCAACTCCGACGGGATCGATCCCGCGAGCTGATTCTTCTGCAGATGCAGGACCTTGAGCTTCCTCAACTGGCCCATCTCCGGAGGAATCGTCCCGGCCAGCCGGTTGCTGGAGAGGTCGAGTACGCTGACCTGGACCAATTCGCCCAACTCTTCCGGAATCCGACCCGTCAACTGGTTCTCCCGGAGGTACAGCCTCCTCAGCTGAGTCAGTTCCCCCAGCTCTGCCGGGATGGATCCTGTCAGCTGGTTGTCGCTGAGGTACAAAACCCCCAGTTCTGTCAATCGACCCAGTTCCGACGGTATCGATCCGACCAACTCGTTGGAAGAGAGGGACAACTCCTCGAGTTGGGTGAGTTCAGCCAGCTCCAGGGGCATCTCACCGCTCAATGCGTTGACGTGGAGGGACAGCTCCTTCAGGTGGATCAACTCACCCAACTCGGGCGGTATTGGATCGGTCAGCTTGTTGCGCGGCAGGGCCAGGCTCCTGAGTTGTGTCAACTCGCTCAATTCGGAGGGGATGGGGCCGGTCACTCCCCTGCCACCGAGCTTCAACTCCGTGACGCGAGAGTCGTCGAGCCTGACACCTTCCCACTCATGGATTGGCAGGTACCCGCTCCAACTGAGAGCCTTCGAACCGGCAAACCAATCGCGTAGCGCCAGAAGCACCTCGCAATCGGCCACCAGACCGGGATTCTCCGCCGGGTCCGGCACAGCGATGCCATTGCCACACAGTTCCGGATCTTCCGGACAGACCGGCAACTCGTCGATCCACTTGGCCAATCCCACCGGTACGCATCCCGTCAATGCGTTGCCGCCAAGCCAGACATCCTTGAGGTGTGCCAACCAGCCCAGATCGGATGGTACCGTGCCAGTCAGCCCGTTGTTGCGGAGGTCCATCTGCCAGAGCCCCTGCAACTGGCCCAGTTCCCGTGGAATCGGCCCTGTCAACGCGTTGCCCGACAGATCCAAGGACCGCAGCAGCGTCAGTCTTCCCAACTCGGGCGGAATCGGCCCCGTCAGAGCGTTGTCCTCCAGAGACAAGTCCCCCAAGCCTGTCAACTGGCCCAGCATGGACGGAATCGCACCCGTCAGCTCATTTCCCTGCAGACACAGGCCCTTCAGATGGGCCAGCTCGCCCAGCTCCGGTGGGATCCCGCCGGCCAGCGCGTTGTGGCCGAGGATGAGCACTTGGAGATCTTCGAGTTGAGCCAGCCAGGAGGGAACCGATCCCGAAACCATGTTGTTGTGAAGGCTGAATCCCCTGAGCCGCATCAACGCGCCCAAGTCCGGGGGAATCGAGCCGGAGAGCGAATTGTCACCGAGCCACAGCTCTTCCAGCTCGACGAGCCGGCCCAGTTCCGGGGGAATCGCACCGGTGAGCTGGTTGGAGTCCAGACTCAGCTTCACCAGTCCTGTCAATTCGCCCAACGTCCTCGGGATCGACCCCGTCAGAGAGTTGTCGTTGAGCAGCAACCGCTTCAGGTGAGTCAGTCCCCCCAACTCCTGGGGTATCCGCCCCGACAGGGCGTTGCCATGGAGGGCCAGTCTTTCCAGGCCGACCAACTGGCCGAGCTCGGGAGGTATGGGACTGGTCAGATCGTTGTCGTTGAGAAGCAGACCTTCCAGGCCGACGAGTTTGCCCAACTCCTCCGGGATCTCACCGGTCAGCTCATTGTATCCGAGGAGAAGCCACTTCAGCTCTTTGAGCCGACCCAACTCGGGCGGAATCGATCCGGTCAGCGCGTTGAGTTCGAGGTCCAGCGTCCTGAGGCGTGTCAGTCGAGCCAGCTCCGGGGGAATCTCACCGCTCAAGGCGTTGCGGTTGAGGGACAGGCTCTCCAGGTGGGGCAACTCACCCAACTCGGGCGGAATCGCACCGGTCAGCGCGTTGTAGCCGAGGGACAACTCCTTCAACTCCCCCAGTCGGGCCAACTCGGGCGGAATCGAACCCATCAGGTACCAGCCCCGCAGGTCCAACCCCGTGACCCGTCCATGGCTTACCGTGACTCCTGTCCACTCGCTGACCGGTATGTCCGGGCCCCAGTTCAAGGTGAAGGGCCTGGCCCCGGCGAGGGTATCGGCTGCGGCCAGGAGCGCTTCGCAGTCCTTCAGCAGGCCACCGTTGGTTTCCGGATCCGGCACGGCGAGACCGTTGGCGCACGACTCGGCGGGATCCTGGCCTGTTCCCAGCCCCTCGCCGGCCTCACTCCCATGCCAGCTTCTCCAGCGTATTGCCCCGAATGCCGACAGGTTTGCGGATTCGACTCGCCTCCTGTCGCCGGAAGCATCGTCGCGGCCGACGCGCAGCGAGGTCGGGGTCCTGACCAGACGGTGCCGGGATTCATCGTAGTGGTAGCGGGCGTAGTAGTGGTACCCGGTGCTCGAATCCTGGACTACATACCCGTGGTCTTCCAGGGCTGCCTGGTAGCGCCCGAATTCGTCCGCCCATTTGCGCACCGTAAAGCTGGTTCCGTCCGGCTGAACCAGCAGCCAGTAGCCCAGGGGCAAGGGGGCCCCCGTGGCGGACTGAGTCGACAGGAGGAGAGTCAGGGCGATTGCTCGAGTCCGCACGGTGCAGACCCCGTGTTCAGGGCGACTCCGCCACGAAGGCGCACACGCCGTTCGCCAGGCGCATCTGCTGCGCACCCCGGGGCTTGGACCCTGCGGCGCCTAAGCGGCACATGCAGGGGAAGGTGCGGCGGCCGGGCGGCCGGAGCAACCGTCGGAGGTTCGGAGCCCTCCCCTCTCTCTGGTCCCGCCGCTACTTCGCCGCCACGGCGACGATCTCGACCTCGGTATCGCCTTCGAGCCTGACCTGCACGCAGGCTCGTTGCGGCCAGTTCTCCCCACCGATCCAGGCGTCCCACACCTGATTGAGAACCGGCTTCTTCGCGATGTCGGTCAGGTAGACGGTCACGGAGAGCAGGCGGGTCCGATCGGTCCCGGCCTCGGCGAGGTTCCTGTCCAGCTGCTCCAGAGCCTGCTCGGTCTGACCCTTGAGGTCCAACGACAAGTCGGGCGCAATGACGGCGGTGTAGACGATGCCACCATGCTCGACCGACTCGCTTCGGCCTACCGCCTTTCCGGGATACCGCTTGATGCTCATGGAGACCTCACGCTTCACGGGGTATAGGCGACTTCCAGCTTGATCCCGTCAGGGTCGAGAAAGTACGTGGCGTAGTAGCCGGCCCTGTACTCGGGACAGTCCACCGGGGGATCCTCGATCACCGCATCGGGGAGCTCGAGGAGTATCTCCCGGTAGAAGCCGTCCACATGGCCGCGACTGGGCACGGCAAACGCCAGATGGTGCAGGCCCACGGCAGTTCGGTCGTGCCTTGATCTTGATTCTGCCTGACTCAACAGGAAGACGAAGCCCTCATTCTCCCACCTGTAACGATCGACGCCTCCGTCCGCCGCCGAGTGTGGATCGAGCTCGTGAAATCCGAGCCACCGCAGCATGGGCCCGTAGAAGGCTCTCGAACGGGAGAGGTCGGAGACGTTGAGTCTCAGGTGATGGAGTGCCGTCACTCCGTCGCGGTCCGATCTCAGAACAGGGCCAGCGAGCCCGTCCGTTCGAGCCTGACGATCATGCGGCGGAAGAGGAGCACGGAGACGAGGCCGACGCCCGCCACCATGCCGGCGACGATGGCCATCCCCGCCTCCACCGATGGGGCCAGGAGCGTCGTTCCGGTGAGGGTGCCGCGGAAGAGGTCGATGGCGTAGGCGACGGGGTTCGCCCAGGCCAGCCACTTGAAGGGATTCGGGATCAGCTCGACAAGGAAGTAGGCGCCGCTCACCATGGCCATGGGGCGGTGAAATAGCAGGACGGAGACGGTGTGGTCCTTGAAGGCCATGACGAGGCCGGCCGCCGCGATTCCCAGGAACAGGTTCAGCGCCAGCAGCAGGGCCAGGGCCAGCCCCGCCTGGAGCAGACCGGTGGCGGTCAGCGCGGGCTCGAACCCGACGAGCAGGGCCGCCCCGGCGAAGAGGGTGATCGACTGCCAGCAGAACAGGACCAGGTAGTAGAGGCCGATCCCCAGGACCAGGCTGAGGCGATGGACGGGCATGGTGAACAGCCGCTCCAGGGTGCCGGTCATCATCTCGGTGGCCAGGCCGCCGGCGACGTGGGTCTCGAGGAGGACCATGTTGCCGATGCCCAGGGCCGTGAAGGCGACCAGGCCGAGCATCATGAAGGTGAACTGATCCGGCAGGCCGGTGAGCTCCGCCAGCCGTTCGGAAGCGCGGCCGTCGGAGAAGGCCCAGGCCGTGAGGATGATGGGCAGCGTCGCCAGGAGATGGCCGAGGAGATCGATGGTGAACTTGACGCGGTAGCGGCTCTCGACCAGGAGCTGGTGCAGGGTCGCCAGGAAGAGGGCGCGGAGCTCCTGTCGCGCGCCTGCGGAAGAGAGGATGGCCGCGGGCACTTCAGAAGCTCCCCAGGACGCCGGTCCGGCGCGCGGCGTTCAGCTCCCGGCCCAGGAAGACGAAGCCGGCGACCCAGCAGAGCACGGTCATGCCGGCCAGCACCGCCAGGTCCGGCGCCATCTCGCCGAAGGGCTCCGCCCGCAGCAGGGACCGGCGCTCGAGATCGAAGGCCCAGGTGAAGGGCACCATGCGGGCGATCGTCTGCAGCCACTCGGGATAGATCGCGATGGGGAAGGTGGCGCCCGACAGGAGCGCCAGAACGCCTTTCGAGATCACCAGCTGAACCGCCCAGCTGTCGGCGATCCGCAGCAGGGCGCTGGACAGGGCGAAGGCGAGCCCGTAGGTGACCGCCAGGTGGAGGAAGATGGCCGCCGCCGCCGACGCCCAGGCGATGTGGAAGTCGAGAGGGATCCAGATCTGCAGCAGCAGGACGGTGGCGGCCACGAAGAGCCCCATGTAGAACAGGTGGCCGAGGGCGGTGCCCAGGAAGAGAGCGGACGGGAACCGCGCCGACACCAGCACGCGCTCGAGGGTGCCCGCGCGGCGCTCCATTCTCAGCAGATTCCCGAGCCAGCTGAAGACCGTGTTCGACAGGGCCACGGCGATCAGGGGCACGGCCAGGTAGCCGACGTACCCCGTGTAGTCGTAGTCGCCGAAGGCCGATCCCGACAGCGATCCCTCCTCGCCCACGAGCGTCTCACCGAGAAAGACGAAGGGCAGGATCATCAGGATTGGACCGAGTCCCAGATTGAGGAGCCAGCTGGGATAGCGCCGCATCCGCAGCACCATGCGCTGCGCGGTGGCGGCCGCGTCGTGGAGATACCACGAGACGCGGCCGGGCAGGGCGTGGCGATCCCCGCTCACCGGCTGGCCTCCCCGGTCACCGATGCGAAGACGTCCTCGAGGGTCGGCCGCACGAGGTTCATGCCCAGGACCCGGCTGGCGGTCAACCCTTCGATGGCGGCCAGCTCGACCACCGAGCCGACCGCCTCCCGCATCTCCAGGCGCACGGTGGTCACCGTCGGCTGGCGGCTCTCCGAGATCACCTTCTCCACCATGGCGTGGTTCCGCAGCGAGTCCACCGAGGTCTCGGCGCCGGGCGCCAGCTGCACCTCGACGATGCGGTTGTCGCCCAGGGCGCTGCGCACCTCGTCGGGGGATCCCTCGAGGACCTTCCGGCCCTCGTGGATGATCGCCAGGCGATCCGACAGTTCCTCGGCCTCGTGGAGGTAGTGGGTCGTGTAGAAGATGGTCACGCCCTCTTCCTTGCAGAGGCCGCGCAACAGGCCGCGCAGGGCCCTGGCGCCGTTGGGGTCCAGACCGATCGTCGGTTCGTCGAGGAGCAGCACCGGCGGCCGGTGCAGCAGCGACACGGCGATGGCCAGCCGCTGCTTCATGCCCATGGAGTAGCGCTCCACGTAGTCGTCGATGCGCCCGGTCAGGCCCACCAGCTCCGTCACCTCCCCGATCCGGCGCGACACCTCCTGCCCGCGCATCCCGTAGAGGCCGGCGAAGTACCGCAGGTTCTGACGGCCGGTGATCTTCCAGTAGACGCTGCGCTCCCCCCGGATCGACACGCCGATGTTGCGGCGCACCTCCCGCTGCTGGGTGGCCACGTCGAAGCCGGCGACCCGGCAGCTGCCCTCGTCCGGAAGCAGCAGCGTGCACAGGACCCGGACGGTGCTGGTCTTGCCGGCCCCGTTGGGCCCCAGGAGGCTGAAGAACTGGCCCTGGTCGACGCGCAGATCGAGGGCGTCGATGGCGACGACCGGCACGGTCTCGTAGCGCCCGACGATCCTGCGCCAGAGGGCGGGGTCGCCCACGTTCCTCCTGAACCGCTTGGTGAGTCCCTCGATCCGTATCACCGGTCCGGACCTATCGCTTCCAGCCGATGACGATCCCCTGCTCGTGGTCGAGGGGGCGGCACTCGGTCTCGCCGAAGCCGGCCTCGGCCATGAGCGCCTCGATCTCCGGACCGGTGCGCTGGTCCCCGATCGTCCCGTACATCAGACCGAACCACTGAAAGACGGCGATCAGACCGGCGGTCTTGTCGTCGTTGAGGAGGTACTCCTGCACCAGCACCGGCGAACCGGCGGGCAACGCCTCGTGACACCGGCGCAGCAGCCGGATGCAGTGTTCGTCGTCCCAGTCGTGGATCACGTGGGACATGTAGAACACGTCGACCCCCGCCGGGAAGGGATCGCGGAAGAAGTCCGCGCCGTGGAAGCGGACCCGCTCCTGCGCCTGGCTCTGGCGGATCGCCGCCTCGGCGGTCTTGCGGCTGAAGGGCAGGTCGAGGACGATGCCCTGCAGGTGCGGGCAGCGCTCGGTCAGGCCCACCAGCACGCCGCCCGTAGCCCCGCCCAGGTCCGCCACCGTGCGGTAGGGGCGGAAGTCGACGGCCTCGGCCAGCGAGTGGCCCCACAGGAGGCGCCAGCCGTGCCGGTCCGGGGCGAACGCCGTGGTGTCCTCGTCGCCCTTGGGGTTGGTCAGCCAGTCCGGCAGAGCCTCGGGCACGGTCGCGTTGGTCTGCAGCGCCTGCTTCATGATCCGGTACCACCAGTCCTCCGGGTCCGGGGCCCGGGGCACGGTGCGGGCCCGGCCTCCCTCCAGGACCATCTCGCGCATCACGTCGAAGATGTAGTACCGGTCGTCCTCTACGCCCAGAATGCCCAGACAGGCGTTGGCCGCAAGGAGCACGGCCGCGGGCCTCTCCTGCAGGCCGATCCGCCGGCCGACCTGCGCGGGCGTCGCCGGTCCGTCCCGCAGCGCTTCGTAGAGACCGAACTCCTCGGAGAGGACCCAGGCGGTCCGGGCCCGGTCGACGTGGTGGATCTTGTAGGCGAAGTAGGGGTCGGGCCCTGGGCCGACGGTCAGCATGGACTTCTCCTCTCTCTTGCGGTCGGATGCACGGTGGTCAGCGGTATCCTGGGGCCGAGGGTCCGGATCTCACTCCCGGTCCACCACGGGAGCGCGCCGGAAGGCCCAGAGGCAGATCAGGAAGGCGGCGGCCGTCTCCAGCAGCAGGATGCAGATCGGCAGGTAGCTGCCGGCCACGGCGGACGCCAGGGAGACCCGCACGCCCCCGAAGCGGGGGATGTCGCGGTGGTCGAGGGGCCTCTCGGAGACGTAGTCGGGCAGGTAGAGGATGTGGGGAGAGTCCCCGTCGGCGGCGTCGAGGTCGCGGACGTAGGTGCGCAGGGTGCGCACGTACTCCTTGGCCGCCTTGACGAAGGCCCGGTAGCGCACCAGGCCGGTGCCGAGGAGGGCCTCGGCCGTGCCCTGGAAGGCGTAGCCCGGAGAGATCAGGGACAGCCCCTGGGTGACCTCGAACTGGCGGACCTCGCGCAGGCGGGCTTCCTCGTAGAGCTGGCGCTGCTCCTTCTCGGCCTCGTCGAGGCGCCGGGCGACCTCGCGCTCGACGGCGTAGTCGTCGGCGGCCCCTTCCTCGCGCCCCCTCGGGTTCAGGCCCTCCAGGTTCAGGTTGTCCCGGACCTCGCCCCAGTAGTCCCACACCTGGTTCCAGTCGGGCGCGGCCACGGCCCTTGCGCCGGCGAGGTAGGCGGCCTGGGGGATGACCACCACCAGGGCCGCCCAGATCACCATGAGCGTCACCAGGGCCGAAGCCGAGGTGCGGGCCCGGGCCGAGACGGCCATGGCCACCAGCAGGAAGAAGGCGGCGTAGCAGAGGGTGCCCAGCAGGAACAGGGCCAGGGGGGCCAGGAGCGGGAGGCCGGGTTGCACCCCGCCCTGCAGCGTCAGGATGACGAGGCTCAGGACCGCGCCCACGAGGACCGCGGCCAGCAGCGCGCTCAGGTGGGCCCCCAGCTTGGCGGCGACGATCCGGGCCCGGGAGATCGGGTGGATCAGCAGCAGCGCCAGGGTGCCGCGCTCGCGCTCGCCGGAGAGGGTGTCGTAGGCCAGGGCGATGGCCAGGAAGGAGACGGCGATGCGCACGATCAGGGCCCAGTCGACGATCTCGAAGCGGTCCATCCAGTGGTTGACCGCCACCACCCGGCCGGTGCGGGCGATCCCGTCTCCGGACTCGATGTCGAGGTAGACCGTGTCGGAGCTCCAGTCCTCCCCTCCCTCGACCATGAAGCCGGTCTCCAGGGGCCGCATGTGGATGCGGTACGAGGTGCGCAGCAGCCCGCCCAGGTCGGACACCCCGTCGAAACGCCGGGCGCTCTCGGCCTCGACGCGGCCGACCTCGTCGACAAGGCGCTCCGCCTTCCAGCCGTAGACCAGGCCGTTGGCGGCGAAGAAGGCGACGAGCAGGACCAGGCTGAGCTGGAAGCGCAGCGACTTCAGGTGATCGTGGAGCTGGTGGAGGTAGATCTCGAGCATGGGGCCCTCAGCTCGGGTCGTAGCGGAGGAAGCGGAGGACGGCGAGCATCACCGCCGCCGCCGTGGTCAGCACCGTCACCAGCAGACCCGGCGTCATCTTTCGCAGGGTCGCCGACAGGGGCTCGCGCCAGCCCGGGTCGAAGGCCGGCAGGTCGGACAGGTCCGGCCCACGCCCCTGCCGGGCGGCGATCGCCTCCTGCTGTTTGACCCAGGCCATGCGCTCCTTCATGAAGGGGCTGTCGGCGGCCAGATCCTCCGGCGTCAGGGCCTCCGGGTCGGGCAGCAGGGGCTCCTGCCCGGGCGGATCGTCGGTGAACCAGCGGCGGCTCCCGAACGCCTCCCGCCCGCGCAGGAAGTCGATGAAGGTGGCCCGGTAGCGGTAGCCGGCCTCGCGCAGCTGGAACTTGTGAGCCAGCGTCGTGCGGGCCAGCTGCTTGGTGAGGACCTGGTAGTTGGTGAAGGGCGAGAGAATCGACCAGTCGTCGACCAGGGTCGCCTCGCGCGCCAGGGGCGCGTAGTTGGCCTGCTGGAACTGGTTGATCCGGCGCGAGGCGTCCAGGTGCTGCTCCAGGGCATAGGCGTTGCGGCGCTGCCGCCACTCGTAAGCGCGCGAATGCCCGTAACGGCTGCGGGCGCCGGTGGTGATGTCGCGCAGGTAGATCTCGGGAGGAGGGGGGTTCTTCTCCTGCCACTCCCGGATCTCCCGGTCGACCTCGGCCCGCACCTGGCGGTTCTGGTCGAGGAAGTCCTGGAAGGTGTGCTCCTGAACGCCGTAGCGGCTCAGGGACGGCAGCACGTTGCCGTAGCCCAGGTTCAGGGTCAGCCAGCCGAAGAGGCAGAGCATGAGGGAGGTGGCCGAGCCGCGCACGAAGGTGGAGACGGCCAGGCTCATGGCGAAGACCTGCACCAGGAAGAGACAGCTGACGCCGAGGAGCAGGGCCAGCCGCACCCACTCGGCGCCGGAGAAGGCCACGTCCGGGTTGAAGGAGAGGATGAGCAGGGCGAAGAGGAAGGCCACGCCCATGGAGCCGCACAGGGAGAGGGCGCCCCCCAGCAGCTTGCCGCCCACGACGGCGCCCCGGGAGACGGGATTGGCCAGCATCAGGCGCAGGGTGCCCCGCTCGCGGTCGCCGCAGATGGCGTCGAAGCCGAGGATGACGGCCATGAAGCTCAGGAGCAGGCGCACGACGGTGGCGAAGTCGATCTCGACGAACCGCTTCATCAGCCGGTTGTCGGCGCTGCCGAGGCGGCCCAGGCTGGCGCTGATCCAGCTCACCTGGATGCTCAGGCGCTGGCCGGCGCCCTTGTCGACGCCGCGGCTGAAGATCGACAGCGGCTCAGGCGGGCCGACGACGTGGGGCCGGACCTCGGCGTAGATCGTCGCCTCCTCGAGATCCTGCTCGACCCGCCGCACCTCCTCCTCGTAGTCCTTCACCCGCTGGGAGAAGTCGAGGCTGCCCGCCAGGGCCGCCAGCCCGCAGAGGAGCACCGCGAAGACCAGGATCAGCGCCAGCCGCGCCGTGAGCAGGTTGGCGAGCAGCTCTTTCCGGGTCAGGGCCAGGAGCATGATTCCAGGGTCGAGGGCAAGGGGAACATTGTCAACAGAGGCGGAGGCCTCGCCCTGACAGTTGCACCGCGCGGCCCGAGGTATCCCTGTCCCATCGAGGAACACCGCGCTGCAGACCGTCCTCCTGACGGCCGGATTGTGGCCTGGCGGAGCGAGCCTGCCCTTCATCCCGGGGCGCGGTCGTCCGCCCCGGACCTGCCCCGCCGCCCGGAAGCGCGGCGACTTCAGGTGGTCGTGGATCCCTCAACTCGGGTCGTAGCGGAGGAAGCGGAGGACGGCGAGCATCACCGCCGCCGCCGTGGTCAGCACCATCACCAGCAGACCCGGCGTCATCTGCCGCAGGGTCGCCGACAGGGGCTCGCGCCAGCCCGGGTCGAAGGCCAGCAGGTCGGACAGGTCGAGGCGGCGCCCCTGCCGGGCGGCGATCGCCTCCTGCTGTTTGACCCAGGCCATGCGCTCCTTCATGAAGGGGCTGTCGGCGGCCAGATCCTCCGGCGTCAGGGCCTCCGGGTCGGGCAGCAGGGGCTCCTGCCCGGGCGGATCGTCGGTGAACCAGCGGCGGCTCCCGAACGCCTCCCGCCCGCGCAGGAAGTCGATGAAGGTGGCCCGGTAGCGGTAGCCCGCCTCGCGCAGCTGGAACTTGTGGGCCAGCGTCGTGCGGGCCAGCTGTTTGGTGAGGACCTGGTAGTTGGTGAACGGCGAGAGGATCGACCAGTCGTCGACCAGGGTCGCCTCGCGCGCCAGGGGCGCGTAGTTGGCCTGCTCGAACTGGTTGATCCGGCGCGAGTTCCTGAGCTGTCGCTCCAGCACCTGGACGCCGTAGCGCACCCGCCAGGCGTTGCCCCTGGGATGGCCGTACCGTCTCCGGGCGCCGGCGGTGATGTCCCGCAGGTAGACCTCGGGCGGCAGCGGGTTCCTGCTCCTCCACTCCGCCAGCTCGCGCGCGTACTCCTGCCAAACCTCGCTGTTCTGGTCGAGGAAGTCCTGGTAGGTGTGCTCCTGAACGCCGTAGCGGCTCAGGGAAGGCAGCACGTTGCCGTAGCCCAGGTTCAGGCTCAGCCAGCCGAAGAGGCAGAGCATGAGGGAGGTGGCCGAGCCGCGCACGAAGGTGGAGACGGCCAGGCTCATGGCGAAGACCTGCACCAGGAAGAGACAGCTGACGCCGAAGAGGATGGCCAGGCGCGCCCACTCCTGGCCGGAGAAGGCGATGTCCGGGTTGAAGGAGAGGATGAGCAGGGCGAAGAGGAAGGCCACGGCCATGGAGCCGCACAGGGAGAGGGCGCCCCCGAGGAGCTTCCCCCCCACCACGACGCCCCGGGAGACGGGGTTGGCCAGCATCAGGCGCAAGGTGCCCCGCTCGCGCTCGCCGCAGATGGCGTCGAAGCCCAGGACGACGGCCATGAAGCTCACGAGGAGCCGCACCACGGTGGCGAAGTCGATCTCGACGAACCGCTTCATGAGCCGGTTGTCGGCGCTGCCGAGGCGCGTCAGCTCGGCTGCGACCCAGTGCACCTGGATGCCCAGGCGCTGGCCGGCGCCCTTGTCGACGCCGCGGCTGAAGATCGACAGCGGCTCCGGCGGGGCGACCACGTGAGGCCGGACCTCGGCGTAGATCGTCGCTTCCTCGAGGTCCTGCTCGACCCGCCGCACCTCCTCCTCGTAGTCCTTCACCCGCTGCGAGAAATCGAGGCTGCCGGCCAGGGCGGCCAGCCCGCAGAGGAGCACCGCGAAGACCAGGATCAGCGCCAGCCGCGCCGTGAGCAGGTTGGTGAGCAGCTCTTTCCGGGTCAGGGCGAGGAGCATGATTCCAGGATCGAGGGCGGGGGGAGCACTGTCAACGGAGGGGCGAGACCGAACGCAGCCGCTCGACAGAGCCGCACGCGGCGCTCGGCCCAGGGCGGGAGGAGCCCCGCTATTCCCTGCGGGACGAGATCGGCAGCGCGAGGTTCGGACCCGCCTCGACCCTTTCGCGGCTCACGCTCTCACCCCGCCGCCCGGAAGCGCTCGTAACGTCGCGCCAGACGCTCCGGGTCGGGCCTCTGCTCCGAGGGGCGCGGCAACTGGATCCGCTGCCCGTGCAGGCCCTGCAGCCCGTGGCGCAGCATGGGGCCGTCGGACTCGCCGCGGATGTCGGCCCGCACCTCGACCCGGTAGTCGGCCCGGATGCCGACGAAGTGCCGGTCGAAGGCGGCGTGGTGCAGCGCCCTCAGTCCACCAAGTTGGCTTCGATGTAGCCCCAGTCGTAGGCGATGCCCAGCCCCGGCTCCTGGGACACGTGGACGAACCCGTCGTCGTCCATGGGGTCGGCCAGGGCCGTCAGGTGGGGCGGCACCCACTCGTAGTCGAGCTCGGCGCGCAGCAGACCGCGCTCGTAGTAGCGGCAGGTCGCCTGGGGCGCAGCCGCGGCCAGGTGCAGGTGCGGGGCCCCGACGTAGTGCAGCTCGCACTGGGCGCCGTAGAGCTGACACAGGTTGATCAGCTTCCAGCATCCGGTGATGCCGCCGTAGTTGACGTCGATGCGCACCATGTCGCAGGCGCGCTGCAACAGCCACTCGGCCCGGGCGAAGGGGCCGCCGCCGACGTGCTCGGGCGAGCAGATGGCGATCCGGGTCTGCTCCGTCAGCTTGCGGTAGGCCTCCACCCGGGTCTCCACCATGGGGTGCTCGAGCCAGTAGAAGTCGAGCTCCTCCAGCTCCCGAGCCACCCACAGGGACTCCTCCAGGGTGTAGACCCCGAAGGGATCGAGCATCAGGGTGATGTCGTCGCCCACGGCCTCGCGCACGGCGCGGCAGATCTCCACGTCCTCCTTGGGAAAGCCGGGCTGCTGGCGCACCGACTCCCGGGTGTGGGGGTTCCGGAAGATGTTGGCGTGGATCTTGAAGGCGCGGTAGCCGCGGTCCACGCAGCTGCGGGCGAGGGCCTCGTAGACCTCGGGCCCGCCGAGGTCGGGAGCGGTGCTTGCGTAGGCCTCGACCTTCTCGCGGGTCCCGCCGAGGATCTGGTAGACGGGCATGCCGGCGATCTGTCCCTTCAGGTCCCACAGGGCGCAGTCGATCTGCCCCATGTCAAGCTCCCCGAGGCCGCGGCCGGTGGTGCACCGCTGGTCCATCCGGTGCCAGATCTTCTCGCTGTTCAGGGGGTCTTCCCCGACGAGCAGACCCTTGAAGAACCCCTCCACCCGGCCCTTGTCGTCGCCGCCGGGGACGTGACCTCGGACTCCTTCGTCGGTGGAGATCCGGATGATCGAGCTGGTGGTCTCTCCCCGGCCCTGCCTTCTCGTGCGGAACCGAATCACTTCCACGTCGGTGATCTTCACGGGATCCTCCTGGAATGGCTGCGGACGGCAGGCGCCGTCAGTCAACCCGGTTCGCGTCGATGAAGTCCCAGTCGTAGGCGATGCCCAGCCCCGGCTCCTGCGACACGTGGACGAACCCCTCCTCGTCCATGGGGTCGGCCAGGGCCGTCAGGTGGGGCGGCAGCTCCTCGTAGTCGAGCTCGGCGCGCAGGAGGCCGCGCTCGTAGTAGCGGCAGGTGGCCTGGGGCGCCGCCGAGGCCAGGTGCAGGTGCGGGGCCCCGACGAAGTGCAGCTCACACTGGGCGCCGTAGAGCTGGCAGAGGTTGATCAGCTTCCAGCACCCGGTAATGCCGCCGTAGTTGACGTCGATGCGCACCATGTCGCAGGCGCGCTGCAGCAGCCACTCGGCCCGGGCGAAGGGGCCGCCGCCGACGTGCTCGGGCGAGCAGATGGCGATCTCCGTCTGCTCCGTCAGCTTGCGGTAGGCCTCCACCCGGGTCTCCACCATGGGGTGCTCGAGCCAGTAGAAGTCGAGGTCCTCCAGCTCCCGCGCCACCCACAGGGACTCCTCCAGGGTGTAGACCCCGAAGGGATCGAGCATCAGGGTGATGTCGTCCCCCACGGCTTCGCGCACGGCGCGGCAGATCTCCACGTCCTCCTTGGGAAAGCCGGGCAGCTGGGGCGCTGCTTTCCGGGTGTGGGGGTTCCAGAAGATGTTGGCGTGGATCTTGAAGGCGTTGTAGCCGCGCTCCACGCAGCTGCGCGCGAGGGCCGCGTAGTCCTCGGGCCCGCCGAGGTTGGGAGCGGTGCTGGCATACGCCTCGACCTTCTCGCGCGTCCCCCCGAGGAGCTGGTAGACGGGCACGCCGGCGATCTGTCCCTTCAGGTCCCACAGGGCGCAGTCGATCTGGCCGATCTCGTTCTCGCCGAGGCCGTGGCTGCGGGTGCACTGCTGGTCCATCCAGTGCCAGATCTTCTCGCTGTTCAGGGGGTTCTCCCCGACGAGCAGACCCTTGAAGAACCCCTCCACCTTGTTCTTGTCGCCGCCCGGGATGTGGCCCCTGACTCCCTCGTCGGTGGAGATCCGGGTGATCGAGCTGGTGGTCTCGACCCCGCCGTCTCCCTTCCAGACGCCGTAGCCCCAGCGGGACCCGGCGCCCCGGCCCCTCTTTCTCGTGCGGAAACGAATCACTTCGACATCGGTGATCTTCACGGAACTCCTCCTGGATATGCCGCCGATTGCAGGCTGGTTTGTGGAAGGATAGGTCCAGGGCCGCCGTCCCTGCGAACCGGTCGGCGAGTCCCGCCGGACCGGACCACGGGCCAACGGCCGGCTTCAGGGTCCCGCCGCGCCTCGAGCCGGCCGGCGCTCCGTCGGGGGTCTGTCGCCCGACCCGCTCACCCGCCGGCCCGCGCCTCCAGGAACTCCCGCGCCGGGAAGGTGGGCGCCGTCCGCGGCGACAGGGCTTCCGGGTCGGCGACGACGGCCGAAGCCGGCGGCTCGAGGAAGGGCCGGTCGAGGAGAGGATCGCCGGTCTCCCGCTGCCAGCGCAGCAGGCGTCCCCGCATCTCGGACAGCGCCTGCCGGTGGGCGGGCTCCGCGGCGACGTTGCGCTGCTCCAGGGGATCGGCGTTCAGGTCGTAGAGCCTCTCGGACGCCTCCTCGCGCTCGCCCCAGCCGCGGGCCAGGAGATAGTCCTTGCTGGGGCTGTCGTCGCAGTTGGGCAGGAGCGGACGGGCCCGCGGGTGCAGGCGGCGGATGTACTTCCAGCGGCGGGTGCGCACCGCCCGCTGGGGCTCGTGGCAGACGTGGTAGTTGATCTCGGCGAAGACCTCCTCCCGGACCTGCCGCCGGCCCTCGACCAGCGGCAGCAGGGAGACGCCCTGGAGCCAGTCCGGCCGCTCCAGGCCGGCCACCTCGCAGACCGTCGGGAAGAGGTCGATCTGGCTCGCCAGGCCGTCGATGGCGCGGCCGCCCTCGAAGCCGCCGGGGCCGCGCAGGATCAGCATCACCCCCAGGCCGTGGTCGGTGAGGTGGCACTTCATCCACGGGAAGGCGAGGCCGTGGTCGGTGGTGCAGATCACCAGCGTCTCGCGGCGCAGGCCGCTGGCCTCCAGGGCCGCCAGGACCCGCCCCATCTGCCGGTCGAGGGTGCGCGCCGCGTCGATGTACGACGCCATGTCCCGGCGGATCTCCGGGGCGTCGGGCAGCGGCGCCGGGGGCTGCACGAAGCGCGGGTCGGTGGGCTCCTCCCCTGCCGGCGGCGGGTCGAACCCCCGGCCGCGCCGATGGGTGGCGGTGAAGCCCACGTCGAGGAAGAAGGGGCGGTCGTGGCGCTCCCCCAGGAAGGCGGCGGCCCGTTCCTCCACGGGACGGCCGTCGTCGAGGATGCGCTCGTACCCGCCTTCGGCGGGGTCGGCGACCACGTGCTGGAGGCCGGCGCGCACCGTGCGGTACCCCGCCGCGGCGAGGACCCGCGGCAGCAGGCGCTCGGGCCGGGGCAGGCTCCAGCCGCGGTTGACGAGCCCGCCCATGCCGCAGCTGTGGGCCCACTGGCCGGTGAGCAGGCTCGCCCGGCTCGGCGAGCACGTGGGGTTGGCGCAGAAGGCCTGGCGGAAGAGGACGCCCTCCCCGGCCAGCCGCTGCAAGTGCGGCGTTGGCACGGCGTACCCGCAGGGAGCGACGTAACGCCCGGTGTCGTGGGAGTGCAGGTAGAGGACGTGCGGCCGGTTCAAGAATTGCGCATCCTAATTGAGACGAGGGACATGGCATGACGGAGACGCGCGACAAGGGCGGCCCCTCGCGCCGCTCGTGGCTCGCGTCGGTGCTCATGGGCGCCGGCCTGCTGGCGGCGTACGGCACCCTGGCGAGCCAGTTCCTGGGCTTCCTCCTGCCCGCGCGCCGGGCCTCCCGGCGGCGGATCTTCGTCGGGCCGGTGGCGGCCTTCCCCCCCGGGACGGTGCGCACCATCCTCGACCTGGAGGGCAACGAGGTGCTGGTGCGGCGCACCCCGGAGGGCCTCCAGGCCTTCAGCTCGACCTGCCCCCACCTGGGATGCAAGGTCCACTGGCAGCCGCAGCGGGCGCGCTTCTTCTGTCCCTGTCACAACGGCGTCTTCGACGCCGACGGCGTCGCCCTCTCCGGGCCTCCCGCCGACGCCGGCCAGCGCCTGCACCCGGCGCCGCTGATCATAGACGAGGAGAGCCAGGTGGTCTACCTGGAAGTCAGGCCCCCCCGGAGACGGCGCGGGTGAGGACGCCCGGCGAGGCCGCCCCCCGCGAGCGGCGCTGGAGCGACCTCTTCCCCCTCGACTGGGAGCTGATACGCCACGCCGGCGCCGAGCCGGTGCCCCGTCACCTGAAGAAGTGGTGGTTCTGCCTCGGCGGCACGGTGGCCTACCTCTTCGTCGTCCAGGTCCTCACCGGCATCGCCCTGACCTTCTACTACGTGCCCTCCCCCGAGCAGGCCTTCGCCAGCGTCGAGACGATCACCCGCGAGATCCGCTTCGGCTGGTACATCCGCTCCCTGCACCACTGGGCCTCCCACCTCATGATCGCCGCCCTCTTCCTGCACATGCTGCGGGTCTACTTCACCGGCTCGTACCGCCACCCGCGCCAGCTCAACTGGATGGTCGGCGTCGGCCTGCTGCTCACCACCCTCGCCTTCGGGTTCACCGGCTACTCCCTCGTCTACGAGCAACTGAGCTACTGGGGGGTGACGGTGGCCGCCAACCTCGTGGAAGCCCTGCCCGGGGTCGGGACCGTGGCGGCGCACCTGATGCGCGGCGGCGAGGAGATCGGCGCCAACACCCTGACCCGGCTCTTCATCCTCCACATCGGCGTGCTGCCCACCGCCGCCTTCGTCCTCCTGGGACTGCACATCAGCCTGGTGCGGATGCAGGGCGTCACCGAGCACGTCTTCGAAGGGGAGGAGGTCCGCGAGGAGGAGCGGCACTTCCCCTTCTGGCCCGACCACGCCACCACCGAGCTGCTCATCGGCGTGCTGCTGATGTACGTCCTGACCCTGCTGGCCCTGGTCTGGCCGGCGGGCCTCGGCGAGCCCGCCGACCCGTCCCGGACCCCCGACCACATCAAGCCCGAGTGGTACTTCTACTTCAGCTTCCGCCTCCTCAAGCTCACCTCCCTGCGGATCACCGTGCTGCTCACCGCGGCGGCGCTGGCGGCGGTGCTGCTCTGGCCCTTCATCGAGAGCTGGCTGCAACGGCGCCTGCGCCTGCCCGAGACCGCCTCCGTTGCTCTGGGAGCCCTCGCCTTTCTCGGCTTTCTCGCCCTGACCGTGTGGGAGAGCCTCGACACCGGACACGTCCCCTGAGACCCCCGGGAGGATTGCTCGCATGACACTGACGGCCAAGCGCTACCTCGTGGCGGCCCTTTCCTTCCTCTTCCTGCTGTCCCTGCTGCTGGTGGCTTACCACGAGTCGAGGCTCGCCCGCCAGGAGGAGGAGCCCGGACCGGTGGTGACCGCCTCCAACGAGGGCTGCGTCTCCTGCCACCGCCAGGACAGCCCGGCCCTGGTGATGGAGTGGGAGGCGTCGCGCCACGCCGAGTTCGGCGTCGGCTGCTTCGACTGCCACACCGCCAGCCCCGACGACGTCGACGCCTGGGAGCACGAGGGGGTCTGGATCTCGGCGCTGGTGACCCCGAAGGACTGCGCTACCTGCCACGTGCGCGAGTTCGAGCAGTTCTCCGTCAGCCACCACGCCCGGGCGGGAGAGATCCTGGCCAGCCTCGACAACATCCTGGCCGAGCGCGCCGCCGGCCTCCCGGACAACATCGCCGACGCCGTCAACGGCTGCTGGCAGTGCCACGGCAGCATCGTGCGCTTCGAGCGCGACGAGTCCGGCGCCATCCTGCGCGACGGCCGCGAGGGCAAGCCGGTGATCGACGCCGACACCTGGCCCAATAGCGGCATGGGGCGGCTGAATCCCGACGGCTCGAAGGGCTCGTGCCACGCCTGCCACTCGCGCCACGCCTTCCAGGCCAGCCTGTCGCGGGCGCCCGAGAACTGCGGCAAGTGCCACATGGGCCCCGACCATCCGCAGATCGAGGTCTACAACGAGTCGAAGCACGGCATCGCCTTCTACGCCAACCGCGACCGCATGGCCCTCGACAAGGAGGGCGACTGGGTCCTCGGCCGCGACTACTCGGCGGCCCCCACGTGCGCCACATGCCACATCAGCAGCTACATGACGCCCCAGGGGGTGTACGAGGCGAACAGCCACGACGTGGGGGAGCGCATCAGCTGGACCCTGAGGCCGGTGATCAGCACCAAGCAGAACCTGGTGATCTTCGAGGACGGCTTCCGCGAGGACTATCCGGACACGCGCGCCCTGCCCGAACCGGGAGAGCTGGTGGAGACGGAGGAGAAGTTCGTGGAGGGGGAGGAGCTCGTCGGCCGGACGGTCCCGAGGAGGGTGGCGCAGATCGTCACCTGGCAGGAGCGGCGGGAGAAGATGAAGGGCGCCTGCCTCAACTGCCACAGCGACACCTACGTGGACAACTTCTACAAGCAGTTCGACGACCTGATCGTCCTCTACAACGAGAAGTTCGCGCGGCCGGCCAAGGCGATGATGGACGACCTCGCCGCCGACGGCGTGCTGAAGCCGGAGGCGCCCTTCGAGCACGAGGTGCAGTGGGTGTTCTGGGAGCTGTGGCACCACGAAGGCCGCCGGGCCCGCCACGGGGCCAGCATGATGGGCCCCGACTACACCCACTGGCACGGCATGTACGAGGTGGCCAAGCACTACTACCTGGAGTTCCTGCCGGCGGCGGTGGAGGCGGCGGAGGGCCGGAGCGAGGAGCTGGGCGAGAAGTACCGCGCCCGGGTGGCGGCCCTCCTCGCCCGGGAGGAGCACGCCTGGATGAAGGGGCTCGATCCCGAGGAGGCGGAGGCGCTGCGGGCGATGTACCGGGAACGCTACGACCAGTAGCGGCGGGCCTCGCGCGCCCCGGCTTGTCCCGCGTCCAGACGGGCACTACCTATTGACCCGCAGCCTCCCCCTTCCCCGCGCCCCGCCCCCGCCCTGAAGACCGCCGCCCCGCATGGATTCGTCTACCTCGGCCCCGGCCCCCACGAGCACGAAGATCCGCGGATGGCTCCGCCGCTGGCCGGAGCGCTTCGGCCTCGACCTGCGGGCCCTGGCGCTGTTCCGCATCCTCCTCGGGGTGATCCTCCTCGTCGACCTGGCGGCGCGAGCGGGGGACATCGGCGTGTTCTACACCGACTCCGGCGTGCTGCCGCGCGTCGACCTGCTCGACCGGGTGGATACCAGCGCCACCCCCTGGAGCGTCTCCCTGCACATGATCAGCGGCCTCCCGGGGGTGCAGTTGGCGCTCTTCGCGGTGGCCGCCTTCTGCGCCTTCTGCCTGCTCATCGGCCACCGCACCCGGCTGTTCACGGTGCTGAGTTGGCTGCTGCTGCTGTCGCTGCACAACCGCAACCCCGCCGTCCTCAACGCCGGCGACGTGCTCTTCCGGATGCTCCTGTTCTGGTCGATCTTCCTCCCTCTCGGGGCGCGCGGCTCGGTCGACGCCGCCATGAGAGAGCCGCGGGAGGACGGGCCCGACGAGGGCGGCCACCGTACCTGGTCGGTGGCCGCCTTCTGCTTCATGGCCCAGGTCTCCATCGTCTACTGGGCCACGGCCCTGCTCAAGACCGACCCCATCTGGACCGAGGACCGCACCGCGGTCTGGCACGCCCTCAAGCTCGACTACATGGCCCTGCCCCTGGCCACCGTGATGCGCGAGTGGCCCCCGGGGCTGCTCGAGCTCGCCACCCGGGGCACTCTGCTCCTCGAGTTCTGGGCTCCCTTCCTCATCTGGATTCCCGTCTTCGTCGGCCCCCTGCGGTTCACAGCCTGCGCCGTCATGCTCGCCCTGCACGCGGGCTTCACGGCGACCCTGCAGCTGGGCCTGTTCTCCTACGTGTGCGGCGCCATGTGGCTGGCCCTGGTGCCGCCGGCGGCCTGGGACCGCCTCTTCGCCCGCTTCCGGCGGGACCCGCGGCGCCTCGGGATGACCCTGCACTACGACGGCGACTGCGGGTTCTGCCGGCGCATGGTCCTCGTGATCCGCGCCTTCTTCCTCCTGCCCGAGACCGCCGTCGCCAGGGCCCAGGACGACCCCGCCATCGAGCGCGCCATGCGCCGGCGCGACTCGTGGGTGGTCACCGATCACGAAGGGAAGCGGCACTTCAAGTTCGAGGCGCTGGCGTACGTGCTCTCCCGCTCTCCGTGGGGATGGCCCCTGGGGGCGGTCCTCGGGGCGGCGGTCTTCCGCAGGCCCGGCACCTGGCTCTACGAGCAGACGGCGAGCCGCCGCGAGCTGATGGGGCGCCTCACCGCCTGGATGCGCCCGCGGCCGGCGAGACCGGTGGCCCGGCCCCTGGCCTGGGCGGGTAGTGCCGTGCTCCTCGCAACCCTCGCCTACGTCGTCCTGTGGAACGCCCGCGGCTTCCACACCAAGGAGGTCTTCGCAGCGGACTCGAAGGCGGCCGGGCTCTCGGCGGCGGCGGCGGGCTGGATGACCGGCTCCCGGCCCGGGCAGGCTCCCGGCCCGGACCTGCGGTGGTACGGCCGCCTCCTGCGAGTCAGCCAGCGATGGAGCATGTTCGCCCCGTACCCCTCCCGCAACAGCGGGTGGTACGTGGTGGTCGGCACCTTGAACGACGGGACCCAGGTCGACCTCTACCGGCACGTCGTCCTGGGAGAGAAGCTCGCCCCGGTCTCGTGGGAGCGGCCCGACCCCATCGTGCGGACCTTCCACGGCCAGCGCTGGCGCAAGTACATGATGTCCCTGCGCAGGAGCGCGAAGAAGGACTACCGCCCCCTGTTCTGCAAGTACCTGGCGCGCCAGTGGAAAAGGGAGTTTCCCCTGAGGCCGCTGAAAATGGTGGAACTCTACTTCAACGAGGAGCGAGTCCGGGCGTACGAGCCCAACACGGCGCCGGAGAAGCGGCGCCTGTGGTACTACACGCCCTGAGTCGGCGCCGCCCCGCCATCCCCGTGCCGGAGGGCCGTACACGAACGAGCGGCACCGATCCCGCGGGACCGGCGCCGCTCGTGGAATTTCGATCGCCGCTCAGTGGTGGGACTTGCCCCTGCCGCCGCGGTGTCCCTTGCCGCCGCGCTCCTCGCCGCCGCGGCTGAATCCCTCGCGGTGGTGGTCGCCGCCGCGCTCCTTCCGTCTCTCCTTGCGCAGTTCCTGCAGCCGGGTGAACTGCTCGTCGCTCAACACCTCCTTCAGCCTGCCCTCCGTCTCCTCCCGCAGCGCCTGCCTCTGGTCCCGCGCTTCGCGCCGCGACTGGCGCAACTGCTCACGCCCTTCGCCCCGGGACTCGCGGTGCTCCGAGAACAGCTCCCCGCCCTTCTCGGCGTGCGCCTCCAGGATCTCCTCGACCTGCGACCTCTGGTCGCCTTCGAGGCCGAGGTCGTCCAGGAGGGCCGCGCGAGCCTCCTCGGCCTTGGCCTTCCGGTCCTCGCCTTCGGACTCGGCGGCGGCGGGAAGCGTCCCCAGGACGAGGACGGCGGCGGCGATGGTGGGAATGGCCTTCATGGGGCTCCTCCGATCGAGTGGGTTGCGGCCGGATGATTCCGGGCCGTTGTCCTGCTCTCACGCCATTGGACAACGGCGGGGAGCGCTTCATTCCACTCTTGTTCGCGCGGCGCCCCGTCTTGCTCCTTTCAGGCGCCCGAGGTCTTCTGAAGGATGTAGAGGGTGCGGTCCCGGGTCGCGAAGAGCAGCGCCTTGACCCGGTCCAGGGCGCGGGACGAGCGGATCTCCCGGATCCAGGTGGCCCGGTAGCCTTCGCGCTCGAAGCGGCGCACCTGCAGTCCCAACCCTCTGAAGCGCCGCTGCAGGTATCCCTTGGAGAAGGTGTGGGGATGCCCGCGGTCGATCTGGAAGCACTCCATCAGTCCCCGCACCAGGCGACCCCATGGGTGGTAGGTGTTCTGGCGGAAGTAGGCGGTTCCCCCCGGCTTCAGGACCCGGTGCATCTCGGCCAGGACCTGCCCGGGGTCGGCGCAGTGGTCGAGGACGTTGTCCATGATGACCAGGTCGAAGTGGTCCGCGGGGAAATCGAGCCGCTCACCCGCTCCCGCATGGTAGTGCACGGCGGGATCGCGGAAGTCCCTGAAGCGCTGCACCGAGGCGTAGAAGTCCTCCAGGGGATCGACGGCGTGGCGATGACCGCTCTCGCCGAGGTGGGTGAGGATTCCCGCCGCGCCGCTGCCGATCTCCAGGATCCGGGTATCGGGCCCAAGGGTGAGAATGCCCTCGACGTGGCCGCGCAGGGCCCGGGCGAAGGCGGCGTAGAACCCCAGGTCCATGTCGGCGGCGCGGGACCGCCACCAGTCGCGCTCACTGACCTGGGCCTTGTTCCAGCGGCGGTTGGTCATCGAGGCCTGCTTGATCGAGCAGGAGCCGCCGCGTCTGCGCCCCACCGGGTGCCCCGAACAGCCATCCGGAGCTGCTAGTGCAGCCGGCCGCCGTGATGGCGGGCGGGGCCGCGCTTCATCCAGCGCTTGTGCCGCTCCAGGTGCCGCTGCAGCCGCCGGCGCTCCGCGTCCGTCAGCAGCGGATGCAGGGCCGCCCGGATGGAGTCCAGCTGGGCCCGGCGCTCCTGGTCCCGGGCGATGCGGTTGGCGCGCATGCGCCGGTCGATGCGGCGCAGGACCTCGGCGATCCGCTCGCGCCGCTCGTCCTCCACCGGGCCGATGGCGCGCCGGATGCCGGCGGTGAAGAGGGCGGGTCTGGCCAGGCTCAGGGCGTCGCGGAAGCGGTGGCGCTGGTAGACGCTGTGACCGAGGGACCCCACCACCATTCCGAGCACGAGGGTGGCGATGAGGATGGCGGCGATGCGGGTGCGGGAGGACACGGTCACATCTCCAGGAGTTCCGCGGTCTCCGCCGAGACCGGCGGCACGGCGAAGGTGATCTCCAGGAAGGAGGCGCCCTCGGCGGAGAGATCGCGGTCCCGCCAGTTGAGCACGGCGAGGAAGAGGGCCACCGCGAGGGTTACCGGCACCAGGGGCCGGAAGAGACGCATGAGGCCGTCGGCGAGGCCGGGCGCGGCCCTCTCGCTGCGCAGGCGGGCCAGGACCCGCGCCGAGAAGTGGGGGCCGAAGCCTTCGGCCCGGGCCTCGGAGACCAGGTCGCCCGCCTGGCGCAGCTGCTCCCACTCGGTGCGGAAGCCCTCGTCCGAGGAGAGCAGCTCCTCGAAGCGGGCCTGCTGCGCCGGGTCGAGATCGCCGCCCAGGGCCCGGGCCAGCCACTCTTCGCGTTCAGTTCTCTTCATGATCCATGCTCCGCTGCAGGATCTCCTTCAGGTTGGCCATCCCGCGGGACAGCCGGGACAGCACCGTGCCCTCGGGCAGGCCCAGGGCCTGCGCCGTCTCGCGGGTCGAGTACCCCTGGATCATGCGCAGCACCACCACGGCGCGGTGATCGGGCTTGAGCTGCTGCAGGGCCGCCTGCACCTCGGCGCGGGTATCGGCCTGGTCCTGCAGGCCCGCCCCGTCGGTGACGGGCTCGGGCGCCGGGTCCTGCTCGCTGTCCAGGCTCCACGATCTCCACCGGGCCTTCTGCCGGCTCTTCGAGGCGTTGAGGGAGAGGTTGATGGCGATCCGGGTGAGGTAGGTGCCGAGGGCCGCCTCGCCGCGGAAGCGCCCGAGGGCGGCGTGGAAGCGGATGAACGTCTCCTGGCCCACGTCCTCGGCGTCGGGCCCCGGTCCCAGCATGCCGACGACGGTGGCCGCCACCCGGGATTCGTACCGGTCCACGAGCTCGCGGAAAGCGTGGTCGTCACCATCGCGGGCCCTCCTCGTCAGCTCCAGGTCGGACGGCGGATCCACACTCATTGGACAGGGACATTCTCCGTTTCATTCCCTCTTCATTCAACGGGGGGACTCCGGCGGCTGTCAATCAGCGGTCCGGCGCCGGTTCCCTCGCCGAGGAGATGAGATGCCCATCCATATCGACCGGGAGACGGCGCGGGACCTGGCGCCGCGCTTCGACGAGGCCCTGGAGCTGGTGCGCAACGAGTTCCACGGCCTCGACAAGGACCGGCAGTACCGCAACACCTTCGCCCGGCTCCTCAAGGCCGACCCGTTGCGGCGCGTGCGGATGCTGGGCACCGACCAGCGCGACCTCTTCGTCCCGGCCCTTCGCGAACGGATCCCCCAAGTCGTGCCCCCCGGGGGGCACATCCTCGACCTCGGCGCCGGCGACGGCCAGACCTTCGCCCTCCTCGCCGATCTCGTGGCCGCGGGGACCACGGTCTCCTTCGAGGAGCCGAACGCCGGCTATGCCGCCGACTACGGCGCCTTCCTGGAGACCCAGGACCACCTGCGGCCGGGCCTGGCGATGTTGGCCGGCTTCGAGGAGATCGACTCCCTTGACCAGGCGCCCCCGCCCGACGGCAGCGTCGACCTCGTCCTCGCCCTCCACATCCTCTACTTCATCGAGGACCTGCCCGCCGGCCTGCTGCGCATGGCGCGGTTCCTCAAACCCGGGGGGGTCCTGTGCGTGGTGGTGGCCGACGAGGTCGAGGCCTGGTCGGGGCGGGCCCTGCGGGCCTTCATCGACGCCGGCGGCGACACCGGCCGCAACGAAGGCCACCTGGCCGCCATGGCCGAACGCAAACGGCTGTTGGGGGGCGCCCTGCTCGACGTCCTGGCCGCGGGCCTGCCGGAGGCCGCCTTCGCCCTGGAGACCCGCCTGCAGCCGAGCCGCCTCTACGGCCACGCCCTCTCCGACCTGATCGCCCTGGCCAACCTCGCCGAGCTCTCGCCGGTGGCGGGAACAGGCAAGTTCGAGGCCCCGTGCGGCCTGTTGCGCAACGATCCGGAGGCGGTCGATCTGCGCATCGAGGACGAGGGCCCGCGCAAGGGGATGTGGAGTGTGGCCCAGCCGCAGCTGTTCTCCATCCTGCGGCGCCGCGGCTGATCCGGCAGGCGGCCTCACCCCCACTCAGCCTGCGGCGGCTCGGGCGTCGACACCCCCGGCCTTGACCTGCTCCAGCAGGCCCGACAGCTCGGCCACCACCTCCGGACGCTCGCCGTGGAGGTTGGTCCGCTCCTCGAGGTCGCTGGCCAGGTGGAAGAGCTCCCCCGGCTGTTGGTGCGGCGCGTACCCCCGCTCCTCCCTGTACCACTCCGGCTCGCGGACGTCGCCGCCGGTGGCGTCGTCGATGAAGACCCAGTCCCCCCGGCGGATGGCGAAGCGGCCGTTCATGCTGTGGTGGACGGTGAAGGCGCGCACCCCCCGGTCCCGGTCCGGCCGGCGCAGCAGGGGCAGCATGCTGACGCTGTCCTCGCCCTCCCCCGTGGCCAGGCGGGTCCCCGTCATCTCGGCGCAGGTGGCCATGAGATCGCCGAGCATGATGGTGTGGGAGCACTCGGCGCCGGCCGGGGCCACTCCGGGCCAGCGGGCCAGGAAGGGCACCCGGTGGCCGCCCTCCCAGACATCGCGCTTGATGCCGCGCAGGCAGGCCGAGGAGGCATGGCCGAACTGGCGGATGCGGTCGTAGGCCGGCCTCTCCGGGCCGTTGTCGCTGGTGAAGATCAGCAGCGTGTCGCCGGCGATGCCGCGCCGCTCCAGGGCTTCCATGACGCGGCCCACGCACCAGTCGACCTCGCAGACGTAGTCGCCGTACTCGCCGGCCCGGCTCACGCCTCGGAACTCGTCCAGCGGGACGATGGGGGTGTGGGGCGCCGTCAGCGGCATGTAGAGGAAGAAGGGCTCCTCCCCGGCCTCCTCGATGACGCGCTCGGCGCGCCGGGTGAGGGTGGGCATGACCCGCTCCAGCGACCAGCCGGGGACCATCGGCCCCGGGGTGCCGAACATCACCTCCGGTTTGGGCACGGACGGCGCCTCGACGACGCGCTCGTCCTCGAACCAGGTGTAGGGCGGGAAGTTGGGCACGTCGTCGCCGAAGTAGGTGTCGAAGCCGCAGTCCACGGGACCGCCCGTGATCGGCCGGCCGTAGTCGATGCGCTCGTCGAGGGCCAGACGCGCCGGGTCGGTGCCGCGGCTCCCGAACTCGACGTGGTCCGCCGCCGGGGAGCCGTCGTCGAGGGTCCAGTTCCAGCCGAGGTGCCACTTGCCGACGCAGTGAGTCCTGTATCCCTGCCGCCGCAGCAGCTCGGCCACGGTGAGGCGGTCGGGCTCGACGAGGGCGCTCTCCCACTGCCAGAGGACGCCCCCCTTGAGCCGCGACCGCCAGCAGTAGCGCCCCGTGAGCACGGCGTAGCGGCTGGGGGTACACACGCTGGAGGGGGCGTGGGCGTCGGTGAAGCGCACCCCCCGGGCGGCGAGACGGTCGAGGTTCGGCGTGGGGATCTTCGACTCGGGGTTGTAGCAGCCCACATCCCCGTAGCCGAGGTCGTCGGCGAGGATGAAGACGATGTTCGGCTTGTTCATGGCGGCTCCCGTCGAGGGCTTGCCGGGTGGAGCCGAAGGCGGCTCTTTCTCGCAGTGGAAGGAAGTAAAGACGAGGCCTCCCTGCCCCGGGCGCGTGGACCAGGATCCGCCAAACGCCTCGGGCGCGGCGGCCCGAAGAGCCGGAAGGAGGCTGTGATGTTCCGTCCCTTGCGTGTGGCCGCGATCTCCTTCGTGCCGCGGAAGTTCGAGCTGGCCGACAACTGCGACCGCCTCGCGGAGAGCTTCCGCCGGGCGGCGCGGGACGGGGCCGAGCTGGCCGTGGCCCCCGAGGGCGTCATCGAGGGCTACGTGACCAACGAGATCATCGCCGGAGAGGCGCCGGCGGCGCGCATCCGCGAGGTGGCGGTGACCATGCAGGGCGCCGTGATCTCCCGCTTCCGCGCCCTGGCCCGCGAGCTGGGCATGAGCCTCGCCTTCGGCTGCGCCGAGAAGGTGGGCCGCAACGTCCACAACTGCGCCGTCTTCATCGATCCGGCGGGCAAGGTCTGCGGCAAGTACCACAAGATGCAGCTGGCCGAGGGCACCCACCCGGCCTGGTGGTTCAACCGCCTGGGCCGGCAGTCCCGGGCCTTCCCCACCCCCCACGGACGCTGCGGCTTCATGATCTGCGCCGACCGCTGGAACGCCGACATCGCCCGCATCCCCGTCCTCGACGGGGCCCGCTACCTGCTGATCCCGTCCTTCGGCAGCCGCTCCAAGAGGCAGGACCGGGCGGTCCTGGCGCGGGCGCGGGAGAACGGCGTCCCCATCGTCGAGGCCAACGTGGGCGTCACCCTGATCATCAGCCAGGGCGAGATCGTCGCCCTGTCGCGCCGGGAGGAGAAGATCCTGCACGCCACCATCGAGATCCCCGCCGAGCCTTCCCGCCGGAACCGCGACCTCCACGAGGGCGCCTTCCTGCGCTGGCGCCGCAAGGAGATGCCCCTCTGGTTCGAGAGGCGCACGAAGAAGACCTGGCTCAACCGGGCGCGCTCCTCGTGACCCCCATGGCTCACGAGGAGACCGAGGGCCGGTTCACGGCCACGCCGGAGAAGGGGGAGGTCTCCTCCGTCACCATGCGTCCGCCGGAGGCGCGCCTGATGCTGGTCCTCGGCCACGGGGCCGGCACCGATTGCCGGCACCGCAACCTGCGCACCATCGCCGGCCGCTGCGCCGACGCCGGCGCGGCCACCTTCCGCTACAACTTCCCCTACATGGAGCGGGGCGGAGGCGGCACCGAGTCGAAGCCGGTCGCCTTCGCGACGGTGCGCTCCGCGGCGGCCGCCGCCCATGAGGCCGCGCCCGACCTGCCCCTGTTCGTCGGCGGCCACTCCTTCGGCGGCCGCATGGCCTCCCACGCCGCCGCCGAGGCGCCGATCCCCGAGGTGCGGGGACTGGTGTTCTTCGCCTTCCCCCTGCACCCGCCGGGCCGGCCCTCGGTGGACCGGGCCGCCCACCTGCCGGAGGTGACCGTGCCCATGCTCTTCCTCTCCGGGACGCGGGACAAGCTGGCCGAGCGGGAGCTGCTCGAGCCGGTCGTCGAGGGCCTGGAGCGGGCCACCCTGCACCTGCTGGACACGGCCGACCACGGCTTCAAGGTGCTGAAGCGGTCGCGCGAGTCCGACGAGGACGTGTACGACGAGATGGCGCGGGTGCTGAAGGGCTGGGCCCTGGAGCGGATCTGACCGCCGGGCTCTCGCCAGGCCGGCCAGCGCTGCCCCGCAACCGTAGAGCTCGGACCTAGGACAGCCTCAGTGGTCCAGCTCGACCACGAGCAGCTCCTCGGCCAGGGGTTCGGCGGCGGCCAGCAGGGTCCCGTCGGGCGCGGTGACGCCCGAAGACCCCCACGAGAGATGATCCCCGCATCGGCCGGCCACGTCGGCGGCGACGACGTGGACCCTGTTCTCCACGGCCCGCTCCGCCTGGGCCCTGCGCGCCAGGGGCACCACGTCCGCCTTTTCGGGGCGAAGGCCGTTGTTGGTGGGGACGAAGAGGACGGAGGCCCCCCGGGCGCAGAGGGTGCGCGCCGGCTCGCGGAAGTTGGTGTCGTAGCACACGACGATGCCGAAGCTCAGGCCGTTGATATCGAAGACGGGGGTCCGGTCGCCGGCGCTGTACACGGACCGGCGGATTGCGGGGTGGGTCTTGCGGTAGACGCCGGTCACCGCGCCCCTCCGGAAGACCGCCGCCGAGCAGTAGAGGCGCCCCCGGGGGCCGGCCTCGGTGAAGCCGACGATGGTGCTCACCCGGTCGCTGGCCAGGGGCTGCAGGACGCGCTCCAGCTCTCCCCCCTCGGCGTCGATGGCCAGGGCCCCCGGCTCCGGGGCGAAGTCCGCCAGCCCCCCGAGGATCGCCTCCGGACAGCAGAGGATCTCCACCCCCCGCCGCTCGCACTCGGCGACCCGCTCCCGGATCAGGGGCAGGGCCTCCATCGACCCGGAGGACAGCAGCGGGGCCTGCCAGGCGGCGACCCTCACCCGGCGGAATCCCCCGCGGTGTGGTCGACGCCGAGCTTGATGGAGCGCTCGGGGTGGGCCTCGATGTCGTGGTAGGCCGCGGCCGCCTGTTCCATGGCGACCACCGGGTCGATGAGGTCGTCGGCCCGCAGACGCCCCTCCACCAGCAGGGCCAGGGACTCGGACTGGATGCGGGAGAAGGTCCATCCCGGCTGGGGCAGGGGCTCGCTGTTGGCGCGGCTGGAGACCACCCGGATGCGGTTGCGGTGCCACTCGCCGGCCAGCTTCAGGCTCTGCTCCCCGTGGTAGTAGGCGGACGAGACCACCGAGCCGGCATAGCAGCAGGCGCGCAGGGCGTCCTCGAAGGCGGCGTAGGCGCCGCTGGTCTCGAGGACGACTTCGGCGCCGGCGCCCTCCGTCCGCTCCTTGATCTCCACGCCGGCGTCGGCGGCCGCCGGGTCGACCACCAGGTCGGCGCCGTGGCGCCGGGCCGCCTGCCGCCGCCGCTCGATGGGGTCGACGGCGGCGACCCAGCGGGCGCCGCACAACCGGGCGCACTGAGCGGCCATGAGGCCGATCGCCCCGAGGCCGAAGACGGCCACGCGGTCGCCCAGCCGCACCGGGCCGTCGCGGACGGCGCCGAGGGCGACGTCGGCCGGGTCCCAGTACATCAGCGCCTGGGGGGAGACGCCGCCGGGGGCGATGCGCAGGCGGCCGGCCTCGACGGTGTGGGTCTCGCGCACGGGCAGGTGCTCGAAGACGCGGTCGCCTACCTTCAGGCGGTCCACGGCCGGGCCGGCCTCGACGACCTCGCCGAGGCACATGTTGCCCAGGGCCCGGGGGAACCTGGAGGCTTCGGGCTCGCCCCGCCGGTGCAGGCGCAGGCGGCCGTCCCAGCGGTCGGTGGCGTCGGGCGTGTCGGCGCGGAAGCCGCGCAGCTCGGTGCCGTGCTTGACGGCGCTGAAGAGGCTGCGCACGCGCACCTGGCCGGGCTCCAGGGGCGGCTCCTCGTAGGTTCGCAGGAGGGCGTGTCCGGGGCGGTCGGCGATCAGCTCGAGGGGCATGGGCGTCTCCGGGCTTCGAGGCGGCGGGACCGGGCCGCGACAAGATAAGGACAAGGGAAAGGGTGGAAATCGACGAGGGCGAGCTCTTCGAGGAGGGCTATCTCATCGTGCGGCAGGCGGTCCCGCCCGGCCGGCTCGGGGAGCTGCGCCTCATGGCCGAGATCCTGGTGGACCGCTGCAAGGCACGCTCCGAGGCCGGACGCGGGGACGGCGGGCCCCTGGGCGGCGACTGGTACGCCGGGATCCAGCCGCGGGTCAGCGTCGACGACGTGGTGGACGGGGAGACGGCGGGCCTGGTGGACTTCCTGCTGGGCCCCGCGGTCCACGGCGTCAGCGACCGCCTCCTGGGGGCGCCGGAGTGCTGCATCACGAGCATGCAGATCCTCTGCAGCGGCCTCGTCGACCACGGGCCCACCGACTGGCACCGGGACTCCAGCGCCAGCGAGCAGGCGCCGCTGTGCGGCCTGCAGCGGGACCTGATGGCCAACCGGCCCGGGTACGTGCAGTGGAACATCGCCCTCTACGACGACGACGTGCTCTGGGTGCTGCCGCGCAGCCACGACCGGCCCACGGACGAGGAGCAGCGGCGGCAACTCCTGCTCGACCCCACATCCCGGCTGAAGGGCGGCGTCCCGGTGGAGCTGGCCGCCGGCGACGGCGTCGTCTACCCGAACCTGGTCATGCACTGGGGCAGCTTCTACTCGAGCCGGCTGCGGCGGACCCTGCACCTCGGCTTCCGCTCCCACGGAGGCCGCACCTTCCCCTACGCCCACTACCCCGAGTGGGACGTGGGCCTGGGCTTCACCCGCCACCTGTCGGAGGGGGCGCGGGCCCACTTCGAGCGCGCCGTGGAGCTGCTCCAACATGAGCTCGACGACATCGAGGCCGCCCTGCGCGCCGCCGTCGAGGGAGACGGCACGGCGTTCCGCGAGCAGGTTGCCCGCCTGCACCCTGGCCCCGAGGAGCGCATGACCGCGGTGGTGCTCCTCGCCCGGATCGCCGCCAAGGTCCGCCTCCTGCACACGCCGGAGGTTCAGGCCATGGAGACTGCGGCGCGGCACGCGGCGCTTGCCGGGCCCCAGAAGGGGGAGTACTTCGAGACCATGGGCCGCCGGTTCAACGCGTCGGAGGCCGAGGCCCTGGGCCAGCGCTTCGCGCCCCTGGAGCGGCGGCTGGCGGCCGACGCCGCCCTGGTGCACGCTCGCCATGCCGCCGTCCACGCCGGGCTGAACCCGGAGGCCGACGGCCCGCCCGACTTCGAGTCCCGCCCACTGCGCCAGTTCCACTGCCACATGCCCGCCGGGTTCGGCATCGACGAACTCGTCGGCGGCTGGAGAGAGAACGATGCTCGACGCTGACGACCCGATTCTGACCACTCTCCGCATGAGCGCCGAGGAGCTCACCCCCTTCGACGAGGGCTGCAGCCCCGCCGAGGCCCGGGACCGCCTGTCGCAGGTGGCCGCCTGGGTGGCCTCGGTGACCACACAGAACCACGACGGCGTCACCCTGACGCCGGCCCTGGTGCGCCACCTCGCCGGCGGCGGCGACGTGGCGGTCCTCACCGGCGAGCTGGACCGGCTCCGGAAGGAGACCCGGCGGGGCCGCTTCGACGCCGGCTGCGAGCTGCAGCGGGAGCTGGAGTTCCGCCGCTTCGCGGCCGAGTCGCGGCGGCAGCGGGACTGGCCCGAGGAGCCGGTGGAGGTCCGTCGGGCTTTCGATGCCCTCACTCCACTCCCGCCGCCGGTGCGGCCCGGACCCTTCGAGCTGGACGAGACGGACCGCCTCGAGGCGAAGCGCACCGCCTACGAGGCCCACGGCCTGCTGCGCTTCCTGCGAGACTTCCGCGCCGGCACCCGGCGGCCCGTGGTCGTCTTCGGCAACGACCGCTACGGCCGCATCTTCGTGGTCGAGCCCCTCGAGCGCTACCTCGACGGCTTCGACATCCACTACGAGCGCGTCCCCTCCCACGGGTCGATGCGGCTCACCGTCCCCTACCACGTCGACCGGTTCTGGCGCAACGGCTTCGCCCCCGACTTCGTCCGCCGCCTCAGCGCCGAGACCCCCCACCTCGTGCTCGTCGACGTCTGCAGCCCCCGCGCCGCCGAGGAGTACACCAAGATCCCCCGGGGGCTGCGCGACCTGGTGAACTGGTTCATGGTCTTCAACCACCTGCGCACCGGCGGCGACCGGTCCCGCTACGAGGCGGTCAGCTCCCTGCCTCCCCACCAGCTCGACGAGCTGCGGCTCTGGCACGAGTTCGAGGTCGTGGCCCGCCAGATCGAGCCCTGGGTCGAGCCGGGCGAGCCCTACGCCGTCACCCACTGGGCGCCGGAGCTGATGGCTGAGGTGCTCATGGGCGACCTCGTGGTCCCGGCGCGCCCGGCCCGGCCCACCGAGGAGCCCCAGGTGGTGGTGACCAACCCGGGCTTCTACCGCACCGAGGGGGAGGACCTGCCCGACTTCCTGCGCCGCACCCACCCCTACCACTTCAACGACCCGGAGAAGCGGGTGGCGGCGCGGATCGTCGGCGGCTGGGGCGACTACGGCTTCGAGACCCGGGTCGAGGGCCACACCACGGACGAGTACGTCCTCGCCATCCAGCGGCAGGTCGGCGTGGAACTGTCGGCGATGGAGGGGGAGACGACCTCGTGACCGGGCCCGTCCACCTGACCTGCGACGCCCTCGCGCGGCTGATGGGCGGGATCTTCGCCCGCGCCGGCGTATCCGGGGAAGAGCGCGAAACCGTCGTCGAGGTGCTTCTCGAGGCGACGATGGCCGGCTACCTCTCCCACGGCGTCATGCGGGTGCCCCTCTACGTCGAGGCGATCCGCAAGGGACGCATCCACCCGGGGGTCCGGCCGCGGATCCTGCGCCGCAGCCCCTCGGCCCTGCACCTCGACGCCGGCCACGGCCTGGGGCCGGTGAGCGCCGCCGAGGCCGTGGGCCGCGCCACCGAGATGGCCGCGGGCAGCGGCGTCGGGTGCGTCAGCGTCGTCCGCGCCGCCGACGTGGCCCGCCTCGGCAGCTACGTCATCGAGCCGGCGCGGGAGGGGTTCGTCTGCCTGCTGCTGGTCAACGACGCCGGCGGCAACCCGAACGTGGCCCCCTGGGGCTCGACCGAGCCCTTCCTCAGCACCAACCCCCTCGCCGCCGGAATCCCGCGGCGGGGCGCGGCGCCGATCGTCATCGACATGTCCACCAGCGTCGCCGCCGCGGGCCGGCTGAAGATGCTGGCCGCCGAGGGGCGGGAGGCGCCGGAGGGCTGGCTCATCGACGGGGCCGGACAGCCCTGCAGCGACCCCGCCGCCGCCCTGGACGTGCCGCCGAGGGCGGCCCTGCTGCCCCTGGGCGGGCTCCTCGCCGGACACAAGGGATTCGCCCTGAGCCTGCTCGTGGACGTGCTCGCCGGCGCCCTGAGCGGGGCCGGCTGCAGCGCCGGCGACCTGGAGTCGAGCGACCGCAACGGGCTCTTCGTCCTCGCCGTCGACCCCGGGCACTTCCTGTCGCGGGAGGGGTTCCTCGACCGGGTGGAGGAGTACGTGAAGCGGCTCAAGGGGCTGCCGACGGCGCCGGGGGTCGAGGAGGTCCTGGTGCCGGGAGAGCGAGCCCACCGGGAGCGGGAGCGGGCCCTGGCCGAGGGCTTGCGGATCGATCCCGGGATCTGGGCGCCGGTGCGCAGACTGATGGACGAGCTCGGGCTGGCGGAGGAGTGAGCCTGGCGCGTCCCCCGCGGGACCTTGCCGCCGGCGGCAGGTCGAGGGGGATCCGCTCCGGGCCGGCTACCTCGACCAGACCGCCAGCGTGAAGGGCTTCCTCGGCCGTCATCCGAGGCCGGGGTCCCGCAGAGTCTCAGAGGCCGGCCAGGAAATCGATCAGCCTCGCGTTGAACACCTCGGGCTGCTCCTGATGGATGTAGTGTCCGCTGGCGGTGACCACCTCCAGGTGGGCGTTCCCGCCGGGCAGCCGCCGCGCCAGGTCCGCGGCCTCGGGATCCCCGGGGCGCACGCGGCCCCGCCCCGCGGCGAAGACGAGCAGAGGCACCCGGCACCAGCGGCCCTCCGGGACCGGGAGGTCGTCCGGATCGGGTCGGCCCCGGGACGCCCCCCAGCGGCCGGGACAGGCCCGCCGCCAGCGCATGAGGCGGGTCAGGCGGTCGACGTTGAAATCGCTCGGATAGTCCCACTCGCGGCCCATGGCGGCCAGGGCCTGGCGGTGCCTGGCGTGCAGGGCGCGGGTGGCCTCGTCATAGCGCTCGGGGCCGGGTGCCCCGGACTGGAGGTCGAACTTGCCGAAGGCGGCACTGTCGACGCTGACAATCGCCCGCACCCCTTCCGGCCGGGTGAGGTACATCTGCCGCGCCACGGCGGCGCCGGCGCTGTGCCCGATCAGCACCGCTGCCTCGAGTCCCAGGTGGTCGAGCAGGGCCCAGGCGTCGCGGGCGTCCTTGGCCAGGGTCACCGGGCCGTCGGGATCGCTGCCCCCGCGTCCGGCGCGCAGCGGGAACACCACCCGGTACCCGGCCGGGGCCAGGACCGGCCACTGATGGTCCCACTCCTCTTCGTCATGCTCCGCCGCCGCGCCGTGAAGCAGCAGCAGCGTCTGGCCGGAACCCTCGTCGGAGTAGAGGAGCCGCCGGCGCCCGAGGCGGAATTCCTTCATGGCCCGGAGCCCGGGGACGGCCGGTCCCCGGTCGGTGCGCCGTCCTTCGATGGACGCGGTGTCGCTGCGCCAGTCAATTGGCCGTCAATTTGACAAGTACAGAAAAATCAGTGGGTTACGGAATCTGCACGGGCCGACCGCCCGTGCTCCGTCAACTACCCGTCGATCAGGTTTGGACTCTGGACGCGGGTGGTCAGGCCCAGAATGGCACGTATTTCATGAATCTACTCGCCTTCTCGGCGAATGTAACCCCCGGGTCTGCGCCTCGACCAGCGCTCAGGCGGCCAGCTCGAAGATCGGTCTGCCGGCAACTGCCTCCCGCCTCAGCCGGTCCACCTCCTCCTCCGTGACGACGTGGTTCCCCCGGGGGAGGTCCTCCTTACTGCCGCAGGTGCAGCGCCGGACGTGAATCCCTTCCCAGGGCATCCCTCCCGGAGGTGTCACCGGCCGCGGTCCCGCCCCTTGGACTTCCGCCGGGACCTGGCCTCCTGGCGCGCCTTTTCCTGGCGGGCGTAGGGAGTCTCGATGCCGTACTTGCGGCACAGGCGGGCGAAGCTGCCCGACGCGATCCCTAGGGCTTTGCTGGCTTCCGAGTTGCTCTTGTAGACTCGAGCCGCCCGCTCGATCCAATCTTTGGGAATCGCAACCATCCGCTTGTCACCGAGGTTGAAGGTCGCTCCGAGGCCGGTCAGGGGGCCGCAGAATATTAGCCATGGGTGAAACTGTAAATTAGCCCTGACTAATTTCCAATGCAACCCCCGGCTAGAGGTGGCGCCCTCCACGCCACCGGACGCCCGGGATGGCCCTCCTCGACGGAAACGAACAAGCCCCCGGGAAGGCCGTCCCCGGGGGCTCGCGTCGGAGCGCCATGCCGCCGGAGCGGCGGCGCAGGATGTGGTGGGTTTGCAGCGGGAAGTCTGGTGGGCGATCCCCGGCTCGAACGGGGGACCTCCTGCTTGTAAGGCAGGCGCTCTGACCAGCTGAGCTAATCGCCCTGGCGCCGAATGTAACCCCGGACCCGCATGCCTACCAGCGGCCGCCAACTCACGCGGCCAGCTCGAAGATCGGCCGGCCGGAAGCCGCCTCACGCCTCAGCCGGTCCACCTCCTCCTCCGTGACCGGCCTGAAGCTCTCGGCGATCTCCAGGGCCATGCGGAACAGGGCCGGCTCCCCCGGCGGGATCGCCGCGGTGACCGGCTGCGACAGGGCGAAGCGCAGGGCCAGGTCGGCCAGCTCCCGGTCCTCCAGCGGCTCGTACCAGCACTTGGCCCACCTGCGCTCGGCGCCGGCGGCCATCTTGCCGCGGGCCAGCGCCTTCAGCGCCAGCCGGGCCGTCCCCCGGGCCTCGGCCGCGGCCACCACCGCGGGCCCGAAGTCCGCCCCGAGCCAGGTGCACCAGTTCACGGGGAAGAGCACCGAGTCGAAGTCCACGGCCTCGATCAGGCGCAGGGCCGTCTCCGAGGAATGGGAGGAGAAACCGAGGTAGCGGGTCATCCCGTGCTCCCTGGCCTCGCGGAACAGCTCCAGGGCGCCGCCCGGACCTGTGACCTGATCGAAGTCCTCGTCGGTGTTGACAGCGTGCAGCTGGTAGAGGTCGACGTGGTCGGTGCGCAGCAGCCGCAGGGACTCCTCCAGCTCGCGCCGCGCTCCGTCCGCCGTGCGCTCGGTGGTCTTGCAGGCCAGGAAGACATCCTTGCGGTAGGGCTCCAGGGCCGGGCCCAGCATCTCCTGGGCGTTGCCGTAGGTGGGGGCCACGTCGAAGTAGTCGACGCCGCGGTCGACCGCCTCGGCCACCAGGCCCCTCGCCTCGTCCGCATCGACCCCGCTCACCAGGATGCCGCCCAGGCCGACGATGGACAGCTTCTCGCCCGTCCGGCCGTACTCGCGCTTCTCCATCTCTCCTCCTCCTCAGCCCGCGGCCCGTGTCTCGGGCAGCCAGAACAGCTTGCTCTTGTCCCCCGCCGCCACCTGTCCGGCGACGTCGAAGAGCCGTGCCTCCTCGGCACTGGTGAGCGGCGGGAAAGCCTCGGCCAGGGCCACGTTCTCCTCCACCTGCTCCACCGTGTCCATGCCGACGACGGCCACGTCGAGGTCGAGACCCATGGCGTAGCGCAGGAACAGCCCCCGGTCCTCGGCCGGCACCTGGCCGTAGGCCATCACCTTCATGGCCATGATCCCCATGCCGCGGGCGCGGGCGGCGGGGATGGTGGTGGAGGAGAAGTCGTTCCAGACGCGGTTGGCGGCGCCCAGGGGGTTGAGGACGGTGTCGAAGTCGTACTCGCCGATCATGCGCACGAAGTGGGCCGGATGGGTGTGGCCGGTGAGGCCGACGAAGCGGATCCTGCCCTGCCGGCGGTACTCCTCGATCACGCCCAGGGCGCCGTCGGGGCGCAGCACCTCCTCGAGGGTCCCGGCCTCGTCGATGGCGTGGAGCTGCATCAGGTCGATCTGCTCCACCCCGAGGTGCTCGAAGCTGGCGGCGATCTCCTGCCGCACCGCCTCCCCGGAGCGCTCCAGGCACTTGGTGGCCAGGAACAGCCCGTCGCGGTCGCGGTCCCTCAGGGCCAGCCCGAGGCGGCGCTCGCTCTCCTTGTACTTGGAGGCGGTGTCGAGGTAGGTGACGCCGAGATCGATGGCGCGGTGGACGACGGCCACGGCCTCGGCGTCCTCGTCGGCGAGGTTCCAGCAGACGCCGCCCAGGCCGAGGGCGGTGACCGTCTCGCCGGTGCGGCCGAGGGTGCGGGTGGGAAGGGTCACGGGGGATCTCCTTGGATTCGGTGGATGGACGGGAAGATAGCGCCGGAGAGCTCCTGACGCCCCGCGCGGGGCCGAGTGCGAGATTGACGTTTTCGGCCGGGGACTTGTACATTGGCCGACATGAGACCGGATGCAACGATCGTCAGCGACCGCCGATACCGCCGGGCCGAGACCATCCGCACCGGGGGAACAGAGCGCTAGACGCCGGTCCCTTCGACCTCACACCCCCGGTGACGGAGATCCCGTCATCGGGGGTTTTTCTTTACGGGAAGCGAAAGAGATGAACGTCCTCGAAGATCTCATGTACCGGGGCCTGCTGCACCAGGTCACCGACCTCGACGGCCTCACGGAGCGGCTGGACCAAGGGCCGATCACCCTCTACAACGGCTTCGACCCCACCGCCGACAGCCTCACCATCGGCAACCTCGTGCCGCTGCTGATGCTGCGCCGCTTCCAGCTGGCCGGGCACCACCCGATCTGCCTCGTGGGCGGCGGCACCGGCCTGATCGGCGACCCCGGCGGCAAGGAGAGCGAGCGGGCCCTGAACCCGGTGGAGGTGGTGGAGACCTTCACCGAGCGGATCCGGACCCAGGTGGAGCCCTTCCTCGACTTCGAGGTGAGGACCAACCCGGCGCGGCTGGTGAACAACCTCGACTGGCTCTCCGGGGTCACCGCCATCGAGCTGATGCGCGACGTGGGCAAGCACTTCCCCGTCCCCTACATGCTCGCCAAGGAGTCGGTCGCCTCACGCCTGAAGACCGGCATCTCGTACACCGAGTTCAGCTACATGGTGCTGCAGGCCTTCGACTTCCTGGAGCTGCACCGGCGCCTCGGGTGCCAGCTGCAGACCGGCGGCAGCGACCAGTGGGGCAACATCACCGCCGGCTCCGACCTGATCCGCCGGGCCGACGGCGCCAAGGCCTTCGGCCTCACCTGCCCGCTGGTGACCAGCGCCGGCGGCGCCAAGTTCGGCAAGACCGAGGCCGGGGCCCTGTGGCTCTCGGCGGAGCGGACCTCGCCCTACGAATTCTACCAGTACTGGATCAACACCGACGACCGCACGGTGGGCAGCTACCTGCGGATCTTCACCTTCCTCGACCCCGACGAGATCCGCCAGCTCGAGGAGTCGGTGGCCGCCGATCCCGGCGCCCGGGAGGCGCAGCGCACCCTGGCCCGGGAGGCCACGGCCGTCGTCCACGGCCCCGGGGCCGCCAGCCAGGCCGAGCGCATCTCGCGGGCCCTGTTCCAGGGCCGGGTGCGGGACCTGCGGGAGGAGGACCTGGAGCTGGCCTTCGACGGCGTGCCCTCCCACGACATGGAGGGCGACGAGCAGGGCCTCGTGGAGCTGCTCGTCGACGCCGGGGTCTCCAGCTCCCGGCGGCAGGCCCGCCAGGAGATCGGCGCCGGCGCCATCTACCTCAACGGCGAGCGCTGCACCGAGGAGTCCCGCCGCGTCGGCCGGGACGACCGCCTCCACGGCCGTTGCGTGGTGATCCGCCGCGGGAAGAGCCGGTACTACCTGGTCCGGTAGGCGGGACGGGCGCCGGGTGGCCCGTCCCTCAGTGCAGCAGGGTCGGCTTGTGGCGCGCCGGGGGATCGCCATCACTCCCACTCCACCGTGCCCGGCGGCTTGTGGGTCACGTCGTAGTAGACCGCCTCCACCCCCTGAAGCTCCAGCAGCCGCGCGGTGACCTCGCGCAGGAAGTCCGCCGGCAGGCGGCCGAAGCGGGCGGTCATGAAGTCCTCGGTGGTCACCGGCCGCAGGACGATGCTCTCGCTGATCCCGTCCCAGGAGAGGGGGACCAGGACCGTGGGCATCTGCGTCAGCCGGGGCATGAGGCCGTGGCGGTCCAGGGCCTCCATGACGATGGCGTCGGCCTCGCGCAGCAGGTCCAGGCGCTCCGTCGTGAGGTAGGCCTCCCGCGGGCTCTGCGACAGGCGCCGCTCCGGTCCCAGCTGGAAGAGGACGCGGTTTACGCGGTCGGTGGAGTTGGTCAGCTCGGTGGAGGCGCGCTCCAGGTCGTCCCAGGAGGGCCCGCCCTCCTCCCCGGGCAGGATCGCGGCCCCGGCGGCGGTGAGCAGGGCGGGATGGGCATAGGTGCGCCCGTCCCCCTGCACGCCGACGCTGCGCAGGGGCAGCAACTCGGCGTCCAGGCCGGAACCGTCCAGCCTGCCCATGGGCTCCGCGGCCTCCTGGCCGGCGCCGGGACCCGCGCACAGGCACCGCACCGCCAGGCCGGGGCCGGGAAAGGGGTGGCGCCAGACGAGGTGGTGGGGCACGCCCAGCTTCTCGCCCAGCTCGCGCACCTCGTCCTTGTAGAGCTGGCTCAGGGGCTCCACCACCTTGCCCTCGGCCAGGAGGCGCTCGATCACGCCGACGCGGTTGTGGTGGGTCTTGATGACCTCGGCGTGGTCGGTGCCCCCCGACTCGATCGTGTCGGTGTACAGGGTGCCCTGCCCGAGGAGCCACTGGTCCGGGTCGAGGTCGAGGTCGGCCAGCACCCGGTCGCGGACCTCGATGAACTCCTCGCCGATGGCCAGGCGCTTGGCCTCCGGGTCGGCGACCCCGGCGACGCGGGCGAGGAAGGCGGCGCCGGCGTCGACCACCTTGAGGTTCGAGAACCCCGACTCTTTGAGCAGGCTCTCCACGGCGGCGGTCTCGCCCTTGCGCATGAAGCCGTTGTCGATGTGCAGGCCGAGGGCGCGGTCGGTGCCGAGGGCGCGGTTGAGCAGCAGGAAGCAGACGGTGGAGTCGACGCCCCCGGAGACGAGGAGGAAGACCTTCCGGCCCCGGGTCTGGTCCCTCAGTTGCTCCATGGAGCGGTCGATGAAGCCCTCCATCGTCCAGTCGCGCTCGCAGCCGCACAGGTCGAGGAAGTTGTCGAGGATGCGCATCCCCGAGTCGGTGTGGGTCACCTCGGGGTGGAACTGGAGGCCGTAGATCCGGCGCCCGTCGTCGCCCATGGCGGCCACCGGGCAGTCCTCGGTGCGGCCGAGGACCCGGAACCCCGGGGGGATCTCCTCCACCCGGTCGCGGTGGCTCATCCAGATCGGCTCGCGCGAACCCAGGCCGGCCAGCACCCCCGTGGCCGCGGTCACCTCCAGCGAGGCGGCGCCGTACTCCATGCGCTCGCCCCGCTCGACGCGGCCCCCGAGGGTGTGGCACAGCAACTGATGTCCGTAGCACAGCCCGAGGATCGGCTTGCCGGTGGCCAGGACCGTCTCCTCGAAGGGCGGGCGGTCGTCGGCGTAGACGCTGGAGGGCCCGCCGGAGAGGATCAGGCCGTCGGCCCGGGCCAGCTCTTCGGCGGGGGTGTCGGGGGGGCGGATCTCGGCCCAGACGTGGTGGCGCCGGACCCGGTTGGCGATGAGGTGCGCGTACTGGCCGCCGAAGTCGAGGACGACGATGCCCAAGGAGGCGGACTCCCTGCGGGGAGGAGGGCGGGGAGAGAGGGGAATATAACGGCCGGCCCGGGAGGGACAATCAGCGGGGGTCCGCTCAGGGCTGCCGGCGCCGCAGGCTGACGCGGCCCCAGGCCTCGTCGTCCCGCCCGGGGTGGTCCTCGTTGTAGTGGACGCCCCGGCTCTCCCGGCGCCGGCGCGCCGAGTGCGCCACCAGCCGGGCCACGTCGATGCGGTTGCGCAGGGCCACGGAGGCGGGATCGAGGCCGCCCTCCGGGATCTCGCGGTCCAGTTCGTCCAGGAGATCGCAGGCCCGGCGCAGGCCCGCGTCGGTGCGGGTGATCCCGACCTCCTCCAGCATGATCCGCCCCAGGCGGTCGGCCGCCGGGGCGCGGGGGACACTGCTGCCGGACCGGTCGCGACACCCCGCAATCGACGTGGCGGACACGGGCGCCTCACCATCGGCCGACTCGAAAGCGCGGCCGGCGAGGACCACGGCCTCGAGGAGGGAGTTGCTGGCCAACCTGTTGGCGCCGTGGAACCCTGTGTGCCCGACTTCACCAACTGCGTAAAGTCCCGACAGGTCGGTTCGACCGTCGATGTCGGTGTGCACGCCGCCGCACAGGTAGTGGGCGGCGGGGGCCACGGGGATGGGCTGGCGGGTGATGTCGATGCCCAGGCCGGCGCAGTAGCGGCCGATGTTGGGGAAACGGCGGCGCGTCTCCTCCGGGTCCCTGGCCGTCGCGTCGAGGAAGACGCAGTCCCGGCCGCTGCGCCGCATCTCGGCGACGATGGCGCGGGCGACCACATCCCGGGTCGCGAGCGAGCCGCCGGCGAGCTGCCGCTCCACGAAAGGCTCGCCCTCGTGGTTGACGACGATGGCGCCGTACCCGCGCAACGCCTCCGAGATCAGGAAGGTCCGTCCCTCCGGGTGGGCCAGGGCCGTGGGGTGGAACTGGAAGAACTCCAGGTTGGCCACCGTCGCCCCGGCGCGCCAGGCCATGGCGATGCCGTCGCCGGTGGCCACGGCCGGGTTGGTGGTGGAGGCGTAGATGCGGCCGGCGCCGCCCGTGGCCAGGACCGTGGCCGGCGCCGTGAAGGCGACGACCTCGCCGCCGGGGCGGTCCCGGGGGCTCGCCCAGACGCCGCGGCAGCGGCCCTGGCCGTCGACGATCAGGTCGAGGGCGAGATGGCCGGGGAAGGTGGTGATTCGCTCCTCGGCCCGGGCCGCCGCCAGCAGGGCCCGCACCAGCTCGCGGCCGGTCCAGTCGTCGGCGTGGACCACCCGGTGGGCCGAATGGCCTCCCTCCCGGCCGAGGCTGAGGCGGCCGTCGTCCCTGGAGAACCGCACCCCCAGGGCGACGAGGTCCTCCACCCGCCCGGGGCCTTCCCGGACGACGGTCTCCACCACCCCGGGGTCGCACAGCCCGGCGCCGGCCTCCAGGGTGTCCCGGACGTGGGTCCCGGGCGAGTCCCCGGGGCCGAGAGCCGCGGCGATGCCGCCCTGGGCCCACCTGGTGTTGGAGTCGGCCGCCTCCTGCTTGGTGACCATCGCCACCCGGGCCCCGGACCTCGCCGCCAGGATGGAGAAGTAGAGGCCGGCGATGCCGCTGCCGACGACCAGGTAGTCGCTGGAGAGACGCATGGCCACCGAAACTCAAGGGGCGGCCCCGAGGTTGTCAACGCGGCTCGGCCAGCTCGATCTGGAGGCCCGCCTGCCGCCGCAGCGGCGGCGCCTGGAGGCGGCCCCGCAGCCAGAGCTCCACCTGGCCGAGAGGGGTGTCCAGGCGCCGCCCGGCCAGGGCGCAGACCCGCCAGCCGTCCCCGTACAGGGGGCGGATGCTGACCGCTCCCGGCAGGTCCTGCTCGTACTCGTAGATCCGGGTCTCCCAGCCGCCGGTCCGGTAGCGGGTGACCTGCGCCGACCACTCCCCCCCGGGGGTCCGGCGGCGGCTCCCCAGGCCCAGGGCCACCCCCCGCTGGACGCCGCTGCGCACGCCTTCGAGGCGCGCCTCGAGCCGCAGGGTCCCCGGTGTCCAGCGCCCCCGGAGCCGGGCCCGCTCGGTGGCCGGGAAGCTCTGCGACCCCCCGGACCAGTCGCTGCGCCGGCGGCGCTGCGCGTCGACGGTCACCTCCAGGCGCCGCAGCGGCCGCCGCCGCCACCTGAGGCCGAGTCCGCTGCTGCCGCCGGGCACCGGCTCCGTCCAGCGGGCCCCGGGCCGAAGGGTCTCGTCGAGCCACAGCTGCCATCCGCGGCCCCGGACGCGCGCGGTGATCCCCCGCAGCTCGGGGCTGTCGCCGAGGACGGAGGCGCCGAAGGGGCTGAAGAATCCCGCCGCCGAGGCGCGGGCCAGCAGGTCGAAGCGGCCCCGGGCCGCGTGGACCCCGGTGATCCCGGCCACCAGGGCCGGCCGTCCGCCGGCGACGGCCGCCGACAGGAACAGGCGCCCCCGTCCGACGCCGGCCACGCCGTCGGCGGCGACCGCCGTCTGCCCGCGGCCGGCGAAGGCTTCGGGGACCTTGCCGGGCCGCCGCAGGTCAAGGGGCCGGTTGAAGGCCAGCTGCTGCACGGTGACCCCCACCCGCGCCCCCTCATCCCCGGCGGTGGCGCGGGCGCCCAGGACCGCCCCCGCCAGGCGGTCGCGCTGGTCGCGGCGGGACCCGGTGTGGACCCCGTCCTCCGGCAGGGAGAGAGCGACGCCGCTGCTGTCGACGCGGGCGTCCCGGCGGAAGCCGCCGGCCACGAGGCTGAAGCGGACGGCCCGGCGGCGCCAGCGCAGGAAGAGCCCGCACAGGTCCCGGTTCTCGGCGGCGGAGCGGTAGCCCACGGCCTCGCCGTCGCGCCGGGGCCGCGGCCCGGGAACGCCCATCGACCGGCCGCGGCCGAAGAGCAGCCCCTGGCCGAAGGCCGGCCGCAAGCTGCCCAGGGCCACCTCCAGACCGCCCGTCTCCGGGCGCCGGTGGGCATAGCCCACGGCGTGGTCGAACCAGCGCCGCTCCCCGGGGTCGCGCTCGCCAACGGCGGCCACCTCCCACCGGCCGACGCGGCAGGTGGCGCGCTGGTACATCCGGGCGCCGCCGAGCGAGACCGAGTCCGCCTGCAGACGCAGGCGCAGGGACCCGTCCGCGATCGGCAGGGCATCGGCCCGCGCCTGGGCCGCCGCCTGGTCTCCCTCCTCCGGCAGCGCCGTTTCGGGATCTTCCGAGGCCAGGCAGGGAGCCAGGAGGCAGCCGCAGAGCAGCGCCCCGGCGGGGAGGCGCGGGACCATGGCCGGACCTTCTGCAAGGTCCATGCCCATGCCAGTCCCTCTGTGCCGACGCCCTGCAGTGATGTCCGGCGGTGACAGCCGTGTGTAGCCTGGCGCGCACAGGGGCCGCGGAGACCGCCCGCCGGCAGCCGGCCCCCTCCGGGGTTGCTCCCTGGGAGACCGGCAGACGATAATGGTCCCCCCTCCCCTGCCGCTGACGCTACCGGCATGCCATGAGAATCTTCCGTATTGGATCAGGGTCCGAGTCGAACCAGGAGTTCACCGAGTACCAGCGGCTGCCCTTCGAGGTGGACCACCGACCTCGGAGGATTCATCGACCTCCTCGGGGTGGACCGCACGGGACGCGTGGTCGTAGTCGAGCTGAAACGGGACCGCACACCCCGGGACGTGGTCGCCCAAGCCCTCGAGTACGCCGCCTTTGCCGAGCGGCTCGACGTCGACGCGCTCGAGGGGATCCTCCGGCTGTACGAACGCGACGAGTCCCTCGGCCTCGTCGAGCGTCACCGGGAGTGCTTCGAGCTCGACGAAGGCGAGGCCGTGGCCTTCAACAAGGACCAGCGCATCGTCATCATCGGCCAGCGCATCTCGCCCGAGATCAGGCAGACCGCATCGTTCCTGGGATCGAAGGGGATCGGCGTCATCTGCATCGAGTTCACCTTCTTCGAAGCCCAGGAGGGCGGGCGCCTGTTGTCTCAGGAGGTCGTTGTGGGCACGCAGGAAGCGAAGGTGGCCAGCCTGGAGTCCGGATCTCTACCCGTCATCTCGGAGACCGGGTTCCTGGATTCCTGCGATGAGCATGGGAGAGCGATCTTCTCGAGACTCCTCGACTGGGCGAGAGGCAAGTCGCTGTCCATCCACTGGGGAAGCAGGGGCTTCTCCTTCGGAGTCAACATCGACGAAAACCGGGTCGTCGTCGGCTACGTTTACCCACCGGGATCGGTCTTCAAGCAGACCTTCTACACGGCCCTGCGCGGCCGGGGAGGCATCGACAAGAAGACCGCGGTGCCGGCAGAGGAGATCGACTCTCTGCAGAAGAAGGCGGAAGCGACGGGACTCTTCGTACCCGCGGGGCGGGACCTCAAGTGCCGCGTCGATCGCCCGCTGGCCGTCGACGAGATGGACGCCCTCGTGGCCTGGTGCGAGTCCGTGGCGCAGGCGATCCACAAGCACGGGTTGAAGGAGGAAGCGGCCGGCAACTGACAGGCCCATGCCGCAGGGGCACTTTCCAGAGCAGTTCAGACCAGGAGGGAATCCGATGGTACGCAAGATCCACAAGATCGCCGTCGTCACCGACGACATCGAAGGCGCCGTGGCCTTCTACACGGAGAAGCTCGGACTCACCGTGGTGGAACGCTTCCCCACCGAGGACGACGAGGACTACGTCTTCCTCGATGCCGGCGGGATCACCCTGGAGCTCATGCCGCGGAAGACCATGGGGCTCGACCCCGGCTTCCACCACATCTCCTTCGAGGTCGACAGCGTCGAGGAGAGCGCTCGGCAGCTGAAGGAGAAGGGGGTGGCCATCACCAAGGAACCCTTCGACGTCGGCGGCGGGACCGGCATCACCCTGGGCTTCTTCGAGGGGCCGAACCAGCTGAACCTGCAGCTCTTCCACCGGGAGAGGTGAGGCATGCGCGTAGCGAGGGCCGACCGGGAAAGCATGGAGGAGCTGAGCGACGTCCACGGCGGCGCCGGCCCCATCCTCTTCGGCAGACTGTGGGAGCGGGACGACTTCGAGACACCCTTCACCTTCGTCCACAGCGCGGTCCTCCTGCCGGGCGGCGGCATCGGACTGCACCGCCACGACGACAGCGAGGAGATCTTCATCACCGTCGACAACGCCTCGCAGTTCACCCACAACGGCCGCACCGCCGCGGTCGAGGGCGGCGCCGCCGTACCCCTGCGCTCGGGCGAGAACCACGCCATCTACAACCACACCGACCGCGAGACGCGCTGGTTCAACGTCCACTGCGTCGTGCCCGGGGGCGAGCCCAAGTCGACGGACCTGGGCGACGACCGCGCGGGTGCGGAGCTGGAGTCGACCGACCGTCTGCCCGTGGGGCGGCTGGACCGGGCGGGCCTGGAGTACGTCCGCTGCCACGGCGGCCGGGGCGAGGTCGGCGTCCGCACCCTCTGGGGGCCGGAGGACTTCCGCAGCAACTTTCACTTTCTGGCCCACTGCCTGATGCCGCCGGAGACCTCCATCGGCTACCATCGCCACGAGGGCGTCGAGGAGGTCTACATCCTCGTCGAGGGCGGCGGCCGCATGACGGTGGACGACGAGACCCGGGAGGTCGGGCGGTGGGACGCGATCCCCAGCCGGCTCGGGGGCCGCCACGGCCTCTACAACCACACCCGGGAGGACCTGGAGCTGCTGGTGGTCGCCGTCTGCGCCGAGAAGGGCCGCTTCGACTACACGGACCTCGGCGACGACCTGGGCCGGCGCTGACGCCGGTGGCGGGGGCGCCTATCTTCCGCGCCCCGAGCGCCCCGACCATCAGAGGAGAGGATCGAATGAAGTTCGGCACCTGCAACGAGTACTTCGAGGGATGGGCCCTCGAAGAGGTCTTCGACTACGCCGCCGAGGTGGGCTACGACGGCGTCGAGATCTCCCCCTTCACCCTCGCCGACTCGGTGGACGACATCCCCGAGCGACGCCGCCACGAGATCCGCGCCGCCGCCCTGAGCGCCGGTGTCGAGATCGTCGGCCTCCACTGGCTGCTGATCCGCCCCGAGGGGCTGTACACCAACCACGCCGACGACGCCATCCGCAACCGCACCCGCGACTACTTCAAGTCCCTCATCCGGTTCTGCGGCGACATCGGGGGCGAGGTGATGATCATCGGCTCGCCGAAGCAGCGCAACGTGCAGGAGGGATGGGACTTCGACGAGACCTGGGAGCGCACGAAAGCGGTCTTCGAGGACTGTCTGCCCCTGGCCGAGGAGCAGGGCGTCTACCTGTGCATCGAGCCCCTCAGCCCCGAGCTGACCAACTTCATCACCACCGCCGAGGAGGCGCGGCGCATGGTGACCGAGATCGGCCATCCCAACTTCCGGACCATGGTGGACGTCTGCTCCGGTTCCACCGACTCGGTCCCCGTGGCGCAGCAGGTGCGCGACTCGGGCGAGCATCTATACCACGTGCACGTGAACGACGCCAACAAGCGCGGCCCCGGCTTCGGCGAGACCGACTTCGCCTCCGTCCTCGCCGCCCTCCAGGAGACCGGCTACCAGCGCTACGTGTCGGTGGAGGTCTTCGACTTCGCGCCCGACCCGAGGACGATCGCGGCGGGCAGCCTGAAGTACCTGAAGGGGATCCTGGACGCTGCGGGCAGATCCTAGGGGCGGGATCCCTCGCCGTCCTCGAAGGGCCATCCCAGGGCCTCGAGGCTCGCGTAGTCCCTGTTGAGGGCCGCCGTCATCGCCTCCCCCAGCCGCAGCAGGATCCGGCATCCGAGGCCGGGGTTGGTGGCGGCGATGTCCATCAGGTCGGGGCGGAAGAAACCGACGAGCTCGCTCCTCTCGGCAGCGATGAAGGTGGCGGGCGCCGGGGACTCGTCGAGGAGGGCGAAGCGGCCGATGATGGCGGGAGGAACGAGGGTGTCGGTGATCTCCACGCCCCCCGGGTCCTCGCCGACGAGGTGGACGGAGCCGCTGCGGATCACGTAGAAGCCGGACCGGGGGGCCCCCTGGCGCAGCACCACCTCGCCGTGGGCGAAGGTGCGCACGTGGACCTGCCGTACGAGGGTGGCCAGCTCCCCTGGCTCCAGCCCGGCGAAGGCGGGGACCCGGCCCAGGAGCGCTTCGAGGGACTCGGCGCGCTCCGCTTCGGGAGAGAAGTAGTTCTCCCATTCCGGGTCGGGGGACAGGTGGCGGGACCTGGCGGAGGGGCTCATCTCTCCGCAAAGATAGCGGTTGCCGTCGATCGGGCCATGACTCTAGTTGTCGCCCCGGAACCGGCGGACCGGCCGGATTCTCGAATCCACACCTCCAGCAAAAGGAGCGGACCGTGCCCAACTACACCTTCCAGCACATCCATCACGAGGCCGAGGACGTGGCCGTGGCCGTCGACTGGTACAAGCGCGTCTTCGGCGCCACCGCGGGCGAGCCCTTCGAGCGCGCCGGCGCCACCTGGGTCGAGGTCCACGTCGGCGAGACCCAGATCACGGTCACCGACCGCGAGTTCGCGAAGATGGAGCTGGGGCGCTACCAGGGCGTCGACCACTTCGCCTTCACCACCGACGACTTCGACGCCACCCTGGCCCACTGCGAGAAGGAGGGCGTCCACCTCTGGTTCGGCCCCGTCGAGGTGCCCGGGACGACGCAGCGCATCGTCTTCATCGACGGGCCCGACCACGTGAAGATCGAGCTGATGGAGCAGGTGTGAGCCGGGAGTTCCACCCCTTCGGGCTGTGGGACAGCCCGCTCTCGGCGGACGACGCCGCCGGCGCCGTGGGCCTGGGCTCGCCCGCCTTCGACAGCGACGGCCGCACCCTGGCGTGGCTCGAGCGGCGCGGGGACGAGTCCGTGGTCGTGTGCCGCCGCCAGGGGGAGGCCGCGCCCGTCGAGCTGACCCGCGGCCACACCGTGCGGACCCGGGTGTTCTACGGCGGCGGCGAGTTCGCCGTCGCCCGCGGACGGGTGGTCTTCGTCGAGGACGGCGACCACCTGAGCGCGGTCCCCCTGGCCGGGGGCCCTGTCCGGCGGCTGACCCCCTCCTTCGGCCACCCCGCGGCCCCCGCCCCCTCCCCCGACGGCCGCTGGATCGTCTACGTCCACACCGACGGGACCACCGACCGCCTGGCCGTGGTCGACGCCGGGGGGCGCAACTGGCCCCGGTCCCTGGTGGACGGGGCCGACTTCTACATGCAGCCGGCCTGGCACCCCCGGGGGCGGCAGCTGGCCTGGGTCGAGCACGACCTGCCCGACATGCCCTGGGACTCGAGCCGCCTCGTCGTCGGCCGGTTGCGCTTCCCCGCGGGAGCGGCGCCGGTCCTGGCGGAGCGCCGGCTGGTCGCCGGAGGCGAGGGCCGGGCGGTCTGCCAGCCCGAGTTCTCCCCCGACGGCCGCTGGCTCGCCTGGGCCGGCGACGAGGCCGGCTTCAGCCAGCTCTGGCTCCACGACCTGGACTCCGGCTCGACCACCTGCCTGACGCCCGACGAGGACGGCGACGTGGCCCTGCCGGCGTGGGTGCAGGGGGTGCGGGTCCTCGCCTTCTCGGGCGACGGCCGCCAGCTCTGGTTCACGCGCTCCCACCTCGGCCGTCGGAGCCTGTTCGTCTGCGGCCTGCCCGACGGCCGGCCGCGCCCCTTCGAGCCCCTGGCCGGCTGGTCCAGCGTCACCCACCTGGCCGCCGCCCCCCGGGGCGACCGGATCGCCGTGGCGGCCTCCTCTCCGCGGCAGCCGCAGCGCATCTGCAGCGCCCGCCGCCGGAGAGGCGGTTGGGAGATCACCGTGCAGGCGCGGTCATCGGCCGAGCGCCTGGAGGCGGCCGACCTCTCCACCCCCCTGCGGCCGCGCTGGACGGCCCCCGACGGCACGGTGGTCCACGGCCTCTACTACCCTCCGGCGAGCCGCCGCTTCGGGGCGAACGGCCCGCCGCCGCTGATCGTCGACGTCCACGGCGGCCCCACCAGCCAGGCCGACCTCCGGTACGATCCCGAGGCCCAGTACTTCGCCACCCGGGGCTGGGCGGTCCTGCTGGTCAACTACCGGGGCAGCACCGGGTACGGCCGGGCCTACATGACCGCCCTCCGGGGGCGGTGGGGCGTCCTCGACGTGGAGGACGTTGCCGCCGGCGCCCGGCACCTGGCCGACGAAGGGCTGGCCGACCCGAGGAGACTCGCCGTCTCCGGGGGCAGCGCCGGGGGCTACACGGTGCTGCGCGCCCTCACCCTGCACCCCGGGCTCTTCGCCGCCGGCGTCTGCCGCTACGGCATCTCCGACCTGCTGGCCCTCGCCGACGAGACCCACAAGTTCGAGTCCCGCTACACCGACTCCCTCGTCGGCCCCCTGCCGGAGGCGGCCGGCCTCTACCGCGAGCGCTCCCCCCTGTTCGCCGCCGAGGCGATCCGCGACCCCGTGATCCTCTTCCAGGGCGACGAGGACCGGGTCGTGCCCCGCAGCCAGTCCGACGCCATCGTCGACTCCCTGCGGCGGCGGGGCGTGCCCCACGAGTACCACGTCTACGAGGGCGAGGGCCACGGCTTCCGCCGGCCGGAGAGCCGGCGCCACTGCCTGCGCGCCACCGAGGCCTTCCTGCGGCGCCACGTCCTCTATCGCGGAGACGGAGCGTGAGCTGGGAGACGATCATCGGCATGGAGGTCCACGTCGAGCTGGGCACGGCGTCGAAGATGTTCTGCTCCTGCCCCGCCGAGCACTTCCAGGTGCCCCCCAACCGCCACGTCTGCCCCGTCTGCACCGCCCAGCCGGGGGCCCTCCCCGTGATCAACGGCCGCGCCGTGGAGCTCACCGTCATGACCGGCCTGGCCCTGAACTGCCGCATCCGCCCGCGCTCGGTCTTCGCCCGCAAGAACTACACCTACCCCGACCTGCCCAAGGGCTACCAGATCTCCCAGTACGAGCGCCCCCTGTGCGAGGAGGGCCAGGTCGAGATCTCCGCCGACGGCGGCAGCCGCCGGGTCGGCATCGTCCGCGTCCACCTCGAGGAGGACACGGGCAAGCTCCTCCACGAGGGCGGCGCCAGCCACGTCGACCTCAACCGCGCCGGCGTGCCCCTCATGGAGATCGTCACCGACGCCTCGATCCGCTCCGCCGCCGAGGCCGGCGCCTACGTGCAGAAGATCCGCCAGATCGTCCGCTACCTCGGCGCCTCCAGCGGCGACATGGAGAAGGGGGCCCTTCGCTGCGAGGCCAACATCTCGGTGCGCCCGGCCGGCTCGGAGGCCCTCGGCACCAAGGTGGAGGTGAAGAACCTGAACAGCTTCCGCTCGGTGCGGAACGCCATCGACTACGAGGTCGGGCGCCAGGTGGAGGTGCTGGAGGCGGGCGGGCGGGTGCGCCAGGTGACCATGGGCTGGGACGAGTCGGCCGAGGTGACGCGGGAACAGCGCTCCAAGGAGGAGGCCGACGACTACCGCTACTTCCCCGAGCCCGACCTGCTCGAGGTCGATCTGGCCGAGGCCTGGATCGAGGAGGTCCGGGGGCGGCTGCCGGAGCTGCCCGACGCCAGGGCGGCGGCCTTCACCGCCCTCGGCCTGGCCCCGGGCGAAGCGGCGCAGCTGGCCGAGGACGGCGCCGTGGCCGACTACTTCGAGCAGGTCGTGGCCGCCGGCGCCGAGCCGAGAACCGCGGCCAACTGGGTCACGGGCGAGATCTTCCGCCTCCTCAACGAGAGCGGCGGCGACATCGAGGCGCTGAAGGTGAAGCCGCCGCAACTGGCCGAGCTGATCGCCCTGGCCGCGGCCGGCACGGTGAGCGGCCCCGCCGCCAAGGAGGTCTTCGGCGTCATGGCCGGCAGCGGCGGCTCCCCGGGGGGCATCGTCGAGGAGCGGGGCCTGCAGCAGGTCTCGGACACCGGCGAGCTGGAGTCGCAGGTCGACGCCGTGATCGCCGCGCAGCCCGACGCCGCCGACAAGGTGCGGGCCGGCGACCCGAAGCCGATCGGCTTCCTCGTGGGCCAGGTCATGCGCGCCACCCGGGGCCGGGCGAACCCGCAGCGGGTCCAGGAGCTGCTGCGCGAGCGCCTGCTGTCCTGAGCCTGCCCTACCGCACCAGCACCACCCGCCCCGAGGTCCGGTCCGCACCGGCGGTCAGGCGCACGAGGTAGACGCCGCTGGCCGCCGGCCGTCCCCGGTCGTCGGCGCCGTCCCAGACCACCCGGAACCGGCCCGGCCCGGCCCGGGCCTCGTCCCTCAGGGTGCGGACCCGGCGGCCGAGGACATCGTGCACCGCCAGCCGCAGCGGCGCCGCCCGGGGCAGGTCGAAGGCGATGGCGGTGGCCGCGTTGAAGGGGTTGGGCCAGGGGTCGCGCAGGACGAACTCCAGGGGCGTCTCCCCGGCCCCCTCGGCGACCGAGGTCTCCGGCGGCTCCCCGGAGAGGAAGGGGGTCCAGAGCGCGGCCCCGGAAAGCTGCCCGGCGATCTTCTCCGGATCGTTGGTGCCCCAGTAGTTGCCGCGCGCGTCGACCTCCTCGTCGCTGCGGTTCTCCAAGGCCAGGCTGTTGCCTTCGAAGTGGTTGTCCCGGATCGGGTCGGGCACCGCCGGACCGTCGATGCGCAGGGCCGTGACGTTGCCGGTGAAGAGGTTGCCGACGATGGCGGGGGCCGAGTCGACGGAGTGCAGGCCCACCGCGGCGTTGACGAACTCGCTGGTGCGGACCGCGGCGGCGGCGGTCCCGGTGAGGACGGCCCCGTTGGCGGTGAAATGGCTCATCTCCACCGCCACCGTGCCCCCCTCCACGCGCAGGCCGCCGCCGAGGTTGGTGTCGAAGTCGGTGGTCCACACCTCGGAGGCGGTCGACGCCAGATGGGCGCCGGTGCCGCGGTTGCGGTGGACCTCCACCTCCTCGAAGACCATCCTCTCGGCGCCGTCGACGCGCAGGCCGTCGCGGCGGTTGGCGGTGATGTGGGTGCCGTGGAGCTCGATCACCCCTCTCCAGCCGTCCAGCTCCAGTCCGTGGAGCTCGTTCCCCTCCACCGTGCTCCGCCACAGCTCGAGACGCCGGCCCACGCCGCCCTCGGCCAGCAGCCCCGAGCGCGGATCGCCGCTGTCGAGGACTCCGTTGCCGCTCACTCTCGTGTCGATCAGCACGAGGCCGGCGCCGCTGGTGACGACGCCCTCGCGGCCGTTCTCCTCCACCACGCTGCTGCGCATCCGCAGGTGGCCCGCCCCCCGAACCCAGACGGCCCGGTCGGCGATGGAGCGGAAGGTGGCGCGGTCGATGGTCGCCATGCCGAAGAGGCCGACATCGACGCCCCGCGCCAGCCGCTCCAGACTGGCGTCGGCCAGGTGGAACCCCCCCTCCGCCGTCATCTCCCCGCCGATCCCGATGATCGCCTGATCGAGGCGAAGGCCGGTGGCGTCGACGGCGCCTCCGGCGGCCAGCCGCAGGCCGGCCCACAGCTCCTCGGGCAGGATCGAATCGACGGTGAAGACCGCCGGGTCGGCGGCGGTGGCGGCCACCGTCAGGCGGCCCTCGACGGTCAGCTCCACGTGCTCCGGCAGGGTGCCGCGAAGGGCCAGGTCCCCGGGCGCGAACCGGGTCTCCGATCCGGGGGCGATGTCCAGGACCGCGCCGGCGGGCACCAGCAGGTCCCAGGGGATGGACCGCTTCCCTCCCCACCGGGTCGTCCCCGGCGGCAGGCGGTCCCGCGCGATGCCGAGGCGCGCCCCTTCCAGAATCAGTCCTCCGGCGTCCCGCGCGGGCTCCAGCCCCGGGCTGCCGCCGCCGAAGACCAGCACCCCCAGCCAGCCGCTGCCCTCCGCGTGGGTCAGACGCACCGGCGCGGCGCTGTCGCCCTCGACGACGAGCTCCCCGTAGACGATGAGCTCGCAGCGGCCCGGGTCGAAGCCGGTGCCGCGGCTGTCGGCGGCGGCGAAGCTCACTCTCGTGCCGGGAGCCAGGGTCAGGGAGGCCCCCGCCTCGACGACGATGTCGCCCTCCACGGCCACCTCCCCCGACCATCTCTCCGATCCCGTGACCTGGCCCTCCGCCGGCTGGCGCAACAGCACGTCCAGGCCCATGCGGCCGTTCTCGAGGGGGGTTATGCGGTCGAGGACGAAGCCGAGGGGAACGCCGCGGCGGGAGCCGGCGTGACCGCGCAGGCCGGGGTTGGTGTCGAAGGCGAGGCGCTGGAACCTCACCCCGTCGAAGGGGTCGGTGGCGTCGCCCTCGTTGCCGTTGTGCTCGCCGTCGTAGGCTGGGTCCCGGGAATGGAAGTCGAGGTTGTCGCGCCCCGAGACCGGGTCGGGGTCGCCGCCCGGGTAGCCGCGGTCGGCGTAGAGCCCGTCGGCGCAGACCAGGTCGACCTGCTTGTGCCGCTCCTCGTCGTTGTCGGCGCGCTCGTCCACGTGCCAGACCAGGAGCCCTCCCCCCGGGATGTTGCGGTTGTAGAATCCGTGGGCCTGGCGGTTCTCGATGAGGAAGTACTCGTCCGGCGTCAGGCTCACCTTGAGCACGCGGCCGCCGCGGTCGATCGACTCCAGCTCCACCTCCCGCATCGACTCGGTCACTTCCACCAGGCGCTCGTTGCCCGGCCCGAGCCAGCCCAGCTTCGCCAGGGACCAGGCGGAGAAGGCGTTGGGGCCGTCCCCCTCTCCCCAGCCGAGGATCCCCAGCCCCATGAGGCCCCACTTGCCGATGCCCGCCGACTCCTCCGCCGGGTCGAGCTCGCCGGTGGCCGAGATCGAGGACTGGTCGAAGAGGTCGGGCAGGCCGAGGAGGTGGGCGAACTCGTGGCACATGGTCCCGGCCGTCACCCCGAAGACGTGGCCCCGCTGGGTGGTGCCGGCGAACCCGGAGAACCGGTCGCGGACCCGGATGACCCCGCCGCCGGCGGCCTCGTCGTCGGAGAGGAACTCGGTGTTCAGCCCCAGGCTGGCGATGCCCGTGGCCCGGGTGATGAAGAAGTTCTCGGGCGCCGTGTGCAGGTTGATGAAGAGGATGTCCACGTAGCCGTCGTCGTCGCCGGAGTTGGGCACGCCGTCGGGGCCGTCGTTGTCGAAGGCGCCCATGTCGACGTCGGCGTCGGCCTTCTGCAGGACCTCCCGGTTGAAGCGGCCGAAGTCACCGAGGGTGCCGGAGCTGTCGGCCAGGTAGGCGGAGGCCGGTTCGAGGGACTCGTAGCGCCGCGGCAGGACCTGCCCGGATACCCGCAACTCGCCGCCGGACATCTCGTCGTAGAAGTGGGTGAGGCTGCCCGGCCGGCTGTCGTCGAAGAGGTCGTCGGCCCACGAGGGCTTGCGGTCGCTCCCGGGGGCCTCGCCGGCGAACTTGGCGAATATCACCAGGGCGTTGTAGGTGCCGCGGGCGGCCTCGGGCGAAGGCGGGCCCGCCGGGCGGGCGGAGGGGTCGGCGGCCTGCCAGGCGTCGGCGGGGGCGGCGAGCAGACCGAGCAGGACCGGCCAGACCGCCGCCGGGCCGCGGACGCTCACGCCCCGGCGCCGCTCACGTCCGGCGCCCGGCCGCATTCCTTGATGAAGGCGTCGGTCTCCGCCTCGTACGAGAGGAAGGGATCGTCGAGATTGAGATACTTCTCGTCCTCCACGTAGATCGAGTCCCAGTCGATGACGTAGCGCGCCTTCTGGCCGGTGAGGGCGCGCATCACCTTCGACCGGGCACGGGCCCGCGTGTCCTCGGGAGGCCGGACGATGGCCTGGTTCACGCGCTCGTCGTCGACCACCTTGCGCAGCAGTCCCCGCTGGCGCAGGTCGTGGTAGAGGCCGCGGGAGGGATTCAGGTTGTGGTACTCCAGGTCCAGCGACTGGATCCACGGGTCGTCCCAGTCCTTGCCCTCCGCCGCCATGAAGGTCTCCAGGAGCCACTTCTTGGTCACCCAGTCGAGGCGGTCCATCAGGGCCATGGGGTCGCAGGCCAGGGCGTCGAGGACGAGGCGCCACTCGTCGAGGACCCAGTCGCCCTCGGGGTCCTTGCCGCGCAGGTAGGTCTCGGCCAGCCGCAGGTACTGGCGCTGCACCTCCAGGGCGGTGGTGTAGCTTCCGTCCTCGAGCTGCACCTCCCACTTGAAGGTCAGGTCCCGCGAGATGTCGCGGATCGCCTGCACCGGGTCGAGCATCTTCACCTCGGGCACGATGCGCTCCTCGAGGAGCTCCAGCATGAGGGCCGTGGTGCCCACCTTCAGCGCCGTGGCGTACTCGGACATGTTGGAGTCGCCCACAAGCAGGTGCAGCCTGCGGTAGAGCCCCCAGTCGGCCAGCGGCTCGTCGCGGGTGTTGATGATGGCGCGGCTGAACTGGATCCACTGGTAGATCTCGGTGACGATGTGGTCGGCGCGCTGGGAGATCTGGTAGGGGACGTCGCCCTCCTCGCCGGTTCCGTACTCGAAGATGTCGGTGTGGCAGCCGACCCGGCCGGCGCCGGCGTAGATCTGCCGGCTCACGAAGAACGGCAGGATCGCCGGCAGCAGGACCTGCGAGAACGGCACGTCGCGGCGCACCAGGTAGTTCTCGTGGCAGCCGAAGGTGGCGCCCGTGTAGTGGTCGATGTTGTTCTTGAAGAACCCCGCCTCGTCGGCCAGTCCGAGCTGGTCGAGGGCGCGCTGCAGGATCACCTCGCCGGCGCGGTCCGAGGCGACCAGGTCGAAGAGGCCGCGGCACTCGGGCGTGGCGTACTCCACGTGCCCCATGTCGATGTAGATGCGGCCGCCGTTGAACAGGAAGCCGCCGTTGCCCGGCGGCTCGTCGCGCCCGCGGTAGTGGATGTCGACGATGCCCAGCCCCTCGCGGTAGAAGACGCAGTCCTTGGTCTTCACCGATATGTAGTCGGGGCTGAGGAAGGGATCGGAGTCGGGCGGCATGCAGCCGTACTCGATCTCCAGGCCGTAGAGGCGGTTGCGCACGGGACCTACTCGAAGGCGGCCAGGGAGGAGGCCAGCTCCCCGGGGCTCAGCAGTCGGAACTTGGTCTTCGTGGGCCGGCTGCGCTCGAGGACGGCGGCCTCGAAGCGGCCCCCGTCGAGGGCGGCGCGCACCGCCTCCCGCACCTCCTCCTCGCCGACCTCCGCCTCGCCCTCCTCCCCGTCCCCCGGCTCCCCGGGATCGCGGCCGGCCAGGACGCGCCCGGCGCCCCAGGCGCGAAGGGCCCGGGCCAGGGCCCGGTCGAGGGGCTCGCCGCCCTCGCCGCCGCGCAGCCTCGCCAGGATCGCCTCGGCCGCCTCGGAGGAGCCGGCGATGGCGGCGGCCTCGGCGGCGCTGTTGAAGGAGCCGTCGGGATCGATGGTGTAGAACGTCTCCGCCGCCGCCGGCGGGTCGAGCTCGGCCACCAGGACGCGGGCGATGTAGGGCGAGCGGAAGATCTCGTCGAAGGCGGACTTCATCAGGGGCCCCACGCCGAGGTTGACCAGCCGCTGCAGGGAGACGTCGCTGGCCGACAGGTTGAAGACCTCCACGTGGGCGATGTCGATGACCGCCTTGCGCAGCTTCTCGATGTCGGCGGGATGGCCGATGCCGGCGAAGCCCACCTGGTTGTAGACCTCGAAGAGCTTGCGCGGCCCCGGCGTCGAGGTGAGCAGCAGCAGGCCGTCGTCGTAGGCCAGGGCGACCACGGGGCTGGCCCCCGCGAGCTGGTCCTCGGTGTACTCGCGCCGGTTGCGGATCGCCTCGACCCAGCGGTAGGGCTCGTCCAGCATCAGCCGCTCAACCCGGCGTAGACCTGTGCCAGCTCCCCTTCGGGGACCGTGAAGATGCCCTCGCCGGTGACCCGCATCACCTGGGGATAGATGGCGGCCGTCGCCTTGAAGCCGCCCGTGGCGGTGTCGTACTCGGCCGCCGTCTCCAGCATCTTCACCACCAGCTCCAGGGCCTCGCCGCCGCTGCGCTCGGCGAAGGGCCGCTCCCAGCGGTTGAGGTAGTAGAGGGCGCCGCGGATGATCGGCGATCCGGAGCCGGTGGTGCAGAAGTCGACGGACTCGAAGGTGGCGCCGAGGACGTCGTAGAAGAAGATCTTGCCCTCGGGGCCGGAGCCGGCGTCCTCGCAGGTGGCGTAGATGGGGACCACGGCGCCGATCCCCTGCAGCGCCAGGGGCAGGTTCTCGCGCAGCAGCCGCGACAGGGTGCGCAACCGTCCGTCGAGGCTCAGCTCCTGCAGCTGGGTGCGGCGGTAGTGCTGGAAGGAGATCTCCAGCATGCGGGCGATCTCGTAGGCGCTCGCCGGGGATCCGGAGAGGGCGAGCACCGAGCGGTCGTCCACGGAGAGCACCTTGTCGGCGCGGTCGTGGATGACGGTGTGGCCCGCCGTGGCGCGGCGGTCGCCGGCGACCAGGACCCCCTCGGCACAGCGCACCGCGAGGATCGTCGTGCCCTCCGCCACCTCTCCTGCGGAGGCCGCAGAGGCTGCGGAGGCCGCGGGAGCCGGGACGTCGGGCGCGGGCGGCAACTGCCCGCGCTCCTTGAGGATGTTGAGGAAGTCGGCGCTCTCCATGGCGCCGCGGATGCACCGTCGGCCGGCGCTACTGGCCCGTGCGCTGGCGGTATCGGCGCGCCTGGTTCGGATCGACCCGGCGCATGCGGCGCAGCAGGTCGTCGGTGTCGGGGCGCTCCACCTTGGGGCGCCGCGGTCCCTGGTCGTCGCCGCCTTCGTCGCCGCCGTCCATCGGCCTCGGACGGGTGGTTCGCTCGCCCAGTTCGAATCCTCGGGTCATCGGAAGCTCCCTCGTCTCACCGCTCCGGCACCGCTTCGGACAGGGCCTCCAGCAACTCGGCCACCGACCCCGCCCGGTCGAGCTTGTCGTTGAAGATAGCCGCCGAATCGGCGTCGACACAACACTTCAGATCGACCGTGGCGAGCCTCCCGTCGACCTGGAATTCGATGCTGTCCCAGTTCAGCGAACGCACGGCGGCGCCGAACTTCTCCACCGCCCGGCCCCGGAAGCGCGCCCGCGTGCGCTCCGGCGGCTCCACGAGGGCGCGGTCGATGGCGGCGGCGTCGCTCAAGCGGAAGACGGGGCCCCCTTCCGAGCGCTCCAGGAGCAGGTACAGCCCCTCCCCGGGATCGACGTTGTGGTACTCCAGATCCTGGCTCTGCAGCCAGGCGCGGTGGCCGGGGTCGCCCCAGTCGAGCCCCTCGGCCTCGGCGAAGGCGTCGAGGAGCCACTTCTTGGTCACCCAGTCGCAGCGGCCGGTCAGTTGCGCCGGGTCGCCCCCGAGGGCGTCGAGGGCGAACCCCCACTCCCCCAGGACCCAGTCGGTCTCGGCGTCGCGGCCGGCGGCCAGCTCCCGGGCGCCCTCGAGGTAGGCGCGCTGGATCTCGATCGCCGTGGTCGGGCGGCGGTCCTCCAGCTCCACCTCCCAGCGGCGGCGGGGGTCGCGGCTGATCGCCTTCACGGCACCCACCGGGTCGGCGAGGACCAGCCGCGGGGCCTTCCCGGCCATCAGCAGGTCCAGAACGAGGCGCAGGGCCCCCACCTTCAGCGCCGTGGCCCACTCGCAGAGGTTGGCGTCGCCGATGATGATGTGCAGGCGCCGGTAGCGGTCGGCGTCGGCGTGGGGCTCGTCGCGGGTGTTGACCAGGGGCCGGCGGGTCATGGTGTCGACGCTGGCGATGACCTCGAAGAAGTCGGACCTCTGGGCCAGCTGGTAGAGGCCGGGGTCGGTCCGCGAGCCGGTCTCCACCCCGACCTTGCCGGCGCCGGCGTAGATCTGGCGCGTCACCAGGAAGGGCAGCAGGGCGGCGATGACGTCGTCGAAGGGGATCGCCCGGGGCAGCAGGTAGTTCTCGTGGCAGCCGTAGCTGTGGCCGTCGAAGTCGGTGTTGTTCTTGTAGAGGCGCACCACCCCCCGGCCGCGGAGGGCGCTGCGCCGGCGGGCGCAGTGCCGGAGGATGGCCTCGCCGGCGCGGTCCTGGGCCACCAGGTCGGCCAGGGTCAGGCACTCGGCGGTGCTGTACTCGGGGTGGGTGTGGTCGTTGTAGAGGCGGGCGCCGTTGCCGAGGATGAGGTCGGACTTGAGGTCCTTCAGGGGGATCTTGCGGGCCCGGTCCTTCTGCAGGTGCTCGGTCTCGTCGCGGTCGTTCAGCAGCCCGTCGACCTCGAAGCCGCGCATGTCGCGGCGCGGGTTCTCGAGGCCGTAGTCCCAGCGGGCGACGAAGTCCTCCCGCAGGTAGCAGCGGATCAGCTCCATCGACTCGACGACGACGTCGAGATCGTCGACGCCGTCGACCTGGATCCCGTACTCGGTCTCCAGGCCGAACATCCGTTCAGATGACGCTTCCGGAGGCGCCCGCGGGGGCGGGGCGGTCGGCGGCGGCGGAGCGGGGGTTGACGCGCACCACGTTGTCGGGGTCGTAGTCGAGGAGCTTGAGCCAGTCCTCGACGCTGTCGGTGGGCGGGAAGACCTCGCTCTCGCGGAACTCGGCGCGCACCGCCCCGAGCAGGTCCTGCTCGCTCACGCCGGCGGCCTCCCCGTCCTCGGCGGCGATGGCCCGCTTGATCGCCGTCTCCTTGGCGCGCTGCACGATGTTGTCGATGAGAGCCCCCGAGGCCAGGTCTCCGAAGTGGAGGCTCTCGGTGCGGCCGCTGCGCAGCGCCACCTCCAGGACCCGGGTCTCCTCGGTGCGCGCGAAGAGGGCCGCCGCCGCCGCCGCGATCAGGCCCTGGCGCGCCGCCTCGGCGCTGCCGTGCCCGCTCACCGCGGCCGGGTCGAGGGGCAGCCCCGGCCCGAGGTAGAGGCCGAAGATCTCCTCCGCCGCCTCGCGGCCGGGCCGGTCGACCTTGATCTTGCGGTCGATCCGCCCCGGGCGCAGGATCGCCGGGTCGATCAGGTCGTGGCGGTTGGAGGCGAGGATGATGACCACCTCCTGCAGCGACTCGATGCCGTCCATCTCGGTGCAGAACATGGGGACCACGGTGTTGGCGATGTGGTGGCTGCGCATCGACCGGCGCGTTCCCAGGATCGACTCGGCCTCGTCGATGAAGATGAAGGGCAGGAAGCCCTCCTTGCGCTTCTGCCGGGCCTGGGCGAAGACCTCGCGCACCATGCGCTCGGTCTCCCCGAGCCACATGTTGAGGATCTCCGGCCCCTTGATGTGCATGAAGTACTCCTCCACCTGCAGGCCCTCCTCCTCGCGCAGGTGCTGCACGAGGCTGTAGGCGGTGGCCTTGCCGATCAGGGTCTTGCCGCACCCCGGGGGGCCGTAGAGCAGGAATCCCTTGGGCGTGGAGTACTCGAACCTCTCGAACAGCTCCGGGTGCAGGGCGGGCAGCTCGATCGTGTCCCGGATCGCCCGGATCGCCTCCTCCTGGCCGCCGATGCGGCTCCACGGCACGTGCGGGATGTCCTCGAGGAAGTACTCGCGGCTCTCCTTCGAGGCCAGCCGTTCCAGGGCGACCTTCATCGACGGGTCGGTGCGCACCTCGTCGCCCACCTTCAGGTCGACGCCGGCGAGAGCCTCGGAGCGCTCGATGACCAGGTCGGTGGTGCCGTGCTCGTTGCCGAGGCGCAGCCGGCCGTCCTCCAGCAGGTCGGATATGCGGGCCACGGGGCCCGCCGGGGCGGAACCCAGGAGCCCGACGATGGCGTAGGCCTCGTTGATCAGCACCCGGGCGCCCACGGTGAGATCGGCGGGATTCACGCGCGGGTCGATGTTGGCGTAGTACTCGGAACCGCTGACGAAGACGGTGGCCACCCCTTCCTTCGGCGACCCGAGGAAGATGCCCACGCGGTTGGCGGGGGCCGTGACCTTCTCCAGCGCCGTCTCCAGCTCGACGAGGGTCCGCCGCGCCTCCTGGAAGGTGATCTCGCGCTCCATCAGCTGCCGCCGCAGGTGGTAGAGCAGCGGCCGCGCCGGGTCGCGCTCGGACAGGCTCAGCAGAACCTGGTCGACGAGCCGCAGCGGCTCGTCGTCGTGCTCCTCCTCCGGCTCGCCGCCTCGGAAGCGCTCGTCTTCGAAGGGGTCGACCTCGTCGCCGCGGGGGCGGCGGCCGGGGCGTTCTCCGTCCTCGGCGATGGGAAGGGGCTCCTAGTGGATGACCGTGCCCAGTCGGGTGTAGCGGGACCGGAAGGGCAGGGTCGGGAGGTTCAGGAGGAAGTTCCCCGCGTCGAGCACCATCTGCGGCAGGCCGTGAATCAGGGGGCCGTGGACCAGGGTCGAGGACCAGTAGATGATCATCGCCTTCCCCTTGATGCGCTCCTTGGGGACGGGCCCGAAGATGCGGCTGTCCTTGCTGTTGTCGCGGTTGTCTCCCATCATGAAGAAATGGCCGCCGGGGACGCGCAGGGGTCCCAGGTTGTCTCGCGAGCTCATCGACCCCGGTATGAAGGCCGTCTCCGTGTACTTCCCCAGAGTCGGCATCCGGGAGGGCTTCCCGTCGACGATGAGCGCCTTGTCACGGATCTCCACCACCTGCCCCCCCACGGCGACGCAGCGCTTGATGAGATCGCGCCCCGGCTCGGTGAGGGAGCGGAAGATGACGATGTCCCCCGGCTGCGGATCGCGCAGGGCGGGGAGCCGGAAGAGGGGTCCGTCCATGCCCGGCAGCTCGAGGGGGGCGCCGTAGATGAACTTGTTGGCCAGCAGGTAGTCGCCCTTGAGGAGGGTGTCCTCCATGGAGGCGGAGGGGATGTAGAAGGCCTGCACCACCGAGCTGCGGATGAGCAGGGCGAGACCGACGGCGACGATGATGGAGGATCCGTACTGGCGGGCGCCGCCGCCCCGGGGGCGCGAAGAGGTCATGCTCGGCATGTTTCGGAGTATAGCAAAGGGCCTTCTCCCTGTAAACGCGGGTCCGGCCCCGCTCCATCAGTCCGGGAACCCGGCTGGAGGAGCGTCGAACCAGCCGGAGTCTGCGAAGCTCGGGAACATGCCGAAGCCCCTCTCCAGGTCCCGCCGTTCCCATACCAGGCCGGTCTCGCAGTAGCTCAGCGACCCGTGTCCGGGGGGTGAGAACCTGGGGCGGGAGAGCAGGTCGGCGCGGTGCCAGAGACTGCGGTGGCGGAAGCACAACCCCCTCGAGAGGTTCTGCTCCAGGAACTCGATCATGTGCGGGAAGGCGCGCTGGAAGGAGGTGCCGGCGCCGAATTCGATGCGGGTTCCGATGGCCGGGCCCGCGGACTGGATCTCGGCCATCGACATGGGGGCTCCGTCCTCGACGAAGAGGGCGTCGAGGTTGGGATCGACGACGACCCACTTCTCCCACTCGGGGGCCCAGACCTCGGCGACGAAGTGGCCGTTGGATCCGTTCACCGCCTCGGTCAGGGCGGCGCAGCGGGACGGGATGCCCACGCTCTGGCAGGCGCTGGCCAGGCTGGCGGCATAGTGCACGCACATCAGGATCGGCCGCTGGCCGTTGTGCCCCTGTCGCGCCGGCCCCCAGGAGAGGGCGGTCTCGGCGTCCCAGGGGCCGTAGAGGTGACCCCTGGCGGAACTGGTGTGCTCCCAACCAGCCGCCAGCCACGAGGACAGGACCCGCGCCCGGGCCAGGGTATCGCCCCCCTCCCGCGCCCCCGCGGGCAGGCGCTCGCGAAGCGACTGCACCCGCTGCGACCCGGGATCCTCCCAGACCATCGCCGGCGGCGGCGGATCCTCGCCCTCTTCCAGGCGCACGCGGACGACGTACTCGGCAAGCACCGCGTTCAGGTAGCCCATGCGCTCCCGGCGCCAGGTGATGCCGCCGTCGTCGCTGAGCTCCGATCCCGGTGAAGGGTGACCGGCCTCCAGGGCCAGGGACCAGCCGTCCATGGCCCTGGTATCGGTCCACAGCTCGAAGTGGTTGGGTCCCTCGCGCAGGGCCCCCGCCTCCACCTGCACCCGGTACCACTGGTAGACGCCCGGCCCCGACGGCTGCACGGCCAGCGCTTCCCCGCCGTTCACGGCCAGCCGCAGGGGCCCGGTGTGGCCGGGATAGGCCCGCGCCAGCACGAAGACCTCGGCCGGCGCGGAGGTCGCCGGCAGGTCGAGGGCCTTTCGGGCCCACCGGAACCGCGTCAGCTCCTCGCAGAGGGAGGGGATCACGCGGCCCTCCTCCGTGTGGTAGAGGCGGCTCACGTTGCGGCGGGGTCGCGGTAGCGGGCGACCTGCTCCTCGTCGAGCTCCACCCCGAGGCCGGGGCCCTCCGGCACCGCGGCCACCACGGGCCCCAGCTCCAGGGGCTCGGTGATCATGTCGGCGTCGTGGTACAGGGGGCCGAGCAGGTCCCCCGGGTAGCGCTCGCTGTCGATGGCGGGACCGGCCACGGCCAGGTGCAGCATGGCCGCCGTGGCCACCCCCAGCTCGAGGTTGCTGCCCATGCTGCAGACCAGCCCGGCGGCGGCGGCGATCCCGGCCACGGCCAGGGAGCCGAGGAGGCCCGCGTTCTTGCCGGGATAGACGGCGAGGATGTCGGCGGCGTCGGCGTGCACCAGGTCGAGCGCATCCCGCGGGGTGAAGACGCTCTCGTCGGCCATCACCGGGATCGACGTCGAGCGGCGCACCGCGGCCAGGGCCCGCGGGTCGTCGGTGCCCACGGGCTGCTCGGCGAAGGTGACGTCGAAGGCCTCCAGGGCCGCCAGGGTCCGGCGCGCCGTGCCCAGGTCCCAGCCGCAGTTGGCGTCGACGCCGATGGAGACGTCCGCCCCGGCCAGCTCGCGCACGACGCGCACGCGCTCGATGTCCTGCGCCGCGTCGAGGCCGACCTTCACCTTGAGGTGACGCACCCCCCGGTCGAGAAAGCGCTGCGCCAGGGCGGCGGCCCTCGGCGGCTCGAAGGCGCCCACCACCATCTTCATCGGCGCCGAGTCCCGCACCTTGCCGCCCAGCAGGCGGTAGACCGGGAGACCCGCGGCCTTGCCGGCGATGTCCCAGCAGGCCATCTCCACCGCCGCCCGGGTGAAGGGGTTGAGGCTGAGGGCCTGCTCCATCCGCCGCGCGACGGCGCGCACGTCCCGGGGGTCGGCGCCCTTCACGGCCGGTTCGAGGACCTGCGAGACGGCGGCGGCGCACCCGGGGCTGGTCTCGCCGCTCCACCGCGGCGACAGAGTCGCCTCCCCCAGCCCGACGAGGCCCTCGTCGGTGTGGACCTTCACCAGCACGTACGGCGAGTCGATGTGCTCGCCGTGGGCGGTCTTCGTCGTCATCCCCTTCTTCAGGGGCACCAGGACCGGGATCGGCTCCAGGGAGGTGATCCTCACGGGGCCACCGCCGCCGGGGTGATGCGCGCCCGTTCCACCGTGCCCTCGAAACGGGCCGAGCCGCCGCTCAGCTCCCCCACGGTCACCTCGGCGTCGCACTCGACCAGCCGGCCCGTGGCCGGGCGCCGGGCGGCCAGCTCGCCGTCGACATACAGGCTCAGGCTGCGGCCGTCGTAGACCCCGGCGAGGTGGTGCTCCCCCGGCTCCAGCCTGCGGTACGCGGCGACACTGCGCACGCCTTTCTCGGTGTTGATCAGGAAGCTCGGCCCCGGGACGGCGGCGCACAGTCCGCCGTTGTGCCCGTAGTCCCCGTAGCGCAGGCTGAAGGCGCCGCCGCCGCCGAGGGTGTCGCAGCGCAGCACCCGGCCGTGGTAGGCCTCCCCCCGCCCGTCGAAGAGCGGGGCTCCGTAGAAGTAGCGGCCGTCGAAGGCGCCGGCGTTGTAGCCGAGGGTATGGAGGCCGTCCGTGCGCGACGCGTCGTACGCCGACCAGCTGCCGGCCTCGGCGAAGGGACGGGTCGTGTCGTAGCGCAGGAAGTTGCAGTGGAAGGGGATCTCGCCGGCGGCGGCCTGCCGCGTCCAGGGGCAGTAGTAGACGTAGCGGCCGTCGAAGAAGCCGCCGTCGAAGCCGCCCGTGTCGAGGCCGTCGGTGCCGCCGGCATCCCGGCTCTCCCAGGCGTCGGCGTCGGCGAAGGGACGGGTCGTGTCGTAGCGCACCATGCGGCTGTGGCCGTAGGCGCAGAAGTAGAGCCAGCGGCCGTCGAAGACGGCGCCCACGTTCATCCCCAGGCCGTGGGGGCGGGCGTCGTGGACCTCCCAGGAGGCGGGGTCGTCGAAGGGGCCCCGGGTGTCGTGGCGGGCGACGACTCCGTGGATGAGGGGAACGAGGTAGATGTAGCGCCCGTCGAAGGCGCCGCCGTCGAAGCAGACCGCCTCCGGCGACAGGCGGGAGGTGTCGAAGACCTGGTAGCTCCCGGGATCGCGGAAGCCGCCCTGCGTGTCCATGCGCAGCACCCGGCCGCTGAGCACGCTCTCGTCGAAGGGCCGGCCGGGGACGCTCTCGTACCCCGGCGGGAAGTAGACGTAGCGGCCGTCGGTGGCCGCCCCCTGCCCCGAGACGGGCAGGCCGGCGTCGTGGGCGCTCCACGAGGCGGGCTCGCCGAAGGGGCGGCCCACCTCGAAGCGCAGGACGCGGCTGTGGTAGCCCTGCAGATCCTCGCGCGGGGTGAAGATCACGTGGCGCCCGTCGAAGGAGGCCCCGTAGTAGCTCACGGTCGTCAGGCCGTCCGTGTTTCCCGCGTCGAAGGCCTCCCAGGCCGCCGGATCGTGGAAGTCGGCGTGGGTGTCGCAGCGGAGCACGTGGCCGTGAACGCTGTCGCGGCGCCGGAAGGGGCGGATCGGACAGTAGTAGACGTGGCGGCCGTCGAAGACGGCCCCGTAGTGGCCGGCGCACAGGAGGCCGCCGGTGTGGGTCGCGTCGTACGCCGAGAACACGGGGGTCTCCGCGGGCCTCCACTGCGAGACCAGGGGCTGCATCGCCTCGGTCCGGTCGGCCGAGGTCCGCACCCAGGCCTCCACCGCGATCTCGCCATCCGGCCCCGGCCGGGGATCCAACTGCGCGTGGTCCGTCATCGTCCGCCTCCCTGCTCGTCGTGAGGAAGCGAGCGAGTCTAGCCGCCATCGACGTGCCGTCAACCCGGCCGGGCCGCGGCGTGCTCCGCAATCCTTGATTCCATATCCTTGCCGCCCCTCCATCACGACTCAGCCGAAGGACGAGGAAGATGAAGCTTGGCGAGATGACCTGGCCCGAGATCGGCGACCTCGACCGCGAGCGCTTCGTCGCCGTCTACCCCATCGCATCCTTCGAGCAGCACGGCGACCACCTGCCCCTGCTCACCGACACCCTGGAGTGCGAAGGCATCACCGCCGCCATGGAGGAGCGCGCCGGCGACCGCATCGTCGTCCTGCCCACCCAGTGGCTGGGCTACTCCTTCCACCACATCCACTTCGGCGGCAGCCTGACGGCCACCTCCGGGACCCACGTGAGCATGATCGTGGAGACGGTGGACGGCCTGGTGAGGGCCGGCTTCGACAAGGTCCTGATCCTCAACGGCCACGGCGGCAACCAGGCCGACATGCGGGTCGCCCTGCAGGACCTGCGCGAGCGCCACCTGGAGGCCCGCGTCTACGGCGCCTCCTGGTGGGAGGTGGCGCAGCCCGGGCTCGACGAGGTACGCACCGCCGGACCCGACGGCTCCGGTCACGCCGGCGAGACCGAGACCTCGCTGATGCTGCACCTTCATCCGGACCTGGTGCGCCCCGCCCGTCCGGCCCGCGGCGGCGTCAGGGCCGCCTCGGCCCACGAGAGCCGGGTGCAGCGCTTCCACATGCTCGAGGAGGTCAGCCCCCGGGGCCACTTCGGAGACCCCACGGCGGCCAGCGCCGAGAAGGGCGAGCGCATGCTCGCGGCGATCGTCGACAGCCTCTGCGGCATCGTCGACGACATCCTCTCCGGACAGCTGGAACCACAACCGACGAGGCAGCCATGAGACCGCAGACCCCGGAGCAGATCGGCCTCTGCAGCTGGTCGATGCTCCCCCGCGACGCCGGCCACATGGCCGCCATCATGGAGGAGCTGGGCGTGGACAAGCTGCAGCTCGGCCTGGTCCCCCACCGCGACGACGCCGGCCTCGTCGACGGCGTCCCCGAGGCCCTGGCCCGCATCGGCGCCCGCGTGGTCTCGGGCATGTTCGGCACCGTGGGCGAGGACTACACGACGCTGGAGACGATCCAGCGCACGGGGGGCATCGTCCCCGACGAGCACTGGGAGGCGAACCAGCAGGTGGCCCGCAGGGCCGCGGCCAGGGCCCGCCAACTCGGCCTGCCCATGGTGATGTTCCACGCCGGCTTCCTGCCCCACGACATGGAGAGCGCCGGGTTCCGCAAGCTCGCCGACCGCATCGAGGTCGTGGCCGGGATCTTCGCCGACCAGGGCATCGACCTGCTCTTCGAGACGGGCCAGGAGACGGCCGACGACCTGTGGGCCTTCTTCGACCACCTGGAGGCTCGAGGCGTGACCAACGTGGGCGTCAACTTCGACCCCGCCAACATGATCCTCTACGACAAGGGCGACCCCCTGGAGGCGCTGCGCAGGCTCCTGCCCAGGGTCCGCTCGATCCACATCAAGGACGCCGTCGGCACCACGACGCCGGGAGAGTGGGGCGCCGAGGCCGTCGTCGGCGAGGGCCGGGTGGACTGGACCGCCTTCATGGGCATCCTGGCCGAAGGCGGCTACGCCGGCGACCTGCACGTGGAGCGCGAGTGGGGCGACAACCGCGTGGGCGACGCGAGGACGGCCATCGATGTGATCACCCGAGCGATGGCGGCGACCCGATGACCAGCGAGGAGAGTTACTGCTTCGACGTGGGCGGCTACCTGGTCGTGCGGGAGGCCCTGCAGCCGGGTGAGGTCCTGGCCCTCAACGCCGCTCTCGATCGCGCCGGCCGGCCGGAAGGGATGCTCGGCTGGCCGGGGAAGGAGCGCGAGCCCTTCCGCGACCTGCTCGTGCACCCGGTCCTGGTGGATTACCTGAACGAGATCTGCGGCACCGGCTTCCGCCTGGAGCAGCTGCCGCGGCTGATCTCCGACGACCCGGCGGGCGGCGCCGCCCTCGACGGCACCCTCGACGGCGGCGACGAGCCCCGCCATCCGGCGCGGGCCTACTACCACCAGAACCACCGCCGCCAGTGCCAACTGGTGCGCGCCGTCTGGGCCCTCTCCGACGTCGAGGAGGGCGACGGCGGCCTGGTCTTCGTGCAGGCCAGCCACAAGACCAACGTGCCTCCGCCCCCCGGCTTCCTGGAGGGCGAGCGCGACCTGGGCCTGGTGCGCGGGGTCCGGCTGCGGGCCGGAGATCTGCTGCTGCTTGGCCGACACGGTCATGCACGGCCTGCGCCCGTGGAAGGGACGCGGCCCCCTTCGCCTGCTCGACTACGGCTTTGCCGCCCGCGGCGTCTGCCTCGAGACCGGCACCGGACCGCAGGCCGGGGAGCCGGGCCGCCCGGAGTGGCACGACGAGCTGACCCCGGAGCAGCGGGCCGTGCTCTACCGGCCCGGCCGCCGCGCCGACACGCCGCCGCCGGTCCTGGCCGCCGACGGTGGCCGCAGCACGGTCTCGGAGTCGCCGGAACCGGTGCACCCGTCCTTCCTCGCCCCCGATCCGGCCAGCGGCATCGACCACGAGGAGCTGTTCTTCTGGGACCTGTGCGGCCACCTCGTCCTGCGCCAGGTGATGGACGCGGACGACCTGGCCCTGGCCAACGAGGCGATCGACCGCTTCGAGGACCGCATCGTCGTCGGGCAGGAGCTGGCCCGCGGCTCCAGGTCCCTGGCCGGCACCGGCCGTCCCACCCTGGGCGGCCTGCTGCAGCTGCCGGAGCCCTGGTGCGGCCCCTTCCGCCGCATGGTCGCCCATCCCGCCGTCGTCCACCGCCTCACCTGGATGGGCGGCAGCGGCTTCCGCTGCGACCAGCCCACGGCCTTCTGCGCCGTCAAGGGCACCTCCGGCCACGCCCTGCACGACGCCAACGAGCCCCTGAACCCCAGCCGCTCGTACGTCTTCAGGAACGGGCGCAGCTACTGCGAGGCGGTCACCGTCACCTGGCAGCTGCGCGACCTGGGCGAGGAGGACGGCGGCTTCGCCTGCGTGCCCGGCAGCCACAAGGCGCAGTACCCCATGCCGGACGGGGTGCGCACCTGCGACGACCACATGGGACTGGTGGCCCACCCGACCTTCCGGGCAGGGGACGTGCTGCTGTTCATGGACGGCGCCCAGACCCACGGCACCCTGGCCTGGCGGAGCGAGGTCCCTCGCCGGGGGATCCTCGTGAAGTACTCCTCCCGGAACTTCAACCGCTCCGGGGGAGAGATGGTGCACCCGTCAGCGCGCTGGGGTGATCTTGTGGAGGGGATGACCGACGCCCAGCTGGCCGTCATGCGCGGCCCCGACCGGGACAACCACAACGGCAACGTGCCGCGGCTGGTGGTGGAGGACGGGTGCGTCGGTGTCGACTACGAGCGCAGAGGCGGTCTCTACAACGCCGAGACGCCGAAGGGGCCGCTGGCCCCCGGCTGAGCTGGCGGGGCTCCGCTCACCGCTGCGGCACCTTGACGACGCGCCCCTTCTGCCAGCTCTGGATGATGCTCTCGATGGCGAGCTGCACCTTGAGGGCGTCCTCGGCCTTGGCGTCGACCTGGTCCGGAGGCGTGCCCTTGCGCAGATCGTCGATCCAGGCGCCGATGCGCGACGGGAAGGTATCGCCGAAGCCCATCATCCCGCCGGGGTGGTCGTAGCTCTCCACCTCCTTCGAGAACCGGGGGTAGAAGGTCAGCCGCTCGCAGGCCTCGTTTATGACCACGCGGCCCTCGGAGCCGACCAGCTCGAGGGTCTCCAGACCGTAGCTGCCGCCGGCGTCGTACGATCCCGTGAGATGGCCGATGACGCCGTTGGCGAAGAGCAGGTTGGCCTGCACGTTGGACCAGATCCGGCGGCCTTTCCCTTTCTTGAAGAACGCCTGCACCCGCTCCAGGTCGCCGGCGAAGTAGCGCATCACGTCGAGGGAATGGGGGTGCAGGGCGCGGATGTGGAACCACGGCGAGGACTCGTTGGGGTTGTTGATCCACATCGTCATGTTGACCATGTGCAGCTCCCCCAGCCGGCCCTGCTCGAGCCAGTCCCGGGCCTTCACCGCCGCCGGCGTGAACCGGTGGTTGAGGTTGATGCCGTAGGGCAGGCCCATCTCGCGGGCCAGCCGCACCAGGCGGCGGGCCTTGGGGATCTCGTTGGAGATCGGCTTCTCCCCCAGCACCGGGATCCCCGCCTTCAACAGCTGCATCGTCGGGGTGTAGTGGTCGCCGCCGTTCTCCACGCCCGCCGTGGCGACGCTGGCGGCGTCGATGGCGACGCCGCTGTTGAGCATTCGGCGGACGCTGTAGAAGGCCTGCGCCCCGTGGGCCGTGGCCGCAGCGTCGGCCCGCTCCCGGCTGACATCGCACACGGCCACCACCTCGGCGTGGGGGCTGGCCTGGTAGCACCTGGCGTGGTTGTTGCCGATGCCGCCCATCCCCACGACGGCGATCCGAAGCTGCTTGCCCATCCTCTTCCTCCTCTTGCCGGGACCGCGGGTCAGGAACTCTCGACGGGGTCGGGGAGGTTCACCCCCAGCTCCCCGGCCAGGGCCGCGATCTGGCCCCAGGCGGTGTCGTCCACCTCCATCCCCTCCCTCCGTCTGGCCTCGTGGATGCGGTGCGAGTTCTCGCCCGGGAGCATGACCTCTGCGAAGCCCTCCATGGGCGGGCAGGACTTGAGCCAGTCGATGAAGTCGTCGACCTCGTCGAGGAACCCGTCCAGGCCGCGGAAGGCGGCGATGTCGTAGACCGTGAAGAACAGGGCGTTCCCCGTCTGCGGCGGGTCCGCCTGGCTGCAGCCGCCGCCCGACAGGGCCCCCGCCAGGATGTCGACGACCAGGGCGAGGCCGAACCCCTTGTGGCCCACCGTGGGAAAGCCCAGGGGAAGCATGGCCCCCGGCGGCTCTCCGTAGTAGTCCTCCACGTCCGTCGTCAACCGGCCGTGCCCGTCGATGATGCAGCCCTCGGGGACGGCGCTGCCGCGGTTGCGGTAGTCGCGCAGGGCGCCGCCGGAGGTCATGCTCGTCGTCATGTCGAGGACGATGGGCCAGCTCCTGCGCGTCGGGATGCCCACGGCCAGGGGGTTCGTCGGCAGGCGCCGCTCGCGGCCCCCGTACGGGGCCACGGCCAGGTCGGAGCCGTGGCCGTTGGCGCACAGCACGCCGATCAGGTTCCCCTGGCGCGCGATGAGGTCGACGAAACGCCCCAGCCGCGCCACGTGGTTGCAGTCCTTGACGGTCACCGCCACGATGGCGTGGGACCGGGCGCGCTCGATGGCCAGCTCGGCAGCGCGGGTGGCGGTGACGGGGCCGAAGTTCCAGCCGCCGCTGACCTGCACCACGCCGCCCCGGTCGTGCAGGATCTCGAGCTCGGCCCCGGGCTTCACCTGCCCCTTGCGGACCATCTCCGTGTACTGGGGGAAACGCAGCACCGAGTGGGAGTCGTGGCCCAGCAGGCCGGAGTCGACCATGTGGCCGGAGACCAGGTCGGCCTCCGAAGGGGGCACACCGACCGTGGCGAACAGGTCGCGGCCGAGTCGCTCGAGATCCTGGGCGCGGAACCGGGGCACACTCCCTCCTGTTTCCTGGTGGAACCTTTGTGAAAGGCGGTTGGGAAGAGCCGTCAGCCGGCGGCCGCCGGCGGCATGACCACCAGCGCGTTGGCCACCGGCCGTTCGCCGGTCTGATCGGACGGCCGGTTCACGACGTGCTCGCGCACCACCATGGTCGTCGATCCGCCTCCGTCGAGGTTGATCGCCTGCCAGGCGTTGCGGCGGCTCTTCGTGAAGCCGGCCAGGTCGGCGGACATCAACTCGGCCAGTTCGGGCAAGGTCATGCCGACGCTGTGGCCGGGCTGCCGGCCGTCGACGGTGACCAGGAACACGTGGCGCCCGCCCCGGGACAGTCCGATGGCCGAGCGCGGATGCCGGTCGTTGGCAAAGGACTCGCCCAGATGCTCGCGCTCGTGCTCGATGGAGACGCGGCCGTCCCGGATGATGCGCGGTCCACCGCCGATGGCCACGTCGAGGCTCCCCTTGGAGGGGGGCAGGGCGCAGTAGAGATGGACCGTATCCCCGGGGCTGATCGCCGCCTGGCGGGCGAAATCGGCGCCGCCGGCCACCAGCCACTGGCCCCGCTGCAGGAGCAGGGGCCACGCCTGGCGGCGCATCTGCACGACCCGCACCGCGGCCGTGTCGTTGACCAGGGAGGTCGTGCCGTCGAGGCTCTGCAGGAAGAATCCCACCGGCGCCCGCACCGAGTCCTCGCGGCTCGCGGCGTGGCGGTTGTAGAGGGTGAGCTCGGCGTCGGAGCGCGGCGCCCGGTTGAGACGGGAGAGGGGCAGCACCTGGCCCGACCGGGTGATGAGGCCGGCGTCGAGCTCGAAGACCGCCGTCTGCGGGCGGCCGTCGGCGGCCAGGGCGAAGGCGGAGCGCGAGCGGGGCTCGCCGATCAGCTCGCCTTCGGAGATCTGCACCCCGAGGGCGCGGCCGGGGGTGCCGGCCTGGAAGAAGTCGCCGTTGATGGCGGCCAGGGCGTCGGCGGCGAGATCGCTCGTCTTCACCAGCCCGAGGCCCTCGGCCGGCGATCCCACGGTGCGCAGCCGGATGCCGGCCTTGCGCGCCTCCAGCAGGTCGATCTCGACGACGTGGATGGCCCACGGGCCGTCGACCAGGTCGATGGAGTGGTGCCAGACGCCGGGTGCCAGTGTCTCGGTGTCGGCCGGAGCCGTGGAGCCGCCGTATGCGCCCGGGAGGCACAGCATGGCGACGATCGCTGCGAAGCGAAGAACGCGGGTACCGGAATTGGAGAGGGGGAGTCGTGCCACGTCGGTCCGGGGCGCGATATCCAGGGGATGGCCGCAGGCGGGGGGAAACCGCCCGGCGGCGGATCGCAGGGCGCCAACGCCCATAGGCGCCGAAGCCTTTCAAATTACCAAGTTGAATCAGCTTCCGTCAAGGAAAGTCTTGGCCCGAGGCCGCCACCTCCAGCGCGTCGGCGCCGACGACGGCGCCGAACCCCATGCGCGACCGGATGTCGGTGATCGCCGCTCCCAGACACCGGCGCCGGCGGCCGGCCTCGCCGTCGAACAGGTCCTGCTGGCCGCTGGCCGGACTGGTGCGCGACGGCACGGCCGCGATCGTCCGGACCGCGGCGCGGCGCACGTGGATCTGCCGGAACAGCTCTTCGGCAGCGGCGCCCAGGACCGGAAATTCGTCGGTGGCGGCGGGAAGCCGCGTCGTTTTCTGAGCCCGGCGGTCGTCGGTGTAGGCGATGCGCAGGGTCAGGGCCTTTGCGGCCAGGCCGCGCAGCCGCAGCTCGTGGCAGGCGCGGTCGACGGTGAGGGCCACGGCCGCGCGCAGCAGGCTGTCGTCGTTGGCGTCCTCGCGGAGCACGGTCTCGGCCTCGACCGCCCCGGGCGCGCCCGGACGCGCCTCGACCTCCAGGCCGCGGACCACCCCGTAGAGCCGCTCCCCCGTCCGGCGGCCGAAGCGCCGCCGCAGGGCCCGCCGGTCGAGGGGCAGCACCTGGCCCACCGTGTGGATGCCGTAACGGGCGGCCCGCTCGCGGCAGACCGGGCCGAGGCCGGGCAGAGCGGCCAGCTCGGTGCGCGCCAGGACGCGGTCCTCGTCGCCCGGTGCGCACAGGACGACGCCGCCGGGCAGGGCCTCGCGCCCCAGGACGCGCGCCACCAGGCGGGCCGTGGAGACGCCGACGGCGATCTCGCCCAGGCCGCTGGCGCCGGCGAGCTGACTCTGGAGCTCGGCCCCCGCCGCGCGCCAGCCGCCGGCCCGGGCCGCGGGCGTGCCGCCGAGGTCGAGGATCGCCGACAGCCGGGCCCACCCGCGGCGCACCCGGAACGACGGGGTCCACCGTTCGAGAACGGCCGTCACGGACTCCGCGGCGGTGACCTCGGCGGACTCGTCCCGGTCGATGACGGCGACCCGGCCCCGGTGGGCGCGGCGCATGGCGAAGAGGAGCGTACCCGGCTCGACTCCGAGATCACGGGCCCGCGCGGAGACCGCCTGCACCGCCGCCCGGTGGCTGTCCCGGCTCTGCCGGAGAACGACGAAGGCCCGGCCCCGCAGGCCGGGGCGGGCGCGCTCGAGGGCCTGGGCGGCGAACTGCCCCACCTCGACGGACAGCCACAGCGGTTGCGGCCGCGGCCGCGGCCTGCGCCCCCCCCGGCGGGCGCTCACGCCGCCACGCCCACGTCGGCGTACCGGTACTCCTGGCCGAAGCTGTCGGCCAGCTTCCGGGAAGCGAGCTCCAAATCCACCAGCCCCGGCGACCACTCCACCGCCCGCACCCGCTCGGCCACCAGGGAGATCGCGCCCCAGTCCTCCTCGACCCGGCCGCGGACTTCGAAGGGCCCGCCGCCGAGGACGGCGTCGGCGCAGCGCTGGAACACGTCCGGCCACAGGATCACGTCGGCCGTCCCGCTCCTGTCCTCGAGGGTGAGGAACATCATCGGCTCGCTCGTGCCCTCGACGCCGTGGATGCGCTCGGTGACCTGGCGGCCGAAGACCTTGACGCGCCGCCCCGCGCAGCGCTCCAGGTCCCCCATGGGCACGGTGCCCCGCGAGGCCGGGTGCAGGTCGAGGATCTCGAGCAGGTCGCCGGAGAGCATGTAGCCGAGGAGCTCGTGCTCGTTCAGGCACCGCTGGGCCAGGTTGTAGTCGCCGAGGACGCCCGCCGGGACCCGCCGCGCCAGGGGCTCCACGGCACCCGTGGCCGCGAACAGGCCGCCGCTCTCCTCCCGCGCCCCCCGGACGGCGTGGAAGGCGTCGTCGAGGAGCCACAGGCTCTCGGGCTGGGTGAGCCCGAAACGGTCGAAGGCGCCCACGAGGATCAGCCGCTCGATCTCGCCCTTGTGGAGGCGGACGGGCGCGCCGGTGCCGGCCATGCGCTCGACGAAGTCGACCAGGTCGCGGAAGACGCCGTGATCGCGGCGCTCGGCCTCGACCGCCTCGAGGGCGGCGCGGCGGACGCCGCGCACGTGCATCAGCCCGGGGCGGATGCGGCCGTCGCGGCCGACGTATTTCAGGCGCGAGTCGCCGATGTCCATGGGCAGGATGCGGCAGCCCCAGCGCCGGGCCTCGTCGAGGTAGACGTCGCGGCGGTAGAACCCGTGGCCGTTGCTGATCACGGCGGCGAGGAACTGGGCCGGGTAGTGGGCCTTGAGCCAGGTGCACTGGAAGGAGAGCTGGGCATAGGTGGCCGAGTGGCTCTTGCAGAAGCTGAAGCCGGTGAAGGAGCTGACGCGCTCCCAGAGCTCCCGCGCCTGGTCGGCGTCGAGCCCGCTGTGGCCCATGCAGCCGGCGAGGAAGTCGCGCTCCGTGCGCCGCCACTGCTCCTCGGCCGGGGCGCCCTCGTGGAGGGAGTTCATCATCTTGCGGATGCGGTCGGCCTGGGCGAAGCTCAGGCCCGCCACCTGGTGGCAGATCTTGGTCACGTCCTCCTGGAAGACGCAGACGTCGTGGGTCCGGCCCAGGATCGGCTCGAGGGCGGGGTGCACGAACTCCCAGTCCCGGATGCCGGCCTTGGACTTGCGCTCGCGCTCGACGTAGGTGGCGGCGTACCGGGAGCCGGCGGGGCGCACGAGGCTGGAGGTGATGGCGATCTCCTCGAAGGTCCCGGCCCGGGCCTTCTTGTTCAGCCGCGTCTGGGCCGGACTCTCGATGTAGAAGATCCCCCTCGTCCGGCCCTTGCGGATGACGTCCCGCACGGCGGGGTCGTCGCAGCACTTGTCCACGTCGAAGACCCCCGGGTCCTCCTCGCCCTGCTCGGCCAGCTGCCCCAGGGCGTCGCGCAGGACCGAGAGCGAGCCGTTGCCGAGGATGTCGAACTTGATCAGCCCGAGCTCGTCGATGCCGTTGTGCATGTCGATCTGGGTGATGACGCGGTCCTTGTCGCCGCCGGAGCGCTCGCAGGCGACGTGGCGGCGCATGGGCTGGTCGGTGATCAGCACGCCCCCCGGGTGCTGGCCCAGGAACCGCGGCTTGCCCCGGATGGTGGCGGCGAGCCGCCACAGGCGGCGGATCCCGGCGTCGTCGATGCGCGCCGAGCGGGACCCGCGGCCGCGGATGATGCGGGTGACCTCGTCGTCGGTGTAGCCGTGGACCTTGGCCGTCTCGCGGAAGGCGGCGCGCTCGCGGAAGTGGAGGGTGGTGCAGGTGACCGCCACGTGCTCCTCGCCCCAGCGCCGGCTGATGAACTTCTGCACCTCGTCGCGCTCGTCCCAGCCGAAGTCGAGATCGGCGTCGGGCGGCGAGGCGCGGTCCTCGTTGAGGAAGCGCTGGAAGTAGAGGTCGTGGCGGATCGGATCGAGGTCGGAGACGCCGATGTTGTAGAACGTGATGCTGTTGGCGGCGCTGCCGCGCAGGATCGTGCAGTCCGCCGGCCGCCGGTAGCCGGAGGCGAAGCGCTTGTTGGCCCAGTCGCGGATCTCCTTGACGATCAGGAAGTACGACGGGTAGCCGAGCTTCTCGATCGTCTCCAGCTCCATGCGCTGGATGCGGCGGGCCCGGTCGCAGGTGCGGAGGCCGCCGTAGTTGCGCTCGAGCCCCGCCCAGGCCAGCCGCGCCAGGTGGCTGGCCGGCGTCTCACCCCGGGGCACGTCGACGCGCGGCAGGATCCACTCGCCCAGGGGCAGCTCGATGGAGCCGCACTCCTCGGCGAGGCGCCCGGCGTTGTCCAGGGCCCGGGGGTGCGACGGAAAGGCCGACGCCATCCACCTGGCGTTGTGCAGGCAGGCCTGGGGCGAGGCGCACTCCCCGGGCCGCAGGCGCGACAGGGTGGAGTTGAGGCCGATCGCCGTGAGCAGCTGGTGCGTGGGCCACTGCCCCGGGTCGAGGAAGTAGCAGTCGTTCTGGGCGACCAGGGGCAGGCGCAGGGCCCCGGCGACGGCCTCGAGCTCGCGGCTGCGGCGGCGGGTGGCGGCCGAGTTGGCGATCAGCTCGCCGTAGAGGCGGTCCCGGTTGGGGGTGGCGGCCAGGGCGCCGAGGAGCCCGGGCGAGGGGGTGAGGAGCACGAAGTCGGGCCACTCGCGGGCGAAGACCTCGTCGAAGCGGAAGCGGTCGGCCTCGAGGTGGCGGCGGGTGACCACCTCGCACAGGTCGGCGTAGCCACGGGCGTTGCGGGCCAGCACGACGAGGCGCTCGCGCCCGTGGGAGCCGGCGCCGTCGGCCCGCGGCGACATCCCCTCGGCGGCGGAACCGGAGCGGAGGTCCCCGTCCGCCGGGAGGCCCCGCCGGGCGCGGGCGGCCAGGACCTCTCCGCGCCGCGGCTCGGTCAGCTCGACCCCGAGGACGGGCCGCAGGCCCTGACGGCGGCACTCCTCGTAGTGGAGGACGAGCCCCGACATGCGGTCGGTGTCGGTGAGTCCCACGGCCGGCATCCCCAGCTCCCTCGCTCTCCCCACGATTTCGGGAATACCGGGGACGCCGGCGTGGAACGAAAACGACGAGTGGCAGTGCAGGTGGACGAAGCTCAACCCCATCTCCCGGATAGCTGCACATACGTATACCGGCCGTGCGGAACCGGGTCAAGGGCAAAACGGCGGTCCTCGAGGGGACCGGCCCGCGGAGAAAGATCCTGCAGGGTGAAACGGAGATGCCCGGCGGGGCCGGGCCGCTAGCTCAGCCGCGAGGCAGGCTCGGCTGTCCCGAGGTCGAGGGCCAGGATCCCGATGGGACTGTTGCCCACCTGGAGGACCTCGAGCGGAGAGAGATGTCCGGTCTCGTCGTCGATGCGGTAGGTGGCCAGCTTGCCGGAGCCCTCGCCGAGAGCCAGCAGGTAGGCGCCGTCGGGATCGAGGGTGAAGGAGCGCGGCGTCGGCTCGGTGGGCGTGTGGCTGATCGGCTCCAGCGCCCCCGTCGACCCGTCGACGGAGAAGGCGGCGATCGAATCGTGCCCGCGGTTGGAGGCGTAGAGGTACTCCCCCGTGGGAGTGATGCGGATCTCCGCACCGGTGTTCTCGCCCTCGAAGCCCGTGGGCAGGGTCGGCACGTTCTGGAACCGCGTCAGCGTCCCCTCGCGGGTATCGAGCTCATACGCCGAGACCGAGGAGCTCTGCTCGTTGACGAAGTAGACCACGTCCATGGCCGGGTGGAAGCAGAAGTGACGCGGCCCCTCTCCCGGGGGCGGCTCGAGCCGCTGGCCCGCCGGGTTCGAGGAGAGGCGGCCGGTCTTGTCGTCGAAGCGCAACTGGTAGATCAGGTTCGGCCCGGCCGTGTGGGGCACGAAGGCGAAGCGGTTGCCGGCGTCGATCTGGATCGAGTGGGCGCGCTCGGCGGTCTTGATGTTCATCACCGCCGGCGTGCCGACGGAGCCGTCGCGGCGGATCGGATGCACCGCGGCCATGCCGGCGCGGTAGTAGGAGGTGAACAGGAAGCGGCCGCTGGCGTCGGTGGAGAGGTAGCACGGGTCCGACTCCAGCGGCGCCGTGCCGAGGGGCGCGAGCCGTCCGCTGCCCTTGTCCAGGCGAAAGGCCGCCGCCTGGCGGCCGCCGCGCAGGCCGGCGTACAGGAACCGCTGCTGCGGGTCGACGCACAGGGGGCCGGGACCGGCGCCGGCGGCGACGATGGCGTACGAGTCGAGGGCCCCGGTCTCGGGGTCCATGGCGTAGACGTTGATGCGGTCCTCGGTGCTGAGCGATACGTATACGTAGTACGGCATTCCCTCTCCTCGAGGTGGAAGATCGGACCGGAAGGCGGCCCCGGCGCCGGACCGGGAGAAGGCCCGCGCGGGAGGGTCGAGGCGGTCTTAGCGCCGCCGCCGACGGCGCTTGGGACGGAAGGGACGCTTCCCCGGCTGAAACTCGCTGATGCCGAGCGAATGCCCCAGAAGCTCCTGGCCGTCGAGGTTCGTGATCGCCTCCTTGGCGGCCGACTTGCTCGGCATGTCCACGAGGCCCCGGCCCCGGTCCCTCTGGATCTCCACGGCGGAGACCTTGCCGAAGATCTCGAAGAGCGTGCGCAGGTCGTCCTCGGTGGCGTTGCTGGCCAGGTTGTCGACGGCGAGTCTCATGGAGTCCTTTCCGCCGCCCGGCGGAGCCGACGGGACGGCAGAAAAAGCAGGGCGGCGGCTGGCGGCCGCCTGGAAGCGCGGCGGCTCGCGGAGCCTTCGAATATAGGGGCCGGCGCCGGTCTCACCAAGGTGCCGAGGCGCCTCAGCCCCCTCCGGACCCGTCGATACAGTACAGGTGCGCGGCGGTGCGGATGAACAGCTGCGAGCCCGCCACCGCCGGCGAGGACAGGGTGAAGGACCCGTCGAGGGGGTTGGTGGCCAGGTGTCCGTACTCGGCGCCGGCGGCCAGCACCGTGGTGACGCCGTCCTCGTTGAGCACGTAGAGCTTGCCGTCGGCCACCACCGGCGAAGCGCTGACGCGGCCCTGGGCGGTGCGCTCCGGCCCCCACACGACCCGGCCGGTGCGCGCGTCGAGGGCGGTCGCCAGGCCGCGGTCGTCGACCATGTAGAAATGGGTGCCGTCGCAGGCGGCGGTGGGCACGTCGGGGGCTCCGGCCCCCTCCCAGCGCCAGGCCAGGTCGTCCTGGCCGACGCGGCCCCCCTCGCCGATCCGGAAGGCGAGCAGCGGCTTGCGGCGGCTCTGGGCGTAGACCATGCCGCCCACGGCGATCGGCGACCCGACGATGCGGTAGTTGCCCTCCCGGCCCGGGTTGAGGCCGCCGACGCGCCACAGCTCCCGGCCCGAGGCCGGGTCGTGGCCGGTGAGGTAGTCGCCCCCGGAGACGACGATCTGCTCGCCGGCCCCCGTGCTCAGCACGGCCGGGGTCGTGTACGCGTCCGGCGACTCGTCAGGCGCGTCCGTGGGCCGCTCGACCCGCCAGGCCAGCTCGCCGGAGGCGGCGTCGAAGGCGGCGAGGTACGACGGATCGTCGGTGTGCATCCCGTGCAGGACCTCCACGATCAGGCGGCCGCCGTGCAGGGCCGGCGACGAGGCGTAGCCCCACATGAGGCCGAACGCCCCGAACTCCGCCTGCAGGTCCCGCCGCCAGACCGGCTCGCCCTCCATGGTGAAGGCGGCGACCACGCCGGTGCCGGTCACCGCCCAGACGTGATTCCCGTCGGTGACCGGCGACGGCGAGGTGTTGTTGTGCTTGTTCCAGGTCCGGTTGCCCTCGGCGAGGACGGCGCGCCACAGCTCCTTGCCGTCGGTGCGCGACAGGCACAGCAGCAGCAGGTCGTCGCCGCCCGGATCGCGCTTGCGCCGGCGGCCCTCCCCCTGGCCTTCGGCGGCCCCGGCCTCCGGCGCCGAAGGCGAGGTGACGAAGACGCGGTCGCCCCAGACGATGGGGGTGCCGCCGCTCCAGGAGGGCAGCGGGGCCTTCCACAGGACGCCCTCGGAGGCGCTCCACTGCGAGGGCAGACCGGTGGCGGCGCTGACCCCGTTCTGGTGGGGGCCGCGCCACTGGGGCCAGTTGTCCGCGGCGGCGGCGGCGGCCAGCAGGATGGAGGGGATCAGGATTCGCATGGGTCACTCTCCCGGTTTTCCGCGGCGCGGCACGGAATTCCCTGTTGGTGTCGGCATATCTCCAGCAGCATATTCCTGCATAAAGATAGCACCATAGCATCCTGAACCCATGTATTCTCCAACAACCCGATGACGACGGCAGGACGGCGAAGGGCCGGCAAGGGGCCCGATTCGGACGTCATCACGGGCTACAGGTCCGACCTGTGGCGGATGGCCGACGCCCTGCGGGGCAGCATGGACGCAGCCGAGTACAAGCATGTCGTCCTCGGCCTGATCATCTCCGACGCCTTCAAGGAGGCCTACGCGCAGCTGGAAGCCGAGCGACTTCTCCAGCTCGGGCGGTACTGGGGACGGGGATTGGCTCGTTGGGAACAGTGCCGCATGAATCTGATCCAGGCCAGGGCCCCCGGCACGGATGTGTAGCCAAGCACCGGGTGTACTCTTTGTGGAGGCCAACCAGTGCTCCATGCCGGGCAGTTGGCATCGATAATACATTCAGCCAATCCAAGCCAGGAGTGGAATCAATGACCCAATGGGCTCTCCAAGACGCCAAGAACCGCTTCAGCGCCGTGGTGGACGCCGCCCTTGCGGGGGAACCGCAACAGGTGACCCGGCGCGGCAAACCCGCCGTCGTTGTGCTGTCGGTGAAGGAGTACGAGAGGCTGCGCAAACAGCCGCCGGAGAACGTCCCGTCCTTCATCGAACACCTGCTGGCCATCCCAGACGGCGGCGATGACTTCGAGTTTGAGCGGATCCCGCTGTCTCCGCGTTCGCTGGAGTCGTGATGTACCTCCTCGACACCGATGTGGTGTCTGTCTTGCGCAGACCCGACCGCCATCCGGCTCCGACCAAGTGGCTTCAAACTCAGCGGCCTGCCGACGTCTTCATCAGCGTCGTGTGTCGCAGCAGAGACGGCATGACCCTGAGTTTGCGCGCCATCTCGCCGCCTGGATGGAACAGACGACCGCCTCTTTCGCGGACCGGGTTGACCTGCTCATCGCAGCCACGGCCCTTGTCCACGGCCTTTGCGTGGTCACACGCAACGTGCGCCACTTCGAGCCGACGGGGGTCCGTGTCCTCAATCCCTTTGAGGACGCGGAGGAAACTGAGAACTCCCCCGAGGGTGTGTAGCCCATGGGCTATTTCTCCAGCTCAGAATTCGTCGATTGCTCGGACTCTGCATCTACGGGACGAAAATGCCGCGCACCAATTGGGCGGATATGGCTTCATACGAGATTCCCCTGCCCAGTCGAGAATTGGCGGGTGCCTACACTCTCCTGGTTCAGCCATGGGTTCGCAGAATCTTTGCAGCGATCCACCAATCCCGCGCACTTGCCGCCCAGCGGGATGGCGCTGCTCCCGGGTCTGGTAGGTGGAGAGGGGCGGTGCAGGCGGCCCTGCTCTACGCTGCCGAGTCGGCGAACGAACGTGTGGTGCCATCGAGCGATCAGGATGACGCTTTGGCGGCATGAGACACCGCGAACCGCCACCCCCGCAACCTGACATCACCCGCCGCCACGAGTACCTTCCCGCCCCGTGAGACCCGCCCTCCTGCATATCCTGCTCCTCGCCGCCCTCGGCCCCCTCCTGCCGGCCGCCCCCGGGTGGAGCGACTGGCCCGCCTGGCGGGGACCCTTCCAGAACGGCAGCGCCCCGGAGACCGGCCTCGTCGAGTCCTGGACGCCGGGCGGCCCCGGCCAGGCCTGGAAGGCGGACTTCACCGGCCGCTCCACCCCCGTCGTGCTCGACGGCCGCGTCTTCGTCACGGGCCGCGCCGGCCTCGACGTCACCGAGCAGGAGCGGGTCGCCGCCTTCGACGCGGCCACCGGCGAGCTGCTCTGGGAGGACCGCTTCAACGTCTTCCACACGACGATCCCCTTCAACCGCGTCGGCTGGGCCAGCCCGGCGGCCGATCCGCGGACGGGGCGCATCTACGTCCACGGGGTCCAGGGGCTGCTGCGCTGCTACAGCCGCGGCGGCGAGCTGCTGTGGGAGCGCTCCCTCACCGAGGAGTTCGGCCGCATCTCGGGGTACGGCGGCCGCGTGCAGACCCCCGTCGTCGCCGGCGGCCTGGTGATCGTCAACTTCCTCAGCAGCGGCTGGGGCGCCCACGGCGTGCCCCGCGACCGCTACTTCGCCTTCGACGGGGAGACGGGCGAGGTCGTGTGGGTCTCGGCCCCGGGCGGGCGGCCCCTCGACACGACCTACTCGACCCCCGTGGTCGCCGAGATCGGCGGCGAGCGGCTGGTCGTCGCCGGCAACGCCGACGGCTCGGTCTACGCCATGCGCCTGGCCACGGGCGAGAAGCTCTGGGGGTTCCGGCTGAGCCGCCGCGGCCTCAACGCCGCCGTGGTGGTCGGCGGCGACCGCGTCTACGCCAGCCACGGCGAGGAGAACGTCGACGGCAACACCATGGGGCGCGTCGTCTGCATCGACGGGCGCGGCCGGGGGGACGTGACCGCCACCCACGAGCTGTGGCGCCACGACGCCCTGTGCGGGTACGCCTCGCCGGCCCTGTCCGGCGGCGTCCTCTACGCGATCGACAACTCCGGGAACCTGCACGCCCTCGACGCCGGCAGCGGGCGGCGGCTCTGGCACCGCAATCTCGGCACCGTGGGCCGGGGCTCCCCGGTGGTTGCCGACGGCAAGCTCTACGCAACTACCGTCAACGGGCGCTTCCACATCCTTCGCCCGGGGCAGACCGACGGCGAGCTGCTCGACAGCGACCAGGTCCTGGCGCCCGACGGCGGTCCGGCGGAGATCTTCGGCTCCCCCGCCGTGGCCGGCGGCCGCGTCTACTTCACCACCGACGAGGGCCTGTACTGCCTCGGCGGCGGACCCGCGGCCGGGGAGGAGAAGGCGCGGCCGGCGCCACCGGCGGCGGAAGGCCCCCCCGGCGAGGCCGTGGGCCTGCAGCTGGTTCCCGCCGAGACCACCGTCGAGCCGGGCGGCTCCGTGCGCTTCGAGGCGCGCCTCGTCGACGCCATGGGGCGGGTCACCGGCGCCGTCGAGGCGGGAGACTGGTCGACGGAGGGTCTGGCCGGCCGCCTCCGGGACGGCGTGTTCACGGCGGATCCCGGTCCCGACCACGGGGGCGCGGTCACCCTCCGCGCCGGCGGCTTCACGGCCGGCGCCCGGGTGCGCGTGCTGACGCGGGGCTCGTGGAGCCTCGACTTCGGGGCCGCCGGCGCCGTCGAGGAGGACGACCGGCCGGTCCCCGGGCACTGGATCGGCTCGGCGGGCGGCAAGTTCCTCCTGCGCCGGGTGAAGGGCGAGGACCTGCTCCACAAGCCGTTCGCCCGCCGCGGCCTGCAGCGCTCCAACGTCTACCTCGGGCCGGCGGACCTGAGCGGCTACACCATCCAGGCGTCGATGATGGGCGACCGGCACCGGCGCAACCTCCCGGACATGGGCCTCATCGCCCAGCGCTACACCCTCGACCTGATGGGCAACCACCAGCAGCTCCAGGTCCGCTCCTGGGCCTCGGATCTGCGCATGGCCGCCAGCGTCCCCTTCGAGTGGGAGAGCGGCGTCTGGTACACCATGAAGATGCGGGTCGACCTGGAGCCGGAGGGGGCCGTGGTGCGGGGCAAGGTCTGGCGCCGGGGGGACCCGGAGCCCTCCGCCTGGACGATCGAGGCCCCCGACCCGCTGCCGAACCGCCAGGGCGCCCCGGGGCTCTACGGGCACTCGGCCGCCGAGATCTACTACGACGACGTGGTGCTGAGGATCGATGAATAGACCAGAATTCCTCCTGCTTCTGGCGGCGGCCCTCGCCGCCGCCCTTCCCGCCGGCGCCCAGGAGGCGATGTGGGGGCACACCCGGGCCCGCAACATGGTCTCCGAGGCGGTCGACCTGCCGGTCGAGTGGGACGTGGCCACCGGCGAGGGCGTGCTCTGGTCCGCCCCCCTCGGCTCCCAGACCTACGCCGGGCCCCTGCTGGCGGGCGACAAGCTCTTCGTGGGCACCAACAACCAGGGCCTGCGCGACCCCCGGCTCACCGGCGACCGCGGCGTGCTCATGGCCTTCGCCCGGCCCGGGGGCGCCTTCCTGTGGCAGTCGACCCACACCAAGCTGCCCGCCGGCCGCGTCAACGACTGGCCCCAGCAGGGCATCTGCTCCACCCCCTACGTCGACGGCGACCGCCTCTACTACATCTCCAACCAGGCCCAGGTGGTCTGCGTCGACACCGAGGGCTTCGCCGACGGCGAGAACGACGGCCCCCTCACCGGCGAGGCCTCCACCGGCCTGGCCGACGCCGACCTCGTCTGGTCCTTCGACATGATCGAGGAGCTCGACGTCTTCCCCCACAACCTGGCCACCTGCTCCCCCGTCGGCCTCGACGACCTGCTCTTCGTGGTCACCTCCAACGGCGTCGACGAGGGACACGTGCACATCCCCTCGCCCTTCGCCCCCTCCTTCATCGCCCTGCGCAAGTCCACCGGCGAGCTGGTCTGGGAGGACGCCTCCCCCGGCATGGGGATCCTCCACGGCCAGTGGTCGAACCCGGCCATCGGCGTCATGGGGGGCCGGCCGCAGGTCCTGTTTCCCGGCGGCGACGGCTGGCTCTACTCCTTCGAGCCGGAGACCGGCGAGTTGATCTGGAAGTTCGACTGCAACCCCGAGGACTCGGTCTGGGAGCTGGGAGGCCGGGGCACGCGCAACAACCTGATCTCGACGCCGGTCATCATCGGCGACCGCGTCTACCTCGGCGTCGGCCAGGACCCGGAGCACGGCGAGGGCCGGGGCAACCTGTGGTGCATCGACGGCACCGGCACCGGCGACGTGACCGGCTCCCACGCGGTCTGGCACCTGGGCGGCGAGGAGTACAACCGCACCATGTCCACCGCCGCCGTCCACGACGGCCTGCTCTACATCGCCGACCTCAGCGGCTTCGTCTACTGCCTCGACGCCGGCACCGGCGAGAAGAAGTGGACCTACGACACCTTCGCCGCCATCTGGGGCTCCCCCTTCGTGGCCGACGGCAAGGTCCATATCGGCGACGAGGACGGCGACGTGACCATCTTCCGGGCCGGTCCCGAGCTGGAGGTGCTCGCCGAGATCAACATGGGCAGCGCCGTGTACACCACGCCGGCCGCCGAGGACGGCATCCTCTACGTGGCCTCCCGCAACACCCTCTTCGCCCTGGGCTCGCCCCGGCCGTGACCTGGTCCGGCGGTCTGGCGGATCGCGTGGGCGCCGCCCGCGAGGCCCTCGACGCCCACGTGCGCGAGATCGTGGCCTGGCACTTCGACCCGGCCACGGGCTGCCCCTTCTGGCTCGAGCGCGCCGCGGAGCTGGGCTTCGACCCCCGCGACCGCATCGGCGGCTACGGCGACCTGGAGGTCCTCGGTCTCTTCCGGGACGAGTGGCTGCGCGGCGGCCCCGTGCGCCGCTGGGTCCCCCGGGCGTTCGCCGAGGAGCCCGTCTTCGTCTTCGAGACCGGCGGCTCCACGGGCGTGCCCAAGAGCCGCATCAACATCCGCGACTTCCAGGTCGACTACGCCGCCTTCTCCGAGAGCCTGCCCGAGGAGGGATTCCCCCGGGGCGGGGACTGGCTGATGCTGGGCCCCTCGGGGCCGCGGCGCCTGCGCCTGGCCGTGGAGCACCTGGCCCAGATGCGCGGCGGCCTCTGCTTCCTCGTCGACCTCGACCCGCGCTGGGTGAACGTCCTGATCCGCCGGCAGGCCCACCAGGAGCTGGCCGCGTACAAGGCCCATGTCGTCGACCAGGCCCTGAAGATCCTGCGGGCCCACGACACCATCCGCTGCCTCTTCGCCACGCCGCGCCTGCTGGAGGCCCTGTGCGAGAAGATCGACCTGGTGAAGGCGGGCATCCGGGGCGTGTTCTGCGGCGGCACCGAGATGGACGCCCAGTTCCACCGCTTCGCCCGCGAGGAGCTGGTGCCGGGGGCGGCCTTCGTGCCGACCTACGGCAACACCCTGATGGGCCTGGCCCTGTGCAAGCCCTTCGACCCGGCCGACGACTACGCCATCACCTACTACGCGCCGCAGCCGCGGGCCGTGATCGAGCTGGTCGATCCCGCCGACCCGGGGCGCCCCGTCGACTACGGCGAGACCGGGCGCGTGCTGCTGACCACCCTGACCCGCGAGTTCTTCATGCCCCGCTTCCTCGAGCGGGACGAGGCCGAGCGGGCCCCGCCGACCGGGAGCTGTCCCTGGGACGGGGTGCGGGACCTGCGCCTGCTGGCCTCCCTGGAGGAGAGCGTCACCGTGGGGGTCTACTAGCCCTTGGCCGGCGGCCTCGTGCACGTCCCCGTCCTGCGCGCCGGCCGGGAGTACGCCAGCCGCCGGCGGCGCCGCCTGACCGACGTGCGGACCGGCGATCCCGTGGCCGAGGTGAGCCTCGCCAACGGCGGCCTCATCGCCCGCGACCTGGCGGGGGCCGCGGCCCACCGCGAGGCCCTGGAACGGATGCCGGCCGGGGAGCTGGCGGCCCTCTGCGCGGAGGCGGCCCGGCGCTTCCGCCAGGACCGGCTGCCGGTGGACGGCGGGACGGACCAGTCCTTCGAGGACTACCTGTCGCACCTGGCGGCCACGGCGGGCATGCCCCTGAGCCTCGGGCGCCGCAACGCCGGCAAGATCTGCGGCGTCCTGGAGTCGATGGAACAGGTGCTCGACGGCCTGACCCGGGGCCTGGACCTGGCCGTCGTCGACGCCGGCTGGGGCGAGGAGAAGGGCCGCACGATCAGCTACCGGCGCCAGACCGACGTCCTCGGCGCCGTGCTGCCCAACAACTCGCCGGGGGTCCACACCCTGTGGCTGCCCGCCGTCCCCCTGAAGACCCCCTTGGCCCTGCGCCCCGGCGCCCGCGAGCCGTGGACGCCCCTGCGCCTGGCCCGCGCCTTCACCGCCTCCGGCTGTCCGCCCGAGGCCTTCGGCTTCTACCCCGGGGACCACGACGGCGCCGTGGAGATCCTGGTGAGGTGCGGCCGCTCCCTGCTCTTCGGCGGCGACGACACCGTCGACCCCTGGCGCGGCGATCCCCGCGTCGAGATCCACGGTGCCGGCCGCAGCAAGATCCTCCTCGGGCCGGACGTCACCGACTGGCGGGGTCATCTCGACCTGATGGCCGCCTCCGTGGCCGACAACGGCGGCCGTTCCTGCCTCAACGCCTCGGGCGTCTGGACCACCGCCGGCGGCCTCGACCTCGGCCAGGCCCTGGCCGAGCGCCTGGCGCGCGTCGAGCCGCGGCCGCTGCACGATCCCGAGGCCGCCCTGGCCGCCTTCCCCGAGACCCCGGACGGCCCGGGCGATCTCCGCCCTCATCGACCGGCTCCTGGCCGGCGGCGGCGCCCGTGACCTGACGGCCGAGGTCCGCGGCGGCAAGCGCCTCGCCGAAGTCGACGGCTGCACCTTCCTGCGGCCCACGGTGGTGCTCTGCGAGGAGCCCTCCCACCCCCTGGCCAACACCGAGTACCTCTTCCCCTTCGCCGCCGTCGTGGAGACCTCCGCGGAGACCATGCTCGGGGCGATCGGCCCCACCCTCGTGGCCACCGCCCTGACCGAGGACGCCGCCCTGCAGGACCGGCTCATGGACCACCCCGGCATCGACCGGCTGAACCTCGGGCCGGTGCCGACGACGGCGATCTCCTGGGAACAGCCCCACGAGGGGAACCTCTTCGAGCACCTCTACCGGCGGCGGGCCCTGGGGCGCGCCCGGCGGCGGGCCTGACCTCCGTGCGGCCCTTCGAACTCCACGGCGGGCCCCGGGTCCTCTTCGGGGCCGGCCGCCTCGCCGAGCTGGGCGCCGAGGCCGCGCGGCTGACGGCGGGACCGGTCCTGCTGGTCTCGGACCCCGGGGTGGCGGCGGCCGGACACACCGGCCGGGCCGCCGATTCCCTGGCCGCGGCCGGTCTCGAGGTGATCCGCTTCGACGGCGCCGGCGAGAACCCCACCACCGGGCAGGTGGAAGCCGGCGCCGAGACCGCCCGCCGCCAGGGACCCGTGGCGGCCGTCATCGCCGTCGGCGGAGGCAGCGCCATGGACTGCTCCAAGGGGATCAACTTCCTCCTGAGCAACGGCGGCCGCATGGAGGACTACGAAGGCGACGGCCGCGCCGGCGGGCCCATGCTGCCTTCCATCGGCGTGCCGACCACGGCCGGGAGCGGCAGCGAGGCCCAGCGCTTCGCCCTGATCTCGCGCGAGTCCGACCGCCGCAAGATGGCCTGCGGCGACCCCGGGGCCCGCTTCCGCACCGTGATCCTCGACCCGGAGCTGCCCCTGTCGGCGCCTCCCCGGACCGCCGCGGCGGCCGCCATCGACGCCGTGGCCCACGCCGTGGAGAGCTTCACGGCGACCAACGCCAACCCCGTCTCCCGCCTGTACGCCCGCCAGGCCGCCCGCCTCCTCTTCGGCGCCTTCGAGGGCTGGTCCGCCGATCCCGCGGCCGGTTCCGCCGCCGGCGAGATGCTCCTCGGCGCCCACTGGGCCGGCGCCTCCATCGAGCACTCCATGCTCGGCGCCGCCCACGCCTGCGCCAACCCGCTGACAAGGGCCTACGGCGTCACCCACGGACTGGCCGTGGGCCTCATGCTGCCCCACGTGATCCGCTTCAACGGCGGGGCCGCGGAGGGGCTGTACGCCGGGCTGCCGCACGCTTCGGGGACGGGCTCCGACACGGCCGGGGCCCTGGCCGCCCGCGTGGAGGAGCTGCTGGAGACGGCCCGGCTGCCGCGGCGGCTGCGGGAACTGGGGATTCCGGAGGACGGCCTGGAGGCGCTGGGCGCCGAAGCGGCGGGGCAGAAGACGGCGCGGTTCAACCCGCGGACCCTGGGGCCGGCGGAGTGCGCGGGGCTCTACCGGGAGGCGTATTGAAGGCCGGGCACGTGCCGACGCCCGGTCCCGCCGGCGGCCATGCTCCCCGAATGGCAGGCATCCCGAACCCACGTCACCTCCCCCTGCTGCCGGCCCTCCTCCTGGCGCTGGCCATCACCGCGTCGCCCGGCGCCGACGCCGCGGACTGGCCCTCCTTCCGGGGCAACCTCCAGCTGACGGGCGAGGCCGGCGCGCCCCTGCGCGAGCCCCTGCGCCTGGCCTGGTCCCTCGACACCTCGGCCACCGCCGACTCCGGCCGCTACGCCGGCATCGAGTCCACGGCGGCCGTCTCCGGCGACACGGTCTACGTGGGCACCCTCGACGGGCGGCTGCTGGCCGTGGGCCTGGCGAATGGCGACATCCTCTGGAGCTACGACACGGCGGCCGAGATCAAGTCCTCCCCCGCGGTCGCCGGCGGGGTGGTCTACGTGGGCGACGAGGACGGCCTCCTGCATGCCGTGGACGCGGCCTCGGGCGCCGGGCGCTGGCGGTTCACCGCCGGGGGCGCGGTCACCGCCTCCCCCACCGTGGCCGCGGGCCGGGTGCTGGCCGGCAGCTACGACAACTCCCTCTACTGCCTCTCCACCTCCGATGGCCTCAAGCTGTGGAGCGCGGCCACCGGCGGATACGTGCACGGCGCCGCGGCCGTGACCGGGCAGACCGCGGTCATCGCCGGCTGCGACGGAGTCCTGCGGCGCCTGGACCTCGACACCGGGCAGGAGCTGGCCTCCGTCGATCTGGGCACCTACGCGGCCGCCAGCGCCGCCGTGGCCGGGGGGCGCGCCTACCTGGGCACCTTCGGCGACGAGGTCCTCGCCGTCGACCTGGGGGACGCCCGGGTGGTCTGGCGCTACCGCCCCGCCGGGAGCAGCTTTCCCTTCTATTCCTCGGCCGCCGTGGCCGGAGGACGTGTGATCGCCGGGGGCCGCGACAGCATGGTCCACGCCCTCGACGCGGGTACCGGGGAGCCCTTGTGGGTCTTCGCCGCCGGGGCCCGCGTCGACGCCTCCCCCGCCATCGCCGGCGACCGCGTCTACGCGGCCTCCATGGGGGGCCGCCTCTTCGGCCTGGACCTTGCCACCGGAGCCGAGATGTGGACCTTCGAAGGGGCCTCCGCCTTCGCCGCCTCGCCCGCCGCGGCCTCCGGCCGGCTGGTGATCGGCGATGCCGACGGCGTCCTCTACTGCTTCGCCGCTCCTTCCGTGGAGACCGAATGACCGCTACCCCACCTCCCGCAGCCTCGATCCGCCCAGAGCCGGCCACCACGCGCCTGGACCGGATGCTGACCGAGACCGGCGTGGGCAGCGTCTTCGTCTCCAACTACCCGCCCTACTCGTTCTGGCGCGCCGAACATGCCCCCGCCGCCCGGGCGATGCTCGACTCCCCTGCCGACAGCAGTCCTCCCGACCTCGGCCTCTACCTGCACATCCCCTTCTGCCGCAAGCGCTGCAAGTTCTGCTACTTCCGCGTCTACGTGGACCGCAACGCCGGCGAGATCCGCCGCTACCTCGACGCCCTGGGCCGCGAGATCGAGATCTACGCCGGCCTCCCCCGGATCGCCGGCCGATCCCTGAGGTTCGTCTACTTCGGCGGCGGCACCCCCTCCTACATCAGCGCCCGGGACCTGCGCTCCCTGGCCGCCCGCGCCCGGGCCGCCATGGCCTGGGACGAGGCCGACGAGATCGCCTTCGAGTGCGAGCCGGGCACCCTGACCGAGGCCAAGGTGGCGGCCATCGCCGAGATCGGGGTCACGCGCCTGAGCCTCGGGGTGGAGCATCTGAACGACGACGTCCTGCGCGAGAACGGCCGCGCCCACGTGAGCCGCGAGGTCTACCGGTCGATGCCGTGGATCCGCGCCGCCGGCTTCCGCCAGGTCAACGTCGACCTCATGGCCGGCCTCGTCTCCGACGACTGGGAGAGCTGGCGCGACACCGTGGAGCGCACCGTCGACCTCGACGCCGACAGCGTCACCATCTACCAGATGGAGCTGCCGTACAACACCGTCTACTCGAAGGCGATCTCCGAGGGGCGGCGGCGGGAGCTGATCCTGGCCGACTGGCGCACCAAGCGGGAGTGGCACGCCCACGCCATCGAAACCCTGGCCGCGGCCGGGTACGAGCAGACCAGCGCCTACACCCTGGTACGCAAGGGAAGGCCCTCGGATTTCGTCTACCGCGACGCCCTGTGGCGGGGCAGCGACATGATCGGCGCCGGCGTCTCCTCGATCTCCCACGTGGCCGGCGTCCACTTCCAGAACGCGGACTCGTGGGAGGAGTACCTGGGCGCCCTCGACGAGGACCGGCTGCCCATGGGCCGCGCCCTGCCCACCACCGCCGGCCAGCGGCTGGTGCGGGAGATGATCCTGCAGCTCAAGCTCGGCCGCATCCGTCCGGCCACGTTCCGGGAGAAGTTCGGCGTCGACGTGCTCGCCGAGTTCGCCCCCGCCTGGGAGACCCTGCAGGCCGAGGGCATGCTCACCGCCGGCCCCGGGGAGGTGCGGCTCACGCCGGAGGGGCTGTTGCGCGTCGACCAGCTCCTGCCCCTGTTCTACGCACCCGAGTTCCGCAACGCCCGCTACACGTGATGAAGGAGTCGCTCACCGTGAACCGACCTGCCGCCCTGCGCGGACACATCCACCGGGCGGCCGCCCTGATCGGCCTCGCCGCCGCGGCCCCCGCCCCGGCCGAAGACCCCGCCCCGGCCGCCGCCCCGGCGGGGCTCGCAACGGCCACTCCCTCCCACGCCGAGGGTCCGGCCCCGGCCGCGGACTGGCCCCAGTTCCTCGGCCCCAATCGCAGCGGGTCCGTCGAGGACAGCGTCGCCGTGTGGCCGTCCGGGGGGCCCGAAATCCTCTGGCGGCGGCCGGCCGGCGACGGGTTCTCCGGCATCGCCGTGGCCGGCGGCCGCGCCTACACCCTGTGGACCGAAGGCCGGCGCGAGTACCTGTTCTGCCTGGACGCCGACGACGGCAGCGAGTTGTGGCGCCTGGACACGGGGGGCAAGTACTTCGAGCCCCAGGGCGGCAACGGCCCGCGCAGCACCCCCGCCGTGGCCGGCGACCACGTCTACGCCCTCGGGGCCACCGGCCGGCTGGTGGCGGTGCACGCCGCCACGGGGGAGGTGCTGTGGAGCGCCGACCTGCCGTCGACCTTCGGCGGGCAGATGCCGCGCTGGGGGTTCTCCGGATCGCCCCTGGTGGAGGGGGACCTGCTGCTGGTGGAGACGGCGGGGGGTCGCGGGCAGGCCCTGGGCGCCCTGAACCGCTTCACCGGCGAGGTCGTCTGGAGCGCGCATGACGACCCGGGCAGCTACAGCTCCCCCGTGGCCGCCGACCTGGCCGGCGTGCGCCAGGCCGTGTTCTTCATGCGCACCGGGCTGGTGGCGGTGGCTCCGGCCGACGGCCGCCTGCTGTGGCGCCGCGAGTGGGAGACGCCGTACGATGTCCACGCCACGACCCCCCTGGTGATCCCCCCCGACGGGGTGTTCATCTCCAGCGGCTACGACAAGGGAGCCGCCCTGGTGCGGGTCACCCGCGACGGCGAGGCGCTGAAGGCCGAGACCGCCTGGACCTCCCGCTTCATGTGCAACCGCATGGCCACCAGCGTCTACGCAGGCGGCCATCTCTACGGCTTCGACGGCACCATCCTCAAGTGCATCGCCGCGGCCACCGGCGCCGAGGCGTGGAAGGCCCGGGGGTACGGCGAGGGCACGCTGATCCGCGCCGGGGACATGCTCGTGGTGCTCTCCGACAAGGGCGCCCTGGCCCTGGTGCGGGCCGACCCGAAGGCCCACCAGGAGCTGGCCCGGACCCAGGTCCTCGAGGGCAAGCGTTGCTGGACCGCGCCGACCCTGGCGCGGGACGCCTGTTCGTGCGCGACGACCGCGAGATCGTCTGCGTCGACCTGACTCCGGGCTGAGCCTTGAACGACCCCCTGCCGCGGCTGCGGCGCCTGCTCGCCGAGGTGCTTCAAAGCAATCCCTTCTACGGCCCGCGGCTGCGCGCCGCCGGCGTGCGCTCCCCCGGCGACATGTCGCGCATGGCCGACTACCGGCGCCTGCCCTTCACCACCAAGGAGGAGCTCTCCCTCGACCAGGCCCGGCACCCGCCGTACGGCACCAACCTCACCCGGCCCCGGGAGCGCTACGTGCGCCTCCACCAGACTTCCGGCACCACCGGCCAGCGGCTGCGCTGGCTCGACACCCAGGCCGACTGGGACTGGTTCACCGGCTGCTGGATGGAGGTCTACCGCGGGGCCGGCGTGCGGGCCTCGGACCGCCTGTTCTTCGCCTTCTCCTTCGCCCCCTTCATCGGCTTCTGGAGCGCCTTCGACGCCGCCGTCCGCATGGGCGCCCTGGCCATCCCCGGCGGCGGCATGTCCTCGGTGCAGCGCCTGGAGGCCCTGGCCGCCAACGACGCCACCGTCCTCGTGTGCACCCCCACCTACGCCCTGCACCTGGCCGGCGTCGCCCGCGGCCAGGGGCTGGACCCGGCGGCCACGGCGGTGCGCACCACCATCCACGCCGGCGAGCCGGGGGCCTCGCTGCCGGCGACCCGGGCGCGCATCGAGCAGTCCTGGGGGGCGCGCTGCTTCGACCACGCCGGCGCCACCGAGGTCGGCGCCTGGGGCTTCGAGTGCGGGCAACAGGACGGCCTGCATCTGAACGAGGACGAGTTCGTCTGCGAGATCCTCGAGCCGGGCACGGACCGGCCCGCCGACGAGGGCGAGCTGGTGATCACCAACCTCGGCCGCACCGGCTCTCCCGTGATCCGCTACCGCACCGGCGACCGCGTGCGCTGGCACCCGTCCGGCACCTGCCCCTGCGGGCGGAGCTGGCGGCGCCTCGCCGGCGGCGTCATCGGCCGCCTCGACGACGCCCTCCTCGTGCGCGGCGTCAACCTCTACCCCGGGGCCATCGAGAACGTGGTGCGCCGCTTCCCCGAGGTGGACGAGTTCGCCGTCCACGTCCGCCGTCCCGAGGCCATGGACGAGCTGGAGATCGAGATCGAGGTGAACGCCGGCGGCCGGGGAGCGGCCGAGGTGACGGAGGGACTGACGGCGGCGGCCCACCAGGAGCTGGCCGTGCGCCCGCGGGTGCGCGCCGTGGGCCCGGGCAGCCTGCCCCGCTTCGAGCTGAAGGCGCGGCGCGTCACCGACCATCGAAAGGCGGACTCGTGAAGGAGCGCTGCGACGTCGTCGTCGCCGGCGGCGGTCCGGCGGGGGCCACGGTGGCCGCCCTGGTCGCCGAGGGCGGGTACCGGGTCCTGCTCCTGGAGCGGGAGCCCACGCCCCCCTTCAAGGTCGGCGAGTCCCTCATGCCGGCGACCTGGTGGACCTTCCGGCGCCTGGGTCTGCTGGAACAGCTCCAGGCCAGCGCCTTCCCGAGGAAGCACAGCGTCCAGTTCTTCGGCGGCTCGGGGCGCGCCTCGGCGCCGTTCTACTTCTCCGAGTTCGACCCCGGCGAGAGCGCCGTGACCTGGCAGGTCCTGCGCAGCGACTTCGACGCCATGATGCTGGACAACGCCCGCGCCAGGGGGGCGGAGGTCGTTCAGGGCGCCATGGTCCTCGACGTGCTCCTCGATGGCGAAAAGGCAAGGGGCGTGCGCTTCCGCGAGCCCGGCGGGTCCGTCCGCGAGGTCGAGGCCGCCGTCACCGTCGACGCCACCGGCCAGAGCGCCCTGCTGGCGCGCCGGCTGAAGCTGGCCGAGACCGAGCCGAATCTCAGAAAAGCCTCCCTCTTCACCCACTTCTCCGGGGCCCTGCGCGACGCGGGCATTGACGAAGGCGCCACCCTCATCCTGCACACCCGCGAGAAGGACTCGTGGTTCTGGTACATCCCCCTGCCCGACGACCGCGTCAGCGTCGGCGTCGTGGGCGACCGCGACTACCTGCTGCGCCGCCCCGGGAAACCCTCGCCGCAGCGCGTCTTCGACGAGGAGCTGACCGCCTGCCCGGCCCTCGGGGAACGCCTCGCCCCGGCGCGCCAGGTCCTGCCCATGAAGGTCACCCGCGACTTCTCCTACCGCGCCCGCCGCATCGCCGGCGACGGCTGGGTGCTGGTGGGCGACGCCTTCGGCTTCCTCGACCCCATCTACTCCTCCGGCGTGCTCCTGGCCCTCAAGTCCGGCGAGATGGCCGCCGACGCCATCGTCGCAGCCCTGGCCGACGGCGAGCCCACGGCCGAGCGCCTGGGCGCCTTCGGACCCGACTTCACCCGCGGCATGGAGGCCGTGCGCAAGCTGGTCTACGCCTTCTACACCAAGGAGTTCAGCTTCGCCGAGTTCCTCCAGGCCCACCCTCACTGCAAGCGCGGCCTGGTGGACATCCTCAGCGGCAACCTCTACGACGAGCGGGTCCACGAGATCTTCGAGCCCATGGCCGGGGTCTGCCCCCTGCCGGAGGAGATGTCGCTGAGGTGATCCTTCGTCATGGCTTCGCTCTACATCGAGACATCGATCGTCAGTTACCTGACCGCGCGCCCATCGCCGAACCCGTTGGTTGCGGCATGGCAGGAGATCACGGCGTGGTGGTGGAACCGCCAACGCCAGGACTTCGATCTGTGCACTTCGGCCTTGGTCCTTGAGGAAGCCAGCCGTGGCGATGAGGAGGCGGCAAGCCGCCGAATGGCGCAGCTGGAGGGTATCCCATTGTTGACTGCGTCGGACCAGGTCGTGCAGTTCGCCGAGAGGCTCGTAAGTCCTGGTCCCTTGCCCATTGTCGCCGCGGATGACGCGCTTCATATCGCTCTATCCGCGGTGCACGCCGTCGACTACCTTCTCACTTGGAACTTCAGGCATATAGACAACGCTCTGACCAAACCACGAATCCGCGAACTCTGTGTCGGGCATGCGTATCCCTGTCCAGAGATCTGCACTCCCCAGGAGATGGTAGGAGGTCAGCCTGATGAAGGATGAAATCATCGCCCCCTTGTGGAAGATCAAGGAGGACATCGCTCGCGAGCACGACTATGACGTGGCGCGCCTGGGCGCCATGATCCGCGAGAGAGAGCATGGACATGCCCACAGAGTTGTAGACTGGGCACCCTCCAGGAAGCGGCAGTGTCGGTCTATCCGTGAAGGGCGCGAAGTCTCGTAGCCCTCGGTTCTCCTTCTCAGACGACAGCCTTCGATCCTCTCTGCCATGGCCTCCATCCGGTTCGGCACGGGCATGCGCAGATTCTGATAGTCATCGCCTCGCCGTGCGGCGGGGTGCAGTCTGAGACCATCCGGCTCTTGACTCTGGACATCTTCCTGGAGGGCATGACATGCCGAGTCCAAGCTGCTCTTTCTGCGGACAGTCGGTCAGCGACTCTGTCCAGGTTGTTACAGGCCCATCCGTGCACATCTGCAGCGACTGCGTGGCCACGTGCGGCAGGGTGCTTGAAGGGACGACGGCCTCTGACTGGCTGACCAATGCAGAAGGCCCCTGCCACTTCTGCAAGCGAGGTCCGGACGAAGCGTCCCACATGTTCTCCAGGAAGGGAGCTGACGCCGCGATCTGCAGCCATTGCCAGAAGCTCTGTGTCGAGGTCTTGGAGGAACATGCCACGTCCACGCAGTGAGTTGAAGAGCAGCGTGGACAAGGGTCCATCGACCTTTCCCGGCACCCGCGGCTTCGCCGCCCTTCTGATCGCCGCGTGCCTCCTCGCCGCCTCCCCCGTGCCGGGCGGGGACTGGCCCCAGTGGCGCGGTCCGGAACGTGACGGCCGCGCCCCCGGCTTCCAGGCGCCCGCCGCCTGGCCGGACAGCCTGCTGCGGGAGTGGCGCACCGAGGTCGGCGAAGGACATGCCGGTCCGGTCGTCGTGGGGGACCGCGTGTACCTGCACGCCCGGCTCGGCGACCTCGAAACCCTCTCCTGCCTGTCCCTGGCCTCGGGCGAGGTGCTGTGGCGGCAGACGAACCGGGCGCCCTACGAGATGCACCCGGCGGCGCGGGGGCACGGCAAGGGCCCCAAGTCGACCCCGGCCGCCGCAGGGGGCCGCATCTTCACCCTGGGGATCACCGGCATCCTGTCCTCCCACGACGCGGCCAGCGGAGAGCTGCTGTGGCGCTGGGAATCCGAGGGCCGGTTCCCCGCCACGGCGCCGCTCTTCGGGACGGCCACCTCTCCCTTGGTCCTCGGAGATCTCGTGGTCGCTCACCTGGGCGGTCCCGGCCGCGGGGCCCTGTTGGCACTGGCCGCCGACAGCGGCGCCGAGCGCTGGCGCTGGGAGGGGGACGGACCGGGATACGCCTCCCCCGTGGTGGTGGATGCCGGCGGGCCGGTGCTCGTGACCCAGTCGGAGCGGTTCTGCCTGGCCCTGGACGCGGCCGTCGGCAAGGAGCTGTGGCGCCTCCCCTTCACCACTCCGTACGACCAGAACATCGTCACGCCCGTCCTCCTCGGGCCGGGGACCGTGGCCCTCTCGGGACTGGAGCAGGGCACCCTGGCTCTGCACTTCGACCGCGGCGAGAAGGGCCTCCAGGTGCAGGGGCTGTGGCACAACCACCAGGACTGGCTCTACATGGCCTCGCCGGTGGTCTCCGGGGGCCGTCTCTTCGGACTGACGAGGAAATACCGGGGCCGGTTGTTCAGCCTGGACGCGGGCACGGGCGACAGGCTCTGGGAAGGTCCCGGGGAGCTGGGCGACAACGCCGTCCTCGTCGACCTGGGATCCGCCCTGCTGGTGCTGACCACCGAGGCCCGCTTGGCCGTGGTCTCCACGACGGCGCCGGAGTTCCGCCTGCTTGCGGAGTATCGCCTGGCCGAGAGTCCCACTTGGGCCCACCCGGCCGTGGCCGGCGACCGGCTTCTCGTGAAGGACAAGACCCACCTCGCCTGCTGGCGGCTGCCGTCCGCCGAACCGGGAGAGGCCGCGCCCTGAGATGTGCCCGCTTTCCCCCCGCGAGAGTCTCCAAGAGGTCAGAAGAGCCGCTGGTTCTTCTTCAGCCAGGACAGCTCGCGCTGCCATGCTTTGCGCTCGGCCGCTTCCGTCTCGAACAGGGCCCGGGTCTTCTCCAGCACGAGGGTGTACGGACTGCCGGTCCGGCGGGTCCGGTGGGTTACCGGGAAAGCGTGTACCTCGATGATTCCGTGGACGTGACGGCGCTTCTGCTTGGCGATGGGCCACTCGAACAGGGTGCGTTCCGGATCGGCGAGAAACCGGGACAGCTGGGCACACAAGTCGCACCCGCAACGGACGGGCCCCCGGATGGACCAGTCCTGCGGACCGCGGGGCGGTTGGTCGAGGCGTGACTGCAGCTCCTTCATGCATCGGGCGCCCAGATCTCCCAGTCTCAGTCCCGCCAGGGTCGCACGCGGCCGGACCCGCAGCGCAGCCCGTAGAAGGTGGGTCAGGGCGAGCACGGGCCCGCCGGCCGCGCCGGCTGCGAAGCGCAGCATCGTGTCCTGCAGCTCGCGGCTGCCGGTGACGACGCTGCTCTCCAGCAGCCCGAGAAAGGGGCCGCAGGCCGCTTTCAGCACCTCGAGTGATTCCCCGGGATCGGGGGCGTCGCAGCCTTCTTCCCATCGGGCCTTCCACCAGCGCCACTGCCCGCCCACCAGCCAGGCCGCCAGTTTCCCGCCCGCTGCGGAGTCCTGTTCGCACAGGGCCCGGCAGAGGCCCGGCAGGGCGGCGAGCCAGTCCGGCCGCTCGAGGGATATGCCCCGCCTGGCTTCCGAGGCCCAGCGGTCGAGCAGGCCTTGGCACCACGGCACTCCGTAGGCGTCGATCAGGGCCCCAAGCTCGTCAGCTGTTTCGGGGGTCAGTTGTTCCAGCTCGAAGGGCTGCAGCAGCGACAAGGCCAGATCCGGTTCACCGAGTTGCCGGCCAACCTTCAACACGTCGATGAAGAGGCCCGGGCGTTCCTGGTCTTGCGGAGAGCCCTTCCAGAAAGGCAGCATCTCGCCGGTCAGGGAGCGGGCCTCGGCGAGGTCTCCCGACTTCAGCTTCCTGGCGATCTCGGCGAAGGCCCAGCGTCCCGATGCTTGCGCCCGGAGCGCGAAGCCGTGTTGCCGCGGCCAGAGGACGACCGCGGCGCGGCGGTACCAGCGGTCGACCGTATTGCCCCAGTTGCCCATGTAGGGCTCGTGCTCAGAGTGGAAGGGCGTCAACTCGGCCGAGGGCTTCGTGTAGAAGAGATCGTGCTCGTGGACGTAGCGGCTCCCCCGCGGCCTGCCCTTCCCCACCCAGTGACGCAGTTCGATCTCGGTGTCGATCAAGTCTCCCAGGCCGGCGTCGGCGGAAGGCTCCTCGTCGTCGTAGACGTCGTAGTCGTCATAGTCCTCGTAGCCGCCCCGCATGCCCCGCGTTTCCTCGGGCTCCCGGGTTTCCCGAACCTGCGCCAAGGCCAGGAAGACCTCGCAGTCGAGCTGCCGGGCGGCCTCCCGCAAGGCCGCGGCGCGGGCGGCGTCGGCGTTCTTGAGCCGCTGCCAGGCGAGACCCCGCTGGGTGTACTGATGGTCGAGGAGGTAGACGAACAGGCGGCACGGGTCGTCCCTCCAGGAGTCGGGAGGGGGTGTCTCGAGGTACTTGCCGAGCGCCCGGGCCAGCCCCCTGGTCGCGTCCTCGGCTGGCGGAGAGGGGACCCCGGCGCCGCCCCCTGTGGCCCGCAGGTTGTAGGTCAGGGCCACCCGGTAGCCTTCCTTCACCGGACGGACCTCGTGGCGGCAATCGGCATAGAAGGCGATGAGGGTCAGCTTCTCGCGCGAGCCCCTGAAGCTCACCTTCTCGTCGTGGTGCTCCACCTGGATCGAGCCCCCCTTGTGATCCGAAGGCAGGAGCACGACGAGGCTGCCGATCATGCCGTCCTGCTTCTCCGTGTCCTGATGGGGGAGGAAGAACTGGCCCGGCTCGTAGACCAGCATGTTGTGCAGTGCCGCGGACAGGCGACAATCCTCGGGAAGCCCGAGACCGCGGCGTATCCGCTCCAACTCCGGGAGAAGCGTCTGCTTCCATCTGCGCTGGTCGATCCTGATGCGGCTGCGGGCGATCTCCCAGGTGTCGCGGACCCCGGGGTCCAAAAGGGTCTGGTCTTGGAGGCCGTAGCGGGCTGGACGGGCGACGCCGCACAACCGGCGCGCCCTGGCGCGGGTGACCGGGAGGGCCACGCGGCCCACACCCCGCACTTCGAGGCGGAGAGCGTCAGGCGCGGCCGTGGTGCGGGCGGCGAAGGCGCCGGGCGGGGAGATCTTCGCCAGGAGATCAGTCAGTTCACGCCTCATTCTTCGCCTGCCCTGTGGAGAGGGTTTGTCGAGTGGGCCTTCACGGACGGATCGCCTGAATCAACGCCGGACCGGCACCCAGGCAAAGGCCCTGTCAGCGGAGCTGACGTTCCAGGCACCCGAGGTTCTGGACGCCGGCCTGACCGCCGCGAGTCTCTGCGCCGCCTCCTCGCCTGCGAAGCGGCCACCTCTTCGAGTTGACCAGGAGATACCGGGGCCGGTTTTTCTGCCCTGGACGCTGAGACCGGGGAGAGGCTCCGGGAAGGTCCCGGAGAGCCGGGCGACAACGCCTGTCCTCGACGACCTTGGGTCGGTGCTCCCCGTGCTGACCAACCGCCGGCTATCCCCTGAATGGACCCCGACCGCCCTACCCTGCTCCTCGACGTCGACGGGGTCATCCTCGACAACGAGCGCTGGGAGAAGGAGTCCGCCCGGCTCGGCGGACCGGCCCTCGCTTCTCTGCTGGGCGGCGATCCCGCGGTGTGGGCGGCCCACCAGGAGAGGGTTTGGCAGGAGGTCTGGAGGCGCGGCAGCAGCGAGTTCCGCCGCGACCCGGGGCGCCGGGGGCTCAACCTCTCGCGCTGGTGGGACCGGGTCGAGGCCGAGTGGATCGCGGAGGTGTGCGCGGTCGTCGGCGTCGAGGCTCCGGAGACGTTCGAGGAGCGGGTCGATGTTGCGGAGCGGGCGACGATCCACATCCTCGAGAACACGCAGGGCGTCTTCCCCGGGGCTGCCAAGGCGATCGAGGAACTCTCCGGCCGCATCGAGATCCACATGGCGTCGGGGAACCCCTCCTTCGTCGTCGAGACGGTGCTGCGCAGGCTGGGCGTGAGCGACCGGGTCGGGAAACCTTTCGGCTCCGATCTGGTCGGCTTTCAGAAGGGGGACTCGCGGTTCTACCCGGCCATCCTCGAGGCCGTTGGGGCCGTACCTTCTCGGACGATCGTGGTGGATGACGGCGTCGAGCCCCTCGCCTCCGCCCGCGGCGCCGGCCTGAGGACGGTCAAGGTGGGAGGCGCTGCCTCGGCCGAGTGCGACCTGACGGTGGGATCTCTCGCCGAGCTGCCGGGTGTCATTTCGGAGGTGATGAACGAGACTGAATGACCCCGAACCGAGAGCCTGAGACGGGAGTCCCTTCGCTGGCCGGGAAGCGTGCGCGAAACGCCGTCTACGTCCTGTCGGGGGATCCTCTACCTGCTGCACAACGACCTGTGGCTGTGGGACGACGGGCCGCCTGGCGGTGGGGCTTGTCTACCACGCGGCCTCTACGCCGCCAGAGCTGAAGAGGTTGCTCCCTGAAGACGCCCCGGCAGAATGGACGAGGTCTCGGAGGGCATAGCAGCTGCCTGCAGCGACCTGCCAGCGAGGGGCGTCCGACTACAGCGATCCACCCCCGCCGAGTCTGGCACCGGCCCCATCTACAGCGGCTTGTCGAGGGCGTGGGCGGCCGGCGGCGCGGCTATCGCCTGGGCGGATGCCTGATCGTCGCTCGGGAAGACATCCTGTCGGAGCGTTTTCTCATCGCAGCCCAGCGCTTGCCCTGCCGCTGTCCATGTCCCGTACTCTCGTTTCGCCCATCTGGCCAAGCGCCCCTGAAACCATCGGATACGGTCGCGGCGCGTACCGGAGCCAAGGATGTCATCGTCCGACCGCGTCGCGATCGTCCAGTCCGTCCAGTCCTTGAGAGCGTCAGCAATTGCTCTGTCGGTATCGTTGTCGGACCACCAAGCCATCAGCAGAACCGCCAACCGCTGCAGGTCACGTAGATTCCCCGGCAACTCGCTCCGTGCAAGGGCAAGCTCCAGTTCGGAGTTCCAAGGCGCATCGAGGGGGAAACCCTCCTGCTGGCGCAGCTCTCGCCACACCCTGCCCCAGTCCTCCGCGACATCGTCACGGCACTCGCGCAACGGGGGAATCTCCACCGCGAAGTGGCTGAGCCGATCGTAGAGGTCCGGATCGAGGCGCTCCCGTAGATCGACCACATCGAGATTCGATGCGCAAACCAGCTCGATATCGACCGTCTTCTCCTGGTCGCTGCCGAGGGGCCGGAAACGCCGCAGGCGATCCTGGAACACCCGCACGAGCTTGCGCTGCGCGGGTCTCGGAAGATCCTGAACCTCATCGAGGAACAGGATCCCGCCGTCCGCCTCTTTCAGCAGTCCGGGGCGGTCGCTCTCGGCGCCGGTGAAGGCGCCCTTTCGGTGTCCGAAGAGCATGCCGTCGACCAGCGAGGAATCGAGACCTCCACATGGAACGCTGACGACCTCCGGCCGCCTCTTCAAGGTCGCGACGAGTGTTTCGACGATCCGGGTCTTTCCAGTGCCGCGCTCGCCCAGGACGAGGAGGGGGGCGCCCGCCACCCTGGCGTAGCGGGCTAGCCGCTCGAACGCGGCAAGCCGGGCCGAAGACAGCGCCTGGGGCTCGTACACGGCGAGATCGGGTTTGACGTGTTCGACTTCATGCACCTCGGACAGGTAGGTCGTGACCGGGAACTCGACGGGATCAATGCGCGTCCGTCTCGTTTCCGGGTTGTACTGCGACGACCAGAGCTTCGTGTCCGGAGGAAACGCACCCCCTGCGTGAAGGATGATCCACACCGCGTGCATGGCCGGGGTGCCGGGAGAGACGTTGACGTGGATCCCCCCACATTCGCGCAATCTGGGCAGCACGCGGTCGCGCACGGCCCTGTAGACTTCGGAATGCCTGGTCGGATCCTCCACCGGCAGCTCCAGCACCTCGATGGTCGGCAACCGCAACTTGGCCGGCACTTCGAGCTTGCGCCCTCTCTGTATCAGGTAGATCACGTGCGCAATTCTGACCCGACGGTTTCGAAGCGTTGCGATCGTGCGTTCCAGTACCTCGAATCCCCCCCGCTCGGAGTGCCAGCAAACCAGTGTAGGATCCGTGCGCTCCATTGGAATCAGGCCTTCGCTCGAACGACGACCGCCGCCGCCCCGACCTCTGCCGCGACTTGGCGGGCCCTCGGGATCTCTTTCGGGGATTGGACCGCCACGACAACCTTCCCGCCCGGCTCCTTGAACACGGGGGGCTTGTACGGAGTCGGCTCCCCCTTCCTGTCGCTGGCAGGCTGTGTGACTTCCCTTGCCTCCGGGTGCAGTTCCGGTGCTCGAACCAGCCATCGGCACTCAAGCTCGTGTGCGGGTTGTGGCAGCCCATTGATACTCGGGGGTTGTAGATCCGGCGCCTTCAGATCGAGCGCCGATGCGGCCGTCACCGAGCCGAGATCGACCTGGAGGGATGGTTTCACGTCCCGGTCAAGCAATTGGTTCTGGTGCCAGACGCGCACTTCTCCGGCCACTTCGCCCAATGCAGGCGCGAGTCGGAGCTCCCACGCCGCCTGACTGGACCATCCCCGGAGGCGCGTCCGAAGCTCCTTGGCCCGCTCGCCTTCCAACCGCAGGCCCAGCTCGAAGCCGCCGTCGAGCCCGTGCTTCTCCAAGTTCGCGGACATGACCAGCCCCCTGCCCGAATCGGCCCACAGCGCTTTGGCGTGCAGCCACTTGAATCCGAGGACCCTGGCACCCGTCTCCGAGAGCGCGAGGAGAGCCGGCATGGAGCGGAGACGAATGCGCGCCAGCACGGTGATTGTCAGTCCCTCGCGAGCACGTGCGCAGAGACGCTCAACAACCGGATGGTCGGCGGCCCATCCGTAGCTCGCGACGATGAGTTCCCGGGCGGCGCTGTCGATGAGATCGACGGCCTCCTCCCGAAGTTGAGCGGCGGAGGACGTGGTTGCCAGGACATGCGGCAACGGGGCCGGGTGGCCGACGCTGCCGAGAGGCTTCACTGCGCGAAAGTTCCCCGGTTCCACCAACTCGTGCTCGGCGTCTTCCCACATTGCCCATCGAAGGAGTTCGGCAGCTTCTCTCACTTCCTCCGGCCTCAAATCGACGGCCAACTCCTCGTTTCGACGAAGGGCTTCGGTCGTGAGGTTCGCTGTGAGTAACATCCCCGTCGGGCTTGCTTCGGGATCGACCAGTACCAACTTGGCATGAAAATGCGGAGCCGAACGAATCAGGACGTAGCCACCAAGGCGGCCCAACATGTCCTTGTGCTCGTCAAGCACACGCCGTTGAAACTCCCCGTCGCGGGGCTCGCCTTCGAGACGCTTCTCCGAGGCGAGCATCACATACACCCGCACGCCTCGCTTCGCGGCTTGGAGGATCGCGTCTTCGACCTCGCGGTCGGCAATCAGGAAGCTCGAGACCACGGCCTTCTGTCTTGCGGAGGCGAGGAGAGCGGTGACTCTCCCTCTCAGCTTCCCGCCCTTTCCTGAGATGTGGACTGCATTCCCCAGTTCGAGCTGGTCGGGGGGCCCAGGTTTGCGCAGTACCCACGTGGGTGGCAGGCGATAGTGACGCTGATCAACAGTAGAAGTGACCTCTTCTGTCCAGTGCTCCATGGGGATCTCCACTACAATCTCCAATCTTCGGCGGCAGCGAGGCGCCAAGCTCGCAACTCGGGAACGTTGGTCGTCCGGTTCCAGAACTCGTTGTGAAGTTCCGTTCGGGTTGGGAGTTCCACCTCGTACTGGTCGAAGGGATCAGCCGCCTCTTTGCGCCAAGTCGCATAGCGCTCGGACGTGGCGTAGTCGCGGATCCGTGCTTGCAGGCGCCACTCCGCCCACGATTGCGCGTCGGCCTCCGATTCGGCCATGGTCGAAACCCCGGGAACGGTGACGGAATCGAACTTCCCGTAACCGGGAATGGTGGGGGAATCGAACTCAAAATCCCTGGACATGGCCTCGCGTTCGGTGTCGTTGGTCTCCTCGAAGCTGACACGGAGTTTGCTGCCATCAATGTCCCACCGCCATAGGAGATCTTCCCCTTCAAGGAGGTGAGACCAGATCTGATCTCGCGACATGGACGGCGCTTCCAGATCGGATGACACCGGCTGCCCTTCCAGAGTTCCGGTGAGCTGCAATCTTCCGTCGCCGACGTTCCAACTCAGCCGGAGAGATCCATCGACGACCTCTGCTCTTTCCTTGAGTTCATCGATACGGACTACCGCGGCATCCCCGGCAGCAGGCTTAAAGGGTTTTCCGGCGACCTTGCGAAGCCAGTCCGGCAGAGGCACCGGCCGCCGTGCCCTTTCCTGTTCCTTACCGCGAACCTCGTTGTACGCGCTGGGCTCCTCCCACGGGGCGATCCGAAGGATCCGAGAGGGGAGAAGGGCATCCTCACTCTCCCAGATGCTCCAGGTTCCGTACTCGGGCACCAGCACCTCCCCGGTGTCGATGGCCGTCTCCCCGTCCTCGGTGAGAGCGAAGACGCCATCACGCTCCTCCTCCCCACGGATCCCCTCGGACGCGCTGGGCTCCTTCCAAGGGTCTATCCGAGGGATGCTGAAGGAGAGGAGGGGAACGCCGCTCGCCCGGATGCTCGACGCTCCTTGCTCCGGCTCCTTCTTCTTGACGAGACCATAGGCGTGTGCGATGTGCAGGAGCCGCTCCCCGACAACACGTCGTGCCCGGGGCTCAAAGAGCAAGTGCCTTGCCAAGTCGCACGCCTGCGACCCGCCGGTTTCGCGCGCCCGGAGGAGGACGGGCATGAGCTCGGGCCGCTCCCTGGCCTTGGCGATCTTACCGAGGACATGCCAGCACTTGACCGGCACGGATCGTTCCAGAATGATGTTGCTGTTCATTGCTGCCTCCTGTGGATGTCCGTATCCCACGGCTCACTCTTGGCCAACGTTTCCAGCAAGGTTCCCCGGGCCTGGAGCATCCCCTGCCGGTTGCCGATGACGACGCGCTGGTAGCGCGCTCTCGTCAGGGCGACGTTCAGGCGATTCGGGCTCTCCAAGAAGCTCGTTGCGTGGGGCCGGGCGATGCTGATCAGCACGATGTCGGCCTCGTGCCCCTGGAAACGGTCGATGGTGCACAGCTTGATGTGGAGGTATGGCCGCTCCTTCTGCCCTCGCTTGAAGTCTCTCTGTCCGGTCCATTCTTGGAGACAGCGACGTGTCTCCCGCTCCTGTCCCCGGTAGAACGTCAGGACCGCGGCCTCCCACAGGTAGCCGTTCGGCGGCGGGTTCACGCGCGCCCACTCATCGAAGTGACGCAGCTCGCACACAACCGATCGGGCTTCGTCCTTGTTGCAGTTGAGGCGCCCGTCGAAGCGGCCAGGAGCGTCGCGCCAGACGGCATGGTGAGCGTAGCGCGGGTAGCTCCACCTGCGCTCGCCCTCCATGGATTCCGGAGTCTCGAGCGCCTCTCGGTCGTAGACGTGTTCATGGGAGAACGCCGCGATCTCGGGATGCATGCGGTGCTGCCAGCTCAGAAGGACGTGCCGAGGATCGCGCACGGACGACGGAAGGCCATCCGAGAGTGCGGAGCCGGTCCGTTGACGCGGAGTTCGCTCAAACCCGTGACGCAGCGATTCGAGAACGGACGGAAGGGCGACGCGGCGGACACGATCGATCTCTTGACGTACGAGTTCGGAATCTGTCCCAGTTTCAGATACAGGGAGCAGCTTCTCCACGTCCTGGACCAGGCGTTCCGCGGTGGTTCGCCGGTTGCCGATCGAATTGTCCGGTTTCTCTGCGAAACGCTGCTCGTATGACCTCGCGAGGCGCCAACCTACTTCCGACGCCCACGCCGGCAGTTCTTCGCGGTGCCGTCCGGCAAGGCGATTCCGCCGATGCACGACATGCAGCGTGTTCTCCGGGCAACGAACCGTCGCCTGGTCGAGCGGCAGCTCATCCGCCCTCCGCTCCAGCGCGGTGACTGTTCCGATAACGACGCCCGCGTCCGTGAGTACGTCGTCATCGTGGTCCGCTTCGGCGAGCTCTACGCCCTGGGCAGCGCACTGCTCGAGGTACACTTGGCGGGTTCGTTCGTCCTCTGCGACGACGACTGCGGTGCGTCGTTTCCGGCGATCGTGATGCCCGGCCATGAAGGCGTCAATGCAGGCGTTCCGGGTCGCCGCATCCGGAAGGCACGCCTCGATGTTCACCGCCATCTCCTCATCATCGACGTACGGAGAGAGTTGCTTCGGGTCGCCGACGAGGACCCACCGCTTGGCCAGCAACGCGGGGACCAGGAACTCCTGGAACGACGTCTTGGAGGCTTCATCGACGATGAGCACGTCGAAGTCGGGGCTGGCGTGGCCGCCCGACTTGATGTCCGGATGCTGGAGGATCCCGATGGTGGTCCCGCAAACGAGGTTTGCGGCATCAAGAACCAAGCGCTCGATGGCCGAGGTGTCCGGGCGCAGCGCGTCCAGCAGTGCTTCCTGCGACGGCGTGAGAGAGCCAAGTCGCCCAAGCTTCCCGAGCTCCCTGAGCAGACGCGCCCTCTCGGTTCGGACGAAGCACTCGAGCTGCCACGGGAGCGCCTTCTCGGAGACCTTCCGGCGGTCTCCGATGCGGACCGGGATCACCAGATCGCGGTGGCAGTTGGACTCTTTCTCTTCCATCAGACGCTCGAGCACATTGTCGACCGCGACATGCGTCGAGGCGCAGAGCAGCACCCGCTTCCCGCGTTTCGCGAGTTGGAGCACCAGCTCGCAGATCGCCGTGGTCTTTCCCGAGCCGGGCGGTCCTTCGAGAAAGGCGAAGTCCGGCGTCCCGAGGGCCCGCTGGACGAATCGACGTTGTTCGTCGGTCCCGGGGGGGTCCTGGTCTGTCAGCACCATCCAGTCCGGTTCCCCGATGGGCTCCGGTTCGAAGAGCGGCCAGTGAGCCGGGTCGAGACGTTCGAAGAGACGCAACAAAGGGCGGTGAGCGGGCGCAGGCGAATACTGAAGCGCCCGCAGCGCGTGGATCTGGCACTTGATTTGCCAGGTGTTGGGCTGGAGCAGGAGCTCGGGCAGATCCGGAACTCGCTCAAGCAGCAATTGGTGCTTCTCGGGGTCCCGGTCGATCACGTCGATCTTGTGCTGTCGATTGAAGGGCCAGTCGCCAGGACGCCCACCCGGTTCCCGGCGTTCGGCGGATGGCTCGGCCTCGTAGACCTCATTCACGTTCTCGTCGAGGAATGCCCGAAGAGTGGCCTCCGGCTCATTGCGCCGGCCCGGCGGCTCGGTCAACTGGATCCATTCTCCATCGGTCTCAGCTGGCCCATCGCCGTTGCCGTTGGCCGGCGAGTCACCACGGCACCAAGTGACCCGCTTCCCACCCTCACTCGTCAGGTAGTCGCGTGTCCGCTTGAGGAATTCGTGGAACATCCTGAGCTCCCCGACCGCTCGACGCCTGAGGTCATCGGGGCTGGGGACTCCCAAGTTCAGATAGTGTAGCGGCGCCATCCTCCTCATGGTCCTTTCTCCTTGTCGTTGGTTGCCTGAGCCGCCCAATGGCGGCACGGCCGACAGACAAGCGAGTCCCGTGCCAGATACCTCGGCGGAGGGATTCCCACCGAATGGCGGTCATAGTGACTGCTGAACAGGTACCCTGTTCCGGGCAGATCCGCCCGCTTCCGGGTTTTTCTGCCCGATTCTTCTGACTTCAAGCCCCCTCGGCCCACTCCGCGGTACTCGGAGGGCTCGGCGCTACGATCTACTATTGACCCTGGCTCCCATCGAGACCGGCGGGGCGTGTCGTTGGCGCCGGGGGTGAGAGTGAACGACCTTCGATGGAGGAGCTTCCGGCGGATTCTGCCGCCCGCCAGCGAAACCGGGGAGAGCGCATGCCTAGTATGACCCGCGCCCGCGGGATGGTCTACGTCCTGCTGGGGATCCTCTACCTGCTGCACAACGACCTGTGGCTGTGGGACGATGGCCGCCTGGTGGCGGGGCTGCCGGCGGGGCTGGTCTACCATGTCGCCTTCTGCGCCGCCGCCGCGGGGATGCTCTACCTGCTGGTGACCCACGCCTGGCCGGCGCACCTCGACCGGCAGGGGGAGGAGCGGCCATGACCCTCGCCGTCATCGCCGTCTACCTCGGCCTGGTGATCCTCGTCGGCTCCCTGAGCCACCGGCTCTTCCGGGGCACGGGCGAGGACTACTTCGTGGCCAGCCGCTCCATCGGCCCCTTCCTGCTGCTCATGTCCCTCTTCGGGACCAACATGACGGCCTTCGCCATCCTCGGGGCCTCGGGCGAGGCCTACCACGAGGGCATCGGCGTGTTCTCCCTCATGGCTTCCTCCTCGGCCCTGGTCATCCCGTGCGTGTTCTTCTTCGTCGGCACCCGCGTCTGGGCCCTCGGCAAGCGCCACGGCTTCCTGACCCAGGCCCAGTTCTTCCGCCAGCGCTGGCAGTCGGACGGTCTCGGCCTGGCGCTCTTCGTCGTTCTCGTGGCCCTGCTGGTGCCCTACCTGCTGATCGGCATCATGGCCGGCGGCCTGACGCTGCAGCAGATCACCGGCGGCCAGGTGCCCGAGTGGGCCGGCGGCCTGCTGGTCTGCGCCGTGGTCATGACCTACGTCTGCTACGGCGGCCTGCGCGGCACCGCCTGGGCCAACGCCTTCCAGACCCTGGTCTTCACCATCCTCGGCGGAGTCGCCTTCTACGTCATCATCAGCCAGCTGGGGGGGCTGCGGGCGGTGATGACGGCCCTGGGCGAGTCCCATCCCGACCTGCTGGTGCGCGGCGACCACATCAAGCCCCTGAAGCTGCTCACCTACACCTGCATCCCCCTGTCTGTGGGCATGTTCCCGCACATGTTCATGCACTGGCTCACGGCGCGCAGCGCCGGCACCTTCCGCACCCCCCTGGTCCTCTACCCGCTGTGCATCGCCGCCGTGTGGGTGCCCAGCGTCGTCCTCGGCGTCGCCGGCCGCCTCGACTTCCCGGCCCTCCAAGGCCCGGCAGCCAACTCGATCCTCGTGCGCCTGATAGATCTCCACGCCCCGGAGGTGATGGCCGGCCTGCTTGCGGCCGGGGTCTTCGCCGCCGTCATGTCCTCCCTCGACTCCCAGTCCCTGTCGGTGGGCACCATGTTCACCCAGGACGTGGTCCGCCACTACGGCTTCCACGACCGCATGTCCGAGCGCCAGCAGGTCCTCTACGGCCGCCTCTTCGTGGCACTCGTCCTCATCGTCGCCTACGTCCTGGCCCAGGTCTCGAACCGCTCGATCTTCCAGCTCGGGGTCTGGTCCTTCACCGGCTTCGCCTCCCTCTTCCCGGTGGTGGCGGCGGCCGTGTTCTGGCGGCGCAGCACCCGCTGGGGGGCCTTCGCCTCCATCGCCAGCGTCGTGGTGCTGTGGACCTGGTTCTTCGTCCGCGGCTGGCAGAGCCCGGACCATGCCCTGGCCGGCGGCGTCATGCCCGTGGCCGTGATCCTCGCGGTCTCGGCGGCGGCCATGATCCTCGTGTCGCTAGCCACGAGGCCGCCGGACCGGGCCGTCGTCGACCGCTTCTTCCCCCGGGCCTGAGCCGCGGTGCGCGTCGCCTACATCACCGCCGGCGCCGGCGGCATGTACTGCGGCAGCTGCATCCACGACAACACCCTGGCGGCGGCCCTCACCGGCCTCGGCGTCGATGTCGCCCTCGTCCCGACCTACACGCCGCTGCGCACCGACGAGGAGGATGTCAGCCTGGAGCGGGTGTTCTACGGCGGCATCGGCGTCTACCTGGCGCAGAAGTCCGCCCTCGTGCGGCGCCTGCCCTCCTGGGTGACGCGCCCCCTCGACCGGCCGGGCCTGCTGCGCTGGGCCGCCGACCGCTTCGGCGGCGCCACCGAGGCCCGCGACCTGGGGGCCCTCACCCTCTCGGTCCTGCGGGGCGAGGAGGGGCGCCAGCGCCGGCAGCTGGAGGAGCTGTGCCGGTGGCTGGCGAGGGAGCTGCGCCCCGACCTGGTGCAGCTCACCAACAGCATGCTCGCCGGCCTGGCGGGACCCCTGAAGCGGGCCCTCGGCCGGCCGGTCCTGTGCGGCGTTCAGGGGGAGGAGATCTTCCTCGACCGGCTGGTGGAGCCGTACCGGGCGCAGGCCCGGGAGGAGCTGCGAAGGCGCGCCGCCGAGGTGGACGGGTTCCTGTCGCCGAGCGCCGCGTACGCCGACTTCATGGCCGGATACCTGGAGGTGCGGCGGGACCGCTTCCACGTGGTGCCCCTCGGCCTGCGGCTGGAGGGGCACGGCCCGCCGCCGGAGGAAGCCCGGGAGCCCGGACCGTTCCGAATCGGCTTCCTGGCCCGCATCTGCCCGGAGAAGGGCCTGCACGTGGCCGCCGGGGCCCTGCGCCTGCTGGCCGAGCGCCTGGGGCCGGAGGCCGTGCGACTCGAGGCGGCCGGCTGGCTGGGGCCGGCGGACCGGGAGTACTTCGAGGAGGTGAAGGGCGGGCTGGAACGCGACGGCCTCGGCTTCGAGTACCGAGGCAGCGTGGACCGCGCCGGCAAGATCGAGTTCCTTCGGGGCCTGCACGCCCTGACCGTGCCGGCCCCCTACCACGAGCCCAAGGGGCTGTACGTGCTCGAGGCGCTGGCCAACGGCGTCCCCGTGGTGCAGCCCCGGCACGGGGCCTACCCGGAACTGGTGGAGGGCACCGGCGGCGGGCTGCTGGTGGACGCGGCCGAGCCGGAGGCGGTGGCCGCGGGCCTGCAGACGCTCTACGACGACGAGGAGCGGCGCCTGCGGCTCGGGCGCCGGGGCCGGGCCGCCGTGCACGAGAGCCGCGGCGACGAGCTGATGGCGGCGAGGACCCGCGAGGTCTACGAACGCTTCGTGACCGGGTGACCCGAGGGAGGAACGCACCATGACGTGGCTGCTCTTCGCGCTGATGACCGTGCTCTTCTGGGGGACCTACGGCGTTCTGCTCCACACCGGGGTGACCGCCATGGGCGATCCGGTGAACGGCCGCTTCCAGGCCTTCCTCTTCGTCGGCGCCGCCTACTTGGTGGTGGCCGTCCTCGGCTCGCTGATCGTGCTGAAGATCAACGGCGCCCAGTTGCAGGGCATGCCCGCGGCTGGCGTCACCTGGTCGACCCTGGCCGGGATCGCGGGCGCCGTGGGCGCCCTCGGCATCCTGCTGGCCTTCGGGGCCAAGGGCTCGCCCGCGGTGGTCATGTCCCTCGTCTTCGCCGGGGCGCCCGTGGTCAACGCAGTCCTGGCCATGGCCGTGCACCCGCCGGCCGGCGGCGCCCTCAACTGGCCCTTCGTCCTCGGCATCCTGATGGCCGCCGCGGGCGGCTGCCTGGTCACCCTCTTCCGTCCCACCTGACCCCGTGGCCTCCGAGTTCCGCACCACCCGCCGCATCGAGTTCGAGGACACCGACGCGGCCGGCATCGCCCACTTCTCGCGGTTCTACGTCTTCATGGAGCAGGCCGAGCACGCCTTCCTGCGCTCCCTGGGCCTGTCGGTGCACATGCAGCTGGAGGGCCGCCGTCTCGGCTGGCCGCGGCTGTCGGCGTCGTGCGAGTTCCTCGAGCCGGTGCGTTTCGAGGAGGAGGTCGAGGTCCATCTCACGGTGAAGCGCAAGGGCGAGAAAGTGGTGACCTATGCTGTCGAGTTCACCCGCGGCGGCCGGCCCGTGGCCCGCGGCGAGATCGCCTCGGTCTGCTGTCTGTGCGGGGAGGACGGATCCTTCAAGGCGGTTCCGATCCCCAAGGCCTTCACCTCCCGGATCAGGGAGCACAGGCCCTCCTGATGCCTGCCCCCTCGGTCCCGGGTGAGTTCGTCGGCCGGTGCCTCCCCGGGCGCGGCGCAGGGCCCTGTCGGCGGGTCCCCTGCCCGTCTCCGCGGCGCGTCCTGCGAGCCGGGCGCCTCGGCGCCCCCCTTCGTTCGCGGGCCGGCGCGCCCAGGCATTAGGTGCCCGGCCCGGAGGAACCCCGCCCGCCGGCCCTTCTCCTGCGCCGGCTGAGCAAGTCCTTCGAGGGCGCCGACGGCGAGGTGCCCGTCCTCGTCGAGATCGACCTGGCGGTGGAGGCCGGCGCCTCGGTGGCGGTCACCGGCCCCTCCGGGTCGGGCAAGAGCACCCTCCTGCACCTGGTCGGGACCCTCGACGAACCGAGCGCCGGCGGCCTCGAAGTCGATGGTGTCGACCCCTTCGCCCTCGGCGAGAGGGAGCTGGCCCGCTTCCGCAACGACGCGGTCGGCTTCGTCTTCCAGGAGCACCACCTGCTGCCGCAGCTCGACGTGCTCGAGAACGTGCTGATCCCCACCCTCGCCTTCGGAGAGCCCGGCGAGGAGGACGAGGAGCGCGCCCGGGAGCTGATCGAGCGCGTCGGCCTCTCCCACCGCCTCGGACACCGGCCGGGACAGCTCTCCGGCGGCGAGCGCCAACGGGCGGCCGTGGCCCGGGCCCTGGTCCGGCGGCCGCGGCTGCTGCTGTGCGACGAGCCCACGGGCAGCCTCGACCGGACCACGGCCGGGTCCGTGGCCGACCTGATCTTCGAGCTCCACGGGCAGGAGGGCGCCCTCCTCCTGCTGGCCACCCACCACGAGGGGCTGGCCCGGCGCTGCGACCGCGTCCTCGAGCTGCGCGACGGACGGTGCTCCGAAGCCTGATCCACTACCGGCGCGTCCACGCCGCCACCGCCCTGGCCGCGGCGGTCTGCACGGCCGTGCTCGCGGGGGCCCTGGTCGTGGGCGACTCGGTGCGGGCCAGCCTGCGGGGCCTGACCCTGGAGCGTCTGGGCCGCATCGAGCATGCCGTCGTCAGGGACCGCTCCCTTCGCGCCGGCCTGGCCTCGGAACTGCCCGCGGGCACGGCGCCGGTCCTGCTCCGGCCCGGTTCCGCCGCCCACACCGGCTCCGGCGCCCGGGCGGGCAGGGTCCAGGTCCTCGGCGTGGACGGCCGCTTCGCCGAACTCTTCCCGGGGGAGGCCGCCGACGCCCTTCGCGCCTTCCTGGAGGAGACTCCGGCCAGGAGCGCGGGCTCTCCCGCGGTGCTGCTCACCGCGAGCCTGGCGCGGGAACTCGGCGCGTCCCCGGGCGACGTCCTGCTGCTGAGCCTGCAGCGTCCCGCCGAGGTGAACCCGGAGGCCCTCTTCGGGCGCCGCCGGCCGGAGGAGCTGCTGCGCCGCCTGCGCTGCGAGGTGGCCGGGGTGATCCCCGACCGCGGGCCCGGCCGCTTCGCCCTGGAGACGCACCAGCGGGCGCCGCGCACCCTCTTCGCCCGCCTCGGGGAGCTGCAGCGAGTCCTGGGTCTGCAGGGGCGCGCCGATCTCCTGCTGGTGCCCCCATCCGCCGAGGAGGAGCCCTCCGGCCCGGCAGCTCTGCGCCGGCGCCTCGACGAAGCCCTGGGGCTCTCCGACCTCGACCTGGTCCTGCACCGCCGGGGGGACCACCTGGCCCTGGAGAGCCGGCGGTTCGTCCTCGACCACTCTCTCGGGGAGAGCGTCCTGGGCGCCGCCCGCCGCCTGGGACTGCCAAGCCTCGCCGTCTCCACCTACCTCGCCAACGCCATCGACGTCGGGGAGCGCTCGCTGCCGTACTCGACGATCGCCGCCCTGGAGGCTGATCCACCCGGGAGCTGGGGGCCCGTGCCGCCCGCCGGGGCGGGACTCGTCCTCAACGACTGGGCGGCGCGGGACCTGCAGGCCGGGGCCGGCGACGAGGCGGTCCTCCACTACTACGGCTTCGGCCCCCGGGAGGAGCTGATCGAGCGCCGGGCGGTCCTCGGGATTTCCGGGGGCGTGGAGATGGCCGGCCTGGGGGCGGACCCGGCCCTGACCCCGGAGTACCCGGGGATCGGAGGGACCGACGACATCTCGGACTGGTCGGCGCCCTTCCCCGTCGACATGGACCGCATCCGGCCGCGGGACGAGGACTACTGGGACCACTACCGGGCCGCCCCCAAGGCGTTCCTCTCCCGCGAGGCAGGCCGGGCGCTGTTCTCCAGCCGCTTCGGGGAGCTGACCTCGGTGCGGCTGCGGGCGCCGGAGGGCGAGAGCCTGGAGAGCGCGGCCCGGCGTTTCGAGGAGGCCCTGCTCGAGGAGGCGGGGTCCGCGGCCGCCGGGTACGAGGTGCGTCCCCTGCGCGCCGAGGGGCTGGCCGCGGCCGAAGGGGCCACCGACTTCGGGGGACTCTTCCTCGGCTTCAGCCTGTTCCTGATCGCGGCGGCCGCCCTGCTCACGGGGCTCCTCTTCCGTCTGGGGGTGGAGCAGAGGGCCGGCGAGGCCGGCCTGCTCCTGGCGGCCGGGTTCCCTCCGGGGGCGGTGCGCCGGCGGCTGATGGCCGAGGCCCTGGTCGTCGCCGGCGGCGGCTGCGTCCTCGGCCTGGCCGGCGCCGCCGGGTACGGCTGGCTGATGATGGCGGGCCTGCGCACCTGGTGGCAGGCCGCCGTGGGGACCTCCGCCCTGCATCTGCACCTGGCGGCCGGGACCCTGGCCTCCGGCGCCCTGCTGTCCCTGACGGCGGTCCTGGCGGCCATGGTGCTCACCCTGCGGCGCCTCGGGCGCACGCCGGCGCGCGCCCTGCTCGCCGGGGAGGTGGAGTCGCCTGCCCGGGGGAGGGGCCGCGCCGCCCGCGTGCTGGCGCCGGCGGCGGCCCTGGCCGCCCTCGCCCTGGTCGCCGGCGCCGCCGTCAGCAGCACCGCCTCCCCGGGCATCCGCGCCGGCCTGTTCTTCGCCGCCGGGGCCCTGCTGCTGCTGGCCGGGCTGGCCCGGCTCTCCCGGTGGCTGCGGCAGGCGCCTGCACCCTCTTCCCGCCCGGGGCGTTCCGGATCGCTGGCCGCCGCCGGGGCCCGCAACATCCGCCGCCACCCCGGCCGCAGCCTCACCGCCGTCAGCCTGGTGGCGTGCGCCGTCTTCGTCATCGCCGCTGTCGGCGCCCACCGGCCGACAGTTGCATCGGACAGCCGACTGCCGCCGGGGGCCGGGGGTTACTCGATCGCCGCCGAGTCGGACCTGCCCGTGCACGGCGACCTCAACGACGCCGGGGTCCGCCGGGGGCTGGGACTGCCCGCCTCCCTGGACGAGAGCCTGGAAGGCGCCCGGATCGTGCAGCTGCGGTCCCTGCCCGGCGAGGACGTGAGCTGCCTGAACCTCTACCGGCCCGGGCGGCCGCGGCTGCTGGGAGCGCCGCCGGACCTGATCGAGGCCGGCCGCTTCCCCTTCGCCTCCCATCGGCCCCTGGCCCCGCACATGGACGGCAATCCCTGGCGGCTGCTGGAGGAGGACCTCGGCCCGGGGGTGGTGGCCGCGGTGGCCGACGCCAACTCGGCCCAGTGGATCCTGCACCGGGGCCTGGGGGAGGAGATTGCCATCGAGGACGCCGCGGGCCGGCCCGTGCGGCTGCGCCTGGTGGCCCTGCTGCAGAGGTCGATCCTCCAGAGCGAGGTGGTGATCTCGGAAGCCGCCTTCGAACGGCTCTTCCCGGAGCGGACCGGGTACGGCTTCTTCCTCGTGGAGACGCCGGACGAGTCCCGAGCCCCGGCGCTGATCGCCGGCCTCGAGCGCGGCCTGCGCGACTTCGGCTTCGACGCCGCCCCCGCCGCCGACCGGCTGGCCCGCTTCCTCGAGATCGAGACGACCTACCTGTCCACCTTCCAGAGCCTCGGCGGACTGGGCCTGCTGCTGGGCACCGTCGGCCTCGGCCTGCTGCTGCTGCGCAACGCCTTCGAGCGGCGCCGCGAGCTGGCGGCGCTGCAGGCCTTCGGCTTCCGCCGCCGCCGGCTGGCGCGGCTGCTGTTCTGGGAAACCGGTCTGCTGCTGCTGGGCGGCATCGGCCTGGGGGCCCTGGCCGCGGCCGTGGCCAGCCTGCCGCACCTGGGCCCGAGCCTGCCGTGGGCCTCCCTCGGGTCGACCCTGGGGCTGGTCCTGGCGGCTGGATGGGCGGCCAACGCCGCCGCCGTGCGCCTGGCCCTGCGCCGTGACCTGCTGCCGGCCCTGAAGGGCGAGTGAGGTGTGGCCGACCCCGTCCTGACCCTCCCCTGCATCGCCGCGGCACCCGCCGGCTGCAAGCCCGTGGGTCACCATCGGGGCGGTGATCCGCCGGGGCTCACCGTGACCGTGCCGCGCAGCCGAAACACTCGCCAGCCGCGAGTCCGTGGATCGGCCCCGGGGCAGTGGGCCGTGAGCGGGCCCACCCTGGCCGGCCGCCGCATCGGCGAGCCCTCCCGCTTGCGAGTCCGTGGGTTGGCCGCGGGGGCGGTGCGGCTCACCGTGACCGTCCCGCACATGGCCGAGGCTCTCGCTGGCCGCGAGCCCTGGGTCGCTCCCGGGGCGGCGAGCCGTGAGCGGGCTCATCCCGACCCTGCCGGCGGTGCCACCCGTGTTGCGCCGCGGGGGCGGTGAAACGTGAGCTGGCTCACCCTGACCGTGCGCCGGACCGGCGAGCCCTCCAGCTGCGAGCCCGTGGGTGGGGCCCCGGGCGGTAAGCCGTGAGCGGGTTCACTCTGACCGTCCCCCGCATCGCCGAGGCGCTCGCCAGCCGCGAGCCCGTGCTGCGCCCCGGGGCCGGTGACCGCGCCGCGGTGGTCCTGCTCCTCCACGAGTCGGCCGGCGAGATGGCGCCCCGGCTGCTGGTGATCGAGCGCGCCCGGCGGGAGGGAGATCCGTGGTCCGGCGATCTGGCCTTCCCCGGGGGCCGGGTGGAGCCCGGAGACGCCGACGAGCGCGCCGCCGCCGAACGCGAGACCGCCGAGGAGACCGCCGTCGATCTGGCCGGCGCCCGCTTCCTCGGCCGCCTCGACGACATCTCCGCCACCCTGCTGCCCATGACCGTGGCCGCCTTCGTCTACTCCATCGAGTCGGCGGCCGTCCCCGCCCTGTCCCTCTCCCACGAGGTCACCGAGGCCTTCTGGGTTCCCCTGCCCGAGTTCTTCGACCGCCGCCGGCTCCGCGAGCACCGGCTGCGGCGGGGGTCGGCCGAGCACCGCTTCCCCGCCCTCGACCTGCTCGGCCCCGGCCGCCCGCTCCTGTGGGGGCTCACCTACCGGTTCACCCTCTCCCTGGGCGAGCTGGCGGCCCTGGATCGTCAGTGACCGCCGGCCCCTTCGTGGACGGGCCCCTGGTGCGGGCCGCCTTCGTCGACCGCCCGAACCGCTTCCTCGTGCGCTGCCGCCTGCACGACGGGAGGCGCCTCCAGGCCTTCCTTCCCAACCCCGGCCGCATGGACGAGCTGCTCTTCCCCGGGGTCGAGCTGACCCTGGTGCCGGCGCCGGCCGGCGGAGCCCGCCGCACGAGGTGGACCTGCGTCGCCGTCGAGCGCGGCGGCGAGACCCTCTTCCTCCACACCCACCGCACCAACGCCGTGGCCCGCCACCTGCTGGAGAGCGGCCGCGTCCCCGGGCTGGGCGGCTGGCGCATCGCCGGCGCGGAGGTGACCGCCGGGCGCAGCCGCTTCGACTTCGTGCTGCGGCGGGGCAGCCGCCGGCTGTGGCTGGAGGTCAAGTCCTGCACCCTCTACGGCAACGGCGGGGCCATGTTCCCCGACGCCGTCACCGAGCGCGGCCGGCGGCACCTGCTGGAGCTGGCGGAGATGCCGCGCCGGCCCGGGGAGCGGCCAGCGGTGTTGTTCGTGGTGCACACGCCCTCGGCGCGCTGGTTCCTGCCCGACTACCACACCGACCTGGCCTTCAGCCGGACCCTGCTGGAGGTGCGCCGGCGGGTGCGGATCCTGCCCGTGGCCGTCGGCTGGAACCGCGACCTCACCCTGCGCGAGGAGACCCGCCTCCTCCACATCCCCTGGGGCCACCTGCGGCGCGAGGCCGAGGACCGCGGCGCCTACCTGCTGCTGCTGCGGCTGGCGCGGCGGCGCCGGCTGCGGGTCGGCGGCCTGGGCGAGATCACCTTCGCGGCGGGTTGGCACGTCTACGTGGGGTCGGCCATGGCCAACCTGACGGCGCGCCTGGAGCGCCACCGGCGGAAGAGGAAGCGGTTCCACTGGCACGTGGACTACCTCCGCGACGCCGCCGCCGAGGTCGTGCCCCTGCCGGTGCGGTCGTCGCGCCGCCTGGAGTGCGAGCTGGCCGCCGGCGTGGGTGCCCTCTTCCCCGAGGCCGCGGCCGGCTTCGGGTGCTCCGACTGCGGCTGCGGCAGCCACCTCTTCGCCGCTGGCGGCGACCCCCTCGACCGGCGCGACTTCCACGAGCTGCTGCAGCGCCACCGCATGTCCGTGGCCGGGTGAGTCCACGCCCGCCGCCGGACTGGCCCACGGGGGCGGCCTTCCGTAGTCTACCCGCCGTGATCGACCTGTCCGGAAAGGTGGCCCTCGTCACCGGCGCTTCGCGGGGCATCGGCCGGGGCTGCGCCGTGGAGATGGCCCGCTGCGGCGCCGACGTGGCCGTCAACTACCGCTCCCACCCCGACGAGGCCGAGGAGGTGGCCGCCGAGGTCCGCGCCCTCGGTCGCCGGGCCGAGACCTTCGGCGCCGACGTCTCCGACCGCGATGCGGTGGACGCCATGGTCGCCGGCACGGTGGACGCCCTCGGCCGCCTCGACATCGTCGTGGCCAACGCCTACTACTCGAAGCGCCAGCCCTTCCTCGAGCTCGACGTCGACGAGGCCCGCCGGACCCTGGACGTCACCTTGTGGGGCGCCTTCCACGCGGCCCAGGCCGGGGCCCGCCAGATGGTCGCCGAGGGCCACGGCGGCCACATCCTCTTCATCAGCTCCGTCCTCGGCTTCATCCCCTTCCCCACCTCGGCGCCCTACAACACCGCCAAGGCCGGCATGAACCACCTCGCCTCCACCATCGCCGGCGAGCTGGCCGGCCACCGCATCCGCGTCAACGTCATCGAGCCGGGCTGGACCGACACCCCCGGGGAACGCCAGTTCACGACCGAGGAGGAGCTGCGGGCCGGGGGCGAGGCCCTGCCGTGGAAGCGCCTGGGCCGGCCCGACGAGATCGGCAAGGCCGCCGCCTTCCTCTCCTCCGACGCCGCCGACTACGTCACCGGCGCCGCCCTGCGCGTCGACGGCGGCTTCTGGCTGCCGCGCTGAGACCGGTGACCGGCCCCCGGAGCAGGCTGCGCAGCGCCGAGTGGTTCGACGCCGAGCCCAAGACCTCCTTCATCCACCGCAGCTGGATGCGGATCGAGGGCGTGCCCGACCACGCCTTCGACGGCCGTCCCGTCATCGGCATCTGCAACACCTGGTCGGAGCTGACCCCGTGCAACGCCCACTTCCGCGACCTGGCGGAGATGGTGAAGCGCGGCGTCCTCGAGGCCGGCGGCCTGCCCCTGGAGTTCCCGGTCATGTCCCTGGGCGAGGCGATCATGCGGCCCACGACGATGCTCTTCCGCAACCTCGTCTCCATGGACGTGGAGGAGTCGATCCGGGCCAACCCGCTGGACGGCGTGGTGCTGCTGGCCGGCTGCGACAAGACCACCCCGTCGACGCTGATGGGCGCCGTCAGCTGCGACCTGCCGACCCTGGTCGTCTCCGGCGGGCCGATGCTCAACGGCAAGTTCCGGGGCCGCGACATCGGCTCCGGCACCGACGTGTGGCGGTTCTCCGAGGAGCTGCGGGCCGGCCGCATGACCGAGCACGAGTTCGCCGAGGCCGAGGCCTGCATGTCGCGCTCCGCCGGCCACTGCATGACCATGGGCACGGCCTCCACCATGGCCTGCATGGTCGAGGCCCTGGGCCTGACCCTGCCCGGCGGCGCCGCCATCCCGGCGGCCGACTCGCGCCGCAAGTCGCTGGCCCAGCTCGCCGGAAACCGCATCGTGGAGATGGTGAGGGAGGACCTGCGCCCGTCGCGCATCCTCGTCCGCCCCGCCTTCGAGAACGCGATCCGCGTCAACGCCGCCATCGGCGGCTCCACCAACTTCGTCGTGCACCTGCTGGCCCTGGCCGGGCGCGCCGGCGTCGAGCTCTCCCTGGACGACTTCGACCGGCTCGGCAGCCGCCTGCCCCTGCTCGTCGACCTGATGCCCTCGGGGCGCTTCCTGATGGAGGACTTCTACTACGCCGGGGGCCTGCCGGTGGTCCTGCGCGAGCTGGAGGACTTGCTGCACCTGGACGCCCCCACCGTCAACGGCCGCAGCCTCGCCGAGAACACCGCCGGCGCCCCCTGCCACGACCGGGAGGTGATCCGGCCCTTCGGCGAACCGGTGCAGGAGGAGGCCGGGATCGCCGTGCTGCGCGGCAACCTGGCCGAGGACGGGGCGATCATCAAGCCCTCGGCGGCGACGCCGGAGCTGCTGCAGCACCGGGGCCGGGCGGTGGTCTTCGAGGACATCGAGGACCTGCAGGCGCGCATCGACGACCCGGATCTGGACGTGGACGAGGGCTGCGTCCTCGTACTCAAGGGCGCCGGCCCCAAGGGCTACCCCGGGATGGCCGAGGTCGGCAACCTGCCCATGCCGAAGAAGCTGGTCGAGGCCGGCGTGCGCGACATGGTGCGCATCTCCGACGGCCGCATGTCGGGGACGGCGTACGGCACCGTGGTCCTCCACACCTCCCCCGAGTCGGCCGTGGGCGGGGCCCTGGCCCTGGTGCGCAACGGCGACGAGATCGAGCTGGACGTGCGCGGCCGCGGCCTGCACCTGCGCGTCGACGACGACGAGCTGAACCGGCGCCGCGGCGCCTGGGCCCCGCCGCCGCCCCACGATTCCCGGGGATACGTGCGCCTCTACGTCGAACACGTGCAGCAGGCCCACCTGGGAGTGGACTTCGACTTCCTTCGAGGCGCGTCGGGGGCCGTGGTCCGGCGGGAGGCCCATTGAGGCGCCCTCTCGCCGTGCCCTTCACCATCACCTCGCCCCTGCCGGAGGACCTGGGCCCGATTCCGATCTCGGCCCGTCTCGATCTCGGCGCCATGATCCGCAAGGCCGGCCGCGAGGAGCCACTCGACCCCGGGTCGATCGAGGTGATCGACCTCGCCGACGGCTCCCCCGTGCCCTGCCACTTGGCCGAGGAGTTCGCCCACGGCGACGAGGGCCGCGTCGAGTTCGCGGTGCGCGACCCCTCCCGCACCCGCTACGAGATCCGCTTCGACACCGTGCCCCCGGGGAACCGCCGGCCCCATCTGCCCGTCCGGGTGCGGACCCCCGCCGTCGGCGCCGGCGACCTGCTGCGCCACAACGCCGGCGAGCCCCGGCCCGTGACCCTGCACAGCTTCGGCCTGGCCGACCTCGACGGCGACGGCCGGCCGGACCTGGCCGGCACCTGGAACTACTACCACCGGCCCGGGGAGCCGCGCTCCGGCGTCGTCTGCCATCCCCGGGTGCCGCGCGAGGGCCGCCGTCTCCACTTCGGCGACCCGGTGCGGCTGCGCTTCCGCGATCCCGGCTCGGGGCGGCTGCAGCCCTTCCCCGGCACCTACACGGACGCCGCCTTCGGCGACTTCGACGGCGACGGCGACCCCGAGCTGGTGTTCTCCGCCGACGGCGGCGGACGACTGGAGCTGTACCCCGTCGCCGAGAGGGACGGGGGCGGCTGGCCGGTCTTCGAGCCCGCCGGCGAGTTGGCCGTCCCCGTGGAGAGGACGGAATCGCTGGCCGTGGCCGATCTCGACGGCGACGGCGTCCTCGACCTGCTCTTCAACGGCCGGTGGATCCGCAATCTCAACCCCGGCGGCTGGCCGGTGGAGCCGGCCGGGGCGGTCGATCTCGGCGCCGGCAAGCGGATCGCCTGCCTCGACCTGACCGGCGACGGGCGCCTGGACCTCGTCGGCCTGCGGGAGAATCCGCCGGCCTGCACCGACCACCCGGACGCGGAATCCGCCTGGCCGGGCTCCACGGCCTTCTGGCGGCCCCGCCTGCCGGGGGACGAGCCCGCCTTCGCGGAGCCGCGTCCCGTCCACGGGCTGCCGCCCTCGACGACGCGGATCGCGGCCGCCGTCGACGGCGGCACCTCGGGACTGCTGGCGCTGCACGACGTCTGGCAGCAGCTGACCTTCTTCGAGCTGGAGCCCCTGGGCGACGGCTCGCTCCAGGCGACGGCCGCCGGCCGCGCCGAGTCGCTCTCGGCGGTGCTGGCCTGCTCCGACCAGAGCTGGCCCTGCTTCTGCGACTGGGACGGCGACGGCACCGCCGACCTGCTCGTCGGCGGCGGCTACGGCTGGCCCCGCATCCTGCGCAACACCGGCAGCGACGAGGAGCCGTCGTGGTCGGCGCCGGAGCTGATCCTCTCGGAGGGCCGGCCGGTGCGCCTGCTGCGGGACGAGATCCTGCCCGGCTCCCATTGGCACAACATGGGCTACCCGTATCCCTGCTTCGTCGACTGGGACGGCGACGGGCGGCCGGACCTGATGCTGCCCAACGAGACCAACCGCATCTTCTGGTACCGCAACGTCGGCAGCCGCGAGGCGCCGCGCTTCGGGCCGCGGCAGCAGCTCGTCGTCGACGGCTACCCCGACTCGGAGGAGACCCGCGTCGAGTCCGGCCGCCGCGCCGCCGACCCGGAGCGGCCCAACCACCCCTACCCGGCGGATCCCGCCTCCCCCTTCTTCTGGCGCACCGGCGCCGCCTTCGGCGATCTCGACGGCGACGGCGTCTGCGACCTCGTCACCCACGACGAGGAACGGCGGCTCACCCACTTCGTCCAGTACGACGCCGGGGACGGCCGCCGCGGCCTGCGCAAGCGGGACCGGCTGCGGCTGCGGGACGGGCGCGAGATCGACGACTCCTGCGTGGGACGGGAGCGGCACTGGACGGAGTCGTTCCGCCTCGTCGACTGGGACGGCGACGGCCGCCTCGACCTGATCTACAACACCGCCGGCAGCGGCCACCTCCATCTGCTGCGCAACGTCGGCACGCGGCGGGAACCCCTCTTCGCCGAGCCGCGCCAGCTGCGCTGCTACGGCGAGCCCCTGGCCTTCACCATCCACGGGCCGAACGCCTGGCCCTTCGACTTCGGCAGCGGCCGCCCCGGCCTCGTGGGCTGCGTGGAGTGGAGCGTCTACCCCTTCTTCGCGCACGCGGCGCTGGAGATGGACGAGCACCCGGACTGGCAACTCGGAGAGCCTTCGTGACGACGATGACCTGGACCCCGGTGGAGGGCACGACCGGGGAGATCCGCAACCGCTTCCCCCGCCCCCTCGACGCCCTGGCGCGGGGCGAGGTCCCCGCCCTCGTGCTGCGCGGCGCCTTTCCCGCCGACCACTGCGGCGCCCTCATGGAGCGCTTCCGCGAGCGCGGCCTGCTCTACGACCCCGGGCGGAGCGGCGAGGGCAGGGTGCCGCGCGTCGATATCGGCACCAGCTTCGGCCGCTACCGCTCCGACCCCGGGAAGTTCTTCGAGCACTCGCGGCAGACGCGGGAGCTGTTCTCCACCCTCTTCGACGGCTACGAGGACCCGGTGCGCACCATGTACCGGGCCCTGGCGGAGCTGGCGCCGGAGAAGCGGGTGATGACGGCGCGCGAGCCCGACGGCCGCGAGTACGGCCCCGCCATCTTCCGCATCTACCACGCCGAGGTCGGCCACGGGCCCCACTTCGACTCGGTGGCCAAACGCACCAAGGCGGTGGAGTACGCCGTGTCGCGCTTCGACCGGCAGTTCGCGGGGGTCCTCTGCTTCCAGAACTCGGAGGGGGACGAGGAGACGGGCGAGCCCTTCCTCTACAACTGTGCCTGGACCCCGGAGCTGCAGCCGGTGATGGCGGCACGGCGGTTCCCCGAGCACGTGGCCGCCAACGGCATCGAGCGCGCCCAGGTGAACCTCGAGCCGGGGGACCTCTACTTCTTCTTCTCCGAGAACATCCACGAGGTGCCCCCCGTGGTCGGCGACCGGCCCCGGGCGGTGCTCGCCATGTTCTTCGCCACCTCCGACGACGAGGAGGAGATCTTCGTATGGGCGTGAAGCCTGCCGCGGCCGACCTCGTCCTGGCGCCCGAGGAGCGTCAGACGAAGCGCCGCATCCCCTGGTACCGGACCCGCCTCGACCGGCAGCTCCTGGCCGACCTGAACCGCCGCAGCGACCTGCTGGGCCTGGCCCAGACCCTCGGCTTCCTGGGCACCCTGACCGCCACCGGCGCGGCGGCGTGGTACGCCTCCCTGCACCTGTCCTGGCCCTGGGTCGTCCTCGCCGTCTTCGTCCACGGCACGGGCTACAACTTCATCATCAACGGCTTCCACGAGCTGTGCCACAGCTCCGTCTTCCGCACGAAGTGGCTCAACCTCTTCTTCCTGCACGTGCTCAGCTTCCTCGGCTGGTACAACCCCGTGCAGTTCTGGGCCAGCCACTCCGAGCACCACAAGTACACCCTCTACCCGCCCGAGGACGGCGAGGTGGTGCTGCCCGTGTACATGACCCTGAAGGGCTACCTGCGCGGCGCCGTGGTCGACTTCTGGGGCGCCTGGCACCGGATCCGCGGGGTCTTCCGCCGCGGTGTCCTCGGGCAGACCAACCCCGGGTGGGAGGCGGTCCTCTTCCCGCCGGAGGAGGTGGAGAAGCGGCGGCGCCTGTTCCGCTGGGACCGGGTGCTGCTCGGCGGCCACGCGGCGATCCTCGGCGGGTCCCTCTACATGGGCTGGTGGCAGCTGCCGCTGCTGCTCACCTTCGCCTCCTTCTACGGCCGCTGGCTGTTCCTGCTGTGCAACAGCAGCCAGCACATCGGCCTCAGCGACGAGATCCCCGACTTCCGCCTGAACTCGCGCACCTTCCTGCTCAACCCGGTAGTGCGCTTCCTCTACTGGCACATGAACTACCACATCGAGCACCACATGTACGCCGCCGTGCCCTGCTACCGCCTGGGCCGGCTGCACCGCGCCATCCGCCACGACCTGCCCCCCTGCCCCCGGGGCCTGATCGCCACCTGGCGGGAGATCGCCGCCATCCAGAAGCGCCAGAAGCGGGAGCCCGGGTACCAGCACAGGCCCGAGCTGCCCGCCGGGGCGGGGGCTCCCGCGCCCTGAGGGTCGATGCCGTGAGAGCCGCCTGGAGGAGGGTTGCGGCCCTCGGCCCCGCCCTGGCGTTGACCAACGCGGCGGCGCCGGCCGCCCCGAGGTGCGCCGCCCCGTGAGAGCCATCCGAGGGAAGGGGGCCGCCCGGCCTCGCCCCGGCGTTGACGAGCGCGGCGAAGCCAGCGGCCCCGAGGTGCGCCGCCCCGTGAGAGGGATCCCCGGAAAGGGCGCCGTCCTCGGGCTCCTCCTGGCCCTGGCGGCAGCGGCGCCGGCGGCGGCCCTCGAGGCGGTCTCCGCCCTCTCCTACTACATGGAGGAAGCCGAGGGACGGCTGGTGCTGACCGGCCTGCCGGCGGTCCCCGAAGACGCGGAACTGCGGGCCGACGTGCTGGCCGGGGAGCGGGTCCTGGCGCGCGGAGCCCCCGTCGTTCAGGGCCGGCGGCCGTGGGTGGCGTTCCCGCTGGAGTCCCTGCCGACCGGCGACACCGAGCTGACCTGCCGCCTGCGCTCCGGCGGTCAGGAGGCCGGCCGCGCCAGGGCCGTGGTGACGCGGCTGCCGCCGAGGGCCAACGCCGTGCAGGTCGACCGCCTCGGCGGCGGCCTCCGCGTCGGCGGCCTGCCCTGGTTCCCCTTCGGCTTCTACTGCTACTGGCCGGTGCAGCCGACCCTGGCCGCCGAGGAGGCGGTGCGGGGCTTCAACCTCATGAGCCCCTACCAGCCCAACGACCCGGGCTCCCTCGGCGAGCGCATCGCCTACCTCGACCGCGCCGCCGCCCTGGGGATGAAGGTCCACTACCAGCTGCTCGACGTCTCCGGCGGCGGTGGCGTGTACAGCGGCTCCGGCCGGGAGATCCCCCCGGAGCAGCGAGACGAGTGGCTGCGGACCGAGATCGAGGCCGTGCGCGACCACCCGGCGCTGCTGGCCTGGTACATCGCCGACGAGCCCGGCCTCCGGGGCGTCGACCCCGAGACGATGCAGCGCCTCTACGACCGGGTGCGGGAGCTGGACCCCTACCACCCGGTGACCATGGTCTTCCTCAACGCCGGGGCCGGGCAGCCGTTCGCGGCGGCGGTGGACGTGGCCATGATCGATCCCTACCCGATCCCCAACGCGCCCCCGGCGACGGTGGGACCGGCGGTGGCCGCGGCGCTCCAGGGGCTGGGACCGCGGACCCCCGTGTGGCTGGTGGGCCAGGCCTTCGGCGGCGGCGAGCACTGGACCCGCGAGCCCACGGCGCGGGAGCTGCGCCTGATGACGTGGCTGGCCCTCGTCGAGGGGGCCACGGGGGTGCAGTACTTCATCCGCCACGGTCTGAGCGGGTTCCCCAAGTCGCCGGCGACCTGGGCCGCCGCCGGCCGCGCCGCCCTGGAGGTGCAGGCCCTGGCGCCGCACCTGCTCTCCCGGGAGCCGCGGCCCCTCGCCCTGTCGCCGCAGGAAGGGGTGCGCGCCGCGGCCTGGCGCCACGGCGGCGAGACCGTGATCGCCGCGGTCAACACCCGCAACCAGCCCCTCCCCTTCGAGCTGCTGCTGCCGGGGGCGGAGACGGAGGCCGTGGAGGCGGACGTCCTCTACGAGGACCGCGTCGTGCCGCTGCGCAAGGTGTCGCGCCCCCGCGGGATCCGCCTGCTGGGGCGGCCCCTGGGAATGGTCACCGGCCTGCTGCGGCGCGGCCGGGACGCACCCGGGGCGCGGGACCTGAAGCTCGAGGACTTCATCGACGCCTACGGCGTCCGCCTCTACCGCCTGCGGGGGCCGGCGCCGGCGCCGCTGAGCGTCCTCAACCACATCGTCGACCCGAGCTTCGAGTGGGACGCGTCGCCGGCCGTGCCGGCCGCCATCTACGCCCGCGTCGGCGACGGCCGCGGAGCCACCGCCTTCGTCGACGGGCGCCTGGCCCACCACGGCCGGCGTTCCCTGCGCCTGGTCTCGCCCGGCCCCGGTCAGGGTGTCCGTGTGCGGCCCTACGCGCCCACCGTCGTGCCGGCACGGACCTACCGGCTCTCCGTCTGGGCGCGGGCCCCGGAGGGCACGGCGCCGGTCCTGCGCCTGTGGTCCCACGCCGGGGGCGACTCGGCCGACTTCCGGCTCGGCGGCCGCTGGACCCGCTACCATCTCGACGCCACCAGCGGCGGCGCCAGGCGGGCCCCCCTCGACCTCGGCCTGGCCACGGCGGGCACGGCCTGGCTCGACCTGGTGGAGTACCAGGACATCTCGCCCCGCATCCTCACCAGCGCCACACCCACCGGCCACTGGATCTCGGTGGAGTCGGTGGTCCCGGAGGGCGAGGTCCACCTGCGTCTCGACGGGCGCGAGGCCACGGCGCGGGACCCGGTGTACGCCCACCCGCTGACGACGCGGGGGCCCACCCAGGTGCGGGTGGCCCTCGTCGACGACGGCGTCGTCCTCGCCCGGACCGGGCTCGACCTGCATCACCACGCCGCCCTGGGCCGGTTCGTCGACCTGGCCCATCCCCACTCCGGGCGCTACCCGGCGGGCGGCCCCGAGGCGCTGACCGACGGCATCCTCGGCTCCGGGTTCTTCGACGACGGCCGCTGGCAGGGCTTCGAGGGCGTCGACCTGCACGCCGTCGTCGACCTCGGCGAGCCGGTGGAGGTCGAGGCCGTGGCCTGCCGTTTCCTGCAGAGCACGTCCGCCTGGATCTGGCTGCCCCGGGTCATGGAGGTCAACCTCTCCGACGACGGCAGGACCTTCCGGCCCTTCGCCACCGCCGACCACGCGGTCGACGACCGCGCCCGCGGCCCCCGGGTGGAGGAGCTGGTCGCCAGGGCCCCCGCCGACCACGCCCGCTTCGTGCGGGTGCGGGCCCGCACCATGGGACGGGGCCCGTCGTGGCATCCCGGCGCCGGCGCCCCGGCGTGGCTCTTCGCCGACGAGATCCGGGTGAACCCGGAGTGACGATGGCGGCGGACGGAATCGATCCGGCCTGGCTGGACGCCACGGCGCAAGCCGCCCTGGTCCGCTCCGGCGAGGTGACGCCCCTGGAGCTGGTGGACGCCGCCATCGCCCGCGTGGAGGCGCTGAACCCCGCCCTCAACGCCGTGGTCACCCCCCTCTTCGACAGCGCCCGCGAGGCGGCCAGGGGCCCCCTGCCCGAGGGCCCCCTGAAGGGCGTGCCCTACCTGCTGAAGGATCTGGGAGCGGCCCTGGCCGGGGTTCGCCGTACCTCCGGGGCCGCGGTGCTCGGCGACTTCGCGCCCGACTTCGACGACGTCCTGGTGGAGCGGCTGCGCGCCGCGGGGCTGGTCTTCATCGGCCGCACGAACACCCCGGAGCTGGGCGCCTCGGCGACGACCGAGCCCAGCCTCTTCGGACCGACCCGCAACCCCTGGGATCCCGAGCGCTCCGCGGGCGGCTCCAGCGGCGGCTCGGCGGCGGCCGTGGCCTCGGGGATGGTGGCCGCCGCCCACGGCAACGACGGCGGCGGCTCGATCCGCATCCCCGCCTCCTGCTGCGGCCTCTTCGGACTCAAGCCGACGCGGGCCCGGGCGACCACGGCTCCCGGCGCCGGGGACCAGGGGTTGTCCGTCAATCACGCCCTGACGCGCTCGGTGAGGGACAGCGCCGTGCTCCTCGACGCCATCGCCGGCGGGGTGCCCGGCGACCCCTGGTGGGCGCCGCCGCCGCGGCGGCCCTACGCCGAGGAGGTGGGGGCCGATCCCGGGAGGCTGCGCATCGCGTGGACCGCCGAGGCGCTCCGCGGATCGGCGGTGCACCCGGACTGCGCCCGCGCCGTGGAGGAGACGGCGGCCCTGTGCCGGGACCTGGGGCACGAGGTGGACGAGGGCTCGCCGGAGTTCGACTACCCCCCCTTCGAGGAGGCCTTCATCGCCATGTTCGCCGCCGGCGTGGCCGCCTCCCTCGACGGCATCGAGCGGCACTTCGGCGTCGCCCCGTCGCCGGCGAAGTACGATCCGGCCACCTGGCGGCTCTACGAGCGCGGCGCCGGCCTGAGCGCCTCCCGCTACCTGCAGGCCGTGGAGGTCACCCAGGCCGTGGGCCGGCGCCTGGCGGCGTTCTTCGCGGAGACCGACATCTGGCTCACGCCGACCCTCGGACGGCCGCCGGAACTGCTGGGGAGGCTGGAGCCGTCGCTGGAGACCGATCCCGACGAGGCCCTGGAGTACGTCCTCTCCTTCGTCGCCTTCACGCCGATCTGCAACTGCGCCGGCGTGCCGGCGGCCTCCGTCCCCCTGCACTGGAACGAGGAAGGCCTGCCCATCGGCGTGCAGCTCGCGGCGCCCTACGGGGGCGAGGACATCCTCTTCCGGCTGGCGTCGCAGCTGGAAGCGGCCCGTCCCTGGTCCGGACGCCGTCCGCCCATCGGGGCCTGACCCGCCCCCCAGCCCCTATCTTTGGAGCCATGCCTCGATTCCTCGTCAAGTCCGACTTCTTCCGTCCCGACTTCGACTCGCAGGTTCGGCGCGACGCCCTCCAACGGCTCTCCTCCTTCGGCGAGGTCGAACCCTACGACGGCGAGCTCGACACGGAGGGCGGCGGCCCCGACGTGGCCGCCGTCATCGCCAGCTCCCTGTGGATCCACCCCGGGTTCTACGACGCCAGCCCCGGGCTGCGCCACGTGGCCCGCTACGGCGTCGGCTTCGAGAAGGTCCACATCGACCTGTGCACCGAGCGCGGCATCCTCGTGACCTGCGCCCCCGAGCACATGCAGACGGTGGCCGAGTACACCATCGCCCAGTGGCTGGCCACCCTCAAGCGCCTCTACACCATCAACCGCAACGCCCACGCCGGCGATCAGGCCCTCATGGTCACCTACGAGGCCGCCGGCACCACCCTCGGCCTCTACGGGTTCGGCCGCATCGGGCAGGCCGTGGCCGAGCGCGCCCGGCCCCTCCTCGGCCCCGAGGGGAGGCTGCTGGTCTACGACGTGCGCGACGACATCGGCGACCTCGCCGCCCGCCACGGCGCCGAGGCCGTCGACGATCCCCGGGAGCTGTTCCGGCGCAGCGACGCCGTCTCCCTGCACCTGGCCGGCGACCGGCCCGTGGTCACCTTCGAGGAGCTGCGCCAGATGCCACCCCACGCCACGCTCCTCAACCCGTCGCGGGGCAACCTCGTGGTCGACGCCGACGTGAGGCGCGCGCTCGACGCCGGCCACCTCTACTACTACGTCATCGACGACCCGGTGCGCGACGGCCGCGAGATCCACCGCGATCACCCGAGGGTGATCGCCACCAACCACAACGCCGGCATCACCGCCCAGTCGACGGCCCGCCTCGACCGCCGCACCGTGACCCAGGTGATCGACGCCCTCGAGGGCCGGGTGCCGCCCCACCTGCTCAACCCCGAGGTGCTGGACCATCCGCGGCAGCGGCACCTGGCGGCCTCCGACCCGTGATCGGCGCCGCCCACGCCGAGACCTTCCTCCACGAGCACGTGCCGCTGACTCGGCAGATGCGGGTGAGGGTCACCGGCTGCGATGCGGAGGGCGTGGTTCTGGCCGCGCCCCTGGCCCCCAACATCAACCACGTGGGCACCGTCTTCGCCGGCAGCGCCTCGGCCCTGGCCATGCTCGCCGGCTGGACCCTGATCCACGCCCGCCTCGCCGAGTGGCCCTTCGCGGCCACCCTCGTCATCCGCCGGGGGCGCATCGACTACGACCACCCCATCGACGGCGACTTCGAAGCCTGGTGCCCGTCGCCCGGCGCCGGCGAGTGGGACCGCTTCGGCGCCGACCTGCGCGCCGGCCGGGGGCGGCTGGAGCTGGCCGTGGAGGTGCGGCGGGACGGCCGCAGGATGGCTTCTTTCAACGGTGTGTACGTGGCCCTGAGGAAGGGGGCCCCGTCGCCGGCGGGCCCCCAGGAGGGATAAGCGACAATGTCCGGACTGACCCCGCACCAGCTCGACTTCTACCGGGAGCAGGGCTACCTGCTCGTGGAGGACGCCCTCGACCCGGCCGTCTTCGACCTCCTGCGCGCCGAGGTGGAGGAGGCCGTCGACGCCTTCGCCCGCCAGGCCCTGGCCGACGGCCGCATCGCCGATGCCCACGAGGACGAGCCCTTCGAGCGCCGCTTCCACCGGCTGGCGCTGGACCTCGACGACCCGGAGCCCCTGCTGGCCCTGGGCCGCGGCAAGATGCGCTCGCCGGGGATGTTCCGGGTCTACACCTGCGAGGCCCTCCTCGACATGGTCGAGTCCGTCATCGGCCCCGAGATCCTCGCCCATCCCCAGTTCAACATCCGCGCCAAGAGGCCGGCCGAGGACGAGGGGGTCGTGCCCTGGCACCAGGACCTGGGATACCTGGAGCCCACGGCGGCGGAGACCTTCATGGTCAACTTCTGGATCCCCCTCGTGGACGCCACCCTGGAGAACGGCTGCCTCGAGGTGATCGCCGGCAGCCACCGCTCGGAGCTGATCGAGCACCAGAGGGGCATGGGGCCGGCGGGCAACTTCAAGGGCGTCGTCGACGAGGAGCTGCCCCCGGGCGAGCACGTCCCGTGCCCGGTGCGCACCGGGGGGGTGCTGCTGATCCAGCACACGACGATGCACCGCTCGCAGCCGAACGTCTCCGACCACATCCGCTGGAGCCTGGACCTGCGCTACTCGCACCCGGACCTGCCCACGGGGCGGGAGGGCGTCCCCGGGTTCATCGCCCGCAGCCGGCGGGACCCGGCCTCGGTCTGCGGGTCCGCGGAGGAATGGGTGGGCATCGTCGAGAGCGCGGGCGTGCCGGAGCGCTCCTGAGCCAACCGGTGGACGCCGCCCCGGGCGTTTCTCCGGAGGCGCCGGAGACGGCCCTGGTCCCGGAGGGCTGGTTCCGCATGGGGTGCGACCGGGGCCGCGCCAACGAGGCACCCCCCCACGACGTGTGGGTCGACGCCTTCCGCCTGTCCCTGCGGCCCGTGACCCGCGCCGAGTACCAGATCTTCCTCGACGCCTCCGGCCGGCCGCCGCCGCGCTCCTGGGACGACGGGCGCTTCGCCGACCCGGAGCAGCCGGCCGTGGCAGTGAGCTGGTTCGACGCCGTCGCCTACTGCGAGTGGCTCTCCGCCGGGCTGGGCGCGAGCTACCGCCTGCCCACGGAGGCCGAGCGCGAGAAGGCCTCCCGCGGCGGGATGGAGGACCGGGAGTACCCCTGGGGGGACGGCCTTCCCTGCTGGATGGACCCACGCTACCGCGGTGACGAGGTGGAGCGGCCGGACCGCGTCGGTCAGGACCCGCCCAACGGCTACGGCCTGCACAACATGGGCGATCTCGTCCACGAGTGGTGTTCCGACTGGTACGACGCCGGGTACTACGCGGTCTCGCCGGAGCGCAACCCGCGCGGAGCGGAGGCCGGCCAGCGGCGCGCCTCGCGGGGCGGCTCGTGGAGGCACGCCGTCAAGGTTACCCGCTGCGCCCACCGCTCGGCGATCCTGCCCGACCGGCAGCTGACCGACTACGGGTTCCGCGTGGCGCTGGGGGTGGGCTGAGCGCCGAACACCGCCGGCGGTGCTGCACCACGTTTTCGCAGTGCATTGTCCATCTCTTGAGAGCGAATTCATGATCCTCTTGACACTGCACATTTGCGCACCTTTATTTACTTGAATCGCAGTGCGGCTGTTCAGAGAGGAAGGCTAGGGGTTCGCGGGCGGGGTTATTGGGACGTAGTTCTACCCACCAAGGCTGGGGCCCATGACAGGCACAAGCGCGATCGAATGGACAGACGTGACTTGGAACCCGGTGACGGGATGTACCAAGATCAGTGCTGGTTGCGACCGCTGCTATGCCGAGCGGATAGCCGAGCGGTTCCGTGGGGTGAGAGGCCATCCGTTCGAGAATGGCTTTGACCTCACCCTCAGGCCGGAGCGGCTCCATCAGCCGGCCTCTTGGCGTCGGCCTCGGATGATCTTCGTCAATTCAATGAGCGATCTGTTCCACAAGAGCGTACCATGCGATTTCGTCGACGCGGTCTTCGAAGCCATGGAGGGCGCTGACTGGCACATTTTTCAAGTTCTCACCAAGCGCAGTTCTCGGCTCCGCGCGTACGTCAACTCCCGGTATGCGGACAACTCGGCGCCGGCCCACATCTGGATTGGGGTCTCGGTGGAGGACGGCACCAAGTTATCGAGGGTTCGGCATCTCTCGGATACCGCTGCGCAAGTGCGCTTTCTGTCGCTGGAACCCCTGATCGGACCCATCAGGCGCCTCAAGCTCAGCGGCATCCACTGGGTCATTGTCGGCGGCGAGTCCGGACCTGGCGCCCGTCACATGCACCCAGATTGGGCGCGCCAAATCAGGAATCGTTGTGTAGTCTCAGGCGTCCCCTTCTTCTTCAAGCAGTGGGGCGGAGCGACACCGAAAGCGGGCGGGCGTCTCTTGGATGGCCGCGAGTGGAATCAGTGGCCACATTTGTTCTCATCGACGACCCCGCTCCAAACGGTACAGTAAACCAGTAACCAAAACCGGGGAGCATCCCTCCGCGAGGACTGCTGATAGTGATGCGTACGCCACGGAAGACGGTGTGGGACATCGAGCCGCACACGCGAGCGAAGCACGAGATACTACGACGTTATCTCCAGGCTTGGATGCCGATCCTCGCGCAGGGCGGTTTTCGCGAAGTCATGTACATCGATGGTTTCGCAGGGCCCGGCCGGTACTCCAGGGGAGAAGAGGGCTCCCCAGTGATTGCGCTTGACGTGGCGCTGGATCAACCAGCTTTGAGAAGAGCGGAGGTCCGGTTCGTTTTCGTTGAGAAGGACCCAGCGCGTGCTGGCATGCTCAGGACCATCGTGGACGCTGTCGAGCTTCCGGACAACTTCCAAGTTGAGGTCATTGGCGGTCATAGCTTCCAGACGGCGATGGACGGGATCCTCAGTACGTACAGAACCCAAGGGAGGCCGGCGCCACCAACATTCGCATTCATCGATCCGTTTGGGTGGACCGGTGCTCCTTTCTCCGTCGTCCATGAAATCATGGGCAACCGGAATTGCGAGGTTCTCGTCACCTTCATGTACGAGGAAATCAACCGGTTCCTAGCACATCCCGACCAGACGGATAACTTCGACGTATTCTTCGGCACGTCAGATTGGCGAGAGGGGCTGCAGCTTCCCGACCCCCATCGGCGCAATCGATTCCTACATGACCTCTACCTTCGACAATTGCGGGAGTCTGCCTGTGCCAAGTATGTGCGTTCATTTGAGATGCGAAATAGGAAGGACGTTGTCGATTACTACCTGTTCCATGCGACCAACAGCCTCCTTGGGCTCAAGAGAATGAAGGAGGCTATGTGGAAAGTTGACGAAGCGGGCGAATTCCGATTCTCGGATGCTACCAATCCCGACCAACTCGTGCTGTTTGAGACCGCCCCTCGGTACGACGTCCTACAGGCGGAGCTTCTCGCACACTTTGGGGGACGCGAAGCGTCGGTCAAAGAGATCGAGGAATTCATACTAGCGGAGACGGCATTCCGCGAGACACACTATAAGCGTCAGGTTCTGAGACCACTCGAGTTGGCCAACCCTCCCATGCTTGAGGTGGTCGATCCTCCCGCGAGTCGGACGGCCGGAACCTATGCACAAGCTTCCCTGAAGCTGCGGTTCCTTCCCGTCCGGCCCAGATAGTCAGAATTGGTAGTTGTGGGAGGGGCGCCGGCCGCTTGGCGCCAGGCTTCGCTGTAGCCACACCCCCAGGGTGGGCTCCGCATAGCGTCCTGGCCGCCACTGAGCAAAGCAAGTGACCAAGAGGAGCCCTCCCATGCCCCCTCGCCGTCCCCGAGAGACGCCGTACACGGCCCTGGAGGCTCCAGCTCCGGGACCGAGGGTGATCCACTTCCCCGAAGGCCGAGCATACGGCGAGATCGTCGCGAGAGACTGGGGCAGCCCGGTCGAGGGAGGCTACCGCAGCGACTGGGAAGACCTGGGGTTCCGCCGCGTTGCGGAAGCGCGCGGTCCGGTCTCCATCTCCGCGGGGCAGGAGGCCGGCCTCGCCCTCGCCGAGGGAGTGGAAGGGTTCGGCGAAGGACTGAGCCTGCTGCAGCCGGGCGACCTCCAGTACGTCTTCACCGGCTGGCACAACTCGGTCGCGTGGACCGACGACGACTGCCGACACCTGTCACGCCTGCGGGGCCTCGTCTGGGTCAGCCTAGTAGGCGCCGCGATCAGCGACGAGGGGCTGCGCTGGCTGGGCGGCATGCGGGGACACCGGCACCTCGACCTGCACCGGATCCCCGGGTTGACCGACGAGGGCATCGCCCATCTCTCGGGACTGACGAAGGTGGAGAGCTTCTTCTGTACCTCGCGCCGGATCACCGACGCCAGCATGGCCGTCTTCGGCGGCTGGGGCGAATCCCTGTTGCAGATCCGGCTGTCGAGCGAGCGGATCACCGACGCCGGCATGGCCCACATGGCCCGGTGCACGCGCCTCAGGAACATGTTCATTCCCAGGGGCGTAACCTGGCGGGGCGTGGCCGAGCTGCACGGCAAACCCCTCGCCACGATCGTCATGAACTGGGGGTCCGACGGAGGCAACCGCAACATCGACGACGCGGCCCTGGAGCAGCTCGTTCCCCTGTGGGAACGGACCCCCACCCTCACCGGCCTCGACCTCGGGATGACGGCCATCACCGACGCCGGGCTGCGGCTGTTGCAGCGTCTGAAGCAGCTCGAGTGGATCTACGTCGGCGACAACGACGGCGTCACCGAGGAAGGGGTCGCGGCGCTGGAGGCGGCCCTGCCGAAGGTGGGCGGAGCGTAGAGCCTCCAGCGAGACGGGGCCAAGCCTCAGCGCCCCTCCCGGCGCAGGATGTCGCCGGCGATCGCGTAGGTCGTGCCGTGCATGGCGATCACCACGAGGCCGAGGCCCTCGGCGAGATAGCCGCCGGGGTAGAGGCCGGGGATCTCCACGGACTCGCCGCTGTGGGGATGGACCGGCATCTGCTTCACCTGGAAGCGGTAGGGGTCGTGCTTGTCCACCAGGCTCAGGGGGCTCTTGAAGCCCTTCAGCAGCGAGTAGTCCGCCCTGCCGCCGATCTCCTTGAGCACGTGGTCCACCTCGATCGTCTGCACCTGCCCGTTCTGCGACAGCGTCACCATACCGCCGCCGGAGCCCTCCTCGATGCGCTCCACCCGCGCGTCGTAGAGGGCCCGCAGGCGCGGCGACGGCTCCTCGAGGATCTCGGCGATGCGGGCGTAGTAGGGCAGGCCGCCGCGGCTCTGGTTGATCAGGGCCCAGTGGCGGCCGTGTGACTGGCGCATGACGTAGGTCACCTCGCGGCCGGCGTCGTGCAGCTCGGTGGCCGCCCAGTCCGCCGACCGCCCGCCGCCGACGACGAGGACGCGCTCGCCGGGGAAGTCCTCGGGCCGGTCGTAGAACTGGGTGACGAAGGGCAGCTCCTCCCCCGGCACCCCGAGGGAACGCAGCTCGCACCGCTGGCCCACGGCGTAGACCAGGTAGCGGCAGGTGTAAAGGCGCTCGGCCCGGCCTTCCTCGACGGCGTCCGCCGGCTGCGGGAAGGCCGGTCGCCGCAGCTGCACGGGGTCCTTGTCGGCCCAGTCGGAGACGTCGACGGCGGTCACCAGGAACCCCTTCTCGTGGGGCTCGACGCGGGTCACCCGCTCCCAGGTGCGGATGTTGTCCTCGATCTCGAAGCGCCGGGGGATGCTGCGGTAGTAGTCGATCAGGCGGCCCTTGACGATCAGCTCGTTCACGTCGAAGTCGTCCCCCGACTCGCGGGCCCACTGCGCCAGGGGGTAGAAGGGGAACTCCATCCACTGGCCGGGAGAGAGGGTGAGCAGGTTCTCGGGGACGTTGTTCCACAGGCCGCCGACCTCCTCCTGGGTGATCAGCAGGCAGTCGAGGGGCTCGTGGCGCCGGAACTCCAGGGCGATCTGCTCGGGGCCGCTGAACCACTGCCGGGGGTGATGGAGGACGCGGAACAGGTCGGCCGGGTGGAGGCCGGCCCGCAGGAGGGCGCGGTAGTCGAGGCTCAGGAGGCTGCCCGGGTGATGGCGGAGGTAGTCGCCGAGCTGCGGGTAGCGCTCCTGCAGGACGGGGCTGTGGCGGAAGTACGGGTGCCAGCCGCCGAAGACCACGGCCAGGGGCAGTCCCGCGGGACCGCCGCCGACGATGATGACGGTGTGGTGCTGCGGCGCCTCGCTCACAGGCCGGCGACCCGGCCGCCGCCGCCGGCCCGCAGGCCGCCGCCGGTGCGCAGGAACTCGGCCCCCGCGGCGAGGCCCCCGACGCGGGACACCCGCCGCACCCGGTGGCCCAGGGCCTCCAGCCCGGCGGCGACCCCGCCGTCCACCGTGTCCTGAAGCTCCAGGGGCTCGGCGCCGGTCACGTGCAGGCGCGGCGCCAGGGCGGCCTCGGCCGAGGTCGCCCCGTGGTCGGCGATGCGCTGGGCCATCAGCGTGCCCACGGCGATGATGCGGCGGCCGCCGGGCATGCCGAGGGCCACGTCCCGTTCCGGCAGCCGCAGGACCATGGTCATCACGTTGTTCAGGGGGCGCTTGCCGCCGGCCACCGAGTTCGGCCGCCCCGGGCGCGGGTCGAGGCGGCACATGCCGTGGCCGAGGACGATCCCGCGGTCCGGCACGGTGAAGACCGAGCCGAAGGAGCCGCCCTGGGTGATGGTGGCCGAGACCACGTTGCCCTCGGCGTCGGCGGCCGAGACGTGGCTCGTCTCGGGCCGTCCGCCGCCGGCGGCGAAGGGCCGCTGGTCGACGTGGTCGGGGAAGCGCAGCAGGTCCTCGACGCGGCCGGAGGCGTACTCCTCGCTCAGCAGCCGCTCGACGGGGACGTCCACGAAGTCGGGGTCGCCGAGGTAGGATAGCCGGTCCCGCCAGGCGAGCTTGAGGACCTCCGCCGCGCGGTGCCAGAACCCCACGTCCGACGGCGGCGCCGGCTCGAAGCGGGCGAGCATGTTCAGGGCCTGCATCACGGTGAGCGGCCCGTTGGGCAGGACCGCCCCGAGGATCTCCGTCTCGCGGTAGCGTGTCCGGTAGGGCTCGGTGACGCCGGGCTGGAAGGCGGCCATGTCCTGGCGGGTGAGCACGCCCCCCGCCTGAGAGACGCTGTCGGCCACGGCGCGGCCAAGCTCGCCGTCGTAGAAGTCCCGCCAACCGGCCTCGGCCAGCCGCCGCAGGGTGGGCTCCAGGCCGGAGGGGTGCCAGACGTCGTCCGCCGACGGCACGCGTCCCTCGGGCAGCAGGTGCTCGGCGCTGGCCGGGAACCGCCGGATCACCGGCTCCAGCCCGGCGATCGAGGCTTGGAGGGCCGCGCCGAAGGGGAAGCCGTCGGCCACCAGGTCCAGCGAGGGCTGCACGATCCGCGGCCACGGCAGGCGGCCCCAGCGCTCCCACAGGGCGCCGATGCCGGCCATCTGCCCCGGTACGGCCACCGCCAGCGGCCCGTGGACGTTGGCGTCACCGGCGACCGAGCAGTCGTACTCGTCCTCGTTGGTCCCCATCGGGCCGTCGCCCACGGGCCCGACGTCGTACATGCTCTCGTGGGCGGCGGCGGGGGCCCGGGCGTTGGCATCGAGGGACCACACGCGGCCGCTGTCGCCCTCCAGAACCACCGCCGCCATGAGATAGCCGCCGATGCCGTTCTTGTCGGGATGGCGCACGGCGCAGGCCAGGCAGGCGGCGGCCGCCGCGTCGAAGGCGTTGCCTCCCTCGGCGTAGATCCGCTCCCCGGCCTGGGCCACCAGCTCGGACTCGGCCGCCACGACGCCGCGGGACCCGGTCATGGAGTGGGGGGTCCTGTCGCTCATCGAGTCCGGGGCCTCGTGCCCCGGTCACCAGGGGATCCCTGGATCTGTCGTCGTCTCTCCTGCTCCACTCTTCGTCTCCCTGTATCCGCTTGCGCCCCGGTCCCGCCCCGGCTCCGGCGCCCGGCCGAAGGGCGGATCCTCCGTGATCGCGGGCCCCGGCGCGGGAAGGGGCAGAAGAACAGGATCTGCCGCGCTCCGGGCCAGTGCCCACGTTTGGCACGCACCCTCGACATGTCTCTTTTTGTCGGCGGAGACTGCCGGAAGGGTAACCCCCGAGAATGACAACCCCGACCCACCGCCGCGACACCCTCTGGATCCTCGGCTTCCTGGCCGCGGGAGCCCTGGGCCTGGCCTGCTACATCGGGCTCTACGACCGCGCCTGGCCCGTGGCCTCCCTCAACTTCCGGGTCGACCGCGAGCAGGCCTTCGAGGCGGCCGAGAGCTATCTGGACCGCCTCGGCTACGACCTCTCGGAGTACGAGAGCGCCCAGATCTTCTCGCGCGCCGGGCTGGCCCAGGTCTTCCTGGAGCGCACCCTGGGGCTGGCCGAGTCCAACGGCCTCGTGCAGGACTGGATCTCGATCTGGTCCTGGCAGATCCGCTGGTTCAAGCCGCTGCAGAAGGAGGAGCTGCGGGTCGGCATCGATCCCGGCGGGCGGGTCACGCGATTCACCCACGCCATCCTCGAGTCCGACGAGGGCGCCAGCCTGCCCCAGGAAGAGGCCCGTGGCGTGGCCGAGGCCTTCCTCACCGAGGTGCAGGGCTTCTCCCTCGAGGACTACGAGCCGATCGAGGCCTCGAGCGTCGACCGCCCGGCGCGCCGGGACCACACCTTCACCTGGCGGAAGCGGGACTGGGTCGCCGGGGAGGACGGCCACTACCGGCTCTGGGTGTCGGTACAGGGCGACAGGGCCGGCGGATTCTCGGAGTACCTCAAGGTACCGGAGACCTTCGCCCGCGAGTACCGGGAGATCCGTTCCCGGGCCGGCCTGATCTACAACGTCGCGTCGGCCATCGCCACGGCCCTGATGATCGCCACGGCCGTCTTCCTCGTGCGGAAGTACCGGCGGCGCGAGTTGAGCTGGCGCGTCCCCGTCGTCGTCGGGGCCGTGACGGGAGTCCTCAGCTACGTCGGGTCCCTCAACGGCTATCCCCTCTCGTACTTCGGGTACGACACGACGCAGTCGCACGTCTCCTTCATCCTCAACTTCCTCTTCACCGGCCTGCTCTCCGCCTCTCTGCTCGGCGTCCTGATCATCCTGTGCGGTACGGCCGGAGGCGCCGCCGCACGGGACGTGAGCGGACGCAACCCCCTGGCCCGGTTGTCCCCGGGCCGCTGGCGGTCCGCCGCTTTCGCCCGGGTCGTCCTCATCGGCTACGGGCTGGCTTTCGCCCACCTCGGATACGTCACCCTCTTCTACATCCTCGGGAACGAGTACCTCGGGGTGTGGGCTCCGGCGGCGATAGCCGAGTACAGCAACACCTACAGCACCTGGCTGCCCTGGATCTACCCCCTGCTGACCGGCCTCGTGGCCACCACCGTGGAGGAGTTCCTCTTTCGCCTCGCGGCCATCTCCCTCCTCCTTCGCTGGCTCAACAGGCCCTGGCTGGCCGTTCTCCTTCCCGGCGTGGTCTGGGCCTTCCTGCACGCCAACTACGCCCAGGAGCCGATCTACATCCGCGGCCTCGAGCTGACCGTGGTCGGCGTCGTCTTCGGCGTGGTCTTCCTGCGCTTCGGCATCTGGACGACCGTCGTATCCCACTACGTGTACAACTGCTTCCTCGGCACCTACCCGATGATGCAGTCGGACAGTCTGTACTTCAAAGCGTCGGGCTTCCTGGCTCTCGCCGTGATCGTCCTTCCCGCGATTCCCGCCATCTGGGCCCTGGTCACGGGCCGCCGCGACCTTGACGATGAACCCGAGGAAACGCCGCCCGCCGGTCCGGCCCCGGCCGAGCCGGAGCCCCCGCCTCCACCGGAACCGGACAGACCCGAGACACCGGACGCCCCCCCGGTGGAGCGCAAGACGCCCCGGGACTACCTCGTATCGCGAAAGGGCCTGATCACCTTCGCCGTCCTCGGTCTGGCGGGCTGGTCCGCGTACTTCGCCTTGAAGCCCTATCGATACGGCGAGTACGCCCGCGAGCACCTCATCCCCAGGGCCGAGGCCGTCGAGAAGGCCGAGGAGATCCGGGAGCAGCTCGGCCTCGAGCTCGAGGGCTACCGCCGGACCGCGTCCTTCTCCAGCAGCCTCGGCTCCGGCCACTTCACCCATCTCCTGCGCAAGGCCGGAGCGGAGCGGGCGGACACGCTCGCCGCCGAGCACACCTCCTCCTGGCACTGGTACGTGCGCTGGTTCCGCCCCCTCGAGAAGGAGGAGCTGACCATCGGCATCGACGGCCAGGGAGAGTTCTCCTACCTCTCCCACGCCGTCCCCGAGAGCCAGGAAGGCGCGGAACTCGAGATCGAGAAGGCCGAGGTCATGGCGCGGGAATTCCTGCGCCAGTACCTGGAGCGGGACGTGTCCGATACCACACTCTACAAGCGCCTCGAAGGGCGCTCCTTCAAACGCGAGAACCGGGTCGACCACAGCTTTGTGTGGGAACGGACCGACATCAAGGTCGAGGACGGCGAGTTCCGCGTCATCGCCTCGGTGCAGGGGGACCGCATCGGCGTCGGGTACAAGGTCTACAAGGCGCCCGAGGAATTCCTGCGCGAGCTGAGGGAGCGCACGGCCAAGAGCTCGGTCGTATCGACCCTTGGCACCATCGCCATCTTCACCACCCTCGTCCTGTGCGTCATCCACCTCCTGCGCGCCTACCGCCGGGGGGACGTCAAGTGGGGTCTGCCCCTTCGCCTGGGCCTTCTCATCGCCGCGCTGAGCCTCTTCGAGGCCCTCAACGAACTGCCCGTGTTCTACCAGGGTTTCGACACCAGCGTCGCCCTGGGCACCTTCCTCGGCAAGGAGGTCATCAGTCTCGCGGTGAAGATCGCCGGCATCGCCATCATGGCCCTCCTCGCGGGCGCCCTCGGCGACACCTTCTTCCGCAGCGAACGCCCCGGCGAGATGCAGCTCGCCGGATGGGTCGACGTGCTCCGCCTTCGGGCCGGCAGCGCGGCCCTCTGGTGCCAGGTGGTCTTCCTGGTCGCTTGCTTCCTCGGTATCTCCAGGGGCCTCGGCGTGTACACCGGCCACCTGAACCTGGCCTTCCTCGGGGAGTACCTCGCGGCCTCCGGCGGAACCCCCGCCGGCATCAACACCTGGCTTCCCGCCCTCGGCGAGCTCATGGACGAGGTCAGCGGCATCCTCCTCATTCCCCCTCTGCTGCTCGGGGTCCTGTTCGTCTGGCGGCGCACCGCGGGCCGGACCTGGCTGCTCGTCCTGGGCGTGGTCCTCGTCCTCCTCTTCCGGTCCGTCGTCTCACCGGCCAGGGACTTCTACCACGCCGGATTCCTTCTTGCGGGATTCCTCCCGATGATGCTGATCCTGGGATACCTGATCTGGAAGCACATCCGCTTCAACCTGCTCTTCTACGTGGTGATGACCTGGAGCTCCCTCGTCCCCCTCGGCATCCGGTACTTCGCGTACGAGGCCGGATACTTCAGGATCAACGGCGTGCTCATGGTCCTCTTCGGACTGACGCCGCTCTTCCTCGCCCTCCTCGCCTGGCACCGCGAGCGGACCCCGCCGGGAGGGCCTCTCTCCGACGCCGGCCGCAGGGATCCCTGACCCCGCCGGATCGGCACCAGCCGCCGGACTCAGCCGCTGGCTGGGGATGCTGTTGTGGAAGCGGGTGCGCAGGCAGAAGCGCCTGCGCGTGGGACTCAGCGCAACTTGGGGTTGGCGGCGTGGCGCTCGCGGTCGCGGCTCGTCCGGGCCTCCAGCCTGCGGGCGAAGGCCTCCTCCAGGTCGACGCCGGTCTGGTTGGCCAGGCAGATGAGCACGAAGAGGACATCGGCCATCTCGCCGGCCAGGGCCTGGCGGCCCTGCTCCTCGCCCGGCTTGAAGCTCTGCTCGCCGTAGAGGCGGGCCATGAGGCGGGCCACCTCGCCCACCTCCTCGGCGAGGATGGCGGTGTTCGTCAGCTCGCCGTAGTAGCGGACCCCGACGGTGCGGATCCACTCGTCCACCTGCCGCTGGAGATCGGCGAGGGTGGCGTCGGACACGGGGGCTCCGGGCTAGCCGGCGGCCAGGCTCTCGAGGACGTGGACGGGGACCGGCTCGAGGCCGTCGCGCCGGCGCTGCTGGTTGACGTCGTCGATGCGCCAGGGCACGGCCGAGCCGTCGTCGCGGAAGCGGGCGTAGTAGCCGCCCTGGCAGCGGCTGACCGGCATCAGCGGCTCGGGCCGGCGCACCGCCGCCAGCTGAGCGGCGGACATGCGGTCCCCCGTGGACAGGTCGACGACGTCGATCTGCTCGGGGCGGATGCGGCCCTGGCCGCGGGCCTCGGCGAACTGCAGGTAGGGTGTCTGCACGGGATCCAGCCCCATGAGCCAGGTGGCCACGGCGTCGACGTGGACCTCGTTGACGCCGGCCACGGACCATCCGAGGGGGTAGTTCTCGCCCTCGTTGAAGGCGGTGCCGTCGCGTCCGATGAGCCCGTCCACCACGCACAGACGCGGCATGCCGAGGGCGCGGACGGCCGCCACGATGTCGCACAGCTTGTGGTAGAAGCGCTCCTCGAAGACGCTGAGCCCGGAGTCGCCGAGGCGGTAGAGGGCCTCCTCGCCGAGGGGCTCGTCGCAGGGCTGCACCGTGCACAGGTGCCTCTCGGGGCGGCCGAGGACGCCCATGAGGTTCTTTATGGCGAGGGTGGTGCAGCCGAGGTTGTGGCACTTGGCCAGGGGCGCGTTGACCAGGAAGGCGCAGTCGGTGACCGCCGTGTAGACCGGGTAACGCTGGAAGACGACGCCGCCCGGGACCTCGACCTCCCGCGTCGGTGTGTCGTTGAAGGGCACCAGCCGCGCCCCGGCGCCGGCGATGGAGTCTTCGTACCCGGTGAGCTTCCAGGTGTGGCCCCCGCCGGGGTTCTCCCCCGACTGGCCGTCGCCGACCTCGATGCGCGACGGCTCGACGCCGCGGGCGGCGAAGGACTCGGCGAGGCCGGCCAGGAACCCGGGATGGGTGATGATGCGCTTGTCGGCGGGATAGAGGACCGTGGCATTGGGCTTGATGCAGATCGTGCCGCCCGCCGGCAGCTCGAGATCGAGGCCGTCCACGGCGGCCCTGGCCAGCTCGCGGTAGCTCTCCCAGGGCGCCGTGTTCCCCTGCACGGGGGCTCGCGCCAGGTACACCGCGTCGGGCTTCAGCTCCACTCCCATCCGATCCCCCCTTACAGGCGTTCGATACGGGCGCCAAGCAGCGTCAGGCGCTCCTCCAGGCGGGTGTGGCCGCGGTCGAGCTGGTAGAGATTGGTGATCTCGGTGCGGCCCTCGGCGGCCAGGCCGGCGAGGACGCAGGCGGCGCCGGCGCGGATGTCGCTGGCCCGCACCCGGGTCCCCTTGAGGCGGGAGGGCCCGTGGACGATCACCAGCTGGTCCTTCTCCGGAGAGATCCGGGCCCCGAACTGGCGCAGGCTCTTCACGTGGCCCATGCGGTTCTCGAAGACGGTCTCGCGGATGAAGCTGTCGCCCCGGGCGGTGCAGGCCAGGGCGGTGAGGCCGGGCTGCAGGTCGGTGGGCATCCCCGGGTAGAAGGTGGCCACGACGTTGATCGGCGACAGCTGCCCGGGGCCGTTCACGGTGACCCGCGCCCCGTCCCGGACCTCGAGCTCCACGCCCATCTGCCGCAGCTTGGCCTCGAAGATCTCCAGGTGGTCGAGACGCACCCCCGTGATGGTGGCCTCGCCGCGGGTGATCGCCGCCGCCATGAGCATCAGGCCGGCGTCGAGGCGGTCGTGCATGACCGTGTGCTCGGCGCCGCGCAGGCGGTCGACGCCGGTGATGCGCACCCGGCGCGTGCCCAGGCCCTCGACGCGGGCCCCCATCTTGGCCAGCAACTCGCCGAAGTCGACGATCTCGGGATCGGAGGCGGCGTTGACGATGACCGACTCGCCCGCGACCAAGCTGGCGGCCATGACCAGGTTCTCGGTGCCGGTGTGGCTCGGCACGTCGCAGTACATATCGGCTCCGCGCATGCCCTCGGCGCGCACCACGTAGCCCCCCGAGGGGGTGCCCTCGACGATCGCCCCCATGCGCGCGAAGCCGCGGTAGTGGTAGTCGGTGCCGCGCTCGCCGATGGTGCAGCCCCCCACCTCGTCGATCGTGGCCGTGCGGAAACGGCTGATCAGGGGCCCCACGAAGAGCAGCGAGGCGCGCATGCGCGCGCCCATCTCCGGGGGCAGCTCGGTGGAGTTGACGGTGGTCGTGTCGATGACGGCGGTGCCGACAGCCGGATCGAAGTCGACGCGGGCCCCGAGGCGGCGCAGGATCTCGAGGGCCACCAGCACGTCCTTGACCGGCGGCACCCGATGCAGGACGGTCTGGCCCTCGGAGGCCAGCAGGGAGGCGGCGATCATGGGCAGGGCCGCGTTCTTGGAGCCCTGGACCTCGGTCTCTCCCCGCAGGGGCCGGGCGCCCTCGATGCAGAGTGCTTCTTCAGCCATCTCTTGAGTTCTTTTCTTTTTCCGCGAGGAGAGGGCGGAGGGGGGCGGGAAGGGCTGTCAGGGAGTGGGCAAATGTAACCGGGCCCGGCCCGATCCGTCAACCGGGAAATCACACCTAACACATTGGCTTGACAGATAGATAGGCCTGCGTATATTCGCCCCCCAACAGGCTGCTCTACCCCACTCGAAACACCTTTCTTTCCCCCTTTATCAGGAGTTCACCAAATGGCCGACGCACCCAAGATCACCGCCTGGCTCAAGCCCGTCTGCGGCTGGAGCGCGGGGGTTCGCGAGGTCTTCGACCGGCATGGGCTGGAGTACGAAGACCGGGACATCATCGGCAACCCGGACCACTACGCCGAGATGGTCCAGAAGACCGGCCAGCCCCTCTCTCCGTGCGTCGAGATCAACGGCCAGGTGCTGGCCGACGTGAGCGGCGAGGAAGTGGAGGCGTGGATGGTGAAGAACCAGGTCGTCGGGGCCCTGGCCCGGTAGACCGCCCAGACCTCCAGAAGCGACGAACGCCCGCAGCCCCCAGGGGCTGGCGGGCGTTCGTGTGTACGGCCCGTCAGGCGGCCAGGATCTGCGACAGGAGGCGGCGCATCGCTTCGGTGATGTTGGGCTGCTCGTGGTTGAGGGGCCCCTCGGAGGCGGGCCTCACCAAGGTCAGGGCGCCAAGGGGCGGGCCGTCCCCGTCGGCCAGGGTCAGCACGTAGAGGAAGCCCACGTTGCCGGCGCCGTCCGGCAGCAGGTGGGCGGCCAGGGCGGGAGGCAGGCCTGATTCCTCCCCGGCGGACTGCTGGCCCATGACCAGCAGCGACTGGCCGGCCTCGAAGGCGCGCCCCGCCAGCCCCGAGGAGGCCTCATTCACGGGCTGTCCGTAGAACGGCTCGGCCGACAGCCTCTCCCGGATCTGCTCCGGCGAGCCCTCCTTCGACAGCACCTCCTGCAGGTGCAGCCGGCCCTCGCCGTCGACCCGCTCCCAGAGCATGAGGTGGGCCACCTCGATCTGCATGAGCAGCTCCATGCCGCGGCGCATCGCCGCGTCGGCGGGCATCTGCCGCAGGTGCCCGGTGATGTGCTCCGGGATCGCCGCGGGCTCCGGCATCTGGAATGGGATCACGGTCACCGCCATCTTCGGCTCTTCTCCTTGACAATCTTTCGGGGGGGCGGATATATTCGGCGCTTCGTTCGAGACTGGCTCTTTAGCTCAGTTGGTAGAGCAGGGGACTGAAAATCCCTGTGTCCGCGGTTCGATTCCGCGAGGAGCCACCACTACTGTTCCAACGGGAAGACAGGCACTTGGCCACAACGGGTCAAGTGCCTGTCGCCTTTTCGGTCGAGACAAGCACCGGCCATGATCAAGGAGGTCCATCCTCCATGACCCTCTCCGCCCCGCACCCACCCATCACAGCAGAAGAGCTGTTCGACCTGCCGGAGGATGGCAGTCGGGTTGAGCTCGTCCAGGGAGAGCTGGCCCACCTGACCCCGACAGGTGGCGAACATGGCGCTCTGGTGGTACGCATCGGGCGTCTCCTGGACGAGCATGTCGAAGCGCATGACCTCGGCGTCTGCTGCGGCGCCGAGACCGGGTTCATTCTCCAGCGGGATCCCGATACGGTACGCGCCCCGGACGCTGCGGTCGTGCTGAAGTCCCGCATTCCCGAGACAGGCATCCCCGCGGGCTACTGGCCCTTCGCTCCAGACCTGGCCGTCGAAGTCGTCTCTCCGTCGGACCGCCTCGCGGATGTCCACGTCAAGATCGCCGAGTACTTCGCGGCCGGGACTCGCCTGGTCTGGCTCGTGGAGCCGGAAACCCGGATGGTCCACCTGTACGGGTCGGCCCGGGAGGTCGAGGTGGTGGGAACGGAGCAGGACCTCGACGGCGGCGACGTTTTGCCGGGGTTCCGGTGCGACGTGCGGCGGCTCTTTCCTGCGGATCGTCTATCGTGCTGAGCTTCGACTTCGCCCTCTCGTCTACCTTCGTCACGTACTACTGCATTGGCATTGTCGTATTCCTCGCTGTTTCCGTCCTGCTGCTGATCCGCCAACTCGGCCCCTTGCGGCTCAAGCTGCGCCGAGCACATGGAGACCTGAAGAATCTGGATGGTGAAGAAGGATTTGCCAGGGGCTTCGAAGGCTATGATCGCAGGGTCAATGAGGCCTTCGGCTTGGCATGGACCGAATTCGTGGAGACCCTGATTCTCCCCGAACCTGAGTCTGGAGACCCGATCCGTAACACAAGCGAGGTCTCCCGGTACCTGAACGACGCCACCATTGTCTTTCCCCGGATGTCTGCGGGTTTCTTCCAGGCAGTTCCCAACCTTCTCACCGGCGTCGGCATTCTTGGCACGTTCCTAGGGCTGGCCGCCGGGGTCGGCGCCGCGAAGTCAGGATTGTCTTCCGAAGATGCACGCCAGATCACGGCTGCTCTTCAGAAGCTTCTGGGTGGGGCATCCCTGGCTTTCTGGACTTCCATCGTCGGCATTGGCTGCTCCATCCTATTCGTATTGGTCGAGCGCTTTGCCTCCCGTGGGCTCCACAAGGCACTGGACCAGTGGGTTGGAGGTATCGAGTCACGAGTCGAGCGGGTCACTTCGGAGGGCGTTGCTCTTGAGCAGCTCGACCAGGCAAAGCGCACAACGAGGCAACTCGAGCGATTCAACACCGATCTGATCTTCTCCCTCGAGCAGGCACTCGAGGAGAAGATCGCGGGCCGTCTGTCCCCGCAACTGGAACAGCTTCTTCAGGCCGTCGAAAGACTGCGGGAGGACAGGGCAACTGACAGCGGCCAGATGATCGAACAGGCACTTATCCGGTTTCTCGATGCACTACAGGAAAGGACCGGCTCGCAGTTCGAAGACATGGCGACCACCGTCGACGGCCTGAACCGCACGCTCAAGGAATCCGCCGGCGCCCTGGCGCAGACACAGCAGGCAGTCCAGACCGCGATGGACTCAGGCGCCTCGGCAATGACCGAGACGCTGAAACAGTCGCTGGACGAGGTAACCCGCGCTCTCGCCGACGCGTCTGAACAACTGGCGAATCAGCTTGCCGCCTCCGGCAAGGAAGCCGCGGCGGAACTGGAAAGCACGGTGAATTCCGCGACGCAGAAGCTGGCCGAGACTGGGGTCAGTGCGGCCTCGCAGATCGCCGGGTCGCTGGGCGGTCTGCAGAGGGCCGCCGAGAATCTCGAACTCGCTTCGATGCAAACCGAGAAGATGCTGTCGGGAATGAACCAATTCGTCGAGAGGCTCAATGCTCTGCGCGGCACCATTGAATCGACGCACGAACAGATAGCTGGCGTTGCTGAACCGGTGGAGCGGGCAGCACGTGACATGCAGGAATCGGCTGACCGCACGGCGGGGACCCTGACGCAGACGAGCGACCTAGTCGGCCGTGTGGAAGCCTCGATCACCACCCTGGAAGGACACCAGCAGCAGGTCGCAACTGCCTGGACAGAATACCAGAGCCGCTTCGAGGGAATCGACAACTCGCTCGTCGATGTTTTCCAGCAGTTCGACGAGGGGTTGTCGAGGTATTGCGCTCAGGTGCAACAATTCGCCATTGAACTCGACAAGACAACCTCCAATACAGTCCAACAGCTTGCCAGTGCAACCGCCGAACTAAGCGGGGCGATCGAGGACCTCATTCCGCGTCTTCCGGGATCGCCGCGATGATCGGCGAATCGAGGCCGTCCCCGGCCGAGGGGCAGGGTGGGCACAACTACCTTGCCAGTGTCAGCGACCTTGTGTCGGCCCTCATCTTCATCTTCATCATCATGTTGGCCGTGTTCGCGTATCAGCTCGCTAACGTCACCAAGAGACAAGAAGATAGAGTGGAAGATCTAGAAGCCGAAGAAAAGACGCGCACTCGAATGCTACGGGACATCAAGGGCCGACTCGAGAAAGCCGGCATGCGAGTCGAAGTACTGGCCGACCAGGGTGTCCTGCGGCTGTCGGACAATGCCATCAACTTTCCGTCAGGTCGTGAGACTCCGGTTCCCGAGCATCACCTCAACGTTGGCCGCCTTGCGCAGGCCATCGCCGAAGTCGTCCCATGCTACGTCTCACCTGGACAGGCGACAACCGCGCTGCGGATTGGCGAGGGGGCGCTGTCTTACTGTCAGCCCCCGGCAGACCCCTCCACGTACGACTGCAGGAAGCAGGAGTTTCCCTGGCTACTCGAGACCTTGCTGATCGAGGGGCACACCGACAACGTGCCGGTAGCAACCGGCAACCGCTTCCAGGACAACCTTGAGTTGTCGTCCATGCGGGCGGCGACCGTGCACCGGATGATCGCCGCCTGTGAGCCCGGCGTGGAACGCCTATTGAGCACCGACGACTACCCCATCCTGAGCACTAGCGGATACGGATATACCCGGCCCGCGACTCGTGATACCGGGCGAACCGCTGAGAACCGCCGCATCGACCTACGGTTCCTGCTCGAACCTCCCGAGGGAGCGCTGGCGCCTGCCGAACCGGAGGTCCAGACCGATGTCCGAGAACGGTATGGAGAAGGGACGCAATGAAGATGTCTTCCTTGAAGGACTCGCTGAAGGGCTGGACCGGTCCACCGAAGGTCGCGGACGTGCTCGAGCCACGGCACATCCGTGCTGCAGGCCGCAAAGTGGAAGAGCAACTCGGTGGTATGGAACTGACAGAGCCCGAACCCTACGACCAGAAAGAGCTGTATCAGCGGATCAGGGAGTCCTGGGGGCGCGAGAACTCCCTCGAACGGATCTCTGCACGCGACCTGCGGAGGGTTCCATTCGTGCTCTTCTATCCCCCCGGGCAGGACAATCACATGAAGCGCCAGGGTCCCACCGGCTGGCTGGGTCTCCAGCCCGGCTTTGTGCGGGAGTACGATCGATGGCTGTCCGACGGTTACCGGGCTAGCTCTGTACGGGCGTTGCTTCTCGAGTTCTTGCGTGTCTATCCCGTCGGCCTGCAGACGTTTGACGATCTGCGGAGGGTACTGGAGAAGACCCTGAATGGCACTGCCTTGCCGCCTCCGTCTTTGCACAAATGGACACAACGTAGTGCGGAGTTCGGGCTTCTGGAAAAGGACGGGGACCTGTCGTTCGTAGAGAAGTTGACTTCGGCCACTGACCCAGTTGATCACTTTCTGGGCCAGGCAGGGTTCGATGCCGGACTCGCACGGTGCAGTTTTCTGGAGTCAGGCATCCGCAAGTTCCTCCCATCGCTCAGCGCCCGGTTGGCGCGAAACAGCGTCGACGACACGCAACTCGTGCGAGTGCTCGCGCTCCTTGAGTGCGAGGGCAGGCTACGTTTCGACGACTTGCCCATGCGCTCGGAAGTCGCCGCCGCACTGCTCCGTCCCTGTGCCGACCGCGGCCCGGAGCCAGCGACGAAGAAACTCCTGCAGCCGTTCTTCCTCCATCACTTCGGAGACCCCCGCCTGCAGTCCGGCAAACACAGGTGGTCTGGCATTCCGGAGGATGTCCGGCGCGTCGTGATCCGATGGCTTGTCGAACGCGCGCTCGAACAGTTCTTCCTGCTCGTCAAGGATACAGCGCTCGACAGACACTGGCGTTACCGGGAAGCCTTCTGGCGGGCTTTCCTTCCCCTGGAGCCAGATGTCTGGTTTGTGCTGGGTCCGCGTGCGGAAAGGCTCCTGGAGAAGATGAACGAGAGGGAGAAGGAAGACGAGGCGACCTCCATCCTCCGCGGCGCCCAAGGCGATCAGTCGGTGCTCTTGCTGCGCCTGCCCGGAGTTACCATCGCTGAATGGAGCCACAACGGAGCGTGCCGGTTTTGGCTTGACGGGACCCCTGGCGCGCCAGCCTTGTACAAGGGTACGTATTCCCGTGAGGATCTGGTGGGCGACCCGGACTTCCTGCAACGGCACGACGGCAGCTCCGAGGGCCGCTGGCAGGACTGGATCGCCCACTGGCTTCGAGACAACACCGGCGTCGAGATCAGTCGCGCCAAGTACTTTCCGGACAGGCTGCAGGAAGGGCAGACCGACCACCATCCGCGCTACACACTCTCGGCCCGGGGAGCCCATAGTCAGGCCGCCGCGCCGAACATCCATGGTGGCCCGTCGCAGACCGACCTGACAGAGACGATCCACAAGGACGTGCCGGTTCGCCGCATCCCGCAGGGTGTCTCCGGTCAGGAACTGGCGGACCGACCCAAGCCGACGACCGGGGGCGGCGCCGCAGCAGCCCTTCAGGAGTTGCGGGAGGTTCGGGGGTCCGTTTTGGCCGCCCGCAAGCTTCGGGTGGACCTGCGGGCCTTCATGGATGCGAGCTCGCAGGCATGGGGGGCTTACACAGCGGACCACGGAGTGCCGGGCCATGGGACGCGGATGAACACGGTGCTCGATCGTCTGGACTCGACGATCGCGCGTCTGCGTTCTCGTGTCATATGGGGTAAGTCCTCGACCTGAGGCGTCCGCCCATAGGCTTGATCCTCCGATCCTGCCGCCAGGATGCCGTGCGGCTCAAGCCAGGAAGACTCGGGGTTCAGATTCCCGGGCCCATGAGCCGACACCATGGAGCATAGCCATGTCGAACGACTTTGTATTTGACTCGAAGTCGGCTGGCTTGATCGTCCGGATCCACGGGGATCGCGCCCTCCCCGTTGGCGAGTGGACGTTGCGAGGACCCTCCGGGGCCGGTGTGCTGAGCCGACTACGTGACGACGGCGGCGCGACCGAGTGTGACGATGGCAGTGCCCTGTGCGTCTCCTGGAAGAGCGTTGCCGAACTGACTTCGGACGAACTGCGATATGTCGGTCTGCCCGATGCTGCCCCATTCGCACTCGAGGTGGTAGCGAACGGCGCCATTCAGGACCCCGACTTCGAGGTCCGCTGCGGCTATATCCGTAAGGGCCGGCGCGTCCTCCGGGTTCAGCGCCAAGGCGCATGGCTGAGCGTCGCTGGCGAGGACTTCGTGCTGCTCGATCCGCTCTACTCCATCGCCGACGCCATTGACAGGTTCAACCGGGCGGAAGAGTCGGACATCGAGTCGCGTATGCTCCGGTGGGGACGGATCGCGGAGATGCTGCCTGCCGACACCGTTGTCGGCGATGACAACCTGCGTTCCCTGAGAATCTCCGTGGCCTCGAGCTTCGAGATTCATCCGTTCCTCAATGACAAGGCAGAGCCCGACTTCGACCCGGTCGTCGGCCGGCAGGAGACGCGGGCGACCGAAGCAGGTGAAGAGGAACAGGTATTCGCTCCTGGGATGCCGCCTGCCCGCCAGAGAGAGTTTGCCCGGCGTTTTCGCGGCCTGTCCGGCGTGAAGCATCGGTACGCCTCCGGAGGTGGCACCTACGTCGTCCTGACGCCGGAGGTCGAACGGGCTCTTACGGTGGTCCGGCGCGCCCAGGACGGGACACCCGACGAGCGGCGCGACTTCCTGCGAAACGTCTCAGGGTACCTGCGCGGCGCCTTCGACGACGACAGCAACTATGTCGAACTCGACAGCATCTTCAGCGACGAGGGCTTGAGCGAGCGGGTCAAGGGTGTCGGCATCTGGGCCGACAAGGTCCTCCCCTGGATTAAGCAGGCGAAGGAACCGTGGATGCCACCCGAGGAATTCGGGATCCTCATCGGCGGACAGCGCGTGGCCATCCCGCCTGAGGAATTGGAACCCGTGCTCGATCATGTCAGGGCAGCGGTCCAGCGCGGGGAATCGACCGTCAAGGTCAGGATCAGCACGCAAGGGGAGATCGAGATTCCCGCGAACTCCGAGACCATTGGGTCCCTTGAGGAGATTCGGGCGATCGATCCCCCAAGCGGCGGCGGCGGCGGCGGAGGTGGTGGACCGTGCAAACCCAAGCCCGAATCCAAGGATCAGGTCCTGCTTGTCATCGACAACTTGGATGACCTAGGGTTCCATCGCGAGCGGAAACAACGTACGCCCGGCGTCTCGGGCACAGCCCCCGACCTACGGACCAATCCCCTACCGCATCAACAGAAGGGCTTGACCTGGCTGCAAGCACACTGGGAGGCCGGCAACTGGGGCGCTCTGCTCGCCGACGACATGGGACTCGGCAAGACGCTGGAAGCACTGGCCTTTCTGTCTTCCCTGAAGAGGCACGTAGAAGCCGAGGACCTTCCGCATCAGCCACTGCTCGTGGTGGCTCCCACGGGCCTGCTCAAGAATTGGAAGGACGAACACGATAGACACCTGTCGGGTGCCGGACTGGGTCGCGTGGTCGAAGCACATGGGAGTGCCTTACGTCATCTCAGAAAGGGCGCCTCCGGACGCGGCGAACTTCCGGGCGGTCAACCGCTATTGGACCTACAGGCCCTGGAGGACGCGGACTGGGTGCTCACGACCTATGAAACCCTTCGCGACTATCAGCACAGTTTCGGCCGCATCCGTTGGCGCGCCGGCATCTTTGACGAAGCCCAGAAGATCAAGAACCCGGGCGCCCGCGTGACCGATGCCGCACTTGCCATGAACATCGACTTCGCTCTGATGATGACCGGCACCCCTGTGGAGAATCGGCCGGCGGACATCTGGTCGATGCTCGATCGGGCCGAACCGGGGATGTTCGGAACCCTGAAGGATTTCAGCCGGAAGTACGAGAGTAAGACTGACGGTGACTCAGCGCTTGCAGACCTGCACAGCACATTGACGAGTCGGACTAATACCGCACTGCCCCTGATGCTGCGGCGGCTCAAGGAGGACCACGTGCCGGAGTTGCCGGAGAAGGAGGTGCACCGGCGCGTCGTGGAGATGCCACAGGAGCAGGCCGAAGCGTATGCGGAGATCGTGATTGGAGGCGGACCAGAACTGGGCGGCAACATGCTCCAGACGCTCCATCGCCTTCGAAGCATCTCGCTGCACCCGGCGTCTCCAGACGAACTTGACATCGACAAGTACATCCAGGGGTCTGCGCGGCTGTCCGAGACGTTCAGGATTCTGCATGAGATCGCTGAGTGCGGCGAGAAAGCGCTGGTTTTTGTCGAGGCGCGCTGGATGCAAGACTTCCTAGTGGGGACGCTTAGACGCCGATTCTCGCTGGCGGAGGACGTGCTGGTCATAAACGGCACGGTGGCCGGAGAAACCCGCAAGGCTCGCGTCGATACGTTCCAAGACCGGACTGGCTTCGACGTAATGATCCTGTCGCCGCGCGCCGGCGGGGTCGGCCTGACCCTGACGGCTGCCAACCATGTAATCCACTTGTCGCGCTGGTGGAACCCAGCGGTCGAGGATCAGTGCACCGACCGGGTCTTTCGGATCGGCCAGAGCCGGCCCGTGCACGTGTACCTGCCTATTGCTCGACACCCGCGCTTCGGCGATTACAGCTTTGACGTGAAACTCGAAAGCCTGATAGAAGGAAAGCGGGAGATGAACCGCCGTGTGCTTGCTCCAACCGCGGCTACAAGGGAGGACATGGGTGAGCTCTACCGAACCACCGTGACACAGGCGCAGGGCAGCGATGCGCCGTCTGACGTACCGATGAAGAGGATCGACATAATGGAACCCGAGGCCTTCGAAGAGTGGGTGCTCGGAGAGCTTGCCGAGGCTGGCTACGACACGCGCAAGACGCCTCGAAGCGGAGACCGCGGAGCTGACGGATTGGCGTTCTTCGATGGGGGCGGTGAGCAGCACACCATCCTGGTGCAGTGCAAGCACACCCAGCCTGACGCCAAATGCGGCCCGGCAGCGGTCGAGGAAGTGCTGTATTCAGTCCCCGTGTACGACGATGCGATTCGGGGCGACGCGCGGCCGATAGTCGTGACGAACGCCGCCGGCTTCACGCGTGAAGCGGAGCTCCTTGCAGGACAGAAGGACGTGCAGCTGATCGCACGCCAAGGCCTGTCGCAACTTCGAACGCTGACCAATCGTCCTTCATAGAGCGCCCATACCCGATGACCGAGCGACTCGGCCGGTTCGTGGACTCCGACCCCTTCCAGCACGGGGTCCTGGCCGTCATCGTCCTGGCGGCAGCGCTGGTGGGGCTGGAGACCTCGCGGGACCTGGTGGCCTCCCACGGCTCGCTGCTGCACGCCCTCGACAGGGTGGTCCTGGGGATCTTCGCCCTCGAGGCGGCCCTCAAGATCGGGCGCCACGGCCGGCGCTGGTACCGCTACTTCGCCGACCCCTGGAACGTCTTCGACTTTCTCATCGTCGTCGTCTGCCTGCTGCCGGTGGGAGGCCAGTACGCGGCGGTGCTGCGCCTGGCGCGGGTGCTGCGGGCCCTGCGGCTGGTGACGGCCGTGCCGCGGCTGCAGCTGCTGGTCAGCTCGCTGCTGAAGTCGATCCCCTCCCTGGGCTACGTGGGCCTGCTGCTCGCGGTCCTGTTCTACGTGTACGCGGTGATGGGAATCTTCCTTTTCCGCGGCAACGACCCCGTCCACTTCCAGGACCTGTCCACGTCGCTGCTGACCCTCTTCCGGGTGGTGACCCTGGAGGACTGGACCGACGTGATGTACATCCAGATGTACGGCAGCGACGCCTACCCGGGGTACGCCGACTTGGCCCAGGCCCACCTGCGCGAAGCCTCGCAGGGCCGGTACTTCCTCGGGGCCGCGTTCTTCGTCTCCTTCGTGATGTTCGGCACCATGATCATGCTCAACCTGTTCATCGGCGTGATCATCAACTCCATGTCCGAGGCCGAGGCCGAGAAGGAGGCCGAGGAGCGGCGGCGCCATCTCGAGCGCGACGGCGAGATCAGCGTCGGCGACGAGATCCGCCTCATCGAGGAGGAGGTGGAGAAGCTGGGCCGGCGGCTGGGCGAGCTGCGGCGGCGGGAGGGACGCCGGTTGCCGCGTCGCGGTGATTGACCATGTGTGACGAGGGTTGTATCCCTGTGCAGTGCAAGGAGCGAAGCCATGGGCGTGAGAATACCCTGCAGCCAGGCGAGGGCGAGACTGGCCGAGATCTGGGACGACGTGGAGCAGAGCCGGGAGCCGGCCATTCTCGAACGACGGGGCCACGAGGCCATGGCCCTGGTCCCGGCGGAGGAACTGCGGAGTCTTCAGGAGACCGTGTACCTCCTGCGCTCTCCGAAGAACTCCGCGCGGCTGCTGTCGGCCCTGCATCGTTCCCGCCGGGGTCGGACCTCCCCGGCCGAACTGGATTCCCTCGTCAAGGAGCTCGGTCTCCCTTTCCCGCCGGACTGATCCCCATGACATCCGAACTCCGCAAGATCGTCGTCTCCCCCGCGGTCAACGCCCCGGACCCCTTCCCCGGCTTCGGGGGTTTTTGCGGCTGGCCGCGCATCTGCCGGCTGCGGGACGGCACGCTGTTCGTCGCCTTCAGCGCCGGGTACTGGCACGCCTCGTGGGTCAACCCGCGGCCCGAGCTGCCGCCGGAACACGCCGAGTACATGGAGTCCCAGTTCGAGGGCGGCGGCACCTGGGAGGCGCCCACGGGGGGCCGCATCCTGTGGACCCGCAGCCGCGACGACGGCGCCACCTGGTCGCGCCCCCGGGTGCTGGCCGACGTGCCCGACGCCTATGCCCCCGGGGCCCTCTTCCAGCACGGCGACGGCACCTTGTACATGGGGGCGCTGATCCAGACGGGATGGTACTGGGCCGGGCGGCTGCCCTCCGACCCGGTGGAGTTCCTGCGGCGCATGGACCGCACCTTCCCCGAACAGATCGCCGTCTTCCGCAGCCGCGACGGCGGCGAGTCCTGGGAGGAGAGGGGCCGCACCAGCGGACCCTTCCTGACGCGGCTGGAGCACCCCTGCTCGCTCTCCGAGGCCTCCGACGGCGGGCTGTGGATGCTGGTCGACGGCCACGCGGTGCCGGGAGCGGCCGAGACCCGCTGGGTGATGGCCCTGCTGCACTCCGGCGACGGCGGCGCCACCTGGGAGACCCGGTCGATCTTCGGCGACCCGGAGCGGGATATGGAGGAGGGCCACCTGGCGCGGCTGCCCGACGGACGCCTGGCCACCGCCTCCCGCCCCTGGGGGCTGTGGACGACGAGCGCCGACGACGGCCGCACCTGGTCGGCGCCGCGGCCGCTGCTGGATCTGCCCGTGCCCGAGGGCCGGCCCCATCCGAACGCCGTGAAGAAGGGCGACCTGCTGGTGCTCTCGGACGGGACCGTGGTGCTGATAACCTGCAGTGGCCCCGGCGGCAACGGCCAGGTCCTCTACAGCCGCGACTGCGGCGAGACCTGGGTCACGCCCGCTGCCGACCGGGGCTTCCAGGCCGATCCCCTCGCCTACTACCCCTCGGCCTGCGTCCTGCCCGACGACAGCGTCTTCATGGTCGGCGACCACCAGGGCTTCCCCAACCGCTTCGGACCGTTCGGCGCCGAGGTGGTGGCCCGCCGCTTCCGCATCCTCGACGAGGGGGAGGGCGAAGGCGTGGAGGTGCTGCCTATCCCCGGCGACCTCCACGAGCCCGGCGCCGGCGGCGGCTGGTCCGGCCGGGAGGCGCAAAGCGCCGCCGAGGCCGCGGATCGAGGCCTCTGAGGAGAGGCTCCAGGCTGTCGAGGGGCCCGCCAACCCGCGAGCCTCCGACACGATCCGGGTCGATGTGTGCCGGTTCGCCCCCGGCGCCGGGATCACGGAGCCAGGGGTGGATCGGGGGCCTCCCGGCCCTCCCGACCTGCTCCGGGACGGGGTGCCGCAGGATCGAGCCGCCGGCCTTCCGACCGGTGGGCACGCGGCCCGGCTGCCGCCGGCAGGCGGCTCCGCCTTTGGGCAGCCCCTCCGGGGCCGCTATCTTCCGCCCGGGTGAGACGCATCCTGCCCCCCGAGTACCGCGCCCACCTCGCGCGGCGCGGGGACACCGCCGCCGGCACCGGTCCGGCGGTCACCTTCCGCAGCATCCTCATCGGTCTCGCCTTCTGCGTGCTCATCGCCGTCTGCGTGCCCTACGGCAGCATGCTGATCCGCGGCAGCCGCCTGGGGCTGAGCTCGGCCACGCCCGCCGCCTTCTTCGCCCTCTTCCTGCTGCTGCTCTTCGTGCAGCCGCTGCTGCGCCGCCTGAGCGCCGGCTGGGCCCTGCGCCGCGGCGAGCTGATCGTCGTGTTCTTCATGATGATGGTGGCCTCCGCCATCCCCACGCGCGGGGTGATGGGCATGCTGCTGCCCATGATCAGCGGCCACGACTACTACGCCACGCCGGAGAATCGATGGGAAGAGCTGGTCCACCCCCACCTGCCGGAGTGGATGGTGGTCACCGACGCCGAGGCGGCGCAGCTGTTCTTCGAGGGCGGCGGCGCCGTGCTCTGGGAGGCCTGGCTGCCCGCCCTGGCGTCGTGGGCCGTGTTCTACCTCGGCCTCTACCTGGCGCAACTGTGCGCCATGGTGCTGCTGCGCCGCCAGTGGGTTGACCGCGAGCGCCTCGCCTTCCCCATGGCCCAGGTGCCCCTGGCCATGCTCGAGGGCGCCGGCCGCCGCTGGCTGCCGCCGTTCTTCACCAACCCGCTCACCTGGATCGGCATGTCGGTCCCCCTCCTCATCAACCTGACCAACGGCCTGTCGAAGTACAGCGCCGTCTTCCCTTCCCTCCGGATGTCGGGGAGCGTCGTCGTCTTCGGCATTCCCCTGGACCTGTCGGTGAACTTCCTGATCCTCGGGTTCTCCTACCTCATCGGGTCGTCCGTCTCCATGGGCCTGTGGTTCTTCTTCCTGCTGCACCGCGTCCAGGACCGGCTCTTCCATCTCCTCGGCATCGGCGGGTACGAGCAGTCGGTGGGCGACTGGAGCCAGCCGGGAGTGGGCCACGAGATGACCGGGGCCCTCGCCGTTCTCGTCCTCTTCGGACTGTGGACGGCGCGGGGCCATCTCCGCCAGGTCCTGGCCAAGGCCTTCGGCCGGGCCCCCGAGGTGGACGACTCGGCCGAGATCCTCTCCTACCGCGCCGCCCTGCTCGGACTGGCGGCGGGGGTGGCGATCATGTCCCTGTGGCTGTGGCGCTCGGGGCTGCCTCCCCTGGTGGTGCCGCTGGTGGTGGTCTGCGCCCTGGTGCTCTTCATCGGCCTGGCGCGGGTCATCGCCGAGGCCGGCCTGCCCACGGTGACGCCGGCCATGATCCCCGCCGGCTTCGTGCTCTCCGGCGTCGGCGCCCCGGCCCTGGGTCCGACGGGCCTGGTGGCCCTCGGCTACTCCTACATCTGGACCGGCGACTTCCTGGTCTTCATGACCGCCCCCCTGGCCAACGGCCTGCGTCTGAGCAGCGACACCGGCCCCCACCGGCGGCGCATCTCCGGGGCCGTGGCCCTGGCCATGGCGGCGGCCCTGGTCGTCTCCTGCTGGTTCCTGCTGGATCTGGCCCACCAGCACGGGGGCATCAACCTGCACTCCCAGTACTTCAAGAGCTTCGCCACGAGGCCTGCGGACTTCGCCGCCAAGCAGCTGGTCGCTCCCGTGCAGTTCAGCACCGAGGGATGGGTCCACACGGGCGCCGGCGCCACGGTCATGGGCCTGCTCTTCCTGGCCCGCCAGCAGCTCCCCTGGTGGCCCCTGCATCCGATCGGCTACCCCGTGGGCATGGGCTGGGCCATGCAGCGCCTCTGGTTCCCGGTCTTCCTCGCCTGGGCCTTCAAGGTCCTGGTCCTGCGCTTCGGCGGGGCCCGCACCTATGCCCGCGGCCGCCCCCTGTTCCTGGGGATGGCCCTGGGGCAGATCGTCTCCGGCGGCCTGTGGCTCATCGTCGACGGCTTCACCGGCAAGGTGGGCAACGTGATCCCCGTGTACTGAGAGAGCCATGCGAATCGAACACGTCGAGTTCCACACGGTCCGCGTTGCATCGCACGTGGACTGGACCTTCGCGCAGGTCCACACCGATGACGGCCTGAGCGGCCTCGGCGAGCTGAACCCGTCGGTGCGGCGCTCGGGTCACCTGCCCCTGGCGCGGGAGATGGCCGGCTCCCTCGTCGGCCGGGATCCGCGCCGTGTGCGGCAACTGGTGGAGAGCTTCCGCCCCGCCGAGCTGGACGCCGCGGGGGGGCGCGCCCTCAGCGGCCTGGAGCAGGCCCTGTGGGACCTGCTCGGCAAGTCCCTGCAGGCGCCGGTGCACGCCCTGCTCGGCGGCGCCTGCCGGCAGGAGATCCACGTCTACGCCAACATCAACCGCGCCACCCGGGGAGACCGGTCGCCCGAGGCCTTCGCACGCAATGCGGCGGCCGCCGTTGGCGACGGCCACGACGCGGTCAAGCTGGCCCCCTTCGATCACCTGCCCTCCGCTCTCGACAGCACCGAGGCCGGCCGCGACGGCATCGAGTGCCTGCGGGCCGTCCGCGACGCCGTCGGCCCCGGCGTCGACGTGCTCGTCGACTGCCACTCCCGCTTCACGACGAAGGGGGCCCTCGAGGTCGCCGAGGCGCTGGGCGACCTGGACCTGTTCTGGTTCGAGGAGCCGTTGCCCCAGGACGACTTCGAGGGCTACCGGAGCGTGAAGGCCGCCTGCGGGATGCCGGTGGCCGGCGGCGAGAGCCGCGCCCTCCGCCGCGGCTGGTGGGAGGTCCTGGAGCGCCGGGCCCTCGACGCGGCCATGCCCGACGTCACCATCGTCGGCGGCATCTCCGAGCTGCACCAGGTGGCCGCCATGGCCGCCGCCCGGGGGATCCCGACGGCGCCTCACGGCCCCTTCGGACCGGTGGTCACCGCCGCCTCGGCGCAGGCCATGGCCGCCCACCCGGAGTTCCTGATCCTCGAGTACGCCTGGGGCGAGGCGCCGTGGCGGGAGGAGCTGATCCAGCCGGCCGAGAGGATCGTCGGGGGGCGCCTGGCGGTGAACGCAAAGCCGGGCCTGGGGATCGAGTTGGACGCGGCCGTCGTGAACGAGCACCGGCTGCCGGACTGAGCCGACGGGCCCCCGACCCACCGGACCCAGGAGAATGGCAGCGTCCACAGCCGGCCAGGACCGGCATCCGCCCGTCGACCGACGGTCGGTGATTCTGGTCGGGGCCGGGACCTTCGCCTTCTGGCTGGCCCTCTATCTCTACGTACCGGTCCTGCCCCTGCACGCCGAGGAGCTGGGGTCCAGCCTGTCGATGGTCGGTCTCGTGGTCGCCTCGTACGCCATCGCCCAGCTGCTCCTGCGCATCCCCATCGGCGTCGCCGCCGACTTGCTGGGGCGCCGCAAACCCTTCGCCGCCGGGGCCCTGGCGTGCTCGGCCGCCGGCGCCGTGGGCCTGGCCCTGTCGCCCGATCCGTGGAGCCTGTTCGCGGCACGGACGGTGGTCGGCGTCGGCGCCGCGGGATGGGTGGCGATCAGCGTCCTCTACTCCTCCTACTACCCGCCCAACCGCACCCTCCACGCCCTCTCGCGCCTGATGACGATCAACACCACCGGCCTGCTCGCAGCCACCTTCGCCGGCGGGCTGATCTCCGAGCACCTCGGGACCGGCACCGCCTTCTACGCCGCCGCCGCCACCGGCGCCGCGGGCGCGGTGCTGATGCTCGCCGCCCGGGAGCCGGCATCGCGGCGCACGGGCTCCTACTCGGCGGCGGTCTTCGTGCGGGTGGCGCGCACCCGGCTGCTGCTGCTCGCCGGCGGCATCGGCATCCTCGCCCAGTTCGTCACCTTCGGGGGCAGCTACGGCTTCGTTCCTCTCCACGCCGAGCGCATCGGCGCCAGCGACGCCCAGGTCGGCTACGTGACCACGGCCATGCTCTTCACCCAGGTCCTCGGGACCATGGCGACGACGCGCCTCGTCAATGGCTGGGGCAACCGCGCCGCCCTCTTCCTGGCGTCGGTGCTCGTGGCCCTGAGCATGGCCCTCGTTCCCTTCACCGCGTCGGTGTGGACCCTCACGGCGCTGCAGGGACTGGGCGGCCTCGGCCGCGGGGTGGCCAACACGGTGCTCATCGCCCTCAGCCTGCGCGCGATCGCCCCCGAGGACCGGGCCACCGGGATGGGCGTCTACCAGGCGATCTACGCCTTCGGCATGTTCGCGGGACCCGCGGCTTCGGGGTACCTGGCGCAGGCGGCCGGCCTGGACGCCGTCTTCCACCTGGCGGCGGCGGTGTCGCTGGCGGGCGGGTTCCTGGCGCTGTTGCGGACGATCCCGTCGCGGGCGGGGTGAGTCACGCACTCACCACGACGGCGGCACGAGGGTGTCCGGCGCTGCTGGCGACGGCCCATCCTTGGACGAGGACCGAACCAGGAGAAGACGGCCGCGCCGTTGGCCGTTGACTTCCCGGCTTGTGCGCCTCTATGCTGCCCCATCTCCCACCCGACGACCGCCGAACCCGGAGACCCGACACGAAGCGCAAGATGGGCAAGCTGCTGATCCGCGGGTTATGCTCACTCGCCTTCGCCGGCCTCGACCTCGCCGCGATACCGCCTGCCGGTGCCTCCACCCATCCTTCAGATTCAGAGGATGTTCCCTTCTGCCGGGTGATCGACTCCCGGGTAGAGCCAGGCCCCCCGGCGGCCAAGGCGGCGGCTTTGAATGCCGGGGACCCTCGCACCCTGCGGATGATCTACTTCCTTCCCGACGACCGTCCCTTTCGTGCGGAGCTCGTAGACAGACTGAAGGCCACGGCCCGGCAGATCCAGAGCTTCTACGCGGAAGAGATGGAGCGGCACGGCCATGGGAACCTGAGCTTCCGCTTCGAGACCGACGACCAGGGTGAACCGCTGGTTCACCGGGTGGATGGCGAACATGGGGACGCTCACTATCTGGAGCGTTCCGGGACCCGGGGGGAGATCTGGCGAACCCTGGGACGACATCCGATCGAAGTCGTGGTCCTCGACCTCAGTGCGAACACGGTGCCCTATTTCAGTGGAGGAGCCGGGGGCGTCACCTGGAGGGGTACCGGGGGCACCACGGTGCTGGTCCCCGGCGGGTTCTCCTGGAGAACCCTGGCCCATGAGCTCGGCCATGCCTTCGACCTGGAGCACGACTTCAGAGACAGCGAGTACATCATGTCGTACGGTGCGGGTGACCGGGCGCGGCTGTCGGCCTGTGCCGCCGAGTACCTGACCGTTCATCCCTATCTCAACCCGGAGGTCGAGCCAGCTCAGGGAGCATCTCCGACGTCGGTCGATCTGATCTCCCCTCGCGGCTATGGGGCCGGTTCGACGAGCACCCCGATCCGCCTCGAGGTCGACAGCTCGACAGGACTTCACCAGGTCGTCCTCTACGCAACGACGGAGCTGCCTCACTTCGCCGCGGGCGGCGCCGAGGTGAAGGAGTGCCGCTCCTTTGCGGGCGAGCCCTCGGCGGTCGTCGAGTTCGACTACGACGGACTCATCCCGTCCAAGGCCAACTCGAGTCTCGCCGATCCCATCGTGCATTGGCTGCGCTTCCGGGCCGTCGACACGGCCGGCAGGACAAGCCGCATCGGATTCTCCCTCTTCCAGCTCTCCGAACGTCATGCCGCCACCCTCGAAGAGCCCGGGCACGTCGTCTCCCTGGCCTTCGCGCCCGGTGGCTCTCTTGCCTCGGCGGGCGGTGACACCGTGGTCAAGCTGTGGGATCCGGGGACCCGGAAGACGATCGCCAGTTTCGGACCTTCGTCTCGGCCCGGGGCCGTGGCGATCTCGCCGGACGGGGCCACCCTTGCCTCCGAGCACGATGGCATGGTCAAGCTGTGGGAAGTGGCCACCGGCACCCATACCGCCACACTGGGGGCAGGACCCGGGAACCGGCGGTTCAGGTCCGTCGCCTTCTCCCCACCCGACGGGGAGAGCCTGGCCGTCGTGTCCGGGGACGACACCGTCCGGCTGTGGGACGCGGCCACTGGGACGAAATACGCCGACCTCGACCATGAGTCCCACGTGACGGCCATCGCTTTCTCGCCCGATGGGACAAGCCTGGCCTCCACCTCGGAGGAGGCGGTCACTCTCTGGGATCCGGTGGCCGGAGAGCGTACCGCCGTCCTCGAGGGCCATACACGCTGGGTCGGTGCCGTGGCATTCTCGCCCGACGGCGCCACCCTCGCCTCCCAGTCGGGGTGGGACGGCCTGGTCAGGCTCTGGGATGTGTCGACACGTCGGACCATCGCAACCATCGAGAATACCCGGGGCGGCAGCGCCATCGCCTTCTCACCGGACGGGGCCACCCTCGCCTGCGCCTCCGGAGCCCTCGTCAAGCTCTGGGACGTGGGCACGAGGGTCCGGATCGACTCCCTCGCGCACAGGGACTGGGTCCAGGCCGTGGCCTTCTCCCCCGACGGCGAAACCCTCGCCACCGGAACATGGAAGGCGGTCGAGGTGTGGGATGCCTCCGAGTGGCAGCGGCCCCGTCCCCATGAGCTGGTGGAGATCTCGGGCGGCGGACAGGAAGGACCTCCCGGCGCGCCTCTCGGGAATCCGCTGGTGGTGGAGGTGCGGGACCAGTATGGAGAGGCGATTGCGGGCGCACCTGTCACGTTTGCCGTCACCCAGGGCGATGGCCGGCTGGATGGCAGGTTCACCATTGAGACCATCGAGACCGATGCCAACGGCCGGGCCGTGGCCCTGCTCACCCTTGGCTCAGTGCCGGGGCCAATCACCATCGAGGCGAGACTGCTCAAGGCCGATCCCGTGACCTTCCGCCTCGTCGCCCTTGAACGGACCGATCCCGCCGTCGGGGAGGGCGATCCCCACAAGTGGCATCTGCCGGACCGGGCGTCGGTTCGCCTGGGCCGAGGCGGGATTGCCGGTGGTGTACCTGCTGCGTTCTCGCCCGACGGCCGGCGTCTCGCCGTGGCCGCCAGCATCGGTACCTGGCTGTACGACGCGGCCACGGCCCGTGCCATCGACCTGCTGCCGGGTGCCTGGATCACCTCCGCGGCCATCTCGCCCGACGGCACCGTCGCCGCCGGATCCCGGGACGGCCGCGTGGTGCTTTGGGACGTGTCCCGCGGCGAGAGCACGACTCTCTACGGACATGGGGGTGAGGTCCATTCCGTGGCCTTCTCGCCGGATGGCGCCACTCTCGCCATCGGGTCGTGGAGTGCGCTCAAGCTGTTGGATGTCGCCGACGGGCGCGAGTTGTGGAGTGCAGCCGCTGACGCCTCCGGGTCCCTGGCCTTCTCGCCGGACGGCACCACCCTCACCCTGACGGGGAGGAACGCGGTCATGCTGTGGGACGTGGCCTCGGGGAACCTCGTCATGACTCATTCGGCACCCGCACTCGACGATGGGACGGAGGTCTTCTCCGTGGCCCTGTCGCCCGACGGCGCCACCCTCGCCATCGGGTCGGGGAGCACGCTCAAGCTGTGGGACATCGACCAGGGCCGGGAGAGAGCCACCCTGGCGGGGCATACGGGCAGGATCAGCTCCCTGGCCTTCTCGTCCGACGGGTCCACCCTCGCCAGCGGCTCCTACGACAGGACGGCCCGCGTGTGGGACGCCGCCACGGGAGGGGTTGCGGCCACCTTTGATCTTTCAACTTCGGTCGAGGCCGTGGCGTTCTCCCCCGACGGTCGCACCCTTGCGTCGGTATCGTGGGATGACATCCGGCTGTGGGAGATCGAGACAGGGAGTGCCGGCCGGATTCCGGGGCATGCATCGGGGGCCCTGGCCCTGTCCCCCGATGGCGGAACCGTGGCTATCGCCTCGGTGAACTCGACACGGCTGGTGGACGTCAGGACGGGCCGGGATGCGGCCACTCTCGAGAGCAAGAGGGCGTACGGGCTGGCCTTCTCGCCTGACGGCACCATCCTCGCAGTCGGAGAGCGGGAGAGAGTCACGCTGTGGGATGTGGCCAGTATGCGAGCCATCTCCACTCTTCAGGGAGCTGACAGGGACGTTCAGTCCGTGGCGTTCTCCCCGGATGGCTCCGTCCTCGCCGCTGGATACTGGGAGAACATCCGGCTGTGGGACGTGGCCGAGGGCGAGAGCATCGCCCTGTTGGCAGGGCATACGGGTCCCGTCAGTTCCGTGGCCTTCTCCCCCGATGGCGCCATCCTCGCCAGCGGCGCCTGGGATGAGACCGCCCGGCTTTGGGAGGTAGGTACCAGGCAGGAGATCGCCACTTTCCACCATACGGGATACGTCGCCGTCGTGGCCTTCTCTGCCGATGGCGCCACGCTCGCCACCGGATCCTGGAACAGCGACGGCGAGGTCAGGCTGTGGGAGGTGAGTTCCCGGAAGGAGATCGCCACGCTTGGGGGGCACCGGGAGGTGTACTCCCTGGCCTTCTCCCCCGACGGTGGCACCCTCGCCGCCGGACCCCAGGACGGAACCGTGGTGCTGTATGACACGGAAACCTGGAAGAGAGCCCTCACTCTCGAGGGACACATCGCGGGGGTCCATCACCTGACCTTTTCCCGCGACGGCACTACCCTTGCCTCCGGATCCGGGGACGGCACGGGGCTGCTGTGGGACCTCACCCCGACACCCCATACACTGGGGATCGTCTCGGGGGACGACCAGGAGGGCGAACCCGGTGCCCTCCTTCCAGGAAAGCTGATCGTTGAAGTGAGGGACGAGATCGGCGATCCCTTCGCTGGCGCACAGGTCACCTTCGCGGTCACCGGCGGCGGAGGGACGGTCTCGGTCGAGACGGTCACCACCGATGCCCGAGGCCGGGCGGCCACCACCCTGACCCTGGGCCTGGCTCCCGGATCGAACACCGTGGAGGTCACCGTGGGCGACCTGGAGCCGGTGACCTTCACCGTTACCGCCAAGGCGAGCCTTGACTTCGACGGCGACGGCGAGGTCGGCTTCTCCGACTTCTTCCTCTTCGCAGAGGCCTTCGGCGGCAGCGACCCCCGCTTCGACCTCGACGCCAGCGGCACGGTCGACTTCGCCGACTTCTTCCTCTTCGCCGAGAGCTTCGGCCAGCCGGCGCGGGCCAGGCTGCTGGCCCTGGCCCGGGAGATGATCGGTCTGCCCGATGGCCCGCAACTGCAGCAGAACTGGCCCAACCCCTTCAACAGCGGGACCGTCATCAGCTGGTTCCTGCTGCAGCCGGGGCCGGCGCGGCTGGAGGTGTTCGCCCTGAACGGCCAGCGGGTGGCGGTCCTGAGCCGGGGCCACCACGAGGCCGGCCCTCACCGCCTGCACTGGGACGGCCGCGACGACCGGGGACGTCCCCTGGCCAGCGGCGTCTACCTCTACCGGCTGGTCACCGCCGAGAAGGTGTGGGCCCGCAAGTTCGTCCTGGTGCGGTAGTAGCATATGACCACCCGCACGAGGGTAGGGGCAGCGTAGCGCAGACCGGGCGCCCGAAGCCCGGGGCCGGAGCTGGCGCGCCCGGAGCGGCTCCCGGAGCCGAGGCCCGCGTCCGCAAGCGGCGCCGGGGCGGATGGCGCGAACCCAAGCCCCCGACAGCCGCGGCGGGACCGGCTTTGCGGGAGCCCCTGCCCGCCCTTAGCCTTGCGCCCCGCCCACCACCACATCTCCGGAGCCGCCCCCCCATGCTGGACCCCCTAGCGTCCTTCCAGGAGCACGACCAGGAGTTCTTCGAGCGCGAGCTGGCCGCCTTCCTCCCGGAGCGCGTCTTCGACATGCACTGCCACCTGTGGAGCCGGGAATCGAACCGGGCCATGACGCCCCCCGGGTTCCCGGAGGACGTGGGCTGCGACGAGTACCTGAAGCTGATCGAGCCGGTCTTCCCGGGGCGGGAGGTGGGCGCCTGGATCCTGCCGACGGTGGCGCTCCGGGATCCCGAGACCTCCCTGCTGCAGTCCGAGTGGGTCTCGGACACGATCGCCGGCCGGCCCCGGTTCGCGGGGGCCTTCCTGATCCGGCCCGGCGACGACCCGGAGTGGGTGCGGGAGCAGGGGAAGCGCCTCGGACTGCGGGGCCTGAAGTGCTACCACACCTTCTCGCGCACCAGGCCGACCTGGGAGGCCGACATCCCCGCCTACCTGCCGGAGGAGCTGGTGCGGGTGGCCCACGAGGAGGGCTGGATCATCACCCTCCACATGGTCAAGAGCCGGGCCGCCGCCGACCCGGGCAACCAGCACTGGATCCGCCACTACTGCGAGACCTACCCGGACATGAGGCTGGTCCTGGCCCACTCGGCCCGGGGCTTCCAGCCGGCCCACAACTTCGACGGCCTGCCGGCGCTGCGGGGCCTGGACAACCTCTACTTCGACTCCAGCGCCAACTGCGACGCCATGGCCCACGTGGCGATCCTCAGGATCATCGGCCACGAGCGCTTCATGATGGGCACCGACTTCGGACCCGCCAGCCACCAGCACGGCCGCAGCGTGCCCGTGGCCGACACCTTCCTGTGGCTCTACGACGACGCCCCGGTGTGGCAGGAGAAGCACACCACCATCCGGCCGGTGCTCATCATCCTGGAGCACCTGCGGTCGCTGAAGTGGGCGTGCCAGGCGGTGGGGCTCACGGACCGCCAGGTGGAGGACGTCTTCCACGACAACGCCGCCCGGCTGCTGGGGCTCGACTAGGCGCGCCCGCCACACGAGCCGCGCTGCGCGGCTGTCCAGCCATGGCCAACACCGTCGTCTTCATGTCCGACGAGCACAACCCGCTCTTCAGCGAGCCCTACGGACACGGTGTTGTCGAGACGCCGCACATGCGGGCCCTGGCCGAGGAGGGAGCCCTCTTCGAGCACGCCTACACCCCCTCGCCCCTGTGCCTGCCGGCGAGGTCCGCCTTCCACAGCGGGCGCTACGTCCATGAGAGCCGCTGCTACAACAACTGCAACGTCAACCTGCCGGCCGGGCTGACCAGCTTCGGGAGCATTCTGCGGCAACACGGCGTGCACACCGTGCACATGGGCAAGGCGCACCTGTGGCGGCCGGTGGAGGAGCTGGGCTACAGCGAAGTGGTCCACCCCTCGGACCACCGCCCGCCAGGGGATCGGGAATGCCGCCGGAACCCGCTGGTGATCCGCGCGGGGGCCCGCCAGAGGGCCGACGGCTACGGCGGGAAGCCGGACGCTTTCGAGCGGCCCGGACGGGTCGTCGGCGCCGCCCTCGACTGGCTCCGGGACACGGCCCCGAACCTGGACCGGCCCTGGGTCCTGTTCGTCAGCGTCGGCCCGCCCCACTTCCCCCACGTGGCCACGCCTGAGCTGTGGGAGAAGTACTCCGGCTGCGACGACCTGCCCGAGCCCGGTCCGGAGCACCCCACGGGCCGGCACCCGCGGGCGGCCGACCTGCGGGCCCACTTCCAGACCGACGGGTTCAGGGAGGCCCAGAGGAGGGGCCTGCGGCGGGGCTACCTGGCGTGCGTGGACTGGGTCGACCAGCAACTCGGCCGACTGAGGGCAGCCGTCGAGACCGCCGGCCTCCGGGAGACGACGAACCTGGTTTACTGCTCGGACCACGGGGAGATGCTCGGCCGCTTCGGCATGTGGTGGAAGTGCTCGCTCTACGAGGACTCGGCGCGGGTGCCGCTGATCGCGGCGGGGCCGGACTTCGACGGCCGGGGCCGCGTGAGCACCCCGGTGAGCCTGATGGACCTGCAGGCGAGCCTCTTCGCCAGCGCCGGGGTCCCCATGCCCGGCGACCGCCACGGCCAGCCGCTGCAGACGGTCCGCGACCACGACGACACGCGCGCCGTCTTCAGCGAGTACCACGGCCACGGCACCCGGGCCAGCAGCTACATGATCCGCCGCGGGCCCTGGAAGCTGATCCACCACGTGAAGGCCCCGCACCAGCTCTTCCACGTGGTCGACGACCCGGGCGAGCTGGAGGACCGCTACGAGGCCGAGGGCGGCGTCGCCCGCGGCCTGGAGGCGGAGTTGCGCGGGATCTGCGACCCGGAGGCCGAGAACGAGCGGGCCGAGGCGTTTGTCGAGGGCCAGCTCGCGGCGGTGGGCGGCTGCGCTCCGTGAGGGCCGGTCCGGGGAGCCGCTTCTTCCGGGGCGCCGGGGCGGATGCCGCTTCGTCGAGGCCGGAGCGGCCTCAGGGCAGCCGGTAGATCCTCCGGAAGTTCTCGCGGAAGATCAGCTCCTCCGCCGCCGCGCCCAGCTCCAGGCTGCGGATCCCCTCGACGCCGAGGACGGGGGCCACCCAGGGCGCGTTGGAGCCGAAGACGACCCGTTCCGCCCCGACCTCGTCGATCGCCTTGCGCACGGCGAGAGGCTCCGCCGCGGCGGTCACCGTGGGCGCGAGGTGGACGTTCCCGAAGCGGCGGGCCAGGTCGATGGCCAGGTCCACGTTGAAGCGGTACCCCATGTGCTCCAGGACCATCTCCAGGCGGGGATGGCGGCGGGCCAGGGCGGCGATGCGCTCGTAGAGCACAGCCGATCCGTTGGTGTGGATGGTGACGGGGACCTCCATCTCCTCGGCGGCCCGTGCCAGGTCCGCCGCCGTGCCCTCCAGGCCCGGGGCGTACTTCAGCCCCGAGAACCCCCACTCCTTCACGGTCATCACGAACTCGTCCACGGCCGCCTGGCCGTCGGCGGGCCTGACGACGCAGCAGCCGAGGAGGCGGCCGGGGTACTCGTCCATGGCCCACCTCAGGGTGCGGTTGTTCGTCGGCTCCCATCCCGAGCCCTCCAGGGGCGCCTCGGGGGCGGGGATGGTCAGGACGGCCTCGGTGTCGACCTCGTCCACGATGCGGATCAGGTCCGCCGGCTCGAAGGAGTCGCCGCAGAGATAGGGATTGCCGCTGTTGGGCAGGTAGGCCTCGCAGTCGAAGATCCTCACGTCAGCCCTCCTCTCCGGAGATCCCGTAGAGGGCGGCGAGGGTGCCGCCCAGGACCGCCTCCTCCTGGCGGCGGGGCAGGCGGACCATCTCGAAGCCGCGCACCGCCAGCCGGGGCAGGCCCCAGGGAGCGTTGGAGCCGAAGACCAGCTTCTCCGGCCCGCAGACCCCCATGAGCCGTTTGATGCAGTAGAGCTCCACCGCCGCCATGGCGGTGAGCCCCAGGTAGAGGTTGGGCGTCTCGCGGGCGGTCTCGGCGATGCGGCCCTCGGGAGGCAGGGGCACCTGCATCGACGCCGGGGGCGCGCTCGGGCGGAACCCCACGTCGACGATGAAGGGCACCTCCGGGAACCTGGCGGCCCCGGCGGCGATCCGGGCGGGCTCGCAGTTCTCGCGGCATCCGTCCACGGTGACGGGGATCCCAAGCTCGCGAGCCTTGTCCAGCACGGGATCCACCTCCCCGCCGTCCACGGGATAGCCGTGGTCCGCCGGGAACAGGCGCAGCCCCCGGAACCCCAGCTCGACGACGGCCCGCTCCAGCTCCTCCACCGCCTGCGCCCCGAGCCGCGGATTCACGCTGGCGCAGCCGACCATGCGGGCCCGGCCCCGGATGCGGGCGGCCAGGCCGTCGTTGTCGGGCCGGTCCTCCGCCTCGGGCATGACGACGCAGCGCCCGACGGCGGCCTCCTCCTGCAACGCCTCGAGGTCCCCCGGGCCGAAGGGCTTCCCGTCGAAGGCCCCGGGCATCCAGCTCTGGAAGTCGATCCGCTCCATCTCCCTCCCCCGTCAGATGACGAAGACCATGTTGTCTCTCATGCCGGTAAGGTAGTCGATGACGATCCACAGACCCGCCACCACGAACTGCCCGAGGATCATGCCCAGGAAGAAGGGGCGCAGCCGCAGGAACAGCCGCGGGCCCCCGTAGCGGAGGATCGTCAGCTTGGCGAGCCAGGCCAGGAAGACGCTGAACCAGACCAGGTCCATGATCCGGGTGGCGCTGATCGGCAGCCCCAGGGGGTGCAGGGGCCACCACAGGAAGCGCTGGCGCACGAACATGAGCACGGCCATCACCCCGGCGCCGAGGCCGGTGTGCATCCAGCCGTCCCAGTTGGGGGGCGCCGGGTTCTTGAGGTAGAAGTCGAGGTAGCGGATGGGAATCATGGTGATGTGCTGGAAGTAGCCGGCGTTGAGGTTGGTCCCCCCGTGCTCGTAGGCCAGCCTCAGCATGATCCAGCACGAGGCCGAGGTGGTCACCGCCACGGCCGCGGCCAGGCACCAGAAGACCCAGCGGCGCCCGCCGGCTTCCCGCACCTCGTCGAGGAGCTTGAGGGCGTGGGCCGCGGAGGCCATGACGAAGGTGCGGATGTCGCCGGTCCAGGAGTAGGTGTAGACCAAGGTCGTCAGGCCCGGCGCCCCCACGGCGCCGGCCCCCATCCCCGAGACGACGAAGTTGGGGGCGATCAGCGGCGCCCGGCACGAGGCCATCCCCCCCTCGACGACGATCCGGGTGATGCCGACGAAGAGGACGAAGGCGACGAGCAGCATCGTCGCCCCCGCCCACAGGGGCAAGCCGCCGGCGCGCAGGAAGAGGAGCATGAAGGCGGAGCCGCCCAGGCAGGCGAACACGGCGGCGCGGTACGACATGATCTCGCCGCTGTCGTCCGTCCCCCCCTCCCGCCGGCCGAGGGCCGCGCGCAGCACGCCCTTCAGGTGGCCGCGGGCGACCCACAGACCCCCGAGGCAAAGGACGATCATCGCCCCCATCCCCTGGTGCGCCAGGATCGGCGAGTTGGCGGCGAAGTCGAGGTGCTCGGTGCTGTGGATCCCCGTGACCCGGAAGACCCCCAGCAGGAGCTTGGCCAGGAGGTTGAAGAACCACAGGCCGAAGGCGATGTCCAGGCGGACCAGGTACGAGAACCCGAGGATCGGGAAGCTGAGGAGGAAGCCGATGGACGTGGTGTTCCTCAGGATCGGCAGGCTGGTGCCGGGGTAGAGGAGGCCCCGGGCCGACGGGAAGGAGGGGTCGTACTGGTGCAGGGCCTCGGTCGTCGTGAGCAGCACGGGCAGGGCGAAGCCCAGCCACATGAGCCAGCTCTTGAAGAAGGGATTGACCGCCGAGCCCGGCTCGTCGCGGGACATGGCCAGGGGCACCTGGGCCACCGGGTAGACGAGGTGCTCCGCCTCCATCCACTGGCGGCGCAGGATGACGGCCACCGAGATCATCACGAGGTAGAGGGCGGCGAAGAAGGCGGCCCAGCAGGCCAGGGGCAGGACCCAGGCGTCCCAGGGGATCGCCTCCCCTTCGGGCAACCCCTCGAAGAAGTAGCGGATCGCCCCGGGGTCCCGCGGCGCCATCCACTCCGGGACGTGGGGGTGGATCACCTCGGCCCACTCGTTCTCCGGGGTGGCGTAGTAGAAGGCGAGGATCAGGATCGGCAGGTGATAGGCGACCAGCCCGGTCGTGGGCAGGGCGCAGGCGACCATCATCATGCCGTGGGCCACCATCAGCTCGCCGCGCCGCAGGGCCCAGGCCGGGCGCAGGAGCTTCAGGGCCGGGTTGAGCCCGCCGGCGATCAGGAAGAGCAGGACCAGGGCGGCCCCGGTGGTGAAGCCGCTGGCCATCCGCGACCCACCGGTGATCATCTCCCCGAACTGGGTGCCGAGGCCGATGCACAGGCAGCCGGCCAGGCCGAGGGCCAGGGTCCTCAGGCGGCGGGGCGGGGCGCGTGTCGGCGCCTGGGCGGCGCCCTGGCTCATCGGATCAGGGTCATCGCCCGGGACCAGCGCCGGCCGCCGTCGTCGCGCAGCACGGCGTGGTAGACGCCGCTGGCGGCGTTGAAGCCGGAGGCGTCCCGCCCGTCCCAGACGACCTCGTAGCGCCCCGCTGCCACGGTCCGGTCCATCAGCCGGCGCACTCGCTGTCCGGCGAGATCGTAGACCTCCAGGCGGACCCGGGCCTCGCCGGGCATGACGAAGCGGATGCGGGTGGCCGGATTGAAGGGATTGGGGTAGTTCGCCAGCAGAACCGGCTGGGCCGGAAGGACTTCCGGTGTCCCCGAATCCTCGTCCACGGCGGTGGGAGTCTCCCCGGTCAAGGAGTACTCGATGCCGAAGAGCCGGTCCCCGTCCTCGTCCACGAGGTGCGCCGCCAGCCACGCGTCCCGCTCGAAGTTTCCGACCTTGAACAGCAGCCGGTTCTCGCCCTGCCGCAGGTGGACGGCGACCGGCGGGAAGGTCCTGTCGGCGAGGCGGAAGCCGCGGCGCTCGCTGCCGTCGTGGACCACCTCCCCGTTGAGCCAGACCCGAGCCACGTCGCCGCCGCCCTGCCCCTTCGGCACGAGATCGCCGTAGCCGAGGGCCAGGAACCCCTCCATGTCCCGCTCGGCGTGGACCAGGGTGAAAGCGTAGTGGGCGGCGTCCTCGTCCTCGCCGTTGACCTGCCCCAGGTCGAGGATCTCGGCCGAGTAGCCCAGGTGCTCCACCCGGGTCCAGGTGCGGTCGAGGGCCGCCTGGCCCTCCACGGGCCGCAGGCCGGCCTCGTCCGGCAGGTGGGCGGCGTCGAGGTCGGCCCCCGGGAAGGGTCCGGCCACCAGCCAGCGGCGGATGCCGCGGCCGTAGAAGGGGGGATGGCGGGCCCCGAGGGTGTGGATGCGGGACTTGATGTAGTTGCGCTCGATGCTCTCCACGGGCCGTCCCACCACCTCGATCCGGTCCAGGTCGAAGGTGCCGAAGCCCTTGATCGCCGCCAGGTAGAGCAGCTCGAGATCGAGCGGGTTGTACCCCATGGCGACGCTGCCCACCGCCTCGGTGGCCACCGGGTCGGCGCCGGCGACGACGACGTTGTGCTGGGTGTTGACGCCGTCCTGGGGCCCGTCCCCCTCGGTGCCCCAGAACCCCTGGATGATCGTGTAGTCCGCCGGGTGGAAGGTGTAGATGTCGACCTGGCCGTGCTCCGGGTTGAACTGGAACAGCTCCCCCTTGGAGAGGCTGCTGGTGCCGCGCCCCCGGGGCGAGAGGGCGCCCACGAAGTTCTTGATGCCCAGGGTCGGGCCGTAGACGTGGGTCTTCATGGCCGGCAGGGAGATCACCTTGTCCGCCTCGAGGAGGATCGTGGGCACCGTGAGCGGGGCGTCGCGGAAGCGGCCCGTGCCGGCCACGTGGAAGCCCTGCTGGGCGTTGGGGTAGTTCAGGCGGGTCACGCCCAGCCGCTGGAAGGCGCCGCCGGGCACGTACCGGCGGCTGAAGGGGGCGTAGTTGAGATCGGCCGTGTCGACGACGGTGGCCACCTCCATGGCGGCGAACTCCTCCAGGATCTTCTCGTAGGAGAGGCCGTCGAACTCCGGATAGGTGACCGACCAGCTGTCGTTGGTGGCGTTGGTGGGGAACCCGGGAGCGCCCTTGCGGGGCGACTGGGAGCCGCCCTCGACGATGGTGATCCTCTCGGGCCCCACGTGCCGCACGAGGTAGGCGATGACGCTCTTCACCGCCCGCAGGTCGGTGATCTGCCCCGGGTGCTCGAAGCCCCGCGCGTGGTAGGAGGAGTTGGGATTGCCCCGGTTGGTGATGTTGTTCACCTTGATCAGCACCTCGTCATCGGCGCCGATGACGTCGCGGATCGAGCGGCCCGACCGGTCCAGGTCCAGGGCGCGGCTGACCACGGCGTCGACCTGCTCGTAGCTCAGGGCCGCGTCGAGGGCCGCGGGCTCGGGCAGCTCGCCGTCGATGGAGGCGGCGACGGCCACCGTGGGATGGCCCTCGCCCAGGGTGATGGTGTTGGGCCGGATGATCGGCAGACCCTCGACCCGCACCGGCTCGTCCTCGCCGAGGGCGGCGCCGGCCGGCCCGACGAACCAGATGGTGGCGCGGTGGACATGGATGTCCCAGACCGCCAGGGCCGCGATCAGCAGGGAGACCGCGGCGAGGGTCCTCTTCTTCCGTCGTGACATCCTCATCTCTCCTGGAAACGCGAACCGCCGTGCTGACGCTGGCCGCGCTCTGGCTGGTGCTGGCCTCCCCCGCCCTGACCGGGGACCGCAACGCCGCCCCCGACGCCGTGACCCGGGCCACCACCTGGAACACCTGGAAGGGGGATCTCGCCGCGCTGGTGGACGGCGAGACGCCTGAAGGGAATCCGAAGGCCCGGGGCTTCCTCTGGCATGGCGGGGGTATCCTGGTCTTCGAGTGGGAGGAGCCCCTGCTCCTGGAGTCGGTGCGCGTCTACGTCGGCGCCATCGGCAACGACTACGAGATCCGCGCCTACGTGGGTGGCCGTCTCGACGAGACCGGCACCCTCCGCGAGCCCGAGGGCACGCGGACCGCTTCCGCGGCCAACCACTCCAGGGTGACCGATGCGTGGACCGAGGTCCGCTTCCCTCCCGGCACGCGGGCCGACAACATCGAGCTGGTGGCCCTGGGAACGATCGTCTTCCACGAGGTGGAGGTCCTCGTCGGCGGCGGCCGGGTGACCGCGGTGGAACTCTCCGGCTGGGGCCGGGTCAAGGCGGGCGGCGCAGCGCCCTGAAGCCGCCGACCTGGCTATCCTGCAGTGGCCCGATTCCATGTCATGGGTCATTCCCTGATTCGAACCCGTGAGTGTTCCGACCTGACCCGCATGGGCAATCTCACGCGCCCAAAGGCACCATCCGCTCCCTGGACAACTCCGCCGCGTACTGCAAGGCCGCTTTGACAGCATCAGCAGAAACGGACGGATAGCTCTCCACGATCTCCTCTACGGTCAACCCCGCGGCGAGGTTGTCCAAGATGACTGTGACCATCACACGGGTACCGGTAATGCAGGCCTGGCCGTGACAGATATTCTGATCGACGGATATGTACTCTTGCCAGTTCACTAGTCACCCACCTCCCCCATCCCGAAAGCTCATCAGCCCGATACCGCGACGGTAGCATCCACCACTGCCGCCGTAGTCTGAGGCTCCGGTACGAGTTCGCCGTCTTCACGCATGCCTTCGATGTGGAACTCCATAGCCTCGCGGATTTCCTTCAACACCTCTCCACGGGTGCCGGCGGTAGCCACGCATCCGGGAAGGTCGGGCACGTAGGCTGCGTAGTTGTTGGGGGTCCTCTCAATTACGACGGTGTATTTCATAGCTCTGTTTCCTGCTGTTCCAAGTGCCCGGGGTCAGATCGTCTCCCGGCTTGCCAGGAACGGTCACACGGCCCGGCTTCATCGGGTCCCGTAGACCGCCTGGATCGCCGCCCTCATGTAGCCGGCCGCCAGGGCGTGGCCCGCCAGGCCCCCGTGCTGGCCGGGGATCGAGGGGGTGTGGTCCATCATGAAGGGGCCCTGAAAGCCGATCTCCTTGTAGACCTGCATCGCCTTGAGCATGTCCACGTCGCCCTCGTCGATGAAGACCTCCTCGAAGTAGTGGCCCGATCCCTTGACGTTGCGGAAGTGGACGTAGACGATCTTGCCCTGGGAGCCGATGCGGCGGATGGCGTCGTACACGTCGACGCCCATCTCGGTGACGCAGCCCTGGCAGAAGAGCATGGCGTTGGCGTCGCTCGGCGCCATGCCGAAGATGCGCTCGTACTGGTCGAGGGTGGAGACGATGCGCATGGCGCCGCCCATCGCCTCCGGGATCGGCGGGTCGTCCGGGTGCAGGGCGAGGCGGACGCCGCAGGCCTCGGCCTCGGGGACGATGCGTTCGAGGAAGTACTGGATGTTGGCCCACATGGAGGCCTCGTCGATCTGCTTGTCCGGCCACTCCCCCTTGGTGCGCTGCCACTCGTCGTAGTCGAAGGTGCTGTACTTCGAGCCGCCGCGGCCGGTGGCCGAGGTGGTGCGGAAGTTGCCGATGGGCTTGAAGTTGTAGCCCAGGGTCGGGACCCCGGCGTCGCCCATGGCCCGCAGGGCCTCGATCCACTGGTCGATCTTCTCGTCCCGGTCCGGCCGCGCCAGGGTGATCTCGTCAGGCCCGACGAAGGCGATGTTGGTGAACTTCAGGCCGTGGGACTCGGCGAGGCGGCGCACGCCGCCCAGGTACTCCGCCATCTCGTCCCGCGTGGACATGGGCCCGTGGTGGCCGGCGGCGAAGGGCGGCGGGTTGACGGTGAGGTAGTCGACGCCGATGGCCTTGTAGTAGGCCAGGTTGTCGTCGTTCACGGCCGCGTGGTTGAGCTGGTCCTGGATGAACATCCTTCCTCCTCCTCCTGTCAGCCGTTGAAGTCGTACTCCATCAACTCTTGCGTGCCCTGCCACATGATGCCGTTGTGGCCGAGGCGGCGGGCCTCGTCGACGATGCGGTCGATCGCCTCCCGCGGCCAGCCCTCGCCGTGGATGATCGGGTAGGAGGGCATCTCGGGCGGCAGGTAGAGCTTCGCCTTGGTCAGGTCCCGCAGCACGAGGTCGGCCACGGGGATGCGGTAGGCGAGGGTGCCCGCCTCCTCGTGGCGAAAGGCGGCGATCGTCTCAGGCAGGCCCATGCCGTCGTAGCCGTTGAAGCGGTAGACGACCTGCAGGGCGTCCTCCTCCGTCAGGCCCGGCACCTCCTCCTGGAGGAAGCGGGCCCACTCGATGAAGGTGTTGCAGACGAAGGCGGAGATGTGGGAGACCAGGGGGCTGGCGAAGTCGGCCATCTGCCCCCAGCGGCGGTGGTCGTGGCCGGCGGTGAGCGCCATGGAGCTGGGATAGGTGTCGGTGCCGAAGGCGACCCCCGGCGCCGCCGCCTTCACCACCGACCGGAAGCGGGCCAGGCTGCGGGTGAGCAGGTCGCAGCGGAAGCGGACCCAGTCGAGGACGCCCGATTTGATCCCCAGAGCGTGGACCACGTCGAAGAACCCGAAGCCGAGGCGGGTCACCTCCCCGAGACGGGCGCCGTCGAGCTGGTTCAGCCCCCGGCGGGCGTCCATCAGATCCGCCACCATGCGGTCCATGTCGTAGCCCAGCTCGGCGGCGGCGGCGGCGCAAGAGGAGCATGTGCAGCCGAAGAGGCCGAGGGGGAAGCTGCCCATGGGGTAGCGGGAGTGGGTGTTGTCGAGGGCGTCGAGGCCGTACTGCGTCGCCCAGTGCACGTAGACCGCCTCGAACCAGCGCCGCGTCCCCTCCTGGGAGGGACAGTACATGAGGCGCCGGATCGTCCAGGCGCCGCCGTAGGTCCAGACCTCGAGGCCGGCCCCCTTCAGCTGGTCGACCACCGCCCGGAAGCCGGCGTCGTCCCCCGGAGCGTGGACGGCGGGCCCGTAGCCGGCGGCCTGGGGGTACTCCCGGGGGTCGATGGGACGGCCGTCGAAGTGGCGCAGCACCAGGCCGTCCAGCTCGGCGTCGTCCGGGGTGCGGCTGCTGTAGGGGCTGAGGGCCTCGATCTCCGGCGGCAGCTCGCCGGTGAAGGGGATGATCACCGTGTCGAGGCCGATCTCGTCCTGCAGCCGCCTCACGTAGTCGGGGTGCCCGGTGATGACACCCGGGGTCAGGTAGATCCCGGTACGCCATGAGTCCGTCATCAGAATCTCGTCTCCTCGTATTGTCCGTAGCCGCAGTCGACGCCGGCCTCCCCGGCCAGCTCCTCCAGCTCCTGGCGGTGCGCGTCCCCGAGGGGGATGCCCCGCTCGCGGTTCTCCTTCTCCCACTGCCACTCCATTCCCCCCGGGAGCTCGGCGCGGTCGAGGCCGGGCAGGGGCTGCATGGCCCTCGCCTCGCCGATGAAGCGGTCCATCTCCACCGTGAACTCCCCGAGGTCCATGAAGCGCCGCACGTCCCAGGCGCACAGGAATGCGCCCTGGTTGGCCACCCACCTCGACTCGGGGGGAGCCACGCTCGTCCGGTAGATGCCGGCGAGGATGCCGGCGAAGACCTGCACCGCCGCCGAGACGCCCATGGCCTTGAAGAAGCTGTGGGGCAACTCCTCCATCAGGTCCTGCCGGCCCGGGAGGATGACGCCCCCCATGTCGAGGATGAAGGGCGGCTGGTCCCCCGCGGGAAAGCCGATGCTCAAGGGCGAGGAGCTCATCACCCCCGCGACCGTGCTCCCGGGATCGAGGGAGTTGCGGTGGGCGGACATGGCCATGCCGACGTAGCCCCGTTCCACCGCCAGGCGCGACCAGATCCCGGCCGAGCCGATGTGGAAGTGGTTGCCCGTGGAGCAGGCGCCCACGCCCAGGGACCGGGTGCGCTCCAGGACCTGCTCCATGCCGACGCGGCAGGCCAGGTACCCCAGGCCGCCGTCGCCGTCGACCACGGCGGTGGCGCCGTCGCCGGCGATCACCCGGACGTCGGGCTCGGGGTTGACGTTGCCGTTGTTCAGGTTCTGCAGGTAGTGGCGCAGCTGGCGGCTGCCGTGGCTGTAGAGGGAGCGGGTGTCGTTGGTCAGGAGGAGCCCGGCCAGGTAGTCGGCGTCCGAGGGCCGCATGGCCGTGGTGGCCAGCAGGTCGCGGATCACCCGGCCCTGGTGCTCCACGGGCACCAGGATCCCGTGCTCGGGGGGGTAGTTCCGCGATCTCAGCTTCGGAGCGGTCATTCCCCGCCTCCCCGGGCCAGGAGCTGCTCACCGGCGGCGTTCTGAAGCAGCAGGACCACCTCTCCCGCGCCTTCCGGCAGGGGGACCTTCTCCGAGATGCGGGCCACCTTTCCGGGGCGGAGGTCCCGCTCGAGGAGCGCCTCCCCCCCCTCCACCGGCCGCAGGACGACCCGCCCGTCACCGGAGACGCCGAGGGCGATCTCCACGGCCGCCTTGCCGGCCCTCGACGCCAGGCGCGGTTCCTCCAGCAGCACGTAGTCCCCCGTGAGGGCGTGCACGGATCGCACCTGCTCCTGGCTGATCCCGTGGAACATGGCCATGTCCACCGTGTAGACGCAGGCCTCGCCCCTCTCCAGGTCGACGGAGTATCCCTCCCGCTCCCAGCGCTCGGCCTGGTTGGAGATGTGCTTCGTGATCGAGGGCTCGAGGTAGTAGCTCTCCTTCCCCCGGGTGTAGCCCATGTACACGGGGATCTCCTCGCCGCCGGCGATCACGGGGGAGCTGACCATGGCCATCACCTCCCGCGTCTTGTCGTCGCCCACGACGCCCCACGAGGCCGGCACGAAGAGCTGCAGGCCGCCCTCCCCTCCGGGGCGGAAGTCGACGGCCTCGGGGATGGGCCAGTCGTGCCACGACTCGTCGGGGATCTCGTACTGCGGCAGGAGGCCGCTCCAGACGACCCAGCAGCGGCTCCCCGGGCGTAGAAGTAGTCGCCCTCGTCGCACTCGCCGCCGACGCAGGGGCTGCCGTGGACGCAGTGCTGGAAGCGGGCCCGGCGCTCGCCCACGTTGGTGATGCGGTAGTCCATCTTCAGGCGCGTGGAGCCCTCGTACGCGGTCATGCGCTTCTCGAACCGCAGCTCGCACAACCGGCCGGTGACCGGGTCCGGGTAGGGGAAGGTCATCTCCCCCACCAGCACGGCGCGGCGGTCGTGGGTGCGCGCCGTCATCTCCCAGGGCTGGGTCCACAGGTAGCCCATGTACGGCGCTCCCCCGGTCCAGGGGACGCACTCGGCGACGCCGCCGTGGGAGTAGTGGCGGCCGTGGTTGCGGTCGAGGGGCTCGAGTTGCCGCAGCTGCTCCACCCCCGAGATCTTGTCGAAGTAGCTCAGGGGAGAGCGGCCGCGCGTGTGGGCGATCTCGCTGCGCAGGTACTCGTTCTCGAAGACGTAGATCGGCTGCCCGTCCCGCTCCCCGAGGGAGAGGGTCACCTCGCCGAGGCCCTGCCCCGCCGACAGAAGAACCAACCCGACCAGCACCCCGCCCCTGCTCATGATCTCTGCGCTCCTCTTTTGCAGACTCCCTGTGGCTCTCACTCGGCCCTCCCGCCCGCCGCCGGCGGATCTTCCGGTCCGTCCACGATCCCGACGCCTTCCGCCACCACGACCATCTGGTTGGCGGCGATCTCTTCCACGCGGTCCACGCCTCCTCCCGGCCACCGAACCTCCAGCGCGTCCACCCGCTCCCTCTCCCCCAGGCCGAAGCAGGCCCGCGGGTCGTTCTGGCTGTAGAGGCCGGAGCCGGTGCGTATCTCCCGGACCTGCCGCAGGTCCCCGGACAGGACCTCGATGCGGGCCCCCACGCCGTCGCGGTTGGCGCGCCGGCCCACCGTCCGGACCTGGAGCCAGCGGCCCTCGTTGCCTCCCTCGTTCCGCAGCAGAGCGGCGCGGCCCGTGGAATGGACCACGAAGATATCCGTATCGCCGTCGTCGTCATAATCGCCGAAGGCCGCTCCCCGGCTCACCTTGGCCGCGGCGAGGGCCTCCCCCGAGGCGGCGGAGACATCCTCGAAGCGGCCCTTCCCGGTGTTGCGGAAGAGCTGGTCCGGCTGCGGGTACGAGGAGGAGGCGTCGAAGCGATCGATGTTGTCCAGGGTGTGGCCGTTGGCGACGAAGACGTCGAGGAAGCCGTCGTTGTCGTAGTCGAGGAAGGCGGTCCCCCAGCCGACCCAGGCCAGCGACGGGCGCCCGATACCCGACCGCATCGACTCCCACGAGAACAGGCCCTCCCCCTCGTTGCGGTAGAGGCTGGTGGGCTCGCGGTGGAAGTTGGGGACCACGAGGTCGAGGAGGCCGTCGTTGTCGTAGTCCCCGAAGTCGGCGCCCATGCTCGCTTCCGGCCGTCCGTCGCCGCTGTACCCTACCCCGGAGAGCAGGGCCACGTCGGTGAAGGTGCCGTCGCCGCCGTTGCGGTAGAGGAAGTTGGCGGTCTGGTCGTTGGCCACGAAGATGTCCACGTGGCCGTCGCCGTCGTAGTCGGAGCAGACGATGCCCATGCCCTTGCCCGCCGGGTTGAGGACCCCGGCTGCGGCGGTGACGTCGGCGAAGGTGCCGTCCCCCGCATTGCGGTAGAGGACGTCGGGGGAGCCGGGGAAATTCTCCGGGCTGGGATACGCCCGCAGGTCGACCGCCGGCTCCTGGCCCGGGGCGGCGAGGAAGTAGGGCGTCAGGTCCCGGCCCTCGGCGTCGAGGGAGTACTCCACGTAGTTGGCCACGTAGAGGTCGAGGAGGCCGTCGTTGTCGTAGTCGAGGAAGGCGCACCCCGTGCCCCACAAGGAGTCCCCCACCCCGGCTCGAGTGGTGTGGTCGGCGAAGGTCCCGTCCCCCCGGCCCCCCAGGAGGACGTTGGGGCCGTAGTTGGTGAGGTAGATGTCGGCGTCGCCGTCGTTGTCGTAGTCGGCGGCGGTGACCCCCACGCCGTAACCCCGGTCGGCGGCGCCGGTCTCGCGGCCGACCTCGCGGAAGGTGCCGTCCCCGAGGTTGCGGTAGAGCTCGTTGGCCTCGGCCGGCTCGGCCCCGTCCAGGGCGTGGCCGTTGACGGCGTAGATGTCGAGGCGGCCGTCGCCGTCGTAGTCGAGGAAGGCGCACCCCGGCCCCATGGTCTCGATGAAGTGCTTGCGGCCGGTGCCGCCGTGGGTGTAGTGGAAGCCGACGCCGGCCTGGTCGGTGGCGTCGACGAAGGTGACCTGCCCGTCGGCGGAGGGGGCGGTGAGGGTGAGGAGGAGGGCCAGGGGGAGGCAGGAAGGGCGGTGCTGCACCTCGATCACTCCTGCGGCAGGGCCCGCAGCAGTCCCCGCTCGATCAGCCCCCGGAAGTGTCGGGTCACGCTCGCGGCCAGGGCGCGGTCGCGCAGTACCAGTCCCATCTCGATGTTCCGGTCCAACGCGGCCTCGGTCAGGTTTGCGGAGGTGATGAACACCGCCTCGTCATCGGCGACCACCGCCTTGGCGTGCAGCACCCCCGACGGACCGTCCAGGTCGAGGGATCTGGGATCGTAGAACACCTCGGGACGCCGCGCCCCCGGCCAGTCCTCCCGCCAGAAGCGCTCCGCGAACCGCCGCACGAGATGTTCCGGCGCCGTGGTATCCCCGCCGCCTCGCTGGATGTTGAGCAGCAGCTTCACCTGCAGGCTGCCCACCTCGTCCATCCGCCGTGCCAGCACCTCGAAGGCTTTCTGTCCGTCGAAGTACGCGAAGGTCGAGGCCCACAGGGATCGGGCCGCCTGCCCCAGCAGTTCCTCATAGACCCGCCGGGTGTCCCTTGCGTGCAGACCTGGCACTTCCGGACCCGACCAGACCAGGTCGGGTGCAGGCACCCCGGCCACAACCTCTTCGACCGTTCGGATCCAGGCAGCGGCCGCTTTCTGGTCAAGCCCAGTAGTGCGCAACTGCTCCACTACTGCGACCACATCCCGGGCGCCCTCGCGAAGGTTGAGGATCGAGCCGACGGCAGCAGATGTGCAGGGAACCGGCAGCATGCCCGACTCCAGTGCGCTCGCCAGGCCGCGGCGCACGTGGGCCGGCAGCCGGAACAGGGCCTCCGTCACCCGGGCGGCCCGAAGAAGGCCGTGCCCGGTACTCCCATGACCGGCAGGACGAGGGCGCGGTAGTCGTTGCGCATCTCGCAGGAGGTGAGGTTACCGGTCTCGAGCGCCATGGAAGACGCCCAGGACATGGACATCTTCTTCCGTCACCCGGTAGACCACGATGTAGACAGTTCCTTCACCGCTTCGTCGGAGGCGAATTCCCCCGCTTCGGCCCGGGCCAGGGCCCCTCTCACCTCAGCGACCTGCTCGTCCGTCAACCTGGAGAGGGTTCCCTCCTCGCCGACGACCTGGAGCAACATGCGGCCGAGGAAGTCCTGTCGATCTTCGGGCAGCTCAGAAGCTCTCCTGAACGCCTCTTCCAGGAGCTTTGTCATCGTGGTTGTACTCCATCGAGGGGGGCAACGCCTTTCGAGAGAATATAGAATGCAGCTGGAACAGCGACTCCGTCACCCGGGCGGCTTGAAGAAAGCGGCGCCCGGCACTCCCATGACCGGCACGACGAGGGCGCGGTCGAGATAGTCGTTGCGCATCTCGCAGGAGGTCTCGGCCACGAGGGCGCATCCATGGCAGGCCGCGCCGTGAAGCAGTCGGCCCTCGATGCTCCCGCCCGGCGCGTGGTGGGCGCAGATCGGGTCGTTGGAGCACAGCTCGCTCATGCGAAGGGCCTGCAGCAGGTGGTCCTCGATGTGCCGGCCCTGCTGGACCAATCCGCCGAGGGTTCCTTCCGCGTCCGGGGTCGCGGTGTAGAGCAACAGGCCGAAGCTCTCGGCCCCGCCGCCGACGTAGACCCGTTCGCGGATCGAGCTGGCGGGGTATCCGCAACGCATCGCCAGGGACTGGATCAGCAGGTGAGAGAGGGTGTGCAGAAGCACATAGGGACCTCCCGGAAAGGGCCTCGTCGACTGCCGCTCTTCCATCCAGCGCTGATGGCCGCTCTCCAACTGCTGCAGCCGTTCATGGACCGCAGCTCTCGAGAGCCACAGCCGCATGGCCCGCGAGCAGAGCTGCAGGAAGATCCCCTCGCCCCGGTTCTCGGCGGCGGGAAACCACTGCGGTTCCACGGCCAGCTGCGCGAGCTCCACGTCGGTGTCGTGCTCGCCGTCGATGTCCGGCATCACCGCTTCGAAACGGGAGAACCCGGTCAGGGCCCGCACCTCCCGCAGACGGTGCAGCTGGATCACCGCGGCGATCCCCTCGGAGAACGCCGAGCGGCGCCACAGCGCCTCGGGAAGCCGGCGGGCGTGAAAGTCGGGATCGACCGGCACATCGTCGCCGTGCCCCTCCGGCGCCGCGAGAATGGCTTCCAGCTCCACCTGCTTCACCGGCCGTTCCTCGCTGCTTCCCGTCCTGATCTCGCCGATGGCTTGCAGGACTTCCTCATCGTCGAAGACCGCAAGGGCCTCGGAGATCTTCTGCTTCCTCTTCACGACCGGGAGGTCTCCGGCATCCTCGACGATGGACAGGTCGTCCCAATGGTCCCGCACCACCTGCTCGACATCGCTTCCTCGATCCGGGAGGGAGAGCACGCTGACCACCTGCGGGAACCAGGCGTTGGACGCCGTCCGGATCAGCAGCCGGCTCGGGTGACCGCATTCCTCGTTGGCGTTGCGCCCCAGCCAGGGCCTGGCCCCCTTGCAGGAACCGAGGGGATTCATCTCCAACTGCGTCGCCTCGGACAATGGCCTCGACTTCCCGCATGCGCACCGGACGACGAGGTCTCCCAGATCCCCCCCGGTACTGCGCTCGTCCAGCCACAACTGCCGCTTGCACGGGACGGCCCCTTCATGCACGAAGTACCGCCAGTCAAGATCGTCCACATGTCCGTTTGGACAGGCTCGGACGAAGCGAGTGGCAACGACCTCGTGACTGTCGAATCGCCCTCTCGAGTCCAACCCCTTCCGGTGCACCAGCCGGCGCGACTGCTCTCGCCTCTCCCCGTCACCTGCCCCTTCCTGCACGACGAACCACTCTGGAAAGCGGAGGGCGCCGATACCCCGGACCGGCTGGCTGGGGTCGGTCGATTCCGGTGGCGGCGCGTAGAGCCTCGGCGCAGGCACTCCGGTCAGATTCCGGACCTTGCGCTCCAGTCTCGGCTCGTGGATTTCTTCGAGATCGCCGGTCCTCGGCCAGGTATCCAACCCTCCGACGATCGCGGAGTCGTGGGGCAGATCGATCAGCGCCCCCGGTCCGTAGCTCGTGATCACCTGGCTGCTGCGGATCTGTCCGTGGGCCCGGTTCATCGGTCCGCCAGGAAGAGGTTCACGTTGGGCTCGACATCCCTCAGCGAACGGTTGGCGCGGAACTTCGCGTGGTGCTCGGTCTCGAAGTCCTTGTCCAGGATCTCGCGAAGCAGCGGCCGTGGCGGCCGGAGCCTCGGGTTGTCGTAGCGCTGATACTGGACATCCACGCCTTCCGACTGGTAGTCGTCGATCACCTTTGTCCACGAGTCGAGCAGATCGACGATGCGGTTCTGCACGTTTCGCAGGTACTGCTCGCGCTCCTCCTCATCCTCGATCGGCTGCTGCCGCACCCGTTCGAGGAAGGCGTCGAGCAGGAAGCGCTCCAACTCCGCCCGAAACTCGCCGATCCTCTTCACGCCCAAGGCCGGTGTCAGTTCCACCCGCCCGTGGCGGGCGAGGGCCACGAGGGCTCCGGCGAACCCCCGGTCCAGGGCGCGCGCCGAGAATGGGGTGACGCTGCCGACCTCGACGGAGCGGTAGAATGTCTCGTGGTAGTGGCGGAAGCGTTCGTAGTGAGAGCGGTCCCGGGGCTTGTGGATGTTGAGCAGACTCACCACCAAGCCCGGACGGTCGTCGTCTCGGCCGATCCGGCTGGTGGCCTGGATGTACTCGTCGTGGCGAAGGGGCTGCCCCAGTACAACCATCAGGCCGAGGCGGGGGATGTCCAGTCCCACGGAGATCATGTTGGTGGCGATGGCGCAGTCGACGCGGTCCTTCTCGTGGAAGCCGCACTCCAGGCGGCGGCGGGCCTCGGCCACCTTGTCCGTGGAGACGCGCGAGGTCAGCTCCAACACCTCGGAGAAACTCCTGCGGTCCCGGAACAGCCCGGCCGTCTCGCCGATCCGCTTGCGGGCGCCGTAGCCCTTGATGGTGTTCCGGATCTCCTCTTCGAGAATGCGCCGGGCGCCGCCCAGCTCCTTGAGACTGTTGAAGTAGCCCAGGACGGTCATGTACGGGTCGGCCGGATTCTCCTCGTTGCGCCGGCCGCCCGCCTCGACATATGCCTTCTGGGCTGCGCCCATGAGCGCCAGCCAGGCCCTGCGCATGACCACCTTGGGGTTCCGCCCCTGGGCCGCGATGCCCACGTAGGTCCGGCCGGGCACCTTGGAGGTCGATTCGGTGCGGGCGAAGAAGGAGTCGCGCCGGCCGGGACCGGGGGCAGGGAAGACCTGGGTCAGCGAGCGGCCGAAGAGGGCCTGGATCTGGTCCTTGGCTTGCCTGACGGTGGCCGTGGATGCGACGATCTTCGGACGCACAGCCTCCCCGCCGGTGCCGTGTACGCACAGGGCTTCGATCGCCGCCTCGTAGAGTCCGGCCATCGTTCCCAGGGGCCCGGAGATCAGGTGCAACTCGTCCTGGATCACCAGGTCGGGGGGGCTCAGCGGGACCGGGAGCCGGGTTCCCCTCTCCGTGTCCACGGCCCCGTAGAAGCCGCTTCCGTCATACCGGTCGGCCCCGCCCAGCAGGGCGCCGGAGGGTCCCATCCAGGGCAGCGACGCGAACTTGTCCACCGTGGCGATCAGGAAGGCCGGCAGCCGCCGGTAGATCGGCTCGTCCACGGCCAGGATCGGCAACGGACGGTCACCGCTGAAGTCACACTCGAAGTTCATGCACACGATCCGCAGCTCGCGCGGCTGGTCATGGTCGGGCAGCAGCTCGAACGACTCCGGTGCGAAGGGCTCGCCGCACCAGGGGCAGTTCTCCAGCGGGACCGGAGACGGCTTTCCTCTTGGGTCTGCTTTGTACTGCGTCACCTTGGTGCGCGCCGAATCCGATCGCCCATCACCTTTCTTCCCCAGAAGGTTGGGTGTCGCCGCCTTCCCTACCCACAGCCCGATCTCGAAGGGCCACTCCCCGTAGTGGCCTTCCGCCCCGGCGCGTTCCAGCTCCAATGCACAGACCAGCCCCGAGGCCCGCGAGAGTTGATCGAGCGTCAGGAGGCGCAGGGTGTAGCGCATGACCACGCTTACGCCGGCGCCGGACCGCCCGCCGGCCTCCGGATGGCGAAGTCTCCGCAGCACCATGGCAAGGGCCGCAAGGCCGAGATAGGCCTCGGTCTTGCCGCCACCGGTGGGGAAGAACAGCAGGTCCACGATCTCGCGGTCCCCGTCGCCCGGGTCCACCAGCCCAGGGAGATTCAGCAGGATGAAGGCGAGCTGAAAAGGCCGCCAGCGCGGCTCCTCGATGTCCAGGCGCTGGCGCAGGGCCCGGGCCACCGCCCGGTTGGCCACCCGGAAGGCATCCAGAGCGTCTTCGTCTACTGCCAGGACCTCAATGCCCCGCTCGATCCGCCCGGCCGCGTGGCCAGCCAGCCGCAGCAGCTCCGCGGCTGTGTCCCGGCGCGTGCCCTCCAGATCCTCTATATGCTGCAGCCGGGCCTGAACCCACCCGCGGTACTGCTCGACGAGCGGCCCGAGGGCCACCCCGGCGGCCGTTCCGTCGGGCAGGGAGCCGAGAGCCTCCATCGCCAGCTCGACCCCCGGCACCTCGGCGGTGACCGTCTTCTCCACCTCGGCACGGGGGATCCACGCCGTCCGCAGCAGTCGGCAGTCGCCGTCGAGAATCTCCCAATCGGCCGATACGCCGTGGCCGGTAGCGTACGAGGGCGTGTCCGCGTAGTGGAGGTCGGCGACTTGGTCGTCCCACTGATCGGCGCGGGTTCCCCGCAGATCCGGACGCGGGACAAAGGGGTGTCCCCCGCGTACCCGCAGCTCCGGCTGAAAGACATAGGCACAGTCGGCACTGGTATCCGCCGGGGGCCGGTTGTTGACCAGGAAGACCGAGACCGACCGCGTACCGGAGGGGATGTGGTCATCGAGGTCCCGGGCGATGACCTTGCGCTCGACGACATGGAGCCGGAGTCCGCCGGAGTCCGGGACTTCTCTGACAACGGGGTCGTCGGCTCTGGTGAGTTCGAGGGGGATTCGAACCAGACGAGGGGTGCGCTGCCAGACCGACACGGTCCTGTCGTCGTCCTTGATCTCCTCCGGCTCGTAGTCGCCCCAAGAGACGGTGACATCGAGTGCATCTTCCTCCTTCGGCACGAGGAAGCTCAGGCCCATGGAGGAGGGGAAGTAGCCTTTCTTGGCGGCCTTCCTCTCCTCATTGGACTCCTCCGCAAGGCCCACCGATTCCGGGACTTCCACATCCATGCCGTCCTCCTCGTCCGCGTCGGCGCTCTGCCCGGCTGCGGTCCCCGAGGGAATCAGGAAACCGGTCAGGTACCAGTTCGAGGGCCGGATCCACCCGGGCAGACGCTCGTCGGCCAGAGGGTGGCCGACCCAAGGACCTACCAAGTCGAGATTGAGTGCCTCGATCAGGCGCTCCCGCACTTCGACGGAGGTGGCGGGCTTTCGCTTCTGGGGGTTGTCCGTCACGGATTCACCAAAGTGGGCCTCACTCCGCCACTTCGACCGAGGACGTATCCTCACTGTTCCGACGGCGGCGCTGCTGGCGCGGTGGAGTGAGGTTGTCGGTGCGCGCTCCGGATACAAGAAGGAGTTCCTTCAGGTTGGGTCTGGTCATGCGCTCCATCCTGCGCCACTGCTCAATGGGAAGGAGCACAGCGGTCTCGACACCTCGCTTGGTGACGATCTGGGGCCCCTCGGCAAGAGTTGCATCTAGGAGTTCGCTGAATCGCATCTTGGCGTCTTGGACTGGCCATCTCCTGCTCATGCGACCTCCCCTGTCATCCTGACTCATTGCAGTAACGCGACCACCGCGCGCCACATCTTGTCGAATGAGGGTGAGCGTTGGCGCGCCAACTCCATGTCGAACCTCGCGGTCAGCGACGCTTGATCTGCTGTCGGACTGTACGGGGGACACGTTCGCCGAAGCCACTCCTTGGCTCCCTGAATCGACTCTGGATCTTGCGGGGACGGAACGTCCGGCGTACCTGCAATCGACTCAAGCACCGCGACAAACCACGCCTCATACTCGTGCTTTGCCAGCACGGTCTGGATGTTCCGGTCCGGTCTGGCCTCCTGGGCCCGCTGAAGAATGCTCGGACCCAGTTCCGCCGGGCAATCCTCGTGCGCGTCCAGTAGAATCAGGATGCGGCCATCTTCCTCTACGCGATCCGCTGCCAGGCTCAGGTAGCGTTCCAGGTGGCCCTCCTTGAGGACTCGCTGGCGAGGCGCGCGGATTGGTTTCAGAACTTCCGGAGGGTCCAAGGGGGAGATCGCCGTGCTGATCCTTCGAATCAGGACCGGGACGGCCTCGACCTCAGCGTGCCCTTCAACGATAGAGATGATTCTCGCCATGTCACATGTCGCGGCCTCGGCCGAACATGCTCAACTGAGTTGGCCTTGAGAGCGCCGGATCGGGTGTCAACTGATCCATGCGAAGCAACTCCCCGGCGGTGAACAGATGCTCTCGGAGGGCCGACCGCCCTGCTTCGTCGAGGGGACCAAGCCGCGTCTCTCCATGCTCATGGACCACCGCCAGGATGGACTCCAACGGGATCGTATCCCGGTCCAGCAGATCGGCACTGTGGCTGGTGACGATCACCTGCGTCTTGTCGCTCGCCTCACGCAGCACGTCGGTGAGCACCGCGCCTGCCGCTGGATGAAGACAGCCCTCCGGCTCCTCGATCCCGATCAGCTTCGCCTTGCCCGAATCCATGCCAGCGACCTGGTAGAGGGCCATGAGCACGCCGAAAACCCTCAACGTACCGTCGGAGACGTTGTTGGCGAGGAAACGCCAGGGACTGTGGTCGCCTGCAACCTGCTGTCGAAACTCCACGGTTACCTTGGGGCCCACCGTCTTCGACTCGACGCCTACGGTGCCTGGAACCACCTTTGACAGATACTTGGAAACCCGCTCCGCACTTTCCGGGGCCCCCGCCTTCAAATTCGCCAGTACGCTGGCGACATTGCTGCCGTCCTGCCTGAGAAGCTCCCCCGGATCCGGCGACTGAAGTTCCCGGATCTGTTCCGGGTGGATGCTATAGAAGCCCATTCCCGCCAAGGCCTCGTAGAACGGGCGGAAGGCCGGGTAACCGGCTACCTGCATCAGGTAGAGACGGTCATCTCCCGCCCCCGGCGGATGGCTCATGGAGGTGCTGACCGGCTGCCCGTTCTCTGTCTTGAAGAACTCTGACCGGTTGCTGTCGCTCCCTTTGGCCATGCACTCTTCCCGCCTTACGACAAAGCGTCCCTTCGACTGGGCGCCCACTTCGAAGGCATACCAGCCCGTGGTCTCCGGAAGCCGGAGATCAAGGTGTATGGCAAAGTGATTCGGATGACCGCGGGACCGCCGTCGGACCTCGTTGATCCCCCCTCTCTCGCGCAGAGCGTGGTCCAGGGAGAACCGCAGGGCCTGGGCGGTGAAGCGTAGCGCGTCGAGGAAGTTGCTCTTGCCCGCTCCGTTGGCGCCTACCAGGATGGTCAGCGGCGTCAGTTGGACATTGCAGGCGGCGATGCTCCTGTAATTTCGCAGGGCGACCCGCCTGATGATTCTCGGGTCGGCTTCCGCTGGTGATCTTGCACATCTGTCTTGATCAGCCATCTCTCACCCATCCTTGCTCTCGCCCACCGCCACTCCTGGCACCTTCGGCCCTTGCTGACCACCGACGACCTCAGCAGCCTCATGCGGCTCGAAGACCACCGCTCTTACGTCCGGAAGGGCATCCATTGCCCGATCGATCCGCCACCGGACATCTGCCCATTCGAGTCCGCCGAGCCCGGCGCCCAAGGCAGGGACAGCGATCGAGCCGATCCCCCGAGCCCGGACTTCGGCAACCAGCGCTTCCAGACCCGCGTCGATGTCTTCGATTCTAGACCTGTCTCGCCAGTGTCGCTTGGTCGGGAAGTTGATGATATAGCGCGGGGAGACGAACTGTCCCGTGTCGAACACGAACATGCGCCCGGGCCGAACTTCCTTCTTGCAGCAGGCGGCTTGATATGCCTTGAAGTTCTCAGGCCAAGCCTGTCTGAATTGAAGGGCGATCCCCCTGCCCATGACGCCGACGCAGTTGACGATGTTGACGAGGGCTTCCACTTCCTCCTCAAGGACACTGCCTGTCGTGTACTCTACCATCTCACCTTCTTCATGCAGTCATCCCATCCAGTGCCCTACCAATGGGGGTCAACCCTCCGTCACAGAATCAGGGTCCACAGAGTCGACACCAGAAGGCCGGGCTCGGGGAGCCACTCCTCAGGAGGGCAACCAAACGGAGACATCAGCAATCGGCCTCCACTCTATGCCCGCACCTAATCCCGTCCCGAAAAGGCTCTGCCAGGATTCCCCACATAGAGCTCTACACTCAGGCCCAATTGCACACCCCCAGTCTCACCTTCGGGTCTTCCTAAACCCCCTCAGCAATCATGGCCAACAGCTCGCGAACATGGATTGCATTATGACGCGTTGTCTCCTGGCCCTGGTCGACGTCCGGTGCCCCTCGCTCAGCAATCCCGATCACGACCCCAGTGGCATCGACCACGGGTGCTCCCGATCTCCCAGCCAGGATCGCTGTCTCGAACCGGATCTTCTCCACGCAAAGTTCAACCCTCACCTCGGTGACTCTTGCCTCCAGAGATGACAGCTGAGCGCCAGGAGCATAATCCGGATAGCCGGGTATCTGTACCAGGTCACCAACCTGGCCGCTACTTCTATCACCCAACGATAGTGATGCGCTCGGGGGCACTCCAGCAGCAGACAGCAAGGCAATGTCGCGGTGAGAGTCGCTCCTATCCACCACGGCCTCAAATCGACTATTCTCACTATCAGGTCTGAAAAGCCAGATCCGTTCCACGTCCTTTACAACGTGATTGCATGTCACGAAACCAACATCCTCAACCAGAAAAGCAGTCCCTTGCCGGTTGCGACAAACTTTCCTGTCCTCTGTCTCCACCACCCACACCGCATCGGCGGATTCGCGACATGGTACGAACCGGAAGCGTTCCTTCTCCCCCCGAAGGCGATCGTACCAATTGCACAGCCAGCGGTATCGCGGATCCCTATGACCTCGGACCTGACGAAGAAAGGCGAGTTTGCCTGCAACCACGTAGTCCAAAGGGGGGCCACCATTGTCTCCGCTCCGCACATTGGCCCGCTTCCGCCAGTACTTCCTGTGGAAGACCTCCTCAGCGCGCCGCAGTCCATACTTCTCCCACGCATGAAGCAAACCCCGCAAATCACGAAGCCAACGCTGGCGAACGTTTACGTGTGAGTTGACTTGTAGACCCGTCACAATCTGTGACTTGGATCCCCGCATCAGTCTCACCTTACTGAGATTGATTCTGAACCCCGCATCTTCTATCACACCCTTCAACCCATCACCAAGTTGGACATCCATCCTATTGTCAATGAAGTCAATCTTTGCCAGTGCCGAGGGAAACCGACTCACGGAGGGATTCCACGGAGAGAACGACAGGTCGTCTGCATAGCGGGTATACACACACCTGTTGCGTCGTGCGAGGCGATGCAATTCACTGTCCAACTTTCCGCAAACCATATTCGAGACCACTGGTGAAGTCGGGGCACCCTGGGGCAACTCGTTCTCGAAGCAGCACATATGGGCGAGAACCGTCGCTGCTCTCTCGGGGACATTGTACGGAGTAGCCATGAGCATTCCTCGAACGCGCCCGAAGTTTATCGATGGGAAAAAGCGCTCCAGGTCAACGTTCAGGACGAATGACTTTCCTACATGATGCTTCGCATTCGAGACGATGCTCCTTCCCAAAGCAAACCCATGTACGGGCCTCCGCACCCTATAGACCAGTTGAAGCACATGCGCCAGCTTTGCCTGAAGGATCTTCAGAGGACTGATGGGCGCTGCAATGCGCCTGCTCCCACCCGCTCGCTTCTGGATCTCGAAGGACCTGTAATTCGTTGACATGCCACGTCTGTAGAGATGCCATGTCAGATCAGGATAGCTGACTTCCAGTAGTCTTGCTACATCCCGGGCCGTCACCAATCGGGAGAAGCACTCAAGCAACTCTGGATCTGGACGCCTGAGGTTCCTCGTCATATGCCCACTCCATACTCCGAGACAGCGACATCTGAGGCTTCTGTGGATTCTGCCCTTCGCTCCACGCAGAACGCCGGGAACGAAAGGGACCTGCCGGAGAACCCGGCCGCGTAAAGCTACCCATTGTGTTCCGCTCGTTGCGTATGCGCAACGAAGATCAATCCCAGAATGCCTCAGTGCCGCTGTCCATGCGATGTGTCGCCGGGTGGGTTGCACTCACCCCGTCGGCATATTCTACCTCTCTGCAACCCTTGAGCCTCGCCGGTGTCCCGCTACTCCTCCGACCGACAAGAGCCAAGCCATGTGGCCAGCACGGCGGCCGGAGTCCGCGAGGCCATCGCCGCGGCCTACCCCAGCGAGGCGCAGACCTCCGCGAGAAGGTGCAAGGCCAGTTAGCCCTCTTGGCCGGGGGATTCCCCAGAGGCCTACTCATCGGTTTCATCGTCCCAGTAGGCCGGTTTGGTGCCGCTCTCCCGCTTGGGGCGCTGGGCGTTCAGCTCGAGGAGGCGGGCAAGGACGTCGTCCCGGGTGTCGTCGGGCCAGCGGTAGCGGTAGGGTTTCTTGCGTTTGGTCCCCTCTTCGTCGTCGATCTCGTAGTCGAGGAGGAACTCGCAGTGGGTGGGGATCTCCTTCCAACCATACGCATCGAGTACGACCCGGTCCATTGCGGCGTGCAGCTCGCGGAGTTTGGCGATGTCGGGGTCGTCTTCGTCAGGGTCGTGGAAGCGGTTGTAGGTCTTGGTCAGGCCTTCGTCGTTGCGGACCATGAGGCTGGCGCGGAAGTCGTAGTAGGCTTGGCCGGCGGCTTCGAGGGCTGGGTGGGTTCTCCAGCGGCGGGGGAAGGGGAAGGTCTCGAAGCAGTCGGAGGGGGTGTAGCGGAGGTCATCCTTCATCGATGACCCGAAGAAGCGTGCCCAGATCTCGTGAGGACGGGCCTGGAGGGCACAGAAGACGGCGTAGGTGTCGAGGGGGAAGACAATGGTTGTCTCCGCGTAGACCGTATCTGTGGGCAGGAATGCGAAGGCCGCTTGCTGACCGACCCGTGAGATCGCCAGAACCCGCTTCAAGTCTGTGGCAGCAGCGTAGAGTTCCTTTGCTGTCGAGCCGTACCGCCACCAGAATGCGGCACGTTGTCGTCCAATGGCGTTCTTCGTGAGCTTGGCGCGATCTGGCTTTACCCTCTCCTCAACAATCGCCAGCAACTCCGACCAATCCTCCGCCACCGGTGACGGATAGTCGAGAGGCACGATTCCCTGCCGCAGCCATTCTCGGCACTGGTTTTTGTCCGCGGTCGCCCATCGTTTGCCCAGGTCATCCCGGCGCAAGGGATAGTGGCGGAAGTTGATGACGTAGCGGTGATGGGCATGGATCGGGCTGGTGTTCACCTCCTCGCCTCCGATATAAGGGAAGATCACCTCCTGATTCCGAGGATCTCGCTCGATGAGTCGGTGCATCTCGGCCAGCGATGAGGCGACTCCGTTCTTGTTGGTGTCGTCGAAGGTGAACCCCATCCCGAGAACGTAGCTGCCGACATAACTCTTGCCCGTGTTGGCCTTGAGGCGCTCAGGGTCTTCGTGGCCGCCGCCGTTGAAGAGAAAGGCCGTGATCGTATCCGTCACCTCGTCATCGAGTCGTTTTGCTCCACTGAACGGCCCCCTGTGAACGTGGAGCACACTCACCACCACCGCGGCAAGCCCAGGCCACTTGACCCGCCTGCGCGCCTGGTAGATCTCCCCACCGTTCTCGCAGATCCAGCGCAGCCCGGTGGAGCGCGTATCCCCCTGGGCGATGGTGTTGGTGGCGATCAGGCCGAAGGTACCGTCCTTGCGTGCGTGATCGAAGGCCCGGCGGAAGAAGTGGGCCACGAGGTCGGCGTTGCCGTGGCTTCCCTCGTGGACCTGCTTCAACCAATCCAGATAGCGGGGAACGTTGGCCTTGGCCACGGTGTTCTTGCCAGCGAACGGCGGGTTTCCCACGATGGCGTCGAACCCCGGATTCTCCTGGTGGAAGACCTCCGGGAACTCTACCTCCCAATGGAAGGGAGCCAGCGGCGGATCGGCGCGGCGTTGCTCCTGCAGCCGATCCCGGTACTGCCCGGCCTTGCCTACGTAAACCACTTGGTCGTACTCGTGGAGCTTCGCCTGCCGCTGCTTCGACTTGGCCCCCTCGAAGAAGGCGGCCGTCACCAAATCGCCGAAGAGCCGCACCTCGCCCAACTCGTGCCGGGCCTCGTCCCACAGGTCTCGCAGCTCCCAGTCGGCGGTCTCCTCCCCCGCCTCGCGGATCCGCTGCCGCAGCCCGGCCACCTTCTTCACGTGCTCCTGTACCGCCGTGCTCTCGAACCCCCATCGGGCCTCGCCGGCGCCGGGTTCCCAGTGGAAGTCCTCGATCTGGCGCTGCGACAGCCCGACCAGCGAGTCCCCATGCCGCAGGGCGTGGTCGATGAATGTCAGCGGGTGGTCCTTGGCGAGAGTGGCCAGCCATAGCGAAACCTTGGCGAGGTCGACCGCCATCGGGTTCCGGTCCACTCCGTACAGGCAGCGCTGGGCGATCAGCCGGCGGGCGAAGATCCCCTCGTCCTCGTCGGCCGGGATCTCCGGCACCTCCCCGTGGGCGCGCCAAGCCTCCACCAAGGCGTCGCCGAGTTGGCGGCACGCCTCCACCAGAAAGGCACCCGAACCCATGGCTGGGTCGCAGACCTTGAGGTCGAGGATCTGTTCAGGACTCGGGGGCCTCCCGTCCTCTCCCTGAAGCCGCGCCAGGATCGGCTCCAGGGTCGTGCGCACGATCGGCTCCGTCAGCTCGCGCGGGGTGTAGTGCGAGCCGGAGCGGCGGCGCTCTTCGCTGGGCTGCAAGCACATCGCTCCCTGCGGTACCAAGTCGGGGGTGGCCTCGGCCTCGATCACCGGCATGAGGGCCGCGTGCAGATCCTCCACGCTCCCGGCTTCCTTCACCTCCCTCCTGATTCTGTCGCCGAGTCTCCGGCCGATGCTGTCCCGGAGCCATGTGTCGCGCCGGGCCCCCGGTTCCTCCGCCAGGGCGTCCAGGTCCACGGCCGTGGGCGCGCCCTGCTTCTTGGCCGCCTTGATCGCCACCGACCTTCCGCTCGCGGTCTCCAGGCGGAACCCCATCATGGTCTCGTAGACCGAGCCGATCTGCTCCACGTCGAGGGCCCGGTAGGATAACCGCTCGCCGTCGAGGACCAGCAGCTTCTCCAGGGCGCGGTAGATGGTGCCGTCGGGCACCAGGGGCGGATCGATGCGCTCGTGGATCTGGCGGGCCACCACCTCCGGGCGGCCTTCGAGGAAGGGGAACCGGTCCGGGTCGAAGAGGACGCCGTGGCGCCTGGGCAGGCTCATCTCCCCGGTCCTGGCGCCGTCGTGGATCAGGCGGAACAGCACCAGCAGCTGGGCCCAGGCCCCGTAGCGCTGGTCCATAGTGTCGGGGTACAGGGCGGCGTCCTCCCGGAGGCGCTCGTAGAGTCCCACGAGGGAGTAGTAGCGCTGGAAGGTCTCGTTCTTCGGGAGCATGTCCCGCTCTTCGGCGTAGAGCAGGAAGACGAGCCGCAGGATCACGGTGAGCAGGGAGTGGTAGACGCGGTCGGGATTCTCCGCGAGGGTCTGCCGCAGCAGCTCGCCCTTGGAGGCGTCGTGGGCCGCCTGGAGTCCGCGCAGCATCTCGTAAAGGGCGTGCAGTACCTGCTCGGCGAGCCTCTCGCTGACTTCGTTCTGGAACCTGCGGCTGTCGGTGAGCAGGGCCGCCAGCCGCTTCGGGGTGGGCAGCGACAACAGGCGGCCCTGCCCCAACAAGAGCCGCATGGCGGCGCATATCGGCCGGCCGGAGGTCTGCGCCATCTCCTTCACGCGGAAGTCCATCCAGCCGGAGCTCTCGCCCCGGGGCGCCGAGATCAGCCGGATGGCCAGGCCGTTGAACAGCAGACCGGCCTTCACCTCGGCACGCCGGAGAAGCCGCTCCATCCGGCTGTGGGGGGAGGCTTCGAGGGAGCCGGAGCCTTTGACCTCCTTGTCGAAGTCCTGTCCCGGTTCCAAGGCCTGGACCAGGAGCTGCCAGCGGGACTCCCCTTTCTCCGGGTTCCGTTCGAGGACGGCGAAGTCGGGGGCGAGGGTTTCTCCGTCCGTGGCGGTTACCCTCAGCTCGTCAGGGATGGGGTGATCTTCGCCGCCAGCGTAGCCCTTGGGCGAGAAGTTCCATCCGAGGACGGTCCTGGCGAAGGTCTCGAAGTCCGGCAACCAGGGTTCCGGCTCGCTGTCGGGGCGGAAAACCCTCTCCTCGACGCAATCGCGCAGCAGCCGCTGCCCTTCGGCGTCCTGCCGGTCGAGGATGGCGCCGGCGCGCACCAGCGCGGGGGCGGAGACGACGAGGCCGCTCGGCTGGACGAAGCCGATCCATTCCAGGTGCCTGAGAACGTGAGGGTCCACCTTGGCCATGCTCAGTTGGTCTCCGGCCACAGGTAGACGAGGCCGACCGGCTCGACGCGTCTGGCCCGCACCTCGTAGAACTCGCGCACGCGGGCGGGTTCGGCTTCGAGGTCCTGGTCGAACTGTTCGAGACGCAGGCGCCACCCTCGCATGTTCTCCTCGACCTGCCGCCGCTCCTCGGGGTTGAAGTTCAGGGTCATCTGCTCGTAGCCGCGATCGTACCTGTTTAACTCCTCGACCACGCGGTCACGCTGGCGCTCCAGCGTCGCCCGCAGATCCTTCTCCTCGCGGGCTCCGCGCTCGGCCAGACGCTCGACGGCGATGCCGGCCAGCTCCTCGGCCCGCGGTTCCAGTTGGGGCAGCAGTTCCTCGATATCCTCCGCCGCAGTTGCGAGAAGCCGGTCCTGAATCGCCCTGTTCGGCACCCGCACGCTGTCACCTGTGAGGGCCTCTTCGAGCAGGTCGAGCGTGCGCAACTCGGTCTCCCGGGCGTACGCCCGGAGCGGTCCTCTTCGCCCTGAGGCGTCGACCCATCTTGCTGCTACCGGAACCAGCTCCTCGTGCAGGCGTTCGGCATTTCGCCCGTACAGCGAGAGCCGTCCGAGGAGGATCACGCGCGGTACCGAGTCCCGGGCTTGCGCCAGGCAGGCCCGCGTCAAGTCGTGGTAGATGAAGCCCTGGGCCCGGAACCGGGCCAGCAGCCGCTGTGCCACGCGCTGCTCCAGGTGCAGGTGCACGCTGTCCTCGGTAACAACGCCGGGGTCCTTGAAGACGACCGGACGGATCGGCGCCTGCCGGCGCCACTCGGTCACCTTCTGATCCGGCTTCCTTGGCTGTCGCAAGGTATCGAGCGTGGCCGACCAACTGGCGTCGGTCTCCGCTCTCTGGTCGAGAGCAGGGAATCTCCAGACCTGTCGCCCCTCCTGATCGCGAGTCTCCTCCAGGTGATCCGTCCCCAGCAGCTCAAGCGAGCAGGAAAGCGCATCCCGGAAGGCACCCTCTTCGAAGCGGACCGATTCTCGTGAGTTCTGGAGCAGTGACTGGCAGCGCTCGATCTGCTCCTTCAGGTCTTCCTGGCGCTCGCGGGCGCCCTCCAACTCCTCTTCCGCAACCCGTTTCCGCTCCTCGTCCAGATCGGCATTCTCGATCTCCTCGGCGAGTTGGGCGGCGGTCGCGTGGCGGATGCCGCCTCGAAGGAGCCGTTCGACATCGTCGTCGATGACCTTCGATAGGCTGCCCAACTCCCGCTTGATCCTCTCGGTCTTGTTGACCAGGACTTGCAGAACGCGGTCCTCGGCCCGCTGAGGCAGGACGAAGTAGTGGCACCGGACCTCAGGGGCGGGCTGCAGCTTGCGGTCGATGCGGCCGTTCCGCTGTTCGATCCGGCCCGGGTTCCAAGGCAGGTCAAAGTGGAACAGGTCGGTACAGTGGGCCTGGAAGTTCAGACCCTCTCGCGCAGCATCCGTCGCCAGTAGAATGCGGAGCGGGTCCTTGGCCGGATCGGTGTTGAAGCGCTTCTGGATCTCCCGCCGATTCTTCGAGCTGACCAGGCCGTCAATCACCTCGATGCGCTCGTCCGCCAGGTCTGTTCCTGCGATCGCTTCCTCCAGAATGGTCCGCAGATAGCGCTTCGTCCCCTCCCGGTTCTCGGTGAAGATCAGCACCCGGCGATTGTTCCAATAGGCCGGCTCACCCTGCGCCCGCTCGCCAAGGGCAGGCAGTCCGGGACAGAGGCTCTCCCGAATCCAATCGATCAGCCGCCGCACCTTGGCGTCCGGCAGGTACCGCGACTGCTCGGCGATCTTCTCCATGCGGTCCAGGAGTTCCTGCTCCCCGCGCCACAACACCTCGGTGCTCTCGTCTCGCGCGCTTCCTTCTTCGGCCGCGACCGTCATCGCCTCGACCTCGGCTTCCTCTTCGGCTTCGAGCTGATCCTCTTCCCACTCGCCCCGCTCGTCATCGGAGTCCGGGGCTGTCCGCAGCAGGCTGTCCTGATCTTCGGATTCCGGGATCTCGGCAGCGGCTTCCTGCTCTCGTTCCCACTGCTTCAGCACGGTGCGCCGATGCACCTTGAGGGTTCGGGCAAATGCTTCGATGGAGGAGAGCAGCCGTTGCTGCAACCCGACGACGAGCAGCCCGGCTGCGGCCCGGGCCCTCTGCGAGGTCGTCGCGTGCCGCTCCTCCCGGACGGTGCGGTACTGATCGAGGAGCTCCGAGAGCAGGATCTCGGGGGCGTCGGGCGGCAGGTCGTCGATCTCCACCCTCTCGACACTCCGCCTGGGGAAGCCCCCTTGGATCTCGCGGATGTCCTCCTTGAGGCGGCGTACCATCACCTCTTCGAGCTCGCCCTTGCCGCGGATCTTCACCCCCCGTGTGAACCGGTAGGGGTCGAGTAGCTCCAGCAGGGTGGAGAAGCTGTTGGAGTGGCCGTTGTGGGGCGTGGCAGAGAGGAACAGCCGGTGTTCGAAGCGGGCGCATAGATCCCGGACGGCGCGCGTGAACTTGGTCTCGATGCCGTAGCGGCCCCCGCTGGAAGGTGCCGCGTGGTGGGCCTCGTCGAGGATCAGCAGGCTCCCTGGCAGCAACCCCCCCAGCCATTCCCGCATCGGGTCGGCGTAGGTGGGATCGACCAGCAGGTTGTGGGAGACCAGGAAGCGACTGTGGGTCCGCCACGGATTCACGCCGAATCCCCGCTCGCGGCGAATCCGGGCCAGGTAGCGCCGGTCGAGGACCTCAAAGACCAGTCCGAAGCGCTCCTCCAACTCCCCCCTCCACTGCTCGAGCACCGAAGGGGGAGCCGAGACCACGATGGTCTTCGCCTTCTTCCGCAACAGCAGCTCCCGGGCGATCAGGCCGGCCTCGATCGTCTTCCCGAGCCCGGTGTCGTCGGCGATGAACAGGTTCACCCGGGGCAGGCGCAGGGCCTTGCGCAGGGGCTCCATCTGGTAGGCGTCGATCTTGATGCCGGCGCGGAAGGGAGACTGGAACAGGTTCGGGTCGGTCGCCGTGACGCAGTTCCAGCGCAGGGTGTGGAGGAAGGCGGCGAAGTGCCGCGGCGTGTCGAACCCCTTCGACGCGAGGTCGGCCCAGCCCTCCTCCTCGAGGATCAGGCGGTCGATCTCGTAGTCCCAGTAGACCTCCAGCTCCTGGCCCTGGGCGTCGTCGTCAGCGCAGGCGAGGCGAACGAGAGGGGATGCGGCCCCGTTGGTTACCACATCCTCGACCAACCAGCGGCGCGAGCGGACGAGGACCAGGTCGCCCGGTTTCGGGGGTCTCTCGGGTAGACTCATGGGGAGCACATATAAGGATCAGAGTACATCCGGGCCAAGAGAGGAATCTCGGCCCGTCGGGCCGATCTGGCCCGGCTGCAACAGACCGCTACAACAGGTCGGGCCGTCCCCGCCGGATCTCCATGGCGGAGCCCCGGTCGGCCTCGAGGGCGGTCTTGAGAGACTCGTAGGCGCGCCAGGGATCGATGGAGTCGCCGCAGGTGAAGATGTCGACGGCGGCGTACTGGTGCTCCGGCCAGGTGTGGATGGAGAGATGGCTCTCCTGGATCGATACGGTGCCGGTGACGCCGCATGGGGAGAAGCTGTGGAAGTGTGCGTCCACCACGGTGGCGCCGGCCTCCTCGGCGGCGGCCAGCAGGCCCCGGCGGACATGGTCCACGTCGTCGAGCAGCCCCCGGGCGCAGCCGTAGAGATCGACCAGGAGATGGCGGCCCAGGGCGGATCTCACCCCGGTGTCGACGGGTGCCGGGAGAGACGGGCTCATCCGTGGAGGGTCCGGATGTCGGGGCGGTCCTCGGAGATGACGGCCAGCCGGTCGCCGGCGGCAAAGGCGTAGTCGCCGGGGGGATTCACCACCAGGCCCCCTGAAGCCGATTCGACGCCGACGAGCAGCACGTCGAGGGTCTCCTTGGCCACCGGCAGCATCTCGCCGAAGCGCTTTCCCGGCCAGTCGGGGGGGACCTCGACAAGGTAGATCTCGCACTGCTCCTCGGCGCGCACCAGGCTCGAGATCGCCCGCGAGCTGCCCGGGTCGAGGACGGCGCGGCTGAGCAGCCCGCTGGAGAGGGCGCCCACGACCACGACCTCGTCGGCCCGGGAGATGTCGGCGTGCCGGGTGGAGCCGGGGTCGTAGAGCTGGATGCAGACGTGGAGGGCCGGCTCGTACTCCTTGATCGTCAGCGCCCGGATCAGCGTCTTGGCGTCGCGGCCGGCCGTGTCCTCGATCTCCTGGTCTCCCAGGATCACCGCCCCCGAGCAGTCCCGCGCGGAAGCGCGGTCCAGGGCCTCCGCCTCCACCCTCCCGTGGACGAAGTTCACGCGGCCGGCCCCGCCCTCGGCGGGCAAGGGGTGACCGGGAAGCTCGGCGAGGACCACGACCTCCACTCGCAGGCTGTCGGCGAGGATGTTGCGGACCAGATCCTCGCCGGTCTCGTTCCAGCCGCAGACCAGGATATGTCCATCCGTCTTCACGGGCTTGATCCCCCTGTCTTTACGGCTCCGGTGCTCGATGATGAAGGTGGCCAGCTCCGCCGTGAAACCGCCGAGGACGCCGATGCCCAGCACCATCAGAAAGGCGCCCACCACCCGGCCCTGGGCGGTCACCGGCGAGTAGTCCCCGTAGCCCACGGTCGTCGTCGTCACCACCGCCCACCACAGTCCGTCGCCGAGGGGCTGGTCCTCTATCAACGAGAACAGCACCCCGCCGACGACGATGAGCGACGCCGACAGCAGGGAGATCCACGCCAGGGAATGGCGGTGGACGACCCGCCGCCAGACGCGCATGAGGGGCAGCCAGATGGGCACGGCGATCTCGGGTCGGGCGCGTCTCTTCCGGGGCGGGTGTCAGAGCACCCAGACGACCAGCATGCTGCCGCCCACGTAGCCGAAAGCCTCCAGCAGACCGGCGCCGGTGCGGGGCGTCTCCTGCGTCTGCTGGGCGGCCAGGCTGACGCCTGGTGCCAGCAGGGCGCAGCTCAGCCGCCGGATGACGAGGAGGATGACCAGGCCGAAGGCGGCATCGGCGCCAAAGGTGGTCAGGCCGTCCGTCCAGCCCGTGAAGTCCCCGGCCACGGCGAGGCTGATGATGTTGCCCATCCCCACCAGCGCTCCCGCGAGGGCGAGCCCCACGGCGGCGTTGTCGCGCTCGAGCTCGTCGTGGACGCTGTGGGGCGTGGCCATCTCGTAGATCCGCCCGAGGATCAGCAGCACGGCCTGGGCCAGGGCCCAGAACACGAGGCCCGCCCACCAGGGGCCGGCGCCCTGCTGGATGGCCAGGAGGATGAGGCCGTTGGCGATGTGGACCCCGGCTTCGACGAAGGCCGTGCCCAGGTTCTGGTCCTCCACGACTTCCTTGGTGTTGTCGAAGCGGGAGAGCAGGACCTTCTCGCACAGCCAGCTGGCCGCCAGCATCATGGCGATGGTCATGAGGCCGTAGAGGGCGATCGCCGTCAGGTCCGCCTGCCACCCCGCGGAGGGCCCCAGAAGGACGCCTCCGAGAGCGATGACGATGCCGAAGAGGTAGCCCGCCGTCGACACCGCGAGGGCGGCGTTGCCCTTGTCGAAGAGCTCCTCCTTCAGATGCACGCGGCGGTAGAAGCTGGTGTACGCCCACTTGGCGATGACGAGCAGGACGAAGGCCTCGAGCAGGTACACGGCCGACTGGCCCATGGGAATCAGCATGGAATCCACTGGCTACCTCCCTCTCAGTTTCGAGATCGGGTCACTTGCCGAAGCGCCTGCCGCCGACACCGGAGGTCCGCGTCGCGAAGCCGCGCCCGCCGCCGGTGGAGCGCTGCCGGTAGCGCTGGTAGAAGTCGGGACGGGTCTTCTGGGTCTGCGTCCCGGCGGTGCCGAAGGTCCGCCGCCCCTGGCGGGTGGGGCCGAAGTGAGGCCGGCCGACCTCGCGGTTGCGGCGGTAGTCGGCGTAGTCGCCGCGGCCCACCCCGAAACCGCCGAGCATGGCGCTCATGAAGGCGTACTGGCCGTAAAACTGCCAGAACCCGCCGGCGCCCCAGGTGCCGTACTGACTGTTGCCGACGTACTGGTACCCCGGGGGGTGGGCCTGGCGGGACGTGGTGCGCTTGCCGTCGAGGGTCTTGCCGGCCACCACCATGCCCAGGTAGTGCTGGTAGCGGGCCATGACCTCCTCCTCCACCTCCAGCCAGTCCGTGACCCGGTCCTCGTAGACCAGGGTGTCCTTCCCGGCGACCCGCTGGCCGCTGGCCGTCATGAGCCGCAGGCGGAGGAAGTAGTCGGGGAAGAACCCGTCCTCCACCTTCAGGTCCTCGATGATGACGGCGTACTCCGGGTAGCGTTCGAGGTCGCGGGCCGTCTGCGCCACGGGGTCGGGGGTCCGGCCGCATCCGGCGGCGGCGGCGGCGATCAGGGCGGCCCCGGCGATCAGCGCACGGCGGGCCGGAACTCCACGGGTCTGGGGGCGAATCCCCCTCGGTTGCCTCACCGTTCACCTCCAGGCAGGATGTCGGTGAAGGAGTACTCCTCGACGTTCTCCCCCTCGTAGGCGGAGAACCGCTGCTCACCCCACTGCACGAGAAACAGGACGCGTCCGTCCTCGGCCTCGTAGCTCCAGTTGATGAACTCGCGCGCGGACCCCTCGGCCTTCGAGCCGTCGCCGGCCAGGTCCCACTGCACCCCGGCGGTGGACTCCGAGGCCGAGTAGCGCCGGCTCTCGAAGTGGATCACCCGGGGCGGGTCTTCATCGGCGGCGATGGCGGCGGCCACGTCTTCCTGAATCTCACCGATGGGGATGCTGCGCGTCAACGTCCATTCGACCCGCCCGTCCTCCTCGGAGCGCTCGAGAAAGCGCACCTCCTCGCCGCAGGTCAGCTGCCACTCCCGGGCCGGGAAACCGTCGTAGTCGTAGACGCTCCGGCCGGTGACCTCCCAGGTCTTCAGGTCGTGGTCGACGAGATCGCCCGGGCCCATGGAATCGAGCCGCAGGTCGGCGAGACCGGCGTGGTCGTCCTCGGCGTCCCGGCCCCCGAGCCACTTCCTGACCCGGCTGATCATCGGATCCTCCTCACCGCGCCTACCAGCGGCTCCAGTCTTCCCGGTACTGCCTCGACAGCACCGGCCGGTCGAGGCGGTTGACGACGACCTCCGCCGGCCGGCTCATGTCGCCGGGGAAGATCAGCATCTGCCGGAAGATCTCCGCAGTCATGAATCGAAGGCCGTCCACGTCGAAGGTCACGTCCCGCGGCTCACCACGACCGCTGAGGCCGGCGACGAACCCCCACTCGCCGAAGGACGGCACGAGTGTGTGGTAGGGCACGACGCGCAAGCCGGCTTCGGCCATGGTGGCGGCGATGCTCCAGAACGTTGTCCTCGCATAGTAAGGACTCGAGGCCTGCGTGACCACCACCCCTCCCGGGGAGAGATGGCGGGCGCACAGGCGGTAGACCTCGATCGAGTAGAGCTTGGAGAGGGCCTCGTCCCGGGGGTCGGGCAGATCGATGATGATGACGCCATAGGGCTCGTGGGCCCGCTGGAGGAAGGAGAAACCGTCCTCCGAGAAGATACGGACTCCCGGCCGGCTGAGAGCGTTGTCGTTGAGGCGCGTGAGGCGCAGGTCGCGCCGGGCCAGGTCGATGACCGCCGGATCCAGATCGACCAGGTCGACCCGCTCCACGCCGCGGTGGCGCAGCACCTCCCTCACCGAGAGCCCGTCGCCGCCGCCGATGACGAGCACCCGCTGCCGGTGGGGGGCCAGGGCCATGGCCGGGTGCACCAGGGACTCGTGGTAGCGGTACTCGTCGACGGAGGAGAACTGCAGGTGGCGGTCCAGGTAGAGGCGGACGTCGTCGCCCCACTGGGTGAGGACGATCCGCTGGTACGGTGAGCGCTCGCTGTGGACGATCCGGTCGGTGTAGAGATCGCTCTCCAGCTGCTGGCGGAGGGGGTTGGCCGCCGCCAGGGCCAGACCCAGGCCGCAGGTGACGACCAGCCCCAGGCCCAGGAGCCGGCCCCGCGCGCCTCGCCCGAGCCTGGACCAGAACCCGGCCAGCAGCGCGAGGCCGACGCCGGCGTTGAGGAGGCCCGCCGCCAGGGCGGTGTCGAAGGCGCCCAGCAGGGGCAGGAGCAGGAAGGGAAAGAGCAGCGCCGCCAGCAGGGAGCCCAGGTAGTCGAGGAGCAGGACGTTGGACAGCACCGTGCGCAGCTCGCCGTAGCGCTGGAGCATGCGGGTCAGCAGCGGCAGTTCCAGGCCGACGAGGGCGCCCACGGCGACGATGAGGAGGACCATGACGTAGCGGAACTGGCCGCTGTGCAGGTAGGCGAGGTAGAGGACCGGAACCGAGCATCCGCCGACGGCCGCCAGCCACAGCTCGAAGGCGATGAAGCGCTCCAGCAGGCGCTCCGTGATGGCCCGCGACACCCAGGATCCCAGGCCCATGGAGGCGAGGAAGAGGCCGATGGTGACCGAGAACTGCTCGACACTGTCGCCGAGGAAGTAGGCCGAGGTGCTGCCGATGAGGAGCTCGTAGACGATGGCGCAGGCCGCCGCCGTGAAGATGGCGGCCAGGAGCAGCGCCGGGCCCCAGGAGCCGCGGCCGGCGGCGGGCTCATCCATGGGCCGGCAGGCCGTGGAGGGATGTCTTGTAGGGAGCGTCGAGCACGTCGAGACAGCGCTCGGCCGCGGCGATGCCGGTGAACAGGGACTCCTCGAAGAGGGGCAGCCCGGTGGCGTCGCAGGACGCGAAGGCCACGGTCCCCCACGGCTGACGCCGCAGATCGCTCTCGGGCCCCCAGATGAGGCCCGGCGCCGGACGGACCATGCCGTGGCCCCAGCGGCAGATGTCGATCCCTTCCACCAGACCGGGCAGTTGCGGATGGACGCGGACCAGATCGGCCATCACCCTTCGCGCCCACGGCTGCGGATCGCTCCGCAGCAGCTCCTGCCGGGAGGCGGCCGGGTCCCCGACCAGGGGCAGGTAGTAAACGAGGACCTCCCCCCCGTCCTCCGGGGCCGGCGAGGTCTGATGGCGGGCCGAGACGTAGCCGACGGAAGGGCTGCCCATCACCACGTTGTCCCAGGCCAGACCCGCGTCGCCCAGCTCGGCGGACAGCCTCACCGCGGCGACGATCCAGGGAACGTATTCCGGTCCGGCCATGGCCCGCCTCTGGGCCTCGGGCAGGTCGGCGACGACGCGCGCCGCCGTGTGCAGCTTGCCGGCGTAGACGACGGACCGGGCCCGGACCCGCCGCCGCTGGCCCGTGGGGGCGTGGATGCACAGGGCCTCGGCCGTCGCTCCCCCACCGCGGAGGCCGACGACGGCCGTCGCCAGCCATCGCTCCCCGGCCGTCAGCCCCCGCGCCAGGCCGTCGGCGAGGAACTGGTTGCCCTGGGGCCAGGTCAAGGTGTCGGAGGGGTAGTCCTGCCTCAGGCGGTAGTCGTAGTAGCGGCAGGCGAAGTAGTGGATGCCGGCCCAGGCCGAGACGTCGGCGGCGAGGCTGCCGTAGTCGTCCTTGCAGGCCTGATCGATGAGCCACGCGAGGCGCCGGCTGCGCCAGCCGCGGCTCTCCACGTAGCGGGCCATGCTCTGGTCGTCCAGCTGGCGCACCCGGGCCTCGGCCGTGCTGTAGGCCAGGGGCATGGCGAAGGCCCGGCGGCCGTCCCGCCCGCGGTGCAAGGTCCAGCGCAGCATGTCGTCCTCGAAGGCCCGCAGCTCCTCCATCTCCCCCTCCCCGGCGTCGGCGAAGGGGTCGAGCCCCTCGACCCAGCTGCCGTCCGCCCACAACCGCTCGGCGGGCCAGCGCAACAGGTGGTCGGGGTCCACCAGGGGACGGCCGGCGGCGTCGTACCCGCGGATCACGCCGAGATCGGAGAGCACCTCGTGGACGCAGTCCGCCTCTGCCGGCGGCACGTTGATGTAGTGGGCCCCCCAGGGGAATACCAGGTCGCCTGCCTGCCCGGCCACGGCATTTCCGCCGAGAGTGTCGGCGAGCTCCACCAGGAGCAGGCGCTCCACCCCGGCCTGCCGGAGCTTCCAGCAGGCCGCCAGTCCCGACACGCCGCCGCCGACGACGAGCACGTCGACGCTGGTCTCGGCCGCGGCGGCGAACTCCGCGGGTTCGACGGCGGGCAGCAGCAGGTGGCCGCGCTCCGGCGGCACGGCATCGACGAAGCGGGCCTCCACGTCGACCCCATGGGGGGGCGGCGGGCGCTCGCCGCAGGCGTAGGGCAGACACACGGAGCCGGCCAGGAGCGACTTGAGGAAGCTCCTGCGCGGCACCTGCGGCATGGGTGGGGGTACTCTGTGTGGCAGGGAACCGCTGGCGCGGCCCCCGTCAGCTGATGCCCATCTTGGACTTGAGCTCGGCCAGCGAGTCCTGGGACTTGCCCGGGCTGCCGCTGGCCAGGGCCTTGTCGATCTCCTCGTCCACGGAGCCGCCCGCGTCGGCCATCTCGCCGTAGGCCTGCCCCAGGGCCTCCTCTTCGGAGACCTTCTCCTTCATGCGCTCGAGGAGGGCCACGGTGCCGTTGGTGTCGACGTTGGACAGGCGCTGGTTGATCTTGCGCGTGGCATTGGCCGTCCGCGCCCGGGCCTTGAGCATGACCAGGTCGTTCTCGTAGGAAGCGACCTTCGACTTGAGCTGATTGACGTTGTTCTGGAGGCTGTCCACCATCTGCTGCTGCTGCTGGGCCTGCTCGGTCGCCTGCAGCGCCCGGGCGGCCGCTTCCTCCTTGCGGCTCAGGGCCTCCATGGCGAGCCTCTCCGCCTCGGCGTTGTCGACCTCGCCGGCCTGCCCCCGCTGCAGCAGCAGCATCGCCTTGCGCTCGTAGTCCCCGGCCAGGCGCTTGGCGTCCTCGGCGTCCTTGGCCATGCGAATCGCCAGCGACTTGACCTCGCCCAGGCTCCTGAGGCTCTCCTGCAGGTCCTTGCGCAGGTCGCGAACGGCCTGCTCGCTCATCTTGATGGGGTCCTCGAGCTTGTCGACGAGGGCGTGGGCCTCGGCCTCACCCGCTTTGAAGAGGCGATTGAAGATGCCAGCCATTTCCGACTTCCTTGTGTCGTGGTGAAAGACTCGGTGCGAGCCGGCTCAGGCGAGGAAGCCGAGGAGCTCGTCGCCGTTTTCCGCCAGGCCCAGACTGAGGGCGTTGATGGTCGTCTCGAGTTCGTTCAGGTCGAGGTTGTCGAGGGCCAGGGTGTTGCGGTAGAGGAGGAGGTTCCCGTCCTCGTTGAGGATGAAGGCGCCGAAGACGAGGCTGCGGTTCATCTGCAGGATGCGGCGGTAGACGGCCGCCGGCACCTCCCCCTCGAACTTGAGGATAAGCTGCTCCAGCACGACCAGGTCGTCCTCGCAGTCGATGACCAGCTCGTGAATGCCGCGCTCCGCGTCGTTGATGACGACGATCTCTTCCTCGGGGATCTCCTCGTCGATGGAGAAACCCAGCTCCAGTATGTACTCCTTGACGCGCTCGAAGTGATCTGTCATGGGCCCTCGCGAATCTGCTCGGTTGCGGCGGCCACGGACCGCCGGCTTTGACGTGGTTGGCGCCGCACCGCGTTCAGCCTCTCCCGTTGCCCCGCTCCAGGGCCGCCTCCAGCTCCTGACAGGCTCGTGTCAGTCTGGCGGTGATCTCGCCGGCCAGCCGCTGCTTCTCGGGGTCGGCGCCGTGGAGGTCGGGGTGGTACTTCTTCATCAGGTCCTTCCAGGCCGCGCGCACGGTGGCCAGATCCGAACCGTAGGGAATCTCGAGGTTGGCGTAGTACCCGGCCAGCTTCTCGTCCGGTACCGGCGTGGCCGGCCCGGGATCACCCGGCCGGTCGTGAATCGGTTCATCGCCGTTGGACGGCGGGGGCGACCGGGAGCCGACGCGGGCGCGGGTGAGGTGGAAGAGTCGGCGGAGGAGATCTGCGGACACTCGAATCGAATGTGATGGCGGCGTGGGGTGATTCGCGAATATACCCCGCCGGCCGACCCCGGTCCAGACGCCGCACCAGCAGAAAACGGGTGCCGGGCATGGGCCCGCCGGCGTCCGTGCAGCCCGCTGCGGCCGCGATTTGCGCGTCCCGTCGCCGGGCGGGACAGGCAACCCTCGGCGAGACGCTTGCCGGCGCCGCCTGCGGCTCGTCAGCCGTCGGCCAGACCCATCAGGCGGCGGCCGGCGTCGGTGAGGCGGTTGGGTGTCCACGGCGGCTCCCAGGTCAGCTCGACGACGACGGAGCCGACGCCCGGCAGCTGTTCCAGCCGCGCCCTCAGCGGTTTGGCGAGAAAGTCGTACTTCGGCCGCCCCCGGTGGGGCATCGTCATCACCACGCGCACGTCGTCGCCGCGTGTGCGCACGTCGTAGATGTAGCCCATGTCGACCAGGCTGGCGGCGCCGGCGTACAGCTGGTCCTCGCGAACCTCCGCCATCGCCTCCCAGAGGGCGCGTTTCCGCGGCCGGTCCACGGGGCGCTCGCCGACCCGAGCCAGAGGTTGTGCCGCCTCCGAGGCCCCGCCGGCCGGGGCCGGCGGCGGCGTCCCGTCGGCTTCGGCCACCAGCGGCGACAGCAGGCGTTGGCGCAGGGCTTCCAGTCCCGCGGCGCCGCCCGGCCGGGGATAGGGCGCCAGCAGGTAGGCGTTGCGCTGCACGAGGGCCGTTCCGGCCTGCAGCCAGGCGCTGTCGCGCAACATGGGACGGCACCAGACCGAGGCGTGGGGCGGCTCGCCCGGCCTGGCATGGTCGAGGGTGATGTCGAGGCGCTGATGGAGCCTCGCCGGGGTCGTGCCCTCCGGTCCGGCGCCGGGCGATCCCTCGAGACGATGGTCCAGGTAGATGGCGAAGATGCTGTCCCGGCTCTGGCGATGGTAGAAGCCGGCGCCCCAGACGTGGTCGATCTGCTCCGGCGGCACCGGGCCCTCGTGGACGCGGCCTTCCCTGTCCATCCACAGGGAGGCGTCGAAGGGCCGGCCGCCGAAGTACCACTCGTCGTCGCGGGCCACGTGGGCGCAGAAATCGCGCGTCGCCTCCATGCGGCCGTCCTTGAGGAACCAGGGGACGCCGGCGTAGAAGGTGTAGGTCAGGTCCATGAACAGGCGGCTGGGCGTGAACAGCGGATGCACCGGGCTGTGGGGAAAGCCGAAGCGCCGCACGATGGCGCACAAGGGACCGCGCACCACTTCGTAATGGGGGCACTCGGCCCAGTTCGTCACCCGCATCTTCTGGAAAGCCCCGGCCGTGGTGTAGTCGTGGGCCCAGTCGAGGTTGGGGGGCTCGCCGTGGCCGTCCCCGTGGGTGGACAACCGCAGCCCGCCCAGGTGCCATCTGGGCGTCAGGGACTCCAGCTGACCCATCTGCCGGGAGAGGGTGGCCACGTAGTGGGGGGTCTCGATCTCCAGGCCGATCCCTTCGCCGCGGATGCCGAGGCGGCTCGGGTAGTCCGGCAGCTCGGCGGCCGGGTTGCCGCAGAAGACGAGGAAGACGGCCTCGCCGGCGGCGGGGACATCGGCCTCGAAGACCAGGTGGGCGAACCAGTTCGGCCCCCGGCGGACCTCGCCGTAGACCTGGCTGCGGACCTCGCACGGCCGGCCGTCCTCGAGCCGTGCAACCCGCAGCTCCCGTTGCGGCGAGGCCACCCTCTCCGCGGGCATGCCGACGAGGAGATCCAGGGGCTCGGCCTGCCGCGGCTGGCCGATCGTCTCCCTGAGGCGCACGCTCTGCCACAGCTCCCAGCCGTCGGCCCATCGGGACCAGGGCGCCGGCAGCCGCCCGGCCGGCTGCCAGCAGTGGCCGGGCAGGGCGGCGGGGCCCGGGTCGGCGCCCATCATGCGCTCGTTGGCGACGGTCTCCTTGATGGAGGCGGCCAGGCCCAGGGCCAGCTCGTGGTTCCCCGTGCGCAGCGCCCGCCGCAGCATCTCGACCCTTGCGTCGACGTCGTCGGTGCGATCGGCCCAGGTCGGCTCGAGATCCCGCGCGTCGGCGCTCATCGATCTCCCCTCCAGGAGTCGCCCTCAGGCGGGGAACGAAGGAGATCCCCCGCCTCGATGGCCCCCCCGCCCTCGAGGGTGTGGAACCTCGACAGGTGAGGCGCGAAGACCTCGACGATCTGCACCGTGCCCACCCGTTGCGTGTCCCGCCGGGAGTGCACGGCCAGCCGGTAGCCGGCCTCGACCCGGTCGGCCAGGCCGAGGTCCACGAATCCCCCGTCCTCCTCGAGGCTGAGGACCTTCCCCTCCACCGCCGAGACCACGACCAGGGCCGACAGCTCCCCGGCGACCTGGCCGAGGGCGTCGAGGGTGGCGGCGCCGACGATCGTCTCGCGGAACTCCGGCGCCCCGAAGGGGACCTCGTTGAGGCGGGCGAGGGCGGCCTCGGTCTCGGTGGTCCGGCCCAGCAGGGTCAGGCCCAGGTCCTTGTCCTTGACCTCCGCCCGGCCGCTGACCTCCTCCCCGTCGCGGGACCCCGTGAGGACCCGCGTCAGGCGGGCGTCGACCTCGACGAGGACGGAATAGGAGGTGAACCCGCCCACGAGGGGGCTGCCGACGTTGAAGCGCTTGATGGCGAAGTGGTGGATCCGGCCGCCGAGAACCAGGTCGGCGCCGGCCTCGCGGCCGGCCTGCAGTGCCCGGTCCAGCCTGGAGGCGCCCCCGGCCCCGGCGGCCGGAGCGGCGAGGGTGTCGAAGGGCAGGACCTCGAAGGCGCCGCCCTCGCGCAGCAACTCGCTCAGCAGTTGCGGGACCCCCTGCCGGAGGTCCCAGGTGCCGCGGAACTCGCTGTGGTCCTCGAAGGGGATCACCAGGATCCGCTCCCCCCGCTGGGCGGCCGGGGAGCAGACCGGATACAGAAGAAGGAGCAGCAGGAACAGCTTGACCGGCCGCGAGGGAAGCGGCCGGCAGGGCCTAGTCGCCTCTGGCACGGGGCGGCTTCAGGACTGGCCCCTGTCGCTGACCAGCGTCTCGTCCTCTTCCTCCACCTCCCACATCTCGATCTCGCGGCGGAAGTCGAAGCGGCAGTCGATCGTCTCCAGGGGCACGCCGAACTCGTCGAACTTGAGGGTGAACTCCCTGAGCACGAGGCGCACGCGGCGCACGTCGCGGTCGAGGGCGTCGAAGGCGATGAGGCCGCTGTAGTTCTCGCCCTTGAAGATCGGCTGGCTCTCGGCGTAGTTGAGGCTGCGCACGTGCCCCATGCGCACCTCGAAGCGGTAGAACTCGTTGCCGCTCTGCCCTCTCAGGCCCCGGTAGTAGCGCTCGAAGCTCTTGAAGGGCGAGGTGGAGGGAATGCCGTAGGAGTTCAGCTCCTCGCCCTGGTCGGTGAGCAGGACGACCTCGATGGGGTTGAGCTGCACCTTGGCGAAGGTCTGGTTGAAGACGCTGACCCGGAAGGTGGTGAAGCGGTCGGGGATGTAGCCCACGTCGCCGTCCACGTGGTCGCCGTAGGTGTAGGGGTTCGTGGAGTACTTCCCCTTGACGGAGTCCTCCGGCAGCAGGGCGTTCAGCTCGGCGTCGGTGAGGAAACGCACGTTGAGGCGGAGCCCCTCCATGACGTAGGAGATGGAGCCGTCCTCCTCGGTGCGGTAGACCTCGCCGGCCTGGGTGGCGGGGACCATGTAGGAGTTGTAGTGGATCTTGGGCGGGAAGATGATGCACCCCGCCGCGGCCAGGGGGGCGCAGCACACCAGGATCCGACAGATCGACTTTCGCCGGGAGTTCATTTCTCACCCTTTCCTTGCTTCATCAGAGCCGGGAGGTGACGATCCAGTCGCGGTGGCCCTTGGCGAACTGGAACGCCTCCTGGCTCGCCTTCTCCTGCTCGTAGAGGGCGATGACCTTGTCGTAGGTCTGCACCGCCTCCTGCCACCGGCGCAGGAACTCGTAGCAGATGCCGAGATTGCTCAGGGCGCCGACCTCGACCTCGGTGCCGGGGTACTTCTCCATGAGGGCTACGAAGAGGGGGGCGGCCTCCTCGAACTTGCGCACGGCTTCGTCCCCCCTGGCCTCCTTGTCGAGGCTCAGGCCCTCGCTGAAGACCGCCATGGCCCGCTCGTACTCGTTGTAGGCGATGATCTCGCGGACCTTGCGCAGAACCTCGGGGACCTCGCGGGCGATGGCCGAGCCGCCGTGCTCGGCGAGCACGACCTGGTACTCGCTCTGGGCCCTCTCGTACTCCTCCTTGTTGAAGTAGTAGTCGCCGAGGGTGAACCGGGCGTCGGCGACGAACTCGCTGCCGGGGTAGGTGCTCAGCAGCCGCTCCAGGCCGGCGATGAAGGCCTCCTCGTCCTTGGCCTCGTAGTGGGCCCAGGCGAGGTTGTACATGGCGTCGTCGCTGAAGGGCGACTCGGGATAGCTCTCCAGGAGCCGCCCGTAGAGGGCGGCCACCTCGTCGAAGCGGCCCAGGTTGAAGGCGCTCTCGGCGGAGCGCATCAGCGCCTCGGCGGCCACCTCGGCGTCGGGGAACCTGTCCACGAGGCCCTGGAAGGCCTCCAGGGACTGGTCCCACTCCCTGAGGTTGAAGTGGGCGTACCCGAGGTAGTACCGGCCGTACAGGGCGTTGGGGGAGCGCGGGAAGCGCTTCACGAAGTCGGCCAGGGTGCGGGTGGCGTCGTCGAGGCGGTCGCCCTCGAAGTAGAGGGTGCCGAGGGCGTAGGCCATGTCGGGCGAGTACCAGGAGGCGGGGAAGCGCCGCAGGCCCTCGGCGTAGGTGGCCATGGCGGCGTCGGCCTGGCCGCTGCGGTACTGGCTCTCGCCGATGAGGTAGTACACCAGCTCGTCGATCCAGTAGTCCTTGTGCTCGAGGCTGTCCTCGAACTCCTGGTCGAGGATCTGCCGGCCCGTGGCGATGGCCATGTCGAACTGCTCCAGCTCGAAGAACAGCTCGAGCATGAGCACCATGTACTCGGCCCGTTCGGTGGCGTCGGCGGAGGTCTCGGCGAGCCGGCCGTAGCTGGCCAGGGCCTCCTGCTGGCGGCCGAGGCGCAGGTAGGCCAGTCCGAGCATCTTCTGCGCCGGGCCGCGGATGCGCTCGTTGCCCGAATCGACCAGCACCCGCAGGTCCTTCTCCGCCTCGGCGTAGCGCTCGAGGCGGGAGTAGCCCGTCCCCCGGTCGTAGCGGGCGATCTCCACCAGGGCCGGGTCGGCGGTGAGGGCGATGGTCCGCGTGAAGGCCTCCACGGCGGGCTCGTAGTCCTGCCGGCCGGCCCAGGCCTTGCCCGTCAGGTAGTGATACTGGGCGCGCTCGCCGTCGTCCCCGGCGGCCTCCAGGCCCGCGGAGAGCACCTCCAGGGCGCGGTCGTAGCTCTCCAGGCTCACGTAGGCGCGGCCCGCCTCCAGGCGGGAGAGGGAGAACTGCGGCGCCGAGCGGCGTACGGCGAGGAACTCCTCCACGGCGCCCTCCAGGTCGCCCCCCTTCTGCAGGACGAGACCCAGCTCGAAGCGGGCGATGTCGAGGTGGGTGGAGTCGCGGGCCTCGGCGATGATCTCGGCGTAGACGCCGGCCGAGCGGTCGAACTCCTCGCGGCCGAAGTACATGCGCGCCAGCTGGAACCGCGAGCTGCGGGCGTAGGTGCCGGCGGGGTCCTCGTCGATGATGCCGCGGAAGGCCGCCACCGCCTCGGCGAGCTCGGCTTCCCCGCCCATCCGCTGCTTGCAGAGGGCGGCGTTGAAGCGGGCGGCGGTGAGGAAGCTCGGGTCTGAGTACTGCTCGAGGATGGTGGAGTACGCCTCCAGGGCCCGGCCGTAGGCCTCGCGGCTCTCCTCCCCGGCCTGGGCGAGGCCCTCGGCCTCGGCGTAGCGGGCCTGGCCGATCTCGAACCAGGCGTTGGCCGGGGTGAACCCGGCCTGGTGCGCCACCTCGGCGTAGCCCTTCAGGTAGACGTTGTACTCGCGGACGGCGTCGTCGAAGAGGTCCTCGCCCCACTCCCGGCTCGCCTCGGCGTAGCGCTTGGCCAGTTGGAACTGCATGCGCGCCTTGAAGATGCGGTTCGGGATGTTGTCGATGGCCTCGCGGTAGGCGGCGACGCAGCGCTCCAGGCGGCGGTTCTCGAAGTGCATGTCCGCCAGGCTCTGGTAGGCGCGCTCCACGAGGCGCCGCTCCCGGGCGAAGACCGAGATCACCACGCGGTACGACTCCTCGGCCTGCTCGAACTCCCCCAGCCGGCCGTAGCTGTCGCCGATGCGGATCTGGGCCTTGGCGGTCAGCTCGTACTCGGTCTCGTCCACGAGGCCGGCGACCTTCTCGAACTGCATCCGCTGGATCTCCTGCTCGGTCAGCTCGAGGATGTCGGCGCGGTCCACCAGCCGCTGGTACCAGGGGATCGCCTCGGCGTAGCGGCCCTGGTCGTACCAGCACTCCCCGATCTGGAACAGGGCCCGGCTCACGTGGAAGCCGGACTCGAATCGCTCCGTCAGCTCGGTGAAGGCCTCGATGCTGCGGGCATGGTCCCCGAGCTCGTACCAGGACCAGCCGATGTTGTAGAGGGCCTCCACGAGGTAGGCGCTGTCGGGATACCTGTCGACGAACTCCCGGCCCACGCGGATGACCTCCTGGTAGCGCCGGGCCGTGTACCAGCTCGTCATGATCCGACTCATGGCGAGGACTCGCAGCTCCTCGGAGCCGGACCGCTTCTCGACCCGGGAGAAGTGGCTCACCGCCTCCTCCAGGTACTCGTTGGCCCTCTTGAGGCGCTGTTCCTGCTGGCGCTCGTTGGCCGTGGCCTCGGCGGCCTGGAACTCCTCCTCGAACATCTTGAAGTAGGAGTTGCCCACCTGGTAGATGGCCGCGTCCTTGACCGTGGTCTCCACGTCGCCCACGACGACGACGATGGCGGCGTCGTCGAGGAGGAGGCTGCGGACGCCGCCCACGTCGCTGTACTTCTCGATCGCCTGGTCGTAGGCGCCCTCCGAGTAGAAGCTCTGGCCCGCCTGGAAGGTGGAGAGCATGTAGTCCTCGGTGGGCACGTCCCGGGCGAGGAGGGAAATGCCCAGGGTGACGCCGACGATCGACAGTCCGATCAAGCTCATCTGCGATCCTCCTCCCGGGGACGCGCCTCGAGCACCGACTCGAGGGCCTGCCGGGCTTCCTCGAAGCCGGGACGGATGGCCAGGGCCTTCCGGTACTCCTCGATGGCCCGGTCGTACTTACCGTACTTCTCGTGCACCTGACCCAGCTTCCAGCGGGAGTTGGCGTCGCCGGGCATGTACAGCAGAATGCGGCTGACCTTCTCCCTCTCCTTGTCGTACTCGCTCATCTGGCGGAACAGCTCCATCTCCCGCCGCCCTTCGGCGGTCCGGCCCTGCCTCATGTAGAGACGGCCCAGGTTGTAGCGCGCGTCGGCGTACTCCGGATCGATCTCGATGGCCTTCGACAACCCGGCTTCGGCCTCCTCGTACCGGCCTTGCGCCGCCAGCAGCCGGCCCATGCGGTAGTGGGCCTCCCTGTGGGACGGCTTGATGGAAATCGCCTCCCGGTACTTCTCCATGGCCTCCGTCTCGCGCTGCAGCCCCTCGTGGACGACGCCGAGGTGATAGTGGATGGCGGCCACCCCGGGCTCGTGCTCCAGGGCCGCGCGGAAGCAGTCGGCCGCCTCCTCGTAGCGGCCCTCCTCCTCGTGGGCCAGACCGAGGTTGTACCAGGCCCGGCCCTGGCGGGGGTTCAGCTCGATCGAGCGCTTCAGCTCCCGCACCGCCTGGGAGGACCGGCCGAGGGCGATGCAGGCCAGGGCCAGGTTGTTGTGGGCCTGGTAGAGCCCGCGGCGCAGCTGCAACGCCTTGCCGTACTCCTGCACCGCCTCGGCGTAGCGCCCGACCTGGGAGTAGAAGGCGCCCAGGTTGAAGTAGGTCACGGCGGAGTTCGGATCGATGGCGAGGGCCTTCCTGTAGACGGCCTCGGCCTCCGCCACCCGGCCGCTCTCGGAGTAGACGATGGCCAGGTTGTTGTAGGTCTCCGCCACGGTGGAATCGATGGACAGGGCCTGTTGCAGGAGCGCCTCGGCCCGCGGGGACTCTCCCGAGGCCCGGTAGGCCATTCCCAGGCCGTTGTAGGCGGGCACGAAGCCGGCGTCGCGGTCGAGGGCCCGCTGGTAGACCTCGATGGCGGCGGCCGTCTCCCCCGCGCCCAGGCGGGCGTTGCCCTCCTCGAAGAGGGCCTGTGCCTCGGCGCGGCTCCGCCGGGGCTCGGCGACGCCGAAGTGGTAGTACAGAGCCCCTCCGAGGCCGGCGGCCACCACGGCCGCGGCGCCCCACTTGAGCCGGAGGACGCGCTTCATCCGCCACCGCTCGAGCCCTGTTCCTTGAAGATCCGGTCCACCCCCAGGAGCTCGGCCGTCTCCCTGTCGACGAGGCAGGCGAGGTCGATCTCGCTTCCCCTGGCGTAGACCCGGTCTCCCTGCACCTGACCGAGGGCCAGGTCGCCCACGAGCCGCTCCGCGGCCCACACCCGGATCCGAGCCCGCGGCGGCTCGAGCCCGTAGGCGGCGGAACCCGCGTCGCCGGCGAGGAAGTCCTCCGCCCGCAGCTCCTCCATGCTGTAGAGGATGGCGTCGAGCTCGATGCCATTGACGGGCCGCTGCTGGGGGACGGCCAGCCACGCCGTGCCCTCCCGCACGCAGAGGACGGTCCGCCCCGGGTAGGCGAACTCGACGCGGTCCACGGCCTTTCTCTCGAAGGCGAGGAGGTGTTTGTACCTCAGGCCGAAGGCGGCTTCGTCGAGCCGCTCCACGAGGGCCGAGTCGACGGTGAAGACCGAGGGCTGGGAGAGGTTCTTCGCGTAGAAGCCGTTCTCCGCCCCGCCGCCGACCCACAGGCCAAAGGCTTCGCCGTCGGCCGTCGTAACCCCGATGCGGTACCGCGGGGCGTCGAGGCCGTACTCCCCGAGGCCCGCCGGACTGTCGTCGACAAACTCCTCCACCGGCGCGCTCAGCCTGTTGAGGACCTTCCGGATCTCCTCCTCGTCGCCCCGCGTCTCCATGGGGCTGTGCATCCGCCAGCCGTCGTCCAGCCGCGCCACCTCGATGGTGCCGCCCGGGCTCTCGATGCGCAGCTCACTGGCATGGCCCACCTCGAACTTCAGGGCCCGCTTCTCCCGCAGCTGGGCCAGCCCGCGGTTGACACCGGTTCGCCGGTAGAGCTCGACCATGCCGACGCGGTCCTCGGAGGTCTTCTTGACATAGACGTACACGCCCATGGGGCTGTCCCCGTAGAGGACGGTGTCGAGGACGCTCCCCCGGACGCGAAGGGTCACCATCATGTGGGGCGGATCGAGGCCGTACTCCTCGAGGAGGTCGCGGTCGCCGGAGTCCTCCAGAAGCAGGTATTTCTTCAGGCGGGCCCGCTCCAGGTTGACCAGCACCGTCTCCACGGCGCCGCGGCTGGCGTCGGCGTCGATCGGTTCGACGATCCTCCACTGGTCCCCCACCTTGCGGCAGACCACCCGCCCCTTGGGGCCGTCGACGGTGAGCTCGTCGGCCTCCTTCTTGTCGAAGAGCAGCAACTCCCGGGAGAGGACGTCGGCCTCCTCCAACTGCCCCTCACGCCGGTTGGAGTAGAGCACGGCCCCGAGGACGCCGACGAAGAGGAGGCTGACGAGGAGAGCGGTCTTCAGGTTCATGGGATCAGAGCTCGACCTTCTCGTCTTCGGTGGCCAGGACCACCTTCTCGATGCGCAGGCGCTTGGCCACCTCGATCAGGTCGAGGAGGTGCCTGTGCCTGGTCTCCCTGTCGGTGCGCACGATCAGGGTCAGGCTCCGCGTCCCCTGCTTGTGGCGCAGCAGCACCTGCTCCAGGTCGGAGGCGCTCACCAGCTCGCGATTGATCTCCATGCGCCCGTCGGCGGTGATGGAGCTCACCAGCTTCTTCTCCTGCACCCGCTGCGCCTGCTGCGCTTCGGGCAGTTCCAGCTGCAGGCTGTAGGGCTGCTTGAAGACGGTGGTGACCATGAAGAAGATCAACAGCAGGAAGACGCAGTCGATCATCGGCGTCAGGTTGAAATCGGGCTCGCGCTCGGTGTTCCGCAGCCTGGCCATGCCCTACTCCTCCTCCACCCTCACGAGGGCGATCCCCTTCACTCCCACCCCCTTGGCCGTGTCCACCACGTAGACCACGTGCTTCTGGGCGCACTCCTCGTCGGCCTGGACGATGATGTTCTCGTTGTTGGCCTCTTCCATGGCGGTGGTCAGGCGGGCGCCGAGGTCGGCGGCGGCCACCGCCTCGCCGCCGATCTCGATCGCCCCCTCCTCACTCAGAATGACGTTGATGTCCTTCTTCTGCTCCTCCTCGGCCTCGCTCGGGGCCGGCAGGTCCACGTCGAGCCCCTTCGTGTGCAGGAAGACGGTGGTGACCATGAAGAAGATCAGCAGCAGGAAGACGCAGTCGATGAGAGGGGTCATGTCGGGCTCCCCCTCCTCGGCGACGCTGCGGATGTGCTCTACGCGGTGTCTGGCCATGCCGTGCTCCGGGAGACCCTAGGCCGGCGGCCTCGATAGGAGGAGGGTGTTGGCGAAGGCGTGGCCGTAGACCTCGACCTGCTCCAGGGCCTTGTCGGCGCGGCGCGACAGGTAGCGGTAGGCGACGATCGTCGGGATGGCGATGATCAGCCCCGAGGCGGTCGTCACCAGGGCCTGGGAGATGCCCCCGGCCACCACCCTCGGGTCCCCGGCGCCGGCCACGGCGATCGACTCGAAGGCGATGATCATGCCCATGATCGTGCCCAGCAGTCCCAAAAGGGGGCTGATGTTGCCGATGGTGTACAGGGTGGGGAGGTTCCGGGCCAGGTAGGTGCGGGCCGCGGCCTCCGTCTCGATCACCAACTCGCCCTTCATGTCGGTCTGCTCCCTCTGCATGACCATGAAGCGGCCCACCTCGCCTCCCCCCGCCGACTCGGCGAGACGGACGATCTCCTGGTTCGTCTCCTGGAACTCCCGCTGCTCGATGAGCAGGGTGTCGTGGCGCTTGAGCAGCGACGAGAAGATGAAGTTGAGCACCCCCTTGCCCTCGTTGCATTCCTCCACCACCGCCTCGCGGCCGCCGTTGAGGAGGGATGCCTCGAGCCGGTCCAGCTCCTCCTTGGCGCGGCCGGGAGCCGGGATGTGGCCCAGGACCCAGAGCCGCTCGATGGTGTAGGCCACGGCCAGGACCGCGCAGATGGTGAGGGGCACCATGAGGGGGCCGCCGCTCTTCAGGATCTCCCACATCTCGATTGCTCCTTCACCGCCCGTGCCGGCCTAGTCGGTGAGCTGCGTGTAGAAGTCGATCTGCTGCTGTGCGATGGAGCCTTCCTGGGTGAGGGCGAAGACCACGAGGTTCACCCCCATCCTCAGTTGGGGCTCGTTCTCGAACTCGTCCTGCCAGATGCTGCCGTAGCCCATGTCGGAGTAGACCGCCACCAGGCGTCCGTCGATGAAGACGCCCTCGAGGAACTGCACCTCGTCCGGCTGGTAGTAGACGTCGGTCGCCTCGGCGGAGTTGAGGTAGAAGATGTCGGGATTGCCCCGCACGCTCAGGTACTCGCCCCCCACCGGCGGGCCGTCGAGGTCGAAGAAGCTGTTGAAGATGGGATGGCTGTTGGGGATCCTCTCGAGCTGGCCGTCGCGCCCGAGGGCCTGGCCGAACATGGCCCGCAGCGACGCTTCGGCAGGCCCGAAGTTGAGATCGGGCCGGTCGTTGTCGGCGAAGACGAAGCCGCCGCTGCGCATGTAGCGCCCCAGGCTCTCGATCTCCTTCTCCGTCAGCTCGAAGCCGTCCTTGTCGGTGATGTAGACGAAGGGGGTCTTGAACAGCTCCGGCGAGTCGAGGAACATGTGGTCGGCCACCTTGGCCTGGATCCCCGTGTAGGCGTTGATGCCGTCGGCGAGCCGGGAGACCGAGCGCGGCGCGTCGGGCTGCAGGTCGTTGCCCCAGGCCAGGGCGAGGTAGACGAAGCCGCGGATGTTCCGGCGGTCCGTGGGATCCTGGATCACCATGCCCCGGTATTTGCCGGTGTCGAGGGCGTTGAGGTCCAGGAACTCCTCCTGCATGCTGATGCGCTTCTCCGGATCCTTCGAGCTGCGGATCTCGACGGAGGCGACCTCGGGGGTGACGGTGCCGGTGCCGACGCTCGCACCGGCGTCGATCTGGTGGGCGAAGACGGCCACGTTGCCGAGGGCGTCGGCGCGGCGGATCTCCCTCGGCGGGGTGTGGGCGAGCTTCGGCTTGGAGGCGACGACGCGCCTCGTCATGACGCGCTTCTGCACCTGGGCCTTGCGCATGCGGAAGGACTTCTTGGCCAGGGGCTTGCGGATGATGAACTCCATCGCCAGAGGCTTGGCCGCCGGCTTCTCCCGTTTGACGGCGATGAAGTAGCCGAGGGCCGAGGCCGCCATCGTCGCCGCCAGCGCGTAGGAGACCCAGGCGACCCTGCGGTTCTCGCGGTGGAGGCGCCGCAGGTTGAGCGCATCGGAGGGGGCTCCGAAGCGGCCCCGTGTCTGACCCGGCATCATGGGACGAAGAGGGTGTCCACGTTGGAGGCCTCTCCCACGAAGTCGGTATGGTCCACCGCCTGCACCTGGAAGATGTAGAAGGAGTCGGTCCAGGCGAACTCCACCAGGGCGTACGAGGCGCTGTCCCCGGGCGCGGTGAACTGCCGCTCTGCGCCGGTGGTGCCCTCCGCCATGGTGACGATGTAGTAGAGGATCTCCCCGGGCCCGTCGACGTTCCACTCCAGGACGACGTCGTCCCCTTCGAACCTCGCCTCCAGGTCGGCGGGAGTCTCCACCCTGCCGTCGTGGAACTTCGAGGGGAGGCTGTGCTCTTCGCTGCACCCCGAGATGCAGAGGGAAAGGACGGCCAGCAACGGCCAGAGAGCCTTGCTCATGCTCAATCTCCGAGAGGTTTCAGAAGCTTCCCGTCACCATCAGCCGGGCGGGCCCCTCCCCCAGACCGGGCACGGCGCGCAGGCTCCAGGACCTGGCCGCCGCGGCCTCGGGGGGGTTGAGGAGAAGGATGTCGACGAGGTTGTAGACGTATATGCCCACGGCGGCGGCCGTGTAGGCCCGGCGCAGGTTGTGCAGGCCGTCGAGGTCGTCGGCCTCGGCCGTCAGCTCCTTCCAGCGCTGCTCGGCCAGGTCGTGCCGGCTGTTGCCCGCCGCCATCTGCTCGTACTCCGACTTCAGCCGCTCGAAGTTGTCGAGACGGGTGTTGTAGTTCTCGTTGGCCGTCAGGACCGTCGCCAGGGAGCCGATCTCGGCGACGAGGAGGATCGTCCCCGTCACCTGGCGCCCGGTGGAGAGCTGCCCCAGCCCCGGGAAGAGGGCCGACAGGATCACGGCCCGCTTGCGGGAGGCGGTCTCGCGCGCGGCGAAGACGTCCTCCTCGGCGTGGGCGCGGCAGGGCAGCAGGATCCCGGAGAGGACAAGGGTCAGGATGAGGTTCCTCATTGCGGTCCGACCTCGTGGTGAATCGGGTTGCGTGGGTGCGGCCAGCTCAAAGCTGGGGTGCTCCTGCCACGATCTGCACGAAGGTGGCCATGATGTCGGTGTTGTCCGCCCCGCGGAAGGGGTTGTCGTAGGTGCGGCTGTCGAAGGTCATGCCGGCGTTGGTGACGATCTCGTAGCCGAAGTAGTCGGAGCGGTTGGTCATCATCAGAACGTAGACGTTCTGCTCGAAGCTGTTCCACTCGTTGCCGTTGTCCCTCAGCCGGTACTTCCAGAAGGGCAGACCCTGAACGCCGAAGCGGAAGGTGGTCTTGGGCGTCACGTGGTAGCTCGCCTTGAAGATGGGGATCACCGTCGTCTCGTCCGCCAGGGCCACGTCGACCGTCTCCTGGGTGCGCTTGAGGAAGAGCAGCTTGAAGGCCGGGCCGATCTCCAGCCGCTTCTTGAACCGGCGCCAGGTGTAGTCAAGGCGGTGGACCGAGCTCAGGGCGCGGATCTCGTTGCTCCTCTGGTGCGTGCCGTCGTCGAGCAACCCAGGCTGCTGGCGGTTGAGCTCGTAGCGCAGGTTGTGGTGCATCCTCAGGCCCCGCAGCGGGCTCAGGTCGGCCTGGACGAAGAACCGGTTGGCCCAGCTGTTGCGGTACCTCAGCTCGTCCTCGATGAGGTTCAGATCCCATTGCTGCTGGTACCCGAAGCCGGCCAGGTGCACCTTGCCGAAGGGTCCCCTGGAGAAGTCGGAGGAGACGAGGACGCGGTCGGGCACGGAGTCCCAGACGCGCTTGAGGGTGTTCTCCACGTGGAGCTGGCCGAGGCGCGGTTTCCTGGCGGTCCAGCTCAGCCGGCTGTAGTTCATGAGATTGGCGCCGCCGCCGTGGACCTGGCGGGAGTCGAGGCGACCCAGGGAGAGGGCGAGGTCATCCGTCAGGCGCCAGGTGCCGATGGCGTGGTAGCCCTCCAGGTCCTCGGCGTAGGGATAGTCGGGCTCGGGATCGTCCTCGCGGCTGTCGGGACGGTCGTTGTTGTTCATGTCGAGATCGTAGACGTAATCGTCCGACTCCACGTCGTACATCAGAAAGGGCTCGAGATAGTCGGGAAGGCGGTTGCCGTTGCGGTTGGTGTCCGGCCGGCCATCGCCGTCGAGGTCCTTGCCCGGGAAGACGCCGTCGGCGTCGACGCCCTCGTGGACGAAGCCGGAGATGTACTGCTGGAACCAGGAGTCGGGGAAGCGGTCGTCGTCGTCGTTGTCGTCGACCATCATGAGCCGCAGGGTGCTGTTGAAGTGGGGCACGGCCGGCGTGCCCAGCAGGAGCAACTCGGTGTTGTAGTTCGGCCCCATGTGGAAGTACTCGGCTCCCCAGTCGAAGCGCTCGTGCTCCTTGCGGACCACGAGGTAGTAGGCCTCGCCCTTCCTGTCGAAGCGCTTGCCGGCGCGCACGGGGGTGGTGGGATTCGGGCCGACCACGCCGTCGGGGTACTGGAAGTGGTGCAGGCTCCGGGCGTACTCCCCGTCGATCTTCAGGCCGTAGATGTTGGTGCTGAAGTCGGCGCCGTAGATCTCCATCCCCGTCTCGGAGCCGATGTCGAAGGTGATGCGCTCGAGGTTGGAACGGTCCTGGACGTTGCCCGGGGCTCGCTTCACGGTACGGTAGAGGGTGGGCTGGCCGTAGCGCCCCGTGTAGGGAACGTCGATCGCCGCCCGCGGATCGTCGAGGTCGTAGTCCCTCTTCCGGGCCACGGTGCCCACCTCGATCTTGTAGTCGTTGGCCACCAGGGCATCGAAGGAGACGGACTGGACGAAGCCCTGGCCCGCCAGGTTGAAGTAGTAGACGACGAAGTCGTCGCCGGAGACCTCGATCGGCCCCGTCTCGTCGCTGCGCCAGCGGAAGGACTGGTCCAGGGGCCTGAAGACGTTGTTCAGGGCATTGTTGCGAATGAGGATTCGGAGGACCTCCTCCTCGGTGAAGCGCTCGGCCAGGATCTCGGCGGCGTTGTCCTTGTAGTAGCTCCGGTCCGTGGAGCCGGGCTCCAGGTTGACCGCCAGGTGCCAAGGCTCCTCGACGGGGAACTCCACGTCGCGCCACACATAGGTGGTAAACTCGCGGTCGGGGTCGACGGGGTCGTGCAGCCGGAGGTCCCGGAAGAACAGATAGTCCATGTACAGAGGCGCCTCGTCGTGGCGATAGCGCATGTACGTGGTCCCCGTGGGTACCGAGGAGGTGAAGGCGGCCGACAGCTCGGCGTAGGCGTTGCGCACCAGGCCCTGGGTGGTGAGCTTGCCCACCGAGGACCGCCTGACGCCGTCGACCTGCTCGATCACGTCGGGGACGATGTCCTTCCGCAGGACCCCGTTCACGTAGATGTTCAGCTCCACGATGTGGGGTCCGCCCCGGTCGTCGTCGGGCGAGTCGTCGGAGAACTTGACGGCGATGATCTCCGGGTAGGGCTGGTTGTGGCGCAGCACGCCCTTGCGGGAGAAGGCGTGGCCGTAGCTGTCGCTGAAGCTCTCGTGGGCGTTGACGTAGGTCAGCCCGAAGTCGAGCAGGCCCACGCGGCGCTGCATGTGGAGGGCGCCCATGCGCACCGTGCTGTAAGTCATGAACAGGGCCGACAGGTCGCTGTGCTCGGTGCCCCAGTCGAGGCGGAAGCCGGGGAAGGCGTTGACCTTGAGAGTCAGGGGGGTGAAGCGCCCCCTCATCTCCTGGGCGATGGTCAGGCTCCCCGACCAGGAGTCGGTCTGCTCCGATACGGTGAGCACGTCCTCGAAGTAGCGCCGGTAGGTCGTCTGCTCGCGGCCGGGATAGTGGTAGAGGTTCCCGGTGATCGCCAGGGAGGAGCTGCCCCGGCCCTGGGGGCCCAGGCCCCGGGTCTCGACCCAGTCGTAGCCGGGGATCCCGTAGGCCAGGCGGTTGCCCAGGGGGCCGTAGTAGAACCGCTTGGGGTCCCGGTACGGCGACAGGACCGTCGGGTAGTTGGTGTACATCCTCTCCCGGTGAGCGTAGTTCCTGTAAGGATCGGCCGGCCGCCGGAGGAACATCCGGTCGGGCAGAACCCGCGGCACCTCGGGGATCTCGATGCCCGTGCGCGGCCCCCAGCTCCAGCCATCGGTCTCCTGGGCGCCGCCGGACGCCGGGGCGAGAACGCCGAGCCCGGCCAGGGCCGCCAGGACGGCCCTTCGCGGAACGAAGCCCCGCAGGCTGATCGCGGCGAGCCCCACTAGATCACCGGCCTCAGCCCCACCAGGGCCCGGAAGAAGAAGATGGAGGTGTTCACGTTGGACTGGGCCCGGAGCGGGGAATCGAAGGTCCTCTTCTGCACCTGGTACCCCACGTTGAAGTTCACCTCGTAGCCCTGGTAGGTGAAGGTGTTGGCCAGGATGGCCACGTAGTCCTCACCGTCGAAGTCCCGCGAGGGGTTGACCAGGTCCAGCGAGCGGCTGCGGAGGAAGGGGAACCCCTGGGCCCCCATGCGCACGCTGGTGAGGGGGGTCAGCCTCCAGTCCAGCCGCAGGATGGGATAGAAGAACAGTTCGTGCAGCACGGAGATCGGGAAGCGCTCGTCCGTCAGCTTCTGGGACATCACCTTGACCCGGGGAGTGATGGTGATGCCCCGGAACCTTCCCGAGAGGTGACGGGGGTACTCCCCCTTGACCACGGAGGTCGAACGGACGATGCGGTTGGCCTCGCCGCCGTCCCGGCCGAACTGGTGGTTGAAGTCGTGCTTGTAGTCGAGGTGGATCTCGACCGGCTCCAGCCCGGCGAAGTCGAGGGCGGCGTAGGCCGTGTTGACGAAGCTGTCCTGCATGCGCAGGGGATCCTCGATGAGGGTCACGCCGAGACCGGTTCCGGTGATGCGCCCGCTCACGTCCTCCTGCAGCTCGAAGGTGGCGTTGCGGGGAAAGAGGAAGACGTCGTTGCGGATGTCGTCCTCCACTCTCTTGGCGAAGTTGATCAAAGTGAAGCGCCCCCAGAAGGGGAAATGGCGTTCGTACACGGCCTTGCCGTACAGGACGTTGTTGTGCCCCCCCGCGGCGATCTGCCGCGTCTGGTAGCGGCCGACGGTGAGCGAGGCCCCCCGCAGGGGGCTTGCGCTGGCGAAGAGGTGGAGGCCCTCCAGGTCGGGGTCGTACGGGTAGTCGACGGTGGGGTCGTCCTCGCGGATGTCGATGATCCCGTTGTTGTTCAGGTCGTCGCCGTAGTCGTACTCCTCGGGGTTGACCTCGAAGAGCAGGAAGGGCTCGAGATAGTCGGGAATGCCGTTGTTGTTGCGGTTCGTCTCGGGCCGGCCGTCCTGGTCGAGATCGAGGCCCGGGAAGACGCCGTCGAGGTCGCGCCGCGACTTGATGTAGTGGGCGTCGGCGAAGCGGTCCTTGTCGTCGTTGTCCTCGACCGTGTCGAAGACCAGGGTGCCGTTCAGAGTGCTCTGGTTGAAGCCGTCGATACCCTTGAGGCTGCCCTCGATCTCGCTGTCAAGGGGGTTGAAGGGCAGGGTGACGAAGCTCTGGTACGACGGGTCCTGCACGTGCAGGGAGGTCCCGTACTCCGGGTCCATGGAGAACACCTCGCCGCCGAACTCCCATATCCCCCGCCGAATTCTGGCGTTGGCGAAGAAGGCGTCTCCCCGGGTGCGGCTGCGCTTGCCGGCGGCCACGGGGTAACGGCGGAAGTCGGTGCTCACGTCGTACTCGGCCCGGAAGGAGAAGTCCTCCACCTCCAGGTCGGCGTGGACGCCGGCGAGCATCCTTCCCGTCTGCCGGCCGTACCGGAACTCGACGACCTTCAGGTTGGACAGGTCCTGGATCCTGCCCCGGGCGTGGGCCACGTCCTGGAAGTAGAGGGCCCGGTTCCGGTCGCGCGGGGTCCGTCCCTCGCGAGACCGGGAGGGGACGTTGGCATAGACCTCGGACATGCTGATCCGGTAGTCGTTGGCGACCCGGGCCCGGAAGGTCACGTCGTTCACATCCTCCTCGCCCAGGGGCACCCAGTAGAGCAGGTACTCCTTGCCGTGGGCCTCGATGTACCCCCTCTCACCCGGGAACTCCTCGGGCAGGAGGCCGCTGATGAACTCCACGTAGGGCGGGATCTCGCGGTCCAGCTCCCGGGGGAACAGCTTGTCGCCGTTGGGGAAGGCCGGATCGATATCCTCCACGTGGTGGCGGGTCACGACGATGCGACCCGTGTCGTCGATGCCCGCCGCCGAGGCGGCGTCCGGGTGGACCCGCAGTTCCGGCCGCAACTCGCCGTTGACGTAGACCTTCAGATCGTAGACGCGGGGTCCGCCGCCGTCATCGATCGATCCGTCGGCGAAGCGGACCACCAGGTAGTCGATGGAGGGCGTGTTCCCCGGGATCGCCCCGCGCAGGTCCCACTCACCGCGCCCGAGGAGGCTGTTGATGCGGTACTGGTTGACCCACACCGCCCCGAGGTTCAGGGCCCCGATGCTGGTCCGCAGGTGGGAGCCCAGCAGGTAGGTGGCGAAGTACGGCGGCTTGGTGCCGAAGACGCTGTAGTTGTGCTGCTTGTTGTCGTCGTTGGTGGCGACGTCGAAGATCGGGTAGTCCAGGCGGGAGTTGATGAGGGTGAAGTCCCCCTTGGAGGTGCTCATGTCCCAGCGGATGCCGTTCATCGCCGCCAAGTCCAGGGTGAGGGAGGTGAACTTCGTGCGGATCTGGTCGCCTACGGCGAGGGTGGTGTGGAACTCCCCGTACGAATCGGAGGCGACCGAGAGCCGGCTGAGGTAGTCCTTGAAGTAGCGGCTCTTGTCGATGACGCTGCCGGGCTCGGGGTCGAGGGTCCGCGACTCCCGCAGCCGGAAGACCTCGATCCCCTCGACGATGAAGTTCCCGAGCTCGTCGAAGACGAGGTCCTCGGGCCGCACCAGGTAGGAGCGCGGCCAGTGCTTGTAGGACTCCCTCGCATGGGTCGTGTAGCCCTCGCCCGGCCGGTAGAGGAAGAGACCGGGACCGCGCACGGCGGTATCCGCCGGCACTCCCTGCAGGACCAGGGCGGCGGCGGCGAGACGAAGGAGGATTCCGGACTTGCCCATGGCCTAGCCGATCCGCAGCCGGATGAAGTAGCGCTCGGACCCGCTGGGGACCCGGTGGGAGGAGATGTAGCGGACGTAGTTCTTCTGGAAGCCGATGCTGGTGCTCACGTCGATACCGCGGTAGTTGCCGAGGTTCTCCAACAGCAGGATGTAGTACCAGGAGTCGTTGTCGAGGAACGGCCACAGCAGGTTCCGGGACTGCGCCCGGAAGGGCACTCCCAGCAGCCCCGCCCGCAGCACCGTGCTCGACGCCAAGCGGTAGTCGCCCCGGAAGATCGGCGTCAGGGTGTAGCTGTGGCTCCGCAGGCTGGGAAGGCGCGCCAGGGTGCGGTTGACGGTCGCCTTGAACATGGGGCCGAAGCTCAGGTTTGGCCCGAGGCGCCATGTGTAATCCGCCCGGGCCACGTAGCCCACGCCCGTGACCCGGGCGTCGGGCTGCTGGAAGTCCTCCTCCTCCAGCTCCCGCTGGTCGTTGATCGAGAGCCGAATGTCGTTGTAGATGTTGAGGTTCGGGAGGGCGTCGGTGTTCAGGTGGCCCCCCGCCAGGAGGGTGTTCACCAGGCTGTTGCGCCGCAGCAGCCGGTCGGGCAGGATGCGGTAGCCGCTGCTGAGCTGGTAGAGGTCGTCGGGCACGTCGTCCCGGACCCGCTTGCCGTAGTAGCTGAGTTGCACCCGCCCCAGCCCCTCCCAGCGCCGCAGGTAGTTGGCCTTCAGGTAGATGGCCCGGTCCCGGCCGCCGCCGTCGGGCTGCCGCACGTCGTAGCGGCCGAGGCGCATCCAGACGCTCTTGCGGTCGGAGAAGGGCCGCCAGGTGACGAAGCCGTGCGCTCCCCGGCGGTCCAGGTCGTAGGGATAGTCCGGCCGGTTGTCGTTCTCCCACCCGTCCACCAGCCCGTTGTTGTTGAAGTCGTCGCCGAAATAGAAGGGCTGGTCGTAGTAGGTCAGGATCCGGTCGGCGCCGCGGTACCAGACGTTGTCCCGCTGGCCGTCGTTGTCCACGTCGAGCCCGGGGAAGACGCCGAAGCCCAGTCCCGATCCCGGCGCCGGCGTGAGGTTGAGTGAGGCGAAGTCGCGCTGCTGTTCCCAGCGGTCGGGCCACTCGTCGCGGTCGTCGTTGTCGTCCACCAGCTCGAAGGGGGCCACCACGTTCTGCCGCGGGTTCTGCATGAGGGCCGGGAAGCTCGTGGCGAAGGCCGAGGGCATGTTCATGTACTCGAAGCCCAGGTCCCAGGCCCCCACCTCCCGGTAGAGGTTGATGAACCAGGCGTCCTCGGTCGTGGACAGTCGCCCCCCCTGGCCGGAGGGGAACTTGAAGTAGGACCGGTTGCGGGCGAACTCCCCCCAAGCCCGGAAGCCGAAGAGGCTGGCCTCGAAGTCCATGCCGAAGAGGACCATGCCGGTGGGAAAGCCGTAGCGGAAGGTGACCCACCGCATGTTGCCGTCGTCGCGGACGTTTCCGGGGGCGCGTTCCACCGTGTGCCAGTCCCGCCACTGCACGTCCGTCCCGATCCAGCCGAGGGCGCTGGCCACGTCGATCACGTAGTCCCCGGCGGCCAGAGCACGGAAGCGGACCTCCCTCGTCCCCGGGGGCACGTCGAACCGGTAGACGAGGACGTCGGTCCCTTCGGCCCGCAGGAAGGGGACCCCCTCGTGGGTCACCTCCACGCCCCCCTTGAAGAACAGGCCGCCGCTGGTGAAGTTGCTGAGGTTGCCCCGGCGGTCATAGCCCTCGCGGACGATCTCCTCCATCTGGTAGCTCTCGATCAACCAGGAGGGCCGGTCCGCCCGCCGCAGGTTGATCTCGCTCGTCCCCAGTCCGATCTCCCGGTTCGCCTCCCCCACGAGAACGGGCAGCGACGGAAGCATCCGGATCATGGGCTCGATGTCCTCCCGGAGCTCGCCGTCGACGTAGATCTCCATTCGGAAGATCTTGGGGCCGTTGCGGTCCCAGTGGGAATCGTCGGTGACGATGACGAAGACCGACCTCGCCTCCTCCAGGCCGGAAAAGGGAACGACTCCCTTGAGGGATCCCTCGTCCCGGCCCGCGACGCTGTCGAAGTTGTGGACGTTGACGTAGCTCGATCCGAGGGTGAGGACGTTGCCCAGGGTCGTCTCCCAGTGGCCGCCTATGAGGTAGCTCCCGAAGGTCGGCCTTCCGAAAACGCCCTCGGGGTTGACCTGGACGCCGCTCTGGGTCAGGCCCGTGGCCAGCAGCACCGGGTCGGAGATTCGCGAGCCCACGAGGCTGAAGCTCGACTTGCGGGAGGAGGCGTCGAAGCGGATGCCGTTGAGCCGGCTCAGGTTCAGGGTGAGGGAAGAGAACCGCGTGGGCACGGCGTCGCCCACCATGATCGAGGCCGCCCACCCCCGGTAGGAGTCCATGCCGATCATCAGGTTGCGGAAGATGCTCGGATAGAGGGGGCTCTTGAAGATGCCGCTGCCCCGCTCGGGTCCCTGGGTGCGGCTCTCCTCGAGGGCGAAGACCGGGACGCCATCGATGAGGTAGACCCCGAAGGGGTCGTAGACCCGCCTCTCCACGTCGCGCTCGTCGAAGTCGCGGTACCCGAAGCGGCCGATGTTCTCGTACGCCTCCTTCTCCCACAGGGGGTAGTCTTCCCGGGAGAGCATCTGGGCCTCGGCGGGGGGGCCTAGGGGCAGGGACGCCGCTGCCACCGCCAGCGCGGATCGTGTGAGGGTTCGGACTTTCACGAGCCCTCGGCGCCTCCGGGGGAGGATCTCTCAGTAGGCCACATGGACCACTCCGGAGACGGCCGCGTCACCGCCGTCGAGGTTCGCCCGCACCGAGAACAGGTAGATCCCCGGCGGCACCAGGTTGCCGGCGTCGTCCCTTCCGTCCCAGAACCCGGGAGAGAAGGCCGACTCCGCCGCTCCCAGACCCGGATGGAGGTAGCGCCCTCCGATGAGGGGCGGCGTCTCCAGCCTCCGGACCCGGCGCCCTCTCAGGTCGTAGAGGTCCACGTCCACCTGGCGGGGCTCGGTCACCTTGGCGAGGGCGAACTCGATGATCGTGAAGTCGTTGATCCCGTCGCCGTTGGGCGAGAAGGCCGGGGGCTGGGCCCTGACCTGCAGCAGGTCTCCGGCCACGACGTCGGTCACCACCACGGTCCAGGAGGCCCCCTCCGCGGTCTCCTCCAGCACGTTCAGGGGATTCTCGGACCCCGGGCTGAAGAGGGAGGCGCGGAACTCGTGGGTGTCGGTGTAGAGGGCGCACCGCACGGAGATGGCAAAGGGGATCTCGCTGCCGTCCGCGGAGGTGAGGGGTGGATCGAAACTGACGTCCACGTCCCGCACGTCGGCCGGGGCCACCCGCAGGATCCGCCCGCCCGCGTCCAGGCCTCCTTCGCCCGTGGGGAACTCCGGCACGGCGATCTCCTGCCCCAGGAGCTGTATCGAGTTCACGGCCGTGGGGAGGCTGGGAAGGCGAACGCGGATCCGCTCCAGGGCATCCCCCTCTTCCAGGGCCATGCCGACGCTGAGGAGGAAGTCCACGTCCTGTCCCATGGGGGCCTCGTTGGGCACCACCGAAGCGGTGGCGCTTCGGGCCGCGATCCCCTGCGGGTCATAGTCGATCTCGAGGCTGTCGAGACCGGGGGTGAACTCGAGATCGTCGGTGCGCAGGTTCACGCGGTAGCGCAGGTACCGGCGAGGCTCGGGAGAAGAGACGAGGGCGCCCGAGTCCACCATCTCCTCGCTCCAGGCGCTCCAGCTCCCGTCGGTCGTGTCCGGGCTGTCGCCGGTGCTGAACTGCAGGCCCAGGGAGGTGGCGGGAAGCACATCCCCCCACCAGCGGACGCGGCCGAAGTTCTTCACCGCCTCCGGGTCGCCCAGGTCCAGGGGCGGGGAGACGTAGGACCCGGCGGGAACGAAGTCGACCCCGTAGATCTGGACCTCCGCCACCTTGGCGGGGTCGGCTCCGACCTCGGCCTGGGTCACCTGGACGCGGACGTGCCGCGCCAGGACCGGATTGAAGCGGACCTCCGTGAAGAGATGGTTCTCGATGTCGTTGACGCCCCCCATCTCGATCCATCGGGACTGGTCCTCGCTGACCTGCACCGAGTAGCCGAGGAGGGAGTTGCCCGCCCAGGTCTCGTTGCCCTCCGGGGGCTTGGTGATCACCCGGACCCGCTCGATCCGGGTCAGCTCCGGCAGGGCGACGTCGACGACCCGGTTCAGCGCTCCCAGCCCCTGGGGCAGGGACCATACGGGGAGGCCGATCGTCCCGTCGGTCACGCCCACCTCGGTGGCGTTGGCCCCGAGGGCGATGTTCCGTCCGCGCTGATCGGCCAGGACGATGCGGCCCTCCGGCGAGCTGGCGAGATTCACCGCGTTGGGATAGCCGGCGACCGGCTCCGCCTCGGGGTGGAAGATCGCCTCGCTCACCCGTACCCGGTCGATCGACCCGGCGCCGACGCGGCTCCACGTGCCCTCCACGTCAGCCGTGGTCCAGCCCGTGCCGTCCTGCCCCTCCCCCGTCCAGTACCAGGGGGAGGTCTCGTCGGAGAAGGTGCTGCGGGCGACCAGGGGGCCGCCCTGAAGGCTGAGGAGGAGCCCGGCTCCGGACTCTCCCGGGAGGTTGGTCACCGCCGCCGCGATGTGGTTGTCGCCCTGTGCCAGGGAGACGGGTACCGCCTCGGCGGTCCGCCAGTCGCCGTCCGAAGCGACCTCGGCGCCGTTGAGATAGAGGACGTACTCCCCCGCGGCGGTGATCCGCAGCAGGGCGTCCCTGGCCTCGTCGGCGTTGAAGGTGTGGCGGTACCAGGTGGTCTGCTGCCAGTGACCGATGCGGAGCACGTCACCCCCGACCGGCCCGGCGAGGACGCCGAGGAGCAGCAGACCCGGAACGAGCGAAGGAAGTCCTGTTCCCAATGAGAGCCTTCTTCCCTTTCCTGGTGGAGATCCACCTGTCGGCCCCGCGCCCCGCGGAATCATGGGAAGTACGGGGGAGCGGCCCCGCGACGGGCCTGCGCCGGACCCCGGAGAGGCATAAAACAGACAAGGTGAGCGACCCTCGAAGAGATCGCTCACCTTGTCCATCTGCCGAGACTGCCGCTGGCCGCTACTTGAGCAGGGTCAGCTTCTTGGTCGCCTGGAAGGAGCCGGCCTGCAGGCTGTACAGGTAGACGCCGCTGGCCGCGCTCTCCCCGGACTCGTTCATACCGTCCCAGACGCTCTCATACACGCCGGCCTCCACGAACCCCTCGTGCAGGGTCTTGACCAGCTGGCCCGTCAGGCTGAAGACCTGCAGGCTCACGTGCTCCTCCCGGGGGAGGCTGAAGCGGATCGTCGACTCCGGGTTGAAGGGGTTGGGGTAGGCGTCGGCCAGGGAATAGGACCCGGGCGTGCCGGCGCCCGCCACTTCCTCCACGGCCGTGTCGCTGTTGATCACGGCCGACTTGAGGTCGAAGGGGAAGTGGATCGCCTGACGCGCCGGGAACCCGGTGAAGTCGGGCACGTCCCAGGGATCGCCGCCGCCGCCGCGCCGCGAGCCGATGTCCCAGTAGAGGCCGTCGTAGGGACCGTCCTCCTCGATCGACTCGACCCACTGCGGCCAGTGGGCGGGAGCGTGGGTGGCGACCATGTGCAGGATCCCCGTGCCGTCCGGGCCGAGGATGTCGACCGTGCTGGTGGTGCTGCCCAGCAGCGGGATGTAGGCGAAGCCCCAGCCGTCCTTGCTACCCGAGCCCGCCGTGTTCCAGGGGGTGTAGGCGAAGGAGCCGTAGTCGAAGTCGCCCGTGTCGGGGTTGATGCTGTCGGCGAAGCCGTCGCCGTTGTTGTTGATCCACTTCAGCTCGCCATCGAGGGTGATCTTGAGGTGCAGCGGCGCGGCGTAGCCGACGACATAGACGCCGGTGCCGTCGACCCAGATGTCGTGGGGGCTGAAGGCCTGGTTGCCGGCGCCCACGTCGACCACGTTCCACTCGGACAGGTCGAGGACATCGACGACGTTGCCGGTGGCCGGGTCCTGAACGCCCACGTTCGAGTGGGCGGGGGCGTCGCGGCCCCGGTCGTAGATCGGGTAGTAGATGAGGCCGTCCCAGGAATCGATGCCCGTGGAGCCGACGATGAGGTTGCCGTCGCTGAAGGGCTCGAACTTCAGGCGGCCGTCGCCCTGGTCGCCGAAGTTGCGGTCGAGGGTGACCTGGCCGTTGGCGGGGTCGACGTTGAACTTGATCGCCCCGTAGTCGTTGCCGTCCTCGTCGCCCGCGACAGCACCGAAGGAGTCCCCGTAGAAGTCGCCGGGCAGGGAGCCGTACTGCTTGCCGTTGCCGCCGCCGGCCCACTCGACGGGCACGATGTCGTCGGTGTGGAAGACCGGCATCAACTCGTCCTCGACGTCGATCGCCTGCCATGCTCCCGGAGTCTCGATCCAGTTGGTGCCGACCCTGGAGAGGATCAGGTGGCGGGGGCCGCCGTCCGTGAGCCGGACCACCGAGCCGCCGCTGAGGATGAAGAGGTCGCCGTTCTGGTCGCGGGCCAGGCAGGACTCCGATGTATGGCGGGCGTTGGTGTAGCCCACCATGTTGATCGGCGCCTGATCGTCGAGGGCGATGATGAAGAAGCGGTAGCTGCCGGACGGATCGACGCCGTTGCCGCCCATGTCATTCCCGTCCCAGGTGATCGAGTGGGAACCGGGCTCGAACCGCGAGCCGGGGGAGACGTAGAGGGCGTAGTCGATCTCCTGGTAGGTGTGCCAGTTCAACTCGCCCTCGGTGGTGCGCCCCGGCAGGTCGGCGTCGGAGAGGTTGGTGTACACGGCCAGGTAGACAGTGGCCGCCGAGCCGCTGGTGGTGAAGGGGATGTCCACGGGGAAGCTGCTGACGGTCATGTCCGCCACCTCGACCGTGAGCACCGTGGGCATGCGGCTCTCGGTGATCTGGTTGTCCTCGCCGCCGATGGCTCCCTGGGCGGCCGCCATGCCGGCGGTGAGCGCGACCAGGGCCCCGGTGACGAAGACGAGTCGTGCAGCTCTCATGCGCTTGCTCCTGATTCTGTGTAAGTGTGGATTGATCGACGAAGACTCCGTGGCCGCCGGGTACGGCGGTATCCTATCAAGGTAATGAGCGATCGGACGATCTCCAAACCTTTTCTGGGCCGCCCTCGGGTCGGCGGGGACGAGTCGCTCGCCGGAAGCTCCGGAAACAACACGTAACCTATTCTGCGGCTGTCCGTTACGCCTCCCTCTAGAGGTTCGGTGCCGCCCCGGTGCCGGCAGGTGAGGCGCCGGGGCCCGGGACCGCCTATTATTGGCCGCCCCACACACGCCGACCAGGCATTCACGGAGACCCCTCGCCATGAAGGGACCCACCACGGGCACGACGCAGATCGCCGGCAGGAGCCTGGAGGAGCTGCGGGACCGCTACCACCGCCAGCTCTTCGAGGAGTTCCTGCCCCTGTGGGACCGCCACGGGGTCGACCACGAGCTCGGGGGATTCCTGTGCAGCAGGGACCTCGACGGCAACCTGCGGGACGACTCCAAGTACATGTGGTACCAGGGCCGCGGCCTGTGGACCTACTCCTATCTGTACAACCACTTCGGCGGCGAGGAGCACCTCGAGGTGGCGCGCAAGACCCGGGACTTCCTCCTGCGCCACGGGCGCGACGAGGACGGCAACTGGGTGACGGGCCTGGACCGCGAGGGCAACGTCACCGGTCCCGCCGAGGCCCGGGGCTACACGGCCATGTTCGTGGCCGAGGGGTTGCAGGAGTACGCCCGGGCCACCGGCGACCCGGAGTCGATGGACCTGGCCGTCGACAGCCTCTGGCGAGCCATGGACCGGTGGGACGATCCGGAGATCGACACGACGCAGGGATACATCCCCCTCTCCTACCCGGGGATGCGCACCCTGGGCAGCCACATGATCGCCATCCTGATCCTGTCGCAGATCCTCAGCCAGCACTCCGACCCGAAGCTGGAGGCCCTGGCCGACCGCGTCCTCGACGGCATCATCCACCGCTTCTGGAACCCGGAGTACCAGCTCACCAACGAAGCCCTGAACCACGACTACGAACGCCCCGACGACGACAACGAGGACTTCATCTACCTCGGCCACGCCATCGAGACCCTGTGGATGGTGATGCCCGAGGCGATGCGGCGCCGCGACCGGGCGCTCTTCGACCTTGCCGCCGAGCGCTTCCGCCGGCACATGGAGGTCGCCTGGGACGACGTCTACGACGGGTTCTTCCGCGCCGTGGAGATCCACGGCGGCTACACCTTCGACAAGGTGCTCTGGCTGCAGGAGGAGGTCCTCATCGGCAACGCCATCCTCATGGAGCACACGACGCTGGATTGGCCGGAGCAGTGGTTCGGGAAGACCTACGAGTACGTGCAGGACCGGTTCTACCTGGGTCCCCACGGCTACCGGACCTTCACACGGGGCGGCGACCGCAAGGTGACCTTCACCTCCGGCACGTCCCGCGCCGACATCTACCACCACCCCCGCCACCTGATGCGCAACCTCCTCGCCTTCCGGCGGATGGCCGACAGAGGCGGCGAGGTCTCCGGCTTCTGGGCGCAGTGAGCCCCCGCCCCAGATGACCGAACCGGCCCCGGCCGCGGCGGGAACGAAGTCCTCCGGCGTCACCCTCCGCGCTTTCCTCACCGGCCTGGTCTGCTCGGCCCTCGTGGCCGGAGGGACCCAGTACGGCGAGATCTTCCTGCGCAGCTCCCGAATGTCCGACGACTTCAGCACCGGGGGCGCCCTGTTCGTGTTCTTCTTCCTGGTGGCCGGCGTCAACGTGGTCCTCAAGCTCCTCGGCCCGAGGGTTGCCTTCCGTCCGGCGGAGCTGATCCTCGTCTACGTGATGATGATGACGTCGTGCGCGGTCACGGGGATGGGGCTCACCCACTACCAGATCCCGCTGATGGCGACGCTCCCCTACTTCGCCACCCCGGAGAACGACTGGGCCAACCTGGTGGCCCCCTTCGTCCGCGGCTGGATGGTGGTCGAGGATCCCCTGGCCGCCAAGTACTTCTTCGAGGGCCTGCCGGAGGGCGCATCCATCCCCTGGGGCCTGTGGCTGCGGCCCCTCGCCTTCTGGAGCGTGTTCTTCGCCGCCTTCTACTTCGCCATGGTGGCCCTCATGGTGATCCTGCGGAAGCAGTGGATCGAGAACGAGAGGCTCATCTACCCGATCGTCCGGGCTCCCCTGGACATGATCGGGGAGCAGCGCGGCGGCCTGCTCTCGAGCTTCTTCAGGAACCCGCTCATGTGGCTGGGCTTCACCGTGGCCTCCATCGTCACCTCCTCCATCGGTCTCCACGAGTACTACGACTTCATCCCCTCCCTCAACGTGCTCTACCCCGGCATCACCCTGCCCATGCTCCGGGAATCGATCCAGCTGCGGTTCATGATCAGCTTCCCGGTCCTCGGCTTCGCCTACCTGATCAATCAGGACGTGGCCTTCGGGCTCTGGTTTCTCGATGTCCTCGCCAAGGTCCTGAACGGGGTCTTCAACACGGTGGGGGTCTACCTGCGGCTTCGCGTCAACCACTACGGCGGCAGCTCGGGGATCTTCTCCTCCACCGCCATCGGCGCCATGGTGACCCTCGTCCTCTACGGAGCCTGGGTCGCCCGGGGCCACCTGAAGGACGTGGTGCGCAAGGCCTTCACCCGCGCCCCCGACGTGGACGATTCCGGCGAGATCCTCTCCTACCGCAACGCCGTCCTCGGCCTGCTGGTCTCGGCGGCGGTCATGCTCCTGTGGCTGAGCGCCGCCGGCCTGCCGGTGTGGGCGGGGGTGCTGTTCCTGTTCATCGCCTTCGTCATCTTCATCGCCATCACCCGGATCGTCGTCGAGGGCGGCATGGCCGCCTGCCGGGCGCCCCTCATCGCCCCGAACTTCATGCTCTACGCCGTGGGCACGCCCTCCCTCGGAGCGCAGGGGGTGACGGCCCTGGGCTACACCTACGGCTGGTCCTCGGACATCCGCACCTTCCTCATGGCGTCCATCGCCAACGGCCTGAAACTCCTCGACGACGCCCGCTTCCGCGGCAGCAAGCGCCTCGTCTTCGGCTGCGTCTTCGCATCCCTGGCGGTCTCCCTCGTCGTCTCCTTCGGTCTCATGCTGCACCTCGCCTACGACGTGGGGGGGGTCAACATCCACTCCTGGTTCTGCCTGGGGGCGAACCTGCTGCCCTTCAACCTGGTCTCCACGGTGGTCAGCCGGCCCATCGACCTGACCTGGGGCATGTGGATGAACATGGGCTTCGGGGCCTCGGCCATGGGGCTGCTCACCTTCCTGCGCTACAAGTACCTGTGGTGGCCCCTCCATCCGCTGGGGCTGGCCGTCGCCGGCAGCCGGGTGATGGACTGGACGTGGTTCAGCATCTTCCTGGCCTGGCTGGTGAAGATCGGCGTCCTGCACTACGGCGGGCCGAGGATGTTCCGCGCCCTGCGGCCCTTCTTCCTCGGCCTCGTGCTCGGTCAGTTCGTCTCGGTCGGCGCGTGGACGCTGATCGACGCCTTCACGGGCATGACCGACAACATGATCTTCGTGATCTGAGCCGGCCGGGCCCGGCCGGGACGGACGCTCTACTGCCAGACGTCGCTCACGCCGCCGCCGCGTGCGATCATGCGGTCGAGGGCGAGGAGGTTGAGCATCAGGTGCCGGGGGTGGTGGTAGTTGCCCTTGCGCGAGGTGCGGGGCCGGAAGGTGACCTTGCGGTCCCCTCCCATGATCCACATGGGGTAGCCGTGGGGTTTCAGCGGGAACTTCTCCTGAACGTAGCGGAAGGTGCGGCCGAACCACCGCTCGGGCCACTCGAGGTCGGTGTGCTCGAGAAGGATCATCGTGCCGATGAGGACCTCTTCCTGGAGCCACAGGACCTTGTCGAAGGTGAACGATCCGTGGACTTCCATGGCGCGGAAGAAGCCGCCGTAGACATCGTCCCAGGCGACCTCCATGTGCCGCCTCATGCGTTCCGCGGCGAGGTCGAAGAGAGCCCGGTCGCCGCGGCGCAGCGCCTCGTGGAGGATCATCCAGAAGGTCTCGATGGCGTGGCCCAGGTAGACATAGTCCTCGTTGTCGTCGTCGGGGCGCTCGTAGTCGTGGTTCAGGGCCTCGTTGTTGAGGCGGTACTCGGGGTTCCAGAACCGCTCCATGACGACTTCCACCGCGTGGGCAAGCCGCGCCTCCAGCTTCGGGTCGGCGCGCTTCTGCAGCAGCTGGGTCAGCAGCACGATGGTGACCATCTCGAAGCCCTGGATGCGCATCCCGGGGTAGCTGACCGGCAGGTAGCCCTGTCCCACGTCCCGCCGCGGATCGTCGTAGAGCCTCGCCCCCTTCCAGAAGCTCTCGACGGCCAGGTCCATCGACTCCTCGTCCCCGGCGGCCCCGGCGTACTCCTGGAGCCCCTCGGCGATGAAGAGGGCGGTATAGCCCATGCGGTCGGCGCCGCCCTTGTGGCCGCCCTCGCGGTCGAGGGTCCGGACCCAGTTGCCGTCGGCGTCCATGCCGTGGCGCAGGATGAAATCGCGGGTCTTGCGCGCCATCTCGAGGTGGATCTCGCCGCCGAAGTGGTTGTAGGCGAAGGCGTGGGTCCACATCCCCCTCCCCTGGTACCACATGTGCTTGTCGGTGTTCACCTGGGTGCCGTCGTGGTCGACGGCGCACATGAAGCCGCCCCGCTCGAAGTCGAAGCCGGTCCGCTCCCAGAAGGGCAGGTAGTCGTCGAAGAGGTCGCTGCGGTACCGCTCGCGGAGGGCCTCGAGGCTCATGCCGGCGATCCGCGAGCGCAGGCCCGCCGTGGACGGCCTCACGCCCGGCTCCGCAGAGGCCGCGGCGGAGGTGGAGGCGGCGGCTTCTACCTTCAGGACCGGGGCGAGATCGGCCACGGGCGCGAGGATCAGCCCTTTGAGGAGGTCGCGTCGCTTCATGACGGCCATCTCCGCGATGCGGGAACGGTTGCCGGGGGCATGTTACGCCGGAGGGCGCCCCACATCAACGGCCGGCCCCGGCCGGTCCGCCGCTACAGCCTCTGGATCCGCCGCAGGTACTCGTCGAAGACCCGGAAGCTGTTCTCCACGCAGTCGAGGGGCACCGTCTCGGCCGTGTCCTCGGGGCGGTGCCACAGGGGCAGCTGCTCCTCGTCGTAGCCGCGGCTGTTGAGGTCGATGGTGCGGGCCCCGGCGTCGCTGAAGATCCGGGCCTCGCCGCGGATGAAGTCCTGGTACTCGAAGGCGATCGGATAGGCCGGATCGAACCGGTTGTGGGGGCGCAGGTCGTCCTGGATGGCGTCCATGACCCGCACCAGCTCGGGGTCGTCGGTGTGCACGTAGAGGTTGGGGCCGTAGGTGAGGGAGTCGAAGTTGACGCAGAAGCGGATGCGGTCGAGGGTGCCCTCGGCCTCTCTCCGGACGGCGTAGTGCAGGGCCCCCAGCAGGTTGTACTCCTCGGCGCCGGTGCCCATGAAGGTCAGGGTGCGCCTGGGGCGGGTGCCCGAGACGGCGTGGGCGAGCATGAGCACGACGATGAGGGAGGCGGTGTTGTCGTTGGCCCCCGGCGTGTTGTACTGGGTGTCGGCGTGGGCGAAGACGAGGATCTCCTCCTCCGTCTCGCCGGGGAGGGTGCCGACGATGTTGCAGGTGCGGGCGCCGGGGACGAACTCCGCCTTGAAGTGCAGGCGCGCCCCCGCACCCTCGGCGGCGGCCTGCCGGAGGAAGGAGACGTCCTGCTTGCCGACGCACACCCGGGGGATGGAGGCGCTCTCGTGTTCGGGCGAGATGGCGCCGGTCACCGCCCGGCCGTAGGCGCTGATCGTCACGTGGGCCGCCGCCTTTCCCGACGCGGGATCGACGATGGCGAAGGGGACGCCCCCCTCCTCTTCCCCGGCCTTCAGGGTCCCGCGGGCCCCCTGCTCCGGGGGCCAGGCGCTGCCGAAGGCGGGGTAGCACTCCAGGCTGCGGCCGCCGCAGTAGAACACGGGCTCCTCCACCAGGCGCCAGCCGCGGAACTCGAACCAGTCGAGCTCGGTCTGCGGCACGGCCAGGGCCAGCTCCCGGCGGATCAGCTCGGCGGAGAGGTCGTAGTCCTCGCTGCCGGCGTAGCGCGGGCCGAAGCCCGTGCACAGCATGTCGAGCATGCGGGCCAGGTAGCGGGCCCGGGCCTCCGGCGTGGCCACGAGGTGGCGGCTGTCGAGGGCGGCGGCCAGCAGCGGCAGCGGGCCGAGGGCCGCCGAGGCGGCGAGTGAGCTTCCGAGGGCGCCGAGGAAATGCCGACGTCTCATTGGCTGGCTCCTTTGATGATGGGGCGGCGATCAAGCTCGCCCGGGGCGCCGGCCCGTGCAAGCGTGAAGGCACCGGGACCCGCACGGGCAGGCAGCCGATTTCCTGCCTATGTTCACGCCCTTCGATTCCTGATCGCTGGAGAGATTCCATTTGCCGGTGAGCACTGCGGATATCCGGCGGGGTAGCAGACCGTGCGGCGCCCTGCGGGTGCGCCTGCCCGTCATGGCATGCCTGCTGCTGGCGCCGGCGCCGGAAGCCGCGGCGATACCCTACCGCCAGGCGCCGATGCTCGAGGAGGCGGTCCGGCGCGGCGAGCTGCCGCCGCTGGCCGAGCGCCTGCCGCCGGAGCCGATGGTGGTGACCCCGGCCCACGAGATCGGCCGCTACGGCGGCACCTGGCACCGCATGATGCGCGGCTCCAGCGACTTCCACGCCTACGGCCGCTGCGTCTACGAGCAGATGGTCCGCTGGCGCGCCGGCGAGGAGGGCGGCCTCGAGGTCGGCCCGGGGCTCGTGCAGCGCTGGGAGTACGCCGACGGCGACCGCACCCTGCGCCTGCACCTGCGCCGGGGCCTGCGCTGGTCGGACGGCCATCCGTTCTCGGCCGACGACGTGCTGTTCTGGTGGGAGAAGATCGCCCGCGACCCCAACCTCAGCGGCGCCGTGCCCCGCTACTGGACCCCCGACGACGAGCCCATGGAGCTGGCCCGCATCGACAGCTTCACCGTGGAGCTGCGTTTCGCCAGGCCCTACCCGCTGGCGGTGAAGTACCTCGCCTTCAAGGGCAACCAGTGGCCCCTGGTCTTCGAGCGCGCCGGGTTCTTCGCCCCCCGCCACTACCTGGAGCCCTACCTGCCGGCGGCGGGCGCCGACGACCTGGCCGGGTACTCCCTCTTCGAGCAGAAGGCCAACGACTTCAACCCCGAGCGCCCGGTCATGTCCGCCTGGCGCGTGGCCGAGTGGAAACCGGGAAGCCACCTGTTGGCCGAGCGCAACCCCTACTACTGGAAGGTCGACCCGGCGGGCAACCAGCTCCCCTACCTCGACCGCATCCGCATGGAGATCTTCCTCAACCGGGAGATGATCAACTTCCGGGCGGTCACCGGCGCCCTGCAGATGCAGTTTCGCCACTTCAACCGCGAGGACCTGCCCTTGCTGCGCTCCTTCACCGGGGAGCGCGGCTACCGCATCATCGAGTACGACGCCCCCGGCATCCGGGGGATCATGCCCAACTTGGAGTACCCCGGCGATCCCGTGGTCCGCGAGCTGCTGAAGAACCGCCATCTGCGCATCGCCCTGTCGCTGGCCATCGACCGGGGGCTGATCAACCGACTGTGCTACGGCGGCTCGGGACGGATCACGCCCATGGCCCTGCACCCCTCGGCCCCGGACTACGTGGAGGTGCCGGAGGCGCCCGACTACACCCGCTACGACCCGGAGCGCGCCCGGGCCCTGCTCGACTCGATCGGTCTCGACCGCCGCGACGACGCCGGCTTCCGCCTGGGGCCCGACGGCGAGCGCGTGAGCCTGATCCTCGAGCTCATGGTCGTCGAGGGGCCGGACATGGACGCCGTGGAGATCGTCCGCTCCCAGTGGGAGGAGGTGGGGGTCCAGACGGCCCTGAAGCCGGAGGAGAGGACCCTCTACCACCAGCGGGTCACCCAGAACGGCGAGCACATGATCGGCATCGTCGGCGCCGAGGCGACCTTTCCGCTGCTGAGCTCGCCCCGCTGGTTCGCCACCAGCCTGTGGGCGGAATGGGCCCACCACTGGGCGCGCTGGTACCTCAGCGGCGCCCGCCGCGGCGCCGAGCCGCCGCCCGAGGCCAGACGCCTCCAGGAGATCCAGGGTATCATGTCGGTCACCGTGGACCGCGCCGAGCGGCAGCGGCTGTGGCGCGAGGTGATCGGCAACCACGCCGAGAACATGTGGGTCATCCCGCTGGTGACCCAGGGATCGCAGATCGGCGTGCTGAGCGACGACTTCGGCAACGTCCCGGAGAGGGCGATCTCCTCCTGGGTCACCATGACCCCGGGGTACCTCAACCCCGAGACCTTCTTCAGCCGCAGCGCCGGGGCCGGGCGCTGAGAGCGGGCCATGGCGACCTACATCCTGCGGCGGCTCCTGCGGCTGGTGCCGACCCTGTTCGTCATCTCGATCCTGACCTTCGTCATCATCCAGCTGCCCCCGGGCGACTTCTTCGACTCCCTGCAGGCGCAGCTGGCCGAGAGCGAGTCCCGCGCCGACCAGCAGGCCTTCGACGCCCTGCGCGAGCAGTACCACCTCGACGAGCCCCTGTGGAAGCAGTACGTCTACTGGATCGGGGGCTGCCTGCAGGGGGACTTCGGCTACTCCTTCGAGTGGCGCCGGCCGGTGGCCGACCTCATCGGCGAGCGCCTCGGCCTGACCTTCGTCATGTCCCTCGGGTCGCTGCTGTTCATGTGGGCCGTGGCCATCCCCATCGGCATCTACTCGGCCCGCCACCGCCTCTCGGCGGGCGACTACGCCCTGACCTTCGTCGCCTTCATCGGCCTCTGCGTCCCCAACTTCGTCATCGCCCTGGTGGCGATGTACGCCTCCGTGTTCTGGTTCGGGGGCAGCGCCGGAGGCCTGTTCTCGCCGGAGTACAAGTACGCCCCCTGGAGCCTGGACCGGGTGTGGGACCTGCTGCGCCACCTGTGGATCCCGGTCGTCGTCATCGGCGCCGCGGGCACGGCGACGATGACCCGCCTCATGCGCACGAGCATGCTCGACGTCCTCGGCCGCCCCTACATCACCACGGCCCGCGCCAAGGGGCTGGCCGAGCGCTGGGTGATCTACAAGTACGCCGTGCGCGTGGCGATCAACCCGATGATCAGCATCATGGGTCTGCAGATCCCGCAGCTCGTCTCGGGCTCGATCATCGTCTCCATCGTCCTGGGCCTGCCGACCACGGGCCCCCTGTTCTACCGCGCCCTGGAGACGCAGGACATGTACCTGGCCGGCACCTTCCTCATGCTGCTGGCGGTGCTCCTCCTGCTGGGCAACCTCGTGGCCGACATCCTCCTGGCCCTCGTCGACCCGAGGATCCGCCTTGAGTGAGCCCCGGGACAGCCTCTCCACGGCGGGCCAGTGGAAGCTGGCCTGGATCGGCTTCCGCCGGAACCGGGTGGCCCTGGCCTCCGGCGTCGTCCTCGGCCTCCTCTACCTGGTGACCCTGCTCTCCGGGTTCCTGGCCCCCTACGGGCCCGACCACCGCTTCGCCCGCCGCGCCTACGTGCCGCCCCAGGGCCTGCACCTGTTCACCGCGGAGGGCTTCCACTGGCCGCCCTTCGCCTACGGCCTGAAGACGAGCGTCGACGAGCGCAGCGGCCGCACCCTCTACGCGCCCGACCCGGAGCGCATCCACCCCTTCCGGCTCTTCGCCCGCGGCGACGAGCACTCCTTCCTGGGCCTGCGGACCGACCTCCACCTCTTCGGCGTCGACGCCCCGCCCGGGGAGGGGCTGTTCCTCTTCGGCACCGACCGCCAGGGCCGCGACCTCTTCTCGCGCATCCTCTACGGGGCGCGGATCTCCCTGACCATCGGCCTCGTGGGCGTCACCATCAGCGTCCTCCTCGGCGCCGTCCTCGGGGTCACCTCCGGCTACTTCGGAGGCTGGATCGACGAGCTGCTGCAGCGCACGGTGGAGATGCTGCGCGCCTTCCCGCAGATCCCCCTGTGGATGGCCCTGTCGGCGGCGATCCCGCCGGACATCGACCAGGTGACCAGCTACTTCATGATCACCCTCATCCTCTCCCTGCTGGGCTGGACCTCGCTGGCCCGCATCGTCCGCGGCAAGGTCCTCTCCCTGCGCAGCGAGGAGTTCGTCGCCGCCGCGGTGCTCATGGGGGCGAGCCACAAGCGCATCATCTTCCGCCACCTGATCCCGGGCGTCATGGGCGAGATCATCGTCGTCGCCACCATCGCCGTGCCCACCATGATCCTCGCCGAGAGCGCCCTCTCCTTCCTCAACCTGGGGATCCGCCCCCCGATGACGAGCTGGGGCGTCCTGCTGCAGGACGGCCGCAACCTCACCACCCTCTACTTCCACCCCTGGCTGCTGACGCCGGCGCTCTTCATCGTCGTCGTCGTCCTCTGCTTCAACTTCCTCGGCGACGCCTTCCGCGACGCCGCCGACCCGTACACCGACTGACGATGACCGCGCCCCCCGACGCACGCGAGGCGGTCCTCGAGATCGAGGACCTGAACCTCTCCTTCGACACCCTCGACGGCGGCGTCGACGTCATCCAGGGGGTCGACCTCGTGGTCCACCGCGGCGAGGCCGTGGGTCTGGTGGGAGAGAGCGGCTCGGGCAAGAGCGTCACCGCCATGAGCGTCCTGCGGCTGCTGCGCGAGCCCCCGGCCCGGCTGGCGGGCTCGATCCGCCTCTACCAGCCGCGGGGGGCGCCGCCCACGGACCTGGCCCGCCTAGACCCGGGGAGCCGGCGCCTCCAGGAGATCCGCGGCAACGACGTGGCCATGGTCTTCCAGGAGCCGATGAGCTCCCTGTCGCCGGTCTTCAGCGTCGGCCACCAGGTGGCCGAGGTGATCTGGCTGCACCAGGACAGGAGCCGGGCCCGGGCCCACGCCGAGGCCGAGGAGCTGCTGGAGCAGGTGGGGATCCCGGAGCCGGCCCGGGTGGCCCGCCTCTACCCGCACAACCTCTCGGGCGGCCAGCTGCAGCGGGTGATGATCGCCATGGCCCTCGCCTGCCGGCCGGCCCTGCTCATCGCCGACGAGCCGACCACGGCCCTGGACGTGACCATCCAGGCCCAGATCATGGAGTTGCTGGGGCAGCTGCGGGCTTCCCTCGACCTGGCGGTGCTGCTCATCACCCACGACCTCGGCGTCGTGGCCGGCTTCTGCTCGCGGGTGAACGTGATGTACATGGGCCGCATCGTCGAGGAGGGTCCGGTGGAGCGCATCTTCGAGACGCCCGCCCACCCCTACACCCAGGGCTTGCTGAGGAGCATCCCCCAGCCGGGGCAGCGCCACAAGGAGCGCTTCCCGGCGATCCGGGGGACCGTGCCCGACCCGCGGGAGGTGCCGCCGGGATGCGCCTTCGGCCCGCGGTGCGACCTCTTCGAGGCCGGCCTCTGCGACCGCCCGCGGCCCGTTCCCCCGGCGGCGGTCGGCGACGGGCACAGCGCCCGCTGCTACCGCACGGAGGCGGCAGCCCATGCCCGCTCCTGACGTGGTCCTGAAGGTCCGGGGGCTCAAGACCCACTTCCCCGTCCTCAAGGGGCTGATCCGCCGGCCGGTGGGCGTGGTCAAGGCCGTGGACGGCGTCGACCTCGACGTCCACCAAGGCGAGATCCTCGGCCTGGCCGGCGAGAGCGGCTGCGGCAAGACGACGACGATCCGCAGCGTCATCCGGGCCATCGAGCCGACGGCGGGAACGGTGGAGTACCGGGGGCCGGAGGGCTGGATGGACGTCCGGAGCCTCGACGCGGAGGGACTGAAGGTGCTGCGGGCCCGGATGCAGTACGTCTTCCAGAACCCCTACTCCGCCCTCGACCCGCGCATGACGGTGCGCGACATCGTCGCCGAGCCCCTGATCATCCGCGGACTCGGCGGCGGCGGCGAGCTCACCGACCGGGTGGCGGGGCTGCTGGAGCGCGTGGGGCTGAACGCGGGCCACATGAACCGCTACCCCCACGCCTTCAGCGGCGGCCAGCGCCAGCGCATCGGCATCGCCCGGGCCCTGGCCCTCAAGCCGCGCCTGCTCATGCTGGACGAGCCCGTGTCGGCCCTCGACGTCTCGGTGCGGGCCCAGATCCTCAACCTGCTCCTCGACCTGCAGCAGGCGGAGGGCCTCACCTACATCATCGTCGCCCACGACCTCAGCGTGCTCGAGCGCATCTGCGACCGCATCGCGGTGATGTACCTGGGTCAGATCATGGAGCTAGCCGAGAGCCGACGCCTCTTCGCCGAGCCCCGCCACCCCTACACGCGCTCCCTGCTGTCGGCGATCCCCGCCGCCGACCCCCGGGCCCGGGTCGAGCGCGAGATCCTCGAGGGCGACACGCCGAACCCGGCCGACTCGCCCGAGGGCTGCAAGTTCTGCGGCCGCTGTCCGCTGGTGGAGCCGCGGTGCGTGGAGGAGGAGCCGCCCATGTCCTACGTTTCCGGCGGCGGTCTGGCGCGCTGCCACCTCGTCGATGGCGACGCCATTCCTCCACCGACGCGATGAGCAACCGGTCCCACATCGGCTACGACGACTACCGCGAGTACCTCCAGCTTCTGCTCGGGCGCCTGCGGGACCACCACTCCAGGGAGCGGGTGCTCGGCTGCGCTCTCTTCGGCTCGGTGGCCCGCGCCGAGGCCCGTCCGGACAGCGACATCGACCTGCTGGTCGTCGTCGCCCGGGTCGTCACCGACACGATGCCGCGCTTCGTGCGCCTCCTCCACGAACTCGAGGCCGGTCCGGTCGCGACCCGCTTGCGCGGCCGGGGCCTGCGTCCCGACCCCTACCCGGTCTTCATGACCGCGCGGGACCTGGAGGCGCGTCCGCTGATCCTCCTCGACATCCTGGACCACGGCATCGTGCTCTACGACTCCGGCCCCCTGCGGGACCGCATGGAACGTCTGCGCCAGCGCATGGACGAGCTGGGTACCCGCAAGGTGACCCACGCCGACGGCTCCTGGCACTGGGACCTCAAGCCGGACTGGGCGCCGGGCGAGGTGGTCGAGCTGTGACCAACCACGACATCGCCCGGCGATTGTTGGATGAGGCCCGGCTCCTGGCCGAGGAGCTGGACCGGAGCCGGGAGCGGGAGCGTTGGAACCTGGCGGTGCGGCGGGCCCAGGAGATCGTGGAGTTGTCGCTGAAGGGGCTGCTGAAGGCGATGTGCATGGAGTACCCGCGCCTCCATGACGTGGGCGGGGCCTTCGCCGCGGCCGCAGCGGCCAAGGGACTGGGCGTCGACCCGGAGACGATCGACAGGATCCGGCAGGTCTCGTCCTACCTGGCGCGAGACCGGGCTCCGGCGTTCTACCTCGAAGCGGAGTTCTCCCGGGAGCAGGCCAGGCAGGCACAACTCGACGCGCGCTTCGTGCTGGACTTCGCCGCCGGCCTCGCGCCGCGGCTGCTGGCGCCGGACGCTCCGCCCCCGGGGCCCGCCGACCCGGATGACGGGGAGGGGCCGCCCGGGGCGCCCTGATCGCGGCTCCTCGGCCGCCGAAGGGCGGTCAGGCTGGCGGGCCCAGGTCCCGGCGCGTCAGCTCCCCCCGACCCCCGCGATGCGGGCCACCACCTCCCTCAGGGTCACGAAGGCGCTCTCCACGCAGTCCATGGGCACGTTGGCGGCGTCGTCGGCCGGCGAGTGGTTGGCCGCCAGGGTGTCGTACCCGCGGCTGTTGAAATCGATTCCCGTGATCCCCGGGTTCAGGTCCTTGAAGGGGGCGGCGTCGTTCTGCCAGCAGGGGGACTCGTCGTAGATGGGCACCGTCGGCGAGCCCAGGTCTTCGTGGACCTGGCGAACCAGCGCCATCAGCTCCGGGTCGTGGGTCGAGGGCCAGAGGTTGGGCCCGTAGGTGAGGGAGTCGAAGTTGAGCACGCACTCGATCTGCCGGTGCGTGTCCTCCTCGATCCTCCGCTTCACGTAGTGCCGGGCCCCGATCAGGCCGTACTCCTCGCTCCCCGTGATCAGGAAGGTGAGACTCTTCTCCGGTCGCTCGCCGGCGAAGGCGTGGGCGAGCATCATGGCGACGATGGCGGAGGCCATGTTGTCGTTGGCCCCTTCCGAGCGGATCACCGAGTCGGCGTGAGCCATGACGATCACCTCGCCGGCCCCCTGGCCGGGGATGCGGGCCACCACGTTGTGGGTCGGGCGGTCGGGGGCGTAGAGGACGCGGAGACGCACCTGCACCACCGCTTCCTCCTTCACGAGCAGGTCGAGGAAGGGGACATCGCGGATGCCGGCGACGAACCTCGGAGGGCAGAGGACGTCGTCGCCGTAGAGGTAGACGGGCACCACGCCCACGTCGCGGCTGACCTGGATATGGGCCTCGGGGCGGCCGCTCTCGACGTTTTCGATCGGGTAGAGGGAGGGGTCGCCGGAGGCGGCGCGGATGACGCCGTCGAAGCCGGCGTCGGTCGTGCCCGAGCAGTTCTCGGCGACGCCCACCTGCAGCCGCCTCCCCTTGTGGCAGATCTCCGGGATGGGCAGGGTGGTCCAGAAGTCCAGGTAGCGGTCGAGCCGCACATCGGCGATGGAGGTCCGCAGGTCCTGGTGGACGATGCGCACCACCTCCTCGAACTCGGGCGTGCCCGACGGGTGCGGCCCGATCTCCTCGCACAAGCGTCTGAGCATCTCCTCGGCGTACTTCATTCGGCTGCCGGGTGTGTCCACGAAGGATACCTCCTTCAGTTGCCGGCCGGATGGCCGGGTCGGTTGCGGGTGCGGCGATCCAGCAGCCGGTAGGCGGCCAAGGCGGCGAGCAGGGACACGACCGCCGGCCAGATCAGCCGCTCGGCCCCGGAGCGGGGGTACTCCACCCAGATTCGGCGCAGCCCGGATCCCGCCGGCAGGGGCCGACCCCGTGGGTGGAGCAGCAGCCGCCACGGACTCGATTCCCTGGAGGCGGTGATGCTGCCCGGCGCCGCTCCCGCCGCCAGCGGGAAGGTCTCCGATCCCGGGGCGCCGGTCAGGCTCAGGGAATGGACCCCGGATTCGCGGGGGCGCAGGCGCCAGACGATCCGGTCCACGGAGGGCTGCCGCACGACGGCGGTGACCTCTCCCTTCCCGGTCTCCCACACAAGCTCCGGCCACGCCGGGTCTCCCCCCCGGGGGCGAGCTCCGCCGTCAGCAGGACCTGCGCTCCCGGCGGCGCCGGCTCCGGGCCGAAGCGGTGCCAGGACTGGACGAGCAGGGGAGCCGCCAGCGCCGCGGAGAGCACCAGGGGCGGAAGCAGGCCCCGCAGACAGCGCAGGTTCGCCCCCAGGAGGCGGCCCTCGGCGCGCAGGACGAGGGCGGGGTCGTGGCGGTAGAGCCAGATCTCGAGGAGGCCGGCGCCCAGCTCCCGGCGGGACTCTCTCAGGGCGGATCGGTCCGCGAAGCGGTGGAAGACGGCCGCCGTGACCACCCCCAGGAGGAGGGCCACGGCGGCCATCTCGGCCCTCGGCCCCAGGACCCCGGGCAGGGAGAGGCCGGCGTCGAAGAGGCGATTGGCCAGACCGTTGAGGGCGGCGATCAGGGACTGCACGGACCGCCGCCCTCACTCGATGTAGCCGAGGCCCCGCAGGCGCTTCCGCTGCATGTCGTCATCGGCGGCCTCGCCGGCCGAGATCTCCTTGTCGAGGCAGTGGCGGACGAACTCCTCCACGCTGGCGTAGCCGGCGCGCTCCACGTGTCTGCGGAGGCGCTCCATCAGCTCGTCGTCGATGGTCACCTTGTGCCTGAAGAGTCGCATGGCCCCCCGGGTGCTCTCACTCCGGCCAGATCGAGCGGCCGGTCATCCCCTTCGGCCGGCCGATCCCGTAGTAGGCGAGGATGCTCACGGGAAGGTCCCGCAGGTGGTGCTCGGCGCCGGGGCGCAAGGGCAGGCTGCTCACCAGGACGCCCGGCACGGTGTGGGCGGCCATGCAGTGGTCGCCGCTCCAGGGGGAGAGGTTGTCGCTCAGGACCTCCGCCTCGACGCGGCCCAGGGCCGCGGCCCCGGAGGCGCGGTACCCCCGCCCGTAGCCGATGAGCAGGTCGGGGGCGGGGCCCTCCGCGGCTCCCCCGTCGACCGGGTAGACCCGCTCGACCACCGGACGGCCGTCCGCGGGATCCCTGAGGGCCAGCAGCCTCTCCCCGATCTCTTCCAGCTTCGAGCCCCGCTCCCGGGGTTCCACCACCCCCCGCTCCTCCCGGCCCTGCAGATTCAGGTACAGGGCGTTCAGGCCCAGGCCGTAGGCCTGCGTCCGCTCCCAGGCGATGGAGTCATCGTCGTTCAGGGACATGTAACCCTCCTCCATCAGCCAGGTGTTGAGGTTGAAGGAGCGCTCGTACGGGGCGAATCCGTGGTCCGACAGAACGACGATCTCGCCGCGCTCGCCGAAGACGGCCATCGCCTCTCCCAGCAGTTCGTCCATGGCCTCGTAGCGACGGTCGATGGCCCGGCCGTGGGGCGCGAATTCGTCCCGGTACCCGGGGTGGGCGGGGTCCGCCGCCCGCCACAGCATGTGGCTCACCTGGTCGAGGCTGTGAACGTAGAAGAACAGGAGCCCCGAATCGAGCCGGTCCAGCTCGCGGCGCAGGTGCTCGCGGCGTTCGTCCAGTGCCAGCCCGTCCTGGGCGAGGAACTCGCCGTAGTCGAGGACCTCCGCTTCCAGGGCCTTGGTGTCGGCGGGCATGCCCTGGGTGTAGTAGGGCCCCAGGGCGGCCTCCAGCCGCGGCGCCTCCCCATCCGGCACCGAGACCGGCATCGCGGGGTCGCCCGGGTCGAGGTTGACCGGGGTCATGTAGAGCCCCAGGTGCGGCTCGACCGACTTCAGGTAGAAACGCACGATGCCGGTCAGACGGGCCAGGCTAAAACGCTTGCGCCCGTAGTCGACGCGCAGCCACGGGCTCCACTCGCCCGGGCGCAGGACCACGCGCCGGCCGCCGAGATCGATCTCCACGGCGCCCGCCCCGCCCCCCGGTCCGCGGTCGACGAACAGCTCGAAGCGCCCCCGCTTCTCTCCCCCTTCCGAGCGCGGGCCGTGGATCTCCGGCGCCGCCCGCCCGTCCCGCAGCTCCAGGCCGACGATGCGGCCCCCGGCGATCTCCAGCTCGCCTCCCGGGGTCAGGACCTGCCCGGCCTCCTCCGTATGGGCGGGCGCCGTGTAGGGCCCGTCGGTGTACCAGGTGAAGGTGCCGTACGTGCCGAGCATGTCCGGCGTCCCCATGCCGGCGAAGGCGCGGAAGCAGGAGCACCCGGCCGGCGGCCACGGGCCAGAGCGCGGCGCCTCCGGCGGGAAGTTGGCCGGCACCTTGAAGATCGTCACCGGTATGTCCCCCTCGACGAGGAGATCCCAGAAGGGACGGCCGCGGCGCAGCAGCTCCATCCGTCCTCCCCGACCCTTCCTCGAGGTGGACAGGTAGGGCTGCAGGGTGAGAGGATCGCGGTGGATGAAGTCGAAGATCCCGTGCCCGGCGGGCTCGAGGCCGGTGATGAAGGTCGACCAGGCCACCGGGCTCTGGGGAGGCATGGTGGTCGCCAGCGGAGCGAAGCCGCCGGAGGCGGCCAGGACCTCGAAGTGGGGCATGCGGCCGCCGGCCATCAGCCTCGTCAGGATCTGCGGATCCATGCCGTCGATCCCGAACACCAGCAGCGGCGGGGCGTCCTTCCGGGGGGCGCACCCAACGGAGGCCGCCAGGAGACCCGCTGCCAGCAGGGCGGCGCCGGCCCCGGACCACCGGCCCCGGCGGCGCAACGGGCGGCTCACCGAACGGCGGCCCGGGACGACGGGCTACGGCGCCGGGTCCGGCCGTCCATCGAAGAGATCCTCTCCCTGCATGTAGGCGGGCGGTTCGACCCCGAAGAGGCGCAGGATCGACATCGGCACGTCGAGCAGGTGCGGGTCCTGCCTGTCGATGGGCCGGTTGCAGAACAGGACCCCGGGCACCTGGGCGGGATCGACGCAGTGGTCGCCGCTCCAGTGGCGGGTGTTGTCCTCGAAGACGCGCTCCCCGACCCGTCCCCTGGCACCGGTCCAGGAGGCCCGGTATCCGGCGTTGTAGCCGACGAGCAGGTCCGGCGCCTCCTTCCTGTAAGGGCCGCGGAAGTGGCTCTCCGCGTCCCAGACTTTGCGGATCGCCGGCTGGCCGTCGTCGTCGGCCAGACCCTCCAGGCCGGCGATCAGCTCCCGCTTCAGGTCCTCCGCCTCCGCCTCGGTCAGGACGCCGCGGGCCTCGCGCCCGGCGCGGTTGAGGAAGATCCCGGCCAGGCCGAGGGCGAAGGCCCGGGTCCGGGACCAGTCGACGCCGGCGAACCACTCGTCCCCCCCCGGTGCGGCCTCCTCCTCCTCCACGGCGAGGTAGCCGTTGTCGCGGAGCCAGGTGTTGAGGTTCACCCCCCGCCGGAAGGGGCAGAAGCCGTGGTCGGAGATCACCAGGAGGGTGGTCTCCCCGTCGTCGACGCGCTCCATGACGCGGCCCACCAGGGCGTCCATCTCCCCGTACATGTCCGGCAGGACACCCTCGAAGTCGGCCACGCGGCGCCCCTCGTTGGCCGGATGGCCGGGGTCCAGGGTGCGGTAGAACATGTGCTGCACGCGGTCGGGCCCGTCGAAGACGCAGACCAGCAGCCCCTCCCGGGTGCGGTCCAGGGCTTGGAAGAGCATCCTCTCGCGCTCCTCGTGGAGGGAGCGCGCCTGCTCCAGGAAGGCCTCCTCGTCGATGACTCCGGCCTCGAGGGCCTCCGTGTCCTCGGCCAGACCGAGGGTGCCGTACTTCCCCAGGCGGCGGCCCAGCCAGGCGGCGTACGAGGCGGGGTGGGAGAGGGGCAGGCAGGGCCGGTCCGGATCGATCTGGATCGCCGTGAGGTAGAGCTTCAGCGGCTCGGCCGAGGCCAGCCGGAACCGGCAGATGCCGCGCACCCGGACCCCGGGGCCGCCGCGGAAGGTCAGCTCCACCCACGGGGAGTGGACGCCCTCGCGCAGGTCGAGCCGGCGGCCGCCGACGGTGAGCCGCAGGCCGCCCGCCCCGGCGTCGCGCTGCAGTTCGATCGGAGCATGGAGGGGTGGATCGCCGTTGCCGCCGAAGGGAGCGGGCGGCCCCGGGATGTCGACGCGGCGGCTCTCCCCCGGGCGCAGGCTGACCTCGATCCAGCGGCCCGGGGCCTGCCCGCCTGCGACTCTCCCCGGGTCCCCGCCCTCACGCGGGGTCTCGGTGAGGCAGGTGAACTCGCCCTGGGTCCCCCGCAGGTCCGGGACGCACATGCCCGCGAGCAGGTGCCCGGCGAAGGGCTCGGGCGGGAAGGTGATGGGAACGCGCAGGATGGAGCTGAAGACGCCGTTCTCGCCGAGCAGCTTCCAGAAGGGACGGCTGCCCTTGAGGTTGCGGATGCGCGGCTTCGACAGGGGCAGGCGCCAGGGTCCGAGCTTCAGGCTCCGGCGCGGCGGCATCACCCTCGCCGAGGAGAGCACGGGCCCGTAGGTCCGGGGGTCGCGGGTGATGAAGTCGTAGATGTTGTGGCCGGAGGGATCGGTCCCGGTGGCGAAGGAGGACCAGGCCGCCGGCGTGATCGCCGGCAGGGTGGTCCCGAGGGGGCGGAAGGTCCCCTGGCCGGCCAGCCGCTGCAGGTTGGGCAGGCGGCCCTCGTCCATCCAGCGGGCGCAGAGTCCGGGGTCGAGCCCGTCGAGGCCGATGACGACGACGCGCCGGGACCGCGACGGGGGGCGTCCCTTCCGGCGGAGCCGGGTCAGCAGCATCCGGAAGGGCAGGAACAGCAGGACCGCCGCGGCGAGGAGGAGGACGAGCAGGGTCCAGAAGCCGCCGGCGATGGCGATGCCGGCGCCCGGACCGACGTAGCCATGGGCCGGTACGGCCAGGAGGAGGGCCAAGGTGGAGAAAAGCCGGAGCGTTCTCATTGTCTCGCCAAAGATAGGGGCTGATCTTTAGCGCCGGCATCTCGCCGCGGCCAGCGCCGGGCGCCGGAAAGGCAGGTACCGATGGTGATCCTCGGGGCCCTGGCCCTCGTCATCTGGACCCTCTCTCAGGAGGCGGAGGCCATGGTCATCGTCCAGGACGGACAGCCGCGGGCGGTGATCGTCACCGCCGCCGAGCCCGGCCCCTCGGCGGCCCGGGCCGCGGCGGAGCTGCAGCACTTCATCGAGCGGATCTCCGGCGCCGAGCTGCCCGTGCAAGCCGGCGCGGCGGCGGTGCCGGAGGAGCTCGAGGACCACGCCCGTCTGCACGTGGGCCGCTCCGAGGCGGTGCGCCGCCTCGGCGTCGAGCCGCCCTCCGGCCACGACCGCGACGCCTCCCGCGAGGGGTTCGTCCTGCGCACGGCTGGCGACCGGGACCTGGTGCTGGCCGGCAACGAGGACGCCTTCTACCGCGGCACCGAGTACGCCGTGTACGAGCTGCTGGAACGGCTCGGATGCCGGTGGTACTTCCCGGGCGAGTTCGGCCAGGTCCTCCCGCGGCGGAAGACGATCACCCTCCCCGATCTCGACGTCGAGCAGCGGCCCTCCTTCGTGGTGCGCAACATCTGGATGTCGGGCTGGGCCGACGACTCGGGAGACCACAACGAGTGGCTGGTCCGCAACAAGGGCACCCTCGTCCGGCCCTTCGCCTTCGCCAGCGACGGCTCCATCGGGCGACTGGCACCGCCGGAGATCTGGGAGGACGTGCATCCCGAGATCTACGCCATGGGCCCGGACGGCCAGCGCCGCTCCAGGGGTCCCGAGGGCGAGCTGCACCTGACCATGCTCTGCGTCACCAATCCCCTGACCGAGGAGATCGCGGTGCGGACGGTCAAGGAGTACTTCCGCGACCATCCCGAGGCCAACAGCTACGGGTTCTCGGCCCCCGACTGGTCGCCGCGGTGCCACTGCGACGTCTGCGTCGCCGGCGACCACGCCTTCACCATCGACAGCGGCCTTCAGGAGTCGATCTCCGACGCCTACTTCAACTTCGTCAACAACGTCGCCCACGGCGTCAACGCCGAGTACCCGGACCGCTACATCGTCATCCTCGCCTACGACAACCGGGTGCGTCCCCCCGAAGGCCTGGACCGGCCCTGGAACCGCAACATCGTCGTCCAGCTCGCCCGCCTCGGCGTCAGCGCCCTGCGCCCCATCCCCGGCGGCGGCGACATCTTCTCGAGGCGCCACGAGCGCACGATCAAGGCCTGGGCCCGCATTTCCCCCAGGATGGTGATCTACGACTACGACCCCCACGCCACCCTGAACCGCATGCCCTTCTGGAACGTCCACTCGATCCGCGCCAACCTGCCCTTCTACCACGAGCACAACGTCGTCGGCTTCACCACGGAGGGGCACAACACCTTCCTGCGCACCGGCCTCAACTACTACGTGCGGACCAGGCTGATGTGGGACGTGGAGGCCGACGTGGACGCCCTCGTGGACGACTTCCACAACCGCTTCTTCGGGCCCGCCGAAGCGCCCATGCGGGCCTTCTTCGACCAGATCGAGGGCCTGCTGGCCGCCTCGCCCGAGCACGTGACCTGGACCTCGAAGCTGGGAGACTGGACGCGCATCTACCCCCCGGAGCGGACCCTGGCCCTGGGGGCGCTTCTCGACCAGGCCGAGAGCCTCGCCGACACGCCCCGGTTGCGCCGGCGTATCGCCGCCTACCGCTCCCTGCACGAGTACATGACGACCCACAACGCCATGGTGACCCGCCTCCACGAGGGGCGCTACCGCGAGGCCCTGGCCCAGCTGGAGCGGCTGAGCCTCCCCGTCGAGGCGGCCGAGGCGATCCAGCCCGGCCTGCTGCCCCCCGAGCCGCAGTGGGTGGTCGACTCCGACAGGGGCCTGAGCACCTGGCGGCGCTACATCGAGGCCCTGGTGGAGCGCGACGGCGGCGGCCTCGGCCGCCGCCTGGCTCTGGGACCCGCCACCGCGGGGTTCCGCACCGACCGCCACGACGAGGGCCTCTTCGAGCAGTGGCACCTCGACGAGGTGGCGGCGGACCTGGAGTGGGACGAGATCCCAGTGACCACCGACTGGACCCAGGGCGGCTATCGCGACGAGGGCTACGCCTACCCCGGGCCGGGATGGTACCGGTTCTCGATGCCGGTCCCGCAGGCAAAGCCGGGCGGGCCGGCGCGGCTCTACGTGCCGCTCGTCTACGCCGCCAGGATGTGGGTCTGGGCCAACGGCCAGCTCGTCCACTCCCCCACCGACGGGCGGCACCGCTACGGCACCGACATCGACGTCTCCCGCTGGCTCCGTCCGGGAGAGGAGAACACCTTCACCTTCCGCATGAGCGGCACCTGGGACCGGGCCCAGCGCCACGGCCTGGGCGACCGCTGGCTCCTGTGGTCGCCCGGGGGGTGAGGCGGCCCTGACCGGCCCGCTCAGCGGAAGGTGACGCTGTCGCCGTTGACGGTGATCGCCGGATGGCGGACCACGGCCCGGAACTCCCAAGCCGTCCCCTCCCCCGGCCTGTCGACCTGCGCCGAGTACTCCCCCGTCGACCGCCGGGTCTCGAAGGAAGTGTCCACCCACTCCTCGAGGGCATCGGTGAGCAGCCTCCTCGGCCGGTACTGGAAGCCCGCCTCCACCGCGTCCCCCGCGCCGAGGTCGGCCAGGGAAGCGTGGAACCGCCAGCCGCCGGAGGCCTCGTCCCGGACGGCCTCGCCCGTCACCACCGACGGCGGCACCAGCCCCACCCGAGCGTCGGTGATCCGGAGGACCACGGGGTTCGGCCAGCGCCGGTTGTTGTAGAGCCTCTGCATGCGCCCGGCCCGGATGCGCAGCCCGTCCTCCTCCTGGCTCCATTCGACGGCCGGCCCCTGCTCGTCGCTCAGGCCGTCGGCCTGGCCGAGGACGTGCACCTTCGTCGCCGGCCCGGCGCGCACCGACGACAGGGTCCACTCCCGGCGTTCGTAGAGCGGCCACTCCCCCTCCCCCGTGAGGAAGGCGTAGACCGCGCCCCCGTCCTTGCGGGCGGCGAACCAGACCCCGCCTTCGCCGGACACCCTCCAGGGCTCGACGTCGTAGATCGCCTCGCCGTTGACGAAGGTCCACAGGGCGATCTCGCGCAGCAGCGCCTCCTGCTCGATCGGCAGCTCGCCGTTCGGCCTGGGGCCGACGTTGAGCACCAGGTTGCCGCCCTTGGCCCGGGTCTCGATGAGCAGCTCGATCAGTTGCGTCCCCGACTTGTAGCTCTCGTTCGTCGGCTTGTACTGCCACCCCGTGCCCATGGTGACGCACGCCTCCCACGGCTCCGCCGACCGCACCCCCGGGATCCACTGCTCCGGCGTGCGCATCGCTCCCCGGGTGACGACGATCTCCGGGCGCAGCTCCCAGCACAGCTCCCGCAGGCCGTCGGAGGGACCGTCGAAGAACAGGATGTCGATGTCGCCGTAGTTGGTGAGCAGCTCCCGCACCTGGGTCTTGTTGTGGTCCAGCAGCCCTTCGCAGGCCTCGGGCCGGATCCCCCGCTGCACCGGCATGCCCTTGCCGTGGAGGAAGTGGAAGTCGTCGGGCGAGTGGTAGAGGCCGATGGCGATCCCCTGGCGGCGGAAGGCCTCGATGATCTCGCCCGTCACGTCCCTCCCGAAGGCGGTGTTGGCCACGTTGAACTCGGTCGACCGGGTGGGGAACATGCAGAAGCCGGAGTGGTGCTTGGTGGTGAAGACGACGTAGCGCATCCCCGCCAGACGGGCCAGGACCGCCCACTCGTCGGGGTCGAACCTCCTGGGGTTGAAGGTGGAGGGCAGGATCCGCGTGAACTTCTCGAGGTAGTCCTCGGAGGCGCGGGCCATGGAGTGACCGATGACCGAGCCGAGCTGGCTGTCGATGCTCCAGTGGATGAACATCCCGAAGCCGAGGCCGTTGAACCACTGCAGTCGTTCCGGCCGGTTGCCGGGGGCGGATTCAGTCATGGTCTCTCCTTGTCACTCGACGACCTCGCTCCGATCACCGCCACGGCAGCAGCAGGTCGGGGGCCTGCCGGTCGAGGCAGGCGCCGCTCGGCCTGGGACCGCGGGGGCGGATGACCCGCCCGTCGCCGCGGGGCTCGTAGGCCATCTCCAGGTGCGGCGTCTCCACGACCCGGTGGCCCTCGTGCCGGGAGTTCATCACCGCGGCGATGACCCCCGTGGTCAGCAGGGTGCGCTCGGGCGGGGTGGGCGCCGCCCCCTCCCGAAAGAACCGCTCGATGTTGCGGCACAGGTAGCCGAAGTTGGCCCCCGGACCATCGGGCTGCAGGTAGAACTCGCTCGCCTGCACGCGGCCGCCGACCCGCGCGGCGTAGGCCCAGTCGGAGACGTATCCCTGCAGCATCAGGGCCGCCGTCCGCAGCCCGTCCACGTGCTCCATCAGGAACAGGCGCGGCGTCTTCGCGTGCTCCTCCATGGGGCCTGGCGGCTTGTTCTCGATCGAGGCGCAGGCCGCCTCGCCCAGCTCCCGGGACCACAGTCCGCGGTCGGCGGCCTTCCACACCTCGCCGCCCTCCAGGCACTGAACCGAGCGCACGCCGCTCTCGCCTCCGGGCCGCCGCTCGACCATGCACTGCAGGACCTCGAGGGTGTGGAAGCCGTACGCCTCCACCTTGCCGTAGCCGACGGCCAGGGCTTCCTCGATCGGCGTCCCGATCCCGTGCTCGAGCCAGGGGTTGCGCCACGCCAGGGGCAGGCAGGAGCCGGCCATGAGGGGGATCTCCAGCTCCCGCGCCCGGTTCCACATCCACAGGGCGTCGGTGAAGTCCCAGGCGAGGTGCTTGTCGTTGAAGACCGGCACCGGGCGGCCGCCGCGGCCGATCTCGCCGGCGATCTGCTCGAAGAAGGGGCGCCGGGGGTAGAGGATCCTCTCGCGCTCGTCCCACGGGTAGTCGCCGTGCTCGCCGATGAGGAGCACCGCATCGACGTCGAGGCGGGCCCCGCCCCGGGTCAGGGCCTGGCGGATGCTCGGGTACACCGGGACGCCGTGGTCGCGGGCGAGGGCGAGGCCGATGTCGTTCTCCGGGACCTGGTCCAGGTAGAGAGAGACGACGTCGACCTCGGGAGGGCAGAAGCCCTCGTCGGTGGACATGCCCTTGAGGAACTTGGTGACGATGGCGTCGGCGTGGGAGGCGGCGTAGTAGACGGTGCAGACCGCCGCCACGCGCAGGCGGCCGGTCATGGCTCGGCGGCCTCCGGGCGCCTCCAGGGGGAGACCCGGGACCCGCCCACGTGCGCCGCTCCGGGAAACCCGGTGTACCGCGGGCTGCCGCCGGCCTGGCCCAGGGCTGCGACGATGTCGCGCGAGCAGGCCCACACGGACACGTGGGAGGGTCCCGTCATGTCGAGAATGTAGTCACGACTCAAGAGGGGCATGGTCGAGTCCGCTGCGCAGGAAGGGGAGGAGAGGTCCCACGCCTCGAAGGGGGGCCCATACTGGTTGTGAACCCCAGGGCATATCCGTACAATGTGGCACGGCTTTGGAGTCGTGTCCGTGGAGCATCCATCTCCCGCTCCGCAACCCGGCCGACCGACTCGTAAAGGAGGACCCGATGGAGTTGCTCACCCAACTCTGGGGATCGATGGCGATCACCGGCAAGGTGGTTGTCCTGGTCCTGTTCGCCCTGTCCATCTACTCCTACGCAGTCATGGTGGACCGTTTCCTGGCCCTGCGCACGGACCGCCAGCGCTCGGGTGCCTTCGTCGAGGGGATCGAAGGCGAGAGCGATGCCAGCCACATCCTCGACGCCGCCCGAGAGGCGGTTGCGGAGGGCCGGTGCTCCCTCGGATCGGTGGTTGCGGCCGGCCTTGACGAGTACGGGTCCCTGCGCGCCGACGACCAGCCCGGAGCCGTAGTCGTCGAAGGCGTGGACGAGGCCGTCAGCCGCGAACTCGACGTGGCGGTCATCAACCTGCGCGTGCGGCTCAGCGGCATGGCCACCATCTCGGGCGTGGCGCCCTTCCTCGGCCTCTTCGGCACGGTCACCGGTCTCATCGCCGCCTTCCGCGGCATCGCCGAGACCGGCTCGGGAGGACTGGCAACGGTTTCCGGCGGGATCTCCGAGGCCCTGGTGACCACGGTGATCGGCCTCTTCGTCGCCATTCCGGCCTTGTGGGCCTACAACTTCTTCATGAACCGGATCGACGTGATAGCCGTGGAGCTGGACAATGCCGCGACGCGGGTGGTGAATCGCGCGGTCCGTCACGCCTTGCGAGCCAGCGCCGCCTAGCCGGCACGGCTCACCGGTCCAACCTGGGATGCCACGCAGGAAGCGTCAGTTGCGAACGGCCGCCGGGCAGCGGGAGCGGACGAGTCCCATGCCCGACATCACCCCCGTGGTGAACGTGGCCCTGGTGTTGTTGATCATCTTCATGATCGTCATGCCCATCATCCGCGAGGGGGTCGAGGTCGACACACCCCGGGCCGACCACGCCGACCGGATGGAGGAGGCCGCCGAGCAGTTGGTCGTGTTGTCGGTCAAGGAGGATGGGAGTCTGTTCGTCAACCTGACCGAGGTGGACAAGACCCGCCTGAAGGATGAACTGGCCCTCGCCTACCAGGGCCAGGAGGGCAGCCCGATCATCATCAAGGGCGCCCGAAATCTGCCGTACAACGAGATCCTCGAGCTGATGGAGGTGTGCCAGGGAATCGGCGCGCCCGCTGTCGACCTGCTGGCCAGGAGAGAACGGTAGATGGCCCGCCGGCGCAGGGCCCTCAGCCGCCTCGAGTCCAACATCAACATCACCCCCATGGGCGATGTTTCCCTCTGTCTGCTCCTCGGCTTCCTCGTCATCACGCCGATTCTCATCGAGACCCTGCAGGCCAACCTCCCCCAGGCCGGGGCGGTCTCCTCGGGGCAGTTGAAGCCCGACCCGGTCGTCGTCCTCACCGCGGACGGCAGGATCCTGGTCGACGATGAGGAGGTGGCCTTCGAGGCCCTCGCCGTCAAGATGGAGGAGCTGTTCCCGAAGGGGGTGCTGACCGAGCGCAAGGTGATGTTCAGCGGCTCGGGCGAGGTCCCCTACCAGGACGTGATCCGGTTGCTCGACAGGCTCCGCGGACTCGGCGTCGAGACCTTCGGCATCCGCTAGCCCGGAGCTGAGGCGGCGCAGTGGCCCCAGCGCGCCACGAACCCCGGGGGCGTCCCCGGGACCAACCTTCCGCGGGCATTCCATGAAACCGACCTGCATGGCGGCGGCCGTGATCCTGGCCTTGGTGCCACCCCTCCCCGCCGATCCCCCCGACCGCCTCGCCGAGGCCCTGTCCGCCGTCTCCTTCGAGCGCTCGGACCTCGGCTGCCGCCCGAAGACCTGGTGGTCGCGTTTCGGCCACTTCGCCGGGACCCGGCGGGTCCCCTTCTTCTTCCCCGATCTCTTCGCCGAGCCCCTGCGCACCTACGAGACGAGCCGGGTGATGGCGGGAGCCATGGAACGCTACCTGTCGCCCTCCTACCGGGCCGGCAACGAGGACGGCGCTTTCAAGACCGCCTACTTCCTCGGCTTCACCCACCTGTCCGCGGGGCACCGCGGCTACCGCGCCGGGACCGTCGACCTTCCCCCGGACCTGGCCGATCCACTGGAGGCCGCCATGGAGGAGCTCCACCGGGCCGGTGGGGGGACGGCCGGCGCCGACCTGCTGGCCCGGGTGCGCTCCGAGGCGGCCGTCCTGCCGCAGCCGCTGCACCGCCCCCTGGCCCGGTTCCTCTGGCGCCTGGCCGGGGCCCACCGCTGGGCGGAGGAGGCCTTCGAGGCGGTCCCGGCGGCCGACCAGGCCTGGATCGCCGTCGAGCAGGCCGCCCACCAGATCGAGTACGCCCCGGCCCTGCGCCGGGCCTCGGCGGAGGCCGACCTGGTGCTGCTGACCAACACCGCACAGCAGGTCCTGCAGGCGGCCGAGTCGGCGCACCGGCAGCTCTCGGCGGCCGTGGACAGCGCCGGTCCCGTGGACGCCAGCATCCTCTGGCCGACCCCCCTGGGCCGGGTGCTGATCGCCGGCACCGGGGCACACGAGCACGGTTGCGGGGACTGCCTCGCCGTGATCGACCTGGGAGGCGGAGACACCTACGGCGCCGGCGCCGGCGCCGGGCCGGACCAGCGGATCGCCGTGATCCTCGACCTCGCAGGAAACGACACCTACCGGGGCGGGGGCCCCGGAGAGCCCGTGCAGGGGGCCGGGGTCTTCGGCGTCGGCCTGCTCTGGGACGGCGGCGGCCACGACCGCTACGAGGCCGAGGGCATGGCCCAGGGCAGCGGTTTCTTCGGCGCCGGCATCCTCTGGGACGAGGGGGACGGGGCCGACGTCTACCGCGCCCGGTTCTCGGCCCAGGGAGCCGGCTACTTCGGTCTCGGCCTGCTCGTCGACGGCGGCGGCGATGACACCTACTACCTGTGGGGGGACGGCCAGGGCTTCGGCGGCCCCGGCGGCGGCATCGGCGTCCTCGGCGACGCCGGCGGCGACGACACCTACACCGCCGAGGTCGACGCCCGGATCACCGGGCGGGGGTCCTACCACACGGCCGACCGCGTCACCAGCTCCCACGCCCAGGGCGCCGCCATCGGGAGGCGCGCCGATCTCGAGGAGGGTTACTCCTGGGCGGGAGGCCTGGGGGCGCTCGTCGACCTGTCCGGGGACGACGTCCGGCGCGCGGGCAACTGGGCCCTCGGCTCGGGCTACTGGTTCGGCACGGGTCTGGTCTACGACGGCGGCGGCAGCGACCTCTACGAGGCGGTCTACTACTCGATGGCTTCGGGGGCCCACTTCTGCATCGGGGCGATCTTCGACGAGGGGGACGGCGACGACCGCTACCGCCTGGTCGACCCGCCCCTCGAGCCCCGGAGCGAGACCATGAACGCCTCGGCGGGGGCCGGCCTCGCCTTCGGCTGGGACTACACCATGGGCCTCCTCGTCGACAAGGGCGGCGACGACTGGTACGAGGCGCGCATCATCTCGGGGGGGCAGGCGATGATCCGCTCCACCGCCATCCTCGCCGATCTCGGCAGCGGCAACGACACCTACGTGCTGCCCGAGGGCGCCGGCGGCGGCCACGGCGCCTTCCGCGACAGCTACGCCAGGGACCGCCATCCCCACGAGATCGGCTACGGCCCCTACAGCCATCACGGCACCAACTTCGGCTTCCTCCTCGACACCGGGGGCCAGGACCGCTACCTGAACTACTCCGACACGGGGGAGCACCCGCCGTCGGCGGTCTGGAAGGACGGGTCCACCTGGCTGCAGCCGGCGCCCGGCTCCGACGAATACGGTTTCGACTCCTTCGGGGTGGGCATGGACGTCGAGGGCGGCACGATCCCCGAGTTCACCGTCTTCGCCCCCACTGGAGAGCGGAAATGAACCGCACCGGACGTCCCCTGCTGGCCGCCGCCCTGGCCGCCGCCCTCGTCGGGACCGCCGGCGCCCGGGAGCCCTCCTTCGAGCCGGCCCTCGGCGTCGACCGGCTGACCGAGGCCCTCGACATGGTCGGCTTCGAGCGCTCCGACCTCGGCGTGCGGCCGAAGTCCTACTGGTCGCGCTTCCCGCGCATCGACCGGATCCCCCACATCCTGCCCTTCCTCCCGGAGCTGCTCGCCGAGCCGCTGGAGACCTACGGCTTCGTCCGGGTCATGGCCGGCGCCGTGGAGGAGCACCTCGACCCCGGGTACCGCCAGCAGCGGCCCAACGCCATGTTCAAGGTGGTCCACTTCCTCGGGGTGGAGAAGAAGGTCGTGGGTCCCCGGGGCTACGACTACGCCATCGACTTCGCCACCTTCTCGAAGGCCTACGGGGGCGGGCCGGCCGAGGCCGGGCCGAGCCTGTCCGCTGCCCTGGAGCAGCTCCACCTCTCGGCGGGCTCGCCCTTCGCCGCCGGCGATCTGCGGGAGGCGGCGGCCCGGGTTCCGGCAGGCCTGCACGCGCCGCTGACGGCGCTGCTGGCGGGACTCGAGCAGGCCTGCCGATGGCACGGCACGGCCTTTCACGGGGTCGACCCCTCCGACCGCGCCGCCGCCCTGGGGCGCCGCCCGCTGCACGAGAAGGACTACGCGCCCGAGCTCGACCGCGTCGCCCGGGACCTCGACGCCGTCTCCCTCTACCACGCCGCCCAGCTCGCCGTCTCGGCCGTGGAGCGGGCCTCCCGGGACCTGGCCGAGGCCGGGGACCGCCTTCCGGAGCCGGACCGGGCCTTCGCCCCCGTCGACCTGCCCACGCCCCTCGGACGCATCGTCGTGGCCGGCGCCGGCAACGACCGGCACGGGGACTGCGGCGACTGCCTCGCCCTCGTCGACCTGGGGGGCGACGACGTCTACGACGGTTCCGTGGGGGCCGCCTTCGAGCGGCCCGTCAGCGTCGCTCTCGACCTCGCGGGCCACGACCACTACCTGGCGCCACCCGAGGGCCGCCCCACCCAGGGGGCGGGCCTGCTCGGCGTGGGCGTGCTCCTCGACGTGGCGGGGAACGACCGCTACGAGGCCGAGACCATCGCCCAGGGCCTGGGCTTCTTCGGGCTGGGCCTGCTGTGGGACGACGAGGGCGACGACACCCGGCGCCTCCGCTTCAGCGGCCAGGGCGCCGCCTACTTCGGCATCGGCCTGCTCGTCGACGGCGCCGGCCACGACGTCTACGACCTCTGGGGCGACGGCCAGGGCTTCGGCGGCATCGGCGGCGGCGTCGGCGTCCTGGCCGACCGCTCCGGCGACGACCGCTACACCGCCGAGATCGACGCCCACGTCACCGGCCGCGGCTCCGGACACACGCGCAAGCGGGTGACCTACTCCAACGCCCAGGGCGCCGCCAACGGCCGCCGCGGCGACCTCTCCGACGGCCACGCCTGGGCCGGCGGCCTCGGGGCCCTCCTCGACCTGGAGGGGGACGACGCCTACGAAGCCGGCAACTGGGCCCTGGGCGCCGGCTACTGGTTCGGCGCCGGCATCCTCTACGACGGGGGCGGCAACGACCGCTACCGGTCGGTCTACTACTCCCTGGCCTCCGGCGCCCACTTCTGCCTGGGCGCCGTCTTCGACGACGGCGACGGCGACGACACCTACACGGTCTGGGACCCGCCCATCGCCGACGATCTGGTACCCCCGGGACTGGGCATGAACGCCGCCGCCGGAGCGGGGCTCTCCTTCGCCTGGGACTTCTGCGTCTCCCTCCTGGTCGACAAGGGAGGCGACGACACCTACACGGGGCGCATCATCTCCGGCGCCCGGGCCATGATCCGCTCCACGGCGATCCTGGCCGACCTCGGCGGCGGCGACGACGTCTACACCCTCCCCGGCGGCGCCGGAGGCGGCAGCGCCGCCTCATCCTACCACGGACCGGCCGATACCCTGCTGAGCAGCTTCCTGGTGGAGTACACCCCGGCGAGTCAGTACGGCACGAACTTCGCCTTCCTCCTCGACGCGGGGGGCGCCGACCGGTACCGCTCCTTCGACGACGACGGCGCCCACACCCCCCATCCCCTGTGGGCGGACGGACGCACCTGGCAGCAGCCGCCGCCGGACGCCGAGGACTACGGCAACGACTCGTACGGGATCGGCATGGACGTGGAGGGCGGCACCATCCACGAGTTCCACCGCTTCCAGCGGCAGCAGCACCGCCGTTGAGGGGGCGGCCCCGGCCGCCCGGCCAGCCGCCTCACCAGGACCCGGCTCCCGACTCCTCGTCGATCAGCAGGTAGCGGTCCACGGGCAGGTCTTCCAGTACCTGCACCGACCCGCTCGGCCAGCTCACCGCCAGCCTGTCCACCGAGGTGGTTGCCCCGAGTCCGAAGTGGGCCCGCAGGTCGTTCGACGACAGGAAGCTGGCCCCGGCGCGGACCTCCCGCATCTGGGTCCGCCCCCCGGCGGTGACCCGGATCCTGGCGCCGATGCCGTCGCGGTTGCTGGTCCGCCCGCGCAGCCGCACGCCGAGCCAGTGGCCGCCGGCGCCGTCGTTGCGCAGCAGGGTCGGCGCGTCGTCGGCATTCAGCACCAGGATGTCCACGTCGCCGTCGTCGTCGTAGTCCCCGAAGGCGGCGCCCCGGCTCACCTTCCGCACCCGCAGGCCGGGGCCGGCCCGGGAGCTCGCATCCTCGAAGAGACCCTGCCCCTGGTTGGCGAAGACCAGGTTCGGCTGCGCGTACGAGGTGCCCAGGTCGTGATCGTCGACGACGGGGTAGACGTGGCCGTTGGCGACGAAGAGGTCGAGGTCGGCGTCGTTGTCGAGATCGGCGAAGGCCGTACCCCATCCGACCCAGGGCATGCTCGCACCCCCGACTCCGGCGCGGAAGGAGAGATCGGCGAAGTAGCCGCCGCCCTCGTTCCGGTAGAGGGTGTTGTAGTCGTCCGAGAAGTGGGTGACGAAGAGGTCCAGGTCGCCGTCGCCGTCGTAGTCCCCGAGGCCGACGCCCATCCCGGCCTGCACGTCGCCGTTGACGTTGTGGCTGGCCCCGGAACGGAGGGAGACGTCCCGGAAGGTGCCGTCGCCCTGGTTGCGGTAGAACAGGTTCGGCGTCGTGTCGTCGGCGACGTAGATGTCCGGCCAGCCGTCGTCGTCGAGATCGGCGAAGACCGGCTGGAACCCCTTGTACGGCGTGGCCACGGTCACCCCCGACTCCCGGCTCACGTCGCGGAAGGCGCCGCCGCCCTCGTTCCGGTAGAGGACGTCCGGCGCCCCGGGGTAGGCCTCGGGGCCGTAGAACACCTCGACGCCCTTCCACTGGCAGTACTCCATCGCCCTCGGCCTCAGGTCCTTGCGGAAACGGACGAAGTTGGCGGCGTAGAGGTCGAGGTCCCCGTCGCGGTCGTAGTCGCCCCACGCGGCGCCCGTGCCCCAGAGCGTGTCCCCTACCCCGGCGGCGGCGGTGACGTCGGAGAAACGGCCGGTCCCGTCGTTCTCGAAGAGGCGGTTGGCGCCGTAGTTGGTCACGTACACGTCGGCGTCGCCGTCGTTGTCGAAGTCGGCCACGGCGGCGCCCATGCTCCACGAGGTGTCTCCGAGGCCGGAACGCGCGGTGACGTCGACGAAGGGCCGGGGGCCGTCGTTGCGGTAGAGCCGGTTGTGGGCTTGCGGATCGGGCCGGCCGAAGGTGGAGCCGCTGAGCAGGTAGATGTCGAGGTCGCCGTCGCCCTCGGCATCGAGGAACGCCGCGCCCCCACCCTTGGCCTCGATCAGGTAGCCCTTGGCGGGGCTGCCGGAGACGTTCCGGGCGGTGAGCCCGGCGGGGACGGCGACGTCGGTGAACCACAGCCCCCCCGCGGACCCGGGGGCCGCTCCAGGGTCCGGGGTCCGCTCCCCGGTGCAGCCGGGCAGCAGCAGGGCCGCGGCGGCGAGACCGAAGGCCGTGACCGGCCTGAGCAGATGACCTCTCCTTTCCCCCATGGGCCTCCGGGGGGAAACTTCGGGGGCGGGAGAGGAGGATCGCAAGACCGCCCGAGCCGTCCCGCCCTCCCCGGACCCGTTGCTATATTGGGGGCATGTCTCGGCGCATCCTGATCGCCGGTCTCACCCTTCCCATGCTCGCCAGCCACTGCGGACCGGACGCCCCCGGCGGCCCCTGGGCGCGTTACGAGTTCAGCGAAGGATCGCCGATCCCGGGAATCACCCACCTGGTCCTGGTCCTCCCCGGCCGTGAGACCACCGCGGCCGGACCGGCCTCCTGGTGGCGGCTGGAGGCCTTCTCCGGCGACCGCCGCCGCTTCTCCATCGACCTGCTCGCCGACGGCCTCGACTTCCTGCACGTGGGCGCTCCACGCGTCCGCGTCCATCGCTACCTGCTGACGGGAGGACGGGGTGGTCTTCGACTACGTCGACGCCGCAACCGGCGGGGCCCTGCTGCCGAAGCTCGGCTTCTTCACCCATCTGACGCCCCGGGCCGCCTCGGTCGGCGATCCCGGACTGCCCCTCTTCGAGCGCGGGAGCTGGCTCGGCAAGCCGGTCCACCGCGCCGCCGCCGGCACCGGGGCCTCGCCGGCCGAGGTCAGCGGCGCCCGCCGCCTCGTCCTCGACTCGCAGGTCCTCGTCGGCACCAGCCGCTCCTTCCGGGACGACGGCTCCGGGCGGCTCTACGAACCCTCGCCGGAGTGGAGCCGGGACGGCCCCGACTACAAGTACATCGAGCTCGACGGGGACGACTACGCGGCCATGATCGAGGCCGGCTTCAACATCTTCCGGGTCCCCGAAGATCACCTGAAGTGGGTGCGGGACGAGCCGGTCTGGTTCCTGGTGCGCGGCGGCTTCGGGGCCCGTCCCGACCTTCTCTTCCGGCCCAACTTCTTCGGGGCTGTCATGTACATGGACGAGCCCGCCATCCGCGCCATGGCCTTCGACGGCATGTTCCGCCACTTCCGGGATCCGGCGAAGGCCGCCGAGGTCGTCGCCGAGCTCACCCGGGGGCGCTACCACGGCGACGGCGGCTACGGCCGCGGCCACCTGCAGCGCCTGCTCGCCGGGGACGGCTGGGACCTGGGGGCCATGGAGATCCCGCAGCCCGACTACCCGGTATGGGAGACCGTGGGCAGCGCCTGCTGGTACGAGATGGAAGCCGGCGCCGCGGGCTGGTGCATGGAGGGGCGTTACCAGCCGGCCTGGTTCGCCGGGCTGATGGCCGACGAGCTCGGCGTCGACTTCCCCGACGACGCCGAGGCCACGATCCGCTTCCACCAGGCCTTCTTCACTGGGGCCGCCCGCCGTTTCGGGGCCCGCTGGGGAGTCGCCATCTACGGCCAGATGGACCCGGGGGCCGCCGACCTCCTCTTCCCCATCGCCTACGAGCACGGGGCGACCTACTTCTGGTTCTGGACGAGCGATCACGCCCACCACGTGCCCTTCGAGGAGCAGCTGCGCCACGCCCGGGCCCTGCGCCGCCACGCGGCGGCCCATCCGCGCCGGGACCCGGCCGGCCGGTTGGCCGCGGCCCGGGTGGCCATCGCCCTGCCCTGTGGGTACCTGCTCGATCACTACCAGCTGAAGCGCTACACCTACCACGGCGAGACCTTCCGCCGGGGGCGCATGTGGTGGAGCCGCGAGATGGAGATGACCGACGACAACCGGGAAGGGGCCACCTACGGGCAGGTACTGGCCGCGGCCTCCGCCCAGGCGGCGGAGCTGCTGAGGGCCGGCACGGCCTTCGACTTCGTCTACCTGCGGCGGGGAGAGGCGGCCCCCGCGGGGTACGCCGAGGTGCGGCGGGTCCTGGAGACCGGCGGGGTGGTGGTGGAGCACCCTTGAACCGCTGGCTCGCCTGCCTGACCCTGGGCGCTCTCTGGGCCTGCGGCGCGGACGACTCGCCCCCTGCGGCAGCCCCCGCGGGCTTCCGGTTTCTGGACGTGACCCAAGACGCCGGCCTGCACCGCCATCGCAACGTCTCCGGCTCTCCGGAGCAGCGCTGGATCGTGGAGACCATGTCGGCCGGCGCCGCGATCCTCGACGCCGACGGCGACGGCGCGCTGGACCTCTTCCTCGTGGGCGGGACCCGCTTCCGGGAGCCCCCGCCCACGGCCGGCGACCGGCTCTTCCGGCAGGTGGCCCGGGGGCCCGAGGGGGTTCCGCGGTATGCCGACGTCACCGGGGAGGCGGGCCTCGACGAGGTCGGCTGGGGCATGGGAGTGGCCGCCGCCGACGTCGACGCCGACGCCGACCCGGACCTCTACGTGACGCGCTGGGGCCGCAACGAGCTCTACCGGAACCGCGGCGGCGGCACCTTCGCCGCCACCGCCGGGCCGGCCTCGGTCGACGACGGCGGCTGGGGCTCCAGCGCCGCCTTCGGCGACCTGGACGCCGACGGCCTCCTCGACCTCTACGTGACCAACTACCTCGAGTTCGATCCCGCCCGTCCGCCGGGAGGGGGCGAACCGTGCTCGTACCGCGGGCTCGATGTCTTCTGCGGCCCCCTCGACGTGGAGCGCCAGGCCGACCGGCTCTACCGGAACCTCGGGGAGGGCCGCTTCGAGGACGTGAGCCGGGCCACCGGCGTCGAGAGCCTGCGGCGGGCGGGTCTGGGCGTGCTCTTCGCCGACCTCGACGGGGACGGCGACCAGGACCTCTACGTGGCCAACGACTCCGACCCGAACACCCTCTACCGCAACGACGGCGGCTGGCTGCTCACCGAGGTGGGGGCCCTGGCCGGGGCCGCCTTTTCCGAGGACGGCCAGCCCCAGGCGGGCATGGGCGTCGGCGCCGGTGACTTCGACCGCGACGGCGACCTGGACCTGTTCGTCACCAACTTCGCCGACGACTACAACACTCTCTACAGGAACGACGGGGCCGGCCGTTTCACGGACGCCTCCGCGGCCGCCGGACTGGCGATGGACGCCCGGCCTCTCCTCGGGTGGTCGACCGCCTTCGTGGACTTCGACAACGACGGCTGGCTCGACCTCTTCGTCTCCAACGGTCACCTCTACCCCCAGCTCGCGGCCCACGAGGGCGGTCTGAGCTATCCCCAGACCAACCTGCTGTACCGGAACCGCAAGGGCCGCTTCGCCCCCGCTGACGGCGGCCCGGGATGGGACCGCCGGACCGTGGGGCGGGCGGCGGCCGTGGGCGATCTCGACGACGACGGCGACGCCGACCTGCTGTTCGTCGACCTGAACGAGCGGCCCACGCTGCTGCTCAACGACGGTGGCAACCGCCGCCCGTGGATCGGTCTGCGCGTCCTCGACGCGGCGGGGAGCATCGCCTTGGGAGCCCGTGTGGAGCTGTTCTCCGGGGGCGTGCGGCAGACCGCCGAGGTCCGCGCCGGCCACGGCTTCCAGTCCAGCCACGATCCCCGACTGATCTTCGGCCTCGGTGCGGCGGGGAGCGTCGACAGCCTCCGCGTGCGCTTCCCCTCCGGCCGGCGGCAGAGACTGGGGAGTCTGGAGACCCGGCGCTACCACAGCCTCCGCGAAGGAGCCGCGGCGGTGGCGGACCCTCCCGTGCCGGCCCCGGCGGGTGGACCGGCGGAGGCGCCTCGGCGACCGGCGGCGACCGTGGACCTGCCTCCCGAGGACCGGCAACTGCCGGCCGCCGAGCTCGTCGACCGGGGCAAGGCCCTCTACCGGGAGGGCCGCTATGGACGGGCCGAGGCCTACCTCCGCCGCGGCCTGGAGATGGCGCCGGACAGCATGCAGGCCCGGGTGAACCTCGCCGTCGTGCTCTACGCCGGACTCGGCCGCGCCCGCGAGGCCGCCGAACTGCTGTCGGCCGTGGCCCGGGCGGAGCCCGGGCGCTCCGACGTGCATCTGCTGTTGGGCAAGGTGTACCTGAGCCTGGACAGGGCCACGGAGGCGGCCCCGGCTTTCGCCCGCGCCGCCGAGCTGTCGCCGCGCTCCTACGAGGCCTTCACGTGGGTCGGCGTCGCCCGCCTTCGGGAGGGAGACCTGGCCGGCGCCCGGCAGGCCCTGGAGAGGGCGGTGCGCCTGGGGCCCGGGCAGCCGCGGCCCCACCTGCTCCTGGCCCAGGTCTACGACCGCCTCGGACGGACCGCCGAGGCGAGGCGCCTGGCCGCCCGGCATGACCGGCTGGCCGAGCTGGACGGGGACCTGGAGGTCCTGCGCCAGCGAAGCCTGCGGGACCCGTCGGACCTGGCCTCCCGGACCCGCCTCGGCAACCTGCTGCTGGCGCGCGGCGACCTGCCGGCGGCGGGAGCCTCCTTCCAGGAAGCCCTCGCCCTCGACGGCGCCCACGGACCCGCCTGGTACGGACTGGGTTCGGTGCTCGTGCGCTACGGTGAGATGGCCCAAGCCGAGGCGGCTCTGCTCCGGGCCACCGAGCACCGGCCGGAGGACCCCCGCGCCTGGAACGACCTGGGCATGACGAGGCTGCAGCTCGGTCGGGCGGAGGGCGCCTTGAAGGCCTTTCGCCGCGCCCTGGCGCTGCGTGACGACGTGGCCCTGGTGCACATCAACCTGGGGCGGGCCCTGCTGGCCCTCGAACGGCCCTCCGAGGCGCGGCGCGCCCTGGAACGGGCCCTGGAGCTGGAGCCGGGGGACCGCGAAGCGGCGGAGATGCTGAAGGGCCTCGAGCGCTGACGCCCTTGGGGGGAAAACCCTCCGGGTCCTACTCCGGCCGCACGTCCTGGAACTCGAAGTAGACCCTGGCCGTCACCCGCACCGACGTGGGCCCTCGGACCGGGGCCTGGGCGGGGGCCATGTCCTCCACGGACGGTTCCTGCGGGTCGACGGCCAACGGGGCCGCCCCGGTGGAAGGCGGCAGCCGCCAGGACCGGACCCTCTCCTCCACGCAACGGCTCACCTCGTCGCTGACCACGGTCGCTTCCAGGATCTGGGCCGATTCCACCATGCCGCTGGCGAGGACGACGAACTGGGCCGTCACCCTCCCCTCCGAGGCCTTGCCATCCATGAAGGGGCCCTCGAAGCAGTCGTTCACCTCCTCCAGCCGGGTTCGGGCGAAGGCGTCGATGGCGGTCACGTCGCGGGTGATGTCTCCCGTGGCGTTGCCCACGACCTGGCTGGCCGCCGCCAGACGGGCCTCGGAGAATTCCCATTCCTCGGCGCGCTCGAACTCGAGGACCTGCTGCTCCACGGTCCGGCGGAAGGCGAAGGCGACGTCTGTCGTCTCCAGGGGCTTGCCGAAGGCGTTGAACTTCAGGACGAAGTCCTTCAGGTGCAGACGCACGTCGGTCACCTCGTCCTCCAGGGGATCGAAGACGAGGAACCCCGAGTACTGCTCGCCCTTGAAGATCCCCTCGTCCACGGCATAGTTGTTCGTGCGCACCAGGCCCATGCGCATGTTGAACCGGTAGTCCTCGTTGCCGCTGGGTCCCTTCAGGGCGCGGTAGTAGGACTCGAAGTTGCGGGAGGCCGAGCCGGCCAGCACCCCGTAGGCCCCGAGAACCTCGCCCGGGCGGTTCGTCGTCAGCTGCGACCGCAGGGGCTGCAAGGCCACCTTGGCGAGGTCCTGATTGGTGACCGTGATCCGGAACACGGTAAAGCGGGTCCGAACGTAGCCCAGGGCCGGGTCGACGTAGTCTCCGTAGGTATAGGGGTTGATCGAGTACTGCCCCTGGTTGGACTCGTTCGGGAACATGCCGTTGAGTTCGTGGTCGGTCATGTGCTCGACGGCGATCCTCAACCCTTCCATCTCGTAGGTGACCAGTCCGCCCTCGCCGACGGTGATGACCCGCTCGCCCTGCTCCCCCGGCAGGAGGGAGACCACCCGGTCGTAGCGTTCGGGGTAGATCGCCTCCCGCAGAAAGCTGCAGTGGGCGGTGAGCAGGCTTGCCGCCAGGGCGGCCCCTACGGCTGTCCGCCCTCTGCGCCTTCCCCGTCGGTGCTGATTGCCTTTCCCCATGCGGTTCATTCCTTGTCTGCCCGGGCCCATGGGATCCGGCCTGATCTCATTGGCTGTGCTGGTTGTAGAAGTCGATCTGCTGCTGCGCGATGGAGCCCTTCTGGGTGAGGGCGAAGACCACCATGTTCACCCCCATCTTCAAGTGGGGCTCGTTCTGCGTCTCCCTCTCCCAGAAGATGCCGTACCCCTTGTCCGAGTAGACGGCCACCAGCCGGTCGCCGAGATAGATCCCTTCCAGGAAGTACACCGTCCGGCGGTGGGTCCGGTTGGCGACCTCTCCCCCCGGTGGAGGGCCGTCGTCGAAGTCGAAGAACACATGGTAGATGGGATGGTCGTTCTGCAGAGGCACGAAGCGGGCGTCCCGGCCCAGGGCCTCGCGGAACATCTGCCGCAGGCTGGCCTCGGCGGGGCCGAATTCCAGGTCCGGCCGGCCGTTGTCGGCGACGACAAAGCCGCCGCTGCGCAGGTAGCGGGCCAGATTCTTGGCCTCGTGCTCGGTCAGCTCGAAGGCCCGGTTCGCCGCGATGTAGACGAAGGGCGCCTTGAAGAGGGCCTGCGAGTCGAGGAACATCTGGTCGTATTCCTGGGCCTCGATCCGCGTGTAGTTGTTGATCGCCCGCACGAGCTGGTTGATCGAACGTTTCTGGGAGGGCTCCAGGATGCTCCCCCAGGCCAGGGCCAGGTAGACGAAGCCGGTGATGTTCTGCTTGTCCGTCGGATCCTGGATCACCATGCCCCGATAGCGGCCCGTGTTGAGGGCCGTCAGGTCGAGGAATTCGGCCTCCATGTCGATTCGCCGCTCCGGCTCCTTCAGACTCGTCAGCTCCACCGCCTCGAACCGGGGCAGGCCGACCACGGCGGCACTCAGGTCTCCGGCGCCTACGTCGACCAGGAAGTCGGCGCTGCCGCCGGTACGGGTCCATGTGGCCGAAGTGGGTGCCAAGCGCACGCGGCCTGCGGCGGCGCCCACGGTGGTCGAGGTCTCGTCGCCGCTGGAGCGCACGATCGGCGTGCCCTGGGGGATGGGCTGCTTGCGGAAGGCGAACTCCCGGGCCAGCCGCGGCGCCGGCACGAAGAGGGGCGTGTCCTGTTCCTCGAATTCGAAGCGGGCCACGACCTGCTCCTCCTCCTCGTCCTTCGGCAGCAGCCAGACGGCACCGACCACCAGGTGGAGAGCCACCGACGCCACCAGGCCCAGGTAGAGGTGCCTGCGTCCGTAGCGATGAACCGACAGACGATCGATCACAGGTGCTTCCTCCGGATCGTGCCGCTGCGGCGCTGGCAGAAGGCCAGCACATTCGGTTCAACCGGAGCGCCGCCCTCGGAAGCGGCGACGACCTCGTCGTAGATATCCACCGCCTGCTTCCATCTCTTCAGCTTCTGGTATGCCACCGCCATGTTCACGCGAGCACCGATGCCACTGGAGGTCCGGGGATACTCCTCCCAGATCACCTCCAGCCGGGGGATCACCGCCCGCAGGCGGTCATCGCTCTCGCCCTCCACGGCCAGGTTGAACTCCTCCATGGCCGCTTCGTAGGCCTTGTAGGCCACGGCTTCCCTGAGGTCCGGGAGGGCCCCGGCGGCGCGGTCTGCCGCCTCGGTGCCGGGGAACTCCTCCTCGATGGCCACGAACATCGCGTAGGCCGCGTCGTACTCCCCCGCATTGTAGCGGATCTCCGCCAGCGTGTACCGCGCCGTGGACGCCCAACGTCCCCCCGGATAGACCCGCAGATAGGCTTCGAGGCTGCGCCGCGCCTCGGCCTCGTTTCGTCCCTGTTGTCCGCGCTTGTTCAACTGGCTCCAGGCGACGTTGTAGAGCGCCTCCTCCGCCAGCGGGGTGGAGGGGTAGCGGTCGTGAAAGGCCTGATAGGCGCCCGCGGCCTCGGCGAAGCGGCCGAGGTTGTACACGCACTCCGCCGCGCGGAAGGCGGCGTCGGCGGCGACATCGATCTCCGGGTGCCTGCGCAGGAGGCGGCGGAAGTCCCCCTCCGCCTCCCGGAACATGGTCTGGTTGAAGTGCCCGTACCCCCGGTAGTAGAGGGCGTACGGGGCATTGCCGTGGTCGGGGAAGCTGCGCAGCATCAGGCTGAAGGAGTCCACCGAGGACTCGTTGTCATCGCGCTGCAAGTCGGCCAGGCCCCGAATGAAGAGGAAATCGGCGGCGAAGTACCCGCCTGGAAACCGCTGCCAGCCGAGGGCCGCCGCCCCGGCCGCGTCGGCGAACCGGTTCAGCCGCAGGGAGGCGTCGGCCTTCAGGTAGTAGGCCTTCTCGAGCACGTAGTACGGCCGCGACTTCGGCAACTCCGTCTCGGTCACGGCCAGGGCTTCGATGGCGCGGCAAGCCTCGACCACCTCCTCGTAGCCGCCCTGCCGGTATCGGATCTCGGCGTGGGCCAGGCGGTACTCCGCTTCCTCCAGAACCGTCTCCGTCTCGAGGGCGAGTCGCCGGTACACCTCCAGGGCCTCGTCGGCCCTGTCGAGCCTGGTGTAGCACGCCGCCAGCAGCCTCGAGGCCGAGCCCATCAGTTCCGCCTGCTGCCAGGGGCGGTCGAGGTCGGCCGCCGCCGCCTCGAGCCGCCCCATCCGGAAGTAGGCCAGCCCCCGGCCGTAGACGGCCTGTTCCAGAACGGCCGCCACGCCATCCTCGATGGCCAGGGAGAACCAGGGCAGGGACGCTTCGTACTGCTCCAGCCGCGAATGGGCGGCGCCGAGCAGGTAGTGCAGCAGGACCAGGGTCTCCTGGTCCTCCTGTCCTTCGGGCCTCAGACCTTCCTCGAGGACGGGGATAGCCTCGCCCGTACGGCCGGCGGAGAACAGGGACTGCCCGGCATCGAGGCGTGAGCGCGCGTACAGCCCGGTCTCGGGATCGACCTCGCGGTATTGGGCGACGGCCTCGTCGAGCCGGCCGGCGTCGCGCAGGACGTTGGCGAGC
>OZ220089.1:2870000-4785841 GCA_964291625.2 Candidatus Latescibacterota bacterium | reverse complement strand
GTCCTCGGGCGGGTGGCCGAGGATGGCGTTGATGCGGCCGAGGGAGGCGGCGGCGCGCTGGAACTCGTCGACCATGCGGCCCAGGAGGTACATGGGCCGGCTCATGCGGATCAGGTAGAGGTTGAAGGCGACGAAGGCGCCGAGGGTCAGGCTGCCGTCGATGACGCGCAGGCCTCCGAGCCACAGCACGACCAGCATGGAGACCCCGTTCAGCAGTCCCGTGAAGGGAAAGAACAGGCTGCGGATGTGGATCAGTCCCTGGTTGCGCTCCACGTACTCTTCGTTGAGGGCCCCGAAGTCGCGGATCTCCCGGGCCTCGACGGCGCACGCCTTGACCAGCCCGCATGCCGCCGAGGTTCTCCTGGATGCGGGAGCTGATCGCCCCGAACTGCTCCTGCACGCGCCGGTAGCCGGAGCGGACGCGGACCGAGACGAGGCTGGCGGCCACGGCCAGGACCGGCATCGGCGCCAGGGCCAGCAGGGCCAGCTGCCAGTCGATCAGGCTCATGAGGAGCAGGCTCAGGACGAAGGTGAGCACGCCCATGAGGGTCATGCGGAAGGCGTGGTGCAGGAAGCGCTGGATCGCCTCCACGTCGTTGGTGGCGCGGGCCATCAGGTCGCCGGCGCGGCGCTCCTGGAAAAACCGCAGCGGCAGCCGCAGGAGGTGCCTCACGTAGGCGCCCCGGATGTCGTGCTCCACGTGGCGCGACACGCTGGTGAAGAACCAGCGCATGCCGAAGTTCACCCCCAGCCCGCCACGGCCAGGCCGGCGATCACCCAGGCGAAGACCCGCACCTCGCCCAGGGCCGCGGCGACAACTCCCGCGGCCGGCTCCGCCTCGGTGACCTTCTCGGCGCGCTCGATCGCCTCCTTCAGCAGCAGGGGCAGGACGAGGGTGATCGTCTGGGCCAGCAGCAGCAGCCCCAGACCAAGGACGACCTGGCGGCGGTAGGGCCGCAGCCAGGGGCGGAAGAGTCGGAAGGGATCGATGCGCAAAGGGAGTCCGTAAATAGACTGACCGGTCAGTCACAAACTGGACGGGCCGGCTTGCGGCGTCAAGAAAGCCGGGTGAGCCTGTCGAGGCAGGCTGCGTCGCCTGGAAGACATCCCCCGCCTGTCCTGCCTCCGGTCACGCCGCCTCTTCGCCGGCGACGCGGCGCGCCAGCGGCAAGGCCCAGCCGGGCAGATCGCGGCGGTTGTTCAAGAGGTCGAGCTTCATGTCGTCGGGGAGATGACGCCTCAGCCTCGAGACGACCTCTTCCTTCGAGGCCGCCCGAGGCCCCAACCACCGCAGCGCTTGAACGACCGGCGCGGCGGGTCTCCCCGCCCACTGCATGACCCTCGGACCCGCGTGTCGAAACCGGACGGTTCTTCCGTCGATCTCAAGCGTCCTCGAAATGGCCGTCGGTCACGTAGCTGACCTTCGCCGGAACCGCGTTGGTGAGGCCCAACTGATTCGCGGCCACCAGGCCGTCTGGCATGATCCGCACACCGTCTCGTCGTGCCAGCGCTGCGATGGCGGCCTCCAGATCGACGGGCGCTGGCCGATTCAGCACACGGCTGATCCTGGGCCTGTCGTACAGGCCATGGCCCACGCGGCGCAGCCGTCCCGCCTTGACGAGACGCGACAGGGCCTGGTCGATGGCCTCACGGCTGCCGAGATCCAGAAAGTCCTTGGGCGTGCACACCCACCGTCCGCTCCCGTGTACGGACACCCTCCGCATGATCTTGTCTGCCATGGCCGTCATCGGACACCAGAATCAAGAAGGAGATATCAGGGGACGGACCTCATGCAGATTGACGCCTACGGCCCCCCGGGGCCTCATTCCCCGCCCTTTCCGGGAGATCAGCCATGGACCCGATCCGAGCCACCGTACCCGCCACCGAGGCGCCGTCGTGGGCGGTCTGGCAGCGCCGCCTCATCGATGCGATGAACGCCTCCGTCGAGCCCTACACCGAGGCCTACTGCGAGGCCGACGGCCGCCTGATCTGGCGCCACGAGACGGCGGGCAGCCCCGACGACTTCTACGAGGCCTTCTTCAACTGGCCCCTCCTCTACCTGCTCGGCGGCGCCGACGACCTGCTGCCGCGATCGCACCGGCACTGGCGGGCCGTCACCCGGCAGCTGACCGGCTTCGGCCTGGTGCGCCACGAGTACGCCCTCCGGGAGGACCAGTTCCACCAGGCCGAGAGCGACATCTTCTTCTACAACCTCTGCCTGGCCGATCCCGTCGACGAGGCCACCGCGGCCCGGGCCTGCCGGTTCGCCGACCTCTACACCGGCCACGATCCCGGCGTCGACAACTGGGACGGCGACCGCAGGCTGATCCGCTGCGCCCTCAACGGCTCCGGCGGCGGCGCCCTCGACTTCTACGGCCCCGGCCACTCGTACGGCTGGTCCGAGGGCATGTCCGTCTACGGCCTCCCCTACCACGACGTGCCCGGCGTCGAGACCGTCGAAGATCTGAAGGACCCGGACAAGGCACGGGCCATGGGCGCCGCCATGGCCCGGCGCATGGGGCGCGGCGACGCCGTTGCCAACCTCGCCGTGGTGAGCCTGGTGACCAATGCCTGGCTGCTCACCGGCGAGGACCGCTACCGCGCCTGGGTCCTCGATTACGCCGGCCGCTGGGCCGAGCGGGCCCGGGCCAACGGCGGACTGCTGCCCGACAACGTCGGCCTCTCCGGCGAGGTGGGCGAGCACATGGACGGCAAGTGGCACGGCGCCCTCTACGGCTGGACCTGGCCACACGGGTTCTACAACGTGCAGCAGGCGGCCCTGCTGGCCGCCGGGGCCGCCCAACTCATGACCGGGGACACGTCGTGGCTGGAGCTGCCGCGGCTGCAGCAGGACCGCATCTTCGAGATGGGCGAGACGCGCGACCTGCGGCGCCAGCGGATGAGCCTCCACCACCACTGGATCGGCCACTGGCGGGGCCTGGAGCGCGCCGGCGTCCACGACACCTGGGTCGTCCCCTACCGCTACGGCGACGCCGGCTGGTTCGACTGGCAGCCCCTCTCCCCCATCTACCCGGCGGCCCTGTGGAACCTGTCCATGGACCCGGCCGACTGGCGCCGCATCGAGGAGCTGCGCGCCCGGGAGGCCTACGACTGGGCTGACGTCTTCAGCTTCCGCAACAAGGAGGACGCCGGCCACGAGCAGCCGTGGCTGCGCTTCCTGGACGGCGCCAACCCCGGCTTCCCCGAGCACATGCTCGGCGCCAGCTACGGCGAGGTCTCCCGCCGCCTGGAGCTGATCCGCGGCGACGACGAGCACGACACCCACCGCGACGTGCACCGCTGGCAGCACGTGAACCCCGTCTCGACGGAGGCCCTCGTGCAACAGACCCTGGGCGCGCCCCAGTCCCTCTACAACGGCGGACTCCTGCACTGCCGGGTGCGCTATTGCGATCGGGAGCGCCGGCGGCCGGGACTACCCGCGGACGTGGCCGCCCTCGTGCAGGAGCTGTCGGCGGAGCGCACCGTCCTGACCCTGGTCAACCTCAGCCCCTTCGAGGAGCGCCGGCTGACGCTCCGCGCCGGCGCCTTCGGCGAGCACCGCTTCGGCCGCGTCACCTGGGACCGCCGCCTCAGCGCCTACCCCGGCGGCAGCGCCGACTACGCCGCCGAGCCCCTGGCCGCCGGCGGCGACAGCCGCCACGTGGACGACGCCCACCTGGCCGTCGACCTGCCGCCGGCGACGCGGATCACCCTGGAGCTGGAGACGCGGCGGTACGTGGGCCGGCCGAGTGCATCACTGAACTGGCCGAACTGGCCGGGGTGATCGGCCAGACCTCCGGGGCCGCTGCGCGCTCGGTCCCGCAAGGCCTATCCACCTTCTATGACCCCACAGCCGACGCGGGGGCCGGCCGCGCCCGTGGGTTGGGAGAAATCGTCCGGGTCCTGGTGAACGATGACTGCGAGCCCGATGATGCTGTTGGCGCCACTGAGTTCGACGTGGCTGTCGAGGCGGTCGTACCTGGCTTGCCCGGAGGGGTTGGCGGTGATGTTGCCAAGGTCGCCGATGTGCCGTTCCGCTGCATCCGGCGCGCCGTGGGCCCTGCCTTCGGGATTGAAGTGACCGCCGGCGGACGTGCCGTCGGCGGCGCTGCAATCTCCCTTCTCGTGGATGTGGAATCCGTGGTCGCCCTCCGAGAGCCCGGTCAGCGTGGCCGTGACTCGCACGCCGCCGGCTTCCTGCATGAACTCTACTGTCCCTTGAGCCTCGTTGCCCTCCGTCGGGCTGATGACGGCGCTGGCCCTGGTCTCCTCGGGCGCAGTCGGCTCGTCGTCGGAGCATCCCACGCCGCTCGCCGCCAATGCGAGGGCCAGGGCGAGGATGGCTCTGTCGGGGATTCGTATCATGGTCCATGATCTCCTATTTGAGAGTGTGCCGGAATATACCCTGGATCCTGATCACCTTCGAGGAGGTGACGACATGACCCGCCTGGACCCCATCCACCCCGGCGAGATTCTGAAGCACGACTTCATGGAGCCCATGGAGTTGTCCGACACCGCCCTCGCGAGAGCGATCGGCGTTACGCCGGCGAGGATCAACGAGATCGTCCGCGGCCTCCGGGGAATCACGGCGAAGACCGCGCTGCGTCTGGCGCGGTACTTCAACACTGATGCCCGGAGTTGGATGAACCTTCAGGACCGCTACGAACTCGAACTCGCGGCGCGTGAGAAGGCCGAGGACTTGCGCGCCATCCGCCCGCGGGAGGTGGCGTGAGTCGCATCGGCGCCTGGGGGAGGGTCAGGAACCGATGGGTCACCGGGTCGTCTGAGTTGGAGCGTCGCCACGGCAAGAGCGGCCTCGCAGCAGGAGGCGAGAGTCCATGGCACGATCCGCCCTCATCGCCCTGACCGGGCTGCTCCTGGCCGGCTGCGACATCTTTGCACCGCCTGTGACACCGGGGGAATCCTCCCCGCCCCCCGATGCGACCACTCCCCAGGTGGTGATGGACAACCTGGAGAGGGCCTTCAACCAACGCGACAGGGACCTCTACGAGACACTCCTCGACGACGCCTTCTGGTTCACCGAGGCCGACTGCAGGGGCGACCTTCTCTACTACTACGGCAAGGAGGAGGAGCTGCGGATCATGGGCCCCCGCGACGGCTCGTCCCACGGCATCTTCGACATCTACCGCAACATCGACTGGAAGTTCCATCCCACCCGGCGCTATACCGAGTTCGGCAGAGATCGTCCCGACAGCTTCGAGGGCGATCCCGACGGGCACCCCGACGAAGACTGGGAGGTCTTCCGGGGCCGGGTGGAGATCCGGCTCCTCCAGCGGCCGGACGAGGGCTACTTCGTCGATCAGGTGATGACCTTCAAGATGCGCGAGGGCGACGACGGCCTCTGGCGCATCGTGCGCTGGATGGACGATCCCCTGTCCACGGACTGCGGCGAGGGGGAGAGCCCCAAGCCGGCCGCCCGGCCAGTCTGGTCCCGGGTCAAGGCGATCCCCGGCAAGGCCCGCCCCTAGGCCGCCCTCTCGCCAACCAGGCCCACGCTCCGCTCTCTCCCGCCCGGGCGTCCCGGCTTCCCTGCCGTGCACGCCGCGGCCCCCGGCCCGGGAGCCGCGACGGCTTGCCGACCCTGAGATCCAATGTCGAAGTTCGGCCCTCCGGGCGCGCGCACATGCGCCCCGGAGGTGTTTCCCCCATCGGCAACGGAAGCGAAGCAATCCATGAAGCCCCCCCGTCCCACTCCCCTCCCCCCGCCCCGCAGCGACGGCGCCGTGCTCCACGTCGACGCCGAGCGCTACGTCGACACCCTCACCGGGCTGAACAACGCCGGCGTGCGCTGGCTCGGCGAACCGTGGATCAAGGAGGCCCACGGCGTGACCGAGGTCACCCGCGGCTTCGCCTTCGCCGGGGAGCGCGCCCTGCACGCGGTGACGACGGCACGAAAGCAGCGGGCCATGATCCGCGTCCTGGCGCGGGCCGACGCACCGGCGCCGCCGGAGGTCACGGTCGTCGAGTTCGTCTTCCGGCCCGTCCGCTCCAGGCCGGTGGAGCTACGCGACTGGATCGTCCTGCAGCCCTGCGACAGCGACATGGACCGGCCCACGGGGATCACCCTGACCGCCAGCGGCTCGGCGGACAGCGGCCGCTACGACATCGACATCCTCGAAGGCGGCGGACGCCGGCCCCGCCGGCGCCGGCAGGTCGTGACAGGCCTGTCCCAGAGACGCTGGACGCGGTTCATCCTCATGCGCCGCAAGGGGACCCCCACGGTGCAGCTCTGGGCCGGGGCCCCGGGGCGGGAACGCTTCGTCGGCGCCTTCGCCGACCAGGACCCGGACACCCCCATCCTCGCCGCCCGCCTGGGGGACGACTCGTCATCGGCGATCGTCGGCTCCGGGCACTGGGACGACATCCGCGCCGGCGGCCTGCTGCGGCGCGCCTCCGAGCTGCGGGCGGGCGAGCCGGCCCCCGTGCTCAGGTTCAGCAGGACGAAGCCGGTGGAGCCGATCCCCGTGGGCCGGCCCCGGCAGCTCTTCGTCGACGACTGGCTGATCCACCGGACAAGCGGCGTGAAGCGCCGGCTCCACGCCATCGACAAGCATCCCGCCAACCCCCTGATCGTGCCCGAGCACCCCTGGGAGGGCGGGGCCGTCCTCGGCGGCGGCGCCGTCTTCCGCGACGAGTCGGGGAAGTTCCGCATGTACTACAAGGCCTACTGCCCGATCTACGGCCCGCCGCCGCGGCAGGAGCGCCGCCTCAAGCGGAGCGTCACAGGTCTCGCCTTCAGCGACGACGGCATCCACTGGGAGAAGCCGAAGCTGGGCCTCCACTCTTTCGAGGGTGTCGAGGAGACCAACATCGTCATCGCCAGCCGCGAGCGGGACGAGACCGAGCACGAGCTGTGGGAGCCCTGGGACGCCGCCACCGGGGCGCGGTCGGCGAACTCGATCACCCGGGACCCGGACGAGCCCGACCCGGAGCAGCGCTACAAGGCCCTGGTCAAGGTGCGGGGCTTCTCCCTGCTGACCTCGGCCGACGGCATCCACTGGAAGGACCGCGGCTCCATCCTCGCCCAGGCCTACGACTGCACGGACACCGCCTTCGACCCCCTGCGCGGCGTCCACTTCGCCACGGCCAAGCTCCACTACCAGGGCCGCCGGGGACGCGGCTACGCCGAGAGCGCCGACGGCCTGAGCTGGTCGGACACGGTCCTCCAGATGGCGGCGGACGGCCGCGACGAGGAGGAGGACCAGATCTACGCGATGAGCCCCTTCTTCTACGAGACCGTGCACCTGTGCCTGATGCGCATGTACCACCTCGGGAAGCTGCACCGCCTCGACATCCAGCTGGCCTCGGCGCGGGACCCCCGGCACTGGGACCGCACCTTCCGCGAGCCCCTGATCCCCTGCGGCGACCGCACCATCAACGAGTGGGACTGGGCCAACAACACGGTGATCTCCGTGCCGCCGGTGCGCGTCGGCGACGAGCTGTGGTTCTACTACAGCGGCCGCACCGCCGATCACCTGTGGAGGGACCACGAGGGCCGCAAGATCCACATGATGGACGACACCTGGGGCCGCATCGGCATGGGGAAACTGCGCCTCGACGGCTTCGTCTCCGCCGGCGCGGGAGCGGGCGGAGGGGTGCTGGAGACCAAGGCCCTGGAGCTGCTCCACCCGCAGTTGTACGTGAACGCCGATGCCCGCGGCGGCGAGCTGCGCGTCGAGGTCACGGACCTTGCCGGCCGGCCGCTGCAGGGATACACGGCCGCGGACTGTGTGCCCTGCAGCCGCGACTCCGTGCGTCAGAGGATCCGCTTCCGGGAACGGAACCGGCTGCCCGCCTCAGGCGCCCCCGTGCGCCTGCGCTTCCACCTGCGCGACGCCCGGCTCTACTCCTTCTGGACGCAGTAGGCGGGCGGATCAGCCCCGGAAGCCGGCGGGGTCCGCCAGACAGACCAGCCGTCCGTCGCAGGTCCCCAGGCAGATCCCGTCGCCGGTGATACAGACGGAGGCGGAGATAGGGGAGCCGAAGGCTATGCGGCTCTCGCGGGCGCCGGTCTGTGCGTCGAGGACGTGGAGGCAGCCGTCGTTGGCGCCCACGAGCACCCGGTCCCCGTGGAGGACCGGGTCGGCGAGAATCGACCGCACCTGGCGGCGGGCCGTCACCATGTCCAGCAGGTCATCCCCCACCCCGTAGCGCCACAGCAGCTCCCCCGAGTGCAGATCCAGGCACAGGGCTTCGCCATCCGGGGTGGTGGCGAAGATGCGGTCCTCCCGGACCGCCAGCCCCGCCGGGTACCTCGAGGGCAGGACGGGGCGGTGCCAGACGATCTCCCCCGCCGGCATGCTCAGGACGATCAGGGGGGCGGGGTCCCCGTGGTACCAGTGCACGTCGGAGACCTCGCTGCCGCTAACCAGCAGGTCGCCGGCCAGGGCGGGGCGGGCCAGGGGATGCTCGACGTAGAGGCTCCGCTCCCACACCACCCCTCCCTCTTGCCGGTCGAGGGCGAGCAGGCCCCGGCGCGGCAGGAAGAGGACGAGGAGGTCCCCCCAGACCCGGGGGCCCGCGTAGCACGGGCCGTCGTCCCCGGTGTCGAAGACGACGTACCACCGCTGTTCGCCTGTCTCCAGGTCGAAGGCGCCGCAGCCGCCCCTGTTGCCGACGAACACGGTGTCGCCGGCGATCACGGGCGAGGTGTAGACCCAGCGCTCGGGGAAGCCGGGCAGGTCGGCCTGCCAGCGGACCCGTCCCGAGTCCGTCTCCAGCAGGTGGAGCCGGCCGGACACGGAGACGGCGGCGCAGCATCCCGGGCCCGGGGCCACGCTGTTCTTGACCGCTGAATCGGCAGCCGTCAGCCACTGCCGCTCGCCGCCTCGCCCGTCGAAGCAGGCCACGCCGCTGCCCCCGGGATCGTCCTCGTGGGCCAGGCTCACCAGGACCCGGCCCTCCGAGGCCACCGGCGCCGCCCGGTGCAGCCCCGCCGGCAGCCGCTGCGTCCAGAGGACCTGAAGGGGTCCGCTCCCCTCCTCCAGCGTGATCGGCGGATCCTGCCGCGGGAGGGAGGAGCCGCCCCGGACCAGCGGCCTGAGAGCGATCCGCGGCTCCCCTTCCCCGAAGTCGATCAGACGGTAGCCCCGGGCGCGGGTGTCGAGGCCCCCGATGCCGAGGGGGGGCGTCCCGGCGATCGTGATCCCGTGGTGGACGAGGAGCTTGCTCGCGTGCCAGTGACCGTGCAGGACCAGCCGCGCGCCGGAGCCGCTCAGCAGGTCCAGCAGGTCCGCCGACGGGGGGATGTGGATGAAGACGACCACCTCCCGGCCGGCCGGCTGCGCCGCCAGGTCGGCCAGCAGCCAGGCCTGCTTCCGCTCCCGGTCCCGTGGGGTGAGGAAGTTCTCCTCGTTCGGATAGAGGACGAAGTGCCGGCCCCCCCGGTCGAAGCTGTACCACGAGGGCCCGAGGACCTCCTCGTAGTTCTTGGTGAAGCTGACGCCCTCCCGCCGCTTGACGATCCGCCGGATCTCCTGCTGCTGGCGGTTGCGCTTCAGCTCCGCCAGACGCTCGGCCGACAGATCTCCGAAGCGCTCGCGGTTGCCGTCGTGGCCGCCGAACATGGGCATCACCGGCACCCCCACGTCCCCCACCGCCTCGCGGAAGCTCTCCAGCTCGGGAGGCGTCCCCCAGTCGGTCAGGTCGCCGCTGACCACGATCACGTCCGGCGCGGCCTCGCCGACCAGGTCGCGCAGGTCATCCCGCACGATCTCCCCCGTCATGCGGTACCCCACCGCTCCCACGTGGGTATCGGTGACGTGGGCCAGCCGCAGGTTCCCGCGCTCCCCGCCGGGCGCCGGGACAAGCTCGAAGTCGACGTCCCGCCGGGAAGCCTCCCAGCCGCGGACGGAGCGGTAGAAGTCCGCCGGCAGCCGGAAGCCCCCGGGCACCGAGACCCACACGAACCGGTGCCCCCCCGGCTCGACCTCCAGCCGGTAGCGCCCCTCCGCATCGGTCCGCACCACGTGCTCGCCGTTGGAGACGCACACATTTTCCAGCGCCCGCCCGGAATCCGCTTCCCGAACCCTTCCCTCGATCTGTATCGTCATCGGCCCCTCACTCCGGGTAGCGGAACTCCTCGTACTCGTCCTTGCCCAAGGGATGGAGGTGGATCCTCATCGACCGCTCCCTCGCGGAGGCGAACATCACCTGGCAGGAGATCAGGTCGTCCACGTTCAGGCCCGCCATCTGCAGGATGCGCCCCGGCGCGTGGACGTCGAAGGAGAAGTCGACCAGCTCCTGCATGCTCTTCATGCGCGCGAAGACGCCGCGGTAGTGGGCGAAGTACATGACCCGCGCCTGGGAGTTGTAGTAGTAGGAGCCGTTCCACCAGTCGGGGTTCGCCTGCCGGGACGGCACCTGGAGGGTTGGGTGCTGCCAGTGGTTGACCTCCAGGAGCATGCCGTCCTGGGCCTCGGAGACGGCGATGTTCTCCGACTCCAGCTCCAGGCCGAGGATGTTGCCCGCGGCGTCGACGGTGACCAGGATCATCCCCTTCTGCCCGGAGAGGCGGTACTGCTCGACGAAGTGGCGCACGTCGCCGCAGTCGGCGCAGTGCTGGGCCAGCAGGTGGACGATGAAGTAGAGGTTGAGGCACTCCGGGTTGGAGACGGGGTTGAACCGGCGGTGCCCCGAGTTGGCCCCCACCAGCAGGCCCGAGTCGTTCACCGCCGCCCCGAGGGTGACGTGGCGCCGGCCGCCGAGCCCCATCATCCCATGGGGCTTCGTGTCGGGGAAGATGGAGACCACCGTGTTGTCCACCGTGCCCGGCACCGTGTCGTCGTGCCCGTCGTTGGTCGACAGCATCGCCGGCCCGTCCTCCTGCAGGACGATCCCCAGGGTCGAGCAGGCCTCCGACGCGGCCCCCGTCCAATGCAGGTGGCTGTACCAGGCGTGGTCGAAGGGCATGCCCGCGGCCTCGGCGAAAGCCTCGATCTGCTGGACGAGGTCCGGGAACTCGCGGCGCATGAAGGTCAGGTTCTTCCGGAAGTACGGGGCCTCGAAGTCGTGGGGCCGGGCCAGCCAGAAATCGACGTAGGCCCGGGCTGCTTCGGGGTTCATGGCGCCCTGGGCGGCGCCCACCTCGGCGGGTGTACCGCGGAACGTTCGTTTCTTCACGTGCCCCTCCCTTCACTCGGCGTCCGCCCGGACCCCGGCGGCGGCACAAAATGTGTCGATCGCCCTATCTGTTGCTCCAGAGAGTCGATTGGCTCACCGATCACCTCCTCGATGTGCTCCTCGAGGTGGGGATCCTCAAAATGCGACTCCAGGAAGATCTGCCGCACCTTTGGCAATCCATGACGGTCCAGCAGGAATGAGACAAGCTGTCCACCAACCTTGTAGACGGGCTCGCCGGCGGCATCTTCGCTCCAGAAGGTCTCGTTCCTGCAGAGCCGGCCCAGGAATCCGGGTTCGGCACTACCGGCATACTTCCGCCAGGAATGGACCAGTTCGCTCTGCCTCTCTCGCGATTGGGTCGCGAGAGTGCGCTCGAAGTATGCCGCAACCCCTTCGTTCAAGAGCGATGGTGCTTCTCCAACCTGGTCACACCACCAGTAGTGGACCGCTTCATGGATCACCCGGTCCAGTACCATCGGGTCATCCCAGGCCATGTGACGGGTGATCAGATGCAGGCCCGCAGCGTTGCCGGTTCCATAGAACATGCTCGGTTTCTCCGGTCTCACGAGACCCGCCTCTTCAAGGAGGCGGGGACTGTACAACCACACATTCACCCGGCGCCGGCGTTCCTTGTCCTTTGTTGCATCCGGCGAGATGTTCAAGGCAGCGCGGACACGTTGGGGTTGCTGGTCGGCGATCTCGAGCAGGTGCTGCATGTCTGGGGTGTTCGGGTCTGGCAGATCAACATCGATCAGGAACAGGCACTCACCCGTCTCTTCAACCCGCCAACGATGTCCACGGCGGTAAGCAGACAAGTCAAGCTGAACCAACGTGCTTCCTCGTCTCTTCCAGGATCCTGGGATCGGCCCAGCGCTCAAGCGTTGGCTTCTCCTGATGTGGGGAGTCATCCTCTCCGCGGGCGGAGAGCTCAGCCAGAAACCACTCTGGAAGGGTAGCATAGGCGCCGTAGTGTTGATCGTACCTGGCCGCGGCCAGATAGTCCGCGTCGATGACCGAGTGTCGAATCCCGGACCAATCCAGACCTTCAGCATGCATGGGATCGTCTGCCTTCCATCGGCGGTAGATGATCGTCCCGTCGGAGATATGGACGCGACCCTGGGGGCCTGCGGCCAGATACCACGGATAGTGACTGCGGTACTCCGGCGCCGCGACCAGGTCCACCGGGCCATCTACGCCTTGGAATCCCTCCTCAACCGTCGGGTAGATCTTGTAGCCAGTGAAGGCGGCGATGTAGTCCCCGCCGTCGGGGGCAGTCACGGTGCTGATCGTGCCCGGCTCCCCCGCACGGCGGCAGCGCCCCCACCGGGATCGCCAAGGCAAGCCACGATAGGCAGAGGAGGCCATGGAGACGAAGTGCCAGAACCATCCTCCCTCAATGCAGCAGGGTCAGCTTGTGGCTCTCCGCCGTCCCATCGACCGACACCACCAGAAAGTAGGTACCGGAGGCCTGCGACCGACCGGCCTGGTCGAGCCCGTCCCAGACGAACTGGTAGGAGCCCGCCGGGCGCTCGGCCTCGGCGGCCAGCACCCGTACCCGCTGTCCCAGCTCGTCGTAGACCCGTACCGATACGGAGGCCGGGTGGTCCAGCTCGAAGGCCACGGTGACAGCGGCATTGGAGGGATTCGGCCACAGACGCACGGAGGGTAGCGTTTCTTCGGCGCCACTCGCCGGCACCTCCTCCTCGACCGTCCCCACCGCCGTGGCCACCATCCACTCGCGGATCCGGCAGATGCGGCGCAGGTGGGAGATGTCGCCCCCCGCCCACATCATTCCCCCCGGCCACATCCCTATCAGAAGATCCCCGTCCGGCGTCATCTGCAGCCGATGGGGCTCCCAGACCGGGGCCTCCAGCGCCGGTCCGCCGTCGCCGATATTGTCCAGGCATCGGGGTTGGCCCCCGGCCACCCGTTTCTCGCTGGCATAACAACCGGGTGCCCCCAAGAAGCCCCGGCCGTTGCCGGCGACGGTCTCGATGGCGCCGTCGGGACGCACCCGATGGATGCGATGGAAGTTGAAATTGGCTACATACAGGGACCCGTCCGAGTCGAGAGCCAGGGCCGACACAAAGTCGAAGGGAGCTTCGGTCGCTGGCCCGCCATTGGCGACATAGTACCCACCCGGGCGCTCCTCCGACCACTCCCCCGCCAACGCGGCCTCGCGCATGGCCTTGCGGTCCTCCCAGGCCGACCCTGCCATGTGCTCGATCGTGCCGTCGGCATGGCGGCGGAAGACCTGGTTACGGGCCCGGAAGTACAGTCTCCCCTGGTCATCCACTTGCAGAGCTCCTTGTCCAGGTGGCCCCATGGGTCCGGAGACATCTCCCTGGCCGTCGATGCGCCAGACCCCTCCATGACCCGACAACAGCAGATGCCCCTCCAGATCGAAGACCAGCGAACTTACCCAACCAAACTCCTCCAGCCCGGCGAAGGTGACGACCCGCCCATCGGTCTCCAGACGCGCAATGCGTGCCACCGCCGTCGGACCTCCGACCCTAAGCACCTGGGACGCGTCGACATAGTCGACGAAGTAGAGCCGCCCCTGCCGGTCGAAGGCCATTGCCCCCGGCGCGATACGGGCCTCCAGCGCCGCCACCGTGTCCACGAGGACATTCACTTTCTGTGTACGCGGTGGCCAGTACCTGTCGTGGCCTTTGCCGCTGCCGTCATGGTCCAGATACTGGGGTACGCCGACGATGCGCGTAGCGCTGCCATCGGCCTCCAAACGGTAAATGATCGTCCAGTCCGCGACATGGACGCGCCCTTGGGGATCGACGGCCAGGTACTGGGGATAGTGACTGCGGTACTCCGGCGCGACTACCTTTCCCGGATAGCCGGGTACCTCCTGCGGCGGGTAGACTTTGTAGCCACTGAAGGCGGCGATGTAGTCGCCGCCGTCGGGGGCGGTCACGGTGCTGATCGTGCCCGGCTCCCCGCAAGGCGGTAGCGCCCCCACCGGGGGCGCCAGGGCAAGCCACGACAGGGAGAGGAGGCCATGGAGACGGATGATTGGCATGTCCTGCCGTCCCTCAATGCAGCAGGGTCAGCTTGTGGCTCTCCGTAGTCCCATCGACCGACACCACCAGAAAGTAGATGCCGGAGGCCTGCGACCGCCCCGCCTGGTCGAGCCCGTCCCAGACGAACTGGTAGGACCCCGCCGGGCGCTCGGCCTCCGCGGCCAGCACCCGCACCCGCTGCCCCAACTCGTCGTAGATCCGCACCGATACGGAGGCCAAACGGTCCAACTCGAAGGCCACGGTGACCTCCGGATTGAAGGGATTGGGAAAGACGGTGGCCAGTCCAACGCCGCTCTCGTCCGGCACCCCTGCTGCAACGACCTTCTCATTCTCACTGGGTCGACCGAACAAATAACGCACGCTCTTGTCCCCTACGTATATATACCGATAGCCGTCCCGATCTCCATCGGCGACGATCCGCTGTGCTGGCACTTCGTCGTTGTCGTCGTCAGGCTCTTCGTCGTCGTCAGGCTCTTCGTACTTGGTCTTCATGCTATCGTCGGCACACCATACCTGACTTGGGGTCATCGCATTCTCGCCCGTGGCATGCCCCAGCCCGAGGGCGTGCCCCAATTCGTGGGTCACGACGCTCTGAACATCAAGCGTATCCACGTAGTCTGCGCCGGCGGTATCTGGCCTACAGCGGGATATGCCCGTCGTCCAGCGCTTCCTCTCGTTGAGGACGATGTCAACGTCGGAAAACTCGCCGAGGTCATCACCTTCGGTGGGTGTCGTGATCAGGGTAAAGCCATTGAGGTTATCTGTATCCAGACTGGAGTGGCTGGCCCAGAAGATTACATTTACGCCGTCCCCGGGATCGTTGGCCAGGTATACGTCCAATCCGCCATAGGTGAGGCTGAGAACACTCGACTCGACATCGTCCCAAGCATCGATGGCGTCCTCGATGGACCCGGTGGCCGTGAACTGGGAGGGGAAGTCCTCGCTGGGAACCCCCATCTTGAACTCTACGGACGAGACATCCCAGAATACCCACGCCTCGTCTCTCGTTGACGGGTCCTCGGGAAGCTCATTACTGCCGACCCACCATATGGCCCTATAGGTGGTGTCCAAGTAGGAGACAGAGCCATACTCAGTTCCCCCCTCTTCCGTTTGAACCGTTCGCAAGTGCATTACGGAATAAGGGTCAGCTCCTCCACTCTCGGCGACAGTCAGCAGGCCGACCACACAGAGAATACTTGATCCAGCTTTCACTTCGGTATGCTCCCTCTTGAGCGTGTGTTAATCCGGGATTGGTTACTGACCCGTCCGCTCCGCCTGGATCAACTGCTTCATCCTCGACAGCAGGATCGGGCTCTCGTCGATGCCCTGGCTCGGATCGATCTTCAGCGCGCTGTTGGGCAGGGGACGCACCAAGCGCGCCGCGGCGCCCTCGCCTTCGACGCGGAACTTGCCGGCATGGTGGTGGGCGATCTGGTGCACGACTTCCTGGTTGGGACCGCGTTCCGGGGCCTCCTTCAGAAAGAGCAGGACCTTCTCCTCGCTCGACAGGGAAGGCGCCTGGAGGTAGGTCGTGACCTTGGTGCCGTCGGGGTGAAGGCCGCCCAGGAGACGGACGGTCACCGTGCTCACCTGACCGCCGACGATATGCTCGGTGGGGGTCACGTTGACGTAGGTGAAGATGAACTTGCCCGTGATCTCCTCGCCGTCCTTGGTGTGGACGACCTGGTCTTCGATGACGCGGCGCATGGTGCCGACGTCGCCCACGGCGATTCTGTCGGCGCCGTCCACCAATTCACTGAGGGTGGCGGAGATATCCTCGGCACCGATCCCCTCCGCGCCAACCAATGCGAGGACCATGGCCCCGATAGTGCGGTTATTCATGATGACCTCCTTTTGTGGGTTGTTGGAGCCAACCCTATCCCAGCCGCCGCCTGACGTCAACCGGGCCATCGGGTCGGTCCAGGTCCCGCATGACGATCCGTCGGCCTCGCGCAGTCCCGCAAGATCCGCTGCTCCAGAACGCTACCTCAGCAGCAGCAGCCGCCGCGTCGCGGTGCCCGCCCCGGACCGCAGCCGCACCAGGTACACTCCGCTGGCCACCACCTCCCCGCCCTCGTCGCGGCCGTCCCAGGCGGCCCGGTGGGCCCCGGCGGACAGTTCGCCGTTCACCAGGGTCCGCACCCGCCGGCCGAGGGAGTTGTAGACGGTCATCCGCGCCCGGCCCGGCTCGGCCAGCCCGAAGGGGATGATCGTGCTGGCGTTGAAGGGGTTGGGGTAACTCGGCGACAGGCGGAAGCCGTCAGGCGCCGCCCCGCGGTCCTCGAGATCTTCGAGGACGTTGGTGCCGCCGGAGATCTCCAGGGTCCCCTCTCCCGCCAGTTCCACCGTGAGCACGTCCCCCTCCACCCTCTTGCCGATCAGTCCCCCGCTGAAGGTGACCCCCTCCAGCGAGCCGGCCATGGGCAGGGCCACGGTGTAGCCCGAGTCCGGGCCGCGAAGGAAGCCGCTCACCCTCTCGGGCGCCAACCGCAGACTCGCGTCCACCGGCTCGGAGGCGGTGAAGACCGATGCGCCGCCGGCCTCCAGGCGGGTCCCGTCCTGGAAGCTGAAGCCGGTCAGCTCCCCCGCCTCGCAGCGCACCAGTCCCAGGCGGCCGTCGCCGGCGACCTCGCCGGCGGGAGCGGGGAACCGCACGCCCCCATCGCCGCCGCGGGTCCAGGCCAGGTCCACGAGATCGCCCAGCTCCATGCGCACCACCCGGCCGTGGTCAGTCTCCACCTGGCTCAGCGTGGGCTCGGCAGCCGCCGAGGGCCGCGGATGGAGCAGGCTCAGGAACTCCACGTCGCGGCCCTCGGCCTCGACCCGCATCACCGTGTGCGTCGACTCCTGCCGGTAGGCGAAGGAGTGGATCGCCTCGGCCTCGCTGAAGGCCGCGCCCTCCGGCCCGGCCACAAAGGCGAGGAGCTCCGCGCCGGGGCGGGTCCAGCGCCCCAGGGCCCCGTCGCGGGCGTAGGTGCCGCCGCTGTCGCCGCCGCCGTGGCCGTGGAGCCGCCACTCGTAGATGTGGGCGCCGTCGCCGCGGACCTCGTCGACCACCACGAAGTAGCTGCCGTCGACGAACATCACGCTGCGCAGGAAGTCGGCGCCGGCGTACCCGGCCCGGACCTCGGCGTACTCCACGAGTCCGCTGGTGAAGGTCTGCTGCAGATAGGCGTCGTTGCCGCCGTCGATCGACTCGCCTTCGACGACCAGCAGGGGCGGACCCTCGCCGTCCACCAGGATCAGGTTGTGGTTGTGACCCTGATTCACCTTGAGGTGGTTCTCGTAGTTGATGTAGCCCGCGTCCAGGGCCAGCATCTCGCCGCCGGCGTAGAGGAGGAAGCTGGTCTCGTCGGGATGCTCGTGGCTGAACCCGTGCAGCCGCGCTGACCCGTGCTCGCCGCGCAGCAGCATGTACGTGGCGCCCGGGCCCCAGTCGCTGCGGAAGACGGCGTCGCCGGCCCCGGGCATGAACACCGTTGGGCCGTGGTCCGGCGCCCTCGCCTCCACGGAGTCGTCGTAGATGGCGATGGCGTCCATCTCGTTGAAGCCGCGCGTGTACGGTCCGTCCTCGTTCTGCTCCCAGTCCCAGCGGTGGAGACCGCCGTCGGCGTACACGGCGGAGAGGTAGTGTCCGTAGGCGTCGTCCAGGTGGGCGTCGTCGATGTTGGGGCGGCGGCCGCTGGGCAGGCGCAGGTTGAGGGACCACCGGTGCATCGCTTCGACCTGCGGGTCGGCGAAGAGGTCGACCCCCGTGAGGTTGCGCAGGGCGTACATCCAGGGCAGGTAGACGTCGGCGGCGTAGCGGCTGTAGAAGGGCCCCTCGGCCCAGCTCCCGTCCTCGTCGTCGATCTGCTGCCACAGGGTGCGGGTCACCAGGTCGAAGGCGTGGTCCGCCCACTCCTGGGGGGTGTTCTCCCCGCCGGGGTGGTCGGACAGGGCCATGGCCGCCAGTCCGAGGCCGGCGTAGGCGCGCACGTGCCAGTTGTTCAGGATCAGCCTCAGCGGATTGCGCGGGTCCGGGGTGTCGTGGAGGCGGATCTTGAGGGTCACCAGCCCGAGGTTCACCTCCCTGACCACGATGCCCTCGAAGATGCGCTGGGCCTCCTCCGCCAGGATCGCCCGGACCTCCTCGAGCTCGGCGGGGTCGCCGGCGGCGTACTCGTGGATCATGTCGTAGGCGGCGGCGTACTGGGCCGCCACCTCGCCCTCGGCGTGGGCCTCCCCCAGGTCCCCTCCCCGGGGCGGGAAGCGGACGTCGAGGAGCAGATCCACCGCCTGCCGCCCGTAGCCCTCGTCGCCGGTGATCTGCCAGGCGAAGGCGGCGCTCTTGGCATAACGGACCTTCTGCCGCTCCTCGGAGAGGCTCGACGGCACGGAGTCCGCCCGCTCGCGCACGGTTCGCCACCAGGTCGCGTACGGCTCCCGGCCGATGCGCTCGCGGAGCTCGGCAACGTCGGCGGAGGTGAAGAGCAGGCTCGGATGGGTCTCGGCCGGCAGGGTCTGCGCCGAGGCCGGGGCGACCGCGGCGAGTATCAGGAGGCCGAGGGCGCCGGCCAAGGCCGGCCCGGGGGGAAGGGTCTGCGGAACACGCATGGGTACAGCCGCCTCTCGGCGTGGGGGCGGGGGATGGGGCGAGTTCGGGGGAGGGCTCCCGGGGTGAACGGGAGCGTGTCGGCTGCGGCCGGAAGGGGCCGGACCGCCGCCGCGGGGGGTGACAGGAAGGTACCCCGGGCGTCCTTCCGAATCCACCCGCTCCTGGCCGGCAGGCTCGCCGAGCGCATCCCAGGCCGCTTCGGCCCGAAGCCGGCGGCCGGAGGCGCGTCCGCCCTCAGTCGATCTCCGAACGCAGGAAGGCGATGTTGGCCGCCATGAAGGCCAGCAGCGCGAACAGGGCCAGCAGCGCCAGGTCGGTCGAGGCGGCGGCCACCGCCGAGCCGGCCGAGAGCGGCTCGACGCTCACCGGTTTTCGGGGTTCGGAAGCGTTCGAACTGGTTCGCTCAAAGCGCCGCTCGGGCTCCCGTAACTGAGTGCTGCGCACGAGGTCATTGCCAGGCCATGGCCGGCGGTCGCCGCGCGGCGAGGCGCACGGCAGGCCACCTGTCACGGTGCTGCCGACTCCCGGCGACAGACGTACACCCCCAGGGCGGGATGCCCGGCTCAGGCTGCGCCCATCCGGCCGCTTGCCCTATGCACGGCTATGCCGGTACACATACACGTCATGACGACGGCATCGAGCGCGTGAACCTGGAGGATTACCACTGATGACCAGCAGCGGCATCAAGATGGGGATGACTCCCCCGCATCCCGGCACCTTCATCCGGATCGAGGCCCTTGAGGAGTTGGGGTTGAGCGTGTCGGCGGCGGCGCGGATTCTCGGCGTGCGTCGTGCGACGCTCTCCGACCTGGTGAACGGGAACGCCTCGCTGTCGCCCGAAATGGCCTTGCGAGTCGAGAAGGCGTTCGACCTCAGCATGGACCTGCTGCTGCGGATGCAGGCCTGGCACGACGCGACGCAAATGCGGGCACGGGCCGACGAGATCGATGTTCAGCGGTACCAGCCGGCATGACCGGTGCCCCGCGACCGACACCCCGCCCCTCCCGGGATTCAACCCGCCTCAGTCGATCTCCGAACGCAGGAAGGCGATGTTGGCCGCCATGAAGGCCAGCAGCGCGAACAGGGCCAGCAGCGCCAGGTCGGTCGAGGCGGCGGCCAGCACCGCTCCAGCCGAGAGCGGCTCTCCGAAGCGGGGGATCGCCTCCACCGGCACGGGCCGCTCCGACAGGCCCGGGGCGAGCCCGAAGAGGTGGTAGCTGTCCGGGTCGGCCTGGTCGCGCTCCTGGGTGAAGCGGCGGAAGTCCAGGGCATGGCGGCGCGCGGCCTCGATGAAGCCCAGGTGCCGGGGCAGGCCCGTCCCGGCCAGCGACTCCAGGGCGTACTGGAGGATGCCGTAGGGGCTGACGCGGTTGACGAGGGCGCCCGCCTCGACCGGCTCGAGCTGACGCCGCAGCTGCTCCTCGGAGAACCCCCGGTCCAGCTGCAGGCGCTGGCGCAGGAAGTCGCTGAACTCGGCCACGAACTCGGCGGGAGGACGCTCGCCCGGCTCGACGGGGCTGGTCTTGCGCCAGAGCTGATGCTCCTCGACCAGGGCCTGCCGCTGCGAGTGGTGGCTGCGCCAGTCCATCCGCGGCTCCTGGAAGTAGCTCACCGCCCCGGAGACCGTGTTCGGCAGCAGCACGAGCAGCACCGTCCACACCAGCAGCAGCACCACCAGGGCCGAGGAGGGCCGCTCGCTCAGGCAGGAGACCAGCAGCCCGAGGCCGACGAAGCAGGCGAGGTAGAGCAGGCAGGCGAGATGGACGGGGGCGAGGCGCAGGAAGAGGTCGGTGCCCAACTCGACGGGGCCGGCCAGGCCGAGGACGAGCAGGTTGAGGACGACCCCCACGGTGAGGGCCGCGGCGAGGACGATCCAGGCGGCGGCGAACTTGCCCAGCAGCAGGCTGGAGCGCGGCACCGGCCCCGAGAGGGCGAGCATGAGGGTGCCCTCCCGGCGCTCGCCGCAGACGCCGTCGTAGGTGAGCAGCAGGGCCATGAGGCTGAGGCAGAAGCCGACGATGAAGACCCAGTCGACCTCGACGAAGTCGGGGACGACGCCGGCGGCGGGAGGGGCGGCCGGCTCCTGGTAGTCCAGGCTCCACGGCATGTCGATCATGAAGCCCCAGTTGCCGCCGTAGGTGCTGGTCGTCTGCGCCGTGATCGTGGCGGGCAGGAAGTCCTCGCGGCCGAAGGCGACGAAGGAGAGGGGGCTCGGCCGCTTGGCCAGCGCCCCGGGTCCCTTGACCGCCAGCTCGCCGAGAGTGCCGGCGAGCCCTTCGAGCCGGTCCTCGGCGGAGTTCAGCTGGTCCTGGTACCGCTCCTGGGCCCGGTCGCGGCCGGAGCCGCTGAAGACGACGCCGTTCACCGCCATGAGGGCCGCCGTGATCAGCAGGGTCAGGGCGAAGCGCAGGCTGGTGAGGTGGTCGGCCAGCTCGCGGCGCAGGATCGCCGCGATCACGGCCGCTCCTCCAGGCTTCGGACCTTCCGGTGACTCATCGACACTCCTCAGGCCGCCAGGTCGTAGCGCCGGAACCGCCAGTACGCGGCCAGGAAGGCGGCGGCGGCGAAGCCGGCCAGGACCAGCAGCGGCCCCGAGGCGCGGGCCAGGCTCCCGGCGAGGGAACCGCCCGGCTCGCGGTAGCGCGGCAGGTGCTCGAGGGTGGCCTCCATCGTCTGGTCCCACCACTCCCGGGACCCGAACCAGCCCTGCTGCTCGTAGAAGGCGATCAACTGGCCCCGGTAGCCCCGCGCCGACTCCAGGAAGCGCCAGTAGTCGCCGCGGTCGGTGCGGGCCAGGGCCGCCGTGGCCCGGCCGTGGGCGCCCGCCGGGGAGAGCAGGGACAGCCCCGCGGCCACCGCGTGGAGGTCCTTCATCCCTCTCTCCAGCGGCTCCCAGGCCTCCCGCCACACCCGGTCCGCGTAGGCGGTGCGCTGCTGCTCGACGTCGGCGAACAGGGAGGTCAGCTGCCGCACCCTGGCCTCGACCTCGGCCGCCTCCGCGTCCTGGGGGAGCGAGCCCACCGCGTAGCCCCGGGGCTCGTCCCAGCCGCCGGTCGAGACCGACGATCCGAAGTTCACCACCCCCCATTCGCTGACCAGACCCTCGCGCTCGCCGCGCCGGCCGATCCACTCGCCGAAGCTCTCGTGCAGCTGGCCTTGCAGGTCCTCGGCCGACTCCACCGACAGGCGCGCACGGGCCCAGGCGTCGACGCCGAAGCCGACGACGTTGGGATAGACGGCGGCGCCCAGGAGCCACCCGAAGACGGCCAGGACGAGGGCCGTGGCCGAGCGCCGCGTGCAGATCGACAGCAGCAGGCCGGCCGCGTACATGGCCGCCACGTAGAGGCCGGAGGCGGCGAGCATGAGGGCCACCCGGCCGACCTCGCCGGCCCCGAGGTGGAGGGCGGGCGAGATCTGCACGAAGAGCAGGCCCACCACGTAGGTCACGGCCAGCAGCACCATGAGCAGGCCCAGGTGTCCGGCCGCCTTGCCGAGCAGGACCTGGTCCCGGGCCACGGGGTTGGCCAGCATGAGCCGCAAGGTCCCCCGCTCGCGCTCGCCGCAGACCGCGTCGTGGGCGAAGAGCAGGGCCAGCAGGCCGAGGATGATCTGCACGATGAGGGACAGGTCGACGGTGCGGAAGAGGACCATGTAGGGGTTGGAGACGCCCAGCCACTGCGACCGCACCGGCACCTCGTGGTGGGTGACCCGGACCTGGTTGCCCTGCCAGCGGTCGGAGCCGACGCTGAACACGGCCAGCTGCCGGGGCTCGCGGAAGGCCTTGAGATCCCAGACCAGCCGGGCGTACGGCCCCTCCTTCTCCAGCACCTCGGCGTCGTACTCCCCGACCTGCTGCAGCCAGGCCTCCCGGCGCGAGTCGTAGTCCTCGATCATGGCCAGGGTGCCGGCGGCCACGGCGACGACGCACAGGATCAGCCCCACGGCGAAGCGCAGGGTCAGCAGGGCCTGGAGGAACTCCTTGCGGGCGATGGCGAGGATCATCGGCGGGCCTGACCGGGACGTGGCGGGTATGGCGGACCCGGGCGCAGAACTCAGGCGGATGGGGTGACCCCGGGCAAGAGGACCGGCTCGGAAGGGCCGCGGCCGAGAGGTCGAGCAGCGGTCTCTCCGGGCCCGCCGGCAGGGCTCCGGGACCTGCTTGACATTCCGGGGGACCCCGGGTAGAATCCCCGCCGAGCGTCCTCCCCGGGCTCACGCACGATCCGCTTCTTCGACCGACCCGTCCTCGACGGCCGCGGGACCGGCAGGGACCCCCGGCCTCCACCGACTCGCCGGGACCGCCGATCCTCTTGCCCCTTCCCTCCATCCGACGCTGGCTCGCACTGGCCGCGGTCCTCGCCGCCGCCGGGGCCGGCGCTGGCGCGGCCCTCCTGTGGTACCTGGGCCAGCCCACGGGGGGCCCGGCGCTGGCCGTCTCCATCGACGAGGGCATGAGCGCCCGCGCCATCGGCGTCCGCCTCGAGGCCCTCGGGCTCGTGCGCAGCGCCCGGTACTTCGAGGCCGCGGCGCGCTGGCGGGGGCTGGCCAACCGCCTGGAGGCGGGGCGCTACCGCCTCGACGGCTCGCGCTCGCCGAGCCAGCTCCTCGACGACTTGCTCGAAGCCCCGCTGGAGATGGTGCGGGTCACGATCCCCGAGGGGCTCACGCGCCACCAGACGGCGGGGCGGCTGCGGGCGGCGGGCCTGGCCGACTCGGCGCGCTTCGTGGCCGCCACCGAGTCCCTGCGGCTGCTCTCGGAACTCGGCGTCGAGGCCGGGACCCTGGAGGGCTACCTCTTCCCCGAGACCTACTTCCTGCCGCCGGACGCCGACGAGGAGGAGATCGTCCGCCACATGGTGGCCGAGTTCTTCCGCGTCTTCGACGACTCCCTGGCGGCGCGACTGCCGGAGCTGGGCGTCTCCCTGCACGAGGCCGTCACCCTGGCCTCCATCGTCGAGGGCGAGGCCATGGCCGCCGAGGAGCGGCCCGTCATCGCCGCCATCTTCCACCGCCGCCTGAACCTCGACCGCCGCCTCGAGTCGTGCGCCACCGTCGAGTTCGCCCTCGGGGTGCAGAAGCGGGAGCCCCTCACCAACGAGGACCTGGAGGTCGTCTCCCCCTACAACACCTACCGCCACGCCGGCCTGCCGCCGGGGCCGATCTGCAGCCCCGGTCGCGCCTCCCTCGAGGCGGCCCTGCACCCGCCCGAGACCGAGTACTTCTTCTTCGTGGCCCGCGGCGACGGCACCCACGAGTTCAGCCGCACCAACCGCGAGCACGAGGCCGCCAAGCGCCAGATCCGGCGCCAGGCGCGCGCCGCCGCCCGCGCCGCCGGGGCTGCGGGGCTCAACTGATGGAGGCCGGCCACCTCGCCGGGCTCAACCCGGAACAGCGCCGCGCCGTCGAGAAGACCTCGGGCCCGCTGCTGGTGCTGGCCGGCGCCGGCTCGGGCAAGACCCGGGTCCTCACCCACCGCATCGCCCACCTCGTCGACGAGGCCGGGGTGGCGCCCTGGCACATCCTCGCCGTCACCTTCACCAACAAGGCCGCCGGCGAGATGCGGGAACGCATCGAGCGCCTGGTGGGCCAGGACTGCGCGGGCAGGCTGTGGATCGGCACCTTCCATTCGATCTGCGCGCGCCTGCTGCGCTACGAGGCCGACGCCTTCGGCCTCCACGGCGACTTCACCATCTACGACGCCGAGGACTCCCGCACCCTCGTGCGCCGCGTCCTCGACGGCCTCGACCTGGCCGAGCAGGACTTCCCCCCACGGCAGGTCCACGGCGAGATCAGCCGCGCCAAGAACGCCATGATCGGCGTCGAGGAGTTCACCCGCGGGGCCGACGGCAACCCGCGCCGGCGGCGCCTGGCCGAGGTCTACTCCGCGTACGAAGAGGGGCTGCGGGCCAACAACGCCTTCGACTTCGACGACCTCATCGTCGAGCCGGTGCGCCGGCTGCAGCGCCACGAGGAGGTCCTGGAGAAGTGGCGGGAGCGCTGGCGGCACATCCTCGTCGACGAGTACCAGGACACCAACCGCCCCCAGTACCTGCTCACCCGGCTGCTGGCCGCCGAGCACCGCAACCTCTGCGTCGTCGGCGACGACGACCAGTCGATCTACCAGTTCCGCGGCGCCGACATCCGCAACATCCTCGACTTCGAGGCGGACTACCCCGAGGCCGTGGTCGTGCGCCTGGAGCAGAACTACCGCTCCACCAGCCGCATCCTGGCCGCCGCCAACGCCGTCATCGGCCACAACCTGGCGCGCAAGGGCAAGAGCCTGTGGACCCGGGGCGAGGAGGGGCCGGCGATCCGGCTGGCCGAGTGCGGCGACGACCGCGCCGAAGCGCGCCACCTCGTCGAAGCCGTGGGCGGCCGCTGCCGCGAGGAGGGGCTGACCCTCTCCGACGCGGCGATCCTCTACCGCGCCAACGCCCAGTCCCGCGTCCTCGAGGAGGAGCTGCGCCGCCGGGGGATCCCCTATGTCCTGGTGGGCGGCATCCGGTTCTACGAGCGCCGGGAGGTGAAGGACGTCCTCGCCTACCTGCGGCTGCTGGTGAACCCGGCCGACGACATCAGCCTGCTGCGGGTGATCAACACGCCCCGGCGCGGCATCGGCGACCGCACGGTGGAGCGGCTGGCCGCCCACGCCGCCAGCAGCCACACCAACCTCATCCAGGCCGCCCTCCACGCCGCGGAGGTCCCCGGTCTCGGGGGGCGGTCGGCCAGGGCGGTGCAGGAGTTCGCCGCGGTGATGGAGTCCCTGGCCCAGGCCGCCGGCGGCGGCGGTCTCACCCTCCCGGAGCTGGCCCGGGAGGTCATGGAGCGCACCGGCTACCTCGACGCCCTGGAGGCGCAGGACACGCCCGACGCCCAGGCCCGCCGGGAGAACCTCGACGAGCTCGTCAACGGCATGGCCGAGTTCGCCGCCGAGCACGAGGACGAGGAGGCCGGTCTGAGCGAGTTCCTGGAGCAGGTCGCCCTCATGACCTCCGAGGACGAGGCCGGTCTGGCCGCCGGCGACCAGGGCACCCTGACGCTGATGACCCTCCACGGCGCCAAGGGTCTGGAGTACCCGGTGATCGCCATCTGCGGCCTCGAGGAGGAACTGTTCCCGACGATGCGCGCCATCGAGGCCTCGCGCACCGACGCCGGCGCCATCGAGGAGGAGCGGCGGCTGTGCTACGTGGGCATCACCCGGGCCCGCCGGCACCTGCTGCTCACCTGGGCGCGCTGGCGCTACCTCTTCGGCCAGGCGCGGGAGATGCTGCCTTCGCGGTTCCTCGCCGAGATCCCCGAGGAACTGGTGGAGCAGGAGGAGGTCGAGGCCCAGCTCGCCTGGGGATCCCCCCCCGGCGCCGGCCGCCGCAAGCGCCAGCGGTCCGAGGCGCCGCCGCCGCCGGCGCGTCAGCGCCCCGCCGCCGACCCGAAGCCGAAGGGCGTTCACTACGTGCCGGACGAGGACTCCCCCGCCGGGGAGGAGTTCGACGCCGACGGCGACCCCCTGGCCGTGGGCCGCTGGGTCGTCCATCCCGATTGGGGCCGCGGGAGGATCGTCGAGCGCGAGGGCCAGGGCGAGAAGACCAAGCTGTCGATCCGCTTCGGCGGCACCACCAAGCGGGTCATGGCCGCCTACGCCGGGCTGCAGCCGGCCTAGCGCCCCGCTCTTGCACTATGCATTGAGCCCGTAGATTCGTAAGGAGAGTGAAGTGAGCGAAGAAAACAACACCTACTACTACACAAACAGTTACGATAAGGGATTTCGGAAAATTGAGCATTACCGGCGATATCGTCAAATGATGCCGTTCGTCGGTAAGAACTACCGAAGGGGGGGCATACTTCTATTGGGTGAGAGTCACTATCTCCCCGAGAAGAGTACCATTCACCTTGACGCTACGCAGTGGTACGAAGGGGATGCCAATCGTCTCAATAGTTGTGAAAAGGGTTGGACAGATACCAGAGCAATAGTTGATTCTCATGTGAGAGGGGGGAAGGCCCCTTTTCTACCAAACATAGTACAGGCGTTGTGCGACGCAACGGGGCAGGAGTACGATTGCTCAATAATGCAGAGGTACTGTTTCATGAACGCGTTTCAACGCCCAGCTACTACAGGAGAGAGCATAGGGGAAACAGATCTGGACATCGTAGAATCAGGCGAAGTGATTCGACAAGTCATGGAAATACTCAGTCCCGGACATGCCTTTTTCATCAGCATGAAAGCTGCACGGGTATTTCAGGAATCAATCGCCCAACAAGACGTCAAGGTAGGAGCGACTCAGCATGCTAGTAGCCCTTGGTGGAACCGTAAATCGGGAACTGAGGAGCTTTCAGGAAGAGAGCGATTCATCCGATTGATCCGGACGGTTCCGCACCCTACGTGCCAATTGCTATAGACCGAGACACTCTTCTTCCCCGGACTTTGGTATTGTCTCGAGGGCGGCAGGAGAGCTTGAGGATGAACTAGCAGGCGGCTCGACTTGGAGATCCTCGCCAGCTACATCCGTCCGCGAACCTCCGACCTACGGGCGGCTATGCCGACTCCGAGCTGGCCCCGCCAGCGTGGGCGGCGAGCCGGTCGGCCAAGACTCCATTGCGACCGGCCTTCGGAGATCAAGCAGGGGCCGGCTGAAGGCTCTGGCGCAGGCCCGCTCTACCGCAGCAGCGCCATCGACCGGCTCTGCCGGAAGGCGGACCCGCCGCTGCCGCGGGCTTCCATCACCGCCACGTAGACCCCGCTGGCGGCGCTGGCGCCGCCGTCGTCGCGGCCGTCCCAGACCACCTCGTGGACCCCGGCCGGCGCCGGCCCTTCCACGAGCTGGCGTATCCGCTGCCCCGCCAGGTTGTGCACGGCGATGCGCACGTCGGCCTCGGCGGCCAGGGCGAAGCGCAGGTGGGTGGAGGCGTTGAAGGGGTTCGGGTAGTTGCCCAGCAGGGCGTGGCTCCCGGGGACCGCCCCGGCCTCCGTTGCGGCCACGGCCGTGGGCATCTCCCCCGGCAGCGCGAAGCGGATGCCGGGAAGCCGGTCGCCGTCCTCGTCGACCACGTGGGCGGCGAGCCTCGTCTCGCCCGAGTAGCTGGCCGCCTTGAAGAGCAGGCGGTTCTCCCCGGCCCGCAGCCGCACCGGGACCTTCTCCGCCGCCAGGGCGAAGGAGGCGGGCGAGGTCCGCGAGAAGACCTCCTCGCCGTTGAGCCAGACCTTCAGATGCTCCTGGAAGCCCAGCCACAGGAAGCCCTCCTGATCGCCGGGCGAGTGGACGAGGGTGAAGGCGTAGCTCGTCGAGTTGCCCTCGCCGCCGGCGATCTCGCCGAGGTCGAGGATCTCGGCGCTGTACCCGAGGTGCTCGGCGCGGACCCAGCTGCCGGCGCCGGCGGTCTCGCCCTCCAGGGGCCGCAGGTCGGCCTCGCCCGGCAGGTGGGCCTCGTCCACGTCGCGGCCCTCGAAGGGGCCGGCCGCCAGCCAGCGGCGGATGCCGCGGCCGTAGAAGAACCCCTGCCCCGAGCCGCCCCCCGACTTGACGAAGTCGCGCCGCACGCTCTCGGGCTCGCGCCCGACGACCCGGATCCGCCGCCGATCGATGGTGCCGTAGCCCTTGGCCGCCGCCAGGTAGAGGGCCTCCAGGTCGAGGGCGTCGAAGCCCATGGTGACGTTGGCGATCGCCTCCGCGGCCAGCGGGTCGGAGCCGGCGACGACGACGTTGTGCTGCACGTTGTGCCCCCACTGGGGCCCGTGGCCCTCGGTGCCCCAGAACCCCTCGATCACCGAGTAGACGGGCGGGTTGTAGGCGAAGAGGTCGACGTAGCCGTGCTCGGGGTTGTTCTGGTAGTGCTCGCGCTTGGAGGTGCCGTCGCCGTAGGCGGCCGAGGCCAGGGTGCCGACGTAGTTCTTCAGCGCCAGGGTGGTGCCGTAGATCGTCGTCTTCATGGCCGGCACGGAGATCACCTTGTCGGCGTCGAGGATCGGCTCGGGCATGTAGTAGCCGTCGGCGCGGAAGGAGCCGGTGCCCTCCACGTGGAAGCCGAACTGGGCGCCGGGGTACCTCAGGCGGGTGACCCCGAGACGCTGCAGGGCGCCTCCGGGGACCGGCTGGCGCCGGTACGGCGCGTAGTTGAGGTCGGAGGTGTCGACCGCGGTCTCCACGCCCAGGGCCCGGAACTCCTCGACGATGCCCACGTAGGAGAGGCCGTCGAACTCGGGGTAGGTCACCGACCAGGAGTCGTCCTCCAGGCCCGACGGGAACCCGGGCTCGCCGCGGCGGGGGGACTCGGCCCCGCCCTCGGCGATGAGGATGCGCCGCGGGCCGACGTGCTCGATGAGGTAGGCGATGAGGCTCTTGACGACCCGCAGGTCCGTGATCTGCCCGGGGTGCTCGAAGCCGGCGTGAAAGTACCCGGTGCCGCTCTGTTTCTGGTCGAGGCGCCCGCGGTTGGTCACCGAGTTCACCTTGACGAGCACCTCGTCGCCGGGCTCGATGACGTCGCGGATCGAGGCGCCGGAGCGGTCGAGGTCGAGAGCCCGGCGGACGATGGCGTCGACCTGCGCGTAGCTCAGGTCCTGGTCGATGGGGGCCGGGTCGGCCAGCTCCGCGTCGATGGAGGCCGCCACCGCAACCGTCGGGTTCCCCTCCCCCAGGGTCAGGGTGCCGGGGCGCAGGATCGGCAGCCCCTGCACCTGCAGCGGCTCCTCGGAGGCGGCCTGCGATTCGGCGGGCCCGACGAACAGAGTGCGGGCGAGGTTGAAGCGCAGGTCCAGGGCGACGAGGGCGGCGAGGACGGCGGCGGTGAGGACGGCGCGGGTCCAGCGCGGCAGGGGGCGGGGGGCTCGTGACATGAGCGATGCCTTCGATAGGGTTTCCCGGCGGCAGAGCTTTCCCTCATAGGCTACCGGCGCCCGCTCTCCCCGTCAAAGCCTCGCCGTTGCGCCCCTCCGGCCTCCGGCGTACCTTCCCTGGCAGCTCTCGCGGTTCTCTGCTACTCCTTCTCCCACAAGGTCTTCCGCCGGTGTCCCCGCGCGTCGCCGTCCATCATCTCGGCTGCAAGCTGAACCAGTACGAGGCCGAGGCCCTCAAGGCCGGGTTCGGCGGCAGCGGCTGGCGCGTGGTCCCCTTCGCCGAGGAGGCCGACGTGTACGTGGTCAACACCTGCACGGTCACCGGCTCCGGCGACGCCGACTCGCGCCGCGCCGTGCGCCGCGCCCGCCGGAGCAACCCGGAGGCCCTGGTGGTGGCCACCGGCTGCTACGCCCAGCGCCGGCCCGAGGAGCTGCGCGGCGCCGGCGCCGGCCTGGTGGTCCCGAACACCGACAAGGCCGGTCTCGTCGACAGGGTGCGGGAGCACCTCGGCGGCCCCCCCGGGGCGGCCGTCCACCAGGGATCCCCGGAGGCCCCGGCGCCGGGCCCCGCCCCGGGAAGGCGGCCCCCCACCACGCGCTTCCTGCAGATCGACGGCGCCGTCGCCGAGGGCCGCACCCGCGGCACCCTGCAGATCCAGGACGGCTGCGACGAGCACTGCACCTTCTGCATCATCCCCAGCGTCCGCGGCCCCGGGGCCAGCCGGCCGCCGGCCGAGGTCCTGGCCCAGGCCCGCAAGATGGTCGAGGCCGGCTACCGCGAGCTGGCCCTGACCGGCGTCCACACCGGCTCCTACGGCCGCGATCTGGACGAGTCCGACGAGTCCGACGACTTCGCCGACCTGGTGCGGCAGCTCGCCGCCGTCGAGGGGCTGGAGCGCATCCGCCTCAACTCGATCGAGCCCGGGTACGTGAGCGACGGGCTCATCGACATCGCCGCCGACACGGAGAGCGTCTGCCGCCACTTCCACGTGCCCCTGCAGAGCGGCGACGACCGCGTGCTGCGGCGCATGGGCCGGCGCTGCACGGCGGCGCGCTACGCCGAGCGCATCACCCGCATCGCCGACCGGCTGCCCGGGTGCGCCATCGGCGCCGACGTCATGGCCGGCTTCCCGGGGGAGGGCGAGGAACACTTCGCCTCTACGCGCCGCCTCCTGGAGCGCCTGCCCGTCACCTACCTGCACGTCTTCCCCTACTCCGAGCGCCAGGAGACGCCGGCGCAGCGCCTCGGCGGCCACTGCAGCGGCCCGGTGAAGAGCCGCCGGGTGCGCGAGCTGATCGCCCTCGGCGAGGGCAAGCGGCTGGACTTCCACCGCCGCCACCTCGGCCGCAGGGTGCGCGTCCTGGTGGAGGATGCCGGCGGGGACGGCCTGGCCTCCGGGCTCACCGACAACTACATCCGCGTCCGCTTCGAGACCGCCGGCACCCCCGTCCGGGCGAACTCCTTCGTCGAGGTGGCCCTCACCCGGGCCCGCGAGAGCGAGACCTTCGGAGAGCTGGTGTGAGCGGCCCATTGCCCGACCTCCCGCTGGTCCAGGGGTCCGCGGCCACCCTCGAGTCGCCGCAGGTCCAGGCGGCCCCGGCTCCGGAGGGCCGGCGCAGCGTCTACGTCGAGACCTACGGCTGCCAGATGAACGTGGCCGACTCCGAGCTGGTGGCCACCATCCTCTCCGGCGCCGGGTACCGCCTCGTCGACGGCCCCGAGGCGGCGGACGTGATCCTCATCAACACCTGCGCCGTGCGCGAGAACGCCGAGGAGCGCGTCATCGGCCGCGCCGGCCAGCTCAACGGCCTGCGCTCCCGGCGCCCGGGCCTCACCCTCGGCATCCTCGGCTGCATGGCCCAGCACCTGGCCGAGTCGCTGCCGGCCCGGGCCCCCTGGGTCGACCTGATCGCCGGCCCCGACGCCTACGCGCGGCTGCCGGACCTGCTCGCCCAGAGCGCCGACGAGGCCCTCCTCGACACCCGCCTGAGCCGCACCGAGAACTACATCGGCATCGACCCCACCCCCGACCCCGGCGCCACCAACGCCTGGGTGACGATCATCCGCGGCTGCGACAAGTTCTGCACCTTCTGCGTCGTCCCCTACGTGCGCGGCCGGGAGCGCAGCCTCGAGGCGGCCGAGGTCCTGCGCCGGGTCCGCCACCTGGCGCGGGAGGGCTTCCGCGAGGTCACCCTCCTCGGGCAGACGGTCAACTCCTACGACGACGGCTCGACCCGGTTCGGACAGTTGCTGCGCCAGGTCGCCGCCGTGGACGGCATCGACCGCGTCCGCTTCACCTCGCCCTATCCCGCCGACTTCGACGACGACGCCATCGAGGCCATGGCGCAGATCCCGGAGGTCTGCCCCTCCCTGCACCTGCCCGTGCAGTCCGGCTCCGACGCCCAGCTGGAGGCGATGAACCGGGGCTACACGGTCGGCCAGTACCGCGCACTCGTCCGCCGCCTGCGCGAGGCCATCCCGGAGCTGGCCCTGACGACGGACATCATCGTCGGCTTCTGCGGCGAGACCGACGAGGACTACGCCCTCACCCGCGGCCTGATGGAGGAGATCCGCTTCGACTCGGCCTTCATGTTCCGCTACTCGGAGCGCTCCGGCACCCGGGCGGCGCGCCGCCAGCCGGACGACGTGCCCGACGAGGTCAAGGCCCGGCGCCTCCAGGGGATCATCGAGCTGCAGGAGGGCATCTCGCGCCAGGTCAACCAGAGCATGATCGGCCGCGAGGTGGAGGTCCTCGTCGAGGGCCGCAGCCGCCGCAAGGGCAAGGACGGACGGCCCACCTGGTTCGGGCGCTCCGCCCAGGGCAAGGTCACGGTCTTTCCGCAGGAGGCGCCGGCCAACCGCCTCGTGAGGGTTGCCGTTGAGAGCGCCACCTCGCACACGCTGTACGGTAATGTACCCCAAATCCTGGACAGGTGGCTAAGCGAGACTTTTCGTCCACCGAGCTACTGTCCGGAGGGGGTTGGATGACGAGGAAACGCAAGACGCACTCGGCTCAGTTTAAGGCCAAGGTGGCTCTGGAGGCCCTGCGCGAGCGGCAGACGGTCAACGAGCTGGCCCGCAAGTTCTCCGTCCACCCCAGCCAGATCCACGGCTGGAAGAAGCAGTTGCTGGAGCGGTTGCCCGAGGCCTTCCAGGGCCCCGGGGGCCGGCGGCCGGACGAGGAGGCCGCCTCGGTGCCCGAGCTCTACGAGCAGATCGGTCGCCTGCAGATGGAGCTGGAGTGGCTTCAAAAAAAACACGAGGCTGTCGGTGGCTGAGCGCCGCGCTCTCATCGAGCCGCGCCACGCCCAGCTGAGCGTGCACCGGCAGTGCGAGCTGCTCGGGCTGGCCCGATCCAGTTTCTACTACCACCCGGAGGGGCCAGACCCGCTCACCCTCGACCTGATGAACGTCATCGACCGGATCTACACCAAGCGCCCGGTCTACGGCGTGCGCCGGATCTGCGCGGCTCTGAGGCGGCAGGGGCACCCGGTCAATCTCAAGCGCGTGCATCGCCTGATGAAGGTCATGGGCCTGCAGGCGATCTATCCTCGCCCGCGACCGACCACTCCCAACCCTCAGCACCGGGTCTATCCGTATCTGCTGCGAGGGATGACCGTGGACCGGCCGGACCAGGTGTGGTGCAGCGACATCACCTATCTGCCGATGCCTTCCGGCTTCGTCTACCTGGTGGCGGTCATGGACTGGTTCAGCCGCTACGTGCTGGCTTGGCGGGTCTCCAACACCCTCGACGCGGCCTTCTGCCTGGAGGCTTTGGAGGAGGCTCTGAGCCAGGGGCGGCCGGAGATCTTCAACACCGACCAGGGGGCCCAGTTCACCAGCACCGCCTTCACCGAGCGGGTCGAGGCCGCCGGGGCGCGGGTGAGCATGGACGGCCGCGGCCGGGTGCTGGACAACATCTTCATCGAGCGGCTGTGGCGCTCCCTGAAGTACGAGGACATCTACCTGAAGGCCTACGACACCGTCCCCGAGTTGATCGAGGGCGTGGCGGCCTACTTCCGCTTCTACAACCTCGAGCGGCCGCACCAGGCCTTCGACTACGAGACCCCCAGCGATGTCTACCACCGGGCGGCCTGAGCGCGGGGGGGCTCTCCTCACGGCCCCGGGGGCCCGGCCTGGGTGCAAGTCCGGGAGGCCGGGCTTCGATCCGGGCCCCGGGGCGCCGTACCGCTCCATCACATCTCGAGACGCTCGCTTGCACAAGCCCAATTCCTGTCCAGTTGACGGGGTACACTTCCTACGGCCGTCTGCTGGACGGCGAGGTCCGTTAGGCGAAACGGCATCTTGAGTCAAACACTCTCTCTGGAGGGAGTTTAGGACAATGGCACGCATTACGGCTGAGGCACCGAGGGAGATAGTCGAGGACTTCGCCAAGGAGATCCAAAGACGAAAAACTGACACCGCCAAGCCGTCGCAGGAAGTTATCAATTTCCGGGACGACCAAGTTCGCGGTACAGAGCGACCGGTATGGCGGGTGCCCATCGATCTACTGAGATATCGCAAGGACAATGGCCGGATCGCGTCAGATGTCCTGGACTACGAACAGACTGTTGCCCCGTTAGACGAGAACGATGAGGGCGACCAAGCCAAGATCCGGGAGTTCCTTGAGGGAAAGGACCCGGAACGCACCGAGGTTCTCGTCAAGTCGATTCTCCATGCGGGACAGCAGCAACCGGTCATAATTACCTGTGACGGCTTTCTCATCAATGGGAATCGGCGGAAGATGGCGATGGAGCGTCTCCTGAAGGAGTCCCCAAGCGATGAGAACCTCAGGTACATGCAGGCTGTCATCCTCCCAGGAAGAGACGAGGAGGGCGGCCCACCTACCCTTGTTGAAATCGAGAAAATCGAGAATCGCTACCAGCTCCAAAGTGACGGAAGGGCCGAGTACTACAGCTTCGATCGCGCCTTGTCGATAAAGCGCAAAGTGGATCTCGGCTTTACCCTTGAGGAACAAGTGGCGGACGACCCGACCTATGCAGGCACCACAAACGCGCAGTTGAAGCGCGTAGTCGATCGGTACCAAAAGGACTACCTCGATCCTCTTGCCTGTATCGATCGATACCTGAGGCAGTTCGCCCGGGATGGCCTATACCGGACCGTCTCACGAGGTATCGCAGACTCGGAAGGCCGTTGGCAGGCCTTTGCCGACTATAGCGCCACATTCACTCGCTACTTCAGCAATCCCAAGCGACGAATGGAGATAGGGATTAAAGAAGAGGAGATTGGCGAACTGGAGGCAGCTGCCTTCGACATCATTCGCCTAAGAACAGTCCCTGATATGCCCAAAGTCCACAAGATCATGCGAGATTACAGCAAGTTGTGCCGTACAGAAGAAGGAAAACAGGCGATTAAGAGAATTGTGGCCGAGGTGGCTCCGGTTCTTCCACCAGAGGAGTGCGTTGATGAGGAGGGAGAAGAACTCAGCATAGAGGAAATCGATGCGAAGTGGGAGGCCAAGTATCGCCGCCCAATCATATACAACCTCAAGAAGGCTTCTCAAAGCCATCAGCACTTGAAGGAAAAGGAGACGCCGATAGAACTCCTGGAAGAAGCCCACAGAAAACTAACGCACGACAATATGGACCTTAGCGCTATCGACAATAGGGACTTAAGAAGGGCGCGCGAGATCATTGGAAGAATCATCAGAGCCGGAAAGACGTTGGAGTCCGACATTTTTCAATACACGAAAAACATGAAGAGACTCTCCAACAAGAGGTGATGATGTGATACGGATTCTTGCCGAGCAAGACAGGTTGGTGCTCGACTGTGAGCAAAGTGATCTTGCACCACATCACACCAGCCAGCTGATGTTTTGGGGCTTCTCATTCGGCAAGGATGGCCGATACGTGGGGCCTTCAGGAGATACCACGGAGCTGGCCAAGAAAGTGAGCGACTACTTCGAACGAGGCTCCTTCCCTGTTGAACTGGGAACCACCATGAAGGACCGCCTCAGGGAACAGGAGGACGCCGAGTCGTTATACCGTAGTGCAAGAGAGAAGGCTGGAGTCCTTAAAGAAGGCAACCTGGATGAGGAGGAGGTAGCTCGGTTCCTTCAATTCCTAGAGAACAGCATACCACGTACCCTCAAGGACCATCAGTGCAAAGCGGCCTTACATCTTTTGGCGGCCGTGAACGGCGCCAACTTCTCCGTGCCAGGGAGTGGCAAGACCACCGTCATCCTGACGGTCTTCGAGAGATTACGACAGCAAGGTAAGCTCCATTCCCTGTTCGTCGTTGGTCCTCCTTCCTGCTTCGGACCGTGGAAGACCGAATACCAAGAGGTCCTTGGGATAGCTCCCAAGTGTGTGATCCTCGCGGGTGGCAACATTGAGGCTCGACGAACAGAGTACTTGGTCAACCAGGAATCTGTAGCAGACCTGTATTTGACCACGTTCCAAACCCTCCAGCGAGACTGGACACAGGTTAAGATCCTCTTTGAGCGACAGGGGGTTGACTTCTACTTCATCGTTGATGAGGCCCATTACGTAAAGCAGCCAGGAGGCGTATGGGCGACCGCAGTGGTCAATGTGGCCCGCTGTGCGTCTCGCCGTGCAGTTCTCACCGGAACACCCTTTCCTCAGAGTTTTTCAGATGCCTTCAACCTCTTCGATGTACTCTGGCCGGAGTGCTCTCCCATCCCGGAGGAGTCCCGGCATCGAATCGAGCTGTACTCACAGAAGCGGGAATTCGAGGCGGCTAGGGAGTGTCTGAGCGACGCTATAGGACCCCTATTCTATCGGGTCCGAAAGTACGACTTGGATCTTGCACCTCAGGTTTTTCATTCGCCGATTCAGATCCAGATGAAGCCATACGAGCGGCAGATCTATGATCTGATTGTTGGCAGAATCGTCGACGTTTCCTCCTCGGACTACATGAAGGACCTGGATTTATTGGTGGGGCTGAGAAAGGGGCGTATGATGAGGCTTCGCCAGTGCCTATCCTACTCTGCCATGCTGGCAAGTGGAGTTCCAGCCTACAGTGAAAACCTTGCTGACGCAGTTGGTCCGCTCGGCGAAGTAATCGAACACTACGATGGACTGGAGGAACCAAACAAGGTACATCATCTCCTAGAGCTGGTGGAGGAGTTACGGCGAGGCCAGGAGAAGGTGGTCATTTGGGCCAACTTCGTCCGAACCCTGGAGATGCTGCACGGGAAGCTTCGACCTCTAGCGGGCTCGAGACTCATCTATGGTGCGACTCCGGTGGAGCGTTCTGGTGTGACGGATGAACTCACTAGGCATGAGATCGTTCAGGAGTTCTTGGACCCCAATAGTGGGATCGACATACTGTTGGCAAATCCCGGGGCATGTGCTGAGTCCGTATCGCTACACAAGAGCTGCTCCACGGCCATTTACTATGACTTGTCCTACAATTGTGCCCAGTACGTGCAGTCACTCGATCGAATACATCGGATCGGAGGGTCGGAGCAGAGACCAGCCCACTACTACTTCCTTCAATATGAGGACACAATAGATTCCGACATTTTGAGAACAGTACAGGAGAAAGCAGAGCGCATGGGTGCCATCATCGATCACGACTATCCAATCTACTCACTGGATATGTTCAGTGAAGATGAGGAACTGGACGCATATGAGAGACTTTTCATTGGAGGATGACGATCGATTTCGGGGGCTTCGCTGGAGTCAGATCCGAGAGTTGGTCTCCGTGTTGCAGGGGGCGCAGCTGCGGGATCTTGGCCACATCAAGCGGTTGTATCTGGAGCAGGCTGAAAACTTCGAAGAGACCCACGCCTTCTTGACCGAAGTTGCTGGGAGCAAGACGGCGGGAGTAGGTACGATAGAGATTGAGGTGCCATCCGACATTGATGAGGATTGGGTCCGAAGGTGGATTGTGGACAGCTTGCTCGGGTCGGACAATAGCTACCGTAGGGCGCTGTATTCCTATCTTCAGGCTTACAGCATCGAGGGAGGTGCCCCAAGACACCGTCCTAGGAGGCCCTACCGACACTACGAGAGTAATGTACGTAACTTCCTGATTGATCTCGGAGTGATTGCCCACAGTGTCGACGGTGATTTCTATTTTGTCAGAGATTCTCAACTCGATCTCTACTTGGCAGCCCAGGATTGGGCAGGGGCAAGACAGACACCCGCCAGGAGAGCTCTCGTACAGGCGGAGAGAGAGTCCTTTGGGACTGCAGCGGAGAGTACGATTGTGAATTACGAAAGAAGCAGGCTAGGTGAGATGTATCAGGATTCGGTACAGCATGTGGCCTTGGTGAATGCGGCGGCGGGGTATGATGTACGGAGTCTCACCCTAGAGAGGGGCAGGGCAGCACCGAGGTTAATTGAGGTCAAGGCCGTGGAGAGACGGTCACTGAGATTCTTCTGGACACGCAACGAGATCGAGGCATCGCGGAGATACGGGGATTGGTACTACCTATACCTTTTGCCGGTATCCCGGGACGGGCGGTTCGTCCTAGAAGAGCTGGCAATTATTCCGACCCCTACCACGGCGGTTCTTGGGTCGAGCGCAAATTGGGAAGTTGAGGCAGATGGAGTGCAGTGCAGGAAGCGTCATCAACCGGGTTCAGGTACGCTTGATGACTGCTAGGTCGTACGTGTCGCAGACTCACGATGCACAGTCACTAGTGGCAGATCCGGCCAGGTCGCCCTTCGGATACTACGGAGCGAAGCAGTCGATTGCGCGCAGAATCATTGAGATCCTTCCTCCGCACAATGCATGGGTCGAGGGATTCTGTGGATCCGCCGCTCTAACTCTCTCCAAGCCACCGGTTCCCATCGAGGTGATTAATGACAAGGATGGGCAAATCGTCAACCTGTTCACTCAGCTGAGAGACAATGCGGAAGGGCTCTGCCGAGCAGTTGAGCTCACTCCTTACGCTCGGGGGGAGTTCGAACGTGCCCGGGAGTGGGTGACTGGGACAGGGGGTGGAGAGGATCGAGAGGTGGGGGGTGGGCAGCCCGAGTTGGATCCCCTGGAGCAGGCTCGAAGATTTCTGGTAGCGGCGATGATGACAGTGAATGGCAGCATAGGCATGAGGGCGGGGTGGTCATACTCTCAGTCCTATGCACGTGAGGGGAGGGAGGCACGGGTCAATCGCTGGTGCAATCTGCCAGATAGGCTCGGAAGGGTGGTGGATAGGCTACGTGGGATTAGGATTGAGAATCGGGATGCACGGGAGCTGGTGGAGATGTTTGTTGATCGTCCGGCTACCTTGATGTACTTGGATCCTCCGTACTTTACAAGGAGAGAGCATGGATACATGATCGATGCGCGGGATGAGACCTTCCACCAGGAGCTATTGAAGAAGTGCGTCAAGGCACGTTGTATGCTGCTTGTTAGTGGCTATGAGAACGAGCTGTATGCCGAGATTTTGACGGCCACTCGCGGGTGGGAGAGGGTTGACATCGATACTACCACGCGGGACACCACGGGAAGGGACTATCCACGGACAGAGGTCCTTTGGATGAATTCGGTTTTCACGAAAGCTAGGAAAGGCAAGAGGCTGCCTCTGAGGCTCACCCGTCGGGAGGTGAGGGAAGGCAAGGTCAACCCCCCTCGAAGTAGGTGACGGGGACCTGGATTTGGTGTCTTAATGATTCTACAGCCCTTGCATTTCAAAGTGATGCCTAAGTCGGGAGTCTCTTGATGGACAGCGGGCCACAGATTCTCCGCATCGACCCCAAGAGCCAGGAGAGCAACGAGCTGACGGAAGTGGACTTGGCTGAATTGGGATTGAGGGAGCGAGCGGACCTTCAGGAGTGGATATCCAACAATCCCGGCATTTTGGGGGACGACTTACTCTTGGTCGGCAAGGAGTTCAGTGACTTTGAAGGGGCACGAGAGCGGCCGGATCTGCTGGCAGTGGAAACGGATGGGAAACTGGTTGTCATCGAGCTCAAACGCGATGACTCAGGGGCGGATGTTCATTGGCAAGCCATCAGGTACGCGAGCTATTTCTCCCATGCCAAGGCTGACCAAGTCGTCGGCATCTTTGCCCGCTACAGGGGAATCTCCGAGTCAGATGCCGAGACCGACCTCTTGAAACATCTCAATGTCGAGAGTGTCGAAGACCTCAATGCTAGGCTGAATCACGACCAGCGCCTCATTCTGGCAAGCCACCGGTTCGCGCCGGAAGTGACAACCGCCGTCTTGTGGCTGAATGAGAAGGCCACTAACGAGAACCTAATCACCTGCGTACAACTGACCCCGTATCGGGACGCAAGAGCCGATTCATTGTACCTGCAAGCATCGACCATCATCCCGGTACCCGGGATAGATGTGGTGAGAATCGGCAAGGGCCAGCCGGCGGCCAGTGGCAGGAATCCGAACGCTGACGATGGCGTTACACACTTTGTGCGAAGGGTCGAAGAACTGGCGATGGATGGGCTTCCGGCCGAGATGAGTCCGGACAAGGCGAGCAGGTGGGCAGGCAGCTACTATGACTCACGCTGGTACAATCTGAGGTACTTGAGAGCGCCTTGGATCCAGCAGAGCAGCGGCTATGGTACATACTACCAGATTCTACTGACTCCAGTGGATGTGGAAGACGAAGTGAAGAGATGGAAGGCTAGTGTCCTCTTCAGGCATGCTCGGAGGAGCACTGGTGAAGTGGCCTTTGAGCTTGAGGACATCCTTAGAGGCATCGGGACCCACCAGGAGTGGCAGATCGTAAACGACCGGGACATCTCGGCTGACCTTGGGACCGGTGCGCTAAATGAGGAGTTGGCTCACAAGATGGCCACCGTGCTGCGGGAACTCATCGAGACGATCACGCCCATAGTAGATTGCCTCCAAGAAGGACCCGGCTACCCCGGCTCCGGGTCCCCGGGCGGCGCCAGCCAACCGTCGGCCTCGCCTTCCTCCTCGTCCGACTCGAAGTCCACACCCGGCCCGGCCTCGCGCCCGCGGTCGCAGTAGGACCGGTACGGACAGTAACGGCAGACCCCGATGTCCTCGGTCCGGGGGAATCCCTCCTCCCCCTCCACGAGCCGCTCCTCGATCACCGCCGCCGCCGCCTCGATCCGCTGCCGCGCCTGTTCGTGCTGCCCGGCGTCGTAGTGCAGCACCACCGGCTCCTCGGGAAGGGCGCTCTGCCAGTAGACGAAGCGGATCCCTTCGGCGGCCACCGGCCCCGGCGCCAGGGAGCCGGCCCCCTCGAGGGCGACGAAGCGGTACACCGCCGTCTGCCAGCTGCGCTCGAGGTGCTCCCGGCTCGACGGGGCGCCGGTCTTCCAGTCGACGATGTCGAGGCGCAGGCCGCCGGGTCCGCCGCTGACCTCGAGGCGGTCGAAGCGAGCCACCAGGGACTGGCCGCCGGCCAGCACCACCTCCAGCTCCAACTCCGTGTGGACGCGGAGACTCGGCCCCTCGGGGGCCGGAGGCGGGTGCCGCCGGAAACGCTCCCACCAGGCGGTGAGCTCCTCGTCCCCGGAGGCGTGCGCGATCCGGTCCGCCGGCAGGCCGAGGGCGTGCTGCTGCACGAGCAGGTGGAACCGCTCCCCCCGGCGGCGGGAGCGCTCCCACTCCTGCTCGGATCCGGTGAGCGGCGCCGGCCACTCGAGGCGCCGCACGAAGCGCAGATAGAACCGGCGCTCGCAGCGCTCGAAGGCGGAGAGGGCGCTCTGGCTCAGGGGCGGCGGGTTCATGCGGGACCTCCCCCCTTGTCGTCGAGGAGCGCCCCCAGGCGCGCGAAGAGGAGGGACTCCGGCGCCGGGCGGGTGCGCTGTCCGCTGGGGATGGTGCGGCTGTAGCTGACCGACAGGAAGCGCCGCGCCCGGGTGATGGCGACGTAGAGCAGGCGCAGCCGCTCGCAGATGTACTCCAGCTGGCCGGTCGGCGCCGCCGAGGGCCTCGGGCCGGCCTCCAGAAGCGCCGTCAGGCGGGCCCTCGCCATCTCCGCCGGGTTGCCCCCGAGGTGGGGCTCGTGGCCGCGGAAGTAGTCCTCCGGGGTGCCGGGGAACTCGATGCCGTCGACGCCCACGAGGTAGACGAGGTCCCACTCCATGCCCTTGGACTTGTGCATCGTCGTCAGGGTGAGCTGTCCGGGCCGGGGCTCGTACGCCGCCTCCTCCTCGCCCGCCAGGATCTCCCGCGCCGCCTCGGGCCGCTTCAGATCGGCAGCCAGCTCGGGGAGGCGCCAGGCCGGGTGCTGGTCGGCCCGCCGGCGCAGGTGTCCGGCGACGCGCTGGGCCCGCGCCAGGTCGTCGCCCTCGAAGAGCTCGGCGGCCACGGCCAGGGCCAGCTGGTCCACGGGGAATCGCCCCGCCTCCAGCCAGCGGCGGGCCCGGCGGGCCAGGGCGCCGAGGGGCTGCAGGTCGCCCTGGAGGCGCGCCACCGGCGGGAAGGCGTCGGCCACCGCCACCCCCGGCGCCGGGTAGAGGAGGCTCTCCGGGCGGTAGCAGCTGCGCACCAGGGGCCGCAGGTCCTCCTCCTCCTCGCCCGAGGTGACGCGGAAGACCCCCTCGAGGGCGGCCGGGGAGAGGGGGTCGGCGACGAAGGTGAGGACCCGGGCGAGGCGGTCGATCACCGCCCGGGAGCGGCGCGAGGTGGTGAGGCGCTCGTCGAAGGAGACGTCCATCTCGCGCAGGACCTCGGCCATCTCGAAGCCGAGACGGTTGGTGGGCACGAGGACGGCGAGGGTGCAGTCCGGCCGCCCCCGGGCGAAGCCGAGGGCCCGCCGGGCCACGTACGCCAGCTCCTCGTCCCGGCCCTCGAAGGAGCGCAGGGCGATGGCGCTGTCGCCGTCGTCCGGGTTCGGCTGCGGGTCCCCGGCGCCCGATCGCTCCATGCGCTGGCGGCGGAAGGCCTCGTCGCGCACCTCGAGGACCGGGTACTCCCGGCAGGTCCAGGCCACCAGGCCGTTGGCCAGCTCCATGATCCGCGGCGAGCAGCGGCCCGAGACGGACATCTCGACGGTGCGTACCTCGCCGCGCTCGAGGAAGCGGCGCAGGAACCGGGGATCGGCGGAGGTGAAGGTGCTGGTGATCGACTGGTTCGGGTCGCCCACGCGGATCCAGTGGCCGGAGCGGGCGGTCAGCCTTCCGAGGAGCTCCTCCTGGAGGGGGACGCTGTCCTGGGCCTCGTCCTCGAGCACCACGGGCCAGCGCCCGGCGAGGCGTTCGGCCACGTCCTCGTGGGAGGCGAGGAGGTCGACGGCGAGGCGCACCATGTCGTTGAAGTCGATGCCGCCCCAGCTCTCGACGAGGAGCTGGTAGCGGGAGTACAGCTCGGCCCCGATGCGCAGGAGCCGCCGGGACAGGTCTTCGCCCTCCTCGCCGCGGTCCCCGGCGCCGGCCAGCAGCCCGAGGAGCGCGTCGGCGTCCAGGCGGTGGTTCTTGGCGGCGGCGATCACCGTGCGCCCCATGTCGAGGCCGATGCGCGCCCACCTCTCCTCCCAGCCCGCGTCGGGCCGCCCCTCTCCGGGCGACAGGGGTTCCCAGCGGTGCCGGTTCTCCACGCTCCACTCGCGCAGGGCGCGGTCGACGAGCTCCATCTGGGAGCGCTCGTCGAGGACCCGCAGCTCCGAGTCGGTGCCGGCGTGGCCCGGCCAGGTCTGGACGATGCCGAAGGCCAGGCTGTGGAGGGTGCGCACCTCGTACCCCGCGGAGACCAGCCGGCGGCTGGCGAGGGCCCGGGCGATGCGCCCCCGCAGGGCGTCGGCGGCGGCGGCCTGGTAGGTGACCACCAGGACCCGACCGGTCTCGGACAGGGGGCCCTCTCCCCGGCTGCGGCGGTCCAGCAGCTCCGCGGCGAGATGGGCGATGGTGGTGGTCTTGCCGCTGCCGGGGACCGCCGCCACCCCCATGAGGCCGCCCTCGTACTCGAGGATCTGCTTCTGCCCTTCCCGGGGGCGGAAGATGTCGGAGGCGTTCACGCCGCCCGCTCCACCGGTCCGGCGACCCGCGCCGCCGCCCGCAGCAGGGGACTGTCCTCCTCGGGGGGCCCGCCCGCCTCGGTCTCGCTCCAGCACAGGTAGACGGCCTCGCCGGCGCGGCTGCACAACCCCCGCACCAGGCGGCCGAGGGTGCGGTTGCGGGTCTCGTGGTCGACGGCCTCGGTCCAGCGGGCGTCCCGGCGCCAGCGGCGGGACAGAACGTGGGGGTTGGTCAGCGGCTGGTGCGGCGGCTCCCACCAGCTGATCGATCCGGCGTCGAGCCAGAACTGGTAGCGGTCGAACCGCTCCTCCAGCAGGTAGGTGTAGACCGGCGCCACCACGAGGACGGCGGCCGCCGCCGGCTGTGCGCCCGCAGGGTGAGAGGCGGCCACCACCCCCTCCTCCACCATGCGGGCGTAGCCCTCGGCCGTGCCCCCGGGGTCGGGGCCGGTGCCCAGGGAGGGGGCGGAGCGCCGGAACCAGGAGGCCGAGGAGATCAGGCGCGCGTACATGGCCGCCCTCCCCGGGTCGAGATCGGGCCGCGACAGCACCTCTCCGAAGAGCTGCCGGAGGAAGAGGTCGAGGGGCTGGGGCTCGCCCTGCCGGCGCGCCCGCAGCCAGCGGCGCAGGGTCTCGAAGGCCTCCAGGGCCCCCGGGGGCAGCCGCTCCCGGAGCCGCGGGTCCCCCTCGCCCAGCTCGCGCAGGGCGCCGGAGCCGGCGTCGTACGCCGCCCGCGTCAGCAGCCTTGCGCGCACCGGGTCCAGGCTCAGGGCCGCCTGCAGCGCCTCGGCGACGTCGCTGGCGTGGGGGGCGTGCTCCCAGGCCGGGTAGGCCAGCGCCGCCAGGGCCAGGGCGACCCTCGTCTCGGGCTCCTCGCGCAGGCTCTCGAAGCGGCGGACCACGGCGCAGGGGATCTGCGCCTCCCGGAGGGCCTCGCTCACCAGGAACCGCAGGACGCCGTCGGCGTGGGGGGCGACGACGGCGATCTCCCCCGGCTCGGCGGCGCCCGCTTCGACGAGGCGCACGACTTCGGCGGCGACCTCGGCGACCATCGGTCCGCGGTGGCGCGCCGAGAGCAGGCGCAGGGCCCCGGCGGCGGCCTCGTCGGGCGTCTCGCCGGGGGCCCGGGGCGGCTCGAAGCCGGCGGACAGCTCCCGCCCGAGGGTGACCGTCGGCCGCACCGGCTCATCGGGCACCCGCAGGCGCCGGGCGCAGACCTCCCGCAGGGACCAGGCGCCCTCGGGATCGACCCCGAGGAAGACGCGGAACCCCCCGTCCCGCCGGGCCACCAGCCAGGCCGAGTCGACGGCCTCCAGCCGCTGCCGGATGAAGTCCTGGGCCAGGGGCACCGTCTCCTCCACCGCCTCCACCAGCAGGTGCCGGAAGCGCCCCTCCAGGTAGCGCCGGAACTCGTCGGAGGGCAGCAGGTGCCGGCGGAAGAGGTGGAGGACGAGGGAGACGTCGACCAGATTGTGCTCCAGGCAGTGGGCGCGGTAGGCCTCGATGCAGCCCTGGGCCTGGTCGAACCAGACCTCCCGGCCCTCCCTGTGGGCCGTCCACGAGTCCCGCAGCCGGGGGCCGACCTCGGCGATGTCGTAACCGTTGACGCCGGCCTTGTTGAGGTTGTCGAGCAGCTGCGAGAGCAGTCTCTGGGGCCGCAGGGAGAGGCCGTCGAAGGCGCCCTCGGCGAGGCGGGGGTCGACGATCTGCTTCATCACGTACTGGGCGGTCTCGTAGGTCAGCAGGACCGGCGGGTCGAGGGGCGATCCGAAGCCGGCCCCGGTGGCGATCCGCGGCCAGAACAGTCGCACCATGCGCGCCGCCAGGCCGTAGAAGGTGTGGATCTCGGGAGCGACCGCCGCCCGTCCGCGGCCCTGTCCCCCGGCGGGCTCCAGCCGCCGGCGGGGGCGCTGCGGGACCAGGACCAGCAGCTCGTCGCCGCTCACTCCCTGGTCGAGGAGCGCGGCCAGCCGCTGGCGGACCAGGGCGCCGGCGGCGGCCGGCCCCTGGGGCAGGTCGATCCACACCGGGCCGGCCGCCGGGGCGGCGATGGCCGCGGCCACCTCGCCGCTCCAGGAGCCCGCCGGCGTCCCCGGCGGCATCACCGCGCCCGGGCCCATTCCCGGGCTCTCGCCTGCAGCGCCTCCGCCTCCCCCGCCCGGCCCATCCGCGACAGGACCTGCGCCGCCAGCCGGTACGGTCCGGTGCGCACGGGATCGATCTCCAGGGCTCGAAGAGCGTACCTGAGTGACTCTCCCAACTCGTTCATGCGGAACAACATGAGGCTCACGTTGTAATTCGTCGACTGAGATCCCGGAGCGGCCGCCGCCGCGCGCCGGTACGCCGCCGCGGCCTCCTGAAGGTCCCCGGCGTGGCGGTGGCGTTCCCCCGACATGAACCAGCCGTTGGCCACCAGCTTGCGCACCCACGGGTCCGGCGACTCCAGGAGGGCGGGATCCGCCCCTTCCAGCCAGTCCGCGGGATCGGCGGACCTGTCCGGGCCGCCGCCCTGGCGCCCGCGGACGGCGAGATAGCTCAGCCCCCGGGGCTCGAAGCCGAACCCCTCGGGCGGGCGCCGCGCCACCAGGAAGTGAACGGGACGCTCGGAGTTCATCCAGGCCCGCTCCCGGCGCCGGCGCCGCGGCGCCCCCTCCGGGCCGGCGGCGGCGGTGGGATCGCCGCGGCCCAGGCGGTTGGCGATGGTCACGTCCGGGCGCACCCCCTCCACCCGCTGCAGGTAGTCCACGAGGAAGCTGGCGTCGTCCCCCTCGGTGATCAGCACCGCCCGGGGGGGCAGCTCGTCCAGCAGCCGGCGCCCGTAGAGGTCCGGGAACCAGGCGCCGCTCCGGTCGGCCTCCCCGAGGTTGGCGGCGAGGGGGATGGCGGCGCAGGCGAGGACCGCCGCCGGCGCCAGCCGGCGGAGCCGGCCCCGCAGCCGCCGCGCCAAGTCGTCGAGGCCGAACCCGGCCAGGGCGGCGGCGCACAGCACCGCCAGCAGGAAGAACACGTCCAGTCCCTGCGGGTTGCGGTGGTAGCCCAGGGCCGTGACCAGGTTGAGGACCGCCGCCGCCAGCAGCACCCGCGCCAGGACCGGGTCGCGCCGCAAGGCCGCCGCCGCCCCCCAGGCGATCAGGGGCAGGAACAGGGGCGTCCACTCCCCCGCCAGTTGCTCGCCCAGGCGCCGGGCGTTGATCGCCGCGGCCCCCCAGGGCAGGCTGAAGAAGGAGCCGCGGTAGGTGGCCCCGGTGAGGTGCTCCCACAGGGCCGGGATCGAGTCCAGGGGGCCCCAGTGGAAACCGGCGCCGACGCCGTTGCGCACCGGCAGGTAGATCCACGGGCTCAGGCCGGCGGCCCCGCCCGCCGCCATCCATCCCGCTTCGCGCAGCCGCCGTCCCCCCTCGACGGGCGTACGCCGCGCCGGCCCGAGGGCCGCCACCAGCACCGGCGGCACCAGCAGGACCGCCTGCAGGTGGCAGGTGGCGGCGAGGCCGGCGGCGTACCCGGTCAGCAGCAGCCACCGGGGGCGGTCGGCGGGACCGCAGGACCGCGCCCGGAGCCCGGCGCCGAGGAGCGCCACCGCGGCCAGGACGAAGAGGCCGTAGACCTCGGAGATCACCGCCTGGCTCCAGAACGTGCGGCTCCAGGCCAGGGCCAGCCCCGCCGCCGCGGCCGCCGCCGGGCCGCACCCGCGGCCCTGGAGGAAGAGGGCCAGGGAGCCGGCGGCGGCCGCCGCCATCAGGCAGGTGGCGGCGTTCACCGCCCGCGCCGGCGAAACCCCCGGATCGAGCCAGGAGAGCACCTTCGCCAGAAGCACGTACAGGGGATACCCGGTCGGGTGCGGCGTGCCCAGGCCCCAGACGGCCCCGATCAGCTCCCCCGAGCCCTCGACGTAGACCGAGGGGCAGAGGGTCAGCAGGTAGCTGATCGCGGCGAGGCCGAAGACGGCGGCGGCGGCCAGGCGGGTCCGGTCCACGGCGCTACCCGGCCAGCACCGCCAGCAGCCGCATGCGCTCCAGGCTCTGCGCCCACAGGGCCGTCTCCCGGGCGATGCCGTGGAGCACGACCACGGCCGCCACCTGCACGGCCGCGTGCACCGGCGGCATGGCGCCCCGGACCTCCGACCCCTCCGCCGGCGGCGGCCAGCGCCAGCGCCGGGCCCGCCACAGGGCGGCTGTCCACAGGAGGGCCGCTGCCGTGGCGATGGCCGCGCCCCGCGCCAGCGAGGCCGGCCGGTAGCGGAAGGAGACGCGGAGGTCCGCCGCCGTCACCGGCACCGCCCGGAAGACGTGGTTCGCCCGCAGGATCTCCCGCTCGCGGCCGTCGACCCGCGCCTCCCACCCCGGCGCGTAGCTGTCGGCCAGCACCAGGAACCCGTCCCGGCCGGGCAGCTCCACCTCGACGCCCGTCGCCTCGTAGCGGGTGATGCGCGCCGGAGCGTACCCGGCTCCCGGACCTGGGGCCGACCCCGGAGGCCGGTCGAGGAGGACCTGCCGCCCCGCATCGAACCCGGGGGAGCGCAGCCGCGCCAGGCGCCGGCGGGGGTCGGGCTCGACCAGGGCCTCGGGCGCGACCCAGGCCCTGGGCAGGGCCTCCCGGTTGCGGTAGACCCGCTCCTCTCCCTCGTGCACCAACTCCAGACCCGGCCACGACAGGGCCCGGTGGCTGACCACGTACCCGGCGTTGGCCAGGTCCAGCCGAACCGGATAGGCCCTGACCAGCTCCCAGTGGCGGCGCGGGTGCAGGGGGCTCCACCCCGGCAGGGTGTTGGCCAGGCCGAAGAGGCCCGCCGAGTACATGCGCAGGGTCCCCGGGTAGCGCTCGTACGAGGAGAGGTCGTGGGCCCAGCCGCCGTGCCAGTCGTAGGGGGAGTTGCGCTCCGACACGAGGCTGGCCACGCGCACCAGCCCGGCCGTGGGCACGCCGGGTCCGGACCCCGGCCGCCAGCGGCCGGCGTCGGCCAGGATCGCCTGCGCCGCCGGCGGGACCCGCTCGTAGACCTCCGGCGGCAGGACCCCGTTGAAGGGCCGTCCGAAGTCGTTCAGCTCCAGCGCGCAGAGGACGACGATGGCCGCCGCCGGCAACCGCGGGCCGAGGCGGCGCCGGACCGGGCCGCAGGTGAGCAGGGCCATGGCGAGCAGGACCGGGCCCAGGCGCCACAGATCGGCGGCCAGGTCGGCGCGGTAGCGCTCGACCAGGAGCTCGCTGCCGGGGGGGAGGGCCGCCCCGCCCCAGAGGACGGCGCGGTTGACCAGGGCCGCGAGCCCTGCAGCGAGGGCGAGGAGGACGCAGACCCGCACCCACGAGGTCCGCAACGGCCGGCCGTCGGCGAGGCGGTGGACGCCGAGGCCGGCCAGGACGGCACCGCCGAAGGCCCACCACAGCAGGAAGCGGGTGGGGATGCGCAGCTGGCGCAGGAAGGGGACCTCGTGGAGGGCGTGGAACAGGCCCGAGTAGTGGCCCAGGGAGAGGGTCAGGCCGAGGACGGCGAGGAGGGCGAAGAAGCCCCGGGCCGGCGACTCCGCCTCGCGGGCGCCGACCAGGGCCAGCACCAGGCCGGTGACGCCGATGTAGGGGCAGAGCTGGATGAAGAACCCCGCCTCCCGGCCCCAGTACGACCCCGTCGCCGAGTTGCCGAAGAAGCCGGGGAGCAGCAGGCCGAGGAGACGCTCGGGCGGCAGGGACATGTTGACGAACTGCTCGTACCCGAGGCCGCCGCCGCGGCCGGACTCGGCGGCCAGCTCCCAGGTCGGCAGCAACTGCACGGCCGCGATCGCGGCCCCCGGCACGGCCAGCAGCGCCGCCAGGACCGCCTGCCGCCGCCCGAGCTGCCAGGCCCGCAGCGCCCCGTAGGCGGAGGCCGCCGCGGCGCCGTAGAGGGCCGCCTGCGGGTGGCCGGCCAGCAGCAGCAGGGCCGCCGCCCCTCCGGCCAGGACGACGCGCACCGGCCGCCCGCGGGCGAGGCCGGTCTCCAGGAGCCAGAACAGCACCGGCAGCAGGGCGGCGGCGGCGACGAAGTTGGGGGACATGGCGCGCACCACGAGGTAGCCGCCGAGGCCGTAGGTCAGCCCCCCGGTGAGCGCCGCCAGACGGCCGCAGCCGAGGGCGCGCAGGAAGCCCCAGGTGGCGGCGGCGGCCAGCCAGAGGTGGCCGAGGACCGACCAGGTCACGGCGGCCGCCGGCGGCAGCGGGGCCAGCAGCCAGTTGGGCGGGTACAGGGCCCCCACCTGGCCCTCGGCGAAGAGCGGGAACCCGCAGCTGACGCTCGGCTCCCACAGCGGCAGCCGGCCCTCGGCGAGGGCCTCGTGCAGGAAGTGGCGCCAGGGGACGTTCTGCACCATCACGTCCTGCACGAAGAACACCCCGCCCTGCAGGACGCCGGGGAAGAGGGAGGCCACGGCCAGGGCGAGACCCGCCAGGCAGGCGGGGCCGGCGAGCCGGTCAGCGGGGATGGGAAGCGTCCGGGAGGCCATGTGGCGCATCGCTCTTCCGAGGCTCGCCGCGTCGGGTGGAGGGGCCTCCCAAGCTATCCCCGGGGGCCGGACAGGTCAATGCGGGATTTGCCGTAACCTTAAGTCCGGCCTACATTTGGAGCCTTTCGCAAGAACCCCCTGGATCCCCCCGAAAGCCGGAACATGGAGAGAATCCTGGTCACCGGAGGCGCCGGCTTCATCGGCTCCCACACCGTCGACCTGCTCCTCGAGCGCGGCTACGAGGTGCGCGTCTACGACGCCCTGCAGGAGCGCGTCCATCCCGACGGCTGGCCGGACTACCTGCCGGCGGGGATCGACCGCGTCCGCGGCGACGTGCGCGACGCCGGCGGTCTCCGGCGGGCCCTGGAGGGGGTCGACGGCGTCGTCCACCTGGCGGCCTACCAGGACTACATGCCGGACTTCAGCACCTACTTCGCCGTCAACACGGTGGGCACGGCCCTGCTCTTCGAGATCGCCGTCTCCCTGCGTCTGCCGCTGCGCAAGATCGTGCTGGCCTCCTCCCAGGCCGTGTACGGAGAGGGCAGCTACCGCTGCGCCGGCTGCGGGACCGTCCACCCCCCGGCGCGGTCGCGGGAGCAGCTCTCGCGGGGCGACTGGGAGGTCCGCTGCCCCTCCTGCGGGGGCCCCGCCGAGCCCCTGCCCCTGACCGAGGACCTGCCCCTCCACCCCCACACGGCGTACGGCATCTCCAAGTACTCCCTGGAGATGGCGGCCCTGAACCTGGGCCGGCGCTACGCCATCCCGGTGACCAACATGCGCTACTCCATCGTGCAGGGGAGGCGCAACTCCTTCTACAACGCCTACAGCGGCGTCGCCCGGATCTTCACCCTGCAGCTGCTCCACGGCCGCGCCCCGGTGATCTACGAGGACGGCCGCCAGCGGCGGGACTACGTCCACGTGGAGGACGTGGCCCGCGCCAACGTCCTCGCCCTCGAGGACGACCGCACCGACTTCACGAACCTGAACGTGCCCGGCCGCGGCGCCACCAGCGTGGTCGAGGTGGCGCGGATGCTCTCGGCCATCTGCGGCCGGGAGGGCCTCGAGCCCGAGATCACCGGCGAGTACCGCCTGGGCGACGCCCGCCACACCGTCTCCTCCGGGGAGCGCCTGGGCGGCCTCGGCTGGCGCCCGGGAGCGGCGCCGGAGGAGTTCCTGGGCGACTACGTGGAATGGGTGCGGGAGCAGCCGGACCTGGGCGAGTTCTACGCCCGCAGCCGCAGGACCATGCGCGCCGCCGGCGTCATCCGCCGGGCCGCCGCCTCCGGGGCGGAGCGGGCGGCGTGATCACCACCCGGGCGCCCCTGAGGATCCCCCTCGGCGGGGGCGGCACCGACCTGCCCTCCTATGCCGGCCGCCACGGCGGCTTCATCCTCTCCGCCGCCATCGACAAGTACGTCTACATCCAGCTCAACGCCCTCCAGGTGGAGGACTTCGTGCGCGTCAAGTACTCCCGCACCGAGCGCGTCGACCACGCCGCCGACCTGGAGCACCCGCTGCTGCGCGAGTCCCTCCTCCACCTGGGCATCGAGGGCGGCCTCGAGATCGGCGCCATGGCCGACGTACCGGGGCGCACCGGCCTGGGCTCCTCCGGGGCCTTCACCGTGGCCCTCCTGGCCGCCCTGCGCGAGTTCGCGGGCCGGCCCCTGCCGCGGGCCCACCTGGCCGACGAGGCCCACCACGTGGAGACGGCGCGCGCCGGCCAGCCGGCGGGCAAGCACGACCACTACCTGGCCGCCTTCGGGGGCCTCACCTGCCTCGACATCGACTCCGGGGGCCGCGTGTCGGTGAGCGGCCCCCGCGTCTCCGGCGAGACCCTGGACGAGCTTGGCCGCCGCCTCGTCCTGCTCTACACCGGCATCCAGCGCGAGAGCTTCGACATCCTCTCGCAGCAGGAGGAGGAGACGCGCGCCGGCAAGGCCTCCGTCGTCGACGGCCTGCACGAGATCAAGTCCCTCGGCCTGGCCATCCGCGACGCCCTCGAGGCCGGCGACCTCGACCGCTTCGGCGACCTGCTGCACACCCACTGGGAGACCAAGAAGAGGCGCTCCTCGAAGATGTCCAACCCCGAGATCGACCGGTGGTACGACGAGGCGAGGCGCGCCGGCGCCCTCGGGGGCAAGCTGATGGGGGCCGGCGGCGGCGGCTTCCTGATGTTCTATACTCCCCCCGGCGCCCGCGAGGCCCTGCTGCAGCGGATGCGGCAGAAGGGCCTGCGCGAGATGGGCTTCCGCTTCGACACCGAGGGCGCCAAGGTGCTGACCAACACCGGGTGAGATGAGCAACCGGGACTACATCGACGCCTACCTCGCGCGCATGGGCGCCGTCCTCGACGACCTGCCGCGGCCGCAGATCGACGCCGCCATCGACCTCCTCTTCGAGGCCTGGGGCTCGGGGAAGGCGGTCTACCTGGCCGGCAACGGCGGCTCGGCGTCGACGGCGAGCCACTTCGCCTGCGACCTCGCCAAGTGGACCCTGTGCGAGGGCAAGCCCCGCTTCCGCGTCCTGGCCCTGACCGACAACATGCCCCTCTTCAGCGCCCTGATGAACGACGAGGGCCCGGACTCGGTCTACGCCAGGCAGGTCGAGGCCTGGATCGGCGAGGGCGACGTGCTGGTGCTGATCAGCGTCCACGGCGGCTCCGGGCAGGGCAACGCCGGCGCCTGGTCCGGGAATCTGCTGAAGGCCCTCCAGGTCGCCCGGGACCGCGGCGCCCGCACCCTGGGGCTCAGCGGCTTCGACGGCGGCGCCCTGAAGCGGCTCGCCGACGTCTGCATCGTCGTGCCCGTCGACTCCACGCCGCAGGTGGAGTCCTTCCACCTCGCCCTGCAGCACCTCATCTGCGACCGCCTGCGGCAGCGCATCGCCGCCGCCTGATCACGGAGACAGCATGGAGCTCTTCATCGACAGCGCCGACCTGGAGGAGGTCCGCCAGGCCGCCGCCCTGGGGGTGATCTCCGGGTGCACGACCAACCCCAAGCTGGCCGCCGCCGCCGAGCCCGGCAGCATGCGCCGGCGCGTGGAGGAGATCCTCGCCTGCATCGACGGCCCCGTGAGCGTCGAGGTCGTGGCCGAGAGCGTCGAGGGCATGCTCGCCGAGGCCGCGGAGTACGCCGCCTGGGACCCGCGCGTGGTCGTCAAGATCCCCATGTCGATGGAGGGCCTGCGGGCGGTGCACGTCCTCGAGGCCGACCGCGACGTGCGGGTGAACGTGACCTGCATGATGAACTCCAGCCAGGCGGCCCTGGCGATGATGGCGGGAGCCAGCTACGTGAGCCTCTTCATCGGCCGCATCACCGACCTCGGCAACGACGCCGACGCCGCCATCGCCGAGACCGCCCGGTTCATCGAGCACGGCGGCTTCGAGGCCCGCATCATCGCCGGCAGCATGCGCTCCGTGGGCGACATCCAGCGCTCCTTCCTCGCCGGGGCCCACATCGTCACCACCCCCTACCGGTTCCTGCCGGCCATGGCCCACCACCCGCGCACGGTGGAGACCATCGACGAGTTCAAGACCGCCTGGGACGAGGCCCGCCGGCGGGGCGGCCTCGAGTGACGGGGGCAGCCCTCGATCTCGGGGGCGTCGAGGTCCGGCCCCTCCTCGGCGGGCGCATGCGCCTCGACGGCGGCGCCATGTTCGGCGTCGTGCCCCGGCCCCTGTGGGAACGCGCCTGCCCTCCCGACGACCGCCACCGCATCGACAACCCCTGCCGCTGCCTGCTGGTGCGCTGCCGCGGCGCCCTGGCCCTGGTCGACACCGGCTGCGGCGACCGCTTCGACGAGCGCTCCCGGGAGATCTTCGCCGTCGACCCGGAGGTCACCCTCCCGGGGGCGCTGCGCGAAGCCGGCGTCGCCCCGGGCGAGATCACCCACGTGGTGCTCACCCACCTGCACTTCGACCACGCCGCCGGCGCCCTGATCCTGGGCGACGGCGGCCTCCGCCCCCTCTTCCCCGAGGCCGTGCACGTGGTGCAGCGCGGCGAGTGGGAGGACGCCCGCGAGGGCGTCTCCATCATGCGCTCCAGCTATGCGCCCGGCGACCTGGAGGCCCTGGCCGGCCTGCGCTGGGAACTCGTCGAGGGCGACGGCTCGATCCTGCCGCAAATCTCGGTGCAGGCCACGGGAGGCCACACCGGTCACCACCAGGCCGTCTGGGTGCACGGGGACCACCGGCGCCTGGTCTTCCCCGGCGACGTGCTGCCGTCGCGCCACCACCTGAGCCCCTACTGGATCATGGCCTACGACATGTTCCCCCACGATACCCTGCGAGCGAAGCAGGCCCTGGTCCGCCGGGTCCACGAGGAGGGCTGCGTCCTCGCCTGGGACCACGACCCCCACGGTCCCTTCAGCCGCCTGGTCCGCGGCGAGCGGGGGGAGTACCGCGCCGCGGCCCTCGAGGGCTGAGGCGTCCGGCGCGCCGATAGCGGCCTCCGGCGGCACCGACTATACTGCTGCTCCATGTCTCTCGAAGTCATCGAGCTGTCCGAGAAGCACCGCCGCCTCCTCGACCGCCTGGGCGAGCTGATCCCCGATCTGGACCCGGAGCGGCCCCAGAGCCTGCAGCGCATCTTCGGCCTGGGCCTGATCGCCCTCACCATGCAGATCACCAGCAAGGCGCGTCAGGGCGAGAAGGAGGAGCTCGCCGAGGAGCTGGGCACCCTCGCCCGCGAAATGGTGGAGGAGGAGCAGTGGTAGGCGGCTCCCCCGGCCTGTTCTGCCTCGAGGGGCGGACGGCCCTGGTCACCGGGGGCAGCAAGGGCCTGGGCGAGGCCATGGCTGCCGCACTGTCCGGCGCCGGCGCCGACGTGGCCATCACCAGCCGCCACCTCGACGAGGCCCGTTCCGCGGCCGAGACGATCGCCGCCGGGAGCGGCGGCCGGGTGGTCCCCCTCCAGGCCGATGCCGCGGACCGCGGCCAGGCCGAAGGCTCGGTGAGAGAGGTCGTCGAGCGCTTCGGCCATCTCGACATCCTCGTGAACAACGCCGGCGTCAACCTGCGGGCCCCGATCCTGGAGATGGAGGACGAGACCTGGGAGACCGTCCTCGGCATCAACCTCACCGGGCCTTTCTACTACTGCCGCGCCGCCGGACGGCACATGGTCGAGCGCGGCTACGGCCGGGTCATCAACATCGGCTCGACCTTGTCCTCCATCTCCATCCCCCACCGCACGCCGTACGCCTCGAGCAAGGGCGGCATCCTGCAGCTGACGCGCACCCTGGCCCTGGAGTGGGCCGGGACGGGGGTGACGGCCAACTGCATCTGTCCGGGGCCCTTCGCCACGCCCCTCAACAAGCCTCTCCTCGACGATCCCGAGGCGGCGCGGGCGATGCGGGACAAGGTCCCCCTGGGCCGCTGGGGCGATCCCGCCGAGTTGGCCACGGCCGTCCTCTACTTCGCCTCCCCCGCCTCGTCCTTCACCACCGGGGCGGCCCTCGTCGTCGACGGAGGCTACACCGCCCAGTAGGTTGCCATGCAGGGGCCGGGCGCTATATTTCGCAGCCCACCCCCTGGCATCGGCCGCGGCCCGAACCCGGCGGCCGCCGTTTCAAAACTCCTGACACCGCACCCAGGACCCCGTGGCCCAACCTGAGATCGTCGTCAGCGATTTGCGGTCGCCGTACGGGATCGCCTTCGACGCCGACGACGTCCTCTTCGTCTCCGAGTCCGCCGCCAACCGCATCCTCCGCATCGTGGACGGCCAGGCCCAGCTCTTCGCCCAGACCGGCCCGCGGCCGCTGGGCATCGCCTTCGACGACTCGGGCGATCTCTTCGTGGCCGAGAGCGGGCGCCATCACCTGATCCTCATCTCCCCGGACGAAGCGCTGGAGATCTACGCCCACAGCTGCAGGGGCCGGCGCTTCATCAGCCCCCGGCAGCTCTGCTTCGAGCCCACCGGCGACATTCTCTTCAGCGACCCGGGGCACGGCGAGGACGGCGGCGGCTCGGTGTACCGCGCCGATCTCGACGGCGAGGTGACCGAGGTCATCAGCGGGTTGTCGTCTCCGGCGGGGATGTTGCTCTCGGAAGACGCGGCCGTCCTCTACGTCTCGGAGCGGGGGAGCCGGCGCATCCTCTCCCTGGAGATGGACGACGAGGGCCAGCCACAGAACCAGCAGGTCTTCATCGAGTTCGGCGAGGACCCGGGCGCCGAGGACCTGCTCTTCGACGCCCGCGGGCAGCTCTACGCGAGCGTCCCCGGCGCCGGCATCGTCGTCATCGATCCGGAGGGCCGCCGCCAGGGCCTGATCGAGATCCCCGGCGCCGAGGTGGCGGCCATGACCTTCGGCGGCCTCGACTACGACCGGCTCTTCGTCGCCGAGGCGGCGACCGGTTCGGTGTACGGTCTGGCCCTGGAAGTGGCGGGCCAGCGCCCCTTCGCCGGACCCCGTTCGATCTGACCCCCGGCGGGGCGCCCGCTACCGCCGCCGCATCCGCCCCCAGACCACCCCGAAGACCCAACCGAAGCTCCTCGGCGCGAGCCTGCGCATCCGGATGGCCAGGCCGACCCAGCGGTCGGCCACGTACAGGCGGCGCTGCCGCTCCATGGCGCCCAGGACCTCGGCCGCCGCCTCTTCGGAGCTCTTCGACGGCACCTGTCCGAAGCGCTTCATGGGGGTCCGGGAGACCTCGTGGAACCCCGAGTGCACGAGTCCGGGCTCGACGACGGTGACCGAGACCCCCGTGCCCCGCAACTCGTGGGCCAGGCTCTCGCCGAGCCCGGTGACGGCGAACTTCGTCGCCCCGTACACGGCGTGGTCCGGCGACGGCAGCTCGCCGAGGACGCTGGAGACGAAGACCAGCTGACCCCGTTTCCGGCGCAGCATCGACGGCAGCACCCGGTGGGTGGTGTGGATCACCCCCATCAGGTTGGTCTCGACCACGGCCCGGTGATCGGCGAGGGGGACCTCCTCGAAGGGGCCGTACGCCCCCCGGCCGGCGTTGTTCACCAGCACCTCGATCTCCCCCAGCTCGGCCTCGACGCGCTCGCAGAGTCCGGCCACCGCCCCGGCGTCGGATACGTCGCAGGGCAGGACCAGCGGCTGCGCGCCGGCCAGGCCCGCCGTCTCCTCCAGGGGGCCGGGGCGGCGCCCAACCAGCGCCAGGCGGGCCCCCTTCGAGGTCAGGGCCACGGAGAGGGCGCGGCCGATGCCGCCGCCGGCTCCGGTGACCACCACCACGGCGTCGCGGTAGTCGCGGCCCATGGGGTCAGCTCCGGGCGGGGGCCGGGAGGAGCCGGTCCCGGCCGATCCCGGCGCCGGACGGCCCGGGAAGGAGTCCTGCGGACTTCCCTGGAGGTGGTCTGTTCTCGATATGGCAAATATCCGCTCGATCCTCGTTGTCAAATCGGGAATGATCATTATCTTGCTTTCCGGCATGGGGTTAGGATGTGTCCTGAGGAAAGGATGCGGCTCTCCCTCTCTCAAAATGGACAATATGCATGATTTACCTGAATAGTGAGGCCGTGTACATAACTCTCTGTTCTACAACGAATTGCCAATTCATGGAGGAGGATACCCTGTATTGGCACAGCTCTTGCATGTTGTCCCGGCGCTGATGTCCCATTCCCCGGGAGGTCGATTCCGGCCTCCCTCTCTCCAAACAAGGAGCGCATCATGGCCAAGTCCAAGATCCAGCCTCTCGCCGACCGCGTGCTCGTCAAGCGGCTCGACGATGAGGAGGAGCAGAAGGTCGGGGGCATCATCATCCCCGACACCGCCAAGGAGAAGCCCCAGGAGGCCGAGGTCGTGGCCGTCGGTCCCGGCCGCCTCGATGACGGCCAGCGCGTCGCTCTCGAAGTCTCGAAGGGCGACAAGGTCCTCATCGGAAAGTACTCCGGCACCGAGGTCAAGCTCGACGGTGAGGAGCACCTGATCCTCCGCGAGGAAGAGATCCTCGCCGTCATTTCCTAACCAGGGGAGATCGAGCCATGCCTGCCAAGCAGATCGCATTTCGCGAGGAGGCCCGGGACAAGGTCCTCTCCGGCGTCTCCCAGCTCAGCAAGGCCGTGAAGGTCACCCTGGGCCCGAGGGGCCGCAACGTGGTGCTGGCCAAGAGCTGGGGCTCCCCCACGGTGACCAAGGACGGCGTCACCGTGGCCAAGGAGATCGAGCTGCCCGACGCCTACGAGAACATGGGCGCCCAGATGGTCAAGGAGGTCGCCTCCAAGACCAGCGACGTCGCCGGCGACGGCACCACCTCGGCGACCTTGCTCGCCGAGGCCATCTACTCCCAGGGCCTGCGGGCGGTCACCTCCGGATTCAACCCCATGGAGGTGAAGCGCGGCATCGAGCAGGCCGTCGAGGTCGTCGTCAAGAGCCTCCAGACCCAGAGCCGCAAGGTGAAGGACCACTCGGAGGTCGCCCAGGTCGGCACCATCTCGGCCAACGGCGACTCCTTCTTCGGCGAGACCATCGCCGAGGCGATGGACAAGGTCGGCAAGGACGGGACGATCACGGTGGAGGAGGCCAAGTCCACCGACACGACGCTCGACGTGGTCGAGGGCATGCAGTTCGACCGCGGCTACCTGTCCCCCTACTTCGTCACCGACCAGGAGGCCATGGAGGCCGTCCAGGAGGACTGCTACCTGCTCATCCACGAGAAGAAGCTGTCCAACCTCAAGGACCTGCTGCCGCTGCTGGAGAAGGTCTCGAAGGCGGGCAAGCCCCTGCTCGTGATCGCCGAGGACGTGGAGGGCGAGGCCCTGGCGACCCTGGTGGTCAACAAGATCCGCGGCACCCTGCAGGTGGGCGCCGTCAAGGCCCCCGGGTACGGCGACCGCCGCAAGGCGATGCTGCAGGACCTGGCCATCCTCACGGGCGGCACGGTGATCACCGAGGACCTCGGCATCTCCCTCGACAGCGTGCAGCTCTCCGACCTCGGCCAGGCCAAGCGCGTGGTCGTGGAGAAGGAGAACACCACGGTCATCGAGGGTTCGGGCAAGGCCACCGACATCCGGGGCCGGGTCGAGCAGATCCGCCACCAGATCGACGAGACGACCTCGGACTACGACCGCGAGAAGCTGCAGGAGCGCCTGGCCAAGCTCGCCGGCGGCGTCGCCGTGATCCGCGTGGGCGCGGCCACCGAGACGGAGATGAAGGAGAAGAAGGCCCGCGTCGAGGACGCCCTGCACGCCACCCGCGCCGCCGTGGAGGAGGGCATCGTCCCGGGCGGCGGCGTCGCCCTGGTGCGCGCCATCGCCAAGCTCAAGGACCTGGAGACGGCCAACGAGGGCGAGAACGTCGGCGTGGGCATCGTGCGCCGCGCCCTCGAGGAGCCGATGCGCCAGATCGCCGACAACGCCGGCCAGGAAGGCGCCGTGGTCGTCGAGGAGGTGCGCTCCAAGAGAGGGGCCTACGGCTACAACGCCGCCACCGAGGAGTACGGCGACCTGCTGGAGATGGGCGTCGTCGATCCCACCAAGGTGGTGCGCACCGCCCTGGAGAACGCGGCCTCCATCGCCGGACTCCTGCTGACCACGGAAGCCCTGGTCACCGAGGAGGAGGAAGAGGAGGAGGCCGCCCCGGCCGCCGGAGGCCACGGACACCCCCACTAGACGCATCCGGGGCGGCCACGCGCCGCCGCCGGTTCACGGCAGACGAAGGCGGAGAGGGCGGGTGCCGAGAGGTTCCCGCCCTTTCTCTTTGGCCCGCCCTTGAGCGCGGCCCCGGCCCGCATACCGTTCTGCCGCGGCACAACCCACCCACCCGCGACAGGATCGGACCGACATGACCGGCACCCCCCCCGTCTCCATCTACTCCCGCCTGGGCCTGCGCACCTTCATCAACGCCCGCGGCACGATCACCACCCTCGGCGGGTCGATCATGCCGCCCGAGGTCGTGGCCGCCATGGCCGAGGCCTCCCTGAGCTTCGTCCGCCTGGAGGAGCTGCACGACCGGGTGGGCGAGCGCATCGCCGGCCTCACCGGGACCGAGGCCGCCTTCGTCTGCGCCGGCGCCGCCAGCGGCATGCTGCTGGCCGGCGCCGCCTGTCTCACCGGCACCGACCCCGGGGCGATCGCATCCCTGCCCGACACCGGCGGCCGCCCGAACCGCTTCGTCATCAGCCTCGTGGACAGCCACTTCTACGTTCACCAGGGGTTCCGGGTCTGCGGCGGCGAGCTGATCCGGGTCGGGTCCCGGGAGTCGGTCTCGGCGGCCGACTACGAGGCCGCCCTCGACGAGCGCACCGCCGCCGTCGTGTTCTTCCTCGGGAGCCAGCCCCTGGAGCAGCTGCGCGAGATCGTCCCCATCGCCCGGCGGCGCGGCGTTCCGGTCATCGTCGACGCCGCGGCGCAGCTGCCGCCGCGCTCGAACCTGACCGATCTGACCACGGAGATCGGCGCCGACCTGGCCGTCTACAGCGGCGGCAAGGGCCTCTTCGGGCCGCAGTCGAGCGGGCTGATCCTCGGCCGCGCCGACCTCGTGAAGGCGGCCTCCATGAACAGCAATCCGCACTCGGGGGTGGGACGGGGGATGAAGGTCGGCAAGGAGGAGGTGGTGGGCCTGCTGCGGGCGGTGGAACTCTTCCTGGAGGCCGATGAGGAGGGTGTGATCGCCGAGTGGGAGCGCCGCTGCCGGGTGGTGGCGGCGGCGGCCGAGGGGATCGACGGGATCACCGCCGAGTGCGATCCCCCCTTCGCCAACCGCTTTCCGCCGGCCAGCCCCATCGTGCGCCTGCGCTTCGCCGGCCACGCGCCGGCCGCCAGCCGGGAGGTGGCCGCCGCCCTCGAGCAGGGAGAGCCGGCGATCCTCGTGGGCGGCTCGGAGGACTCGATATCCGTGGCGCCCCAGACGCTGCAGGCGGGCGAGGCCGAGATCATCGCCGAACGCCTGCGGGCCCTGCTGTCGGCCTGAGAGCGAGTCCCGGCAGGCCCCGCCGGGCGGGAGGTCTTACACGCGCACGCGGCGCCCGCGCTTGACCGACTCGATCTCCTTGAGACACAGGCGCAGGCTGTCGCGGGCGCTCACCCCCGACAGCTCCCCGGAGTCCTCGCCGGCGGCGACGGCCCGCACCGCCTCCTGCAGCTCGCCGACGAAGCCGTCCCTGCGCGGCAGCCGCGGCCGGCGGCTCCTGCCGTCGGCGGTGAGCAGCGCCGGCGGCTGACCCCACGAGCTGTTGTACTTGAGGGTGGCCCGCTCGAAGAACACGTCGTAGCCGTGCTCGAAGGGGCAGCCCTGCTGGGAGAGCCAGCCGCCGCTGGCGGTCACCTGGGGCCCGCCCTCGAAGTGGTAGTGGGTGTCGATGTGCTCCACCACGCCGCCCTTGCGGATCACCCCCGCCGAGGTCACCGCCTCGGGCATGCCGAAGAGGAACTGCACGAAGTCGGCGTCGTGGATGTGCAGGTCGATGGCCGGGCCGCCGGTGCGGTCCAGGTCCTTCGGGTCCCACCACGCCGGCATGGAGATGACGCGCTTGAAGTCCGCCGCCAGCACGCGGCCGTGCTCCCCTCCGTCCATCAGCGCCTTGACCAGCCGGAACTCCGGGAAGAACCGCAGGACGTGCGCCACCATCAGCCGCAGGCCGCGCTTCCGAGCCTCCGCCACCATGCGGTCCGCCCGCCGCAGGTCGAGGGCGATCGGCTTCTCGAGGAAGACGTGCTTGCCCGCCGCCAGGGCCGCCAGGGTCCAGTCGTAGTGCAGGGTCGTGGGCAGGCAGATGTCCACCAGGTCGACGCGGTCGTCCGCGAGCAGGTCCTCGATGCGCTCGTACGCCGCCACCCCCCGCAGGTCGTGCACGCCGCCGTCGTCGCCGAAGTTCCCCTGCACGCCGCGCCAGTCGCCCTTCAGCTTTTTGGGGTCCCGCGTGCAGATGGCGGTCACCTTCGCCCCCTTCACCCGGGCGATCGCCTTGTAGTGGGTGGTGCCCATGAAACCGATGCCGACGATGCCGATGCGTACCATGGAGTCTCTCCCGTTGGGGCGGCTACGATAGGACATCGGCGTCAGCGGGGCACGACGGCGATCTTCAGGCGCCGCACGCGGTCCTCGTGCTCCACGCGCACGAGGTAGATTCCGGCGGCGACCCTGGCTCCGGAAGGGTTGAGGCCGCTCCAGTCGAGCCCGCCGTCGCCGTCCTCCTCCCGGCCCTCCCAGACGAGCTCCCCCGCGAAGGTGAAGACCTGCACCTCCGACTCCCGGGGCAGGCCCGCGAGGGTCAGCTCGCCGGCGGCGGGATCGAAGGGGTTGGGGTAGGCCCGGACCTCCTCGAGGCGGTCGACCGCGACCCGCACCAGGGTCCGCACCCGCAACGGCCGCCCGAGACCGTCCCGCAGCCCCCACACCTCGACCTCCCAGGCGCGGCCCCGCGCCGGCAGGCGCGTCCCCTCGGGCAGGACCAGCCGCACCGTGCGGTCGTCCTCCCCCGGCTCGATCCTCTCGACCGGGAGACGGCCGTCGACCACGGCCCGGGCCTCACCCGGCGCCGAGAGGGGGCTGTCGAAGCGCAGGCGGATCGTCGCCGGACCCGCCAGGACCGCCTCCACCAGCCGCGCCGCGGGGTCCACCGGGGCCAGACGCAGGGAGGCCGTCGGCGGCCCCCGGAGACCCACGAGCCCACCCCGCGCCGAACGCACCCCCGCAGCTTCGAGGCGCACCGTGCCGCTGTCGGGCAGGGCCCGGTCGAGGAAGAGGATGAGCCGCCTGGCGCCCTGGTCGAGCAGACCCTCCCGCGGCCGGGCGGCCTCGGGGATCAGCCGCCAGCGGTGGGCCTGGGCCGCCTCCGGAGCCATGGCCTGGTCGAACCGGACCTCCAGCTGGCGGGGGGCGGTGTGCAGGAGATCGACGATGACCGGACCCGGGCGAGGTTCCGCCATCAGCACCCGGGAGCTCTCGCCGCGGAGTCCCGCCGAGTCGATGGCGGCGATCTGGTACGCATGGGCCCGGCCGGGGGCCAGTCCCGAATCGACGTGGGCGAAGCGCCGGGGCCCGGCTTCCACCCTGGCCACGACGGAGTCGTCCCGGGTCGCCTCGTAGCGGGCGGCCCCGGGGACCTCCTCCCACATCAGCTCCACGCGGTCCCGCCCCAGGGCCAGGACCTGCCACCCCGGCGGCGCCCCGAGCCGCCGGAGCCCCGCTGTCCACGAGAGGCGGCGGATCGCCCCGTCCAGGGCGTTGAAGTACAGCTCGCTGCCGCCGTCGCCGTCGGCATCTCCCGCAGCCGGCCTCCAGGTCTCCCCCGCCTCGGCGTGCCACACCACCTCGAAGCCGCCGTCGCCGGCGGCCCGGAACACGTACAGGTGGGGCACCAGGACGGCGATCCACTCCACCTGCCCGTCGCCGTCGAGGTCGGCCACGGCGATGCCCGCTCCCTGGGAGGACGCGGCCAGCACCTCCCCTTCCCACTCCTTCCGGTAGTCGTCGTCGCCGGCGGCCCCGTACACCGACAGCCGCCAGCGGCGGCCCTCGACGTCGAAGGGATCGCGGCGCAGTCGGCCGACGACGAACTCCGCCTCCCCGTCCCCGTCGAGGTCGGCGCCGCCGCCCACCAGCCGGCCGTCGACCGACTCCTCCTGCTCCAGGAAACGCCAGGTTCGGCGGTAGGCGTCGTCGGCCCCGGCCTCGAAGACCAGCAGATCTCCGTCGCTGTCCCCGGCCAGCAGCTCCCCGCGTCCGTCGCCATCGAGGTCGGCCGCCACCTGCCGCGGGCCGAACTCGTTCCCCCCCGGGGTGTCGTTGACCAGGGCCGCGGTCTCGGCGTAGTCGTCGTCGCCGCGGCCCTCGAAGACCCGGAACAGCTCGGCCGTGGCCGAGCGCAGGAACATCTCCGGGCGGCCGTCGGCGTCGGCGTCGAGGACCTCCCCGCCCCAGACCTCGCGGACGGCCCAGGCCCTGCGCCCGGGGTACTGGCCGGGCGCCCGCTGCTCGAAGAGGCGGACCCGGCGGGCGTCGACCGCCATGAGCTCCAGGAGACCGTCGCCGTCGAGGTCGTGCCGGCCCCAGGGGATGAACCGGCTCGCCGTCGAGTGCGCGGGCGCCGGATCGCCCCCCTCGAAGAAGGCGGTGGGGGCATAGCTCCCGTCCCCGGCGTGGACCATGGCCACCACCTCGCGGCGGCCGTCGCCGTCGAAGTCGGTGAGCCCGGGCATCAGGTAGCCTGCCGGAAGGTCGGGGCCGGAGCGCGGGTTGGAGCGGTCCACCGCTCCCGGCCGCACGATCAGGCTGTCGCCGGCCTGCACCCCCTGGCCGTCGGTGGAGATCCGCATCTCGTAGGCGCCGGGGGGCAGGTCGGCAGGCAGGGTGAGGGTCTGATCGAGGCGGCCGGGCGGGGCCAGGAGCCGCAGGACCCGTTCCCCGGCCGAGAGCAGGTCGAGGGCACCCGCCGACGGTCGATCGGTGCTCCAGGAGACCAGGTCGCGCCACCGGGGGCCCTGGAGGGCTCGCACCAGGGACCAGCGCAGGACCCGGGCTCCCCGCGCCGCCAGGCGCACCGCCAGCCGCCGGGAGTGCTGCCGCGGCCCCTCCCGCACCGTGGCCCGCAGGGTATAGCTCCCCGGGGCCAGGTCGGCCGTCGACCAGCGCACGTCCGAGTCGTGGGGGCCCTCCCAGATGCGGGCGTCCACGGGGTGCCAGCGATCCGGATCCTCGCCGGACCCCCATTCCACGAGCAGCTCCAGGCCCGGGGCGCCGGCCACCTCCAGCTCCACCGCGGCGGCGGGATGGCCGACCGGCCGCGGGGGCGACGGCGCCCGGAAGGCGACGGCCAGGGGGGGGTCGGTGACGGCCGGGGGGATCTGCAGCAGGCCGTGGCCGGTGGCCGCGTCCCACCCGGGCGCCGAGCCCGCGTCGCGGGCGGCCGCCGCGAGGACGCCGAGGACCTGCAGCGGCGTGTACCCGGGGTGGCGGGCGAGGACGAGGGCGGCGGCGCCCGCCACGTGGGGAGCGGCCAGGGAGGTGCCCGACAGGGAGCTGTAGCCGCCCCCCGGACCGGTGCTGTGGATGGCGACCCCCGGCGCCGCCAGATCGATGCTCGCACCGAAGTTGGAGAACGCCGCGGCGGCGCCGCCGCGGCCGACGGCGGCGACGGCGATCGTGCCCGGCAGACGCGCCGGATAGAAGACCTCGGAGGAGGCCTCGTTGCCGGCGGCGGCTACCACCACCACCCCCCGCCCGAGGGCGAAGCGGACGGCGTCGTCGATCAGCGGCGAGTAGGCCGGATCTCCGAAGCTCAGGTTGAGCACGTCGGCCCCGTTGCGCACCGCGTAGACGATGGCGGCGGCGATGTCGTCGTCCTGCAGGTACCCGGCCTCGCCGATGACCAGTCCCGCCCTCAAGGGCATCACCCGGACCCCGGGAGCCACCCCGGCGATGCCCTCGCCGTTGCCGGCGGCGGCGGCGGCGACCCCGGCCACGTGGGTTCCGTGCCCGGAGTCGTCGGCCGGGTCGGCGTCGCGCTCGAGGTAGTCGCCGGAGCCCGGAAGCCCCGGGGCGTCGGTGAAGTCCCAGCCGCCCACGTCGTCGACGTAGCCGTTGCCGTCGTCGTCGACACCCGCCTCGCCCAGGACCTCGGCGGGGTTGCGCCAGATCCGGTCCCGCAGGTCGGGATGGCCGGCGTCGATCCCCGAGTCGACGACGGCGATCAGCACCCCCTCGGCCGAGCCCGGATCGCCGGCGCGCCAGCCGATCGCCTCCAGCCCCCACTGCTCGTGGAGGAGGGGGTCGTCGGTGCCGAAGTCGGCGGTCTTCCGCAGGTAGTTGGGCTGCGCCGCCTCGACGGCGGAGACCCGGCCGTAGCGCTCGGCGAGCTCGGCCGCGGGCCGGCCGCCGTCGAAACGCAGCACCGACCAGCGGGCGAGGGCGGCCTCGGCCGGCGCCGCGGCGGCCCGGCGGCCCACGGCGGCGGGCATGGGCAGGAGCGGCGTCTGCGAGCGCAGGCCCAGGGCCTCGTGGAGGGAGTCGAGCTGCGCCGCCGGCCCCGGTCCGAGAGGCCGCGCCGCGGCGGCGCGCCAGCGGACCAGCACCTCGCCGGGGGTGAGCTGCGGCGCCGGCGCCGAGGCGGCGGGCAGCAGGGACGGCAGGGCGGCCGCCGCCAGGGCGGCGGCGGCAAGGGCGGCTCGGCCTCCCCGGCGCCACCGCCGCGAAGGGAGAGGCCCGCTCATGGGAGGGCGGCCGTGACGGCCGGCCGGCGGTGGCCGCGCGGCAAGCCCACGGCCGCTAGTCGATCAACCGGAGGAACTCCGCCCGGGTCTCGCTGTTGCCGCGGAAGGCGCCGAGCATGCAGGAGGTCGTCATGCGCGAGTTCTGCTTCTCCACGCCGCGCATCATCATGCACAGGTGGCTGGCCTCGATGACGACGCCGGCTCCGCGGGGCTCGACGAGGTCCATGAGCGACTCGGCGATCTGGGCCGTCAGGTTCTCCTGGATCTGCAGGCGGCGGGCGAAGAGGTCGACGAGGCGCGCCACCTTGGAGACGCCGATGATCCTCCCCTTGGGCAGATACCCCACGTGACAGCGACCGAAGAAGGGCAGCAGGTGATGCTCGCAGAGGGAGTAGACCTCGATGTCGCGGATGATGACCATGTCGTCCCGGGGGCTCGCGAACACCGCCGAGCCGACGACCTCGGCCGGACTCCCTCCGTACCCACTGGTCATGAACTCGAGGGCCCGGGCGGCCCTCCGGGGGGTGCCGGCGAGTCCCTGGCGGTCCGGGTCCTCCCCCACCGCCTCGATCAATCGCCGGTAGTGTTCCTCCATCTTCCTCCCGCTCCCATGGCCGCCCCGGCGCCGCGTTGACCGGCCTGGCGGCGGCCGTATCTTCGCTGTCCGAGCGGCGCCGGCGTACCCGGCGGCACCCGATGCACAGCACGCGGAGCCCGTTCATGACAACATTCGATCTGACGGCCCGGACCTGCAAGCCCTGCGAGGGGGGGGTCCCGCCGATGACGGAGGCGGAGATCGAGGCCCTGCTGCCGAAGGTGGAGGGCTGGGCCGTGTCCGACGGACACCTGGAGCGCAGCTTCCGCTTCGGCAACTACTACAAGACGATCTCCTTCGTGAACGCCGTGGCCTGGGTGGCCAACCAGGAGAACCACCACCCGGTGATGGAGGTCGGGTTCCGGGAGTGCACGGTGAAGCTCTGGACCCACGCCATCGACGGCCTCTCCGAGAACGACTTCATCTGCGCCGCCAAGATCAGCCGGCTCACGGACTGAGCCGGCCGCGCCTTGCAGCTCTCGGAGATCTTCACCAGCCTCCAGGGCGAGGGCCGCTACGCCGGCCATCCCAGCCTCTTCGTCCGCACCTCGGGCTGCAACCTGCGCTGCACCTGGTGCGACACCCCCTACACCTCCTGGCACAGCGAAGGCCGGAAGGTCGACGTGGAGAGCGTCCTCGCCGAGACCGAGGTCTGGCGCGACGTGGAGCACGCCGTCGTCACCGGGGGCGAGCCGATGCTGCAGCCCGACCTGCCGCGCCTGGTCGAGGGGTTGAGCGAGCGCGGCCAACTGGTCACCATCGAGACCGCGGCGACCCGCTTCATCGAGGGGCTGCGCCCCCACCTCTTCAGCCTCTCGCCGAAGCTGGCCAACAGCCGGCCCGGCGCCGGGCACCCCTCCGAGCAGCGGCTCCACGACGGCAACAACCGCCACGACCTGATCCCGCGCTTCCTCGACGCCGGATGCCGGGTGCAGGTGAAGTACGTCGTCCAGGGGCCCGGGGATCTTCCGGAGATCCTCGAGCACGTGGAGCGCTGGCGGATCCCGCGCAACCTCGTCTACCTCATGCCCGAGGGGGTGAGCCGCGAGGTCCTGATGGAGCGCAGCCGGGTGGTGGCCGAGATCTGCCGGGACGAGGGCTTCCGCTTCACCGGCCGCCTGCACATCGAGCTGTGGGGCAACACCCGGGGCACCTGACCCGGACGGGGATCGGGCCTCCCTGCGGCGGCGAGTCGCGCCTCCCCCGCCGGGCGCCTTTCTTTCGGACATGACCCGCCCCTACGGCGTTCTCCTCGTCAGCTTCAGCCGCCACAGCCACCAGAGCAGCTTCGTCCCCCTCTACCAGGCTCACCCGCGGACGCGAATCGTCGCCGTCGCCGACGAGGACGGCGAGATCGACGAGCCCCTGCGGCAGGTGAACCGCCGCTGGGCCCGGGACCTCGGCGTGCCCTACCTGCCCACGGTCGAGGACGGCTTGCGGCGGGACGACGTGGAGATCGTCAGCATCGCCCACGAGATCGAGCGCCGGTCGGGCCTCGCCGTGCGCGGCGCCGGCGCCGGCAAGCACCTCTGGATCGACAAGTTCATGGGCGCCACCGTCGACGAGTGCGACGCCGTGGTCGACGCCGTGGCCGCCGCCGGGGTGCGGGCCCTCGTGCCCAGCTTCCACTACGGCTCCCTCGTGAGCCACGCCCTCCAGGCCCTGCGCAACGATCCGGTGGGGGAGCTCCTCGGCGTCCACGTGGACGCCATGTTCTCCAAGGGGTGGCCCCGGCCGATCGCCGACGAGGACCGCCGCCCCTTCCGTCCCGCGGGGCGGTGGAAGTTCGACGAGGTCAAGCGCGAGCTGCTCACCGTGGGGTCCTACGCCGTCGGCCTCGTGCAGGCCTGTCTCGACCAGCCCGTGGCCCGGGTCGTGGGCCACGGTGGCGCCTTCTTCTTCCCCGAGCACGCCCGCACCGGCACCGAGGACTTCGGCACCCTCGCCATGAGCGACGCCCCCGGCCGCAGCGCCACGATCTGCGGCGGCCGCATCGGCGTCGCCAGCCATCCCGCCGGGGGCCCCTTGCGGGCCTTCCTCGTCGGCTCCCGCGGCACCCTCACCATCGACGCCAAGAGGCCCGCGGCGCAGGCCTTCCTGCGTCCCGAGATCGTCGCCACCCGCTACGAGCCGAACCCCGAGGACTGGATGCAGTGGGCCAGCGGCCCCCCTGTCCTCAACCCTTCCCTGTCGCCGGACTCGGCCGGTCTCGCCGCCGGCCTCGACGAGCTGGTGAGCGCCCTCGACGAGGACCGGGAGCCGTCGTACCCCGTGGCCCGGGCCCGCGACAACATGGAGATCCTGCTGGCCGGGTACCAGTCGATCTGCGAGGGCGGCGCCGTCGTCGACCTGCCGCTGGCCAGGGGAAGAGCCTGATGGCGGACGGACTGGTCGTCGTCTGCGGAGCCGACCGGGCGCCGGCGCTGGAATCGATCGCCGCGAGTCACGGACTGACGGGATGGGTCGGAATCGGCCGCCCGGGGCGCCCGGCCATCGAGGCGCCCCGCTTCGGGTCCGTCGCCGAGGGCCTGGAGCGGGCTTCCGCCGTGGCCGTGCTGACCCCCTACCGCGGCCTGGCCGGCGACCTCGAGATCTGCCGGCAGCGGGGGATCCCGGCCGTGCTGGCCGGACCGGCCGCCGCCCGCGCCGACGACCCCGAGCACGCGGCGGGACGCTGGCGGCACTCTCGCAGCTGGTCCAGCGTCGACGGCGTGAGGCAGAGGCCCGCCTTCGGCCGCCCCGTCTACATCCGACAGGTGATCGGCGGCGGCAACGGCGGCCTCCTCGGCGCCTGGTGGGCCCTGCTCGAGGCTCTGGAGGGGGCCCTGGAGCTGCTGGACAGTCGCATGTCGCGGTTGTCGGTGGGAGCCGTGGCCCGGAGCGGCCGCTGCCACGCCACGGCCACCCTCGTCGTCGAGAGCGGCGCCTCGGCCCAACTGGTGGTGACGCCGGCCCCGGACCCGGGGCAGGACCTGTTGCTTCTGGGAACGGGCGGACTCGTTCAAGTCGACGGCACCGGGGCCGCCGAGCGGCGGGACTCGCGGGGAGAGCGCTCCCTGCCGGTCCCGCCGGCGTGGCCCGACGCCGGGTGGATCGGCGAGGCCCTGGCGAGCCCTCGCCGGTCCTCGCTCCGCCGCCGGACCCGGGCGGCCGTGCACGCCGCCCTGCGCCGCGCCGCCCGCGGCGGGAGCCTGGAGCCGGTCAGGCTCTGACCGTCCGCAGCTCCTCGATCTCGACGCGCACCTGGTCCCGCACCCGCCGCGCCGAGGCCTCCTTGACGTGCTCGAAGCCGCGGATGCGGTCCGGCGCCTCGGCGGCACTCAGGACCTTCTCCAGGGGCGCGCCCCTCCCCAGGGACTCCAGCAGTTCGTCGAGCACGCCCTCGTACCATGGGATCAGCTCGCGCTCGAGGCGGCGGCAGGCGGTGCGCCGGAAGGGGTCGAGCGCCGTTCCCCGAAGCCCGCGGACGCGGTAGAGCAGGCCCATGAGCGGCCGGATCCACGGGCCGAGGCGGATCTTGCCGACGCCGAAGGGCCGCAGCGTCGGCGGGTGCAGGTGACGGGAGACGCGCACCGGGCCGTCGAAGAGATCCTCGATGCGCCGTGAGCTCTCCCCCTCGGCGATCAGCCGGGCGACTTCGTACTCGTCCTTGTAGGTCATGAGCTTGTGCAGGCTCCGGGCCGCGGCCAGGGTCAGCCTCTCCTCCCCCTCCGCCGCCCCGGCGGCTCTCTCGGCCTCGCGCACCCGTTCGAGGGCCGCGACGTAGCGCCGGGCCCAGGCGCTGTCCTGCCAGTCCACGAGGTGGGCGAGGCGGTGGCTCACGGTGCGCTCCCCCTCGGCGGACAGCCCGAGGGACTGAAGGGCCCTGTCGTGCTCGGCCAGCCCGGCGGGATCGGGGTTCAGCCGCTCTCGGCTGCGGGCGACCACGGAGGCGGCGTCGGGGCGCGGGCTGCCCACGGCGGCGCGCACCCGGTCCGGATCGGCCACCGCCAGCCGGCCCCAGCGGAAGGCCTGCAGGTTGTCCTCCACGGCCTTGCCGTTGAGCCGGATCACCGCCTCCAGCGATTCCGCGCGCAGAGGCAGCTGACCCGACTGGTACGCGGCGCCGAGAAGGATCACGTTGGCGAAGAGGATGTCGCCGAAGAGGCCCTCGGCGAGCCAGCAGGTGTCCAGGTAGACGTTGTCCTCCCCGCGGGTGCAGGCGTCGATCGTCTCCGCCAGGCCTTCGGGGTCGGGGAGGTGCCGCTCGGGGTTGCGGTTCAGCTCGGCCGTGGGCAGCCGCGTCGTGCTCACCACCGCCGTCGTGCGGCCGGGGTCGGCGTAGCGCAGGTTGGACGGCTCGGCGGCCCTGAGCAGGTCGAAGCCGATGTAGACGTCGGCGCTGCCCGGCACCAGGCGGTGGAAGGCCGGCTGCCGGGAGCGGCCGAGCTGGATCGGCGCCTCCACGGGACCCCCCTTCTGGGCCAGGCCCGTGTTGTTGGACAGGTACACCCGCAGCCCGTCGAGCAGCGCCGCCCAGGCGATGAGATGGGAGACGGTGACCACCCCGGTGCCGCCGCGGCCGACGGTGTGGAGGGTGAGGATCTCCCCCTCCTCCAGCCGCCGCCGTTGCGGCTCGGGGATCTCGTCGATGACCGGCGGACGGCGCCGCGCGAGGCGGGCATCCCCCTTCGCCTGCACCGTCAGGAAGGAGGGGCACTCGCCGTCGAGGCAGAGCTCGTCCTGCATGCAGCTGGCCTGCTGCACCTGCCTCTTGTCGCCGAGCTCGGTATCGACGGTGTACAGAGCGGCGCAGCCCTCGGACTGGCGCAGGCAGTCGCCGCAGCCCTCGCAGATCTCCTCGTCGATGAAGACGTAGCGTTCCGGCGCCCCTCCCTGCCGGCGGCGGCGGCGCCCCTTCTCGGTGGCGCACTCCTTGTCGAGGATCATCACCGTCGTCCCGGGAGCCTCGCGGAAGTGGGCGATCGCCTCGGCCTGCCGGCGGAGGGGGAAGAGGCGCACCCGCGGATCGCCGGCGACGGCCCCGTACCCGGCCGTCTCGTCGCCGACGATGCCGACCTCCCGCACCCCGAGGGCGAGCAGCTCCCCGGCGACCTCGGCCACCGACCGGGCGCCGCCGGGCTGCTGGCCGCCGGTGAGGGCCACGACGCCGTTGAAGAGCAGCAGGAAGGTGATGTTCACGTCCCCCTGCACGCAGCTCTGCACGGCCCCCCGGCCGGAATGGAAGTAGCTGCCGTCGCCGAGGTACTGGAAGATGTGGCGGTTGTCGTTGAAGACCGCCGTGCCGGAGTAGATCGAGCCGCCGGCGCCCATGGTGGGGATGTAGAGGACGCCCTCGTCGTAGGCCTCCATGGCGCGGATCGAGCTGCAGCCGATGGCCCCTCCCGGCTTCTCCCCTTCCAGGGCGCGGAAGCTGTTGTAGGGACAGCCCCCGCAGGACATGGGGGCGACCTTCGGGACCGCCGGCATGCGGCGCTCCTCGATGGCCCGCACCTGGTCCAGGACGGGCGGCGGCGACGGCTGGCCGAGGAGGGGGGACAGGAGGCCGGCCAGGTGCTCCGGATCGACCTCTCCCCACGAGGGCACCAGGGGCCGCCCCGACCCGTCGCGCTCGCCGAGGACCTCGCGCACCCCGGTCCCCCACAGGGCGGCCTTGACCCCCTCCTCCACGAAGGGGCCCGGCTCCTCCACCACCAGGACCCGCTCCACGCCGCTCTCGGCGGCGAAGCGGCGGACGGCCTCCCGATCGAGGGGCCAGATGACGGACAGCTGCAGGGTGGGGGCCCGGGCGCCGAGCAGATCGAGGGCCTGGGCCACGTCGACGAAGCTCTTGCCCGTGGCCACGATACCGAGAGGGCCGCCCGCCTGCGGCCAGTGGACGCGGTTGAGCTGGTTCCGAGCCACGTAGGCCTCGGCCAGGGGCGCCTTGCGCTCCACCAGCTCCCGCTGCATGGGGAGCGCGCCCAGGGCCATGACGATGGGGTGGAAGCGCTTGGCGTAGCCGGGGTCCGGCAGGCTCGGGTCGAAGCGGGCCGCGTCGCCGAGGACGGTGCTCGCGCCGTCGCAGACCGGGGTCACCAGCTTGAGGGCGGTCACCATGCCGAGCCAGCGGCTCAGGGCGACGGCGTGGGCCCCCAGACGCAGGACATCCTCCACGTCGGCGGGGTAGAAGGTGGGGACCCAGCTCGAGCGCAGGGCCCAGTCGCTCGCCCCGGGGGAGACGGAACTCTTGGAGCGGTGGTCCTCGCCGCAGAGCAGGACCATGGAGCCGCGGCCCGAGGAACCGGTGAGGTTGGCGAGCCAGGTCTCGTCGGGGATCCACATGGTGCCGTGGGCCTTGCCGTACCAGAAGGCGTCGACATCGCCCGAGGGGGCGTACTGGCTGCCGAGCATGGCCGAGGCCGCCGTCTTCTCGTTGATGCCGAACTGGTGAACGGTGCGGCCCAGCTCGTTGAGCCGGTCGAGCTGCTCCACCACGGCCAGGTCGAGCCCGCCGAGGGGCGAGCCTTCGTAGCCGCTGATCCAGGTCTGGTTGACCGGGCTCCCCGAGTCGCGGTCGTGGCGCTGCTTGTCCAGGAGCAGCCGGACGATCGCCTCGATACCCGTGAGGAAGAGAGGGCCGTCCAGCTTCTCGAACTTGTCGGAGAGCTCCGGAGGCACGGTCGAAGTCTGATCTATGTTGCGGTTTTTACAAGGGTTGAGGGAGGCGAGTATACATCCGGCGGATCTCTCCCGGCAAGGAGCCGCGCCACCCTCCCCGCCCCTGGCGGGCAGCCGCTCGACAGACCCGCGGGGACGCGGCCACCGGGCGCTGGCGCGGCCGCTCCGGGTTGCCGGCCCGGCGCCGGCCCCCGTACATTGCCCGCTTCCGTACCTCAGCCCTCCCCTGCCCCGCCAGGAAGCCCCCATGGCCGAGACCATCGACGAGTTGACCATCCACTACGAGGAAGACGGCAAGGTCCTGCGCAAGCAGGTCGACAAGGAGGTCCTGAGCAAGGGCTCCTGGACGACGATCATGTTCCTCTACCAGGACCTCGACCGCAGGACCGGCGAGTACGGCCAGCAGAAGGTCTCCATCCGGCGCTACCAGAAGCGCGAGGGGACCTACCAGCAGCGCAGCAAGTTCGAGATCTCGAGCCCCGCCCAGGCCCGCGCCGTGCGCGACCGCATCGAGGGCTGGTTCGGCGACGGGGACCCCGCTTGAGCAGGACCTACCGGGCCGTCCTGGCGGGACTGACCGGCATCGGGGCCGGCCGGCCCCGCGAGAGTTCCGGCTCCTCCGTGTACCGGCCCATGCCCGGGTCTCACGCCGGCGCCTACCACGCCCACCCGCAGACCGATCTCGTGGCTGTCTGCGACCTCCGGCAGGAGGCCCTCGACGGGTTCCTGTCCGACTGGGGCGACGTCTGGCCCGAGGTGCGGACCTACACCGACTTCGGCGAGATGATCGCCCGGGAGGAGGCCGATCTCGTCAGCATCGCCACCTCCGACCACGCCCACGCCGACCTGTGCGTGCAGGCCGCCGAGGCCGGCGCCCGGGCGATCCTGTGCGAGAAGCCGATCGCCACCACCCTCGCCGACGCCGACCGCATGATCGCCGCGTGCGAGGCCCGCGGCGTGCCCCTGTCGGTGGAGCACACGCGGCGGTGGGACCCCCGCCATCTCGCCGCCCGGCGCATCCTGCGCAGCGGCGATCTGGGCCCGGTGCGCACGATCTCGGCGGAGCTGTTCAGCCGCCGCGCCATGCTCTTCCGCAACGGCACCCACCTGATCGACCTGATCCCCTTCTTCGCCGGGAAGGACGTGCAGTGGCTGGTGGCCGACCTCGAGGAGGGCTTCGACGACTACACCGAGTACTCCGGCGACGGCGGCCGCGACCCCGACCTGGAGCCCTGCGTCTCGGCCTACCTGCGGTGCGCCGACGACGTGCGCGTCTTCGTCAACATCTACAAGGCGGAGTTCCCGGGATCGCAGGTGACGATCACCTGCGAGGAGGGCCGCATCGAGGTGAGCGACCGCGGCGGCCGGGTGATCCGCGGCGGCTCCCACTTCGACTGGACGGGTTCCGAGATCCGGGTGGACAGCTTCCTCTACGAACGCCAGCTGGCGGCGGTCCACGAGCTGATCGAGAAGATCGAGAACCCCGAGACCGAGCTCGTCTCCAGCGGCCGCGAGGCCCGCAAGACCCTGGAGATCATCCTCGCCATGCTCGCCAGCCACACCTCCGGCAATCGGCGGGTGGACCTGCCCCTGCCTTCCTGACCCGCCCCGGGCGCCGGTGAGGCGCCCTTCTCTCCTCAGGTGGTGGAGACGTCGACGGGCACGCTGTGCCAGCCCGTGCGGCCATCGTAGAGATCCGGTCCCTCGTCCTTGCGCGGCTGGGAATCGCCGGCCGAATCGGTAGCCCGCGCCAGGATCTCGTGGCGGCCGCTGGCCGGCAGGCTCCAGGGGTGGGACCAGGTGCACCACACGTTCGGCTCGCTGCGCGAGGTGAGGGTGGCCTCCTCCCAGGTGGCGCCGCCGTCGGTGCTGACCTCCACAAGCTCGACGGTGCGCTCGCCGGCCATGGCGATGCCGTGGACGACGTACTCCTTGCCCACCTCCCCCCGAAGGGTCTGGAAGACGTAGGTGACGCCGCCGTTGGCCGGGTCCTTCACGTCGTCCCAGAGCGACACCGGGGCGTCGATCCTCGAGTTCACCGTGGCCACGGCCGCGTCCGACCACTTGAAGGGCTTGTTCTCCGGCCGCCTCTCCCAATAGCCCAGGAACTCCTCGTCGATCAGCTCGATGCGGGTGATCCACTTGGGCATCTTCTGGCCGTAGTGTCCGGGATTGATCAGCCGCACCGGGTAGCCGTGCTTCGACGGCAGGGTCTCGCCGTTCATCTCCCAGACGAGCAGCACCTCCTCGCGCAGGGCCCGCTCGAGGGGTATCGAGGTCGTGTACCGGTCGACGCTGGTGAACTTCACGCGGATCGCCTCGGGGCGGACACCGACCTGATCGAGGAGGTTGCGGAAGGGGGTGCCCCCCCACTCGGCGTTGCCCACCAGGGGGCCGCCGATCCAGTTGCCGATGCACTGCATGGTCATCACCTGCCGTTCCAGGGGCATGGCGGTGATCGCCTCGTAGCGCAGCCCCTGCTCCGGACGCTCCACCAGCCCGTCGACGGCGAGGGACCAGTTCCCAGCCTGGATCCGCGGGTCGTAGTCCTTGCCGTTGATCGACTGCAGGTAGAACCGGTCGTTGGAGATGATCGGCGCCGCCGGCAGTTCCGCGGGCAGGCCGTCCTCCGGCACCTCCACCGGCATCGGCGCCGGCGCCGTCGGCGCCTCGAGGAAGGTCACCTTGGAGCGGTCGCACCCGAGGGCGGGCACCACCGCCGAGACCGCCGCCAGCCCGCCGGCGCGCAGGAACCGCCGCCTCGTCTGCCTTGGATTCATCAACTCTTGCCTCCTCTCTCTGCCGTCAGCCGCCGATCGACAGGCCGAGCCCCCAGGAGGCTCCGGCCCCGATGTTCTCGCCCCCGACGGTGCGCTCGTGGAGCAGATCGAGCCACAGGCCCTCAATGACGCGCACCGCCACGTTGCCGCCGACCTTGGTGAAGTCTCCCTCGGAGACCTGGGTGGAAGCGCCGACGACGCCGAGATCCGCGCCGGGCCCCGAGGTGCGGGTGTCGGTGCCCCCCGCCAGGAGCTTGGCGAACAACCAGGGACGGGGGGTGGCGCCGACCTCTGCGCTCCAGGAGAGCTGGTTGGAGAACGGTCCCCGCCGCACCCGGTAACCGGCCTCGAGCCCGACGTAGGCGGGCAGCGGGTACAGGGAGCGGGCCAGCAGGAGCCGGGCCTCGGCGTCGAAGTCGCCCGTACCCACGGGCGGGTCTCCGCCCTCGTCGTAGCCGATGGGGGCCTTGACCCCGATCATCGGTGAGACCACCACGGGATGGTCGAGGGTCTGGTACTTCAGCCACACCTCGAGATCGCCCGTGGCCGTCCGCTCCCGGCGCACCCGGCGGTTCTCGCTGGTGAGCCGGCCGGCGCCGAACTGCGAGACCACGGTCAGCCGGGGCCGCAGTCCGTACTCGACGTAGAGGAAGGACTGGACGCTGTCGAAGCGCTCCCCGTCCATGCCCATCGTCGCGCGCCGGCCCATGTCGTTGTAGACCTCCTCGGCGCCGTAGCGGATCCCGGAAGCCTTGGCGTAGTAGCCGCCGGCCGGCTGGGCCCAGGCGCCGGCGGCGGCCGGAGCCGGCGGCGCGGCGGCCCAGAGGGTCCACACGGCGGCCGCGGCGAGTGTCGCTCTCATGGGCTTCTTCCTCTCCTTCCGGCGCTGCCGACCACGGAGTCGTACAGGGCCAGCAGCTTGCCGGACTCCCTCTCCCAGTTGCACTCCGACTCAACCATTTCACGCCCGGCGCGGCCCATGCGTTCCGCCTCCCGCGGGTCGTCGAGCAGCCGCGCGATCGCCCTTGCGTGGTCCCCGGGATCGTCCGGGTCGGCGAGAGTACCCCACTCGCCACGCTCCCGCAGGCTCTCGATCGACGGCAGGGCGCTGGCCACCACGGGCAGACCGCACGCAAGATACTCGAAGAGCTTGGTCGGCGAGAAGGGGGTCAGGGTCGCCGCCGAACGCTGGCCGGGGATCAGCCCGACGCGGTGGCCGCCGATGAAGGCGCCGAGCTCGTCGTACGGCAGCCGCTCGGTGCGGCAGTCCACGTGGTCCGTCAACTCGTACTCCCGCAGCAGGGCCCGGAACTCGGCCTCGGTGGCCCGGGTCTGGAAGGGGCCGAGGGCGCTCAGCCTCACCCGGGGGTGGCTGCGCCGCACCCGGCGCATGATCTCCAGAAGAAACTGCGCACCGCGTTCGCGGGACAGGGATCCCACGTGGACGAGGTCGGCTCCCGGCGCCGGCGCCCCCGGAGCCCGGGGGCGGAACCACTCCAGGCGCGGGTAGTTGCCGGCGGCGACGAAGGGGCGCCTCCCGAACCGGGCGCCCTGCTCCTCGACGACGCCGACGACGCCGTCCAGGCGGCGGGCCAGTACCCGCTCGACGCGGTCGACGGCGAGGGACAGAGGCCTGCGCACCCGGCGGGGAACCCAGGTCCGCGTGAGGGCCGCCGCCGGGAAGTCCTCGTGGACGTCGTAGACCACGCGCCGGCCGCGGGCCTTCAGCACCCATCCCAGGGGCAGCAGCTCGGGGTCGTGGAGATGGTGGATGTCGGCGCCGAGGCGCAGCGCCGCCGCCAGCAGGCGGGCCTGCAGCGCGGCCCTGCTCCGGGCGCTGGCCGGAACCGGCAGGGGCAGGACCCGCACGCCCCGGTGCTCCCCCTCCCAGGAGGCGGGTCCGGGCCCGACGACGGTCACCTCGTACCCCGCCTCGGCGAGGCTCACGGCCTCCTTGTAGAAGATGCGCTGATCGAAGGGGTGGTGGACGCTGGTGAGCACGCAGACCCGCAGGCGGGAGGTCATGGATGGAGGATCTCCGGCGACCGGGGCCCGCAGTTGAAGAGCAGGTCCAGTCCGCACATGCCGGGCTCGAAGCCAGGGAAGCACTGCGGGTACCGGGGATGCTCGAAGCAGGCATGGCGCACCTCCACCCCAGCCTCGCGCATCACCGCCTCGTCCAGGTACGAGCGCGAGCCCCCGTCCCCCGCCAGGTAGACGTCGCAGTCGCAGGCCTTCGCCATGTCGGCGATCCGCCGGGTCCCTTCGGCCCCGGAGCCCAGTTGCGAGGAGAGCCGCACTTCGGTGCCGATGGCGAGCCGGTCCGCCAGGAACCGGAACAGATCGAGGTTCCAGTCCAGCAGGCGCCGGTGGGAGCGCCCGTAGATCTCGGCCAGGTCCTCCTCGTGCTCCTCGAAATGGGGGGCGCGGCCGTAGTTCCAGCGCAGGCTCTCCATGTGCTTGCGCGGCCATCTGCGGCCCTCTTCCACAACCACGTCGCCAACCCTCTGGCCGGCCCGGCCGCGGGTGCGCACCGGTACCGTCAGCCACTGCCACCCCTGCGCGGTGCGGATGCGGTTGCGGTTGGTGTACCCGTGCTTGGAGAACTGCACGTCGTCGGCGAGGACGAAGACGTCCGCCTGCACGGCCCTGGCCAGGACCCCGAGCCAGGGGAGGTAGTTCGGCTGGTGGGCGGCCAGGACCCGGGCCATCAGGGGAGGCCGCCCGCTCCCAGGGTCTCGCCGAGAGCCGCCACGACCGAGTCGACCTGGCTGCCGGTGAGTCCGTTGTAGAGGGGCAGGGTGACGGTGCGGCGCAGCACGTCCTCGGCCACCGGGCAGTCGCCCTCGCCGGTGCCGAGCCGATCGCGGGCGGAGGGCTGCAGGTGGCAGGGAGGCCAGTAGAGACTGCCCACGGGGACGCCCCGGGCGCCCAGGGCGGCGGTCACCCGCTCCCGATCCTCACCCAGGGTGACGGGATACTTGTACCAGGCGTGACGGCTCGCGGGCGGCTCGGCCGACGGGAACCGGGTGGCCTTGCCGCCCAGAGCGTCGACGCCCTCGTCGTAGCGCCGGGCCAGCAGGTCCCGTTCCAGCAGCGTCTGCTCCAGGCGGGCGAGCTGGCGCAGGCCGAGGGCGGCGCTCAACTCGGGAAGCCGGTGGTTGGCCCCCGGTTGCACCAGCAGCCGGTCCGGGCCGATGCCGTGGCAGCGGAAGCTGCGGGCGAACTCCGCCAGGCCGTCGTCGTCGGTGGTCAGCATCCCCCCCTCGCCGGTGGTCATGACCTTGGTGGGGAAGAACGAGAAGGACCCGGCCGTGCCCAGGCTCCCCGCCGGCCGGCCGTGGAGGCGGGCGCCGTGGGCGTGGGCCGCGTCCTCGAGCAGGGGCAGGCCGCGCTCGGCGCAGAAGGCGGCGATCTCCGCCGCGTCGGGAACGATGAGGCCGCCCACGTGCACCACCACCACGGCGCGGGTGCGCGGTCCCACGTGAGGGCGGATCTGCTCGAGGCGGCTCGACAGGCAGCCCGGATCGATGTCGGCGAGCACCGGCGTGGCGCCGGCGAGGACCGCGGCGTGGACGGTGGCCATGAAGGTGTTGGTCGTCATCACCACCTCGCCGCCGGCCACCTCCCAGAACCGCAGGGCCACCTCCAGGGGCGCCGTGCCGGAGCTCATCCCCACGGCGTGGCGGACCCCGGCGGCCCGGGCGAAGTCAGCCTCGAAGCGCTCGAGATACGGCCCCTGGGTGAGCACGCCGCTGCGCAGGATCGCCTCGAAGTCGCCCAGGAGGGCGGGCAGGTCCTCCTCCGGCAGGTGGGGACGCGCCTTGCGCAGGTCCGGGGCCTTGTCGAGTCCGGGGCTCATGGGGCTCCCGAGGGCCGCGATCTGGCGGTCCCCTGCCCCGAACGGAAGGGGATCCGGGGCTCGGTCGTCCGCTCTCTCGTCGCTTGTCGTTTCCGGGAGGGGCGGTTATACTCGCCCTCGTGAGCCAGCGTCCGAGAAACCCCACCCGTTCGGTGCGCATCGGCGACCTGTCCATCGGCGCCGGGCACCCCGTGGCCGTGCAGAGCATGGCGGCCACGCGCACCCAGGACATCGAGGCCACCCTCCGGCAGGTGCGGCTGCTCGAGGCGGCGGGGGCGGACGTCATCCGCATCGCCGTGGACAGCCGTAAGGACACGGACGCCCTGGCCGAGATCTCCGAGTCCGCCACGCGGCCCCTCTCCGTCGACCTGCAGGAGAACTACCGCCTGGCCGAGGTCGTGGCCCCCCACGTTCAGAAGATCCGCTACAATCCGGGGCATCTCTACCATCACGAGCGCCGACGCCCGGAGCGCGACAAGGTTGCGTACCTGGCCGAGGTGGCCGAGGCCAACGACTGCGCCATCCGGGTCGGCGTGAACTGCGGCTCCGTCGATCCCGCCAAGGTCGACCAGTTCCCCGAGGACGACTCGATCGGTCCCATGCTCGCCTCCGCCCTCGAGCACTGCGAGATGCTCGACTCCATCGGCTTCGAGCGCTACTGCGTCTCCCTCAAGGACTCCGATCCCAACAAGGTCATCGACGCCAACCGCCGCTTCGCCGAACAGCGTCCCGACGTCCCCCTCCATCTCGGCGTCACCGAGGCGGGCATGCCCCCCGACGGCGTCATCAAGACCCGCATCGCCTTCGAGCAGCTCCTCTCCGACGGCATCGGCGACACCATCCGCGTCTCCCTCACCCTGCCCTTCGACGACAAGGGCGAGGAGATCGCCACCGGCCGCGGCATCCTCGAGGACATCGAGGCCGGCCGCTTCCGGTCGGTGCCCCGGTACCGGCCCGAGGGGATGAACATCATCTCCTGTCCCTCGTGCTCGCGCGTCGAGAACGAGGCGTTCATCGAGCTGGCCCAGAAGGTCCGGGAGGTCACCGAGTACGCGAAGATGCACTCCATCACCATCGCCGTCATGGGGTGCCGCGTGAACGGGCCGGGCGAGACCGACGACGCCGACCTCGGCCTGTGGTGCGCGCCGACCTTCGTCAACCTGAAGCGCGGACCCGAGCTGGTGGGCCGCTTCGGCTACGACGAGGTCCTCGACCGGCTCCGGGAGCAGGTCGACGAGGTGATCGAGTCGCGCTGAAGCCCCCGGCTCAACCGACCCCCCACTTCGACAGCTCCGCCCGCAGCGCCTCTCTCCCCTCGTCGTCGAGATCGACCCTCGGCGGCCGCACCCGGCCACCGCACAGACCCGCGGCGTCGAGGCCGGCCTTGATCAGGGCCTCCCCGTAACGGTTCCGCAGCCTCTCCAGCGGCGCCAGCCGGCGCTGGATCTCCACCATCCCCTCCCACTCCCCCGCGCGCGCCAGGCGCTCCAGCTCCAGCTCCGGCCCGGGCAGGAAGTTGATGAAGCCGGCGGTGAACCCCTCGATCCCCGCCTGGTAGCGCAGGTGCAGGACCCCCGGGTCGTGGCGCTTGTTGCCGATCCAGACGAAGCGGTCGCCGAGGCGCTGGATCGCCCGGAACAGGGGATGGTCGTCGACGCACGGGTCCTTGACGCCGATCACGGCGTCGATGCCGGCGAGGCGCTCGAAGAAGTCGACGCTCCAGCCCTGGGTGTTGTACGGGAACAGCCACAGGCCGGGGACGCGCTCGGAGATCAGGTGCAGGTGGTCGAGGACGCCGGCCGGGTCGTCGGGGACGCGGTTGCGCTCGAAGGGCGGCATGGCCAGGCAGACGCGGGCCCCGGCCGCCTGGTAGCGGCGGGCCAGCTCCACGGCGGCGGCGCAGTTGCCGGGCAGGGTGGGGGTCACCAGGGCCGCGTCGCCCGCGGTCTCCAGGGCCACCTCCCCCAGCCTTCCCAGCTCCTCGGCGCTCAGGGCGTCGATCTCGCCCGTGCCGCCGCCGACGTTGATCACGCGCACGCCGGAGTCGACGAGGAACCGCAGGTTGCCGGCGAAGCCCTCCCAGTCGACGCTCAGCAGGTCGCCGGCGCGGAAGGGCGTGACCGCGTAGGCGTGCACATCCTTCAACTGCTGGCGCAGATCCTGCGTCACCATCCACTCCTTCTTCGGTACCGATGTGCGTGGGGAACCGCCGCCCCCGGGCCGCCGGATCCTCCGGGCCGTCGCTTCGGGCGGGGGTTTTTCGCATAATAGGCGGCCCTCTCAGAACGGTCAACGAAAGGCGACAGGAGATGATCACGGGAGAAGTGAGACAGTGGAAGCTGACCCGCAAGCAGATCCGGGAACGTCTGGCGGCGGGTCAGATCAAGGGCGCCATCCTGCCCACGGGCAGCACCGAGCAGCACAACGAGCACCTCGAGATCGAGCACGACACGGCCAGCGCCGTCCACGTCGCCTGCCAGGCGGCCCTCGGCCTGTACCCGAAGGTCGTGGTGGCCACGCCGATCCCGGTGGGCATCTCCGAGCACTGGATGGAGTGGCCCGGCACCCTGAGCCTGCGGCCAGAGACCTTCTTCGCCGTCGCCTACGACACCTGCGAGAGCCTCGCCCGCCACGGCGTGGAGCACGTGCTGATCTGCAACGGCCACGCCGGCAACGGACCGCTGCGGGACCAGGTCGCCGGCTTCAGCGACAAGCTCGGCATCGACGTGCAGTTCCACTCCTACTGGGAGGCCTACTCCCCGGAGTTCGTGCAGCAGCACCTGGAGTCCGGCGACTGCCCGGCCCACGCCGCCGAGTTCGAGACCTCCGTCGCCCTCGCCGCCTTCCCGGGCAACGTCCACTGGGAGGGCGTCGACTACGACGCCGAGACCTTCGACATCCAGCGCGAGGGCTACCGCGACCGCGACGCGCCCTACCACTACGCCGCCCGCGACTTCGCCACCCCCAAAAAGGGCCGGGTCATGATCGACCACGCCGTCGAGTGGGTGGCGGGGCGGATGACGGAGATGATGGAGGGCTCGAGATGAGGAACCCGATCCGCGAGGACCTGGCCGCCGGTCGCCCCTCGGTGGGCTCGTGGCTCAACCTGGCGTCGCCGCTGGCGGCGGAGGTCATGGCCGGCGCCGGCTTCCCGTGGCTGTGCGTCGACGCCGAGCACGCCGCCTACGACATGGAGTCGATCGCCCACTCCCTGCGCGCCATCGAGTCGCGGGGGGCCTTCCCCCTGGTGCGCGCCTGGGACCACGACCCGGTGACCGCCGGCCGGCTCCTCGACGCCGGCGCCCGGGGGATCTGCTTCCCCCACGTGAGCAACCCGGAGCAGGCCGAGTCCCTGGCCCGGGCGATGCGCTACCCGCCGCGGGGCACGCGCTCCTCGGGCACCGGCCGCTGCGTCACCCTCGATCCCGCCTACCGGTCCCTGGCCGACGACGACGTGCTCTGCATCCCCCAGATCGAGGACCCCGAGGGCATCGACAAGGCCGAGGCGATCGCCCGCGTCGAGGGGGTCGACATCGGCTTCCTGGGGCCCAGCGACCTGGCCCTGGCCATGGGCGTGGAGCCGGGCAGCGGCGAGCACGAGGCCGCCCTGCAGCGGTTCCGCGAGGGCTGCGCCCGGGCGGGAACCCACTCGGGCATCCCCGCGGCGGACGGGGCCGCGGCGAGGCGGCGGATCGCCGAGGGCTTCCTGTTCATCGACCTGGCCAACGACTTCCGCTTCCTGCAGCAGGCGGCCGAGGCGGAGCGGGGAGCCGCCCTGACCTGAAGCCGGGGCTGTCGACCCCGGCGGACCCCGTCTGGATGGCGCCGCGGCGAGGCCGCGCCGGCCGTCAGGGCACGCGCGCGAAGGCCGGCTCGGGGGCCGGTGGCGCCGGAGGCCCGAGCCGGGCGTCACTCCACGGCCACGAACCTCGCGGGCGGCGGCCGGCCCGAGACGAGCGCCTCCTTCAGGGCCCGCGCGTGGGCGCAGGCGCCGCGGTACGAGAACCCCTTGCACTCGCAGACCACGTCGGTGCCCACGACCTCGACCCGGTAGTGGAGACCCGGGTCCGTCGAGCTGGCCACGCGGTAGACCAGGCGCCGGGGACCGCCGAGCACCGCGGCCAGCGCCCGGATCGCCTTCTCCGAGACCGGCGCGAGCCGGCCCATGGCCGACGGGTCGGCCCCCCGCGGCTGCCCGGCCACGTACTCCTGCCCGGCCTCGCCCAGCAACCGCTGCAGCTCGCCGGCGCTCAGCCGGTCCGGGTCCAGGGTCCCCAGCCGCCGCCTCAGGCCCTCCAGGGCCCGCCGCAGCTCGACGAGCACGTCGCCGCCGGCCTCCTCCCCGAGGGACCGGCCCTCGACCACGTCGTCCACCAGGCGCGCCTTGGCCTCGAGCAGGCCGCGGATGAACTCCTCGATCGTTCCCCGGGCCACCATGTAGACGACGTTCACCGTGCCGGTCTGGCCGATGCGGTGGGCCCGGTCCTCGGCCTGCCAGTGGTTGGCCGGGACCCAGTCGAGGTCGTTGAAGACCACCAGCCGCGCCGCCGTCAGGTTGATGCCGGTGCCGGCCGCGTGCAGCTGCCCGACGAAGAGGCGCACCCCCTCGTCCTCCTGGAAGCGGTCGACCAGCTCCTGGCGCCGCGCCGCCGGCACGTCGCCGCTGATCACCACCGCCTGTTCCCCGAAGTGCCGGGCGAAGCGCCGCACCGGCTCGGCGAACCCCGAGAACACGAGCACCTTCTCCCCCTGGTCGACGGCGCCCCGCAGGTACTCCAGGGTGCTGGCGGCCTTGGCCTCGGCCAGCTGCCGGCGGGCCGACGAGAACTCGTTGCGCCCCTGGCGGCCTCCGAAGGACATGCGCTCCAAGTCGGGGTCGACGAAGCGCCGCGCCAGGTCGCCCAGCTCGTCGACGACCCGCTCGGGCACGTCGACCTCGATCCAGGTGCGGATCTTCGGCGGCAGGTCGACCACCTCGTCCTTGGTGCGGCGCAGCATGATCCCGTGGAGCTGCACGGCCAGCTCGTCGAGGCGGCTGGCGCCGCTGGTGATCCAGTGGCCGTGCTCGTTCCGGTGGGCGTCGCAGTAGCGCCGGGCGAAGCCGAGGAAGCTCCGGCCGAGGGAGTGGTCGACGAGCTGCAGCAGCGGAAACAGGTCCCGGGGGCGGTTCGTCAGGGGCGTGCCCGTCAGGGCGTGGACCACCGGGTCTCCCGGGCACTCGGAGACCAGGCGCGTCGACAGGCGGCTGCGGATGGAGCGGTGGTTCTTGAGGTAGTGGGCCTCGTCGAAGACGAGACCCGACCAGCCGTGGGCGAGGAGGGCCTCCACGTGCCTGGCGAGGATGTCGTAGTTGACGATCACCCAGCCGTCGTACCCGGGCTCCGGGGGCGGCTCGGGCCCGGCCACGCAGGTCCGGGCGCCGGGGTGCACGGCGAGGATCTCGCGCTCCCAGTTGCGCTTCACCGAGGCCGGGCAGACGACGAGCCAGGGGCCCTCGGGAGCCGCCTGGGTGAGGCCGTGGATCGACTGGCGGGTCTTGCCCAGCCCCATGTCGTCGGCCAGGATCGAGCGCCGCCGGCCGAGGAGGAAGGCGAGACCCTCCACCTGGTGCGGGAAGAGGCCGCGGGCGATCTCCTCGGCCCGGGTGCGGGCGTCCGCTGACTGCGGGTCTCTCGTCATCGTGCACCCGGGGGCGCGAAGGTCCTCTCCGCCGGCCGGGACCGGAGCCGTCAAGGGTCTGGCAGGCTCTCGCATCCTTCCGGGGTCCGGTCTATCCTAAGCGGTGACACCGCGCCGCACACCCCGGAAGGGCAGATGGCGGTCCTCAACTTCGGCTCCCTCAACATCGACCACGTCTACCACGTCGATCACGTGGTTCGGCCCGGGGGAGACCCTGGCCAGCCGCAGCTACCGGGTCTTCGCCGGCGGCAAGGGGGCGAACCAGTCGGCGGCCCTGGCCCTGGCCGGGGCGCCGGTGGCCCACGCCGGCCGCGTCGGGCGCGACGGCCGCTGGCTGGTGGACGGCCTGTCGGCCCTCGGCGTCGACGTGGCCAATGTCGTCGTCGACGAGGACGAACCGACCGGCCACGCCGTCATCCAGGTCGAGGAGGAGGGCGGGGAGAACGCCATCGTCCTCTTCCCCGGCTGCAACCAGCGCATCGCCCGGGACCAGGTCCGGACCTGCCTCGACTCTTTCGATGACGGAGATATCCTTCTGTTGCAGAATGAGATCAACGACGTGCCTCACATCCTCGAGGAGGCCGCTTCCCGCGGTCTGGCGAGGTGTCTGAACCCGGCCCCGTACGGGCCCGAGGTGGCCGCCTTTCCCCTGGATCAAGTCGATCTCCTGATCGTCAACCGCACCGAGGCGGCCGGTCTGGCGGGTGACCCGGCCGGCGCGGAGGAGACCGCGGCCGATCAGCTGCTGGCCGGCGTGCGGTCCCGGGTGCCGGCCCGGACCGAGAGTCCTGCTCACCCTCGGCGCCGGGGGCGCCGTCCTCGACGGTCCCGCCGGAAGGCTCTCCTGTCCCGCCCTGTCGGCCGGAGCCGCGGTCGACACCACCGGCGCCGGCGACACCTTCATCGGCTACTTCCTGGCCGCCCGCCTGGCCGGCGCCGGCGGCGAGACCTGCCTGCGCCGGGCCGCCGCCGCGGCCGCCCTGTGCGTCACCCGGCCGGGGGCCCGAGACGCGATTCCGCGGCGTGCGGAAGTGGACTCCTTCCTGGAGGGAACGGCATCGTGAAGATCACCCGCCTGGAGGTGACCCCCATCCGGCCCCGGGGCCTGCTGCTGCAGGTGCACACCGACGAGGGCCTGGTCGGGTACGGCTCGCCGATGAACTACGAGCACGGACGCACCGTCGAGCGGGCCCTGATGGACATGGCCGACTACCTCGTCGGCCGGGACCCGCGCCGGATCGAGGACCACTGGCAGGCCCTGTTCCGCTCGTCCTACAGCCGCCAGATGCCGATCCTGCTCTCGGCCCTCAGCGGCCTCGACATGGCCTGCCTGGACATCCTCGGCAAGTCCCTCGACGCGCCGGTCTGGAGGCTCCTGGGCGGCCCGGTCCGCGACCGGATCCGGGTCTACTCCTCCGTCGGCGGCCCCTCGCCCGGGGAGTACGCGGCCAACGCCCGGGCGGTCGTGGCGAAGGGGTTCACGGCGGTCAAGATGACCCCCTTCCCGGACCCCGTGCGCTACATCGATACGCCGGCCGTGGTCGACGACGTCGTCTCCCGGGTCGCCGCGGTGAGGGAGGCGGTCGGCGCCGGCGTCGACGTGGCCATCGACTTCCACCGCGCCGTGAGCCCGGCCATGGCCCGGATCCTGGTGAAGGAGCTGGAGCCCCTGCGGCCGATGTTCGTCGAGGAGCCGACCCACCCGGAGAACGTGGACGCCCTCCTGGAGATCGCGCGCTCCACGTCGATCCCCATCGCCACCGGCGAGCGCAACACCACCCGTTGGGGCTTCCGGGAGATCTGCGAGAAGAAGGCGGCCGCCGTCCTGCAGCCCGACATCCGCCACTGCGGCGGCATCCTCGAGATGCGCCGCATCGCCGCCTACGCCGAGGTCCACTACCTCGCCGTGGCCCCCCACTCGGCCGCCGACGCCGTCGGCGTGGCCGCCTCCCTGCAGGCCATGGCCGCCACCCCCAACTTCCTGATCCAGGAGTTCGGCGGCGGCACCGGCGAGGGCCTGTTCACCGAGCCCCTGCGCTTCGAGGACGGGTTCGTCGCCCTGCCCGAGGGCCCCGGCCTCGGGATCGAGATCGATCCGGCGGGCCTGGAGGCCCACCGGCTCACCGACTGGCCGCTGCGGGCGATGCGCCGGTCAGCCGAGGACGGCTCCGTCTCGGACATCTAGGCCGATGGGTCAGATGGACAACGCAACAAGGTGTCGGGGAGCCGGGCGCTGGCCCAGCTGCAGTACGGCAGTGGTCTGATAGCGGACGGTACGGACGAGCAGGCTCAGGCCCTGTGGACCCAGATCAAGGCAAAGAACGACCCGGAACGACCTCAGCGATAGGTCGCCCTTGGCCAAAGCGTCGGGGGCGAACACGGCTCAGGACGCCGCGAATCCAGATGCCAAAGGAGAGGACTACCAAGTTTCGAGGAGCATGGGACCCATCGAAGCGGTGGGCTCCTTTGGGCATGGTTGTCGTCTGCGTCCTGGGTCTGGTGTCTTCTGTGGGAGCCCAGACCAGCAAGATCGCTTTCGAGATGGGTGGGGGCGGGTATGTTGGGGGGCTCTATCTGATGGACGCGGTACCGGGTTCCACGCCGATCCTCCTGAAGGAGGGTTATCTGTCACACGACGGCTGGCTCAAGGGGGGTGGTGACCCTGATTGGTCGCCCGACGGCAGCGAGATCGTGTACAGATGGCATGAGACGAGGGGTGCAAAGCACTACGTGGACATCTGGATCATCGGCGCCGACGGCTCCAATGACCGGGAGATCCTTCGACAGGAACGCGTGGAAGGGCGGCATGATGTGCTCCCATTGGTCTGGTACCCGGCCTGGTCGCCTGATGGCTCAGTCATTGCCGTTGTGTTGAGTCTCCCACAAAGGCTTTGCTTCGTGCGACCGGACGGTGTCCTGCCAAGGTGCCTGGATGTAGACGGGACATCATTTGGACTGGATGTCGACTGGACACCGGACGGTCGTCACATCGTCTATTCCTCAAGTAGCTGGGCAGGCGGAATGGGGATCGTCGAGGTGCCTGATAGCTATGGAGAGTACTCTACGCCCTATGAGGGAGGACGTGTGATCTACCAGGAAGTCGGAATCTGGGTGCAGGTATCGCCGGATGGCAGCCAGATCGCCTTTGCCGGCCCGTATGATCCGGAAACGGGGAGATCCCGATGGCAGGTTGGGGTCATGGATCTCGACGGCTCCAATGTGAGGTTCCTGGCAGAGGGCACTGATCCCTGCTGGTCGCCCGATTCCCGACGGATCGCCTTTGTCGACCTTGACGAGGACGAGCGGCCCCGTGCCCTCAAGGTTGTCGACGCCGACGGGAGCAACCCGCGTGTTCTCCTGGAGCACTCTGGTTGGGTCGGCTCTCCCGCCTGGTCGCCCCTGCTGCCGGCAGAGACGGCAACGCCGGTCTCCAGCTGGGGCGAGGTGAAGCACAAGCATCGATCCCGGTGATCGTCACGGTCCTGTCGACGGGCAGGTAGCGGGCCGGGCTGCCGACGGGCCTCCACCGGTGGCTCCGGGACCACCACCATGGCTTAGGGTGTGCTGCGGGTTCAGGCGCCCTCGACCTGATCCGTCGAGTCGCATACACGGATTCACAGCACCCTCGCGAATCCAGCTGCAGGAGGAGGATCACCATGTCGGTAGGAGCATGGGACCCATCGAAGCGGTGGGCTCCTTTGGGCATGGTTGTCGTCTGCGTCCTGGGTCTGGTGTCTTCTGTGGGAGCCCAGACGAGCAAGATCGCTTTCGAGATGGGTGGGGGCGGGTTTGTTGGGGGGCTCTATGTGATGGACGCGGTACCAGGTTCCACGCCGATCCTCCTGAAGGAGGGTTACCTGTCACACGAAGGCTGGCTCAAGGGGGGTGGTGACCCTGATTGGTCGCCCGACGGCAGCGAGATCGTGTACAGATGGCATGAGACGAGGGGTGCGAAGCACTACGTGGACATCTGGATCATCGGCGCCGACGGCTCCAATGACCGGGAGATCCTTCGCCAGGAACGCGTGGAAGGGTGGCATGATGTGCTCCCACTGATCGAGAACCCGGCTTGGTCGCCCGATGGTTCATTGATTGCCGTCAAGATCCAGTTGCCAGGCAGGCTCTGCTTCGTGCGACCGGATGGCGTCGTGGCAAGGTGCCCGGGTGTACGCGGGACACTCGGAGTGTTTCTCGACTGGACTCCGGACGGTCGTCACATCGTCCATCAGTACAGTAGCGCGGACGGGATTGCGATCGTCGAGGTGGGTGGGACTCCAGGGACTCTTGGGCCGGAGAGGGTGATTCACGAGGGAGTCGTAACCCGGGTGCAGGTGTCGCCGGACGGGAGCCGGATCGCCTATGCCAGCCACAAGGACCCGGAAACAGGGCGAAACGTGCTGCAGGTTCGATTGGTCGATATCGACGGCTCCAACGAGAGGTTCCTGGTAGAGGGCACTGAGCCCTGCTGGTCGCCCGATTCCCGGCGGATCGCCTTCGTCGGGGTCGATGAGGACGGGGGGACCCGTGCCCTCAAGGTTGTCGACGTGGACGGAAGCAACCCACGTGTTCTCCTGGAGCACTCTGGTTGGTTTCACTATCCCGCCTGGTCGCCCCTGCTGCCGGGAGAGACGGCAACGCCGGCCTCCAGCTGGGGCGAGGTGAAGCACAAGCATCGATCCCGGTGATCGCCCCGGTCATGCCCGCGGGCAGGTGGCATCGGAACTGAGGCGCGGGGGGTCCCGGTGGCCGCCACGGCCAGGGACGGCGGGCGGATGATGGCGGGTGTGGTGAGCCGGGTGGGGATCGAACCCACGACCAATGGCTTAAAAGGCCACTGCTCTACCACTGAGCTACCGGCCCTGCCGAAGAAGAAGAGCCTCGGTCGAAACCGGGTCAACGCCCCCGGCGGTCCCGGACGGGGCCCGCCTCGGCGCGGGCGAAGAGCCGGGCCCACTCTTTCGAGCCGTCGTCCGGGGTGATCTCCAGGCGCGTGCCCTCCATCTGGGCCGGTCCGTTCCCGGAGCCGAAGTACGAGTATCCCTGGTTCGGACTGGCCATGTGCAGACAGCTGCCGTCGGGCCAGACGACGGTGCTCAGCAGCCGGGGCCTGGGCAGCTCGTAGGGCTGGCCCCGCCTGGCGAAGGGCTCGATCTCGGAGTCGGGGACGCGGAAGCGCTCGACGGCCTCCTCGTCGACCTCGACGCCGAGGCCCGGGCCCTCCGGGACCTTGTGGAACCCGCCCACGACCTCGATCGGCTTCTTCAGCAGGTGGTGGCTGTAGAGGTTGAGGCAGGTGATCGCCGGCCAGGTGGCGTGGCTGAGGACGGCCCCCAGATGGGCCGCCCAGGTCGTCATCAGGCCGTTGCCCACCAGCTGCAGCCAGAAGGGCATCTGGGCCTCGGCGGACAGCTCCCCCTGGCGCAGGACCGCGCTCTTGCCGCCTGAGACCACGAAGCCGTCGCAGACCTCCTCGCGGACGCAGGTGATGTACGGAGGCCCCCCGAAGTGCATGGCGATGGGGCGGGAGGTGGCGCGGCGGATCTGGCGGTTGCCGAGCAGGTCGCCCTGGGGGATCGGGCTCTCGAACATGGCCACGTTCCCGAAGGGCTCGAGGCGGCCGATGATGGGGATCGCGGCGGCCGCGTTCTGCCAGGTGCCGTTCGGGTCGAGGTCGAGCTTGAAGTGAGGGGGGACGACCCGGGAGATCGCCTCCACCTGGGCGACGATGTCCCACCAGGGGCGCGGCTTGTTCTTGAAGCTGGTGTAGCCCGCGGCCACGGCGTCGGCGGCCTCGGCCGCCCAGTCCTCGGGAGAGGCGTCGATCGACCACCAGCTGATCGGCACCCAGTCCCGCTGGATCGTACCGAGGAGCCGGTGCACGGGGACCTCCAGGGCCTGGCCCATCAGGTCGAAGACCGCCATCTGCAGGCCGCTGCCGAGGCTGTCGTCGTTCATCACCTCGGCGGCGGGCCTCCCCTTGACGCGTTCCACGGCGTCGTCGGAGACCCGGGCCCAGGTGTAGTGCACCACCGTCTCGCCCCAGCCCACGTGGCCGCTGTCGGAGGTGACCCGGCACAGCTCCAGGATCGACCAGTTGTAGACCTCGCGGGCGGTGATCTTCTGCTGGCGCCCGGTGAAGGGCACGTCCACCACGATCCGCTCGACGTCGACGATTCTCATGTTCCCACCTCCACGCGGCCGCCGCTCCGGGCCGCGGCGTAGGCCGCCTCGACGAAGCGCATCGCCCGCAGGGCGTCGTCGCCGCCGGTGACGAAGGCGCCGCCCATGCGCGCCGCGGCGGCGAAGCGGCGCACGAACTCCCACCCCAGGCCGCCGCCGTACCCGGTCCCCTCCGGCGGCTCGAGGGTGACCACCTCGGGCCCGGGGCCCTCGCTGCGCGGACCCTCGCTGTGGATGTACAGGGTGTTCTGCCGGCCCACGAAGTCGAAGTGGGGCCAGACGATCTCGCCGAGGTCGCCGCGCAGGGTGATGCCGATGTCCCCGTAGCGCTGGCGCAGCACGTAGCCGGCGTGCAGGCTGCCGAGGGCGCCGCCCTGGAGGGTGAAGGAGACGGCGGCCATGTCCTCCACGTCGATCTCGCGGTTGAAGGTGGCCGTGAAGCCGGAGACCGAGCCGTACTCCTGGCCCGTCAGGTAGCGCACGAGGTCGATGTGGTGGATGGCCAGCCAGTGCAGGATGCCGCCGCCGGCGACCTCCCTGCGGAACAGCCAGTGCCCGGGGTCTCGCTGGCGCACCGAGCTGGTGACCATGCGCGCCTCGATCGACTGGACCCGCCCGATCGCCTGCTCCTCCACCACGAGGCGGCGGATGCGGCGCGCCGCCGGTTGCAGGCGGTTGAGGAACCCGGGCGCCCAGATCGTGCCTCCCCGGGCGGCTGCGTCGTTGAGGCGCTCGATGTCGCCGCTGGTGCGCCCGGCCGGCTTCTCGACGAGGCAGGGCAGGCCCCCGGCCAGCAGCTTCGAGCCGATGTCCGCGGCCTGATCGTTGCGCACCGACACGAGGGCCGCGTCGGGCCGGCAGGAAGGCTCGAGGAGATCCTCGGCCGAGACGGCCTCGGCCTCCGCCGGGACCTCCGGGCGGGCGCCGAGCCCGTCGACGTCGCAGACCAGCAGCCGTCCGGCCTCCGGCAGGGTGTGAAGGGTCTCCAGCCAACCCCGGCTGTGGGGGGCGGTCAGACCGACCAGGGCCAGGGTCAGGGGCTTGCCGGTGGCTTCGGACTCAGTCATGGGGCGGACTCCATGGCGACGGGGCGGCCTTCGCGGGAGGAACGGTAGATCGCTTCCAGGAGGGCCACCGTGCGCCGGCCCTCGCGGCCGTCGACCCGCACGGGGGTGCCCTTCTCCAGGCAGGAGACGACGTCCTCGACGATGTTGTGCAAGGGGTTGTCCACCGAGGCGAGCTTCTCCTCCAGGCCGTCGCCGAAGCAGCGGGCCTCGCCGCTGAGCACGGCGTCGATGAGGACGCCGCCTTCGGTGCCGTGGACCTCGGCGCTGAAGTAGGCGCTCTCGGGGAAGGTGGTGGTGCCGACGATGCCGCCGCGGGCGCCGTTGGCGTAGCGCAGGATCGCCATGCCCACGTCCTCGGTCTCGATCTCGTGATTCAGGACCGCCGCCTCGCCGTAGACCTGCTCGGGATCGCCCATGAACCACACCAGGAGATCGATGAGGTGCGACCCCTGGTTGGCCAGGGAGCCGCCGCCGTCCATCCTCCAGGTGCCCCGCCAGCCGCCGCCGTGGGCGAAGTAGTCGTCGGAGCGGTACCACTTGAAGCGCACCTCGCCGAGCAGGGGCCGCCCGAGCCAGCCCTCGCGCAGGGCCGTGGCGACGCGGAAGTTGGTGTCCACGTAGCGGCTCTGGTAGTCGACGGCCAGCTGAACCCCGGCGGCGTCGGAGGCCGCGATGAGTCGGTCGCAGGCCTCGGTCGATACGTCCATCGGCTTGGTGGTGACCACGTGCTTGCCGGCCTCGGCGCAGCGTACCCCCAGCTCGCCGTGGAGGCCGCTCGGGGTCATGACCATGACCACGTCCACGTCGCCGCGGCCGAGGACGTCGTCGAGATCGGTCACGGCGTCGCAGGAGAGCTCCTCGCCGACCTCGCGGGCCAGCTCTTCGCGGAGGTCGCAGACGCAGCGCAGCTCGGCGCCCCCCGTCTCGTGGATCAGGCGGGCCCGGCCGCGCCCCATGCCGAGGCCGACGACGGCGAAGCCCGGCATCAGAGGACTCCGCCCTTGAAGAACTGGGCCACGTGGTCGCGTCCCCGGATCAGACCCTCCTGCTGCAGCAGGGGCGTGTCCCAGAAGTGGTGGTCCTCCAGCTCGACGCTGAGCACGCCGTCGTAGCCGATCTCCTGCAGGCGGCGTACCACGACCTGCCAGTCCACCACCCCTTCGCCGGGGATCGTGTAGCGCCACCAGCCTTCCCCGAAGCCGTAGGTGCGCGAGTAGCTCTCCCCGAGGATGCCGCTCTCGTAGAGCTTCTCCGGCAGGATCTCCGTGTCCTTCAGGTGCACGTGATGGACCCGGTCGCTGAACTCGTGGAGCAGGCGCAGGTGGTCGATCCGCAGGCGGACGAAGTGGGAGGGGTCGTAGCAGATCCCCAGGTTGGGGGACGGCACGGCCTCGAAGATGCGCCGCAGGCTCTCCGGGGTGCAGCCCAGGTTGCCGTACCAGGGAGCGCCCCCGGGCCAAGGCTCGATGGCGATCTTCACCCCCACCTTCTCGGCGTGCTTCGCCACCTTGGGGTAGACCTTCTCGAAGATCTCGAAGGTCTCCGCCCGGCTCTGCGTCGGCTCCGCCGGCGCCAGTACCGTGAAGCACGTCGTGCCGCCGTGGCGGGCGATGGCGGTCAGGTCCCTCTTGAGCGCGTTCAGGGCCTTGCGGCGCTGCGCCGCGTCGTTGGACAGCAGGCCCCCGCCGCGGACGTCGCAGGTGCCGATGGTCAGGGTCAGCTCCGCGCAGGTCCTCGCCATCTGCGCCGTCAGGGGCGGCGTGTCGACGGCGTCGAAGCCGTTCTCGGCGAGCCACTTGCAGTACCCGTCGAAGCCGAGGTCCCGGGCGAAGCCCGGCAGTCGCGTCCCGATCTTCATTCCTCTCCTCCCCCCTTGAAGCGGCAGGCAACGGTGAGAGACGGCGGCAAACGTGTCAAGCGGTCTCGCCGCCGGAGTGGACGGCTCCTATCCTTGTTCGCGAGCCCCGCTCGCGCCGCCCGGCGCATGCGGAGCGACGCCACCTTCCCCGAGAATCGAAAGGACCGGACCCCGCCATGAATCTCGTCACCAGCGGCGACCGGGAGCGCCGCGTCTTCGTCGGCGACCTGTCGCGCAAGGAGTTCCGCCAGCGCCTGGAAGCCGGCACTCTGGAGGCGGCCATCGTCCCCACGGCCGCCACCGAGCAGCACAACGAGCACCTCGAGATGATCCACGACTCCCTGCACGCCACCTGGATGGCCGAACAGGCCGCCTTGCGGCTCTACCCCCGGGCGGTGGTCACCTCGCCCGTCTGCGTCGGCGTTTCCGAGCACTGGATGGCCCACCGGGGGACGCTGACGGTGCGCCCCGAGATCTTCTGCGAGTACGTCTTCGACATCTGCCACTCCATGACTCGCGCCGGCGTGCGCAACGTCCTGATCCTCAACGGCCACGGCGGTAACGTGAAGCCCCTGATGCGCCGCCTCGACGAGTACCGGGACCGCCTGGGCGCGGAGGTGAACCTGAGGTTCCAGTCGTATTGGGACGTGTACGACCCGGCCCTCGTGAGCGCCACCATGGACCACCAGCGCCTGCCGGGGCACGCCGACGAGTTCGAGACCTCCACCATGCTCGTGCTGGCGCCCGAGCGCGTTCACGCCGGGGATATCGAGGACGAGGCGTCGAAGGTTGCCAGCCGCGAGAAGGGAGAGAAGCTGCTGGAGCCCGCCGTGGCCGGCGTGGCCCGCGTCGTGGAGCGCATGATCGCCGGCGAGGAGGTGGACCAGCCGCCGGTGACCTTCCGCGCCGGCGGCCGCACCCACATGATCACCAACGAGCCGGTCTGACCTGCGGCGGCCTCAGGGCCGCAGCACCACCCCGAGGGCGCTTTCGGGGCGCTCCACCAGCTCGTCCACGGCGGCGGCGATCTGGTCGAGCCCGAAGCGGTGCGTGATCAGCGGCTCCACCCGCAGGCGGCCGTCGGCCATGGCCCGCAGGCACTCGGCCAGGTTGCGCCGCGTCGGCCACTCCACGAAGACCGGCGGGTAGGCGCCGCCGTGCTCGTACTCCTCGTCGTGGTAGCCGGGGCCGGTGCGGGCGGCGCTGCGCACGTCGACGTTGCCCAGGGCGGCGGCGAAGCCGTGGCTGACGCGGGCCCCGCCGACGATGACGATGCGGCCCATGCGGTGCGTGTCCGGGGCCCGCTTGAGGGTGGCGGCGATCCGCTCGAAGGCGGCGGTCCCGTCGCCGCCGAAGGCGATGACGCCGAAGTCCATGCCGTAGCCGCCCGTGAACCCGGCCGCCAGGCCTTCGAGGTCGTCCTCCTCGCCGGCGACCGCTTCGACGCCCATCTCCCGCGCCAGCCGCCGGCGCAGCTCGAAGCGGTCCGCGCCCATCATGTGACAGCCGCATAGCTGTCCGAAGGCGGCCGTGAGCTGGCCCACCAGGCCGAGTCCCACGACCAGGCCGTTTTCGCCGAAGACCGGGGCCGCGCGGCGGATGGCGTGCAGGGCGGTGGCCGCCAGGTGGGCGAAGGCGGCGGCCTCGAAGCTCACGCCTTCGGGGATCGGCACGCTGAGATGGACGGGCACGTGGCAGCGGTCGGAGTGCTGGGCGTATCCGCCTCCCATGCAGGCGATCCGATCCCCCACGCCGTACCCCTCCACCCCCGCCCCGACCGCGCGGACGACGCCGGCGTTGGCGTACCCGAAGGGCCTGGGGGGCTGCTCCGGCCGCGGATTCCGCCGCACGTCCGGGACCCTCCCCAGCTCGCTGCCCGGGCTGATCAGGGAGGCCCGCACCTCTACCTCGACCCGTCCGGCGGGCGGCGCGCCGAGTTCCTCCTCGATCAGCACCCCCTGGCCGCGGCCGTCGATGCCGGCGATCCGGCGGCGGTTCATCAGGTGTTCGACCTCGACTGCCCGCCGTCGACGTTGAGGCAGGCGCCCGTCACCCAGCTCGCCCGCCCGGAGGCCAGGAAGACCACGACGTCCGCCACCTCCTCCGGCGTGCCGAAGCGGCCGAAGGGGATGTTCTCCTCCACGAAGCGGCCGATGCCCTCGGGGTCCGCCTTCTGGCGGCGCTCCCAGCTGCCCCCGGGAAACAGGATCGACCCCGGGGCGACGCTGTTGACGCGCACCCCCTTGGCCGCCGCCTCGCGGGCGAGGTTCGCCGTCATGCTGATCATCGCCGCCTTGGCGGCGTTGTAGCTCACCGGCCCGCCGGTCTCCCGCCCGAAGATGGAGGAGACGTTGACGATGCTGCCCCCGCCCTGCTCCAGGGCCGGGAAGGCGGCCCGGGAGACGCGCACGGCGGAGAAGAAGCTCAGGTTGAAGACGTGGAGCCACTCGTCGTCGGAGATCTCGGCGAAGGGGGTCCACACCGACCCGCCCACGTTGTTCACCAGGACGTCGATCCCGCCGAAGCGGGAGACGGCGGTCTCGACGAACCCCCCGGCGTCCTCGGTGCGCGACATGTCGCCGACGTGGTGGGCCACGTCCGCGGCGCCGGCCTCGGCCACCGCCTCGGCCGCGGCCGTCAGGGTCTCCTCGGTGCGGCCGCTGAGGCAGAGCCTGGCCCCCTCGGCGGCGAAGGCGAGGGCGATGCGGTTGCCGATGCCCCGGCTGGCGCCGCTCACCAGCACCGACTTGTCCTTCAGTCCCAGGTCCATTCTCTCTCCCTCGCAGTTGTCCTTACCCGTGGGTCTGCAGCGCCCCCGGGTTGACCGTGAAGAGCGCCGTCACGTAGACGGCGCACAGTACCAGCAGAACGATCCCCTTCCAGCGCTCGAAGCTGTGCCCCATCCGCATCAGGCCCAGCATGGCGAAGACGATGATCAGCATGGCGGGGAACATGAAGTGGATCACGTCCTCTTCGACGACGAGGTCGTTCACCACCGCCGAGGCCCCGGCGATCCAGCAGATGTTGAGGATGTCCGCCCCGAGGATGTTGCCCACCGCCAGGCTCCCCTGCCGCTTGCGGGCCGCCGCGATGCAGGTGGCGACCTCGGGGATCGACGTCCCCAGGGCGACGACGAGGAGGGCGATGATCACCCTCGAGACGCCCATGGCGTCGGCCAGGACCGGCGCCGAGACGACGATCCCCTCGCTGCTGATCAGCACCCCGGCTAGGCCGATCACGAGCAGCAGCAGCAGGCGCGGCCAGGAGCGGGGAGGCTCGCTCAGATCCAGCTCCTCGGTCACCGGGTGCTGGCGGCGCTCCCAGTAGGCGTATACCAGGTAGGCGAAGAACCCGAGGACGAGGAGGCCGCCCTCCCATCGCACGAGGGCCCCGTCGGCGCTCATCCAGTAGGCCCCGAGGTGGGCGGCGATGAGGAAGGTGGCCGCCGAGCGCAGGACGATGCGGTCGATCATCACCACCACCGGCGAGAACAGGGCCACCATGGGCAGGGCCAGGCCGTCGTCGTAGATCACCGAGCCGACGGCGTTGCCGAGGGCGATCTCCGCTTTGCCCTCGAGAGCCGCGCGCACCGAGACGGCCAGCTCCGGCGAGGTGGTTCCGAGGCTGACCACGGCGATGCCGATCAGGATCGGCGGCACCCGCAGGCGCCTGGCCATGTCGGCGGCCCCGTCCACCATCCAGTCGGCGCACTTCACCAGGATGGCAAAGCAGCCCGCCATCAGGACCAGCGCACCCCATACGCCCTGTGATGTGAGCCACTCCATCTGTGATGTGAGCCACTCCATTCGACCTCGCTCGCGTCGGGTCTTCCCCCGGGCCGCGGCCCGGGGCGGGGATGCCTTGAGGTGGGATGGACTCGGGGAAAAGGGGCGCTGAACCTACCCCGCTCCCCACGGGGTGTCAAGAATCCCGAAATGGAATAATTATTATTGTCATTGGCATAATTATTCCATACCTTCTGCCGTCTCCACCGTTCCCCCGAGACCGGAGCTGCGGCAACCCATGAACCTCCAGGATCTGAACGGAAGCCGCCTCCTCATGGCGGCCTCCGGCGGCCTCGACAGTTGCACCATCACCCATTGGCTCACCCGCCACGGCGTCGAGGTGGTGGCCTACACGGCCGACCTCGGCCAGCCCGACGAGGACGACATGGACGACGTGCGCGAGCGCATGCTCGCCTGCGGCGCCCGGGAGATGATCCTCGCCGACCTGCGGCCCGAGATCGCCGAAGCCGGATTCCAGCTGCTGCGCTGCGGCGCCCGCTACGAGGGAGGCTACTGGAACACCACCGGCATCGCCCGCCACGTCGTCGTCGCCGGCATGGTCCCGGAGATGGAGCGCCGCGGCATCACCCTGCTCTGCCACGGCGCCACCGGCCGCGGCAACGACCAGGTGCGGTTCGAGCTGGCGGCCCAGATGCTCAGCCCCGACCTCCGCGTCTACGCCCCGTGGCGGGACCCCGCCTTCCTCGAGGCCTTCGGCGGACGCAGGGAGATGATCGAGTACTGCCAGGCCCACGGACTGCCGGTGAAAGCCACCCTCGAGAAGCCGTACTCCACCGACGCCAACGTCCTCGGACTGACCCACGAGGCCGGGGAGCTCGAGTCCCTGGAGACGTCGCCGGCCCTCGTGGAGCCGGGCATGGGCGTCTTCCCCGCCCGGGCGCCCGACGAGGCCCGCGGCGTCGAGGTCCGCTTCGAGGAGGGCCGGCCCGTCGCTCTCGACGGAGCCGCCCTGGAGGGCTTCGACATGATGCGGGCGGCCAACGAGGTCGCCGGCGCCCACGGCGTCGGCATCGGGCTGCACGCCGTGGAGAACCGCTTCGTCGGCCTCAAGTCCCGGGGCGTGTACGAGGCCCCCGGCCTGGAGCTCCTGGGCCAGTGCTACGAGTACCTGCTGCAGCTGGTCCTCGACCGGCGCAGCCGCCGGTGCCACTCCCAGGTGAGCGGGTGGATCGCCGAGCAGGTCTACCAGGGCTACTGGTTCGACACGGCGACGCAGGCCTGCCGCGCCCTCGTCGATCACCTCGCCCGGCTGGCCACGGGCACGATCCGCGTCAGACTCTACAAGGGGACGGTGCAGTTCGCCTCGGCCGCCGACGTGCCCCACTCCCTCTACCGCGAGGACGCCGCCTCCATGGAAGCGGTGGGCGACTTCGACCACCGCGACTCGACCGGTTTCCTCGGCGTCCTCGGCGTCAGCGCCCGGATCCTCAGCCAGGCGGACCAGATCGAGCGCTGAAGGTCACACCGCCTCGGCCACCCAGACCTGCTCGCCGTGGCCGGGGTACGGCCGCCCGTCGAAGCCGCCCCACAGGGCGACGGGCCGGAAGCCGGCCGCCTCCAGGAGCCACTCCATCTCGTAGCGGAAGGTGTAGCGCAGCACCAGCTCGCCGCGCTCGGTGGCGGCGACCCCGCCGCCGGCGTCGAGGCTCTGGAAGTGGAACTCCTGCCGCAGGAGCTGCTCGGCCAGGTCGTACTCCCGCCGGTAGCGGACGCGGACCGTCCTCCCCTCCCCGTCGGTGAACTCCGTGTCCACGGGAAGCCGGTCGACCGGCGTGTCCGCCGGTGGCCCGCGCAGGACCACGGCCTCCAGGTCGAGGGTGGGATCGAACTGGTTGAGGGCCAGACGCCCCCCGGGTTCCAGCAGATCGTGGAAGCCGGCGAGGGCGGCGAACTGGTCGTCGGGGGTGAGCAGGTGCTGGAAGGTGCGGTACGGCAGGCTGACGAGCCGGAAGGGGCCGGGCAGCTCCGGCGGGTCCCGCATGTCCCCCCGGAGCAGGGTGACGCGCGCGGCGGCCTCCGGGGGCAGGGAGGCGGCCCGGCTCCGGGCGGCGGCCAGCATCTCGGGAGAGAGCTCGAGGCCGGTCGCCGCAAGGCCGGCGGCGGCCACCGGGAAGAGGGTGCGGCCGGTGCCGCAGCCCGGCTCGAGGACGGGGCCCCCGCACTCGACGGCGAGGGCGCGGTAGAACTCGACCTCGCCGGGAAGGCCGGTGTCGTAGCGGTCGTAGTGGCGGGCCAGCGGCCCGGAGTACCCGCCACCTGCGGCGTCCCCGCTCAGAGAAGGTCCTCGACCACGGCGCGCTCCTCGAGGAGCTCGTCTTCGGTGGCCTTGATCTTGCCGCGGGCGAACTCGCTGAGCTCCAGGCCCTCCACGACCTCGATGCCGCCCCGGCCGTCGGAACGCACCGGGAAGGAGAACACCAGGCCCTCGTCGATGCCGTAGCTGCCCGTGGAGGGTACCGCCGCCGAGAAGAACTCCCCCTCGGGCGTGGCCCGCAGGACGCTGCGCACGTGATCGAGGGCGGCGTTGGCCGCCGAGGCGGCGCTCGACAGCCCTCGGGCGGCGATCACCTCGGCGCCGCGCTGCTGCACGGTGCGGATGAACTCGCCCTGGAGCCAGCCCACGTGGCCGATGACCTCGGTGCAAGGCCGTCCGCGGACCCTGGCGTTCTCCGCGTCGGGGTACTGGGTGGCGGAGTGGTTCCCCCAGATGGCCATGTTCGTCACCTCCGCCACCCGGACCCCCGCCTTGATCGCCAGCTGGGCCTGGGCCCGGTTCTGGTCGAGGCGCATCATGGCGTGGAAGCGCTCCTTCGGGATCCCGCCGCGCACCCCGTGATGCATGGCGATGAGGCAGTTCGTGTTGGCCGGGTTGCCGACGACGAGAACGCGCACGTCGGAAGCAGCGCGGGCCAGGGCCTGGCCCTGGCCGACGAAGATCGGACCGTTCTCGCGGATCAGGTCGCCCCGCTCCATGCCCTGGCCCCGCGGCTTCGAGCCGATCAGCAGCCCCCAGTTGACGCCCTCGAAGGCCTCGCTCGCGTCGTCCGTGACCCGGACGTCGTCGAGGAGGGGGAAGGCGCAGTCCTGCAGCTCCATCACCACCCCTTCGAGGGCCGGCAGGGCCGGCGTGATCTCGAGCAGGTGCAGGGCCACGCGGGTGTCGTGGCCGAAGACCTCCCCGGAGGCCAGGCGGGGAAGGATGGCGTATCCGATCTGTCCGGCGGCGCCGGTGACGGCAACGCGTACGGTGCGTGGCATGCGGTGCGAGCTCCTGTCGTGGTTGGGGCGCGGCCCATCCGGCGGGCCGGGAACCGCGCCGAGGGCTGCGGGAGGGGGACAGAAAATCCACCCAGTCCCCTCCGCAGGCAAGAAGGCCGCCGCCGCTATCGGCTGCCGGGGGCCCTGCCTATACTGTGGCCCAACCCAGGCGAAAGGACGACCCCACCATGGCGCCACCTTCCCTTCTGCTGTGCGGCGGGCATGTGATCGACCCGCGCAACGGCGTCGACGGCCCGGCCGACGTGGCCGTCGTCGACGGCGTGATCCAGGCCGTAGGACCCGGCCTCGGCTTGGAGGCCGACAAGAGGATCGACGTGAGCGGCCTCTACGTCACCCCGGGGCTGATCGACATCCACGTCCACGTGTACGGCGGCTACGGGGGATGGATGTTCCCCGACCCCCACTCCCTGCCCAACGGCGTGACCACCGTCGTCGACACCGGCGGCGCCGGGTGGCAGGACCTCGACGACTTCGTGGCCACCATCATCCAACCCGCCTCCACCCGGGTCCTGGCCTTCGTCAACATCGTCGGCGCCGGCATGACGGGAGCCCCCGAGCAGGATGTCCGCGAGATGGAGCCCGGGCCCTGCGCCGAGGCCGTGCGCCGCCATCCCGAGCACTGCGTGGGCACCAAGTCCGCCCACTTCGGAGGCCCCGGGTGGGAGTCGGCGGGAGGCGCCATCGAGGCCGCCCGGCTCTCCGACTCGATCGCCATGATCGACTTCGCCCCCCAGCCGACGCGCAGCTACCGGGAGCTGCTCGAGCGCATGAGCCCGGGCGACATCCACACCCACCTCTACGCCGCCCACATCCCCCTCCTGGACGAGGAATCGAAGGTCAACGACTACGTGAGGGAGGCGCGCGAGCGCGGCGTCCTCTTCGACACCGGGCACGGCAACGGCAGCTTCTGGTTCCGCATCGCCGTGCCCGCCATGGAGCAGGGCTTCCCGCCCGACACGATCAGCACCGACCTGCACAAGGCCAGCCGCATGCTGCCCAACGCCACCATGCCGGTGACCATGTCCAAGTACCTCGCCCTCGGCATGCCGCTGCAGGAGGTGATCGACCGTTCGACGCGGAAGGCGGCCGAAGCGGTCCGCCGGCCGGAGCTGGGCGATCTGACGCCGGGCTCCGAGGCGGACGTGGCCGTCCTTGCCGTTCACGAGGGGAACTTCGGCTTCGTCGACTCGGGCCGGGCCCGCATGGACGGCGGCCGCAGGCTGGAGTGCGAGCTCACCCTGCGGGCCGGGCGGATCGTGTGGGATCTGAACGGCCGCAGCCGCCCCTCCTGGGACGATCTCGGCGACTACCGCAACTCGGAGCAGGACCACCCCTGACGTGTTGACAGATCCGTGAGGCGGGGCGAGGTTTGCGTGCTCGCCCGGCCCCGGGCGAGCGGTCCATCGGGGGGAGATACCCAAGCGGTCAACGGGGGCAGACTGTAAATCTGCTGGCGTACGCCTTCGCAGGTTCGAATCCTGCTCTCCCCACCACTTCCCTGCTCCGCCACCCACTTCCACGACAGCACCCCGCGGCCCACCGGCCGGCGGCTCACTTTCGCAGGTGGCCGCGGATCGCCTCCAGGCGCTCCCGATGGGCGGCGCCGTCGCGTTGCCACGCCTCCAGCAGGAAGGCCAGCAGGACGAGGAGGACGGCGGCCGAGCCGCCGGCGGCGGCGGTGAGCAGGGCCCGGCGGGGAGCGCTGCGCGCCTTCGGCGGAGTCGCCGGATCGAGGACCTGCAGGGTCGGGGTGTCGCGAGCCTCGCGGAGCTTGGCCTCCTCGAGCTGGGCCCCGAGAAAGAGCAGGACCTCCTCGCGCATCTTCACCTGCAGGGTCAGGGCGGCGTAGTCCTGCATCAGCCCGGGCAGTTCCTTCAGGGGCGGGCCCAGGGGACGCTCGGAGGCGCCGGGAGCGCCGCCCACCCGGCGCGAGAGGTCGCCCACCAGCCCCCGCAGCTGCCGGTCGAGCTCCTCCACCCTCATGGCCAGGGCCTGCCGGTCGGCGTGGTCGGATGCCACCTGCCGGGAGAGGACGCCGAGTTCGGCCTGCTTCAGGGAGAGCTCGAAGGCGAGGCCCTTGGCCACGTCGACGGCGGCGGCGGTCTGCGCCTCGATGTCGACCACCCCGTGGGCGTCCTGGAAGTCGCGCAGGCGCGACGCGTCGGCGCCCAGCTCCTCGCGGGTGCTGCGCACCCTGCCCTCGAGGAACCCGCGCAGGGAGGACGCCTGCCGCTGGCGATACTCGCGGTTGAGGCTGTCGAGGAGGGCGGCCAGGGTGTTGGCCAGGTCCGCCGCCAGCTTCGGCGTTGCCGCCGTCGCCCGCAGGACCAGGCTGCCGTCGTCGCCGAGCTCCGACTCCACCGCCTCCGACAGCCACTCGACGGCGGCGTCCCGGTGCGGGGCCTCGTAGACGCGCACCAGCTCGTGGCGGTCGACGGCCAGGCCGAGCAGCCGGCGGCTCTGCAGCAGGGTGAGGAGCCGCTCCGAGGGGATCGGCAGGCCCACCAGGCCGGCCAGCCCGAGGGGCAGACCGCCGGCCCCCGGCAGCAGGGAGCGGCCGATCCCCACCGCCTCCTCCTCCGGGGGCAGGAGGCTGGTGCGCGCCGTCCAGCGCTCGGGCAGAAGCAGACTGACTCCGGCTGCCGCGGCCGTCGCCGCCAGGGTCCCGGCGATCAGCAGACGCCGCCACTTCACCAGGACCGGCAGGTAGTCGAGAAGGTTGCGCTGCTCCATGCTCAGTTGCTCAAGGTCACGAAGAGGAGCAGCACCGTGGCCACCTGGCTGGCGACCTGGATTCCCTGGGTGAACAGCAGCCAGTAGTCCCGCGCCGGCTGCTCCTTGACCCAGATGCGGTCCCCCGGCTCGATCCTCTCCACGTCCTCCACCCCCATCCGCTCTCCGGTGCGCGCCTTGATGACCTCCACCTCTCCCGACGCCTGCCAGCCGAAGCCGCCGGCGCGGGTGATGTAGTCGGTGACGGTGTAGCTCTCGACGTAGGGAACGGCCCCCGGATAGGCCGCCTGCCCGGAGACCAGCACCGTCCGCCGGGAGGCCGGGATGGTGATCACGTCCCCGCGGCGCACGAGGATGTTCTGGGACTCGTCGCCCTCCTGGAAGAGAGCCACGAAGTCGACCACCATCTGCCCCCTCTTCTCCCGGCTCTTCATGTTGAAGTAGCTCTTCTCCTCCTTGTCCCAGGCCTCGGGGGGGATGGCCAGGATGCGCTGAAACTCCGGGTCGCCCCGGTCGACCTCCTGCAGACGGCGCACGACACGGGCCTCCGGGAGGGAGGCCTCCTGCGTGAACCCGCCGGCCCACTCGATGACCTGCACCAGCGACACCCCCTCCACCCCGACGATGTAGGGACCCGGCCTCGTCACCTCGCCCGTCACCGTGGCCGTGGACTCCTGCAGGTAGCCCTGGCGCATGCGCGCCACCAGCCAGTCCCCGGGCTGCAGGGGGAGGTCGGCCGCCGGATCGCCGGCCAAGGCCGCCTGCAGGTCGACCGGCCGGGAGGCCTGGCGCCGGCCGTCGTCGTGGAACCGGAAGAGGAAGACTCCCTGCGGATCGATGTTGGGCGCCGGCCCCATGGACAAGGTCGCCAGGTCGCTGATCCGGTCGCCCTGCACGAACTCGACGATCCTCGGGTTGACCCAGGCCTCCATGGTGCGCACCGGGTACTGCCTGGAGGGCACGACGATGATGTCCCCGTCCTCGACGAAGGGGTTGTACCGCGACATACCCGTGAGCTCGAAGTAGTCGAGATCGACCCGCCTCGACTCGATCCGGGCGAAGATCTCCAGGTCCCCGGACCGGGCCCACGCCTGCAGCTGCCGCCGCCGCTCCGGCGTCTGGCCGTGGGTGCGGATCAGCTGGATGTTGCGCCTGGAGCCGTCGTCGAGGAGGCCCTTCACCTGGCGGAGGACGGCATCGACCCGCAGCACGCCGTTGGCGACGGTGACGCCGGGTTCCTCCACGAGTCCGGTGACGGTCACCGGGAAGCGCCGCAGGGCGCTCAACTCGGCCGTGATCCGGCCCTCGATGAAGTTGGCGCGATAGGCGCTGTCCAGGACGGCGCGGACCTCGCGCAGCCGGCGCGCCCCCACCTGGACGCGGCCGATCCGCGGGATGAACAGGCCGCCCTCGGCCAGGACCCGGACCTCCACCGGGGCCTCCGCTTCGGGCATCTTGACCAGGAACCGGTCGCCGGGGCCCACGAGATACCCGCCGCTGCGCAGGACTTCCTCGTACGCGTCGATCCCGATCAGCGCCTCTGGCAGGGGCTCCTCCGGCTCCTCCGGTTCCTCCACCTGCACCTCCGCCCCCTCGGCGCCGGCGGGGATGCGGATCGTCCTGACCTCCTGGCCGGGGGCCGGCCCCGGGGCGATGACGAGGGCCGCCAGGGACAGCCCGAAGGGAATCCAGGATCGGTTGCAGCCGGTCATGCCGTCACTCCTGCCGCTCTTCGGCCCGCAGGCCCTCCGTGTCCACGGCCGGGCTCAGCGCCCGCGACCTCACACCCGCCTCCGCCCAGGCCGCCTCCATGGCGGCTCCCACTCCTTCCTGGGCGCCCTCGGGCACGAAGGCCAGGACCGACGGACCGGCGCCGCTGAGGGCGGCTCCGAAGGCGCCGGCGCCGAGGGCGGCGGTGCGCACCGCCGCCAGACCCGGCACCTGGCCGCTGCGGTAGGGCTCGTGCAGTCGCTCGTCCTCCATGCCGGGCCCCAGCAGGTCGAGGCGGCCCGTGGCCAGGGCCGCCGCCACCAGGCTGGCCCGGGCGGCGGCGTTCACCGCGTCGGCCCGGGGAACGACGGCCGGCAGGGACCGGCGGGAGTCGGCCGTGGGCAACTCGAACTCGGGAACGGCCACGGCCACCGCCAGGCCGCCCGGCGGCTCGAAGCGCGTGCACGCGAGGCCGGGACCCGACCCGGAGACGATGGTGAACCCCCCGTACAGGCAGGGCCCGACATTGTCGGCGTGCCCCTCCGATCCCCGGCCGTGCTCGAGCAGCCAGTGGGCGTCCACGCGGCCGGCGCAGAGCATCTGCCCCGCCGCGGCGCCGGCCACCACGGCGGCGGCGCTGCTGCCGAGTCCGCGCGCCAGGGGGATCCCGTTCGCCGAGCGCAGGCCCAGGTCCGGCCCTTCGTAGCCCCCCGCCCGGAGGGCGGCGCGCAGGGCCCTGACGACGGCGTTCCGCTCCCCCGTCGGCAGGTCCTCCGCCCCCTCTCCCTCGAGGGCGGCGGTGATGGCCGCCGGGCGGCTGCGGGACTCCAGCCGTTGCACCGTCAGGTCGAGATACAGCCCCAGGGCCAGGCCGAAGGCGTCGAGCCCCGGGCCGAGGTTGGCGCTGGTGGCGGGCACGCGGATGCGGATCTCGGACACCGGTCCCCGTCAGGCCGCCTCGGCCCGGGAGCGCACCTCGTCGGAAACCGCCGCGGCGACGGCATCGGCCACGGCGAAGCCGCGCTCCGTCAGCCGGAGGCACCGGCCATCGAGGGTGGCGTGGCCGTGGGCTCGCAGCCGCGGCCACAGGGCCGAGGCGGCGAGCCTGCGGCTCTCCTCCGCCTCGAGCTCGACGCCGGCGCAGGTCCGCAGCCCGAGCCACAGCCGGTCGCGGCGACATCGCTCCTCGTCCGGAGGCTCCTCCCCGGCGCGGGCGCTGCCCCGGGCGGCCATCCGCTGGAGGTAGTCGTCGAAGTCGGGGGTGTTCCAGAACCGCCGGCCCTCGAGGAAGCTGTGGGCCGACACCCCCACGCCGACGTACTCGCCGCCCGTCCAGGCGTCCCAGTTGTGGGCGCAGCGGTGGCCCGGACGCGCGAAATTGGAGATCTCGTAGTGCTCGTACCCGGCGGCGGCGAAGCTCTCCACGGCGTGGAACCAGGCCTCCTCGTCCTCGGCCTCGCCGACCTCCGGCAGGTCTCCCGCGGCCCGGCGCCGGGCGAAGGCCGTGCCCTCCTCCACTGTCAGGGCGTAGGCGGAGAGGTGGTCCGGGGCCAGGGCGATGGCCCGCTTGACGGTATGCTCCCAGTCGGCGGCGGCGGCCCCGGGGATGCTGAAGATGAGGTCCATGCCGACGCTGTCGAAGCCGGCGGCGCGGGCGACGCCGTAGGCGCGCCCGGCCTCGGCGGCGTCGTGGGCGCGGCCCAGCCGGCGCAGGCTGCTGTCGCGCAGGGACTGCACGCCGAGGCTCAGCCGGGTCACCCCGGCGCGCCGGAGGTCCCGGAAGCGGCCGGCCTCCGCCGTGGAGGGGTTGGCCTCGCAGGTAACCTCGACACCGCGGCGCAGGCCCAGGAAACGGTCGGCGGTCTCGAGGATCCTGCCCAGGAGGCGCGGGTCCAGGCGGCTGGGGGTGCCGCCCCCGAAGAACACGGTATCGAGCCCGCCGCGGTCCCCGAGGCGGGCCCAGGTCTCGATCTCGCCGCACAGGCGGTCGACGTAGAGACCCTCCTCGGCCCGCCGCCCGGTGACCACGGAGAAGGCGCAGTACGGGCACCGCTGCGGGCAGAAGGGGACGTGGACGTAGAGGCCGAAGGGCCGCCGGGGGGATGCCGTCATCGCGCCGCCGCCCCGAGCCGGCCCCAGCGCAGGCGGCCGGGCAGGCTCGCCAGGCCGGCCAGCAGGCGCCCATCCGTGGCGGCGGGCTCGGCCGAAAACCAGACGGCCAGGGGCCGGCCGACGACGTTGGCCACCGGCAGGAACCCCCACTGCCGGCTGTCGCGGCTGCGGTCGCGGTTGTCGCCCATGACGAAGAGGTGGCCCGGCGGCACCCGCTCCGGGCCCAGGTTGTCCCGGCGGCTGCCCCGCCGGGCAGGATGCGGGGGTCGAGGTGCTTGGACCGGGGGGGGTCCGGGAACCGCTCGCCGTCGACGAATACCGCCTTGTCCCTGATCTCGACGCTCTGACCGGCCACGGCGACACAGCGCTGCAGGTAGGTCCGGTACGGCTCGCCCGGGACGCGGAAGAGGACGAGGTCTCCGGGCGACGGCTCTCCGAGGGCGGGCAGGGCGCCGACGAGGGGGATGGGCATGCCGTAGGTCACCCTCTCGAAGAGCAGGCGGTCCCCGGGCATCAGGGTGTCCTCCATGCCCCCGGCGCGCACGGGATGCCCTCCCAGGAAGAGGGTGTTCACCACCACCAGGCCGAGGCCGGCCAGGACCAGGGTCCGGAGGAGGGAACGCCGGCGGGAACGGGACCCCTTCGATCTCCGGCGCCGGGTGCGGGAGGACTTCCTCTTCGCCATGGCGGTCCCCGGCCGCTATTCCTCGAGCTGCAGGGCCGCCAGGAAGGCTTCCTGCGGAATCTCCACGCTGCCCACCTGCTTCATCCGCTTCTTGCCCTCCTTCTGCCGCTCCAGGAGCTTGCGCTTGCGCGTCACGTCGCCTCCGTAGCACTTGGCGATCACGTTCTTGCGGAAGGGCTTCACGCTCTCCCGGGAGATGATCTTGTTGCCGATGGCCGCCTGGATGGCCACCTCGAACATCTGCCGCGGGATCAGCTCCTTGAGCTTGGAGCACAGGCGCCGGCCCCACTCGTAGGCCTTGTCGCGGTGGATGATCACCGCCAGGGCGTCGAGGAGGTCGCCGTTGATCAGGATGTCGAGGCGGACCAGGGGCCCGGCCCGCATCTCCTTGTGCTCGTAGTCGAAGGAGGCGTATCCCCGGGACACGGACTTGAGTCGGTCGTAGAAGTCGACGACGACCTCGGCCAGGGGCAGGTCGTAGTGGAGGATGGCGCGGCTGGCGTCGAGGTACTCCGTGTTCCGGTAGGAGCCCCGGCGCTCGTTGCAGACCTGCATCACCGGGCCGATGTACCCGGCGGGCACCAGCATCTGCGCCTCGAGGATCGGCTCGCGGATCTCGTCGATCTCGCCGGGAGGCGGCAGGTGGGCGGGGTTCTCCACCTCGAGCCTGCTGCCGTCCGTGCGCAGGACCTCGTAACGGACGTTGGGCAGGGTGGTGATCAGGTCGATCCGGTACTCCCGGTCGATGCGCTCCTGCACGATCTCCATGTGCAGGAGACCGAGGAAGCCGCAGCGGAAGCCGAAGCCCAGGGCCGGCGAGTTCTCGGGCTCGAAGGTGAAGGCCGCGTCGTTGAGCCGCAGGCGCTCCAGGGCGCCCCGCAGATCGGCGTGGGCGTCGGCGTCGACCGGGAAGAGGCCCGAGAACACCATCGGCTTGAGGGGCTGGTACCCCGGCAGGGGCTCGATCTCGCCGGGACTCCCGGCCTCCATCACCGTGTCTCCGACACGGGCCTCGCCGAGATCGCGCACTCCGGCGATGAGATAGCCGACCTCGCCCGTCCCCATCTCCTCGGCGGCGAACCGACCCAGGCGCAGGATGCCGATCTCCTCCACCTCGTACTCGCGGCCCGTGGAGTGGAAGCGCACGCGCTGCCCCCTCCTGATGGAGCCGTCGACGATGCGGATGAAGCAGATCACGCCGCGGAAGTTGTCGTAGAGGGAGTCGAAGACCAGCGCCCGGAGCGGGGCCTCCGCCGAGCCCGCCGCCGCCGGGATGCGCTCGACCACCGCCGCCAGCACCTCTTCGACGCCGGTTCCCTCCTTGGCGCTGATCGGCAGGATCTCGGCGCGGTCGCCGCCGATGAGATCGAGGATCTGCTGCTCCACGGCGGCCACGTCGGCCCCCGCCACGTCGATCTTGTTGACGCAGGGGATGACCGCCAGGTCGTGGTCCATGGCCAGCAGCAGGTTGCTCACCGTCTGCGCCTCGACGCCCTGGGTGGCGTCGACGACGAGGATGGCGCCCTCGCAGGCGGCCAGGCTGCGGGAGACCTCGTAGGTGAAATCGACGTGCCCCGGCGTGTCGATGAGGTTCAGCTGGTACTCCCCGCCGTCGGCGGCCCGGTACTGCATGCGCACGGCGTGGGCCTTGATCGTGATCCCGCGTTCGCGCTCGAGGTCCATGCTGTCGAGGACCTGGGCCTGCATCTGCTCGGCGCCCAGGGTCTGCGTCCTCTCCAGAAGGCGGTCGGCGAGGGTGGACTTGCCGTGGTCGATGTGGGCGATGATGCAGAAGTTGCGGATGCGGGAGCGATCCATGACAGCGAGTCTATGGGTGTCCCCCGCTCCTGTCAAACCAGTATCGACATGCGTTCAATTCATTCTTCCGCAATCGATTAGCCCCCTGCATATCAACCTTGTCGACAAATGGAGGAGACCCCGGGATGAGGCTCCTCGGGGTCCGATCTGCTTGACACCCCGAGGAGAACGTCTAGCTTCCTCTGTTTCTGTTCGGAACCGAATTCACCTGCCGCCCGGCAGCCCCCGCAAATCAGAAGGATGTCATGACGCTTTCTCACCTCGGCGAGGAGATCGAGACTGCCAGACGTCCCGGTCCCGCCGAGGCGGGACCGGAGCCGGAGCCCGGCCTTTCCCCGGTGGAGGATGCCGGCTCCTGGGAGGTCGACTTCCGGGAAGGACTGTCGGGCGAGGCCTCGCCCGAGGGTGAGACCGGCCTCCTCATCTCCTGCACCGGCGCCGGCGAAGCCGTCGTCGGAGCCCCGCACCCACTCCCCGTTCCCGCCGGCACGGCCGCCCTCCGGCTGTGGATCGAGGCCCCCGGCCCCGGCGACGCCCAGGCGCCCGAGCTCTTCGTCCTCCTGGGCGAAGGCCGGGAGCGCTCGATGGGCCGGCTCGACTTCTCCGGCCGTCACCTGCTGCGCCGCACCCTGCCCTCGGGGGCGAGCGTCGCCGGGCTGGCGATCCGCGGCATCTTTCACCGCGAGACCGCCGACATCACCCTCTCGGGGCTCGCCTTCGAGGCGGAGGACACCCAGCCCCTCCCGCCGGCGGCCTCGGGAGAGCCCGCCTCGATGCAGCCCTCCACCTCCGAGGAGGTGACGAATTCCATCCAGAAGGACGGCATCTCCTTCGTCTTCGAGGCGCGTTCCCTGTCGGCGGTGGTGCGCTACGTGTACACCCCGATCGAGGGGAACCTCTCCGACTTCGAGGTGGAGATCAACAACAGCGACGCCATCAAGCTGGCCGAGGACGGCGGCATCACCGTCTCCATGGAAGGGCGGGAGTGGAGCCCCGAGGACGAGGAGATCGAGCGCCACTTCGTCAGCTGCGAGCGGGTGGGCGACGCCGTCGAGGCGCGGTGGCAGTTTCGCCGGGGGAGCGAGCTGGCAGACTTTCTCTACCGGATCCACATCCAGAGCAAGTCGCTCGTCGTCGAGCTCGAAGGCGGCGGCGGCCGGGCCTCCGGTGTCGAGCTCGGGTACGTGGTGGGAGCGATCCATCCGCGCCTGATTCAGGTCCCCTACCTCAATCTCGGAGACCGGCAGCCCAACGTGCTGTGCACCTCCGGCGTCTTCGTCAGCAGCTGTCTCGACTGGTGCCGGTCCCGGGCCTCCTCCCTGCACGCCGCCCCCGCCGAGGCCGACCAGCTCATGCACCTGAACGGCGGCTGCCGGTACCTGCCCGCTTCCGACGGCCGCCGGGCCACCCTGCACGAGCGCTGGCTCCTCACGGTGTCGCGGCGGTTCGAGGAGGTCCTGCCGTCCCGTCCCCAGGTGGACGAGGCCAAGGGGCCGGCGCCGCTCTCCAAGCGGTCGATCTGGTGCCAGCTGCCGGAGATGGAAGCGGGGGAGGAGGCCTACATCGAGGCCTACGAGCGCCTGCGCATGTACCGCCAGGTCGGCCTGCGCGACCTGCTCGTGCTCCATCCCGAGTCGACCTGGCACGACGGCCTCGGGGGCCCGGCCATCGACACGGTGGGAGCCGAGGCCAAGGGCGGCGACGACGCCCTCCTGGAGTACCTCGAGGCGGTCCGCGAGCTCGGCTACGAGTACGCCGTGAACGCCTCCTTCCGGCAGATCTCCCCCCTCGACGAGGCGTGGCCGGAGGCCCCCGCCGCCCTCGACGAGTCGGGCGACTACACGGTGACCGGCCCGGGGCGCTACCTGCTCAAGCCGGACGCGGCCGCGTCCCTGGCCCCGGGACGCGTCGAGCGGCTCGTCGAGCGCTACGGGGCCTCGGCGGTGTACCTCACCGATCACGCCGCCGCGCCGCCCTGGGCCCGTCTCGACCGGGACGTCCGCCTGGCGGCGCCCGCGAGCTTCCGCCACACCTGGCAGTGCGAGCAGGAGCTGCTCGCCGCCCTCAGCCGGCAGGACGTTCCGGTGGTGGCCGACGGCGGCAACCACTGGCTGTACGCCGGCCAGCTCTCGGGCGCGGTGGGCTGTCTCCGGGGCGAGTCCCCGGCGCAGCAGCCGCTCCTCGTCGACTTCGCCCTGGGCTGGCTGCACGACCGCCAGACCGACGCCGGCCTCGGCGCCCCGGAGGAGTATTTCGGCGAGACGATCCCCACGGAGGAACGCCACGCCCGCAGCGCCTGGTTCGACCGCTACCTGGCCGCCGTCATCGCCTACGGCCACGCCGGGCTGCTGCCCGACCTGGAGCGATGGGGCCTGCCGGCGGTGGCCAAGACCTACTACATGCTGCACGCTCTCCAGGACCACTACCTGGGGGTGAAGCCCGAATCGATCCACTACCAGCGCGGCGGCAACCTGCTCGAGACCACCGAGGCCCTGGTGGCCGGCGCCCACGAGCTCAGCCAGATCCGCGTGGTCTACGCCAACGGCCTGCAGGTCCACGTCAACGGCGCCCGCGAGGAGGATTGGGTCATCCAGGCGGACGAGGAGACTGCCTACCGTCTGCCGCCGGCCTCCTTCCTCGCCCGGGGCCCCGGCGGCCTCCTCGTCTATTCGGCCGATGCCGGATCGGGGCGGATCGACTACGCCGCCTGTGCCGAGTATCTCTACTGCGACACCCGGGGCCAACGCATGACCATGGGCCCCCTGACCCTCGACGGCGCCGCCGTCCTCACCCACGAGGACTGGGTGATCGACGTCTACCCCCTCGACTGCGAGGAGCCCCTCGAGGTCGACCCCACCCACCTGTGGAAGGACCGCCGCATGCCGCCCCTGCGGGTCCTCGCCTTCCGGGACGATGCGGAGGAGCCGGAGGTCGTGTCGGCCAACGCCTCGGCGGAGGGCATCCGCCTGGCGCCCCAGGAGGATGTCTGCCGCTACCGCATCACCCTTCCCGAGTGGATGATCGAGCCCGGGAAGTGATCCTCCGGCCGGCGCGTTGACCCTCCCCTCCCCGAGCCTCGAAGCGCCCGCCGAAGAGCCCCTGTTTCTCGCCGCCTGCCGCGGACGCGCCGGCTCCCGGCGGCCCGTCTGGCTCATGCGTCAGGCCGGACGCATCCTGTCCCCGTACCGCGAACTCAAGAAGCGCATCGGCTCGATGGAGGCCATGTTCCGGGATCCCGCGGTGGCCGCCGACGTAACCCTCATGCCGATCGAGCTCCTCGGCGTCGATGCCGCCATCCTCTTCGCCGACATCTTCACGCCCGTCGATCCCATGGGCTGCGCCGTCACCTTCTCGCCTGCTCCGATCCTCGAGTACCACGTGGCCGGCGCGGCGGACCTGGCACGGCTGCGGGAGATCGACTCGGAGCGCGACCTCGGCCACGTGGCCGAGACGATCGGCCGCGTGCGCCAGCGGCTCCCCCCCGGGATCCCCCTGATCGGATTCGCGGGGGCGCCTTTCACCCTGGCCACCTACATGGCCGAGGGCGGGCCCCGCTCGCGGGAGTTCACCGGCTACCGGCGGCTGCTGCACGGCGACCCGTCCACCGCCCTGGGCCTGCTCGACAGGCTCACCGAGGTGAGCATCGACTACCTGTCCATGCAGGTCCGCGCCGGCGCCCAGGCCCTGCAGTTGTTCGACACCTGGGTGGGGAGCCTGTCGCTGGCCGACTTCGAGTCCGTCGTCCTCCCCCGTCTACAGCGCATCTTCCGCCACCTCGACGCCCTTGGCGTGCCGGCCATCTACTACGCCAACCACTCCGCCCACCTCGTCGACGCCCTCGACCGGGTCGGCGCGGATGTCCTCTCCCTGGACTGGCGCACCGACCTGGGCGCCCTGTTCCGTCGCTGGGAGGGCCGGATCCCCCTGCAGGGAAACCTCGACCCGGCGCGGCTCTTCGCCCACCCCGACCGGGTGGAGGAGGAGGTCGGCCGGCTGCTGCGGACCACGGAGGGGTACCCTCACCTGTTCAACCTGGGCCACGGGGTCCATCCGGAGACCCCGTACGCCAGCGTGGTCCGGCTGGTCGAGACGGTTCAGGGATACGGCCGGGAGAGCTGAGAATGTCAGGGACCGAGATCGAAGAGAGAGGCGTGACCCGCCGTCACACCTTCTTCTGCGTCGACCGGGAGCGGCACGGCGGCAAGGCGGGATTGATCGAGGCGGCGCCGAAGCAGATCGTCGTCTTCGGAGAGACGATCGAGGGCTGGATCATCACCACCGAGAGGCCGGTGATCGACAAGACGATCACCCTGGCCGAATCGGTGGAGGGCATCGGATCGACTCGCGACCCCGAGTGAGGGGTCGGAGGGCCTTCAGTCCCAGCGAAAGGCGCCCTTGTGCCAGCGCGCCCAGCGCTGAGGCGGATCCTCCACCTCGTCGCCCGGAGCCATGAATTCCCCGCCGAAGTCGGAGCGCTCCTGGTAGCCCTTCCACAGGCTCGGGAAGTCCGCTTCGAGCATCTCTTCCACCCGGGTGCGAATGCCCTCGGCATGGTAGCTGAGGAGGCGCGCCGACTCCCGGCGGCCGGACTCCTGGAGATGCTCCGCCATGGGGGTGCTTATCCACAGGACGAAGCGCACCTTGTTGCCCTCGGCGAGCTCGAGCCCGACGCGGTAGGCGGGATAGGAGACCTGCAGCCCGAGCACCTGCAGGCGCAGGCTGAGCCACTCCCTCTGGGTTACGGTCCTGGGCTTGTCCAGCTCGACGTCGGCGAGCTCCGAGGCCGCCGGAAGGGCCCCGAAGAGAAGGCCGAGGGCGGCGGCAAAGCCTGATATCCGCCTCATGGGCTGCTCCCCTCGCCCCGCGGGGACACGCTCAGCGATCGTCCCCGGGGCGCGTGAAGTTCTCTTCCATGAAGATGAGGATGTCCCGCAGGGAGATGAATCCCACGGGGCACCCGTCCTCGTCCACCAGCGGCACATGGCGGAAGCCGTGGACCGCCATCATGTGGAGGGCGCGGCTGACCGGGTCGGAGGGCTTCAGCGCCGTCGGTCCGGGCGTCATCAGGCTCTCCACCGGCACCGCCTCCAGGTTCTCGATCAGGCCGGCCACGCGGTAGAGCACGTCGCGCTCGGTGAAGATCCCCACGAGCTCGCCGCCGGGGTTGGTGACCAGCACGCAGCCCACGTTGCGGCCCTTGAGCCGCGAGATCGCCTCTGCCAGCGAGGTGTGGCGCTCGACGCTCTCGGGAAGGCGGGGGTTGAGGCTCAGAAGCGGTTGCAGCAGGATCGAGGACTCCCCCTCCTCGACCTCCGCGGGGGCGACGAGGCTCTGGCCGCACTCCTCGCACGGGTCCGTCCCTGCCATGTTGGAGTGCCCACAGGCCGGGCACAAGGCGACTTGGGAGGCGGCCTCCATCATGGGGGGTCACTCCACGGTCCAGGTGTCGCTGCTGTGCAGCAGGTCGGCGAGATCACCTCCCCCCTGTCGGGAGCGGGACTCCTCCACCTGGTGGACGAGCAGGTCCGTGTACGAGGGCCGCTCCACCGACCGCAGCACGCCGAAAGGCTGGGGGAACTCGGGGTGGAGCATGCGGCTGAGCATGTAGGCGTAGCTTGTGTTGTCGAGATCCTCGCGATGGACGGCGAGCTCCCCCCGGTCGGCGTCGCCCAGGGGCACGACTTCGGGGACCATGCCGTTGACGCGGATGCCCTTGTCCCGGTCCTTGCCGAAAATCAGCGGCTCTCCGTCCTCGAGATAGAGGATGTTGTCGTCGCGCAGGTCGGCCTTGGTCGTGTGGTCCCAGGCGGTGGGGTGGTAGACCACGCAGTTCTGGAAGACCTCGATGAAGGCCGTGCCGCGGTGGGAGGCGGCCCTCCGCAGGACCTCCTGCAGATGCTTGGTGTGGGTGTCCTGCGTGCGCGCCACGAAGGTCGCCTCGGCGCCGATGGCCACCGAGATCGGATTGAGGGGGTAGTCGATCGAACCCAGGGGGGTCGATTTTCCGCGGTGTCCGAGGAGGGAGGTGGGCGAGTACTGCCCCTTGGTGAGACCGTACACCTGGTTGTTGAAGAGCACGATCTTGACGTCCACATTGCGCCGGATGCAGTGGAGCAGGTGGTTGCCGCCGATGGAGAGGCCGTCGCCGTCGCCGGTGATGACCCACACCGACAGGTCGGGGTTCACCGACTTCAGCCCGGTGGCGATGGTGGGCGCCCGCCCGTGGATGGAGTGGATGCCGTAGGTGTTCATGTAGTACGGGAAGCGGCTCGAGCAGCCGATGCCCGAGACGAAGACGATCTGCTCCCGGGAGACTCCGATCTCCGGGAGGACCTTCTGCATCTGCGCGAGGATGGCGTAGTCGCCGCAGCCGGGGCACCACCTCACCTCCTGGTCGGAGACGAAGTCCTTGCGCGTGAGCTTCGATTCAAGGGCCTGGGTCATCTGCTGGCTCCGCCGGGTTCGTCAGTCGAGGATCGACCGGATCTTGTCGGAGATCTCACGGATCTTGAAGGGCTGCCCCTGAACCTTGTTGAGGCTCACCACCCGCACCGGGAACCGGGCCTGGAGCAGCATCGCCAGCTGCCCCATGTTGAGCTCGGGCACCAGCACCTGACGGTAGCGGCCGATGACGTTGCCCAGGTTCCTCGGAAAAGGGTTCAGGTGGCGCAGGTGAAGGCTGGCCACGGACCGGCCCTGCTGCTGCATGTGCTCCGTCGCCGCCCGGATGGCCCCGAAGGTCCCGCCCCACCCGATGACCAGCAGGTCGCCCTGATCGGGGCCGAAGACCTCCGCCTCGGGGATGGAGTCGGCCACGCGGGCCACCTTGTCGGCGCGGATGCGGACGATCTCCTCGTGGTCCTCGGGGTCGTAGGAGACGTTGCCGCTGCCGTCCTGCTTGCCGAGACCCCCGATCCGGTGCTCCAGCCCCGGGGTCCCCGGCAGCACCCACGGCCGGGCGAGGGTATGGGGATCGCGCATGTAGGGCTGGTATCCGTCGGGGTCGGTCCGATGGGCGGCCTCGATGGGGGGGATGGAATCGACGTCGGGGATCCTCCAAGGCTCGGAGTTGTTGGCCAGGTAGCCGTCGGACAGGAGGAAGACCGGCGTCATGTGGCGGACCGCGATCCGGCAGGCCTCGATGGTCAGGTCGAAGCAATCGGCCGAGGTCGCCGCCGCCAGGACGGGCATCGGACTCTCGCCGTTGCGCCCGAAGAGCACCTCGAGCAGGTCCGCCTGCTCGGTCTTGGTGGGCAGACCCGTGCTCGGGCCGCCGCGCTGCACGTTGACGATCACCATGGGCAGCTCGAGGACCACGGCGAGGTTGATCCCTTCGCTCTTCAGGGCGATGCCGGGCCCGCTGGAGGCGGTAGCGGCCAAGGCTCCGCCGAAGGCGGCGCCGATGACCGAGCCGATGGCGGCGATCTCGTCCTCCGCCTGGAAGGTGCGCACGTCGAAGGACTTGAGGGCGGCCAGGCCCTCGAGGATCGGGCTCGCCGGGGTGATGGGGTAGCTGCCGTAGAACAGCGGCTTGCCCGCCTTGTGGGCCGCCGCCGCGAGGCCGAGGACGACTGCCTCGTTGCCGGTGATCCGGCGGTAGGTCCCGGCCTCGACCTCGGTGCGGCTCGGCACCTGCATGCGCCCCGAGAACGCCTCCGACGTCTCTCCGAAGGCGTATCCCGCCTTCAGGGCCCGGGTGTTGGCCTCCACCACCTGGGGGCGCTTGGCGAACTTCTTCTCGTAGAAGTTCAGCGTTGTCTCGAGGGGACGGTCGAAGAGCCAGAACGCCAGCCCCAGGGCGAAGGCGTTCTTGCACAGGTCCTTCTGCTGCGTCGTCATCCCCTCCACGTCCGCCAGCGCGTTGCGCGTCAGGGTGGTGAGGGGAACGCGATGCACCTCGTATCCGCGCAGGCTGTCGTCGTCGAGGGGGGAGGAGGCGTACCCCGCCTTGCGCAGGTTGTTGCGCGTGAAGGCGTCCTCGTTGACGATGATTACCCCTCCGGGCCGCAGATCCTCGAGATTGGCCGTGATGGCCGCCGGGTTCATGGCCACCAGCACCTGGGGCTCGTCGCCGGCGGTGTAGATCTCGGTGGATGAGAAGTTGACCTGGAACCCGGACAGCCCGGGAATGGTCCCGGCCGGAGCCCGGATCTCGGCGGGAAAGTCCGGAAACGTCGACACGTCGTTGCCCAGGACGGCGGAGGTGTTGGTGAACTGGTCCCCGGTGAGCTGCATGCCGTCACCGGAGTCGCCCGAGAAGCGGATGACGACGGAATCGTGTCGGCGCGTGGTCGCGTCACGCACGGCGGACGGCTCGGCGGCCGGCGTCTCGGTCATCAAAGGTCCTCCTGCTGGGCGGGGATGGTTCGCGGGCCTTGGGGAGCCACGGGTTGTCAGGCTCCCTCCCGGGTGCGCGCAATCAACTCCGGATCGGGAGGGAGGTTGTAGACCTCACGGGGAAAGTGATCGGTGAGGAAACGGATGATGCCGTGCTGGCTGAGATTTCCCACCACGCGGCCATCGGCGTCGAGGACGGGTACGTTGCGGTAGTGTCCCGCGCGCATGAAGTGCAGGGCGTGGCCGGCTGTATCGTCGGGAGAGACGGTCTGCGGGTCGGGCGTCATGAGCTCGCGCACGGGGACCTTCAGGCGGGCCGGGGCGTCGGCCACCTTCAGGAGGACGTCCCGTTCGGTGAAGATCCCTTCGAGACGGCCCTCGTCCCCCACGATGAGAGCCGCGCTCGCCCGGGCTTCGCGCATGGCGGCCAGGACTTCGGCAACCGCGGGATCGCCCGAAACCTGAACGGATCCGCTCAGATCGAGGTGGGAGATCCGCTCGTCGCGCAGGTCTTCGACCAGATTCATCAGTCCCAGGGGGGATCGACAGTCCGAGGGGGGATCGACGGTAAAATCAACAACCGCAAGAATGTACGGCGCCCCCTCCAAGCGTCAAGGAGCCCCCGGGAGCCTTGCCACGGAGTCCGCCACGGCCTCGAGATCCCCCGAGGCATCGGCCACCAGGATGCTGACCCCTCGGGAGGCGATGGCCAGCAAGGCCTCGGCAACCCTCGCCGCCGTCTCCGGCCGGCAACCCGCCGAGGGACGATCGAACAGGAGCAGCTCGTCCTCCCGCGCCCTCACCGCGTGGCAGGCGAGCCGGGCCAGCAGACGCTCCGCCTCTTCGAGCCCGTCGACCCCCTCCCCCAGCCGGCGCCCGGCCAGACCGTTGCGTACCGCCGCCGCGAGGGGGTCGTGCACGCCGCGCTCCCTCCTGAAGTGGGCGGCGCCCTCCTCGACGGTCATGGCCAGGACCTCCGCCACGTTCACGCCTCGCCCGGTGACCTGAAGGACCTCTTCGCCGAAACGCCGGCCCTCGCAACGGGGGCAGGTGGCGGCGAAGTCCTCCATCACCTCCAGCCGGTGCCGCACCACGCCGGCCCCCTCGCAGTGGCTGCAGCGGCCGCCCGGCCGATGGAGGAGAAAGCTCCGGGGCTCGAGACCGAGCTCCCTGGCCGCCGGCCCCCGGGCCAGCAGCCGCGCCAGGGGGCGCATGGCACCGAGCCGGTCCATGAGCACGGCCTGCTCCCCCGCCGGCGAGCGAGCCTCGGCGCCGATGTCGACGCAGCGCCGCACCGCCGGCGCCCGAACCGGCCGCACCGGGACACCCCGCCCGGGAGACAGGGCCCTGCCGATCAGGCGAAGGAGGGCGGTCTTTCCCGAGCCGGTGGGGCCGGCGAGCAGCGCCAGCCGACCCAGAGGGAGGCACAGCTCCGGCCCCGGCGGCACCGGACCCGGATCGCACCCGGAGGGCGCCTCCTCCACCACCAGATCCAGTGCCCCATGGGCGGCGGGCGGGCGGACGGCCCCCCGGACCGCCGCGGCCGGACCCGAGGGCACGGGACCGATGTGGATCACCTCGTCGGCCCACTCGCCCGCGGTTGGATGGCCATCGACGACCACCACCGAGTTTCCGCGCTCCACGAGACGGCGTAGCCCGCAGACCGCCCTGTCGCGCGTCGACGGATCGACGGCGGAAGGCGGGGACAGCACCACATGCAGGATGCCGCTCAGGCCATCGGCAAGGGCGGCGGCCAGTCCCAGGAGCAGCTGCTCCCCGTGGGACAGGTCGGCCACGGGCCTGGCCAGGGGAAGCTCTTCCAGTCCGAGATCGACGGCCCCTGCAAGGGCTCGCAACAGGCGGCCGGCCGGCTCGGGCCAGCTCGGCTCCGCCTCCTCCGCCAGATCGGCCACCTGCCGGAGCCGCGCCTCCCGGGCCCAGTCGCCGAGGGGCCGGCCCTTCAGCTCGATGGGCTGGCGGCCGTCCTCCTCCCCGCCGATCACCCGCTCCCAGTCCGGCTCCTCGGACTCGGCTCCGCAGCGTCCGCAGGTCAGGCGCGTCCCCGTCCAGACCTCCAGGCCGTCCTCCTCGCCGACGAGCAGACTCGCGCCGCCGGCGAGGGCCCGGGCGTTGCGCACCGCCTCCCCCACGCGGGCCCGGGTCCGCGCCGCCCCGGGCGCGAGGCGATCGACGACGACCTCGAGGCCCCCCCCCGGGAGGGTTTGCTCGTCGACCTCGTCGAGTCGGTGGAGACGGGTCCCGATGCGCAGACGGCGGAACCCGGCGCGGGCCAGCTCGTCGATAACCCCGGGCCGGGCTGCGGCGTCCTCCAGCTCCACCGGCGCCACGAACCAGACCGTCTGGCCGGGGAAACACTCCTCCAGCAGGCCGGCGACCCCCTCTTCGTCCAGGGAGGCGCAGCGGCCTCCGCAGCCGGTGCAGCGGATCTCCGAGAGGCCGCGGACGAGCCTGGAGAGATCGCCGGGCAGGTGCAACCGCGTACCCACGGTCTGCTCGCCTGCCGGGGCGGGCAGGGCCTGGGCAGGCGGCAGTCCCTCGATATCGTCGACCGCCGCGGCCACCCCGACACCGCCGAGTCGCGCCCGCTCGAAGGGAGACATGGACAACAGGTAGCGACGCCGGCTCTCGGCCAGCAGGACCCGGTGGGCCAGGGCCTCCACGCCTGCGCCCATGGCTCCCGAGAGACAGACGATCCGGCCCAGGGGGATCGTCACGTCCGCCCCGGCCAGCGTGGCTTCGCGGACCCCGCGCAACCGAATCGACGCGCTCGGCGTCATGGGTGGAGGATGGCGCTCGGCCGCCCCCTGACCGATCCTTGGCGGCTGTTGACGGGCCGCCGACACCGCCTCCGGAGGGGATTCCGCCCATGACATACGCAGGTGCCCGCACCGTGGCCGGACTGCTGCTCCTGGCCATCCCGGCCCGAGCCGACGTCGAGCCCTTTTCGCATGGCCTGCTGGACAGCCTGCTGGCGGACCGGGTCGACGACCGCGGCCGGGTCGACTATTCCGGCCTGGCCCGGAACCCTCACCGCCTCGACCGCTACCTCGCAGCTCTCGCCGCCTGCAGCCCGGAGAGCGGCCCCGAGCGTTTCCCCTCCGAGGCGGACGCTCTCGCCTACTGGATCAACGCCTACAACGCCTTCGTGCTGCGCGGTGTCCTCGATTCCCTCCCCATCGACAGCGTCGAGGAGGCCGAGGGCGGGCTCGAGGGTTTCTTCCGGGTCCGCCGGTTCGTCGCCGGCGGGGATTCCCTGAGCCTCGACGAGATCGAGCACACCATCATCCGGCCCCGCTACCGGGATCCGCGCATCCACTTCGCCGTCAACTGCGCCGCCGTGAGCTGCCCCGCCCTGGATTCCCGGGCCTACGCCGCCGCGGATCTCGACGAGCACCTGGAACGCCAGACTCGACGCTTCGCCCTGGATCCGGCGCACCTGAAGCTGGAAGATGGCCGTCTCCGCCTGTCGAGCATCATGGACTGGTACGGAGCGGACTTCGTGGAGTGGTTCCCTCGCCATCGTCTGAAAGACCCGCCTTCGGACCCCACCCTCCTCGACTACCTGCTCCTCTACCTGCCCCGGGAGCAGGCCCGGACCCTGCGTTCGGCCGGGGAGGTCCCCATCGACTTCGTGGAGTACGACTGGAGGCTGAACCGCCAGCCGCCGGGCGGGGGCTAGTCGAAGAACGGGTTGTTCCGCCGTTCCTCTTCCACGGTGGTCGCCGGACCGTGCCCGGGGTAGAGGATGGTCTCTGGCGGCAGCGACAGCAGCTCGCGCCGCACCGCCCGGCGCTGCCCGTCGTAGTCCACCCGCCGCCGGGTCCCGCCGAGAGACCCGGCGAAGAGGGCGTCGCCGACGAAGGCGGCCTGCTCGTGGATCAGCGACACGCCGCCGGGGGTGTGCCCCGGTGTGCGCGCCACGGTGAAGCTCTGCTCGCCGAGAGCGACGCGGCCCCCCGGCTCCAGTCGCCCCTCGATCCTTGCTGCCAGGCCCCCGGTGAGGGCGAGGTCCTCCGCGCCGATGGCGGCGCTGGCGCCCGTGGCGCCGAGGACGAGGGGCAGATCGCCCACGTGATCGGCATGGCCGTGGGTGAGCCAGACCTGCCTCACCCGCGCCCCCGACTGCGCCGCCGCCGCCAGCAGCCGGTCCCCCTGGAACCCGGGATCGACGATGGCCGCCTCGCCGGTGCGGCGGCAGGCGGCGACGTAGCCGTTCATCAGGAAGTCGTCGCCGAGTATCAGCATCCTCACGTCGAGGGCCTCCCCCGGCACGCCCAGGGGATTGGCGGGAAAGTAGGCGGCCTCGGCGCTGGCCCGCAGCCTGCCGCCGTGGAGGGAGAGGGCGTCGGCGAGTCTCTCCACGACCCTCCCGTCGGGAATCCACTCGCAGACCTCGAGGCGCTCGAGGTCCGCGGCGGCGATCCCCGTCCTCTCCGCCACCTCCTGCACGGACCGTTCCTGGCCGCGGCGGGCCTTGCCGACGACATCGCCGAACTCGTCCTCCAGATGCGTGTACCCGTCCATGATCAGTTCCTCATGCTGCGCACCAGGCTGTCGAATCCCTCCTCGTGGGCCGACACGGCCCCGGCGGGCCCGGTGAACTTGAGATACCAGGTGGTGCCTCCGGCCCCGAGGATGGCGCCGAGCATGCGGTATCCCTCGCGGACAGGGGCATCGCCCATGCCCATGCCGTCGCGGAAGGTGCCGCTCACGTCCACCATCGTCGCCCGCAGTCCGCCCTCGGTCTCCACGGTCCAGCTTCGGCCCCGGGCGGGGCTGCCGTCGGGCTGGCTGAACTGGCCGAACCAGCGCCGCACGTTGGCGTCGACGGTGCCCATGTTCCCCTTGAAGACCGCCAGGGTCGCCCCCTCGCCTCCCTCGGGGAAAGGAGCGGCGTACTCCGCGATTCGCATTGAACTGCTCGGCGGCACCCGCTGCCAGGACTCCGGGACCCGGATCGTCACCCCGCCGTCCAGGGTCTGGACCGGCGACTCTCCCGCCTCCGGAGGAGAGGCGGAGGGCAGCTCCTCGAGGGGGGTCAGGTTCCTCTCCGCCAGGGCCTCGGCGGCCGGCTTGTCGCTGTAGTTCTGGCCGCAGGCGGCGGCCAGCCAGGCCGCCCACACGACGCACTGCGCCAGCCCTCCTGATCGCTTCTTCATCTGAGCCTCCGTGTCATCCCGTGCCAGGCCTGCCCTCGGTGCACGCCGGCGCGGTCACAAGCGGAACAGGATGCCCGCCGACAACTCTCCGTTGGTGACCCGGCCCTGCCGCTGCACGAGGGCGCCGGCGGCCTCCCCCGCCACCCTCTCCACCACGGCACCGGTGACGGAGAACACCTGGTACTGGCGCAGATCGAGGCGGATGTCGAGGCGATCGTCGAGAGACCAGCGAGTTCCGACTCCGTACGAGAAGGCGTGGCTGGTCTCGATCTCCGAGAGCGACGCCAGCGTCTGCCGGTCGTCTTCGCTGGCAAGGGGACTCTCGAGATCTCCGGGCAGGATGGTGACCGCTCCGTACCCGGCGCTGAGGAAGGGCCGGATCGTGCCCGCCGGCAGGTTGAGTAAGAGCCGCCCTTCGTAGAAGATGGCCGTGGCCGACTCGCTGGTGCTGAAGAGACCCGTCGCCACCTTGCGGTCGGGGCGTGAGACCATCAGGGAGGTCTCGGCGCCAAGGGTCCCGCTCGACCGCCCCCAGCGCAGACCGAATCCCGGGGCCGTCTGCAGGTTCGCCGCGTCGTCGAACTCGACGACGGCGATGAAGGCCCCCACGTCCGACTGCGAAGGGACGGCCGAACCGGCGCAACATGCCAGCGCCGCGGCGAGGAGACTCCGGTGACGACGGGTCATGACAGCTCTCCCCATGCTCGGGCAAGGGCCCTCAGACCGGGGACCGCTCGAGGAAGACCGATACCCCCAGATCGGCCCAGTGCCGGCGGGTGTCGGGGGTGCCGTTGCGGTAGCACAGCGCCGTCTGCGAGCCCTCGACGCTGCGCGCCACCGCCTCCACGCAGTCCTCCAGCCGGCGGTACGGGGGGTTGGGATGGGTCTCGATGTCGAAAGTCAGGTCCGTGGGCCCGAAGGAGAAGCAGTCGACGCCGGGCAGGGCGAAGCTGTGGGCGTGGAGGACGGCATTCAGGGATTCGATCTGGAGCCAGAGGACGCCGTTCTCGTTCCACCAGTCCGCGTACTCCCGACTGTCGGCGAAGTCCTGCACCCGGCGGCGGGCCCCGCCCCCGACGCTGCGCCTGCCTCGCGGCGGGTAGTACATGCTCTCCTCGGCCTCGCGCGCCGTCTCCAGGCTCTCTACCTGGGGCACCTCGATGCCGGTGGGCCCGAGGTCGAGGAGGTTGCCGATCAGGCAGGTGTGGCTCGTGTGCTTGATGCGCAGGCGCACGGGGAGGCCGGCCTCGTCGGCGCGGTCGCAGAACTCGACGAGGGCGGGCTCGCTCAAGGGGGAGTGCTGGCTGTCCGTGGCCACGAAGTCGTACGGACCGTGTTCCTCCCGGGCCCGCGTCAGCTGCTCGACGGTAGCCGTCACCGGAGCGCTGAACCCGATGGTCCGCTGCCCGGAGCGGATCTTGTCCTTCAGTCCCTGTGCCATCTCATGCCTCTTTCCTTCAGGGGCCGCCAACCCCTCCGTCGAGGAGCGGAAACAAGGGCGCCACGGCGCCGAACATGCCGGGAAACCGGAACAGCGGTTCCTCCCCGCCGGCGATCCGCTCCAGGACGCCGGGGGTCAGCAGAGCCTGGGCGCGATCGAAGAGGGCCGGATCGGCGCCCGCCCCGTAGCTGCCGGAGGCCCGCGCGGCCTGGCGCGCGGCCTCGACCCGGGGGTCTTCCGCGACGGCCGCGGCCATCCCGCTGAAGAAGGACTCGAGGCCGGATCGCCGGTCCGACTTCCACAGCTCCGCGAAGGCCTCGGTGGTTCGGCGCAGGCGCTCCTCCGCCGCTGCGGGAGGCGGCTCCCCCGCTCTCGTCAGCGGCGCCGCATGCCCGTGGAGCGGTGTGCGGTCCTCGGTCTGGAATGCCACCAGCACGCGGTGTCCGGGCCGCGGAACGGCGCGGAAGCGCACCACCGACCCGGGGGAGACGAGAACCGCACGGCCCTCCTCTACCGGCCGGGAAGCCGCCGCCCGCGGGGTCAGGACGTCGACGAAGGCCCGGGCCGCGTGGTACAGGCGGACGTGCTCGAGAGGACGGCCGTCGATGCCACAGCGTCCGAAGGGCACGGAGAGGCCGACTTCGTCCTGGGTCTCGCCCGTGCCGGAGGTACCACCCTCCAGGTGGCAGCGCAACTCATCGGCCAGGGCCCGTGCTTCTTCGACCGGGTCCGCGGGCAGCGGATCGCAGGCGGCGGAGGCGTCCTCGCCCCTCAGGCGGGCGCGGTAGAGGATCCCGTACCCGAAGAGGCGGGCGCCGAGGGGACCGTCCTTCGCCCCGGTCACGCCAACTGGTCCGCGTTCTCGGCGACCTTGCGGAAGGCGTCGGCGAACTGATCGATCACCTCGGTCCGGTTGTGCTTGAACCAGGGGATGGAGTAGCAGCGGGCGGGCAGGCTCTCGGTCACCGGCAGGCTCCCTTGCGGCTGGCGCAGGTCGCGGTCGGCAAAGGCGATCCGTGTCGGCTTGCCGTCGCCGTACACGTCGGCCTCGTTGAGCACGGGATGCAGGTGCAGCAGGATGTTGGCTCCTGGTGAGACGCTGAATCCGCCCCCCTCGATCTCGGCGCTCACCGCCTTGCAGAAGGCGGCCACCGGAAGACCCCCGAGTTCCTCGGGAAGGTAGAGACCCCTTGCGGCGTACCAGCCGCCCATGGTGCTGCCGGAGCCGACGGCCGGGCGGTGGGGGCGGATCCCCGGGGTTCCCTCGAGACGGTCCCAGAAGTGGTTCATCGCCTCCTGGATGATCTCGATGCGGTCTCGGTAGTGCCGGAGCTGGACGCGGCCCACGGCGGAGGACAACTGGTGCATGCGGTACTTGCAGCCGCCGAGGGGCAGGCCGGCCAGCGGCTTCAGCTCCGGATGCCCCAGCCGCGAGGTGCGTTCGTAGTGGCCGAAGGCGGCGGCCCTCTCGTAGATCTCCTCGTCGTCGGTGACCAGGAACCCCCCTCGCCGCAGGCCAGGGACTTGCCGGACATGATCGACATGGCTCCCACGTCGCCGATCGTCCCCAGGAGCCGCCCCTTGTAAAGCCCTCCCTGGGCATGGGACACATCCTCCACGACCCGGAGGCCGTGCTTTCGGGCGATTTCCAGGATGGGGTCCATGTCGGTGGGGTGCCCGCAGTAGTGGACGGGCAGGATCGCCTTGGTGCGCTCGGTGATCCGGTGCTCGATGTCGTCCGGGTCGAGGGTGAGGGTGAGAGGGTCCATCTCGGCGAAGACGACGGTCGCGCCGAGGGAGTAGAGCTGCAGGCTCGAGCCCCAGAAGGTCATGCTCTGGCTGATGACCTCGTCGCCCCGGCCCACGCCAGCGGCCCACAGGGCGGCGTGGATGGCGGAGGTCCCGGTGTTGTGACACAGGACGTGCTCCGCCGCGAACCAGTCGGCCAGCTCCGCCTCGAAGAGGTGGGTCACATCGGTCCCCGACATCGCCCCCCGGCGCAGGACCTCCAGGACCGCCGCTTCGTCCTCTTCCGTGACGATGGGCCACGTGAAGAGGTCTCCCACGTCGGCCGTCAGCGTCCTCGGGCCTCCGTGAACCGCCAGTTGCACCGCCGTCGTCGTCATCTCAGCTCTCCCGGTCGTCCGTCCAAGGTCACTCGGAACTCGCGCCATTCAGGCCGGCTCATTCTCCACCCCCGCCCAGGCGGGCCAACTGGGCTGCCGACGGCATCTGGTCGTACTCCCAGACACGCTGGATGACGCCATCCTCGACGTAGGCCAGACGCGGCCAGCCGTGGCGCCAGGTGAGGCGCATCCAGTCGGAGCTGGAGATGGAGGCGACCTCGAACCGCGGACGCGTCTGGCGGATGAAGTCCTTCAGTGAGTCGTCCTCCGGGGGGTACTCGTTCAGGGCTACGATCGTGGGCACCCCGGGGGTGTCGGCCCAGTGGTTGAGCTTGGGCACGGCACTCTTGCATCGGCCGCACCGAGGGCTGAACAGCTCCACCAGGTAGCGCCCCTCACTCAGGTCGATCCCCTCGGCGCCGGTGAGCTCGATCCCGGTGAGCCTCACGCCGGGCTTGAGGTCGGAGCTGGCCACCCGGTCGGACTCGGGGGCGAACTTGAGCAACACCACGGCCCCCACCAAGGCCCCCGCCCCGAGGACCAGGGACGTGGAACCTCTCCACGCGGCGGCCGACCAGCGCTCCGTCCCCCAGCGCCAGGCCGCCAGCAGCAGGCCCAGCATGACGGCGTCCTCGATGAAGGCCTCGCCCGGGGTGCGCTTGATCAGAGTGCCGAAACAGCCGCAGTCGATGTTGGCCTGCTGGTACCAGGCCAGGCCGGTGACCGCCAGGAACAACACCATCAGGCCAGTGGCCGCGGGCAGGGTGAAGCGGGGGCGCCAGCCGATGAGGAGGGCGACGCCCACCAGAACCTCGAGAGGAGCCAGGACCAGGGCGATCGTTCCGATCCGGGGCCATGCCTCCCTGCCGATGTCGACGAGCTCGAGGTAGGAGACCGCCTCCCAGTAGAACACGACGGGGTCCAGGGACTTGGCGGCCCCGGCCACGACGAAGAGCAGGCCCATGAGGATACGGGCCGCCGCCGCCGCCGGAGGCAGCAGCCGATGGACGGCGCTGGAGGGTTGGCTCTGGGTCATGCGGGGTCTGGCCTTTCCACGGTCCGGCGGGCCGACTCGGTTCGCACTCCGTCCACGATCTGGTCGAAGAGCCGCCGGGTCTGCCCCATCAGGTCGGTTACCTCTTCGGCGAGGGCGTCGGCGCTGCCCGCGCCCATGGCCCGGGCGAGGATCCCGGCCGCCGCGGGGTCGGCCGGCAGGACATGGCTGGAGTGCCCCTCGCCGAGGCGCAGGGCCTTCTGAAGCTGCCGCAGCCGCTCGTAGGCGGCCAGCAGGGCGCCGCCCTCCTGGCCATCGAGGAGCCCGGCGGCGATCAGCCGCTCCAGGACGACAGGGGTGCTCGTGTCCCTCAGGTCGCGCTGGCGGGCCCCGTGATGGAGCAGCAGAATCTGGGCAATAAACTCCGCATCCACAATTCCGCCGGGACCCCGCTTGACATCGAGGACAGGCCCCCGGCCCGAGGCCGCCTTCGGCTGCATCCGGCGCCGTATGCCGGCGATCTCGTCGACCATCCCCGGGGTCAGGGGAGTGCCGTACACGAAGGCGTCCACGGCCCGGAGGACCCGCCGCCCCAGATCCCGGTCCCCGGCGATGTGGCGGGCCCGGGAAAGGGCGAGACGCTCCCACGTGGAGGCACGGGTGCGCAGGTATTTGCGGTAGGCGGGCAGGCTGATGACCACCGGCGCTCTCCGGCCCTCGGGCCGAAGTCGTGCGTCGACCTCGAAGAGTCCCTCGCCCAGGACCTGGATGACCTGCCGGACGACGGCGTCGAAGTACTCGGCGTTGTCGACTCCCCGGCCGGTTCGCCCCTCCCCCTCGTAGAGAAAGAACAGGTCGAGATCCGAGGCGAAGTCCAGCTCCCGACCACCCGCCTTGCCGCCGGCAAAGCAGGCGAACCGGGCGTCCCGGTCCAGACGGCGGCCGCTGTGGGGCCGGCCCCGCCGGCGGGCGACCGCCGTCAGGGCGTCGTCGACCACGGCCGAGACCACCTCGTCGGCCAGATCGCTGATCCGCAGGAAGGTCTCCTCGCTCGGAGTGAGTCCCAGCAGGTCGTCCGTGCCGATCCGCAGGAGGGCGTTGTTGCGGTACCGCCGCAGCCGCGAGAGATCGACGCGGGTCTCCCGTTCGAGGCGCGGCATCCGGCCGCTGAAGTCGAGCCCGACCAACTCGTCGAGCAGCCCCGGATCGCGCTGCAGCAGCCCCGCCAGGAGCGCGCTCCGGCCGCAGATCGTGACCAGCATGGCCAGGAACCGCGGGTGGGCGAGAGCCATTCCGTAGAAGGCCCCGGGCGCCCCATAGGCCTCGATGACGCCGACGAACCGGAGGAGAGCCCCGTCCGGGTCGGGTGTGGCCGCCAGCTGGGGCAGGAGCGGGACCAGCAGCTCCTTCAGGTTGTCGAGCCCCGAGGAGGTCAACGGGGGCCCCCCCAGCTGCCGAAGGAGCCGGTGGGCGGTCTCGACCTGGCGGAACCCGGCGGCTTCCAACGACCGCCGGACGCCTTCCGAACCGGCCGGCGCATCGAGAAGCCACCGGGGGTCCTCGGCGCCGGGGTCCGACGCCGGCCCCCGGGCGCTTCCGAAGACGGACTCGTACACCCCCCGCACCGCCGACAGGTGGGAGGCGACCGACGACGACAGGCTCCGGCCGCCGAGTTGCAGCCGGTCCCTCAGCGCCTCGGCCGGCTCCGACCCGTCCTCCGGGACGGTGTAGGTCGGTCGGCCGGAGTCGATCTGCAGCAGGTTCTCCAGGCGCCGCAGGAAGCGGTAGGCCTGGCCGAGGGCCCGGGCCTCCCCGGCCGAGAGAGCCCCCGCCTGCCGCAGCCTCTCGATGGAGGGCAGGGTGCCGGCGGCCCGGGTGCGCTCGCTTCGCCGGCCGTGGAGAAGCTGCAGGCACTGCACCGCGAACTCGATATCGCGGATCCCCCCGGGCTGGAGCTTGATGTTGTTCCCTCCTTCCGGCCGGTTCCGCGCCTCGGCCTCGATGCGCTCCTTGATCCGCCGGATCTCCTCGCTCGGGGAGACCGTGAAGTGGGCGGGATAGACGAAGGGAACCAGCATGTCGCGAAAACGCCGCCAGAGCCCGGAGGAGCCGGCTGCGCGCCTCGCCTTGATCAGCATCTGCCGCTCCCACAACTCGCCGCGGCTCTCGTAGTAGATCCAGTAGCTGCGCAGGGAGCGGGTCAGGGGGCCGCGCTCCCCCTCGGGCCGCAGCCGCATGTCCACCCGATAGAGGAAGCCTTCAGGCGTCACCTCGGTGAGCACCTGGATCAGCCCCTCGGCCAGGCGGTCGAAGAACACGCCGTTGGCGATCCCCTGGACGCCCCTCGAGTCCACCACCCTGCCGTCCTCTTCGTACAGGAACAGCAGATCGATGTCGGAACTGAAGTTCAGCTCCAGGCCGCCGTATTTGCCCAGGCCGACGACGCAGAAAGGGGACGGGCGTCCGCGCTCGGTCGAAGGGCGGCCGTGGCTCCGGTGAAGGGACCGCGCCTGGTGATCGAGGACGGCCTCCACGGTGACGTCGGCGAGCTCCGAGAGTTCCCGCCCCACTTGGGAGACGTCCTTGCAGCCGAGGATCTCGGCCGTGCCGATACGCAGCAGCTCGCGACCGTGGAAGCGGCGCAGGGCGGCCTCCCAGGCGGACCCCTCGAGGCCCCGGAGGGATTGCTGTTGTCGGGCCCTCAGCTCGGCCGCGGCCAGCGGCCCGGTCAAGTGGGGTGTCTCCTCGAACAGCCAGTGGAGATGTTCGGGGCTGCGAACCAGGAGATCGGTGAGGAAGGAGCTGTGGGCGAGGATGCGGGCGAGCCCCTCGCGCAGGGGGGTGGACGCGTCCAGGCGGCGGTAGAGCTCGGCGCGGGCACCGGAGGCCTCCACGAAGCGCTCCATGCCATGCAAGGCCCGGCCGGGCCGCCCGGAGGCTAGGATGGCCGCCAGCACTCCGGCGGGCATCGGCGGCTCGGCCGCCGGACGGCAGAGCCGCTCGAGGGACCGGGCCGCCGACGCCGGGTCCCTGAATCCCGACTCGCCGAGCAGCGCCGCGGCCCCCGGCTCGGCTCGGAGGATGGCGCGCGCCAGGCCGAGGGGGTCGCCCACGGCTACACCGCGTTCTCGCCCGATTCACCCGTGCGGATGCGGATCACCTCCTGTAGATCGGAGACCACGATCTTGCCATCGCCCACCTGTCCGGTCCGGGCCCCTTCGAGGATGGCCTCCACCGCCTCCTGAAGGTTCTCCGGAGAGAGGATGACCTCGATTTTGATCTTGGGCATGAAATCGACCGTGTACTCGGCGCCGCGATAGACTTCGCTGTGCCCCCTCTGCCGGCCGAAACCCCGCACCTCGCTCACCGACATCCCCTGCACGCCGACCTCGGCCAGCGCCGTCTTCACATCGTCCAGCTTGAAGGGCTTGATGTAGGCCTCGATCTTCTTCACGGTCCCCTCCCGGTTCGAGCGTCCTTGGCAGTGAACCTCCACCACCGGGCGCCCCGGGGCAACCCGCCGGGACGGCCCTCCTCAGGAGGGCCGGAAGGGGCTTCGGAATCACCGTCGCCCGGCCGGGCGAGGGAGGCTGTCTGGCAGAAGGGCCCTCGGGGGCCGGGCGGGACGGTCCGGCCCAAGGGCCGGAGGCGGCGGACGGGGCTGCCCGCGAGCCTCAGCGCCGCCCGGACCCCTGCTCGAATTTCGGGCGGCGGCCGTAGCTGATCTCCTGCCGCCCGGGGGCCTCGCCGTTGCCCCGTACCGGGGCCGTCAGCATCGGCGCCTCCCGGCGAGGGGCCGGGCTGCCTGACACGGGCGCCCGGTCCGCGGGGGGACGCTCCCGCGGGGGACGCTGCCCCTGCCCGGAGTCGCCCCCTGAGCGCTCCCCCCTGCCCCGGCCGTCGCGTCCGCGCCGTCCGCGCCGGCCTCCGCGGGACTCACGTCCCCCGTCGACGGCCGGGGGGGCCTCGATCTCGATGGCCTCTCCGACGAACTCGGTGGCGATCGTCTGCCGCGTCAGCACGACCTCTCCGCGGTCCCAGAACTCCACTTCGGCCTCGCGCGCCGCGGCCTCGGCATGGACCTCGACGACACAAGGGTCGGTCACCGCTCCGGCGCGCGACTCGGCGATCTCGCGGGTGGGGGACAGGTGCAGGTAGGAGCGGTCCTCGGAGCGGATACCTTCCTCCCTCATGCGCCGCACCTGGGCCGCCGAGACGCACAGGAACAGGCTCTCGGGAGGATCCATCGGCTCCCCGTCCATCTCGACGTAGAAAGTGTGGCCGTAGAGGGCGCGGATGCGATCGTCGACGATCTCGAAACGCCGCTGGCGGGAGGTATCGATGAGGTCGCGGATGTCCTCCTCCTCGACGGCGGAGTAGCGCTGCTGCACGGCCTCCACCACCTCGTCGAGAGGCATGTATCCGTACTCGTCCATGTTCAGCCCGAACTCGTCGGGATGATGGCGGAGGATGAGGGAGAGGAGCTTGGAGATGCGTCTTCGGTCAGGCACGGGGCATGCGTTCCTTTCGGTATTCCTGTCGGTATTCCTGCTCGGACCGGCCGCGCCGCCGGATCCGCAGGTCTCGGCGGACGGCTGGGCGCGGCCCCGGCACTACGCGTTCCACTGCTCCCGGTAGCGAGTCAGGGCGTCGGCGACCGCCCGGTCTTCGAGGGCGAGGATCTGCGCCGCCAGGAGGGCGGCGTTGCGGGCATTGTCGATTCCCACCGTGGCCACCGGGACACCCGGCGGCATCTGCACGATGGCGTACAGGGCATCGACGCCGTTGAGCGCGCCGGAGGCGATGGGTACGCCGACCACGGGCAGGGTCGTGTGCGCGGCCACCACACCCGGGAGAGCCGCCGCCATGCCTGCGCCGGCGATGAGCACCCTGAGACCGCGCCCGGCCGCATCTTGCGCCCAGGCGGCGGTGCGCTCCGGGTTGCGGTGGGCTGAACTGACCACGGTCTCGGAGCCGATGCCGAGCTCCTCGAGCAGGACGCTGGCCTTGGCCATCACCGGCTCATCGGAGCGGCTTCCCATGATTATGCCGACGCGCACATCCATCTCGTGAATGCCCCAGGTTGGTAAGCTCACACTGGTCAAGGAGTTACGAAAACCGATAATAGCTCCGGCCAGACGGCGGCGCAAACCGCCGGGGGATGCAATCAGGCCATTCGACGCCTCAGGACGGCCGGGTAGTCGAGGTCGCCCCACTCGGAAGCCCCCGCCCCCGCCTCCGCCTCCGGCTGAGGGGCCTGGCCGCGCTGCGGGCGGGCCTGGGGTGCGGCCGGCTCGGGATCGAAGTGCGTGGGCCGCTGGTTGAGGTGGAAGCCGGTGGCGATGACGGTGACCCGCATCTCGTCCTCGATGGCCGGGTCGATCACCGTCCCGAAGATGATGTTGGCCTCGCTGCCCGCGGCCTCCTGGATGATCTGCGCCGCTTCGTTGGCCTCGAAGAGGGTGAGGCTCGAGCCGGCGGTGATGTTGATCAGCGCTCCGCGGGCGCCGTTGATGGAGATCTCCCCTATGAGGGGGCTCTTGATCGCTTTCTTGGCCGCCTCCACGGCCCGGTTCTCCCCCTGGTGGGCGCCGACGGCGATGATCGCGTCGCCGCCTTCGGTGATCACCGTCCTCACATCGTTGAAGTCGAGGTTGATCATGCCGGGGATGGTGATCAGATCGGCGATGCCCCGGGTGGCCTGCAACAGCACTTCGTCGGCCTGGTTGAAGGCCTCCTCCAGAGTGGTGTCCCGAGAGACGATCGACAGGAGGCGCTCGTTCTTGATCACGATCAGCGTGTCCACGTGCTCCTGCAACTCCGAGATGCCCGCCTGGGCATTGCGCATCCGGGGAAGACCCTCGAAGTGGAAGGGCTCGGTCACGATTCCCACGGTGAGGGAGCCCAGTTCCTTGGCGATCTGGGCGGCTATCGGCGCCGCCCCGGTCCCCGTACCCCCTCCCATCCCCGCCGTGATGAACACCAGGTCGGTGTCCTGCAGCCTCTCGGCGACCCTGTCGCGGTCCTCTTCGATCGAGGCGCGTCCGATCTCTGGTTTGGCGCCGGCACCCAGGCCTCGAGTGACGCTCTCGCCGATGCAGATGCCGACATCCGCCGCCGACGCCTCGAGGTCCTGGCTGTCCGTGTTGACGGCGACGAATTCCACGCCGCGCATACCCGAGGCCACCATCCGGTTGATGGCGTTGCCGCCGGCGCCTCCGACACCGACGACCTTGATGTTCGCGCAGCGCTCGAAGTCGATGATCTCGAAAGTCATGTTCCTGCTCTCCTTCGGTTGTTGGTTTCTGCTCTCGTCATCTCTTCCTGTGGTGGGCACCGCCCATTGGGTTCCTTGCCTCTTTGTGCGAGCCGACGACGGCCTGGCCCGCAAACCTCAGATCGACGTAGGAGGGGTTTGGAACCTCCCGGTAGACGCGCTTGAGGACTTCCCGCAGAACGGCCATCCGCTCCTCCACTCGGTCTGGAGGGACCCGGACCTCGAGCCCGTCGGCCACCAGCCGCATCCCCAGGCTGAGACCATCGAAGTCGGTGAGCTGGGAGATCTCCGAGGCCAGGTCGGGAGCCTGCTCCGAGGCCTCACCCAGCCACCCCAGCAATCGGAGGGCGGTGCTGTCGGTCACTACCTTCCCCGGCCTCACCGTGTCCCCCCCGGCGACCAGGGAGCGTACCCGCAACACCGGCAGATCGAGATCCGCGATGCTCTCCGCGGGCAGTCGCTCGGGCGGCAGCAGGACCCCTTCCGGGTCGAGGCCGTACTGGACGCCGCGCCAATCGACCCAGGCGGTCCGGCGGCGTTCCTCGAGATGGACGATCAGGCGGTCCGGAGGCCTGCGCACCACCCGCGCCTCTCGCACCCACACCAGGCGCCTGAGACGCTCGGCCAGCCGGTCCGGGTCGATGTCGAAGAGTTCCGCCCCCGCCGCGATGCCGCTGGCAGCGAGAATCATGTCCCCGTGCAGCAGGCGGAGGCCGCGCACCTCGAGGATGTCGACGCGGAAGGGAGACTCCATCGGCGTCGACTGCGCTCCCTGGATGCCGAGAGTCAGAGCCGTCACCGCCGCCAGGCCCGCCGCCAGCACAGGCCGCCGCCACCGGTGTCCCGGAGCCCCGGCCGGGGAGGCCATGGGCACTCCGGCCTGCCCGGCCTTCTTCCGCGGCGTCATCTCAGGCCGTACCCTCCAGAAGGTCCCCGAGGTGGTCGCCGATGTCCCCGGCCCCCATCACCAGGAGAAGGTCACCGGCGGCGCACTCCGCCAGGGAGCGGGACAGGGCGAGGTCGGCCTCGGCCACGAAGCGCGCCCGATGGTGTCCCAGGCGCCGCAGATCGTCGACGATGACATCCCCCTCGTCCCCCAGATCCGGGCTTTCCCGGGCCGCGTAGACGGAGGTCACGCACACCCTGTGGGCGTTGAGCAGGGACTCGGCAAACGCCTCGTGGAAGTGGCGCGTACGGGAGTAGGTGTGGGGCTGAAAAACGGCGGTCACCCTTCTCCCGGTCGCCGCTGCCGTCGCCACCGTGGCCGAGACCTCCGTCGGATGGTGCGCGTAGTCGTCGACGATGGCCACCCCCTCCACCTCCCCCCGGGACTGGTAGCGCCGATCCACCCCGGTGAAGCGGCGCAGGGCCGAGGAGACCGGCTCCCAGGCCAGGCCCATCAGGCGGGTCGCGGCGATGGCCGCCAGGGCGTTGCTGACATTATGCCTCCCCGGGACGCCCAGGTCGACCGGCCGACGCTCTCCGTCCAGGTGGACGGCGAAGGCCGATCCCGTGCCCGTCGGCGCCAGGGCTTCGGCGCGCACCTGGCAGGAGGGTCCGAAACCGAAGGTCAGGGACGCGTCCGCCCGCGACCGCACAGCCGCCGCCCGGCAAAGCTCGTCGTCGCCATTGACGGCGACGCCGCCCCCGCGCCGGCACCGGGAGAGGAAGACGCCGAAGGCCTCGACGAGGTCGTCGCGGCCGTCAAAGCAGTCGACGTGCTCCATCTCGATGTTGGTGACCACCGAGATCCAGGGCTCGAGTTCGTGGAAGGCGCGGCGATATTCGTCCGCCTCGACCACCAGCAGGTCTCCGGACCGGGCCGTCGGTTGCGGACGCCCCCCCATCCAGCCGCCGATGGCGACCCGGGGCTCGTGCCCCGCGCAGCGCAGGGCACCGACAATCAGGGAAGCCGTCGTCGTCTTGCCGTGAGTGCCGGCCACGGCCACCGTATAGCAGGTGCGGCTCACGGCGCCCAGGGCGCGGGCCCTCGACCACTGCTCGATCCCCAGACGCGCCGCGGCCCGGCGCTCGCAGTTCTCCTCGTCCACGGCCGAGGAGTACACGAGGAGATCGGCGCCCTCGACCTGCGATGCGTGGTGGCCGACGCGCACGGGAACACCCGACTGCTGGAGGTCGGTGACCCCGGGGCCAGCGGCCGCGTCGGAACCGCTCACCCGGTAGCCGAGATCGACCAGGAGCCGTGCCAGGGCCTCCATGCCGGCGCCGCCTATGCCGACCATGTGCACTCGCTTCACCCCCGCCCCGAGAGGTTCTCCGGCACGGGCTCCGCGGTCCCGAAGAGGCATTCTCATTGGCTGCCCGCCGGTGCCGGGCGTGGGACCCAGTAGTCATCGGTGCCTGGTGGATGGGGCCGCGACAGCTCTCCGCGCCGGCGCCAGGCCGTCGACGCGGCCGGTACCTTCTCGCGGGCCACGGCGGCGAGAAGGCCGATGCCGCTCAGGTTCAGCAGCAGCGAGGATCCGCCGTAGCTGACGAAGGGCAGGGGCAGTCCCGTGGTCGGCATGAGGCCGGTTGCCACGGCGACGTTGAGCAGAGCGTAGGTCCCCACCATCACCGTGATCCCGGAGGCCACGAGGAATCCGTGGAAGGTGGCGGCCCTCGTGGCGATCCGGTAGCCGTGGACGGACAGGGCCACGAAGAGGCAGATGATGCTCAGGGCGCCGAGCAAGCCGAGTTCCTCGCCGACGAAGGCGAAGACGAAGTCGGTATGTGGCTCTGGCAGGTAGTGCTTCTGCATGCTGTTGCCGAGGCCGACGCCGAGCCAGCCCCCGCTGCCGAGAGCCAGCAGCGCCTGGTCCACCTGGAAGCCGGCCCCCTGCGGATCCGCTCCCACGAGGAAGGTCCGCACGCGCTCGAGCTGGTAGGGCGAGGACAGCACCGACCAGCCCGCCACCAAGCCGGCCCCTGAGGCCACCAGGGCCAGGTGGGAGGTGCCCGCCCCGCCGAGCCAGAGGATGACCATGGAGATGGCGCTGATGGCCAGGGCCGTGCCGAGGTCGGGCTGCAGGACGATCAGGACCTGAACGACAGAGATCACCGCGAGCCGGGGGGCCAGGCCCAGTCTCCAGTCGCCCATGTCGCTTTGCTTCCGTGCCAGCACGTCTGCCAGGTAGAGGACGAGGACGAGCTTGACGAACTCGGAAGGCTGGAAGGACAGGGTGGCGAGGGAGGGCAGCCCGAAGGGAAGCCAGCGCTGCGCCCCCCGGCCCTCGCCCAGGATGAGCACCAGGACGAGGAGCAGGATGCCCACCAGGAGCAGGGGCCGCGCCAGCAGACGCCACAGAGAGAGGGGCACCCGCGAGAGGAGGAGCATCATGATCAGGCCGAAGGCGGCCCTCATCAGCTGGCGCTGAAGGAAGAATCCGCTGTTCTCGAACTTCGCTCCCGCCAGGGCCGAGCTGGAGCTGTACACCATGACGACGCCGATGCCGACGAGCATCGTGGCGATCAGGAGAACGTGGCGAGCTGCACGTTGCGAGGCGTCCGGCATGACTCGAGCCAGCGTCAGGACAAAGGGGGGCGCGAAACCACGCGCCGGGGGAGGGTGATACCAACCTCGGGCCGCGCCAGGGGATGGCGCGGGGACTGCCTGTCAAACGGCGCCGCCGAGGGGACGGCGGCAGGGCCCGGGAGACGGAATCTACAAAGCCTCGACGACCGATTCGAGGGCCATGCCGCGAGAGCCCTTGACGAGAACCAGATCGCCTTCGGAAACCTCCTGCTCCAGATGGTGGATCAGCTCGCCCCGGTCCTCGAAGTGAAGAGCCCGGCGCGGGTCCAGCCCCGCCTCCCGGGCCGCACGCACCGTGTACACGCTCTGGGAACCGGTGCCCAGCAGAACATCGACTCGGTCTGCGGCGTGGCGGCCGATTCCCTCGTGAAGGGATTCGCTCGCCTCGCCGAGCTCCATCATGTCCCCGAGGACGGCCACCCGGCGGCCTTTGACGGGGATCTCCGCCGTCAGATCCAGGGCGGCCCGGACCGAGCCGGGGTTGGCGTTGTAACAGTCGTCGATCACCCGCACTCCCCGTCTCTGCAGAATGGCCGAGCGCATGTGCAGTGGCTGGAACCCACCCAGGGCGGCGCTGGCTTCCCCCAGGGGCACGCCGCACATGCGCGCACATGCGATGGCCGCCAGTGCGTTGTGCGCATTGTGCCGCCCCGGGATGCGGAGATCGAAGGAGGTTTTCTGTAGAGAGAAGTGGCCGCAGCCCTCCTGGTCGAGGAAGAGTCCCTCCCCACTGAAATGGCTCTCACGCCGCCAACCGAAGCCAAGGAGTCTCCCCTTTGTCCTCTTAGCCTCCCTGGCAATGACACAGTCGTCGGCGTTTACGAGAGCCACGTAAGACTCATCCACGATTTCGTCCAGGAGCTCCCCTTTGGCCTTGGCCACTCTCTCTACAGATCCAAATATACCGGCGTGCGCCGCGCCGATGTTCAGCAGAACCCCGACCGTAGGCTGCACGACCCGGCACAGATACTCGATGTCCCCCACCCGCCTCGCCGCGAGCTCGAGGACCGCGGCGGAGTGATCCGCCGACAGTCTCAGCAGGGCCCGGGGCACACCGATCTCGCTGTTCTCGTTCTCCGGTGTCTTCAGGACCCGGAACCGCCGTCCGAGGACCGCGGCGACCATCTCCTTGACCGTCGTTTTCCCGGACGAGCCGGTGATGGCGACCACGGGCAGGTCGAATCGCCGGCGGTAGTGGCGGGCCATCCGGCCCAGGGCCCGCACCGGAGAATCCACGACCATCAGACAAGCCGCCCTGGCCGGCCCCGTCAACCGGAGACCATCCACCCGCCGGCGATCGACGATGGCCGAACTCGCGCCCCTCTCGAAGGCCTCGGAGACGTGGTCGTGGCCATCGAAGCGCTCGCCCGCCAGGGCCACGAAGATCTCGCCGGGCTCGAGGGTTCGAGTGTCGGTGGAGACACCCGTCGCCAGCCGCCCCCTGAGATCCTCCCCTCCTCTCCACTCCGCCCTCGTCCAGGTGCGGACCTCCTCGATGTGGATGTCGCGCCACATTACTTGCGAAGCACCTGGCGCACGACCTGGCGGTCGTCGAAGTCGGTGGGTCCGTCGGCCAGGATCTGGTACGGTTCGTCCCCCTTGCCCGCCACCACCACCACGTCCCCATCGCCGGCCTCTTGCAGGGCTGCATCGATGGCGGCGCGCCGATCCGGACAAACCACGGCGGAGTCGGCTTCGCGCATGCCGGCGACGATCTGATCGATGATCTCCTCGGGCGGCTCCCCCCGCGGGTTGTCGGAGGTGAGGAAGACGAGATCGGCCAGATCCTCGGCGACGCGCCCCATGAGAGGCCGCTTGCCCTTGTCGCGGTCGCCACCACAGCCAAAAAGGCAAAGAAGCCGGCCCCGCGTCAACTCCCTGGCGGTGCGCAGCACCGTGTCGAGACCGGCGGGCGTGTGAGCGTAGTCGACGATGACTTCGAAGGGCTGGCCCTCGTCCAGGCGTTCGAAGCGGCCCGGCACTTGGGACACGGCGGCGATTCCCGACCGCACGGCGTCGGCATCGATCCCCAGGGCGACGCCGGTGCAGACGGCGGCCATCACGTTGCAGCGGTTGAACCGGCCCGCCAGGCTGGTCTCCACCGACCACTCTCCGGCCGGCGTCTCCAGCTTCAGAAGGGTGGTGGAGCCCGCTCGGGTGTCGAAGCTGGCGAGACGTACGTCCTCTCCCCTCTCGCCGTAGGTGAGCACCCGGGCCGAAGTGCTTGCCGCCACCTCCGGAGCGTGGGGATCATCGGCGTTCACCACCGCCGCCCCTCCCTGGCCGAGACCCCGGAAGAGAGTCGCCTTGGCCGCCAGGTAGTCCTCCTCGGTGCCGTGGAAGTCGAGGTGGTCACGCGTGAGATTGGTAAACACGGCCACCGAGTAGTCGATCCCGTCGACGCGGCGGAGAGCCAGACCGTGGGAGGAGACCTCCATGACCAGAGCGTCGCATCCGGCGTCACGGGCCCTGGCGAGCAGGGCCTGCAGCCGGTCGGCCTCGGGCGTGGTGTTGTCGAGGCTCTCCATGCCTTCGCCGCAGGAGAATCCCAGGGTCCCGATGTAGGCGCTGCGCGCCCCTGCGGCCTCCAGGACGTGGCGCACAAGCAGGGCAGTCGTCGACTTGCCGTTGGTTCCGGTAACCCCGACGCGCCACCGGAAGGATCGGGCCGGACAGCCGTGCAGCCGGGCCGCGAGGGCTGCCAGGGCCTGGCGGCAGTCGTCGACGCGGATACGTGCCGACGGCAGACTCTCATCGTCCTCCTCGACCACTACCGCCGAAGCCCCGCGGGCGAGGGCATCATCGACGAAACAATGGCGGTCGATCTCCTGTCCGCCGCGAACGGCCACGAACAGGGCTCCGGGGCCGGCCCGGCGCGAATCGGAGACGACCGATTCGATCTCCACGTCGAGGGATCCGCCGATGTGGACGGGCCGGATCGCGCCGATCAGGTCGCGAAGCTTCACCTCCCGCCCTCCCCCGGCGCGAGGGCCACCAGCTGCGGGCCCTGCAGCTTGCGCACCAGCACGGCTTGGCGCATTGGCGCCTCGGGCAGCCCCAGGGCCAGCAGGTCGGCCCGGCTGCCGAGACGGCACAGGATGTCCGCCTCCGTGCGGCGCGACCTGGGCGCCGGCTCCTGGCCGACCACGATCGGGCCGGAGCCCTCGAAGCGGAGGTTGAGATCCCGGCGGCGGGCCTGGACCCTGACCCGGGGCACGTCCAGCCCCCTGAAATCGGGCATGACCTCGCCTGGGACCTCGGTCGCGGCGTCGGCCAGGGCGCCCGGCCGGATGCCGCCGGGTGCCAGCGATCCGTCGAGGACGAGGATCCGTTCCATGGTGCGCCGGAAGGCGGGCGCCGCCACGACGCCCCCCCACTTCCCGAGCCGCGGGTTCTCCACGGAGACCAGGCAGAGGTAGCGCGGTTGCCCGGTAGCCGGAAGGAAGCCGATGAAGGAAGCGATGTACTCGCCCTGGGCGTAGCCGCCGCCCCCCGGAAGGGCGCGTTGCGCGGTCCCCGTCTTGCCCGCCACCTGGACCCCTTCGATGGCCGCGTTGCGCCCCGTTCCGTCGCTGACCACCCGCCGCAACATTCCCTTGAGGACCGAGGCGGTTCTGGAGGAGAGGACCCGGCGCACGGGCTTCGGTTCCTCCCGCCGCAGGATCTGTCCCGCGGGATCCCGGACCTCCTGGATCACCTTCGGCGCCATCAGCATGCCCCCGTTGGCGATGGCGCCGAAGGCCTGCACCATCTGCACCGCGGTGACGCTGATCTCCTGGCCGATGGAGATCGTCTCCAGGGAGCGGTTGGACCAGTCGCGGGCGTGCCGCAACAGCCCGGCGCTCTCCGCCGGAAGGCCGATCCCGGTCCGGGTCCCGAAGCCGAAGCTGCGCAGGGACTGGTAGTAGCTCGACCGATCCAGCCCCTGGGCGAGCTTGATCACCCCGATGTTGCTCGACTGGGCGACCACGTCGGCCGGTGTCAGCCAGCCGTGGGGCTTGACGTCCCGGATGACGTCCCCCATGGACAGGGCGTAGGCGCCCTGCTCGCAGTAGACCTTCCTCTCGAGGACCCTCGGGTCCGCATCGAGGACGGCCGCCATGGTGATGGGCTTGATGATCGACCCTGGCTCGAAGGGATCGGTGACCAGACGGTTCCGGCGGTGGTTGGCGGGGACTCCGCCCGGATCGTTCGGATCGAAGAGGGGAATGCCGGCCATGGCCAGGATCTCCCCGGACCGTGGATCGACGATGATGCCGAGGGCTCCCTCGGCCCGGGTCTCAGCCACGGTGCGGGCCAGCTCTTCCTCCAGGATTTCCTGGATGGCGGCGTCGATGGTCAGATGGACGCTGGCGCCGTGCCGAGGGGCGGCGGTCGGCTGCGAACGCTCGGGAAGAACGTTCCCCAGGCCGTCGACGTAGGATCGGGCGGACCCGGCCCGTTCGGCCAGGATCTCGTCTAAGGCCAGCTCCGTCCCCTCCTTGCCCCGGTTCTCGATGTCGGTGAACCCCAGGAGCTGTCCGGCCAAGCGGCCGTAGGGATAGTGACGGCGGACCTCCAGTTGCTCGTACACCCCTTCGAAGGTCTTCTGGCGGACCTGGTGGAGCCGCTCACCGTCGACCTGACGGAGGAGATAGACGAAGGGGTGCCCGCCGCTGATCAGCTGGGACACCGCGTCGACGGAGCGTCGGCCAAACCGCATGAAGTGGGCCATCACCGCGTCGGGATCGCGGACCTGTGCGGGCCGGCAGTAGAAGGAGACGGCGGTGACGTCGAATGCCAGCTCGCGGCCCCGGCGATCGAGGATGGCCCCGCGCCGTGCGCTCAGCGGGATCTGCCGCTGATGCTGGTTGCGGGCGCGCAGCTGGTAGGTGCCGTGGTCGATCGCCTGCAACTGCACAAGCCTCAAGCCGATGAGAGACCAGATCAGACCTCCGGCGAGCAGGACCCACCGCAGGCGGTGGCGGCCGAGGGCAAAGGGGCGGCGTTCGTCGTCGTGGGAGCCGCGGCTCGTCATCGCGATGCCCTGACCAGGAGGTCGACCGTGGCTCCCGGGTCCGGATAGGTCATTCCGAGCTCGCCTTCGGCCCGCTGTCGCAGCAGGCTCGACCGGCTCGCCCGGTCGAGGGAGGCCTCGAGGCGGGAGCTCTCCACCACCAGTTCCTGGGCCCTGGTCCCTGCCGCCTCGGAGGCGCGCGCCAGTTCCGAGATCTGCACCTTGATCCACACGTAGGCCGTCGTCGCCGCCGCCATGGCGAGCACGGTCAGCGCCCGGACCCAGTCGCCCTGAAACCAGGCCCTCACCGGACGGCTCCTCCGGTGCCTCCGGAGACACGAGGGACCTTCTCGAAGAGGCGCAGGGTGGCGCTCCGGGACCGGGAATTGGCGGCCTGCTCCTCGGCGCCGGGCCGGCGGGGCGGGCCGATGCGCAGGAACGTCGGCCTGCGTCCGCACGCACAGGCGGGCAGATCCGGCGGGCAGACACAGCCCCTTATCAGGCTGCCCATCCTGTGCTTGACGATCCGGTCCTCCAGGGAGTGGTAAGCGATGACGGCGAGCCGGCCGCCCGGTGCGAGCAGATCGACGGCCGCCCGGAGCCCCTTCTCGAGCTCGGTCAGCTCGTCGTTGACGGCGATTCGCAGGGCCTGGAACACCCGTGCGAGGGTCTTGGTCGGTCGTTCCGGGCGCGTCGATTCGATCGCCCGGGCCAGTTGCGCCGTCGTCTGCATGCGGCCTTCGTCCCTGGAACGGCAGATGGAACGCGCGATGCGCCTCGCCTGCCGTTCCTCACCATTTCTTCTGATCAACTCCACCAGGTCGGCCTCGCGGACCCGCGCCAGCAGTTGGTCCGCGGGCTCTCCGGCTCCTCGGTCCATGCGCATGTCCAGGGGACCGTCCTGGTGATAGCTGAATCCGCGCCCAGGCTCGTCGATCTGGTGGGAGCTGACCCCCAGGTCGAAGAGCACCCCGTCCACTCCGGATCGCTCCAGGCGATCCAGGAGTGGGGCCACCGACCGGCCGAGGGAGGAAAACGCGCACTGGAGAAAGGTCACCCGTCCGCGGTACGGATCGAGCCGGCGGCCCGCCTCGTTCACAGCCGCTGCATCCCGATCGCATACCAGCAGGTGCCCCCTCTCTCCGAGAGCCCGAAGAAGGGCCTCCGCGTGCCCTCCCCCCCCGGCCGTTGCGTCCACATAGACCCCTGAGGGGTCCGTTGCCAACCCGGTGACGACCTCCTCGACCATGACCGGCACGTGGTAGGCCACTCACAGATCCAGCGTCTCGGCCACTTCCTCCAAGGTCGGCTCGGCCTGGGACAGGTATCCCTGCCAAGCCTCCGGCTCCCAGAACTCGAGATGTTCCAGGGCCCCGATGACGACCAGACGGTCGCCGATCCCGGCCCGGTCCAGGAGCTTCTTCGGAAGAGACGCACGCCCCTGGCGGTCGAGTCTCACCTCGGTCGCCTGGGACAGGAGGGCCCGCGTATACAGTCTGACCCGCTGCTCCTTCCATGGCAGCTGGAGCATCTTCTCCGCGATCTGGGCCCACAGGTTGCGTGGATGCCCGGTGAGGCACCCGTCCAGGCCCCGAATGACCACGAAGGTGTCGTCCGCCTCCGGCTCGAGATTCCGCCGCAACTCGGCGGGCAGGAAGATCCGGCCCTTGTCGTCGACGGGGACCTCGTACTCTCCAAGGAATTGAGCGCTCACGGGGCTCCTCGAAGGTCATTGAACCGGAAGAACCATTAAGCTCCACATTACACCATTTTCCACCCCGGCATAGTATACCTTCCCCACGCAGGGTATGTCAAGAACAAATCCGACCCCGCGGGGCAGTCCCCCGTGGGAGAATCTAACTTGCTGTTAATTATTCAGTTGAGCCAGGATACGGGAGGGATTATCCCGCCCTCCTCGGACGCCCGGGGCAGAGGCGCGCGGGAGAGGGTTGGCCGGCGGTCAGGGCTTCTCGAGGACGCGGCGGTGGATCGGTCGGCCCTGGCCCACGAACTTGTCCTCGTAGTTCGTGGTCGCGCCTTCCCAAACCGCCTCCACGGGAAGCAGGAGGCTGTTGAACGGGTCGAGGGCCTCGAGGATCGCTTCGAAGTAGCCATCGTGGTCGGTTGCGATCCAGAGCCGCCCGCCGGGGATGAGGATTCTCTCCGCCTCCACGAGAAAGGCCTCGTCGAGCAGCCGCCGCTTGTGATGCCGTTTCTTCGGCCACGGGTCGGGGAAATAGACGTGAATGGCGCTGATCGAGGCGGCGGCGAGGAAGAACTCGACAAACTCCCTGGCGTCACCGTGGACGAAGCGGAGGTTGGCGCAGCCCCGGCGCAGGGCCCTGGCATGGGCGAGGCGAAGGTACTTCGACGCCTGCTCAACACCGATGTAGTTCACCCCCGGGTTGCGCAGGGCGGCGTCGAGGAGAAAGCGCCCCTTGCCGATCCCGAGCTCGAGCTCCACGGGGCGGGGGTTTCCGAACTGCGCCGCCAGGTCGAGAACCGGATCCTGGCCGGTCTCCTCGTCGAGACCGATGAGGAGGGAGTCGACGCCGGCGGGCGGCGCCATGATCATCGGAAGGCGGCCGAGGCGGCCGATGCCTCAGCCAGCCGCCTCGCTGTGGCCCGGGAGACCGCAGAACTGGTCGTAGTCGATCAGCTCCTTGACGGTGGGGTCGTCGCCGCACACGGGGCAGGCCGCGTTCCGGCGCAGCTTCATCTCGCGGAACCTCATGTCGAGGGCGTCGTACAGGATCAACCGGCCCACGAGGGGGGAGCCCTGTCCGATGACGAGCTTGACGACCTCCGTGGCCTGGATCATGGCGACGGTTCCGGGCAGCACGCCGAGAACTCCGCCTTCGGCGCAACTGGGCACCTCGCCGGGAGGCGGCGGTTCGGGATAGAGGCAGCGGTAGCAGGGTCCGCCCGCGGCGGGGTGGTAGACCGTCGCCTGACCCTCGAAGCGGAAGATGCTGCCGTCGACGACCGGCTTGCCGGAGATGACGGCCGCGTCGTTGACCAGGTACCGCGTGGGGAAGTTGTCACAGCCGTTGACGATGATGTCGTAGCCGCCGATGAGGTCCATGGCATTGGCGGAGGTCATGAGCTCCTGGTGGGCCTCAACGCGGATGCCGGGGTTCAGCTTCAGCAGCCGGTCGCGGGCGGCCTCGACTTTCGGCTGGCCGAGAACGTCTTCCCCGAAGAGGACCTGCCGCTGCAGGTTGCTCCGGTCGACGACATCGGCGTCGACCAGGCCGACGGTGCCGACCCCGGCCGCGGCCAGGTAGAGGGCCGTCGGGCAGCCGAGGCCTCCGGCCCCGATGAGGAGCACCTTCGCCTTGAGCAGCTCCTGCTGGCCGCGCTCGCCGACCTCGGGCAGGATGATGTGCCGCGAGTAGCGCTGCAGGTCCTCGTCGGACAGGAGGCCGTCCTGCTCGATGCCGTATCCCGCGTCCTTCCACCCCTTGATGCCGCCGACCATGGAACTCACCCGGGCATAGCCCATGGCCACGAGGTCGCGCGCGGCCAGGGCCGAGCGGTTGCCGCCGGCGCAGTAGAGGACGATCGGCTCCTCCCGGTCCAGGGTGACCTCCTCCTCGACGTTGAGCTCGAGGAATCCCCGGGGGATGAGGTGCGAGCCGGGGATGTAGCCGTCCATGACCTCGTCGCGTTCGCGCACGTCGACGACGTGCCGGATCTCACCGCTGTTCAGGGACCGCTTGACCTCCTCGGCGGTGACCTCGGTGATCGACTTCTTGACCTCTTCGAGGAGCTGGCTCGAAGTGAGAGCCATTCTGGTCTTCTCCATCCTGTTTGGTGTACTCGTCGGCCAAGAAGCTAGGGACCACCCCGCTTCCCGCAAGACCGTCTCAGGCGAGAGAAGGCGTGGCGAGACGCCGGGCCTCGTGGACGGTGCGGCGCGCCGCAAGGTCGATGTCGCCGGCCGTGTTGAAGCGTCCGATGCCGAAGCGCAGCGTCGCGGCCGACGTGGCGTCGTCACACCCGATCGCCTTGAGCACGTGGGACGGCTCGCCGCTACCGGAAGAGCACGCCGAGCCCGCGGAGACGGCCAGGTCCCGCAGAGCCAGCAGCAGATCGCTCCCGTGGATGCCGGCGAAGGAGACGCTCAGCGCGCCCGGCAGGCGTCTGCGCGGGTCACCGTTGCGGCGGACCTGTCCCGCAAGGCCATCGAGGAGCCGCGACTCCAGATCGTCGCGCAGGGCCCCGATGCGCGCGGCATCGGTGGACATCTCCTCGCCGCCCAGGCGGCAGGCCTCGCCGAGGCCGACGATCCCGGGGACGTTCAGGGTACCGGAACGCAATCCGCGCTCCTGCCCTCCTCCTTCGATGAGCGGGGTCAGGCGCAGAGGCGGCTTCCGGCGGCGGACGAAGAGCGCGCCCTGCCCCTTCGGTCCGTAGAGCTTGTGGGCCGACATCGACAGCAGGTCGACGGGAAGACCGGCGACGTCCACCGGCACCTTGCCGACGGCCTGGGCGGCGTCGCAGTGCCAGATGACACCGCTGGCCGCCACCAGGCGCCCGATCTCCTCCAGCGGCTGCAGGGTGCCGATCTCGTTGTTGGCGGCCATCAGGGAGAGCAGCACCGGCTCCTCGGCGAGGGCCTCCTCCAACCGCTCGAGATCGACGCTTCCGGCGCTGTCGACGGGCAGACGGGTCACCCGGAAGCCGCGGCGCTCCAGGGCGGCGAAGACATCGAGCACGGCTCGATGTTCCGTGACGCAGGTCACGAGGTGGTCGCCGCGGTCCCGGTTGGCCTCGGCCACACCCTTGATGGCCAGGTTGTTGGCCTCGGTGGCGCCGCTGGTGAAGAGGATCTCGCGGGGAGCGGCGCCGATCAGGGCGGCCACCTGGGCGCGGGCCCGGTCGACGGCCTCCGTCGCCCCCCAGCCGTAGGCGTGGGTCCTGCTGGAAGGATTGCCGAAGTGAGTGGTGAAGTACGGCCACATCGCCTTCAGGACGCGCGGGTCCACGGGCGTGGTGGCCAGATTGTCGAGGTAGGGTATGTGCCGGGAAGGCCCGCCCGGGGGCAGGTCAGACGGAGAAGGACTCGCCACAGCCGCAGGTGGTCCGGGCGTTGGGGTTCTCCACCTGGAAACCTGCCCCCATCAGACCGTCGTCGTAACGCAGGATGACACCGTTGAGGTAGAGGCTGCTCTTGGGATCGACGAAGATGCGGACACCGTTTGACTCGACGACCTGGTCCATGTCGCCGGCCGCCTCTTCGAAATCGAGCTGGTACTGAAAGCCGGAGCACCCGCCTCCCCGGACCGCCACGCGCAGGCCGCGCCCCGGGGATCCCTCCCTGTCCAGAAGGTTCCGGATCTTCTCAGCGGCTTCGTCGGAAACGGTGATCATCGGCTTGGGCAGAGAGGCAGGCGACGTTGTACTCAGCGTCGGAAGATGGCGTACTCCACGAGGTCGGGGACATCCTCGTGACATCGGTAGGTCTCGCAGTTCTGGCAGTCACGCTCGAAGACCGGTATCTCGCAGAGGAGACATCCGCGCAGCACTTCGATACCGCGCAGGTTCCGCTCCCTCATCTCCTGGTACTGGGCGATCCGTCGGTCGATCTCCTCCTGCTGACCCTGGAGCAAACCGATCATCTGACATGCCAGGTCGCCGCCGGTCTCGGCCGTCTCACGCACGGAGAACAACCGGCGCACCTGCTCGAGCTCGAAACCCAGAGCCTTGAGGCCCTGGATGATCTGCAACCGGCGCAACTGGTCGGCGCCGTACCTCCTGAAGCCGCCGTTGGTCCGCGCCACGGGCTCGATGATCCCGAGCTCCTCGTAGTAGCGGAGGGTCCGCGTTGAGACACCTGCGCGCGCGGCCAAGTCACCGATCTGCATTGTGGGTTCAGGGACTGCCAAGAGGTTGTTTCTATTTGACTCTCGCGAATGTAACCAGCCCCCGCGGGAGTGTCAACGCGAGCCCTCACCCCGTGCCGCCGGACTCGCCGGCGAAGCCGTCGACGCTGAAATAGCGGAATCCCGTGTCGCACAGCACGGTGACCACGGCGGCCCCCTCTCCCAGCTCGAGCCCCACCCTCAGCGCCGTGGCGACATTGGCTCCGGAGGAGGGGCCCACGAGCAGACCTTCCTCGCGCGCCAGGCGCCGGGTGTGGAGAAAGGCCTCCTCGTCCTCGACGGCGATCACCTCGTCGATCACCGAGCGATCGAGCACCTCCGGCACGAACCCGGCGCCGATCCCCTGGATGCCGTGGACCCCCGCCTCGCCCCCGGACAGCACGGGGGAGCGAGCGGGCTCGACAGCCACGATCCGCAGCGCCGGTCCCAGCTCCTCGCGGAGGACGCCGCCGACACCACTGATGGTGCCCCCCGTCCCGACACCGGCGACGAAGGCGTCGATCCGGCCGCCCAGAGCCTGCAGAATCTCCCGAGCCGTCGTTCGTCTGTGCACCTCCGGGTTGGCGGGATTGCCGAACTGCTGCGGCATGAAGGAGCCCGCGGGATCGGCGGCGACGATCTCCTCGGCCCGGTCGATGGCTCCCGCCATGTCCTGCTCGGCGGGCGTCAGCTCGATTCGGGCCCCGTACGCCGCCATCACCGAGATGCGCTCCTCGCTCATGTGGTCGGGCATGGTCAGCACGAGGTCGTACCCGAGGGCGGCTGCAACCATGGCGAGGGCGATCCCCGTGTTGCCGCTGGTGGGCTCCACGATCCTCATGCCCGGCCTGAGGCGTCCGTCGCCCTCGGCGGCGCGGATCATGCTCAGACCGATGCGGTCCTTCACGCTGCCAGCCGGGTTGAGGGCCTCCAGCTTGCACAGGATCCTGGCGCTCCCGCGCGGTACCATGCGGCGCAGGGGCACCATGGGCGTGTCCCCGACCGTGTCGAGGATCGAGGTGGCGACCCTGCCCTCAGCCATCTTCCCCGGCGAGGAGGCGAGTGAGTTCGGTCACGTCCTCCACGGGAGCAGAGCAGACCGAATCGCGGCAGACGTAGGCACGGGCCTCCCCCGCGGCGCCGGGGCGGCGCTCGGCCAGGGCCGGGACCACGGCCTCCGCCGGGGCTGCGACCCCGGCTCCTCCCGATAGCACGCGTGTCGGCAGGTACGGCCGGTTGGCGGCCTCGACGAAGGGCCGGCGGGACTCTTCCGCGCCTACCACCGTGACCTCCACGGCGCCCCGGCGGTACTGGTGCAGGGCGCAGGCCATGAAGGGACAGGCCCCGGGAGACCGCTCGAGGAGCCGGCCATAGAGGTGCAGGGTCTCCTCGGCACAGCGGAGAAAGTCGGCCTCGCCGGTGAGGGTGCCCAGGCGCAGAAGGGCCAGGACCGCCAGCGAATTGCCGGCCGGGGTCGCTCCATCGAAGGGGTTCTTCGTGCGTACGAGGAGGTCTCCGCGGCCGGCGTCGACGAAGAAGAACCCGCCCTCGTCGGGATCCCAGAAGCGTTCGATCATCGCCCTCGCGAGGGTGGTGGCCTCGAGGAGCCAGCCCGCCTCGAAGGTCGCCTCGTAGAGGTCCACGAGGCCGGCCACCAGGGCGGCATAGTCGTCCTGGCAGGCGGCGATGCGGGCCTCGCCATCCTTGTAGACGTGCAGCAGCCGGCCCTCCGGGACCATGCCGTCGAGGACGAAGCGAGCCGCCCGGCGCGCCGAGGCCAGATAGGCCGGCTCCCCCAGGACCTGGGCGCCGCGGGCCATGGCTCCGATCATCAGGCCGTTCCACGAGGCGATCACCTTGTCGTCCCGGTCCGGGGCCACCCGCCGCCGGCGCGCCTCGAACAAGGCAGCCCTGGCCGCCGAAGTGGACGACGCCAGCCGCTGTGGATCGACACCGAGGAAGCGGGCCAGCTCCCCGGGCTCGGAGGAGAGATGGAGGATGCTGCGGCCCTCGAAGTTGCCTTCCGGCGTCACGTCGTACGTACGGCAGAACAGGCGCGCCGTCTCCTCGTCCTCGATCACCTCCTCCACCTGCTCCGGCGTCCACACGAAGAACCGGCCCTCCTCGCCCTCCGAGTCGGCGTCCTGGGTCGCGCAGTACCCCCCCTCCGGCGTGGTCATCTCCCGGATCACGTAGTCCAGGGTCTCGCGGGCGACGCACTCGTAGAGATCGGTTCCCGTGGCCTGCCAGGCATCGAGGTAGACCGGCACCAGCAGCGCATTGTCGTAGAGCATCTTCTCGAAGTGCGGTACGAGCCAGCGCTCGTCGACGGAATAGCGGTGGAAACCGCCGCCGAGGTGGTCGTAGATGCCGCCGCGAGCCATCCGCGTCAGGGTGTGGGCGGCGGTCTCCAGGGCCGCCCCCCCGCCACCGTCGCTCCAGTGGCGCAGGAGCAGGGAGAGCCCGCCGCTGTTGGGGAACTTGGGGCCCTGGTTGCTGAACCCTCCATGGGTCTCGTCGTGATCTCGCACCAGCTGGCGGGCGGCGGCCTCCACGAGGCCATCGGCGATCGCCCCGGACCGTGCCAGTGGAGCCGCGTTCTGCACCAGGAACCGGCGCAGCTCGGCGGCCCTCTCCTCGACGCGGTCCCGGTGATCGCTGTAATGCGCCGCCACGGCCTCCAGAACCCGGCCGAATCCGGGGCGCCCGTAGCGGTCGTCGGGGGGGAAGTAGGTGCCGCCGAAGAACGGCCGCAGGTCGGGGGTGAGGAAGACGGTCATGGGCCAGCCGCCGCTGCCGGTCATGGCCTGCACCGCCGCCATGTAGATCTCGTCGACCTCGGGACGCTCCTCGCGGTCGACCTTGATGTTGACGAAGTGCCGGTTCATCAGGGCCGCGATGGCCGCGTTCTCGAAGGACTCGCGTTCCATCACGTGGCACCAGTGGCAGGCGGAGTATCCCACCGACAACAGGATCGGCCGATCCTGCCGCCGGGCCAGATCCAGGGCCTCATCCCCCCATGGGAACCAGTCCACGGGGTTGTGGGCATGCTGCTGCAGGTAGGGACTGGTCTCGCGGGAAAGACGGTTGGGGCGGACAGAAGATGGGGAGTCGGCGGTCACGGGCGGAATCTAACGAGCGGCTTGGTACGGGACAATCGGACCGCATGACGGCTGCGTCCCCCGCAGATGCCAGCGGGTGCCACGGTTCCCGGGGCCGTCACCGTCAGGCCACACGCACGCCCGCCCCCCCGGCCGGGAGCGTGAGGTCGCAGTCGACTGCGGTCCAACGAGATGGAACCGTCGACCCGCCCTGGCACGAGTCGTGCATCACCAGGGTCCGTTCACGGGTCGGCCCCGCTCGACCTGTCCCCACCACCACCACTTGGAGGATGTCATGTCCGACTTGAAGATGCCGTCCATCAACCAGGTTGCCCTTGCCGGCCGGTTGACGCAGGATCCGGAGTTCCGAATCACCGAAGGCGGGTTCGGCCGGCTCACGGCTCGGATCGCCGTCAACCGCGCCTACCGCGACCGCAACGACGAGTGGCAGGACGAGGCCTCGTTCTTCCAGATCGTCATGTGGGGGCAGCTCGCCGAGCGCATGGCCGACCGACTGCACAAGGGCACCCCCGTGTTCCTCAGCGGACGCCTGAAGAGCAACAGTTGGCGGGACGAGGAGGAGAACTCCCACACCATCGTCGAGGTGCAGGTGCGCAACCTGCAGATCCTCGAGCGCGCTTCCGCCGTCAACGGAGACGTTCAGGACGTGGCCGAGGAGGTCGCGGAGGAGGAGGGCGAAGAGCTCGAACTGGCGGCCTGAGGAGCGCCGCGGGGGCGCGGCAAGTCAGGCCTGGCCCCCGCATGCGAACCTCCGTTCGTCCCGGCGTCCCGGCTAATCGTCCACGATTGACGCTCTTTGCACCCATGGCTATTGTCGAATGCGGCAAGCCGGACGGGGCAGTAGCTCAGTTGGGAGAGCGCGGGCTTTGCAAGCCTGAGGTCGTCGGTTCGATCCCGATCTGCTCCACCACTCCCAGGCCTCGCATCGGCGACAGGGGACCGTCGCGGCTCAGCGTTGCCCCCGGTACCCGCTGGTCACGCCCCCCGGGGACAGGACGATCTGCCACACCTGGTTCCGCCGCGCCCGGAAGGACCCCGCGCAGGCGAGCAGGTAGTAGCGCCACATCCGTCTGAACCGTTCGTCGTAGTGCGGAATCTCGTCCCACCGGGGCTCGAGGTTGGCGTGCCAGGCCATCAGGGTGGGATCGTAGTTGGCGCCGATGTTGTGCCAGTCCTCGAGTACGAACAGACCCTCCGCCGCCTCGGCGATCTGTCGGACGGAAGGCAGCTTCGCATTCGGAAAGATGTAGCGGTCGATCCAGACGTCGCCGGCCAGGTTGGAACGGTTGCTGCCGATGGTGTGCAACAGGAACAGCCCGTCCGTAGCGAGACAGCGGCGCACGACCTGCATGAAGACCCGGTAGTTCCTCACGCCCACGTGCTCGAACATGCCCACGGACAGGACGCGATCGAAGGGCCCCTCCAACTCGCGGTAGTCCTGAAGCCGGATCTCGATCGGCAGACCGTCGCACCGCCGGCGCGCATGCTCCGCCTGGTCCCGTGAGATAGTGACGCCCACGCCTTCGACGCCGTAGCGCTCGGCGGCATACTGCAGCGTCCCCCCCCAGCCACAGCCGATGTCGAGCACCTTCATGCCCGGCCGCAGACCCAGCTTCCGGCAGATGAGGTCGAGCTTTGCCTCCTGGGCGGCGTCGAGATCATCGGCCTCATTCCAGTACGCACAGCTGTAGATCATGCGCTGGTCGAGCATGCGCCGGAACAGGTCCTCGCCGATGTCGTAGTGGCGCTGCCCGACCTGAAAGGCGCGGGAGACGCTTTGCAGGTTGACGAAGGAAGCCCGCAGGCTGGCACCGACGCGGGACCAGCTTCTGGCGCTCTCCTTCAGACCTCCCCGCAGGATCCGGTGGATCATCTCGTCGAGGCGGCGGCAGTCCCACCAGCCGTCCATGTAGCTCTCGCCCATCCCCAATGAGCCCGCACGCAGCAACCGGCCGTAGAACCGGTCATCGTGCACCTGCAGGTCCCAGTCCCGCCTGCCGTCGACGCCGACATCGACCGTGGCCAGCCGGCCGATGACGAATCGACGGGGGTTGAGGCGGGAGAGGAGGGGCCTCGGATCTGCCGAAACCCGTCCCGGAGGGGACTGCTCGTTGGGATCGTCAGCGTTCATGGCGGCAACGGCGCACCTAGCGCCGACAAAACGGCTGGCGTCGCATGGGGCCGGACCGGGTCGATCCCGCGCGCCGGCCACCTGATTCTGACGAGCCGTGGACGGGCCGTCAAGGGAGCCCGGAGGCCTTCATCCGGCCGGTTCCACTCCATACAGCAGGGCCAGGCTAAGTCCCGCCCACAGGGCCAGGGCCAGCTGCAGGGGCCGGTCGTGCCACAGCAGGGCCGTCGGATCCGCTCCAGCCTCGTTGCGGTGAACGAGATAGAGGTAGCGCAGCACCCCGTAGAGCACCAGGGGGATCGTCCATTGCATCCGGTGACCGGCGGAGAGTCCCCCCTCGCCGACTCCGGTTGCGTACAAGGCGTAGCAGACGATGGTCGCCGACGCCAGCACTCCGATGACCTGGTCGAGGAAGGGGATCCCGTACGCCGCCAGGGCCGGTCGATGACCGGCGGCCTCCTCCCGCAACAGGTCGAGCTCGCCGCGGCGTTTGCCGGCGGCCAGGAACAGAGTGAGGGTGCAGGTGCAGAGGATGAACCAGGTGGAGATGGCCACGTCGATGGCCACGGCGCCGCCCATGGCCCGGAGGAAGAACCCGGCGGCCACGATCAGAATGTCCACCAGGAAGGCGTCCTTGAGCCCGAGGGAGTAGGCGAGGTTGAGGGCCGCGTAGATGGCGATGACGGCGGCGAAAGCGGGCTGCAGGAACCAGGATCCCGCGAGGCTCCCCACCAGGAGCACCGCCGCCGCCCCGACGGCCACTCGGGGAGGGAGAGCGCCGCTGGCCACGGGGCGCCGGGCCTTCTGCGGATGCAGCCGGTCACGATGCGCGTCCGCCACGTCGTTGATCAGGTACACGGAGGCGCTGCTGAGCAGGAAGGCCAGGGCCGCCGCCAGGGCGTTGAGCGCGAAGTCCGCATCCAGGAGGTGCCCCGAGAACACGAGAGCGGCGAGAACGAACAGGTTCTTCACCCACTGCCGGGGCCTCGCAGAGCGCAGGAGAGGGGCGATCACGGCGACGCGGCCTCGCCTGCTGCAACTCTCGGGAGCCTCGAAAGCGCGCAGTGGCTGCCTTCGTCCTGCGCGTCACTCCTCAGGCTGTCTCTGGTCCCGTTCATCGCGAGCCATGCGGTCTCCCCGAGCACATCAGTCCTCACCAGCGAGCGCAAAAAGGGCGACGCGGCGGTGCCGCATCGCCCGGGGACCGCCGAGGACATGCTCAGGTCAGACCTCCATGATCTCCGTCTCTTTGTTCCTGATGGTCTCGTCCACCTTCTTGACGAAGTCGTCGGTAAGGGTCTGGATGCGGGCGTGGCCCTGCCTCGCCTCGTCCTCGGAAATCTCCCCCTCTTTCCTGGCCTCGTCGATCAGGTCCAGCCCGTCCCGACGGGCGTGGCGCACGGCCACCCGCCCCTCCTCGGCCCGGTTTCGGGCGACCCGGGTCAACTGGATCCGGCGCTCCTCGGTCAGCTCGGGGATCGGCAGGCGGATGATCTGGCCGTCGTTGCTGGGATTGAGGCCAAGAGAGGCCTCGGCGCGAATCGCCTTCTCAACGGGATCGATGAGGCTCTGCTCGTAGGGCCGGACGGTGAGCAGGCGCGGCTCCGGGGCGCTGATGGAGGCGAGTTGGTTCAGGGGTGTGGGCGTGCCGTAGTAGTCGATCCGGATCCCGTCCAGAAGGGAGACGGTGGCGCGACCCGTGCGGATGCCGGCGAGATCCCGCAACAGGGCGGCGATGGCGTTTTCCATCGCCTGCCGAACCTCGTCGAAGATCTCTTCTAGCATGTCATCGGGCGCCGTCGACGGCAGGCTCCGGACTCACTCCTCGCCGAGACGAAAGCAGGCGAATCTGCGGATCGTGATCTTCTCTCCGATCTTCGCCGTCTGCTCGGTGACCAGGTCTTCGATGGTCTTGTCCGGATCCTTGACGAAGGCCTGCTCCAGGAGGCACACATCCTGGAAGAACTTGTCCAGCCGGCCGGTGACGATCCGCTCCGCGATCTGCTCGGGCTTGCCCTCGTTACGGGCCTGCTCCAGGTAGATCTCCTTCTCCTTGTCCACCACCGCCTGGTCGATCTCCTCGCGGCTCACGGCCAGGGGCTGCTCGGCGGCGATATGCATGGCCACGTCGCGGGTGAACTCGCGGAAGTCGTCGGTCCTGGCCACGAAGTCGGTCTCGCAGTTGACCTCGAGGAGCACGCCCAGACGGCTGCCGGGATGGATGTAGGAGTTGATCAGCCCGTCCTTGGCATCCCGCCCCGAGCGCTTCTCCACGGCTGACATCCCCTGCTTGCGCAGGTGCTCAACCGCCTTCTCCATGTCCCCGCCGGTCTCCGCCAGGGCCTTCTTGCAGTCCATCATGCCTATGCCGGTGCGCTCGCGCAATTCGCGAACCCTGGCAGCGGTGATCTGAGCCACGGTTGTTCCTGCCTCCCTTCCAGGTCTCCGGACGCCCCTCAGGCGGAGGTCGCGGCTTCGGCGGGCGCTGCGGCCGGCTCGTCTTCTTCGGTACGGGCGCCCCGGCCCTTGTCGGCGGCGGCGCTCCCCTCGATGACCGCGTCAGCCACGGCGCGCGTGATGAGCTCGATCGAACGGATGGCATCGTCGTTCCCCGGCACGGGGTATGTCACCGCCTCGGGGTCGCAGTTGGTGTCGACGATCGCCACGGAGGGGATGCCGAGCTTGCGCGCCTCGGCCATGGCCAGCCGCTCCTTGCGGATGTCGATGATGTAGATGAGCCCCGGAATGCCGTTCATTCTGCGGATCCCTTCCAGGGTCCTGACCATCCGGGTCCGCTCCTTCTCCAGGAGCAGGACCTCCTTCTTCTTGAGCTTCTCGTAGGTGCCGTCGCCGGCGATGCGGTCGAGGTGGTCCAGGTGGCGGATGTTCTGCCGGATCGTCTGCCAGTTGGTCAGCATGCCGCCGAGCCAGCGCTCGGTGACGTAGAACATGCCGCAGCGCTCGGCCTCGGACCGGATGACGTCCACGGCCTGCTTCTTGGTGCCGACGAAGAGCACCGCCCGCCCCTGCTGCGCCGTGCGGCGCACGGCGTCGGTGGCCTCTTGGAGGCGCTTTACCGTCTTGTTGAGATCGACGATGTGGATGCCGTTGCGCTCGGTGAAGATGAAGGGCTTCATCTTCGGATCCCAGCGGCGGGTCTGGTGGCCGAAATGGGTGCCCGCCTCGAGCAGATCGCGGAGGCTCACTTCTGTCATGGAGGAGTCGTCTCCTGGGGAGCTGGTTGAGGCTTCCACCCGGCTCGCCGGCGGCGCGCCTATCTCTTGGAGAACTGGAAGCGCTTTCGGGCGCCGGCGAGTCCGTACTTCTTGCGTTCCTTCTCGCGGGGATCGCGAGTCAGGAAGCCGGCCTTCTTCAGGGTCGTCCGCATGGTGGGGTCGTACGCCACCAGGGCACGGGCGATTCCGAGGGACATGGCGCCTGCCTGACCGCGCAGGCCGCCGCCCTGGCTGCTGATGTGGATGTCGAACTTGTCACGCGATTCCGTCACCTGCAAGGGCTGGACCATGATCATCTCGAGAGCGTCGCGCCTCAGGTAGTCCTCGACGCGGCGGCCGTTGATCAGGATCTGCCCGGACCCGGGGTGCAACCGCACTCTCGCCACGGAGGTCTTGCGGCGTCCTGTCGCTTCGAACCTGTGTTCCTCAGCCATGATTCCTCGACGCGTTCCGACCTAGAGGTCGAGCACTTCGGGTTGCTGGGCCCCGTGGCCGTGCTCGCCGCCGACGTAGACCCTCAGTTTCTTGAACATGCGCCGGCCGAGGGGCGTGCGGGGCAGCATGCCTCTGACGGCCGTGCGCAGAATGCGCTCCGGGTGCTTCTCCATCATCTGGGCGAAGCTGGTGGTGCGGATGCCGCCGGGATAGCCGGTGTGCCGGTAGTAGACCTTCTGCTCGGCCTTGTTGCCCGTGACGCGGATCTTCTCGGCGTTGATGACCACGATGTGGTCTCCCATATCGTGGTGAGGCGTATAGGCGGGCTTGTGCTTGCCGCGCAGGTAGTGGGCGATCCGGGTCGCCAGTCGGCCGAGGGTCTTGCCCTCGGCATCGACCAGGTACCAGCGGTTCTCGATCTCGGCCCCTTTCGGGGAATAGGTCCGTGTCGTCAACTCCGGATCCACCTTTTGAGAGCCCGGCATTGGAGGCGCGACAGCTGCTCGCGGCAATTCGAAAGGAACATGTGAAGCTATCCCGAACGGTTCCGATTGTCAATGATGGAACGACGCCGCAGCCACACGCGTAGCCCGGCCAGGGCCGCGGCGGCGGCCAGCAGGACCATCATCCCCCGGTTGTACCGGGCAAGCAGCTCCGAGACCCGGTCCCAGTTCTCCCCGAGGGCCATCCCCGCGTACAGGAGAAGGCCGTTCCACAGGAGCATGCTCACCATGCCCAGCCCCGCCACCGTGGGCCAGCCCAGCCCCCCGAAGCCCGCGCTGATGGCGATGACCGACCTTACGCCGCTGAGAAACCGATTGCCGAGGACGAGCCAGGCGCCGTAGCGCTGCAGCCACCGGGACGCCCGCTGCATCCGCCGCTCCGGGAATACCCGGGCGCGCCAGCCGCCGCCATGGAGAATCCCGCGGCCCTGGGACCGGCCGATGGCGTACATGACCAGGAACCCCGCCGTTCCCCCCAGGCAGGTCACGGCGTAGACCGGGACCCAGGAGAGCACCCCCCGGCCGGCCAGGTAGGCGGAGAACACGACCACCATGTCGCCCGGAACCGGCGGCAGCACGTTCTCGAGGAAGGCGCTCAGGCCCAGGGCGGCATAGGCCCAGGGCGCCGGGAGCTCCCCGATCCGCTGCACCAGCTGCTCGAAATACTCCCCCACGGGTCAGAGCCGCACCGAGGCCACGGCCTGCGCCGCCATCCCCTCCTGCCGGCCGACGAACCCGAGACGCTCGGTGGTCGTCGCCTTGACGCTGATCCGGCCGGGATCGATCCCCAGGGCGCCGGCGAGGGCCTCGGCCATGGCGCCGGCGTGGCGGGCCAGCTTCGGCGCCTGCGCCATGACCACGGCATCGACGTTGACGACCTCCGCCGCCACCGCCCGCAGGCGATCCCGCACCCTGGCGAGCAGGACGAGGCTGGATATGCCCTCGTACTCCGGGTCTTCGTCGGGGAAGAGGCGGCCGATGTCCCCCAGGCCGGCGGCTCCCAGGAGGGCGTCGATGACGGCATGGGTGAGGACGTCCGCGTCCGAGTGACCCAGGAGTCCCCGGTCGGACCGGATGGTGACGCCGCCGAGGACCAGCGGCCGGCCGGCGGCGAAGGCGTGCACGTCGTAACCGATCCCGGTGCGCATCTCGGCGGCGATCCGGAGATCCTCGGGGTGGGTGATCTTCACGTTCGCCTCTTCTCCTCGCACCACGTGCACCGGGATCCCCGCCCGCTCCAGCATGGAGGCTTCGTCCGTCGGCTGCGGCCCCGGCGCGGGGGATCGAAAGGCCGCATCCAGCAGGGAGCGGCGGAAACCCTGGGGGTCTGGGCCCGGAAGAGACGGCTGCGGTCCGGGGACTCCAGGACCCGGCCGCCGTCGACGACCTTGATCGTCTCCGTCACCGGCAGGACGGGCACCGCGGCCCCGTGTTCCTCCGCCACCGCCGCGATGCGCTCGATCAGGTCCGTCGACACCCACGGCCGCACGGCGTCGTGCACGAGGACGAGCTCTTCGCCGCCGAGGGCCTCCAACCCCGCCCGCACCGACTCCGACCGCGTGGAACCGCCGAGGACCGGAGCCTGGAGCTTGTCGAGGAGGGGATCGGAGGAGATGCACCCGAAGCGCTCCTCGTCATCGCCGTGGATGGCCGCGATGATCCGACGGATCCTCGGGCTGGCCTGCAGGCGCGCCAGGGTGTGCCAGAGGATCGGGCGCCCGCCCAGCAGCCGGTACTGCTTGGCCGGCCCCTCGCCCATGCGGAGGCCCCGGCCGGCAGCGGGGACGATGGCGGCGGCCGTCGCCATGTCAGGCGATGAACATGGCATCGCCATAGCTGTGGAAGCGATACTCCTTGCGCACCGCTTCGGCGTAGGCGTCCAGCAGCCGGTGGCGGCCGGCAAAGGCGGCGGCCAGCATGAGAAGGCTGGATCGCGGCCGGTGGAAGTTGGTGATCAGGGCGTCCACCGCCCGGAAGTGGTGGGGAGGTTTGATGACGAGGTCAGTCCAGCCCTCTCCCGCCCGCAGGCCGCGGCCGTCCCAGGCGGACTCGAGGACGCGCACCGCCGTGGTGCCCACGGCGATCGCCCGGCCTCCCGCCCGGCGGCGCCGGTTCACCTCCTCGGCCGTCTGGACGGGCAGACGGTAGTACTCCGCCGCCACGCGGTGGCGCCGCGGGTCGGCGCAGCGGATGGTCTCGAAGGTCCCGGGGCCGACGTGGAGGACGAGGTGCGCCACCGCCACACCCAGCGACCGGATGCGTTCCAGCAGCTCGCCCGTGAAGTGCAGTCCGGCCGTGGGGGCGGCGATCGATCCCGGGTCACGGGCGTAGACGGTCTGGTAGCGGTCCCGGTCCAGGGGCTCGCCCTCCCTGCGGATGTAGGGAGGCAGCGGCACCTCGCCGGCCCGCTCCAGCAGCGGCAGGAGGACCTTGAAACCGGTGGGATCGTCCTCGGGCGCCCCTGCCCCCGCCCGGGGCAGACGCACGCGGATCCTGTCCTCGACCCGCCCGACCACTTCCAGGGACTCCTGCGAGCCGTCGAGGTCGATGCGGTCCCCCGGCGCCAGTCCCCTCAGGGGCCGGGCCATGGCCAGCCAGCACTCCTCCTCGCGGCCGAGGAGCAGGATCTGAACGCGCCCCCCCGTCCTCGCCTTGCGTCCGTTGAGGCGGGCGGCCACCACCCGGCTCTGGTTGACGACGAGGACGTCCTCGGGGCACAGCAGGTCGGGAATCTGTCGGAAGAGGAGATGGCGCCGGCTGCCGCCATCCCGATCGATGGCCAGCAGGCGCGATGCGTCGCGGCGGGAGGAAGGGTACTGGGCTACGAGCCCCTCGGGCAGGTCGAAGTCGAGGTCTTCGAGGCGCATGGGGGGGCTTGCTCCGGGACGCGGCAAGCTACGGGTGGTCGGAAAGGGGGTCAAGACAGCCTCCGCACGGCTCACCGACGGGCGTGGAGGAAGATCGTGCCCAGGATCTTCCACCCGGCCCGTACCGTCCCTGCCAGAGTCCCGGTGACCTTCGAGGCACCGGCCAGTCGGCGCCGGTAGCTGACCGGCACCTCGACGGCGGCCACCCCGAGACGCGCCGCCTTGACCTGCATCTCGACGGTCCAGCCGAAATCGCGGTCGGACATGCCGATGCGCTCGAGGGTTTCCCGCCGGATCGCCCGGAAGGGCCCGAGATCGGTGTACGATACACCGTACAGCCAGCGGATCAGGACGGTGGCCAGGGCGTTGCCGAAGCGGGCCTGGGGCAGCATCGCCCCGGGCTCCCGCCGGCCGAGGACCCGTGAGCCGACGACGAAGTCGGCCTGGCCCGCCCGCAGCGGCTCGAGGAGATCCACCATCTCCCCGGGGTAATCGCTGTAGTCGCCATCGAGGAAGACGACGATCTCGGTCTCCGGATGCAGCGCGGCGATCCCGGCCAGGCACGCCTGCCCGTACCCCCTTCGCGGTTCGTGGACGACGCGGGCGCCCCACTCGGCGGCCCTCTGAGCGGTTGCGTCCGCGGAGTCGTTGTCGACGACGATGACGTCGTCTGCGGTTGCGGGCGGGATGTCGGCCAGGACGCGGAGGATGGCGTCCTGCTCGTTGCGGGCAGGGATGATGACCGCGACCTTGCCCGCCAACTGGAGGACCGTCGGCGCCCGGAGGCGGCCTCTGCTACAGGTGCGCCTGAAGCCAGTCGAGGATCCGCTGCATGACCCCCGGCGTGTTCAGCAGCTCGAAGCCGTGGGCGGGGCTCTCCTCGACGATGTGCAGGCCCGACTCCGGCGTGTTCTCAGCCAGGACGGAGGCCCACTCCCACAGATTGATGACGGTGTCGCCGAGGGTCAGGGTATCCGCGCCCCCCACCAGGTAGAGAATGGTGTGGGGTGCGAAGGGTGAGATGCCCCCGCCGATGACGACAGGCTGCAGGTCGGGATCCCAGAACCCCGGGGACAGGGCGACGCCGGCGCGAAGGTCGTCGGCGAAGGCCCCCATGCTCACGAAGGCAACACTGGCGCCGAGGCCGACGCCGATGACACCGATGCGGGCCTTGTCCGCCGTGGGCTGGCCTCGCAGCCAGTTGATGGCGGCACCTACCTCCAGGTGCATCTCCTCGAGATCGGCGTAGGTCAGCTGCCCGGCTGGACGGCCGTCGTCGGGCAGGGGGGTCTCCCCGTGGCCTCGCAAGTCGATGGCCAGGGCGTGGTAGCCGGCCTCCAGGATCGCCGGAAATCGATCGGACAGCACCCACTCCAGGCGGGCGAGGGGATCTCCGAGGCCGTGGATGAGGATCACCACGGGCCGGGTCTCCTCGCCGGCGCGGACGTAGGAGGCCGCCACGGGGATCTCGTCGACCGTGGGAAAGGTGACCTCCTGGATCCGGTAGAGACGCCCCTCCGCGGCGGGCAACTCGGGCCCCGTGATCTGCGGGCGGTCGTCGTCGTCGGCGCAGCCGATGGACAGCGCGGCGGCCAGCACCAGCGAGCGCCGGAAGCTCGCGAGGAGGGATCGGATCAAAGCAGCCTCTCAGGCTTGGCGGCCGTCACCGGCCGCGATGCGTCACTTGACTGGCGCCGGAGAACAGGCGCCCTTATGAGCAGGATTTCGAAGGTAACCCCCCGCAGTTGCCGGGGCAACGCATCCTCCACTCCCGGGCGATGATCCGTACTCGAGCCCTCTCCGTCGAGCACCCCGGCGGCATCCAGGCCCTGCGTGGCGTCGACTTGGAGGTGGCCCAGGGCGAGTGGGTGGCGCTCATGGGTCCGAACGGCTCCGGAAAGACCACCCTCGCCCGCACCCTCAACGCCTTTCAACGGCCGACCTCGGGCACCGTCAGCGTCGACGGTCTGTCCACGGCGGAGGAGGCCCACCTCCCGGAGATCCGGCGCCGGGTGGCGATGGTCTTCCAGCATCCGGACGACCAGCTCGTGGCACCGACGGTCGAGTCCGAGATCGCCTTCGGACTGGAGAACCACGGCGTCGAGCCGGGGGCCATGCGGCGCCGGGTGGAGGAGGTCCTGCGGGAGTTCAACCTCGAAGTCTACCGGAACCACCCGCCCCATCTGCTGTCGGGCGGAGAGCGCCAGCGGCTCGCCGTCGCCTCGGCCGTGGCCGTGCGGCCCCGCTACCTCGTGTTGGATGAGCCCACGGCTCTGCTGGACCCGGGGAGCCGCCGGGGACTGATCGAGACCATGGCCCGGCTCTGGCGCCGACACGGCCTGACCCTCCTGCAGATCACCCAGTCTCCGGAGGAGGCGGCCGAGGCCGGGCGCCTCCTGGTCCTGTGCGAGGGCCGGATCCTGGAGGACGGCCCGCCGTCCAAGGTGTTTTCCGGCGGCTCCCGGCTGCGCCGGATCGGCCTCTCCGCGCCCTTTGCCGCCGAGGCCGCCGAAGCGGCGGGAGGGAGTGCTGCCGACGCCCTGGATCTGGAGGGACTCGCCGGCTGGCTGACGGACCGCTTCTCCGCCCACGGTCACCATCCGGAAGCTCCCACCTCGGGCGATTCCGAAGCCGCTCCGAGCCGGCTGTCCGCACGGCAGGTGGGACACACCTACCGCGGCGGTCTGCCGACGCCGGTGGCGGCTCTCCAAGGGGTCGACCTGGAGGTCCCCGGCGGCCTGATCACCGGCCTGCTGGGCCCCGGTGGTTCGGGCAAGACCACCCTGGCGCAGCACCTGAACGGGCTGCTGCGGCCGACGATCGGGCAGGTCCTGCTCGACGGCAGCGACATATGGCGCACGGGCGACGCGGCCGCCGTGCGCCGGGAGGTGGGGCTGGTCTTCCAGTTCCCCGAGACCCAGCTCTTCGAGGAGACGGTGCAGGAGGACGTCGCCTTCGGCCCGCGGAACCACGGCCATGACGAAGCCGAATCGCAACGGCGGGCCCTCGCCGCGCTCGACGCCGTGGGCCTGCCCGCCCCGGAGTTCGGTTCCCGGCCTCCCCTGGGCCTCAGCGGCGGGGAGCGGCGGCGGGCGGCGATCGCCGGCGTGCTCTCCATCCGTCCCTCCATCCTGGTCCTGGACGAGCCCACCGCCGGGCTCGACCGCGGCAACCGGGAGAGAATCGCGGCGCTGCTCACGGAACTCGCCGCCGGCGGCCACGGGCTGGTTCTGATCAGCCACGACATGGACCTCGTGGCGGAGCTCTGCGGCCGCATCACCTGTCTGGACGCCGGACGGGTGCGGTGGCACGGCGACACCCGGCAAACCCTCGACCGGATCAGCGCTTCCCCGGACCCGGAGCATCCCGTGGAGCTGCCCGGCGCCCTGCAGCTCGCCGTCGCCCTGAGGCGCCGCGGGTGGACGGTGCCGCCGTGGATGACTCCTGCCGAAGCCTGCGGCTTTCTACGCGGCCTGCGGCAGGCAGAGGAAGGAAGAGAATGAGGGGAGAGACCGGGGGGGACCTGATCCTGCGGGGTGGACACGTCGTCGACCCCGCCCGCGGCGTCGACACCGTGGGCGATCTGATCATCTCCAGAGGCCGGGTCGCCGACCGGGCAGCGCCGGGAGCGGAGGTCCTCGACGCGGCGGGGCTGATCGTCTGCCCGGGCTTCATCGACTCTCACGTGCACCTGCGCGAGCCGGGGTTCGAGCACAAGGAGACGATCGCCTCCGGCACCACCGCCGCCGCCGCGGGCGGCTTCACCGCTGTCGCCGCCATGCCGAACACCGAGCCGCCGCCGGACTCCGCCGACCGGGTGCGCGACCTCGCCGGGCGCGCCGCGCGGGACGCCCGCGTCCGGGTCCACGCCATCGGGTCGATCACCCTGGGCCGGGCCGGCCGGGAGCTGGCCCCCCTCGCGGAGATGGCAGAGGCCGGGGCGGTGGCGTTCTCCGACGACGGCGACCCGGTGGAGGAGGAGGGTCTCATGTGCGCCGCCCTCGATGAGGCTCGGCGGCTCGGCCGTCCCCTCTTTCCGCACGAGGAGGTGCGGTCCCTCACCGCCGGCGGCTGCATGCACGAGGGCGCCGTCTCCGCCCGTCTGGGCGTGCGCGGCATGCCCGCGGCGGGCGAGGAGGAGATGATCCGGCGGGACATCGACCTCGTCCGCCGGACCGGCGGGCCCCTGCACATCGCCCACATCAGCACCGCGGGAACGGTGGAGCTGGTCCGCGCCGCCAAGGCCGAGGGCTTGCCCGTGACCTGCGAAGCGCTGCCCCATCACTTCATTCTCACCGATGAGGAAGTGGCCCGCCAGGGACCGCTGGCGAAGATGGCGCCCCCCCTGCGCTCGGCGGCCGACGTGGCCGCCATCGTCGCCGGGCTGGCCGACGGGACGGTCGACACGATCGCCACCGATCACGCGCCGCACACGGTGGAGGAAAAGAGCTGCCCCCTGCCCGAGGCGGCCTTCGGCATCGTCGGGCTGGAGACGGCCATCGGACTCTCGATGGCATCCCTCGTGGAGACCGGCCTGCTCGACATGCCGGCCCTCGTCGATCGCTGGTCCGCGGCGCCGGCCCGCATCCTGGGTCTGCCCGGCGGACGGCTGGCCGAGGGCGACCCGGGCGACGTCACGGTGATCGACCCGGCCCGCCGCTGGACCGTCGACCCCGCCGCCTTCCGCTCCCGGGCGCGCAACACCCCCTTCGCCGGCTCCGAGCTCGTCGGACGGGCGGTGGCGACGGTGGTGGCCGGACGGGTGGTGTACCGAGGACCGGGGCGGTAGGACCGGCGGTCCGTCTCAGGCCCCGGCGTCGAAGGCGTCCTCCATGTGCTCGACGGCCGGAGTCCGGGCGGAGAGATCGACGGCGACGACGTCGAACCGGTACTCCGTCCCCGGGGCGGCGGATCTCTCCACGAACTGACGGGCACAGCGGATCAGCTTGCGGCGCTTGTCCCGCCGGACCCGGTCCTCCGGTCGATCCGACGCCCGGTCGGTGGACTTGACCTCGACGAAGACACAGCAGTCGCCGTCCGCGGCGATGAGATCGATCTCGCCGCCGGAGGCTCGGTAGCGGCGGTGCAGGACGCGGTACCCCTTCTCGAGGAGGTAGTCGGCGGCGACGGTCTCACCGTCCCGCCCGGTGTCCGGGCCGAGGTCCAGGCTCAGCTGCTCGCGCTGAGTCAGGGGCGAGAACGTGCGGCGGTGGAGCGCGCAGGGACCGTGGCGCGCCAGGGCCTCCCGGTGCGCCGGGCTCGCGTATCCCTTGTTGGTGTCGAAGCCGTACTCGGGAAACCGCGGGTGGAGCTCCTCCATCATCCGGTCCCGGTGCACCTTGGCCAGCACCGAGGCGGCGGCGATGCTCAGGGAGCGGGCGTCGCCGTCGACGATGGCGGTCTCGGGCAGGCCGCTGCCCGGAGCCCGGGCGCCGTCCACCAGGACCCGGTCCGGGGCCGGCACGAGGCCCGAGATCGCCATGCGCATCGCCTCCATGGAGGCCTCGAGGATGTTGATCCGGTCGATCACCTCCGCGGCCACCGGGGCGACGGCCCAGGAGAGGGCCAGGGCGAGGATCTCGTCCCGCAGCCGGGAGCGGGCGTCGGCGTCGAGGACCTTCGAGTCGTCGAGGTCGAAGAGCTCCACGGCCCCGGACGCCTCCGGGGGCAGCACGACGGCCGCGGCCACCACCGGACCCGCCAGGCATCCCCTCCCGACCTCGTCCACCCCGGCCACCCGCGACAGGCCCTCCTGCCAGTAGCGCTCCTCGAGATCCCGCAGCCGGCGCCGGCGCCGGTTCTCGGCCATGCGCGCCCGGTAGCGCCGCCGCTCGCGCATCGCCAGCCGACGCACCCCGGCGCGGGGGTCCCGCTCCAGGAGGGCGATGACCCGCCGGCCGGCGCCGGCGCCCGCCAGGGCCGCCTCGATCTGCGCCACCGTGGCCCGCGGGATCGAGTCCGCGTCCAGCCTCATGTCGTTGACGGCCCCACGGCGAACCGTATATTGCCGAAGACCGCCGTTGGAAACGAGTTCGCCTTGCGGTGCAACACCTTACGCGGGAGGCACGCCATGCGTCCGATGATCTCTCTGATCGTGGTCACCTGTCTCGCCCTGCAGCCCGCGGCGCTGCTGGCGCAGGGCGCTCCCGACGCCCGCATCTACCTGGCCGACGGCACCGTGGTCATGGGGCAGCTGCTCAATCGCGACGACGATCTCCTCGTCCTGCGGAGCGGAGACGGAGAGATCCACACCTTCGACGTTGCCGAAGTCTCCAAGGTGGTCACCCTCGATTCCCTGGGCAGCCAGGCCCGCGTCGTCCAGGTCCGGGAGTTCCCGTACATCAGCTTCCTCGGCGGGACCGTGGCCCTCGGACTCATCTCCTGGCTCCAGTTCGACACCGCCTCCTCCCGTGATGAGGAGGCGCAGATCAACCGGACCAACGACTCGGGTCTGGAAGATCAGGCCGGCCTGCTCGCACGGGCCCAGGACCTCGAGGACAAGGCCGACCGGGCTCGGCTCTGGGGCTGGAGCTCGGGCGTGCTCGCCGCCGGCTGCCTGGGTGTGGCCCTGATCCCTCGCACCAAGACCCGGAAGGTCTTTCCCACCCTGTCCCTCGACGCCGCGGGAAAGCCCGCGGTCCAACTCGTCTACCGGCACGCCTTCTGAGGACCTGCGGCCCCCGGGGCTCCGGCCCTGCGGCAAGCGGACTCTCTCTCCGGAGGCGGCGGTCGGTTCCGCCCTCAGCCGTCTTCCGCCCGTACCCGTTCCACCACCGCCCGCAATCCTAGGACATAGCTGTCCGGGCCGAAGCCGGCGATCTGGCCGAGGCAGACGGGGGCGATCACCGAGCGGCGGCGGAAGGACTCGCGGCCGTGGACGTTGGACAGGTGCACCTCGACGGTGGGCAGTCCCGCCGCGGAGACGGCGTCGCGCAGGGCAAGGCTGTAGTGGGTGAAGGCCCCCGGGTTGAAGACGGCACCATCGGCCCAGCCGCGGGCCTCGTGCAGGGCCTCGACCAACTCGCCCTCGTGGTTCGATTGCCGGCAGCGGACCTCGGCGCCCAGCTCTGCGGCGGCGGCCCTCACCCGCTCCTCGATGCCGGCGAGGGTATGGGAACCGTAGACCTCGGGCTCCCGGGTGCCGAGGAGATTCAGGTTGGGACCGCTCAGAACGAGGATGCTGCAGTCTCTTCGCATTGCCACTCCATCACGGTGATGACCATCGCCGACAGGACGACGGCGGCGGTCTCGGCGCGAAGCCTTCGATTCCCCCACGCGAACCTACGCGCCCCGAGGGAGCCCAGGGCGTGCAGCTCCTCCGGCGCGAAGCCCCCCTCGGGCCCCACGAAGAGCGCCGCGGACCGGACCCCGGGGTCGCAGACCGAACGAAGATCGCCGGGCGCCGCGGGGTCGGCCACCAGGAGCCCGGCGCCGTCGGCCGCCATGGCCCCGGCGGCCTCGAGCAGGGGGGCCGGCTCGCTCACCCGAGGCACGCGGCTCCGCCCGCACTGCTTGGCCGCTGATCGCGCCAACCGCCGCCAGCGGTCTCCGCGCCCCCCGGGCCGGGCCACGCTGCGCCGCGCCGTCACCGGAGTGATGGAGGCGACGCCCACCTCCGTGGCTTTCTCGACCACCAGGTCGAACCGCAGGCCCTTGACGAGAGCTGCCACGAGATGGAGCCGCACGGGGCTCTCGCCGAGATCCGGCCTCCGCTCCACGATCCGGCCCGTCACCCGTTCGTCCTCGATCGCCTGGATGCGGATGCGGTACCCCTGCCCCTCGCCGTCGATGACGTCTACCTCGTCGCCGGGGCGGTGCCGGCGAACCCGGACGTGGTGGGCCTCCTCCGCCCCCAGCACCACGCCCCCGTCCCGCACGGAGGCCGCGTCGACGAGGAACGCCGGCATCAGCCCCCTTCCCTCCGGGCTCGCAGGGCGAGCCACTCTCCCCGGGTCCAGCTCCCGTCGACGCCCAGGCCAACGGCGATGAGCCAGTCCTCGAAACGGGCCCTCTCGTTGACGACCAGACCTGAGAACAGAGCGACGCCGGCGGCGGTCAAGGAAGAGGCGATGGCGGGCAGCAAGGGACGGACCAGGTGGCTCTCGAGATTGGCCACCACCACCTGGCAGCCTTGGTCCGAAGCCGCCTCCAGGCTGCCGCAGAGCACCCTCGCCCGGCCGGCATCCCTTCCCAGGTTCCGGCGCAGGTTGTGCCTCGCGTTGTCCACGGCCGCGGGGTCGGTGTCGACAGCGGTCACCCGGCGGGCCCCGAGGAGGATGGCGGCGATGGAAAGCACCCCGCTGCCGGCTCCCACATCGAGGCAGAGGCGATCCTTGCAGCCCGTCTCCTGCAGGGCCCGCAGGGCCAGCTGGGTCGATTCGTGCCCGCCCGTGCCGAAGGCCATGGCCGGGTCGATGGCGATGGCGATCTGACCGGGGCCGGTGTCGACGGGAAGCCAGGGCGGGTGCACGACGATCCGCTCGGTGGCCCACTGCGGGCGGTAGAAGCGCCGCCAGCCCTCGCTCCAGTCCCGCTCGGGCTGGACATCCATGGCCATGGGGAACTCCCCGGAGAGGCCGTCCGGAAGGCCGCTCCGCAGCTGACGGTCCAGCCTGCGGAGGTCCGCGGGACCCTCGAAGTAGACGAGGAGCCGCGTCCCCTCCCCCCGCTCCTCGGCGTAGACGCCGCAACTGCCGAACTCGAAGCAGAGGGCCGCCACCTCGTCGCTGGCGCGGGACGGGACGTCGATCGCGACCCGGTGCCAACTGCGGGCCTCGGCTGCCATCGCGACTCAGGACCCGGACCAGTCCAGTTGCCGCAGCGCCGTGCGCAGCGACCCGGGCTCGGGTGGGCAGCCGGGCACGTAGGCGTCCACGGGGATGACCGCGTCGGCGGAGACTACCTCGTCGGTGTCGTAGGCCCCGCCGGAGCAGGCGCAGGTCCCGAAGGCGACCGCCCGCGCCGGCCGGGGCATGGACTGGTAGGCCTGCAGGAGGTGGGGTGCCAGGGTCCGGGTGACGCGGCCGGCGATTACGATGGCGTCGGCCCGGGAGGGCTCGTGGACCAGACCCAGGCCGAAGCGGCCCAGATCGTGGGGAGGAGCGAAGAGGGCGGCCAGGTCGGCGGCGCAGCAGCTGGTGCCGAAGGGCAGGAGCCAGATCGACCGTCGGCGCGCCCAGTCCCGCATCAGGACAGGCTCTCCAGGATCCGGATCAGGCCGGCGGCGACGGTGTCGAAGGCCCGGGCCCGCGCTGAGTCCGGCTGGGCCAGCATCAGCGGCTGACCACGGTCGCCCGCCTCGCGGATCTCGCCGTCGAGAGGGATCTCTCCGAGGAAGGGCACCTCGAGGCGCTCCGCGGCCTCCCGTCCCCCTCCGTGGCCGAAGATCTCGTGCCGGGCGTCGCAGTGGGGGCAGAGGTACCAGCTCATGTTCTCCACCAGCCCGAGGATGTCGACCTCGACTTTGTCGAACATCGCCATCCCGCGCTCCACGTCCTGGAGGGCCACGCCCTGGGGCGTGGTGACCACGACGGCGCCGCTGAGGGCGACCACCTGGCTCAGGGTGAGGGCGATGTCGCCGGTCCCGGGGGGCATGTCGACGAGGAGGAAGTCGAGCTCCCCCCACTCGACCTGCTGCAGGAACTGCTGAACCGCCTGGCCGAGAAGGGGGCCGCGCCAGATGACCGGCGTCTCCCGACGGGTCAGGAAGCCCATGGACATCATGGCCAGGCCGTGGGCCTGGAGAGGGCGGATGCGGTCGCCGTCGCCGACCTCCGGCTCCTGGCGCACCCCCGTGAGCACGGGCAGGCTGGGACCGTAGATGTCGGCGTCCAGCAGACCGACCCGGGCGCCGCGGCCGCACAGGGCCAGGGCCGCGTTGAGGGCCACGGTGGACTTGCCGACACCCCCCTTGGCGGAGGAGAAGGCCACCGCGTTGGCCACTCCCGGCAGCGTCGTGGAGTCCTCTGGCAGGGTCCGCGGGAAAGCCATCGTCACACCCGTGGGCAGCCCTCGAGGCCTCAGCCGAAGGCACTCAGCATGCGGTCGAGGAGACTCTTGCCCTCGCTCTCGGCGCGGCTCTTCTGGATCTCTTCCAACTGCTCGAGCAGACGCCGCTCCTCGGCGCCCAGATGGGTGGGCGTCCAGACCAGAACCTCGACGAGCTGGTCGCCGCAACCGCGCCCGTCGACATCGGGAATGCCCTTCTGCCGGAGCCGGAAGACATGTCCGGACTGGGTGCCCTCGGGGATCTTCATCCGCACCTCGCCGTGGAGGGTCGGAACGGCCACCGAGTCGCCGAGGGCCGCCTGCCCGATGGTGATGGGCAGCCGGAAGAGGATGTCGTTGCCCTCGCGCGAGAAGTGCTCGTGCTCCTCCTCCTCGATGAAGACGAGGCAGTCCCCCGGCGGGCCCCCGCGCGGACCCGCGTCGCCCTGGCCGCGCAGGGGGATGTAGTTGCCGGTGGTGACCCCGGCGGGAATGCGCACGGTGATCGTCGACGAGTCGCGCACGCGGCCCTCGCCCCTGCACTCGGGGCAGGGGTCGGCGACGGTCCGGCCTTCGCCGCCGCAGGCGGGGCAGGCGGTGACGGTGACCGACTGTCCGAAAAAGGAGCGCGACACCTGCTGCACCTGGCCCACACCGTTGCAGGTGCCGCAGGTCCTGGCGCCGGAGCCGGCCGCCGCCCCGCTCCCCGCGCAGGCGCCGCAGCGCTGCTGACGGGTCAGGTTGATCTTCTTCTCGGCGCCGGTGGCCACCTCCTCGAGGGTGAGCTCGAGGGCGATGCGCAGGTCCCGGCCCTTCGGGGGGCCGGAGGGACCTCGGGCCCGGCGGCGGCCGCCGCCGAAGATGCCGCCGAAGAAATCGCCGAGGATGTCCTCCACGTCGGTGGCGTGGGTGAAGTCGGACCACTGGAAGCCGCCGCTGCCGAAGTTGCCCTCCACGCCGGCGTGCCCGTAGCTGTCGTACTTCTGCCGCTTCTCCGAGTCGCTGAGGACCTCGTAAGCCTCGGAGGCCTCCTTGAAGCTCGCCTCCGCCTCGCCGTCGCCCGGATTGCGGTCGGGGTGGTACTTGAGCGCCAGCCTTCGGTAGGCGCTCTTGATCTGGTCCGCACCCGCGTCCCGTTCGAGCCCGAGGACCTCGTAGTAGTCGCGCTTCGCCATTCGGTCTCGCCCCCTACCCTTCGTCCTCGGCTCCCTCGTCGCGGCCGCCCTCGCCGTCCGGTCCTCCGGACCCGGCCCCGGAAGGGTCCTCGTCGACCGGTGCCGTGCTGACCAGGACCCTTGACGGACGAATCACGCGGCCGTTGAGCTTGTAGCCCTTCTCCATCTCCTGCATCACCGTTCCGGGCGGATGTTCCTCGGAGGGCATCTGCAGCATGGCCTCGTGCTGGTTGGGGTCGAAGGCCTGTCCCTCGGCCTCGATCTCCTCGAGACCGTATCCGGAGAGGATTTCGTTGAACTGCCGGAAGATGATCTCGATCCCCTCGCGCAGCGCCGCCGAATCGGATGCCTCCTGCCCCAGGGCGCGGCGGAAGTTGTCGAGGAGGGGCGCCACCTGCAGGAGCACGTCGCGCAGGGTGTCGTCCCGGGTCTCGGAGCGGATCCTGACGGTGCGCTTGCGGAAGTTGTCGAGCTCGGCGGCGGTCCTGAGGTAGCGGTTCTGGCTCTCTTCGGCCTCCGCCAGGGCGCGCTCGAGGTCGGTGGGCCCGGCCTCGCCGCCGGTCTCGTCCTCCGCCCCGGCCGGCTCCGCCGCCTCTTCCTCCGATGCCTCCACCCCGGGGGCCTCGGGCTCCGCCTCAGGCGAGACGTGGGGCTCTTCGTCGGGCTGGTCCTTCGCTTCTCGACTCATGGCTGATCGCGCTCGGTGGTTGCAGCGGCGGCGCACGGGGGCGCCGACCGCCGGATGCAGCGGTCCTTCCCGGAAGTGCGGGGCTTCAGGAGACCAGCTCCGGTGCCCGCGACGCGGTGTAGTTCACCAGGGCCATGACGCGGTCGTAGGGCATGCGCGCCGGACCCATGACGCCGATGACGCCGATGGCGCCGTTGACCTCGTAGCTCGCCGTCACCAGGCCGCACAGGCGGAGCCCCTGCGGGTCGTGCTCCTCGCCGATGGTGACGACCACCCCTTCGCGGTCGGAGAGCAGCCCGGCCAGCTCGTCGCGGTGCTCCACCAGGTCCATCAGCTCCGCCACGTCCAGGGCGTCCCGGAACTCCGGCTGAGCGCAGATGTGGCGCGCCCCGGCCACGTGCAGGGCGGGTCCCGCGGGGGACGCCATGGACTCGAGCTGCTCGATCACCTGGCGCAGCAGGTCCTGCTGCCCCCTGGCCATGTCGCCGAAGCGCTCGCGGACGGTCTCGCGCACCTGGGCCAGGGTCAGGCCCGCGAGGCACTCGTTGAGGCGCGTCGAGACGCCGACCACCTCGCCGGGATCGACGCTGGAGCCGACCTCGATCACCAGGCTCTGGACCGGCCCCGTCTCGAGAGAGACCACCAGCAGCAGCCGGCCCTCGGCGAGGCGCATGAGCTCGAGCCGCTGCAGGCGCACCTGCTCGAAGCCGGGCGCCAGCACCAGCCCCAGCTGCATCGACAGGTCGCCGATGATCCCGGCCAGCTGCCCGTGGATCTCGTCGGCCGAGACCTGCTGGAGCCTGGCCTCGAGCTGACGCCGCAGGACGCCGATGTGCGTGAGGTCCTGCCCGTCGAGGGCGTGGGAGGCGTAGAACCGGTAGGCCCTGTTCGTGGGGAGCCTTCCGGCCGAGGTGTGGGGCTGCCGGAGGAAGCCCTTCTCCTCGAGGCTGACCAGGATCTTGCGGATGGTGGCGGGGCTGGCCTCGAGACTCTCGCGCTCGAGCAGTCCGGCCGAGGCCACGGGGCTGCCGACCTCGACGTGGACGCGCACCAGGGCCGCGAGGACCGTCTCCTCGCGGGGGGTCAGCAGCTCTCCCGGCAAGAGGCGCAGGTCCCCGCCTGCGATTCCCCTCCGTGGCCCGGGGGCGCGGGACCCCGGGCGGATGGCGGGACCGCCGGCCTGACCGTGGGAGGGTTGTATGGGAGGGAGGCCATCTCGATCGAATTCGTGAAGGTAGGTTCGAGCCGCACCCTGTCAACCCGCTTGCAGAGTCGCCGCCAGGACCCCGCGGGGGCGATCCCCGGATTGCCTCCGCCCCGGTTGCCGGTGCCCTGTCTCGTGCCGAACTTTCCGCGGCCCCACCGGAGTGGATCTCCCCCATGCCAAGGAGCGACCGTGTCCCTTCCGCGTGCCTTGCCCGGGTTCCTCGCCGTCGGCCTGATCGCCTCCAGCTTCGCGGCCCGGGAGGCCGCCGCCGCCGAGGAGCCGCCCGCCGTCTTCAGCGAGTCCCCCCTCCCCCTCTACATGATCCGCCAGGCCGGCGCAGAGATCTCCGTCGACGGCCGTCTCGACGAGTTCGACTGGGCCGCGGCCCCCCAGATCGACACCTTCACCCGCATCCTCAACGACTACGGGCGCATCGCCCGTCCCACGCGGGCCCGGATGCTCTGGGACGACGAGGCCCTCTACATCGCCTACGCCTGCCGCGACCCCGACATGTGGGCCCTCTTCACCGAGGAAGACGACCCCATGTGGTCGGAGGAGGTCGTCGAGGTCTTCATCGATCCCGACGGCGACGGCCTCGACTATCTCGAGCTCGAGGTCAACCCCCTCAACGCCATCGTCGACCTCCACATCGGCCGGATCCACCCCGAGTGGGTCTCCGACAAGGACTGGGACATCCTCGGGCTGAAGACGGCCGTCCAGGCGGTGGGCACGGTGAACGACAGCACCGACGTCGATGCCGGGTGGACGGTGGAGATCGCCATCCCCTGGACCGCCTTCGCGCCGACCATCGCCGGGGGCGGACAGCCGCGCGTCGGCGACCGCTGGCGGCTGAACCTCTACCGCATCGAGCGCGGCGCCGGCGCCGGGGTCCGGGCCCGGCTGCGCGAGCTGGGAGAGGCCGAGGCGAGCCTGGCCGCGAAGCTGGAAGCCCTCGGCGAGGGCGGCGATCCCGGCGAGCGTTCCCGCCTCGAGGGGGAGCTGCGGGTGCTGCAGGCGCAGTCCGAGCCCCTCGGCGAACGCTACCGCGAGGAGACGGAGTACACCGCCTGGAGCCCCACCTTCCAGAGGGGTTTCCACCATCCCGCCCGCTTCGGCGTGGTGGAGTTCGCGCCGTGAGCCGCGCCCCCCGGGGGAACCTCCGGGGAGGAGCCGCCTGCTCCGGACTCCGGGCCGGCGCCGCCCTGTCCGCCCTGGCCCTGCTCCTTTCCACCTTGCCCGTCCTCCTGCGGGCCGATGAGGGCGCAACGCCCGCCGCCTCGGCCGGGATGGTCCGCGTCGACGACTTCTGGATCGACCGCTACGAGTACCCCAACGTGGAGGGAGAGCTGCCCCGGGTGGACGTCACCTGGCGCGAGGCCTCGGAGCTGTGCGCCGCCCGGGGCCTGCGCCTGTGCACGGAGCGCGAGTGGGAGCTCGCCTGCCGGGGTCCCCGGAACTTCGTCTACGGCTACGGTCCCGACTTCGAGCCGGAGCGCTGCAACACTCCCTTCCTGGGCGCCGACGGGACCTGGGTGCGCGACCGGGGAACGGCCCCGAGCGGAGCCCACGACGGCTGCGGCAACGACTACGGAGTCCGCGACATGATCGGCAACGTGTGGGAGTGGACGGACGGATGGTACGACGCCGGGAGCGGATGGCGCGTGGTCCGCGGGGGGTCCTGGTTCCACAGCGCGAACTACGCCCGCGCCGACGCGCGCTACGGCCGCCTCCTCGACGAGAGCTACAGCCTCGACCTCATCGGCTTCCGTTGCTGCCGGTCGGCCGGGCCGTGACTTCCGCCCCCGAACCCGGAGTCGGCATGATCCGTCCCTACCGACCCGCCGACCTGGAGCGCCTGAAGGAGATCACCGCCATCTGCTTCGAGAGCGTGTCGATCGACCGCAACATCGAGCGGATGTTCGGCCTCATGGGCGGCCGCGACTGGCGGTTCCGCAAGCTGCGCCACATCGACGCCGACGTGGCCGGGGAAAACGGCCGCGGCGTCTTCATCTGCGAGGACGGCGGCGAGATCGTCGGCTACATCACCACGCGGATCGACGGGGCTTCCCGCATCGGCCACATCCCGAACACGGCGGTCCACCCCGCCCACCAGGGCCGCGGCATCGGCCGCCGACTGATGGAGCACGCCATCGAGTTCCTGCGCGGCGAGGGGATGGAGGCGGTCAGGATCGAGACCCTGGAGCAGAACCCGGTCGGCGCCCGCTTCTACCCGGACGTGGGGTTCCAGGAAGTGGCCCGCCAGATTCATTACGCCATGCGCCTCTGAGGGAGGACGGATGTCCGATCGGGACAAGGAGCTGGCCGCCCTCCGGGCCGTGGAGTACGTGGTCGACGGCATGGTGGTCGGCCTCGGGACGGGCTCGACGGCGGACTTCGCTATCCGCGCCCTTGGAGAGCGGGCGCGGTCGGAGGGTCTCGAGGTCCGGTGCGTGCCCACTTCCCTCGCCTCCGCCCGCCTCGGGGAGCAGGTCGGTCTCGACATCCGCAGCCTCGAGGACTGTCCGGCCGTCGATCTGACCATCGACGGCGCCGACGAGGTCGATCCCGCCCTCGATCTGATCAAGGGACTCGGGGGCGCCTTGCTGCGGGAGAAGATCGTCGCCGGCGCCAGCGCCCGGGTGGTCATCATCGTCGACGCCTCCAAGCGGGTCGGCCGCCTCGGCACGCGGTCGCCCCTGCCGGTGGAGGTCGTCCCCTTCGCCTGGACGCTGGCCCGCAAGCGTCTGATGGATCTGGGTCCGCAGGTCGAGCGCCGGCCGGACCCGCAGGGTCAGCCCTTCGTGACCGACAACGGCAACTTCATCCTCGACTGCCGGTACGCCGAAGGCATCGCCGACCCCGGCGGCATGGAGCGCCAGGTCAACGCCATCCCCGGGGTGGTGGAGAACGGGCTGTTCATCGGCCGGGTCGACGCCGTCGTCGTGGGCGACAACGGCCGGTGCCGGGTGCTGGAACGCGAAGGCTAGGGCCTGCGGACGCCGATCCCCCGCTCGTAGACCAGCGCTCCCCCTGAAGGCCGGCGGCGGCGAGGAGCCCCAGGGCGACCGCTCCCACCAGCAGCCAGGCCGGCGCCAGGCCGGCATCCCCGGCGCGCAGGACACCCGGCAGGCGGCCAAGGGCCGACGCCAGGTAGACCAGGAGGGCGAGGGTGGCGTAGTCCTCGTGCTGCTGAATCGCCTCTGCGTGCACCGAGGCTCGGAAGTCGGCGGCCTCGAGATTGCCGGTGATCACCGCGGCCATGGCGCCCGCCGTGCCGGCGAGGAGCAGCACATAGCCGAGCCGGTGCCAGGGCCGGCGAGCCACCAGGCCGGCCGCATCGAGGCAGAAGCCGAAGGCGAGAAGGGCCATCGGAAAGTGGACGACGATCGGATGCAGGGGCATGGAGGGGATGGTAGACGACGCCCCACGGCCCTGCAAGGCGCCTTCGGGCCGCGGAGTTGACCCCTTCCCGAGGCTGCGGCTATCATGCCCTCACCCCCCACGGAGCTGCCCCTGCCCATGACTTCCGATCTCTCCGAGCACATGCAGGCGACCCCTCGGTACGATGCCGCGGCCGCGGCGACGGAACGGACGGGAGGTGGATGATGCGGCCGAGCCGAACCATGGTCGAAGGGCCCTCGCGCGCCGGAGCGCGGGCCATGTACAAAGCCGTCGGCTACGACGACGAGGCCCTCGCCCGGCCGCTGATCGGCATCGCCAACACGTGGACCGAGATCGGCCCCTGCAACTACCACCTGCGGGACCTGGCGGAGCACGTGAAGCGGGGGGTGCGCGAGGCCGGCGGCACGCCCCTCGAGTTCAACACCGTCGTCGTCTCCGACGGCATCACCATGGGCACCGAGGGCATGAAGACCTCCCTCGTGAGCCGCGAGGTGATCGCCGATTCCATCGAGCTGGTGGCGCGCGGGCACATGCTCGACGGCCTGGTGGCCATGACCGGATGCGACAAGACCACCCCGGGGGCGATCCTCGCCCTCGGCCGTCTCGACGTTCCGGCCCTCGTGTTCTACGGCGGCTCCATCATGCCCGGGAAGCACCGGGGCGTCGACCTGACGATCCAGGACGTGTACGAGGCGATCGGGGCCCAGGCCGGGGGCCGCATCAGCGCCGACGAGCTCAAGGCGGTCGAGGACGCCGCCTGCCCGGGCCCCGGCTCCTGCGGCGGCCAGTTCACGGCCAACACCATGGCCACGGCTGCGGAGATCCTCGGGCTGGCGCCCATGGGCTCCGGGTCGATTCCGGCGGCCGACCCCGCCAAGGAGGGGGCGGCGGTGGAGGTCGGCGCCATGGCCGTCGACCTCGTGCGCCGCGGCCTGCGGCCCCGTCAGGTCGTGACCCGACCGTCCATCGAGAATGCCATCGCCTCCATCGCCACCACGGGCGGCTCGACCAACGGGGTCCTGCACTTCCTCGCCATCGCCCGCGAGTACGGCATCGAGCTGGAGCTGGAGGACTTCCAGCGCATCTCCGGGCGCACGCCCCTGATGGTCAGCCTCAAGCCCGGCGGGCTCTTCGTCGCCTCCGACCTGCACGAGGCCGGGGGCGTCGCGCTGGTGGCGAACCGGCTGAAGGAGCGCGGCTGCCTGAACGAGGACTGCCCGACCGTCACGGGGCGAACGATCGGCGAGGAGGCGGACCTCGCCCGGGAGACGCCCGGACAGGAGGTCGTCCGTCCGTCCGACCGGCCGATCCGCTCCACCGGCGGCCTCGTGGTGCTGCGGGGGAACCTGGCGCCGGAGGGGTGCGTGGTGAAGCTCGCCGGGTACGAGCGCTCGAAGCACGTCGGCCCGGCGCGCGTCTTCGACCGCGAGGACGACGTTCTCCCGAGGATCGCGGGCGGCGAGATCAAGGACGGCGACGTGGTGGTGATCCGCTACGAAGGTCCCGTCGGCGGCCCGGGCATGCGCGAGATGCTGCAGATCACCGGCGCCATCGTCGGCGCCGGCCTCGGGGAGACGGTGGCCCTGCTCACCGACGGCCGGTTCTCGGGCGCCACCCGCGGCCTCATGATCGGCCACGTCGCTCCCGAGGCGGCCTCCGGGGGGCCGATCGCGCTGATAGGCGACGGCGACGAGATCACCATCGACACCGAGGCCCGCCGCGTCGACGTGGCCCTCGACCCGGAGGAACTGGAGCACCGCCGCGCGCGGTGGACGGCGCCGGAACCCCGCTATCGCTCGGGGGTGATGGCCAAGTACGCGCGGCTCGTGTCGAGCGCCTCCACGGGGGCCGTCACCGGCTGAGCGGGACCTGCCTCAAAGCTCGACCGCGTGCTCCTTCACGTAGGTCTCGACCTGCCCCTGGGTGTCCCTCCAGGGGAAGGTCCCGCCGGGCGGGAAGTAGTAGTGGTACTCGGCGTACTCCAGGCCGTAGGGCGCGGCCATCCGCCGGTTTTCCTCCAGCCCGAAGAGCCGGATGTACTCCCGGTCGGCGGTCTCGTCGTCGTCGCCCAGTGCCGTCAGCTTCCTGCCCTCCGCCGCCAGCCGCGCCTTCAGCCGGCGCCCGTGGGAACCGGCCGGCCCCTGGGACTTGTTGGCCGCCATGGACTCGATCTTCGGCTCCAGGAAGGGGCCGATGTCGGTGACCAGGTTGTAGGGCGACCCGGGGCGCATGGCCCAGTAGTACTTGTCCTGCACGCCGCGGGGCTTCATCCCGGCCTGCACCTGCTCGGGGTAGTCCTTCGCCGAGGCCGCCATCCAGCACGCCGACTCCACCAGTTGCCCCGTGATGTAGTGGTCGGGGTTCTCCTCCCAGCGGGCCCACGGGTGGAAGCTCATGGCCGTGTCCACCTGCAGGTGGCGGAAGAGGAAGATCAGCCGGCAGCGCTGCTCCAGCATCGAGTTTTCCTCCTGGCGGTGGTTGCGGTAGCCGAGGTTGAAGACGTCCTCGATGCCCAGGCTGTCCACCAGGCCGCCGACGTCGACCTCGTTGCTCTTGATGGCGTCGGCGATCGTGCCGGGACCGCACTTCTCGTCGTTGGTCGTCTGGATGAGGAACGCCTTGTAGCCCTCGGCGATCAGCTTGGCCACCAGCCCGCCCGAGTAGAGGGGCATGTCGTCGGCGTGGGCCTGGACGATGCCGAGGACCTTGCCTTCGTGGGGCCGCGACTCGTCGAAGGTGTCGATCCTCACCGGACCATGGGTCGTGTCTTCCGCGTACCAGCCCTCGTGCATGGAAGTCTCTCCTTGAGCCCGATGGGAGGCGGCGCGGACCGCTCCCGCCTAGTCCGCTCCGGCCGAGGCCTTGATCCGCTTCAGCTCGGCCGCTTCGGGAAGGGCCTTGTAGTGGGGGTCGAGGGGGAAGCACCCGGAGATCATGCCGTTGCGCGGCGCCGTGGTGCAGTCCGAGAAGGTGCGGCAGATCCGCTTGCGCGCCAGGGGCCGCCCCTGGAGAACGTCCGCCGGCAGCTCCGGGTAGGCCAGCACCATGCGCCCGAGGCCGGCCAGGTCGACCTCGCCGGCGCGCACCAGGGCCTGGGCGGCGTGCGGCAGGTACTCCTGCAGATAGGAGTAGCCCGAGCCGACGATCACCATGTCGGGGCGGCGCGCCTTCACCTCGCCGACCATGGCCAGCTGGCGGGCCACGCCCACGAGGGGGTCCTCGGGCGGCTGATACCCGTCGGACGGCGGGAAGAGGGCCGGCCGCTGGATGTGGGGATTGTAGTACGGGCTGCCGCAGGAGAGGTTGACCAGGCGGATGTCGAGGTCCCGTAGCAGGTCGAGGAACCGGAAGGTCTCCCCCAGGTCCCAGGCGACGGGATCGCCGGCGTCGGTGCCGAATCCGTAGCGGTAGGGCAGGTGATCGGCGAAAGGCTCGGGGATCCCCGGCCCCGGCCGTCCGCCCTCGGCGCCGGCCGGATCGGGCCGGAAGGGCACCCAGTCGAAGGCCGAGAGCCGGACGCCGATGGCGATCGCCCCGCTCCCCTGGTCGGCGCGGATGCCCTCGACGATCCCGCGCAGGAAGCGGGTGCGGTTCTCGAAGGAGCCGCCGAACTCCCCGGGCCGGGTGAAGCCCGACAGCAGCTCGTGGCCCAGGTACCCGTGGCAGTGCTTGACGTCGACGAAGTCGAACCCGGCCTCGCGGGCGACGCGGGCTCCGCCGACATAGAGCCCGATCAGGCGGTGCAGTTCCTCGTCCGTGATCGGCTCGTGGCCGGGGCCGATCCCGAACCGGCGGTCCAGGATCGGGTGGCGGTAGGCGATGACCGGCTCCGGGCGGTCCTTGCGGAAGGGTCGGCAGAACCGCCCGGAGTGGGTCAGCTGCAGGCCCGACACCAGGCCCTCGTCGGAGCCGAACCGCTCCCGGTGAGCGCTGCGGAGCAGCCCATGCAGCTCGGCGATGCCGCCGGCCGTCTCCGGCGAGCAGATCAACTGGTTCGGGTTCGCCCGCCCCTCGGGGCAGACGGCGAAGGCCTCGCCTCCCCAGATCAGCTTCGCCCCCGAGGTCCCGAAGTTGCGCCAGCGCTGCCGCACCAGATCCGTGGGCCGGCCGTCGCCGGTCCCGTCCCAGCCCTCCATGGGATGGATGGCGAAGCGGTTGCCGATGCGCAGGCCGCCCCCGGCGTCGATCGGCTGCGCCAGGGGCGACGCCGGCGCGGCCAGGACCTCGTCGTCGCAGGGGATGCGCACGCCGAGGGCCGCGCAGTGGTCGCGCAGATCGGCGGCGCTCTTGAAGGAGGAGACCCTCTTGTGCCGGAGCCGCTCGGCCAAGGCTCTCAGGAGCCCTTCGCCAGGTCTGCCGCCGATGGCTGTCGCCTCAGCAGGCGGGCCCCGATTCCGATCCCCACCGCCACGAGGACGATGGAGAACAGCTGGGCCCCCGTCAGGCCCCACATGACCTCCGGGTTGAGGCGGATCGTCTCCACCCCGAAACGGGCGGCCCCGGCGAGCACGAGATAGACGCAGAACAGCAGTCCCGGCCGCCCCTCAAGAGACCTGCGCAGGCGCCAGAGCAGGCCGAATGTGGCCACACCCAGAAGGGTCTCGTAGACCGGCGCCGGGTGGACGATCTCGGTGGTGGGCACCACGCCTTCGGGATAGGCCATGCCCCAGGGCAGGTCGGTGGGGACGCCGTAGTCCCCGTCCCCCGCCAGCTGACAGCCGATGCGGCCGATGCCGTAACCGAGGGCCAGACCCATGCCGATGGCGTCGGCCGCGGCGGGCAGCGGCGCGGCGTGCCGGCGGATCGTCCAGATCACCGCGGCGGTGGCCACGAGAAAGCCCCCGTGCCAGGTGAGGCCGCTGCCCGAGAACGTGGTGCGCAGCGTTTCGCCCCAGGTCGACCCGTCGGGCATCTCGAAGAGGATGAAGTAGAGCTTCGCCCCCGCCAGGCCGCCCAGGATGGCGGCGGTGATCAGGTTCGTGGATAGCTCGGGATCGATGCCGCGGCGCCTCAGCTCGTTCTTGATGACGAGGTGGGCGGACAGGAAACCCAGGACCACCATGGGGCCGAAGGTGGGGAGGCGGAGGCCGCCGATCTCGAGCCAGTAGGGATACACGAGTTCAGTCCGCGGAAGGCGGCCCACCACCCGGAGCGGCGGCGGCCGGGGGTCCGGCACCGAGATCGACGATGCTCCGGCGGAGGGACTCGGCGATCTCCCGGTAGACTTCGTAAGGGGTCAGGCGCTCCAGCAGGGACCGGAACGAGCCGGCTTCGACGGCGGCGCCGAGGCGCACCCGGGCGCGGCGGGGGCTGTCGCTGCGGGCGCCGGCGAGATCGACCCGGACCGGAACCACCGGGAGGTCCAGCTCCAGGGCCAGGAGACCTATGCCCGGCCTGTAAGCGCCGACGGCGGAGGGACGGGGCGCACCCTCGGGGAACAGCAGCAGGGGCCGGCGCCGGCCGATGCGTGCCGCCGCCTCCTCCAGGGCCCGCGGCAGGCCGGCCGGCCCCGAGAGGGTTACGAGTTCGGCGAACCAGCGGCACAACCGGGACTCCCACCGGCCCCCGATGGCGTCCTGCCGCTCCACGAGCAGACAGAGCCCGTCGAACTCGGGCCTCAAGGCGGCGAAGACCGCCGCGGCGGCGGCCGGGCCGGGGCGGCTGGCGGCCAGGAGGAAGGGTCCCTCGGGCAGGCCCCCGGCGCCGTCCACCTCCACCTGCAAGGCGGCTCTCAACACCTTGGACGCGGCCGTGCCCAAGGCCGATCTCCCGCTGCGCGCCACCGATCCCGGGCGGCGGAGCACGGAGGACCAGTAGCCCTCCGCCTCGGACTCCGCCAGGGTCAGACCCGGCCCCACCTCGTCGAGGAGCCGGCGCAGGGTGGTCCGCTCGCGGTCGATGGTCACCTGTCCGGCCCCGGCCTCCTGCAGGGAGGCCGCCAGTTCGACCGCCATGAGCGAGTCGATCACGGTGTCCAGAGGGGCGTCGGCATGGGCCACGATCTCTCCTACGGCCAGCCCCGACAACTGGCTCAGCCGGTGGTAGACCTGCCGTTCCCAGGGAGCCAGGCTGTCGGCGGCATCCACCTCTTCGGGGGCTCCCCGCTCCAGGTCCTCGCGCAGGGCGCTGCGGTCGACGCGGCCGTCGTCGAGCCGCGGCAGGGGCCGACGCTGGATGTGCAGCCGGGCGATCCGCTGCCAGGCCGGCAGGTCGCGGGAAAGGGCATAGGCCCGTTGCCGGATCTCCTCCTCCGCCTCCGGCAGGTCCAGGTCCCGGGAGCGGGGATCGAGGACGACGACGCCGTGCACCTCTTCGCCGAGGGTGCGCGCCGACGGCAGGCCGACGACGGCCAGCTCGGCCGTGTGCGGCAGGCCCCCGTAGAGATCCTCCACCTCGTCGGGATACACGTTCTTGGCGCCGCCGGTGACGATCAGGGCCCGCCGCCGGCCGGTGATGAACAGGTAGCCGTCCTCGTCCATGTGACCCACGTCGCCGGTGTGCAGCCAGCCGTCCCGCAGGACCTCGGCGGTCAGGTCCGGGCGGTTCAGGTACCCCGCGGTGACCGACGGCCCCGAGACCAGGATCTCGCCGTCGTGCCCGAGGGGAGCGTCGATGCGCAGCTCGACGCAGGGCAGGGCGACGCCCACGGAGCCGCGGCGGGCCCCGCCCCGAGGATTGACGGTGACGATGGGGGAGGTCTCGGTCAGCCCGTAGCCCTCGTACACCGTGAGGCCGAGACCGCGGTAGGTGTCGAACAGCGTCTCGCCGAGGGGCGCGCCTCCGGAGACGATCAGGCGCAGTTGCCGAAGCACGTCGATGTCGGGCGACCGCCCCCCCTCCGCCCTCGTGTCCAGACGCTGCACCCGATCCGCCAGGATCTTCAGGATGCGCGGCACCGCGAGCATGGCGGTGATGCCGCGGTCCCGGATGGCCTCCAGGATGTTGCGGCTGTTGAGAGGACCGTCTAGGTAGATGGTCGAGGCCCCGCTCCACAGGGACATGAGCAGGACCCCGGTGAACTCGAGGCCGTGGTGGAGCGGCAACAGGGACAGGATGCGGTCGGTGTCGTGCACGCGCTGCAGCTCCCCCAGGGCCAGTAGATCGGAGATCAGGTTGCCGTGGGTCAGGACCACCCCCCGGGGCTCGACCCGGGTGCCGGAGGTGAAGATGATGGACGCCTCCCGATCCCAGTCGATCTCCGGCTCCCGGAAGACGGATCCCGTCCCTTCCGCCGCATCCAGGGGATCGCCGGAGGGCAGGTCGATCCGGGTGCGGACCGCAGCCGGGGCGACCCGGGCGAGGAACGCGGCATCGGCCACCATGGCCCGGGCCTCGGAGAAGGCGGCCATCCGTTCCGCCTCCTCCCCCGGCGTCTGCGGGTCCACGGGCAGGACAGCGGCGCCGAGGAAGGAACAGGCCATGTAGGAGACGACCCACTCGGGGCCGTTCTCCCCGGCCAGCAGGACGCGGTCCCCCACGCCGAGGCCGAGTCCCTGCCAGCGGCCGGCGCGCTCCTCCACGCGCTGCAGCAGGTCGGCGTAGGTGATCTTCCGCCAGCGGCCGCCGCGGCGGGCCTCGAAGGCGACGCGCCCGGCGTGGCGGGCGCAGGCCCAGCGCAGCAGGTCCGGCAGGGTGGCGATCTCGCGCTCGGCCCGCAGACGCTCCTCCTCGGCCCCCGGCTCCCCGGGAGGCTCCGGCAGCGCCGCCTCCACGGCGCTCTCCTCGCGCAGCACGTGGCGCCGCAGGCCTGGCAGGTGGATTCCGGAGACGTACCCGTGCCAGTCGATGGCGGTCACGTCCATGTCGAAGGTGGCGCGCTCGTCCGGCGGCAGCGACTCGTACAGCGCCCGGGTGCGGCCGGTCTCGAAGCGGCAGTCGAGGTGGGTGTACGGGTGGTAGATCTCCACGTAGTAGAGCACCCGCTGCAGCCGGATCCGGGCCGTCGCCAGGAGCCGCCGCTGCCGGGGGCGCGGCGAACGGCCCGGCAGCTCGAGGAGCCGCTCGCGGAGCCGGAGCGGACCCAGGTACCGGAGCCGGAATATGAACCGGAAGAGGCGCAGGCTGGGATAGCGCCAATCGGGCAGCGACGGACAGCGGCCGTCGCGGTCCGGCATGGGCGACCGCCGGAAGTGGGCGCGCACGCTGTCGAAGAGGGAGCTCACACGCACCGGGTTCTCGGTGCCCGTCGCCGCCTGGAAGACCTCCACGGCCTCTGGCCGCGCGCGCACCGCGGCGGCGATGGTGGCGTTGACCACCTTGTCCACCGGGATCACGTCGAGGACGATCTCCGGCCGCGCGGGAAAGTCGGGCACCAGTCCCCGGCCGTAGGCGACCAGCAGGGGGTCCATCACCTTCAGGCCCGTGATCCAGCCGGGTTCCGGATCGGCGAGACTGCTCTCGATGATGCTGGGACGCACGACCACGACCGGCACGTCCCCTCGCCGCAGGGTGAGCACCTGCTCGCCCATGGCTTTGGTATAGGTGTAGACGTCGTTCCACCCGTGCTCGCGGGCTCGGCGCATGCCCTCGGCTACCAGCTCTCCCCGGACCCAGCGGTCCCGGCGGTCCTCGACGAGCTGCTCCAACCGGTCGGGCGTCAGCTTGCCGCTGCGGGACTTCCCGTACTCGCGGATTACCTCGCGCTTCAGCCGCCGCGTGAACCCCTCCTCGGCGGCTTCCTCCCGAAGGCGGCGGCAGGCGGCGCGGCAGTCCGCCACCTCGCTCACCGGATCGAAGCCGGGTCCGCCGCCGTCGATGACCCGGCGCATGTCGCTGTCGACGGGCAGGGGCTCGTCGGGGATCGTCCCCTGGCGCCTGCCGTTGACGTAGGCGGTGGAGACGTGGACGAAGTCGACGCGCCGCCCGGAGGCCCGGGCGAGATCGATCAGGGCCATCGGCCCCCCGACATTGGCCTGGAGCGCCACGTCCAGAGGTTCATCGAAGACGACGGTGGCGGCGCTGTTGAAGATCGTGTCGACCTCCGCCGTGAGGCGCTGCCGGTCCTCGGTGGACAACCCGAGGTCGGGCTGGCGCTCGTCGATGGCCACGGGGACGACCTTACGGCGCAGGCGCTCCCAGCGTCCGGGGTCGGCCTCGGCGACCCACTGGAAGAGGGCGGTCCCGTAGAGCTCCTGGAGGCGCTCGGAGGGCGAGATCTCGCGGCCGTCGGGCCGGCGGCGGGGCCGGATCAGCAGGTAGACGAGGCGGACCTCGTCCCCGAGGTCGCGCAGGATCTTGGCCAGCAGCGCCTGGCCGACGAACCCCGTGCCGCCGGTGATCAACAGACTTCGGTCCGTGTAGTACTTGCGGATCATGGGACGTGGAGGGCCGTGGGACGGGAGGGGAAGGAGGACCTAACTCTCCGTGGAATCTGTATGTTATGGATATGGTTGCGGCCGAACAAGGAGACGGGCGGCGTCAGCCGGCCGGCGTGGATCGGCCCTCTTCCCCCTCGCCGCGATCCTCGTCATCGGCCTGCCGCCGCGGCTCCTGCCGGGTGATGTAGGGATGCCGCACCCGCCGGCGCAGAGCCTCTCGATCCGGCTCGGGACGGCCCGAGGCCCCCGAGCTGCCAGGTCCATCTTCCATGAGCCCAAGTGTACGCCGTGTCCCCGGAGGCTGAAATGACCCCTCCGGACCGCTGGGGTGGAGCCTGGACCTTGATCGCGAATCCCGCGGCGGGCGGGGGGCGGGGCGCGCGGGCGGCGGAGCGCGGCCGGCGGCGCCTGCTCCGGGCCGGCCTGGAGGTCTCCCTCGACTGGACGCAACGGCGGGGGCAGGCCCGGGAGCTGGCCGCCGCCGCCCGGGACCGCGGCTCCGCCGTGGTCGTCGTCTGCGGCGGCGACGGGACCGTGGCGGAGGTGCTGCCGGAGCTGGCCGGCCGGGACCGTAGCCTCGGACTCCTGCCCGCCGGGACCTGCAACGACCTCGCCCGCGCTCTCGGGATCCCGGTCCGCCTGAAGCCGGCCCTGCGGGTGCTTCTCGAGGGCCGGCCGCGGCCGATCGACCTGGGACGCTGCGGCGGTCATCGCTTCGCCACGGTGGCCTCCTTCGGTTTCGACGCGGAGGTCGGCGAGGAGATGGCCGAAGGCGGTTCGCCGTTCCCCGGAACGGCCGGATACCTGTACACCGCCCTCCGGCACCTGCGGGGGTACCGCCCCGCCGCGGTGCGTCTCCGGGGCGAGTTCGGGGTGCGCGAGCAGGAGGTCTTCCTCGCGGCCGCGGGCAACACCCCGTCCTACGGCGGCGGCATGCGCATCTGCCCGGGAGCCGACCCGACGGACGGACGGCTGGATCTCTGCCTGGTGGACGGCAGCATCTCCCCCCGCGAGGTGCTCGCCCTGGTTCCCAGGATCTTCCGGGGCGGCCACTTGCGCTCCGGCGCGGTGCGCATGCTGCGCTCCTCCTGGGTGGAGATCGAGGCCCTCGACGGGGTTCCCATGTCCCTGCGCGCCGACGGCGAGCGTCTGTGCGAGACCCCGGCCGTCCTGCGCGTCGAGCACCAGGCCCTCAGGGTGATCCAACCCGCCTCTGCCTAGGCGGCGCCTCCGCCCGCGGGGCCGGGAACCGCACCCAGCGGTGGCGGATACGCGGACGATTCCGCATATTGGCGGAGGCCGCTCCCCCCGGCGGACTCCTCCCTGACCCAGCCCGCACCCCCCGAGCGCATGGCTACCCGGGCACAGAGAGTCCGTCTCGCCCTCTTTCTCGTCTTCTCCTTCAGCGTTCTGGCCGGCTTCCTTCTCGTGGTGGCCGGGTCCCAGTTGCTGCAGAAGCGGGTGATCTACTACATCGAGTTCGACGAGTCCGTCGGCGGTCTGTCGGCCGGTGATCCCGTCAAGTACCAGGGCATCACCGTCGGGCGCGTGGAGGACACGCGGGTCTCGCCCGAGGAGATCGGCGTCGTCCTCGTGGAGATCTCCCTCGAGGCCCGCAAGGTCCCCAACCTGATCCGCGCCGACACGCAGGCCCGGCTCTACAGCCAGGGCGTGACCGGCCTGAAGTACATCGAGCTGAGCTCCGGATCCCCCGATGCGCCGCTTCTCGAGCCGGGTGAGGTGCTGCCGGCGAGGGCGACCTTCCTGTCGAACATGGAGGAACGGGCCGAGGTGCTCATGGTGCGCATCGAGGACCTGCTGACCAACCTCACGGCCATGACGGCGGAGCAGAACCAGCGCCGCCTGGGGCGGATGATCGAGGCCGGCTCGGAGCTGATGGAGAGCACCAACACCCTGATCACCGACAGCAGCGGCGACCTCGGGGAGACGGTCGCCAACCTCGCCCGCGTCACCGACAACCTCGCCGCCACCACCGCCTCCATGCGCGCCACCATGGACTCGGTGCGGGTCCTCACCTCCGCCGAGGAGACGCGCACCGCCCTGCGCGACCTCGGCCGGTCGGTCCGTGTCTTGCGCGAGCATCTCGAAGGCCCCGTGCCCGAGCTGCTGGCCAGCCTGCACCAGATGACGGGCACCATCGACGCCACCGTGACCCACGTGGACCGCACCGTCCTGCAGAGCCGCAAGAACATCCTCGACGCCATGCAGAGCCTGGAGGAGACGCTCCTCAACGTGCGCCAGGCCACCGAGCTGATCCGCGAGAACCCCGCCGTGCTGCTTCGCGGAAGGACCGACCCGTGAGTCCGATCCGGTCCATGCCGGCGGTGGCTGCGGCGGCCCTTCTGGCGGCGCTGGGGGGCAGCGGCTGCTCGAGCCTCTTGGCGGGCAAGGCCGAGGTCCCCGACCGCCGCAAGTTCATCATCCAGGAGAAGTCCCTGGGCCTGAACCTGCCCCTCTCCGAACGCCCCTACGAGCTGAAGGTGCAGATCGAGCGCTTCGCCATCGCCAAGTTCTACGAGCGCGATCAGATCATCTTCCGCCTCTCCCCGGAGGAGATCCGGGACGACCGCTACAACCTCTGGGCCGTCCGTCCGAGCGAGATGATCACCAACGCCGTCGCCGGCTACCTGCGGACGGCGAACCTGTTCACCGACTTCCGGCCGGACTTCCTCGACGAGGCGCCGGAGTTCACTCTCACCGGGACGATCGACGCCATCGAGCGCTTCGACTCCGGCGACCGCTGGTGGGCGCGCCTCGACGGCTCGCTGCAACTGGTGGACGGCGAGGGCCGGATCTTCTGGCAGCACCGGTTCGATCCGAAGGAAGTGGAGATCTTCGAACGGGACATGGTCTACACCGTGCAGGGGATGAACCAGATCCTGCGTCAGACCATGATCGATGCCGTGCGCTCCCTCGACCGGGCCCTGTTGATCCGCAAGGCCAGCGCCGAGGGCCGCGACCTGGCGGGGCTGCTGCACCAGGAGAACGGGAACGGCTCCGCCGGCTCGACCGGGGAGCGGGCGGAGGAGGTGCCACGGGAGACCGAGGACTACGTCGTGATGCCCGGGAAACCGGCGCCGCAGGGGGACTGATGGTGCGCACCCCGCTGGCTGGAGCCCTCCTCCTCGCCCTGGCCATGGCCGCCGCCGCGGACGAGAGCACCTGGTCCGCCGCCTCGCCTCACGCCCAACTGGCGCGCGATCCGGCCCTGCTGCCCAAGGGCAAGGGGATGCTCTTCATCCCCACCATGACCCTGCCCATCGGCAACGAACCCAAGTTCCAGGTCTTCCGCGACGGCCGCGAGGTGCGCTCCGCGTCGCCGGGGCGCGGCCTGCCCCTCGACCCCGGGATGTACCAGATCCGGTTCGGCTCCGGGAACCTCTCGCAGCTGATCCGCAAGGACGTGCCGATCTTCGAGGGCGAGACGACGCTGCTGAAGCCGACCTGGTCGGCCCTGGTCATCGACGTCATCGACCGGACGCGGACCTCGGTCAACGAGAGCTACGAGATATTCGACGAGAGCGGCGAGAGCTACGGACCCGGCTTCGGCATCGAGGAGGAGCGCGGCGAACGGGTGCGCACCTGGATCCTGCGGCCCGGGGTCTACAGCGTCGTGCGCCTCGGCGGCTCCTTCGCCACCATCGACAAGTTCAGCGTGCAGTTGCTGCCGGGCGTCGTCACTCGGCGCAACCTCGTATACGACAGCGAGTCGGGGGAGTTCACCTCCTTCTACCAGCGTCCGGTGCTGCATGCCCTGGTGCCCCGCGCCACCGACGCCCTCCTCGCCCAGACCGAGGTCTCCGGCTCCGTCCGGATGAATACCTCGCAGCAGACGGCAGGCGACAACCTGACGAGCGCCAACCTGGTCTTCCAGCTCTTCAATCACACGCGCTACAACACCGACCGCCACTTCGCCAGCCTCCGGCTCCTGGTGGAGCAGGGCGCCAACTGGCAGGAAGACCACGAGCTGCAGAAGGGCATCGACCGCGCCGAGGGGCGAGCCACCTACATCTTCCGATTGTCGCCCCGTATCGGTCCCTACCTGCGCGGCGTGGTCAACTCGAACGTCTTCCCCTCGGAAACGCGCTTCCGTATGCCTCGCGACGTGATCCGGACGTCGAGGAGCGGCCGCGTCGACACCCTTCGCGGGATCACGATACTCACGACAGCGCCCTCGTTCTCGCCGATCACCTTCCGCGAGGGCATCGGCATCAACTCCCGGGTCTTCCGGTATTTCGCCCTGAACACCGACCTGCGGCTGGGCGTCGGATCGCTCCAGGAGCTGTACAAGGACTTCTACGAGATCAGCACCAACTCGAATCCCGTGAGGGCCACCGAGTTCAAGAGCTCCTCCACCTCCGGCGTCGAGGCCCTGGTGATCCTCGACGCCCGCCTGTCGAGGCTGGTCAGCCTCGACTCGGAGTTCGACATCCTCCTGAGCTCGCGGGACTCGCAGGAGTGGTTCTTCACCTGGGAGAACCGCCTGCGCATCGCCCTGACGAGCTTCATCAACCTCGACATCATCGCCGACCTCGAGCGGACGCAGGGGCTGCGCCGGCTGGCGGCCCGCGAGCAGGTCCTGCTGCGCTTCTCCCGGCTGTTCTGACACCGTGGACGTGCAGCCCGATGCCGGCGGCCGCCTCCGCATCACCGGGGCCTGCACCGTGGACTCGGTGGCGGCGGGGTCCCGTCAGGTCCGGCTGCTCCTCCGCAAGAGCCCGCACGCCGAGCTGACCGCCGACCTGTCGGGGATCACCCGCCTCGACACGGTGGGCGCCGTGTGGCTGCGGCGCCTGCCCTCCCTGGCATCCGAGGCCGGACGCGGGCTGCATCTGGCCGCGGCGCCGGCATCGGTGCAGGCCATGATCGAGAGTGTCGGCGCGGGCCCCGGGCCGGCCGGCGACGGCGCCGCGGTGAGGGAGATGGGACCCCTCGAGCGCCTCGGGGAACGGTCCCTGGACGCGTTCCAGGGGATTCTCGATTTCCTCTACCTCGCCTCCGACCTGACCTGGGCCGCGGGCTCCGCCCTCCTGCGGCGCCGGGGCGTTCGCCGCGGGGACTCCGTCCGTCAGGCCGCCGTCGTCGGAGCGGATGGTCTGCCCATCGTCGCCGTCATCCTCTTCCTGGTGGGGGGCGTCTCCACCCTGCAGGCGGCGGCCCAGCTGCGCCGCTTCGGGGCCAACGTGCTGGTGGCCGATCTCCTGTCCATCGGCATCACCCGCGAGCTGGGCCCGCTGATGACGGCGATCGTCATCGCCGGACGCTCGGGGTCGGCCTTCGCCGCCGAGATCGCCTCGATGAAGTTCAACGAGGAGATCGACGCCCTGCGCACCATGGCCCTAGACCCGCTGCGGCTCGTGGCCGTGCCGAAGATGTGGGCCATGCTCCTCACCCTTCCCCTGCTGACGATCGCCGCCGACTTCGTCGGTCTCCTGGGCGGTACGGTGACGGGGGTCCTCTCCCTCGACATCTCGCCCGCCGCCTTCGCCGGGCGGGTGCAGAGCGCCCTGCTGCTGAAGGACGTCCTCACCGGCCTGGTGAAGTCCCTCTCCTTCGCCTGGATCATCACCGTCGTCTCCGTCTACCGGGGCCTGCGGGCGGGAGGCGGCGCCGCCGGCGTCGGGGCGGCGACCACCTCCTCGGTGGTCTCGTCGATCTTCGCGATCATCGTCCTCGACCTCACCTGGGGCCTGGTCTTCTACCTGTGACCGCCGCACCTCCACCCCCCGGGGGACTCCCGCCCGGCGAGCCCGTGGTCGAGGTCCGCGGCCTCTCCGTGGCCTACGGAGAGCAGGCGCCGCCGGTTCTCGACGGCGTCGACCTCACCGTCCGCCGCGGCGACATGACCTGCATCGTCGGCGGCTCGGGTTGCGGAAAGAGCACGCTGCTGAAGACGGTGATCGGCCTCGTCTCCCCCCGCGCCGGTGATCTGGGCCTGCTCGGGGAGCCCCTGCACGAGCTGGCCGAGGCCGAGCGCGACGCCCTGCTGAAGCGGGTGGGGGTGATGTTCCAGTACGGCGCCATGCTCGGCTCCCTGACGGTGGCGGAGAACGTCGGTCTGCCCCTGCAGATGCACACCGACCTGGAGCCGGCCCTGATCGGCGACGTCGTCGACACCCGTCTGAGACTCGTCGGCCTGGAGGGGAGCGGCGGCAAGCTGCCGAGCGAGCTGTCGGGGGGCATGCGCAAGCGCGCCGCCCTGGCCCGCGCCATGGCCCTGGAGCCGGAAGTACTGTTCTGCGACGAGCCCGGCGCCGGCCTCGACCCGGTGACCGCCGCCGGCATCGACCGCCTGCTGCTCTCCCTGAACCGGGGACAGGGGACGACGGTCGTCGTCGTCACCCACGAGCTGCTGAGCATCGAGCGCCTCGACGGCCAGCTCGTCATGCTCGACGGGGGACGGGTCGTCTTCGACGGCACGGTGGGCGCCGCCCGGGAGGAGCAGCGCGACGACTTGCGGCGGTTCTTCAATCCCTCCGCGGCATGAAGATCTGCCTCATCGCGGCGGTCTCCCCAGATCTGGTGATCGGCCGCGACGGCGGCCTGCCCTGGCACTACCCGGCGGACATGCGCCACTTCATGCGTACCACCATGGGCCACGCCTGTCTCATGGGGAGGCGCACGTACGAGTCCCTGCCGCGCCGACCGCTGCCCGGGCGTGCCAACCTGGTGCTGACCCGCAGGACCGACTACTCCGCCGTGGAGGGGATGCGGCCCTTCCCGGACCTGGAGTCGGCCCTCGAGCACTGCCGCCGCTCCGGGCGGCGCCGGGTCTTCGTGTGCGGGGGCGCGAGCGTCTACACCGAAGCCCTTCCCCTGGCCCACGAGATGATCCTGACCCACGTGCCGGACCGCGTGGAGGGAGAGACCCGCTTCCCCGAGTGGCCGGCCCGGGAATGGACGGTCACGGAAGAGAGGGAGGAGGGGAGGCTGCGCTTCGCAAGCTACCGGCGCGGGTGAGGGGACGCGCCCCGGGCCCACCCCGGCGCGGCGCCGCTTCAGAACACCGAGAGGTCCCGCAACCGCGCCACGATCGCCGGCAGGACCTCGACGACTCGGTCGATCCCGGCCTCGTCGCTGCCCCACCCCAGACTGAAGCGCAGGGCCCCGGCCGCCAGCCGCGGCTCGACGCCCATGGCCAGCAGGACATGGGAGGGATCGGCCGCGCCCTCGGTGCACGCCGAGCCGCTCGAGGCGCAGATCCCCTCCAGGTCGAGGCCGACGAGGACCGCCTCGGCCTCGACGCCGCGGAAGGAGAGGTTGAGGGTGTTGCTCAACCGGTGCACCCGGTGGCCGTGGACGACCACGTCGCCGATGCGCTCCCGCAGGGCCGACTCCAGGCGGTCCCTGAGGCGCCCGTGCCGCCGCTCCTGGTCCGCCATCTCCACCCGCCGGATCGCGGCGGCGGCGCCGAAGCCGACGATGGCCGCCACGTTCTCGGTGCCGGCTCGCAGCCCGTGCTCGTGCCCGCCCCCGACCTGCCAGGGCTCCAGGGAGGTGCCGCGGCGCACGTACAGGGCGCCCACGCCCTTGGGACCGTTGATCTTGTGGGCCGAGAGGGAGACCAGGTCCGCCTGCAGGTCGTCGACCCGGGTGGGGATCTTGCCGAAGGCCTGCACGGCGTCGACGTGGAAGGGAACCCCGCGTTGGCGCAGGACGGCTCCGATCCCGGCCACCGGCTGGATCGTCCCGGTCTCGTTGTTGGCCAGGATGAGGGAGACCACCGCGGCGCCTTCGGACGCCTTCAGGACCCGCTCCGGATCGACCCGGCCCGCCCCGTCCACGGGGAGGACCACGACCTCGCGGCCGGCCCGCGCCAGCTCGCCGGCGGCGTGGAGGACGGCGTGGTGCTCCACCGAGGAGACGACGACGGAGCCCTGCGAGGAGGCCGACATGCCTCGCAGGGCCCAGTTGTCGGCCTCGGTCCCGCCGCTGGTGAAGTGGATCTCCGCCGGATCGCAGGCGATGAGCCGGGCGATCTGTCCGCGGGCCCTCTCGACGGCGTCGCGGGCCCTCCGTCCCGGGCCGTGGCGGCTGGAAGGATTGCCGAACTCCTCGCCGAGGTACGGCCACATCGCCTCCCGGACCTCGGGCCGCACCGGCGTCGTGGCGTTGTGGTCGAGGTAGATCACCTTCAGCGGTAGCGCACGAGGGCGCTGTAGGCGCGGGCGATGACCGTGCCCTCGAGGCGCTCCCCGCGGCTGTCGAAGGTGGTGCCGTCGTCGTACACGAAACGCTCCTTCTCTCCCCTCTCCACCCCTTCGGCACCACGGCTGACCACGATGGAGTCGGCCCCCGCGGTGCGCTGCAGCAGGCGGGCCACGGCGGCGTCCACCAGGTCGAGGCCGACGAACCGGTCGAGACGCCCCTCGGATTGCAGCCGATCGAGATCTTCCCACAGGGAGCCACGATCCTCCTCGATGCGCGGCGCGGCCAGGAAGTAGAGGGTGTGGACCAGATCGTCCCGGGAGAGGGTGTGCCAGCGGTTCTCGCCGGGGGCGTAGTACCATCTTCCCCCGTAGATCGTGGCCCCACCGCCCAACAGTTGCCTCGAGCCGTCGGAGAGCAGCAGGAAGACGAAGACCTCGCAGTCCCGGTCGGCCCGGTAGCGCAGCTGGAACCGGTCGTCCACGGCCAGCAGGCCCCCCTCCTCGAAGTCGATCCTCTCCGGGAACCCCCCCTCTTCACGCCGCACCAGCAGGTGCAGCTCGATCTCGATCGGTCTCGCCACCTCGGCGACGACACCGGTCAGGCGGCGGCTTCGGTCCCGGACGAGACGGACCAGGTCGCGCTCGGCGATCCTGGTGCCGTGATCCTGATGCACCCGGCCGGTCAGGGGATCGGCCACCACCAGGCGCAGGTAGGCCCACGGCGGCTCGACGCGCAGCTGGCCCCCGGCCACCAGGTCGCCCGGCAGTTCCCGCCAGTCGTCGGGCAGGGGGGCTTCGCCGGACCAGTCGAGGTCCTCCGCCGAGGCCGAGCCGGCGATGCCGGCGTCGGGCAGAGTCAGCACCCCGGCGCGCACCGCAGCCGAGAGCCACGCCTCGTCGAGGGCCTCGGTCTCGACCGAGGTCCTGCCGTCGGCATGCCGGAACCCGGCGATGGTCACCGTCCGGCCCCGGTGGGGCCAGTCGCCGAGGAGCCTGCCGAGGGAGGCTTCGGCATCGGCTGGCCGGGGGGCGCTTCGTCCCGGAAAGCCGCAGCCGAGGCAGAGGGCCAGGGCCGCGAGGGACGCCCATCCGGCGGCCTTCGGGGAGCGGCCGGGGCGGCCGCTCCCGCTTCGCTGCATCACGGTGCGGACCCTGCCTTCTCGAGGCGCCGCAGGACCGGCAGGAACCTCCCGGCCACGATCCTCTCCCAGCTCATTCCCGAGGCCGCCTCGTGCCCGGCTTCCAGCAGCAGCTCCCCTTCCGCGTCGGAGGTGGGAAGCGCGTCGGCCAGGGCCGAGGCCACCGCCGCGCCGCAGGCGCGCTCGCCGGCCTCCAGGAAGCCGTCGTCCAGATCGAGGAAGGCCGCCGGATCGGCGCCCTCTGCCGGGCCCGCCCCGCCCCGGAGTGTGTAGCCGCCGCAGACGTGGGTGGCCGGCTTCCCGGGGGCCGTCGCCTGGCGCAGGAAGCCGACGCAGCCGCAGGCGTCGCTGACGACGCTCAGGGCGCCGAAAGCGAGGGCTTCCACCTGGGCGATGCCGAAGGGCTCGTAGGTCGACAGCCCGAACTCGGCGTCGCTGCCCCGCCGCAGGTCATCGAAACCCATCCCCGGGGGAACGGCGCCCCCGGTGCTCCCGGCGTCGAAACCGAACTGATTGAAGAACACCACCTTCGTCCGACGGCTGCGGGCGTTGTGGTCTCTCACCCGCAGGTCGAAGCCCAGCTCCCCCGGGGTCAGATCGGGAGGGCCCTCGCGATGGGCGGTGGGCCATCCGTACTCGGCGCGCATGGCCGCCACCGCCTCCGACGGACGGGGCTCCGCATCGGTGGCGAGGACGATCAACGCCCAGGGGCCTGTCGACGGCGGCGCCACGGCCTCGAGCCCCTCCAGGACCTGCAGATCCCGCCAGAACCCCTTGCTCGGCACGAGCCGCCCCACGTGGGTGAAGACCCCGCGGGGCCGGCAGCCCAGCAGGCTCTCGATGAGCCCTGCGAGGCTCTCCCGCGCCCGGCGCCGGTCCGCCGGGGCGAAGGCCGGCGGGGGGGGCAGGCCGTTGTAGACCCGGTCGATCTCGAGGCCGGCGAACTCCCGGCCGAGGAAACGCAGCTCCTCGACGACGAGATCGCCGACGGCGAGCACCGCGTGACAGCGCCAGGCCCGGGAGACCAGGGCGTGCTTGAAGAAGTCGTCCTGGGGACCGAAGACATCCTCCACGAAGCTCCCGGAGAGGGGGGCCGAGCGCAAGGCTCCATAGAAGCGGGCGTCCCCTCCCCGGCCTCGCTCCACGAGGCGCCGGGCGGTGGCCACCTCGTGGGCGTAGAACAGGGTGTACACCCCGGACTCGTCGGCCAGGAGGGCCTTGAAGGCCGTGGGCAGCCCCATGAACTCGTGGGCGAGGATGTGCAGCGGCCGCCCGCGGCGGTCGCCGAGGAGGGCGATGGCGGCCTCGTACGCGGGCTCCGCCAGACGTACGTAGAGCTCGTACTCCCACTCCCCTTCGTAGCGGTCGGAGGCGAGCCCGAAGGCCTGGTAGAGCTGGTGCTTGAAGCGATCCAGTCCCTTGGGGGCGCCCCTTTCCGCGTCGACGAGGAGCACCTCCGGTTCCACCGCGGACCCGTCGGGGCACCGGAGCCGCCGCCGGCCGTAGAGGATGCGCACTCCGCGGCGGGCCTCCACCCTGGACAGCGCCTCCCCCGCCGTGTCGGAGCGCACCCCGTTCCGGCTGTCGTGGAGGAGGGTGCCCTCCGGGCCCAGGGCCTCGCTCCCCGGACGCTCGATGAGCGGCCCCACGAGAATCGTCCGCTCGACCGCCCGCCGACAAGACTCGGTGGTGATCAGCCCCGTGAGCACGGCGCCGATGCCGCCGACCTTGTGGACCGCCTCGTGGGTGACGTGGACGACGGTCGTCACGAGCTCACGTAGAAGGGACTCGTCCAGGCGCGCGATCCGTCGGTCTGGGTTACCCGGACGTAGTAGGGATGAGGGCCGGCGGCGGGAACCGGCTCGGAGAACTCGAAGCGGCAACTGCCTCCGCAGCCGAGCGGCGCCTGCTCGACCCGGACCTGGAGGCCCTCCCCTCCCGCGTGGTGCACCCAGGGCGTCCCGGTGACCTCCCCCAGGGGCACCTCGAAGCGGGCGATCCCCGTCTCGAAGCGGAGCCTGGCCCCGGGGCCGGCTTCGACGTCGAGGAGAACGCCGTCCTCGTCTCCGGAGGTGACCGATCGCCAGGCCACCCGCTCTCGCGTCTGCTCGACGATGCCCTCGGCGGCACTGTCGAAGGCGTACCCCTCGGCCGAGAGGATTCTGCCTCCATCGAGGGTGAGGGATCCGTCCCATCGCGCCATGCGGGCGCGGCCCCGGATGCGGGCTCCGCTCCAGACGACGCGGAGCCGGTCCGGGTCCCGCTCGAGGGGCTCGGGGTAGCTGTGGACGCACTCCGTTCCGCGCATGACGAGCACCTCTTCGAGGTCGGCGGTTCCCCGGACGGAGACCGAAAGCTGGATGTGGTCGGCGTCGAAGGCCTCTCCGATCCAGCGGGTGCCGTTCTGGGCGCGCACGTCCAGATCGATTCTCCGGCCGGTGGTGGCATAGCAGCGCCGGGCCTTGAGCGCCTCCCACACGCCCTTCCTCGTCAGCTCGGTGGCCAGCACGCAGGTGAGCCCCCCGTACACGCCGAAGGAGGCGGCGCCCGGATAGCTGGCCCCCGGACGCCCCTTGTGGTCGTCGCTGCCGGCGACGAAGCCGACCCGGCAGCCGCGTTCCAGGGCCTCCTCGAGGAGCCACTCGAACTGGCCCCAGGCGGAGTAGATCTCGATGACCGGTTCCAGCTCCGGATCGTGGTACCGCAGGTTGGCCGGGCGGCCCCCGATGTGGGGCACGACGAGGGCCCGTCCCCCCCTGCGCAGCTCGGCGAACAGCTCCTCCACCGGGTAGCGGTCGCTGGCCAGGTCTTCCCGATCGTCCACCTGCCAGTGGCTGGTTCGGTGGATGGGGAGCCCGTCGTCGAGGTAGTAGACGTTGCGGTCGCCCCCGGCGGGCGTCGTCGCCGACCACTCGTAGCCGGGGAAGAAGACGAAGCGCCCCGGGGCGTCGAACTCGCGCGCCCTCCGGCCGATGCGGTCCCAGAAGGCCGGGGTGATCTGGAAGTCGTTCCCCTGGTGGCCGGCGAAGTCGAGGAGGGCCACGTCGCGGGCGAAGAGGAGGTAGTCCTCGAGGCTGTTGGTGCCCACCGTCTCCTCGCTCTGGCCGTGCAGGTCCCCCCAGTACGGCGCAAAACGCTCCCCGCCGTCGACGCAGACCACGGGATTGCTCTCGGCTCTCAGGGAGCCGCTGCGAGCGCTCACCCGGTAGGTACCGGCCGCTTCCGCCGAGACCTCCGGGATCCGCAGGACCCCCCCCTCGCCGCCGGTGAAGACGACCTCTGCCGGGACGCCCTCGAGGCCTCCCGGGCACAGCGCCACCCGGCCCCTGTGAGCGCGGACGGGGTTCCCCCACTCGTCCTCGAGCTTGACGCCGAGGGCGAAGGGCTCTTCCCGGACGACCCGGGTGGGAGCGGTCAGGACCAGCCTCGCCGGGGAGGCCGGCACGATCTCGACCACGGGCTGGTCCTCGATCTCGATGAACCGTCCGGTGCCGAAGGGGTCGACGCAGACCTTGAACTCGAAGCTCCTCTCCTGGAAGGTCTGGGCCACCGTTCCCGCCGAGCCTCCGGAGCGATCGCCGTACACCACCGTGATCCTGTCTCCCCGGGACAGGGCCCACTCCGCGACGTCGATGACCAGGCACTTCTGCCAGGGCCGGACGTAGCCCTTGGGGTCCCAGTGGTGAGAGATCCGTCCGGGGCCGTCGGTGGTGACCGTGCAGTAGTCGAGAGCCGTGGGGTCCTCGCTCTGGGGCCGGCCCCAGTCCGAGGCGAAGCGCCAGGCGATCTTGAGGGTTCCGCCGTCGTCGATCCCGTACTCGCCGACGTGGTAGGTGAGGGTCCAGGTCCCCACGCTGCCCGCCATCACCGACCCCGAGGGCTCCAGCTCGGCCCAACCGATGTACCGGTCTGTCTTTCTCGTCATGTCCCTCTCGAAGGCTGTGGAATTAATGTAGAAGCCCCCCGGTCTCCGTGTCATCCCGGCCACTTTGCCGGCGGTGTCCATTGTTGGTATCATCGCCCGAGCTACCAAGGTGCCGACCCTTTCCGCTCACATTCTCGAACCCGCCGGCGTTGCGAGGAGCCGCTGGCCGGTCACCGCGGGCCTGCCCTTTGCTCCCGGCGAACTGAGGGTGACGGAAGGCCTGGGCGTTTCCACGGAGGACGCCCAGCCCCTGCCGGCACGGGCCCACGTGCGCGCCCGCTGGCCGGACGGCTCGGTGCGCTGGGCCCTTGTCGATCTGCAGGTGGAGATCGGGGCGCAGGAGCGGCTCGGCCTGCGGATCGATCCGCAGGCCGGCCCGGGTGACTTCAGTTCGCCGTTGCACGCCGAAGTCCGCGGCGACTCCATCGATGTTGCCACGGGCGCGCTGGCCCTGCGCATCGGCCGCCGGGGGCGCCGTCTGATCCGGTCCGTCTCCAGGGGGCGCCGCGAGTTCCTCGCCAGGGGAGACGAGGGGGACCTGACGGCCTGGGACGGAGAGGGGAACGCCTGTTCCGGCCGGATCGAGGAGGCCGGGATCGAGGCGGCGAATCCCCTGCGCCTCGTGGTCCGCTGCCGGGGCCGTTTCACCGGTCCGGCGGGTCCCTTCCTGGGCTTCGAGGCCCGCATCATCTGCTTCGCCCATCAGCCCTTCGTGCGCATCGACTTCACCTTCGTCCACGACCTCGACCACCGCTCCGAGCTGTTCCTCCGCAGGCTCGCGCTGCAACTGCCCCTGTCCCTGGCCGCGACTCCGCGCCGGGCCCTGGCGGGCTCCCAGGTCTCGGGATGGACCTTCCACGAGCCCATCGATCTGGCGCCCACCGACAGCATCGATCTGACGCAATGGAACCTCGAGCGCCACTGCCTCCGCTGGGGGACCGGCCGCCGCACCGACCTGCGGACGAACGGCCTCGGGTGGCTGCACGTCGCCGACGGCGAGGCCGGGGTGACCTGCAAGCTTCGACGCCCGTTCCAGAGCTATCCGAAGAGATGGGCCTTCGAGGACGACCGCCTGTGTCTGGATTTGTACCCGGATCTCTCCGGTCTGGCCGACGCCGGGAGCGGCTCCGGACGCAGGTACACGGAGATCGACTATGCCGGCGGCGCCGGCCACGACGGACCACTGCGCTTGCCCCAGGGCATGGCGCGGACCCACGAGGTCTACCTGCACTTCGGCCCCCGGGCGGCCGACGCGGCCGAGGTCGACCGCTTCTGCCTTGCCGCGGAGATGCCGCTGCTACTGCAGCTGCCTTCCAACCGTTACTCCGAGACCGGTGTCTTCGGGCCCTTCGCCCCTTTCTCGGAGGCCTGCTGGCCGCTGGAGGCGAAACTGCGGCGGTTCTGCCGCACGCCGAGTGGCCGGGGCATTCTCAACGACGGCGACGAGGTGCGCCTGGAGAGCCTTCCCGATGGCCGCACGGTGACACGGACCACCGAGAACCTGGCGTACGACCTGCCGCGCTCGATCCTGCGGCAGTACCTGCGCTCGGGCGACCAGCGTCTCTTCTGGGAGGGCGAGGCCGCGGTCCGCCACCTCATGGACGTGGACACCGTGCACCACCAGTCAGAGCATCCGGAGTGGGTCGGCGGACCGTACTTCCAGTGGTCGCAGAACCACCACTATGCCACGACCGACGAGACCGATCTGACCGGCCCTCGCACGAGCCACACCTGGCTCGGGTCGCTCCTGGACTACCACTTCCTCACCGGCTGTCCCCGCGCCCGGCAGGTCGCCGAGATGTGCGCCGACTATTGCCGCCGCTCGGCACCGTATCACTGGAAGCAGGAGCTCACAGCCGAACGAGCTGCCGCGGCGGCCGCCGGCGAGCCCGTCCCCTGGCCGTTCTCTACCCGCAGCGTGGGGTGGGCCCTGACGGGGATGGGGACCTACTACGACGCTTTCCCGGAGGACCGCTTCCTGCCCGCCATGGAGGCCCTCGTCGACCTGCTCGAGGTCTGGCAGGACGAGCAGGGCCGCTGGCGCGATCGCATCGGCACGCACAACCTGGGCGAGACCCCCTTCATGGTCTCCGGCGTTCTCCAGGGGCTGCAGCTATACCACGCCGCCACCGGTGAAGAGCGGGCACGAAGGATGCTGCTTGACGGCGTCCGCTTCCTGTCCCGGAAGGGCCGCACCCCGGAAGGTCTATTCTATTACAAAGAAGCTCCCATCTCGGCCGATCCCCACACCTCGACGGTCATGCTTCTCGGCCCCCTGGCCTGGGCCCACGAGCAGACCGGCGAGGCCAACCTGCTCGATGCGGGGTACCGGCTCTTCCGCTGGCTCGTCGACGAGGGTCAGGTCTCCACCTACATGCTGAAGGACCTCTTCGCCTTCATGCCCCTTCTGGAGCGACTGGGTCTCCTCGGCGACTACGAGCCCCCCGACGCCAGGTCCGCTGCAAGGGCGGAAGTCCCTGGATGAAGGGCGACCCCGGCCTGCTGGAGATCGTGGAACGCGCCCTGCGTGAGGATCTCGGCGGCCGACTCGACCCCGATGCGGACGTCACCACCCGGTGGACGGTGGGCGGCGCCGTGGAGGCCCGCGCCCGGATCCTGTCCCGCGCCGCCGGGGTCGCGGCCGGGGTGCAAGCGGCGGTCCTGGTCTTCCGGCGGCTCCATCCAGGACTATCGGTCGACGCCGCCCTGGCCGATGGCGACGCCCTGGTCCCGGGCGCCACCGTCCTCCACCTGAGTGGCCCCGCCGCCCCCATCCTCGTGGGCGAACGCACCGCTCTCAACCTGCTTCAGCAGTTGTCGGGCATCGCCTCCCTGACGCGGATCTACGTCGATGCCGTGAGGGGGACCCGCGCCCGCATCACGGATACCCGCAAGACCACCCCCGGCCTGCGGCGCCTGCAGAAGGAGGCTGTACGCAGCGGAGGCGGCTTCAATCACCGTTTCGGGCTGCACGACGCCGTGCTCATCAAGGAGAACCACGCCCTCGCCGCCGGGGGGGTGGTCGAGGCGGTCCGCCGGGCGCGGGCGGGGACCACGGAGCCTGGGTGGGAACGGACCGCGATCATGTGTGAGGCGGAAACCCTTGAGGAGGTTCGGGCTCTGGTGGGGGCCGGTCCCCGGGGCCGGCCGGACCGGATCCTCCTCGACAACATGCCCCGGACCACGATGGCTGACTGCGTGCGGCTCGTGCAGGCCGCCGCGGCGGGCGTGGAGACCGAGGCCACCGGCGGCATCACCCTCGAGGAGATCCGCTCCGTGGCCGAGACCGGGGTCGACTGGATCTCCGTGGGTGCCCTCACCCACTCGGCACCGGCCCTGGACCTGAGCCTGCTGTTCGAGGCGGGAGACGGCCCCCGGCCCGAGGGAAGGGCCCGTGAGTTCGAGCCCGGCTCTCCGCAGTCCGACGAACGGCGCCCCGGGCGGCCCTGAATCCTCCCGAAACAGGGGCCTCGAAGCCCCCGATTCCTTGATTTGTGCGGCTACTTGCTGTATTTTGGGGTGATCGCTATATTCCTCGGCGTTGCCTCGTCATACGCTACCAAATCGGGTAGGGTTGGGTGCGCCGCGTCTGGTGCAGGTTGCCTTCCAGCGGGGGGCCGCACCGTTTCCGAACTAACCTGGACTCGTAGATTGCATATCTGCTGTCCTCCCTCGCGCGTCCAGCGCACTCGGTCGCTTGGACACCTCTCCAGACGCGGGGGCGTCGGCTCCCCAAACGGCATGGTGACGCCGTCCCAACTCCTCAGCGGATCTTCCCATTCCGAACCCAGCGGCGGCATTTGCCTCCCGCAAGGCCGCTCCGGTCCGATACGGTCGGCTTACGGCCCAGTGGTGCCAGGCTCATGCTGAATCCAGATGCGCCCGGCTGGGCTGGGTTCCACAGGCAGCCAGGCCAGGACTTCGACAGGGCCCCGGTGATGGTGTCCCATGGCCCGGGCCCGATTCTTCAGCCCTTCTACGCACTTGTGGGACGTTCCTCCCCTGGCGGGTTCCCGCCGTTGGATGCCCCCCTCCGTGGCCATGGTGGCCGCGCCGGAGGCCACCAGCGGGGCCGGCTGGTTGATCGACCGCGGCTGAGACCGCAGGACACCGGGCTCGGGCTCGACCGCCCATCCTGCGGGGCCGCGGCCCTGGCCCACACGAACCATTGCCCGGGACGGCCTTCCACGGCAATCCCGCGCGTGGTTCCGTTCCCGACCGAGAAAAATCCGAGTCGACTCAGAAAGGATCTCAGAAATGTCGCATAGCAGAGGATTGATTGGGAGGCTGATCCCGATAGGGTTGAGCACCTTCCTTTGGACGAGTCTGCCGGCTACCGCTCAAGTAGCTGGCGAGGCCGAGCGTACGCCGGAGTCGGTCACTGGGGTACGTGCCGAGATGAATGCCGAAGGAACGGGCATCACCGTCTCCTGGGAGCTGTCGGATTCCGACCGGATCAGCAGCGTTCCCGTCGGCACCGGCGACTTCACCTCGGGCGGCTCCTTTGCGGGCATCAATGGCGTGGATGACTACCTCATCTACCGCCAGGGCGCCGACGACGCCGAGCCCATGCTTGTGGGCTCGGTCAATGCCGGGGTCAATACATTCGTCGATGAATCCTTCACGGTGGGGACGACCTATACGTACTCGGTTACCGCCACCCCCCCTGCCGGCGACAATGAGAGCGAGCCCGCGGTGGCCGACGCACCAGTCGACGTGGGTCCCCCGCCGGCGGTCACGCTCACAGTCGACCGGACCAACCTTGGCGAGGGAGATGGTGTTGCGTCGGTCACGGTGACGGCAACGCTGGACAGGGCGTGGGCCATCAACACGCCGGTGGAGGTTTCGATATCGGATGCCGGTACGGCAGAGCAGGCGGAAGGCCGCGACTACACGGCCGAGTCGCCGGAGCCGATCACCATTCCCGCCGGCGAGACCCAGGGCAGCACGACCCTGTCAATCTCCTTGAACGACGACAACTTGGCCGAGGGAGATACCCCCGAGACCATCATCGTCGAGGGAGCTTCGGCCGTGACGGCGGGTGCCACGGTTACCCCGGTGGACCTGGAGGTAACCGGGACCGGGCTCACCGTGACGGACAACGACGTGGCCCCCACCACGATCGCGCTCACCGTGGGCACGTCCACGGTGGACGAGGGCGCCGGCGAGACGGCCGTGGAGGTGACCGCCACCCTGGGTGACGGCAGCACCGCCCTGATCGTCGACACCCAGGTAACCGTCTCCCTGTCCGGGACCGACGAGACCCTGGGAGACGACTACTCGGCAGACGAGATCACCATCACCGTTCCGGCAGAGCAGACCGCGGGCAGCGCGACGCTGACGCTGACGCCCAACGACGACAACCTCGCCGGCGAGGGGAACGAGACGATCGAGGTGGCCGGCACCGCCGACGGGTTCACCGTCGAATCGGCGGCGATCACCCTGACCGACAACGATGTCGTTCCCACCTCCATCACCCTCGCCGTCGATACCGAAAGCCTGGCTGAAGGCGCCGGCGAGACCGCCATCAACGTGACCGCCACCCTGGGTGACGGCAGCACCGCCCTGATCACCGAGACAGCGGTCACCCTCTCCCTGTCGGGGACCGACGAGACCCTGGGCGACGACTACTCGGCAGACGAGCTCACCATCACCGTCGCCCCCGGCGACGTCGATGGCAGCGGCACCCTGACCCTGACACCCAACGACGACAACCTCGCCGGAGAGGGGGACGAGACCATCGAGGTGGCCGGCGCCGCCGACGGGTTCACCGTCGAATCGGCGGCGATCACCCTGACCGACAACGATGTCGTTCCCACCTCCATCACCCTCGCCGTCGATACCGCCAGCCTGGATGAAGGCGCCGGCGAGACCGCCATCACCGTGACCGCCACCCTCGGTGACGACAGCACCGCCCTGATCACCGATACTGAGGTCGCCTTGTCACTTTCGGGGACCCATGTGGATCTGGGCCCCGACTACGAGGAAGTCGAGGTCACCGTCACCGTCCCTGCCGGGGCCACCAATGGCAGCGGCACCCTGCCCCTGACACCGATCGACGACATCCTGGCCGGCGAAGGGGACGAAATCATCGAGGTGGCCGGCGCCGCCGACGGCTTCACCGTCGCGTCGGCGATGATCACCTTGACCGACAACGATGTGGTTCCCACCTCCATCACGCTCACCGTGGACCCGGGCAGCCTCGACGAGGGCGCCGGCGACACGGCCGTGGAGGTGACGGCCACCTTGGGCGACGGCAGCACCGCCCTGCTGACGGAAACCCAGGTCGCCCTGTCCCTGTCCGGCACCCATGAGGTCCTCGGGGCCGACTACACGGCGGCCGACGTCACGATTATCGTCGCCCCCGGCGCCACCGATGGCAGCGGATCGGTATCGATCTCCGTGGCCGACGACAACCTGGCCGAGGGAGACGAAACCATCGAGATCTCTGGTGCGGCCGACGGCTTCACCGTCGAGTCCGCATCGCTCGGTCTCATCGACAACGACGTAGCTCCCACCTCCATCGACCTCACAGTCGACACAGCCACCCTGGGTGAGGACGCCGGCGAGACGGCCGTGGAGGTGACGGCCACCCTGGGCGACGGCAGCACCGCCCTGCTGACGGACACGCAGGTGGCCCTCTCCGTGTCGGGGACCGACGAGGCCCTGGGATCCGACTACGAGGCCGTCGAGGTCACCATCACCGTCGCCGCCGGGGCTACCGCGGGCAGCGGCACCCTGACCCTGACGCCCAATGACGACAACCTGGCCGAAGGGGACGAGACCATCGAGGTGGCGGGCGCCGCCGACGGCTTCACCGTCGAGTCCGCGTCGATCGGTCTCACCGACAACGACGTGGCTCCCACCTCCATCAACCTCATCGTGGCACCCCCGGCCAGCCTGGCCGAAGGCGCCGGTGAGACGGCCGTGGAGGTGACGGCCACCCTGGGCGACGGCAGCACCGCCCTGTTGACGGACACGCAGGTGACCCTGTCCCTGTCGGGGACCGACGAGGCCCTGGGCCCCGACTACACGGCGTCCGAGGTCACCATCACCGTTGCCGCCGGGGCTACCGCGGGCAGCGGATCCGTGGCGGTTTCCGTGGTCGACGACAACCTGGCCGAGGGCAACGAGACGATCGAGGTCTCCGGTGCGGCCGAGGGGTTCGCCGTCGAGTCGACGATGGTTACCCTGATCGACGACGATGCAGCTCCGACCTCCATCAGCCTGGCCGTCGATACCGGCAGCCTGGATGAGAGCGCCGGGGAGACGGCCATCGAGGTGACGGCCACCCTGGGCGACGGCAGCACCGCCCTGCTCACCGAGACCCAGGTAACCCTGTCCCTGTCGGGGACCGACGAGGCCCTGGGCCCCGACTACACGGCATCCGAGGTCACCATCACCGTCGCCGCCGGGGCTACCGGTGGCAGCGGCACCCTGACCCTGACGCCCAATGACGACAACCTGGCCGAAGGGAACGAGACCATCGAGGTGGCCGGTGCGGCCGACGGCTTCACCGTCGAATCCGCGTCGATCGGCATCACCGACAACGACGTGGCTCCCACCTCGATCGTCCTGGCCGTGGACAACAACACCTTTGACGAAGGGGACGGCGAGACGAGCCTGACCGTCACCGCCACCCTGGGCGACGGAAGCACCGCCCTGCTCAGCGACACCGAGGTTGCTCTCGCGGTGGCCGAGAGCGATGACAATGCCGCCACCGGAACCAGCATCACCATCTCCGCCGGTGAGACCTCCACCAGCGGGTCCCTGTCGCTGACGCTCATCGAGGAGAACCTCGTCGACGGCGACAAGATCATCCTGCTGACCGGAGACGCCGCCGGCTTCAACATCGGCGATGTCGAGCTCACCGTCACCGACAACGACGTGGCTCCCACCACGATCACTCTCGAGGTGGACAACGATACCTTCGACGAGGGCGACGGTGAGACGAGCCTTACCGTCACCGCCACCCTGGGCGACGGAAGCACCGCCCTGTTGAGCCATATCGACGTCGACCTCGCCATAGCCGGAAGCGATGAGAATGGCGCTGCCGGCGGTGCCCTGAGGATTGAAGAGCGCGAGACCGTCGGCAGCGGAACTCTGGCGCTGACGCTCATCGAGGAGAACCTCGTTGACGGCGACAAAACCATCACACTCACGGGAACCGCCGACGGTTACGACATCGGTGACGTCACGCTCACCGTTACCGACAACGACGTGGCTCCCACCACGATCACTCTCAGCCTCAGCAGGGACAGCCTCGACGAGAGCGACGGCGAGACGGCCATCACCGTGACCGCCGTCCTGGGCGACGGCGGCACCGCCCTGTTGAACGACACCCAGATCACCCTGTCCCTGTCGGGCACGGCCGAGGAAGGATCGGACTACTCCGCTTCCGTGCCGTCGATCACGGTCGCAGCCACGGAGACCTCAGCCGACGGCGTCCTGACACTGACGCCGCCCGACGAGCTCATTCCCGAGTACGATGAAACAATCGTTGTCGAGGGGTCCGCGTCCGGATTCACCGTTCAGTCGGCGACGATCACACTCACCGACAACGACGATGAGCCGACGGTGGTGACTCCCATTCCCGACATGACTCTGTATGTTGGCGGGGCTGACGGCGTCGTGGACTTGTCGGACAAGTTCCGTGGTCTCGACATGGCCTTCAGCGCCACTTCCTCGAACCCGGGCGTCGCCACTGTCTCCGTGGACGGATCCCAGGTAACGGTCTCGCCGGTGATCGAGGGCTCGTCCTCGATCGCCGTGACCGCCATGAACACCATCGGTCCCGACGCGTCCCAGAGCTTTGCGGTGACCGTGATCACGGAACCGAATGAGACGCAGATCGTCAGCGACGCCCTGGCGGCGATCGGCCGGACCACGCTCTCCAGTGTATCGACGGCAATCGGTACCCGCTTCTCCTCCAGGCCCAGTCTGAAGATCAACCTGGCCGGTACCTCCCTCCTGGGCGAGGGAGGCGCCGCCCACCTGGGGGCTGGTACTCTCGGCCTGCAGAACGAGATGCGGTATGCGATGGGCTCGCGGAACGAGATGTCGTGGCAGCAGGCCCTGCGCAGCACCTCCTTCGCCGTTCCCATGGGCGAGTCCGGCGGCGGGTCCGATCCGAACCTGCCCAACTGGACGATCTGGGGACTCGGCGATTACAACACATTCGAAGGGACGCCGGACTACGGCAGCCACAGTGGTACGGTGACCTCGGTCTACCTGGGTGCCGACAAGCGGGTGGCCTCAAGCGCCCAGGTCGGTGCCACGGTCTCCTACAGCATGGGAGAGACCGACTACGACTTCGAAGGTGAGGGCGCCAGCGGGTCGGGTGCCTTGACAACGGTTCTCACGAGCGTCTACCCCTACCTCCGCGTCGCGCCCAGCAAGGGCGTGGACATCTGGGCCATCGGTGGCCTGGGTGTTGGCACCGTGGAGAATGAGCGCGGCGTCTCTGGTACCACGGAAGAGAACGACCTGCTCATGGCTCTGGGGATCATGGGCGCAAGACGGTCCCTGGGCAACCTGGGTGGATTGGATGTGGCGCTGCGCGGCGACGCCGGCACGGTGAATCTCTCCACCGACGAAGGCGTCGGCGTGATCGCCGACCAGGCCGTGGACGCCCAGCGCTTCCGCCTGGGACTCGAGGGAGCGCACACCTTCCAGATGTCCAGTTGCGCGAAGGTGACGCCCTACGGCGAGTTGAGCGGACGCTTTGACGGTGGTGACGGTCAGACCGGCGGCGGTCTCGAAGCCGCGGGCGGCTTCCGCTACGAGTGCCCGAGGTCGCGCTTCCGCCTGGAGGCCCGGGGCCGTGTCCTGGCTCTGAACTCCGCTTACAGCGAGACCGGCGGCAGCGTCATGGCCAGCTACTCGCCGGGGGCGGATGGGCTTGGCCTGTCCATGGCCTTGGCGCCCAGTTGGGGTGCCAGCGGCGGTGGCGCCCAGGCGCTGTTGCGCGACGATGCCTTCCGGACGATCGGCCATCTCGGTTCCGCGCGGGATGACTGGTCCATGGACGCGCAGGTCGGTTACGGCATGCGGCTCCAGCCGGTGCCGGCTGTGCTCACACCCTTCGCCCTGCTCGGCCCCGCCGGGGCTGGTTCGCAGATGCGCCTCGGGGTCCGCTTCGAAGGCCTGAGAGGTACCGCTTTCGAAATGATGGATCTCGATGTCTCCGCGGGCCGAATCGACCGCCGTCAGGCCGAGAACCGCGTCGACGTAAGGGGCGCGATGCACTTCTAAGAGGCGCGCCGTTCAACACCAGAAAGACCCTCGAGGGACAGCGTCACTGCTCCCTCGAGGGTCTTTTTCTACGTACGGGCCTAACCATGGACGGCTCGATCTGCTCTACCAGCTAACGCCCGGCCGCGCCTGCCTCCGGCTCCATACGGGCGATAATCCCCGCGGCCATGGAGCCCGTCCGGACTCCCACGACCGATGCATCCTGGCGCCCCATGGCCGCCGTCAAGGGCTCCAGGGAGGGACAGCGGACCACCCGGACTCCGTCTCTCTGCAAGCGGGAGAGCTCCTCCTGGGTGTTTGCCGATACGGAAGCCGCCAGGAATACCAAGGCGAGATCCCCGGTCCTCCGCACGGCGGATAGTCCCACAACGACGGCCCCCGAGCGGGCCCCCAGCCCGATCAGGTTGGAGGCCCGGGCAACGACCTGAGAGTCGACCTCCTCCAAGCCTTGCATCCTCCTACTTGAAGGCCGGTCTCACCGGCATGCCGCCCTTGCGCCTAGCCGAGAGGTTGGCCGCCTCCAGCACACCGATGACCCGCGCCGCCGACTCCGGGGTCACCGCGAGGGCGGCCCTGCCCTGAAGGTGGCGCTTCACGTTCTCGTAATAGGCGTCCCAATTGGAGGCCGGAGGGGTAAGGCGCGTCTCCATCTGGCGGCCATTCACCAGCGCCTTCACCAGGTAGGCGCCGTCGGCCGCCGCTTCGATCGATCCCCGGTCGCCGAGGATCCGCCACTTCGGCCGTGAGGACATGGCCAGATTGGAGATCACCAGGTGGGCCAGGCAGCCCCCATGGAACTTGAGGGTGTACTCGGAGTGGTCCTCGTTCGTATAGTCCTCCCATTCCGTACACTTCACCTGGTAACCGCTCACCCAGTCGATATCGTCCCTCACCAGTCCCAGGATCCAGTCCGTAAAGTGGGCGCCCCAGTCATAGATCGCTCCGCCGGAGATCGTCCTGTCCGCCCGCCACCAGTCCGGTTGTCGGCCGTAGCCTCCGAACCCGGCTTCCAGGCGGAAGACCCGGCCGATGATCCTCTCCTTCTGGATCAATTCCCGCAGGAGCAGGTAGTCCCCGTCCCATCGGCGGTTGTGGAAGGCGGAGAGCATCACCCGGTTGCGGCGAGCCGCCGCCAGCATCGCCTTCACCTCTCGGGAGGTGACCGCCATCGGTTTCTCGCACACAGCCCCGACCTTGGCGTCGAGAGCCTGCAGGGCCAGCTTTGCATGGGTATTGTGGGGCGTGATGATGGCCACGAGGTCGAGGTCGGAGTGACGCAGCATGCCTCCAGGACGGGCATAGGTGGAAATCCCCGGAAAGTCCTGCTCCGCCGCCTTGCGGCGCTCGGGGTCCAGATCGCAGACCGCGACGGCCGCCATGCCTGCCTTCTCCATCGACGATAGATGGGCGCGCCCCATGTTGAAGGCGCCTCCGTATCCGATCACGCCGCAGCGAAAGCCTGTCTTCGATGCCATCGACGACTCCTGATCTCTTTGGGGAACGGCCAGGTCCACCGTTGGTAGGAAGGGGAATCCTCCCGGGGCCGTCAATCGGAGACTCGCCCGTCCACGCCGACGAAGGCCCACCCCCTTGCCGCGAGCAGAGGATCACCGCTTGAACCTCCTCCCGGGCGCCTCGCGGCTCGAGGCCGACCTGGCCGAGGCCCTGCGCGAAGACCGCCTCCACTCCCTTCTGCTGGTCCACATCCAGACCCTGGAAGGGGACGATGACGGAGGATCAGGTCTCCGGAGCCTGGCCCCGGCTTCTTCCGGGGCCGCCTACCGCCTCGGCGGGTCCAACTTCGCCCTGCTCAACCCCTCCGTCGAGCGGGTCTCGAGGCAGCCCCTGCCCGACGGCCTGTGCGGGGGCGGTGTGGTCGTCGACCCGGCCTGGCTGACGCCCGCGGAGGAGACAGGACGCCTGCTCCTGCGTGCCGCTTCGCGGCTCCTGGCTCTCTCCAGGCAGCTGGGCTGCCGCCGGATTCTCTGGATCCGGGAGGAGGACACCGGGGCTTCGGACCCGGGTGGAGTGGCCGAAGAGATGTTCCGGGACCTGGCCCGACTCAACGCCTCCAGAGCCCGGCAACTGGAGATCGACTCCCGTGTGGACCCCCTCACCGGCCTGCACAACCGGAGGGGATTCGACGAGATCTTTGGCCGGATGGTCGCCGCCTCGCGGCGCTCCAACCGCCCCCTGGCCCTGCTGTTCCTGGACTGCGACACCCTCAAGGAGATCAACGACGAGGGCGGACACGAGGCCGGGGACCGCTTCATCCTCGCCCTGGCCAGGGTCCTGCGCAGCGTGGTCCGGCGTTCCGACGTCATCGTTCGCTGGGGTGCGGACGAGTTCGCCGTCGCCCTCGAAGGCGGCGACCCCGGCAAGGCCAGGGCCCTGGCCGAACGCCTGCGCAGCGAGGTGGAGGACCGCACGGAGGGCACGGTCTCCATCGGGATCTACAGCGGTGTGCCGGCCGACGCCGCGGAAGCCGTGGGCTCGGCGGATGCCGCCATGTACGAGGCCAAGGGGATGGGCAGAAACGTCGTCGTCACCCGCCGCGGGAGCCCCGGGTGAAGGCGATCGATCCGGTCCGGAGCGGCCAGGCTACCCGTGGAGCATGGTCACGCAGACCGGCTTCGGGACTCTCGCCCTCACTCCCGTGGGGGTGAGCCCCCCCGAGTCGCCGTCGATGCGGAACACGCTCACGCAGTCGCTCTCGAAATTCGCCGCCAGCAGGCAGCGCGCCGTGGGATCGATGCCCAGGTTCCAGGGCCAGCTCCCCTGGGCCGGTTCGTGACCGACGATCTCGACGCAGCCGGTGGCCTCGTCCACGGCGAAGACGGCGATGCTGTCATGGCCGCGGTTGGAGGTAGAGGAAGCGCCCCGAGGACAGGATCTTGACGTCGGCGGCGTGGTTGTGTCCGTCGAATCCGGGGGGCAGGGCCGAGACCGTCTGCCGCTCGGTGAGCCGCCCCTTCTCCGGATCCCAGTCGAAGACCGAGAGAGTGGTGTCCAGCTCGTTGAGCACGTAGGCCACGGACCGCCGCGGATGGAAGGCGATATGCCTCGGCCCCGCCCCCGGCGCGCTGGAGGCCGCGGGAGGATCGGCCGGCCTGAGGCCTCCCTCTTCCGTGAGCCCGTAGACCCTCACCTCGTCGGTTCCCAGGTCGGCGGCCAGGGCCCAGCGCCCGCTGGGGTCCAGAACCATGCAGTGCACGTGCGGTCCCTCCTGGCGCTCCTCGTCGACGCTCGATCCCTCGTGCTGCACCGTCGCCACCGCAGGGCCGAGTCCGCCGGCCTCGACGGGCAGGACGGCGACGGAGCCGGAGTTGTAGTTGCCAGTCAGCAGGAACCGCCCCTCGCGGTCGAAGTCGATGTAGCACGGCAGGGTGCCCCCCGACGGCTGGCGGCCGAGGAAGCTCAGGGCGCCCGTCGAAGGATCTATGTCGAAGGCGCTCACAGCCCCCTGCCCGACGCCGTCGCACTCGTCGAGGGCGTTGGCGGCGTAGAGCCGCCGGCCTGCGGCGTCGACCCGTACGAAGAACGGCGTCGGCACCCCCGCCGTCCGGCCCGCCGGCTCCAGGGAGCCGGAAGCGGGATCGAGGAGGAAGTGGTAGATCCCTTTCTCGGGATCTTCGTTGTAGGTCCCCACGTACACGAGAACCCTTGCATCTGAATCAGCTGGCATCGTCTATCCTCCCTCGAGTCTCTGCGGGACCGGCGTCTTGCGTCCACACGGACCCGCGGCGCACCTTAGAGTACTGCATCGGCCGCTCAGGTACCGTGAGCGGGCTTCGCTTCGAATCAACACCGCCTGCCCTGCAAGGGGCAACTTCACAGCTGGAGAGATGTCATGCCCAGAGCCCTGAGTGACGCGGCCGTCGAGCAGTACCACCGCGACGGGTACTACTTCCCCGTGCAGGTTCTGGAGACGGCGGCAGCCGCCGAGAATCGGGCCCGCCTGGAGGCCTTCGAGGCCGCCCAGGGCGAGCCGATCTCCGGAGCTCAGCGCAGCAAGTCCCACCTGCTCTTCCGCTGGGTCGACGACCTGATGCGGCTGCCGGCCATCCTCGATGCCGTGGAGGACCTGATCGGGCCAGACCTGCTGTGCTGGAACACCCTCTTCTGGATCAAGGAGTCCGGCAGCGAGAGCTTCGTCTCCTGGCACCAGGATCTGCGCTACTGGGGCCTGGACACGAACGATCTGGTCACCGTCTGGCTGGCCCTGTCGCCGGCCACGCTGGAGAGCGGGTGCATGCGCGTGTTGCCGGGCAGCCACCGCGGAGACATGATGCAGCACAAGGACGAGTACAAGCCCGACAACCTCCTCACCCGGGGACAGGAAATCGCCGTCGAGGTGGACGAGGCCCGGACCGTGGCCATGCCCCTGCAGGCGGGCCAGGTGTCGCTGCACAACGTGAGGCTTGCCCACGCCTCGGGCCCCAACCTCTCGCCGGACCGGCGCATCGGCCTGTCCCTGCACTACATGCCCACGAGCACCCGCCAGATGGTGGGCGAATGGGACAGCGCCGCCCTGGTGCGGGGGGAGGACCGGCACGGCCACTTCACCCATGCGCCGAGGCCCGCAAGGGACTTCGATCCGGTAGCCGTCGAGTTCCACGAGCGCGCCACGGCGGCGGTGCGCAGGGTCCTCTTCGAGGGGGCGGACAAGGTCCGGCCCACGATCTGAGGGCGCCCATCCGCCCGTTGGGTCAGCCCACGCGCACGGTACCGTCCTCGTCGACGGTGAGATAGACCCGGTCGGTTCCCGGCGCCGACGCCGGGCCGTACATGACCGCCCTCTCCACGTCCGACATCTCTTCCACAAGCTCTTCCCCCCAGTGGATCTGCGGTGGCGCGAGTTGGGCGGAGCGGCCCGTGCGCGTGGCAGTGCGTCCGGCGTACTTGAACAGCACCGACCGCCGATCGTGGCCGGCGGTCCACGGCAGGGTACCGTGGGTCTGGGCGCCATCCATGAAGAACAGGACATCCCCGGCCCTCACCTCGGGCTGCGTCACCAGGCCCATGTCGTCGTCCGCGGTGCGCACCCCGCGGGGCATGGAGAACCCCGCCTTGTGGCTCCCGGGCACGCAGGCGAACCCGCCGTCGCCGGGACCCGCGTCGGCCAGGTTCCAGGCCACGGTGACGCCGGCGCAGTAGCCCCGGCCGGCCTGGTGGTGATAGGCGACGAACGGCCGGTGCGGCTCACCGGCGCCGTGCATGGTCAGCCCCGCCGTGCCCTCGGCGCCGCCGATGTAGTGGGGTCCGTGGTCGAAACGGAAGCCCTGTCCGCACATCTCGTTCAGGCGGCTCACCACGGCCGGGTGGGCGAGCATGCGCCGGAAGGGATCGCAGTGCGGCTTCGGCAGGGTGAGCAGTTCCTCGGAGGCCGTGATGTTGATGTGACCGCTGCCCCCCAGGCGCCGCGAATCCCGCGCCCTGGAACCCTGCGCGGCGTGGTGCACGAGCCCCTGCTCGTGGCAGAAGTCGAGGGCCGCGTTGGCCGCCTTCAGCTCTTCGGCGGTCAGCACCTGGGGCACCACGAGGTAGCCCGTCAGGTCCCAGAAGTAGCGCTCTCTCTCGTCCATGGCGGTCCCTCCCCTCAGCCTCTGTCCACGACGCGCACGTTGGCGCCGTCCGACTCCAGCAGCGGCATCCGGCCGTGCACGCCGGGGCCGTACATGAGCGCCCGCTCAGCCTCGGTGAGCTCCTCGGTCCACTCGCCGTAGCGGTCCCGGGGCCCGAAGTGCCGGCCCACGGCCCGGGCCGCGCCGCGTTCGGCGTACTTGTAGAGCACCGAGCGGCGTTCGCCCCTTCCCTTCCACGGCAGGGTGCCGTGGGTGGCGGTCTCGGCGAAGAACAGCACGTCGCCCGCCGCCATGGCCGGCTGCACCACAAGGCCCATGTCGTCCTCCACGGTGCGCACCCCCCGGGGGGTGGGCTCCCGCGACTTGTGGCTGCCCGGGACCACCGCGAAGCCGCCGTCCCCCTCGCCCACGTCGGTCAGCTGCCAGGCCACGGTGACGCCGCGGCAGGAGATCACCGAGTTCTGGTGGTGATACGAGTTGGCGGGGCTGAAGGGCTCGCCGGCGCCGTGCAGCAGGTGTCCCTCGGTGCCGGCCGCCGCGCCGATCAGCAGCGGTCCGTGGTCGAGGCGGAAGCCGCGGCCACAGATCTCGTTGAGCCGCGACACGACCACGGGGTGCACCAGCAGGTCGCGGAAGGGTTGGCGGTAGGGCGCCGGCCAGCCGAGCATCCCGGTCAGCTCGCGGCGGCCGGAGCCGCCGGCGAGGGCCGCGGAGCCCCGCGCCAGACCGCCTCCCTCCACGGGGCGAGTGCGGATGCTGCCGGCGTGGTGGTCGACGGCGTCGTTGCAGGCCCGCACCTCGTCGGCGGACAGGGCCCCGCGCACGACCAGGTACCCCTGCAGGTCGAAGTAGTACTTCTCCTCGTCGGGCATGACGTAAGGGCCGGACTCGCTCATCTCCCTCTCCCGGTTGCTCGTCTCTCCGGGCGCCAATATGGTATCCCGCCCGCCCGCCACCAACTACGACGGTCCCCGCATGCCGCCGAACGTCCTCCTCGTCATCACCGATCAGCAGTCCCGCTTCGCTCAGTCCGCCGCCGGCAACGAGTGGGTGCACACCCCCCACCTCGACTCCCTCTCGGCGTCGGGCGTGCGCTTCACCCGCGCCTACTGCGCGGCCCCGGTCAGCAGTCCCTCGCGCGCCAGCCTGGCCACCGGACGGCCACCCCACCAGACCGGCCTGATGGCCAACGGCATGCCCTGGACCGCGGCCATGCCCGAGCTCTGCGGCCACTTCCTGAGCCACGGGTACGACGTGGGCTGGGTGGGCATCCGTCCCGGAGAGCCTCCCGAGTCGACCGGGGGACCTCGATTCGAGCTGCTCCTGCCCGATGGCATCGGCACCCGCCTTGGCCGCGAGAGCGACACCGCCATCGCCGACGCGGCCATCCGCTACCTGCGCAGGCCGGGGCGCCAACGCCCCTTCTTCCTCGGCGTGACCCTGGTCAACCCTCACGACATCTGCTACTGGGTGATGGGTCGGGCGCCGGACACCGTCGGCGGCGGCCCCCTGCCGCCGCTGCCCGCCGGCTTCGAGCCGGACCCGGACGAGCCCGACTTCATCCGCCGGTGCCGGCAGCGCACCCACTACGGGCCGGAGAACACCTTCACGCGGGACTGGGACCGCGGCGACTGGCGCCGCTACCTCCGGGAATACCACGCCCTGACCGAGCGCGCCGACGCCGAGACGGGGCGCATTCTGCAGGCCCTCGGCGATGCAGGACTCGAAGCGGAGACCCTCGTGGCCTTCACCAGCGACCACGGGGAGGGCATGGCCCGCCACCGCTGGGTGGTGAAGCTGATGCTGTGGGAGAGCGTAGTCTCCGTGCCCCTGACCCTGTCGTGGCCGGGAGTGATCCCCCGGGGACGGGTGCGGAACCAGCTCGCCTCCGGCCTGGACCTGCTTCCCACCCTGTGCGACTACGCGGGGCTGCCGGTCCCGGAGGGGGTGGTCGGCCACAGTCTGCGCGGCGCCGTTGAGAGTGACGCCCCCGGACGGCAGTACGTCGTCACGGAACTGCACCCGGACGACCAGGACCTCGCCTTCGCGGCGCGCATCGTCGTGTCCCAGCAGCACAAGTACGCGGCCTTCTCCGAGGGCCGGCCCCGAGAGGTGCTCTTCGATCTGGAGGAGGACCCCGGGGAGACCGGCAACCTGGCGGCCGATCCCTCCAAGGGGCAGGTCCTGGCCGCGCACAGGCGCTACCTGCGGCAGTGGATCGAGGAGACCCAGGACCGCGACTTTCCTCTTCCCACGGGCTGAGACCGCCACCCCGACCTGATTTCTGATGGCGAGCCTGGCCTGTCGGAGCTCGCCCCCCACGCCGGGTGCCCCGTGGCAGATCCCACCGAGGCCAGGAGCGCCCTCTACGACCGCCCAGGCGCCCCGGCCGCACCGACCTCGAGGGCCCGGATCAGTAGCGCAACCCCGCCAGCTCCCCGCGCATCAGCTCCATCAGCGCCGCGGCGGCCGGTGACGCCGGACGCCCCCGGTGCCGCACGAGACCGACGGAGCGCCGCGGCACCCCCCGGGCGGCGACCGCCGCCAGCCGTCCCGCCGCCACCTCGTCGGCCACGGAGACGCGCGGCACCAGGGCGACGCCGAAGCCGATCTCCACGAAGCGCTTGATGATCTCGATGCTGCCCAGCTCCATGGCGATCGAGGGGGCCGCTCCGGCGCCGCGCAGCACGGTGTCGAGAAGGGAGCGGCTCTGGCTGCCGCGCTCGAGGGCCAGTAGCGGGAAGCGCCCCACCGTGGCCGGCAGGACCGCCTTGCGGCCCGAGAGGGGGTGGCCCACCGGGCAGATCCACACGTCCCGCCGCTCGAAGACCGGTTCCGCCGACAGCCCGCGACCGCTGATCGGCAGGGTGGCCAGCCCGAAGTCGATCTCGTCCGCCAGCACCAACTGGCCGATCTCGGGGGACATCTTGTTTCGGATGTCGACCTCGACCTCGGGGAAGCGCTCGCGGAACCGGCGCAGCACCGGCGGCAGGACGTACGTGCAGTTGGTGTCGCTCGTGGCCAGCAGCACCCGGCCGCGAACGCCTGTCCCCATCTGCTCCAGCTCGGCCCGCGCCGCCGCCAGCTCCCCGAGCACCGACCGGGCCCTCCGGAACAGGATCTCGCCGGCGTCGGTGAGGCGCACACCCTTCCGGCCTCGCTCCAGCAGGCCCTGCCCGAGCTCCTCCTCCAGCGACTTGACCTGCTGACTGACGGCCGGCTGGGTCAGGAACAACCGGTCCGCGGCGCGCGAGAAGCTGCCCTGGCGGGCGACCTCGCAGAATCCGCGCAACTGTTGAAGCTCCAAGGGCCACCTCCGGGTTGAGTATCGAATTTGCTTATCTTAAGTATAAGAAGAATCATCTTGGCTTATGCCATCGTCCTCTGCAGATTCCCCGCTGACACTCCTGACACTTCGCCATCACCGGAGGATTCGCCGTGCCCGTCACCGCCGTGGTCGGAGCCGCCTGGGGCGACGAGGGCAAGGGCAAGATCACCGACGCCCTGGCCGCCGGCGCCGGCGTCGTGGCCCGCTTCCAGGGGGGCCGCAACGCCGGTCACACCATCGTCAACGACCTGGGCAGGTTCGCCCTGCACCTGTTGCCCTCGGGGGTCTTCCGTCCGGGCGTGACCAACCTCCTCGGCCCCGGCGTCGCCGTCGATCCCGCCGCCCTGCTGGAGGAGCTGAACGGGCTGACGGCCGGCGGCGTGCCGGCGCCGGACCTGGTGATATCGGACCGGGCCCAGGTCGTCCTGCCCTCCCACGTGATCGCCGACCGCTGCGAGGAGGAGCGTCTCGGCGAGAGGGCCTTCGGCTCCACCCGCGCCGGCATGGCTCCGTTCTACGCGGACAAGTGCCTCAAGGTGGGCCTGCGGGTGGGAGATCTCTTCGATCGGAACTGGCTGCGGGAGCGACTCGGCCGCTCCCTGGAGGCGCGCAACGTCCTCTTTCGCCACCTCTACGACCGCGGGGAGATGACCGTCGACGGCCTCTGCGACCACCTCTCCCCCATGATCGAGCGGCTGCGGCCCATGGTCCGCGACACCGGCGCCCTCCTGAGGCAGCGGCTGGCCGCGGGCGAGCGCATCCTGGCGGAAGGCCAGCTCGGGGCGCTGCGGGATCCCGACCACGGCATCTACCCCTACTCGACGTCGTCCTCCACCCTGGCCGGCTTCGCGTGCGTCGGACTCGGAGTCCCTCCCCCGTCGATCGACGAGATCGTCGCCGTGGCCAAGGCCTACTCGAGCTGTGTCGGCGCCGGCCCCTTCGTCACCGAATGGAAGGGGGCGGCCGGCCAGGAGCTGCGGCGGCGGGGCGGTGACCGGGGCGAGTACGGCGCCACCACCGGCCGGCCGCGGCGGGTCGGCCCCTTCGACGCCGTGGCCACCCGCTACGGCTGCCGTCTCCAGGGCGCCACCAGCGTGGCCCTGAGCAACGTCGACGTCCTCGGTTACCTGGACGAGATTCCCCTGTGCACGGCGTACCGGATCGACGGCCGGGAGACCACCGACTTTCCTTGCACCCGGGATCTGGAGCGCGCCGAGCCCGTGTGCCAGACTTTGCCGGGCTGGCGCGCCGACATCTCGGGGGTCCGCCGCTGGCAGGAGCTGCCCGACGCCGCCCGCCGTTACGTCGATCGCCTGGAGGCCCTGATCGAGACGCCGATCTCCCTGCTCTCGGTGGGCCCCCATCGCCGCGCCCTGATCCGCCGCCAACCCGGAGCACCGGATGCCTGAACCACCTGAAGCGATCCTCTTCGACCTCGACGACACGATCATCGAGTTCGAGGCCGTGGCCGCACCCGCCTGGGAGGAGGTGACGAAGAGGTTCGCCGGAGAGTTCGGGGGCGTGCCGCCGGAGCGGGTACGCCGCTCGATCGCCGCGGTCTCCCGCGCCTGGTGGTCGGACCCCGAGCGTCACCGGCAGGGGCGGCTGGACCTGGCCAACACGAGGCGCGCCAACGTCGCCGAGGCCCTGCGCGCCCTGGGGATCCGCGACGACGGGGCTCCCGAGTCCCTCTCCCGGCGTCTGGCCGCGGAGTTCACCGAAGCGCGCACGGCCGCGATCCGGCCCTTCGCCGGCGCCGTGAAAACCCTGCGCCACTTCGCCGCGGCCGGGGTGCCCCTGGCCCTGGTCACCAACGGCGACGCCGCCGGCCAGCGCGCCAAGATCGAGCGCTTCGACCTGGCCGGGTTCTTCCGCTGCATCGTCATCGAGGAGGAGTTCGGCGCGGGCAAGCCGGATGAGCGCGTCTTCCGGCACGCCCTCAAGGCCCTGGGCGCGAGTCCGCACCAGGCCTGGATGGTGGGCGACAACCTCCAGTGGGAGATCGAGCCCTGCCGCCGGCTGGGCCTGCACACGGTCTGGGTCGACGTCCGCGGCCACGGACTGCCCGCCGATGCCCCCGCGGCGCCCCACCGGACGGTGCGCGCCATCGCGGAGCTCACCCGGTAGGCCGCTACTCGGTCGGCACGAGGCCACGCACCCCGCGGCTCGGGCAACCGCCTCCCACTGAACGCCCGGACTCCGCCTCCCCGGCGCGCCGGGCGCCGCGTGGCCCGCGGCTACGGCAGCTCGCAACGAACGCCCGGACTCCCGGCCTCACCATCTTGGAGCTCGCCGGGTAGCCCCTCTCCCGGTCGACGCCAGACGCCGCGGACCCGCGGCTACGGGCAGCTCGCAACGAACGCCCGGACTTCCGGCCTCGCCATCGCCGAGATCGCCTGGCCGCCCCGCTCCTGGTCGACGCCCGGCGGCGCGTGACCCGCGGCTTCGGGCCACCTGGACTCGCACCGCAAGCCCGCACTCCCAGCCCTCCCGGTCGACACCCGGCGCCGCCTGACCCGCGGCTCGGGCAGCCGCCTCCGAAGTGAAGGCCCGGACTTCCGCCTCCCCGGCGCGCCGGGCGCGTGACCCCCGCGGGGCTCGGGCAGCCGCCCTCGCCCGAACGCCGCCTCCCGGCGCGCGGGCGCCGGGTCACGCAAGGTCCGTGGCCCAGCCTTGCGCCGCCGCCGGAGCCGGCCGACCTTCGAATCGGTGATGGCCATCGATCTCGACGCCGGACTGCAGCGCTTCGGATTCACCGGCTTCCGGCCGGGCCAGCGGGAGGCCGTGGAGGCCCTGCTCGACGTGGGTCGCGTCCTGCTGGTGGCGCCCACGGGCGGCGGCAAGAGCCTCACCTACCAGCTGCCCGCCGCCCTCCTGCCGGGCACGACCCTGGTCATCTCCCCCCTCATCGCCCTCATGCACGACCAGGTGGCCGCCCTCGAGGCCCGGGGCGTGCCCGCCACCTACCTCGCCGGTACTCTCGACGGCGGCGAGATCCGCCGGCGCATGGGGGCCCTGGCCCGGGGCCGCTACAAGCTCGCCTACGTGGCCCCGGAGCGGCTCACCTTCGAGGGGTTCCGCCAGCTCGTTGGGGGTCTCGAGTGCCCCCTCGTGGCCGTCGACGAGGCCCACTGCATCAGCGAGTGGGGGCACGACTTCCGCCCCGAGTACATGCAGATCGGCGAACTCCTCGCGCTGCTGCCCGGGGCGCGCGTCCTGGCCTGCACCGCCACCGCCACGCCGGTGGTGCGCGACGAGATCCTCGAGCGTCTCGGGCTGCCCGCCGACACGCCGCAGCACGTGCGCGGCTTCGCCCGGCCCAACCTCGCCTTCCGCGTGCACCCGGCTCTCGGCAAGGGCGAGCGCGAGGCCCGGGTCGACGCCGCCCTGGCCGAAACCCTCACCGCCCCGGGGTCCGGACGGGGCACGGCGATCCTCTACGCCGCCACCCGCCGCCAGACCGAGGAGGAGTCCCAGCGGCTGACCGCCGCGGGCTGGAACGCCGCCGCCTACCACGCCGGCATGGACGGCGACGCCCGCGAGTCGGTTCAGCGCGCCTTCTCCGGGGGAGGCCAGGAGATCGTCGTCGCCACCAACGCCTTCGGCATGGGCATCGACCGCCCCGACGTGCGCTGTATCGTCCACCTGGCGCCGCCGGGCTCGGTGGAGGCCTACTACCAGGAGGCCGGACGCGCCGGACGCGACGGCGCCCCGGCCGTCTGCCTGCTGCTGGTCTCGCCGGGCGACATGGCCCTGCGCCGGCGGCTGATCGAGAGCGACGTGGAGGGGCGGGTCCCCGACCCGGAGACGGTGGCCCACCGCTGGAACCTCTTCCTCGAGCTGATGCGCTGGTCCGAGGGCGGCGCCTGCCGCCACGACGCCATCCTGCGCTACTTCGGCGACGAGGAGGAGACCCTGGCCGGCTGCGGCCGCTGCGACGTCTGCCTGGAGCTGGACGACGGCGGGAGGCCGGACGCGGCCGAGGTGAGCACCATCGTGCGCCAGGCCCTGTGCGGCGTCGCCCGGGTCCACGGCCGCTTCGGCATCGGCGCCGCGGCGCGGCTGCTGCGCGGCGCCGACGACCTGCGCCTGCAGCGGGCCGGACTGCACAACACCGCCACCTTCGGGGTCCTGTCGGAGCGCGCCGAGGAGTGGATCCTGACCTTGCTGCGACGCTGCGTGACCGCCGGCTGGGTCGACTTCCAGGGCGGCGACCGCCCCGTGGTGGTGGTCACCGACGAGGGCTACGACGTGATCCACGAGCGCCGGCCGGCGCGGCTGCTGCTGCCCCCGGCGGCGGCGGAGCGCGGACCCCGCGCCGCTCCACGGTCCGCCGCCCGGCGGCCGGCGCCCCCTCCCGAGCTGGAGGAGGACGCGAGGGACCTCTTCGAGGCCCTGCGGGCCTGGCGCCTGGAGACGGCCCGGGAGGCCGGCGTTCCCCCCTACGTGGTGGCCAGCGACCGCTCCCTGCGCGACATCGCCGCCCTCCGGCCGGCCGGCCTCGAGGCCCTGCGGACGGCCCACGGAATCGGCCCGGCCAAGGCGGAGAAGTACGGCACCGAGATCCTGACCATCGTCCGGGAGGCCGGGACCTCCGCCGCCCCGGCGCCGGGAGACTGATGCCTAGCCCCGGGGGGCCTGGCCCGGGAAGGGGGCGCGCAGGTCGTAGCGGCCCTCCACGAGCACGGGCAGGGTGCCGTCGTCGATCATCAGGTCCAGCGGGCATTCCCGCGTCGACATGGGCAGCTCGACCACGCCCTTGACCCGCAGGGACTCGTAGATCGCCATCATGATCTCGAGGGTGTAACGGGCCTGCTCGCCGCTGCTGCGGTGCTCTTCGATCTCGCCGTCGAGCCAGGCGACGAACTCGTCGTACTGGGTCACCTGCACCGCCGGGGGCTCGATCCGCTGCCAGCCCGCCCGGTCCCCGTTCTGCAGCAAGAGCCCGCCGCCGGGCCTCACGCCGCCCTGCTCGGAGCGGATCTGCCCCTCCGTGCCGTACACGGTGGCCATGTCCACCCCCGGGTCCGGCAGGTCGCCCTCGTACACTCCGCGCACCCCTCCTCGAAGCAGACCAGCCCCATGCACAGGTCCTCGCAGGGGCTGCGGCGCTCCCAGCGGTCGGTGGTCCGCGAGGTGTTGCCGATGACCCACAGGGGCTTCGGGTCGGAGAGCATGTAGCGCCAGCCGTCGATGGCGTGGGTGCCGGTGTTGAGCAGGCCGGCGTTCGCCTTGGCGCGGTGGTGGACCATGGTGGGCTCGCCGATCGCCCCGGCGGCCACCAGGCGCCGCACCTCGTTCGGCGCCGGAGCGAACCGCCCCTGGTGGCCGATGGCCAGCTTCGTCCCGGCCCGGTCGCAGGCGGCGATCATGTCCTCCGCCTCGCCCACGGCGGCGGCGATCGGCTTCTCGCCCAGGACCCCCTTCACGCCGGCCTCGGCGGCGGCGATCGTCACCTCGGCGCGGACCCCCTGCCAGGTGGGCACGCTGAGGACGTCGATCTCCTCCTTGTCGAGCATCTCGCGGTAGTCGCCGAACACGGCGCCCACGCCGTGCTCCCCGGCCAGGGCCTGCGCCCTCTCGAGGTCGACGTCGGCCAGGGCCACCACCTCGGCCCTGGGGTGCTCGCTCCAGGCGCGGGTGTGCGAGCGGCCCATGCCGCCGCATCCGACCACGCCGACCCGGTAGATCTTCGCCATCTCCTTCTCCTCTCTTCAGCTCTTCGGTCAGGGTTGGTGATCGAGCCGCACCGTGGGCTCGTCGTTGTCCAGGAAGCGCTCCATGGTGTTGTGCGTCGCCGGGCTGGTGCGGAAGTCGGCGATCCAGGGCTCGCGGAAGTACGCCTGCTTCTCGCGGGGCAGGGCCGCCATCACCTCGCCGGGGATCTTCAGGCGGTGCCAGTGGGTGGCCAGGTGGGAGTAGGCGTTGAGGACCGCCACCCTCGGCGTCTCCCGCTTCCACTCCGGCCCCGCGTGGCACAGGTTCTCGGTGAAGAACACGGCGCTGCCCGCCGGGCAGTCGTAGCTGATCAGGAACTCGCTGCGCCGGCCCTCCTCCAGCGACATGTGGTCGGGATGCATGGGGAAGTTCGACTTGTGGCTGCCGGCGATGAAGTGGGTGCCCCCGTCCTCCCGGCTCACCTCGGTCAACTCGAAGACGACCCGCACCATGCCGGCGTGGATGCGGCCGTTGGCGCAGCGGTAGCCGAAGATCGGATCGATCTGTCCGGGTCCGCCGCCGTGCAGCTCGCCGTGGCGCTCCCCCTGCTTCCGCCACACGCAGTAGGTCCCCTCCAGGCGGACCTCGGGACCGATGATCTCGTGGAGCACCTCCAGCACCTTCGGGTGATCGATGAGCAGGCTGGCCGCCCCTCCGGGCACGGCCCGCTCCTCGGGCGGCAGCGACCCGGGATCGTGGTGGATGCGGTCGATCTGGTCGACGATCGCCTCGATCTCGGGCGGCTCCAGGATGGCCGGCCTCACCAGGAAGCCGGTCAGATCGAATCGGAACTTCTCCTCGTCGGTCATGCCCATGGCATTCTCCTTCTGTTGAGGGCGGCCACAAGATAGCGGGGCCCGCCGGGCCGCCGCCACGGGGAAGGGGTCCTTTGGCCGCCCCGGGCCCCGGCCGTTGAGCCTCCGCCCCGGCGGTCGTAGTCTACGGGCTCACACGGGAAAGGAGCAGGTCATGTCACCGGCGAACCCGGCGATCGACCCGAAACGGGTGCAGCAGTTCGTGAACGACGCCCACGGCGACCTCGACAGCGTCACCAGCATGCTGGACGAGGAGCCGGGCCTCCTCAACGCCTGCTGGGACTGGGGAGGGGGAGACTGGGAGACGGGCCTCGGGGCGGCGGCGCACATGGGCCGCCGGGACATCGCCGAGCTGCTCCTCGGCCGGGGCGCCCGCATAGACCTCTTCGCCGCGGCCATGCTCGGCAAGCTCGAGATCGTCAAGGCCGTGGTCGAGGACGACCCGGCGGTGATCGACCGCAAGGGGCCCCACGGGATCTCCCTGATGAGCCACGCGAGGAAGGGGGGGAAGGCGGCGGCGGAAGTCGTGAAGTACCTGAAGAGCCGGTAGCCGTACTCACCAGACGAAAGGCAGGCCATGGCCAAGGCGAAGAGGGTGAAGAAGAAGAGAGCGAAGCAGAAGGCGGAGCCCCCCGTCCTGCGCCACATGTGCTCCGTGGGCACCCTGATGGGCTACGGGGACAAGCGCGGCGAGTGGACGATCCCCCAGAAGCTGCGGCGGATCCGCAACGCCGGCTTCGACGGATTCCTCGGGCGGGTCACCATGTTCGGGCCCGAGGTGGTCGAGGAGTCGGGCCTGATCTTCGCCTGCACCACCGACATGGGCGGCCCCCGGGAGGTGGAGCGCAAGCTCAAGCGCATCCGCAAGTACAACGCCCGCGTCGTCAACGTGCAGATGCTCGACCACGACACCGGGACCGAGGAGGCGGTCGCCTGCGCCCGCGAGGTCATGGGCGTCGCCGACGAGCTGGAGATGGACGTCTCCATCGAGGTCCACCGCGACACCTGCACCGAGACCCCCGAGAAGGCCTATGCCCTGGCCGAGGGTTTCGAGAAGGCCGAGAAGCGCCCCCTCAAGATGACCTGGGACTTCTCGCACCCGGCGGTGGTCAAGCACCTGTCGCCGCCCTACTTCAAGCGCCTCGTGGAGCGCCCAGACCTGGTGCAGCTGGCCAACCAGATCCACTTCCGACCCTTCAACGGCCATCACGCCATGATCCCGGCCCTCGGGCGGGGCGGCAAGCTGACGCCGGAGTTCAAGGACTGCATGGAGTTCGGCGACCAGCTGCTGGCCCTGTGGCTGAAGGCCGCGCCGCCGGGCCGCGAGCTCTTCGTCTGCCCGGAGCAGATCGCCGGCGGCTACCACCTCTCGGTCTTCGGCGACCGCTTCAAGGACGTGAAGGCGATCAAGGCGGAGCTGCAGAAGAGCTGGAGGCGCAACCTGCGCAAGTGGAAGCCGCCGCGGAAGAAGCGGGCGAAGAAGGCGCGGCGGGGGTAGCCTCAGAACAGCCGCTCGGCCCCCTCAAGCTGCATCAGGCTCCAGATCTCTCCGGAGGCCAGGGGCCGCGTCTGGAGGAGCGCGCTGCCCCCGGTGCGCAGGGGGAAGCGGTCGTGCTCCCAGGGCACGGCGTCCAGCCCCAGCAGGTGGGAGACCACGACGCCGCTGGTGCCGCCGTGGCAAACCAGCAGCAGGGAGAGATCCCCGTCGGGTATCCGCCATAGGCGGTAGCCTCCGGCATCGAAGGGGACGGCGCCGAGCCCCGAGAGCAGTCCCTCGAGGCCGGTCACCACGCGGCGGCGGAAGTCCCGGAAGGGCTCGCCCCCCGGCATCCCGTCCCACCACTCGGCGGGGGGCCGGCGGCGGACCTCCTCAAAGGCCGCCTCCACCTCGGCGCCGGGCCGGCCCTCGAAGACGGGAGGGGCCTGCTCGGCCAGCCAGGGGCAGACCTGCGCCTCCATGCCGAGGCGGCGTGACAGCGGACCGGCGGTCTGCAGGGCCCGTAGCAGGGGGCTGACGAAGAGGGCGTCGAAGCGCTCGGCGGCCAGCTCCCCGCACAGGGCCTCGACCTCCTCCAGGCCCCGGGCGGTCAGATCCGGATCGTCGACGGCGCGGCCGTCCACGATCCACCCCGGCTCTCCGTGGCGCACCAGGCGCAGGCGAATCACGCGGGCCTGCCGGCGTCCGCGGGCGGCTTCGGCATCAGAAGTGCCTGGCCACCCTCTCCTCGGCCTTGGTCATCACCTCGACGACGGCGGGCCGGCCCTCGCGGTTGGCGGCCACGGCGCGCTCGATGGCGGCGCGGACCTCGCCGGGCTGGTCGACCCGCTCGGCGTGGGCCCCCAGCTCCCTCGCCACACCCGAGTAGCAGCCTCCGAGGCGGTCGACCCCGTGGACCCGGCTGGCCTCGGGCAGGTTCTTGTCGTAGTGGGTCATGACGCCGTTGTTGAGGACCACCGTCAGGATGGGGATCTCGGCGCGGACCGCCGTCTCCACGTCCATGCCGGCCATGCCGAAGGCGGCGTCGCCCATGACGTTGATCACGGTCTTCTCCGGCGCCCCCAACTTGGCGCCCAGGGCCAGCCCGAAGCCGTACCCGAGCTGCGTCGACTTGCCCCAGCCGAGATAACCCCTCGGGGTCACCGTCCGCCACATGGGCAGCAGCTGGTCGCGCGGATACCCGGAGTCGTGAGTGACGATCGCCTCTGCCGGCGGCACGGCGGCGGCCATCTCGGTGAACACCCGGTAGGGGTTGATCGGGACCTCGTCGGAGTGCAGCAGGGGCCGCCACTGGTCCTCGAACTCCCGGCGGACCTCGGCCACCGCCGAGGCCACCGGACGGTGGTCGCGGCCCTCCTCCCCGGCCTGGCGGCGGACCTCCTCGGCCAGCTGATCGAGGACCAGGCGGGCGTCGCCGAGGGCCCCGTGGTCGACCGCGTGGTCCCGGTTGAGGTCCACCGGATCGTTGGTCACCTGGGCGATCACCGCCTCCTCGGGCAGGGGAAAGGCGAAGGTCGACTTCGTCAGGCTGGAGCCGATGGCGAGGACGAAGTCCGCCCTTTCCAGGAAGCGCGCCGCCATGAGGGTCCCCGAGTGGCCGCCCGTGCCCAGGGCCAACTCGTGGTCCTCGGGGAAGACGCTCTTGGCGGCCATGGTCGTCATCACCGGCACAGCCGCCAGCTCGGCGAAGGCGGCCAGCTCGTCCCAGGCCCGGGCCCACAGGGTCCCGTGGCCGGCGAGGATCACCGGGCGCTCGGCCCGCAGCAGGGCGCCCACGAGATCGCGCACGTCGTCCTCGTCCCCCTTCGACCGGCGCTCCCGCGGCGGCTCGTACTCGAAGCCCGGGGCCTCTTCGCCGCCCAGGTCGGCGGGGATCTCCACCAGCACCGGCCCCGGCCGGCCGTGGCGCATCTGCGAGAAGGCGACGCGCATCAGCTCCGGGACGCGCCCCGGCAGGTTGATGTTGGCCGCCCACTTGGTGACCCGCCGGTAACCGGGAGCGGCCTCGAAGTTCGGATGGGCCTGGGTGCGGTCGGTGGGCGGCCCCCCGGGCAGCAGCAGCAGCGGGATCGAGTCGGCGAAGGCCTGGGCCGACCCCGGGTAGGCGTTCTCGGCCCCCGGGCCCTGCTGCATGGTGAAGACGCCGAAGGCCTCGCGGTTGCGCACCCGGCTGAAGCCGTCGGCCATGTTGACGCCGGTGCGCTCGGTGCGCGTGATGATGGGGCGGATCCCGGCGAGGGTGACCGCGTCGATCAGGGTCTGCTGGGGGAAGGCGGAGACCCACTCCACCCCCTCGGCCTTCAGGATCCGCGCGATGTTGTCGTTGACTGTCGCCATTCGAGGGACTCCGATCGCTTCGTTTTCGTATGATACCGGGCCCTTCAACCAATCACCTTTGAGGAGCCCATGCCAGCCTTGAAGGCCATTCTCTGCGGACTCGGCGGACGCGGGCGCCACTGGCTCGAGGCCTGCCGCGAATACGACGGCGTCGATCTGGCCGCCGTGGTCGAGCCCGCCCCGGCCAACCGGGAACGGGCCCTCGCCGAGCTCGCCGTGCCCGCGGACCTCCTCTTCGAGGACCTGGCCGCCGCCGCCGGCGCCGTGGAAGCCGATTTCGTCCTCGACGTGACCCCTCCCGCCGTTCACGAGGAGATCGCCCTCGCCGCCTTCGAGGCGGGCCTGCACCTGCTGGGAGAGAAGCCGCTCAGCGGCGACTTCGCCGCCGCCCGCCGCATCGTCGACGCCGGCCGCCGATCCGGCCGGCGCCACATGATCACCCAGAACTACCGCTTCAACCCGCAGCCGCGGACGACGCGCCGGCTCCTCGACGAGGGGCTCATCGGCGACTGCGCCCAGCTCGACGTCTCCCTCTACGTGAGCTGGGCCGACAACCCGGGCAGCCACTACGTGACCGAGCCCTACATGTTCCTCACCGACATGGGCATCCACCACTTCGACATGATGCGCTACACCCTCGGCCGGGAGCCGCTGAGCGTGCGCGCCGTCACCTGGAACCTGCCCTGGGGATGGCACCGGGGCGACGCCTGCCAGCTGATCCTGTTCCGCTTCGAGGACGGCGTCGTGGCCACCCACCGCGGCGTCGGCTGCACCGTCGGCCACGCCCCCGGCGGCCACAACGGCGAGTGGCGCTTCGAGGGTCCGGCGGGGACCCTGACCTGGGAGGGCTCCCGGCTCTTCCACACCCACGCCCACAGGGCCGACCCGCGGGTGCGGGAGCAGTTGAGCCTCGACCCGCCGGGTCCGGAAAGGCGCCATCCCGTGCTGCACGAGTTCGTCAGCGCCCTGAGGGAGGACCGCGAGCCCGAGTGCAGCGCCGAGGACAACCTCAAGTCGATGGCCATGGTCTTCGGCGCCGTGGCCAGCGCCCGGCAGGACGGCGCCGAGATCCGCCTGGAGGAACTGTGAGCCAGCTTGAGGGGCAGACCGCCCTGGTCACGGGCGCCGCCCAGGGCCTCGGACTGGCCACCGCCGGGGAGCTGGCCCGCCGGGGCGCCCGCGTGGTGCTCGCCGACCTGCAGGCGGAGGCCACCGCCGATCACGCCCGCCGCCTCGCGGCCGAGGGCCTGGCGGCCGAGGCCTGCGCCCTCGACGTGACCGACAGCGCCGCCGTCGGAGAGGCCCTCGGGTCTCTGGAGCGCCTCGACATCCTGGTCAACTCCGCCGGCGTGGGCCAGCGGGTGCTGCCCGTCTCCCAGCTGCCCGACGACGAATGGGACCGGGTCCTGGCCGCAACCCTTACCGGCACGTTCTACTGCTGCCGGGCGGCGGCGGCGGTCATGGAGCGCCAGGAGTCCGGCGCCATCGTCAACTTCGCCTCCATCAACGGCCAGAACCCGGCGGCCCTGGTGGCCGCCTACAACGTGGCCAAGGCCGGCGTCATCTCCCTGACCCGCACCCTGGCGCAGGAGCTGGCCGCCTACGGGGTCCGGGTCAACGCCGTGGCCCCGGGGCCGGTCTACACCGAGTTCAACCGGCGCAACATGGCGCAGCGGTCGGCCTCCCTCGGGATCAGCGAGGAGGAGATGATCGAGCGGGTGCGCAAGGCGATCCCCCTCGGCCGCTGGGGGGAGCCGGAGGAGATCGCCAGCACGGTGGCCTTCCTGTGCGGTCCGGAGAGCGCCTGGATGACCGGCGAGGTGGTGCGCGTCAGCGGCGGGATGGAGGGGGTGTCGGCGGCGCCGCCGAAGAGGCCCCGCGACTAGGCCGAGGGCGACAGCCGGCCGGCGGCCTCGACGAAGCGCTGCGCCAGCTTCGGGCCCAGGCCCTCGTCCTCGTGCTTGAAGAACACGAAGGCGCGGTCCCAGCCCTGCTCCAGAACCCTCGACGCCCAGGCGGTCATCTCCTCGTCGGAGTAGTCGCTGCCCCGCAGCCGCAGGTAGCCCCAGTCGGCGGTGCCGGCAAAGCGGCGCTCCACGTCGGCCGCGGTGTCGTCGTCCTCGTGGGCGAAGCAGAGGGCCCGGTTGGCGGCGCGCAGGCAGTCGCGCACGTCGTCGTCGAACCAGCTGTCGTGGCGGAACTCCATGGCCGCCGGCAGGCGGTCCGGCAGCAGGTCGACGAAGGTCCGCAGGCGCTCCAGGTCCTTCTCGAAGGTCGGCGGGAACTGGAAGAGGACCGCCCCAAGGCGCTCGCCCAGCTCGCCGGCGACGCCGGCGAACCAGGCCGTCTCTTCCCCCACGTTTTTGAGCCGCTTGAAGTGGGTGATCCGCCGCGTCGCCTTCATGGCGAAGCGGAACTCCCCGGGCACGCGCTCCGCCCAGCCGCGGACGACCTCGGGCCTGGGGACGCGGTAGAAGGAGTTGTTGATCTCCACCGTCCGGAAGCGCTCCCCGTAGTAGGAGAGCATCTCCTTGTCGGGGAGCTTCTCGGGGTAGAAGGGCCCCTTCCACTCCTTGTAGCTGTAGCCGCTGGTGCCGGCGTAGAGCTCCATCGTCAGACCTCGATGGCGTAGAGGCGGTTCTCCGCCGGCAGGGTGATGCGCTCCGAGTAGTGGAAGACCTCGGCCGCCTCGGGCGACTCGCCGGTGGGGGTGGGAACCTCGACCACGAAGTCGGCGAAGCCCGGGACGTTGAAGGCGACGAAGGCCAGCCGCAGGGCGTCGACGCTGCGCTCGGGGCGGCGGGACAGGTCGGGAAGGACCACGGGACCGGTGTCGACCTGGTAGATCCCCGGCCCCCGGCGGGTGTTGATCGTCTTCACCGGCGCCTCGATGACGGCCCGCAGGCCGGTGCCGGGGTCGGCGATCTCCGTCTGCGAGACCAGCGGCAGGTGGGCGTAGGTCGCCTCCAGGATCTCCTCCTGGCTCGTCAGCTCCCGGGCCGGGCCCTCCACCAGCCGGTAGCTCTGTCCGTCCCACCAGCCCACGGCCTCGCGGACCTCGCGGTAGCCGTCGTGGCGGACGGACTTGCGCCGGAAGACGATCCCCCACCGCGGTCCGAAGACGGGCAGGAAGTCGTAGTTGTCCCGCAGGAAGAGGTCCTTCTCGGCGAAGGTGTCCTCGCTCTTGCAGGAGCCGCACTGCACGTAGTCCTCGTGGGTCCCGGCGCGCTCGTCGATCCAGCGGGTGCGCGACTCCACCCAGAAGCGGACCTCGTTGGCGGGGGCCCGGCCGATGACGAAGGAGCGTCCGTAGTCGAGGGGTGTCATGATCGGGAATCCTCCTCTTCCGAAGGTGCGGCCGGGACCGCCCAGAGGGTGACCTCGACCTCGTGGGTGAGCCGGCGCCAGCGGAAGTCGGTGGTGCGCACGACCGCGGTCCAGCCGTTGTCGGCGGAGGGGCTCTGGCGGATCTCGTACCAGCCCTCCCCCTCCGTCTCCAGGGCGAAGAGCCAACCCCCGTCCTCGGGCACGGGGCCGTGGACCTCGGTGGTCACCTCTTCCGCCTCGCGGCCGGTCAGCCAGGTGTATCTCAGGCCTTCGGCATTGTCGTAGTGGATCTCGTAGACCCCCCCGGCGTAGCCCGAGCGCCAGGTGAAGAGCCGCACGCCGCGGTCCTTCTCCCCCAGGGGATCCTCGGCCGGCGGCGGGATCGGACCGCGGTCGAGCAGGTCGGAGAGGGCCTGCAGCGCCTGCCTCTCCAGGCGCCGGGCCGCCCGCACGCGCGCCCTGGCCTTCTCCGGCTCGATCTTCGCGCTGTCCGCTTCCCCCTCGAAGACGCCGAGGTCCCGCTGCAGCCCGCCGGTCTCCTCGTCCAGCTCGTCCGCCACCCCCTGGTACGCCGTCCCCGCCGCCTGGAGCAGCTCGCGCCGACGCCCGGGGTCTTCGCGGCCGGCGGCGGCGAGGAGGAACCCCGCCGCCATCCTGCGAGCCTCGATCAGCTCCGGCAGCTCATCCAGACCCACGTCCGCGAGCCAGGCCCGGACCTCGCGGGAGCCGGCGAGCCACTCCTCCGTCCACGGGAGCCGCTCCCAGTCCCGGACCCAGCTGTCCCAGGCGTGGAGGCCGGCCGGCCGCCGGTGGGCGCCCCACGGCTCGGGCTGGTCCTCGGTCCAGACGGCCAGACCCATCTCCAGGGCCAGGGCGGCGACGCTGTCCACGAGGGCGCGCTCGGAGAGGGGTTCGGCCCTCCTCTCCACCACCAGGAAGGGACAGTTGCGCCACAGGCGGTCGGGGAACCGGGCCCACCACTGGTCCTCGACGAGGCCCCATCCCTCGTCCTCCGGCCCAAGCTCGTAGAGCTCGATGCCCTCCGCCGTCTCGCGGTAGCCGGCGGCCACCGTCCACCGCCAGCCGTATCCGACCACCACCGGCACGCCCCAGGAGAGCCAGCCCTTGATCTCCTTGAGGCTCTCCCGCGCCCTGAAGCCGCTGGAGACGCTGTATCCCAGGCCGAGCCACTCGAGCAGGCGCGGGGGCTCGGGACCGTACCTCGGCCACCCGAGCGGGGAGTAGGGGCCCGAGTACCCGCCCGACCAGAACGGGGCCCGGCTCAGCGCCGCCAGCGCGACGCTGTCGAGGTCGGCCCGCCGCAGCCCCGCCGCGTCCGCCGCGGCGCCGAGCAGGCTCTCGTTGGTGGTCCGGGGAAGCCGCCCCAGGAGGATCGAGTCGGGGGCGGCCAGGGCCGCCTCGAGGGGCTCCCCCCGGCCGAGATCGCCCACCCTCTCCTCGCTTAACCAGCCGTCGTAGATGTCCTCGGAGCGGACTCGCGCCGACGGCGACAGGGGATCCGCCCCGGTGACGCTGTAGCGCACGCCCGGGTAGCGGTTGCCGGCGAAGAGCGGATCGTCGATCGGCTCGCAGACGTTGAAGGAAAAGTCGAACCGCCCCCGCCTCTGGGAGGCGCGCACGAGGAGCCTGTGCTCCCCGGCCTCCAGGTAGCCCGGCCGTTGCACCTGCCCCAGCATGTGGCGGCGGCGGCCCTCGAACTCGTAGAGCGGTTCGCCGTCGATCCAGACGGAGAGGTCCTCGTCCGAGCCGAGCCAGAACCGCACCGAGTCGGACCGCGCCATGGTGAAGGTGGTGTAGGCGTACACGGCGCAGTGGACGGGATCGTCGAAGTGGGTGTCGAGGTCGATCTTGTCGTGGCCGAACCAGGTCACCTCGGACCAGCCGCCGCGGCCCGGCTCCGGGCGCAGCGCGGCCACCTCCTCCGGGGTGAACCGGTGGTCGCGCTCCACCGGCCCCAGGAGCGTCCAGCGCCGGGGGCCCATGCCGTAGTTGGCCTGCTCGGTCCAGTCGCCGCCGCCGTAGTCGACGCCCGCCTTGACGTAGCGCATGGCCAGGGACTCCACGTCGCCTCCGAGGACGCGGATGTTCTCGTACACGCCCGGCCCCCGGCCCTGCTGCCAGGCCAGGTCGGCGAACTCGAAGTCGTCCGGGTTGAAGCCCATGAGCCGGGCGACCACGAGGTCGGTGGCCACCGGGTCGGCGCCGGCGACGATCGTGTTGGCGCGCCGGGGCGTGCCGCCGAAGGCGCCGCCCTCGCTGCCGGCGATCATGTCGACCACGTTCAGGTCGACCTCGGTCAGGCCCCACAGATCGACCCAGCACTCGTCCTGCACGCGCGGGGCGTGGGGGATGCCGGCGGGCCGGCGGTCGGTGCCGCCGCCCTTGTTCCAGCCGTAGATGTGCCCGGGAAGGATGCCGAGGTGGTTCTTCATCGACGCCGTGATCTTGGCGCCGTGGGTCTTGGCCACGGGGCAGTTGATCCAGGCGTCGGCTTCGACGATGGTGGCGGCGATGTCGTAGTCCGAGTCGGCCAGGCCCCCGCCGCGGGGCTCCAGGCGGACGGGGCGGTCGAAGTTCAGGTCGACGCAGTCGATGTCGACGCCCCGCTGCCGCAGCTCGTGCACGGTGGCCCGGTGGCCGGCGATCTCGAAGCCGTCCGCCAGCCTGTACTCCTGGTCGGTGCTGTCCTTCAGCGACGGGCTGATCCAGCCGCCGGCGCCCTCGGCGATGGAGATGCGCGCACCGGGAGCCGCTTCGTGTACCAGGATCGCCACGGCGCGCACCACGCGGGCGTCGGTGACGATGCCGGAGCCGGAGGGCTCGGGGATCGTGACGTTCGGCTTGATCGCCACCCATCGGGCGGTGTCGGGCACGAAGGCCCCCATGCCGCCCACGAGGTCGACGGCGCGGCGCACCATCTGCAGGACCTGGTCGGCGGTGAGGGAATCGCTGCGCGCCGCGGGCGCGGCGAGGGCCGCGTCGTCGGAGGGCACGACGCCGACCTCGAAGGGCCCGGCCGCTGTCGGCGCCGACGGGAACCAGGCGAGCAGGACGAGGACGAGGATCGGGCGGACTCGGTTCAGGACGGCTCTCCCGGCTGAGGATTCAGGGGGAATCAGCGGACGCCCCCGGAACATTGTCAACGTCGGAGGGCCCGGCCTCCCGTTGACCCTCCGCCGGGGCGCGCCGAATATAACCGCCCACATGGAACGCCATCTCGACCGCAACGACTTCCGCCTCCTCCTGGGATGCGCCGTCCTGACCGTCATCGGCCTGGCGGTGGGGGCGCGCTTCTTCTACGACGCCTTCCCCGAGGCGACGATCGACTTCGATCTGACCCGCGGCGAGGCCCGGGAGCAGGCCGCCTCCTTCCTCCAGGACCGGGGGTTCGACCTCGACGGCTACCGGCAGGCGGCCCTGTTCCGCTACGACGACGGCGCCAAGACCTTCCTCGAGCGCGAGCTCGGCCTCGAGGGGGCCAGCGCCGTCATCGGCGATCCGGTGCGCCTGTGGCGGTGGAGCAACCGCTGGTTCCGGGAGCGGCAGAAGGAGGAGTTCCGGGTCGAGCACACGACCACGGGAGAGCTGGTCGGCTTCCGGCACCGGATCGAGGAGGAGGCCGCCGGCGACAGCCTGTCCCAGCCCGAGGCCCGGGAACTGGCGCGGGGGTTCCTGTCGGAGGCGATGGACCTCGACCCGGGCCGGCTGGAGTTCGTCGAGGCGACGACCATCGAACGGCCCAACCGGGTCGACCACGCCTTCACCTGGAAGCTGGCCGGCTTCGAGGTCTCCGGCTCCAGCTACCGGTACCACGTCGGCGTGCAGGGCGGCGAGGTGGGCAGCTTCACCGAGTTCCTCAAGGTTCCGGAGGCCTGGACCCGGGACTACCAGGAGCTGCGTTCCCGCAACGAGACCACCGGCCTGGTGGCCGCCCTCTTCCTGTTCGCCACCTGGTTGGCCCTGCTGGTCCGCCTCGTGTCGAGCATCCGCTACCAGGACGTGCGCTGGCGCTTCGCCCTCGTCCTCGGGGGCATCGCCTTCGTCCTCAGCTTCCTGGCCGAGATCAACGCCCTGCCGGTGGCGGTCTACAACTTCGACACCACCGGCACCTTCGGCAGCTTCCTGGCCCAGGGCGTGCTGCAGGCCGCGGCGATCGCCCTGGCCATCGGCCTGGCCATCGCCTTCATCGTCGCCGGAGGCGAGCCGGAGTACCGCCGCTGGTACGGCGGCCACATCCGCCAGTCGAAGCAGTTCCTGCCCGAGGGCATCCGCACGAAGCGCTTCCTCACGGGCAGCGTCATCGGGCTGGCCATGACGGCCCTCTTCGTCGCCTACCAGAGCGTGTTCTACGTGGTGGCCGGACGCTTCGGGGCCTGGAGCCCGGCCGACATCCCCTACAGCGAGATGGTGAACACCTACATCCCCTGGGTGGTGGTGCTCCTCATCGGCTTCCTGCCCGCCGTCTCCGAGGAGTTCACCTCCCGGGCCTTCTCCATCCCCTTCCTGCACCGGATCCTCCGCCATCGCTGGGCGGCGGTGCTGATCTCCGCCGTCATCTGGGGGTTCGCCCACGCCGGCTATCCGCAGCAGCCCTTCTGGATCCGCGGCCTCGAGGTCGGCCTCGCCGGGGTGGTGGTGGGCTACGTCTTCGTGCGCTGGGGCCTGCTGCCGGTCCTGGTCTGGCACTACATGATCGACGCCTTCTACACGGCCCTGATCCTGCTGCGCTCCAGCGACCCCTACTTCGTGCTCTCGGCCACCCTGTCGGTGGGGCTCCTGCTGCTGCCCCTCGGGGCGGCGGTGGTCCTCTACCTGCGGCGGGGGTCCTTCGTCGATCCCGGACCGCTGCTCAACCGGGAGGACACTCCACCCCTCGAGTCCGCGGCCCCGGCTCAGCCGGCGGAACCGGCCCCCGGGGAGCAGACCCCTCCGAGGCCGCCGACTACCGTCCTCTGAACCGGAGGCGCCTCGCAGTGGCCGCCGCGGCGGTGCTGGCGGCGCTGGCGGTCTTCGCTGTCGAAAAGCCGGACCTGGCCCCGGAGGTCGACTACCGCCTGACCTCGGGGGAGGCCCTCGAGGAGGGCCGCCGGCACCTGGCCGCCCTGGGAGTCGACGCCGACTCCTGGCGCACGGTGGTGACCCAGTCGACCCCCTGGAACGGGTCCGCCGTGGAGTACCGCGACGAGCGCGCCGGCCCGGAGGCCGCGACGGCGCTCTACGAGGACGATCTGGCGCCGGCCCTGTGGCGGCTGCGGCTCTTCCGGCCCGGGGAGAAGGAGGAGTGGGAGGTCCGTCTGCGCCCGGAGGACGGCGAGGTCTACGGCATCCGCCACCAGCTCGCCGAGGAGGCGCCGGGGGACAGTCTGTCCGAGGAGGAGGCGAAGGCCGTGGCCCTGGACCACCTGCGCGCCTTCCGGCTCGACCCTGCCGCCTTCGTGCTCAAGGAGGCCTCCGCCGAGGACCTGCCCGGGCGCCGCGACCACTGGTTCGTGTGGGAGGCGAAGGAGGGCGACCGGCGCAACCTCGACGAGGCCCGGTTCCGCTGCCGGGTGCACGTGGCCGGCGGCGAGGCCGCCGACCTGGACCGGTTCATCAAGCTGCCCGAGGACTGGCTGCGGGAGCGCCGCGAGGGCTCCTGGTGGCGCACGATCCTGGAGTGGACGCCGGTGGGGGTGGCCATCGCCGTCTCGGTGCACCTGCTCGTGCTGCTCGTGGGGCACATCCGCTCGGGAACGCTGGCCTGGAGGCGGCCCCTCCGGCTCGGCCTCTTCGCGGCCTCGGTCCTCGCCCTGGGCCAGGCCAACGAGCTGCCCGCGTTCTACGCCTTGTACCGGACCGAGATGCCCCTGACCCTCTACCTGATCACCGGCCTGGCGGGCTTCCTCCTGGCCGCCGTCTTCCTGGGGCTCCTCGTGTCCCTGGGCGCCGGCCTCTGCGGCGCCCTCTACCCGGCGGCCGGGGACCGCATGAGCCGGCACGGCCTGCGCCCGCAGCTGCGCGACGCCGTGCCCCTCTCCGTCCTCGCCGTCGCCGGGGGACTGGCCCTGGACCGGCTCTCGGGGATCCTCGCCGCCGCGTTCCCCGCCGGGGCCCCTTCACCGGTCCCCGAGATCCCGGCCGTGGGCTCGTGGGCCCCCGCCCTGGGCGGTCTCCTGGACGCCGTGGGGAGAGGGCTGGTCCTGCCCCTGGCCGCCGGCGTCCTCGTGTACTACACCGTCCGCGTCCTCCGCCGCCCGCCGCTGGTGGTCCTCGTCGTCCTCGCCCTGGGGGCGGCCATGGCCGGCGCCGAGGCCCACCGGCCGGCGGAGTTCCTCTACGACCTGGGCTGGTTCGTCCTGACCGCCGCGGTGCTCGCCGCCGCCGTGTACTGGCTCTTCCGCGGCAATGCCGCCGCCTACGCCCTCGCCGGCTTCCTGTTCACCGCCGTCGACCGCGGCCTCGGTCTGCTGGACCAGTCGGCGTTCGCGGCCCAGGGCTGGGCGCTGCTCGTCCTGTGCGCGGCCCTGCTGGCGGGTCTGTGGCTGCTCTCCTCCAGGGGCGACCCGCACGACGAGGCCGGAGCAGGTTCCGACGCACCGGTCGGAAACCCGCCGGCGCAACAGCCCTGATGCACCTGCTCGTCACCGGCGCCTCCGGCCGCGTCGGCACCTGTGTCGTGGGCGGTCTGCGAGCCCGGGGCCACCGGGTGCGCGCCTTCGACCGCCGGCCTCCCGCCGAGGGCGGCGGCGAGTTCCTCCAGGGTGACTTGGGCGACTTCGACCACGTCCGCCGCGCCGTGGACGGCGTCGACGCGGTCATCCACCTCGGGGGCAACGCCGGCGAGCGGCCCTGGCCGGAGATCGCCAACAACAACTACATCGGCTGCTACCACGTCTTCGAGGCGGCCCGGGAGGCAGAGGTCCGGCGCGTCGTCTTCGCCAGCCGCGCCGGCCTGCTGTGGCTCTACCCGGACGGCGTTCAGCGCCGGGTGGAGATGATGCCGCGCCCCCTCGGCCTCTACGACAACAGCAAGCTCTTCGGCGAGATGCTGGCCTCCATGTACGCCTCGCGCTTCGACATGGAGTGCGTCTGCGTCCGCATCGGCAACTTCAGCGTCGACCGCGACCGGCCCGGGCACCCTCACCAGCTCAGCCACGGCGACTGCGTCCGCCTCTTCGAGCAGGCCGCCGCCCATCCCGTGGCGGGCTTCGAGATCGTCTTCGGCGTCTCCGCCAGCGACTGGCCCCTCTACGACCTCGACCACGGCCGGCGGGCGATCGGCTACGAGCCGCGGGACATCTCCCGCTTGCCGGAGGCGGAACGCACCTTCCGCGGCGACGACGGTCCGGCCGAGCCCCTGTCGGACCAGCCGCCCCGCCGGGTGCTGATCACCGGGGCCGCGGGGCAGGTGGGGCGCGTCCTGGCCCGCGGCCTGCGGGGCCGCTACGAGGTCCGCGGCATGGACCGGGTGGAGATGCCGGAGCTCACCGACACGGTGACCGCCCCCCTCGGCGACTTCGAGGCCTGCCTGCGGGCCACCCGGGACGTGGACGCCGTCGTCCACCTGGGGGGAACCCCGAGCGGCGGCTCTCCCTGGGAAGAGGTGTGGTCCTCCAACTTCGTCGGCACCTGGCACATCATGGAGGCGGTGAGGCGCAACCGGGTGCCCCGCGTCGCCTACGCCAGCCGCGCCGGCATCCTCTCCCCCTACCCGCGGAACCTGCGGCGCACCGTCGACCTGTTCCCGCGGCCGGAGACCTTCTACACGATCAGCAAGATCTTCGGAGAGGGCCTGGGCCACACCTGGGCCTGGCGCCACGGCACCCGTTTCGTCGGCGTGCGCATCGGCAACTTCAGCCTCGAGCGGGACCAGCCTGCCCACCCCCACCAGCTGGGGCACGAGGACGCGGTGCGCGTCTTCGAGGCGGCCATCACCCACACGGGGTCGACGTACGAGATCGTCTTCGGGGTGTCGGACAGCGACTGGCCGCTCTACGACGTCGACCACGGCCGGCGGGCGATCGGCTACGAGCCCGCCCAGCGCAGCGAGGTTCCGGAGGCGGAGCGGAATTAGCCCGCGGGCGTCAGTCGGCGTACTCCACCGGGCCGACGCTCTCCTCGATCCGCCGCCGCAGCGCCGCCAGCTCTTCCTGGACGCGGGCGGAGGTCTCGGCCACGGGCACCTCCTCGCCCCGGCCGGCGGCGCCGCGCAGCTTGACCTCGAGAGTCCCCTTCTTCAACCCGCGGTCGCCGACGGTGACCCGCACCGGACAGCCGATGAGGTCGGCGTCGTTGAACTTGACGCCGGGGTTCTCGGGGCGGTCGTCGTAGAGGACCTCGACGCCGGCCGCGGTCAGCTCATCGTAGAGGGCCTCGGCGGCGGACCGGGCCGGCCCCTCGCTCTTGGCCAGGGAGACGAGGTGCACCTGGTACGGAGCGACGGTCACCGGCAGGGAGAGGCCGTTGTCGTCGTGGTGCTCCTCGACGGCGCAGGCGAGGAGCCGGCCCACGCCGATGCCGTAGGAACCCATGATGACGGGCCGCTCCCGGCCCTGCTCGTCGAGGAAGGAGGCGCCCAGGGCGTCGGTGTAGCGGGTGCCGAGCTGGAAGATGTTGCCCACCTCGACGCCGCGGACGATGCCCAGGGCGGCGCCGCAGTCGGCGCAGGCGTGGCCCGCCTCGGCGAGGGCGATGTCGTCGACGACGGCGGCCTGCCAGTCGCGGCCGTGGTTGACGTTGCGCACGTGGTACCCGGCCTCGTTGGCGCCGGAGACCAGGTTCGGCGACGAGACCACGGAGTCGTCGGCCACCACCAGGGTGTCCTCCGACAGCCCCAAGGGCGAGGCGTAGCCGGCCACCGCCCCGGCGGCGGCGATCTCCTCGTCGTGGGCCGGTCTCAGCGACAGGGCGCCGGCGGCGTTGGCGAGCTTGATCTCGTTGACCTCGAGGTCGCCGCGGATCACCGCCAGGACGAGGCGCTCCCCGGACTCCCGGCCGTCCTCGGCGGCCTTGAAGCGGCCCACCAGGAAGACCGCCTTCGCCGTGCGGCTCGCGGGGATGTCGAGGAAGGCGGCCAGCTCGGCGATGGTCGCCGCTCCGGGGGTGGCCACCTTCTCCAGGGGCAGGGGCTCCTCCTCGGCGGCCGCCGCCTTGGCGAAAGCGGCGACCTCGGTGTTGGCCGCGTACCCGCAGGCGCCGCACAGGGCCAGGGTGTTCTCCCCCACCTCCTTGAGGTACATGAACTCGTGGGCCGCGGAGCCGCCCATCATGCCCACGTCGGAGCGCACCGCCCGTACCGGCAGGCCGCAGCGGCGGAAGATGTTGAAGTAGGCCTGGTAGTGGGCCCGGTACTGGGCCTCCAGCCCCTCCTGCGAGGCGTCGAGGGAGTACGAGTCCTTCATGGTGAACTCGCGCACCCGCAGCAGTCCGGAGGTGGGCCGCGCCTCGTCGCGCCACTTGGTCTGGAAGTGGTAGACCATGGCGGGCAGCTGCCGGTACGAGCGGATCTCGCGGCTGGCCAGGTCGGCGACGATCTCCTCGTGGGTGGTGGCCAGGACCATGTCGCGGCCGTGGCGGTCGTGGAAGCGGGTGAGGGACTCGTCGTACTCCTCGTAGCGGCCGGAGGCCTTCCACACGTCGGCGGCGTGGACCACGGGCATCTTGATCTCCTGGCCGCCGATGGCATCCATCTCCTCGCGGATGATCTGCTCGATCCTGGACAGGGCCCTGTGCGCCAGGGGCAGGTAGCTGAAGATGCCGCTGGCGAGTTGGCGGACGTACCCGGCCCGCAGCAGCAGGACGTGGCTGGCCACCTGGGCGTCGGCCGGGGCCTCCCGCAGGGTCTGGCTGAAGAGACGGCTCATGCGCATGGCTTATCGGATCTCCTTCAGGTTTGGGAGGCCTCGTGCTTCACCAGCGACCCCATGGCCCGGTACATCCCCCACAAGGACAGCCACACCCAGGCGGCGGCGATGGGATAGGCCAGCCACGGCAGGCCGAGGTGCGCCGCCAGGATGCCGGCGTCGGTGCGCTCGGCGAAGAGCCACAGGTCGGTGCGGAAGTCGTGGAGGCTGTAGAGGCAGAGCATCACCCCCAGCCACACCGCCCCGGCCGACCCGGACCGCGCCGAGTACATGGCCGTGCAGATCAGCGCCAGGCCCCCGGCGATGCCGAAGGCGAAGTCGATCCCGCCCGCGGGGGTGAAGGCCAGGGTCATGCCCAGGGTCGCGGCCCCGATCAGGAGCAGGGCCAGCCGCTGCAGTTGCGGCAGCACCCCCGACCAGATCAGCGCCGCGCCGAGCAGGGCCGAGCCCAGGTACCCGGCCGACACGATGACCACCGGCCAGCCGCCCCGGGACAGGGTGTAGCCGTGCTCGGCCCAGGCGGTGCGCATCTCCAGGACCTCTCCCCCCGTGACCAGGGCGGCGACGGCGTGGCACATCTCGTGGACCATGACCACGAAGACCCGGAAGGGCTTGATCCAGAAGGTATCCCACAACAGCAGGGCGGCGGCGGCACAGAGCAGGTGAAAGCGGAAACGCCACAGGATCCGGGCCTGGCGGTGCAGCCCCTTCCACACGGCTATTCCGGGGCCCGCGAGGCGATGCGGCCAGCGATGAGGGCCACCGCCTCGTCCACCGCCATGGGATCGAGGTTCTCGCCGCTGCGCAGACGCACGGCCGCCTTGCCGTCCTCGACCTCGCGGTCGCCGAGGACCAGCATGTACGGGACCTTCTGCTTCTGCGCCGCCCGGATGCGGTAGTTCAGGCTCTGATCGGCCTGCAGCTCGACACGGACACCCGCGGCGGCCAGGGCCTGACGGACCGTCTCGGCGTACTCCCCGTGGCGCTCGGCGATGGGCAGCGTCACCGCCTGCACCGGCGCCAGCCACGTGGGGAAGGCGCCGGCGTAGTGCTCGATCAGGAAGCCGATGGTGCGCTCGTGGGTACCCAGCGGCGCCCGGTGGATGCAGATCGGCGTCTCCTCCGCGCCCTCGGCGCTGGTGTAGGCGAGGCCGTAGCGGGCCGGCACCGCGAAGTCGACCTGGTTGGTGGCGATCGAGAACTCGCGGCCGATGGCGCTCCAGACCTCGACGTCGATCTTGGGGCCGTAGAAGGCCGCCTCCCCCGCCACCTCGACGTGGTTGATGCCGCCGTTGGCCAGGGCGCGGCGCACCCTCTCCTCGGTCTCCAGCCACAGCTGCGGCTCGTCGACGTACTTCTTCCCGAGATCCGCCGGGTCGTGGGTGCTGAGGCGCATGACGTACTTGTCGATGCCGAAGAGCTCGAAGTAGCCGAGGTACATGCGGCAGACGGCGAGGAACTCCTCCTCGAACTGGTCGAGGGTGCAGTAGATGTGGGCGTCGTTCATCTGCATCGAGCGCACCCGCATCAGCCCGAAGAGCTCCCCCGACTGCTCGTAGCGGTAGCAGGTCCCGTACTCGGCCAGGCGCAGGGGCAGGTCGCGGTAGCTGCGCGGCGCCGAGGCGAACACCTTGTGGTGGTGGGGGCAGTTCATCGGCTTGAGGTAGTACTTCACCCCCTCCATCTCCATGGGCGGGAACATCGACTCGGCGTAGTAGGGCAGGTGGCCGCTGCGCACGAACATCGAGTCCTTGCAGATGTGGGGGGTGCGCACCTGCAGGTACCCGGCCTCGCGCTCGGTCTCCTTCGCCAGCCGTTCCAGCTCCTCGATCAGGACCGTCCCCTTCGGCTGCCACAGGGGCAGGCCGGGGCCGACCTCGTCGTCGAAGAAGAACAGCTCCAGCTCGCGCCCCAGGCGGCGGTGGTCCCGCTTCTTCGCCTCCTCCAGCATGCGCAGGTGGCCGTCGAGGGCCTCGCGGCTGGCGAAGGCGGTGCCGTAGATGCGCTGCAGCATCTTGTTGCCCTCGTCGCCGCGCCAGTAGGCGCCGGCCACGCTGAGCAGCTTGTAGTGGCGGACCTGTCCCGTGCTCAGCACGTGGGGGCCGCGGCAGAGGTCGACGAAGTCGCCGTCGCGGTAGAAGGTGAGGGACTCGTCGTCCTCCAACTCGTCGAGGATCTCCAGCTTGTAGGGCTCGTCCCGGAGGCGGTCCCGGGCCTCGTCGCGGCTGACCTCCTCGCGCTCGAAGCGGTGGTTCTGGCGGACCACCCGCTTCATCTCCTTCTCGATGCGGCCCAGGTCCTCGGCGCTGAAGGGCTCGGGCACGTCGAAGTCGTAGTAGAACCCGTCGTCGATGGCCGGTCCGATGGCCAGCCGCGCCTCGGGGAAGAGCCGCCGCACGGCCTGGGCCATGACGTGGGACAGGCTGTGGCGGTAGACCCACGCCGCCTCGTCGGCCTCCCAGGGGACGAGCTCGACCTCGTCGGAGGCCTCGAGCTCCGTGTGGAAGTCGACCCACTCCTCCCCCCGGCGGGCGGCGACGAACTCCCGCAGCAGCTTGCGGTCGTGCTCGAGGAGGATCTCCTTGAGGTGGCCGCCCCCCTCGTGCTCCAGCACCTCCTGTTCGCGGATCCGGATCTTCACTCCCTGCTCCTGTGGGTCATGAGAAAAGCCCGCTGCCGGTCGGATTCGACAGCGGGCTCTCTCGGAAGTCTTCGGTCGGGAATCGCTTATCCCGGAGGGTCCACCGTCGGATGTCGGTCACGGGTACCCGTGACGGGCGTGGTCGTCCCGGGGGTGGTGGTGGTCTCGCGGCGCGATGCTCCGTCCGCCGTCGTCTTCTCCCGGGACATGCAGGTGGCTCCTTCGGTCATGGCTGCGATGCGATCTAGTATGCCGCCCTTGCCGGAGAATGTCAAACCCTCACTCCACGACGGAGACCGCATCGCCGAGCCGGATGGGTCCGCTGCGCTCCACGGGGCCGAAGACGCCGCCGCGCATGGCCGGCCTCAGCGCTTCCTGCAGGCCGGCGCGCTGCAGGTCCATCCGCTCGCAGGGCACCGTCTCGCCCCGCACGGCCACCTCGGCCCCGCCGATGCGCAGCCTGCGGCCGACGAGCGAACCCAGGTCGAGGCCGCGGACCACGAGGTTGGCGCGCCTCGCCCGGGGCGGCAGGTCGGCGCCCACCGCCGCCATCGCCTCCTCCCAGGCCTCGACGGAGAGCAGGGTGACGGCGCGGGACGGGTTGCGGCGGTGATCCCCCGCCAGCCCCACGCCGGCCACGGCGACCGCCTCCTCGCACTCCCGGGCCGGCCCCCGGCGCTCGGGGTAGAGGAGGATCTGCTCCACCCGGCCTTCGGCGGGACTTCCGATCACAGGGGGCAGACCAGGGCGTTGTCGAGGAGCTTCTGGTTGTCCGAGTAGTCCATGGGCACCTCCACCAGGTGGACACCGGGGGTGTCCAGGCAGGAGGCGAGGGTCGGGACCAGGTCCTCGGAGCGCTCGACCCGATGGCCCCGGGCGCCGTAGGCCTCGGCGTAGCGCACGAAGTCGGGGTTTCCGAGGTCGAGGCCGTAGTCGGGGAACCCGGAGTGCTCCTGCTTCCACTTGATCATGCCGTAGGCGTCGTCGCGCAGGATCAGGCAGACCAGGTCCATGCCCAGGCGCACGGCGGTCTCCAGCTCCTGGGAGTTCATCATGAAGCCGCCGTCGCCGCAGATGGCCATCACCTTCTCGCCGGGGCTGCACAGGTGCGCCGCCATGGCCGACGGCAGGCCGGCGCCCATGGTGGCCAGGGCGTTGTCGAGGAGCACCGTGTTCGGCTCGCGGGCGTCGTAGTTGAGGGCGAACCAGATCTTGTAGACGCCGTTGTCGAGGGCGATGATGCCGGTGTCGGGCATGACCTCGCGCACGCAGCGCACCAGGCGCTGGGGCTTGACGGGGAAGCCGGTGTCGTCCTCCCCTTCGCGGGCGCGCTCGGCCACCCACTGCCTGACCTCCAGGAAGTAGTCGAACTCCCAGTGGTCCTGGGGCTCCACCTTCTGCAGGATCTGCCACAGGCTGTTGCCGATGTCGCCCACCACCTCCAGCTGCGGGAAGTAGACCGGGTCGACCCGGGCGGAGAAGAAGTTGACGTGGACCACCTCGAAGCCGTCGTGGTCCATGAAGAAGGGCGGCTTCTCGACCACGTCGTGGCCGATGTTGACGATCAGGTCGGCCCGCTCCACGGCGCAGTGGAGGTAGTCGTTCTCCGAGAGGGCGGCATTGCCCATGTAGAGGGGGTGGCGGGCGTCGATGACGCCCTTTCCCATCTGGGTGGTGAAGAAGGGGATGCCGGTCCTGTCGACGAACTCCTGGAGCATGCGCGACGTGCGCTTGCGGTTCGCCGCGGCGCCGACCAGCAGCAGGGGACGGCGGGCGCGCTCGATCTTCTCCACCGCCTGGAAGATCGCCTTCTCCTCGGCCACCGGACGGCGCACCCGGTCCTTCGGGAAGAGGCGGGTCTCCTGCACCTCCTCGGCGGCAATGTCCTCGGGCAGCTCCAGGTGCACGGCGCCGGGGCGCTCCTCCTCGGCCACCCGGAAGGCCTCGCGCACCCGGGAGGCGATGTTCTCGCCGCTGACGATCTGGTGCGTGTACTTGGTGAGGGGCCGCATCATCTCGACGATGTCGAGGATCTGGAAGAGGCCCTGCTTGCTCGTCTTGATCGGCTTCTGGCCGGTGATCATCAGCATCGGCATGCCGCCGAGTTGGGCGTAGCCGGCGGCGGTGACCAGGTTCGTGGCGCCGGGCCCGAGGGTGGACAGGCAGACCCCGGCCCGGCCCTCCAGCCGCCCGTAGGTGGCGGCCATGAAGCCGGCCGCCTGCTCGTGCCGGGTCAGCACCAGGCGGATGCTCGAGCCGCGCAGCGAGTCGAGGAGGTCCAGGTTCTCCTCGCCGGGGATGCCGAAGATGTACTCCACTCCCTCCGCTTCGAGGGCCTTGACGAACAGATCGGATGCCTTCATGCCTCTCCTCGAGTGCGCGGTTTCTCCGCCCCGGGCGCTCACCAGCCGACGATCCCGCCTTCGATCCGCGCCAGGGCTCCCAGGAGCTGCCGCGCCTGGGGCGGGGACAGGTCGGCCTCGCCGGCGGCCTTGCGCAACAGCTCTTCGGAGGTCGACGCCCGCCGCTCCTCGAAGATCCTGCGGCTGCGGGAGCCGAGGGCCTCCACGAAGGCCCGCACGGCTCCGGCCTGCAGATCGAGGCTCTCGGCGGCCCGGGCGTACCAGGCCAGGGCCTCCTCGTCCTCCCGGCCTTCCAGGTTCCTCAGCAGGTCCACCAGGAACCGCCGCGCCTCGATGCGGCCGCCGCCGGCGGCGGCGGCCATGTCGACGACGAGGATGTCGACGCGGACGCTGAGCTTGCCGACGACGATGCGCTGCAGGTGCCGGCGCAGGACGGTGTAGTAGGAGTCGACCTGGGCCTCCGAGAGCCCGGGGCTGCGCTCCAGCCGGCGAATCCAGTCCGGCGCCCGGGAGGCGGCCCGGCGGGCGAGGAGCTGGCGGTTCAGGCGCGCCCGCAGCGACAGCTGCCCGCCGTCCTGGCCGCCGGCGGCCGTGACGGTCCCGCCGCCCGTCGACGGCGCGTCGGCCGCGGGGGCGGGCGCCGCGGCCGCCACCGTCGTCCGGGGGGCGGCCGGCGGCGCGGAGGCCTCCCGGGGAGCCGGATCGTCTGCCGCCGTGTCGGCCGCCGCTTCGACCCGCCGCGAGCGCTCGATCGCCTGCCGCACCCGCGGGTCGAGGGCTTCTTCGGCGGCGACCGCCACCGGTCTCTCCATGACCTTGTCCTCGGGGGTCGGCCGCGGGCGCAGCCCCTCCGGACTCCCGCGCAGCACCAGCTTCCCCTGCCACCAGATCCAGCGGTCCCGGCCGCTGCCGATCTTGCCGCCCACCGGCCGTCCCGGCTGGTCGGCGTCGACGAAGAGGAAGAGGGCGTCGAACTCGTCGCCGGGCTGGGGCCAGGCGCCGAGCCAGGTCCAGGGGATGGCCATCTCGAAGCTGCGCGCCCGGCCCCGCACCCGGGAGGCCACCTCCACCGGCGGGCGTTCCGCCGGCGCCCGGCGCTGGCGGCCGCCCCACCAGTACGGGCGGGAGCCGTCCTCGCCGCCGCCGGGAGGGGCGAGCCACAGGTTGTAGCCGGCGTCGGCCCCGGGCTCGCGGACGAAGAGCTTCATGTGGTCGTAGTAGAACATGCGGTCCTTACGCTCGCCGGCGGGCCCGTGCCACTCGCGCTCGGCGGGCGGGACCCGGCCGGCGTCGAGGGTGTCGTCGTGGACCGCCGCGGCCACGTAGAGGTGGCGGGCGTCCCACTGCACGAGGACCACCGCCTCGTGGTCGAGAGCGTCGGCGAAGACACCCCGCAGCCCGACCCCGTCGGCGGCGGGCTCGACCGGGATCCAGGCGGCCTCCCCCCACTCTCGCAGGTCGCCGTCGAGGGTGACGGGACGCGACGGCAGCGGCACTTCCACGGCCGCCGCCGGGGCCGCTGGCACCAGGGCCAGGAGGAGGGGGAGGGCGAGCCGGTTCACCCCGAGGCCTCCCGCCGGCGGGAGACGGCCCAGACCGCGTCGGGGTCGGCCATCTCCACCCGGTGCACGCCGTCGGGGAACCAGGACTGCAGGTCGAGGTAGCTTTCCTGCATCTCGTCGTCGGGATAGACCCAGTCGTGCAGGTAGTGAACGGAGGAGATGCGCGCCTGGAGCAGCTCCTTGGTGCACCCGAAGCAGGGGCGCATCGTCGAGTAGAGGACGGCGCCCTCGGTGGCGATGCCGAAGCGCGCCGCCGCGAGCAGGGCGTTCTGCTCGGCGTGGACGCAGATGCAGATGTCGTAGGCCCGGCCCGAGACGAAGCGCTCGCGGTCGGCGCAGCGGACGCAGCCTCCCTCGGTGCAGTTGGTCATGTTGGCGGGGGTACCGTTGTACCCGGTGGAGATGATGCGGTCCTGCAGCACCAGGACGGCCCCGATGCGGTTGCCGAGGCAGTCGGCGCGGGCCCTCACGGCCATGGCGATGCCCATGTAGTAGTCGCCGCGCTCCGGCCGGCCGTGGTCGCTCACCGCCACCCTCTCATTTGCCGCCGGTCCGGCGGGGTCGGATACTTAGCTCCATCCTCTTTCACCTTCGCCTTCTCGCTCGAAGGAGGTGCCGTTGAACCCTCGCGAACAGCGGATCATGGCCGCCATCGGAGCGGTCGCCGCCATCTACTTCTTCGAATTCAACGCCCTCTACCTGTTCGCCATCGCCGGCGTCATCTACTACATCCTGCGCAACCGCACCTGACGGCGTCACCCGGCGCCGTGCGCATGCCGGACCTCGCCCCGCCGACGCGCCTCCAGGTGCCGGCGGATGCTCGTCAGACGCTTGCCTCCCAACCCCCTCACCCCGTCCAGTCCGCCCGCCTCCAGCCGCCGTTCCAGGGCCTCGAGCCCGTCGATGCCCAACTCCAGGAAGAGGGTGCGGACCATCTTCGCGCCGAGACCGGGGATGTCGCGCAACTCAAGGACCGACTCGGGCACCCGCCGCTTCCAGTCCTCCCACTTGGCGCAGGTCCCGGTGTCGACCAGCTCGGTTAGGAGCGCCTGGATCGTGGGGCCCACGCTCGGCAGCTCCTTCAGCCGACCCTCGTGCCTCAGTCTCTCCAGCGACTCGGGCCAGCGGCTGACGGTGTACGACAGGCGCTTGTAGACCGTGGCGTGCGACTCCTCGTAGCCGCCGATGACGAGGTAGTCGGCCAGGCGTGAGAGCCGCTCGCCGATCCGCTCGTTCAGCTCCCAGCGGGTGCGCCCCTTGCCGTCGGTGCGCGAACGGTCCGACGCCTCGACGCTCACCGCCTTCCCTCCCGAAGCACCCGCCTGCCGGTCGTGTCCGCCATCGTCGTCACCGGTCGGAGAAGATACGCACTCGCCGGCCGGCGGGGAGACCCGCCGGCGGCGCCCGGGCCCGGTCGGCGCCGGCCCTCCTGCTCTGGACGGCGGCGGCGCTGGTGACGACCGCCGAGGCCCGGGCCCAGGCCGGCCACGAGGAGCGCGCCGCCAACACCAGCCTCCTCGTCGACCTGGCCGCCGGGCCGCCCCCCTCCACCATCTCCGCCACGGGCCTCTACAGCGACATTCCGTCCCGGACCCCGTCGCCGGGACTGGTCCCGTTCTCGGTCAACTCGCCCCTGTGGTCGGACGGGGCCCACAAGGTCCGCTACCTCGCCCTTCCCGGCCTGTCGCAGATCGAGTTCTCCCGCGGCGGCCCCTGGCGGTTCCCGCCCAACACGGTCCTGGTGAAGAGCTTCTACCTCGACATGGTGCGGGGCGACCCCTCGTCGCGGCGGATCGTGGAGACGCGGCTGCTGATCAAGGCCGGCGACAGCGAGCGCTGGGAGGGCTTCAGCTACCGCTGGAACGAGGTCGGCACCGACGCCGAGCTGCTGATCCCGGGAGGCACGTCACGCTACGAGATCGTCGATCCCGCCGCCCCCGGTGGCCGCGCCCACGTGGACTACGTCTTCCCCGCCACCGAGGACTGCGGCCGCTGCCACACCGCGCAGGTGGGACAGGTGCTCGGCGTGCGCACGGCCCAGCTCAACGGCTTCCACGACTACGGAGGCGTCTCCGCCCACCAGCTGGAGACCTGGAACCGCCTCGGCCTGTTCACCGAGGACATCGGCGGCGGCTTCGACGAGTTCCCGCGGTGGGAGGACCCCGCCGACGACTCGGCCTCGCTGTCCGGGCGGGCGCGGTCCTACCTGGCCGCCAACTGCGCCAACTGCCACCGGCCGGGGGGCCTGCGGCGCACCGAGATCGACCTGCGCTACGAGACGGCGCTCGAGGCCGCCGGCATCGTCAACGCGCCCCCGAACCTCGGCGTGGACGGCTTCGACCGGCGCATCCTCCGGCCCGGCGACGGGGCCGGCTCCGTCCTCGTCCTGCGCATGCTGGCCCTCGACGACCGGCGCATGCCGCCCCTGGCCTCGGGGCTCGTCGACGAGGAAGGGGTGCGGATCGTCTCGCGCTGGATCGACGCTCTCGGCGAGCCGACGGCCGTCTCCGGCCCCCCGCCCTCCCCCGACGCCCCGACCCTGCTCAGGGGCTATCCCAACCCCTTCAACGCCTCCACCACGATCACCTGGTCGCTGCCGCGGGGAGGTCCGGTCGACCTCGCCGTCCACGATGCCGCCGGCCGGCGGGTCCGCACCCTGGTCTCCTCCCGGCTCGCCGCGGGAGAGCACCAGGCCCGCTGGGACGGCCGCGACGACAGGGGCGCGCCGGCGGCCAGCGGCGTCTACCTGGCGCGCGTGCGGACGACGGCCGAATCACGCACCTTCAAGCTGACCCTGCTTCGATGACGGGCGCCCGCAGCGGATGGCCGCGCCCCCGCGAAAGGAAGCCGATGCACCCTCTCTCCCTCTCCCTCCTGACGGCCGCCGTCTTTCTGGCGGGGCCCGCCGGCGCCCAGTTCGAGATCGGCGGCGACCCGCGGGTGAAGCCGGAGGACTTCACCATCACCACCTACGCCGGCGGCCTCAACTTCCCCGTGGGCATGGCCGAGCTGGACGACGGCTCGATCCTCACCGCCGTGGCCAACGGCCCCACCCTCTTCGGCAGCGCCTCGGGGAGCCTCCTGCGCCTCGTCGACGACGACGGCGACGCCATCGCCGACCGCTGGATCCGGCTCGAGGAGGAGCTGGCCGTGGGCGGTCCCACGGCCCTCGACCGGGCCGGCGACCTGCTCTTCGTCACCGGCCAGGGGCAGCCGATCCTCATCCTGCGCATGGGCCCGGCGCCCGACTACGAGATCACCCAGGTGGGCCGCATCGACCTCAACGACGCCTCGCTCCTGCACCCGAACTCGGCCCTGGCGGCGCGGCAGGTCGGGGAGAGATACGAGCTGTTCTTCCCCCTCGGCTCGGCGGTCAACTTCGCCAGGACCACCCAGACCCGCCCCCTCGTCAGCGACTTCGGCCTCTCCGCCGACCTGGGTTGCGACGCCATCCACCGCCTCACCTTCCGCTTCGACGGCGAGACGATCAGCGACGCCGAGGTGATCCAGATCGCCACCGGCCTGCGCTCGGCCTCGGGGCTCGCCTTCCATCCCGAGACGGGAGACCTCTACTTCGAGGACAACGGCATCGACGGGCTGCAGAACGCCATCGAGGCCCACAGCGCCGACGAGATCAACATGATTCCCAACGACCAGATCGGCGGCGAGATCGAGGACTTCGGCTTCCCCGACCACTACATCGCCTACCGCACCGGCGAGTTCGTCGGCGGCGGCGCCATCCCGCCCCTGGTCGCCTTCCTGCCCCTGCCCGACCCGGCCACCGGCTCCGAGGCCGAGGGCCCCAACGAGATCGCCTTCGCCCCGCCCGGGTTCCCGCCCGGACTCAACAACGGCCTCTTCGTCGGCTTCCACGGCCAGTTCTTCCGGGGGGGCCGCGCCAACGAGGAGAACCCCCTGGTCTACGTCGACCTGGAGACGCGGGAGTACTTCCACTTCATCAGCAACGAGGAGCCCGCCGTGGGCCACCTGGACGGGCTGCTCTCCTCGGGCGACCGGCTCTACGTCTCCGACATCTCCAACCGCGGCGGGCTCGGTTACGAGGACCGCAACTCCGGGGCGATCTACGTGATCCGCTACACCGGCCCCGACCTCACCGCCGTCAGCGAGCTCTCCGTCTCCCGGCCCGAGGGCTTCTCCCTGGACCGGGCCTTTCCCAACCCCTTCAACCCCTCTACGACGATCCGCTTCACCGTGCCGGAGGGGGTGCGCCAGGCGGCGCGGCTGGACGTCCACGACCTGACGGGCCGGCGGGTGAGCCGCCTCTTCGACGAGATGGTGAGCGGAGGCGCTTACGCCGTCGCCTGGGACGGCCGCGACGGCACGGGGCGCCCGGCGGCCAGCGGCACCTACGTGTACCGCCTCGTCTGCGGCGAGAGGTTCATCGCAGCGGGACGGGTGACCCTGCTCAAGTGAGGATGCCATGAGGCCGGAGCTGCTCTCTCTCACCCGGGTCTGGGACGAGGCCCCCCACAGCGCCTTCACCGACCTGCTGCGCCACCGCGACCGCTGGTGGTGCACCTTCCGCGAGGCCGACGATCACGGTCCCAGCCTGGGTACCCTGCGGGTCCTCTCCTCCGAGGACGGCGCCGGCTGGACCCGCGTTGCCGAGGTCGCCGAGGCCGGCGTCGACCTGCGGGACCCGAAGCTGTCGGTGACCCCCGGCGGCCGCATGATGCTCCTCACCTGCGCCTGCGTCTACGACGAGGGCAACGACTACCGGACGCGCTCGCCGAGGGTGTGTTTCTCCGACGACGGGGAGAGCTGGACGGCGCCGGCCCGCTTCCTGGCCGAGGACCACTGGCTGTGGCGGGTCACCTGGCACGGGGAGGTCGGCTACGGCGTCTCCAAGCTGGGCGAGGGCGACCACCCCCGCCGGGGGTTCCTCTATCGCACGCGGGACGGCCTGGAGTGGGAGTGGCTCACCGAGTTCCTCCTGCCCCGGGAGACCTGGACGGCGAGCGAGACGACGCTGCGGATCCTGGACGACGAGCGCATGGTCGCCCTCGTCCGGCCCAACTGGATCGGCGTCAGCCCGCCGCCCTACCGGGAGTTCGAGTGGACCGAGCTGGAGGAGCGCCTGGGGGGCCCGAACTTCCTGGTGCGGCCCGGCGGCGAAATGTGGGCCTGCGCCCGGGGCCGCCACCTCGACGGCGGCGCCGCCACCGTCCTGGCGCGGATGACGACGGCGGCCTACGAGCCCGTCATGCGGCTGCCGAGCGGCGGCGACTGCTCCTACCCGGGCATGGTCTGGCACGAGGGGCTGCTGTGGATGAGCTACTACTCCTCCCACGAGGGCAAGGCCTGCATCTACCTGGCGAGGCTCCGCCTGCCCTAGTCCGTCCCCCCCTGCAGATCCCTGGGCCGCTGCTGGCCGGCGCCGACGCCCGTCGCCGGGGCCCGCTGCTGGAGGCCCCGGAAAAAGTGGCTCCTCAGGGAGCATAGGACAGCTACTGTCCTCCTTGGGTGTACAGTCGATCCAGTGGGTGAGGCCCGTCTGGGTTGGATGCTCATCCTCAAGGGGGATAGTTGAAGTCACTCCGGCAGCCTGGTCCCTCGAGGGGCCTGAGTGCGCGCCACTTGCGCATCACATGGCTCGCGGTGCCCCTGTGGGCCTCCGGCACCACGCCGGCGACGATAGCCGGTGGCGACGAAGGGGGCGGCTGGCCCTCGGCTGAGCACCCCGTGGGCAAATCCGATGTGGCCGCCCGCAAGGCCGCAGCGGATTTCGTACGTGAGCATCTGCGCACACCTCCCGAGTCCGTGCGCGCACATCCCGCGGCCGCCGACTTCCCCGGATCGGTCCCGGCCGATGCTCCGCGTCTCACACGCACCCTCACGATCGACGCCACCCAACCTGTCGGCCACGCTACGAGCCCTCTTTCCCAGCCATACAGCCATCGCTGGCACTCCACCGGCCTCTATGCCGCCCCGGGCGAGTTGGTCACCGTGACCATGCCGGCCGCGGTCGCCGAGGCGGGCGGCTTCTTCGTGCGTGTGGGCGCCCACAGCCAGGACATCTCGGTCCGCGAAGAATGGACGCGCATGCCGGTGATCAGCCGCCGCTTCCCTGTCACCGCGGCCACGACCCTGGTCGCAAACGCGTTCGGCGGCCTGATCTATGTCGAGGTCCCGCCCAAAGCCGACCTCGGGAAGATCGCCGTCACAATCGAAGGTGCCGTGGCGGCGCCCCTCTTCGTGTTGGGCGAGACGGACCCAGCCACTTGGCGCAACGAGATCCGCCATGCGCCCGCGCCTTGGGCCGAGATCGCCGGCCGGAACATGATCGTCACGACGGACGCGCACGAGGTGCGCGATCTCGACGACCCGGCCGCCGTGGCGGAGACCTGGGACCGGGTGCTGGACCTGAACGCGGAACTGGCTGCCTGGCCCTCGTCCTCGCGCTTGAGGCGGGAGCGATTCGTCGTGGACCGGCAGATCAGTCGCGGCTACATGCTCTCCGGTTACCCCATCACGGCGCACCTGGACCAACAGGCCAACGTCGTGGACGTGAAGCACCTGCGTACGGAGGGCAACTGGGGCATCTTCCACGAGGTGGGACACAACCACCAGAGCTGGGACTGGACGTTCGACGGGACCGTCGAGGTCACCGTCAACCTGTTCACGCTCTACGCTTACGAGTTTCTGTGCGGGGTCCCGGTGGCCAGTGCCTATCACAAATGGGCCGGGGACCACACCCGGGCGAAGATAGAGCGGTACGACTTCAATAACCCGGACTTCGAGTTGTGGAAGCGCGAGCATGGCTTGGCTCTTCACATGTACGTGCAGCTACAAGAGGCGTTCGGCTGGGACGCCTACCGGCAGGTGTTCGCCACGTACCGCGCCCTGCCGGACGCTGAGCGACCGAAGAGCGACGACGAGAAGCGCGACCAATGGCTGGTGCGGTTCTCGCGGCAGGTGGGACGCAACCTTGGCCCGTTCTTCGAGGCCTGGGGCGTTCCGACGTCGCAGGCCGCACGGGCGTCCATAGCCGACCTGCCCGTTTGGCTGCCGCCCGGTTCCCCTTCCGAGCTGGAGATCATCTCCGGCGATGGCCAGCAGGGGGAGCCAGGGGCGGAGTTGACCCAGCCCCTGGTGGTGGAAGTGCGCGATCAGTTCGGCCATCCCCTGCCCGAGGCCACCGTGGTCTTCACGGTCACCGCGGGCGATGGCCAGCTCAGCGGCCGCTTCACTTTGGAGCACGCCACCACGGATGCCGACGGCCGGGCGGAGCTGCCCCTTGTCCTGGGTCCTCAACCCGGGCCGAACGTCGTGGGCGTGTCCCTCGGCGGACACGAGCTGGCGAGGTTCACAGCGGAGGGCGTGGGCACCGCCGTGGCGGAGCTGGAGGGGGACTACCGCACCTGGCATCTGCCCCCGGCGGCAACCGCGCGGCTGGACAAGGGCGCCCTGGGGAGTGGCGACCGGGCGGTGGCTCTGTCGGGCGACGGGCGATGTCTGGCCGTGGCCAGCGCCATCGGCGTGTGGCTGTACGAGGCGGCCACGTCCCGGGCGCAGGCGCTGCTGCCGACGGAGAGTGCGGTCCATTCGGTGGCGTTCTCCCTCGACGGCACCCTGGCCGCGGGTCTGGACAACGGACGGGTCGAGCTGTGGGAGGTGGAGACCGGGGAGCGGACCGGCACGCTGAGGCACGGGAATTGGGGCGGGATCACGGCGATGTTCTCTCCGGACGGGACGAGACTGGCTTCCGGGTCACGGGAGCAGGTCATCAAGGTGTGGGACGTGGAGACCAGGCGACTGGCCGGCACTTGGGAGGTGCCGCGGGGAACCGACAGGTACTGGGACATCTCCGTGGCCTTCTCGCCGGACGGGTCGAGGCTGGTCTCGGGGTTCCAGGACGGCACGGTCCGGCTGTGGGACGTGGCGGCCCAGGCGGAGGTAGGCACGCTGGAAGGGCACACCGACCGGGTCACGTCGGTGGCGTTCTCGCCGGATGGAAGGCTGTTGGCTTCGGGGGCGGGGTGGAACGATCGAACGGTTCGGCTTTGGGACGCGGCCACACAAACGGAGACCGCCACGTTGAGAGGACATACCGGCGAGGTCCGTTCCGTGTCGTTTTCTGCCCCCGACGGGGCCACCCTCGCTTCCGGCTCGTCGGACGGCACGGTCCGGCTGTGGGACGTGGCGGCCCACGAGGCGGTGGCCAACCTGGAGGAGCATGGGGACGAGATCCGTTCGGTGGCCTTCTCTCCAGACGAGGCCACCCTCGTCTCCGCCGCGGCCGACGGCACGGTGCTCCTGCGGGAGGTGGAGACGGGCAATGCCGCCGGTCTTTCCGGCCATGCGTCCTTGTCCTCGATGGCGCTCTCGCGGGACGGCGTCCTTCTGGCTGCGGGGTACCAGGACGGCACCCTCCGGCTGTGGGACGCGGCAACCCGGACACCGATCGCCACCCTCGAGGGGCACACTTCCGGGGTCGGTTCCGTGTCGTTCTCCTCCGACGGGGCGCTGCTGGCTTCCGGGTCGTGGGATCGCACGGTCAAGCTGTGGCACGTGGGGACCCGAGGACTTCTGGGGACCCTGGAAGGGCACAGGGGTGGAGTCACTGCGGTGTCGTTCTCGCCGGACGGCGCCACCGTCGCTTCGGCCGGGGGATGGAATGATGCCACGGTCAGACTGTGGGACGTGGCGACTCGCGAGCCGGCCGGCATCCTCGAGGGACATGCGAACTCGGTCGAATCGTTGGCGTTCTCTCCACCCGACGGCGCCCTCCTGGCCTCCGGCGGCGGCTGGGAGGACAAGACGGTGAAGCTGTGGGACGTGGGGAATCGAGAGTTGATCGGCACCCTGGAAGGGCATGAGTACGAGGTCAACACGGTCTTTTCCCCGGACGGGAAAACCCTCGCCTCGGGTTCAGACGGGGTCCGGCTGTGGGACGTAGCGACACAAACCTCTATCGGCACTCGGCCGCTGGGGCGTGGGAACGTCCTTTCCCTTGCCTTTTCGCCCGACGGCAAGAGCCTCGCCTCAGGGTCATGGGGAACGGTCACGCTCTGGGACCTGACGACGAACAGAAGAACTGCCCACCTGCAAGGCCACACGGGTTCGGTCCACTCTTTGGCATTCACAGGCGACGGCGCCACCCTGGCCTCCGGGGCCTCGGACGGCACCATGTTGCTGTGGAATCTGGAGCCCCATCCTCGGACGCTGAGCAGGGTCCCGGGGCGCAACCAGCAGGGAGCGGCCGGCACCGCCCTGGCTCGGCCCTTCGAGGTCCTGGTGCGCGATCACGGAGACCCTTTGCCCGGAGCCACGGTCACCTTCGCCGTCACCGCCGGCGGCGGGACCCTCTCGGCTACGACGGCCACCACCGATGCCGACGGCCGCGCCGCAACGACTTTGACCCTGGGCCCGCAGCCGGGGACCAACACCGCAGAGGCATCCGTTGCTGGACTGGAGCCCGTGACCTTCACCGCCGTCGGAGTGGCCATTGCGCAGACGCTGAACAAGCTTTCTGGCGATGAGCAGGAAGGCGCCGCCGGGGCCTCCTTGGGCGAGCCCCTCGTCGTGGAGGTCCGGGACCAGAACGGCAACCCCCTCGCGGGGGCCACGGTCACCTTCGCCGCCACCGCCGGCGGCGGGAGGCTGTCCGTAACGACCGCCACTACGGGCTCCGACGGCCGCGCCTCGACCACCTTGACCCTGGGCCGCACCCCGGGGACGAACACTGTCCGGGCCACCGTGGCCGGCGTGGAGCCGGTGACTTTTGGTGCTGCCGGGCTTGCGGTCCCCCGGTCGCTCGCCAAGCATACCGGGGACGAGCAGCAGGCCGCGGCTGGCGCGCAACTCACCGAGCCCTTGGTGGTTTCGGTGCGGGACCAGAACGGGGCGGCCCTTCCCGGGGCCGTGATCACCTTTGCCGTCCTCGGCGATGGCGGGACCCTCTCGGCCGCGGCTGACACCACCGACGCCGAGGGCCTTGCAAGCACCACCCTGACCCTGGGGGAGGAGCTGGGGACCTACAGGGTGGAGGCCACCGTGGCCGGGCTGACGCCGGTGACCTTCACCGCCACGGCCAAGGCCACCTCCGACTTCGATGGCGACGGCGTGACCGGTTTCTCGGACTTCTTCCTCTTCGCCGAGGCCTTCGGCGGCGACGACCCCCGCTTCGACCTGGACGGCAGTGGCACGGTGGACTTCACCGACTTCTTCCTCTTCGCCGAGAGCTTCGGCCAGCCGGCGCGGGCCAGGCTGGTGGCCATGGCGCGGGAGATGATCGGCCTGCCGGACGGCCCGCAACTGCGGCAGAACGCGCCCAACCCCTTCAACAGCGGCACCCTCATCTCCTGGTTCCAGCTGCAGCCGGGGCTGGCGCGCCTGGAGGTGTTCGCCCTGACCGGCCAGCGGGTGGCGGTGCTGCACCAGGGGCCGAAGAAGGCGGGCCTCCACCGCCTCCGCTGGGACGCGCGAGACGATCAGGGCCGGCCGCTGGCCAGCGGGGTCTACGTGTACCGGTTGGTGACGCCCCAAGCCATGCAGACGCGGAAGCTCACCCTGCTGCGGTAGTGAGGGTTGCTTGCTGCGGGCTGCCTGGAACCGTCATGGAGCTTGACTGGGTTGCCTGCCCTTTCCGCCAGGTGAGGGTTGAGATGCATCTCCTGGACTAGACGCCTTTCTCTCCGTCGAGCATGGCCTGCACCTCCCCGGCCACGCCGTCCACCACGGCCTTCATGATCGCCTTGCCCTTGTCGAGGCTGGCCTTCTTCGCGTTCTCGTAGTTCACGCCGCCGACACGGACCCGCTGCGGGAATCGCGCCAGGGCGAAGGAGGTCTCGAACTCGCCGGCGTGGCCCGCCGAGCGCTCCAGCTCGAGGTTGGCCTCGTACCACTCCTGGCTCACCGTCTCCCAGTAGGTCACGTAGCGCACGCCCATGGCGTCGAGCCGGGCCAGGCCTTCGGGGGCCTTGGTCTCCATGTTCTTCCTCTTGTTGCCGCCGTGGCCGTTGACCACCATCACCTTGCCTACGCCGAGGCGCATGAGGCTGTCGCAGACGTCGTGGACGGTCTCCATGTGGACATCGGCCCGTACCGTGAGGGCCCCGCCCCGGGCCATGTGGTGCTCGGAGACGGTCATGGGGATGGTGGGGGCCACGATCACCCGCGGCCAGAACCGCAGGGCCGCGCGGCGGACGATCTCGGTGACCGACGCCGTGTCGTGGATCATGGCCAGGTGGTCCTGGTGCTGCTCGGTGGCGCCCGTGGGCACGATGCCGGCCTCGATCGTGCCGTCGGCCACGGCGTCGTTGAACTCCTTCCGCGTCAGCTCCCCGAAATGGACGTTGCCCGGTCGCATCGACTCTCTCCTGTGACTACGATTTGAACCGCCGAGTGCAAGTATAGCCCTTCGCCCCCACCCGATCAGGAGACCGGACATGTACTCCACCGCCCTCGTCATGCGCCTGCGCCCCGGCGGCTACGCCGGCTACAAGAAGGCCCACGACGAACTCTGGCCCGAGATCAACCGCTCCATGGCCGACCACGGCGTCAGCATGGGCATCTACCGCCACGGCGACCTGCTCTTCCTCTTCGCCTGCGCCCCTACCGAGGCCGACTGGGAGGCCAGCCGGGAGTACCCGGTCCTGGAGGAGTGGACGAAGTACATGCGGGAGTACCTCGACGACGGCGACGACGGGGAGCTGTTCTTCGAGCCCCTCGAGGAAGCCTTCGTCTTCGGCCTCTTCGACGTGGAGGGCATGCACCGGTGAAGACGCGGGAGCTGGTCGTCGTCGAGCCGGGGCGGATCGAGCTGCAGGAGGCCGATCTCGACGAGGGACTGGCCCCCCACGAGATCCTGGTGGAGACGGAGCACTCCATCGTCTCCGCCGGCACCGAGGGCGCCGGGTTCACCGGCCTGGTGAGACAGATGCCCTTCGGCGACGCCGGCCGCTACCCCCGCGGCACCGGCTACGGCAACCTCGGCCGCGTCCTCGCCGCCGGCTCCCCCGACCTCGGCTGCACCGTCGGCGACCGGGTCCTCACCTTCGCCCGCCACGCCTCCCATGCGAAAGCCGACGCCGGACGCTTCGCCCTGCCCGTGCCCTCCGGACCGCCGGGGGAGCACCTCGTCTTCGCGCGCATGGCCGGGGTGTCGATCTCGGCCCTGCGCTCCTCCTCGGTGCAGCCGGGGGACGCGGTCCTCGTCATCGGCATGGGCCTGGTGGGCAACCTCGCCGCCCAGCTCTTCCGGATGGCCGGCGCCGACGTGGCCGTGGCCGATCTATCCGGCCTGCGCCTGCAGCGCGCCCGCCAGTGCGGCATCGAGCGCGTCATCCACCCGCCGGGCGAGAACCTGGTGGAAGTGGTGAGGGAGTGGACCAGCGGCGAGGGCGCCCGCATCACCGTGGAGGCCATCGGGGTGAGCGAGGTCATCGCCCAGGCGGTGGACTGCACCGCCCGCCACGGCGAGGTGATCCTCCTCGGCAGCCCACGGGCCCCGGCCACCTTCGACGCCACCCCCATGCTCCTGCGCATCCACCTGGAGGCGATCCGCATGATCGGCGCCCTCGAGTGGCGCTGGCCGCAGCACCCCACCGAGCGCACCCGCGACCTCGACAGCAACTACCGCCAGCTGGCCGACTGGATCGCCGGCGGCCGGCTGCGGGTGGAGCCCCTGCTCACGCACCTGGTCCCGCCGGCCGAGTGTCAGCGGATGTACGACGGACTCGCCCACCGGCGGGAGGAGTACCTGGGGGTGGTCTTCGACTGGGGAGTCAAGCCATGATGGAATACAAGGGATACACCGCCCAGGTCGAGTTCGACGACTCCGTGGGGCGGCTCCACGGACGGGTCGTCAACAGCGGCGCCTATCCGATCGCTACTTTTGAAGCAACGGACGTCGAGGGAATCCGGCGAGAGTTCCACCACTCCATCCACGAGTATCTCAAGTCCTGTGAAGAAGACGGCGTCGAGCCTCGGGACCCGCCCGCTCGGTCGCCGTAGATTCCGTCGGTTGATGCCGCCTGAAGGAGCTGTGCCTGTGTAGCGAGAGTGCCCTGTCACCGGAGAGCCGGCCCGGGTGAGTGAGGTTGCGGACCGACTGACGGTGGAGCATCCGAAGCTTGGCCTCTACGTGCTCGACACCACCGCGTCCTCTCTCCTCGAAGCCGATGCCGGGGCCAGACAGCGAATCGCCCGCTGGATCGGCGAGTCCCGATTGCTGGATCTCGAACTGCCGAACCTGACCGTCGAGCACGTTCACCTCTTTCAGCGACTTGCGGACCTCGAGGAGGGGATCTCCCAATGGCACGAACTACGCCCAGGCATGAAGGAGGCTGACCAGGAGCGCCTTTGGAGGAAACTCCGGCTGGAGTGGAACTACAACAGCAACCACATCGAGGGCAATACTCTCACCTACCACGAGACCGAGCTGCTGCTCATCCATGGCCGCACGGCTGGCGGCCACCCCATGCGGGACTACGAGGAGATGAAGGCGCACGATGTCGCGATAGATCATACCCGCTCCCTCGCAGGCGCGGAGCAAGTCATCGGGGAAGGCGATATACGGGACCTGAACCAGATCCTGCTCAAGGAGCCGTTCTGGCAGAGCGCGGAGACGCCGGACGGCCAGCCGACCCGCAAGCGCATCGTCCCGGGTCAGTACAAGAGACAGCCGAACCATGTGCGAACGGCGACGGGAGAGCTCCATCGATTCGCCGAGCCGGAGGAAACGCCCTCGCTGATGGAGGAGTGGACTCGCCACTTCCGTCGCGACCTGGAGCGAACGGCCTGTCCCCTGCCCCTGCTTCTGGCGGAATCGCATTGGGGCTTTCTGCGCATCCATCCTTTCGACGACGGCAACGGACGCACCGCGCGGCTGCTCGCCAACTACGCTCTGCTTCGGAAAGACCTGCCGCCCATCGTGATCAAGAGCGAAGACCGCGACCGCTACTTCGGTTCGCTGCAAGACGCGGATCTCGGCCTCACCCTGCCCCTCGCCCGGTTCATGCTGGAGAATGTCCGTTGGACTCTCCAACTGGCGATGGGAGCCGCCAGGGGTGAGTCAATTCAGGAATCGAGTAGGGAAGGTGCCTAAGGTCTGACGTATCGTGGCCAACGATCGCAGAATGCTGCACGACGTTGTTTCGGCCGTATATCGGGGTGGCTATCTGATCGAGTTGGAGTTCGACGACGGCCAGCGCGGAGTCGTTGACTTCGAAAGGTACCTGGAGAGGCGGGGTGTGTTCGAGCGATTCCGGGATGTCGAGTTCTTTCGGAGCTTCACCGTCAACAAGGAGCTTGGGGTCTTGACGTGGGGCGACGAGATCGACATTGCACCCGAAACCCTGTATGCGGAAGCCACGGGGACGGACCTTCCGACCTGGACGAATCCGGATGGACTACCGGGGCGGATGGCTTAGACCGTGGAGATCATTCCCCCGAGCATCTCAAACAGCCGCTCGCAGTGAGCGCACCGCTCCCTCGCCTTGCCAGCATCAACGCGTTTCAGAAGATCGCTTGCATGTCTGCCCTTGTGGTAACGCCCTTTGGACGTGCCTCTCGTTGCTCTGTCCAGCCCACGCATCAAGTCCGCTTTCTGTACGATCTCAAGGTTCGCGGATCGGGGTAGTTGCCGCTCCACGAAGCCTTGCCCGTAGTATCCTGCGAGAGCCTCCGGGTCGGCGACGATCCAGGCCTCCATCGCCTGCACCATGAGGTGAACGGAGTCCGCCTCGGAAAAACTCAGATCCCATTTGTCCCGGCTCTGCAGGTGGTCCCGGGGCAACTGGTTGACCGAACCCTCGGCATCCACCAGCAGGACACTCACCGCATTGTCCCCGTTGTTGACGGCACTCCTGAATCCTCGGAATGCCTCATCGCGAGGTCCGCAGCAGACCAGCTTCCAACGCAGAGCCTTGCTCCTGGCGGCTTCCTTGAGGGACTGTAGAAAGGCGTCCATCCCCTGGCGCAGGGCTGCACGGTTCTCCTTGCCCGTACCCCCGCCTTCCATGTAGATGGCGATGCCGCTCACGGATTGGCGCCAAGCTCCCCCATCCGCCACAGGTCGCCGAGTCGGTATTCACTCAGCCAACCGGCGAGCTTTTCGGGATCGAGCCGTCGCAACTCGGTGCCGGCTCCTGGCCGCTCGCAGGCAACGATGGATGCCGGCTGATCGGTCAAGGCCGACACGAGGGCATCGGAGTGGGTCGTGACTACAAGCTGCATCCGCTTGGAAGCATCGACTAGTAGATCGGCGAGCATGGCCACGGCATCGGGATGCAACCCTAGTTCCGGCTCCTCAATGCAGACCAGCGGCGGCGGATGGGGGGACAGCAGCGTCGCCAGCAGGGCGATGAAGCGGAGGGTACCGTCGGAAAGCCGGGTCGAGGGAATGGGTAGATGAAAGCCGGACTCGTGCAGGTAGAACTGTACCGTGCCCCCCGATATCGCCGTGGACATGCGCTCGAACCGGGGAAAGAAGCGTTTCAGGTGTTCGTTGAACACTGGACCGGACATGTGCTCGATCTGGTTGAGCACAAGGGCGAGATTGCTGGAGTCGGGGAGCAGCCACTGTCCCTGAAGATCGGCGCGTTGCGGCTGTCGTATAGCACTGTACCGGCCGAAACTCCATTCGCGGAAACTCTGAATGGATCCAAACTGCCAAGCGAGCCACGACAGTTCGGGATAGAGATCCGGATCCCTACGCTGCGCCAGAACCGGTTGATCCAAGGAGTTTTCGTTCAATGGCAGCGTTCTCTCCTCGGTTTCTTCACCATGCGTCCGCACGCGGATGTTGATCACCGGCCGCCCTTGACGAAACTTGTAGTAGGAATGCTGCCCTTCTCCCTGCGGACCTGCTTCCTCGATTACCTCCTCCTGGATACTAGCCTCGAGGCCCATGACTCTGAAGGAGAGACGATACTTCAGAGGCCCTTTGACCCCACGATACGAACCTGTCTCGACTTCCAGGGTTGGAGCAAGCGGAGACTTCCAGCCACTGCCCTTCCACAGCCACTCCAGGGCACCGCCTCCGTCCCGGATGGCGGCAGCAAAGTCCCCTGGCGCCGCTCTCAGCAGTTCCAATACCTCGATGAGGTTCGTCTTCCCCGAGGCATTCGGACCGATGAGGACGTTCAGGGGCTGCAGTTCGAAGGACTCCATGTCTGGAGGGAACGACAGCAGTCCGCTCATGCGAAGACGCTTGATGAATTGCATGACGTATCCCTCCTATTGCCCCATAGAGTACCCGTCGGGTGCGGCGCCGACTACCGCACCACCTCATCCACCTGGGCCAGGATCTCCTCGACCGCCGGGCGGTCGGAGATGCTCTCCCCCACGAACCTCCAGACGATGCGGCGATCGGGCGTGATGATGAAGGCCGACGGCGCGGCGACGCCGTCGTTCAGGAGGTTGTGGACCCCGTAGTCCCGGGCCACCGCGCCGTCCTCGTCGGAGAGGATGGGGAACCCGGCGCCGCTGAGCTCCGCCATGTTGCGGGCGTCCTCCAGGTCGTCGGTGCTGACCGCCGCGAGCGATACGCCGCGCTCCACGAAGGCGGGATGGGACTCTGCCAGCTCACCTAGCTGGGCCTTGCAGAAGCCTCAGAAGAACCCGCGGTAGAACACGAGTACCGCGGCCGCCCGGCCTTCGAGGAGGTCGCCCAGGGAGACGGAAGTCCCGTCCGCCGCGGGCAGGGTGAAAGCCGGCGCCCGCTCGTCGACGGAAACCCCCTTGTCGGAATCGGAGCCGCAGCCGGCGAGCAGGGCCGCGACCGCGGCGGCCAGGAGCGGGACCACCGCCCTCGCCCCGCTCCTGGTGAAGCCGCCGGTCATCCTCCCTGGGCCTCGTCGAGCACCTGGCGCAGGTGCCGCACGGCGAGGCGGACGCACTCCTCCCAACCGCAGCTGTTGCGGTCGCCGATCTCGAAGACGAGGCCCAGGCTGCTGTTGAACCCGACCTCCTGCAACAGGCGGACGACCCGCGGGTAGTCGATCCACTCCTCGTGGCCGGCGTCGATCTTGTAGATCTTGGCGCGCACGTAGACCGCGTGGGGCGCCGTGGGCCGCAGGTAGTCCTCGTAGAGGTCGACGTCCGGGTCGAACTCCCCGCGGACATGGGAACCGATCGCCCCCTTCCACTGCCCCGTGTCCATGAGGAACCGGAAGTTGGGGCGGTCCACGTCGCCCAGGATGCGCAGGGCCTGTTTGGCGGTCATGCAGAAGCTGCTCTCGTCGTGGTTCTGCAGGGCCAGCATCAGGCCGCGCTCGGCGGCGTAGTCGGACAGCTCCTCGAAGCTGGCCACCATGGGCGCCCACAGCCGTTCCTGCTCCTCGACGCTGTCCGGCCACTTGGCGCGGGCGAAGACGCGCAGCATCTGGGCGCCCAGCAACACCGCCGTGTCCACGTCCTGCCGGCCCTGGGCCAGGCGCTGCTCCTTCTCCTCCGGGGGGCCGGCGTAGGAGCCGGAGCCGGCGTAGCCGATGGTCAGGCCCCGGCGCACGCAGTGCCAGCGGATCGCCTTGAGCCGCTCCGGGTCGCGGTCCAGGCCCGAGAGGTGGATGTCGATCCCGTCGAGGCCCAACTCGGCGGCCAGGTCCACGGTCTCGTCGATGGGGGCTCCCGCCCCCTCGCGCGCCATCATGCTCAGTCGAATCACTCGTCCCTCTCCTTTGCGCTTTCGGGTGATAGGCTCTCCACGGCCAGTCGGCAGGCCTCGGCGATGACCTCGGCGCCGTCGGCCTCGTCGTTGGCGGCGGTGGCGAAACCGGCCGCCACCAGCGGGCCCGACGGCAGAAACAGGAGGCCCACGTCTCCCTTGATCCGTCCGCTGGAGCCGTACTTGTGGGCGATCACCACGCCGGGGTCGACGTGCCGGGGCAGCATGCGCCGGTCGCGGCCGCTCTCCAGCAGCTCCACCATCTGTGCCGAGGCGGCCTCGTCGACCACCCGGCCCTGGTGGAGGGCCTTGAGCAGGGCGCCCATGTGGGCCGGGGAGGCGACGTTGTTCTCGGGCGCGTCGTGGTAGGGCCAGGCGCCGTAGTCGAGGCCCTCCTCCTTCATTCGCCGCGCCATCTCCTCGTCCGCCTCCGGACTCGGGGTCCGGTCCGCCATGCCGACCATGGCGTAGTGGTAGCGGCTCATGGTGCTGTTGGTGCGCAGGTCCCCGAAGCCGAGGCCTTCCATGGTGCGGTTCACGTTGTCGAGTCCCACCACCCCCATGAGCATGTCGGTGGCCACGTTGTCACTGACGAAGATCATGAAGCGGCAGTAGTCGAGGAGGGTCAGCTCGGGCTCGTCATGGGCCAGGCCCAGGCCGCCGGAGCCGTGGGTGCTGATGGGGCCGGCCAGCCGGCGGCGGTCGCAGAGGGACAGCTCCCCGGCCGCGGCCTGGCGGAAGAGCTCGACCATGACCGGCACCTTGCAGACGCTCGCCGTGGGGAAGCGATGATCGGCGTTGACCGCGGCCCTGGCCCCGGAGGCGAGGTCCTCCACGTAGAAGCCGAAGCGCCCGTCGAAGGCGGCGCCCAGGGCCTCGATCTCCCGCTGTGGGAGGGCGGTCACGTCGACTTGGGTCCGATGCGGTCCTGCTGCAGGCCGAGGGGCCGCTCCATGTCGCGGTAGCGCATGTAGAGCTCGACGCCGCTCAGGGAGCGAGTGAAGGTGGCCCGCGGCTCCAGGCGCCTCACCTCGACCTCGACCAGGTTCTCGCCGCGGCGCACGCTGTCGGCCGGCAACCGGAAGCGGAACCAGTGGAAGGAGCCGCCCAGGGGGACCTGCACCTCCTGGGCGCCGTGGAAGCGCACCGGGAAGAACAGGGCGCGTTCGTCGGTGATCTCGGCGTCGTCGAGATCCAGGACCTGGCCGTTGAAGCGGATCTCCACGTCGTCCTCGATGCAGTAGAACTGGAAGCGGAGGGTGAGGACCGGCTTGCGCATCTCGCCGTCGGCGCGGGCCCCGTCGACGTCGTCGGCCACGTGGACCGGCGCCCGCAGGACCGCCCCCTCCTCCAGGGTCAGGGGCAGCACCCGGTGGGGGGTGGTGGTCTCGGCGTCGGCGGCGCCCTCCCGCGGCTGCAGGAAGTAGCGCTTGTCGCGGCGCCCCGTGGTCTCCGGGTAGGCCATCTCCCGCAGGAAGGAGTACTCCTCGTCGTCGAAGGGCCAGGGCATGTACCCGTGGTAGAGGCCGGCCCAGCCGTCGTGGACCAGGCTCTGCTGCAGGGCCCGCCACATCTCGATGTGCATGAAGGGGACGGCCTCGTGGAAGACCCGGCGCGGCGGCCGGTAGTAGGCGGCGGCGCCGGCGGCGTTGGCCGCCTTCGTCATCCACCCGGGCTTCGGCTCGGTGTCGGTGAGGATGCAGCCGTCCTGGCCGACGACGTGGTCGACGCTGCCGGCCTCGAGCCAGCCGGCCACGTCGAGCCTGGACGCGTGGTTGGCTTCCTCGCTCAGATCGACGCGCACCATCAGGGGCAGCCGCTCCCCGCCGTCCGGGGTGGTCTCGTCCATGAGCCGGCGCACGTCGGCGACGAAGCCGCTCATGATCTCGGCGGCGCGCTCCTCGCCGCTCTTGAAGTACTGGGTGCCGAAGAGGAAGTCGAGCTCGATGCCGTGGGGGCCGTAGTCCTCGAGGATCTCCCGCAGCAGGGCGAGCTTGTAGTCGCGCACCTCGGCGAGGGCGTAGTCGTACCCGAAGAGATGGCGGCCCTCCTCGCCGATGCTGACCTCGGCGCCCTTCTCCCACTTGAGGGTGCCGCAGCGCTGCGCCCCGGGCTGGTGCGAGTCCTGCAGCTTCAGGCTCGGGACGACGCGCACCCCCAGCTCCTTCCCGCGCTCGATGCAGGCCCGCAGCTGGTCGGTCCCCAGGCGCTGCCCCTCCTCGACCATGCGCATGATGCGCCAGTCGATGTACGACTCCCAGGTCTCCTTCCGCTGCCCCACGGAGCGCCCCACCCTGGTGTCGTGGAAGAACACGTCGCCGTAGCCGAGGCCGAGGGCGAGGGTGTCGGCCCCGGTGCCGGCCAGCTCGTCCACCGGCCACTGCAGCATGTGCAGGCTCGCCGGCGGCTCGATGCGCTTGGCGTGATAGTGGTGGGCGTCGTTGTAGTAGATCAGGCGCGGTCTGTGCATCTCTCTTCCTCCCGGGTGTGCGGGTAAGTTGGGCGCCCGGGACCCGGAAGGGCAAGACGCGGCCCGGGACCGACCGGCCCGGCTACTGCCAGGTCACCCGGACCTGCGTGACCCGCGGGGTCCCGCAGCCGTTGCGCGCGCCGAGGGCCAGCCGGTACTGCAGCCAGCCGCCGGGCCCCGCCTGGATCCCGTCCCCGCACTCGAGCCAGCCCCCGCCGCCGCCGCGCCCCCTCCACGCCGCCCGGGCCAGGGCCTCCCGCGTCGGCGCGGCGCGCACCTGGGCCCGCACCCGGCAGGTGGCCGGCACCTCGGCCTCCCAGTCGATCCGCCGGGCCCGCGTTCCCGGGGGCAGCTCGAAGGGCTCGGACTCGTAGTGCTCCTCCGGACCGCGGTCGGCCTGGTTCCCCGGCTCGATGGCCGTCATGCCGTGGGGCCCCCGCGTGGGCAGGCGGGTCACCCGCTTCGCGTCGAACCCCTCCCCGCCGTTCCACCAGACCGCCGAGTCGCCCACGTGTTGTCCCTCGACCTTGTGATAGGCGATGGCCAGGTCCACGCGTCCGTCGCCGTCGAAGTCGGCGGCCACGCATCCCGAGGCGGAATGGGTGAACAGTCGCTGCCGGTCCGAGGCGCTGAACCCCCGGCCCTCGCGGTTCCAGTAGAGAAAGGAGTCGACGTCCCGTTCCAGGCCGGCGTGATAGGAGCAGGCGAAGATGTCGAGGCGCCCGTCGCCGTCGAAGTCGGCCACGGCGAGGGCGTTGACGGCCCTCGCCGGCAGCAGGGTGCGGCGGCTCTCGGACAGGCCCTCGGGGCCGTTCCAGTAGATGTAGAGGAAGCTGTCGTGGGGCTCGCCTGCCGAGGGCTGGTGGCCGCCGACGATGAGATCGAGCCAGCCGTTGCCGTCGAGGTCGGCGGCGCGGGCGCAGGCGGCGTGCCAGACGGAGAGCATCTGCCGGCGTTCGATGTCGAAGCCGCCGGGGCCGCCCCACAGGACGACGCTGCGGTCGGAGGCGATGTCGGGCACCACGAGATCGAGCCAGCCGTCCCGGTTCAGGTCGGCCAGGTAGACCCAGCGGGGCTCGGAGCAGAGGACGCCGTCGAACTCCAGCCGCAGGCGCTCGGGGTTGGCGGTGTCGAACCCCCGCGGACCTCCGCGGAAGATGAGCAGCTCGGGGTTGTCGAAGCCGCAGAACACGAGGTCGAGCCAACCGTCGCGGTCGAGGTCGGCGCAGGCCACCCCGTGGGCGCGGGTCGTGGGCAGCACCTGGGACGGGGTGCCGGCGAACCCCCCGGGGCCGGATGGAACGACGTAGGAGCCGGGATCGAGCCAGATCGAGTTCTCCGAGCAGTTGGCGAGGACGAGGTCCGGCCAGCCGTCGTCGTCCACGTCGGCGGCCAGGGACTCCACCGCCCCCCAGGCCGGCGGCTCGGCGCGGCGGCCGGCCTCGAAGCCCTCCGGACCTCCCCAGTAGACGCGCACCGACGGGCTGCCCGGAAGGGGTCCGGCGAAGTGGTTGACGAAGGCCAGCCATACCGGGCCTCCGGGGCCCCGGGCGCGGCCCGGCAGGACCCGCCGGGCGTCGTGGGTGGTGAGCCGCGCCGCCTCCGCGGGTTCCCGGCCGCCCCGGTAGAGGAGCGACTCGGTGGTGTACGCCTCCTCGGAGTGGTTCCGGCAGAAGGCGATCTCGGCGCGGCCGTCGCCGTCGAGGTCGGCCACCGCCACGTCGCAGGCGCGCTCCGTGGCCAGGGCGATGCGGCCCTCCTCCGTCCAGCCGGGGCCCTCGGCGCGGCGGTACAGCCACGAGCGCTGACCGCCCGCGTCCCCTTCCGGCCGCTCCTCCCGGCAGGCGACCACCAGCTCGGGGCGGCCGTCGCCGTCCACGTCCCCGGCGGCGGCGGCCATGGGGCGCCCGCAGGGCAGGACCCGAGGCTCACCGAAGGAGCGGTCCGGACCGGCGGGCACCAGGAAGGCCCCCTCGGGCGACGGCAGGAACAGCCACCGTCCGCCGGCGCCGTCGTCGACCACCGCCGGCAGGGGCGGGGCGTCGGCGACGAACTCCTCGTACGAGTGCCCGCGGGCGCTGTCGCGTGAAGGAGGCGGAGGAGGAGTGGACCCGGCCGCCCCGTCGAGGTCGGCGGCGCACCCGGGATCGAGGCCGTCCGGGCCTCCCCAGTAGACCCGGGCCGAGCCGTCGGCGCCGCGCACCAGCAGGTCGGCGCAGCCGTCGCCGTCGAGGTCGTCCGCAGTGAGCTGCTCCGCCGGGCCCCCCGGAGCGGCCAGCGGCAGGTCGCGGAAGCGCTTGGGCTCGAAGCCGAGACCGGTCTGGAGGAAGAGCCGCACCGCCGGCGCCCCGGAGGCCGGGTCGGGACGGCAGAGGAAGGCCAGGTCGACGCGGCCGTCCCCGTCGAAGTCGCCGGCGGCCACGGCCGTGGTCAGGGGCGCCGGCAGGCGCTGGGTGCAGCGCTCGCTCCACCCCTCGGGCGAGCCGAAGTAGATCGTCGAGTTCAGGTCGCGGCGGATGCCGTCGTGGTGGTTGCCCACCACCAGATCGTCGCGGCCATCGCCGGTCAGGTCGGCCACCGCCCCCGACCACGCCCCCTCCGCGGGCAGCTCCACCAGTCGGCGCTCCCCCAGGGGATCGACGTACACCGAGGCGGGCGGCTTCTCCCAGTGGTCCTGGCTGTCACAGAAGACGAGGTCGGCGTGACCGTCGAGGTTCAGGTCGAAGTGGAAGATCCGCTGCAGGACCCCGGCCCGGGAGACGTAGAGGTTCTGCCCGGCGTGGCCGCAGGTCCCGCGGGAGAACGCCTCGAAGCCGCGCGTGATCCACTCACCCATGGCCCGGCGGCCTCAGGACGGCGGCTCCTTGCGCATGGTGTGGCCGTCGGCGATCCCGCAGCCGGCCAGCAGGGTGCGCTGCACGGCCAGGTCGTGGTCCGCCCCGTAGTCGGGATCCTTGCCGCCGCGGATGCAGGCGGCCAGCTCCCGCAGCAGGGTGGGATCGGCCTCGCCCCGGGCGCGGTCGGCGGTGACCCACTCCCCCGCGGGGTAGCCGTCCACGGGGTCTTTCAGGAACAGGCGCAGGCCGTCGGAGCCCAGGGGCTCGTGGAGGGTCGTGCCGGCGGTGCCGTGGACCTCCAGGCGGCGGTCCATGCCGATCTGCATCGCCGTGGTGTCCACCGTGCCGAGCCCGTCCCGGCACTCGTGGACGACCACCGCGTTGTCGACCTCCGACCGGTCGCCGTAGTGGCAGGCCAGGGCCGGGTGCACGCGCAGGGGCTCCCCCATGAGGGTGACCATCAGGTCGAGGAGGTGGCCCGCCATCTCGAAGTAGACGCCGCCGTGGTAGACGGTGAACTCCTCGGCCAGCTGCCGATGCCAGCCCATCGGCTTGGGGATGTGGCCCCGGAACTGGTAGATCTGCCCGAGGGCGCCGGCCGCGGCCAGGCGCAGCAGCTCGCGGACGGCGGCGTTGTAGCGCCACATGTAGGCCAGGTGCAGTTGCAGACCGGCCTGACCCGCCAGATCCTGGATGCGCGAGAACTGGGCCAGATCGACGCCCGCCGGCTTCTCGAGCAGGACGTGCTTGCCGGCCCGCAGGGCCGCCTCGGCGTAGTCGAGGTTCTGGTAGACGTGGCCCTCGACGACGACGGCCTCCGCCTCGCTCTCGAGCACGGCCTCCACGGAGGGGAAGACCGGTGGCGCCCCGAACCCGGCCCAGCGCTCCTGCCTGTTGGCGATGACCCCGTCGTCGGGGTCGTACATGCCCAGCAGCTCGAACTCCTCCGGGCGGCGGTGGGCCTCCTCCACGTGCATGGAGGCGTGGCTGTGCCAGGCGCCGAGAAACGCGAACTTGAGTCTCATCCTCCCTCTCCCCTATTCTCCGGCCCCCCTCGAAAAGGAGCCCATGACATGACGGATACGCCCCTTGGCTGGGGCCTCATCGGCTGCGGCGGCGCCGGCGGCGGCCACGCCCGCGGCGCGGCGGAGCACCCCGAAGTCGCCGTGCGCGCCTTCTGCGACGTCGACCCACGGTCCGCCGAGCGGCTCGCCGCGGAGCACGAGGGCGCCGTGCACACCACCGACCCGGAGCGGCTGTTCTCCGACCCCGGGATCGCCATCCTCTCCATCGCCACGGCCCACGACTCCCACGCCGACCTGGCGGTGGCCGCCCTCGAGGCCGGCAAGCACCTCTGGCTCGAGAAGCCGATGGCCATGACCGTGGCCGACTGCCTGCGCATCGAGGCGGCGCGCAAGGCCGCGGACCGGCGCCTGATGCTGAACTTCTCCATCCGCTTCTCCGGCGCCGCCCGCGCCGTGCGCGAGCGCCTCGGCCGGCCCCTGGTCAGCCACGGCCAGTGCACCCAGGCGCCCGCCGACCTGACGACCTGGCGCTGGCACCCGGAGGTCGGCGGCGGCCCCCTCTACGACGTCGGCGTCCACGCCCTCGACCTGCTCTGCTGGCTCCACGACGACGACCCGGTGGAGGTCTTCGCCACCGGCGGCCAAGTCACCCACCCCGGGCAGCTCGGCAGCGCCGAGATGGTCGACACGGCGGCCGCCACCCTGCGCTTCGGCAACGGCTCGGTGGCCACCTTCCTGATGACCGACGCCGGCCGCAACGAGCTGCTGTCGAAGTGGTTCTTCGAGTTCTTCGACGGCGCCGGCACCGCCGTCCTCCACGAGCACTTCGGGACCGCCACCTTCACCGCCCCCGACCCCGATTCGGGCGAGCTGGTGAGCGAGACGGTCAAGCCCGGACGGGTGCCGCGCATCGGCGACCTGGTGGCCGCCGTCCGCGCCGGCACGGGGCCCGCCATCAGCTCCCGCGAGGGCATCCGCTCCACCCTGCTGGTGGAGCGCATCATCGACTCGATCGGCAGCGGCCGCCCGCAGAAGGTGGAGATGCCCGCGTTCTGAGCCGGCGGTCATCCGGCGTCGGCGGGCGGCTCCGCCAGGGTCCGGTGCCTCTGCTCCCAGCTCCAGCGGCGGCTGCCCGACAGCAGCGGCCGGTGCTCCTCCGGCGCGGCGGCCACGAACTCGGGGCTCGGCTCCTGCCCGTTCCAGGCCTGGAACATGGTCGGCGTGTATCCCCCGATGACGATGACCCGCTCGCGGTCCGAGCGGATGTGTCCCGTGGCGTGGATCAGGGCCTCGCCGAAGAGCAGGGTCGAGCCCGCCGGCGCCACCACCTGGTGGATCAGCGACGGGTCTTCGTACGCGCAGGCGATGATCTCGTCGCGCGGCGCCTTGATCTTGTGGCTGCCGGCGATGCAGACCGTGCCGCCGTCGTCGGGACCGAGGTCGGTGAGGTTGGTCAGGGTCTTGACGAAGGTGCAGTGGAAGAGGCCGTTCTCGGTGTAGGTCCCCAGGTCGGGCCGGGTGCCGGTGTGGAAGCCGAAGCGGTCGCCGGGCCGCGGCGGGTTGCCCGGGTCGCGCTCGTTGATGACCGCCTCCGACTCCTCGAGCCGCACCTCGCCGCCCACCAGCTCCTCGGCCATGCCCACCAGCCTCGGGTGCGTGAGGTAGTCGTAGATCGCCGGGTCCGCCTCCAGGATGTGCGCGAAGTGACGGTGGTGGGGCCGGTCGGCGCTCAGCCGGCAGCCGCGCACCACGGCGCCGTCGCCCGCGGCGATCAGATCGGCCTTGAGCCGCTGCATCGCCTCCAACAGGCGCCCCGTCTCGTCGGCGCTCAAGGTGCCCGGCACGACGACGTAGCCGTACACGTCCAAGTGGTAGCGCTGGGCCGGCGTCAGGGCGGGGAAGGGCCGCTCGAAGCCGCCGCCGCTGTCGTTGCCGTCGCTCATGGCGGCTCAAGATACCGCCCGGCCCGGAGGTCCTCCAAACGTTGACCCCGGCCGCGCCGCTGCCGACCTTGGCCGCATGCAGACGATCACCGTATCCCGCAACGACGAGATCTACGAGGCCTTCGCCGACGTGGCCCGGGCCGACGACGGCACCCTGGTCTGCACGTACCGCGAGAGCATGGGCCACAGCTCGCGCCCCTTCTCGCGGGTCATCGTGCGACGCAGCTTCGACCGCGGCCTGACCTGGGGCCCGCGCCAGGTGGTGGTCGAGCGCACCGAGGAGGAGACGGCCCGGGGGCTGGGCCGGCTCAACTGCTCGCGCATCGCCGCCTGCCGCGACGGCACCCTGCTGCTCGTCGTCGACCTGCTTCTGAGGGAGACCTTCGAGGAGTACCTGGAGCCGCACCCGTGCATGAACCTGCTGCTGCGCAGCCGCGACCACGGGGCCACCTGGGAGGGACCGGAGGAGACCGGTCTCACCGAGGGCATCGTCCCCTCGATCAAGGAGCTGTCCGGCGGCGACCTGATCATCGGCGTCACCGAGCAGTGGCCGGGTCCGAAGGGCGTGGAGGACTACGTGGAGGCGCCGACCTGCTTCCTCTCGGGCGACCAGGGCCGCACCTGGGACGGGCCCTTCAGGATCCCGGACCCCGAGGGATCCCCCTGGACCGGCCGCCCCTGGCGGCTGAACGAGGGGGACTTCGCCGAGATGGACGACGGCACCCTGGTCTGCTACCTGCGCGAGGACGGCGAGGGCCTGAGCGCCTGGAAGAGCTTCTCCCGGGACGGCGGCCGGTCCTGGTCGACGCCGGTGCGGACCCGGATGACGAGCTGCCTCGGCCGCCCCTCGGTGGGGCGCCTGCGCTCGGGGGAGGTGGCCGTCACCTACCGGGTCGCCTGCGGGCTGTCTACCTCACTCGGCCTATACGTGGAAACCGCCGCCGAGGCCCTGCGCGGCGCTCCCGCCCCCGGCGGCGCTCCCGCCGACCCGGAGCAGTACCAGGGGGAGACCGAGGCCCGCTTCGCCTTTCTCGACAACGACCGCGCCTTGTCGGCGGACAGCGGCTACTCGGGCTGGGTGCAGCTGCCCGACGGCGCCCTCTACGTGGTCAACTACGTCACCGACGACGCCCCCCGCGCCCACATTCGAGGCTACCGCGTCGACCGCGAGGACTGGTACCTCTTTCCCGAGGGGGCGATCCGCGCCAACCACCCCCTGTCGGCGAATCGACCAACTGGTCGCGCCGGGTGCCCACTACGAGAAGGGCCAGCAGATGGCCCGCGACCAGCAGTCGTGGGGTCGACGGGCAGGACTGGTCGCGCCGGGTGCCCACGCAGAAGTAGGGTTGCCCCGCCCCGCGTTCACGGCGACTCCTTCAGGAACCTGCATCCGAACCGGGCCAGCTGGATGGCGGTCCGGCCCGCGGGGGTCTCGACCGAGGTGTCGGCCCCGAGGACGATCAGGATCTCCGCCGCCTCGACCTCGCCGGTGTAGGTCGACCGGTGCAGGGGCGTGCGCCCCTTCGAGTCGGGCTGGTCCAGGTCGGCGCCGTGGGCGGCCAGCAGCCAGATCATCTCCGTGCGTCCCCACTCCGCGGCCAGGTGAAGGGGCGTGCGGTCGGTCCGGTCGCGGCATCGACCTCGGCTCCCTCGGCCAGGAGCCAGGCCGCGCAGCGGCGGGCATCGCCCCGCACCGCCCAGTGGAGCGGCGTCATCGAGGTGTCGGCGCCGAGGACCGGCCTCGTGGCGGCGCCGTGGGCGGCCAGCAGCCAGATCCGTGACCGACGGTCCTCCCCAGTCGACACCAGCTCCCGCACGCGGGGCAGGTCGTCCCGGCCGCAGGCCGAGTAGAGGTCGTAGTACGCCCCGCGCTCGAGGAGGAACTCGGCGAACCGCATCCGCTCCCCCCACAGCCCGGGATTGTGCCAGGGCGAGAAGGCGCCGTCGAAGGGCGGGGCCACGGCGTCCTGGAGCACCGTGCGGCCCCGTTCGCCGTTGCCGGTGAGCTCGGCTTCCGGGTCGCCCCCGTGCTCGAGGACGAACTCCGCCACCTCCCGCGGCCTGCCGATGCATCCGTAGAGCAGGGTGGCGTTGCCGGGGATGCCCCGGGGCTTTGCGTTGACCACGTTGGCGTTCGAGACCCCCGCGTCGAAGAGCGTCCGCAGGGACCGCAGGTTGCCGTTGGCGAAGGCCCGGAAGACCGGGTGGTACTCGTGCCGGCGGTCCATCCCCGTCTGGCAGTCGTAGAGCTGGTCGACACCCTGATCCAGCAGAAACCGCACCGCGTCGTGGGTCCCGTGGTAGACGGCGGCCGGCACCAGGGCCAGCGGTCCGACCGTGGCCACCAGGGAAGGGTCCTGCTTCAGCAGGGCCTCCATCCGGGGAACGTCGCACTCGGCGTGGCTGTCGTCGCTCGCCTCGTGGGCGGCGGCGGTGACGAACTCCCTCTCCCGGGGGGTCAGCTTGCGGCCCTCCCGCCGCTCGAAGGCGGCCTCCACCCGGGTCCTCACCCTCTCCGCGGGGTCCATCAGCGGAACAGGAGGTCGCCGAAGTCGTCGGGGTCGTGAGCGTTCATGCCGAAGGTGCGGACCCACTGCGTGTACTCCCGCCCGCGGAAGGTCCGTACGAAGTTGAACCCCCAGACCGCCCCGGGTTTCGGCCGCGGCAGCTCCGGCTGTCCGAACTCCAGCCGGTATTCCACCGACCAGAGATCGTCCCCGACGTGGGCGGCCGCCTGGCCGTCGGCCTCCCATTCATGGTCGAAACGGCCTCTCCCGGATATGAACCTGTCCGATACGACCCCCTCGTGTTGACCCCGCTGTGCACGTAGTCCCGACGATCGAGGTCCGCGTCGATGAAGACCTCCACCATGTCCTCCCTGAAGATGTGCTCGTCGTGACCGCTGTCCGTGACGACGAGGCTGTCGAGCTGATCGTCGAACCCCCGGAACCCGAGGAACAGGGCCTCGGAGGTGTAGCCGAGGAGGAGCTCGGTCCGGAGATCGGAAGCCACGGCGGCGTTGTGTTGGTTGCTGAACTGGTAGAAGGTGTCGGCCCGCGCCGCCGCGGCCCACAGGGGCTCGTCGAGCCGGCCGTCGATCCGCGGCGCCGACGGGAAGCGGGGAAGGTCCAGAAGCATGCCGTGCTGCCGCAGGCGCTCCAGGCCTTCGTCGACGCGGCCGTTGTCGAAGAGGTGCCTGGCCAGCCGGTGGTTGGCCCGCCGGCTGCCGGGAAAGGCGGCGACGGCCTGACGGTAGAGATCCAGCGCCAGGGCCAGGTCGGCCTCGAGCTCGGCCTTGCGGGCCTCCTCCAGAAGCCTGTCCACGGCCCCGGCGAGTCGGATCCGCGCCTCCATGCGTGTCCCGGTGTGGGTGGATCCCGCCAGCCTCCGCGCCACGGCGTGGGCGCGCTCTCCCAGATCCTCTTCGAGATCGTCGAGACGGTTCAGGGCCAGGAGGCACTCATGGAGAACTGCCGCCTCCGTCTCCGTCTCCAGGGCCTGGACGAGAGCGCCCGCGGCCTCGACCCGTTCCTGCACGCCCAGCCCCCGGGCGATGCGGGCCCGGACCTCGGGGGCGCCGTCGGTGAGGAGGTGGTGCTCCAGACGGGGGAGGATGCGTCCGTCCTCGACCCGCGTCATCAGGCTGAGCAGGGCCCCAACCAGGTGCGGGCGCGCCTCGGCCCGGGCGGGATCCTCGAGGGCCGCCAGCAGCGGCGGCACGGCGCGGTCGGTGGCCAGCAGCAGCTCCTGGCGCGCCGATTCCCGCTCTTCCGGGTCTTCGAGCCGCTCCACCAGGTCGTCGAGACTCGGCCCGCAGGCGCTCAGGCCCAGGGCCTGCAGGAAGAGGAGGAGGGCGTGCCTGCGTCCCCTGGTGGCGGTCCCTCGGTCGCTCATCGGGAAACCCTCCTTCCGAGGCGGGTCCGGGCGGCCACTTGAGCCCGGCCTCCCGGCAGCACACAATACGACACTCCCGCCGCCGATGCGTCCACCCCTCAGGAGCCGTCCCATGACCAAGCCCTCGCCCGACCTGCACCAGGTCGATCCCCTCACCGAGAAGCAGATCGCTCTGTTCAAGCGCGACGGCATGTTGATCCTGCCGGGCGTGCTCGACCCGGACCTGTGCCGCCGGGCGCGGGACCAGATGTGGGAGATCATCGACGAGTACCGCCCCGCCATGCGCCGCGGCGACCCGGCCACCTGGGTCCCGTTCTCGGAGGAGGAGAAGGCCTCCTACCCTCGCGCCGACACCGGGGGCGATCCGTACTTCTCCGGCAGCAACCACCGGTACTACATCCGCAACGGGGTCGAGGAGCTGCTGCTGGACCTGGCGCCCCGCGCCCTGTGGGGCGTCGCCGAGCAGCTGCTGGGCGAGGGCGAGGTGGTGTGGCCCGCGGGCGCCGACGAGAACGGCGAGACCACCGGCCCGTGCCTGCTGACCGAAGGGACCCTCCAGGGCTTCGATCCCCACCTCGGCGGCGAGCCCGAAAGGTGGACCGGCCCGGCCACGGGCCGGACCGAGCAGGTGCGCCTGCCGAAGACCGGGCCGACGTGGATGACGGCCCAGGGCACCCGCGGCCTGTACTGCACCCTCCCGAACAGCCCGGAGCCCCCCGCCCACTACCGCGGCGCCCACGCCGAGGCCCTCTACGAGACGCGCTGGCGGATCCAGATCGCCGCCTACATCGACGACCTGCCGGAGAAGGCCGGCGGCCTGACCCTGTTCCCGGGGAGCCACCGGCGCATCTGGGACCACCGGGAGGCCCTGCACCGGGACTGCCCGCCGCCCGCCGTGCCGGAGGGGTCACCCGAGTGGGACGGGTACACCGCGCCGCCGCTCCCGGAGATCAAGGCCGACACCGAGCCGGTGGAGACCGCCGGCCCCACGGGCTCGGTCGTGCTCTGGCACGCGAACCTGCTCCACATGGCCGGTCAGAACCGGCGCCGCGACGTGATCCGCCAGGCGACGATCTACGCCTTCGCCAAGACGACCGAGTCGGTGCCGGACGAGGTGGTCAAGCGGGACCCCAGCGGCGACTTGTGGCGGGACTGGTCGGAGGCGGTGCGGTCGATCGCGCCGGCGGCGTAGAGCGGACGCGCGGCCCCGGCAGCACGGCATCGCGCGACCGGCTGCCGATCAGCGGCGCTCCCGACAGCGGCCCGCTGGCGCCTCCAGTGCGGCCGATGGGATGGTCGATCAGCGCGCAGCGGCACCTTCCGCCGGCGGCACGACATTGCGCCGCCGGCCGCCTCCAGTGCAGCCGACGGGATGGCCGATCAGCGCGCAGCGGCACCTTCGCCAGCGGCCCGACATTGCGCCGCTGGCCGCCTCCAGTGCAGCCGATGGGATGATCGATCAGCGCCCGGCCGCCCCTTCCGCCAGCGGCAGCAGCCAGAGCACCTGCGCCGGCGCGTGGCGCCCGTCGGCGGGGATGCCCGCGCCGTGCACCGCCGCCGAGCCCTCCAGGCGCCCGTGGTTGCCGTGGGGCGACCGGTCGGCCAGCGGGTCCTGGCCATCCATCGGCCACCAGCCCACCAGGCCCGGCTCGTCGCCGCGCAGCCCGTCGCGCATCGACGCCCGGATCTGCTCCGGTGTGCGGGCCACGTTCCAGATCTGCACGTCGTCGATCAGGGCCGCCGTGTGATCGAGGTAGCCGCTGGCGCCGATCCAGACCGGGTTGGACGTCGAGTTGATCCGCTTGCCGGCCACAGGCTCCTCGGCCACTACCTCGCCGTTGACGAAGACCCGCATGTGGGCACCGTCGTACGTGGCCGCGTAGTGGACCCACTCGTGGTACGGCAGCCAGTAGCCCCGCAGGCCGGTCTGGCTCCCGTCCTCCCAGCGCAGGATGAATCCGCCGCGGGGCAGGTGCAGCACGTACGACCAGGTCTGGTCGGCCTGACGCCACTTGCCGATGACGGTACCGGCGCCACCGCTGTCGTCGACCCGGTAGAGCCAAGCCGCCATGGTGATCCGGTCGCGGATGTCGAGGGAGGCCGCCGGCTCCAGGTGCATCCAGCCCGGATCACCGCGCGTCACCGTGACCTGCGACAGCACGCTGTGCACGCCGTCTGACGGGCCTGCCTCGGCCAGCATCGACTGCACCCGCTGACTGAAGGTGCCCCCCGCCGCGCGCAGGAGGGTCTCGAGCTCGGCGTGCTCGCGGTCCACCGCGATATCGAGGGCGGAGCGCCCGTCCCAACGCAGCTGCCGGACCCGCGCCGGATCTTCGGAGAGGATCGCGCCCACCCGCTCGACATCGCCGGTCATCACCGCGGAGATGAAGTCCACCTCGGCGCCGCGGTCGAGGAGCAGGTCGACGAGGTCCTCACCGCAGCCCCCGCCCAAGGCGCGCTGCAGCGGCGTCCGGCCCTCGCTGTCCCGCCCGTTCACGTCGGCGCCGCGGTCGAGGAGGGCCGCGGCGACTTCGGTCTCGCAGCCGGCGGCGGCGTGGGTCAGGGGCGCGCCCGTCGTTCCCCGGTCCCGGATCAGCGGCGACGTCTCGTGAAGGCGCCGGGGATCCTCGTCGACCTCGGCCAGCAGCCTCTCCACGTGTCCGAGCGCGACGAGATGGGCCAGGTCGTAGGGCCCGCCCGCCTCGATCAGCATCTCGAAGGCCGGGATGTAGCTCTCCTTGTTGCGCTCCTGGGAGCCCTCCCGGGCGATGCCGTGCATGACCTCCTCGTCCGGCACGCCGCCGTGGGCGAGGTACAGCTCGACCAGCCGCGGGTTGCCGAAGAACCCCGCGTAGCCCAGGGCGGTGCGGCCCTGGCCGCGGGCCTGGCCACCCCTGGCGTTGACGTCGGCGCCGTGGTCGATCAGCAGCCGCGCGATCTCGTACTCGGCGTCGCTGGCGTTGGTGTAGACCGTGACGACGCGATGGAGGAAGGTGCTGCCGTGGACCGGCGCGTCGGGCGAGTGGATCCTCGCCGACGCCAGGCTCGCATCCTCCGCGAGCAGGGCGGCCACGGCCTCGGGATCGTCGCGGTCGACGGCCATCATCATGTTCAGGCTGCCGGCCACCTGACTGGCGGCGCGCAGCGGATAGCGCTCGCCGGCGTCGATGCGGAACCCCTCCATGAAGACGTCGCGCAAGGCGATGCGCCACCAGCCGCCCGGCGGCGCCCCGGGGCGGCTGAAGTAGGCGATGAAGGGGCGCAGGGCCATGCCCCAGGCCGCCTCGCCGGTGACCAGGGTCTCGCCGTACCCGGCGCCGGCGAAGGTGACGCCGCTGATCAGCTCGACGGGGTCGGCGTAGGTACCGGGGGCCAGCTGCACGGTGTCGCCGTAGCTGGTCGCCGCCAGGGACTGCTGGATCGTGGCGAAGGGACGCTCGACGCTGCCGTCGCCGCCGGGGGCCGCGTCGTCGTCGACGTGGAAGCGGGTGCCCAGGTCCCGCAGCGCGGCGCTCACCGCCGAGGTCTCGCCGGCGGCGATGTCGACGCCCTCGGCGTGCGCCCGGTAGCCGTTGGTGTTCAGCCGCACCGTGTACGACCCCGGGGGCAGCGGCTGGCGGGCGAGGCCGCGGGCGTCGGTGACGTCGGCCAGGACCAGCCCGCCGCCCTGCCAGACCTCGTACCGCGCCCCTTCCAGTGGACCCCCGCCGCCGCGGGCGTCCACCCGCAGCGTGCCCAGCGGCCCGTCCGCCAGGATGAGCCGGCCCACGTTGGGCGGCTGGTGCTTGGCGCGGTTGGGCGTCCAGGCGATCCAGGCCGAGGTGTCGCCGGGCCCGTCGTTGTCCACGGCGACCACGTCGAAGGAGAGGATCCGCCCCGGCCTCAGCTCGACCGGCTCGTCGGCCGACTCGCCGAGGGCGGTGAGGGCCCACTCGTAGATGCTGACGTCTCCGCGGCGGCCGAAGACGGCCCGGGTGCCGACGCTCTCCGCCGACTTCTCGTCGTCCAGGTGCTCGTGGTAGACGGCGGGATTGCCGGCTTCGAAGTAGCCTCCGCCGGGCGGCACCAGGCTGTAGCACCAGGGCGGCACGTGCAGGAGCCCGGCCAGGTTGATCTCGCCGGCGTCGGTGGCGCGCACGTTGTGCCGGGCCGCATGCACGCGGTCGTCGCGGTGCTCCATGGCGACGTAGATCTTCTGCGTCTCGACGCTGTAGCCGACGCGGAAGCTCGGGCTGAAGTCGGTGCTGGTATCCAGGTCGGTCCCCGACAGGTCGGTGGCGCCGTAGACGTTGGTGTTCTCCCGGGGGGTGAATACCGCCATGTCGTCGGGCCAGTCGTCGAGCCGGCCGTCGACGGTGATCCCCGACAGGGGCACGGCGAAGGCGGTCCGGCCGACGGGCGGCTCGACCCGCGCCGGCGGCTCCGCCCCGGCGGGCGGAGTCCCCGGGGCCAGGAGCCCCGCCGCCAGCCCCACCGCGAAGGCCGCAGCGGCCAACCGGCCGGGACCGCGCGCCGCCCGCTCTCGCGGGAACTCCTTCATCGATGCAGTCCGGCTCGCCGCCATGGTGCTCAACCCTCCTGAGGTTGCGTACACTCCTGCCCTCGTCCCACCCTCCACTCCGGAGAACACTCGATGACCGACCCGCACCCGATCAACTGGGGAATCCTGAGCACCGCCCGCATCGGCGCCACCGCCTTCGTCCCCTCGGCCCGGGCCACCCCCGGCGCCCGGGTCCTGGCCGTGGCCAGCCGCAGCCGGGAGAAGGCCGAGGCCTGGGCCCGCGAGCACGACATCCCCGTGGCCCTGGCCGGGTACCAGGCCCTGCTCGAACACCCCGAGATCGACGCCGTCTACATCTCGCTGCCCAACTCCCTCCACGCCGAGTGGACCGTCGCCGCCGCCCGGGCCGGCAAGCACGTCTTCTGCGAGAAGCCCCTGGCCGTCACCGCCGAGGAGGGCCGGCGGATGGTCGACGCCTGCCGTGAGGCCGGGGTGCTACTCTTCGAGGCCTTCGTCTTCATGCACCACCCCCAGAGCCGGCGCCTCCTGGAGATCCTCCGGACGGGCGAGATCGGCGCCCTGCGCCACATCGACGCGGGCATGACCTTCTACGTCGACGATCCCGCGAACATCCGCATGATCAAGGCGCTGGGGGGCGGCAGCATCTACGACGGCGGGGTCTACCCGATCACCTTCGCCCGCTTCATCGCCGGCGCCGACCCCGTGAGCGTGATGGCCCACATGCGCTTCGACGAGCGGTCCGGGGTGGACGTGGCGGTGTCGCTGATCCTCGAGTTCCCGGACGGTCTCACGGCGACCCTGTACTGCGGCTTCCAGGGCCGCGGCGGCGCCCATGCCCGGATCACCGGGGACCAGGGCCGGCTGGTGGTGCCCAGCCCCTACCATCCCGGCCCCGAGAGCCGCTTCGAGGTCGTCCCGGCCTCCGGCGAGGGCCGCACCGAGACGACCCGCACGGGGACCCCGTCGTTTCAGCCGGCGATCGAGTTCTTCCAGCGGTGCATGCGCGGGGAGGAGACCCCTGCGTACATGGCCGACCGCGCCGAGGGCACCCTCCGGGTGGTGGAGGCGGCCTTCGAGTCGGCTCGCGGCGGCCGGCGGGTGGAGCTGGCCTGAGGGCCCTGGCCTACTCCGCCACGACCTTGACCTCCAGGCTCGAGGTGCCCGCGAGATAGAGGTCGACCTGCTCCTGGGTGGAAGCCGTCGGCGGGGGGCCCGGATCCTGGGGGAAGAAGCCGCCGAAACCCTGGTCCCCTGAATCGGGCGGCGGCTCTCCTTCCGGCGCCTCTACCGGAAGGGGCATGACGTAGGTCATCCGCGCCTTCAGCTGGACGTTCCCGTCCTCCACGTTCAGGCGCGCAAAGGCATCCTCCAGGGTCTCCTCTCCGTCGCCACCTCCAAAGCCTGGGTCGAAGAACCCGAAGAAAGAGTCGCCCTCCCCGCCGACATCCGGCAGGGACGCCGCCGAACCGGCCTCCAACTGGTAGACCCCGGGGGGAAGGGTGTCGGGCAGGTTGAGGTCCACCTCGATCTCCCGGTCCCTCCGCCGGCCCACGCGCAGCGAGGTCGTGACCGTCAGCACGTCGCCCGGACTGACGACGGTGTCGGCAGAGACCTCCACGACCTGGGCGAACCGGGGCTCGGGGATCATCTCGACGTGTACCTCCGCCTCCCGCACCCGCACGGCGTAGTCGTTCCGCGACATGAGCTGTACCAGGGCGTCGAAGAGGTCGAAATCAGCGGCTGAGATCAGACCGAGGAGCCGCCCGTTGGGAGCCGCGTACAGGCGCGATCGGGAGAGGGTCGAGTCCGTCCCCGAGAAGGAGATGTCCGTGGTGACCCGGACGCTGTGGTTGCCCTCGTTCTCGAGCCGGTTGAAGAGGGGGCTGAAGACGGCGATGGCCAGGAGGTTGCTCGCATCGATGCGGGCGGGCATCCTGTGCACCAGCTCCTCCTCGCCTCCCGACGGGTAGGTGTACCGGCCGGTGACCGTCACCAGCTCCGGTCCCTCTCCGAGGACACCGCGCACGGCGGGCAGCCGGTCTTCGGTGAGGGTGCCGCGAACCGTCGGGTTGAGGGCGGCGAACTTGAACGGCGCCGAGAGGTTGGAGATCTCTCCGAGCACCTTCGCCTCGATGATCGGCAGCGCCACCGGTCCCGCCTGATTCATCGGATGCCCGAACCCGTACACACGATCGCCATCCACGTACGAAATGGTTCCTATGGAACCTCCCGTGATCTCGCCGAGCAGCACGCCTACGGCCAGGGGCCGGCCCGCCTCGAAGCTCTCCTGCGGCTCCTGGGTCAGGGCGGCGGAGACGGCCCCGCTCCACGGGGACGGCCTCCCCTCCGGCAGAGGTTGTCCGGGGTTGAGCCCCGTCACCACGAGGGGAACCTCCAGGGGGGTGATGCGGGCGCCGCCCCAGGCGGCCGCGGGCTTGCCCGCGGGCAGGGTGCCGCGTTGCCCGATGACCCACTCGATGGGGGTGGCGAAGAAGTAGTAGGGAGGGCTGTCCTGGGCAGTGAACCCGTAGGCGATGGCGCCCCAGGTGCCCTCCTCCGAGAACACGGGGGACCCGCTCATTCCCTGGGCGATGCCGCCGAGCTGGATCAGGACCGGATCGGAGGCCTCCACCATGATCACCGGCATGGGCGGCAGGAAGTCGTCCACCACCTGCACGAACCTCATCTCGAGATCGGCGAGCTCGCCGTTGGCGAACTCGGTCCGCATGTAGAGGGGCATGCCCTGCGGCATGGAGCGAGCCTGGTCGATGGAGACGATGGCCGACAGGTCCCAGGGCCGCAGCTCCCCGCTCGGCCGCAGGACGTCATCTTCGGCAGCCGCCAGGGAATCCGCCGCGGCCTCCATGGAACCGGCGGCGGCCACCATCGCATCCGCCGCCGCGATCATCGAGTCGGCTGCCGCTTCTCTCGGGTCGACTACCGGGGCCGTTGGCCCATCGTCGTCTCCACAGGCCCACAGGCCGAGGCAGAGCAGCGGGAGCAGCGCGGTTCGGATGGACATGCTTCCTCCTCTTGTTGACGGTCCCCGCCGAGTCCGGTTCCCGTCCTGACGTTTTACGTGGACCGGAATCTTTGCCGTTTTCGGATGGTGCCGGACAAATGGTGGGTTGGCCCGGGTCGAGCCATCAGCAAACCTACGGCTCTTCCCAGAATGTGCAACCTGGCTCCCCGGAAGGGAGCCTGCCGGGCACCCCCCGGCTTCCCCCCCTACTTGAGCCTCTCCCGGCGTTGCCCTTCCTTCCGGCTCGGGGAGGACTGCGGTGATGAACGAAGACCAGGCCAGCGGATTGTCCCGCGGCGAGAGGGCGCCCGATTTCGTGGCCCCCCTCGAGGGTACCGGTCCCGCCCGCTTCTACGGACGGGCCGGGGGAAGGCCCGCCGTCCTGGTCTTCGCTGCGGGAGTGTGTGCGGCGGCGAGGGCCTCCCTCGACGCCGTGGGGGACGCCGCCAGCCGCCACCTGGTCGTGCCGGACGACGCCGAAGCGGAACCCCTTCCCGGCGTCGACCTGTTCCGCGACGACGGCAAGCTGAGGGCCGCCTTCCGCCTGCCGGAGGACGGGTCCGCCCGCGCCGTGGTCCTCGACCGCAACCTGCGCGTCCTCGACGGCTTCGCCCTCGACGGCGAGCCCGCCGCCGGCCGTCTGGCGGGCCTGCTGAGCCAGGCCTCGGCCGAGGCCCCGGCCGCCACCGTCACCGCCCAGGCGCCGGTGCTCTTCGTCCCCCGCGTCCTCGAGGCCGACCTCTGCGGGCACCTGCGGCAGCTCTGGTCCGGATCGCACGCCGACACCGGCGTCGAGCGCTCCGCCGGCGGCCGCCGGCGGGAGGTCCTGGCGGCGGAGTCCAAGCGCCGGCGGGACCACGTGGTCGAAGAGGCGGAACTCCAGCGGCTGCTGACCCGGACCCTCGGCCGCCGCCTCCTGCCCGAGGTGCGGCGTGTCTTCGCCTTCGGCGCCGACCGCTTCGAGGGCTTCAAGGTCGCCTGCTACGAGGCCTCCTCGGGCGGCTTCTTCGCCCCCCACCGCGACAACCTCAGCCCGGCCACCGCCCATCGGCGGTTCGCCCTCTCCCTCAATCTCAACGACGACTACGACGGCGGCGAGCTGCGCTTCCCCGAGTACGGGGGCTCGCTCTACCGTCCCGCCGCCGGCGAGGCCCTGGTGTTCTCCTGCGCCCTGCTCCACGAGGTCGTGCCCGTGACCCGGGGCCGCCGGCTCTCGCTGCTCTCCTTCCTCTTCGGACCGCAGACGGCGCGCGCCGCCCCTGCGCCGAAACCGCCCGACACCGGAGAAAGCTGAATGCGCATCACCGAGATCGAGGTCATCCCCCTGCGCGTCCCCTACGAGGACCGTCTGCGCCGGCGCTACCACCACTTCCAGATGGGGGAGGAGGTGACGGTCTACAAGTTCCACACCGACTCCGGCCTCGTCGGCCTCGGCGAGAACCCCGGTCCGCCGATGGCGGCCGCCGTGGTCGACGCCTACGCCGGCACCGACCCCTTCGACCACGTCATGGGCACCGGCCCCTTCAACCTGGACATGGCCTGCTACGACCTGATGGGCAAGCACCTCGGCGTGCCCATGTGGAAGGTGATGGGGCAGCAGGTGCGCCAGTGGGTGAGCATGGGCTGGTGGATGCCGTGCATGTCTCCCGAGGACTCGGCCGAGGAGGTCCGGGTCGCCGCCGAACGCGGCTACCGCGGTCTCAAGTGCAAGGCCCGCGCCTTCTACGACGTGGTCGAGCAGTCCCGGGCGATGCAGGAGGCGGCGCCGCCCGACTTTCGGGTGGAGTTCGACTTCAACGGCTCCCTGGTCGACGTCGAGCGGGCCCTGCCGATCCTGCGGCAACTGGAGGAGATCCCCGTGGTCAAGGGCGTGGAGGAGCCGATCTTCGCCTACGACGTGGAGGGCTGGCGGCGCCTGCACCAGGAGGTCCGCATCCCCTTCTACCTGCACGGCGTGAGCACCATCTTCGACGGGCCCTCCCGGCAGCCGTCCGGCCCCTGGCTGGGGCTGCGGGCCGGCGACTTCGACGGCGCCCTGTGCAGCCACGAGAACGTGCGCAACGCCATGGCCGCCTCGTGGGCCTTCGCCGCCGCCAACACGCCGATCCTGCTGCAGTACGTGGGCACCGGGATCACCGCCGCCTTCGCCTGCCACCTGGGGGCGGTCATGCACACGGCCACCCTGCCGGGGGTGACCGCCCATCACACGCGCGACGACCTGATCGCCGAGGCCCACGTGATGCAGCGGGGCTTCATGAAGGTCCCCGAGGGCCCCGGCCTCGGGGTCGAGCTGGACGAGGACGCGGTGGCCCGCTTCCGGGAGACGCCGGCCCCCGACTGGCCGCGCCACTTCTCGGTGGTCACCCTGCCGGGGGGCTTGAGGCACTACTACCGCAACCTGCAGCAGGCCGAGCGGCTGATGAAGCAGGGGGTGGACGAGGCCTTCGCCCCGGGCGTCCGCCTCGACGAGCGCGAGGACGACGGCAGCGAGGAGTTCGACCGCACCTGGAACCGCCTGCAGCAGCAGGACTGGCCGATCTGGGAGACGGAGGCGTGACCTGCCCGGCCACCCTCTCCCCCGACGGCGGGTCCTTCCCGAGCCTTACCGGGGCGTGCTACGCCGACGTCGGCACGACCCGCTTCCGGGTCCTCCGCCGGCGGCCCGTGGACTGAGCCCTCAGGAGCGGTCCTGCTCGACGAACTGGATCCACAGGGGGCTCTGGCCGACCTCGCAGGTCTGGATCCGCTCCAGGGCGCCGCTGCCGGCGTCGATGCGGAAGACCGCCACCTTCCCCGAATTCTGCCCCGCCGAATAGAGATACCTCCCCGTCGGGTCCAGGTCGAAGAACCGGGGCGTGGCCTCGGTGGGCGTGTGCCCCTTGGGAGTGAGCCGGCCGTCGCCGGCGACCTCGAAGAGGGCGAGGCTGTCGTGGCCGCGGTTGGAGCCGTACAGGTGCCGGCCGTCGGGTGTGATGGCGATCTCCGCCGTGGAGTCGCCCTCGACGGGGGCGCCGTGCGGCAGGGTGGGCAGCATCTGGAAGGAGGAGAGGCGGCCGGTCTCCGCGTCGAAGTGGTGGGCGGAGACGGTGCAGCCGTCCTCGTTGATGGAGTAGAGGACGTGCAGGGACGGGTGGAAGACGAAGTGGCGGGGGCCTTCGGCGGTGTCGGGCTGGATCTTCGGCGGGTCGATGGCCGTCAGGGCCCCCGTGGCCTCGTCGAAGCGGAACTGGAAGATGGCGTTGCCCGGCACGGTGTGCGGCACGTACGCGAAGCGGTTGGAGCGGTCGGTCTGGATACTGTGGGCGTGGGCATCGGTCTCGATCCACTGCAGCGGCTCCGGCGACAGGCTGCCGTCGGCCCCGATGCCGTGGACGGAGACGCCTCCCGCCCCGTAGTAGGTGGCCAGCAGGAATCGGTCGGTGTTGTCCGTGGCGAGGTAGGGGGCCCCCTCGGAGACGCTCGTGGCGTCGATCCTCGACAAGGCGCCGCTGCCGCGGTCGAGGTCGTAGCTGACGTACTCCCCCCGGGAGCGCAGGCAGGCGAAGAGGCGGCTGCCGTCGCGGTTGGTGGCCAGGGCTCCCGGCGAGCCCCCCAGGGCGATGTCGGCCCGCGCCTCCAGGAGGCCGCTCTCCTCGTCCATCAGGAAGTGGGACAGGAAGTCGCTGCCGGCGTTCGACACGTACACGTGGTAGGGCATGATCTCTCCTCGTCCTTCGGTTGTCTGCGCTGTCGACGGCCCCCGGGGAGGCCGGGTCGCAGGAAGATAGGGCCCCTTCCCGGGAGCGCGAGCCCCCTGGTTTGGCGCCCCCCGCCGCGGGGTCTACCGTTGTGCAGCCATGAGAATCGGAATCCCCCAGGACTTCCGCCGCTACCTGTCCCTGCGGGGCGCCTCGGTGACGCGGGAGAGCGAGGCCGACCACCAGCCCCTGAGCGCCCGGGCCCTGGCGGTGGGCACCTTCCTCTCCTTCTTCCTCGGCGTCGGCTCCAACTACGGCGACATCGTGATCAAGGGCAGCTACATGACCCTCGACATGAGCACGCCGGGGGCGATCTTCCTGTTCCTCTTCCTCGTGGGGGTCCTCAACACCCTGTTCAAGGCGACGGCCCGCGCCTGGTGGGTCTCGGCCCTGGTCACGGGCGCCCTGGCCCTGGCCTGCGGCTACCGCTTCGCCCCCTTCGACCAACTGCCCCTGTACTCCCCCGCCGTGCTCCTCTGCGGGTTCCTGCTGACGGCGATGGCGGTCAACACCGTTCTCGCCGCCGGCGGCCGCAGCCTGGCCCTCAACCGCTCGGAGCTGATCGTCGTCTACATCATGCTCATCGTCGTCGCCTCGGTCTCCACCATGGGCGTGTGCGAGGCGATCCTGCCGTCGATCAGCGGCTTCTTCTACTACGCCAACCCCGAGAACAAGTGGCAGGAGCTCCTCTTCCCCCACCTGCCGGGGGCCCTCACCGTCGACGACGGCAACGGCAACGAAGCGTTCTTCGAGGGCCTCGGCGCCGACGCCTACAGCGTGCCCTGGGAGCTGTGGCTGCGGCCGGTGGCCCTGTGGGGCATCTTCCTCGTCGCCCTCTACCTGGCCATGGTCGGCATCGCCGTCATCCTGCGGCGCCAGTGGATGGACCGCGAGCGGCTCTCCTACCCGCTGGTGCAGGCGGCCCAGGTCATGATCCGCGGCGAGGAGCCCGGCCGGCTGGTCAACCCCTTCTTCCGGAGCCGCGTCATGTGGGCCGGCGCCTCCGTGCCCATGCTCGTGGGCCTGCTCACCGGCCTCAACAAGTACCTCGGGGCCTTTCCGATCATTCCCACGGCCTGGACGATCCCCATCGGCTTCGGCCAGTCCCTCAACATGACCCTCAGCTTCGCCGTCGTCGGGTTCTCCTACCTCATCGGACCGGACATCGCCGCGGGCATCTGGGGCTTCGCCCTGCTGTCGAAGCTGGAGAAGATGGTCTTCGTCGCCAATGGCGTGACCAAGCAGCAGGACGTGTGGGGCGTGCACGTCACGGAGCTGATGAACTACCAGGGCCTCGGCGCCCTGCTCCTCTTCGTCGCCCTCGGCCTGTGGGTCGGCCGCGAGCACCTGAAGCAGGTGGGCCGGTGCTGCCTCGGCCTCGACACGCCGCTGAGCGACGACGATGAGATCATGTCCTACCGCACCGCCGTGCTGGCCACCCTCCTCGGCACGGCGGTGATGGTGGCGTGGTTCGCCTTCATCGGCACGCCCCTGTGGGCCAGCCTGCTCTTCATCGTGCTCGTCATGGCCATCTTCACGGCCCTCACGCGGGTCGTGGCCGAGTCGGGGGTGGCGGCCATCATCACTCCCATGAACGCTCCCGACTTCATGATGTTCGGCCTCGGCTCGAAGCTGGTGGGCGTCAAGGCGATCGCCAACTTCTCCCTCGGCTACATCTTCCTCGCCGACCTGCGCATCTTCCTCATGGGCGTCGTCGCCAACGGCCTCAAGCTGATCGAGGGCATGAGCAAGCAGAGCCGCCGGGTGGTGATGCAGGCGATCCTCATCGCCCTGTTCTGCGGCGTCATCGGCTCTCTCTACACGGTGCTGGAGCTCTCCTACCGCGACGGCGGCATCAACTTCAGCGGCTGGTTCTTCAAGAGCCTGCCCCTGCGCATGGGCAACACGGCCCTGAAGGGCATGGAGACCCTCGGCGTCTACTGGGCCGGACTCGGCTTCGCCGGCATCGGCGCGGCGGGCATGGTGGTCCTCACCTGGCTGCGCCAGCGCTTCCTGTGGTGGCCCCTGCACCCGATCGGGTTCCCCATCATGACGAGCTGGGTCATCGACTGGATGTGGTTCAGCGTGTTCTTCGCCTGGCTCGTGAAGGTGACGGTCCTCAAGTACGGCGGCGCCGCCCTCTACACCCGCAGCCGCGACTTCTTTCTCGGCATGATCGTGGGCCGCATGCTCATCAGCGGCGGCTGGCTCGTGGTGGACTACCTGACCGGAATGGTCGGGAATTCCATATTCTGGATATGATGCGCATCGACCAGGTCGACATCATCCCCATCCGCCCGCGCTTCGCCCGCCGCTACGAGGGCCACGAGATCCGCATGCGCTCCATCGATCAGCGCACGGTCTTCCGCGTCACCTGCGACAACGGCGTCGTCGGCTACGGCGACTACCGCTGCGCGCCGCCGCCGCAGTCGGTGGCCGACGCCATGCTCGGCCGCAGCCCCTTCGCCTTTCTGCGCGACGAGAGCCTGCCCCTGGGCCTGGGCGCCGCCTGCCACGACGCCGCCGGCAAGCACCTGGGGATCCCCGCCTGGCAGCTCATGGGCACGCGGCAGCGGCAGCGCGTGCCGGTCTGCGCCTGGACGCGCCCGGGCTCGCCGGCGGTGATGGCGGCGGAGATCGAGCGCGCCGCCGCCGAGGGCTACCTGCTCTTCAAGGTCCACACCTGCCAGCACCACGACCTGCTGGAGCAGCACCGCGCCATCGACGACGCGGCGCCCCCCGACTTCCGCATGCACTACGACTTCAACCACAACCGCACCCTGGCGGGGGTGCTGCCCATTCTCGAGCAGCTGCCCATGGCGCGCGTCGCCTGCGTCGAGGACCCCGTCGTCCTGAGCGACCTCGAGGGCTGGCGGCGCCTGCGGGAGCGTCTGCCCGTGCCGGTGCTGATGCACGTGCCGCCCCTGAACGGCATCCAGGAGATGCTCATGGGCTGCGCCGACGGCTACATCATCGGCGAGTACTGCGGCGGCTTCGGCGACGCCCTGATCCGCGGTCACGCCTACGCCCGCGCCGGCCTGCTCAACGTGGTGCAGCTCACCGGCGGCATGCTCACCAAGGCCTTCGCCCTGCACTTCGCCTGCACCCTGCCCAAGGGGCACACGATCAACCTCGTGGACCAGTACGAGGACGACGTGACCCGCCAGGTCATCCCCATCGACGGCGGCAGCTCTCCCGTGCCCGAAGGGCCGGGACTGGGGATCGAGGTGGACGAGGAGGCCCTGGGCGAGTTGGCGTCCCGGCCGGCGCCGCGGCTCCCCGAGCACGTGGGGGTCCTGCGCCTGGCCGGCGGCCGCGTCCTCTACACGCCCTCGATCCCCGACGTGAGCCAGCTCCTCGGCTTCGAGGAGGGTACCCTCCGCGGCGTCGACTTCGAGGTCTGGGAGGACGACGGCTCGGAGGAGTTCCGCCGCGTCCGGGAGCGGGTCTCCCAGGGAGGCTATTGGTTCGCGCCGGCCGGGCCCCTGGTCTAGTTTGGCTCCCCTACTTCGGAACGGAAGGCATGAGAACGAAACAGGTCACCATCAAGGACATCGCCCGGGAACTGGGCGTCTCTCACATGACGGTCTCGCGGGCCCTGTCGCCGGACCCCAAGACCGCGGCCCTGGTTACCCGGAAGACTCGGGACCGGATCAGGAAGCTGGCTGCCGACCTCGGCTACACGCCCAACCTGATGGCCAGGGGGTTCGTCACGGGAAGGACGAACACCCTCGGCCTGCTGACCTGCGGGATCAACTGCGAGCCCTTCGGCCGTCAGGCCGACATGATTCTCCGGGCCGCGGACCGGCAGGACTACCAGATCCTGGTGACCCTGGCCGCCAGCCCCTCGGACGCGCCGGAGGACCAGGACCGCCAGATCCACCAGATGATGTCCCGAGGTGTGGACGGACTGCTCATCCATGCGCGAGGGACCGAGGGAGAGTCCGAGCTCATTCTCCAGACGGTGAAGGGGAGGGTGCCGGTGGTGACCTTCTTCCACCCCTCGAGCCCGGACTTGTGCGGCGTCGCCCTGGACGAGGGGGAGGGCATCTTCGAGGCCACCTCGCATCTGATACGCCGGGGGCACGAGCGGATCGGGTTCATCGGAACCCATTGGACCCACGATGGCCCCGGGGCTGCCAAGGCCCGCGGGTACCTTCGTGCCATGGAGAAGCGCGGCCTGGCACCGGAGCACCTGCCATCGCCTCCCCCCATGCAAGCTGCCTATGAGCTGGGCAAGTCGGTGGCGGACCGGTTCACGGCCTTTGTCTGCCGAAGCGACCACGTGGCCATCGGCCTCTGCCGCGGCCTCCAGGAGTCGGGGCTTCGCGTCCCCGAGGATGTGGCCGTCGTCGGTTGCGGCGATCTGGACGTGTCCGCCTATTCCACTCCGGCCCTGACCACGCTGGCCATCCCCTACGACCAGATCGCCGAGGCGGCGATGGACCTGATGCTGGAACAGCTTCGGGGCGACGCCCCTCCTCGACAGGTGACCCTGACCCACCGGCTGATCGTGCGCGATTCCTGCGGCTGACCCGTTCCGGCGTTCCCTGGGATGAGCCACGGCATCGCCATCGTCGGCACCGGCTACATCGGCGGCCACGGGAGCGGGTCGAGCGGGAGGGCTACTGGTTCGCGCCGGACGAGGGCGCGGAGGGGCCGGCGCGGGAGGAGGGAGAGCCTGGGCAGCCGTACGTCGCCCGCGGCGGCGCCCGCCGGACTCAGGTCATCCACCGCGGCCAGACCGCCTCGGCCAGGAAGAGCTGCGACTGCCGGGCGCCGCCCGCTCCATAGACCGTCCAGCGGTCGTCGGGAGAGAACGCCGGGTGCGGATGGATGCAGCGCCACACCGTGTCGTGGCGCACCAGCGGCCGCACCTCCAGGAACGGTCCCCGCTTGCGGAACACGCCGATCCAGCGGTGCGCCTCCGGCCAGCGGTAGCCTTCAGGTCCGATCGCCTGGGGATCGCGGCGCGCCGACGACACGGGGCCCTCGGCGGCCTCGCCTTCCCCTTCCCGCACGTACCGCTCCAGGTCGCCGCGTCCCTCGAACCAGAACGGGCCGGGGTCGGCGGCGTCCCCCACCCAGAGGTCGGCCTTCGAGTTGCACTTGAAGTGGATGGGCTCGCGGCCGGGAAAGACCCAGCGGCGGTCCACGCGGTTGACCAGGTCGACGTCGATCATCTCCGCGCGCCGCACCGGGCTCACCGGGACGCCGTCGCGGTCGTGCTGGGGAAGGGTGAACAGCAGCGACTCGACGTGGTTGTCCGGCGCCGGATAGTAGTGGTTGACCATCTCGAACGGCTGCTGAGCGAAGATCGGCATCGGGTCCGCAAGCGGCACCATCCGCTCCAGGTCGACCCGCATGAACCACATCGTCTTCAGCCCGGTGGGCTGGGTGCGGGTATAGCTGCCGAAGAACAGGTAGGACGGGTCGCCCCGGCAGATGAACAGGTGACTGTCCGCCGCCGCACGGTTCTCCGCGCTCGGGCCGTGGTAGACGACCGCCTGCCGCCCTTCCTGCAGGTCGCACAGCACCACCAGCGTCTCGCTGCCGTGCCGGTAGCGGTTCTCGTCCCGCCACGGCCAGTCCGACACGCCCTCCGGCCGGCAGCTCAGCACCATGTAGCGCCCGCAGCTCGACAGGTCGGGGCCGCCCAACGAGCCGCATCCCGGCGGCGACTCGGCCACGACCTCCTCGCGCAGGCTCTCGATGTCCAGGCAGCAGACCCGCTTGCCCCGACTGTAGTAGATGCGTCCGCGCTCCGGGTCGCAGGTGAGGCCGCCCGACCCTGCTCCCCCGCCGGGTCGCTTGTCGATGCCGGCCAGTACCGGCGGCTCGTCGGAGTCGGTGAGCTGTACCATCGCGCCGGAGGCGATCTCCATCGCGTAGATCTGGCCGATGCCCGACCGGTTGGAAGCGAACACGTAGCGCTCGGACCCGCCGACGAACCCCTCCTGGTTGTAGTACGGGTGCACGTTGTGGCACGGCGCGTCGGTGAGCTGCACCACCCTCACGCCCGTCGCCGGCTCCCGGTACTCCCGTTTCTCCGAACGCAGAACGTCACCCTGTGCCATCTGTGGCCTCCCTCGCCGTCATGCCGCTCTCGCGGCCGGGTGTGTGAGGTTCCGAGAATCTTAGGCCCGGCGAGGCACTTCGTCACCGCTTGCTCCCCGGTGCGGCTCTGCAGAGCTTCTGCGCCATGAGCCCAGTCACCTGCCACGGCATCGCCGTCGTCGGCACCGGCTACATCGGCGGCGAGCACATGGGGGCCGTCGCCGCCAGCCCCCGGGCCCGCCTGGAGGCGATCTGCTCCACCGAGCGCAGCCGCGGCCTCGCCGAGGAGCTCGCCGCCACCCACGGGGCGGGTCGCACCACCACCGTCTACGAGGATGTCCTGAGCGACCACCGGGTGGACGTCGTCTACCTGTGCACCCCGAACTCGCTGCACGAAGCCCAGGCGGTGGCCGCCCTGGAGGCGGGCAAGCACCTCTTCGTCGAGAAGCCCCTGGCCGTCACCGTGGCGCGAGGCCCGCCGCATCGTGGCCGCCGCCGGCGCCGCCGGCACCCGGGTCATGGTCGGCCACGGGGCCCGCTTCAGCCGCATCTTCATCGCCATCCACGAGCTGGTGCGCAGCGGCCGGCTCGGCGAGGCCTGCTTCGTCGAGGGCGACTACGTCCACGATCTGGGCCCCTTCCTCGGCCTGCCGGGCCACGACTGGTGGATGGACGCGGCCAAGGAGGGCCCGTTGCCGATCCTCGGCGGCGCCTGCCACCCCGTGGACCTGATGCGCTGGATCGCCGGCGAGATCGTCGAGGTCAGCGCCTTCGGCGCCCGCCGCAACATCCCCGAGGCGCCCTGGCACGACACGGTGATCGCCAACCTCCGCTTCGCCAGCGGCGCCCTGGGCAAGTGCCTGGTCTCGTGCGGCGCCAAGGTCCCCTACGCCATGAACCTCTCCTACTACGGCACCCGGGGCTCGGTGGTCAACGACCGCCTCTTCCTCGACGGCATCCCCCACGTGGAGGAGTTCATGCGGCTGCCCGTGCCGATCCGGGCCGAGGACCACACCTGCGCCGAGGAGCTGGACCACTTCCTCGACTGCGTCGAGTCGGGCGCGACCCCGGCGATCGACGCCGTCGAGGGGGCGCGCTCCCTGGCCGTCTGCTGCGCCATGGCCGAATCGATCGAAGCCGGCCGTCCGGTGCCGGTGACCCTCGACTTCTGATGGAGACCCTGCGGCGGCTCGGCGCGCGGCCCTCGGGCCGGTCCGCCACCGCCTGGCTCGAGAGGCTCCTGCCGCACCCCCCGGAGGATCTCAAGTCCCGCCTCGACAGCTGCCGGACAGTCCTCGAGGAGGGCCGCTTCGATCCGCAGGCCAGTCTCTTCGCCGGCCGCCGGGAGGACCCCGCCGGCCTCGTGGTGTGCGCCACGGAGGGCTCCGCTTCGCGCCTCGAGATGCTCATCGTCCGGGAGGGTGACCGGCGCCGCGGCCTCGGCAGGGCCCTGTTGACGGCGGCGGTCTCCTCCCTGCGCGAGCGAGGGCAGGCCGAGGTCCAGGCCGAACCGGTGTCGAGCCGCGAGAGGCCGTGGCGCTCCCTCCTCGAATCCCTGGGCTTCGAGGGCCGCTCCCTCGGGTCCCTGCGCATGCGCCGGCGGCTGAAGGTCGAGCTGCCCGACCACCCCGTTCCTCCCGGTTACCAGTTGCGGTGCCTCCGGCCCGGGGAGGAGGAGGCCTGGGTCGACCTGAGGAACGCCTGCTTCCCCGACGACCCCTGGCCGCCGCAGCGCTACGGGCGCGAGCTGGCCGACAGCCCCGTGTACGACCTGGACAGGATCCTGGTGGCCACGCGGGAAGGGCGGCTCGCCGGCACGACCATCGCCTGGGAGGCCGACTACGGAGCCGCCCCGGGAGGCCTCATCCACTGGGTCGGGGTGCATCCGCGGCACCGCGGCGCCGGCCTGGCCAAGGCCCTGAACGCGCGCGCCCTGCGGCAGCTGGCGGAGCGGGGCTACTCCGAGGCCTGGCTGAACACCTCGCGCCGCTTCGAGGCGGCGGTGGGCCTCTACCATCGCCTGGGCTTCGAGGTCCACCGGGAGCTGTTCGCCTACGAGCTGGTCCTGGCAGGCCAAGGGGAGTCGCCGTCATGAGCCCGGTCCCCACCCTCCTCGTCGGCGGCGGCCGAATGGGGACCGCCCACCTGCAGGGGATCGCCCGCATCCCGGAGCTGGCCGCGGTGACCGCCGCCGTCGAGCCCCACGAGGCGCACCACGAGCGCCTGCGGCGGGACCACGGCATCGAGCGGCTCTACGACGACCTGGACTCGGCCCTCGAGGCGGAGCCGGCGGAGGCCGTCTTCGTCTGCACGCCGAACCACCTGCACGCCCGTTACGCCCTCGCCGGCCTGCGCTCCGGCCGGCACGTCTTCGTCGAGAAACCCCTGGCCCTGACCGTGGCCGACGCGGATGAGATGGTGGCCGCCGCCGAGGCCGGCGGGCGACTGCTCATGTCGGGACAGACCCTGCGCTTCGAGCCCCGCCTGCGGCAGGTGAAGGCGCTCCTCGACAGCGGCCGCATCGGCGAGGTGCGCCACGTCCTCCACCGGCGCATGAGCCCCGGCCGCGGCGGCGACGAGGCCAGCTGGTTCGCCCGCCAGGCCGAGTCCGGCGGGATCCTGCCGGGGATCGGGTCCCACTCCTTCGACATCCTCCTCTGGTGGCTCGGGGACCGGGCGGCCACGGCCTACGCCGTGGTGCGGGCCATCGACCCCCACCCCGCCGTCGACATCGAGGACGAGGTCTCCATGGTGGCCGTCACCCGGCGGGGGGCGGTCCTCAACGTGGCCCTCTCCTTCCATCACCGGGCGGGCTACGAGTGGACCGTGGCCGGCACCGGCGGGGTGATCCAGCTCGCCTCCACCAGCGGAGCCCTGGTCGTCGACGGCGAAACCCTCGAGCCGGAAGAGTCGGTGGCCCTGCCCGGCGAGGAGGACATCCACCGCGAGTTCTTCACCGCCATCCGCGACGGCCGCCCCCTGGCCCAGGCGGCCGGCGCCGAAGTCCGCCACACGGTGGCGCTGACCTGCGCCGCCGGGGAGTCGGGCCGCAGCGGCCGCGTCGTCGCCGTCGACCCCGGACCCTCGGGCCCGGAAGGCTGATCGTGTTCCCCATCGGCGCCATGAGCATCGCCCTGGGGCGATCGATCGACGGCGAGCGGACCCCGGAGCGGATCGTGCGCGAGGCCGCCCGCCTCGGCCTGGAGGGGGTCGAGTTCTACGAGTCCGACTGGGGCGGGTCCCCGGGAGACCTGGAGGCGGCCCCCGCCCTCGCCGAGACGGCCGCCGCCTCCGGGGTGCGGCTCTTCGCCATCGGGTCGGCGGCGAAGCTCGGATACCACGACGGGCGCGCGGCGGCGGCCATGGCGACGCTCCGGCGGCAGGTCGACGCGGCAGCCGCCGTGGGCGCCCGCGTGGTGACCTTCGCCGCCATCGACTCCCAGCCCCTGCCCGCCGGCCGGGACCCGACCGAGGGCGGCCTGCCCTTCGCCGGCGCCGCGGGACCCCTGGTCCGGCAGATGCGGGAACTGGCCGCGTACGCCGGCGAGCGGGAGGTGCAGGTGGCCCTCCTCAACCACGGCTCCTTCGCCTGCACCAGCTGGCACCAGGAGTGGGTGGTGCGGCTGGTGGACGCCGCCAACGCCGGCGCCTGCCTCGACCCGGGCAACTACCTCTACTACGAGGGCGAGGACCCGGTGGCCGCCACCCGGCGGCTGCGCGGACGGGCCGCCGCCGTGCGCCTCGGGGACTGGCGCCCCCGGGAGCGGGACCTCGTGGCCGCCGAGTTCGCCGGCCACGGACGGCTGAACCCCTGGGAGGCGGCCGTCTTCGGCGAGGGCGAGGTCGACCACGGCGCCTGCCTGCGCCTCCTGCGGGAGGGCGGCTGGGAGGGCTGGCTCTCCATCAAGAGCGCCGGCTCTTCTCCCCGGGGGCCGGACGATGCCCTGCGCCGCACCCTGTCCAACATCCGCCAACTTGCAGCATCCATCGACGGAGGATCCTGATGGCCTTCGACCTCGTCCTCACGGGCGGCCACGTCATCGACCCGCGCAACGGCCTCGACGGCCCCATGGACGTGGCCCTCCGCGACGGCCGCATCGCCGCCGTGGGCCCCGGCCTGGGCGCCGGCGCCGCCCGCCGCGTCGACGTGGCCGGCCTCTACGTCACGCCGGGGCTGATCGACATCCACCTCCACGCCTTCGGCGGCTTCGACGCCTGGTTGTTCCCCGACCCGTACTGCCTGAGCTGCGGGGTCACCACCGCCGTCGACACCGGCAGCAGCGGCTTCAAGGACTTCGAGCGCTTCCGGGAGACGATCATGGAGCCGTCGACGACCCGGGTCCTCGCCTTCCTCAACATCGTCGGCGCCGGCATGACCGGGCCTCCGGAGCAGGACACGACCGACATGGACCCGCGGCCCTGCGCCGAGACGGTGGGACGCCACCGGGACCGCATCGTGGGCACCAAGTCCGCCCACTTCGGGGGGCCGGGGTGGGAGTCTGCCGGAGGCGCCATCGAGGCCGCCCGCCGGAGCGGCACGATCGCCATGGTCGACTTCTCGCCGCGGCCCACCCGCACCTACGCCGAGCTCCTCGAGCGCTTCGACGCCGGCGACATCCACACCCACCTCTACTCGACGCGCACGCCCCTGGTCGACAAGGAGACGCGAACGGTCGCCGACTACGTGTGGGCCGCCCGCGAGCGCGGCGTCGTCTTCGACGTGGGCCACGGCAACATGAGCTTCTACTGGCACCTGGCGGTGCCGGCCATGGAGCAGGGTTTCCCGCCCGACACGATCAGCACCGACCTGCACCGCCGCAGCCGCCTGCTCTCCAACGCCACCATGGACGCGGTCATGTCGAAGATGCTGGCCCTGGGGATGCCCCTGCAGGAGGTCGTGCTCCGCTCCACCTGGCGCCCGGCGCAGGTCATCGGCCGCCCGGAGCTGGGCCACCTGGGAGTGGGCGCCGAGGCCGACATCGCCGTCCTCGAGCGGGTCCCCGGCGACTTCCGGTTCGTCGACAGCACCCGCAGCACCATGCCGGGACGGCACCGCCTGCAGTGCCACATGACCCTGCGCGCCGGCGAGGTGGTGTGGGACCTGCACGGCCGCTCCTTCCCCGACTGGCGGGAGACCCTGCCCGCCGCCTGGCGGCGGGAGTAGCCGCCCGCCGCCGGCCGCCCCCCGGGGCGAGTTCATCCCTCCGTGACGGGGGGCGGGCAAAGACCGTAATTGTGCCGCCGCCGCCCGCGGCAGGCGCCCTGCAAAGGCATTCACCCAGAGGAAACCGCCACATGCGACCCGACGAGATCCAGGCCGCCATCGACCGCTGCCCCCGCCGGCGGCTGCTGCACCTGCCCACCCCCCTGCAGCCGCTGGACCGCCTCCGGGAGGTCGTCGGCGGCCCCCGGGTCTGGGTGAAGCGCGACGACCTGACGGGGCTGGCCTTCGGCGGCAACAAGTCGCGCTACCTCGAGTTCACCCTCGCCGAGGCGATCGAGCAGGGCGCCGACGCCGTGGTGCTCAGCGCCGTGGTGCACTCCAACCACTGCCGGCAGTTCGCCGCCGCCGCCGCCCGCCTGGGCCTGGAGGCGGTGGTCGTGTTGCGCCGGAGCGACACCCCCATGGGCCTCACCGACCCGGTGACCGGCAACCTCCTCCTGCACCACCTCTTCGGCGCCCGGGTCCGCCTGGCGCCGCCGGAGGGGGTCGGAGCGCTGATCGAGGAGGAGATGGAGCGCCTCCGGCGGCGGGGCCGGTCCCCCTTCACGGGGGTCTCGGCGGTTCTGTCCCGGGTCGCCTACGTGCAGTGCGCCCTGGAGCTGGCCGCCCAGTGCGACGGCGCCGGCCTCGAGCCGGCCGAGGTCTTCGTCGGCTCCGGCGGCAACAGCCTCGCCGGCCTGGTGGCGGGCTTCCGGCTGCTGGGCCGCCCGACCCCCTTCACCGGCACGCCCCAGGGCCACCTGGCCGACGCCGGCTCCGCCGCCGGTTCGGTCGTTGCGAGGGCGTCCGAGACGATCGACCGCCTGGGTCTGGCCTGCGATCCGATGCCGACGGCGGACGGCATCCGTGTGGACGACCGCTGGGTCGGCCCCGCCTTCGGGATCCTCGACGGGCCCACCCGCGAGGCGATCGGCCTGCTGGCCCGCACCGAGGGGGTCCTGGTCGATCCCACGTACACGGGCAAGGCCTTCACCGGCCTGCTGGCCGGGATCCGCGAGGGCCGCTGGGCCGAGGACGCCGACATCGTCTTCGTGCACACCGGCGGCACACCCCTGGTCTTCACCTACGGGGAGAGCCTTCTGGAGACCCCGCCGGGCTGAAGCCGCCCCCGAGCCAGCGCCATGCCGTCGACCCCGTCCCGCGCCGAGACCGCGAGCCACCCCGTAACCCTCCGGGGCCTGGCCGTGGGCGCCGTCATGTGCGCGGTCATCGCCGTGGGCGTCCCCTACGGCGCCATGGTGATCCAGGGCACGCGCCTGGGCCTCAGCTCGTGCACGCCGGCGGCCTTCTTCCTGCTCTTCGTCCTGCTCCTCACGGTGCAGGTCGCGCTCGGGGCCGTGCGCCGCACCTGGGCCCTGAGCCGCGGCCGAGCTGGTCACCGTCTTCATCATGATGGCCGTGGCCACCGCCATCCCCACCCGCGGGGTCACGGGCATGCTGCTGCCCATGATCACGGGGACCTTCTACTACGCCACGCCGGAGAACGACTGGGCGACCCTGATCCACCCCCTGCTCTCGGACTGGATGGTCGTCTACCACCCGACGGCGGTGAAGGAGTTCTACGAGGGCACCACCAGCGGCTCCGGGATCCCCCTGGACGTCTGGGCGCCTCCCCTGCTGCGCTGGTTCTCCTTCTTCGCGGGGTTCTGGCTCGTCCTCGTCTGCGCCATGGTCATCCTGCGGCGCCCGTGGGTCGAGCACGAGCGCCTCGTCTTCCCCCTGGCCCAGCTCTCCCTGGCCATGATCGAGGACCGCCGCGGCGACCGCGGCGAGATCCTCAAGCCCTTCTTCAAGTCGCCGGTCATGTGGTGCGGGATGGCCATCCCCCTGGTCCTGGGCAGCGTCAACGCCCTGAGCCACTACTTCCACTTCATCTCGCCCATCAACCCCGCCGCCTCCGTGCCCCTCTTCCGGGACTCGGTGATCCTGCGGCTGCGCATCAACTACCTGATGTTCGGCTTCGCCTACTTCATCAACTCGGGGATCGCCTTCAGCCTGTGGTTCTTCTACCTCCTCAACACCCTGCAGGAGGGCCTCTTCCGCGTCGTCGGGATCCACAACGCCGAGGAGCTCGGGCCGTGGACCGGCTCCGGGCCGGTGGGGGCGATCATGGGGCACCAGATGATGGGCGCCCTCTTCGTGCTCGTGTTCTTCAGCCTGTGGACCGCCCGCGGCCACCTGAAGCAGGTGGCGCGCAAGGCCCTGGGCCGCGCCCCCGAGGTCGACGACAGCGGCGAGATCCTCTCCTACCGGGGCGCCCTCGGCGGCCTGATCGTCGGCGTCCTGTTCATGGGCTACTGGCTGTGGAAGAGCGGCATCCCGCCGCACATCGTGCCCCTCTTCATCCTCTCGGCCCTGGTGATCCTCATCGGCCTGGCGCGGGTCATCGCCGAGGCGGGCCTGCCCACGGTGACGCCGGAGATGGTGCCCGCGGGGTTCGTGGTCTCGGGGGTGGGGGTCCCCGCCCTCGGCATGCAGGGCATGGTGGCCACCGGCTACACCCTGGCCTGGATGGGAGACCTGCTGGTCTTCATGACCGCGCCCCTGGCCAACGCCATGCGCCTCGGCTCCGAGGCCACGGCGAGGCGCCGCTGGCTGGCCATCGCCATCGCCGTGGCCATGGCCGTCGGCCTGGTCCTGTCGGCGTGGATGCTGCTGCACCTCGCCTACCGCGACGGCGCCCTCAACCTGCACCGGCAGTACTTCGGCGGCTTCGCCCAGTACCCCTCCAGCTTCGCCGCCAAGAAGCTGGCCACCCCCACCGGCCCGAACCTGGTCGGGTGGCTCTGGACCGGCGGCGGCGGCGGCGTCATGGCCCTGCTCATGATGGCGCGCCACCGCTTCCCCTGGTGGCCCCTCCATCCCCTCGGCTTCGCGGTGAGCCCGGGCTGGGCCCTCAACAACATCTGGTTCTCCATCTTCCTCGCCTGGCTGATCAAGGTGGTGGTCCTCAAGTACGGCGGGCCCGGCCTCTACCGTTCGACGCGCCCCTTCTTCCTGGGCATCGTCCTCGGCCAGTTCGTCGTCGGCGGTCTGTGGCTGGTGATCGACGGCTTCACCGGGACCGTGGGCAACCGGATCCCGGTCTACTGAAGGGCGGGAGTCCGCCTAGCGGGCGACGACGAGGACGCCCCTCCGCCGGGTCTCGCCGCCGTCCACCCGGGCGCTGAAGAGATAGGCGCCGTTGGCCAGGCCGGCCGGCGCCTCCCAGGAGAGCGCGTTGTACCCGGCTTCGCCGCTTGCCGTCACTTCGTCGACGAGGCGTCCCGCCAGGGTGTGGACGGAGATCCTCACCCGCCCCGCGGGAGCGCTGAGGGTATAGGAGAAGTGGCCCCCCTCGGCGGCCAGCGGGTTGGGATGGAAGAGGAGGTCGTCCAGATCCGCATCGACCTCCTCCGAGACCCGCACCTCGAGTTCCCCCTCGCCCCAGTTGTTGCGCGCGTCCCAGGCCTCCAGGCGGATGCGGTGGCGGCCCGGCTCGAAGCCGGGCAGGTCGAAGAGGACCTCCCCCTGGCGGAAGTCGCCCACGGCGTGATAGTCGCGGGTGACGTCGAGGACCGCCTCGTCGAGGTGCAGGCGGATGCCGTGGCCCACGTCGCCGGTGATGTTGACGCCGCTGGCGTCCCGCAGCGTCGCCCGCAGCGAGGCGTCGCCGCGCAGGACGTGGCCCTCCTCGAGGACGCGGCCGGCCTGCTCGAAGGCGATCGCCGGTCCCTCGTCGTCCTCGGCGGCCGCGGTCCCCGAGAGCCCGGTGAAGGCCAGCGGCCCGGCGGCTCCGTAGGCCGAGCCGCCCGGGCCCCAGGCCAGGGCGCTCGCCCTGCCGGCGAGGCCGCGGTAGGTGATGTCGCGGGGGACGAGGAAGTCCACCGAGAAGCGGCCCGAGGCGACGGGGTAGAGCCCCCGGAAGAGCGGGTTCCCCGGCCGCTGGTACTCCAGGGTGACGCCCTGCTCGACGCGGCGCCGCAGCGAGCTGGAGTCGAAGACCTGGAGGCGGACCCGGCCGTCGAAGGAGGGGACCGCCTCGCCGCCGCGGGTGATCCGCCCCACGAGGCGGGCCATCTCCAGGGCGCGCAGGGTGTCGGCCACCTCCAGCTCCACCCGCAGACGGGGGAGCGCCAGCCGCGTCCCCGGATCTCCGAAGAGGCTGAAGCGGCGCGTGTTGTCGCGGTTCTGCACCGACCGCAGCTTGGCCTCGAGCAGGGCCTGCCCCACGGGGACGCCCTCGCGGCCACTGGTGAGCAGCCTGGCGTGGAAGTGCCGGGCCAGCTCCATGTTGCTGGGGTGGAACCCGACGCGGGTGGCGGCGATCATCGCCACCACGCCGCCCTCGCGCCGCTTCAGGAGGGCCTCCGGCATCGAGTCCCGGTTGGGATCGTCGAAGATGCCCAGCTGGCTGGCGGCGCCGTAGGCCAGGGGCAGGCGGCGCCCGTTGTTCACCTCCTGCAGGTCCTGGCTGAGGCGGAAGATGACCTCGTGGGACAGGACCTGGGAGTTGCCGTGCCCCACCCAGGTGAGCAGCAGCGAACCCCGGGAGAAGCTCTCGAGGAAGTCCTCCCGGGCGCGCGGCTTGAAGCGGCCCTCGAGGGGGTAGTCGACGAGGTAGAGCTTCTCCACGTCGAGATCCGGGGGCAGTTCCGCCGCCAGCTTCTCCGCGTCCACGACGAAGTCCGCCTCCACCCGCTCCGGCTTGTCCGCGTGGTACGTGTCGTCGGCGGCCAGCAGCATGCGGCTGCGCCAGGGGCCCTGCTCCGGCTCGCGGTCGTAGGCGATCAGCTTGTCGACCACGGCGGCGGCCTCCTCGGAGGAGCGGACCGGGATCCGTCCCACGGCCATGTCCGGCAGGTCGTCGGCGCCGGAGACGCGCACGTACCACTCGTCGTAGGTGCTCTCCTCCTCCTCGTAGGGAGGAACCCAGTTGCCGACCCCCGTCCCCAGGTTGTCCCGGTAGTCGAAGTTGCCGTCGCCGAGGAGGAGGACGAAGCCCGGGGAAGGCCGCCCCTCCTCGAAGGCGTGATGGAGGAAGTTGCGCAGCGCCGTCGGGTCGAGGAGCCCCCCGGAGAAGGCGTCGTAGATCTCGTCCGTGAGCACCACCTCGGTGGAGAAGGGCAGGCCGTGGCGGTCGTCGGCGGCGCGCCAGGCCGCCAGGCGGACGGCCTCCGTCTCGAGGTCGGGGTGGGTGAGGACGAGGTAGTCCGCTCCCGAGAACCTGTCGACGAGCCGGTGGGGCGGCCGCTCCTCGATCCTCGCGGGGCGGCGGATCCCCGCGGGCCCGGCCACGGCGTAGCGGGCGCCGGGGCCGGCGCTGTCGGTGAAGGTCACGCGGCCCTCGGCCGGGGAGTACTCCAGCCCGGCGACCTCGCGCAGGCCGCCGTCCTCCACGGCGAAGACGCGCGGAGCCTCCTCGAAACCCGTGGCCCGGTAGGTCGCGGCGCCCCCGCGGGCCGGCAGGAACAGCTGCCCCGCCTCGGCGTGAGGGCGGCGCTCGTACTCCAGCTCGAACCAGTCGATCAGGACCCGCCACCCCCGGAGGTGACGGACGTGGAGCTCGTTGATCCCCTCCACCGCCCCCGTGGTCCGCACCTCGGAGACGAAGGGACCGTCCTCGCTGGCCCGGGCGTTCCCGGCCCAACGCCCGTTCCAGCGCAATCGCAGGGACTCCCCGTCCTTCGTCTGGGAGATGCCCCGCATGCGGATGAGGACCGGCGTCTCCTCGGCGGGCGACCGCAGCAGGGCGGGGAAGGTCTCCTCGTCGCCGGCGGACATCCGCAGCCAGTACCACTCGGTGCCGCTGGCGATCTTCTCCGGCGTGGTGTGGGTCGGGAAGTGCTCGCCCTCGAGGCGAACCCGCTCGGTGAAGCGGTCGGCGGCCGCGGCCGCCGCCGCGGGAGGTGGGCGGGGCTCCCGGCGCAGGGCGCGCTCGGGATCGGCGGTGGCGAGCCAGTACGCGTTCTCCCCGGTGAAGGGGTTGTGCAGCCACCGGCTGTCCTCCCCCTCCCCCTCCCAGCGGGAGGAGGCCTCGCCGTAGAACATCAGCTCGTCCTCCGCGTCGAAGGTGCCGTCTCCCCCGTCCTCGACGATCACCGCCACGGGCGCGAGGGGAAGAGGCCCCCGAAGCTCGTCCGGGTCGAGGGGGCGGCCGCCGCCGTAGAGCAGGGTCAGGCCGGAGCTGGCCGCGCCCCGGGCCCCGGGCAGGTCGGCGCCGGTGAGGCGGTAGAGCCCGGTGCTGCGGATGGTGACCTTGTACACGGGGCCGGCCGCGGCGCCGGCGGCGCGCCTCGGGGCCTCCGGCGGCCGGCGCGCCAGCCGCCACCGGCGGGCCTGCTCGTGGTTGAGGACGGTCCCGGCGTAGAGGGCCTCGTCCGCCCCCGGGGAGGAGGACCGTCCCGGGCCGCGGCGGGAGCCGAAGCGGATCTCGGCCACGACCCGGCCCAGGGGTTGCTGCCCGTGCCGTCCGGAGAACCGGATGCGGGCCACGCGCTGGCGGCGGAAGCGGCCCACCTCCAGCAGCTCGGCGGCCGGCGGCGGCGAGACCCACGCCTCCGGCTCCGGCTCGGACCCCTGGCCGCAGACCACCCCGCCCGGCCGCTCCTCGAGAGTCAGCAGGTGCAGGGTGGGCTCGGCGCCCGGAGGGAGGCCGACGAGCACGCTCTCGGAGGCGGCGCAGGGGCCGGTGACGCGGTGCTCCAGGCGCAGCGAAGAGTCATCGAGGCCCACCAGCCGGACGTCGGCCGCGGCCGCCGCCGCGGCGGCCAGCAGCAGGAAAGGAAGCCTCGGACCGCCCTCAGTCATCGCGGATCACCGCCAGCTTCCCCCGCGCGCCCGCCTCCGCGCCGCCCAGGCCGAGGGTGTAGTAGTACACCCCCGAGGCGACGGCGGAGCCGCCGTCGTTCCTCCCGTCCCAGACGACCGCCCCCCCGAGGTCGGACTCCAGGGTGCGCACGAGGCGGCCGTCGGCGGCGAACAGGCGGACCTGGGCGCCCGGCGGCAGGCCCTCGAAGGTGACCCGGGCGCCGGCCCCGGAGACGAAGGGATTGGGGTAGATCCGCACCCCCTCGTCCAGGTCTCCGCTCCCGGCGGCCACCCGCAGCCCTCCGAGGCCCCCGCGGGTGCCGATCCAGAGCTGGCCGCTGGTCTCGTCGAACCGCAGGGTCAGCACGTGGTCGTCCACCAGGCAGCTGTTGTCGGCGGTGTAGGTCTCCACCAGGCGGCCGGAGTCGTGGAGCCGGGTCAGACCTCCCTCGGTACCGACCCAGACCGACCCGCGGCCGTCGAGCTCGATGTCGGTGATCACCGGGGAGGCCAGGCCGTGGTCGCGCCGGTAGGCCCGCCAGCTGACGATCTCGAAGACCCTCGTGGCGCGGTCGTACCGGTAGCGGGCCCGGAACAGGCCTTCGGGCGTGCCGATGTAGAGGACCTCGCCGGTGGCGGCCAGGCTCCTGACCTCGTCGCTGGTCATCCGCGGCTCGGTGGCGGAATCGAGGGAGATGACGTGATCGTCCCCCGGGTCGAAGGGGGTGCCGCCGTCGTCGAAGAGGAGGACGCCGTCGAGGACGGCGGCCATCAGCAGCAGCCCCCTGCCGTCGGCGACGACCTCGTTCAACTCGCGGCCCCGGGTCAGTCCCAGGCTCTCGAGATCGTGGAGGTGGCTGGCGCCGGTGCGCGGGTCGAAGACGGCCAGCCCGGCCTGCAGGTTGAGGGCCCACACCCGGCCGCCGTCATCGACGGTCAGGTCGTTCACCACGACGTAGCTGGGGGAAGCGACGACCCCCCGGAGAGCGGAGTTCGTCTGGTCCAGCCGCCGCCAGCCGCCGCCCGGGGCCCGGACCCCGATCCCCTGGCCCCAGGTCCCCGCCCACACGCCGCCGTCCCCGGTGACCTCCACGGCCACGGCCACGTCCGAGGGCAGGCCGGAGCCGACTCCGTGGACCCTCCAGCCCATGGGTGTCAAGTGCGCCACCCCGATGGGGCTCCCCTCCCGATCGTTGGGCACCACCGCCGCCCAGAGCTCTCCGTCCGGGGTCGAGGCCAGGTCGTGGAAGCTGGTGGCCGGGGGATCCCCGGCGTCGGGAAGGGGCGGGCCTCCCAGGGAGCGGAGCCCGCCCCTCGTCCCCACCCAGGTCTCCCCCGCTCCCTTGGCGATGGCCAGCGGCTCGGCCGGCGCGGCGCCCACCACCGTCCACTCTCCGGCGCCGCGGCGCTCGTAGACGATGCTGCGGGTGGCCGCCAGGAGCGCACCGCCCCCGCGCCCCAGCACGCGCACGCCGACCGGGGCGGGCTCCGGTTGCCAGGCTCCCTCCTCCAGGCGCCACGGCCCGGTCTCACCCAGGGCCAGCAGGTCGCCCCCGGCGGAGACGAGCGCCGCGACCGCCCCGGGCCTGTCCTCCGTGAGCCAGGAGTCCGGATTCTGCAGGTTCTCCGCCGCCAGGTCGGCCCAGGCCACGCCCTCGGGGGTGCCGGCCACCAGGAGTCCCGAGTGCTCCACCAGGCCCGTCACCCCCGTGTTGCGGGGGAAGTCGCCCAGCTGCCAGTAGTTCTCCTGCACCCGCAGGACGTCGGTGAGGAGGACGCTGATGCCGGCGTCGCTGCCCACGTACATCCTGTCCCGCACCTGGAGGAGGGTCCTCACACCGAGGTCGGCGAAGATCGTCAGGAGCGGGTCGAAGCGTGAGCCGGCCGGCCGGTAGCGGCTGATGCCGCCGAAGTCGGAACCGAACCACAGATCTCCCGCCGGGTCGGCGGCGATGGCGGTGATGCGGCCCTCGGGCAGGCCCTGCAGGCGGGTGAACCGGGCGTAGCGGCCGGTCTCCCGGTCGAAGTGCAGCACCCCTCCGTCGGTGGCCGCCCACACGCCGCCGGAATCGGCGACGAGAGCGTTGACCGGCCGCATCCGGGTCAGGGCCGACCAGTTCCCGCACGGCGCCTGCGAGTCCGCCGGCCCCGGCAGCAGGAGGAGGCCGGCGAGGACCGCCGCGGAGAGGCTGCTCGGGATGTGCGGGCCCTCGAGAGACACCCCGGGTCAGCGGAAGACGGCCTGGATCATGGCGCGGATGTAGCCGATCGCGTAGGCCGTGCCCGCCCACCGGGCGCCCTCGGCGGCGATGCCGGGAGTGTGATCGAGCATGAAGGGGCCGTCGAAGCCGATCTCCCGGTAGGTCCGCATGGCCAGGTACATGTCCATGTCCCCCTCGTCGACGAAGACCTCCTGGAACTTCCCGAGGCCGCCGCGGATGTTGCGGAAGTGGACGGTGCCGATCTTGCCGAGGCCGCCGATGCGGCGGATGGCGGCGGGGATCTCCTCCCCCATCTCGGCGACGCAGCCCTGGCAGAAGAGCATGGCATTCGCCCCGCTGGGGGCCAGGCCGAAGAGGGTCTCGAAGTCATCGAGGGTGGACAGGACCCGGGCCGCTCCCCCGAGGGGCTCGCGGATCGGCGGGTCGTCCGGATGCGCGGTGAGGAGCACGCCGCTCTCCTCGGCCACCGGGACGATGCGCTCGACGAAGGTCCTCAGGTTCTCCCGCAGGCGTTCCTCGGAGATGCGCAGCTCCGGATGGTCCTGCGGGTTGGCCCGGAACTCGTCGTGATCGAAGGTGCTGTAGCGCGCGCCCCCCCGGCCGATGGTCGGCTCGGTCCGGAAGTTGCCGATGCCCCTGAAGTTGTAGCCCAGGGTGGGGATCCCGGCGGCGCCGAGGTTGCGGATCATCGTGCACCAGCCCTCGATGCCCTCGTCGCGGCCGGCCCGGCCATGGATGATCTGGCGCTCCGGCCGGAGGCCGACGTTGTAGAGCTTCATCCCGTGGGCGTCGACCTTGCGGCAGGCGTCCTTCCACAGCCCGCTGCGGTCCTCTCCGGCCCGGGGCGGAGGCGGGTGCATGATCGCCACGTAGTCCACGCCGATCGCCTTCAGGGTCCCGAGGGTGTCGTCGCTGAGGTCGTCGAGGGTCAGGTGGTGCTGCACCGTCATCGGATCGCCTCCTCCGGGAGCCGTGGCAAGGGGCAGGGGGCGGGATAAACGGGCCTGACCGCGAGGTGGTCAAGATCGGGTTGTTTGACGGAGTCTCGAGGACGGAGCGAGATTCGCCGGCAGTCCACGGCCGCGCCCGGTCCGCGAAAGGAGTCAGCCCATGACCAGCCCTCGCTCACTCTGGAGGACGACCGCCCCCGGCCTCGCCCTGCTGCTCCTGGGCCTGACGACGGAAGGCGCCGGCGGCGAGGAGGACTACCCGCCCGGCACGTTTCAGCTGACGCCCACGGTGGACCTCGGGTTGCAGCCCGTTCCCGTCCACGTGCCGGATCGCTTCAGCGGCATCCCCCGCGACCTCGTCCTCAACCTGCCCCCCGGCTTCTCCGCCTCCGTCTTCGCGGCCTACGACTTCACCCAGCCGCGCTTCATGGCGGTGAGTCCCGGGGGCGTGCTCCATGTGGCCGACATGAGGGCCAGGACGATCGTCGCCCTGCCCGACCGGGACGGCGACGGCGTCGCCGACGAGGCGATCGTCGCCGCCCGCGGCTTCACCCGCGCCCACAGCCTGGCCTTCTACAAGGGGGCGATGTACGTGGCCGACACCAACCGCATCGTGCGTCTCACCGACGGCGACGGCGACGGCGTCTACGAGGAACGGGAGAACATCGTCCCCTCCCTTCCCGAGGGGGGATGGCACTCGACGCGCACCATCGTCTTCGACGAGGCCCAGGACCACTTCTACGTCGGCGTCGGCTGGCCCTGCGACATGTGCCGCCACCCCGACCCCGAGCGCGGGACGGTGCTGCGCTTCAACGCCGACGGCAGCGGCCGCCGCGTCTTCGCCAGCGGCATCCGCAACCCCATCGGCATGGCCCTGCACCCGGTGACCAACCAGCTGTGGGCGACCAACAACGGCCACGACACCGAGGGCGCCAGCCTGCCGCCGGAGTGGATCGACATCATCCGCGACGGCGGCTTCTACGGCACCCCCCTGGCCTACGGCTACCAGGTCTACGTCGACACCGACCTGCCCAGGTACCGGGAGAACCTGCCGCTCTCGCCCGAGGACTCGACCCTGGTGGAGAGCATGGTGCGCCCCGCCGCGCTGATCCCCGCCCACCTGGCGCCCATGGGGCTGCACTTCTACACCCGCGACCAGTTCCCGGCCCGGTACCGCGGGGCGGCCTTCGTCGCCATCCACGCCGGGCACGCCAAGTTGGCGCCGGTCCCCGGGTACAACGTCGCCGTCCTCTTCAGCGAGCCCGACGGGTCCGACGCCCGCATCGCCGACTTCGCCACCGGCTTCCAGACCGGTACCGAGGTCTCCGACGTCTGGGGGTTCCCGGTGGGGATCGTCAGCGACGAGGCGGGGAATCTCTACGTCTCCAGCGACCGGCACGTGCGCGCCATCCTGAGGATCACCCACGGACCCGTCGCCGCCTCCTGGGAGCACACCTTCCCGGGTTCGATCGTGAACGGCGCCACCCTGGCGGTGGAGGCCGGCGTCCGTGTCGAGCGGCTGGCCCCCGGCGGGGAGAGCCCCGCGGTCACCGCCGATCTCAGCGCCCTGGGAGGCGCCTCGAAGGTGCCCCTGGAAGAGGTGGGGGAGCGCACCTGGCGTCTGCGGACCTCCCTCAAGGTGGACGCAACGCCGGGGCTGAAGACGGTATCCGTCCTCGTCGAGCAGCGCGCCGGCTCCGAGACCCACGGCTCGCGGTTGACGGCCACGGTGATGGTCGAGCCCGGCGAGGTGGTCCCCGATCTGGTGATCTACGACGAGAGTCTGGCCGACGGCTGGTCGGTCTTCAACGGCACCTGGCTCGACGACTTCTCCTTCGACCTGGCCGAGCGGGAGGAGGTCTTCCAGGGCCGCCGCTCGGCCACCTTCCCCGTGCGCTGGGAGGACTGGGACTGGGTCGTGAAGTTCCTCCCCGACGAACCCCTGGATCCGGCGGGCTACGGCCACCTGCGCTTCGCCTTCCATCCCGGCCTCTCCGTGGTCCGGGGACAACCGCGGTTCACGATCTACCTGGCCGAGACCGTGATCGACCTGGCGGCGGAGGGACTGGTGGAGACCGAACCCGCGCGGCCGGGCCGCCATCGCTTCGGCGACGACCGCTGGCAGGTGGTGGAAGTGCCCCTCGCCGCCTTCGGACCGCCGAAGGAGATCCGCGAGGTGACGTTCTCGGGCAACTTCGGGGGCCGCTTCTTCCTCGACGACCTGCGCCTCACGGGGGCCGTCCCGACGGCCGTGGGAGAGGCGGCCGCGGTGCCTTCCGCCTTCGCCCTGGAGCAGAACCACCCCAACCCCTTCAACGGCTCCACGCGCATCGGCTTCACCCTGCCCGGCGGACCGGCGCGGCTCACCATCTACAACCTGCTGGGCCAGAAGGTCGCCAGCCTCCTGGACGGCGACGGCCCCGCCGGGACCCGCTCCATCCTCTGGGACGCCCGCGACGACGGCGGCCGGGAGCTGGCCACCGGGGTCTATCTCTACCGGCTCGAATCGGCGGGACAGGTGCAGACGCGGAGGCTGGTCCTGCTGCGCTGAACCCGCGGGGCGTCAGCGCTCCGGCAGCACCAGGTGGAGCTGCCGGGCCATGGTCCCCGTGGTCATGGCGTGGACCACGGCGTTGATGCCCAGGCGCAGGTGGGCCTCGTTGCCGAAGGGCTGGGCCCAGAAGTGGACGTAGCCCTTGTCGGCGAAGAGTCCGGCGAGGCGCCCCTCGAGGAAGACCCCTTCCAGGTAGTGCCGCGGCCAGGCCTCCTCCCAGCCGGGAGGGGGCCCGTTGAAGTCGTAGAAGCAGCTGTAGACCGGGTGCCCGTCCGGTATGCGCCGCAGCCGCCCGCTGTGGCCGAGGGCCTCCTGGAAGAGGCCGCGCAGGGCCGCCTCGGCCTGGCTGAACTCCAGGCCGGGCACGGCGTTGTCGGCGAAGACGAAGCCGCCGCCGCGCAGGTACTCCCCGAGGGCCCGGGTCTCGCTGTCGGTGAGGTCGAAGACCTCGTCGGCGGTGATGTAGACGAAGGGGCTGCGCATGAACTGCGGCGAGCCGATGAAGATGTGGCGGTCCACGGAGGCGGCGATGCCGGTCTGCTCCGTGAGGGCGTCGGCGAGATTGGGGATGGCCAGGGCGGCGCTGTCGAAGCGCGGCCTGAGGCCGGTGCCCCAGGCGGTGGCCAGACGGATGAAGCCCCGCAGGTCCCTGCGGCCTTCGCCGGTGCGCGCGATCAGCCCCCGGTAGCGCCCGGAGTGGCGGCTCGCGCCGCGGAACAGCTCGCCGAGCCAGGCCTCGTCGCCTTCGCCGGAGGGCAGGACGTGGAGGGTGTCCCCCGGAACGAGGGGACTGGCAGCCCGGTCCAGACTGGCGCAGGGAGAGGAATCGCTGCAGTCCGAGTCGTCCGAGCCGTCCCGGGCCACGTACCCCGACTCCGGGTGCGCCGCTGGAGGGAGGGCGGCGCAGGCCGCCATCAGGGCGAGGACGGGGATCCGGAAGCGCGTCGGGGTCGGTCGGGTTCCAGGCACCATGGGAGCGATCACTTTCTCCGGGCCTCCGCCAGGGCGCGGGAGGCGTACATCATCTCGCGCACGGCGGCCAGGATGTGCTGGGTGGCGTGGGCGATCCCCCAGCGCAGGGGATCCTCGCGTTCGGGGTCGCGGCGCCGGGCGCCGGCGGCGTAGCTGTCGAAGACGGGCACCATGGCGTCGGCGTACTTCGGGTCTCCCGTCTCCTCGTACAGGGCCGCCAGCGCGTCGAGGTGGTGGAAGGCGCGGTCCTCCTCCCCGGCCCCGGTGCGCTCGATCCACAGGCGCCGGACCTCCTCGTTGATCCGGCCGTACCAGAGGGCCATGCGGGCCCCGTGGCCGCCGGCGTACCAGCGGTTGCGGTCGGGCCGGGCATACGTGCTCCAGAGGCGGTCGGCCTCCTGCCGCCAGGCCTCCTCCCCGGTCTCCAGGTACATCCGCGCGAGCCCGGCGATGGGGTTGGACAGGTAGCGCCAGCCGTAGTCGTGGAAGGCGGCGCCGGGATGGGCCATGGCCCGCGCCATGCGCCGGCTCGCCTCCCAGGCCGGCAGGTAGCCGGTGACGTGGTACATCTCCAGGAAGGGGTCCACCATCGAGTGGCCCGAGTCGCCGGGGGAGAGCCAGATGCACTCGTGGTGGCGGCGGCTCAGGCCGCTCGCCGAGGGGTCCCGCGGATCGTGGCGGATGGTGCCCACCTCCAGCAGGTGGCGGGTGTGGGCCGAGGCCAGCCGGAGCCAGCGGCGGTCGCCGGAGCGCAGGAAGGCGAGCCACGGGACGTGAGCGATGTTCTGCTCGTTCAGCAGGTGACCGTAGCGGCCGTGGTTCTCCCAGCGCCCCTGGCTGGCCACGTAAGCCGCCGGCAGCGATCCCCACACCCACTGGCCGTACCAGCGATAGACGCGCTGGTTGAGCAGGTAGCTCTCCAGCGCCTCCTCCACCAGGGCCTCGAGATCGGGGCAGACCTCCGGGTCGTAGGGCTGCAGGTGCATCAGCGCCCCGGTGGCCGTCAGGTACCGCGGGGGCACGGCGCAGACCACGGGCTCGCCGAAGATCCGCTCGTACAGGGGTAGCTCGAACCACGCCGCGGGGTCGATGATGAACTCGTGGGTGCGGGAGACCCCGGCCGCCAGGGACCAGGTGGGAGCGCTGCTGGAGGTCAGCATGCCGTCCTCCCGCGGGCGCCAGTCCATGGCCCCCCGCTCCTCCGGCCAGTAGTGGAAGGTCACCGTGCCCTCCTCCACGGAGGCCTCGACGCGCTTGGGGAAGAGCCGCCAGAAGTCCCGGTGATGGATGACGAGATCGCGCTCCTTGCGGCGCATCCTCACGGTGCCGGTGGACCGCGAGCCCTGCCGGCTCAGCCGCGCCGTCGCCGCCTCGGCGTGCTCGTCGTCGAGCTGCCGGACCACCACCAGGCTGTCGCTGGACACCTCCTCGCCGTCGAGGTCGACGGCCGCCTCCTTCCAGAAGGGGCCCTCCGGACGGAAGCGGATCCCGGCGCCGCCGAGGGTGTCCTCCCACGGATCCCCCGTGTAGGTCCAGGTGTGGTACAGGCGGAAGAAGGGACTGCCGCGGTAGAACTCGGCATCGAGCTCGCCGCGCGCCACCGGGTCCCCTTCCCCCTTGGCGGGGTGGTACCAGCCGGTGACCCGGACCCGGCAGCGGAGGGGCCCGTTCTCCACGATGCGGACCCCGGCCTCCGGACCGGCGACCGAAAACCGGTAGGTGCGCCCTTCCCCGGTCCTCCACCACAGGTCCCCCGGCTGCAGGAGGCCCTCGATGGTGCCGTCGGCCCCGAAGACCCAGACGCGGGTGCCCACGTCGACGGCGACACCGTCCCCCCGGCGTCCGGCCATGGCCGGCCCCCGGGTCCGGTCGTCGGACGGGTCGAGGGCGAGGAAGGTGTGCCCGCCGCCGACGACGTCGCTCTGGAAGTCGACGAGGAGCCAGCGCACGCTGCCGTCCGGCCAGGTGCCCATGACCTTCGTCTGCGTGTCGAGCCGCCGTCCGAGGGCGTCGCTCAGGGCGATCCCCGCGCCCACGCGGAACGCTCCCCGGGCAAAGGGAACCCCCACCCGCATGGGCCAGTCGACGCGTGTCAGTCCGGCCGCTTCCTCGACGCCGATGGGCACCCGGCCGCCGCCGGGGAGCTCCACCTGGCGCAGGGCGGTGACGAAGGGGCGCTCCCTCTCGACGAGGGACCCGGCCGAGCGCCTGGCCTCCGCGGCGCGGCCCCGGGCGCGGCCGGCGAGGACGCGTTCCTCCTCGTAGGAGTGGAGGGCTTCCTCCTCTCCCAGATCGACGTCGAGACGGAAGGTGTAGCGGCCGTCCTCGAGCTCTCCGAGGTCGAGCTCCACGCGGCGGTCGAGGGTGCGGGTCTCCATCGGCTTCAGGTCGTACGTCCAGGCCTCCCGGAGCACGATTCGGCCGAGCGCGTCCGTCACCGCCATCCGGAAGCGGACCGGCGTGCGGTCGTAGCAGCTGTCGAAGAGGCGCGCGTAGTGCCGCATCCTCAGAGGGATCGACTGGATCCCGGGGACCGCCATGAGGGCGTCGGCGATGCCGGCGTCGGCCAGACCGAAGCGGTCGCGGCGCAGATTGTTGAAGTAGAAGCGGTTCTGCGCGGCGGCGCTGTGGCCCTCGTTGGGCCAGGGCACCATCGTGTGTGCGGCGATGACGGCGGCGTTCTCACGCACAAGGCGCGCGAAGCGCTGCGCCGCGGAGCGCTCCTCCGGCTCGACGAACCCGGGATGGAGACGGTCCCCCGGCGCGAAGGGCTGGTAGGTCAGGTGCATCTCCACCCGCTCGCCGGGCCCCAGGAGCTGCTTGGCCCGGCGCGGCTCCACGGTGAACCAGCCGCGCTCCGGACGCTTCTCGCGGTGGTAGTCGGTCCAGGTGGCGCAGACTTGCGCGTCTGCCTCCCGGAAGGTCATCCACACGCCGTGGCCGGTGCGCGGATTGATGGCCATCCAGTAGCCGGGCACGTCGAGGAAGTGGGTGTCGCGCCCCAGTCCCACGCGGATGCGGCGCATCTGCCCCCGCCCGGGGCCCGGAGCGACGATGACCGAGTGCTCGCCGTAGGGATCGTCCAGCATCAGGTAGGGATGCCAGCGGATCCACAGGGGAACCGCCTCCTCCCCGATGTTGGTGTAGCGCAGCACCACGGTGAGGCGGGTGCTGCCGTCGGCCAGGCGCATCTCCCGCTCCACGGAGACGCGGGAGGACGCCGACAGACCGACGATCCGACCCCCCTCCTGCAGTGTTCCCGGAGCCGTGGCGCGGGCCACGACGCCCTTGTACCCGGCGCCGTCGCGGGCCTCGAGGCGATGGGCGACCCCGTCGACTCCGAGGGTGAGGTCGCGCAGGCCGGGACCGGGGGGCCGGGCCCCGGCGGTGGAGTACTCGACGCCGCTGCGGCGGTCCAGGTACTGGACGATGGCCGCTCCCTCCCGGGGGGCGAGGGTCACCCGGGCGCGCTCGTTCTCCAGGACCCGGCGCTCGGAGGCGCCGGCGCCGTGGGCCCACAGCAGGCCGGCCGCCGCCAGGAGCGCGAGGAGCCAGGGCGGGCCCGCGCGGGGCGAGGGTGTTCCGCCGCGCCCCCGGCCGGCGGCCCCCGGGGGCCGCCTCCTGGTCCCGGCAGGGCCCGGGCGCAGGCCGTCGAGCCGGCGTTGACAGACCGGTCCCGGGCGGCGGAACTTGCAGTCACCACTCCCGCGGCAATCGACGGTCCCTGCTCCCCTGCTGAGAGACGTATCCACGGCTCGCTGCGCCATGCTCATTCGCGGCACTCCATCGGCGGACCTCGCCGGCGCCCCCGGGGTCAACGGTAACGGCGCGGCCCGGTCCCGGCGAACCGGATGGAGGACCGCGGTTCTCCTGCCCTTCCTCGCCGTCGCCTGCGCCCCCGATCCCGAGCCCGCCCCCCGGAGCCCGGAGAGCCACCCGGCGGCTCCGCCTGCCGACCCGCCGCTCACCGCTCCGGCCGCCGCCGACCCGCCGGAGGAGAGCGAGGCCGCCGCCCGGGGGCCCGGGGATCCACCGGCGGTCGAGGCCGCGGCCTCCGTCCCCACGGCCGGGGCCGGCGAGCCAGAGGTGTACTTCGTCGAAGTGGCCCGGGAGAGCGGCATCGACTACGAGAACGTCTCCGGAAGCCCCGAGCAGGGCTACATCCTCGAGACGATCTCCGCCGGGGCGGCCTTCCTCGATGTCGAGGGCGACGGCGACCAGGACCTCTACCTGGTGAACGGCACCCGCCTCCGGGACCCTCCCGCCGCCGCCGGCAACCGCTTCTACCGCCACCGCGGACCGGGGGCCGCCCCGCTCTTCGAGGAAGCGACGGCGGAGCTCGGGCTCGCTCACACCGGCTGGGGCATGGGCTGCGCCGTGGGCGACGCCGACAACGACGGCGACCCCGATCTCTACGTCACCTACTGGGGCGCCAACCGCCTGTACCTCAACCGCGGCGGAGAGTCCTTCTCCGAGGCCGGGCGGCCGGCGGGGGTGGACGACGGCGGCTGGGGCTCGAGCGCCGCCTTCGGGGATCTCGACGGCGACGGGCTTCTGGACCTGTACGTGGCCAACTACGTGGAGTTCGATCTCGACGATCCCCCCGGCGGCTGGCTCGGGTGCCGGTACAAGGGTCTGAGCAGCTACTGCGGGCCCGAGGGAATCCCCGGCCAGGCCGACCGCCTCTACCGCAATCTCGGCGGCGGCCGCTTCTCGGAGGCCGGGGACCCGGCCGGGATCTCCCGCCACCGCCTGCCGGGACTCGGGGTGGTGCTCTCCGATCTCGACGGCGACGGCGACCCCGACATCTACGTGGCCAACGACTCCGAGGCGAATCTGCTGTTCCTCAACGACGGCGGCTTCCGCTTCCGCGAAGTCGGCACCGCCGCGGGGCTGGCCTACAGCGAGGACGGCCGCGCCCAGGCGGGCATGGGCGTCCACTCGGGGGACTACGACCGCGACGGCGACCTCGACCTCTTCGTCACCAACTTCTCCGACGACTTCAACACCCTCTACGCCAACCGCGGGGACGGCACCTTCGCCGACGCTACCCATGCCGCCGGACTCGGCGGGGTGGTGCAGCCCTTCCTGGGGTGGAGCACCGCCTTTCTCGACTTCGACAACGACGGCTGGCTGGACCTGTTCGTCGCCAACGGCCACGTCTACCCACAGCTGCGGGAGCTGCCCTCCGGACTCCGTTACGCCCAGCGCAACCTCCTCTACCGCAACCTCGGCGGCCGCTTCGAAGAGGTCGGCGCCGAGGCCGGAGGGGACTGGCGGGCCGAAGGCGTCAGCCGGGCCGCCGCGGTGGCCGACTACGACGACGACGGCGACCCGGACATCCTCCTCGTCAACCTCAACGACCGGCCCGCCCTGCTGCGCAACGACGGCCGCGGCGGCAACCGCTGGATCGGACTGGAGCTGGCCGCCGGAGAGGGCGACCCCGAGGCGACCGGCGCCCGGGTGGAGCTGTGGTCCGCGGGCCACCGGCAACTGCGGGAGGTGCAGCGGGGCTACGGCTTCCAGTCCAGCCACGACCCCCGCCTGGTCTTCGGACTCGGGCCGGAGTCCGCGGTGGACAGCCTCGTCGTCTCCTGGCCCTCCGGGTCCCGCGAGAGGGTGGTCCCGGAGTCGGTGAACCGGTACTGGCGTCTGCGCGAAGGCGAGGGACGGCTGGAGCCCGCCTACGCCGCCCCCGCGCCGGCAGGCGCGGCCCCTGCGGCTCTTCGCCGGACCAGGCCCACTCCTGCGCCGGCCGCCTCACCCGACCCGGGGGGAGAGGACTGGAGCGCCGACCGCTACCGCGAGACCGGGGAGGACCTCTACCGCCGGGGCCGCTACGCCGAGGCGAGGACCGCCCTCGAGCGGGCGATCGAGCTCGACCCGGAAGAGATCGGTTCCTACGTCAACCTGGGACTGGTGCTGGCTTCGGGGCTCGGCGAGGAGGAGGAAGCCCGAAGGGTCCTGGAGAAGGCCGTGTCGCGGGACTCCGGCAACGCCGGCGCCCGGCACGTCCTCGGCAAGCTCTACCTGAACCAGGGCCGGCTGCCCGAGGCCGTCGCCGCCCTGGAGGCGGCCCTGCGCCTTTCCCCGGGCTCCTGGGAATACGCCGACTGGCTCGGTCTGGCCTATCTCCGGGCCGGACGGACGGACGACGCCGAGACCGCCTTCCGCCAGGCGGTGCGGGCGGCCCCCTGGAGCCCCGGGCCCCGTCTCCACCTGGCCCGGTTGTACGACCGCCAGGGCCGCCCCGGAGAGAGCGGCCGGGAGCGCCGGATCTTCGCCCGCCTGCGCCCCCTGCAAGACCGCGCCGAGCTCTACGAGCGCAAGGTCGGCGACTATCCGGACAGCCCCCATGCGCGCCAGCTTCTCGGGCTCGTCTACCTCGAGCAGGGGCGCGTCCCGGAGGCCCTGGAGGTATTTCAGCAGATCCTGGAGCTCGATCCCGGATTCGCCGCCGCCCACCACGCCATCGGGCGGGTGCTGCAGGCCCGGGGCCGGCTGCCCCAGGCCGTCCGGTCCCTGGAGCGGGCCTGCGAGCTGGACCCGGAGCTGCTGGATGCGCACGTCGATCTCGGCACCGCCTACCACGGGGCGGGCCGCTACGACCTGGCGGTGGAGGCCTACCAGCGCGCCCTCGCCCTCGACCCGGAGCGGCCCCTCGTCTACGGCAACCTCGGCATGGCCCACGCCATGGCCGGCCGCTTCGAGGCCGCGGCCGAGGCCTTCCGCCAGGGCCTGGAGAGAGCTCCGGACTCGATCGACCTCCACGAGGCCCTCGGCCAGGTCTACGCCCGGCAGGGGCGCCTGCGGGAGGCGGTGGCCGAGTGGGAGACGGTCCTGCGCCTGGACCCCGGGCACCAGCGGGCCGCCGCCGCCATCGGCGAGGTCCGCCGCGCCGCCCCGGACGGTCAGACCCAGTAGATGCTGTTGCCGCTCATGCCGGTGAAGTGGTCGATCACCAGCCACAGGCCGGCCACCGTGAACTGCCCGGCGATGAGGCCGAGGAAGAAGGGCCGAGCGGCGCGGTAGAGGGTGGGGCCGCCGTACTTGAGGATCACCGCCTTGAGGAGCCACGCCAGGAAGACGCTGAAGGAGATGTGGTTCGTCAGGTAGGTGCTGGCGCTGACCGCGTACCCCAGCGGGTGCAGGGGCCACCAGAAGAAGTGCTGGCGCGCCAGCATGAGGACGGCCATGACCGCGCCGCCGACGCCGGTCGAGATCCACCCCACCAGGTCCGGCCCGTCCGGGGCGGCCGCCTCGCGGGCGACGAAGTTGAACGGCACCTGGGGCCCGCTGAGGAAGAACCAGGGCTCCAGGTTTACCCCTCCGTGGGTATAGCTCCAGTACATGACCGCCCAGATCGACGAGACCAGGCTCAGGCCGATGGCCAGGACCATCGCCCAGAACAGGCCCCGCCGGCGCCGGCCGAGGTGTTCCTGGGCGAGCTTGAGTCCGTTGGCGCAGGAGGCCATGACGAAGGTGCGGATGTCGGCGGCCCACACGTAGGTGAAGCCCATGGCGGTGAGCGTCTGGGCCCCGAGGACGGCGCTGCCGAAGCCGGAGGTGACGAAGTCGGAGGCGATGAGCGGCGCCCGGGTGGCGGCGACCCCTCCCTCGGCCACGACCCGGGTGATGCCGGCGAAGAGCAGGAACATGGCGAAGAGGTAGATCGGCACGACCCACAGGGCCATGCCGGCGCGCCAGAGCCAGGCGCCGACGAAGAGGGCGCTGGCCAGCAGTCCCAGGACGGCGGTGCGGTAGGAGAGGATCTCGTCGCTGTCGTCGACCTCCGGATCACCGCGCAGGGCCTTGCGCACCACCCGGCGGATGTGCCCCCGCGCCGTCCACAGACCGAGGAGGACGAGGACGATCATCGCGCCCATTCCCTGGTGGGCGAAGACCGGGAAGGAGGCGAAGTTGAGGCGCTCGGTGCTGGCCACGCCGAGGATGCCGAAGGTCCCCTCCTGCAGGCGGCCCACGAGGTTGAAGAACCAGATGCTGAAGGCGATGTCGAGGTTCACCAGGTAGGCGAAGCCGACCATGGGAAAGCTCAGGGCGATCTTCTGCTGCGTCGTCCCCCGGAACAGGGGCACCGTCGTGTCGAGGACGATGTCGGGGATGAAGTCGTAGTAGTTGTGCAGGGCCTTGACGCAGCCGATGACGAAGGGAACGGCGAAGCCGGCCCACATGACCGGGTTGCGGAAGAACGGGTTCAAGGCGCCCGGACGGGGCCCCTCCTCGATCATGGCGCTCGGCACCTGCACGAGGGGGAAGTTCAGGCGCTCGGTCTCGATCCACGGGCGCCGCAGGACGACGACGATGCAGATCATGGCCAGGTACACGGCCAGGATCAGCGGGATCCACCAGGCCAGCGGCACGACCCACGCCTCCCACGGCACGGAGGCGCCCTCCGGGAGACCTTCGTAGAAGTCCTTCGCCGCCCGCGGCTCCGGGACCAGCCCGTCGCGGATGAAGGGGTGGACGACGGTGGCCCAGTCGTTCTCCGGGGTGGCGTAGTAGACGGCCCCCGCCGTGATCGGCAGCAGGTACTCGGTGAGCCCCATGCTCGGGATGGCGCAGCCCACCATGGCCATCACGTAGACGACGACGAGCTCCTCCCGCCGCAGTCCGAGGGCGGGATGGACGAGGCGCAGGAGCGTCTGCACCCCGAGGACGAACACGAAGAACAGGAAGATCGCTCCGGCGGTGCTGAAATCGAGGGCGAAGTTGGAGCCCCGGAGGATCATGTTGCTGTAAGGGGCGCCGATACCGATGCACGCGGTCATCAGCGAGCCCACCAGCAGGGAGCGGAGGGTGATGCCGGACTGGCGGGTGGCGTGGGGGGTCGTGGTCGACATAGGTTTCGGCCCGTCTTCCGGAGTTGAGATAGTGGCGGCGCCACCGGGTGACAAGCACGGGGAGGAGAGGATGACCACAGAGACGGGCACCGGGCTTCGGACCATCCGGCAGTCGTGGGAGGCGGAGGCCCTGTACGCCGAGGCCGAGTCCGCGGGCGGGTTGTGGAAAGGCGACGCGGAGGAGGAGATCCACCTCTTCCGCGGAGAGGTGGCGGAGAACGACTCCCCCGGCTCGGGGCGCTCCGACGAGCCGGGGATCGAGCCCTTCGCGCAGTTGTCGGGGGAGACGGTGTTCCGCAAGCGCCTCCACCTGGACGATCCCGCGTGCCACGGGGCGCAGCTCGCCTTCATCGCCCTCGAGGCCGAGGAGAACGCGGCCACCCTCCGCTTCTCGGTCAACGGCCGGGAGGTCCGCCGGCCTCCCTCCCGTGAGGCGGCTCCCGAGGCGCGTCAGTACCAGGAGCTCACCTGGAGCCGCTGGTACTACGTGGACATCCCCGCCGGCGCCCTGCGGCCGGGGGAGAACGAGATCACCGTTCGGTGCGACGGCGGGAGCCCCGGGTGGCAGCTCATGGTGGCCGACTACCGCGACTTCCACAAAGGCATGGAGGATCCCGTCGTCCTGCCTCACGCCACGGAACGCAGCGACGACGGAGGCCGCACCTGGAGCGGCGAGCGGGGCGAGCTCGTCCTGCGTATCGCCCTCGACCGCTACCGCCCCTCGGGCAGGCTGCTCTCGCCCGTTCTCGACGCGGCCGGCGAATGCGGGGCCGTGGTCCGCGGCCGTCACCGGGTGGAATCGGTCCGCATCGCCTGGGATGCCGACACCCCGGGGCCGGCCGGGCTGGACCTGGCCTGTCGAAGCGGCGCCCGGCCCTGTCCCGACGCGGGGGGCTGGAGCGACTGGCAGCCGTGCGAGGCCGGCCGCCCCGTGGCCGGCCTGCGGGGCCGCTACCTGCAGTGGGAGGCGCGCTTCCAGACCGCCGACCCCACGGTGACCCCGGCCCTGCGCCGGGTCGAGATGGAGGCGGACGTCCTGCCCGGCCCGGAGCCGGCGCTGCGCGTGGCGCATGCCCGCAACCCCGCCATCCTGCGCTCCTCCTGGGAGATGCCCCACGAGACCCCCCGTTGCCGGCCCCTCGTGCAGTTGCGGCGGGCGTGCGAGCTCGATGCCGTCGTCGCCGGCGCCCAGACCGAGTTCGAGGCGATACAGCGGCTGCATCGCTGGGCCTACCACATCCCCCTCGGGGACTGCCGCCACTTCCCCTGGGACGTGCTCTCCTGGATCCACCTCGAGCGGGGGCCGGACTGCCAAATCGTGATGAACGAGTACTCGCAGCGGCGGCGGGACCGGATGTGCCTCTACCCGAACGTGGTCCTCGTGGCCGCCCTGCAGAGCTTCGGCATCCCCGCCCGCCACCTGAACTTCCACAGCGAGGGCATGACGGGACACGAGATCGCCGAGGTCTGGTCCAACGATCACGGCAAGTGGATCCACCTGGACGCCACCCGCGACTACTACTGGTTCGACCGCAGGACCCTGGTTCCCCTCGACACGGAGGAGATCCACCGGGCCCTCGTGGACCGCCTCGACCGCGTCGAGCGCTGGGACCGGCCGTACCTGTTTCACCAGGATCTCGAGAAGCTCGTGGAGGACCTGCCCATCGCCTTCTGGGACGGCGACTACGAGCACCCCTGCAACGCGGGGGACCACGGGGCCCTCTTCCTGTTCCGCAGCTTCTGCCACTTCCGCGTGGTCCCGCGCTTCGACGTCTTCAGCCGCCAGCGGCCCCTGCCGGTGAGCCAGGGGACCGAGGTCTGGTCCTGGGACGGCTACCTCAACTGGGCGGACGACGAGGTGCCCCCGTTGCCGCACTTCTCCCACCACACCAACCGCCGGGCGGACTTCTACCCCACCCTGAACCAGACCCGCATGACCGTGGAGAGCACCGCCGACGCCATGAGCCTCCAGGTGCACCTCGAGACCGAGACCCCCGACTTCGCCGCGTACGAGGCCCGCTTCGACCGTGGCCACTGGCGGGAGACGGCGGCCCCCTTCGAGTGGTCCCTGCGCCCGGGGATGAACACTCTGGAGGTGCGCAGCCGAAACGGCTCCGGGTGGACGGGCGTCGTCAGCTCCGTGAGCCTGGTGGCATGAGAGCGCTCCCGCGGCGGTGGCCGCGCCGCACTCGGACGCCACCGCGCTCTCCCGGAGAGGACCGCGCGCGGGCGGGGTGCCCTGCGCTCGCCTGTTGGGTCGCCGCCCTCTGTCTCGGCGCCGGACTCCGCCTGGAAGCCTCCGACCTCCCGGGGCGGGTCCTCCCGCTTCCCTCCGGGCTTCCCTCGTACACGATCGAGCGCGTCTCCTCGGGGATCACCGTCGACGGCCGCGCCGATGAGCGAGACTGGCAGGCCGCGGCCCCCATCGAGCTGATCGTCCCCTGGCTCCACGACGAGGCCGAGCCCGTTCAGGCCACGGAGGCGCGCATGCTCTGGAGCTCCGCCGACCTCTTCATCGTGTACAAATGCGCAGATCCCTACATCGGGGCCGAGATCGTCGAGCACGACGGGGCCACCTACCTCGAGGACACGGTGGAGATCTTCGCCACCCCCAACGCCGATGACGTCTTCAACTACTACGGCTACGAGATGAACGTGCTCGGGACTCTGCTGGACTACGTCACCTTCTGGCGGGACGGCCAGAGGCTCACCGGGGGAGCCGGGTGGCAGAGCGAGGGGGTGCGCATCGCAACCAGCATCGATGGCACCCTCAACGACCATTCCGACAAGGACTCGGGCTGGATCCTCGAGATCGCCATCCCCTTCGACAACTTCCGCCACCTCGGCGGCCGCATCCCGCCCCGCCACGGCGACCGCTGGCGCCTCAACCTGAACCGCTGCGCCGGCAGGACGGCGGGTCAGTACGCCATGTGGTCCGACTCGGGGACCCCGAAGCCCCAGTTCCACGTTCCCGAGCGGTTCGGAGTCGCCGTGTTCTCCGAGCGCGCCACCGGGGCCTCCGACTCCCGCTGACGGGAGGAAATCGCTTGACTTCCGGGGTAGGGGACCTACCTTTCGCACTGTTTTCCCGGTTCGGCCCGGCGTGCGCTTTGGCCAGAGCCCGTAACTGACTGTTTTCGCGTAACATCAGAGAGGGTTCGCCAGTTCCGTGTCTCGGGGCGAACAACCGAGATCGCTCACGATCGCTCACCATCCCCCTTCCATCCAATTCCGGAGAGACAGTCTCATGCATCTCAGACGCATCGGCATCGCGGGTGCGGCAACGCTCCTGTTCCTCGCAGGAACCGCGAGCGCCCAGTTCCTGCACGCCGGCAACCCCGACGTCACGTCCCTTTCGGACATGACCAGCGGTGGCCCGCCGACCGTGCTCAAGATCGAAGGCCTGTCGGACTTCCCCGACTATGCCTTCGACGGCTCGGATCTCGAGGTCAACTTCTCGCTCGAAGGCAGCGGGGCCACCGTCTGGCTCATCGTCTACACCTCCGGCCAGAACCCGCCCCTGACCATCGAGGGCGAGGGTGATGCTCCTTACAAGGATCCCGTGCGCGACCAGCCCGGCTGGCACGTGTACGAAGGCGTCGACTACCTCGTCTACAAGTCCGCGGGCGAGCGCATGGACGAGGGCGAGAACACGATCACCTGGAACGGCCGCGACAACGACGGCAACGTCGTCCCCGCCGGCTCCTACACCCTGCACCTGGCCGCCTGGGACGACGAGGCCTTCCCCCACCTGGTGGCCGGCGCCGTCTTCCGCAAGCTGGGGGCCCCCGGGCGCCCGTACTGGGACCTCGGCCGGGAGCAGATCTTCGACTTCAACTTCGTCAACGACATGAACAACGACTGGGTCGAGAACTTCGAGGGCTACGACACCATGGACCTGTCGGCCGTTTCCGACGCCGGCGGCGCCAGGCCCCTCTCGGCGGTCTTCCTCAATGACGACTACAGCGAGGCCATCGCCATCGGCCAGAGCAACTTCCTCGAGCGCCTGACCATCGACTGGGACGCCAACCGCGTTTCCACCGTCGAGGACTGGGGCGAAGACTTCGGCGGCGTCAACGGCGTCATCAACGTCGAGGACCTCGGAGGCAGCGCCGGTCAGAGGACGATCGCCAGCAATCCCGACAAGAGCATCGCCTACCTCACCGCGGGCGTCTCGGGCACCGAGGCCCAGCTCGCCGGGTACTCCATCGAGACGGGCGAGAAGGTCTCCAGCTGGGACATGACCGACCTCTTCCTGTACGACAACAAGGGCGCCGACCGCGTGGGCGGACCCATGGAGCTGGCCGCCTTCTACGATGGCTCGCCCGATCCCTGGGGTCTCACCATGACCTCCCACCACACCTCGGTGATCGCCCGCTTCGACTACGACGGCAACCTCAAGTGGGCCAACCGCAACGGTGACGGCTTCGGCGACACACAGGCCTACAACAGCGCCGACGGCACCTTCGGCGACCTGATCTACGGCCACACCGAGGCCCCGAACTTCAAGTACTCCCTGTTCTCGGCCCCCGACGGGTGGGTCTCGGTCTGCGAGAACGGCCGCGACAACACCAGCTTCGGCGCCATGCTGGGCCAGGACGGCTCCGGCCTCTTCAAGTTCGAGCCCAAGAACACGCCTCTCACTTGGTCCCAGTACGTCTGTATCATCGACGACGACACCGATTGGGACGGCCTGCACATGCAGATCGGCGGCTTCGGCGACGCCATCCCGTCCAACGACTGGGTCTCCAACGACGTCACCATCTCGCCGACCCATCCCCTCGCCCACTATCCGTACGACCAGAAGAAGGTGAACCTGGGCGTGCCCAGCAGCATCTCGGAAGTGTTCGGGCCGGTGCCCAGTGACTACAAGGTGAGCGAGGCCTACCCCAATCCCTTCAACCCGGAGACCACGGTCCACTTCTCCCTTCCTTGGTCGGCCGACATCCGGGTAACGGTCTTCAACGAGCAGGGACAGAAGGTTGCCACCCTCGCCGACGAGCGCCTGGGCCCGGGCAACTTCGACATCACCTGGGACGGCACCGACGAGAGTGGGGCCGCCGTCGCCTCCGGTGTATATCTGTATCGGATCGAGGGCCCCGATCTGAGACTGAACAAGAAGGTCACCCTCCTCAAGTAAGAGGGAACTGGAGGTGTCGCCGGCTCGCTGCCGGCGGCACCTTTTTTTTTCCTTTTTCGGGACTTCCGGCGTGGTGAGTCGGTACGTCCCGCCTTGATTCTGCTTCTCGGTCCGGCGGCGAGACCGGTTCAGCGATGACTCCCTTCTCCACACGAGGTGTACCAGTGAAGAATTCCAGACACCCCGGCCGTTGGGCGCGAGCCCTGGCCGCTGCGGGACTCTTCCTGTCCTGCAGCGGGCTCGCCGCCCAGGACCTGTCCAGCGTCTCGATCTCCACCTGGCCCTCCACGACTCACTACCTCGGCTTCCCCGAGTTTCTCGAGAAGCAGGACGGCCAGATCCGGATCACCGCGGGCGGGACCTATTCCCTCTACCTCAACGGCGAGCTGGTGGGGAGCGATGACGATCCCGTCACCGTCGAGGTCTGGACCGACCTCTCTTTCAAGAGGAAGGAGAACCAGGTGGCCGTGGTCGTCGACCACGACGGCACCCTGAGCCCGTACGGCGTCTATCTCGTCGTCGACGGGGAGACGGAGCAGTTCGTAAGCTCTCCCACGGACCGCTCCATGCCCTGGTTCTGGTCCGGAGATCGCCTGCCCAACGAGGAGGACGGCTGGACCAAGCTGAAGCTGAGCAAGCTGGACGAGCACGAGGAGGACGGGCGGCTCATCACCTGGCAGGCCGCGCAGCAGGGGACCCTGGAGCCAGGGGACTTCGTGGAGTTCGAGGATCTCGACCTGACCCGGGCCGGCAGTGTCGCCGGTTTCCCGGGAGGCCTGTCGGGCCAGGAGCAGGGGCTGCAGTTGCGCAGTCTGGAGGGCCAGAACATGGCCCTCAACTCCCGGACCTCCGACCCGAACCTCGTGGATGGTGACATCACCAAGGGCGTCGCCTTCCGCAAGGGATCGGCTTCCCTGGGGCAGGGCTTCCGCACCGACCTCGGCCGGCTCCTGCTCCTGGAGCGGGTGCGCGTCATCACCGAGCCCCCGGGCCGCAACGACACCTACGAGGACCTCTCCCTGAGAGGCTACAGCGTCCTGATCAGCCAGAACGGCATCGGATACCGCGAAGTGGGGGCGCGCCACCAGATCACGACCTACCGCGAGAGCGAGGTCTCCTTTCCGCCGACCCCTGCCCGTCACGTCAGGCTCTACATCACCGAGTTCAGCTCGAGGGACGCCAACCCCAAAGTCGGCGAGTTGGAGGTCTTCGCCCGGGGGCGGGACGACAGGGGATCATACCTCTCCCCGCCGCTGGACCTGGGCACCTCGACGACCAAGAACTTCGAGCGCGCCGTCCGCCATGGCGAGGTCCCCGACAACACCGAGATGGAGCTTCGCTTCCGCAGCGGCGACGACGGGGAGAGCTGGAGCGAGTGGTCGCCCTGGAGCGGCCGGTCCGAGGTCGCTCTGACCGTGCCCGAGCCGCGGAACTACCTCCAGTTCGAGGCGCGCATGCTGGCCCGGATCCTCGACGCCACGCCGCGGCTGGACAGCCTGGTGATCTGGTTCGAGGAGGGTCCCTTTCCCGCCACCCTTGCGGCCGGCTCCATCTCCCCGGCGCGGGCGTCCATCGGTGTCGATACGCTCTTCACCTATACCCTGCAGCTCGAGGTGGGGGAGGACGATGCGGGCGTGGAGCGTCTGGCCATCCTGACCCCCTGGCCGGCCCGGCTCGAGGCCGGCGGCGTGCAAGGTCTGGGAGAGGCGGCCATCGCCTCCAGCTACGCCACCTCCGACTCCCTCGTGCTGACCTTCGACCCGCCGATCACCTCGGCTACCGGGACGACGGAGGTCGTCATCCCCTTCACCACGCGCCTGCTCTCCGCCAACCACGAGTTCAAGGCGCTGGTCTTCGCTCCGGGGCAGGCCGCCTCCCTCCAGATCGACAGGCGCCAGGGGACCGATCCGGCCACCGAGCTCCCGTACACGACCGTTGCCGAGGCGGCGGACTTCGACATCCCCATCCTCGACCACGTGCAGGCCCATCCCGGGGTCTTCACCCCCAACGGGGACGGCGCCAACGACTTCGCGGTCCTGGGCTTCACCCTTGGGCGGGTGTCAGGGTCTTATGTCCATGTAGAGATCTACGACGTCGGCGGCCGACTGGTGCGCAGCCTGCCGCCGAGCCGCCTCAACCCCGGCAACTACTCCCCGATCGCCGCCCGGGACGAGGCCCTCCCGGGTCGTTGGGACGGCCTGGATGACGAGGGCAGGCTGGCGCCGCCGGGGCTCTACCTGTATCGGATCGTCGTCGATCTGGAACCGGACGAGGTGGCCACGGGCGTGGTCGGAGTCGCCTACTAGGGTCGGGGACCAGCCACTCTCGGGAAATCCATGCGCGCCCCCCTCGCCCTCACCCTCCTGACCCTGCTGTGGCTGACGCCGGACCTGGCGGATGGGCAGTTCCTGTCCCGGGACTTCCGGCGGCTCTGGGCCAACCAGATCTTCGAGAACTACGGGGCCGCGGGATACCGGGACTACGACCTGGAGGAGGAGAACCGGCGCTTCGACCTCTTCGGCGATCTCCTCATCGACGGCGTCGACATCATCGAGTACAGCGAGATCCGGCGGGACGCCCCCGGCATCCGGGGCAGCTTCGAGACCCGCAACGCCCGCTACGAGCGCTTCTTCAAGAAGCTGGTCATCGCCAACGAGGGCTTCGGCAACTGGTCAACGCGCCTGATCATCGGGGACCACATCCGCACCTTCTTCACCCCCATGACGCTGAACCTGCCCAACTACAACGGGATCCGCTGGGACGGCGCCTCCCGGAAGAGCCGCTTCAGCGTCATCGCCAGCCACCTGCGGGACCCGGTGGTTCTCGGCGGGGGCCTGGCGGTGGACCAGAACATCGAGGAGCGCCGGATCTGGGGGGGCAGCCTCTTCGGCGTCCATTGGGAGAGCCAGATCGGCGGCCTCCTCAAGCTGGGGACCACCTACGTCAACGCCCATCGCTTCGACTCCGAGGCCGCCGCCAAGGTCAACAGCCTCAAGGGGACGATACCCGGGGTCATGCGGGGGGGCCTGCGCAAGGTCTTCGTGTTCTTCTCCGACGACTCCCCCCACGACGCCTTCGCGGGCGCCGCGGTCCACGAGTTGACCATGACCGTCGACGGCACACCGGTGATGCCTATGCGGGTGGGCCGGATCGACGGGCTCATCAGCCAGATCCCGGTCACCTCCGATCCGACCAGCACCATCCTGCTCGAGCCCCACGAGGTCGACTACCTCCGCCGCAACCGCTCCTGGCTGCGGGCCGTGGTCGAGGCCAGCCGCGACCGGTTCTTCGCCTCCCTGCTGGACGACATCACCACCGACATCACCGCCGAGGCCCTGGCCACCCGGGGAGCGCCCCTGCGCGCCGACGGGACCGACGTGGTCTACTTCGAGTACGAGATCCCGGACACGGTGGCCGCCCTCGACTTCAGCGCCGTCCTCGCCGACGACTACAACGTCGACGTGGTGGGGGCCATGCAGGTGCCGATCCTGGCCCCGGGCGAGGACGACTTCTACTACGACTGGTACAACGCCCGGCGCGCCAGGGGCCGCCCCGGGGAGGGATCGAACCGGCGCCGGGTCGACTTTCGCTACGGCTTCCCCACGGGTCTGACCATCGCCGGTCTCGACTGGGACCTCAAGGCCCTGGGGTTCCAGCTGGAGGGGGAATTCGCCCGCAGCCTGCGCTTCCTCCAGGTCCCCAACCGTGATGCCGAGCGCCACCGCCGGGAGAGCTCGACCTTCTACTTCCGGCTCAGCCGCCCCGTGGGCAAACGGACCGGGCTCGGTTTCGAGTACTTCGACGTTCCCGACGACTATACCACGGAGTTCCCCCTCTTCCTGAACCAGCGCACCACGAAGTCCGTCGGCGGCAGGCTCTACACGCCCTTCGCCCTCGTGGAGGACAACGACGATCTCGACTTCTGGCCCGACCGGGTGGAGCACAACGATCCCCTGGCTCCCTACTCCGACCCCCTGGCCGGCCAGTTCGGCTATCCCGGCAAGGGCGTCTATCCCGGCCTCGATCCGGACAACGACGGGGTCCTGGACTTCAACCTGGACCTCGAGCACGGCGGTGATTCGGGCCAGCCCTTCCTCGGTTACTACTCCGAGCCGTCCGGTTTCGTCTACGGCGACGACTTCGACAACAACGGGGTCATCGACTACCGCGAGAACGACAACCTGCCGGACTACGCCTACCCCCAGGACCACCGCGGCTTCCACGCCTTCGGCACCGTGGAGGTGAGCCAGCGGACCCAGTTGAAGACGGGGTGGTACCGGGTGCGCCAGCCGGTCGTCGGGGGCCGCAACAGCACCCAGTACGTGGAGGGGCAGTACCGCCGGGACTGGCCGGGACTGGGCTACCTTCGGCTGAACCACCGGGTCAAGTGGATGGAGGACGACATCCGCAACACGGTCTACAACATCGGCAGCGTCGGCTCCCTCCGACCGGACCGGCTGGGAAGCCGGGACACGGTCAGCAACTACACCTTCTTCGAGACCGGCCTGATGGCCGTGCCCGAGGTCAACCTCCGCAACATCATCACCTTCGGCTTCTCCGAGCTGGAGGGGGACCCCGTGGCCGATCCCTTCATCACCAGGCCGGGCCGCTACACCGGCGTCTCGATGATGAACAAGATCGACTACACCTGGAGGCGGGGAAGGCTGACCGTCCGGCCCCAGTTCAAGCACCTCTACTACCGCAGCACCTCGCCGGAGCGGCAACTGCCCTCTTCCCAGAGCCGACGGGTCATGCCGATTCTGCGCGCCGACTACGAGATCACCCCCAGGACCGAGCTCAAGACCGGCATCCAGGGGTTCCCCTTCTGGCGCGAGAAGGTCTCCTACGCGGTGCGGCCCGAGAGTCAGTACACGCGCCTGACCTACACGGCGATGATCCAGAACCGGAGCAACTACCTGGGCTACGACCTGGTCCTGCTCATGGGCACCTACCGCGTCGAGTATCAGTACACCGGATCCGAGCGGCCCGGCAGCGGCTCCCTGCAGTACTTCTTCAGGATCTTCATCGGCTGAGATGACGCCCATCCTTCGACATGCGGCGGTAGCCGCGGCCTGCTGGCTGGTGACCCTGACGGCATCCCCCGGCGAGGCCCAGCTCCTGTTCAAGCCCGGGGAGCCGTACGTCAACTATGCCTACGAGGGCTACCGCAGCTACCAGAACCTGATCTTCGCCCGGGACCGCCTGCCCGTCTTCGATCCCCTCGGCCAGTTCGTGATGAACGGCACCCAGGTCTTCAAGCTCCAGGAGACTCGGACGGTCGCACCCGCGCCGGGCACCCTCATCTCCAAGCCCAGGCTCTACCAGAACTACCTGAACCGCCTGCTCATCGCCGACGACGCCTACGCCGGGGCCACGAGCAAGCTCATCATCGGCGACCACGTGCGCACGAAGTTCACCTCCCTGACCCTCGACATGGCGTCGATGAACGGACTGCGCTTCGACACCAGCTTCGAGAGCGGCTCCCTGATCCTGGCCGTCTCCCGCGTGGACCGGCCGATCTTCGAGGCCCTGGGGCAGCAGAACGTCGACCACCGCGTCCACGGCGTGGAGGAGCGCTACGAGACCCGGCCCCGATGGGCGACCTACCTGCTCGGCGGCGACCTGCGCACCCAGTTGCCGGGCCTGGACATGGGGTTGAGCTGGGTCAACCAGTACCGCACCGACAGCTTCAAGGATCTGAACGACAACAGCTGGAAGGGCACCCTCCCGACCACCGGCGCCCCTCCCGAGTGGATCGTCGTGAGGGTGGCCGATCAGGAGCCCGACGACGAGGTGGGCGTGCGCGTCAAGGTGCCCGCCATCACCCTCAACGGGCGCCGGCTGCAGCACCATCTCGGACCGTATGACAACCTGGATCCGGACGCCCCTACCCTCACGGTGACCGAGCACTCCGACCGGACGATCATCCCGCCGATCCTCTGGCGGGATGCCCAGGATCCCATCATAGAGCACGACCACGTGTCCCCCACACCCCAGGGCTTCTACGAGACCCGCGGCCCGGGGAGCCTGCTCTTCTGGTTCCGGGTCCCCCACGCCTTCGATGACGCCGGCGAGGCCGACGTGATCAACCAGGCTTACGTCGACCTGGACGTGGCCGGGGACTACGTGATCGAGCTGTCGGAGGTCTTCGACGGCATCTCCAACAACCCGGCGACCTACTTCTACACCGCTGCCCGGTCGCGGGGCCGGCCGGACAACCTGGCCGACTTCCGCCGCGTACGGGCCCATTACGGCCGCCAGACCGGCCGCACCCTGGCCAGCGCCCACCTGAACCTGGACGTCAAAGGCTTCATGCTGCACACGGAGTACGTGCGCAACTTCGCCTTCCGCGCCTATCCGGCGCTGTTGAGCACGGAGCTCGAGCACTACCAGAACGACAGCCAGGCCTGGTTCGCCGTGCTCCGGCGCGACTGGAATGGCTTCTCCGTCGGCGGCGAGGTGTTCAACGTGGACGCCGACTATTCCACCGTGCTGACGGTGCAGGACGACGCTTTCAACACCAGCGCCGGCTTCCCCTCGGCGCCCTTCAACTACCCGCAGCAGATTCACGAGCCGCGGCTGCCGACGAAGATCGGCCGCAACATCACCGACCAGACCTACACGCGCGAGTTCGACACCGTCGACGACAACGACGACAAGGACCAGTACCCGGACACCTACTACCTGCGCAAGACCACCAACCCGGAAACGGGGGGACGTTTCATCCAGGATCCGGACGGCGTGTTCCCCGGGCTGGACGCCGACCTGAACGGCCGCCCGGACATCAACGAGAACAGCAACCTGATCCCCGATTACTACGAGCCCTTCCTGCTCTACAAGGTCAATCCCGACGCCTACGAGTGGGGCGAGGACCTCAACAACAACGGCAAGATCGACGAGCGTGAAAACGATCTGAAGTCCGATTACCCCTACGACATCGACCGCCGCGGATTCCACGGGTTCTCCCGGCTCTTTCACGGCCGGGCCACCGTGACCGCCGGCCATCACAGGTCCTGGGCGCTATTCGGAGGCGGCCGGGCCGAGGCGACCTACGGCAAGGTCGAGTACGAGCGCCGGATCCCTTTCCTGGCGGAGATCTACGGGGTGGAGCGGCTCAAACGCGTGCGGGACGATGTGGCCGACGACATCTTCGGCCTGGGGCGGGACCCCATCTACTTCGAGCCGGACATCATATCCATCGTCCCCCTCACGGAGGAGCAGATCTTCAATCCCCTGGGGGAGGCGGAGCTGCTGAGAGACCCGCTGACCATGCGCGACAGCTGGGTGAACACGCTCTACACGAGGACGCGCTACATCGGCACGTCGAACCTCAATGTCGAGCTGTCGATCAAGTACGAGACCAACCTCCAGCAGAGCACCGACCTGCAGCCCGAGAACAGCATCTCCGACCTGGCCACCGTGTTCAAGGCCGACTACACGTGGAATCCCTGGAGCCGGCTGCGTGTCGTTCCCCAGCTCAAGTGGATGCGGCAGCGCCTGCAGGACGACGAGGAGCGGATCCTGGAAATCGCCGAGGACTACGTCTACCCGATCCTGAGGCTGGAGTACCCCCTCTCCTCACGCACCGAGATCAAGCTCGGCGCACAGGGCTTCCCCTTCCTCCCGGCCACGTACCGCAACGAGGCGGCCCCGGGGGTCGACTTCGATTCCCAGGTCTACCTGGCGCTGCTGAGCAACACCTCGACCTACGTGGGCTACCAGATCAACGTCAACCTGGGCTACGAGAAGCGCCTCCGGACCTTCCTGGACGAGACCCGCGGCGATCAGGACATCGATCTCTCCCGTCTCTTCCTGCGCGTCATCGTCGGCCTGAGGCCCCAGTTCTGATCCCATGAGAGCGATCACCGACATGGCGGGCAGATGGGAGCGCCGCCGCGCGGTCCGAGGCCGGCGTCAGGCCGAGGAGGCCGGCATGAGGTTGTGGCTGATCTTCGGCCTGATGCTGCTGGTCTCCCTTCCGGTGACGGCCCAGGAGGAGGAGGAAGACCGGCCCGAACACCCGGCCCTGGGCCCGGTGCGCATCCTGCCGGACCAGCCCTTCATCGGCCGCATCGGCCGGCAGGACTACCGGAACTACGGGTTCGAGGACTACTCCCGGCGCCCGGTGGCCACCAGCAACCTGAGCCACCGCTACAACCTCCTTGGGGACCCCCTGGTCTACGGCACCCAGTCGATCCGCTGGGTCGAGTCACGGGGCCTGGGCACCTCCCGGGGCTACAGCTCCGTCAGCGAGGGCGGATCCCACGGGACCGGCCGGGGCGGCACCGACTACGCGCCCCCCGGCGGCAGCTTCGCCAACCTCTTCAACTATGTCATGGTCGGCTCCGACGGCACCGACTCCTGGCAGGCCCGGGCGATCTACGCCAACGAGCTGCGCTCGAAGTTCACGCCCCTGACCTTCAAGATGTCCAACGTCGATGGCCTGCGCCTCGACGTGGGCACCGAGCACGACAAGTTCTCGGCCCTGTTCTCCAACCTGACGCCCACCGGCGGCGGCTTCATCGTGCCCACCACCATGGTGGGCGCCCACTACGAGCGCAAGGTGGGCTTCCTCAACTTCGGCACCAGCTTCGTCAACGCCCATCAGTTCGAGCACCAGATGTCGAACCGCCACCAGTCCCTCAAGGGGTCGGTGGGCAACATCCAGCGTCCCACGGCGATGGTGGCCGTCCGCATCTCCGACGGCTCGCCCCAGGACGGCCGGGACGGTCCGGTGTTCCACGGCTTCAAGGTCTACGTCAACGGCGAGCTGCGTCCGGAGGCCGACGTCTTCGTCCTCCGTCTCAACCAGCGCGGCGCCGGCCGGACCACGTACGTGGCCGGCCTCCTCGACGAAGGCAAGGACAACGAGCGCCGCAGGCCCCTGGAGCCCGACTACCAGACGATCAACAAGGGGGCGGTCTTCAACAGCTTCGCCGTGTACATCAACTACGCCGCCTTCGACACCGACGCCTACTACCGGGGCTATGAGCATCCCTACTTCATCGACCACCTCTACTTCCGGGACTTCGCGCGCTACGGCCCGGACCACGAGTACGAGGAAGGCGTTACGGTCCACAACCAGTTCGCTCACGAGCTCGCAGAGCCCGACGGCGCTTTTGCCCTGATCACCGAGTCCGACCTGCCACAAGCCTTCGACGGCGAGGAGTACGCCATCCTCTACGTCGATCTGGAGCCCTTCCAGGAGCAGATCAACTCCGTCGACATCGACCTGGAGCTGTCCCGGGATTACCACGTGGAGGTCTCGGAGATCGATCTGGCCGGCAAGCCGGATGACCTGTTCTTCATGAACCCGCGGGAGCGCTACAACTACGCCAGCTTCTTCCGCACCGTCGCCTCGGCGCCGGGGAACTCGCGCAGCGACAACATCGAGAAGGTGCGCGTGAAGGTGGGGGCGTCCACCGGACTGAGCCTCTACAGCGCCAACGTGTACGGCGTCTTCAAGGGCTTCGAGATCGACGGGGAGTTCAGCCGCAGCAACAGCTATTACCAGTACGCCAGCGGGATCCCGGGACCGCGGGTCTACCCCTCCGACGGCGGGCAGACGGTGAACGCCCTGCGCCGGGAGGAGAACCCGGGGGCGCACTCCAGCATCGACGACAACGCGTACTACCTGACCGTCAAGCGCGACTTCCGGAGGTTCGGCGTGGGCGGAGAGGTGTTCTCCATGGGGGCCCACTTCAACACCGAGCTGCGCTCCCACATCGGCCGGAGCGAGGTCAACTTCGGCAACCCCGTGGTCTACAACAACACCTACCTGCACCGGCTGGTGGAGGACAACGACGACAACGACCGCTACCCGGACACGTGGTACACCAACCGGCCCTTCATCTGGAACGGCCAGTCGGACCTGGACGGCGTCTTCCCCGGCCTCGACGAGGACAACGACGGGGTGCCGGACACCAACCGGGACTTCGACGCCACGCCGGACTACCTCGAGCCCTTCCTGACCTACGACGTGGACCCGCAGATCTTCGACTACGGTGCGGACCTCAACCACAACGACTATATCGACGCGAGAGAGAACGACCTGCAGCCGGATCTGCCCTACGACCCGGGGCTGCGGGGGCGGCACGTCTACGGGACCTTCAAGCCGATTACCGGCGCGCAGATGACCCTGGGCCTGCTCGACGCCGAGCAGATCGCCGCCGGCGACCCGAACGAGTCGCTGTACGCCCGACTCGGTTACGAGCGCCGGATCCCGAGCCTGGGCCGCTTCAAGGGCGCCTTGTTCACCGAGCGCGTACGGGACGGCGTCGAGGATCCCCTCAGCGTCTACAGCGACGAGGTCCTGACGGCGGCGGAGCAACTCCGGCGGGAGTTCGGCGGATTCCAGCGCAACATCCGCATCTCCCCCTTCCTCGAGGTGCCGCGGGAGGATCCCCTGCTGTTCAAGAACAGCACCTACTCGCGTTTCTTCGTCGACGCGCGCTGGACGACCCTTCCCGGCCTCAACCTCCACAACAAGGTCAAGTACGAGATCAACCAGCAGCACGACGGAGAGCTCTACGACGGTACCCTGCAGGAGGGCCGGACCCTGTCGAGGTGGGCCATGGTGCACCGGCTGGACTACCTGTGGCCGATCCGGCCCAAGCTCAGCCTGTTCTCGGGGCTCAAGTACCGCTTCCTGCGGGAGTGGCAGACGGGAGATGTGACCACGCAGCACGAGCGCCATATCATCCCCATCCTCAAGCTCAACTACGACCTTACCCTGAGGACCCGCCTTCAGTTCGGGGTGGAGGGCCTGGGCAGCCTCCTGCCCTACTCGGTGGTCGACCTGGCGCAGCCCGAGAACGACTTCGAGCAGTATGACTACGTGCTCATGCTGACGAACAACTCCAAGTACTTCGGCTACATCCTCTCCACCAACGCCGGCCTCAGCCGCAGGAACCGGGTCTTCGACGAGCCGGCGGTGGCACAGGTCAAGGACGAGAAGTTCACGGCGGTCTTCATCAACGTGATCCTCGGCTTCGAGGAGGAGACCTACTAAGGATGGGCCTGACCCTGTTCCTCAGTCTGCTGGCCGCCGCCGGCACCTACCTGGCCACCCGCACTCCCACCGAGGGCGAGCTGGTCAGCTCCTTCCAGGAGGCCCAGCGGTTCTACGCGGAGGGCGCCTACGACCAGGCCATCGACGAGTACACCGACGTCTCCCGCGTGCGCAGCCGGGTGCTGGCCGTGGACCAGGTGCAGGTGGTCGTTGGCGAGGAGAGCTTCCCCCTCCAGGAGGCCGCCGCCTACCAGATCGGGAACGCCTACTCCAAGCTCTACGAGGAGTACGACCGGTTCGCGGAAGAAGCGCGCAACGCCGCCCGAAGGGCCGAGTACCGCGCCCTGGCGGACACCTCCTTCGACCGGGCCGTCGCCGCCTTCCGCCGGGTCATCGCCAGCGGCGGCAACGAGGTCCTCACGGTGCAGGCCCACGGCCGCCTCATCGATCTCCATTTCAGCGCCGAGGCCTATCCGGACGTCATCATCGCTTCCCGCGAGATGATCGCCGCCCACCCCGGTGACCCCCACGTCATCGTCGCCTACTACAACACCGGATGGGCCTACTACGAAACCAGGCGGTTCGCCCGCGCCATCGAGTCCTTCCAGGCCCTGTTGTCCCGGTTCACCAGCGGCTACCGCGCCGACCGCAGCCTCTTCCAGATCGGCGAGTGCCACCGCGAGCGGGGGGAGTTCGAGGAGGCGATCGAGGCCTACCGCCGCCTCGTGGAGCGCCAGCGCATCGGGGAGCTGACCGACGAAGAGCTGCTGCAGATGAAGCGCGAGAAGCTCGCCGGCCTCGTGGACGAAACCGCCCTGGAGCTGGCGGCCAAGGCGGAGATCCGGGTGGGCACCTGCTTCACGAGCCTCGGCCGCTTCGACGAAGGATTGGCGGCCTACCAGCGCGTGATCTCCCTCTTCAGCACCGAGCGCCAACTGGTGGAGGAAGCCTACCTGCGCATGGCCGACCTGCACCAGGCCCGTGGCGACGAGGCGGCGGCCCTGCGCACCTACCGCGAGGCCATCGACGAGTCCCAGGACCGCACCCTGAGGGCGAGGATCCAGTACGCCCTCGCCGAGCGCCTCTTCGGCCAGGGGGACTACGAGCGGGCGATCCAGGAGTACCGCATCTACCTGCAGGGGTACGGCGACATCGCCCGGAGCGCCGGCTTCGGCGAGGGCCGGGTGCGCTACCGCGTGGGCAGCGGCTACCAGCAGCTGGCCCAGCCGCACCTGCAGTCGGGAGACGCGCCGGCGGCGGCCTCGTGGCTGAACCTCGCCATCGCCCAGTACGACACCCTGTGCGCGGATCCGGGTTCCCCCTACTTCCTCGACTCGCAGTTCAACCGCGCCGTCGCCTTCCAGGCCCTTGGCACGCCGGAGGCCATGGCGAGAGCCCGCGGCGAGTTCGAGGCGATCATCGGTGACGCCGGCGACGAGCTCTACGTGCAGCGGTCCCTCGGACAGCTCGCCGAACTGCTCTTCGACTTCGGCGACTTCGGGGGGGCGGTGGAGCGCAGCCGGCAGCTCCTCAGCCAGTTCCCCGAGACCGACTTCGCCGACGAGGCGCACATGCGCATCGGTCTGGCCCACCAGGCCTCCGAGCAACTGGAACCGGCGGCCGAGGCCTTCCTCCAGGTCGCCCCGGACTCCCCCTTCTTCGTCCGCAGCCGGACCGGCGCCGGCCACGTCCTGCTCGCCCAGCGGCGCTACGCCGAGGCGATCCCCGTGCTCCTGGCGGGACTGGCCCCGGCCGAGGACCCGGCTCAGCAGGGCAGCCTCCACTACCTGCTCGGACAGGCCTACAACGGCGAGGGCGAGCACGCCCGGGCGGTCACCCACTTCACCGAGGCCCTCGCCAGGCCCGCGGCCCCTCGGCTGGTGGAGGCCCTCCGCCTCAACCGGGGCAGCGCGGCCCTGGCCGCCGGGGACCTCGCCCAAGGGGAGGAGGACCTCCTGTGGGTGGTGGCCAACGTGGCCGATCCCGAAAAGGTGCGCTACGCCCAGGACGCCCTCGCCTTCTCCTACGTGAGGCGGGACCGGGGGACGGACGCGGTCCGGATCCTCGAGGAGATGGTAGCCGCCGCCCCCACGGCTGAGCAGCGCGCCGACCTGCTGAACCGCATGCTCGACCTCTACTACGAGGAGGAGAGCTACCCCCAGACGATCGCGGCCGCCAGGCGCCTCATCGCCCTCGACTTCGACGACACCGCCGTCGCCCGCGGAGGTTACGGCACCAAGGAGAAGGCCTACTTCCTCCTCGGGGACGCCCTCATGCGGCTCAACCGCGGCTCCGAAGCGGTGCGCACCTTCCGCGAGGCCCTGCGCGTCCATCCGACCTCGCCCTTCGCCCTGGACATCCGCCTGACCCTGGGCGCCTTCCACTTCGCCGAGGGAGAGCTCGACGAGGCCAAGGCCCTCTTCCAGGACCTCTCGGGGGCCGACATGACCCGGGAGCAGGCCCTCCTCGTCTCCTTCTACCTGGCCAACACCCACTACAGCCTGAGGGAGTTCGAGGAGGCCCGCACCCTCTTCCAGCAGCTCCTGGCCGGCCATCCGGAGGCCCGCGAGCTGCCGGACATCCTCTTCGGCGTGGCCGAGAGCAACTACCAGCTCGGCGACTTCGACCAGGCCATCGGACACTACAGGCGGCTCATCGACGAGTTCCCGGAAGAGACGACGGCCGACGATTCCCAGTACAACATGGCCTGGTGCCTCATCGAGCTGGACAGGCAGGATGAGGCCATGGCCAGCTTCCGCCGGCTTCTCGACCGCTTCCCCGGCAGCGAGTACGCCGCCTCGGCCCAGTTCACCTTCGGGGACCACGCCTACAACCTCGGCCGCTACCAGGAGGCCATGGAGGCCTACCTCCTCGTCCAGCAGCGCTATCCCTCCGCCGAGATCACATCGGAGGTGCCCCGGCTCGTGGCCGAGCTCAAGGAGGCGATCGCCTACGAGCGTTACGAGCAGGGGATCGCCCTGATGGACTCGGCCGATGCCGGCGGACAGAGCGAGTACTACCGGCAGGCGATCGAGGTGTTCCAGGACGTCATCGCCAGGTACCCGGGCACGGAGAGCGAGATCGGCGCCCTGAGCAACATGGGCGTCTGCCTGGAGGAACTCGGAAGGTGGCAGGACGCCGTCGGGGCCTACGACCGGGTCATCGGCATGTTCGAGGAGGAGCGAGCCACCCGGGACGCCTTCCAGTTCGCCAAGGCCCACCGGGACTGGATCGTGAGCGCGCGGCTGTGAGCAACTCCAATTCGTGAGGTCCCCATGGTTTCGATAGATTACCGCCGTCTCTTGCTGCTGGTCCTCGCCGGGACCCTGATGACCGCCGACCTGGCCCCGGGCCAGACTCCGGAAGAGAGGTTCCAGGTACGCGAGCAATACGCCTCCAGAAACCAGGCCGTCGCCCTCGCCGTGGCCTTTCCGGGTCTCGGTCACCTTGCCACGGGGCACCGCGGGAAGGGCACGGCTCTCGTGGCCGCCGAGATCCTCGGCCTCGTGGTCTGGCTGACATCGCACGCCGACTACAAGACCCAGTCCGAGCAGATCGACGTGGAGAAGGCGCTCTACCTGTCGATCCGCGAGGGCGGGACCTACGAGGGGGCGGAGGAAAGCTGGCAGCGCCTGAACCAGCTCAGGGAGGATGCCGACGGATCCCATCTGCGGCGGCGGCTCTTCGGGGTTGTCGCCATCGGCGTCTACGGATACAACCTCGTGGATGCCCTGCTCCTCGGGGGGCTGGAGCCGCCCGGCGGCGGGCGCGTCGGGCTGGTGCCGACGGCCACTCCGGAGCGGACGGGCCTGGCCCTGGTGACCCGCTTCTGATGCCGGAAGGGAGAAGGGAGTCCTCATGTTGAAGCGAGCGGGTGTGTGCATCGCCCTGGCGGGCGCTATCCTCGCCTGGGGGTGCAGCGACGACATCGAGTTGCCCACGGCCTACCACGAAGGCCTCCTGCCGAGGCCCTCCGACGTAGCCGCATCCGTGGAGGACGGCGCCATCCACGTCTCCTGGGCCATCGCATCCGAGGCCAACGTGCAGGGCTTCGTCGTCGGCTTCACCGACTCCAGCGGCGCCGAGCACACCCGGTCCGTGGAGGATCCGGCGGCGAGGGCCCACTCCGATCAGGAGCTCGACGTCAGTCCGGGCCTCTCGTACCTGGTCCAGGTGTGGGCCTTCGATGCCCAAGGCTTCTTCGGCCCCCGGTCCGAGGCCGACACCCTGGTGGTCCAGGAGTGAAATCGGGGGATGATCCTGGCGACCCCGCATCAAGGTGGTGAGCATGGCTGACTCGCGGCGCTTCAGCGCGCCCAGTGACGGCCTCGACCTGCAACGTCTGTGGCGCGACACGGTCACCTACACCGCCCGCGGGCTCCTCATCGGCTTCGCCGCCGTGGCGGGCGTCCTGCTGTATCTCGTGCTGAGGGTGGAGGAGAGGGCGGCGCCGCCGCCGGCGGTGGCCCGACTCATCATCCGCAAGCCCCGATCGACCAAGTCCTTCACCCTCAAGCGCCAGCGCCTCCGCCCCCGGGCCCTTACCAAGCAGGTCACCGCCCTCACCCCCCGGTTGTCACTGCCATCGGCGCGACGCCTTGCGGGGCCCTCCGTCTTCGGCACCGTCCAGACCTTCGACTACGCGCCCGACACGGACGTGCAGATCAACCTCCAGTCCGGGCCCATCGAGCTCTCCGCCGCCACCATCCGGGGCACCAAGGAGCCGGGCAAGCGCATCGCCATGCGCGAGGAGCTGATCGACCTGAACGCACTCGACACGGGGAAGTACAAGGGCCTGATCATCCAGGACCCGACGGACCGTCGCAACGTCAAGGGCTTCGTCTACCTCGGAACGGCCTGGGCCAACGACCTGGAGCCGACATTCGACAGCGCCGCCCGCGCCATCCCCAACCTGGTGGACGCCCTCAACGCCCAGACGGGAATCACCGCCAAGGTCGACGCCCACCTCTTCCTCGACTCCCAGGAGCTGTTCCGCACACCCTTCGTGTACGTCACGGCCGAGGAAGCCTTCGAGCTGACGGAGCGGGAGCTGCGCAACCTCGGAGAATACCTGAGGCGGGGCGGGTTCATCTTCGTCGACAACGCCACTCCCCTCACCGAGTTCAGCCAGGGAGAGGCCTCCCTCAGGCGCATCTTCCGGGACGCCCTCGGGGCCGAGGGACAGCTGCGGCCCATCTCCAACAACCACCCCATCTACCACACCTTCTACGACTTCGACGGCCCCCCGGTGGGCACGGAGATGGAGAACCCCACCTTCACCGAGCAGAGGGAGCGCGACTACCTCGTCTTCGCCCAGCAGACCTACTATCTCGAAGGGGTGTTCCTGGGCGACCGGCTCGTGGGTGTGTACTCCGACAAGGGTTACGTCCACATGTGGGCGCGAAACTTCGGCAACGAGCCGCAGTTGAGGTTCGGCATCAACGCCGTCGTCTTCGCCCTGACCCAGGAGGGCTCCATCGCGCAGCAACAGATCGACTTCTTCAGCCAGCGCACCCAGTGAGAGAGAGGGTGGCCATGCGTTCGACATTCCTTCTGCCGCTGCTGATTCTCGGCGGCTGCAGCCACTTCCAGCCCGAGATGATCCTCTACTCGAACGAGCTGGTGCCCAGTTCCTACCAGGTTAGCGAGGACCGCTACACCGTCGACGAGGGCGGGTCGGTCACCTACGTTCTGGAGGGGCTCCGCGTCCGGGTCGAACCGATGGAGGACGACGAGCTCAACGCCATCTTCCCCGAGGAATCGACGCGCGGTCAGTTTTCCACGAACCCCTACACCTACGGAGACTGGATCGATCCGCTCGTGGGGCACACGCCCAAGCGCTTCACCGTCTTCCGGGTCACGATCATCAACGACATCTACGCCAAGGTGCTGCTCGACCCGATCAAGGCGATGCTCTACACCGATCAGGGAGAGGTGCTGCATTCCTACGGCCTGCCGTCGGTCTCTCCCCACAACAGCTTCGAGCGCTATTACCGCGCCATTCGCGGGCAGAGCGGCAACGAGTTCTACCGCTTCGACCTGCGCATGGGGAACGTGCGCAGCACGGCTTATCTCGAGGACGTGAGGGTTTTCAAGGGCGAGAGCTACTCCGGCCTGCTCGCCTTCGACCCCCTGGACGAAGAGGTCCGGCAGGTCCGGCTGACGCTGAGGGACTTCGTGACCAAGTTCGACGCCTCGGGCCAGCCCATTGAGACGGTGGACATCTCCATGGAGTTCGACCAGGAGATCGACAGAAGAGTGGCGCCGCAGACCGCGGCGAGGCAGGTACCGCCGGGCGGTGGCCAGGCTCCTTAGATGGATTCCGGCGATCCTCCTCGGCTCGGCCCTCGGCCCGGCCGCGGACGAAGAGATCGCCCGGCCGCCGCCCTTGAACATCGCCTTGCTCGACTTCGAGGATCGGGCAGGGTTTCAGGGCCGCTGGACGCTGGCCCGGGACGTTCCCGAGTTCCTGGGCCGGTACCTGGACGGAGAAGACGCCTTTGACGTCGTGTCCGCAGAGCGGGTGGTCGAAGCCCAGGCCGACTCCCGCCTCTCCGAGCTGGAGGGCCGGGACCTGGCGGTGGCCGCCGGCCGCCTGCTGGGGGCCGACATCGTCATCCACGGGGTCGTGGAGACCTTCGGGATGCGCCGGGTCACCGCGGGGGACCCGAACCTGGCGGGCTACAAGTCGTACCACTCGAGAGTGCGCATCGGCGAGGTGGAGGTGATTCGCGTGGCCACCGAACAGCTCCTGGGAACGGTCGCGGTGAGCCGGGACTCCACGGAGACGCCCCTCGGCCTGGATCTCTTCGGACGTCCGCGCCGGCAGGATCGCGAGTTCCGCGAGCTCTTCCAGCTCGAGTTCGGTTCCGAGCGGTTCTACGAGCTGCCCCTGGGCATCGTGGCCGACGCCGCCTTCGAGGAGTTGCGCAGGCAGATCGGCGCCCTGCTGACGGAACGCCCGCCCATCGACTTGACGAGTGACAACGCCGTGGTCCTGGCGGTGGACGGGACAGAGGTATTCCTCGGTATCGGACTCGAGGACAACGTCGAGTACGGAGACCTGCTGCCCCTCTACCAGGACAGCCTGCAAGTGGCCCTGGTGAGGGTGAGCGAGGTGATCGGCCCCCACCTGAGCAAGGCGGCGATCGTCGACGCCGCCGGCCAGGTCGAGGCGGGCTCCAGGATCGGGCCGCGCCTCTTGAGGGCCGGCGTCGTGGAGTGAGGACTGCCTCGGAGCATCAACTTCCAGAGATCACAAGGAGACGGACAGATGTGGGAGGTCATTCAGAGCGGTGGACCCCTGATGGTTCCCCTGGCCGCTTGTGCCATCCTGGCCATCGGCTATTCCATCGAGCGGTTCTGGGTCTTCAGCCAGCTGCCCTCGCACGGGGAGGCTCAGGAGAGCCTGGAACGCCTCGAGCACGCCCTGCGGGACGGCGGCACGGCCCAGGTCGTGGCGGAGTGCAACGAAGGCAGAGGGTTGCTGAACTTCGTGTTCGCCTCCCTCCTGCGGCGCTACGACACCCTGAGGATCGAGCAGCAGGAGTTCAAGGAGACGAACGAGGAGATCATGCGCCTGGCCCAGGCCGGCGGCGGCGGCGAGGTCAGCCGCTTCATGGTGATGCAGCGGGAGCTGACCGATCTCAAGGACGAGCTGGTCATCGAGACCGAGGAGTCCGCCCGGGCCTATCTCGGCAAGCACCTGCCGATCCTGAACACGATCGGCAACATCAGCCCCCTCATCGGACTCCTCGGCACGATCCTCGGCATGATCATCGCCTTCGAGTCGATCGCCGTGGCCGGCGCCGGTGATCCCAGGGTGGTGGCGGGAGGCATCTCCCAGGCGCTGGTGACGACGGCGTCGGGCCTGATCATCGCCATCCCGACGATCGTCTCCTACCGCTACCTGGCCCGCAGGGCGGACAAGATGCTCGAGCACGTGGAGATGTACGGCCACGCCTTCTCCAACGCCCTGATCACCACCGGGCAGCGACAGGAGGCCGCCGGGCGGTAGGCTCCCGGCGCGCGGACCGTGGGCAGACATCGCAGACTGAAGGGTTTCGGCGAAGAGGGGGGGCCGGACCTCGCCCCTCTCATCGACTGCGTCTTCCTGCTGCTCATCTTCTTCATGGTGACCACGGTCTTCCTGCACACCAAGGGGCTCGAGGTGGACATGCCCGCCAAGAGCGAGGCCACGGAGGAGCAGAAGAAGGACATCAACGTGGTCCTCGACCGCGAGGGCCGGATCCAGATCAAGGGAGAGGAAGTGGCTGCCCACGAGCTGGGTGACCGTCTGGCGACGGCCATGGAAGAGGCCAACAACGAGAACATCATCATCCAGGCCGACGGCGAGTGCCCCCAGGAGCACGTGGTCTTCGTCGTCGACACGGGCAAGAGCGTGGGAGTGGTGGGAATCGCCTTCGCCAGGGAGCAGGAGGAGGAGTAGAGGTGCCCAGACGCCGGTCCGTATACGAGGAGGATGGCATGGACATGACGCCGCTCATCGACTGCGTCTTCCTCCTCCTGGTGTTCTTCATGGTCACCACCGTGTTCAAGCAGCCCTACAGTCTGCAGGTGGAGCTGCCCGAGGCGACGCAGGCCAAGGTGGTGGAGGAGAAGAAACTGGTGGCCTCCATCACCGCCGACGGCCGGATGGAGATCAATCGCCACCCCGTGACCCTGGAGAACCTCGAGCAGGTGCTCCTGCGCGAGAAGTCGGGCACCCACAGCCTGACCCTGGTGGTGCGCACCGACAAGAAGACCCGGCACCGGCACCTGCTGGACCTGTTCGAGGTGGCCAAGCGCGTCGGGATCGAGAAGATCCCCCTGGCCACGGACGATCTCAAAGGGGACGACTGACTCCCACGGGGGGCCTGGCTTCTCCGCCTTCGGGTGCTCCCCGCGGTCGCCCCCGCAGACATGGGTGGATTCCTGCTCGGGTGGGATCTCCTGCCTCGATCCACCCGATCCGGACCCCACCTTTCCGCCCCTCCCCATCTCGACATGCCCTGAGAAGACTCCGCAATGGTTTTCCTCGCCCGGCCCCTCGCAGTCCTGACCATCCCCGTCTCCTCCATTCTCTTCGGCTGCGGAGAGGGTGAGGTGGTGGCGAAGGTCGATAGTGATCCGATCACCGCTGCCGAGCTCCGTGAATTCGTCGAGAGCCTCCCGGCTGGGCTGAAGAGCCCGGACCCCGGTGCGGACGCTCGCCGTCAATACCTCCAGTCTCTGATCGACCGCCGGCTGCTGCTGATCGAGGCCCGCTCCCGAGGCCTCGCGGAGGACCCGGCCATCGGGGGCCTCGCCGGCAGGGCCATCCGGGCCAGGCTGGTGACCATGTACCAGCGAGCCGTCGTGGCGCCGCGGGTGCAGGTCCACGAGAGCGACCTGCGCCAGCGCTTCGCCGACCTCGGGCTGCAGCGCCAGCGCCGGCTGCACGCCATCCTCGTGCGCACGCGGGAGGAGATCGACGCCATCTCCGCCCAACTGCGGCAGGGCGCCTCCTTCGAGGACCTCGCCCGCAAGCACTCTCTCGACACGAGATCCGCCGCCAGCGGAGGCGAGCTGGGTTTCATCGACGCCGAGATCGCCCACCGGGTCCACGTCCCCCGGGACGTCTTTGTGCAGCTGCCCGCCGGAGTGGTCTCGGAGCCCCTTGCCGCCGGCACCAGCTGGCACCTGGTGCGCTTCACGGAGGAGCGCGCCACCGACCTGGCCGACTACCGGCAGCGCCTGCAGGACGAGCTCTTCGCCGTCGGGCTGCAGCGGGCCGAGGCCGAGGAGATCGAGACGCTTCGAGCCCGCTACGGGATCACGCTCCTCGACGAGGGCCTCTCCCACCTCCTGGAGGCCTACCGCCTGCGGCAGACGGCCGGACTCGACACCAGCTCCCTCGGCCTCTACCAGGGGCAGGATCTGACCATCACCGTGGGCGAAGCCCAGAAGGTCCTTCTCGGCCGGGTGAAGGTCCTCTCCCCGCCGGCGAGGGCGAAGGTGATTCTCGAGCAGATCGTGCTGCGCCCCCTGCTGTTCGAACGCGCCGCCCGCGAGCAGGGGCTCGTCGAGGCCGAGGAGCTGGAGCGCCGGCACCGGCGACTGTTGGAGGACGCCCTGCTCGAGGCGATGCGCCGGCAGGAGACCGCGGGGGCCCGCGAGGTCTCCGAGATCGAGGTGCGCCAGTACTACGACGACCACCCCGAGCTGTTCGTCCACGAGCGTTCCGTCTGGGCGGAGGAGCTTCTCCTCGCCTCCCGGGCGGAAGCTCACCAGGCGCTGCGTCTGATCGAGGAAGGGGCCGACTTCGCCGAGCTGGCCTCCCGCAGCCTGCGGCCGGAGGCCGCGCAACGCAGCGCCCGCCACCACTACCACCCCCACGAGAGCGCTCTCTATCCGCGCCTGCTTCCGGCCCTGATGAAAGCGGAGGCCCGGGTCCTCACCGGGCCGGTGGAGGTGGAGGGCGGCTGGTCGGTCTTCCGCGTGGCCCACTTCGACGAGGGCGGTCTGGAGCCCTTCGAGCGCGCCGCCCGGAGAGCAGGCGCCCTGCTCGTGAGGAGTCGCCAGCAGGAGCTCTTCACGGCTTTCCTCCAGAGCCTGCGGGAGGGCTACCGCGACCGGGTGCAGGTCTACGAGGAGCGCCTCGATGAGGCGCTGCCCGACCAGGTGATGTAGGGATGCGCGCCAGCTGGCGCGCCATGGCTGCGGCCATGGCCCTGTGGAGCTGCGCCACCGAACCCCCCGACCCCGGTTCGGCCCCCGCCGCGGGCGGTTCCGCGCCCTCCGGGGAGGCCCTGGCCCTCAGCAATCGTGGCGCCATCTACCTCCAGCAAGACAGCCCCCGGCGGGCCCTGACCGCTCTCCGGAGGGCCGTCGATCTCGCGCCCGAGCTTCCCGACGCCCACTTCAACCTCGGCCTGGTGCTGGCCCGGCTCGGCCAGCACGCCGAGGCGGTCACCGCCTTGGAGCGCGCCGGCCGGCTCGGCTTCGACGGCGTCGGGCTGCACCTGGCCCTGGGCACCTCGCTGCGCGCCCTGAACCGCTACGCCCAGGCGGACGCCGCCTTTTCCCGCGCCCTGCCGCTGGCGCCGGCGCGCGCCGACCTCCACCTGAGCCGCGGGGAGGTCCTGCGGGCCATGGGCCGGCTCGACTCGGCGCTGGCCGCTTTCGAGCGCGCCGTCTCCCTGGATTCAACCCTCGGCGAGGGACATCGGTATCGCGGTGAACTGCTGGCCGCCACGGGCCGGCTCGACGAGGCTGCGGATGCTTACAGCCGGGCGATCGCCCTCGAATCCGGGAGCCTCGGGAGCCTGCTGGGCCGCGCCGAGGTCCGGCGCCGCTCGGGAGACTTCGACGCCGCCCTGCGGGACCTGGCCGCGGCCCTGGACCTCGACCCGCGCAGCGAGCGCGCCCACTACCTGCGGGCCAGCGTCGCCGACGAGATGGGGAGTCCCGACGAGGCGGCCGGATCCAGGCGCGCCTTCCAGCGCCTGACGGCCGCCCGGCGTCACTTCGACCAGGCCCAGGTCTACGCCGGCCGCTCGCAGAGACCCGCCGCCGAAGCGGAATTCCTTCGCGCCCTCGAGGTCGATTCCACCTTCGCCGAGGCCTGGCTGCAACTGGGCGTCCTCCGTCTGGCGGACGGCCGCCCGCGGGACAGCCTGGGGCCCCTGCAACAGGCCGCGGCCCTGCGGCCCCTGGAGTCGAGGGCCCGCGAGCTGCAGGGCGAGGCGCACCTCCGCCTCGGCAGACCCGGGGCTGCCCTGGCCGCCTTCACCACCGCCGAGAGCCTGCTTCCCTCCTCCGCCGCGGCGATCTCGGGCCGGGGGCGGGCCCTCTTCGCACTCGAGCGGGACGACGAGGCGGCCAGCGTCTTCCGCCGCCTTCAGGACCGCGATCCCGACGCCCTGGCCGCCTACTTCCACCTGGGCCTGATCTACGCCCGCAGGGGCAGGACCCGGGAAGCCGCGGCCAGTCTCCGGCAGAGCCTTGCCGTGGACCCGGACCATATCGAGGCTCACTATGCCCTCGGGACACTCCTGGCGGAGTCGGGCGATGCCGCCGGCGCCCGCAGGCACCTCTCCCGGGTCCTCTCCCTGGACCCCGGCCACTCCCGGGCGGAGGAGAGACTGGCCGCCCTCGCAGCCCCGTCTGCCCCCGGCGGCCTCCCTTGACGGCGGTCCTCGCCATCTGGCTGGCCGCGGCGGCGGGCTGCTCTCCCGCCGCGCCGCCCCCCGGCCCCGCGGGCGATCCCCGGCTGGGCCACGCCCTGCAACTGGCTCGCGAAGGACGGTATGCCGCCGCGGCGGACTGCCTGCAGGCGGCCTCCCGGGAGGGTGCGGACCCGGTCGAAGTGAGCCTCAGGCTGGCCGAGGCGCATCTCGGAAGCGGCCGGCGGCAGGCCGCCCTCGAGCAACTGGAGAGCCTGCCGCCCGAAGCGCGGCAGAGACCCCTCTACGGTGTGCTGCGGGCGTGGGTGCGGGCCTTCGATGGAGAGGCGCTGCAGGCCCGGGCAGAGACCGAGCGGATTCTCGCCCGCTCGCCGGAGTCCGTCGAGGCGCGAGTGCTGCTCGCCAGCCTCGCCCTGCAGGCGGCGGCCACCATGGACCTGGAAGCCGCGGCTCGATGGAGCGCCGAGATCCTCGGAGAGGCGCCCGGGCATCGCGTCGCCGAGGGCATGCTGCTGCAGGCCGAGCTGAGGCTCGGCCGGTTCGAGGCTGCCGCCCGGCGGGGGCGCGAGCTGGCGGAGTTGCACTCCGACGGAGGGTTGTGGATGCTGACAGGCACCGCCGCCCTGTGGGCGGGGGATGCCGGCGGGGCCGTCGACGCCCTGCGCCGGGCCGTCGACCTCTCCGGCGATGCCGCCCTCGACCGGCGGCGGGCCTTGTGGCTGCTGAGCCTGGCCAGAGACGCCGCGGGATCACCGGGTCAGCCCGAGCCGCGCTACCAGTTCACCCCTTACTCGCCTGCTCCCCCGCCCCCTTCGGTGCCCCGCTTCGTCGACGTCGCCATGGCGGCCGGCGTTGCCAAGATCGACCGCGGTCGGGGCAGCAGCTGGCTCGACTTCGACGGCGATGGCGACTGGGACCTCTTCAGCGTCGGCATCCACGTCCCGCACTCGCTCTACCAGAACCAGGGAGGGCGGTTCGAAGACGTCACCGGAGCCCAGGGGCTGGACGATCCCCGCGGCGGCTGGGGGGCCTCCACCGCCGACGTGGACGACGACGGCGACCCGGACCTCTTCGTCACCCGCGACGCCTGGGAGGGAGCGGCGCCGAACTCGCTCTACCGCAACGACCGCGGCTCGGGGTTTGTCGATGTCGCGGGGAAGGCGGGACTGTCCGGGGCGGAGGCCAGCTTCACCGCAGCCTGGGGCGATTTCGACATCGACGGCAGGCTCGATCTCTACGTCGCCAACGGCGTCATCGCCGACGGAGGCGCCAACGGCCTGCACCACAACCGGACGGCGCCCGGGGGGGTGATCCTGCTTGCCGACATCGCCCCGGAAGCGGGGGTGAACGACTCCCTCAAGAGCATCGGCACCGCCAGCGGCGACTACGATGCCGACGGTCTCCCCGACATCTACTGCGCCAACATCGGCGGCCCCAATCGCCTCTACCGGAACCAGGGCGGAATGCTCTTCGACGACGCCGCCGCCGAAGCCGGGGTGGTCTTTCCTGTCGAGGGCGGCTACATCTGCTTCTTCCTGGACTTCGACAACGACGGCCTCCTCGACCTCTTCGTCTCGACCATGAGCGCCTTCGACGACGTCCTCCACAGCGCCGTCAACGGCCAGGCGGTCGAGCCCAACCGGCCCTTCCTCTATCGCAACGAGGGAGACGGCACCTTCACGGACGTGGCCCGGCCCGCCGGCCTCGGGCGCTCCTTCGGCTCCATGGGAGCCGGTGTGGGCGATGTCGACAACGACGGGTTTCCCGACCTCTACCTGGCCAACGGGGGTCCGGAGATGTTCCGGCTGGAGCCCAACGTGATGTTCCTGAACCGGGGCGACGGGACCTTCGCCGACATCTCCCGGGCCGCCGGGGTGGCCAACCTGGGCAAGGGGCACGGCGCAACCTTCGCCGACTACGACGAGGATGGGGACCAGGACCTCTATGCCGGCCTCGGCGGGCACTACGACGCCGATATCTGGGCCAACGCCCTGTACCGCAACGACGGCCCCGCGGGGCGATCGATTTCCGTACGCGCCCTGTCGGGGTCCCGTGACGCCCTGGGGGCCCGGATCCTGATCGAAGCCGGCGGCTCCCGGGTCCACGCGCAGGTGGCCAGCGGCTTCGGGTTCGGCTCTTCCAACGCCGCTGCCGTCACGGTCGGTCTGGGCACGGCCGTAGAGGTGGACCACCTGGAGGTCGTATGGCCCGGCGGCCAGCGCCAGAGCTGGGGGGCCCTGCCGGCCGGCGCCGAGGTGCTGGTGCGCCAGGGGCAGGCCGGGGCGGAGATCCGAGGAGCCGGGGCCGGACCGCCTTGACAGACCAGAGGGCCCTTCACTAAATCTCGCCCTGATCCGCCCTCGCAGCGGCAGACCCGCGGTCCTGCGACAGCCCATCCCGGCCGGGAAGGGAGATCCGGCCTCAGGGACGACCGATGGCAGTTCCCGATTCCCGCACTCACTCCCTCACCCCCTGGCTGGTCATCCCGGCCATCGCTTGGGCCCTGATCCCACCCGATCCCGCCCAGGCCCAGCGGCGTACGGGCTACCGCCTCACCAACAACGCCATAGTCGTCGACAGCCACCGGCACTGGCAGCGCTGGAGCGTGCCCGTCCACGCCGTCGACCTCAATGCCGATGGCAGCGTGATTCCCCACCGCTTCCGCGATCGCTTCAACATCCTCGACGACCGGGAGACCTTCACCCGCACCCTGCCCGGGCTGAAGAGGTCAAAGGGCGAGACGGCGATCCTGAACGTGGACAGCACCGAGACCCTCGACGTGCGCGGCGAGATCATCCTCGACCGCAAGGACAATCCGATCTACACCTATTTCCTGCGCCCCGGGATCAGCCGCGTCGGCTCGAACCCGGAGGCCGCCGCCAATGTCCTCGACGGCGATCCGAGCACCTGGTGGGAGCCCGACCCCCGCGACCCCGTCGACGACTGGTGGCTGGAGATCGACCTGGGGCGGGTCGTCCCCGTGGACACCCTGCGGCTCCACTTCGTCGAGGAGGACCTCGGCGATCCCTTCCGGCAGTTCCGCCTCCTCGCCGCCCCCGATCAGGAACCCGTCGCCCAGGACGCCGACCGCATCGACTTCTTTCGCGTCGGGGGCACCGAGGCGCCGAACGAGAGCGAGCGCACCTTCTCCTTCGACTTCCCGCTGCACCGCTCCAGCGCCGAGTGGACGGGACGGATGGTGCAGACGATACGGGTCGTGGTCACCGATTCGCGTCAGGGGCGCGGCCAGCTCCTCGACGGCGAGGAGGCCTGGCTCGCCCTGGACCCGGGGGACCGCGGCGACATCCTCTACTACATCCGTGACCTGGCCGGCACCGAGGAGCCGGTGGAGCGGGAGGTCTACGAGTCCCTCGGCGCCGACCGCCAGGGGCGCCGCGACTACTACCGGCGTGAACGCCCCCGCCTGGCCGATGTCGAGATCTGGGGAGCGGGGGACAACATCAGCCCCGGCATCATCGAGGGCGGCGGCAGCGTCTTCCTCACGGGTGGCACCTTCGCCCCCGGCCCGGGCTTCGACGGCGATTACTCCACCAATTTCCTGCACCTGGTCTGGTCGCCCACCATCGACCGCGGGGTCCTGACCGTCGACTTGGCCGCCACCTTCTGGCTGGACGCCATGCGCATATCCACCTCCCGCCCGCGGCCCTACATCGACGGCTACATCGTGCGCGGGTCGGACGGCTCCCTCGACGCCAGCGGCCGGATCAACTGGACGCGGATCAGCCCGCGCAGCCGGGAGGACAACAGCGTCTCCGGCTTCCAGAATCTCCTGGACCCGTACGACCTGCCGCCGCTGCGCTTCCTGGAAGTGAGCATCGTCTCCGTCGACCCGAGGCGGCGCGGAGGCTACAACACGGGCCCCACCATCGCCGAGTATCAGCTCTTCTCGAAGGGGCATCCCGCGGAGGTCCTGTTGACCTCCGACCTCATCGAGCTGCCCGGTCCGCGCCACTTCGGCGCCATCACCTGGGAGGCCGACGTGCCCCCCGGCACCGGCATGGAGATCCGCACCCGCTCCGGCGACCTGCTGGGCCGGATCGTACGCTACTTCGACAGGCAGGGACAGGAGATCGCCTACACCGCCTGGAAGAACCTCATCGGCAGCTTCAAGGGCCCGGTGGACACGACCCTCGTGCCCACCGCCGGGTGGTCCTCCTGGAGCCGGGCCTACGAGCGCCAGGGCGACCGCGTGACCTCGCCGGGACTGCGCCGCTTCGCCCAGATCCAGGTCCGCCTGACCACGACCGACCGGGATCTGGCCGCCGCCATCCGCTCGATCCGCGTCGAGCTCCTAAACCCGGTGGCCGAGCGCATCCTGGCGGAGATCACGCCCACCGAGGTGCCCGCCGTGGGCCGCATCGACACCTTCGACGTCTTCCTGCAGCCGAGGTTCATCTCCCGGCCGGCGCCCAGCCTCGGCTTCGACGAGCTCCTGCTGTCGATGCCCGCCTCCGGCCGGATGGAGCTGATCGAGATGGAGATCGACGGGGGCCGGGAGGGGGAGCGGCGCCTGTTCACCCGCGGCCCCGACGGCGGCTACGCGGACGGCGGCGGCGATCGCCTGAGCGTGGTCCGTCAGCGGGCCGACTCGATCTGGGTGCGCCTGGCCGACACGGTGACGCTCCTGCCCGACACCAGCCGGGCCTATTACCGCATCACCGCCGACAGCATGCAGGTCCCCGTGACCCAGGACGGCATCCTCCTGTCGGCCGCTTCCTGGGGGCTGCTCGACGACGACGAGCAGGGGAAGGTCCTCTACTTCAGGAGGCTCGAGTCCGGGGAGTTGCAGGAGACCGACCAGCGATCCTGGGAGGAGTTGGACGAAAGCGAGCGGCTGGCGCGCTACTTCCGCGTGCAGAAGGGGGACGGCGCCCAGTATCCCTTCGATGACCGCGGCGACTCCCTGGACGCCAGCGACTACTCCCGGCTCTCCCGCGACGAGCGCGGCCGGGTCGTCGGTCCCGGCCCCCGTGTGCGCGTCCGGTTCCAGGCCCCCGTGCTCCTCAACGGCACCACCTTGAACCTGGCCGTGCGCAACGCCGGCGCCGACCCGGAGGCCCGCTGGCAGAGCGTCGAGGCCGGCGATGCCGTGCCGGACCTGGAGTCGAACACCCTGACCCTCTCGGTGCCCCTGGAAGGCGAGGTGGTCGAAGAGGTCACGATCTCTCCGAATCCCTTCTCGCCCAACGGGGACCTCATCAACGACCAGACCGAGATCGGCCTGTCGATCTACCGCATCACCGATCCGCGCAGCCTGCGGGTGAGCGTCTACACCCTGGCCGGACGCCGCGTCTGGCGCGAGGAGCGGGTCGTGGCCCCCGGGTTGCAGTCCCTCTCCTGGGATGGGCGCGACAGCGGCGGCAACCTCGTTCCCCCGGGGATCTACATCGTCAAGCTCCACCTCGACGTCGACAGCGGCGACTCGGGCCGGTCCGTGGTCCGCACCGTCGCCGTCGCCTACTGAAGCCGGCGCCCAGGAAGCCGAAACCCTCGAGGAGAAACCCGTGCCTTCAAGGATGACGATACTCCGCCTGGCGACGCTCTGCTCCCTCGGCCTGCTGGCCCCGGCCGCGCCCTCGGCCGCCCAGGACTACGGCGCCCGGATGGGGGACATCCAGCGCGGCGGCGAGGTCTCTTTCCAACCCCAGGGTCCGGGTGTGCTCCACGGCGCCCTCGACCCGGCCGTTCGCAGATGGTACGTCCCCCAGGAGCTGTTCAACGAGTACCGCTGGCGGCAGTGGGACTACTCCAACTACGCCCGCGACCACTACCAGCGGTACGTCAGCGTCACCCGCGAGGGCGACTACTACTACGATCTCTACGGCAACTTCGTCACCAAGGGCTGGCTGATCTTCAACAACTCCCAGACCCAGCCCAGGCAGTTCGGCTCGTCGGTGCTGAAGAGCGCCAACTTCAGCCGCTGGTTCGACGGCGTCCTGATCTCCAGCGACTCCAAGGGTCAGCACCACTATGCCCTGACCATGGGCGCCAAGATCCGCACGACCCTGACCCCCATGACCTTCTCAAAGCCCCAGTGGGACGGCGTGCAGTTCGACTATGCCTCCGACAAGTACCAGGGCACGGTCCTCTACTCCCGCCTCAGCCGCCCCGGCGGCAGCAGCACCAGCGACCAGGAGTCCCTCGTTACCAACCTCACCTCCCTGGTGGGAGGCCGAGGCACGGTGCAGGTGGGCGACTTCGCCACCCTGGGATTGACAGCCGTCAACTCGCACCAGTCGAACACCCTCATCGACGGCTTCACCGGCAACCCCATCAGCGGCGAGCTCACCGTCGACCAGAACAAGACCCTGTCCCTGATCGAAGTGATCCTGCGCGACGACTCCCCCGAGGACGGCGGCGGCGCATCCTTCTTCCCCGCCGGCTCGGACATCATCATCACCTACGACGACGGCAGCGTCGACCGGGGCAAGCAGATCGGCTTCGCGCCGGTCATCGAGGGCGGCTTCGAGCGCGACGGCTTCCTGGCCGCCGACGGCACCGAGGAGATCCGCCTGCGCTACAACTTCGACAGCCCCGGCTTCGTCAACCACGCCAGCGGTTCCAAGGAGGAGATCGTCGGAATCGAGTTCCGCTATGTCCTGGGCAACGACTACCAGGTGTGGATGACCTCCGACAACCAGCTCAACCAGTCCGAGGGCAACGTGGCCCTCCTGGTCACCCAGGCGCAAGGCAACGTCCAGGACAACACCAACCTGCGGATCGTCTCCTTCGAGTACGGACTGCCCACGGCCACCCAGATCTGGGGCGCCACCCTGGAGTTGAAGAAAGTCGCCGGCTTCGACGTCTACGGCGAGTACGACCTCAGCTACAAGTACCGCAAGTACCCGAGCGTGGTGAGAAAGGGCCACCGCACCGCCTCCGGAATCCGCGGTGACCGCGCCGCCGAGGCCTGGATGGTCAACATCTCCCGCAACCGCTACCCGTGGTTCGCCTGGGGCGAGCTCTACAGCATGGACCCCCGCTACTCGACCAGCACCTACACCGCCTCTGGCGACGGCTTCATCGACTACGAGGACAAGCGCATCCACGTGGTCGAGCTGGTGGAGGACAACGACGACCAGGACCAGTTCCCGGACACGGTGCGCAAGGACTGGCAGGCGGGCGATCCCACCGTCTTCCCCGGGTGGGACGAGAACAACGACTTCATCTCCGACTTCAACCAGAACGACAACCGCTTCATCAGCAACTCGATCCCCGACTACGACGAGCCCTTCCTGCGCCACAACGTGGACCGGCCCGAGTTCCTCTACGGCATCGACCTCAACAACAACTTCTGGATCGACCGCTTCGAGAACGACGAGGAGCCCGACTACCCGTACCGCAGGGACCACCGCGGCTTCAACATCTACGGCGGCGTGAACGTCACCCCCGACATCCGCGTCAGCGCCGGGATCCTGCGCGAAGGGCTGATCTCCTCGAACCAGAGGAACCACGCCGATTACGCCCTGGTGAGCATCGACCGGGACATCGCCGGCTGGGGCCGGCTGCGGATCTTCGACATGGTCAAGTCCGTGAAGGACGACATCCCGAACGAGCTGGTGCAGTGGCTGCCCAACGCCAACATCCGCACCGGCGAGGCGACCAAGATCGAGGACCTGCTGCTGGCGCGCGACGCCTTCGTCAACACCTTGTGGATGGGCCACAAGTACGACCACCGCGGCTGGAAGACCGACAACTTCTTCAAGTGGGACCTCTACCAGTCCCGCCTCGACGCCGAGGAGCGCGCCCGGCTCAGCCAGCGCGAGACGAACTACTTCTTCGGCGTCATCAACCGGATCAGCTATCGCTTCGACATCGGCAACATCCGCTTCGAGCCGCGCTGGAAGAGCATCTTCCGCCACCAGACGATCGACGTGATCTCCAACGACAGGAAGCGCTCCCTCACCGAGCTCGGCGGACTGCTCATGGGCTTCCCCCTGCTGCGCTCGACCGATCTTGAGGCGGGCCTGGAGTTCACCTTCCACAACGACATGCTGCGCGACTCCAGGGACTTCCGGGGCATCGTCGGCGCCGTGCAGTTCACCAACCTCTCGGCCTATCTCGGCTACGGCGTGACCACCCAGCTGGGGGCCAAGATCGACCGCCGCATGCCCGAGGTGGGCGAGACTCTCACCGTCAACTCGATCTTCATCTCCGCCTACGCCGGCATCGACCTGTAGGCCGACGGGGCGCCGGGCTCACCCTTGGCCTCGACTGCGCCCTCCCCGGCCTCCCTCCGCCGGATCCTGCTCGTCTGCGCCCTGGCCTTCGCTGTGCGCCTGGGCCACCTCTTCTACCTTGAGCAGACGCCGCTCTTCGAAGCCCCCGTCCTCGACGCCGCCGCCTGGGTCGAGGACGCCCGCTACCTGACGGAGGTCTCCTGGGCCGGCCCGCCGGAGCCCTTCCGGCAACCCCCGCTCTATCCCTACCTCCTCGCCGCCCTGGGCTCGGCCGGCGAGTCCCCGTGGCTTCCGCGCCTGCTGCAGGCGGCCCTGGGAGCGGCCACCTGCGGGCTCCTGGTGGCGGTGGGCCATCGGCTCTTCACCGCCCCCGTCGCCCTCGGGGCCGGCCTCGCCGCCGCCCTGTACGGACCCCTCGTCTACTTCGGGGGGGAGCTGCTGCCCGTCACCCTGGCCGGCCTCCTCGACCTCCTACTGCTGTGGCTGCTGCTGCGCACTCCGCCGGAACCCGCCTGGCGCTGGGCGGTGCCCGGCCTTGTCCTGGGGCTCTCGGCCCTGACCGTGGCCACCGTCCTGCTCCTCGCCCCCTTCGTCCTCTGGTGGCTGTGTCGGTTCCCGCCGCAGGGGTCGGAGCGCGGATTCCGATGGCAGCGGGGGTTGTGGTTCGCCGCCGGCTGCGCGGTGGTGGTGGCCCCGGTCACGGTTCGCAACCTCGTCGTCGGCGGCGACCTCGGCCTCCACACCGGAAACAGCGCCGTTGAGGACCGCACGGTGGCCGTGCAGCCGGGGCCGGAGCGGCTGCGGCTGGCAGATCCCTCCTCGGGAGAGGCCGGCAGCGAGGGACTGTCCGCGTCCTCGCGGCATCTCCTCGAGCGCTCGTGGGAGGTCGTCCGCGCCGAGCCCTGGGGGTGGGCGGGACTGATGGCCCGCAGGACCTACCTGTTCTGGCGGGGCGAGGAGAGCCCGCGGGGTCTCGACCCCTACTTCGCCAGGGCCGAGTCCCCGGTCCTGGCCGCCCTCCTCTGGGACCGGGGACTCGCCTTCCCCTTCGGCCTGGTGGCCCCCCTGGCCCTCGCCGGCCTGGTCTTCCTCGTCGCCTTTCCCGCAGATCCGGCGGGTGGGCCCACCCGGGAACGCGCTCTCCTGTCCGGATTCGTGATCGTCTACGCCGCGGCGGCGGTCCTGTTCTTCGTCGCGCCGCCCTGCCGCCTGCCCGTGGTCCCGCTCCTGTTGCTGGTGGCCTGCCACGGCGCCCGGGCCCTCGCGCGGCGCCCCCTCCGGTGGCCCGGGATCGTCCTCACCGCCCTCGCGTGCGTGGCCCTCAACGCCGGACCGGCCCCGCTGGCGGTGGCCAGCCCCGCCGACGAGCACTACTGGCGGGGCTCCGCCTACGAGCGCCGGGAGATGCCCGCCGGGGCCGCCCGGGAGTACCGCACCGCCCTGCGCCTCGATCCGGGACACCCGGGGGCGCTGGTGAACCTGGCCGCCCTGGAGGTCGAGGGGGGGAACCCCGCCTCCGCCGTCGACCTCTACCGCCGCTACCTCGCCGGGGCTCCGGACTCGGTGCCCGCGCGCCGGGACCTCGCCGCCGCCCTGGTCTCGGCCGGACGGGCCGCCGAGGCCGTCGCCGAGGGCGAGCGCCTCGTGGAGATGCACCCCGAGCGGGCGAACCTGCACGGCAGCCTGGCCTACGCCCGGCTCGCGGCCGGGCGCCCCGAGGAGGCCGCTCGGGCCTGGCGCCGCGTCCTTGAGCTCCGGCCCGACTCCGTGCTGGTGCGCTACCAGCTCGCCCGCCTGCACCAGGCCCGGGGCCGCCCCGACTCGGCCGCCGTCCATTTCCGGCTGCTGCTGGAAGCGGAAGGCTACCGGGCCAGGGCCCATCTGGGGCTTGGGGAGGTACTCGTCGATCTGGCCTCGGCCGGGGGCACCGGGGTCAGCCTGCCGGCCACGCCCCTGACCCGGGAGGCCGAGCAACACCTGCGCCGCGCCGTCCGTACCGACCCCGGCTCCCTCCAGGCCCGCTGGAGCCTCGGCATGCTGCTGGCCCGGCAGCCCGACCGCTACGAAGAGGCGGTGCCCCACTTCGAGCGCATTCTCGAGCTGGCCCCCGAGGACCATGTGGCGCACCTGTTCCTCGGCCACCTCTACCAGCGCACCGGCCGGGCCCAGGCGGCCAAGGCCCACTTCGAGCGCTACTCCGCGGAGCAGCGCCACCGGCGCATGCGGTCCGAGGCCCAGGCGCGGACCCTGGGCATGGTGGAACAGCTCTTCGAGAAGGGGGGGTGAAAGGGGTCCCGTTGGCGGGACCTAATAGACCACGCTGACGACCCGGTGCACCTCGTCGTCCCGGTGGTCGCCATCGACGGCGATCCGGACCAGGTAGAGCCCCGGCGGGACGAGCCGTCCCGCGTCGTCGGTGCCGTCCCAGGCCTTCTCCTCGTAGCGGCCGTTGATCTCCAGCCCCTGGCTGATGACCCTCAGCAGCCGGCCGCCCAGATCGTAGACCTTCAGCTCCACCTGGCGCGGCGACTCCAGGGACAGCAGGCTGTAGGTCAGGGACATGGCGTCGTTGACGCCGTCGCCGTTGGGGCTGAAGGGATTGGGCGCCAGCTCCACCTGCCCGAGGAGCCGCCCCCCCAGCAGGGTCGGGCTCAGGACCGTGGTCCCCGACAGGGCCGCCTCGTCCCCCGGGGCCAGCTGGCCCGTGTCGCCGCCCACCAGGGGCTGGATGGCAGGCTCGCCTACCCCGTCCGCGGGCGACAGCTTGGCCGAGCCCGTGAAGTCCGTGCTGTAGGTGAGCACGTCGCTGTGGAAGCGGACTCGGACCTCGGTCCCGTCCTCCTCGATCCGGGGAAAGCCGACCTCGAAGAGATCCTCCCTCACCTCCACGATCCGGAAGCCGCCCTCGTCGAGGGTGTCGGCCAGGCTCGAGAACGTCCTGCCGGCCACCGGCTGTCCCTGGCCGTCGAGGACCTCCACCTCGTCGATCGACGTGACCCGCAGGGGCGTCTGGATCTCCAGACGGTCGAATCCCAGCAGGTCGTCCGACTCGAACCGGGCCCTCACGGCGAGGGTGAAGGGCACGGCCCGGATCTCCTCCACCTCCCTCGGGAAGACCTCCGCCGTGAGGGAGTCGGCCAGCGGCGACCGCAGCACGTCGAAGCTCAGCGACTCGATCACCCTCGCCGCCTCCAGGTCGCTGCTGTCGAAGGCGATCTGCAGCTGCAGGTAGCGCCGCGGGCTCGGGGACGTGATCAGCGCTCCCGGGGTGTTGGCCACCTCGGCGTCGAAGGGCGTGCTGAATGGGCTCCAGTTGACGAGATCGTCCTTTACGGGGCCGGCGTTCCACTGCCGGCCCAGGCCATCGAAGACGGGCAGCTTCCCGTACTCCTCCAGGCTCAGCTCGCGGGACGGATCCTCAACCGACAGGGGGATCTCCTCCGGGTCGGCCTGCCCGTGCAGGACCCGCGTGAAGACGAAGGGGTCGGCGTCGGTGCCGGTGCGGGTCCGGATGTGGACCGCCGAGAACCGGGGGTCTCCCAGGATTCGCTCGGTCCAGCGCAGCTGGTGCCACACGGCCGGCTGTCCCGCGTCGAAGATGTCGGAGACATAGGTGGCGGTGGCCAGGAAGCCGGTGCCGAAGACCTCGAACTCGTCGATCTCGTAGGAAATGGTCGAGGTGGATCGCAGGCGGATGTGCTGGACGTACCGCGGAGGGTCGAGGAGCACGTCGACCACGGCCTCCTTGTTCTCCTCCTCGGAGGCCACCGGCTCTCCCCAGATCGGCAGGCCCGCCTGGGAGAGGACGATGCCGTCGTTGGTGAACAGCTCGAAGGAGCGCAGGAAGTCGTTCTGGAAAGGCGTCGCCGGCGCGACCTGAACGGTATTGCGGGGGTAGAACCGGATCCTCTCGACTCCGAAGCGGCCCCCCAGGTTGAGGATCACCAAGATACCCAGGGAGTTCAGATCCTTGCGCTCGAAAGCCTCCAGCTCGCCTCCCGGGGTGATCAGCTCCTCCAGCGACTGCTTGAGGTCGAGGGGCTTGAAGGTGCCGCTGAAGTCGAAGACGTTGGGCGCGACGATCTCGCCGCCGCGTTCGAGGGTGCCGTGGGCGACGTTCTGCCCGGGGGCGATGCGCAACGGGAGGATGGCCCCGGGGTGGTCCTGGCTCTCGAACTCGAGCAGGGCGCCCGGGGCGTTGCCCTCGAGGAGGTTGTCGGAGTCGAGCAGGGAGCGGTGGCGGGCCGGGATCGTGGCGACCACGGCAGAGCCCCCTCCCGTCCAGTCGAGCTCGCCGCCGGCACCGATGGCGACGGTATCCGCGGCCGGGGAGATCCGCGGCCAGCCGAGGCCGGCCAGGACCGCCGCAGCGATGAGGGTGAATCCGCGATTCATGCCGCCGCTCTCGAGTCGGGTCCCGGGGCAAGGAAAGAGCGCCGCCGGGTCACTGTCAATTCCCTTGTCCCGCCGCTTCGGCGGCAGTACCGTTCCCTCGGGGGCTGGCCGGCCTCCCGGGAGGTACTGCCCATGCGCTCCTCAGCCTGTTGCGTCATTCTCTGCCTTGCCCTCGGCGCGGCCTCCGTGTCGGCTCGCACGGAATACGTGCTGGGCGGTCCCGACGGCAATCCCTGGCCGGCGGCCCTCTCCGAGGAGGACGCCGGCGAGTTCGTGGTCTTCGACGAGGAGGGCACCCTCGTGCGCCGCGACGCGGTGCCGACCACGCCCTGGGGCGAGGGCGGCGACAGCGTCATCGAGTACGAGGCCTCCCCGGGCAGCATCCTGCCGCTGTTCGTGCGATCCGACCAGAACCTGGCCCTCACCGACCCCGACTCTCCCGACATCCGGATCCCCCTCCCCACCACCCGGGGGATCGCCTTGACCACGGACGGTTGCGGGGCCATCGACAACGAGGTCCGGATCGTGAAGAAGCAGTTCGACGGAGACTTCACGACCGCCCACTTCCGCCGGTTCACCCCCGGCACGAGCATCTTCGCGGGCGGCGGCCGCATCGTCGCCGGGGTCACCGGCTCGGGATGGAAGAACGCCGTGGTCCTCGACTTCGGCGCCGCCGTGCCCGTCAACCGGATCCGGTTCTTCCCGCGACTGAGCCGCGTGGAGGACCGGCTGCTGATCGAGGAGATGCAGGAGCCGAGCCCCCCCCTCGAGGAGTTCGGCGAGAGCAGCTTCGCCGCCAACTTCGTCGAGGGCTACGAGATCCGCGTGGCCGACGACAGCCAGAGCTTCGCCAGCAGCCCCTGCGACCACGTCGGCTTCTCCCAGGGTCTGCGCTGGGTCCGGACCACCGACGACCGCCTCGAGATCCTGGAGTCCAAGCCCGAGAACCTCGAGCGCATCGTCGACCTGAACTTTCCCACCCGGTCGGTGCGCTACCTGACCTTCAAGACCTTCCCCCTGCGCAACTGGGAGGTGGCGGAGTTCCAGGTCTTCGGCGAGGGCTTCGTGGAGCACGCCTCCTACCGGACGCAGATCCTCGACTTCGGCGCCGAGTCGGGCGGCCGGGTGAACTGGGGCAAGATCCGCTGGAGCGGCGAGGCCCCCGAGGGCACGCGCGTCGAGATCCGCACGCGCACCGGGCAGACCCCGGACCCCAACTTCTACGTCGCCGAGAGCGTCAACGGCGACATCCGCCGGATCTCCACCGAGGAGTACCTGGCCATCGACGCCACGGGCCGCCTCGATCCCCGGCCAGACCTGGACAACTGGAGCTTCTGGTCGCCTCCGTACTCCTTCGAGGCGGGCCTGCGAGACTCCACTGTCCCGGCCGAGAGCTGGGGGGACGGTACCTCCCTCCTGTCGCCTGGCCCGAGCCGCTACCTGCAGATCGACATCCAGCTCTTCAGCACCTTCACCCGGGCTTCCCGCATCGATCAGGTGTGGCTCCAGTTCAGCGAGTCTCCCCTGGCCAGAGAGGTTCTGGGCGAGATCTGGCCGACCGAGGTGACCTCCTTCGACGCCACGCCCTTCACCTACGTGGTGCGTCCCGACTTCGACGACGCGGATCTCGGCTTCAACCGCCTGGAGATCCTGACCCACAATCGCGTCGATCCGGAGCGCCTCTCCCTCACCGTGGACGGGGGCCCGGTCGACTTCGACCTGCATCCACCCGACCTGCGGGAGGATCGCCTCATCTTTTCCTTCGACGAGCTCAAGGGCCGCTCCGACCGGCTGAAGCCGATCGAGGCGACCTTCGAGGTGCCGGTCCTGCGTTACGGGGCCGAGTTCCGCGGCTGGGTCTTCCACAGCGATGACCCGGACCGGATCCGCCAGCAGGTGCGCCCGGGCAACGCGACCTTCCGGTTCGGCAGCAACGTGCTGGCCGTGGCCACACCGCTGAAGGGCGGTCTCATCGGCGATCTGAACGCCTCCAGTCAGACCATCACCCCCAACGGGGACGGTCTCAACGACGAGCTCGTCCTGACCTACGAGCTTCGCCAGCTGACCGTTCAGCGTCCCGTCCACCTGCGCATCTACGATCTGGGAGGGCGTCTCGTCCACGTCCAGGAACCCAGGTCGGGCGCCAGCGGCCGCAGCAGCCAGAGCTGGAACGGCAGGGACGGCGCCGGCGACTTGGTACCGCCGGGGACCTACCTCTACGAAGTCTCCCTCAGCACCGAGGAGACGGTGCGCCGCGTCGGGGTGGTTTCGGTGGTGTACTGATGGGCAGGGGTGCCGGACCCCAAAAAGCTTGACTTCTCCCTGGCTTTTTTGCACTTTTCAAATCCTCTGTATTAGGAGATCCATCCCCCCAACCGGCTATTCCAGCCGCATTCCTGACTCAGGAGGACCTCGCATGAAGCGCATCATCCTCTGTGCGTCGCTGGTCGTCGCGGTCTCCGCCAGCGCCCACAATCCGCCCGGGGAGCTGTTCTTCGCCGCCCAGTTCCCCGACAACCTGGTGCCGCAGATGGACGGCGATCTCTCCGACTGGGATATCGTTCCCATCGACGGCCCCTACTGGATCGGCAACGACCGGCTCTACTCCCCGGTGGCCGACATCCAGCCCGTGGGCCGCGGCGAGATCGACGCCAGCGACATCAACATCCGCAACATCATCGGTTGGAACGACAACCTCAACAAGCTCTACTTCGCCACCTCGGTGTTCGACAACGTCCACAATCTGGACCGCGAGGACCCTTCGGCCTTCTGGTCGGACGACGCCTGGGAGGTCGAGGTCAACCCCGACCACACGCCGACGGAGGAGCACAACCAGGCAGAACAGCCGGCCAACAACTTCAGCTACAAGTGGGCCGTGCCGCCGGTTGAGGGCGCCTACCAGTTCTTCCGTCCCAACCAGGCCATCCCCTGGTTCGTCGACGGCTCCGACTGGATCGACTTCGGCTGGGGTTTCGATGGCGACCAGTTCGGCGAGAGCACCTACTACTACGAGCTGGCCATCACCCCCATTCTGAGCATGCCGAGGGGTGACGACGTCGACGAGAGCAGCGTGGTCGTCCACGACCTCGAGGAGGAGGAGGTCATCCACCTCTCCGTGACGGTCGGCGACTTCGACGAGCCTTGCACCGAGTGCTCCCTGGAGAGCTATCAGGGGTTCTGGACGATGTCGCCCGAGAGCTGCTGCACCGCCACCAACGACGTCGTCATGGCCCAGGTGGAACCCTCCATCGCCGCCCTGACCGCCGTCGAGGACGTTTCCTGGGGCCAGATCAAGGCCGCACGCTGATCCGACCCTGTCCCCGCCGCAGCTGTAGCGGCGTTGCCTCCTCCCCCGGGCGCATGAACCAGGCGCCCGGGGGTTTTTGCTTGCCCTTCGGAGCCCTCCTCCTTCTGCTGTCTTCCTGCGCCGACCCACCCCCGGCTCAGCGGGCGGACCGGGGCCGCCTGTTCGTCGACGTGGCGGCCGAGGCGGGATTGCACCGGGCCCACAGGGGCGGCACCCCCGAGAAGGGGTACATCGTCGAGGCCAAGGGCGGCGGCTTGGCGGTCCTCGACGCCGAGGGGGACGGCGACCTCGATCTCTACTGGGTGAACGGAGCGACGCTCGACGACTCCCTGGGGGCGGGGAACGCCCTCTACCGCAATGACGGCGATCGAGGTTTCCAGGACGTGGCTGCCTCCTCCGGGGTCGAGGGCCGCGGCTGGGGCATGGGGGCCCTGGCCGCCGACTTCGACAATGACGGCGACCCCGACCTCTACGTCTCCTGCCTGACGAGGAACCTCCTCTTCCTCAACGACAGGGGGCGCTTCACCGAGCTCGGCACGCAGGCCGGAGTGGACCTGCCTCTCTGGAGCACGGGAGCCGCGGCCGGCGACTACGACCTGGACGGGGACCTGGACCTCTACGTAGCCAACTACGTGGACCTCCACGCGGACAGCGTCGCCCACCTGGGCACGCGCTGGAAGGGCGTGCCCGCCTTCATCGGCCCCCTGGGCCTGCGCCCGCTCCCCGATCGGCTCTACCGCAACGAGGGCGACCGGTTCACCGACGTGAGCGCTCCCTCCGGCGTGAGCGACGTGGCCCCGGGTTACGGGCTCGGCGTTCTCTTCGCGGACCTCGACGTCGACGGCGATGCCGATCTCTACGTGGCCAACGACTCGTCTCCCAACTTCCTGTTCCGCAACGACTCCGGGGACCGGTTCTCCGAGGCGGGGCTGACCGCCCGCGCGAGCCACGGCGCCATGGGCAATGCCCAGGCCGGGATGGGCGTGGCCGCCGGGGACTTCGACGGCGACGGATCCCCCGACCTGCTGGTGACCAACTTCGACGACGACTACAACACCCTCTACCGGAACCGCGGCGACGGCAGTTTCGAGGACGTCAGCTTCGCCGCCGGCCTGGCCCAGGCCGGTCTCCCCTTCGTCGGCTTCGGGGCCGCCTTCCTCGACTTCGACCGCGACGCCGATCTCGATATCTTCGTCGCCAACGGCCACGTCTATCCCCAGATCGATACGTCGGGCACCAACTCGGCGTACGCCCAGGCCGACCATCTCTTCGAGAACGTCGCCGGCCGCTTCGAGCGGGTCCTCGACCAGGGGTCGGATCCCTTCGGACCGCCCCGGGTGAGCCGGGGAGCGGCGGTCGTCGACTTCGACGACGACGGAGACCTGGACCTCTTCGTGGCCAACCTGGACGACCGTCCCGCCCTCTACCGCAACGACGCGCCGGGCGGCAACTGGCTCGGTCTGCGCCTGGAGGGGGTGCGCTGCAACCACGAGGGGGTCGGCGCCCGCGTCGTCGTCGCCGCCGGCGGCCGGCGGCAGGTGCGTCAGAGCGTGCGCGGCAGCAGCTTCCTCAGCAGCGAGGACCCGCGCCTTCACTTCGGCCTGGGGGAGGCGGCCCGGGTCGACAGCGTGACCGTCCACTGGCCGGGCGGCTCCGCCCAGACCCTGACGGCCGTCCCGCCGAACCAGTACCTGGCCGTGAGGCAACCGGGCGCCGGCCATTCCCGTTGACAGGGAAAGCCACTTCTCCTACCGTCGGTCCCAACGCCGGAGACCTGCCATGCCGCCCGAGACCGTCCGCCTTCGACCCCTGACCCATCCCCCGCGCCCGGGGACCCCCCTGGTGGGGGTGGCCCTGATTCTCGCCTTGGGGCTCCTGTCCGCCTGTGGCGGCGGCTATCACCATTACGCCGGACCCCTGCGGCCCGTCGAAGACCAGGGCCCCGCCATGGCGGTCGCCGACGACGGAGGGGTGACCTACGTCCAGGGCCGTCTCGAGGTGCGGCTGCGGCCGCTGACCGATGACGAGCTGAACCGCCAGTTCTCCGCCCTGTCGACCTCGGGCCCCCGGTCGACCAACCCCTACACCTTCGGCGACCAGGAGTTCTACGAGGGCCGGGAAACCCGCCAGCGCTTCACCGTCTTCAGCCTCGGCGTCAAGAACTACGCCTTCCCCAAGGTGAGGCTCGACCCGACGCGGATCGAGCTGGCCGCCTCCAACGGCCGCACCTACTGGAGCCTCCGCTTCAAGCAGCTCGAGGGCTACTACCGCGCCTACGCCATCGGCTACCGGGGCAACGAGTACTCGCGCTTCCGGGCGCGCCAGGATCTGCTGCTCAACACGATGTTCCCCTCCGAGAACATCTTCAGCGGCCAGGAGGTCGGGGGCTTCGTCGTCTTCCCTGCCCTTCATCCGGACGTGGACGGCATGAAGGTGATCGTCCACGACGTCAACCTGCGCTTCGACTACCGCAACGAGCCGGTCGAGAGCGTCGACATCGTCTACGAGTTCGTGCGTGACGTGGGCCGCCTCTACACCGACGGCACCGTGGAGCTCACGGCCCGCGACTGATTCCCCGGCGCGGGGTGACCGCGCCTCCCCTGCCGGAGCGAGGACGTGGCAACCCGCGCCGAGTTCTACACCTATCCGTGGGACCTGTCGGATGAAGGAGTCGCGGCCGCCTCGGGGGTGATCGCCGACACCCTCGGTCCGGGGGGCGGCGTGCTCCTCACCCTCAGCTACCACGTCTCCACCTACTTCTCGCCCCACAACCCGAGGCGGAAGATCTACTTCGGGGAGGAAGGCGCCGTCTACTTCCACCCCGACGAGGGCCTCTACGGCGGAACGGGCCTCCGGCCCCTCGTCTCCCATGTCGTCACCGGCCCGGACTACCTGCCCGGCCTGGTGGGAGGTCTCCGGGAGAGCGGCCTGGAGTTCTCGGCGTGGGCGATCTACCTCTACAACCACCATCTCTCGCAGGCCTTCCCCGACACCGCCCGGCACGACTGCTTCGGCGAGCCCCACCTCGGCCAGCTCTGCCCCGCCCATCCCGATGTGCGCGCCTATGCCGTGGCCCTGACCCGCGACATGGTCCGCTTCGCTCCGCGGCACGTGCAGCTCGAGTCCCTCGGCTACCTGGGCTTCGGCTACGGCTTCCGCAACCCGAAGGTGGCCGTGGCCATCGATCCCCGTCACCAGTTCCTGATGGGGCTGTGCTTCTGCCGGCACTGCGTCGAGGCCGCCAACGGCGCCAACCTCGACGGAGAGCGGTTGCGGGCGGAGGTGGCACGGGATCTGGACCGCGAGTTGCGGCTGGATCCGGGCGACGGGGCGGCCAGCCAGGGAGACCGGGATGACTGGATCGAGGGCGCCTACGATGGCCGGCTCAGGAGCTACCTGGAGGCCCGCGTGGCCACCGCCACCTCCCTCTTCGAGGAGGTGGCCGCCACGGTGCGGGAGGGCGGCGCCGAGGTCACCTTCTTCGGCTCCCTGGACCGGGGCGTCACCGGCCTCGACCGGGACCGCGTGCTGGCCTGCGTCGACGCCGTGTACACCTCCGTGCCCGGACCGCCGGAGGAGGCCGCCCAGGGAGTGCGGCAGCGGCGGGAAGAGTTGAGGCCGGAGGTGCGCCTGGTCTCCATCGTGCGGCCCGGCGGCTTCGAGAGCGAGTCGTACACCCGGCGGCTGATCCAGGCCCAGGCCGAGGCCGGCGTGGACGGATTCGCCTTCTACACCTACGGGCAGCTGCGCGAGCATCACCTCGCCTGGATCCGGGGAGCCCGTGACGCCTGGTCCTGAGCTGATCCGGCTCTGGCGGTGGACGGCGCCGTGGCTCCTGTGGGCCGCCACGCTGGCAGCGGAAGGCGAGCGCGAGCGCTTCCGCGGCGGAGGCGTCCTCGCACTGGGCGATCCCGCCCTGCTGCAGGCCCCCGATTCCGTGTCCGCCGCCGACTTCGGGTACGTCCCGGCCTCGACGGCGCCGCGGATCGACGCCGTCCTCTACCCGATCCCCCTTCAGGAAGAGGGCAACCTCTGGTCCCAGTGGGGGGACGGCCTGATCGCCAGCGACGGGCGGTTCTGGTCCGCCATCGGCGACCACGGCGGCCCCGGGGGACGCAGCTACGTCTACGCCTACGACCCGGAGGACCGCCGCCTGGAGCTGGTCTTCGACCAGCAGCAACTGCTCGGCCAGCGGGAGGGGGACTGGGGGTTCGGCAAGATCCACTGCCGCCTGGAGGAGCTCGAGGACGGCCGCATCTGCTGGGGCACCTACTGGGGCAACGCCCCCCCCGAGGACTGGGAGCAGGAAAACGAGCACCACGGCATGGTGGTCGCCGCCGATCCCGCCTCCGGCCGGCTCGACGTCCTCGGGATCCTCAAGCGCCCTTACGTAATCCCCGCGGCCATGGCAGATACCCGCCGGGGGCTGTTCTACGCGCTGCCCTGCGACCGCAACTGGCAAGGCCAGGGCTTCGCCGTCTTCGATCTGCGCCGGGGGCGGACGATCTACTACGGCCACGTCGGGACCGAGGCCAGCCGACGTTTCGTCCTGGTCGACGAGGCCGGCGGGGGCGCCTGGTTCTCGGTGCGCCCCGACACCTCCCGGCAGGTGTGGCTGGCCCGCTACGACGCGAACTCCAACACCGTGGAGGAGCGCGCCCTGCCCCTGCCCGACGGATACGGCCCCATGCGGGCCGGCACCGAGAAGCGGGACGGGCGCGGTCTGTTCTACGGCGTCTGCGAAGGCCGCCTGGTGCGCATCGACCCCGAGGGGCGAAGCTCCGAGCCCCTGGGCGCGATCTGGCCGGAAGAAGGGGGCCCTCCCGGCGAAGGGCCGCACCGCGGCGCCTACACCACGGCCCTGGAGATCAGCCCCGGGGGCCGCTATCTCTACGCGGTACCCTGGGCCCACGGCCAGGCCTGGAGCCACGGAGCCCCGGTGGTGCAGTTCGACCTGAAGACGCGTGAGCGCAAGGTCCTGGCCTTCCTCGGGCCTCTCTTCGAGAGCCGCCTGGGCTACCGCGTCGGCGGGTCCTACTGCCTGGAGCTGAGCCCCGATGGCGAGAGGCTGTTCATCGGCATGAACGGCCAGCTGCTCGAACCGGGCGAGAAGCCGCCCGACAGCGCCTTCGGCCATCCCGCCTGCATGGTCCTCCACATCCCTGCCCAGGAGCGTCTGAATGACTCACCGTGAAAGACTCCTCGTCCCGTTGCTGGTCCTGGCCTGCAGCTCCCTGCCGCTCCCCGCCGAGCCGATCCCCGACCACGTACCGCGAGCCGTGGTGCAGCGCACGGCCGGTCCCATCGCCGTCGACGGCGTCCTCGACGAACCCTCCTGGGCCGCGGCGCCGATGATCGACGGCTTCGTCTTTCCCTGGTACACCTCCGGGGCCAGGGACCGCACCGAGGCCCACCTGCTGTGGGACGACGAGGCCCTCTACGTCGCCTTTCGCGCCTTCGACCCCCACATCTCCGCCGTCCACACCAACCGCGACGACCCGGTCTCCAGGGACGACTGCGTCGAGGTCTTCATCGCCCCCGACACGGCCGACGTGAGCATCTACTACAACTTCGAGTTCAACGCCCTGGGCACGATCCTCGACCGTTCGCCCCGGGAGGGCCGGAGCTCCGCCTGGAACGCCGACGGTCTGCGGGTGGCCATCGAGATCCACGGCACCCTGAACGAGGAGACCGACCTCGACAGCCTGTGGACGACGGAGATCGCCATCCCCTTCGACACCTTCGAAGGATTCGCCCCGAGACTGCCCCCGGAGGACGGCGACCTGTGGCGCCTGAACCTCTACCGCACGGGCGGCGCCGTGAACCTCCAGTACATCACCTGGTCGGACACGGGCACCGAGAAGCCCCAGTTCCACGCGCCGGAGGGCTTCGGCGTGGTGCGGTTCTCCTCCGAGAATCCCGTTGCAGCGTCCGGACCATCGGAGGGCGAGGACCCTCCCGAGGCTCCATAGAGCTGCGACGCCGCCTTCGGCCGACCCACCTCAGGCCTTGCAGCCGCTCGTGGTCGAGGTGCGTCCCGGCCGCCCTGGGCCGCAAGTCAATTGTCCCCGCACCGGGTGGAGGTGATATTACTGCGGCTCCCCGCCAACCCCGTCGATCCGGCCAACAACACTTCCCCTGGGGCGTCGCGCCTCGCGGATGAGCTATTCTCGCGGTTTCTCCCTCAACGCCGTCTCCACCGGACTGGTCTTCGCCCTCGGATGGGTCAACCAATGGCTGCTTGCCAACCATCTGGACAAGGCCGAGTACGGACGGCTGGGGCTCTGGACCGTCGCCGTCGTCATCGGCGCCATGCTCTTCGGGGAGTGGCTGCGGCGCGGCAGCACCTACGTGGTGGGACGGGAAGAGGCGGGAGCGCCGGCCCGGGACAACGCCTTGCTGTGTTGCCTGGTGATCCTGGCGGGCGGGATCGGCCTGGCCTATGCGGGGGCCGGAGCGATGGCCCGTGTTCTCGGGCCGGAGGCGCTGGGCAGCTGGCCCCTTCTGGGGGTGCTTCCAGCCCTGGTCGTCCTGCAACGCAGCGGACAAGCGGTGCTCCTGGGACTGGACCGCATCCGGCCGTACGCGGCGGTTCCGGTGCTGTTCATCACCGTCTACCTCGCGGGCAACGCGGCCCTTCTGCTGACGGGAACGCTGCACCTGGAGAATAGCCTCGTCCTTTTTGCAGGGGCGGCGGGCTTTGCCGGTCTGTCTGCCTTCGCGATGTTGGTCGGAACCGGGGGGTTCACCTGGGGCGACGGGAGAGTCCTGCGACGCACCCTGGGCGTCGGCTGGCGGGGAGCAGCCTCCGCGGTGCTGATCTTCCTGCTCTTGAAGAGCGATGTCTTCCTGATCGATTACTTCCTCGACGACGCGGCGGTAGGCAGCTACCGGGTGGCGACGCAGTTCGCGGAGATGATGCAGAGGGTGCCGGACGTGGCCGGCGCGATCCTGCTTGCGAAGGTCGTACGGGATCGGGATGAAGACGGCTTGAGCCTGCGAGTCGCCCGCCGAATCCTGCTCTTCTCCGTGGCCGCGGCTCTGGTATTGCTGGCCGCGGGAGAGTCACTGATCGGCTGGTTCTTCCCTGCCTACCCCGAATCGTTCCTGCCCCTGGCGTGGATGCTGCCCGGCCTGGTCTTCCTCGGCCTGGGCTCGGTGTGCAACATCAAGCTGGCCGGACAGGGATATCCGGCGATCACCTTGTGGGCAGCGGCCGCTGCCTTCGCGCTCAACTTTGCCCTCAACCTCTGTCTCATCCCCGCTCTGGGGCTGCAGGGCGCCGCCCTCTCGACCACCATTGCCTACGCCGCCTGGGCCCTTCTGGTGGGGACGTATTACCTGCGCACGGAGGGCCTGGGCTGGGGGGCGCTCTTGTGCCGCTGAACTCTGACGATCTCATGACGGCCCCGGCCGGGAAGTCCTGGAGGCATCTCCTGCGCCACCGCGGCTTTGCCCTCCTCCTCTTGTTGCAGGCTGCGATACTGGCGGGGTACCTCTTCCTGCCTTTCGAGCACCTTCTCTGGACCCTGGGAAGCATGGCGGGCATGGCCGCAATCTTCCTGCTGCCCATGTTCCCCTGGCTGCTGATCCCCGCGGTGGTAGGTACCACGGCGCTGGACTCGGCAGGGCGCCTGGTGCAGACAACGGCCCTCGGGATGCCGGTCACCGGATTCCACCTGGCCTTCGTCCTTCTCTGTGCCTCTTGTGCCGCCCACGTCTTCCTGACGAAGCGGCGGTCATTTCCCCGACTGGAAATCCTCACCCCCCTACTGGTGTTTCTGGGGTGCATAGCGGTCTCTCTCACCTATTCGCCCAACCAGCCCGAGGCCACCCTCAGCTTCATACGCATGTGTTGCATGGTCCTTCTGCTCTACCTGATCCAGGTCCTGGTAGACTCCAGGGGCAAACTCGATCTGACGATCGTCTCGCTGGCAGTAGCCTTGACCGCCACCTCGACCCTGGCGCTCATGCAGATCTCCACCGGGCAGTTCTACCTCCCCGCTCGTATCGTCTACCACTTCGGAGCCAACATACCCCGTGCCTCCGGCACTTACCACAATCCCAATCTCTTCGGCACATTCCTGGCAGTGGGCATCATCTTCTTCGCCGGTATTGCCTTGATTCCCAGGCTGGGCTGGTGGAAACGAGCCCTGATCCTGCCCCCTGTCGGACTGGGCACGGCAGCCTTGATCATCACCTTCAGCCGCGCCAACTGGATGGCCCTCTTTATCGGATTCATCGTGCTTCTCTTCCTGGCGGGAAGGCTCCGCTACCTGCTCTACCTGGTGGCCGCATCGGTTGCCACAGTCCTGCTGATCATGAACTACGTCCCGATTGCTGCCTACATCTTCGATCGCTTCGTCTCCATCTTCTCCTTCTTTGCAGAGTTCGGAACCGACAGCCGCGCCTCGGGCTCGGCGCGGGTCTACTTCGTGCTGGCTGGCCTCAAGATGTTCCTGGACCACCCCCTGCTGGGGGTGGGATGGCGTGCCTTCCCAGTCGTCTTCGAGGACTACAAACCGGTGGCATTCCCCCACTGGCTGCCGACTCGCGAGTCCCACACCCTCTTTGCCACCATACTCGCCGAGCTCGGCCTCGTGGGCATGACCGTCGCCGTCTGGATCGTCTGGCGGATCCTCTCCTTCGGCGTGCGCAGCACGAGGAGCATACAGGACGAGTATCTGCGCGGGGTGATGATCGCCCTCGTGGCGGTCTTCGTCACCTTCCAGGTCAGCCTCACCTTCACGGGAGAGTTCGCCAACAATTTCCTGTGGATGTTCACGGGGCTCATCTATGCCCTGCCGGCCCTTGACAGGGAGGGGCGCAGGTGAGAGTCCTGGTGCTTTCGCACCTCTATCCCAACTCTACTTCGAGGATCTATGGGAATTTCGTGCACAACCAGTTGCGCTTCCTCGATAGCCACTGCGAGCTGGATGTCATAGCACCGGTTCCCTGGTTTCCCCTGCCCGGATTCGGCCGTTGGAGCGACTACCGCCTCGTCCCCCGCTCTCAGGTCCTGGATGGCATCCGGGTGCGGCATCCCCGCCGCCTGGCCCTGCCGCGCCGTCTGCTCTTCACGAGACTGTGGAGATTCCACCTCGGGGCCCTGCGGAAGGCCGTCGACCATGTGCCCGATCTGATCCATGCCCACTGCGCCTACCCGGATGGCCGCGCCGCAGTCGAATACGGGGCTCGCACAGGCCGGCCCGTGGTCATCACCGTCCACGGCTCCGACATCAAGATCCTGCCCCGCCTCAATCCCAGTTGGCGCGACCTGACGGCGGAGGCTCTCCGCCGCGCCGCCGCCGTCATCGCCGTGAGCCAGGACCTGAGCCGCGAGGTGTTGCGCCTCGGCGTCCCGGAGGACAGGGTTCACTGCATTCCCAACGGCGTCGACTGCCGCCTGTTCTCGGGCGCGTCTTCACGGCCTGGAGGCAACGGGGGTTGGCGTCTTCTCTATGTTGGCCGATTCGCCGAGGCGAAGGGGTTGAGGGTGCTCTTCGAGGCCCTCGCCAAGGTCCGCCTCCACCGTTCCGACGTCTCCCTTCGCCTCATTGGGGGACATCCCTCCACGGGGACCGCCGATGCCTTCCTTCCCCAGGTCCGCGCCCTGAACCTGTCCGACTGCGTCCGCTTCGAAGACGCCATACCCTGGGAGGAACTGCCAGCCCGTATGGCGGATGCCGATCTCTTCGTCATGCCCAGTTTCAGCGAAGGCCTCACTACCTCCTTGATAGAGGCCCTGGCCTCGGGACTCCCCGTTGTGGTCACCCGGTGCGGCGGCCCCGAGGAGATGGTGGACGACTCGGCCGGCCGCTTGGTGGCGGTTGGTGATGCCGAAGACCTGTGCGCGGGCATTCTCGCCGCCATCCGGGACTACGACACCTTTGACAGACGAGCCATTCGCCGGCGGGCCCGGGAGCGATACGACTACCGGCATGTGGCGCGCCAGATCCATGGCCTGTACGAAGCGGTCCTTGCATGACGACCGCCGCAGCCTCCCCAGGCGGATGCAGGAACGGTCTCCCCATGGAGACGGGCCGGGCCTGGGCAGGTATGGTCTTCATCGATAGACCGGGCGAAGGGGGCTCTTCCGTAGACACCATCGGCGTTCCCCGGTTCAGAGGAAGAGGCTGAGATGCCCTATTGGCTCTCGAGGATCGCATCCGGACTCGGCGTTGACGAAACCCTGCGTGCGGCTGTCCACAAGGTGCAAGCTGCCTCTGCGCGTAGGGAAGTGGCCAGCCTGAAAGAGAGGTCGCCCACTCTCGAAGAGGCTCTGAGTGAGGCCCTCGCAAACAGGCTTGACCCTGCGGAGGAGGACTGGGTGCGGCGCGTCGAAACCTTGCGGCGGAAATTGCATCGCTGCACCGACACGATGGCCGCGTACGACTATGGGGCAGGCCCCGGCGGGACCCTGGACGTGACCGTCGGGGAACGGTGCCGCCGGGCGAGCAAGCCCTACTTCTGGTCACTCCTCCTGATGAAGCTGGTCCGCAAGTTCCGGCCCCTGCGGTGCGTGGAACTCGGCACGTGCCTGGGGATCAGCGCCGCCTACCAGGGCGCGGCCCTTGCCATCAACGCCGACGGCGGAACGCTGACGACCATAGAAGGGTGTCCGCAGACTGCCCAATGGGCGTCGCGCAACCTCTCGGGCCTGGGCCTTGGGAATGCCACCGTAGTTGCCGGGCTCTTCGAGAATACACTGCCCGCGATTCTCGAAGACCCCCGCCCCGTGGACTACGTATTCGTGGACGGCCATCACGACGGCCCTGCGACGCTCGAGTACTTCGACCTGCTCCGTCCCCACCTGTCCGAGAGGTCCCTCGTGATCTTCGATGACATCTCCTGGTCCGTTGGCATGCGTGATGCCTGGAGCCGCCTCAAGATGGACCCCAGGGTCCTCCAGGCAGTCGACTTCCGGAAGGTGGGCGTTTGTGTGGTGGGAAAAGGAGGGAGCTCCCCGGGAGCGGTCTTTCGGATTCCACTGATCTGACGGCCCGCCGGACCAGGTGGCGTCGTCAGTCCTGCTCCACCACCAGCCTGTAGTACAACTCACGGTTCAACACGCGGTATCGTTCCTCCGGAATGGTGGAGAGCCTGGTGCGGTAGAAGTGGACTCTCCTGGTTCCCTCCAGGCTCCCGTCCATCTCTTTCCACACGAGCCAGAGGGCCTGAAGGGGGTCGTCATTCCCATACGGGTCCCCGGCCAGGAGAAGGTTCAGGTAGGCGCGCAGCCGGGTCGGACTGCCGAAAGCGGAAATGAACCGATCGTCCTGCAGGGGGGCGGCCCGGGCCAGGGGCCGGCCGTCCGAATCCATGGCGACCAACAACACCGAGGGTGCCTCAGGTCGATCGATGGAAGCGAAAGTAGGATACACGGCGAAAGGCCAGGAATCGACGAGAGCGAGGCCACACAGGATGTTGGCGGACAGCAGGATCCCGCCGGTCAAGGCCGTGGGCCGGAGGGAAGGGGGCCCAGGGTGGCCCTTCACGGGATGGGGTGCGGGTCGTCGGGCCGTCACGAGGAAGGGAAGGGCCGGGATGATCAACGGCACACGGCTGGCCAGTATCGTCCAGAGCCGGCCCCCCTGCACCTCGGACCCCTTCAGGTACAGGCTGATGCGGGACCCGGGCAGAGCCCTGGTGTCGGCCTCGTAGCGAACGGCCCCGAGAACATCCAGGCAACGGATGACCGCTGCCCGCCTTTGCGCGGCGGACTCGGGCGTGTAGAGGAGGACCGCCTCGTTCCTGAAGAGCCCGGCTCCAAGTCGAGAAAGGAGGAGTCGCCAGTCGAAGAAAGCCACATAGGTGAAGATCAAGTGAGTGAAGTGAATGTTGAGGAAGACCACGTTGTTGAGGTAGAACATCACCCCCCCGAGAATGAAGAGGATCCGGAGTGGCCGACTGAAGAGGGCGAAGACGAACCCCATTTCGAATACCATGGTGAGGACGCCGCCGGCCTTGTACAGCAGGGGGTATCGATCGAGACGAAGGAGTGGTTCCCATCCGCCAAGTTCAAACCACTTGGCGTACATCTTGTATTTCAGATTGTCGCTCAGGGCCCACTCTGGGCCAGAGATGACGAATTTCCAGAACCCCGGGAAGAAGTAGATCACGCCGATCAACAACCACACGAAGCGCAATGGGAGGGCGTACTCCCGCCCGGGGGCCGCGGCGCCCCCATCGGGCGACTTGGCCCTGAGGATCGCATCCAGGGACAGGGCATGCCCCGAGGGGCTGGAGGCCAGCAGCAACATGAACCACCACAAGGCGTGGTAGTGGTCGATCTTGCCGTAGAACTGGGGAACGCCCATCACGTACAGACCCAGCACTGTTGCGCCTACGGTCGCGGTGCGGGTGAAGAGACCCAGCAGGCTGGCGACGCAGAACAACTGGAACAATCGGAAAGCGCCTTCCACCAGGATGGGGGTAGGTGGCAGGATGGCCAGGAACCAGCCCCATCCCGGAGGGGGAACCAGGGCGGTCTCGGGCAAGTGGCTCACCTCGATGGCCAGCCTTGGACCGAAGACGAGAACCTGGCTGAAGAGGGCGATGCGGAAGAGAGCCAGGTTGAGGGGAGACGTCCTGGCGAGAAAGACGGAGGCCAGCCGTTGACGGCCATGGAAGAGGGCCAGGGCCGCCAGCCCCAGGCCGGCGAAGTAGAGCATCATGAGCCGGTGGAGGGTACGGCTCCCCCGTTCCTGGTAGTACGCCAGGGTCCGGCTCTGGGGGTCCTTGAGCCGATCCTTGGCGACCAGTCTGTCCAGGTACTCCAGGGAGGTTCCGCCATAGGCAGCCTCCACCACGTCCTCCAGCAACGCCCCCCCAGCCGTCCAGGCGGCAACCCCGAGCACGAAGCCGGCCGTGAGCAGGGATCCAAGGAGCCTGGGGGCTAGGGCCGGCACGATCGGTCGGTCTGCCCCCGGTCGAGGACGGCTTCGTAGAGCCGCAGCAACTTCCTCGCCTGGCTCTCCCAGTTGTACTCTGCGCGCACCGCCTGCCGCCCCCTCTCTCCCATCTGCCGTGCATCCTCGGGATTCTCCCACAGGTAGCGCACGGCTTCCGCCGCCACCCCGTCTCTCCGCGGGTCGACACAGATTCCGCATCCGGCCCCTTCGACGATCCGGCGCAGGTTGGGGACGTCGGCGCAGAGCACGGGAATCCCGAAGGCCATGTACTCGAAGACCTTGGTCAGCTCTTTTCTCCGGGTATGCCGGCTGGGGGGAAAGAGGGCAAGGCCGGCCGTCCAGCTCTCCCGCAAGTAGTACGAGACGATGCGTTCGTGGGGAACGTGGACGCCCACGCCTTCGAGGTGGAGGCGCGCCGGGTCGGCGCCAGCCTGCAAGTCGGCTGCCAGGTCCGGGTCGCAGCGGCCCACCAGGAAGAGCTCCGCCTCGGGCAGGTCATGCAGGAGCCGGGTGTGGCAGTGGGCCCCCCGGTAGCTCTTTACGTTGCCGGTGTAGATCAGCCGCGGGTGTCCGGCAGCACGGGCACGGGCGGAGAGCTCGCCCTCGTCCAGGGCGGGGAGCCGAGGATAGTTCAGGATCGGCTCACCGCGGGGGAACCGTTCGGCATAGTATCGCTCGGCCAGAGCCAGGTGGAAGTGTCGGCTGGCCCCTTCCTCGAGGCGGGCGAGGGTTCCGGCGATCGGGGCGCGCAGTCGGAGCGGCAGGTACTCCCGTTCCTCGAGGGCCGTGCGGTTGTCCTCGTGGATGTCGTAGACCACGCGCTTCCCCAGCAGCCGCAGAAGCAGACCCGCGGGGATGAGCTCCGGGTCGTGGAAGTGATAGAGGTCGGCGGGCGTTGCCAGGGCCTTGAGGAGGGCCCGGAAGACCCCCAGGCTCATGCGCGCGAACCGGTTGGAGAAGCGCTGCAGACCCCCGACCCGGATCCCCTCGACCACCGCGGCCTGCCCCGGGGACAGGAGCACCACTTCGTAGCCGGCTGCCGCCAGGCTCCTGCACTCGCGGTGAAAGACCCTGTTGTCGAACGGTTCGTGGACGGTGGTGAGGTGGACGGCTCTGGGCAACGCTGTCCCTCCCGCTGGAAGGCTGTTAGAGGCCTGAGCCGGGCAGCGTCTACGGGGACGGGACCCTTCGCCGGCTCAGGCGCCTCCTGTGGAGGACGCGGACCTCTCCACCTTCACTTCTCCTCCTCCATCCACTCCTGGCGCCACCGGTGCCGGACATCCCGGACGTATCCCGCCCCCAGAGTGTAGAAGATGGAGGCGAAGAGGCTGATGACGCCCGTGACGAAGACGATCAACAGCCGCTGGGGCTTGGCCTTCACCTCCGGGGGCATCGCCGGATCGAGGACCTGAACCGTCGAGGTCGTGTTCTTGGCCTCGATGAGCGCCTCGGCCTCCTGCTGCAGAAGAAGCTGCAGCAGGGCTGTCTGGACCAGGACGTCCTTCTCCAGGGCGGCGAAATCCTGGGCTACCGCGGGGATCTGTTTCAAGGGCAGGAAGAGGTTCTCGTCCAACTCCAGCTCCAGGTCCAGCTCCTCTTCCTGGCGCTGGTCGACGCCTCCCGCGCCGAGCCCGTCCCGCAGTATGACCAGCATCCGCTCCCGCAGCGCGATCTCCTGCTGGAGCTTCTTCACCTTGTCGTGGCTGGCGTCCAGGCCCGACAGGATCCACCCTTTGCGGGCGATCTCCAGCTCCGTGGCTTCCGACTGCATCCTGGCGGCCTCACGGATCACCGCCCGGGCCTGGTCCGCGATCGAGATGGCGTTGTACTCGGACTGGAACTGCTGCAGCGCCTCCATCTTTCCTTCCAGCTTGACGTTCTCCTCCTCCAGGAGCTTGCGGACGAAGCCGAGGCGCTCGGAGGCGGTCTTGCGCGAGATCTGCTTGTTCGTGAGGTCGAGGAGCTCGATGTACCGGTTGGCCATCGCCGCGGCCCTCTGCGGGTCCTGATCGAGGACGGATATCTGGATCGTGCCCTCCTCGGTCTTGTCGACCGTCGTCCGGGTCCTCAGGATCTCCAAGGCATCGGTCATGGTCTCCACTTCGTAGCGCTGCAGCAGATCGAACTCCTCTACCATCTGCAGGCGAGTCCTCCGGCTCTTGAGGGTGGCGATGAAGATGTCCGCCGGCGTGCCCTTCTCGCCGAGGCGCAGGGTCGGGATCGGCAACGCCGAGAGCAGGTCGGAGAACCCGAACCCCTGCTTCTGCTCCTTGGGCGGCAGGATCTGGGCGGTGGCCTCGAACTCTTCGGGCACCAGGAAGCTCAGAGCCCCCGCCAAGGCGCACAGGCCCAGGGTACCGCCGATGATCACTCGCCGGCCGGCGTACAGAACGGCCAGGTGTTCGAGGATGTCCCTTTCTGTCCTCATTGGGAGTGCTCCCTTGGAATCGTCTCAGGCGAGAAGGAGAAGGGTTACTGAAGAGACCGCACCAGTACCACCAAGGTCAGCGTTTCGGCGATGGTACGCATGGTCGACTGGGTGAACTCCCAGTAATCGAACGGATCCCTTTGCGGCACCCAGATCTCGTCGCCGGGCTCGAGGACCAGGTCGTCTTCCAACTCCTCACGGAGCCCGGAACGCCCGCGGATGAGTCGGGCGGCTCCCCGGTCGGCGTCGTATGAGAACCCGGCCGCCTTCTCCAGGTAGAAGCCGACCTCTCGGCCCTCCTCGTAGTCGATCAGCCCGGGCTTCCTCACCTGGCCACTGACGGTGACCGTGCGCCGCTGCGCGGGGACGTAGATGACGTCGCCGCTCTCGAGTAGGATGTTCTGCTCCTGGTCATCTTCGAGGAACAGCTGCTCGAAGTCTACAGCGGCCCTCCCGCGCTCCTCGCGGCCCTTCGTCTTGAGATAGGCCCGGTCTTCGTCGCTCATGTCCGCCAGTCCCGTCACCCGCCTCAGGCTCCGCAGCCGCTCAAGCTCCGGGTCGACCTGGGCCCTCAGCCGGGTTCGGATCACCTTGGCTCCGATCAGGGAGGCCTGGCGGGTCAGGCCACCGGCCAGGGCGACCGCGTCTCTGACCCGGGTGACTCCCGGGTCGATGCGGTAGCGCCCCCGGTAGCGGACTTCACCATAGACGATCACGGTGGGGGTGTGCCGCCACTGTGTGCGCGACCGGACAAAAACCATGTCGTACGCTCGCAGCGGGAAGTGGCGGATGTCCTCGAACACGAAGCCCTCTCCCGCCTCGTTGCCCAACTCGACCAGATGGGCCTCTTCGGTCCCCTCCTCGAAGCGCCACAGCTCGACCTTGACGAGGGGGGCGTCCTGGCGCAGCCCCTTTGCCAGGTTGACAAGGTCCTCCATGGTGTCCCCCGGCCGGTACTCCTGCCAGCCCTCCTGGTTCACCGCCCCGAAGATGGATACGGTCTCGTCTCGGTACGCCACATGGACCACGTCCCCCATCCGCACGTAGGGGTTGTGGGCCACGTCTCCCGTGGAGAGGAACATGTCGAGATCGACGAGGCTGGCCGTGCCGTCCCGGTGGATCACCCGGATCGAACGGCGGGCGGTGGGCTGGTCGATGATCTGGCGCACGCGGGTGATCTGCTTTCCTCCCACCTCCTCCTCGATCGTGGTCCCGCGCAGCTCGTCGGCAAACCCTCCGGCCCGCTCGATCAGATCCGAGACCCGGGTGGTGGGATGCACGGTGTAGCTGCCCTCGGTCAGCACGGCCCCCGTGACATAGGCGGTGAAGAAGCGCATGCTCGCCAAGGTGAGGGTGATTTCCACCCCGGGGTACTTCTCCTCCGCGGCGGCGAGGATCAGCTTCTTCCCGTCGGCCAGGGACATCCCCGAGACGTGGAAGGCGCCCACCGTGGGAATGAGGGCGGTGCCCTCGGGATCGACCTGCGCCATGTAGGAGAGGTCGAACTCTCCCCAGATATAGAGCTGGAGAACGTCGCCGGGGCCGGCGATATAGGTCTCCGGGTCGACTTCGCGGTCCTGGCTGATGCGAAGCTTCTCCGCCTCCTCGCCGGTGGGCAGGCGGAGCTTGCCGGAGACCAGGTCCTGGGCGCGCCCCGGCAGGTCGGCCCCGGGGATCCTCTGCAGCTCCGCTTCCTCCTGTTCGCGCTCCTCGACCATCCTCTGCAGCTCTTCCTCGTCCTGGGAATGGGCAGGACCTGCCATGCCGTGCACGGTCAGGGCGAGTGCGAGGCCGAGTAACCATGTCAGCATGATTCCTCCTGTCGCCGATTGGCGTATTGGCATTCGCGGGCCGGGACGAGTCGGGCTCAGGGAACGTACGGCGTGCCCGTGCGCCGCAGGGACTTGGTCACCGCCAGCTGCACGGTGATGTAACCGCCCGGATGGGGACGGCCGCGGACGTTCAGATCCCCCGCCGAGTACCCGGGCCGGGCGTCGGCGATGGTGCCGACGATCAGGTTGGCCTGCTCCACCGTGCAGTCGCAGCGGTCGGCGATGAGGGCCACCATGTCGATCCAGGCCGCCTTCACCGCCTCCTGCCAGTTGCCCCCCTGGCCGCTGGTGAGCCACTCCTCTCCGTCCTCGACATGGCGGCTCTTCTCCACCACCGGGGCGTGGCAGGGGAATCCCGGGGACCGGTCGACCCTGAGTGTCACCGCCGAGTCGATCTCCACGCCCGTGGCGGTGAGCTCGCCGTCGCCCATGCGGGCGTGCACGTCGGTGAGCAGGAAGAGGCCGCCTTTCTTCTGGGCGCGGACGTGGACGGTGCTGCCGGGCTGGACGGAGTTGTAGTCGAGGTTGCCGCCCGTGTCGATCTCGTAGGGGGCCACCGACTCCAGGCGCACGTAGCCGATCATGGGACGGACGGGCACGACGAAGTCGGGCGGGAAGTGCACCAGCCCGTCGCGCACCGGTGCCACGCAGCGCATGCTGCCCCACAGGGGCCCGCCGTTGCGGTAGAACCCGTAGGGCCCGACCTCGATGTCGATGATCTCCAGGGAGAGCCAGTCGCCGGCCTCGATCCCCTCCACGTAGAAGGGGCCGCCCTGGCGGGAGTCGCGTTTCTCGCGGACCTCGAAGACCGCCCCCGGGAGGAGGCTGTCCTGGTTGGCGTAGTCCTGGTCGTGGCCGCCCACCGTCTCGATGACCACCGTCTCTCCGAGCTGCAGCCGGCCGCGTACCTGGCCGCGCTCGGGATCGTCGGGCCCGGTGTAACAGGGCGTGCGGGTGAATCGTCTCATGGGGCCGTCGTCGTTCTCCAGTGGCAGAGGGGGGCCCTCACGGCCCCCGCCGTCCTCATGCGAAACTCCGCAGAGACGACGGTGAGGGCAAGGCGGCGCCCCCCGGGCGTCACCACGGCAGAGGAACGTCCAGGTATTCGCTCAGATCCCTCGCCGCCCGCTGCTCGTGCTCTCCGAAGCGGGTCCCCTCGCGGCGGTGAAGCTCCATGGTCCGCGCCTCCACGTGCCCGGGAAGGAGGACCTCGTCGTACCCGGGCAGGGGCGCGTAGTTGTCGCGGATGGCGCTCACGTAGCGGTCGACCTCGGCGTGGAAGGCCTCCTCGGGGAGGTGGCCGGCCACGTCGATGGCCAGGACCATGCCGCCGAGATTGGCCCCCGGCCAGCGCTCGACGATCTCGTCCGCCTCGGGAAGGGTGACCCCCGCCAGGGCGCCGCCCATGAGGGTGGACGCCGCCACCAGGCCCATGCTCTTGAAGAAGGTGGCCGGCACCCGCTCGAGCAGGTCCTCCACCTTCTCCCGGCTCTCGCCGGAGACGGCGTGGGCCACCATGTCGAGGACGATGCCGGGCTCGCCGCCGGCGGGGATGGAGAAGGACATGGGCGGCGCCCCGGTCCAGCCCGCCGAGGGCTTGGGGTCCTGGCCCGGCTGGCCGCCGGCGCCGCGGTACCCCTGCACCGAGAAGCCGATGCACCCGGCCTCCATGCACCGGCGCGTGTAGTGCCCGGCCGACCCGTAGTGGCCGATGCCGCGGACGAGGCCGAGGCCGACGCCGGCGGACTTCGCCTTCTCGACGGCCTTGTCCGCGGCCAGCAGGGAGGGCACGTACCCGAGGCCCCCGTCGCCGTCGACGATCGCCGTCGTCGCCGTTTCGTGGACGACGCGGATGCGGGGGTCGGGGTTGAGGCGGCCCTCCCGGAAGTGGCGGCAGTACCCGGGGACGAAGTTGATGCCGTGGCTGCGCACCCCCCGCAACTCGGAGTTGGTCAGGAGCCGCGCCGTCTGCGCCGCGTGGTCCCGGCTCTTCATCCCCGACTTGACCAGGCACTCGGTGAGGAAGGCCAGCTCGCGCTCCTCGGCGACCAGGACGTACTCCCCGGGTGGGCGGTTCAAGACCGCTCTCCCACGAGCCGGCGGAGCTGGGCGGCCGCCAGCGTGAGCACCTCGCGGTCGTCGCAGGTGTTGACGTCCTTGCCCTCGAAGACGACCCCCAGGGTGCCGTTGAACCCGGCCCCGGCGAGGGTGTCGACGATGCGGTCGTAGTCGAGCCACTCCTCGCGGCCGGAGTCCATCTTGTAGAACTTGGCGCGCACGTGGGAGGCGTGGTGCGCCGTCTGCTCCATGTAGCGGTAGATGTCGTGGTCGGGGTCGGGCCGCCCCTGGGTGCGCGCCGGCGAGCCCTCCCACTGGCCGGTGTCGAGGATGAAGGTGAAGTTGTCGCGCTCCACCTCGTCGAACAGCCTCAGCACCCCGTCTCCGGTGCACGGGTGGTTCTGCAGGCCCACGGCGATGCTGTGCGAGGCGGCGTAGTCGCAGCAGGCCTGGAAGCACTCCACCTCGCGGCGCCGGGTCTCGGCGTCGTCGGGCGTGGAGCCGCAGAACACGCGCACCATGGGCGCTCCGAGGGCGACGGCCACGTCCACGTCGGTGCGCACCCGCTGGACCTTCTCCTCCAGCTCCTCCTCGGAGCCCACGAAGTGCCCCCCCGTGGCCAGGTAGCCGATGCTCAGCCCCTTGCGCAGGCAGCTCATCTTGGTCCGGAGCAGGTAGCCGGACCCGTGCTCCTCGAAGCCGACGTCGCTGCGCAGGTCGATCACGTCGAGGCGCAGCTCGTAAGCCAGGTTGATGAAGCTCTCGATGTCCGGAAAGCTGTTGCGGTCCTTGCCGAACATCGATGCGTACAAACCCACCTTCATTCCGGAACTCCCCTCATCAGATGCGGTGCGGTCTCGGTGGCCAAACGGCGGCGGTGGAAACAACGTCGCAGGGAACGGGTAGACAAGAGCGGCCGGGGCGAACAGTTTTCGGGCCCGCCGTCACCGACCCGGCAACGGAAAAGGAGTTCCCATGTCCGGCCACCGTATCACCTCCGTCGACGTCATCCCCATCTACCCCAGGCTGGCCCGCCGCTACGCCGACCGCGTGGTCGACCTCTACGGCATCGATTGCCGGCTGCTCTTCCGCGTGGCCGCCGACTCCGGGATCGTGGGCTGGGGCGACCAGCGGGTCCGCCCCTGGTTCGAGCCGGCCGCCGACATGGGCCAGGAGCTGGTGGGGCGCGACCCCTTCGACTTCCTAAACGGCAACCTCTCCGGCGGCCTGAACACGGCGGCCTACGACCTGATGGGCAAGTGCCTGGAGGTGCCGGCCTGGAAGCTCATGGGGCCGAAGCGGCGGGACTGGGTGCCCGTAGCGGCCTGGACCCGGCCCGCCTCTCCCGAGCAGTTCGCCGCCGAGATCCAGCGCGCCGCCGCCCAGGGCTACCGCACCTTCAAGATCCACACCTGCACCTACCACGACGTCTTCGAGCAGACCCGGGCGGCCGAGGCCGTGGCCCCCGACGGCTTCCGCATCCACTACGACTTCAACCACAACCGCTCCCTCGGCGCGGTGCTGCCGATCATCGCCGAGCTGGAGCGCAACCACCCCATCGTCGGCTACGTCGAGGACCCCATCCTGAAGGGCGACGTCGAGGGCTGGGCGGCGATCCGCCGCAAGAGCCGCATCCCCATCATCATGCACGGCACGCCCCAGGGCGGCGTGCTGGAGTACCGGCAGGACCTGGCCGATATCTACATGATCGGCGGCACCATGTACGAGACGATGACCACGGGCTGGGCCCTGGGCCGGGCCAACATCCAGGTGATCCTGCAGCACGAGTCGGGCACCCTGGGCAAGGCGATGGCCATGCACATGGCCGCCGTCCTGCCGAGCCACTCGGCCCACTCGATCAACCTCGACGACCAGTACGAGGAGGACGTGACCACGGAGACGATCCCCGTCGTCGAAGGATCCTCGCCCGTCCCCACCGGGATCGGCCTCGGGTACGAGGTGGACGAGTCCGCCGTGGAGCGCCTCGCGGCGCAGGCCCCGGCCGAGCGTCCCCGCCACGTCGGCATCCTGCACATGCCCGGGGGCGCCACCTGGTACGGCCGGGGCTACGTCTCGCCCACGAGCGTCACCGGCACCGAGGAGGCCGGCCTCCGCGGCTTCCGTTCCGAGCTCTGGGAGGACGACGGCACCCCGGGGTTCGAGGAGATGTACGCCCGCGTTGAGAAGGAGGGGCGGGTCCTGGCCTCCTGAGCCTGCCGCGGCCACCGGTCAGCGCAGGTTGAAGACCTCCCGAGCCGTCTCGCCCAGCAGCCAGCGGCGGTCCTCGTCGGTGAGGAAGTCGAGGTGGCGCTGGAAGAGCTCCAGGGCGGGGGCGTACCCCGTGCTGCTCAGCACCCCCGGGAAGTTCGTCCCCCACATGACCCTTTGGGGGCCGTAGGCGTCGAAGAGCCTCCGGTAGAGGTCGAAGGTGTCGCGGTGGGGGAACGGTTCCTGCGAGCGGTGGCGCTGGGGAGTGAACTTGACGTGGACGTGCTCGTGGCGCGCGAACCCGACCACGTATTCGAGGAGGCGGTCGTGGTCGTCCTCGTCAGGACGGGGCACCCCGCCCACGTGGTCGAGGACGATCCTGACGCCGGGGAAGCGGGCCACGATCGGCTCCACCACCTCCAGGTGGGAGGCGGGGCCGTAGAGGGTCATGCTGGCGCCCAGCTCCTCGGCCTTCCTCCACAAGGGGTCCTGGTCGGGCGTCGCCCACAGGGAGGGGTGGTCGACCCGCGACGCCAGGTGGATCCGCAGTCCGGCGAAGCCGTCCTCGCGCACGAGCCTCTCGAGGACGTCCGGGGCGTCCGGCGCCTTGTGGTCGATGAGGGCCGTGCCCGCGAAGCGGCCCGGGAACCGCCGCAGGCAGTCGGCCACGTAGCGGTTGTCGTGCATGTACCCGATCGCCTGCACGATCACGGCCTGGTCGACGCCGGCGGCGGCCATGTTCTCGTTGAGCAGCTCCACGGGCGCCGCCTCCCGGGGCTCGCGGCCCTTGGCCACGGGATAGCGCTCCAGGTCGGCGCTCCAGACGTGCAGATGACTGTCGACGATCATTCGGACTCCACCTCTCAGTGTGGGATGCGGTGCTGGTGGAGGCGGCGGTGGATCGCTTCCCGCGCCTCCAGGAAGGGGGACTCCAGGTAGGCCATGTGGTCGCCGCCGCCGTGGTGATGGGTGGCGGTGCCCGGCGCGTGCTGGCGGCTCTGGCCGCGGATGTACTGGAGGCAGCCGTCGACGAGGGTGAGCATGTACTGGGCGGTGCTCTCGTCGAACATCCACCACTCGCCGTCGCCGCAGGCCAGGTAGACCGGCGAGGTGTGGGCCATGATCGACCGGCCCCAGCCGTCGTGGTGCGCGACCCCCGTGTACCCGGGTCCGGCGCAGCGCGCCGCGATCCACGAGTTCCCCTTCACCTCGACCTTCGCCTCCACTCTCAGGGCGCGGGTGCCGCCGGCGTCGTCGGCCGAGGCGACCACTCGCCCCTCCTGCACGATCTGCAGGGTGTGGATCGGCACCACCGACTCGGCCCGGGCCTCGACCTCCACGGTGCCGCCGTTGCCGGGCAGGCGCAGGGTGTCGCCGATGTCGCAGCCGTCCACCTTCAGCCGCAGGATCGGGCCGCCGCTGTGGAAGGTGCGGCCCCGGGCGACGTTGGCGCACCAGTTGTCGTAGGTGAAAGGCTCGTCCTCGGGGATGCGCACGTAGGTGCGGTAGAGCCCCACGGGCACCTCGTTCGACATCTTGTCGGTGCCGCCCACCAGGGGCAGGCGGTAGCCGCAGTTGAGGTACCGGTAATACTCCTGGTGCTCGAAGGGGCCGTGGCGCAGCATCTCCACGGCGTCGGCCCGCCCCGTGGCGATCAGGGTCGCCGGCTCGCCGTTGGGGTTGGGCAGGTGGGGGATCACCACCGTGCCGCCCTGGCCGCGGCACTGGTCCGCCCAGTCGGACATGGTCACCTCCAGGGTGCCGCCGATCTCGGCCTCGCCGGGCCCGTCCGAGCACCAGGGCATGACCGGCTCCTTGAGGCCCCACAGGATCAGGTGCCCGAGGAAGTGCTGGCGGTTCTCCTGGGAGACGTAGACCAGGCTCTCGCCGTCGCTGGAGACGCCGCCGGTGAACTCCTGGGTGTCGGTGAACAGGCTGCCCCACTGGGACTGGAGCATGTTGACCACGTCCAGGTCCTCGCCGTTGGCCTCCAGGTGGCTGCCCTGGGCGGAGAGGAAGTGGACGTGGGAGTCGCCCGAGTACCAGCCCTCGCCGTTCATGTCGACCCAGCGGTCGAGGGTCAGCTCCAGCTCGGTCTGGCCGGGCTCGATCTCCACCTCCCGGCGGAGGGGCTCGTACTCGAAGCCCCGGGCCACGTCGACGATCACCCGGCCCCGGGGCAGCCAGCCCTGGCAGGTGCCGTCGGTGTAGGCGTAGGAGAGCTGCCCCATGCGCACGTCGCCGCCGACGTCGATGTGCCAGCTGTCCATGTCGGAGTTGACGTGCCCGTGATGGCCGTGGGGGGCGTAGGCCACCCCCTCGGGAGAGCGGAAGTGGATGCGGCACGGCACCGGCCGGCCGGTCCGTCCGTCGAGGACCCGGGTGCGCACCCAGTTGCGGCCGTGGTCGATCATCTCGACCAGCACGCGGCCGTCGGCGCTCTCCGCCGACCCCGTCTCGACCACGTCGCCCCAGCGGGCCTCGCCCACGGGCTCGCCGTCCTGGCTGACCTTCACCGTCGCCGATGGGGAGGCCGCGATCTGCAGGCCCGCGGGGCTGCTGGACGGGTTCCGGGCCTCGCCCCAGCCCTTGCGGTCGCCGACGAACGCCTCCGGCGTCTTCCGCGAGAGTGGGTACGGATAGGTGGTGACGCCGCGGTCGACCTCGACCTCGAGGTCGAAGGGACGGTCCGCGGCCTCGGGATCGGTGAGGGTGATGCGCACGTCGCGCAGCCCCTCGCGGCAGATGGGGAACTCGTCGGCGCGCCCGAGGGTGACGGCGCCCACGGCGAAGACCCGGTCCCCCGGTTCCACCTCGATCGCCTCCAGCTCCTGCTCCGGGTGCGGGTTCGACCAGACGTAGAGGGCGAAGTGGGCGTTGCTGGCCGCCGCCGTCTCCGTCTGCCGCCGGCCGGCCGCGTCCCAGCGGCCCTCCCAGCGCGGCAGCAGCTCGTCCTTCTGGTCGGGGAAGGCGACGAAGGGGCGGCCGCCGTCGCCGGGCACGGTGCAGATCTCGAAGCGTTCGCGCTGCGGCGCCGGGACGACCTCGCCGCCCGCCAGGTGGAAGTGGTAGGTGGCCACGGTGTCGCCCGTGGGGGCGCCCTCCCGGATGCGGGACTCGGCCAGCCGGTGGGCGAAGACGACGTGGCGGGCGGAACGCCCGACGGGGATCCTCAGGCTGGAGGTCCGGTGCCCCGGACCGAAGGCGACGAGGCAGTGCTCGCCGCCGCCGCCCACCTGGAAAGGCAGTCCCTGCCAGCTCTGCTGTCCGGTGGGCACCGCCGCCCCGAAGAGATCGGCGCCAGCGTTGCAGAAGGAGGTCAGCTCCACGGGCTCGTAGTCGTTCATCACGGACCTTTCCCCGGCGGTCCCTGCCTCTCACCGGGCGGTTTGCTACATTGATTCCGAGTCCTGATACGAGCCGCCTAAGATAGGTCCCGCGCCGCAAGCGGGGACAGAGAGGAGCCCCAATGCGCCCCACGCCCACGCCCCTCGACGACGACGGCCTGCAGCGGTTCCTGCGCGACGGTTACATCACCCTCGACGCCGGCCTCTCCGCCGACTTCCACCGGGAACAGTTCGAGGAGGTGGACCGCCTCTTCGAGGCCGAGTCCAACCCCGGCAACAACATCCTGCCGCGGGTCCCCGGCATCCGCCGCGTCCTCGACAGCCCCCCCGTCCACGGCGCCCTGCAGAGCCTGCTGGGGGAGGACTACTACCTGCACGCCCACCGCTTCTGCCACTACCGGCAGCCCGGGAGCGAGGCCCAGCAACTGCACAAGGACAGCTGGTCCCGGCGGCACCACCGGACCCGCTGGTGCATGGCCTTCTACTACCCGCAGGACACCACCGCGGAGATGGGCCCCACGGGCGTCGTGCCGGGATCGCAGTACTTGAACTCGCCGCCCGACCCCGACGCCGAGGTCGCGCTGGCCGGCCGCGCCGGCACGGTGACGATCGTCCACTACGACCTCTGGCACCGCGGTCTGGCCAACACCAGCGACCGCAAGCGCTACATGCTGAAGTTCCTCTTCACCCGCCTCGACGAGCCGGCGGCCAACGGGCGCGGTCCGGCCTCCTTCGACGGGGAGGACCGGCTCGCGCCTCTGTGGCGGTCCATGTGGAGCTGGCACACGGGACATGCGGGTGCGGCGGCGGCCTCGGTCTCCTCCGCGGTGGCGACGGGCCTGGCGGAAGACCTCGGCGCCGAGGACGAGACCCGGGCCCTGCACGTCGCCTACCGCCTCGGGGGGTCGGCCGACACCGACGCCGTGGACGCCCTGCTGGAGGGCCTGCGCTCCGGGGCGGGCGGCGTCCGGCGCAACGCCGCCTACGGGCTGACCGCGGCGGGCGCCGCCGCCGTCCCCGGGCTGGTGGAGTGCCTGGAGCACGACGACGCCGGGGTGAGGGCCGCGGCCGTCGACTGCCTGGGCGACCTCGGCCGCCAGGCCGCCGAGGCGGTGCCCGACGTCACCGGGAGCCTGGAGGACGAGGACCTGGAGGTCCGCCGCCTCGCGGCCCATGCCCTGGGGACGATGGGAGCCGTCTCGGCGGTGCCCCGCCTCGCCCAGGCCTGCTCGGAGGAGGACGAGTGGGTGATCCGCAACGCCTCCTTGAGCCTGGCGCGCCTCGGCGCCGCCGCCGAGGAAGCCCTCCCGGCCCTGGGCCGCGCCCTCGACCACGACAACCGCTACGTGCGCGCCAACGCCCTCCGCTGCCTGCAGCGCGTCGACAGCTCAGGGGCCCGGGAGCTGCTCTACCACCACCTGGCCACCTCACGCTGGTGCCCGATCACGGCCAGCGGCACGCCCTACTGAAGCCCGGTGCTGAGGATCGAGACCCGGGGACCGGCGCGGGAACGCGGGCGCCAGCAGGGCGAGCAGTGCCGCGGTCTCGCCCAGGGCTGGCTTCGCCGGGTGCTGACCGGCCTGGCGGCGCAGCAACGGGCGCCCTCGTGGGACGCCCTGGTGGAGACTCTGGGCCGCAACTCGCGCCGCTGGGCCGACCAGTGGTCCGCCGTCTTCCCCGACGGGGTGGAGGAGTGCCGCGGCATCGCCGCCGGACTGGGCTGGGACGAGGACCTCTACCTGGCGGCCCTCTGCCACCACCGCCTCTCCGGCGAGCTCCCCCAGTGCACCCTCGTCGGCCGGCGGCGGAACGGCTCCGCGCGCTTCGGCAAGACCGACGACATCGAGCGTCACCAACTGGGCCTGAACGTGCTCGAGATCAGCCGCCCCGACGACGGCCACGACCACGGCCACTTTCACTTCGCCGGCACGCCGTGGACGGTGGCCGGCTTCAACCGTCCGGGGCTGGCCATGGGCATGACCGGCATCCCGGGACCGATGAAGGAGGAGGACGGCCTGTTCTCGCTGATGGCCCTGCACACGGTCCTGCCCGCCTGCGCCGACGTGGGCGAGGCCCTGGAACACCTGCGGGACCTGCGGGTGAACGCCTACGGCTTCAGCCTGATGCTCGGGGATGGGTCGGGCCGCCTCGCTCTGGTGGAGAAGACCGGCGCCGGGATGACGGTGGTCGAGGCGGAGGGCGGCATCCCCCTCGGCCATACGAACCACATCCTGGACCCTGAGTTCGAGCGCCGGAACCCGGCCCAGAGCCCCGCCATCGACGCCAACGGCCGGCGCCGCCTGGACAACGCCCTGCGCCTCGCCAGGGAGGGCATCGCCATCGAGCGGATCCTGGCGGACCGCTCCTCCGTGGGGGCCATCTGCCAGCAGGGGGAGGACGGCCTGCACACCGACTTCGCCGTCCTCTTCGAGCCGGTGGAGGGGCGCCTGCGCCTGTGGCCCGGCCCCCCCGCCATGGTGGAGCCCATCGAGCACGACGTCGAGACCTTGCTGGCCTGACGCCTCTCCCGGCCTAGGCCTGCAATCGCAGGAAGCCCCTGGGGTCGCGCAGGCTCTCCCAGGACGTGCGCACCCAGCCCTCGGGCACCGGACCCACCCGCACCCGGGCGTCGGCGAGCTGCCCCGCCAGCCGTCCCGTACCCCCCGGCAGGTGCCCCACCGTGAGGGGCGCCGAAGCCTCCACCGGGCGCCCTCGGGGCGGGGCCTCGTCGACGAGCTCGCCGTCGATCCACAGCTCGGCCCCCCGGCCGCAGCGGTAGACCCCGGCCACATGGTGCCGTCCCGGCTCCGGGAGGCGGCCGGCCCGCACCGAGACCGGACCGTCCTCGCAGTTGACGAGGAACGAAGCGCCCGGAAGGGCCCCGCCGAGGCCGCCGTTGTGGCCGCAGTCCATCCACCGCAGTTGGAACCGGGCTCCCTCGCCGGCGGTGTCCAGGCGCAGGACCTGCCCGTGGGAGCGGATCTCTCCCGTGGGGTCGTCCTCCCGCCAGGGAGCCATGTAGAGGAAGCGGCCGTCGAAGGCGCCGCCGTTGAACCCACCGGGGTTCGGAGGGGCCAGGGCGCAACCGTCCGCCGCCTGCCAGGAGGCCGGGTCGTCGAAGGGGCGGGCCGTGTCGTAGCGGAGGGTGCGGGCGTGGAACCCGACCCCCGGGGCCCCGCCCTCCCAGAAGGGGATGAAATGGACGAAGCGGCCGTCGAAGGCGGCGCCGTCGTACCCGCGGGTGCGCAGGCCGCCGATGTGGGCCGCCTCGAAAGCCTGCCAGCTGTCGGGGTCGCGGAAGGGGGCCCCGGTGTCGTAGCGGACCACGGTGGCGTGGACGTACGGCGTGAAGTAGATCCAGCGGCCGTCGAAGACGGCGCCGACGCACTGGCCGAAGGACCCCGCCGGCAGCCGGGCCGGGTCGAAGGCCTCCCAGGCGGCCGGGTCCTCGAAGGGGCGGCCGGGGTCGTGGCGCAGAACGGCGCCGCCGTCGAGGGGGGCGAAGTAGACGTGCCGGCCGTCGTAGAGGGCGCCATCGTAGTTGGTGCAGTTGAGCCCGCCCGTGGCCCCGGCGTCGTGGACCGCCCAGCTGGCGTCGTCGTGGAACTCCCCGGCGGTGTCGTGGCGCAGCACGCGGCCGTCGGCGCCGCTCTCCTGGTGATAGCCCGGGGCGAAGTAGGCGTAGCGGCCGTCGAAGGCGCCGCCCTGACTCGAGATCGCCCCGCCGGCGTCCCGGGCCGACCAGCTCGCCGGGTCGCGGAACTCCCCGGCCGTGTCGAAGCGCAGCACCCGCCGGTGCATCTCCTCCCCGTCGGTCCGCGGCACGTAGTAGACGAAGCGGCCGTCGAAGAGGGCGCCGTAGTAGCCCCGGGTGGCCAGGCCCGCCGTGGCGCCGGCGTCGTACCCCTCCCAGGCGGCGGGGTCGTCGAAGGCCCGACGCGTGTCGTAGCGCAGGGCCTGGCCGTGGCGGCCCTCGTCGTTGCACTGGGGGGCGAAGTAGACGTGGCGGCCGTCGAAGACGGCGCCGAAGAACCCCCGCGTCCGCAGGCCGTCGGTGGAGCCGGCGTCGTGGGTGGCGAAGCCGGTCATCTCCGGGGCGAAGGCCCACTGGGCGGCGATCACCTGGGCCGCCTCGGCCCGCACCTCCTCGACCGCGAGCCAGCCCTCGACGACGAAGTCGCCCGCCGCCGGAGCGCGGCCCGTCTCCCGGCCGGCGAAGAGAGCGTGGTCGGAGAACCCGCCGCCGGCGGCCGGGGCCTCGCCGAGGTCCAGGAACAGGAGGGCGTCGCGCCCCCGCTCCAGCCTTCGGACCTCGATCCAGCCCTCGACCCGCCCGGTGGCCCCGTCGGCCGAAAGCCGGTGGGGCAGCTCGCCCTCGGAATCCCGGACGCGCATCCCCGATGCCGCGGCTGCCCATGCGACGGCGGGCAGGACGAGATCGACGCGGACCGGGAAGCGCTCCAGATCGCCGTGGACGCGCTCTCCGGCGACGCGCAGCCTCAGGGTGAGAGGTTCCGTGGCCAGGACGCGGCTCCAGTCATCGATCCGATGATTGCCGGGTCGCCACCCCGCGCTAGGACCGCTGCTCGCGCACCGGCCCCTGCCGCAGGCGCTCGTAGAGATCGGCCCACTCCCGGGAGCCGTCGTCGTCCCGGATCTCCAGCCTGACCCCCGGCTCCTGGGCCGGATCGTTGCCGGCCTGCCGGAAGTGCGGCCAGCACTGGTCTCGCATGCTGGAGAAGTGCACGACGCGGCCCCCCTCCCAGACCACCGAGAGGATGTGGCGCGGCTCCTCCACCCGGTACGGGGGTTCCATTGCCAGGCGGCTGAGCGCCTCCTCGTCGACCTGGACGCCGAGCCCCGGCCCCTCGGGCACGCGCAGGTATCCTCCCCGGATGGTGAGGGGCTCGCTCAGCAGGTCGTCGGTGTAGTTGTTCAGGCAGGTGATCGCCGGCCACTGGGCGAAGTTCAGCACCGCGCCGAGATGGGCGGCGAAGGCGGTCACCAGGCCGGCGCCGACCATCTGCAGCCAGAAGGGCTTCTCGAACTCGGCGGCGAGCTGGCCCTGGCGCAGCACGGCGGAGACGCCCCCGCCGATGACGAAGCCGTCGCAGACCGCTTCCTTCACCGCCGTGGGAAAGGGGGGCGCCCCGAAGTGGAGGGCGATCGGCCGGGAAACCTTACGGCGCAGTTCCCGCTGGCCCTCCACGTCCCCCTGGTTGATGGGGCCCTCGTAGATGGAGACCCGCTCGTACCCGTCGAGCCGCTGCAGTACGGGGGCGGCGGTGCCCACGTTGAGAAGCATGCCGTTCCAGTCGAGGTCGAGCCGGTAATGGCGGGGGGTGACGGCGCTGACGGCCTCCACCTGCTGGTAGACGTCGATCCAGGGCCGGGTCTTGAACTTGTGGAAGATGTAGCCTGCGGCCACCGCGTCCTTCGCCTCCCCGGCCAGGTCCTCGGGGCTCATCTTGGTGTTCCACCAGGCGATGGGGCACCAGTCGCGCACCTTGGGCAGGTTGAACAGCTTGTAGGCGGGTACCCCCAGGGCCTTGCCGACCACGTCGTAGAGCGCCATCTGCAGGCCGGCGCCGAGGCTGTCGTCGCCGAGCAGCTCGGAGGGGTTGCGGCCGCGCACGCCCTCCAGGGCCTGGTCGCCGACCGGCCCCCAGGTGTAGTGGGGCAGGGTCTCGCCGTAGCCGACGCTGCCGTCGTCGGTGGTGACGCGGATGATCTCGACGATCTGCCACTGCCAGACGAGGAGCGCGTTCCAGCGGCTCACGCGCTCGGTGAAGGGCACGCGCACGGTGATGCGCTCGACCTCCTGGATGCGCAGGGGGGCGGGCATGGGACTCTCCAGGCTGGAGGGTGAGGGCGGCGGGTCCGCCAGGGCGGGCACCCGGCCGGGCGATGGGGGGCTCTCTCGCCGCAAGGTATGGGCCGCCCCGTGTGGTCACAAGCAGACGCGGCAGGCCCGGCGACGGCTTGACGATCTACGGCGGCCCCGTAACCTTTTGGGAACTCTGTGCCTACGCGGATTCGCCGGCGCCTCGCGCAACTCTTGCCGGCCCGAGCCCTCCCCCCCGGAGTCACGCCACTTGATACGCGCCGTCAGCCTGGGCCTCGCCTGTTGCGCATCCTGGCTCCTCTGGTCCAACCACTACACCCTCCTGCTGCTGGCCTGCGGCGCCGGATCCTGCCTTCTCGTCGTCCTCATCGTCCGGCGCATGGAACTGCTCGACGAGGAAGTGGTGCCTCTGCACCTGACACCGCGCCTGCTGCTCTATCTCCCCTGGCTGATCCGGGCCCTCTTGCGGTCCAACATCGACGTGGCCCTCCGCATCCTGCGGCCGGGACCGCCTGTCGCCCCGCGCATGCTGCGGGTCCGGCCCGGACAGAGGACGAGCCTCGGCCGCGCGATCTACGCCAACTCCATCACCCTGACTCCGGGGACCCTGACCTGCGATGCCGACGGCGAGGAATTCACCGTCCACGCCCTGACCCGGGAGGCCGCCGAGGAGCTGGAGGCGGGCCGGATGGACCGGCGGGTGCGCAGCCTCGAAGGCCCGGCGGACTGAGAGCCATGTTCGCAGCCACCATGGCCGCCGTGCTGTTCACCATGGCCCTGGCCCTGGCGCGCACCGCCCTCGGTCCGACGGTGTACGACCGCGTCCTCGGGGCCAACATGTGCGGCACCAAGACGGTCCTGCTCATCGCCGTCCTCGGGTTCCTCACGGGGCGGCCCGAGTTCCTCGACCTCGCCCTGATCTACGTCCTCCTCAACTTCATCTCCACCGTGGCGATCCTGAAGTTCGTCCAGTACGGGAGCTTCTTCGGCCCCGGACGAGTGAGCCGCCGCTGACCATGGATTTCATCGACCTGGCCAGCTGGGCCCTGCTGATGTCGGGGGCGTTCTTCTGCGTCGTCGGCGGCATCGGGCTCCACCGGCTGCCGGACTTCTTCAGCCGCATGCACGGAGCGGGCGTCACCGACACCCTGGGCGCGGGACTGGTTCTCGGGGGGCTGATGCTGCAGGCGGGATGGACGCTGGTGCTGGTGAAGCTGGCCTTCGTCCTCGGCCTCCTGTGGATCACCAGTCCGACGGCGGCTCACGCCATCGCCAGGGCCGCCCTCGAGGACGGGCTGGAGCCGTACACCCCCGAGACGGAGGAACCCCACGCCGGTCAAGAGGACGAGCCCTCTTGACCGGGCTGATCGACCTCAGCCTCCTCCTCTTCCTGGCCGGCATCGCCGTGGCCGTGGCCCGCCTCCGCAACCTCCTGGCCGTTGTCGTCTTCATGGGCTTCTACAGCCTCGTCTCGGCCGCCCTCTTCACGGTACTCGACGCCGTGGACGTGGCCTTCACCGAGGCCGCCGTGGGCGCCGGCGTCTCCACGGTGATCTTCCTCGGCACCATGCTGCTGACGACGAGGCGGGAGGAGTCCGGCCATCCGACGGTCGTTCCCCTCCTCGTGGTGGTCATCACGGGGGCGGCTCTGGTCTTCGCCACCCTCGACATGCCGCGCTACGGGGACCCCGGGGCCCCGGTCCACCAGCATGTGGCCCCGCGCTACATCGAGCGGTCGGGAGAGGAGATCGGCGTGCCCAACATCGTCACCTCCGTGCTGGCCAGCTACCGGGGCTACGACACCCTCGGCGAGCTGACCGTGATCTTCACCGCCGGCGTCGGGGTTCTGCTGCTCCTGGGGGGCCGCCGGCGGAGCCGGGACGCCCCGTGAGCCACCATCTCATCCTCCGGGTCGTGGCCAAGCTCCTGATCCCCTTCATCCTCCTCTTCGGCCTCTACGTGCAGTTCCACGGCGACTACGGCCCGGGCGGCGGGTTCCAGGCCGGGGTGATCTTCGCCGCCGCCTTCGTGCTCTACACCCTCGTCTTCGGCGTCGAGGCGGCGCGGCGGGTCGCCCCCGCCCGCCTGCTCGAGGCGGGTATCGCCGCCGGGGTGCTGCTCTTCGCGGGGACCGGCCTGGCGGGGCTGTTCATGGGGGGCCGATTCCTCGACTACGACGTCCTCGCCGGCGATCCCGTGGAGGGCCAGCACCACGGCATCCTGCTCGTCGAGCTCGGGGTGGGCCTCACCGTGGCCGCGGTGATGATCGCCGTCTTCCTCGCCTTCGCCGGACGCAAGGGGGAGCCGTGCACGTCGGACTGATCAACTACTGGGTCGTCATCTTCCTGATGATGACCGGCTTCTACATCGTCATGTCGAGCCGAAACCTGATCAAGAAGATGGTCGGACTGGGCCTCTTCCAGACCTCGGTCTTCATCCTCTACATCACCATGGGCAAGATCGAGGGAGGGACGGCGCCGATCCTCACGGAGGCGGGCGCCGCCTACTCCAATCCCCTGCCCCACGTCCTCATCCTCACCGCCATCGTCGTCGGCATCGCCACGACGGCCCTGGGCCTGGCCCTCATCGTCCGCATCCAGGAGGCCTACGGCACCGTGGAGGAGGACGAGATCCACGCGGCCGACTCCGGGTGAGTCTCTCCGAGCACCTGCCGGTCCTGCAGATCGTCGTGCCCCTCGCGGCATCGCCGGTCTGCATCCTCCTGCGCCGACGCGGCTGGAGCTGGGGCTTGGCCCTGGGCGCCGCCTGGACCGCCTTCGGCCTCGCCGCGCTGCTGCTCCACCGGGCCCTGGCGGAAGGCGTCGTCGTCTACGCTCTCGGCGGCTGGGAGCCGCCCTGGGGGATCGAGTACCGCGTCGACCCGGTCAACGCCTTCGTCGTCCTCCTGGTGGCCCTCATCGGCGGCGTGGTCCTGCTCTACACGCCGCGCAGCCTCGCCGCCGAGCTGGACGGTATCCGGGGCAACCTGTTCTACAGCGCCTACCTCCTCTGCCACACCGGACTCATGGGGATGGCGATCACGGGGGATGTCTTCAACCTCTTCGTCTTCCTCGAGATCTCCTCCCTCTCGAGCTATACCCTCATCGCCCTCGGCCGCGACCGGCGCGCCCTGAGCGCCTCCTTCCAGTACCTCATCATGGGGACGGTGGGGGCCACCTTCTTCGTCATCGGCATCGGCCTGCTCTACATGATGACGGGCACCCTGAACATGGTCGATCTGGCCCAGCGTCTGCAGCCGGTGATGCACACGCGCACGGTGCTGGCCGCCTTCGCCTTCCTCACCGTCGGAATCGGCCTGAAGCTGGCCCTCTTCCCGCTGCATCTGTGGCTGCCCAACGCCTATGCCTACGCCCCTTCGGCGGTGACCGCCCTGCTGGCGGCGACGGCCACCAAGGTGTCGGTCTATGTCTTCCTGCGGTTCTACTACGGGATCTTCGGCCCCGCCTTCTCCTTCGGGACCCTGGGCATGGACGTGCTGCTCGTCGCCCTGGGGCTGGCGGGCGTCTTCGTCGCCTCCCTGGTCGCCGTCTTCCAGGAGAACCTCAAGCGCCTCCTCGCCTGGTCGAGCATCGCCCAGGTCGGCTACATGATGGTCGGCGTCGGGCTGGGCTCGGCCACGGGGCTGACGGCGACCCTGGTGCACCTCTTCAACCACGCCGTGACCAAGGGCGCCCTGTTCCTCGCCGTGGGCTGCATGGTGGCCCGCCTCGGCGCCTGTGAGCTCGACGACCTGCGGGGTATCGGACGGCGCATGCCGCTGACCACGGCGGCCGTCGTCCTCGGCGGGCTGAGCCTGATCGGGGTGCCCCTCACGGCGGGTTTCGTCAGCAAGTGGTACCTGGTTCTGGCGGCCGTCGAGCGCGGCTGGTGGCCGCTGGCGGTCCTCGTCCTCCTCGGCTCCCTGATCGCCGTGGCCTACGTCTGGCGGGTGGTGGAGGCGGCCTACTTCCAGCCCCCCGAGGGCCGCACCGCCGAGGCCGGAGAGGCGCCCGTGTCCATGCTGGCGCCGACCTGGATCCTGGTGGGCGCCACCCTCTGGTTCGGGATCACCGCCGTGTTCACCGCCGGTGTCGCCCGCCGGGGCGCGGAGGTGCTCATGGCAGGTCTGGCGCCGTGACCGCCGAGACCTCCCTCCTGCTGGCCGTCCTGCTGCCGGCCTTGGCCGCGGGGTTGGTGGCCCTGGCCGGGGGGCGGCCGAACCTGCGGGACGGCCTGAGCCTGGTTGCGGGGGGCGCCACCTTCGCGGTGGTCCTCAGCCTGATGCCCGCCGTGGCCGCCGGCCGGGTCCCGGAGGCGGTCCTGCTCGAGGTCGTGCCGGGCCTGCATCTCGCCTTCCACGCCGAGCCCCTGGGGATGATCTTCGCCCTCGTGGCCTCCGGCCTGTGGACCGTCACCACCCTCTACGGCATCGGCTACATGCGCGGCCACCACGAGCAGAACCAGACCCGGTTCTTCTTCTTCTTCGCCGTCGCCATCAGCGCCGCCCTGGGCGTGGCCTTCGCCGGCAACCTCCTGACGCTGTTCATCTTCTACGAGGTCCTCACGCTCTCCACCTATCCCCTGGTCACCCACCGTCGCACGGACGAGGCCCGGGCGGGAGGGCGCCTCTACCTGGGGATCCTCATGGCCACGTCGGTGGGACTCCTGCTGCTGGCCGTGGTCTGGACCTACGCCGCCGCCGGCACCCTCGACTTCGAGCCGGGGGGGATCCTGGCCGGCAAGGTCGACGGGCCCGCCCTGTACCTGCTCCTGGGCCTGTTCGCCTTCGGCACCGGCAAGGCGGCGATCATGCCCTTTCACCGGTGGCTGCCGGCGGCGATGGTGGCCCCGGCGCCGGTGAGCGCCCTGCTGCACGCGGTGGCCGTGGTCAAGGCGGGGGTGTTCACCATCCTGAAGCTGCTGGTCTATGTCTTCGGCCTCGACTACCTGGGCGAGACCGGCGCCAGCGTGTGGCTCATGTACGTCGCCGGGGCCACGGTCCTGGCGGCCTCGCTGGTGGCCATGACCCGGGACAACCTCAAGGCGAGGCTCGCCTACTCCACGGTGAGCCAGCTCTCCTACATCGTCCTCGGAGCGGCCCTGGCCACGCCCCTGGCCGTGGTCGGCGGCGCCATGCACATCGTCATGCACGCCTTCGGCAAGATCACCCTGTTCTTCTGCGCCGGCGCCATCGACGTGGCCCTCCACAAGACCGAGGTCAGCGACATGGGCGGCATCGGACGGCGGATGCCCTTCACCATGGCCGCCTTCCTCGTGGGGGCCCTGTGCGTCATCGGCCTGCCCCCGCTGGGCGGGCTGTGGAGCAAGTGGTACCTGTTCCTCGGGGCCCTGGAGGCCGACCAGCTCGTCTTCGTCGCCGTGCTGATGGTCAGCTCCCTCCTCAACATCGCCTATCTCGTGCCGATCCCGGTGCGCGCTTTCTTCTCCCGCTCCGAAGGGGAGGAAGAGGGCGCGGGCCTCCGAGAGGCGCCGCTGCCGTGCGTGGCGGCGCTGGCGCTCACGGCCCTGGGGTGCGTGGTCCTGTTCTTCCAGGCCGGGCCCATCTACCGGTTCCTGGCGGCACTGGCCCCCGGCCTCGCGGGAGACTGAACGATGGAACCCTCCGGAAAGCGCCACCTCTTCGACGACGCGCGCAACGTGAAGCGCATCATCCGGCTCCTCTTCGCCTGCTGCGCCGTCCTCCTGGTGATCGATTTCCTCATCCACGGCCACCTGAGCTTCCGGGAGGGCGTCTTCGGCACCGAGGGCTGGTACGGCTTCTACCCGGTCTACGGGTTCGTCGCCTGCGTGCTGCTGGTCCTGGCGGCCCGGCAGATGCGCAAGTTCCTCATGCGCGGCGAGGACTACTATGAGCGGTAGCCTCCACCCCGCCCTCATCCTGGTGGCGGGAGGGCTGGTGCTGCCGCTGCTGCGGGGCCCCTGGCGGGGGGCGGCCACGGTGGTACTCCCCCTGGCCGGCTTTCTCAACCTCCTGGGGCTGGAGGCGGGAGCCGAGCTGCGCCTGGAGCTGGCCGGCGTCGAGCTGCACGTGCTGCGCGTCGACCGGCTCAGCCTGATCTTCGGATACCTCTTCCACCTGGCGGCCCTCGTGGGCGCCGTCTACGCCCTGCACCTGAAGGACTGGCTGCAGCCGACGACGGGCCTGATCTACGCCGGCAGCGCCGTGGGCGCCGTCTTCGCCGGCGACCTGGTCACCCTCTTCCTGTTCTGGGAGCTGCTGGCCGTCACCTCGGTCTTCCAGATCTGGGCCCGGCGGAGCGAGCGCGCCCTGGGGGCGGGGATGCGCTACCTGCTGGTTCACGTCACCTCGGGGCTGCTGCTGCTGGCCGGGGCCGCGCTGCACTACCACGAGACCGGCTCCCTGGCCTTCGGACCCATGGAGCTCGAAGGCCTGGCGGCCTGGCTGCTGCTGCTGGCCATCGGCGTCAAGTGCGCCTTCCCCCTGCTGCATACGTGGCTCATCGACGCCTATCCGGAGGCGACGCCCACGGGCACCGTCTTCCTCTCCGCCTTCACCACCAAGGCCGCCGTCTACTGCCTGGCCCGCGGGTTCGCCGGCGCCGAGGTGCTGATCTGGATCGGGGCGGTGATGACCCTCTTCCCCATCTTCTTCGCCGTCATCGAGAACGACCTGCGCCGGGTCCTCGGCTACAGCATGATCAACCAGATCGGCTTCATGGTCGTCGGCGTCGGCCTCGGCGAGGGGCTGGGGGTCAACGGCGCCGTGGCCCACGCCTTCAACGACGTGTTCTTCAAGGGCGTGCTGTTCATGTCCATGGGGGCCGTCCTGCTGCGCACGGGACGGATGAACGGCTCCGACCTGGGGGGCCTCTACAAGTCGATGCCGTGGACGGCGGGGTTCTGCATCGTCGGCGCCTCGTCGATCTCGGCCTTCCCCCTCTTCAGCGGCTTCGTCAGCAAGTCGATGGTCATGGCCGAGGCCGCCCACCAGGGGCATGTCGCGCTCTGGCTCATGCTCCTCTTCGCCTCGGCGGGGGTCTTCCATCACGCCGGCATCAAGATCCCCTTCTTCGCCTTCTTCTCCCACGACGCCGGCATCCGCTGCCGGGAGGCGCCGCGGAACATGCTGATCGCCATGGGCCTCGGGGCCGCCGTCTGCCTCTTCAACGGCATCTGGCCGGGGGTCCTCTACGGTCTCCTGCCCTACCCCGTGGTGTTCTCCGACGGCACCCCGTACCACCCGTTCGAGCCGAGCCACGTCCTGCACCAGCTGCAGCTCCTGTTCTTCTCGGCCCTCGCCTTCGCCGCCCTCAAGCTGACCCACCTCTACCCACCCGAGCTGCGCGGGGTGAACCTCGACGCCGACTGGCTGGGGCGGAAGCTGCTGCCCCGGGGAATCGAGGGACTCGGGACTCTCACGGCGCCGCTGCGAGAGGGGTTCTCAGGGGCGGGCCGGGGTCTGACCGCCTGGACGATCGGCTTCCTCCACGCCCATCACGGACCCTCCGCCTGGGCGGGACGGACCTGGCTCACCAGCACCTCCGTCCTCGTCGTGGTCGGGGTCCTGGCGGCGTACCTGCTCTACGTCTACCGGACGTTCTGATCGAGACAGGACAGGCCCGGGGCCGCTTGCACGCCGGCCACGGTTGGGTCCGGTGATCGCGGCACCTGGAACCCGGCCTCAGGCCGGGAGGCCGAGGGCCGCCACCACGGCGGAGGCCGCCTCTTCCGGGGTGCCGGAGACGTCCACGAGAGCCGCGTCGAGGGGCGGCTCGAGGGCCTCGAACTGGCTGCGCAGGAGGCCGGCGGGCATGTAGCGGTGCACGCGGCCGCGCAGGCGATCGGCGATCAGCGCCTCCGGGGCCGAGAGATGGACGAAGCGGACCCGGTCTGCGCAGTCGCCGCGCAGGACGGCCCGGTAGCTCTCCTTGAGGGCCGAGCAGCCGAGGAGGCAGCTGCGGCCGGCGTCCAGGCGCCCGCCGATCTCATCGGACAGCCGGCGGAGCCAGGGCCAGCGGTCCTCGTCGCGCAGGGGGATGCCGGCGGCCATCCTGGCCACGTTGGCCTCGGGGTGGAAGTCGTCGCCGTCGAGGAAGGGCCAGCCGAGGCGCTCTTCGAGGAGGCGGCCCACGGTGGTCTTGCCGCATCCGGTGACGCCCATGAGCACCACGGCCACCGCGTCCATCCTCCGTATCCCCCTTGCGGGAAAGCCGCTCCCGGAGCTGGGGGCGGCGCGCCTCGGCGCCGCTCGTGGCGCCGGAGGTTTTCAGTATACACATTTGCCCCCGGGGATTCCGAACGCCATGCCCGAGTTGCCCGACGTCCTCGCCTACCTGACCGCCCTCGAGCGCGGGATCCGCGGCCGGGTGATCGAGGGGATCCAGTTGCGCAGCCCCTTCCTGGTGCGCTCCGTCGAGCCCCGGCTCGACGCCGCCGAGGGCCAGCGAGTGGCCGCCTTCCGTCGCATCGGCAAGCGCATCGTCTGGGAGCTGGAGGACGATCTGTTCCTCGTCTTCCACCTGATGATCGCCGGGCGCTTTCACTGGAAGAAGGCCGGCACCCGGCCGACGCGGAGGGTCGATCTGGCGGCCTTCCACTTCGACGCGGGAACGCTGATGGTCACCGAGGCCGGCTCGAAGAAACGGGCCTCGCTGCACGTGATCCGGGGCGCCGGCGGGCTGGCCGACCACGACCCGGGCGGCCTGGAGGTGCTGGAGGCCGACCTCGACGAGTTCGCCCGCGTCCTGCGAAGCCGCAACCACACCCTCAAGCGGGCCCTCACCGACCCGCGGCTGTTCTCCGGCATCGGCAACGCCTACTCCGACGAGATCCTGCACGCCGCCGGGCTGTCGCCGGTGAAGTGGACCTCCCGCCTCGGCGACGACGAGGTCGAGCGTCTCTACGAGGCCGCGCGCTCGACCCTGGAGGACTGGTGCGCCCGCCTCCGGGCCGAGGCCGAGCAGGCCTTCCCCGAGAAGGTCACCGCCTTCCGCCCCGAGATGGCCGTCCACGGCCGCTACGGCAAGCCCTGTCCCGTCTGCGGCACCGCCGTTCAGGAGATCGCCTACGCCTCGAAGGAGACCAACTACTGCCCGCGGTGCCAGACCGGAGGGCGGGTGCTCGCCGACCGTCAGTTGTCGCGCATGCTGAAGGACGACTGGCCGAAGACGATCGAGGAGCTCGAGGCGCGGCTGGGGACCGCCGGCGCGGGCTGAATCCGTGGCCTCCCCCGCCGACGTCGCCGGTCTCGGCATGGTCACCGTGGACCACCTCTTCCGGGTGCCGGGACTGCCCGCCGTCGGCGCGCCCCGCCGGGCCTCGGGCCACGCGCGCGCCTGCGGCGGCCCCGTGCCCAACGCCTTGGCGTGCCTGTCGCGCCTCGGGATCTCGACCCGTTTCGTCGGCAAGGTGGGTGACGACGAGGAGGGGGGGTTCGCGCGGTCGGAGCTTCTGCGGCAGGGCGTCGACGTCTCCCGGGTGCGCGTGGCCCGGGGGCGGTCCCGCCTCGTCCTGGTGCTCGTCGAGGAGGACGGGGGCGAGCGCGCCTTCGTCTCCCGGCCGGAGTCCTTTCCGCCCCTGTCCGCTGCCGATCTCGGGCCGGAGGACGTCGCCGGCGCCCGGGTCCTGCACCTCGACGACGCCGACGACGCCGCCATCGGTGCCGCCCGCCGGGCCCGCGAAGGCGGAGCCGCCGTCGTCCTCGACGGCACCTGGCAGAGCGACCGCCTGGAGGAGCTGCTGCCCCTGGTCGACTACGCCGTGGTGAGCGAGTTCTTCGCCCGCCGCTGGCTCCCCGGCGCCGGGCCCTGGCAGGTGCTGCGGCGGCTGCGCGCCCTCGGGGCGAGAACCGCGGTCCTGACCCGAGGCGAACACGGCGCCGCCGCCGAGGACGCCCGCGGACCGGTCGAGTGCCCGGCGCCCGCGGTGGAGGTGGTCGACACCACCGGAGCCGGTGACGCCTTCCACGGGGGGTTCATCTTCGGAGTGCTCCAGGGCTGGCCGCTGGATCGGAGCCTGCGCTACGCCTGCGCCGCGGGCGCCCTGAACTGCCGCGCCCTCGGGGGACAGGCCGGGCTCCCGAGCCGGGAGGAGGTCGAGGAGCTGCTGGCAGCGAGCCCCTGAGCGGAGCCGCAGCACAGTCCCGACCGCGCCCCTCCGGGCGGAAAAGGGAGATGCTTTCCCGCGCCATCCCGAGGCGGTATTCTGTGAGCCCGGGAGGGACGCCGGCGGGAGGTCCGAGACCGCTGGATTCCCCCCCGGGATGGAAAAGGCCGATGGCTCTCTCCGGACTCCGAGGCTCGTCGACCCGCCGCCAGTTGCTCGCCCTGGTATGCGCCGCGGCCCTGGCGGCCCAGGCGGCGTGGTCCGCCGAGACGATCCCCCTGCAGCTGGTCCGCGCCCTGCCGGTGGAAGGCCTGGACAACGCCCATCCCTCGGGGCTGACCATTGTCGACGGCCGGCTCTACGCCGTCTCCGACCAGCACGACCACGCCGTCTGCCGCATCCGCCTGGGCCCCGACCGCGCCGTCCTCGAGCCTCACGTCACCTTCAACCCCCCCTGGTCGGGAGCCTGGGTCCTCTCCCTCGACTTCGAGGGCATCGCCTACAAGGACGGCTTCTTCTTCCTGGTGAGCGAGGCGATCCTGCGGGTGCTGCGCGTCCACGAGACCGGCACCGACCTCGCCTGGGTCACCCCCGGCGTCGAGGCGGAGGGCCTGAAGGCCGGACTCTTCGGCGACAAGAAGGCCCGCCTCGAGGGCCTGGCCCTGCTCGGGGGCGGCCGCCTCCTGCTGGCCGCCGAGCGCGCCCCCCGGGGCCTGGTGGAGGTCGTCGTCGATCCCGGCGACGGCGAGGCGGCCGTCTCCGCCCACGCCTTCGGCGAGTCCCTGCTGGAACTGCCGGAGCCGCTTGAGCCCGACTTCTCCGACCTGTTCCACGACGGGGAGCATCTCTACGCCCTCAGCCGCAACGCCGAGGCGGTGCTGCGCATCGAGTACGAGGCGGGCGAGCTGCGGGAGCTGGCCTTCTGGAGCTTCGGCGAGGTCACCGGCGCACCGGAGTACCGCTACCTGAACCAGCGCTCCGGCCGCGCCGAGGGTCTGTGCATGGACGCCGAGCACGTGTACGTCGTGCTCGACAACAACGGCCGCGGCCGGCAGACCGACCCCGGGGACACGCGCCCCCTGCTGTTCCTCTTCCGGCGGCCCCCCCGGACGGACTAGGGGCCGAAGCCGCTCGGGCCCTCGAAGCCGGCCGCCTCCGTGCCCAGGCGCACGAAGGCCTCGGCGAACTCGCAGCCCTTCATCCAGGCCGTGGACTGGGCCTCCAAGGCGCGGTAGCGGGCGAGGGTTTCGTAGCGGTCGGGCAGGTCCGGCTGGGCCTTCAGGTGCTCCAGGGCCTCCCGCTTGCGGGCCTGCACCGGGCCGATGTCGACGAACAGGTTGGGCAGGAAGCGGGCCACCGGGGCCGTGCCCAGGGTGGTCTCGTAGAACGCCACCTGGGGGGCCGGCGTCGGCGGCTCGTCGAGCTCGAGACCGGGCCGGGAGCAGTAGCGGCTGGCCCAGACCACGGCGCGGGTGGTCTCCATGTGATCGGGGTGCAGGACGTCGTCGATCCAGTGGCTCAGCACCAGGTCGGGCCGGAAGCGACGGAACAGGGTCAGCAACTGCTGCCGGCGGTCCTCGTCGACGATGAGGGGGCTGTCGCCCCAGTCGAGGCACTCGATCTCGGCGCCGAGGACCTGCGCCGCCGCGCTCATCTCGCGCCCGCGCTCGGCTTTCACCTCCTCCATGGTCGGCGCCGGCTGCCGCGCCCACAGGGCAGGGGACTCGCACTTCTCGCCGTAGCTGAGGTCGTAGACGCGGACCTCGCTGCCCTTGTCGGTCAGCCGCGCGATGGTGCCCCCCGCCCGGGAGCAGAAGTCGGCGGCGTGGGCGCTGAAGACCAGCACCCGCCGTCCCTCTCGTATCATGTCGCTCACTCGTGCCTCCTCGGATGGCCTGCGGTCAGTGGAGCGGGAGATTCAAGTCTTCCCGGCGGTGCCGATCAACGCCGGGCCTCGTACCGCCCCCCCATGGCGGCTCGGCTGGATGAGGGCGAAGGCCAGGTGGTTGACGAACATGCGGTTCGACGGACAGGTCATCCGGGCGTTGAAGCGGGGAGGACGGTGTCGTGGCCGCGACGCGCCCGTCGAGGACCAGGGCGGTGACCGGTCCGAAGCCCGTGCAGAGAGCGTTGCTGAGACCGTAGCGGGTGATGTCGTAGAAGGAGTGGAACAGGGGATGACCCAGCTCGAGGAGCCGCCGTTCCACGCGACTGCCGTAGAGGCGCTTCAGCCCGGTCTCGCACAGGGCCAGCTGCCTCGAATCCATGATGCCAAGTCCTCCCTGCGCCAGGTACTCCACCATCGCCTCGAGGGACTCGACGTCGACGTGCCCGAGATGGAGGACCGAGAACTCCCGCATCTCGCTTCGGTGAAGGATGTGCCGCTCCGGATAGCTCGGAAAGGAGTGGATGGGTTCGACCTTCTTCGTGATCCCCTCGATGATCCGGGCCGGTCTGCCCAGGCGGAACCACTTGATCTCGATCTGGAGGGGTACCGGGCCTGGCAGCATGGCTCCGCGCTCGAGGAATGCCGGCGCGTCGGCCAAGGCCCCCGCCCGGGGATCTGCAGGCCCCCCGGCCCCGTAGACGGGCAGGTGCAGCCAGGCCCGCTCGAGCTTTCCCGTGGCCGGGTCGATGATGGCCACGTTGCGGCGCCGGCGCTCCGCGTCCAGCTCGACCGGGTCGGGGACCGGCAGGTCCGTCACCTGGTCCTTCCACATCACGCTGTCGGGCACCGTGTCCGCCTCGCGCTCCCGTGGTTGCCTGACGTCGAGAGGCTGGACCCGCTCCGCCGCCGGGGGCGGCCTCTCCGGCAGGGGGAGGGGTGCGGCGTCGCCGGCAGGAGGCACGGCCGCCAGGGACGGCTCGGTTCCCAGCACGCGCCGGACCATCTCCCGCGACACGGGGACCGGCGCCCGCGTCTCGTGGCGCCGCACGGGCAGGGGGCGGTAGCGCCGGACGGTGGGCCGCCAGCTCTCGCGCTCGATCCTCGGGGGCACCAGCCACTCCAGCAGGCCGACCACCACCAGGTGTATCAAAGCCGAGGCGAGGAGGGACAGGAGGACGCGTCTGGAGGGATGGCTCATCGATCAGCGGACCCGGGCGATCCTGCTATCTTAACGGCTCAACCCCGATCCGTCTCAGGAGACCTCATGCGCTTCGACCTGTTGTTGAGGGGCGGGCACGTCATCGACCCGGCCAACGGCATCGACGAGGGCCGTGACGTGGCCGTCGCCGGTGGCCGCATCGCCGCCGTGGACACCCGCATCCCTCCCGATCAGGCGGCCCGTGTCATCGACGTGAGCCGCCTCTACGTCACCCCCGGCCTGGTGGACATTCACGTCCACCTCTACGCCACCCCCGGCAACCCCCAGGGATGGGCCGGCGACAAGAGCGTCCTGCCCGACGGCTTCAGCTTCCGCTCCGGCACGACGACCATGGTCGACACCGGCTCGGCCGGGTACCGCAATCTACCCGACTTCCGCAACCGGGTCCTCGACCGCTTCCAGACCCGCACCTATGCCCTGGTGAACATCGTCGGCCTGGGCATGACCATGATGTCGGCGGAGCAGAACGTCTGGGACATGGACCCGGAGGCCTGCGCCGGCGTCGCCCGCGAGCACGAGGACGTGGTCGTCGGCCTGAAGTGCGCCCACTACATCCCCCCCGACTGGACCCAGGTGGACCGGGTCCTGCAGGCCGGCGAGCAGGCGGACATGCCGGTCATGGTCGACTTCGGGTTCTTCAAACGGGAGCGCCCGTACTACGAGCTCGTGGGGCACAAGCTCAGGCCCGGGGACATCTCCACACACGTCTACCGCGGTCCCGTGCCCTGCGTCGACGCCGAGGGCCGGGTGCTGCCCTACCTGCCCGCCGCCCGCGAGCGGGGCGTGCTCTTCGACGTCGGCCACGGGGCCGGCAGCTTCTGCTTCCGCAACGCCGTGCCGTGCGTGGAGCAGGGCTTCTGGCCGGACTCGATCTCCACCGATCTGCACCACAGCAGCATGAACCTGGGCATGCTCGACATGCCGACGACGATGTCGAAGTTCCTCGTCATGGGCATGCCTCTGGCCGACGTGGTTCGGCTGTCGACGGTGGAGCCCGCCCGGGTGATCAACCGTCCCGAGCACGGAACCCTGTCCGTGGGCGCCGCCGCCGACGTGGCCGTCCTGCGGCTGGAGGAGGGCCGCTTCGGTTACATGGACTCCTTCGACGGGCGGCTCGAGGGGGACCGGCGGCTGCTCTGCGAGCTGACCCTCAAGGACGGAGGGATCGTCTGGGACTGGAACGCTCGCTCCGGCACCGACTACCGGGAGCTGCCGCCGACGTACGGGGTCCGCGACCAGGAAGAGCTGGTCCTGCCCCCGGCGGCGGGTTCCTGAGCGTGTCCGGCCACCTCCTCGGCGCCCACGTGTCGATCGCCGGCGGCCTGCACCGGGCCTTCGACCGGGCCCAGGAGGCCACCTGCGACGCCATCCAGGTCTTCAACAAGGCGAACCACCAGTGGGCGGCGCGCGACCTCATGGCCGGGGAGCTGGAGCTCTGGTTCGAGGCGATGACGGAGGCGGGCATCATCGTGGCCTGCTCCCACAACAGCTATCTGATCAACCTGGCGACGCCGGACGGGGAGCTCAGGGAGAAGTCCTGGCAGTCCTTCCGGGAGGAGGTGGAGCGCTGCCACGTCCTGGGCATTCCCAACCTCGTCTTCCATCCCGGGGCCCACCTGGGCTCGGGCGCCGACGCGGGAGTGGCGCGGATCGCGGCCGCCTGCAACCGCCTCTTCGACGAGCTGCCCGGCAGCGAGGTCGTCCTCTGCCTGGAGACGACCGCGGGGACCGGCACCCACCTGGGGGCCCGCTTCGAGGAGCTGGCCGCGATCATCGACGGGGTGGACAACCGGGCGATGATGGGCGTCTGCCTGGACACGTGCCACGTCTTCGCCGCGGGGTACGACCTGACCGGCGCCGACGGCTACGCCGGCATGATGAGTCGATTCGCCGAGACCGTCGGCCTGGAGAGGCTCAAGGTCCTGCACGTGAACGACAGCAAGGCGCCCCTGGGCTCGCGGCGGGACCGCCACGAGCACATCGGCGCCGGGTGCATCGGTCTCCGGGGGTTCCGCAACGTCCTCGCCGACCCGCGTCTGCGCGGGGTGCCCATGATCCTGGAGACGCCGAAGGGCCCGGACCTGGCCGAGGACGTGATGAACCTCGAGACTCTGCGCCGCCTGGCGGCAGAGTAACCCCCGCAGAACAGAGACCCCGACCGCCACGGTCCAGGGCCTCAGCCGGCGGCCTGCTCCTGGAGGTGGTAGCGCTCGGGATCGCGCATCCGGCCAAGGGCGCGCTCCTTCAACTGGCGCACGCGCTCCCGCGTCAGACCCATGGACCCGCCGATCTGCTCCAGGGTCAGGGGCTCCTCCCCGTCGAGACCGTAGTAGCAGCGGACGATGTAGCGCTCACGGTCCTCGAGGGTGGACAGCACGCCCTCGATCCGGGCCCTGCAGTCGCGCTCGGAGACGGCGTCGTCGGCCAGGTCGACGGACTCGTCGGGGATCGTGCTCAGCAGGTTGCGGTCGTCGCCCTCCTCGAAGGTGCGGTCGAGGGAGGTCTCGGGCCGCCCCTTCATCATCGTCTCCAGGACCTCGGCCTCGGCCACGCCCAGCCTCTCCGCGATCTCGCCCACGGTGACGTCGCGCTGGTCGCCCCCGAGATGCTGGGTCGCCCGGGTGATGTCGCGCATCATGTTCTGTCGCGTCACCGGCACCCGCACCGTGCGCGTCTGATCCGTCAGGGTCTGCATGATCGACTGGCGGATCCACCAGACGGCGTAGGAGATGAACTTGAACCCCCGCTCTCCGTCGAAGCGGTCGGCCGCCTTCATGAGGCCCATGTTGCCGGCGCTGACCAGCTCGGCCATGGTGAGCCCGCGGTTCTGGTACTGGCGGGCCACGTCGACGACAAAGCGCAGGTTGGCCCGCACCAACTCGTCCCGGGCCTCCATGTCCCCCCGGGTGATGCGCTCGGCCAACTCGACCTCGCGCTCCCGAGGCAATGGCCGGGAGTCCTCGATGTCGTGGAAGTAGCGGCGCAGAACCTCGGCGTCGTCGTCGGTGTGGATGACCATGGGGCTCCTCGTGGGTGCAAGAAACCGGTCTGTCCCTCCTCCCCGCCTCCCTGTCCAGCGGAAAGGAGATTCAAGAGAACATCCATATACGCGGTGTTCGCGCAACCGCATGGAGCGGCGACCTCCCCCGGTGGTACGCCCGGGGGAGGTCGTCGATGCTGCAGGCTGATGGGAGGACTTCGGGCGCCGGTCAGGCTCGGCCGAGACGGCGGTCCTCGACCTGCAGCCACTCCCCGTAGGGGCGCGGCATCTCCGCCGGCTCGTCGAGGCCGGCCGCCTCCCGCCAGGCCTCCAGGGGGTGGCCCCGGTCGGCCTGGGGCAGCTCGACTTCCCGGCGATGGGCGCCGGACTCGAAGATCCCCATGAGGATCTCCATCACGTGACGGCCCTCGATGCCGCTGCACTCGTGCTCGCGGCCCTCGTCGAGGGCGCGCACGTACTCGTCGGCGTAGTTGTAGTCGGCCTCGGTGGACGGGCCCTCCGGGTCGTAGTGATCGGGGACGATGCTCTCCAGGCGCTGCCACTCGACCCCGGAGCCGGGCACGTCGTGGGGCGTCGGCAGCAGCCAGGCATTGCGCATCGTCCAGAACAGCCGGCCCTCCGAGCCGTACACCTCCAGGCAGTACCCGGTGGAATCGACCACGGGAAAGCGGTGCTGCACGAGGACGCCGGTGAGGCCGTGGCCCTCGCAGGGATCGAAGCGCAGGTTGGCGGTGACGTGCTCGCCGGCGACGATGCCCATGCCCGAGGCCGCGGGGACCACATCCTCGGGGGTGACCGGCCGGCCGGCGGTGAGGGCCGTGGCCTGCACCGCCCGGCAGTGGCCGGCAAGGCCGATCATGTTGTTGAGCATGTGGGTGCCGATGTTCATCAAGCCGTAGCCGGCGTAGTACCCTTTGCAGCTGCCGAGGAGGAACCGGAGGGAGCCGATGGCGCCCTCGTCGACGGCCTTCTTCACGGCCCGCATGGCCCCTCCCGTGCGCCCCTGGTGGTGGACGGCGATGCGCACCCCCTTCCCGGCGGCCCTGTCGATGACCCGATCGGCCTCGTCCAGGGCCTGGCACATGGGCTTCTCCACGTCGATGGAGACCCCGTGCTCGAGAACGCCCATGGACAGGGCGTAGTGGAACTCGGTGCCCGTGGGAATGGCGACGATGTCCGGGGCCTCCTGCTCGATCATGCGGTGGTAGTCGTCGTAGCGCGCCGACACGCCCAACTCCCCGCCGAGCTCCTCGAGTCGCTCCGGCACCAGGTCGCAGAGGGCCACGACCTCGGTCCGTGGATGCTGGAAGTAGGCGCGTCCCGCGGCTCCGCCGCGGCCCCGGCACCCGAGAATCGCTACGCGATAGGTCTTCATGCTCCTTCCCCTCCCTTCAGGAATCGAGGTCCTTCAACTGGGCGCGGCGCCAGTACCCCCTCAACCTGGATTCCACCCATGCGACGGGCGTCAGGCTCAGGGCGTTGTACCCGCCCCAGGTCCAGCGCAGCGGCCACGAGCGGCGCCGGATGATGCGGCGGACCAGGCTCTCCCGATGCGGGGTGACCAGGGAGAGGCGGTTGCTCAGCCGCGCGAGGGCGTGCTCGTAGGCGCCGGTGACGAGGTTGCGGGCGTGGCGGACCAGCTTCTCCGGCTGCGTCACCGTCACCCGCGGGCAGACCATGCCGCCCTCGCGCCGGACGAAGCGGCGGACCCACTCCTCCGGCACCTCGCCCTCGTGGCGCCGGGCCGCTTCGCGGATGGTCTCGGGGTTCATCACCGCGTAGGTCCGGCAGATCAGCGGCCTCGCGGCGTAGATCGTGCAGCCGCGGTCGGGCCCCAGGAAGGGGCAGCGGCGGGGCCGCTCCTCGGTGAAGGTCAGCAGCTGGCGCTGACGTTCCTCCGGGAAGTTCGAGCGGACGTGATCGACGATGTGGGCGTACTCGGCCCGATAGAGGGGAAACATCGTGGCGTAGCCCTCGTCCATCTCCTCCTCCGTCAGCTCGCAGCACTCCCCCGAGTTGGCGCAGCAGGTGGAGGGCACCTGCTCGTAGAGCGCCTCGAGCTCGAGCGCGAGGGTGTCGAGCTGCTCGCGGGACAGGTCCATGGCCGGCGGAGAAAGCGATTGGCTCATCGCTCGATGAAGATGCCTCAAGGGCAGAGCCGGGGCAAACCTCGGGCGCCGGTCGTGATCAGCGCCGGCCGATCCCCAGACTGTCGAGCACTTGCCAGGCCCCCGCCCGGACGATCGCCTCGCTCTCCGGGGCGATCATGCGGACGCTCGGGTAGACCTTGTAGGCCTGGTCGATCTCGTAGCCGCCGCGCTCGTACTCGTCGGCGGTGGGCACGTACCCGACGCAGCCGTTGGCATAGCCGCACAGGATCATCGGCGCCGCGCACCCGCGCTCCAGGTCGAGCTGGTAGCGCACGAAGATCTCGCCTTCCATCCCCAGCAGGGCGAGGGGGCCGATCCGCAGGCCGTGGATCTCGAAGGCCTGGCTCCCCGCGGGACCGCCGCGGGCGGCCTCGGCGAGCCACTGCCGGGCCCAGTCGCGGCCAGCCTCCGGGACCCGGCGTTCCCACGGATCCGGACCGGCGCTGCTCACCGCCTCTTCCAAGTCGTCCAGGGAGCGCCGGACCTCCTCCTCCATGGCAGCGGTGGCGGCGGTCAGGGGCAGGTCGAGACGAGCCTGGCTCCAGGCGATGCCGTCCCCTTCGAGTTCCCGGGCCGCGGCCTCGGCGGCGGCGACGGCGGCGCCCAGCTCGGCGCCCAGGGACTCGACCTCGTCGAAGGTGCCGTGGCCTCCGCGGGGATTGATGTCGGCGGCGGCGCCGTTGACGAAGACCGCCAGGGCGCCGGTGCGCTCCTCCACGGCTCGGCGGGCGGCCCCAGGGAAGTCGGCGCTGATCTCGTGGTTGGCGCCGGGGAGGACGACGGGATGGCACGCGTGCTGGAACAGGACCGCCTTGCGGGGGGCTCCGGAGAGCGCCTCGAGTACGAGGACATGCGCGTGGGAGGCCACCGGTCCGAGGGGGTCCTCGCCGATGACGACCTCGCCCCGCCGGGCCTGCCTCCGGTTGACGCCGATGCGGACCGGCGGACGGGCGTATCGCAGGCGCACCGGCCGAAGGCCCTCCGCGGCCCTCCCGGCGCAGCGCCCCACGCCCTCGCATACCGTTTCCAGGTAGCCGGTGTCCACCTCCCCCATGCCGCGGAAGGGCATGGTCAGGGGGCCGGCGTGGGTGTGGCTGCAGCAGACGGTCACCGCTTCGGGGCGGATGGAGAGGGCAGAGCCCGCCGCCGCCGCCACCTGGCCCCGGATGCGGTCCGCAAGCCCGGGGGCCACGCCCACCAGGTCGAGGGCGACCAGAGCGGCGCCCCTGCCGCGCGAACGCCACAGGATCACCGAGGCGGAGAGCGGATCGTGGATCCCGGTGGCGCCCGACCGGCGTCCCCAGTAGCCGCCCATGTGGATCCCCGCCGGGGGAGTGATCTCCTCCCGCGCCCAGCCGGCGCACATTCCCGTCATCGCTCACGCTCCCAGCCGGAGGGCAGCAGGATCAGGTCGACGCTGTCCGCGGCGGCGTCGAAGAGGGCGCGCAGGTCCTCCCTCCGCAGCCGGATCGAGGGTGCCCGCGCGGGACTCCAGATCTCGGAGGCGTACAGCAGCAGGCCTTCGGAGAACAGCAGCCCGGCCTCTGCCGCGGCCTCCGAAACCAGGTAGTGCTCCCAGTCGAAGGGCCCGGGCTCGATCGAGGTGAAGGGATCGGCCCGCCGATGGCGGCGCAGCCTCGCCGTCAACCGCTGCCGAACCGGAGTGCCGGCCCCTAGGGAGTCGGAGACGACCGGACACTGGCGGAGTACCGCGGGCCCGTGGTGGACCCGCAGATCCCCCGCCGACTCGTCGAGGAGAAGGTAGACCTGGTCTGCCTCCATCAGCTGCAGCCACTCCCTCAGAGCCTCGTTGACGCGGCCGAGGTCCTCGGAGGCCTGCACGGGCCCGGCGGTACTCCAGCCGACGAGCGCCGCCGCCGCGAGGGCCTGGACGGCTCTCCACGAGCTTCCGGTCCCCCGGAGAAAGCCAGGCCACCCTCCAGGCAGAAGCGGCGCTCTCCCGGAGGCGGACTCAGAATACGTAGACCGGCCAGCCGGTCTGCACGCGCTCGAAAAGATGGCTCAGGTCCTCGTCGCCCACGCGGACGCATCCATGGGTGATGCTCTTCCCCAGGTTCGTCTCGTAGAGCGTACCGTGGATCATGTAGTCGGGAAGGAAGTAGAGTGCATAGCGGCCGAGAACGCCGCGCTGGAACCGGCGAAAGTCCTCGGGGAGGACGGGCACCTCCTCTCCCGACTCCAGGAAGTGCCACGGCGGCTTCGTCCACAGAGGGTCCTTCACCTTGCGCTGGATCTCGAAGCGACCCTTGGGGGTGGCAAAGACCCACTTCTGCCAGGCCTTGCGCCCCGCGAAGCGCCGCGCCGCGCCGGTGGAGCAGACCGCCCTGTGCTCCACCTGATGGACGGAGTCCCTCAGCACCAGAAGGTTGGCGCGTGTGTCGATCACCATGTAGGGCGTGGGCAGGCGGCGGCGGGAAGCCAGGCGGGAAAGGAGGTCCCGGTGCTCGAGGGCCAGCTCGGAGGGGGTTCCCACAGCCGGGCAGGCGGCCTTGCCCTCGGCACGGGCGGCGCCGGGGAGTGCGGACAGGACGACCAGGATCAGCGCGAGGGACGCAGGAAAAAGAAGGACGGCCGGAGAGGATCGCCCTCTCCGGCCGTCGACATGGGACGCGCGGGATCCGTCGCGGCGGATCCCGGTGTGGCCAGGTTGGACTAGCCGCCCATTCCGCGCTCGTACCAGGGGGTTCTCTCCTCGACCAACTGGTGATACCGGGCCACGGCCGCGTCGACGCCCTCGCTGACGGTCTCGGCCGCCATCTTGGCGGACCCGGCCTTGGATGTGGCCATTTCGAAGTCTTCGGAGGAGACAGCGGCTCGCGCCGAGCTCAGGTCGGCGTCGGCGGCGTCGAGGTCGGCGCGCAACTGCTCGATATCGCCCTCGGTGCCCTTGCCGGCCGGGGCGGCTTCGAGGCTGGCGCGGACCCCCTGGATGACCATGGCGGCGTCGGCGATGGCGGACTCGGCGGCGGCCATGGCGGCGGCCTTGGCGGCCTCGGCCGACGAACGGGCCATGTCGGCCTTGGACTTGGCGTCGGCGATCTGCGGCACCACCGATTCCCAGTCCTTGAACAGCATCTTCTCGGCCTCGGCGTCGAAGGCGGTCTTGGCGTCGGCGAAGGCCTTCTGAGCCGCGGAGAGATCGCTGCCGGCGTACTTCTCGGCCTCGGCCGCTTCGGCCGCGGCGAGGGCCGCCTGGGCGGCGTCCAGATCGGCCTGGGGTGGCTCACCTCCGCAGCCGACGAGAGCGGCGACGGCGAACAGGCCTGCAACCCGCAGGGTGAGGTGTTTTGCTGCCCGCATCATGACATCCTCCAGACCGTGTTCGTTGATGGCGTGATGGCCGTAACTGACGGCGGGGAAGCTACATATCGGTTCTTGCGATTGTCAAGCGAAAAGCCCCGAGGCGCACCCTAGCCATCGGCCCGCGCCGGCGCCATCCTTTCCGGGCCTGCCCGCACCTCCCCCCGGGGTGGATCGCCGGGACCGTCCCCCGGACCCGGACGGGGTGCATCCCCCTCCTTCCGCCTCCTCGCCAGCTCCCTGCGGGCGGCCTCCATGCGGTGTCGAAGCTGCTCGTCAGCGCTGCGGGCGGTCTCCAGCCGCGGCTCCAGGGCCCTGCGGTAGCGCAGGTAGTCGACCACGACCTGGGCGGCGACGAACAGACATCCCACGGCGAGCAGGGCCGTTACCCATTCCATCGTCTTACCGGTCCTCCCACGCGTCGATCACCTCCGGCTCGTCGCCGTCCTCGTCGTCCTCGTCGTCCTCGAAGATCCAGCCGCAGGAGGGGCACAGGGGGCCCTCCTCCCTGTTTGAGCCGCACTCCGGGCAGCGCGCCTTCCGTGGAACCAGGTAGTAGGCGATGACCACCAGGATGAGAAGCGCGGCAAAAGCGGCGGAGACCAGCACGGGCTCGGATTCGACGGGGCGAAGTCGGCCGCCGTCCGGAGGGAGGGGGTGACGGCAGCGTCACAGGCCGGCGGCGCAGAGGTCCGTGGCTCGGTGTCGGGCGGCCCCCCCTGCCCGCCGGACCGGCGGGGAACAGGGTACGGCCACACCTCGTCTTGGCTCACGGTGGGACGCGTATGCTCGTTGAAACGGACGGGAAGAACAGGGCGGGGACGAGCCAATTATACCCCCGCTTCCGCGGAAGCGTCAAGCGGGAATGCCGCTCCCCTTGCCGGATCAGGCGTCCCGTCGCCGGCTCGCCCTGCGGATCTCCCGGCGCCGGCGCCAGCGGCCGGGCTTGAGGCGCTTGCTGCGGCCCAGGGGGACCAGGATCGCTCCCTCCCGCGCCAGCTCCTCGAGGACGCCGTTGAGGCGGTCGGGATGGTTCGTGGCGATACCCTGAACCCCCATCTGGACCACGTCCCGCAGGACGACCTCCTCGTCCACGGTCCAGGTCCAGACCGTGAGTCCGCGCTTGCGCACCTCTTCGTAGAAGGCCGGGGTCAGGGTCGTGTGCCAGATGTTGAGGATGTTGGCCCCCAGGGAAAGGACCTCGCGGACCATGCGCCGGGCCCGCATCCTCGAGGGGGAGGTGGGCAGGTTGCCCACCAGCAGGGCCGCCGGTGCGGCCCCATCGATCGCCTTCACCCGCCGCAGGGTCTCGGAGGAGAAGGACTGGATGACGACCTGGTCGGCCACGACGAGGTCGTCCACGACGCGCAGGACCGCCTCCGCCAGGTGGTCGGCCTTGATCTCGATCACCGCCAGGGCCCGGCGCCGCAGCAGGTCGAGGGCCTCGGCCAGGGTGGGCACCTTCTCGCCGGCGAAGGGGCGGCCGAACCAGCCGCCGGCATCGGCTTCGCGGACCTGCGCCAGCGTCAGCTCGTGCACCGGCCCCTCGCGGTCGGTGGTGCGGTCCAGCAGCGGATCATGGAGGACGACGAGGGCGCCGTCGCGAGTGGAGCGCACGTCGAGCTCGACGGCGTCGACGCCGATCTCGATGGCGCGCTCGAAGGCGGTCAGGGTGTTCTCCGGCGCCAGACCGGCTCCGGAGGCCCCGCGGTGGGCGATGCGCACCGGGTGGATCACCCGACCTCGATGGCGGCGGCGCTCAGGCGCCGAACTTGGCCAGGCGCCCGGCGTGGGCCAGGGCGAGGGCCATCAGCTCCGTGGTGGCGATGCGGCCGAGACTGCCGCCGGCGCAGCCGCGCTCGGTCATGCGCGTTCCGGCGACGGGAAAGCCGGCCTCGCCGAGGATCAGCACCGGCACGGGGTGCCAGCTGTGGCCGCCCATCCGCGACGGCGTCGAGTGGTCGCCGGTGACCACGAGGACCTCAGGCTGCAGGTCGAGGAGACGGGGAAGGTATCCGTCGATCTCCTCCAGGAGGGACACCTTGCGGTCGAAGTCGCCGTCCTCCCCGGCGCTGTCCGTCGGCTTGAAGTGGACGTACCAGAAGTCCTCGGGGCCCGCCTGCCAGCGCGCCGCCAGCAGGTCGAGCTGGGCGTCGATGCGGGCGTCGCAGCCGGGGGTGTCCATGCCGACGGCGCGGGCGATGCCCCGGTACATGGGATACCCGGCGAGACCCACCGGGTCGAGGCCGTAGACCTCCTGCATGGAGGGCAGCTCCGGGTAGCTTCCGAAGCCGCGGATCAGCACCATGTTCGCCGGGCTCTCACCGGCCAGGAGCTCTCCGGCCCGGGCGACGAAGGATTCCGCCACCGCCGCCATGCGCCGGTCATCGGCGGACTCCGCCCGCAGCGGCAGCGGGGGTCTCCCGGTCACCTGGGGGTCCGAGTCGCCGACCCCGTCGGACAGCCCTTCCCCGCGGAAGCGGACCGCGGCCCGGTACTCCATCTCCGGAGCCACGGTCACCTCGACGCCGGGGATGTCGACATCGGCGAGCAGACCGCACAGCCGCCGGCAGGTCTCGGTCGGGATCCGCCCCGCCCGACGGTCGCTGACCAGGCCGTCGGCGTCGACGGTGCAGAAGTTCAGCCGCGCCGCCACGTCTCCCGGCCCGAAGTCGAGGCCGAGACCGAGGCAGGAGAGGGCTCCGCGGCCGATCCTCCGAAGCCACGGGTCGTAGCCGAAGAGGGCCAGGTGCGCCGGACCGCTGCCCGGGGTGAACCCGGGTCCCAGGGGGGAGTGGAGGCCGCAACTGGAGCGGCCGCACAGGCCGTCGAGGTTGGGCAGCGAGGCCGTCTCCAGCTCGCTGAGACCCGTCTCGGAGTGGGGCAGTCCTCCGAGGCCGTCGATGACGAGGAGGAGGATGCGCGCCCCGGAACCGGTGACGAAGAGCTCCCGGGTGAGGTCGGAGCTGATCACGGCACCTCGGAGTCGAGCACGGCGGAGGGAACGCTCTCGGCCGGCGCCGGGGCAGACTCGCACCCGGGGGAGGAGTCCATGTCGCGGATCACCATCTGCACCGTGCCCGTGCCGTTGAAGGTGTCCTCCGACAGCTCGTAGGCCACGTCGAGGCGCTGGCCGGGTTCCAGGTCGCGGGCCAGGGCCCCCTGGTGCCACCACACGCCCGCGCGCACGCCGCCGGCCCTGAAAGCCACCTTGAGGTGTTCCCCCTCCTTGCCGACCCGGGTCCGGCTGGCCAGCTCGAGACCGCGGGTCAGGAACAGGGGCATGCGGTTCTCCTGCCCGAAGGGTTCGAGCTGGCGCTGCACCTCGACCGTGCGCATGTCGATGTCCCCCGGCTGCAGCTCCAGATCGATGTCGAGGTGGGCCTCGAGATGTTGCGGCGTCAGCTCGGCGCCGGCGTGGTCGATGAGGCACGCCCGAAACTCCTCGAAGGCCTCGGCGGGCAGGGTGAACCCGGCGGCGCCGGCGTGGCCGCCGTACCGGGTGAGGAACCGGGAGCAGTGGCGGAGGCCGTCGTTCATGTCGTACCCCGGGATGCTGCGCGCCGATCCGACGTAGAATCCGTCGCGCAGCACGTCGCTGAGGACCACGGCGGGCCTCCAGAAGCTCTCCGACAGGTCGCTGGCGATCAGTCCGATGACGCCCAGGTCCCACTCCTCGCCGAGGACGCACAACAGGCGCTCGCGCTCCAGCTGGTCCTCCGAGACCAGCGACCGGGCCTCGCGGACTCCCTCCCGCTGCAGCCGCTGGCGCCGGAGGTTCAGCTCGTTGAGCCGGCCGGCCAGGAGGCGGCCCTGCTCGTGGTCCCGCGTGCGCAGCAGGTCGAGGGCCAGGTCGGGCTTTTCCAGACGGCCGGCGACGTTCAGGCGGGGTCCCAGGTAGAAGGCCACGGCCGTGCTGTCGACCCGCCCCCGGGGGCAGCGGGCGGCGATGCGCAGCTCCTGCAGGCCGGGCCGGGCGCTGCGCTCGACGGCCTTGAGGCCGTGGCGCACGAGGATCCGGTTCTCGTCGAGAAGGGGGACCATGTCGGCCACGGTGCCGAGGGCGACGAGGTCGAGCAGGTCGTTCAGGTAACGGCGGCGCTCCCCTGACTCGAGGAGGGACTCGCTCAATCGCTGCACGACCTTGAAGGTCACGCCCACCCCGGCCAGTCCCTTGAAGGGGTAGTCGCAGTCCACCCGGTTGGGATTGATGATGCTGTGCGCCGGCGGCAGCTCCTCGTTCTGCCGGTGGTGGTCGATGACGACCACGTCGAGACCTTCGTCGCGGGCCAGTTCGAGGGCCTCGCCGGCGGAGATGCCGTTGTCCACCGTCACCACGAGGTCGGCGCCGAAATCGAGGGCCTTGCGCACGCCTGGCGGTTTGAGGCCGTAGCCGTCGGTGCGGCGGTCGGGGAGCAGGGCGTGGCCCCGCGCCTTCACGCGCTCGAGGAAGTCGAGGAGCAGGGCGGTGCTGCTGACCCCGTCGACATCGTAGTCGCCGTAGACGACGATGGTCTCGTCCTGGCGCACGGCGCGCTCGATGCGTTGGGCGCCGCGGTCGAGGTCGGTGAGCAGCTCGGGCCGGTGCAGGCCTTCGGGGCCGGTGTCGAGCTCGTCGAGGCCCAGTCGGCGGCCCGAGAGGAGGGCGTCGAGCAGATCGCCGTATTCCCCCTCGTGGGCCAGGTGCCACACCGGGTAGGTACGCAAGATGACTTCTGACGCAGGCGGTGGAGGAGGGGCCCCGGCCGTGCCGGCGCGAGACCCTCCTGGGGGGGAGAGTCGCCGAATATAGCCGTGGACCCCGCAGGGTCAAGGTGTCCCCTGCGGCCCTCGGCGCCTTTGCCTCATCCCCACCGGGCTCTACCTTTGGCCGGGGTGACGGCCCTGTGGAGATGACGAGGACGGACCCGGTCCGCACCGAGGCGGTGCGCCTGCTGGAGGAGGTCGAGTCGGGCGCCCGGCTCGCACCCCTCCTCGAGGGCCTGGAGAGCCGCTTCGACGGCCGCGACCGGCGCTTCGTCCGCCAGTTGACCTCCGGGGTCCTCCAGTGGCGAGGCCGCCTCGACTGGATCCTGGCGTCGTTCTCCAGCCGTCCCCTCGACTCCCTGACGCCCCGCGTCCTCCACATCCTGCGCCTTGGCGCCTACCAGTTGCTCTGGCTCGATCGCGTGCCTCCGAGCGCCGCCGTTCATACCGCCGTCGGTCTGGCCCGGCGCCACGGCCACGCCGGGGCCGCCGGCTTCGTGAACGCCGTCCTCCGGCGCGTCTCGGCGGAGGGCGCCCGCGTGGCCTACCCGCACCGCGACGGGGATCCGGAGGGCTACCTGTCCGTCTATCACTCGCACCCGCAGTGGCTCGTGAGCCGCTGGCTCCACCGCTGGGGGCCGGCCCGCACCGAGGCCTTGCTGCGGGCCAACAACGAGCCGCCGGCGCTCTTCGTGCGCCCCGACCCGCGGTTCGGGAACGCCGAGCGTCTCGTCGAGTCCCTCCCGGAGAGCCTCGGCGCCGCGCTCGTGGACAGCCGACCGGAGGCCTGCCGGCTCGAACGGCCCGAGGGTTTCTTCGATTCCCACCCTTTTCGTCAGGGGCGGTGCTTCGTGCAGGACCTCAACGCCGGACTGGCCGTCGAGCTGCTGGCCCCGAGACCGGGGGACCGGGTCCTCGACGCCTGTGCCGCCCCGGGCGGCAAGTCGGTGCAGCTCGCCCTCGCCGCGGGGCAGGTGCGAGTGGCGGCGGGAGACCTGTCCCGGGCCCGCCTGCGGCGTCTGCGGGAGAACCGGGACCGCATGCGTCTGAAGGGGATCGATCTGTTTGCGGGGGACGCCGCCGCGGGACCCCACCCGCCGGGAGCCTTCGATCGCGTCCTGGTGGACGCGCCCTGCAGCGGCACCGGCGTCCTGCGGCGGCGGCCCGAGGCGCGCTGGCGGAAGTCCGAGTCCGACCTGGCGCGGCAGTCGCAGCGGCAGTCGGCCATCCTCGGGGCCGCCTTCGAGGCCCTGAGGCCCGGGGGTCGGCTCGTCTACAGCACCTGCTCCCTCGAGGACGAGGAGAACGACACCGTCGTCGACGGCCTGCTGGCCCGCAGGGCGGACGCCCGCCTGGAGGCGGCCTCGCGGCGGTTCCCCGGCGTCGCCTGGGCGGCGCGCACGGTCCAGACGCTGCCCGGCCGGGAAGCCGGGGACGGCGCCTACGCCGCCCTGATCCACAAGCTGCACCACCGCGGGAGGAAACCGTGAATCGGCTCCTGCGCACCCTGTTGACGTTCGCGGTGGCGGCCGGCGGCACCGGCCTCCTGTTCCTGGCGGCCCTCGACAAGCTGATCATGCCCGCCATCGTCCAGGTGCCGATGGTCACGGTGCCCGACCTGCGCGGCGGCACGGCGGAGGCGGCACGGGAGCGGGTGGCGGGAGAGGGCCTGCGCCTGGCCCTCCGCGACAGCGTGTTCTCGGAATCGGCGCCCATCGGCCACATCGTCGACCAGGCGCCGCGGACCGGGGAGGAGATCAAGCGGGCGCGGCGGGTCTTCGTCGACGTCAGCCGGGGTCCGCGGCTCTACCCGGTGCCGGAGGTGACGGGCGGCAGCGAGCGCGAGGCGGGCCTCAAGATCCAGGGAGGCCAGCTCCGGCGGGGCACCGTCGAGTACGCCTCCTCCACCACCTTTCCCTCGGGCGTGGTCATTCGGCAGCGCCCCGAGGCCGGTGAGCGGGTCGAGCGCGGGTCCACGGTGCATCTCGTGGTGAGCAGCGGCTCTCCTTCCGCCCCGAAGCGGGTCCCCGACGTCGTGGGTCTGCCGATCGACGTCGTGGCCGACAGCCTTCGCAAGTACGAGATGACCCTCGGCGCCATCCGGCGGCGGACGGTGGACGGAGCGGCCGGAAAGGTGCTGTCCCAGACCCCCGAGGCAGGCGCCCGCGCCAGCCGCCGCACGGCCGTCGAAGTGGTCATCAGTGCGCCGCCCGCCGCCAACGCCGGAGAGGATCCCCGATGAGCGCCGTCTCCGTGGCCCCCTCCCTCCTGGCCGCCGACTTCGCCCGCCTCGAGAGCGAGATCGAGCGCGTGGAGGCGGCGGGCGCCGACTTCCTCCACCTGGACATCATGGACGGCCGCTTCGTCCCCAACCTCAGCTACGGAATCCCCGTGGTCGAGGCCGTGCGCCGGTGCACGCGCCTGCGCCTCGACACGCACCTGATGCTCACCGACCCCGGGGCCTATCTCGAGGCCTTCGCCCGCGCCGGAGCCGACTCCCTGACGGTGCACGTCGAGATCGACGCCGACCCCGCCCCGCTGCTGGCCGAGATCGGGCGCCTGGGCCTCGGCCGCGGCCTGGCCGTCAACCCCGGCACGCCCGTGGACCCGCTTCTGCCTCATCTGGAAAGTCTCGACCTGCTGCTGGTGATGTCGGTGGAGCCCGGCTTCGGCGGCCAGTCCTTCATGCCCGGGGTGCTCGACAAGGTGCGCGCCCTGCGCGCCGTGCTCGCCGAGCGCGGCCTCGAGGTGCCCATCGAGATCGACGGCGGCGTCGGCCCCGGCAACGCCGCCGAGTGCCGCCGGGCCGGGGCCTCCTGGCTGGTGGCCGGGTCGTCCGTCTTCGGCGCCGCCGATCCGGCCGAGGCCATTCGGCGGATCCGCGGGTCGGAGCGCTACCGCCCCTCCTGACCCGCGGACCCTCCGCTCGGCAGCCCGGACCTCAGGGTTGAGGGACTTGCCCGGCCGTCGCGGCCGAGGCACCCTCCCGGGGCTCCCGAGATTCCATGCGCATCGGCATGAGCAGGGCGCTGTGGCGGCCGCCGCCCACGTCGAAGTGGAGGGCCGGCGGCCAGCCCTCCCCGGTCCCTTCCCCGGGGCGGATCCGGATCTCCTCGCCCGCGTCCCCCAGAGCCGCCGCGATCGCCTTCAGGAAATCGTGGTTGACTCCCACCCGGAAGGATTCCCCCTCCAGACCCTTCGCCCGCACCGGGCAAGCCACCGAGTGGGTCCATTCGGGCCCCCCCGGACCCAGGTCCGGCGCCGCATCTTCGACGCGGGTGAATCCCTGGTCCCGGCCCGTGCGCAGCGTCAGCCGGCTCTCCGGACCCGAGAGGCGGATCTCGACGAGAGGACGGTAGACCCATCCCCGGGTTTCGACAGGGTGCCGGGGTCTCAGGTACGGCTCGATCTCCTCGACGCAGGCCATCAGCTCCGCGGTCCCCGCGACTGCGGAGACGGGGCCGGGCGGATAGCTGGCCAGGACCTCCTCGTAGCGCACGTAGGGACCCGGGTGCAGGGGGAAAGCCACGCTGACGCCGTCCCCCGTCTTCAAGGTCGTCAAGGTCGCCTCCTCCTCCCCGATCGTCAGGGTGGCTCCCTCCGCCTCCGGGATCGCCTCGGAAACCACCGACTCCAGGATCACGGGAGCCGTGAGGGCGGCCAGACCCCCGCTCGACCAGCTCAGCAGCCGGGCGCCGTCGCAGGCCACCATGCGGCCTCCCGCGTCCAGGCAGACGCACCGCAGGATCCGCCGGTGGTCGCGGCCCCGGACGCGGGCCAGGTGACGCAGTCCGGTCAGGTCGGAGGCGGTGAGTTCATACTCTTGGGTGAAGCTCGAGTCCGGCATGGCGATGATCTCCTCTCGCAGTCGTGACCGGGCTTTCTGCAGACGGCTGCGGACGGTCTCCGGCCTCAGGTTCAGCAGGAGGGCCGTCTGCCGGTAGGAGTAGCCCTTGAGGTAGTGGTGGACGACGACCTCCCGCTGGGCGGCGCCGAGGCGCCCGATGGCCTCCTGCAGGAGGCCGCGGACCTCCTCCTCCCGCGGAGCCTGCGCCTCGGGGGGGCCGGTCTCGATCTCCAGCCGGGCCAGCAGGTCGAGCTGGGTGAGGCGGCGGCGCTGCCACATGCGCACCTGGTTGTCGGCGATCGAGCGCAGCCAGGCGGGAAAGCTGGCGGGATCGCGCAGCGTCCCCAGCCGCTCCCAGGCCGCCAGGAAGACCTCCTGCAGGAGGTCCTCGGCGGTCTCCCGCGAACCCATCCTCGACGAGATCCGCGCCAGCAGCCAGCCCGCGTGTGCTTCCGCCAGGCGGCCGAAGGCCCCGGCGTCACCCGAGGCCGCCGCTCTCACCAAGTCCTTTCCGTCCTCGTCCACCATCACCCCTACTGTTGCGCCTCGCGGCCCGAGGTATCCCCCGGGCTGTCGGGGAAGCGCGCCCGGCGGCCTCCCGCCCGTGGCGGGAGCGGCACCTCCAACCTATATTTACTCCTTTTCCGGCAAGGGGTTACGCTCGCGGGGACGGCGGTTTGTTCGAGAGACTGACAGAGCGTTTCGACGATGTCTTCCGCCAGTTGCGCGGCCACGGGCGCATCAGCGAGAAAGCCCTCGACCAGTCCCTGCGCGAGATCCGCCGCGCCCTCCTCGAGGCGGACGTCAACTTCAAGGTGGCCAGGAGCTTCCTCGGGCGCGTTCGCGAACGGGCCCTCGGACGCGAAGTCCTGCGCAGCCTGAGCCCGGGGCAGCAGGTGATCAAGGTCGTCCACGAGGAGCTCGTCGCCCTTCTCGGAGGCACCGCCGCGCCGCTGGAGCTGGCGCCGCAGCCGCCGACGGCGGTGCTCCTCGTCGGTCTGCAAGGCTGCGGCAAGACCACGGTGGCCGCCAAGCTCGCCCGCCACTTCAAGGAGCGGGGGCGACTCCCCTGCCTGGTGGCGGCCGACACCTACCGCCCCGCCGCCGTCGAGCAGTTGCGCACCCTCGGGGCCAGCATCGACGTCGGCGTCTTCGGGCCCGGTGAAGCCGGCTCCGACGACCCGGTCGAGATCTGCCGCCTCGGCGTGCAGCAGGCGCGCCTCAACAACCGCAGCATCGTCCTCCTCGACACCGCCGGCCGTCTGAGCATCGACGAGGAGATGATGGCCGAGTTGACGGCCGTCCGCGAGGCCGTGCAACCCCACGAGATCCTCTTCGTCGCCGACGCCATGCTCGGCCAGGACGCGGTGGAGACGGCGAGCCGCTTCCACGAGCGGATCGCCTTCCAGGGCGTGGTGCTGACCAAGATGGACTCCGACGCCCGCGGGGGCGCGGCCCTGTCGATCCGCCAGACCACCGGGCAGCCGATCCGCTACGTCGGCACGGGCGAAACCCTCGAGGGGCTGGAGCCCTTCCACCCGGACCGCGTCGCCTCCCGCATCCTGGGGATGGGGGACGTGCTTTCCCTGGTGGAGAAGGCGGAGCAGAGCTTCGACCGCGAGCAGGCCGCGGCCATGGAGGCCCGCCTGAGCAAGGAGGCGTTCACCTTCGAGGACTTCCAGCAACAGCTGCAGGCGGTGCGGGGCATGGGGCCGCTGGACCAGTTGATGGGCATGATCCCCGGCGCCGGCAAGGCGCTGAAGGGGGCCCCCGTCGACGACGGCGCCTTCACCCGCACCGAGGCGATCATCAACTCCATGACCCTTCAGGAGCGCCGTCGTCCGCAGATCCTCAACGGCAGCCGCCGGCGGCGGATCGCCCGCGGCAGCGGCACCTCCATCCAGGACGTGAACCGTCTCGTCAAGCAGTTCCACGCCATGCAGAAGATGCTGCGCCAGATGAGCCGGCCGGGGCGCAAGGGACGGGGCCGAAGGTCCCTGCCCCTGTCCATGCCGGCCCTCTGATTCCACTCCGAACCCCACCACTTCCTCCACTCCAGGAGCCATCGACACTTGGTCAAGCTTCGACTCAAGAGAATGGGACGCAGGAAGCGCCCCTTCTACCGCATAGTCGCCACGACGGACAGCCTCCCCCGTTCCGGCCACTCGCTGCAGGAGCTGGGCACGTACGACCCCGTGCACGCCCGCTTCGAGGTCGACGAGGAGGCCGCCGTGGACTGGCTGAAGAAGGGCGCCCAGATGACCCCCACGGTCCACGACCTGCTGCGCAGCAAGGGCATCCTCGCCCGCTGGCGCGGCTTCGAGGGCGTCGAGCGCCAGGGCGCGCTGACCACCGACAAGCCCAAACGCCGCAAGAAGCTCGGCGCCGCCGCGCCGGCTGAGGCGGAGGAAGCCCCGGAGGCCGCGCCGGCCGAGGAGGCCCCGGAGGCCGCGTCCAGTGAGGGCGGGGAGCCGGCAGAGGAGTAGGTCCGCCGACGGGCGGGCACCGGGACGCGTCGCCGTCGGCTTTGCCCGGCGCGCCAGGGGCGTCCGCGGCGAGGTTCTCGTGGAGCCCCTCACCTGGGATCCGGACCGATTCGACGGGCTGCGCTCCGTGCGGCTCGAGCGCGACGGGCATCCGGATGTCGACCTGCAGGTCGAAATGTGCCGCCCGGTCCCCAGGGGGGTGCTTGTGAAGTTCGCGGGCATCGACTCCCCGGAGGAGGTGCGGGAGGGGATCACGGGCGGATACCTGACGGTCCCCGGGGATCAGGTCGCCCCGCCTCCCGAGGGCCGTTACTTCGTCTTCGACGTGATCGGCTGCCGGGTCCGGGATGACCAGGGCCGCTGTCTCGGCGAGGTGACCGAAGTGCTGGAGATGCCGGCCAGCGATGTCTTCGCGGTGCGGCTGGAGGACGGCGGCGAGATTCTGCTGCCGGCGGTCCGGGACTTCGTGACCCGCATCGACGTGGACCGGCGGCGGATCGACGTACGGGGCGTCGAGGACCTCCTGGAGCGGGGAGGCTGATGTGAGGATCGACGTGGTGACCCTGTTTCCGCGGTTCTTCACCCAGCCACTGGAGACGAGCATCCTGGGCCGGGCCGCCTCGGGCGGCCACCTGGAGGTGGCCGTGCACGACCTGCGGTCCTGGGCCATCGACCGGCACCGCACCGTCGACGACGCCCCTTTCGGCGGCGGCGGCGGCATGCTCATCAAACCGGAGCCCGTGGCCGCCTGCTGGGAAGAGCTGGAACTCGACCGGGGCCTGGGCATCTATCTCACCGCCGACGGCGAGCGCTTCGGCCAGCAGACTGCGGTCGAGCTGTCGCTGCAGCCGCACCTGGTGCTGCTGTGCGGCCACTACAAGGGCGTCGACGAGCGCCTGCGCGAGCGCTTCATCGACCGCGAGCTGTCCATCGGCGACTATGTGCTCACCGGCGGCGAGACCGCGGCCCTCGTGGTGATCGATGCCGTGACCCGGCTGTTGCCTGGCGTTCTCGGCGACTTCAGTTCGGCCATGGCCGACTCGTTCCACGACGGGCTCCTCGACTGCCCGTGGTACACGAGGCCCGCCGAGTTCGACGGCCAGCGCGTCCCCGAGGAACTGCTCCGCGGGGACCACGGCGAGGTCGAGGCCTGGCGCCGGCGTCAGGCTCTGCGCCGCACCTTCGAGCGCCGGCCCGACCTGCTGCCCGCGGCGGACCTGGACGACAGGGAGTTGCGGCTGGTGGAGGAATGGTCAAAGGAGAGAGAGGCCGGCAGCGGCCGGTCCCAACCATCACTGGAGAGAGAGAGGGTTTGAATGGACACTGGCATACTGCGGGAGATCACCGCCGATCAGGTGCGCACCGATCTCCCTGAATTCCTGCCCGGAGACTCGCTGCGCATCCACGTCCGCGTCATCGAGGGCGAGAAGGAGCGCACCCAGGTCTTCGAGGGAGACGTCATCCAGCGCAAGGGCAGCGGCATCCACGAGACCTTCACCGTCCGCAAGGTGAGCCAGGGCGTGGCGGTGGAGCGGATCTTCCCCCTGCACTCACCGCGCATCCTGAGGATCGAGCGCCTGCGCCAGGGCCGCGTGCGCCGGGCGCGCCTGTTCTACCTGCGCAACCGCAAGGGACGCTCCGCCCGCATCCGCGAGAAGCGCTGAAGGAGAGCCCCGTGTCACCACCCCCCACACTGCCCTTCACCCGCCGGAACTGGATCCTCTTCCTCGTCGGCCTGGCGGTCATCGCCCTCGGCTACGTGCTGCTGCGCATACCCCCCGTCGACGGATTCCTGTCCCTCACGGCGGCCCCCATCCTGCTGGTGGCCGGCTACTGCGTGATCCTGCCGGCGGCGATCCTGGTCCGCCACCGCGGCAACGGCGGCGGTGAGAAGCGGTCATGACGGAAGCCCTCCCCCACCCCGCGGGCCTCTACAACGACGAGCGCGCCGCCCGGCTTGTGGAGAGTCTCGATTCCGTCGGCGAGGCGGAACGCGCCTTCTTCCACGACCAGGGGTACCTGGCCGTGCGCCGGGCCGTCTCCCGGCAGCGGATCCGGGCGGCGGGGGCCGCGGTGGACTCCCTCATCGACGGCGGCGATCCCTCCTTCCGCGGCCTGCAGTTCGAGGCCGGCGGCCGCCGGCCGTGGCCGCCCCGGCGGCGGCGCCTGGGCGTGCGCAAGCTGATGAAGTTCGTCGACTACCATCCGGCGCTGAAGGAGATGAGCGAGGACCCGGGGCTGCTGGGCCTGGTGAGCTCCCTCATGGATGGGCAAACGCCGCGGATGTTCCAGGACATGGCTCTGCTCAAGCCGCCGGGAGGCCGGGAGAAGCCCTGGCACCAGGACATGGCCTACTTCAACGTCTCCCTGGACACGCCCGTCATCGGCCTGTGGATCGCCCTCGACGAGGCGACGGCGGCCAACGGCGCCCTTCACGTCATCCCCGGCTCCCACCGCGAGGGCCCGAGGAACCACTTCAACCGCCGCGACTGGCAGATCTGCGACACCGACGTCGCCCCCGGCCGCGACGTGGTGGTGCCCCTCCCCCCGGGGGGGATCCTCCTGTGGCACGGCCTGACCCACCACGGCAGTCCCGTGAACCACTCCCGCCGCCGCCGCTGGGCCCTGCAGTTCCACTACCGCCCCGCCGCCGCCGAAGAGACCACCACCGAGGCACGGATGCAGGTCTACGGCGGCGAGGTGCGCGGCGCCGAGTGCTGACCGCACCCTCCTGATCCGGACCACCGGGAGTTGGGGGGCCACCTCTCCCGCTCTCCCGGGTGCCGCGTGCCCGCAGGCATGGCTTGGCCGGCGCCCGGTCGTGGCGTTCGGCATCCGCCCCAGCTGCAGCCTCGGCGGGTACGGGCCCGGGTGACCATGCCCAACAGGGCAAGTCAGCCTTGGGGATGGGAGGGGTCTTGATGGAGAGCGCTTCCGTGACGCCCGGGCTCAGCTGCCGACCGTACCGGAGCACATGCCCTCGAGGGCAACGGCACCCCTGTGGAACGGCTCTCTTCTGGAGAAGGCGCCCCCGCCGGAGCGGGACCTCAGCCGCCCGCAGACCCGGCCGCGGCGGCCCTGGAGACGGTCAGCAGGTCCAGCTGGCTCTCCCCCGCCGAGTCACTGGCCTCGCAGCCTGCGAAGGGGTGGCCGCCGCCGATGCAGTAGGTGCAGAGCCTTCCGGACTCGAGGCCCAGACGCTCGAAGGCGCGCATCATGCCGCGGGTGGAGATGTAGACCACGGGCAGGCCCATCTTCTCGCTGATCTCGCGGGGCTCCCGGCCGCGGGCGATGAACTCCTCGCCTTTCGGCGGCGTGGGCGGCATGTCGACGCCGAACATGCATCCCCGCGGCACCCCGTCTTCGGGTACGATGCCGATGGGCGGGGTGTACGAGGCCACGTAGGCCTTCTTCACACCGAGGGCGTCGTAGAGCAGGTTGCGGGCGCGGATCAGGTTGTTGCCGCGCACGATGCTGTCGTCGATGAGCAGCACCGTCTTCCCCGACAGGCGCGGGCGCAGTCCGGGCAGCAGATGCAGGTTGTCGTCGATCGACTGCCTCCGGTCCCGGGCCGTCGACCCCTGGAAGGACCGCTCGCCCCGCATCTTGTAGAACACGGGCATGAAGGGCAGGCCCCGGATCTGGGCGTAGGAGCGCGCCGCCACCTCGGGACACCGCGGCAGGAAAGTGACCACGTCCACATCCGAGGGGGTGAACTCCTCGGCCAGGATCTCCCCCAGCTGCTCGCGGACGCGGCGGGCGGCTACGTGGTTGATGATCGAGTCGACGTCGGAGATGTAGTTCCACTCGAAGAAGCAGTGACGCGGCTGCGGCTCGACCAGGAGTTCCTTGGAGTACTCCCCCTCCGGTGACAGGTAGTAGAGCGACCCGGGATCGAGGTCCTCGATGTACTCGCCTCCGTTCTTGCGGAAGGCGATGTCCTCGGAGGCGACGCCGTACTTGCCGTCCTTCCAGCCCAGGACCCCCGGCTTGATGCCGGTGCGGTCGCGCAGGACGATCACGTCCCGCTTGCGCCAATCGGCGATGGCCATCGTGTAGGCGCCGGGGACCCGGCGCAGGAAGGCCTCCTCGCCGTCGCGCCGGTAGAGATAGAGGAGGGCCTCGGTGTCGCACTTGGACTTCATCTGTGAGAGATCGAGGCCGTCGAAGTACCCGAAGTCGATCTGGCCGTTGTGGACGGCGGCCATCTGGCAGTCGCGGATCAGGATGTGGCTGCCCCGGTCCTCCACCTGCCCCCCGAGCACGTGGGGGTGGGCGTCGTCGAGGATCTCGTCCTTGCGGCCCTGCGTGGCGTAGCGCACGTGGGCCATGTAGGTGTGGTAGCTGGGGCTGGGGAAGATCTTGTGGAGGTCGGTGATGTCGAAGCGGTCGACGCCGCCCGACCACTTGATGACGTCGATTCGCCCTTCGCCAACGGCGGCTATCCCCGCCGCTTCCCGGCCCCGGTGCTGCAGGGCGCGGATGAAGGAGTAGGCGTCGTGGAGGGTATGGGCGACGCAGAATCCGCAGTTGTGGCGGACGGCGCCTTCCATCGAGCTGGTTCACCGGCCCGGCTGCGCGGCTCCAGGCCGGCCAGCCGGGCTGTCACTTGTCGTCACCAGAGTCCATCCCGTCGTCTCACGAGAATATACGGCCCCTCCCCCCTTGCGGATACACCGCCTCACGGCCACCGGGTCTCGAACTCGTCCCGGCCCGCCCCGTAGACCAAGTCTCCGTAGGCGCGCCAGCCAGCGATCTCGGACGCGGTGGGGTCCGGCTCCCGCAAGACGGCGAGGTTGGCCCGCAGCTCCTCGAGGCTCCCCGGCGCCGTGAGGGCCACCTGCACGGCGTCGTGTCCGAGGGCGAAGCGGTAACAGTCGGCGGCCGTGGGGACCGGCCCCGACCAGCCGGGATGACCGGCCGGCAGCCCGCCCCAGCGTGTGCAGGTGAAGGCCACCACGGGGATGCGCCGCTCCAGGGCGGCGGGCAGCACGGCCTCCTCCGCGCCCCGGTGGGCCATGTTGTAGCGGTGCATGAGCACGTCGATGCGGCCGCTCTCCAGGAGCCGCCGCGCCAGGGGCCGGTTGTGCGCCGTGGCGCCAACGTAGCGGATCCGGCCCGCCTCCTTCCACCTGTGCAGGAGGCCGACGACGCCGTCGTCGGCGAGCAGTCCGTCCACGTCGTCGCCGGGATGCACGTACTCGGCGTAGAACAGGTCGACGGAGTCGGCCGGCAGCCGCTCCTCCACCTGGGACAGGTAGCGCTCCACCTCCGCCGGGTCCCGGCTCTCGGAGCCGGTGGCCACGAAGGCGTCCCTCCGTTCCCCGAGGCGCGTCAGGCCGTCGACGAGACCGGTGAAGCCGAGATTGTAGAAGAAGAACAGGTTGACGCCCGCCTCGAAGGCGGCGGAGACACAGCGAGGATCGGTGTTCGGATTCCCCGCCAGCCCGAGGCGGGCCACGGGGCTGCCGTCCTCACAACGCAGGAGCCGCGTCCCGGCTTCGGTGGCCGCCTCCGCCGGAGCCGGCGGCGGGCCAGTCAGATCGCCGATTCGCCCGTCTCCCCCGTGCGGATGCGGACCACCTCGTCGACGGAGAGCACGAAGATCTTGCCGTCGCCGATGTGTCCCGTGCCGGCCGCTTCCTTCACCGCGTCGATGGAGCGTTGGGCGATCGAGTCGGCCACGACCACGTCGATCTGGAGTTTCGGCGTGAAGTCGATGTTGTACTCGGAGCCGCGGTAGATCTCCCGGTGCCCCTTCTGCCTCCCGAATCCCTTCACCTCGCTCACCGTCATGCCCATCACGCCCAACTCGCTCAGAGCCTCCTTGACCCTCTCGAGCGCGTTGGGACGAACGATGCACTTCAGCAGCTTCATGGCCTCCTCCTTCAAACCTCCGAATAGTAGCCCTGCTCGTTGTGCAGGGAGATGTCCAGACCGCGCTCCTCCTCGTCCTCGTCGACGCGCAGGCCGATGACGGCATCGACGGCCTTGAGGATGACGAAGGAGAGCACGGCGCAGTAGATGGTGGTGACGAGCACGCCCACGATCTGCGCCCACACCTGGCCGCCCATGGTGTGGGTCACTCCGGCGGCGGTAGCGCCGAAGCCCTGTCCGCCGAGAGACTCGGCGGCGAAGACCCCCGTGAGAATGGCGCCGGCCATGCCGCCGATGCCGTGGACGCCGAAGACGTCGAGGGAGTCGTCGTAGCCGAGGCGCTGCTTGAGGGTGGTGGCGCCCAGGAAGCACAGAACTCCGGCGGCGGCGCCGATGGCGATGGCCCCGAGGGGACCGACGCTGCCCGAGGCGGGGGTGATGGCCACCATGCCCCCCACGGCGCCGGTGACGACGCCGAGGACGCTCGCCTTGCCGTGCTTGATCCACTCCACCACCATCCACGCGGCGGCGGCGGCGGCGGTGGCTACCTGGGTGACGAGCATGGCCATGCCCGCGGCGCCGTCGGCGGCCAGGGCCGAGCCGGCGTTGAAGCCGAACCAGCCGACCCACAGCATGGAGGCGCCGATGACGGTGATCACCAGGCTGTGGGGCGGGATGAGGGTGTCCGGATAGCCGCGGCGCTTGCCGATGACCAGGGCCGCCACCAGGGCGGCCACGCCGGAGTTGATGTGGACCACGGTGCCGCCGGCGAAGTCGAGGATGCCCAAGTCCCAGAAGAAGGCGCCGTCACCGCTCCAGGTCATGTGACAGATCGGCGCGTAGACCACGGTGACCCAGACGACCATGAACAGCAGCATGGCCGAGAATTTCATGCGCTCGGCGAAGGCGCCGACGATCAGGGCCGGGGTGATGATGGCGAAGGTCAGCTGGAAGGTGACGAAGACCGTCTCGGGCACCGTGCCGGTGAGGGCGTCGATGCCGACGCCGCGCAGCAGGGCCTTGTCGAGGCCGCCGACAAAGGAGGCGGCGTTGGTGACGCCCGCTTCCATCCCCGCGGTGTCGAAGGCCAGGCTGTAGCCCCAGACCACCCAGACCAAGGTCATCACCGCCGCCAGGGCGAAGCACTGCATCAGCACGGAGAGCACGTTCTTGGTGCGCACCAGGCCGCCGTAGAACAGGGCCAGCCCGGGGATCGTCATGGACAGCACGAGGGCCGTGGAGGTCAGCATCCATGCCGTGTCCCCGGAGTCGAGGCCCTCGGCCCCGGCCGCGGCCGGGGCCAGGAGCCAGGTGAGCATGGCGCCGCACAGGAACGCCCGGCGTCGGTCCCGGGGCCCGTTGTTCGATGAGGCTGTCTCTGCCATGGTGCCCTTTCCGTGATGATGCAGCTTCTGTGGCCGGGCTACTCGTACAGCTCCACCGCCGTCTCGCCGCGGGCGAAGCGCTGGGCCGTGGCCGCCGCCGACTGGCTGCCGATCCGGCGGCGCGTGTCCGCCGCCCAGCGCGACAGTCCCACGAGGAGCTGGTTGCGCGCCGGGTGGCCGGCGCAGCGCTCCCACTCGTCGAAGACGGTGCGCAGGGTGTGCAGCAGATCCCAGCCGTTGTCGTCGCCCAGGATGACCAGGCCCAGCTCGCGCAGCAGGCGGTCGCCGTCGTGGCCGGCGTTGAGGTAGTCCCGCGTCATGCGGCCGATGCGGCGCACCTGGATCGACTCGATGGCCTCGACGATCCGCTCGAGGGCGGCATCCTCCTCCCCGGGGGCGGTGCCGTTGCCCGAGGCGGCTTCGGCCTCGGCGAGCCGGCGCTGGGGGATGTTCAGCCAGCGGTTGTCGAAGAACACCCAGGCGGCGTGGTAGAGGCTCCGGCGCGCGGCTCCGGCCCCGGCCCGGCGGTTGACGGTGCGCACCGCCGAGGCCAGGGACATCTCCCAGGCCAGGTCCCCCCACCCCGGGCTCATGCCCACGGGGGTGCGCGCCATGCGGTCGGCGGCGAGCATCACCATCGAGGTGGCCAGCTGCTCGACGCCGGCCCCCTCCCTCAGGGCCTGGGTCACGGCCTCGAAGGTGGCGCGCACGTTGCCGCTCACCAGCCCCTCGACGAAGGCCGCCTCGTCGAACTCGCCCGAGGCCTCGTCCGGATCGTCGGGGATCGGCGTCCCCTCGAAGAGATCCATGGCCTCGCGCAGCAGATCGCCGGGAACGCCCCGGCCGCGACCGAGCATCTTCGCCGCCGTGTTGCAGACCAGTTCCTCGCCGATCTCCCAGCCGAACTCGTCGAGCAACTCCATGAGGTAACCGAGGTTGCGCAGGTTGTCGCGGACGGCGATGAAGTGGGGGGCCACGGCGCACTCGAAGAGCAGGGGAGGTATGTCGTCGTCGCGGCCGCCCTGGCTTCGCATCGTGAGCAGGCACTTCTCGATCCCCTCCCACATCTTGTCCTCGGAGAAGTACCGCACCCAGCCGGCGAGCCTGTCGTAGGGAACCGTTCCGCCGGCCGAGACCCCGGGCAGCTCCCGCAGGGGCGGCCGGTCGCCGGCGCGCCCCGAGGCGGCCGTGGCCGCCATCATCAGCGGGATCAGCCGCTCCTCCGGCTCGTAGCGCCGGGCCACGGCGAGACCGTTGACGAAGAGGGCCACCTCGTTGCCCGCCTGACGGGCGTCGAGCTGGGTGGCCGCGTAGCGGCCCATGTGGCGCACCAGCTTCTCGAGGGTCTCGCCCTCGGAGACGCCGCGGGCCAGGAGGATGGCGATCGCCTTGGAGAGGGTCCAGCTGTCGCCGTTGTTCAGGCCCTCCTCCAGCAGCAGGAAGTGGGCGTCGTCCCGCCGGGAGCCGCCGCTCCTGACGTCGATGTGGATCTCGCCGTCCCGAACCTCCACCGGGTAGGTATCGAGGTCGTCGCAGCCGCCGGTGAAACAGCCGCCGCCGCCCAGGTCGTAGCTGTACCCGTGCCAGTCGCAGGTCAGCACCCCGTCGCGCACGATGCCGCGGGTGAGGGGGTAGCCCATGTGGGGGCACTGGTTGTCGGTGGCGTAGTAGCGGCCCCGGTGCTGGAAGAGGGCGACGCTCCGGCCCTCGACGCGGACCGCTTTCGGCTGCCCCTCGACGACCTCGTCGATGGAGGCGACTCTCACGAAGTCTCCATTCGCGCTCATGGCTGGGCCGGCTCCTCGTCGGCGAATACGTCGATGGTGGTGAGGCCCTCGGCGAAGCGCAGGGCGGTGGTCGTCGCCGCGCCGCTGGCCTTGCTGGTGCGCACGTCGGTGGCGTACCTCGCCAGGCCCGCCACCAGCTGCGCCGCCGCCGGGTGGCCCGCGCCGAGGGCGGCGTCGGAGCCCCGGGTGCCGGCGAACTCGTCGACCACCGACCGGAGCGTCGGCAGCAGACGGGCGCCGGTGTCGTTCCACAGGACCAGCACCCCCAACCGGTGCAGCAGCAGATCGGCGTCGAGTCCGGCCGCCAGGTAGCCCGCGGCGCTCTCGCCGGCGGCGTGCACGTCCAGGGTCTGCACCGCCCGGGCCACCTCCTCGACCCCTTCCCCGGCCGAGGCGGCCGTCGACGGGACGGCCTCCGGGGGCTCGGACAGGGGCCGGGCGGGGATGTTGAGCCAGCGGTCGGCGAACAGGTGCCAGGCGGCGTGGAACAACCCCATGGCGGCGACCCGGGGGCCGCCGATGCGCAGGGCCGTGCGCAGCGACCGCGCCAGGTCCAGCTCGAGAGTGAGGCAGCTCCAGCCGGCGTCGACGTTCACCGGCGTGCGCGCCATGCGGTCGGCGGCGACCAGCAGGAAGGTGGTGATCAGGCGCTGCGGGGACACGCCGGACTGCAGCGTCCGCGCCAGGGAGTCGAAGGACCGTTCCAGGTCGCCGCTGAGCAGGTCCGCCGCCAGGGCGTCCTCGTCGAACTCGAGCCCCTGCCCGGGAGACTCCGCCGCCTGGTCGATGACGCCGGCGAGGTCCCGCATCTTGCGGATGGCGTCGCGGCGGAACAGCTCGGGCTCGCCGCGTCCCTGTCCCACCGTGCGCGACCCGAGGTTGAGGACCAGCTCGGACGACGCCTCCCAGCCGAAGCGGTCCACCACGTCGGCCAGGCAGGCGAGGCTGACGAGGTTGCCGCCGAAGCCGAGGAACCCCGGCTGCACGGCGCACTCGAAGAGCAGCGGCAGGATGCGCTCCGTGTCGCCGCGCGAACGGGTGGTGAAGAGGCAGCGCTCGATGCGGTTGGCCTGGCCGTTGCGCGAGAACACGCGCACCCAGTCCTCGATGCGCTCCTGCGTCACCGGCTCGGGCAGGGGCACGACCCGCAGCCGCGAAGCCGCCTCGCCCGAGGCGGCCGTGGCCGCCGTGGCCAGGCAGGCCAGCTGATCGGCGCCGTCGTAGCGGTCGGCCACCGCCAGGCCGCCCACCAGGCGCCCCAGGTCGGTGCCCGCCTCGTCGCCGCCGGAGCTGGCCACGCGGCGGCCGAAGTGGCGCAGCACCACGGCCACGACCTCCTCCCGCGGCACGCCGCCGCGGGACAGCAGGGCCAGGGCCTTGGAGATCGTCCAGCGGTCGCCGTGGAGGAGCCCCTCGCGCAGCAGCTCGAGGTGCACCTCCTTGCGCCGGTAGCCCTCCTCCTCCACCTGAATCCACACCTGGCCGCCGGCCCGGATCTCCACGGGGAAGACGGCGAGGTCGTCGCACATGTTGTTGAAGCAGCCGCCGCCCTCGAGGTCGAAGCGCCGCCCATGCCAGTCGCAGGTGACGACGCCGTTGCGCACCACTCCGCGCGTGAGGGGGTAGCCCATGTGGGGGCACTGGTTGTCGGTGGCGTAGATGCGCCCTCCCTCGTTGAAGAGGGCCACGCTGCGACCTTCCTGGCCCAGGCGCACGGCCTTGGCCTGTCCGGGATCGATCTCGCCGACGGTGGCGACCTGCATCCAGCCGTTCTCGTTCACTCTTCCTCCTCTCAGTGGGCGTCCAGCCAGGTCTCGCCGGTGCCCATCTCCACGTCGATGGGAACCTTCATGGGGATCGCCTCCTTCATCTCCCGGGACACCACCTCCCGCACCTCCTCCTCCTCCTCGCGGTGGAGGTCGAAGAGCAGCTCGTCGTGGACCTGCAGCAGCATGCGCGTCTTCCAGCCCCGCTCGACCTGCTGCCGGTGGATGGCCACCATGGCGCGCTTGATCATGTCCGCCGCCGTGCCCTGGATCGGCGAGTTGATGGCGTTGCGCTCGGCGGCGGCGCGCACCGCCCGGTTGCGGGAGTGGATGTCCTTCAGGTAGCGGCGGCGGCCGAGCATCGTCTCCACGTACCCGTGCTCCTTGCAGAACTCGATCGTCTCGTCCATGTAGCGGCGCACCCCGGGGTACTCCTCGAAGTACTGCTCGATGAACTGCTGCCCCAGCTTGCGCGGCAGGCCCAGCCGCTCGGACAGACCGAAGGCGGAGATACCGTAGATGATGCCGAAGTTGACCGTCTTCGCCTGGCGCCGCATCTCGTCGTCGACCATCTCCTCCGGCACCCCCCAGATGCGCGAGGCGGTCACCGCGTGGATGTCCTCGCGTTCGCGGAAGGCGCGGTTCATGCGCTCGTCGCCGCAGATCTCGGCGATGATGCGCAGCTCGATCTGGGAGTAGTCGGCGGCCAGCAGGGTGTACTCGGGCCCTCCGGGCACGAAGGCCTTGCGGATCTCGCGCCCCTGCTCGGTGCGGATCGGGATGTTCTGCAGGTTGGGGCCGCTCGACTGCATGCGGCCGGTGGCGGCCACGGCCTGCTCGTAGTGGGTGTGGACGCGGCCGGTGCCGGGGAAGATCGCCCCGGGGAGCATGTCGAGGTAGGTCGACTTCAGCTTGGTGCACAGCCGGTGGTCGAGGATCCGGGCGGCGATCTCGTGCTCGTGGGAGAGCCGCGTGAGGACCATCTCGTCGGTCTTGTACTGCTTCGACTTGGAGGTGCGGCGGGCGTTTGGATCGAGCTGCAGCTTCTCGAAGAGGATGTTGCCGAGCTGCTGGGGCGAGTTGAGGTTGAAGGGCTCGCCCGCCAGCTCCTCGATCCGTTGCGCCGCCGACTCGATCCGCTCCGCCAACTCGTCGGAGATCGTCTTGAGGATGGCGGGGTCGACGCGGATGCCGGCGTGCTCCATGGCCGCCAGCACCGGGATCAGGGGCGCCTCGACCTCCTCGTAGAGCGGCATCTGCCCCGACTCCTCGAGCATCGGCTCCAGCTTGTGGCTCAGCTGCAGGGCCACGTCGGCGTCCTCCACCGCGTACTCCGTCAGCTCCCGAAGCGGCACCTCGCGCATGCTGCGCTGGTCCTCGCCGCGCTCGCCGATCAGGTCGGCGATGGGCACCGGCCTGTACCCGAGCAGGGCCTGGGAGAGGTAGTCGAGGGAGCGGCGCAGGTCGGGCACGGCGAGGAAGGCGGCCACCATCGTGTCGAAGAGGCGGCCCTGCACCTCGATGCCGTGCCAGCGCAGGGCGACGAGATCGAACTTGAGGTTGTGGCCGATCTTGGCCACCGCCGGGTCCTCGAGCAGCGGGCGCAGCTCCTCGAGCACGGCGCGGCCCTCCTCCTCGTCTTCCGGGAAGGGGACGTAGGCGCCGGCGTGAGGCGTGTGGCTCACCGCCAGGCCCAGCAACTCGCAGGTGCGCGGGTTGAGGCTCGTCGTCTCCAGGTCGAGGGCGAAGGCGCCGGCCTGCTTCAGCTCGGAGATCAGCGCGGCGCGGCCGGCGGCGTCCTCGACGGTGCGGTAGTCGTGCTCCACGTCGGCGATGGAGCGGACCTCGTGGGGATCCTCGACGCCGGCGTGGAGGCGCTGCACCCCGGCCTCGAAGTCGTCGCCGAAGAGGCGCTTGCCGAGGGCGTTGAACTCCAGCTCCGAGAACAGCCCGGTGAGAGCCTTGTCGTCGGCGGGCCCCCGCTTGAGGGTTTCGATCTCTAGCTCCACGGGAACGTCGGTCTCGATCGTCACCAGCCGCTTGGAGAGCCGCGCCTGGTCGGCGTGCTCCTGAAGGACCTGGCGGCGCTTGCCCTTGATCTCCTCGACGCGGTCGAGGAGCTGCTCCACGGTGCCGAAGTCGGCGAGCAGCTTCTGGGCCGTCTTCTCGCCGATGCCGGGCACGCCGGGGACGTTGTCGATGGCGTCTCCCATGAGCCCGAAGAGGTCGGGGATCTGCTCGATGCGCTCGATCTTCCACTTGGCCAGCACGTCGTCCTGGTTGAGCAGCTCCGGAGGCCGGCCGGAGCGGCCCGGCCGGTAGAGCAGGGTCCGCTCCGACACGAGCTGGGCGAAGTCCTTGTCGGGCGTGACCATGTAGGTCGTCATGCCCGCCGACTCGGCGCGGCGCGCCAGGGTGCCGATGACGTCGTCGGCCTCCCAGCCGTCGACGCGCACCACGGGGATGTTGAACCCCTCGAGGATGCGGAAGACGTAGGGCATGGCCGTGCCCAGATCCTCGGGCATGCTCTCGCGCTGGGCCTTGTACTCGGCGAACTCCTCGTGCCGGTGGGTCGGCTCGCCGGTGTCGAAGACGGCGGCCAGGTGGGTCGGCTCGAAGCGCTCCAGAAGCTCCAGCAGGGTGTTGGTGAAGACGAAGGGCGCCGAGGTGTTCATCCCCCGGGAGTTGGTGACCGGGTTGTTGATCAGCGCGAAGTGGGCGCGGTAGGCCAGGGCCAGGCCGTCGAGGAGGCAGAGGACGCGGCGGTCTTCGAGATCCAGCTCGCCGGTGCGGCCGAGGGCGCGGCTGGCGGCATCGGTGGGGGCGGAGGCGGTCGTCATGGAGAGCATCCAACCTAACGGCGCCCGCGAACCTCATCAAGCGCCTTGCCGCCCGCCGGGGGGACTCCTTGATTGCGCTGAATGAGCAAGAGACCCGCCGATCCCACCGCCCTGGGCCGGGCCTTCCGCCGGCGCCTGCGCCGCGCCGGCGCCGAGGGCCGCCGGCCCTCGGCTGCATGGTCTCGGAGTACCTGCGGCCGTCGATGGCGACCCTGCTGGCCGAGGCCGGGTACGACTTCCTCTTCGTCGAGACTGAGCACGCCTTCCTGCAGACCCCGGAGCTGGCCGGCTTCGTCCACGCCGCCCGCGGCCTGGGCCTGCCGGCGATCGCCAAGACGAGCCTCGACCGCGGCGAGGTGACCCGCCTCCTCGACGCCGGCCTGTGCGGCCTGCAGCTGCCGCGTACCGAATCGCCCGAGCAGCTCGCCGAGTTGGCCGACTACGCCCTCTTCCCGCCCAAGGGGTCCCGCGCCGGGGCCCCGGGATACGGCAGCACCGACTACCGGATCCCCGAGGACCACGGCGCCTGGCTGCGGCGGGCGAACCAGTCCGTCAGCATCGTGGCCCACATCGAGACCGCCGAGGGCCTCCGCAACGCCGCCGCCATCGCCGCCAGCCCCCACGCGGACGTGGTCTACGTGGGCCCCTACGACTTCTCCATCGCCATGGGCCGTCCCGGCGACTACGACCACCCCGAGGTGACCGGCCCCATGAGGCGAATCCTGCGGCTGTGCCGCGAGCGCCGGGTTTGCTTCGGGACCACTCCCTCCGGCCCCGGGACGGCGCGGGACTGGGTCCGCCGCGGCGCCGGGTTCTTCGAGTTGGGCAGCGAGCTGGAGCTGACGGCGCGGGCGGCCCGGGACGAGGTGGAGGCCTACCGGGGGAGCAGGGCTGGATAGCAGCGGCCTTCACGGTCGCGCCTTGAATCCGTCCGCCTGGAAGTACCGCTGGCCACTGTTTACCTCGGTACCTACGTTTCGGATAGCTGACAACTGGCAACCCATATCCGAACGATTTCTTCGGCTATGGGGAGTTATCGGCAACAAAAGAGAGCATCGGTGTGAATCAATATCACGAAGCAAACAGAGAACGCCACAGCGGGCTTACCGAGCCATTTCGTTCCGATGATTGTCACATCCCACTAACAAACTCAAATCGCAAATGCGACGATCTGTGAGAGAGAGGGTTGCCTCATGACCGAAACGGAAAAGTACCTCTTCGATCTCCACGGAGCGCGTCCATGGCGCTGATGACCGAGGAGCAGAAGTGGGCCTTCGAGCTCGACGGCTATATCCTCCTCCCGAGCCTGCTCGACGCGCCGGCAGCGGCGCACGCCACACCCGCCGCTCTGGCTGAGCATCCGGACTTGCTGGCTGCGATTGATCAGCTAGCTGGCGGGGAGTTACCACTGTGGCACCGCGCTGCGTACGACGGTACTGAAGGGAAGGAACAGGAGTTCCACACGATCAAGTTTGAGCTGGACCGGCCGTCGCGCCGCCTGACCAAAGAGGGGCAGTGGGCCAATGATCTGACGGTGGATGAGCAGCGCCGGCTGGGCTACGACACGACCAGCCGGCCCGACCGGGTGTGCGTCTGGGGGCTGCGCGCGCTGTGGGCCGTGGGCGACAGCCGCGCGGTGGTGTGCCCCGCGTCGCACAAAGCCAACGTCCAGCCGCCCCCGAGCATGGCGCGCGCCGAGGAGCTCGGGGCGACGGAGTGCGTGCAGCTCCGCGCTGGCGACTGTCTGCTCGCGGTTGCCACCACGCTGGTCGGCGCCGCCCCGGGCTCCTCGCTGCAGGAGTGCATCTTTTGCGACGACTCCCGCTACCCTGGGGGGGCCTTCGGCCACGGCACGACGGGTGTGGACAGCTGGCTGGATGAGCTCGCGCCGGCGCGCCGAGCGCTGGTGGCCGGCCCACCACGCGGCCTCGGCCACGACGGCCAGCCCCTCAGCAACGAGCAGCAGCTGGCGCCGTCGCTGCTGGGCGTCAACACGCGGCCTGACGCGCCGAACCACGAGGAGGTGTGGTTCTGGGACCTAAGAGGCTACCTGGTGCTGCCTGGCGTGATGGACCGCGAGTGGTTAGCGCAGTGCAATGCAGCGCTCGACTCGCCCTTCGCCGAAGCCAACCGTCGGCCGCTGGGCCTTTCGAGCAGTGTCGTGGGCGAGTACCCGAACTACGAGGGCTGTTCTCAGACTATTGCCCCGGCCCCGGGCACGCGCTGCACCGAAGAGCGCATCTCGCAGACCTGGACCCATCCCTCACCCTTCAGCGACGGCTTTCGACGCATGATCGACAATCCGCTCGTGAATGCGCGGCTGAAGTGGATGATCGACCCGGGCTTCGTCATGACGACGTGCTACACCATCGTCAGCCGCGACGGGGCGGCCGGCCAGCCCCTTCATGGCGGCTGGTTTTACGGCGCCGGCCCTACCTATCACTTCCGGGACGGACAGCCTCGTACGGAGCAGGTGAACATCGGCTGGCTGCTCCAAGACGTCGAGACGTCGACGGGCGACGGTGGACTGATGTTAGTCCCCGGAAGCCACAAAGCGCGGCTGCCGCTGCCGCGCCCGAAGCAAACCAGCTGCGACCTGCCGCAGGTCAAGCATATGCAGGGGGTTGCCGGAACGGTGATCATGTACACGGCCACGACGACGCACGGCGTGCGCAGCTGGCGCAACCCCAATCGCGAGCGACGCTTCGTCAACACCAAAGCGGGACCCAATATAGGGCGGCCGGAGCGCGAGGCGGCGCAACCGAGTTCCTGATGACCTTTGGCGATCTATTTGCGCCACGTGCATGTTCCTGACTCGGGCGCCAGGTACTCAATCCGCGTTGTGGAGCCAGACCCGTCCATCGACTACAAGATTGCTCAGATCTACCCTGATACCTCAATTGACTACACGATTGCAGTGGATGCTTGTCGATGGCGAGGAGTTCCACTTTGGCGAGAGATCCGGCGTCATCATCGAACCGGGCGAGGTGCACACGTTCTTGTCTTGTTCCGAGGACCATTACCACTTTGTCATCCATACGCCAGGTTTGCAGGGAGAGGCGGCGAAGGCCGACAAGGTCACGGTTGAGATGAGAGCATGCGACGACTCTGGATCCTCTGTTCAGCAGTAGGGGCACTCCTGGCGACCAGCTGCGCCGAGCCCGCCGAGAAGCCATTGACGCTGGCTTTTCAAGGTGACTCGTCTTCGGTTCGAAGGGTCGATCACGCCCTGAAGAAAAGGCGCCACATGCATGTTCCTGAGTTGGGCGTCAAGTATTCGATCCACGTTGTGGAGCCGAACCCCTCCATCGACTACAAGATTGTTCAGGTCTACCCTGATACCACAGTTGACTACACGATCGCAGTTATTGATCCGAAATCTCGTGCTGACCTGCCGCCATTGTCGCGCCGGCCAGATGATGCAATTCGTGTCGTTCCTCAAGAGCGAGTGAAGTAGCGCCGGTGCGTCGAGAGCGTCAGTTCGAGGTTCTGACTCCCGCCATAGTCGACAGCCTGTCGATACCCAATGGAGCGCTGTTGGTGCTCCAATGTGGTATATCACGTCCGTATACGGTGAACCATGGCAGAGAATCCTGGTGAGACTTGCTGGCAAGGCGGACGTCGAGTGGTGTGTCCTGATCAGTGTATTGCGTGAGCACCAGCGAAGAGGGGTTGGGAAGGCTCTGCTGCGTTCGTAGAAGACGATCTGCGGCGCCGAGGCCACAGGATCCTGTTGAGTTCGTGCGTCGTGGAGGAATACGAGCCGCAGAGATGGCATAGACAGATGGGGTTTTCAGAGTGCGGATTCCTGGCAGGCTTCCCGTTTGCGGACGACCGGGGGGAGCTCTTCCTGTTCAGAGAGCTGGGCACGTAGGCCCGACTCAGGGTCTTTCCTGACACGGGAGGCGAACCGGATGGCCAACACGAATCTGCCAGTGATCACACGAAGTGGATTGGTAGCTGACCTGTCGAGACTGGGCCTTGCCTCAGGCGACACCGTGATGCTGCATGCTTCTGTCAAGGCCGTCGGCTGGATCGTTGGCGGACCCGACATGGTGCTTCGGGCCATCCTGGACGTCCTCGGCTCCACCGGGACCCTGATGATGTACGTGAAGTGCGAGGAGCCCTTGAACGAAATCGATGATTGGCCGGAGGACTGGCAGAGAGCGTACCTGGAAGAGTGTCCACCGTTTGATCCTTCCCGGACTCGCGCCCTTCGTGAGTGGAGCATCCTCACGGAGTATCTGCGCACATGGCCCGGGGCCTGCTGCAGCGCCCATCCTGAAGCAAGAATGGCGGCCGTTGGCGCCAGAGCGGAGTGGATAACGTCAGACCATCCGCTCCAGTTTGGCTATGGCGTGGATTCTCCCCTCGAGAAGCTGTGCACAGTTGGGGGGAGAGTGCTCCTCCTTGGACCCCTCTTCGACAGCCTCACCATTCTTCACTACGCAGAGCACATCGCCGACGTGCCCGACAAGAGGACCGAGCGCTATCGTTGGCCGGTCTTGCGTGGTGGCTCGTGCGAATGGATGGAGTTCGAGCAGTTTGACACTTCCGACGGCATCGCCGACTGGCCCGGTGGCAGCTATTTCCCGTCCATCACAGGAGAGTACATGGCTTGCAGGAGCTACGCCACGGGACGGGTCGGTGCCGCAGACTCGTATCTGTTCAACGCCAGGGATCTGACGGATTTCGCGGTAGCATGGCTGGAAGAACAGTTCGGTTAGCAGGGCCAGGCCAGGCATTGCGGCGGACAGCGGTCGGCGCAGTGCGCCACCTTCTGCTCGTCGAGTGAATCAGTGTTGGCGATCTGCGCTTCGTCCAGGAAAGGGCCCCGGCGTGTATCTGAACAGGTCACCGGTTCCCCCCGGCAGACGGATCGTCAGTGCGCCCCCGCTCACTTCGACGGTCTCGACGTTGCCGCTGAGGCGGTTCAGGCGATAGAGCTCGCTCACCTGGGGTTTGAACCTGACGGTGAAGGTCAGCTCGAACTCTTCCGCGGTGCCGCCCTTGTCGTGCCAGAGGTTGGTCAGCATGAAATAGCGCTCTCCTCGATCATCGGTGAAGAACCCCAGCAGGCCATCCTTGTACTCACCGGGCGATTCGACTGCCACATCGGTGATCTGATGATCGTTGCCTGCACCGTAGGACCAGGCGGTGGCCCCCCTCGGGGTCGGGTTGGCCACACGCGCGGAGCCTTCGCCGTGCTGGCCCCTCACAAAGCGCACATCGGTGCTGGTGAGGAAACGAAGTGCCGTACCGAGATTCGCCACCTCGATATTGGCTTGGGCCGCATGGTGATACAGGCGATTCGGCTGACCGTCTGCTTCGATGAGACCGCGCTCGAATGCGATGTCGTAGGTGAAGTAGGCGATGCCCGTGTAGCCATAGGTCAACGGCGTGAAGAGCTGGAATCGAATGTCCGATTCACTGGGCAGGCGTCGATGCCATCCGTTGTGTGTCTCGAATGACTGGATGAAGAGCCAGTAGGGCATGCCCTGCTCCAGGGCCACGTGTCGGACGACTTCCAGGACGTTGAAGTAGCTCTCTGCATGGACCCAGCCGTCCACCTCTTCCAGGGCGCCGAGGGGGTAGACATCCACCATCAGGACATCGGGATCGATGATGGCGGCGAAGTCGTCGATGTATCGCTCGTAGTCGGGCCCGAGGAGCATCTCGCCTTCGGGCCTGGCATTGCAGTAGGCGAGCGCTTCGGGGTGGAGCTGCCGCAGCCACTTGAGCATGTGCCGGGTGTAGCGCATGTAGGTGGAGACCACGGGCTCGTCATTCACGAGCCATCCGATGCATCCCGGATTGCTGATCAGGTTCCGGATGTAAGCCCGGTTTTCCTCACTGTCCAGTTCACCCAGGGCTTCGCGCAGCGACTGTTCGCTGGCGTCGTCGCGGTTGGTCTCCTCGTCGCCCCAATGGTCGAGGTAGAGGTGATAGGGCAGTCGGTTCGCAGATGCGATGGGCAGCAGCTCGTCGAAGGTGCTCGGCTCCCACGCGAGGAGTGAGCTCATGTTGGCTTCGCGGTACTGATCGGCATCAAAGGGCCTGGGTGTCATCCGGGTCAGCCCCATGATGGTGAAGGGATGGCTGCGCACCCAGCGATGCCCGCGTTGCATCGTGGGCGGGCCGGCCGGTGAGAGCGCTTCCGCGGTGAATCCGCCCGGCGATGGGTCCCGGTTGCTGCTCACGGCCTGGCCGAAGGCCATCGACATGCCCAGCAAGGAGCATCCCACCAGACCGTGAAGCACGATATGCGATTTCCCACGCATGCGATCCTCCTTTCAGGGAGGGCTGCCCTGCCACTGGAAGATGACGCCGAGCATCCCCTTCTCCCGGCGGTAGATCATCTCGTAGGCCTCGGCCATTCTCGTGTACGGCAGCCGGTGGGTGATCAGCCGGCTCGGCGCCAGGCCCCGCGCCATGAGGGACAAGGTGTGCTCGCAGGTACGCACCGCGTCGAAGCGGTCCCCCTCCGCCGAGGGGAAGAGATAGCCGCCCCGTCCCGAGACGGCGACGAGGGCGATCCCCTTGTTGTAGAACCACTCCATGGCCACGGGGTTGAAGTCGTCGAGGGGCTCCTCGCCCCGCCCCGGCAGGGCGACCACCGAGACCCGGCCGTTGTCGCGCACCACCTCGCAGGCGGTGCGCCAGGCCGGCCAGGGGTTGGCGGTGAGGATCACCAGGTCGATGCCGGCGCCGCCGGTGAACTCGTCGAGACGGGCCTCCAGGTCGGGATCGTCGGAGAGCCAGGCCGCCTCGGCCCCCATGTCGGTGGCCATGCCCAGGCGGCCGGGGTGGTTGCCGAGACCGACCACCCGCGCCCCGAAGAAGGGACCGAGGGCCACCGCCCCGAGGCCGAGGACGCCGAGGCCGACGACGGCCACGTTCTCCCCCGGCGTGAACCAGGCCTTGCGGTAGCAGTGGGCGCTCAGGGTGTAGAGGTGGGCCCAGACGGCGTCCTCAGCATCGACGCCCTCGGGCACGCGGACCACGCTCTGCGCCTCGTCGACGACGTACTCCGACTGGTGCGGGGCCCGCGTCACCACCCGGTCCCCCACCCGGATACGCGACACCTCGGGGCCGACGGCGCGCACCACCCCGAGGTTGCTGTCCCCCACCCAGCGCGGGTAGTCGGGCGCCCCGGGCACGCGCTCCGCCCCCTCGTAGTTGCCGCGGTCGGTGCCGATCTTCAGCGCCGAGATCTCGGTCTCCACGTGGATCTGCGTGGGGCCGAGGTCGGTGTCGAGGGGCTGCTCCTCGATGCGCAGGTCCCGCGGTCCGTGCAGCACGGCGATCTTCATCTGTCGCGACTCCCTTCGAGTGCGGTCAGGGCGGGTCCCCCGCCCGCCAGCGGTGCTTCTCCACGCCCTCCATGTCCAGCTCCACCCCGAGGCCCGGCCGGTCCGGCACTACGACCCGCCCCTCCACGACCTGCAGGGGCTCGTCGATCACCTCGTCGCGCCAGTCGATGCCGGTGACGAACTCCATGGGCGCGGCGTTGGGGATCGACATCATCACGTGGGCCGCCGCCAGGATGCCCACGGGCCCCTTGGTGTTGTGGAAGGAGATCGGCACGTGGAAGGTGTCGGCCATGGCGGCGATCTTCCTCGCCTCGGTGATGCCGCCCGAGTACATCAGGTCGGGCTGGGCGATGTCGATGCCCTCCATCTCGAGGAGGCGGCGGAACTGGCTCTTGGTGTTGAGCCGCTCCGAGCCCATGACCGGGATCCGGATCTCCCGCCGGATCTTCGGGTACGCCGTCAGGTCGTCGGGCGCCACCGGGTCCTCGTAGGCGAAGAGGTCGAGGTGCTCCAGGCGCCGGGCCAGGCGGATGGAGTTGGCCACGGTGAAGCGGCCGTGGCAGTCGATGAACAGCTTCACGTCGGGCCCCACGGCCTCGCGCACGGCCTCGAAGTGGGCCGCCGTCTTCTCGGGGTGGCCGTCGTCGAGATAGGTGTCCCAGTCCTGGGCGGCCCGGTCGCGCCAGCTGGCGCCTCCCTTCAGGGCGAAGTAGCCCTCCTCCTGCTTGGCCTTCGCCATCGCCGCCGCCGCTTCGGGGGTGGCGCCGCCGAAGTGGGTGTACACGTCGACCGCCTCGCGGAAGGCGCCGCCGAGCAGCTCGTACACGGGCAGGCCCGCCACCTTGCCCTTGATGTCCCACAGGGCGATGTCGATGCCGGCCAGGGCGCTCATCCACACGGGGCCGGCCATGCGCCAGATGCCGCTCGGCGACGAACGCTTGTAGATGTGGTGCCACAGGTACTCGATGCGGGCCGGGTCGTGGCCGATCAGCTCCTGCTTCATGTGGTCCACGGCGGCGCAGACCACGGGCTCCTTGAGGGAGTAGGTGGCCTCTCCCAGGCCGGTGATCCCCTCGTCGGTGTGGACCCGCACGATGGTCCACCTGCGGCCCGGGGAGTCGATCATCAGGGTGTCGATGTCGGTGATCTTCATCGCAGGTCCTCGCAGGCGTCGACGAACTCCGCCGAGGTGGTGGTGTAGCCGATGAGGTGCTCGAAGTTGCGCAGCACGACCTTGTTGAGCCAGCCGCCCTCGGGGATGGTCTCGTCGATGGTGTCGGGGAACTCGATCTCGGCGCCGTTGGAGGCGTCGCGCAGCAGCACCACGCGGTAGTTGCGGCCCACGGCCTCGGCGCAGGTGTAGTGCATGCAGGCGCGGCGGCTGTAGCCGACGACGATGAGGGTGCGCGTGCCCCAGCTGCGCAGGTGCTGGTCGAGGAAGGTGTCGTGGAAGCCGCTCCAGATCCACTTGGGGAAGTTCGGCTCCCCCCCGCGGGGAGCGACGCAGTCCAGGTAGCGCGGCTCGAAGTCCGGCCCCATCTCCCGCCACGGCTGGAGCCCGTCGCGGCCCTGGCCGTGCTTGGTCTTGCCCCAGAACTCGCCGACGATGTTGCCGGGGTCGGCCACCAGGCGCAGGTCGTTGTGGACGTAGGCGACGCGCAGACCCACGTTCCGGGCCGCCTCCAGGGCCGGGGCGATGCGGGTCTCGGTGACCGGGTTGGGCGAGGTGCCGTCCACGTCGACGAGGAGGAAGGTGCACTCCGCCAGCGGCAGGGAGAGGGTCTCGTACCCGTAGTCGTAGCCGTCGGGGAAATCCTTGTAGTAGCGGACGGGGATGTCGAGGAGGGCCACGGGCTTCTCCGGGTCGGGTGAGGGCCGCCTACACTAGCGGGCCTGGAAGGAGGCTGCAACATTTCCGCAGCGGACCGGTACCCGTCCCCTCGGGTTGCCCCCCCGCCCCCGGGGCCGTTACGTGCCGCCCGGCCGTCGCATCCACAGCCAGGAGATCGATCGCGTCACTGCTCATGGGTGACGAAGAGTTGCGCGGCCCCCTCGATTGGAGCACCCGGCCCTGGAGCCGGTGCGTGGCCGCCCGCCAAAAAGGAGAAGCGACTTGCCCTACGTGATGAGTGACGAAGAGCTGCTGGACGCCCTCGCCCCCGAGCACCCGGGCCTGGAGCCGGTGCGCCGGGCCCGCGAGACCGGCGGTGAGGCCGCGGCGACGGCTGAGCTGGCGGGGTACATCCGCCGGCGCGGAGGGGGCGGCGACGGTCCCGGGAGCGGACCCGGCGACCGGCCCGAGGCCGTCTCGGACCGCGGCGAGGAGCTGTGCCGCGATCTCGCCGCCCGCGACTGGCTCGCGGTGCCCCACCCGGAGGACGTCCCCGAGAGGCTGCACAGCACCCAGGTCATGGGGCTCAACGACCACGGTGATTTCGCCGCCCTGGCCCAGGAGTACGGCTCGACCGGAAACCCCCGCTACGCCCGCGAGTGCGTGACCCGCATGCTCGAGTGGGTCGAGGCCAACGGACCGCTGCCGGACCGTCCTCCCACCGGCGCCACCGGCGCCTTCTGGCGGACGATCTTCTACACCCTTCCTCGCACCGCCAACTGGACGCGGTGCCTGATGTCGCTCCGGCACTGTTCCGCCGTGACCGACGAGGAGGTGATCGCTTTGCTCAAGGTGATCCTCCATCACCTGCGCTACGCCGCCGGTAACCAGATGCCGGGCATGCCCAACATGATCGTCCACCTCCACGAGCAGCTCATCGGCCTCGGGGAGCAGTGGCCGGAGTTCGCCGAGTCGGAGCGCTGGTCCCGCGCCGGCGTGGAGGGACTCCGGGCGCTGCTGGACGACTACTTCTACCCCGACGGCGCCTACATCGAGCTGTGCTACTTCGCCCACGAGAGCTTCACCCGCGTCCTGCAGCGGGGCGAGGGGGGCGAGATCGAGCTGCCGCCGGGATACCGCGACAAGGTGGAGGGGATCTTCGACTTCCCCGCCTACATGGTGAAGCCCAACGGCAGCTATCCCTCGGTCAACGACAACTACTCCGCCCAGGACCCGGAGAAGCTGCCCGAGCGCCGCGGCGGCCTGATCGAGCACGGCGTGGAGATCACCGGCCGGCCCGACCTGCGCTACATCCAGTCCTTCGGCGCCGAGGGCGCGCCCCCGGCCTGGACCTCCCGCGCCTTCCCCTACGCCGGGTTCTACGTCATGCGCTCCGACTGGTCCGCCGAGGCCCGCTACCTGGTCTTCGACGGCGGCCGCAGCGCCGGGGGGCACAACCACGTGGACAAGCTCAGCTTCGAGCTCTACGCCTACGGCAACACCCTGGTCACCGACAGCGGCTGCGCCGGGCCCTGGGCGTCGGCCTGGCGCAGCGAGTACTTCGTCGGCCCCGCCGGCCACAACACGATCATGGTCGACGGCCGCGGCCAGGTGGCCGGCCTCCCCCTCTTCGAGATCCCCTCGCTGCGCGGGCGCACCGCCTGGCACGAGATCGCCCCGGAGCCGTTGCCCAACACCTGGGTCAGCGGCCGCCGCTTCGACTGCGTCCGCAGCCGCTACGAGGACGGGTACGCCGCCTACGGCTCGGAGCAGAGCCGCCGGCGCGGGTTCGCCTACGAGAGCAAGCGCGTCGACACGGTGGAACGCATGCAGCCCTGGACGCGGAGCCAGGGCGGCGGCCTGCAGGTGCCGCCCCACGAGCGCGTCTTCGTCGATCACGACCGCCGGGTCCTGTTCGTCAAGCCCGACTACTGGATCCTCTCCGACCGGCTCCTCGGCCGAGGCCGGCACAAGGCCGAATCCCTGTTCCACTTCCAGGCCTCGGCCACGGCCCGCGTCGAGCCGGAGGACGGCTCGGTGCGCACCGTGAACGGCCGCGCCGGCCTGGTGATCCTGCCCGCCCCGGGAGCCGAGCTGGAGGTGCGCATCGTCAAGGGCCAGGAGGATCCCCTGCAGGGGTGGGTCCCGGCGGGCTGGGGCGAGCACCGTCCCTCGCCGGCGGCCATCTACTCGGTGGAGGAGGAGCTGCCGCTGGCCTGGGACATGGTGCTGCATCCCCACCCGGGGGACAGCGTCCCGGCGGTGGCGGTGGAACGGCTGCAGGTGGAGGAACAGGGGGAGGTTGTCCCCACTTGGCAGGTGTCCGCGCTCTGCGTGCACGTCGACGGAGGGCGGGACTACTACTACGCCTCCCACGAGCGCCGCGCCCTGCGCACCGCCGGACCCCTCGAGAGCGACGGCGAGGTGGCGCTCGTGCGCTGCGGCGGCGACGGTCGGCCCCGCGAACTGGCGCTGATCAACGGCAGCTACGTCAGCCTGGAGGGCCGCCTCCTCGTGGCCGCCGAGGAGACCTTCCCGCGGCTGGAGCTGTCCTGGGAGGGGGATGCGCTACGGGTGGACGCCGGCCACCCGGTGGGGGCGGACCTGTGGGCCGGGGGCGCCCGGCGGCTGATCCTCGGCGAGGGGGAGGCGGTGGAGATCCAGCCGGTGGATGGTCGAGTCGCGATCTTCGAGGACTGGCTGGATTGAAAGGACTGAGCTACCTCAGGTTCTGAAGATACTGTCCACGGCACCGCTTCTCGACCTCGCTTGCCATATCACCTTGCTAGTCGTAGGATAATATTACCCGAGAGGCTACTGGGACACCATTTGCCTTCCATATGAAGGAAGAAGGGCCCAGGATAGGAATTCCATAGTGAGGAAAGGGAGACGATAGGTGACACAGCATACAAATGTCGAGAGAGAGCCAACAAGGAAGAGGCGGCGCCCTCGCCAACTACCATTTCCCGCGATGGAGTTCGAAGAAGCGCTTCTATTGCCCAAGGCGATCCATGAGCACGGTGTCGGTGGTGAGATCCGACGCCTAACCCTATTCGACAAACTCAACCGCTCGCCAAGCAGCGGCCCGAGTCGGGGTTTGGTCACTAATGCCTCAAGGTATGGACTGACGTCGGGCAGCTACGGTGCAACCTCTTTGGCGATTACCGATAGCGGGCAGATTGCCTTGGCCGTGGAGCAGTCTCCCTACAAAGCGATCGAGACGCAGTTCCAACTCGCGATAGAGCAGTTCGGGCCATTCAAGAATCTCTACCAAAAGCTGAAAGATCGGCGCCTTCCCGACGACCAAGTGCTGAGAGACGAGTTCGCAAATCTAGGGATTGAGGAGTCCGACCGCGATAGGGCCGTAGAGATCTTCACCGCGAACCTTCGGTTCTTGCGCCTCATACACAAGATCTCGGGCAGCGACTATGTCCGGTCTATTGAGCAGACGCTTGAACAAGAGACGAAAGAGCCAATCCGTGCAGCGGAGGAATCCAAGGAAGCGCACAGCACCGATTCTCCCAGTGGGTCACCTACACCCGCCGAGGCAACTATGAACAATGATCTCATGTCGAATCTACCCGAGTTGCATGTCGACGTTCAGATCCATATAGACTCAACAGCCAGTCCCAAGCAGATTGATCAAATCTTCGCAAGCATGGCTCGCCATCTGTATGGCCGTGAGGCTAACTGAGGAATTGCCCAGCATTCTCAGCCTGCACGACTGGTTCGAAATAGCCCACAGGATTCAACGCGACGTGGACGAAGTTGGGCTGGGTCCGTCTAGGTCAGAGCCTGATGAAGGGGCAATCAACGAACGGTCGCCGCTTGACCGATTCGACGAAGCGGTGTCCATTCAGAAGCTTCGAGCCGTGAGCAGAAGGCTGTTTGCCGATGGCCACTACGCACGAGCCGTTGAGGAGGCCTTCAAGTATCTGAACAATGCGGTGAAGGAAAGGTCTGGACTGACCGAAAGGGACGGCGCAGACTTGATGCGGGCAGCATTCAGCGCAAACTCTCCTGTTCTCAAGATGAATAGATTCACCTCAGAGTCAGAGAGGAGTGAGCAGCGTGGCTACATGGAAGTGTACGCTGGGACAATGACCGGAATTAGAAACCCCCGAGCCCACGACCATGAGCTTGACGATCACCCAGAGGTCGCACTAGAGATGCTTGTGCTAGCTAACCATCTTGTCCGTAAACTAGACGACTCAACTCTATCCCAAGCATCGGCTTGACAGCCTTATCCGCGCCACCCTCCTAGCGGTTTCTGCAAAGTACAGCACTTCCTCCGCCGACAGACTTCGCCCAAGGACAACGCGTTCTCGGTAGGACAGCCATTTCTTGAGGACTTGGTAGCCGCCGAGTTTGTAGTCCCAGATGCCGGCGGGGACGTTGCTCCAGAAGGCCCGGTCATTCAGGTACACGTCGAGCGTCTTGACGCCGAGCGTAGGTATTGCGTCGCCGAGGGCGGCGCGTTCCGAAGGGGTGTAGTCGCGCTCGACGATGCGGCCCTTGCCCGGCATGACGACATCGCCTGTTCCGAAGTGGCCCCACCCGGCGGTGACCGCGAAGTCGTCGCTGGTCATGTTGCACCCGGCGGTGGTGGCGGGTACGGCGAGGGAGGCGGATCCCGGCCGCAACTCACCGTAGGTGACGCCGGGTACCGGCGTGTCCGGGTCGAGGAGGCGGGCCAGTCCACGGCCCCTCGCGGCCGATTCGGCAAGCGCCTCGGCCGCGCCCGAGGTTTCGCCATCGGCCCAGCCAGGCAGCGGGATGCGCGGCCATTCCATGCGGAGCGCCCCTGCGTTGGCTTTGCGGTAGTCGGGATGGTGGACGGTGACGAGGACGTGGTGAAACAGATCCTCTACGCTCGCTCCGAGACGCTGTAGGTATCCTTGAGCGGCGCCAGAGATGTTCGGACGCCGTTGGGCCTCGTTGCCGACTCCAAAGCCCTCGTCTCGGAGCCATAGAGGAAAGAAGTGAATCCCCCAGTTGCCGAGCTTCCAGTTTCCGAGATGATACGTCAAGATGCCGTTGGAGAACTCTTCGTGGACTTCTCGTTTGCTCGAGCCAAGCCATAGATTGCCCTCGAACACGTGCGGCTTGTAGTCCGCACGGTTCCTGTCGAGCAACTGAGTGTCGGCCTCCCAATAGATCCATCGATTGTCTAGGGGTCTATAAGCGTGGCGGACGAAACCGGTGTCAATCGGTCCACCGCGTGCGAGCAGCGCATCCCGCACTGCACGGGCGTCATACCGCGCCGTGCTCTTCATCACACCTGGATAGCGACGCGCGATGTCGTCGTGGCTCAAGGTTGGGTCGTAGTACTCGCCAATCCGTGCCTTGAGTCGGTCGAGATCGGTATCGACGAGGAATCCATCGCGGCTGGTCTTGACGCCTGGAAAGGAAACTGGAAACAGGTCGGGCACGGCCGGCCAGCCGAACCAGTCCTCGCTGACCGTCGCGGGCCTGAATGGCAGGCCGAGGCGAAGATTCATTTCCAAGGTTGTGTAGCCGGCATCCAGTTGAGGACTATCGAGACTCTCCAACAACGCTGCCCGTCTCTCCTCGGCTCTTGCCTGATGGAAATCCCTATATAGGATGTGCCCGCCTTTCGATGGGTCGACGGGGTTGCCAGTCTTGGCAAGCAAGGCGATGCTGGTGCCGACTTTGATACCCGGGGATTGGCCTGGCAGGGCGAAGACAGTCTCACTGGTGCGACCATCAGGCGCATATTCTGAGATGATGCGGTCTCCGTGCAGATTGTCGATGCGGATCGCGTCGAACGCCTCCAGGTAACGCTCCCGCATGCCGGTGAAGGACAGGCCGTCCAGCCAGGAGTAGTTGGAGATGAAGCAGACCACCCCCTGGCCCGTCCTTTCGGCGATGCGCCTTTCCGCCATGCGGAAGAACCGCACGTAGAGATCGTTCAGCCCCTGGCCTTCGGGCCGGCGTACCCGCCTCGTCGTGCGGTAGGCTTCGGACAGCTCCCGCTCCTCTTCCACCGCCATACCGGCAAATCCGTTGTAGGGTGGATTGCCGAGGATCACGAGGATCGGCGTGTCCCGCTTCACGCGCTCGGCGCGGTCCCGTTCCTCCTCCAACTCCGGGAAGGGCAGGGGCTTGTCGGCCTTCGGCTCCCATCCGGTCAGGGCGTTGGTGAGGAAGACGGTGGCCCGCTCCTCTCCCTCCTCCGCCAGCGGGGCGTCGAGATCCTGCAGGGTGAGGCCGACCTGCAGGTGGGCGACGACAAAGGGGGCGGGCATGATCTCGAAGCCGAAGACCCGCTCCAGGGCCGCCTGCTTCACCCGAGCGCCGGCGAGGGCGCCGAGGCCGCGGCCTTGTAGGTTGGCGGCGATGCGGCGCAGTACCTCGGCCAGGTAGGCGCCGGTGCCGCAGCAGGGGTCGAGGACGTAGACGTTGTCGGCCGCCAGCCCGTCGGCGATGCCGAGGTCGTCGCGCAGCGCCCGGTCGACGCGGGCTACCATGTATCGCACCACTTCGGATGGCGTGTACCAGACGCCGAGCTGCTTGCGCAGGCCGGGGTCGAAGGCTTGGAGGAAGGGCTCGTAGAAGTAGGGCACGGCCTCGCCCTCGTTGAAGCGGGAGAAGAAGGCCGGCCGGTCCACCCGGTCGAGGGCCGCGGCGGTCCAGTCCATCACCTCGACGAGGTCGAGGTGCTTCAGGCGGCCGGGGCCCGAAAGTTGATGGAAGAGCGCACGCAACACGGGGGCGCGCAGGTGCCAGACCGAGGTGCGCCAGTCGAAACGGTCTCCCTGCTTGGCTTGCCGGGCCCACAGCACCCAGGCGGAGAACAGGCCATAGAACAGGGTCTGTACCAGGGTCGACCGGAAGAAGGCCTCGCCGCGGGGGCCCTCGAAGCGGACCCCCAGGGCCTCCTCGAGAGCGGAGCGCACCGCCTTCAGGGGCTGGGCGTCGCCGGCGGCCTCGACCCGCGCCAGCCCGTCGCGGGCGTACGACGCCAGCAGCCAGGCGAGATCCCTCGGCTCGGACAGGGCCGCCCGGTGCGCCAGCGCCCGGCCCAGGTATTCGGCCAAGCCCGCGCCGACATCGCGGGCGAAGGCGTGGGGCGTCTCCAGGCGCTGCTCGAACTCGTCGGCGCTCTCCGCCAGCCGGAAGGTCTCGAGCTTGGCGGGAAGGCGCGCCGAGTCCTCCCCGAGGAGCACGAAGTCGCGGGTGTTGGTCACCAGCACGAGACTGTAGCGGTCCCAGTAGCGGCTGACCTGTCTGCTGTGCGCGGTCAGCCAGGCGTCGTCGTCAGCCGACTTCACCTCGACCACGCCGCGCTCCGGTGTCTGCCCCGGGCGGGGCTGCCCCTTCTGCACCTGCCGCGACGAGTAGAGCCCGAAGTCGGGGTGGCCTGCCCCCTGGTCGGCCAGCTCGCCCACGCAGAACACCTTGGGCTTGAGGGTGCCGCCGACGGCGTTGAGCAGGTTGGCCAGCGGACCGTAGCTAGAGCGCTCTCCCGTGGCGCTGCCGGAGGCGCGGATGCGGTGCAGGTCGGTCAGGTAGTGCTCGACCGCCGCCGTCAGGCGGGCCGTCGTTCTGGTCGTCATTCCGCGGTCCAATCCTCGGTTTCAGCCCCCTTGAACTTGCCTTAGTCCCCCTGTAATTTCAACTACCTTCTACGAGTGAGACGACAGACTTGCCCGAGTCCGGTCCGACCTGGCTTGTGTTCCTCAGCCACAGCAGCACCGATACCTGGGTCGCAAGGCAGATTGCCAAGGGGATCGAGGCGGCCGGAGCCTCTACCTTTCTCGACGAGACAGATGTCGCGGTGAGCGAAGACTTCGAGGAGAGGATTCTCAAGGCTCTCGCCACCGCAACGGAACTGCTGGTCCTCCTGACGCCGTGGTCGCTGACCAGGCCGTACGTCTGGGCCGAGATCGGAGCTGCCTGGGGCCGTCAAATTCCGATCGTAGGCGTGCTGCACGGCCTCACCCCTGAAGATCTGCAATCGAACTCAAACGTACCGACCCTGCTGAAGAGAAGGAATCTCATCCAACTGAACGATATAGAAACGTACTTGGAGCAACTCGAGGAACGAATCAGGTCAGCACCTGAACCCACTGTGGGGGAACAATGAGCGAGTCGCCACGAGTCTTCATTTCCCACGTGCAGTCGGACAGCGATTGGGTCCGCGGCTTTGTCGACCAGCTACTTGGTGCCGGAAAGGATGTCTGGTCCTTTGAACGAGAGGTCGCTGTGGGCGAGCCGTGGGCAGACAAGGTTGAGAATGGTCTACGGAGCAGCGAGTACATAGTCCTCGTCGTCAGTCCCGGGAGCATCAATTCCTCCTGGTTCAACTTCGAGCTAGGTGCCTCCCTGGCCATGGGCAAGAGGGTGATCCCCATCGTGGCCAAGGAACTGAAGGCCGGCGATCTGCCAGGTCCGCTCCGGTCAATGCGTTACATCGTGATGGACAGCCCGGAAATTGCGGCCCGGGAGGTTGTCGATGCGCTTGAGGCGACGGAGGAGAGCGCCGCAACTTAGGCTCCCTTGGCAGTGGGTCCGCCGCGGACCCGCGGATCGCCGAGCAGCGACAATGAAGCCCCGCCAAGATCTGGACCAGCGCATCGCGAAGGTGCTCGAGCCCCGCCCGGAGGTTCTGGAGGCCTACCTGTTCGGCTCCCACGCCCAGGGCGTTGCGCAGCCCCACAGCGACATCGACGTCGCCGTGTACATCGACGAGAGCCGGGTCGAAGAGAGCCCCTTCGGATACCGGGCAGAGCTCACGACCGTGTTGATCGGCGGCCTTCACTACAACGACGTCGATCTGCTCGTCCTCAACCAGGCCCCCCCGGTGCTGTACTACCATGTGCTCCGCGACGGCATACGTGTCCTGTCCCGTGATCTCATGGAGACGACGACGCGGGAGGGTTATGCGGTTTCCCGGTACTGCGACTTCGTTCCCCATCTCGCAAAGATGGACCTGCTGCGTACGAACCCCCCCTGACCCGTGCCGCTCCTCGGCAACATCGCCCTCGGCAAGTACGTCGCCGGCGACTCCCTGCTGCACCGCCTCGACCCGCGGACCAAGCTGGTCACGGTGACCGTCATGATGACCGTCGCCCTCGCCTCCCAGGGCCTGGCGCCGGTCTGCGCCTTCGGCCTCTTCGTCCTCCTCGCCGCCGGCCTGTCGCGGCTGCCGCCGGCGCTGCTGGCGCGGAACCTGCGGTCCTTCCTGTGGCTGCTGCTGATCACCGCCCTGCTCCATGCCTTCAACACCCCGGGAGAGCCGGTCTGGCGCGTGCCCTGGCTCGACCTTCTGGCGACGCGCGAGGGACTGCAGTCGGCGGCGCTCTTCACCCTGCGGCTGGCGGCGGTGATGACCGCCGCGGCCCTGCTCACGCTCACCACCTCGCCCCTGGAGCTGACCGACGGCCTGGAACGGCTGCTGCGGCCCCTGCGCCGGCTGCGGGTCCCGTCCCACGAGCTGGCCATGACGATCTCCATCGCCCTGCGCTTCATCCCGGTCCTGGCCGAGGAGGCCGAGCGCCTGCAGAAGGCCCAGATGTCCCGCGGCGCCGAGTTCAGCGGCAACCCGGTGCGCCGCGCCCGCAAGCTCGTGCCCCTGCTGCTGCCGCTGTTCGTGTCGGCCTTCGCGCGCGCCGACCGGCTGGCCGTGGCCATGGAGGCCCGCGGCTACCGCGGCGAGGGCCGCACCAGCTACCGCCAGCTTCGCCTTGGCCGGCTCGACGCCGCGGCGGCGCTGCTGTCGGCGGGGGTGGCCGCCGGCATCCTGTGGGTGGGCCGGCTGTGAGCCCCACACCCGAGGAGGGGCGGACCCTCCGCCTGGACCTGGAGTACGACGGCTCCGGCTTCGTGGGCTGGCAGGACCAGGCCGAGGGGCGCACCGTGCAGGGGACGCTGGCATCGGCGATAGGCACCCTGCTGCAGGAGGAGGCCGCACCAGTCGGCTCGGGACGCACCGACGCCGGCACCCACGCCCTCGGCCAGGTGGCTCATGCCCGCGTGCGGTCGTCCATGGAGGCAGACCGCATCCTCCGGGGCCTGAACGCCCTGCTGCCCGAGGATGTCGCCGTCCTCCGGGTGCTGGACGTGCCCGCCGGCTTCCACGCCCGCTACGGCGCCCTGGGCAAGCGCTACCGCTACCGCATCGACACGGCGCGCCACGCCCTCGGCCGGCACGCCGTGTGGACCCTGCAGCGGCAACTGGACCTGGAGCCCATGGCCGAAGCCGCGGCGGGCCTGAGAGGCACCCTCGACTTCCGCGCCTTCTGCAAGGCCGACCTTCCGCCGGAGAGCTACGCCTGCCGGATCGACGCTGCCGAGTGGCGCCGCCGCGGCCACCGGTGGAGCTTCGAGATCGAGGCGGATCGCTTCCTGCGGCACATGGTGCGGGCCCTCGTGGGAACCCTGGTGGAGGTGGGCCAGGGGCAGCGGAGCCCGCGGCGGTTCCTGGAGCTGCTCGAGGGGGCCGACCGCTCCCTCGCCGGCGCCACCTCCCCGGCGAGGGGCCTGTGCCTGCTGCGGGTGCGCTACCCCGAAGAGGTGGGCGGCGCCTCGGGGCCCGACCCCCTTGAGAGCCCCGGCGCTCTGTAGCAGCTTAGTCCAGGCCCCATGAGAGTCCGGTCCCTGCTCATTCCGCTCCTGCTCGCCGCCGCCGCCGCCGCCGAGGACCCGGTCACCGCCTCGCGCCGCAACGCCGTGGTCCGGGCCGTCGAACGCGTGCAGCCCTCCGTGGTCAGCGTCCGCGTCGTCCACCGGGAGCAGGTCCTGCGCAGGTACCGGCACCACTTCGACAGGTTCATGGGCTTTCCCTTCGGTCCGCGCTACTACCGCGACCAGCAGGACCGCGTTCTGGAGGGCTCCGGCTTCATCGTCGACAGCGAGGGCTTCGTCCTGACCAACGCCCACCTGCTGGGGAGCGGACGCATCCGCGAGGCGGAGGTCTCCCTGCCCGACGGCCGCCTCTTCCAGGTCCGCTCGGGAGACGTCGACGTAGGGCGGATGGACCTGGCCGTTCTGAAGATCGACGGCGCCGATCTCCCGGTTGCGCCTCTCGCCCGATCCGACCATCTTCTGGTCGGGGAATGGGCCATCGCCATCGGCAACCCCTTCGACCTCGGCCCCACCGTCAGCATCGGCGTCATCAGCGCCGTCGACCGGGACTTCGAGGAGCCCCAGGGCCGCTACTACTACCGCGACATGATCCAGACCGACGCAGCCATCAACCCCGGCAACAGCGGCGGCCCCCTGGTCAACGCCCTGGGCGAGGTCGTCGGCGTCAACAGCTTCATCTACACCGGCGGCGAGTACAGCCTCGGGTCGATCGGCATCGGCTTCGCCATCCCCAGCGGCGCCGCCCGCCGGTTCCTCGACGAGATACGCGTCCACGGAAAGGTCCGCCGGCCCTGGCACGGGATCGTCGACCTCCAGGACCTGACCCCCCGGTGGGCGAGCTATCTCGAGCTCGGCGAGAGGGAGGGCACGGTGGTCATGAAGGTGACTCCCGAGAGCCCCGCCTACGAGGCCGACCTCGCCCGGGGGGACGTCATCGTCGCCGTCAACGGCGAGACGGTCGCTTCCGCCTCCGAGGCCTGGAGCGTGCTCCGGGAACTCAGGGTCGACCAGGCCTGCTCCCTCGACATCATCCGCCGCGGCGAACCCCAGACGATCGAGTTCCGCATTCAGGAGCGTCCGAAGGCGACGAGATGGAACTGAATGGCCCGTGAGGGGATCCCCTTCGTGGCCGCCGGCCTGCTGCTGGCCGCGGCCTGCTGGTACGCCCGCCAGTGGAACCCCGCGCTGGCCCCGGGGTCCGCGGTCTTCGGACTCGCGACGGTGTTCATGGCCTTCTTCTTCCGCGATCCCCGCCGGCAGGCGCCCGGGCTGCCGGGCGCCGTGGTCTCCGCCGCCGACGGCCGCGTGGTCTCCGTCGAGCCGGTGGCGCACGACGACTACCTCGGCGGGCCGGGCACGCGCATCAGCGTCTTCCTGTCGGTCTTCAACGTGCACGTGAACCGCGTCCCCCACGAGGGCGAGGTCGACTTCGTCGACCGGCGCTCCGGGAGCTACCGCGTGGCCTACGCCGAGCAGGCCTCCGAGGAGAACGAGCAGAGCGTGATCGGCATCCGCTGCGGGGGCCACCGGCTCGTGGTCAAGCAGATCGTCGGCATCCTGGCCCGCCGCATCGCCTGCCGGCTGGTCCCCGGCCAGCAGGTGCGCCGGGGCGAGCGCTTCGGGCTGATCCGCTTCGGCTCGAGGGTCGACCTCATCCTTCCGGAGTCCGCCCGGATCGAGGTCTCGGTGGGCGACCGGGTACGGGGCGGCGAAACCGTCATGGGAGTCCTGGCGTGATCAACCGAGGCCTCATCCCCAACCTGTTCACCGTGGGCAACCTGCTCTGCGGCTTCCTGGCGCTGCGCTACATCGTCGAGGGGAACTACGTGCCCGCCGCCTGGCTGATCGTCCTCGCCAGCGCCCTCGACAACATGGACGGACGCCTGGCCCGTTACATGGGCCGCGACTCCCGGTTCGGCATCGAGTTCGACTCCCTCGCCGATGTCTGCACCTTCGGCGTCGTCCCCGCCTTCATGCTCTACCACGGACTCCTGCCCACCGGGTGGGGGGCAGCCCTGGCCTCGGTCTTTCTCGTCTGCGGCGCCCTGCGCCTGGCGCGCTTCAACATCATGAGCCAGGACGAGGGCAAGGGAGAGTTCTTCACGGGGATGCCGATCCCCGCCGCCGCCATCGTCCTGAGCCAGTACATCGTCTTCACCGGACATTCCTGGGCGACGGCCCACGCCGCCCACCTCGGCGTGCTGCTGACCTTTTCCCTGTCCATGCTGATGGTCAGCCGCGTCGAGTACGACTCCATGCCCAGCTTCCGGTCCGGCGGGCTCAGGGACCGCTGCAAGCAGGTCTTTCTCGTCGCCGCCGTGGCCCTCATCGTCCATCCGGCCACGTCAAAGGAATTCTTCTTTCCCATCGCCCTGATCTACCTGCTCTCCGGGCTCTACCGCTGGGTCGCCGGCCTGTTCAGCGACGAGGTGACTCAGCACGCCTGAAGGGATGAAGGCGGCCGATGTTCAGGGACAAGCCGGTCAGTTACCTGGTCCTCATCCTGCTGGTGAGCGCCGTCAGCGGCAGCGTCATCGGCGAGTCCCTGCGCATCGTCCTGCGCTTCGTCGCCGGTGAGAGCAGCATCGTGGAGCGGGCCCTGCTGGACTTCTTCCGCTACGAGATCGGGCCCCACCGCCTGGACCTCATCATCCTCTCCTTCCAGTTCGAGCTGGGCCTGAGCTTCAACGTCATCACCCTGCTCGGCATCTTCGCCGGCTGGTACTACTTCAAGTACTCGTACTGAATCTCCCGGAGAACCGACCATGTTTCCGAGTCATTGGGAATTGCTGATCATCTTCCTCGTGGTCCTGCTCCTCTTCGGGGCCAAGCGCATTCCCGAGATGGCCCGGGGTCTGGGCAAGGGAATCCGCGAGTTCCGCGGCGCCGTGAAGGACGTGCGGGACGAGGTGGAGACGGCGGGCCAGGAGGCGGCGCCCAACCGGATCGCCACCCCCGCCTCCGGCTCCGTGGCCCGCGAGGCCGGCGCCTCCCCGGCCGAGGCTTCCCCCTCCGACGACCCGGGCGCCCCCCCGGCGCGGGAAGAGGCCCGCAACTGAGTCTCGCCGAGCTCACCGCCCACGAGGCGCTGCACCGGCTCGAGGCCGGCGAGCTCACCTCCACCGAGCTGACGCGGCAGGTCCTCGACCGGGTCGAGGACCGCGACGCCGAGGTGAACGCCTTCATCAGCGTCGACGCCGACGGCGCCCTGCAGCGGGCCTCCGACGTCGACCGGCGGCGGCAGGCCGGCGAGCCCGTGGGCGCCCTCGCCGGGGTCCCCCTGGCCGTCAAGGACGTGCTCTGCGTCCGGGGCGGGCCCACCACCTGCGGCTCCGAGATCCTCCGCGACTACGTGGCCCCCTACGACGCCACCGCCGTGGAGCGGGTGCGGCAGGCCGACGCCGTCCTCGTGGGCAAGACCAACATGGACGAGTTCTCCATGGGCTCCTCCACCGAGAGCTCCTGCTTCGGGCCGACGCGGAATCCCGTCGATCCGGGGCGCGTGCCGGGCGGGTCGAGCGGCGGTTCGGCGGCCGCCGTGGCCGCCCACGAGACCGTCCTCGCCCTCGGCTCCGACACGGGGGGCTCGGTGCGCCAGCCGGCGGCTTACTGCGGCGTCGTCGGGCTCAAGCCGACGTACGGCCGCGTCTCCCGGTACGGACTGGTGGCCTACGCCTCCTCCCTCGACCAGGTCGGCCCGGTGACCAAGGACGTGGAGGACGCCGCCCTCCTGCTGACCGTCATCTCCGGCCGCGACCCGAGGGACGCGACCTCCGTGGACCGCGAGGTTCCCGACTTCCGGGCGAAACTCGACGCGGGGGTGGAGGGTCTGAGGATCGGCTGGGCGAAGGAGTTCTACGGCCCCGGTCTCGACGCCGAGATCCGCGCCGCCGCCGAGGCGGCGGCCCAGCGGCTGGGCGGGGCGGGGGCCGAGATCGTCGACGTCTCGCTGTCGGTGGCGGGCGACCCTGACTACTGTGTCAGCTGCTACTACGTGATCGCCATGGCCGAGGCCTCGGCCAACCTGTCGCGCTTCGACGGCGTCCGCTACGGGTTCCGCGCCGAGGCGCCGGAGGACCTGCAGGACCTCTACCGCCGGACCCGCAGCCGGGGCTTCGGCGCCGAGGTGCAGCGGCGGATCCTGATCGGCGCCTACGTCCTCAGCGCCGGATACTACGATGCCTACTATCTCAAGGCGCAGAAGGTCCGCACCCTGATCCGGCGCGACTTCGAGGGCGCTTTCGACAACTGCGACCTGTTGCTGTCGCCGGTGGCTCCCACCACGGCCTTCCCTCTCGGCGAGCAGCTGGAAGACCCGCTGCAGATGTACCTGAACGACATCTACACCACGTCCCTGAACCTGGCCGGCCTGCCCGGCATCTCGGTCCCCGCGGCCACCTCGGCCGAGGGGCTGCCCATCGGCGTGCAGCTGATGGCCCGCCCCTTCGAGGAGGCGACGCTGCTGCGGGGCGCCAGGGTCCTGGAGCAGGCCGCCTGACGACCATGGAGTCCGCCATGTCCTCCACCGCCCTGCGCCTCGCCCTGGTGGCGGGGCTCCTCGCCGCCCCGGCGGCGGCCATCAACGAGAACGCCGGCACCGCCGGGTTCAGCTTCCTCAAGATCGGCGTCGGCGCGAGAGCCGCCGCCCTCGGGGGCGCCTTCACCGCCGTCCCCGGCGACCTCGAGTCCGCGGCCTGGAACCCGGCCGGGGTCTTCGGCGTGCAGGCCCGCTCGGCGGCGGTCTCCCTCACCCGCTACGTCATCGACACGCAGGCCGGGTTCCTCGCCGTGGGCCTGCCGGAGGGGCCTCGGATGTGGGCGCTGAGCGCCAACTACGTCACCTACGGCGAGATGGCGCACACCGACGAGGACGGCCAGGACCTGGGCACCTTCGCCGCCTTCGACATGGCCACCGCCGTGACCGCGGCCCAGAAGGTCTGGCAGGACCGCCTCACCCTCGGAGGCAGCGCCAAGTGGATCTACTCCGGCATCCACGACTACGCCTCCGACGCCTGGGCCGTCGACCTCGGCTTTCTCATCCGCGGGCCGGTGGCGGGAATGACCTTCGGCGGCTCCATCTCCAACCTCGGGTCGGTGCGCAGCGGCTTCACCGAAGGTTACGTGGACGCCCTGCCCGTCCTGATGCGCGCCGGCGTCAGCCATCACCCCGCCCACTTCCCCATCCCCCTCATGCTCTCCGTCGACTTCACCGTGCCCAACGACAACGACCCCTACGTCACTCTCGGAGCCGAGCTGAAGCTGGGCGGCGGGCTCTACCTGCGCCCGGGCTACAGCCTCCGGCAGGAGGGCGACGAAGCCCTCGGCCTCGCCGGCGGCGGCGGTTTCGAGATGAGGAACCTGCGGGTCGACTACGCCTACTCCACCCTGCCCGCTCTCGGCGAGATCCACCGTCTGAGCCTGAGGGGCCGGATCTAGGCGCCAGGCGCCGGCGGTCAGGGGCCCTCCTCGGCGCGCCCCGTCATCGGCACGAAACGCACCGGCAGCAGACGCTCGAGGGCGGTCTCCTCGCCCTCGCCACGGGTGATGCGGATCAACTCCTGGTACCTCTCGCCCACCGGCATCACCAGCCGGCCCCCCGGAGCCAGCTGCTCCACCAGCCGGGGCGGCACGTGGTCGGGCGCCGCCGTGACCATGATCCCGTCGAAGGGGGCGTGCTCCGGCCACCCGAAGTAGCCGTCCCCGGCGCGCACCCGAACGTTGTCGTACCCGAGGACCGAGAGCCGCTCCGCGGCCTGCTCGGCGAGGTCGGGCAGGATCTCGATGCTGTAGACCTCGGCGGCGAGATGGGAGAGGACGGCCGCCTGGTACCCGGAGCCGGTGCCGATCTCGAGGACGCGGTCGCCCTCCTCGACCTGGAGGGCCTGGGTCATGTAGGCGACGATGTAGGGCTGGGAGATCGTCTGCCGCAGACCGATGGGCAGCGGGTGGTCGGCATAGGCGCGGAAGCGCTCCGACTCCGGGACGAAGAGGTGCCGGGGCACCCGCTCCATGACCGCGAGCACCGCCTCGTCGGTGATGTCGCGAGCCTTCAGCTGGGTGCGCACCATCTCCCGGCGCGGCCCCTCCCAGGAGTCGGCCGGGATCCCCGGCGCGCCCGGGTCGGGGCGGCAGGCGAGCAGCCCCGCCGCCAGCAGGAACAACGCCGAGGCCGAGCCTCTCACGGCTCCCAAGCCGTCAGCCCTCGTAGGCCTCGCGGAAGGCCTTCAGCGTCTCCCGGAGAGCGGCCGGGTGGGCCAGGTCGGTGGTCTGCTTGCTCTTCATGGCGTGGACGATCAGCTTGTGGAGCCGCGCGAGCTGATCGCGGTAGGCCTCGACGGCGGCGGCGGCGCCCTCGTCGGGCAGCTTGATGCGCTGGGCGAGGAAGTACTGGGCCACGGTCTCGCGGATGCGGTCGGCGTGGACCTCCTTGTTGATCACCCAGCGGGCGATCTGGTTGGCGTTGGCCCCCGGATCGGCGGAGAGTTCCGCGATCTGCCGCATCGACTTCTCCACCGTGCGGATGTCCTCGTCGAGGGCGGCGAAACGCAGGTCGTCTCCGTAGATGCCGCAGGGGATCTCGCAATGGCCGTACACGCCGGCGGCGCCGATGAAGAGGGCCGCACAAAGGATGGCAAGCCTGGACATGACACGTTCTCCTCTCTGGTCTTGGGGTTCCGCAATCTTACCCGCCCTCCTCCTGATCTGCAACCAGGGGTGCGGTCCCGCGGCGCAGACCGGCGAGTCCGCGAGCGAGGAACTCTACGTCAGCCGGGTCCTGGTGCCTCCCGGCGTGTTCACCGGCGGCATCGAGGGGCCTGTCTGTGACGGCGCCGGCAACCTCTACGCCGTCAACTACGGCCGCCGCGGCACCATCGGCCGGGTGACGCCCGGCGGCGAGGCGGGCCTCTTCCTGCAACTGCCGCCGGGCAGCACCGGCAACGGCCTCCGCTTCGATCGCCGGGGACGCCTGCTGGTGGCCGACTACACGGGCCACAACGTGCTCCGCGTCGACATGGCGACCCTCGCCGTCGAGGTCCTGGCCCACGAGCCGGCCTTCCACCAGCCCAACGACATCGCCGTCACCGCGGCCGACGTGATCTACGCCAGCGATCCGGACTGGCGCGGGGCCTCGGGCCGGGTGTGGCGCATCGACCCGGACGGCGAGGTGACCCGGGTGCTGGCCGCCATGGGCACCACCAACGGCATCGAGGTCGGCCCCGGGGACCGCACCCTGTACGTGAACGAGTCGGTGCAGCGCCGCGTGTGGGCCTTCGACCTGGAGGAGGACGGCACCCTGGCCAACCGGCGCCTCCTCGTCCGTTTTGCGGACCACGGCCTGGACGGCATGCGCTGCGACGCGGCCGGGAACCTCTACGTCACCCGCTACGGCAAGGGCACCATCGCCAAGCTCTCGCCGCGGGGCGAGCTGCTGCGGGAGGTGGCGCTCACCGGGGAGAGGCCGAGCAATCTCGCCTTCGGCGGCCCCGACGGCAGGACCTGCTACGTCACCCTGCAGGACCGGGGCAACGTCGAGGTCTTCCGCGTCGAGGAGCCTGGCCGCGCCTGGGAGCTGGCCCGGCGGCGGCCATGAGAAAAGCCCGCTCCCAGGAAGCTGGAAGGGGCTCTCGAAGCGGTGGAGCGGAGGCGGAGGCTCAGTCGCGGGAGCCCTGCTCCAGCTCGCTGATCTGGTCGCGGAGGCGGGCCGCCTCCTCGTAGGCCTCCTCGGCCACCAGGCGGTCGAGCTGCGCCTTGAGGCTGTCGAGCTCGGTCGGCTCCTCCGCCGGGGCGGCGGTCGCGGGGGGAGTTCCGGCGGCGCCGGCGAGTGCCTGCGAGGCCGGGGCCGGCTCTTCGTCCTCCGACTCCTCCCCCGGGGCCGCCGCTCCGGAGAGCTCTTCGAGCTCGTCGATGTTGAGCACGCTCAACTGCCGGCCCGCCTCTTCCATCACCTCGGGGCTCATGTAGATGGGGATGCCCATGAGGGTGGTCAGGATCATGCCGTCGCTCGGGCGGCAGTCGAGGTAGAACACCTCGTCCTGGGTCTGGATCAGCAGGTAGGCGTGGAAGGTCTCGTCCTTCAGGGTGTGGATGACGAGCTGGTGGACCTTGCCCTTGACCTTCTCCAGCAGGTTCTGCAGCAGGTTGTGGGTCAGGGGGCGGGGGAAGGAGACGTCCTGCATGGCCATCACCAGGTAGCGGCCCTCGGGACAGCCGATGGAGATGGGGACGAAGCGGCTCTCCTCACCCTTGAGCACGACGATGAGGCTCTCGGGCGGCGTCACGTCGGGCACCGAGTAGATGCGCCAGATCCGAACCGGTATGAGGTGGTCGTTCTTGGTTTTCTTCATCGGAAGGAGCGCGGCGTCACCGCCGCGACGGCACCAAATATACCCGCTCGATAGGCAGAATCAAGAACGATGAGGACCGGTCGATCACATCAGTCCACGCTCCTTGAGACTGAGGAAATCACTTTCGCTGAGGATGATGTGATCGAGGATGTCGATGCCCATGATGCCCCCGGCCTCGACCATGCGCCGGGTGAGCTCGACGTCCTCCTTGCTCGGCGTCACGTCGCCCGATGGATGGTTGTGGGCGAGGATGATGCTCGCCGCCGCCCGGGTCACCGCCACCTGGAAGACCTCGCGGGGATGGACGATCGACGCCGACAGGGAACCGATGGAGATCAGCTCCTTGTGGACCACCTGGTTGCGGGCGTTGAGATAGAGACAGAGGAAGTGCTCGCGCCGCTGGTCCTTCAGCTCGGTGAGCAGCGGCAGGGTATCGGCTGGGCAGGAGACGATGGGCTGCACCCCCAGACCCTTGTGCAGGCCCCGCCGGGCCAGCTCGAAGCCGGCCACCAGGACCCCCGCCTTGACCCGGCCGATGCCCTTGAGGCGGCACAGCTGTCCCGCCTCCATGGCGACGAGCTCCTCGACGCCGTGGCGATCGCAGATGGTGCGCGCCACCTCGAGCACGCTCCGGCCCCGGTAGCCGGTGCCGAGCACCACCGCCAGCAGCTCGTGGTCGCGCAGGCCCTCCGGCCCGAAGCGGTTGAGGCGCTCCCGCGGCAGGTCCTCGGGATGCCCGGCGTCCCCATCGCCGCCGTCGCCGGGCGCCCGGCCCGGATCGTTCGCGTAGAGCTCTGACATCGGTCCCCCCCTGGGCCCATGAGTACGTGCACGGAAGCACACGGCCATGTGTGCCGAGGCACACGCCGGAGGGCGGCTTCCCCTGTTCCGGCCCGCCCCGAGTACCATGCCCCGCACAGGGCGTGCCACCGCCGGCCGCGGGCCACAGGGCGGGCCTATATTCCCACCCGATGACCTTCCCGCCCTCTCTCTCGCGCCAGCTCGGGGGGCCCTGGCCGCGGGCCGTCCTCTCGGGCCTCCTGCTGGCCCTCGCCTTCCCCTGTCACCCGGAGAACCCGGCCGCCCTCGCCTACGGCCCGGCCTGGGCCTGGATCGCCCTGGCGCCGCTGCTGCACCTCCTCGCCGGGGGGCCGCGCCCGGCCGCGGCCTTCCGCCTTGGCTGGGCGGCGGGCTTCGTCTTCTACCTCGCGAGTCTCTACTGGGTCGCCCACACCCGGGGCGGCGGTCCGGCCGTGGTCGGCGGCACCGGGCTGATGGCCGTCTACCTGGCCGTATTCACGGGGCTCTTCGCCATGGCCCAGGCGAGCCTGTGCCGCCGCCATGGGCCCCGGACGCTGCTGGCCGCCCCCGTCCTGTGGACGGCCATGGAGTACCTGCAGTCGGTGGGCGAGCTCGGCTTCCCCTGGCTGCTGCTGGGTCACAGCCAGGCCCCGTGGCCCGCCGTCGTCCAGTACGCCGAGCACACCGGCGTCTTCGGCGTCTCCTTCGCCGCGGCCTTGGCGGGGGCCCTGCTGGCCCTGGCCCTGTCCTCCGGGGGCCGGGACCGCGCACGCGCCCTGATCGCCGCCGCCGCCGTGCCCGCCCTGGCCGCCCTGCACGGGGTCCTCGTCCTCGGCCCCGCGGACGGGACGGGCCTGCGGGTGGCCGTGGTGCAGAACAACCTCGGCCTGGAGAAGTGGCGGCCGGGGGGGCTCGAGGCCAGCTTCGCCTCCCTCGACTCCCTCAGCCGCCGCGCGGAGAGGCCCGGCCTGATCGTCTGGCCGGAGACCGCCCTTCCCTGCAACCTCGACCGGCGGGCCGACTGCCGCCGGCGGATGCAGGCCCTGGCCGACGACCTCGGGACGCCGATCCTCACCGGCGCCCCCGGCACCGACGCGGCCACCGGCGAGCCCCTCAACGCCGCCTTCCTGCTCTCTCCCGGGCGGGAGGAGGTGCCGGCGTACGCCAAGATGCACCTGGTGCCCTTCGGAGAGCGCACACCCCTGCGCGACCGCCTGCCGCTGGTGCGCAACATCGACTGGTCGGCGCTGACGGGAGACCTGGCGCCGGCGGAGTTCGCCCGGGGGCGCAGGCGCACGCTGTTCACCGCGGGTCCGGACTCGTCGCGCTTCGCCCTCCTCATCTGCTTCGAGTCGGTCTTCCCCGACTTCGTGCGCCAGTCGGTGCGGGAGGGCGCCGACTTCCTCGTCAACATCACCAACGACTCGTGGTTCGGGCCCACCGCCGGCCCCTATCAGCACGCCGAGCTGGCCGTGCTGCGGGCCGTGGAGAACCGCGTCGCCATCGCCCGCTGCGCCACCAGCGGCATCTCCCTCTTCGTCGACCGCTACGGGCGCACGCGCCAACGCACGGAGCTCGGCACCGCCGACGTGCGCACCGAGGTCGTGGGCACCCGGCGCTCGCCGACGGTGTACACCCGGTTCGGCGACTGGTTCGCCGTGACCAACCTGCTGCTCGCGGTCCTGCTCGTGGCCGGCGCCTGGTGGAGAGCCCGGCGGCCGGGGAGGGCCGGCGTTCCGGAAGGTGCGGCCGGGCCGCAGCCGCCCGGGGACCCGCACCCGGCCGAAGCCGCGCGCGAGACGTCAGGAGCCCGGGGAGCGTCAGGGGAGCCGCCGGACCCCGTGGGGGCCGATCCACCCGATGCGGGGGCGGCCGCCGGAGCCGGCGGGGCGGATGGAGGAGGAGGGCCGGACGACCCCCCGGGGGAGGGGGAGATGCCCTTCCTCGATCATCTGGAGGAGCTGCGCTGGCGCCTCCTCAAGGCCCTGGGAGCCGTGCTCGCCGGCACCTGCATCTGCTTCCTCTTCGTGGAGCCCCTCCTCGGCCTGCTGGTGCAGCCCTACGAGCAGGCCGTCCTCAGCCTGAAGGAACAGGGCTCGCCGGGGGTGGTGGAGGCGATCCGGGGGTGGTTGACGGACCTGCGCGGCGTCGAGGTGGAGGAGCCGCCCATCGAGACCGCCACCGAGCCCGCCGTGCCGTACGGAAGCCAGCTGCAGTCGCTGCGGGTGATGACCTGGTTCTTCGTCTACCTCCAGGTCTCCCTCCTCGGCGGGTTCCTCCTCGCCCTGCCGGTGGTGTTCTACCAGTTCTGGCGGTTCGTGGCCCCCGGCCTGCTGGACACGGAGAGACGCCTCTTCGTGCCCCTGATGACCATGAGCGTCGGCTGCTTCGCCGCCGGCGCCGCCGTGGCCCACAGCATCGTGCTGCCCATCGGCCTCAGGTTCTTCCTGAGCCTGGAGCCCAAGGACATGACCTCCCAGTGGGCGGTGGACGAGTACATCGGCTTCGTGCTCCGCCTCCTCTTCGGGTTCGGCCTCGTCTTCGAGATGCCCGTGGTCAGCCTCTTCCTGGCCCGCCTCGGGCTGATCACGGCCGACACCCTTCGCCGCGTGCGGCGCTACGGGGTGGTGGCCGTCTTCCTCGTGGCCGCCGTGTTCACGCCCCCCGATCCGCTCTCGCAGGTGATGATGGCCCTGCCCCTGATGCTCCTCTACGAGATCAGCATCTGGGTGGCGCACCTGGCCGGGCGCAGGGCGGAGGATCCCCCGGACGAGGAGGAGCCCGGCACCGAGAGCTAGCCCACGGCGGAGACCACGCCCTTCCCGGACGCGCCCTGCCTCGACGCTCCCCGCGAGGCGCCCGTATATTCCCGCCCCCTTCCCGACCCCAAGGAGATCCCCCAATGGCAAAGAGCACGACACGCATCGGCCTGATCGGTTACGGCCAGATCGGATCCGCGGTGCGCGACATGATCGACGCCGACAGCGGCAACGGCATGGAGATCGTCTTCATCCACGACCAGGATGGCTCGCGGCTGGCGGACCTGCCCGAGGGCCTGGCCCTGGAGGACCTGTCGCGCTTCGAGGAGCGCGGCCCCGACCTGGTGGTGGAGATGGCCCATCCCGCCGTGACCCGGGAGTGGGGGACGAGGATCCTGGAGAAGACGGACTACATGTTCATCTCGGTGACGGCCCTGGCCGACCGCGAGCTCGAGACGTCCATCGAGGAAGCCACGGCAAAGCACGGGACCCGCGCCTTCGTGCCCCACGGCGGCGTCGTCGGCATGGACGCCCTGCTGGAGAACCGCGGCGTGTGGGAGAGCGTCGACGTCATCATGAAGAAGCCGCCGAAGAACGTGGACTGCGCCGCCGTCGGCCTCGACCCCGACAGCATCACCGAGGAGACCTGCCTCTACGACGGCCCCACCCGCGGCATCTGCCCCAAGTTCCCCCGCAACGTCAACACCCACGCCGCCATCGCCTACGCCGGCATCGGCTTCGACCGCACCCACTCGGTGCTGCTGGTCAATCCCGAGTGGGACACGGCCATCGTCGCCATCGAGGCCCGCGGCCCCGGGCTGGAGCTGAACGTGGAGCGCACCGAGGGCATCACCGGCGTCACCGGCGCCAGCACCCCGGCCTCGATCTACAACACCGTGCAGATGATCGGCTCCACCGGCCCGGGCATCCACCTGAGATAGCGGCCCGGTGAAACCGTACGCCGCGGCCCCGGCGGGGATCCCCCGCTCCGGCATCCGCGAGATCATGGAGCTGGCCTGGGCGACGCCGGGGGTCATCCACCTCGAGGTCGGCCAGCCCGACTTCGACACGCCGCCCCACGTGGTCGAGGCCGCCGCCCGCGCCGCCCGCGAGGGCCACACCCGCTACGTGCCGAACTCGGGGATCGACGCCCTGCGCGCCGCCGCCGCCCGCTGCGTGGAGGGCCGCACGGGCGTGCCCACCACGGCGGAGCACATCCTCGTCACCCAGGGCGCCGTGCTCAGCGTCGCCACCGCCTTCCTCTCCCTCCTCGACCCCGAAGACGAGGTGCTGCTGCCCGACCCCGGGTGGCCGAACTACGCCATGGCCGTGCCCCTCTTCCACGGCCGCAACGTGTTCTACGAGCTGCGGCCCGAGCGGCACTTCCTGCCCGACCCGGAGCACGTGGAGTCGCTGATCACGCCGCGGACCAAGCTGCTGCTGCTGTGCAGCCCCTCCAACCCGACGGGGCAGGTCCACGGCCGCGAGGTCACCCAGGCCCTGATGGAGGTGGCCCGCCGCCACGACCTGTGGGTGCTGTCGGACGAGATCTACTCGGAGATCGTCTTCGACGGCGCCGATCACGTGAGCTGCGCCAGCCACGACCCGGACGAACGGGTGGTCCTCGTCACCGGCATGTCGAAGAGCTACGCCATGACCGGCTTCCGCGTCGGCTTCACCCGGGCCCGGCCGGACTACATCGAGATGGCCAGCAAGCTCCAGGAGCCCCTGGTCTCGTGCGGCGTCGGCTTCGCCCAGATGGCCGCCGTCGAGGCCCTGGAGGGTCCCCAGGACTGCGTTCGCGAGATGCGGGGTGCCTACGAGCGCCGCCGGGATCTGGCCCTGCGGGTGCTGCGCGACCACGGCCTCTACCGCTACACCCCGGGCGGCGCCTTCTACCTGCTCGTCGACATCTCCGACTCGGGCATGGCCTCGCGGGACTTCTGCCTGGAGCTGATCGAGCGCCACAAGGTGGCCGTCGCCCCGGGCGACACCTTCGGCCGGGTCTGCGCCGACCACGTGCGCATCTCCATCGCCTCGCCGGAGGAGAACATCCGCGAGGGGCTGACGCGCATCTGCCGCATGATCCACGAGAAGGCCGGCCGCGCCGCCCCGGCGGCGGCCGGCGGCTGACCGCTTCGGCCTACAGGTAGCGCTCCAGGTCCGGGTCGCCTCCGAGGCGGTCGACGATCTCCCGTACCCGCTGGGCCTGGTCCCGCCGGCAGACGAGCAGGGCGTCCCCGGTGTCGACGACGACGAGGTCCTCCACCCCCACCAGGGCGATCAGCTTCTCCGCCGGCCCGCGGACGATGAGGTTGCGCCCGTCGACGGCGACCACCCGGCCGCTGAGCAGGTTGCCCTCCTCGTCGGCCTCGATCACGTCGGCCAGGGCCGCCCAGCTGCCCACGTCCCCCCAGCCCAGGTCTCCCTCCAGGGCCGCCACGTGCGCCGCCGGCTCGATGATGGCGTGGTCCACGGCGATCGACGGCATGGCCGGGTACTCGCGCTCCACCGCGGCCTGCCAGCCCACCGAGGCGGCGGCCTCCCCGATCAGCAGCAGGCGCCCGTAGATCTCCGGGGCGTGGCGCGCGAACAGGTCGAGGACGGTGCGCGCCTTCCACACGAACATGTTGGTGTTCCACAGGTAGCGGCCGCTCTCCGTGTACTCACGGGCGCGCTCCAGGTCGGGCTTCTCGGTGAACTCGGTCACCTGCCAGACCGTCTCCTGCCCCACCCGGCACAGCTCCTCCCCCTTGCCGACGTACCCGAACCCGGTCTCCGGCCGCGTGGGCCCCACGCCGAGGAGGTAGAGATACTCCGGGTGGTCCTCGGCGGCCTGCGCCGCCGCCGCCAGCAGGCGCCGGAAGTCGTCCGGCCGGCCGACGTAGTGGTCGGAGCCGAGGCTGGCCACCGTGCACCCCGGCCAGCGCGCCTCCAGCAGGGCGCACTCCAGGGCCACGGCCGGCCCCGTGTTGCGCAGGGCGGGCTCGACGATCAGGTGGTCCTCGGGCAGGACGGGCAGCTGCTCCCGCACCAGCCCCGCCATCCCCGGGCCGGTGGAGACCCAGACGTCCTCCGGGCCGACCACGGGAGCGATGCGGGAGAGGGTGTCCTGCAGCATCGTCCCCCGGCCGGCGAGGGCCTGGAACTGCTTCGGCCGGTCCTTGCGGCTGAGGGGCCACAGGCGCGTGCCGATCCCGCCGGCGCGGATGACCACCTTCAGCATGCCGGCTCCGCAACCAGGCACCGCAGAGAGGGTCCCGCCGGCCGTAGCGGGACCCGGTGGTCCGCCGGCACCAGGGCCGAGTCTCCCGCCGCCAGGGGCACGTCGCCGAGACGCGCCTCGCCGGCGACGACGGTGACGGCGGCGAACACCTCCGAGCCCAGGAGACGCTCCCCCTCGCCGAACAGGGTCAGCCGGAAGGCGCAGGAGTCCACCAGGACCTCGCCCTCCGGGCCGGGCGGTGGCGCCGGCCGCGGCTCGGGGGCGGGCGCCTCGAAGTCGATCACCTCCATCGCCTGCTCCAGGTGCAACTCCCGGGGGCGGCCGTCGAGCCCCGGGCGGCCGTAGTCGTAGAGGCGGAAGGTGAGGTCGCTGGCCTGCTGCACCTCGTAGACCATCGTCCCGCCACCGAGGGCGTGGACGGTCCCGGCCGGCAGCAGGACCACGTCGGCGGCCTGCACCCGGCGATAGCGGACGGCCTCCTCCGGACAGCCGTCGGCCAGGGCCTTCTCCAGGCGGTACCGGTCGACGCCCTCGCGCAGCCCGAGGGCGATCCCCCCGGGGGCCAGGACGTACCAGGCCTCGGTCTTGCCCCGGGGGCCCAGCCCCTTGCGCCGGGCGTACCCGTCGCCGGGGTGGACCTGGACCGACAGGTCGTCGCCGGCGTCGATGAGCTTGATCAGCAGCGGGAAGCCGGCGCCGTGGCGCTCGCGCACCCGTGGGCCCACGAGGGCCTCCCCGAACTCCTCCGCCAGATCGCCGAGACCCCGCCCGGACAGCGGCCCCGAGCGCACGACGCACTCGGCGCCGGGCAGGGCCGAGACCTCGAAGGACTCCCCCACCGGAGTGTCCGGGGGCAGGTCCTTGCCGAAGCGCTCGCCGAGGCGGCGGCCACCCCAGACCATGGGGCGCAGATGGGGCTCGAGAGGAAGGATGTCGGGAAGGGGTCCGGGCACGGGTTGGCTCGCCGGAGAACCTACGCCGGGCGATCTGCGGCGGACAGGAGACCCCGGCCGTTTGAGCAGGCCCCGGGGGCGGGCTATCGTCAAGGACCTTTGCTCCATCCACGACGCCCCAACCTCTGGAGAGATTCCGATGGTCGACTCACCGAGCCCGCTGGTCAGCCCCTTCACCCTGTCCGACGACGACGGCTACATCTGGGTGAAGGGAAACCTCCACAGCCACACCACCAACTCCGACGGCCGCGTCGGGCCCCAGGAGCGCCTCGACGGGTACGTGGAGGAGGGCTACGACTTCCTCTGCCTCTCCGACCACAACAACATCACCCGCACCGACTCGGTCGACGCGCCCGATGACTTCATCCTCATCCAGGGGGCCGAGCTGCACCCGGCCAACCCCTTCGGCGGCCAGACCCACCACTTCGTCTGCCTGAACATCCACGAGGACATGGACGCGAGGGCTATGCCGCCCCAGCACGTGATCGACACCTGCAACGAGCAGGGCGGCCAGGTCTGGCTCGCCCATCCCTACTGGAGCTCGGTGAACATCCTGCGCGACACCCTGCCCCTGAGCGGGTTCGCCGGCATCGAGGTCTTCAACAGCACCTGCCGACGCCACGGCCGCGGCGAGTCCGGTCCCCACTGGGACGACTGGATGGCCCTGGAGAACCGCCTCTATCCGTGCCTCGGCAACGACGACTCCCACCAGGCCCAGGAGGCCCGCCACGACACCTACCTGGGATGGACCATGGCCCGCGTTCGGGAGCGCACCCCGGCCGCCGTGCTCCAGGCCCTGGCCAGCGGCGCCTCGTACGCCTCCACCGGCCCGGCGATCCACGGCATCGAGCTGCGCGCCGACGGCGACGAGGTCGAGGCCCGGGTGCGCTCCTCCGAGGCCCGCCGGGTGACCGCCGTCCACGACCAGATCGGCAAGGAATACCACGAGCACGGCGACACCTTCGAGGAGGCCGTCTTCACCCTGCGGCCCAAGGCCCGCTGGGTGCGCTTCGAGGTCATGGGGCCGGAGGGGGAGAAGGCCTGGTCGAACCCGTTCGATCTGACGGAGCTGGGGTAGGGGAGGCGGGGTCGGCTCATCGAAGTATGGATTAAGGAGGAGGCGGTATGAAGAGCTGGGAGAGTGGGGCAGGTGTGATCGGCCTAATCGGCCTGTGGCTAGGGAGTGCCGTGGCTGGTGAGGACAGCGGAGGTAAGGCGTACATGCCGGATCCACCTGGCGACTCCTACCACCCCCGAACCCCTGAGCAGGCTCGCAGAGAGCTGAGTGAGCGGGGGATTCAGACTACACAGTCTTCCTTCTTTGACGGCGTGAGGCAGGGGGACCTGTTCGCTGTACAGCTATTCAGGGATGCAGGAATGGCAATCCACGCCCCAACTGGAAACGGTACGACGGCCCTGATGTCGGCCGCCGCGGCTGGCCATTTGGAGATTGTGCAGTTTCTAGTGGACAACGGTGCCAACAAGAACGCCCGAAATGACCGTGGCAACACGGCTTTGATGTCCGGTGCCAGATTTGCACGTTTAGAGACAGTGCGCTTCTTGGTGGAAATTGGTGCCGATATCAACGCTCAAGACGATAGAGGAAGTACGGCATTGGACCGGGCCGCCGGACGAAGCTATGAGATAGTGCAATTCCTGGTAAACAACGGCGCCGATATCCACACTCGAACTGACGACGGTCTTACAGCCCTGATGTCTGCTGCCGGCGGTTTCCTGGTCGATGATGATAAAGTAGAAGTAGTGCGCTTCCTGGTGGGCAACGGCGCTGACATCAACGCCCAAACTGATTGGGGCTTGACCGCTCTGATGTCGGCCGCCTCGGAGGGCTCTCTAGAAACTGTACGCTTCTTGGTGGATAACGGAGCCGACATAGACGCCCAGGATGACGCCGGCAGAACGGCCCTGCACTCGGCTGCCACAGGAGTTCCCGAGGTAGGAGTTGGGCATTTGGAGGTGGTGCGTTTCCTGGTGGGACGCTGGGTGGCAGAAGCCGGTGGACAGGCCCAAACCAAGGACGGTAATACGGCCTTGCACTGGGCTGCTATGAGCGGCGATTTGAAAATGGTGCAGTTTCTGATGGACAACGGCGCTGACATCACCGCCCAGGCAGACGACGGCTGGACGGTCTTGATGGGAGCTGTTGCTGAGAATGATGCAGAGATGGTACGCTTCTTGGTGACCCACGGTGCTGATGTCAACGCCCGATCCAATCGTGGGACGGCTCTAATGTTGGCTGCCCAGAATGGAGATGTAGAGATCGTACGGTTTCTGGTGGATAGCGGGGTCGATATCAACGCCCAGGACAGGCACGGCAGGACGGCCTTGCACTTGGCCGCCGAGTTGGAAAAATTGGAAGGCGCCGACCCGGACGATATAAGGATTGTGCGTCTCTTGGTGGGCCATGGCGCCGACGTCCTCGTCCTGGACAGACACGGCGAGACGGCCTTGACGGGGGCTGTCGCTCGGGGTGATATGGAGATGGTGCGATTCTTGGTGGAAAACGGCGCGGATGCCCAGGCTCGGAGTCTTTCAGTCCTGATCAAGGCCGTGGAGTGGAACCGTTTGGAGATGGCGAGTTTCTTCGTGGACCGAGGGGCCGACATCCATGCTCAGACGAAGAGCGGCAGGACGCCCTTGATGCAAGCCGCTGCTCGGAGCTATGTGGAAATGGCGCATTTCTTGGTGGACAAAGGAGCTGATGTCAATGCCCAAGATACCGACGGAAAGACGGCTTTGCACTGGGCCCGGGGAGTAGGGGTCGTTCGTTTTCTGGTAGAGCGGGGGGCTGATATCCACGCTCAGACGAAGCGCGGCCGGACACCCTTGATGATAGCCGCAGGTTCGTCCTCCACTGGGGGTGATGTAGAGACGGTGCGGTTCCTGGTGGACAGTGGGGCCGACATCCACATCCAAGACGGGCACGGCGAGACGGCCTTACACGCAGCCACCATGGGGAGGGAGATAGATGTGGTGCGCCTTCTTGTGGATAGAGGGGCCGATATTAGCGCTCAGACGAATAGTGGCAAGACACCCTTGAGTTTGGCCAAAGAAATGGGCAGAAGAGATGTAGTGGACCTTCTCCAAGAGAACGGGATCAGCGAGGAATAGGATTTTGCCGCCAATGGGAAGGGGAAAGTGAGAGGCAGGCACCTACCCCCTGAAGAATTGCGCGAGAATCGAAGCAGGCGGCCCACCACGTAGAGATCGAGCAAGACGGCCGGACCGGATCCACCGTAGCTTCGCAAAGATCTACAGCCAAGCTCGATCCCAGGGCCGCCGTTCGCTGTATCGTCAACGTCCCGTTGCGACATACTGGAGATAGGGGGATACCCGGCACTCTTGTTTCGAGCAGTTCTCTTGTCCCCGACTCCGGCCCAGTCAGCAATCTGAGCAAGTGTATCTCTTTCATGAGATCCTCCGCCCCATCACCGCTACCAAGGCAGCGAGTACGACGGCCCGTTGGCGAACCGCTCCATCCCCAAATCCAGCCGGATCCCCGCCCCCGGCGCCAGCCCCACCGTGAACCACCGTCCGTTCACCTCCTCCCTCCGCTCCTCCAGCTGCCCCTGGACCACCCCCCGGAACTGCTCCTCGTGCGTCTGGCCGGCGGCGGCCTCCTCGGCGCTCAGAGGGCGTCGTTGCTGCCAGGAAGCACTGGTGAAGCGGTGCTCCCCGAAGACCCCGGCCTGCACGACCATCTCCCGCGGCTCGGTGGCGCTCAGGTTCACCAGCTGCACCACCACACGATCGTCCTCCAGGACCTCCACCAAAGCGGCGACGTCGCGCGGCAGTCCGGGGCGGCGGCGCTGGCAATCGAAGTAGCGCAGCCGCGCCATCTGCAGGCCGCCGTTGTAGAGGTATAGCGGCCCTCCCATGGTCAGCTGCAGCAGCGCCTCCACGGTGACGGGGTTGCGCACCTGGAGGTACCAGTCGCCGTAGGTGGCCGGGTCCTGGCGGTCGTCGCCCATGAAGGCCAGCCGCTGGTGCACCTGGGCGTGGTTGTGGCGCAGGATGTCGAGGGGGAACCCGGGATACTCCCCCCGCAGCCAGGCGAACCAGGCGGCCTCGTGGCCGGCGCCGTGCTTGGAGCCGTGGGAGCGGACCCGCCGCCAGTCCTCGGACTCGTGGTTGCGCTGCTGCACGAGCCGGTCCGCGTCGGCGCCGCCCATCGTCATCTGCCAGATGTGGGTCATCGGCGCCGGGTGCATGGGCGCGTACCCGTCCCATCCCTTGTCGTGGTAGTGATGGGGCGCGTACAGGGTGGAGCCGCGCCTCTCCCCCTGCTCCATGAGCAGGTCGATCTGCGAGCGCGGGAACTCCATGTACCCGGGGTCGCGGCACATGAGGGCCGCGTTCTCGGCGGCGGCGGTCACCGCGTCGGCCATCAGGTGCCAGCCGTGGGGCCAGGTCCAGCCGTAGTAGCCGCCCCACCACTTGCCGTCGATGTACTCCCCGACCTTCCCCGAGAGGCCGACGTTGTCGGGGATGACGCCGCCGTTCTGTCGGGTGCGCTCCATCCAGCTTTCCGTGTACTCCACCACCCAGTCGCGGTACTTCGCCTCGCCCCCGAACAGGTACGTGTTGGTGACGAGGGTGGTGGCGCCGAGGTTGGTGGCCACGTCGCCGCGGCCCATGCGCTCGACGAGGGTGCGCCCCATCAGCTCCTCCATGCCCGGCTTCCGGAGATCCTCGACCGAGTCGATGCCGGGCAGGTCGTGGAAGGGCAGGGGCCAGGGCTTCCACTGGTCATAGCGGTAGACGGTGTAGTGCCTGTCGAAGTTGCGGAAGGCCGGGCCCATCGATCCGTTGTGGGCGCACTTGATGAGCCTCTTTTCCGGATCGTAGTTGAGCGCCTCCGGGTCCTCGTTGAGGTAGAACCCGGCGTAACGTTTCGCCCTCTCGGCGTTGCGCTCGTTTCCCGGATCGGCGAGGCAAAGGTTGTAGAAGAAGGCGTACCCCTCCCCCTGGTGCATCCAGTCGTACCCCTGCTCGTACTCCTTGACCACCATCGGGTGTCCGTGGCCGGTGTCGTAGCGGCTGAACTGGCGGGTGATCCCCTCCCAGGCGAGGTGGGAGTGATCGAGCAGGTGGTCCCCTCCTCCCATCAGGTAGAAGAGGGGCCAGTTGTGGAAGCTCTCGTAGGCGTCGTCCAGACCGTCGATGCCGGTGAAGTCCTCCCGCGTGGGCCACATGACCGAGCCGTCGGCGTGGACGTAGCGCTCCATCACCGGGGCGACGGCGTCGTCCATCAGGTCCATGAGGCTGCGCTCGAGCAGGGCCCATTCGGGCGGCTCGACAAAGGGGACGTTCGCTTCGATCCGGGTCATGGGTCAGAGCCTGATCCGCTTCAGTCTCAGTGAGTTCGCGATCACGCTGACGGAGCTCACGGCCATCGCTCCCGCCGCCAGTATGGGGTTGAGGAATCCGAACTCCCCGAGTACCGGGCGAAGCGCCTCCGGCACTCCCTGGGCGGCGAACACCGGATACAGGACCCCTGCCGCCACGGGAATCAGCGCGACGTTGTAGGCGAACGCCCAGAACAGGTTCTGCCGGATGGTTCTCATCGTCTCCCTGCTGACGGAGATCGCGCGGGCCACGCCCATGATGTCCCCGTGGATGAGGGTTATGTCGGCCGCCTCCATGGCGATGTCGGTTCCCGTGGCCACGGCGATGCCCACGTCCGCCCGCGCCAGGGCCGGCGCATCGTTCATGCCGTCTCCGACCATGGCCACCACCGTCCCGTCCTGTTGCAGGGCCGCAACGTGGTCGGCCTTGTCCGCCGGCAGCACCTCGGCGATGACCTTCTCCATGCCGAGAGAGCGGGCCACCGCCTCGGCCGTCCGCCGACTGTCTCCGGTCAGCATGAGCACCTCGACGCCCTGACCCCTCAGCGAGTCCAGGGCCTCCTCGATCCCCTCCTTGACCGTATCGGCGACGGCGATCACGCCCATGACCTCGCCGTCGACGGCCACGTAGGAGACCGTCTTCGCTGCGCGTGCCAGCTCCTGGCCGGTCTCCGCGAGGCTGTTCCTGGTGAACCCGGCCTCCTCGCCGAGCCGGAGGCTTCCTACGGCGACGCGGCGGCCGTCGACTTCACCCACGATGCCCATCCCGGGCACGGCCCTGGATGTGTGCACCGGGGCTTCCACGGGAAGACCCCGCTCCTGCGCCGCCGCGACGATCGCCCTCCCCACGGGATGCTCGGAGGCGCGCTCGAGCCGGCCCGCCAGGGTCAGGAGCTCGTCCTCCGTGAGGCCGCTCGCGACGATGTCCGTCACCTTCGGAACGCCCGTGGTCAGCGTGCCCGTCTTGTCCAGCACCACGACCTCGGTCTCATGGGCCCGCTCCAGGGCCTCGGCGCTGCGAATCAGCACCCCCGACTCCGCGGCCCGGCCCGTGCCCACCATGATCGCCGTCGGCGTGGCCAGGCCCATGGCACAGGGGCAGGCGATGATCAGCACGGCGACGGCCGCCACCATCGCATAGACATGGGACGGCGAAGGCCCGACGGACAGCCAGAGGAGGAAGACGACCGCTGCCACGGCGATGACGGCGGGCACGAACCAGCTCGATACGACATCCGCCAGTCTCTGCACGGGCGCCCTCGATCCTTGTGCTTCCTCCACCAGCCGGACGATGCGCGCCAACAGGGTGTCGGCGCCGACGCCCACTGCTTCGAGGGTCAGACTCCCCGTGGTGTTGATCGTCGCTCCGTACACCTCGTCCTGCTCCCCCTTCCGCACCGGCATGCTCTCGCCCGTCAGCAGGGACTCGTCGACCCAGGACTCGCCGGCCGCCACTTTGCCGTCCACCGGGATGCGCTCCCCGGGGAGAACCCGGACCTGCTCGCCGACCCCGACATCCTCGATCGGGACCTCCACTTCCCTGCCGCCGCGAATGACCGTGGCCCGCTCCGGGCGCAGGGTCAGGAGGGCCTTGATCGCTTCGGAGGCCCGGCCCTTGGCCCGAGCTTCCAGGTAGCGGCCGAGAAGCACGAGCCCGATGATCGCGGTCGAGGTCTCGAAGAAGGTCGCCGCTTCGTAGTGGGCGAACGCCGAAGCATGGGGGAAGAGGGTGACCGCGGCGCTGTACGCGTAGGCCACGGTCGTACCGACCGCGATGAGCGTGTTCATGTTGCTCGTGCCTCGGCGGAGGGCCTTCCACGCCCCGGCGTAGAACCCTCTGCCGGCCCAGAACTGCACGGGCGTCGCGAGGAGGAGCAGCAGGATGTCGAGGCGGACGGGCAGGACGGCGAGCAGGGACGGCACCTTGGGCAGCAGCATGACGACCGCCGCAACCGCGAGGCTGAGAGCCATCTCTCCGCGAATCCCGGCGGCCTCTCCCCGGTGCCCCGAAGCGTCCGCGCCCGTACCCACCTCCAGCACGGAGTACCCCTCGTCCTCGACGGCGGATCTCAGGTCCTCGATGCCGGCCAGGTCCGTCCTGCAGCGGACGGTGGCCCGCTCGGTGGCCAGGTTCACGGCCGCGGATTCCACTCCCTCGACGCCGCGCAGCGCTGCCTCGACGTGGCCGACGCAGGCGGCGCAGGTCATGCCGCCGATGCTCAGGGAGATGGTCGTGGGGTCGCCGGCCGGAGCGGCCTGCTTCTCTGCGCTGATGGTCATCGGCGGTCAGGCCTCCCTCAATGGAAGTACTTCGCCAGGATCAGCTCCTTGATCTCCTCGATGTCCTTTCCCTCGTGGTGCCACTTGAAGGCGTCACGGCCCTCTTCGTTGCACTGCCGTCAGGTGGGGGGACACCCTCCCTCGTAGCACCAGGAGAGACTCTGGTTGCAGCAGGCGCACGGCACCTGGCTCACAACCTCCGGGATCTCCCTCAGCAAGGTCTGGTAGAGGGCGAGTCCGTCCGCGGGCAGGGGAGGCGGCTGGCTCTCTCCCTGCAGGAAATAGCCGCCGACGGCCAGGACCGCAGCGACCGCCGCAACGGCGATGACGGCTTTCCCTCGGGTCTTCAGGCGTTTCATGCTGCTGTCACTCCTTCCTCGGGGGTGTGTGCATCCGTTGTCGGTTCCGTGCCGCCGCGCATCTGGAAACCACGCCACAGCGCATATACGGCCGGCAACACCAGCAGCGCCAGAAGTGTAGCCGTCGCCAGCCCGCCCACCATGGGCGCGGCGATCCGCTTCATCACCTGCGACCCGGCGCCCGTGGCCCACATGATCGGCAGCAGACCGCCCACCGTCGAACCCACGGTCATGAAGATCGGGCGCACGCGCCGGGACGCCCCCTCGACGATGGCGGCGGCGAGATCGGCCCGGTCCTCGAGCCGGCCTTCGGTGCGGCGGGCCTCCAGGGCCTGGTCGAGGTAGGTGAGCATCACCACCCCGAGCTCGGCGCTGACCCCGGCGAGGGCGATGAAACCCACGCCCACGGCGACGCTCATGTTGTAGTCCAGGATGTAGATGAGCCAGATCCCGCCCACCAGGGCGAAGGGCAGGGTGAGCATGACGATGAGGCTCTCCACGACGCTGCGGAAGTGGAGGAAGAGGAGCAGGAAGATGATGGCCAGGGTGACCGGCACGACGAGGCTCAGCCGCTCCTTGGCCCTCTCCATGTACTCGTACTGGCCGCTCCAGATCAGGCTGTATCCCTGGGGCAGGTCGATCCGTTCGGCCACGATCTGGCGGGCGCGCTCGACGTAGGTGCCCACGTCGACGTCGCGGATGTCGACGTAGACCCAGGCGTTGAGGCGGGCGTTCTCGCTCTTGATGCCGGGCGGCCCCTTGCGGATGCGCAGGTCGGCGACCTGCCCGATGGGGATCTGGGCCCCCGTGGACGTGGCCACCAGGACCCGCCTCAGGGCGGGCAGGTTGTCGCGCAGCTCCCGCCCGTAGCGCAGGTTCACCGGGTAGCGCTCGCGGCCCTCCACGGTGTGGGTGATGTTCATGCCGCCCATGGCCGACAGGATCACCTCCTGCACGTCCCCCACCGTCAGGCCGTAGCGCCCGGCCTCCTCGCGGTCGATCTCGAAGTCGACGTAGTTGCCGCCGGCGACCCGCTCGGCGTAGACGCTGGCCGTGCCCGGGATCTCCCGCACCACCTGCTCGATCCGCCGGCCCACCTCCTCCAGCGTCTCGAGATCGTCGCCGGCTACCTTGATGCCCACGGGGGTCTTGATGCCGGTGGAGAGCATGTCGATGCGCGTCTTGATCGGCATCGTCCAGGCGTTGGTCAGCCCCGGGAAGCGCACCGCCCGGTCCAGCTCCTCCACCAGTTTCTGCGGGGTCATGCCCGGCCGCCACTGGTCCTGCGGCTTCAGGGTGATGGTGGTCTCGATCATCGACAGGGGCGCCGGGTCGGTGGCGGTCTCGGCGCGGCCGATCTTGCCGAAGACGTTCTCCACCTCCGGGAAGGTGCGGATGATGCGGTCGGTCTGCTGCAGCAGCTCCCGCGCCTTGGTCACCGAGACCCCGGGCAGGGTGGTCGGCATGTAGAGCAGGTCCCCCTCGTACAGGGGCGGCATGAACTCCGAGCCGATCTGCTCCAGGGGAAAGAGCCCCTGCAGGCGGGACAGCGCCGTGTGCGCCAGGCTGCCGGGCCGCTCGGCGAAGCGCTCCACCACCACGCTGCGGAAGGGAAACACCGACACGAACATCACCGCCGCGGCGGCGGCCAGGGTGGCGGCCTTGTGGCGCAGCAGCCAGTCCAGGACCGGCCCGTAGCCCCGCGTCAGAACCCGGTTGAGCGGATTGCGGTCGGCGTCGACGACCCGCCCCTTCAGGCAGAAGCCGATGAGCACGGGCACCACCGTGATCGACAGCAGGGCCGCGGCGGCCATGGCGTAGGTCTTGGTGTAGGCCAGGGGCTTGAAGAGCCGCCCTTCCTGGGCCTCCAGGGTGAAGACGGGCAGGAAGGAGAGGGTGACGATGAGGAGGGAGAAGAACAGGGCCGGCCCCACCTCCTTGGAGGCGGCGGCGATGATCGCCCAGTGGTCCTTGCGGCCCCGGTCCCGCGCCAGGTGGCGGTGGGCGTTCTCGATCTGCACGATACCGGCGTCGACCATGGCCCCCACGGCGATGGCGATCCCCCCGAGGGACATGATGTTGGCGTTGATCCCCTGGCCCCACATGACGATGAAGGCGACGAGGATGCCCAGGGGCAGGGTGAAGACGGCGGCGAAGGCGCTGCGGAAGTGGAGCAGGAAGAGCCCGCAGACGGCGGCCACCACCAGGCACTCCTCCACCAGCTTCTCGCGCAGGTGGCCCACGGCGCGGCGGATGAGGCCGGAGCGGTCGTAGGCGGTCTCCACCACCACCCCTTCCGGCAGGCCGTCCTGCAGCTCGGCGAGCCTCGCCTTGACGGCGTCGATCACGGCCAGGGCGTTCTCGCCGTAGCGCATGACCACGATGCCGCCGGCCACCTCCCCCTCGCCGTTCCACTCCGCCAGGCCGCGGCGCAGCTCGGGCCCCACCTGCACGGTGGCGATGTCCCGCACCCGCACCGGGGTGCCGGAGCGGCCGGCGCTCACGGGCACCTCGCGGATGTCCTCGACGGAACGGATGTAGCCGAGGCCGCGCACCATGAACTCGGTCTCGGCCAGCTCGATGAGGCGGCCGCCGACGTCGTTGTTGCTGCGCTGGATGGCGCGTTTCACCTGCTGCAGCGAGACCCCGTAGGCCAGCAGCTTGTTGGGGTCGACCGTCACCTGGTACTGCTTGACGAAGCCGCCGATGCTGGCCACCTCGGCGACGCCGGGCACGCTGGTCAGCTCGTAGCGCAGGTACCAGTCCTGGATCGAGCGCAGCTCGGCGAGGTCGCGGCGGCCGCTGGTGTCGACGAGGGCGTACTCGTAGACCCAGCCGACGCCGGTGGCGTCGGGACCGAGCCGCGGCTGCACCCCCTCGGGGAGGCGGTCGCCGGCGAAGCTGAGGTACTCGAGGACGCGGCTCCTCGCCCAGTACATGTCGGTGCCGTCCTCGAAGATGACGTAGACGAAGGAGAGGCCGAAGAAGGAGTACCCCCGCACCGCCTTGGCGTAGGGCACGGCCAGCATCGCCGTGCTCAGGGGGAAGGTCACCTGGTCCTCCACCACCTGGGGCGCCTGCCCCGGGTACTCGGTAAGGACGATCACCTGCACGTCCGACAGGTCGGGGATGGCGTCGAGGGGGGTGTCGGACATGGCGAGGAAGCCGGCGCCGGCGGCCAGCAGGGTCACCAGCACCGTGAGCAGCTTGTTGTTGACGCAGGCCTCGATGATGCGCCCGATCATCACGTCCCCTCCCCCAGGGAGCTGACCGCCGCCTTCAGGTTGCTCTCCGAGTCGATGAGGAACTGGGCCGAGGTGACGATCCGCTCCCCTTCACGCAGGCCCTCCAGGACCTCGTAGAAGCCCTCCGCCTCGGCGCCGACGCGGATCTCCCGGGGCTGGAAGCGGCCCTCGCCGAGGCTGATCACGGCCAGTCGGCGCGGACCGGAGTGGATCACCGCCTGCACCGGGACCGTGAGGACGCTGTCGGCCGGCAGGGGCGAGCGGATGGTGACGTTGGCGTACATCTCCGGCTTCAGCTCCAGCTCGGGGTTGGCGAAGCTCATGCGCACCTTGACGGTCCGCGTCTCCGGCTCGAGGAAGGGATAGACGTAGGTGACCTTGCCGGTGAAGGTCCGGCCCGGCAGGTAGGAGAGCTCGACCTCGGCCTCCTGCCCTTCCCGCACCCACGGCAGCTCGTACTCGTAGACGTCGGCGTAGACCCACACCCGCGACAGCTCGGCGATGCGGTAGAGGTGCTGCCCCGGGCCGATGTGCTGGCCGTCGAGGACCGCCTTGTGGACCACCGTGCCCTGCTGGGGCGAGTGCACGGTCATGGTGCGCCGCGCCTCCCCCGTCTGCCGCAGCTCCTCGATCTGGCGGTCGCTGATGTCCCAGTAGCGCAGCCGCTGCAGCGCCGCCGACAGCAGGTCCCGGGCCCCGGTCACGACCTCGCCCCCGCCGCCGGCCATCAGGCGCTCGCTGTAGTCGACGGCGGTGAGGTACTCCTCCTGGGCGGCCACCAGCTCCGGGCTGAAGATCTGCAGCAGGGGCTCCCCCTTCTCCACCATCTGACCCGTGTAGTCGACGAAGAGCTGCTCCACCCAGCCGGCGATCTTGGTGTTGACGTCGGTCATGCGCGTCTCGTCGTAGTCGACGCGGCCCACGGTGCGCACCGTGCGGTGCAGGGGCCGGCGCTCCACCGGCGCCGTCCTGACGCCGATGTTCTGCACCGTCGCCGGGTCGATCGTCACCGTGCCCTCGGCCTGCAGCTCGTCCTCGTAGACCGGCACCAGGTCCATGCCCATGGGCGATTGGCCCGGCTCGTGGGAGGTGTACGACGGGTCCATCGGCGCCCGCCAGTAGGCGACGGCGCGCTCCCCGCCGGAGGCGCTGCTCGGCGCCGGCTCGTCGGCCACCAGGTCCATGCCGCAGACCGGGCAGCTTCCCGGCCCCTCGGAGACGACGGTGGGGTGCATGGGGCAGCGGTGGACGTCGGCCTCTTCCTGGTGGGCGTGCATCGCTCCCGCCCCCGCGCCGGCGCCGCCCAGCCAGAGGCCGAAGGCGGTGCCGGCGGCCAGGGACAGGATCACGGCGATCGCGTATTTCCACATGGTCTTTCCTCCGCGCTCAGAAGAGCCGCCGGCCGACGACGGACTCGAGGTGGGCCAGGCTCTTCTCGTACTGCGACAGGTGGCGATGGTAGTCGATCTCGAACTCCAGCAGGGTCATCTGGTTGTCGAGGAGGGTGAGGAAGTCGACCTCGTCCACCTGGTAGCCGGCGACCGCCGCGGCCAGGGACTGGTCGGCCTGGGGGATGATGACGTCCCGGAAGAGGGCCATCTCCCGCAGGTGGGTCTCGGCGTCGACGTGGAGCTCCTCGATCCGCAGCGCCAGCTCGCGGATCTCGGCCTCGATGCGGGCCTCGGCCTCCCGGACCCGCGCCCTCGCCTCGGCGATCCGGGAATCCTGCTTGCGCCCCTTGTAGACGGGCAGGGTCATCATCACCCCCACGGAGAAGAAGTCGCTGCCCGAGACGGGATCGTCCTCGAAGCCGCGCTGGCGCCAGCCGGCGTTCACCTGGAAGTCGGGCCGCCGGTCGAGGACGGCCAGCTCCTCGGCGGCGCGCCAGCGCTCCCGGCCCAGGCGCAGGCCCTCGAGCAGGGGCCGCCCGTCCAGGGCCAGCTCCAGCAGCCGGACCGCCTCGAACTCCAGGGGCGTCTGCTCCCGGGCCGGGATGCGGCCCACCGGCTCGCGGGGATCCCGGTCCAGCAGGGTGTTGAGCCGCGCCGCCGTCCGCCGCCGCTCCCCCTCCATGTGCAGCAGGCGCCGGCGCAGGCTCGACAGGGACACCTGGGCCTTGAGCACATCCTGCTGCGGCACCCGCCCCACGGAGTACTTCGTCCGGGCGATGCGCACGAAGTCCCGCAGCAGGTCCCGGTTCCTCCCGGTGATGGCGATCGAGCGGTCGAGGAGATCCAGGTCGAACCAGGCCTGCTTCACCAGGTTGACGACGGTCGCCTCGCGCTCCTGGCGGGCGGCCTCGGCGGCGGCCGCCGCGTGGGAGGCGGCGCGCTCCCGGGCCGCCCGCTTCCCCGGGTAGGGCAGCTTCTGGGAGAGCATGAGCTGGCGGCCGCTCATGGGCGAGCCGTCGATGTCGAGGGGGCGGAAGGGGACGTTGCTCAGCTCGACCTTCAGCCCCGGGTCGGGCAGGGCCCCGGCCGCCGGGACCGCCGACCGGGCGGCGGCAGAGCCGTGCTTCAGCACCTGCAGCGACAGGTTCGAGGTGAGGGCCTCCTCGATCAGGAGGTCGAGGTCCAGCTCAGGGGGTTCCGCGGGCGCCGCGGCGGCCAGGGCCACGACCGCGGCGCAGATAGCTCTCCGGTGCATTCTCCTTCTCCTGTTTCCGGCGTCGGACCGGTACGCAACATGCGCGGCCACGCGGCCTGGCCCTGAGGGGCCGGCCCGGCCAGCGCATCGCTCGATGCGGCTCTGCGCCGTGCCCGCGGGCGCGGCGAGAGCGGAGAAGGATCAGATCAGGTAGATGCCGTGGAGCGCGTAGAGGGGGACCTTGGCGGCCCGGGGCGGGGGCCCTGGTGCGACAGGCTCGTGGTCCGCGGCGCGGAGGGCCTGGACCGGCGGGCCCGCGGGAGGGGTGGCGGAGGTCCCGGGGCCGGAGGGCAGCCAGGTTGGAGCGGGATCGGCGGAAGGTCGGGAATCGTCGGCGCAGCTCAGGGCGGCGCAGCAGCAGGCGGACCGGAGCTGCTCGGAGTCAGCCGCCGCGGGCGCGTGGCAGCCGGGGGCCGCCACCGCCAGCGCGCACGGCGAGCAGTCCGCCGCGGCGGCGACGCTGCTGGCCGGCAGCGCCGCGACGAGCACTGCCAGCGCGATGGCTCGGGGGATTCTCATCTCGGCTCCGTTCACGGCCAATATGCCCGGCCAGCCGACGTTCCGCAACCAGGGGCGGTTCCTGCGGGGGCGGGTCTCCGGGGACTCCAGGGACGCGGCGCACCTCCCTGTGGCCGGTAGTTTGGGGGAAGTTAGCAAAATTTTGGTTATGACATAATATTGACATAATCGCCTAAACTCCCCATAATCGGCGGCCATGGATCCGATCAGGAACCCCTACGCTCCCGGGGCCGGCACGCCTCCGCCCCAGCTGGCAGGCCGGGACGACCTGCGCCAGAGCGTCCGTGTGGCGCTGGCCAGGATCAGACTCGGCCGGCCGGCCAAGAGCCTTCTCATGGTCGGCCTGAGGGGGGTCGGCAAGACCGTGCTGCTCGAGAGCATGCGCGTGGACGCGCAGGCAGCCGGTATCCGCACCTTGTCCGTCGAGGCGCCGGATAATCGCTCTCTCCCCGCCCTGCTGGCTCCCCAGTTGAGGCAGGCGCTGCTCCAGTTGTCCAACAACGAGAAGGCGAAGGGTCTCGCTCTCAGGGCGCTCAGGGGCCTGGCGGGCTTCGCCGCCGCTCTCAAGGTGAAGTACCAGGACATCGAGGTGGGGCTCGATCTCGAGCCGGAGCCGGGCCTGGCCGACAATGGCGACCTCGAGATGGATCTGCAGGCGTTGCTGGAGGCCGCCGGTCTTGCGGCCAGGGAGGCGGAGACGGCGCTGTCCCTGTTCGTCGACGAGCTCCAGTACGTCGACGAGGAGGAGCTGGCGGCGCTGATCATCTCCCTGCACCTGACCGCCCAGCGGCGGTTGCCCGTCGTCATGGTCGGAGCCGGCCTGCCGCAGCTCCGGGCCCGCACCGGAAGGGCGAAGTCATACGCCGAGAGGTTGTTCGACTTTCCACGGGTCGGACCGCTCGGAGCCGAGGCGGCCCGAACGGCCATCGTCAAGCCGGCCGAGGATGAAGGCGTGACCATCGACGATGACGCCCTGGAGCGCATCGTTCAGGAGACTCACGGGTACCCGTACTTCCTTCAGGAGTGGGGGAAGCACTCCTGGGATGTGGCGGCGGGCCCGTCGATCGGGATCGCCGACGTCGAGCGCGCCTCGAACGTAGTCGTCGCCGCTCTGGACGAGGGCTTCTTCCGGGTGCGGTTCGACCGCCTGACCACCTCGGAAAAGAGGTACCTGAGGGCCATGTCGGAGCTGGGGCCCGGCCCGCATCGCTCGGGGGACATCGCGCGGGCCTTGGGTCTCAAGGTCACCTCCCTCGGGCCGGCGAGGGCCCAACTGATCTCGAAGGGCATGATCTGGAGCCCCGGCCACGGCGACACCGCCTTCACGGTCCCCCTCTTCGACCAGTTCATGCGCCGCATCATGCCCGGCGAGGGCTGGCGCCGCTGACCGCGGACCCGCATGAGCATCATCGGATGCGGTCCCGCTCCTCGGGGTCGGGCTGGTCCCGCGGGGACAGGGAGCCGCGGGAGCCGGAATCGAACCAGGCGCGCCAGTTCTTGCGGAGCGGCCGCAGGGTCACCTCGTCGCCCACCTTGACGATCTCGACTTCGGAAGTCTCGAACCGGCATGGGGCGGGCAGGCGCACGGCCTGGCTGCCACCACTCCAGAACACCTTGGCAGTGCCTCTGTAGTCTGGTTTCCTGCTCATTCGATGGCCTCCCGGGACCGGGTCAAGCGGTCCATCCAGTTACGTGGGATGCTCGAACAGCTCCACCGGCCCCGGGTGGATCCGGGCGATGGTGAAGCGGGAGCCCGGCATCGCCCGGGTGTAGGCCGCCCCGGTGTCGATCATCCACAGATTGGCCAGCCTCTCCGCCCGGCGCCCGCGGGCGTGGCCGCAGATGACGCACGCCACCCGCCCTTCCACGGCAGGCGCTTCAGCGGAGCCGCCGTAGACGTACCGCTCCATGCGGCGGCGGGACCAGATGGCGTGGTAGCTGTCCTCGCGGCTGCCGTCCCGCAGGGCGGAGAGAAACTCCTCCCACGTGCGGTCCTCGGGGACATCGGCGTGGACGATGCCGACAGGCCCGATCTCGCAGTCCACCTCGGCGGCAAAGGGCAGCCTGGAGAAGGCCCCCACGTAAGCGCCCCGAGCCGACGCCGGAACCGCGTTCCACCACCCTCCGCCGTTGTAGTCCCACACGCTGCACTCCTCCCCCCGTTCCCCCGCCGGATCGGCCGCCGCGTCCAGCAGGAACTGGTCATGGTTGCCGCGGATGGCGTGGAACCATTCGCGCCCGGTCACCCATTGGAACGCTGCCTCCGATTCGGGGCCGCGGTCGATCAGGTCACCCACCGAGAACAGCCGGTCCGTGCCCGGGTCGAAGGAGAGCTCCTCGAGGAAGCGTTCGAGGGCGGAGTACATCCCGTGGATGTCGCCGACGACGAAGTCCCGGCCCCGCTCGTTGCGCGCGAAGGTCCGGACGGCGCCGTCTCCGCCCAGGGCTGCTGACACGAAGGTCCGGCGGTACTGGAGCACTTCGGCTTCCCAGATCGGCCGGCTCGACTGCCTGGCTGCGCTTTCCAACTGCAACTCCCTGTTGACGAGGGGCTCCATCCGCGACCCGGACCACCCGCCCGGTGGCCCCCGCAAAGATAACCGCCTCGACGGCTACCTTCCGTAAGGTCGGGGTCCTGATCCATCCGTCCCGTATATTGGTCCGGAACCGCGCTTCCGCACCGACCCCGGCATGAAGACCATCCCCGCCGCCCCGGCTCCGGGCGAGTCGACCCCTCGCGAGATCCTCGACCGCTTCGACGACCTCTACCGCGGCGGCCCACGGGAAGCACCGCGGAAGAGCTTATGTTTGGCAGCGAGTTCGGAACCTGGCTCTACTTGCAGGATCACACGCGGAGGAGACATCCCATGCAGAGTCCCAGTGGTTGCGGCACCATCCTCATCGTCATCGACGGCTGCCGCCCCGACGGCATCGAGCAGGCGGAGACGCCGGCCATCGACAGCCTGATGGCACGGGGGGCCTACACTCTCAACGCGCAGAGCGTCGTCCCCTCCTCCACCCTGCCGTGCCACACCTCGATGTTCCGCGGCGTGACGCCGTCGCGGCACGGCATCACCACCAACACGTGGGTGCCCATGGTGCGGCCCGTTCCGAGCATCGCCGAGGCCGCCCACGCCGAGAGCCGCAAGACGGCCTTCGTCTACAACTGGGAGCAGCTCCGGGACCTGGCGGGGCCGGGCTCCCTGGACTTCTCCTACTACCGGGCCAACCTCGACGAGCCGGAGGGCGACCTGACGATGGGGCGCGTCGCGGCGGAGCACCTGGCGGCGGAGGAGCCGGACTTCTGCTTCGTCTACCTGGGGATCGTGGACATCGTGGGACACCGGCATGGCTGGATGTCCGCCGAGTACATCGAGCAGATCGGCGCCGCGGACCGGGCGATCGGGATCCTGTTGGAGGAACTGGAGAGAGCGGGTCTCCTGGACCGCTACTTCATCCTCCTCCAGAGCGACCACGGCGGGCACGGGCAGAGCCACGGAACCGACATGCCCGAGGACCTGACGATCCCGTGGATCGCGGCGGGAGCGAAGATCCGCAAGACCGGCGAGATCGAGCAGCCGGTGAGCATCATCGATACGGCGCCGACACTCGCCCACGTCCTGGATCTGCCATTGGCCGAAGACTGGGAAGGCCGGCCGGTTCTGGAGATCTTCTGAAAATGCCCCCCCGAGGAGGAACGATGGGCGCGATCATCCTGATTCTCACCACGGCACAGCTGGCCGCGGCGGCCGCACCGGACTGGCGGCGGCCCGTGGCTACCTACTCCATCGTCGCCCGCGACTCCGTCAGCGGCCAACTCGGGGTGGCGGTGCAGTCCCACTGGTTCTCCGTGGGTCCCATCGTTCCGTGGGCCCGTCCCGGCGTCGGCGCCGTGGCCACCCAGTCCCTCGTCGACCCGGCCTACGGTCCCCTCGGCCTCGAACTGATGGCCATGGGCAAGACGGCCCGGGAGGCGCTCACCGCCCTGCTCGCCGGGGATGCCGACGCCGCGGTGCGGCAAGTGGCCATGGTCGATGCCGAAGGGAACGTCGCGGTGCACACGGGTGAGCGCGCCATCGCCGCCGCCGGCCACCACGCCGGAGCCCAGTACAGCGTTCAGGCGAACCTGATGGACCGGGGCAGCGTCTGGCCGGCCATGGCCAGGGCCTACGAGAACGCCGAGGGCGATCTGGCCGAGCGGCTGCTCGCGGCCCTGGAAGTCGCCGAGGCCGAGGGGGGCGACCTGCGAGGCCGCCAGTCGGCGGCGATCCTCGTGGTCTCCGCCGAGGATACCGGCCGGCCGTGGGTCGACCGCGTCTTCGACCTGCGCGTGGACGATCATCCCGAGCCGGTTGAAGAGCTGCGGCGCCTGGTCCGTCTGGCGCGCGCCTACCACAAGCTCAACGAAGGGGACGAGCTGGTGACCGCGGGGGACCTGGAGGCCGCCATGGATGCCTACCGCGCCGCCACCGAACTGGTGTCCGACGAGGCCACCGGCGGGAGGCCCCGTTCTGGGTGGGTGTGACTCTGGCCGGCGAGGGGCGCGAGGAGGAGGCCGTGCCCTACCTGAAACGGGCGCAGGCGCAGAACCACCGCTGGGTCGACCTGCTGCGGCGTCTGCCGGCCTCGGGGTTGATGCCGGCCGATGACGGACTCCTGGATCGTCTGGCTGCTGCCATGGTCGGCGAGTGACCTGAACGACGCTCTCCGTCACGTTGAGGTCCGCGCTTCCCGGCCCAGCTACCGCCGCAGACCGGGGCTTCGACTGCATCCTTGGACAACACGCAAGCGGGCACCATCGCCTTCCCCGGCATCGTCAACACCCCGACCTCGATCCAACGCTCCCGGGCTCGCCGCTGGTACCCGGTCTGCGTCTCCGTCACACAGCCTCCACTGTCTCAACGGCATAGGCGCCTGCGAGGGCCGCCCATGTGCCGGTCCGATGCGCTTCGATGATGACGTTCGTGTCCACCAGAACGACCGCACCCGGCCTGACGCTTTCGTTCACAGCTCAACACTGTGCTCGAGGCCGTGCGCGGCCAAAAGCCCCGGCAGTTCCTCCACTGGCGCATCTACCAGCCCGGCCGCCCGCCGCACGGACACGCGACCCTGCGCAAGTGCCAATCCCAGAACCTCGGCGAAGGGCTTCGAGAACAGGGGCGGAGGGGCTGAGTCCGCCGCCATCCCGCCGTTGTTCCTGAGCGACGCCTCGGGAATCTGCCGCGCCGTGGTGGCCGGCAACTCCCCAAGCGCTACGAGCCGCCACCTGAGTGCCGACGATGTCACCTTGAGTGCCGACGCGACCCGGTTCAGCCGTGCGACCAGGGAGTCCGCGTCCGTTTTCCCCCACCGGCCGAACCGAGCCACGACCGCCGAGGGCATCAGAACCGCGGCGGCGAAGTTGTTGGCCAGTTGCTCGACGCGGTCGCCGCCCGTCTCGACCGCTTCCTCTATGTGCTTGGGCGGCATCGCCTCCCAAGTCAGGACGTGGAACAACTCGTGCGCCAGGTCGAAGTGACGACGTCCCACAATCTCGTGGCGGGCGATGAGCACCGCGTCCAGCTCTGGCAGGCGGCAGGCGGCTCCGGAGATTCCCTCGCCGGCATTGACCATGAGCACCAGGATGCCCAGGGCCCCCTCCATCACCTCGACGAGACGCTCGCCCGGAATCTCCCCCAACTCAAGCTCGGTGGCGAAGCGCTCGCCTGCCTGGATGGCCTCCTCGTACCGCGACCCCCGCGTCAGGCCCAGCGACGGGCGCATCAGACGCGTCTCTCGGCCGACCTGCGGCGCCAGTGTGCGATAGGCTCCGATCCATCGACTTGCGAGCCTCTCGTACTCCACGAGCCGCTCCGGCGGCACTCCGGTCTGCCGCCACGAGAATCGACCCTCGCCCTCCAGCCGAAACGGGTCCGTGAAGTACGCGAGCGGTTCGCCCAGCTTCTCGGCCGCGAGCAGAAGTTCCTGCGCCGTCACCCGGCGTGTACCCATCTCGATCGTCGAGATGGTCTGCCTGTCATTGAATCCCAGCAGGCGCGCCATGTCTTCCTGCGACAGCCCCCGGGCATGCCGCAGCGCCTTGATCCTGCCTCCAATCAGGTCTCTCGCCACGCGATTCCCCCTTGCTTACATATCTGAGTCTTGATGGTGATCTTGCGCAGAAGCGAATGCAAGAATTATATGCATTCGTCGACCATCCGCAACCCGGGCCGCTCGGGCCATCCCGGACCAGCGGGTGTCACCCAACTGTCGTGCGCATGCTGCGGTGTCCCGCATACGCAGGACCGGACAGTGTCTGGACTGACCCCCAGGCAGGGATACATCCCCTGGGCCCACTTGGGCCGACCAGAGAGAGGAGATCCCCTTGCTCGCCGAAATCACCCGCCACGCCCTCGACCGGGTGCCCCTGTCGATCATCTTCGACGATTCCACGGTGCTGGTGAACCTCAACTACTTCTTCCTCCGCGACCGCACGACCGCCCGCTCCATGGCAGAGGACCGTGACCGGCGCTGGGAAGACCTGCCCGTGGTCCATCCCACCTCCTTCACGCGGGAGTTCGCCGAGTGGTGCCTGGCCAGCGGCGTGCGCGGCAAGTTCTCGGTCGTGCCCTGCCCGGCCGCCCTGGGGCGCATCGACGAGGGGCTCCCCCTCTTCAGCAAGGCCCAGCAGGAGGAGTGGCTGGCCATGTGCCGCGAGGTCATCGTCCCCGCCTTCGACATCACCCCGGAGATGCTGACCCACACCTTCGTCGTGGATCCGAAGACCCTGCAGCCCCTCCCTTCCGGGATATGGGAGCAGTACGACTGGGCGGCCCTGCCCGAGGATCAGGAGGAGCTGGTCACCGAGTACATCGCCCGGGCCTGCCGCATCCTCGCCTCCGTGGGCCTGACACCCCAGGGGGTCACCTCACCCGGCGGCTTCGGCGGCCGCACCCTGCCCTTCTACGCCCGCTGCGCCGGCGAAGCCGTGCGCCAGGTCACCGGCAACCCGGTGCCCTACTTCTTTCAGCGGGTTTCCTCGGAGGCGACGGTGGACACGCCCGTGTGGCACCCCGACCGCCGGGCCGGGCAGGCCACGGGCGAAATCATCGCCTCCACCGGCGACTGGACCGGCAGCTGGACCGGGTACGGCGAGGTCGATGCCGACAAGTACATCACCCCCGACCTCGAGGGCGGCCGCCTGCCGGCCCTCATCGACGCGGGAGAGCCGGCGGTGCTCATCAGCCACTGGCAGGGGTTCTACGGGATGCACGACGAGGACCGGCGCGGCTTCCGGGCCTTCCAGCAGGTGGTGGGCCGCCTCGCCGAACGCGATCCCCGGGGCGAGCGCACCCGGTGGCGGACCTGCAGCCAGATCACCACCTACGCCTGCGCCCGGGAGATGGCCGAGGTCTCGGTGGAGGGCAAGACCGTCTGCCTCGACCTGCCGGTGCGGACCTCTGAGCTGACCCTGCGCCTGACCGGTGGAGATGTGCGCTCGGTGCGGGTCGACGGCCGCCCCCTGGCGCGGGCCCCGAACCGCGCCGCCTTCCGGAGCGGGACCCTCCTGGTGGAGGACGGGGCGGTCCTGGCCGCCTTCGACCCGGACCGGCGCCGGGTGCAGGTGGAAGTGGAGTAGCCGACTGCGGCGGGGCTGACGCCCCGTACCGGATCGCCCGCAAGCACGGCGCGCACGGCCGGCGCCACGCCCCGTAGCAGGTCGCCCCCGTGGGGCGAGTCCGCCCGCAGCTCTTCCGGCGCCGGCAGGTGTGCTACCTGCATCCGCGCCGATGCTCCGCCCGGACCGGCCGCGGCCGCTGACTTCACTGCATCCGAAGGGGATCCGCCTACGCCGCGGCCTCGATCAGGATCCGCGCCACCTCCGGCCGCGTGAACTCCATGGGCGGCACCTGTCCGGCGGCCAGCATGTCGCGCACCTGCGTGCCGCTGAGGATCACCCGGTCCTCCGGCCCGTGGGGGCAGGTCTTCATGGAGGCCATGCCCTCGCAGCGCCTGCAGTAGAAGGAGTGATCGAAGAACAGGGGGGTGATGCCGAGGTCGGCGGGCGGCACGCTGCGCAGCAGGTCCTGCGCCTCGTAGGTGCCGTAGTACGACCCGACGCCGGCGTGGTCGCGCCCCACGATGAAGTGGGTGCAGCCGTAGTTCTTGCGGAGGAGCGCGTGGAAGATCGCCTCCTTGGGGCCGGCGTAGCGCATGGCCGCGGGCAGCACCGAGAGATGCACGTGGCCGGCCGGATAGTAGCCCTCCAGCAGCGCCTCGTAGCAGCGCATGCGCACGTCGGCGGGGATGTCGTCGGGCTTGGTCTCGCCCACGAGGGGGTGCAGCAGCAGGCCGTCGACGATCTCCAGGGCCGCCTTCTGGATGTACTCGTGGGCCCGGTGTACCGGGTTCCGCGTCTGAAACCCGACGATCGTCCGCCACTCCCGCTCGGCGAAGGCGGCGCGGGTCTCGGACGGATCCTGCCGGTAGGGCCGCAGGACCTCCTCCAACTCCTCGCGCTCGACGACGGTGACGGCGCCGCCTACGAGCAGGTCGTGCTGTCGGTAGACGGAGGCGACGCCGGGGTGGTCCTCGTCATCCGTTCCGAAGACGCTCCGCGCCTCGGCCTGCTTGTCGTACGGGTAGACCTCGTCGACCGCGATGACTCCCACGAGCCGTCCCGCGGCGTCGTGCAGGGCCGCCTCGCTGCCGGCGCCGAGGGCGGCGGCGGCCTCCGGCGGCGCGGACAGGGTGATGGGCAGGCTCCAGAGGGTGCCGTCGGCAAGGCGCATCTCGCCCACGGTGCGCTGGTAGTCGGCGCGGTCCATGAAGCCGGCAAGGGGGCTCATAGCGCCGACGGCGATGAGGTCGAGGTCGGCGGACTCGCGGAGAGAGAGGGTGAGGCGGGGCAGGCCGCCGGCGCGGGCGTGGATCTCCTCCGCCTCCGCGGTGGAGGCCAGACGGTTGATGAGCTCGCCGCCGTGGGGTGCGATGGGGATCGTCATCGGGCGGCTTCCTCCACCGGCTGGCTCGCGGCGCCCGACGGGATCAGGCCCCGCGTCTCCAGGGCGTCCACCACCTTGGCGAGGCTCTCGTCGATGCTCTCCTGCTCCGTGTCGAGGAAGACGTCGGGGTTCAGCGGCTCCTCGTAAGGGTCGGAGACGCCGGTGAAGTTGGGGATCTCTCCCTTGAGGGCCTTCTCGTAGAGACCCTTGACGTCACGCCGCACCAGCTCGTCGAGGGAGGCGTGGACGTGAATCTCGATGAAGCTGCCGATCTCGCGGCGCACCTCGTCGCGCACCTCGCGATACGGCGAGATGGCCGAGACGATGCTGACGACGCCGTTGCGCGTCAGCAGCTGGCTGACGAACCCGATGCGGCGGATGTTGGTGTCCCGGTCCTCCTTGCTGAATCCCAGCCCCTTGCTGAGGTTCGTGCGAACCACGTCGCCGTCGAGCAACTCGGTCTTCAGGCCCCGCTCCCGCAGGAACGCCACCAGCCGTTCCGCGATCGTGCTCTTGCCCGCGCCTGACAGCCCGGTGAACCAGATGGTCACTCCCTTGTGGTCCAAGAATCACGCTCCTTTCGTCAGTTCTTCGATGTGATGGAGTTGCCTCGGCCGGCCCTCGGGGCCGGTGTGGAGGCCGCACTCCACCTTGTCCCCGCCCGACCAACGGCCGGCCCGCGGATCTTCCCCGGGCCTGACGGCGCGCGTGCAGTGGACGCAGCCGATGCTCGGATACCCGCGGTCGTGGAGGTTGTTGTAGGGCACGTCGTTCTCGCGGACGTAGTTCCACACATCGTCCTCGGTCCACGCTGCCAGGGGGTTGATCTTGACGAGGTCGAATTTCGTGTCCCAGGCGACGATGGCAACGTCGCGGCGGGTTTCGCCCTGGTCGCGGCGCAGCCCGGCGATCCATGCGCGCCTGCCTTCGAGAGCGCGCCGGTTGGGACCGACCTTGCGGACCTCGCAGCAGAGATCGGGGTCGGCCTTCCACAGCTCCGGTCCGTGCAGGACGGCCTGCTGCTCGACGGACAGGTCGGGCCGGAAGGCCAGGGGAAGGAACCCGTAGCGGCGCGCGGCTTCGTCCTTGAGGGCGTGGGTCTCCGTGAACAGGAAACCGGTGTCCACGTAGAAGACCGGCACGGACCGGTCGCTCTTCATGGCCATGTCGAGCAGGACCATGCCGGAGACGCCGCCGAAGCTGCAGGCGAGGACGATGTCCGGATGGAAGTTGTCGAGGGCCCAGGCCATGATCTCCCGGGGATGAGCGGTCTCGAGCCCCGCGCTGACCTGGGCGAGCCTCTCCCCGGTCCACTCTTCTGTTTCCATGACTCCTCCGTCTCTTGTCACTCCAAAAAAAACCGCCCCGATGACTGACTCATCGGGGCGGTGGATGCGCCTTCCTGTGTGATCAGGGATCGGCGCTGCCGTGTTGGCGAGGCCGGCTTGCGTCTAAGGCACGGCCTCCCGCCCCGGAGTGGGCTCGCAACAACAACAGCAGCAGCAGGTCCCCGCCATGCGGGTCCCCCGCGCCGACGCCGATCGGCCATGTGCGCGGGTCCTGATCATTTTCCTCGTCACTTCCTCGATCCAGGTGGAGCGCGGCCGCCGACGCGGCGACCAAAGCCCGAGGAATCTACGGGGTCCCTCCCTTCCCGGCAACAGCCCCGGAACGGGCCGAAGCGGGACGCCCGGCTGGGCGGCCGAGGCGGGGTCGCGCCGATCGCCGGCCAGTCCCGGCGCCGGCCCTGGAGAGCCTCGCGTGATTGACACGCCGCCGGCGCGCCGTTTCTTCAGCCCTCCGCCGGGTGACAAGCCTCCAGAAGAAAGGACGACCCCATGCACATCGCCCTGGCCCTGGGACCCGAGGCCAACGCCGTGTCGACCTTCGGCGCCCAGTGCGGCGTCGAGCACGCCGTGGGCACCTTCGACCTGACGCCCTTGGAGGGCAAGCCGGTCGACGACGACGCCCAGCCCTTCAGCCGCGTCTCCCTCGCCCGCCGCAAGGCGCAATACGAGAGCAACGGCTATCGCCTCGCCGTCATCGAGAGCCGCCCTCCCATGGAGAATACCAAGCTCGGGAGGGATGGGCGCGACGAGGAGATCGCCGTCGTCCGCGAGCTCATCCGCAACATGGGCGCCGCCGGCATCCCGGTCTGGTGCCCGGCCTGGATGCCCGTCCACATGGTGATCCGCACCTCGCGGGAGCTGCCGTCCCGGGCAGGCTCCCGGGTGACGGGATTCGACCTCGAGGAGTTCAACCGCACCCACGAGGCCGGCGCCCACGGCGAGATCACCGAGGCCGATCAGTGGGAGAGCCTGAGGTACTTCCTCGAACAGGTGGTGCCCGTGGCCGAGGAGGCCGGCGTCAAGCTGGCCATGCATCCCGACGACCCGCCCCTGTCGCCGATCCAGGGCGCATGGTCGATCTCGTGCCCAGCCCGGCCAACGGCATCGGCCTCTGCCAGGGCAACTTCGGCCTCATGACCGACGACCTGCCCGGCGTCATCCGCCACTTCGGGGAGCAGGAGAAGATCCACTTCGTCCACTTCCGCGACATCCGCGGCACGCCGGAGAAGTTCCAGGAGGCCTTCCACGACGACGGCCAGCACGACATGGCGGCCTGCGTCCGGGCCTACAAGGACGTCGGCTACGGCGGGGTGGCGCGGCCCGACCACTTCCCGCAGCTGACCTGGGAGGACTTCGAGGACGTCCACTCCATGGAACGCCTCTACGCCATCGGCTACATGAGAGGGCTCATCGAGGCGGTCTACAGCGAGTGACCCCGGGCCTGGAATGAGCCCCCGCTCCTCGCCGCCGGTCTCCGTGGCCCGCGCCCTCGGCCGCGGGGCGGGGAGGCTGCGGTTCGCCCCCCCGGTGGCGCACGTCTACAACCCCCTGGTCTACGCCTTCGAGGCCCACAAGGCCTACCTGGAGCGCTACTGCCGCCCCGGGGCCGAGGTCCTGCTGGTGGGCATGAACCCCGGCCCCTGGGGCATGGTGCAGACCGGCGTCCCCTTCGGCGAGGTCGGCCTCGTCCGCGGCTGGCTGGGCATCGACGGCGGTGTGCGCACCCCCCGGTCCCAGCACCCGCGGCGGCCGGTGGAGGGCTTCGCCTGCCGCCGCAGCGAGGTCAGCGGCCGGCGCCTGTGGGGGTGGGCCCGCGACCGCTTCGGCACCCCCGACCGGTTCTTCGACCGGTTCTTCATCTGGAACTACTGCCCCCTCGCCTTCCTCGAGGAGAGCGGCCGCAACCGCACGCCCGACAAGCTCCCGGCGCGCGAGCGGGACCCCCTCTTCGAGGTCTGCGACCGGGCCCTCGGGCGGATCGCCGACCACCTCTCCCCGCGATGGGTGCTGGGCGTCGGCCGCTTCGGGCGCGACCGGGCCCGCGCCGCCCTGGACGGCGGCGGCTTCGTCTTCGGCGAGATCCTGCACCCGAGCCCGGCGAGCCCCGCGGCCAACCGCGGCTGGGCGGGACAGGTCGAGGACCAGCTCTCCGCCCTCGGCATCGACCTGGAATCCGCACCGGATGGAGGCTGAACGGTGGACAACCCGACGCGGCCCAGGCCGCACATCATGGAGTTGATAGCCAGGGCCCCGTGGCGCGAAGCGGTGACGTACCGGGAGACGTGGCCTCACGAGTACGTCGTCGTCAAGCGCGACGGACAGCAGGAGCTTCTGGCGGCTTTCTGTGAACGCATCCGCCGAGGTGAAGGCGTCGAGTGCCAGTTCTTCCACGAGAGGCGCCAGTACCTCTTCCTGGGAGACTACAAGTACTGGACCATGACCGAGTGCTCCGAGATCGATCTCGACGACGACGACTATGTCCTGAACCGCGCGCTCCTGTACCGTGATCGCCGGGACTTCGTGATCCGCCGGGGAGACACCGGCAAGCGGGAGACATGCTGAGGAGGAGGTGATGAGCAAGCTGGCAGCCTGGAGCATCGATGGGCAGCATGCCGAGGGTGCCTCGCAGGAGTCGAAGCCGAAGAGGGTGGGACGCTCCCAGATCGGATTGGAGAGGCATCTCGAAGATTGGATCGCGAACGACGAGACCTTGATCGCAGAGGGATTGACTCTGGTCGGTCGCCAGGTATCGATCGACGACGGGCGGCTGGACCTGCTGGCCATCGACTCGCAGGACCGCTGGCTGGTGATCGAGATCAAGCCCGGGATGCTCGAACACTCTGCGTTGACGCAGGCCCTCTACTACGCCTCATCCATCGCGCGCCTCGGTGGCGATGAACTCTACGAGAAGCTCGAGCCCCGCCTCGGCGATATCGGCGACGCGGAGACGTTGTCAGCGCGCGTGAAGCAGCAGCTGAGCGACGAAGGGGAGGAGCGTGAGATGGCCGTCATGCTTGTCGGTGCCGGCGTCCACCCCGGGTTGGAGCGCATGAAGGGGTTTCTCGGCCGCTTTGGCATCCCGATCAGCGTCGTCAGCTTCGACGTCTTCGAGGTGGCCGGTGGCCAACTGTTGATTCGCGAGGTGGTCGACGAACCGACCGAGCCACCGGCTCCGCGGCGCCGGCTCACGGTGGACGCGATCCGTCGCGCGGCCGTCGATGTGGGCGTGGGCCAGCAGTTCGACCGCTTCGTGAACATGGCGCGGCAGGCGGATCTCGCGGTTCAGCCGCAACGAGCCTCCGTGAGGATCGCGCCGCCGGCCAACCGCACCCGGTTCCTGATGTACGCGCGCCCCCAGACCGGCGACGGCGGCGGCGAGTTGCTCATCCATGCGGGTCCCAAGCAGTTCGCCGAGTTCTACCCGCAAATTGACGAACGGGAAGCCATCGAGGCTCTCGGCGGGTTGAATGGAAAGATCGCGGGTGGCAAGGCGCTGGACGAGCTGCTCGACCAGATCGAGCGATTCCTTACGGACAAGCTCCAACAGGCAGATGCCAACCGAGGGTAGTGTCCGCGGATCCCTTTCTCCCTTCTTCAGGAGGCCCCCATGCAGATCGGCGTCATCTCCGACACCCACGACAACTGGCCGACCCTGGACCGCGTCTGCCGGTTCATGGCCGACCGCGGCATCGGCGCGCTGATCCACTGCGGCGACGTCTGCGCTCCCCTCACCCTCGGCCACCTGCTCGACCAGTACGAGGGGCAGGTGCACCTGGCCTTCGGCAACGTCGACGGGGACCCGTTCCTGATGGCGGCGCGCTTCGGGGACCGCCCGAACCTGCACCTCCACGGAGCCGAGCGGGCGGAGCTGGACCTGGGGGAGCGCCGGGCCGCGGTGCAGCACTATCCCTCCCTGGCCCGGGGGCTCGCCCTCACCGGGGAGTACGACGCCGTGTTCTTCGGCCACGACCACGATGAGCGCGCCGAGGTCCTGACCGTGGGGGAGCGCCGGGTGCTGCTCGCCAACCCCGGCACCCTGGCGGCCATGGGCAAGCCGCAGACCTTCCTGCTCTACGAGACCGCCGCCAACGAGGTGGAGCGGTTCGAGGTCGACCGGCTCTGAGCGGACGCGCGGGTGCGGGCCTAGGGGCTCTCCACCTGCAGCAGGGCCCCGGGCTCCTGCTCCCGGGACGCCTCGACGCCGTGGGCGGCGTCCTGCAGGTCCTGCAGGCTGGTGCGCGACAGGACGCCGTCCACGGCTTCCTGCACCCGCATCCAGAGGCCGCGGATCGAGCAGTCCACGGGGGTGTGGCAGCAACTCTCCTCGGCGCCGGTGAAGTGGTCGCAGAAGGTGGGGTCGTAGAGGGGCCCCCCGAGGGCGGCCACGACCTCGGCCACGGTGATCCGCGAGGCCGGGCGGGCCAGGCTGTAGCCGCCGCGCTGGCCGCGCTCGCTGTCGACGAGGCCGCTGCGCCTCAGGGTGGCGAGGTAGCGGGCGGCGTTGTGGGGCGACAGGCCCTCGGCCTCGGCGATCTCCGGGATCGTGGCGCTGCCGCCGGGGGCGCGGCGAGCCACCTGCAGCAGGCAGCGCAGTCCGTATTCCTCCTGGGCGCTGAGCTTCATCCTACATCATCCCGAGCTGCAGCTTGGCCGCCTCCGACATGCGGTCGATGCTCCACGGCGGGTCCCAGGTGACGTCGACCTGGGAGTCGTCCACCTCGGCCACCTCCTCCAGCACCTTGCGCTGCACCTCTCCGGGCAGGGTCCCGGCCACGGGGCACGCCGGCGAGGTGAGGGTCATGGTGACGTGGACCTTGCGGCCCCCCTCCTCTCCCTCCTCCACGTCGACGGCGTAGATCAGGCCGAGCTCGTAGATGTCGACGGGGATCTCGGGGTCGTAGCAGGTCTTGAGGACGTCGACGACCTTGGCCTCGACGCTGCCGGGGGGGTGTTCCTGGGGTTCGGTCGGTTCCACGTTGCTCACTCCGTCGTGACCGGCTCGGCGGCATCGCCGTCGAGGGCGGACTTCATGGTATGCCAGGCCAGGGTGGCGCACTTGACCCGCATGGGGAACTCGCGGACGCCGGCGAAGACGGCGAGCTTGCCGGCCTTCACCGGATCGACGGGCTCGGCGGGGTCGCCGGTGACCAGGTCGTGAAAGCTGTCGAAGGCGGCCTTCGCCTCCTCGGCGCTGCGGCCCTTGAGCTGCTCGGTCATGAGCGAGGCCGAGGCCTTGGAGATGGCGCACCCCGAGCCGTCGAAGTGGATCTCCTCGATCACCCCCCCGTCCGCCAGCACGAGGTAGACGTGGAGGTGGTCGCCGCAGAGCGGGTTGTGGCCCTCCTGGCGGCGGTTGGCCTTCGGCAGGGGGCCGAAGTTCCGCGGGCGGCGGTTGTGGTCGAGGATGATCTGCTGGTAGAGCTCGCGCAGCTCGGTCACGACGCGCCTCCCATCACCGACTCCACCTTGCGCAGACCCTCCACGAGGAGGTCGATCTCGCGGGGGGTGTTGTAGAAGGCCAGCGAGGCCCGGGTCATGGCGGGCACGCCGAAGCGCTGCATCAGTGGCTGGGCGCAGTGGTGGCCGGTGCGCACGGCCACGCCCTCGGCGTCGAGGATGGTGCCGATGTCGTGGGGATGGGCCCCGTCGAGGGCGAAGGAGAGGACCGGGACCTTGGGGCGGGCCTCCCCGAAGACGCGCACTCCCTCGACCTCGGCGAGCTGCCCCGAGGCGTAGGCGAGGAGGTCCTCCTCGTACGCGGAGACCCGTTCCATGCCGAGCCCGTTGAGGTAGTCCACGGCCGCGGCCAGGCCGACGGCGCCGGCGATGTTCGGCGTGCCGGCCTCGAAGCGGGCGGGCGGCTCGGCCCAGGTGGTGCCCTCGAAGGAGACGGACTGGATCATGGAGCCGCCGCCTTCGTAGGGCGCCATGCCCTCGAGCAGCTCCCGGCGGCCGTAGAGGATGCCGATCCCCGTGGGCGCGAACAGCTTGTGGCCGGAGAGGGCGTAGAAGTCGCAGCCCAGGGCCTGCACGTCCACCGGCACGTGGGGGGCGCCCTGGGCGCCGTCGACGAAGACCGCGGCGCCGTACTCGCGGGCCAGGTCGCAGATGCGGCGCACGGGGTTGACGGTGCCGAGGACGTTGGAGGCGTGGGCCACGGCCACGAGGCGGGTGCGGGGGCAGAGCAGGTCCGCGAAGGCCGCCAGGTCGAGCTCGCCTTCGTCGGTGACGGGCGCCACCCGCAGCCGGGCGCCCGCGGCCTCGCACAGCATCTGCCAGGGGACGATGTTCGAGTGGTGCTCCATGTGGGTGACGAGGATCTCGTCCCCCGCGCCCACGCGGGACCTGGCGTACCCGTGGGCGACGAGGTTGGCCGCCTCCGTCGCCCCCCGGCAGAACACGACCTCGGCGCTCTCGGCGGCGTTGACGAAGGTGGCCAGGCGGCCGCGGGCGCGCTCGTAGGAGAACGTGGCCTGCTGGCTGAGGAAGTGGACGCCGCGGTGGATGTTGGCGTTCTCCTCCTCGTAGTAGCGCTCCACGGCGTCGATCACCGGCCTCGGCTTCTGGGTCGTGGCGGCGTTGTCGAGGTAGACCAGGGCGCGGCCGCGCACCGCCCGGCCGAGGATCGGGAAGTCCCGCCGGACGGCGTCGACGTCGAGAGGCCCGTCGCCGCCCACGGGCGGGCTCAGGACCGGCTGGGGGGCGGTCACCCGGCCTCCCCGCCGGCCAGGACGGCGTCGACCCGCCGGGTGACGAGGCCCTCCACGTGGGCCCGGAGGCCGTCGTGGGTGACGCGCTCCACCAGCTCGCCGGCGAAGGCGCGGGTGAGGACGCGCCGGGCCTCGGCCAGCCCCACGCCGCGGGAGCGCAGGTAGAACAGGGCCGCCGCGTCGAGCTGGCCCGTGGTCGATCCGTGGCTGCAGCGGACGTCGTCGGCGTAGATCTCCAGCTGCGGCTTGGAGGTCACCTGGGCGTCGTCGGAGAGCAGCAGGTTCTGGTTGGACTGGAAGGCGTCGGTCTTCTGGGCGACCTGGTGGACGTGGATCTTGCCGCGGAAGACGCCCTGGGCCCGGCCGCCGAGGATCCCCTTGTAGAGCTCGTGGCTGCTGCAGTTGGGGGCGGCGTGCTCGATGGTGGTGTAGTTGTCCACCAGCTCGCGGGCGCGCGGCAGGAACAGGCCGTTGAGGGTGGAGTCGATGCCCTCGCCGTCGAGGACGGTGGTCACGTCCTCGCGCACCGCCCGACCGCTGAGACAGAGGGTGTGGGCCGTGAAGCGGGCCTCCCCGGCCTCCTTCACGTGGAGGGTGCCGGCGTGGCAGCCCGCCTCCCCGTGGAGATGGACCCGGCCGTACTCGACGGCGGCGCCGGAGCCGACGGCGATCTCGGTCACCGGCGCCACCAGCCGGCCGGCGCCGTCGCCGGTGCCGGCGAAGGTCTCGATCACCGTGACCCGGCTGCCGTCGCCGGCCGTCACGAGGGTGCGCGGCGTCGTCAGGCCCTGGCCGCTGGCCACGTGGACGACCTGGATGGGCGCCTCCACGGCAACACCCGCCGGCACCGAGACGAAGGCGCCGTCGCGCACGAAGGCGGTGCTGAGGGCGGCGAAGCTCTCGTCGAGGTCGAGGGTGTGGGCGCCCAGGTCGTCGAGCCCCCTCCACTCCTCGGGCCCCAGGTCGCCGAGAGAGCGCACCCGGACCCCGCCGGGAAGGGCGCCGGCTCGCGACAGGCCCGGGGCGTAGCAGCCGTCGACGAAGACCAGCACGGCGCCGTCGACGCCGGCGGCGAGGAAGCAACCCGCCTCGGCGGCCGTCAGCTCGCCGGGCTCGGCCACCGGGGCGAAGAAGGTGTGGGTCAGGGGCGCCGGGTTGGTGTGGGACCAGGCCTCGTACCGGGAGGTCGGCAGGCCGAGGTCGGCGACGCGGGCGATCGCCTCCCGGCGACGGGCGTGCAGCCGGCCGGCGCCACCGCCGTTCAGAGATCGCTCGAAGCCCTCGAAGGCGGCCAGGTAGCGGTCGACGACGGCCTCGGGGCCGCGGGTCTGCTCTGCGCTCATCGGCTTCAGCCCGCCGGCTCGGCGGCCTCCTCGCGGATCCAGTCGTAGCCCTGCTCCTCGAGCCGCAGGGCCAGGTCGGCGCCGCCGGAGCGCACGATGCGCCCGTCGAGGAGGACGTGCACGTGGTCGGGCACGATGTAGTTGAGCAGCCGCTGGTAGTGGGTGACGACGATGGCGCTCTTGTGTGGCGCCCGCAGCTTGTTGACGCCGTCGGCGACGATCCGCAGGGCGTCGATGTCGAGGCCGGAGTCGGTCTCGTCGAGGATCGCCAGGCGCGGCTCGAGGACCGCCATCTGCAGGATCTCGTGGCGCTTCTTCTCGCCGCCGGAGAACCCCTCGTTCACCGAGCGCCGCAGGAAGCTCTCGTCCATCTCCACCAGCTCCAGCTTCTCGCGGATGAGGGCCAGGAAGTCTATGGCGTCGATCTCCTCCTCGCCGCGGTGCCGGCGGATCTCGTTGAGGCCGGTGCGCAGGAAGTAGGTCGTGTTGACCCCCGGGATCTCCACGGGGTACTGGAAGGCGAGGAAGAGGCCTTCCCGGGCCCGGTCCTCCGGGTCCATGTCGAGCAGGTCCCGGCCCTCGTAGCTCACGGAGCCGCCGGTGACGCCGAAGGCCTCGTGGCCGGCCAGGACCTGGGCGAGGGTGGACTTGCCCGAGCCGTTGGGACCCATGACCGCATGGATCTCGCCGGGGCCGACGGTGAGGTCCACGCCCTTGAGGATGGGGGTCTCTTCTACGGCGGCGTGGAGGTTGGTGATCTGGAGCAATGGTTGTTCTCCTGGGGGGCGTCGGGCGTGGGCCCTTCGGGCGCGTACGCCGGTTGAGTTCAGTGGTGCTTTGCCTGTCAGTCGTTCTGAAGCGCTTGCGAGCCTCGACTGCGTCGAGTCTCGCGGTCCTTCAGACCCGGGTGCGGGTTTCTACCGGCGTAATGCGCCTGCGGGCCCACGCCCGACGCCCATGAGAGACCGGGATCGCATCCGGCTGCTGTAGAGACCCGCTGAGGACCTCGCCGCGGCCCGGCTTCGAGGAGAGGAACAGCGGCAGCCTCCTCTCGCGGGATCCCCGTGGGCGCTGGTTCGCTGCGCTCACGGCGCCCAGGGGTCAGCCTACGCTGCCTTCGAGGCTGATGCCGAGGAGCTTGGTGGCTTCCACGGCGAACTCCATGGGCAGCTCGGCGAGGACCTCCTTGCAGAAGCCGTTGACGATCATGCTCACGGCGTCCTCGGTGCTCAGGCCGCGCTGGTTGCAGTAGAAGATCTGGTCCTCGCCGATCTTGCTGGTGCTGGCCTCGTGCTCCACCGTGCTCGTCGGGTTGCGGACGGTGATGTAAGGGAAGGTGTGGGCGCCGCACTGGTCGCCGATCAGCATCGAGTCGCACTGGGTGAAGTTGCGCGAGCCGGCGGCGCGCTTCTGGACCTGCACGGCGCCGCGGTAGGTGTTCTGGCCGTTCATCGCCGAGATACCCTTCGACACGATGGTGCTGCGCGTGTTCCGGCCGAGGTGGATCATCTTGGTGCCGGTGTCGGCCTGCTGCCGGCCGGAGGTCACCGCCACCGAGTAGAACTCGCCGACGCTGTCGTCGCCCTGGAGGATGCAGCTGGGGTACTTCCAGGTGATCGCCGAGCCGGTCTCGACCTGGGTCCAGCTGATCTTGGCGCTGGGGCCCCGGCAGGCGCCTCTCTTGGTGACGAAGTTGTAGATGCCGCCGCGGCCCTGCTTGTCGCCGGGGTACCAGTTTTGGATGGTGGAGTACTTGATCTGGGCGTCGTCGAGGGCGACGAGCTCGACCACGGCGGCGTGGAGCTGGTTCTCGTCGCGCATTGGGGCAGTGCAGCCTTCCAGGTAGCTCACATACGCGCCCTCGTCGGCGATGACCAGGGTGCGCTCGAACTGGCCCGTGTTGGCGGCGTTGATGCGGAAGTAGGTGGACAGCTCCATGGGGCAGCGGACGCCCTTGGGGACGTAGACGAAGGAGCCGTCGGTGAAGACCGCCGAGTTGAGGGCGGCGAAGAAGTTGTCGTTGGCCGGGACCACCGAGCCGAGGTAGCGGCGCACGAGGTCGGGGTGGTCGTGGACGGCCTCGGTGAAGGAGCAGAAGAGGATGCCCTCGGCGGCGAGCTTCTCCTTGAAGGTGGTGGCCACCGAGACCGAGTCGAAGACGGCGTCGACGGCGACGCCGGCGAGCATCTTCTGCTCCTCGAGGGGGATGCCGAGCTTGTCGTAGGTGGCCAGGATCTCGGGATCGACCTCGTCCAGGCTCTGGGGGCCGTCCTCGGGGCGCTTGGGCGCCGAGTAGTAGGAGATCGCCTGGTAGTCGATCTCGGGATAGTGGACCATCGCCCACTGCCGGGGCGCCGGCTGCCGGGTGGGGTCGTGCATCTTCAGCCAGTTGCGGTAGGCCTTCAGCCGCCACTCCAGGAGCCACTCGGGCTCCTTCTTCACCTCCGAGATGAAGGCGATCGTCTGCTCGTCGAGCCCCGGGGGCGCCGACTCGGCCTCGACCTCGGTGTAGAACCCCTCCTTGTACTCGCGCTGCGCGAACTGCTCAAGGACCTCGGTGTCGCTGAGGCTCTGCGCGGACGCGCCGGGAGTCGATTCGCTCATGTGGTCCTATCTGTTTGCTTTACAGGGGGTTGCAGGCCGGGGACGCGATCCCCGTCAAGGGAATCTACAAATCTTGCAGGAAATTGCAAGATTGAGGCGGAGGGTTCAGCCGATGCGCCGCCGGCGCACGAGATAGCGGCTCAGGGCGGCGTCGAAGGGGGTCGCCGTGTCCATCAGGGCGTAGTCGACCCCGGCCTCGGCGCAGCCGCGGCGGTAGCGGCCCAGCAGGGACTCCACGTGGGCGCGGTAGCTCTCCTGCACGTGCCACGGCTGGGTGACGATCGAGCCCCCCTCGGCGTCCTCCAGGTCGACGAAGCGGGTCTCCGACCGGCGGAACTCCAGGTCGATCTCCCTCGGGTCGAGGACCTGCAGGGCCAGCACCTCGTGGCCGCGGTGGCGCAGGTGGCGCAGGCCGCCGAGGACCTCGCCGGGATCGTCGAGCAGGTCGGAGAGGACGACCACGAGGCCGCGCCGGGAGAGCCGTTCGGCCAGGTCGTGAAGGCCGGGGGCCAGGGCGGTCTCGGCGGCGGGCTCCGCGCCCGAGAGCTGCCGCAGGAGGACGTTGAGGTGGCTGCCCACCGAGCGCGGCGGCACCAGGGAGTGCAGGCCGCCGCGCAGCAGGGCCAGGCCCACGGCGTCGCGCTGGCGGAGCATCAGGTAGGCCAGGGCGGCGGCCAGGCAGCAGGCGTAGCGTGACTTGCTGACGCGGCCCGAGCCGGCGAAGGCCATGGAGCCGCTCACGTCGACGGCGAGGCAGGCCTTGAGGTTGGTCTCCTCCTCGTAGCGCTTCACGTACAGGCGGTCGGTCCGGGCCAGCGCCTTCCAGTCGAGGTCGCGCAGCGGGTCACCGGGCATGTACGGCCGGTGCTCGGAGAACTCGACGGAGAAGCCGTGGTAGGGCGACCGGTGCAGGCCGGTGATGAAGCCCTCCACCACGAGGCGGGCGATCAGGTCCAGGCGGCCCAGGCGGGAGGCCGTCTCGGGATCGAGGTAGTCGGCGAGGCCGGCGGCTGCGCCCTCGGTCACGCCTCGGGCACCTCCTCCAGGAGCCGGCGCGCCAGGTGGTCGGCGTCGACGGCCTGGGCCTCGGCGTGGAAGTTGACGACGATGCGGTGGCGCAGGACGGGCAGGGCCACGGCGCGCACGTCGTCGAGGGAGACGGCGTGGCGCCCCTGCAGGGCCGCCCTCGCCTTGCCGGCCAGCACCAGGTTCTGGGAGGCCCGGGGGCCCGCGCCCCAGTTGACCATCTCCCTCACGCTCTCGGAAGCCCCCTCGTCGGGACGGGTGGCGCGCACCAGGCGCACGGCGTACTCGATCACCTGGTCGGCCACCGGCACCTGGCGGACGAGCCGCTGGAACTCCGCGATCCGCTCCCCGTCGAGGACGCGGCTCACCGGCTCCGGCGACACCGCCGTCGTGGTGCGCACGATCTCCTCCTCCTCCGCCGCCTCCGGGTAGTCGATGCGCAGCTCGAAGAGGAACCGGTCCAGCTGAGCCTCGGGCAGGGGATAGGTGCCCTCCTGCTCGATCGGGTTCTGGGTGGCGAGGACGAAGAAGGGCTCCTTCAGCCTCATCGTCTTCCCCCCGGCCGTCACGGCGTGCTCCTGCATCGCCTCGAGCAGGGCCGCCTGCGTCTTCGGCGGCGTGCGGTTGATCTCGTCGGCGAGGATCACGTTGTGGAAGATCGGTCCGTGGACGAAGCGGAACGCCTTGTGGCCGGTCTCCTGGTCCTCCTCCAGGACCTCGGTGCCGGTGATGTCGGAGGGCATCAGGTCGGGGGTGAACTGGATGCGCCCGAAGCTCAGGTCCAGGGCCTGGGCGAGGGTGCGGATGAGGAGGGTCTTGGCCAGGCCCGGCACGCCCACGAGCAGGCAGTGCCCGCCGGCCATCAGGGCCACGAGAAGCCCCTCGACGATACCGTGCTGGCCGATGACGACCTTGCCGATCTCCTCCTCCAGGCGCCGGCGCGCCGAAGCCAGGTCGGCCACGGCCTGCACGTCGTTGGCGGACATTCAGGGTCTCCTTGAATTCACGTCTTGCGCTGCTTCTTCCGGGCCGCCGGAAAGAGGACGTTGTTCAGGATCAGCCGGTAGCCCGGGGATGTGGGATGGAGGGAGAGCTGCGTCGGGGGGTCGCCCACGTGGTGCTTGTGGTCCTCGGGGTCGTGGCCGCCGTAGAAGGTGACCGTGCCGCGCCCCACCTGGGCGTGGATGTACTTGACGATGTCGGTGCCCTCCACCTCGGCCAGGACGACCACGTGGTCCTTGATCAGGTGCCGGTGGAAGGCGGTGGTCTGGCCGAGGAAGCCGTCGACGACGCTCGTGTGGCACTGGGTGAGCATCGTCGGCACCGGGTCGTGGCGCGCGGAGAACTCGAAGAGGGTGAAGTACTCGGCCTCGGGAGTGCGGATCAGGCGCGCGTCCCTCGGTGTGGTGTCGATGTCGGAGTGCTCGTAGACGATGGGATCGGTGACGACGGTGAAGTCCTCGAAGGCGACGCACCGGCTGTAGTCGAGGCGCCCCTGGCCGTCGGGGTCGATGCCGTCGCCGTCGAAGACGGAGTGGGCCAGGTCGACGCCGTCGGAGGCGAGGGCGATGTCGAAGGTGTCGGTGGCCGAGCACATGGCGAAGAGGAAGCCGCCGCCGGCGACGTACTCGCGGATGCGGCGGGCCACCGCCTTCTTCTGCTCCGACACCTTGGCGAAGCCCAGGCTGCGCGCCTGGGCTTCGTAGAGCCGCTGCTGGTCGCGGTACCAGGCCTGGTTGCGGAAGCTGGCCCAGAACTTGCCGTACTGGCCGGTGAAGTCCTCGTGGTGCAGGTGCAGCCAGTCGAAGTCCTCGAGGCGTCCGGCCAGCACCTCCTCGTCCCACAGCTTCTCGTAGTCGATGCCGGCGAACTCCAGGGCCAGGGTCACGGCATCGTCCCAGGGCTGCTTGTTGGGAGGGGTGTATACGGCGATGCGCGGGGCCTTCTCCAGCCGCACCACATCCATGTTGGCGCCCTCGATCTCGGAGTGGATCCGGGCCATGTCGGCCTCGGAGATCGTCTGCACCGTGACCCCCCGGATGCGCGCCTCGCGGGAGATCAGGTCGTGGGCCTCGACGGCGAAGGAGCCGCCGCGGTAGTTGAGGAGCCACTCCACGTCGATGCCGCGCTCGAGGACCCAGAACGCGAGTCCGTAGGCCTTGAGGTGCTGCTGCTGGGTCAGGTCCATGGGCACCAGCAGCCGCTCGGCCCCGCCAGGGGCCGAGGACAGCAGCCACAGGGCGCACGCCAGGCGGAGGAGGCCCTTCATCCACTGGGCTCCAGAAGCCGCCGCAACTCCTCGATGCGGCGCCGGATCTCCGGGGCCCGCGAGTCCTCGGGCGAGGCCAGCAGCGTCTGCTCGTAGAGCTTGAGGGCCTCCCCCGCCTCGCCGAGGCCCTCCAGCACCCGCGCCCGTCCCATGGAGGCGGTGACGGAGGTGCGGCTGCCGTCCCCGGCGGCCGATGCCGCCTCGACGTACAGGGCCAGGGCCCGCACCGGATCGCGGTCCTCCAGCCCCCGGGCGCGCTCGAGGCGGACCGCCTGCCTGAGGGCCGCGGGCGCCTCGGTGAGCAGCCACCGCCACTCCGCCTCGGCCTCCTCCGTGCGGCGCTGGCGCTGGCGCAACCGCGCCCGGGCGAGCACGGCCAGGGCCTCCGGCTGGTGGCCGAACTCCTCCAGGAGCAGCAGCAGGGCCAGGGCGTCGTTGGCCAGCGGATCGGAGGGCGAGGCGGTGACCATCGAGTCGACGAGGGCCCCGGCGTGCTCGAAGTCGCCCTGGTAGAAGGCCACGAGCCCCAGGTGGTAGGCGGCCTCGGCGCGTCCTCCGTCGAGGGCGGCCAGCCGCCTCAGCTCGCGCCGCGCCGCCGGCAGGTCGTCGAGGAGGATGTGGCACTCCGCCCGCAGGCCGAGCCAGCGGCGCTGCAGGTCGGGGCTGACGGCGCGCCCCTCGAGGGTGGACAGGGTCTCCATCGCCTCCGCCGCCGTGCCGTGGCCTCCGGCCTGGAGACGGGCGGCGCGCAGCAGCGCCTCCGCCGCCTCGCCGCGGCGGGGATGGCCGGCGGCCAGTCGCGTGTAGAGCTCGACGGCGCCCTCGCCGTCGCCGAGGACCTCGCGCATCTCCGCCTGCTTGAGCAGCGACCGGTAGCGCGGCGCCGAGTCACCTCCGCGGGCGGCGATCAGGGCATACGCCTCGGCGGCGGCGGCGGCATCGCCGCGGGCCTCGCAGCGGGAGGCGAAGGAGTAGAGGGCCTGCAGGGCCCCCTCTTCGGGGAGGGCCCGCCCCAGGGCCCGCACGCCGCGCCCGGAACGCCCGGTCTCCAGGGAGGCGGAGGCTGCGAGCTGCGCCGCCAGGACGCGGGTCTCGCCTTCGGCCCGGGCCAGGGCGTCCTCGGCGGCCTCCAGGTACCCCTGCCCGGGATCCCCGGGGGCCTGCCCCTCCCCCGACCCGGCGCGGACCATGTCGGCGATGCGGTTCTCCACCAGGGGGAGCCGCCAGGGGTGCTGGCGCAGGAACTCGAGGTGCGCCGCCAGGACCTCCTCGAAGCGGCCCAGCCGCAGGGCCAGCTCCGCCCGCTCCCAGGGGAAGGGGTCGTCGCCGTCGACCCGCCCCGAGCCCTCCCGGAGGACGGCCAGGGCCTCTTCGACGCGGCCCAGACCGGCCATGCGCGCGCTCACCGAACGGTAGCGCTCGAGGTCCGGAGAGAGCTCGTCCAGCATCCGGGTCCAGACCTCGACCGCCTCGGCCGGGCGGCCGGCCTCGGCGAGGACCTCGCCCAGGACCAGGCGAGCCTCCTCATGCCGGGGATGGTCCTCGATCCAGCGGGCCAGCAGCTCGGCCGCCTCCTGGAACCTCGAGGCCTGGCGCAGGTCGGAGAGGGAGCCGTGGATCTGCGGCCACGACGCCTGGCCGGCGGCGGCGGCGGGCAGCCAGAGCAGGGCGGCGGCGAGGGCGGCGGCGCGGCTCACGGCAGGGCCTCCGGCCCGTCCTCCTGGTGCAGGTCCTGGTAGACGCTCTCGTAGTACCGGCGGATGAGCTCGCGGTACTCGGCGGGATAGTCGCCGGCCAGGGCGCGGCGCATGGCCTCGCGCCAGGCCTCCGGACGCTGGCCGAGATCGACCGGCAGCCATCCCGGACCGGCGAAGGAACGCTGTTCGGCCTGTTCCGCGCGGCGGCGCTTCTCGAAGCCGCGGGAGTGGATGGAACGGCTGGCGTCGAGCAGGCGCTGCAGGACCCGCTCCTGCCCCTCGGTGACGCGGGCGTCGGCGCGGGGCCGCTCCATGCGCGCCAGGACCTCCTTCATCTCCTGCTGGATGGCGCCGATGCGCTCCTGCAGCGAGCGCTGGCCGCGCAGGGACCGCTCCACCTCGGCCAGGGCCCGCTGGAGGCGCCGCTGCTCGGCGGCGAGTCTCGGCATGGCCGGCATCCGGCCCCCGGTCCCGCGAGGGTTCCGGGATCCCTGCTGCATCGCCTGGCGGGTCTCCTCGTTGAGGGCGGCCTGCTGCTCGGAGAGGGCCATCAGCTGCTCCATGGCCTCGCCGAAGGAGGAGGGCGTGCGCGCCTGGCTCAGGTTGTCCAGGCTCCGCCGCAGCTGCTGCGCGGCCTGGTTCAGGTAACCCATGGCCTCGGTCTGGAGCTGACCGGCCCGCCCCCTCTCCAGCTGCCCCAGCCGCCCGGCGGCCTCCTCCATGCGGCGCAGGGCGCCGCCGAGGGTAGCGGCCAGGGAAGGCTCCAGGGCCAGCGTCCTCGAGCCGGCGCGGGCGACGTCCTCGGTGACCAGCTCGGCGCCCTGGGCCAGGGCCTGCTGCCCGGCGGCCAGGGCGGCGTCGGAACCCCCCGGCTGGCGCGAGGTGTCCCGCGCCAGCTCCTCCTGGCGGCGGGAGAGGTCCACCAGGTCGGCCATGGCCCGGCGCAGGAGGCGGGCCAGCTCCTGCCGCTGGCCGCCGAAGAACTCCTCGCGGAGCTGGCCCATGGACGCGGACAGCTCCTCCAGATCCTGCTGCAGGCCGGCGCCGATCCTCCCCGCCTGGGGCCGCTGGCCCGAGGCCAGGAGTCGCTCCATGCGGCGCATGCGCTCCGACAGGGCCTGGTGCTCCATGTCTTCGGCCTCGGAGCTCAGGGACTCCGCGGTCGCCGCGCTCAGGTCCCTCAGTTCCTCCCCCAACCGGCCGATCTCCCGGCGCAGGCGGTCGGTGTCGCCGGCCAGCCTCCCCTCCTGGTCCTGCAGGGCCTGGTCCCCGAGGGCGGCCTCCGCGGAGCTCTGCTCGAGGGCCTCGTTGATCCTCCCCTGGCGTTCCTCCAGGTCTTCCGCCTGCTCGACGACGGCCAGCAGGCGCTGCTCGGCGTGCACCTGCCGGAGCAGGTCCAGGGTCCGGTCGAGGCGCTGCTGGAACGCTTCCTGGTCCTGGGCGAACTGCTTCAGAGCCTCGGCGAGCTCTTCGGCGTCGGGCTGCTCGGCCGCCTGCTGCACGGCCCGCAGGGCCTCCAGCAGCTCCGGCGAGGCGACGGCGGCCATCAGCTCGCGGATCTCGTCGAGCTTGTCGAGCAGGTCCCGCGAGTCGGCGCCGCCCTGCTCCAGCTTCTCCAGGCTGCCGGCCATCTGCCGGGCGACCTCCTCCACGGCGCGGGCGCGCTCCTCCTCGGCGGCCAGGGCGCTCTCCAGCTCCTGCTTCTGGTCCCAGGTGAGCTCCTCGGTGCGCAGCACCTCCCGCCGCAGCCGCTCCACGTACTCCCGGGCCCCCGCCTCCTCGGCCGCCACCTCCTCCAGCGACTCCAGGCGCTCCTCCTGCTGCCTCGAGACCTCGTCGAACAACTCCCAGAGGGAGGGGAAGCGCAGCACGTGCTCGGGGCTCACCGCCCGCTTGGGCCCGCCCACGGCGTCGTTGTCGAAGGCCTCGGCGCGGTAGCGCACCCGGTCCTCCGGCAGCAGCTCCAGGGGCGCCAGGTCCCACGGGTGGGAGAGCACCACCCGGGGACCGGCCTCCACGGGGATGGGCAGGCGCCTCTCGGGACCCTGGCCGACGCGGAAGACGAGGTCGACGCGGCTCACCCCGAAGTCGTCGGCGGCCTCGACCCGCACCCGCACCTGCTGGCTCTCGGGCAGGTCGGCCTCGGGACCGGGCTCGGAGATGACGACCTCCGGCGGCTGGTCTCGCAGCACCCGGAGGGCATGGCGGATGGGAGCCCGGTTGCCGACCCCGCCGCGGTCGGTGAGGGCCACGAAGTACTGGCGGCGGGCCCTGGCGCTGTCCTCCGGGGCCGGCAGGGTCCAGCTCACGACGGCGCCGTCGTCGACCACCCGGGCCGGCAGGCGCAGGGTGTCGTCGATCACCAGGGCCGCGGCGGAGAGGGGCTTGCTGGCGTGGATCCCCCACTCGACGACGGTCCCGGCGAGGGCGCGCACGTCGCCGCCCTGGTCCTCGACCCGCGCCGGGAGCCCGCTGTATTCCGGATAGTCGTAGCGCAGACTCAAGCGGGTGACCTCGGGCGGATCGATGACGGTGACGCGGTAGGGGCCGGCCTCGCCGTCGCCGGCGGCGACCTCGAAGTCGAAGGTGGAGCGCACCTCCTCGAAGAGATGGCGCAGGGAGTCGGCGCCGGCTTCCAGGATCACCTCCTCCTCCACCCAGTCGCCGTCGCGCACATCGCGGCGGCGGACCCGCAGCGCCGGCGGCAGGTCGCCCTCGATCCGGATGGAGAGGGCCACGTCCTCTCCCCGGATCGCCCGCTGGTGGCCGGGCTCGACATGGAGCCGGGTGCGCTGCGGGCGCTCGAAGGCCGTCCCCGGGTTCAGGCAGCGGTGCAGGGCCTCGCCGCCGGCGGTTCCCGAGAGACCGAGGAGGAGGAGGAGCGGACCGGCGATGGCGGCGCCCCTCAGGGCGGTGCGGCGCAGCCTCGACGCCGGCACCAGCCGGGCCGCTCCATGGCGATCGAGGACGGCGGCCGCCTCCGAGGCCGACGCGGCGAGCAGGTCGGAGGAGTAGAGCCGCGCTCTCGGGCCACCGCCCGCCTCCAGGGCCGTCATCAGCCGCTGCGACAGCTCCGGGGCGCGGTCCTCGATGGTCAGGGCCGCGGCTCTCAGCGAGAGGCCCCCGCGCCATGGCCACAGGATGCGCGCCGCGGCGGCCGCGGCGGCCGCGGCGGCGACCAGGATCAGGCCCCATCTCCAGGGGGAGGACAGGTAGAGGAGGGCCTCCAGGCCGACGGCGAGGACGCCGGCGGCGACGGCGGTGAACAGGCCCGCCGCCAGAGCCGCGGCGGCCTCGAGGAGCAGCCGCCGGCGGCGGAGCCGGCGGAGCCGCTCGAGCAGCAGGGCGCGTGACGGGGCTTCGGTCACGACAGGCTAGCGGGTGAGAGCGTAGAGGACGATGTTGGCTCCCATGCGCAGAGCCTGCTGTCTCACCTCCTCGGAATCCCCGTGGACGTGAGCGTCTTCCCAGCCGTCGCCGAGGTCGGACTCGTAGGTGTAGAGGACCAGGAGGCGCTCCCCGCCGAAGAGACCGAGGGCCTGGGGCCGCCGGCCGTCGTGCTCGTGGACCTTGGGCAGGCCGCCGGACAAATCGAAGTGACAGCGGAACAGGTCGTGGCCGGCGGGCAGCTCGACGAACTCCCTCGTGGGGAAGACCTTGCGCATCTCCCGGCGGAAGGACTCGTCCATGCCGTAGTTGTCGTCGGCGTGGAGGAAGCCGCCCGCCTCGAGGTAACGCCGCAGGCGGGCGGCTTCCTCGGCCGTCCAGGAGACGTTGCCGTGTCCGGTCATGTAGAGATAGGGATGGGCGAAGAGCTCGCGGTCGAGGAGACGTACGCGCGCCTCGGAGGAGGCCGCAGGCAGTCTCGTGTGGCGCGCGAGGAAGGCCAGCAGGTTGGGCAGGGACGACGGGTCGCTGTACCAGTCGCCGCCGCCGTCGTACTGGAGCCGGGCGATGGTGAAGAGGTCGGTCTCCCCGGCCTGGCCCGGGGCCGCCGGGACCAGGACCGCCGCCGCCAGCACCGCACCCCGAAGAGCGGTGGCCGCCGGGCCCGCGCTCAAGGGCGCCCCTTCACCAGGGCGAAGCGGCCGGAGACCGCCTCGCCCGACTCGCTCTCGGCGACGTAGTAGTAGACGCCCGCGGCCACCAGGTACCCGGCCTCGTTCAGGCCGTCCCAGGTGATGGTGCCGCGCCCGGCCTCCCCCCGCCGGGTGGCGACGAGATCTCCGGAGGCCGAGTAGATGCGCAGGGTGGCCCCGAGGGGGAGCCCGGTGATCGATACCTCCTCGCGCCCGGTCGTCAGGTAGGGGTTCGGATAGACGCTCGCCAACTCCGTCGGGTCGTCCCCTGTTCTCAGGCGCAGACGGCTGAGACCTTCGAGGGTGCCGATCCACAGATCTCCGCGGTCGCTGTCGTAGTGCAGCCCCTTCACACGGTCGCTGATCAGGCAACTGTTGCCGCTATCGAGGACGAGGTCGACCCGGCCGCCGGCGTCGATCCGTGCAAGCCCGGCCTCGGTGCCGACCCAGATGTTGCCGACTTCGTCCTCCTCGAAAGCGTTGATCTCGGCCGAGGGCAACCCGTCGGACGTGTCGTAGGCCTGCCAGGAGGTGATCGCCAGTTCTCCGTTGGAGCGGTCGTACTCGGGGGTGATGACGTTGGCGCCGTTCTCTGCCGCAAGCCAGATCCTTCCATCGCGGCTGACGAAGACGTCGAAGAGGCGGTCGCTGGTCAGGCGGCTCATCTGGTCCGGGGAGAGCCCCGTCAGGCGATCGTCGCCGCCGGTGAATGGCGTGCCCCCGTCGTCGAGGACAAAGAGGCCGGACCTCCTGCTGACGATCCACTTCAAGCCCTCCGGTCCGACATCCATGCGGTAGAGATCGAGGTCGGCGGCCAGGCCGAGCTCCTTCTGATCGAAGAGATACTCCCGCTCCGGGGGGTAGCCGTCGAAGACGGCGACGCCGACCAGGGTGTTGATCAACCACATGTGGCCCGCCTTGTCCCGCTTGATGTCGCTGATGACCACGAATTCCGGGTTCCTCGGAATGCCCCGCAGCACCGTTTCCTCGGTGGAGATCGTCTCCCACTGGCGATCCTCCTCGCGGATGAGCCCGCCACCACCCCAACTTCCGACCCACACGCGTCCCCTGGCGTCGGTCTCGACGGCGACGATCTCGTCGTTGGGCATGCCGTTCCAGCGGTGGAAGACCGACCAGTTGCCTTCGGAGAGGCGATAGATGCCGGCCGATACCGCTCGATGCTGGTCATTCGGGACGCTCGTGGCCCACAGCTCCCCCGTTCCGGTGACCTTGATCTCGTAGAACTGGCTCGATCCCGGCTCACTGGACTGGTGGACCGACCGATCGCCGATGACGCGCAGCCCCGTCGTGTTGCCGACCCAGAGGATCTCCTCGCCGGTGTCGCTGATGGCGGTGATGTCCTTGATCGAGCCCGTCCCCAGTCCCTCCCACCTCTCCGCCTCCACCCGCGCCAGCAATCGTCCGTCCTCGGTGGCAGCCACAACCTGTCCGCCGCGCGCCCCAAGGCTGCGGACGGCTTCCCCGTAATCCCCGCGGAAGCGGTTCTCCTCGGGGTCATAGACCAGGACACCCAGCCGGCTGGCCACGTAGAGGGCCCCGCCACTGACGACGATGCCCCTCACGTCCCCCACCTGGGCGGCAGAACGCCAGCTCTCCGGATCCTGCAGGTTCGGGTGGTCGATCCGGGCCCAGGCGATCCCCACCTCGGTACCGACGAAGAGCGTGCCGTCGAGGACGGCCATGTACAGGGCGGCCGTGTCCTTCGGCAGGTGGCCGAGAAGACGATACGTCTCCTTGACCTCCTCCCGGTCGGTCAGGAAGAGGCTGACGCCGATGTTCGTGCCGACGAAGAGCTTCGTGCCCTCGCTGAGGAGCGAGGTGATGGCCAAGCCCCGGAACTCCTGGTAGACCGGGTCGAAGTCCGAAGTGGCCGGGCGGTAGCGGCTCAGTCCGTGGCCATCGCTGCCGAACCAGAGGTTGCCCTCGTCGTCGGCGGCCAGGGACAGGACGCGGTTGCCCGCCAGTCCGTCGATGCGGGTGAGACGATCGTACTCGCCACGGAGACGGTCGTAGCGCAGGACCCCGCCCCTCGTCGCCGCCCAGAGGCTGGAGCTGTCGAGGAGGACCTTCTCGATGTGCTTCATGCTGGTATAGGCCGACCAGTCCTCGCCGCATGTCCGGGCCCGTGCCGGGGAGCTGAGAAGCAGGGCGAGGAGGAGAAGGATGATCATCGGACGGCTCACATTGTGGACTGGGGGTCGACGACGACGCCCAGGTCGACGTCGCAGCGGCTGGCCTCCCGGCGCATGGGGCCGAGGGCCGACCCCGCCGTGAGCCGCAGTTGACGCCCGCCGGCGCCGGCGAGCAGGACCTGCCAGCGGTAGCGCCCCCGCAGGCGCGCCAGCGGGGCCGGCGCCGGCCCGAGGACGGAGACCCCCGCCGGACCGGCTTGCTGCAGCAACCGCGTCCCCCGCTCCGCCGCCCGGCTCACCGCCTCCTCCGATTCGCCCCGCCAGCGGAAGACGATGAGGCGCCCGAAGGGCGGGAACCCCGCCGCCTGGCGCTCGACGAGCTCGCCCTCGGCGAAGGCGTCGTAGTCCTGGCGCGCCGCGGCGAGCAGCACGGGGTCCTCGGGAAGACGGGTCTGGATGACCACCTCGCCTCGGTTCGAGCCTCGCCCGGAGCGTCCCGCCACCTGCGTGAGCAACTGGAAACTGCGCTCGGCGGCACGGAAGTCCGGGAGGTGGAAGCCGGTGTCGGCGGAGATCACGCCGACGAGGGTCACCTCCGGGAAGTCGAGGCCCTTGGCCACCATCTGCGTACCGAGGAGCACGTCGGCCTCCCGCCGGCGGAATCTCTCGACCAGGCCGTCGTGGGCGCCCTTCCATCCCGTGGTGTCCACGTCCATACGAATGACGCGGATCCCGGGGAACTGTTCCTCGAGGGCGGTCTCCACCTTCTGGGTCCCCGCGCCGGTCAGTCTGACCTCGGCGCTGCCGCAGGACGGGCACTGGCCGGGTACGGGAGTGCGGTAGTCGCAGTAGTGGCAGCGCAGGCCCTCGCCCTGGCGGCGGTGGTAGGTGAGGGAGACCTGGCACCGGCCGCAGGCGACGGCCTCGCCGCAGCTGGCGCACTGCACGACGGGTGAGAACCCGCGCCGGTTCTGGAGGAGCACGATCTGCTCGCCGCGCTCGAGGCGCTCGCGGATCTTGAGGCGCAGGGCCTTGGAGAACAGGGTGCGCTGCCGTCCCTGGAAGGGCTCCCGCCTCATGTCGACCACCTCGACCCGCGCCAGGGGCCGGTCGTCGATCCGCCGCGGCAGGCTCAGGGAGGTGTACTTGCCGCTCCGCGCGTTGCACCACGACTCGAGGCTCGGCGTCGCCGACCCGAGGATGACCGGCACGCCGGCCAGGCGCGCCCTCATCACCGCCAGGTCGCGGCCATGGTAGACCAGCGGCTGTTGACTCTCCAGGTCGTCCTGGAAGTAGGAGCCGTCGTGCTCCTCGTCGACGACGATCAGCCCCAGCCCCTTCACCGGGGCCAGCACGGCGGATCGGGCGCCGATGACGAGCCTCTGCTCGCCGCGCCGGAGCCGGCGCCAGGTGTCGTAGCGCTCCCCCGCCGACAACTGGCTGTGGAGGACCGCCACGGTCGCTCCGAAGTGGGCCCGGAAGCGGCGCACCATCTGCCAGGCCAGGGCGATCTCGGGGGTGAGGACGATGGCGCTGCGGCCCGACCGCAGGACCCGCTCCACGGCCAGTTGGTAGACCAGGGTCTTGCCGCTGCCGGTGACCCCGCGCAGGAGAAGTGGCTCGAAGCGGCCCCCATCGAGGGCGGAGTGGATGCGCCCGAGGACCTCCTGCTGGTCGGCCGTGGGTTCCGGCGCGGGCGAATCCGCCACGTCGAGAGCGGCCAGGGGATCGCGCAGGACTTCCTGCTCCACGGTCTCGGTCAGCCCCCTCCCCTGCAGCCCCTTCAGGACGGCGTAGCCGAATCCCTCCTCCAGGAGGCGGCGCTTGGGCACGGGACCGGCCTGCAGCAGGTGCTGGAGGCAGCGCCCCTGGGCCGGGGCGCGCCGGGTCACCGCCGGCAGGTCGTCACGGGCCCGGTCCGGGTCGGCCACGCGCACGAGCTGGCGCCGCCGCGCCCGAGCCGCTCCTCCCGCCAGGTCCGGCCGCATCTCGATCCGTCCGTGCTGAAGCAGCCGCCGAAGGGCGCCCTCCAGCCCGCGCTTGCCCAAACGGCTGCGCAGGGTGGTCACCTTCAGCGGTCCCCGGGCGCGCCTGAGCTCGGAGAGCACCCGGTCCTGGGCCGGGTCCGGGGGAGGGGGGGCGCCGTCCGCCTCCGTCAGCCGCACGGTGCGGCTGGAGGTCAGGCGCACGCCGGGGGGCAGGGCCGCCGCCAGGGCCGCGCCCACCGGCGCCATGTAGTAGTCCGCAAGCCAGGCGCACAGCCGCACCACCTCGGCGCTGATGGGAGCCTCGGTATCGACCACCTGGGTGATGTCGCGGATGCGGCCGGGCGCAACCTCCGGCTCGGCGGGCTCGTCGGTGACGACGAAGCCGGTGACCAGGCGTTGCTGGACGGGCACGAGCACCACCGCCCCCGGACCGACGAGGGCGCCGAGCTCGGGGGGCACGCTGTAGGTGAGCTGCCGCGACAGGGGGGGCGGCAGGGCGACCTGCACAAGCCGCCGGCCCATCAGCGGGCCTCCGGCTGGCTCGACTCCGTCCTCTCCTCTGGCTGGAACCCGGTGAGCGGGGCGATGGGCTCGAAATCGGGGCCGAGGAGCTGATACCCGTCGTCGGAGACGCGGAACCGCAGCGTCTGGTCGGGGTCGCCGAGGCGTCCCTCGCCCAGCAGCCGGCCCTGGAAGCGGAAGCGGATGTTCCCGGGCCGGCCGACGTGAACCCGGAAGAAGCGCTCCGCCGTCCAGGTCCGCCGCTCGCCCGCGGTGATCGTCTCCATGGCGCTGTCCAGGTCGTCCCAGGAGACCTGTACCCAGACCGTGTCGAAAGCCTCCCCCTCCAGAACGATCCGGTCGGGGCTCGCCGCGTCGGCGGCGATCGCTGCCCCTGTGGCGGCGGCGCCTTGGGGAGCTTCGACAGGGACCTCGACAAGGGCACCGGCCGCCGGCTCCGCCAGCGGCGCGGCGCCGGAGCCGACGGGTTCCGGGGGCTCCGCGGCAACGGGCTCTTCCCAAGAGGAAGGATCGGCCGCGGCGGGAAGCTCCTCGACCACCGCCACCGAAGAGGGCGAGGGGTCCGTCTCGCCGGTGGTCATCAGGTAGAGGACGGCCCCGACGCCGACGACGGCGAGACCCGCCGCCCACTTGATCAGGCCGTCGCCCAGCACGGGCCCCCCCCAGGGAGGCGGGATCCGCGCCGGCCTCCTCTCTCTTGACCGCGGCCCCCCGAGGCCCTGCGCCAGGGCCTGACCGTCGAGCCCCAGGTAGGAGGCGTACCGGAGGACGCCCATGCGCATGTACACCGCCTCGACGGCCTCCAGGTCCCCTTCCTCGAGGGCCTGCAGGATCTTCCAGCTGATGCCCGTACGTTGCTGAACCTGATCGAGGGATTCGCCGCGGCCTTCACGAGCCCGGCGCAATTCCTCGGACAGGCTGAGTTCCTCGCTCATCCTGAATCCTGGATCGAATCGGTGTCGTACCCCGCCGACCGGAGGAGAGAGCAGAGCCGGGCCAGGGGCAGACCTACCACATTATAGTAACACCCTTCCACACATTCAACGAAGCGGGCGCCCAGACCCTGAATGGCGTAGCTGCCGGCCTTGTCGAGGGGTTCTCCCGTCGCCACGTACGAGATGACGGCGGCTTCCGACATGGCGCACAGGGTCACCCGGGAGGTCTCGCAGGCGGTGGCGACCCGGTCGGGCCCAGGCCCGAGCACGGCCACTCCGGTGCACACGGTGTGCTGGCGTCCGGCGAGCCAGCGCAGGGTGCGCGCCGCCTCCTCCGGGCTGCCGGGCTTGCCCAGGACCCTGTCGTCGCAGCAGACCACGGTGTCCGCCCCGATGACGAGGGTCGAGCCCCCGCGATCGCCGGGCGTCCCCCTGTCCGGGGCGAGGAGAGCGGCCACCGCCCGGGCCTTGGCGGTGGCCGACCGGATCACGAACGCCTTCGGGTCGCCGCCGTCGGGCTCGGGCTCCTCGACGGGGCTCACCACCTGCTCGAAGGGCATGCGCAGCTGCCGGAGCAGGTCGGCGCGCCTCGGCGAGGCCGAAGCCAGCACCAGGGCAGGATTGGCCGGCAGCTCAGCCCTCCTCCCGGCGCGGACTCTCGACGAGGACGGTGACGGGCCCGTCGTTGGCCAGCTCGACGTCCATGTGGGCGCCGAAACGCCCGCACTCCACGTGCAGCCCGTGTTCCGCCCGCAGACGCTCCACGAAGGCCTCGAAGAGCCCCGCCGCCACCGCCGGGGGGGCGGCTTCGGAGAAACTCGGACGCCGGCCCCGCCGGCAGTCGGCATGGAGCGTGAACTGGGAGACGGCCAGTATCGCTCCTTCCGCCTCCAGGACGGAGCGGTTGAAGCGCCCCCCGTCGTCGGCGAAAATGCGCAGGCCGGCGCACTTGTCGGCGCAGAAGCGGACCTCCTCGGCGCCGTCGTCCCGGTGGATGCCGACGAGGGCCACCAGGCCCGGGCCGATGCGCCCGCAAGTCTCGCCGTCGACGGCGACGCGCCCGTAGCGCACACGCTGCAGGAGGACCCGCACCTCAGAGCCTCCGGCGTCGGCGGTCGCCGCGCTCGAAGCGGATCTGGGGGATGTCCTTGAGCTGCGCCTTGAAGTAGAAGGCGCGGTCCCTGGCGAAGCGGCTCGGCTCGATATTCAGGGTCGCGGTCCAGTCGTGGAAGGAGCGTTGCAGGGACAGAAGCTCGGCGGAGACCCGTCCGGCGTCGAGGAAGGCGACTCCCGGCTCCTTGAGATTGTAGTACACGGAATAGTCGAGGTGCCAGCCGCCGGGAAGGCGGCCCCCGACGGAAGCCTGCAGCCGGGAGCTCTCGGAGTCCGCGCCCCCCGCCCGGCGCTGGCGCGAGTAGTAGTGGCCCACCTGCAGCCGCCGGCCCGGCCCTCGGCGGATGTCCTGCTGCAGGCCGCTGTCGTAGCCGAACCCGCCGCCGGCGCGGTAGGCGCCGTAGGAGTCCTCTCCGTAGCTGGACCCGCGGCTGGAGGGACCGTAGGCTCCCCCCCGCTCCTCCTCCAGGCCGCCTCCCGGGCCCCCGGGGCTGGAGGCCAGGCGCAGAGTGGTGTCGACCACGAACCGGCCCACCCGGGGCGGGATCAGCCTCTTCTCGTCGTCGTAGAACTCCGAGCGCAGGCTCAGTCTCGTCCTCAGGCGCCGGCCCGCGTCCAGGGTGAGGCGGGTAACCAGGTCCGAGAGGGGCTCGCTCCGGCTGTCGAAGTCGTACGAAGTGGACAGGTTCAGCTGCGCCAATCGGTGCTTCAGCTCCTCCTCCCCCTGGAGCAGCTTCACCCAGAACGTGTTGTAGAGCCGGAAGTTCAGCCGGCGGCTGGTGCGCCAGTCGCCGGCGCGCCCACGGAAGCCGATGCCGCCGCTGTCGGCGCGGGTGGCGCTGAAGGAGAGTCCGGCGTCGGGCTTGAGCACGTGGCGCAGCGCCGTCACCGGTCCCAGGGCCGGATGGAACAGTCCGTAGAGGGTCTGTGACAGGGTCGCCGCAGCTCGCAGCCGATCGCTGCGCACGCCCTCGGTGTCGCCGGCGCGCAGATCCGGGTCGAGCCAGCGGCTGCTCACCGCGCCATTGAGATTGAGCCAGCTCAGCGGCCGCTGCTGCGAGGACAGGCCCAGGCTGGCCTCGCCGCGGGTGCGTTCGCTCCGCGACCCGGCCAGGTGCTGACGGGTGCGGCGCAGGCGCAGGCTGACGTCGTAGAAGACGCGCGAGCCCCAGCCCCGCCGGTCGGTCCCCGTCGACGGGAAGAGGGCCCTGCGGTTCGATCGCAGGCTGATCTCGGGCAGCACGTCGTCGGACCTTCCCGAGTCCAGGTACTTCGTCCGGCTGGCTCCGGCGCTCAGGGACCACCCCGCCTGCCGCCAGCTCTTTACGTAGCGGAGATTGGAGCGCAGGGTCCGCTGCAGGCGGTCGCCGAGGCGGGTGGCGTTGTTGCGCAGGAAGTCCCGGTCGCTCACGAAGGTTCCCGTGGCGCGCAGACTCGACCCCGGGCCGAGGTCCTGGCGGTGGTTGCCCGACAGCCACCAGGACCAGCTGGTGCGGTCCCCGGACTGGAAGCTCTGCAGGCGGGTCTGCAGCCCGCCGTCGAAGTGGTAGCGCCAGGCGTAGGCCAGGGCGCCCCGGGCGAGCCACCCCGAGCGCTGGCGCAGGTCGGCGGCCAGCGTCAGGTCCCAGTAGTCGCTGGGGGCGAGGTAATATCCCAGGTCCCGCACCTCCCACTCGGTGAGGGAGCTGCCGTACGAGACCGGCCGCCGTCCGAAGCCCGGGGTGAGCATCCCCGACTGGCGGTCCTCGCGCAGGGAGAACACGTAGAAGGGGATCCAGAACAGCCGCCGCTCGGCGACGCGGAAGTACACGGGCCGGGCGATGGCCATGTCCCCCACCAGGACCTTGATCCGGGGGCTGTAGAAGTCGAAGTGGGGCACCTCCTCGTCGCAGGTCGTGTACGACCCCGAGCCCACGTGGAACTCCTCCTCGTTGCGGGTGCGGATGCGCCGGCCGGCGTAGAACCCGTCGCCGTGACCGATGCGGCCCCGGCGGATCAGGCCCTCCCCCGACTCGATGTCGTAGACGATGGACTCCCCCTTCAGCACGTCCTCCCCCCGGGTCAGGGTGGGGACCCCGAAGGGCCGGCCGCTGCTGTCCACGCCGGCCCGGGCGACGACGATGCGGCGGTCTCTCAGGTAGACCATCCGCGCCGACTCCAGCCGGGCGCCGCGATGCTCGACCACGGCGTTGCCGTCGAGGAGGATCGAGTCCGGCTCGGCGTAGTCGACGTAGCGGTCGGCCCGGTATGCGAAGCCGCTGTCCGGCGCCGCCCGCAGCAGCTCCCGGAGGCGGTCCAGCTCCTCGTCGGGCTCCCCGGCGGCGGCGGCCCCGGCGGCGAAGAGGGCCATCACCGGGTTGAGGAGTCGGCCGCGCGAGCTCAAGGTCGGGCGCCGCGGCGCTGGCGGAAGACCTCGTAGAGGGCGATGCCGGCGGCGACGGAGGCGTTCATCGAGCCGGCCTGCTCCCGGCCCATGGGGATGCGGGCGACGAAGTCGCAGCTCTGGCGGACCAGGGGCCGCAGGCCGCGCCCCTCGGCGCCGACGACGAGGGCTCCGGGGCCGGTGAAGTCGAGGGATTCGAAGGACCGGTCGGCGGCGGAGTCGAGGCCGGTGACCCACAGTCCGGCCCCGCGGGCCCGGGTGAGGCCCTGGCGGAGGTTGGCCACCCGGCAGAGGGGGAGCTGCTCGGCAGCCCCGGCGGCGGCCTTGGCTGCAGTCGAGGTCAGCCCGGCGCCGCCGCGTCGGGGGATGACGGCGGCGTCGGCCCCCAGGGCGTGGGCGGTGCGCAGGATGGCGCCGAGGTTGTGCGGGTCCTGAATGCCGTCGAGGAAGACCAGGAAGCCGGCCTCCCGGGCCCCGGACAGGACCTGCTCGAAGTCGGCGTAGGAGCGGGCCGCCAGCAGGGCCACCACGCCCTGGTGGTTGCCGCCCCCGGCGGCCCGGTCCAGAGCCGGGCGGTCGCGCACGTCCACCGCCACGCCGAGCCGGCGGGCCCGGGCCCGGATCTCGTCGACCACGTCGCCGCGGCCTCCGCGCACCAGGAGGAGGCGGTGGACCGGCCGCTCCGACTGCAACGCCGCGAGGACGGGCCGCCGGCCGAAGAGGACGTCGTCGCCGCCGGGACGGCTCAAGGCGTCGGCGGGCCGGCGGCGGCGAGCACGGTCAGGCCGGCTCCCCGGAATCGGAGTCCGCCTGCCGCCGCCACCGGCTCAGCAGCTCCAGGGCCTCCATCGGGGTGGTACGGTCCAGGTCGAGGTCGCGCAGCTCCCGCAGCAGGCGGGAGGCCTCCGGCGGCGAGCCCTGGCCGAAGAGGTCCATCTGCGAGGGGTCGACGGCCCGCCCCCCGCTCCCGGCGGAGGCGCCGTCCCCCGCCTCGAGGCCCGCGAGGATCTCCTCGGCGCGCCGCAGGACGGCGCCGGGCATGCCCGCCATGCGGGCCACGTGGATGCCGTAGCTGCGGTCGCAGGGGCCGGGGGCCAGGCGGTGCAGGAAGAGGACGCGGTCGCCCTCCTCGCGCACCCGGACGTTGACGTTGCGGACCCGGTCGAGGCGGTCCTCCAGCTGGGTGAGCTCGTGGTAGTGGGTGGCGAAGAGCGTTCGCGGGCGCACCAGGCCGTTGTCGTGGAGGTACTCGACGACCGCCCAGGCGAGGCTGAGGCCGTCGTAGGTGCTGGTGCCGCGGCCGAGCTCGTCCATCAGGATCAGACTGCGGGAACCGGCGTTGTTGAGGATCGTGGAGGCCTCGTTCATCTCGACCATGAAGGTGCTCTCGCCGCGGGCGAGATCGTCGGAGGCGCCGACACGGGTGAAGACGCGGTCCACGACCCCGATGCGGGCGCCGCGGGCGGGGACGAAGGCGCCCATCTGGGCGAGGACGACGATGAGCCCCACCTGGCGGATGATCGTCGACTTGCCGGCCATGTTCGGTCCCGTCACCAACAGGACCTGGTCGCCGTCGCAGTCCAGGTTCACGTCGTTGGGCACGAAGCGGCCCTGCGGCAGCCGGCCCTCGACGACGGCGTGGCGTCCGCCCTCGATCTCGATGACCGGGCCGTCGTCGACGGCAGGGCGCACGTAGTCCCCGGCCACCGCCGCCTCGGCCAGCCCGACGAGGACGTCGACGGCGGCCACCGCGGCGCCGGCTTGCTGAACCTCGGCGGAGTGGCGCGCCGCGCGGTCGCGCAGATCGGCGAAGAGCTCCGCCTCGAGGGCGCCGATGCGCTCCTCGGCCTGGAGGACCCTGGCCTCCTGCTCCTTCAGCTCCGGGGTGACGAAGCGCTCGGCGTTGGCCAGGGTCTGCTTGCGCGTGTAGTCCTCCGGCACCCGCTCGAGATTCGCCTTGCTCACCTCGATGTAGTACCCGAAGACCTGGTTGAAGCCGATCTTGAGGCTGTTGATCCCCGTGCGCCGGCGCTCCTCCGCCTGCAGCCGGGCGATCCACTCGCGCCCCCCGGAGGAAACGAGCCGCAGCTCGTCGAGGCCGGCGTCGTAGCCCTCGCGGATGACCCCGCCGTCGCCGACCACGGCGGGCGGGTCGTCCACCAGGCCCTTGCGCACCAGGGCGACGAGAGGCCCCAGGTCGGGCAGATCGGGGCCGCACAGGCGCCGCAGCAGGTCGGCGTGGAAGGCCGCGGCCACGGCGGCGATGTCCGGAAGGGCCTCGAGGGAGGCGGCCAGGCCGGAGAGGTCGCGGGGCGTGCCCCGCCGGCAGCAGAGGCGGGCCATCATGCGCTCCACGTCGCCGACGCGCTCCAGCTGCTCCCGGAGGCGGGCGCGCTCCGGGCGCGCGGCGGCCAGGGCCTCCACGGCGTCGTGGCGCCGGCCGATCCCGGCGGGGTCGCGCAGGGGCGAAAGCAGCCACTGCCGCAGCAGGCGGGCCCCCATGGGGGTGCACGTGCGGTCGATGACGTTCAGCAGGGACCCCTCGCGGCCTCCGTCCTGCTGGTTGGCCACCAGCTCGAGGTTTCGCTGGGCCGTGGCGTCGAGGAGCAGGCAGCTCTCCCGGCGGCGGCGGCGCAGCCGCTGCACGTGGGCCACGGTGGAACGCTGGTTCTCGCGCAGGTAGGCGACGGCGGCGCCCGCGGCGCGCACACCGAGATCGAGGTCCTCGCAGTCGTACCCCTTCAAGGAGCGGACCCCGAGCTGATCCAGCAGGGCCTCGCGGGCGGTGTGATACTCGAAGCGCCAGTCCTCGATGCGGGTGACGGCGGCGCCGGGCAGGGCCGCCGTCAGGCTCTCGAGGCGCTGCCCGTCGAAGTCCTCGCCCACGACCAGCTCTGCCGGTGCCGACCGTTCGACCTCGTCGTCCAGGTCGGAGGAGGCCACCTCCTCTACGGCGAAGTCGCCCGTGGACAGGTCGACCCAGGCGATGCCCGCCGCCGGGCCCCGGACGCAGAGGCTGGCGATGTAGTTGTTGCGCTGGCCGTCGAGCATGCTGTCGGACAGGGCCGTCCCGGGGGAGACGATCTCCACCACGTCGCGCTTGACCAGGCCCCTGGCCTTCTTCGGGTCCTCCACCTGCTCGCAGATCGCCACCTTGCGCCCCATGCCGATGAGGCGGGCCACGTACCCCTCCATCGCGTGGTGGGGGACACCGGCCAGGGGCACGTCGCCGGAGGTCTTGCCGTGGTTGCGCGAGGTCAGGGTCAGGCCGAGGAGACGGGCCGCCTCGCGGGCGTCCTCGAAGAACATCTCGTAGAAGTCGCCCATGCGGAAGAACAGGATGGCGTCGTCGTGCTCGCGCTTGAAGCGCATGTACTGCTCCATCGCCGGCGACAGCTTGGACTCGGCCATGAGCGCTAAGATAACGACCCCCCGGAACACGAAAAGAGCGCGGCCGGACCCCTGCGCCGGCCGCGCTCCAGCGATGCTGCTGACCGGCGGCTCAGGCCGTCTCCTCCTCCTTCTCCGAGTCGGCGCCGGAGTCGGCGTCGCCCCAGCTCTCCATCTCCTCGTCCTGATCCTCGGGCTCCTCGGCCTCCTCGACCTCCCGCACCGGGTGGGCGGCGGCGTACGCGTCGACCTCGCTCTGGTCCTTGTCGCGCAGGTACTCGAGGACGCTGAGGACGATCTTCTTCTGCTCCTCGTCGAACTCGATCACCCTCAGCGGCAGCTCCTGGCCGACCTCGAAACTCTGCCGGGGAGTCTGCAGCCCGTCGATGGCGAGCTGCGACAGGGGCACGAAGCCGTCCACGTCGTTCTCGAGGCCGACCACGATACCGCGCTCGAGCATGCGCGACACCGTGCCCTTCGACTCGGTGCCGACGGCGTAGATCCTGACCAGCTCCGGCCACGGGTTCTCGAAGGCGGTCTTGTGGCTCAGGGAGATGCGGCGCCGCTTCTTGTCGATATCCGTGACCACCACGGGGATGACGTCCCCCTTCTTGAACATCTCGCTGGCCTGGCGGATGCGGCGCGTCCAGGACATGTCCGAGATGTGCACGAGGCCGTCGATGCCCTCCTCGATCTCGACGAAGGCGCCGAAGTTGGTCAGGCTCTTCACCGTGCCCTCCAGGCGGGTGCCGCCCGGATAGCGGTTGTCGAGGGTTTCCCAGGGATCGGGGTCGGTCTGCTTCATCCCCAGGGAGATCTTCTGGTTCTCCACGTCGAGCTTGAGGACCATCACCTCCACCTGGTCGCCGATGGAGACCAGCTTGGAGGGATGGCGCACGTGCTGGGTCCAGGACATCTCGGAGATGTGCACCAGTCCCTCGATGCCCTCCTCGAGCTCGACGAAGGCGCCGTAGTCGGTGATGCTCACCACCTTGCCCTTGGTGGTGGTGCCCTCCGGGAACCGGTCGCCGATGTCGTCCCAGGGATGGGGCGTGAGCTGCTTGAGGCCCAGGGAGATGCGCTCCCGCTCGCGGTCGTAGTTGAGGACCTTGACGCGGATGCGGTCGCCGATGGAGACCATCTCCGACGGGTGCGAGACGCGACCCCAGGACATGTCGGTGATGTGCAGCAGGCCGTCGAGGCCCCCCAGATCGATGAAGGCGCCGAAGTCGGTGATGTTCTTGACCACCCCCTCGCGGGTCTGGCCGTCCTCGAGCTCGGCCACCAGCTCCTGGCGCATCTTCTCGCGTTCCTCCTCGAGGACGGATCGCCGCGACACGACGATGTTCCGCCGCGCCTTGTTGAGCTTGATGATCTTGAACTCGTAGTCGTTGCCGAGGTACTGGTCGAAGTTCTTCACCTGCCGGATGTCGATCTGCGACCCGGGCAGGAAGGCCTCGACGCCGAGGAGGTCGACGACGATGCCGCCCTTGATCCGGCGCATCAGCCGGCCGCGCACCGTCGTGCCGCCCTCGTGGGCGTCCTTGATGCTGTCCCAGACACGCATGAAGTCGGCCTTCTGCTTGGACAGCACCACGCACCCTTCGAGATCCTCCACGTTCTCCAGGAAGACGTCGATCTCCTGGCCGATGTCGATCGCCGACGGATCGTCGCCGAACTCGCGGATCGGGATCGCCCCCTCGGACTTGAACCCGATGTCGACGAGGACCTCGTTGGGGTTGACGTTCACCACCTTTCCCTTGACGATCTCGCCTTCCTTGATGCCGGAGAAGCTGTCGTCGTACATCTGCGCGAGCTGCTCGAACTCCTGCTCGTCGTACTCCGGCCGGTCGAGCTCCTCGATGCTGGCCTGCCCGTACACGGGCGCGGCGGTCTCTTCGGTCATCTGGCTTCTTCCGTCTCGCCTCCGGGGCCGCCCGTCAGGCCGGCGCCGGGAGGGTTGTGGGCTCCGGCCAGGCCGGAAACCCGGGTTGATGAACCGGCTCGCCCTCGTGGCGGGCCGGCAAACGGGATCCCCTCAAGCGCCGCGCTCGCGCGCCAGCGCCAGGATGCGGTCCACCACCTGATCGGCCGTCAGGCCGCTGGTGTCGACCTCCACCGCATCCTCCGGGGCTCCTCCCTCGACGCCGTAGTCGCGCTCGGCGTCCTCCCGGTCGCGCCGGCGGATGTCGGCGCGCACGCGGGACAGGCTGATCTCGACGCCGGCGGCGAGGAACTCGCGGTGCCGGCGGCGGGCCCTTTCCTCCAGGTCGGCGACCATGCGCACCTTCAGGTCCGCATGGGGAAAGACGACCGTGGTCATGTCGCGGCCTTCGGCGACGACGCCGCCGCGGCGGCCGATCTCGCGTTGCCGCCGCACCAGGACGCGGCGCACCACGGGATCGTCGGCGAAGGCCCCCACCGAGCGCGAGACCTCGGGACTGCGGATGGCCTCACTCACATCTTCCCCCCCGAGGTGAAGGCCCCCGCCCCGGCCCGCCGGGAACTCGAGGCTCAGGCCCTCGAGGAACGCCCCGAGCGCCGGGGCCCCGGGCTCGACGCCGCGGCGGCTCGCGGCCAGGGCCACCGCCCGGTACATGGCGCCGGTGTCGAGATGACGGTAGCCGAGGGCGGCTGCGGCCCCCCGTGCCGCCGTGGACTTGCCGGCGCCGATGACCCCGTCGATGGCGATCGTCAACCCCCTTGCGGTCACCGATCCGGCCCCAGGCCCACCCGCCGGCGAAGGCGCGCCACCTCGGCGGGGCGCAGCCGGCGCCACTGGCCGGCGCGCAGGTCGCCGAGAGCCAGGCCGGCGAAGCTCTGCCGCCGCAGGCTCGTCACCTTGTGGCCGACGGCCATGCACATGCGCTTGACCTGGTGCTTGCGGCCCTCGGTGAGGACCAGCTCGATCCGGCCCCGGCCTTCGCCGGTGTAGCCCAGGAGGCGCGCGCCGGCGGGGGCGGTCGGTCCGTCCTCGAGCTCCAGCCCCTGCCGCAGCCGCCGCAGGGCGCCGTCGTCCGGCCTCCCCCGCAGGACGGCGACGTAGTGCTTCTCGATCCCGTAGCGCGGATGGGTCAGACGGTAGGCCAGATCGCCGTCGTCGGTGAGCAGCAGGGCCCCCGTGGTGTCGCGGTCGAGGCGCCCCACGGCCACGGTCCCGGGCCTCAGCTCCAGCCCCTCGTAGACCGTGGTCCGGCCGCGCTCGTCGCGGCTCGTGACGAGGGTGTCGCGGCGCTTGTGGAGCAGAACGTACTCGAAGCCTTCGGGCAGGGCCACGCGGCCCCTGCCCTCGAGCTCCACCCGGTCCCGAACGGGGTCGATCCGGTGCCCCGGCCCCGCTGCGGGCGCGCCGTTGACGCGCACGGCGCCGGCGGAGATCAGGTCCGCGCACCGCCGCCGGGAAGCGACACCGGCGCGGGCGAGGAAGCGGTTGAGCTGCATGCCCTCTGTCCGGGGGCTCTCAGCTTCGGCGATCCTCGGCACTCCCCCCCTCCGGCAACTCTCCTTCGGCCTCGATCCGGCCGCCCACTTCGGGCAGGTCCGTCTCCGGCCACTCCTCCGCCCCCGGGTCCGGCCCCTCGGCGCGGTCTCCGGCCTCTGCCTGGCCGCCCACGGCGGGCAGGCCTTCTGCCGGCGGGTCCGCCTCCGGACCCTGCCCCTCTTCGGGGCCGCTCTCCACCTGGCCGTTTCCCGCCCCGGCGTGAGCCTTGCGCTCGCCCTCGGCCAGCAGTTCCTCGAGCTCCTTGGGCTTGGGCAGGTCGGCCAGCGACCGCAGACCGAAGTGGGTCATGAAGTCGCGGGTGGTGCCGAACAGCATGGGGCGGCCGATGCCCTCGGAGCGGCCGACGATGCGCACGAGATTGAGCTCGAGCAGGTTGCGAACGACACCGGCGGAATCGACGCCGCGGAGGTTGTCGACCTCCATGCGCGTGACGGGCTGCTTGAAGGCGACGATGGCCAGGGTCTCGAGAGCCGCCTGGGACAGGCGCACATGGCCGCGGTCGTGGAACTTGCGCAGCCACGGGGCGAACTCCTTGAGAGTGACCACCTGGTAACCGCCGGCGATCTCGGCGATGGTCATGGCGTGGCCGCCCTCGCGGTAGCTCTCGTTGAGCTCCCTCACCGCCTGGCGCAGCTGCGAGCCCTTGACCCCTTTCACCACGGCCTCCAGGCGGCCGGGGGTGACCGGGGCGTCGGAGGTCATCAGCACCGCCTCGACGATGCCGCGCAACTCGCCGGGGTCGAGGGATCCGCTCACGATGGTTCCGCCGCAACCCCGCCTGGGCCGCCCTCGATCCAGATGTCGCCGAAGGGACGCGCCTGCTGCACGCGCACACGCTGGGACTTGAGCAGCTCGAGGAGACCGATGAAGGTGACCACCAGGTCGTGGCGGTTGCGGCCCTCCACCAGGTCGTGGAACCGCAGGCGGGAGCGGCGGTTCAGGGCGCCGAGGATGAGGTCGATGCACTCCTCGACGGTGACCCGCTCCTCGACGATGCGGTGGACCAGGGAGCGGGGCACGTTGTCGATGACGTGCTTGTAGACCTTCAGCAGGTCGAAGAGGGAGACGGGATGCAGCCCGGCCTCGGACTCGTCGGCCTGACCGCTGCGGCTGTAGACGCGGCGCTGCTCGAGGCCCGCGTCGGAGAGCCAGTGGGCGATCTCCTTGAACTGCTGGTACTCCAGCAGCCGGCGCACCAGTTCCTCCCTCGGGTCCTCGCCGCTCTCGTCGTCGGTCTCGCCGACGGCCTCGCGGGGGAGCAGCATCTGCGACTTGATCTTCATCAGGGTCGCCGCCATGAGGACGAAGTCGGCGGACCTCTCGAGATCGAGGAGGTGCACCTCGGACCCGAGGAGGCCGAGGTACTGGGCGGTGATCGTCGACACGGGGATGTCGTAGATGTCCACCTCGTTCCTGCGGATGAGGTAGAGGAGCAGGTCGAGAGGCCCTTCGAAGACCTCTAGCCGGACGCCGTACGGGTCGAGGGAGCCTTCGGACTCGAGGAGGCCTGGCTCAGTCAAGGAAGAGGTAGGGTTTCCACCGGTGGTCGGCGACGCCCACATGGTTGCGGATGAAGGTGACGTTGTTCGGGCGCTTGGGCTTGCGGCGCAGCCGCAGACCCGCCTGCTCGGGCGGCCGGTCTCCCTTGCGGGCGTTACAGGCGGCGCAAGCGGTGACCAGGTTCTCCCAGGTTTCGGGGCCCCTGTGCTTCCTGGGGACAACGTGGTCGATGGTCATCTTGCGGTCGGCGGTCCCGCAGTACTGGCACTCGTAGTTGTCGCGCTTGAAGATGTTGCGCTTGGACAGCACGACGCGGCGCCGGGGGGCGCGGATGTAACGCTCGAGACGGACGACGCTGGGCACCGGGAAGGCGTCGGACACGGAGCGCACCTGGCGGTCGGCGGGTTCGACGCTGATCGCCTTGCCGCCGAAGACGAGGCTCAGGGCCCTGCGGACGGAACAGACGTTGAGGGGCTCGTAGTTCTGGTTGAGCACGAGGACCGCCTCGTCGAGGACGGGGGCCTGCCTGCGTGCGGCGGTATGGTGGATGGCGCGGATCATCCCATATATCCCGGAGAATCAACGGGGATCGGCGCACATCGTCAACTCTGCAAACGATGGTGGTTCAGGCGTCCTCGATGAACTCGGCATACTCGGAAGGCCCCAGAAGGCCGCCCGCTTCCTCGGGGTCGTCGAGGCGGACCTTGAGGAGCCAGCCGTCGCCGTAGGGGTCGGCGTTCACCTGCTCGGCACTCTCCTCGAGGGTTTCGTTGACCTCCACGACCTGGCAGCTCACCGGAGAGTAGAGCTCCTCCACGGTCTTGACCGCCTCCACCGCTCCGAAGGCCTGACCCTTTTCCAGCGTGTCCCCCACCTCGGGCAGCTCGACGAAGACGATGTCGCCGAGCTCGGACTGGGCGTAGTCGGTGATGCCGATGGTGCCGAGCTCCCCCTCGAGGGAGATCCACTCGTGCTGCTCGGTGTAGCGGAGGTCCTCGGGAACCCTGGTTTCCGACTCTGCCATGATCGCTCCTCTTCGGATGGGTCAGACGACGCCGGCGTGGACCCGTGTCACCCCGAAGCGCCGCCTCGCCGAATGTTCGATGATCGTATTCCAACCGCCGTGCGTGGGCAACACGGCCTCTCCCGCCCTCATCACACCCGCTCCACGTAGCCGCCGGTGCGCGTGTCGATCCTGAGGGTGTCGCCTTGATTGACGAAGAGCGGCACCGAGACCACCGCCCCCGTCTCGAGGGTGGCCGGCTTGACCGCCCCGGTGGCGGTATCGCCCTTCACTCCGGGTTCGGTGTGGGCCACCTTGAGGTTCACGAAGTTGGGCAGCTCGACGCCGATCGGTCTGCCCTCCACCACCATGACGAAGGCGTTCTCGTTCTCCTGCAGCAGCCCGGCCGAGTCGCCGAGGAGGGCCGCGTCGAGGCCGACCTGCTCGTAGGTCTCGGAGTCCATGAAGTGGAAGGTGCCGGTATCGGAGTAGAGGAACTGCATCTCCCGCCTCTCCACCCGGATCTCCTCCACCTTGTCGCCGGAGCGGAAGGTGCGGTCGATGACGGCGCCCGTGCTCATGTTCTTCAGGCGGGTGCGCACGAAGGCGCCCCCCTTGCCCGGCTTGACGTGCTGGAACTCGACGATGGAGAACAGGGCGCCGTCGAGACGCAGGGTGAAGCCGTTGCGGAAATTGGTGGTGTCGGCCATCTCTCCCTTCTCAGGTGGCGGTGAGAGCCTCGGCGTCGCGCCGGGCGTCCTGGTTGCCGGGGTCGGCGGACAGCACCCGCCGGTAGATCTCCAGGGCGCGCTCGGGGAACCCCTGTCCGGCGTACAGCCGCGCCAGTGTCACCGTGGGCACCGGGCCGCGCTCGTCGATCCCCGAGCCGGGCGGCTCCCCGCCGCCGGCGGCGGGACGGTCGATCTGCCGCAGCAGCGCCGTCAGCTCGGCATCGCCGGGCGCGCCGAAGCGGGAGACGGATGGCGCCGGGGCGGGGGCGGGAAGCGGGACCGCCGGAGGCCGCGGCGCGGGGGCCGGGGCGGCCTCCGGACGGGGGCCCACCTCGGCGGCCAGCGACGCCAGCTCGCGCTCCAGCCGGGCGCTCAGCGGGTCGAGGGCGGAGGCTCGCTGCAGGCACTCCAGGGCCCGCTGGCCCTCACCGAGCCGGCGGTGGATCCCGGCGAGTTGGCGGAGGCCGGAGAGGTTGCCGGGGTCGAGCTGCAACCCCTGATCCGTGGCCGACCGGGCCTGCTGCCACATGCGCCGGGCCTCGTAGCAGCGGCCGAGGACGAAGAACCCGGTGGGGTAGCGGGGAAAGCGCTCGCAGCCCTCCTCGCAGAGGGCCTGGGCGCGCAGGGGGCGGCCCTTGCGCAGGTACTCTTCGGCCAGTCGCGCGAACAGGGGGATCCGGGGAAAACGCCGAAAGGCCTTCTCCACCTTGCTGGTGCGCGCGAACACCAGATCTCAGCAGCCTGTGGACGAGCGGACTGGCACCGAAGGGACCTGCCTCAACAGCTGTCACGGGGGTTTTGAACGGCCTTCCATCCTAAACCCGGATCGCCGTACTGTCAACTCACCCCGGGGGGCCCGCGGGAGATGCATATCGTCAGGCAGGACAACCACTTGCATTCACGCTCAGGCGCCGGGAACGGTTGACGGAATGTCATCCGGCCGCTATACTCGGCGCCGCTTTCCTTCCGCGCCCATAGCTCAGTTGGTAGAGCGGCTGACTCTTAATCAGTTGGTCCGGGGTTCGAGTCCCTGTGGGCGCACCACCTCCGGCTCTTCGGGGAGCTGCGCGGCCCATCGCAGCTCCCCGTAAGTCTATGTGTGGCATCCTGTTGACATAGGTCGGCGCCTCGCCCCTCACCCCCAGGCGAAGAGGTAGTTGCCGGTGTGGCCGGTGAAGTAGTCGACGATCAGCCAGCAGCCGATGGTCAGCATCTGGCCGGCGATCATCCCCAGGAACAGCCCCTGCGTGCAGCGGTAGGTGTTGACGCTCCCGAACCGGAGGACGAGGAGCTTGATGCACCAGGCGACGAAGACGCTGGTGATGGTGAAGGTCATCAGGTTGACGGCGGATACCGGGAAGGCGACCGGGTGGAGAGGCCACCAGATCAGGCGGTGGCGGGCCCAGTGGAGCAGGGCCATGAGGCCGCCGCCGCCGAGGAGGAAGGCCATGCCCGGCCAGTAGACGCCGGCGGGTTCCAGGTTGCGCACGGCGCTGTCGTAGGCCACCGCCGGCCCCGCCTTGAAGAACCACCCATCGAGGTTGACGCCGCCGTAGCGGTAGGCGACGTGGAAGATCATCCAGAACGAGCCCAGCGTCCCGATCAGCAGGGCCAGGACGAGGGCCAGGGAGACCAGCCGCCGGCTGCGGGCATCCATGTCCTCGATCAGCTTGAGGGAGTTGGTGCATGTGGCCATGGCGAAGGCGCGGACCTCGCTGGCCCAGATGTAGGCCATGGTCATGTTGAAGACGCCGGTGGGACCGACGAGAGAGGAGCCGAGGCCCATGACGACGAAGTCCGGAGCGTTGACCGGCGCCCGAAGCGTCGCCAGCCCGGCCTCGGCGATGATCCGGGTGATGCCGATGAAGATCGCCATGGCCAGGACGACGAAGAACAAGGAGACCCACAGCGGGGTGCCCATGATCCACAGCCACAGGGTCATGACCGCGGTCCCGCCGAGGGCGCCGATGACGGCGCCCCGGTAGGGGAGAATCTCGTCGCGGTCGTCGACGAGAGGAGCGCGCCCCAGGGCCTTGAGCCAGACCTCCTTCAGGTGCTCGCGGCCCCTCCACAGCACCATGGCGACGAGCACCAGCAGGGCCCCCAGCCCCTGGTAGCCGACGAGGGGTGCGTCGTAGACCCCGTGGAAGTGCACCTGCTCCGACGTGACCCCGGCGGTGGCCAGCAGCTGCTTCTGGACCTTGCCGAAGAGGTAGAAGACCCAGACGCTGCCCGAGATCCGCGTGTCGATGAAGTAGGTGAAGCCCGCCAGGGCGAAGTTGAACTTGCCGCCCAGGTACGGTATCGGCAGGTCCAGGGAGACCCGGGGAATGGAGGGGTAGTAGCTCCACAGGGCCCTCATGCTGCCGGCGACGATGGGCATGGACATGCCCACCAGCACCGACCAGCGCTTGAAGAAGCCGTTCACCAGTCCCTTCTCGTCCTCGCCGCGGATCATGGCCAGACCGACCTGGGCGATGGGATAGCTCAGGCGCTCCCGGTCCATCCACTGGCGCCGCAGGATCACGGCGATGGAGATCATGCAGGCGTACAGGGCCAGCAGAAAGACGGCCCACCACATGAGCGGCTCGGCCCAGGCGCCGTAGGGGATGCTCTGGCCGGGCCGGGAGAGGCCCTCGTAGAACAGGGCGTTCCCGGCGCCGTCGTCCACCAGGATCCCGTGCTCGGGGAAGTGGGGGAAGAGCTTCTCCCGCCACATGTTCTCGGGCGAGGCGTAGTAGAAGATGGCCGTGAGGGTGGGCAGGATGAGCTCGGACAGACCCATGGTGCACACGGCCGAGACCATGGCCAGCATGGCATAGACCATGATCAGCTCGGCCCGGTTGAGGGCCAGGCTGCGGCCGGACCACGCCAGGGGGACGTTGCCGAGGCCGCATATCACCGCGAAGGTGGAGAAGATCAGCCCCGGCGAATGGACATCGACATCGCTCAGGGGCCAGTAGACGTGGAGCCACGCGCACCCAAGGGCGAGGGCCAGGGCGAGGGCCGCTCTCCTGCCGCGGGCCGCCAGCTTGAAGGCGAGGTTGAGGAGCCCGATGAGCACGACGAAGACGAAGATCGCTCCCGGGGTGCTGATGTCGGCGGCCAGGTAAGCGCCCTTGATGACCATGTTGCCGTAGGGGGCGCTGACGGCGAGGAAGAAGCTCAGGAAGCTCCCCACGAAGAACCCCCGCCACGTCAGGCGGTGGCGCGACTCGAGGAGGGGCTCGGAGCGCGACTTCAGGTACTGCCGGTAGATCGGCGCGATTTCCCTGTTCACGCGGGGCTGTCTCAGTGGGTGAGGGTGGAGACGCCCTTGCTGATCATCGCCAGGGCGGCGCAGAACATGCCGACCAGGGCCATGCCGACGCCGAAGCCGACGCTGAGCACCATGGCATAGCGGCGCCACTGCTGCTTGCCGTAGCGCTTCCAGAAGTAGTAGCGGCCCAGCAGGGCGCCGATGATCTGCGGCAGCAGGGCGTGGGGGATCCCGTTGACGCTCTGCACGTACCCCCAGATCAGGAAGATGGGAACGCCGAAGGCGGCCAGGGTGAAGTAGGCCGTCAGCCCGAAACCGGCGCCTATGAGGATGATCTTCCACTTCTTGCCGCCCAGGGGGTGGTGGATGTCCTCGTCCACCAGGCCGTCGCCGTCGTCATCGCTCCCGTTCCTGACCTCCTCGTCGATGAGGCCGTCGCCGTCGTCGTCCCTGCCGTCCCCCGTGTACTTCACGTCCTCCCACAGCACCTCGTACATCATGGGAACGTCCGACGACCTCTGCAGGAAGGTGCCGTCGAAGCTGGGCCGCAGGTCGATCTCGAGGTGGAACTCGACCGAGTCCGCCGGCGCCAGCGGCAGCTGGGCGCGCAGGTTGGGGTTCATCGCCTCGCCGCCCTGGAGCACCGCCCCGTGGGGCGGCCACACCAGCCCCGGCGCCGGGGGCGGCTCGAGCGCCCCGGGGGCCCGCCCCCGACCGTCGGCTGTGTCGGTGGCCGCGGCCTGGGGCCGCGACTGTTCGAAGGCCTGCAGGTCCGGGCCGGCCCGGGGCGGGTTGCCGCCCCTGAAGTCGGTGTAGAAGCAGCGGGTCTCCGACCACGGGCCGTACTCCCGCTTGAGCTCGTCGGGGATGTGGTGCTCCCGGGTGGCGCGCACCCTCCAGTACCACCAGTGGCCGTCCTGCAGGTTGCTCGGGCTCCAGGCGACCTCGCCGTGTTCGAGGAGATCGTCCTCGAGGCGCTCGCCGGCCCGCCACGTCTTGCTGTACATGGTGCTCGACAGGAACAGGGCCTGATCGAAGGCCCGCAGCGGCCACATGCGCTGGGCGTAGGGGTAGCTCTCCGAGGGGATCGGCGCCAGCCGCCACAGGAAGGTCCAGTACATCAGGCTGACGCCGAAGACGATGGGCAGCATGAAGAGCTCGGCCTTGAGCAGGCTGGTGAACCGCATGCCCACCAGCTCGACGACGCGGAAGCCCTCGGCGTGGCCGCCGAAGTTGCGGGTCGGGAAGGGCACGAACCAGACGTCGACGCCCCGGTACCCGGTGAGGAAGATGATCGCCTCGTTGATGTAGGGGATCGACACCTCGCGCCCGATGAGGCCGTCGAGGCGGGCGCTGACGAAGGACATGATCGGCGCGTACACGAAGGCGATGAGGCAGAAGGTGACCAGCAGGCCGACGCCGACGAGGGTGGGGAAGAGGGTCTTGGCGAGGACGATGGGGTAGATGGCGGAGAGGCTGAAGAGGGCGATGCAGGCCCAGATGTGGAAGTCGCCCCGGCCCAGGTGCCGGAGGCAGTACCCCCGCACCTCCGACGGCTGGTTGCACCCGTCGTGCCGGCACGTGGCCGGATACGCCGTCCCGCCGTCGCCGAAGTACTGCTGGATCTGGTCCTTCCGGCGGCCCAGGGTGGCCCACAGCTGGTAGAAGCTGATGAGGGTGACGGCCAGGGTGATGCCGATCCCGAAGGCCCGCCAGAAGTCGATGCCGGTGGCGATCTGGGTGCTGATCGTGTCCATGCCCAGGACCCAGCGCGGCAGCAGGCCCAGGTGGTGGAGGACCGGGCTCACGGCGGTGTGCACGACGACGCCGGCGAAGGAGCCGATGACCGACCAGAACGGCATCAGCAGGCCGGCGAAGATCGGGCCCAGATGGAGGGTGACGCCCAGGGGTGCGCCGGGCAGGAAGTTGCCGAAGTAGGGGGTGAGGTCGGCGAAGGGGATGGGGATCAGCTCCTGCCTCCGGCCGAGGACCTCCGTCAGCGTCGGGATGCCGACGTAGAGGATGCCGAAGGCGACGCCGATGACGGCCCCGACGCTGAAGATCGGCCACTTCCAGGTCTCTCTCTCGTGGCCGCTCTCCTCGGCCAGGGCCATCGATCCCAGGGCCGACATGGGGGCCGTCGGGAAGGGCAGCTGCTCGCGGTCGGAGGTGAGGCGGAAGAGGACGTACCCGGAGGTGAACCACGAGACCCGCCCCACGATGGTGCCGAGGACGAGGAGGCCGATCGGCCAGGCCCAGTCCGGGTGGAGGAAGGTGCGCAGCCCGTGGGCTTCCGACTCCGGCCCCGGGGCCCACCAGAACGGCAGGACCTCGGAGACACCGAACTGCTCGGCCTCGGGCGAGCGCACGAAGTACTGCCGCCACAGCAGGTCGAGGAAAGCGCCCTCCTCGCGCACCACCAGCGCGCCGGCCACGTAGACGAGGAGGTAGATCTCCTGCCGCGTGAGGGAGGTGAAGGAGCGCTTGGCCACCTCCAGGAAGAGGATGACCGTCACCCACTGGGCCGCGGCGCCGATGCCCCCGCCGGTGACCAGGCCGAGGTACATCTCTCCCGGCGTCATGATCAGCGAGATGAAGAGCACCCCGATGATCGTGCGCATGGTGAAGCCCTCGTCGAAGCGGTCGGGCGGCTGCAGCAGGTCGCGGTACTCCTTGACCTCCTCCCACTCCCGCTCGAGCCGGGCCTGTTGCCTGCTCGTCAGCCCCTGGTCAGCCACTCGACCTCATCCCCCAGCCGCCGCCAGGACGCCGCCTCGCCGCTGGTCCCCTCGCTGAAGACCTCCCCTGGCGGAGAGGGCACGAAGTCCAGCTGCAGGTCCTGGCTCACCCGGTGTGCCGGACAGGCGCCGAGGCGGGGCGGGAACCGCCTGGCCGGCAGCAGCAGGGGTGGCTGGCTGAACGCGGGAGACCGGGACCCTCAGATCTCGGTCCACTCGCCTTCCCCTTCGCGGATGAAGATCCTGCGATCGACGGGAATGTCCGTGAAGATCTCGGGATCGCTCCCGGGCCAGCGGATCTCGATCCTGTCGATCTTCGCAGCCCTGCCGAGGCCGAACTCGACCGGCGGCGAGTTGGAGCTGCCGAATCCCTCCCCGTTGTGCTTCTCGCGCAGGAGGGTCCGTCCCCCCGCGGTGACGAGGATCCGGGTGTCGAGGGCGTCCCGGCTGCTCTTCGTGCCCTCGATGTCGATGTGGATCCAGTGGTTGCCCGACTCCTGGAGGTTCAGGTAGAAGGCGTTCGGGAACTGGTCTCCGTGGACGAACCCCCCCTCGGGGGCGTAGATCTCGAGATCCCCGTCGAGATCGATGTCGACGAAGGTCTCGCCGTGCCCCTTGCCCACGTTGGCGACTCCGGCCGCGAAGGTGAGGTCGGTGAACGTCCCGTTTCCGTTGTTCCGGTAGAGGCGGTCCGGCTCCATCCGCTCGATGGCCGGATCACCCGTTCCGAAGTAGATGTCGAGGTACCCGTCATTGTCCAGATCGGCCACGCCCGTCCCCATGGCGCCGTTCGGGTGGATGAACCCGGCCTCCACCGACACATTGGTGAACGTCCCGTCTCCGTTGTTCCGGTAGAGCCTCGTGCAGTGGCGGAGCATCTCCTGCTTCTTCTCCGCCGGCAGATCGTCGTAGCGGTCCGAGAGTCCCAGCAGCACGTCGTCCCACGGGGCCAGCGACGGGCGCAGGATGTCGAGATCGAGATCGTTGTCGTAGTCGAAGAAGAAGCAGGTGTAGCCGGTCGTGAGAAGCTCGTCGTCGAGGAGGCCGGCCTCGGCGGCCCGGTTCGTGAAGGTGCCGTTGCCGTTGTTCCGGTAGAGCCGGTTCGCCGTCTCGTAGCCGCTCACGAAGAGGTCGGGCCAGCCGTCGTCGTCGTAGTCGCCCCAGCAGTTCCCGATCGTCCGGGTCCCGCGGGCTTCGCGGAGCCCCGCCGCCGCGGTCACGTCGGTGAAGGTGCCGTCGGAGTTGTTCCGGTACAGGGTGTTCGTGTCGCCGCCCCCGGTGATACCGTTGGCGATGTAGAGGTCGACGTCGCCGTCCCTGTCGTAGTCCGACCACTGGCACACGAAGGTCGAGCCCGGGTCCCCCAGTCCGGCGACGTCCGTCGTCTCGGTGAAGGTCCCATCCCCGTTGTTCGCGAAGAGCGAGTTCGCCATGGGGCCGTGCCACCCGTCGCGGCCGACGTGCAGATCGATCCAGCCGTCGTTGTCGTAGTCCGACCAGGTGGCGCTGAAGCCGGACTGCACCCGAAACAGGTTCGCCTCCCGGGAGACGTCGGTGAAGCTCTCGCCGTCGTTCCGGTACAGGGCCCCGTAGCTGTCGCTGCCGGTGACGAACAGATCGTAGTCGCCGTCCCGATCGTAGTCGCCCCAGGCGCTCGGCCCCAGGCCGTCGTACTTGTCGATGCCGTACGCCGCCGCCGCGTCCTCGAACCGAAGGGGGGTTGGATCCCCCGGAAGGGCCAGGTCCCCGCGGAATCGAAACGCCGCCGGCCGCTCGTCGGGCGGGGTCCCCAGCCCCTCGTGAGCCAGGTGGAGGAGCCAGAGATTCGTCAGTTCCCGCCGGAGGTTCCCGCTCGCTCCGGCGAGGGATTCCTCGAGGAGCTCGACGGCCTCGGCATACCGCTCCTGCTTGAGACGCGCCAGTCCCTTGCGGCCGATCTGAAACCGCCGGAAGTCCCCCCCGACACGCGGATCCCCCAGGAGCAGGTCGGCCAGCGCGATCGACTCGTCGTAGTCGGCCATGAGCATCGCCACGCGGCTCAGCATGTGGATGGTGTCCCGCGCCATGGGCGATCCGGGGTGGATCTGGTCGTACACCTTCTCGAGCTCGCTCTGGGCGATATCGAAGATGAGGGCCGACGCCATGGGCCGCAGCCCGGGACGGTTGCTGTAGTTCACCCGGATCTGCCCGAGGACGAGCATCTTCGCGTAGTAGAGGCGCACCGCCGCGAGATCGGGGTACCTGGCCAGGATCTCCTCGATCACCGGGACCGCCTCGCTCGGGGCGTAGTGCCCTTCTCTGTAGAGTCCCCGCACCGCTTCGCGGAACCGGCGCAGGTCGTCGGCGTTCCTCGCCCCCTCCCTCACCTCCACGAGCCGGAGAGCCGGTCCGCTTCCGCCTTCGTAGTAGCGCGCGAAAGAGGCGATCTCCATCTCGCCCATCTGGCCGTACGCCGCCAGGACCGCGTCCCGGTGGGCGCCGGCGGCCGCCTCGTTGCGGCGGCGCGTTTCGAGCTCGTACAGCAGGCGATGGGCCTTCACGCTGTGCGGCCGAAGAGCGAGCACCCTCTGCAGGAGCCCGATCGCCGCCTCCATGTCGGCCGGACTCGCCGACGTGGCGATGGCCAGCCGGGCCCGCTGAAAGAGGAGCTCCGGATCATCGGGCCGCAGCCGCGCGCACGCCTCGAACTCGGCGCGGGCGGATTCCGGAAGGTCTCGGCGGAGCTGCTCGATTCCCAGGCGCAGACGCCGGCTGAACTCCATGCCGGCGTTCGATTGCGGCTCCATTCCCGGCTCCGCTTCGCCGCCTCCCCCGCTGCAGGCGGGAACGAGGGCGGCGGCTGCCACGAGGGCGGTCCACGGGGCCCGACGGAGGATCGTCCTACCCATGCCCATCCGAAGCGACCCTGCCATCGTCGAGCCGGACGATCCGTCTCGCCTCCGGGGTCATCTCGACGTCGTGGGCGGCCGCCACCACCGTCAACCCCTCGGCGCGGTGGAGGTTCCCGATCAGCTTCCAGAGGATCCCGGCGTTGCCCCGGTCCAGGTTTGCCGTGGGCTCGTCGGCGAAGAGCACGTCCGGCCGGTTCGCCAGGGCCCGCGCCAGGGCCGCGCGCTGCATCTCCCCGCGGGACAGGGCGTCCGGCCGGTGGCGCGTCCGGTGGGCGATGTTCACCCGCTCGAGCAGGCGCCTCACCTCGTCCGCGTCCCCGCCGCCATGGCCGAACAACAGCGGCAGCCGGACGTTTCCCTGCACCGTGAGATGGCGCACGAGCCGGAAGTCCTGGAAGACGAACCCCATGCGCTCCCGGCGGATCCGGGCGAGCCGTCCCGGGGCCGCCGACTCGAGGGCCTCGTCGTCGAACCTCACGGCCCCGCGCGTAGGCCGGTCCATTCCCGCCAGCAGCGACAGCAGGGTCGACTTCCCCGACCCGGACTCCCCGGTCACCACGACGAACTCGCCCCGCTCGATGGACAGGGTCACGTCGGCGAGGGCGGTCACGCAGGTTCCCGGCTGGGGAAACTCCTTCCAGACCCCGCTCGCCCCCAGGAGGGCCGTCACCCCGCCCCCCGGATTGAAGTCAGGGGAGGAACGAGCGATGACTTGAGGGCCGGATAGACTCCCGCGAGAAGGCAGAGCCCCACGATGGCGGCGGCGCTGCCGAGAACACTCTCCGGGGTCACCGCCACCACCGGTCCCGCCGGAACGAAGGTGAGGGTGGAGCGCACGACCCACTCGGCGGCCCCCCGCAGCGCCAGGGTGAGCCCTCCGCCGACGATCACGCCGGCCAGGCTGAGCAGCAGGGACTCGGCCCAGACGAGCTGGAAGAGGGTCCAGCCCGGGCATCCCAGGGCCCGCAGCACCCCCATCTCCGCAATCCGCTCGTTCACCGTGATCAGGGCGACGCTGAACACCCCCATGAGGGCGGCGACGAGGCAGACCGCCCCGAAGGCCAGCAGCAGGGCCCGCACCCCTCTCAGGATGTTGAGGATCGTCCCCTGCACCTGGGACATGCGCACCACCTGCAGCGACGGAGTGTCGTAGAGGCGATCGATGAAGGGGCCGGCATCGCTCATGTCGTGCAGGCGGATCCCGATCCCGGTGAGGCGGTCCCGCCGCTCGAACAGGTCCTGGCTCACCTCGAGGGGCAGGAAGACCGTTCCATCGTCCTGGGTCCCGAGCCTGTCGAGGATTCCCCGGACGCTGAAGGTCCGGCCCTTCACCCCGATCGTATCCCCGATTCCGAGGCGGCGGTACTCGGCCACGTTGAATCCGAGGATCGCCTCGTCGGCCAGGGCGCCGCTGAACCACTCCCCCCGCTGGAACCCGACGCCCGGTTTCAGCGCCAGAAAGCTCTCGTCGATTCCGACATGGAGCTGGTGGGAGCCGCCGCCGCGATCGGGAACGGCCTGCATGAAGAAGCGCGTCGCGTCCTTCACCTCGGGCTGCTCCACGATATGGCGGAACACCTCCTCGCGGAGGTACATCGGGATGGACCCCCCGCGCAGGATCAGGGTCGCCGCCTCGTGAGGGCATCCCTTCCCCGTCACGAGAATCTGGTACCCCATGGAGTCGATGTTGTGATCGAGGGATTCCCGGTAGCCGGCCTGGAAGCCGAGGATGCTGGCCACCAGCGCGGTGGCGAGCCCCACGGCGGCGATGGTGAGGAGGGTCCGGGTCTTGTGAAAGGCCAGGCTCTGGCAGGCCCAGGAGGCGATCATCCGCAACCGTCGGGCGGAACCCATGGTCGTTCCCCTACTTCACCACGAGTCCCACGGCGTGGATGGCGAGGTCCGGCTGGTCGCCCACGAGCCGGCCCACGAGGACGGCCCTCTTCCCCTCGATGGCCGCCGGTACGGTGAAGGCCGCTCCGCCCTTCAGGTCCACATAGATCTCCACCGGCTCCTCCCCCGTGAGATCGCGCAGGGTGAACCAGCAGCCGGCCGACCGGCAGACCGTGCCGATGGTGCCCGAGACGGTGATGGGCTCCTCGCGATTGGCGCGCAAATCCGCCATCAGGTCCTTCAGGGGGATGGCAGTGGCCTCGTCCACCGGCTCGCCGTACGCCCCCGATCCTCCGTCGCTGCAGCCGGATGCGATGGCGGCGAGAGCTGCCGCGACGGCGGTGGTCCGGAAGGTCCTGCAACCGGGACGGGTCGCGCGGGTCGGCATGGTCGGCATGGTCGGCTCCCGTCGGGAGACCGGGCCTTCACGGGAATGCGGAGAGCCCCGCGTTGCAGTGGCCCGACTCGAACGTGTGAGTATCGCCCGTCCTCTCGCAGGTGGGGCCGCTTTGCGGCGAACGAAGAGCGGCATTGTCAGCAGCCGGTCAAAGATAAAGGGTTACGGGCAGCTTCGGGGCGCCGGGCAACGCCTGCACCCCGTATCCTTATCCTTCTGTCCGGACCTTGGTCCGGTGGTGTTCGTTTGTGCCGAAAGACCCTGCCGACCCATCGTCAGGCAGAGCGGTCGATTGGCCGCGAGTCACTTCCCCGAAGAGGTGCCGGGATTCCGATGCGGGTAACGCTGCGCCGAACCAGCGGGTTTGCGGCCCTGCTGATCGCGGTGGTCGCCGCGTGGTGGGCCTTCGACCGGTTCGTGGGGCCGCCGCTGCCCGAGCCGTCCGGTCTCGACCGGATGGACCCCATCGTCGCCGAAGCCGTCCGGGAGGCCCTCGAGTCCGCTCGCCGCCAGCGAGGCGACGAGAGCCGCCGAATGACACTCGGCATGGTGTACGAGGCCAACGGCATGCTCGGCCTCGCCATGGCATGCTACGCCGAGGTGGCGGAGGCCCGCCCCCGCGATGCCCGGGTCCGGTACCGGATCGCCCAGGTAGAGGAACGCAGTGGAGACCTCCAGGCAGCGATCGAGTCCGCCCAAGAGGTCGTCGAACTCGATCCCTCCTACCAGCCGGCCCGCGCCCAGCTCGGCCTCTGGCTCCTCGATGACGGAAGGATGGATGAAGCTGCGGCCCACTTCCGCGAGGTAGTCGAAAGAGAGCGCAACGAGGCGGCGCTCTTCGGAATGGTGCTTCATGCGATGCGCGCGCGCGAGCCCGAGCGGGCCTCGCGGCTGCTTGTCGAGCACGATCTGCTCAACGGTTCGAATCCCGGCTACGCGAGGCACCTCGACCTGAACATCCGCCGACAACGGGGAGAGGAGGTGAGCGTTCCCGAGGCCGGGCCGGGAGGCGAGGTTCGACCGCAGTGGCGGGACCCCTGGAACGATGCGGTCACGGCCCATCAGACGGGTGTGAGGCTGCTCAGGAGGGCCGCCCGCAGTCATATGAGTCGGGGAGAGTACGCGCAGGCGGTGAGTCTGCTCGAACGCGCTCGCCGCGCCGAACCCGGGAACACGCGGATCCTGATTGCCCTGGCCACCTGTTACCGGAACCAGGGGCGGACCCGGGAGTCCGCCGCGGCCCTCGACGAAGCGTACCGGCTCGCTCCGGACGACTACTGGACGAACCTGAATCGCGCCGACATGCTGCTCGCCGAACGTCGCGCCGACCCGGAGGCCCTGCGTTCCGCCTACGGGCATGCCCTGGCCGCAACACGGGCCCGGCCGCAGTCCGGGGATGCCTGGGCCCTCGTGGGACGAGCCTGCCAGGCCATGCGCCGGTTCGACGAGGCCATCGAGGCCTTCCTGCACGCCCATGAAGTGGACGGCCGGGACTCCTCGGTTCTCACCCAGGCCGGGTTCCTGCTCTACCAGCAGGGGCGCACGGACGAGGCGGAAGAGCTGTTCCGCCGGGTGTGCGAGCTGGATCGGCAAGCCGGATCCCCGCGCATCGGACTGGCGATGATCGCCATGGACCGAAGGGACGTGAAGGGAGCCGTCGCACTCCTGGAGGAAGGGCGCCATCTGCGCCATGACCATGCCAGGCTCTGGGAGCATGCCGCCGAGCGGCTCCAGGCACTGCGTATCGAGATGAGCGGGAACGGGAATGACTGACTCGCGCCGAGTACTGTCGCGGCGCTCCCTCCGGTACGTACTCGTGCTGCCCTTCCTTTGGGCAGGATGTGACGGCTCGACCCGAACGCCTGGGGCGGATCGATCCGTGGAGTCCGCCGGGGATGCGTGGTTCCGGGAGGTTGCCGAGGAGCGGGGGGTGTCGTTCACGCATGTGAGCGGCGCCTCCGATGAGATGTATTTCCCCGAGATCATGGGAGGCGGGGCGGCGCTCCTCGACCTCGAGAACGATGGGTACCTCGACATCTATCTCGTGCAGAGTGGCCGGATCGGCGGCGGCGATCCGGACCAGCCGGGCAATCGACTGTATCGAAGCGACGGGGCCGGCGAGTTCGAGGACGTGACGGAAGGCAGCGGCGCCGGCGACCGCGGATATGGAATGGGGGTGACCACCGGCGACTACGACAGTGACGGTCTCACCGATCTCTACGTCACGAATGTTGGGGCCAACGCTCTCCTGCGCAATCGCGGCGGCCTCGCCTTCGAGGATGTCAGCCGCCGCGCCCATGTCGCTCACGACGGGTGGGGGACGAGCTGCGCCTTCGTCGATACCGACCGCGACGGCGATCTCGATCTCTACGTGGCCAACTACATCGTCTGGTCGCCCGAGGACGAACTGCGGTGCAGGGAGAGCGGCCTGCCGGACTACTGCAGTCCCAACAGCTATCAGGCGCCCGCGGCCGACGTGCTCTTCGAGAACCAGGCGGACGGGCGATTCCTCGACATCTCCGCGAGGGCGGGGATGCGCACCGCTTTCGGGAATGGCCTCGGGGTGGTCTGTGACGATTACGACAACGACGGATCGATCGACATCTTCGTCGCCAATGATCAACTGCCCAACCAGCTCTGGCGCAACAACGGCGACGGCACCTTCAGGGACGTTGCCGTGGAGTCCGGTGCGGCCATCGACGCCAGCGGGACGGCCAAGGCGGGCATGGGCGTCACCGCGGCGGATATCGATGACGACGGCGATTCCGACTTGCTCGTGGTGAATCTCGAAACCCAGTCCGACTCCTTCTACCGCAACGAAGGTGACTGGTTCATGGACGACACCCCGCGGGTCGGCCTGGGGGTGATCACACGCAAGGCGACCCGGTTCGGCGTCGGTCTCTACGACTTCGACAACGATGGCTGGTTGGATCTCTTCGAAGCGAACGGCCGCGTCACCCGGCCGAAGACGGGGCGGGCGGAGCAGGCCGATCCCTACGCCGAAGCCGACCTGCTTCTCGCGGGCGGGCCTTCCGGCCGCTTCGAGCCCTTCGGGCCGCCGGGCGGGACGGTGGCGTCCCTGGTCGCAACCAGTCGGGCGGCGGCCTTTGGCGACCTCGACAACGACGGCGGCCTGGATGTCGTGATCGTCAACCGCGATCACCGGCCCTGGGTGCTCCACAACATCGCGCCGCGGCAACACTGGATCATGTTCCGCGTGGAAGACGCCGATGGAGGGATCGCCCACCATGCCCGCGTGACGGTACCCCTCGGCGACCGCAGGGTGACGAGATCGGTGCGGGTCGCCTCCAGTTACTGCGCCGCCAACGATCCTCGTGTCCACTTCGGGCTGGGCCGTCAGGACGAGGTCCGCGAGGTGCGCGTAACCTGGCCGGACGGCCACCAGGAATCCTACGGCCCCTTCCGGGTCGATCGGATCGTCCGTCTCCGTCGCACCGCGAAGAGGTGATTCGCGTAGTCCCGCGGAACAGCGGCCCCCCGGCCGGCTCGCCGGCGCGCTCTAGCCGAGCCGGGCCACCCAGGAGTCGACGACGGCGTCGACCATGGCCTGTCCGTGCTCGACGTTGGCGCTCCAGCTCGTCCGCTCCTCGCCCTCGACGCCGCAGTACCAGGGCGCATCGCCGTCGAGACGGTCCTGCTCGACGAGCTCGGGACGGGTGGCGATGAGGAAGGACGTCTCGTTGTAGCCGGCGTGGTCGCCGCCGGCCGGGGGCGACGCCTCCGGCAGGATCATCGGCTCGACCTGGACGCTCCCGAAGTCACCCCACCTGTCGCGCAGCGCCGGGTCCGCCCACCAGCCGCGCGGGTACCGTTCGAGCACCCGCTCCCCGGAAAGCTCCGAGGCGGCCTTCGAGAACGACTGGGCCAGGGGCCCCGCCATTCCCTGGTGCATGATGATGACGACGACTCGCTTGAACCCCATCTCGAGGAAGTTGCGCAACACGGACTTGACGAGGCGGTGGAAGCCTTCGTAGTCGGGGTCGATGGTGCCTTCCGCCGGCCCGCCCAGGGCGTACCCCGTGGGCCCGTAGTCGAAGGAAGGCGCGATGACCACGTCGACGCGCTCGGCGATGCGGGCGCAGATCTCCTCGACGATGATGGTGTCATGGCCGATGGCCATGTGCGGACCGTGGGTCTCGATACAGCCGGCGGGCACCAGCAGCGGCTGGTCGGCGGCCACCGCCGCCTTCAGCTGGTAAGGGCGCATGTGCTTGAGGTACATGGGCGATCTCCCCGGATTGGCTGCCCAGGCCGGCCGCGGCCCTCACACCCAGCCGAACAACCAGTTGTTGGTTTTCCCCGTGAAGTAGTCGACGATGAGCCAGAGACCCATGGTCAGCATCTGGCCGGCGATCATGCCCAGGAACACCCCCTGGGTGCGGCGGTAGAGGTTGACGCCTCCGTAACGCAGAACGATGACCTTGATGAGCCAGGCGACGAAGACGCTGGTGATCGTGTAGTACATCAGGTTCACGGCGGCGATGGGGAAGCCGATCGGGTGCAGGGGCCACCACGGCAGGCGCTGGCGGGCCAGGTAGAGCAGGGCCATGATGCCGCCGCCGCCGAAGAGGAAGCCCATGCCCGGCCAGTAGACGCCGGCGGGCTCCAGGTTGCGCACGGCGTGGTCGTAGGCCTTGGCCGGTCCCAGGTTGAAGAACCAGATATCGAGGTTGACCCCTCCGTAGCGGTAGGCGACGTGGAAGATCATCCAGAACGAGCCCAGCGTCCCGATCACGAGGGCCAGGATGAGGGCCAGGAATACCAGCCGCCGGCTGCGGGCGTCCATGTCCTCGATCAGCTTGAGGGCGTTCGTGCAGGTCGCCATGGCGAAGCAGCGCACCCCCTGGTTGGCCCAGATGTAGGCCATGGACAGGTTGAACACGCCCGTGGGGCCGACGAGAGAGGACCCGAGACCCAGGATGACGAAGTCGGGGGCGTTGACGGGCGTCCGCAGGGTCGCCAGCCCGGCCTCGGCGATGATCCGGGTGATGCCGATGAAGATCGCCATGGCCAGGACGATGAAGAAGAACGAGACCCACAGGGGTGTGCCCATGATCCACAGCCACCCGGTCATGACCGCGATCCCCCCGAGGGCGCCGATCACGGCGCCGCGGTAGGAGAGGATCTCGTCCCGGTCGTCGACGAGGGGCGCCCGGCCCAGGGCCTTGAGCCAGACCGCCTTCAGGTGGTCGCGGGCCGTCCACAGCACCACCGCCACCAGCACCAGCAGGGCCCCCAGCCCCTCGTAGCCGACCAGGGGGGCGTCGTGGACGCCCTCGAGGACCTGCTCCGACTTGATCCCGGCGGTGGCCAGCAGGCTCTTCTGCATCCTGCCGAGCAGGTAGAACACCCACAGGCTCCCCGATATCCTCGTGTCGATGAGGTAGGCGAAGCCGGTGAGGGCGAAGTCGACCTTGCCGGAGGCGTAGGGTATGGGCAGGCGCATCCACACCATGGGTACGGAGGGGTCGTAGTTCGACATCGCCCGGAGGCTGCCGGCGATGAAGGGGATGGCCATGCCCATCCACACGGAGGGACGCTTGAAGAAGCCGTTCACCAGGCCTTTCTCGTCCTCGCCGCGGATCATGGCCAGACCGGCCTGGGCGACCGGATAGCTCAGCCGCTCCCGCTCCATCCACTGGCGCCGCAGGATCACGGCGATCGAGATCATGCACACGTAGAGGGCCAGCAGGAAGACCGCCCACCACGTGAGCGGCTCGACCCAGGCGCCGTAGGGGATGCCCTCGCCGGAGCTGGAGATGCCCTCGAAGAACAGGGCGTTGCCGGCGCCGTCGTCCACGAGGATGTCGTGCTCGGGGAAGTGGGGGAAGAGCTTCTCCCGCCACTGGTTCTCCGGCGAGGCGTAGTAGAAGACGGCGGTGAGGGTGGGCAGGAGGATCTCGGTCAGGCCCATGGTGCACACGGCCGAGACCATGGCCAGCATGGCATAGACCATGATCAGCTCGGCCCGGTTGAGGGCCAGGCTGCGGCCGGACCAGGCCAGCGGCACGTTGGCGAGGGCGCAGGTCAGGGCGAAGGTGGAGAAGATGAATCCGGGCGAATGCACATCGACATCGCCCAGGGGCCGGTAGGCGGAGAGCCAGGCGGCCCCCAGGGCGGCGGCGAAGGCGAGGGCCGACCCCTTGCTGCGGGCCGCTGCCTTGAAGGCGAGGTTGAGGAGGCCGATGAGCACGACGAAGACGAAGATCGCCCCCGGGGTGCTGATGTCGGCGGACACGTAGGCGCCCTTGATGACCATGTTGCTGTAGGGGGCGCCGATGGCCAGGAAGAAGCTCAGGAAGCTGCCCACGAAGAACCCCCGCCACGTCAGGCGGTGGCGCGACTCGAGGAGGGGCTCGGAGCGCGAGCTCAGGTGCCGGCGGTAGATCCGGGGGACGGCCTTGCTCATGCGAGGTCGGCCCCGCCGGCCTGGGCAGCGCTCTCCGCCAGCATCCCTTCGGCGGCCTGCCGGTGGTGGGCCCTGGCCTCCTCCGTGAAGGTGTGCCACAGCAGGAACTGCTTCCGCAGGCTGTTCATGAAGCCCTGGTTGAGCCGCCGCCACGACGTCGTCTCGCCGCTGATCCGCTCGATGAAGACCTCCACCTGGTAGATGGTGGCCACCGGGGAGGGCGCGAAGTCGAGCTGCAGGTACTGGCTCACCCCCTTGTCGAAGGGGGCCAGCCAGGTCAGCATCTGCAGGGAGTACGCGGGGGCCCCGGCCTCCCCGCCGGTGACGAGGCGCACCTTCTCGGCGTAGAAGTCGCCGACGGAGTCCTCGTTGCAGGACCCGAACCAGCCGGCCAGGAACCCGCTCAGTCCCCGGACCTCGCCCGTCCCCACGGCAAAGGGGAAGTCGAACTCCCAGCGGTCGCCCTCCGGGTCGGGCGGCACCCAGCGCCGCACCGTGTCCGGCACCGCCCTGGCGGCGGCGACTCGCGCCGGGTAGAGGGTGGACAGCAGCACCAGGACCATGACCATGAGGGCCGCCGAGACCGCCGCCGTGGAGGAGTAGTTCAGGTCCATGGCGTGCACGAGGTCGAGGGTCAGCAGCAGCCTGGCCGACCCCTGGCCCAGGAGGTAGCCGAGGGTGACGCCGAGGACGGCGTAGACACAGGCCTCGGCCACGAAGAGCAGGGCGATGTGCATCGGCGCCAGCCCCACGGAGGAGTAGACGCCGATCTCCCGGAGACGCTCGTACACGGCGCCCAGCATGGTGTTGAGGACGATGAGGGCGGCGATGACGATGGGCACGAACAGCGCCGCGAGTCCTTCCACCGCCGTCAGGCCCACGGAGGTGTAGGAGGAGACCTCGAGCTCGCCCGTCCCGGGGTCGCGGAGGCTGGCGAAGAGGGTTGCGGCCACGCGCGTCAGGAAGCCCTCCAGCAGGGGACGGCCGTCGACGCCGTCGTCGAAGCGGACGCCGACGGAGCGCAGGGTGCCGCCGGCCACCCACACGGCGCCGTAGGGCAGGATCAGGACGTTGTCGGCCGCCATGTGGAGGAAGGGCTCGATCCGGTCCGGACCCGCTTCTTCCTCGATCTCCATGGAGACCCTCTCCCGGCCTCCGGGCAACTGCACCTCGCCGCTCTGGAAGTCGGCCGGCGTGAGCGGTTCGGCGTCGAGATCGCGGATGGCGTCCAGCCGGCCGGCGTCGACGATGCCGCGGACCACGAGGTCCCGGCCGAAGACGCGAACGGCGGCCCGGCCCACGTCCGCCGCGCCGATGCCGAGGGCCGCGGCCATTCTCCCGGGAAGGAGGCACGTGCTCTCGTCGTCCCTCTCGAAGAAACGGCCCGCCGCCAGGGCCTCGTCGATGCCGGTGACCCGGGGCTCCTGCGGCGACAGTCCCAGCAGGCCGGCGGCGCGCACCGTGCCCGCCTTCCCCTGGACCTCGATGTAGCTCTTCGGCTTGCCCGCGTCGGCCACCAGCCAGTTGCGCGGGCTCACGACGCCATGGCGGGAGAAGTGGGAGCGCACGTAGTCGAGGGTCGGAGACGACAGCTCCTTCCAGCCGGGGTGGCGGATCAGGACCCCCTCGTGACGGGCCTCGTGGGCGGTGGGGAAGGCGAGGAAGGCGAGCTGCTGCCGGAAGGAGGTGAAGGAGAGGACGGTGAAGGTGAGCAGGGTCAACGTCACCAGGGTCAGAGTCGTGCGCAGCTTGCGGCGCCGCATGTTGGAGATGCCGAGCATGAAGGCGGCGTAGGAGGCGCTGACGCGGTTGATGTCGGCCCGGTGCACCTGGGAGGCGCGGGCATGGAACTCCTCCACGTAGTGGTTGAAGCGCGAGAAGATCATGGCGAAGACGAAGACGGCCATGGCCATGATGGCGAAGGCGAGGAGGATGATCGCCGGATGGGCGATGTCGAAGGCCGGATGGACCTGGGAGATGGCCGCCCAGACGATCGCCATGATCAGGGCGAAGCCGGACAGCTGCCAGCGGATGTCGGCGGCGGCGAAGACCAGACGCTCGCCGAAGAAGGCGGCCGGCAGCACCAGGGCGAGGAAGAACACGAGCCCCTTGATGACGTCGTTCAGAGTGGCCATCACGTCCGGGTAGGCCCGCGAGGTGACGCCCCGGGCGGCCCGCACCCTGGACATGAAGGCGTCCCAGTCCCGCCTCTCGGCCGCGGCCCCGGCCTGGTCGATCAGCTCGCGTCCCCAGGCGTGCAGCGCCGCCAGCCGCGGATTCTCGATGGCGTGGTCGCGCATCGCCGCCAGGCGCTCGTCGTTGATCCGCCACATGTCCTGCACCGCCAGGTAGTCGGTGCGCTCGAGAGGGTCCCGGCCGACCACGTACCCGGTGCCGCGCGGGTCGGTGCGGCTGTTGGTGAGAATCATGCTGTCCGACATGAGGTACATGAGGCTGTCGTCGGCCGCGGCGAAGGCCACCGCCACCGGCTCCCGGACGCCTTCGCCCCTGGCCACGCCGTATTCCTTGGGCGCCACGCCCGTGTGGTTCACGACCCGGATCTGCCGGACGGCCGTGAGGGATCGGGGGTCGACGAGGCCGTAGAAGGGCCGGGACGCGCAGGGGAAGACGACGAGGGTCTTGTGCTCGCCGGCGAAGCGGATCGCCTGGGCCAGCTTCTTGCCGTGGTGCCTGCCGGCGCGCTCGCCGCTGTCGGGGGCGTAGACGACATCGCCGGTCTCGGGGTCGAGGACGTAGGCGCTCACCGGCACGGCCCCGAGGGGCAGCCCGGGGATCACGGCGCTGCCGTTGCCGTCGGCCAGGTGGAAGCGGAAGGCGCGCACTCCCTTGTGGGGCTTGAAGCCCGGCCCGGCCCGCCGCGCGGCGCCCGCGCCCAGGGCGACGATGGCCCCCTCGACGATCCGGTCGGGCACCTGGCTGCGGCGCGGGAAGGCGCGCACGTCGACGCGGAAGGTGCGCAGCTCGTCCTTCAGGACCGGGCCGAAGTCCTCCAGGTCGGCCAGCAGCCGGGGATCGTCGAAGGCCCGGCTCAGGATCTGGTTGAGGAAGGCGCTCTGCCGGGACAGGTTGTCGAAGTCGACCCGCTGCGGCCGGTCCAGGGGCGTGTCGACGACGAAGCGGCCGTCGCCGATGGTGACGAAGGAGAGGGCCACGAGCCCCGCGGCCATGGCCACCTGGCCGTCCACGGTGACCCCCCCGGGCACGTAGGTCGACCAGTCGAGGCCCTTGAGGGGACTGATGCCGTTGACCAGGGCGCGCTCCGCCCTGCGCCCCAGGAGGGGCGCCGCCGCCTCGGCGTAGGCGGTGAAGGCGCGGCCGAAGGGGACGTAGAACCGCTTGATGTCGTAGCGGTCGGTGTTGTTCCAGATGCCGATGCGATCGCTGCCGCTGGTCAGGTCCAGGCCGATGAAGAGGGCCGGATCGAGGGGCTTCTCCATGAGCCCGGCGTACTCCTCGTGGGTGCGGGCATGGCGGTCGAGGAAGTCGACGATCCCCCGCCGGGCGAGGAAGTGGGCCCCGGTCGCCACCAGGACGACGGTCCGCGCCGGCGGGCGGCGTTGGAGATGCCGGGCCAGCTCCAGCAGGGCGGCGACGCCGCCGGCGGTCTCGGCCGAGGGCGCCAGGGCCGGGACGATGGAGATGCCGTCGTAGTAGGCTTGGACGACGATCGTCTCCCCCCCGAGCTCGGGGTGGTGACCGGGGACCACGCCCCAGATGTTGCGGCCCTTCCGCGAGACCCAGTCCATGCGGCTCCCCAGGCGCGCCTCGAGGGGTCCGTCCTCCGCCAGGTCCCTCAGGCGGGCGCCGGCGGCGGCGTCGATCCAGAGCCTCGGTATGTCGAGGGGGACGGAGACGAACTTGGCCCCCGCCTCGCGCCCGGAGGTGGCCTGCGGCTCGATGAACAGGATGGCGCGGGCCCCGAGGGAGGCGGCCTCCAGCCAGCGGTTGCCCGTGTTGAACTCGAGGAGGACGATGCTGCCGGCGAGCTCGAGGCCCGCGTACTCGGACAGGCGCCCTTCCCCGCCGTAGATCAGGTGACCGGAGAGCCCGGAATCCGGCACCGTGGGGGTCCGCACGTGGTTGGGCCACAGGCCGTGGAGGCGGAAGCGCTCGCCCGAGGCGGTGAGGGTGAGCTCGCCGCCGCGGTCGAGGGGCACGGTGATCGGGTACTCCTCGACGGCGACCTCGCGGACGCCGGCGGCGGCGAAGGCGTCGGCCACGTAGTCGGCGGCCAGGTCGCTGCCCGGGTAGCCACTGACCCGGGAGCCGACGGAGGCCATGAACTCCACGGTGGCGCGGATGCCGTCCGCGTCCGCCCGGGCGGCGGCGCACAGCACCGGCAGCGTCAGCCAGACGACCAGCCGCCGCATCAGCCCCCGGGCCGCACGGCGCTTCAGCTGCCCTCCTGTCGTACCAGCGCTTTCAGGCTCTCTTCGTGGATCCTGACCTGGGACTCGTACCGTTTCCGCAACTCCCCCAGAAACCGGTAGAAGGCCGCATCGCGCTTGCGGCGCAGGACCATCGCCCGGGCGCGGGTCTCGACCTCGGCGAAGGGCCGGGGGCCGGCGCCGAGGGTCGACTCGACGACCCGGAACACCGAATGGAAGCGGTCTCCTGACGCCGGCAGTTCCACTTCGACGGGACCCACCAGGTCGCCCGGCGCGGCTCCCCGAGCGGCTTCGAAGAGGGCCTCGTGGGCCTCTCTCTCGTACTCATGGAGGTGGAATCTCCCGCTGTCCGGAATGGCCTGGTGCCGCAGGGTGTGCTCCAGGGCCAGGAGCCGCAGGTCCTCACCGGCCTCGATCCGGCGGCGGACCGCAACCGCCTCTTCCCGTGTCGCCACCAGGATCTCGTCCAGCGTCAGATCCTCCTGGGGGACGAAGAGCCGCGGATTCTCGCGATGGAAGCGCCGGGCCTCGGCCTCGGCCACGGAGACGTCGTCGGTCACCTCTCTCCGGATGACCGTCAGCAGGCGCTCGTGCTCCCTGGCCCGGCGCCAGGCGGCCATCCCCGGCTCGCGGTCGATGCCGGCATTGCGGGCGGCCTGCACGATCAGCGCCCGAGGAACCAGGACGGACTCCGCGAACCACCGCACCTGCTCCCGCGCGTCGCCGGAAAACCGCCGGTAGTTCTCGCGGGCCGAGTCGACGAGCTCCCCCACGGTGACGGCGCCGCCGTCGAACTCGTAGAGGACCGCGCCGCGCTCCGCCTCGGAGAGCGAGCTGGCCCCGCTCTCCAGACGCGCGGCGAGAAGCTCGAAACCGTCTTCCCGGGGACGCGCGTCCAGGGCATCCCGCAGTTCCCGGCCCAGCTCCATGGACCGGACGCGGGCCTTCTCCCGGTGGAGTTCGGCTTCCACCAGGCGCCGCACCCGTTCGAGGGGAACCGTCACCTCCTCCACGACCTGGAACACGCCGTAGGAGCCGCCCGGGAGGGGCAGCGGCTCGGAGATCTCCCCCTTCTCGAGGGGATAGACCTGCTCCCGCATGATGGCCAGGGGGATCTGGTCCCGGGTGACGTAGCCGGTGTAGAGGCCCCCCTGCGCCGCCGTCGGACGGTGGGTCGAGCGCTGCCTCGCCAACTCCCCGAAGTCGGCGCCGCCCTCGAGGAGGCGCACGATCTCCTCGGCCTCTTCCCTGGTCCCGACATCGATCCGGCCGCACCGGACCGCGCGGTCTCGTCCGCTCTTGAGGTACTGGTCCCGGACCTCCTGCTCCTCGAGGGTGATCCTGGCATCCACCTCCCGGGCCAGGAACTCCTGCACCAGCCGCCGGGTCCATTCGCGCTCCAGCCTGCGGCGCATGTCGCGGTCCCGGTCCCATCCCCGCGCCGCCGCCTCCCGAATGAGGATCTCCTTGTCGATCAGGGCCTGCAGATGCTGCCGCCGGCCTTCGATGCCCGCCTCCCGGGACCTCAGGCTCTCGGCCAGGCGCTCTTCGTAGCGGCGCAGGTCGGACGCGTGGATGCGGGAGTCCCCCACCTCGGCCAGCACCGGCCCGCGGGGGTCTTCCCCGCAACCGGCCAGGACCGCCCCCGCGGCCAGGATCAGCACCGCTCCGGCTGGTCCCATCATTCCCTCAATCCTGCGTAGACGGTGAAAAAGGACAGACCGCTTGTATCCGAGCGGTCCCTGGCGGCGAAGGTGTCGCTCTTCCGTCTGTCCACGCGAATCCCGATGGTGGCCATCAGTCTGTATCCCATGTACGTGCTCGCATTGGCCAGCTGCAAGGCGAGGGACAGCTCATCGAAGTCCCCCGTGGCATCGCCCGGATTCAGGCCCGCCACGGGGTCCTCGTCGAAGGCGACCTCCCGCTGGGCCAGGTCGCGGAAGACGACCTGCTCCAGGCCGACGATCACCGTGCTGTGGCTCAGCACCGGGATGTCCAGCCGCAGGGAGGCCATGCCGGCCCACTCCCGGCGCTCGAAGACCCGGTCGTTCAGGAGCCACTCCGTGTTGTAGGGGGTATCGTCCAGGAACAGCTCGTGCTTGAAGCGCGGACGGAGCTGGATGCCGTGGCCCAGGGCATGGAGCCAGTCCAGCTTGTTGATCAGACCGAGGCGCCGGGTGCTCTTCGGGATCCTCCGCCCCCCCGATCCGCGGTGAGCTCCCGCCGCTGCCGCAGCACCTCGTGGATCAGCCTGCTCTCCGAGTTGATGCCGGTGTTCCCGAGGCGCTCGAAGCCGAGGGCGAGCTTGTTGACCCAGGTGTCCGGCATGGCCAGCGGGTCCGGTACCGGGGTCATGCCCGCGACCCTGAACCTCCCCTGGAGCCACTGGAAGAGGTCGTCCGGGATGTCGTCCTCGACCCGCTTGAGCATGTTGTAGACGGTCAGCTCGCCCACGCCGGGATAGCTGCCCTCGAAGGCGAGAAGGGCATAGCTGGTCGCGTTCGTCTCGCCCGTCGAGGGGCGGCGCACCCGCTGGTGGCCCGCGGTGACCTTGGCCCCCGGCAGGATCCACGCTCCGCCGTACACGTTGTATCCGCGGCGGTCCCGCTTGTACGGGTAGTCGGGTTCGTCGTCGTTCTCGAAACGGTCTCCCCAGCCGTTGTTGTTCATGTCCACGGCGAAGAGATACTCGGGCCGGTCGACGCTGTAGCGCAGGAAGGGCTCGGCGTAGTCGGGGATGTGGTTGGGCCGCTCCCGGGTGTCGTTCTGGTTGAAATCGGAGATGAAGTCGTTGTTCTCGTCGAGGCCGGGAAAGACCGCCTCGTCCGCGTACCCCTCGAACCCGCGCACCACGCCCAGGCCCCGCTCCCCTCCCGTGCGGCCGTCGTCGAAGATGCGCTTCTGGTCGTTCTTGCGGTCGTTGTCGTCGTTGTCGTCCACCAGGTCGTAGAGGTAGCGGGACCTGGCCCGGGGCGTGTCCGAGTAGTCGACGCGGCCCGCCGTGTCCAGGAACCGCATGGACGTCGAGTACTCGGCGTCCATGCCGAAGGCCTCGCCGAAGACGTAGTACGGGTAGAGGACCCTGGCCACGTTGACCATCCACCCTTCGGCGTAGGGATGGCCGCCGATGCCGGACGAGGTGGTGTGGGTGCCGCGGCTCACGTCGGGGTACTTGCGGTAGCGGTGGTTCACGTTGAACTCGCCGTAGAGCCGGAACCCGGCCAGATCGTCGGCCTCCACCGTAAAGCCGAGGACCTGGGTGGCCGTGGGCAGTCCGTAGTCGAAGACCACGGAGCCCAGGTTGGAGTGGTCCTTCACGTTCCCCGGCGCCCGCGCCAGGGTCCGGAAGACCGGACGCGGCTCGAAGAGGGCGTTGTCCGTCTGCTGGTCGGAGGTGACCTCCACCTTGTAGTCGTTGCTCAGGACCATCCGGAAGCGGACCTGGCTGATGTTGTTCACCACGTCGGCCAGGGGCACCGCCGCCTCCAGATCGGCGAAGACGTATTCCAGCCGGATCCGCCCCAGGTCGCCGGCGCCTTCGGCTGCCAGGAAGCCGTCCCGGGCGACCCCGCCCGAAACCCTCGGGTGGAACCCGGTCCGGCTGCCCACCAGCACCGTGTCCAGCTCCCCTATGCGCGTGGTGATCTCGATGTCGTGGGCGTAGAGGGCGGGACCGGCCCCGCCGTCTGCCGGGGAGTCGTCGCTGATCTGCACCGTGATCCGGTTGATGCGGGCGCCCGCCTGGTGGGAGCTCAGCCTCCCCGTGTAGGGACTGCCGTCGAAGGGACGGGTCGAGCTCCGCCCGTTGTGGGCGTTCACGAAGGTCCCCCCGATGCGGACGAAGTCGGCGGCGTTCCAGACGGTCCGGAGACCGACGAGGGTGGTGAACTCGTCGACGAAACTGGCCCTCGGCTCCACCAGCGGGATGTTGACCCGGGACATGAGGGCCGTCGCCGAGCCGCGATCGGACATGTAGTCGAACTGGACCCCGTTGAAGGCCGTCTTCCGGAAGGTCATGGGCGTCAGGGTCGTGCTGATCTCGTCGCCCACGGTCACCCGGAAGAAGTGCTGCCCCTTGGCGTCGGAAGAGACCACGAGGGAACCGAGAAGGTCCTTGTACTCCCCGGTCTTGTGGAGCAGGTTCCCTTCCGACGTGCGGGGACGGCTCTGCTGCCAGTCGTAGATCAGCCAACCCCGGGTGAGCAACCTGCCGTAGAGATCGTACTGATGGTCGCCCTCCTGATCGGTGGCCAGGTAACGCAGGTAGCGTTGGAGGGCGTAGTTGGTCTCCTCCCAGCGCCAGCGGTACTGGTTGGCGATCTGCTGGGGCCTGTACCACTTCTTCAGAGATGGATCGAAGGTCTGCGCGTCGATGCTGGGAGCCGCCGGGTAGTAGCTCACCCGGCCGCCCTCGCGGAGGCCGAGGCGGTTCCCGTAGTCCCACCGGGCGGCGCCGGGGCCGGCGACCAGGGCCACCGCGAGGGCGGCGAGAACGAGGGTCCGCGAGGGGCCCGCGGCCAGCCCGGGCCGCACCGTGCGCCCTTCGGGAAGCCCGGACATCACAGTCCGGCGTTTATGGTGATGAAGGTGGTGCTCAGTTCGCGGCCCCGGTCTTCCTTCACCGAGGCTCCCAGGCCGCCGGCGGTGATGAACTCGTCCCAGACCCGGGTGTACATGATGCCGAATCGGGTGATCAGCGTATATCCCTGGTATTCGCCGACGGTGGACCACTGGGCGGCCAGCACCAGGCTGCGGGAGTCGCCCGTGGCCCCCACGCGGTTGGCGGCCAGGGCCTCCTCCTCGTTCAGCATCAGGTCCGCAACGCGGTGGTACTCCAGCCCCGCCTCCAGGGAGGAGGCGCCCAACATGGGATGCCGCAGCAGCAGGATGCCCGTGCCCGTCCACTCCCGGCGCTCGTCTCCGTCCAGGATGAAGGGCGTCTGGTTGAGGTACTCGCTCTTGATCCTGGGCTGCACCTCCAGGCTGCGGGCGCGCCAGGTGTAGTCCGCCTTGTTGATGATCCCGAAGAAATGGGTGCGGTCCTCGAGCACGGGCCCGACCCCCCGTTCGTGGGCGTCTCCCTGCTGGGCGTACAGGTCGTGCTTCAGCTTGGTCACCGCCTTCATCTCCCCCACCGGGCGGAGACTCAACTCCAGGTAGGCCGAGTTGACCCAGGTATCGCGCGCCGGGAGCTGATCCTCGATGTTGATCAGATTGCCCGTGGCGAGACCGAGGTAGGGAGTCATCTCGCGGCGGTCGTCGGGTATGGTGTCCCGGGTCCGCTTGAGCATGTCGTAGATCCGGACCCGGCCGAAGCGCGGATCGTCGTGGGTGACGGTGACCAGTCCGTACGTGGTGTGGTTCTTCCGGTCGGAGGAGAGGGCGTCGACCCGCATGCGCCCCAGGGAGGCCTTGACGCCGGGGGTCGCGAAGAGGCCGCCGTAGACGTTGTACCCCCGCTGGTCCCGCTTGTAGGGGTAGTCGGCCAGATCGTCGTTCTCGAAGCGGTCGACCCAGTGGTTGTTGTTCAGGTCGATACCGAAGAGGAACTCGGGCCGGTCCGAGTGGTAGCGGAAGAAGGGCTCCTCGTAGTCGGGGATGCGGTTCGACAGGATGTTGCTGTCGTTCTGATTGAAGTCCGACACGAAGTCGTTGTTCTCGTCCCATCCCGGGAAGACGTTGGCATCGCCGGAGCCCTGCTGCCACCGGCTCCAGTCGGGGAACCGGTCCTGGTCGTCATTGTCGTCGACGAACTCGTAGAGGTGCCGGGTCGTATGGTCGTAGAGGACGTCCCCTTCGCTGTCCACGAGGTACGCCGTGGTGGAGTAGTCGGGATCCAGGCTGAACGCTTCTCCGAAGGCGAAGAACGGGTAGTCCACCTTCGACACGTTGACCATCCATGCCTCTGCATCCCTGGAGTGGCCCGACAGGGCGCGGTCCGCCTGGGCCAGGGCGGGGTTGGGGAACTGGTGCCAGGACCGGTTGATGGCCAGCTCGGCGTAGGCATCGAAGCCCATCACCTCCTTCACGTCCACGGTGAACCCGTAGACCATGTTCGCCGTGGGCAGGCCGTACTCGAAGACCAGCCGGGTCTGGTTGGAGTTGTCCGACACATTGCCCGCGGCCCTTGCCACTTCGAAGAGGGCCGGCGCGAGCTCGTCGATATCCTCGCCGCTGAGCGGCAGGCTGGGCGTGGGGCGCAGTCCGGTCTGACGGTCGGACCAGACCTGGATGCGGTAGTCGTTGGCCACCACCACCTCGAAGGTGATCCTGGTGATCGTGCCCGGACGCGGCCCGGTGTAGGAGATGTCGTTGAGGTCGTAGCTGATGACGATCTTCTCGTCCCCGTCGGCGCTCTGGAAACCCTCGTGGTGGAACCCGCCGCTGACCACGGGCCACCGGGCCGGATCGGTCGCCAGGGCCCGCTGGCGGATCTCCTGCCGCCTCCCGGTGGCCGGGTCCTCCGTGGTCACGATGATCTCGTGCGAGAACAGGGCGGCGCCGGCCACTCCGTCCTCCGGTGAATCGTCGCTCAGAACCAGGGCCAGGCGGCGAACCGGGACCGCTCCCTGGTTGGCAGCCAGCGCGCCCTGGAGCGGGTTCCGCTCGAAGGCGTCCTCGAAGGTCTGGGAGTTGTGGGCGTTCACCAGGGTCGCTCCCACCTCCACGAAGTCCCCGACCTCGGCCACGACCCGCCCCCCCATCAGGTTGGTGGCGTTGGTGACCGTCCTGGGCTCCCTCGAGGACGTGGTGCTGGCCACCGGAGAGCTGATCCGCGAGAACAGAAGGGTGCCGCGGTACTTGTCCGTGGCCAGGTCCATCTGCAGGCCGTTGAAGATCGGCTTCGAGAAGGTGAGCGGCGTCAACGCCGTCCGGATCTGATTCCCGGCGGTGATGGCGTAGTGGAACTGGCCCCTCGAATCCGAACTCACGAGAACGCTGCTGAACCAGCCGGCGAACCTGGGATCCTTGTAGAGGGAGGAACCGAACTGGCCGGGCTGGCTCTGGTTCCAGTCCCAGATCAGCCAGCCCCGGGTCAGGTAGTTGCCGTAGAGATCGTAGAAGGGGTCGCCCTCGCGGTCGGTGCCCACGTACCGCTGGTACGGTGTGCGGGCGTAGTTGGAGTACTGCCACTGCTGCCAGCCGTACAGCTCGTAGAGCTCCTGCGGCACGTACCATTTCCTGAGGGCCGGATCGAGGGCGTCGAAGATGACCCCGGGGCCCCTGGGTTCGTAGGTGATCTCTCCCCCCCGCCGCTCTCCGAGTCGCCGGCCGGCCTGACCGAACAGATCGGACGCCTGCATCGTGGCGATGAGCACCACGAGACTCAGCACCCCCGACGTCCTGCCAGTCGTCAACGTCGACCTCCTCTCAGTATGCCACTTCGACGACGGCAGCCGCCGTCTCGACGCTGGCCGCGCTGTTCACCGCCACGTGGGCCAGGTAGATCCCGGGCGGCACCGGGGAACCGCCGCCGTCGGTCCCATCCCAGGGCATCGACCAGTGCCCGCCCTCCTGCTCGCCGGTGAAGAGGCGGCGAACGACGCGCCCCGCCACGTCGAGGATCCTCACCTCCACGGCCACGGGACCGATGACGCGGGACAGGTCGTAGGAGACGCGGGTCCCGTCGTTGACCCCGTCGCCGTTGGGGCTGAAGGGCCGCGGCCACACCCGGGCGTTGATCAGGACGCCGCCGCCCGCGAGGGGAACGTCCACCGACAGGACCCGCGGGTCCGCCGTGCCCAGGGGAGGAAAGGCGGGGTCCCCGGGACCGAGGTGGGCGGCGTTGCCGGCGAGGATCTTCTGGCCGGCGCTGCCGCTGCCGGTGCGGCCGGCCCACCCGGGAAAGGTCGTCCCGTAGCGGAGGACGCGGCAGCGGAACCGGATCGTCAGGACGGCGGTCTCGCCGGCCTCGAGGTCGCTCCTCGTGATGGCCGGGAAGCGGACCCGGAACCGCCGTTCCTCCACCAGCTCGATGCCGAAGTCGGCGGCCGGATCGGTGGGCAACGCCGACGGGCCCAGATCCCGACCCGAGAAATCCGCCGCCTCGGTGCGGCCGTCGTGGAAGCGGACCTGCACCGTCTCGATCGCCTCGACGCGGACCGGCGTGGCGATCTCGAAGGTGTCGAAGCCGCTGTCCCGGCCCGGCCGTATGCGGGTGGGCATGGCCGCGTAGGTGAACGTCTCGGCCACGGCCAGCCCGGCCTGGCGCGGGTAGATCTCTCCGACGATCCGCTCCGCCGCCGGGGGGTGCACCGTGAAGGCCAGCTGCCCGATGCCGGTGGCTGCCTCCAGGTCCCGGCTCAACAGTTCCACCCGGACCTGGAAGTAGCGCCGTGGGCCCGGAGTGGTGACGACCGCCCCGAGGCGCTCGTCATCGATATTCTCCGTCGTGATGCCGCGGCTGCCTTCCGGCCCATACGGAGCCGACCACGGGGTCCAGGCGTCCGGATCGTCGCGGATCCGGCCCCGTGGCTTCAGGCCGAGATACTCCTCCAGGCTCAGGGCCACCCGGTTCTTCTCCGCCAGGGGCAGGGCGCGGTAGGCCCGCAGGGCTTCGAGGGGCTCGAGATCGTCCAGGGCGATCTCCTCCCCCTCGGCCGTGGTGGCCACCGCTCCCCGCTGCCAGGGGATGTCCTCCGAATCCGGACCGGGGCGGGTGAACTCCAGGGGCGTATCGTCATGCCCCGCCCGGGTCGTGATGCGGGCCCGGGCCAGCCCTTCGGGACCCAGGGTCTCCTCGATCCACCGGATCTTGCCCCACACCCCCCAGCGGGTCCCCAGGTCGAATACACTGGAGATGTACCGGGCCTCTGGCACGAACCCCGCCCCGAATACCCGAAACTCGGCGATCTCGAAGCCGACGACCGTCTGCGACTTCAGCCGCAGGAAGCGCAGGTACTGGGGGGGAATCCGCAGGTCGACCACGGGCCGGTCGTTCTGCAGCTCCAGCTTGAAGGTGGTCAGCACCGGCCTGCCGGACTCGTCCCTGGAGTTCTCGCTGCCGTCGTTGACGAGGAGCTCGTAGGCGCGCAGATAATCGTTCTGGAAAGGAAAGCCGGGGGCCTCGAATCCCGGAGCGTTCCTCGGAAAGAACTGGACCCGGTTCACCCCGAAGCGCGCCCCCAGGTCGACGTCGAACATGGCCCCGAAGGCGAGGACCTGCGGCCCCCCTGGTTCGCCCTTCTGGGTGAAAGCGGTCTCGAGATCGCCGTCCACCATCAGGAGCAGTTCCTCGGCGATGCCCTCGGTCAGGATGTTCGGCGAGGTCAGGGCGGCCTCGGCGGCGATATTCCTCGTGGAGTCGGCCCTCTCGGGGAAGATCCAGCCCGGTCGGCCGGGAAAGTCGAAGTCCACCACATCGCCCGGAGTGTTGGTGACCGCGGCCCCGTCGACGCTGGTCTGCACCGCGGCCGGGATCTCTCCGCCGCCGCCGTTCCAGGGTCGATCGCCGGCGCCGCCCAGGGTCCGGCTCTCGGCAGCCAGATCGCGGGCCACCAGGCACAGTGTGGCGGCCATGGCCAGGCCGAGGCTGATCCGCTGCATTCCCGCTCGACAGCTCAATACGCTACATGGACCAGGCGGTGCGCCTTGCGGCCCGACACCTCCGCGTCCGCATCGACCTCGATCTCCAGCAGATAGATCCCGGGAGGCACCAGCCGGCCGCTCTGGTCGTCGCCGGACCAGCGGACCTCGTAGGACCCGCTCACGAGGGGACGCCGCTCCTCCCACTCCCGCACGAGGCCGCCGCCCAGATCGTAGAGGCGGGTCCTCACCGCGCGCTGCCCGCCGAGGCGGAGCACCGCGAACTCGAACCGGGTCTCGTCGTTGATCCCGTCCCCGTTCGGGGTCAGGACCGGAGCGCTGACCCTCAACGGGCCAATCACCCGCCCGGCTTCGAGGGACCCCCGCAACATCATCCCCTGACTCGAGGCCAGGGCCGTGGCGTCGCCGGGGTCCACCCGTTGCCATCGATCGGCCTCGGAGGAGTTCCCCAGTTCCGCCTGCACGATGGCTCCGGGGCGGAACAGGGTCGCGGTGAACCGCACTTCGATCAGGTCGACCTCGGGACCCACCGCCGAATCGAGGCGCACCCACAGCGAGTCGGAGGCGGCCGGGACCCGCTCCAGATCGGATGGTCCCAGCTCGGCCGCCGGGCCGGCCTCCCACTGGGACTCCCGCCCCATGCGGAGGAGCTGGAAGTCCAGATCCACGCCGGGAGCGTAGAGGCGGATCTGGTCCATTCCCGGTCCGTCGCGCAGGAAGTCGGCCTTGACGAAGAGGGACAAGGTGTCGGCGGCGCCCAACCCGGACACCAGGGCCGGCTCGAGCTCGCCCCGGGCCTGCCGGGCCAGGGGATCGAGGAAGTTCAGCCGGATCGACCGCAGGGAGGCGGCCTCGTGCGGATGGTCGGTCGTCAGCCAGGCCTGGAGCATGAGGTACTCCCGGGGGCTCGGCGACGTGACGGGCGCCCCGGAGGCCCGGTATTCCTCGCTCCAGTCGCTCCAGTCACCCCCGGGCACCTGCTCGGTCACGATCTCGACTTCCTTCTTCTGGAACTTGTTCAGCTTGTCGTACTGCTCCTCCGTGATCTCGCTGCCGTCCTGCTGGAGATAGCGGAGGACATCGACGAGCTGGTTGCCGGTCCGGCTGCGCAGGGCAATGGAGGTCCCGGGAGGGGTCTCGCCCTCCCACTCGATCGAACTCAGCGTCCGGGCGCCGTCCAGCGCGATCAGGGGGGACGTGAGCGAAACCCGGGGCTGGTATCCCTCACCGTAGAACTGCATCTCCCGCGTGTCCGCCTGGCCTCCCGCCATGCCGCCGGAGTAGGGAATGCTGATGTAGCGGGCGACCGTGGGCGCGAAGGCCTTGGCGTGGTAGTCCATGCCGTCCCGGCCCCCGAGGGCCTGGCTGGTCCAGGCCAGGTTTCCGTCGGGCGTCCGGCTCCCGTCCGAGGTCCTGACTTCGTACTCGGTGATCGGTCCCTGAAAGCCCTTGTTCTGGAAGAACATCTGCACTCGATCCACCCAGTAGTGGGCGCCGAGGTCGAAGTAGAAGAAGCGCAGGGCGGGGGTGCGGACCGTGGTCAGGACCGTCGTCTCATACAGGCCGTCCACCAGGCCGGTGACCGCGGTGGTATCGGTCTCGATCTTCAGCGCCACCCCCCGGCGGGCCGTCAACCCCAGGGCGATGTTCTCGCCGATCGTCCGCACTTCCATCCCGGCCAGACGAGGACGCTCGCGGCGGAAGTAGCGGACCTCGCCGCGCAACCGGGGGTCGATCGCCTCGTAGACCTCCCGCTCGACCCGGATGCTCCCATCGGCCACCTTCTTGTAGTAGTCCACCGTCCCCCGGCGGGCCGGCTCCAGGGCGTCGTAGACGGCGCCCGATACCTCGGCGCCGCGGACCGAGTCGCTTTCCGTCACCACGAGCTGCACGTACCGGATCTCGTCTCCCCGCCACGCGGAATCCCGGGAGTCTCCCGAAGGTTTCACCTCGATTTCGAAGACGCGCCGGCTCTTGTTGGCGCCCGGCGACGCGTAGGCGACGACGAAGCTCCTGACGTCCCGCAGGCCCTGCTCGGGACGCTCGCCGTCCGAGGTCAGAAGGGTATACTGGAGAAAGGGATCCCCGAGATCCTCGTCCACGAAGGTCAGGAGGATGCGGGTCGCGGAGACGACCCGCCCCAGGTCCAGCTCGAACCACCAGTCGCGCAGCGGCTGGTCCGGGTCGGGCTGCCAGTACGTGGCCGGATCCCCGTCGACGAGGTTGGCTACCCCGGCGGCATTGGTGCCGGCCCTCACGGCGTGCAGGAAGTCGAGGTCCTGGGCCTCGACTCCCGGGGGCGGATGCCGCCGCAGGTGCTCGACGATGTCGCGGGTGGCGTCGATGTCCTTGGCCACGAAGTGCGGCCGGGCGGCGGCCGTCGGGGCCGGGAACTCGATCGTGCCCACGGGGTACTCCCAGGTCTTCAGGTGGCGGCCCTCCACCACGATCTGGTTGCCGCGGAGCAGGTACGCCTGGCCCCAGACCGCACTCCCCCAGAGGACCCCGACAACCAGCGCCGCGCCGATCCTGCCGTTCATGTGGCCGCGCCTCAGTACGCCACCGCGATCAGGCGGGTCTCGCCGTCGCGGCCCCCTTCCCGGTCGACGGCGACGCGGCACAGATAGAGTCCCGGCGGCACCCGCCGGCCGCGGCCGTCGCGGCCGTCCCAGGGCTGGACGTAGCGCCCCGAACGGTCCCGCCCGTCATACAGGTCCCGCACCAGCCGGCCCGCCAGATCCCACACCCGCACCCGCACCCGCCGGTCCTCGGTCAGCTTCAGCAGGTCGTAGCGGATCGCCACCTCGTCGTTGATCCCGTCCCCGTTGGGGGTGAAGGCGGCCGGCTCGACCTGCAGCCCCCCCACCGTCGACGCCCCCAGGGCCAGGGCTTCCACCGACAGACGGTTGCCGTCCAGGGCGTCGGTGGCGTCGCCGGCCCTCACCGGTTGCCAGACCTCCTCCGGTGCCTCGCTGTCGAAGACCCGGACCTGGAAGGTCGCCGCGTAGCGGTAGGCCTCGCCCCGGAGCCTCACCCGCAGCAGCTCGCCGCTCTCGTTCACTCCCAGCCGGGGGAAGCTCACGACCACCCGGTCGTCGGTGCGCAGGCTGTCCACCTCGGTGAAGGCCACGGCCGCTCCCGCCGCCTCGACCCCGGTCACCTCCTCCACCCGGCCGCCCTGGAACCGCAGCTCCAGGCTGTCGAATCCCCGGTCCTGCAGCGACAGGGTCGGCCGCACGGCGCAGGTGAACTCCGTCGGCTCCGAGGCCTCGGCCCGCCAGGGATCGACCTCCCCCACCAGGTCCGTCGCCGCCGGCGGCGACGATACCGCGAACTCCAGGTAATCGACCTGCCCGCCGGCGAGGAAGTCACTGGCGAAGTCGATCGAGAACTGCACGTAGGTGCGCGGCCTCGGCGCCACCATCGCCACCCCCAGACTGTCGCCGAAGGGATACGGCGCCGACCACAGCTCCCAGTTTGCGGCGTCGTGGGTGATGCGGCCCTTCTCCTTCCCCTCCAGCTTGTCGTACTGGTCCCGGGTCAGCGTCGATCCGTCCGCGCCGTACGGCACCTCCTCGTCGGACCGGAAGGTCCGCCGCCAGTACCGGGACGGGTCCGGATCGTCGCCGCCGCGGCTGCGGATCGATACCCGGGCCGACTCGTCCTGGCGGCCCGACCAGCGCACCCTCCCCAGGCTGGAGGGGGCGCCCAGGGGAATGGTGTTCGAGGTATAGCCGGCGAACGGCACATACCCCTCGGCGAAGACCTCCACCTCCGCAATCTCCCATGGCTCCCGCTGAAACGGGTCCACCCACAGCGCCAGCTGCCGCACCGGCGTCCGGTCCAGGGGGATCTCCACCACCGGGTTCTTGTTCTGGGTGATCTCCGCCACCAGATCGAAGTCAAACGGCGTTTCCCGGACGAGCTTTCTGTGGAATTCCAGGTGGGACCGGTTCGGCGTTCCCCCGTGGGGTTCGCCGCTGCCGGCGGCGATGGCGATGTGCTCGATGTAGTGGGTGGAGCCGGGGCGCGGCGACACGCGCACCCGGTTCACCGGGAACAGGCCGCCCAGATCGAAGTACAGGGTCAAGCCGTGGGTGCCGGAAGCCGGACTGTAATCCACCGACGAAATATGCCTCAGGACGAAGGTGGTGAAGTCCCCATCGGCGACCACGTCCAGGTCCGGATCGTGGCCATAGCCCGTGTAACGCTCGGTCCTCAGGAAGCCGCCACGCTCTCCCGCCGCGGCCAGGATGTTCTCGTCGCTGCCGTGGTAGAAAGGGACCAGGGCTCCATCCAGGTTGACGTTGTCGGAGACGCCGGCCCGGGCGGGATCCACGCCCCTCCAGCTCAACTGCTCGAACCCGGCGCGGCCGTCCGCCACCTCGGGAGGCAAGGGGAAGCTGGCGTGGTCCTCGCCGCCCAGCCGGTAGATCGTCACCGCCTCCGCGGGGCCCCACATCCCCGCGCCCGCCAACTGGCAGAAGAGCAGGCTGGCCAATCGCCCTGCTGGCAAGATGTCACCCTCTTGTCGTGTGCGGCACAGACCCGGCCTGCACCGTGGGGCTGATTCAGTGAAGGGGGGATGTGAAGCCACATCCCCCCTTCCTTCGTGCCATGAGCCTGATCGCCGGCGGCGAGATCGGCCCGCCGCCGCCTGCTCTACTCGGTGAAGGCAGCCTTGACGCGGCCCCAGCTCCTGGCTTCGACGGCGGTGCCGAACTCGACATCCTCCACCGGAGCCAGGAGGAAGTCGGTGGCTACCGACGAGGTCTGCCAGATGGTGGCCTGGCCGTTCAGGAGCCAGTCTTCCTTCGAGTTGTCCTCCAGGTTGTCGTAGTCGGAGATCTGCCAGTTCATGCCGATGATCTGGCCTTCTACCATGTCGTGCACCACGCTGGCGTCCGGGTCATCCCACTGCAGGTTGTCCCACGCCGTGAACATCCACTCCGCCTGGCCGTTGACGTCGGGGGCGTTGAGCTCGACGACATCCGACGAATACCCACTGGTCGCCCACGGCAGGTTGCCGGTCCAGGTAGCCTGGCTCTGCCAGTACCAGGCCCATGCCGTCTTCTCATCGTTCACGTTCTCCACAGAAGGATCCAGATCCGGGATGCGGAAGTGGGTATTCTGGGCCCAGCGCGAGCCGTTCTCCGGCTGTTCCGCCGGGTCGAACCAGGAGTCTTCGCCGCCGTGGTCCCCGTCGACCTGGATCTCGAAGGTGTCGGGCAGGTTCTGTTCGTCACCGAACAGGCCCGCCACCGGCGGGAGATTGGCGAAGTCCCGCTTGCGGAAGTCGTCGAAGTACTCGTGGTGGATGTAGAGACGGTCGGTGCTGGCGCTGTAACCGACGATGACCTTGCTGTTCATGTCGGACAGGTCCGTCCACTGCGATCCGTCCGGGGCCGTGTAGAGCTCCGGCCCGATCCAGTAGTCCGAGGGAACCACGGCCCACTCGGACAGATCCCCGTCCAGGGTGGGCTCCGCGCCCGCCGGGAACTGGAAGGCGAGCAGAACCTGGCCCTCCGGCACGTGAGCCCGGGCCGAAACGGCGAGGCCCACGGTCAGGCAGAGGGCGAATGAGACTCTCTTCATTGCTGCAGAACCTCCGAATGCTGATTCCCCGGCCCCAGGCTCTCTGGGACCGCAGGGAATCGGGTTGAGATGCGGGAACATCGTGAATGGCTTCGGCCGCACGCCCCCAGGCCGGGGTGCAGGTCTGATCGTCGGGGTGCAGGCAGACGCCGCGGGGGTGATCCGGCGCAGCAGGGCCCTGGTCCGCCTCCGGGGGGCGGACGCCCCGGGCACTCGGTGCGCACCTGGTGGGGGGTACTCTGACTCGAGGGGGCCCGGCGGACAGTCATGAAGCGAACTCCGGCGCACGTGAACGCCCGCACAGCCTGGGATCCCAGGCCTCGTCGCGAGCCTCAATCCGCTGAATGTAGTTGACGGCCTCGTAGGGCAACAAGGAAAAACGCCCCGCTCCCTCAGGGGGAAAGCCGCGCGATCCGAGCCTCGATCGCCGCGAGCTGGCGCCCGCCTCCCCGCCAGTGGGCGGCCGCCGCTCGCCAGGCCTCCTCGGCCGCACCCGCCTTCCCCAGCTTCTCCCAGGCGTCCCCCAGGGCGAGGTAGGCCCTGGCGCTGGTCGAGTCCAGCCGCAGCGCGGCCTGCAGCATCCCGATCGCCCGGTCATGGTCCCCCCGGCGGAGGTAGAGCTGTCCGAGGCTCAGCAGGGGATCCGCCCAGTCCGGCCGATGGCGGATCGCCCTCCGGTAGCATCCCTCGGCCTCGGCCGGCCGCCCCTGGAGCATGGCCACGTTGCCCAGGGCGTGGTGCGCCTTGGCAAAGGTCGTGTCCACCTGCAGGGCCCGCTCGAAGGCCTGCCGCGCCCGGTCCAGGCGCTGGTTCCGCACCGCGGCGTAGCCGATGGTGTAGTGCGCCTCGCAGGCCTCGCGCCGACGGGGGGCCAGGGAGATCACCCGACGGGCCAGCGCCACCGCCTCCTCCAGGTCGCCCCGGTTCAGGCGGGCATGGCTCAACCCCGCCAGAGCCCTGAGATGGCCGGGCTCGCGCTCCAGGACGGCCCGGTACATTCCGGTGGCCTCCTCCCAGCGGCCGAGCTCGCCGTAGGAGCGCCCCGCCGCCAGGTAGGAGCCGAGGCCGCCGCCGGCCTGATTCACCTGCTCCTCCAGGGCGCGCACCTGGGAGGCCCGCCGGTTCAGCTCGGCAAAGCGGTCCAGCAGGATCCGCGCCTCCTCCACGCGTCCGCGGGCGGAGTGGAGTCGGGCCAGGCTGTGGTACGCCTCGGGCCATCCCGGGTCGATCTCGAGAGCCCGGCGCAGCATGCCCTCGGCCTCCGCGTAGCGCTCCGCGTAGGTGTAGAGCACCCCGAGCTCCCGGTGGGCTTCCCTGTTGGCGGGAGCGAATCGGACAGCGCGCTTGAGCATCTCCTCGGCTTCCGCCATGCGCCCCTGCAGCCGCAGGAGCCGGCCCAGGCTCGACCACGCCTCCCCATCGGCCGAATCGGCCGCCACGGCCCGCAGCAGGACCTCCTCGGCCCGGTCGTACGCCCCCTGCTCCTGGTGCAGGCCGGCCAGAAGCCGGTACGAGGGCGCCGCGCCCGGATCGATGCGTACGGCCTCCTCCAGCAGGGCCACCCCTTCCGGGTGGCGTCCCTCCTCCCCGTAGGCCACGGCCAGATTGTGGTAGGCGCGAACGAAGGTGGAATCCAGGCGCAGGGCCGTGATATACGCGGTCTCGGCCGAGTCCCTGCGGCCCAGCTTCATGTAGGCCGTGGCAAGATCGTGGTGAGCCCGCGCCGAGTGTGGGTCCAGGGCCAACGCCTGCTGATAGGCGGCCAGCGCGTCGCGGTACCGGGCCTGGCGGAAACGGCTGTTCCCGAGGGCGCGGAGGCGGTCCCGCTCCGGGTCCGGCGGCGGCGGTTCGGGTGCCTGGCAGGCGCCCAGTCCCGTTGCCATCAGGGCGAAGAGGGTGCGGCCAATCAGGGCTGCGTACATCGGATGCAATCGCGGGCTCCCACTCGATCACGGGGCGGGACCCGGGGGAGCGGCTGCAGCGGTGGTCCCACCGGGAGTGCGTGGGGCGCCGCGGGGCCCGTGGTCGGGACAGCCCACCCGGAGCCGGCTTCCCCTGGCACGTCGGGTCCGTCTAGTATAGGGAAGGGTGCCGCGCCGGCGAGGCGCGGATGAGAGCCGCCCGAGGGGCCCCGACCGAGACCGGTCCCCAGGCCGGTGTCCCTCGGCGGGCGTGCGCCGCGGCAAGCACGGGGATTCAGCATGGCCGAGACGATCGAACTGGAAGGCGGCTCCTTCAAAGGCCTCCTCCTCGACAACGAGGCGAACGCCGACCGCCAGGGGAGCGGCTTCACCCCCCTGTGCCACGAAAGCCGCCCCGACCGCAACCTCTTCCGGGACGACGCCGTGGGCCTGAACTTCGAGCACGTCATGAACGGCGCCGCCGCCGACGCCCCCCGCTCGATGTTCACCCCCCGCAGGGACCGCTGCCTCCTCCTCTCCCACGCGCCCGGCGAAGCGTCGGTCCGCCACCCGGCCGCCGACTCCTCCTGGGGGATCGAGAGCGAGATGCGCTACCGCCTCGGGCCGGACTGCGTCGACATGGAGTTCACCGCCCGCCTGACCGACGAGGGCTGCGCCCCCCTCGGGTACGTCGCCTTCATGTGGGCCTCCTACATGAACCGCACCCGCGGCCGGGAGATTCACTTCCACGGGACCTGCGACGGGGAGGAGGGCTGGGTCCGCTTCGGCGAGGACCTCGCCGACGGCGGCTTCGAGACCGGCACCGTCGCCCACGCCTCGGCCGATCCCCTCCCGTACGAGGAAGGGGCGCAAACCCTCAACATCGTCGAGGATCCCCGGAAGCGCTTCCTGCGGCCCTTCTACTACGGTCTGGCGGAGAGCGGGATGGTCTACGCCATGATGTTCGACCAGGAGGCGCCGGTCCGCTTCGCCCTGTGGAACTTCATCCGGACGAGCGCGGACGGCCGGACCCGCACAGCCCGGCCTGGGACTGGCAGTACGTCATCCGCGCCCCGGAGATCGGCCGCACATACCGCTACCGTGCGCGGCTCCTGTACCGGCCGTTCGTCGATCGCGAAGCGGTGCGCCGGGCCTACGAGGAGTGGGCGGCGGGACCATAGCGCTCTCGACCTTCACCACGGCAGGGCCAGGCTCGGCTCGTGGACATACCGCTCCATGCCCAGCACGAGCCGGGCCCGGGTGCTCGGGGGCAGGGCCAGCGCGAAAGTTCCGGCGTTCACCGGAACCCGCCGATCCGCCCCGTCGACCTCGACCTCGGTGAACTCGTGCTCCCCCATGCCCCCCGCCTGGATCAGCACCTCGCGGCGCTCCGTCGGGCTCAGGTTCACCATGGTCAGCTCGGCCCGGTCGCCGCTCAGCCCCGAGACCAGGGCGGCCACGTCGGGCGGCAGCCCCGGCCGGCGGCGCTGGATGTCGAAGTGACGCAGCCGCGTGACCAGCAGACCCCCGTTGTAGTGCGGGAGGGGGGCGCCCAGGGTGAGTTGCACCAGGCCTTCGCAGGTGACCGGGTTCCGCTGCTGGAAATAGGCGTCGTTGTAGGTGGCGGGGTCCTGCTCGTCCTGGGCCATGAAGTCGAGGCGCGCCTGCATCTGGTCCAGATTGTGCTGCAGGATCCGCTCCGGATACTCGGGGAACCCGCCGTGCAGGTACGCCATCCAGCCCCAGTCGTGCCCGCCCTGGTCCTTGGTGTGGTGCCACGAGCTGATGTCGAAGGGGTCGCCCGAGCGCTTGCGGGTCCGCTCGAACCGCCCCGAGTCGGCCCGGTCCATCGACATGCACCACAGGTGGGCGATGTCGGACGGGTACATGGGCATGAACTCGAACCAGCCGTCCTGCTGCAGGGCGGTGCCGTCCTCCTTGCGGATGGGGTACCACATCCACTCGCCCGGCTTGTAGTCGACGAGCCCGGGATCGTCGTACTTGTGGGGCACGTAGAGCTGGTCGTCGCGCTCGATCCCGCGGGAGACGAGGGCGTCGATCTGCGACCGCGCAAACTCCATGTACTCCAGCCGCCGCGTCAGCAGGGCGCAGTTCTGGGCCGCCACCCCCACGGCCTGCCCGACGCTGTGCCAGCCGTGGGGCCAGGCCCAGCCGTACATCGACCCGTACCACTTGCCGTTGAGGTGCTCGCCCACGACCCCGGAGAGGCCGACGTTGTCGGGCACGATGCCGCCGTTGGCGCCGGCGCGCTCCATCCACGCCTCGGTGTACTCCAGGACCCAGTCGCGGTACTTCCCGTCCCCCGTCAGCAGGAAGGCGTTGGCCGCCAGGGTGGTGGCCAGGAGGTTGACCACGGCGTCGCCGCGACCCATGCGGTCGCGCATCGCCTCCCCCAGCCGCACGCCCAGCTCGGGATCGGCTCGCACCGCCTCGTGATCGGTGCATCCCGGCACGTCGTAGAAGGGCAGGTTGTAGCCCTCGTAGGGCCAGTGGGGGCCTTCGTCGAAGGCCCACCAGGCCGGCCCCTTGCTGCCGTTCCTCGCGCAGCGGATGATCCGGTGCTCCGGGTCGTAGTTGGGCGCCTCCGGGTCCTCACCGAGGAACAGCCCGGCGAAGCGCCGGGCCCGCTCGATGTTGGCCCCGTTGGCCGGATCGGCCATGCAGAGCATGTAGAACAGGTAGTTGCCCTCGCCCTGGTGGAACCAGTCGTAGCCCGGCTGGTACTCCCCCACCACCATGGGGTAGCCGTGCCCGGTGCCATGTCGGCTCATCTGCTCGTTGATGGCGTCGAACTCCCGCTGGCCGTCGGCCAGGAAGCGGTCGCTGCCGCCGAGCAGGTAGAAGAGGGGCCAGTTGTGGAAGCTCTCGTAGCAGTCGTCCAGGGCGTCGATGCTCTGGAAGTCGGGACTCGGGGGCCAGAGCAGGCGCCCGTCCGGATGGGTGTACCGCTCGAGGGCCCGCGGAGCGGCGTCCTCGATGGCGTCGAAGAGCTGGCGCTGCAACACGGCCCACTGCGGTGGCGTCCGGGCGGACTCGCGGGCTTCCAGGGTGACTGCCATGTGTGCTCCTCCTGTATGAGCTTTCAAGGGCCGGGAGCCGGGTCGGGGTGTCCCACCCGGCCCTCGACCAGCGTGACGAAGCGATCGGCCTGCAGATCGGCCAGGCGCTCGACGCCGCCGCCGGGCCAGTGGACCCGCAGCGAGTCGACCCGCGTCCGGGCGCCCAGGCCGAAGCTCACCCGCAGGTCCCGCTGCGAAAGATAGCTGAAGCTGCCCCGGACCTCCCTCACCTGGTAGAGGTCCCCCGCCCACACCTCGATCCGCGCGCCGATGGCGTCGCGGTTGCCGGGCCCGCCCCGGGCGGAGATGGTGAGCCAGCGGCGCGAGTTCCCGCCCTCGTTGCGCAGCAGGGCCGCCGGCTGCCCGCTGTTGCTGACCACGATGTCGGTGTCGCCGTCGTCGTCGTAGTCGCCCACGGCGCAGCCGCGGCTGACCCGCGCCCGGGTCAGGGCCTCCCCCGCCCGCGACGAGATGTCGCGGAAGCGGTAGCGGCCGGCGGCGTCGGGCCCCAGGTTCCGCAGCAACTGGTTCGGCTGGCCGTAGCGGCTGGACTTGTGGAAGGCGGAGGCGTTGTCGAGGACGTGGCCGTTGGCGACGAACAGGTCCTGGTAGCCGTCGTTGTCGTAGTCGAGAAATCCGATGCCGAAGGAGAGGAAGCGCAGGCTGACCCGGCCGACCCCGGCGGGGAAAGAGGCGTGGGGGAAGTACCCGCTCCCCCGGTTCCGGTAGAGGCTGTTGGGCTCGTTCTCGAAATTGGTGACCACCAGGTCCGCGCGGCCGTCGTTGTCGTAGTCGGCGGCGTCGACCCCCATCCCCGCCTCCTCCTGGCCGTCCTCGCCGTAGGCCACGCCGGCCACGCCGCCGACCTCCGAGAAGCGCCCGCCGCCCTCGTTGTGGTATAGGAAGTTGGGCACGGCGTCGTTGGCCACGTAGAGGTCGCTCCAGCCGTCGTTGTCGTAGTCGGTGGCCACCACGCCCAGCCCCCGTCCGGCCGCGGCCGAGGTGTCCACCAGCCCGGCCGGCCGGGTGACGTCGCGGAAACGGCCGCCGCCCTCGTTGCGGAACAGGTGGTCCTCGGCGCCGGCGAAGTTCCGCGGATGGGGGTAGGCCTCGATCCCTTCTCCCGGGGCCCGCCGTGAGACGGGCAGATAGGCTTCCAGGTCCTTGCCCGCGAAGGCGAGGTCGTAGTGGACGTAGTTGGCCACGTAGAGGTCGAGGTCGCCGTCGTTGTCGTAGTCGAAGAAGGTGCTGCCCGTGCTCCAGGCGGTGTCCGCCGCCGCGGCCTGGCGGGTGACATCGCGGTACCTGCCGCCGCCGTCGTTCCGGTAGAAGACGTTGGCGCCGTAGTTGGTCAGGTAGAGGTCGGCGTCGCCGTCGTTGTCATGGTCGGCGAAGGCGCACCCCATGCCGTGGCCGGGGTCGGCCACGCCGGCCTCCCGCGCCGCCTCCACGAAGCGGCCGCCGTCGTTGCGAAAGAGGGCGTTGACCGGGCCCGGCGGTCCCTCGTATCCCGGGAAGGCGGCGCCGTTGACGAAGTAGATGTCCAGGTCCTGGTCGCCGTCGAAGTCGACGAAGCCGACCCCGGAGCCCATGGTCTCCGGGAAGTACCGCCGGCCGCTCGCGCCGGTGACGTGCCGGAAGTCGACCCCGACCTGCCCGGCCACGTCGACGTACTCCACCGCGGGAGGAGGCGCGGGTTGATCGGCCCCGCCCGCGGGCGGGGCCAGGCAGAGGACGGCCGCTGCCCCCGCGGCGCTCAGGGCGCCCAGTCGGCTCATGGGACTCGATCCTCGTGGTTGCAGGAGGAGGCTGCTACCGGTCCCTCGCCTTGCACGCAACCCGGATGGCGTCCACCCTTCGCGGCGGAGTGGCGGCGCCGAGCCGGGACCTCCTTGATTCCGGCCGGCACAAGATACCACAACCCGCGGAGTGCGTACATGACTGCTGCTGACGCCGCGGGGTCAGCCACGGTCCCCGGTCCGGGGCGCCGCAGCGCATCCACGAATCACTTCTCACTGGAGCTCCCATGGAATCTCTGAACTACATCGACGGCCGGTCGGTCGGCGCCTCGAACGGAAAGACCTTTTCCCAGCGCAATCCCGCCGACCTGGAGCACGTAACCGGGGAGTGGCCCCAGGGCACCAGCGCCGACGCCGGGCAAGCCATCGAAGCGGCCCACGCGGCGTTTCCGGCATGGGCGGAGATGGGCGTGTACCAGCGAGCGGAGCACCTGTCGAGGGCCGTGGCGGTGCTCAAAGGGCGGACCGAGGAAATCGCCGCCGTCCTCACCGCGGAGAACGGCAAGACCCTCGACGAAGGGCGCACCGAAGTGGCGTCGGCGGTGCGCGAGATGGAGTTCCAGATCGCCCGGGGGATCTCCATGTGCGGCCAGACCGCGCCCTCGGCGCAGGCCGGGGTGTTCGCCTACGGCGTGCGGCGGCCCCTCGGGGTGGCGTCGATCATCAGCCCCTGGAACTTTCCCTTCAACGTGCCGGGCCGCAAGTGCACGCCGGCGCTGGTCAGCGGCAACACCATCGTCTTCAAGCCGGCGAGCCTGACGCCCGGAGCCGGGCGGGCTTTCGTCGACATCTTCGCCGAGGCGGGACTGCCTCCGGGGGTGCTGAACTTCGTCTGCGGCGGGGGGAGCACCGTCGGAGAGACGATGATCACCCATCCCCTGGTGCAGTCGATCTCCTTTACCGGCTCGACCGAGGTGGGCCGGGGGATTCAGCAGCGCGCCGCCCGGGGGATGATCCGCACGCAGCTGGAGATGGGCGGCAAGAACCCCGCGGTGATCCTGGCCGACGCCGACCTCGACCTGGCCGCGGATGCCGTCGTCAAGGCGGCCTACGCCTGCGCCGGCCAGTGGTGCACTTCCACGAGCCGGGCCATCGCCGAGGGCGAGGTCGCCGCGGCCTTCACCGCCAAGGTGCTGGAGCGCGTCAGGGGAATCCGCGTTGGGCGCGGGACCGAGGACGGGGTGGACATGGGACCGGTGTGCGGCACGGACCAGCTCGAGACCATCGAGGGCTACATCGAGATCGGCCAGGCGGAGGGGGCCTGCCTCGCCCACGGAGGCGAGCGCCTGACCGGGAACGGACTCGACAAGGGGTGCTTCATGGCGCCCACGGTCTTCACCGACGTGCAGCCGCAGATGCGAATCGCCCAGGAGGAGATCTTCGGCCCGGTGTTGTGCCTGATGGTGGCGGAGGACTTCTCCGAAGCCCTGGAGATCGCCAATGGCGTGGAGTTCGGGCTGGCGTCGTCGATCTTCACGCGCGACATGGGGCGGGCCTTCCGGTTCCTCGAAGAGACCGACGTGGGGCTGACCCACGTCAACATGATGACGGCCTACCGCGAACCCCAGCTCTCATTCGGCGGGGTGAAGTCGTCGGGGCACGGGATCCCCGAATCGGGCGACACCGGGATCGAGTTCTTCACCGAGCACAAGGTCGCCTTCATCAACTATCTGTGATGGGCTGGTAGTCCGGGAAGACGCGGGGATAGGCGCGCCCCGTGGTCGTCTGGCGGGTGGCCGCGTCGATGTAGCAGACGCTGAAGGCGCGGCGCGGGCGGTCGGTGCTGTTCGTCTCCGAGCGGTGCAGGGTCCAGTTGTGCAGGAGCACCACCTCGCCCTTGTCCAGTTCCAGGTACAGCCGCTTCTCGTCCGGGGCGTGCAGGGCGCGCTCCCCCGCCGAGAGCTGGTCGCCCTTCTCGGGGATCATGGTGTGGTGCGAGCCCGGGATGATCTGCAGGCAGCCGTTGGCAACGCACGTGTCGTCGAGGGCCGTCCACACCGTGACCCTGGGGGGAATGCTCAGTTGCCAGCCGCCGGCGCCGTCCTGGTGCCAGTTGATCATGACGCCCTGCTCCGCGGGCTTGTTGAAGAACATGGCGCGGAAGACCGAGATCTCCGGGCCGACGATCTTCGCGGTCAAGTCGCGGAAGAGCGGCTTCTGCATGTAGTCCAGAAACAGCGGGTCCTGCTCCAGGTCCTGGATCTTGCGGTACTTGAGGGAGGACCCCTTGAACTGCCTGGTCTGCCGCGACAGTTCGGGGTTGCCGGCTGAAGGGCACAGCTGCATGAGCATGCTGTCGTAGCGCACCTCGCCGAGCATGATCTGGTCGATGCGCCGGCAGAGGGCCCCGATCTCCTCCCGGGGAGCCACGTGGCCGAGGCGCACGTAGCCCTGTTCGCGAAACCGCTGGAGCTCGGCGGCGCTCAGCGCGGGGTCGTGGAGAGTGGTATCGAAAGCCATGCCTACTCCAGCAGAATGCCGCCGTCGAGGACGATGTTCTTTCCCGTCATCGACGGAGTCCTGCACAACATTTCAAGAACGTAGAGGAGGTGCACGGGCGGCACTTCCTGGTTCCACACCTTCATCAGGCTCTTCACCCCGTCGATCGCCTCGCGGGGCGTGTTGGAGATCATCTGGCCCCTTACGATGACCGGGCTGATGGAGTTGACGCGAATCCCGAACTCCCGGCCCGCCTGCACCGCGTAGTTGCGGCTGAGCCCGAGGAGGGCCGCCTTGCTGCAGACATAGGGCGCCCCCACGTACAGCCCGCCCACCAGTGCGGCCAGGGACACGATATTGATGATCTGCCGGTCGCCGCTGCCATGCTGCATCAGGCCCACCGCGCCCTGGCTCATGAAGGCCGCGCCCCTGGCATTCACGTCGAGGACGCGGTCCCAGTCGTCCTCGGTCATGTCGAGGAGCTTCACCTCGCTGAGGAGGCCGGCGTTGTTGATGAGCAGGTCGAGGCCGTCGTAGCGTTCGGCGATCTCGGCGTAGAAGGACCTGATCTGATCCACATCGCTCAGGTCCACGCGGTGTGAGCTGTAGTCGCCGCCGTAGGCTGCAACGGCCTCCTCGGTCTCCTCTTGCGGCACCACATCGACCAGAATGGGGACTCCGCCGCGCGAGGCGATGAAGGTCGCGAGGAGCTTGCCGATCGTCCCGCCGGCGCCGGTGATGATGCAGCGCCGGCCCTCGAGGTACTCCTCCATGGTCACGTACTCTTCAAGCCCCGTGCTGCCGCCCATTGTGGTCTCCCGGAGTGACTGCGATGCCAGGTCAGCGAGTGGATGGCCGGGCACGAAAGGGCCCTCTCCCATACCCGTCAAGGACGGGCCCGAAGGACGACGGAAGCCATCCCTCCTTGACCGCGCCGCCGGGAAAACTATACGTCCCTGCGAGCAGACCCCACACCAACCACAAGAGGGACCGATCCATTGACTGAATCCACTCGCCGGAACATCCAACCGGACGACCTGAAGGCGTTCTGCACCGCCGCCATGGTCAAAGCCGGTCTCAGCCGGGAAGACGCCGAGCTCAGCGCCCACGTCTTCGTCACCACCGACACGTGGGGCACCTTCACGCACGGCAGCCGTCAGATCCGCGGCCTGATGCAGAATGCGCGTCGAGGACGCCTGGTCGCCACCGCAAGCGAAAAGGTCGTCGCCGAGGGGCCGTCCTGGGCGATCATCGACGCCTGCGACGGCATGCCGCCGGCGATCTCCTGCCGCGCCGTCGAGCGGGCCGTCGCCAAGGCCCGCGAAAGCGGCATGTGCTACATCGGCATCCGGGGCAGCAGCCACTACGGCGCCGCCGGGTTCTACGCCAACATGATCGCCGAGAACGACATGATCGGCCTGTCCATGTGCAACGTCGAACCGTGCATGACCGTGCCGGGCGGCAAGAGCCGGGTCCTGGGGACCAATCCGATCGCCTACGCCGCACCGACCGGCACCGGCCGCACGGTCATGCTCGACATCGCCACCAGCGCCGTGGCGGCCACCAAGATCTTCGCGGCAAAGAACGAAGGCCGCAGCATTCCCGACACCTGGCTGGTGGACGAGGAGGGCGTCCCCACGACCAACCCCACCGGGTTTCCCGAGAAGGGGGCGCAGCTGCCCATGGCCGGCCACAAGGGGTACGGCCTGGCCGTGCTGGTGGAGATGTTGACGGCCACCCTCAGCGGAGCGGCGATGATGAGCGGCGTCCACAGCTGGGTGGCCGACACGGACGAGCCCTCGAACCAGGGTCACGCCTTCGTCGCCATCGACGTGGGCGCCATGATGCCGCTGCAGGAGTTCCACGCCCGCATGGACGCCATGTGCCAGGAGATCAAGGGCGCCTCTCCGGCCAGGGGGGGGACCATCTTCCTGCCGGGCGAGATCGAGTGGAACCACCGGGAGCGGGCCCTGGCCGAGGGGATCGCCATGCCCGAGGACGTCCTGATCAGCCTGCGGGGACTGGCCGGGGAGAGCGGCCTCGACCCCGCGGACTTCAACCTGGACCTGGGCTGAGCCGCCAGATGTCCGGGAGGTTCTGCCCCCTCAACCTGACCCCCGAGGAACTGGTCGAGTACACGCCGGACTGGGACGGCGAGCGCTCTGCCGACGGCCGCCCGAGGGTGCCGGACGCGATCCTCGAGCGGATGCAGGGCGTGACCATCACCCAGGCCTGGGGCGTTGTGGGCGGCGCGGGGTACCAGCACCAGTACGAGGGGGGATGGCAGCAGACGCATCCCGGCCAGACGCTGGTGGGCCGGGCCCTCACGGCGATGTACATGCCCCGGAGACCCGCCGTGCGCGCGGTCATGGACGCCAGGGGGGCCGACCACGGCTGCATCGGCGACCAGATCTCCTGGCCCATCGACATGCTGGTGGCGGGCGACGTCTACGTGGCCGACATGTTCGGCAAGGTGGACCAGGGCCCCATCATCGGCGACAACCTGGCGACGGCGATCTACGCAAACTCCGGCAACGGCGTGGTCTTCGACGGGTCGGTTCGCGACCTGGAAGGGATCGAGGAGATGCCCGACTTCCCCTGCTTCGTCCGCGGCTGGCATCCCTCCTACGCCTCGCCGACGATCATGCTCACCGGCGTCAACACGATCATCCGCATCGGACAGGCCACGGTCATGCCGGGGGACGTGGTCCTCGGCAAGCGCGAGGGGGTCGTCTTCATCCCACCCCACCTCGCCGAGAGCTTGGTGCAGACCTCCGAGCTGGTCCGGCTCAGGGACATGTTCGGCCAGCAGCGGCTGCGGGAAGGGAAGTACACCCCCGGCCAGGTCGACGACCGGTGGACGGACGCCATGGAGGCGGACTTCTCCGAGTGGCTGGAAGACCGCATGGACGAGCTGCCGGTCCCGAGGGAGGCGATCCAGGACCTGCTGAAGGAGAGGACCTGGTAGCCTAGCCGCCGCCCTCCCCGTCGAAGAACCCCAGGTCCTCCCGCGCCGCCCGGCGCGCCGCCTCCTCGTCGAGGCTGACGCCGAGACCGGGAGCGCGCGGCAGGGGGATGTGCCCGTCCACGATCAGGTCGCGCTCCACCGTCAGGCTGTTCCAGATCTCGTTGTCGAGGTGGTGGAACTCGAGGACCTGGAAGTTGGGGGAAGCGGCGCAGACGTGGGCCATCGCCATGGTGCCGATGGGGCCGCAGATGTTGTGGGGCGAGATCGGCATGTAGTAGATGTCGGCCAGATCGGCGATGCGCCGCCCCTCCGACAGGCCCCCCGCCTTGGCGAGGTCGGGGGAGATGATGTCCGTCGCCTGGGTCTCCACCAGCTCCCGGAACCCGTGCCGGGTGTAGAGGTTCTCCCCCGTGCAGATCGGAACCCGCGTCGCCGCCTTGACCTCCTTCAGGGCGGCCACGTTCTCCGCGGGAACCGGGTCTTCCAGCCACATCAGGTCCAGCTTCTCGAAGGCGTAGGCGACCTTGAGGATGTCGTGGGGGGCGTAGGCCCAGTGGGCGTCAATGAGCAGGTCCGTGTTCGGGTGGAGGGCCTCGCGGATGGCGGTGACCACCTCGACGTGGAAGGCGATGTCGCGGTTGCTCATGGTGCGGTTGTAGCGGTCGCGCCGGTCCGGGCGAGGGTCGATGTCGAACTTGAGGGCGTCGAAGCCGCGGGCCTCCACCGCCTTCGCCTTGGCCGCCCAGGACCCGGGATCGTCGTCCTCGTCGCCGGCGTGGCAGTCGTTGTAGACGCGGATCGAGTCGCGCCAGGCCCCCCCGAGGAGTTGCCAGATCGGCACCCCGAGGGCCTGCCCGGTGATGTCCCACAGGGCCATCTCGAGGCCGCTGATGGCGCTCATCACCGCCCCCTGGTAGTACCCCGAGGCCGACATGGAGTCCTTCATGTCGCGGAAGAGCCTGTCCACGTTGCGCGGGTCCTGGCCGATGAGGGCGCGCCGGGTGAGGCGCTCGTCGACGGCGATGTGGTGGACCCCGGCCCCGTGGTAGGCCTCGCCGATGCCGGTGACCCCCTCGTCGGTGCGCACCTTGACCAGCACCCACGGCATCGGCTGCAGCAGGACCGCCCCGACGTCGACGATCTTCATTCTCAGCTCCCGGCCATCGCCTCGCGGATCGCCGACCGGGTGCCCTCCAGGTCGAAGCAGTCCCGCTGGTTCTGCTGCATGAGGCGGGTCGCCACCCCCATGGCCTGGGCCTCCGTCAGCAGGCCGTCCCCCACCTCCGCCTCCAGGGCCCGCGTCAGCCACCGCCGCGCCTGAATCGCGTACGCCGCGGCGCTCGTCGGCCAGCCCGTGTCGCCGCCGAAGCCGAAGAGCTTGTTCACCGGCGCCGCGTGCAGGAAGCGGCGCACGAAATCGCAGGAGCTGAAGGGATCGATCGCCCAGGCCCAGCACAGGTCGACCCAGACGTTGCGGTAGTGCTTGGCCAGGGCCACCAGCTCGTCGCAGTACGGATAGGCGATGTGCATCAGCACGAACCGGGCGTCGGGGTACTTCGCCAGCAGGCGGCACAGGTTGCCCGCCGGGATCCGGTCCACCGGCATCCGGTCGCTGCCCGCGTAGTAGCCGGTGTGCAGCTTGAAGGGCAGGTCGTGCTCGATGGCCAGCTCCACGCCGCGGGCCCAGCACCAGTCGCCCAGGCAGAGGCGGGTGCCCTCATCCAGCCCCTCCGGGTCCGGCTTCAGGGCCGCCTCCAGGGCCCGGGCGGCGTCGGCGTCGCTGCGCTCCTCCCACAGCAGGGTCCGGTTGTAGGCGTGCTGGGCCTTCACCGCGATGGCGCAGGGACCGTGCTTCTCGAAGAGGCCCTCCATCCCCTGCCGCAGTGACGCCAGGTCCGTCACCGTCACCCCGGTCTCGGCCGCAACGGCCCCGAAGTCGATCGTCCCCGAGCAGAAGTTCGCCCACGACAGGTCGTAGAGGAAGAACTCCGGCCCGGAGGCGTCGGGCTCGCTGACCCAGCGGAAGTCGTCCACCTGCACGTGGTCGAGGTTGGCGCGGTCGCGCAGCAGATGGAGACGCTGACCCGGCCGGCGAAGCCCGTTCAGGGTCTCCTGGGCGCCGGCCAGACGGGCACCGGTCAGCTCCGGCAGGCCGTAGATCTCGCTGGCGATGAGGCGCACGGCCTCGCCGTATCCGGTGAACTGCGCCGCCTCCCAGGCCGGCCGGATGCCCTCGAAGCGGCCTTCCACGTCCGGGTCCGACGCGTCCATGAGCCGGGCCATCGCTTCCTCCGGGGCCCCGGCGCAGTGCAGGTCGGCGGGCACGTAGTTCTCGAACAGATCGCGGAGGATGTCCGGGCCGTCGTCGACCCAGTCGGGTTCCCTGCGCAGGTGCTCGTGGGTGTCGCACAGGGGCGTCTCTTCGATGTGTTGCGCGAGGTCGGTGGGCATGCCTGTCCTCTCCATCGGCGGTGATCATGGTCCAGGTTGGGGGGCGAGAGTATAATGCACGGCTGCAATCATCATCGACACCCCGAAGGAGGGCGAATGGTCAGGGTAGCCATGTTGAGCCGCTGGCATGTCCATGCCGACGAGTATGCCTCGCGCATCAACGACGAGGAGCGGGCGGAGGTGGTCGCCGTCTGGGATGAGGAGCCCGAACGCGGCCGGAGTTGGGCCGGCGAGCTGGGGGTCGACTTCGAGGCCGACCTGGACCGCCTGCTGGCGCGGGACGACATCGACGCGGTGGCCGTCGACGCGCCGACCAACATGCATCCCGAGGTGATGATCAGAGCCGCCCGGGCCGGCAAGCACATCTTCACCGAGAAGGTCATGGCCGCCACGGTCCGGGAGTGCCGGGCCATCGCCGACGCGGTGACCCGGGCGGGCGTCGAGTTCTGCATCTCCTTCCCGCGGCGGGGGCTGCCCGAGGTCCAGCTCGCCGGACAGCTGATTGCGGGCGGGCACCTGGGACAGGTCACCCTGCTACGCATCCGGGTCGCCCACGGCGGCTCCGTGGCCGGCTGGCTGCCGCCGCACTTCTACGATCCCGTCGCCTGCGGCGGCGGAGCGATGATCGACCTGGGGGCCCACGGCATGTACATCGCGCGCTGGCTGCTGGGCGAGCCCCGGCAGATCGCTTCAACCTTCAACCACATCACCGGACGTGCCGTGGAGGACAATACCCTGTCGGTGATCACCTTCGCGAATCAGGGGATCGCCATCAACGAGACCAGCTTCGTGCAGCATGGAGGGGTGTTCTACCTGGAGATCAACGGGACCGAGGGCAACTACGTCACCGGCGGGCCGGATGGGAAGACGCGCGTTCAGGCCCCGAAGTGGTCTGGCAGCGACGACTGGGTGGAGCCGGAGAGCCTGCAGGAGCCGCTGGTGCATCCGGTCACGCAGTGGATCGACGCCATCGCCGGCGGCGGCCCCATCGACTACGGCCTCACCGAGGGCATTCAACTCACCGAGCTGATGGAGGGCGCCTACCGCGCCCATCGCGAGGGGCGTACCGTCAGCTACCCGCTGGACTGAAAGGAGTCAGGCACTCATGGAGATAACGCTCAGCGCCCGGGAACGCTCGGCGGAAGCCCTGTCGGCGGCGCACCTGGACCGGGCGGTGGCCGCGATCCGGAACGACGGATACGTGGTCCTCGAGGAGATCATCGCCCACGACCATCTGGACCAACTGCGGGAACGGATGGACCAGGACTCCCAGCGGCTCATCGCCGCCGAACGGTGGGGCGGCGCCGGGGGGCTCCCCGGACACCTGCAGCAGGGGGCGCCGCCCTTCGCGCCCTTCGTCCACCGCGACATCGTGGCCAATCCCTTCGTGATCCAGGTCAGCCACGCCCTGCTCGGCGACGGTTTCTTCAACAACTTCTACAATGGCAACAGCAACTGTCCCGGAAGCGGCACCCAGCCGCTGCACCGCGATTCCGATCACCTCTGGCCCGGGCTCGAGCAGGCTCACCCGGCGGCGCAGGTGGTGGTCAACGTCTCGCCCCATGACGTGAGCGAGGAGAACGGCAGTGTCGAGCTGTGGCCCGGCACGCATCTGATAACGGACGTGGGGTCCGTCCCCGACGCCGAGACCGAAGCCGCCCGCCGGGCCGTGGTGCCGCCGGTGCGCGGCAACGCCCGCAAGGGCAGCGTCCTGATGCGGGACATGCGGCTCTGGCACCGCGGCGTGCCCAACCGGTCCGACCGCCCGCGCCACATGATCGCCATGATCCACAACATCCGCTGGTTCCACCGCAGCCGCACCGTGACCTTCGCCCGGGGCTGCGAGTCCGCCTTCCCGGACTGCGCCCTGGACCACAACGCCGTCTTCACCGAAGAGCCGATCGACTACCTGCTTCTGGGGACGGGCTAGGATTCCGGGTCGGGGAGCCTCGGACGGGTCCCCCGATGGCGGCTCAGGCTTCGTACATCACCGGGCAGATCCGGGGGTCGTCCAGGTGCGCGGTGTAGTAGCCCTGGTCGCCGGGCACCGGCACGGCGCGCTCGTCGCGCAGGTGCACGGCCAGGCTCCAGCGCGCCGAGTCCGAGAGATTGGCGTTGGAGCCGTGGTAGGTCAGACAGTGGTGGACGCTGAGCCCGCCCATGGGCATCAGGGCCGGCACCTCCTCCCAGGTCTCGCCCGCGGGCACGGCGATCTCCTCCCGCAGCTTGTGCTGGTCCTTGCCGAAGAAGTTCCCCCGGTCCAGGAACCCCCAGCGGTGGGACCCGCACACGAAGAGCATCGGTCCCGCCTCCGGTCCCACGTCGCACAGGGCGATCCACGCCGTGAACAGCCCCTCGTCCGCCTGCCATATGCGCCAGTACTGCCGGTCCTGGTGCCAGCCGACATTCCCCGCGGCCTCTGACCCCGGCGGCTTGATCAGCAACTGGCTCGCCCACACCTGGACCCGCCGCGAGCCCGTCATCGCCGCGACCTTGCGTCCCACCTGCGGGCAGGTCACCAGTCCATGCAGCCCCGTATCCGACCGGTGGGGATTGTCGATCTTGCACAACACCGCCGGATCATACCCGGGATGGGCGGTCGGCGGCAGCCCCGTGTCGAACGACCCGTCGCGCACCGCGGCCATCCCCCGAAGCGCCTTCTCCAGCACACCGTCCGGCGCGACCTGCTCGTCCGCGATGCAGTAGCCGTCCCGCTCGTACTGCTCGAACGCTTGATCCATAGGAGAGCCGAAACCCCCGGGCCGCGACCTCCCGGGCCCTGGCTGGCGCTGACGCGCCAGGAGATCTACCTGGCCGGCGCCGAAGATGACCTACCCGCCAGGGCTCGCCGAACCCGCCCCGGCCGGACCGGACCCACCCACGGGCCAGCACCCCTCCACGCCACAGGCCTCCTCCTCCCCCGGCCAGGGCGGCATGGTGACGATGGCGATCCGCAGCGGCCGGTCGCCCACGGTCCGGAACTGGAAGTGGGCGCCCACCGGGATCGACAGGCTGGCCCCCGGGGAGACATCGACGATCCGCTCCTCCCCGCCGAGGCGGCGCCACACCTGCCCCCTTCCCTCCAGGACGTACCACAACTCCTCGACGGTGCGGTGGGCCACGGGCCGGGAGACCTGCCCGGGGTTCAGGGTGCAGTGGACCATGCTGCCGCGGCGGCCGCGGGCCAGCAGCCGGATCTCCGAGCCGTCCGGCGCCAGGACATCGTACTCCCCCGCCGGCCGCTCGAGATCCAGGCCCTGGCTCATGGACGGCCGATGGTCGCCGCGGTCAGGCGGTGAAGAAGGCGACCACGGTCCAGCAGACGGCCGCGAGGGCGGCGGCCATCGAGGCCTGGGGGATCTGCGTCTTGACGTGGTCCATCAGGTCGCAGCCCGTGCACATCGAGCTGAGCACGGTGGTGTCGGAGATCGGTGAGCACTGGTCGCCGTAGACGCTGCCGTCCATGACCGCGGCGAAGCAGAGGGTCATGAACAGCTCGGGGTGGGCCAGGCCGTGGGCGCCGGCCACCGCCCAGGCCAGCGGCATGGCCAGGGGGAAGGCGACGGCGTAGGTGCCCCAGCTGGTGCCCGTGGAGAAGGCGATGACGATCGTGATGACCTGCAGCAGGACGGGCAGGAGGAAGTAGGGGATCGCCTCTCCGAGCTGCTCGACGAGGAAGACGCCGCCGCCCGTCTCCTTGCTGATGCCGCCGATGGTGATGGCCAGCAGCAGGATCACCGAGCCGAGGACGACGCCCTTGAGGCCGTCGTGGAAACCGGCGACCAGGTCCTTGAGCGACATGCCCTTGGCCAGGGCCATGCTTGCGGCCAGCAGCAGGGCGAAGCCGAAGGCCCACTGCACGTTGGGGGATCCCGAGGCGATGAAGGTGCCCACGGCGATGGCGATGAGCGAGCCCAGGGGCAGGAAGAACTCGAGGATGTGCGGCTTGTAGCCCTCGGGAACGTTGCTCCCCTGCAGCTCCTTGGCGCTCAGGGGGGCGGCGCCCTCGGCGTCCAGCTGGCCGGTCTGCCGGGAGCGCTCCATGGCGGCCCTGAGCCGCCCGCCGAGGAAGTAGGGCTTCTCGATGCTGAGGAGGAAGGTCCCCAGGACCGCGAAGATGGCGTAGAAGCAGAAGGGAACGCTCTGGAAGAAGAAGCCGAGCCGGTCGCTCTCGGTGGCCAGGAAGCTGACGCCGGAGACGAAGATGAAAGCCTGGATGTACCCGGGCCAGGCGTTGAAGGCGAGCTGGGAGGCGATGGGAGAGGCGGTGGAGTCGACGATGTAGGCCAGCTCCTCGTGGCTGACCTTCTCCTTGTCGGCGATCGGCTTGACCGTGGTGCCCACGAGGACGGTGCTCACGGTTCCGCCCTGGAAGAAGACGACGCCGAGCATCCACGACACGAGCTTGGCGCTGCGGGGGCCGCGGACGAAGCGCACGGTCATGAACTCGGCGAAGGCCTGGGCCGCGCCGGTGCGCGACCAGATGCCCATGAGGCCGCCCAGCAGCCACAGGTAGAGCAGCAGGACCCCGGCGGCGTTGGTCGAGGCCAGGGAGGGGATGAGCACGTCCCCGGTGAAGTCGTAGCGGGTCAGCAGCAGGGCGCCGGCGACGATGCCCCCCAGCAGGGAGGGGACCGGCTCCCGGGTGAGCCAGCAGAGGAGCACGGCGACCACCGCCGGCAGCAGGGACCAGAAGCCCCAGTGGTGCTTGGCCAGGTGCTGGTAGTAGAGGGTCCGGGCCTCGCCATCCACCAGCGTCTCGACGGAGACGAACTCCTCCCTGACCGCGGGCTCCTCCCTCGAGCCGTCGACGCGGGCGGGGTTGAGCACGGCCTGTTCGAGGGGGACGGCCTCGAAGTAGGCGGGCTGCTTCTTGAAGATGTAGTAGAGCCGGCCGTCGGCGTCGGTCTTGGCGTCCAGGGCCACCTGCTCCACCATCCAGGTGGCCGGCACGTTGACGCCCACGATCCAGGACACGACCAGGGCGGCGGCGAAGATGAGGAACTTGCGATGGCCGGGGGTCATCTGGGCCTCCAGGGGAAGGATGGAGCGGGGCGAGCAACCATCGTACCACGAAAGGGGCTGCCCCTGCGGTGGTCAAGGATCGCCGGCGCACCGGGAACCCCGGCGCCGCCGTATCTTTCGATCACCTTCAGGAGGATCCGGATGCAGACCATGCTGTGGATCACCGCTCTCCTCCTCCCGGCGGCGGCCCTGCCGGGCTGCGACCGGGGCCGCGACGCGGCCGGACCGGAGAGCACCGTCAGGATCGGCTTCCTCGCCGCGGGAGACCGCGGCAGCTATGTGGACGCCGCCGGCATCGCGGTGGACGGGATCAACGAGGCCGGGGGCCTGCTCGGCCGGACCGTGGAGCTCGTCGCCCGGTCGGGGATGGAAGAGCCCGAGGCCTCCGTGCAGGCCGCGGAGGAGATGATCCTCGCCCACGAGGTGATCGCCCTCGTCGGACCCAACCGGTCCTCCCACGCGGTGGTCGTGGGAGAGACGGCCCAGCGCCGCGGCCTGCCGATGATCACGACCTCCGCCACGAACCCGGACGTGACAAAGGCCGGCGACTACATCTTCATGGCGGCCTTCACCGATCTCTTCCAGGGGGGCGCCATGGCGCGCTTTGCGCGTGAGGAGCTCGGCCTGGACCGGGTGGCGGTCCTGACCATGGGCGGCGAGGTCTACACCGAAGGCGTCTCCGAGTTCTTCGTCGCCGGCTTCCGCGGTTCCGGCGGGACGGTGGCGGCGGAGGTGTTCTTCGACCGCGGGGAGACCGACTTCACGGAGGTTCTGGGCCGCCTGGCCGAGGCGGAGCCGGAAGCCGTCTTCGTCTCCGGGTTCGTGGAGGAGATCGCCCTCGTGACGCGGCAGGCCCGGGCCCTGCCGCTGGTCGACCCGGCGGGTGAGCCCGTGCGCTTCCTCGGCGCCGATGCCTGGGATCATCCCGAGCTGCTCGCCGGTGAAGCCGAAGAGCTGGAGGGCAGCTTCTTCAGCACCCACTTCTCTCCGGATGCGGACTCGCCGGGGGCCCGCGCCTTCGTCGACGCCTACCGCTCCCGGTACGGCATCCCGCCCACCGGCGGCGACGCCGTGAGCTACGACGCCGTCCGGCTCCTGGCGCAGGCCGTGGAACGCGCCGGCCGCCTCGACCCGGAGGCGATCCGGGCCCAGCTGGCGGCCACAGAGGGCTACGCGGGCGCCACGCGGATCGCCGGGTACGACGACAACCGCCACCCATCCAAGAGCGTGGTGATCATGACCATCCGGGAGGGGGAGAAGCTCTTCCACCGGCAGATCGACCCGGCGCCCGCCGGGGACGGCTAGCCCGGCCGAAGGAGGGAACCATGCGCATCGAGAGGATCGAGACGATCGTGCTGGAGCTGCCCTGGGGGCCGCCCGGAAGCGGCGCCACCCGGGCCTGGACCGTGCACCGCGTCCACGCCGGCGGCGGCCTCGTCGGCATCGGCCGGGGCGGCAGCCGCGAGCTGATCGAGCGGCACCTGGCGCCCCTGCTGGTGGGCGAGGACCCGCGTTGCACGGCGCGGCTCTGGCAGAGGATGTACGACGCGGCCTGGGGACCCGGCGGCCCGGGGCGCGCCGCCATGAGCAGCATCGGCGCCCTCGACGTGGCCCTGTGGGACCTCTACGGCAAGGCCTGCGGCGAGCCGGTGTGGCGCCTCCTCGGCGGCTGCCGCTCCCGCGTGCCGGCCTACGCCGACGGCATCGGCTATGCCGACGCCGACGCCGCCGAGGTGGCGGAGCTGGTGGCGAGGCACGCCGCCCTGGGGTACCGGGCCGTCAAGTTCCACCTCACCGGCCCGGATCCCGAGGTCGCCCTGGCCAAGGTCGAGGCCTCCCGGCGGGCCCTGGGCCCGGACCGCCGCCTGATGATCGACGGGCGCCGCCTGTGGGACGGCCACGTGGCGGCGCGCATGGCCCGGGCCTTCGCCCCGTACGACCTCTACTGGATCGAGGAGCCGGTCCGCGGCGACGACGAGCCCGGGCACCTGCGCATGGTGCGCGAGGCGGCCGGCCCCGCCCTGCTGGCCGGCGGCGAGGGCGAGGGCACGATCTACGGGATCCGCCGCCTCATCGTCGAGGGGGGGCTGCAGGTCGCCCAGAGCGACATCCTCATCGGGGGCGGGGTCACCGGGCTCATGCGGATCGCCGCCGTGGCCGAGTCGCACCACGCCCACGTCGCCCCCCACGGGGCCAGCTTCCCCGAGATCAACTGCCACCTCGTGGCGGCCGTGCCCAACGGCCTGATCATCCCCGCCTGCCCCCACACCGAGCCCTACCAGATCTGGTCGCGGCTCTACGACCCGCCCTTCGCGGTGACCGATGGAGAGGTGGAGATGACCGAGCGCCCCGGCCTCGGTCTCGACTTCGACGAGGCCTTCCTCGAGGAGTTCAGGACCGCGCCGGAGGCCTGACGGGCCCGGTGAAGAGCTCGCCGGGCAGGATGCTGGCGGTCTCGACGGCGTGCCGGTGCTCGGGCAGCCCCTCGGTGGTGACCACGCCGAGGGCGGTGAACTGTCCGCTCTCGCCGCTGGCGCCGCTGCGGTTGCCGCCGCTGTGCCCGCGCAGCCAGTCGGCGTCGATGATCCGCTCGCCCTTCCAGAGGCCGCGGGTGGCGTTGAGGTGCCCGAAGCGGGCCAGGTCGGAAGCGCTGATCACCACCCACCCGGGTCCGCTGCGGACGACCTGGCCGCCGATCTCGTACGGCGGGTCGAGGTAGGTGTAGCTGTCCGGGATCGTCGGGTAGAGGAACCTGCGGTCCTTGACCTCGCCTCCCGGCAGCCAGTCCCAGCTCCCGGCGGGGATGCCGATGGCGTCGAAGAGCCGCTCCTGCACCACGTCCTTCAGGTCGCGGCCCCAGGCCGCGGTCAGGGCCTGCCCCAGGCGCCAGAAGCCGGCGCTGCTGTAGAGGCCGACGGTGCCCGGCTCGGCGTGGGAGTAGCAGTCGAAGAAGGGGTCCCCCGTCCACCGGGCCCACGCGGGCACGCCGGGGACCGCGTCGGCCTCCTCCAGGCCGGTGCGCTTCTGGCGCCAGCGGATGCCGATCTCGAAGGGGAACCCGCCCCAGTGCACGCTCTCGTCCCGCCGGCCCACCAAGTGGCGCCAGGTCAGCCGCTCGTGGTGGCCGGCGGTGAGGTACTTGTGCGGATGGGAGAGCTCGCCCTCGCCGGTCCAGGTCCGGTGGATCGGCTCGTCCGGGTCGAGGAGCCCGTCGGCCGCCGCCGCGCCCAGGACCGCCCAGGTGAGGGCCTTGCCCACGGAGGCGGTCTGGTGCCGGTAGTGGCGGTCCCCCCAGGCGTGCACGAGGCAGCCGCCGCGGGTCAGGACGGCGCCGTAGCGGTCGCCGCCGTGGTCCTCGCCCCCGAAGCGGGCGCCGCGCACCTCGAGCCCGGCCAGCCAGCGGCCGAACCCCTCCGGGTCGAGGCCGGCCTGCTCCGGCGTGACCGTCTGCCAGTCCTCCTCCGGGTAGGTCACCCAGCCGGGCACCTCGACGGTATGAGTGGGAGCGATGAGGTCCATGGGGGGGAAACCTCGTGCCCTGTCCGCCGACGCTGCAAGCCGCGCAGGTCTGCGCCGCCGGGCCGCCGCCACAGGCCGGGCGGGACCCGGCCGGCGGGCGGTGCCGCGGTGGTGGCCGCCGCAGGCCGGAGAGCAGGTCCGGCGGGCGCTGTCCGCCGGCGCCGCAAGCAGCGCGGGTCGACGCCCCGGCCGCCGCCACAGGCCACGGATGCGCCGCAAGCCGGGCGGAGCCCGGCCGGCGGCCGTTGCCGCGGTGGTGGCCGCCGCAGGCCGGAGAGCAGGTCCGGCGGGCGCTGTCCGCCGGCGCCGCAAGCAGCGCGGGGCACGCCGCACGCCGCCGCAAGCAGCGAACCAGTGCGGGTCCGACGCCGCGTGCCGTCGCCGTCGCAGGGCGGGCGAGCCCGGGTCGGCCGGCGTTGTCCCCGGAGGCGGCCGGGTCCTACACTTGCGCAGCCGGCCGGCAGCGCTCCGGCGAGGCTGCCCCCCGCGAAAAGCGATGTCCTCCAACCACCTGAACACCGACCCCGCCCGCTTCGCCGAGCTGGGATACTGCCTCTTCCCGGACGTCCTCACCGCGGCCGAGGCCGGGGACCTGCGGCAGATGCTGGAGGAGGCCCTGGAGGCGCCGCTGCCGCAGCCGTCCGACCGCGCCCTGGACCGGGCCGGCTACGTCGGCGAGCCTCACGTCAGGGACCTGCGCTGGCTCGACCTCTGCCGCCACCCCCGTGTCCTCGACGCCGTCGAGTCGATCCTCGGGCCGAACCTGATCCTGGTCTACTCCTCCGTCTTCATCAAGCAGCCCGGCTCCCCCGTGAAGGTGGGCTGGCACCAGGACAACACCTACTGGCCGAGCGTCCACGGCACCGACGTCGTCACCCTGTGGCTCGCCGTCGATCCCGCCGACGCCGCCAACAGCGCCATGAGGGTCATCCCCGGCTCCCACCGCGGCTGGCGCGAGCTGGAGACCGTCGACTCCGGCGACGACCAGATGCTCCGGCGCAGCGTCCCCGTCTCCCCGGAGCAGGAGGCCTCGGCGGTGACCCTGGAGATGGGCGCCGGCAGCCTGTCGATCCACGACTCCTTCATCCTCCACGGCAGCGACGCCAACCACAGCGACCGGCGCCGCGCCGGGTACACCGTCCGCTACTGCAGCACCGACACCGCCTGGGTCGACGTCGACAGCCATCCCCATCCCGTCTTCCTGGTGCGCGGGCGCGCCGGCTCCCGGGGCGACGGCTACACCAACCTGCTCCCCGGGGTCGAGGCCACCCCGGAGTTGCTGATCGGCCCATGAGGGGCGGCGACCTCCTCGTCGAGTGCCTGAAGGCCCAGGGCGTGCGCTGCCTCTTCGGCATGCCCGGCACCCAGAACCTCCAGATCTACGACTCCCTGCTGCGCCGCGGCGCCGGCGCCATCGACCACTACCTGGTCCGCCACGAGTACGGCGCCACGGTGATGGCCGACGGCTACGCCCGCGCCAGCGGCGACGTGGGGGTCGCCCTCACCGTGCCCGGCCCCGGCGCCAGCAACGCCTCCACGGGGCTGCTGCAGGCCTACACCGACTGCGTGCCCGTGCTCCTGATCACCGGTCAGCACGACTCGCGGCACTACGGGCGCGATCCCGCCAAGCTGTTCCACGGCCTCGACCAGATGGCCTTCTTCGAGCCGATCACCCGCTACCGGGAGATCGCCCGCACCGCCGCCGACATCCCGCGCGTGGTGGAGGAGGCGTTCCGGGTCCTGCGGGCGCCGCGGCCGGGGCCGGCGATGCTGGAGTTCCCCCAGGACGCGATCACCGGGCCGGCCGACGGCGCCGCCGTTCCGGCCCGGGTGCCCTCCCTCGCCGCGGGGACCCCCGACGAGGCGCAGCTGGCCGAGGCGGCCCGGAGCCTGGGCGCCGCCTCGCGGCCCCTGATCCTGGCCGGCAACGCCGTGATCTCGGGAGGAGCCCGGGAGCCGCTGCGGGCCCTGGCCGAGAAGCTCCGGGCGCCGGTGGCCGCGACCCGGCGCGGCAAGGGCGCCCTGGCCGAGGACCACGAGCTGGCCCTCTGCGACATCCGCGGCTACCTGGCGCGGCAGGCGGTGGAGGCCGCCGACTGCACCCTCGCCGTGGGCTGCCGCTTCACCTCCATCGACACGAGCCAGTGGGAGTGCCGCTTCCCGGGGCCCCTGATCCAGCTCGATCCCGAGGCGTCCGAGATCGGCCGCGAGTACGACTGCGACGTCGGGATCGCCGGCGACCTCCGCCTCAGCCTGGAGAGCCTGTGCGAACAGGTACCCGGAGGCGGCGGCGAGTGGATGCCGCTGCTGGAGACCTGGCGCCGGCGGTTCGCCGCGCAGCCTCCCCTGCCGCTGCTGCCCGAGATCCGCGAACTCCTGCCCGACGACGGCATCCTCTCCGTGGACGTCCACGGCATCGGCTACTCGGCCTTCGCCGAGTATCCCGTCCGCGACCCCGAGACCTTCCTCTACCCCTGCATCGGCGTCTCCCTGGGCCACGCCTTCCCCGCCGCCCTCGGAGCCCGGCTGGCGCGGCCCGACCGGCCCGTGGTCTGCTTCTCCGGCGACGGCGGCTTCCTCATGGGCAGCTTCGAGCTGGCCACGGCCGTGCGCTACGGCATCGACGTGACCGTCGTCGTCGTCAACGACTCGGCCCTGACCGCGATCAAGGGCTCCCAGCGGCGCGACTGCGAGGGCCGCACCATCGACACGGAGCTGACCAACCCCGACTTCGTCGCCTTCGCCCGCTCCTTCGGGATCCACGCCGAGAGGGTTGCCGACCTCGGCGGGTTCCGCCCCGCCCTGGAGCGGGCCCTGGCCGCGGCCGGACCGTCCCTGGTCGAGGTCGAGATGTCCGGCCGCCAGGACGAGATCATGAGCTGGGTCACCTGGCTGCGGGAGGATCCGCTCCGGGAGTGAGGTCGGGGTGCCGGGTAGGGCCGCCGCCGGGACGCCCTGCTCCGGCCGACCCCTCGATCCTACCGGCTCTGACCACCGGCACAGCGCCACCCAGACTCATTCACTCGTGTCCTCCACATCGAAGGCCGCGCCGGAGGTCAGGACGAGCAGCAGAGTGAAGGCCCTCATGGTTGCTTTCCTCGAGTCATCGGAGAGCGAGCGTTGGCCAAACGGGCCTTTCGGTTGGGACCGGCAGGCTTCCAGGGCCTTGGCGATGGGGTACTGGTAGCCCTTGAGGTGCCGCAACCGGACTGCGAGATCGGAAGCGCTCATCTGCTCATAGTACCAGGCCGCACCCCTCTGCTGGCTCGCCACTTCACTCCTGTCCTGGGGGAGGCGCTGCATGGACGAATCCGGCACCGGAGGGGTGGCCTTGACATGGGCGTCATAGGCCACGGACATCACCTCGATTTGTTCGGTCATGGCGGAATCGAGCAGGGTGAGTTCTGGACAGGCCTGCAGCATCTCTATGGCGTCCAGGGCAGCCGCGGGCGGATAGATGGGCTTGAGCCTGCTCGCAGGCGTAGCAGAGGTGCAACCGATGAACAAGGCGAGGGCGAGAAGGGCGAGGGGCATGTTCCTTTCCTTCCTGTCTTGGGTGTTTGGCGAGTCCGAGAAACGAGCCGCTCTGGCGCGTTCGACGAAACATGGGACTCGGGAGGATCGCAGAGCAACCGCCGTTCCACCCGAGGTTCGCGGGTCTCCGAGGCTTGGAGGTCATCGGTGCCTCGCTACGCATACCTTGGGCCCCCGGCCCCTGACGCGGCTGATCCAGAGTCTGTAAGACCGCTCTCTACCTGTCGGATCCGTTCCTCCCTTGGCACCTGCCGTAACTCCCGGAGCCTGTGGCTCCCTCCGGGGGATGGGCAGAACCCTGCCCCCCCAGCGGGTGTCCAGAATCGAAAGACCGCTGTTCGATAGCGGACACAGGGAGGGGCCGCCACCGCCCGCCGCACCCGCCGCACCCGCCCCCGCCGACCCTGGCACGGAATTTGTGATGCAGCCATCCCATGGACGAGCAGACCTCCAGCAATCCCATGGACCGGCCGGTGGACCCGACCTTCCTGCAGCGCCGGCGCCTCAGGCGCATCGCCGCTTCGGCGGCGGGACTGGCGGCGGCGGTCTGGCTCTTCCTGTGGCTGCCCGGACTGGTCCGGCCGTCGGTGGACCCCGACCGCATCCGCACCGCCAAGGTGCAGCAGGGCCCGGTGGAGGAGACGATCACCGCCTCGGGGACGATCGTGCCCGAGTTCGAGCAGGTCCTCTTCAGCCCCATCGACACGCGCCTCCTGCGCATCCTGGAGAAGCCGGGCGCGGTGCTGGAGAAGGGCCAGCCGATCGTCGAGCTGGACCTGAACGGGGCCCGCCTCGAGGTGGAGAGACGCGAGGAGGACCTGGCCCTCAAGCGCAACCGCCGCACCCAGCTTGAGCTGGACGAGCGCCAGAGGCTGAGCGACCTCGAGACCCAGCTGCGCCTGAAGAAGCTCGACCTGCAGCGGCTTCAGACCCGCGTCGGCCAGTACGTGGAGCTGCAGGAGATCGGCGCCGTCTCCCAGGAGGCTCTCCAGCAGGTGCAGCTGGAGGCGCAGCGCAGCGGCATCGAGCTGCAGCAGATCGAGGAGGACCGCCGCAACCTGCTCGAATCGACCCGGGCCCAGGTGGAGGCGCTGGAGGTGGAGATGCGGACCCTCGAGCGCGAGGGCGAGGAGGCCCGCCGCCGCCTCGAGCGGGCCCGCGTTCTGGCCGACCGAAACGGCGTCCTCACCGCGGTCTCACCCGTCGTGGGCGCCCCCATCCGCCAGGGCGAGGAGATCGCCCGCATCGCCGACCTCAGCTCCTTCCGGGCCGACGTCACCGTCTCCGACCTCCACGCCCGCCGCCTGGGCACGGGGCTGCCGGTGCGCCTGCGCGTCGACGAGGAGAGCTTCGTCAGCGGCCGCGTCGCCCGCATCCTGCCCACGGTGGACAACAACATCATCACCCTGGAAGTGGAGCTGGAGGACTCGGCACACGCCTTGCTTAGACCCAACCAGCGAGTCGACGCCTACATCGTCACCGCCCGCAAGGACCGGGCCCTGCGCCTCAAGCGCGGGCCCTTCATCTCCGGGGGCGCCGGCCTGCACGAGGTCTTCGTGATCCGCGGCGGCTCGGCGGTGAAGACCGAGATCCGCACCGGCATCGCCAGCTTCGAGCACTACGAGGTCGTGGAGGGCCTGCTCGAGGGCGACGAGGTAATCATCTCCAGCATGAAGGACTACCTGCACCTGGACGAGGTCCAGATCAAGTAAGGAGGAAGCCGTGATCCAGCTCGATGGCATCGAGAAGGTCTACCGCACCGACAAGATCGAGACCCTGGCCCTGAGCCACATCAACCTCACCGTCGACGCCGGGGAGTTCATCTCGGTCATGGGCCCCTCGGGCTCGGGCAAGAGCACCCTCCTCAACGTCATGGGGCTCCTCGACGAGCCCACGGCGGGGGACGTGAGCCTCAACGGCCGCCACATCAACTCCTACGCCGACCGCTACCTGGCGCGCATCCGCAACGAGGAGGTGGGCTTCATCTTCCAGACCTTCCACCTCATCGCCGACCTGAACGTGGTGGACAACGTCGAGATCCCCCTCCTCTACCGCCGCGGCCTGTCGGGGAAGGAGCGGCGGCAGATGGCGCTGGAGGCGCTGGAGCGCGTCGGCCTCGGCTCGCGGGTGCGCCACTTCCCGTCGCAGCTGTCGGGCGGCCAGCAGCAGCGCGTGGCCGTGGCCCGGGCGATCGTCGGCAAGCCGGGGATCCTGCTGGCCGACGAGCCCACGGGCAACCTCGACAGCCGCATGGGCGACGAGATCATGGGCATCCTGCACCAGCTCAACGACGACGGCGCCACCATCGTCATGGTGACCCACGACCAGCGCCTCGCCGAGAGCACCGGGCGCACGGTGCGCCTCTTCGACGGCCGCCAGGTCCAGTGAGGACGCCGTGCTGAGGAACTACCTCAAGGTCGCCCTCAAGGTGTTCTGGCGGCACAAGTACTTCACCGTGGTGAACCTCCTGGGGATATGCACCACCCTGGTCGCAGCGATCATGGCGACGATGATCCTCGATGTGCAGATCGGGGGGGTGACGGGGAACGCCCCTCCGGAGATCCACAACGACCGAACTCTGCATCTCTCGAGAGTGGTGGTCGGGGATCGCAGCGGCCGGGATCTCTCCCATGGGCGGGGTATATGGCCCATATCGCCTGCGTACGCGTTTCTGGATCGCTATGTGCGGAAGCTGGAGACCGCGGAGAGCGTGACCATCTTCTCTCGTCCGCAGACCTGGGGTTTGCATGGGGGGGCCGAGGAGGCCGGTGTGGAGGTGCGATTGACCGATGGCGCCTTCTGGGAGGTCTTCAGCTTCGAATTCATCCAAGGGCGTCCCTATACCGCAGCCGAAGTCGAAGCCGGCGCCTTGGTCGCGGTCATCAGCGACAGGTTTGCCAGGCGGTTCTTCGGGTCGAGCGAGGCCGTGGGAGAGAGCGTGCCTCTCGACGGGCGGCCTCACCGTGTCGCCGGCGTTGTCGACCCTGGCCACAGCCGGAGAGTGAGCGCCGGGACCGATGTCTGGGTGCCGCTGACCACGACGCCGGCCAGGGAGTGGCGTCCATACCGGCTGAGGGACGGGGGCGGATTCAGCGCCGCGGTGCTGGCGCCGCGGCCGGAGGACCGGGAGCGCGTACGGGCGGAGTTCGCCGCCGTGCTGCCACGGGTGGAACCGGTGGGACAGGATTCTCTGCTGTCCGCCCCGCTCCTCACCGCCTTCGAGGAATGGGTGCTCGAGGAAGACTGGCAGCGACTCGCCGAGGGGCCTTCGGCCATCGCCGGCATCGTGCTGCGAACGGTGCTGATCGGTGGCGGCATCGTGCTGCTGGTACTGATGCTTCCCGTTCTGCACCTGGTGAACATCAACATCAGCCGCATCGAGGAGCGCGCCGGCGAGATCGGCGTCCGCAAGGCCTTCGGCGGATCGTCGCGGACCCTCGTCGGGCAATTCATCGCGGAAAACGTGGTGCTCACGCTGGTGGGCGGGCTGTTGAGCCTGCCCCTCAGTCTGGGCCTCTGGATGTACTTCGCCCCGGGCTCCCTCGACATCCTGCTGATGCTTCGCGCCTTCGCCTACGGCATCCTGTGCGCCGTGCTCTTCGGCGCCCTGTCCGGTGCCTATCCGTCCTGGAAAATGGCGCGCCTGCATCCCGTGCAGGCCCTGACCGGGAGGAGCACATGATTCTCCACCTGTGCCGGCTGGCGTGGAACCGGCGGCGGACCAACCTGCTGCTCGTCGGCGAGCTGACGCTGGTCTTCGTCATTGTCGCCTTCATGGGTGTGGGCTGGGTGTTGTTCGCCGTCGAGAGCATGGAATCGCCGGGCTTCGAGTACGAGGATGTGTGGTCGGTGAACCTGGCGAGGCACGATTGGATGCGGGAGCCCTCGGGGGAGCAGTCGTCCGATTTCGGGCGCACCGTGACGATGGTCCGGCGGGAGATGGAGGCTCTCGGCGCCGTCGAATCGGCGGCGCTCGCCGAGCAGTCACCGTTCGAAGGCATGGGCGCCTGGAACGGGATGGCCGCCGTCAACATCTCGAAGGAGGGCCTGGAAACGCTGGGGCTGCGGCTGCACAGCGGGCGCTGGTTCGAGCCGGAAGACGAGGCGCTCTCCGGCGACCGGAGTCCCGTCGTGATGGACCGCCAGCTCAGCCGCGCCCTGTTCGGCGACCAGGACCCGCTGGGAAAGATACTCGACGCGGAACAGGTGAGAGAGAAGTTCGGGCTGGAGGGATACAGGAGCCTGAACATGACCATGCACTCCCCGGTCGGCAGTTTCCCCGTAGTAGGTGTCGTGGAAGACTGCCTCTACTACGGGAAGTACGGATCCTCACGGAGCAGGGTGCCGGGCACGCTCTTTTTCCTCATGCCCGACACGCGAGTCGATACGCTCGAGTCATCCCGCGGCGTGAATCTGCTCTTGAGGACCCCCTCGCGGAGTGGAGCGGAGTTCGGCGAAGAGCTCCGAAACAGAGTGCGGGCCGTCGTTCCGGCGAGCCAGGCCATGCGCTTCAACGTGCGCTCCCTGGCCCAGATGCAGGACCGCAGGCAGGCTGGGCAGGTCCAGAGTCTGAAGAACACCGCCCTGCTCAGCGGCCTGCTGATGCTCATGGTTGCCCTGGGGCTGAGCGGCATCCTGTGGCAGGCCGTGCGCCGCCGCACCCGGGAGATCGGGGTCCGACGGGCCGTAGGGGCCGCCGGCGGCAACGTCTACGCCCTCTTCCTCGGCGAGCTGGTCGTGCTGGCGACGGCGGCCGTCGCCCTGGGCGGTGTGCCCATCCTCCATTTCGATCTGCTGGGCCTGGTGCTCGACAGCTGGATACCGATCCACATCGCCATGGGCGGTCTCGCCGCGGCTGCACTGGTGCTCTATCTGCTGGTGCTGCTGTGCGGCCTCTATCCAAGCTGGCTGGCGGCGCGCGTCAGGCCGGCCGAGGCTCTGCACCACGAGTGAGGGATCATGGGCGATACGCGTCCCACTGAGAGGAGTGCAGGTGTTTAGGAACTACGTCAAGGTCGCCCTCAAGGTGTTCTGGCGGCACAAGTTCTTCACCGCCGTCAACCTCTTCGGCATCTGCTTCACCCTGGTGGTGCTCATGGTGGCGGCGGCCTTCATCGACCAGGAAGCAGGCCCCATACCGCCCGAGGTCCACGCCGGCCGCACGCTGTATCTCGACTGGCTGATCGTGCAGCATGCCTCGGCGGAAACGCCCGGGCCGGTGATCTGGAAGCCCAGCTACGCCTTCCTGGACCGCTACGTGCGAACGCTGAAGACGGCGGAAAGGGTGACCGTGTTCTCCGATGTCGACCACAGGGGAATACACGGTGGAGCGGAGGACGTTCAGGTGGAGGTGAGAATGACCGATGGGGATTTCTGGGAGGTCTTCCGCTATGACTTCCGCCAGGGCCGGCCCTACACCGCCGAGGAAGTGGAGTCCGGGGATTTCGTGGCCGTCATCGGCGCCGAATTCAGCCGCCGGTCCTTCGGGTCGGAGGAAGTGGTGGGAGAGAGCGTGTCCATCGACGGCCGGAACTACCGCATCGTCGGCGTGGTGGCCGACTTCCTCATCCGCACGAGAACGCTCGCCGAAGTCTGGGTGCCGCTGACCACCGCTCCCTCCGGGGAGTGGCGCACCTACAAGCTCAACGGAAACTTCAACGCGGCCGTGTTGGCACCGAAGCCGGCGCACAGGGAGCGCATCCGCGCCGAGTTCGCCGCCGTACTGAAGCAGGTGGAACCTCCACCCCACGAGCACCTGACCGTCATCGACATATCCGCTCCGCTGCTCACCACGCTGGAGAAGTGGGCCCAGGAAAGCAAGGGAGATTGGGCCGATGACTTCAGGACAGGCGAGGATCCGCAGCGGGCGGCGGTGGCCCGGCTCCGGTGGTGGCTGCTCACCCTGGCCGGCGGTGCGCTGCTGTTCATGCTCCTGCCGGCCCTTCACCTGGTCAACCTCAACATGGGCCGCATCGAGGAGCGCACCTCCGAGATCGGAGTGCGCAAGTCCTTCGGCGCCTCGACCCGCATCCTGGTGGGGCAGTTCGTAGCGGAGAACGTGCTCCTCACCTTGATGGGTGGAGCGCTCAGTCTGCCCTTCAGCTGGGCCATCCTGGCGCCCTTCGCGGTGGCGGGCCTGGCTCACATCGATACCGGCGTGTTGGCGCGCACCTTCTTCTACGGCGTGTTGCTCGCCTTGTTCTTCGGCACGGTCTCCGGAGCGTATCCCGCCTGGAGAATGGCGCGCCTGCACCCCGTCCGGGCTCTGACCGGGAGGGAGGGATGATCGCTCATCTGTGCCGACTGGCGTGGAACCGGCGGCGGCGGTACCTGCTCCTCGTGGCCGAGCTGCTCCTGGCGTTCCTGGTGCTCACGCCCCTGACCGCCGGCTGGGTGCTCTTTGCCGCGGAACGGCTCAGGCCCCTCGGCTTCGAGCACGAGAACGTGTGGTCCGTCAGACTGAGCGTAGGGGATCTCCTGGGCCCGGAGGACCTGCGTGATGTCGACCTGGTCGGACGCGAGCTTCGGGCCGTCGACGGAGTCCAGGCCGTGGCCCTGGCCAGCCAGGCGCCCCTCCGCTTCTCCGACTACTGGAACGGGATCAGCGCCGTCCACGTCTCGGACGAGGGCCTGGAAGCCCTGGGGCTGCGGCTGCTCGCCGGACGCTGGTTCCGGCCCGAGGACGAGGCCCTCGACTGGACCCCGGCGGTGATCGACCGGGAGCTGAGCCAGGCCCTCTTCGGCGGCGACGATCCGCTGGGGCGGACGATCGGGGACTCCCCGGACGAGGTCCGCGTCGTCGGGGTGGTGGAGAGCTGTTTCTACTACGGCAGCTACCAGCACGCGGAGGTGCCGGGGTTCGTCTTCCTGCGTTTCTCCGACCGGTGGCTGGAAACCCCCAGGCAGAGCTGGATCATCTTCCTCGTAGAGGCTTCCCCGGGCTCCGGACCCGCCCTCGGCGAGAGGCTCCGGTCCAGGATCCGGGAGGTCCTCCCTGCCGGCCAGTCCGTGAACTTCGGGGTCGAGTCCCTGGCGCAGATCCGCGAGGACTCCCGCCTGGATCGGCTCATGAACCTGGCCTTCATCGCCGCCATCAGCGGCCTGATGATGCTCATGGTGGCTCTCGGCCTGATCGGCATCATGTGGCTGAACGTGCGCCGCCGCACCCGCGAGATCGGCATCCGCCGCGCCGTGGGGGCGCCGGCCGGCCGCATCTACGGCCAGTTCCTGGGAGAGCTGGCGGTGCTGGTGACCGCGGCCATCGCCCTGGGCTGCTGGCCCCTGCTCCAACTCGGGCTGCTGGACATGGTGCTCGGGAGCCGGGTGCCGGGGCCCGTGGCGGCCGCCGGCGTGGGGGCCACGGCCCTCGTCCTCTACCTGGGGGTGATGCTGTGCGGACTCTACCCCAGCTGGCTGGCGGCGCGGGTGAAGCCGGCCGAGGCCCTGCACCATGACTACTGAAAGAAACCAGAAGGAGGGAGTGATGAAGCCGATGTCGGCAGTCCTCGTGCTGCTTGGTCTTCTGAGTCTGACGGGCGCGCATGGGGAGGCTCGACTGGAACCGCCGGGCGAGAGGCGGCACCTGGGATTCGTGCTCGCCCAGGGGCCGTCCGGAGAGCCGCAGCCCGTCCTGCCGGGGTACTCGCGGGAGCAGGGCGCCCTCGACGGCGAGATGGCCGCCGAGTTCAAGGGGACCCGGTGGTGGTGGCTGTCCGGCTACGTGTGCGGCTTCAGCTTCGTCGGTCTGTTCGTGTGCGACGGATACACCCCGAGCGACGGCTCGATGACGCAGAAGGAGTACGGGGCCATCCGGGGTAAGGGCATCGAGTACGTCCAGGGGTACCGGGAAGGCCATGGGAAGCGTCTTCGCAAAAGGAGAGTGGAGAGCCGCAACGATGGCTTCTTCTGGGGACTGGTGCTCGGTCCTCGGGGTGGTCGCCATGAAGGGCACCCTCGAGTTCATCGACTGACCCGGGCCAGGCAACCTTTCACGCGGAGGTCGTCATGCTGAAGAACTACACGAAGATGGCCCTCAAGGTGCTGCTGCGGCGCAAGCTGTTCACCTGCATCAGCCTCTTCACCATCAGCTTCACCCTCATGGTGCTGATGGTGGCGGCCTCCTTGTTCGACCACGTCTTCGGCTCCTTTCCCCCGGAGACGCGCTCGGACCGCACCCTGCTGGTGAGCTCCATGAGGGGCGAGCACGACGAGTCGCCGGGCTATCGCCTCCAGGGGCCGAGCTACGCCTTCCTCGAGCGCTACGTCTCGCCCCTGGCGAATGCGGAGAAGGTCTCCATCTACCGCACGAGCACCACGGTGACCACCTTCCGCGAGGGCGGGAAGGTCGAGTCCCAGCTCAAGTGCACGGACGGGGTGTTCTGGGAGATCCTCGAGTTCGACTTCCTCGAAGGGCGCCCCTACTCCGGGGAGGAGGTGGAGGAGGGCCGGCGGGTGGCGGTGATCAACGAGGCGACGCGCCGCGTGTTCTTCGCGGAGGAAGAGGCCGTCGGCAAGTACATCGAGCTGAAGGGCCTGCCTTTCCGCGTCGTCGGGGTCGTGCCCGACGTGCCGTTCTACCGCATGGTCCCCTTCGCCGACATCTGGGTGCCCCACAGCGCCTTCGGGACCGGCGCCTACCGCCGGTACGACTCGCTCTTCGGGCACTTCCAGGCGCTGATCCTGGCGCCCGGAGCGGCGGCGATCCCCCTCATTCACGAGGAGTTCGCCGACGTGCTCACGCGCATCGAGTACCCCAATCCCGGTGAGATCAACCGCCTCGTCGCCAGCCCGACGACCCTGCTGGACATGGTGGCGAACATCGTCTTCGCCCTCGGCGCGCTGACCGGCCGCGGCCTCATGGTCCTCGTCGTCGTCCTGGCCCTGCTCTTCATGCTCCTGCCCGTGGTCAGCCTGGTCAACATCAACACCACCCGCATCCTCGAGCGCGCCTCCGAGATCGGCGTGCGCAAGGCCTTCGGCGGGTCGTCGCTGACCCTGGTGGGGCAGTTCCTGGCGGAGAACGTCATCCTCACCCTCCTCGGGGGCGCCCTGGGGCTGGCCCTGACCTGGCTGGTCCTGCAGATGCTCGGCGCCGCCGCCGTCGTCCAGTACGCCGACTTCCAGCTGAACCACCGCATCTTCCTCTACGGCCTGGTGATGACCCTGTTCTTCGGTCTCGTCTCCGGCGTCTGGCCGGCGTGGAAGATGTCCCGCCTCCACGTGGTGGAGGCCTTCCGGAGGAGGAACCGATGATCCGCCACCTGTGCAAGATCGTCTGGAACCGCAGGAGGTCGAACGGGCTCACAACCCTGCAGATCTTCATCTCCTTCGTGCTCCTCTTCGTCACCCTCTCCCTCGCCCTCGACAAGTCCGCCAACTACCGGCGGCCCCTCGGGTACTCCTACGAGGACCGGTGGGTGGTGGCCTTCCACCCGGACGGACTGTTGCAGCCGGACGGGGAAGCCGCGCCCGTGAGCCGCGAGCAGGTCTACCTGGCCCTGCGGGGGTTCGACTGGGTCGAGTCGGTCGCCTCCGCGGAGTACATCGCCCTCCCCTTCGCCTTCGGCTTCCAGTCCCAGTTCACCGTGGACGGGCGCTTCGTCTCCAACGGCGTCGTCTCCGACGAGTTCCACCACACCCTCGGGATCGAGCTGGTCAGCGGCCGGTGGTTCGGCGAGGAGGACGCGGCCCTGGACTGGGACCCGGTCGTGGTCACCCGGCCCCTCGCCGAGGCCCTCTTCGGCGACGAGGACCCCCTCGGCCGGCGCATCGAGGAATGGCAAGGCTTCCACGGGCGAATCGTCGGGGTCGTATCCGACTACCGCCGCGGCGGCGAGCTGTCCGATCCCGGGTTCTTCGTATTCCAGCGCCTTGGGGAGGACGATCCCGCTCAGTTCCTGGTCGAGGTGCGCGCCGGCACCCCCCTGGCGGCCCAGGAGGAGATCGACCGGCGGCTCCGGGCCCTGGCGCCGGGCCACGGCGTGAGGATCACCACCCTGGCGGAGGACCGCGCCTCGGCCTTCAAGCTGACCCTGGTGCCCCTCTTCGCCCTCGGGGTCGTCTCGGCCCTGGTCCTGGCCATGGTGGCCCTCTCCCTGAGCGGCGTGCTCTGGCAGCGGGCCACCCTGAGGGTCGAGGAGATCGGTCTGAGGAGGGCCCTGGGCGGGTCGGCGGTCGGTATCTTTTCCCAGCTGACGGGGGAGATGCTGATCGTGGCCAGCGCCGGCGTCCTCGCCGCCGCGGTGCTGATCGTGCAGCTGCCCCTGCTCGACCTGCTCGACTACGGCGGCGGGATCTTCGCCCTGAGCCTGGTCCTGTCGGCCCTGGTCGTCTACGGGCTCGTGGTCGTCTGCAGTCTCTACCCGGGGCGGCTCGCCTGCCGCGTGCGGCCGGCCGAGGCCCTGCACTCCGAATGAGAGGCAAAGCGATGATCCTGGTGGTCGACGACGATCCCTCGGTGACCGCGTCCCTGTCGCTGCTGCTCAAGCAGGCCGGCTACCGCACGGCTGCCGCCGCGTCGCCGGCCGAGGCCCTGCAGCGGCTGGAGGGCGGCGGCTGCGAGCTGGTCCTGCAGGACATGAACTTCTCGCGGCGGACCAGCGGCGAGGAGGGCATGGAGCTGCTGAAGGAGATCAAGGGGCGGCAGGCCGGGCTGCCGGTGGTGCTCATGACGGCCTGGGGCTCCATCGAGCTGGCCGTGGAGGGGATCAAGGCCGGGGCCGCCGACTTCGTCACCAAGCCCTGGACCAACGAGCAGATCCTGCAGGTGGTGAAGAGGGCCCTCGGCCTGGCCGCGGCCGGGCGCGAAGCCCCGCGCGCCCTCACGCGGGAGGAGCTGGACGGCCAGGGCGACTTCGGCAACGTCATCGGCGAGGACCCCGGGCTCCTCAAGGTGCTGGAGGTCGTGAGCCGCGTGGCGCCCACCGAGGCCTCGGTGCTGATCACCGGCGAGAGCGGCACCGGCAAGGACGAGATCGCCCAGGCGATCTTCCGCAACAGCGGCCGCCGCGACCAGGCCTTCGTCAAGGTCAACCTCGGCGGCATCTCCTCCACCCTCTTCGAGAGCGAGATGTTCGGCCACGTGAGGGGGGCCTTCACCGACGCCCGGCAGGACCGCAAGGGCCGCTTCGAGCTGGCCGACGGCGGCACCATCTTCCTCGACGAGATCGGCGATCTCGACCCGGCCTGCCAGGTCAAGCTGCTGCGGGTGCTGCAGGACTGCACCTTCGAGGTCCTGGGGTCGAGCCGCACCCGCTCGGTCGACGTGCGCGTCGTCTCGGCGACCAACCGCAACCTGCTGGAGCTGGTCGAGTCGGGCGGGTTCCGGGAGGACCTCCTCTACCGCCTCAACCTCATCGTCCTGCACATGCCGGCCCTGCGCCAGCGGCCGGGAGACATCCCGCTGCTGGCCCGCCACTTCGCCCACGGCGCGGGCCAGGTCTACCGCCGCCACCACCTGGAGATCGACGAGGCCGCCCTGGAGTGGCTCCAGGCGCTGCCGTGGCCCGGCAATATCCGCCAGCTCAAGCAGCTGGTGGAGCGGACCACCCTGATGACCACCGGCCCCGTCCTGGGCGTGGACGACTTCTCCGCCGCCCTGGCCATGCAGCCGGAGGAGGGCGCCGCCGCCGCGGCCGGACCCGCCAGCCTGCCGGCGCCGGGGGCGATGACCCTCGAGGAGCTGGAGCGGTCGATGATCGCCCGCTGCCTGGAGCACTACGAGGGCAACATCAGCCGCGTCGCCGAGGCCCTGGGGCTGAGCCGGGCGGCCCTCTACCGGCGCTTCGAGAAGTACGGGATCGAGCCTTGAGCCTGCGCCTCAAGCTGATCCTCTACCTGCTCGGCATCCACCTCGTATTCGCCGGGGTCTCCGGGTACCTGCTGATCGACGAGAAGCCGTGGCTCCTCGCCCTCGAGCTGTTCTTCCTCCTCTCCTTCCTGGCCGGCGCACGCCTGGTCCACCACCTGCGGGTGCCCCTCGACCTGATCGGCACCGGCGCCGAGCTGATCGGCGAGCAGGACTTCACCAGCAAGTTCATCGAGGTGGGCCAGCCGGAGATGGACCGCCTCGTGGGCGTGTACAACCGCATGATCGACCAGCTTCGCGAGGAGCGCACGCGGCTGGAGGAACAGCACCACTTCATGGACAGGATCCTGGCGGCGTCGCCGTCGGGGATCGTCACCCTCGACTTCGACGGCCGGATCGCCCTGGCCAACCCCGCCGCGGCGCGCCTCCTGGGGCTGGCCGGGGACGAGGCCGAGGGCCGCGGGCTCGACGAGCTGGGCACGGACTTCGGCCGCTCCCTGGAGGCTCTCGACGTGGGCGGGTCCGAGGTCCTGCGGGTGCAGGGCCGGCGCGTGCGCTGCCGCAGGTCGCAGTTCATCGACCAGGGCTTCCCCCGCCACTTCATCCTCATGGAGGAGCTCACCGAGGAACTGCGCCTGTCGGAGAAGGAGGCCTACGAGAAGGTGATCCGCCTGCTCTCGCACGAGGTGAACAACTCGACGGGAGCCGTCAACTCCCTGCTCCACTCCTGTCTCCACTACAAGGACCAGCTGCGCGAGGCCGACCGCGGCGACTTCGAGAACGCCCTGCGGGTGGCCAGCGGCCGCATCGACCACCTCAGCGCCTTCATGCGCAGCTACGCCGACGTGGTGCGGCTGCCGGCGCCGCGCCCCCGCCCGGTGGACCTGGAGGCCCTGCTGCGCGGCATCGCCCTGCTCATGCGCGCCGAGTGCGAGCAGCGCCGGATCGAGTGGGAGTGGCAGGTGCAGGAGGAGCTGGCCCCGGTCGCCATGGACGAGGGCCAGATGGAGCAGGTCTTCGTCAACGTCCTGAGGAACGCGGTGGAGGCGATCGGCGAGGACGGGCGCATCACCATTCGCCTGGGGGTCGAGGACCGGCCCTTCGCCGTGATCGAGGACTCGGGGCCGGGGATCGACCCCGAGGTGGCCGAGAGCCTCTTCACCCCCTTCTTCAGCACCCGGGAGAACCGCCGGGGCCTCGGCCTGACCCTGGTGCAGGAGATCCTGGGGCGCCACCGCTTCGCCTTCTCCCTGGAGAGCCCGGCCGGCGAGCCGACGCGGTTCTCCATCCGCTTCTGATGGGCGCCGCGACGAGGGGACTGGCGGTGCTGGCCCTCCTGTGGGCGGGTTCCGCCCAGGGCCAGCCCTGGTGGGTGCAGGGCTCCGTCGTCGACGCGGCCACGGGGCAGCCCCTGCCCGCGGCCACGGTGCGGCTGGCCGGCTCCTACCGCGGCACCATCGCCAACGACGAGGGCGAGTACCGCATCGAGGTCCGCCGCTGGCCGGCGGGCCTGGAGGTGACCCACATCGGCTACGCCTCCCGGGACAGCGTCCTGACGGCGCCTCCGGGACCGGTGGACTTCGCCCTGGTCCCGGCGCCTTACCCCCTCGAGCCCCTCGTGGTCACCCCCGGGGACCCGGCGGAGGGGATCATGGCCCGGGTGATCCGCAACAAGCAGGTCTGGAGGCCGCTGGTGGCCGGGTACCGCGCCCGCGCCTACACGCGCCGGGTCCTGGAGAACGACGACGGCATCGTCACCATCGGCGAGACCGCCTCGGAGATCTACTGGGACCGGGACCGCGGCCTGCGCGAGGTGGTCAAGTCCCGCCGCACCACCCGCAACGTGGAGGGGGAGACCGGCATCACCCCGGCCCTGGAGGGGTTCGTCGACTTCTACGACGACGACATCCACATGGTCGGACAGACGCTGATCGGTCCGACCCACCCGGAGGCCCTCGACCACTACCGGTTCCGCCTGGTGGGCCGGCGCTACCTGGACGACCGGGTGGTCTTCGACATCTCCGTGGAGCCGAGGAGCCGGCTGGCGGCCGCCTTCACGGGCCGCGTCTCGGTCCTCGACGGGGCCTTCGTCCTCCTCGAGGTGGACCTGGCGCCCAGCCGGGCGGTCCTGACCTCGGCCGTACCCCTGCCCGTGCTGGAGCGCCTGGACCTGGCCTGGCGCCAGCAGTTCCGCGGCTTCGGGGAGGTCTGGCTGCCGGTGGACCACCGGTTCTCGCTGGAGGCGAAGATCGGCATGGCCGGGCTGCGCTTCCCCGCGGCCCGGTTCTCCTCCCTGACGCGGCTCGACGACTACGAGGTCAACGCCGACCTGCCCGACTCGCTCTACGCCGGCGGGCCGGTAGTGCGCGTCGATACCGCGGCCGTGGCCCGGGACAGCACCTTCGCCGGACTGGCGGACAAGGTGCCCCTCTCCGACCGGGAGCGGGAGGCCTACGCCACCATAGACAGCACCCTGCGGCTGGAACGGGCCTTCCGGCCCACGGGGTTCCTCGCCCGACGGCTCCTCCCGGACATGGGAGAGGAGGACGGGAAGGGCGCCGTCAGTCAGCCAGCCGCGAAGGGCGCGGGCCCGGGGCGGCCGGCGGGGATCGACTGGAAGCCGGATCTGCTCTACGACCGCGTCGGTGGAGCCCACCTGGGCCTGGCGGGAAGCCGCAGGTGGCAGGCGCCCCGGTGGCAGGAGGCCGCGCCGGGGACGACCATGGTCTGGAGCCCTGGTCCCGGAGGGGCCGGTCTCGCGGGCCTGGAGGCGGGAGGCGGCGGCGCCTGGGATCTGGGCCTCAAGCGCGGGTCCTGGCGCGGCCACGCCGCCTGGGGATGGCAGAAGGAGGAGCGGACCACGACCACGACCCCGGGCCACACCCTGGTCCAGTCCCGGGTCACGACCCGCCTCCGGGTCGACCTGGAATACGGCAGCGGCAAGGCGCCGCGCAGTCCTTCGGACAGCTGGACCCCGCTGCTCAACAGCGCCCAGAGCCTGCTGGGCCTGGACGACTACTTCGACTGGTACTGGCGCGAGGGCATGCGCGCCCGCCTGCGGCTGTGGCTGCCGGGCCGGACCGCCCTGGAGGCGGGCCTCCGGGACGAGGACCACTCCTCCCTGGCGGAGACGACCCGCTTCAATCTCCTGGGCCGCGACTGGCAGCCGCGGCCGAATCCCGCCGTCGAGGAGGGCCGGCTGCGCTCGCTGGAGGCCCGCTTCGAGTGGGGCGGCCCCTACCGGCCCTTCGGGCTGAGGGCCAACCGGCGCGTGGAGGCGAAGGCGGAGCACGGCGGCCTGCTCGGCGGCGACTTCTCCTTCACGCGCCTGCACCTGGCCCTCGACGGCCACTTCCCGACCTTCCTCCGGCGGCGCTCCACCCCGAACGCCCTGTCCCTGCGGCTGGTGGCGGGCTACGCCTTCGGCCGCCTGCCTCTGCAGCGCTTCGGCGCCCTGGAGGCCGGCTTGCTCCCCTTCTCCCCCTTCGGCGCCTTCCGCAGCGTGCGCGGCCATCCCCACGAAGGCGAGCACTACGCCGCCCTCTACTGGGAGCACGACTTCAAGAGCGCCCCCTTCGAGCTGCTGGGACTCTGGGACCTCGCCATGCGCGGGGCGGGGCTGGTGGTGCACGGGGCGTCCGGCCGCACCTGGATCGACCCGCAGCGCCTGGCCGGCCTGGGCTACGATCCGCGCTACCAGGACGGCTTCCGCCACGAGGCCGGGCTCTCGCTGGTGGTCTTCCACCTGCTGCGCCTCGACGTCACCCGGCGGCTGGACCGGGCCGGCTGGAGCGCCGGGGCGAGCCTGGCGCGGTTCGACTCGGGGATCTTCGGAAGCTGACGGGGCCGGCCGGCGCCGGAGCTCTCAGCCGCCGGCGGCGGTGAGGCCGCTCACGTCGACGATGTAGAGCTGGCGGTGGCCCTCGTGGGCCGAATCGATGCAGACCTGCGTGCCGTCGCGGTTCCAGCGGGGGTGGAGGTCGCAGCGGATCTCGCCGGTGATGGCGGGCGGCGAGTGGAACCGCCCCACGTCGATCCGCCGGTCCCCGGCCAGGTCGTAGAGGATCAGGGTGCGGGTGGTCCCGCCCCGGGGATAGGTGTCGGTGAGCAGCCAGCGGCCGCCGGGCGAGTAGCTGCAGTGGCCGTCCTCGGTCAGCTGGCCCTCGCCGAGCACCTCCACCTGGTGGTGGGAGCGGTCCCGGAAGAGGAGGTAGCGGTCGCCGATGCCCCGGTGGAAGCCCCAGGCCAGGATGTGGTCCGGGTCGCGCCAGTCGAAGTGGGAGACGGCGCCGTGGGAGGCGACGATGGCCACCTCGCCGCCGTCGGGCCGCGCCGTGATCATGCGGTGATGGCGGGGGGCGTCGGGGCTCGTCTGCCAGCGGTGGAGGAAGACGAAGCGGCGGTCGTCGGGGGAGAACTGAAGGTGGTTGAAGCGGTGCACGGCGCCGTCGAAGCCGGGCCCGCGGTCGATGCCGGCGACCTGCGCGAGGGAGAGGATCAGGCGGTGCTCGCCGGTCTCGACGTCGAGCCACCAGATGCCGTCGTCCTCCGGCTCGCCCACTTGCCGCCCGGGGTCGGGCACCCCGGGGTATCCGTAGCCGGGGCGCTGATGCTGCAGGCGCGAGAAGTTCAGGGTCACCGCCTGGCGGCCGTCGCGGCTGAGGGCGTAGACCGGCCGCGGCAGGGTGCGCACCACCTCGCCGGTCTCCGCCTCGCGCACGACCGCCACGAAGCGGGGGGCATCACCCGGGACACCGTCCCACCCGCGCTCGCTGGGCCTCTCGGGCTCCTCGCCCGGGTCCAGGCGGTCGTTGTGGATGATCCAGGGGGTCTCGGGGGCCGGGCCGCGGTCGGCCACGTGGCCGGTGGCGTGGGGCGACGGCAGCCAGTGGAGCATGGAGCTCTGCTGCCAGCACCAGGCGCGCGTCCGGCCCAGGGCGCGGAAGCCGCCGCCGTCGAGGTCGACGACGCCCACGGCGGCGCCGTCGGCGGTGGCGGGGGGCCGCGCCAGGAACTCCGTCTCGAGGCAGAGGAGGCGGCGCCCGCCGCCGTCCCAGCAGGTCTTGTCGTAGTACCCGAAGAAGTGGTGCCGCGGGCCGTGGGTCGCCGCGCGCACGGGGAAATCGGACTGCCAGCGGGGTTCGCCGGACGCGGAGGTCATCGGCGGGGCCCGCTCCTCGAGGCCGCGGGGGTCATCGGCGCCGGATCAGTTGGTGCCCGGCGCCTCGGCCTCGAGGTGCTTCACCTCCAGCGTCTTGAGGTAGTCCTGGAGAGCGCGGCCGTCGGCCGGCAGGTCGAGGACGTCGGAGAAGGGCCACATGTCCCCCTGCAGGAACTCGACGGCGCTCTCCTGCTCCTGCGAGGTGGGACCGGTGGACATGTCCTTGATGGCCTGGAGGATGACGGCGGCGGCCAGCCGACGATGTCCGTCGAACTGGGCCCGGTATGCGGACTTGCGTTGCTTGGCCATGGTCGTCGTAACGGCGATGGGTTTTTGGGAAACGTCCTAATATAGTATATATACCGACGTTTCGACAGGGTTTTGGATCCCGCCATCAGACGAAGAACCCCACCACGCATCCGGTGAGCATCGTGGCCAGGGTCCCGGCCGCGATCGACCGAAGCCCCAGCCGGGCCAGGTCCCCGCGGCGCTCCGGGGCGATGCTGCCGACGCCGCCGATCATGATCGCCACCGACCCGAAGTTGGCGAAGCCGCACATGGCGTACACGGCGATGAGGAAGGCGCGGTCGCTCAGGCCGCTCCGGCCGCCGCTCATGCGCGTCGACAACTCCACGTAGGCCACGAACTCGTTGAGGACCGTCTTGAGGCCCATGAGCTGGCCGATGACGGCCGCCTCCGACCACGAGACCCCCATGAGCCAGCAGGGCAGGCGCAGCACCCAGCCGCTGGCCGCCTGAAGGCTCCAGGCGGCCCCCGCCTCTCCGGCGACCATCCTCCCCGTCCAGCCGACGGCGAGGTTGACCAGGGCCACCAGCCCGATGAAGGCGATGAGCATGGCCAGGATGTTGAGGAACAGCTGCATCCCTTCGGAGGCTCCGCGGGCCGCCGCGTCCAGCCCGTTGAGGGTGTCCCCCTTCTCCAGCTCGATGCGGCCGCCGGCGGTGACGGGCGCCTCCGTCTCCGGGTACATCAGCTTGGCCACGGCCACCGCCGCCGGGGCGCTGATCAGGGACGCGGTGAACAAGTGGCCGGCGATCTCCGGGTGGGCTCCCGCGAGCATGCTGGCGTAGACCACCATCACCGTGCCGGCGATCGTCGCCATGCCGGCCGTCATCAGGCAGAACAGCTCGCTGAGGGTCAGGCGCGCCACGTACGGACGGATCAGCAGCGGCGCCTCGGTCATTCCCAGGACGATGTTGGCGGTCACCGAGACGCTCTCGGCGGCGCTGATCCCGAAGAGGCGCTGCATGAAGCGGCTGAGCTGGCCGATCGCCCAGGGCAGGACCCCGTAGTGGTAGAGGACCCTGGAGAGGGAGGCGACGAAGATGATGATGGCGGCGATCTCCAGGGCCAGGATCGGGCCGTAGGCGCGGACGAACTCGGAGCCGGTGACGCCGGAGAACAGCAGCGACTCGTTGGCCCTCAGCGCCGTCACCTCGAGGAGCTCGGTGAGACCGCCGACGATGGCGAAGACGTGGCCGCGCAGGCCGCTGAGGAGGAGCACCGCCGCCAGGACCAGCTGCAGCCCGGTGGCGGCCAGCACCGTGCGCCAGGGCGGGGGTCCCGTCCGGGTGCCCGCGGCCCAGGCCAGACCCATGAGGACCGCGTAACCGAAGGCGCCGTGGAGGATGTCCATGGGAGGCCTCTCTCAGGTGTCGATGCCGAGGGCGTCCACGGCGGCCTGGGCGACGGCGGCGAACGGGCCGTCGGTGCCCAGCCGCACCGCGCCGTCCCACACGGGCAGGGAGGTGACGCTCTCGGCGAAGCTCTCGAACCAGGGGCTGTCGGAGCGCGAGCCCCGGGTCTGCAGCCGCCGCCGCCAGGTCTCGCGCTCGGGGGCGTCGAGATGGAGGACGGTGAGCCGCGCCGGGGCCAGGGCCTCGCCGAGGGCGGGCCACAGGGATGGGCAGGCCAGCTCCGGCCCCCAGCCGCCGGCGAGGAAGACCACGCGCCGACCGACGAGGTTGGCGCAGGCGGTGGCCACCGCCCCGGAGTACTCGAGGGGCCGCAGCCGCCGCCAGTAGCGGTCGGTGCCGTAGGCCCCGGCCCCGGGGACGCCGTCCTGGCGCGCCGCCTCGAGGACGAAGGCGCCAGCGGCGGCGTCCTTGTCGACGCACACGGACCCCGGCACCACCGGAAGGAGCCGCTCCACGAGGGCCGTCTTGCCCACCCCGGGAGGGCCGGAGACCACGACCAGCCGGGAACCCCGGGCCCCCGGGGCGGCGGCCTCGAGCACGGCGCGCACCGTCGGCCCCGCATCGGGCCGGGACTCCGCGTAGCCGCCGCCCAGTCCCGAGACGGGGGCGGTCACGGCGACGGCGCGCCCCGGTCCCGCGGTTGCCAGCCCAGCTCCCTGCCGCTCTCCAGGTCCCACTTGAGCTCGCCGCCGAGGGAGGCGCCGTAGACGATGGCGAACTTCGGGTCGGGGCCGGCCAGGCAGCAGTGGGTGAGCTCCGCCATGTCCCGCGACGAGAGCCAGCGGTTCATGCCCGGCTCGTACTCGGAGTTCACCTCGTCGGTCTCGGGGAAGTTGGCGATGCGGATGTTGTAGCAGGAGATCCCGTACTGGTCGTAGTAGTAGCGGCCGAGGGCCTCGCCGTAGGCCTTGCTGACGCCGTACATGCTGTCCGGGCGGACGGGCAGCTCGGGGCGGGAGACAGCGCCCTCCCTCTCGTAGAACCCGGTGACGTGGTTGGTGCTGGCGAAGACCACCTTGGGCACTCCGTTGATGCGCGCCGACTCGAAGATGTTGTAGGTGCCGCGGATGTTGGCCTCGAAGATCATCTGATTGTACAGGGCCCGGGGCGCGCCGCCGCCGGCCACGGCGATGCCCAGGTGGACGATGGCGTGCATGCCCTCGCCGATCTCGATCATGCACTCCAGGTTGGACAGGTCGGAGACGACGACCTGGTCTCCCGCCTCCACCTCGGGCACGTTGCGGTGGAAGAGGAGGCGGAAGTCGTAGCGATCGCGCAGGTAACGCCGCAGGGCGCTGCCGACCTTGCCGGCGGCGCCCGTGATCAGGATTCGTTTACGGTCAGCCATTCTCTCGACCATTGGTTTGGGGTGAGGATGATGGGCTGATGAGTTTCAGCCCCGTCGGCCGTGGGCCAGGGCGATCTCGGCGCCGCCGAAGAGCAGGAGCAGCGCCGTGCCGCCTGCCACCGCCCACCAGGCCGCCGCTGGACCGCCTCCCCCGGCGGCGGCGCAGGGCAGGGCGACGGCCGCCGTGAGGGCATGGAGCACGAGCACCGCCCGGATGCGGTCGAGACCGGCGGCCACCAGCCGGTGGCTGACGTGGCGGTTGTCGCCGATCCAGGGGGCGACGCCCCGGCGCAGCCGCAGCCAGACCACGGTGACCAGGTCGTACGCCGGCAGGCCGAAGGGCACGAGGGGCAGCAGCAGCAAGGGAGCGGCGGAGAGGCCGGTGGCCGGCCCCGTGAGCTGGGAGCTGAGCGACACGGAGACCGCTCCGGAGAGGAAGCCGAGCAACAGCCCCCCGGCGTCGCCCAGGAAGATCGAGGCGGCCGGGAAGTTGTGGACCAGAAAGCCGCCCGAGGCCCCGGCCGAGGCCAGGCAGAGAGCTGCCATGGGCAGGTGTCCGGCGGCCAGGGCGAGGGCGGCGCAGGCGCCCAGTCCGAGGACGGCCAGACCCGCGGCCAGGCCGTCCATGTTGTCGAGGAAGTTGAAGGCGTTGGTCAGGGCCACGATCCAGAGGATGCTCAGCACCACCGCCAGGGCGCCTCCGCCGGGGGTGGCCAGTCGGAACCCCGGCACCCAGAGGACGAGGGCCGCTCCCAGGGCGGTCTGCACGCCCAGGCGCAGGGCCGGGGGCAGGGGCCGGCGATCGTCGGCCAGGCCGAGGAGCATGATCGCCGTGGCCGCCCCCAGCAGGCACAGGACCTGGCTGACCTCGCGGACCGTGGGGGTCCAGCTCTCCAGGGGGAAGAAGGCGTACGGCGCCCAGGGGCTGATCCACCCGACGCCGTCGTGGATCAGGTCGGACCGGGCGGCGGCGAGCCAGGCGGCGGCGGCCCCGAGGGGGACGCAGGCGCCGATCCAGATGGCGAGTCCGCCGCCGCAGGGGGTGGCGCGGCTGTGGGTCTTGTAGTCGGCGTCCCCCGGGTCGTCCACCAGGCCGGCGCGCAGGGCCAGGCGGCGGAGGGGAGGGACGGCCGCCGACGCCAGGAGCAGGGCGCCGAGGGCGTACGCGGACAGCAGGAGCAGGGGGGTCAAGGCACTCCGGATCTGGCGACGGGTTGGCGGGAAGCGGCTTATTATACCACCCCACCCGAGCCGCGGACAGGAGGCGTGCATGCTGGCCATCGACGGCGGAAAGCCCCTTCGAGAGACTCCCTTCCCGCCCCGTGCCCTCTTCGGCGCCGCCGAGAGAGACGCCGCCCTGCGGCTCTTCGACCGGGCGATCGAGAGCGGCTCCCCCATCGGCTACGGCGGCCCGGAGGAGCAGGCCTACGAGGCCGAGTTCGCCGCCGCCCACGGAGGCGGCTTCGCCGACCTGGTGAACTCGGGCACCTCGGCGCTGTACGCCGCCCTCGGCGGCCTGGAGCTGGAGCCGGCCTCCGAGGTGGTGGTGCCGCCGATCAGCGATCCCGGGGGCGTCATGCCCGTGCCGCTGCTCAACCTGGTGCCGGTGGTGGCCGACGCCGCCCCCGGCAGCTTCAACGCCGGCCCCGAGCAGATCGAGGCGGTCCTGTCCCCGCGCACCCGGGCGATCGTGGTGGCCCACATCGCCGGGGAGCCGGCGGAGCTGGACGCCATCCTCGAGCTGTCCCGGGACCGCGGCCTGCCGCTGATCGAGGACTGCGCCCAGGCCCACGGAGCCCGTTTCGGCGGGCGCATGGCCGGCACCCTCGGCACGCTGGGGGTGTTTTCCACCATGAGCGGCAAGCATCACGCCACCGGACCCCAGGGCGGGGTCGTCTTCACCACCGACGAGGACCTCGGCTGGCGCTGCAAGCGCTTCGCCGACCGCGGCAAGCCCCTCGGCCTGGAAGGCGGCACCAACCTGCGCGCCGGCCTCAACCTCAACGGCAACGACCTGGCCGCGGCGGTGGGGCGGGCGCAACTGCGGCGGCTGCCGGAGATCGTCGCCGGACGGCGCCGGGCGGCGCAGGCGGTAGCCGCGGGCCTGGAGTCGATCGGGGGCGTCGACTGCGCCCCGGAGCTCCCGGGCGCCGAGGCCGTGTACTGGTTTCAGCGTGTCCATGTCGATGAGGATCGATTCACCGTCGGCAAGGACCTGTTCGCCCGCGCCGTGGCCGCCGAGGGCATCCCCGTGAACCCCTCCTACCGGTTCCTGGTGGCCGAGGCCGACTGGTTCCGCCAGCGGCGGGTCTTCCCGCCCGGCGACTACCCCTGGGGCCTGCCGGAGTACGGCGGCGATCGCAACGCGCAGTTCCCCTGCCCCAACGCCGTGGAGGCCGTGGAGAGCCACTTCTCCTTCGCCATCCACGAGAACTGGGGGGAGGCCGAGGTGGCCGACACGGTGGCGGCGGTCGCCAAGGTGGCCGAGGCGTACGGGGCTTGAGCGCCGCCCCCGAGGCCCCGGACCGGCTTTGACTCCCTTTTCACCCCCGAGTACCTTAGCCGACCAGATTGAAGCCGACCAGATTGACCTATAACTCCAGTAAAACCAGAAAGGTAGGCCGCTTCTTGAAGTCCTCCCTGCGGGTGGCTGCCGCCGTCCTTCTGCTCGCGGTCGGCGCCGGCGCCCAGTCGCGCAGCATCCGCACCGATCACTACATCATCACCTACCCCCCCGGAACCGAGCGCACCGCCCGGCGCGTGGCCGAGGTCGCCGAGGAGGTCTTCCCCCACCTGGCCTCCGCCTTCGGCTACTACGACGACTACGCGCCGATCCACATCCGCGTCCGCGACGACTCCGACTACGGCAACGGCGCCGCCTCCGACTACACCAACGACGTCTACATCTGGGCCTCCAACCTCGACTGGGAGATCCGCGGCGAGCACGACTGGATCCGCAACGTGCTCACCCACGAGATCACCCACGTGATGACCATCGACAAGGCGCGCAAGAAGTGGCCCTTCCGCTTCGGCCTGGTGCAGGTCAGCCGCTTCGACTCCAACCCCGACATCTCCTTCAGCTTTCCCCTCTATTACCTGAACACCCCCAAGTGGTGGATCGAAGGCATCGCCCAGATGGGTCCCTACGAGTTCGGTTGGGACACCTGGGACTCCCACCGCGACATGATCCTGCGCATGGCGGTGCTGGAGGACGACCTCCACAGCTACAACGAGCTGGGGACCCTCGGCAACCGCACCGGCGGCTACCGCGCCGAGATGGTCTACAACCAGGGCTTCGCCCTGTGCATCTACATCGCCCACCAGTACGGCCGGGACAAGCTGAACGAACTCCAGGAGCACGTGGGCTTTCTCAGCTTCGAAGTCGCCATCCGTCGGGTCCTGGGCCTGTCGGCGGGCCAGCTCTACCGCGACTGGGTGCGGTTCCTGCGGGAGGAATACGACAAGCAGGTCGACGGGATCCTCACCGAGGGCTTCTTCGAGGGCACCGACCTGGGCGACGTCAACGGCGGCGTCCTCGACTACCACCCCGCCTACTCGCCGGACGGCCGCAAGCTGGCCTACATCAGCAGCGAGGACCGCGACTACCGCATCCCCCAGCTGATCATCTACGACCTCGATACCGGCAAGCGCCGCTCCCTCAAGGGCTGGGTGGACACGCGCGTTTCCTGGTCCCCCGACGGCGACAAGGTCTACTTCCTGCGCAACCGCCGCGGTCACAACGACCTGGCCGTGTACGACCTCGGATCCGAGAAGGAGCACCGGCTCAGCGCCCGGCTGCGGGCCCGCGACCCCCACGTGAGCCCCGACGGCAGGCAGGTCGCCTTCACCCGGCTGCGGGACGGCAACTCGAACCTCTGCCTGATGGAGGTGGACGGCACCGGGCTGCGACAGCTCACCGACTTCGAGGACGGCGCCCAGATCTACAGTCCGCGCTGGTCGCCCGACGGGGAGTGGCTGCTCTTCAGCATCTTCCGGGGGCAGGACCGGGACATCGCCATGATGCGCGCCGACAGCCCGGCCAAGCCCAAGGACTGGGGACTGCGCGACCGCAAGCTCAAGGGCCGGGGCCCGGCCGCCGCCGACAGCGCCGCCGCCGATTCCGGGGCCGCCGGCAACGGTGGCGCATGGTCCGACAGTCTCAACTACCCCCCGGCCGACTCCTCCGGTTTCCGCCTGGTCCTGGCCTCGCGGTCCGACGAGCGCGACCCCTGGTGGCTGCCCGACGGCAGCGGCTTCGTCTTCTCCTCGGACCGCACCGGCATCTTCAACCTGTACCGCCACGACCTCGCCTCCGGCGGCGTGGTGCAGATCACCAACGTCGTGGGCGGCGCCTTCACGCCCACCGTCTCCGCCGACGGCCGCGTGGCCTACGCCGGCTACCACGCCAACGACTTCGACCTGCGCGCCTTCGAGCTCGGCGCCTTCGAGCGCGAGGTGGCCTGGCCCGCGCCGCTTCGGCGGGACTACCAGAGCAAGGTCGAGCTGCCCAAGCTGTCCGAGGAGTACACCATCACCCAGCCCTACGGGCGCCGCCTGTACGACTTCGTCCCCTTGCTGCAGGTGGGTCCGACCTTCATCGGCAACCAGTTCGGCCTCAACCAGGTCAGCGCCGGCGCCTTCCTCCTGACCACCGACGTCTTCGGCGGGGACTTCATGGCCCAGGGGATCCTCGGCAAGAACTTCCGCAGAAGGACCGACCTCAACACCGACCTCCTGCTGCTCTACGAGCGCCGGCTCTTTCCCGCCCAGGGCAACAACCTGGCCTTCAACCCCTCCATGTACGCCTTCGCCCGCAGGCGCGAGATCGACTACGTCATCAGCACCGAGTCGAGACGGGACACCGTCCTCGCGCCGGGGACCGTCTACGCCGTGACCAGCGACTCCACGGCCTTCCTCATCCCCGACGCGTCCCGGCACATCTACGATATCGAGACCCGGAAGAACCTCTTCAAGGACGTCTTCAACCTCAGCGGCTTCGGCCTCGAGGTGCCCCTCGGGCGGCGCCACGAGTTCATCCTGCAGTACCTGCGGCGGGACTACTCCGAGAGCTGGGACCTCGAGCGGCGCCGCTACCAGTACCAGACCTTCATCGTCCAGGACAGCACCGACATCTCCGGTTCCCTGCCCCCCGAGCTGGTCAAGCAGGACTCGCTGCTCATCGGTCCGGACGACCCCCACACCTGGTACCGGGGGCTCGACTTCTTCGACGCCCACGACCTGAGCCTCGTCTGGCGCCATCGCCACCTGAAGCCGACCAAGGACTACCTGATCAACCCCACCGGGCCGCGCCGCGACCCTGGTCTACCGCTACCGGAAGGCGGCCCTCGCCGACTCCCTGTACGATCTGGACGAGCAGTCCGCGCTGCTGGACACGCCCTTCGACATCTTCGACGCCAAACGGCGCCCCGTGACGCTCAACGAGTACGTCTTCTCATACACCGAGCGCATCGGCCTGCCGTTCTACAACCGGCTGTCCCTGGAGGTCCTCGGAGCCTACCACAACTTCCGGCTGAAGCCGGGGTTCGTGGCGGGAGGGGGGCCCTTCGAGGGCCGTTTCTACTGGCCCCTGCGCTACTACATCGGCGGCCAGAACTTCCTCAGCGGCTATCCCTACTTCTTCCGCTCGGGGTCCAAGCTCCTGTACGGGAGGGCCGCGTACAGCTTCCCGATCCTGCGCCGGATGAACGCGAGCTTCCTCAACTTCACCTTCGCCAAGGCCTACGCCGAGATCTTCGCCGAGACCGGCATGGTCTCCAGCGACAACTCCCTCTCCCTCGGCGACCTCGATCTCGATCCCCGCAACGCGGTGAGCGACTTCCTGCGAGTCATCGAGGAGGACTACCTGTCCGACGTGGGCGCCGAGTTGCGCGTCGAGTTGTTCACCAGCTACCAGATCCCCCTGCGGGCGTACGTGCAGGTGGCCCATCCCCTGAGCCGGGACCGGTTGCAGCGGGAGGCGGCCAGGGAGCTGGGACTCGATCCCGGGGACCCCGACGCACCGCCGAAGATCGACAAGTGGCGCTACTACTTCGGGCTGGGGTTCTTCCCCTCGGACCTGCTCTCCGCCGGAGAGCGGCTCACGCAGACGCGCCTCTTCGACTGAGGCCGGCGGAAGGGGAAGCGGCCTTGTCCGGAGTCGACCTGCGGAAGCTGGCCCTGCGCTTGAAGGTCGTGGAGATGCTGCGCCTGCTCTCGGAGCGGAGGAAGCTGGCCGAGGCGGCCCGGTTCTGGCGCCGCCTCGTACGGCCGAACTGAGTCAGCGGACAGGTTCCGCCCCGGGGTCCGCCTCCCGCAGGAAGGCGATCAGCCGACGGGCGTATCCCATCGCCGACAGCAGCAGCAGGCCGGCGGTGATCCCCTGGAGCCACGAGGAGATGGGCGGTTCTCCCGGCGCGGCCATGTACGCCAGGACCGTCAGGAACATCGCCCACATCGCCGCCTTTCCCGCCAGGCTCGGGCTCATGACGCGGCGGCGGCGCAGCAGGAAAGCGCCGGCCCCGAGGATGGCGGCATCCCTCGCCAGTTGCAGCAGCAGCAGCCACGCCGGGAAAGACCGCCAGGCGACGAGGGCGGCGCACACGGAGAGGATGAGGATCTTGTCCGCCACCGGGTCGAGGATCCGCCCCAGGCGGGAGACCTGGCCGAGGCGGCGGGCGGCGATGCCGTCGAGGAGATCGGTCGCTCCGGCGAGGCCGAGGAGGGCCAGGGTGCCCAGGCCGGCCTGGCCGCCGTCCTCGCGGAGGCTGTAGAGGACCACCGGCGCCAGGGCGATGCGCAGCAGGCTCAGGGCATTGGCGAGCATGGCGCGGCGGCGCCCGGATCAGGCGTCATCGCCGGGGTCCCCGCCGAGGGCGGCCTCGCCCTCGGCGTCGAGGAAACCCAGCTGAAAGTCGCCGCCGGCCTTCTCCACCAGCACCTGGACGCGCTTGCGCGTCTCGTCCAGCAGCCGGGCACAGGCCCGGGACGCGGCGATGCCGCGCTCGAAGACCTCCAGGGACTCGTCGAGACCGAGCTCCCCCGACTCGAGGCGGGCGACGCAGTCCTCCAGCTGCTCCATGGCCGCCTCGAAGCTGGAGGCGGAATCCCGGTTGTCGCTGCTCACTCTCTCTCCACCTCCTCCACCTGGCATCGCGCCGCTCCCTCGGCGAAGCGCAGGCGCAGGCGCTCCCCCGGCTGCAGCTCGGCGGCCGCGCGCACCCTGCGGCCGTCGCGCTCGCGCTGGCAATAGGCGAATCCGCCGGCGAGGCTGCGCAGGGGGTTGCGCGCGTCGAGGCGCAGCAGGGACCGATCGAAGCGGTCGCGGTGGGAACCCAGGCAGCTGTCGAGGGCTGCCGCCAGCCGGGCGCGGGACTCGTCGAGGCTCTGGGACCGCTGGTCGACGCCATCGGCCAGGCGGACGGCCAGCCGGGCGGGGCGCAACCCCTCGAGGCGCCGGCGGTTGTGATCCAGGCGCGCCTGCACCGCCCGCAGCAGCCGCCCGCGCCGGTCGTCGAGACGCTCCCGCAGGAGGACGCGCTCACGCGTGACCAGCTCGGCCGCCACCGAAGGCGTGGAGGCGCGCACGTCGGCCACGTAATCGGCGATGGTGTGGTCGATCTCGTGGCCCACGGCGGTCACCACGGGAAGGGCCGACGAATAGATCGCCCGGGCCACGCCTTCGTCATTGAACGGCCACAGATCCTCCGGCGAGCCCCCGCCGCGGCCGACGATGACGACGTCGACGCCTCCGAAGCGATTGAGCCGCTCGACGGCGGCGGCGATCTCGCCCGGCGAGCCCGCTCCCTGGACGCGCGCCGGCGCCAGCACCACGGGGAGGCCGGGGGCCCGGCGCCGCAGGACCTGCACGATGTCGCGGATGGCGGCCCCCGTCGGCGAGGTGACGACGCCCACGGCGCGGGGATAGTCCGGCAGGGGGCGCTTGTGCCGCGCTTCGAAGAGCCCCTCCTCCGCCAGGCGCGCGCGCAGCTCCTCGAAGGCCAGGGCCATCTCGCCGACGCCGGAGGGGCGCAGGCGGTAGACGTAGAACTGGTAGCGTCCACCGCGCTCGTACACGGAGAGGTTCCCGTAGGCGAGGACCTTCATCCCCGGCTCCGGATCGAACCGGAGCTGCGAGGCGTAGGAGCGGAACATCACGCAGCCGAGCTGGCTGCGCTCGTCGGCGAGGCTCATGTAGATGTGCCCGGAAGCCGGCCGGGCCAGCTCCGAGATCTCGCCCTCCACCCAGCAGAACGGCAGGGCCTCCTCCAGGGCCTGGCGGACGCGGGCGGTGACGTCGGAGACGCTGAGGGGGCCGGCGAAGGCCTCGGAGGCGCCGCTCATCTCAGTCCTCGTGCCCCACGTCGGCGGAGCCGGCGCCCGTGAGGGGGATCTGAAGGCGCTCGATCCCGGTGGCCATGCCGCTGGCGTCGTCCACCTCGATCAGGGCGCCGCAGAACCAGGGCACCCCATCGGCCGGCTTGAAGCGCGCCGGCACCTGGTCGAGGAACCGCCGAACGGCGATCTCGCGGCGGGTTCCGATGACCGATTCGCGCACCCCCGTCATGCCGGCGTCCGTCAGGTAGGCCGTGCCCCCCGGAAGGAGGCGCTCGTCGGCGGTCTGCACGTGGGTGTGGGTCCCGATGACCGCCGACGCACGGCCGTCGAGATGGTAGCCGAGGGCGATCTTCTCCGCCGTGGCTTCGGCGTGGAAGTCGACGAACACGACCGGCGTCCGTCCCCTCAGCCGGTCGACCTCGGCCCGCCCGCGGGCGAAGGGGCAATCGATGGCGGGCATGAAGGTGCGCCCCTGCAGGTTGACGACGGCCACCGGCAGCCCGTTGCGCGCCTCGGCGACGGTCGATCCGCACCCGGGGGCCGCCCCGGGGTAGTTCAGGGGCCGCAGAACCCGGTCGAGGGTGTCCAGCCGGCCGACGAAGTCGGCCCGGTTCCAGATGTGGTTTCCCGAGGTGATCACGTCGACGCCGTAGGCGTGGAGCTTGCGCCGGATGTTGTCGGTCAGGCCGAAGCCGCCCGCGGCGTTCTCGCCGTTGGCGATGCAGAACTGCACGTCCCGCTCCTGGATCAGCTTCGGGATGAACTCGGCCGCGGCCCGGCGGCCGGGGCGGGCGTAGATGTCGGCGACGAAGAGGATTCTCAAGCGAAGTCCCTGCCGGTCGGGTGCGGGCGCACCCGCGGTCGGACATCGGTGATGGAGAACCGGAAAGGTAAGCACCGGTCCCGTAGTGCTGCGAGTTCCCTCGGTCCGGCGGCCTAGCGGGCGAAGTGGACGGCGCGGATCTCGCGGATGACGAGGACCCTGATCTGGCCGTGCTGACCGAGTTCCTCCTCCAGGTCGCCGGCGATCTCGTCGGCGAGCTGGTCGGCATAGGCGTCGTCGACGGCACCGCTGTCCACGAGGACGCGGACCTCCCGGCCGTTCTGCAGCGCGAAGGCGTGCTGCACGCCTGGATGGTCGAGGGCGATCTCCTCGATGTTGTGCATGCGGCGGATGTAGTCCTCCACCTTCCCCTTGAGGGCGCCGGGCCGGTTGGTGGAGATCTCGTCGGCGGCCTCCACGAGGATGGACAGGGCCGAGCGGCCGGGCAGGTGCGGGACTTGGTTCTCGATCACCTCCACCACCTCGGAACTCTCGCCGCACTTGCGGGCCAGGGCCGCGCTGGCCTGGGCGGGATCGGAGCCGACTTCCTGGTCGAGGGCCTTGGCCACGTCGTGGAGCAAGCCGGCGCGCCGCGCCAGGGCGACATCCATGTCGAGCTCCTCGGCCATCATGCCGGCCAGGAGCCCGACCTCCTTGCTGTGGACCAGCAGGTTCTGCCCGTAGCTGGTGCGGAAACGCAGCTTTCCCAAGTGCTCCAGAAGAGGCTCGGCCATGTCGTGGATGCCGAGATCGAAGGCCGCCTGCGAACCGGACTCACGAATCAGCTCCTCCGCGTCCTCCTGGCACTTGGTGTAGACCTCCTCGATCCGGCCGGGGTGAATGCGGCCGTCGAGGATCAGCTTCTCCAACGTGTTCTTGGCGACCTCCCGGCGCAGGGGATCGAAGCTGGAGAGCATGACCACGCCGGGCGTGTCGTCGACGATGACCTCGACGCCGGTGGTCATGTCGAAGGAACGGATGTTGCGGCCGTCGCGCCCGATGATGCGGCCTTTCATGTCGTCGGAGGGCAGGGAGACGTCGGAGACCGTGCTCTCCATGGCCAACCGGCCGGCGAAGCGCTGGATCGACCGGGCGATGATCTCCTTGGCCTCGCGGTTGGCGTTGGCGATGGCGTGATCCTTGATCTGCCGTACCTTGCGCGCCGCGTACTGGCGCGCCCTCGCCTCCTGCTGCTCGATGAGGAGGCGGCGCGCCTCGGGCATGCTCAGGCCGGCGATCTCCTCGAGCCGCTGCCGCTGCTGCCGCGTCATGTCGCCGACGCGGGCTTCCTCGGCCGTGATCGACTCCTCCCTCCGGGACTGGTCCTGCTCGGTCTTGAGGAGGCTGCGTTCCTTGCTCTCGAGGACATCGACCTTGCGGTCGAGTTGTTGCTCCCGCTCCTGCAGATCGGTCTCGAACTGCCGCAGCGAGCGCCTGGCGTTCTCCAGGTCGAGGTCCAGGGGCTCGCGCTGGCGCCGCCACTCGTCCTTGGCCTCGAGGGTGGCGGTCTTCTTCAGGGTCTCGGCCTCGGCCCGGGCCTCCTCGAGGATGCGCGCCCCCTCCTCGCGCGAGGACCCGAGCCGGTTTCCCCGGCGCCGGCTGTTGACCAGCCATCCGGAGATGAAGCCGAGCCCCAGCACGGCCAGGGCGAGGACCCCGGCCCCGAGGACCACGATCGTCTGGCCCGCGGACATCAATCCTCGCTGCCGGAGGTGGAGACGCCGGAGTCTCGCGGCGTCACCTCCTCGGCGTCGCGGAAGATGCGTCCGAGGGACTCGGTGAGGCGGTGGGTGCGCTCGGAGAGGTCGGCCTCCACGTTGGAGACCTCGTCCTGCAGGTGCAGCAGCTCGTCGATCAGCTCGAGGCCGGCCAGCACCGCCGTCTGGATCGGCGTGCTGCCGTCGTACTGGACCTCGCGCATCTTGGCGTCCACGAGCTCGGCCACCTTCTGGATGTGGAGATCCGTCTCCTCGCCCCGGGAGGCGAAGGTGTACTGACGGCCCAGGATGGCGACCTTGATCGTGCGGACGGCGGGCGCCATCGCGGTCTCAGGAATCCACGGCCTCGAGGCGGGACAACAGGCATTCGAGGCGTTCCTTCGCCTGCCGGTTGCGCTCCGTCGACTGGCGCTGCTCCTCCTCCGCCTCGCTCAGGCGGGTCTGCAACCCTTCGATCTGTTGCCGGGCCTCGGCGGCCTGCCCGCGCAAGGTCGCGTTCTCGGTACGGAACTGCTCGAGTACCTCCAGGAGGCGGTTCACCTCATCCTCCAGGCGCTGGAAATTGCCGTCCACGTGCTCGGTCATGGTCTCCCCTGTGTCCCTGTCTGTCTCAGTCGTGCCCCGAAAGCCCCCCGCAGACGTTCGAGGGCGTCTTCCAGGACCTTGTCGGCATCGCCGTCCTCGAGTGTCCGTTCCGCCGATCTCAGCCGCAGGGAGAAGGCGAGGCTCCGCTTGCCCGCCTCGACCTGGTCCCCCTTGTAGACGTCGAACAGGTCGACACGCTCCACGAGATCGGGGGCCGCCGCCCGGATCGCGGCCGCCACCTGCCCGGCGGGAACGCCCTCGTCGAGGACCACCGCCAAGTCGCGTTCGACCGCGGGGAACCTGGGGAGCGGGCGGAAGGCGGAGGACCGCTGCGCCCAGGCGTCGAAGAGCTGTGAAAGCTCAAGTTCAAAGATATAGGTGTGCCGATCGAGATCAAAGCCGGCCCCGATGGCGGGGTCGACCTGCCCCAAGGCCCCCAGGATGTGGTCACCGAGGCGGATGCGGGCCCCATGCCCCGCGCGCCAGGGAGAGCCCTCCGCGGGTTCGAAGCCGATCCCGTCGATCCCCTGCAGGAGGCCCTCGACCACCCCCTTGAGGTCGAGGAGATCCACCTCCCGCTGTTCGGCCCGCCAGGTGGAGGCCGAGGCCCTGCCGGCGAGCAGACCGCACGCCCGCAGGGTCTCGCGGTGGCCGCCGCCGTCGGCGGCGGTGAAGACCCGTCCGATCTCGAAGAGCCCCACGCCCGGGGCGCGCTGATGGAAGTTTCTCCGGGCCACGTCGAGCAGCCCCGGCAACAGGCTCGTGCGCAGGCTGGACACACCCTGGGCGGGAGGGTTGGCGAGCCGGCAGACGACGGGCCCGCCCAGTTCCGCCCAGTCGTCGGCGACGATGCTGGAGGTGACGGCCTCGTCCAGTCCCGCCGCCGTGAGCAGCCGGCGGACTCGGCGCTGGCCGTCGTAGCCCCCTCCCGCCGGGCCGGGGAACGGACCCCGCAGCTGGCTCCGGGCCGGTACTTCCTCATACCCGTGGATCCTGCCCACCTCCTCCACGAGGTCGATCTCGCGCTCGAGGTCGGGCCGGAAGGACGGGGCCTCCACTTGCAGGACCCCCGCGCCTCCCTCGCTCACCGTGCAGCCCAGGCTCTCGAGGATCCGCCCGCACCGGGCGGGGCCGATGTCGACGGCCAGCAGCGAGGCGGCCCTGGACGGACGCAGCCGGATGCTGCGCCGATGGAGGCCGGCGGGCATCGCATCGATGCATCCGGGGGCGGGCCGGGCGCCTGCGGTCTCCGCCATCAGGGCGGCGGCGCGGGCGCTGGCCGCCGCCGGAAGGTCCCAGTCGACGCCGCGCTCGAAGCGGAAGGAGGCCTCGGTCCGGATGCCGAGGCGAGAGGAGAGGCTGCGCACCCGCGGCGGGTCGAAGTGAGCGGCTTCGAGCAACACCTCCGTGGTCCCTTCGGTGACCTCCGAATCGGCGCCCCCCATGACCCCGGCCAGGGCCACGGGACGGCTGGCGTCGGCGATGACGAGGGCCGAGGCGTCGAGTTGGTGGTCTTTGCCGTCGAGGGTCCGCAAGGTCTCGCCGGCGCGGGCCCCGCGGACGACGATGCGGCCTTCCTCCAGCCGCTGCAGGTCGAAGGCGTGGAGCGGCTGGCCGAGCTCGAGCATGACGAAGTTCGTCACGTCGACGATGTTGTTCACCGGGCGCTGGCCGACGGCCCGCAACCGATCCTGCAGCCACCGGGGCGAGGGGCCGACGGCGACCTGGCGCAGGACTCGGGCCACGTAGCGGGGACAGCCCTCGGGGTCCTCGATCTCCACCCGGGTGGAGGGGGCCGCCGGCTCGCCGCTCTCGCACAGCTCCGCGACCGGCAGGCGGAGCCGGGCGCCGGTCAGGGCGGCGACCTCGCGGGCGATCCCCGCCACGCTGAGACAGTCGGGCCGGTTCGGGGTGACCTCGAAGTCCACGACGATGTCGTCCAGGCCCGCCGCCTCCGCCATCGGCGAGCCGGTGCGGCAGTCCTCGGGCAGCACCATGATGCCCTCTTCATCCTCCCCGAGGCCGAGCTCGGCCTCGGAGCAGATCATGCCCTCGGAGAGGACGCCCCGGAGCTCGACCCTCTCGATGCGGGTGCCGTCCGGCAGGGCGCACCCGGGCAGCACCACGGGAACCTTCTGGCCGGCGGCCACGTTGGCAGCGCCGCAGACGATCCGCGCCGGTTCCGGGCGCCCCACGTCCACCCGGCAGACGGACAGGCGGTCGGCCTTCGGGTGGGGGCCGCGCTCCAGCACCCGTCCGACGACGATGCCCGACAGGCGCCCGCCCAGATCCTCGACGCTCTCGGCCTCCAGGCCGGCCATGGTCAGGCGGTGGACCAGCTCTTCGGGCGGCGAGTCGATGTCCACGTACTCGCGCAGCCAGTTCAGGGTGATCTTCATCCCATCCGCCTCTCAGCCGCTCCCGAACTGGCGCGTGAACCTGAGGTCGCTCTCGAGGAAGAGCCGGATGTCGTCGATGCCGTGGCGGATCATGGCCACGCGCTCGATCCCGAAGCCGAAGGCGAAGCCCGTGAACTTCTCGGCATCGTAGCCGACGGCGGCGAAGACCTCGGGGTCGACCATGCCGGCGCCGCCGATCTCGATCCAGCCAGTGCCCCTGCAGACCCGGCACCGCCCCCCATCCGGGTTTACCCCGCCGTCGCAGAGGGTGCAGGAGAAGTCGTACTCGACGCTCGGCTCGGTGAAAGGGAAGAAGTGGGGCCGGAAGCGGATTCTGGTGTCGCCGCCGAGGACACGCCGGCCGAGGGCGGTCAGGGTCCCCTTGAGCTCGGCCATGGAGACCCCCCGGTCGACGTACAAACCCTCGATCTGGTGGAAGACCATGTGGTGGGTGGCGTCGACGCTCTCCCTGCGGTAGCAGCGGCCCACGGACAGCACCCGGACCGGGGGCGGCTGACGTTCCATCACCCGGATCTGCACCGTCGAGGTATGGGTGCGCAGGAGCCGTCCGTCGGTGAGGTAGAAGGTGTCCTGCTCGTCGCGGGCCGGGTGGTCGGCGGGGGTGTTGAGGGCGTCGAAGTTGTGATGCTCGTCCTCAACCTCCGGGCCGTCGGCGACGGTGAAACCCATCTGCCGCAGGGCGTCGACGAGCTCGTCGGCGGTGGCCGACAGGGGATGGGTGTGACCGCGCCGCTGCGGCCGTCCGGGGAGGGTGAAGTCGATGGCCGACTCCGACTCCGCCGCCCTCTCCAGGGCCAGCCGGCGCCCCTCGAGAGCGTCGGCGATCCGCCTCTGCGCCTTCCCGGCCGCCTGGCCCACCGAGGGGCGCTGGTCGCCGGGGAGGTCGCCGATGCCGCCCAGGATCCGCCGCAACCGGCTGCGGCGTCCGGTGAACCTCACCCTCACCTCGTCGAGGGCTTTCAGGTCCTCCGCGGCGTCGACGGCCTGCAGGGCCTGCTGTCGGATGTCCTCGATCTCGTTCAACATCGGTCCTGATCCCTCGAGTGGGCGCCCGGCGGGACGACACCGGAGACCGCAGACCGGTCCGCTCCGGGGTTCGTCGTGAGGGGATGGGGAAGTCGGGACCGGCGGGGCCCCGAAGGCCCCGTCCGCCGGCTGGCGCCGGTCTTACAAATGGGCCTTCGCCTGATCGACGATGGCCGTAAACGCCTCCGGATCGCGCACGGCGATGTCGGCCAGCACCTTGCGGTTGACCTTCACCTGGGCGCGGTCGAGCCCGCTGATCAGCCGGCTGTACGACAACCCCTGGAGCCGGGCGGCGGCGTTGATCCGGGTGATCCACAGGCGCCGCATGTCGCGCTTGCGGTTGCGGCGGTCCCGGTAGGCGTAGGCCTGGGCGCGGTCGACCGCCTCGCGGGCGGTCCGGAACAGGCGGCTGCGGCCGCCGAAGTACCCCCGGGCCTGCTTGAGGACCTTCTTGTGGCGCCGGCGGGAGGCGACGCGGTTGCGCGCACGAGGCATGGACGGGCTCCTACTTCAGACCCAGCGAGCGCCGCACGTTGTCGAGATTGGCCGGTGACACGCTCTCGTTCTTCCGCAGGGCGCGTTTGCGCTTGGTGGAGCGCTTGCCCAGGAAGTGGTCGCCGAAGGCCCTCCGGCGCTTGAGACCGTTCCCGCGCTTCTTGATGCGCTTCGCCGTGGACTTGTGAGTCTTGATCTTTGGCATGACGGAGATCCTGGCCCTCTTGAGGGGACCCTGGTGGTCAGCCAGAGGAGAATAGGGGTGAGCCCCGTTTCTGTCAATGCACCCGGGCCTCGCCGGAACCGGGGCCGGCCCCGCCAACCACTTGAGCGGCAGGCTCTTGCGTGATCTGGACGCTCGCCGCCCCGGGGGCCGCGTCGGCGAGCGTCTCCCCACCACGGAAGCGCCGCACAGGGTCAGGTGGTCCGCCCTTCCAGGTACTCCCGTACCGCGGGGCGCAGGAACACGTCGTCGAGCGGCAGCCGGGCCAGGGCGCTGGCCATCAGGTCGACGCGCTCGCGCAGCGGCAGCTCCCGGTCGAGGAGGATGCAGGTCTGTCCGCGCAGGCGGAAGAGGCCGCCGCGGCTGCCGTCGAGATCCTCGTGGCGAATCTCCACCGACAGCTGCGAGGCAACCGCCTCCAGTTCCTGCAACAGGCGGGCCTCCTCGATGGCGTCCGGTTGGTGAGGGAGGGGCATGGTCGGTAATATACGGCCGTCACGTCACCTGAAATGCGCCGGCCGATCGAGCCACTGTGAGAGACAGCCTTCCCCGGCCCGGGGAGGACCGTGCCCGCGGGGACGACCCGTGGATCCTGGTCACCAACGACGACGGCGTCGACTCCCCGGCGCTGCTCCCCCTGCTGGCCGCGCTCGAGAGCCTGGGCCCGGCGCGCGCCGTGGTCCCGGACCGCGAGTGCAGCTGGTCGTCCAAGACGCTGACCCGCTTCGGCCGCCTGAGGCTCCGCCGGGTGAGGGCCGGGGACCGGACGCTGCACACTCTCGACGGCTCCCCCGCCGACTGCGCCAATGCGGGAGTCCACAATCTGGCCGAGACGCCGCCCCTCCTCGCGGTCTCCGGGATCAACATCGGCGCCAATGCCGGCCTCGCCTTTCTCCTCAGTTCGGGCACGGTCGGCGCCGCCGTCGAGGCCGCCCTCAGCGGCGTTCCCGCCGTGGCCTTCTCGCTGCAGCTGCGCGCCGACGACTACGCTCGCTGGCGCCGCGACCGGCGCGACTCCCTGCCCCCCGGCGCCTGGGAGCAGGCGGCCGCCGTGGCCCGCGAGATCACGTCCGAGGTCCTTCGAGGGGGGCTCCCCGAGGGAGCCCGGCTGCTCTCGGTGAACCTTCCACCCGGGGCGGGTCCGGGCACCCGCCGGGTGCTGACCCGGGTCGCGCCGAGCGCCTACGGGCGGTTCTTCCGCGGCGACGGTGACGGCCGCCTGGAGCATGTCTCCTCCGGCCTGCGGCGGCTCCGCGAGATGGAGGAAGGGGACCTGGACGTCCTGGAGAAGGGATGGGTCTCGATCACGCCCCTGGGCCTGGGACTGGACATCAGCGCTTCACCGGGGGATCGGTCGCGCTTCGAGCGTCCCTCGAGATGCTGAACCGGGTGTGGATCTCCCTGGCGGCCGGCGTGGCGTGCGTCGCCGGGGCCGCGGCCGAACCGTTCGCCGCGGACACCACCGGGGTACGGGGGGCGCCCGCGGACTCGGTCCGCGAGGGCGGGCTGAACAGCCTCCTGAGCGGGGCGGCGGTGGTGGCCGATCCGCTCGCGGCCGGGGAACAGACCGTGGACGCCGTGCGCTGGCTGGCCAAACGACGGCAGTTCGTGCTCCGGGGCACGCCCTACGGTTTCACGGGCCTGCCGATCGTCTACTACAGCCCGGGAACCGGCTGGAACTACGGGGGACGCCTGCAGATCGCCGACTACCACCGGCGTCCGTACCGCTACAAGCTCAGCCTCCACTGGATGAAGTCGACCCGTGGCAAGCGGGTCAGCTACCTGCGCTTCAGGTTGCCGCACATGGCAGGGACCGGCTTCGGCCTCATCCTGACGGCGAGCAACAAGCGCGACATCCGGGCCAGATACTACGGCCTGTCCAACGACAGCGAGAACAACGAGGGGCTCACCCAATCGGACCACCCCGACTTCATCGACGAGGACTACTACCACTATGTCCTGGAGGCGCCGCGGGTGATCGTCAACCTCCTCGGTCACCTCTACGGTCCGATGACCGTTTCCCTGGGTCTCGGCCTCGAGCGGACCGACGTCGACGGCCGGGGAGAGCGCTCCTACTACATCGACGCCGGGACCCCGGACGGTGTGGTGGACGGCATCACGGGGTTCGTGGGCCTCAGCCTGCGGTGGGACACCCGGGACGACCCCTCGATCCCGCGCCGGGGCCTGTTCCAGGAGTGGAGCTACGAGACCTCCCGCAACTCCCTCCTGAGCCTGCTCTTCGAGCAGATCGACTTCCAGCGCTACACCTTCACCGACGCCCGCTACTACCCCGTCTCGCGGCGGCTGAACATCGCCCATCGCACCATCGTGGAAGCCCTGAAGGGGACCGTGCCCCTGTACGCCTACGGCGAGATCGGCGGCAGCCGCAGGATCAAGGGCCTCGGAGGATCCGACAACTTGCGTGGCTTCGACCGGCAGCGCTTCACCGACAACGTGCGCGCCCTCACCAACACGGAGGCGCGCTACTACCTGGGGAGCCGGACCCTCTTCAAGCAGCACCTCGACCTGCTGGCCATCCTCTTCGCCGACAGTGGACAGGTGGCCCCCGGATTCTCCGACCTCCATCCCCTCGACACCCACCTGAGCATCGGCTGGGGGCTGCGCACCTACTGGAACGAGGACTTCGTCGTGCGCGCCGACCTCGGCGTCTCGGAGGAACAGCTCTTCACCACCTTCAAGTACCGCAACATCTTCTGAATCAGCCCGGCGGCGACCCCGCCACCGGCCTCAGACGGACCCCCAACCAGGCGACGAGGAGTCCCACGAGCAGGTCCTTCGGCAGGGGCGCCAGGCCGAGTTCCAGGGCGAGGTCGGCCGCCGCCGGACTGGCCGCCATGAAACGCAGGTTGAGGTAGAGCCCCAGCACCCCGGCGGCATAGATGGCCGCCATCCCGGCACAGGTCGCGGCCAGGGCCCGTCGGAAGGTGACTCCCCGGGCGCCGCCTGCCAGCCGCCCCGCCAACCAGGCGCCGGGCGCGAACCCCAGCAGGTACCCGGCGGAGGGCTTGAGCAGGTAGTGCAGCCCTCCGCCGCCCGCGAACACGGGCAGCCCCACCAGCCCCGCCGTGAGATAGACCGCCTGGCTGGCCGCCCCCCGCCAGGGCCCCAGCAGCAGCCCGGCCAGGCAGACGAAGGCCGCCTGCAGGGTGATGGGGACATGGGGCAGGGGGATGCGCAACTGCGCGCCCACGGCGGTGAGGGCGGCCATGAGCGCCACCGGCACCAGTACGCGGGCGTTCCATGCAGAGATTGCCGGAGGGCGGGGATCCGCGCGCGGAGGCCGGCGGATCAGGTCGCGTCCGTGGAGAGGGAACTCTCCTTGCCGCCGGGGGCGAGCATGGCGATGAGGCTGCCCAGGGTGGCGGCGATCTCGTTCCGGGGGACGACGCGGTCGACGAAGCCGTGCTCGAGGACGGTCTCGGCGATCTGGAATCCGGCGGGAAGCTCCTCGATGCCCATGAACTGGCGGATCACCGCCTGGCCAGCGAACCCGATGCGGGCCCCCGGCTCGGCGAGGGTGAGGTCCCCGAGCATGGCGAAGCTGGCGGTCACGCCGCCGTAGGTCGGGTCGGTCAGGACGGCGACGTAGAGGCCGCCGGCGTTGGAGAACCGGCGCAGCCGGGCGCTGATCTTGGCCATCTGCATCAGCGAGAATGTGCTCTCCTGCATCCGGGCACCTCCCGACTGGCAGACCAGCACCAGGGCCCGGCCGTCGGCCAGGGCCCTGTCGATGAGGCGGCTGATCTTCTCGCCCGTGGCACCGCCCAGGCTGCCCATGATGTAGCGCGTATCCATGACGCCGAGGGCCGCGGGGTTGCCGCCGATGGTGCACAGGCCGGTGTGCACGGCCTCGTTGATGCCGCTGGAGCGGCGGGCCTCGCGGATCCGGTCGGAGTAGCGGCGGTGATCGCGGAACTTTAGCGGATCGGCGGTGGACAGCCCGGCGTCGATCTCGGTAAAGGACCCGGGGTCGCTCAGGATGCGGATGTACTTCTCGTGGCCGATGGGGAAATGGCTGCCGCAGCGGGGACAGATCCAACTGTTGCGCTCGAGAGCGTGCTGATAGGCCGTCTCGCCGCAGTTCTTGCACTTGCTCCAGATGGCCTCGGGGATCTCGCGCTTGATGCGCGTCAGGACCCCCGCCTTGAGCCGCTCGAACCAGTTCACCGGGGTCTCGCCAGCCCGAGGCGCCGAAGCCCGGCGAAGGCCACCCCCGCCGTCACCAGGATTCCCGAAGCGACCAGGGCCGGCTTCCAGGGGAAGGGCCCGCGGACCTCGGACGCGGAAAGCCCGGGCCAGCGGAGACGGTGCAGGACCCGGTCGGCCGCGGCCTGCGCGTCGGGCAGCGGTGTCGGCGGCTCGAGAACGCGGTCGACCAGGTCGTCGACGGCACGCATCCTGGCCGCCTCCAGGCGGGCCCTCAGGCCGAGGACCTTGCGCCCGTCGCCGCCGGGACCGGATCCACCGTCGACGCCCGGGGGCTCGACACCCCCTCCCCGGCGCCGCCATCTCGACAACATCGGTCGTTCCTCCGCGGCGGCCTTCAGACCACTCCGCGTCTCTGCAGGCCCGCCGCCAGGCGGCGGCGGGCGGTGTGGATCCGCGAGCTGACGGTGCCCACCGGAATGTCCAGCACGCGGGCGATCTCCTCGTAGCCGAGTTGCTCGAAGCCGTGGAGGACGAGCACCTCCCTGAGGGCGGACGGCAAGTCGTCGATCTCCTCCCGAACGAGGCGCTGCGTCTCCCGCGTCAGGAGCCGGGCCTCCGGTCCTTCGCCGGCCGGCAAGGGGAGTCTCTCGCCCGACTCCTCGTCCGCCCGGTGCAGGCCGAGCCGACGCCAGGGGCTGCGGGCCCGGTCCCGCCGGCGGTTGAGACTCAGGTGCCAGACGATGCGCAGGATCCAGGTCTTCAGAGAGGACTCGCCGCGGAACCCGCCGAGGGCCCCGTGGATCTTGACGAAGGCGTCCTGGACGACCTCCTCCGCGTCCTCTCGGTCGCCGAGGGCCCGATAGGCCAGTCCATAGGCCAACGGGTGATACTCGGTGATCAGCCTCCGAAAGGCCTCGTCGCTGCCCTCGACGGCGCGTTGCACGAGATCCCCGTCGGGGAGATGGACCTCGATTCGGGTGGTGGTGGCCATCATCCTCCGTGCAGACACCGGAAGGGAGCCGCGTCTTCACGCCGCGCTGGAGATTCGGGATTCGCTGGAAAATGCGCCGCCCCTCGCGGGATTGTCAAACCGGTTCCGCCCGCCCTCTGACGCTAAAGTGCCACCCTGCCGTAACTTGCGGATTGATGGCCTCCCGGCGAGGGTTATATTTGGAGTCGTTTGGTGGTTCCATCCCTCCAGCCCGATCGGGGAGGATCGTGAAGAACCCTCTGCAGATCTGCCTGTTGCTCGGCGTGATGGCGGCGCCGGACCTTGCGGCCCCCGCGGAGGTGAGCGTGGCCGACTCGGTGATCAAGTACAAGTGGCTCGGCAAGAACGCCCGGGTCAAGAAGGAACACGACGACGTCGTCAAGTACTACACCGAGCTGATCAAGTACGATCCCGGCTACCACCGGGCCCACTATTCGATGGGCCGGGCCTTCCTGGAGCTCGGCCGGCCGGCCGACGCCAAGCGGGCCCTGCTGTCCGCGGCCGCCATCGACTCGGCCCACGTCAACACCAACCTCACCCTTTATACTCTCTACCTGAACGATGCCGCGCCGGACTCGGCCTGGCGGTTCCTCGGCCCCGTTCTCCGCGCCCGGCCCAACGAGCCCAGGTACGCGGAGCACCGGCGCAAGCTCGCCGACCTCTACCGCCGCAACGGCCGGCCCGTAGAGGCCATCGAGCACTACGGGGCCCTCGCCGAGTCCGCGGCCCTGCCCGAGGATGCTCGCAGGGAGCTGTACGAGCTGCTGGCGGTGATGACCGAGGACCAGGGCGACGCGCCCGCGGCCCTGGCCTGGCGCCAGCGGCTGACCGCCGGCGGCGGAGCCGGGCAGGTCGAATCCCTGACCCGGATCGTGGACCTGCAGATCGCCACGGAGGACTACACGGGCGCACACGAATCCCTGAGGCAACTGGTCGGCATCGACTCGGCCGGGCGCTACGCCCACTACGTCCGCATGTCGGAGCTGGGCGACACCGCCGGCGACCCGGCGGTCAGGCTCGAGGGCCTGGAGGGCATGGCGCGCGAGCAGCCCAAGGACCTGCTGACCGTCGCCACCATCGCCGAGATCCACCTGAACGCCGACGACTTGAAGGCGGCGGCGCGCTGGATCGAGGGCGGCCTGCAGCGCTCCCCCGACAGCGCCCACCTGCACTTGCTCCGGGGCGACCTGCTGGGGCGCCAGGACGCGGAGGAGGAGGCGATCGCCGAGTACGAGCTCGCCCTGCGCGACCCCAACTGGGCGGCCGTCGCCCAGCAGCGGATCTGGCAACTCCGCCCGCCGGAGACGGAGGAGGAGAAGCTCCTCCGGCAGTTCTTCGGTGGCGACGACGCCGAAGAAGAGGGCTCCACCGACAACGGCAGCTGACGAACCCCCAACCCGAGAAAGAGGTTCCTCCATGCTTCAACTATTTGTCGACGGCGGCTGGGCGATGTGGCCCCTGGCCTTTCTCCTGGCCCTCGGCCTGGCCATCGCCGCCGAGCGGCTCATCACCCTCTCGCGCGCCGCCATCGACGCCAAGGGCTTCTTCGAGCAGCTGGAAGAGGCGATTCGGTCCGGCGGGGCCGCGCAAGCCGCTCAGCTGTGTGCCGATACCCGCGGTCCGGTGGCCAGCGTCATCCACGCCGGCCTGCTGCGCCTCGATCGGGGCATCGACAACGTCGAGAAGGCGATCGAGAACGCCGGCGCCGTGGAGATGGCTTTTCTCGAGCGCGGCATGATCTGGCTGTCCACGGTGGCCAACCTGGCGCCCATGGTCGGCTTCCTCGGGACGGTGAGCGGCATGATCGGCGCCTTCCAGGCGATCAAGGTCGCCGGCGACGTGGAGCCCTCCCTGGTGGCCGGCGGCATCTCGGAAGCCCTCATCACCACCGCCTCCGGCCTGATCGTCGGCATCCTGATCCAGTTCTGCTACAACTTCTTCGCCTCGCGCATCGACAGGATCATCGCCGACATGCAGGAGCACACGGCCGGCTTGATCGACGTGCTCATCGAAATCGAGCTGAAGGACAACACGTGAACCTGCGCAAGCGCGGGAACCGGGTGCTGCCCGAGATCCCCACCTCCTCCATGGCGGACATCGCCTTCCTGCTCATCGTGTTCTTTCTGGTGACGACGACGATGAACCAGGACAAGGGGCTGTCCCTGCACCTGCCCCCGATCGCCGAGACCCTGGAGGTCAGGGAAAAGAACATCTGCAACGTGTGGATCAACGACGAGGACCGTATCGCCTTCTTCGAGGACTCCGAGCTCACGGAGATCGCCTTCTCCGACCTGCGCGCCGACATCCAGCGCCGGCTGGCGGCCAACGAGAAGCTGATCGTCTCTCTGAAGGCCCAGCGCCAGGCCAGCTACCGCATGTTCGTCGACGTCCTCGACGAGCTGAAGCTCGCCGGCGCCACGCGGATCTCGATCGCCGAGCCGGAGGGAGGCTGAGGCCCCATGAGATTCACCCGCAAGTCCCGGGTGGGAGCCGCTGTCCCCACGGCGTCGATGGCGGACATCGCCTTCCTGCTCCTCGTGTTCTTCATGGTTTCCACGGTGTTCATCCGTTTTCGCGGCATCCCCGTCACCCTGCCCGACGCCGAGCGGGTCGAGAAGCTGGAGATGCGCCGCCACGTGACCAGCATCTGGATCGGCGCCAACGGCGCCGTCAACATCGACGACAAGACGGTCCCCCTGCAGGAGGTAGGTCCCCTGATCCACGCCAAGCTGGTCGCCAACCCCCGTCTGATCATCTCGATCAAGGGGGACGGCCAGGCGGAATTCGGCACCATCTCCGACGTGCTGCAGGAGCTGCGCAGGGTCGAGGCCCTGCGCGTGAACTTCGCCACCGACCGCGAGCGCGAAGCCGCCCTGCCGGCAGGAGGCTGACAAATGCTGAGACGGACGGCCGACATGGTGCGCACGAAGGCCCCCGAGGCCGACCTGCGCCTGGAGTACCGCAAGACCTTCTGGGCCTGCTTCGGCGCCTCCTCCCTCGCCCTGGTGCTGGTGATCCTGTTCTGGCCGAGCTTCGAGGCCTCGGCCTACGCCAAGCCCCAGGAGCCGGTGATCATCCAGCTGGAGGAGATCCCCGAGACCCGCCAGGAGCGCCGGCCGCCGCCGCCGCCGCGGCCGGTGGTGCCCATCGCCTCCACCAACGAGGAGATCCCCGAGGACGCCACGATCATGGAGACCGATCTCGACTTCGGTCTCGATGACCTGGCCCCGCCGCCGCCCCTCGAGGAGCTGCAACAGACCACCGAGGTCGCCCTGGAGGAGGAGGAGGAGGAGATCGTCGAGTACTGGAGGGTGGAGAAACCGCCCAAGAGGAAGAACGACCCGCGGCCGGTGTTCCCCGAGATCGCCCGCCGGGCGGGGATTACCGGGAACATCACCATCCAGGTTCTGGTCGATCGCGAGGGCAAGGTGGAGAAGGTGGGCGAGATCCACGGCAACGAGGTCTTCCACGAGGCCGCGCGCAAGGCCGCCCTGGCCACCACCTTCACCCCGGCGATCCAGAACGACAAGCCCGTGAAGGTCTGGGTAGCCCTCACCTACAAGTTTCAGTTGCAGTAGGCGCCGGTTGCCAGGACTGCAGGCGTCCACCTTAGATTAGGAGAGACTCGCCAGGGGCCGCGGACCGGCTGCGGCCAGCGATTCCAGCTCCCCCCCATCCCCCCCACCCTCTCCCCGCGGCCACGAACCCCGTCCTCCGGGGTTCGCCGGGAGGTCGGGCTCCATGCGTTGTCCCTTCTGCAGTACCGAGGACGACCGCGTCGTCGACTCGCGCTCCTGCCGCGACGGCCAGGCGATCCGCCGGCGCCGTGAGTGCACGCGCTGCAACCAGCGGTTCACCACGTACGAGTACATCGAGCATGCACCCCTCACCGTCATCAAGCGGGACGGAACGCGGGAGCCCTTCGACCGCTCCAAGCTGCAGGCCAAGATCGAGCTGGCCTGCTACAAGACGAGCGTATCGAGCGATCGCATCGAAGAGCTGATGGACCAGGTGGAGTCCGAGCTGGGCAACCGCGCCGAGAGAGAGGTCCCGAGCAAGCAGATCGGTGAGCTGGTGATGGAACGGCTGAAGGACCTCCACGACGTGGCGTACGTTCGGTTCGCCTCGGTGTACCGCCAGTTCAAGGACCGGCAGGATTTTGTCAGGGAACTCGAGCAGCTCTCCACCTGAGCCCTCCCGGCGGCGCCTTCCGCGGCCCTTTCCGACGCCGCGAAAAACCTTGACAAGCCGGAATCGAGGCCTGTATATTGGCCGCGTTGAAGCTTCGAGCCACAACATCTTGTGTACAGGGTGACCGAACAGACCTCCAGATCATGTGGCCGAGTTGCCGACAACCTTTCGCCCTCCCCGAAGTAACGTCCTGTAAACACGATAGTTAGCTCCCAGCTCTGCCGTCCCCTCCCGCACCGGCGCGGCAGCAGGGGCTCTTTGTCGTTCCCCCAGGGAGACTTCGAGCATGTCCACCGAGCACTCCGCAGCTGATCCCGGCGCCTCCGACGCACCGACGGGTGTCCACCGCCTGGAAGACCTCCTTGCCCAGCTCGAAGGGCACGGGTACCAGCGCAACGGCCACGACGAGGTCCTGCAGCGCGCCGCCGACGCCCACACCTATTACGGCGACAACGACCTGGCCATCGACGTGCTGCGCTCCAAGTACCTGGCGCCGGGCGAGACCGGGCCGCTGCAGATATGGGACCGCGTCGCCCGGGCCATGGCCTCTGTCGAGGCCGATTCCCAGGCCTGGTACGACCGCTTCTTCTCGCTGCTGATCGACTTCAAGTTCATCCCCGGAGGACGGGTGATGCACGGCGCCGGCCGCGACGAGGCCCGGCGCAAGCCGACCCTGTCGAACTGCTACGTCATCCCCATTCAGGAGGACAGCCTCGAGGGCATCTACACCTGCCTCAAGGAGTCGGCCCTCGTCTACCGCACCGGAGGCGGCGTCGGCACGGATCTCTCGGTCCTGCGGCCCAAGGGGGCGCCGGTGAACGCCACCGTCGACCAGTCGCCGGGGTGCACGGCCTTCATGAACCTCCTGTCGGAGAGCACCAACGCCGTCTCCCAGGCCGGTCGCCGGGGGGCGCTGATGCTCACCCTGCGCGTCGACCATCCCGACATCCTCGACTTCATCACGATCAAGAACGACGCCAACCGCACCAAGGTGCAGTACGCCAACATCAGCGTGCTCATCACCCACGAGTTCATGCAGGCCGTCATCGACGACACCGACTTCGACCTGCGCTGGGGCGGCAAGGTCTACCGGACGCTGAGGGCCCGGGACCTGTGGAGCCGGATCATCACCAACGCCCACGCCAGCGCCGAGCCCGGGATCATCTTCTGGGACACGATGCGGGAATGTCACAACGTCGAGTACGCCAACCCGCTGGTGAGCACCAATCCCTGCGGTGAACAGCCCCTGGCCTCGTACACGGCCTGCAACCTCGGCAACCTCAACCTCGCGAAGTTCGTCGGCCAGGACGGCCTCATCGATTACGAGGACCTGGCCGAGGCGGCCCGGGTGGCGACGCGGTTCCTCGACAACGTCATCGACTACAACATGCCCAACCACGCCCTCCCGAAGATCGAGGAGGCGGTGGCCTCCGACCGGCGCGTGGGGCTGGGCATCACGGGTCTGGCCGACGCCCTGGTGCTGATGGGGCTCAAGTACGACTCCGACGAGGCTCTCGAGGCGGTCGAGAAGATCATGCGCACCATCTGCCACTGCGCCTACGAGACGTCGATCGACATCGCCCGGGAGAAGGGACCCTTCCCGCTCTTCGATTGGGAAGGCGTGTCCCGGAGCCGGTTCGTGCGGGACCTGCCGAGGGCGATGCAGGACCGCATCCGCGAGCACGGGCTGCGCAACTCCACCCTGATCACGGTGCCGCCGGTGGGGACCGGATCGATCGTCGCCCAGACGTCGTCCGGCGTGGAGCCGATCTTCTGCACCAGCTACAAGCGGCGCGTGAAGCAGGAGGACGGCGAGAGCTTCCGCGAGTACAAGGTCTACCATCCCCTCGTGCGTGACCTCTTCGGCGACGACGAGAACCTGCCCGGACACGTGGTGACGGCCCACGACATCGACCCCTACTTCCGAGTCCGCATGCAGGGCGTGATCCAGCGCTACACCGACAGCTCGATCTCGTCGACGATCAACCTGGCCGAGGAAACCTCGGTGGAGACGGTGGCCGACATCTACGTCACCGCCTACAAGGAAGGCCTCAAGGGCGTCACGGTGTACCGCGAGGGCTGCCGGCAGGGGATCCTGCAGACGGAGAAGAGGGAAGAGGATCCCTCGGAGGCGGCGGATGGTCCGGAGGCGGCGGAGGAAGCCGCCGGCGGAGTGGGCGCGCATCCGCGCCGCAGGCCGGCGGTCACCCGCGGCGTCACCGAACGGGTGAGCACCGGCGAAGGCAACATCTTCGTCACGATCAACGAGGACGAGCAGGGGATCTGCGAGATCTTCAGCACCATAGGGAAAGCGGGCGGCAATGCGGCGGCCCAGTCGGAGGCGATCAGCCGGTTGATCTCCATCGCCCTGCGCTCGGGCATCGATCCGCAGGAGATCATCGGTCAGCTCAAGGGGATCTCCGGGCCGAACCCGGTGTGGGAGAACGGCGAGCTGATCCTGTCCACGCCGGACGCCATCGGCCGGGCCCTGGAGCGGTACCTGCACCGGGACGGCAGCGACATCCCCCACCCCGTGCAGGGAGGCTCCCGGGCCGCCGAGCGGGTTCCGGGAGCCCTGGCGAGCGTGGCCACCTGCCCCGAGTGCGGCTCCACCGTCTCCCACGAGGCCAGTTGTCTGACCTGCAAGCACTGCGGGTGGTCGAAGTGCTGAACCGCAATCCCTTGTGAACGCGAGCCGGATGGGACTCGATCGCCGGCGCGGCACCGTCACCCGAGTGGCGGTGCCGTTGTCGTTCTCAGGAAACCTCGAGGACCAGGCCGTCGTACGCGAGCTCGACCGCCTCGGGCAGGTAGTCGTTGGTGGCCTGGTGGTCGAGATCGTGGGCGATGTGGGTGAAGTAGGCCTGGCGCGGGGCCAACTCGGCCACGATCTCGAGGGCTTCGTCCACGGTGAAGTGGGTGGGATGGCCCTTGTGACGCAGGGCGCCGAGGACGAGAACATCGAGACCGCGCAACTGGCTCATCGCTTCGTCGGGAATGGCGTTGCAGTCGGTCACGTAGGCGAAGCGGCCGATGCGGAAGGCGAGCACGGGCAGCCTCCCGTGCATGACGGTCACCGGTTGGATGCGCAGGCCGAACAACTCGAGAGCTCCCCGGATCGGATGGAGGGACATGCGCGGCACCGCCTGGGCCCAGGCCGAGTCGAAGGCGTAGTCGAAGACGCGGGTTATGCGGTCGAGGGTGGGGCGGTCGCCGTAGACGGGGATCGGCTCGTCGCGCCCGAAGCAGTAGGAGCGCACATCGTCGAGGCCATGGAGGTGGTCGGCATGGCCGTGGGTGAAGAGCACCGCGTCGACGCGCCGCAGGTCGTGGCGCAGCGCCTGGGTGCGCAGGTCGGGCGGCGTGTCGATCAGGATCGACCGGTCGAGATGCTCGATGGCGATGGCGCACCGCAGGCGCTTGTTGCGCGGGTCGGTGGAGGTGCAGACCCCGCACTCACAGGCGATGCGAGGCACGCCGACGGAGGTCCCCGTGCCGAGGAAGGTGACGCGCATCAGCCTCTGTCCTCGGCCCTCTCGGGCGGGGCCTCCGCTCTTCCCGGGGGTTGCTTGCAGACCGGACGGGAGTCGGCGGTGTCCGCGATACCCGGGGACAGGGTCAGCAGACTCGGCCCGTCCTCCGTGACGGCCACGGTGTGCTCGAAGTGGGCGGCGAAGGAACCGTCCCGCGTGCGCGCGGTCCAGCCGTCCTCGTCGACGACGATCCCGGGTTGTCCCAGGCTGAAGATCGGCTCGATGGCGAGGACGTGGCCCGCCCTCAGATGGGGGCCGCGTCCCGGGGGCCCATGGTTCGGCAGGTGGGGATCCTCGTGGAGGTGACGGCCGATGCCGTGGCCGCCGAACTCGCGAATGACGGAGACGCCTCCCGCCGCGGCGGCGGATTCGATGGCGTGAGAGATGTCCGACAGACGATTCCCGGGCCGGGCGGCGGCAACGCCCGATTCGAGGGCGGCCCGAGTCGTGTCCACCAGGCCTCGCACCCGCCGGTCCACATGGCCGAGGACGATGGTGAAGGCGCCGTCGCCGAACCACCCGTCGAGCTGCACGCCCACGTCGACGCACAGCAGGTCCCCTTCTTCCAGGGGCTCGGTGCGCGGCAGGCCGTGCACCGCCTCGTCGTTGACGGAGGCGCAGATCGACGCCGGAAAGCCGTGATAGCCCTTGAAGGCCGGCTCTCCGCCTCGGTCGCGGATCGTGGCCTCCGCCAGCTCGTCGAGAGAGAGTGTGGACACACCGGGCGAGGCCGCGGCCTCGACAGCCGACTGCACCTGGTGAACGACGGCGCAGGCCGCGCGGATCCCGTCGATTTCGCTGGGGCTGCGGCGATGCAAGCGCCCTCGTCCGGCGGTTTGAAGGGGGTGATTCTCGAGGCGTTACCAAACACGGGGAGAGACCCCATCTCGTCAAGGAATACGCCCGGAACCGCCTCAGCCGCGGGCAAGTCCCGTCGCCGAGGACGGCTTCGGCCTTCGTTGCGGATCACCCGGCCCCTGGTTATCTTGCGAGACCGGCGGCCCTGGGCGGGGCGCATCTGGCTCCGCCTCTCAGGGCCGCGTCCTTTTTCATCCGAACCTCCGAACGAAGCGGATCTCACAACCGGCCATGGGTAAGTCACTCGTCGTCGTGGAGTCGCCGGCCAAGGCGACGACCATCAACAAGATCCTCGGCCGCGACTTCATCGTGAAGTCGTGCATGGGACACGTCCGCGACCTGCCGCCGAAGGAGCTCGGCGTCGACGTGGACAAGGACTTCCTGCCCCGCTACGTGACCATCCGCGGGAAGGGAAAGATCCTCACCGACCTCCGGCGCGCGGCGCAGAGGGCGGACACGATCTACCTGGCGACGGACCCCGACCGCGAGGGCGAGGCGATCGCCTGGCACGTGGCCCAGGCAATCGCGGCCAAGGACGGCGAGGTCAAGCGGATTCTCTTCAACGAGATCACGCCCAAGGCGGTGCGCGAGTCGATCAACAGGTCCGGCGTCCTCGACCTGTGCAAGGTCAACGCCCAGCAGGCCCGGCGCGTCCTCGACCGGCTCGTAGGCTACGAGATCAGCCCCCTCCTGTGGAAGGTCATCCACGCCGGGCTGTCCGCCGGGCGGGTGCAGTCCGTCGCCCTGCGCCTGATCTGCGAGCGCGATGCCGAGATCGCCTCCTTCGAGCCCCAGGAGTACTGGTCCATCGACGCCCTCCTCGGCCACGCCACCGACGACGGCGAGGTCGCCTTCAAGTCGCGCCTGCTGCAGTACAAGGGGAAGAAGCTCGAGATCCCCGACCAGACGGCGACCGACCGCATTACCGCCGCCCTGCGGGAATCGACCTTCACCGTCAAGTCGATCAAGCACCGCGAGCAGCGGCGCCGGGCGGCGCCCCCCTTCATCACCAGCACCCTGCAGCAGGAGGCGGCCCGCAAGCTGAGGTTCTCGGTGAAGCGCACCATGGCGGTGGCCCAGCAGCTCTACGAAGGCATCGAGCTCGTGGGCGAGACGGTGGGGCTCATCACCTACATGCGCACCGACTCGGTGCGCGTCGCCGACGGGGCGATCGAGGAGGTGCGCGCCGATATCGGCAGGCGCTTCGGCAAGGAGTACGTGCCCGCAAAGCCGAATGTCTACAAGACCCGCCGCGGCGCCCAGGACGCTCACGAGGCGATCCGCCCCACCTCGGTGGAACGCTCTCCGGAGGAGATGAAGTCTCGCCTGTCCCCCGATCAATGGCGGCTCTACGAGCTGATCTGGAAGCGCTTCCTCGCCTCCCAGATGGAGCCCCAGGTGATGAACATCATCAGCGTCGACATCGCAGCCGGCGACTACCTGCTGCGGGCCACGGGGTCGCAGGTGAAGTTCCCCGGGTTCACCGTCCTCTACACCGAGAGCAAAGAGGACGAGGACGAGGAGGAGAGCACCCAGGTGCCCGCCGACTTGACCGAGGGCGAGACCCTCACCCTGAAGAAGCTGCTGCCCGAGCAGCACTTCACCAAGCCGCCGCCGCGCTACTCCGAGGCGTCGCTGGTGAAGGAGCTGGAGGCCAAGGGCATCGGACGGCCGAGCACCTACGCCCAGATCATCTCCACCCTGCAGGACCGGGAGTACGTGGAGAAGATGGACAACCGCTACTTCGAGGCCACCGAGCGCGGCCAGACGGTCAACAAGCTCCTCGTGGCCACCTTCCCCAACATCTTCGACGTGGCCTTCACGGCGCGGATGGAAGACGAGCTCGACCGCATCGAGGACGGCCGGGAGGACTGGGTCGCATCGGTGCGCCAGTTCTACGGCTCGTGGAAGGGATCTCTCGAGGAGGCCAACGCGCGCCGCAGAGAGCTGAAACAGTCCCTCCAGGAAGAGACCGACATCCTCTGCCAGGAGTGCGGACGCAACATGGTCGTCAAGTGGGGCCGGAACGGCCGCTTCCTCGCCTGCCCGGGTTACCCGCAGTGCAAGAATACGAAGCCCCTGGAAGAGCAGCGCGAGCAGGCGGAGACCGACGAGGTCTGCGACCAGTGCTCGAAGCCCATGGTCGTGAAGACGGGGCGCTACGGCCGGTTCCTCGCCTGCTCCGGGTATCCCGACTGCCACAACGTCAAGCCCTTTTCCCTGGGCATCTCCTGCCCGGACTGCGGGGAGGGAGACATGGTGGAGAAGCAGTCGCGCAAGGGCAAAGTGTTCTTCGGCTGCGACCGCTACCCGAAGTGCAAGTTCGCCAGTTGGGACAAGCCGGTGGACGGCCCCTGCCCGCAGTGCGAGGCGCCCCTGCTCTACGAGAAGGCCAGCCGCACCGGTCCGCCCTCCCTCCACTGCAAAGTCTGCGACAGCCGCTTCGAGAACACCCAGGCCGCCTGATCCAGGGCGGAGTCCCCGCCGCTGGCCCGTGAACCCCCCGACCCTGAGCCCGCATACCGCCGTCGAGACGGGTGTCGAGCTCTTCCTCGCCTCCCTGGCCGAGGCCGGCCCCTTCGGCCGGTCCCCCCTCAGCCCCGGGACCCGGCGCGCCTACGGCGTCGACCTCGACCAGTTCGCCCGCTTCCTGCACACCCGGGTCACCGCGCCCACCGTGGCCAGCGTCCCCACCGAGGCGGTGGCCGCCTTCGCCGGGCATCTGACCGACGCGGGACGGTCGCCGCGAACCGTGGCCCGCAAACTCGCCGCCGTGCGCCGTCTGTTCCAGTTCCTGCGATCCCAGGGGGTATGCCCTTGCGACCCCTCCGCGGGGGTCCGGCCGCCCGCCCCGTCCGCCGATGCGGCCCCCCCCACCCCCGAGGAGATGCGCGCCCTGCTGGCCCTTCCCGAGCGCGGGTCCTTCACCGGCGCCCGGAACCGGGCCCTGCTGGAGCTGGTCTACGGCGGCGGGCTGCGTCTCTCGGAAGCGGTGAACCTGAACCTGAGCCACCTCGGCCTGGCCGATGGCCGGCTGCGCATCACCGGCGCCACCCCTCGCGCCGTACCCCTGGGCCCCCAGGCGGCGGAGGCGCTGCAGGCGTACCTGCTGCGCCGCGCGGAGGTGCTCCTGGCCCGCGAGATCTCCTCCGTCGACGCCGGCGCGCTCTTCGTCAGTGCCCGGGGCCGCAGGCTGCACCCGCGCTCGATCCAGCGCATCGTCGACCGCTACCTGCGCCACCTCGGGGCGCCGCCGGGGCCCCCTGCCGCGGGACCTCCCCGCCGCCACCGGGGCACAGGCCAGCTGCGAGCCGCCTGCGCCCGGCACCTGTTGGAGGCGGGGGCCGACCCGGGGCTCGTCTCCACCCTCCTGGACCGCCGAGCCGCGGCCTCCGACCCGGACCACGGCCGGGACATCTCCGAGCTCACGGCCCGCTACCGGCAGGCCCACCCCCGGGCCTAGCGGTCCCCATGCCGCGCCTGCTCTGCGCCGCCGCTTTCGCCGCGGCCCTCGGCTGCGCCAAGCAGGGCCGGCCCACGGGGGGGCCGGTGGACGAGACCGCTCCCGTCGTCGTGGCCCACCAGCCCGCCGCCGACGCCACCGGCGTCGACCCCCGACGGAGGGTGACCATCGACTTCAGTGAGGCCATGGATCGCGAGCGGACGGAGGAGGCGGTCTTCCTGGCTCCCCGGGTCGACTTCCGCCCCAGATGGAGGGGCCGCCGCCTGGAGATCACGGTGCCCTCGGGGCTGGCCGAGGAGCGGACCTACGTCGTCACCATCGGCACCGACGCTCGGGACCTGCGCGGCAACCGCCTCGAGCAGTCCTTCCAGCTCGCCTTCGCCACCGGCGGCCGGCTCGACGCCGGAAGCCTCTCCGGGCACCTGCTGTCAGCGGACCTCGAGCCCCGGAGGGGCGCCTTCGTCTGGGCCTACGACATGGCCCGCTTCGACGGCCGCACCGGCGTCGACCCGCCTTCCTACGTCACCCAGAGCGGGAACGACGGCGGCTTCCGGTTCGACCGGCTCGCCGCCGGCCGCTACCGCACGGTCGCCTTCGTCGACGGCAACCGGAACCAGCGGCCGGACCCGGGAGAGCCACTGGGTCTCGCCCACGGCGACATCGCCGCGTCCACCGATGGAGAGGCCGACGCCGGCGTGCTCGTGCTGGCGCCCAGAAAGCCCGGCAACCGCGTGCAGCGGATCAGCGCCGTCGACCGGCGGCGAATCCTGCTGGCCTTCGAGAGAGGTGTGGAGGCCGCCGACCTGCTGGTGGAGATCGAGACCCTTCCCGTGGAGGAGATCTACGCCCTGCCCACGGATTCCAGGAGGGTCCACGTGGTCACCGCCGAGCAGGAGCCGGGCCGGAGCTACCGCGTCAGCGTGCTCCTGGCCGGCCGCAACGTGGAGGTTCCGCGAGAGCCGGTGCGCGGGACGGACCGCGAGGACCGACGGCCACCGGAGGTCGTCGAACCCGGCCCGCGGGGCCTGGCCGCCGAGGCGGACCCCCTGGTGCTCACCTTCTCCGAGGCGATGGACCCCTCCGCCGTTCCCGGCGGCGAGGACTGGGCCGCGAGGGACTCCACCTCTCCCCCTCCCGCCGGCCGCTGGCGTTGGTCGGATCCCCTGTCCCTGGCCTTCACCCCCGAGCCACCCCTGGAGCCCGGCTCCCATCGCCTGGAGGTGCGGCTCGACGGCCTCCGCGACCGGGCCGGCAACGCCCCGCGGGACTCGACGGCCGTTTTCGACTTCGAGCTGCTCGCGGCCTCCGACCGGGCGACGGTGGAGGGGAAGGCCGCCTGGGCGGCGGCGAAGGGACCGGTGCGAGTGCGGCTCCACCAGCCGGGAGGCCCCGCGCTGACCGCCGCCGCCGACTCGGCGGGTCTCTTCGCCTTCCCCGGGGTCGCCCCCGGCAGATACCGGCTGTCCGCCTTCGCCGACCGCGACGGAGACGGGGAGCACGGCCTCGGCCGCCTCGACCCCTACACGCCGGCCGAGCCGGTCGCCCTCGGCGGCGAGGTGACCGTCGAGCGCGGCCAGAGTCTCCGGGTCCGGGTGCCTGAGGAAGTCCCGTCACCGTGAACGAGTTCGACTCCCCTGCCCCGCGGCGGCGGTGGTGGCCCTGGCTGGAGCTGGGGCTCCTCCTGGCCCTCCTGGCCGGTATCGGCATCGTGCGGTTCTCGCGGCTGACGGTGACCGAGAGACTGACCATCCAGCTGGAGGCGGGTCTGCAACAGCTCCACGAGATGGAGATCGACCACCTGCGGCGACACGGGCGCTTCTTCCACCCCCAGGATCCGGCGTACGCTCCCTACCTGACCTGGATGCGGATCTACGAGGTCGAGGCCGGTCACGTGGACCGGGAATCCTTCTCCGTCGTCGTGCGCGCCGACATCGACGGCGACGGGCAACCCGGCGTCTGGAGGATCGATCAGACCTCGCCGGAGGTTCGGCGCCTTCAGGAGGACTGAAGCGCGAACCGAGGGACTCAGCGCGGGTACAGGCGCGGCTCGGCGGCAATGCCCGCCGGATAGGTGCCCACCAGGTGGAGGCTGTCGACGAGGCCGGCCAACTCCGCCAGCGCCCCGGCGGCCGGCTCGGTGCCGGCGTCGCCGGCGAAGTCGAGATACACCAGATAGCCCCAGGGACGGCCCGCCCGCTTGCGGGTTTCCACCTTCAGGACCTCCAGCCCCGCACGGGTCAGCTGGCCGAGGACGGCGGGCAGGCCCGCGGCGGTGTGGTCCATCTCGAGGACCACCGTCGTCTTCGGGGAGCCGCCGGATCCGGTACCCTCGCCCAGGACCAGGAAGCGGGTGAAGTTGTGGACCCCCGCCAGATCGGCGACCAGGACCTGCATGCCGTTGTCCTCCGCCGCCTGGGCGGTGGCGATGGCCGCCTCGTCGGACCGCCCCTCAGCCTTGACCATCATGACCGCGCCGGCCGTATCGTACACCGGCTCGACCTGGACGCCCTGAAGACCGTCGAGGAACTCGCGGCACTGGGCCAGCGCCTGCGGGTGGGAACGGATGCGGCGCAGGTCCTCGAGACGGGTCCCGGCGGGGGCGATCAGGTGGTGGCCGATGCGCAGGCGGATCTCGCCGCACACCGGCAGGGGCCGCTCGCGGAGCAGGTCCCAGACCTCGTGGATGCTGCCGGCCAGCGAGTTCTCGACCGGGGCCAGGGCGGCCTCGGCGCCTCCGCGGTCCAGAGCGGAGAACAGATCGGCGAAGGTGCGGCAGGGAAGGACGTCGACGTCACGTCCGTCGAAGTACTCCCGGGCGGCCAGCTCGCTGTTGCTGCCCAGCTCCCCCTGGACGGCGACGGTGAGAGCGGCGTCGGTCATGGCGCCGAAGGGCGGGGCCCCGGAGCGGTGGCTGATGTGGACATGCGCTGAATATAGGGACCGCAAGTGCCGCGTTGACAGGGACTTGCCTGCCCGGTAGGTTCTGCCGGCCCGCATTCCGGCGGCGTGGCCAAGTGGTAAGGCAAGGGCCTGCAAAGCCCATATCCCCGGTTCGATTCCGGGCGCCGCCTCCAGACCTCCAACGGCCTCGTCCGCATCCGGCGGGTGAGGCCCTTTTTTTGTTTCTACCTTTCCATGTGGACGGCCGGGGTGGCGGAACGGGTAGACGCAGCGGACTTAAAATCCGCTAGGCCACAGGCCTGTAGGGGTTCGAGTCCCCTCCCCGGCACCAATCCCCCAAACCGGAACAAGCCAGGACGGAAGCGATGAACCGCCACCCACACTCCCTCGACGACGACGCCCGCGCCCGCTTCGTTGCCGACGGCTGCCTGACGGTGCGCACCACCCTGCCCGCCGATTTCCACTCCGACCTCTACAGCAGCATCGACGAGCTCTTCGAGAAGGAGGGCAACCCGGGCAACAACCTGCTGCCGCGGCTGCCGGAGATCCGGCGGGTCTTCGACGACCCGGCCGTGGCCGGCGCCTTGGAGAGCCTCCTCGGCCCCGGGTACGTGATGAACCCCCACCGCCACTGCCACCTGAACCCCCCCGGCTCGCCGGGGCAGTCGTGGCACAAGGACTGCTACGTCTTCGATCACAACCTGCGCCACCCCCGCTTCCGCTGGGTCCTCGGCTTCTACTACCCCCAGGATGTGACCGCCGACATGGGGCCCACGGGGGTCATGCCGGGCCAGCAGTGGTTCCGCACGATCTCCGACCCCGACCCGCGGAAGGCGACGGAGAGGGAGGAACCGCTGCTGGGCGAGGCGGGCACGGTGGCGATCGTCCACTTCGACAGCTGGCACCGGGCGATCGCCAACCGCAGCGGCCGCAAGCGCTACATGCTCAAGTTCCAGTTCGCGCGCACCGTCGAGCCGGCCGCCTCCGGGACCACCGACGGCCGGCTGTCATGGGAGGAGAGCGCCGCCGTCTGCTCCGACGTGTGGCGCTGGCTCTCCGGGTCCGGCAACGGTTCCGCGGCCGGATCGGAGGAACCGATCGGGGACTGGGTCGACCAGCTCGGTTCCGGCTCCCCCGCGGAGCGCGCCCGGGCCGCGGACCGCATCGCCCTCTCGGGGGCCGCGGCGGACGCGGTGCCCGCCCTGGCGCGGGCCCTGGAGGACGAGGCCGAGCCCGTTCGCCTGAACGCCGCCTACGCCCTGGCCGGCGCCGGGGAGGGCCCCGGCCTGCTCGCCGGCAGCCTGCGCCGCGAGGCCGCCTCCTCCGGGGAGCTGGCCACGGCGAAGACCGCCGACAACGCCCACGGCACCAACCCCACGGCGCCCGCCGCCGCCCACGCCCTGGCCGTGACCCCCGGGGGCGCCGAGGCCGCGGCCGGCCTGCTGGGCGACGATCACTGGCTGGTGCGGGCCTCGGCGGCGGGGGCCCTGGGCAACATGGGACCGGGCGCGGCCCCCCACGAGGCCGCCCTGTGCGCGGCCACCGCCGACGAGCACTGGTGGGTGCGGCGCAACGCCCTGGAGGCCCTTGGCCGGCTCCCCGATGCGGGCGACGACTCGTGGGAGGCGGCCTCCCGCTGCCTCCGAGACGAGGACTACCGGGTTCGCCGCAACGCGGCGATCGCCCTGCGCCACGCTCCTGCGCCGGCGTCCGAGACGGTGCCGGGTCTGGTGGAGATGCTGGGAGACGAGAACCGCTACAACCGCTTCTACGCCGCCGACGGCCTGCGTCGGCTGGCGCCGGTCTCGCCGGAGGCCGGGGCGCGCCTCATGGACCACCTCTTCACGTCGCGGTGGTGTCCGCTGACGACGCCCGACAGCCTCTACTGAACCGGGCCCCGGGGGACCGCTAGCGCTTGAGGATGCCGCCGTTGACGTCGAGGGTGGCGCCGGTGATGTAGGCGGCCATGGGCGAGGCGAGGAACAGCGCCGCGTGAGCGATCTCCACCGGCTCGCCGAGCCGCCCGAGGGGGATCAGCCCGGTCACGTGGGCCCGCTGCTCGTCGGTGAGCAGGGCCGGGTCGGCGTCGATCTGGCCGGGCGAGATGGAGTTGACGGTGATCCCCGCCGGCGCCAGGTCGCGCGCCAGGGTCTTGGTCATCGTCTCGAGACCGCCCTTGGAGGCGGTGTAGTTGACGCCGCCGCTGACGCCTCCCGTCTGGGCGCTCACCGAGGTGATGTTGACGATCCGGCCCCCGCCCTGGCGCCTCATGACCGGCGCCGCGGCCCGGCAGCACAGGTAGGGTCCGGTGAGGTTGGCGGCGATCACCCGGTCCCAGGCCTCCGGCTCGATCTGCTCCAGCGGCGCGAACTGGATGAGGCCGGCGTTGTTGACGAGCACGTCCAGGCGCCCCCAGGTGTCGACGATGCGCTCCACGGCGGCCCGCACCTGGGCCTCGACGCCCACGTCGGTGGGCAGCACCAGGGCGGCCTCGGGGCCGATCTCGGCGGCCACCTCCTGCAGCTGATCGGCGCTGCGCGCCGCCAGGGCCACGCGGGCCCCGGCGCGGGCGAAGGTCACGGCCATGGCGCGGCCGATGCCGCGGCCGGCGCCGGTGACCAGCACCACCCGGCCGCTGAAGTCGAGGAGGGATCGGATCTCTTCGTGCACGTCGAGCCTCCTGTCATCCCCGCAGGCCGGGGATCTCCATGAAGCGTCCGTTGTCCTGGCAGGCGATCTGGCCGCCGTCGACGATCACGTCCTGCCCGGTGAGGAAGCCGGCGTCGTCGGAGAGCAGGAAGGCGATGACGGCGGCGATGTCCCCGGCGGTGCCGTAACGGTCGAGGGGAATCTGCTTGAGGTAGGCGGCCTTGAACAGGGGCTCCTCCACCTCGGGGGTGGCCGGCGTCGAGACCACCCCCGGAGAGACGGCGTTGACGCGGATGCGGTGGCGGGCGAACTCCCCGGCGGCGGTGCGCATCAGGCCCACGAGGGCCGCCTTCGAGGCGTCGTAGGCGGCGTTGTTGGTGCTCGAGCGATAGGCGTTGCGGCTGGCGACGCAGACCACGGCGCCGCCGCCGGCCCCGGCCATGACCGGCGCCAGGGCCCGCAGGAAGGCGAAGGGCGAGGTGACGTTGACCGCCAGGTTGAGGTCCCAGACCTCGTCGCTCATGTCGACGATGGGGCCGCCGGGCCAGACGCCGGCGTTGAGGACCAGACGGGTCACGGGACCGTGGCGCTCCACCAGGCCGCGCAGCTGATCGCCGGTCCCGGCGATGTCGGTGAGGTCGAACTCGCAGGTCGCCAGTCCGCCTCCCGCCTCCTCCTCCGCGGCCAGCCGGGACAGGCCTTCCGCATCCAGGTCGAGGGCGATGACGCGCAGGCCGTCGCCGAGGAGGCGCGTCACCGTGGCCCGGCCGATGCCGCCGGCGGCGCCGGTCACCAGGGCCAGGGGAGCGCTCACCGGCGCACCAGGTCCTCGTACTCCTCGAAGAGCTCCACGGTGATGCCGTCGGGGTCGAGGGCGTAGAAGGCGCGGGCCACCACGTAGCCGCCGCGCTCGACGTCGACGGGGGGGCTGGTGGTGGTGTACCCCGCGGCGATCAGGGCGTCGTACAGGGCGTCGATGCCCTCGACCTCGAAGGCCACGTGGGAGGAACCGACGAAGGGGTTGGCCAGGGGCCGCACCTGCCCCGGGGGGTTGACGTACTCGAAGAGCTCCAGGAGGAACTCGTTCACCGGGTGGCGCAGGAGGGCGACGTCGATGGCGATGTCGTCGTAGCCGATCATGCGGTCGTACGAGGGCAGGTTGCGGCGCTCGGAGACGCGCAGCACCTCCAGCCCCAACAGATCCCGGTAGAAGGGGATCGAGCGCTCCAGGCTGGAGACGGTGAAGCCGTGGTGGTGGCAGGCTTTCAGGGTCATAAGGGCGGCAGCTCCGGGACCGCCTCGGCGGCGCCGCTGGCCTGGGCCCGCCGCGCCGTCTCGGCGATGGCCACGGCCTCCACGGCGTCGCGCAGGATCGGCGGCGAGGCGTTGGCGTTCACCATCCCGCGCACCTTTCGCAGGATGTCGGCGGCGCCGAAGGGAAAGTCGAAGTCGCTCATGGGCGGCGAGTGCACGGCGCCGCCGGGGCCGTAGGCGCTGGCGTGGAAGGCGCAGTGCCAGGGGGTGCCCACGTCGCAGCTCACCGTGACCCCCCGGGCGGGGCGGTCCGGGCGGTCCCCGTAGTCGAGGTGGAAGGTGTGCAGCTCGGTCTCGCCCATGCAGCGCACCACCTTGACGCCGCCGCCGAAGAGGAGCTGGGCGAGGCTGACGGCGTGGATGTGCCCCGCCAAGGTCGTGCCGCCCCCCTGGATCGTGCCGAACTGCAGCGGCCCCACCTCCGCCAGGCGGCCCCGGAACCGCGCCGCCACCGGCAGCACGCGCAGGATCGAGATCGAGGACAGGGGCGCGGCGTGGCCCTCGGCCAGCTGCACGATCTGCATCGCGTCCTCGGTGCTGAAGGCCAGAGGCTTGTCGACGAAGGTGGGCACCCCCTTCTGCAGCCCGGGGCGGGCCAGGGCCAGGTGGTCGCTGCCGTCGCCGTTGCAGTCGGCCACGAAGACGAGGTCCACCTCGTCGCTGACCTCCTCCGGGCTGTCGCAGACACGGGGGCTGCCATGGCAGACCGCGGCCAGGCACTCGGCCACGTCGCGGTCCTCGTCCCACACCCGGGCCAGGGAGAAGCCGTCGACCCGCTCCACCGTCATCAGGGCCGGGTTGGCGTAGTTGGTGTAGAAGTAGAAGTGGGCGCCGCCGGTCTGCCACGAGTGGCGGCCGGAATCGCCCGGCGGCAAGGGCCGCTGCAGGCGCAGGGGGTCGTGGTCGGCGAAGAGCCCGGCGTAGTAGGCGCCGTGGGTGTCGCAGCGGATGAGGCCGACGCGGATCGGGGCATCCATGGGAAACAACCAAAGGCCGCTGTTCCGGCTCGGGCAAGGGCGCCCGCGGGCCGGCGGGATGTCACGCAACCCCCGCTGGAGGGGTCATGAGAGACGGAGCCCGGATGACGGAGATCGACGAGGAGACGGCCTGGATCGAGGCGGCGCGGGGCGGGGACGATCTCGCCTTCGGCCGCCTTGTGGAACGCTACAAGGGAGCGGTCTTCGCCACGGCGGCAGCGGTCACGGGCGACCTCGACGCCGCCCACGACCTGGCCCAGGAGGTCTTCCTGAGGGCCTGGTACGGGCTCGACCGTCTCGACGAGGCCGCCTCCTTCGGGGCCTGGCTTCGCGCCATCGCCCGCAACCGGGGCCGTACCTGGCTCGAGCGCCGGCGGCGGCGGCCGGTCAGGGAGGAGATCCGGATGGACGAGATCCCCGACGGCTCGGGCTCACCGGCGCAGGAGCTGGAGCGCGCCGAGCGGCGCCGGATGGTGCGGGCGGCCCTGGGCCGGCTGCCGGAGAGGAGCCGCGAGGTGCTGGTGCTGCACTACATGGAAGGCCTGCCGACGCCGCGGATGGCGGCCCAGCTGGGCCTGACCCAGGCCGCCGTGCGCCAGCGGCTGCGGCGCGCGCGCCTGCAGATGCAGAAGGAGGTGGAGGAGATGCTGGCGGAGACGATTCGGGCCGGGGCGCCCGGCGAGGAGTTCGGCGACGGCGTGGCGGAGTTGCTGCACCGCACCCGGGAACTGTTCCACGAGGTGCGCTACGGGGCCGCGGTGCCGGTCCTGGCGAGGGCCCGCGACCTCGCGCCCCGGGACGGCCTGGTGTCGATGCTGCTGGCCGAGGCCCATACCTTCACGCGCACCCCCGAGGATCTGGCCGAGGACCGCGCCGCGTACGACCGCGCCCTGGCCCTGCTCGACGAGGTGGTGGAGCTCGAGCCCGGGAACACCCTGGCCCGTCTGCGGCGGGCGGCGCTGCGTTCCGCCATGGCGCCGGTCGAGGAGGTGGTCCGCGAGCACGAGGAGATCCTGGCCGCTGCCCGCGGCGGCCCTTTCGAGCCCGTGGCGCGGCTCGAGCTGGGGCGCCGCCACCTAGCGAGCGGTCTCGCCGCGGAGGCCATGGAGCACTACCGGGCCCTGGAGCCGGAGTTCCCCTGGCTGGCCTGCGTGCTGCACTCGGAGATGGGGGTGGCCGCGGCCATGGGCGGCGACCGGCCGGCGGCGATGGGCCACTTCGAGCGCGCGGTGGAGCTGACCACGCCCGAGGCGATGGCGGCCCTCCAGGCCAGGTCGCGCCAGCTGATGGGGGAGGTCTACTGGAGCTTCTGGCGCACGGTGGACAACCTGCCGGTGCGTCAGTGCCAGAACCACGCCTGGCTCGCCGGCCTGCGGGCCCAGGGGGGCCAACTGGACGCCGCCCGGCGGCACCTGCGCGCGGCCCTCGGTTTCCTGCGTCACGACGAGGTGGGACCGGCCCGGAGCGCGCTGAAGAGGGAGTTCGTGGAGCGGATGGAGCAGATGTTCCCGGACCTGGCCGCCGAGGAGGAAGTGCAGGCCCTGCGCCGGGAGATCGAGGCCGAGGAGGGGTCATGACGGCGACTGCCAGAGCTGTGCCGGCGCCCCCCCGCGAGGCGGCGCTGTCCCGGGACGCAGAACTGCCTCCCATCGAGGAGCACGCCCGCGCCCTCGGGTTCGAGGGGCTGCTGAACTACCGGCTCTGGTGTCACCGCTCGGGGTTCGGCAGCGGCCTGCGCAAGGACCGCGCCGAGCGCGCCCGGGAGCGGGAAGCGGCGCGCCTGCGGCCGAGGGCGCCCCACCAGACCGAGCGGCGCCGGCAGATCATCGAGCAACTGGTGACGCCGCGCCTCCAGGTCGAGGGGGCCAGGCGCCTTGGAGCGCCGGTCTCGGCGGCGGGGATCGACCTCGACGCCGGGGCGCTGCGGGCGCTGCGGGACCTCCTGCTCCAGTACGACTGCTACGCCGACGTCCTGCACCGGCGCCTGATCAGCCGTTCCGGGCGCCACCCGAGGCTGGGGTGGGGGCTGGTGATGCTCGCCTCGCGACACTCCGAGTGGCTTCGTCCCCCCGGGACGTGGGAGCCCGAGCCCCGTCACTGCCCCTCGAACCACGGCCCGCTCTTCCGCTCCCTGGCGCGCCACCTGCTGGCCCGCTACGAGGTGCCGCGGTTCATGGACTCGGCCTGGTTCGAGGTCGACCCGGATGTCGGCCGGCGGCAGCAGGGCTGGTGGATCACCGTCGCCCAGGGCGGCAGCATCCGCCGGGCCGACACGCCGATCCGCCTGACGAAGCGGATGGCCCACCTCTTCCTGCAGGCGCCGAGCAACGGCGCCTTGATGCAGAACATGCGGTGGGCCCAGGTGATCGGCATGGGAGGCGACGACCGGCTGGCCCGGGCGATCCTGCGCACGCGCCTCGGCCGCCGCTTCGAGGACGACGAGTTCTGGAGCTCCGTGGTGCTGTTCCTGGTGAACAACGCCATGATGGACCCGAGTTGGGCCGGTCCCGTCGTCGACTATGTCCACAACATGAAGTACGCGCCGCGCCGGACCGTGGGCGAAGGGGGCGGCGTGGAGGAAGGCCCCCCGCCGCAGCCCGGGTTCACGATGAAAGGGCGCAGCGCCACCAAGCTGCTGCGCCAGGTCGAGGCCTGGCACGGCGACCTCAACCGGCAGAGCTACGTCCAGTTCCAGACCTGGCAGGCGAGCGGCATCCGGCCCTTCGAGCTGGAGGACGAGACCGAGGAGCTGGGCAAGGTCCGCTGGACCGTGCAGGAGCTGGTCTCGAGCTGGGAGCTGGCCGCCGAGGGCACGGCCCTGAACCACTGTGTCGTCTCCTACTCCGACCAGTGCGCCGACGGCGAGACCTCGATCTGGTCGATCTGCGCCCGGCGCGACGGCGCCGACGAGCGGGAGAACGTGCTCACCGTGGCCGTCGACCTGCACCAGCGGGCGGTGACCCAGGCCCGGGGCAAGTACAACGCCCTCCCCAACCGCAGACCGAACAGCGCCCGCCTGAGGCGCGCGGCCCAGGCGGGATACCTCGACCTGCTGAGCCGGTCCGATCACGTGCTGCGGGTGTGGATCGACCGCGAGCGGCTGCGGCGTACCTCCTGACACGCCCATGGGCGGAGGCGCTCTCCCGCGCCGCAGGCGCCCAGTGCCCGGCTGCGCCGCGCCGCCAGCGCGGGATGCCCGCACCTCCTGCACCGGTCCGATCACCGCTGCCGACCCTGGACTGCCCGCGAGGGACCGCACCGCGTCTGCTGAGCCGCCGACGCGGAACGGCGGCGCGTTGACACGGGTGTCCCCGGCGGCACTAGTTCGGCCCCGGCCTGTTGCACACCCTACTCAGAAAGGAATCAGCGATGGCCGGGAAGGTGGCACTGATCACGGGGGGCGGCTCCGGCATCGGCAGGGCGTCGGCCCTCGCCCTGGCGGAGGAAGGGTTCGCGGTGGTCCTGGCGGGCCGCCGGGCCGAGCTGCTGGAGGAGACCGCCGCCGAAGCCGCCGGCGAGGCCCTCGCCGTGCCCACGGACGTGAGCGACCCCGCCTCGATCCGGGATCTCTTCGCCCGCGCCAGGGAGGCCTTCGGCCGCCTCGACCTGCTCTTCAACAACGCCGGCATCGGGGCCCCCGCCGTCCCGCTGGAGGAGCTGAGCTACGAGCAGTGGACGGGGGTGGTCGACGTCAACCTCACGGGGGTCTTCGTGTGCACCCAGGAGGCCTTCCGCATCATGAAGGACCAGGATCCCCGCGGCGGCCGCATCATCAACAACGGCTCGGTCTCGGCCCACGTGCCGCGGCCGAACTCCGCTCCCTACACGGCCACCAAGCACGCCCTCACCGGCCTCACCCGCTCCACCTCCCTCGACGGCCGCAAGTACGGCATCGCCTGCGGCCAGATCGACATCGGCAACGCCGCCACCCACATGACCGAGCGCATGCAGAGCGGGCTGCCCCAGGCCCACGGCCAGGACATGGTCGAGCCCCGCATGCACGTGGACAACGTGGCCCGGGCGATCGTCTACATGGCCGGCCTGCCGCTGGACGCCAACGTGCAGTTCATCACCGTCATGGCCACGACCATGCCCTACATCGGCCGGGGATGAGGCGGGACGTCTACTCGGCGCCGGCTCCGGTCAGGTACTCGGCGACCTCCCGGTTCCCGAAGTGCCCGGCCCATCCCAGCGGGCTGGCGCCGTACTCCTCGTCCTTGGGCGACAGGGGAGCTCCGGCCTCCACCAGGCGACGGGCGTTGTCCACCCGCCCTCCCCAGGCCGCGTAGTGCAGGGCGGTCACCCCCCGGGGCGCGGCCTCGACCCGGGCTCCCAGGGTCAGCAGCAGATCCACCATCTCCGGCCCTCCCCAGCGGGAGGCGACCATGAGCGGCGTGGCGCCCGTGCGGCCTGCCACGGTGTACTCGTGGACGTGCCCGCCGGGGGCGGAACCGTGCTCCGAGAGGGCCTCCAGGGACGCCGGATCCGCGTCGATGGCGGCACTCACCGCCGCGGCATCGCCGAGGGGGACGTGCAGGAAGAGGTCGGCCGCGGCGCCGCGGCCGACGAGGAAGCGCGCCACCTCCGGCCGGGCCAGGACGTTCCACTGGGCCGGCGTGCCGTGGTGGTCTACGTCGCGGGCATCGACCTCGGCGCCGTGGTCGAGGAGGAAGGCGGCGATCTCCGGCGAGGCGGCGTAGTGCAGGGGCCGCAGCCCGTCACCGCCCGGCTCGTGGACCACGGCGGGATCGGCGGCGACCAGCTCCCGCAGGCGCTCGAGACGCCCCAGGCCGGCGGCCGAGTGGGCGTCGACGGTGGCTCCGCGGTCGATGAGGAAGTCGGCGAGACCGTCGCGGTGCAGATCGCGGGGGTGCCCCGAGTTCAGGGCCGTGAAGCCCCCCGCCCACCAGCCGCTCTTCTGATCGATGTCGGCGCCGAAGGAGAGCAGCAGGTCGATCATGTCGCGGTCCCCGCGGCCGGCGGCGAGGATGACGGCGGGGGCGTCGAAGCTGCTCTCGTCGGTGGCGGAGGCCAGGGCCGGATCGGCCTCCAGGCAGCCGCGGACCGCCTGGTGATCGCGGGCAGTCACGGCGGCGAAGAAGGCCTGGGCATCGGCTGGAACGGAGGAACCGGGCATCTTTCGGAGCTCCTTGGCGGGGTGACTCGGCGAGGGCGCAGAGGTTAACTTGGGGCATCGAACCGGAGCAAGGCGGAGGGCATGCGAATCTACCTGATGACCGATCTCGAAGGCGTGGCGGGCGTGCAGAACTCCCTCGACTGGACCCGCCCGGGGCAGTACTGGTACGACTTGGCCCGCCAGCTCCTGACCCAGGAGGTCAACGCCGCCCTGGACGGGTTCTTCGCCGCCGGCGCCGACGAGGTGCTGGTCGCCGACGGCCACGGGCCCAGCGCGGTCGACGTGCAGGACCTCGACCCCCGCGCCGAGTACATGCGCGGCTGGCCCGAGCTGTACCCCCTCGGCCTGGAGGAGGGCGGCTACGACTATCTCGCCTTCGTCGGCCAGCACGCCAGGTCGCGCACCCCCCGCTCCAACATGACCCACACCCAGTCCTACCGCACCCTGGAGTACTCGGTCAACGGCACCGCCATCGGCGAGTTCGGGCAGGTGGCCATGTGCGCCAGCGAGCTCGGCGTGCGCACCATCTACGCCGCCGGCGAGAAGGCCCTGGCCGAGGAGGCCGAGGCCCTGGTGCCAGGCATCGAGACGGTGTGGGTCAAGCGCGGAACGAGGCCGGGCCGCGGCGACGAGTGCTCCGAGGACCAGTACCGGGCGCGCAACGTCAGCGCCATCCACTTCCATCCCGAGCGCGCCCGGGCCCTGATCCGCGCCGGCGCGGTCACCGCCATTCACCGCGCCGAGAGCGACGACAGCTTCGGAATCATCGACCTCCAGCCGCCCTTCCGGGGGACCTTCGTGCAGCGGCCGTGGGCCGAGGAGCCGCGGCGTCTGTACACTCTGCGCGAGCACCCGGAGAGCGTGGCGGCCATGATGAACCAGTCCGGGGAGTGGCAGCCGGTGGCCGACGAGGACCACCTGCGCGAGCTGCTCGTCGACTGACAACCGCCACTACCAACCGACAACACACAAAGGGAGAGAGAGACGCAGATGCGAGTACTGATCACCGGCTCCGCCGGCGCCATCGGATCGACCCTGGTCGAGGGCCTGAAGGATCGTCACCAGGTGCGCGGCTTCGACCGCGAGCCCACCCCCGGCATCGAGGACTACGTCGTCGGGGACATCGTCGACGAGCAGAAGGTGAGGGACGCCGCGGAAGGCATGGATGCGATCATCCACCTGGTCAACGTGCCGGGCGGTGAGTGGGAGCACTCCCTGCAGAACATGATCGGCACCTACAACGTCCTCGAGGGGGCCCGTCAGCACGGCGCGAAGCGCGTCGTCTACGCCAGCCGCGCCGGCGTGCTGCCCCAGTCGTACTACCCGCGCTCGATCCAGCGCACCGTGCACATGCCCACGCGGCCCGAGAGCTACTACTCGGTGACCAAGGTCTTCGCCGAAGGCCTCGGCTACATGTACACGGCCCGCCACGACCTGGAGTTCGTCGCCGTGCGCATCGGCAACTTCAACCGCGACCGTCCCCACCCGGAGCATCCCCACCAGCTCGGCCACGCCGACTGCGTGCGCCTTTTCGAGCAGGCGATCACCCATCCCGACGTGGGCTTCGAGATCGTCTTCGGCGTCTCCGACAGCGACTGGCCCCTCTACGACCTCGACCACGGCCGGCGGGCGATCGGCTACGACCCCCAGGACCGCTCGGAGGTGCCCGAGGACAAGCGCGTGTGAGGCGGGGCCGGCGGCCCCTTCAGCGCCGCTCCACCATGCCGGTGCTCGGCGCCCCCTCGCGGCCGTCCATCGCCCTCTGCACGCGGTCGATGATCTCCATCACCGGCAGCACCTCGGAGCAGCTGGTCAGGGCCTTGCGGCCCTCGCGGATGGCGGCGAAGAACTCGCCGTCCTGGGCGTCCACGCCGGAGGGTCCGTCCGTCAGGGGCACGTCGTTGCCCTGGTGATCCCACAGCCCCTGGCCGTTGGTCAAGTAGGTCTCCTCCTCGCCGATGAGCCGCCAGTCCCCCTGGATCGGACCGTGGTTGTTGAAGGACTGGGCGGCGCTCACCAGGCAGCCGTTGGCGGCGCGCAGGGAGATGCAGATGTCCATCGGCACTCCCAGCCTCTCGTGGACCGGGCCGCTGCGCCCCCAGGCTTCCATGTGGGGGTCGCCGAGGAGCCAGTAGACCATGTCGATCATGTGGCAGGCCTGGTGCCACAGCAGGTCGTCGGTCCAGATGCGCCGCTGGCCGAAGCGGTTCTCGTTGACCCTGCGGAAGAAGTAGGTGTGCTGCACGATGTGGTGCAGGTGCAGGTCGCCGGCCTCGATCATCTCGTGGAGGCGGCGGAAGGCGGGGCTGAAGCGCTGGGTGTGGCACATCATGGCCACCTTCCCCGACCGCTTCTCGGCCTCCACCACGCGCTGCGACTCCGCCAGTGACAGCCCCATAGGCAGCTCGAGGAGGACATGCCTGCCGCGGTCGAGGGCGGTCACGGTCTGCTCGCAGTGGACCTGGTTGGGGCTGGTGATGACCACGGCCTCCACCCCGGGCCGGTCGATGCACTCCTCGTAGTCGGTGGAGACGTGGGGGATCCCGTGCTTCCCGGCAAACGCCTCGGCGTCGGCCTCGATGCCGCCGGCCAGGCTGACCACCTCCACGTCCTCCATCTTTTCCAGGGCTTCCATGTGGGTCACCCCCTGGGCACCCTCTCCCACCAGACAGACCTTCATCTCATCTCCTCACTGGTTCAGTGCGCGGGTGTGGCCCCGCGCGTCACGTCCCTCGCCGTCATGACGACATTCTCTCCAGGACCTCCCGCGGGCTCTGCTCCGGCGACGCGAATCGACCACCCGCGCACCGTCGAACCCCTGCCCGTCCTGCAGATCCTCGGTCAGCAGAACGGGAGACTCGCTCGCCTGTGCGGCGGCCACGATGAGCCCGTCCCACCAGGAGAAGCGGAAGCGCTCCTCGATGACCCAGGCCCGCCGCAGGACGGCCAAGTCGATCTGGATCGGCTGCCACACGGCGAGCGCTTCGACGATCTGGCGAGCCTCGGCTGGATCGAGTCCCAGGCTCGGTTCCCGCGTGAGGGTTTGCGTAGAGCTCCTGTAGAACCTGGAAGCTCAGGCGCCCCTCGCGGCCTTGCGCAAGCAGCTGATCCAACCCTCCGCGCGCTGCTGCTTCGCCGGGTCGGAGGTGTCAACGAAGACCGGGCCGGTCATACAGCTCCTCGCGCCTCGGCCTGCGGCCCCCGGGCCATTCGATCTTGCGGGGCTTGATCGCCAGGCATCTCTCCATCGCCGCCTCGTACTCGTCTTCCTGGCGGCGCCTCCCCTCGAGCAGCTCGGCGATCCACCGGGAGACGCTGCGGTCGTCCTCGGCCGCCTTGACGCGCAACCAGCGGGCCAGGTCCTCCGGCAGGGCGATTGTGATGCTCTCCATCGCGGATTCCCTCTCGGATGACACGAGGATAGTGCTCCGCGAGAATCGTGTCAGGCCGGCCACCCTTTCAGGCCATCGCCTTCAGGTCGTCGTGGTCGAAGGCGCTGGACATCCGGTCTACCTCGTTCGGCGCGATGCCGAGCCGAGCCGCGGTCTCTCGCCAGCCTCGGACCGCCCGGCCCACCTCCGCGGCGGTCGTGCGCGCTTCCGGCCCGGTCATGCCGAAGATCGGAGCCACGTCCATGGCCAGGTCGAGAGATGCCGTGCCGTCGGCCTCGTCGATCGCCAGGGCATGGACGCGCGGCTTCACGTCGACCGGCACGGGGTTGAGGTCATACGCCGGTGACAGCCGCCAGCCGTCCGGCTCCCGCAGGAACCCGTGGTTGCGCAGGTGGTCGTCGGTGTTGGAGACCAGCATGTTGAACACGATCCGCCGCCATAGCTGGCGCAACTCCTCCCTGACCCCGATTCCCTCGCGCCGCAGGAACTCGGCGATCTCCAGGTAGCTTCGCATCTCGCCATCCGAGCCTTCGATGGCGGTGAGGGCGGAGATGAAGGGGATGCGCCGGCCCTCCCTGCGGTCAAAACGGCGGGCCGTCAAAACGGGACGGCCCGAAACCTGCCGGAGCCGGAACGGCGCCACCCGGACGCCGGCCGCCTCGGCCAAGGCCAGGGTGGCCGCCTCCCATCGCGTCACCGGCCAGTCGTCATCCGGTCGCGGGAACTTGGCGATCAACAGGTTTCCGTCCCGGTCGCGGACCGTGGCCTTGGGACGGGCGCCGCCGAGGGAGGTCCCGGGGGCCAGCAGCAGGCGCAGGTCGTCGTCGCTCTCCCGGGAATCGATGACCCGGGTGGAGGCGGACAGCAGCCGCGGCAGATCGACGACCGGGGGCACCTGCCGGCCGGTCGAGGTGAGGAACGGTCCGCCCTCCGCGTCCTTGAAACGCAGGGCGCCGAGCCGCGTCTCGTCGTCGACGAGGACGAGGAAGTCTACCTCCAGCAGCGTCCTCGGTTGGCGCCCTTCCGCCGACGCCGTCCGCAACTCGTTGCGGCGAATGAGGGTCTGTCCCCAGCGGTCCGGGGCGGGATCGGTGAAGGCATTGAACAGGGGCCGGTCGGTGTGGAACGGCCCGAGCCCCGCGGGGAGCACCGGGTCGAGGGCGAAGGCGTCCCGGCGCGCCAGCCACGAGCGGTCGTACTCGAAGGAGGCCGTCTGCCTGGCCCCTCGCGTACGAGCCCACAGGGTGCCTACAGAGACGGTCTCACCGCCCCCATCCGCGATGAATACCTGGATCTCACGTTCCATGACCGCTGACGGATGGTGCCTCCCGGGCGGTACGGATGCGCCGTGGCAGGCGTTCCTCCTCGAGGCTCAGCCCCACCGGGTCCCGGGCCGCGTCCGCCAAGTCCCCCAGCCGGTCCGCCATTCCCAGGACGAAGAGGACCGAGGCATAGATCCCCATCGATACGCCGGGGTCCCCTTTCTCGACCCGGGCGAGGGTGGTGCGGCTGATGAAGGCGCGCTCCGCCATGAGGGCCACGGAGATCCTTCGCCGCCGGCGGGCGGACGAGACGTCCATGCCCAGTTTCTGCAGGGCCCGGCGCACCCCGAGGGGCAGCGCCTGTCTGGAGCGGGAGGATTTCATGACCCAAAAAAAGTGTTTCAGAGCGAATAAAGACCAATATATGAACCATCCGCGCGGCATGACAGACGCCCGTCGGTCCCCGGAGGCCCCCCACGGGCGCCGCGTCCCATGAGGAAACCATGGACATCGTGCGCCGCTTTATCGAGGATGGACGGTGGCCGCCAGGCGACACGGTCAGCGCCGGAGCCCGGGGCCCGGAGAAGATGCCGCTGGAGGCTTCCCCCGCTTGCACCGCCGGCGGGGACGCGATCATCTCAGGGCCCACCCGAGCGCCAGGCAGGCTACCATCACCCGCGGCTGACCGGCCTCACCCCTGCTCCGGCGGCCACCGCTCCAGGCCGCGGACCCGCTCCGCCAGCTCCCGCCCGCGGCGCGGGCGGTACGGCGGCACCTGGGTCTCGCGCAGATCGAAGCCGAAGGCGCGCTTGCTGAGCACGATCAGCGGCGGCGACTGGATCCGCTTGAAGTAGCTGATCCGCAGCTGGCCCTCCACCCACTCCAGGTCGTCGAGCCAGTCCCCGGCCGTCGGGAAGTAGTCGACGAACGTTCGATCCCCGTCGAGGCCGCACCACTCCAGCTCGGCAAAGAGCCGCCCCTCCAGCAGCCACTCCATCAGGTCCGCCGGATGGCGGCGGTACTCGATGAGCTGGCGCAGCACGGCGTCGTGATAGCCGTACTTGATCGGGTCTCCCTGCCCTCTTGTGACATCCTGGTCGGCGGACAGCTCGGCGCTGGGCACGGTGGAGCGGTCGAGGAGGTTCCGGGGGATCACCTCCCGGCCGTAGACCTCGGCGTTGAGGTACTCCCCGACCTCGTAGACCTGCACCTTGTAGAGGTCGGCGATGGGGGCCGCGGCGCCGGCGAGGTCGCCGTAGAGGGTGGTGTAGCCGAGGGCGATCTCGGTCTTGTTGCCGTTGTTGGTGAACAGCAGTCCGTGCCTGGCGGCGAGGCCGGAGAGCACGTCGGAGCCGCGGATGCGGGCCTGCAGGTTCTCGTCCACGAGCTGCGTGTAGTCGCCCTCCGAGCGCGGGAAGACCGCCTCGCGCACGACCTTGGAGACGGCGCCGTAGAGCTCCTCGATGGGCACGCTCAGGTAGTCGAGGCCGAGTCGTTCCGCCAGGTCCCGTGCGTTGTCGCGGGTCACGGCGGCGTTGAAGCGGGTGGGCATGTTGACGGCGAAGACCCGCCCGGCGCCGAAGGCGCGCTCCAGGAGACAGGCGACGACGCTGGAGTCGATGCCGCCGGACAGACCGACGAGCCAGCGGTTGGCGCCGCCGCGGACGTGGTCGAGATGGCGCAGTCCGGTGAGCACGGCGCCGTACACGGCTTCCACCTCCCGCGGCGCGGGAGGGGACAGCGAGACCGAGGCCGTGGTGGAGGAATCCGCCTCCACCTCCCGAGGCGCGGGCGGCGGCGCGGATGCCGCAGGCTGCACCGCGACCGGGGGGACCGCCTCCCCCATCCGAGGCGCGCCGGCGCAAGCCTGCACGGTGACCGCGGGCGACGCATCCGCCGCGGCCTCCACCCGGGGCGGCTCCCCGCCGCCGGCGAAGACCAGCTCCTCGCGCCAGGGCCGGGCCCGGGCGGCGATGGCGCCGTCGGGCTCGTACGCGGTGGTGTCGCCGTCGAAGACGAGGATGTTCTTGCCGTTGTTCTGGGCCCCCACGTGGTTGACGTAGAGGAAAGGCAGGGGCGACTCCCGCAGGATCTCCCGGACCGTGCGATTGCGCTTGTCGTTCTTCTGCCACGTCCACGGCGACGAGGACAGGTTGATGACCGCCTCGGCTCCGGCGGCGGCGTAACGGGAGAGGGTGTCGAGGACGGCGTCGTCCCAGCGGTAGTCGGCGCACCAGATGTCCTCGCACAGCTGCGCCCCGAATCGGAAGCGGCCGCCGCCGCGGCGCGGCACCTCGAAGGGCACGGTCCAGTCGGAGAGGGGGCGCCCCTGCTCGGCGGCCAGCTTGCGCACCGAGTAGAAGTGCCGGTCGTCGTCGAAGAACCGGTAGTTGGGGTGCAGGGTCTTGGGCTGACAGCCGGGGGGCAGCCCCGGCGGCAGGCCCGGGCGATCCACCCATCGGCCGTCGTGACAGACGCGCGCCGTGTTGTACTTGCGCGGGCGCCCGTCCTCGCCGAGGGCCTGTGGATCGCAGACGACGTTGCCGAAGAGGATGGTCACGCCGTCGCCTTCAGCGCGCACCTCCTCGCTGAAGGCGGCCCAGTCCTCGACCAGGGCGTCCACCTCCCACAGGTCGCCGACGATGTACCCGGAGAGACACATCTCCGGGAAGGCGACGATCTCGGCGCCGCCCTCCCGGGCCTGCGTGATCAGCCTCTGAACGCGGCGGGCGTTGGCCTCCGGCCGCCCCGGCAGCACCTCCATCTGCGCCAGGGCGACGCGCGGCAACTGCCGGAGGCGGGACATGTGCCGCGGCCGGTCCGCCTAACCGGCGGCCACCGCCTCGGAGCGCCGGGCGGCGCGGATGCACTCGCCCAGCCGCAGGATGCCCTCGCGGACGCTGTCGGCCGGCGCCTGTCCGAAGGCCAGCCGGATGTTCGGCACGTCCTCGCCGCGCACGTGGAAGCCGCGCCCGCGGGCGAAGCGGACCCCGCGCTCGTCGGCCAGCTCCTGCAGGCGGTCGAGGTCGATGTCGCCGGGGAGCCGCACCCAGATGAACAGCCCCCCCACGGGCCGCGACCACGTGCAGATGTCGCCGACGCTCTCCTGCAGGCCGGAGAAGACGTCGTCCCGCTTCCGCTTGAGGGCGGCGTTGGTGCGCTCGCAGTGCTCCCAGAGCCGGCCGCGGAAGAACTCGGCCAGCACCGACGCGGCCAGCAGGCTGTTGCCGCCGTCGTAGCGCCGGTCGAGAACGCGCTGCAGCATCGGCGGCCTCGCCAGGATGTAGCCCATGCGCACGCCGGGGCCCAGGATCTTGGAGAGGGAGCAGATGTAGATGTGGTCGGCCTCCGGATCGAGAGCATAGAGGGCGGGCGGCTTCGGCCCCTCGAAGTGGACGTCGCCGTAGCAGTTGTCCTCCACCAGGGGCACGCCGCGGCGGCGGGCCACCTCGATCAGCTCCAGGCGGCGGGCCCTCGGCATGACCGCCCCCGTGGGGTTCTGGTAGGTGGGAAGGGCGTAGACGAAGCGCGCCGGCGTGCCGGCCCGCTCCAGCTCGCCGAGCTTGTCGTCGAGGGCGTCGGCGCGCATGCCCTCTTCGTCGAGGGCGACGCCCTCCAGGCGCAGGCCGAGGCGGCGGTAGGCGCCGATCGTGCCCGAGTAGGTCAGCTCCTCGCAGACGACCACGTCCTCGCCGGCGCCGGTGAGGGCCTCGGCCACCAGGGTCACCGCCTGCATGGAGCCGTTCATCAGGGAGATGTGGTCGGGCGATACCTCGATCCCCTCGCGGTCCGATTCCCGGGCCGCCATGACCTCGCGCAGACCGGGATGTCCCAGGTCGCCGGGGTAGAGCGTGAAGCCCTCCCCCACGCCGGAGATCCCCCGGGCCGCGGCCTCGGCCAGCTCGGCCACGGGAAAGGTCTCGGGGTTCGTGCAGCCGCCGCCGAAGTCGTAGACCTTGCTCATCTCGAATCCTCCTGTCTCATGTCAGCTCGAGCGTCTCGAGCCGTGGATTGTCGGTTCGGCCGGGGCGCCGTCCGCGCTTGGCCACGGGGACGCCGTCCACCTCCTTCACGTCGGCGGTGAAGTCTACGGCCGGGGCGCCGCTGATGGCACTGCCCACGCCGTACCCGTCCACCGGCGCGCCCTCCTCCCGGAAGGCGCGGATGCGCTCGGGAGTGATGCCCCCGGAGACCAGGATCCTCACCTCCCGGTGGCCGCCGGCGTCGAGGCGGGACCGCACCCGGCCCACCAGCTCCGGCGTGACCCCGCCGAGCTCGGACGGCGTGTCGAGACGCACCGCCCACAGGCGCTCCCCCATGGCCCCGGCGACCCGGGCGCTCTCCTCGGCCTCGTCGAGGAAGGTGTCCACCAGAATGGTGCGCCCCACCGCCGGATCGATGTGCCGGTCGAAGGCGAGGGCCGCCTCGAGGGTGTCCCCGAAGAGCAGCACCAGGGCGTGGGGCAGGGTGCCCGTCGCCTCCAGCCCCGAGAGGGCGGCGCCCGCCGGCGTGGCGCAGCCGCTGCAGCCGCCGACGACGGCGGCGTACTCCAGGCGGGGGCTGACGTCGGGATGGACGTGGCGGGCCCCGAAGTGGACCACGGGCACGCCCCCGGCCTCGGCCACGCAGGCCGCCGCCGCCGTGGCCCAGCCCGTCTCGCTGGCCAGCGCGCCGAGGAGCGCCGTCTCGTAGAGACCGAAGGCGCGGTAGGGACCGGCTACGCGCAGCACCACCTCTCCCGGCTCGAACCAGCGGCCCTCGGGCAGGCGCTCCACCGAAGCCGCAGGGGCTCCTGCCAGGGCCCGCCGCAGCAGGGCCTCCACCTCGCGCATGCCGCACAGCAGCGCCCGCCGGCGGGCGAAGACCTCGATCACGGCCGCCGGGTCCCGGCCCTCCGCTTCGAGGACCTGCCGGGAACGCAGGAAATAGACATCGGCGTTCTCTCCCGCGAGCGTCGCCGGAGACGGCTCCAACGCCGGAGGGGCGGCCGGCATGGTCAGCGGTTGGTGACGCGGGCGCCGAGGATCTTCTCCATGTGATCCAGGGCCCACTCGTGCTGCTTGGGATCGAAGCTGGCCACGCAGTCGGCGGGCACCTCGACCTCGTAGTCGCGGTTGCGCAAGCCCGCCACCGTGTGCAGCACGCAGATGTCGGTGCAGTCCCCCATGACCACCACCCGCTCGGGGCTCAGCTGTTCAAGCTGCTCGGCCAGGTCGGTCTCGAAGAACGCGGAGTAGCGGCGCTTGACCACCCGCCTCGCTTCGGAGGCCAGGTCGGCGAGCTCGTCGATGATCTCCTCCTCGCCCGAGCCCGCGACGCAGTGGGGCGGAAACATCTTGAACTCGGCGTCGTCGGGCTCGTGCGTGTCCTGGGTGAAGAACAGGGCCGCGCCGGCAGCCTTCTCGGACTCGACCCGGGCGCGCAGGGGCGGGATGATCTCCCGCGCTCCCTCACCGCAGAACAGGGTGCCTCCGGGCTCCATGAAGCCCTTCTGCATGTCGACGACGATCACCGCGTTGGCCATGGGCAGTCCTCCTGCGCCGCTAAGTTACGGCTGCCTCGCTCCGAGGGAAACGCGCCACTCCATGCCGACAGGCTGTACATGAAAAAAGGGCCCGGGAGTTGTCCCGGGCCCTCTGAGTGACCGGCCCCGCCTCGATTGACGGCGTCACGCCGCTATGCGGCCGGCCGACTGCCCCCAAGGAAAGAGGAAGGATCTTCCTCTGTCAAGGGACACGAAAGGCGCCGTTCAATCTTTCCGCCTGCTCTCGAAGTTGACCTCGTACCTGTCTTCGTCGATCTGATCATGCGGTGGTTCGAGTCCGACCTCGAACAGAGTGGCGCGTCCATTGCCGAGGATGCCGTACTCCGTGGTGCTGGCCGAGTCCAGGGCCCGGCCCTCGGCATCGAAGACGATGATCGTCATCTTGACGCCTTCATCGCTGTCGAAGTCGTCGCCCGCATTGCGCACGAGCACCGTGCAGCGAGTGAGCTTGCCGAAGAACAGGCTCAGATCGACCGAGCCTTCGGCACTGATCACCTCGCCCCTGGGTTCGAAGGCGACGCTCTCGACGGTGAGGATCTCGTCGAGTTCATCGGGCGTGAGCAGCTTGTCGGTTGCGCAACCGACAAGGGCGGAGATGCAGCCACCGAGGACGAAGGCGTGTCTCAGCAATGATTCCTCCTAAAGGAACCGGGTGATGCCGAAGCCGGTGCGCCAGTTGTCCGGCGCGGCGTCGTAAGGGGCGCCCACGAGAAACTGCGACGGACTGAGGCGCGTGTTGTTGGTGGCGATGAGGTAGAAGGTGTGCCCGCCCGTATCGAGGGAGAGACCCCAGGCCAGCGAGTGATGGGAGCGCCCGCTCTCGCCCGGCGACAGGATGCCCTGGTAGCCCGCCAGGGCGGGGCTGTACTCCACCAGGACTCCCCAGGCGTGGTTGAAGAGGTACTGGACGTAGGTGCCCAGGGTGACGGTGTACTGGGGATCGACGCTGAAGATGGCGCTGTTGTAGACGCAGGAAGGCACCAGGCCCAGGCCCAGCCTGTCGTCCACCATCGTGTTGAGGACGAGCTGGCCGTAGTACTGGAAGTTGCCGGCCGCCAGCGCCCGCCGGTCGACGACGGCCGGCATCTCCGTGTTCCAGGCGGCGCCGGCGTTCAGGGCGAGGACGGCGGGGAAACGATCGTGGCGGAACTGCAGCCACCGGTAGCGAAGCTGCAGATCGTAGTTGTCCAGCACGTTGCTCCGCCCCAGGGTCAGCATCATGCGGCCGCTGATCCCGTAGCTGACGGAGGTGCGGATGTTGGCCGGCCCGTCGAAGCCGAAGTTGGCCTTGTAGCCTCTGTCGATGGGCGGCACGAAGCGATGGGAGATCTCGTAGTGGAAGGTGCCCCGGTAGAGGGTTTCGGTGGTGGGATGGTTGGGCGTGACGAGGGCGCGGAACAGCTCGACACGCGTCCCCGAAGACATGCTCACCTGCCACGTGGGCTGGGCGCCGGCCAGGACCGGTAGGAGCCCGAGGACGGCCGCCAGGCGTGGAACCCGCAGTCTCATTCGTTCACCTCCGGTTCGGCAAGGGAGACCGAGACCTCCAGGTCGATCTCCTGGCTCACCTTGACGAAGGCGGCCAGGGAGGGGGCCTCGATGCCGTAGTCGGCCAGCTTCAGCGAGAAGGCGGCCTCGACCCTGGAGCGCTCCTCCTGCATCACGATGAGACCGGGCACTCCGATCTCCCGTTCGACGCCGTGCAGGGACAGGGTGCCCCGGGTCCTTGCGCGGAAGGCGGTCACCGACGTGTCGACGGCGGCCAACTCGGTGATCTCCCCCCGGTACACCGCCTTCGGCCACTGGTCGGTGTCGAGGACCTCGCGCATGTCGCGGTCCCGCTTGCCGATGCCGCTGTCGAAGCTTGCCAGGTTCACCTCGAAGTGGAGCTGGCTCTTCTCCACCGAGAGGGAGTCCCCTTCCCAGTAGAGGAACCCGTCGATCTGGTCGGTCTTCCCGGAGAAGGTGAAGGAGGCCACGCTCGAGGTATACTCAACCTGGTTCCCCCGGGCCTTCCTGTCCACGTGCCACTCTCCCCCCTCGACCGCGGCAGGAAGGCAGAACAGGAAAGCAAGAAGCCCGCGCATGAAAGTGATCCCCGTGTGCGGCCAGCCAGCGACGGCCGGCCTCAGTCGGCCGGGGCTCCCCTCTCGATCCAGGCGCGCACGATCTCGAGGGAGGCCGCATCCAGGTACGGCCCGCCGAGGGGCATGCGCCCGCCGGAGATCGGCGCATCCGGCAACAGCTTGAGATACAGGTAGCTGCTGTCCGGGAGGCCCGGGTACACCAGCGGGAAACCCTGGGTGCTCTCGATGTTGACGATGTTGCCGTGCGCCTTGCCGGCGGACAGATCGGGCCAGGCGCTGCCCCCGTGGCAGCCGCTGGAGGCGCAGGAGACGTCGAAGACCGTCGCCTGCACCCGCTCGAAGGTCGCCGGCCCTCCGGGGGCGGAATCGAAGACCATGTCCGTGCTCGTGGTCAGGTCGGCGCAGGAGTGGAGGATCACCGTCAAGGCGATCAGCAGGGGTTTCTTCATCTCTGCACGTCGCATTCCATGCCTATAGAGCGAACCCGAATCCCAGGCCCGGAGCGAAACCAAGTCGGTTGTGGATCAGGAAGCGTATCCGCTCCAGGGAGTGATCGAGCTGGCGCTGATTCCTGTACGCCGCCGTACGGCCGGCCCCAAGTATGTTGGCATAGTGGAACATGCCCGTCACCGCGGCGCTGAGAGCGGTCACCAGATGGCTTTGCTCGCCCAGATCGCCGAGACGGTAGCTCGCATAGGTCATGTAGGCAAAGCTGTTGACCAGGACGAATGCCTGGGCCGCATCGTAGTAGTGGCGGACATACAGCTGGCCCAGACCTGGGCAGAGTGCGGAGAGAGTCGAAGCGATCCGGGCACTCTGTCTGGAGCCTCTGTATGAGCCGAACTCTCGCAGGATCTCCCGTGTGCCGAGGGCCACGGCGTCTCCTTCACGCTCGCGGATGATGGACTGGAGGAGGTCGGTGGCCGCCGCGAAATCACCCCGCTCAGCGTTGCTGTACGCTGCCCACACCAGCCCCGTCCCGTCCTTTGCCATGCTCTCGGCCTGCAGGAAGCTCTCGACGGCCTGATGGTGCCGTTCGAGTCGCAGCCGGCTCGCGCCCAGGTACATCTGCGCCCGGTAGAGAAGGGTATCGGCGTGAGCATCGGCGACGTAGCGCTCCAGGTATCCCACCGCGGATTTGTACTTCCTGCTCTTCTGGTAAGCCTCGCCGATCTTGAAGACGCACAGGGCCTTCGTCTCCGGATCCTCCGAAAAGTGAGCCACCTCCTTGAGCACGGAGATGCCGCGGTAATAGTCGCGCTGAGACAGGAGGTTGTCGGCGTACCCGAGCAGCTCGTCGCTGGATACGGCGCTCTCCCCGGACAGAGCACCGGGAAGGGACAGCAGCACGATGCGAGTCAGCACTCTACTCTGCAAGGTCGCGTTTCCCGGACAGGAAGAAGGAATCGTCCAGCTTCAGCCTGATTCGATTGTTCCGCCAGGTTTCGCGCAGCGGGTACAGGTGCACCGCGCCAGGATGTTCACGGAAGTAGTGCCGGTCGATGAACAGAGCGACCCCCCGAAGAAGGCCGAATCGCTCCACGGCCTTCTCGGCGAAGTGGGAGCACGAAATGTGGAAGGGACAGCGCTCGGTCGATTGGGTCGCTATGTGCCGCCGGTAGAATCGAATGGCCGGAGGGGCCAGCGACTTGAGCAGGGCGGGAGGTGGACGCTGAAGGCGAGCAGGATCCGCTGCAGGCAAGTCCTCCGGCTCCCATGGGACTTCGATTTCTGGGACCTGCCCGTCCGCGGCACCGGCAGGGAAGGCGGAAAGCAACAGGCTGATGAAGGCGCCTGCCAGCACCGACCGCCCGGAAAACAGCCCTCGTGGGTACAAGGCGCCGGCTCAGCCTGGAGAACAGGAGAAACGGATCACAGGAACAGGAAGGGTCCCCTGCGATCCGCTTCCGGGAAGCGGTCAGTCGGCGGCAACCGGCGCCATCTCCACCGCGCCATGCTGCGGCCGGCCGTCCTCGTCGACTACGGTGAGGAAGGCATAGAGGACAGACCCTTCCCCTTCCTGGGCCGTGACCTGCTTGAGCATCACATTGATGCTGTTCGGTTCAAGCTTGTACATGGCGCCGCCCATTCCGTCGATCAGCAAACCCGGAATCCCGCCACAGAGCAGGTTGGCGAATACGGCGCCTTCAAGGCCGCCCTTCAGGACCTGAACGGTTTCGGCTTCATAGCCGTCAAGGCTGATGGTGACCTTGTACTCCTTGCCCTTGGCCAGCGTGGCAGTCATGGGCGTCAGGCCCTGCTCGATGGGAACTCCATCCAACCTCTCGATCTCCACCTTGGCACTGCCCGGACTCGAGTTGATGCTTACCGGAGTCGAGGTGCCCGTGAGGATGGTCGCGCATCCGAACGTTCCCAGGACTGCACACGCCATCGCGATCCGGCCGGCACATGCAAACAGCCTGCTCTGCATGGTTCTTGCTCCCTGCTTGGGGGATGGGGGGTTGAGGCCTACCACCTGTAGAAGCACGCCACATTGGGAATGTAGGGGACAATCTCGAATCTGGTCTCTCTGTTTGACTTGTCGTCCGTAAGTACCATCGCGATGGGCAAACCCGCGGAGACATCAAAGGGCCCAAGGCGCAGCTCCAACCCTACGCCAGGTCCGAACATGATGGAGAGGCTCTCGTCGTCTTCCGGGTAGTCTTCGTGCCAGCTGTAGTATACCGCGCCCCCTCCAGAGAGGAACAGACGGAACAGGCCATCTCCGTGGCCCTGGTGGAGAGTCTTGAAGAGGGTGAACCCACCATACAGAAGGCGATCCTCTTCGAGCCACATCGGGAATCCCGAGACCTGCCAGGAAACGCCCGTCGTGTGGTTCTGACGGCTGTAGCTCAGGCCGACTCCATAGGTCGACCCGGCTACGAATCCAACGCGCTGGCTGGGAGGCTCCGTCCCAAACACAGTCGTGGCGGGGATCAGCAAGCTCGCGAATGCGATGAACCCGACAAGAGGACAAAAAGAGGACAAAGGGGTCTCCCTTGGTACTCCCGCGTCGGCTGGGTATTTCCTTCGGCGATGGCATTGTCGTGACATTCGATCTCCCCTGTCAATCCTTCAGTGACTCACCGCCGCCGCGGCCTCCTTCACCACTTCCGACAAACTCGGATGGGCGTGCACCGTGCGCGCCAGGTCCTCGGCGCTGGCCTCGAACTCCAACGCCACCACCGCTTCCGCGATCAGGTGCGAAGCCTGGGCGCCGAGGATGTGCACGCCCAGCAGGCGGTCGCTGCCGGCCTCGGCCACGACCTTGGCGAAGCCCTCGGGGGCGTTCATGGTGTGGGCCCGGGCATTGGCGCGGAAGGAATGGCGTCCGGTCTTCACCTCGTGGCCGGCTTCGCCTGCCTGCTCCTCGGTGAGGCCCACGGAGGCGACCTCGGGGTGGGTGTAGACGACGTTGGGGATGGCCCCGTAGTTGACGCTCGATCCCATGCCGGCCATGCGCTCCACGGCGGCCACACCTTCGGCCTCGGCCTTGTGGGCCAGCATCGGTCCGGGTGTGACGTCGCCTATGGCGTAGATCCCGTCGACGCTGGTGCGGTAGTCCTCGTCGACGGTGACGAAGCCGGAACGGTCGCGGTCGACGCCGGCCTCCTCGAGACCGAGGCCCTCCGTGTGCGGCCGGCGGCCCACGGCCACGAGGACGCGGTCGCACTCGACGGTTGAAGGCTTCTCGTCCTCCCTCGACGCCAGGTGCAGGCGCACCCCGCCGTCGCCGGCCTCGGCCCCGGTGGTCCGCGTCGACAGGTGGAACTTCAGGCCCTGGCGCTTGAGGGTGCGCTCCAGCTGCCTGGAGACCTCGCCGTCGGCGCCGGGCAGCACAACATCGAGGTACTCGACCACCTCCACGGCGGCTCCGAGGCGGCTCCAGACCGAGCCCATCTCCAGGCCGATGGCGCCGGCGCCGATGACGGCCAGCCGCTCGGGCACGGCATCGAGGGAGAGGGCCTCCTCGGAGCCGAGGATCCGCTGACCGTCGAAGGGCAGGTCGGGCAGCTCCGCGGGCGAGGACCCGGTGGCGATCAGCACCCGGGCGGCCTCGATCTCCCCGGCGCCTTCCACCGAGACCCGTCCGGCCGCCGCGAGACGGGCCTCGCCTTCCACGTACTCGACGCCCTTGCTCTTGAAGAGGCTGGCCACGCCCTTGGTCATGCGGCCGACGATGCCCTGCTTGTGCTTCATCATCTGCGCCAGGTCGAGGCGCAGGTCGCCGGCGAGGATGCCGTGGTCGTCGAGGCCGTCCCTCAACTCCGCCCAACGGTGGCTGGCCTCCAGCAGGGCCTTGCTCGGTATGCAGCCGGCCTGCAGGCAGGTCCCCCCGAGCCAGCCGCGGTCGACGCAGACGACCTTCATGCCCAGGTCGGCGGCCCTCGCCGCGGCCACATAGCCGCCGGGGCCGGCGCCGATGACGACGAGGTCGCAGGAGCGGCCGGCCAAGGTCAGATCTCCAGGGCCAGGCGGGCGGGGTCTTCGAGAAGCTCCTTGACGCGCACCAGGAAGCGGACCGACTGCTCGCCGTCGACGAGGCGGTGGTCGTAGGTCAGGGCCAGGTACATCATGGGACGGACGGCGACCTGGCCGTCGACGGCGACGGGGCGGTCCTTGATGGCGTGCATGCCGAGGATGCCGGTCTGGGGCGGGGTCAGGATCGGCGTCGACATCATCGAGCCGAAGAGGCCGCCGTTGGTGATGGTGAAGGTCCCTCCCGACAGGTCGTCGAGGGCCAGCCCGCCCTCCCGGGCGGCGGCGGCGAGGCGCTTGATCTCCGACTCGATGCCGGCCATGGAGAGGCTCTCGGCGCCGCGGACCACGGGCACCAGGAGGCCGCGCTCGGTGGAGACGGCGATGCCGAGGTTGACGTACTCCTGGTAGACGATCTCGTCCCCCTCGATGCGGGCGTTGAGGGCGGGGATCTCGCGCAGGGCGACGACGGAGGCCCGGGAGAAGAAGGACATGAGGCCGAGGGAGACGCCGTGCTTCTGTTGGAAGCGCTCCTTGTGGCGCGCCCGCAGGGCCATCACCTCGGTCAGGTCGACCTCGTTGAAGGTGGTGAGCATCGCCGCCACCCGCTGCGCCTCGGTGAGCCTCTCGGCGATGCGCTTGCGGATGCGGGACATGGGCTCGCGGCGCTCGCCCGGGGCCTCGGCGGCCGGTGCCGGAGCCGGTGGCGGCGAGGGCTCCTCCCGCGTCTGGCGCGCGGGGGCCGGAGGCGCGGGTGCTGTCCCGGGGGCCGCGGGGGCCGGCGCCCGGGGCGCAGGTGCCGCCGCGTCGGGAGCTGCGGGGGCCGCGGGCGGTGGGGCAGCTTCGGGGGCCGCAGGGGCGGGGGCGGCGCCGGGCGCCGTGGAGGGCCCGGCTGCCGCGCCGGCGGGTTCGTCGACTTTGGCAGGCTCACCGTCCGCCTCGCGGCTCTTCAGGTAGTTCAGCACGTCCTGCTTGATCAGCCGTCCGCCGCGGCCGGTGCCCTCGATGCGCGACGGGTCGACGGCGCTCTCCTGCACCAGGCGGCGCACCGCCGGACTCAGGGCCGATCCCCTGGCGGCGGGCGCGGCCGGGGCCTCGGGGGCGGGATCAGGGGGCGCGGCGGCCGCCTCGGCGGACACCCCCTCTTCGGCGGCGGCCGGCTTCTCCCCCGCCTCGATGCTGGCGATCACCTCTCCCACGGCGATCGCCGCGTCGACCTCCTTCAGCGGCTGCAGCTGGCCGGCCTCCGGCGCCGGCAGGTCGACGTTGGCCTTGTCCGTCTCGAGCACGCAGATCGGCTCGCCCTTCTCCACGTACTCGCCGCCGGCCTTGAGCCACTCCAGGAGGACGACCTCGCTGATCGATTCCCCCATCTGGGGTACGACGACCTCGACTGCCATCAACGATCCTCTGTCAGGGTGTGTCCGACGCCTTTCGGGCCGGCCCTCAACTGCCGGCGTCGGCGCCCGCGGCCCTTCGGGCGGAGGGGGCCGCGTCGATGCGCAGCTCCTTGCCCGCCGGGTCGAGGGCCTTCTCGACGATCTCGTGCTGCTCGGTCTGGTGCTGGCCGGCGTCGCCCACGGCCGGGCTGGCGGCCTCGTCGCGGCCGACGTAGCCCAGCTCCGCCGACTCCGGGAGCAGCTCGTCGAGCAGTGGCTGCACGAAGTACCAGGCGCCCATGTTGAGGGCCTCCTCCTGCACCCACAGGAACTTCTCGGCCTTGGGGTAGCGGCCGATGGCCTCGGCCAGCTCGGCCTCCGGGAAGGGGTAGAGCTGCTCGAGGCGCACCAGGGCGACCTCGTCGAGCCCCTTCTCGTCGCGCTCGGCGAGCAGGTCGTAGTAGATCTTGCCCGTGCACAGGATGAGGCGGCGGACGGAGTCGGGCTCGGCGCTGCCGTCGTCGATGACGTTGCGGAAGCCGCCGGTGGCGAGCTCGTCGATGTCGGAGACGCAGCTCTTGTGGCGCAGCAGGCTCTTGGGGGTCATGACCACCAGGGGCTTGCGGAAGTTGCGGTGCATCTGCCGGCGCAGGACGTGGAAGATCTGCCCCGGGGTGGTGGGATAGACGACCTGCATGTTGTTCTTGGCGCACAGTTGCAGGTAGCGCTCCAGGCGGGCGCTGGAGTGCTCGGGCCCCATGCCCTCGTAGCCGTGGGGCAACAGCAGGACGAGGCCGCACATGCGGTGCCACTTGGCCTCGGCGCTGGAGATGTACTGGTCGATGACGAGCTGGGCGCCGTTGGCGAAGTCGCCGAACTGGGCCTCCCACATGACCAGCCGCCGCGGGTCGGCGGAGCTGACGCCGTACTCGAAGCCGAGGACGGCGAGCTCGGAAAGCATGGTGTTGAGGGCGACGAACTCCCCCTGGCGCGGGGACAGGTGCGCCAGGGGCACGTGCCGGGCGCCGGTCTCGGTGTCGTGCCAGACGGCGTGGCGGTGGGCGAAGGTGCCGCGCTGGGAGTCCTGCCCGGCGAGGCGCACCGGCACGCCTTCGAGGAGCAGACTGCCCCAGGCGAGCATCTCGGCGGCGCCCCAGTCGACGGGACGCTCGCCGGCGGCCATCTCGCGGCGGGCGGCGTTGATCCGCGCCACGGTGCGGTGCACCCGGAAACCCTCGGGCACGCGCCCGGCCAACTCGTCGATGCGCTCGAGGGTGCGGCGGCTGACGCCGGTCTCGGCATGCCAGTCGGGACCGGCCCAGGTCATGCCCTGCCAGATGCCGCCGAAGGTGTTGGTCCGCGGCTTCACCTTGAGGCGCCGGGCCTTCTCCTGGCAGCGCTCCATGGCCTCCTGCACGTGGGCCCGCATCTCGTCCACCTCCTCGGCGGTGATCACGCCGGCCTCGATCAGCCGGGCCGCGTAGATGGCGGTCGCCGTGGGATGGGCGGCGATCTGCCGGTACATGCGCGGCGAGGTGAGGGTGGGGTCGTCGGCCACGTTGTGCCCGTGGCGGCGGTAGCACTTGAGGTCGATGAGGACGTCGCGCTTGTACTCCTGGCGGAAGCCGATGGCCAGGCGCGCGGCGTGGACCACCTGCTCGGGGTCGTCGGCGTTGACGTGGAAGACCGGCGCCTCGATCTGGCGGGCGATGTCGGTGGCGTAGCGGGTGAAGCGGGTCTCCCCGGGGGTGGCCGTGTAGCCCAGCTGGTTGTCGATGATGACGTGGATGGTGCCGCCGTTCCAGTAGCCCTCGAGCTGGGCCAGGTTCAGGGTCTCGGCCACCGTGCCCTGGCCGGTGAAGGCGGCCTCGCCATGGATCTGCAGGGGCACGACCCTGCTGCGCTCCTTCTGGTCCTGCAGGTAGTCCTGCTTGGCCAGCACCATGCCCTCGATGACCGGGTTCACCAGCTCCAGGTGGCTGGGGTTCGGGCTCAGGGAGAGGTGCATCTTGCGGCCGTGGGAGGTGACGAAGTCGTACGAGTAACCCTGGTGGTACTTGACGTCGCCCTCGTCCTCGGCTCCCTCGGCCCGGGAGGCGCCCTCGAACTCGGCGAGGATCACCTCGTAGGGCTTGTGCAGGATGTGGGCGAGGACGTTGAGCCGCCCGCGGTGGGCCATGCCGATGACCATCTCCTCGACGCCGAGGCCGCTGCCGGTCTCGACGAGGGAGTCCAGGAGGGGGAGCAGGGCGTCGCCGCCCTCGATGGAGAACCGCTTCTGCCCCACGTAGCGCGTGTGCAGGAAGCGCTCGAACTCCTCCGCCTCGATCAGCAGGAAGAGGATGCGGCAGCGCTCTTCGGGGCTGAAGTCCAGGCGGCCGAGGATCGGTTCGACGCGCTCCTCGAGCCAGGCCTCCTGGTCCTTGTCGGAGGTCGACATGGTGTCGACGCCGAGGCTGCCGCAGTAGGTCTGGCGCAGCAGGCGGATCAGGCCGCCGAGGGTGCCGTCGCTCTCGTGGCGGAAGGTGCTGGTGCCGGCGCCCTTCTCCAGGTCCTCCTCGCTGAGGCCGAACTCCGAGAGCTCCAGCAGCGGATGGGAGGCGGGATCGTCGCCGAGGGGGTCGAGGCGGGCGATGTGGTGGCCCCACTGGCGGTAGGCGCGCACCAGGGCGATGGCGTCCCGGTTGGAGTGGTCCGGGTGACCCTGCTGCTCCCGGGGCTCGAGGCCGGCCGGCGGCACGGGCGCGGGCGGCGGCGCGATGGGCTCCGGTGCGCGCCGGGGGGGAGCCGCATCGGCGGCGGTGCCCTCTTCTCCGTCCTCCTCCTCGGCGCGCAGGTAGCCGTAGTCGAAGCCGCGGAAGAAGGTGGCCCACTCCGGATCGACGGAGGCGGGATCGGCCAGGTAGCGCTGGTAGAGGTCCTCGATGTAGGCGGCGTTGGCGCTGTTCAGATCGATGGGGGGCATGGCCTGTGGAGAGCGCCGCTCGGGTCCGCGCGGTGGGCGTAACTGCAAGAAGAGACTGGAAGATACTGGCGGGTGGAAACGGGGTAAAGAAGGGCCGCCCGGCGCCTTGAGCCCGTCTTCCGTCCCCCGTAGCTTCTGGGCTCGCCTCCCCCCACCGCCTCCCGCCCGGGAACACGGATGCCGCTCCAGCTCTTCGACGGCCCGCCGGCGCTGTCCCCCTTCCGCCGCGCGGCCCTGCTCGAGCGCTGCCGGGATTGCGCTCCCGGCGTGCGCGGTCTCGAGGCCCGCTTTCTCTACATGGCCTGGTTCGACGAGCCGCCGGCGGCCACGGCCGTCCGCCGCCTCGGCGAGGTCCTGGGCGCGGGGGCCGCCCGCGACTCCTTCGAACTCACCCCGTCCTCCCTCCTCGTGACCCCGCGGCCCGGCACGATCTCACCCTGGTCGAGCAAGGCCACCGACATCGCCCTCAACTGCGGCGCCTCGGTGGACCGCCTCGAGCGCGGCATCCGCTACCTCTTCGAGGGCGCCTCCGGCCCCGACCTCGACCCGGTGCGGCCCCTCCTCCACGACCGCATGATCGAAGCCGTGGCCGCCGACCCGGAGAGCCTCTTCGCGCGCCACGAGCCCCGCCCCCTGCAGTCGGTGGCCCTCGGCCGCGACGGGCGCGAAGCCCTCGTGGAGGCCGACGCCCGCTGGGGGCTGGCCCTCTCCCCCGGGGAGATCGACTACCTGGCCGACACCTACCTCCGCCTGGGGCGCGACCCCACCGATGTCGAGCTGGTGATGTTCGCCAACGTCAACTCCGAGCACTGCCGGCACAAGATCTTCAACGCCTCGTGGGTCGTCGACGGCGAGCGCCAGGAGCGCTCCCTCTTCGACATGATCCGCCACACCCACGCCAGCCACCCCGAGCACACGGTGAAGGCCTACTCGGACAACTCCGGGGTCATCGAGGGCTTCGCCGCCGAGGTCTTCCGCCCGGACGGGGACGGCTTCGGGTACCGCTACCACGGCCGGCAGACCCACATCCTCTGCAAGGTGGAGACCCACAACCACCCCACGGCGATCTCGCCCTGGCCCGGGGCCTCCACCGGCGTCGGCGGCGAGATCCGCGACGAGGGCGCCACCGGCGCCGGGGCGCGCTCCCAGGCGGGGCTGTGCGCCTTCTACGTCTCCCACCTGCGCATCCCCGGCTGGGAGCAGCCCTGGGAGGCCCCCGTGGCCGAGGCCCCCGGCCGGCTGGCCTCGCCCCTGCAGATCATGACCGACGGCCCCCTCGGGGGCGCCGCCTTCGGCAACGAGTTCGGGCGGCCCAACGTCCTCGGCCTCTTCCGCACCTTCGAGCAGGTCGTCGACGGCCGCCACCGCGGCTACCACAAGCCGATCATGGTCGCCGGCGGCAGCGGCCTCGTCGACGCCGACCAGGTCGAGAAGGCGGCTCCCGAGGCCGGCGACGCCGTGGTCCAGGTCGGCGGCCCCGCCCTGCTCATCGGCCTCGGCGGCAGCTACGCCTCCTCCATGGACACGGGCAGCAACCTCGAGGAGCTGGACTTCGCCTCGGTGCAGCGCGACAACCCCGAGATGCAGCGCCGCTGCCAGGAGCTGATCGACCGCTGCGCCGCCCTCGGGCCGGAGAACCCGATCCGCTCGATCCACGATGTCGGCGCCGGCGGGCTGTCCAACGCCTGCCCCGAGCTGGTGGAGGGCGCCGGGGCCGCCTTCGACCTGCGCGCCATCCCCAACGACGAGCCGGGCATGAGCCCCATGGAGCTGTGGAGCAACGAGGCCCAGGAGCGCTACGTCCTCGTCGTCGGCGCCGGCCGCCTGGAGCGGTTCCGCGAGATCGCCGGCCGCGAGCGCTGCCCCATCGCCGTCATCGGGCGGGTCACCGGCGACGGCCGCCTCACCCTGGAGGACCCCCTCTTCGGCAACCGCCCGGTGGACGGCCTGCCCCTGGAGGCCCTCCTCGGCAAGCCGCCGCGCATGGTGCGCGACGTCCGCCGGCGGCCCGGGCGCGGCGGCGGCCTCGACCTCGACGGCGTCGATCTGGCCGAGGCGGCGGGGCGGGTGCTGCGCTTCCCGGCGGTGGCCGCCAAGAGCTTCCTCATCTCCATCGCCGACCGCACCGTGGGCGGCTGCGTCGCCCGCGACCAGATGGTCGGGCGCTGGCAGGTGCCGGTCTCGGACTGCGCCGCCACCCTCACCGGGTTCCGCGGCCACACGGGCGCCGTCATGGCCATGGGCGAGCGCACCCCGGTGGCCCTCGTGGACGGTCCGGCGGCGGCGCGCCTGGCCGTGGCCGAGGCGGTGACCAACCTCGCCGCCGCGCCGGTGGGCGCCATCGAGAAAGTGAAGCTGTCGGCCAACTGGATGTGCGCCTGCGGCGAGGAGGGCGAGGACGCCGCCCTCTTCGACACGGTCCGCGCCGTAGGCCTGGAGTTCTGCCCCGCCCTCGGGGTGTCGATCCCGGTGGGAAAGGACAGCCTCTCCATGCGCGCCGTCTGGAGCGACGGCGCCGGCGAGGAGCACACCGTGGCCGCCCCCCTGAGCCTGGTGGTCTCCGCCTTCGCGCCGGTCACCGACGTGCGCGGGATCGTCACCCCGGAGCTGGAGCCGGATGGGGACACGCGCCTGCTGCTCGTCGACCTCGGCCGCGGGCGCGACCGCCTCGGCGGCTCCTGCCTGGCCCAGGTCCACGGCCGCCTCGGCGAGTGGGTCCCCGACGTGGAGCCCGCCGACGTGCGCGGACTCTTCGCCGCCCTCCAGCGGCTGCTGGCCGAGGGCCTGCTGCTGGCCTGCCACGACCGCTCCGACGGCGGCCTCTTCACCTGCGCCGCCGAGATGGCCTTCGCCGGCAGGCGGGGCGTGCGTCTGCGGCTGGCCGAGGGTGCCGACCCTCTGGCGGCGCTGTTCAGCGAGGAGATCGGCGTCCTGGTCCAGGTGCGCGCCGCCCACGTGGACCGCGTCCGGGCGGAGCTGGCCGCCCACGGGGTGGGCGAGTACGTGCACGACGTGGGGTCCCCGGTGGAGGCCGACGCCTTCGAGGTTTTCCTGGGCGACGCTGAGACCCCTGTCTACCGAGAGGACCTGGGCACCCTGGAGCAGGCTTGGTCGGAGTTGAGCTTTCGCATGGCCGACCAGCGCGACGACCCGGACTGCGCACGCGAAGAGCACGAGGCCATCGCCGACCGCGCCGACCCCGGCCTGACCTGCCGCGTCCCCTTCGACTTCGGCGCACCGGCCGTCGTCGACGGGCGGCCCCCCGTGGCCATCCTCCGCGAGCAGGGCGTCAACGGCCAGGTGGAGATGGCCGCCGCCTTCGACGCCGCCGGCTGCCGCTCGGTGGACGTGACCATGACCGACCTGCTCGCCGGCCGCGCCGATCTGGCCGACTTCGCGGGCCTGGCCGCCTGCGGCGGCTTCAGCTACGGCGACGTCCTCGGCGCCGGCGCCGGCTGGGCGCGCACCATCCTCTTCCACGACGGCCTGCGCCGCATGTTCGAGGGCTTCTTCGCCCGCGGCGAGACCTTCGCCCTCGGCGTCTGCAACGGCTGCCAGATGCTGTCGCTGCTCTCCGAGCTGATCCCCGGCGCCGAGGGCTGGCCCCGCTTCACGGACAACCGCTCCGGCCAGTTCGAGGCGCGCCTGTCGGCGGTGGAGATCCTGCCCTCGACCTCTGTGCTGCTGCGCGGCATGGAGGGCGCCCGCCTGCCGGTCCCCGTGGCCCACGGCGAGGGCCGCGCCGAGTTCGCGTCTCCGGCCGACCTGGAGCGCCTGGGCGCCGAGAGCCGGGTCAGCGCCCGCTTCGTCGACGGCCGCGGGACCCCGGCCTCCACCTACCCCTCCAACCCGAACGGCTCGCCGGAGGGCGTCACCGCCCTGGCGAGCGCCGACGGCCGGGTGACGATCATGATGCCCCACCCCGAGCGCGTCTTCCGCGTCGTGCAGTTGAGCTGGCGCCCGCCCGAGTGGGAGGACCGCGAGTTCAGCCCCTGGCTCAGGATGTTCCAAAACGCAAAGGAGTTCGCCACATGACCGATTCCATCCGCTGGGGCATCCTGGCCACCGGCCGCATCGCCGGGGTCTTCGCCCACGGCCTGGCCGACGCCGGCGCCGAGCTCGCCGCCGTGGGCTCGCGCAGCCAGGAGACGGCCGATGCCTTCGGCGACCAGTTCCAGGTACCGAGGCGACACGCCTCGTACGAGGCCCTGGCCGCCGACCCGGAGGTCGACGTGGTCTACGTCTCCTCCCCCCACCCCATGCACTGCGAGAACAGCCTCCTCCTGCTCAAGCACGGCAAGGCGGTCCTGTGCGAGAAGCCCTTCACCATCAACGCCGCCGAGGCCCGGCACGTCATCTCGGAGGCGCGCCGCCGGAAGCTGTTCATCATGGAGGCGATGTGGACGCGCTTCATCCCCGGCGTGATCCGCGCCCGCGAGCTGATCGCCGAGGGCGCCATCGGCGAGCCCCGCATGGTGCAGGCCGACTTCGGCTTCCGCGCCAACCTCAACCCGGAGGGGCGGCTCTTCAACCCCGACCTCGGGGGCGGGGCCCTGCTCGACATCGGCATCTACGTCCTCTCCCTGACGAGCATGGTCCTCGGCCCCCGCCCCGAGGAGGTGGCCACCACCGCCCACCTCGGGGAGACCGGCGTCGACGAGCAGTCGGGGATCCTGCTGCGCTGGCCGGGGGGCGAGCTGGCCGTGCTCAGTTGCGCCGTGCGCACGAGCACCCCGGGGGAAGCGCGCATCTTCGGCACCGAGGGCTCGCTGCTGCTCCACAGCCCGTTCTTCAAGTGCTCCACCCTCACCCTGAAGCGGGGCGAGGAGGAGGAGCGCCTGGAGCTGCCCGTGGAGGGCAACGGCTACAACTACCAGGCCCTGGAGGTCGAACGCTGCCTGCGCGAGGGGCGCGCGGAGAGCGAGACCATGCCCCTCGACGAGAGCCTGGCCCTCATGCAGTTGATGGACCGCATTCGGGCCCGCTGGGGGCTCGTCTACCCGACGGAGAAATAAACGGATGGAATACGGACAGCCCGCCTGGAGCGACAAGAAGGTCTCCCGCATCGTGCAGGGCACGATCATGCTGCGCGAGGAGGAGCAGGAGGAGGGGTTCGAGTTCCTCGACGCCGTGTGGGCCTCCGGGATCAACGCCTTCGACACCGCCGCCCTCTACGGCGGCGGCACCTGCGAGCGCGTCCTCGGACGGTGGCTGGAGGATCGCGGCCTGCGCGACCAGGCCTTCGTCCTCGGCAAGAGCTGCCACCACAACTCCGACCGCCGGCGCGTGACCCCCTACGACATCGCCGCCGACCTCGCCGACTCCCTGGCCCGCCAGCGCCATGGCTACCACGATCTGCACTGCCTGCACCGCGACGACCCGCGGGTCCCCGTGGGCCCGATCGTCGAGGCCCTCAACGAGCACCTCGACGCCGGCCGCATCCGCGCCATGGGCGGCTCCAACTGGACCACGGCCCGCCTGCAGGAGGCCAACGAGTACGCCGAGGCCCGCGGCCTGCGGGGCTTCGTCGCCTCGAGCCCCAACTTCGGCCTCGCCGACGAGAAGGAGACCCCCTGGGAGGGCTGCCTGAGCATCTCCGGACCCTCGCGGGCGGCGGACCGGGAGTGGTACGCGCAGCGGCGCATGCCGCTGTTCACCTGGTCGAGCCTCGGCCGGGGGTTCTTCTCGGGCCTGCTGACCCGGGCCAACGCCGAGTCCCTGCGCGACGAGGTCGACGCCTCCAGCGTCGCCTCCTACTGGCACGAGGACAACTGGCGCCGCCTCGACCGCGTGCGGGAGCTGGCCGGGGAGAAGGGCTGCACGGTGCCGCAGGTGGCCCTGGCGTGGGTGCTGCGGCAGCCGGGCCTGGACGTGTACGCCCTCGTCGGCGCCCGCAACGGCGCCGAGTGCCGGGCCAACGCCGAGGTCTTCGACCTGCCGCTGACGGCGGCGGAGATGGAGTGGCTGGACCTGCGGCGCGAGGAGCGGTGAATGGGACCCCATCGGTCCCTCCTGTTTTTACCTCGCCCGGCAAGGCACCCTGGTTGGCAGAGACCTTGAACCTCGCCGCGGAAGAAGGACTTTGAAGTGCGACCTGTACTGGAAGCCCCGGAATTCCGAACGTATGACACTTGACGAAATCGAAGGCGTTGGCTGCCGACGGCGAGTCGGAGACCCTGGAGCTGAAGGTCAGTACCGGCGAGTTGCGTACCGGGGCGCGAACCACATGCGCCATGCTGAACCATCGCGGCGGCACGGTCCTGTTCGGCGTGCGACCGGATGGCCGGGTAGTCGGTCAGTTTGTCGGGGATCACACGCTTGAAGAGATCGCCGCAGAGCTACGAGAAATCGAACCCCCGGCTTCCCCTTCCGTCGATCGCGTGCCTGTGGGCGACGGAAAGGAGGTCGTGGTGGTTACCGTCTCGAAGGGACAGACCCAGCCGTACAGTCACCGCGGGAGGACTTGGCGCAGGGTGGCCAACACCAACCAGGCCATGTCGCGGGACCAGTACAACCAGGTTCTCCTCGAACGCCTGCACGGAGAACGACGTTGGGAGAACGAACCTGCCTCGGGTTGGGGAGTCGGTGATCTCGACCGTAACGAGATCGTTCGTACCCTCGAGGAGGCGATCCGGCGAGGGCGCTCGGACGATCCAGGGACCCGTGATCCCGCAGCGCTGCTGCGCGGGTTCGGCCTGATCCGTGGAGACAGCCTGCTGCGGGCAGCGGTCGTCTTGTTCGGGCGGCCGGACCGCGTTGAGAGAGAGTACACGCAGTGCATGCTGCGGGTGGCGAAATTCCGTGGTACGGACCGTACCGAATTCCTGGACAACCGGCAATTTCACGGCAACGCCTTCGAGTTGCTGAACAGGGCGGAGCGCTTCTTCCGGGAGAATCTGCCCATAGCCGGACGAATCGAGCCAGGCCTGTTCGAACGGGTGGACGATCCGCTCTATCCTCCCGAAGCGTTGCGGGAGGCCCTTGCCAACGCCATCTGTCACCGGGACTACTCGATTGGAGGAGGGTCAGTGGCCGGGGCGATATACGACGACCGCCTCGAAGTGACCTCCTCGGGAACCCTGCACTTCGGGCTTACAGCCGAATCGCTGTTCGAGCCTCATGAGTCCCTGCCCTGGAATCCTCTTGTGGCGCAAGTCTTCTACCGGCGTGGCATCATCGAGCAGTGGGGACGGGGAACGATCAAGATGAGGGAACTGACAACGAACGCCGGACTGCCGGCACCGGAGATCGAGGACGCCGGCGGATGCGTCACTGTGCGCTTCCGGCCGGAGTCGTACGTTCCGAGGCATGTCGAGCGGGAGGTGACCGAACGACAGAGGGACATTCTGTCTCTGCTAGAGGGAGAGCGCATCGGCTACGCATTGCGGGAGATCATCCCCCAGCTGGGCAATTCACCTACCGAGCGGCAGGTACGCGACGACTTGCGGATCTTGCGGACACTTGGCTTGGCCAAGTGTGAGGGCCATGGCCGGGGTGCGCGGTGGAAGCGCCGATAGTACTCGGCGCCGTGGCTTTCGGCTTATTCTGTCTTATTCCGGCTCATTTCGGGTCCCAGTTCTCTTGATCGACATAAGCAACGCAAAAACAATCGGTTATGCCTTCGATGCCATCCCTGTCTTATTGTGTCTAATTCCGTCTCATTGCCCCGGGGGGGCTCGTTGGCGGCGCCCGCACCCGGCGCTGAGTGCCGGGCCAGCGCCGAGGTCTTCGACCTGGCGTTGACGGGGGCGGAGATGGAGCGGCAACGCCAAACGGCAGACGGTGGCTCGAATTGAATGCTAGACTGACGTACGACCTGCTTGCACGCGGGGCTTCGAACCCCAAAGGCAAGCTCGAACTCCCGCTTGAGGTGGAGGCAGACCCCGAGGTCTCGAAGGTCGTCGACTTTCTCGTCGAGCAAGGTTGGCTCGAGAAAGACGGCGGCGATGGGCCGTGGACTGTCACTCCCTCCGGCCGCTTCTGGTTCGAAAGCCTCGGTTACGGCGACGTCGTAACGTTCTACGAGAACGGGGCGCGGTTTTCCTGCTCAACACGAGATCAAGGGCCGAGACCATCGTATGGCACAAGGGTAGGTTCGCCACCATCGGCATTGGTCACTTTCCCCACCCGGAGCATTTCGAGGTTAGGAAGGAAAACGAGCCCGTCACCACGTCGGGAGGGTTCCATATGGAGGCCGCTTTGGCCGCCGCGTGCGCCCTCCTCGCGGAGGACCTGAACGTTCCACAACCTCCGAAGCCGGAGGAGCTCAGGCTGCATATGTTGAAATACATGAAGGGACTTTGAAGCTACTTGTCGCTCGCGCCTGTCGGACTCTCCTGCATGAGCGCGTCCCATTCGCTCTCGTGGTGGACCGGACCCCGAGCGAGCAAGCCGAAGAGCGTACTGCGAGCGAGCTCTCGTCCCGTCTCGAGAGCGCCGGCGAGCTCTCGCTCTCGTTTCTGGCGATCCCGGCTGACCGTTCCGTGGACAACCTTGGAGCGGGTCGAGTAGAACGACTTCATGTCCTTGGAGATCGCGCGGCCTTCGTAGGCGCACCCGCCCAGCAGCCAGGCGGTGCGCGAGCTGATCTTGCGTCTGATGTCGCCGCCATCGAACGGACCGTACATGGCTTCCAACGCGATGCCGGCGTCGATTAGCCGATCTTCCACGCCGAACCTGCCCCCGGCGATCCCGAAGCAGGCAGCGGTGCGCCGGATCGCCAGCTCCGTGCTGCGGTCTTCCTTCCCGGCGCAGAAGGTCAGCCAGCCGAGGGCCGCCGCCGTGAAGGCGTCTAGATCCTCCTTGGATGGCGCTTGGTCTTCCGGCCACACGTCGAATACCCCCCAGTCACCTCCCGGGGATTCGGTTCGCAGGTTGGGGTTGAGCTGAGTCATCCAAGGGGGCACGGCATCGATGCCGGTGTGACTTACCAGCTTGGATCGCACTGCGATGCCCAACAGCAGCAACAGGGTTCGGCGTTCTTCGAAGAGGTCGGCCACTGACTCGACGCGGTGGTCTTCGGGGAACCGGTAGCTGAGCCTGAGGGGCCATTCCGACTTGGTGGGACAGTCACACGGCGCCACAGCGGGTCCCCATTTCACTTGTCGAACGAGCACGGCGCGCGACGACGTGCGAGCCAGTCTTCCTGGGTGAGAATCCAGGCCCTCGTCGCTCCGTCTCAGCCAGGGTTCCGGATCCTCGTCCAGTCCGAAACGCTTCCGGACGGCGTCGTAGGAGGCCAGATAGGCGCCTCGTCCCAGCCGGATCGGCTCCTCGAGCTTCAAGCCGTGGAACACCGTGATCTCGTGGGCGTGCAGTCGCACGGCCTCTCCGGCGACGAGAAACCTGTGCAGCATGGTCGCCGCGCGTTTGCCGCCTACCTTGACCGACAGCTTGGCGAGGTCGGCAATCAGGGAACTGACACCGGCGTGGCCGCTTCCAAGCAGGTGCACAAAATGGAACCCCTCCCTCGATCCGCGGGACCACGCGTGCTCCATCACGGGGTGCTCCAACAGCAGGTCCTGCACGCCGTCGGGCAGGGCGTCGAGCCAGAGGTGGGACTCGTCGAACAGCTTGGCGGCGTACGGATCGGTCCTGGCCAGCTCAGCCATCTCGCGGTATCGGCGGTTCTCTTCTCTCCGGATTTGCCCGTACATGCGGAAGGGGACCCCATGCGGCCGAGCTGTGGCGGCCGCGTCCTCGAGAGCCTGGCCGAACCGGATGATCCACCCCTTGCGGTCGAAACCTTCAAGCGTCGTGGTCAAGACCATCTCCTCGCCCACCCGGTGGGACAGAACCTCGGCTTGCTCCAGCACCGTCCGGATCGCCGATGCCTTCTTGCCTCGCGGGCACCCGTACCTCCATGTGACGCGATCCACGAGGGCGTGGGGCTTGGCGTGGACGTTCTCTCGTAAGGTCCTGTCGATGGTAACGCTGCCCCGCACCGTCCAGTCAAGGTCGCGGCGCCCAGCGTATCGCCGCCGGGAACCTGCACCGCGCTGTCCTTGACACTGAGGGTATCGAAGAACGCAACTTTGCCGGGCCGATAGCTTGAGCATCCTCCGCGTGAGTTCCGCTCCCGCATCGCGTGGGCAAGTCCGATCAACTCCTCGATACCATGCGCAGCCTCGACCGCACGATTCTGGTAGGGGCGGCCATTGTGCTGAGTTGGGCAAGACAGCTCGAGATGACGACCCCCTCAGCCCGGCACCACCGTCACGTCCACCTCGTCGACGACGATCGGCTCCGGGTCCGGCACCGCGCCGACGTCCACCGTCCCGGAGAACAGCAGCGTCAGCGTGAGATCGTTGTCGCCGGGCACCACCAGGCCGGGGGCCAGGTCGATGACGACGGTGGTGTGCGGGGGCAGCGGCCGGCCCGCCTGCTCCGGGCGCCCCTCGCGGTGGTGCACGCGGCGGAGCCGCTCGGCCGGAACCTCGGTGCCGTTGAGGTGAACAGCGATCCGGTCGGCCGATCCCAGGCCGACGGCGCGCAGGAACAGGGTGGCGCTGGCGGCTTGCTCCACCTCCTCGAACAGCCGGAACCGGTAGCTCGCCGACGGACTGCCCGGCTCGCGCGGCAGGACCAGCTTCTGGTCCTTCATCGTGCCGCACACGTTGGTGCCGGACGGGCTGATGCCGTGGTAGCCGCCCCACATCGAGCGGTAGGTGTAGTGACGGACGCCGTCGGCCACCCGCTGCGGGTTGCGAGCCTCGCGCAGCAGGCGGAAGGCCGCGGGCCAGCCGGTCTCGGTGCCGCGCCGGCCGCAACGGAACCCGCCCCAGTGCTTCTGGAAGTTGTAGGCCGACATGCCGTCGGCGCCTTGCTGGCGAAGGGCGTGCGCCAGGGCGCGGTAGTTCTCCGCCGTCGCCGGCGGACCGAAGCTCTCGCGCGAGGAGCAGTACGGCTGCACGCCCGGGTAGAGCCGGCAGGGTGTCCCCGCGGTGAGAGCGCGGAACTCCTCGTAGTCGGCGTTGAAGTCGGTGAACGACGAGTCCATGGGAGCGACGAAGTCGACCAGTCCGCCGCCGATCCACGCGGGCACGTCCAGCCCCACGGCGCGGCCGTCCTCCAGGGTCTCCGGCACCAGCGCACCCAACTCCAGCCGCCGCCCGCGCGCGGCGCCGTGCTCGTCGAGCACGGCGCGCAGCCGCTCGATGAGGCCGGTCATCAGCGGCTGGCGCTCGCGGGCGAGGCTCCGATCGCCGCCGGGGGCGGGGAAGTAGAGGCCATCGCGCATGGTAAGCAGCACGCCGTCCACGTCGAAGCGTGACACGACCTCGGCGACGACCGCGTACAGGTAGTCGCGCACCTCGGGGAACGTGAAGTCCATCCGGTTGCCCGGCAGGAAGGCGCCGCCCGGCGGCACCTCGGTGATCTTCCACTGCGGGTTGCGGTGCAGGAACATGCCGCCCTGGTCCGGGGCGCCGTGGTTGTCGTTGACCCGGAAGCCGGCCAGGCAGCGCATGCCGCGCTCCCGGCAGCGCTCCAGCATCACCCGCAGGGGCATGATGCCGTTGTCCATCATCGGCAGGAACCGCCGGTGCTGGGGGCGCGCGTCGTACTCGAAACGCCCGGAGCGGAAGTACATGGTCCAGCCGGCGTTGTACACCTCCTGCACGAACACGTCGGCGGTGCTGGTGGCCACGCGGTCGATGAAGGTGCGGAGCTCTTCCGGCCTAGCCGGGTGCGAGGTGACCAGCGGCCGGGAGTCGCCCGAGTCGAAGTCGTAGTTGCAGACGTTGGACGGATCGCTGACGTAGACCAGCTCCCAGTCCCGCGGCGGCCGGGTGTCGGGGGGCGTCGGGGCGGGCATCTCCCTCACTCCGGCGTCCAGGTGGTGGCGTGGACGCCCTGGTCGCGGGCGCCGGCCCACAGGGTCAGCACGCGGCCGTCGCGCAGCAGCACCGAGCTGGTGCGCGCGTCCATGGTGTGGTAGGCGAGGATCCAGGGCTCCGGGTCCCACGTCCGTCCGCCGTCGGGGCTGACCAGCGCCCGGGGGCCGCCGACGGCGTCCTTGTGGTCGTAGGTCAGCACCACGCGGCCGTCCGGCAGGGCCACGGCATCGGCGGAGACCATGTGCATGCGGGTCACCAGGAACGGGGTGGTCCAGTCGTAGCCGCCGTTTCCGGAGAGCATGATCGCCTCGTTCTTGTAGCGCCCCGGTCCGACCCGGTTGAGCGAGGGCGCCGGCCAGGTCTCGTGACCGCCTCCCTGATCGGCGGGCGCGTCGAACAGGTCCGGGTGCAGGGACTCGCGCTGGAAGCGCGTCGCGCAGAGCAGCTCCCCCGAGGGCAGCTCCAGGAGGTTCGACTCGCAGCTCCCGGGCGGCAGCACCGTCCAGTCGCCCCAGCTCCGGCCGTCGTCCTGCGAGCGCAGCAGGACGTCCCCTTCGTATCCGGCCCGGTGCGTGGCATCGTTCCAGGCGTTGCTGCAGAAGCAGATCACGGTGCCGTCGGCGAGCTGCACGATGCGGCTGCCGTCGCCCAGGCCGCAGTAGCGCGTCGGCCGCGGCGCCAGCTCGGAGTCCGTCCACGTCCTTCCGTCGTCGTCGCTGCGCGCCACGCGGGGCTCGCGCGTGGGGAACGTGCCGCGCGACCGGTCGGCGTCATCGATCAGGGCGGCGTAGCTCGCCAGGAAGGTGCCGGCGCCGGTCACCCCGAAGCCGAAGACCAACGGCTCCCGTCCGGACATCGGGATCCCGGCCACGAAGCTCCACGTGCGTCCCTCGTCGGTGGAGCGATGGATGCGGCAGTCGCGGCTGGAGTAGACCAGGCTGCCGTCGGGATGGCGGCAGACGACCACGCCCTTGGCGCCCGCCCCGGCGAAGTAGCGGTGCTCGGCCGCCACGCGCCGATAGGCAACCATCTCGAAGTTCTCGACGTAGTCGCCGCCTTCGTAGCGGTCGTCGGGCCGCATGCGCACCATGCCGTTGTCCAGGTAGCCGCGGGCGTCGACTTGGTCGCTCCACAGGTTGGGGTAGACCAGCGGCGGTTTCTCCAGGCCTTCCGGGGTCCAGCGCACCACGCCGACCGCCGGCCGGCGGCCCCACTCGTCCATGCCGGGGCCGTAGATGGTGGGCGCGTACGAGCCCAGGGCGGCGCCGCGGTGGAAGGCGGAGACGATGGCGCCGTCCGCGGTCACTACGGTGGCGGCGCTCACGCCGGCGCCGGCCAGCACCGGGCGCGCCTTCTCGCGGATGGCGTAGCGGCTGAGGGCGAGCACGTAGACATCGTCCCCCCAGTGCGTGCCGTCGCCGCCGACGGGGGTTGAACCGACGACCGCGCGCGCGCCGTAGGGGAAGTGCGGCATGCCGTAGCTGAGCACCAGGCGGCCGTCGGGAAGCTCGGCCAGCGGTGCCGGCAGCGGCGCGAATCCGTCCGGCACGTTCCAGGTGGCGCCGCCGTCCTCGGACTCGCCCAGGGCGATCTCGCCCGCGGAGCCGCCGACGGGGGCGACCAGCCGGCCGGAGGCGAGCTGCAGCGGGTGGAGCGTCCCTCCTCCGGCCGGAGGCTCGCCCGCGGGCTCCCAGGCCGCGCCGCCGTCGGTGGAGCGCAGGATGCGTCCCGGCAGGCACAGCAGCAGGGCGCCGTCGGCCAGGGCGGTCAGGCAGGCGCTGGGCGAGTCAGAGAGTTCCAGGTCCAGCGTGGCGATCACCCGCCACGGCCCGGCGGGCTCGTCGGCGCTGACGATCAGAACACTCTGGGTGAGGTTCGCCTCGCTCACGGCGCCGCTCCGCTCGATGGCGGCGACGAGCGTCCCGTCCCGGCCGGCGGTCAGTGCCAGCACCACGCCACCCGGCGCCGCGGGCGTTGCCAGGTCGGCAAGCTGCGACCAGGTCACGCCGCCGTCGCCGCTGCGGGCCAGGGACCCGCCGCGGCCGGCGAGCACGAGCGCATCTCCCTGCCGGCAGAGCAGCGGCTCGGCGTCGCCGAAGAGCACTTCCTGGCGCTCGACGCGCAGCCGGCGGTAGCGCAGCACGTGGTCGTCGCCATGATCGAACTCGAAGCGTTCCTTCATTTGCCCTCACTATCGGCCGCAAGACGCGGCGCTCGCCGAGCCGTCCGCCGCCGACGGATCGGCAAGCGGGCCGGCCTAAGACAGAGAACGCCCCTCGGCCAGATTCTGGTAGACCCTTCGCCCTTCGTTGAACAGGTGCAGGACTTCCTCCCGCTGTGTACCGTCCGCAAACCGCCAGTCCCGGCTCACGATCTCCGCTGCGCTGTCGATCGAGCGGACGAAGAACGCTGCTGAACCCTGGGCGATGTCGACGGGGAGACCTGAACCGATATAGATGGGACTCGTGTGTGCATAGATCGGCTGCGCGAAGCTGTCGCGGGCTTCCCCGAAGGCGCGTGCCGCCACCCAGCCATCGGACTCGATCCGGAGGTCGAAGGCCCATTCCCCACCCTGTCTCCGCCCGTCGAGTGGGACCGTCCGGGTGACCTCCCCGTTGGAGATCAGCTCGACGAGGTTGAGCGGGTAGTGCGATTGCCAGGTGATCTGTCCCGACACCGTGCGTGGAGGCGATTCGATGGCGCCGCCGGGGGGTTGCCCGTCGAGATTCAGGAACAGGGCCGGTCCGTTCGTGATGAAGGTCCGTCCCACCTGCAGGCCCTTCAACCAGTTTTCGTAGGTGAACTCCTCATCGGTCTGGACATAGACACGGTTGTTCGAGCAGATGAACCAGTCCGTCCCGGTCGATGCAGGGAGCGGGATGCCGCAGTTGAGCAGGCGATACCAGATGTCGTATTCGAGATCTTTCCAGGAGGGATCGAAGAGGTTGAAGGCATCCAGCTTCCCCAAGGCTGCCGCCACCGGCGCCTCCATTCCCCTGCCGTTGTGACACCACAGCACGATGCCCCCCTGCCGCCTGGCGTCGTCGCAGGCGTAACAGATCGGCGGGTAGTCGGGGTCGAGGTTGCTGACAAGATCACCACGACTGACCGGCTCTACCAGATTCTCGATGCGCAGGAACATGACATGTCCGGAGCCGCCGCCATGTTGGGAGTTGTGGCGGTTCTCCTCGCCGCAATCGATCAGGTGATGTGCGGTCGAATAGTCGGTCATGAACCCGAGCGGGTACTTGTTGCTGGCGTAGGGCAGGTCACCCCGCTGCAGGAGGCTGATGACGGTCACGCTGAGGTCGTGGACTCTTGGATCGAGCCGCAACCGGTCATCGGGCCGGGCCTCCCTCTCATTGTAGTGCAGATGTGTGTTCCCGGGGTACCACCCCTGGGACGGCAGATCGGCCCATCGCTTGAGATGCAGCTCGACTTCGACGGCCCCTTTGGCGGGCATGGAAACGACCTTCCGAAGGGGTTCGTACTCCGTGCCGCGCTCCACCACGATGTCCGTTGAGCCACGGGGCACGTCCACGGTGAACTCCCCCGGACAGTAGAAGAACGGGTCCCCCGGACCGATCTTCAGGATACTGTCAGAGGGGTGGACGAAGTGGCCGCTGCTGGTCAGGACATGGACCTTCGCCTCGACGGAAGCACCTGAAACGCTGTCTCGAATGACGCCTCTGAGAGTTGCCATGGAGTGAGTCCTTCCTCCTACTGCCCCCAGACCTCTTCGAAGACCCGGAGGTAGTTCTCGCCGAGGAACTTGCGGATCGTGTCGTCGCCGTGACCCCGTCGCACGAGTTCCTCGGTGATGGCGGGAACCCTGCCGATGTGCTCCAGGCCTTCCGGCGCGAGGTCGGCCCCGTACTGGTCGCTGCCCAGACCGACGTGGTCGGGGCCCATCACGCCGAGGGCGGTCTCGATGTCGTCGACCACTTCGGAGAGGTTGCGGTGGGTGATGTGAATCAGTCCCAGCACACCCCCGTTGCGGGCGATCGCCTCGAGCATCTTCCGGTCGCGGGGCAGCTCGAGGCGTGTTCGCGGGGTGCCACCGGCTCGGCGCGAAGCCGGATCGCTGTTGGGGAACATGGTGGGCGTGGTGTGGGAGAGGATGACCGGACGGTCGACCCGGTCGAGGATCTCCCAGAAGCCGCGCTCGCCGATGTGCACCAGGTCGACCACGATGCCGAGCTCTCCCATCCGGTCGATGAGCGCCTTGCCGGCGGCCGTCAGTCCACCCTGGTCGTCCGCGGCCCGGCAGCCGTCGGCGTAGATGTTGCGGCGGGTGTGGGTCAGGCTCGCCACCCGCAGGCCGAGCTTGTGGTAGAGATCGAGGAAACGCGGGTCGGCCCCCAGCGCCTCGCAGCCCTCGAAGGCGAAGACGAGCGCCACCCGCCCATCCTCCTTGGCCTGACGGATCCCGGCCGCCGACGTGGCGAGCACCAGCCCGTCCAGCCGGTCGACTTCATGGTGCAGGTGCCAGGTCATCTCGAGCCCGCGGTGCAGCGGGCGGTTGAGCTGGTCGTCGTCGAGGTAGACCGCGCAGAGTTGCGAGGTGACGCCGCCTTCACGCCACCGCGGCAGGTCGTACTGGCCCATGCACCCGAACCAGACGGTGGGCGCCGACATCCCGAACTGGGCGAAGGGGCCGGTGTCGAAGCCGAGGGGCGGCTCCCAGCTGCCGGGGTCGGGGAGGTCGACCCGCTGGTCGAGCGTCATCTTGCCGTCGCTGACCGGAATGAGGATGTCGCAGTGACCGTCGATCACGATCGACTCGCGGTGCAGGACGGCGGCTTTTTCAGAGGCATCCAAGAGTGCTTTCAACGCCCGGGCACTCGATCGGAGGGGCCCAGACAACTGGGGCGCCTCCGCCAGCGGAGACGGCCGAGAGGAAGGGCCGGACCTTTCCAGGTGCCCTCGTCTTTGGTACTGCAGCACCCGCCGCTACGATGGTCGGCTCAGTACCCAGTGATGCGGTAGATCTTCCCGTAAACCTTGGGGCTGAAGTCCTGGCCCGAAATCATGCCAAATGCTGAGATGAACAAGCTCCCGTCCGGGGCAAAGGCCAGGTCGAGAGGATGTTCATGGAGGCAAGGCTTGTGTCCGGTGCCCCACCGAACCTCGATCTCATCGCTCAAGCAAGGGAACTCGAGAATAGTCCGGACCTCGGCCGAATAGGAATCACCTGCCTTGTTCAGCTCGACCGCCACGATCTTTGAACTATGGTAGAGGGCTACGAACAATAGCCCATGCATGCCAGGAAAGGAATCCCCGGTATTGAAGGCCAAACCCTCAGCCCCGCTGTGGTCGACGAATTCGACGATGGGCCCGCTGGTTCCGCTTCCGTCCGGAGGTCTGCCGAAGTACTCTGGATACCCATAGTGAGCACCGAATACAATGTGATTCAGTTCATCGGGAAAGCTCGTCTCATACTCCTCTGAACGTTCAATACCTGCCTCCGCATCGGCCGCCGGTCCTTCAGGGCCATTGTCGGTAGCGAATAGCTCCCCTTCTGCTATGTGGCCAGGTGGCCCAAAGGTCAAGTCGAAAGCATTGCGTATGCCTGTAGCCACGATTTCTATGCCTTCGGAACTCTGTCTCAGGTTCAGGCCCCTGGCAACGGCGGAGATTCGTAGAATGGAAGCTCGCTCAGGCCGGCTCTCCTCCTGAGCGTCGAATTCCGATCCAAGTGTTACGTACAGCATTCCATCGGGGCCAAAAGCGATCTGGTTGTTTACGTGGGTACCCCAAGGAAGCAGTTTCGCTACGGATTCTCGAGTGTCGGCTGTGCCGTCCCCGTCAACGTCACTGAAGAGTACAATCTCTCCATATATCGACGCGTAGACATCGTCTCCACGTAGTGCCACGCCCACAACGGTAGTCAGACTGTCTGCGAATATCGTGGATCGATCGGCATAGCCATCGCCGTTGTCGTCGTACAGCACGATAATCTGTCCATAGAAGTGGCGCGAGTCCCTGCCATTGAGATTGCACACAAAAACCCTGCCGTCGGGATGGATTGCGATTCCGGAGGGGTTGACGATACCCAATCTCTCGTCGGCATAGGGCCGATCCGGTAGATCGATGTTGCCATCGAAGACTCTGATAGGCGCCAGGACTCTCGAGACAAGGGTATCACAACTGCATAGGAACAGGGAAGTCACGAAACACAATGCCCTCATAGCCTGTCCAATCTCGCCTGCGGATCGCATGGGGGGAATGCTCAGCCCGTTTGCTGGAGAGAACCCGCAGGTCGGCCAACTCGGTCGAACCTTCTGCTTCCGCCTTCAGCATGTATAGTGAGGCTTTCCCCCTCGATTTCATAGGAAGCACTGCCAAAGCCGGCAGTCAGAAGTGCAGCTCTGTTTGCCACGGCTTGCTCTATTGTAGCGATGAGGATGTCGAGCAAGAAGTCGTCACTAGCCAGCTGCTCGTTCCCATGGGTCTTGCTCAAGGATCTGAAGAAATCGGCCAAGAGCATATCATCTATCCGAATCTCACCAACTCTGTCATGCCTGATAGTCAGGAGGTTGCTGGTTGCTGTCCAGTTGGCTGCTAGTACGACTGAAACGCGACCTGTTCCGAAGTTGAAGTCAAGATCTCCGGGGAATTCCTCTGACTCGGGCTCTTCGGAAGGGAGTAGTTCATCGAGGTCAACCTCTGATTCCATTTGAACCTGCAAGAGGCCTTCGGGTAGAAAATCGAAAGTCACTGAATCGAAGGAGTCACCGGGCAGAGACTCCATTTGCCAGCGGTTTTCCAGGTCGGCCTTTTCCTGGTCTTCTGGTTTCTCCCCTGGTCCGACCGGTCTGTCCTTGCCCCCACAGGCTACAAGGACGGGGAGGAAACCTAGGAATACAGCAACGCCAGTACTCATCTTGCGAATCCAATCCGAGCGGCCCTGCACTTGCCGGCCGCCGCCTACATACAAGCCTTGTAGAGTGAGCCGGACAGGGTAGCATAGGCAACCCTACACCCTTGTCAACCAGGAATGCACGTGCCAAGCCCTCGGCGGGCGTGAACCATCCCTTGGAGGAGACGCTTGTCCAGACGAGAATCCGCCTGTCCACCTTCCCCCTCAGACCACCGCCACCGAGTCCCGCTCCACCTCGACCTCATGGTGCAGGTGCCAGGTCATCTCGAGCCCGCGGTGCAGCGGGCGGTTGAGCTGGTCGTCGTCGAGGTAGACCGCGCAGAGTTGCGAGGTGACGCCGCCTTCACGCCACCGCGGCAGGTCGTACTGGCCCATGCACCCGAACCAGACGGTGTGCGCCGACATCCCGAACTGGGCGAAGGGGCCGGCGTCGAAGCCGAGGGGCGGCTCCCAGCTGCCGGGGTCGGGGAGGTCGACCCGCTGGTCGAGCGTCATCTTGCCGTCGCTGACCGGAATGAGGATGTCGCAGTGACCGTCGATCACGATCGACTCGCGGTGCAGGACGGCGGCCCTCTCAGAAGGCCGCTCCGCGGGCGGGATGCCGGATCGGCCGGACCCGCCCGTCACCGGTACTGGTCCATGGCGCCCCGGCGATGGTCGAAGGCGGGGTCATGGCTCCAGGTATGGCCGTGCCGCTTCATGGTGTCCCTGATGAGGCGCCTCCGGTACAGGCTCGCCAGGTTCTCCCGCGCCATGGCGTCCGGGTCGAACCGGTCGAGGATGTGGCCGCGAAGGCCTTCCTCCACCTGGCGGTGCGTCCCTGCGGCGGCGAGATCGTGCCACTCGCCCGGATCGTTGTCCAGGTCGAAGAGAGCGGGTTCGAAACCGTGAATGTGGAGGTACTTGTAGCGCCCCTGCCGCGCCATGATGCACGGCATGCCCACGGCCTCGTGGGCCTGGGCGAAGACGACGCGGTCGGCGTCGTTCACGGCGGTCGGTGACACGAGGCTGCGACCGTCGTGGGGCAGGCGGTCCTCCACCCCCGCGAGATCGCAGAACGTCGGCAGAAGATCGATCAGTGAAACGGGGTGGGGAATGGTCGAACCCGCGCCCCAGCCATCCGGATGGCGGACGATCAGGGGCACCCGGCAGGACCACTCGTAGAAACACCGCTTCTGCACCATCTCCCGCTCGCAGAGCATGTCGCCGTGGTCGCTGGCGAAGACCACCACCGTGCTCTCCGCCAGCCCGGTCTCGTCGAGGGCGTCGAGCAGGCCGCCGACCTTGTCGTCCATGTAGCTCACCAGGCCGTAGTAGGCCCGCCGGAGCCGGTAGAGCCCTTCCTCGTCCCGCAGGTCGTACCGCCCCGTGCCGTGGTAGGCGTTCAGGTTCCGGTCCATCATGGTGCGGTGGTCGTCCAGGTCCGCGGGAAAGGAGGGCAGGTCGATCTCGGCGCCCTCGTAGCGGTTCCAGTAGTCCAGGGGCGGCCAGAACGGTTCGTGGGGGTGGTGGTAAGACGCGCACAGCAGGAAGGGAGCGTCGTTCCCGTCTTCCTTCCGGGACCGCAGGTACTCGACCGCGCGGAAATGGGTCTCCTCGTCGTAGCTCAAGGCGTTGTGCCACGCCCCGATCCGCACGCCGTCGCCCGTGTAGCCCCTGGCATTGTACCTGGACCGGTTGCCCATCACCTCTTCGCAGTCCCGTCCCCCGGTCTCCTTGAGGCGGATCCATTCCGGTCTCACCCAGGTGAAGTCGGAGGAGTAGATGTCCGTGGTCAGACGCCTCCGGAATCCGTGGAGCTGGTCCGGACCGATGAAGTGCATCTTGCCGGAGAGCACGGTATCGTAGCCCGCATCGGACAGGTAGTGGGCGAAGGTCGGCTGGTCCGCGGCCAGCAGCGCCCCGTTGTCCCAGGCGCCGATCTCGGAGGCGTGGCGTCCCGTCATCAGGCATGCGCGCCCCGGTGCGCAGAGGGGAAAGGCGGTGTAGGCCGCGTCGTAGCGCACGCCCTCCTCCGCCAGCCTGTCCAGGTGGGGCGTCCGCACCACGGGATGGCCGTAGGCCCCGGTCAGCGCGGCGACCATCTGGTCCGAAACGATGAGCAGTATGTTGGGCCTCATGTCGCTCTCCCCTTGAACAGGTCGTCGTCGCGGTCGGTAGCCGGCGCCGGCGCGATCGACAGGGCCGACACCTCCTCGCGCATCTCGTCGGACATGGCGAAATCGAGGGCGGCGAGGGACGGCTTGAGCTGGTCCAGGTCGCGCCCGCCGACGATCGGCGCCGTCACGTCCCGATGCCCCATGGCCCATGCGACAGCCAGGGTCACCGGATGCACGCCCCGGTCGCGGGCATAGCGCACGAAGCGCTCGGCGACTTCGTAGAACACGGGGTTGGCGTAGCGCCTGGTGTAGTTGTCCAGTTCCAGGAGACGACCCCGCCCGGGCCGCTTGTCGATCCCGTACTTGCCGGTCAGCAGGCCGCCCCCCAGGGGACTGTAGGTGATCACGCCCAGGCCCTCCGAGCGGGCCAGCGGCAGGATCTCCACCTCCACCTGCCGCTTGACCAGGCTGTACATGGGCTGAATGCAGGCGAAGGGGGCCAGCCCCTCGCGGGCGCAGTGGCCGAGGGCCTTGGCGATCTGCCAGGCCGCCCAGTTGCTCACCGCCGGGTAGAGGATCTTGCCGCCGCGCACCAAGTCGTCCAGCGCGGCGAGGGTTTCCTCCATCGGCGTGTCCTCGTCGAAGTTGTGGACGAAGTACAGGTCGAGGCGGTCCGTCTGCAGCCGCGTGAGACTGGCCTCCACGGCCTGCACGATATGCCGCCGCGACAGGCCCCGGTCGTTGGGGCCGTCACCGATCGCACCGCAGACCTTCGAAGCGATGACCAGCTCATCGCGCTCGCCCTGGATCAAGCGCCCCAGGATCTCCTCGGCGAGCCCCCTGGAATAGATGTTGGCCGAGTCGAAGAAGTTGATCCCCAGCTCGCGGCAGTAGCGGTACATCCGCCCGGCGGTCGACTCGTCCGCATCGCCGCCGAAGGCCATGGTACCACAGCACAGGCGGGAGACCTTGACGCCGGTGCGGCCCAGGTTCTTGTACTGCACTCGCGGGCTCTCCTTTGCGATTCCTGCGCCTTGTCGTCGTACCTCACACGGATCGGCCGGAAGCGGACACGCTGTTCCCGGCTGTGGCGCTGATGTCGCATCGCGCCACCACGGCTTCGGCCAGCGCGGCCACTCCGCGCCGCGGCACCCTCAGCACCTTGGGGCCGCGCAGCACCGCAGTCGCCTTGTGGGAGATCTCGGTGGACGCCCAGATCGCGGCGACGTCCGACCAGCCGAGCAGAGGCGCCACGGTCCGCCTGTTGGGGTTGGTCTCCGCGGTGACGAACCGGAGGTCGATCCCGCCGGAGCAGAGCCGCTCGAGCTCGCCTCGCGTGCCGGGCGATCCGCCTGCCACCAGGAGCTTCCTCCAGCCGACCTGCCGCATCGCCTTCAGCATCCGCTCCACGGCACGCCGGTTGTCGCTGCCGCCGCAGCTCTCGCAGTGCGTGGCCGCGACGATCACCGGATCGCGTGATTCGCCGGGCACCGGCTCGCACGCCGGTTTGTGGCAGTGCCGAACGAAGGCCGCGCCGAGTGTGCGCTCCACCGCCTCGATCTTGGCGGTGGCGATGCGGGTCTTGCCGGGCCGGGTCAGACCTTCCCCGTAGAGCCGCTGCAGCGCCCGTTTGGCGCCCCTGCCCTCGAAGCCAAGCGAGGACAGGAGCTGAGATATCGCCAAGTCATCCATGCAGAGTTACCCGGTGCCTGCTCCCATTGTGCCGCATGCCGTCAAGGACCTGCGGAGGCTCGGCTGCTGACAAGGTGGATTGGCAAGGCGCCGAGCGGGGGAGCTATACGGACCACCTCTGCATCGCGAAGGCCACTATCCTCGCTTCCCGATCGTGGATCGCCTCGATGTCCCAGGAGGGAAGGTTGGCCAGCTCCTTCTGTACCAGCAGAGTGGAGTTTGAGTAGCTTGGTCGCTCTCCAAGCTGGGACTGTTTCTCCTGGAACGTCTTGTTCCCCATGCTTGCGTTCCAAGACTTGGAAGCTATGGTCAGGTTCCCAAGCCGATGGACACTCTGACGGTGTTCCGACTCCTCCTCTACGTCCATTGCATGGGACGGATTCTGGGGCCAGATATGCTCTACCTCGTACTCGGCTGTCAGGACACTCTCCTGTGTCGCGACAGCGAGAGGCACATCACCCCTTGCACGGAGATGGATTTCGTATTCGCTCAGCAGGTACTTCATATCTCTTGAGCTCAGCCGAAAGAATAGGTCTTCCTGACCAAGCGCCCTCTTGAACTGATCGTTGTTAGCGTAACGTTCAATTGAGCTACCTAGCTCAGCAAGCAGCCCGTCGTAGTCCAATTCCTTGCCATGCACCCTGTGAGCCTTCCTATGGAATTCAGTCATGGCGGTATCGCTCCGGTATCCACACAACAGGTACACACGAACGATGAATGCCTCCAGGACTTTCAGAATCCTCTCTATGCATGGACCATCACCTCCGAACCTCAGCCAGGAGGCTATCAAGAGCGGGAAAATGTTCGCCATCCTCTCCAGCATGAATAACTTGCTGAGAGTCCCGCCTCTTCTGTCCTGCCTGGTGGCTTCGGCAATTTGCTTCAAGGCCAAGAAGGCCCTCTCCAGATCAACAGCGTAGTCGATCGCATACTCGACACACTCACCAGGGTCTCTCCTCAGCTTGCCCCTGATGCTCTCCTTTAGGCTCTCGAAGGGGCGCAACGAAGGGTCTCGGACCGGGGAAACGTGGTTTATGAAGTGGTAACGGAGAACGTCGTCCTCGCCGATGCGCAGACCTTTGCTGTGTTTGGGCCCACTCGCGTCCTCGAAGTGACCGTACATCCTGGAAAAGTGACCGTTCAACTCTTCGAGCCTTCCGGCCACAGCGGCGGCGTCTCTGATCCCAAGGTATGAGGTGTGCATCAGGAAACTCTTTGTCTTCTCGAGACTGCTCAGCGGGCGGCCCCGGTCGTTGACGGTCTCGAAGATGCGAATGGCATCCGTATCCGAGTTGACCCGGTATTGTATGAGCTGAAGGTCGTCGATCTTCTGCTTGAATCGCACCAAGAAGCCCTGGTATGTCAAAGGCTCCTTCTCCTTCTCTCCGACAAGCCGATCTCTGAAGAATGTCTTGGCCTCCGCCATACGGCGCTGGGCGCGCGTTCTAGTTTCCCCGGCCAGAAAATCGTTTCCGTCGATGACAACTTGGTGGAAGAAGCTGCCATCCTCACCCGGAGGGTTCAGCTTGTAATTGGCACCATCTTTCAGATAGTCCCTCTCCAGCTTATCCAGATTTCCCCGCAGCTCATCGTCTCCTACCTCCTTCAGTTGCGAGATAACCTCTCGCAGCAGTATCAGGACAGTCGTAAGCCGCTGCTGGCCGTCTATCACATCGAGCTGATCCAAAGTCGCCAAGGTGGCTTGAACGGTCCCGGAGTCCTTGAGAAGCACCGTACCGAAGTAGTGCTTCTTGGAAGGCTCGAGGTAGTAGAGGTCCTCCCACAGATCTTCTAGGTTCTTCCTCTCCCAGGCATAGCCTCTCTGGTAGACGGGGATATCGAACACTTGGTTGCCAATGAGCAACCCATTGAGACTGATAGGGCTTCCTTCCATAGATCAAAACCTCCCAACAACAGACACGGTGTGCTTGGGTAAGTGTGGCAAGAAAAGAGGCATCTCTTGGGCTCTGGGTCAAGGCGCCGAGGGCACCGCCAAGGCCAAGCAGTCCCGAGATCATCGTTTGCAGATCCTTCGGAACCGGGCTCACCGCACCCTTTGGTTGCCTCCCCCTGTCAGGTGTAAGAGAGTTCGATCAGATCATCTAGAGTAGCGGTGAATCTCCCTCTGTTTGCCGGATCGTCAGCCATCAGGAATGTGGCTCTATGTCTCTCTAAGTCGCTTACGTCTGGCTTGACTAGCTTCTTGATCAGTCTTCGTGCACCTCCGGTTGAAATGAGCAGTCCACTACTTGACTCTCTTACCTTTGTAAGGAGTTCATTGACTCGCTTCTGTCGCCCCTTTCCTCGACAGTGATTGTTGATGTACGCGACGAGGCCAGTCGCGAAGACTTGCTCACAAAGATACAACCGGTAGGGATCACCAAGAATGGAGACCGTTGATGTCAAGTCGTGAGAATTCAGGAGTTCCTGATAGAATCCTGGAAAATCTCTTTCTATCTGTCCAGCACATACTGTCTCGGTTGGGCCTATCAGGGTAAAGAAGGGAGTCAACTTGGTTATAGTTACTTGTAGTACCGAGTGAAACCCATGGCAGACAGCCAAGACTACAAGAAGGTTATTCGAACAATGCTCATTGATCTCCCGACACCTATCAGTGAACTCACCCCATCTAACTATCTCACCTGATGGCAGATGGAGTCCCGACTTGTCTCTTAGTCCATGGATTTCAAGGTGGATTATTGGAAAGACACCTTGCTTCTTCGCTTGACACTTGACTCGACTCATGAAGACCCCAAACTCTGGCTTCTCCCCAATTCTGCAGGCTTCTAAGCCAACCCCTTTCACATCACAGAGGGGTCTTAGGGTGTCCCTCGCTAACTGAATTCCTGTTGATAGGTCACCATCCGGTAATGCCTCGCATACATAGATCTTATTGTATGACTGCTCAGTCGAATAGTATCGTTGCATAGACCCGCTCTTCCTGTTTTTCTTGTTGCTCGGCAACTACTTTCCTGAACTGAGAGGCTATTGATTGGCGCTTGCGGCAGGGGGCTCGCCCTTCCGACGGGCGGTGTGATGATCGCGCCACGGCGAAGCCTCACACCACCGCCACCCCCTCCCGCTCCATCGCCTACCACACCCGCTCGGGCCTCACGCTCGCGTAGCCATGGATCAGGAAGTTCCGGAAGTCGATGATCCGGCGCAGCCGGGGAATCCGCTCGGCAAGGTCCGGGTGAGATTGGTGCAGGCGGTTCAGGGCTTCGCCGATGATCTCGAACTTGCGCTCGACCGCCGCTTGCGTCAGTGCATCGCCGGCATAGGCGTCGCCGGACATGCCTTCTGTGAAGCGGCTGATGTCCGCACCCGCCCGGTCGATGTCCGCCAGCAGGACGCGAGGGTCAGGACCCATAGACCAACTCACGGGAGCCTTGGATGGCTGCCCACAGGTACGGGTTGTCGATTGAGCCGGATTCGACGAGATCGACGGGGCGCGCAAGGGTGCGGCGCAGGGCATCGGCGAAGTCGAAATACTGGTCGAACGGGGCCAGTTCGCTGTGGGGATTGAATTCCACAAGAAAGTCGGCGTCGCTGGTCTCTGGATCGAAGTCCACGCCGCGCGCAGCCGAGCCGAAGACTTCGAGGCGAGCCACGCCGAAGCGCCGGCAGAGTTGTGCCAGTTCATCCTTCTTGTCAGCGATGGCGGCGTGCATGGTCACCCTCCCCTCACACCACCGCCACCGAGTCCCGCTCCACCTGATCCCAGTCCGGCTCGTCGGGGACGCGGTCGTTCCAGGCGATGGACATGTACCCGTCCTCGACATACGCCGTGCCGCGGCAGTCGATCTGGTCCTCGGGAGGGCGGGGGCCCTGGCCCCCGGTCTCGAAGAGGGGATCGTTGGGGACCGCCAGGATGGCGTGGGGATCGCCGCCGTGGACCTCGACGCCGAAGGCTTCGGCGAGCTGGGCCTGCTTGATCTGGCCGGTGATGCCGACGCCGCGCTGGCGTGCGATGTCCACGGCCTCCATGGCCAGGTAGGGGGCGGTCTGGAAGGGCTGGCCGCCGAGGTGGCCGATCCACTCCAGGGCCAGCACCGGCAGGTCGAGGGTGGCGCACAGCTTCTTCAGTCCCAGCAGGTCGTAGTCCTGCAGGGGCTCCTCGATCCAGGTGTAGTCGTGCTCCTCCAGCACGCGGCCGATCTGCACGGCCTCGTCGTAGGTGTATGACTCCACCGGGTCGTGGAGCAGGATGAAGTCGTCGCCGAGGGCGGCGCGCAGCTCCCGGGCCAGCTCGGCGTTGCCGCGCACGCCGCGGTAGGAGTGGTCCTTGGCGCCCTGGAAGCCGTCCTCCTTCACCTTCACGGCATTGGCCACCAGCTCGTCGATGGTGTTCCCGCCGTAGTTGCGGTAGGCCGGCACCTTCTCGCGGCAGGCGCCGAGGAGGCGGTACACGGGCTGCCGGGCGTGGCGGCTGGCCAGGTCCCACAACATTCGGTCCACCATGTCGACCACGCCGCGGCCGGTGTAGTAGAAGCGCTGCGTGTACCACAGGCGCTGCCAGAGATACTCGCGGTCGAAGGCGTCTACGCCCAGCAGCAGCGGGCCGATCTCGACCTTGAAGCGCCGCGCCTGGTGGGTCAGCTCCTCGGGGTGGAAGCCGCCGCCGAAGTTGGTGTACGCGTCCAGCGGCCCGTCGGTGACCAGCCGCAGGGTAGCGGTCCACGTGGGATGGAGGGCTTCGTCCGTACAGGCCTCAAGCCAGCCGGCGGGAAGCTCCGGCGGCGCCCCGAAGCCGGCGGCGTGGGTGAACAGCCCCGACAGGCCGGGGGGCGCCTTCTCCATGCCGCCGCGGTGGCCCACCGACCGCGCCTGCGGCTCCCCCGGCCGGATGTAGATGCGCACGTCCCGGATCTGCATCGTTCCTCAGGCCCCCATGACGGCGGCGGTCTCGCGCTCCACGGCGGCCCAGTCCAGCTCCAGCCCGAGGCCGGGGGATTGCGGCACCGGGAGGTGGCCGTCTGTCAGGTGTAGCGGATTCCGGATCAGCGGCTCCCCGCCTTGGGAGCCGGTGGCCGTGGCCTCGAACCAGGTGCAGTTGCGCAGGGCGCCGATGACGTGGGCGTGGACGAAGCCGAAGCCCACGCCCTTGGAGGTGATCTCGCAGTTGACGCCGAAGCTCTCCGCCAGGCGGGCGATCTTGAGCATGTCGGTGATGCCGCCGCGCCAGGGCACGCTGGCGCGTACGATGTCCACCGCCTGCCGGGCCAGCAGCTGCGAGGTGGAGAACGCCGAGCCGGGCAGGTACTCGGCGGCGGCGATGGGCACGTCGAGGGCGTCGGCCAGCCGCTTCAGGCCCATGAGGTCATAGTCGCGCAGGGGCTCCTCGAACCAGAAGTAGCCCTCCTCCTCCAGCGCGCGGCCGACGCGCAGGGCCTGGGAATAGGTGTAGGTCTGCACGGCGTCGTGCATGAGGTGGAAGTCCGGCCCCACGGCGCGGCGGGCTTGGCGGGCGACCTGGATCATCGTCTCCGGCCCGTGGTAGCAGTGGTCCTTGTACCCGAAGAACCCCTCGTCGCGGGCGGTGACGGCTGCTTCCACGAAGGCGCCCACCGTCGGAAGGTTGGGCCCCATCTTGTAGGCCGGGAGGCGGTCGCGGAAACCGCCGATGAGGCGGAAGACGGGCACGCCGCAGGCCTTGGCGGCCAGGTCCCACAGGGCCACGTCGAGATAGCCCCGCACCGAGTGGGGCAGGTAGGCGAAGCGGTCGAGGCGGACCAGCTCGTTCCACAGGCGCTCGCGCTCCATGGGGTCGGCGCCGACGACGGTGTCGCGGCAGGACCGGAGGATGTGGCCGGCGCTGCTCTCGTCGACGCCGGGGCACCAGCCCTCCAGCTCGGTGTCGGTGCGCAGGCGCAGCAGGCCGCAGGGCTGGTGGATGTGGACGTCGGTGATGCGCATGACGGCCTGTGTCCGTCAGCTCTCCAGGGTTTCCAGCAGGGCCTGGGCGATGACGGTGTGGCCCGCGTGGTTCGGGTGGACGGGCTCGGGGCAGAAGCTCCCGGCGCCGCGGTAGCGCAGGTGCTCCCGGAAGACGTCCTGGAGGCGCACGAGGCGCGTGCCGTACTTCTCGCTCATGCGCTCCACGACCTCGATGTACCGGGGAAGGAGGTCGAGGACCTGGGCCTGGAAGTCGTCGCCGTCCTCGTTCAGGGAGATGTAGAACGGCGAGATGAGCACCACCGGGCAGTCCAGCTCGCGCCGGGTGAGCCCGAGGACCTCGTCGTAGAGGGCCTCGAAGCGCTCCGGCGGCACGGCGTCGGGGGCTCCCCCCAGGGACGAGTGCAGGTCGTTGATGCCGATCTTCACGGACAGGCGGTCGGGGCGATGGGAGAGGACGTCGTCGCGCCAGCGCCCGTGCAGGTCCGAGACCTTGTTGCCGCCGATGCCCTTGTTGATCCACTCGATGCGGCGCTCCGGCCAGCGCGCCGTCACCAGCTCGGTGAAGGTGCGCACGTAGCCGTTGCCCAGCGGGGCCTCGACATCGCGGCGCCCGCAGTCGGTGATGCTGTCGCCGATGAAGAGGAAGGTGGTGCCGTCCTGCAGCCAGTCGCTCATGTCCGGACTCCTCCGTATGCGCAGACGATTTCGTAGATGACGCGGGTGGCGAAGAGCAGCTCCTCGATCGAGGTGCGCTCGTCGTGGCCGTGGATCAGGCCCAGCTCGCCGGAGCCGGCCTGGCGGCGGTAGGGCATGAACCCGTAGACCTGGGTCCCCGGCCGGCGCGGCACGATGTGCTTGGCGTCGGTGCCGCCCGTGGACAGGACGGGGACCAGCGGCGCCTCGGGCTCGTGCCGGGCCATGACCGACGCGATGACGTCCCAGAACTCCCCGGCCGCCTCCGCCTCCAAGGGCGGGCTGTACTGGTCGACCTCGAACTCCAGGCCACCGCCGGCCACGGACCGCAGCTCGGCGAGGAAGCTCTCCTGCGTCTGGCCCGGCGCCAGGCGGCCGTCGATCCAGGCGGTCGCCTCGGCGGGGATGATGTTGATCCCCGAGCCGGCGGAGAGCATGGTCACCGAGGCGGTGTTGCGCAGCAGGGCGCTCCAGCCGGCGCGCTCGGCGTCGTCGAGGGGCAGCCGCGTCAGGGCCGCCTCGCTGGTCTCCCCGTCGAACAGGGCGAGCAGGCCGGCCCGCAGCTCCGGCCGGCCCTCGGAGACCGCCTCGAAGAAGGTGCGCAGGGTGGCCGAGGGGTGGACGGGCAGGGGGCGGTCCTTCAAGGGCGCCAGGGCGGCGGCCAGTTTGAGGACGGCGTTGTCGCCGTGGGGCACCGAGCCGTGCCCCGGCCGGCCCCGGGCCGTGGCCCGCAGGCGGCAGATCCCCTTCTGGCCCACCTGGCAGGTGGTGAACCGGCGCCCGTCGAGGCGCACCTCGTGGCCGCCGCCCTCGGTGAGGATCACCGGCGCCTCGATCCCGGACGGGTGGTTGTCCAGGAGCCAGCCGGGGCCGTGGCCGCCCTTGCCGGCCTCCTCGTCGGCGGTGGCCGCGAACATCACGTCGCGGTCGAGGCGCAGACCCTGCCGCTTCAGCAGCAGCATCACCATCAGCTCGGCGGCGACCATGTTCTTCATGTCGAGGGCGCCCCGGCCCCAGACGAAGCCACCGTCGATCTCGCCGCCGAAGGGGGGATGGGTCCAGGCCCCGGCGTCGGCGGCGACCACGTCGGTGTGGCCGAGCAGCAGCAGCGGCGGCTCCCCGCCCCCCTCCCAGCGCGTGGTCACGTTGCCGCGCCCGGGCGCCGACTCGGTGATCTCCGCCTCGAACCCCTCCCCCTCGAGGACGGCGGCCAGGTAGCGGGCGGCCTTGGTCTCGTTTCCCGGGGGGTTGGTGGTGTCGATGCGGATCAGGGCCTGCAGGTGGGCGGTCACCTCGGCGCCTGCGGCGTTCCAGTCGATGGCTCTCATGAGGGCGGGTAAACAAGAGGTTTCTGCCTGGCCCTCAAAGCCGTTCCGGCGGCTTGCCGATTCCGGGTCGGGCTTCGACTTTCGGAAGATGGGCCTTCGAGTCGTGCTCGCACTGCTGCTGATTCCGGCGATCTCCCGGGGCGGGGTGGAGGACCGCGTGCGGCCGGCCCTGGAGGTCCGCAAGGCCGACGACTCCCTGCTCGCGACCTACACGGTGGAGAACGTCTCCGGCGCCACCCTGCGGTTCTTCTACAACGACGCGCAGCAGTACGATTTCGCGTTGAGCGCCGGTGGGCGCGAGCTCTGGAGGTGGTCGGCGCAGATGGCTTTTGCCCAGGCGATGTGGGAGGAATCCCTCGCCCCCGGAGCGTCGATCGTCGTCGAGGAACGGCTGCCGTGGCCGGAGGGCCGCGAGTCCCTGGAGCTGCAAGCCTGGCTCTCCTGCGGCCCCGGGGAATCGACGGCCGGGTACGTGGCCCAGGAGGAAACCCTCGTCCGCATCCGCCTGTTGGAGGAGACGGAGGACGGGCAGGCCGGACGGAGCGACTTCGACGCCAGCGGGGCGGTCGACTTCGAGGACTTCCACGCCTTCACCGCCGCCTTCGGGACGAGCCGCGGCGACGACGGGTTCCAGTCCGCGTACGACCTCGACAACGACGGACGGGTCGGCTTCTCCGACTTCTTCCTCTTCGCCTCGGCCTTCGGGATGATCGTCTCGTCCCCCGAGGACTGACGCGTCAGCGGCCGCCGAACCCGCTCTTGACCCGCCCCCAGGAGATACTGCCCGCCGAGGTGGCGGCGCCGGTCGCGGGGAACTCGTAGCGGATCTCGCCGGAAGCCCCGTCGAGGAGGAGCACGATCACGCCCGACTCCTGCTGGTACTCCTCCTCGTACCGCTCCCTCAGCGGGGTCAGATCGAAGAGGTAGTCCTCGGTGACCCAGCGCTCGCACGCGTCGTCGTTGGCCTCGTGGGCCAGCGCGACCGCCAACTGCACCGGATCGGACTCCAGGAAGGCGCCCGAGGCGTCCACGCCGAACAGGTGCTCCTGGCAGCCGCCGCTGTACGACACGGTCACGGCGAGCGTATCGGCCCTGATCGCCGCGGCGTCCAGCACGTACTCGTCGGACCCCAGCGTCCCGGTGTCGTCCGGGTCGATGACGACTCCCCCCCACAGCGGTTTCTCCTCGGCGCCGGTCTCGTCGCTGGTCACGGAGACGGCCGTCTCGTCGCCGGTGTCGGAGTCACTGTCCTGCGTATGCCCGGGGCCGGCCGAGCCCAGGAGGACGAGGCTCAGGGCGAGGGCGCCTGTCGAGATCATGGCTCATTCCCTTGTGGGGGGTACAGATGTGAGGGGACCAGAAGGGCGTGAAGCCCCCTTCGCCCTTGGACGTCACGCAGGCGACCCCGGTTCCTCCAAGGGGTGCGGGCGCGCCCTGGGGGTGGGACGCAACGCGCCCGCCTGCGGTGGGCCCTGCGGCCCCGGCCGTGGCCGCTGGTAGCAGCGGACGTAGCGGCGCTACCTTCACAGCCATGCCCCGGCCCGTCCTGCTGCTCGCCCTCCTCTGGCCCTGCGCCTGCTCCAACTCCGACCCGGCCGACGGCGACGGACCGGGGGAGGCACCCCCCTCCTCCGGGGGAGCCCCGCCCACCTACGGGTACCGCGTGGTCAACGTCTTCCCCCACGACCCGCGGGCCTTCACCCAGGGGCTGGTATACCACGGCGGCCACCTCTACGAGAGCACCGGCGGCGGCGTGCAGCTGACCTCGCGCCCGTCGGTCCCGTCCAGCCTGCGCCGGGTGGAGATCGAGACCGGCCGGGTGCTTCGGGAGCACACCCTCGAGCCCCGGTTCTTCGGCGAGGGCCTGGCCCTGCTCGAAGGGCGGCTCTACCAGCTCACCTGGACGTCCCGCGTCGGATTCGTCTACGCCCTCGACGACTTCGCCGAGGTCGGCGGCTTCGGCTACGCCACCGAGGGCTGGGGCCTCACCCACGACGGCGCCGCCCTGATCATGAGCGACGGCTCCGCCCATCTCTCCTGGCGCGATCCGGCCACCTTCGCCGAGATCGGCCGCCTCGAGATCCATCACGAGGGCGAGCCCGTGCGCCGGCTCAACGAGCTGGAGTGGATCGACGGGGAGATCTGGGCCAACATCCTGAACTCCGACCGCGTCGCCCGCATCGACCCGGAGAGCGGCGCCGTGACCGCCTGGGTCGATCTGTCGGGCCTGCTGACGACGGGAGAGCGGCGCCAGGCCGACGTGCTCAACGGCATCGCCCACGACGCCGCCGGGGGCCGTCTCTTCGTCACCGGCAAGCTCTGGCCCTGGATGTTCGAGATCGAGGTCGAGGCCGCGGCGCCGCGGAGGGCGCCCCCGGGCCCCTGACGACGCGCCCTCCGACCGGCTTGCCGCCTCGGGGCCGGGCATCGATTGTTACGACCAACGCCTCCCGGAGACGCCCCATGGACAGCATCCTCATCGCCGTGGCCGCCTTCATCGGCTACCTGGCGGCCTACCACACCTACGGCCGCTACCTGAGCCGCAAGGTCTTCGGCCTCAGCTCCGACAACGTCACGCCCTCGCGCGAACAGACCGACGGCGTCGACTTCGTCCCCACCCGCAAGCAGGTCATCTTCGGCCACCACTTCACCTCCATCGCCGGCACCGGCCCCATCGTCGGCCCCGCCATCGGCATCATCTGGGGCTGGGTGCCGGCCCTGCTCTGGGTCTTCCTCGGCTCGATCTTCATGGGCGCCGTCCACGACCTCGGCGCCCTGGTGATCTCCCTGCGCCACAGAGGGCACACCATGGCCGACATCACCGGCATGGTGATGAACCGGCACCTGAAGATCATGTTCTTCATCATCGTCTTCCTCGCCCTGCTCATCGTCATCGCCATCTTCGGCCTGGTCATCGCCGTCCTCTTCGACCTCTACCCGCAAGCCGTCCTGCCGGTGTGGATGGAGATCCCCATCGCCATCGCCTTGGGGCGGGCCTTCCTCCGCGGCCGCATCAGCCTCACCGCCGCCACGGCGCTGGCCGTGGCCGCCATGTACGTCACCGTCGTCATCGGCCACTACATGCCCCTGCAGATGCCGGCCATCGCCGGGATCCCGGCCACCGGCGTGTGGACCCTGCTGCTCCTCGCCTACGCCTACATCGCCTCCACCCTGCCGGTGACCACCCTGTTGCAGCCGCGCGACTACATCAATGCCTGGCAGCTCTTCATCGCCCTCGGGCTGCTGGTGCTCGGGGTCTTCGCCGCCGCTCCGGAGATGGTCGCCCCCGCCTTCCACCTCTCCCCCGAGGGGGCGCCGCCGTGGATGCCCTTCCTCTTCATCACCATCGCCTGCGGCGCCATCTCCGGCTTCCACTGCCTCGTGTCGAGCGGCACCTCCTCCAAGCAGGTGGCCAGCGAGCCGGACGCGCGCTTCGTCGGCTACGGCTCGATGCTCACCGAGGGGTTCCTGGCGACGATCGTCCTCATCGCCTGCGGCGCCGGCCTGGCCCTGGCCTACACCGCCGCCGACGGCACGGTGCTCACCGGCTCCGCCGCCTTCGCCGCCCACTACGGCAGCTGGATGGCCTCCAGCGGCCTGGCCTCCAAGGTGGCCGCCTTCGTCGTGGGCGCGGCCAACATGATCGCCGCCCTGGGCCTGCCCCGGGAGCTGGCGATCGTCGTCATGGGGGTCTTCGTCGCCTCCTTCGCCGGCACCACCCTCGACACGGCGACGCGCCTGCAGCGCTACGTCATCAGCGAGCTGGCCACCGACCTGCGCATCGAGCCCCTGACGCGGCGCCACCCGGCGACCCTGCTGGCCGTGGTCAGCGCCGCGGCCCTGGCCTTCTACAATGGCGCCGGCGGCAAGGGGGCGCTGCTGCTGTGGCCCCTCTTCGGCAGCATGAACCAGCTCCTGGCCGGCCTCGCCCTGATCGTCGTCACGTACTGGCTGAAGCAGCAGTCCCGCAACTACCTGGTCACCCTGCTGCCGTCGCTGGCGATCTTCGTGTGCACCGCCTGGGCCCTGGCCCACACCCTGGGCAGCCTCTACGGCAGCGGCAACGTGCCGAGCCTGGTCATCGGCGGCATCGCCCTGGCCCTGCAGATCTGGCTCACCGTCGAGGCCGTGGCCCTGATGGTGCGCCGGGAGCCGGCGGCGGCGCCGGTCTCGGGCGGCTGAGGCCCCGCCTGCCGTCCTTCCCGGCGCCCGTGTCCCGGCTCCTCCAGGGCTGCCTCCTCGGGCTGCTGTTCGCCTCGCCCGCCCTCGCCCGGCCGCCGCTGGCCGGCGTCGAGTGGGATTCCCTCGGCGACCTGCGACGGCTGGCAGGGGCCGCGACCCTGCGCCACGTCGCACCGGGGATCGCCCTGGTCGACGCCGCTCCCGCGGATCTGGCCGCCCTCGGAGCGAGGGTGCTCTTCACCGATCGAGCCCGCCCGGGGGAGGCCTACTACCTCTCCGATCACGTGCACGCCGGGCCGGCGGGCCCTCCCATCACCACCGTCCACCGCGACCCGGGCGGGTGGGCGCTGCACCGGCTGCCTTCCCAGCGGCTGGCCGAGGCCCTCGATGTGGAGCACTTCCTCTACCCCCTGCCCGAGAGCTACGCCACGCCGTCGCGGGCCCGGGCGCCGAGGGCCGCGCCGCGCCCGGCGCAGCGGCCCCCGTCGAGACAGGTGCGCGACCTCCTCGAGCAGGTCGACGTGGCCCGCATGCGGTCCGACCTGGACCGGCTGGTCTTCCTCGACCCACCCGCCGGGGCCGTGGCCGGCAACGTCCGCACCCGGCACGCCCGCCGACCCGAAACCCTCGCCAGCACCACCTTCCTGCAGCGGGAGCTGGCCGCCGCCCTGGGGGAGGAGGCCGTCACCCTCGACACCTTCCAGGCCGTCCCCGGCGACTCGCTCATGTACAACGTCGTCGGCGAGCTGCGCGGCACCGACCCGGAGGCCGGCTACTGGGTCGTCTGCGCCCACTACGACGCCATCGGCTCCCTCTCCCGGCTCTCGGACATGGACCGCATCGGCGAGGGCCGGGTGGCCTGGGACTGGCGGCTCCATCCGGCGCCGGGCGCCGACGACAACGGCACGGGGGTGGTGCTGCTCCTCGAGACGGCCCGCATCCTGAGCCAGCGGAGCTTCCCCTTCTCGATCCGCTTCATCGCCTTCTCCGGCGAGGAGCTGGGCCTGTGGGGCAGCGACAGCTACGCGCGCCGCGCCGGGGCCCGGAAGGACCGCGTCCTCGGCGTGCTCAACTTCGACATGGTCGGCTTCAACGACCTGGCGGAGCGCATCGAGCTGGTCACCAACCCGTCGTCGGCCTGGATCGTCGACCTCATGGCCGCCGCCGGGCAGCGCTACGACCTCGGCCTGCAGGTCGACGTCCTCGAGGACCGCTACGCCGGCCTCAGCGACCACGCCCCCTTCTGGGCCCAGGGGTACGACGCCATCCTCGCCATCGAGAACTACCTGCCCACCGACTCGACCTCGGCGGGGGTCGTCGGCGGCGACTACCGGATCAACACCCACTACCACACCGTGGCCGACCTGCCCGACTCGATCAACTGGGAACTGGTGGCGGGCGTGACCCGTCTGACGCTGGCGACGCTGGCCCAGTTCGGCGCCGAGGAGGGGCTGCCCAACCTCGCCGTCTTCGGCGGCGACCTGGCCGGCGACGGAGCGGGCGGCCTCCTGGCGCGGATCTCCAACCTCGGGCCGGTCCCGGCCGAGGGGCCCGTGGGCCTGCGCCTGCAGCGTTGCCGGAGCGACTCCAGCGGCTGCGAGGTGGTCTACGAAGGCTCCCACCCGGGGCCCGTCCCGCCGGGGGCCGCGGTCGAGGTGCGGGTGCCCTGGCCGCGCTACGGGGAGGCCCTGTTCCTCGTCGAGGTCGACCCCGGGGACCGGATCGCCGAGGAGGTGGAGACCGCCGACAACCGCGCCTTCGTCCACGTGCGCCTGGTCCCCCACGAGGAGATCGTCGTCTTCCCGAACCCCCTGCACCGCTCGCGGGACGGCTTCTCCCGGTTCTTCGTCCCCGCCTTCTCGCGCCTGGACATCTACGATCCCCACGGGGTGCTGGTGTGGCGGGGGCGGGAGGAGTCGGGCAGCGTCGACCAGCGGGGCGAGATCCGCTGGAGCGGCGTCAACGCCGCCGGGAACCTCCTCGGATCGGGGGTCTACTTCTACGAGGTGCGCAGCTTCGAAGGCGACTCGATCGAGCGGGGCAAGATCGCCCTGCTGAGATAGGCGAAGGGATGAGCGCGAGACCGATGAGGAAGCGGTTCGTCGCCGCGTGGATGGCGGCCTGCCTGGGGTCGGCCGCCGCCGCGACAGCTGAGACGAGCCGGATCAGCGCCGAGGCCGCGGCCGCCTACCAGCTGCTCGAAGTCCGGGATCCGGAGGCCGTGCCCGCCGACTTCACCGGCGGCGGCCATCCCCACTACTGCGGCACCCCCCTGGCGGTGGCCGCGGTGGAGGCCCTGGAGAGCGCCGATCCCTTCGCCGGCCGCCTGCTGACCCGCGCCCTGCAGCGGCCGTCCCTGGCCCACGACGTGGTCTCGCCCTCCGGCCACTTCCGCGTCCACTACGACACGGAGGGCCCCGACGCCGTCCCTCCCGCCGACGCCGACGGCAACGGCCTGCCCGACTACGTCGACCTGACGATGACCCTGGCCGACAGCGCCTGGCACGTGCAGATCGAGGTCCTCGGCTACCGGGAGCCGCCGCGCGACGACGGTGATTGCGCGGACGAGATCGACATCTACCTGACCGACCTGGGCCGCTCCCGGCGCTACGGCCTCACCTATCCCTGCTCGAGCGGCGACAGAGGCCCCAGCTGGCTCGAGATCGACAACGACTTCGAGAACCCGGTCTTCGGCACCGCCGACGGCGTCTGCCGCGGATACAGCGGCACCCGCGGCCTCGACGCCCTGCGCGTCACCCTGGCCCACGAGTTCTTCCATGTTGTGCAGTTCGGCTACTACCAGGGCTACGACGGCGCCTGGTGGCAGGAGGCCTCGGCCACGTGGATGGAGGACGTCGTCCACCCCGGGGTGAACGACTATCTCCAGTACGTGTGCATCTTCCTGGAGTCCCCCAAGCGCGCCATCGACGGCGGCGACCCGCGGGTCGACCTGCACGCCTACGGCGCCTCGATCTTCGCCTTCTTCCTCGACCAGCGCTACGGCCGCGAGACGGTCCGCTTCACCTGGGAGGAGCACGCCCGGCGCCGCGCCGTCACCCTGGACAACTTCGACCGCGCCCTGCGCGACTTCCACGGCGAGGCCGGGGTGAGCGGCCCCGAGGCCGGGCTGGACCGCGCCTTCTCCGACTTCGCGGTGTGGTCCTGGTTCGTGGGCGGCCGCCACCGCGAGGAGTTCTTCGCCGAGGGCGACCGCTACCCCTCCCGGCAGGAGCCGGCCTTTCCCGTGAGCGCCGGAGCGCTGGCGACCGACAGCGGCGCCGTCGACCACATGGCCAGCCGCTACGTCCTCCTCGATCCGCGGCTGCTCCCGGGGGGCGCCACCCTGCGCATCGACCAGCCCGGGGGCCGCTGGCGCAACCGCCTCCTCCTGGCCACGCCCGACAGCCTGGAGGAGCGGATCCTGCCGGAGGGCGGCCCGGTGACCGTTCGCGGATGGGACGCCTGGGACGAGGTCGTCCTTGTCCTCAGCAACGTCGACCGCACTGGCATCGGCTACGACTACGAAGTGGTGGTGGAGTACGACCCGGCGTTGGGCGGGCCTCCGCCGGTGGCCGCCCTCGACGCCGGCTGGCCCAACCCCTTCCGCCCGTGGCTGCACGGCGAGGTGGAGATTCCCTTCGCTCTGAACCGCCCCAGTGCAGCCACCCGCCTGACCCTGTACGCCGCCGACGGCGGCCAGGTGCGACGCTTCGACCTGGGCGACCGTGCGGCCCGGCGGCACCGGTGGACCTGGGATGGCACGAACGAAGCCGGAAAGCCGGTCGGTTCCGGCATCTACTACGTGGTGCTGGAGGCCGACGGGCTCTCGCTGCGGCGGCCGCTAGCGGTCGTACGCGACCGCTGAGGTTTCAGGCGGTCAGGCGGTCCTGCTCGCGGTGCCTCCGGCCAAACCGGCCTCCCCCGGGTTACTCTCCCGCGACCTCGATCCGCAGACGGCAGTGGTCGCTCGCGCCCCATTCCTCGACCGAGTTCATGGCGCGCACTCTGACGCTCTTGTGGAAGCCCCGGGAGGCGAAGGCGTGGTCGAGCTGGTGCTCTGCGGTCTCGGGGTTTCTTGTGCGCGTGTGATAGGTGGGAACGTTCGGGGTGTCCGGCGGCAGGCCCCGGGGCGTGGGACTCGCCCGCCGGCCCGCGGGGTACCGAGGCCCCAGGTACTCCATGCCGAGAGCGTCCATCCTGTCCATGACGGTGCGCTCACGGGCCGTCAGCGCCTGTGGATTATCGTCGTCGACCCCGAATGCCATGTTCAGGTCTCCCGCGGCGAGTATGCGGTGCGTACCCGGGTCGGTGTTGCCGATGAAGGCCGACAGGTCCGAGATGATGCGGTGCGCCGAGCCGTCCGCGTAGCCTACGAACCACCTGCTGTTGGCGTGCGGATGCGGTCTGGTCCAGCGCGCGTACATGGAGACGGCGATGAAGGGCGGGGCGTCCTTCGGTTTGATGCGGGCCGCCGCTATCGTCCCGATCCCGCTGACGGCCATCTCGTCTTCAGCTTCAGCCGTATCGCATATCGGGCTGACCTGCTTGAACCACTCGACGTCGACCCGGTCCGACAGCTTCACCACCATCGACCAACGCTCGTGAAGATGAGGCCACCGGTTCTCCCACCAACGAGAATTCCAGAGATGCGAGTCCCAGTGTTCCGCAGGCCCCGTGTCGATTCTGTCAGCCACGTCGGGCGGCGGCGGATGGCCCGCCTCTTGCAGCAGGGCCACGTCGGCGTCCATCTCCAGGAGTTGACGCCAGGGTTCGTGGCGTTTGTCGATGTTCCAGCACACTGCGACTACAGGCATCGGTTCCTCCTCACGGATCGATGATGACGCGGTCCTGCTCCCGGCGCAGCGCCGGCAGGAAACCCTCCTCCAAGGCCACGTCGGCGTAGCGCACCGCCTCGCCGGCGGCCACGGCTGACTTCAGCCTCGCCCCGCCCGAAAGGCCGAGGGGCAGCAGCCCTTCGGCGCGGGCCTCCTCCGCCGTCTCGATGACACCGTTCACCGTGTAGCCGCCGCCGCCGTCGAGGACCTCTCCGGCGCGCAGGTCCCGCTTGGCCACGGTCACCGTGTCGGCCACCGGCCGCTGACGGGGCGCCCCCGTGGGCCGCTGGTAGAGGGCCGCCCGGGCGATCGACAGGGGCGCCTCGACGGCCACGAGGTGATAGGCCCGCCAGAGCAGGAAGTTGCGGCCCCCTCCCCCGGCGTGGCAGTGGTACCCGGCCAGGTCCTCGCGGATGAAGGGGTGGTCGGCGCGGATGACGCAGAACACGCCCGTGCCCAGCGGGTCGGGCAGCATCGTGCGGCCGTCGGCGTCGACGCTGTTGGCCAGCTCGACGACGCCGGAGCGGCCCAGGAGCCCGCCCTCCTCGCGCAGGCTGAACCGCCGCGGGATCTCCTCGACGTTGACCGAGGGCTCGTGCATGCCGCGCACGTCGGGCGGCAGGCCGGTCATGTTGGCCAGGGCCGTCATCTCCACCTGCGCCTTGGTGCCGTCCCGGAAGGAGTTGAACATCCTCGTGTTGATCGTGCGCCGCTCCATGAGGTCGTCGTCGAAGCCGTAGCGGTCCTGCACCGAGTCGGGGGTGCCGGCCTCGTCGTCGGCGTAACGCACGGTGCCGCGGCCGGCGGCGACGATCTCGAAGCCGAGGGTGCGGGCCCACTCGACCATCTCCATGATGCAGCCGGGCTGGTCGCCGTCGACGAGGGTGTAGACCACCGCGGCGGCGTCGGCCCGCCGCCGGAGGAGGGCGCCGACGGTGACGTCGGCCTCGACGTTGACCATCACCACGTGACGGCCGGCCTCGATCGCCGTCAGGGCGTGGCAGGCGCCGGCCTCGGGCAGGCCGGTGGCCTCGACGACCACGTCCACCTCCTCGCAGCCCGCCGCCAGCAGGGGGTCCCCGGTCACCACGCACCGGCCCGAGCGCACGGTGTCGGCCACGGCGCCCGCGGAATCCGCCTCGACGGCCCGCTCCGCCTGGCCGCAGGAGGCGAGCACCCGGCGGACGCGTTCCGGGTCGAGGTCCGCCACGACGGCGGCCTCCATCCCGGGGCTCTGGGCGAGCTGCACGATCAGGCCGCCGCCGAACTTGCCGGCGCCGATGACGGCCGCGCGCACCGGACGGCCGCGCCGCTCGCGCTCGGCCAGCAGGTCGCTGTAGAGGGTCACAGGGTCACGGTCCGGCCTGTCTGCCCCGCCTCGAGAGCACCCAGGCAGAGGGCCAGGGACTTCACCGCGTCCCCGTAGGGCGAGCGGATCCTCGAGCCGTCGCCGGCGGCCACCGCCTCGACGAAGACCTCGTCGATTCCCGGGCCGGGGGCGGTACGAGTCTCGGTGGCCATCTCCTCCCCTTCTCCCTCTTCCCTGGGGCGCCGGCTGCGGACGGCCACCCGCTCCCGCCCCCAGGTGAGCAGGCACTGGTCGTAGAGGACGTCGACGATGTTGGTCTCGCTCCAGTCGAGGTTGTCGTAGGCCCAGGTGGTGGTCAGGGTGCCGAGGGCGCCGGACTCGAACTCGAGGATCACGGCGTGCACGTCGGGGCAGTCGATGTGGGGGACCTGGCGGTTGGCGTGGCGCGCCGTCACCGCGCCGACCTCGCCCACGAGGAAGCGCATCATGTCGAGGGTGTGGGTCGCCTGCTCCACGAGCTGCCCCCCGGACTGGGCCATGGTGGTGACCCAGCTCTTGCGGTCGGGCGCGACCCGGCCCGAGCCGCTCCAGTAGCGGCCGCTGGCGAGGCTGACGGCGGCACCCTCCAGGGTCTGGCGGGCGATGTCGGTGGAGCCGAGGTAGCGCAGCTGGTAGCCGACGCAGGTGATCACCCCGGCGGCCTCGACGGCGGCCTCGATCTCGAGGGCCTGGTCGAGGTGGCGGGCCACCGGCTTCTCCACGAAGAACGGCAGGCCGCGGTCGATGACGGCCAGCTCCGGCTCGCCGTGGGCGAAGACGGGCAGGCTGAGGTAGACGGCGTCGAGGTCGTCGCGCTCGAGCATGCGCCGGAAGTCGGTGAAGGCCTCGGCGCCGGTGGTCTCCGCCGCCTGGCGGGCGCGGCCCTCGTCGATGTCGCAGACCGCCGCCAGGCGCGCCCGCTCCATGGCGGCCAGCCGGTTCATGTGTCCCCGGGCGTTGCCGCCGCAGCCGATGAAGCCGATGCCGACGGCCTTCTCTTCCTCTGTCACGAGCCTGCTCCCTCCTGTTGCGGTAGCGGACGCCCGGGCGCCCCCGCGGCGCCCGGCTGCCCGGCGGCGTGAGCATAGCCGATCCCCCAGGCCGGTGAAAGCCGGCCAGATTCCGCTTGCCCGCCGGGCGCGCCCCTGGGTATACTAATGGTCCAGTGCTTGTTTGAGCCCTCATTCCTCCCGAGTCGGTCGATTCCCCGTGATCCGCCGCGTGTCACCCGACGAAGGCCCGCCCGGGTCCGCCCCCGAGGCGGACCTCGCCGCCTACCTGCGCTACCTCGAGGAGACCGCCCTCTCCGACAGCCTCGTCCACCGGGAGAGCCTGCCCGCGGCGCCGGCGAGGCACGCCCCCGGCCTCTCCCACCTCGGGCCGGGGGTCGCCCGGGTCCTCGCCGCCGCCGGCATCCGGGAGCTCTGGAGCCATCAGGAGGAGGGCATCGGCCACCTGCGGGCGGGACGCAACGCCGTCGTGGCCACGCCCACGGCCTCGGGCAAGACCCTGGTCTACAACGCCGCCGTCCTCGCCGACCTCCTGGACCGGCCGTCGGGGTTCGCCATCTACGTCTTCCCCCTCAAGGCCCTGGCCCAGGACCAGCTCGACGAGCTGCGGGGCCTGCTGGCCGCCATGGCCTGCGGCCTCACCGCCGAGATCTACGACGGCGACACGAAGCGCCACGTCCGCGAGCGGATCCGCCGCCACCCGCCGAACATCCTGATCACCACGCCCGACATGCTCCACTCCGGCCTGCTGGCCTTCCACGAGGCCTGGGAGGAGGTGTGGCGGAACCTGCGCTGGGTGGTGGTCGACGAGCTGCACACCTACAACGGCATCTTCGGCTCCCACGTCCTGCACCTCTTCCGGCGCCTGAACCGGCTGTGCGCCGCCTGTGGCTCCGAGCCGCGCTACGTCAGCTGCTCGGCCACCATCGGCAACCCCCGGCCCCTCGCCGAAGGGCTCTTCGGCCGGCCCTTCACGGCGGTGACCCGCTCCGGGGCGCCGGCGGCGGCGCGCCACTTCCTGATCGCCGATCCCCCGGAGAGCCCCAACACGGTCGCCGCCCGGCTGCTGCGGGCCGGGGTCCTGCGCCGGCTGCGGTCGATCGTCTTCACCCGGGCCCGGGTGACCGCGGAGCTGATCTACCGGTGGGCGACCCAGCACCGCCGCGACCTGCGGGACCTCGTCAGCTCCTACCGGGCCGGCTACCTGCCCGAGGAGCGCCGCCAGATCGAGGCGCGGCTGCTCTCCGGCGACCTCCTCGGCGTGGTCAGCACCTCGGCCCTGGAGCTCGGCATCGACATCGGCGGCCTCGACGTCTGCGTCCTCGTCGGCTACCCCGGGTCGATCGTCGGCACCTGGCAGCGGGCGGGGCGCGTCGGCCGCCAGGGGCGGGAGTCCGTCGTCGTCCTGCTGGCCGGCCGCGACGCCCTCGACCAGTACTTCGCCCGGCACCCGGAGCAGCTCTTCGGCCGCGGCATCGAGGACGCCGTGGCCGATCCCTCGAACCGCTACGTCCTCGACCAGCACCTGCCCTGCGCCGCCCGCGAGCTGCCCCTGACCGCCGGTGAGCCGGAATACGCCGAGATCGACGGATACGGGCCCGCCCTGGAGCGGCTGACCGAAGGCGGGGAGCTCCTGCAGAGCGCCGAGGGCGACGCCTGGTTCGCCTCCCGCAAGCGGCCCCACCGGCGGGTGAACATGCGCTCCATCGGCGAGAGCTGGTCGATCGTCGACGGCGGTCCGGAGGGCGGCCCTCCCGACGGGGGCAAGTCCATCGGCACGGTCTCCGGCAGCCAGCTCCACGCCGAGTGCCACGAGGGCGCCGTCTACCTGCACCGGGGCCGCCAGTACCTGATCGGCGAGCGCCACCCGGTGAAGCGGCAGATCGGCGCCCGGGTGGTGGAGGTTCCCTACTACACCCGGCCCAAGCGGGAGAAGGAGACCGAGATCCTCGAGGAGCTGGCCTGCCGGCCCATGCACGGCTACCAGGCCAAGCTCGGGCGCCTGCTCGTGCGCTCCCAGGTGACGGCCTTCGAGAAGGTCCGCGCCGGCGACCAGGCGGTGATCTCCCGCCACCCTCTCGACTCCCCGGTGGAGACCTTCGAGACCGTCGGCTTCTGGCTGGAGATGGACGCCCCCTTCAAGAAGCAGCTCAAGGGCCGCGGCCATCACCACATGGGGTCGCTCCACGCCGTCGAGCACGCCGCCAAGTCGGTCTTCCCGCTCCTGGCCCTGAGCAAGAGCACCGACGTGGGCGGCATCTGCTATCCCCTGCACCCGCAGCTGCGCAAGGGGGCGATCTTCGTCTACGACCACTACCCGGGGGGGATCGGCCTGGCCGAGAAGGGCTTCGACATGCTCGACCGGCTCCTGGAGCTGACCCTCGGGCTGGTGGAGGCCTGCGACTGCGAGGAGGGCTGTCCCTCGTGCATCCACTTCCCCTCCTGCGGCGCCGGCAACCACCCCCTCGACAAGGCCGGCTGCGCACACCTGCTGGAGCTGCTCTCGGGACGCGCCAGCCTCGACCCAAAGTCACTCGAGGTCGACGGCCTCGAGGCCGAGCCGCCGCTGTTCGCCGACTGGGAGGGCGTGGAGGAGGAGCCTCCCCCCGACACCGATCCGGAGCAGCACGTCGTCGTCTTCGACCTGGAGACCCAGCTCAGCGCCGCCGAGGTCGGCGGCTGGAACCGCACCTACCTGATGAGGATGAGCTGCGGCATCCTCTGGGACAGCCGCCGCGACGAGTTCGTCACCTACTTCGAGGACGGCGTGCCCCGGCTCATCGAGCACCTGCGGTCGGCCGATCTCGTGGTCGGCTTCAACTGCATCGGCTTCGACTACTCCGTCCTGCGCGGGTACTCCCGCTTCGACTTCCGCGGCCTCGACACCCTCGACATGCTGCGCGAGATCCGCGATCAGCTGAACTTCCGCGTCAGCCTCAACAGCCTCGCCCAGGCCACCCTCGAGGAGGAGAAGACGGCCGACGGCCTGCAGGCCCTGCGCTGGTGGAAGCAGGGGCGTCTCGACCTGATCGAGGAGTACTGCCGCAACGACGTGCGCATCACCCGCGACATCTGGCGCTTCGGCCGCGACCGCGGCTACCTGCTCTTCGAGCGCCGCGGCGAGGGGCGGATGCGGGTGCCCGTCGACTTCCGGGAGAGGGTGACGGCTTTGGGGTGAGCGGTTGCCGGTGGCCCGCGGTCAGAGCCGGGCCAGGGCGGCGATCAGCGCCGTCTGGGCGCCGAAGAGGGTGACCATGATCCCGATGGTCCAGTAGAACCGGGTGTCCATGATCCGCCGCAGCTCGTCGAAGCGCCGGTCCACTTGGGCGAAGCGCCGGTCCACCTGGGCGAAGCGCGCGTCCACCTGGGCGAAGCGCGCGTCCACCTGGGCGAAGCGCTCATCTATCTGGGCAAATCGCGCGTCCACCTGAACGAAGCGCTCGTCCACCTGAACGAAGCGCTCGTCCACCTGGGCGAAGCGCTCGTCGATCTGGGCAAAGCGGGCCTCCATCTGGTCGAAGCGCCCGTCGACCTGAAGAAACCGCTGATCGACCTGGGCAAAGCGGGTGTCCATCTGCGCCCGGTGCTCGCGCAGTTCCGTGCGCAGGCCCTGGATGTCCTCGCGCACTTCCGTGCGCAGGCCCTGGATGTTCCCGCGCAGTTCCGTGCGCAGTTCCGTGCGCAGGGCCGGGATGTCCTCGCGCACGCCCTGGATGTCCCCGCGAACCTCCTGGAAATCCGTGCGCACCTCCGTGCGGAACTCGTGGATCTCCTCGCGGAGCTCGGTCCGCATCCCCTTGCTGTCCCCGCGGACCTCGGCGCGCAACTCCTGGAGGTTCTCACGGACCTCCGTGCGCAGTCCCTGCACATCCCCGCGGACCTCGGTCCGCAACTCGCGGACGTCCTGGTGGCTCTGCTCGCGGTGGTCGCGGACCTCCAGCCGGAGATCCTTGATGTCCTCGCTGAGATGTATGGCCCAGTGCATCTCTTCGGCCGGGGGTGCGTGCGGCGTTCCACCGCTCTCGGGCTGCGCCATGGGACGAATCCGTGAAATGTAGGGAGAGGGCTGCATGGTTCATAGCGCAAACCGGATGCCAGACCCGCACCCCCCCGGCGGGGCCGCTTCGCCGCGCCATCCGTGTGGCGGGGGACTCGCCTGCGTGAGCTGTGGGCCACGGGATCCGGCGTTCGCATCCGGTTGACCGGGGACCGCCGCGGCGGCAGATTCGCGCCGGCCGGTGTCAACGCCACCCGGGAGGTGATCCATGGCCATCGCCATGACCCCGCGGCAGGAGCGGGACTTCGAGGAGAAGGGGTTCGTCATCCTCGACGGATTCCTCGACGGGCCCGAGGTCGACCGCCTCCTGGCCGCCGTCGACGAGGTCGCCGCGCGGGTCAGGGAGTCTTCCGGACTCGGCCCGGAAGAGCCCTTCGCCGTGCGCAACGCCCTGGCCCATCACGAGGCCTTCCTCGACCTCGTCGATCACCCGAGAGTCCTGCCTCTCGTGGTCGACGCCATCGGCTGGAACATCCAGATCCGCACCTCCCACCTCGACTACCGCCCCCCCTATCCCGAGGGGATGCGCGCCGGCACCGTCGGCGTCGGGGACGGGGAGGACCAGGAAGCATACCGCAACGTCAACTGGCACCCCGACCTGGCCGGCAACTACCTCTTCGAGGCGCCCTCCCTCGACGGGCGGCTGCCGTTCATGGAGATCAAGATCTTCTACGCCCTCTCCGACCTCCGCGAATCGAACTGCGGCAACCTCTGGATGATGCCCGGAAGCCACCTGCGGCCGGTGGCAGAGCTGCGGGAAGACGGCGGGGTCGACATGGACTCCACCGTGGAGCTGAGGATCCCCCCCGGCACCGCCGTGCTGTGGCGCACCGCCACCTGGCACTGCGTCGGCCCCAACCTGTCGGCCCGGACCCGCAAGATCCTGCACGTGGGCTACCACTACCGCTGGCTGCGCCCCACCGACTACATGGAGCAGGACCCGGAGCTGATCGCGCGCTGCTCCCCGATCCGCCGGCAGCTGCTGGGGGCCCTGGCCCCCGGGTCCCATCCTCTCGGGGAGACGCCGGAGTTCCACCCCGCCTCCCAGTACTGGATCACCCGCAACTCGGATGACATCCCCCTCAAGGCCTGGGCGGAAGCGCAGGCCGGGGCGGCGGCGACGACGGACCCGATGTGAGCGGACCATCGCCGCCACCGACTTCTCCATCTCCGGGCTGACCGCCTACCACGTGGCCTTCGGCGGCGAGCCGTCGTACTGGGAGGACTACCGCAGCAGCGCCGGGGCCGCCGCCGGCGCCCGCTTCGAGTTCCGCGACGGCTGGCGCACCGTCTACCCGCGCCGGGTGGAGAGCGTGATCGTGCGCGTCGACCTCGCCGACGGCTCCCGCGGCTGGGGCGAGGCCAACTGCCCCATCGGCCCCGAGGTGGCGGGCCTGGTGGCCGAGAGCCTGGTGCTGCCCATGGCCGCCGGACGGGAGTTCGGCCACCCGGCGGAGCTTTGGGACTTCCTCTACGACGCCCAGAGGGGCCGCGGCTACGCCGCCGGGTACTGGCTCGACGCCATGGCCGCCGTCGACATCGCCCTGTACGACGCCATCGGCCGCCGGGAGGGCGTGCCCGTGGCCGCCCTGCTGTGCGAGGCGCCGCGACCGCAGATCCCCGTCTACCTCTCCGGCCTGCGCCAGGCCACGCCCGGCGACCGCCTGGAGACGCTGCGCGCCTGGCTCGACACCGGCCTGCGCGGGGTCAAGCTGTTCTTCGATGGGGACCTCGACGCCGGGACTGCGGAGGTGGAGTTCCTGCAGGCCGGGGCGGACGTCGAGCAGTGGATGGTGGACACTCTCTGGATGGTGGAGCCGGACCGCGCCATCGAGGCCCGCCGGCGCTACGGCGACCTCGGCTGCCGCTGGCTGGAGTGCCCCCTGGAGCCGGAGGACCTCGACGGCCACCGCGAGCTGCTCCGTCACCCGGGGGCGCCGATCGCCCTGGGCGAGCACTTCCGCACCCACTGGCAGACCCGGGCCTGGTTCGAGCCGCCGGCCCTGGAGGTCTTCCAGCCGGACGTGGGCCGCACCGGCCTGAGCGACGGCCTGCGCCAGCGGGACCAGGCGGCCGCCGCCGGGGTGCCGACGACGCCGCACATGGGCAACGGCCTCGGCCCCTTCCAGGCCGCCACCCTGCACTTCGCCGCCGCCTGTCCCGAGACCTGCCTGCAGGAGTTCCAGGCCGGCCTGGCCGAACGCGCCTCCCTCGTGGGCGCCACCGCCTGGGAGTACGCCGACGGCGGGTTCAGGCTCCCGGACGCCCCCGGTCTCGGCGTCGACATGGACGAGGCGGCCCTGCTGCGCTACGCCGGCGGCTGACCCCCGCAACCCTGCCCCCTGCTCGCAGCTGACGCAGCCAGGAGGGTGGGCCGCCGCTGGGTCCAGGCGATCTTCCGGCGCCATCCTCGCGGACTCAGCTGCAAGGCTGCCTCCGGGGCGGGGCCACCGCTGGGTCCAGGCGATCTTCCGGCGCCATCCTCGCGGACTCAGCTGCAAGGCTGCCTCCGGGACGGGGGCGCCGCTGGGTCCAGGCGATCCTCGGCGATCCTCGCGGACGCAGCGACAAGGCTGCCTCCGGGGACGGGCTTCTCCAGGCCCGGGACCGGGGCTCGCCCCGGAGACCGCGACTTGGGGCGGCGTCCCCCGCTCCGCTATCTTGCCGCCCATGGCTTCCCTCGACCGCACCCTCCTGCTCGACCTCTACCGCACCCTCTACACGATCCGCCGCTTCGAGGAGTCCTGCATCCAGCTCTACCGCCAGGGCGGGATCCGCGGCTACCTGCACCCCTACCTCGGCGAGGAGGCGATCGCCGCCGGCGTCTGCGCCGCCCTCGGCCCCGACGACTACATCGTCTCCACCCACCGGGGCCACGGGCACTGCCTGGCCCGCGGCGGCCGCCTCGACCGCATGTTCGCCGAGATCACCGGCAAGGCCACCGGCTACTGCGGCGGCCTCGGCGGGTCGATGCACATCGCCGACCTGGAGGCGGGCAACCTGGGCGCCAACGGGATCGTCGGCGCCGGCATCCCCATCGGCGTCGGCGCCGCCCTCGGGGCGACCATCCGCGGCGAGAGCCGCCTTTGCGTCGTGTTCTCCTCCGACGGCGCCGCCTGCCACGGCACCTTCGGCGAGGCCCTGAACCTGGCGGCGATCTGGGACCTGCCGCTGCTGCTGGTCATCGAGAACAACCAGTTCGCCGTCTCCACCACCGTCGACAAGTCCAGCCGCCTCAGCGAGCTGCACAAGCGCGGCCTCGGCTACGGCGTCGAGGGGACCCGCGTCGACGGCAACGACGTGGCCGCCGTGTACGAGGGCGCCGCCGAGGCCCGGGAGCGCTGCCTCGCCGGCGGCGGCCCGATCCTGCTCGAGGCGATGACCTACCGCCACGCGGGGCACCACGTGAACGATCCCGGGGACTACATGCCCGAGGATCAGGTGGCGCACTACAAGTCGCGGGACCCGCTGATCCTCTGCCGGCGGCACCTGGCCGAGGCCGGGGCGCCGGAGGGCGAGGCGGAGGCTGTCGAGGCCGAGGTCGAAGCCGCGATCGAGGCGGCCCTCGAGTTCGCCCGCACCAGCCCCGAGCCGGACGTGGACGCCTTCGTCCACCAGCTGCCGCCGTGACCGCCGAGACCGCCCCTCCGCCCACGGAGCAGGGACGGACCCTGCTCTACCGGGACGCGGTGAACGAGGCCCTGCGCCAGGAAATGGCCCGCGACCCCTCGGTGTTCTGCATCGGCGTCGGCATCGGCGAGCGCGGCGGCTCCTACCAGATCACCAGGGGCCTCCTCGACGAGTTCGGACCGAAGCGCGTCATCGACACCCCCATCGCCGAGCCGAGCATCGTCGGCGCCGGGGTCGGCGCCGCGATCACGGGCATGCGCCCCGTGGTGGAGGTCCTCTTCGTCGACTTCACCCTGCTCACCATGGACCAGGTGGTGAACCAGGCGGCCAAGTTCCGGCTCATGTCCGGCGGCAAGGGCTCGGTGCCCCTGGTCCTGCGCACCCAGGGCGGGGTCGGGGACTCCGTCGCCGCCCAGCACTCGCAGAGTCTCGAGGCCCTGTTCTACCACATCCCCGGCCTCAAGGTGGCCATGCCGTCGACGCCGTACGACGCCAAGGGACTCCTCGCAAGCGCCATCCGCGACGACGACCCGGTGGTCTTCATCGAGCACAAGCTCCTCTACATGACCGAGGGGCCGGTGCCGGAGGAGGGTTACGCCATCGACCTCGGCGTGGCCGACGTCAAGCGGCCGGGCCGCGACTGCACCCTGATCGCCTGGTCGAACATGGTGCCCCGGTCCCTGGAGGCGGCCGGGCTGCTGGCGGCCGAGGGCATCGAGGTGGAGGTCATCGACCCGCGCAGCCTGGTCCCCCTCGACCGGGACGCGATCCTGGAGTCGGTGCGCCGCACCGAGCACGTGGTCATCGTCCAGGAGGCCGTGCGCCGCGGCGGCGTCGCCTCGGACATGGCCTCCATCATCCAGGCCGAGGCCTTCGACTACCTCGACGCGCCGGTGGAGATCGCGGCCGGGCGCAACACGCCGATCCCCTTCAGCCGCAGCCTCGAGCAGGCCTGCATCCCCCAGGTGGCCGACATCCTCGCCGCCGTGCGCCGCGCCGTGTACGCATGAGGCCCGTGCTCATGCCCCAGGTGGGCGAGAACCTGACCACCGGCGTGGTGCTGGAGTGGTGCAAGACCGAGGGCGAGGCCGTGTCGCGGGGGGAGGTGGTCGCCACGGTCGAGTCGGAGAAGGCGGCCTTCGAGGTCGCGGCCGAGGAGGACGGGGTGCTGCTGCGCCAGGACGTCGCCGCCGGGGAGCAGGCCCGGGTGCTGGAGCCGATCGCCTGGATCGGCGAGCCGGGGGAGGATCCGGATCAGGCGGGTTCCGTCCCGGCCGCGGCTCCGGAGCAGGAGTCCGCCGGTGGGCCGGGCGGGCGGGAAACGGTGCAGGCCGACGCCCCCCGGCACTCGCCATCGACGGCCTCCTCGCCAGCGACTCGGGAGGCGCACGGGGAGCCGACCGTGGAGGCGCGCCCGACAGTGGCCGGTCCCGGCCGGAGATCCGGGGGCGGGGCCGCCGTCCCTGCTCCCGCGGGCGCCCCCGCCTCCCCCTCGGCCCGCCGGCTGGCGCGCCAGCTGCTGGTGGACCTGTCCTCGGTGCGCGGCTCCGGCCCCGGGGGCCGGGTCGTGCGCCGCGACGTGCTTACCGCCGCCCTGAACGAGAGCGGTGGCCCCGCGGCGCCAGCAGCGGTCCCCGCCGTCGTCGAGCAGGGCGACCGTCCGGCGCCGCACTCGCGGTTGCGGCGGGCCGTGGCCGAGCGCATGAGCGCCAGCGCCCGCCACGTCCCCCACTTCCACCTCTTCGCCGATGTCGACGTCACCGAGGCCCAGGCCCTGCGCCGCGAGCTGGGAGGGGATCCGGTGGTTTCCCTCACCGATCTGCTGGTGGCCGCCACGGCCCGGGCCCTGCGCCGCCACGAGCGGCTGAACGCCCACGTCGGCGACAGCGGCCTCGTCCTCAAGGCGGGGTGTCACGTGGGCCTGGCCGTGGCCGTCGAGGAGGGGGTCCTCGTGCCGGCCCTGGCCGATGCCGACCGCAGGAGCCTGGCGGAGCTGGCCGAGGCCCGGACAACCCTCGTGGAGTCCGCCCGCCGGGGCCTGGTGCCGCCGGACCCCGCGCCGACCTTCACGGTGACCAACCTCGGCGGTTACGGGATCACGCGGTTCCTGCCCCTGATCAACCCGCCGGAGTGCGGCATCCTCGCCGCCGGCCGCAGCGAGGAGCGGGTCGTGGCCCGGGAGGGGGCCGCGGCCGTGCGCGAGGTGATGACCCTGGTCCTGGCCTGCGACCACCGGGCCGTGGACGGCGCCTACGCCGCCGGCTTCCTGGAGGACATCCGCCAAGCCCTGGAGCGCCCGCGGGACCTGCCCGGAGGCGGAGGTCCCGCCGTCCCGTGAGCCGCGCGGCCCCCCCCGGCGCCCCGGTCCTGTCCCTGGGCGAGGCCCTGGTGGAGTTCATGCCGGAGCCGGCGGGGCAGAGCATGCGCGGCGCCCTGAACTGGCGGAAGTACGCCGGCGGCGGACCGGCGACCTATGCCGCCGCGGTGGTGCGCTGCGGCCGGCCGGCGGCCCTGATCACCCGCCTCGGCGACGACGCCTTCAGCGACTTCCTGGTTGACGCGCTGGCGGAGGAAGGGGTCGACGTCTCGCGGATCATCCGCGTCCCCGGACGCCAGGCCGGCATCTGCTTTCACGAGTGCATCGAGGGGCGCACCACCCTGGCCTTCCAGCGCCGCCACTCGGCGGCCACCACCCTCGGCCCGGGGGACATCGACCCCGGGGCCATCGCCGGGGCAGCCGCCCTGCACGTGCTCGGCACCACCCTGCAGATCAGCGACGGCGCCCTCGAGGCGTCCCTGGCGGCCATCGCCGCGGCCCGGGACGCCGGGGTCCCCGTCTCCTTCGACCCGAACGTGCGCGCCCTCCCCGGCGCCGCGGGGACGGCCGCGGCCTTCGAGGAGGCCGTGGCCGCCGCCGACGTGGTCACCCCCACCCTGGAGGAGGCGGCGGCGATCACCGGCCACGAGGACCCGGTGGAGGCCGGCCGCGAGCTGCTCGCCCGGGGGCCGCGGCTGGCGGTGGTGACCCTGGCCGCCGAGGGCTGCGTGGTCCTGGCCGAGGGCGAAGAGCCCGTGCGCTGCCCCGGCTATCCCGTGCCGGTGGTGGAGCCCACCGGCGCCGGCGACTGTCACGCGGCGGCGACGACGGTCGGCTTCCTCGAGGGCTGGGGGCCGAAGCGCATCGGCGCCTTCGCCAACGCCGCCGGCGCCATTGCCGTGACCGCCATGGGCCACTTGGGGCCGGCCCTGCCGACGCCGGCCCGCATGGCGGAGCTCATCGGCCTGAACCCGGAAGAAACGCCATGACGGAGTTGCGCATCGCCCTCGCCCAGACACGCCAGACGTCGGACCGGCAGGACAACCACCGCGCCATCCTGGAGGCCATGGACCGGGCCGGGAAGCAGGACGTGCGCATCCTCTGCTTCCCCGAGGCCCAGACCTTCGGCTACCGGGTGGACATCGCCGAGCCAACCGGGACGGTGCCCGTGGCCTGGCTCGAAGACGTGCACGAGGACGTGGCGGGGCGTTGCGCCCGCTTCAGCATGGCCTGCATCCTCGGCACCGAGGTGAGGTCGGAGAGCGGCAAGCCCTACAACTCGGCTCTGGTCATCGGCGAGGACGGCTGCATCCAGGGGGCCCACCACAAGACCATGCTCACGCCCCTGGACGCGGTCGCCTACGAGCCGGGGACCAGCCCGCACACCTTCTCCCTCTGCGGCGTCACCGTGGGCGTGGTGATCTGTTTCGAGGGGCTGCGCTTCGCCGGCACCACGGCCGAGTGCGTGCGCCGCGGCGCCCAGATCGTCTTCCACCCGCAGAACAACACCACCCGCCCCAACGACTGGAAGATCCCCCTGCACCACGCCATGATCGTCACCCGCGCCGCCGAGAACACGGTCTGGTTCGCCTCATGCAACGCCTGCCTGCCCCACCAGAACAGCCGCAGCCTGATCGTGGCTCCCGACGGCCGCGTCCACGCCCAAACCGAGCTGAAGCGCGAGGAGGTCCTAGTGGCCGACATCGACGTCGACCGGGCGACGCGGGCCATGTTCCGCCTGGGTGAGCGGGGGCCGGCGGCGGGGGCCCTGGAGGACAGCGCGGGACCGCTGTTCGCCGACACGGTGAAGCGGGAGGAGTACGCCGGCGCGCTGGGCGGGGAGGATCGGCGGGATGGAACAGATGGATCGCGAGTGAACGAAGGCGGCTCACTCTCAGGCTGATTGAAGGGAGGAGACATGAGCTTCTTTGACGGCGCTGTCATTCTGGTAGCGATTCTCTGGTTCCTGCTATCGACAGGCTGGGCCGTATCGCTATGGTGGGACCTTCGCCGAACTCGTCGGAGTGTGGAGGCGATTCAACGGCGTCTGGAGTGGGAAGCACCAAAGGCTCGAGTCCAGAACTGGCAGGAAGAGGGAGATTGAATCGCGCGAGCCCCGCCGCTCAGGGCAGGCGCCAGCGCACCAGCTCCAGGCGCGTGCGGTCGGGCGCCTCGCGGTACGAGTAGCAGGTCAGCAGCTCGCGGTCCTCCAGTTGCACCGTGTTGCCGAACCCGCCGCCCTGGTTCAGGCCCCAGGGCGTGCGCCCCTCAATGGTGATCCGGTCGGCCGAGAAGTCCCAGGTGCCGCCGTCGTCGTGGCTGACCAGGGCCCGCAGGCCCAGGGGCTGGAAGGTGGACCGCTGGGTATAGGTGAGCAGCAGGCGCCCGTCGGCCAGACGCAGGACCCGCACGTAGTGCATGCCGTAGTCCCCGAAGTCGGACAGGCTCGACCAGGTGAGGCCGCCGTCGGCGGAACGGCACATCAGGGTCCGGTCGATGCCGTCGTCACCGGCGGGGACCGCGCGCCCGTCCTCCATCGGGTACATCGGGCTCGGGGGGCCGCAGCGGATCCAGTGGATGAGGTCGCCCCCGCGAGTCAGGTAGGTGAAGTCCTCGCCGAAGAAGCCGTCGAAGTTGTCGTAGGGCCGCTCGCCGTAGTCGGGGATCGCCACGCGCCGGGTCCGGTCCCAGGTGACGCCGCCGTCCGTGGAGCGCCACATCCAGGCCACGGCCGAATCGCCCAGGCTCACCCCGTAGAGCAGGGTCCCGTCGGGCAGCTCCACGACGTTGCGGGAGGTGTGCGTCCACTTCTCCTCCGGCTCGCCGCAGCGGGCCTCGCCGGTCAGCAGGAGCTTCGTCCGCCCCCAGGTGCGGCCGCCGTCGGTCGAGCGGTGCAGATAGCTGTGGATGGTGCCGTCCTCGTTGCGGGCGTCCCTCTCCAGGATGTGGCTGCTGGAGAACAGGACGCCGGCGCTCGTGCAGGTCAGCCACTGCTCGCGGCCGATCACGTCATCGGCCACCTCGGGCTCCGACCAAGTGCGGCCGCCGTCGAGGGAGCGCCGTAGCGGCATGACCTCGGTCCAGGTGCCGGCCCCGGGGTCCCCTGTGCTGTCCAGGGAGACGAGGACCAGCTCGCCCCCGGGCAGCAGCGCCAGGCTCGGCTTGTACCCCCGTCCGAGGTCGAGGCGCTGCGCCTCGATCGTCCAAGTCCCCAGGCGGCGCGGGTGCTCCACCCGGATCGGCAGGTCGTTGGTCGTGCTCATAGGACTCTCCTTGGGAATCGCGCCGCTGTTGCGGCCATGTCGTTCTTCATCTGAGGTTAGGGAAATCCGGACGGTCACAGGATGAGCAAGTCTGCCTACCCCCTCAAACTCCCCGCCTCCGTGAAGGCCGCGGCGCAGCGGCTCGCCAGGGAGGACGGGGTCTCCCTGAACCAGTGGATCGCGTCTGCCGTGGCCGAGAAGATCGGGGCTGTCGAGGCCTCGGCGGAGTTCCTCAGGGGACGCGCCGGCGGCGCCGTGCCCGCGGACATGCTGCCCTACCTCGACGCCGCGCCGGACGCCGCCCCGCAGCCGGAGGACGAGCCCTGACGCCTACCCGGCCGAACATCCTCCTCATCCTCGTCGACGACCTGGGGTGGACCGACCTGGCCTGCTGCGGCAGCGAGTTCTACGAGACGCCCAACCTCGACCGGCTGTGCGGCGAGGGCCTGCGCTTCACCGACGCCTACGCCGCCGCGCCCGTCTGCTCGCCGACGCGGGCCAGCCTGCTCACCGGCAAGTACCCGGCCACCGTGGGCCTCACCGACTGGATCGACTGGCAGGGCGTGGTGCACCCGGCCCGGGGCGCGGTCGTCGACGTCCCCTACCTGAAGGACCTGCCGGCCTCCGAGCACTCCCTGGCCGCGGCCCTCTCCGACGCCGGGTACGCCACCTGGCACGTGGGCAAGTGGCACCTCGGCGGCCCCGGGCACCTGCCCGAGGATCACGGCTTCGATGTCAACGTCGGCGGCTGCCACCGGGGCTCGCCGGGGGCCGGCGGCTACTTCAGCCCCTGGACGATCGAGGCCCTCGCCGATGCCGACGTGCCGGAGGGTACCTACCTGACCGACTACCTCACCGACCGCGCCGTCGACCTGATCCGCCACGCCGGCGACCGGCCCTTCTTCCTCAACCTGTGGTACTACAGCGTCCACACGCCGATCCAGGCCAAGGCCGATACCGTGGCCCGCTACGAGGACAAGGCGAAGGGCCTCGGCCTCGACCGCTTCGAGAGCTTCGCCGAGGGCGAGCCCTTCCCCTGCGAGCACAAGCGGGACCAGCGCGTGCGCCGCCGGCTCCTGCACTCCGACCCGGTGTACGCCGCCATGGTCGACGCTCTCGACGAGAACATCGGCCGGGTGCTGGACGCCCTCGACGAGACGGGCCGGGCCGAGGACACGCTGGTCGTCTTCACCTCCGACAACGGCGGGCTGGCCACGTCGGAAGGCTCGCCGACCTGCAACGCCCCCCTGAGCGAGGGCAAAGGCTGGATGTACGAGGGCGGCACCCGGGAGCCCCTGATCGTGCGCTGGCCGGGGCGAGTGGAAGCCGGGAGCCGCTGCCGGGTGCCGGTGACCTCCCCCGACTTCTACCCGACCCTGCTCGACGCCGCCGGCCTGCCGCCGAGGCCGGAGCAGCACGTGGACGGCGTCAGCTTGGCGCCGCTGCTCGAAGGCGCCGACGCCCTCGAGCGGGAGGCGATCTTCTGGCACTACCCCCACTACGGCAACCAAGGGGGCACCCCGGGCTCCTCGGTGCGCCGCGGGGACTGGAAGCTGATCGAGTTCTACGAGGACGGGCGGCGGGAGCTCTACAACCTGCGGGACGACCTGTCCGAGGACCGCGACCTGGCCGCCGGACACCCGGACGTGGCGCGAGATCTGCACGAGGAGCTCGCGGCCTGGCGGGAGACCGTGGCCGCCAAGATACCGGAGAGGAAGGCATGACCATGGGAAACGAAGGGAGCGGAGGGCCGCTGCGGGCGGGCATCATCGGTTGCGGCGGCCGGGGCCACGCCCACGCCGAGGGCTACGCGGAGGACGAGCGCGTCGAGATCGCCGCCTGCGCCGACCCCTCCGAGGAGGCGCGGAAGGCCCTGGCCGAGCGCTTCGAGGTGGCGGGCATATGGGCCGACTACGGCGAGATGCTCGACCGGGAGGAGCTCGACCTGGTCAGCGTCTGCACCTGGCCCCACCTGCACCGCCCGATGATCGAGGCGGCGGCCGCCGCCGGCGCCCGGGCGATCCACGCCGAGAAGCCGATGGCGCCGACCTGGGGGGATGCCCGGGCCCTGCACGCGGCCTGCGAGGAGCGCGGCGTGCTGCTCACCTTCTGCCACCAGCGCCGCTTCGGCGACGGCTTCGTCACGGCGCGGCAGCTGCTCCGCGACGACGCCATCGGACCCCTGCGGCGGGTCGAGGGCGTCTGCTCCAACCTCTTCGACTGGGGCACCCACTGGTTCGACATGATGTTCTTCTACAACGACGAGACCCCGGCGCGCTGGGTCGTGGGCCAGATCGACGTCTCCGAGCACCGGGAGATCTTCGGCGTGCGGCTGGACACTTCCGGCCTGTCGTGGGTCCGCTTCGAGAACGACGTGGAGGGCCTGCTGGCCACCGGCGACGCCGGCTACACCGGGGCGGCCAACCGCCTGGTCGGCGAGGAGGGGGTGATCGAGGTGCAGGGCGGCGGCGGCGGCCTGCGGATGCAGCGCGGCGGCGGCTGGCAGGAGGTGGAGGAGCGCTCGTCGGGGGTGCCGGCGCCCCGGCACACGATCGCCAGCGTCCACGACCTGGTGGACTGCCTGTTCAGCGGCGACGAGCCGGAACTGTCCAGCCGCAAGGCCCTGCAGGCGACGGAGCTGATCTTCGCCACCTACGAGTCGTCGCGCCGCCGCGGGCGGGTCGACCTGCCCCTGGAGGTGGAGGACTCCCCCCTGCTGACCATGCTCGACGAGGGCGTGATCGGCGGCGGGTGAGTTCGGCCGGCGGCTACTCCCGCCGCCGCAGCTCGATGTCGCCGGACGCCCGCCTCCGGCGGTTCGCCATTTCCTATACTTGCGCGCCCTTTGGGCGCGCCCTCCACCCCCCGACGAAAGGAACCTACCGTGAACACCCCCCGAGCGGTCGTGCGCAACTGGCGCGACAGCGAATGTTACCTCGGCCATGACAACGCCATCGTCTGGCCGATCCTGAACCCCGCAGGCGATGGCGGCAAGCCCTCGCCCTTCCAGTGCCTGACCCACCTGAGCGGCCTCGCCGGCCACTCCCTGCAGGGGGGCAAGAGCACCAACTACCACTCCCACGCCGACTCCGAGCAGTACTACTACATCCTCTCCGGCCAGGCGGAGGTGCTCATCGGCAAGGAGCGCCACCCCGTCAGCGAGGGATCGGTGGCCTACTTCCCCCCGGGGGTCAAGCACCAGCTCCTCGGCGAGACCAACCCCGACTGGATGCAGTACCTCATCATCACCTGCCCGGTGCCGGAGGGCCGCCGCGGCAGCGAGCCCCGGGTGCTGAACTGGCGCGACGCCCAGCCGAACATGGGCGTCCACGGCAACGCCGTGACGTGGCAGCTCCTGGAGCGGCTGGACGCGGCGGAGCCGGCCACCGACCAGCCCTGCCTGCTCGCCTTCTGGTACCTGGCGCGCCAGGCCGTGGCCCGGGGCAAGGCCTCGGACTTCCACGTCCACGAAGACAAGGAGCAGGTCTACTACATCCTGGAGGGAGAGGGCACGGTGGTCACCGGCTTCGACGCCCACCCGGTGCGGGAGGGGGACACGGTCTACCTGCCCATCGGCGTGCCCCACGCCATCCTCAACGACCGCCACGACGGCTGGCTCTCGTACCTGGTGATCAGCTAAGGTGGCCTGGGATGTCCTGATCCGGGGGGGCCGGGTCGTCGACGGCACCGGCAACCCCTGGTTCCGCGGCGACGTGGCCCTCGCCGGCGACCGCGTCGCCGCGGTGACCGCGCCGGGGGCCGTGCCGCCGGAGAATGCCCGGGAGGTGGTCGACGCCGCCGAGGCCGTGGTCTGTCCGGGCTTCATCGACATCCAGTCCCACTCGATCTACCCCCTCATGGCGGACGGCCGCTGCCTCTCCAAGATCACCCAGGGGGTGACCACCGAGATCATGGGCGAGGCCTCGACCCCGGCGCCGGTGACCGGCCGCAACGAGGGCGGCATCGGCACCGCCGTGTACGGGGGCCTGCTGGCCGACTGGGTGGAGCCGGCGAAGGGATGGACGCGCTTCCGCCACTGGCTGGAGGCGGTGGAGGGGGCCGGCACCTCGCCCAACGTCGGCTCCTACCTCGGCGGCGGCACCCTGCGCAGCTGCGCCAAGGGGATGGACATGACCCCCGCCACCCCGGAGGAGCGGCGGGTCATGGCGCGGGTGGCGGCCGAGGCCATGGAGGATGGCGCCTTCGGCCTCTCCTACGCCCTGATCTACCCGCCCGACTGCTACGCCGACACCGACGAGATCGCCGAGGTCTGCGGGGTCGCGGCGCAGTACGACGGCGGCTACATCACCCACCTGCGGTCGGAGGGAGCGGAGATCTTCAGCGCCCTCGACGAGGCCTTCGAGATCGGCGTCCGCGCCGGCGTGCCGGTGGAGATCTACCACCTGAAGGCCGCGGGACGAGCCCACTGGGACAGGATGCCGGAGGTCATCGGCCGCATCGAACGGGCCCGCGGCGGCGGCCTGGATGTGGCCGCCGACATGTATCCCTACGACGCCTCCGGCACGGGCCTGACCGCGGTCCTGCCACCCTGGACGGCGGAGGGGGGCCGGCTCTTCGAGCGCCTGGAGGACCCGGCCGAGCGCGAGCAGATCCGGCGCGCCGTCATGTGCCCCGACGGGAGCTGGGAGCCGATGGTCACCGAGCACGGCGCCGAGGGGGTGATGCCGATCGGCTTCCGCAAGCCGGAAAACCAGCCCTTCGTGGGCCGGCGGCTGTCCGAGATCGCCGCCGAGCGCGGCGAGGACTGGTTCGACACCGTCTGCCACCTGCTGCTGTCGGAGCGCCAGCGCATCGGCACCATCTACTACTCCATGACCGAGGACAACCTGCGCCTGCAGCTCCGCCAGCCGTGGGTCAAGATCTCCACCGACGCCGGCGGCGTCGACCCGGCCTGGGCGCGGGACCTGGGGCCGGTGCACCCCCGGGGCTACGGCACCTATCCGCGCGTCCTCGGCCGCTACGTCCGCGACCAGGGGGTCCTGCCCCTGGAGGAAGCGGTCTGCAAGATGACCTCGGCCGTGGCCGACCGCCTGGGCCTGCGCCGGCGGGGCCTGCTGCGCGAGGGCCTGCTCGCCGACGTGGTGATCTTCGACCCCGGGACGATCTCGGACCACGCCACCTTCGAGGAGCCCCATCAGCTGTCGTCGGGGGTGAGCGACGTCTGGGTGAACGGCCGGCGGGTGCTGCGCGACGGCCGCCACACCGGCGCCACCCCGGGACGCTTCGTCCAGCCCTGGAACTGAACCGCGGAGGCCCGCCATGGGGAACAGAGGAATTGCGCTCCGCCGGACGGCGGCTGCTGCGAGACGGGCTGCCGCCGGCGCTGCGAGAAGTCCCGCCTCGAGGAAGGCGGCCATGGCGCTTCACCGGGCGGCGGCTGCTGCGAGACGGGCAGCCACCGGCGCTGCGAGAGGCCCCGCCTCGAGGAAGGCGGCCATGGCGCTTCACCGGGCGGCGGCTGCTGCGAGACGGGCAGCCACCGGCGCTGCGAGAGGCCCCGCCTCGAGGAAGGCGGCCATGGCGCTTCACCGGGCGGCGGCTGCTGCGAGACGGGCAGCCACCGGCGCTGCGAGAGGCCCCGCCTCGAGGAAGGCGGCCATGGCGCTTCACCGGGCGGCGGCTGCTGCGAGACGGGCAGCCACCGGCGCTGCGAGAGGCCCCGCCTCGAGGAAGGCGGCCATGGCGCTTCACCGGGCGGCGGCTGCTGCGAGACGGGCAGCCACCGGCGCTGCGAGAGGCCCCGCCTCGAGGAAGGCGGCCATGGCGCTTCACCGGGCGGCGGCTGCTGCGAGACGGGCAGCCACCGGCGCTGCGAGAGGCCCCGCCTCGAGGAAGGCGGCCATGGCGCTTCACCGGGCGGCGGCTGCTGCGAGACGGGCAGCCACCGGCGCTGCGAGAGGCCCCGCCTCGAGGAAGGCGGCCATGGCGCTTCACCGGGCGGCGGCTGCTGCGAGACGGGCAGCCACCGGCGCTGCGAGAGGCCCCGCCTCGAGGAAGGCGGCCATGGCGCTTCACCGGGCGGCGGCTGCTGCGAGACGGGCAGCCACCGGCGCTGCGAGAGGCCCCGCCTCGAGGAAGGCGGGCATGGCGCTTCACCGGACGGCGGCCCTGCTCTGCCTCTGGGCGGCGGGCGCCGGCGCCGCCGAATCCTTCGTCGCCGTCAATCTGACCGACCTCTACCACGGCCGCTTCATCGGCGCCGAGATGGGCGACGGCTACGGGATCGCCGAGGGACAGTTGCCGGCGGCGGGCTCCCGCGTCGAGGTCGGCGGCATCCCCTTCCACATCGGCACCCGGGAGAAGGGCGACCACCTGGACGTGGGCCTGGCCCGCTGGCCCGACGTGGAGGAGGACCCGGTGGGGTTCTACTCCCACTACAAACCGGACGGGTACGGCGATCCCGAGGTCCCGGTGGTCCGCATCCCGCGGCTGAACTACTCGGGGCTGTACCTGCTGTGCCTGGCCGACACCGATCCGGCGAAGACCCCGGTGGTCTCCTTCCGACTGGGGCTCCACCACGGGCACGGGATCCTCTACGACACCGCCGTGGAGGTGCCGCGCTGGAACGAGGCGGGCAACGAGCACGTGGTGGCTCACCGGCCGCTGCGCCTCACCGGATCGGCGGGGGAGGCGGAGGGCCGCCTCTTCGTGGTGAAGGCGCCCCTGCGCTCGGGCGACATCCAGGACATCGCCGAGCCGGGGGACCACCTGGACCTGGAGCTGACCAAGGAACTGCACGTGGCGGTGCGCAACCCCGACCCGGCGCGCTTCCGCGTGCGCGCCCTGGGACGGCCCAGCGCCGTGCGCGTGCTGGCCCTGACCCTGACGGTGGCGCCGGTGCAGATGCGGGTCTCCTCGGCCGAGGTGGGCCACGTCTTCGTGGCGCAGCCGCCGGTCTTCTCCGCGGCCCTGAGGAACGTCACGGACCGGGAGCGGCGGGCCCGGGTGGAGGCGGTGGCCACCGACTACTACGGCGGCGAGACCCGGACGCGGGGAAGCCTCGTCCTGGCGCCGCTGGCCGCCGACACCCTGCGCCTGGAGCTGCCCCGGGAGAAGCTCGGCTGGTTCGAGGTCGTCTTCCGCCTCCTCGACGGCGGGGAGGTCTCCGTCGAGCGCCGGACCACCTTCGCCCTGCTGCCCGAGGACCGGCGAAGGGCGACCGTGCGGGACTCGCCCTTCGGCACCTGGTGCTTCGGCAAGGGCCACCGCGGCACCACCGTGGACCAGGCCGGACCGCTGATGTACAAGGCGGGGGTCCGGCGCACCTTCGGCTACGGCTACGAAGCGCTGCGGGAGCACGGCCTGACGAAGGGCCAGCACTCCAGCATCGTGGGCACCCACAAGGTCGGCGAGACGGACGCGGAAGCGCTGCGCCGCACCTTCGAGCAGTGGCCCGAGACGCGGCAGGCCCTGGTCTTCCACGAGAGCAACATCGGCCCCCTGAAGACGCGCCCTGGATTCCTGACGGGGGACGGACCGGCGCCGCTGGACTCGGCGGAGACGGCGGAGCTGGAGCGGCGCTGGGAGCACGCGGTGGCGGCCAGCGAGGCGGTGCGGCGCATCGACCCGGAGATGGAGCTGGTCTTCGGCAACATGGTGCAGCCGTCGATCGAGCAGTTCCTGGCCCGCGGGTATCCGCGGGAGTACATCGACCTTCTGGGCGAGGAGTCGCCCGGCTTCATGCGCATGCCCGAGCGCCAGCCGGAGGTGGCCGGCTTCGGCAGCCTCTGGTGGATGCAGGAGATGGCCCGCCACTACGGGTACGGCGACGCGGGGCTGACCGTCTCCTTCGAGTGGATGTACCACTCCACCAACCCCGGCAACCTCCACCCGCGCACCGCCGCCGCATACAACGTCCGCGACTGCCTGCTCGCCCTGGCCTACGGCGTCCCCAACGTCAACCCGGCCCTCGCCTACGACGTGGGCAACGCCTACCACTTCTCCAACTGGGGCGCCTCCGGCCTCGCCCACCGCCCGCCCGAGCTGAACCCCAAGCCCGGGTACGTGACCTACGCCACGCTGACGGCCCAGCTCGACCGGGCGCGGTTCTCGCGCAAGCTGGACACCGGCTCCACCAGCCTCTTCGCCCTCGAGTTCACCCGCCCCGAGGGCGACCCCGTCTACGCCCTGTGGACGATCCGCGGCGAGAGGGAGGTCCGCCTCTCCGTGCGCGGCGAGGGGCCCGCCCCGGTGACGGATGGCAGCACTCCTGCGGCGGCTCCCGCGGACGGCGAGGGGCCCGCCCCGGTGACGGACGGCAGCACTCCTGCGGCGGCTCCCGCGGATCGCGAGGTGGCCGCCGACGACGACGATCCTCCGCGTGACGTCAGCGGCGCTGCGGCGGCCCTGGTGACGGACGGCATGGGCAACAGTCATCCGGCGGCCGTCGCGGACGGCGAGGTGGTGGTCGTCGTGGACGACTCACCGCGCTACGTGAGCGGCGTCGAGGTGAGCGCCGTGAAGGCGGGGGCCAACCGCTACACCGCGGCGCCCGGCCCCGAGGCGGTCCTGCTGCACGGCCTGGACGACCCCGGCGCCTGGCGGGTGAGCGCCCGCCGGGACACGGCCTTCGAGAGCTACACCTGGGACGTGGTGCGGCGTCCGGGCCGGATGACCTGGAGCGCGGCGCGGGACCCCGAGCGCGGCGCCGTGACCCGAGTGGGCCTGGACGGTCCCCAGGGCGGTCCGGACGTGGCCGCCTGGTACAACTACTGCCAGCTGGACGAGCCGGTCCCGCTGCCGGGAGAGCCGCGCCAGATCGGCCTGTGGGTCCACGGCAACTCCAGCTGGAGCCGCATCGTCTTCGTTCTGGAAGACGCCGAGGGCGAGGAGTGGGCCCACCTGGGGGCCGCCCTCCACGGCCGCGCCGACTGGAACACCAACGACACGGAGAGCACCTCCTTCGTCAACTTCGACGGCTGGCGCTACATGGGGATCGACCTGCCGGGGGAGTACCCCGTCGAGCGCTACCAGTGGCCGCGCAAGTGCAACTGGCGCTCCACCGGCGGCGACGGGCGGGTCGACCACCCGCTGCGCCTGAAGGGGTTCTACGTGCAGCTGCGGGAGAAGCTGGTCTACGTCGACGAGATGGTGCCGGCCGCGAGCCGGCACCTGCTGCTCGACGACCTGATGTGCTCTTACTGATCTGCGAGACGGTCCGCCGACGCGGCACCAGCCTCGACGATGGTCTCCGCGTACACGCTGGCGGAGCGATCAGACCCGCCGCGGCCGAAGCGCCCCTGCGCGGCCGACCCGCCCGGCGCCTCCCAGCGTCGGGGGCGCTACTTCCCGTGGAAGCGGGAGTCCTCGAAGTTGAAGACCTCGGCTCCCGGCGCCTCGACCTCCAGGATCTCGGTGCCGGTCCAGCCGCTGTACTGCTGGCCCGGCAGGATCCCGAGCAGGGCGACCGCCACGGACCGCGCCGGGATGTCCGCCTCGCCGCTGGCCCAGACCTCGCCCCCCTCCCCCGGAGTCCGCAGCCGCGCCTTGACGCCGCGCGCGTCCTGCTGGCCGAGGTTCATCAGCAGCAGGCGCACCGTCGGGGGATCCTGCATGGTGCCCCAGGCCCCTCCGTCGTGGCCGGAGTGGAAGTACGGCAGGGCGAACTCCGACGAGCAGAAGATGGCGGGGCCCTCGTAGCGCCGGGTGAAGACCCGGCCCAGCTCGAGCAGCTCGGGCGTGAGGCCGCTGCCGTCGGTGGGCGTCTCCAGGAAGCGGCCGCAGATCCCGTCGAGCTGCTCGTCGGTGAGCGGGCAGTTGTTCTCCTTCAGCTTCCACCGGCCGAAGAACCCCACGCCGGGCGACTCGGGCGCGACGAAGCGGATCAGGCGGACCTGCTGTTCCAACTCTTCCGCCGTTTGGGTCCACAGCCAGTTGCCCTTGTCCTCGGCCTCCTTGCCCAGTCCCAGGGCGACCACGGACCGGTCCAGAAGGCCGACGAGCCGCGCGGCCTGAAGCTGGAAGGGGATCATCCAGGCGTCGTTCAGGTCGAAGTAGGTCTCCAGCAGGACCAGGTCGACCGTCTGCCGGTAGACCGCAGCCAGCTCGGGCGCCACTGGTCCCCGCATCTGCCAGACCGTGATCCCCAGCTCCGGCCTCTTCCGGTGCACGGCCTGCAGGATCGCCGCCGTGTGCCGGTCGATGCCGCCGTCGTAGTCCCAGCCGAACTCGTCGATGTTGATCACCGGGTTGGGGTTGTCCCCGAAGTCCATGTTCGCCAGGACGTCGGAAGCCTCGTCGACCGGCTTGCCGAGGAAGTTGTAGTGGACCACCCCCTCGGAGACGATCCCGCCCCGGGCCTTCCAGTACCTCCAGTCGCCGCCGCGGGTGAAGGTCTGCGACGCGAGTTCCGGGTAAGCCCCGTAGAAGGCGATCACCTTATCCAGCCCCATGACCTTCCCGGCGCTGGCGCTCGGGTGGGTGGAGTCGCTCTCGGCCTGCACGGTCTCAGCTCCCTGCAGGGTCAGGATCGACAGGCACATGCACCGCCACAGGTATGGCGGGCGCCGGCTCTTGTTCATGGGAGTCTCCGGGCAAGTGGACCGTGGCGAGGTTCGCAAGGGGCCGTGCCGACCCCGGGAGGGGCGGATGACGATGGGCCGATGGGGGACCGTGGCGAGATCCGCGGCAAGGGGCCATGCGACCAGGGCAGGTACCGCGTTTTCTGATGCGGGGATACCGGGAACGCCAACTTCCGCAGATGGTCGCGCCGCTCCCGGGACTGGGGCAGGGTACCGTATGGGCTGATCCTGGGAGGCGCGACGAGGGAACTGCGCTGGCCAAAGCGGTGAGTCAACCGCCGTGGCGTCGAGCGAAGGACCGGAGCCCGGGCGGGCGCCGGCGGGCCGGACGGCCCTACCGCTCCTCGCGGTAGACGACGTGCTTGCGCACGGTGGGATCGTACTTCTTGATCTCCAGGCGGCCCTGCTGGTTGCGGCGGTTCTTGGAGGTGTAGTAGCGGTGGTCGCTCTCGGTGCTCTTCAACGCGATCTGGTTGCGGGGGCCGCTCTTGGCCATGGCATTGCTTCCTGTGGGAGGGTTGCTGTCCTGAGCCGACAGAAGATACGCGGAGCCCCGGAATCCCGCTATATCGCCGGCGGCCGGGAACCGTGAGCGGCCTGGCGGCCGGAGGCGTCCTGCACGCCCTGGCGGCGGTGCTCCTGTGGTCGACGGTAGCCTCCGCCTTCAAGCTCTCCCTGCGCGAGCTGTCGCCGCCGCAGCTGGTCTTCGCCAGCAGCCTGGTGTCGGCGGTCTTCCTCGGGATCGTCCTGGCCCTGAGGGGCCGGCTGCCGGAACTGCTCACCCTCTCCCGGCGCGAGTGGCTGCGCTCGGCCGGCCTCGGGCTGCTCAATCCCTGCCTCTACTACCTCGTCCTGCTGGAGGCCTACGACCGGCTGCCGGCGCAGCAGGCCCAGGCCCTCAACTACACCTGGGCCCTGGTGCTGGCCTACCTGTCGGCCCTGCTGCTGCGCCAGCGCCTGCTGCGCACCGACGTGCTCGCCGGCTTCATCTGCTACGGCGGCGCCCTCGTCGTCGCCACCCGCGGCCATCTGCTGGAGCTGCGCTTCGACGACGGCCTCGGCGTCGCCCTGGCCCTGGGCAGCACCCTGATCTGGGGCCTCTACTGGGTCGGCGTCACCCGCGACTCCCTCGACGCGGCGGTGCGGCTCTTCCTGAACTTTCTCCTGGGACTGCCCTGGGCCGTCCTGATCTGCGCCCTGTGGGCGGACTTCGACTTCGGGTGGAGGGGGTGGGCCGGCGCCGCGTACGTGGGCCTCTTCGAGATGGGCCTCACCTTCCTGCTCTGGCTCGCCGCCCTGCGCCGCGCCGGCAACGCCTCCCGCGTGGCCAACCTGATCTTCCTCTCCCCCTTCCTCTCCCTCGTCTTCCTCCACCACCTCGTGGGGGAGAGGATCGAGCCGGCCACCCTCGCCGGTCTCGCCGTCATCGTCGCGGGTCTGCTGATCCAGCGGCGGGGGGCGGCCTCTCCGCCTCCTCCACCTCGCGCACGAAGAAGTGGTGGTAGGCGGCCAGGGTGTTGGCATCGGATTCGTCCCGCGCCACCGGACGACCCGCCGTGCTGACGGCCGCCCGCCCTCAGACTCCGTCCTTCTCCTCCAAGGCGATCGCCGGGTCCAGGTGGCCGTCACGCGCCGCATCTTCACCGGCAAGGCGATGGAGAACACCCGCGCCGGGACAGGTCGATCATCCCTCGGCCTCGACCTCGCGCCGCACCTGCTCGAGCAGGGCCGTCACCCGGGCGTGGTTGATGGCCATCGCCTCGGTCCGGGTGCCGCCGCCGGGCGGCAGGAAGTGGGTGGCCACGGCCAGCACGGCGTCGCTGCCGTCCTCGACGAGGCGGCGGAAGACCGTCGAGTAACCCACCTCGCCCTCACCGATCGGCCGCCAGGCGAACTCGCCGCCGGCTCCGTCGTGGACCTGCACGTCCTTCAGGTGCAGGGCCGCCAGCAGGGGCCGCAGGCGGTCGTACCCCTTCGTGGGCACCTCGCGCTCGCCCGACAGCACGTTGTCGGCGGGGCCCCAGAAGGCCTTCAGACGGGGGGAGTCCAGCCGCTCGGCAAGCTGCTGGAAGTGTCCCGTCGTGTTCGTGTAGTGGAACGGCCGCTGGTTGACCATCAGGTCGACGCCGTGCTTCTCGGCCCCCTCTAGGAGCTCGCCGAAGATCTCGACCAGGCCCCGGAGCTCGGCCTCCGAGACGATGCCGCCGCCGGTGGCCCAGCGCATCGGCCAGCCGGGGGAGCGCGACCAGGTATCCGGCCAGTCCGTCCACTCGCCGGGCCACAGCAGGCCGTGGGTCGTCACGGCGCCGACGCCGAAGCGGGCGGCGATCTCCATCGTCCGCACGACGGCGTCGAAGTCGCGGCGGAAGACCTCGTGCTCCCGCAGTCGACCCGGGGACAGGTCCGTCATTCGCAGGTCGTGGAAGGCGTGGCCGGCGCCGAGGGTGAACAGCTTTCGGCCCCGGGCGTGGACGCGCCGGGCCATGTCGTCCGCCTCGGCGTCGGTCATCTCCGGGACCGGCGTCTCCCCCGGGAGACGCGAGAACCACACGTACTCGCTGCCCAGGTCCACGGCCACCTGCAGCCCCTCGTCGAGGGACAGGTCCAGCTCGTCGAGCCAGATGGCGACGCGCAGTCGATCACTCGGCATGTCGTTTCCTCCTTACGCCGGGATCTCGTCCAGGGTCCGGCTGTAAATCATGCTGCCGTCGGGCTGCCGGCCCTGCGCCGCGCCGGCAACGCCTCCCGCGTGGCCAACCTGATCTTCCTCTCGCCCTTCCTCTCCCTCGCCTTCCTGCACCACCTCGTGGGGGAGCGGATCGAGCCGGCCACCCTCGCCGGTCTCGCCGTCATTGTCGCGGGTCTGCTGATCCAGCGCCGGGGGGCGGCGCGGGGGCGGTTGGGAGCGCAGGCCGGGGGGTGATGGCCGCCCGCGGGCATCAGTCCTCCGCCGCGGTTTCCCTCTTCAGCCGGCCCCACGTAGTCATCTCCACCGAGGTCCGTCGATCCGCGGGCACCAGCAGGGCGTCCGCGAAGCTCTCCGCGTAGGTCCCAGGATAGCTGTTGTCGCCCAGCCGGTAGAAGTGTTTCTGCCCTTGCCCCGGCTCGGCATCTACCACGATGACCTCCAAGCCGATCGTCTCTCCTGCCGTCAGCCGGGATGGCCTGCTGTACCCGGGACCTCTGAAATCCAGATCATCGAAAGGGGTGACCATCACCTCTATGATCGTTCGAGCAGGGACTCCGGACTCCACCCGTCCGGCGACGGCCGTGTTGGTACCATCCTCGAGCACCCAGGGGTCGAAACCCCTTCTCGTCCAGCTCCTGGAGATGTCATGAACCCAGGGGACGAAACCGTTCGGAACCGGAAACACCTCGTAGTACTGGGCAATGCGCTGATTGTAGTACAAGCCTGGGATACAGTCCCACTTTTCCGTTTCCATAGCGAGCTCGACTGTGTAGTAACAGTCGTAGTCATATGCCTCAAACATGGTAAAGTGCCCATCGCCGTTGTCGCCATCCACTGCAAGTCCCACGTAGTCCGTGAATCTCACAGGCCAAGTGTCTCCCGGGATGACGATGTGCGGATCGTCGTCCACGTTATCGTAGGCGGCGAAGATCCGGCTCGGTTCAGCGGACCACGCCAGGCGCACCTCAAAGGTCAGTTCCGGAGCTCCCGGAGCAGGTATCACAAGAACCTCTCGGGCGGGCTGTGGATGGGGGAGGAGCGCAAGGTCCTGCTCCGTCACCGAAGGGGGGATGGACAGCCGCTCCCAGTCCTCAAGAGAGCCGTCAATCGACAGCTCCCCGGCCTCGACCTCGTACACCGGCACCGGCACGGGCCCCTCCGCCTCGACGGCCGAGGCCGCGGACAACAGAAGGAAGACAAGCGTCGGCAAGCGGCGCCCACGAGCCCGGAAACTGGTGCTCTCCATGCTGTCCTCCTACCTGATCAGGGTGACCTTCCTGGAACGATGTAGACCCCGGAAGCATGAGTCTCCGGCCCCGCTTCGTTGCTCCACAGCGATGGCACGCTATCCCTGCGGCGTCCCCCCGCCGGCATCAGTCCTCCGCCGCGGTCTCCCTCTTCAACCGACCCCACGTTCTCGTCTCGACCGAGGTCCGTCGATCCGCGGGCACCAGCAGGACCTCCGCGAACCTCTCCGTGTAGTTGTAGGGATAGTCGGGGTTGCCCAGCAGGTAGAGGTGTCTCAGTCCATCAGCATGAGCATCTACGACGAGAATCTCCAAGCCGATCGTCTGTCCCGCCGTCAGCCGGGACGGCGTACTGTGCTCCCGACCTCGGAAGTCCAGATCATCGAATGGGGTAACCATCACCTCTACTGTCCATCGGGCAGTAGCTCCGGTCTCTACCCGTCCCACGGCGGCGGTGAACGAACCTTCCAGGATCCAGGGGTCGAAGTCCCACCTCTCCCACTGGTTGCTGACATCCCAGTTCCGGAGGAGGGCGGAACCGTCGACGTCCGGAAACACCTCGTAGTACTGGGCAATGCGCTGATTGTACAGCTCCGGGCACTGTTTCCACGCCTGCCTCTCGATGACGGAGTCCAGGTCATCGCATCCACCACCCCAACCCCAGGTGTAGTGGTGGGTGAACTGGCCGTCGCGGTTGTCACCGTCCACTCCAATGCCTACCAGATCGCTGGAAGTCGAAGAGGATCCTTCGAGGAAATCGTCGTCCACGATATCGAAGGCGGCGAAGATCCGGCCTGGTGCTGCGGACCACGCCAGGCGCACCTCGAAGGCCATCGGGACTCCCGGCGGGGGCTTCGGAAGCCAGTCAGACTTCCGTCCCGGAGGCTGAGGCCAGAAGATCAGATCTTGCTGCGTCACCGAAGGGGGGATGGACAGCCGGCGCCAGTCATCGAGAGAGCCGTCAATCGACAGCTCCCCGGCCTCGACCTCGTGCACCGGCACGGGTCCCTCCGCCTCGACGGTAGAGGCCGCGGACAACAGAAGGAATACGGGCGTCAGCAACCGGCGCCCGCGAATCCCTCCACAAGTGCTGTCCATGCTGCCCCTTTCCAAGCAGAGTGTCTTCCGTGAACGGACGGAGTCCCCATATCCAATCTACGATGTAGACACGGAAGCACGAGTCGTTGGCTTGGTGATCCGGCGACGGGACGGGGCCCTGGGGGTGACGGGCCGCATCGGAGGCTCAGCGGCTGTTCCAGCTTGACAGAGCCATGGTGGTCTCATTTCTGATACCAGTATGAGGTCGGTACACATTCGAGACATCGAGGAAGCCACCTTGGCGGCCATAGAGCGCCTGGCAAGGTACCATCGGCGGTCCCTTCAAGAGGAGCTCCGCGCCATCCTCGAGAGCGCAGCGCGTACGGCCCCTCCCGAGGAGCAACCCGACCTGAGCTGGCATACCGTGGAGACCGGGCGACGCTCCCACACCTGGTCGCGCAGCGAGACATGTGACGATCGAGGCCGGTGAGGTCGTCCTTCGCCGATACCGCCGCCGTGACGCACCCAGCCCTCGCCGAGACCAACCTGGCCGCCGCGATGCGCGACGGCACCGTCCTGCGCGCTGACGTCTACCGTCCCGACGCGCCCGGCGCCTTCCCGGTGCTGCTGTGCCGCACGCCCTACGACAAGAGCCACCCGAGGCAGGTCGAGACCGGCCGGCGCCTGGCCGAGCGCGGCTACGTGGTCGTCCTCCAGGACGTGCGCGGAAGGCATGCCTCGGACGGCGACTTCCTTCCGGGGTTCTACAGCGCCGACCACCGCGACGCCGAGGACGGCTACGACACGGTCGAGTGGGCCGCCGGCCTGCCCGGGTCCGACGGCCGGGTCGGCACCTTCGGCGCCTCCTACGACGGCTGGGTGCAGTGGGAGCTGGCCACCACCCGGCCCCCGCACCTGGTCTGCATGCTCGCCGGCGGGATCGCGGCCAACCTGCTCGACCGCGAGCTCGGCGGGGTGTTGCGCCTCGGCCGGGTCCTCGACTGGACGGTGAACAACCTCTCCGTCGACGCGGCCCGGCGCCTGGGGTACCGCTGGAAGGCGCCGACCCCCGACGAGGCCTCGCGGCTGTGGGTCGAGCGCGACCGCGGCAAGTGGCTGTGGTACCTGCCCCTCCACGACATCCCCGAGGCGGCCATGCCCGGCATGGGCGGCCACTGGCGCCGCTGGCTCGACGACCACACGGCCGACCACTTCCGCTTCCAGGAGCGCCACGCCGAGGTGGATGTCCCCGTCCTGAGCACGGTCGGCTGGTACGACCAGCAGATCGGCACGATCCAGCAGTTCACGGGGATGAGGGCCAACGGCCGCACCGAGCGGGCCCGCGCCGGCCAGCGGCTGATCATCGGCCCCTGGACCCACACCCTGGTCGACCTGGACCGCCGAGTGGGCGACGTCGACTTCGGCCCGCAGGCCGAGCGCAGCTACTTCGACATCGCCGACGAGTGGTTCGGCCACTGGCTGAAGGGGGCCGCGCCGGGCGAGCCGGAGCGGCCGCCGGTGGAGCTGTTCGTCATGGGCGCCAACCGGTGGCGCTCGGAGGACGACTGGCCATTGGCCCGGGCCCGGGCGACCGAGTACTTCCTGCACAGCGACGGGCACGCCGACATGAGGGCCGGCGCCGGCCGCCTGTCCCGCGAGGCCCCGCGCGAGGAGCCGGCCGACGAGTACGTGTACGATCCGCGGGACCCGCTGATGACCCTCTACACGCCGGCGGGACAGCACGCCCCCCTCGACCAGCGGGCCCTCGACGGGCGGCCGGACGTGATGGTCTACCAGACGCCGCCCCTCGAGCAGGGGGTGGAGGTCACGGGTCCGGTGGAGGTCGTGCTGTGGGCGGCCTCCTCGGCGCCGGACACCGACTTCGTGGCCAAGCTGATCGACGTCTGGCCCGACGGCTTCGCCCAGGAGCTCTGTCACGGCATCCTCCGCTGCCGCTACCGCGACTCCTTCGACGAGCCGTCCCCCCTGGAGCCGGAGCGGCCGTACGAGCTTCGCATCCGGGTGAACCCCACCAGCAACCTCTTCCGCCCCGGACACCGCATCCGCCTGGACATCAGCAGCAGCGACTTCCCGAACTTCGACCGCAACCACAACACCGGGGGCGACGACTACCGGGAGGCGAGACTGCGGACGGCGCGCCAGAGGATCTTCCACGACGCCGCCCGGCCCTCCCGGCTGATCCTGCCGGTGATCCCGGGGTGAGAGGCCCCGCGCCCCGGGCGCGGCGCGTCATGTCAGTCGTTTCCGGCGGCGGCCATCGGCTGGATGCCCGCCAGGTCGGCCTCTTCATCGCGCTGGGCGCGGTACAGGTCCCACCGAGACTGCGGACAGGTCGATCATCCCTCGGCCTCGACCTCGCGCCGCACCTGCTCGAGCAGGGCCGTCACCCGGGCGTGGTTGATGGCCATCGCCTCGGTCCGGGTGCCGGCGCCGGGCGGCAGGAAGTGGGTGGCCACGGCCAGCACGGCGTCGCTGCCGTCCTCGACGAGGCGGCGGAAGACCGTCGAGTAACCCACCTCGCCCTCACCGATCGGCCGCCAGGCGAACTCGCCGCCGGCTCCGTCGTGGACCTGCACGTCCTTCAGGTGCAGGGCCGCCAGCAGGGGCCGCAGGCGGTCGTACCCCTTCGTGGGCACCTCGCGCTCGCCCGACAGCACGTTGTCGGCGGGGCCCCAGAAGGCCTTCAGACGGGGGGAGTCCAGCCGCTCGGCAAGCTGCTGGAAGTGTCCCGTCGTGTTCGTGTAGTGGAACGGCCTCTGATTGACCATCAGGTCGACGCCGTGCTTCTCGGCCCTATCGAGGAGCTCGCCGAAGATCTCGACCAGGCCCCGGAGCTCGGTCTCCGAGACGATGCCGCCGCCGGTGGCCCAGCGCATCGGCCAGCCGGGGGAGCGCGACCAGGTATCCGGCCAGTCCGTCCACTCGCCGGGCCACAGCAGGCCGTGGGTCGTCACGGCGCCGACGCCGAAGCGGGCGGCGATCTCCATCGTCCGCACGACGGCGTCGAAGTCGCGGCGGAAGACCTCGTGCTCCCGCAGTCGACCCGGGGACAGGTCCGTCATTCGCAGGTCGTGGAAGGCGTGGCCGGCGCCGAGGGTGAACAGCTTTCGGCCCCGGGCGTGGACGCGCCGGGCCATGTCGTCCGCCTCGGCGTCGGTCATCTCCGGGACCGGCGTCTCCCCGGGGAGACGCGAGAACCACACGTACTCGCTGCCCAGGTCCACGGCCACCTGCAGCCCCTCGTCGAGGGACAGGTCCAGCTCGTCGAGCCAGATGGCGACGCGCAGTCGATCATTCGGCATCTCGTTTTCCTCCTCAGGCCGGGACCTCGTCCCAGGGTGCGGCTGTAGATCATGCTGCCGTCGGACTGCCGGCCCTTGTCGAGCCAGTAGCAGATGAAGGAAGGTGGTGCCCAGGGGCCGGGCCGTGAAGTTCGCGGGAGGGCCGTGGTAGCCGCTGCGGGCGATCCGGAAAATCGATCCACATCCGAGGTATCGAAGAAGCCACCCTGGCGGCCCTCCAGCGCCTGGCAAGGGGCCACCGCCGGTCCCTTCAAGAGGAACTCCGCGCCATCCTCGAGCGCGCAGCGCGTACGGCCCCTCCCGAGGAGCAGTCCGGGCTGGACTGGATCACGGTGGAGACCGGGAGCCGCTCTCCCACCTGGTCGCGCAACCAGAGCTATGACGATCGAGGCCGGTGAAGTCGTCCTCGCCCCCCCACGGGGTCATCAACGCCTCCAGTTCCAGTCAGTCGCGGCGGCTGGGGGCCATCGGCTGGATGCCCGCCAGAGCGGCCTCTTCGGTGCGCTGGGCTCGGTACAGGTCCCAGCGAGCCTGCAGGTTCAGCCAGAATCCCGGCGTCATGCCGAAGAACTTCCCCAGGCGCAGGGCCGTGCTCGGCGTGATGCCGCGCCGGCCGTTGACCAGCTCGTTGATCCGCTGGTAGGGCACATGGATCGCGTCGGCCAGTTGCCGCTGGGTGACGCCCATCGGCCGCAGGAACTCCTCGAGCAACATCTCGCCCGGGTGGGTCGGTTCACGGTGGGTCGGGATGCGCACCATCTCTCTCCTCAACGGTGGTAGTCGACGATCTCGACATCGCTGGGTCCGGCGTCGGTCCAGCGGAAGCAGATCCGGTACTGCTCGTTGATGCGGATGCTGTGCTGCCCTCTTCGGTCTCCGCGCAAAGCCTCAAGCCTGTTGCCGGGCGGAATCCGCAGGTCACCCAGCACCTCGGCGGCCTCGAGCTGGTCGAGCTTGCGCGCCGCCAGCCTCGCGAGCGACGCAGGGCATGCACGTCGAGCAGCCCGGGTGTCGCGACCGTGGTAGATGTCTTCGGTACCCGGGTTGCGGAACGACTGGATCACTATGACATGGTAGCACGGATGTCATGCTACGTCAACCCTGGCGCGCCGTCGTCGGCCGCAGCATCCCCGCCGCCTGAAACCACTACCTTTCGCTCCAGCACGCCCCCCGAACAGGAGAGCCTCCCCTTGACGAGCGAGTTGAGCTTCCGGGCCCGGGTTCCGGTCATCGACGCCAACGTCGGCGTCGGGCACTCGCATCTGCGGCCGGCCCCCGTCGACACCCCGGAGGCGCTGCGCGCCGAGCTGAACCGCCACGGCGTCGAGCGCGCCGTCATCCACCACCAGCACGGGGAGAGCCTCAGCGCCGTCACGGGCAACGACTTCCTGCACGAGTGGCTCGACGGCCACGAGGACGCCTTCATCCCCCAGTGGATGGCGAGCCCGGAGCCGGACAACCTCAAGCAGCTGCAGCAGCTGCACGCCGAGGGCCGGGTCAGCAGCGTGCGCATCCACGACTCGGGGGCCGCCAACGTGCCTTTCGTCGACTGGGTCTACGGCGATCTGCTGGAGTGGCTGCAGGCCGAGGGCATCCCCGTGTGGATCTCCCTGCACGACACCTGGGACCCCTCGTGGATGGTGCGCAAGAACACGCCGGTCACGGAGGTGATGGGGATCCTGCGGGCCTTCCCCGACCTGGTGACCGTCCTCCTCGGACTCCACTTCGTGCACTCCTACTACGTGCGGCCCTTCCTGAAGCTCACCCGCGCCCGCCTGGAGCTGAGCCGCTACGAGGTCCTGCGGGAGCTCGAGGTGCTCGCCGCCGAGTTCGGGGCCGACCGCTTCCTCTACGGCTCCTTCTATCCGCGCCTGGCCATGGGCCCCATGCTCTACTACATCCACCACGTCGGCTTCGACGAGGCGACCCTGCGGGCCGTGTGCAGCGGCAACCTGGAACGCCTGCTGGAAGGAGGCGCCCGATGATCGACGGCTCGGAGGTGATCGACTTCCACGGCCATCCGGGGCGCTGGGGCGTCGCCCACCTCGACCCGGAGCTGCTGTTCCCGGCCATGGACGCGGTCGGCATCGACCGGTCGGTCCTGTTCGACATCTGGCACCCCGAGGGCCGGCGGGCCAACGACCTCACCGCCTCCCTCGTGGCCGCCCATCCCGACCGCCTCCTCGGCTTCGCCTACGTCTCCCCCCTGATGCCGGAGACGATCGTCCCCGAGCTGGAGCGGGCTATCGACCGGCTCGGCCTGAAGGGCATCAAGCTCTACCCGCCCTTCGTCGACCCGCCGCTCAGCGACCCCGCCTGGTGGCCGATCTACGAGTTCGCCGACGACCGGGGGCTGGTCGTGCTGTGGCACACGGGGATCGAGCCCGGGTCCTTCCCCCGGTACATGGGGGAGGTGGTGGGGCGCTTCCCCGGCGCCCGCTTCGTCTCCGGACACTCCGGCAACTGTCCGCCCATGCGCCGCCAGGCGATCGACGTCGCCCTGGAGCATCCCAACGTCTACCTGGAGACCTGCTCCACCTTCCGCACGCCGGGGGTGATCGAGCAGCTCGTGGAGGAAGCCGGCGCCGAGCGGGTCCTCTTCGGCTCCGACATCCCCCTGATGGACCCCCGGGCGCAGCTGGGCAAGATCATCACCGCCGACATCAGCGACGACGACAAGCGCCTGATCCTCGGCGGCAACGCCCGGCGCCTGCTGAAGCTCTGAGCAGGCCGCGAGGCCCGACTGTCGCACAAGGCGGTCAGCTCGACCGCCTCCGGATGCAGGCGCCAGGTATTGGCCGGAGTCGCCGTAGCCTGCCAGCCCGGTGCGCCGGGCCGTCGCAGCGCCCCGCCTACCAGGCGAGATGCCAGGGGACGGCGCGGATACCCGGCCGCAAGGTGTGCGGCGTCTCGACGCGGCAGGCCAGCACGCCGCGGGCTTCGGGGCCGGCGAGGGCCAGCCAGCGCGCCAGGCCCTCGGCGTGCCCCGGGGTGGGGGTGGCCGTGGCCTTGACCTCGACCCCGTAGAGGAGGCCGCCGCGCTCGATGACGAGATCGACCTCGGCGATCGTGTTCGACTGCCAGTAGTACAGGTTCGGTCGCTCGCCCTGCTGCCGGAAGGCCTTCAGCCACTCCCCCACCACGGCCGTTTCCACCAGGGGCCCGAGGGCGGGTCCCTGGAGCACCGGTTCGGCCCCGTGGAGGCCGAGGAAGAAGGTGGCCAGCCCGGGATCGGTCAGGAAGAGACGGGGGCTCTTCCGCTGCCGCTTGCCCAGGTTTCGGTAGTACGGCTGCAGCAGATGGATGATCTGGCTGGCTTCCAGCACCGAGAGCCAGCGGCGGATCGTGGGCCCGCCGACGCCGACTTCGCCTCCGATCTCGGTCATGTTGAGGGTGGTGCCCGTGCGGGCGCCGGCGAGCATGAGGAAGCGGGTGAAGGCGCCCAGGTCGGCGATCTGGGCGAGATCTCGCACGTCGCGTTCGAGGTAGGTCTGGACGTAGCTGCCGAACCAGACCTGCCGGTCCACCTGCGGGTTGGCCCGGGGCTCCGGAAAGCCGCCGCGCAGGAGCCAGTCCGCCAGGTCGATCGGCCTCCGCCGCCCGTTCTCCGCGGAAGCCCCGTCGAACACCTTCTCCAGCAGATCATCGATCCCGGAGGGCGGGGGCCGCTGCTCGACCTCCGCCGTGGAGAGCGGGTCCAGGGTGAGGACGGCGACGCGCCCCGACAGGGTCTGGCTCAGGCCTTCCATGAGGGCCAGGCTCTGCGACCCCGTCAGGAGCCAGCGGCCCGGGATGCGGTTGTCGTCGATGTCGTCCTTGACGTAGTGGAGCAGCTCCGGCGCGTACTGGATCTCGTCGAGGATCGCCGGCGGCGCGGCCTCGGCGAGGAAGGCGACCGGGTCGGCCTGGGCCCGCGCCCGGACGTCGGGCCGTTCGAGGGAGAGATAACGGTGGGAGGCGCCGAACTCCCGGCGCAGCAAGGTGGTCTTCCCCGTCTGGCGGGCACCGGTGATCAACACGGCGGGGAAGGTGGCCGCCGCCCGGTGGACGGTTCGAGTCAGGTGTCGCTCGAGATAGGGCATGTCCTGCGGATTTCTCAGAATTCTTGCAAATCTAATATGGGAGAGTGGATTTGCAAGATCATCTTCCGCGAACTGCGGTAGACCGTGGCGGGCCCTTCCCTCTACCGCATCACCTGGAACCCCACCCGGTCCCGGAAGCCGTGGGCGTCGACGACCTCGAGCGCGTAGAGGCCCGGCTCCAGGTCCACGGCCAGCCGGTGCCGGTCCACGGTGCGGCCCAGGAAGCGGCGGTTCACGTACCAGAACAGGGCCCGCCCGCGGTCGCCGTGGGCGGCGCGCAGGACGATCCGCTGGCGCTCGCCGTCGAAGTCCCGGCCGGCCTGCAGGCGCGCCCCCGGCGTCGGGTAGAGGACCTGCAGGGGCCGGGCCTCGAGCTGCGCCGGGCAGTCCTCCGCGTGCGGCGGCGGGGCCTGCAGGGCCTGCCCCCGCTCCCGGAGGTACTGCACCACTTCGGCCGGATAGACCGTCTGCCTCCCCGGCCGGTGGTCGCCCGGCGCCCAGCACAGGGAGCAGACCTGGCGGGTCCCGGCCCCGTTGAGGACCACCCCGCTGTGAAAGGAGCAGCGCTCCATGGGCCGCATGTGACGCGGCCTCGAGGCCGCGGTCGGACGGGGGCAGTGGGGATTGACGGGCCGGCCGCTGTCGAGGCAGAGGTCCACCGCGGCCAGCTCCGCCGAGGGCCGGGGGAACCAGGCGAGATCCCGGTCCCTGGGGACGCGCTGGAAGATGTCGAAGAGCAGGGGGCCGGCGGCGCGGGCCCCGCTCAGCTCGGGGTTGCCCTCGCCGGTGAAGTTGCCGAGCCAGACGGCGATCGTCCACGAGGGGCTGACCCCCACGGCCCAGGCGTCGCGCTGGCCGTAGCTGGTGCCCGTCTTCCAGGCCAGGGGCCACTGGTCCTCGTACTGGTGCCAGTAGTACTCGACCCCGGGGCGCCGCACCTCGCGCAGGGTCTCCAGGACGAGCCAGGCGGCGCCGGCGCTGAAGAGGGGCGCCGGCCGGGGCTCCGGTTCCCCCGCCCCGCGCAGCCATCGCAGGGGCTCGACCCGCCCGCCCCGGGCCAGGCCCCGGTAGAGACGGGCCATGTCCCGGAGGGTGACCTCGGCGCCGCCGAGGATCAGGGGCAGGCCGTAGTCGTCTGCGGTGCGCACGAGGGTGGAGACGCCGGCGTCCTGCAGGAAGCGGTGGAAGCCGAACAGGCCGTAGCGCCGCAGCAGGCGCACGGCGGGGACGTTGAGGGAGCGCACCAGGGCCTCGTCGGCGCGCACCAGGCCGTCGTAGCTCTCGTCGGCGTTGCGGGGCGAGAAGCCCTGGTAGAAGGTGGGCACGTCCTTCACCAGGGTACCGGGCAGGACCAGGCCCTCGTCGATGCTCAGGGCGTAGAGGAACGGCTTGAGCAGCGATCCCGAGGACCGCGGCGCCGTGACGCCGTCCACCTGCCCCTGGTGCTCGGCGTCGAAGAAGTCCCGCGACCCGACGTAGGCGCGGACCTCGCCGCTGCCGGTCTCCACCAGCAGGGCCGCGCCGTTGCCGATGCCCAGGTGATCGAGGTAGCCCAGGTGCCGCGCCACCAGGGCCTCCAGCTCCCGCTGCAGGCCGGCGTCCAGGGTGGTGCGGACCCGTCGGCCGGGGTGGCGGCCCTTCAGCGCCCTGGACAGGTGGGGCGCGGCCACGGGAAGCGACCAGGGCCGCGACGGCACCGGCTCGGCCGCGGCCAGGGTCAGGGTCTCGGCATCGAAGCGGCCGGCCCGGTGCAGGCTCGCGAGCAGGCGGTTCCGCTTCTCCTCCAGGCGCCGCGGGTCGGCGGTGGGCGAGACCAGGCCCGGCGCGTTCGGCAGCACCGCCAGGGTGGCGGCCTCGCTCCAGGTCAGCTCCTCCGGCCGCTTGCGGAAGTAGCGGCTGGCCGCGGCCTGGTAGCCGACGACGTTGCCGCCGTACGGGGCGTGGTCCAGGTAGAGGCGCAGGATCTCGTCCTTGTCACGGTAGAGCTCGATCTTGACGGCCAGCAGGGTCTCGAGGGCCTTGTTGAGCCAGGTCCGCGGCTTGGGGCGCATGAGCCGCGCCACCTGCATGGTGAGGGTGCTGGCGCCGCTGCGCACCTCCCCGGCCGCCGCGTTCTGGTAGAGGGCGCGGGCCACGGCCATCGGGTTGACGCCCTGGTGATGGTCGAAGCGCCGGTCCTCGAAGTGAATCACGGCGGCCCTCAGCTTGGCGGGCACGGCGAGGCTGGAATCCGGCGGGAAGGACCACTGCTGCCCGTCGTTGAGGAAGGCCCGCAGGAGCCGGCCCTCGCGGTCGACGATCAGGGTGCTGTAGTCCGGCGGGAACAGGGGCCGCGGCAATGGCAGGAGGAAGTAGAGGGCCAGTCCGAGGGCTGGCGGGGCGAGCAGGAGGAGGGCGAGGCGCCTGGGGCCGCGGGGGATGCGAGAGCCGCGTCCGGGCATCATGGACTCAGCTCCCGGCGAGGGTCCATTCCCCGGGAACCCGGCCCTCCCAGCAGGTTGGCAGCTGCCAGTAGTGGGCCGCCTCCCGGTCGCAGATCAGCACCGGTCGAAAGCGCCTCTTGCCGGAGAGGCACTCCCGCGCCGCCTCGGATGTCTCCGCATCGTCTATCACGAATGAAGTCTCGCACCCGCCGCCTTCATCCTCCGGCCGGTACCGAAGCGGACCCTTTCGGTTCACGAGGATCGCCTCCGTTCCCCGCTGGGGCCTCAGCACCTCTTCCACTCCCTCGATCTCCAGGCCGATCCAGGCGGCCAGCGGTAACGGCGGGTCCTTCATCGCCGCGATTCCTGGACTCAGCATGTAACGGCGGCCTCTCGACTCCAGGCGCGACCAGGCCGACGGATCGGACCGAAGGAGCTCGCGGACCTGCGCGTCGACAGTTGCATCCTCTATGGGAGTGATCCTCTCCAATCCCAGTTCCCGCAGGTCCCTGCGAACCCGCACCTCGCCGCCCAGGAGGATCTCCGGATTGGCCTTCGTGGAGGGCGATCCCCAGTATCGGCGCGCGCGCTGCATCAGGGCCCCCACCGTCTCGCCCTCGCCGATGTAGCTGATCAGGTCCATGTCCGCGGCCCAGATCCGTCCGACCCCTTCCACCTCGACCTGGTAGAGCCCGCGTTCCGAGCCGGTCTCGGGCCCGAGGATCGTCTGGCGATGGTGCCACGCCCGCGCATGGGCCTCGTCCTGCCACAGGAAGAGCGCATCGAACCGACATGGCCGCGAAGGGAACTCCTGCGCGCGAACCAGCTCCCACACGGTTTCCAGGATGGAGCCGTGATCGGTGGCAGCACCCTCTTCGACGGCCTTCCTGAAGTGGCCGCCCCGCAGGCGGGTCCCGACCTGGAGCCCCGGCGCCGCCGTCAGGTAGAGGCGAGAGCCGACCTCGATCGATTCGAGAGAGAAGGGGGGCATGAACGACCTTTCCTGCGTGGGGCAACCCGCTGGCGGGTACAGCCGAAGTAAGGCAGCTTTGGGGGCTCCCGATCAAGGCATCCAGATGCGCACCGTCGACATGCAGGAAGCCGAGACCCACCTGGCCCGTCTCGTCGAGGAGGCCGTCCAGGGCGAGCCGTTCATCATCGCCCGGTCCGGCAAGCCCCTGGTCAGGGTCGTCGCAGTGGACGCCCCGCAGGCCGGGGTCGCCGACCGCACCGGGTTCCTGGCCGGGCGGATCTCGCTGCCCCCCGACTTTGACCGTATGGGCGCGGAGATCGAGGGATTGTTCGAGGGCGGCGCGTGACATCTCCGCTGGTCCGTCGGACGGCGTGACCTCCCCTCCCGCCATCCAGGAGGACCTGGAAGGAAGCCCCCGGAAGTGGCGGTACCTGGGGCTGCTGGCGCTGGCCGAGGTGCTGGGCATGTCCCTGTGGTTCAGCGCCTCCGCCGTCTCCCCCGCCCTGCAGCAGGCCTGGGGCCTGTCGGTGGCGGGGGCCGCCTGGCTCACCATGGCCGTGCAGATCGGCTTCGTCGCCGGCACCGCCCTCAGCGGCGTCCTCAACCTGCCGGACATCATCAGCAGCCGGCGCCTCTTCGTCGCCAGCGCCTGGCTGGGCGCCGCCGCCAACGCCGGCTTCGCCCTCTTCGCCGGCGGGCTGGCCTCCGGCGTCGCGCTGCGCTTCCTCACCGGCTTCTGCCTCGCCGGCGTCTATCCCCCCGGCATGAAGCTGGCCGCCACCTGGACCCGGCGGCACCGGGGCCTGGCCATCGGCCTCGTCGTGGGCGCCCTGACCCTCGGCTCGGCGTCCCCCCACCTCGTGCGGTCCCTCTCCCACCTGGGCAGCCCCGGCGGCCAGACCTCCGACTGGACCGGCGTCGTCCTGGTGTCGTCAGCCCTGGCCGCCGCGGGCGGCCTCATCGTGGCCCTCTTCTTCCGGGAGGGGCCCTTCGCCGCCGGCGGCGCCCGCTTCAACCCGCGCTTCGCCCTCTCCATCTTCACCCGGCGGGGTCTGCGCCTGGCCAACTTCGGCTACCTCGGCCACCAGTGGGAGCTCTACGCCATGTGGACGTGGGTGCCCGTCTTCCTGGCCGGGAGAGTGGCGGCCGCTGGCGGCCCCCCCTCGCTGGCGCCCCTGCTCGCCTTCGCCGTGGTCGGCATCGGCGGCCTCGGGTGCCTGATCGCCGGTGCCTGGGCCGACCGGGTAGGCCGCACGGCGACGACCAGCGCCGCCATGATCGTCAGCGGGGCGATGGCCCTCCTGGCCGCCGTCTTCCACGCCGCGCCCCTGCCCCTGCTCACCGCCATCCTGCTGGTCTGGGGGGTCTCGGTGGTGGCCGACTCCGCCCAGTTCTCCGCCTCCATCACCGAGCTCAGCCCCCCGGAGTACACCGGCACGGCCCTGACGATCCAGACCTCGGTCGGGTTTCTGCTGACCATGGTGTCGATCCAGCTGGTGCCGCTCATCGTGGAGGTAGGGGGCTGGCCCGCGGCCTTCGCCATGCTCGCCGTGGGTCCCGCCTTCGGCACCGCGGCGATGCTGCGGCTGCGCGGACTGCCCGAGGCGGGGCAGCTCGCGGGGGGGCGGCGGTAGCGGTCCGTCGAGGTTCCCTCCTCACAGGAGAGAGCAAGACCGAGGCGGTGCGCCGCTCCCTGGAGGAGCGCCGAGCCCGCCCGGCCTACCAGGGCGCCGCCGATGACCACGGCGGCCGGCCGCGCCGATTCCTGAAGAGGGAGGCCTGGCCCCATGTGCCGCCCGGAGAAGAGATCCTGGGCTATGGCCTGGACGGCACTACTCCGCGGCCCATCAGGCCTGGCTGAGCTACGGCAAAGGGCGCCATTGGGTGGTGCCGGTAGTGGGACCATGTCAACATTGAGTGAGTCCTTGCGTGTTCCAGAATCCGTGCGTTGAGGTACAGGGTTGAATCCTCTGAGATTGCGAGAGGGGTCATTGCGGAGAGCAGTTTCCGGGGTCATGACCGCGCTACTTGAGGTATAGCAGCCGGCGCGTACGCACAGCGTCGGGAGCGCGCAGGCGCGCCAGATAGACCCCCATCGCCAAGGCCGTGCCCCGACCGTCGCGGGCGTCCCAGGCGACCTGGCATTCGCCGGCGGCCTGGACCTGATCCACCAGGGTCCGCACCGGCTGCCCCAGGGCGTTGTGGATCTCCAGCCGCACGGGGCCGGGCGCCGCCAGGCGGTAGGCGAGCCGGGTGCGGCTGTTGAAGGGGTTGGGGTAGTTGGCCAGCAGCGCCGTCTGCGCCGGCAGAGTTGGCGTAGAGGCTTCGACTGCGGAATGGGCGGTGACGTACGGGGCCATGTCCCACAGCAGGATGGTGCCGTCCTCACTGCTGCTGGCCAGCCGCGCCCCATCCGGAGAGAACGCCACCGAACGGACCCTGTGCGTATGGCCCAGGAGAGTGGCTGTTTCCCGGCCGTCGGCTACGTCCCACAACCGCACCGTCTCGTCGTCACCGGCACTGGCCAGCAGCGCCGCATCCGGCGAAAACGACAATGAACGGACGATCGACGTATGGCTCTGGAGGACGGCCTTCTCCTGACCGCTGGCCACGTCCCACAGTCGAACCGTGCCGTACAGACTGCCACTGGCCAGCAGCGCCCCATCCGGAGAAAACGACACCGAACTGACCGCGGACCTGTGGCCCCGGAGGGTGGCTGTCTCCTGGCCGCTGACCGGGTCCCACAGTCGAATCGTGCCGTACGTGTCGTCCCCACTGCCGCGGGCCAGCAGCGCCCAGTCCCGCGAAAACGACACCGACCGGCCCGGAGAGGTATGGAGAGCGGCTGTTTCCCGGCCGCTGACTACGTCCCACAGCCGGATTGTCCCGTCCCCACTGACACCGGCCAGCAGGGCCCCATCGGGGGAAAACGACACTGCCTAGACCGGGGAGGTCTGGAGAGTGGCTGTTTCCTGGCCGCAGACGACGGCCCACAATCGAACCGCGTCCGAACCGCCACTGGCCAGCCGCGCCCCATCCGGAGAGAACGACACTGAGCTGACCCGGCCCGTATGGTGAAGAGTGGCTGTTTCCTGGGCGGCAGGCACGTCCCAAATCCGAGCCGTACCGTCGTAGCTGCCACTGGCCAGGAACGCCCCGTCCGGAGAAAACGACACCGAAGTGATCCGGCCCATATGGTGAAGAGTGGCTGTTCCCCGGCCGCCGGCTACGTCCCACAATCGAACCGTCTCGTCCCAACTGGCACTGGCGAGCCTCGCCCCATCCGGGGAAAACGACACCGAAGTGACCCAATCCAAATGGCCCTGGAGAGTGGCTGTCTCCCGACCTCCGGCTACGTCCCACAATCGAACCGTGCCGGCCGAACTGCCGCTGGCGAGCCTCGCCCCGTCCGGGGAAAACGACACTGAATGGACATGGGACACATGGCCTTGGAGAGTGGCTGTCTCCTGGCCGGTAGCCACCTCCCACAGTCGAACCGTCTCGTCATAGCTGCCACTGGCCAGCAGCACCCCATCCGGAGAAAACGACACCGAAGCCACATAGGACGTATGGCCTTGAAGAGTGCCCCTTTCCCCGCCGCTGACCACGTTCCACAATCGAATCGTGTCCGAACCGCCACTGGCCAGCAGCACCCCATCCGGAGAAAACGACACTGAACTGACCGAGGACGTAAGCGTATGGTGAAGGGTGGACACTTCCTCAGCGGTAGCCACGTCCCACAATCGAACCGTACCGTCATAGCTGCCACTGGCCAGCAACGCCCCGTCCGGAGAAAACGACACCGAAGTGACCTTGGACGTATGGCCCTGCAGAGTGCCTGTTTCCCGGCCGCTGGCCACGTCCCACAGTCGAACGGTCCCGTCGACAACGGCACCGGCCAGCCGCGCCCCATCCGGAGAAAACGACACCGACTCGACCGACACCCTGGGGCTGGTGAGCAGGGCGACGTCGGCCCCGGTCGCGGGATCGTAGAGCCAGATGCCGGTTTCGCTGGCCACCGCCAGCCGCGTGCCGTCCGGGGACCAGGCCACCGCCCGGTCGCCCCAACCGATGCCGCCATTGCCCAGACGGGCGAGGGCGCCGTCGGGCAATCCCCGGCGAGTGTGGTCCTGGGCAGGACTCTCCTGCGGGCACAGGACACCCGCCGATAGCAAGGCCATGCGGAACAACGGAGCTTTCTTCATCGAACCTGCTCCTACAGGATGCCGGAGGGAGGTCAGTGCACCGTCCGCGCCCGGTAGTCGGCCATGACCTGCCCGGTGCGGCGCGGGAGGTGCTCGTCCTTCTCGGTGCGCGCGGCGACAAGATCACCAGCAGATAGGGGAGTCCCAATGGTCTATCTCCCTTCATCCTTGACTGAGCCCCAAGTGGTGGGGGACTTGGCGGTGGAGGCGGGAGGGTAATTGCAGGTGTCGTCGTACCGGGTGTCATAGGCGCTCATGTAGCAGTTGAAGTCATCCCATGAAACCCTCACGGAAGAGGATGAACGGGGCTGCCCGGAACTCTCTCCTCCTTCCGCATTCAGCACCGCACGGAGAGGCTTGAGTCTGTTGTCGCCATAGATCGCATCGCCGCCCGTGTAGACTTCTGAAGATCTATCAATGCCATAGTTCATGATGAAAGACATCCCTCTCGACATCTTCCATCCATCTATGTACCCATGGCCTCTGAACTTGAAGACCTGATAGTTCGTAGGCCGAAAACCCTTCCGGCTACTGTACGTCTCTATCAGAGTATCTCCGTGCGTCTCTGATATTGCGTATTCGCCTCTGATCGGATCCCGTCCATCCTGAGCCACGGAGAAGCGATAGAACGACACTTCGGATGTCCCATCATGCTCGACCAGGTTGTTCCCATCCCAGCGGAGTTTCTTGCCGGCAATAAAGTGTTTGGGAACATCTGTTGGGAGATTGGAGGGGAGGTCCGAGACGACGAAGTAGGTCTCCCCGCCGATGACTTCCGTCCGGAGGATGGAGATGGTGAATTCCATCTCGGTGTACCCTTGGGGGTAGATGAGCGAGCCGTCTTCCCTTTCCCTATCGTCCGAGTAGGTGTGGAGATAGGTCCACGAGTTGCCGACGGCCAGCGGCAAGTAGGCTTGGACAGTCGGGGTCTCCGCCGCCAACGGCAAGGCGGACAGGATCAGTATTGCGATGCGAGCGAGCATGGGACAGATCTCTTCAGAAATGAGGAGAGGCGGAGGGCGCGCACCCGACTTCCACAAACCGGTCAAATCCATGCGCTGCCCGCAGCTGATTCAGTACCTCGATTCCTTGAGTTCACCCCATGAGGCATTGCTGATGGAGCTTGTGGTTCCTTCAGGAAACTGCCGGTCGCCAGATTGTGCAGCGAATACGTCAAGGAATTTGATCGTTCGGTGGCTATACCTATCCTCACTCCTGGAGGAATTGGTGGCCGAGTCGGCCATGAGAATGGTTGCTCGAACAGGGCTCAGGCTCGTCTCCAGAACAGGATAGAACTCGCCCTCGGGAACCAGTACGTCGGAGGAGTAGGTCATGCCGTATCCTGTGACGAAGTGAACAGTGCGCAGCGACACAGAGGAAGGGCGCCCTCCCGAAAAGGCAAATGACACCTTCGACATCATATTGGCGTTTCTGACCGCTCCCACCCTCACAGAAGTGTCACCCTTCGCATCGGATGCGCTGACATCATTCTCCTGGAATGAGTATTCTCCTTCACCGGAAGGTGTGTCCCGGAACCTGAGTATCGAGAACGAGGAGGTGCCATCGTGCTCAGTGAGGTTGTCGCCGTCCCACCGCAGCTTCTTGCCCGCTACGGAGTGTGCCGGCGCAGGAGGCCATCCAGCAGGTACGTCGGAGAAGAGATAGTAGGTCTCTCCATCGAGCACTTCGGTTCGAAGGATCGTGAAGGTCACCTCAGGGGTCGGCGGATCGAAGCTCTCAAAAACGGGATGGGTGGTCGCGTTGGGATCACGTCTGGCATCGTGGTAGCTCATGAGGTACGTCCACGAGTTTCCAACGGCCAACGGCAGGTGGTCAGACATCTGGAAGGTCCTCGTGGTCGTCTGCGAGAGTGCGGGAGCCACCAACAGCGCAGCTAGGATGCCCGAAGTCATCCTGAGCCCTCCGCATGTGAGCGACTCTATCCGCGCTCTGCATCGAAGCAGAATGCTAGTCATGAGGTTCCCTTCGGGGCCGTGAGCCAAGAGTCCGGAGGATCTGCTCCGGGGCGTTGGAAGCCGAATGCTCCTGGTGGCATCCGGCTTTGCGGGTGCATTTGAGTCAAGGCGCAGACGCCACGGCAGGGCCGACGCCTTGGCAGCGCCAGCCGATCGCTGCAAAACAGAACGGTGTCGCTCGATCATGGTTCGGCATCTCCCCTCGACTTCCCTGAGAGGTATTCGTCCCCGAATTCTCCCACAGCGATACGAGTTCCGTCTGGCCGCAGGCCTGGCCCTTCGGACCTGGTCGTTGAAGTAGTGAGATCGGCTCGTCGGCCGCCAGGCCGAGGCTGTCCTTCAGCACCGCCCGCAGCGCCGAGTCCGGGACGGTGACAGAGTCCTTCTCGGGAGGCACAAACAGGCGGGCCCTCAAGACGCCCGTCTGCTGCGTCAGGGGGACGAGCAGAGGCAAGGGCACACAAATCGTGAAGGTCCCCCACGTGTATCCGTCGAGATGCTCTGTCTCCAAGTCAACGGAGATGTCGTGCTGCTCGAGAAAGCGGCCGACGGAGTCGACACTCTCCACAAGGATGCCCACCTCTACCCGGATCGAGGGGGCTGGCTCGGACAGATCCCAGGTGCGGAACTCACGGGGGGAGGTATCCCGGACGCAGTGGCCGGGAACGATGCGACTCGAGATTCTCCCCTCCTCGAGGGCGGCCTCGTAGGCTCTAACCAGGTCGTTCAGCGGGGAATCCAGTTGGGGATACGTGGACGGACGACGGAGATCATCTTCGATCAGACCGGTCAGGCCCAGGAGCAGCGACTCATTCCGGAGGGGATTGAACCCAACAAATAGATGGGTGAGGCCGGACAGACCCAGCAAGGGTGATGCATCCTGGATCCGGTTGCCTTGAAGGTTCAGCCACGTCAGATCGGTCAGGCCCGCCAGCGGCGTCACGTCCACCACCGAGTTGCCCCCGAGATGGAGCCATGTCAAGACCGTCAAACCCGACAAAGGGGCCAGATCGGTGATCTCGTTGGAGTTTTCGTGAAGGTCCTGGGTGGCGCCCCAACCCAGGTGGAGCCGGGTCAGCCCGGTGGCGTGCTCGAGCCCGGTCAGGTCGACGATGCCGGCGTCGGGCGCCTCCAGCACGGTCAGCCTCGCCAGCTCGGCCGCCGGGATCGGATCGCCGGGCGCCAGGCCGAGGCTGTCCTGCAGCACCGACCGCAACGCGGCGTCCGGGACCCTGACGTCGTCTGGAGACGCCATCCTCACCAGGGCCAGGCCGCGGGGACTGGACAGGCCGGTCACGAGGTCTTCGATCCCGGAGCCGTCGAGGTTCGCCCGCTGGATCCGGTCGCTGCCGCTGTCGGCCCAATAGAGCTTTCCGCCCGCGGCATCCAGGACCAGGGCCCGAGGGATCTCCAGGCCGGTGGCGATTATCTCTTCGACCCCGGAGCCGTCGAGGTTGGCCCGCTGGATTCTGCCGGTGCCGTTGTCGGTCCAGTAGAGCCGGCCCGCCGACGGATCCAGGGCCAGCCCCCGGGGAATGTCCAGGCCGACGGTGATCAGATCCTCGATCCCGGAGCCGTCGAGATCCGCCCGCTGGATCTTGTCCGTGCCGCTGTCGGTCCAGTAGAGCTTGCCGGCCTCGGTGTCGAGAGCCAGGCTCAACGGGCTCTGCAGGCCGGTGACCAGATCCTCCACGCCGGAGCCGTCGAGGTTGGCCCGCTGGATCTTGTCCGTACCGTTGTCGCTCCAGTAGATCTTGCCGGCTGACGGATCGACGGCCACGGCCAGCGGGATCTCCAGGCCGGTGGCGATTATCTCTTCGATCCCGGAGCCGTCGAGGTCGGCCCGCTGAATCCGGTCGCTGCCGTAGTCGGTCCAGTAGAGCTTGCCCCCGGGTTGGTCCACAGCCAGGCCTCTCGGCGTGACCAAGCCGATGTCGATGACGTCTTCGACCCCGGAGCCGTCGAGGTCGGAGCGCTGGATCCGGTCGCTGCCGGCATCCGTCCAGTACAGCTTCCGGGCGCCGGTACCCATGCCCGCCGGTGCCCCGATTCCTGGGGGCAGGTCCGGGTCGGAGGGATCGGCGCTGTAGGCCTCGATGAGCTGGGCGTCGGCCCCATCGACCCGGCCGTCCCGGTTGACGTCGCCCAGGGAGACATCGCCGTCGTTGGGCAGCACGATGGAAGGCATCAGGCTGTACAGCAGCACCAGGAGCGCGTCGGTGCGGTCGACGGTGCCGTTGTTGTCCACATCGCCCAGCCGCCCGGCCCCGCCGGAGGCCGCCTTGGCCCGGGGGGCGCTGCCCGAGGCTTCCAGGGAGACATCGACGAAGGCGCCGCCCGCCCCCACCCGGAAGCCCGGATCCACGTACGGGACCAGCCCCGGGCCCGAGACGACAAGTCCGTAGACCTGAGGCTCCTCCCGCGGCGGCACCCAATCCGTGGAGGGGGGGGAACCCGCACCCCCGGCCGCCGCCCCGTCGAGCAGCACCATGGAACGGGTCCGGCGCACCTCGCCGGCGGTCAGCCGGTAGAGGTAGACTCCCGCCGACAGGGCCCGCCCCGAGCCGTCCCGGCCGTCCCAGGCCGCGGTGTGAGAGCCGGCCGGCTTTACCTCGTCCACCAGGGTGGACAGTCGCTGCCCCAGGAGGTTGAACACATCCAGCCGGACACGGGCCCGGGTCGGCAGCCGATACGGCAGGATCGTGGAAGGATTGAAGGGATTGGGGTAGTTCGGGCCCAGCTCCGGGCGGGAAGGCCGCGACGCGGCCTGCTCCATCGCCTCCCGGGTCAGGGAGAAGTGGCCGGCCTCATCGGTGACGGTGCGCGCCGGGCGGCCCAGGCGGCTACCATCGAAGAGCATCACCTGCACTCCGGCCGCGGCCTCGCCCGAGGCCAACCGCACACGGCCCCGGACCCAGGACTCGGCCCCGGCCTCCACGCTCAGCATCAGCCCCTCCAGGCATCCCAGGGCGAACGTCCTCATCGGACCACTCCTTTCCAGCTGCGCCACGCGGCTCCAGTGGCAGGTCCTGCTTCTGCCTGCCCGCGCACAGGAACAGATGGACGGCGGCTGCTCTGCTTGTCAAAAGCTCTCCTGCCGAGTGTTGGGGACTCCTCCCCTACAACATTCCAACACCCCTTTCCGCATACATGCACGCCTTTCTCGTAACGTGCGGCTTGTGTGTACAGGGTCACCTCCCGGGCCTCTTGCCCGGCAGCCGAACCGACCAACGCGACGAGAATCACGGGCCGGCCGACAGACCCTCCCACAAACCAGGAGGACGCTCTCATCCGGGGCTGCACCCTCGCCTCGTCCGCTGCTGCACAAAGGGGGGCTTACCCTCCCAGCCGCGAGCGCCCGTCGGCCATCCTCGTGACCTGGCCTCGGGATCGAGCGGGTGCTCCCAGTCCGCCTTCGAGCCCTTCTTCAGCCACTCTCTTGTCCACCTGGAACCCGGTCCTGACGGGTCAGAGTCTCGACGCCGGATGCTTCGGCCAGGCGGGCCACATATTCCTGGCAGCCCTCGTCCGTGTCGCGGCGCACGCAGAACGGCCAGACAGGCGGTAGGCAAGCGATTCATCGGGAAGCTCCCGCCTTCACGCTGCCCCAGGAGGAGCTGTTCGAGTCTGTCCTAGAGTCCGGGAATCTACCCCAGATCGCGTCCCAGTAGGAGATCTCCACATACGCGCCGTCGCGCGGGCCACTCTCGCCATTCGTGGTTCCCTCGACAAGCAGGCGAGCGCTGATGGACGTAAGGTGAGTATCTGCGTCCAGGTAGTGAGGGGAAGTGTAGACCGCATCACCGCACTCCACCATGCCGAAGTTTCTCAAGAAACTCCCCCCTCTTTCTGCCTTTGCCTCGGGTGTGATCGGGTCAGTGTGTCCATAGAAGATAAAGATGGCCTCGGCGGCCCTCTGGGATATGGACGTAGTCACGGTCCCAAGGGTGTCGCCGTGCGCCTTGGTTGGGTCAAGCACATAGTGCTCCCTCTCAGTCATGGCATGGGACTGCGGAGGGACCGGCGTCGGGATGTCCTGAAAGCGATAGATGGAGTACTCGGACACCCCATCGTGCTGCATGAGATTGTTTCCTTTCCATCGCAGCTTCTTGTCGGCGATGGAATGAACAGGGGCTACGGGAACTCCATCTGGAATACCGGAGAACACAAAGTACGTGTGCCCGTCGATGACCTCGGTTCGCAGAATCGAAATCGTCACTTCCTGGTAATGGACCAGTGGCTCAGGGCGGGTGGGCCTGCCGTCGTAGTAGCGGTAGTTATATGTCCAGGAGTTTCCTACACTCAAAGGCAGGAAGTCTGAGACTTGCAGGGGACTGGTCTCGGACAGGGCGGGCGTGGCCACCAAAGCAACCAAGAAGAGGATTCGAGTAGGCATGTTGGGCGCCCCCTTCCAGGGGCGTCGAAGTGGATACTACCGTAGACCTCGGGAAGGTCCTGTGGGCCCTCTCCCGATCCTGCTACGTGCTGGGGATCGTCGGGGCCGAATCCTGTAGCGTCGTCAGCTCCAAAGAGCCGCTCGAAATCCTCCAACAGCATAGGCTGTGTTGGTGGGACTGCCGTCGTCCCATCCATGGGGAGATGTGTCCTGGAAACTGATGAGCACGACGTAGACATTTTGTGTTGTCAACCCATGTGATGTTCGCACTTCCGTAGACTGGAATGGAGCACAACAGCAAGACAAACGCAGGGAGAATAGGCGAGCGATTCACGAGTTACTCTCCGCTCTTGAATTCTCCCCAGGAGGACGCGTTGGAAATGACCGTAGATGAGTCAGGGAATCTACCCCGGGCGGCATCGTAGAACGAAATCTCAACGTACGTCTCGTCAGAATCTGACGATGAGTCCCCAGATGATGACGTTCCATCGCTTCGACTGGATTCACCCTGCACGTAACAGGCCGCCCTCATGACTTTAGAAATAGAGGGCTCTCACTGCCGAAAAGCAAAGAGGAACTTGACACTTGGCCGCGACTGGCGATACCCGGAAAATCCGATAGGTCGTACGGTATGAACGTATGAATACGGGAAAGCAACCGTAAGTGACTGATGGCCAACAGGATCTTCGGATTGTAAGCTCAAACGAATTGTCCGTATCCCTCCTGTTGTTTTTTTGGAGACTCCTCTGCCCCGGTCCATTCAGGTGCGCGAGAGGCCTGTGTCAGGCCAAGGTCGAGAGATGGGCCTTGATTCGGAGCGAGTCCTTGATCCACTCTGCAGGTCCACCCTGATTACATAGCGTGGGGCTCGGGCAGGCGGCTGGAGGTTTCCGCCTCGACCGGGAGGATCGGCCTCCACCACCGCCACGGGGATAGCGAGCATTGCCCATGAAGCCGAGAGGAACCACACCCTTCGGCTACACCGGCGCCCGCCAGTACACCTCCAGGACGGCTTGGCCGGCATGCTGATCGAGGACGTCCACCAGGACCGGCGAGGCCTGCTCTGGATCGCCACGGCCGGCGGCGGGGTGAGCCGGTTCGACGGGGAGGCCTTCGAGAACTTCCAGCTGTCGGACGGCCTTCCCTCTCTCACGGTTCGGCACCGGCAAAGGGATCGCCTGCCATGAAGAGGACAGGATCCGCCCGATGACGACGGGCCTGCGGTCTGCGCAATGGAGGTGGACCGGCAGGGAACGCTCTGGGTCGGCGACGCGGCAGGCAAGGTTCCCAAAGGGGGCGGGCTCGGAATCCCTGGTGATCGCCGAACTCGCCGGGGACGATCGCGAGATCGTTACAGGGCTGTGCACGGACCGGACAGGGCGTCTGTGGGGCGGCACTTCACATGGGCTCCTCGGACACATTGAGGAGGAACGGTTCGTCGCTCTGGAGGATCGGTTGTCCCACTGGTAACCAGGGGGGCCACGGCGACCACCACGGCGGCGAGCAGTGCGGGCACCTCACCGAACCAGCGGTGAGCCAGCAGCCAGACCAGGCCAAGGGTCAGACAGGAGACCAGGGCCGCCAGGGTGCGCGCGGTCAGGTAGACATACCGGACCGATTCCGTCGAGTCCTGATCCTCGTAGTCACGGCCGAGGACGATCCGGTTGAACTCCAGGACCCCGCGAAGCAGATGGACAGGCAGCAGGCCGTAGCTGGTGAGCTCGGGAGAAAAGGGGTCGACCGGTCTCAGGGCGGTCTGGACCAGCGTGGTCTCATCGGGATGGAAGTGGTAGAAGGCGTCCTCGCCCGCGGCGCGGTCTGGCCCCGCCGGGACGAAGGAGCTGTCCCCGCGGGTCAGGCCGACGAAGCGCAGGGCGCCGCCCAGCACAAGACACAGGATCAGACAGACGGCAGGAACTCTGAGCTTCCCGGCGGGCAGGCGCATCCCGGTGGTCCTCAGGCCAGGGCGGCCGGGAAGGCGGGGGGCTTCGGCTTCACTGAATCCGCCGGTCTGGTTGGTTGTTCGCCGGCACCGTGTCCCGGTCGGCGACGGCGTCCATGCACCGGGGCCGGCGCCTCCGGAGAGGTACCGCCGGCTCGAGGCTTCCGGTCACAGCCGCCGCTCGATGACCGCCGCCGTCTCCTCGTGCCCCCGCCTCCGCGCCCACTCCAGGGGCGCAGCCCACGGGAAGGTCCCCATGCCTTGTGGATCGGCCCCCTTCTCCAGCAGGAACGCGGCCATCTCGGTGCGGCCCTCCCTCGCGGCCCAGCCCAGGGGCGTGCTGGAGTACTCCTCGTCGAGGACCTCCAGGGGCGCGCCGTGGGCGAGGAAGCGCTCGGCCTCCGGCACCGTTCCGAAGGCGGCGATGTCGTGGAGCTGGGTGATGCCCATCCAGTCGGGCCGCGAGAGGTCCGACTGGGCGAGGGCCGGCTCGCCGTAGTCCTTCAGGCTCTCGTCTCTCGCCAGCCGTCTCACCACGTCGGTTGACAGGTCCCGCAGCAGGGCGGCATCGGCCTCGAGGCAGACCGCCATGAGCGGCTTGTTGCCGATGGTCTGCGGGAAGATCCCGCGCGCCGACCCGGGGTCTTCGCGCAGGCGCGTCCTCAGCCCCTCCGCGTCGTCGTTGGCGACGTAATACTTCAGCGGCAGCTGGCCGAACATGATCCTCAGGACCTCCGGCCCGACCCCCTTCAGGTCATCGTAATCGCCCAGCTTGCCGCCCCGATCCGCCAGCCTCCGCAGCAACTGCGGATCCTCCTTCGCCCAGCCGCAGACATTCCCGGAGGACTCCACCTCCTGGTTGGGATCGCCGCCGGCCTCGAGGACCAGCTCGACGATCTCCATGTCGCCCTTTGCCACGGCGCCCAGCAGGGCGCTGCCACGGGGGGCGTGCCCGGGCTGGCGCAGGTTGGGATCGGCGCCGTGCTCCAGCAGATACCGGACGACGGCCGCGTCGCCGGATCTGATGGCGTTGTCGAGGCACGAACTCGTGTACCAGGTGAAGTAGTCGGGCACCCGGCCGGCGCAGGCGGGGTCGGCTTCCACGCACTCCTTCACCAGCCCGATGTCCCCGAGGGCGGCGGCGTGCTCGACGGGACACTCGGCGCCCAGGCCGATGAGGACTCCGCGGAGGAAGTCGGCCCGGTGGCGGCCCCGGTGGAAGTAGTCGCCCGGGGTCAGGTCGATGGGCCGCGCCCCGTCGGGCCGTCGGGCTTCGAGGTCTGCTCCCCTCTCCACGAGGGCCCGGATGATGCGCACGTCCTTCACCAGCACGGCCCAGTGGATCGGCTGGTTGCCCCGCTCGTCCACGGCCCGCATCGACTCCGGGGACCGATCCAGGTGCTCCAGGACAGCGGCCAGGTCGCGCTCCCGGATCAACGCTGCGAGCTCCTCCCCTTCCGGCCGGTAGAGCACGTCGTATCGTCTCTCCAGGCTGCTCTTCAGCAGCTCCGCCATCTCGGCGAAGCCGCGGTCTTCCGCCCGCTCGATGGGCCGCTGGTGAGAGCGGTTCCCCGACTTGTAGGTGATCTCCGCCCCGCTCTCGATCAGAAAGCGGGCGACCTCGAGATGGTCGTTCCCCACGGCGAAGTAGAGGGGCTCGCGGTAGCGGATGTTGCAGTCCACCAGCTCGGGCTCCGCCTCGACGCACGCTCGGATCGTCTCCAGGTCCCCCTCGATGGCCGCCTTCACCGCCCTCTTCACCGATCGGCCGCGTCCCATGTACCAGCCGTCGTACTCATCCGTCTCCAGGTCCGCCGGCCACCGGATGTTCCGGCTCTCCGTCGGTAATCTCCCACTCGTCATTCGGCTCCCTCTCTCGCTCGTTCCGCCCGGGGCAAGACCACGCTGCCGTCGGGCAAGCCGGCACGGAAGGCGAAGGCCCACCCGCCGTAGTTGGACCCCACGGTGTTGCTCAGTTTCATCACGATGATGTTCCGGCCCTTCCCCAGATCGACCGGGACCGTCCGCGACCGGAAGGCGTCGTGGTGCCCCAGGTCGATCGGGTCGCCTCCGTTCAGCCGCAGGACGAGCCGGTCATCCCATGCCAGGCGAAGGCTCGCCGGCGTCTCCTCCTCCACCTCCAGCACACATCTGGCGACGGCCGCCGCTTCCCCGCTGTTTCCCGGTGTCCCCAAAATGTGGGGACGGAAGACGTGGTTGAAGTCCACGAAGCCGCGGAGGGCCTCCCGCATCTGCCAGTGGGCCTCGTCCCTCCCCAGCTCGCGGGAGCCCTCGGTCAGCCAGGGGGAGTCGTCGTCGTGGCCGCCGTCGAGGGCCGCCTCGGGGTCGAGCTCCGTCTCGGCGGGCAGATCGGCCTCCATGGCGCGGTCCCCGCGGTTCCAGAAGGGACCGCAGAGCCACCAGCTTCCGGTGTCGGGCAGCGGCAGGTCGCAGGTCCCCCGGGGCAGCTCCCCCCAGGGGGGCTCGAAGCGCTCGGCCGGCTGCAGCAGGGGCCAGTCCGGCATCTCGAAGAAAGGCCGCACCGGCCCCTCCTGGTACCAGTACGAGGTGGCGCAGATGTCGTTCTCCATCGAACCGAAGCGCACGTGGATCGACTTGCGGAACTCGATCGTGTCCCGGTCGAAGAACCGGTAACCCACCAGCCGCTGCGCCGGACGGGCCTGGCCCACGTCGGCGTGGGTGTAGTACGGCATGCCCGTGTAGAGATGGGTCTCGGGCGTGTGAAGGGCTCCGCCGTAGGACGTGCCGAAGGTGTCCTCCCCTCCGATCCCGCGCAGGCAGGCGGGGTGCTCGCCATCGCCGTCGATGTAGATGTTGTCGGCCCCGCCGTGGCTCCAGCGGTCGGTGTCGTCGTAGAGCCGCACGCCGTAGACGAACCCCACCAGCCGGCCGGGCCCGTCGGCGTCCAACAGCAGGAAGTCCTGCCCGTAGCTCTCGGCCGGCGCCTCCCTGCGCCAGCGCGCGCAGAAGCGGCGGGGCTCCTCCAGCTCCTGGCCGGGAAAGCGGTGCCAGTCGACGAAGAGGAAGATCGGCGTGTCGCCGGCCCCACGGTCCATCTCGATCCGCGCCGCCCGGGCGAAGGGCATGTCGAAGTAACAGTTGTAGCCGCTGTAGTTCTGCGCCGAGAGGTGGGGCGTGTTGATCGGGTACCAGGGGAGCCCGTGCATCACGCCGAAGAAGTCGCCGAAAGGCGCCTCCACGTGGGGGACGGGCTCGTCGTCGAAGTAGATGCGGATGACGACCTGCCGGCCGTTGCCGCGGCGGCCGTCGGTCACCCACAGACGGCGGATGCAGCCCGGGCCCTCCAGGCTCGCCATGGTGGTCCGCTCGCCGGCCGGGATCCGCCGCGACAGGCTGACGCGGTCCGATACGGCAACCTTCGGCAGATTCAGGTTCATGGGGACTTACTCGTAGAAGTGTTCGAGCGGGTAGCGGCGCAGCACGTTCTCGTGGCCCAGGACCACCCCGCCGTCGCGCTCGTCCTCGAAGCCCGACCTCGCCCCGGCGGCCAGCTCGAACCACTCCCGGGCGTAGAGGATGAAGACCTGATCGCCGATGACGCGCACGTTCGGGTAGCGGAAGACGGCGAAGTCGTCGGGGAGCTGGCCGAGGTCGGGCAGGCCGACCACCGGCGTCACCGGGTGTTCCGCCGGGACCCGCTCCACGTCCTCCAGGCCGGCGCTCACCTCGATCGTCCGGAACCCCTGCCAGGTCGCCCCCGAGTCGCGGGAGACCGCCGCCGAAAGCCGGCCCCGGCGGTAGCCGCGGCGGATCTCCTCGCGGGAGACCTGGTTCCAGACGCAGAGCAGGTCGCCGGTCTCCGGGACCGTCGTCAGCGCCGGCGGCGAGTACGAGGCGGCCAGCTCGGTGGGGCGCACCGCCGACCACGTGGAACCTTCGTCGCGGCTGTAGCTGCACACCAGCCGGCCCACCGTGGAGCGCGCCAGGAAGAGCACCCGCCCGTCGCGGGTCTCGGCCACGCTCGGCTCGTCGCAGGCGGTGACGCCGCCCTGGCCGTTGGGCACGCCGTGCTCGTCGAACCAGCCCATCAGCTCGCCCTCGCAGATCCGCCAGGTCTGCCCCTCGTCGTCGGAGATGCTCACCGAGGCGATGTCGATCTCGGGCCAGTGGTAGTGCCCCGACACCTGGCGGCGCATCCCCTTCCAGAGGCCGTAGCTGCGGACGTACTCCAGCGGCAGGTCGGGATGCCCCTGGTTGGCGAAGCACGCCCGGTTGGGGTAGAGGAGGCGGCCGCTCGACAGCTGCACCAAGGTGTCGTAGTAGGGGCTGCCGAGCATGGGGATCGCCCGCCCCTCGCCCCAGGTGCGGCCCTCGTCGCCGGAGAGCCACAGCATCTGGTCGGAGAACGCGGCCAGGGCGCCGGAGTTCAGGCGCAGCAGCCCCGAGGCGGTGACCGGCTCGGGCAGGTCCTGCTCCTCCGACCAGGTCTCGCCCCCGTCACGGGAGAGGCGGCAGCGCTGCCTGCGCGCCGCCAGCAGGGAGCCGTCCTCGAGGGCCGCGATGCTCCACTCGCGGCCGATGCCAAGGACCTCCACGACCCCCTCGGGCGGCGGCTTGCGGAAGACCGGCCGGCCCGACGTCTGGCTGTTCATTGGCTTCCTCTCTTCGGCAGTGGCCGGGTAAGATAGGGCGGTGCGGCCCCGGGCCCTCGCTCCATCCCGATTCCTCCTTGACCAAGTCTACCCTTGGCGGTAGGTCTGCCTTGACAGCCGCCCGGATGCAGCCGCCGGGCATCCCACCTGGCCAGGGGAGACAGGAAGATGAACGGATCGCGCCAGTCCATCGATTCGCCCGGGGGCCTGGCTCCAGCACCACGGCAGAGGCCTGGGCCCACCTGGATCGCAAGTCTCCTGGCGGGGCTCGCGATGCTCCACGTGACGGAGTCCGGGGCCGAGACCACGGCGGAATCGGCGGCGGACACGTCGGAAGCCGTCGTATGGTGCCCGAGCACCTGGACCGTCTGCGCCTCCAGCTCCACCCCCAACCCCTGCTTCGAGGGCGCGCCCGCGGATTCTCTCGGGAAGTACCGCTACTGCACCCATGGCCTGGACTGGGAGTGCAACTTCTACAGGACGGGAGGGTGCTGGTACTCCTCCACCCCTTGTGCGGAGGCCGACACGACAGCCCCTGCTGACGATCAGGAGTCGGTCCCCTGCCTGGATTTCACCGAAGTGATCGAGTGCGGTTACTTCGAAGACTGCGCGGAGCGCGACTCCACCGAGCCGTACCGGTACTGCACGACCTACGAGGACGACGAGGGCGAGGTTTTCCGGCTGCATTGCACCTGCTCCTCAACCCCCTGCCCGGAGGCCGGGCCGAAGCCGGCGACCGCCGGGCAGACGCGGGATGATTCGACGCCGGCGCAGCCTCGCCCGGGGCCTGGCCGTCCCCTGGTCATTCCGCTCGACCTGGCCGACGGGGAGCGGGTCCACCTGGCCCTCTACAACGCGGTGGGTCACCGGGTGCGGCAGCTGTGGGACGGACCGCTGCCGGCCGGCAGCCATCGGTTCGTGTGGGATGACCGCGGGAAGGGCAGGGCCCTGGCCGCCGGGGTGTATGCCTGCAAGCTCGAGGTGGGCGGACAGACGATCGCCTTGGAGACGATCAGAATGGCGCCCAGCAGGGGGCCCGGTCCACGCCCGGATCGTCGGTGATCGGCTCTCCGGCGCCGCCCTCCGCCGGGATGAGGTAGAGGTCGTAGCCGCCGCCCCCTTCCCGATCCTCCCGCGCGAAGACGAGGCGGGTGCCGTCGGGGGACCAGCTGGGGCTCGTCCGGAAGAACCGGTCCAGGGTCAGCTGGGTGGCCTCTCCACCGGCCGCGGGGATCCTCCAGACGTGACTCTCCTCGCGTTCCACGGTCCGGATGAAGGCGATCCAGCGGCCGTCGGGAGACCAGGAAGGAGCCCACCCGTCGTCCGTGAGGTTCCGCGTCTCGCCGCTGGACAACTCCAGCACGAAGATCCCGGCGCCCGTCTTTCTGAAAGCGAGGGACGACCCGTCCGGCGACCAGGCCGGTTCGTCGGCGCTCCGGCTTAGGGGATCGGAAGTCACCTGCTCCACGATGCCGCCGTCGGCGTCCATCACGAAGATGTCGGTGTTGAAGCGCAGGCCCCCGAACTCCTCGACCTCGCCGTTGCGGTCCGACACGAAGGCGATCCGCTCCCCGTCGGGCGACCAGGCGGGTTGCTCGTCCCAGGCCTCGTGGAAGGTGAGGTTCTCCGGAGCCCCGCCGTCGGCGTCCATCACGTAGATCTCCCGGTCGCCGTCCCGGCTCGAGGTGAAGGCGATCCTCGTCCCGTCGGGGGACTGGGCCGGATCCTCGCCCCACCTCACCAGGACGATGTGGCCGGTCGGGAGGATCCTCCAGTCCGACGTGGTGTCCGGTACCGAGCCATCGGAGAAGGGCGCCGTGGCCAGGCCTTGCGACAGGTTGACCACCACGCCGGTCTTCGGGTCCAGCGAATGGACCTCGAGATCCCAGTCCTCGCCGGTGCGCCGGCTCGAGGTGAAGACGATGGGCCGATCCCCCAGGACGACCCCGCCGCCCCCGGGCTCCTCGGGCGCCTCGAAGTCGACGTCGACGCCTCGCTCCCGCAGCGCCGCCACCTGGGCCTCGGCCGAAGCGCTCAGCGGATTGCCGGTCAGATCGACGCTCTGCAGGCTGTCGAGGCCGGCCAGGGCCGACACGTCCGTCACCGCGTTGTCGGCCAGCAGCAGCACCTGCAGGCCCTTCAGCGACTCCAGGGCCGACAACCCCTCGACCCGGTTGCTCCCCAGGTCGAGGTAGCGCAGCCGCGTCAGCTCCGCCAGCGGCGACAGGTCCCGGATCTCGTTGCCGTACAGGTCCAGGACCTCCAGACGCGTGAGCTGCTCGATGCCGGCCAGATCGGCGATCCCCCGCTCCTTGGCCGTCAGCGACACCAGCCCCGCGGCGTCGCCGCTCTCGGCCGCGGCCTGCTCCACCGCCGACTGCAGCGCCGGGTCCGCGAAGACCAGGGCGACACCGGTGGAATCCCCGGGGACGGGCCCGGGGCCGATGGGGCGATCCGACTCCGAGCCGCAGCCGGCCAGGGCCAGGGCGGACAGGATCAGCCGGCCGAAGATCCCGGCGGGCGTTCTCTGCAGGGGGGCGATCCTGGACGTGGTCATGGGGGAACTCCCTTCAATCGACCCGGGACTCAGAAAGGCGCCCAGCAGGGGTCCGTGTCACGGTTCGGATCGTCGGTGATCGGCTCTCCGGGGCCCCCCTCCGCCGGGATGACGTAGAGGTCGTAGGCAACCCCTTCCACGCGGTCCTCCCGCGCGAAGACGATGCGGGCGCCGTCGGGGGACCACGTGGGGCTCCTGCGAAAGAACCGGCCCAGAGTCAGCTGGGTGGGCTCTCCACCGGCGGCGGGGATCCTCCATACATGGCTCTCCTCGAATTCCACGGTCCTCATGTAGGCGATCCAGCGGCCGTCAGGAGACCAGGAAGGGGCCCACCCGGCGTCCGTGAGGTTCCAGGCCTCGCCGCTGGACAACTCCAGCACGAAGATCCCGTCGCCGGCCCTGCCGAAAGCGATGGACGACCCGTCCGGCGACCACGCCGGCTGGCTGGCGCTCCGGCTGAGGGGATCGGAGGTCACCTGCTCCACGCCGCTGCCGTCGGCGTTCATGACGAAGATGTCGGTGTTGAAGCGTCCCCCGAACTCCTCGACGTCGCCGTTGCGGTCCGACGTGAAGGCGATCCGCTGCCCGTCGGGCGACCAGGCGGGATCCTCGTCCCAGGCCTCGTGGAGGGTGAGGTTCCTGGGGGCCCCGCCGTCGGCATCCATCACGTAGATCTCCAGGTTGAAGTCCCGATTCGAGGTGAAGGCGATCCGCTGCCCGTCGGGCGACTGGGCCGGCTGGTCGCCCCGCCTCACCGGGACGATCCGGCCGTCGAGGTACCTCCAGTCCGTGGTGTCCGGTTCCGAGCCATCGGAGAAGGGCGCCGTGGCCAGGCCTTCGGACAGGTTCACCACCACGCCGGTCTGCGGGTCCAGGGAATGGACCTCGGGGACCGCCCTGTCCCCGGTCCGCCGGCCCGAGGCGAAGACGATGGGCAGGTCCCCCAGGACGACCCCGCCGCCCCCGGGCTCCTCGGGCGCCCCGAAGTCGACGTCGACGCCGCGCTCCCGCAGCGCCGCCACCTGGGCCTCGGCCGCCGAAGCGCTCAGAGGATTGCCGGTCAGATCGACGCTCTGCAGGCTGTCCAGACCGGCCAGCACCGCCACGTCCGTCACGGCGTTGTCGGCCAGCAGCAGCACCCGCAGGCCCTTCAGCGATTCCAGGGCCGACACCTCCTCGACCCGGTTGCTCCCCAGGTCGAGGTAACGCAGCCGCGTCAGCTCCGCCAGCGGCGACAGGTCCCGGATCTGGTTGCCGTACAGGTCCAGGACCTCCAGACCCGTGAGCTGCTCGATGCCGCCCAGATCGGCGATCCCCCGCTCCTTGGCCGTCAGCGAGACCAGCCCCGCCGCGTCGCCGCTCTCGGCCGCGGCCTGCTCCACTGCCGACTGCAGCGCCGGGTCCGCGAAGACCAGGGCGACACCGGTGCTGTCGCCAGGGCCGGGGTCGGGGCCGATGGGGCGCTCCGGCTCCGAGCCGCAGCCGGCCAGGGCGAGGGCGGCCAGGATCAGCCGGCCCAGGATCGCGGCCTGCATCCTTTGTGGCATCCGGGAATCCATGTCTTCAGGAGAGGGGAGATCATAGACTTAGTCAAGCAGGTTCCGGGACCGCCTTCAGCCCGCCTCCGCCGGTGACCTGCGCACCCCCGCCAGCGCGGCGAAGGCGATCACCACGGGCAGCAGCACCACCGCCGCGGCCACGAAGCCAGCCCGCAGCGACCATCCGAGGGCGACCGCGCCCAGCAGGGGGCCGCCGATCATCTGGCCCACGGCGTCCATCTGCCCTCCGAAGGAGAGGACCGTGGCCCGGACGCGGGAGGGCACGAAGCGGTTCTGCCAGGCGCTGAGCAACGGACCGCTGGCGCGGCGCAGGGGGCCCCGGGCCCAGAACATGGCCATGGCGAAGGCGAACTCCGTGGCCAGGCCGAAGGCCACGAGGCTGGCGACGTAGAGGCCCTGCAGGACCACCAGCGTCGCCGCGACGGCGCGGTCGCTGGACGTGTTCACCGTCCGCCGGACGACCTCCAGCAGCGCGAACCCCAGGGCCATCGTCACGTAGCTGCTGAGGCCGAACCAGGCCACGGGGTCCAGGGGGCCGAGGTGCGGCATGGTGATCGTCTGCAGCAGGAAGGGCGTGGTCAGGCGGTCCGGAACCTCGCTCGAGGCGCCGAAGAGGAAGGGCGCCATGACGATGAGGATCAGCACCCGCCGCCGCCGGATCACGCCCAAAGCCCGGAGCAGGGTGCGGCCCATAGTTTTGAAGGTCTCGCGCTCGTCGGCGGGCAGGGGCCGGAAGCCGCGCTCGGTCATGGCCAGGGCCGAGAACAGGGCCAGGCCGAGGAAGATGGCGCCCCCGGCGACGAGGGGCCAGCTGCGGTCCACGCTCGCCAGCGCCACGGAGAGGGCCGCCCCCGCCAGGCCGCCGAGGAGGCTAACCTGCGAGCCCCGCATCAGCGCCTGGGGCAGCCGCTCGGCGCCGATCTCGTCGGCCAGCCACGCGGTGCGGGCGCCGCTGAGGAAGGTCGCGCCAAGGCCCCCCACGACCGATGCGGCGACCAGGGCGCCGAAGAGGGGGACCGAACCCGCGAGCAGGAAGCCGGCCCCCGTGAGGGCCAGGCCGACGACGACGGAGAGGCGGCGGCTGTAGACATCGGCCACGACGCCGGTGGGGATCTCGAAGAGGAAGACGGTCGCTTCGAGGGCGGTCCCCACCAGGATGAGCTGGAGGGGGTTGAGGCCCACCGTCTCGACCTGGTAGACGAGGCTGGTGGTGATCACCGTCGAGACCGCGAGCCCGTCGACGGCCGACATGCCGATCGAGAGCGGGTAGGCGGGCAGCCGCTTCATGGGTCGGATGGCCCGTCGCCTCCGGAGGTCCTCTGCGATTCCAGTGGCATGTACTGGCCGAAACCTCGATCAAGGTCACGAACAGTCGCAAGGAGCTCCCACTCCAGCCGATGGCGCTTCCTGCTTCCTGCACCTTACTTGCGAGATCGCTACCCAACCGCATCGGGAGAGATGACATGAGCACGCAGGTCGAGCTGGTGGTCGATGCCCATTCCACGATCGGGGAAGGCGCCCTCTGGAACAGCGCCGAGCAACTGCTCTACTGGGTCGACATCATGGGGAGCAAGCTGCACGTCCACGATCCCTCCGGGGACGCGAACCGGGTCATGGATGTCGGCCAGTTCGTGGGCACGGTGGTGGTGCGGGCCTCGGGGGGTCTGATGCTGGCCCTCAAGGACGGGTTCGCCGCCTTCGATCCGGCCAGCGGCGAGCTGGACCTCCTCCACGACCCGGAAGCCCACCTGCCGGAGAACCGCTTCAACGACGGCAAGTGCGATCCCGCCGGCCGGTTCTGGGCCGGCACCATGGCCATCGATCCGGTGGAGGGAGCCGGCGCCCTCTACTGCATGGAGACGGACCTGAGCGTGCGCAAGGTGCTCGGCGGCGTGAGCATCTCCAACGGCATCGTCTGGAGCCTGGACGGCTACCGGATGTACTTCATCGACTCCCTCCGCTACGACGTGCAGGTCTACGACTACGACGTGGAGACCGGGACCATCGACAACGAACGGATCGCCTTCCGCGTGCCCCGCGAGGTCGGCCTCCCCGACGGCATGGCGATTGATGCGGAAGGGATGTTGTGGATCGCCCACTTCGACGGGGCCAAGGTCTGCCGCTGGCATCCCGACCGCGGCGAGATCCTGCAGACGATCGAGCTGCCCGTCTCCAAGACGACCTCCTGCGCCTTCGGAGGCCCCGACCTCGACACCCTCTACATCACCAGCGGCTCCCTGGGGATGACGGACGAAGAGAAGGAGAAGGAGCCCCACGCCGGCGGGCTGTTCGCGGCCCGGCCGGGTTGCCGCGGGGTGGAGTCGTTCCAGTTCGGGGGGTGAGGATGATGGCCGAGCCTGAAGGGAGAGACGAGCGCGAGGTGGAGTTGCGCATGGCGCTGCTCCGGGAGCGGTACGGCGAACGGTTCGCGGAGCCGGACCAGGAAGCGGAGGTCCGCAGGCAGGCCCAGGAGTTGGTCAGGGTCTCCAGGACGCTCCGGGAGGCCGAGGTCGCCCCGGGCCAGGAGCCGTTTCCGCCGTTCAGGCCCTACCGCGGCGACGACCGGTGACCGAGCTCGACGCCGTCTTTCGGCCGTTGCGCGAGCTGGCCGAGCGGGTGCGCACGCGGCAGGTGTCGCCGGTGGCCCTGGCGCGGCTGTTCCTGGACCGGCTGGAGCGGATCGGGCCGCGGTACAACGCGGTGGTCACGCTCACTCCCGATCTGGCCGAGAAGCAGGCGCGGCAGGCGGAGCGGGAGATCGGCGAGGGGCGCTACCGCGGTCCCCTGCACGGCATCCCGTACGGACTCAAGGACGTCTTCGCCACCGAGGGTTACCCGACGACGTGGGGCGCCGGGCCGCTGCGCGACCAAGCCTTCGACTACGACGCCACCATCGTCCGCAGGCTGCGGGATGCCGGCGCCGTGCTGGCCGCCAAGCTGGCGCTGGTGGAGTTGGCCGGCGGCACGGGCTACCGTCGGGCGGACGCCTCGTTCACCGGGCCCGGGCTCAGTCCGTGGAACCCGGAGACGTGGAGCGGCGGCTCCTCCAGCGGCTCCGGGTCGGCGGTCGCCGCGGGGCTCGTGCCGTTCGCGATCGGCACGGAGACGTGGGGCTCGATCCTGGGACCGTCGGCCAACTGCGCCGTGTCCGGGCTGCGCCCCACCTTCGGCCGCGTGAGCCGGCACGGCGGCATGCCGCTCACCTACGGCATGGACAAGCCGGGGCCGATGTGCCTCACCGCCGACGACTGCGGACTCGTGCTCGATGCGATCGCCGGCCCTGACGAGCGCGACGAGGCGACCACCACGCGGCCGTACGAGTATCGTCCCCACCGCCCCGAGGGCGGCCGCTTTCGCCTCGGGGTCCCCAAGGGCGTGCCGGACGGCTCCCAGCCGGGCGTGCAGAAACGCTTCCGCGAGGCGCTGGCCGCGCTTGCCGAGGTGGCGGATGTCGAGGAGGTCGAGCTTCCGGACCTGCCGTACGCCGAGGTGTCCAGGACGATCTTCCTGGCCGAGTCGGCCAGCGTCATGGAAGAGCTCATCGACAGCGGCATCACCGCCGGGCTCACCGCGCCGGAGGCGCGCATCGGGACCTATGCCCGAACCGCGGTGCTGGCCACCGACTACCTGCGGGCGCAGCGGCTGCGGCGCACCATCGCGGAGGCGGCCGACCGGCTGCTTGCGCGCTGCGACGCGCTGCTGTCGCCCACGCTGCCGGCGGTGGCGCCGCCGGCCGACCGGCCCTGGGTCAAGAAGCCCGGGGAGCGGGCGGCCGATCCGCTGGGAGCGTTCGGCAGCTGCATCGGGCTGCCGGCGATCTCGGTGCCGATGGGGTTCTCGGACGAGGGCTTGCCGATGGGCCTGCAGATCCTGGGTCGGGCCTATGACGAGAACGTGGTGCTGGCCGTCGCCTCCGCCTACCAGGGGCTGACCGACTGGCACGCACGGCACCCGCCGGATCTGCTGCAGGGCATCACAGCGGACTGACCCGAGCTCCCGGGTTTAGTCGCGGCGGGTGAGCTACTCCCCCCGCCAGGCGATGTCGATGCTGGTGTACCCGTCGACGTAGCGCCGCAGGTGGGCGGGCAGCTCGGCGAGGAAGCGCCGGCCGCTCTCCGGAATCTCCCAGGGGACGTCGATGCGGTGGTTGCGGTCGCGGAAGCCGATGGCGCACGACAGCCGGGGTTCATCCAGGCCGTTGGGAAAGGCGCCGTGGTAGGTGCGGTGGGCGAAGACGATCATGTCCCCGGGATCGGTGAAGAGGGGGATGAGCCCGGGGATGTCGAAGCCGTCGTAGCTTGATTCCTCCTCCCCTTCGGGGTAGAAGGAGCGGCGGTCGCCGGTCAGCGCGAATCCCTCCGGCCCCTCCCAGCCCTCGACGTGGGAACCCTCGATGACGCACAGCCCGCCGTGGACCGGCCTCGAGCCCGTGATGTAGAACCACTTCCCCGAGGGCCACAGCCCGCGGTTGAGGACCTCGCCGGCGTTCTTCGGCGGCCCCTCGCTGAACCCCTGCCAGTCGCTGTGCCAGCGGACCGGCGCCGACCCCGGCATGCGGACGATGGCGGCCGAGCGGTGAACGGTCATCTCGTCCGTTCCGATCAGGTGCCGGTGGATCTCCATGAAGGGCTCGTGCTCCAGCAGCGACCAGGCCCCCGGCCCCGACTCGATCCAAGCGTGGCGGGTGCGGGACTCCCCGGGGCCCAGGGTGCGCTCCGGGTCCGTGCCCTCCCACACGGCCTCCCTCAGGCCGGCGACGATGTCGTCGGGCAGGACCTCCTTGATGATGGCGAAGCCGTGCGCTTCCAGGCACTCCGACATGGCGTCGAGCTCGTTCCTGCCGAACTCGTACCTGTATCCGGGGTCCGGTTTCCTGATGGTCTCGGTCATCCTTGCCTCTCCGCCCGACCGCTACGAGTAGATGCGACACTTGGTGCAGAAGGTCGGCCGCCCTCGCGGGCAGGTCCAACGGCTCGCTACGAGGGATGGCTGCCCTGACCGATCCTCGGCGCGGTGGAGGCAGACCTGGCCCAGGACCCCTGCTCTGCCGGTGCGCCCCTATCTCGAGGGCGTCGGTCTGCCGTCGCGTGCGCCGCCTGTCCCTCCAGCCCGCCTCGACCCCCAGCTCCAACTCGACGAGGCGGCCTGGCGGCCGTCAGCCATCAGACAGTCGCCGCCAGACCCGAATGCTCTGCTGTGCGCAGGATATGTTTGCGCGTACAATTGATAATTGCGCATATGCGGGCTATATTGCGCATATTCTTCTTCGGACGAGATCGAGGACACGATGGCAAGGCGCATCAGGGAAGAGGACTTGCAGGCGATCGAGGAAGTCGTGCGGCCGTACCCGGAGGGCCGGACCGCACGGCAGATCAGCGATGCCCTGGCTTCGGAGCCGGCCCGCCGGACCCTGCAGTACCGCCTGAAGTCCCTCGTCGACGGCGGCCGCCTGATCATGGATGGCAAAGGCCGCTGGGCGCGATACCGCACCCCTCAAGCGACTTCGCTGTCAGCTCAGTTTGTGTCCGGAACTCCCACAGTCAGTGTTCGGCTGAGTGTCACCCCGCCGCTCTCCGAAGCTGCCGCCGAAATCCGTGAATATGTCAGACAGCCGCTGGCGGCGCGTCAGCCGGTCGGCTATGACCGCGCGTTCCTTGATTCGTACCGGCCCGGAGAGACCTTCTATCTCTCGCAGGCGGAACGGGAACACCTTCGAGAAGTGGGGACGCCGAAGATCCCCGGGCAGCCCGCAGGCACCTACGCCAGGCGCATCCTGGACAGGCTGCTGATCGATCTGTCATGGAACTCAAGCCGGCTGGAGGGCAACACCTACTCCCTGCTCGACACAACGCGTCTGCTCGAGATCGGGGAAGAAGCGGAAGGCAAGGAGCAGCTCGAAGCGCTGATGATCCTCAACCACAAGGACGCCATCGAGTTCCTGGTCGAGGGGGCAGAGGACATCGGTTTCAGTCGCTACACCCTCCTCAACCTTCACGCGCTGCTGGCGGACAACCTGCTGGCCGACCCGGAGGCGACGGGGCGTCTCCGGCATATCGGCGTGGGTATCGCGGGCTCGGTCTTCCATCCGCTGGAGACGCCGCCACTCATCCAGGAATGCTTCGATCAGGTTCTTGAGACGGCTTCGGCGATCGGCGATCCCTTTGAGCAAGCCTTCTTCGCCATGGTGCAGCTTCCCTACCTGCAGCCCTTCGATGATGTCAACAAGCGGGTGTCACGACTCGCCGCCAACATTCCCCTGATCAAGGGGAATCTGTCGCCGCTGTCCTTCGAGGACCTGCCCCGGGACCTGTATACCGAAGCCATACTCGGAGTGTACGAGCTGAGGCGCATCGAACTGCTGCGCGACGTGTTCCTCTGGGCCTATGGACGCTCGGCCGCCCGTTACGCCGCCGTCAGGCAGTCCCTTGGCGAGCCCGATCCCTTCCGGATGGGGCACCGCACGGAGCTGCGCCAGATCGTTGGCGAGGTCGTTCGCGGGGGGATGGACAAGAAGCAGGCCGCGGCCCACATCAGCTCCTGGACACAGGAGCACATCGATGGGCGGGACGGGGAACGGTTTCGCGAGATTGCCGAGCGCGAGCTTCTGAGCCTGCACGAGAGGAACTTCGCCCGCTATCGGGTCACCCCGTCCGAATTCGAGGCATGGCGACAGGTGTGGAACAGGTGAGTGACAACTCGCATGACATGCCAAACCATGGCATGACTAAGAGAATCGCGGTCATAGGAGGCGGCATCTCAGGCGTATGCACCGCCTGTGAGCTGGCCAAGGATCCTCGTCTGTCGGTCGACGTGATCGAGCGTGCGCCCCGACTTGGCGGTCTGCATCGCAGTGTCTGTGTGGACGGATTTGCCTTCGATGTCGGGTATTTCATCTTCAATGACAAACACGACATATTCCACAGTTTCCCTTTCTTGAAGGACCACTTTACCCAGGTTCAACTGAGAGAGCGCACGATCACGCCACGCGGCAGCGTGGACACCTATCCCCTCACAATCAAGACATACGGCCAGGACCATGGTTGGCTGGGCGTCCTGTATGCGGCACTCGACCTTGGGATTTGCAGACTGCTATACCATCGCCGCAAGAGTGTCCCGGCCTACGCAAAGTACCATATGGGCAGGGCGGTGTATCGGAATAGCGGAATCCAGAACTACCTCGAACGCCTCTATGGAATTTCAGATCAGGACGTGGGGATCGAGTTTGCGCTTCAAAGGCTGTCCTACATCCGGAACTACCCAATCCGCCGGATGGTGTTTCAAGCCTTGAAGGGGGAGAGAAGGCCAGCTGAGCATGCAGAATGCACTTACGTAAGACCGATGGCGGGATTTGACGCAGCATACGCGCCCATTCAGCAGTACCTGGAGTCCCTGGGAACCACCGTCTATCTCGATACAGAGGTGAGGAAAGTAGCGCGGTCAGAAGGCGGATTCACCGTCAACTTCGGTTCGGAATTGCGAAGCTATGATCGCGTTGTTTCGACGATTCCCATTCCTTCGATGTTGAGGCTCATGGGGGCGAATGCAGAAGTCAGACTGGAAACCATGAACCTGGTTTCCCTGTTCTACAAGGGAATCCCTTGCTGCGACTGGACGACCCTGTTCAACTTCACACTATCTGGATCCTGGAAGCGAATCACGAACCATTCCGCTCTCTATCGCCTGGATGGTGAGTCGTACTTGGTTGTTGAGATCACCACAAGGCATACCTCTGAGTCTCAGATCGAGGAGCTCATAGAGGACTTTGAGAGGCATGTTTCCGAGCACCGTGTTTTCCACAAACCACCGAGCTACCTCGGCAAAGCAGTTACGGAGCATGCATATCCTGTATTCAGACATGGGGACACGGAGAGAGTACAAGGTGAACGGGCCAAGCTCGCCAACCTGGGTATCGATGGCGTCGGAAGACAGGGCAATTTCGAGTACCTGAGTTCAAGCACGGCTGCTGCAAGGGCCAGGCGCCTGGCGAAGGAAATAAGACAGTCCATGAGGGGATAGCCCTCTCGGGGTACCGCCCTCACGGCCCCTACCACCCATTCGCATCGCGCAGCCGCTCCCACTGGTCCCACTCGAGACCCGCCTCGCCGAGGCGGTTCTTCCTGCTCCCACCGTGGTAGTCGCTGCCGCCCGTGGCGAACAGACCGAAGCGCTCGGCGAGCCGGGCGAAACGGGGGATCAGCTCCTCCGCGCCGCCGCCGCGCTCCTCGGAGCCATACGGATAGGACACCTCCAGACCGTCGAGGCCGGCCTCGGCCATCCGGCGCACGGCATCCTCCAGTTTGCGCACGCGATGGTAGACACCCGGGTGGGCCAGCACCGCCTTCCCGCCCGCCGCGTGGATCAGGTCGATGGCGTCCTCCACCTTCAGACTGAAGCGGCGCGGCACCCATACGGAGTCCTGGGCGTCGGGAGCCAGGTACTGCTCGAAGACGTCGTCGATGGAGGAGAACCGGCCGGGATTGTGCTGGATGGCGATCTGCGCGATGTGGGGACGGCCGGGCACTCCGTCGCCGGCCAGGTCCATCACGTCCTGCTCCGGCACGTGCAGCCCGTAGTCGTGGAGCCGCCTCACCTGGCTGACCTTCTGCTCGACGCGGCTCTCGATCACCTTCTTCAACGTCTCCAGCAACTTCAGATCGTCCGGGTCGATGCCGTATCCCAGGACGTGGATGTCCAGGAAGTCCCGCTCCTCCTCCTTGGCCGTGCTCAGCTCGATGGCGGGGAGTACGTGCACACCCGCCTCTGCGCCGGCGGCACGGGCGGCTGCCACACCCCCCACGCCGTCATGGTCCGTCACCGCCAGGACGCGGATGCCGGCGGCCGCCGCCTTGGCGATCAGCTCTTCCGGTGTGTCCGTGCCGTCCGAGAATTTCGTGTGGGTCTGCAGGTCGACAGGGTAGGTGCGATTCATGAGCGGTCCAGCTCCCAGATGGGGAAGTAGAAGGGGAACACGCGGTCCAGAAGGTCGGCCGCTTTCGCGGGCAGGTCCAATGGCTCGCAGAAGGGGTGGCCACCGAAGATCAGCTGCACCATCTGCCGCTCCGTCAGCGCCACCCGCTCCTCGGCCGGAGCGTCGTCGACGAAGCGGACCTCCCCGCCGCGGAACTCCACTGTCACGAGCTCGCCGGTATCCGTGCACTCCAGGGTAACCGCGCCGGAGAGGCCGGCGGCCCTCGAGCGCAGGTGGCTCTCGATGCTTCTCAGCAGCAGGTCGAGGCTGTTGATGCGGATCATCTGGAACCCGACGCCGGAGGCCCGCGCCACCGGCTGCCGCGTCGATCCCACCCGATCCGCGAGCAGGTCGTCGAGCACGGTGGGCTTCAGCTTTGTCACCGCCTGCACCGGCGCGCAGCTCCTCACCGCCTCGGCCACCAGGGCTTCCACCGCCGCGGCGCTCCCCCCCGCCTCGTTCAGGCCCGGCTTGTTCCTTCCCGACCCCACGCACAGGTAGCCGGCCACCTCGCTGCCGGCCAGGGCCACCCGCGTGTCGATCTTCGGCAGCGTCAGCAGGGCGGCGTACTCCTCCCTGTTGCGGGCGACGCGCCAGGGCTCGGCGTCGTGGAAGCGGATGACCGCATCGAGGTGCTCGTCCCGCCCCGGGTCGAAGGGAACGATCTCGAACTCTCCCCGCTCGAAGAGCGCCTCGTCACCGGGGGCAAGGGAGTACATCCACCCCTGGTTGCCCAACGCCTCCCAGCCGGAGTGGTGGTAGAAGGGGAAGGTGGCCTCCAGGGTCCACAGGGTCGACACGGGCCACCCGTTCTCCTTCATGATGCGCACGCAGTCGCGCAGGCAGCGGGTGGCGTATCCCGTCCGGCGGTGGTCGGGATGGGTGACGGTGGGGCTGATGATGCCGGCGGTGAAGGAGTCGTCGCCGGCGATGATCTTCCGCGGCGCCACCGGGACGTGGGCCACCACCTGGCCCGCCGCCTTGAGGATGCGCATGTAGCGGAGGCCGCGGTCGTTGAAGATCAGGGGGTAGTCGGTGAGGATGTCCTGGTCCGAGTCGGGCCGGAAGGTGGCGTTGATCAGGGCCAGGGTCTCGTCGAACTCCTCGGGTCTGCAGGCGCGGGGTCCTTCGATCATCGCTGCGCTCCTCGGCGCGCGGGCTCAGCCGCCGTGCCGGGCCCAGTCCGGCAGCACGCCGGCCTCGATCCCGAACAGGTGGGGGCCCATGAAGCTGAAGATCAGGGTGATGATGACGGCCCCGAGAATGTTGAGGACGACGCCGACCCGCGCCATCTCCGAGATCCTCACGCGGTCACTGCCGAAGACCACGGCGTTGGGGGGCGTGGCCACGGGCATCATGAAGGCGCACGAGGCCGAGAGCGTCGCCGGGATCATCAGCAGCAGCGGGTGCAGGCCCGTGGAGACGGCGACGGCGGCGAAGATGGGCAGCACCATCTCGGTGGTGGCCGTGTTCGAGGTGAGCTCGGTGAGGAAGGTGATGGACAGGCAGATGACGAGGACGAGGACGATGGGAGGCACCGAACCGAGACCGCTGAAGCCGCCGCCGATGAAGCGGGCCAGGCCCGTGACCTGGAAGCCGTGGGCGAGGGCGAAGCCGCCGCCGAAGAGGAGGACGATGTTCCAAGGCAGGCCGCGCACCACGTCGGGACCCATCACCGTGCGGGACGGCGCGCCGGGAGACCGGGCCGGCACGAGGAAGAGGATCCCGGCCATGGCGATGGCCACGGTGCCGTCGTCGATCAGGTGGCCGTAGGGCAGCAGGCCGGACCAGCCGGGGATGGTGAGTCCCCCGATCTCGATGGGGGCGCGGAAGACCCAGAGCACGGCGGTGGCGGCGAAGACGGCGAGGATCACCCGCTCCTCGAAGGCGACAGGGCCGAGCTTGCGCGCCTCCGACTCCAGGACCTCGCGGTCGACGGCGACCTCGCCCGGGATGCGGAAGAAGACCTGCGTGATCAGCGCCCAGGCGCAGGCCAGCACCATCAGCGAGATCGGCGCCGCCATGACGAACCAGACGCCGAAGGAGATCGGCGGCGCCTCGGGGAAGGTGATCTGGAAGATCCGCTCCAGGGAGAGGTTCGGCGGTGTGCCCACGAGGGTGGCGATGCCCCCCGCCGAGCAGGCGTAGGCGATGCCGAGCATGACGGCCACCGAGAAGGCGCGGGTCCGCTCCCGGCCGAACTGTTCCTCCATCCGCAGGATCACGGCGAGACCCACCGGAAGCATCATGATCGCCGTCGCCGTGTTGGAGATCCACATGGAGAGGAAGGCCGCGGCGAGCATGAAGCCGAGCACGATCCGCGCCGGCCCTCCCCCCACCGAGCGGATGACCCACAGGGCGATGCGCCGGTGGACGTCCCACTTCTCCATGGTGAGGGCGATCATGAAGCCGCCCAGGAAGAGGACGATGGTGCTGTTGAAGTAGACCGGCGCCGTGGCCCGGGTCCGCTCGATGCCGAGGAGCGGATAGAGGATCAGCGGCAGCAGGGCCGTGGCGTAGAGCGGGATGGCGTCGGTGATCCACCAGGTGGCCATGAGCAGGGCCACCGCCGCCATGCGCGTGACCTCGGGTTGGCCCGGCTCCAGGTCGAGGAACAGCGTGACGGCGAAGAGCAGCGGCCCGAGCCACAGGCCGATGCGTTGGCCGCGCGACCGGGGCTCGGGGGCGGCGGGGGTTTCGGGGTGGGCGCTGGTCATTCCGGAAGCGGCGAGGACTCAGCGGACCAGGTGGCCCAAGCGGTCCCAGTGGACGAAGAGTCTATCGGCGATGGAGAAGTAGACGATCCCCGCCTTGGCGTGCAGGGAAGCGTGCGGGACCGGGCCATAGATGCGGCTGTCCGCACTGTTGTTGCGGTTGTCGCCGAGGAGGAAGTAGTGGTCTGGAGGAATCTGGAAGGGCTCCCGGATCTCTATCGGAGGTCGAGGTCCCCGATAGACACCTCGATCACCGCGCAGAGGAGCCCCGTCGATGTAGAGCACGGTGTCGCGCAGGGAAATCCGTTCTCCGGGCAGGCCCATGATGCGCTTGACGACCATCCGCCCCGGTTTCTTCGGATGCTCGAAGACGACGACATCCCCGCGGCGGGGCTCGATGGGGCGGGCCCATCGCGTGACTGTGGTGATGTGATCACCCCGCAGCAGGGCCGGCTCCATGGAACGCGAAGGCAGGTGGAACCTCTCGAAATGCCTGGTCAGTTCTTCGGAGACGGCCACCTCGATCCAGACCGAGATCGCCAGGGCGGCCAGGGCGATGAGCCTCTCACCTCGCATGGAAGGTCTGAGGCGAACGACGCGGGTGCCTGCGACCAGGTCGTGCAGACCTCCCCTTCCCCGGGCAAACGGTACCAGCAGGAAGGAGAGCCCGAGCAGCAGGGAGTTCACGGTCGTGCGAAGCAGGCTGCGCGGAAGGGAGACCGGCTGCAGATCCCGGTCCACGACGGCCAGACCGAAGAGGATCTTGCCCGGCGACCGTCGTCCGCTGGCATTCAGAAAGGCTATGCCAGTGAGGCCTGCGGCCACGCTCGCCGGGAACCACAGGAACAGGAAGAGTTGCAGGAGCGCATCCGTGCTCAGGCCGGCGCCGAAGTGCAGGAGCAGTAGAAGGAGAGCGGCGGAACCGAGGGAGAAGGCCAGCGCGTCGAGCCAGGCGCTGGCGAGGCGCACCCAGAAGCCCGGAGACTCTCTTCCTGACATCTCAGGCCCGGTAGATGACGGGGTTCCGCTCCGGGTCGTCGATGAAGGCGGTGAGCCCAGCACGGCGGCCGTCCACGGGGGCCGCGCGCTCGGTGCGCATGTGGATGGCCAGGCTGCGGCGGGGACCGGCCGAGCGGTTGGGTCCGCTGCCGTGGAAGGTGAGGCAGTGGTGGAAGCTGGCGCCGCCGGCCGGCAGCAGGGCGGGCACTTCCTCCCACGACCGGCCGTCGGGCACCGGGATGGCGTCGCGCTGGTCGTCGAGGTCCTGGCGGTAGAAGCCGCCGTCGTCGAGCAGGCCCCACCCGTGGGAGCCGCGGACGAAGCGCATGGGGCCGGCCTCGGCGGTCACGTCGCTCAGGGCGACCCAGGCGGTGAACAACTCGCTGCTCTCCGCCCACGCCCGCCAGTAGTGGCGGTCCTGGTGCCAACCGATGTTCAGCTCGGCTTCCCCTTCTGCGGGCTGGGGCGGCTTGTAGAGCAGCTGCGTCCACCAGACCTGCACCATGCGGGCCCCGGTGACGCGGGCGGCCCAGCGGCCCAGGTCGGGATGGCTCACGAGGGCGCGGATCCCGAGGTCGGCCTGCTGGGGCAGCTCGATCTTGCACAGCTCGTTCGGATCATCGCCCGGGTTCCAGCGCGAGGGCTGGGGCGGCTGACCGGCGTCGTAGCGGCCCTCTCGCACCGAGTCCATGCCGGCGACGGCGGCCTGGACGATGCCGGGAGGAAGAATGGGGTCCGCGGCGATGAAGAATCCGTCTGTGCGGTATTGCTGTTGGATGGAAGTGGTGTTGGTATCGGTCATGGCCGAGAACATAGCGCCCCACGGGGACCCGCACCTCTGCAGGAGCGTGGCTTGTCCGGCCCCGCATTGCCGCCGTAGAGTCCGTCCCCATGACCTTCTACGTAGCCGCCTACGACACCGAGGCCGTCTATCCCTGGTGGGAGCCCGCCGACGGCTACCAGCAGACCGCGAGCTACGAAGGCGCCCGCCTCGACGAGTGCCTCGCCGGCGTGCGCGCCGTCGCCGAGGTCCACCTGCGGCATCGGGCGCCGGCCAGCTTCTTCATCGTCGCCCGGCTCGCCGAGGCCGCGGGGCCCCGGCTGCGGGAGGTCCTCGACCACGACCTCTTCGACCTGCAGTCCCACAGCTTCACCCACGCGAACATGCTGGCCATCCGGGACGACCCGGCGGCGGTGCGCCGCGAGCTGGTCGACTCCAAACGGCTGATCGAGGATCTCTTCGGGCGCGAGGTGATCGGCTTCACGGCGCCGGGCGGCTCCGCCCGCGGCTTCCTGGGCGAGCCGAAGCTGCTGGAGGCGCTGTGGGAGGCGGGCTACCGCTACGTCCGCACCCTGAGCTGGCAGCCGGGGAACCTCGCGCCGGCGCCGCTGACGCAGCCCTTCTGGTTCGGTGACGACGGCTTCCCGGAGCTGCTGGAGATCTCCGCCCACGCCTGGCACGACAACATCCTCACCGGCCAGCCCTCGGCAGCGGCGTGGCCTCCGGCCCTGCCCTGGGGCTACCCGGCGCGCACGCCCTCCACGGCCCGCGAGGTCTACGAGGCCTACGCGCCCGGCATCGAGCATGCCCGCGACGAGGGGCTGCTCACCTACTCCCCCTGCTTCCATCCCTGGTCGATCCACCGGATCGACCGCGGCGCCGGACAGATCGACCTGCTGCTCGACCACGCGCATCGCGCGGGCCTGACCCTGGCGTCGTGCGTCGAGGTGTACCGCCGCCTGGCCGCCGAGCCGCGGCTGGCCCATCCGGCCCCGGACTTCGCCGCCTCCGCGTAGCCACGGGGCCGTCCGGCCTCAGAACTCCAGCTCGAAGCCCCCTACAGGGAGCCGGCTCCACTGGTAGACGCGGCCCGTCCGGTTGTCACCGCTGATCCAGGAGTAGTGATAGAGGTTGGCGCGGTCATAGGCGTTGAGAACGGTGAAGAAGGAGACCAGGTTGAAGCGCTCGAAGTGACTCCGGTGGTCGATGCGCAGGTCGAGGCGGTGATAGGGCGGCAGACGCAGCTCGTTGATCCGTTCGCGCTGCACGATGCCGGTCCCCTGGCGCCTCGACTCGGCCTCGTCGAAGGGGGTGTAGGGCCGTCCTCCCGCGAACCGCCAGCGCAGGCTGTACTCCAGGGTCTCGCCGTGGCGGTAGCCGACGATGACCGATGCCAGGTGCCGGTTGTCGAAGGAGCGGTTGCGCTCCCGTCCCGTGAGATCGGTGTAGCGGGAACGGCCGTAGGCGTAGCTCACAGTGCCGTAGAGCTTGTGGACGAGCTTCTTCTGGATCATCGCCTCCGCGCCCCGGGACTCGGCCCGGCCGCTGCCCACCAGCCGCCCGGGCGCCGGCGTGGCGAAGTCGGCATAGGCGTCGACCACCGAGACCGTGGGATCGTCGGGGTCGAAGGGCAGGTCCCGGTAGCGCTTGAGGTAGCCCTCCAGTGTGAGCAGGGTGTTCTCCGTCAGGCGCCGCTTCAGCCCGAGGACGTAGTGGGAGGCCCGGGGACTGTCCAGCCTCGCGTTGTCGGGATGCTGGACCAGCAGTGACGAAGGCAGGTCCTGGCGGTACAACCCCCAGGCGGCGCTGAGCGAGGTGAGGGGGCCGACCTGCCAGCTCAGGGACAGCCGCGGCGACAGGCCGGCCTCCCCGGTGTGATCGAAGTACCCCCAGCGCACCCCCGCGCCCGCGGTCAGGCCGCCCGGCAGGGGCCGGTCATGGGCGAGCCAGGCCCCCAGCTTGTTCGAGGTCATCCCCCGGCTCACGCGCAGCTCGGCCGTCGCCTCGTTGACGCGGTTCGTGCGCGACGCCGAGAACAGGGAGAAGTCGCTGAACTCCCGGCGGGCCGTGATCCCGCCGCGCCACTCGCCGCCCCCGGCCGGCGACCACGTGACGTCGCTGCGCAGCAGGATGGCGCGTTCCTGCGAGGAGTTGAGGAACAGCTCGTCGCGCGTCTGGCCGTCGAGGACGTCGGTGCCGTAGTCGGCCCAGGTGAAGGCCAGCGAGGTGCGGGCGAAGCCGCGACGGCTCCACAGCCACCGCCAGCCGGCGCCGGCGACGAGCTGATCGGTCTCGTTGACGATGAAGTCCTCGTCGGTGCTGGTGTCGCCAGGCTCGAAGTCGATGGCGTTGAAACCGGCGATGCCGAGCAGGGAGAATCGGTGCCGCGAGGACGGATACCAGCTCAGCTTGCCCTGCAGGTCGCTGTAGCGCGGCACGGAACCGGTGCCTATGGCGTCGACGATGAGGTCGAGGTAGCTGCGCCGCCCCGACGCGATCCACGACCCACGCCCCGCCGGGAGGGGTCCCTCGAGCAGCAGGCCCGCCCCCGCCATGCCGAGCTGCGCCTCGCCGTCGATCTCTTCGCGGTTGCCCTCTCGCAGGTCGACCGCGGTCACCGACGACAGGCGGTCCCCGTAGGCGGCGGAGAAGCCCCCGGCGTAGAAGGCGGCGTCCTCGATGAGATCGGTGTTCAACAGGCCGATCGGTCCGCCCGAGGCCCCCTGGGTGGGGAAGTGATTGATGTTTGGGACCTCGATGTGGTCGACGAGGACCAGGTTCTCCGCGGGGCTGCCGCCGCGGACGATCAGGTCGTTGCGCGTGTCGGTGTTCATGTTCACCGAGGGCATGGCCTGCAGGAGGCGGCTGATGTCTCCCGCGGACCCCGGCGAGCGCCGCACCTCCTCGTAGCTGAAGCTCACTCCGCTGACCGGCTCGTCGGCCGCCTCGGAGAAGTAGTCGGCCACGACCACGGTCTCGCCCAGGTCCATCACCTCGGCGTCGAGCTCCAGCTCGAGATCGGTGACCCGGCGCGGACGTACGACGACGTCTGTCCGCACGATGGCGGCGTACCCGATCATGGAGATCCGCAGGCGATGCACCCCCGCCGGGACCCCGGGAAGGGCGAAGCGTCCCCGCCCGTCGGCCATCGCGCCGCGCTCGGTCCCGAGAAGGCGGACGCCGGCGCCGGGCAGAGGCTGCTGAGTGGCCCGGTCGAGGATCTCCCCCCGGATCTCGCCGAGCCCCTGGCCGTGGGCGGGGAGGGCGAGCAGGAGGGCGGCGGCGAGGGTTGCCAGGACGGCGGGGAGGGGACTCTTCACAGGCCCTTCATCGCTTGAGCGGGCTCAGTCGGTGGGGTGAATGGCTAAGTTAGCGCTATGAGGATTGCAGTCGACATCGACGATGGCGAGCTCAAGGACGCCATCCGGTTCACGAAGGCGAAGACCAGGGGCGAGGCCATCCTCCTCGCGGTCGCCGACTTCAACCGCCGCCGGCGCATGGCGGAGCTCACCCGGTACGCAGGCACCTGTCAGAATCTGATGACGCCGGAGGAGCTTCAGGCGGCTCGGACCCGGTCCTAACGGCCGTAGCGCAGGCCGATGAAGTACCCCGGCCAGACGAAAACCCCGTCCTCCCGTTCCTTCTCGTAGCGGCTGCCCGATTCGATCAGCCGGGGATGGCCCTCGGTCGACCACCTGTTCAGTGAGACCCCGGCGAACAGCGACGGACGGCCGAAGAGAGGGGCCTCCTGGGCGAGGACCACCCCCGTCTCGAGCCGGACCCGCCACAGGCTGTTGTCGGTCGTCGATCGAGCCCAGCTGACATCCGCCTCGAAGGGCGGCCAGAAGTCGATGTGGGCGTCGTAGTCCTCTTCGAGGTCGCGGCTGATGCGGTAGGCGTGCAGGTCCAGGCCGAGGGAGAACCTCCTCCCGCTCTTGCGCACCCCGATCCCCGGGCCGATGGCCCAGAGCTGGCGGCCGTGGCCGTGGCCGGCCGGCCGGGCAACCCCGGTGGTGAAGGAGGTGTGATACCAGCGCCCGCCCGAGGCGACGGTGAGCAGGTTGAAGCCGAGATCGTCGCGCCAGGTGCTGAAGCCGAGGGTGCCGTCGTGGGAGTAGTTGATCAGCCCGATGGGCAGGCCGCCGTCGATGCGGCCGGCGATGTTGATCGCGCCCACCTGCCACCCGTGGACCCGGCTCGCCATGTTCAGGAAACCGATCTGCACGCCCCTGACATCGCCGGCGAAACTGGCCACGCCTGCGAGCTGGCCGCCCCGGATCCTGGCGGCCATGTTGCTCCCTGTCGCCACCTGCCAGCCGCGCACCTGTGAGGCGATGTTGATCGGCCCTGCCTGCCCTCCCTGCAGAGCCCCCACGGCCCAGTTGACCCCCCAGATCGTCGACTGCCAGCCATCGACCTCCTTGAGGGCCAGGTTGCCCAGCCAGCTCGCCTGGCTGCCGGTGCGCTCGCGGGCCAGGTTGACCAGCCAGCCGACCTGGACGCCCCGGAACGGCTCGTCCTGGGTATTGGTCAGCAGGCCCATCGTCAGGGTATGCCCCTCTCCCGTGACGACCTGGATCTGGCGGTCCTCGTTCATCCCCAACGTGAGACCCCGCCTCGAACCGCCCCGCAGGCCCGTCTGCTCCGGAGTCAGGGGCTGGAAGTCGCCGGCCTTCACCTCGGCGAACTCACCTTCGGCCAGGACCCGTTCTGCCAGGTGCCAGTCCGCGCTCCCCCGTTGCAGGTACAGGGCGTAGGAGCCCGGCTCCACACCCAGCTCCACGGCCCGCCCCGCGGTCTTGTTCAACTCGGCCACGATCCGTTGCCCGGGGTTGCGGACATAGAGACGGCCGGACAGATCCTCGTCGAGCAGCAGGCCGGCGGCCCTGCGGCGCACGTCGGTCATCACCACGCCGCCGGTGCCCCGCATCTCCACCTCGTAGGCCGGGTGCTGGATGCCGCCCGCGGTCCCCGTGGTCCGGGCCCGCGTCTCGTTGAAGGTGAACCGATACGCCTCGTTGAGGGTTACGCGGCCGTCGCCGTCCCCATCGGCGGCGCCCCGGAGCCCCGAGACCAGGTAGTGGGTGAAGAAGGAAGCCTGGAGTTGGTCCGACTCCTGGGCCGCCTCGCCGGCCGAGCTGGAGGTGACGAAGGCGTACCCCTCCATGTCGAAGGACTCGTCGACCAGGAAGGGCGGGCGCCGGCGGCCCCCCTTTGTCCGGGTGATGGCCCCGGAGGCGCAGGCGTCGAGGACGGCGATGTGGACGTCGGCGGGGGCCGATTCCAGGGCGCCGCGCAGGACCGGGTACTTCAGACGGTCGCCGGCCAGGAGCAGGCCCTCGGCGTCGGCGTGGCCCGAGTAGTAGACCAGCACCTCGAGCCGGTCCCCCCGCCGTGCGGCCGCCTGGACCCGCCGCCCCAGCTCGGACAATCCCTGCTCGAAGGCGGCGATGTCGGGATCGCGCAACAGCAGCACGTCCTCCGGGTGCAGGCCCCCCATCTCCAGCAGCACCTGCGCGAAGCTCTCGGCGTCCGAGACCGCGTAGCGCAGCAGCTCGCGGTCGACGCCGCCGTTGTTGGAACCCGCCGCCAGCAGCAGGCGGCGCACCTCCGCGGCCTCCGACGGCAGGGACAGTCCCGCCGCGGCAAGCACGGGCCACAGGGCGCGGACCAGGCACATGGACACGACTCCCCGGAGACTGGGGACCACCTGTGTCATGGTGAGCCGGGCTTTTTCAAGGTGAAGAGGTGCAGGCGAAGACCGGCGGGCAGCGCCGGGTCGCCATGGGCCAGCTCTTCCCTGACCGCGGACAGCCCGAAGGGGCGGTCCGAAGCCACGAGGTAGAACCGCTCCCACCTCGGCGCGTCGTCCAGCTCGTAGGCGAAGTCGAGGGTGTCCCGCTTCGCCAGCGGCACGGCGTGCTCGCCGGCCGCGGGCAGGTGCCGGGTGACCGCGCCGCGCCCGTCGACGGAGAAGATGGCCCCGTACGCCAGGCCATCGGAGCGGTAGACGATCTGCAGGAGGTCCCCCTCTCGGGCCAGGCTCCCGTCCTCGAGGCGTTCATGGCCGCCGACTACCTTGCGGTAGATCATCAGGCGCGGCTCGGCCTCGCCCCCCTTGACCCGCTCGACCGGTACCGCCCCGCCGTCCGGAGAAGGCGCGCTCCGGCCCGGGACGGTCGGATCGTCATCCCCGGCGGGCAGGAACGACTCTGTCCCCCGGTCGAGGAGAGCGGTGCCCGCCGCCACCGCCAGGACCGCGGTCAGGGCCGGCGCGGCCCAGAGGCGGTAGGCGCTCCACCTCGGCGGGGCTCCACCGCGCGAACGCCTCAGCTTCCGCTCGATCCGGCGGCACATCCACCGGGTGGGATAGCGCTGCAGCAGTTCCTCGTTGGATCGCCGGAGGTCTGCCACCCGCTCGGCGAGCACCGGGTCTCCGGCCACCCGCCGGTCGAGGTCCGCCAACTCGGGGGCGGGGGCCTCGCGCAGCAGGTAGCGCTCCAGCTGGTAGTCGCTCACGGTCCGCTCTTCTCGCTCGTTCATCGCTCCTCCAGTTCCCGCAGCGACGCTCTCAGGCCGCGCAGCCGCTTGCGCACGCCGGAGACCGACAGTCCCACTTCCCCCGCAACCTCCTCCAGGGTCATGCCGTCGACGTAGTGAAGGAAGGCCATGGTTCGCGTCGACTCGCGCTCGCGGCCGAAGAGCCTGGCGAGCAGGTCCCGCGCCTCGGTCCGGCCCTCGGTCTCGTCCCAGGCGGCGATCTGCTCCACGAGCGCCGAGTCGGGGGTGGTGTTCCTCCGCCCGGCGTCGCGGATGCGGTTGAGGCAGAGATTGGTGGCCATGCGGTAGAGCAGGCTGGAGGGTGCGTCGCCCCGCAGGCGGTCCCGCTTCAGCAGCAACTGCACGAAGACGTCCTGCGCGGCGTCGCGCCCCTCCTCCTCGTCGCGCAGGATCTGCCGGCAGCGCCGAATGACCATCGGCCCGTAACGGCGGTAGAGCTCATCCAGGTTCATCTGCCCCCTGGCCGTGTGCACATTGAACACCTGAGTCGGTGCGAAGTGTTACCTGGGAAGGTGGGCTTCCGATTCGACGACCGGGGGGTGCCCCAGGATCTGCCGAAGGGCCGGCCGTCCGCCAGGCCCTCTGCCGCTTGCCGCCCCGTCTGAGAGAGCCCGGATCCCCGGCCCCCACCATGGTGAGCAGCCACCCGGTGACGGCGATGCCGGGGGCATGACTCCACCGGCCGGGGGGCGCCGTCAGAAGGCGCCGAGCGGCACCGCGTCCACCGACGAGGTCAGGCGGAAGCGCTCGCGGCAGAGGCAGACCAGCAGGCCGTGCCCCGCGCGGTCGCCGAAGAGGGCCTGGAAGCGTTCGATCCCCCGGGCGTGCTCCGGCCGGGGCGCGGCCGTGAGCTTCGCCTCGACGGGGATGAGCTGCCCGCCGTCTTCGAGGAGGAAGTCCACCTCGTGGCCGCCGGCGGTGCGCCAGAAGTGGAGGCGCGGCACCTCGCCCCGGTGCACGAGCAGGCGGTAGAGGGATCCGCAAGCAAATCAGGAGTCAGATTCCAAATTTGCACACTTGATCGCGTGGTTCATGCGGCAAGTGTGGAATTGGATTCCAAATCTGCTCGCGCATTACCTCATTTAACTCAGGGGCTCCACTGCGCCGCGCGCTTGAGGAAGACCGCCGGATCGGCGCGCCAGTCTCCGTAGCCGATCCGCAGATCGTCGGTCAGATAGCTGATCTTGTCGTCGATGCAGGCCGCCAGCTCCGCGTCCTCCACGGCCAGCGCGAACCCTCCCCGCTCGACGGCCTCGTCGAGGGCCGTGACGACGAACTCGCCGCCGGAGGCGAAACCGGCGTCGCGGTTGCCGATCTCGCCCCGGGCGATGGCGTCGATCTCGCCGGTCCGCAGCGCCTCGAGCAGGTCCTGCTCCCGGGCCTCCCCCCCGTCCGGACCGTCGAGGTAGATCACCTGCGGCATGTCGGCGGCGGGCGGCACCAGCCGCAGCCGGCCGGCGAGGTGGTCCGAGGCGCCGGCCGGGGTGATGGTGTGCGCGTCGGTGCCGTCGGCCAGGATCTCGCCGTCCTCCGTCGCGACGCGGGTGCCCGCGGCGAGGACGCCCCGGGCATCGACGAGGCCGGTCAGCTCCAGCAGGCGGAACTCGCCGGTGGTGAGCCGCAGCACCCCCACCCGGTCGGCGCTGGTCAGGTCGGCGTGGCTGGCCAGGCGCCCGGCGTCGGCGGCCCGGACCAGCAGCGACTGGCGGAAGAGGATGTGCCCGGAGGTGAAGGTCACCACCCGCTCGCCGGAGGCATCGCGGGTGCGGGAGTCGAGGATGGTGATGCCGCCGCCCACGAGGTCGAACTCCGGCCCGGCCGCCCGCAGCCAGATGTCGGACCAGTCGGCGATGCCGCGGCGGGCGAAGGAGAGGCCGGCGCCGTCCATGGAGGCGAGGGCGGTCAGCAGGTCCGCTTCGTACCCGAGATGCTCGTCGAACCCGTCCGTGCCGGGATCCGCGTCGGCGCTGTAGCTGACCGGCTCGAAGTAGGCGTAGAACCCCGCCTGGAGCTCCCGGCCCTCGCCGCAGGCGGCGCCGGAGGGCGAGTCGCTGGGAGACGAGCAGGCGGCCAGAAGCAGGGCGGCGGCCGCGGACGTTGCGCGGGGCCAGGACAAGGTCATGGGAAGCCTCCTCGGGCCTTGCAGCTGCCGGCCGGCGGCCTCAGGCGTCGACGGCCGTGGCCGTCTCCTGGGTCATGATGGCGCTGCGCACGAGGGCGAGCTTGTTGGCGGCGTTGAAGGCGGCCACCTTGTAGGCCTCGGCCAGGGTGGGGTAGTTGAAGACGGTGCGGATGAAGTAGTCGAGGCCGCCGCCCAGCCCCAGGACGGCCTGCCCCACGTGGACCAGCTCGGTGGCGCCCGAGCCGATGCAGTGGGCCCCCAGCAGGCGCCCGTCCTCCCGGTGGAAGATCAGCTTCACCATCCCCGAGTCGTCGCCGAGGATCTGGCCGCGGGCGATCTCCTTGTAGTGGGCGATGCCGGTCTCGTAGGGCACGCGGTTGCGGGTGAGCTCCTCCTCGGTATCCCCCACCATGGAGATCTCCGGGATGGCGTAGAGGCCGATCGGGTAGTGGCGGCCCATGGGCTGGGCCTCGACGCCGAACATGTGGCAGGCGGCCAGGCGCCCCTGCTCGCTGGAGGTGGAGGCCAGGGCGGGAAAGCCGATGACGTCGCCGGCGGCGTAGATGTTCTCGGCCGCCGTGCGGTAGTGGTCGTCGACGACCAGGCGCCCGCGCTCGTCGGCCTGCAGCCCCACGGCCTCGAGGCCGAGCTCGTCGGTGGCGCCGATGCGGCCGGCCGAGAACAGGACCGCGTCGGCGACGATGTTCTTGCCCGACTCGAGCTGGATCAGGCCCTTGGGCTGGGGCACCTCCACCACCTCCAGGTGCTCCACCGCCTCGCCGCAGCGGAAGGTGACGTCCGCCTTGCGCAGCTGGTGGATCAGCTCGTCGACGATCTCGTGGTCGATGAACTCCAGGGGGCGGGGGCGGCGGTCGATGATCGTCACCTGCACCCCCAGGGCGGCGAACATCGAGGCGTACTCGATGCCGACCACGCCGGCGCCGACCACGGCGAGGTTGCGCGGCAGGTTGTCGATGTCGAGGACGTGGTCCGAGGTCAGGATCGTCTTGCCGTCCGGGGGCAGGCTGGGCGGATCGCTGGCGCGGGTGCCCACGGCGACCAGCACCTTGTCCACCGACAGCCGGCGCCGGCCCTGCAGGCCCTCCACGAGTACGGTGTGGGCGTCGACGAAGGAGGCGCGCCCGCGGATGACCTCGACGTCGTTGCGCGACAGGTTCTCCTGGACCACGGACAGCTCGCGCTCGATGACGCGCTCCACGTGCCCCACGAGCTGCTGCATGGTCGGCCGCTCCCGGGGCCGGAACTGCTCGTGCGCCTCCAGCCCGGGGCGGGAGTAGCCGCGCTGTACCGCCTCGCGGAACGTCTTGGAGGGGATCGTGCCGCTCTCGATGCAGACCCCCCCGACGATCTGCTGCTTCTCGACGACGGCCACTCGCTTGCCCAGCTTGGCCGCCTGGATGGCGGCGCGCTGGCCGGCGGGCCCGCTGCCGATGCAGACGAGGTCGTAGTCGTGGTGATTCTCGCTCACGGGTCAGGCTCCCCGGGCCTCCGGCGGGCGGAGGCCCCTGCGGGTTCTACCTGAATATGGGGAATCCGCGTGGCGGCCGGGGGATTCCCGCCGACGGGGGGGTGGCTCTTGCGGTGCGTCCCCGGCGCTCGCTCAGCGCAGCAGGGTGAGCTTGCGCGTCTGCACGGCCTCGGCCGTCACCAGCCGGTACACGTAGACCCCGCTGCCCAGCGCTCGCCCCCGGTCGTCGCGCCCGTCCCAGCGCAGGCGGTGCAGGCCCGCCTTCCGCGGACCCTCGTGCAGCACCGCCACCCGCTGGCCCGTCACCGCGAACACCTCCAGCCGCACCGCCCCCGGCTGCAGCTGGAACCAGGAGATGACGGTCCCGCTGTTGAACGGGTTGGGCGCGTTCTGCCGCAGTTGCGGGCCGTCGGGCAGGCCGATCAGCTCCCGGGCCATCGCCACCAGTTTGGCCCGCGCCCGCTGACCGAAGTGCTCGGCGAAGAGGAAGAAGTCGTTGAAGTCGACGGTGCCGCTGCCGTCCAGGTCGAAGCGGGGGTCGCTGCCGCCGAAGGCCTCGGCGAAGACGAAGAAGTCGCCGAAGCCGACCTCGCCGTCGCCGTCGAAGTCGGGGGTGGCCCTGGCGTTGACGGTGAAGGTGAGCGGCTCGAGATCCGCCACCGTGGCGACGACGGTGTAGGTCCCGTACTCCTCTCCCAGGGTCAGGGTGGTGGCGGCCCGGCCCTCGGCGTCGGTGGTGTCGGTGACGGCCGACAGGGTCCCGCCGTCACCGGTGAGGGTGAAGGTGACCACGGCCCCGGGATAGGCCGCCCCGTTCTGGTCCCGCACCGAGACCACCAGGGGCTCGGCCAGTTCCGCCCCCGGCTCGGCCGCCTGCTCGTCGCCTGAGAGTTTCGCCAGAGTCTCGGGAACAGCCAGTCCGAGAGCGGTGAAGGTCACCGGCGCCAGCCCGGCCGCACTCACCACGACGCTGTGGGCCCCCGGCATGCGCCCCAGGGTCAGGGTGGCGGCCGCCCGGCCCTGGGCGTCGGTGGTGGCCCGGGTCACCGAGAGGGTGCCCTCACCGGCGATGACCGCGAAGGTGATTGCCGCCCCGGCCATCGGCGAGCCGACCTGGTCGAGCAGAGAGACGACGAGAGGCTCGGCCAGGGGGGAGCCGCTCGGCCCCTGCTGGGCATCGCCGCCGACGATGCTCAGCGTCGTGGGGACCGCCCGGGTGAGGGCGGTGAAGATCACCGGCTCCAGGTCGCCCGCGGTGACCTCGATGGTGTTCGGTCCGGGTGCCAGGCCCAGGGTCAGGGTGGTGGCCGCCTGGCCGCGTTCGTCGGTCGTGGCGGTCTCCACCGAGAGGGTCCCCCCGCCGCCGGTGACCGCGAAGGTGACGGTGGCGCCTTCGAGGGGACCTCCGTGCTGGTCCCGCACCTCGATGACGAAGGGCTGGCCCAGGGCGGCGTTCGGCAGGCCGTCCTGGTCGGCCCCGGACAGTCCCGTCAGGCTCCGCGGGTGGGGCAGCAGACGACCAAGATCCCAGACCAGGATCGTGCCGTCCCAGGACCCGGAAGCGAAGGTCGATCCATCGCTCGAGACGGCCAGAGTCCGGACGTTGTCTCCGTGCGCTTCGACGGCGGCGATCAGGCCGGCCGTCGCAACGTCCCGCACCTCCAGGGCATCGACATTCACCAGGCTTCCATCTTGGGTATGGGTTCCGACAATGAAGATCGACCCATCGGGGGAAAAGACCGCGGGAGCGGCTGGTTCCGGGTACTCCACGACCAGGGTGGCCACGTCCCCTCCGGCCGGAATTTCCCATATCGAGGACCTCTGCCTACTGCTGAAGTCCGCTCCGTAGACCAGCGCTTTGCCAGCGGTGTCGAAGTGGACGTAGACCTCATTCCCGAACCTCTCCTCGATGAGGCTGGTGTGCGATGCCAGATCCCACAACCTGAACCTGCCATCGAGGCCTACGGTGGCCAACCTCGACCCGTCGGGAGAAAGAGCCACCATTGAGATCGCCCCGGCATGGGCCCCCTCGAGGGTGGCGACAGGCTCCCCGGTCGCCAGGTCCCAGACCCGGGCCGTGCCATTGCCATGGCCCGACGCGATCATCGTGCCATCCTGGGAGAAAGCCGCAACGCTGACCCACTCGGAACCCGTCGCCTCGAGAGTGGCGACTTCGGCGCCCGTGGCCACGTCCCACAGCTTGATCGTCAGATCGGAGCCGCTGGAGGCCAGCGTGGCCCCATCGGGAGAGAAGTGCACGGAATTCACCCGGATCGTATGCCCCCGGAGGATGGCGGTCACGCTCCCTGTGTCCACGTCCCACAGCTGGATCTCGGCATGCCTCGCTGCCGCAGCGAGCATCGTTCCATCGGGCGACAACGCCACGGAGCGTGACCCGCTGGTATGGCCCGTCGCGAGGCTGACCGCATTTCCCGTGGCCACCTCCAGGAGCGTGGCTCCGTCGGCTGATCCGGCAGCTAACCTCCGCCCATCGGGGGAAAAGACAACAGAGCCTCTCAAGACTGAGAAATCGTCCCCGAGGGAGAACGTGGTAGCCTGGCCCGTGTCGATGTCCCACAGCTTGATGTACTTCGATGCAGACGCAAGGCGGGTCCCATCGGGAGAGAAGTCCACGGAGAAGATCCAACTCTCATGTCCCTCGAAGGTGGTGACGATGGATGCGCTGTCCACGTCCCAGAGCTTGACCGTGTGATCGTGGGACGCGGAGGCCAGGGTCCTTCCGTCGGGCGAAAAGGCAAGCGAATTGACCCTGTCCCTGTGGCCCTCCAAGGTCGCGGTCCTTGCAGCTGTCTCCACATCCCACAAGTGGACCGAGGTACCGGACCAGGATTCCCCGGCCGCCAGCAGCCTGCCGTCGGGGGAGAAAGCCAGGGCCTCAATGCCTTCTGTGCCTCTCCCCGACATGGCCGCCACCTGGCTTCCCGTCTCCACGTCCCACAGCTCGAGCCCGGAACCCGATGAGGAAGCCACGGTCCGGCCGTCAGGCGAAAGGGCCACGGCCCTGGCCGCTTGGTCAACGGTGGTGATCTCCTCTCCCGTGGCCACTTCCCAGAGCCTGATCTTGTCCTTGTAGGCCCCACAGGACGCGAGGATTCGCCCATCGCGCGAAACGGCCATGTCCCATATTCGGCGTGTGGGGAGAAGAGCGATCTCCCGGGACGTCGCCACATCGTAGAGCCAGATGCCCACATTCGTCCCCACGGCGAGCACCTCCCCATTCCGGAGAAAGGCGGTCGCCTCGGTCAGGCCCTTGCCCAGACGGACGGTCGAGGCATCGGGCAGATGCCAAGTGCGGAAGTCCCCACCGGGACGCGGACCTCCCGGCTCCCCGACCCCCGCCGAACTGAAGGACAGGGCCTCGATCCCCTCCACCGTCACCTCCACGGCGTTCGTCCCCTGTATCGGTCCCAGGGTCAGGAGGGCCTCGGCCCGGCCACTGGCGTCGCTCGTCGTCCGCTCCACCGTGAACTGCCCGCCGACCCTGCCATCCCCCTGGACGACCGAGAAGGCAACCTCAACGCCCGGCAGGGGGTTGCCGTACTGATCCCTCACCTCCACCACCAGCGGATCGGCCAGCGGCTCACCGATGGCCCCCTGCTGACCGTCCCCCGAGACCAGCACCAGTCTTCGAGGCCGGGGCTGGGCCCACTCCGATACGTCCCACAGGCCGATCCTGCCGTCCTCGGTTCCCGCGGCGAGCGTCGTGCCGTCGGGCGAGAAGTCGACGGCGTTGATCTCCTTGCCCTCACCCCGCAGATCGGCGAGCCGCTGGCCACTCACCGGGTCCCACAGGCGCACGGTCAGACCCGCGTCACCGGAGGCGAGGATCGTGCCGTTCACAGAGAAGGCCACTGACCGCACCGGCCGGTCATGCCCATCCAGGACGGCGAGGTTGTCGCCCGTCGCCACCTCCCACAGCCGCACGGTGGTATCGTCCCCCCCGGAGGCAACCAGGGTGCCGTCCGGTGAGAACGCCACGCTGTTGACGCCGGGCCCCCAACCGCCGCTTCCGTGCCGGTACGTCGCCATCTCCGCCTCCGTCTCCACGTCCAGGAGGCGGAGACCGTCTCCTGAGCCGGAGGCAAGAGTCGCGCCGTCGGGCGAGAAGGCCACGGACGTGACGGCACCAGGCAGGGTCGCGGTGCTGGCACGCGCCTCCGTGTCCCACAGCCGGACCCCGTCCTCCCCCCCGGACGCGAGGACGGTGCCGTCATGCGAGAAGGCCAGGGAGCGGACCGCCTGCGTGTGCCCTGGGAGCGTGGCCACCACCCGGTCACCCTTCAGATCAAGGAGCTGCACCTGGCCGTTGGCGGATCCCGAGGCCAGCGTGGCGCCGTCCGGAGATACGGCCACCGCGGTGACGCCGGCGGACAGCGAAGTCGTCGTACCTCTCTGCGTCTCCAGGTCCCACAGCTCCACCCCCTCTGCCGACCCGGAGACCAGCGTGCCACCGCCCGCGAAGGCCACGGCATGGGCCTCTTCCCCGAGCTCGAGGGTGGCCAGATGCTGCCGGGACAGTTCCCACAGGTCGAAGCGAGTGCCGGCCCTGTTTCCGTCCTTGTCCACCACGGTGATGAAGATCGGATGCACCTTGGGGTCGGAAAGGTCCGAGAAGCCCCAGGCGGCTCCCGAAGGGACCACGCCGTCGTAGTCGATTTCGACGACGGCCTCTGTTTCTCCCACCATGGCGCGGCATGTCTTCAGTTCCACCCCACTGATCCTGGGATCGTGCGTCGGCCTCGAGGGGACTCGCACGCGCACTTGCTGAAGCCCATGGGCATCGCTGACCCGGAGCCGAATGGGGACGCTCTCCGCCCCCTCCGGATAGGTAGTGCCCGAGAGGATCTCGATGGCCGGCCCCTCTGCCCACTCGACGCCAACGTCGGGATTGAAGTATGGGTGGGCAGCCAGGACTCCGGCGCTGCACGCTGACAGAGCGCTCCTCGAGGCTCCATAGGACAGGATGTACGAGCCATGGCGAAAGTCGTGTCCCATACCGAAGGTGTGGGTCAGTTCATGGGTCAGGGTCGACCAGGGGAATTCCCCTCCTACCATGGCGATGCCGCTCTGTTTCGAGCTCCAGTTCGCCGATCCGAGCAAGCTCAGGTTGATCCGGCTGGTGCTGTTGTCGATCACCACCACGACGATATTCCTGGACAGGTCGAAGGCCTCCCCTATCTCCTTGACGCAAGCCCAGGTGCCGTCGAGATAGTGACTGTCCGGATGCCGCCCATCCACGCGATGAACGACCGGATCCCCCTGGTCATCGGTCTCGAGGCGGAAGGTCTTGTTCCCGTACCCGTGCCCTTCCATCTGATCGCCGAACCAGGCCTGGATGCGGAGCATCTCGTCCTTGATCCGCTGCACCACCTCCCCGCGGAAGGGGCGGTCGTTGGGCAGGAAGTAGAACATCCGAATGGTGCGAGGCTCGCCGGCGTCGAGGTCCGCCAGCCGCTTGCCGGCGGCTCGACTGACCGGCGGATACTCTTCGGGCTCGAGGAAGAGGCAGGAGTGCAGGCTGTCGGAGGGAGACGGGGAGGCGTGGCAGAGGCCCGCCGGCAACAGCACGAGAGCGAGTATGAGCTTCTTCATCACCTGGGTCCTTTGAATCCGCGTCTGCACGGAGTCGGCCGACGCGAGCCGGTTGCAAGTATACGCCGCTGGCAGCGGCCGGCCCCGCTCGCGGCCGTCCCGGCGCAGGCGGTGGCGGCCGGCCCTGCGCGGTCCCTCGGGCCGCTTCGCCCAGGGCAATGGACCGGCGATCAGCACTTGACTGACCTGCAGGATTGCAGGATAGGTATTGGCAGCCCAGTTGGATCGGGTCCGCTGCGGACCGCCCAAGTGACCGCCCGGAGAGCAACCATGCCCAGACCCCGTCCCCTCCCCTTCTCCCTCGCCCTCGCCCTGGCGTGGCTGACCGCCGCCGGTCCGCCCCTCTCCGCGGGGACCGAGTTGCCCGACCACCTGGCCCTGGCCCTGCCCGTCACGGGCATCACCGTGGACGGTGATCTCTCCGATTGGCCCCGCGACCTGCCGGCCCTGCCGATCCGGAACGAGTTCGGAGCCTACGGCGACACCGACACCGAGCTGACGGACCTCGACACCAGCGAGGACCTCAGCCCCTCCTTCCGGGTCGGGTACGATCCCGGGGAGCAGCTGCTGCACGTGGCCGTGGAGGTGCGCGACGACGTGCTCTATCCGACAGGCGCCATGCACCGGACGGACGCCTGCGAGATCTACGTCTCGGCGCTGCAGGAGGAGGAACGCCCTACGATCCAGTACGCCCTGGTGCCGGGATACGAGACCTACCCGTCCTTCGACAGGAGAGGCGTCCACCGCAACCTCCGGAGCGACCGGAGATCGCTCGGGGCCTGGCAGCGCCGGGGCGACCTCACCACCTACGAGTGGAGCCTGCAGGTGCGGTCCTCGGAGCCGATCTATCCGCGGAGCGGTCCCTCGGTGATGCACCCCCTTCCTTCCAGGCCGGTCCGCCTGGAAGGCGGCATGGCGATCGGGTTCGACGTGGTCGTCGTCGACGGCGATGGGCTACCGGCGGATTTCCGCGGCCCGAGGCCCTCGCCCCTGCACGGGGTCTCGATGGCTTCCTGGGTCCCCTGGGGACCCCCGGTGACGCTGAAGATGATGGGGGACGGGCGGGTCGGGCGGCTCGTGCTGGCGCCGGAGGACTGGTCGGCGGGGTTCGACGCGGGGGCCTTGAAGGCCTACCTGGATCGCTGGCTCAGCGACCACCCGGAGCAGTGGATCTCGACGATCGAGAGAGCCGCGGGGCGCCCCCACTCATCCGGGTTGGACCGAGTGCTGAACCAGACCGCTCGCGCCCGGGCTTACCCGGGGACCGAGGCCGGCCCGTTCGTCCTGCGCTACGGGGAGGTCCCGCGCCGGACCGATCCTGTGGCTGAGGAGAACGACTGGCTGATGGTGCTCGGCGTCGGCCTCCTGGGTCTGGCCGTCGGAGGCGTGGCCGTCTACCTCGCCCGCCGGCTCTCCGCGTCGGGCTCCCCGGGCTTCGGAGACCGCCTCGCCGCCCTGGAGTCGCGCGTGACGGAGACGCAGGAGGTGATGATCGCCCTGAGCGAGAAGCTCGACCGCATCGATGCCGGGGACCGCAAAGGGAGCCGGGCCTTCGCCCCCTGATATTGCCCGCCGCCTAGAAGGGCGCCCAGGACGGGTGCTCGTCCACGGCCGGATCGTCGGTGAGCTGCTCGCCGGCCCCCCCGTCGGCCGGGATGGCGTAGAGGTCGGAGGAACTCCCGCCGGGCCGTTCCTCCCGGGCGAAGACGATGCGGGCGCCGTTGGGAGACCAGGTGGGGGTGGCCCGCCAGAACTGGCCGGAGGTCAGCCGGCGGGACTCGCCGCCGTCGGCGGAGATCCTCCACACGTGACTCTCCTGGGAGTCGATGGTCTCGATGCAGGCGATCCAGTGGCCGTCGGGTGACCACGAAGGCCCCCACAACACACCGCCGTGGTCCGTGACCGGCCAGAACGCGCCGGTGGACAGCTCCAGTACGTAGATCTCGGAGACGCCCTCGCCGTCAACCATCTGGAAAGCGAGAGACGAACCGTCCGGCGACCACGCCGGGTCGCCGGCGAAGACGGGCCGCCGACTTGAGGTCAACTGCTCCACGCCGCTGCCGTCCGCGTTCATGACGAAGATGTCATTGGTCGGGCCCAGGCCCTGCTCCGATTCCCCCTGGCGGTTGGAGACGAAGGCGATCCGCCGCCCGTCGGGCGACCAGGCGGGCTTCCTGTCCCGGGCCTCGTGGCGGGTGAGGTTCCTCGGCGCGCTGCCGTCGGCGGCCATGACGTAGATCTCCAGGTTGCCGTCCCGTCCCGAGGTGAAGGCGATCCACATTCCATCGGGGGACTGGGCCGGATCCTGGCCATGGCGCCGGCGTTGCAGGGAGACGCTGTCCGGTTCGGCGAGGGGCGCCTCGGCCAGGCCCGCGGCCAGGTTCACGACCTCGCCGGTCTCCGGGTCGAGGGAATAGATCTCCAAGTCCGGGCGCAGGCCCGTTCCCCGGGAGGAGACGAAGACGATGGGCAGGTCTCCCACGATGACCGGGGGCCCTCCCTCACCCGTCTCGCCCGTCCCTTCCGTCCCCTCCGGCGCCCCGAGCTCCACGGTCACGCCGCGCTCCCGCAGAGCGGCAATGTCGGCCTCGGCCCCCGCACCCAGCGGGTTGCGGCTCAGGTCCAGGCTCTGCAGGCTGTCGAGGCCGGCGAGGGCTGACACGTCCGTCACCTCGTTGTCGGCGAGCAGGAGGACCTGCAGTCTCTTCAGCGACCCCAGGGCCGACACCTCCTCGACCCGGTTGCTCCCCAGGTCGAGGTAACGCAGCCGCTGCAGTTCCGCCAGCGGCGACAGGTCGCGGATCTCGTTGCCGAACAGGTCCAGGACCTCCAGGCGCGTCAGCTGCTCGATGCCGCCCAGGTCGGCGATCCCCCGCTCCTTGGCCGTCAGTGAGACCAGCCCGGCCGCGTCACCGGTCTCGGCCGCCGCTTCCTCCACCGCCGCCGCCAGCGCCGAGTCCGCAAAGACCAGGGCGGTCATGCCCCCCGGGGTGCCGCCGGGACCGGGCTCGGGGCCGCTGGGGCGGCCGGGTTCCGAGCCGCAGCCGGCCAGGGCCAGGGCGGACAGGATCACTTGGCGGAGGATTCTCATCGCCGCCGTGTATGCCTTGCTCGAATCCATCGGTGGTTGGTCTCGCCTCCTTTGGGGCGTCCAGGAGTGCATGGATCCTGGTCGAGTAGCAGCGATCCTGGACTTAGTCAAGCGGTTTCAGGAAGCGACCCCGAGCCCACCACCCAGCGGCGCGCTATCCGTGGGTGCGCCCTCAAGGGCACTCTGTCGGTGAGGTGTCCTGTTCAACCGGGCGCCGCCGTCTCCCGGGACACTGTCGGCTTCCTACAGGTTCCGGAAATGCGTGAAGTTGAGGGCGACTTCCTGCCCGCTCGCGTTGGCCTGCAGGTAGAGATCGAGATCCACGGTTACCAGCGGAGTGTCCGGCGTGATCGCTTCGAGGAGAGCCGCGTCGGTCAGCCCCAACCGGTCGAATGCGCTGTTGTCTGATGCGATGACACTGGCAACCACCACCTCCCTGGCTTCCCCGATGATGAACCGGAGCCTCTCGAAGAATCGCGACCGCTCCGGCTCTGGGTGCTGAGCAAGGAGGTTTGAGGTCTCGGTGAGCGTATTCGGCGTGACAAGAACCCGTTCAACCGGATCGAGCAGCTTGATCAGAATCTCGTAATCATCCGACGAATAGGCCCGGAGCCGGCGGTGCTTCGCAATGAGATCCCGGTCCAGACTGCCTACCACCAGAAGTACGAGAAGACTGGCGTCGACAAAGTAGCCGGACGGGGGCATGGATCAGTTCCGGTGGCTCAGCAAGCGGTCCTTGAGAGACAGCACACGGCCGTCGTTGTCCGCGATGTGAAGGACCTTGTAGGAGCGCTCCGGAAGCTCCAGAGCCGCCGTGAGGCGGTTCTTCTGATCCCATGGGCGAGAGAACCCGACGGTTACAATCCACCTTTCTCCAGGCTCATCGAATTCGATCTCTTCCAACCCGACGTTGATGATCCCTTCGTCGGAAAAGAGATCGGCAACGTAGTTCCTGGCCGTCTGCGCCACCGCCTTCAAGTGCATTCATCCCTCTCCTTGTCCATGGTAGCCGGGTCCGGGGCCTAACGTCTCGCGAGGCCGGGGCCCTGTCAAGGGCTGGCCTGCGCCGCCACCACCGTGTCGCATCTTCTGCCGGCCAAAGCATTCTTGTAGGCCGGAGATCAGCTCCCGGGGGTAACGGCCGAAGGCGGCCTCGTCCTCCCGGCGGACGATGGTGAAGGTGTCGAGAACGTTCCCTGATCGCACCGAGTGTTGCCGGTGGCAAACTACCCTGACACCTGCGTTACCCTACCGCAACTGCTTGCTCCAGAAGGTGGAGTCAGTCGAGCCGTACCGTTACTCTGCGTCAGGACCGCTCTCCGAGACCCGCCGGTCGTGCCAGTCTTCCACCGCGAACCGCAATTCTGGCAAGGGGTCGTTCTCGGCGTCCTCCAGCCACCCCGTCACAGCCGCCTCCTCTCCGAAGCCGGCGGAGTCCATGGCCTTTGCCAATTGCACGCAGCGCCAGCGGAGCCAAGGCACGTCCACCTCGTCTTCGCTGACCTGGGGCTGCTCGACGACGTAGGGATGAGGAGAAACCTCCCGAAAGACAAGGGCCCGCCGCAGAAACTCGAGGCCGGAAAGTACGGGCGACTGCAACAGCCTGCGGTGCTCCACGGTTCCTTCTTCGAACACCCAAGCGGCGATCTCAAGAGCAGGGGAGAGGAGCAACCACCTGTGGGCGGCGATAATCGCGCCGACTTCGAACACCAAAGCGGCAGGCGGCCCTGGTAGACCGCAATCTTCCAATGCAGAGGCTCGAAGCCACTGAGACAGACCTCCGCACGCGCTCAATCCTTGTACACGTTGCTCAGGCGTCGAACCGCCGAGCCCAACCCTCAGCAGCGCGGCGGCCGAGTCCCCCAGTGCCGTGTCGGACTTCACGATGCCGGGCAGCAACTCGTACGCGGGCCTCCTTCCGGTGGCTAGCTTCTCCACCGTGGCGAGCAATACCGTCGCCGTGCCGCGGCTCACCTCAAGTTCGAGCAGCAGGGTCGATATGGTCCTCAGGTTTCGCCGCCAAGCAGCCACCTCCTGCCGCTCCCATGGGCGGATGTTCGGGGGTCCCATCTCTGCCCAGCGTTCGAGCGCCCCTTGGAGAGATACCCTCTCGGCACTCGTGAGCTCGATCTTGTTTCCGTACTCAGGGAGACGCTCCAAAGCTGCCCCCGCGTCGGCCAGGACCTTCTCCAGCGACTCCCCGCTCTCGTCCTCCCAGCTCGCGGATCGAACCCATGCGGCGCGGAGCCGACTCTCCGCAAGGTCCGGCTCCGGCTGGGGTAGTTCCAGAAACACCCACGGGTGCAGATCCGCGTCCCTCGGCAGACCATAGTCATCCAAACCGAATCCCCACAGCGAGCCGGCAAGCCGCTGCCTCTCGTCTGGCGTCAACTTCTTCCATCGCGACAGAAGGACCAGCCTGACCGCCGCCCGCTTTCGCGCCGGCCCCCCGGTCCTCAGCCCTCTGTCGACGAGGCGGACAACTTCCACCCAGGCACTCTCATTGGCCTCGGACCGGACGGGGGCCGGGCAGTCCCGTGCGGAACTCCCGGCGTTGGTGATGATGTAGCCGGGATCCTCGTAGTTGTCTGCGCTGTCGCCGCCAAATCCGTCGACTCCCGCGATGGGCAGGCGGAGAAGCTCCAGTGCATGTTGCGCCTGGTGAGAACGGGGTAGCGCTTCAGATGACCTGCGCAGGAGGTGCCCCAGGGCCTGGAAGTACTGGATTCGCGGGTGAATCCGGGCATCGCCATAGAGGCGCCGCGCCAACAGCAGCACTTCCTCTACTTCCTCAGGTTTCAAGCGTAGTACAAACCGGGACAACGCCTCCATCGCCGCCTCCAGGCGCTGGCTCCAGAGCCACCACGTTTGGACCGCACTTGTGGAGCGCCCCACTTGCTCGAGTGCAAACTCGATCGTACGGCGCTGGGACTCCGCCAAAGACCGGGTCAACTCCGGCGCCAGAAATGCAATCCGCCAGCGCGACAGAGTACTCGAGAACCGCCGGTCAGCATCTCCGTCTGCGCAGCGCACTGCAAGTGCGGAGGACCATTCCGGGCGGTAGGGCCGGAGAGCCTCTGCCGCATGGCCGAGGAGGTCACTGCTGAAGGCACTCGGCGATCCGACTACCTCGACGAACCGGATCGCGCGCAGGGCCGCAAGAGCCCGGTAGTTGGCCACATTGCTGAAACTCAAACCCTCGCCCGTTGCCATGCCGAGGTCGAACGGCCTTCGCTTCTCGATCGGAGGGCTGCCCACGACTGCCCGCTCGTGAGCCCGCAACTCATCTGTCGGGTCGCATCCACACTGCGCCAGCTCCCGGAACCTGGACTCCAACTCGCGCACTCTGGAGCCAGCGCTCTCATGGTCATCGTCTGTCACGTGAGCGAGCCTGAGGGCCCATGCCTCCCTTGAGACCCCGGCCAAACTCGCCGGACCGTCAGGCCACCTTCGCACCGTCTCCAGTACGCCGAGCGCGATTCCCTTTGCTTCCTCGTTACGGCCCAGCTCTGCCAACAGTGCCGCTTTCCTCAACAGCCAAGCGGGGTCCGAGCCTCTCGGTTCCCAGTTCTTTACCTGGCAGTCAAGCTGCTCAAAGTCCTGCTGATTCAACTCCCACAGACATCTCTCATGCTGTACTCGATCGAAGAGATCGTCGTCTTCCTCCATGAACGGTACCAGTTGCTCGATCCAATGCTTGAACTTCTCCCAGTCGAAGTTGAATCGGGCCTCCGTTACGAGTGCCGCTGCCAGCGTCCGCCACTGCCGCCGAACACGGCCCCAATCCAGATCCCGCGGTTCCTCGCCGCCAACCAGTCGGCGTCCGCAGTCGATCTCCTCAAGGGCACCAGCCACTGCCTCCTCAAGCTCCCCAAATAGCGGATCGAGCACCACCTCACGCCGCCATACCAGCTCATTAAGAGCACCAAGACGCTCGGCACCGTCGGCAAGGTGCGGCAACGCAGGGAGGAATATCGGCTGCCAGTGGTCCGTCTTTTCGCGAATCTCATGCGCCGCGTCGGAGGGCATAACCAGCCAGGATGGATAGCACTTCCGATTGTCACTCCAGACAGGCAGGAGGGCTCTGACTTCCTCCAGATAGGCAGGTTCGTGTGGCTCTCCCTGCGGCTTCTCCCATGGCTCCTCCTTCGGGTGCCTGACCCGAACCCAGTGAACAGGCTTGAGGTCCTTCGGCACACCAGGACGCTTGGGCCCATCATGACTCGGCCAGTCCTCCGGTGGATAGGGCTGGCCATGCTCCAAGGACAGGAGGACCCACTCCAATGCCTTCGCGTGCCGTAGAGGCTCGGGCCAGTCCGCAGCTTTGGGGTGCTGGCGAAGATTGATCGGGAGGACGCTTTCCCTGATCAACTCCCGCCGGGAAGACTCCTCCAGATCCTGCCAGCCGGCCAAGTAGATCCTTGGCGCATTCTCACGCAGGTTCGCTCTAACCCAGCTCAGCCACTGCAGGAAGTTCGGGTCCTTACCCGAGAAACCCACCAACAGCAAGACTGTCTCCATCATCGCCTGCCGCACGGTGTTGACGAAGGGAGCAAACCTCTTCGGATAGTCCTCATAGTCGTCCTTGGTGACGATCAGAGGGAAGGTCCCTGGCAAGGACCCGTGCAATTTGACGATGCGGGGAGGCGCGCTAAGTGGCAGGTGATCGGCCGAAGTCACCAGGGAGTACGCCCGTTCATGCGGACACCGCTCCAACAGGGTGTCCCAGTTGGTCGTATACACATCCCGCCAGGGCAACCTCAACAGCCTCTCGTGGAACCCACCGGGGCTGAAATCCTCGTCGCGCACCGACTCGATGAGGAACTGGTGGAGACGCGCCCGGCCAAAGGCCCGCTCGTATTCCTGTGCAAGCTCCAAGGCAGCGGCCTCGGCCATTGGCTCGTCTTGCGAGGCCGAAAGGTCCTTGGCCAGTGCATCCGTCAAGTCTCGCCACAATGGGATTTCTGACGCATCGGGACGGTTCTTCTTGGCATGGCGGGAGAACCCGCTGCCGATCATCACCGATGCTTGACTCGGACGACGCCAGAGAGCATCACGGACATGGTTGAAGTAGATCTGGTCGGGGAACTCGTCGTTTGGTTGTTTCGTCATGACAACCTTGCCTATCTAAACCGCCACTCTCGTCTCCGCGTCTCCCGCTGCCAAGGCATTCATATAGGCCAGGACCAACTCGCGGGTGCGATAGCGGCCGAAAGCGGCCTCGTCCTCCCGGCGGACAATGGGGAAGGTGTCGAGGACGTACCCCGCGTCCTCCCGGGTGAGGCCGTATAGGTGGAAGTAGAGGGCGTCGAGACGTGCGCAGAGGTGCCGGCGTTCCTCCTCGTCCCAAGGGAAGGCGGGCCGTCGTGGCCGAGGTCGCGGGCGAAGGGGGCCATGTCGTGGGCGGTGTACGTGAGGCGGAGGACGTGGTCCCGGACGAGGTCGCGGGCGGTGGTGGTGCCGAAGGGCGGTCGTAGCCGTCGGGGGCGATGACGGGGAGCTGTTCGACAATGAACAGGTTCAGAGTCTGCCTCTGTACTTTCAGTCGAGCCATGAAGTCGGAAGCCATTGTATGGTGTGTCGACAGACAGAGTGTCTGAGCGGCATCGATCATGGCTTGGCCCTTCCTTGTTGAGGGTTCAGTGGCAGCCGGCGAGGGGTGGCATCGAAGGTCTCCTGGATGCGACAGTGCTCCTCGCCAGTCTTGGCTATGACAGCCTGGATGATCTCCAAAGCCTGTTCCAATGATTCCCGACCCCAAGGTGCAAGGCTGTTTCTTAGATGGGGAATGGCTGTCTTGATGCCTTGGATCTCTGTGACATGGATCGTCATATCGGCTACTCTCCCATCGGAATGGGCTTGGTCCTTGTTTCTTGTGTCGAGTATCCAGCGGTGCAGCTTCCGCTGCTCCTCCGACAGATCACCCAGGAAGAGCTCTGGCAGGATCGGGTCCATTATCTCCGACCCGTAATTCTTGATGAATGGGCGCGAGTAGGCTACGGTCCAAGCTGTCTGTAGTGCTTTCAGGCAATCCTTGCTCTCCTTCTCTTTGCCGGTGGCTAAGATGTCTAGCATCATGGTCACGCACCTTTCGGCCTGCTGTAGATCCCACTGCGAGACGATGATTCTCTTGAACAGCTTCTCGTCCTCTTCTGTGCTCATAACGCCTCCATCCATCCCTTAGCGGTGGATCACGAACATGGTTCAGAAAAAGCTGGTCGGGGAACTGCCTCTTCCCTGTTCTGTCATCGGGACCTTGCCCATCTACACCGCCACCCTCGCCTCCGCATCCCCGGCGTCCAAGGCGTTCATGTAGGCCAGGATCAGCTCCTTGGTACGGTAGCGGTCGAAGGTAGCCTCGTCCTCCCGGCGGACGATGGGGAAGGTGTCGAGGACGTACCCCGCGTCCTCCCGGGTGAGGCCGTAGAGGTGGAAGTAGAGGGCGTCGAGGCGTGCGCGGAGGTGTCGGCGTTCCTCCTCGTCCCAAGGGAAGGGCGGGCCGTCGTGGCCGAGGTCGCGGGCGAAGGGGGCCATGTCGTGGGCGGTGTACGTGAGGCGGAGGACGTGGTCACGGACGAGGCCGCGGGCGGTGGTGGCGCCGAATGGGCGGTCGTGGTCTACGGGTGGGATGACAGGAAGCTGTTCGACTGTGTACCAGGTCAGGTGAGTCGCCTGCACCTTCTGACGAGCCACGTAGTCGAAGGCGAAACTGTTGAGATTGGCAAGGAAACAGGCTGCGCTCACGGCGTCGTAGTGGCCATCGGATGGATGAAGGACTGGCAATGTATGCCCGCATCCAACTTTGGGAATGACAGCTGCGATCATGGTGCGGACATTCGTCGACGCAGTGATGTCCTTGAACGCCAACGACCACCGTACACTTTGGAGGACATCACTGTCTTTCTGGTTGACCCAATAGCGGGGACGAGGTGAGAAGGCAGGGTCCTGGTGTTCTTCTTCAAGGGTCCTGTTCGGCTGTCCGGGTCGGAACAGGTTTCCTTCACGGGTGGTTATGCTTGCTGCCCGGTGGTCGTATGCTTGCACCATCTTGCCTTCGTACAACGGAAGATACAGCTCCTCCCCTCGCCTCCAGCGATTGCCCTCCACCGGATAATAGCCCTTGGCTTCGAGCTGTCCTGCCGCTTGGAAGAGGTGGGAGTCCGAGGTCATGTTGAAGTGTCCCTGCATGAACCGAACCGGCCATGCGCGGCGCTCCACATCCCCCGAACGGTCCACCAGCACCGGCTGGCGTTCGTAGATCCGGCGGGTGATCTCCGCGTCCCGTCGAGTGCGGAAGACGGGTGCGGTCCCGGAGTTGGGGTTTACCCGGGCGAAGTCCGCTGACGTCAATGGAAAGCAGCGGTTCTCGTCAGCCAGAGTACCCGTGTCGTGCAGGAAAAACGCACACGCAGTCTGGTCGAATCGCCGTTCATCGCCGCCGAAGACCAGGGCACAGAACTTGAACCGCGAGTCCACGCCCGGGAAGAAAGGCGGCAGGTCGGTTCCAAGACGGCGATTCTCAAAGTCGAATAGGCCGCCCACTCGTCCTGCGGTCGAGACGGATTGGAAGAATCGGGAAGCGGTCTTGTCGGAGTAGATGCCCGACGGGGTCAGGAGGCCGACGAACCCGTTCTTCTTGATCAAGCCCATGGCACGCTCTACGAACAGGGAGTAGAGGTTGATCCGCCCTTCGCTCAGGAGGGGATACTCACCACAAGCACGTACGAACATGCGCATCGCTGTAGCCCGATCCCGCACCGTTTCGTACTCCAGAGCCAGCCTGTCGCCCGATTCTCTCTTTGCCTTGATCTGTGCCTTTCGATCGGCTCCAGTCACAGCCCCGGCTATCTGTCCGTCTCGGCCGGCAAACCACTCTACTTCCGGCTGCTCAATCTGGTCCCAAGGCGGGTTCCCGATGACGGCGTCGAAGCCTCCCTGGGGCCGGCTCTCCTGCCACCGGCGCCACACCCCCGGGAAGGCCACCTCCCAGTGGAGGAAGCCCTCGCGATCGGCCAGGGCCCGGGCCTCGTCCCAGCGCTCGACGAGCCGCGACCACTCCTTGTACTTGGGCGGGTCGCTGCCGAGATGCTCCGGCCCCCGGGCCAGCAACTTGAAGGCCTCTGCCGGATGCCGGCCGAGAGTCACCTCCAGCGGGCCCTCGAAGGCCGCGCACTCCTTCTTCTTCATGCCCGCCGTCAGCCATCGCCAGCCGCAGAGGATGTCGAGCAGGCCGCGCAGGTCGGCGGTCGTCTTCTCCACCCCGCTGAACAGTTCCGCCGACTCCTGCACCTCGGCCACGTCGGCGTCGGACATCTCCTCGATGCGCTGCATACCCTCGGTGGCGTTCTCGGCGCCCTGGATCGCGCTCTGGGCGAACATCTCGGCCAGGCGGTGAAGGTCCTTCACCGCCTCCGACACCCGCATGCCAACCAGCGAGTCGCCGCAGCGCAGGTGATGGTCGAGGAAGGAGAGGGGCGCGCCCACGGTGAAGCTGTGCAGCCACAGGGAGACCTTGGCCAGTTCCACGGTGAGCGGATTCTTGTCGACGCCGTAGATGCAGCGCTTGAGCACCATGCGGCGGATGATGGCCTGGTCGGTGAGCTGCGCCTCGTCGAGGACCCAGTCCGATTCCTTCGCCCGCCGCAGGATTTCCTCGCGGATCGCAGCTACCCGCTCGACCAGAGGCGAGGCGTACTCGCCGTCGACCCACTCGGGGACCGCGGGGACGTACTCGACCAGGTCGGCGATGTAGTCGGAGAGGAAGTCCACGGCGGTGACCAGGAAGTGGCCGCTGCCCATGGCCGGGTCCAGCACCTTGAGATCCAGCACTGCTTCGGCCGGATCGAGCTTGAGCAGCTCGGCCTGCCGCTGCGCCTTCGGTCGGCGGTCGCTCTTGAGGGCGACGGCCTTCTCCTCGAAAGCCTTGAGACGCTCCTCGGCCAGCGGCTTCAGCGTGCGCTCGACGATTAGGTCCACCAGCTCCTGGGGCGTGTAGAAGCTGCCGCTGTCCTTGCGGGCGTAAGGGTTGGGGCGGATCTCGATCTCGCCGTCGCCGCCGCGGACCGGCTCGCGCTCCAGGAGGCGCTCGTAGATCGAGCCGAGCTGCTGCACCGACATGTCGCGGTAGTTGACGAAGCGGCGCTCCCCGTACGCGTCCTTGGCGTGGCTCAGGTCGTGGATGACGGGCGCCATGTCGTCGTCGGCAAGGCGGACCGTCTCCAGCAGCGGCGCGGCGTCCCGGGCGAAGAGCCCGCCGTTGTAGGGGGGCAGGCCGATCGACGGATCGCCCTGGTCGATGATGCGGAAGAGGTTGAGGAGGCGGTCGTAGTAGTTGCTGGCCGCCGCCGAGAAGGTGTCGCTCTCCTCCATCCTGCGGGCCACGTCGTCGCGCACCCGCTTGCGCAGGCCGTAGTCGTCGTAGCGGGAGTCGTTGACCGGCAGCAGCCCCCGATCCTCGGCGTAGAGCACGAAGAGCAGGCGGTAGAGGAAGATCAGGGCTGCCTTGTGGACCTCCGGCAGGCCGGCGCCGCTGCCCCCTTTCTGCGCCGCGTCGGCGAGGGCCCGGACGAGCGCCGGGAAGACGCTCTCGAAGACCACGCCGGAGAGGTCTTGGGCGACCTGCTCCTCGTAGCGGCGGCCCTCGGCCAGGGCCGCTTCGAGGAACGACTCGGCGGCGCCTTCCTGCGGCGTGAACGACTCCCGGCGGAAGAGCAGGTAGAAGACACGCAGGTCCTCTTCGCGGCCGGGCGCGAGGAGGTCCGCCAGGTCGGCCTCGAAGTAGCCGCTGGCCCGGGGCCGCGCGCGGTAGTCGTAGAGCCGCCAGACGCGGCCGTTGGTAAGCACCCCCCAGCGCAGCCGGCTCTCCGACTCGATCTCGGCCGTCGCCAGGTAGCGCAGGATCTGGCTGTGAGGGGAGCGGGCGTGGAACCCGGCCTCCCTGTCGCGCTCGTCCAGGGGCAGGCCGAAGCGCTTGCTCTCCTCCAGGGCGATCGCATGCCCGGCCCGGGCGCCGGCGTTGCGCTCCGCGGAGGCCCGCTCCTTGGAGCCGGGGTCTCCGAAGAGCAGGTGGTCGGGGATGTCCTCGTTGCCGGCCGTCCTCTGCTGCGGCAGGTAGTCGGCCCACCCCAGGAGCTCCAGGGCCGGCCGGATCAGATCCTGCTCGGTGACCGCCTCGTTTGGGTCGGCGGCTCGGGCGAGGGTTTCGTAGTGGTGGAGGACAGATTCCCGGAAGGCGGCGAAGGCTTGCGGGTCAGCGGCCGAGGCCTGCCACTCGGGGGTGGCCCGGATGCCGTCGGTGAGGAAGTAGTGGGTGAAGAGTTGGCCGGTCATGTGGGTCAGGCTGGGTCCGGAGTATGGTCGGCGTACCGGACGGCGCAATCGAGTCTGGAGAGCGTTGGGTCACACTGCATGTACCAGTGGTTGATTGCATCGCGCCCGAGCGGCGATGGGAGCCCCTCGTTGCTACCTTGCGGCTTGGCAATGAGCAGCAGCGGCGGATCCGTATCCCTGAACTCGATCACGACGTCCGCCCCGTCTACGCCCTGAGCTTCAAGCTGCCCGAGCACCTGGTCCATGGAGTCACCTGCGGCCAGAAGCCCTTCCCCTCCCATCGCCACCCACTTGTCCGGGTAGTCAGCTGCCAGGCGGGGCCGCTCCTTCCTCATGCGAAGGACGGTTTCCTGATACTCGTCCATCTCCTCCATCAGGGCCTTGGCGCCGCCCAATTCGTCGATGATCCGCTTCACGGTGTGTTCGTCCATGGGTCATCCCTCCCCTTGCCTGGGACCCGCTACACGAAACGGCCCCTCCGGGGTAAGGGCCATAGCGGCGAACTACAGGCCATCAAGGCGCAAGCGCAAGGGCCCACGTCATCGCACCACAAGGGCTGTGGTCGGACCTGAGTTACGCTCCAGTCGGCGCGCTCGTTGGCGCCGGCGGCGGTGAGGAAGTAGTGGGTGAAGTTCTGGCCGGTCATGTGTTCAGCCATCCGGGCGACTCACGTCGACGACGCAGATCGAGATCTTCCGGGCTTCGGCGGGGGTCAGATTCGCTTCCGCCGCCAGCCTCTCGCTCAACTCCTCTGGACCAGCAGGGCGGCTCCCGGAAGGGGGCGACTGAGTGCATCCCTTGCCGAACCAGAAGACAAGATAGATGCCATATCCGCCGGTAGCTGGATCGCTGGTGTACTGCGCGATCAACTGATTTCGCAGGGCGCTCCACAGCTTCAGGTGCCCGTTCTTCTTGATCTCCACCGGCACCTGGAAGTCAGGGCAGGATACGCGGATGTCGGCGCGCTTGTCGTTGGCGTACTGCCCCTCGGGCTGGGCGTCGACTGCAAGGGGAAGGCGTTGTCGCAGGGCATCGAGCAGGGCGTCGCGGCACACGTCCTCGTGTCTCGGACCCTCGGGGCACCCGCCCGAATCCACGTTCCAGTACTGACGCCAGCCGTCCGTATTCCCCCTCCGGATCTGCACGGCGAGCTCGCGCAGTTGGTCCATCAAGAGAGCTGCGAGGTCGGCGGCGTTGGCGGGGGTGCCGCCGTTCAAGGTTCGGCATACCTGCTCGATGCCGGGATGCCGATAGCCGGCGTCGCGGCGGATCACCCGTTGGGCATCCTGCGCTTGGGACAGCTTGTCGTGCCACTGCGATAGGGACTCGACCCTGAGAAGCCTGGCCAGCGCATCGCTGGCCTCCTCGGCCGGGCAAGCGGAGAGCCGCTGAATCAGGTCCCCCACAAGCCGGGAAGCCTTCATTGCTGGAGTAAAGGATGGCCCCTCACGCCAATGCTCATCCGGCTCCACGGTGCCTCCCACAAGGCGGACGAGCAGTTCCAGTGCTGGACTCTCCAGTCCATCGACAACGGATCTCAGGGAACCTCGAGAGAAAAAGGCCGTCAAGTGTCGCATTCGACCCTCATGACCCTCTGAGAATTCCCTCAGCAGATCTCCGTAGACCTCTGGAGAAACGATGACGCCAGCGGCCAACCAATACACGCGCTGACCGTCGCTCATGCTCCTGTAGGTAAGCTTCTCTTCGATCAGGTCCAGAAGCGAGTCCCTGTCGGCAGATTGAAGAGCCGCCCACAGCAGGTACTTCAAGTCCTGGATCTGCGCCACCTTGCAGCGCGTCGGAAAGGAGCGCAGCAGGGGCAAGCTCACCTGGTTGGCAACCGTCGCGTACTGCGGGTCATCCAGGAGTCCCGATAGCCTGTCGGTCTCCCTGCCATCACGGAACCCAGATAGGGCAAATTGCACAAGTACTTGCCCCACGGTCTCGGGACGCTCGCCAAGGAGCCGTCGATACCATTGAAGTTCATGATTCGAGAGGTCTGAGCAGTAGTAGAAGCCTATCGCCTTGCGGACCAGATCGTCATCCCATTCGAATGGGTCTGTCGCACTCTCGGCCATCTCGATGCTCGCCAGGAAAGGCCGGTCCAGAAAGTGCGTCTTCTTCTCTTTCCTGAGGCGCAGAATCTCCGACAGGTCCGGAACGTCCTTCCGGTCGATCACCCCTCGAAGGCCATGGAGCACGGCGTCGATCAAGCCACGGTCTCCTCGGAGTTGCTCTTCGATCGCCTTCGGGCCCATGAAGTAGTGGGTAGCCAAGTGGTAAAGAAGTTGAGGCGCTGCCCGGTTCTCGAGCAGCTCTGTCTTCTGTGAGCGAACACAATCAAGCCACTGCTGCTGTTCTCTTTCCTCTGCCTGCTGGCGCTTCTCCTGATACTCCAGATGCTCTTGATGATGCTCCTGGTAGGTGGACGGAGCCGAGAGCAGTTGATCCAGACATTTCTCAAGTCTCACGTTCTTCCGTGCCTGCTCTTGCAAGACTTCGAGCGACAGGTCAGCATTGCCGCTGCGATGGCAATGGGCCTGGAAGGCCATTTCCAATAGGTGCCCTGCAGCCAGTGGTCTCTCATTCGCCATGGACACCGCCCGTTCCAGGCACCAGAGGCCGAAGTCGGGAGGTGGGCTGGCACCATACAGGCGCTTTCGAACAGTGAACGAGAAAGACTGGAACTCGTCTGAGCTAAGGGACCTATCCAAGCCCTCCGCATGGACTGCCTTCCGGCTCTCGGGGTGCTCCTCCAGCCAGTCTCGTATCCGGCGGATGGGTTCGGCCCCGAGCCTTGAGGTCTGCGGATCTTCATCCCACAATAGACCCGCACTGAGCCAGTCGTACAGGCGTTCGGGTTCCAAGTGGTCTCCATGTAGCTCCAGACCGCCGGCCAGGAGCTTCAGGGGAAGCGCGCTCAAGTGGCGGGTATCCAGAGCAGTCCTCAATCTGGGAAGCCGTAGCGGCAGATGATCGAGGAGCTCGGCCAGCTGTTCGTCCGACGACTGCTCGACGAGTCTGGTATCCCAGAAGCGACGGTACGTACCGTAAAGCTCCGGATGGCCTTGCGCGGAGAGATATTCCCATATCTCCGAAGGAAGAAGCTCCTGTGGGTAGAGATGGGTCAGCAGGGTGCCAAACAACTCCTTGTCGGGATCGGAGACACGCTCAGCGCGAATATCAGCCAGCAACGACTTCAGTCCGTCGGCTCTGTCCTGGCTGTCCGGGCAGTTGTGGATGAAGGCATTGAGGGCGGATGTGTTGACCCGAGGCCACCGCCTGTCATCGCGGACCAGCTCGATTAGGAGACCACCAATATCTGGTAGAGGGGTGCCCTCTCCCAGGAAACGCAAGACGAAGTCGGTGAACGCTTGATGGTCTCTGCTCCGGTCGGTGTCCAGTAGGACCTCCCGGAGGTCGGCTTCCATCTCCGATGTAGCAAGGGCGCCAAAGCTCCCGGCACACGTCCACACTGAATCCAGGCGAGCCCCCTCTCGCTTCAGCGATTGCAGTAGGGCCCGTTTCCCATCGAGGGTGAACTGCCCAATATCGCCGTACAGCCCGACACCTACGGGATCGCCCTGGATGAGGTCCTCCTGGATCTGGCACGAGAGAGCCGCGAGCCAAGCCGACAGGCCCCTCATCTCCGTGACCACGGTGCCGTCCTCACCCGTCATCATGGCGATCACCCTGCAGGCGGGGAGCCCATTCTCGATGACTTCGGCGAGGTGCCGACCTCCGAGATACTCGGCAACGTGGCGGTGGACAGGGGCGAAGCGATTGCTGGAAACACCCTTGAACAGCTTCGTGGACAATGCAAACCGCAGCACCTGGACGTCGTAATCGCACTCGTCCAGGGACAGATACTCCTCGTCCCCCTCGCCATGCAACGTGTACCCGGACCCGCCCGAAATCAACTGAATGGCGCAGAGACGCCCGGCGGCGTCGAGAAGCTCGCCAAGCGCAGGTGAACTGCCAGACTCCTGCGCAGCTGCACGCTCCTCGTTGTGCTCACGGACCATCTGAAGGCAGGCCATCGCGAAGGTCTGCATGCGGCTCTCCGGCCATCCGCTTCCCCCACCGACGACATCGGCCAGCATCTCCAGGGTCAGCGGGTTCGGCAGCAGCCCCTCTACCCGTCGCTCCTTCGCTGCCTTGATGAAAGCATCCGCATCCTGGATGTCGCGCCGGGCATCCAGGATTCTGGCGATGTCCTCATCCGTCAGGGGATCGAGGCGCACCACCGTCACGCTGGAATCCGGCGAGACCGCCTCCAGGTGCTTCCGGTCGTTCTCGCCCAGCCAGTCCGCCTCCCTGCACGACAACCGGAAGCGTGGCTTGCCCAGCGAGTCCAGCCTCCCCCGAACTTGGTCGAAGGGCGTTCTCACGTCCGACGAGCCGGCTCGGATCTCATCGAGCCCGTCGATGAAGAGAGTCTTGCCGCGCCACTCGGGGTGGTGCTGCGGATCGAAGGTCAGGAAGTCGCGGGCGGTCACCAGGAAGGCCTTCTCCCCAAGCGCCTCGCGCTCCGTCTCGAAGGCGGTCGTCTTGCCGGCGCCAGGATCGCCCACCAACACGTAGGCCGGCGTATCCCGGAACTCCTCAAGAGGGCGGGACCGCCTCTCCTCTTGCTGAGGACGCTCGCCATCCCTCCGGGAGATCTCCGTGCAGGTGCGCGAGACGATCACGCCCATGCCTCCGCGAACCACTCGCCCGCCGGCGCCGTGAGGAACTCGTTGAGCGGGATCCCGCCCTCCCCGACCAGCAGCCCGCGGCAGCGATCGAAGCGCCGCTCGAACTCCTCCATTCCCCGCAACGGCCTCCTTTCCCGCGCCGGCCTCCCCTCCCCCCCACTCTTCACCTCCACGGCCACCGACCGTCGCCCCCGCTTCAGCACGAAATCCACCTCGTGCTGACCTTCCCGCCAGTAGTGGAGGCGCATATCGGATTCCGCCGTGTTCAACAGGTGGGCGCCGACCGCACTCTCGACGATGCGGCCCCAGAAGGTGCGGTCGGCCCGGGCCTCGTCGAAGGAGTACGCCGAGCCGGCCGTCATCAGGGCCGTGTTGAGCACGTTGAGCTTGGGGATGGACCCCCGCCGCGAGACGGGACTGCCGGTGTACTTCTGCAGTCCGGCGAGCAGGCCGACCTTGGCCAGCAGATCGAGATAACGCGCCAGGGTCGTCGTGTTCCCGGCGTCGTGGAGCTGGCCCAGCATCTTGGTGTAGGACACGATCTGCCCGGAGCACTCGGCGCCCAGCTCGAAGAGGCGCTTGAGCAGGGCCGGCTTGTCCACGCGGGTCATGGCCAGCAGGTCGCGCTCGATGTTCGGCTCCAAGAGGGCGCCGAGGATGTAGCCGCGCCAGCGGTCGGGCTCCCGGACGAGGTAGGCGGCGCCCGGGTACCCCCCGAAGTAGAGGTATTGCAGCAGGTCGAAGCCGAAGGCCTCGGACATCTCCGCGAAGGACCAGTGGGTGACGCGGATGGTCTCGAAGCGGCCGGCGAGGCTCTCGCTCAGGCCCGACTGCATGAGCAGCGGGGCCGAGCCCAGGATGACCACGCGCAAGAGGCAGTCGCGGAGGCGGTCGCCGTCCCACAGCCCCTTCACGGTCTCCGACCAGTCCGGGATCCTCTGGACCTCGTCGAGGACCAGCACAGACCCGCGCGGAGATCGTTCCGCCTCGGTCCGGGCAGCTTCCCATTGGCGAACCAGCCATCGCGTGTCCCGCTCCCGCTGCGAGGTCACAGGGAAGGTCAGCGCGGTCTCGTCGTATGGGAACGGGGGATCGGCAGGGTCCGGTTCGTCGATGGCCAAGTAGCGGCTGGGCAGATCGGTCCGCGCCAAGGCCTGGCGGGCGATGGTGGTCTTGCCGGTCTGGCGAGGCCCGAAGAGGGCAGTGATGTAGCGGGGGGGCTCGGCCAGCCGCTGGACGAGGGTGTCGACCTGGGCGCGTTGGAAGGACTCCATGCCCAGGAAATTACGCTACTGAGTGAATTTACTCAATGGCTGACATTCGCACCGGCCGAGCCCGCCGCACCCGGGGTCGGGGGGCTACTGCATGCTGGCCGGGGTGGGCTGATCAGGGCCGCTGGACGAGGAGGGAATCTTCACCGGCAGCCGTCGTGAAGCTGCCGCAGCACGCCCGTGAACTCCTGCATCTGCTGCTTCAGGAGCGGCCACACCTCATCCACCTCTGCAAGGAGTTCGGTGCTTCGCTCCAGGTGCAACTGCCCGCCATAGATGTTCCGGAACAGATGCCGGAAACGCAGAAACGTCCGCAGCCGCTCGGCAAGGTTGGAGGTCAGGACCCGGGGGCGGACGCCCTCGATATCTTCCCCCATCCGGTTCAGGAGCTGGCTGTGCCAGTCTCTGCCCCGAGGCAACTCCCCGTCCAGCTCCAGGGCGATGCGCTCGAAGACACGCTCGACCCCTGAGTAGAAGTCTTGCAGGATGCTCCCCACCACGCGCACTTCTACGCGGCTCGGTATGTCGCCCACGCCGCTCAGATCGCTCCGAGATTCATCGAGCAGGCGCTCGATCTGCGCCATCTCCCGGTCGATGTCAGCCTTGAGAAGCAGGAACTTCCGGGCGCCCATGAAGTAGAACTCCTTCCCGTTCCGTGCGGAGGGCCAACTCCGGCGGCGCCTCCTCGAGCAGGATGAGGTCGACGTCCCGCCCAGCGATCTCCGCCGCTTCGGACAGGGCTTGGAGGTAGCGGCGCGAGTCGAGGCCGAGTGCGCAGAGGTCGATGTCGGATCTCTCGTGGAAGCGCCCCATGCCCGCGACGGAGCCGATGAGATAGACCTCGGAGGCGCCGAATTTGCCCGCCAGCAACGCGGCGCAGTCCTTCGCCCTGGCGCGGGCTTCCGCAAGCGCCCTGTCCAACTCCGCGGTCTCGCGGTGAAGGCGCTCCCGCCAAGCTTCGATGTAAGAGTCGCTGTTCGTGTTCCGGAGCATGTCGAAGCGGTCTACAAGTGGGGCAGTTCTGCTGTTTCGCCGAAGGTACTGGCCCTGCAAATCATGGTCAAAGTGCCCGGGCCACGGTGGGAATCTTGCCCGGGCCTGCCAAAGCCCCCCTCACCGGACCACCACCGTCCCCCCCGCCTTGCGGGCCCGGAAGTCGCGGTCGTACATCGCCTCCACCTGGGTCGGCGGCAGGGCGAAGGTCCCGCGGGTCACGGCGTTGAGCTTGAGGGCGAAGTCGAGGGGCCGGCCTCCGGGCGGCAGGTCGAAGAACCAGTCGGCGCGGTCGTCGCGCACGTCGAGGTACTCCTCCCCGTTGAGGCGCCACTTCTTCATCCAGGGCGGACGGCTCCCGGCCGCCAGCCGGGGGCTCTCGATCTCCCAGCCGGCCGGCAGCATCTGGGTCAGCGCCACCTCCTCGAGGTCGTGCTCGCGGCTGCGGTTCTCGACGCGGATGCGCCCCCAGAAGGCGGTCCCCTGGGCCAGGGTGTCCGGGGAGATCGGCATGCCGTCCTCGTCGAGCCAGTCCACGGACAGCCGGATGCGGCCCTCCTCGTCCCCCACCTGACCCCGCAACGGCACGCCCTCCCAGTCGAGGGCGGCGAAGGCGCGCTCCACGGCGACGGCCGAGTCGAGGCGCACCTCCACCTGGCCGCCGAAGCCGCTGTCGATCTCCACCTGCCAGCCCAGGCTCTCTGTCTGGAAGGGCACCGGCTCGCCGCCTGGCAGCAGGATCGTGCCGCTGAGCGGCGCCGGGGATCCGTCTCCCTGGAGGGCGCGGACGTACTTGCCCAGGGCGAGCAGGGCGGCGCCGGTGGTCTGGGTGGAGTGCCAGCCGCGGGTGACGCCCTGGGCCACCTCCACGGCCAGCTCGTCCGCGGCCCCCCATCGCCGGAAGAGGACCAGGGCGTCGAGGATGAGGGCCTGGTCGCGCAGCCGCGAGCCGTAGGTGTGGCCCAGCTCGCGGTACTCGTCGACCTCGACGCCGGCGGCGCGGGCGATCTCGTCGGCCGTCTCCTGGATCCCGGCGAGCTGGTAGGCCGAGGCCATCAGCCACTTCTCCAGGTTGGACATGCTGCCGACCTCGTTCTCCTTGAGCAGGTTCATGGCGCCGAGGGCGGGGTCGCCGGCCAGGGCCAGGAGGTAGACGCGGTAGACGCGCACCTTCAGGCGGTCGCGGGTCAGGCCCGACTGGAGGTGCTGGTAGCGCAGCCATCCCTGGAGCAGCTCCTCGGGCACGTGGTAGCCGAGGGCCCGGGCCTCGATGAGGAAGTGCCCGGCCCAGGTGCTGCCCCAGGCCGACGGCTGCCGCTGCCCCGGCCACAGGCTGAAGGAGGCGTCGGGCAGGCGGAAGCGCCGCAGGCGGGCGATCGCCTCGTTGACGCGCTCGTCGATGTCGGCGGCGACGATGCGGCGCTCCTCCGGCGTCAGGTCGACCAGGTCCTTGAGGTAGAGCTGGGGGAAGACGGAGGAGACGATCTGCTCCAGGCAGCCGTACGGGTAGCGCACCAGGCCGAGCATCTGGTTGTCGAAGTTGAAGCCGGGCCGGCGGCGCACGCTGACCCGGGCCCGGTTGGTTCCGGGCATCCCCTTGTCCGGCACGGTGAGGGTGACGGCCTCTCCGGGACGGACCGCGCGCTCCTCGCTCTCGTAGACCACCGGCGACGAGGCCCGGACCTCCAGGTCGGTCCGCCGCGAGGCTCGGGCCCCGGAGGCGGAGGAGGCCTCGACCACCACCGTCGCCGGACCCACGGCCAGGGCGGCCTCCAGCTCGAAGGTCAGGTCCCGCTCCCCGGGGGCGGTGAATTCCACCTGCTTGCGGGTCTCCCCGACGGCGGTCAGCGGTCCCTCCACCCCGATGGTGATCTCCACGGCGCCGAGGCTGTCGGCCATGCCGAAGAGGGTGACCGGCACCTCGACGCGGTCCCCGGGGCCGATGACCCGCGGCAGGGTGGAGAGCACCATGAGGTCGCTCTTCACCGCCACCGTCTTCTCGGCGCGGCCGAAGCGCTTCCCCCGGGCACCCACGACCATTGCCCGCACGGCGCCGACGTAGTTGGGCATGTCAAAGCGCACCCGGGCATGGCCGGAGGCGTCGGTGCTCAGGGGGCCGGCGAACATGGAGACGGGTGGGAAGCGCCGGCGGCGGGCCTCCTCCTCCCGCGCCGCCCTCTTGGCGGCCAGGCCGCCGCCGATGGCGAAGACGCGGAAGGGGTCGCCCCGCGCGGCGCCGATGACGTGGGCGAAGAGGTCGAAGGTGCTCACCCCCAGCCGCTGCTTGCGGAAGAACGCCTTCCACGGGTCCGGGGTGGCGAAGTCGGTCAGGGCCAGCAGGCCCTCGTCGACCACGGCGAGGGTGAAGGCGGCCAAGTCGACGGAAGCCTGCACCTCCACCTCGAAGGGCTCCCCCGGCCGCAGCGGCTCCGGCATGCGGATGTCGAAGTCGAGACGGGTCTCCCGGTCGTGGACCTCGATCGGCACGACGCCGTAGAGGCGCAGGGGCCGGTCGTTGCCGGTCTGGGCGTAGGGCTGGATGAGGGAGACGGTGGCGTAGGCGGTGGGGATCATGTCGGCGGTGACCGGCACCGGGATGCTGGCCTCCTCGCGGCGGCCGTCGAGGCGGTACCACCGGGAGTCGAGGACCCGTCCGCCCCGCTCGACGGAGAACAGGACGGAGCCCTCGCCGGGCACGGGGAAGCGGATGAGGGCCTCGTCGCCGGGCCGGTAGCGCTCCCGGTCGGTCTTGAGGACCATCACCCCCTCGCTGCCCTCGCCCCCCGGGGTGCGGCCCCAGTGGTAGGCGCGCACGAAGAACGCGGCGGCGTGGCCCCGGCCGCCGTCGTCGGCGACCTCGATGAGGTACTCCCCCCGCTCCTCCGGCTCGAAGTGCAGGTCCACCGGCGTCAGGGCCGAGACGATCCGCTCCTCCGAGACCCGCTCGGTGCGGCGGTCGCTCTTGAAGCGCCGGCGGAAGGCGTCGCGGCTCTCGTACTCCCACCACCAGTGGGTGGTGCCGCGGTAGACGCGGCAGCGCAGGCCGCGGCCGGCCACGGGGTGGCCGTCGACGTCGGCCACCACCACCGGGACCGCCACCGGCGCCCCGACGCGGGTGTAGCCGTAGTCGAGGTCCGGCTTCTTCAGCCCCACGTAGAAGTCGTAGGGGTCGATGGGGATCTGCCGCCGACCGTGGTTGGGGCGCCCCCCCTTCTCCAGGACCCGCGCGCTGAGCAGGGCCTGCAGGGCCGAGGGCGCGCCGGACAGGTCGGGCAGGGTCCACTCGGCGCGGGCTTTCCCCTCGGCGTCGAGGGTCCCCTTGAAGATCACGGCGCTCACCGGCCGGTAGTCGACGGCCTCGTTGGTGAAGGTGAACCCCTCGTAGCGCGGGAAGCTCCTGGGCGCGCTCTGCAGGGAGACGCTCAGCTCCGCCCGCAGCCCGGCCGCCGGCGCGCCGAAGAGGTAGGCGCTCTTCAGGTCCGCCTTCAGGACCTCGTCGTCCCTCCCCAGGCGTTCCCTGTCCGGGGCGATCTCGGTCTTGAGCCGGAAGGGGACGACGGTCTCGATCTTGAGGACGTGGTCGAAGGTGCTGTCGCCGATGCGCACCCGGGCCCGCCAGTTGCCCGTGGGGTCGTCGGGGCCGGTGGCGAAGGAGAAGGTGTAGAGCCCCTCGCGCGCCCCCCGGCGCACCTGCTCGAAGACCACCTGGTTCCGGGGGTTGTAGATCCGGCAGGTGGCGGGATGGTCGTCGGGGAAGGTGTAGTCCGGGTGCCGGGCGACGACGGAGAGGTTGATCTCGTCCCCGGGCCGGTAGACGCCGCGCTCGGTGTAGATGAAGGCCCGGGGCCCGGGGCGGGCCTCGGCGCCGCCCACGTCGAAGGTCGACAGGTTCCAGGCCATGTCGCCCGGCTTGATCACGCTGCGCTGCCCCTCGTGCTCGGCCTCGACGTAGAAGATCTCGTCGGTGACGCCCTCGAACCGCGCCAGCCCGCGGCCGTCGGTCCGGCCCCGGGCGGCAACCTGGTCCTGGTAGGTGCGCAGGATCACCTCGACGCCGGACAGGGGCCGGGCGTCGCCGAGGCGGGTGGCGTACACGAGGTGCTGGCCGTGGCCCCGCTTGTATGTGAGCCCGATGTCGCTGACGATCACGGCCTTGGCCGCCCGGCCGTGGGCGCGGGCATAGCCCTCGGACAGCGGGTCCGAGTAGTAGTCGCGGCCCCGCCGGCGTCCGCCCCGCTGGTCGTAGTGGCGGCGGATCTCCTCGGCGCCGCCGGCGGGCCGGTAGAACATGTCCTCGTGGGCGAAGCGCAGCTCCACCAGGAAGATCCCCCGGTCCCCCTCGGCGATCAGGGCCCCCAGGTCCAGCTCGTGCTCCAGCCAGGCGTTGCGCTGGTCGGGGATCTGAAGGGTGTCGAGGGCGACGCGCACGCCGACGCGGCGCACGTTGTAGCCGCGGAAGGAGTTGCGGCGCTCCCGGCCGCTGCGCAGGCTCTCGCTCTGCAGGAAGGGCCCGAGGTTGGAAGCGAAGACCTTCTTCACCTCCAGGTAGACCCGCCCCAGGTTGAGGGTGGCGAAGCGCAGCCGCCGGTCGCGGGACGACGGCAGGAAGACGCCGTCGCGGGCGAAGCGCAGTTCCGGCTTGCGGTCGGAGAACCCGACCTGCTGCCGACTGGCCTCCTTCGTGCGGGTGCCCCAGCGGCTGCGGATCCCGGGGTGGACGACCAGCTCGTAGCGGCGGCCGTGCTCGAACTCCCCGTCCACGAGGATCTCCTTGCCCGAGGCCTTCAGGCGGACCTCGACGCCGGACACCTGCACCAGCCCCGCCGCGTCCTGGCGCGGGTCCAGCTCGTCCGAGAACACCAGGGCCAGCCGGGGCACGTCCCCGTCCTCGTCCTTGTCCACCTTCTCCAGCCGCATCTCCTGCAGCGGCGCCAGGGGGACCTCCCGCTCCCAGGCGTGGGAGACCTCCAGCTCCTCGTGGTCGACGGCGAAGACGTAGGTCTGGCCGGTGGTGTCTCTCTTCATGACGGCGCTGGTGAAGGTGAAGACCCGGCCCTCCTCGTCCGCCTCCCAGGCCAGGGGCAGCGGCTCCTCCCCCCGGCGCAGGGTCGCGGCCCGGCGCACGCGCTCCAGCTCCGCCGCTTCGGTCAGCTCCAGGCGGCCCCGGTAGATCAGGTACTTCGGGTCGCCCGCGGTGCGCAGGTCGAAGTCGCCTTCGAGGGAGAGGATCTCGCGGCCGGCGACGGTGAAGTCGAACTCCAGGGGCTCGAGGTCGGGGCGGTCCGGCAGCAGGGCCGCCAGGTCGAGGCGGCCCCGGTAGGCCGCGCCCGCGGGCAGGGGCCGGTTGGGCCGGAAGACCAGGTCCCGCGTGCTCTCCCACCGGGCGGTGCCGTCGATGGGCGGGGTGAAGGCGAAGACCCGCTTCTTCAGCGGGTGGTCGAGGAGGCTGCCGTCGACGACGCGCTTCGTGAAGCGGACCTTGACGGGACCGCGGGACGACACCGTGCCGGAGGTCACCGTGCTCACCAGCCGCGCCGTCTCGGGCGCCACGGCGGCTGGCAGGTCCTCCACCGGCTCGCGGGCGCAGCCGAGGGCCAGGGCGAGGGGCAGGGCGAGGGGCAGGATCAGACTCGGGAGGGCCGTCCGGCCGCCGGGCCGGCGAGGAGGCCGGTGCCGGGAGACCGCCGGGTCTGGAGTGCGGGTTCCCGGGATCTTCGGTCTCCCGTGCATGACTTCTCCTTCCGTCAGGGCCTGCGGATGGGCGGCGCGATCAAGGCAGGATGCCCGTCCGGCCCCGTAATGACGGTGTTGCGGCGGTCCGATGCACGGTAGGAGGCTCCAGGGGGCGCGGGCGTTCCCCCCGCCCCTCAGGCGAACCGGTACCCGCAGAGGCGGGCGCCGGGGATCGCCGCCCCTGCCGGGCGCGGTCGTACTTGCCCAGAGCGAGCAGGGCGGCCCCGGTGGTCCGGGTGGAGTGCCAGCCCCAGTTGACGCCCTGGGCCACCTCCGCGGCCAACTCGTCGGCGGCCCCCAGCGGGCGGAAGAGGACCAGGGCGTCGAGGATGAGAGCTGGTCGCGATCCTCAGGTGCTCACATACACAAGACCCAACACGGGAACCTGTGCGCGAAACCGGGGTAACTCCAGTCCGGGAAACCGGACGAGTCCGGCCTGCGAGGGACTGGTTGTCCAGGAAACTGGAAGGATTGTCGATTTGAGCAGCCGCGGGGGCCGGTCGAGAGATGATGCACGGTGAGAACCTGAAGGCACGCTTCTTGCATTCCCTTCCCAGGGAGGTATCGGCCGGCCCGCCACATGCGGCACGGTCAAAGCGGCCGTCTCCGCGACTGCCTGGGGAGGAACAGAATGCGCACACAATACTGTTACTTCCGCCATACTGGTGAGCGGCCGGCCGGATCTCACACCGCCGAGTGGGGCGCCGCGGATGCGTCGGGGCAGTCGGTGGGGGCCGGCGTCTTGCGAAGCCCCCAGCGATGTCTACCACCGGGCGGCCTGAGCGTGGGGGGGCTCCTCACGGCCCCCGTGGCCCGGCCTGGTGCAAGTCCGGGACGCCGGGCCTCGATCCGCGCGCCGGGGCGCAGGACCGCTCTATCACATCTCGAGACTCTCGCTTGTACAAGCCCAATCCCTGTCCAGTTGACGGGGTACACTTCCCCCGTCCGGGAGGCTGGGCTCCGTCCATGCCCCACTTGCTCAAGGAGGCGCGCTCATGGGCATACGTCGAGTCGCTCCGGGACTCTTGACCATACTCCTGATCCTGCTTGTACCCGCGTCGTCCTCCGGCATCGGACGAGTCTACGCGGGGATCCGGGGGGGATTCATGGAACTCACCTCCACGACGGTACGGGTGTCCATTGAGGACCACATAGCGGTCACCTACGTCGACCAGGTCTTCACCAACCACTCGGATCGGGCGGAAGAGGCGGTCTACGAGTTTACCCTGCCGGCCGGTGCCATCATTACCGACCTGTGGCTCTGGATCGAGGGAGAGCCTGTACAGGGGCTCATCATGGAGAAGGCCGAGGCCCGCGCGACGTACGAATCTGTCATCGACCGGACCCCCGACCCGGTTCTGATCGACCCCGCCCTGGTGGAGCACATCGGCGACAGCGACTTCACAATGAGAATCTGGCCCTTCCCTGGAAGGGGCAGCCGCCGAGTGGCCATGGAGTATGCTCAGGTCCTTGAGTCTGGGGACGGTCATATGGAGTACTCCTTCTCCATACTGCCAGAAGATCCTCGGAGGCGCTCTGACGGTCGCATCAAGAGGTTGAGGTTTTCAGCCCATGTCCAGAGCCAGCATCCCATGAAAGCCACCTCTACAGGGATGTCGGACTCGGCGGTCTACCAGCGCGCCCCGCACTATGCGGCGGTGTTCTTCCAGTCTGTCAACTACTCCCCATCGACAGACTTTCACATCAACATGGAGCGCACAGACAATCCACTGTTGCCGGTTCTGTTGGCCTATGGGCCTGGCCACCACAAGGCCACCGACACCTACCAGATCGGGTATTACCTCCTGTGGGCACCAAGGTTGGTACGCAACTCAAAGGGCCATGAGTTCGTATTGGAGGATTTCGGCATGACCGCCACCGACGACAGCGGACTCGGCGACCTCACTTCTGATCAGCATGTCCTGGGCTTCGCCTACAGCGGCCCACGAGGGGTTTCCCGAGCAGGGCGCTATCGGAGAGGAGGACCTGTCTCCGTATGGGCCTCGGGCCGCCTGAATGATGAAGAGGTATCGGTATCCTACGATGCCAGGTTGGCCACGTCTGCAGACAGTGATGGCCGGCGAGGCGGCCTGACTCGATTCATCCCGAGACTATGGGCCTATCACAAGATCAGGGCTCTCCAGGACATTGCCGAGGAAAACTGTACCGGCGATCTGATCCAGGAGATCGTTGATCTTGCCGTTGAGTATCGCCTCGTGACGAGGTACACCTCGCTCTTCGCTCCAGACGAGACCGTGCAGGTGGATCCAGAGATAAGGGAACGGGGAGGATGGGGCTACGGGGCGACCGGCATTGCGGACACTGGGATCGCCCAGTGGCTCGGGCATGATTTCATCCAAGAGGATGGGATATGGGTTGATGTGGACTACCGGCCGGAAATGCCTCGCGAAATATACGAGGGACACCTCCATCAGCCCGCCTTGCTGGCTGACTTCATGGAGCTCGGCCAGGAGCTGCTCGTCGTAGTGGACGGCCATGCCTACGAGATCCAGCCAGGTCGGCTGATTCTACACCAGAATGCCCCGAATCCGTTCAACTCCTCGACCGTCGTCTCCTTCATCCTGCCCACTGGATCTGCTGGGGACGAAGTACGCCTCGGGGTCTACAATCTGCGAGGGCAACTCGTGCGGGACTTGGCCCTCCACGGTGCCGGCCAGAGAGGTATTGTCACATGGGACGGACTCGACCAGGAAGGTCGCTCCGCCGCGAGCGGCGTCTACCTCTACCGAATAGAAGCCGGATCCTGGAGCGCCTATCGGCGCATGCTCTTGCTGCGGTAAGCCAACGCGGATTTCCCATCACGAACAGTCGCACTGGAGGAACCCCATGAAGAGGATCATCTCCATCTTGCTTCTGAGCCTCAGCTCCTCACAAGCCCATGTCCCGGCAGGCAATGTCTTCGGCGTCTGGGAATGGCCTTCTGGTTGGTTGCCCACCATGGACGGCGACATCAGTGAATGGGAGATCATTCCCGAGTGGCTGTGGATCACCCCCTACACCCTGGACAACGACGGGAACCCACTGTTTCACGGCACCGGTGGCGGTCACCGGGGTTTGGACGGCACCGACTCCGATCCTTCGGACCTTAGCATCCGTGTAGCCGTAGCCTGGAATGACCAGTTCGACCGCCTCTACTTTGCCCAGGAGCGCTATGACGACTCCTTCGATCGCGATATGGCGGAGCCTCCCGGCATTTGTGGAGGAGACGATGCCATTGAAATCCATGTGGATGCCGACCATAGCGGTGGACCCATGTTCTACTCGGGCGACGAGTTCCCTGACACCGCCGAGGGGCGGGCAGAACGCATCAAGCACAACGGCAGAAGAGCTCAACAGTCCCTGTGGAGATGGCCTCCTGTTGGAGATGGCCCTGCGTCATGGAACTGGATGTGGGCCAGTGCGGCCACCTGGCACGACAAAGAGCCCTATTCCTGCTGCCCCGATTCCTACGACATACTGGGCGAACATGGCACTGACGCTGAGCTGACCTCCGAGTGGTGGAGCGTCTACTTCAACGAACTGGTCCACGAGTGCCCAGAACACAGCGTGGTTGCTCCATTGTCGCCCGGCCAGATCATCGGCATGGGCATCGCCTTCTGTGATATTGACGCCCCCGACGTCAATGGTCACAACACAAGGTGGTCCTCGGGAGGCCCTGAAGCCGCCAGGTGGTACGTGGACAGCAACCTGCTCAGCGACTGGATTCTGCTCGATGGCGCGATGTGGAAGACCATTGATGTCGACGCCGCCGACACGGGTGTCAGTTCCAGAAGTTGGGGCCAGATCAAGGCCAGCCTGGGAAGATAGGTCAGTCGAGCTGCGTCAGAGGGTCACGTCAGCGCCGCCCGGACCGGATCCGAGATCCCCGTGTTGCGGGAACTCCCGTCAACCCGGCGGGGGCGCCCCTCAGACGAACCGGTACCCGTACAGACGCGCCGCCCCGTACAACCAGAAGCGCAGCCTGAAGCGGTCCCGCCCGATATCGGCCAGACCCCTCCCGTCCCACTCCGCCGGCCGTCGCAGTCCGTCGACGCAGAGGTCGCCGCAGTCCTCGCACCCGTACCCGGGGAGGGGCTCGCCGGTGTCGGCGTCGAGGACTTCCACCTCCACCCAGCTGCGGTCGTTGCGCACGTCGCCCACGTTCACCGTGAGGCGGGTGGAGCGGTCGGTGAGCTGCAGGGGCGTGGTGGTGGCGTGGCCCGGGGTCTCGCGGTCGGGGGTCTCGAGGCAGGTGAAGCCGTCCTCGCGCAGGGTGGCCAGACCCATGCGCATCACCCGGGCGCCGCCGCTGCCCAACTCGTGGCGGAACTCGGGGCTCTGGTTCTCCGGCGGCCAACTGGTGAAGTCCTCGCCCGCGCCGCCGTAGAACAGGTGGATCGTCCCGTCCTTGACCGCCGGCTTGTCGGTGATCACCAGGAGGCCGCCGTCCCACTCGTTGTGGGAGCCGCGGGCGATCACCTTCTGGTGCGGGTTCACGCGGTCGAAGCGGAGGCCGTCGCCGCTGACGGCCAGGCGGATGTCGGCGGCGTACATGCCGTAGAGGCCGTAGCGGTTGGGCACATACCAGCCGTACTCGTAGGCCATGATCCACGCCCCACCGTAGGGCGACATCATGATGTGGTGGTCCTCGTACTCCAGGCCGTCCGCCGGCGAGATCAGGGGGTTCTCCCCGGCCCGGCGGAAGTGCTCGATGTCGGGGCCGTAGGCCAGCATCTTGGCGCGCCCCAGTCCGTGGTATTTCCTGGCCCGCCGCTTGATGTCCGGCTTGTCGAAGGGGACCACCTCCTGGAAGACGGCCTTGTAGCGCCGCGAGGGGTCGGGGTCCTGGTCGTCGCGCACGAGGACGCCGATGTCGGGCGGTCCGTCCTTCACCCATTCCGGCAGGTCGATCCGCGGGCCCTCGGTCCAGTGGATGCCGTCGGGCGAGTAGTTGGCCCGGGCGCCGATGGCGATGTACTCGGGGTCGCGCTGGCCCACGGGCATCGGCTTGGAGAAAGGCCGCTTGATCCCCTTGAAGCGCTTTGCCGGGTCCGGCTCGGAATCGTCCTTGATGATCGGACCCCGCCCGTCGAGGACGATGTTGTTCCGCTTGCTGCCGTTGTACTCGTGCAGGCCGAGGACGGGCTTGTTCCAGTTGACGCCGTCCTCGCTCTCGGCGTAGCCCATGGCCCACCAGCGCCGGGTGGTGATGTCCGAGCCGGCGTACCACGCCTTGAAGAGCCCGTCCTCCTCGTCGTAGAGCACCGTGGGCGAGGACCAGGGCCCGCAGTGGGAGCAGTCCCACTCGTGCACGTCCCCCAGGGGCAGGACCGGGTTGAGTGGATGCTTCTCGGCCTCGCAGACGGTCCGGTCCACGTGATGGGTGGACTCGACCCGGTCCATGAGCAGGAAGCCGTCGCCGCTGCCTCGGTCGGTGTTCATCGGTTACTCCTCTTTGCTCAGACGGTGTACCCGAAGAGCTCGAAGCGCATCCGCTGCTCGAGAGTCAGGACCGGGAAGGGCCGGAGATCGCCGCGGCCAAGGGAGCTATGGGGGGTTGGCGTCGCGGGTCGGGCGGAGTATAGAGGGCCTCCGTACCGCGGCCAACGGAGCGGGTGCCCGTGCGCGCACCGCATGCCGCTTGACCGCCTCCTCCCCGCCTGATGAATTCCAGGCTCTCTGCGATCCTCTTCTCCTCGAGGAAACCCCATGGCGATCCCCCTGCGCGAGATCACCGGCATGCCGGCCTTCTCCTTCTCCTACCCCATGCCGCCCTGCCGCTACCGCCGGGCCCGGTTCCAGCTCGTCTTCTTCCGCGCCGATCCGGCGGCCGTCGACCGGGTCCTGCCCGAGTGCTTCACCCCGGAGGACGGCCTGTGCGTGGCCATGGGCCTGGCCGTGCCCTGGAGCTCCAGCTACGGCGCCTTCGAGGAGAGCGCCCTCTCCGTGCCCTGCACCTTCGAGGGCCGCTCCGGCCACTTCTGCGCCGTGGCCTTTCTCAACTCCCGCTCCAGCATCTCCGCCGGCCGCGAGATCTACGGGACCCCGAAGGTCCACGCCGGGATCACGGTCTCCATGGACGAGCGCGTCATGTGCACCGACACGGTGGCGGGCGGCAGCTCCGTCATGAGCGTGCGCTCCACCATGCACCGGGAGGCCCGCCCCGAGGACGTGCCCCCCACCAGCCCCAACTGGCGCCTCAAGGTGATCCCCCGGGCCGACGGCCGCGGCCCCGAGGTGATGCAGGTCATCGACACCGACGAGGTCAGCACCGACCGGGAGGTCCACCTGTGCCGCGCCGGCGACGGCGTCGTCCAGTTCAACCCCTCCCCCGTCTTCGACCTCTCCGACTTCGCCCCCCTCTCCATCCACGGCGCCTGGTACCTGGAGATGGACTACACCGAGGGCTACGGCCAAGTGGCGCGCGACTTCTCCGGCCAGTAGCCGCCGGACCGGCCGTCAGGAGCCCTCCACCCCTCCGACGCGGGGCTTACGATGCGCCCGGCCGCAGGGCCATCCGCGGGGCTGGCCAGGGCAAGGGGGTCCTCGTTCGTCGCTCAGTGCAGCAGGGTCAGCTTGTGGCTCTCCGTAGTCCCATCGACCGAGACCACCAGAAAGTAGGTGCCCGAGGCTTGCGACCGCCCCGCCTGGTCGAGCCCGTCCCAGACGAACTGGTAGGAGCCCGCCGGGCGCCGGGCCTCCGCGGCCAGCACCCGCACCCGCTGCCCCAGCTCGTCGTAGACCCGCACCGATACGGACGCCGTGCGGTCCAACTCGAAGGCGATCGTGACGGCGGCGTTGGAGGGATTCGGGTACAGCCGCACGGAGGGTAGCGCTCCTTCGGCGCCACTCGCAGGCACCTGCTCCTCGACCGCCTCCACCGCCGTGGCCGTCATCCACTCGCGGACCCGGCAGATGCGGCGCAGGTGGGAGATGTCGCCCCCGAGCCACATGAATCCTCCCTTCCCCATCGCCACCAGGAGATCGCCGTCCGGCGTCATCTGCAGCAGAAGTGGATCCCAGACCGGGGCCTCCACCGCCGGCCCGCCGTCGCCGATATGGTCCAGGCATCGGGGAATGGGTATGCCCCCGGCCACTCGCTTTTCGCGCGCCCCACAACCGGGTGAGCTCATGAAGTCCCGGCCGTTGCCGGCGACGGTCTCGAGGATGCCGTCGGGACGGACCCGATGGATGCGGTGGAAGTAGGCATTGGCCACATACAGCGACCCGTCCGAGTCGAGAGCCAGCCCGGAGACATAGTGAATCGGAGCCTCGGTCGCCGGCCCGCCATTGGCGACATAGTACCCGCCCGGGCGCTCCTCCGACCACTCCCCTTCCAGCGCCGCCTCGCGCATGGCCTTTTCGTCCTCCCAAGCCGACCCCGCTACGTGCTCGATCGTGCCGTCGGCATGGCAGCGGAAGACCTGGATACGCGTCCTGAAGTACAGTCTCCCCTGGTCATCCATCTGCAGGGATCCTCGCCCAGGTGGCCCCATGGGGCCGGAGACACCTCCCTGGTCGTCGATGCGCCAGATCCCTCCATAGCCCGACAACAGCAGAGCCCCCTGGACATCGAAGACCAGCGAACCTACGTAACCGAATGCCGCCGGGCCGGCGAAGGTGACCACCCGCCCATCGGGCTCCACGCGAGCGATGCGCGCCACTATCTTCGAGTAGTCCCTCCTGTGCAAGAAGATCTGCCACGCATCGACATAGTCGACGAAGTAGAGGCGCCCCTGCCGGTCGAAGGCCATCGCACCCGGCGCAATCCGGGCGACCTGGGCCGCCACGGTGTCTTCAAGGACATTGAATTCCTGCAACAAGGGTGGCCGCTCGTATTTGCCGTTGCCGATACCGGTTCCGATGTCACGATACTGCGGTACGCCGACGAGACGGGTGGCGCTGCCATCGGCTTCGAGGCGGTAGATGATCGTCCAGTCGGCGACATGGACGCGGCCCCGGGGACCGACGGCCAAGTGCCGCGGATGGTGACTGTGGTACTCCGGCGCCGCGACCAGGTCGACCGGGCCATCTGCACCTCCGAAGCCCCCCTCTACCGGAGGATAGACCTTGTAGTCACTGAAGGCGGCGATGTAGTCGCCGCCGTCGGGAGCGGTCACGGTGCTGATCGTACCCGGCTCCCCGCACGGCGGCAGAGCCCCCACCCTGCCCGCCAAGGCAAGGCACCACAATGCGAGGAGGCCGTGGAGACGGGTTGGCATGTCCTGCCTTCCCTCAGTGCAGCAGGGTCAGCTTGTGGCTCTCCGTAGTCCCATCGACTGAGACGACCAGAAAGTAGATGCCCGAGGCCTGCACCCGCCCCGCCTGGTCGAGCCCGTCCCAGACGAACTGGTAGGACCCCGCCGGGCGCTCGGCCTCGGCGGCCAGCACCCGCACCCGCTGCCCCAACTCGTCGTAGACCTGCACCGAGACGGAGGCTGGGTGGTCCAACTCGAAGGCGACGGTGACAGAGGCATTGAAGGGATTCGGCCACAGGCGTACGGAGGAGGGTGTCCCTCCTGGAGTCGGCACCTCCTCCTCGACCGCCGCCACGGCCGTCGGCACGAGGTCGCCGACGCCGCAGATGCGGCGCAGGAAGGAAAAGACCCCTCCCACCCAGAAGGCCCCCGGCGGGCTCATCGGCACGAGGAGATCGTTCTGCGACGTGAGAAGAACATGCAGCGGCAGCGGGATCGGGGCGTCCAAGGCTGGACGGCCATCGCCCATCTCGTCTCGGCAAGTGTGCCTGGTACAGCCCAGGACCCAGAGCGTCCCATCACCGGCGATCGTCTCGAGGACGCCGTCGATGCCCACGCGGTGGATGCGGTCGAATCCCCGGTTGGCGATGTACATCACCCCCCGGGCATCGATCACGAAATCAAAGGCCCGAAGGAGAGGCGCCTCGGTCGCCGGCCTGCCATTGCCCACATAAACCCCTCCAAGGCGAGGCTCCTCCCCGCGTCCTGTCACCCCCGCCCGATAGATGACGCCCCTGTGGTCCGGGTTGTCCGGGTCGCCCCAGTCATAGCCGGCGACAACCTCGAGGGTGCCGTCGTCGAGACGGCGGTAAACCTGTTGACCGTTGGTGAAGTACAGTCTCCCTTGAGGACCCAGCCTCAAGGCCCCTACCAGACGCTCCTCCAGCAGCCTGGATATGCCCCCTTGCGCATCGATTCGTTGTACGCCTCCCCACCCGGCGACGAGCAGATCCCCCCCGGGCTCGAAGAGCAGCGAAGTGTGGGGGGCAGACTCGACCCGGGCGGCAAAGGTGGTCACCTGTCCGTCGGCTTCGAGACGCGCGATGCGGGCCTCCTTCCTCCGCCCTCCTCTGACATAGTCAACGAAGTAGAGACGGCCTTCCCGGTCGAACGCCATCGGCCCGGGCGCAATGCGCGCGTCCAGGGCCGCCACGGTATCCTGCAGGACGTTCGTCTGCTGCAGCAGCGGAGCCACAGCGGCCTGGTGCACGTTGTCTTCCTCCGCCGAGTACTGGGGCACGCCGACAAGGCGGGTGGCGCTGCCGTCGGCTTCGAGACGATAGATGATCGTGTGGTCGGCCACGTGGACGCGCCCTTGGGGCCCCAGGGCCAGATACTGCGGATAGTAGCTGCGGTACTCCGGCGCGGCCACCAGGTCCCGGCCGCCTCCGACGTTGACCCGCTCGGGCGGGTAGATCGTGTAGTCGCGGAAGACGGCGATGTAGTCGCCGCCGTCCGGGGCGGTCACGGTGGTGATGGTCCCCGCTGGGCCGCACGGCGGGAGTGCCCCCACCGGGACCGCCAAGGCAAGCCACGACAGGGAGAGCAAGCCATGGAGACGAAGTGCCACAACCCTACTCCTCAGTGCAGCAACGTCAGCTTGTGGCTCTCAGCCGTCCCATCGACCGAGACCACCAGGAAGTAGGTGCCCGAGGCCTGCACCCGCCCCGCCTGGTCGAGCCCGTCCCAGACGAACTGGTAGGCGCCCGCCGGGCGCTCGGCCTCGGCGGCCAGCACCCGTACCCGCTGCCCCAACTCGTCGTAGACCCGCACGGACACTGACGCCGTGCGGTCCAGCTCGAAGGCGACCGTAACGGCGGCATTGAAGGGATTCGGCCACAGGCGCAAGGAGGGTAGCGCTTCTTCAGCGCCACTTGCCGGCACTTCCTCCTCGACCGCCTCCACCCCCGTGGCCACCATCCACTCGCGAACCCGGCAGATGCGGCGCAGGTGGGAGAAGTCGCCACCCGCCCACAACATGCCCCCCGCCGGCCACATGCCTACCAATAGATCCCCGTCCGGCGTCATCTGCAGTTGAGAGGGCTCCCAGACCGGGGCCTCCCGCGCCGGACCGCCGTCGCCGATATTGTCCAGGCATCTGGGAATGGGTATGCCCCCGGCCACCCGCTTTTCGGACGCCGCACAGCCGGGGGACCAGTGCCAGTCCAGGCCGTTGCCGGCGACCGTCTCGATGACACCGTCGGGGCGGACCCGATGGATGCGGTGGAAGTTGTAATTGGCCACGTACAGGGACCCGTCCGAGTCGAGAGCCAGGGCCGACACAAAGTCGAAGAGAGCCTCGGTCGCCGGCCCGCCATTGGCGACATAGTACCCGCCCGGGCGCTCCTCCGACCACTCCCCTTCCAACGCCGCCTCACGCATGGCCCTCCAGTTGTCCCAGACCGATCCGGCGAGGTGCTCGATCGTGCCGTCGGCATTGCGGCGGAAGACCTGGTCACCCGCCCGGAAATACAGTCTCCCCTGGTCATCCACTTGCAGAGCTCCTTGTCCAGGTGGCCCCATGGGGCCGGAGACACCTCCCTGGTCGTCAATGCGCCAGATCCCTCCGTGACCCGACAACAGCAGATGTCCCTCCAGATCGAAGACCAGCGAGCTTGCCCAACCGAACGCCGCCGGACCGGCGAAGGTGACGACCCGACCATCGGTCTCCACGCGTGCAATGCGTGACACGCCCGGCGGGCCTTCAACCCTGGTCGCCTGCCACGCATCGACATAGTCGACGAAGTGGAGCCGCCCCTGCCGGTCGAAGGCCATTGCCCCCGGCGCGATGCGGGCCTCCAGCGCCGCCGCCGTGTCCACGAGGACATTCACCTTCTGCAGAGAGGGTGGGTAGGGCCCGTCGCTGCCTATGCCGGTGTCATCGGCCCAATACTGAGGGACACCGACGATGCGGGTAGCGCTGCCATCGGCCTCCAAACGGTAGATGATCGTCCAGTCGGCGACATGGACGCGCCCTCGGGGACCGACGGCCAGGTATTGCGGATAGCGACTGCGGTACTCCGGCGCGGCGGCCCGGTCCCCGTAGCCGGGTACGTCCTGCGGCGGGTAGACTTTGTAGCCACTGAAGGCGGCGATGTAGTCCCCGCCGTCGGGAGCGGTCACGGTGCTGATCGTGCCCGGCTCACCGCACGGCGGCAGCGCCCCCACTGGGGCCGCCAGGGCAAGCCACGACAGGAAGAGGAGGCCATGAAGCCGGGTTGGCATGTCCTTCCGTCCCTCAGTGCAGCAGGGTCAGCTTGTGGCTCTCCGTAGTCCCATCGACCGAGACCACCAGAAAGTAGGTGCCGGAGGCCTGCACCCACCCCGCCTGGTCGAGCCCGTCCCAGACGAACTGGTAGGAGCCCGCCGGGCGCTCGGCCTCCGCGGCCAGCACCCGCACCCGCTGCCCCAGCTCGTCGTAGACCCGCACCGATACGGACGCCGTGCGGTCCAACTCGAAGGCGATCGTGACGGCGGCGTTGGAGGGATTCGGGTACAGCCGCACGGAGGGTAGCGCTCCTTCGGCGCCACTCGCAGGCACCTGCTCCTCGACCGCGTCCACCGCCGTGGCCGTCATCCACTCGCGGACCCGGCAGATGCGGCGCAGGTGGGAGATGTCGCCCCCGAGCCACATGAATCCTCCCTTCCCCATCGCCACCAGGAGATCGCCGTCCGGCGTCATCTGCAGCAGAAGTGGATCCCAGACCGGGGCCTCCACCGCCGGCCCGCCGTCGCCGATATGGTCCAGGCATCGGGGAATGGGTATGCCCCCGGCCACTCGCTTTTCGCGCGCCCCACAACCGGGTGAGCTCATGAAGTCCCGGCCGTTGCCGGCGACGGTCTCAATGACGCCGTCGGGACGGACGCGATGGATGCGGTGGAAGTAGGCATTGGCCACATACAGCGACCCGTCCGAGTCGAGGGCCAGGCCGGAGACATAGTGAATCGGAGCCTCGGTCGCTGGCCCGCCATTGGCGACATAGTACCCGCCCGGGCGCTCCTCCGACCACTCCCCTTCCAGCGCCGCCTCGCGCATGGCCTTTTCGTCCTCCCAGGCCGACCCCGCCACGTGCTCGATCGTGCCGTCGGCATGGCGGCGGAAGACCTGGATACGCGTCCTGAAGTACAGTCTCCCCTGATCATCCATCTGCAGGGATCCTCGCCCAGGTGGCCCCATGGGGCCGGAGACACCTCCCTGGTCGTCGATGCGCCAGATCCCTCCATAGCCCGACAACAGCAGATCCCCCTGGACATCGAAGACCAGCGAACCAATGCCACCGAACGCCGCCGGGCCGGCGAAGGTGACCACCCGCCCATCGGGCTCCACGCGAGCGATGCGCGCCACTATCTTCGAGTAGTCGCTGCTGTGCAAGAAGATCTGCCACGCATCGACATAGTCGACGAAGTAGAGCCGCCCCTGCTGGTCGAAGGCCATCGCACCCGGCGCAATACGGGCGACCTGGGCCGCCACGGAGTCCTCCAGGACATTGAATTCCTGCAGCAGGGGCGGCCGCTCGTAATGGCCGTTGCCGATGCCGGTTCCGATGTCACGATACTGCGGTACGCCGACGAGGCGGGTGGCGCTGCCATCGGCTTCGAGGCGGTAGATGATCGTCCAGTCGGCGATATGGACGCGGCCTCGGGGACCGACGGCCAAGTGCCGCGGATGGTGACTGCGGTACTCCGGCGCCGCGACCAGATCGACGGGGCCATCTGCACCTCCAAAGCCCCCCTCTACCGGGGGGTAGACCTTGTAGTCACTGAAGGCGGCGATGTAGTCGCCGCCGTCGGGGGCGGTCACGGTGCTGATCGTGCCCGGCTCCCCGCACGGCGGCAGCGCCGAAAGGGGGAACACCGGGACCAGGAAGCTCAGACCGGCGAGGAGGATCCGATGGCCGGTCCGATCCCCGGAGTAGATGGTTCGCTGGTGGGTCAACTTCAGCCGGCCTCGACGTGCGCCTGCAGCAGGTTCAGGGCCGCCATGTTGACGAACCGCAGCTCGTGGAAGGCCCGCCCGTACTCCAGGGCCGTCACCTCGCGGTACTCGTGCTCCTCGTCGTCGATGAACATCAGCTGCTTGCGGATCGAGGCGCGCACGGAAGGGTCGGCGCCGCGCTCGAGCAGGGCCCGGGCGAAGTGATCGGCCTCCAGGCCTCTCACCGTCGCCGGCTGCACCACCACGGCGCTGAACAACGGCGTGTGCCCGCCGAAGCCGTCGGCGTCGACCGCCGCGCGGGCGTTCGGGTCGGCGCCGTGGTCCAGGAGCCAGTCGAAGATCTCGCGCTCGTGGTAGTCGATCGCCATGTGCAGCAGGGTGGCGCCCTGCAGCGGGGTGCCGTGCAGGCCGTAGCCGTCGTCTCCGCCGCAGCCGCACGCCCGGGGGTAGGTCTCCTCGCCGGTAAGCGGACGGCCGACGAAGCCGGGGTCCCGCTCGTACAGGGCCTCGAGCAGGTCGACCCGCCCCCGGTGCACGGCCATGGCGGGCGTGTCGGGGTAGTCGACGTTGGCCTCCAGGATGCGCAGGACCTCGTGCTTGCCGGCGGGGTTGCGGGAGTAGGTGCTCAGGGCCAGGGCGACGGGCGCCAGGCGGTCGCCCTCGGAGTCGCACAGCTCGGCGCCGACCTCGACCAGCTCCCTCAGGCCGTCGCCGTTCACCGTCTCGCAGCAGCCCATGATGATCCCCCGCGGGACCGTCGCGCCGAGAGCAACCAGCTTGCGCATGGTGCTCACCTTGCCCTGCAGGGCCGCGCGGGCGAAGGCCTTCTCGAGGTCCTGCGCGCCGAGGGAGGCCAGGGCCTCCACGACCGCGTCCCGGCCGAGGTTGGCGGCCTGCGACATGGGCGGGCCCCAGTCCTCGTTGCGCACGTTCTCTGCCAGCAGGTCGGGGTGCTCGGTCACGATGTCGCGGACCCGCTGCACGTCGTCGTTCCAGATGGCGCGCAGCAGCTCCACCTTGACCCGCAGGCGGGGCCAGCTCGACTGCTGGTAGGCCCTCGCGAGCACGAGCTGGGCGTCGGCGAGCTTCGCCTCGGCGGGCTCCACCCCGCGGGGATGGAACTCGGCGAAGTCGGCCACGGCGTCGGGGTCGCCGGACCGGCAGGCGGCGAGGAGCGACTTCGCCTGGCCCCTGAGGTGGTCCAGGTCGGGATCGTTGGGAAGATGGCGGACCGGCATCACGCACCTCCCCGGCCGCGGACCGACGGACTACGGGCAACTGCGGGATGGTTCGGGACGGCGATGGGGGTGATTGGGCGGAACAAGGTGCAGCCTCCTCTCGAAGGAAGGCCCACGGTCCGCATCCGGGGCTGAAAGGAGGTGCTAGGCGGGCGCTGCGTGCTGCGGTGCACAGGTGGGCTGGGCCCTTCCCGCGGACTGGAGGCTCCCTGCGAGCCGGCCGGATTATGCTGAGGCTCTCCCGCCGCGTCAAGGCTGGAGGGCCCTCCCGACTGTGGCCGCCGGGGACACGGCGAGTGGGTGGCGGAGCAGCCGGCGCGGTGCAGGCCGCTACTCCACCTCGCCGTCGAGCAGCGCCCGCCCGTACAGAATGTGGGGGATGTCCAGCCCCGGCCGCTCGAGCCGGTTGAACCGGGCCCACTGGATCTCCCAGATCCGCGGGTCCCAGCGGCACAGCTCGATCCAGCCGCGGATGATCTTGCTGTCGCCGTCGGGTCCGTCCACGCGGCCCCCGATGCGCGGTTCCTCCAGCGAGCCGTTCCACATCTGGTCCGTCAGGGTCCGCGCGAACCGCAGCATGTCCTCCCGCGTGAAGACCACGCCCCGGCGGAAGGCCTCGACGGCGAAGGTCACGTCGATCTGCCCGTGGCTGCTGTCCTCGGGGCGGCTGTGGTCCGGCTCCCCGGCCTCGGTCCAGTCCCAGTAGTTCCAGGTCCAGGCATCTCCCGTCTCTTGGAGGAAGTGCCGGAAGTGGGCGGCCATCTTCGTGGCGCGCTCCAGGTACAGAGGATTCTCCGAGACGTCCTTGAGCACCAGCCAGACCCGGGCCGGGGCGAGGTACTGGTTGTGGGGCATGACGCGGTTGGGAAAGCGCTCGGCCGGGGACTCGGTGAACCGGTAGGCCCCCATGCCGGGGCCCACGTCCACCCAGTGGCGCTCCTGCTTCCGCAGGACCCGCTCCTCGATCAGTTGGAGGTAGGACCGGGCCTTCTCCTCGTAACGCCCCTTGAGGCGCGGGTCCTTCAGGGCCAGCTCGATGAACTGGGCGACGGGGTAGAGGATCATCCCCTCGTGCACGGCGTACTCCAGCGGCGCCGGTCCCCAGGTCTCGACGCGGAAGCGGTCCCCGATCTCGGGCACGCCCTCCAGCTTCACCTCGAAGCCGGCGATGCCGGGGATCGGCTCTCCCACGGCGTGGGGCCCGTCGTGGACCACTTCCCACGGGCCGCCGCTCCTCTGCCTCACCGTGTAGCGGTCGTCCCCGGTGCGCTCGACGATGTACTCCGCGTCCACCGCTTCGTGGGCCTGCTGGATGTTCGTCTCCACCTTCGCCCCGGGCAGGATCCTCGCCGTCCCGCGGTTGTGCAGTTCCCCGGCGCGCATGCGGGAGACGGAGTACCGGTCCGCCTGCCACCCCGGGATGCCGTCGCCGTCGTGGTCGCCCATGTTCGCCGCCATGCGGTCGAAGTGGTCGACGACCTTGTCCAGCCAGCGCGCGTCCCCGATGACGCGGTACATCTTGATGTAGGCGTTGAGGTAGTAGCTCTCGCCCCAGGCCAGGGCCGACGATGTCGTCTGGTCCGAGTACGCCCGTCCCTCGTTGCGCGAGTCGTCGAAAGCGATGAACTCCGCGATCAGGGCCTCGCGGTCGAATCCGGTCACCTGGGCCTGCCCTTCGCCAGGGGTGAGCAGCGCGAGGCCGGCCGCGGCGGCCGGCCATGTCGGGATCGGTCTCATCGGGTGCCTCCTCGAGTCGACTTCCAGCCTCGGCAAGGTACCGCCGCCCCGGAGCCGGGATCAATCGCTTCGCCATCGGCCAGGGCTTCCTCGCCCTTGACGCTGCCCCCGGCCTCGCGGAACCTATGCCGCCCCGGCAAGACCCCGATCCGCACCCCGCACCCCGAGCGAGCCCCCCCATGGATCCCCTCCGCGTCGCCGCCATCTGCACCATCTACTACCCCAAGTCCCACGCCGACGTGATCGTCACCAAGTTCCTGGAGGGGGCGTCCACGGACGACGGCTTCCGGCCCTTCGACGATGTGCGCGTCACCTCCGCGTACATCGACCACGTGCTGGAGAACGACGTCGGCCTGGGGCGCCTGGCCAAGCACGGCGTCCCCCATCACCCCAGCATCCGCCGCGCCCTGCACGCCGGGTCCAGGGAGCTGGACGTGGACGCCGTGCTCCTCGTGGGCGAGCACGGGGACTACCCGTGGAACGAGCGCGGCCGGCACATGTACCCGCGGCGCTACTTCTTCGAGCAGATCGCCGGCGTCTTCGCCGAGAGCGGCCGCGTGGTCCCGGTCTTCAGCGACAAGCACCTGGCCTACAGCTGGGACGACGCGGCCTGGATGTGGGCCCGCAAGCAGGAGCTCGGCATCCCCCTCATGGCCGGGTCCTCCCTGCCCCTGTGCTGGCGCCGGCCGTGGCTGGAGTACGACAAGGGCGTCGAGCTGGAGGAGGTCATGGCCCTCAGCTACGGATCGGTGGAGGCCTACGGATTTCACGCCCTCGAGACCCTGCAGTGCATGGCCGAGCGGCGCGCCGGCGGCGAGACCGGCGTCGTCTCGGTGCAGTGCCTGGAGGGCGACGACGTGTGGCGGGCCCGGGACCGGGGCGAGTGGTCCCAGGACCTGGCCGCGGCCATGCTGGCCGCCGCGGCAAAGGCCAGGAGCGACGACCCCGAGAAGTACCCCGAGCCAACCGTCTTCCTGGTGCGCTACGCCGACGGCCTGAAGGCCTCGGTCCTGCATCTCAAGGGCGTGAGCACCTTCGCCTACGCCGCGCGGCGGCGGGACGGCACCGTCGACGCCTGCGAGTTCCACACCCAGGAAGGCGGCCCCTTCGCCCACTTCGGCTACCTCACCCGCAACATCGAGCGGTTCTTCCGCACCGGGGTGCCGCCGTACCCCTGCGAGCGCACCCTGCTGATCACGGGCGTCATCGACGCGGTCATGAACTCCCGCAGCGAGGAGTGCCGCGTCATCGAGACGCCCTGGCTCGACATCCGCTACGAGTCCTACGACGAGATGCCCCTGCGCCCGCGGGGGCCCCGGCCGGCCGGCGCCTGCCTCGATCCGAACGCCCCCGACATGCCGGCATGAGGGCCTACCCGACGTATCTCTCCATCAATGCGCGGGCCCACCCTCCGCCGGAGTACGGTCCGGCGCAGAAGGCGCTGCTGAACCGCGGGGCCTTCGCCGACGTGGAGGCGGAGGTGACGCGCTTCCCCGGGTACGAGCCGACGCCGCTGATCGCGCTGGACGGTCTCGCTTCCGCCAGCGGTGTCGATGGCCTGTGGTGCAAGCACGAAGGGCATCGGTTCGAGGTGGGCAGCTTCAAGCCGACGGGGCCCGTCTACGCGATGTTGTCCGTGTTGAAGGGTGAAGTCGGGAAAGCGACCGGAGCGGAAACGGTCACGACGCAGGATCTGATGGATCGCATGTATGGATCGGTGACGCGGGAGATCACCGTCTCGGCGGCGACATCGGGGAACCACGGGCGGGCCCTGGCCTGGGGCGCGCGCATGTTCGGCTGTCGTTGCGTGATCTACATGAACGACGGTGTCAGCGCCGGCCGGGAGGAGGCGATCGCCGCCTACGGCGCCGAGGTGGTGCGCGTGCCGGGGAGCTACGATCGAACCGTGCAGCGCTCCTACGAGGACGCCGAGAGGCTCGGCTACTTCCCCATATCGGACGAGAAGTCCTCGCAGTACCCCCACATCTCCCGCGACATCATTCAGGGCTACGCCATGGTGGCCGACGAGATCTTCAAGCAGTGCAGCGGCGGCCGGCCGCCCACGCATCTCCTCGTCCCCGGCGGCGGCGGACGCCTGGCCGCGGCCACCTGCGGCCACCTGTGGGAGCGGTACGGGAGCGGCCATCCGCGGGTCGTCGTCGTCGAGCCCACCAACTCCGCCTGCCTCTACCACAGCGCCCTCGAAGACAGCCCGCAGACCCTCGGCGGGGACGGCCGGTCGGTCATGGACGGACTGGTGGTCGAGTCCGCCTCACCCCAGGCGTGGGAGATCCTGAGGGGCGGCGCCTTCGCCTTTCTCACGGTCCCGGACGAGGCGGCGGGCGATGCCATGCGCCAGGCGGCGGCCGGTGTCGGCGGCGATCCCCCGCTGGTCATCGGCGAGACGGGGATCGCGGCGTGGGCCGGATTCCTGGCAGCGACCCGTGACGAAGGGTTGAAGCAGCGGCTTGGACTCGATGCCGGCAGCCGTGTCGTCATCATCGCGACCGAGGGGGCCACCGATCCGGAGGTCTACCGCCACCTCGTCGGCAGAACTCCAGAGGCGGTCCTGGCCCAGGAGGACTCCGAGTGACCGACCGTGTTCTGGAGGGCCTGATACCCCGGATCGAGCCCCTGGCGCAGACCAAGGTCGCCGAGCACAGGCTCCCCGGCATGGCCCTCGGCATCGTCCGCGGCCGGGAGCTCGCCTGGTTCGGCGGCTTCGGCGCGGCCGACCTCGACTCGGGCGCAAGGCCCACCGAGGAGACGATCGCCCGCGTCGCCTCGGTGACCAAGACCTTCACCGCCACGGCGATCCTGCGGTTGCGGGACGAGGGCCGGCTCACGCTGGAGGACCCGCTGGCCAGGCACGTCCCCGAGTTCGCCGAGGCCCGCGCCGTCGGCGGCGACGTGGAAGGGGTGACGCTGCGGCGCCTGCTGACCCACCGCTCGGGACTGGTCACCGAGTCTCCGACGCAGGGCTGGGACGCCCTCGACTTCCCCAGCCGGGAGGAGATGCTGGCCAGGCTGCCGGAGACGGGGATCGTCATCGCCCAGGACTCGGCCTTCAAGTACTCCAACCTCGCCTTCGGCCTCCTCGGCGAGGTGGTCTACCGGGTCACCGGCACGCCATACACGGAGTACGTACACACCAACATCATCGAGCCCCTCGGGTTGACCTCCACGGTCTTCGACCTCACCGACGAGCTGCGCCCCCGCTTCTTCACCGGCTACAACCCGTCCCCCTTGCAGGACCGCCCCGAGCGCGCCCCCTACGCCCACCTCAACGGGATCTCGTCGGCGGGCCAGCTGCACTCCACGGTGAGCGACCTGGCGAGGTGGATCTCCTTCCAGTTCCACGGCGACGCGCGGGTGCTCAAGGCCGAGACACTGGTGGAGATTCAGCAACCGCAATACGTCGAGCCCGACTGGTCCGCGGGCCAGTGCCTGGGCTGGCGCGCCACCCGCATCGGCGACCGCGTCTACCACAATCACGGCGGCGGCATCCACGGCTTCGGGACGCAGGTGTGGTACAACGTTCCGGCTCGCACGGGCGTGGTGCTGCTCATCAACATGTGGCCCCCCCACGGCGGCCTCGAGACGGCGCAGGAGGTCCTCGAGATGGTCCTGAACGCCGACGAGGCGGCGCCGTCCGTCCCCGAGCCGACGAAGCTCGAACCGACGCCGGAGGCACTGCGGCGATTCCTCGGCCACTACCGCGCCGAGCCGGGGATCGACGTGAACATCGAGTGGCGCGACGGCGCCCTGCGGCTGGTCCCCCACGGCGGTGCCCTCGCCCTGCACGCCCCGGCCGTCCTCGACCCGACGGACAAGGCGGAGGAGTGGCTCGTCCGCGGCGGCCGGGCCACGGGAGAGACAGCCCTCTTCTCCTTCGACGAGGACAGGGCGATCAGCTACGAGTTGGGGGCCTTCGTGTTCCGGAAACTGTCATGAGGACCTTGCGGCTGTGGGCGGGCGGGGATGCGCACGTGGGCACGGACCTGGGGCGCGGTGGCCGCCGCAGTCTTGCCGAGGCGATCCTGCAGGCCGAAGGGGGCGGCGCCGACGGCGGTCCTCCCTTCGAGTGGGACATCATGCTCGACATCGGGGACCTGTCGGGGTCGCAGACGCCGCCGGACGACGAGGAGGGAGAAGAGGTGGTGCGGCAGTACGGCGTCTCGACCCTGCATCCCCGGGAGGACTTCTACAACATCGTCGGCAACCACGACGCCAGCGGCCCGGACGAGCCCTGCCAGTGGTGGTTCCGCAAGTGGGTCGATCCCACCGGGGAGAACAGCGAGCACTCCGGCGTTCACGCCCACCGGCGGCCCTGGCCGGTGGAAGGGACCTGGGAGCGGTATTCCTTCCAGGTGGGGAACATCCTCTTTCTGGCCATGGGCGACCGCAACGACGGCGGGCCTCCGGTCGGGCGGGGCGAGAGAGGCGGATATCCCGCGGGCGCCGTGACGCGGGAGACCTTCGAGTGGTGGCGACAGCAGGTCGAAGCGCACCAGGACCGGATCATCGTAACCGCCCACCATCACATGCTGAAGGAGACGACAGTGGCCTCCGGCCCCTGGGAGGGGGTCGACGGCGGCTACCACGGCCGCTTCGAGGACGGGGCCCCCATCGGCGCATCGTATCTCCATTTCGTGGGAGGAGAGCCCGACGCGGGGGCCTTCGAGTCCTGGCTGGAGGCGAACCCGGGGGCGATCGACCTGTGGCTGGGAGGGCATACCCACACGAACCCGGATGACACACACGGCGGCCGGTCCCACGTGGAGCGGAAGTGGGGGGTGACCTTCGTCAACGTGGCGGCGATTTCGAGATACCACGGCCGCAGGAACGTCTCCATGAGCCGGCTGTTGACCTTCTGCGAAGGGGCGGCGGAGGTCAACATCAAGTGCTACCTCCACATGAGCGACTACGCGCCCCAGGGGTGGTACGACAAGGCGGAGAGGACGGCGCCGCTGAGGAGGCCATTCTCATGACCTTCGAGATTGAAGGGCGGGACAAGGTGGGGCCGATCCGGCTGGCCGTCGACGCCGACAACCAGTTCGAGGGCGGGGGACGGTGGCTCCGGGGCGGCCTCCACAGCCACGTGGCGCAGATGGGCGAGCCCGAAGCGGTCTGCGATCACTATCGAGCGATGGGCTTCGACTTCCTCGCCACGACCGACTATCTCAGCATCACGCCCATGCCCGAGGCGACGGAGTCCTTCTTCACGATCCCGGGAGCGGAGGTCTTCTGGCCGGAATACGACGACCTGATGCACATCATCTGCCTGGGCCTGCGAGAGGTGCCGCGGCCCCTCGACGGCACGGTGGAGGATGTCGCCCGGCTGGCGCGGGAGACCGAGGCCCAGGGCGGTCTGGCCACGCTCCCCCATCCGGCCTGGAGCGGCTATACCTGGGAGAGGGCCCTCACCCTGGCCCGTTCCGGCCTTGCGGGTTTCGAGCTGAGCAACCGCCTGTCGTGGCAGATCAACGGCAAGGAGCGGGCCGAGGAGCTGTGGCAGATGCTCCTCAACGCCGGGGCCCGGTTGCCCGCCATCGGCGTGGACGATGCGACCGTGCTGGAGGACGCGGCCGTGACCGGACAGACGTGGACGGGGGTGCTCGTCCGCCGCCCCGGCGCGGCGGGAGTCCTGGAGGCGGTCCGGGCCCACCGCACCTATGCCAGCGAGGGTCCCGAGATCCGCGCTGTCCGCCTGGAGCCGCGGGGAGCGATCGTCGTCGAGTGCAGCCCGTGCACGGCGTGCCACGTCCGCTCGATCGGCTTCGGTGTCCGCAGCGTCCAGTCGAAGACGCCGGCCGAGCGGTTCGAGGTCGACCTGACCGTGGACGGCTACCGCATGCAGGACTGGGTCTTCGCGTGCGTGGAGCAGGAGAACGGGCGCCGGGCCTGGACCAGCGCCATCCCCGTCCGCGTCGACATCACGCGTCTGTAGGAGGAGCGATGGTTGTCAATGTGGCCCACCGTGGGGCGTCGGGAGACTACCCCGAGAACACGCTGCTCGCATTTGAGAAGGCCTTGGAGATCGGTGTCGACGAGATCGAGCTCGACCTCCACTCGACGAAGGACGGCCATCTCGTCATCATGCACGATGCGACGGTGGATCGGACCACCGACGGCACGGGCGCCATCGCGGAGATGACGGTGGCCGAGATCAAGGCCCTCGATGCGGGAAGCGCCTTCGATGGACGGTTCCGGGGCGAACGTGTGCCGACGTGGGAAGAGGCGTTGGACTTCGTGCAGGGGAGGGTTGGACTCAACGTCCACCTCAAGGAGGGGGGCGACCCGGATGGCGCCTATGAGCGCAGGGTTGCCGAGGCGATGGACCGCTTCGGGATGGTGGAGAGGTCGGTCGTGACGTGCCGTGATGAAAGCGTCGGCATCTTCGCCGGGATCGACCCCCGGATCGAGTGCCGGATCTTCCGCGGCAGCCGCACGCCGGAGGAGTACATCCGGAAGTCGGCGGAGATGGGGCTGCGGACGATGCAGCCGGGGCGGGACATCACGACGGCGGAGTTCGTGCGGAAGGCGCACGAGGCGGGACGCATCGTGCACGTCTTCTACGCGGATACCCCCGAAGACATGCGGGCCTTCATCGACATCGGCGTCGACGGGATCCTGACGAACTACCCGGCCCGGCTGAAGGCAGCTCTCGAAGAGACCGGGTAACGGATCCTATCTCACCAGCTGCCAGCCCGAGGCGTCAGCGGCCAGCGCGGTGTGTCCCCTGTACCGGTCGAAGATCCGGTGCATCTCCTCGATCGTGTCGAACCAGCCGACGATGTGGGCCGCACCGAAGGAGTCGCCCGCCTTTACCGGCTTCCCGTGAATCTCCTCGATCATGACGATGATGCCGCCGGGCCGCTGGCTGCACCACGCCTCGTAGACCACGGACGGCTCGAGGGTCAACCCCGCCAGCCAGGGACCTTGCTCACCCGTCCGGCTGTCCCGCGTATGGTATGCACGAATGAAGTGCTCCGGCGTCCGGTTCAGGTCCCGGCGGTAGCCGAACTTCAGGTCCGGCGGGAAGGGGGTGAAGAACTCGCCGGACGGGATGCGCACCCCCTTGGGACCGCCGAGATAGCTGAGGTAGATCTCGCTGAACGTATCCCCTCTCTCGTGGCGGACGCATCCCGGCGTGTCGTTGCGCAGAAACATCTCCGGCGAATCGTTGACGCTGTCGATCCGGTCCATGAGGACGAAGAACCGCTCCCCCCGGGGAAAGACGATCCGCTGCGTCCAGCGCGACCCGGTCTTGCGGCCGGGGGCGGCGTACTCGAACCGGCAGGTGGTCGTGACGGCGACGAACTCCGCCGCGTGGATCACCTCCGGCTGGACGGGCTTCATCCGGTGACAGAGCTGCGGCCCCTCGACCATGCGCTTGCGGTGGCTGCTGCCGTGAGACATGCGCGTGTAGTAGCGCCGCCCCGGGTCGGTCTCGTTCTCGTACCACGAGTACCGGCCGACACCGTGTCCGTCCGGGGCGATCACCCGGTCGCCGTAGTCCTCGTCGCTGCCCGCTTCCATGAGCCAGTCGACGACCATCAGGCCGTCGCCGATCTCCCGGAAGCCGGTGGCCTTGTCGACGAACGATCCCTTCTCGATGCCGGTCATCCACTGCCTGGGGTCCCTCCTGGGTATGACGGCCTCGAGTTGGTCGGTCTCGATTCGGATCGCGAGATCGCTCTCTTCCACGCCCGCCCATGCGTTCTGCATTGAATCGTCCTCCGATGAGTGGCCTCAGGATACCCTGCCTTGCGGCGCTGCTGCTCCTGGCCGCCGGCGCTGCCCGCGCCTGGGAATGGTCCGCCTATGCCGCCGACGCCGCCAGCACCCGGTTCGCGCCCCTGTCGCAGATCGACGGCGGCAACTTCCACCAGCTGCGGGAGGTCTGGCGCTACACCGCGCCCGACAAGGTGATCGCCGCGGCCGGTGGCCCGGGGGTCTACCAGAACAAGGGCACGCCCCTGGTGGCCGACGGTGTCCTCTACTACGGCTCCCCCTTCAACGTCCTGTGCGCCGTCGACCCGGCCAGCGGCGAGGAGCTGTGGACCTTCGACCCCCGGGCCTGGGAGGACAACGGCTTCCGCGGCACCTCCCGCGGCGTCGCCTACTGGCGCAGCGGCGGGGTGAAGCGGGTGTTCTACGGCACCGCCACCGATCGCCTCTACTCCATCGACGCCGAGACCGGCCGCCCCGACCCGGCCTTCGGCGAGGGCGGCTTCGTCGATCTGGGCGAGGGCCTGCGGCGGCCCATCGACCGCGAGCGCTACTGCGTCACCTCGCCGCCCATCGTCTGCCGCGGCGTGGTGGTGGTCGGCTCCGGCATCGTCGACTGGCACGCGAAGCCCCCCGAAGAGTACGCCACCCCGGGCGACGTGCGCGGCTTCGACGCCCGCACCGGCGAGCAGCTCTGGGTCTTCCACACGGTGCCGCAGGAGGGCGAGGCCGGCAACGAGACCTGGGAGAACGAGGCCTGGCGAACCTTCGGGCAGGCCAACGTGTGGTCGGCCATGAGCGCCGACCCGGAGCTGGGCTACGTCTATCTGCCGACGAGCGCGACCACCCACAACTACTACGGCGGCGACCGTCCCGGGGCCAACCTCTTCAGCCAGAGCCTGGTCTGCCTGGAGGCCGCCACCGGCAGGCGTGTCTGGCACTACCAGTTCGTGCACCACGGCCTGTGGAACTACGACCTGTCGGCGCCGCCGGTGCTGGCCGACATCACCGTGGACGGCAGGCGGATCAAGGCCCTGGCCCAAGTGAGCAAGCAGGCCTTCTGCTACGTCCTCGACCGGACCACGGGGGAGCCGGTCTGGCCCATCGAGGAACGCCCGGTGCCGGTGTCGAAGGTCCCCGGCGAGAGGAGCTGGCCCACCCAGCCCTTCCCCACCCGGCCAGCGCCCTACGACCGCCAGGGCCTGCAGGAAGAGGACCTCATCGACTTCACGCCCGAGCTGAGGCGCAGGGCCCTGGACCGTCTCCGCCGGTTCGAGCACGGGCCCCTGTTCACGCCGCCCTCCGAGCGGGGCACGGTGGTCCTGCCCGGAGGCTGGGGCGCCACCGACTGGAACGGCCCGGCCCTCGCGCCGGGAACGAACGTGCTCTACGTCCCCTCCAGCATCGAGATCGACATCGTCCGCGTGGAGAAGGTGGGAGCCCTGGGCGGCCTCGTGCGTCCCTTCCGCGTCTCGGACTACGCCAGCTTCACGGGGGGCGATGACCACGTCGACGGCCTGCCGCTGGTGAAGCCCCCCTACGGCCGGGTCACCGCCATCGACCTGGACTCGGGAGAGCACCTGTGGATGAGCCCGGTCGGCGAGGGTCCGGTCAACCATCCGGCCCTGCGCGGCCTCGACCTGCCGCCCCTCGGCTGGGTCGACCGCAGCTATCCGCTGGCCACCGAGACGGTCCTGGTCCTGGCCACCGGGAGCACTCGCGGGCTGCTCTGGCTCCCCGAGGCCTTCGTCGAGCGGGCCCCCCGTCTGCGGGCCTTCGACCTGGAGACGGGGGCGGTCCTGGCGGAGCTGAAGCTCCAGGACCAGCCCGGCGGCCACCCCATGAGCTACATGGTGGACGGGCGCCAGTACCTGGTCATCCCCGTCAACGGCGACCGGTGGGCGCCGGAGTTGCTGGCCCTGGCGCTGCCGGAGGGAGACCCGTGATCGAAGCGCCGGTGACGGTGGAGCCGCCCATGCGCTCTGCAGTCACACCATGCCTTGCGGCCTTGCTTCTCCTGGCCCCCTGCGCAGCCCGCGGCTGGGAGTGGTCCTCGTACGCCGCCGACGCCGCCAGCACCCGGTTCGCGCCCCTGTCGCAGATCGACGGCGGCAACTTCCACCAGCTGCGGGAGGCCTGGCGCTACACGGCGCCCGACCTGGCGGTCGCCGAGGCCGAGGGCTTCGGCCCCAGGTGGAACAAGGGCACGCCCCTGGTGGCCGACGGTGTCCTCTACTACGGCTCCCCCTTCAACATCCTCTGCGCCGTCGACCCGGCCAGCGGCGAGGAGCTGTGGGCCTTCGACCCCCGGGCCTGGGAGGCCGACGGCTACCGCGGCACCGCCCGCGGCGTCGCCTACTGGCGCAGCGGCGGCGTGAAGCGGGTGTTCTACGGCACCGCCGACGACCGCCTCTACTCCATCGACGCCGAGACCGGCCGCCCCGACCCGGCCTTCGGCGAGGGCGGCTTCGTCGACCTGGGCGCGGGGCTGCGGCGGCCGATCGACCGCGAGCGCTACTGCGTCACCTCGCCGCCCATCGTCTGCCGCGGCGTCGTGGTCGTCGGCGCCGGCATCGTCGACTGGCACAGCGAGACCCCCGAAGAGTACTCCACCCCGGGGGACGTGCGCGGCTTCGACGCCCGCACCGGCGAGCAGCTCTGGATCTTCCACACGGTGCCGCAGGAGGGGGAGCCCGGCAACGAGACCTGGGAGAACGAGGCGTGGCGGTACTTCGGGCAGGCCAACGTGTGGTCGGCCATGAGCGCCGACGAGGAGCTGGGCCACGTCTACCTGCCGACCAGCGCGACCACCCACAACTACTACGGCGGCGACCGCCCCGGGGCCAACCTCTTCAGCCAGAGCCTGGTCTGCGTCGAGGCCGCCACGGGGATGCGGGTCTGGCACTACCAGATGATCCACCACGGCCTGTGGAACTACGACCTGTCGGCGCCGCCGGTGCTGGCCGACATCACGGTCGACGGCAGGCCGGTCAAGGCCCTGGCCCAGGTGAGCAAGCAAGCCTTCTGCTATGTCCTCGACCGCACCACGGGGGAGCCGGTCTGGCCGATCGAGGAACGCCCGGTGCCGGTGTCGAAGGTCCCCGGCGAGAGGAGCTGGCCCACCCAGCCCTTCCCCACCCGGCCCGCGCCATACGATTACCAGGGCCTGCAGGAGGAAGACCTCATCGACTTCACGCCCGAGTTGAGGCGCAGGGCCCTGGAACATCTGCGCCAGTTCGAGCACGGGCCCCTGTACACGCCGCCCTCCGAGCGTGGCACCCTGACCCTGCCCGGGGGCCAGGGCGCCACGGACTGGAACGGCGCGGCCCTGGTGCCGGGAACGAACGTGCTCTACGTGCCCTCGCGCACCGAGCCCGATGTCGTCCGGGTGGAGAAGGTGGGAGTCCTGGACGCCTTCCTGCGTCCCTCCCGCGCTTCCGACTGGACCAGCTCCAAGTGGGACGTCCCCTTCGTCGACGGCCTGCCGCTGACCAGGCCCCCCTACGGCCGCGTCACCGCCATCGACCTGGACACGGGAGAGCACCTGTGGATGAGCCCGGTCGGCGAGGGCCCGGTCAACCATCCGGCCCTGCGCGATCTCGACCTGCCGCCCCTGGGCTGGTTCGACCGCAGCTTCCCGCTGGCCACGGAGACGATGCTGGTCCTGGCCACCAGCTGGCCTCGCGGGATGGCCAGCCCGGGCTTCGAGGCTTTCGTCGACCCGTGGCCCCGCCTGCGCGCCTTCGACCTGGAGACGGGCGCGGTCCTGGCGGAGATCAGGCTCCGGGACCAGCCCGGGGGAACCCCATCAGCTACATGGTCGACGGCCGCCAGTACCTGGTGGTCCCCATCAACGGCGACCACGGGGCGCCGCAGCTGCTGGCCCTGGCGCTGCCGGAGGGACGACTCGTGATCGAGGCACGCCGAGCGGACCGCTCCCGGGTCCGCCGCCGGGCCGGCGCGGGGCACCCTGAAGCCGCCGAGCCCCGCCGCCATGGAGGGTGCCCCCATCGGTTCGGCCGCCGCCGTGCCTCGCCGCCCGGAAGGTGCCCAACAGTTTCGACGCCGCTCCAGGGGCCGGTGACAGTGGCCCCGCCGCCTGGTGGCCGCAGGGATCTCCCATGGGATTCGCCGCCAGCCTTCCTGTGCGTTCCGGCCTTCTGCGTGCGGGTCACCGCCGAGCCTCCTTGACCGGAAGGTCTCCCCGAGATTCGCCGCCGCCTTGCCTCTCCTCCCGAGGAGGTCCCCCATGAGATTCACCGCCGCCATCCTGTGCATTCCCGCCCTCTGCGGGCCGGCCGCCGCCGGGATCCCCCTGATCGACGGCGGGCAGCCCCTGGCCGCCCTGGTGCTGCCGCCGGACCCCCACGAGGACGAGGCCCTGGCCGCGCGCGAGCTGCGGGACCACCTGCGGCTCATGAGCGGCGTCGAGCTGCCCATTGTCGAGGGCGCGGCCCCCGCCGGCCTGGCGCCCGTGCGCATCGGCCTGGAGCTGAGCCCGGAGGCAGTACAACTCATCCGGGCCCGCAGCGGTGACCGCGCCGCCTTCCTCCTGGAGGTGACAGGGGACGGAGTGACCCTGGCCGGCCTGACGCCCGCGGGAACGCTCTTCGCCGCCTACGAGCTGCTGGAGCAGCTCGGCGTCCGCTGGTACATGCCCGGAGAGCTGGGCACGGTGGTCCCCCGCCGGCCGACGGTGACCGCCGCCCTGCAGCGGAGCGTGCGCTTCCCCTCCTTCGCCGCCCGCAACCTGCAGGCGGTGACGCGGGCCCTGCCCTGGTACCGCCGGCAGCGCCTCGGCGGCGACTGGTTCCCCGGCGCCCACGGCATCCACTTGCTGCCGCCGGCCGACGTGGAGACCGAGCCCGAGCTGTTCGCCCTCGTGGACGGGCGACGCGCGGGCGGGCAGCTCTGCGTCAGCCATCCCGAGGTCGTGCGCCGGGCCACGGCCGCCGTTATCGCCTACTTCGAGGAGCACCCGGAGCGGCCCTGGATCGGACTGGGCCCCGACGACGGGCGGGGGTTCTGCGAGGGCGACCGCTGCCGGGCCCTCGACGGCGGCGAGTGGGACCCCCACGCCGCGGGACCGTCGATGACCGACCGCTATGTCTGGCTCTTCAACCGGATCCTCGAGGGCATGGAGGACCGCTTCCCCGACAAGAAGATCGGCTTCTACGCCTACGACGCGTACAAGCTGCCGCCGCGCCGGGTGAAGCCCGACCCCCGCATCGTGCCCGCCTTCGCGCCGATCACCCTCTGCCGCCTCCACGGGCTCGACAACCCGGTCTGCCCCGACCGCTCCTTCTACAAGAGCCTCATGCGGCGCTGGGGAGAGCTGGTGCCGGAGATCTTCGAGCGCGGCTACTACTTCAACCTCGCCGACCCGGGGTTTCCCTTCAGCAAGGTCCACGCCCTCCGCCAGGAGACCCCCTTCGCTCACGGCGCCGGCATCCGCGGCTGGCGCGTCGAGTGCATGCCGGCGTGGTCCGCGCACACGCCCACCCTCTACGTGGCGGCGCGGCTCATGTGGGACGTCGAGACCGACGTGGACGCGCTGCTGGCCGACTTCTACGCGTCCTTCTTCGGCCCCGCCGCGGCCCCCATGGGCGCCTACCTCGACGCCATCGACCGCGCCTACCGCGACACCGACTGCCACGCCGGCAGCAGCCACTGCCTGCCCCGCGTCTTCGACGCCCCCTGGCGGGCGCAGGCCGCCCGCCTGCTGGCGGAAGCCTCCGGTCTGGCGGAGGGCGTCCACGCCGAGCGGGTGCGCGTCTACGCCCTCGCCCACGAGCGGCTGGAGGCCTTCCTCGCCATGCTGGAGTATCGCGACGCCTTCGACTTCGCCGCCGCCAACGAGCGCCTGCAACAGGTGCGGGCCCTCACCGACACGATGCTCGCCTACCCCCTGGCCGAGAACGCCCACCTGCTGTGGCCGCGCATCGCCCACTCCTACCTCGACCGCTTCTGGAGCCCCGCCGTGGAGCAGGCCCACGAGCGCACCGTCGAGGGCGGCGAGCTGGTGGCCCCCCTGCCCGAGGTCTGGGAATTCCTCATCGATCCCACCGGCGTGGGCGAGAGCCTGGGCTGGTTCCGGGAGGGGGAGATCGGCGGCAACTGGCAGCCCATGCACACCAGCACCGCCACCTGGAGCGAGCAGGGGCTGCACTACTACAAGGGAGCGGCCTGGTACCGGACCGAGGTCGAGGTGCCGGCCGCATGGCAGGGCCGGCAGATCCACCTCTTCTTCGGCAGCGTCGACGAGCAGGCCCGGGTCTGGGTGAACGGCCGCCTGCTCGGCGACAGCCCGGGGCGCAGCTTCAAGCCCTTCGAGTTCGACGCCACCGCCGCCCTGCGGCCAGGCGCGGCCAACACCGTGGCCGTGAGAATCCTCAACGAGGAGCTGAACGAGATCGGCACCGGCGGCATCACGGCGCCGGCGATGCTGTGGTCGCCGCGGCCGTAGACTGCCCTTGTAGAGAAGCGGACCCCCATCGATCCCGGGGCGGAACCCCCGTCCTTGCGCCTTCCCTGGGGCGCCGTTACTGCAGGATCCACCAGCCTCCTCCAGGGGCTGCCACGCACCCGGAATACGACGATCTACGAGAATTCCGTATGAGGAGGTGACTGCGCAAGAGGGCCCGAATACCCCATACACATCCGGGACTGCCACGGAGACTTCCCAAGCAGATACGACAAAGACGTATCGCATACACAAACAGCATGCTGCGGCAGGTGATGTTGGAGGACAAGAGAGATCCCTTGACATGGAAGGAGAGTCGGAATACGTGTTCCCGTCGGTGACGGCCACAGGGACGCGGACGGGCGTGCTCACAGCGTTTCAAGGGGCTTCGAGAAGTGAAGAAGCTGGTACTCGCTCTCCTGCTCTTCCCCCCGGCCGTCTGCCACGCCTCGCCGTCTCCCTCCGACAGCCTGCATACCTGCCTGTTCCTGGAGCCCGGACAGTCTCCGTCCTTCATCCGTGCCGCCGGCAAGCGGCTGGCGAATCTCGACGCCGGTGAGCCGCGCACGGTGCGGATGTTCTACTTCCTGCCCAGTGACCGCCGGCTGCGCGTGCACGTGGTCCAGAGGATCCGGGACGAGATGGACAGCGTTCAGGTCTGGTACGGCAGGCAGATGGAGGCCCACGGGTTCGGGTACAGGACCTTCCGGTTGGAGAGGGATGACGAGGGCGACCCGGTCGTTCACCGCGTGGATGGGCAATACCCCGACAGTCACTACATCGACGGCACCTGGGCCCTGGCCGATGAGATCAGGCAGGGGTTCGATCTGTCCAAGAGCATCAGTCTCTTTGTCATCGACATCAGCAACAACCGGATCAATCGGAAACATGGCGGAGAGGGAACCTGGTGGTCGAAACAGGGAGGTGCCGCCCTGGTGGGCGGTCGATTCACCCGGCGGATTCTGGCCCATGAGCTGGCCCACGCCTTCGGTATGGGACACGACTTCCGCGATGGTTCATACGTCCTGTCCTACGGCTCAAATGACTCCCTGTCTCCGTGCAGCGCCGAATTCCTGGCCGCTCATCCCTACTTCAACCCCGCTGTGGGAGTCGAATGGGGAGAGGCGCCAGCTATCAGACTGCTTTCCCCGTCGATCTACCCGGAAGGCTCGGCGAGCGCTCCCATCCGGCTCGAGCTCAGCGACCCGGACGGACTTCAGCAGTTGCGCCTGAGGGTTCCCACGAGGCAGACGTACGCCATCCATCCAGTAGGCGATGAACTGAAGGGTTGCCGCGGATTGATGGGCGAGAAAGAGGCTGTCGTCGAAATCGACTACGATGGCGTGATCCCCTCCGGCAGCGCCTATGGCCTGTCGGATCTGTCCAACCCCCCGGTGCATCCAATCAGCATCACCGTGCTCGATACCGACGGAAACAGGAGCTATCTCAGCTTCGACCTGTGGCAACTGTCGCGGCAGCATCTCGCCACCCTCGAGGCAGACGACCAGGTCCATGCAGTGACATTTGCCCCCGGAGGCGAAATCCTGGCCTCCGCGTCGTTCGGGGGGACTGTACTGTGGGACCTGGAGACGCTGACAGGGACGACCTCCCTCTTTGGTGGAACCAGAGCGGTGGCTATTTCGCCCGACGGCACGATCCTGGCGTCCACAGCCGGCGGACTGCTTCAGCTGCTGGACCTGGAAGGCGGCCAGGTGGTCGGCAATCTCGGCGGCCATACCGAGTCGATCCGCTCCCTCGCTTTCTCGCCCGACGGAGCGATGCTGGCCTCCGGGGCGGCGGACGGCATCCGGCTGTGGGACATGGCGGCGCAGACCACTGCCGCGACCTTGCCCACGGACGCTTCCTCGGTGGCCTTCTCCCCCGACGGCGCGAGTCTCGCTTCCGGCTCCAGGGATTGGGTTCGACTGTGGGACCTGGAGAGACGGACCGAAGTCGCGGCCTATCGGCCCGGCGGCACCGGTGGAGGCGGCGGCGTCAACGCCGTGGCCTTCTCACCGGAGGGGACCCTGATCGCATCCGCATGGGAGGATTTCACCGTGCGGCTGTGGGACGTGGCCGAAGGGGAGAGCGTCGCCGTGCTCGAAGGACACGACGGGCCCGTCCGATCGGTGGCCTTCTCCGCCGACGGGTCCCTGCTCGCTTCGGGGGCCGACCTGGCTGTCTGCCTGTGGGACCCGGTGACGAAGGACAGGCTCGCCACGCTGCAGGGGGAGGGCAGGAGAGTCAACACGGTGGCGTTCTCGCCCGATGGAGCGACGCTGGCCGCGGGAACGGAGGACGGCAGAATCGGGCTCTGGGAGATTGCCGAATGGCAGGTGCCGCGGCCTCGGAGGCTGGTGATGGTCTCGGGGGACCAGCAGCGGGGAGCGGGCGGAGAGGTATTGGCGAACCCGCTCGTCGTCGAGGTGCGGGATCAGTACGACGCCCCCCTGCCGGGTGTGGAGGTCACCTTCGCGGTCACCCAGGGAGATGGGAGCGTCGGCGGGCGGTTCACGCTGCAGAGCAGGACGACGGACGACAGCGGCCGGGTCGAGGCGGTGCTCACCCTCGGCCCCCTCCAGGGCACGAACATCGTGGAGGTCTCCTCCCCCGGGCTCCAGGGCTTCTCCTTCAGCGCCGCAGGGGCCGGAGGCCTGGACCCACCCCGCATGGAAGGTGACTTCCATACCTGGCGTCTGCCCCATGCCGCCACCGTCCGTCTGGGAAAGGGCCGGATCCGGGACTTCGCCTTCTCACCCGATGGCGAGGTTCTCGCCGTGGGAACGGATGCCGGTATCTGGTTGTACGATGCAGCGACCTACCGGGAATTGGCCCTGCTGCCCGCCCGTCCAGCCAGGGACCTGGCCTTCTCGCCCGATGGGACCACCCTCGCCTCCTGCGGGAGTCACAAGGACAAGGTCAGGCTGTGGGACGTGGAGACAGGCCACCAGATAGTGGCTCTCGAGGTAACTGCTGAAAGCGTCGCCTTCTCGCCCGATGGGAGCACACTCGCTTCCGCATCCACTGGCATCGAGCTGTGGGACGTGGAGACGGCGACCCTGAGGGCTGCCATTTCCGAGGCAGGCCTGTGGGGGATCCGGTCCGTGGCGTTCTCCCCCGACGGGAAGACCCTGGCGGGGGGATTGCATGACCATACGGTCCGCTTGTGGGACGTGGAGACGGCTGCCGGGACCGAGATCTTCCGGGGCCATGGCGCCGAGGTCTGGGACGTCTCCTTCTCGCCCGACGGAGGGACAGTTGCTTCCGCGTCCCTCGACCACACGATCAAGCTCTGGGACGTGGTCACCGGCGCCGTCACCACCCTTGAGGGGCACGAGAGATGGGTCGTCTCCCTGGACTTCTCCCCTGATGGCAGCACCCTCGCCTCGGGGTCGTACGATGTCCGGTTGTGGGACCTCTCCACGGGACACGCTACCACCATCGCCGCGGGGAGCGGCGGTCTTGTAGCCTTCTCGCCCGATGGCAGGGCGTTGGCCTCCGGATTCGTCGGCAACGCGAGTGTCGCGCTCTGGGACCTGGCCAGGAGAAGCGCCGTCACGATTGCGGAGGGACATTTCGGCGGGGCGTCCCGTTCCGTGGCCCTGGCTCCGGATGGGAAAACGCTGGCTGCGGTCATGGGCTTCGACGAGGTCCACCTCTGGGACCTGGGGACAGCGACCAACACCGCCATTCTCGAGGGCCACACGGGCCGGCTCAATTCCGTGGTCTTCTCGCCGGATGGGGCTACCCTGGCCTCCGCCTCGTCGGATCGGACGGTCAAGCTGTGGGACGTGGCCACGGCCGCCGAGATCACCACTCTCGCAGCGCCAGATGGCAGCTGGATCAGCGCCGTGGCCTTCTCGCCGGACGGTGGGTCGATCGCCTCGGGGGATGCCAGGGGCAAGGTCACGCTCTGGGACGTGGTGTCCGGGGAGTCTACCGCCACCTACGAGGGAGATGTCCAGGGGATCGGCTCCCTGGCCTTCTCCCCGGACGGGACGACACTGGCCGCGGCGGCAGCCGGTCTGGACATGTGGGACCTGGCCACGGGCGCGAGCATCCTCGCCCGGGGCGTCTCCGACCCGATCTACGGGGCGTCCTTCACTCCCGACGGGACAGCTCTCGCACTTGCACGGCCCGACCGTGAGACGATCTCCATCTGGAAAGTCCCTCCCGGGAGCAACCAGGCCACCTTGTCGATCGAATACCCGGGATACGCTTCCAACGCGCTCTTTTCCCCCGACGGATCGATCGTCGTCTCGGGAACTCTCGACCTGCACAATGTCGACGTGCTGGAGGTGCGGGACGTTGCCACGGGCACCCTGATCGCCACCCTCGAAGGCCATGGAGGTCACGTCGGGAGCCTGGCCTTTGCCCCCGACGGATCGACCTTCGCCTCGGGATCGGAGGACGGCACCGCCCTGGTCTGGGACCTCGGGCGTGTTCTGCTCCAGCCGCGGACCGTGACCGGGGTGTCCGGCGACGCACAGGAAGGCGGGCCCGATGCCGTCCTCTCCGAGCCCTTTGTCATCGAGGTCAGGGATCAGAACGGAGATCCCCTGGAAGGCGTCCGCGTTCTCTTCCGGATCATCGGCGGCGGCGGGTCCCTGTCGGTCGAGACGAGCGAGACCGACGCCCGCGGCCGGGCCGCCACCACCCTGACCCTGGGCAGCTCACCAGGACCGAACACCGTGCTGGCCATTGTGGACGATCTCGAGGCCGTGACGTTCTCCGCCCATACGCGGGCTGCCCCCACGACCCTGGACAAGGTCGGGGGCGATGAACAGCAGGGAGCGAGCGGCTCCCCCCTGGCCGCCCCTCTCGTCGTTTCCCTGCTCGACCAGGCGGGCTCGCCGATGGCCGGGGTGGCCGTCACCTTCGCCGTCACCGCCGGCGGCGGCACCCTCTCGGCGGCCACGGCCACCACCGACGCCCGCGGACAGGCGGCCACCACCCTGACCCTGGGCCGCACTCCGGGGCCCAATGCGGTCGAGGTGACGGTGGCCGGGCTGGCGCCGGTGACCTTCACCGCCGTCGGCATCGCCGTTCCCCGGAGCCTGGCGAAGCTCTCCGGGGACGGACAGCTGGCGGCCGGGGGCGCCCTCGCCGAGCCCTTCGTCGTCTCGGTGCTCGATCAGAACGGGGAGGCCCTGCCCGGCGTGGCCGTCACCTTTGCCGTCACCGCCGCCGGGGACGGGACGCTCTCGGCCGCCGCCGACACCACCGACGCGGAGGGGCTGGCGTCCACCACCCTGACCCTGGGCGAGGAGCTGGGGCCGATCACCGTGGAGGCCGCCGTGGAGGGTCTGGAGCCGGTGGCCTTCACGGCCACCCGGGTGCCGGCACCCGACTTCGACGGCGACGGCGAGGTCGGCCTCGCCGACTTCTACCTCTTCGCCGAGCACTTCGGAAGCGGTGACCCCCGCTTCGACCTGGACGCCAGCGGCTCGGTGGACTTCGCCGACTTCTTCCTCTTCTCCGAGCACTTCGGCCAGCCGGCGCGGGCCAGGCTGGTGGCCCTGGCCCAGGGACTGATCGGGCTCCCCGAGGGACCCGGACTGCAGCAGAACGCGCCCAACCCCTTCAACAGCCAGACGGTGATTTCCTGGTTCGTGCTGGATCCGGGGGTGGCCCGCCTGGAGGTGTTCGCCCTGACGGGCCAGAGAGTCGCGGTGCTGCATGATGGTCCGCAGGAGGCCGGCCTGCACCACCTGCGCTGGGACGGCCGCGACGACCAGGGCCGGCCGCTGGCCAGCGGCGTCTACGTGTGCCGGCTGATGACCGCCGGGGCCGCGCAGACGCGCAAGCTCACCCTGCTGCGCTGAGGGCGGCCCGAGGGTCCCATGAGAATCCCCGTTCACCCCGTCCTGTTGGCGCTGCCCGCTCTCGTTGTGCACCTGGCGGGCGCCCATGCCACGAACGGACCGGACGGCAGCGCGGGAGACGGACTCTCGGCCGTGTCCCTCTCGGAGGCAGAGTACCCCACGTGGAACCTGCCCGATGGCGCCACGGTCCGCCTGGGGAAGGGACGCGTCAGCCAGAGCGACAGGGCGGTCACCTTTGCCCCGGATGGGCGATCCCTCGCCGTGGCGACCGTCATCGGCGTATGGCTGTACGACCTGGAGGACCGGAGCAGGCTGACGCTGCTGCCCGTCGAGAGGGCCCAGGCGGTGGCCTACACCACCGACGGCACGACTCTCGTGCTTGGCTCGCAGGGGGGGATCGAGCTGTGGGACGTCGCGGCGGGCACCCGAACCGCCGCACTCGGCGGGGAGGCCTGGATCGAGGCCATGGCCCTTGCTCCCGATGGGGGAACCCTCGCCACCGGCACGGGAGGTTCGCCGGTCGAACTGTGGGACCTGGCGACGGGCAGCCGGCTTGCCACCACCCTCGATGGAGAGACCTCCGAGGTCACTTCCGTGTCCTTCTCTCCAGGCGGAACGGCGCTCGTGGCAGGGGAAATGGACGGATCGGTCCGGCTGTGGGACCTGGCGACCGGAGCCAACACCGTCACCTTCAGGCACTGGGAGGAGATCCGGTCCGTCTCCTTCTCCCCGGACGGGACGACCGTAGCCTCGGCATCCAGGGATGGCACGGTCCAGCTGTGGGACGTGGAGACCGGTACCCATGCCCTCACCCTCGAGCTCCGCATGCGAGGACGCCAGCATCTGGGAGTAAAGCTCCAGGTCTTCTCGGTCTCGTATTCCCCGGATCCAGCCATCCTCGCCTCCGGGGGCCCGCTTGGTACCGTCCAGGTGTGGGATCTGGCCAAAGCGAAAATCCACACCTTCTACGGACAGGGAGACCTTGTTGAGTCGGTCGCCTTTTCCCCGGATGGCAGGACCATCGCCTCGGCCACGGAAGGATCGGTCTTCCTCTGGGATCTGACCACGGGAGAGGCCACCGCTCTCTCAGAGCACATGGAGGTCCTCCCCGGCCTGGCCTTTTCGCCCGACGGATCGACGCTGGCGACGACCGCCTACGCCTGGGACGCGTCGATCGACCTGTGGGATGTGGCGACGGGACGAAGGACCGCCACCCTCACCGGGGCGAGCCGGGACAGGGTGCTGGCCTTTTCGCCCGACGGCGGGACTCTCGCTCAAGGGGTCCATGGCGGCGAGGTGCGACTTCTGGACGCGGCCACGGGCGCCCCGATCGGCAGTCTCGGTCCCATGCGCACGATCCCGTCGGAGCACTATGTACCGAAGATCACATCCGTAGCCTTTGCACCGGATGGCATGACCCTCGCGGCAGGTACCGACGAGGATGTGATCTACCTGTGGGACCTGGAGTCGAAGACGAGGATCCGCTCCCTCCTCGGCGATGTGGACCGGATCCAGATCGGCCCGGACGGACATCTGACCATAGCGGTCACATCCCTCCTGTTCTCACCCGATGGCAGGACCCTGGCGTCGGGTTCGTCGAAGGGAAGGGTCCGGCTCTGGGACCTGGCGGAAGGCACCTCCACGGCCGCTTCCGCCTCCGGGCATGAATATGGCGTTCAGGCCCTCTCGTTCTCCCCGGACGGCGGGTCCCTGCTATCCGGGTCGAGCAATCGCGTCAACCTCTGGGACGTGGCGAGGGGCGCCAATATCAGGACGCTGCAACGGGACTGGGCCCAGGGCGTGGATCTCTCCCCTGACGGGACCCTCTTCGCTGCCGGCCACCAGGACGGGCGGGTCAGGCTGTGGGAGGTGGCCACGGGCGACATTCTCGCCACCCTGGATGGACACGGACACATCGTCAGCACGGTAGTGTTCTCACCCGACGGGACGGTCCTCGCTTCCTCCTCCCAGGACGGCACGATCCTGCTGTGGGACGTGGCGTCCATTCTCCCGAATCCCAAAGCGCTGGCCGCGGTCGGCGGCGAGGAGCAGGAAGGACCGCTCCAGTCGCAGCTGCACAGTCCCTTCGTGGTGGAAGTGAGAGATCAGCACGGCGACCTCCTCGAGGGCGCCGAGGTCACCTTCGAGGTCACCGCCGGCGGGGGGACGCTGTCGGCGGCCGTGGACACGACCGACGCCCAAGGCCGCGCCGCCACGACCCTGACCCTCGGGCGCGACCCGGGGACGAACACCGTCGCGGCCGCCGTGGCCGGGCTGGAGCCGGTGACCTTCACCGCCGGCGCCAGGGCCACGCCCGACTTCGACCTCGACGGCGAGGTCGGCTTCCCCGACTTCTTCCTCTTCGTCGAGGCCTTCGGCGGCAGCGACCCCCGCTTCGACCTGGACGCCGGCGGCACGGTGGACCTGGCCGACTTCTACCTCTTCGCAGAGCACTTCGGCCAGCCGGCCCGGGCCAGACTGGTGGCCATGGCCCGGGAGCGGATCGGGCTGCCCGAGGCCCCCGGCCTGCAGCAGAACGCCCCCAACCCCTTCAACAGCCGGACGGTGATCCCCTGGCTCCAGCTGAGGTCCGGTCCGGCGCGCCTGGAGGTCTTCGCCCTGACGGGCCAGCGGGTGGCGGTGCTGCACGTGGGTCCGCGGGAGGCCGGGATGCACCGCCTGGGCTGGGATGGCCGGGACGACCGGGGACGGCCGCTGGCCAGCGGCGTCTACGTGTACCGGCTGGTGACGTCCGCGGGGGCGCAGACCCGCAAGCTCACCCTGCTGCGGTAGCGGCCCTGGAAGTGAGGCTGAGCCAGCTGGCAGTCCCCTGCACACCAGCAAGGCCAACTGGAGCGATCAGGGCCGCCCGTCACTCCGCCAGCGGAGCGACTTCCATCCTGACGAAGACCAGGTACCCACCCAGGAAGAGCGCTACGTTCTCGATCACGAGCAGCAGCAGTGGGACCGCGGCTGATGAAACCCTCGACACGGTGCTGTCCTCCGACCTGGAGAACCGCGGGACATCCCGCATGGAGTACCCCCGATCCGTGGTACTCCGCGGCGCCGCGTCCACTCGATCGAAGTGATCCCGAAGGGTCTGCCGATGCCGGTCCACATCCATCACAAAGCCCATCCACCCGGCCACTCCTGTCCCGCTCACGGCCTCGAGGCCGGTCTGCAACGCCGATCTTGGAGAGATCGACATGAGATGCCTGACTCTCTCCACGCCCCGCAACAGCCTCCGAAGGTGCTCCATGAGCGCCTCGTGGAGGATCTCATCGGTCATCTCCAGCCGGCGGTTGTACTCTGTGCCGTCGGCCTTCGCCGCTGCTCTGACCTGCACCACCTCTTGCCGGGCCTGATCCACCAGGTCCGCCCACCTTCGCTCGGGTGCCTGGTACAGATACGCACCACAGTTCGGCAGGACTACAGCGAGTATCAGCCACACATTGAGGAAAGCAATGGCGCTTGATGTTCCACTCGATGCCAGGGCCGACGATCCCACGCCAAGCAGGACGAAGAGAGAGGTATGGAGCCAGCCCATGAGCAACACCAACCCGGCCAGACCTGCCAGGCTCGGGGTCATTTCCACCAGCTCGCTGCTCACGACGATATATAGGGACAGAGCTCCTCCAAGGAGTATCGGGATCGCCGTGAGCAAGGTCAGACCCAGGTACTTGCCCAGGAAGATGGCGCTGCGCGGGGTCCCGCTCGCCAGCATCAGGGCAAGTGTCCCCCGTCGTTTCTCCCGCGATATCGTGTCGAAAGAGAGAGCTCCTGCCGAGAAACTCACAATGAGGCCCAACACCAACGCCCAGTCGACCAGGGTGCCGGAGCGAAGCAGTTCCTCATTCCCCAGGAGACGTTTGAAGGCGACCATGCGGCTTGCATTGGCGGTCACCTTGTTGGGAAGCGCATCGCGTTCCCCGTCGGCAAACAGCATCCCGATCGAAGGAGGCCACATGTGAGTGAAAGAGATCGAGTGCGCCCGGGAGGTCTCCACGTTCCTGGTCCGCCGCCTCTCGTTGCGTCGCTCTTGCTCCTCGTAGTCCGCCGTGAGTGAGGAGTACCTTGCCAGGAACAGCACGCCCGAAGCAAGGAAGCTCAGGACGACCAGCAGGGCGCAGGCATGGAAGCGAAAGGTCCTGAAGAGCTCGTTCATCTCGTGGGCGGCGATCAGCCATGTCCCGGCCGCCGCTCCATCTCTCCTGTCACTCAACCCGCATCCTCCTCCCCCTGAGGAGCATCCACAGCGACCACAGCAGCATATTGAGGATGGGGGTCAGAAGAGTCCGTCCGGATCCCTCAAGCCGTTCACCGAGAGACTCGGAAAACGGCTCATGGACCAGCGCATAGGAAGGACGAATGACACTCACATCAGACCATGTGGGCAACCGACCATAGGGGGCGCGGTCCTCGAGGATCTCGGCGCCCCTGCCTATTCCGCTGAAGTAGTCGAGGTCGCCAAACCTGGCAGCGAGTGCCCGGGTCATGGTATCCCGGTCTCTGCGCGCCCCTTGCATCCATCTGGAAAACGACCAGACGTCAACGCCACAGATGGCCAGGGCCGCGGTCCTGGCCGCCACGGAAGGCGACAGGCTGCCCAGTACCTCCTTGGCACGCCACCATTGCTCAAGCTGCCCCTCGAACTCCCTTTCGGCCCGGTAGATGTTTTCCGCGCGCTCGATGGCCAGGGGCCCTATCTCCTCAAGTGCCTTTGACACGCCGTCAACGACTTCCCGTGTAGCCGTGACGAACCGAAGGCTCGCCGTCTGGTAGCTTCCTTCGCCAATGACCATGAAGTAGTCTTCCGGCATGTTGCTCATGATGATCTCATACGTCGCCTTACCGTGGTTCCTGAGAATGTCGGACCGCTTCAGGTCAAGGTCGGTCTCATCCGCCGAGGGATAGGCCAACTGCATCAGATGATGCACCCCGGTTGGCGCCACCACCGCCGCCAACACCCACAAGCCAAGGGCCCTCACGAGAGCGGAACCGGAATCGCGGCTGCCCAGGGATATGCCCAGTCCCATGGCCACATAGGTCAGGACCTGCACGACCAGAAGCCCTGTCAGCGCCGCGATTCCCCAGACCTCATTGGTGATCCGGCCTCCAAAGGTCCAAATCAGGACCGCCAGAAAGAGAACCTGACAGGCGATGGCGGGCAGGACGGCGATCGCGGCGCATCCCAGGAACTTCCCCCAGATGAAGGAAGCACGGCTAAGTGGACCGCAGAAGCACAGTCTCAACGTCCCTCTCTCTCTCTCGCCTGCGATGGCGTCAAAGGAGGAGACGATGCCCAACAGACTGAAGAGGATTCCCAACAGCTCACCAACCGAGATCCGACTCAATGCGCCAGAGAGGATCCTGTCCCCCAGGCTGGTCTGTCCTGCGGTCAGACGGTAGTTGCCCGATACGAAGAATGCACTGGAGAAAGCTCTCGTGAACTCCACTTCCGCCCCCGAGGACGCAATCGACGGCACCCGCCCCAGTCGTACGTCGATGGTTGACGGCATCAGATCCAGCGCCCGCGCCTCGTATACCGCCAGGATCGACGGCAGGTGGGCAGATCTCAGCCACGCCTCCGCGTGCGTCCGCAGATTATTGACCGCCTGCCGATGCTCGCGCAGGCCCCGTCTCAGCTCCGACTCCTGATGGAGGTAGGTCTGACTTGACAGGCGTGAGACAGCCAGGGTGGCAAGGAGGGCGACGGCTGCAAGAACCCAGAACCGGGGCGAACTGAGGGTGCCCGCTATCTCTCGCCTCGCGACCAGACAGGACGACACTCTTCCCCTCCTCAGCGGACTCTGCCGCGGCCTCGGGGCTTCACCCCTACCAGTCGACCACCGACCCGTCGTCGGCGTCGTACTCCACGCGGTAGGGGCCGGGCTCGCCGACCTGGGCCCGGAGCTTGTCCTCGTCGATGGTGATGCCGAGGCCGGGGCCGGTGGGCAGCAGGCGGTAGCCCCCGACGACCGGAGGCAGGGGTTCGGCGAGCAGGTCGAGGTACTCGTGGTCGCCGCCCTCCTGGGCGAGGAAGTTGGGGATGCAGGCGGCGATCTGCAGGCTCGCCGCCAGGGAGCACGGGCCCTGGGGGTTGTGGGGCGCCAGGGGCGTGTAGTACGACTCGGCCATGCCGGCGATGAGGCGCAGCTCGGTGATGCCGCCGGCGTAGCAGACGTCGGGCTGGACGATGGTCGCCGCGCGTTTCTCGAGCACGTCGCGGAAGCCCCACTTGGTGAAGATCCGCTCGCCGGTGGCGATCGGCACGTGGGTCTGGCGCGCCAGCTCGGCCATGACGTCGACGTTGAGGGCCTGCACGATCTCCTCGAAGAACCACGGGTTGAAGGGCTCCAGGGCCTTCATCAGGAGCAGCGCCGTGGGCGGCTGCACGGCGCCGTGGAAATCGACGCCGATGTCGACGCCGTCGCCGTGCTCGTCGCGCAGGGCCCGGAGGTGCTCGACGGCGGCCTCGATGGCGCGCGGGCCCTCCACGTACTTGTGAGGCTGGCGTGAGTCGACCCGGGGTCCCGTCTTCATCGCCGTGACGCCCGTCTCGTCGCTGATCGTGCCGTAGACGCGCACGCGGTCGCGGGTGGGTCCGCCGAGCAGGCGGTAGACGGGAACGCCGAAGCACTTGCCGGTGATGTCCCACAGGGCCTGGTCGATCCCGGAGAGGATCGCCGTCTTGATCGGGCCGCCGCGGTAGAAGGCGCCCCGGTGGATCGCCTGCCAGTGATGGGCCACGGGCCGCGGGTCCTGGCCCACGAGATAGTCGGCGACCTCGTGGGCGCCGGCGGCGCAGGCCCGGGCGTCGTCCTTGAGCATCTCCCCCCAGCCGCTGATGCCGGCGTCGGTGGAGATCTTCACGAAGACCCACGAGTTGCGCAGGACGAAGGTCTCGATCGCCGTGACCTTGATCGACTCGTCCGGGCCGATCGGTCCCTGGCGCAGATCCTGCCGACCCGTGTCGGCCTCCCTTTCTACCATGTCGTTCTCTCCCCTGTCAGCGGCGGCGGAAGCGCACCTCGCGGCCGGTCTCCGCGCTCCGGTAGATCCCCTCGAGGACCTTCATCACCTTCAGCCCCTGCTCCCCCGTGGCCAGCGGCTTCCGCCGCTCGATGATGCTGTCGACGAACTCGTGGTACGAGGAGGGCGTGGGGTCGGTGCGGTAGTCGAGGCGCTTGGTGAACATGTCGCCGCCTTCGTCGGTGTAGATCTCGGCCTCGTGGGTGTAGTCGTCGCCGGAGCGGTGGACCAGCCCGCCCCGGTCGCCGTAGAGGCGGGTCTCCATGTGTTCCCGCTCCCCCTGGTTCAGCGCCCAGCTGGCCTCCAGGATCAGGGTCGCGCCGTCAGCGCACTTCACCAGGCCGCAGGCCAGGTCCTCCACGGTGTAGCTCTCCCCCGCCTTGCGGGCGATCTCCGGGGCGATGGCGCTGTACGTCGATCCGGTGACGGCCACCGGCTCGGGGTAGCCCATCAGCCACAGGGCCAGGTCGAGGCGGTGGACGCCTATGTCGATGAGCGGGCCCCCGCCGGAGCGCTCGCGGTCGGTGAACCAGCCGCCCAGGCCGGGGATGCCGCGGCGGCGGTGCCATACGCTGCGGCCGAAGTAGATGTCGCCCACGGCGCCGGCGTCGACCTGCCGCTTGAGAGCGTAGCTGGCCTCGGTGAAGCGGAAGGAGAAGTTGATCATCAGGTTGCGCCGCGCCCGGCGCGCGGCCTCGTTCATGCGCTCCCCTTCCTTCACCGTCATCGCCATCGGCTTCTCGCACAACACGTGGAGGCCGCGCTTCAGGGCGGCGATGGTCACCGGCGCGTGCAGGTGGTTGGGCAGGGCGACGCTGACCCCGTCGAGGGCCTCGGCCTCGAACATCTCTTCGGTGTCGGTGTAGGTACGCTCCACCCCAAGTTCCGCCGCCACCCGGGAGAGGCGCCCGGGATCCTGGTCGCAGAGGGCGACGAGATCCGCCCGGCCATGGGAGTGGTACCCCTGGGCGTGCTCCCGCCCATTGCCCAGGCCGATGACGGCCATCCTCACGTTCCGTTTCCTGCGCGCCATCAGGGATCCTCCACGTCGACGACGGCCCTCGCCTCCGGCGACAGGCGCCGCACGGTTTCCGGGCTCAGCCACTTGCGCTGGTCGGTCTGCTGCTTCTCGTCCCGGTGGCAGTAGTAGCAGTGCAGGGCCGCCCGCCGGGAGTTGCTGCGGTTGAGGGTCCCGCCGTGCCACAGGTGCGAGTTGAAGACGACCACCGTGCCGGCCGGCCCCAGCAGCTGCACCTGGTCGGGGTGGTCGGCCGTGGGGTCCTCCATCGCTTCACGCGGTATCCGCCCGCTGCGATGGGAACCCGGCACCACGCGCGTGGCCCCGTTCTCCTCGGTGAAGTCGGTGAGGAGCCAGATCGAGTTGCAGACCCGGTACTCGCCGGCCGCCACCCCTTCGCCCCAGTCGGCGTGCAGGCCCTGCAGTCCCTCTCCGGGCAGGGCGGCGCGGGCGTTGAGGGAGGAGAGCCGGAACCGCGGCCCCAGGACGTGGCGGATCACCGCCAGCAGCCGCGGCTCGGTGATGCACTTCTCGAAGACGGGGTCCTTGTCGATGAGGTTGGAGAGCCGCACCGTCCCTTCCTCCTGGTGAACCTCCAGGCCGGCGCGCTCCCCTTCGGCCTCGGCCAGCTCCTCGAGCCGCCGGCGCCAGGCCGCCGCCTCCGCGGCCGTCAGGACTCCGGGCAGCGGCAGGTAGCCCTGCTCGTCGAGGAACTCCCGCTCCTCCGCGCTCAGCACGCCGTCGTGAACGCCCAGGCTCTCCAGCGCCTCGAGGATGGTCATCGCTCGCCTCGCTTCCGGATGGCCCGCACGCGGATGAGCTTCCATCCGAGCGTGGGAAGTGTCAGACTCATGGCGCCGTTCCGCATCGGAATGGCCTCGTCCCCGAGAGCGTCGACAGCCTCGGCCTCCGGCGTCAGCCCCAGCCGCGCGAGGTCGAGCTCCACGGTGACCGTGCGCTCCTCGCCGTCCATGTTGGAGACCACGGCGAGGACCCCGTTGCGCGGGTGGCGGTAGAGGCTGACGTGGGCGTTGGCGGGGGAGACGCTCACCACATTTCCGTTGTTCCAGTAGGGGAGCCATTCCGCCTTCTTGCGTCCGAATGTGTCCATGACGCGCCAGATGGAGGCCGCCAGGTCGAGCTTGTCGTCGGGGTAGTGGGGGCGCACGGGGACGTCGTGGAGGAGGGTGAAGGCCCAGGCCTGCTCGTAGGTGTAGGCGGCGCCGGCGTGGAGGAACTCGGCCGGCACCCCCCACTGGCGGCCCATGAACTCGGCGCGGAAGGCGTCGAGGGGCAGCAGCTCGGCCACGTCGACGCCGCGGCCGACGCCCTGGAACTGCTCGCCGTCCCAGTAGCTGGTCGCCCAGCCGAGGGTGGGCATGGTCATGCAGGTCGAGTTGTGGACGTTCACGTGTCCCTTGCGCCGGCGCGACCTCACGACCTCGTGGATGCGGCGCATGGCGGAGCGCACCGCGAAGATCGGATAGCTCGGCGCGATGCTGCCGTCGGGCCGCACGTGGCCGCAGCCGTGCTCGGTGTTGCAGCAGCCGAAGGGGTACTCGGTGCCGTCGAGGTAGACGCCGTCGATGCCGAAGTCGTCCATGATGCGGGCCATGCCGTCCACCAGCAGGTCCTGCCAAGCGCTGTTGAGGCAGACCCGCCACGCCGACTGCTCGGGCTGGGGCTGGTAGTGGAAGACGGGATAGCCTCCCTTGGGCAGGATGAGGGCGTCCTTGCCCACGGCCTGCCACTCGGAGATGATGTCGGAGATGAGGAAGCCGAAGTAGAGCAGGACCTGCAGGCCCCGCTCCTTGCAGTCCGCGACGAACTTGCGGACCTCGGCGCCGTGGGGGGTGCTGGTGTAGCCCTCGGCGTCGGACCAGTGCTCGAAGAGGACCACCGCCCGCACGCCGGACTCTACGCACTTGTCCAGCAGCGCCTCGGGGACCTCCAGCCGGCCCGTGGTGCTCGACTGGTTGATGCACAGGATGCGGTGGTCCCAGGCGTCCTCGCGGATCTCCTTCACGGGCGTGGCCTGGAAGCCGAAGGTGTAGCTCAGCCGCTCGGTGACCACGCCGCCCGGCGCGAGCGGCTCCAGGTCCTCGGTGCCGAAGCCGGTGAACCCGCCCCCGGAGGCGGCCCCGGGGACGAGCTTGACCGGCGTGGTGACGTGGTTGATCCGCAGCACCACCCGGTCCTCGCGGCGCAGGATCTCGGTGACGCCCCCGGGGTCGGCAAGGTGGAACCCGGCGTCGGACTCGGCGAACCAGGAGATCCCGCGCTCCTCGTCGCCCAGCCAGACGTAGGGCCGGAACCCGAGGCGGAGGTCCTTCTCCGGCAGGGCCCCCACGTTTCGGGCCTCGCCCCAGCTCCCGGGGAAGTGGTAGAGGTAGCGGGCCTGATCTTCGGGCAAGGCCATCTCCACGGAGAGCGCGTCCAGGCGCACCACCGCCTTGGAGGTGACCGACCAGTCGACGCGGACCATGCCGTCGAAGTCGATCTCGGTGCGGGCCGTGAGCACCAGGCCGGAGGGCGATTCCAGGCGCCGGTCGAAGACCACCCGGTCGTTCCCGGCGGCGACCGGCGCGATCTGGCCGCGGGTCCAGCGGACTTCCCGGCCGTTCACGGTGGCGGTTGGGCGCAGCGGCGCGGCGAGGAGCCGGCGGCCGGCGGAGGTGATCTGCGAGGCGAAGGCGGTCTTGGTGAAGGTGTGGGTCCGCCCCCAGCAGTCGACGGTCAGACCCCTTGAGGTTGCGGATGTTTCCAGCGGCGTCCAGGGCGCCCGCACCTTGCGGGTGATCCCGGCCCGCGAGCCCAGCCACGGGAACGGCCCCGGCCACTTGTCCAGCAGCGTCCGCGTGTCGAAGCGGACCCCCTCGCGGCTGATGAAGGTGGCGCGGAAGTCACAGCAGCCCGAGGGGATCTCGCTGGTGTCGAAGCAGACCTCCTCCCGCCCGATCCCCCGGATGACCCGGCGCTGGCGGTCCTCCCGGGACCGCTGGCTGAAGAGGACCAGCTCCACCCGCCCGCCGGCGGCGAGGTGGGTCTCGCCGAGCAGGTGCACCCGGGCGTGGACCTTCCGGTACTCGTACCGGGTGTAGACGATGACGGTGACGGCGCGGTCGGAGGTCACAGGCTCGGACATGGGTCCTCCTTCAGAGGGGTATGGACCCAATCACTTGAGCAGAAGCAGCCGGCGCGTCTGCTCCCCGCCGGGGTACTGCAGGCGGGTCACATAGACCCCGGCCGCGGCCGGGGTGCCCCCCTGATCTCTCGCGTCCCAGTGGACCTGGTAGGAGCCGGCATTCCGGACCTCGTCAACCAGCGTCCGAACCCGCTGACCCAGAACGTTGTAGACCTCCAGCCGCACTGGTCCCGGATCGGCCAGACGGTAGACGAGCCAGGTGCCGGCGTTGAAGGGATTGGGGTAATTGGGCGCCAGTCCGCTGAGGGCCGGCAGACCGGACTCGGTGGGGGAAGTCGCGACCATGGTGTCGGGTCGGGAAACATCCAGGGCGATGCTCCCTACCCGGCCCAGTCCCGTGACCAGTGTCTCCTGGTTGTCGCCGTCCAGGCCGGAGCGATGGATCGAACTCCCACGCGACCAGTACAACTTGCTTCCAACGGGATCCAGAGCGATGACATCTGAGCTTCCCATCTGGATGTGGAGACCCTCGATGCTGGAACCGTCCAGGTTGGAGCGGTGAAGGACGGCACGCTGTACTTCGAATTCATCGGTCCACGTGTCGTGTTCGATGCCTCGGTCCACGTGTCGTGTTCGACAAAATGCCTGGCCGCCCAGTACATCTTGCCTCCAACGGGGTCCAGCGCGATTCCATCTGTAACCCGGGGGGAGTAGTACTCCCGAATTGCGTCGACGGTGTTACGGCGCAGGATTTCGACTCCGGCGCCATCCAGGAGGGCTCGCCGAATGCTATAGGTCATACCGAAACAATAGTCGCGGGACGGTCCATCGCGCGCCCTGCGCCAGACTGTCCAGTACATCCTGCCCGCCGCCAGGTCCAGGGCCAGGCCCCCCATTCCCGGCCCGATGCTCCGTGGACGCAGGCGTGGGTGTTCATCAGGATGATCTGGTGCCATGAGGAGATCCTCTACCGTGAAGAGATCCTCGGTGTTCGCGCCGTCCAGATCCGCCCGCTGGATCACGCTCGTGTCCCGATACGTCCAATACATCCTGCCCCGGGGCGCGTCCAGGGCAATCCCCACCGGGGCCGTCAATCCTCCGGCCAGGGCTTCCACATTGGCTCCGTCGAGGTCCGCCCGATGAATCATGTTCGTTGCCCAGTCCGTCCAATAGATCCTGTTGCCGGCCAAGTCCAGGGCCAGGCCGACAGGAGTCCTCGGTATTCGTGTGAACAGGGCTTCGACATTCCTTCCATCCAGGTCGGCCCGCTGAATCGTCTCCGCTTCGGTCTCCGTCCAGTAGATCTTGTTGCCCGGCATGTCGAAGGCGAGCCCTCCAAGATCCTCCGCCTCGGTGAAGAAGGGCTTGGGATCGGAGCCGTCCAGGTCCGCCCGGTGGATCACGCGTCTCGAGTCCATCCAGTACATGGTGCCGCCCTCGAGGTCCAGAGTGAGGCTCCTCGGCTTCGCTTGCCCGGACAATGTGACGAGAGGTTCCCTGTTCGAGCCGTCCAGGTCCGCCCGGTGGATGCCGTGGGCATCCGACCAGTACATCTTGCCCCGGGGAACGTCCAAGGCGATGCCATTGATGCTGGTGTGCGGGTCCAGACAGAATCCGAGGTCCGAGCCGTCCAGGTCGGCTCGCTCGATGGTAAGCCCGTCTGTCATGTACATCTTGCCTGCGCTCAAGTCCAGGGCGATGTCGGCGAAGGGGCCGAAGTTGTGGTCGTAGACATGACCCTCCAGCAGAATCTCCACATCCGAGCCATCCAGTCGTGCGCGCTGAATACTGCCACCTGTAAACTGCACCTCGTTCCAATAGTGGAAGTAGGTCGTGTAGTAGATCCTGCCGGCATCCGGATCCAAGGCGATCCTTCCTGGGTGACCCAGCCCGGTCAAGATGGTTTCGAGACTCGAGCCGTCCAGATCACTTCGTTGGATCTTCCCGGCAACTCCGTCCCAATTCGCCCAGTACATCTTGCCTGCGGCCAGATCCAGTGCGACGGCCTCCGGGCTCCTGACTCCCCCATCGAGTATCACTTTGATGTTCGAGCCATCCAGGTCGGCCCGCCGGACGTCTCCCGAAGGCAGGTCCGTCCAGTAGATCCTGCCCTCCGTCGGCACCAGGTGAGGCGGCTCTCCACAGGCCGGAACGCCGCCAAAGGCACCTGCCAGCGAATCCGGCAGGCAGATCATCTCGTTGCCGGAGAGGTTCACCTTGGGCCGCGAGGGCGGGTAACCTGGCGGTATTGGCCCGATCAGCCGGTTGTGGGAGAGGTCCAAGTTCCTGAGAGCCCCCAGTTCCATCAGAAATCCCAATGCGGATGAGACCGACCCCGTCAACTGGTTGTGGGAAAGGTTGAGATTCCTGAGCTCCGTCAGATGGCCCAGCTCGGGCGGAATCGGCCCACTCAGGGCATTGCCGGAGAGGTGCAACTCCTGCAAGGCGGCCAGTTGACCCAACTCGGGAGGGATTCTGCCCATCAAGTCGTTGTTCGAGAGATACAACCACTGCAGTTCGCTCAATTGACCCAACTCGGCCGGGATCGTTCCGGTCAGCTTGTTCTCCGATAGGACCAGCCTACGCAGCTCGGCGAGCTCGCCCAGCCCCGGCGGTATGGGGCTCCTCAACTCGTTGTCGCCCAGGTACAACTCCCGCAAGGAACTCATCCTGCCCAACTCGGATGGAATCACCTCCAACCCGTTGCGAGAGAGGTCCAACCGCAGCAGGGCCGCCAGTTGCCCCAACTCGGGAGGAATCACACCGGACAAGTCGTTGTCCTCGAGTTCCAGCCACATCAGTTCCGACAGTTGGCCCCACTCGGGAGGAAGTTCCCCCGTCAGGTCATTGTTCGAGAGATACAGCCGCTCCAGCGAGGCCAATCGGCCCATCTCGGCGGGGAGCACGCCGCTCAAGTCGTTGTCCTTGAGATCCAACCACTCAACTTCCGCCAGTTGACCCCACTCGGCGGGGATGGCACCGGTCAGGTCGTTATCCTGGAGCTCCAGCCGCTGCAGGGAATGCAATCGCCCCAACTCGGGCGGAAGCCCACCGGTCAGCAGGTTGCCCGCGAGGTCCAGCCTCTGCAGCCGAGCCAACTGACCCAACTCGGGGAGAATCGCCCCGGACAAGCAGTTCCAGCCCAAGCCAAGCCTCTCCAGTTGGGTTAGGTTGGCAAGTCCAGGCGGGATCGGACCATTCAGCTTATTGCTTCCGAGTTCCAGTCTCCTCAGGTCAGTCAGTTGGCTCAGTTCGAGAGGGATCGCCTCGAATCGGTTCCTGGAGAGTAGCAGGATCTCGAGCTTCTTCAGTTGTCCTATCTCAGGAGGTATCACCGTCTGGTAGTTATTTCGCAGATCCAGCCTCTCCAGTTGGGTGAGTTGACCCAATTCGGCAGGGATCTCTCCTCTCAGCCTCCTGTCGACGAGGCTTAGTTCGGTGACCCCGGTATCGCTCACCGAGATACCCTCCCACTGGGTGATCGGTGTTTCCACGCTCCATGTCGGAGTCTTGTCGATTTGCCAACTGACAACTGTTTCTGCCCACCTGTTTCGTGCACCCAGAAGGGCCCCGCAATCAGCCACCAAGCCTGGATGGTCCTGCGGGTCGGGCACGACTACCCCGTTCCGACACAGCTCAGCGGCCTCACCATCCTGCGCCGCCGCCGGCTCTGCCCACCCGGCCATCCCGGCGCTCAGAAGGCAGATTCCGAGCCGGTGGACCAGTGCCGCCAGCCGGCGGCAGTCGTCGTACCAATCAGTGAGATGCATTCGGGTTTCCTTGCATGAACTACTGCGCCATCTCGAGAGGAAAGGCTCCCCGCCGCCAAACCCTCAGCAAGAGTCCCCCGCCTTCCCCAGCACGTACACGATGAAGTTCGGCGCGCGGAACTCGTCCTCCCAGGTCGGGTTCCGCTCCAGCTGCTCCGCCGTCGGCACCGGCTCATGCAGCGCCTCCAGGACGAACCCCGCCTCCAGGAAGGCGGAGACGTAGCTGGACAGGGTCCGGTGCATGTTGAGGAAGCCGGGGCGCCACCAGTGGAACTCCCGCGGGCCTTCGCGCATGTAGTCGTCCACGGGATAGAACAGCTTGCGCGGGCCCTGGCGGATCCAGCCGCCGGGCTGGGACATGCGCATGGGGTGGATGTTGCAGACCACCAGGCGGCCGCCCGGGCGCAGGACGCGGAAGGCCGCGTCGATGGCGCGGCGGTGGTCGTGGACGTCGACCAGGACGATGTAGGAGACGGCGAGGTCGAACGCCCCGTCGCCGAGACCAGCCAACTCCTCGGCGTCGCCCACGAGGTAGGTCTCGCCGTCGGAGCCTTCGGAGCGGGCCCGGTCGATGAGGGCCGCCGTGAGATCGAGGCCGGTGACTTCCGCGCCGAGGCCGGCCAGCACCCGGCAGAAGCGGCCCTCGCCGCAGCCGATGTCGAGGACGCGGCGGCCGGCGACCTCGCCGAGGGCGGCGAGGACCCAGTCGTCGAGGAAGTCGGTGCGCACCGCCTGGTCGTGGCCGATCCAGTCCTCCACCGCCTCCTCCCACTGGGCCTGCAGCCGCCGCCTGAGGTCCCTGTCCTTGGGCGTCACGCGAAGACCATGACCCAGCCTACGATCCCTGCCCGGCCAGCCGGGACCGTTCCTGCAGGTCGTACAGGGAGGCGATCTCGCCCTGGTATCGCGGGATCGGGAAGCTGTCCTGATCGAAGCGCGCCTCCCGCGCCGGCTCCCCTCGAATCAGGCGCACGTGGGCCTCCGCCTTGTGGGTCATGGGACCACAGTAGATGGGGAAGGCGTCGGCCGCCCGGTAGCTGAGGATCAGGGTCCGCCGCGGCCTCCGCGACCGGTTCGGCGCCGAGGCGTGGGGCGTCAGGCCGTGCATGAAGATGGCCGTGCCGGCGCGGCCCTCGACCGAGACCGCCTCCGCCTCGTCCACCGCCTCGGTGACGCGCCCCTGGAAGTAGCCGTCCCGGGTGTGCTCCAGCAGCACCGAGTCGTGGCGGCCGGGCAGCAGCTGCAGGGCGCCGTTGTCGCCGTCGGTCTGGTCCAGGTAGAACAGCACCGCCAGGCTGTCGCGGTTCGTCAGCGGGTAGTATGCCAGGTCCTGGTGCCACTCGACCACGGAGCCGACCTCGGCCGGCTTCACGTTCAGCTTGCTGTAGTGGAACACCAGGTTCGGCCCGCACAGCTGCTCGACCACGCTCAGCAGGCGGTCCAGCTCCGACAGGGCGCGGGCCACCGGGTAGTAGGAGCACGGCTCGTACAGGCGGCGCACCGCCGTGCCCTCCGGCGGCTGGTCGGGCTCCATCTCCAGGCGTGCGGCGTCGTGGCTCCGCCGGGTGCTGCCGGCGCAGACCGCGTCGGCCTCGCCCAGCAGGTCGTCCACCTCGGCCTGCGACAGGAATCCCCCGCAGACCGTGAAGCCGTCGCGGCGGTAGGCGGCGACCTGTGCTTCCGTCAACATCGGTCCGACTCCGCTCGGCCGGCCTGGTAGGGGAAGCTCTCGGCCCCGACAACGGTGCCCTCCGGGCGGAAGGAGCGGGGCTCCACGGTCGGGCTCTCGCCGGCGATCATGCGGCGCAGCAGGCGCTCCACGTGGGGCACGACGATCTCGATGGCCCGCTCCCCCTGCTCGCGCGTGGCGAGGCCGGCGCCCGCGTCTTCGATCGCTTCCTCGCGCACCCGCTCGGGGAAGGCGGCCAGGGCGAAGGCGGTCTCGAACTCGTTGGCGTGACCCGGCACCCGCTGGCTGCGCACCAGGGAGTAGACCTCGTCGTCGGAGTAGAGATCCCAGTACGTGGCGTAGACGATGCCGGGGCCCAGCAGCTGGCGGTAGCGGGTCAGCTCCTTGCGCAGCGGGTGCATGTGCCCCCCGTGGCCGTTGAGGATCAGCACGCGCTCGATGCCGGCGCGGGTGATGCTCTCACAGATGTCGAAGACGTAGTCCAGGAAGGTGCCCACCCGCGTCGTCAGCGTGCCCGGATGCATCATGTGGTGCTCGGACACGCCCACCTGGACCGTGGGCGCCACGACCACGGCCGGGTGCAAGGCGGTGGCCGCCCGGTGCGCCACCAGCGTCACGCTGGCGCTGTCGTGACACATCTCCAGGTGCTCGAGGTGCTGCTCCGTGGTCCCCGTGGGCACGATGGCCGCCTTCAGGGTGCCGGCCTGGAGCATCTCCCGGAACTCCCTTCGTGTGTAGTCGCCGATCAGGATCCGCCGGTCGCGCATCTGTCTCCTCCTCTGATTGTAGTCCGCCTCTCACCTCGAAGAAAAACGCCCGGGTCTCCCGGGCAGACGCCGCCCGGGGTCCCAGTCGCCGGGCGCTGTCACGCGAAGAGCCGGGTGATCTCGTCGACCTCGAACCGGGGCAGCTCGACGAGGGCGCCGTCCGGCTGACGCAGGCGCAGGCCGAATCCCGCCTCCCTCGCCGTGCCGATGCGGGCGCAGGCGATGCCCTGCCCTTGGAGCGCGGAGATCACGTCCGCGGCCGCCTCCGGATCGCAGCCGATGAGCAGGGCGCCCGAGGAGATCACGCCGAAGGGGTCCAGCCCGAACTCCGCACACAGGCGCCGCGACTCGTCGCTGACCGGCAGGGCCCCGCCGTCGATCTCCAGCCCCGCACCCGAGGCCCAGGCCATCTCCGCCAGCCCCGTGGCCACGCCGCCCTCGGTGGGGTCGTGCAGGGCGTGGACGCCCCCGGCCGCCAGCGCCGTCCGGGCGTCGGCGACGACGCTGATCCCGGGGTCGTCCAGGTAGCCGGCGCAGCGGTCCAGGTCGGCCTCGCTCCAGCCGCGGGACCGCAGCTCGTCCCGCTTCTCGGCGGCGATGATCGCCGTGGCCTCGATGGCCATCCCCTTGGTCAGCAGCAGCGCGTCCCCCGGCCGCAGGCCGGAGGAACGGACCACGCCGCCGCGGCTCACCTCGCCGAGCATCTGGCCCACCACGAGGGGCCGGTCCATGCCGAAGGAGACCTCCGTGTGGCCGCCGGCCACGGTCACGCCCAGCTCCCCGCAGGCCTGGTGGATCTGCCCCATCACCTGCTCGAAGAGGGCCCGGGTGGCCAGCTCCTCGGGGACGATCACCGAGGCCAGGAACCACTTCGGCACCGCCCCCATGGCGGCGATGTCGTTGGCGTTGACGTGGACGGCGTACCAGCCGATGCGGTCGGTGGCGAAGGTGATGGGATCGGTCTTGGCCACCAGGCAGCGGTCGCCGAAGTCGACGACGGCGGCGTCCTCGCCGACGCCGGGGGGCACCAGGAGGCGAGGATCAGGTCCCCCCGCAAAGCGAGTCAGCAGTTCATCCAGAACCGTCGCGGGCAGCTTGCCGGCGCCGAAGCGGCGCTCCCCCTCAGCGCCGGCCGCCATAGTGCTCGCACAGGGCCCGCACGAGGGCGGGCACGCTGCTCTGGGCCGGCTGCACGGCCACCTCCAGGCCGAGGTCGGCCACCGCCCGGGCCGTGGTCGGGCCGATGGCGGCGACGTCGAGGCGGCGGAGGTGCTCCAGGCCGGCCTCGCGGCCGGTGACGGCGAGGAAGTTGCGCACGCTGGAGGGGCTGGCGAAGACGGCGCAGTCGAGGCGGCCCCCGGTCAGGGCCTCGGGCAGCTCGACGGAGGCGGGGTCGGGAGGGCGGTTCTCGTAGGCCGTCACCCGGAACACGAGGGCGCCGCGGCCGGCGAGGCTCTCGTCCAGCTCGGTGCGGCCGATGGAGGAGGCGGGCAGGAGGACCTCGGCGCCGGTGAGGTCGACGGCCTCGAAGGCGGCGGCCAGGCCGGCGGCGGAGTGGACCTCGGGCACGAGATCCGGCTCGACGCCGCGCTCCCGCAGCAGCTGGCCCGTGGACAGGCCGACGGCGGCCACCCGGGCGCCGCCGTAGGCGCGCGAGTCCCGCCCCAGCCGGCGCAGGCGGTCGTGGACGAACTCGACGCTGTTGGGACTGGTGAACACGACCCAGGCGAAGTCGGCGAGCCTCGACAGGGCGCCGTCGAGGGCGGTCCAGTCGTCGGGGGGGCCGATCTCCAGCAGCGGCAGCAGGTGGACCTCGGCGCCCTCCGACTCCAGCATCAGCCGCAGGGGGCCGGCCTGCTCGCGGCTGCGGGTGATCAGGATGCGGCGGCCGAAGAGGGGGCGGGTCTCGAACCAGGAGAGCTTGTCCTGCAGGCCGACGACCTCGCCCACGACGATCAGGGTCGGCGACGCCAGGCCCGCGGACTCCACCTGCCCGGCGAGGCTCTCCAGGGTGGCCGTCACCGTCTTCTGCCGGGGCCAGGTGCCCCACTGGATCGCCGCCGCCGGCGTCTCCGGCGCCCGACCGCCGGCGACCAGGGCCTCGCAGATGGCGCCGACCTTGCGGCTGCCCATGAAGACGACCAGGGTCCCCGGCACCCGGGCCAGCCGCGGCCAGTCGACGCCGGACTCCGGCTTCGACGGGTCCTCGTGGCCGGTGACCAGGACCGCGGCGGCGGCCAGGCCCCGGTGGGTGAGGGGGATGCCGGCGTAGGTCGGGGCCCCGGAGGCGGCGGTGACGCCGCAGACGACCTCGAAGGGCACCCCCGCCTCGGCCAGGGCCAGGGCCTCCTCGCCGCCGCGGCCGAAGATGTAGGGATCGCCGCCCTTCAGGCGCACCACCCGGCGCCCGGCGCGGGCCTCGGCCACCAGCCGCCGGCTCAGCTCCTCCTGGCGGCGGGCGCTGCCGCCGCCGCGGTGGCCGGCGGCCACCAGCTCGCACCCCCGCCGGGTGTGCTCCAGCAGCCGCCGGTCGACCAGGTCGTCGTAGAACACGATGTCCGCCTCCGCGAGAAGGCGGGCGCCCTTGAGGGTCAGCAGGCCGGGGTCGCCGGGACCGGCGCCGACGATGTAGACGCGGCCCTCGACGGCCTCGGGGGGATGCTCCACGGGGGGGCGGCTCAGGCGGCGCAGGCCGAGAGGATCGCCTGGCCGCCGCCGGCCTTCACGCGCCCGGCCAGGTCGGCGCCCAGTTGGTCCGCCGCCTCCAGGGGGCCGCGCACCGAGTCCCGGGTCGAGTCGCGGCCGTCCGGGCTCAGTACGGCGCCGTCGACGCGCAGCTCTCCGTCCTCGGGCCGGCCCCAGGCGCCGATGGGGGTGCCGCAGCCGCCGCCGAGGCCGGCGAGGAAGGCGCGCTCGGCGGTGACCGCCGCCAGGGTGGGGGGGTGGCTGAGCGCCTCCACGAGGCCGGCGCGGCCGTCATCGGCGCGCATCTGCAGGCCGAGGGCGCCCTGGCCGGGGGCGGGCAGCACGGTGAGGGGGTCGAGAAAGCAGCTGATCTCCTGCTCGCGGCCGAGGCGACGCAGGCCGGCGGCGGCCAGGACCACGGCGTCCACCCGGCCGGCGGCGACCTTGGCGAGGCGGGTGTCGACGTTGCCGCGCAGGTCGACGAAGGTCAGGTCGGGCCGGACCGCGGCCAGCAGCGCCCGGCGGCGGGCGCTGCCGGTGGCCACCGCGGCGCCCGCGGGCAGGTCCTCGAGGCCGGCGCCGCCGCGGCTGACGAGGATGTCGCGCACGTCCTCGCGCTCGGGCACGGCGGCCAGCCGCAGGCGCGGGTCCATGGTCGTGGGCAGGTCCTTCAGGCTGTGGACGGCGAGGTCGACGCGGCCGTCGACCAGGGCCCGCTCCAGCTCGGCGGTGAACACCCCCTGGCCGCCGATCTGCGACAGGGAGCGGCGGTCGACGTCGCCCCGGGTGCGCACCACCCGCACCTCCGCCGGCAGCTCGTCCCCGAAGCGCCCGGCCAGGGCGTCGCGCACGAGGCCGGCCTGCCTCGTGGCCAGGGGGCTGCCGCGGGTCCCGATGACGAGGGCTGGGGCGTCGGGTGGCATGCCCGGGAATATAGGCCGGCAACAAAACAGGGGAGATCCCCGATGCTTGTGGGGACCTCCCCTGGTGTCGACCCGCGGTCGGTGCGGGGTGGCTCAGACCATGTCGTAGTACAGAGCGAACTCGTACGGGTGCGGACGCAGGCGGATGGCGTCGACCTCCTCCTCGCGCTTGTAGGTGATCCACGCCTGGATCACGTCCTCGGTGAAGACGTCGCCCTTGAGCAGGAACTCGTGGTCCTCCTCCAGGGCCTGGATCGCCTCGTCCAGCGACGCCGGGGTCAGGGGCACGGACCCGCGCTCATCGGCCTCGAGGTCGTAGATGTCCTTATCCATCGGCTCGCCCGGATCGATCTTGTTCTGGATGCCGTCGAGGCCCGCCATGAGCATCGCCGACATGGCCAGGTAGATGTTGCAGCTCGGGTCGGGGCAGCGGAACTCGATGCGCTTGGCCTTGGGACTGGCCGAGTACATGGGGATGCGCACCGCCGCCGAGCGGTTGCGCTGGCTGTATGCCAGATTGACGGGCGCCTCGTACCCGGGCACCAGGCGCCGGTAGGAATTGGTCGTCGGGTTGGTGAAGGCCAGGATGGACCGGGCGTGGCGGAGGATGCCGCCGATGTAGTAGATGGCCATGTCGCTCAGGCCGGCGTAGCCGTTGCCCGCGAAGAGGGGGTTGCCGCCCTTCCACAGGCTCTGGTGGCAGTGCATGCCGGTGCCGTTGTCCTCGAAGAGGGGCTTGGGCATGAAGGTCGCGGTCTTGCCGTGCTTCCGGGCCACGTTCTTGACCACGTACTTGTAGATCATCATGCCGTCGCCGCACTCGACCATGGGGCAGTACTTGATGTCGATCTCCCCCTGGCCGGCGGTGCCGACCTCGTGGTGCTGCAGCTCGATCTCGAGGCCGCAGTCGATCATGGTGAGGACCATCTCCGAGCGGATGTCCTGCAGCGTGTCGTGGGGGGGCACCGGGAAGTAGCCGCCCTTGTACGGCGGCTTGTAGCCGAGGTTGCCGGGCTCCTCGGCGGCGCCCGAGTTCCAGCGGCCCTCGACGGAGTCGATGAAGTAGTACCCGGAGTGGGCGTTCTGGTCGTACTGGATGCTGTCGAAGACGAAGAACTCCGCCTCGGGGCCGAAGTAGGCCGTGTCGGCGATGCCCGTCCCCTTCAGGTAGGCGTCGGCCCGGCGGGCGACGTTGCGCGGGTCCCGGCCGTAGTCCTCGCGCGTGATCGGGTCGACGATGTCGCAGATGAGAGACAGCGTCTTGTGCTGGGTGAAGGGGTCCATGAACGCCGTCGACGGGTCGGGCATGACGAGCATGTCCGACTCGTTGATCGCCTGCCAGCCGCGGATGCTCGAGCCGTCGAAACCGAGGCCGTCCTCGAACATGTCGGCCTCGAACTCGTTCACCGGGATCGAGAAGTGCTGCCAGGTGCCCGGGAAGTCGACGAACTTGAAGTCGACCATCTGCACGCCGTCGCGCTTGGCCTGGGCGACGACGGAGCCGCCCGAGGGGGCGCTCGGCGCCGGTGCCTTCTTCTTCCTTGCTGCGGTCTTGGTCTTTGCCATTCCTGTCCTCCTGCAGGGGATTGAGCGGAAGGGTGTGTTTCGCGGGGAACCGGAAAATGATAGGGCCTGATCCCCGGGCGGGCCACCTGGAGCGGCGCCGCCCACCCGGGGAGAGCCGGGTCCTCAGAAGCTGCGTCCGAAGACCAGGAAGGTGGTCTCCGAGTCGGGGTTGAGGATGAACGAGGCGAAGTAGTCGCCGTCGGAGACGTCCAGGGAGACGCTCGCCACCATCGGATCGCCCTCGGCGGCGCCGTCATTGGTGTAGATGCCGTTGCCGGCGCCCACGGTGAGGCCGACCTCGGTGTCGCCGGAGAGCGCCGCCAGCGGGATGGAGGCCTCCACCCAGAAGGAGTCGTCGGCGTCGCCGAGGAAGTTGAAGGCTGCCATGACGCTGGCCATGCCGAGGTCCACGCCGACCGAGGCCTCGAGGATGTGGGCCCCGTCCTCGTCGGAGTAGTCGAAGAAGCCCGGCGGCGCGCTGTCGGGGGCGTGCTCTTCGTCGCCCTCCATGGCGGCCTCCTCGGGCTCCTCCTCCTCGCCGACGGGGAAGTAGTAGTCGGTCACCGTGACGGAGACCGGACCGGATGACCAGGAGACGTAGAGGTCGTTCTCGTTGGCGCCGCCGCCGTTGATCGCCCACGAGGACCAGGCGCCGATCTCGACGGCGTCCCTGGAGAAGGCGATGCCCGGCTGCACGCTGACGGCGTTGCCGAAGTCGGTGCCGCGCCAGACGTAGCGGCTGACCACGTCGGCGCCGATGCCGATCTCCGCCGGGGCGGCGGCGGGCCACCCCGCCGCGGCGATCGCGGCGGTCGCGGCGAGGGTGCGGGTGAGGGTACGCATGCGCATGATGTCCGTTCCTCCCATTCGGTGGGGTGGGGCTACAGAGCGCTGTCCCCGGTCTCTCCGGTGCGCACCCTGACGGCTTCCTGCACGGGAACGACGAAGACCTTGCCGTCGCCGGTCTGGCCCGTCTTGGAGGCCTCGACGATGGCGTCCACGGCCTGCTGCCGGTCCACCTCCCGGACCGCCACCTCCACCTTGATCTTGGGCACGAAGTCTAGGGTATATTCGGCGCCGCGGTAGACCTCGCGGTGTCCGCGCTGGCGGCCGAAGCCCCGGACCTCCAGCACCGAGAGACCGGCGATGCCGATTTCCGCCAGCGCCTGCTGCACCTTCTCCAGCGACGCGGGCCGCAGATACGCTTCGATCTTGACCATTTCTCTCTCTCCTCTGTCGCTGTGTCAGTTGGCGATGTACTGGAAGTCGGCGTAGGCCGGCTGGCCGTGCTCGCCCAGATCGAGCCCCTCGTCCTCCTCCTCGGCGCTGACGCGCAGGCCCAGGGTGTGCTTGACCGCGGTGGCGAGGACGAAGGAGACGACGAAGGCGAAGGCGGCATAGGACAGGGTGCCGGCGATCTGGACGCCTACGGTGTGCCCGGGATTGGTGCTGAAGAGGCCCACGGCGACGGTGCCCCAGACGCCGCAGACGCCGTGGACGGAGATGGCGCCCACCGGGTCGTCGACGCGCAGACGGTCGATGAGGACGATGGAGAACACGACGATCACGCCGGCGATGAGGCCGATGAGGATGGCGCCGATCCAGGTGACGGAATCGGCCCCCGCGGTGATGCCCACCAGGCCCGCCAGGATGCCGTTGAGGGCCATGGTGATGTCGGGCTTCTTCAGGTAGGCCATGGAGGTGAAGATCGAGGCCAGCCCCCCGGCGGCGGCGGCCAGCGAGGTGGTGACGAAGACCAGGGCGACGGCGCCCGGGTCGGCGCTGAGGACGGAGCCGCCGTTGAAGCCGAACCAGCCGAGCCACAGCAGGAAGACGCCGATCGTCGCCAATGGCATGCTGTGGCCGAGGATCGGCCGCACCTGGCCGCCGGCGGTGTACTTGCCGATGCGGGACCCGAGGACGAGGACCGCCGCCAGGGCCGAGAACCCGCCGAAGGCGTGGACGATCGACGAGCCGGCGAAGTCGTGGAAGCCCATGGCGTCGAGCCAGCCGCCGCCCCACTTCCAGGAGCCGGCCACGGGGTAGCAGAAGGCGACCAGGACCGCCGCGTAGACCATGAACCCGTTGAGCTTGACGCGCTCGGCCACGGCGCCGGAGACGATGGTGGCCGCGGTGGCGGCGAACATGGCCTGGAAGATGAAGTCGGCCCAGTAGGTGTAGTCGGCGTAGGCGGCGGTCAGGTTCGCCACCTCGTCGCTGAAGCCGATCGGCCCGAGGATCGCCAGGAAGCCGTTGAAGTCTCCGGGGTACATCGTGTTGAAGCCGGTGAGGGCGTAGGTGATGATCCCGGCGCAGATGATGAACACGTTCTTGAAGAGGATGTTCACCGTGTTCTTCTGCCGCGTCAGGCCCGACTCGAGGGTGGCGAAGCCCAGGTGCATGACGAAGACGAGGGCCGCGGCGATCAGGATCCACAGGTTGTCGACCATGAACTTGGGGTAGACCAGAGGCATGCTCCGGAACCCGTCCATGGACGCGATCTCCTGCCCGTGGGCAGGTGCGGTCGCTCCGAGCAGGACCGCGGCGGCGGGCAGCAATCGCAACAGGAGACGCCGGTGTTGGCGCATGGCCGTTCTTCCTCCGTGGGGGGTGTGAGGCTGTCGGCCCGGGTCTGTAGCAACCTTGGTGCCAGCACCAGGGGACGATCGCCGAATCCCCTCCCAAGAGGCTGTTTTTACTCGATTTGCAGGATCTTGTAGCGCGGGTCTGCACCTGAGGAAGGAAGCAACAATTTCGTCTCTTTGAGAATCAAGTGCGACGAATTTGTCTCTTTCCCGGGGCTGGATCTCAGGTGCGGTACTCCTTCGGGTCGATGTCGAGCTTCCGCGTCCGGTAGGCGAAGATGCGGGCCGTCGTCCCCAGGGCGCGGGCGGCCTTGGCCATGTTGCCGCGCGTGCTCTTGAGGGCCTCCACCAGGATCTCGCGCTCGTAGGAGCTCATCATCATCTCCAGGGAGCCGGACAGGTTGGTGCCCGAGGCGGCCGCCGTCTGCAGGGTGGGCGGCAGGTGGTGGCCGTGGACGACGCCGTCCATGGAGAGGATGACGGCGCGCTCGACGCAGTTCTCCAGCTCGCGCACGTTGCCGGGCCAGTGGTAGCTCATGAGCATGTCGATGGCCGGCGTCGAGATGCGCCGCATCGGCTTGCCGTGCTTGCGGCCGTAGCGCTCGAGGAAGGTGTCGGCCAGCAGCAGCACGTCCGACTTCCGCTCCCGCAGGGGGGGGACGTAGATGGGGAAGACGTTGAGGCGGTAGAACAGGTCCTCCCGGAAGCGGCCGTCGGCGACGGCGCGCTCCAGGTCGACGTGGGTGGCGGCGACGACGCGCACGTCCACGTGGCGGGGGGCCGAGCCGCCCAGCCGTTCCACCTGCCGCGACTGCAGGACCCGCAGCAGCTTCACCTGCACCCCCGGCGGCAGCTCGCCGATCTCGTCGAGGAACAGGGTGCCGCCGTCGGCGCGCTCGAAGCGGCCCTCCCTGGCCTCGGTGGCCCCGGTGAAGGCCCCCTCCTCGTGGCCGAAGAGCTCGGCCTCCACCAGCGACTCGGGCAGGGCCGCCACGTGGACCTTCACCAGCGGCCGGGACGAGCGCAGGCTGTGGTAGTGCAGGGCGTCGGCCACCAGCTCCTTGCCGGTGCCGCTCTCGCCGCGGAGCAGGACGGTGGCGTCGGAGGGGGCGACCTTGCCGATCATCTCCCCCACCTCCTCCATGGCCTTCGAGTTGCCGATGATGTTGGCCGGGTGGAAGCGCTCCTTCAGCTCCCCCTGGAGGCGCAGGTTCTCGTCGTGGAGGCTGGCCAGTTCGGCGCGCTCGCGGCGCCGGGAGGCGACGTCCTGGGCGATCATGCCGGCCACGATCGACAGCAGGCGCACGTTGCGGTGCAGGTTGGCGTCGTCCACCCAGGGGCAGTCGATGCTGAGGGTGCCCGCCACCTCCCCCTGGAGCTGGATCGGCACGCAGATGAAGGAGCTGTGGGACTTCTCGGCGCTCGTGCGCGCCCCGGTGCGGTCGAGGAACAGCGGCTCGGAGCTGATGCGCGGCACGATCACCGGCTTGGCCGAGGCCACCACCCGGCCGGTGATCCCCTCCCCCACCTTGTAGCGGCCGCGGTCGATCTCGTCCTGGGAGAGGCCGGAGGCGATCTCGATGGCCAGCTCCCGGTCGCCGCGCAGCAGGCTGAGGGTCCCCAGCCGCATCTGCAGGCGCTCGGACAGGGCCTCGAGGATCCGGTGGAGGGCCTGCTCGAAGTCGGGCACCGACCCGAGGATCGACCCCACCTCGTGGAGGACGCCGAGCTGGTCCTGATCGGACGTGGGGAGCGCCGCCGCGGAAGTGGCCGCCATCATCGCCTCGTTGGGAATTGGGACAAAAGCGTCTTTGCCGAATACCAAAAAGACAAATATGTCGCCTATCGCCTGATCGTCAAGGGCCGACCGCGGCCAGCCCGACCGCGGTCGGCCGGCATGGGCGCCTGCGGCTCGATTGACACTGCCGGAGGGCCGGGGTAACCTAGCCCGGCCAAGGGAAGAGACGGACCGCCATGAGCGCAGACATCACCGGGTTGCTCGACGCCTGGGCCTACGATCCCGAGTCGAACGTGCGCAAGATCAAGGGCGCCGACGGCGTCGCCAAGATCCAGGTCCGCGTCGACCAGGGCGCCTTCCAGGGCATCCTCCAGCTCAACCTCGACGGCCGTCCCGACGGCCGGCGGCCCCACGACCACGACTTCGCCCTCGACCACTACACCGCCGCCCTCAAGGACCACCGCGCCACCCACGGGGGCAGCGATCAGGACTTCCACCTCGACCGGGAGGTCTGCAAGGAGCTCTTCGACGAGAGTTCCCGCATCTACGGGCGCTACGTCTTCCTGCTGCAGATCAAGGAGTACCACCGCGTCGTGCGCGACACCGAGCGCAACATGGCCCTGTTCCGCTTCGTCAACCGCTACGCCGCCCACGAGGACGACCGCAACAACCTCGAGAAGTGGTGGCCCTACATCCTGCGCATCGACGCCACGGCACGCGCCATGCTCGCCGTCGAGGAGGACGACTTCGACGACGCCATCGGCCGCCTGAACAAGGCGCGCCGGAGCATCGAGAATCTCGACGACGTCGACGCCGAGGAGTTCCACGCCGAGCGCGAGCGCTCCATCCAGGCCCTCGACGAGCTCGTGGAGGAACTCACCGGGCGGCGGCCCCTCAGCGAGAAGGAGCGCCTCCGCCAGGAGCTGGAGTCCGCCGTCTCCCGCGAGGAGTTCGAGCGCGCCGCCGAGCTCCGCGACCAGCTGAACAACCTCGACGATTGACCGCCCCCGAGGCACCCCCCGCGGCCTCGGCGGCGGCGCCGGCCTGGTACCGCCGGCTGCACTGGCAGGTGGCCCTGGCCATGGTCCTGGGGACCCTCGCCGGGCTTGCCGGGGGCGAGGCCCTGGCCGCGGAACTGGGGTGGATCGGGCAGCTCTTCATCAAGCTGCTCAAGATGGTCATCGTGCCGCTGGTCCTGGCCTCCATCATCTCCGGCGTCGCCTCGGTGGGCGGCGCCGGCCTCGGGCGGCTCTTCGGCAAGACCCTGGGCTACTACCTGGCCACCAGCTTCCTCGCCGTCCTCACCGGGCTGGTCCTGGTCAACCTGGTCAGGCCCGGCGCCGGCGCCGACCTCGGGGCCGCCGAGACCCGGCAGCTCCCCGACCTCACGGTGGTGACCTCCCCCGTCGACCTCCTCCTCGACATCGTCCCCGTCAACATCGTCGACGCCGCCTCCGAGGCGAAGATGCTCTCCATCATCTTCTTCGCCATCCTCGTGGGCCTCAGCATCGCCGGCCTGCCGCCCCGCCACCGCGACCCCCTGGCGGACCTCGCCGCCTCGGCCTTCCAGGCGATGATGCGCCTCACCTCGGGGATCATCCGCTGGGTGGCGCCCATCGGCGTGTTCTCCCTCATCCTCACCCTCGTGGGGACCACGGGACCGGGCTCCTTCAAGGCCCTGGGTCTCTACGCCCTGGTCCTGTGCCTGGGGCTGACCTTCCACCTCTTCGTCGTCCTGCCCCTGGTGCTGCGGTGCCTCGGCGGCATCGATCCGCGGACCCACTTCCGCAACATGGTGCAGCCCATGTGCATGGCCTTCTCCACCAGCTCCTCGGGGGCGACCCTGCCGGTGACGATCGACGCCGTGCGGAACAAGGTCGGCGTCTCCAACCGCGTGACCCTTCGTGCTGCCCATGGGGGCCACCGTCAACATGGACGGCACCGCCCTCTACCAGTGCGCCGGGGTGCTGTTCATCGCCCAGGTGATGGGGGTGGCCATGGGCCTGGAGCAACAGGCGCTGATCGTGGTCACCGCCCTGCTCGCCTCCATCGGCGCCGCGGCGGTGCCCTCGGCCGGCCTGGTGGTGATCTTCGTCGTCCTCGAGACGGTGAACCTCACGGGGCCGCAGGTGGCCCTCATCGTGGGGGCCATGCTCGCCATCGACCGGCCCCTGGACATGTACCGCACCGTGGTCAACGTCTTCAGCGACTCCTGCGGCGCCGCCGTCATCGCCCGCTCCGAGGGGGAGGCGGAAGTGGACACGGTGGTGAGGAGCTGACGCGGGATCAGGCGGCCCACGCCGCCAGGGCCGCCTCGATCTCCTCCAGCACCTCGGCGTCGGTCTCGCGCTCCCGCGCATCCCGCAGCGCCTGCCTCGCCTCCTCGCCGCCCAGCTTGCCCAGGGCCCAGGCCGCGTGGGCCCGCACCAGGGGCTCCTGCTCCCGCGCCAGGGCCCGCGCCAGGTGCGGCACCACCCGGCGGTCGCCGGCGTTGCCCAGGCCGACGGCGGCGTTGCGCAGCATGCCGCGGCGCTTGGGGCGCTTGGCCGGGTTGCGGCGGAAGCGCTCGTTGAAGGCCTCCCGGTCCATGTCCAGCAGCTCCACGAGGTCCACCGGGTCGAGCCCCGGCCGCGGGTGGAAGGCCTCCTCCTCCGTGGCCTCGGCGCGGCGGTTCCACGGGCAGACCTCCTGGCAGATGTCGCAGCCGAGGACCCAGTCGCCGACGCCGTCGCGCAGGTCCCGCGGAATCGCCTCCTTCAGCTCGATCGTCAGGTAGGAGATGCAGCGCCGTGCGTCGAGGACGTAGGGCTCGGGGAAGGCGCCGGTGGGGCAGGCCTCCAGGCACAGGGTGCAGGAGCCGCAGTGGTCGACCTCCGGCTCGTCGAAGGTCAGCTCGAGGGTGGTGACGATCTCGGCGAGGAAGAAGTACGAGCCGCCGCGGCGGTTGATGAGGCAGGTGTTCTTGCCCCACCAGCCGAGGCCGGCGCGGGCGGCCAGCTCGCGCTCGAGGACCGGCGCCGTGTCCACCGACCAGCGCCCCTCGCCGGCGCCGGCGCGCACCCGCAGCGCCTCCCACAGGCCCTTGAGGCGGCTCTCGATCAGGCCGTGGTAGTCGTCGCCCCGGGCGTAGCGCGCGATCCGGCCCCGCGGCCGTCCGGGGGCCGGCTCCGGCTCCTGCGCGGCGGCGGGGGGATCGTAGTGCATGCCGAGGCAGATGACGCTGCGCGCCCCCGGCACCCGCTGCCGGGGGTCGGCCCGGCTCTCGACGTTGCGCTCGAGCCAGGACATGCGGCCGGCGAAGCCGAGGGCCAGCCAGCGCGCGTAGAACCCGGCGCCGGCGAGGGGATCGGCCGGGGTCACCCCGAAGAGGCCGAAGCCCTGGCGCTCCGCCTCCTGGCGGGCGAACCGGGTCAGCGCCTGCCGATCGGACACACCCGGCCCCGCGAGGCTACTGGAAGAGTTCCAGGACGGGGTTGAGGACGAACTGGTTGAGGTCGTTGAAGGTGACCATGACCATGATGAAGAGGATGATCACCAGGCCGACCTGCTGGGCCACCTCCCGCTGGCGCACCGAGGGCGGGCGCCGCAGGATCGCCTCCAGGGTGAGGAAGGTGAGGTGGCCGCCGTCGAGGACGGGAATGGGCAGGAGGTTGAGGACGGCGAGGTTGACGCTGAGGAGGGCGAGGAACTGCAGGAAGTAGCGCAGCCCCATGTCGGCGGTGTCGTCGGCCATGATGGCGATGCGGATCGGGCCGCCGAGCTCCTTGTAGCGCCGGTCCTCGAAGATGCTGCCGAGGAAGTCGAGGATCAGCGACGACGACGAGTAGACGCTGTAGGCGCCGATCTTCACCGCCTGCCACCAGCCGATGCTCACCGACCCCGACTGGTGGTGGCGGATGCCGATGATGCCGATGGGCCTGTCGCCCTCCAGGCGCTCCTCGGGGGTGATGGTGGCGGTCATGGCGCGTCCGCCGCGCTGCCACCGCAGCTCGACCGCCTCGCCGGGGTGGACGCTGATCACCTCGCGCATGGCCGACCAGGTGGCCACCGGCTGGCCGTCGACGGCGGTGATCAGGTCGCCCCGCTGCAGGCCGAGCTCGTCGGCCGGGGTCCCGGGGTCGGTGCTGCCCACCCGCGGCGGCAGCATCACGGTCAGGCCGTAGGCGCCGCCCGGCTCGGGCGGCAGTTCCACGTCGACCCGGTCGCCGCCGCGCTCGACGGAGAGCACGGCGCCGGAGATGGAGGCCCGCTTCAGCCCCTCCACCAGCTCGTGGGCGTTGCTCACCGCCTTGCCGTCGACGGCGCGGATGACGTCGGCGTGGCGCAGGCCGGCGGCCTCGGCCACCGAGCCCTCGGCGGGATCGATGAGGGTCGACTCCACCGTCTCCATGCCGAAGCCGCCGTAGACGACGACGAAGACGGCGAAGGCGAAGACGAAGTTCATCAGCGGGCCGGCGGCGATCACCGCCATGCGCACCGGCAGCGACTTGGAGGGGAACTCCCAGGGCTCGCCCCGGGTTTCGTCGGAGCCGACGTCGGCCATGCCCGCCACCTTCACGTAGCCGCCGAAGGGGATCCAGGAGATGCAGTACTCCGTCTCCCCCCAGGTGAAGCCGACCATCTTCGGCGGGTAGCCGAGGGAGAACCGCTCGACGCGGATGCCGGCGCGCTTGGCCACCAGGAAGTGGCCGAGCTCGTGGACGAAGACCAGGACGCCGAGGGCGATGAGGAACCAGGAGAGGCCGATGAGTACGTCGAGGATCGATCCGAGCACGGGGAGAGTCAGCTCCTGAAGACGACGGTGTAGACGTAGGCGAGGGGGAAGGCGAAGAGGTAGGAGTCGAAGCGGTCGAGCATGCCGCCGTGTCCGGGGATCAGGACCGGCGCGTCCTTGACGCCGAGATCGCGCTTGATCGCCGACTCCACGACGTCACCGGCCTGCCCGCCGAGGGAGACGAGGAGGAACAGGCCGGCCAGCTCCGTCAGCGACCACGTGGGCAGTTGCGGCCACAGCAGCAGCGGCACCAGGCCGCCGGCGAGTCCGCAGACGAAGCCGGCCACCGTCTTGCCCGGGCTGATCGTCGGCGCCAGCCGCCGCCGGCCCCATCGCCGGCCGCCCAGGTAGGCGGCGGTGTCGGTGAGCCAGATGCAGGCGAAGAGGGCGATCATCATCCAGCCCGCCTCGTCCCCGAGGCGCGGCGCCAGCAGCAGCGGCGCCGCCCCCAGGACGGCCACGTAGAGCAGCCCCCCGAGGGTGATCAGGGTGTTGGCGAGGAAACCCTCCACGCCCCGGCGCAGGGCCGCGCCCAGGGCCAGGACGACGGCGGCCATCAGCAGCAGGACCAGCCCCGCGTCGGCGCCGCGCACCTGCAGGTAGAGGCACCAGGCGAGGGCCACGGCGACACCCGCGGCGACGGCGGGCCGGTGCCCGGCGCGGCTGGCCATGTGCAGCAGCTCCCAGGTGCCGCGGCCGACGACCAGGACCACCAGGGAGAAGAGGGCCCAGCCCCCCGCCCACAGGGCCGCCAGGACGGCGGGTACGAAGACGCACGCCGACAGCGAGCGGCGCCCCAGGGAACGGTCCTCGGCGCTCACCGATCACACGCCGAAGCGCCGCTGCCGCTGCTGGAAGGCGCGAATCGCCTCGTACAGGTGGTGGCGCCGGAAGTCGGGCCAGAACACGGGGGTGAACCAGATCTCGGTGTAGACCATCTGCCAGGGGAGGAAGTTGCTCAGCCGCATCTCGCCGCTGCAGCGGATCAGCAGGTCGGGGTCGGGCAGGCCGCCGGTGTAGAGCGCCCCGCCGAGGGCCGCCTCATCGATCTCGCCGGGGTCGAGAGAGCCGTCGCGCACCCGCCGGGCCAGCTCGCGGCAGGCGTCGACGAGCTCGGCGCGGCCGCCGTAGTTGAGGGCCAGGTTGAGGACCAGGCCGGTGTTGCCGGCGGTCTCGGCGAGGGCGTCGTCGAGGGCCTTGCGGACCCGGGCGGGCAGGCCCTCGAGACGGCCCACGGCGTTGAGGCGCACCCGGTTGTCGTGCAGCTCCGGCGTCTCCTGGCGCAGCGACTCCTCGAGCCAGTGCATGAGGGCGCGCACCTCGTGGCGCGGCCGGTTCCAGTTCTCGCTGGAGAAGGTGTAGAGGGTGAGGACCTCGATCTCCAGCTGGCCGCAGGCGCGCACGATGTCGCGCACCGACTCGCGGCCGTGGCGGTGGCCCTCGGTGAGCTTGAGGCCCCGTTCCTTGGCCCAGCGCCGGTCGCCGTCCATGATGATGGCCACGTGCCGGGGCAGCGGCCCCGACTCCCCCAGGCGCCGCTGGAGGTCGGCGTCGTCGGGGCTCTGGGCCGCGGCGGGACGTGCGCTGACGGTCATGGGGATTCGTTCAATCGATTGGCTGCAAAGAAGTTATCGAATCTACCGATTGGCCGCCGGGGCGTCCACATGGCGGTTGACAGCCGGTCGGGGACGGCTCTTGCATCCCCCGCCATGACCGACCCGATCCCGCTGCAGAAGGCGCGCCGGCGCGGCGAGGCCCTCCGGCTTCTCGGAGAGCTGTCCCCCGGGCGCCGGGCCGCCGCGAGCGCGCGCATCACCCGGTGGGTCCTCGAGTCCCCCGCCTGGACCCGCGCGCGGACGCTGCACACCTACGTCGGCAGCCTCCCCGGGGAGATCGACACCCACGCCCTCATCGGCGCCGCCCGGGCCCAGGGCAAGCGCGTTCTCGTGCCGGTCGTGGCCGGCCGCCGGGAGTCGCTGCGCCACGCCGAGATCGGCAGCCCCGGAGAGCTCTCCCGCGGCCCCCTGGGCCTGCTGCAGCCGCGGAGTCCGCGGTTCGTCGAGCCCGCCGCGGACCTCGTCCTCGTGCCGGGCCTGCTCTTCGACCGGCGGGGAGGCCGCATCGGCCGCGGCGGCGGCTGGTACGACCGCTTTCTCGCCGGGCTGGCCGGCGGCGAGAGGATCGGTCTGATTTACGACGAGCTCTTCGTCGACCGGGTCCCCACCGAGGACCACGATGTCGCCGTCGACGCCGTCGCCACCCCCTCCGGCCTGCACCCGAGGAGAGAGGCCCCATGATCTACGAGCTGCGCATCTACCGCCTGCACCCCGGCCAGAGGCCCGCCTTCGTGCGCCAGTTCCGCCGCGCCCGCCGGTTCATGAAGAAGTACGGCGTCACCTTCGTCGCCGCCTGGGAGACCGACCGCGAGGACGAGTTCGCCTGGATGCGCGCCTTCCCCGGCCGCAAGGCGCGGGACGAGGCGATCGACGCCTACTACAACAGCCCGGAGTGGCTGCGCATCGTCGACGACCTGCGGCCCATGATCCGCCGCCGGGAGGTGCGCGTCATGGACAAGGTCACCGACAAGGGCTCCCTTCTGTAGCCTCGGTCCGCACCGGTCCGTAGCTTATCAAGCCGTTGCGGGAGAAGCGTTTCACCATCACCCCGAGGATCCCGTTGGCCGTCGACCACCCCCTCGAGATCGGCTCGGTCCGGGCCGACCCCGGCCTGCTGCTGGCGCCCATGGAGGAGGTCTCCGGACCCGCCTTCCGCCTCCTCTGCCGGCAGTTGGGGGCGGACCTCGTCTACACCGAGTTCGTCAACGCCGAGGGCCTGGTGCGCGAGGCGCCCGACGGCCCCCGGCGCACCCTGCACAAGCTCGACTTCACCGACGCCGAGCGGCCCCTCGGGATCCAGATCTACGGCGCCTCCGAGCTGTCCATGGAGCAGGCGGCGCAGATCGCCACCGAGCGCGCCCCCGACCTCATCGACATCAACTGCGGCTGCTGGGTGAGCAACGTCGCCCTGCGCGGCGCCGGCGCCGGCCTGCTGCGCGACCTGCCGCAGATGCGGGAGATCGTGCGCCGCGTGAAGAGGGCCACCCACCTGCCCGTGACCGTGAAGACCCGCCTGGGGTGGGACGCGGCCAGCATCCGCATCGTCGAGGTGGCGCGCATGCTCGTCGACGAGGGGGTCGAGGCCCTGGCCGTCCACTGCCGCACCCGCGCCCAGGGTCACAAGGGGCCGGTCGACTACAGCTGGATCCCCCGCATCAAGGAGGCGGTGGACATCCCCGTGATCCTCAACGGCGACGTCACCGGCCCGGAGAGCGCCGCCGCCGCCTTCCGCGAGACCGGCTGCGACGCGGTCATGATCGGCCGCGCCGCCATCCGCCACCCCTGGATCTTCGGGGAGATCCGCCACTACCTGCGCACCGGCCGGCTGCTGCCGCCGCCGACGCCCCGGCAGCGGGCGGAGCTCTGTCTGCGGCACCTGCGGCTGGGCGTCGACTACGGGGGCGAGCGCGAGGGCCTGGTCGGCATGCGGCGCCACTACTCCGGGTACTTCCGCGAGCTTCGCGGCGCCGCGCGGCTGCGCGCCGAGCTCAGCGGCTACCGCTCGGTGGCCGAGGTGGAGGCCCGCCTCCGGGAGCTGGCCGCCAGCCTCGACGAGGCGCCGGCGCCGATGGCCCCCGCCGCCTAGGGCGCCAGGGTGCCGCCGCGCCCCTTCGACCCGGGCATCGGCCGCTACGCGCCCGGTCCACCCTTCCCGCCGTACCGCCACGAGCCCGGCGTGACCCCCCACCCGCGCACCGACCCCCGCGGCCACGGCCACGGCGGGCCCGAGCCGGCCAGCGGGCCCCTGACCGATGCCAACTGGAGCGCCCATCCCGCCTACCTCTTCGGCGCGGACCTGTTCAACCACGCCTACTGGTGGGAGTCCCACGAGTGGTGGGAGGCGGCCTGGCGGGCCACCGAGGACGAGACCACGCGGACCTACCTGCAGGGGCTGATCCAGCTGGCGGCGGCGCTGATCAAGTGGCACGCCGGCAACCCCCGCGGGCGGCGGCGGCTGTGGCGGCGCAGCCGTGGGCGGCTGCGGGGCGTGGCCGCCCGGCACCCGGTCTTTCTCGGCGCCGACGTGGCGGCGCTGGTGGAGGACGCCGGCGCCTTGCTGGAGGCGGAGACCGCCGGGTCTTCGGAGGTGGCGGCGCGGGTGGATGGGCCGACCCTGCGGCTGGACCTGCCCGCGCGTGGCACCGGCCCTGCCGCTGCCGATTCCCGCTGAGGCGCCTGCGGCAGGCCGTTCCGAGGCGAGAGGGCGCCTCCGTCAGGCCTCGACCGCGGCGGAGCGCCAGTCGCCGACCAGTCCGTGAACCTCGAGAAACGCCTCCACCAGGGCGCGGACGGCGGGCCCGAACCAGCGGCCCCGGCGCCAGGCGAGCCCGATCCACCGCGACAAGGTCAGCCCGGTGACCCGGACCTCGCGCAGGGCGCCGCTTCCCAGCGACTCGGCCACGGCCAGGCGCGGCAGGAAGGAGATGCCGATGCCGGCCTCCACCAGCTTGCGCATCGCCTCGGGGCTGCCCATCTCCATCGCCGCCCGCGGCGCCACCCCGGCCTCGGCCAGGCCCTCGTCGACGATACGGCGCGACACCGACCCCGGCGGGAACAGGATCAGGGGCTCGCGCGCCACCTGCTCCAGGGAGATCCGCCGGCGCCCCGCCAGGGGATGCCCGGCGCCGACCACGAGGGGCATCTCGTCGCGCAGCACGGGCAGGGTGCACAGCCGCGGGTCCTCGAAGGGCAGGGAGATGACGGCGAACTCCGAGCGGTTGGCCAGCACCTCCTCCACCAGGTGGCGGGAGGAGGGCCCCACCTCGATGGCCAGCTCCACCCCCGGGTGGGCGGCCACGAAGCCCCGCAGCACCTCCGGCAGCAGGTAGATGACGGCGGCGTCGATGGCGCCGAAGCGGAAACCGTCGCCCGTCGTCGGCTCGCCGACGCCGACGCTCTCCCGGGCCTCGTCGACGAGGTCCTCGATGCGCACCGCGAAGTCCACGAGGCGGCGGCCCTCGGCGGTCAGCTCCACCTGCCGGCCGCGGTGAAAGAGGCGCACCCCCAGGGACTGCTCCAGCTCGGCGATGGCGCTGGAGACGGTGGGCTGGGTCACGTGCAGGGCGCGGGCGGCCTGGGTGAAGCCCCCGCCCCGGGCGGCGGCGAGGAAGTAGCGGAGGTGCTGGAGATTCATCTCTAATGATAGAATATGTCTATGGTTTACATAGAAAGTATCGATTTGTGCAATGAGATGGAAGGCCTAGCTTCGGTGCGCGGCGGGGGCTCCCCTCGCCGATTCTCCCCCACCCAGCCAGGAGCTGCTTCCGTGAACCGACCCGAGTCGATCCAGGACCCCGCCGGCAAGCTCGGCGTGCTCATGCCGGGCATGGGCGCCGTGGCCACCACCTTCGTCGCGGGCGTGGAGGCGATCAAGGCCGGTCTGGGCGAGCCGGTGGGTTCCCTAACCCAGATGGGCACGATCCGCCTCGGCAAGCGCACCGAGAACCGCTCCCCCCGGGTGAAGGACTTCGTGCCCCTGGCCGGTCTGGACCAGCTCTGCTTCGGCGGCTGGGACGTCTTCCCCGACGACGCCTGGACCGCCGCCTCCGAGGCCGGCGTCCTCGACGACCGCCTGCTGGAGCAGTTGCGGGAGCCGCTGTCGCAGATCAAGCCGATGAAGGCGGTCTTCGACAGGGAGTACGTGCGCCGCCTCGAGGGCTCGCACGTGAAGGGGCCCGGGCGCAAGTGGGACCTGGCGCAGCAGGTGCGCGAGGACATCCAGCGCTTCCGCTCCGACAACGGCTGCGACCGGCTGGTGATGATCTGGTGCGGGAGCACCGAGATCTTCCTCGAGGCCGATCCGGTGCACGACAGCCTCGGTGCCTTCGAGGGGGCCCTGAAGAGGGACCATCCCGGCATCGCGCCGAGCATGATCTACGCGTACGCGGCCCTGCGGGAGGGCGTGCCCTACCTCAACGGCGCCCCCAACCTGACCGTGGACATGCCCGCCCTCGTGGAGCTGGCCGAGGAGCGCGGCGTGCCGATCATGGGCAAGGACTTCAAGACCGGCCAGACCCTGATGAAGACGATCCTGGCGCCGGGGCTGAAGGCGCGCAGCCTCGGCCTGAGAGGCTGGTTCTCGACCAACATCCTCGGCAACCGCGACGGCGAGGTCCTCGACGACCCCTATTCCTTCCGCACCAAGGAGGAGAGCAAGCTCGGCGTGCTGGAGTACATCCTCCAGCCCCACCTCAACGAGGCGCTCTACGGCGACATCCACCACAAGGTGAGGATCAACTACTACCCTCCCCGCGGCGACGAGAAGGAGGGCTGGGACAACATCGACATCTTCGGGTGGCTGGGGTACCCGATGCAGATCAAGGTCGACTTCCTGTGCCGCGACTCGATCCTGGCCGCGCCCCTCGTCCTCGACCTCGTGCTGCTCACCGACCTGGCCCAGCGGGCCGGGTGGAAGGGCGTCCAGGAGTGGCTCAGCTTCTACTTCAAGAGCCCCCAGACGGCGCCGGAGCTGTACCCGGAGCACGACGTCTTCATCCAGCTGATGAAGCTGAAGAACACCCTCCGCTTCCTGCAGGGCGAGGAGCTGATCACCCACCTCGGGCAGGAGTACTACGACTGACGCAGTACCCGCCTGGAGGGCGAGAGCCTGGGGGTGAAACAGCGTCGGCGTCGGGGTCGGGGTCTGCGAGAGCTACTGCGAGATCGCCATAGGCGCTTGCAGCCGCACCAAGTGGAGCGGTCTCGAACTAAGCGGCAGCTATCCGGCGCCTGTTCTCCAACTGGTGCTGTACAACCTGGGTCGGAACCCCGAGACGATCGGCAATGAGGTAGGTGTCATGGCCTTCCTCGTGCATGTCCGAGACGATCTCTCCCGGGGCCAGCAACTCCGCGGCAAAGGCTCGAGTAACGGCCTGCCGGCTCGATCGATGCAGGTTGTTGACCACGAATCTTGAAGAGTCAGGGAAGCAGGTTACGTAGCCCACTGCTCTGGCAAAGTCGAAGTTCTGGTCCTCCTGAGAGGTCCGCTTGCGCAAGTGGACCCGGGGGGAACCCTCTCCGGCAGAGCCCATGGCGAAGATGCCAGGAAGAGGGTCCGAGTCTACGGCCGCGAACTCGGGGGCTCCCAAGCAAGTGGACAAGTCCCGGAAAGAGGGGACCCAGGATCCCGGGAAGAGGTCACGGAACTTCTTGGCCGCACGATATCCGATGGCCCAAGGTCGATCTGCACGACTCCCCAGGTGGTCCCTCACTTGTTCAGCGATTCCTGGAAGACCGGGCAGCTCTGACTCTTCCCTGGACCGGGCATCCATCTGGTCCATCCAGTCCTTGATCCGTCTTCGATTCGAAGAGTACTCCGATACGCCCGAAAGGAATTCGACCAACGATTCCCTGTCGCGAAAGAGCTCGACCATGCCTTCGATGAATCGCTCATCAGCCTCCGACATGAAGTAGGGGTCAAGCTCAAGGGCTCCGGCAGCTTCGCAGAAGAGAGTTTCTCCCGGGTCTCCGAGAGACTCCTGTATTCTGCTCCACCTGGATACCGTTGTGCAGTCCTCTATACCCCTTCCCCGAAGACGGGACACGACGTCTTCGATGAAGCCGCCAACCGTCGATCTGAGCTCTTCTTCGGAAAGGAACGCCGGATCACATGGATGGAAATGCACTTCCTCCGGCCAGGATCCTCCCCTGCTGGAGATCCTGAATCGGGTTCCATCGAATTCAAGAACAAGATCGGGAACCAGGTAGCCACGTCTGTGAAGCAGCAGGCGGTGCTCGTAGTCCCTCTTCCCGAAGATGCTCCACCAATCCATCGCCAGGCCTTCGGCAAGGTTGACAGCTGGCATGAGCAGCCACTCATGGGCTGCCTTCTCCCTTGCATCGAGGAACCTGCAGGTGTTGTTGTTCCCAAGCCAGATCTGGAGATAGCAGAGAGTGGCCGATTCCTCTTCCGACTTGTTGGGGCCGGAATCGATCCACTCCCTCTCGAACCTCATGGGATCTTCTTCTTTTTCTTGAAGTCCTGCTTCTCCGAAGGCGTCAGGGGCCATCCCTTGTACTCTCCGCTCTCTCCGTTGAAGCAACTTCCACTCCAGAGTGTGCCCTCCCTATCCTCGTACCAGACCCTTGAGGGGAAGTCTCTATCTCTCTCGAGAAACTCGAACTGACCATTGGTGATGGCCTTCCGGAGCATCCTTGTAGCCCGCCTCTTTCCGGCGAGGTCAACGAGGGGACAGATCGAGGTGCTCTGCTTCCAGGGCCTTCCTGTCCCCCCTCCGGGCATCTGACTCCCCTCGGGAAGCCCTCCCCACCAGCGCTCCACCTTGTGCTCGGCACTTCCCTCATAGCGAGCTCTTGAGGCCAATGTCCTAAGCTCGTCATCGGTGAGTTGAGGACGGGGACGGTTCCTCGCCATTTGGGTCCTCCAATATACGCTACAGGTTAGACGGGCGGTGCCAGTAGTCAGATCCTGTGGGTATACCCCGCGATCAGCCGAAGGTGCCGTCCTTGCGCTGGTGGAGCCAGACGTGGTTGCCGTCGGGGTCCTCGATGCAGGAGAGATGGCAGATGGGGCTCTCCTGGGCCGGGAAGACGACGGTCACGTCCTTGCCCTCCAGCTCCTCCATGGCGGCGGCCAGGTCCTCCACGGCCAGGGCGGCCGCCCCTCCCCCGGGCCGGGGCTCGATGCCGACGCCCAGGATCGACGGGTCGTTGAGGACCAGGGTCGTGTTGCCGGCGTCGAACTCGGCCCAGCGCATCTGCTCGTAGTAGCCCTCCAGCTCGAGGCCGAGGGTGTCCCGGTAGAAGGCGATGGACCGGTCGATGTCCCCGGTCTGGTAGTAGACGAAATCGGTGCCGCGGATCTTCATCGTTCAGTCTCCCTGCAGTTGGTCGGCCAGTTCCTCGGCGGGATAGGTGAGGATCTCGGCCAGGGTCGGGTGGTAGTGGGGGATCTCCATCAGTTGGCGCACGGTGCCGCGGAAGTACATCACCGCGGCCAGCTCGTGGATCAGCTCGCCGGCCTCGGGCCCGACGATGCCGGCGCCGAGGATCTCGCCGGTAGCGGGATCGCAGAGGATCTTGGCGTGGCCGTGCAGCTCGCCCAGGGTCATCGACTTGCCGTGGTCGTCGAAGGGATAGCTGGCGGCCAGGTGGGGGATGCCCTCGGCCCGGCACTGCCTCTCCAGGCGGCCGAGGGTGGCCACCGCCGGGTCGGTGAAGGTGACGGCCATGTCGAGGCGCGAGTCGAGGCGCCGCGGCTCCCCCTGCAGGTGGACGGCGTTGTAGCCGGCCGCCTCGCCCTGGAGCACGGCGATGTGGACGATCTCGTGGAGGCCGTTGACGTCGCCGGCGGCGAAGATGTGGGGCTGGCTGGTGCGCATGGCGTCGTCCACGAGGATGCGGCGGTCGACCTCCACGCCGGCGGCGTCCAGGCCGAGGCCGTCGGTGTTCGGCCGCCGGCCCAGGGCCTGGAAGACGACCTGCCCCGAGGCGGTGCGCTCCTCCTCGCCGTGGCGGAAGTGGACCGAGGCCGCGCCGTCGGCGCGCTCGAGGCGGTGCAGCTTCGTGCCGGTGTAGAGCTCCATGCCCTCCTCGCGGAAACGGGCCTCCACGGGGCGCGCCAGGTCCTCGTCGGTCTGCGACAGGATGTGGCCGCTGCGCTGGATCATCACCGTCCTCACGCCGAGGCGGCAGTAGAACTGGGCCAGCTCGCAGGCGATGGGGCCGCCGCCGAGGACGACCATCGATTCGGGCAGATCGCGCAGGTCGAGGGCGTCGTCGGAGGTGATGAAACCGGTCTCCTCCAGGCCGGGGATCGGCGGCCGGCTGATGGCGGACCCGGTGGCGATGACGAAGGCGCGGGCCCGCAGCCGGCGGCCGCCGACCTCGATCTGGCGGGAACCGGTGAAGCGCGCCGGTGACTCATAGAGGGTGAAGCCGCGCAGCTGCTCGACGCGGTAGTCGGCGAACTCGCGGATCAGGCGGTCCTTGCGGTCGATGATCGCCTCCAGGTCGGCGCCGGGATCCGGCGCCGACAGGCCGAACTCCGGGGCCCGGCGGATCAGGGACATGACGTCCGAGGAGCGCAGCACCGACTTGCTCGGCATGCAGCCCCGCAGGATGCACAGGCCTCCCAGCGGCCCCGGGTCGACGATGGCCACGTCGGCGCCCTCGTCGCGGGCCGTGCGCGCCGCCGCGTACCCCGCCGACCCGCCGCCGACGACGATGACGTCGTGATCGATGCCCGATGCGGACATGTCGTACCCTTTCCCCATGATGCCTCCCACTTGCATGGACTCCCCCCGTCTCCGCCCGTTCCGCCTCCCATGAGCCGAGCCGGCATAACAAGCGGACTGATTCGGAGGGCCGCAATCCGCCCCGCCCGAGCCTTCGGCGCCCTGACCCTGGCGGGGATCCTGCTGCAGCCCCCGGGGGCCGGGGCACAGGAGCAGCCCGCACCGGACGCCCCCTTCACCCTGCGCGGCCCCTCCGACCCGCGCATCCACGCCGGCATCGACCTGATCTACAGCCTGCGCTTCGAAGAGGCCGAGCGCTACTTCGAGGGCATCATCGCCGCCGATCCGGACCACCCCCTGGGCCACTTCTTCCTGGCCTCGGTCACCTGGTGGCGGATCCTCGTCGACCTGGAGGACCGCTCCCACGACGAGGCGTTCTACGCGCTGCTGCAGCGCTGCATCGACGTCTGCGACCGGCGGCTGGAGGCCGACCCCGACGACTTCGACGCCATCCTCTTCAAGGGCGGCGCCATCGGCTTCCGGGGGCGGCTGCGCGGCGACCGGCGCCAGTTCCTGAAGGCGGCCCACGACGGGCTGCTCTCCCTGCCGCTGCTGGAGAAGAGCCGCAGCCTGGAGCCGGAGAACAAGGACATCCTCTTCGGCCAGGGGGTCTACAACTACTTCGCCGAGGTGATCCCCCGGCGCCACCCGGTGGTGCGGCCGGTCATGTTGCTGCTCCCCGGCGGCGACAAGGAGCTCGGGCTGGAGCAGCTTCGGCAGGTGGGCCGCGAGGGGCGCTACGCCCGCACCGAGGCCCTCTACTTCCTGGCCCAGATCCACCGCCTCTTCGAGGAGGACGACGCCGCCGCCCTGCCCTACCTCCAGCAGCTTCACCGGCGCTACCCGGACAACTCCCTCTTTCACCGCTACGTCGGGCGCGCCCTCGTCGGCGTCGGGCGCTGGCGCGAGGGCGCGGCGGTCTACGAGGAGGTGGCGCGCCGCAGCCGCGGCGGCGACCGGGGATACCACACGCGGGGCCACATCGAGGCCCTCTACTACATCGGCCGCCACGCCCAGCGCCAGGCCCGGCTCCGGCATGCGGTGCGCGCCCTGGCCGCCGCCGACAGCCTCTCCTACGGACTCGGGAAGAAGGCGAAGGTCCAGTCGGTCCGGGGGTACGTGCCGATGGCCAACCTCTACATGGGGATCGCCCTGGAGGAGCTGGGCGACCTCGACGCCGCCGGGGTCCGCTTCCGGCGCGTCCTCGAGCTGCCCGACCACGAGGGCACCCGCGACCTGGCCCGCCGCTACCTCCGACTGCAGAAGCGCAAGGCCGCGGCCTCGTCCCCGGGCTCGTAGTCCCACTGGCGCAGGATCTCGTAGACCACGACCGCCGCGGCGGCGGCGACGTTGAGGGAGTTCTTGAAGCCGAAGACGGGCACCTCCACCAGCTCGTCGCAGCTCTCCAGCACCGAGGGCTGCACCCCGAGGGCCTCGTTGCCGAGAACGAGGGCCACCGGCCGCGGGTAGCTCACCCGCGCGTAGTGGCGGCTGCGCGACGTCGTCTCCAGGGCCCACACGGGGACGCCGTCGTCCCGCAGACGGCCGACGGCCTCCTCCGTCGTCGGGAAGTGCCCGCCGGCCACGTAGTCGAGGCTGCCGAGGGCGGTCTTGTCGAGGCGCGGATGGGGCGGATGGGCGGTGTGGCCGCAGGTGAGCAGCCCCGCCAGCCGGGCGGTGTCGGCGACCCGGAAGAGGGCCCCCACGTTGAAGGCGGAGCGCAGGTTGTCCAGCACCAGGACGACGGGGAACTTGGGGCGGCGGGCGTACTCGTCGTATGGGATGTGGAGGTCGCGGCTGCGGACCTCGAAGCCGGACTCCTCGAGGCCGGAGACCTGCCGGCGGCGCCGGCTCAAGGGGCGGCGCTCTCCTCGACGATGCCCTGCCGCGCGAGGAACTCCAGCGTCGCCGCGACGCATTCCTCCGGCTTCTCGAGCTGCAGGAAGTGTGTCGTTCCAGGGAGGAACTCGTGGTCGACACCCGCGGCGTCAGGAGGGTTGAACTCCGGACGGTCCGGCTCCAGGGCGGGATCGGAGCGGATGACCGTGGTGGGGCATCGCAGGGAGCCGAAGTCCACCGACACCGCCGGCCCCGGGGCCTGGTCCCAGATCCGGGCCTCGTGCTCGCGAGGACATCGAAGCTCGTAGCCCTCTCCGGTCTCCGACTCCTTGAGGAGGGTCCTGGCCAACAGCTCCAGCACGCCGGGCACGGCCCGCTGGAAATAGGGCAGCCAGGTATGCAGCTCCACGAGGTCTTCCCTGGCTCGAAACCTCGTTGCACGGCGCCGGAGCATGCCGGCCATTCTCCCGGCCTGCAGCTCGATCTGCGTGTACCCGGTGCCGGGGCTGCAGAGGGGGGGAGCGAAGAGCACCATGGCGGAGTAGTGGCCGCCCCGCGAAGGAAGGTGCAGCCCGGCCAGGGCCGAGATGGAATGGAAGACGCCGACGGTGGGTTTGTCGCCGAAGAGCGCGGCGATCGCTTCCGAAATGCGATCATGGTCCCGGGCGAAGGCGTCGAAGTCGTGGGCTTCCAGGGCTCCGGCGCCGTTCCAGCCGTGGTTCCTCAGGTCGTGGACCACCAGGTCGAAGTCGGCCGCCAGGAGGGACCAGAACGGGTAGTAGAGGTCGATGGCGAGTCCGTTCCCGTGGCTGAGGACGAGCCGGGGCCCCGAGGGATTCCCGTGCCGCCGCAGGATGATGACGGTGTCGTCGTCGACGCGCACAGGGTGGGTGGAGAGGGGCGCGGGGACCTGCCAGACGGGTTCCACGGGCGTGGCGGGAGACCCGCCGGCGGCGGCGCTCAAGAGGCGGCGATCTCCACGGCGCGGCCGCTGCGGGCCGACTCGCGGGCGGCGTCGATGACGCCCATGACGGCGCGGACGCTCTCCGCCGTGACCGCCAGCTCCTCCCGGCCCCGGATGGCGGCGGCCACGTTCTCGTAGTAGGAGCGCCAGCGGCCGGCCACCGGCTCGAGCACCTCCTCCAGGGGGCGGCCGTCCCGGTGGCGCGACAGGCGCGGCCAGAGGAGGCGGTCCTCCTCGCGCGCCGAGTCGATGTCGCCGGCCACCATGGCCGCCTCCTGCGGGTCCAGCCCCTCCTTGGTCAGGGCGCCGTCGGTGCCGAGGACGTACCAGCGCGGCATGGGGATCCGGGCGATGGAGGAGGTGACCACGTGGATCTCGGCGCCGCCGCCGAAGGAGAGGACGCAGTGGGCATGGTCCTCCACGTCGTTGTCGAGGCCGGCGTCGGAGAGCCGGGCGTAGACCCGCTGCAGCGGGCCGGGGGCCAGCAGCAGGGCCTGGTCGATCATGTGGGCCCCGAGGTCGACGAACTTGCCGCCGCCGCTGGCCGCCCGCCCCCTCCAGGAGCGCGGCGCCCCGTACTGCCCCCAGGCGAGCTGGGCGTAGACGAGATCGCCCAGGGCCCCCTCGGCCAGCAGCTGCCGCACCGTGAGGTAGTCGCCGTCCCAGCGGCGGTTCTGGAAGACCGACAGCAGGCGGCCGGCCCGGCGCGAGGCGGCGATCATGGCGTCGGCCTCGGCGCCGTCGAGGCTCATGGGCTTGTCGGTGACCACGTGCTTGCCGCCCTCGAGGGCGGCGATCGCCTGGGGCGCGTGCAGGTCGTTCGGGGTGGCCAGCACCACCAGCTCCACCTCGTCGTCGGCGAGGACCTCCTCGAAGCGCTCCCAGGCGCGCAGGCCCTCGGCGGCGATCGCCTCTCGCGCCTCCGGGCGGCTGGAGACGACGCCCTTCAGGGACAGCCCGGGCTCGGCGAGGCGGACCAGGTACGAGTGGAAGCAGCGGCCGGCGTAGCCGTAGCCGACCACGGCGGCGACCACGGGATCGGTTGAGGTCATGGGCGGCAATGGTAGCGGCGCCGGGAGGGGTCCGCCAGATTAGTGCGGGCACGAAAGGAGAGGGAGATGCGCATCCGACTGAGCTGGCCCGGCGGCCAGGCCCACGCCGATCTCGACGACACACCCACGTCGCGGGCCCTGCTGGCGGCCCTGCCGATCCGCTCCCGGGCCAGCACCTGGGGCGAGGAGGTCTACTTCGACACCGGCGTGGAGGCCGCCCTCGAGGCGGACGCGGCCCAGGTCGTCGATCCCGGGACCGTCTGCTTCTGGGTGGAAGGCCGCTCCCTGGCCCTGCCCTACGGTCCGACGCCGGCCTCCCGCGGGGACGAGTGCCGGCTGGTGACCGAGGTCAACCTGCTGGGCCGGCTGGAGGAGGACCCGAGGGTGCTGGCCGGCGTGCGCGACGGCATGGAGATCACCGTGGAACGGCCCGGCGCCTGAGCCGGGGGGATGGGAGAGTGGGGAACGGCGGGGAGCGGCAGGGCATCCTAACGGGGGTGTGCATACCGACGGCACCGGCGCCGGCGTACGCGCGCCCGGGAGCGTGGCATGAGGCCGGATCAGGGATGACGGGACAGGGGGCCTGGATGCGGGCGGGCGTGGTCCTGCTCCTGGCGGCGGTCCTGGCCGGCTGCGCCGCCGGCTACTCGCGCACCATGGGCAAGAGCCTGGGGCGCGTGCAGAGCCGCGACTGGGAGGGGGCGCTGAGCAAGCTCGACAAGCCGTTGGGCGACACCAACATGCTCCTCTACCGGCTGGAGAAGGGGCTGATCCTCCACTACGCCGGCGACTACACGGGCTCCAACGGCCAGTTCGAGAAGGCCGAGAAGCTCATCGACCGGCACTACACTCGCTCCATCAGCCGCGAGGTGGCGGCCCTGCTCACCAACGACGCCATCCGCGCCTACTCGGGCGAGGAGTACGAGCGCGTCCTCATCCACTACTACCGGGCCCTGAACTACCACTACCTCGGCGACCACCAGGGCGCCCTCGTCGAGTGCCGCAAGGCGAACCTGCGTCTCGCCGATTTCGCCGAGGCCGCCGAGTACGAGCTCGGCTACCGCAACGACGCCTTCATGCAGTACCTCACCGGCCTCCTCTACGAGGCCGGGGGCGAGGTCAACGACGCCTACATCTCCTACCGGGACGCGGTCAAGGGCTACGCCGCGTACGCCGACGCCTTCGGCCTGGCGCCGCCGCCGAGCCTGGCCGCCGACCTGCGCCGCACCACCGCGGTACTCGGTTTCGAGCCCGAGTGGACGGAGCTGCAGGAGCGCTGGGGCCTCGACCCCGAAGCCTCCGGGGCCCCGCCCCTGGGGCCCGGCACGGTGACCGTCTTCGCCGAGACCGGCTTCGTGGGGCGCAAGGGACAGAGCGAGATCAACGTGCCGATCACCAAGGGCGGCCAGCTCACGGAGGTCTGGACGATCTCCGACCGCGCCGTGCGGCAGTACCATTCCGGGTACAGGGGCAAGGTGGAGTACTGGCTGCGGGTGGCCCTGCCCGTGTACGAGCCCGCCCGCAGCGAGGTCGCCGGCGTGCGCCTGCGCGCCGGCGACGCCCAGGCCCGCGGCTGGCTGGTGGAGGACCTGGACGCCATCGCCGGGCGCACCCTGCGCGACAAGGAGGACGTCATCCTGCGGCGCACGGTGGCCCGGGCCGCGGCCAAGTGGCTGGCCAAGGAGGCCGCCGAGGAGGAGAGCGAGGTCCTCGGGGCCCTGATCAACCTCTTCGGCGCCGGCACCGAGGCGGCCGACACCCGCAGCTGGCTCGCCCTGCCGCGGACCATCTGGATGGCTCGAATGCAGATGCCGCCGGGAACGCGGGAGGTGGTTCTGGAGTTTATCAATGCACAAGGCGGTGTCGTCGACCGGCACGCGTTCACCGGCGTGCAGGCGAACGGCGAGCACCCCGTATTCCTCAGCTGGCGCAGCTTCCGCTGAAGAAGGAAGGATCGACCAAGCGATGACGGGATTCCTCACCGGCGCCGCGGCCCTGGTGCTGCTCGCCGCCGGGGCCGCCCCGGCCCAGACGGCCAGCCCCGCCGGCGGCGGCCGCACCCTGCCGCCGGGGTACGTCTTCAACATCGTCGACTGGGAGGGCGGCGCGCTGCCGCCCCTGTACGAGCGCTCCGACCAGCTCCCCATGAGCCTCCACGACATCGTCTCCCTCACGGAGGCGAAGTTCAGCGAGGAGATGATCCTCAAGATGCTCGAGGAGCGCCGCTGCGCCTGCGACGCCTCGGTCGGCTCGCTGGTGCGCCTCAAGAAGAGCGGGGTCACCGAGAAGGTCATCCAGGCCATGTCGCTCCACGCCCTGCCGCCGAACCGTTCCCTCGACCTGGCCATCCACATGGACTTCGAGGGCCTCGGCGGCGCGGCGGTCTCCGCCCGGGCGCACCGGGCCTACCTCTACCTGATCATCCCCGACGGCGACCGCGAGCGCGTGTTCTTCGGCAGCCTCGCGGACGTACTCGCCCGGGCGGGGCGCCGCGGCACGGCGGTGGACAACACCGACCTGCTGTTGCCGAAACAGGTGCGCCGCGTCAGTTTCGTGGCCCGCGTGCCGCTGAAGGTGCCCGGGGCCAAGCGCGCCCTGGTCTTCACCTCGACGCGGCCGAACATCTACACCGAGGCGGACATCCCCGCGGCCGACCGCAAGGGGGTCCAGGAGTTCACCTTCGACTACCCGGCCAGCTCGCTGCAGCGGTTCTGCTCGCTGCAGGTCCTGCACCGGCAGGACGCGATGCTCGACAACCGCTGGCACATGGAACGTTCGCACTTCGAGTGCGAGTGGGAGTGAAAGGCATGAATGGAATCGCGATGACGTGCGCCGCGGCCCTGGCCGCGGCCGGACTGTCGGCCTGCGCGGGACCCCGGGCTTTCACCCAGGGGACCTACACCGACCCCGAAGAGATCGTCATGCTCGACGACGACTGGAACCAGAACGACATGCAGCTGGTGGCCAGGAAGATCGTCACCTCCCTGCAGAGCTGGAAGGAGCGCGACGCCCTCGACGGCGATCCCACGATCATCCTCGAGACGCCGAGGAACCGCACCACCGAGCACATCGACCTGCAGGCCCTGTACGACCACGTGAAGACGGCGCTGATCAACAGCGGCGAGTTCACCTTCCTCGACAAGGCGGCCCGCCGCGAGATCGCCAGGGAGTACGAGTACCAGGGCTCCGGGTACGTCGACCCGTCCCAGGCCAAGGGCCCCGGCCGGCAGCAGGCCGCCGAGTTCCTCCTCGGCCTGGTGATCACCTCGACGATCCAGCAGGTGGGCAAGGACAAGGTCGTCTACTACAAGGCGACCTTCGAGCTCACCGACATCGAGACCAGCGTGATCGTGTGGACCGACCACAAGGAGATCACCAAGGCCTTCAAGAAGAGGGCCATCGGCTTCTAGGAGGTGGGAATGAGAGCCTGGACCGCAGCGGCAGCGGTGACCCTGTGGACGGCGGGCGCCTTCGCGGGGGACGCCTCCCCGGGGCGCACCGACGGGCCCGAGGGCAGCGAGATCGGCAAGGGAGGCTACCGGCTGGCGGGCACCCCGGGGACGTGGTCCGTCGCCCCCTTCATGGGGGCCGCCATCGTGGAGTCCGACGACGACGCTGAGACCGACCTGATGTACGGCCTGAACGTGGGCTGGCGCACCGAGGACTGGCTCGGCGTGCACGCCAGCTACGCCTTCATCCAGGACCAGGAGACCAGCCTCTTCGGCGTCGGCGTGCGCAACATCCTCGAGTACGAGCCCTTCAACTACCACCTCAGCCTCGACGCCGAGCTCTACGCTCCGGGCGAGGGCGACACCCGCTTCGGCCTCGCCCCCGGCGTCGGCGCCGAGGTCCTGCTCACCGACAACCTCAGCCTGGGCCTGCAGTACCAGCGCGACTTCATCTTCGCCGACGAGCCACTCGGCATCAACCGGTTCACGGCGAAGGTGGGCCTGCGCTTCTAGCTTCGGCCCGCGGCGGCCGCGGCCGTCATCTCCAGGAAAAGGCGGTGCACCTGCGCCCCGGCGCTCAGCTCGGGGTGGAAGGTGGCCGCCAGCAGACCCCCCTGGCGGGCCACCACCGTGTCGCCGCGGCACTCGCCCAGCGCCTCGACGCCGGCGCCCATCCGGGTGATGCGGGGGGCGCGGATGAAGACCATCTCGATCTCGGTCTCGCCGCCTGGGCGCGGCCGGAACCTGCCGGCCCCCTCGAAGCTGTCCAGCTGGCGACCGTAGCTGTTGCGCTCGACGGTGATGTCCATGGCGCCGAGGCTGCGCTGCCGCGGGTTGAGGACCTCCGAGGCCAGAAGGATCGCCCCGGCGCAGGTGCCGAAGACCGGGCGGCCCGAGGCGATGAAGGCGTCGAGGGGCTCCCAGAAATCGAAGGCGTCCATCAGCTTGATGAGGGTGGTGCTCTCGCCCCCGGGGATGACGAGGCCGTCCAGGCCGTCGAGCTGCCCTGCCTTGCGCACCGCCGGGCAGCGGGCGCCGAGGCCGCGCAGGACCCGCGCGTGGGCCTCGAAGTCGCCCTGCAGGGCCAGCACGCCGACCACCGGTCCCGCTCCGCTCACCGCACCTCTCCCCATGGTTCGCGCACAGAAAAGGAGACGCCCCCGAAGTGGGGCGCCTCCTCGATCCAGCCGCGGGTTCCGGTGATGCCTACCAGCCCCGCGTCTGCAGCTTCTCGCCCTCGCCGAGGGTCTCCATCTCGATCCCCGGCATCGCCTCTCCGAGCTGCTCGGAGACCTGCACGAGCACATCGGGATCCTGGTAGTTGGTCGTCGCCTTGACGATCGCCTCGGCCCGGTTCTTCGGGTCGGTGGACTTGAAGATCCCGGAGCCGACGAAGACCGACTCGGCGCCGAGCTGCATCATCAGCGAGGCGTCGGCGGGGGTGGCGATGCCGCCGGCGGAGAAGTTGGGCACCGGCACCTGGCCGGTCTCGGCCACGAGGCGCACGAGGTCGAAGGGCGCGCCCAGCTCCTTGGCCTCGGTCATGAGTTGCTCCGGGGCCAGGGTGGTGAGGCGCCGGACGCCGTCCATGACGGCGCGCATGTGGCGCACGGCCTCGACGATGTTGCCGGAGCCGGCCTCGCCCTTGGTGCGGATCATGGCGGCGCCCTCGCCGATGCGGCGCAGGGCCTCGCCCAGGTCGCGGCAGCCGCAGACGAAGGGCACCTGGAAGGCGAACTTGTCCACGTGGAAGTGCTCGTCGGCCGGGGTCAGGACCTCGCTCTCGTCGATGTAGTCGACCCCCAGGGCCTGCAGGATCTGGGCCTCGGCGAAGTGGCCGATGCGGCACTTGGCCATGACCGGGATGCTCACCGACTCCATGATCTCGCGGATCTTGGCGATGCTGGCCATGCGCGCCACGCCGCCTTCCTTGCGGATGTCGGCGGGCACCCGCTCGAGGGCCATGACCGAGACCGCGCCCGCGTCTTCGGCGACCCGGGCCTGGTCCTTGTCGGTGACGTCCATGATGACGCCGCCCTTGAGCATCTCCGCCAACCCGGTCTTGAGGCGGTGGGTGCCGGTGGCCTGGCCGTTGCCGCTCTGGGGATCCATCTCTCTTGCTGCTCCTGGTGAAAGGCGGCCGCTGCAGCGGCCTGAAGGAAGTTCCAGCGGGAAAAAGTACTGGCCCCGCCATATCATGGAAAGACCGGGCCTACCCGCCGCGGACGCTGCGCCACATCTCCCGCAAGTCGTCCCAGGCGAAGAGACGCAGGCCCGCCAGACCGCCGAGTGCCGCCGCCAGCCCCCCCGCGGCGCACGCCGCCAGCGGCGCCTCCGGCCGCCACGGCGAGGTCACACCCAGCGCCAGGGCCACCGCCGCGGCCACCAGGGCCGGCCGCCAGAGCACCGCCAGGTAGTCGGCGAAGCCGATCTCCAGGAGCCGGTTGGCCAGGTGCTGGGAGATGGCCAGGAACAACAGGGAGGTCAGCAGGATCGCGGCGCCGACCCCGGTGACGCCGTAGCCGATGGCCGCGTGGAGGGCCGGGGCCAGGATGGCGAGGCTCGCCAGGGCCCAGTAGAGGGCCCAGTTCGCGCGGCCGCATGCGAGCCAGACCGAGCCCGCACCGGTGCCCGCGGCTTTGACCAGGGTGGCCAGGGCCAGCAGCCGCAGGGGCCACACGGCGGGGGCCATGTCGGGCCGGGTCAGGGTGACCACCGGCTCGGCGAGCAGGGCGAGGCCGGCGAGGACCGGCCAGTACCCCAGGGCCATGGCGCCCACCGAGCGCAGGTAGGCGCGGCTCAGCAGGTCGGTGTCCGTCTGGATCGCCGAGAAGGTGGGGAAGAACACCCGCGTGATCACCGTGGACAGGCGCACCAGCGGCAGCAGCGTCAGGCGGTAGGCGAAGCTGAAGTGGCCCATGGCCGCCTCCCCGAGGAAGGGGTAGATGAACAGCCGCGGGAGGTTGCTGCCGAGGTACTGCAGGCAGCGGGAGCCGGTGAGGTTGAGGCCGAAGGCGGCGATGCGGCGCAGGGCCGGGGGCCGCATCGCCGGGCGCGGCAGCCAGCGGGCGGCCACGGCGAGCCCGATGAGCAGGACGACCTCGCGCGCCAGGGCGCCGTAGACGACGCTCATGACCCCCAGGCCGGCGGCGAGGAGGGCGAAGGAGAGGGCGGCGTGGGCGAAGGAGGCGGCGATCTCGGCGGCGGCCATGGCCCGCCAGCGCAGGTCCCGCTGCAGGCGGGCCCGGAAGACGCCGGAGACCGAGGCGAAGGGGACGAGCAGGACCAGTCGCGACAGGATCGGCTCGAAGTCCCGCGTCTCCGCCCGGGACAGCCAGGAGGCCAGGGCCGGCGCCAGGACCAGGACCAGGGCCGTCACCGCCGAGCCGAAGGCCAGGCAGGTCCAGAAGGCGGCGTCGAAGTGCTCGTCGCCGGCCTCGCGGTCCTGCACCAGGGCGCTGCCGAGGCCGAGGTCGCAGAGCAGGGCGGCGAGCATCACCAGCAGCAGGGCCCACTCGAAGCCGCCCATGCGCTCGGCCCCGAGGAGCCGGTAGAAGACGAGGGTGGTGGCGATCTGGAGGGCGAAGGCGCTGCCGGTCCAGAACAGGCCGCGCACGGTGCGGGTGGCCAGCGACTGGGTATCGCTCACGGCGCGATCGATCGGTTGATTTGGTCGGCGGAGGCGGCGAGCTTCACGGCCGTAAGATAGGCATGACCACCGGAGATCCGATGCACGACCCCGGCGACGACGCCGATCTCGTCCTCAGCGGCGGCCGGGTGCGCACCCTGGAGGCGGGCCGGCCCCCGGCCGAGGCCCTGTGGATCCGGGGCGGGCGCATCGCCGCCGCCGGCACCGACGACGAGATCCTGTCCGCCGCCCCCGCCGGCGCCCGCCGGATCGCCCTGGAGGGCGCCTGCGTCTGCCGGGCCTGGTGGACGCCCACCTCCACTTCGAGGGCTTCGCCCTCGGCATGACCCGCATCGACGCCGACCTGCCGCGGCTGGAGGACGTGCTGGCGGCCGTGCGCGAGAGGCCCGCCGCCACCCCGCCCGGCGAGTGGATCCTCGGCCACGGCTGGAACCACAACCGCTGGGCCTCCGGCGAGTGGCCCACGCGCCGGCTCCTGGACGGCGCCGCGCCGGATCACCCCGTCTTCCTGACCGCCAAGAGCGGCCACGCCTCGTGGGCGAACACGGCGGCCCTGAACGCCGCGGGCGTGACCCGCCGCACCCCGGACCCCGCCGGCGGCACCGTGGTCCGCGACGGGGCCGGCGAGCCCACGGGGGTCTTCCTCGAGGAGGCCTCCGGCCTGGTGGCCGGCCGCCTGCCGGAGGTGACGGCGGAACAGGTGGCCGACGCCATGGCCGCCGCCCTGCCCGCCGCCTGGCGCTGCGGCCTGACCGGAGTCCACGACCTCGACGGCATCCGCGCCCTGCGGGCCTGGCAGATCCTGCGGGAGCGCGGCTACCGGGGACTCCGGGTCTGCAAGTCGATCCCCTCCAGCCGGCTCGACGAGGCGATCGCCACCGGTCTGCGCTCCGGCTTCGGCGACGACATGCTGTGGATCGGCGGCGTCAAGCTCTTCGCCGACGGCGCTCTCGGCCCGCGCACGGCGTGGATGCTGGCCCCCTACGAGAACGAGCCCGGCAACCTCGGCATGCCCCTCATGGCGCCGGAGGAGCTGCGCGAGACCGTGACCCGCGCCAGCCGCCACGGCCTCGCCTGCTTCGTCCACGCCATCGGCGACCGCGCCAACCGCGAGGCCCTCGACGCCCTGGCCGCGGCGCGGGCCGAGGAAGAGGGCTCCGGGAGGCGGCTGCGGCACCGCATCGAGCACGTGCAGGTCATCGACCCGCAGGACGCCCCCCGTTTCGCCGAACTGCGGGTGATCGCGTCGGTGCAGCCGGTCCACGCCACCAGCGACTACCCCATGGTGGACCGGTTCTGGGGCCCGGAGCGGGCCCCGTGGGCCTACGCCTTCGAGTCGCTGCGGCGGGCCGGCGCGGTGCTGGCCTTCGGATCGGACACGCCGGTGGAACCGATCCCGCCGCTGGCCGGGGTCCACGCCGCCGCCACCCGCCGCCGGGCGGACGGCTCTCCCGGCGCCGGGGGCTGGCAGCCGCAGGAGAGGCTGACGGTGGCCGAGGCGGTGCGCGGATTCACCTGGGGGGCGGCCTTCGCCGGCGGGGTGGAGGACCGTCTCGGGTCGCTGGTCCCGGGCATGCTCGCCGATCTCGTGGTCCTGGGCGAGGACCCCTTCGCCGTGGACCCCATGGACCTGGCCGGCCTGCCGGTCCTGGCGACCCTGGTGGATGGCCGCTTCGTGCACGCCGACCCGGCCCTCGGGCTGAATCGATCATGACCACCGCGTCCGGCCATCCCGCCGCCGCGGACCCCCCTCCTGGAGGCTCTCCATGACGGACATGACGGAGCTGGTTCTGGCCATCTCCCTGGCCATCGGTTTCTCGTCCATGTGCTCGCTCTTCGAAGCGGTCCTCTACGCCGTGCCCATGGCGCACGTGGAGGCCATGGCCGAGGCCGGCAAGAGGACGGGGCAGATCCTGCGCGCATTGCGCGAGCGGGTGGACCACCCCATCGCCGCCATTCTGTCCCTGAACACGATCGCCCACACGGTGGGCGCGGCCTGGGCGGGCGCGGTCTTCATGGTCCTCTACGGCGAGGAACACCTGCTGCTCTTCTCGACCCTCTTCACCCTGGCCATCCTGCTGTTCTCCGAGGTGATCCCCAAGACCGCGGGCGTCGTCTACTGCCGGGGACTGGCGGGCCCCGTGGCGCGCCCCCTGCTGGCGATGGTGTGGGTCTTCCGGCCCCTGATCTGGCTCACCGGGCAGGTGACGCGCCTCATCTCCCGGGACCAGGGCTTCCCCGGCGTCTCGGAGGAGGAGCTGCTGGTCTTGGCCCGCCTCGGCCGCAAGGAGGGCGCCATCGACGCCGACGAGGCCGCCTTCATCGAGAATATCCTCGGTCTCAAGGAGAAGGCGGTGCGGGACATCATGACCCCGCGCACGGTGGTCTTCTCCCTGGCCATGTCCTCGACCCTTGGGCAGGTGCGCGACTCGGCCCAGTCCCTGGGCCACGCGCGAGTGCCCGTGTACGACGCCGACGCCGACGACGTGGTGGGCACCGTGCACCGCCAGGACCTGCTCGCGGCCATGGCCGAGGGGCAGTGGGACCGCACCCTCGAGGAGATGATGCGCCCCGTGGACTTCGTCGCCGACGCCTTGACCGCCGACCGGCTGCTGCGCCGCCTGCTGGAGTCGCGCCAGCACCTGGTCATGGTGATCGACGAGTTCGGCAGCCTGGCGGGTCTGGCCACCCTCGAGGACGTCTTCGAGGAGATCCTCGGGACCGAGATCGTCGACGAGTTCGATCCCGCCGTGGACATGCGCGAGCTGGCCCATCGGCGGCGGCGGCAGTCCCTCGGGCCGGATCGATTGTGACCGCTCCTCCCCCTGGACTATCCTAGCCGCACCCCCGCGCCCGGCCATCCCGCCGCCGCGGATCCCCCTTCCGGAGGCTCTCCATGACGGAGCTGGTTCTGGCCGTGGCCCTGGCCGTCGGCTTCTCGGCCATGTGCTCGCTCTTCGAAGCGGTCCTCTACTCCGTGCCCGTCGGGCACGTGGAGGCCATGGCCGAGTCCGGCCAGCGGACCGGGCGCATCCTGCGCTCGCTGCGCGAGCGGGTGGACCGCCCCATCTCCGCCATCCTGTCCCTGAACACGATCGCCAACACGGCGGGCGCGGCCTGGGCGGGCGCCGCCTACCTAGTCGTCTTCGGCGAGAAGCTGGGTGACGTCGCTCTCGCGCAGGAGCGCCTGTGGCTGTTCTCCGCCGCCTTCACCCTGGCGATCCTCCTGTTCTCCGAGGTGATCCCAAAGACGGCGGGCGTCGTCTACTGCCGCGGCTTGGCGGGCCCGGTCGCCCGCCCCCTGCTGGCCATGGTGTGGGTCTTCCGGCCCCTGATCTGGCTCACCGGGCAGGTCACGCGGCTCATCGCCCGGGGCCAGGGCTCCCCCGGCGTCTCGGAGGAGGAGCTGCTGGTCATGGCCCGCCTCGGCCACAAGGAGGGCGCCATCGACGCCGACGAGGCCGCCGTCATCGAGAACATCCTCGGCCTCAAGGAGAAGACGGTGCGGGACATCATGACCCCCCGGACCGTGGTATCCTCGCTGGCCGTCTCCTCGACCCTGCGTCAGGTGCGGGACTCGACCCAGTCCCTCAACCACACGCGCGTGCCCGTGTACGACGCCGGCGCCGACGACGTGGTGGGCACCGTGCACCGGCAGGACCTGCTCGCGGCCATGGCCGAGGGAGAATGGGACCGCACGCTGGAGGAGCTGATGCGTCCCGTGGACTTCGTCGCCGACAGCCTGACCGCCGGCCGTCTGCTGCGCCGCCTGCTGGAGTCGCGACAGCACCTGGTCATGGTGATCGACGAGTTCGGCAGCCTGGGCGGCCTGGTCACCCTTGAGGATGTGCTCGAGGAGATCCTCGGCACCGAGATCGTCGACGAGTTCGACACCGCCGTGGACATGCGCGAGCTGGCCCACCAGCGGCGGAGGCAGTCCCTCGGGGATCCCGGACCATCGGGCTGACTCTCGGCGAATCCTGTCTTATCGGCAGTCTTGGGCCTGCCGATCTTTGGCCTCCCGCCCTCCTGTCTGCCATTTCGGCGCGTTTCTCGCTTCTGTTGCGGCGAAGCCTCCCCAGGAGCCGTGGTGGCACGGCCTTTGCAATCTGGTCGGGCGACAGCCACACACACCGAGATCGGACGGAAGCCCGATCCAAGACAGGAGGAAAAGAGAATGGCACTCGTTCGCTGGCAGCCCCGCGAGCTCTTCGGCTTCGGCCGGGACATGGACCGGCTCTTCGACGGTCTGTGGAGCAACGACCACGGCGCGGCCCCCCGGGAGGCCGTCTGGCGTCCCTCGGTGGACATCGCCGAGACGGACCGCGACTTCGTCCTCACCGCCGACCTGCCCGGCATCGCCAGGGAGGATCTCGACATCACCCTGGCCGACGACCGCCTGACGATCAAGGGCCGGCGCCACCGCGAGAGCGAGTCGAAGGAAGGGAACGTGCACCGGGTGGAGCGCGCCTACGGGACCTTCACCCGCACCTTCGACCTGCCCGCCGCGGTCGACACCGAGGCGGTGGCGGCCACCTACAAGGACGGCGTCCTGGAGGTGACCGTGCCCAAGGCCGAGGAGGCCCGCCCGAAGCAGATCGAGGTCAAGGTCAGCGCCTGACCGGCTGAGGGCTGAACGGCCGCCGAAGGCAGGCGGCAAGAGGAGGGCCGGCGCCCCGCGAGGGGTGCCGGCCCTTTCTGTGTTTCTTGGGGAGGTACCACGGTCTCATCCTGCGCCCGCAACCATGGCCTCGATCCGGCTCGACAGCCACTTCCAGTCACTGCTGTCGTCACCGTTGAGTATCCGCTCCTCTACCTCCCCGGTTTCCGTGCCGAGCGCGTGCCACTCACCCGAATGGGTACCAAGGTTCAGGTCGAGGCTGACCTCAATCGAGCCGATGGCCCACTCGGCCTGGACGCCTCCCGCCTCCGTCGGGTAGAGGTGCGGCAACGGAGCCTCGTCGGGGAAGTGCCGGTCGAAGGCGTCTTGCAGCCAATCGAGACCTGACCTGGGTGGCGATAGGCCATCCCCTTCAAGCCAACCGTCCTTCAACAGCCGCAGTTGGTCGAGCTGCCAACCGATGGGTCGCGCAATCGCTCGCCGGCACCTCATCACCTACGCCCCCTGCGAGGACTTGTCTCACGAGGCCTCAGCCGCCGGTTGGTCATGGACTCGATGAGTCCGGCGGTCTTCATGACGAGCTCAAGACTGATGGGGGGAACTTCGGCATTGCGGTCGACATAGACGCCAGATACCGCGCCGACGAGGTCCTGATCCCGCGCCTGGCGCAGACGATGTAGGAGATGGACTCGGCCTCGAACTCTATCGCGTCCTTCTGCAAGCCCCGTCGGTCTGGCCACCACTTGGGATCTGGAGAGCCAAGGTGGCCACAGTACAGGTGAGCGAGCTCGTGAGCGACGGTGGCATACCGTTCCTCCGGGGTGTGCTCCGAGTTGACCAGGAGATCGTATCCGACCGGAACATCGACATAGGTCGGCCTTCGATCTCTGTCCCATCCGTCCTGGAACTTCTGTGAGATTGCACCCCCCGAGACCCTGATCCTGATGGAACCGGCCCCTTGAGATCCAAGAGAGGCACTCCTTACGCGGACGCCGTCCCGCTTTCCATTCTCGATAACCCGAGGGAGTCCACAGCCGATGGTTTCACCGCTCGTCCGGAACGGATTGGTGAAGGGAGGGGCAGGACGCCTCAACTCCCGGCCCCATGCACGTAGGCCACATATCTCTCTCTTGTACTTGCCACGCCACCGATGGGCCGGAGCAACGAAGGTCGATCCCGGTCTCTGAACGTGGATCAGCAGGGCGTTGAACGGTGAGTAGAACCGGAATCTGGCCACGAAATACACCAATTCCCTGTATGCCTCAGTTGCCCTGTACTTGCTGGCGATACTGAAGAGGTCATCCAGAGCACGCTTGGCCGCATCGCGGTCCCAGGCGCTGGCCGGTGTCTCCTCCGATGTCTGTGCTCCGTGCGGTGTGTCATCCATGGGGCGGCTCTCCAGGTTCTGGGGGATCCGCGGCTCCACGTTACTGTCCCCCTACTCCAGCAACCCCCCCAGGGCCGACGCCGCTTCCCAGCCCGTATCCGATTCTACGAGTTGCTGCCGCTGCGCGCGCGTGAGCCACCGGGCCCGGCTTCCCGCGGCGTCGCGGGTCACGGCGAGGACGTGGTCGATCTGCTCGGCCACGGCGCGGACATGGGAGATCACCCCCACCATGCGGCCGCTGGCGGCGACCGTCGCCAGAGCCTGCACCGCCGAGTCGAGGTTGTTGCGGTCGAGGGCGCCGAAGCCCTCGTCGAGGAAGAGGGACTCCAGCCGGCCGCCGCTGCGCGCCATCATCTCCACCATGCCCAGGGCGAGGGAGAGGGAGGCGACGAACTGCTCGCCGCCGGAGAGGCTGGCCGGGGAGCGCGGCTGGCCGGACTCCTGGTCGAGGACGAGCCACTGCTCCTCGTTGTCCCCGGGGTCCACGAAGGCGTACTTGCCGCCGCTCATCTCGCCGAGCATCCGCGAGGCGTGGACCAGCAGACGGCGGGACCGCCGGAGGGTGAGCCACTTCAGGAAGGCGCCCGGCTTCAGGGCGTCCTCGAGGTCGCCGAGGGCCCGTTCCCTGGCCTCGACTTCCTCCAGCAGGGCCCGCAGGCGGCGCACATCGTCAACCTTCCCGGCGAACTCCTCCGCGCATTCGCGGGACTGCCGCTCTCTGGAGCGCGCGATCTCCGCGATCTCGCGAGCTCCGTCCAGAATCGCATCAGGGTCGCTGGCGTCGATCCCCGCGCCGAGTCGCTTGCCGATGGCCGTCAGTTCCGCTCGCGCACCATCCACCCGGATAGCAGCGGCCCTCGCCTGCTCCCCCGCCCCACGTGAGACATCCGCCGTCACCGCCTCCAGCTCCTCGATCCGCGACGCCATGGCATCTGTCTCCCTCGTGGAGAGGCCGGAGGGATGTCCGTGCCGAGCCCCAGGCGGCTGACCGAATCGACCAGGACATCGCGGTGCCCGTTCAGATCGTCGACGATTTCGCCGATCGCCGCCGCCACCTCGTCGGCCCTCCGCCTCTCCAGGTCCGACCGGGCGGCCTCGACTTCGTCCAGCTCGCGGCCCAGGCGCCGTCGTTGGTCCACCCTCTCCGCCAAGACCTTCTCCCGGGCCTCCGCCGACTGGGTCCGCTCGCTGACCGGGGTGGCATCCACCTCGTGCAGGTCCGAAGGGTCGCCGAACAGATCCAGCTGCGGCCGGTACGGCGGCGGAACCGACCGCACCGCCGCTCCCAGCCGCTGCAGGGCCTGGTCCGCCGCCGTTCGGGCATGGTCGGCGAGCGTGTCGGCGCCGTCCGCCTCGGCGCGGGCGGCGCTCGCCTCCTGGCCCCGCCCCGACGAGGTCTCGCGCAGTTCGTCCTGGACACGGTCGTGCTCGGTCAGCAGGTCCGCCGCCCTCCTGCCGGCCTCCTCCAGGGGGGCGAGCAGGATCTCTCTCCGGGGAAGGTGAGCCTCCGCATCGAGATCGACATGACCGGCCAACTCCCGGCGCGCCTCTCCGAGTCTCTCCTCCACCGCGGCGAGCCGGTCTCCGGCGTCGGCGGTCTGGCGGTCGAGGGCCCGGGCCTCCGCGTCGAGGCCCGACACCTCTCTCTCCGCCTCCCTGGCGCCCCGGCGGACCTCCTCGGCGGCCGCCTGGGCCGCGCCCATCCCGGCGCCGGCCGGGGCTTCCCAGCCGGCGGGAAGACCGCGGCGGCAGATGGGGCACTCGTCACCCGGGTGCAGGGCGTGGGCCGCCGCCGCCGCCGACTCCGACCGCCGCGCCGCGGCCAGGTGCTCATCGGCCTGCGCCGCGGCCCTGGACGCGCACCGTTCCCGCTCGCGAGCAGCGTCCAGGCGGCCGCCGAGCCCGGTCGACTCCCGACCGAGCTCGGAGAGGCGGGTCCGTGTTCGATCCAGTTCTCCGGCGAGTTCCTCGCACCTGGAGTACCCCCGGTCGACCTCCGTCCTGCGGGCCCGGGCGGACTCGACGGCTTCGGCGAGGGGGGCCCGTCCGGCGGCGTGCTCCGCCGCCGTCTCACGGGCCCTGGCCGCCTCCTTCGCCAGGCGCTCCGCCTCGACTCGCTTGCCGGAAGCGTCCTCGACCCGGGCGCGCAGCTCCCGGGCGGCGCTCTCGCCGTCGGCGATCAGGCCGCCGATACTCCGCAACGTGGCCAGGGCCCCCGCCACCACCTCGCTCGTGGGGCCGTCGTCCGCCGGGATGCGGGCCAGCTCCTCCTCGGCCCGCGCCTGGCGCTGCTCCAGGTCCGCCCCTTCCCCCTGCAGCTGGCGGTCGAGGGCGGCGATCGGGTCGAGCCGGTCCGCCAACGCGCCCGTGTCCAGCGATCGCAGCCGCCTGGCGACCCGGGACGCCGCCTCCCCTTCCCCCTCGGCGGCGAGGATCGCCTCGCGAGCCTCGTTGGCCGCCCGTTCGTCCTCGGAAGCCGCTTCGGCCCGCAGGACCGCTTCCGCCTGGGCGGCCATCAGCCGGGCCAGGTGCGCCGGGGGATCCTCGGGGTAGGCGGAGGCCGCCTGCCCCAGTCGGGCCCGCAGGGTCGCCGCCTCCTGTCGGGCCTCGCCGGCCAGCGCTCCGGCCGCCTCCAGCTCGTCGGTGCGCCAGACCTGCCTCAGGATCCGGCCGCGGTCGCGCGGCTCGTCCTCCACCAGCAGGCGGGCGAAGCGGCCCTGGGGCAGGATGACGGTGCGCAGAAAGGCATCGCTGTCGAGCCCGATCAGCGTCTTGACGCGGTCGTTGACGCGGCGGACCTGCTCGACCTGCTCCACCGTCTCGCCGGCGCGGCCGAGCCTGCGGAGCCGGGCCTGGGGCTGCCCCACCGTGCCGTCCCCGGCGCGGCGCAAGGTGCGCGCCACCTCCCACGTCTGGCCGGTGACCTCGAACCGAAGCACGACCCGCAGGTGGGTCGAGGTGTCGTTCACCAGCTCCTGGTTGGCGTGGGCGGTGAACGTCGTCTGGCCGTAGAGGGCGTAGGTCATCGCCTCCAGGATGGACGACTTCCCCGCCCCCGTGTCGCCCACGATGGCGAGGTGGTCGCGGCCGGTGAAGTCGATGGAGACGGCCGGGCGAAACGACCGCAGGCCTTCGATGGTGATATGCAGGGGCCGCAAGTCAGCCCCCGTCGGGGTCCCGGCTCGCGGCGAGTCGGCCCAGGACGTCCTGCGCATCCGAGAGCAGCGGCGTCAGCCCGAAGTCGGGGCTCGCTTCCTGGCCCACGCCGCCCAGGGCCTGTGCGAACAGGGTGCAGACATCGTCGTCGGCCGCCTTGATGCCCCGGGCCGCGGTCCCCCGCCACTCGAGAAACAGCTCGTCGAGCTGCGGCTCCTCATCCCCCTCGCGGTCCGGGTCGATCGGCTTCACCGGCTGCCTCGTGATGGTGTTGATCAGCTCGAAGACGGCGCAGTCGGGCGACCACTCGGCCAGCCGGTCGGCCAGATCCAGGATCGGATCGTCGGAGATGACCCGCCCTTTCAGGAGGCAGCCGTCGAGCCCCCCACCCTCGGCGCGGGCCTGCAGGTCGGCCAGCGTACCGGCGAACTCGGTGAGGGGCCGGCCGGCCGGCAGGTCGCGGGTCTCGACCCGGACATCCTCCTCCACGGTCACCAGCACCGCCTGCCTGGTGCGCTCGCGCTCGCCGAAGTCGAGAGGGATCAGGGAGCCGGCGTACCGTCCCTGGGCGGTCCCGCCCGGCAGCAGCTGGGGGTCGTGGATATGGCCGAAGGCGCAGTACGAGGCCCGGTGCAAGCCCTCCACGTGAGCGGCGTAGTCCTCTCCCACGGTGATCCGCCGTTCCGACTTCCCCGGCCGGGCGCCCTGCAGGTGCAGGTGCGCGGCGTAGAGGACGATGCCCCCGGAGCCGGCCTCCTGGTGCGCCTCGTCGAGAAGGCCCCGGTTGAGGGCCTGGATGCCGTCGGCGTAGTCGCCCTCGAACCGGGCTGGATCGCCCGACGCGAAGTCGGCGATGGCGCCGGGCGGGATGAAGGGCACGCAGGCCACGCTGACCGGAAGCTCCGCCAGGCCGGGGAAGGAGAGGACCTCCGGGCTCGTCACCAGCCACAGCCGGCGGGGGTCCGCGGCGGCGGCCAGATCGTCGATGACGTGCAGGAGCATGGGCGAGTCGTGGTTGCCGGCGATCACCACGGTGGGCGCCACCTTGGCCAGACGCCCCAAGGCGGTGACGCCGAGCCTCAGTGACTCGTGGGGCGGCCGGGAGGAGTCGAAGAGGTCGCCCGTGTGCAGGATGAGGTCGGGCGCCGCGGACTCGGCCACCTCCAGCAACCCCCGGAGCGCCGCCAGGTGATCCGGCGTGCGGTCGTGCCGGCCGAGCTTCGCCCCCAGGTGCCAGTCGGAGGTGTGGAGCAGCTTCACAGGTCCGGGTCCGGGCCTGCCATGGCGTTCAGGTTGCTCCGGATCGCGTCGGTCCGCTGCCGGTCCGCGGCCTCGTCCGCGGCCGCCTCGTCGGGATTGGTGGCGAAGGGCGGGAAGGGGAAGCGGATGGGAATCGGCTCGGGCACGATCGGCTGGGAGGCCACCATGGTCCCCGGCATGAAGCGGGTGGCGCGCTCGCGCAGGGCCGGGGTGAGGAAGCGGTAGGTCTCCGACTCGCTGGCGTCGAGGCGGCCGGCCACCTTCAACGAGGCGTTGCGCGGCAGCGGCTGGGCTACGGCGGAGGCCGCCTGCTGGGCGCCGATGAGCAGCACCCCGAGGGAGCGGCCCCGTTCGGCGATATCGACCAGCAGGTCCCTCAGCGGCGAGAACCCCTGGGCCGGGGCGTACTTGTTCAGCTCGTCGAGGACGACGAAGCGCAGGGGCAGGCGGCCGGTCCCCTGCTTGGCGCGCCAGATGCCGTCGAGCAGGGCTCCCACGACGAAGCGCTGGGCGTCGTCGTGGAGGCGGGAGATGTCGACCACGTGGAGACGGGCGTTCTCCAGCGACAGGGGCTCCAGGCCGCAGCCGACGAGGGGCCCGAGGTGGCGGCGCAGGCGCAGCAGCCGCCGCAGGAAGGCCTGCCGGGTGCCGCTCTGGGTGCGGCCGAACCAGGTGTCCACCGAGGCCTCGTCCTCCTCGGCGGCGGCCTGGTCCAGCAGGTCGATCAGGTCCCCGAACTGGCGGATCACGTGTCCGTCCCCGGCGGGGACCTCCTCCGGCTCGCGCTCGGCCAGGCGGTCGGGGTTGTAGCCGGTGTCGGCGGGGATCCGCTGGGCGATCACCACGGCGCCCGTGGAATCGCCCGCCAGCCGGCGCAGCCGGCGCAGGAGCTGGATCCGCACCTGCTGCTCCACGAAGCCGACCTGCGTCGCCCGCTCGTCCTCGGAGGTGAAGCAGAACTGCAACAGCTGATCGCGGATGAACCGCTCCGGCGTCCAGCCGTAGGCCTCCACGTCGCCCGTGGCGCGGGAGTGGACCTCCGGCGTGAGATGGTCCCCTCTGGCGGAGCCGCGCGGGGCATAGAGCCGCACCGAGCGGAAGGGGCCGGGGTCGTCCACCCCCAGCGCCTGCCACAGCTGGTGCTGGTCCGGCTTGCCGGCGAACTCGCTGTTGGCGCGGTCCAGGTGCAGCAGGTCCTCGCCCTTGGTGTTGAAGACCAGGGCCCGCACCCCGTCCCGCTGGGCGCGCCCGCCGAGCAGCTCCATGCCCGGTTCCGTCTCCAGCATCTGGTAGAGCAGGAAGAGCGCATAGGAGGTCTTGGTGGCCACGCCCGAGATCCCCGAGATCGACACGTGGCCGCCCGAGCGGCCGTCGACGAAGCGCATGTCGGCGTAGACCGGGGAGCCGCCCATGTCCAGCCCCAGGGGCAGCTTGCCGCGGGTCATCTCGTCCTCGAAGAGGGCGAAGCTCCGGTGGTCGCCCTCGGCGCGGGTGGCCGCCGCCCCGGCGTGGGGCGCGAGGAACAGCTCCGGCCGCACCCGCAGCACCCGCACCTGGGCGCGGCGGACCAGCTCGGCCGGCAGGGTCCGGTCGATGACGCGGCCCGTGTCGGAGGGCAGATCCGCCCCCTCGAAGCGGGAGAGCAGCTCGGTGACGATCCCGTAGTGGATGACCTCGCGGCCGTCGGGCAGGTCGGTGGTCACCGTCACCAGCTCATCGAGCTGGATCACCGTCTCGGGGTCGAGCACCACGTGGAAGGTCCGGGAGTCGCTGTCCACCGAGCCGTCCACCAGGCCGATGCGCGTCGGGTCGCTCATGCCTCTTCCCCGGCCCCGCGGTTGAGTTGCAGGACCGCGGCCCTCACGGCGCGCAGCGCCAGGCGCGGGTCTCCCTGGAGGTGGTGCAGATGGCGCTCCAGTCCGGCCACGGGCGCCATGTTCACCGGGGCGCGCACGTCCCGGTGGGGGGCGGAGGCGAAGTCCGGCAGCCAGCTCGCCGCGGCCTCCGCGGTCTCCACGGCCAGCCCGAGGCCGACGCCGGCCGGCACCTCGAGCCGCACGATGCCGGCCCACGGCCCGGCCCAGGGCCCCGGCTGCCCGACGCGCAGGTAACAGCCGTAGAGATCGTCGCCCATGGCGAACAGTCCGGAGCGCTCCCCGGACGGCAGTTGCGGCACCTGGTTCCAGGCCTCGGGCGCCAGCATCGGCCGGTGATGGGTCTTGACGTAGCCGATGATCGGCAGGGTGCGGGTGCGGCGGATGTTGTGCAGGGGCCCGTCGATCACCGTCAGCCACCCCTTCTCGGAAAGCCCCTCGGCGATATCGGCCTCCGTGTCCCGCATCCGCCGGCGCAGGCGGTCGCGGGCGGCCTCCAGCTCGGTGCCGGTGATGGAGTCCGCCTCCCAGGACCATCCGCCGGGCTGCGGAGGAAGCTCGACGCGCTGCCCCGCGGTGAAGATCGCCGACCGCCCCACCGCGACCCGGTCGAAGCTCAGCGGCTGCCGGCCATCGACCACCACCGCGCCCGCTCCCCAGCTCCCCGCGAGGCCGGCCACCGTCCCCTGCTCGCCGGTGAGGGTGAGTCCCGCCTCGACGCGCATCGTCCCGTCGACGAAGGCCAGGCGCCGGGGGCGCTGCGCCGCCGCAGGCGAATGGACGCGGAAGGCCCCGTCATCCTCGACCAGCTCGCAGGCCAGCGCCTCGGGGGCGTCGACGCGGGCCTGGAAGCCGCCGCCGAAACCGGTGTCGAAGGGCTCCACCCCGACGATGGCGCGGCTTGCCCCGGGGCCGTTCACCTCTGCCCGCGGGACCCTCACGCCGCCGTCTGGAACGGCTTCCAGTCCTCCCCCGCCGCCGCGGCCTGGCGCTCCAGCTCGCTGCGCCAGCCGACGACCTCGCCGGACTTGATGCGCTTGATGTCGTAGCCGGCATAGCGGTCCTCGAGGGTGTCGCCGAGCTTCTGGGTCTCGGCCCAGCGGTCCCAGGCGGTCTTCATCCAGTCGTGGGGCAGGGCCTCGCGCACCGCCGGGTCGAGCTGCCAGGCACTGCGGGCGTCGGCCACGGTCGGCTCGCCGGTGGGGGGGCCGCCCCACTTCGACCAGCCGATGGAGAGGGTGTTGCGCTCGCGGTCGGGGACGCAGTGGCCGGTGTGGATCGTGGCGCCGTTGCGGATGAGGGCCTCCCCGGCCTTGAGGCGGATGGCGGTCTGGCCGGGCAGGGGGTCCTCGCCGTTCCAGCTCGGGGTGTGGGGGACCCCCTTCTCCTTCATCGCCTTGGGCAGCAGCACGTCGTGCTCCAGGGGGGTGCGCCAGCGGTCGTGGGATCCCGGGATCAGCTCGTGGCACTCGTCGTCGGTCAGGGCCAGGAACATGCTCACGCCGTTGCGCTCGGTGATCGACTTGGCGTTGCTCTCCTGGATCTCCTTCCAGCGCTTGCGCTCCACCTCCTCGGAGTACGCTTCGGGGCCCTCGGGCTCCTCGCCGCCCTGGGCCCGGTAGGGCCGGCCGGTGCCCCACCAGGTCGTGTCCCGGTGCCAGCCGAGCTTGTTCTCGCGCTTGCGGGGGTTGCACCACAGCAGCAGACCCGAGAACGCCAGGTCCTCCCGCTGCAGCCCGCCGCACCAGGACTCGATGAAGCCCAGGAAGTCGTCGGAGCCGTGGAAGGCGGCGAAGTCCGGCTCCCCGAAGGCGGGGTGGACGAGGCCGCGGATCGCCCACGGCTCGTCCTCGGCGGCGCGGTGGACGTAGCCCCGGGAGCAGTCGATGCGGTCGTACCCGTTCTCCGGAGCGCACGCCTCGGTGATCCGGCGGCCGGCCTCGCGGAGGACGGGGATCCACGGGTTGTCGACGAAGTCGGTGATGATGACGAAGCCGTGCTCCCGCAGGTGGGCCAGCCTCTCCGGCGTGGCGCCGGGACCGGCGAGCTCGGGCAGGGAGTCGGCGAAGGCGGGGGCGCGGTAGGTGGATGGCGAGTCGGCGGTCATTTGCTTCCCTTTCCCGAGAAGATGGGGCGCTGCGGCGAACCGGCGTCGAAGGTATACCCCCCATGGCACCGATGAAAGCGGAGTTCCCGGGGAACGGCCGTGCTCGGCGGCGGGAGCCGCATGCTCTTTCCACACTGAGAAGCCCTTTCGTCGTGGGCGCCACCCACCAAACCTGCTTCGCGTCCATGCCGGACCAGCGGCCCGGGGTGAGGCGACGGTCGGCGCGGAGGCAGCCGAGCCGCCCCTGCCGTCCGGACAGCACCTGGTCGACCTTCGGCTCGAGAACTCCGAAGGCAGGACCAGGGCTCCGGGCCGGCCTCGACCTGGCGGTGGAGGACCCCTTCCTCGAGCGCGGCGAGCCCGCGGCCGGCGAGGTTGTACTCACCCAGCCGAGCCCGGCCGTCCAGTCCACCCGGTGCGAGCCGACGCACCATTCCTCGGCAGATCGTATAGTTGTTCACCAAGCCGGTCGGCTGCGTGCCGTGGGGGCAGAACGGCATTGGCCCTGATGGCGGATGGGGAGACTGACATGCCGTGGCTCTACGAACCGGATGAGAAACCCAAGCGCAAGCACCACTGGAACAAGGACCATGCCGGGTTCGTCGAAGTCGGGCCGAGCCTTGTCGGCAAGTGTCCCGCGACGTTGAACCTGTCCGACGCGCAGGCGCTTCTTGACGATGCGGTTCCCTACTATCCTCCCCGCTGGAGCCGGCCATACCCTCAGCGGCTGTACGCGGTCCGAGACGGTGTCGTCTATCGTGCTGCGCCGACCAACCCAGGAGCCTCGTACCATGGTTTCCCCGAGCACCCTGCGGGATTCCCGCGCACTCGTAACGCGAGGGCGATCAAGCAGGAGCTGCTGCAACGGGCCATTCAGCAGGGATGCGAGAGGGAGGTGCGGCGATGGATGAACTGGTAGCACGGTCATCCGATGGCGACATCGAGATCTCGCTGGACTGGCTGGCCGGAGGCCCGAGGACTTCAGCGACCAACGCGACCAGAGGAAGCCTCAGGGTGAGCCTGCGAGGCAAGGCGATCTGGCACGGTCCGGACGCGGCCTCGGGCTTCGAGTGGACGTGGATCGAGCTTCTGGAGTTTCTGGCAGAGTCCTGGCTGTACCTGGCCATCGAAGACGGGGCTCCCCTCGGCGTCGCCCTGGACACCGTCCCGCGGATGGTCGCAGCCTCCGAGATGGCAGTCGAGTCGGGTTCACCTCTGGGGTCTGACCTCGGGCGTGAGGGTGAGCAGCTTGAGGCATACCGCATGACCCATGATCTGGCAGAAGCCGTGCAGGGAGCAGCAATGCCGCCGCTGTGGATCGTGCGAGACGGCAACACCGGTTGGGCGGCCTCGACGACAGCGACGGCGAAGGCCCCGTTCCACGAGCTACTCGATGTCTTGCGCAAAGTAGGGGACTGCATTGCGTCGAGGTTGAATGGCGTGTCCGACGCCCGGTCGCGCGAGGCGGTCCGGTCGTGGCATGCACGAGACAGCCACAGCCGGCTGAAGGTCATCGAGGCTGCCACCGGGTATACCCCGGAGCTTGTGGCCGAGGTCGAGTCGATCTTCTACTCCGAGGATGAGCGTGACTGGACCACTCCCCGCTCCGATGAACTACTGGCCGCGGCGCGACTGGTCGGACCGCAGCCGCGGACTACTCTGAAACCGATCCTTGAGGCCCTGAGGCGCGTACCGTTGTCCGACAAGTCAGAGCTGGACCGAGCCTCCCAAGACGCGCTGACGGTGCTTGCTGACACGCATGACGAGCGGCCGTTCATGCAGGGATACACGCTGGCCGGTTGGCTGCGGGGACAGCCGGAGATCGTTCACCCCGGTGGACGCGTCGATCCAGAGCAGATCCTTGCGCCGTGGAGTGTGCCGCTCATGGACGCAGGCCTCGGGCTTGGGGACATCGACGCTATCGGATGCTGGGGACCGAGTCACGGTCCAGCCGTGCTGCTGAACTCGGACGCCCGACACGCGAGCTCAGCCCGAAGGAGAGCGACGCTGGCGCACGAGATCTGTCACCTCCTGGTCGATCGCTCGAGTTCATTGCCGCTCGTTGACGTGCTCGGCGGCAGGACCGCCAGGCACGTCGAGCAGCGGGCTCGCGCCTTCGCTGCCGAGTTGCTGTTGCCCCGCCAGATCGCCGGACAGGTGGTCTCGGAACATGAAGGCAACGAAGGGTACGCCGCTCGGTCACTCCGTTCGCGGTTCGGTGTGAGCTCGGAACTGCTCGCATGGCAGGCGAAAAACTCCGGATACCTGCTCGCGCCTCAAACATGGCAGTTCCTGTCCGAGCTGGTAAGCAACCCTTCAGAATTCCGCTGGTGACAGCCGCACGGTCCTGGACCTCGTGCCTGGGCGTTGGTGGCGGGGTCGGCAATCTGTAGCAGGAAGCGGAGACCCCCCGCGCGCTGAGCACGCGTCCAGTGGCGGTTCATCCTTCCTGGCGGATCTCGCCGTGAAGCGACCTGTCCCTGACCTCGACGCTGTGGATGTTGTCCTTCCCTGCCTTCTTGATCTCCTTGGCCAGGGAGGTGGGCTTGACCGCTTTCCTCAGCCTGGCATCGATCGCGATGAGGGCGCTTCCGTCGGCCTTTCTCCGAACCTCCGCGACCTGCCAGTGCCTGGCGCTGGCGTTCAATGCCGGAGTTGCGGCTTTCCTGGCGGCATCGACCCTGGAAGCATGCACCTCGATCCGCGAATTCCAGGCGGTCTCCCTGACCTCCGCCCGGGACGGCTGCGTCGGCTCCCGGGGGGTGACGATTCTCCATCCGGACAGAGCAGGCGGCTTCGCTCCGAAGTCGATCTTCCACAAAGCGAGAGATATGGCGACGAACGTCAGGGATGCGAGATAAGCGACCGTGGTGAGCTGGGTGCCGGCGGCCAGCCCAATGCCGATGGCCATGAACATGTACACGGCATCTATCGGCTCGTCGAGGGAGGTCCGGAAGCGGACCGCGGCCACGATGCCGGCCAGGCTGAAGGCGAGGGCCAGACTGCCCTTGACGAGAAAAACAACGAGGGCAATGGAGACTGGCACCACGAGCAAGGTCTGTGCAAAAGCCTGATTGTATTTCTTGCGCGGCCTCGTCCAGCAGTATACCCAGGAAATGGGGAGGGTGACGGCGAAAGCCAGCACCATGGCGACCACGACCGGAATGGTGTGTGCGGGATCGACGAGCCGGGCCACCCCTTTCTGGATGTACCCGAGGGGATAGGGAACGGTGTCGGCCCCGGGGACCAGGCCCTTGGCGACGAAGATGCGTTCGCGCTCCAGGGCGACGTAGTGGAGAATCTCCGGGAAGAGGTGAAAGATCCCGCTGAGCGCCAGAAGCCAGGCGGCGTAGTAGATCACGAGCCGTACGATGATGTTCTTGAGCATCTGAGTTCTCCCTGTTTCTGCTAGAACGTGAGACCGGCGCGCACGTACACCCCCGTCAGGTCATCGCCGTTGACGGCGGCCACGCTCAAGGTCTGCAGGCGTTGGAGGAAGGACAGCCACAATCCGCCTCCGGTACTGGTGTGCCAGCTGTCGGCATCGTCCGGATCCCCGGAGTGGAACACCCGGCCGGCGTCGGCCGCACCGAAGACGCCCACCTCACCCGGAAACAGGAGCCGGATCCTGGCCAGCGACAGGCGCAGCTCGGCATTCCCGTACAACGCGGCCTCTCCGGCGAACCGGTTCTTGCGGAAGCCGCGCAAGCTGCCGTTGGATGCATCCCCGGCGATCAGGCCGGGTCCTCCCAGAAAGGCGCTCTCGTGGAAGGGGAAGGTTCCCCACACCTTCCTGCCGCCGGCCCGCAAGGCCAGGGTCGGCCTGGTGGGAACGGGGGCCGTCAGGTAGGCGCGCGTCTCCCCGTCCATGCTGCCGAAGGCCGACTCCACGTCCCAGACCCCCGGGTAGAGGGCGCCGGCCACCTTGACCAGAACACCGCGAGTGGCGTACCCCGAGTTGTCCCGCGCGTCGTAAGTGATCTCGCCCTGGGCCCCCGCCTGGCCGAAGGAACCGGTGCCGTACCACGGGTCATCCCGGGAAGCGATGAACTTCCCCTCGTTCGAGCTCAGGGGCGTGTCCGAGTACTTGATGGCCGGACCGAAGCCGATGGTCCACTCCGGACGCGGCGCCTGCGGGACACCGTGGGACCCGCCCCCCTGGCGCCCTCCCCCGCCGAATTCGAGAGAGGGTGCGAAAGCGAAGTGATTCTGCTCCACCTCGTAGAAGGAGGAAGGACCGGGGATCTCGGTTTCGTTGCCGAGGCCGTTGAAGCGGATCACCTGGATCCCGGAGTACTTGAGCCTGACCTTCGCGTCCAGGCCGAGCAGTACTCGGCGGAAGGTCCCCGTATAGGCGACGAAGGGCTCGAGCCGATTGACGGCCAGCCCGGCGTTGATCGAATGACTGGAGGCGAAGGGGTCCTTGCGATAGCCGAAGTACTGCCTGCTGGCCACGCCTCCCGCGAACACGCCCAGGTCCGGGGTGGCCATGAAGATGGGAAAGGCCATGGTCTGCTGGCCCCAGTCGAGCGCGTAGCGGGCCCGCAGGAGAGTCGCGGGCGGCCGCTTGTAGGGGCTCTCGTCGACCCTGGCTCCCTCACCCTTGACGAAGCGGTTCTTCCCCCGATGGTCGTAGAAGCGGGTCTTCGATGCACCGGCCCGGGATGAGTTCGTGAAGCTGTCGTCCCCGCCTCCGCCATCGATGCGAAGGGTGATGCGCCCCGAGCCCCCGGTTATCTCCGCGCTGTCGTCTCCCCCGCGCAGGTATATGCGGACCTCGCGGGTCTCCCGGGGACTGAACGTCCTCCGGAAGTAGGGGGCTTCCCTGCTTCCTCCGGACCCCTCCAGCAAGCCGATCCGGACCGCGAGCTCGCCGTCGGGCATATGCTCACACAGGGCGTACTCGTCCTTGTCGGTCGCCTGGATCTCCGCCTCCCGGGTGATCAGCTCGTAGTAGCGGCCGGCGAAGTCGGGCAGGGCGTCCCGCCTCGACTTCAGCGCCCCGGCGAGCTCGTCCCCGATCATCGCGTAGTAGGGTGCCGGCAGCCTCCGGACCGCCTCCTCGATGACGGCGTCCGGCAGGTCGCCGCGGAACTCCGCCACCACCGACTCCCATGCGGCCCTGTCCAGCTCGACCAGGTACTCGCGGTCCATCTCCCAGCCCGTGGTCGTCAGGCCCACCAGGCTCGGATAGGACTCACCGAACTCGATCTGCCTCGGCAGGCCTCTGCGCGCCACGGCCATGGCGAACCCGTCGAGGTCGATGAACGCCTGGTCGCGGTCCTCCGGTATCACGACCCAGGTGTGGCAGTCCCCGTCCGGGAACCGCGCCCACCTCCACTGGCCGAAGTGGCGGTCCTTGTCGCCGATGAGGAAGTCCATCAGCTTCGCCTTCAGGTAGGCGCGGGCATCGACCCGGTTGCAGGGGGTCTTCTCCATGCGCTCCCACAGCCTCTCCGTGCCGCTGATCTTGCGCGACCCGGCAAAGCCGGGGGTATCGTCCGGGCCCTCGGAAGGGTGTTCCTGCAGCGTTCCGATGAGGCCGGCGAACTCCTCGCGGTACTCCCCCAGACCGGGATGGTCCGGGATGACGACGAGGGTGTGTCTGGAATGGAGGATGCCCGTGGCTTCCATCAGCGGATCGGTGACCAGCGCCCCGGTGGGCAGGAGCGAGGCGATCAGGTCCTGGAGCAGGCCGTCGGCGACCGTGCCCTTGAGCTCGTCCCAGATTCGCTTGGTGGGGTCCTTGTCCAGGGACCGCACCGTGTACCGGCGGCCGTCCTCTCCCGTGAAGTGGAGCGAGATCGACTGCCCGAACCCGCCGGTGCGCAGGGGCGTCAGGCCGCCGCCGACGCGGTCGAGGTCGAGGACCTGAACCTCGATGGGGGTGGTCCAGAGGTCCCGGTAGTCGCTGCCGTAGAGCCAGCGTTTGAGCGTTCCGGCCCCGAACCTCTCCCCCGGAACCACCAGGTGGGTCGCGGCCCCCTCCGGAGGAATGGAGCGGTGGATCCGCCACCCCGGGGGAGGGGACTCTTCCCCATGTGATTCCTCCTGAGGAGCGGCCTCCGCCCGGACCAAGAGAGCGAGGGCCAGCGAGAGCAGGACAGCGTTCCTGGGAAATCTCATTGGAGTCCTTCTGTTCGGAGGTGGTGTTGTCCAGCTGTCATCCTGAGTTGCCATGGCGCTCGAGTGCCTCTTTCAGCGCGGGGTAGTCGACTTTCGCGTTGTGGCGACGATCGACCGGTATTCGTGCCAACCGCACGACCCGGTCGAGTTGTGCCCAGCATAGCATCTTCTTCACGCGCAGCTCCGCGTCCGCCGGCGCCCGTGCCCCCAGCTGCACCGCCAGGAGGCGCTCGCCATTGTGCCCGGCGAGAGCGCTCCTTTCGATCCAGGCCAGCCGGCTTGCTGCGCACTCGGCGGCGAAGGGATAGATCGTGCCGCGTTCGTCCCGGATGACCGCCCCGGCGCGTCCCAGGAGCCACAGCCGGCCTGAGTCGTCGAGACAGCCGGCGTCGCCGGTGCGGTGCCACACTCACCTTCGACCCGGAACTTGGTCTGCTCGTCGCCGATGCCGTTCAGGTAGCCGCCCAGCACATGGGGACCATTCACCACGATCTCGCCGCCCCGCTCCGCGGGCAACGCACGTTCGGCGAATTCCCATGCCTTCATTTCCGGAAGGGTTTCGCCCCAGCGGTTGTCCAGAATGCGCAACTCGATCCGGTGCACCGGCCTTCCGACCAGCAGCCCCTTCCCGGCATACATGGCCTCCAGGTCGGCGGGATCCGCTTCGTCCCAATCGAGGTGGGCGATGGGCTCTGCCTCGGTCGAGCCGTAGACGACGATCACCCGGCCCCGCGGCATCGCCGAACGGAGCTTCTGCAGGAGGGGAGGAAAGACAGGAGCGCCGCCGGTGTAGAGCTTCTCGAGGGTGCTGAGGCCCGTCTCACCGCTCCCAGCTCCCTGAAGCAGCCTGGCGTACAGCGCCGGGGATCCGGCGGTCCGGGTGACGCGATGACGCTTGAGTTGCTCGAGAATCGGGGCCGGCTCCACGAAGCCGGGACGCCGGAGGTCGCACCCTGGTATGACCGTCGTCACGCCCGAGGCCAGATTGGCGAGCACGAAGATCGGCAGCGTGGCGAGGTCGACTTCGCCGGGCTCGAGTTCGATGGAGTCGGCCAGGACCTCGTGCTGCGCCAACAGGAAACCGTGGCTGCGGACCACCGCTTTCGGGACTCCGGTGCTGCCGCTGGTAAAGGTGAGAAGGGCGTCGTGCGGAGAACCGCAGGCGGTGACCCGTGTCAGGGGCTCGAGGCGTTCGAGCCGGGACCACCGGGTCGCACCAGGAGCCCAGCCCGCGGTCACGAAGTGCCGTTCGATTCGACGCAGACCTCCACAGGCGAACCGCAGGATGTGGGCCCGGGCCGGGCCGACGAACGCCCTGGGCCGGGCGATGCCGCAGCACTGCTCGATGTGCCGGCGTCCGGCCGAGGGATCCAGGACGGTGGCGACCAGGCCGAGACGGAAGACCGCCAGGAGGACGACATAGAGCTCCATGGACATGGGCTGGAGTACGAGGATTCGATCCCCCTCGTGGAGCCTGGCCGAGTGCAGCAGTGCGGCGGCCCTCGCCGAGCGTTCCACCATCTGACCAAAGGTGAGGGAGCGCGCCCCCCCTTTCGTCGCCTCGATGATGGCGGGCTCCTCGGGCCGCTCGGCGGCCTGATCGATCAGGACCTGGCTGATGTTCATTCCCGGACCAACGGTTTCTCGTAGAGAGTGTAGCGGCGGATCACGGTGCCGTAGCGAGCCGAGATCCTCCGGGACAGGTTGCTCTCGTGCATCAGCGCGTGAATGGCGCGCTCGAACCCGAGCTTCCTTGCCGCCTGCTGACAGTCGTCCACCAACAGACCGCCGAGGCCGTTCCCAGCGGACGACGGATGCACGGCCAGCGACTTGACGACCACCGTGCGTCGGGGATCGCCTCGCGCCGGTTCCATGAGATCCGGGATGCCGAAGACGAAACCGACGAGTTGCCCGCGCTGCTCCGCGAGCAGGACGAGCTCGGGGACGAGAAAGGGACGGATCGGAGTGTAGGAGGCGACGAAGGCCTCGAGCGAGATGGGGCTGAAGAGGAAGTTGTCCGCGAACGCCGCCAGCGACAGCTCGTGAATGGCGGCGAGGTCGACGTCGAAGCGCTCGACGTCGATCGTGCGAATGGTGATGCCCTTCCGTTCGAGTTCGGACCGCCGCCGGTCCGAGCGCGGGTCGAACTGGTGGAGGTCGGAGTTGAGCGCCGAGGTGTAGGTGGCCAGCGGCACGAATCCGGCGGCGGCGAAGTGCCGGGGCCAGTCGTCGGGATTGTCGGGCTCCAGGAAGAAGGTCGGTTCCGTTCCGCGCTCGGTCAGCAGCCTGTAGCGGTGCCAGGTGGAGCCGTCCATGGGACCGATGACCCGTTCACACCCTTCGGACCGGTGCCAGTCCGAGGCGTGTTCCAGCAGCGCCCGGCCGGCATCGGCATCGAGAGCGGCATAGTGTCCGATCAGGCCGGCGGGGGTCGGCTCGCCATGGGCGTCGCGGGCCCTCCACAGCGAGCACCGGGCCAGCAACCCGCCCGTCGCGTCCTGCAATGCGAGATGGCGGGAGGGCCCGGTGAGCAGGAAGTCCTCGGCCTGCAACGGCTCCACCGGACCGGCCCGCAGCGCCGCCAGATCCTCGACCCGGTCGATAGTGGAAAAGGGGCTCATCGGCCGGCCAGCGCGTCCAGTCCTGCCCGGATGTCCCGTTGGGCGCCTTCGACGACCTCCCTCCAGTCCTCGTCCGCCACCTCATAGTGGGCGTACACCGCGAGGACGAGGCTCCCGGCCACCGACAGCCGGACAAATCGGGCCAGGGTCAAAGCCAACGCAGCCCCGCCACGACCGACGCCCCCGCGCCGAGGGTGGCGAAGGTGGGGTTGATCGCGGCCTCCCGCATGGGTGGACCGTAGATTCGCGGCACCAGCAGGTAGAAGACCACGGCAACCAGACTGGTGGCCGCCAGACCGAGACCGAGGTCGCTCAACAGACCGGGGACATCCAGTACGGGGGCGTCGGACGCCAGGTCGGCGAGACCGTATGCGAATGCGATGAGCAGGGTCGGGCATTGAATGAGGAGCCAGCCGAGACCTATGTCGCCGGCCAGGCGCAGCGAACGCGGTCCACGGTCGGGCAGGTGGCCGAACCTCGCGACACCATACAGGGTGAGCTGTGCGGCGAAGGAGCCGGCGAAGGGGATCAGGAGCCACCCCTTCCCGGTGATGGAGTGGGCGAACAGCCAGCACAGGCCCGCGGCGGAAGACGCGAGCATGGCATACACGGTGTGCGGACGATCCGCGGGGGAGCGCGGCCAGACCAGGATCAGGGCGAGGAAGTAGACCACCGGTCCGAGAAGCCACAGCCAACCGCCCAGCGCGAAGGCGGCGTAGCCGAAGAGCGCGCATCCGATGAGGGCGCTGTCGTCGAGCTTCCTGCGCGGCCTCCAGGCCAGTGAGAAGACCGTCAGGACCACGGCAACCGTCAGGTGGAAGAGGAGAAGCCCGGTCTCCGCACCCAGGTAGAGGCGAAGGAATGCGTGGGCACCCAGGGGGATGAAGAGGTTGTCCAGCCCGCGCCACGCCACGCACTCCAGCATCATGACGAGGAGGGCGAGGATCGCGGCGATCAGAACGGCCTCGGCCCGTCCCGTGCCGGTCAGGAGCAGGAGAGGAAGGTGGGCGCTGAAGAAGGCCACCAGGAAGAATGCGAGAGAGCCCTCGAGGCTCTTGTGGCCGTCCGAAGTCCGGTACTGCGACAGCCCGTAGCGAATGCCCACCAGGGCGGCGACGGCGTCCGCCAGCGCCAGCATGAGGATAGGAACGACGTAGAGCAGCCAGTCGCCGCGGCTGAGGAGGAAGAGGAGGCTGACGGCGATGGGGAAGTAGATCTCACCGAGGCTGTCCCGGCCCACTCCGCCCATCACCGTGCCGAGGCCGCTGCGCAGGCGGCGACTCGCGCGCGCCGCCACCATGGCGCCGCAGGCGAGGACTGCCAGCGCGATCATCGGCCAGGCGCGATCGAAGACCCAGGGCAACGGAAGGAGGACCAGCCCCATGACGACGTGCAGGCCCTTGCGCAGGAGCTCGGGATGGAGACGGCTTCTCTTCTCGATCGCCTTGAGACCAGCCAGGAGAACCGCAAACGCGGCGAGGAGGGCCGCCATGGCGAGAAGGGTGGCGGTGAGTGTCATCGCGGCCCTCCTCCCTCCGCTACCGTCTCGACGACGAACCGGCTGTAGAAGAAGGCCTTGTCCTGAAGGTGAAGCCGCTCGGCAAGCTCGCGGCGCGGAGTGAGAGCGTGCGCCAGTTGCGGCGGCCGGCTGCGGGGCACCAGCATGTTCCAGTAGGCGAATCGGGCCCCCTTGCGGGCGCGTCCGGCCAGGGTGGAGAGCAGCCGGTGGAAGCTCTCGTCGGACATGTATTCGAAGATGTCGCTCAGGTTGCAGCGATCGAAGCGAAGCCCGGGCTCGGACGCGAGGAGTTCCTCGATCGACATGCGGTGCCATTCGAGCCGGTGCAGATTCTCCCTGATGGCGTCGAAGTTCTCCTGGCGCAAGGCGTGGGGCAGGGCGGTCGTGTGGCGGCCTGTGAGAATCCACTGGAGGTAGGGGTTGGCCGCCGGGTCCAGCTCGGTGGCGGCGTGCCTGGCGCGCGACAGGATGCGCTGCGCCACCGAGCCCTCCACGTAGCGGAAGAAAGCCGGATCGCGGCCCATCCTGCCCATTGCGAAACGGGAGAAGAAGAGTCGAAAGAGGAGACCCCAACGCCGGTTGTCCCAGCTCCCGGCGTAGAAACGGCGGCGTTCCTGCAGGGTGCCGCCGGCCAGGAGCCGATCGACTCGACGCCGGGGATGGATCCACGGCAATACCTTCGTGCGGAATGCGGCGAAGTAACGCTCGAACTTGCCGGCGCCGCCGATGCCGGCCCGGATGAGCTCCGGGCGGGCATCCCAGAAGCCGCGAGCCCTGGTTTCGAGGGCGCCGCGGCAGCGTCTGTAGAGGGCCTCCCGGTCGGCGCACTCCCGCGAGCCGACGAGTTGCAGGAGCTCGCCGTGCTCGAGCACGCGGTAGGCGGCGACGCGCAACGCGAGACAGGCGAGTTGGGCCGGGTTCATGTCGACGGCGATCACACGCGCCGGGCCCCTCGACAGGAGTGAGAGGGAGTTGTCCCCCGCCGAAGCGATCGACAGGCAGACGTCGCTTTCGCCGACCTCGAGCGCCTCGAGGAGAACGTCGGCGTCCTCCCAGCACTGCGCGTAGCGGATGAACGAGAAGTCGGCTTGCGCCGCCGCTTCCGTGCTCATGGGCAGGTTCCCTGCTCCGGGGCGGCTTCGGGTTGCGGCGGGTTCAGGCTCACCCTGCCGCGCGCGCCGTCCATCTCGATCCAGCAACCGCTCCTGACTCGGGTGGTGAGGCCGGCGATGGCGACGATGGCGGGAATGCCCATCTCTCTGGACACGATCGCCGAGTGGGAGAGCAGGCTGCCGCGCTCGACCAGAATGCCGGCGGCGGCCGGGAAGAGCATGATCCATCCCGGGTCGGTGCGCTCCGCCACCAGGATCTCCCCTTGCTGTAGTTCCGCCCCGCGGGGGTCGCGGATCACCCGCGCCCGGCCCCGCACGAGACCCGGGCAACAACCGAGGCCGAGGAGCACGTCTTCTCCCCCGGCTTCACCCTGCTCTCCCGTCCCCGGGTCGCTGCCGGCGCAGCTGTTGGCGATGTAGGGGGCGCCGAAGGTCTCGAAGCGGTTGGCCGGAGCCTCGTGCTCCGCGTAGCGCTCGAAGGCGCGGCGGCGCACGCTGGCGAGACCACGCAGATCGTCACACGGCGAGGCCCCTTCGACGTACGCCAGGATTTCCTCGCGCTCGAGGTAGAAGACGTCACGGGGATCGTCGAGGACCCCCTCGGCAAACAGTCTGCGCCCGACCTCGAGGAAGATCCTGCGCGCGCGGCCGAAGATGCGGGTGCGCTCGAACCGCAGATTCTCCCGGTCCCGCACCCGCTGGCGGGCGTTGCCCAATACCCACGCAAAGACGGCGCGCCGCAAGGGGCGCCGCGCAAGGGCCCGCCCCACCCTCTCTTCCGCCGCCTGCCGCACGGCCGACTGATGACCGGTATCGAAGGTCTGACCGCGCGCGAGTCGGGCCGCGGCGTGCCCGATCGAGCGCAGCAGCGGCTCGGGATCGTCGAGGAGAGTGGTCGACTCGAGCTTGAGCTCTTCGAGGCAGCGATCGCCGAAGGTGGCGAGATAGTCGTCGTAGAGTCGTGCCAGCTCCTCGTGCCGCCGCAAGTCCTGCTCGGCCGCCGCGGCCGCCCCCTGGCGGAGGACCTCGGTCAGGTCGGCATGGGGCGCTGCGACGGCGGCCATCTCGACGATGCGCCTGGCGGGCTCGGCACTGATCATGCCCCCCTGGCCGCACACCAGATCGTTGTGCAGAGAGCCCGGCTCATCCTTCCCGCCGCCGCACCACCTCGCCGTGAGGCGGCCCAGAACGCCGAAGAAGACCATGGCGAAGAAGTCGTTGATCAACGGCGCGTCCCAGCGCGTCAGAAGATTCGACTCGAGGGCACGATAGTCGGCGGCCAGCTGGTCGAGCCGCATCGCCTCCAGGGGTGGATCCCGAGGAGCGAGCGCCCGATCCAGCCGCTCTTCGAACCTGGCGGTCATGGCGGGCAGGCGCACGTGGTTGACGACCAGGCCCGCCACGGTGCGGCCCAGCCTGAGCAGATCGAGAACACGCTCCGGCCGGGAAGCGCCGGATGCGGAAGCGGTGATCTCGTCGGGAAGACTCTCGCGCACCCCCATCATCTGTTCCATGAAGCGGCGGTTGAAGCTGTAACCGGGGAGCAGGGCGATGACGCGGTACCAGTTGAGGAGGTTGTAGTAGACGCGGCCGCGCACCAGTCCGAGCATGCGGCGGAAGGTGAGATCGTTGGCCGCGATCCTGCCCCCGGTCACGCCCAGGAGGCGGCAGAACTCGCGGTAGACCCCATCGTAGGCGTGAAGGGCGAAGCTGAAGGTCAGGGGGGTGGTGATCCCGCTGTAGCTCTCGACGATGTTCGAGTTGTCCCAGATGGTGCGGACCCCGTCGGGGTCGGGCCTCGCGGCCAGGGCGGTGATCGGCCGCGACTGGAGGAGGAAGATCTCGCCGCCGCGCATCGCCCATTCGATGTCCTGGGGCCGCCCGAAGTGGCGCTCGGAGCGGCGGGCGAGCCCGGCGATGCGCGCGGCCTCCCCGTCGGTAAGCGCCGGCTGGGAGGCAGCGGGTTCCGCGATCTCCTGCGCCGCGAACCCTTCGGGACTGTCCGGGGCCGGCCGGTGCGCCAGGCTCTTCGCTGCAATCTCCCGCTCGAGGATCGTTCCATCGAAATGGACGCGATAGGTGTCGGCGTCGGCGTCCCCGCCGACCAGCGCCGTTCCCAGACCGTAGAGTGTCGACACCACCGCCACCGAGCGGCGGCCCGTCACCGGGTCGGCGCTGAAGGCGACTCCGGCGGTCTCGCTGTCGACCATCACCTGCACCAGCACGGCCGGAGCCTGGGGCAGCCCTTCGAGGTCGTTCTCCCGGCGGTAGGCGAGGAGGCGTTCGCTGAAACCGGATCGCCATACGTCGGTGATCCGGGCCGGCAGGCGTTTGCGGGTTACCGACAGATAGCTCTCGAACTGGCCGGCAAAGGAGTGCTCGACTCCATCCTCCTGTACACCGGACGAGCGCACCGCGACCAGGCGGGTATCGCCCAGCGTTGCGAAGCCTTCCTCTACTTCCTTCAGGACCTGGGGGGCCGGCGAGACCCGGTCGAAGAACCCCTCGAGATCTGCCTGTCCTTCCGCCCGGAGCAGGGCGCGGCGCTGGGCCGTCGAGAGACTGGCTTCGAAAGCGCCCGGCGTGATCACGAACCAGGCGGGGATCCTCACCCCCGTGCCGGCCAGCTGGGAGAGGGCCGCCGCCTTGCCTCCCATGCGGCCGGGATCGACACCGTCCGCAGACGAGAGAACGAAGGTCATCCGAGTTCCCGCCACAGTAGCGGTGCCGGACCCAGACCGAGATAGAACACCAGCGTCCAGACCCCGGACCAAGCCTCGATCCAGGTCCCCGCTCCGGGAGTCTGGCGCCGCAGAAAGCGAACTCCGACGAGCACCGCACCGCCCAAGGACATCCCGAGGGCCATGGCGAGAGGCATCAGGAAGTCGATGCCCCGCGCCGCCAGGCAGGCGCAACCGAGCGCCAGCACCAGCACCAGCCACCACGCGCCCACCGCCCGCCGCCGGCCCCACACCGCGGAATAGGTGGCCACCCCCTCCTCCTCATCCCGGGGACTGCGAATCTTGCGGCCGATCTCGATCACCATGCCGTTGAAGAGGCTGGCCAGCAGGAACCAGAACAGTCCGGATGGAGGATGGCCCTGGAAGACCAGCCAGTCCGTGCTGGTGGCGTAGAGGTCGATGAGGGGCATGATGGCCATGTGGGTGACCATGTAGAGCAGGTGCCTGCCGCGCAGCCACCTTGCGACAAAGAACTCCTTGCTCATGAGGGTGAAGTAGATCCAGGTGACCAGCAGCAGGACGAGAAGCCGCGCGTCCAGCCAGAGGGCCAGGCCCAGCTGCAGGGCCCCCGCGATGACGAAGAGGCCGGCCAGCTCCCGGAGGGTTACGAGACCCCGCGGTACCGGGCGGTAGGGGCGATAGCGCGCATCCTCTTCGAAGTCCTTGAACTCGTCGGCGATGCGCAGTTGCAGGAAGAAGACCAGACACGAGGCGAAGGCGACCACCACCGACAAGGGGTCGGGCCATCCTCCGGGCGAGCGCAGCATCCAGGAGAAGGCGACGGCGCTGAAACTGAAGGCGAAGATCAGCGGCCCGTGCCTCAACAGGGGGAACCGCTCCGCCTGATAGACCCACCAGCGCTGCATGGTGCCCTTCTTCGGGCCAGTCCCCCCTGTGCGGCCGGTCACTCCCAACTCACTGGTGCGAACGACGTACGTACCACCGAGCGAAGCGTATCCACCCCATGACGCTGTTCGCCTTCATGCCCTCCAGACCTGCTTCTGGCAGGTGACGCACTCTTCTCCTTACTGGCTCGGGCCGACCGGCACGGAGATGTCGATCCAGAGAATCGTCTCGTCCTGCGACAGGATCATGATGCTGCTGTCTCCTTCCGAGCAGCCGGCAATCCACAGGACATCACCGTCGCTGGCTCCCACCCTGTCGGCGCGCTCCGCAGGACAGTAGTTGCCGGGAGCTGCGTCCCTCGCCGAGATCTCAAGGGAGACGGTGTCCACGTTCAGACCGTTCACCATCACGAACACGGAAGAGTCTGGCTCGGATACGTGAACCACGAACCTCTTCCAGGCACCGTCGGCGACGAAGTTCAGGGTGTCAGGATGCGGAGACAAGGAGGCCTCCAGGTCCTCCTTGATGGGCTGTCCGATGTCGTGAGGGTTGTCCCCGGAGCCGCCGTACAGGTAGTCTCCAAGAAACCCCAGGTCGATCCAGTCCACATCCCCGTCTCGGTCGATGTCGTAGGCGTTCATGTTCAGCGTGAAAGACACGATGCCCATGCCCTGAGTGAGGTGGTTCCACAGGTGCCACAGATCCCAGAAGCTGACGGACCCGTTGCCGGTCCCGTCTCCCAGGATGGCGATCTCCTGGGCGGCCTTGCCCGCCGGTTCCGGGGCGGGAGGCCGGTCGGGCAGGGTGATCCCGCGACCCTCGAACCACGACACGAAGTCCTCGTAATCTCTGTCGACCAGCGCGGCCGTTGGAGCAGGACGGTCCGTCGTGCCGCTGCACGCCGCGATGAGAAAGGCCCCGACAAGGGCCTTCAGGGGTGATAGACGAAGCGACTCCTGCATGGGGGTATCTCCCTTCCCTGGAAGCTGATTTGCGTGAGTCTCGTAGCAGGCACGGATGATCTTGTAGGCCACCCAAGAGGGCAGCGTAGGTGGACTCGTTCTCCCCCATCCGCTCCTCCGTGTGTTGGGTGGCAAGCAGAAGACCCGGCACTGCTTGGGTCTCCGTGCTGACGTGATGGCTGGTGACGAGGCGATCCTCGGCCTGGGTCGAGACAGGACTGTGCCACGTGCGCGTAGGCACACTCCCACTCTACGGAGACGCTGTCGGGCACTACAAGAGGGAATCTCCAGAGACAACCGGTTGGCAGAAGTGCCAACCGGTTGTTGTTGGGATGATCCCCAACGATGGGGCTGTTGGATCCCTGGTTGTGGTTTGGACTCGTGACCTTCGGGATCTTACCCTCAAGGATGGAGGTGCAGACGAGAGCTTCGTCCATGAGAGATCGGCCAGCTACCATCAGAGACATCGCCGGGGAGTTGGGACTCTGCTACTCAACCGTGTCCCGGGCCCTCTCTTCGGATCCAGAGGCCTCGCGGCGGGTGGCCGAGAAGACCCGGAGGCGTGTACGCCACAAGGCCGAGGAGATGCGCTATCGTCCCAATGTCCTGGCCCAGGGAATGGCTACGGGTAGAACGGGGACCATTGGTGTGCTGACCTACAGAAATCACTGGGAAGCGCCCTGGCGTCAGGTCGAGCAGATCCTGCGGACCGTGGAGAGGCGCGGATACCAGGCCCTGATCGGTCTCTCCAGGCGGAGGCGGAGTATGTCTTCCCTGCACGAACATGCCATGCAGATCAGCCAGCTCCTTTCTCGGGGAATCGACGGACTGTTGATCGAAGCGAGTGGTTGGGAAGGAGAGGCCGAGCACATTCGTGACGCGGTGGGAGGCCGGGCGCCGGTGGTGACGTTCGGCCATCCTCTTCAGGGTCTGAGTGGGGTCGCCGTGGATGAGGGCGCCGGCTTCTTCAAGGCCACCGAACACCTGATCCGGCTTGGGCACCGGCGAATCGGGTTCATCGGAACGGACTGGAGCCGGTCGATCACGGGCTCGAGCAAGGGCCGTGGATACCTGCGGGCGATGCGTACACATGGCCTGCACCCCCGGCGCATACCGCGGAAGTCCTTTCCGGCCAAGCCGTCGCAAGGCCTGTCCCAAGAGCTTGCTGCAGAGTCCACGGCCCTCCTTTGCCGGTGCGACCCGACGGCGATGGGCGTTTGTCGAGGCTTGGGAGAGGCGGGTCTGCGAGTGCCCGAGGACATGGCCGTGGTCGGGCGCGGCAATTCGGGGACGGGAGCGCTCTCGACGCCGGCCCTGACGAGTCTGGCGATTCCCTTCAGGGCCGTGGCCGAGGCGGCCCTGGAGCTGATGGCGGAACTCCCGAAGCAGCGGCCCCCCCGCCATGTCGTCGTGGAGCCCCGTCTGATCGTGCGGGAGTCCTGCGGCGCGAAAGGAGGCGGCTCGGAGGGGCCGTGAGGCCGCGTCGGCCGATGCAGCCCCAGACCGGGCAGGTGGCCCCCACCCCCGGTACAGCCCCGAGTGGCTCGGCCACGAGCGCATCGGCGACGACGAGGCCGAGGGCAAGAGCATCGACTGCGGTGCGGTGGATTCGGACCGCTGGATCCCGGCTGGGGCCGCCTGACCGCTTGACGGCCCCAGCTGAGTCCAGTCTTGCGACACGTTACTGGCTCGGTCCGACCGGAACGGACACGTCCGCCCAGAGAATCGTGCCGTCTTGTGCCAGAATGAAGATGCTGCTGTTGCCTTCCGAGCAGCCGGCGATCCAGATGACATCGCCGTCGCTGGCGGTCACGCCGTCGTTGCGCTCGGCTGGGCAGTAGTTGCCGGGCGCCTCGGCTCTCGCCGAGATCTCAAGGGAGACGGTGTCCAGGCTGAGGCCGTTCACCGCCACCACTACGGAGGAGTCTCCCTCGGCGACCTGAACTGTGAACCTCTTCCAGGCTCCGTCGGCGACGAAGGACACCGTGTCCGAGTGCGGGGTCAGGGAGGCGCGCCTCCATGGCCTGCCCGATGCCGTGGGGATTCTCCCCGGAGCCGAAGAGAAAGTCCCCAAGCAGGGCCAGGTCGATCCAGTCGTTGTCTCCATCGCGGTCGATATCCAGTGCGTCCATGTCGAAGTGCTGGGCGAAATACACCTCGCCGCTCAGGTACTGGAACAGGACCCACAGATCGTAGAAGGAGACCGAGCCGTTGCCGGAGGCATCGCCGAGCAGGCGCCCGTCTTGCGCGGCCTTGGCGGCCGGGCCGTCCGGGGACGGAGGGGCGTCGGGCAGGGTGATGCCGCGCTCGGCGAACCAGTTCACGAGAGCCGCGTAGTCGCTGTGTGCTGGCTCGATGGGCGAGGAAGGGGCGCGACGTGGCTCGTCGGAACACGCCGCCAGGAGCACGGCCAAGAGGGCAATTCTCCATCCGCGCATGATTACACTCTCCTCTGGAAGAGGGGAAAGGCGGTTCGGGATGCAGGTCTCACGGTAAGTCCGCAGGGCGAGGAGGGGCTCTCCCTCCGAACCGTGCGCGGAGCTCTCTCCCCGGCAACCAGGTTCAAGAAACATAGCGAGCACTGCATGACAATAGCGTGATATTGTCGCCTTCTTCAGGCTATATTTCGGTGATCATTTTCGGAGCCCCCGGCTTCCGCATCCGGCTGGACCGGACGGCCGCCCGGAAGGGGATCGAACCGCTTGAGAGGGAGGTGAGCAGTTGACCCAAGCCGACCCCCGCGATCGGGAGATCGCCGCTCTGCGGGAGCGCCTCTCCCGCCTGTGCGAGGCCAGCCTGCGTGTCAGCGAGAGCCTGGATCTCGACATCGTCCTGAACCAGGTCGTCGACAGTGCACGGGTGCTGACTGGCGCCCGCTACGGCGCCATCGTCGTCGTCGACCCCGGGGGGCAGTTCCGGGACTTCATCACCTCCGGGGTGACGGCCGAGCAGCGCCGAATGCTGATGGACCTGCCGGAAGGCGAGGTGCTGCACAAGTTCTTCATCACCCACCCCGGACCGGTGCGGCTGTCCGACACTTCGGCTCACGCCCGGAGCCTGGGCGTGACCGGCGACCTGCTGTCCATGGGCACCTTTCTGGGCGCGCCGATCCGTCACCGGGGCGTTCTCCTGGGCAACTTCTATCTGGGCGCCAAGCGGGGGGGCGGGCCGTTCACCGAAGAGGATGAGGAGACGCTGGTCATGTTCGCCTCCCAGGCGGCTGCGGCCATCGCCAACGCCCGCCGGCACCGGGACGAGCAGCGGGCCCGGGCGAACCTGGAAGCCCTGATCGACACCTCGCCGGTGGGCGTGCTGGTCTTCGACGCGGAGACCGGAAGCCTGGTCTCCCACAACCGGGAGACCGCGAGGATTGCCCGCATCCTCCACGAGCCGGGCCGGCCGGTGGAGGAACTCCTGGGCGAGATCACCGCCCGCCGGGCCGACGGCCGGGAGATTCCCGTGCGCGAGCTCCTCCTGCCCCGGGCGCTGAGCGCCGGGGAGACGGTGCGGGTCGAGGAGATCGTCCTCCAGGTACCCGGCGGGCGCCCCGTGAGCGTGCTGCTGAATGCCACCCCGATCCGCTCCGGGGAAGACGAGGTCGAGTCCTTCGTCGTGACCCTGCAGGACCTGACGCCGCTGGAGAACCTGGAGCGGCTCCGGGCCGAGTTCCTGGGCATGGTGAGCCACGAGCTGCGCCGGCCTCTGACCTCCATCCGGGGCTCGGGCTCGACGCTGCTGGAGGCCGCCCCCGACCTGGATCCGGAGGAGATGCGCCAGTTCTGCCGGATCATCGTCGATGAGGCCGACACCATGCGCGAGATGATCGGCGACTTCCTCGATGTGGCCCGCATCCGGTCCGGCACGCTGGCGGTCACGCCCGAACCGGCCGAGATCGCCGGCCTGGTGGACCGGGCCCGGAACAGCTTCCTCAGCGGTGGAGGCCGGAACCCCCTCGAGATCGATCTGGAGCCGGACCTGCCGCCGGTGCGAGCCGACCGGCGGCGCATCGTTCAGGTCCTGGGCAACCTGCTGGCCAACGCGGCCCGGCACTCGCCGGAGGCGGCCGTCATCCGGGTGACGGCCGAGCGGGAGGGACTCCACGTGGCCGTCGCCGTCGCCGACCACGGCCGGGGCATCTCCGCCGAGCGGCTGCCGCTCCTGTTCGGCCGGCTCTCCCGCGGCGCCGGCGAGGACGAAGGGCCGCGGATCGGCGGTCCGGGCCTGGGCCTGGCCATCTGCAAGGGGATCGTGGAAGCCCAGGGGGGTCGCATCCGGGCCGAGAGCGACGGCCCCGGCACGGGGGCCCGGTTCACCTTCACCCTCCCCGTGGTCGAGGAGGCCGCACCCCCTTCCCCCGGATCTCCCGGAAGGCCGCCAGGGAGCAGGCGCAGGGGGCGCGCATCCTCGTGGTGGACGACGACCCGCAGACGCTCAAGTTCGTCCGGGACGGCCTGACCCGGGCCGACTTCCAGCCCCTCATGAGCGCCGACCCGGAGCAGGCGCTGCAGCTGATGCGGGAGAAGAAGCCCCACCTGGTCCTGCTCGATCTCGTGCTGCCCGGAGCCGACGGGATCGAGCTGATGGGGGACCTCCGAAGCCTGGCCGACGTGCCGGTCATCTTCCTGTCCGGCTACGGCCGCGACGAGATCATCGCCCGGGCCTTCGAGGCGGGGGCCGCCGACTACATCGTCAAGCCCTTCTCACCGACGGAGCTGGTGGCCAGGATCCGGGGCGCCCTGCGCCGGCGGGAGGCGGCCTGGACCGAGCCGACCGAGCCCTATGTACAGGGGGCGCTGACCGTCGACTACGCCGAACGCCTCGTGACCCTGGGCGGGCGTCCGGTGCGGCTGACGGCGGCCGAGTACGACCTGCTCTACGAGCTCTCCGTCAACGCCGGGCGGGTGGTGACCCACGACCAGCTGCTGCGGAGGATCTGGGGCCGGGGCATTCGGGCGATGTGCGGCTGATCCGGACCCTCGTCCGCAGACTGCGCCGCAAGCTCGGCGACGACGCCAACCGGCCCACCTGGCTGTTCTCCGAACCCCGGGTCGGCTACCGCATGCCGAAAGGCCGGGAACCTGGGCAGGACACGGAGTGATCCTGAGATGAAACGCGAACACATCTTTGCCCATTACGAGCAGGACGCCACCCGGCACTGGAAGCTGAGAGAAGGCGGCTATGCCACGCCGCTGAGTGTGTGCCAGGGAGACGAGGTGACGTTCCACATATCGAATTCTCGATCGTACTACGATGTACTCGTCTTCCACGAAGGGGCCAGACGACGCCTGGTGAAGGAGATCAACGACCTGCGCGGCGGGCTCCCCCCGATCCCCGAGTTCGGCTATCGGGACGGATTCGGCTGGCCCGCGACGGTCTCCTTCCGGGTGCCCCGCGACTGGAAGAGCGGCGTCTACATCGCCAGCTTCCCCACCGCACAGGGGACCCGGGAGATCCTGTTCGTCGTTCGCCCACGCGTACCCAGCGCGCCGATCCTCCTGACGATCGAGACCAATACCTATGCCGCCTACAACTGCGTGGGCGGCAAGTGCCTCTTCCCCTATCTGTCCACCGACCGATCTCACAGCAACCTGCTGACCTTTGAGCGGCCCTTGCAGCCGGACATCATGGGCGGGTTCTACTCATGGGACCAGTTCTTCACATCGTGGCTCGACGCCGAGGGGTACCGGGTGGACTACTGCGTCAACGCCGACCACGATCGGCAGCCGAATCTCCTCGATGACTACCCTGCGCATCTCAGGATCTGCCATGGCGAGTACACCAGCCGCGAAGAGTGCGAGCAGCTTCAGCGGTTCGTGGCACGGGGCGGCAACCTGATGGTCTTTGCCGGCAACTCCTTCTCGCACCGGGTGGAGACCCGGGCCGGGGGGCGCCAGCTCTACTGTGCCAAGTCCCGGTACAACAAGCACCCCCTCGGCACGCCGGAGGACCCCGGGACTTCCTTTCTCCGCGCAATCGACAATCTCCGTCAGCGCACGATCGGCGTTTCCTATACGGCTGCTGTCAACGCCAAGAGCAAGACTCCCGGCGAGATCATCGCCCCCACGTCCGGGGAGTACGGGTTCTTCCGCGTGACCCGGCCCGACCACTGGGCGTTCGCAGGGACCGGGCTGGGAGAAGGGGATGAGTTCGGCCGGGAGGACTCGATCGTCGGCGTCGAATGCGACGGCGGCGACATCGAGTTCAGGGATGGGAAACCGCGGTTCACGGGCCGTGACGGAATCAGCCCCCACTACCAGATCATCGCCATCGGGGACGCCGAGGACCATGGCCTCAACGCCGACCTGGGGGTCCACCAGGACCGGTTCCATGCCACCGTCGCGGTCAACGAATCGGAGTTCAAGGGGACCGTCTTCACGGCGGCAACGATCGAGTGGGCCCACGGCCTCTACCGGAACGGCGGGCCGGTAGCACGGATCACGCGCAATGTCCTGGACCGTCTGGGCCGATAGCGAGGGACCGGACAGGCCGGCCCATTGGCCGATACGGCAACGCGCCTTAGTTTGCCGCCGTAGCGGCACGAACACCATCCACCCCTGAATCCAGCGAGGTCTGACCATGGGCATCGACACCTACACCGTGAACCACTGGAACGAGGCGACGCACGCGCACGAACCGTCGATCCTCACCATAGAGCAGAACTTCACCTTCGACGCCCTCGGGTTCCTCGTGCTGCCGCAGCTCCTCGGCCAGGCCGAGCTGGCCGCGTGCCGCGACAGCGGCGATGGGCCGGGCGATCTGTGCAGCGAGGCCGGCCCCGTCGGACGCTACGTGCGCGAGCTGTGCGGCGACGGCTTTCGCCAGGACGGCCCTGCGAGGCACGTCCCTGCCGCCGCCGCGGGAGGGTACGACGAAGCCTCGCTGCCGCTGACAGGCGGGGCTCACACGCTGGACCGGGCGTACGTCAACCTGACGGGGTGGAACGGCCGCAACGCCGACGGTTCTCAGCTCTCACGGGCCGGGGGCGCCTGGGAAGAGGTCCGCATCCGGCAGTGCCAGGGGCTTGTGGTGGCCATCGCCCTCACGGACTCCGCAGAAGGCGAGTGCCCGCTGGTGGTCGTGCCCTCCTCCCACAAGAGCGGGCTGCCGGCCCCACCGCTTCCATCCTCGAGCCGCTTCGCCGAGCGCCCGGCGCTGGCGGCGGGGGACGTGCTGCTGTGCGCCGCCAGCACGCTCCACGGGGTCTGCCCGCAGGGAGATGGCGGCGAGCTGCTCGTGATGGATTTCATCTCGCGCGCGGCCCGGCCGCAGGGCCCATCTGACCAGCAGGACGAGCAGCCCCTGCCCGAATGGGCGGAAGAACTGGGCGAGGCCGAGCAGACCGTGCTCACGGGCGGCGACTCGCGGCGCCTGCTCCTGTCGGACGGCGCCACCACCTGGCTCACCTCCGCCGACGATGGCGACGCGGCGCAGAGGGCCTCCTCGGCCCTCGAGTTCGAGTGCCGAGACGACCATGCCGAGCGCTGGGCGTTCGACACCCAGGGCTTCCTGGTTGTCGAGGGCGTCATGGACGACGATTGGGTCGATGCGGCCCTGGCGGGCATCGACGCCAACCTCGACCGCCTGGTGTACCGGGGCGCAGGCGACAAGGGCGGGGACGTGACGCTTGCCGACATCCCCGGGGCGCCGACGATCTCGGGCACGGGCCGGCCGGACCTGAAGGGCTTGTTTCAACTGCCGGCGCCGCACGACGCGCCTTTCCTCAAGATGCTGGCGCATCCGGCCGTCATCCACCGCCTGAACTGGATGATCGGACCAGGGTACAAGGTGACTCAGAGCACGGCCCTGTGCCACGTCAAAGGTTCGAGCGGGCAGATGCTGCACTCGGGGAACGCCAACCCGACCTGCATCGGCAAGCACTACGAGATGGCCAACGGGCGCGTGCACACGAGGTCGGGCATCAACGTCGCCTGGCAGTTCAGCGACGTCGGTCCCGGCGATGGCGGCTTTGTGGTGGTGCCGGGCAGTCACAAGTCGTGCTACCCCCTGCCGCATTCGGTGCGGACCTGCAACGAGCGCGCCCCGATCCGCCACATCCCAATGCCGCGCGGGTCTGTTCTCTTCTTCCTGGGGGGGACGGTCTGTCACGGGGCGTACCGCTGGGAGGCCGAGTCACCGAGGCGGACAGCGCTCTTCACGTACGGCCACGACGGCCGACGCCCTTTTGCATGGCCCTCGAACAGAGTGTGAACGCCTGGCGCCCAATGCCCGCGCCTGAAGCCAGAGGCGGCTGGATGCGGGCGAAGGCCGCCCGCCTGCCGGATATCGCCCACGCCTTCCCAGAAAGGAGGACCACCATGAATAGAGGACTGTGGGGCCTCTTTGCCGGAGTGTTGCTGGTTTCCTGCTCGGACGACAGCAGCCCGGTCAAAAGCAGAACCCCGGAAGGGTTCGTGGTCTCGGGAATTGTCCGGAATGAAACCGGAGCCGATCTGACCGGGGCGAGAGTCGTGGCCTGGTGGGGCGTGGTTACGGGCGAGGACTACAACTATTTCTTCGGTGAAGGAACCGTCAACACCGAGGACCTGACCTTCGAGCTGGTCCTCTCCGAAGACCCGCCCCCCGAGGCGCTGAACGGTGACTTGGGGGTCGCCGTACTCCTGATTGTCAAACCCTCGGCGACCGGGATGGAAGAGCCGGGAATCCTTCCCGAAGACTACGACTACGGGGACATCCTCGGAGGGGCGACCCGGCACTGCGTGATCTTCTCCACCGGGGATAATGTCAACGGCATCCCATGGGCCGAGGAGTTCGAACCGGGATACAGCGCAGGGAGGGGGGTGGAGATTCCCGACTACGACTTTGAAGGATTCGAACCTGTGGACTCCTCCACCGTCGAAATCGTCGTCGACGACCTGGAAAACCTTGTCTTCGTGAACTGGACCTGATCCCCCTCGGCGGGATGGTTGGGCTGACGACTGGTTCGACGACGGTATCCGCATCGACACGTGGTCGGATGGGACCAGCCAAGCCGGTTGCCGAGCCCCAGGTGATTCGGAGGTATCCATGGCCCTGACTCAGGAACAGAAGACCCGCTTCTTCGAGGACGGCTACATCGCCGTCAAGGAGCTTCTCACCCCGCATGAACTCGAGACGCTGCACAACCACTACGCCGACCTCGCCCTCGGCCGCGTCCCCGACTATCCGGAAGGCAACATCTCTCACCACACTCCCGGAGCCGCTCAAGCGGCCGAGCCGCCTACACCTCACGGGAGTCGACATGACCGACGGGGCACCCAGGTCTATCCAAGGGGGGAAGTGACCGGCGACGAGAGACGCACACCGGTTGAGGACCCCTTGGATACGATACGCCATCTCAACCTGCCTTCGTACTACGATTCAGCTTTTGAGGCGGTTGTCCGGAGTCCCGGAATCGTCGACATCATCGAGTCCCTCATGGGGCCCGATATCAAGCTCTACTACGACCAGGTCTTTGCGAAGCCGCCGTACGCGCCAGCGAATCGCTATCATCAGGATTCCGTGTTCTGGGCTTTCTTCGCGAGCAACTTCCAGGTCACATGCCAGATTCTGCTCGACGATGCGACGGCCGAGAACGGTTGCGTGCGCTTCATCCCGGGCAGCCACAACTTCGGCCTCGTCAACTGGGATCACCTCCCCTACATGCTGACAGAGGATGTGCTCGCCCAGGAGGTCGCTGTGCCACTGAAGGCGGGAGATGCGACCTTCCACCATAGCCTGGCGCTCCATTGCAGCGGCCCGAATACAACACCCTACCGGCGGCGAGGCTGGTCGATTCACTACGTCTCCTCGGACACGCGTTACATCGGCACACCCGAAGAGACCGAGAGCCTGAAACAGCGCGGTTGCCTTGTCGGACCGGAGCCTGTCAACGGTTGGCCCCTGATCCGGGGACGGGAGTACCCTGGGTGTGTATAGCCTGGACCCTGCGACGGGGATCTCAGATGCAGAGCATGTTGAGACTACTGGCGAGCATGGGAGTGGCCGTGGCGCTGCCGGGCTGGTCGACTGAAGAGGATCCCTACCTCTGGCTGGAAGATGTCGGCGGCGACGAGGCGCTGGCGTGGGTCGGGGAATGGAACGATGAGGTCCGGGACGCCTTTGCCGAAGACCCGGCCTTCGATCCGCTGCAGCGGCGTCTCCTGGGGATCTTCGATGCCGACGATCGCATCCCCTACGTGTACAAGGCCGGCGACTGGTGCTACAACTTCTGGCAGGATGAGGCCAACCCCCGCGGCCTGTGGCGGCGCACGACGCTCGAGGAGTACAGGAAGCCGAGCCCCGACTGGGAGGTCGTCCTCGACATCGACGCCCTGGGACGCGACGAGGGCGAGAACTGGGTCTACGGGGGTGTTTCCATCCTGGTTCCGACCTACGACCGCTGCCTGCTGCGTCTGTCCCGGGGCGGCGCCGACGCCGTCGTGGTCCGGGAGTTCGACCTCGTGGCCAGGGCGTTCGTGGAAGACGGCTTCTCGCTGCCCGAGTCCAAGGGCACCGTCGCCTGGGCCGGCCCCGACGAGATCTTCGTCGCCACCGATTTCGGCCCCGGCACCATGACCGACTCCGGCTATCCCCGGATCGTCAAACTGTGGCGGCGCGGTCAGGCCCTCGAGGAGGCCGCCACCGTCTTCGAAGGGGAATCGGCGGATGTATCGGTGGGCGCCTACGCCGAGCTGTCCCCGGGTTTCGAGATGCAGTTCGTGTACCGGGGGCGCGACTTCTACAACAGCGACCACTTCATTCGCCGCGGCGAGGAGCTCGTACCGCTCGAGATCCCTTCCGACGCGGGCTACGCGGTGCACCGCGGCTGGCTCTACGTGACGACGCGCAGCGACTGGGCTACCGAAGGGTCCACCTTTGCCACGGGGAGCCTGATCGCCCTCGAGCTGGATCGCTTCCTCGCCGGCGAACGGGGCTTCTCGGTCCTCTTCGAACCGGGTGAAGGCACCGCCCTCGCCGGCTACTCCCTGACCCGCAACCACGTTCTGATCAACATCCTGGACAACGTCCGCAACCGCATCGAAGTCGCCACACCCGGTCCCGAAGGCTGGACCACCACCCCCCTTCAGGGCATCGATCCCGCCGGCTTCCAGACCCTCGACGCCGACGCCGTGGACCCCGACGGGGACGACCGATTCTTCCTCAAGACCACCGACTACCTGACCCCGTCCATCCTGTCCCTCGCGTCGGTGGGTGAGGACCCCGTCGTGCTGAAGCGCGCACCGGGCAAGTTCGACGCCGACGGCCTGTCCGTGGCGCAGCATTGGACCGCGTCCGCCGACGGGACCCGGATTCCCTATTTCCAGGTCTCCCGAGACGGCACCAACGAACCGCGGCCGACACTGCTCTACGGCTACGGCGGTTTCCGGATTCCCCTGCTTCCCGGGTATTCGGCAGGGATCGGCGCAGCGTGGCTGGAGGAGGGCGGGGTCTACGTGGTGGCGAACATCCGGGGCGGCGGCGAGTTCGGACCCGAGTGGCACCAGGCCGCCCTCAAGGCGGACCGTCCGCGGGCCTGTGAGGACTTCATCGCGGTTGCCGAGGACCTGGTTCGCCGAGGCGTCACCACGCCGGAGCAACTCGGAGCCATGGGCGGCAGCAACGGCGGGCTCCTGGTGGGCAACATGCTCACCATGCGCCCCGACCTGTTCGGCGCCATCGTCGCGCAGGTACCGTTGTTCGACATGCGCCGCTACCACGAACTGCTGGCCGGGGCCAGCTGGATGGCGGAGTACGGCGACCCCGACGATCCCGACGAGTGGGCCTTCATCGAGGGCTTCTCGCCCTACCACAACCTCTCCAGGGAGGTGGACTACCCCAGGCTCCTCGTCACGACCTCCACCCGGGACGACCGCGTCCACCCGGGACATGCCCGCAAGATGGTTGCCAGGATGCGGGAGATGGGCCACGGCGTCCTCTACTACGAGAACGTGGAAGGCGGACACGCGGGGGCGGCGGACAACGCCCAGCGGGCCTACATGTGGACGCTGGCGTTCCGGTTTCTCTGGGGGGCGCTCGCCCCCGATCGATGACGGACAGCGCCCCGGACCGGCCCGCGAGCGCATCGTGCCGCCCAGGCCGGATGCCGGGCCGGCCGGCCGGCGGGTCCCGCGGGCGGCCGGCTCGTGGGCGCTCCTGGACCTGTATGCCTAGATTGATGTCGATGCGCAACGGATCGACGATGGCAGGGAGACTTCTCGAGTACCGCCGGTACGGCTGGAGCGGCGGCATCATGGCCTTCGCCGCCCTCGTGCTCGCCCTGTCCCTGTTGCTGCCCCTGCTGCACCACCTGGACGACTGCGGGCCACTGGAGGCCGAGGATTGCCCCATATCGGCCGTCGTCTCCGCCCTCTCCCTCGCCGTCCTGGTCGTGCCCGGCCTGGTGCTCCTGACGCCGGCCCACCGCGACCCCCCGCTCCCGCGTCCCAGGGCCGTCCAGCCCTGCACCGTCCGCCTGACCACCCGGCGCAGCCGCGCGCCACCCCCTTCCTGAGCATCCGCACCTGATCGACTGAAGTCCCTCTCCGGCCGTGCGCCGGCCGGGTGCGGATGCGTTCTCCTGCCGTACCTCGGGGATCAGACCGTCCAGCGGGGCGGGCCGGTATCCCCTTTCCTCAACTCAACGGAGAACACAGGAATGCTCGGAAAAGTCACCCCCAGTACCGCCCTCCTCTTCCTTCTCCTGGGTCTGGCCGCGGCACCCGTCCACGGCCAGACCGGCGCCCTGGCCGGCCACGTGGTCGACAACGAGAGCGGCCAGGCCGTGGGCTGGACCACCGTGGTCCTCGAGGGCCTCGACCGGGCGCAGACCAGCGACGCCGCCGGCTACTTCTTCTTCGCCAACGTACCCCCCGGCGTCCATGTCCTGCGCAGCCTGCGCATGGGCTACCACGAGGCCCGCTTCGAGGTCGAGGTGAGCGCCAGCGACACGACCCACGTCGATCTGCAGATCGGCCACGAGACGATCGCCGTGAGAGCCGTGGTCATCGAGGGCGAACGGGTCCAACTCTCCCCGCTCCAGGAACCGGAGGTGGTCTTCAGCAGCAGCAAGCTGCGCCAGAACCTGAGCCGCACCATCGCCGAGACCATCGACTACGAGCCGGGCATCGCCCATCGCTCCATGGGGCCGGCGCCGGCGCGGCCGGTGCTGCGCGGCCTGGGAGGCGACCGCCTGCTGGTGCTCGAGGACGGGGAGCGCACCGGCGATCTCTCGGCCACCTGCTCGGACCACGCGGTGGCCATCGAGCCGATGACCACCGAGCGCATCGAGGTCGTGCGCGGACCCCGGACCCTGCTCCACGGCTCCAATGCCCTGGCCGGGGTGGTCAACGTGGTCCGGGGCTACGTGCCCTCCGAGCTGCCCGCCGGCCTGAGAGGTTCCTTCACCTGGCAGGGGGAGAGCGTCAACCGGGGCCTGGCCGGCGGCCTGGCCCTGGAGCATGCTCTCGGGCCCCTGGCGGTGCGGGCCGACGGCAGTCTGCGCGACGTCGAAGCCATCGGCACCCCGCGCGGGGAGCTGCCCAACACCGAGATCCGCACGGGCAACACCTCGGTCGGCGTGGGGCTGGTGGGGCCCTGGGGGCACGCGGGCGTCTCCGGCAGCCTCTACGACTCCGACTACGGCATCCCCCCGGACCCCGAGGGCGGCCACCCTCATGGCATCTCCATCGAGCTGCAGCGCCAGCACCTCGAAGGGCGCGGCGAGATCCTCACCGGGCCGGACTGGCTCCAGCGCCTGGAGCTGCACCACTCCTTCTCGCGCTACCAGCACGGGGAGTTCGAGGCCGACGGTTCCCTCGGCATAGAGTTCGGGCTTCTGTCCCACCACGTCGGAGCCCTGGCCCACCTCGAGCCCATGGGGCCCGTGACCGACGGCGCCGCCGGCGTGTGGTACGAGTACCGGAACTACGCGGCGGCCGGACTCAACTTCACCCCCGCCTCCGAGGAGTACGCCGGGGCCCTCTACACCTACCAGGAGACGGAGGCCGGTCCCTGGTCCGCCAACGCCGCCCTGCGCTTCGACGCCCGCCGCGTCGAGCCCCGGGAAGAGCGCGTCTCCCGCACGGTGGGCCCCATCCGGAGCCGCGACTTCGCCGGCTTCTCCGCCGGCCTGTCCAGCCATTACCGGGCCACCCCGAGCCTGACCCTGGGCTCGACCCTGATGCGCACCTTCCGGGCCCCCGGCATCGAGGAGCTGTTCTCCGAGGGGCCCCACCTGGCCGCCTATTCCTACGAGGTGGGCAACGCATCTCTGGACAGCGAGCGCGGCCGGGGGGTGGAGGTCTTCGCCGAGTACCGGCGCCAGGGCGGCCAGATCCACCTGGCCTTCTTCCGCAACGCCATCGACGGCTACATCTTCCCCAAGAACACGGGCGAGCGCAGCCTGCGCCGGGCGGATCTCTTCCTCTACCGAATGGTGGGGGAGTCGGTCCTCATGCACGGCGTCGAGGCGGCCTTCGACTGGTACCTGGCACGCGCCTGGAAGGCGGCCGGAACCCTCGGCTACGTGCAGGGCCGCCTCACCGACCTCGACGACGAGCCCCTGCCGCGCCTGCCCCCCCTGCAGGGCCGGGTCACCCTCAGCTGGGAGCCGTCCGAAGCCCTGAAGGCGGCGGCCGCCCTGCGCCTGGCCGCCGACCAGGACCGGCCCGGGGAGTTCGAGGGGCCCACCGAGGGCTACGCGGTCCTCGACCTCTCCGGCGAGCACCACGTGCACTGGGGAGGGCGCCTGCACACCCTCACCCTGACCCTGGAGAACGCCACCGACGCGGTCTACCGCAACCACCTCAACCGCGTCAAGGAGATCCTGCCCGAGCCGGGCCGCAACCTGCGCCTGCTGCACAAGGTGTTCTTCTGAAGGACCGGCGGTCTCCTTCGCCCCGAAGGGTTGCCGCCGGCCTACATTTGTCGTCCGAGGATCGGCCCCTGAACATCACCCGGCCTGAACCCACAAGGAGCGATGATACATGCGCAAGGTGGTCTGTGTGTCGATTCTGGCGGCCCTGGCGGTCGCCCGTCCTCTCACCGCCCAGCCGGAGGCCAGCCTCAGTGGGGAGGTAACCGACGAGGCTACCGGCGAGCCCTTGATCGGAGCCACTATTCGTCTCGTGGGTACCCTGCTGGGGGCCTCCACGGACATGAACGGTCAGTTCCTGTTGCCCATAGTGCCACCGGGGGCCTACCAGGTGGAAATCAGTCAGATCGGCTACTCTGCTTTCACCGATACCGTGCGGGTGGCCCCTGAAGGGAAGGCTCGCCTGGTCGTCGCCCTGACCCCCAGCCCCTTGCACATGGGCGAAATGCTGATCCACGGCGAACGGGCCTTGTCGGCGGCCTCCTCCCGGGCCGTGCGTCAGTTCGATCTGCACATCCGCCCCAATCGCACGGCCCACCAGATGCTGCAGCTGATGCCGGGCCTCATCATTGCCCAGCACGCCGGCGGCGGCAAGGCCGAACAGATCTTCCTGCGCGGCTTTGACGCCGACCACGGCACCGATGTGGCCATCTCGGTGGATGGGGTACCCGTGAACATGGTCTCCCACGGCCATGGGCAAGGCTACGCCGACATGCACTTCCTCATTCCCGAAGTGGTCGAGAGCCTGGACGTCAAGAAGGGGCCGTACTTCGCCGAGTTCGGCAATCTGGCCACCGCCGGGGCCATCGCCTATCACACCCGCGACCGTCTCGACAACAATGCCATCCACCTCGAAGGGGGTGGTTTCAACACGGCCCAGTACACCATGCTCTACCAGATCCCGCTGGCCGGTCCCGAGCAGAGCGCCTATTTCGCTGGCAAGTACTACCGCACCGACGGCCCGGTCAGGCAGCCTCAGGGCCTGGAGCGACTCAATCTCTTCGGCAAGTACCACACTCGTCTCTCCGACCGATCCACCTTCACCCTGACCACCAGCGGTTTCAGTTCGGCCTGGGACGCCTCCGGGCAGATCCCCCAGCGGGCCATCGAGCAGGGCCTCATCGACCGCTGGGGGGCGATTGACGATCTGGAGGGCGGCACCACGGGCCGCCAGGATGTCCAGGTCAACTTCCACGCCCAGGGAAAGGACGCCGACGTCTTCGACCTGCAGGCCTACCTGGCCAACTACGAGTTCAAACTGTTCTCCAATTTCACCTTCTTCCTCGAGGATCCCGACCGCGGCGACACCATAGAGCAGACCGATGTCCGCCGAGTCGCTGGAATCAACAGCGCCTATACCTTCCACCACTACTGGGGCTCACACCTGGCCCAAACCACGATGGGGGGCGGCCTGCGTGCCGACAATGCATCCGTGGGTCTGTGGAGAAGCCCCGACCGCCAACGCCTCGCACCCCTGGTCGAGGCCGATGTGGTGGAGCGCAACCTGTTCCTGTGGGCCCAGGAGGAGATCGCTCTCACCCCGCGCCTGCAACTGGTGCTGGGGCTGCGCGGCGATTACTTCACCTTCAATGTCGACGACCGTCTCGAAGGGCACTCCACCGACTTGCCTCACGCCTCGGGCTTTGCCCAGGCCTCCATACTCAGCCCGAAGGCGTCCCTGGTGTACAGCCCCGTCCACGCCTTGGACCTCTTCACCAATTTCGGCACTGGTTTCCACTCCAACGACGCCCGCAACAACGTCATCGACGCCCGGGCCTCGCAGATCCGTCGGGGCCATGCGGCGCGATGGGCGCACCGAGGCCGATGTGGCCTCCGAGCTGGCCGAGCGGAACATCGATCCGGGACACCTCGAGGAAGGGACTCTACCCCGGGCCGTAGGGGCGGAAACCGGTCTGCGGACCCGCTTGTTCGACCGGTTGAGTCTGGGGGCGGCCCTGTGGTGGATGGACCTGGAGAGCGAGTTCGTCTTTGTCGGCGATGCCGGCACCACCGAAGCCAGCGGCAAGACCCGGCGGACGGGGCTGGATCTGGAGGCCCGTCTCCAACTCTACTCCTGGCTGTGGGCTGATACCGACCTCAATCTCTCACGAGGTCAGGCGGTGGACGAACCCGATGGTGACGACAAGATTCCGCTGGCCCCCAACAGGAACTCTACGGGTGGCCTGACCTGGCGTCACCCCGATGGCCTGGCAGGCAGCTTGCGCTACCGCCATATCGGCGACCGGCCCGCCAACGAGGACGGCAGCGTCACGGCCGAGGGCTATACTGTCGTCGATCTCGGCGGTGCCTTTCAGCGAGGGGCCTGGCGGCTCAACCTGGCCGTTGAGAACGTGCTTGACACGGTGTGGAACGAGGCCCAGTTCGACACGGAATCGCGCCTGCGGGACGAAGAGGAACCTGCTTCGGAGATCCACTTCACCCCGGGAAATCCCCGCAATGTGCGGCTGGGGGTGAGTCTGCTGTTCTGACGCCGCGCACGATGAGACTACCGGCGAGCCTGGAGGATGTCGGTGGCGACCAGGCGGCGCCGCCTGGCCGAGGAGAGATGAGTTCAGCTACCTGACCTGGACTGCACCCAGAGAAACTGTACTAGCTTGACATCAGTTCATGGATCAGCGGTGGGACCTCACGGATATCGGTCAGTTGCCGCAGCGCGCCGGTGAAGTCCAGGCCGCGCGTCAGGCCCTGCGGAATGACGATGCAGCGCAGCCCGGCCGCCAGTGCGGCGCGCAGCCCCCGGTCAGAGTCTTCGATAGCGACACATTCGCTGGCGCCAAGGCCGTTCTGCCGCATGGCCGTGAGGTAGGGCTCGGGGTCGGGCTTGGAATGCCGGTAGTCTTCGCGCACGAGCGTGAAATCGATGCAGGCCAGCAGGCCGGTGGCGGCGTGGATGATCTCAAAGTGCTCCCGCCGCGAACTGGTGACAATGCCCATGCGCACCGTGCCGTGGAGCTGCCGCAGGACCTCGCGGGCGCCGTCGATGACGGGTACGCCGGCGCGCAGGAGTTCGGTGTAGCGGGCGTTGCGCCAGATGCGGGCGGGCTCCAGCGCCTGCTCGTCCATGCCGTGTTCGGCGGCGATCGTGGCAAGGCCTTCGCTGGCCTTGAGGAAGAGATCGATGAAGCGGGCTTCGCTGAGGCGGAGTCCGAGGCGTTCCAAGGTCTCGCGGCAGGCCTGGAAGTACAGGCCTTCGGTGTCGACCAGAACGCCGTCGTTGTCCCAAAGAATGGCTTTCAGCATACGGTGTCTAGGGCTGCCGCTCCAGCCGCGCCCGGACCACCGTGAGCCCGAGGGCCGGCGCCCGCACCCGCAGCTTCCCGTCGTCGCCCCGGGCGGCGCTTCCCCCGACGGGCGCGACCGCGTCCGGCCTCTCCCAGGAGTTGTGCGCTTTCGGGTCGTCGCCGCTGAGGACCTCCACCTCGACGGCGGTCCCCGCCCTGCGCCCGCCGAAGGAGACCTCCACCTCCAGGTTCCCCGAGGTCCCCCGGTTCACCAGGAAGAGGCTGACGGCGCCGGTCTCCTCGTCGTGGCTGGCGGAGACGTCCAGGACGGGGACCTCGCCCCGGGATCCAGCCTCGTACGTGGGTCCGTCGACGACGGGCGCCAGGGAGACGCCCTTCGCGTGGCGGGAGAACATCCGCAGCGGATGGTAGATGCTCTGCACGAGGAGCCCGTCGGGCCGCGTCAGCACGGGGGCGATGACGTTGACGATCTGGGCGAGGCAGGCGATGCGGACGACATCGGCGTGGCGCAGGAAGCTGTTGAGGTACTGGGCGCAGACCAGGGCGTCCTCGAGGTTGTAGACCTCCTCCAGCAGGCCGGGCCCCACGGTCCAGCCGCCGTCGGTCTGGTGGTTCTTGTACCAGACGTTCCACTCGTCGAAGGCGACATGGACCCGCCTGTCGCTCTTCTTCACTCCGCGCACGTAGGCCAGCAGCCCGGCGTAGTCGTCCAGGATGCGGTCGATCTCCACACCCTCGGCCAGGAACCAGGCCGTGTCGTCCTCGCGGTTGCCGCTGTATCGGTGGGCGGAGATGTACTCCACCTCGTCCCAGCAGTGCTCCAGCACCGTGCGGTCCCACTCCATGTAGGTGGCCATGCCGCGCCCTGACGATCCGCACAGGACCAGCTCGATCGAGGGGTCGATCCCGCGCATGAGCCGGGCCGCCTGCCTCGCCTTGCGGCCGTACTCGGGCGCCGGGCAGTGGCCCGCCTGCCAGGGGCCGTCCATCTCGTTGCCCAGGCACCAGAGCTTCACCCCGTGCGGATCAGCGCCGCCGTTGGCCCGCCTCGCGTCGGACCAGTGGGTGCCGCCCGGAAGGTTGCAGTACTCCACGAGGTCGGCCGCCTCGCGAGGTCCCAGGGTCCCGAGGTTGACGGCCATCATCGGCTCGGTGCCGATCTCCCGGCACCAGCGGACGAACTCGTCCACCCCGAAGGTGTTGGGCTCGATGCTCTTCCACGCGAAGTCGGGCCTCGAGGGTCGCTTCTCCGGCGGCCCCACGCCGTCGCGCCAGTCGTAGTTGCTCACGAAGTTGCCGCCGGGATAGCGGACGCAGGGCATGTCCAGCCCCCGCATCGACTCGGCCACGTCGGTGCGGAAGCCGTGAGCGTCGCTCAAGGGGTTCCCGGGATCGTAGACGCCGCCGTAGACGGCGCGGCCGAGATGTTCCAGGAATCCGCCGAAGAGGCGGCGGTCGATCTCGCCGATGCGGCGGTCGGTGTCCAGCTTGACCGTGGCTCTCACCGGGATACCTCCTTGTCGAACGAACCTGGCTCTCAAGGGGCGGGCAAAGCTGTCCTCCCCGCCCGGCGGGGGCAAGCGCCGATGCTCCCCATTGGACCGCCTCCCGGCCCGGGATAGATTGTCGCCCGAAACGGGAGGAACCCCATGACTCAGAAGGTGAGAATCGGCTTCATCGGCGCCGGCTGGTGGGCCACCAGCAACCACCTGCCGATCCTGGCGGCCCGGGACGACGTGGACCTCGCCGGCGTCTGCCGCCTCGGCGCCCGGGAGTTGCGGCAGGTGCAGGAGCGATTCGGCTTCGCCTACGCTACCGAGGACTACCGCGACCTGCTGGCCAACTGCGAGCTCGACGGAGTGGTCGTGGCCTCGCCCCACCCCCTGCACCACGAGCACGCCCTGGCCGCCCTCGACGCCGGCCTGCACGTGATGTGCGAGAAGCCGATGACGACCCGCGCCGCCCACGCCCGCCAGCTGGTCGAGCGCGCCGGGGAGAAGGGCCTCCACCTCCTGGTCCCCTACGGATGGCACTACAAGCCCTTCGTGCAGCGGGCCCGGGAGCTGATGGAAGGGGGCGGCGTCGGCGCCGTGGAGTACGTCCTCTGCCACATGGCCTCGCCGATCCGCCCCCTCCTCTCCGGGGACGAGGCCGACCTCGACGAGGAGAGCGGCGGCTCCGAGTCCGGCCTCTTCGGGCCGGACCCGTCGACCTGGGCCGACCCCGCCCGCGCCGAGGGAGGCTACGGCCACGCCCAGATCTCCCACTCGTCCGGTCTGCTGTTCTGGCTCACCGGCCTGCGGGCGGCCTCGGTCTTCGCGGTCATGTCCGGGCCCGGCGCCCGGGTCGAGCTCTACGACGCCATGACCGTGCGCTTCGACGGCGGGGCCGTGGGCAGCCTCTCGGGGGCCGGCAACGTGCCCGCGGGCCACGGCTTCCAGGTCGACCTGCGGATCTTCGGCGACGAGGGCATGCTGCTCCTCGACTGCGAGCGGGCCCGCATGGAGCTGGTGCGCCAGGACGGCGCGGGCGAGTCCCTCGACCTCGATCCCGGCGCGGGGGCCTACGAGTGCTCGGGGCCGCCGGCCAACTTCGTCGACCTGGTCGCCGGCCGCACGGAGATCAACCACGCCCCGGGGGAGGCGGCCATGCGCGGCGTCGAGGTCCTCGACGCGGCCTACCGTTCCGCCCTGTCCGGGCGGGAGGAGAAGGTGTGATGAGCGCGGACTACCCGGCCCTGAGGATCACCGGCCTGGAGACCTTCCTCGTGGAGGGCAACGGCTGCTTCGTGAAGATCCACACCAACGAGGGGATCACCGGCCTGGGCGAAGGCTCGATCAGCGACAACAAGGCGGGGACCATCGCCCAGTGCATCCGGGACTTCGAGGGCCACCTCATCGGCAAGAACCCCACCGACATCGAGTACCTGTGGCAGGGGCTCTACCGCTGGAACCGGTGGCACGTGGGGGTCCTCTTCAGCACCGCCCTGAGCGCCATCGACATCGCCCTGTGGGACATCCTCGGGAAGGTGGCGGGCCTGCCGATCTACAAGCTCCTCGGGGGCGCGGCGCGGGAGAAGGTCCGCATCTACGCCGGCGGCAGCGGCAGCAAGGGGGTGCAGCGCGCCCGCAGCATGGGCTGCAACGCCATCAAGACGGGGCCGCCCGTGACCAAGGTCGACGACCCCCTCACCGTGCCCATGCCCTGGGACCTGAAGCGGGCCGCCGCCCTGATGGAGGAGATGCGGATCGAGGGCGGCGACGACTTCGACATCCTCATCGACGCCCACGGCCGCCTGACGCCGACCATGGCCCTGGAGTACTGCAAGGCGATCGAGCCCTACCGCCCCTTCTGGGTGGAGGAGCCGATCCAGGTGGAGGGATCGAACGACGCCCTCCAGTGGCTGAGCGAGCGCACCACCGTGCCCCTGTGCATGGGCGAGCGCAACTTCACCAAGTGGGGCTTCCAGGACATCATCGCCAGACGCCTGGTGAGCTACCTCAACCCCGACATCGTCCACTGCGGCGGCATCTCGGAGTTCAAGAAGATCGCCGCCATGGCCGAGGCCCAGTACATCCAGGTCTCCCCCCACATCACCTACAGCCGGGTCGGCATCGCCGCCGAGATCCACGTGGGCCTGAACTGCCCGAACAGCGTCATCCAGGAGATGTCGGGCTACGAGGCCGACTCCTCCAGGGAGAAGACCGACTGGAGGGACGACCTGTTCTACGGGCACCGGTTCCAGGTGAAGGACGGCTTCGTGACCCTGCCCGACACCCCCGGCCTCGGGCTTGAGCTGAACGAGGAGGTGGCCCGGGCCCACCCCTACGTGCCGCTGCTGCGCCCGGAGCTGCGCTACGAGGACGGCTCGGTGGAGGACAACTGAGCTTCGGCCGGATCGCCCGCGGATCGAGGGGCGCGCGGGAGCCTCAGCCGGGGATCTTGCTCCGGAGGGCCTGGAGCTTGTCCCCGTCGATCGATTCCCCGGCCCGGCGCAGCATCTCCCGGGCCTTCTCGTAGCGCTTCTGGTCGACCAGGTACTCGACGTAGACCCGCCAGGCGGTGAAGTGGTGGGGGTTGGCCTTCAGCGCCCGGTCGAGCATCTCCGTCCCCTCCGCCAGACCGCGGGAGAGGACCATGGCCCCCATGTTCGTGAGCGCCTCGAAATCGTCGGGATTGAGCTGGACGGCGATTACGTAGTGCCGCCACGCCCTCTTTCTGTCGCCGGTGTTCGACAGGGCCCAGCCGAGCATGCGGTGGGCGGAGACCTTCCCGGGCTCGACGGCGAGGACGGCCTCGAAGATGGGGATCGCCTCGTCGAAGCGCTTCTCCTTGATCAGGCGCAAGGCCGCCTTCTCCCGCTCCTCGATACCGTCGAGGGCGCGCTTTCTCCCCTCGGCCGCGGCGGCCAGCTCCCCGAGCCGCGAGACCAACGGCTCATCCTCCGCAAACATCTCCCGCCAGGCCGGGAGGACATACCAGATGACGGAGTGCCGGGTCGCGATGCTCCGGCCGACTCCGAGGAGGATCTGCCGGAGATCCATCTCGGGGAACAGGTGCTGGAGCATGAGCAGGTAGTCGGTGCCCGTAGTGGACACGACGCTCTCCTGCGTCCCCCGGTACATCTCGATGGGGGCCCGGTACTCCAGCCAGAGGTTGTCGTCGGTGTTGCGGATCGGCGAACGGAAGGCCTCCGCGTTCTCCGGGAACCGCAGGAAGGCGGTGGCGAAGAGGTCGAAGGGCGTCTCGATGCGGATCCGCCGCAGTGAGCTGCGCACCTCGGGCAGGGAGAAGAGCTCCGCGTAGCGCCGCACCGAGCCTTCGATGGGCGAGTGGGAGGCGACGCAGATGAGGTCGTCGTTCACCTTGAAGACCGCCACGTAGGGGAACTCCGCCGCCAGGGTGTGGAGCACGACGCCCACCGTCTCGGCGGAGGTCTCGTAGGCCTGCATCCACTGGCAGAAGAAGCCGCCCGGCTCGAGGCGCTCCGAGGCGGCCCGGTAGTACTCGGTCGTGAAGAGGGAGCTGATCCCCGCGATCCAGGGGTTGGAAGGCTGGGAGAGGATGACGTCGTACGTCTTCCGTTGGTGGCGGAGGAAGTTGCGCCCGTCCTCCGTGTAGAGTCTCACCCGGTCGTCTTCGAGGATGTCGTGGTTGACCGAGTCGAAGTACCCGGAGGCATCGAGCACCGCCTGCTCAATCTCGACCACGTCGACACCCGTCACGTGCGGGTGCACGGCCGTGGCGTAGACCGTGGCGCCGCTGCCGTAGCCGATGATGCAGACCTCCTCGGGCCGCGGATGGAGGAACATGGGCAGATGCCCGAGCAGGTACTGGGAGTCCATGTCCTCACCGGTCGAGGCGTCGGCCTTGCCGTTGACCTTGAGCACCGTGGAGTTGCGCGAGCGGAAGACGGTGACCGTGGCGTTGGTCCCCTCCCGCGCGTAGAGCAGGAAGCTCCCTGTCGGCGCGCGCTCCTCGTCCGCCTGGAGCCTGCGGAAGACGCCGCGCTGGAGGTTCACGATGTCGGTCCGGGGCAGGGTGAAGGCGAAGGCGGCGACCATGGCGGCGAAGACGCCCGCCCAGCCGAGCCGCTGCCGTTGCGAGCCGGCGCGGTCCAGCAGGAAGAGGACGACGGTGACCACCATGCCGAGGACGGCCCCGAGGCGGATCACCTCCGTCGCACCGAGCCACGGCAGCAGCACGAAGCCCGCCAGCACCGAGCCGGCGATCGCTCCGATGGTGTTGGCGGCGTACATGCCTCCCACCGCCCAGCCTCTCGATCCGACCTCGTTCCGCCAGGCGGCGATGCCCAGGGGCAGGGCGGCCCCCATGGCGCAGGCGGGGACGAGGACGATGGAGGCCGCCAGGGCGCCCTGGGAGAGGAAGAGGAGCCAGGTGCGGTCGACCGTTCCCCGGGCCATGGCCGTGAACATCGCCGGCAGCTCGTTCACGGCGAAGAGCCCCGCCAGGGCCGAGCACGAGCCCACCCCCACGGTGACGGCCACCGCCCGCCAGCAGGAGCTCTCCCGGAAGGAGGGGACGGCGGCCAGCAGGGAACCGACGCCGATGCCGAGGAGGACCGTCGTGAGGATGATGGTGAAGGCGTAGACCGACGATCCCACCACCGGGATGAGCAGGCGCGTCCAGGCGATCTGGTAGAACAGCCCCAGGCATCCGGCCATGGCCACCGCGGCCAGCAGCATGCGCGGGGTCCCGGCCGCCCCGGCCACCGGCCCGGGACCCTCCCCGGCGGCCTCCCGGGGGCCCATGCGCAGATCGAGGAGGTAGCCCCCGGCCGCCACCAGGACGCCGGCGGCGACGGCGACCCAGACCGTGTCGGAGATCCCGAGGACGGGCATCAGGATCATCCCCGCCACGAGGGTGCCGACCGCGGCCCCGACGGTGTTGATTCCGTAGAGGAGGGCCACGCTGCGGCGGAAGGCCGCCTCCTCCGTGACCGCCACGATGAGCAGGGGCAGGGAGGCGCCCATGAGGAAGGTCGGCACCGCCATCATGGCGAAGGAGAGGAGGAACTGCAGCAGCAGGTAGAGGGCGAAGTAGCCGTCGGTGAGGCCGTAGAGCGGATCGAGGATGCCCGCCATGTTGCGCAGGAGGGGCACCGAGACGACGCCGTAGACGGCGATGCCCAGCTCCAGGAGGGCGTAGGCCCGCAGGGGCCTGCGGACGCGGTCGGCGCGGCGGCCGGCCCAGGCGCCTCCGGCCCCCAGGCCCGCCATGAAGCTGGCCACCACCGTCGAGATCGACCACGCGGCGCTGCCGAACTGGAGGGTGAGGAGCTTCACCCACACGACCTCGTACGCGAGGGCGGCGGCGCCGGAGAGGAAGAACAGGCAGCCAGCGAGAAAGACCATTGTATTCACCACGTCGAGGGGCGCAGAACGTCGCCCCGAGGGCACGGAACCGCAAGAGGAGAAGGAGATGCCCGATCTGAACCTCTACTGGGGTGAGCTGCACAATCACAACGAGCTGGGCTACGCCCAGGGCACTCTCGAGCGCAGCTACGAGATCGCCCGTTCCCACCTCGACTTCTACGCCTTCACCCCCCACGGGCTGCACGCCGACGGCGGAGTCCCGAACGGCTACCCGGTGGTCGTCGCCAACTGGGAGCGCATCCGCCGGGCCGCCCGCGACAACGACCGCCCGGGCGAGTTCACCTGCTTCCCCGCCTACGAGTGGCACTCCTCGGCCTGGGGCCACCTCCACGTGATCAGTGCCGGCGACATGGAGTCCATGTACTGCGCTCGGAGCCTGGCCGACCTGCAGGACCACTTCCGGACCCGCCCGGCCATCCTGGTGCCCCACCACACCGCCTACGAGCGCGGCGTCGACTGGGAGGGCTTCGACGAATCCCTGTCGCCGGTGGTGGAGATCTTCTCCGAGCACGGCTCCTCCGAGCGCGACGGCGGCCTCCATCCCATGCTGGGGCACAGCGGCGGCCCCGCCGGCCACGAGTTCACCGTGCAGCACGGACTGGCCCTGGGCCGGCGCTTCGGCTTCACCGCCGGCACCGACAACCACGACGGCCATCCCGGGGGCTACGGCCTGGGGCTGACCGGGATCTGGGCGCAGGAGAACACCCGCGCCGCCCTCTTCGAGGCCCTGCGCAAGCGGCGGACCACGGCGGTCACCGGCGACCGGATCGAGGTGGTCCTGCGCGCCGGCGACGCCTGGATGGGCGAGGTCGTTAGCGGTTCCGCCGAGCGCCGCCTCGACTACCGGGTCGAGGGCTGGGACATCCTCCGGAGCGTGGAGGTGGTGCGCGACAACATCCCCGTCCACCTGGAGACGGCGGACTACGGCGCGCCCCGGACGGCGCAGCCGCGGGCCTGGCGGCTGCGCTTCGAGTGGGGCTGGGGGCCGATGAAGGGGTACCAGGTCTACGACTGGCAGGGGCGGCTGCGGGTCGAGGGCGGACGGCTGTCGCGGGTCGTGCCCTGCTTCAGCTCCGACCCCTTCGACGAGGTCCGCCGCAAGGCCGTCCTCGAGCGGGACGAGGCGGGCTGCGCCTGGCAGTCCCACACCTCGCGGGGCTCGGTCTTCACCACCCGCAACGGCTCCACGGCGCCGCGGACCAACGACGCTCTCTGCGTGGAGGTGGAGGGGACGGAGGAGACGCGGGTCCGGCTCGACTTCGACTGCCGCACCGGCAAGAGCCTGCTGGCCACGGCCACCGACTTCACCCTCACCGGCAAGCTCGGCCGGTCCGAAGCGAGCTTCACCATCGGCGAGCTGCTGCGGGGCCGCCGCGGCTGGCGGGTGGACGGGCTGCCCACCTGGATCGTCGCCCACCGGGCCCTGCCCCCGGCGCTCTACGCCTTGGATGGCTACTTCATCGACCCGGGCGAGGGTCCGTCCTGCTGCTACCTGCGGGTCACCCAGGACAACGGCCAGATGGCCTGGAGCAGCCCCGTCTGGTTCGAGGACTGACGCCGACGCATCGCTCAGCTTCCGGGCTGTCGCTCGCGCAGGAAGCCCGGAAGCCTCCGCCATTCGACCCTGCTCGCGGTCGGCTTACCAGATGCGGGTCACGCCATACCGGTCGAAGAGCGTCTCCAGCGACACGAGGGGGAGGTCGAGGGCGAGGGCCTGGGCGATCAGCATGCGGTCGAAGGGGTCGCGATGCGGTCCCGGCAGGCGGCCGGCGCGCCCGCCGTTTCGTACGGTGATCGGCAGCTCCAGGAACCCCTGGCCCGCGATGCAGCCGGCCACGTCGAGCGCCACATCCTCGGCGCCGGGGAGCTTGCCCAGGCGATGCTTCACGGCGATCTCCCAGGCGGAGGCGGCGCTCACGAGGATGTCCTTCTCCGGATCGCCGATCGCGGCGCGCGGCCCCGGACAGGCTGTCGCTGCCGGCCAGCCACCAAAGGAAGGCATGGGTGTCGAGCAGAACGCGCACGGGGACTCAGGATCCCCAGGCGGCCAGCTCCGCTTCCGGGAGGGGGTCGAAGAAACCGTCGTCGACGACGAACTTGCCCTTCATCGCGCCGAACCGCCGCACTCCCGGAAGACTCTCGCAGGGAACGAGCCGAGCGACCGGTACTCCGTTGCGGGCGATCACGACCTCTTCGCCCGCCTCGGCCCGGGCCAGGAGGCGGGAGAGCTGGGTCTTGGCTTCATGGACGTTGACGGCCGACATCCTTGGACTCCTTTCGCCATGACTTAGCCAAGGATATGGCTAAGTCGGCTCTCGTCAGCCGCCTACAGCCCGAACCAGCGGTTGAGCTTGATCAGGAAGATGCTGTCGCCGTCGTCGGCGAAGGCGCGGGTCAGGTCGCCGGCGGGCCGGAACCGGGGGTCGCGGACCCCGTCGAAGTCGCGGTCCCGGCTCTGCTGCCAGACGGCGAAGAGGGTGCTGCCGGGCCGGTACTCCCAGCGCAGGACCAGGTTGGATCGCAGGGCGCGGCGGTGGAAGTCGGGGTTCTCCTCGAGGCCGTCGTAGGGGAGAAACTCGTACGAGCGCGGCCTCGCCAGCTCCTTGATGGCGCCGTAGTCGCCGGTGGTCACGAAGGGCTGCAGGTAGAGCTGCAGGCTCAGGGCCGGCGTGAAGGCCCAGTCGCCGCGCAGGCCGACCTCGAGGACGCGGCTCTCCAGCTCGCCGAAGACGAAGCGGTCGTCCTCGCCGTCGCCGTCGTCGTCGCTGCTCTCCACCCACTGGGCGAAGTTGCGGTCGTAGCCGTAGCCCGGCCCGACCTCCAGGGACAGCCGCGACATGGGGCGCAACTCGAGGTTGAACCCCACCCACGTGCCCAGGTTGTCGCCGCCCCGGCCCCACCTGAGGTTCGACCAGAGCCGGCCGCTCACCGGCTTGCGGTCGTCGGCCCACACGTTCATGCCGATCCAGGTGCTGGCCGGTGAGACCATCGGGGGGCCGCCGCGGGTGACCAGGTCGTCGACGGCGGCGAGGTTGCGGCTGACGCCCATCCAGAACCCCCAGTAGTTGTGGAGGTTGTTCCAGGTGTTGAAGTTGACGCCCCGCCAGATGCGCTCGCCGTCGAAGTTCCAGTGGGTCCAGGCATTGAGGTTGAACCCGGAGCGGCGGGCCAGCCACCAGGGGTCGAGCCTGTCGTGGTAGACGTGGACGCCGGCCTGAATGCGGTCGTTGCGCCGCATGTAGCCCAGGTCGTTGGCCTCGAAGCCGGGCGAGTTGGCGTCCATGTAGGCCTGACCGCCGAAGGCGCCCCCCGACTTCTGGAAGTAGAGGGCCCCCTCCCAGCCGCTGCCCCGCTCCTCCTCCTGCCCGGCGAGGCTGGCGGCGAAGCGGCTGTAGAGCCGGTAGGCGTTGTCCCCCCACCTGAGGTGCACGTCCCCGGCCCCGACGTAGGCGGGCTCGAAGCCGGCGCCGTTGACCGCGGTGAGCTGGGCCCCGGCGGTGGAGCTGGTGAGCAGATCCTGCTGCACTCGGCCGATGAAGTAGTTGGTGAGGGGCTCGACCTCGACGCGGCGGCGCACCGTGTCGACCAGGCCCGTCTCGGCGACGGTGAGGCGCTGTTCGACGAGGGCCCGCTCGCGGCCGGTGACGGCGTTGAGCAGGCCGAAGGCGGTGCGCCCGGCGGTCTTTCCCGAGATCTTGGCGGCGCCGAGGATCGTGGTGTTTTCCGGCCGCTCGACCTCGTCGCTGTCGTCGGGCAGGTCGAAGCGGGAGGGCGCCCGGCCGATGCGCCGCGAGTGGAACAGGGTGGAGGGCTTGTTGATGCTGACGATGAACGGCCCGGGCGACTCGAAGATCTGGATGCCCTCCAGAAAGAAGGGCCGGCGCTCGCGGAGGAAGGTCTCGAATACCCCCAGGTTGAGCACCGCCGGGTCGCCCTCGACCTGGCCGAAGTCCGGGTTGACGGTGGCGTTGAGGGAGATGTTGGACGACAGGCCGTAGCGCAGGTCGACGCCGGCCGAGGAGAACAGGTCGTTATCGCCGGCGGCTCCCTGCGACAGGGTGCCGCGGCCGAGGGCGAAAGGCAGGACCTCGAGGCTGCGGTGCGGCCGGATGCCCTCGATCCCCTCCAGGTGTCCGAAGCGCGAGGCGTAGCCGGTGACCCCCCGGGGCGTGAAGCTCCACGCCGTCCACTCGGCGCGGCGGGAGACCTTGCGGAAGACGTTGATCCCCCAGGTGTAGGTCTCCTGCTCGCCGAAGCGCAGGACGTGGTAGGGGATCTTCAGCTCCAGGCTCCAGCCGTCGGCGCGCCTCGCCGTGGCCACCTCGGCGACGCTGTCCCAGCCGTCGTCGTAGTCCTCGTCGTTGTAGAGGATCCCGTCCCCGAGCCAGCCCGAGGGCCCGACGGTGAACCAGACCCCCGTCTGGTGGTCGTGGTGGGGGTCGAGGCTGACCTCGAAGAAGTCGCGCTCGCGCCACTCGTCCCGCCGCGCCAGCCGGGCGGTGACGCTGTCTGGATCGTCGTAGCAGATGCCGCCGATGTAGAGGGCGTCGTCGTCGTAGGCCACCTGGAAGGTCGTGCGCAGCGATGCCGGCTCGCCCTGGTCCGGGTCGCTCTGGGTGAACCCCTCGTGAACCGGGGCGCGCAGCCAGACCTCCTCGTCGAGGACCCCGTCGAGGCGCGGCGGCGTCTCCGCCCGCAGGGCGCGGGCCGTGCGCTGGGGATGGGCCATCCAGCCCTCCATGCGGGCATCGCTGGTGTCCGTGTGAGAGTGCTGTTCGTCGGCGCCGGCGCCCACGGCCCCTGCGAAGAGGAGCGCGGCGGCCAGCACCGCGATGAGTCGGTGCATCGCCGTCCTTCGGGTTGAGGATACGGTTGTTGGCCGGGACGAATCGAAGCTGCCCGGAGCCCTGAAACAGTGTCAAGGCGGCCCGGGGCGATGGCCTGCAAACGATGGCAAGAGTGCGGCCGGGGCCGCGGCGACCCCCCATCCGGGCCCCGGCTCTCCTGCATGACGACGGACGGAGCGGGCCGGGTGTTGGGACTTTCTGTGCGGACTTTGAACGGAAGAGACGCGGAGCCCTGTGGCTGTTTCGCTGAGGGGCTGCCCGTGCTCAGGGGTCTGCCGCTGAGTCGTTGAGCGGCTTGGCCGGACCGTAGGTTGTCATCCCCGAGACACGCGTCGCAGTGCGCGCCGCTCCTGGGCTATGCGCCGTCGCCGGCGCAGTCGCGCTTGCTCCCCTGTCTCTTCCGTTCGGAGGTGCTACCGCTCGTCGGCGAACTCCACCTCGACTTCGAAGGAGGCCGCCGGATCCGCCGGTTGAGCCGCCGGAACTCGACGCGCGCCTCGTCCAGCCGGGTGAGGCAGTCGGCGTAGGGCAGCTCGCTCTCCTCGACGATGTCCCGCTCCTCCTTGTGGAGGACGCGCTCGTACGCGGAGTCGACGACCTGCGTGTGCAGCTCCCCGAGGCGCTCGTTGAGCGCCTTGCGCGTCTCCAGGGCCTCGGTGAGGCTCAGGTCATCCCCCTCGTGCTCCAGGCGGTGCTCGAAGTTGGCCCGCTGGATCGCCGCGTTCAGCTTGCGGCGCTTGAACTCGAGGGCGCGCAGCTGGTCCCGCGCCCCGGAGAGGCTGAAGCCGGGAGCCGGCCGGCGCGAGGAGTCGTTGTCCCGGGAGAACAGCCCCCGGTTCTGGCGCGACTCGGGCAGGCAGTCGCGCAGGGTCTTGATGCGGCCGTCGTACTCGGCCCGCAGCTCCAGGGCTTCGTACAGCCTGACGGTCTTTCGGGCTTCGGTCATCCCTCACCTTCTTCCTCGGTTCATGCGGGAGAGGGGTCGAAGGTCGAGGGGGGTGTGGAACAGTGGCAAGGGGGATGGGGCGGTCAATCCCGCACCGCCAGGTGAAGCTCTCGGAGCTGCTCGGCGGAGACCTCCCCCGGAGCCCCCATGAGCGGGTCCTGGGCGTGCTGGTTCATGGGGAAGGCGATCACCTCCCGGATGTTCAGCTCGTCCGCCAAGAGCATGACGATGCGGTCGATGCCCGGGGCGATGCCGCCGTGGGGCGGAGCGCCGTAGTGCAGGGCGCGGATCATGCACCCGAACCGGCGCTCCACCTCCTGGCGAGGGTACCCGGCGATCTCGAAGGCCTTGTACATGATGTCCGGACGGTGGTTGCGGATGGCGCCGCTCGACAGCTCCACGCCGTTGCAGACGATGTCGTACTGGTACGCCTTGATCTCCAGGGGTGGCCGCGTCTCCAGGGCCTCCATCCCGCCCTGGGGCATGGAGAAGGGGTTGTGCGAGAAGGCGGCGCAGTCCCGTTCCTCGTCCCACTCGTACATCGGGAAGTCGACGATCCAGCAGAATTCGTAGCACCCCTCCCGGCGCAGGTCGAGCCGGTCCGCCAGATGCAGGCGCAGCCGTCCCGCCAGGTTCGGCGCCTCCTCCGGCGATCCCGCGATGAGGAAGACCGCCGACCCCGGGCCGGCCGAGCACGCCTCGGTGATGCGTTGGATCGTGCTCTCTTCCAGGGCCGCGGCGATCGACCCCGTGGGCTCAGCCCCGCTGATGAGCCAGGCCAGCCCCTGACCGCCCGAGTCCTTCACGAACGCCTCGAGACCGTCGAAGAGCGAGCGCGGCCGGGCCTCGAGTCCGGGAACGCACAGGGCGCGCACGACCCCACCTTTCTCGACCATTCCCCGGAACATTCTGAATGAGGATTCCGCGAAAATGTGTGACAGGTCCTGGATCTCGAGCCCGAAGCGCAGGTCCGGCTTGTCCGTGCCGAAGCGCAGCATCGCCTCGGCATGGGAGAAACGGGGGAAGGGCTGGGCGGTCACCTGCCAGTCGGTGAACTCCCGGAACAGACCGGAGAACAGCTCCTCGACCACGGCCAAGACGTCCTCCTGCTCGACGAAGGCCATCTCCAGGTCGCACTGGTAGTGCTCCCCGGGGGAGCGGTCGGCCCGGGCATCCTCGTCGCGGAAGCAGGGCGCGATCTGGAAGTAGCGGTCGAAGCCGGAGACCATCAGCAGCTGCTTGAACTGCTGCGGCGACTGGGGCAGGGCGTAGAAGCGGCCGGGGTAGAGGCGGCTCGGCACGAGGTAGTCGCGCGCTCCCTCGGGCGAGCTGCTGGTGAGCACCGGGGTCTGGAACTCGGCGAAGCCCATCGCCGTCATGCGCCGCCGGATGCTGGCGATCACCTCCGAGCGGAGCTGGATCCGCCGATGCAGCCCGGCGCGACGCAAGTCCAGAAATCGATAGGACAGCCGCAGGCCCTCCCCTGTCTCGGTCTCCTCCGCCACCGGGAAGGGGAGCGGCTCGGCCGCGGACAGCACCTCCAGCCCGCCCACGGCGATCTCCACCTCTCCGGTCTCCATGGCCCTGTTGACCGCCTCGGGAGACCGTTCGCGCACCTCGCCCTCGGCGCGGATCACCGACTCGCGGGGGACCCTGGCCGCATTGGCGGCGAAGTCGCTCTCCGGAGAGACCACGAGCTGGGTGATGCCGTAGTGGTCGCGCAGGTCCAGGAAGAGCACGCCGCCGTGGTCCCTCCTGCGGTGGACCCAGCCGCTCAGGCGAACGGTCCGGCCCGCGTGATGCCTGCGGAGCTCGCCGCATGTGTGCGTGCGATAGGGATGCATGTCAGTCGGTCTCCCGGTTGCGGAATGGGCACGAAAAAACCCGCCGCGATGCGTGTTCGCGACGGGTCGGGATCTCCTGGATCGGAGTTGGAGCGGGTCGTCAGAACACGCGTGATGGGGCGGGCGGATTATTATCGCCCGAGTTGGTCGGATTGTCCTGCGTGAAGGCGTTCTGACGGGTGGTCATGGTCATTCGAGGGTAAGGAGGTGACCGAACTTCGTCAATCAGGCTCTTTCAAGTCCCCCGGCCGTCATGTTCGGCAGCGTGTCTTCTGAGACTTCGATGATCAACTCAGCCCTTGTTGATCTACATAGACGAACCTCAGCCATATGCCGTCCAGATGTGCGAAGTCTGTATCTGTGGACAGGAGTGTCGCCCCGCTTGCGTGAGCCGTCGCAGCAAGCCAGAGATCATTTTGGTTCATCGACACAGCCGGCTTGGGCGGCGGCGCACTTCGCGGAGAAGTCACAGGCTTACCATGGGTCCAAGCGTCAATCCGAGCGTACGCGTCCAGAATCCTCGGTCTGTTGATGTCCAGGGTGGGGATCCCGTTGAGAGCTTGCTCAAGGCGGGCTCGTCTGGTGCTACCCCAACCATTCTTCTCTGCAAGGGCGAGGATCTCTCCTCGGCAGATAGCAGAGGTAAAGACCATCGTTTCCCGGTCTCCGAGATTGAACTCTCTGCGAGCCCGCATAGCCCATGGTGCCTCCCGGGTGAAGCCGAGCAGCAGGTTGGTGTCGAGGAGGAAGCGTGCCATGAACAGATGACTCAATCGAGCTGGTCCAGGAGCTCCTCGATGGGTTCCTTGCCGGGCCATGCTCCCGCAAGCTCAATGGGGTCGAAGGCCCCAAACTGCCTTCCATCCACCGGAAACAGGTCATCCGACTTCTGAGTCTGAACTGATGGCATCTCCTCGAAGACGCTATCCCCTTCCAGCTGACTACTGATCCGGCGAGCCTCGATGAAGCGGGGTTCGCCATTGGCCTTGAAGTGCACCATCCCCTCCACGCTGGTCTGTTTCCCCCACAGGGAACGCAAAGCCTCTACACTCAATGATGCAGTGTCCAACCTTCCATGGAGTGCGGACCTCGGACTCACCAAGAGGCGAAAGCGACCGTTCCCGTGTTTGATCTCGTCGAGTCTTCCACTAACTATGAACGATCTTGGAGCCGGGATGTCACTCAACCGCTCCTTGATGCATTCGGAAGAACTGTCGTCCAAGGCGAATTTTCCCCCTGCTGTCCCGTGGGGGATCATCTCATAGCGGACACCGTCCACCCCAGCCGCTTTCCGGAACTTGAGGATCGCTTCCAGAACCGAACTATCAAAGTAGTCTCCAACTGGATCATCGGTCTGGGTCTCGTTGATCGATTGAGCGGCCAGGTCGACCGCCGTCTCCGTCAAGCTGGGCACCTTGTTCCAGAAGTCCTCTTGGGAGAACTGCGTGTAGACCGTCTCACCAAGTTGGGGAGCCTCTACCTCGAGAGTGGTCGATCCGGACCTCAATCCTGTTACCGTAAAATCAATGGTGGCGTCCAGCCACCGAGGTTTCGCCCCCCTCCCGCTACCTGCGCCAGTTGCAAGCAAGCGGGTGGTCCTTTCAGCTGTTGTGAGGAGGGCCTCCAAGACCCGCTGAAGAGTGGTCATCTTGATCTGACCTTCGTCTTCCTTCAGGCCGCTGATGCGGAGTTGGTAGCGTTGTGTCTCCATGCCAAATCTCACTTTCTTGGCTAGCGAACCGAAAAAGGGGGCGAGGATCCGGGTTGTTCCCCTTCCGTTGGCGAGCCAACCCTACGAGAGTACAACCGGGTCCACACCGGGACAAATGTCGGTCTATGGCCGCCACCGGAGTTGACCGGCTTCACAGATTCCCAATCTATTGCCAGGAGATCGTCCAACCATGGCGGGACACCACTTTCTCGTCGGCCGGAGCTTTGACTCGCCCCTCACCCCCCGCCGTAGAATACCTCGGCGTCGTGCACCGGCCGGTAGCCGATCTCGCGGCGGGGCAGGTCGATGTCGAAGATGTTGCGGGTGTTGTCCGAGACCACGAAGTAGTGGGCGCCGCTGCGCAGGGTCCCGGCGCGCCAGGCGGTGTAGCAGGCGTGGACGAACCGGGCCGCGTCCTCCTGGTGGCACCAGAGGGCGAAGTAGCCCTTCTCCGCGGTCATGGCGTTGGCGGTGTTGACGCCGCCCCAGCGGGCGGCCACGGCGCCGTGGCCGAGGGCGGCCAGCCGCCGGCACCAGCCCTCGACGTGGGCCTTCTCGCGGCCGTAGTCGTTGGTGGGGCAGGCGTCGATGAGGCTCGAGACGCGCTCCGGGGGCGGGTCCAGCTCGTCGAAGCGGCGCTCGGCCCATATTGACCAGGGGCCCTCGCTGACGCTGTAGGCGCCGTCGCAGGCGTGGACGGAGCTGGCGCCGATGACCAGGGGCACCGGTTCCTGGGCCAGGACCGACTCGAAGACGCGGTCGGTCATGGCGTTCATCTCGGGCAGGGACCCCTGGCGCGCCAGGTAGACGACCAGGTCGCGGCCGGCCATCAGCTCGCGCACGCGGGCCGGCTCGGCGGCGATGTCGAGGTCGACGAACTCCTGCCGGGCCGCCGCCCCCGCGGCCTTGTCCGGGGACCCGGGCAGGTCGACGGAGGTGCACCGGTAGGCGGGGTCGAGGCGCGGCAGGTAGATGCGCAGGCCGGAGCCGATCTGGCCCCGGCCGCCGAGGAGGAGGACGTCGATCGTCATGGCGGAGGGAGGCATGAAAATCACCGACGTACGCGCCGCGCAACCGGAGGCCGCCAGCGCCCCCCGGGACTGGCGCGGCAGCCTGGGACAGCTCTCGGTGGCCGTCGAGGCCGGCGGGATGGTGGGCTACGGCATGGGGGCCGGGGGCGCCGCCGGCATCCATGTGATCCACGAGGAGCTGCGGACCCTGCTCCTCGGCGCCGACGCCTCCGACGTGGAGGGCCTGTGGGAGGCGATGTACCGGTCGACCCTGGCCTACGGGCGCAAGGGCCTGGCCCTGATGGCGATCAGCGGCGTCGATCTGGCCCTGTGGGACCTGCGCGGCAAGGCCGCGGGCCTGCCCGTGGCCGCCCTGCTGGCCGAGGACCCCGCCGCCGAGGTCCCCGCCTACAGCACGACCGGCCTCGACGGGGCCGACGGCTTCGAGGGCATCGCCGAGGCCCTGGGGGCCGGCTTTGGCGCCGTGAAGCTCGGCGGGATCGCTGGCTCCGGCGGCCCGGACGAGAACACCGCCGACCTCCTGCGCCGCGCCCGCGAGCGCGCCGGCGGCGGGGTCCAGCTCATGGCCGACGCCGGCATGGGCTGGTCCGACCCCGCCCGCGTGCTGGCCCTGTGCGAGGAGGTGGCCGATCTCGGCCTGGTGTGGCTCGAGGAGCCCCTGCCCTCCGACGACCTCGACGGCTACGCCTGGCTGACGCAGCGCTCGCCGGTGCCGATCGCCGGCGGCGAGCACGAGTTCACGGCCCGGGCCTTCGCCGAGCTGATGGACCGCGGCTGCCACCGGATCTACCAGCCCGACGTCTGTTGGTGCGGGGGGCTGACCCAGCTCGTGGAGATCTACCGGCTGGCGCGGGACCACGGCGTGCGCGTCTGCCCCCACCGCGGATCCGAGGTCTGGGGGCTGCACGCCGTCGCCGCCCTCGACCCGGAGCCCCTGGCCGAGAGCGGGCGCCCGTGGATGGAGTGGGTCGGCGGGCGGGAGCTGCGCGGCGGGCGGGCGCGCTGGACGGGCGGCCCCGGCTTCGGGGTCGAGCTGCCGGTCTGACGAGGGCGCCAGCCGGCGCTCAGAAGGGCTTGTGCACCGCCAGCCAGGCGCTCAGCAGGAACAGCGCCCACAGGCCCCAGAAGAGGGTGGCCGCCCGCCCCTGCATCCGCCGCATCGCCGCCGGGACGGCGCCGAGCACCAGCCACAGCAGGATCTTGCCCCAGACCCACCCCGGCCACGGCCAGTGGATCCCGGCCTTGGCCAGCAGGCCGAAGCCGCTCACCAGGGACAGGAGCAGGCCGGCGCCGTGGGCGGCGGCGAGCATGCGGTTCCGCTCGCCGGCGATCAGGGCCATGCCGCCGAGGGCCAGCAGCATCAGGCCGAGGCCCGCCAAGTGCAACCACAGGTAGAAGGTCAGGGGCATCAGCTCTCCTCTCCCGGATCGAGCAGGGTGGCGATGTGGATCGCCTGGAACAGGGTGGCCGGCTCCAGCTGCGTGCGCAGGGCCCGCCGGCGCGGCAGCAGCGTCGTCTCGCCGGGCACCGGCGGCGACACGTAGACCTCAACGTGTCCGGGCCGGAGGTTGACGTTGCCCCGGGGGCACTTCGGCCACAGGGCGTGGATGCCGCGGAAGGCGACGGGCACGAAGACCACGTCCTGGGGCAGGTGGGCGAAGAGGGCGTGCTGCATGGGCAGCACCTGCAGGTCGAAGGCCGAGGTCGTGCCGGCGCCGTAGACGACGCCGGGCCGGTCCTCGATGACCCGGGCGAAACGCCGCGTCGGCGAGCCCCCCTCGTCCCGGGAGAGCACCACGTAGCCGTCCACCTCCTCGGCGAAGCGGTCCGTCTCCTCGGGGCTCACCCCGATGAGGGAGAACTCCCGGCCCTTCACCTTCACCGCCGTCTGCGACAGCAGCCGGCCCCGGGACAGCAGGCAGCAGGGCACGGTCGCCGACCAGCCCATGGCGGCCAGCAGCTCCTCCGACTCCAGGGCCCGGTAGAGGACCGGGTGGTCGAGGAGGGTCTGGTGGGTGGGGAAGAACACGACCTTGCGGCCCTTCGGCCCCAGGTCCAGCTCGCGGGCCACGTCGGCGAAGTCGGGGTCGATCGTCACCGAGACGGTGATCCCGAAGTTCTCCAGGCTGTCCCGGGCCCACTCGAGGTTCGCCTCCCAGGCGGCGGCGTGGCGCTCGGCGTCGGCCAGCCTGGAGCGGTCGAGGCGCCTCTTGACGCGGGCCGTGCGGCGGAAGAGACGCACCCACTTCAGCAGGCGCCGGGCCCGCGCCAGGCGCGAGTACTCCGCCCGCGGGCCCACGTGGGGATACTCGTGCCACCTCCCCGAGGAGGTCCCGTCCAGCAGCGGCGGCAGCCCGACGGCGGGCAGCTCCTTGCCGCAGCGGGCGCGCAGGCGCTCGGCGTTGCGCACGAGGCCGCGGGTGAGGTCGATCATGTCGCGCGTCAGATAGCTGTAGCGCTGCCCGTACCAGTAGTCCTTGGGGCGTATCTGGGCCGGGTCCTCCAGGTGGGCCTGGAGGAAGCGCAGCAGCAGCGCCTGGGCGAGGCGCACGTGCTCCTCGAGGGGGTCGAGCCACTTCGTCGGCGCATGACCCCGCAGCCGGGCGGCGAGCAGCTCCAGCTCGCAGACCGTCTTCCACACGGAGATGCCGAACCAGATGAAGTTGGAGAAGGTGTTGTAGCGGATCGCCAGGTGCTCGCCGGCGGCCAGGAAGTCGACCACGTCCCCGGCGATCTCGGTGAGCAACTCGCGCAGCGGCGCCGCGCCGCGCTCGCCGTCGACCGACCACTCGTACACGGCCTCCCAGCGGGGATCGTCGGCGGCCGGGGCGGGCCGGAGCTTCTCCACCACCGCCGCGGCGTGGGCCAGCGGGGCGCGGGCGACCTTGAACTCCACCAGGGCGGCCTCCCCCTCGTCGAGGGGGAGCGGGTCCTCGCGGCCGAGGGCCTCGATGTAGACGACCCCGTACAGCTCCCCGAACTCGCGCTCGTCCCCGGCGCCGTGGGCGACGAACTGGCGCTGCACCTGCAGGAAGCGGCGCACGCTGCGCAGGTAGGCGGGCCGGGTCTCGCCGTAGCGCCCGTAGGCGTCGGAGAGCCTTCGCTCGCGGCGCGGCGGGATGCCGGCGGAGATTTCGGCGATGAGAGCGGCGCGCCGCTCCAGGCCGGGCCGATCGATGGGAGGGTCCTCGTCGGGCCGGTACGCCGGCCACTCGAGGTCGGCCTCGGCGCGGCCGGCGAAGTGGCCGTCCAGCCGGGCGATGCGGATCAGCTCGACGGCGGCCTCGTCGTAGCGGGCGAAGATCTCCCCGAGGTTTTCCCGGGCCTCGGCGAGGCCCTGTTCGAGGTCGGAGGCCACGGGATCTACCGGGGGGCTGGAACCGGCGGCGGGGATGGGGTAGACTCGTTCGCCATGGGACCAACGATAGTCAATCACGACGGGATCACACAGATGAGACACCGCATCGGGCTGATCGGCTGCGGCAACATCGCCGGCGCCTGGCTCAAGGCCGTGGGAGAGCATCCGGAGTGCGACCTGACAGTCACCTTCGACCTCGACCCGGAGGCGGCGCGGGCCCGGGCGGAAGAGGCCGGGGCGCAGGCCGTGACCAGCCTCGAGGAGCTGCTGGACTCCGACGTGGACGTCGTCGTCATCGGCACTCCCACGCCGAGCCATCCGGAGCTCGCCGCGCGCGCCGCGGAGGCGGGCAAGCACGTGCTCTGCGAGAAGCCCATGGCCCTGGACCTGGCCTCGTGCCGGGGAATGATCGAGGTCTGCGAGGAGGCGGGCGTGAAGCTGGCCATCGGCCACACGATCCGCTTCTTCGGCACCTACCGCACCGTCCGCCGCCTGGTGGCCGAGGGCGCCATCGGCGAGCCCGTGTCGGGCGGCTTCGACCGCATGGGCAAGTCCGCCAAGCGCTCCTCCGGGGCGGCGTCCCCGCGGACGGGGCACTGGCGGGAGAGCCCGGCCAACTCCGGGGGGCGGGTGCTGGAATCGTTCATCCACGAGCTGGACTGCTCGCGCGCCGTCTTCGGGCGGGTGGCGTCGGTGAGCGCCGAGATCGCCGGCAACCAGCCTCACGGGGACTGGATGAGCCCGCAGATCGTGTGCGGCCTCGTGCGTTTCGAGTCGGGAGGTCTGGTGACGGCGCGTACCGGCTCCACCGTGGGCCTGCCCACGCGCGGTCACTGGATCGCCGGCACCGAGGGCGGGATGCGCTTCGACGCCTGGGGCCAGCCGGTGGTGCTCTACCGGTCCGGCGCCGAAGAGCCGGAGGAAGTCCCGCCCGAGGACGGGGCCAACGCCTACCGGCTGGAGTTGGCGGACCTGCTGGCGGCGGTGCGCGGCGAGGTGGAGGAGCCGGAGAACTCCGGGCGCAACGGCCTGGAGAACGTGGGGCTGGGACTGGCCTTCTACCGCAGTTGCGAGCTGGGGCGGCGGATCGGGTTCGAGGACGGGATCCCCGATCTGCCCGAGGACTACCGCAACGCGGAGTTCATCTTCTGACGGCGCGGACGGCGCCGCGGCCGTCGGTCAGCTCGTCCCACTCGACGGCGGTGAATCCGGCCGCCTCGAGCCAGCGGCTGTGCTCGGAGAGGGTGTAGCCGCGGCCGTCCTCGTAGAGGGTGCCGAGGAGGATGTTGTGGACCGCCGAGTCGCGGGGGGAGAGGCGGTCGTCGCCCAGGACCCCCATGCCGGCGATCACCAGGCGGCCGCCGGGGCGCAGCCAGCCGGCGATGCGGGCGATCACCCGGGCCGCATCCTCCGGCCCGAGGACCTGCAGGAAGGAGAGGCAGACGACGCCGTCGCAGGGCAGGTCGAGCCCGTCCTCCAGGCCGGAGCCCCCGGCCGCGAGATCCCCCTCGACGACGCGCACGCCGGCGGCGCCCTCCTCCTCGAGGAGACGCCGCGTCCAGGGGGCCGCCGACCCGCGCTCGACCACGCAGACCTCCGATCCGGGCAGGTCCTGGTGCAGGGCCGCGGCCAGACCGCCGGAGCCGCCGCCGGCGTCGACGATGCGGCGGCAGCCGGCGAGCCAGCCGCGGCGGGCGATCTCCCGGCCGGTCCGGAGGGCCCCGGGGTGCAGGGCGCGCAGGAAGGCGGCGGTCTCCTCGGCGGAGTCGCCCCCTGCGGCTTGGGGGGCCGTGGCCGCCCCCTGGCGGATGGAATCGGCCACGGTGAGACCGGCGCCCCAGAGGCGGGCGGCCAGCTCGCGGCCGTGGCCGGCGTAGTCCTCGCCGGCGGCGGCCAGGCGGCGGGCGGCCGCCGGCCGGCAGAGGAACCGCGGCGGCCCCCCCCCGCCGGCCGGCCGCACCTCGAGCAGGTCGAGGGCGGCCAGCGCGTGCAGGAGGCTCTCCAGGCGGCGCTCGTCGCCGCCGATCCGGGCGGCGGCCTCGGCCGCCGTCCGCGGCGTGTCGGCCACGTGACTGAACAGGTCGAGGCGCAGCCCGGCCAGCACCGCCAGGGCGGGCACGGCGTCGAGCAGCCCCTCGATCCGGGAATCGTCCACGGCTACGGCCGGGCGGTCACCCGGGGACCACGGCGAGCAAGGTTCCGGGATCGCTGGCCACGGAGTATGCCGCCGTCAGGGCGAGCATCCACCACAGCACGCGCGCCAGGCTCTCGGCGACACGACGCGATGGACGGATGCCCGTATGGACAAGACGCATGTCGATCTCCTTCGAGTCTGTGGGTGCGATGTCGACGGCGGTCCCTCCGCCGTCACGATGATCCCGTGTAGCGGGCGGGCCGGCGGCCCCCCGCCATCCTCCTTCGCTCTCCGGCCGTCGCTCAGACGATGCGGCTGAAGACGGGAAAGACGAGGATGACGAGAACGCCGACCAGACCGTACACCAGGGCCTGATTCACAAGCTCCCGTCGCATCTCTCATGACTCCTCTCATCTGCGCGGCCCCCCGTAGCCGCCGGTGGCATGACAGCGGAGCCCGATCACGAGCGGTGCAATTCCTGCCGTGAACGGAGCCGGCCGATGGCAATCTTTGCGTGCTGCGTCCGGCTCGCCTTCCTCGGCGCCTCTCTCGCGGCCCTCTTCACCCGCCGGGGCGGGAAGGACCGTGGCTCCTTCGCCCCGGACCATGCAAGGTGCGTGCCAGTCCCTCGCGGACCGGATCCTCCGCACCCTTGCGCGACACCCGCCTGTTGAAGATGATGTGTCCCATGAGCGACGACCGACGCCAGTTCTGCAGCGACAACGAGGCCGGCATCCACCCCCGGGTGATGGAGGCCATCGCCGAGGCGAACCGGGGGCACGTGCCCTCGTACGGGGGCGATCCCCTCACCGCCGCCGTCCACGACCGGTTCCGGGAGATCTTCGGCCCGGAGACGGTGACCCACCTCGTCTTCAACGGCACTGCCGCCAACGTCGTCGCCGCCGCCGGCGCCGTCGACGCCTGGCAGGCCGTGGTCAGCGCCCGCACCTCGCACATCCACATCGACGAGTGCGGCGCCATCGAGCGCTTCGCCGGCTGCCGCGTTCTGGTGGTGGAGTCGGAGGACGGCAAGCTCGACCCGGCCTGCCTGGAGCAGGTGCCCGAGGGCCACGCCGAGCCCCACCAGTCGAAGCCGCGCCTGCTGTCGATCACGCAGGCCACCGAGCTGGGCACGGTCTACACCCTCGGCGAGTTGCGGGCCCTGGCCGACGCCGTCCACGAGCGCGGCTGGCTCCTGCACATGGACGGGGCGCGCCTGGCCAACGCCGCCGCCTCCCTGGGCCTGGGCCTGCGCGCGATCACCGCCGACGCCGGCGTCGACCTCCTCAGCTTCGGCGGCACCAAGTGCGGCCTCATGGTCGGCGAGGCCGTGGTCTACTTCGACCCCTCCCTGGCCGGCCGCCTGGCCTACGTCCACAAGCAGGGCCTGCAGCTGGCCTCGAAGATGCGCTTCCTCAGCGCCCAGTTCCTCGCCCTCCTCGAGGACGACCTGTGGCTGCGGATCGCCTCCCACGCCAACGCCATGGCCCGCCGCCTCCACGACGCCGTCCACGACCTGCCCGGCCTGCGCATCTCGCGGCCGACCCAGGCCAGCGCCGTCTTTGCGCGGGTGCCCCTCGACCGCCTGGAAAGGCTGCGCCGCCTGGCGCGCTTCGCCGTGTGGGACGAGGAGTCCGGCGAGGTCCGCTGGATGGCCTCGTGGGACACCACCGAGGAGGACGTGGACGACTTCGCCCACACCCTGCGCAGCGTCCTCGGCTGACCGGGAGCTCGTCCGCCGCCGGACGCCCGGCCCAACGTCACAGCCCAACCCGCGAGGTGATCCATGCCTGCACCGACCCGTCTGTTGCCGCTGGCCGCCCTGGCCCTGGCGGCCCTGGTCGCCGCCGCCTGCGACGACCCCTGCGACACCCCGGAGAACCAGGAGATCCTCGACCGCGCCGCCGCCGAGCCGGGCGCCGTGCGCACCGAGTCCGGCCTCGTCTACCGCGAGCTGAAGGCCGGGTACGGCACCCGGCCGGAGGCCGGCAACCGGGTGCAGGTCCACTACGAGGGCCGGCTTCCCGACGGCACCGTCTTCGACAGCTCGTACGAGCGCGGCCGGCCGGAGGAGTTCGAGCTGTCGGAGGTGATCCCCGGCTGGACCGAGGGGCTGCAGCGGCTGCGCGGCGGCGGCGAGGCGAAGCTGACCATCCCGCCCGGCCTCGCCTACGGAAGGAAGGGCGCCGGCGGCGGCAGGATCCCGCGCTGCTCGGTGCTGATCTTCCGGGTGGAGCTGCTGGGGATCTACGACTGAAGCCGGACGGACCCGCGCTCAGTCCGGATAGCGCACGGTCCGGTTCAGGAGACCGGGAGCCTCCACCGCGGCGGCCAAGGCCTCGACACTCGGGCGGTGGGCGCCGTGGTAGCGCAGCTCCTCCAGGGAGCCGGGCAGGGGCGCGTCGAGACGCTTGATCGAGGCGTCCCGGTAGGCGATCGCCTCGGCCCGGCGCTCCCGGAAGGTGGCGGCCAGCCGCTCCCGGCCGCGCACCTCCACGTCCCACTCATCGACGTCCACCGGGATCTCCTCCATGGCGCCGAAGCGCCGGATGACGGCCGCCGCCGTGCGCGGCCCGAACCCCGGGATCCCCGGGATGCCGTCGGACTTGTCCCCCACCAGGGCCAGGTACTCGGGGATGCGCGCAGGCGGCACGCCGAACTTCCGCTCCACCTCGGCCTCGCCGCTGCACACCTTGCGGATGCGGTTCAGCAGGACCACGCGGTCGCCGCGGACGCACTGGGCGAAGTCGTTGTCGGTGGAGCAGATGACGATGCGGCTCAGCTCCGCGGCCCGGCCGAAGTGGTGGGCCGCCGAGGCGATGGCGTCGTCGGCCGAGTACCCGGACATGACCCAGGTGTCGATGCCGAGGGCGAGGCCGGTCTCGACGGCGAGGGGATACTGGGCGTGGATGTTCTCCGTGTCCTCGGAAGACCGCGCCTGCAGGGCTTCCACCTCGTCGAAGGCCATCGCCGTGTAGACCAGGTCCTCCTCGCGCAGCAGCGACGCCAGGGTCTCGAAGAGCCCGCGCACGGCGCCGACCTCGCGGCCGTCGTCGAGGCGGGCCCGCGGGGCCCCGTAGTAGCAGCGGAACAACTCGAAGCTGCCGTCGATCAGGTAGAGGGCCGCCAACCGGGGTCGGCCGTCAGCGCAGGCCGGCGAGGGCGTCGGCGAGGCTGCGGTCGATGCGCCCGCACAGCTCGTCGACCCCGGCCTCGTCGATCGTCAGGGCCGGCCCCACCGCGAACCAGGACGGGTCCACCCGCAGGATCAGGCCGTTGGCCAGGGCCGTCCTCTTGAGCGCCGCCCCGAGCTCGGGGAAGGGCTCGGTCGACCCCTCCTCGCGCACCAGCTCCACGCCCCGCAGCAGGCCCTTGCCGCGCACCTCGCGCACGACCCCGTGCCGGCGCAGCTCCTCCAGGCCGGCGGCCAGGCGCTCGCCCAGCTCCCGGGCGCGTCGGTCCAGGCCCTGCTCGACGATCTCGTCGATGACGGCGATCCCCGCGGCGCAGGCCACCGGGTGGCCGGCGTAGGTGTGGCCGTGGGCGAAGTTGGTGGACCCGGGCCGCTGGAAGGCGTCGGCCATCTCCTCGCGGGCCATCATGGCGCCCAAGGGGACGGCGCCGCTCGACAGGCCCTTGCCGCCGCAGATGATGTCGGGCGTGACCCCGTAGGTCTGGGCGGCGAACATCGAGCCCGTGCGCCCGCAGGCGGTGATGATCTCGTCGAAGATGAGCAGCACCTCGTGGCGGTCGCAGATATCGCGCAGGATCCGGAAGTACTCCGCCGTGGGCGTGATCACACCGCCGGTGTTGCTCACCGGCTCGAGGATCACCCCGGCCACCGTCTCCGGGTCCTCGTGGACGATGACGTCCTCCACCTGCTGCGCGGCGAAGCGGTTGCACTCCTCCCAGCTGTCGAAGCGGTCCCGGTAGTGGGTGGGCGGGAAGACCTTGAGGAACCCCGCCGGCCCCGGCTCGAAGGGCGACTTGCGGGGCCCGGTGCCGCTGGCCGCCATCGCCCCGAGGGTGGCGCCGTGATAGCCGTGGTAGCGGCTGACGAACTTGTACTTCCCGGGGCGGCCGGTCTGGCGGAAGTACTGGCGGGCGAACTTGATCGCCGCCTCCATCGACTCCGACCCCCCGGAGAAGGACTTGACGAAGTCGAGGCTCCCGGGCGTCACCTGGCCCATGCGCTCGACGAAGGCGAGGGTGACGTCGGCGGTGCCGTGCATGGGCGGGGCGAAGGGGAGCCGCTCGAGCTGCTTCGTCACCGCCTCGACGACGCGCGGGTGGCCGTGGCCGAGGGTGGCGGCGTAGACCCCGGCGATGCCGTCGAAGTAGCGGCGGCCCTCCACGTCCCAGTAGTGGAGGCCCTCGGCCCGGGACACGATCAGGGGGTTCTCGGCGAAGGCGTCGTGGTGCTGGTAGTCGAGGAAGGTGCGCCGCAGCAGGCGCCGGTGGCGCTCGATGAGGCGCATCAGGATCTCAGACCGGCGACCAGGTGGAAGCCGCGGCGGACGGCGCCGGCCACGTCGGGAAGGTTCGGGCTCATCTCCAGGCTCACGGGACCGTCATAGCCGATCCGCTCCAGGGTCTTGAAAAACCCGGCCAGGGACTCGCGGGTCTGCACGCCGTCGGTCAGGGCCAGGTGCAGGTCGCCGGCGCCGTCGTTGTCGTCGAGATGGACGTAACCGAGGCGAGGCCCCGCCGCCGGCAGGACCTCGGCCGGGTCCTCTCCCGACATCTGGGCGTGTCCGATGTCGAAGAGCAGGTAGAGGTTGTCGTGGCCGAGGCCCTCCAGGAAGTCGAGGGTGGCGGCCGCGGTGGGCAGGGCGGTGCCGGGGAAGTGCTCGACGCAGAGCCGGGCGCCGGCGGCGCGGGCGTAGTCGGCGAGGCCGGGCAGGACCTCGGCGTAGCGCTTCAGGGAGTCTCCATCGACCGGCGCGTCGGGGACCACGTAAGCATGGGAGGCGCCCACGGTGACCGCCTGGTCCAGGCCCCCCAGCAGGTGCGCCATGGCGGCCTCCACGGGACCGGCCTCCACCGAGTCGAGGGTGGCCCCGGGCGGCATCTCGTGGGAGAGGGCGACGCAGCCGACCTCCATCCCCAGGTTGCGCACCAGGGCCCGGGCCTCGGCGCCGCGCAGGGTGGAGGGACGCACGTCGACGGCGCCCAGGCCGATCTCGGCCAGCCGGACCAGGGTCTCGGTCACCGGACCCTCGAAGGCCCAGGCGCAGCAGGAGATGGGACCGCCCCCGGTCATCGTCCGGGAGGCGACGGGGTGGGCCTCGCTGCTAGGAAGTGGACTTGGGCGGTACCGATGGCGCTGCAGCCTCGGGTGTCTGCTGGAGGGCACTGGAGGGCGGCAGGATCTGGATCACGGGGGGATCGGCGGGAACCAGCCGCAGGATGGCGATCAGCAAGGCGGTCGTGGCGGACACGGCCACGCATCCTCCGATGACCTTGTTGCGGGTGCTGTTCAGTTTGCCCACTTCACTCTTGAGCTCTCTCATGTCCTTCCTGAGCTCTCCTATGTCTTTCTGAGCCTCCTCGATGCCCTGGAGCCGGACCCATACGCCATTCGGACCTTCGAAGAAACCTGCCACCCTGTCTACCTGGGATCGGATCCTGTCGGTGTCTTCCTGGAGGCGCTCCAGCCGAAGTTCGGTCTCCTGAGGAGACCAACTCGCGCGCTCGGGGCCCCGACCTTCGCCAGAAGCAGAGGATGTTCCTGGTCTCACGAGTATGCCTTTCCCATGTGTTGCCGAATATACACCCTGGTGAGGGCCATGCCATCGCGGCGGATCCCTCAGGCCGGCACCGGCCGATCCAGCCCCCGGTACTGCACCGCCTCGGCCACGTGGGCGGCCTCGATCCGCTCGGCCCCCGCCAGGTCGGCGATGGTCCGCGCCACCTTGAGGATGCGGTCGTGGGCCCGGGCCGACAGGCCGAGGCGCTCCAGGGCGGCGCGCAGGAGACCGGCCGCCTCGCGGGGCAGGGGCCGGCAGTAGACGCGCACGTGACGGGCGTCCATGTGAGCGTTGCAGTACACGCCGCTCTCCTCTCCGAAGCGCTCCTGCTGGACCTGCCGCGCCGCCTCGACGCGGCTCCGCACCTCGGCGGAGGGCTCCCCCGGCGGCCCCTCGGCGAGGTCGTCGAAGCCGACGGCGGGCACCTCCACGTGCAGGTCGATGCGGTCCAGCAGGGGCCCTGACAGCCGCGTGCGGTAGCGCTCCACGGCGCGGGGCGGGCACAGGCAGTCCTGGCGCGGGTGGCCGAGGTAGCCGCAGGGGCAGGGGTTCATGGAGGCCACGAGCATGAACCGCGCCGGGAAGGTCAGGGTGGCGGCGGCGCGGCCGATGGTGACCCGGCACTCCTCCATGGGCTGGCGCAGGGACTCCACCGCCCGCCGCTGGAACTCCGGCAGCTCGTCGAGGAAGAGCACGCCGTGGTGGGAGAGGGAGACCTCCCCCGGGCGCGGCGACGGTCCGCCGCCGATGAGGCCGGCGTCGCTGATGGTGTGATGGGGCGCCCGGAAGGGCCGGCGCGTCACCAGGGCCTGGCCCGGCGCCAGCACCCCGGCCACCGAGTGGATGCGGGTCACGGCCAGGGCCTCCCGCACCGTCGGCGCCGACAGGATCGAGGGCATGCGCCGGGCGAGCATGGTCTTGCCGGCTCCGGGCGGCCCGATGAGGACGGCGTTGTGGCCCCCGGCGGCGGCGACCTCGAGGGCCCGCTTGGCGTGCTCCTGGCCGCGCACGTCGGCGAAGTCGTGCTCGTCGAAGGCCTCCTCCTGCCGCAGGGCCGCCCCGGCGTCGACCACGCAGGGGCGGATGCGGACGCTGCCCTCCAGGACCTCCACCGCCTCCGACAGGCTGCGCACCGGGAAGATCACCGGCCCGTCGGCCATGGCCGCCTCGCGCGCGTTCGCCTGCGGGACGATGGCGGCGTAGACGCCGCGCTCCCCGAGGCCGGTGGCCATCGACAGCAGGCCCCGCACCGGGCGCACCGAGCCGTCGAGGGAGAGCTCGCCGAGGAGGGCGAAGTCCTCCAGGGTGTCGGCCTTCACCTGCTCGGAGGCGACCAGCACCCCGGCGGCGATGGCCAGGTCGAAGGCGGAGCCCTCCTTGCGCAGGTCCGCCGGTGCCAGGTTCACCGTGACCCGCCGCCGCGGCCACTGGAACCCGGCGTTGCGCACCGCCGCCATGACCCGCTCGCGGCTCTCGCGCACGGCCGAGTCCGGCAGGCCCACGAGGGTGAAGGAGGGCAGCTTGCGGTCGGTGTCGACCTCGACGTGGACGAGCCGGGCGTCGACGCCGACGGTGGCGGCGGAGAGGACGGTGGCGGTCACGCCGCCGGGGGCTGCAATCCCCGTGCCGGGGGGCGGTCCGGCGAGACCTGGGGGATCAGGCGGCGGCGGGTGTGTGCCTCAGGCTACAGATGCGCCCGGCGGCTGTGTGCCCAGGACCACAGGCGCGGCGGCGGAACGCACCCTGGCGGCGGCTGCACCTCCCCAGGGCTTTGTCCAGGCGATTCGGGGTCTCGCCGTCGGCCTTCCTGCAGGAGGCGGATCAACCGCCGCTGACGAACCAGCGGACGGGGCAGCGGTAGCGGCGGTCCTCGAAGGCGAGGGTGTAGGGATCGCAGCGGCGGTAGACGACGACGCCGTCGGTGCGCAGCACCAGCCACCCCGAGTCCCAGTTGCCGCTGCGGTAGACCATGGGGACCGCCGGGGCCACGCGGATCACGGGGTGGGAGCCGGCGATGAACAGGTCCGTCTCCGTGTAGTGATACCCCGAGCCCGTCTGCACGAACAGCTCGTGGCCGAGGCCGGACTCCGACAGCTCGGCGCACAGCCCGGCGACGCCGGCCTTGACGGCGCAGCCGGCGGCGAAGGCCTGCCCGAGGGCGGCCACCGACCCCGAACGCACGGCCCCGTCGGCGTCGTGGGCCAGCACCTCCCGCCAGCGGTCGTTCACGCAGTAGCGGAAGCTGTCGAAGTCGTACACGAAGTTGTGACTGGGGGCGTTGGTGCCGCCGTCCCAGAAGTCGGCGGCGTGGTATTTCGGCATCTCCGGCCCCTCGGAGGATGAGGAGCCCGGCGGACCGGCGGCGGCCTGCCCGTCGAGGTGGAGCCGCGCGATCGCCTGGGTGCCGTCCTGGTTGTAGAGGAAGTACGACATCGACGGCCGCGGCCCGAAGCCATCGGGCAGGTCCACCGGCTGGCGCAGGCTCATGATCCCCGCGCACCAGCGGTCGTCCACCAGATGGGTGACGGCGAACTCGGCGGCCTCGCGCACCAGCTCGGAGCAGTCCGACTCCACGTCGATGTGCTCGTCGTGGCGGAACTCGGTGAGGATGCGCAGGTCGGCGCCGCGCCGCACGGCGTCGGCGAGGCGGTCCGGGCTGCCGCCGGTGATCCGGCGTTCGCCGTCGAGGGTGAGGGCTTCGTGCCAGTCGGTCATGGGCTCACAGGCGAAGATAGCCGACGTTCTGGATTCCGTCCTTCCCGCCCTTGGCCTCCGGACCCTTCGCCCGGTCGCCGGCGGCCCTGGCCTTCAGCTGCCCCTCGTCCAGGCCGAGGCGAGCCTGCACGGCCCCCATCTGCTCCGGTGTGCAGACGATCCGGCCGAGATTGTGGACCTTGTGCAGGCGGTCGGCCAGGACCCGCGGGTCGATGTCGGCGGCGATCCGCAGGTCTCCGCGCACCAGCAGGGTCGCCTTGCCGTCCAGCCACTCGAAGCGGGAGGGGAGCAGCTCGGCCTTGTCCTCGCTCTCATCCTCGATGTGCCACAGCTCGCCTTCGTAGAAGACGGCTTTCGTCTGCAGGAGGTTGCAGCGCGCCGCCAGGGCCCCCTCGAGATGGGCCGGGGCGACGAGCAGCCGGGTCGCCTGAAGCGCGTCGACCGCTTCCTCCAGCGCCTCCGCCTCGACCTCGGCCTCGACCTCGACCAGCCCCGTGCAGTAGAGCCGGCGCCCCGGCAGGGATCCCAGGGCGGCCATGTCCAACCGAAGCCTCCCCTCCACCGCCTCGAACCCGGCGGGAACGGCGGTGGTTCTCGGCGACGGGCTGCGGCCGTGGAGCCGCGAGCGCAGCGCCGCGAGGTTCTCCTCCCGGCAGTGGAGCCGGCCCCCGATGTAGAGGGACGAAACCTTGCGCCGCAGCAGCTCGTCGTCCAGCACCTCGGGAGCGCTGACGCCGCCCAGGGCGACGATGTGGGAGCCCTCCCCCAGGTCCTCCAGGAAACGGCCGTCCAGGGTGACCTTGTCGGCGAAGAAGCGGCCCCCTTCCTCCCAGGGATAGGCGGTGAGCCGGCCCGTGACATCGCGCGCCCTGGCCCGAATGACGCCGGCCAGATGGTCCGGGCTGGTGACCTCGCCGACCACGGCCAGGCTCTCCAGGTTCTCTTCCAGGGTCTCGCGGGGGACGTGCGGGTGCACGAGGAGCTTGCCGGTGACGACCAGACGGAGGGGTTCCTTCCCCTCGATCGATGTCCGGCTCCACGTCTCGGTGCCCGTCATGACGGACGCGCCGGCGGGTACCTGAAGGGTACAGCCCACATTCCCCGCGCTCAGCCTCGTGACCCACCCGGCCGTCGCCGGCGAGTAGAGGATCATCCCCACGTTGCCGATGGCGCCGATCCCGCCGAGGGCCTCTTCCGTGGCCTCGCGAATGTCCAGGATGCCGACGTTGCCGATGGCCTTGCCCGCCGGGGGCTGCTCGGAGCTCATGGTCTTCTCCTTCGTCTTGTCCCGCCTCAGAGGAAGCGGTGCTTGTGGGCCCGCATGCGGCGGACCGCCCGGTGCAGACGCCAGCGAACCGTGCCGGGAGGCAGGTCCAGCTCGGCCGCGATCTCGGCGCTCGAGAGGCCCTGCCGGTAGCGCATCTCCAGCAGCTCGCGGTCCTCGGCCGGCGCCAGGTCGAAGGGATCGAAGCCGTCGTCCTCCACGGGATCGACCGCCGCAGGGACCTCGCCCGCGTAGACCTCCAGGAGGGCGGCCCGACGCTGCCGCTCCGCCCGCCGGTCCAGGAACAGGCGCTTCAAGGTCCGCCTCAGCCAGGCGAGCCGCTGGTGCCGGTTCAGTTGCGCCAGCAGCAGCCGGTGCCCCAGGGCCCGGACGAAGGTCTCCTGCACCAGGTCCTCTGCGGCGTCGGCATCCCGCGTCAGGCGGAACGCCTGCCGCTGCAGGCTCTCCTCGTGCTCCTCGTAGAGGCCGTCGATCGTCATCCGGGGCGTCTGCTCTCACACCTGAATGACGAACGGGGAGGGGCTGGCGTTGGGATTATCCTCAGGATCTACCCTTGACACCCCGCGCTTGTCGGACAAGGACCTCGTGGCGTTATTCGAACGGACCGTCCTCAACCCGGCGAGGCTGTATCATGAAGAATGAGTTCACGGCGATCATCGAAGAGGAAGGGGACTGGTTCATCGCCTGGTGCCCGGAGATCCCCGGGGCCAATGGTCAGGGCCGAACCAGGGACGAGGTTCGCGCGAGCCTGGCCGAGGCTATTGCGCTCATCCTCGAGGATCGCCGCGAGGAGGGCCTGCGAGCCGTCCCGCCAGATGCCATCCGGGAGAGCATCAGCGTCCCGTGAAGCGGGGCGGGCTGCTACGGCACCTTAGAAGACATGGGTGTCGCCTCAAACGGGAGGGACGGGCCCATTCACTGTGGTACAGCCCAGACACGGGTGCCGTCGAAGCCATCCCGCGCCACACTGAGATACCCAACCGCCTAGCCCAGAAGATCTGTCGCGGCCTTTCGGTGCCCGAGGTCGGGACCCGATAGCCCCCGCCGCCAAGTCGCTCACAACTCCACCCTCTCGATCGGTCCGAAGACCTCGGTCAGGACCCGCCCCACGGCCTCGCGCTCGTCGGGGGTGGCCTCGGTCCAGGTGCCGCCGAGGCGGTCCGAGGGCTGCAGGCCGTGCAGGAACAGGGCGGTCTTGATCGCCCGCAGCCAGCCGATCTCCACGGCCGCGGACAGCCAGCGGTCCTCCCAGCGGGCCACCGCCCGCCAGGCGCCGTCGTAGTCGCCCCGGGCGAGGATGTCGTAGAAGGCCAGGGCCACGTCGGGCCGGAAGGGGGCGGCGGTGCACAGGTACCCGGCGGAGCCGAGCTGGTGGCCGAGGACGAAGTTGCGCATCTGGCCGCCGCTGAGGACGGCGAACTCTTCGTCCTTCGTGGCCCGGCACAGGTCGTAGTAGTCGTAGAAGGGGTGGTCGTCGTTCTTCAGGCCCACGACGCGTTCCCGCCCGGCCATCTCGGCCACCACCTCCACCGGCAGCGACGGCCCGCCGCCGCTGTTCAGCCACAGGAGCAGGGGGATCGTCGAGCCCTCCCCGGCCTCGTCGAAGTAGGTGCGCAGCAGCTCCGCCTTGCGCTCCCCTGAGCCGGACAGGGCCCACGGGTTGATCTGCACCTTCACCGCGTCGGCGCCGACCTCCTGGGCATGGCGCAGGAAGGGGGCGCAGACCTTGGCCGGCCAGAAGGCGGAGGAGGTGACGAAGCAGGCGCGCCCGGCGACGCTCTCGGAGATCGCCGCCGTCAGGCGGTAGATGTCGTCGTCGGAGAGCCAGGCGTACTCGCTGCTGCCGTAGGTGAGCAGGAGCACCGGCACCCCCTGGGCGCACAGCCAGTCGGCGTAGCGGACCATGGCCGGCAGGTCGACCTCGCCGGCGGCGGTGAAGCAGACGTTGAGCGGGACGACCGGTCCCCGCAGCCGTGCGGCCACACTCGGTGCCATGATCTCGCTCCTGGAATTCGGTTCCGTTCGGCCGGGTCCGCGCCCCGGTGGCGCGAGCCCGGAGATGCGTGACTCAGCGGCACTCCTGCGATCCGGGATCCCGGCCGGCGCTCAGGACCCGCGATGGCGTCGACCTCGCTGACGGCGGTGAAGCAGACGTTCAGCGGGACGACGGGTCTCCGCAGCTGGTCGGCCACGCTGGTACCGGGATCTCGCTCCTGTATTCCGCCGGCTCGCGGGGGATGCGCGGCTCAGCGGCGCCCGGTGCTCCCCCGCTTCAGCGGTCCCACTCCATCTGTTCCCAGAACTCGGCGCCCTGGCCCTCCTGGTCGTCGCCGAGGTCGCGGCGCCAGGCGGTCAGCTCCCGCCGGAGACCGGACAGCACCTCGGCCCGCCCCGGATCGCCGGACAGGTCCCGGGTCTCGAAGGGATCGTCCGCCAGGTCGAAGAGCTGGGTGTGCCGCTGCCCGGCGGCGGCCGTCTCGATGAGCTTGTTCCCCGCCGTGTCGCGGACCCCCCGCATGAAGTGGCGATAGGCGAAGAGGGCGTGGTCGCGCACGGCGGCGTTCCCGTCGGCCAGGCAGGGCGCCAGGCTGGGGGCCTCCACCGAGTCCGGGGTCTCGACGCCGGTCAGCTCGCACAGGGTCGGGAAGATGTCGGTGAGACAGGCCAGGGCCTGGCGGCGCTCCCCCGCGGGAACGCCGGGGCCGGCGAAGATCAGGGGCACCCCCACCGAGTGCTCGTAGAGGCTCTGCTTGCCCATGAGCCCGTGCTGACCGACGGCGAGGCCGTTGTCGCCGGCAAAGACGACCACGGTATCCTCGGCGAGGCCGGCGCGCTCGAGCTGGTGGAGGACGCGGCCCACGTGGGCGTCGATGTGGCTGATCATGGCGTAGTAGGCGGCCAGGTGCTCGCGGACCTCGTCCTCGCCGCGCGGGAACCCGGCCAGCAGCTCGTCCCGGACGAGGAGCTCGCCGTTGTCGAAGGGGTGCTCCGGCAGAAAGCTGGGCGGCAACTCGATCTCGTCGGGCGGATACATCTCGAGGAACTCGGGGGGCATGGTGCGCGGGTCGTGGGGCGCCAGGAAGGAGAGGTAGGCGAAGAACGGGGCATCCCCCGGGCGCCGGTCCCGCAGGAAGTGGATGACGGCGTCGGAAAAGAGCTCGGTGGAGTGGACGCCGGGGCGCACGTGGTCCCCCCGGCGCTGCGAGACGGACTGGGCCCGGAAGTCGGTGGTCTGGGGGATGCGGCCCTCGTAGCGGCCCGTGGGATCGAACTGGCAGACCGGCACGTTCCAGTGATCGCCCATGCCGCCGAAGTAGATCTCGGCCCCGTGGGAGAAGGAGCGGACGAAGGGCTCCGTCGAGTTGTGCCACTTCCCGGTGCCGAAGGTGTCGTACCCGGCCCGCCGCAGGGTCTCGCCGAGCATGGCGTGATTGGAGGGGATCGTCTCTCCCTCGCCCTGGATGCGGTAGAGGGAACGCCCCGTGTGCAGCATGGCGCGGCTGGGCATGCACACGGCCTGGCGGGAGCCGCCCATGATGCAGGCGTCGGTGAAGGCGGTGCCCGAGGCGCAGAGACGGTCGAGATTCGGGGTGAGGACGGGACTGCCCAGGGCGCCGATCGTGTCGGAGCGCTGGTCGTCGGTGAAGAACAGGAGGATGTTGGGGCGGTCGGTCATGGCGAGTATGTTTGCGGCGAAAGGTAGGGAGGCTATGGAACGCAGGCGATTCGGAAGCACCGATCTGGAGTTGAGCATCATGGGCCTCGGCGGGCTGCTGGCCCGCTTCGAGGGCGCCGAGGGCCACCCGCCGCCGGAGGAGAAGCGCGCCATCTACCTGCGCGCCGCCGAGCTGGGGGTCAACCTCTTCGACATGGGCTACGGCGACGAGGTCCACATCCCCGACGAGCTGAAGGGCCCCGGCGGCGACCACCACTTCTCCCTCAAGGTGGGCGACCCCGACCCGGCGGCCCTGGCCGGGGTGGTGGAGGGCCACCTGGCCAACGTCCGCCGCGAGGCGATCGACATCCTGCGCGTCCATGCCCGCTCCTGGCTCACCCGTCCCGCCGTGCGCGAGGCGACCGCCGCCCTCAAGGAGGCCGGCAAGGTGCGGAGCTTGTGCCTGATCCGCCACTACGAGTCCGACCAGGAGGCCTACGCCGAGCGCGGGCCCGAGCCGGAGGCCGACGGCGATCTGGTGATCTACAACTACGTCCGCCGCACCCAGGAGCCCGGCCTGGCGCTCTCCCGCGAGGCGGGCAAGGGCGTGCTGATCATGAAGGCCCTGGGCGGCCAGTGGCTGCCTTGGGAGGCCCAGACGCGCACCGACTGGTCCGCCGCCGACCGCGAGGAGGTGATCCGCCTGGCGCCGCGGGGGGAGCCGACGCGGGCCGACCTCGACCTGATCCACCCCATCGTCAACGGACCCTGGCACGAGCTCTGCGAGCCGGGCGAGGTGGCGCCGCCCACGAACCGCGCCATCCGCTGGGTCCAGCAGCACCCCGCCGTGACCTGCGTCCTCGTCGCCTTCGCCAGCGTGTCCGAGCTCGAGGAGGGCGTCGGCGCGGGGGTGGCGGTCGTCTGACGGCCGCTTCGAGGGGCTCTGGCCGGTGATCCTCACCGACGGAGCGGGTTCTCACGCCGTGCATCGCCTGCGGCGACTTCGACCGCGCGGCCCTCTCGTCCTCTGCCTCCTGTTGCACGCGGCCGCGACAGCGGCGGCCGGGTCCGCGGCACAAGGCCAGCAGCCGGTGAGTCGGCCCCGCGTGGGGCTGGCCCTCGGCGGAGGCGCCGCGCGCGGGTTCGCGCACGTAGGCGTGCTCGAGTGGCTCGAGGAACATCGGATCCCCGTCGATGCGATCGCGGGCACCAGCATGGGCGGGCTCGTGGGCGGCAGCTATGCGGCGGGGCGAACGGCCGCCGAGGTAGGGGCCATGGTGGCCGGCGTCGACTGGGACCGCGTGTTCGGCGGCGAGGTGGAGTACGGGCGCACGTCCTACAGGCGCAAGGAGGACCTTCGCGGCTACCCGGTGCGGCACGAGCTCGGTCTGCGCGGCGGCCTGCGCCTGGTGCCGAGCCTCGACCCCGGCCACTATGTCGAGCTGCTGCTGAGCCGGTTGGCGCTCCCCCACGCCGCGCCCCTCGACTTCGACGATCTGCCGATCCCCTTTCGCGCGGTGGCCACCGACCTGGAAGCGGGAACGGTCGTCGAGATCGCGAGGGGCTCGCTGGCCAGCGCCCTTCGCGCCACGATGGCGATTCCCGGTGTCTTCCAGCCGGTCGTGCGGGACGGCCTCCTGCTCGCCGACGGCGGTCTTCTCAACAACGTGCCCGCCGACATCGTCGGCCGGATGGGCGTGGATGTCGTCATCGCGGTCGACGTCAGCATACCGCTGCAAGACCGTGAACAGTTGCAGTCCTGGGTGGGCCTGGCGGGCCAGGCGCTCACGTTGATGATGAACGAGCGTACTCGCCAGGTGCTCGGCGACCACGCCGACCACGTCATCGCGCCGGCGCTGGAAGGCGTATCGGTCATCGACTGGAGGCGCTTCGACACCATCCGGGCCCTTGGATACCGCGCGGCCGCCGCGGCGGGCGAGGAGCTGGCCCATCTGTCGTTGTCACCGGCGGCGTGGGAACGGCATGTCGAGGAGCGGCGTCGCCGAGAAGCTGCCTCGCCGGACGTACCGCGGTTCGTCCGCGTGGAAGGTGTGACGGGCCAGGAAGCCGAAGAGATCGCCCGGGCCGTCGAGCCGGTGCTCGGGACCGAGCTGGACCCCGACGATCTTGAACTGCGGCTGACTCTGCTCGCGGGCCGTGGACGCTATGCGAGCTTCGGATACGACCTGGCGCGGGACGGCGATCGCACCGGGATCGGGGTTCGCGCTCGCCACAAGGCTCACGGTCCTCCGTTCCTGGATCTCGTGACGGGGATCGAGTATCTCGGCGGCGAGCTGGATCTGTCGGGGGGGACCCGCCTCACCATCATGGATGCAGGCCCCCGGGACGCCGAGTTGAGACTCGACCTGGCCCTCGAGCTTGGATGGGAGGCGGATGCGCTGCTCGACTACTACCTGCCCATCCGCGGATCGCCCGTGTTCCTGGCGCCCCGCATCGGCGTGTACAGGAATCGGCAACGCGTGGCCGTCGACGAAGACCCTGAGGCGGCGTATCGGACCGGGCGCGGCCTGGCCGGGTTCGACCTCGGTGTGGCCCTCGGTCCCAGGAGCGAGCTCCGGATCGGGTACGAAGGGGCCTTCCTTGACGCACGGGTCGAGAGCAGCGCCTCCGCCTTGCGGGACCTGGACGGATGGGAGCACGGCGGACGAGCGAGATGGGTGTACGACGGGCACGACCACTGGCTCGTGCCCGGCAGCGGGACCCGAATCGAGACCGAAGCGCGGTGGCTGCAGACCGCGCCCGGACAGCCGTCCGGGTTCGTGCAGGCCCGGCTGACGAGCGCCACCTTCCTCCCGGTCGGGCAGCGTGGCCGGGTCTTTCTCATGGTGGCCGGCAGCACGGCCCTCGACGACCAGCTCTCCCCCATCTACCAGTCCACCCTGGGGGGCCCGTTCCGGCTCGGTGCGTACGACCGCGACCGGTTCCGGGGCGTGCGCACCGGTCATGCCGGCACCGGCTACCTTCGCCAACTCGGGCGGTTGCCCGACCTGCTCGGCGGCGCGATCTACGGGGGCGCCTGGATCGAGTCCGGGCGGGTCCAGGGCCAGGCCGACCCCGGCCCCAGTCTGTCGGCAGGTTTGCTGATCGACACGGTGCTGGGCGCCGTATTCGCCAGCGGCGGCGTCGCCAGCGGCAGCAGGCGGCTCCATGTCGCCCTCCGCCGCCCGCCCTGGTAAACCCCCCGCCTTGGAGGTCACCTGATGGCACGATTCGAGGGACTCTGGCCGGTGATGCTCACCGCCTTCCGCGACGACGGCTCCATCGACGACGCGGGCGTCGACGCCCTCGTCGACTTCTACATCGACGGCGGCTCGAAGGGCCTCTTCGCCGTCTGCCAGTCGAGCGAGATGTACCGCCTCTCCGACGACGAACGGCTGGCCCTGGCGTCGCGGGTCGTGGCGCACGCCTCCGGCCGGGTGCCCGTGGTCGCTACCGGCACCTTCGGCGGACCCGTGGACCGGCAGGCCGGGTTCGTGCGGCGCATGGCCCAGACCGGCGTCGACGCCGTGGTCGTGCTGACCAACCAGCTCTGCCCGCGGGAGGCCGGCGAGCCGGTGCTGCTGGCCGCGCTGGAGCAGCTCGTGGAGGCCACCGATCCGGTCCCCCTCGGCCTCTACGAGTGCCCCGAGCCCCACCACCGGGTGACCTCGCCGGGATTCGTCGCCCGGGCGGCGGCCACCGGCCGCTTCCGCTACATGAAGGACACCTCGCGGGACCCCGCCCTCTTCGGTCCCAAGGCCGAGGCGGCCTCCGCCGACCCCGGGTTCGCCATGTTCAATGCCGCCGCCGCCTCGGCCCTGCCGTCGCTGCGGCTCGGCGCCGCCGGCCTGTCGCCGGTGGCCGCCAACGTCTACCCGGACCTGTTCGCCTGGCTGTGCGACAACCCCGGCCACGAGAAGGCGGCCTGGGTGCAGCGCCGGCTCACCCTGCTGGACTCGGTGGCGAAGCTGAAGTACCCGCAGTCGGCCAAGCGCTACCTCGCCCGGCGGGGCCTGCCCGTGGGCCCGCGCACCCGCGTCGGCGAGCACCCCTGGGACGGGTACGACGAGCTGATCCACGACGCCCTGCACCGGACCGTCTGCGAGGTGCGGGCCGAGCTCGGCCTGGCCTGAGCCCTCAGCGGGCCTCCCCCCCGGGCTCCGGGGGCGGCTGCAGCTGGGCGAGGAACCCCTCCAGCTCCTCCCAGATCCCCTCGGGCAGCTCGGCGGCGGCGTGGCCCAGGCAGGACTCCACCTCCGCCGCCGTCCGCGGTCCCACCAGGGTGGCGTCGATGCGGGGCTCGCGCAGGCTGAACTGCACCGCCACGGCGCCCACGTCGAGGCCCTTCTCCGCGCACCAGGCGGCGATCCCCCGGGCCCGCGCCACGTCGGGGTGCTGCGGCCGCCAACGGCTCGCCTCCCGGTCCAGATCGACGCTGGCGAGCAGGCCCGACTGGTAGGGGGAACCGTTGATCACCCCCACGCCGGCCTCGGCGGCCTCGGCCAGCAGCGGCGCCGCGGACCTCCGGATCAGGTGGTAGTCGTACGAGGGCAGGATGACGTCGGCGCGGCCGGACTCCATGGCCCGCCGCAGGAAGCGGTGGGGGCGCACGCCCAGACCGATGGCGCGGATCTCGCCGGCGGCCTTCAGCTCCTCCAGGGCATCGAAGGCCCCGCCCGGGCCGAGGATGGTGTCGAGGTGCTCGTCGGCGGCGGGGTCGTGGACCAGGACCACATCGATGGCGCCGAGCCGCTCGCGGCTGGCCTCGAAGCACCAGCGCACGTCGTCGGCCCCGTACGCGTAGCGGCGCTCGGGATGGGTGCCGACCTTGGTCGACACGGTGAGGCCGGCGCGCACCCTCGGGTCGAGGGCCGCCAGCCCGGCGCCGAGATGGCCCTCGGAGAGGCCGTTGCCGTAGGCCGGCGAGGTGTCGAAGTAGCGCACCCCCAGCTCGACGGCGCGGCGGACCGCCTCGACGCCGGCCTCCTCGCACTGCGCCGGTGTCGCCTCCGGGTCGAGGAGCAGGCCGAGGAAGCCGCCCACGCCGAGGCTGGTGACCTCGATCCCGGTGCGGCCCAGGATCCTCCGGTCCAGCACGGGATCAGTCTGCCTCGACGGAGGCGGCGACGACGTTGGAGACCCGCCGCAGCAGGGCGCCGCCGTCGACCATCTGGTTGGTCAGGCAGACGCAGATCAGCCCCGAGTCGGGGTCGGCCCAGGCGACGGTGCCGGTGGCGCCCACGTGGCCGAAGGTGCCCGCCGAGACCTGCTCGCCGAAGTAGGCCCACGACTTCGAGTCGCGCAGGGCCCAGCCCAGGCCCCAGGGGGACTCGAGGTGCGGCGGGTTCTGGTCGCGGACCATGGCCGCGGCGGCGGCGCGGCTGAAGAGGCGGGCGCCGCCGTACTCCCCGCCGTTGAGCATGCACTGCAGCAGCACGGCCAGGTCGGGCCCGGTGGAGTGCATACCGCCCCAGGGGCAGCCGAAGTCGCGCCAGTACGGCGAGTTGGGTCCGAAGCGGCGGCCGTCGGCGTCGAGCTCCATGGAGGTGCCGGACCAGACCGTATCCTCGATGGCGTAATCCCCCAGACCGAGGCAGCTTCGCCCCATGCCCAGGGGCTCGAAGATCTCCCGCCGCTCGAAGTCGCGCAGGTGCTCGCCGGTGACCCGCTCGACGATCTCGGCGGCCAGCAGGATGCCCTTGCTCTGGTAGCGGAAGCCGGTGCGCGGCCGGAAGAGCAGCTTCGCGTGGACGGCGCCCTGGACGAACTCGGCGATGGTGGCGTGGCGGCGGCGCAGGAGCACGTTCTGCGGCAGCATGTCGGGCAGGCCGGAGATGTGGGAGAGGACGTCGCGCACGCGGATGCGGGCCTTGTCCCAGCCGCGGAACTCGGGGAGGTGGAGCTGCACCGGATCGTCGAGGGAGACGAGTCCCCGGTCGACGAGGAGCATCACGGCGCAGGCCGTGACCGGCTTGGTGATCGAGGCCAGGAGGAAGGTGGAGTCGGGCTCCACCGGCGGGGCTCCCGGCTCCGGACGCAGGGTCCCGAAGCCGCGGGAGAGCACGAGGCGTCCGTGGCGGGCGACGGTGAGGCTGGCGGCGGTGACGCGGCCGGCGGCGACGCTGTCGGAGAGGAGGCCGGCGGCCCGGCCGAGGACATCGGCGGAGGGGGTGGTCATCTGCATCATCCCTTCGGGTTTCCCGAAGAGATAGGGGCGCCGGACCGCGGGAACAACCCGGCAACCGATGGTGCGGCGCCTCAGGACGGGGGCTTGTGGTCGCTCCCCCCGCAGGATTCGCGCACGATCAGGCGGGACTTGAGGACGGTCTGACGGCGATCCTCCCGGCCCCGAAGCTGTTCCAGCATCAGTTCCATCGCCGCCTCGGCCAGTTCCTCGTGGGGGATCTCGATCGTCGTCAGCGCCGGCTTGAGATAGGCCGCCGCCCCGATATCCCCGCTCCCGATGACGGCTACATCCTCGGGAATGCGGAACCCCGCTTCCCGGAGCGCTCGACAGGCACAGAGGGCCGTGTAGTCGTTGCGGCACACGAGGGCGGTGAACCGGTCGCCGAGAGACTTCCCCAGACGGGAGGTGGGCATGGCCGGAAAGGTCTGTCCGGATATGCGGTGGGGAGTGAGGCGATGCTTGCGCATCGCCTGCCAGTACCCCTTGGCCTTGGCGGAGCCCGTATTGTCCCGGTCCCACCTCGCTCCGATGAACCCGACCTGCTGGTGGCCCAGCCGGATCAAGTGCTCCGTGGCCTCGTAGAATCCCGCCCTCTCGTCCAGCACGACGCCACTCAGATCCGCCATGGGGTGATGGAACGTCACCACCGGAACCCGTCCGCCCACGGCGCTCAGAATCCGCGCCCCCTCTCCTTCTGCTCCCCTCGTATGAATGAACAGACCCTCCACCCGCCGGGAGAGGAGCTGCTTGATCTGGCGAACGTCGGCGTTGCCGTGCCTCCCGGGAACACACATGGCGATCAGCACCTGGTACCGCTGTCTTTCAGCCGCTCTCAGAATGTGATCGGCCTGGGGCCCGAAGGGCTCCCGCGAGATCTCGTAGGTGAGCAGCCCCATGGTGCTCGTCCGGCCCTTGACGATCCCCTGGGCGATCAGATTGGGATTGTAGTCCAGGTCGGCGGCTACCCTCCTCACCAGTTTCCTGGTCTTGGCCGCCACCAGTGCCGACACCTTCGGATCCTGGGAAAGAGCCCGCGAGACGGTGGAGTACGAGATCCCCGACTCCCGTGCGATATCCTTGATGGTAACCTGCCTCTTTCCCGTCTGCTTCGATTCCATTGGTCTCTGCCCGGAAGCCGGAACCTGCGCACCCGCCCGTTGTCCCCAAGGGCTCAACTCAGCTCCAAGGAACTAGGGGTCCGCCTATGGATGTCAAGGAACCGCTGCCCCACCCTCGGCCGAGGCGGCCGTCCATGTCGGTGGGTCGCTGCGGCACCTGCCCTCCCGCCCCTTCACGGATGGATGGGTTCCATCGTTTGCAGAGGGAAGCTGTTTCCGGAGGACCGTCTGGCCTCTCTTCCCGTCTGTGATCCGCCCTGTGAACGGAGGGCATACGATCGTTTGCAGTTCCGTGCCGGCACCGGAACTCTCGGAGATTCCTCACGTCCCTCTGGTCCGCTCGGTGCTATCGTTTGCACCTTTTTCCTTCCTCGCCGCCCTTTGCGTTGCGTGACCCTTGCTGTCGGTACTTGTGACCTTGTGAGGCAACGACCCTTCCGACTTCACGAAGCGGATTGAAGATGAGACAGCTCATGGGCTCCGCCGACGCGGACAGACTCCGACTCATCTCCCAGTGTTCAAAGCGTCTTTCAGTCGATCCTGCCGCTGTCCCTGCTCGCTGTCCTGATCTGCTATCGCCATCGGTCTCTGCTCCGGCGGTCTCTGCCTTTCCTTGGCGCGTTTGCAGGACATCAGAGCCTGCATCCTCTGCATCTTCCTTGAGACGTGTCCCGTCACAGCGGCGCTCATCCAGAGGCGCCCAAGGGTCCCGCCTTCGGCATGGCAGCTGACCCCTAGCCCAAGATACCCGGCTCCCCTAACCCTCGCAATGAGCAGGGCCATCCGGTCATTTCGGTGGACACCGGGGAATTGGAACAACACGATCCGGCCGACCGCGGAACACCGGGACGCACCATCTGCTTCGTGACAAGATCCCAAGGGAGTGCAACCGCCTGTCGCTACCCCTCGGTCCTGCCGGCGGGCTCCTGACGCACGATCCTCCGTGCGGCTATATTCCAGTCGGAAGGGACAGTACCGACCCACCGACAGGAGTCGAACCTTGCAAGACCTGGATCAGCGGCTGGACGAGCTGGAGCGCGACGGATTCCTCCTCCTGGAGGGCGTCCTCACGCCGCAGGAGACGGACCACGTGCGGCGGCGCATCGACCACGCCCGCGCCCAGGGCTGGGAGGAGGGCCTGAACGAGGTGGGCAACATGTGGTTCGATACCCTCCTCGACCGCGAGCCGGAGAGCTTCGCCCCCCTGGTGGCGCACCCCGGCGTGGCCCCCGTCCTCGAAGGCCTGATGGGGCCCCAGTGCCAGCTGCGCAGCTTCCGGGCCCACATCAATCCCGGGGCCTACGTGCAGGAGTGGCACATGGACTTCTACGGCTACTGGCACGAGCGGCGGCGCCTCGACGGCGCGCGGCTGGCGGTGCCGCCGACGGGGGTGAACACCACCTTCTACTTCCAGGACAACGCCCCCGGCGAGGGGCACCTGAAGTTCATCAGGGACGGCCACCTCTCCGAGCCGCCCCACCTGGAGCCGATGGACCGGCCGCGGTTCGAGGCCTGGTGCGAGGCGCAGGAGCACGTGGTCCTGTACCCGAAGGCCGGCGACTGCGTCGTCTTCCTGAGCCACATCCCCCACCAGGGCGCCAAGGAGCGCGACGACATGGAGCGCTCCAACGTGGTCTGCCACTACCAGGTGACGCCGATGCACGAGGCCGCCTGGTTCGTGTCGCGGCCCCGTGGCTACCTGGGCACCTTCCCCCTGGCCCACGCCTGAAGGAGCGAATCATGCGCATCCCCTCGACCCTTCCGACCACCCTGGCCGCCGCCTTCGCCGCGGCCGCCCTGATCGCCGGCTGCGCCTCCGAGCCGGCGGACCCGCCCGCCGCCGAGGCTCCCGCCGCCGAGCCGGAGGCGGACGCCTACAACGCTCAGCGCTTCGACGACCGGCCCGCCGGCGTGGTCCGCGCCTACCTGCGGGCCCAGGACGCCCTCGCCCACGACCGCTTCGACGAGGCCGCCGCCGCCCTGACGGCCCTCGCCGGACACGCCACCGACGACCTGCGCCCCCTGGCCGAGTCGGCGGCTCAGGCCGCGGACCTCGACGGCGCCCGCCTCGCCTTCCGGGGCCTGTCGGCGAAGCTGATCGAGTCCCCTCTTCCCGAAGGCCTGCAGGTGGCTTTCTGCCCCATGGCCTTCGATAACGAGGGCGGACGCTGGATCCAGTCGGAGGGGGAGATCATGAACCCCTACTACGGCTCCGCCATGCTCCGCTGCGGCGTCGTCGAGACCGGGGAGGCGGCGGGCGGCTAACCGGGTGCGCATCGCCTACGGCACTTACGCCACGCCCGACCTGCCCCTGGAGCAGGCGGCGCCGCTGCTGGCGAAGATCGGCTACGACGGCGTGGAGGTCTGCGTCAGCCCGCGGCACGCCGCCTCCATGCCGGCGGAGATGGACGCCGCCCGGCGCCTGCGGCTGCGCGAGCTGCTCCAGCGGCTGGGCCTGGGCATCCCCGCCGTATTCACCTCCGGCCACGTGCTCGCCGAGGACCAGGACGGCCACCGCCGCACGCAGGAGCACGTACGGCGCTGCGCCGGGCTCGCCCGGGACCTCGGTGCCGAGCATCCCGTCGTCGCCCTCGGCATCGGCGGCCGCAGCGGCCAGTGGGAGGATGTGAAGGGCCGAATCGTCGACCAGCTCGGCGACTACGGACGGCTGGCGGAGGAGGAGGGGTTCCTGGTCGCCGCCGAGGCCCACTGCGGCGCCGCCGTGGACCGCTCGGAGCGCGCCCTATGGGCGATCGGGAGCGTCGGCAGCCCGGCGGTGCGCCTGCACTTCGACATCGTCCACTTCTACTTGGCCGGCGAGGACGAGACCGGGGCCGTGGAGCGCCTGCTGCCGATCACCGGCCACACCCACGTCACCGACGCCCGCCGCCACGCAGGCGGCGGCTTCGACCTGCTCCTCCTCGGACAGGGGGACCTCGACGCCGCCGCCTACGTGAGGGCCATGGCCGCCGGAGGATGGCGGGGCTTCCTCACCCTGGAGGTGAGCGGCCGCATCTGGGGGCGCGACGACTACGACGCGGCAGCGGCCGCCAGGATCAGCTACGACTCGATGACCCGGGCCTTCGACGGGGCCGGCGTCGAGCGGGGATGAAGTCGTTCTCGGTCGGCGACGAGGCGGTGGCCCTGCCGTCCGGCGCCTCCGCCCTCAGCCGCCGCACCGACGTGCGCTTCCGAGGCAAGCACCTCTTCTCCCTGAGCCAGGGCCCCTTCCGCGCCTACCTCTATCCCGTGTACACCCCCTCCGGCGTGCCCGTCACCTCGGAGAGCCCCGTCGACCACCCCCACCACAACTCGGTCTGGATCGCCGCCGACCGCGTCGTGGCGGAGCTGCCCTTCGCCGGCGGCGACAGCGAGCCGGGGACCTACAACTTCTACGTGAACGACACCTTCCAGGGGCGGGCCCCGGGGCGCATCGAGGCCGTCGGCCTGGAGCACGAGGAGCGCGGCGAGGGGCGCCTGCGGCTGACCCAGCGGCTGCGGTGGCGCGGGCCCCGCGAGTGGGGGGCGCCCGAGGGGCGGGTGGTGGCCGCCGAGGAGCGTGTCATCGACGTGCGCCCCCTCGACGGGGCCAACGTAGTCGACCTGCGCTCCCGCCTGACCCCCACGGAGTGGAACCTCGAAATCGGCCCGACGCGCCACGCCTGGTTCGGCGTGCGCCTGGCCGAGGGCCTGCGTCCGAGCCACGGAGGGCAGGTGACGGACGCGGAGGGCCGCCGGGGGCCCGATGCCGTCAGCGGAACCGTCTCCGACTGGGTGGACTGCTCCGGTCCGGCCGGCGGGGAACGGACCGCCGGCGTGGCCCTCATGCCCCACCGGGACACGGCGGGCCACCCCTGGTACGTCACCGACTGGGGCACCATGACGGTGAACCCCTGCGCCGCCGCGGCCGTGGCCGTGAAGCGCGGCGCCGAGTTTGCATCCGGCCTGCGCCTGGTCGTCCACGACGGCGGCGCCGAGGCCGCCGACCTGCCGGGACAACACCGGCGAATCAAGGAGGAGGTGGAGGAAGATGACTGAGCGGATCGCCCGCTTCGAGCACGACGGCGTGGAGCGCTACGGGGTCCTCGCCGGCGACGACACGCTGGACCTGCTGGAGGGTCCCGGCTACGACGGACTGCACCGTACGGGCGACCAGGCCGCGCTCGCCGACGTGCGCCTGCTGGCGCCGGTGGCGGACCCCCGCCTCATCGGCGTCGGCCTCAACTACGCCGAGCACGCCGCCGAGAGCGGCCTCCCCGAGCCCGACCAGCCGATGCTCTTCCACCTGCCGTCGACGGCGGTCTGCAACCCCGGCGACGACATCGTCTACCCGAGGCAGGGCCGCGTCGTCCACTACGAGGGCGAGCTGGCCGTCGTCATCGGCGCCCCCGCCCGGCGCGTCTCCGCCGAGGGGGCCCTCGACCACGTCTTCGGCTACACCATCGGCAACGACGTGAGCGAGCGCGTCATCCAGAAGGCGGAGATGGCCAACGGCTGCCTGCTCATCGGCAAGGGCTTCGACACCTTCAAGCCCCTCGGACCCTGGATCGCCACCGGCCTCGACCCCTCGGACCTGCAGCTGACGACGCGCCTCAACGGGCAGGTGGTGCAGTCCACGTCGACGGCGGACCTCATCTTCACGGTGGGCGAGCTGATCGAGTACATCAGCGCCGCCGTCACCCTGCTTCCCGGCGACGTGATCATGACCGGCACCCCCTCCGGCGTCGGCGAGGTGCAGCCCGGCGACGTGGTGGAGATCGAGATCGAGGGCATCGGCGTGCTGCGGAACCCGGTGGCGGCGGAAGAGACCGCCTGATCCCCTGCCGGCCTCGCTCGGAGAATTCAACACCGCAAATCACAGAACGTCCTTACACTTGTCGTGTACTGTCGCGACAGGTCGAGCATTCAGGACGCGCCGGCAGCACCCGGCGTGGACGAACAGGAGGACAGGTGATGGACCGCATGAATCGGGCCGACACTCATCGCACGCGTATCACGGGCAGACTGCTCCTGGCGGCCTGGCTGGCCGCCGGGCCGGCGGCCGCAGCCGGGCCGCAACTCGAGGGCCGGGTGCGGCTGCCTTCCGGCGAACCCGCCGCGGGGGCGCAGGTGCGGCTCTACGATCTGACCGATCTGCGAGCGGCTCCCCTGGCGGCGGCCACGGATGCGTCCGGCCGTTTCCAGCTGTCTCTGCAGGCCTCGCCCACAGGGTTGGCCGTGCCAGATCACTACGGCCTGGGGGCGAACTATCCCAATCCCTTCAACCCTTCCACGGTCATCCCCTACCAGGTGCCGGCTTCGACCCATGTGAGGCTGGAGGTCTTCAACGTCCTCGGACAGCACGTGGCGACGCTGGTCGACGCCGTGCGGCCCCCCGGCTACCACACCGTCCGCTGGGACGCCACCGATGCCGCCGGGCGCGCCGTGGCCGCCGGGGTCTATCTCTACCGCATGGAGGGCGGCGGTGTCAGCCTGACGGAGCGCATGGTGCTGGTCGACGGACAGGCGGGAGTTCCTTCCGCCTCGGCCGAGCAGAGCGGCCTCGCGGGGGGAGAGAGGTCGCCCGTCTACGGCCTGACCGTCTCCGGCCGCGGACTGGTCCCCCACGTCGACCCCGCCTTTGCGGTGTCGCACGCCGCGGGTCCGGTCGAGCTGGTGGTGCAAGCCTCCAGGCAGGCCCCGCGCGCCAGGGCCTCCACGACCGAGACCAGGGGACTGCTGGGCGACGTGGACAACAACCGCCGCGTCGACCTTGCCGACGCCCTGCTCGTGCTTGTGTACAGCAGCGACCCATCGACGGTGATGCCCAACGACGGCGACGTCTCCCTGGGCGACGTCAACGGCGACGGCAGGGTCGACCTCGCCGACGCCTGGCTGATCGCCACGTACAGCATCGACCCGACGGACCCGCGGCTGCCGGCCGGCATCGGTGGGCTGGTGGGCTCTGCGACGGCCAGCGGACTGTTGAAGATCTACTGGACGGATCGGGGCACCGACAAGATTCAGCGGTCGAACCTGGACGGTTCCGAGGTCGAGGACGTGGTCACCGGGCTGACCGATCCCGCCGGACTGGTGGTGGACGCGGCCGAGGGCAAGATCTACTGGACGGACTGGGGCACCGACAAGATCCAGCGCGCCAACCTCGACGGCTCCCAGGTCGAAGACGTGCTCACCGAGTTGGGCGATCCCTATGCGCTGGCCCTGGACGCGAGCGGGGGCAGGATCTACTGGACGGAGTGGGACCCGGACAAGATCCGGCGCGCCAACCTCGACGGCTCCGAGGTCGAGGATCTGGTCACCGGGCTGACCGATCCCGCCGGACTCGCACTCGACCTGGCCGGAGAGAGGATCTACTGGACGGACTGGGGCTCCGACAAGATCCAGCGTGCCAAGCTGAACGGCTCACAGGTCGAGGATCTGGTCACCGAACTGACCGATCCCGCCGGACTCGCACTCGACCTGGCCGAGGGCAAGATGTACTGGACGGACTGGGGCTCCGACAAGATCCAGCGCGCCAATCTGGACGGCTCCCAGGTCGAGGATCTGGTCACCGAGGTGGCCTCTCCGTGGAGCCTGGCCCTCGACGTGGCCGGGAGGAAGGTGTACTGGTCCGATGACGGCACCGACAAGATCCAGCGCGCCAACCTCGACGGCTCGCAGGTCGAGGACCTCGTCGACCAGGGCCTCGACGCTCCGCGCGGAATCGCCCTGGGCGGAACCCGGGCCCGGATGTACTGGGCGGACTGGACGACGAACAAGATTCAGCGCGGCCATCTCGACGGCTCCGGCGTGGAAGACCTGGTCGACACCGCCCTGGTCAGCCCCTACGGCATGGCGGTGGACAAGGCCGGAGGCAAGGTGTACTGGACCGACTTCGGCACCGACCGGATCCAGCGAGCCAACCTCGACGGCTCCGAGGTCGAAGACCTGGTCACCGAGGGACTGACCACCCCCGGCGGCATCGCCCTGGATGTCGCCCGCGGTCAGATGTACTGGACCGACCGGGGGAGCGACAAGATCCAACGGGCCCAGTTCGACGGCTCCGAGGTGGAAGACCTGATCACCTCCGGCCTGGGCTCCCCCGACGGGCTGGCCCTGGATGTGGCCGGCGGCAAGATGTACTGGAGCGACTTCGGCACCGACCGGATCCAGCGAGCCAACCTCGACGGCTCCGCGATCGAGGATCTCGTCACCGGGCTGACCAGTCCGGCGGGGCTGGCCCTGGACGTGGCCGGCGGCAAGATGTACTGGAGCGACTTCGGCACCGACCGGATCCAGCGAGCCAACCTCGACGGCTCCCAGGTCGAAGACCTCGTCACCACGGGACTGCGAATGCCTCGGGGGTTGGCGGTGGACGGCGCCGAGAGCAAGATCTACTGGGCGGATCCGGTCACCGACAAGATCCAGCGCGCCAACCTCGACGGCTCCCAGGTCGAAGACCTCGTCACCGACCTGGAGGGGCCCGTCTGGATCGCCCTCGACAGGCCCGCCGCCTTGGCCGACCACGGCGACACCCGCTCGTCGGCGACGCTGGTGGCTCCGGGCAGCGCGACACAGGGCGAGCTGGAACCGAATGACGTCGACTACTTCCGCTTCGAGGTCAGCCGGGTGGGGATCCTGGCCGCCTGGGCCACGGGCGATCAGGACACCCACGGCACCATCGAGGACAGCACGGGCACCGTCGTGGCGAGCAACGACGACTCGAGAGGAGGGCCCAACTTCCGGGTCACCGCTGTCGTTGATTCGGGCACCTACTACATCCGGGTCCGGGGCTTCGCCAATGCCGAGACCGGTCCATACACCCTGCATGTGGCTACGGACGCGCACGGCGACAGCCGCGAGGAGGCGACTCCCGTCTCGGTGGGAAGCTCGACTCTGGGCGCCTTGGAACCGGGTGACGTCGACTACTTCCGGATCGACCTCGACTCGGGGTACACCGTGGTCGCCTCTACGGCCGGAGACCTCGACACCTTCGGCTACATCGTGGATGGTGCAGGCACGGTCCTGGCCAGGGACGACGATGCCGGAGAGGGGTCGAACTTCCGCGTGAGGGCCTCCCTGCAGGCCGGAACCTACTACATCCGGGTGGAAGGCCTGAACCAGGACGAAACCGGCCCCTATACCCTGCATGTGAGGTAGAGGGGCCGCCTGCCTTCAGGAGCCGGCCACCTCGGCCACCACCGGGGCGTGGTCGGAGGGCTTGGTCCACCTCCGGGGCTCGCGGTCGATGCGGCAGGAGGTGCAGGTGCCGCGCAGGGCCTCCGAGAGCAGGATGTGGTCGATGCGCAACCCGCGGTTGCGGCGGAAGGCGCCCATGCGGTAGTCCCACCAGGAGAAGGTCCCCTCCTCCTGGGGGAACAGCCGGAAGGCGTCGGTCAGGCCGGTGGCCAGGAGGCCGGCGAAGGCCTCGCGCTCGGCGTTGGAGAACAGCACCGAGTCGGCCCACAGGGCCGGGTCGTGCACGTCCCGGTCCTCGGGGGCGACGTTGAAGTCGCCCACCACCACCAGCCGCTCGTGCCGGGTCAACTGGTCCTCCACGTACTCCCGGCAGCGGCCCAGCCACTCCAGCTTGTAGGCGTACTTGTCGGAGCCCACGCTCTGGCCGTTGGGCACGTACAGGTTCAGGAAGCGAAGCCCCCCCACCGTGGCCCCCAGCACCCGCCGCTGCGGGTCCTCCATGCCCGGCAGGTCGGTCACCACGTCGGCAGCCGGCTCGCGGCTGAGGAGGGCGACGCCGTTGTAGGCCTTCTGGCCGCTGATGGCGGCGTGGTACCCGGCCTCCTCCAGCTCCGCCGAGGGAAAGACCTCGTCCACGACCTTGGTCTCCTGCAGCCCCATCAGGTCCGGCGCCTCGGCCTCCAGCCACTGCAGCAGCTGCGGCAGCCGCACCTTGATGGAGTTCACGTTCCAGGTGGCGATCTTCACAGGGCCTCCTCGACCTCGGTGCGCGCCGGCATGGAGTCCTGCACGCCGGGCCGGGTCACGGCCAGGGCGCCGGCGGCGGAAGCGAAAGTGACGGCCTCGCGCAGGCTCCCGCCCTCGGCCAGGGCCACCGCCAGAGCGCCGTGGAAGGCGTCTCCCGCGGAGGTGGTGTCCACGGCTTCGACGGCGAAGGGCGGGACGAACCCCTCCTCATCGGCGGTCCGGTAGCAGGCACCCAGCTCCGCCATCTTGATCACCGCCGCCGGAGCCCCCCGCTCCATCAGCAGGCCCGCGGCCCGGGAGGCGGACTCCACGTCGTCGACGGCGACGCCCACCAGGTGCTCCGCCTCCGGCTGGTTCGGCGCGATGATGTCGAAGGCCGCGAAGGCCTCCGCCGGTATGTCGGCCGCCGGCGCCGGGTCGAGGATGACCCGGACCCCCCGGTCCCTGGCCGCTCTCGCCGCCCTCACGGATACATCGAAGGGGATCTCCATCTGCAGCAGCAGCACGTCGGTCTCGGGGAGGGCGGCCTCCACCGCCCGCAACTGCTCCTCGCCGCAGCGCAGGTTGGCCCCGTACGTTGCCAGGACCCGGTTCTGGCCGCGGCCGTCGACGAGGATGACGCCCACCCCGGAAGCCGCTTCCGCATCGACGGCGACGTCCGCGGTGTCGACCCGGTGGGAGCGCAGGGACTCGAGGAGGGCGGGGCCGAAGAGGTCGCCGCCGACGCGCCCCACCATGCGGACCCGCGCACCCAGCCGCGAAGCGGCCACCGCCTGGGTCGCCCCCTTGCCGCCGGGGGAGCTGTAGAAGCGCTCGCCGCGCAGGGTCTGCCCCGGGGCCGGAAGGGCTTCGGCGCGGGTGATCAGGCCCATGTTGATGCCGCCGAGGACCAGGACCCGCGCCGGGGCGGCCGGGGCCGTCACCGGAAGGATCCCGGGAAGGAGTCGCGCCGCGGGCTCATCGCGGCGGGGCCTGCTCCAGCGCCGCGGCCAGCAGCCCCCGATCCCTGACCACGGCGAGGGCCTCCTCGACGACGCCCAGGGCCTCGTCCACGTCGGCGGGGCCGTGGGAGAAGTTGAGGTAGAACAAGCTGTAGGGGATGACGCCGCGGCGCAGACACTCCTCCTCGAAGGCGAGCCGGGCCTCCGGGGAGGGCAGGTCCAGGTACCCGGCCGGCGGCAGGCCGCGGAAACCGGCGTCCACCCCCAGGCGGCCGGCGATCGTCTCCAGACCGGCGTGGAGCTGCCGGCCCCGCTCCCACAGGACCCCGATCACGTCCTGCTGTTCGTACACCTCGAGGACGGCGCGCGCCGCCGCCAGACCGAGGGTGTCGCCGCCGAAGGTGGAGGAGACGACCACGTCGGTGACGCTCTCCATCAGGTCCCGCCGTCCCAGGTAGCAGGAGAGGGGCACGCCGTTGGAGAGCCCCTTGGCGAAGACGGCCAGGTCGGGGGTGACGCCGAAGTACTCCTGGGCCCCGGCCCGGCGCAGGCGGAAGCCGGTGACGATCTCGTCGAAGACGAGCAGGGCGCCGTGGCGCTCGGTGAGCGCCCTCAGGGCCGGCAGGAACTGGTGCCCGGCCTCGATGTCGGCGTACCCGCAGGCGACGCTGACGGCGGCGACGCGATCCCCTCCCAGTTCGTCGAAAGCGGCCTCGAAGGCGTCGGGCCGTCCCCAGGGCAGGTCGCGGTAGAGGTTGCCCATGGCCGCCGGCACACCCGCCCGGCCCATGGAGTTGACCCAGCCGTGGTAGCCGCAGGCGAGGATCAGGTCGCGGCCGGTGCAGGCCCGGGCCAGGCGGTGGGCCGCGGCCATCGCCTCGCCCCCCGTCTTGAGGAAGCGGACGCTCTCGGCGCAGGGGACGACCTCCACCAGGCGCTCGGCGACCTCGACCTCCAGGGGGTGGGCGTAGCTGAAGACGCTGCCGTCGCCGATCTGGCGGCGCACGGCCTCGACCACGGCCGGGTGGGCGTACCCGAGGCTGATCGGCCCGAGACCGCAGCGGAAGTCGATGTACTCGTTGCCGTCCATGTCCCAGAGGCGGCAGCCGGCGCCGCGCTCGATGAAGCAGGGCTCGACGCCGCGCAGCGCCTCCCGCGGCGCCTTGCTGTGGGTCTGCGTCCCCAGGGGGATGACCTCGGCGGCGCGGTCGTAGAGGGCCCAGGAGGCGTCGACGGAGCGGCTCATGGGCGCATAGAGTCGCCTACGGTCCGGCGGGGATCAAGCCGAGGAGAAGCGTTATCCTTGTTTTTTGAAACTTTCACTTTAGATTTTCAATGACAATGATTGCTCGCCGAGCAGATAAACTGACCAGAGCCGCCTTGAAGCGCCAGGCGGCGGTCGCCCTTATCGGGCCGCGGCAGATCGGCAAGACCACCCTGGCTCACGCGATCGCGGAGCAGACCGAGGCCGTCTACCTCGATCTGGAAGCCGGCGCCGACCGCGCCAAGCTCGCCGACCCGGCCCTGTTCCTCTCCGAGTACGAGGATCGCCTGGTCATTCTCGACGAGATCCACCGTGCGCCCGAGTTGTTTCAGGAGTTGCGCGGCCTGATCGACCGGGGCCGGCGGGCAGGGAAGGGCAGGGGGCGCTTCCTGATCCTGGGATCGGCGTCCATGGACCTGCTCAGGCAGTCGGGGGAGAGCCTGGCCGGACGCATCGAGTACGTGCCGCTCAACCCGCTCGACGTGCTCGACGTCACCGCCGCGACGACGCCGATGGCGGCGCTCTGGGTGCGCGGAGGGTTTCCCGACAGCCTGCTGGCGGCCGGCGATGCCGACAGCCTCGCCTTCCGCCGCGATTTCATCCGCACCTACCTGCAGCGCGACGTCTCCGAGTTCACCCAGCGGCGCCTGCCGGCTGAGACCCTGGAGCGATTGTGGACGATGCTGGCCCACGGCCAGGGCGGGCTCCTGAACGCGTCCAGGCTGGCGGCCAGCCTGGGGGTGAGCAGTCCGACGGTGACGGGGTACATCGATCTGCTGGTCGACTTGCTGCTGGTGCGGCGGCTGCGGCCCTTCCACGCCAACATCCGCAAGCGGCTGGTCAAGTCCCCCAAGGTCTACGTCCGCGACAGCGGTCTGGTCCACGCCCTGCTCGGCATCGAAGACCACAACGCCCTCGCCGGCCATCCCGTGGCCGGCGCCAGTTGGGAAGGGTTCGTGATCGAGAACCTGCTGGCCGCGGTACCCCCCGGTACGGCGGCCAGCTTCTTTCGCACCCAGGCCGGTGCCGAGATCGACCTGGTGCTCGAGCTGCCGGGCAGGCGCCAACCCTGGGCCATCGAGATCAAGCTCGGCCTGACCCCCCGTCCGAGCCGCGGCTTCCACCATGCCCGCGGCGACATCGAGCCGGAGCGGTCCTTCATCGTCTATTCGGGGGACGAGCGCTACCCGCTGTCGGAGGACGTGGAGGCGATCGGCCTGCGTGAAATGGCCGCAGCTCTCCAGGAGTCCGGATAGCGCCGCCGGCATGGCGGACACCACCTGCGACGGCATCATCCTCGGGGCCGGCCACAACGGCCTGATCCTGCAGGCGTACCTCTGCCGTGCCGGCCTGCACGTGGTCTGCCTGGAGCGCAGCGACGTCGCCGGCGGCGGGCTGCGCACCGAGGAGTGGCCGGCGGGCTCCGGATTCCTGCACAACACCCACTCCTTCTACCACCGCGGCGTGACCCGGATGCCCTGGTACACAGGCCTCGAGCTGGAGCGGCGCGGCGCCCGCTACCTGGAGCCCGACCTGAACGTGGCCCTGCTGCTGGCCGACGGCCGGTCCCTGACCTGGTGGACCGACTTCGAGCGCACCGCCGAGTCCTTCGCCCGCTTCAGCCGCCGCGACGCCGACACCCTGCGCCGCTGGCGCGACGCCTTCCGGCCGGTGGTGACGCGCATCCTCGAGCCCGAGGCCCAGGCGCCGCCCCCGCCGCCCCGGGAGCGCCGGCGCCGCCTGGAGTCGACCGCCGAGGGCCGCCTGCTGCTGCAGACGAGCGCCCTGTCGCCGCGGGAGTTAGTGCTGCGCGAGTTCGAGAGCCCCGCGGTCCAGGCCGGTCTCCTGTTCTTCAACGGCCTGCGCGAGGTCGAGCCCACGGCCCGCGGCTTCGGCCACCACATCCCGGCGCTGCTGGCCGCCCGCGGCAAGGCGCAGATGTGCGCCGGCGGGTCGGCCCGGCTGGCCGAAGCCCTGGTCCGCGCGGTCACCGAGGCCGGCGGCGAGGTCCGCACCGGCGTCGAGCCGGCCCGCGTCCTCGTGGAGCCCGCCGCGGGGGACGGCCCGGGGAGGGCCGCCGGGGTGGTCACCGCCGACGGAGAGCGGATCGGCGCCCGCCACTTCGTCGCCTCCAGCCTCAACCCGCAGCAGACCTTCCTCGACCTCATCGATCCCGAGCACCTGCCCAACCCCTGGCGCGACCGGGCCGCCGCCTTCCGCTACAACCTGCTGGCCCCCCTCTTCGGACTCTACCTCAACCTCGACGAGCCCCCCGCGTACTCGGCCGCCCTCACCGATCCCGCCCTCGCCGACGCCTTCATGGTCATCCTCGGCCTGCGGTCGGTGGCCGACCTCGACGACATGGTCTCCGCCCACGAGCAGGGCCGCCTGCCGCCGATGGTGACCTGGGGGTCCTGCCCGAGCCGGTTCGATCCCGCCCAGGCCCCGGAGGGCGCCCACACCGCCTTCATGTGGCAGAAGGCGCCCTTCCGCCTGCGTGGCCGCGCCGCCAACTGGGAGGCGGAGGCCGAGCCCCACGGCGGCCGCATCCTCGAGGCCTGGTCCCGCTTCGCCCCGAACCTGCCCGACGTCGTACGTGGATCCATGGTCCGGCCCGTGAACGAGATCCCCCGGCGGCTGCCGAACATGCGCGGCGGCGACCTGCTGGTGGGCTCCCTCGGCCACGGCCAGAGCGGCTACCACCGGCCCTTCCCGGGGGCCGGCCACTACCGGGGATACCTGGAGCGCCTCTACCTGTGCGGCTCCTCCTGCCATCCCTCGGGCAACATCACCGGGCTGCCGGGGTACAACGCCTGGCAGGTGATCGCCGCCGACCTGGGGCTCGATTGACGGGCCCGCCGCGCTCCGCCTAGGGTAGCGGCATGGCGGCCCTGACCTGCGAGTCCCTCTCCAAGACCTACCGCGTCCCCGAGCGCGACCCCGGCCTGTGGAACGCGGCGCGCAGCCTGGTGCGCCGGCGCCACCGGGAGGTCGAGGCGGTGCGCGAGCTCTCCTTCTCCGTCGAGCCGGGGGAGATCGTCGGCTTCCTGGGCCCCAACGGCGCCGGCAAGACGACGGCCCTGAAGATGCTCTCCGGCCTGTTGAACCCGACGGCGGGGCGGGCCCGGGTCCTCGGCTTCGAGCCCTTCCGCCGGCAGCGCGAGTTCCTGCGCCAGATCACCCTGGTCATGGGCAACCGCAACCAGCTCGTGTGGGACCTGCCGGTGGCCGACTCCTTCGAGCGCAACCGCGCCATCTACCGGCTGGAGGCGGGCGAATTCCGCCGCACCGTGGACGAGCTCACCGAGCTGCTGGAGCTGGCCGAGCTGCTGCGCAAGCCGGTGCGCAACCTGTCCCTCGGCGAGCGCATGAAGTGCGAGATCGCCGTGGCCCTGCTCCACCGGCCGAAGATCCTCTTCCTCGACGAGCCCACCCTCGGCCTCGACGTGACCATGCAGCGCCGCATCCGCTCCTTCGTGGCCGGGCACAACCGCGCCTCGGGGGCGACGGTGCTGCTCACCAGCCACTACATGGCCGACGTGGAGGCCCTCTGCGAGCGCGTCGTCGTCATCCACCACGGACAGCTGCTCTTCGACGGCGCCCTCTCCGAGCTGGTGCGGCGGTTCTCGCCCCACAAGACGATCGTCGTCGACCTCGAGCGCGAGGACCCGGGCCTGGCCGCCTTCGGCCACGATGTGCGCGTCGAGGGCAGCCGGGCGACCCTGTCGGTGCCCAAGGCGGAGGCGGCCCAGGTGACGGCGCGGCTGCTGGCGGAGCTGCCCGTGGCCGACCTGACGGTGGCCGAGCCCCCCATCGAGGAGGTCATCGAGCAGGTCTTCCGCCAGCGGGCCGACGCGCCGGGGCCGGGCCCTTGATCGCCGCCCTCGCAGACGTCTACCGGACCCTCTTCGGCCTCGAGCTGGCGGCGCTGTTCCAGTACCGCGCCGCCATGGTCATCTGGCTCCTGGGCCTGATGCTGCAGCCCCTGATCCACCTCGTGGTGTGGCTCACCGTGGCCGCCTCGAAGGGAGGCCGGGTGGGCGACTTCGACTCGGGCGCCCTGGCCGCCTACTTCCTCGCCGTCATGTTCGTCAACCACGTCACCTTCACCTGGCACATGTTCGAGATGGGCTGGCGGGTGCGCTCCGGGTTCTACAACCCGATCCTCGTGCAGCCCCTGCACCCCTGGCACCGGGACGTGCTGCAGAACGCGGCCTACAAGGTCCTCACCCTCGCCGTGGTGGGTCCCGCGCTGGCGCTGCTGGCCTGGTACTTCGAGCCCCGCCTCGACCCGCCCCTGTGGGCGGCGCTGGCCTTCGCGCCGGTCCTGGCCCTGGCCTTCCTGCTGCGCTTCCTCTTCGAGTGGGCCATGGGGCTGCTCGCCTTCTGGATCACCGACACCTCGGGCCTGAACGCCCTCTACCTGGGACTCGGTATGGTCCTCATGGGCGGCCTGGCCCCCCTGTCCCTGCTGCCCGGCTGGCTGGAGGCGGCGGCCTCGTACTCGCCCTTCCGCTGGATGCTCGCCTTCCCGGTGGAGCTGGTCCTGGGCCGGCTGACGCCGGACCAGGCGGTGAACGGGGTCCTGGCCCAGGGGGCGTGGCTGACCGCCGGCGTCGCCGCCATCCACTTCGGCTGGAGCCGGGCCTCGGCCCGCTACGGCGCCGTGGGGAACTGAGGGTGCGCACCCCCCTGCGTCTGCTGGCCACGTTCTTCCGCCTCGGGGCGATGAACGAGCTGCAGTACCGAACCAATTTCTGGTTGCAGCTGGGCCGCACGGGAATCGACCTGGGCGCCGCCCTCTTCGCGGTCTACGTCGTCTACGGCCACACCGACCAACTGAACGGCTGGCAGGCGGCCGAGCTGATCGCCCTCCTCGGGGTCTGGACCCTCATGTCCGGCCTGGTGGGCCTGGTGGTGCAGCCGGGCATGGAACGCCTGGTGGAGGACGTGCGCGAGGGCACCCTCGACTTCACCCTCACCAAGCCGGAGGAGGCCCAGGTGCTGGTCAGCATCGGCCAGGTGCGCGTCTGGCGGCTGGTGGACGTGGCCGTCGGCGCCGCCGTGATCGCCGGGGCCCTGGCCTGGCTGGGGCGGCGGACGGGGCTCGAAGAGGCGGGGGTCTTCGCCCTGACCCTGTGCTCGGGGGGCGCCATCATCTACAGCTTCTGGCTCATGCTGTCGACGGTCTCCTTCTGGTTCGTCCGAGTCGGCAACATCCTCATGGTCTTCCACAGCCTCTACCGGGCGGCCAAGTGGCCGGTGACCATCTACCCGGGGTGGATGCGGATGGTGCTCACCTTCGTCGTGCCCGTGGCCTTCGCCGTCACCGTGCCGGCCGGGGCCCTGGTGGGCCGACTGCCGGGCGAGTGGCTCGCGGGTACCGTGGCCCTGGCCGCGGCGATGCTGGTCCTGTCGCGGCTGTTCTGGCAGGCCGGCCTGAGGCGGTATTCCGGGGCCTCGGCCTGATGCTGAAGAGAGCCCTCGCACTCTCGCTGCTGATCGCAGCCCCGTCCCTGGCGCAGCAGAGCCCGCCGGGCCTGGACTGGCAACAGATCCGGACGGAGCGGTTCAGGGTCATCTTCCCCGCCGAGATCGCCGCCGAGGCCCAGCGGGTGGCCAACACGCTGGAACACATTTACGGCCCGGTCTCCAGAACCCTCAGAGGGCCGCAAAAGCCGGTGGACGTGGTGCTGGCCAACCAGACGGCCCGGGTCAACGGTTTCGTCTCCCTGGCCCCGCGGCGCAGCGTGTGGTTCAGCACCCCGCCCCAGGACGCGGGGCTCAGCGGCGAGTGGTACCAGCTGCTGGCGGTCCACGAGATGCGCCACGTGGTGCAGTTCGACCGCATGCGCCGGGGCCTGGTCCGCCTGGGGTGGCTCCTGGGCGGCGAGCTGGGCCAGGCCGCAGCCAGCTATCTGCTCTTCCCCCCGTGGTTCTGGGAGGGGGACGCCGTAGGCATCGAGACGGCCCTGAGCGAGACCGGGCGCGGGCGCACGCCCCGGTTCGGTCTGCACATCCGGGCCTTGCTCCTGTCGGGTCGGCGATACTCCTACTACAAGGCCCATCACCGCTCGTACCGCGACTGGTACCCGGACCACTACCAGCTCGGGTACCATCTGACCACCTACGTACGGCGGCACCACGGCGCCGAGGCGTGGGACAAGGTGCTGGGCAGCACCACCCGGTGGGGGCTGTTCCTCCCCGTCACCCTCCCCTGGTCCTTCAGCTTCGCCCTCCGGCAGCACACCGGGGCCAGCGCCGCCCGGACCTACGAGCGGACGATGGACGAGCTGACCGGCCTGTGGCAGGCGCAGCAGGAGTATCTGCCCACGACGCCGCTGCGAGTCCTCGACGGGCAGGACGGCCCGGGCGTGTGGACCAACTACAAGTTCCCGCAGCCCCTGAACGACGGCAGCGTGCTGGCGGGCAAGAGCGGACTCGCCGATCCGCCGACCCTGGTGCGGCTCCACCCCGACGGCCGCGAGGAGCGCCTGCGCTTCTACCAGGCCCTCGGCGGCCTCCGCGCGGCCGGCGGGACCGCGGCCTGGAACCGCTCCACCCCGGATCGGCGCTGGGGCTTTCGCGACTACTCCGACGTGGTGGTGATGGACCTCGACAGCGGCCGGGTCCGCCAGCTCACCCACGGGGGCAAGCTCTTCGCCCCGGCTCCTTCTCCCGACGGAGCGCGGATCGCCGCCGTCGAGTTCGGACCGGACCGGCGCTGCCACCTCGTGCTGCTGGAGACCGCCAGCGGCGCCGAGACCGCCCGCTTCCCCGCCCCGGACGGGGTCTTGTGGCGCACGCCGGCGTGGTCGGAGGACGGCCGCCGCATCGCCGTCTTGCGGCTGGACGAAGGCGGCAACACGCTCGAGCTCATCGACCCGGCCGACGGCCAGGGGGAGATCGTGTTGCCCCGCACCCACGACGATATCGGCTGGCCGGTGTTCTGGGGTCCCTACCTGTTGTTCGACTCACCCCATGGGGGCATCGACAACATCCACGCCGTCCACCTGAAGAGCGGAGCCCGCTACCGGGTGACCTCGCGGCCGCTGGCGGCGACCCACGCGGCGGTGGCCGGCGATTCGCTCCTCTTTCAGGAGTACACCGTCGACGGCTACCGCATCGCCGCCATGCACCTGGACCCGGCGGACTGGACGCCGGTGGAGCAGGTCGAGGACCGCCGGGTGCGCTACTTCCAACCATTGGTCGAGCAGGAGCAGGGCGGACCCGTGCTGGCGAATATCCCGCAACGGGTCTATCCGGTGAGCGGCTATCGGCCGCTGGGCCACCTCCTCAACGTCCACAGCTGGGCCTTCAGTCCGGCGCCGCCGGACTACGCCCTCAGTCTCACCTCCAGCGATCTGCTCGGTCTCAGCAGCACGAGCGCCGGGGTCGAGTACAACAGCAACGAGAGCGCCTTCAGCGTCCTGGGCGGGCTCAGCCTGGCGGCGTGGTACCCGGTGCTCAACCTCGGCGGGCGCTGGGGCGAGCGGGCCGGGGATTACGTGATCAGGACACGGGAAGCGAAAGGGGACAGCCTCGAGGTCCAGGAGAGGGAAGAGACGGACAGGTGGAGCGAGAGGAGCGTGAGCGCCGGCGTCGGGATTCCCCTGACTCTCTCCCGAGGCCCCTGGCGGTCCTCCCTCCAACTGAGCGCGACGGTGGAGTGGACCGATATCGCCGGCCGGGACGACCTCAACCGGCCCGGCGACGACCTCTGGTGGCCCGATCCGGAGAGCGCGAGCCAGGAAGCGGGAGACGTGGTGACGAGGAACCACAACGGACGCTTCACGCCCCTGACCTACCGGCTGGAGTTCGCGAGGTTCCGCCGGCCGGCCGCGCGCGATCTGGCTCCGCTCTGGGGTCAGAGCCTGCAGCTGGCCTGGCGGCACACGCCCCTGGCGGGCGACTACGCCGGCACCCTGCTGTCGGGACGGCTGGGGCTGCGCTTCCCCGGCCTGGCCGCCCACCACGGCCTGCACTTGGCGGGCGGCTACGAGTGGCAGGACCCCGGCGCGGCGGACGGCCTTCCGTACCGCTTCGCCAGCGAGCAGCCATTCGTCCGCGGCTACGGCTACCGATTCCACCGCCGCCTCTTTCAGGGGACGGCCAACTATGACCTGCCCCTGCTCTACCCGGACTGGAACCTGGGCGCCCTCGTGTTCCTTCAGCGCCTCAGGGCCGGCTTGTTCTACGACTACGGCCGCGGCGCCCGGCCGGCGCGAACCTACCAGTCGACGGGCGCCGAGCTGACGGCCGACTTCTACCCCTTCTCCCTGCAGATCCCGCTGAACATGGGCCTGCGCTACGTCTACCGCCTGGACGAAGGCGATTCCCGCTTCGAGATGGTGGTCGGAATCTGATGCACGAGAGCGACCTCTGGGTCCACCGCCGGGACGGCTACTTCGTCTACCGCATCCCGGCCCTGGTCACGACCACGGCCGGCACCGTCCTCGCCTTCTGCGAGGCCCGCCGCCACACCGGCCACGACCACGACGAGATCGACATCCTCGTGCGCCGCAGCTTCGACGCCGGCCTCACCTGGGATTCCCCGCGCGTCGCCGTCAGCGACGGCACCCACACCTGCGGCAACCCCTGCCCCATCGTCGACGGGACGACCGGCGTGGTGTGGCTCCTGTTCTGCAGGAACAACCAGGAAGTCTTCTGCACCTGCAGCGACGACGACGGCGCCGGCTGGGCGGAGCCGCGGGATATCACGGCCACCGCGAAGGATCCCTCCTGGGCCTTCGTCGGCACCGGCCCCTGCCACGGCATCCAGTTGAGCGGCGGCCGGCTGCTGGCGCCCTCCTGGTGCGACGAGTCCCCCGGCCCGGTGCGGTGGCGGCCCCGCCCCTCCTGGGGGGAGATCCAGTCGTCGTACGCCATCTACAGCGACGACCACGGCCAGAGCTGGACCCGCGGCGAGATGCTGACCCGCGACGCCTCGGACGAGTGCGCCGCGGTGGAGACGGCCGACGGCGCCGTCTACCTGAACGCCCGCAGCCGCGGCGGCCGGTCCCTGCGCGCCCGCGCCTGGAGCCGCGACGGCGGCCACACCTGGACCGACGTCGAGTACGACCCCGGACAGCCCGAGCCTTCCTGCCAGGGCAGCCTCGCGCGCCTGTCGGAGGACCGCGTCCTGCTCGCCCATCCCTCGGACCCGCGGGAGCGGCGCCGCCTCACCCTGCGGCTGAGCCTGGACGAGTGCCGGAGCTGGCCGGTCTCCCGGGTGATCACCGAGGGCCGCGCCGCCTACTCCGATCTGGCCGTGGCCGGCGGGAGGATCCTCTGCCTCTACGAGGTGGAGCGGGGCCTGGTGCTGGCGCGGCTGGACCCGGAGTGGCTCACGGGCGGGGAGGATGGGTGACAGACCGGCTGAGGCCGTTCAACCTGTTTCTCCGGCAGGGATCGACCGGAGAAACCGACGGATGGCACAGATGAATTCGGTAAAGCAAAGGCCGCCGTCGGTGCCCGAAGCTCCCTGTCAACCGGGCGCGGGGTCGGCCGCCTCCGCGCCGGCGTCCACCGCCTCGCAGGCCGCCAGCTCCCAGCCGTGAAAGACCACCGCCAGACCGATGTGCCGCACCGACGGGTAGCGGCGCTGCAAGCCCGGGTCGGCCAGGTAGCCGCTCACCTGGAGGGCGGCCTCCTGCGTCGTCGCCTCCAGCAGGGACTCGTCGAGGGGCTCGCGCCGTTTCAGATACTTGAGTTCCAGCACGTAGCCGAACCTCATGTCGGGGTACTGGGCGACGAAGGGCTCCAGGTAGAGGTCGGCGTACCCCTTGTTCAATTCGTACTCCGAGTGCAGCAGAAACTGGCTCACCATGCTGAAGTGGGCCGCCATGAACCCGTGAATCACCTTCTCGCCGTCGAGGTAGTCGCGGATGCCGGTCTGCTCGACGAGGGCCTTCTGCAGGAATTCCAGGGCCGGCTGCCAGGCGCCGTCGTAGGCCATCTCGCGCACCAGGCGTGAGAAGATGTACACGTCGACGGAGAACACCCCCACGTCGTCGTAGGCATCCCGCAGGTACCCGTACATCAGGCGCTTCACCGTCTGGTTGGGAATGCCCAGCCGGGGCACCCCGTGGGACACCTCGCGAATGCTGAGCAGACCGAAGTAGAACAGCAGCGACAGGAAGTTCTCGCGCCGGCCGAGCCGGTCCAGGGGGAAGCTGATCTGGATGTCGCTGTCGGTCACTTCCTCGCCGATGATGTGACGCAGCAGGTCGAAGTTGCCGTTGAGTTGGCGGTTGACCGTCAGCAGGTGGCGCAGCTTGCCGTAGTCGATGCGCACGTTGGTGTCGATCAACTCCCGCGGCGCCCTCTTGTTCGGCATGGACTCATCGAGGAAATAGAGGACCATGTCGGTGTTGTAGAGGTCCCCCTCGACCTCCTCGGAAAACCGGTAGCCGTTGTACCACTCCCGCATCACCTCCAGGGCGGCTTCCACGTCCTGACTGAACACCCCGTGGTCGCGGTACATCTCCAGCAGACCCCGCACCTCCTCTTCGGTGAAGCCGAGCATGTCGTTGAACTCGGGGCGCAGGCTGATGTTCCTGCCGATGTTGAAGCCGCTGGTCACGTCGTCCATGGTGATCGGCGACACGCCGGTGATGAACAGCCGCTCCAGGCCGCCCTCGCTCTGTCCGGCGCCGGCCTTGAGGGTGGCGAAGAAGTTGCGGTAGAAGCCGCCGCCGTGGGTGAAGGACTGGTACGCCTCCTCGCCGTGATGGGCCAGCACCGTGTTGGCGAAGTTGTCGTACTCGTCGATCAGCACGTACAGCGGGATGCCGTAGTCGCCGGCGTACAGGAACAACTCGTTGAGCTTGGCGTCGATGGAGGGCTGGGAGAGGATGCGCTCCGTCTCCTTTTCGGGAAACAGGTCCGGGTTGCGCTCCAGGGCGTTACGGACCATCAGGTGGCAGTAGGTCTCAAAGCGCTCCCGCAGCGTGTCCAGGGTATCCTCGAAGGCCGAGAAGTTGAAGCGCAGGATGACGTAGCGATGGCGCTCCTCCGTGGGGCGCCGCCCCAGGTCGGTGCCGCCGAAGACGGCCTCGAAGGCGCCGGCGCGGTTGCGGTTGTAGTAGTGGTCCAGCAGGGAGACCCAGCAGGACTTGCCCATGCGGCGGGGCCGGATCAGGAAGGCGTAGCGCTCCTTCTCCAACGTGTGGACGAAGCGGGTCTTGTCGACGTAGAGCCAGCCATTCACGCGGATGCGCTTGAAATCGGCCTCTCCGTAGGGAATGCGGGGGTACGTTGCGGCCATGGTGACTCCACGAACGAGTGGAGGAGGCGCAAGGCGACGGCGCGCCGTTTTCGGCGGCGGCCGGAGACCCATTGAATATGATTCCCCTCGCGGAACCCGCAAAAGCCCGCCTGTACCCGACGGGCTCACGTGGGGGATCTTGACAAACCTCCCGCCCCACTCCTACACTCCCCGCCGACATAACGGCGCAGGTGTCCGCCGCCTCCCCGGGCGGCGGAAGAATAGGGAAGGCAGTGAGAATCTGCCGCGGTCCCGCCACTGTGACCGGTAGACGGCGCAACCGCCGTCGCGTCTCCGGCATCAGCCACTGATCCCCAAGCGGATCGGGAAGGAGCCGGAGGACGCACACCGGAAGCCAGGAGACCTGCCTGCGACCGAGGTGAACGACTCCTTCGGTAGAAAGGTGGTCACCGGTGCCCGGACACGGCGCCCCGACCCGCTCTCGAACGAGGGCGGGTTTTTTGATTTCCCTCCTGGGCCTCCTGGCCCTGCAGCCCCCGCCTCTGCTGGCCGGCGTCCTCGAAGGCCGGCTACTGGACGCCGACGCGGGGGAGCCCGTGGCCGGCGCCCTCCTGACCCTGCGCTCCCCCTCGGGCGCGGTCCGTTCCGCCCGCAGCGACACGGCCGGCGCCTTCCGCCTCGAGGACCTGCCGCCCGGCGCGTGGGACCTGGGCGTGCGGCGGCTTGGATACCGCCCGCACCGGGCCCGGCTGCAGACCGGCGACGGCCTCGCCTCGGTCGAGTGGCGCCTGGAGCCCCTCCCCCTGCTCATGGACGAGATGGTCGTCCGCGCCCGGCGCCACCCCGGCGGCGAGCCGGTGGCCGCCTTCGTCGAGACCATCTCCCTCGACAGGCGCGCCCCCGGGGCCGACCTGGCCCAGACCCTCGACCGCGCCACCGGCGTCAACGTGCGCCGCTACGGAGGACTCGGCAGCTTCAGCACCCTCTCCATCCGCGGCTCCACCTCGGAGCAGGTGCAGGTCTTCCTCGACGGGGTGCCCCTCAACCGGGCCGCGGGCGGCGGCGTCGACCTGGGCGGCCTGCCCATCGGCGGCCTGAGCAGCGTCGAGATCTACCGGGGGGCGGTGCCGGCCCGCTTCGGCGGCAACAGCCTCGGCGGCGTCGTCCACCTGCGCACCCGCCCCCTCGGCAGCGAGGTCCTCACCCGCGTGCGCACTGCCAGCGGCTCCTTCGGCACCCGCCAGGTCGGGGCGTCCATCGGCGGCCCCTGGAGGGAGTGGGAGTACCTGGGCCTGGTCGACTACAGCGCCAGCCGCAACGACTTCCGCTTTCTCGACGACAACGGCACCGAGTACAACGCCGGCGACGACGGCTGGGCGCGGCGGCTCAACAGCGACTTCCGCGGCCTGCGCGCCCTGGCCAAGGCCGGGCGCAGCCTGGGGGCCGGCCGCCTGCAGGTCCACAACACCCTCGACCTGCTCGGCAAGGGCATCCCCGGCCTCGGCAACAACCAGTCCCTGCACACCCGTTACGACACCTGGCGGCACATCGCCGAGGCCTCCCTCTTCGGGCCCCTGGGCCGCGGCGCCGGCTACCGGCTGCAGGCCCACCACTCCCTGACGCGCGACGAGTACCGGGACCGCCTCGGCGAGGTGGGCGTCGGCCGCCAGCACGACCGCAACCTCACCCGGGGCCTGGGCGTGCGGGGCGAGGTGAACGCCCTCCTGCCCGGCCGCTCCCTGGTCACCGCCTTCGCCGCGGCCCGGGGCGAGAGCTTCTCGCCCGACGACCTGCTGCGGTCCGAGAGCCGGCTCCTGCGCAGCCGCCGCCGGGCCCTGGCCGCCGGCACCGAGGTGGAGGTGCCCCTCGGGCCGCGGCTGACCCTCAACGCCGGCACTCAGGCCGAGGGGCTGGACGACCGCTTCTTCGACCGCAAGAGCTTCGCCCCCAGCGGCGTCCTGCCGCGACGCGAGAACCGCGAGCTGCTGTGGGGCTGGCGCCTGGGGGGGAAGCTGGACCTCGGCGGCGGCCTGGCCCTCAAGGCCCACGGCGGCCGCTACCGGCGGCCCCCGAGCTTCTTCGAGCTCTTCGGCGACCGCGGCGCCGTGATCGGCAACACCGGCCTGGTCAGCGAGGAGGGGCACAACCGCGACCTGGGACTGGTCTACCGGCGCCGCGGCGACGGCGCGGGGCTGGAGTTGGCCGAGGCCGTGTACTACCGCAACCGCGTCGACGACCTGATCCGCTTCGTGCAGAACTCGCAGCGCGTCTCCCGGCCCCACAACCTGGGGCGGGCCCTGCTGCGCGGCGTGGAGACGCGGGTGCAGGCGCGGTTGTCGCCGTGGCTGTCGGTCCGCGGCCACTACGCGTACCAGCGCGCCGAGAACCGCACCCCCTTCTCCTTCGAGCGCGGCAACGACCTGCCCAACGCGCCGCGCCACCGGCTCCACGGGCGCGCCGCCCTCGACCTGGGCGGCGTCGGGCTTCACGGCGAGGTCAGCCGCGAGAGCCGCCACTTCCTCGACCGCGCCAACCTTCGCGCCGTGCCCGTGCGCACCCTTTACAACCTCGGCGGCAGCCTGCCCCTGGCGGCGGGCCTCTCCCTCTCCCTGGAGCTGCGCAACCTGACCGACGACCGGGTGGCCGACCTGTGGGGCTACCCGCTCCCGGGCCGGTTCTACGGACTCGGCCTGCACTATGCCACGAACCCCTAGAACGAAAGGCAGGACCTGCGTGCACCGGCTTTCCCTTGCCGCCGCCCTCCTGCTGACGGCGGTCCCGTCGTCGGCGCAGAGCGGCCTCTTCGTCATCACCACCGACTTCTCCACCGGCAGCACCGCCTTCCTGGCCGCCGGCGCCGCCGAGGCCGAGGTCAACCTGCTGGCCGTTCACTCCGACGCCGCGGGACACTACCACGAGGGCCGCGTCTACGTCGTCAACCGCCTCGGCCAGGACAACATCCTGGTCCTGGACGAGACCGACCTGCGCACGCCCGTGACCCAGTTCTCGGTGGGCAACGGGACGAACCCGCACGACATCGAGATCGTGGCGCCCGACAAGGCCTACGTGACGCTCTACGAGACGGCCTCCCTGCTGATCGTCGATCCCCGGGACGGGGCGCAGCTCGGGGAGATCGACCTGGGCGCCTTCGCCGACGGCGACGGCCTGCCCGAGGTCTCGCAGATCGTCCGCGTCGGCGGGCGCCTCTACCTGGGCTGCCAGCGCCTCGACCGCAACGGCGGCTGGGGTCCGGTGGACGTGAGCTACCTGATCGTCGTCGACCTGGCCACCGACACCCTCGTCGACGTGGACCCGGATACCGAAGGGGTGCAGGGCATCGCCCTGAGCGCCGCCAATCCCAACAGCCTGGCCGTCTCCGGCGACCGCATCGCCGTGGGCGTGGTGGTCAACTTCGGAGATCGAGCCGGAGGGGTGGAGATCGTCGATACGGCCGCCAACCGCAGCCTCGGCCTTGCCGTGAGCGAGGCGGACCTCGGGGGCGACATCACCTCCATGGTCCTCGTCGACGGGAACCGGGGCTACGCCGTGGTGGCGGACGAGAGCTTCGCCAACAGCGTGAGGCCCTTCGATCTCGAGACCGGCGCCGTGGGCGAGCCCCTGGAGAGCATCAGCGGCGGCTTCATCCCGCACCTGGCCGCCGACGGAGAGCGCCTGATCGTCGCCGACCGCGGCAGCTGGGACGACCCGGACGCCGCCGGGCTCAAGCTCTACGACGCGGCCACGGGCGCCTTCCTGGCCGGCCCCGTCAACACCGGCCTGCCGCCGATGCACCTCGTCGTCCTCCGTGACGCGGCTCCCACGGCCGTCGAGGAGATCGCCGGCGGCGGCCGGCCGCGGGGGTTCTCCCTCGAGGCGGCCTGGCCCAATCCCTTCAACGCCTCCGTGCACATCCCCATGGCCGTGGACAACTCCAACACCCCGGTCGAGTTGACCGTCCGCGACCTGCTCGGCCGCACCGTCCGCACCCTGGCCCATGGCCCCGCGGCGGCCGGGCGGCACGTCCTGAGATGGGACGGCCGCGACGACGCCGGCCAGCCGGTGGGCAACGGCGCCTACCTGGTCCACCTGCGCGCCGGCGACCGGCGGGCGGCGGGCAAGGTGATGCTGATCAAGTAGAGGGAGGAAGGAACCGCCATGGTCACTCTATCGAGGCTCTACACGAAGACGGGCGACGGCGGCCTGACGCGGCTCGGCGACATGTCGCAGGTGCCCAAGACGAGCGCCCGCATCGACGCCTACGGCTGCGTGGACGAGCTGAACTCGGTGATCGGCCTGGCCCGGTGCAGCGGCGCCGGGCCCGACGAGGTCCTCGCCCGGGTGCAGAACGACCTCTTCGACCTGGGGGCCGACCTGTGCGTGCCCCAGGCCGAAGGAGAGGAGGAGCGCCTGCGCCTGAAGCCGGAGCAGGTCCACTACCTGGAGAGGCGGATCGACCAGCTCACCCGCGATCTGGCTCCCCTGCGCAGCTTCGTGTTGCCCGGGGGGCGGCCGCCGGCGGCCTGGCTCCACCTGGCGCGGACCGTGTGCCGGCGGGCCGAGCGCGCCGCCTGGCAGCTGGCGGACCAGGAGCCGGTGGGAGAGCCGGCCCTGCAGTATCTCAACCGGCTCTCGGACCTGCTCTTCGCCATGGCCCGTGCCGCCAACGACGGCGGCGAGGCGGACGTGCTGTGGGAGCCGGGGGCGGGCGCCGCCGGGGAGCGGGAAGATGCGTAGGACATGCCTGTGGGCGTGGATCGTCCTCGCCGCCCCGGCGGCGGGCCGGGCGGAGTGCGTCGAGGCCTGGAACCCGGAGGCGGACTACTTCCCCCACAAGGCGGAGCTGCGCCACGCCGAGAGCTTCTCCATCGAGTACTTCGGCCACTACAAGCTGGTCACCGTGCACACCCCCTGGCCCGGCGCCGAGGAGCCCGTGCGGTACCTGCTGGTGCAGTGCGGCACTCCCGACCCCGAGGGCCATGAGGGCGCCCGGCGGATCGCCATACCCGTCCGGCGGTTGGCGGCCCTCTCCACGACGCAGCTGCCCCACCTCGAGTTGCTGGACCTTCTGGAGAGCCTGGTCGCCGTCAGCGACATCGAGATGGTCCACTCCCCGGGGGTGAACAAGCGCTTCGCCGACGGCGCCATCGCCGAGATCGGCCACGGCGCCGGGGTAAACCTCGAGGTGGTTCTGGAACTGGAGACCGACCTGGTCATGACCGTGGCCTCGGCCCAGTCGCCGTACAACGCCCACCCGGTGCTGGAGCAGGCCGGCGTGACCGTGGCCATCAACGCCGAGTACACCGAACCGTCGCTTCTGGGCCGCAGCGAGTGGCTCAAGTTCACCGCCGCCTTCTTCAACGCCGAGGCCCTGGGCCAGCAGCGCTTCGCCGGGATCGAGGCCCGCTACCGGAGCCTCGCGAAGCTGTTGCAGGACGTGCCCGCCGACGAACGCCCCACGGTCTTCGGCGGATCCCTGTGGCGCGACACCTGGCACGTCTCCGGAGGCGGCAGCTATCCAGCGCAGCTGATCGCCGACGCCGGCGGCCGCTACCTGTGGGCCGGGAACGACTCCCGGGAGAGCCTGCCCCTCGACTTCGAGGCCGTGTACGAGAAGGCCCACGACGCCGACTTCTGGCTGACCATGCGCAACGAGTGGCTGTCGCTGGCCGACGTGAGGGCCGCCGACGAGCGCTACGCCGCCTTCGCCGCCTTCGAAGGGGGCAGGGTCTACAACGCCAACGCCCGGCTCAACGAGCACGGCGGCAACGACTACTGGGAGAGGGGCATCTCCCGGCCCGACCTCGTCCTCGCCGACTTCATCCGCATCCTCCACCCCGACCGCCTGCCCGACCACACCCTGCACTTCCACCGGAGGCTGGAGTGAGCACCACGCCCGTCTCGTCCGCCGCCGCGGCCGACGCTCCCCATGGCCCCGGCCGGTTCCGCGCCGGTGCCTCCGCCCCCTCAGCGTCCGGTCCCGTCTTCCGCCGCAGCGCGGACCGCCGCTTCCATGGCGGCGACTTCCGCGTCGTGCAGCTCGGGGAACCGCTGCCGTTTCGCCGCCGAGAGCCGGCCGCTCTGCATGCAGAGGCGCACGAACAGGGAGGCCCGGCGGTCCGGCATGTCGACGATCCCGCGCACCGCTTCGAAGGCGCGGTCGAAGACGGCGACGAATTCGAGTTCCTCCTTGAGATCGCGGCGGACCGTGTCGGCCACGCGGTCGTACAGGTACTCCGCGAAGGCGGTGGCGTCGTAGTAGCGGTAGAGATCTGCCGTCTCGTTGCCAACGGCGATCTCCCGCCCTGCCGTCCAGTCCCACTTGATGAACTCGAGAATCGGCCGCGAGAAGGTCTCGAGCACCCCTTCGTAGCTGCGCTGATCGCGGAGTATGGCCGCGGAGACGGGGAAGATGACCCCGGGCGGACTGAACCCCCGCCTGGCGAGAACGTGATGTACCAGGAAGCGGTGGATGCGGCCGTTCCCGTCCTCGAAGGGGTGGATGAAGACGAAGGCGAAAGCGCAGACCGCGGCCGCCACCACGGGATCGACCCCCCCCTCGACAACGCGCCGGGTCAATCTCCTCCAGGCCTGCATGAGGTCGGCCACGTCTTCGGGGCGCGGGCAGATGAAGTGCACCTGCTCACGGTACTCCCCCGCGGTCGAGCCGACGAAGTTCTGGAAACCGCGCCAGCCGCTTGCCGCGTACCGGGGGTCGACGATCTCCCCTTGCAGGCGCACCAGGGCGTCCATGTCGGCCGGATCGAAGTCCGGCGCCTCCCTGAGCGCGGCGACGAAGCGCTCGGTGCGCCGGGCACCCGGGGTCTCTCCCTCGATGGCGAAGGAGGAGCGCGTCTCCTTGGTGTAGAGGTAGTTGACGGCCCGGGCGAGGATGACCGGGTCGCAGCTTTCGATGAGGGCGCGCCCCTCCCCGCCCACCTGCATGCCGATCTGCTCCGTCAGCCTGGGCGTGCGGCGGACCGTGGGGCAGAGACCGGGACCTCCGAGAAGGTTGTCGGCCACGCGATGGCGCGGGGAATTGCGGCGTTCGGAGACGATGTGCCTGCGGGGATCGAGGGCCATGACGTAGTTGCCGGCGCGGACGTCCTCCAGGTCCAGGGTCCGGCCGGTGAAGGTCTCGTAGAAGAACCAGGCGCGCCGGCTGAAGGCGCCCGTGGGTTCCCTCCTGGCCCAGGCCTCCAGCTCGGCCGGCTCGATGGCCTGGAGGGCCGGGACCAGCACCCCGAGATCGACCGGCTCATGGCGCAGGGCGAAACGGAGATGGGCCGCGATGGAACCGTCCCCGGTGTACTGCCGCGGATACCGCTCCACGATTCGCGAGCCTCGCACCTCGGTTCGCCGCGCGCCTGCTCCGACATAGCTCTCTACCGCCGGCGCGGGGACTGGCAGGTTCAGCTCGCTCCTCAGCCAGGCCTGGCCGGTGGGGTTCCATTTTGCCTTGTCCACGGGAGTCTCCATCCGAGAACGCTTATGCCCATGGAAACGGGACTAGAGTATACCTTGGACGTTCTATTCTCCATAGTCCACTAGTCATGGGATGTCCGCCACCAAAAACAGTTATCGTCGTGTACAAGGGGTTACAAGCGGACGTGGCCGTTCAATTGCCATTAGAGATCCGGCCGTCGGAACGGCTCTGAACCGACCCGTGTCCGCCTCTTCCGACGCCGCGGCCGACAGCCCCCCCTGGCCGCGCCTGGGCGCCCGCCGGGGACTCTTCCCGGCCCTGGCGGCGGCCCTCCTCGGCCTGCTGGCCCTCAGCCTCGGCTTCGGGTCGGTCTCCATCCCCCTCGACGCGGTGATCGCCATCCTCTGGGACGGGACCGGCCAGAAGGAGAGCTGGACCCACATCGTCCTCGCCATCCGCCTGCCCCGCGCCCTCACCGCGGTCCTGGCCGGCGCCGCCCTGAGCGCCGGCGGCCTGCAGATGCAGACCCTCTTCCGCAACCCCCTGGCCGACCCCTTCATCCTCGGCATCAGCGCCGGCGCCAGCCTGGGGGTGGCCCTGGTCGTCCTGGGCACCGGCGTCACCGGGGGCGGGCTCCTCGCCGGGCTCGGGCTCCTCGGGCAGGCCGGAGTGGTGGCCGCAGCCGTGGCCGGAGCGGGCCTGGTCCTGGGCCTGGTGATGCTGGTGGGCCGGCGCCTGGAGCACGCCATGACCCTGCTCATCCTCGGCCTCATGTTCGGCTACCTCACCGCCGCCCTGGTGAGCGTCCTCCTCTACTTCAGCATCCCCGAGCAGGTGCAGACCTACGTCCTGTGGACCTTCGGCAGCTTCGGCGCCGTCACCTGGGGCCAGCTCGCCGTGCTGGCGCCGGTGGTGCTCGCCGGCCTGGGGATCGCCGGCCTGCTGGTGAAGCCCCTCAACGCCCTCCTCCTCGGCGAGACCTATGCCCGCAGCATGGGCCTGGAGACGCGCCGGGCGCGGCTGTGGATCATCGCCAGCGCCGCCCTGCTGGCCGGCGCCGTGACCGCCTATTGCGGCCCCATCGGCTTCGTGGGGGTTGCGGTGCCGCACCTGTGCCGCGCCCTCTTCAACACCTCCGACCACCGGGTGCTGCTGCCCGCCACCCTGATCCTGGGCGCCATGCTGGCCCTGGGCGCCGACCTGGCGGCGCGCCTGCCCGGCAGCCAGGCCACCCTGCCCCTCAACGCCGTGACCGCCCTCATCGGCGCCCCCGTGGTCACCTGGATCATCCTGCGCCGCCGCACCCTGCGGCAGGCCTTCGCCGCCTGAACGCCGTGGGCGACGCCATCCTGCAGACTCGGGCCCTGGGCATCGGCTACGCGCCCCGCCGGCGCCCCCGGGTGGAGGTGGCCGCCAACCTCGGCGTGGAGTTGCACGCGGGGGAGCTGGTCTGCCTGCTGGGCCCCAACGGCGCCGGCAAGTCCACCCTCCTGCGCACCCTGGCCGGCCTGCAGAAGCCGCTCTCCGGCGAAGTCCTCCTCCACGGCCGCGACCTGCACGCCATGGGCGAGGGCGAGCGGGCGCGGCACCTGGGCCTGGTCCTCACGGAGCGGGTGGACACGGGGAACCTGTCGGCCTACGCCCTGGCGGCGCTCGGCCGCCATCCCTACACCCGCTGGGACGGCCGCCTGTCGCCGGAGGACGAGGAGGTGGTGCGCTGGGCCATGGAGGCGGTGGGGGCCCGCGAGCTGGCGGCGCGCAGCGCGGGGGAGCTGAGCGATGGCGAGCGCCAGAAGGTGACCATCGCCCGGGCCCTGGCCCAGGAGCCGGCGGTGCTCCTCCTCGACGAGCCCACGGCCTTCCTCGACCTGCCGAGGCGGGTGGAGATCGTGCAGCTCCTGCGGCGCCTGGCCGGCGAGGGCGGCCGGGCCGTGCTGCTCTCCACCCACGACCTGGAGCTGGCCCTGCGCAGCGCCGATCGCCTGTGGCTGCTGCCCCCCGGGGGCCCCCTGCAGACCGGGGCTCCGGAGGACCTGGTGCTGAGCGGGGCCTTCCAGCAGACCTTCGGGGACTTCGACCCGGCCACCGGGTCCTTCCGCCTGGACCCGGAGCCGGAGGGCGAGGTCGGCCTGGAGGGCGAGGGGCTCCCTGCCCGGTGGACGGCCCGCGCCCTGGAGCGGGCCGGCTTCCGCGTCGAGGCGGGGCGCGAGACGCCCCCGTGCGTCGAGGTCCTCGGCCACGGCGGCGGCCCTTCCTGGCGGCTGCGCACCGCCGCGGGCCCGCGCCTCTGCGCCAGCCTCCACGAGGTGGTCGGTCACCTGCGAGCCGCCCCGGCGGAGACCACCCGATGACGGAGTCCGCCATGCGCGTCGTCTCCCTCCTGCCGAGCAGCACCGAGATCGTCTGCGCCCTCGGCTGCCGCGATCTGCTCGTGGGCCGCTCCCACGAGTGCGACCATCCCCCCGGGGTCGAGGAGCTGCCGGCCTGCACGGCCCCCAAGTTCGACCCGGACGGCACCTCGTACCAGGTCGACCAGCGGGTCAAGGCGATCCTGCAGGAGGCCGCCTCGGTCTACCGGGTGGACGCGGACCTCCTCGACGAGCTGGCCCCGGACTGGCTGGTGACCCAGTCCCAGTGCGAGGTCTGCGCCGTCAGCCTCAAGGATGTCGAGGAGGCGGCCGGCCGGCTGGTGCGCTCGCGGCCGTCGATCCTGTCGCTGGAGCCCAACCGCCTGGAGGATGTGTGGGCCGACATCGGGCGGGTCGCCGAAGCCCTGGAAGTGGAGGCGCGAGGCCGCGCCCTGGTGGCCGAACTGCGGGAGCGTCTCGACCGGCTCGCGGCGCGGACCACGGCTCTCGACGAGCGCCCCACCGTCGTCTGCATCGAGTGGTTCGAGCCCCTCATGGCCGCCGGCAACTGGATCCCCGAGCTGGTGGAGGCCGCCGGCGGCCTCAACCTCCTGTCCGCCGCCGGGGCCCACTCCCCCTGGCTGTCCTGGGAAGCCCTGGAGGAGGCGCAGCCGGAGTTCATCCTCCTCATGCCCTGCGGCTTCGACATCCTCCGCTCGCGGCGGGAGCTGCCGGCGCTCACCCGGCCGCCGGCATGGTCCCGGCTGCGGGCCGTGCGCGAGGGGCGGGTCTTCCTCACCGACGGCAACCAGTTCTTCAACCGCCCGGGGCCGCGCCTGGTGGAGTCGGCGGAGATCGTCGCCGAGATCCTCCATCCCGGCGAGTTCGAGGGCGACCGCGAGGACCGGGGATGGGAGCGCCTGGAAGCGGGTCCATGAGCGCGGACGAGACTCTGGCCGCGGAAGAGGGATACGAGGTCCGCCGCCGCGGGCGGTTCCTGATCGTCGAGCTGCTGCAACCGCACCGGGTGCTGTGCACCTCGGCCGCCGGCGGCGGCCAGCGCGAGGACCTGCGCTACCTGGTCAACCACCAGAGCTGCGAAGGCCGGGGCCACGAGGCGCGCTTCGTGCACCTCCGGCAGCTCGGCGAAGGCGGGTACCACCGCGCCGTCTGCGGCGAGCTCGGCCTCGACCCCGATGCCGTGGGGCTCATGGGGACGGCGGCCAACATGAACTGCGCCGCCCAGGCGAGCGAGGAGTTCGCCGGCGTCAAGGTGAGGGCCGTGGTCACCGCGGGCGTGGAAGGGAATGCCGGGCGCGCCGGTGACCCCGCCCGCTGGCACGAGGGCGAGGACGGCTGGCGCGAGGTCGATCCCCACGCCGGCACGATCAACGTGCTGCTGCTGGTCGGCTGGCCCCTGACCCCGGCGGCCCTGGCCCGGACCGCCATCACCCTCACCGAGGCCAAGTCCGCGGCCCTGCAGGAGCTGGCCGTCTCCAGCCGCGGCTCGGCCGGCCTGGCCACCGGCACCGGCACCGACCAGTACGCCGTCGCCGCCCCCCTCGACGACCGCAGGCCCAAGGCCAACACCGGCCACCACGCCCGGCTCGGCGAGCTGATCGGCCGCGCCGTGCGGCGGGCGACCCGGGAGTCCCTGCGCTGGCAGAACGGCCTCGAGCCCTCCTTCACCCGCAGCATCCCCTACGCCCTGCGCCGCTTCGGCCTCGACGAGACCCGCCTCATGGAGGCGCTGAGGGAGCGCCTCGACGAGGAGGCCTTCTCCCTGCTGGACCAGAACCGGGAGGCGGTCCTGCGCGAGCCCGGGGCCGTGGCCGCGGCCTACGCCTTCGCCGCCGTCCGGGACCGGGTGAGATACGGCGGGCTGCCTCCGGACCAGGCAGGCCCGGCACTGCGGCAGCAGGCGGCGGTCCTGGCCTCCTGCCTGGCGGCCCGTCCGGGATCGTGGACGGAGTGCTGGCGGCAGCTCGCCGCCGACACGGGCGAGCCCATGGGGGCGGTGGCCGACGCCGTGGCCCTGGGCTGGCGGCTCAAGTGGGAATAGAGGGCCTGGCGCCGGATCCCCTGCTGCTGCTGGGCGCCGTGGCCCTGGACGCGTTCCTCGGCGACCCCGTCTACCGCCTGCATCCCGTCCGCCTGGCCGGCGGCGCCCTGTCGCGGATCGAGGCGGTCCTGCGCCGCCTCGGGCTCGACGGCCATGGCGGCGGCTGCCTGCTCTTCGCCGTCCTGGGCGCCCTGTGCGTCGGCCTGGTGGCCGGCGCCGCCTGGGGCCTGGGACGCCTCTCCCCTGCCCTCGCCCAGCTCTTTCATCTCTTCCTGCTCTACAGCCTGCTGGCCCTGCGCGATCTCCTCAAGCACGGAATGGCCATCGACCGCGCCGCGGCCGGCGGCGACCTCGCCGGGGCCCGTCAGGCGGCCGCCCGGCTGGTGGCCCGCGACACGGCGCCCATGGATGCGGCCGCATGCCGCCGGGCCGGCATGGAGAGCCTCGCCGAGAACGCGGTGGACGGCTTCGTCTCCCCCATCTTCTGGTACGCCCTGCTGGGCCTGCCGGGGGTGGTCCTGTTCAAGGTGGTCAGCACCATGGACTCCATGGTCGGCAACCGCAGCCCCCGCTACCTGCGCTTCGGCTGGTGCGGCGCCCGCCTGGACGACCTCCTCAACTACCTCCCGGCCCGCCTAACGTGGGGGCTGATGGTCCTGGCCGCCCTGGTGCTGCCCGGGTGCTCGGCCCGCAAGGCCCTCTCCGTCGGCTGGCGCCAGCACGGGCTCGTGCCCGGCCCCAACGCCGGATGGAGCGAGGCCGCCGCGGCCGGGGCCCTGCAATGCCGCCTGGCCGGACCGATCTGGCAGGGGGGCGAACGGATCACCGATCTCTGGCTGGGGCGGCCCGGGGACCCGGAGGGGGGCGCCCCGGAGACCTGCGCCGCGCCTGCGTCTTCGTCGCGGCGACCTGCCTGGCCTCTGCCGGGGTTGTGGCGGCGGTTCTCTGGTGAAGGGCGCCTCGGGATGGAGTCTCCCAGGCTCAGCGGATCAGAGAGCGCCTGGGAGACTCCCTCACTTCATGCCTCGGTCCAGGGGTCGATCACCTCGATCCCCGTCCCCGAGAAGTCCCGAACATTCCGCGTCGCCACCGCCATGGCTCGGGACCGGGCGATAGCCGCGATCTGACCATCGGTCTGTGAGAGCGGGCGCCCGCTGGCGCGCCGAGCCGCAGCGATCTCCGCATAGACAAGAGCCGCGGCCCTGTCGAACGGCAGGACCCGTCCGGCGAACAGACCACCGAAGGCGCGCTCGGCAGCCTCAGCGAGACCCCGGCGGCGGGCACCCTCGGGCAGAAAGGCGATGCCAGTGCGGACCTCCGCCTCGGTTACCGCCGTCACGAAGAGCTCCCGCGTCGGCCGGTCGTCCAGCCAGGCCCGGACCTTCGAACTCGGTTCGGTCTGCATCAACTCGGAGACGACACTGGTATCAAGGACGACCATCGCCGTCGCCCCGGTCGAAACGCGGTGGTTCGCGCATCGGTTCGCGCGGCGGCAGTTCCAGGTCCACTCCCCCGAGGGGCTTGAACAGTTCGTGGATCGCCGTTCCCAAGCCCCTGGCGGGGGCGGCCTCCCGCGCGACCGCCTCGGCCAGGATCAGCCGTGCCTCCTCCTCCATCGACCGGCCGTGCTCTGCCGCCCGCTTGCGGAGCCGCGTCTTTACGTCTTCCTCGAGATTGCGGATCGTGATGCTGGCCATGCTCATGCTCCCGGTTTCCAGGTCGGCCCAAGTTAGGCATGGTTATCCCCCCAGCCGCCTGACTCTGCGGCGCAAATGGGACATGCAGACTGAGTTCTCTCGCATCTCGAGCAGATACCTCGCCGGACTGGTGCAGCGGGAGTATGGTCTCCCGGAACCCGTCCACTGCAGACTCATGGCTCCTGACCGGTCCGCTCAGCGGCCGGCAAGGCGGTCCTTCGTGTTCACGAGACCCTTCTGCTGGGACGGCCGGCGTCTCCCCTTGTCTATCAGTACGAGTGGGCCCGCTTCCTCAGACAGGCCGGCCTGCCCGTCTCCTCCCGATTCCGATGAGGAACGGCCGGCATCACCTTCTTCGATTCCGAGCTCGCTGGTCTCGGGTGGCGCCTGTGGGATCTCGCAACATTCCGGTGGGCCCGCGACAGGGCCATGAGCGATTCAGAAGGCTTGTGGCAGGACCTCCTGGCGGGCTATGAATCGGTCAGACCGCTGAGCGGTAGTGAAAGACAGCTGATACCGCACTTCGTGCTCCTCCGCCACATCTGGGTGTTGGCCTCGACAGTAGCCGACCATGTCGAATACCCCGAGATGGCACCCACATTCCTGACGGTCCCGCAGAGATGGGGACAGCCTTCTCCGAACTACGTGAGATCGCTGCGGGAATCGACCCGGGCCAGGAGGATGCGCCATGGTGTCCCGGCGACGGGCGGGGCGGGTCAGCGGTTCCCCCGGGCATCACCTGATCAGCATGCAGCGCCGGGTCTCGACCACATCGCCCATGCTGAGGCGGTAGAAGTAGACACCGCTGGAGACCGGGGCCCCCCGGTCGTCGGTCCCGGACCAGCGCACCTTGTGCAGGCCGGGGGCGCGCCGCTCGTCGAGCAGGCGGCGGACCCGCTGTCCGAGGAGGTTGAAGACGTCGATCCTCACCCGGCCGGCGGCCCCCAGGCGGAAGGGGATGACAGTGCCGGCGTTGAAGGGGTTGGGGTAGCTCGGCCCCAGCTCGGCAGTCCGCGGCACCCGAGGGTCCCCGGAGATCGACGTGGGGGGATGTTCGATGGAGTACAGCCCGCCGCTCGTGGCCACGTAGAGGATCGACGGATCGAGGGGATCGACGGCGACGTCGTTGATCCAGTGGACCCCCGGATAGCCCCCGTCGAGGGGCCGCCAGGTCTCTCCGCGGTCCGGGCTGTGATACAGCTCGCGGTCGGCGGCCAGGTACAGCGCGTCGGCCTCGACCGGATGGCCGCGCAGGCGCGCCCTCCTCCACGATCCCCACCGGGGCTCCAGGGCCCGGCGCCAGGTCCGCCCCCCGTCTCCGGAGACGAAGCATCCCGTGGTCGCCGCCGCGCAGAGGACGCCGGGCTCGTCCGGATGCCGGGCCAGGTCCAGCCCCGAGGCTCCGGGCTCGAGACGGCCGGCCACCCTCCAGCCCGTTCCGGAGGTGTGTCCCACCCAGACGGAGTCGCCGAAGACGACCATGAGCGAGTCCCGCGGGCTCAGCAGGGCTCCGCCCGCCAGGGTGGTTGTTGGGAGTTCGCTGAGTGAGAGATTCCTGAAGGGACCGATCCTCTCCCAGCTCTCGCCGTAATCCTCGCTTCGCCACACGCCGGCGCCCGCCAGGAAGTACTGCCCTTCCCTGCGCGTGTGCTTGATGTATGTGGCATGCGGAGGGACCCGGGGGTGCAGGTAGTACCTGCCGACGTCCAGGGCTTCCCAGCTGGCGCCACCGTTGGTGCTCCGTGCGAAAGTCTGCACGAAGGGATATCCCCAGAGCGGGCCTCGCCTGAGGAACCCGCGGGCCTGCACGCCCTGTGCCAGGAGCAGACCCTCCACCGCGGGATCCTCCACGATCACCTCGTAGAGCGGCCAGGCCCTTGACGGGAGACCGGTCCATCTCCAGGTCGGCCCGTCGTTCCTGTAGATCCCGATGTAGCGGTGGCCATGCTCCTCCGACCACGCGGTGGACATGCCGAGGCGCCCCGCATCGTCGAACCACAACGTCCCGGCCGGCACAGGCGCCTCGACCCGGACCGGTGCCGCGGTCCGGCCCTGATCTCTCGAGACGAACAACTCCCCCTGGGTCTGGACGAGGAGGCCGGATGGGTGGGTGGCATCGGCGCTCACGCTTTCGATCCCGAGGTATTCCGGAGGCGTCGGGTCCCAGGAGGCGCCGCCGTCCTCGCTGCGGTGCACGCGGCGGACGCCGCGGGCGTAGATCAGGCCGGGCGCAGAGGCGGAGACGGCAAGCCCCTCGACGTGGCCGCCGACAGCTCCCCGGGGCTCCCACGGCCCGCCCTCGTCCGGGCTGTGGTAGAGCGTGCTCCCCTCGACGGCGTAGAAGCCCCCCGGAGTCCACGGGTCCGCGGCGAAGGCACCGGGGTTGGCCAGGAAGCCGCCGACGGGGTAGGTGCCTCCGTGGCCGACCCGCCAGAGACTCGAGTCGGCCGCGGCCAAGGACACCCAGGCGTAGGTCCGGCCCGGGTCCGCCGGATGGGAAGAGGCCCACACGGCTTCCGGAACGAGGAAGTCCGTCCAGTTCCGTCCGCCGTCCTCGCTCAGGAAGACCGCCTCCGGCGCCAGGCCGTAGAGCCTGCCGGGGAGATGGGGATCGACGAGCGCCACGTACACGCCCTCGGGCACCGCGATGGGGGTCCAGGTGACTCCGCCGTCACGGGTGACCAGGGCGCCGGCGAAACGGGAGCCGCCGGGGTGCCCGTTCTCGATGACGTAGGCGATCAGCGGGTCGTCGGGATCGCCGTAGATGACGCCGGGGCCGGCGTGCCCTGAGAGCATGAGGGCCGTGGGCTGCCAGGACGTCCCGCGGTCGTCGGAGCGCCAGACCTGCGAGTCCGTCAGGCCGTACCAGATCGTGGCCCCCGCGTGGGTCCGCCGCATGGCGGCGGGGGCGACCGTATCCGGCCCGGCCGCCCACCAGTCCCCGGCCGACACCGGCCCGGGCGGCGCCGGCCCGGGCGGCACATGCCCGGGCGGGGCCTCGGCAGGTTCGGCAATCCGGATGGACAAGGGCGCGCTCAACCCGAGGTTGCCCTCCTCGTCCTCGACGGCCACGGCGACGGAGTACGAAGCGGCGGGGCCCTCCCACTCGGCCTCGTACACGCCGTCCCGCTCGGCCAGGGGCACCTCGGCGGCCAGGCTGGAATCGGGCAGGGAGTGGATCCTGGCCGCCGCCCGGGAGATGCGGCTTCCGTCGAGGATCCAGCGGCGGTGCACCTGCACCCTGAACCCGCCCTCCACGGGGGAGACGCGTGTGCCGGTCACCCGGGGCGGGGTCAGGTCGCGGGACCGGGTGACCCGGAAGGTCGCGGTGTCCGTCCACACCTGGAAGGGGGTGCGCACCTCCAGGACGAAGTCGGCCTCCCGTCCGGCGGCTTCGGTCAGGGCGAGGAACTCCGGGGTGCGGGAGCTGCGGGCGCCCTGGCCGCCGTCGGCGCGGAACTCGACGGTGCCGGCGGACACCCTGCGGATGCCGGCGCTGCCGCTGGACAGGTACCACCTCAGGCCGGAGAGCAGCGCGGGGGCGGCCGAGGCCAGTTCCAGATCGAGGTGGAAGAACCCCCCGGGGTCGATGCGGCCGGTTCCGTCCGGGTCGCGCAGGCGCCACTGCAGGCCTTCCTGCCGCGCGCTGATCAGGGGGACCTCGAGCCGGTGCCGGCCGATGGTGTCGCCGTCGGCCTCGGCGGTCAGACGCAGCCGCGCCACCCGGGAGGAGGGGAAGTCGGTGGAGGCCCGCAGCCGCGGCGGCTCGGCGACGGCGCCTCCGAGAATGCGCTCGTCGGGCGGCATGTCGGGCAGGGGCAGGCGGTTCGGGGTCACCGTCAGCAGATCGTCCAGGGGCTCCAGCGTCAGGGTCGCGCCAAGGGCCGGAAGCCCTCCCCGGTTCACGAGGTCGAGGCGCAGCGCCCCTTCCTCGCCGGCCACCAGAACGCCGTCCCCGGTCTCATCCTGCACCCTCAGGGCCTCGAACTCGATCCGCGGCCCATCGATCTCGACCCGCGCCTCGAGCCCTCTCTCCGTCACCTCGATGCCGGTGACGCGGAACGTGCTCCGGCCCTCCCGGTCCGCGGAGCTCGGGTTCGTGTGGGCGGTGAACTCCGTGCGCCCGGCGGGTCCGAAGACGTCGGTGGCGTCGCCGAGGTTGCCCCCATGGTCCCGGGCGTAGGAGTCATCCCCCGCCCAGAAGTCGAGGTTGTCGCCGCCGTGGAGCGGGTCCGGCGTGCGGCCCACGGGGAACCCGCCTTCCTGCCAGCGGCCGTCGGCGCACTCCAGGTCGACCAGCCAGTGGGCGTTGGTGACCTCGCCGGTGCGGTTGCTCATGACGTGCCAGATGAGCAAACCCTCGGCCGGGACCCCCCGGTCGTACCAGGAGGAGCGGGTCCGGTACTCGAGGAGGAAGTACTCCTCCCCGCCGGCAGGGATGCGGACCAGCTCTCCCGTTCTCGCCACGTCCCGCAGGACGATCCCCTGCGACGGTTGGTCGACCTCGGTGACCCGGGACCATCCGAGGCGGAGACGGCTCCACGCGGAGAAGCCGACGGGTCCGTCGCCGCCCCCCCAGCCGAGGGCCCCCCAGCCCATGAGACCCCAGTTGCCGATGCCCGCCGAATCGTCGGCCGGGTCCCGCGGCTCCTCCCGGCTGAGATAGGCCACGTTGTAGAGGTCTATCAGGCCGAAGAGGGTGTGCCCCAGCTCGTGGGCGACGGTGCCCGCCGCCTCCGGGAAGGAGCGGCCCTGGGCGACCAGACCGAGGCGATAGGTGATCGGGTTGCCCTCGAAGTCCGGGTCGGCGGTGGCCGCGGCCTCGCGGAGCCCCAGATCGCCGATCCCGGTGGCGCCCCCGAGGATGAAGTTGCGCGGCAGGGCGGGTGTGAGGAGAACGAGGAGATCCACCTCTCCATCGTCGTCGCCGGAGTCCGGCCGCCCGTCGGGGCCGTCGCTGTCGAACCGGGCGAGGTCCAGGTCTTCGTCCACCTGGCGCAGGATCTCCCGCACGAACTCCGCGTAGCGGCCGCGTTCCGTGGCACGGGCCGCCGCGTAGTCGATGGCGTCGCCCGAGGCGAGGTAGCGCCTTGGCGCCACGACTCCGCGGAGGGTGAGGCTCCCGAAGGACATCTCCCGGTAGAAGTGGCTGACGCTGCCGGGACGGTCCAGGTCGAAGAGGGACTCGGCCCAGGAGGGCACGCCGAGTTGCTGGCCCTGGAAGCCAGCGAAGACCACGAGGGCGGTGACCCGCGAGAGGGGAGCGGCGGGCTTGGCCCGGGGAGGAGGGACCGCCCCGGCCGGGCTCGAGGCGGCGATCAGGGCCTCGGCGCAGACGTACGGTGGAACGGCGCCGGCCGTCTGGGGGGAAACGGCCAGGGCCCATGTGAGGAAGAGGATGGCCCGTCCGGGCGCGCCGTCGCAGAGGGACAAGGACTGATGCTCCCGGGCCGAATGGAGTGGGCCGCCCCCCGCCCGATGGCACACGGACGGGAGAGCGGCCCGGCCAGGCGAGGCCCTGTCGCATGGCGCTGGTCGAGAGATCCACCCCAAGGAACCCGCAAAGGTGGACCTTGACCAAGGCCGGTGTGCGACCGGGCCGGAGAGGCGGCGGTCCGGTCAGCCGCCGCGCTCTCAGACGGTGAGGGAGACGGTGGCGTAGTGGGCGAAGGTCGACAGTCCGGCGAAGCACAGACCGATGGCCACGGGAACGGCGATCTCTCTGGCGATGCGAAGGGTCCTCATGTCGTCCTCCTCGGGCGAAGGGTCGTGAGTTGACGCCCTCGCTCTTGCAACCACCGTGCCAGGCCGGTTCCCCTGGGTGGCAGGCTCGAGATGGACCTCGCTGGTGACCTGTTTCGAGACAGAGGTGTTCGCTGTCGAACACCTCGTGCCTGGCCCAAGGGACGACTGCAGGCCTGCAGTCTCCGGGGTCCTGGAGGACCGCGTCCGGCGCCGCTGGAGATCGGTGCCCCCCAGAGACTGGCACGGGCCTTGCACGGAGCCGGACATCTCGCAGAAGAGGAGGGAACCGATGGGACGGACGGAACTGTTTCAGCACCTGGTGCTGCCCGCCGCCGTGGTCCTGAGCTACGGCTGGGCCGCCGCCATGGCCTTCAGGCGGCTTGGACAGGTGCTCGAGAGCCTGGCCTGAGCGCGCGGGACCGGCGCCGCTACGACCCGTCCAGGATCGCCAGCGCCGCCTCGATCCGGCCCACGGCCGCCCGGTCCGCCTCCAGGGCCTCGGCGATCAGCCGGCGGGCCTCGGCCAGCTCGTCGCCGGTGTACTCGCCCCGCTGGTGGGTGGAGTCGACGAGGGCGGACAGGGCCACCAGGGCCTTGTGCTCCCGGTCGTAGTCGGCGGCGGCCGCTGCCAGCGGTTCCGCCCCTTCCGGCAGCAGGTCCGTCAGCTCGCGCATGTACCCGGCGGCGAGCTCCCGCCGCCAGGTCAGGATCTTGGCGTGATGGCGCGTGGGCTGCTTGACCACGTCCGCGGAATCGAAGGCGGCGCTCCAGGTCTCGTAGGCGGCCAGGCCCTGGGGCCGGGTCTGGGGCCGGCCGGCCTGCTCGAAGCGCGTCCCCTCGGCGAAGGCGATGGCGTTTCGGAGGGCCATGAGGTGGGTCGCCCGCTCGGCCGCCTCGGCGGGACCCTCGTAGACGGTGACGTTGAACCACCCGCCGGGATCCCCGGGGCCGAGGGCGTCGTAGCGCACCATGTAGTCGACTTCGACGAAGGGGTGGCGGATGGTGTAGGTCTCGCCTTCGGGGTCGTAGCCGACGATGAGCCCCCAGCAGTAGGCGTGATGCGCGGGGTGATCGCTCTCCTTCTGCTCCAGGCTCATGGGCTGCCACACCAGCACCGGGATCCCCCGCTCCAGGCTGGCCACGGCGGCATCCCGGGCCTCGGCCTTCAGCGCCGGCCAATCGACATCGACGCTCTTGTCGTTGGCTTCGTACACGCGGAACCGGGCCAGCTCCGGCAACAGGCCCACGGCCAGGCTCCAGTCGAGGTTGTCGTGGAAGACCATGCCGCCCCCTTCCTCCATGGCGAACTGGAAGGCGTGGCCCAGGACGCCCTGGAGACGCGCCATCGACCACTCGGGCCGGCCGGCGGCGGCCATCAGGGGATGGACGCAGGAGGCGAGGGTGGTCCCCTTGTGGGGCTGCAGCGGCTTGACGTCGACCGCGACGTTCATGGGCTCGGGATCCAGTTCCCCTGCAGGGTGGGCATGACAGATGGAAGCGGCGGCCAGGGCGGCGAGGACGACCCCGCCGTCCCTGGCCTTTCCGCTCCTCATGTCGTCAGCCGCCCAGTCCCCAGGTGACGGCCAGCTTGATCCGCCGGCCCTTGGGATCGTGGGTGAAGCCGTCGTACGCCTGCTCGATATTGACCAGGGGCGGCCGTTTGTCGAGCAGGTTCATCCCGGAGAGCACCAGGTTGGCGCCCCGGGGCAGGCTCCACAGGAAGCTAACGTCCCAAGTGGTATACGGATCGATAGTACCGAATTCCTCTCTGATTTTGTCTGTCCCAGAGATCCACGACCCCCGGTCGTCGTAGGACGAGATGTAGTTTAGGAAGCTAACCAAGCGGTAGGCTTTCCAAGCATATCCCGTCGAAACCCGGCCCTTCAATCTCGGCAGCGAGGTGGCAATGGGATTGCCGAAATTCAGGTAACCGGCCGCGTTTGCCTCCTCTTGCAGCACCAAGTTGCCGAGCATCAGGGCCTTCGCCCGGTACTCCAGCGTGTATGTAGCGTCCAAGCCGAACGAGAATTCCGCGGCTCCGGTATCAGTGCGCCCGCCCAGATGCAAATCGATCCCCGAGGTCTTCACCCCCGGCCAGTTGACGATGTCGACCTGCACCCGCTCGAGCGCCGAGGCCTCGCAGGTGCCGGTGCCGATCCCGTCGGGGCAGACGATGAACTGCTTCAGGGCCTCGTTGTTCTCATCATACAGGGCGGTGATCGCTCCGTGCGGCATGGAGCCGATGACATCGCTGAAGTCGTAGCTCCAGTAGTCGAACGTCACATCGAGGCCGGCCTCCGTGGCCAGGACGAGGCCCGCATTGTAGGTGAAGGCCCGCTCGGGTTTGAGGTCCTTGCTGCCGATCCGGTCCACCGTCTGATAGGCGCCCGTCTCGTTGATCCACTCGAGCGTCGACAGCGGGCTCGTGTTCACGTCGTCCAGCGACGGCGTGCGGAACGTCGTCTGCACCGAGCCGCGTAGAAAGAGCGATTGGGTCGACGACTCGGCGATCTGATAGCGCCAGCCGAGCTTGGGATCGAAGCTGCTCGCCACGTCGTGGAACTCGTAGTTGGCGGCGAGCTGGGTGTCGAAGCGCGACCCCAGGCTCAGGGGGATCTCGGCAAAGAGACGGTGCACAGTCTGCGATACGTCATAGGGATTGTTCACGTTGGTGAAGGCATAGGGACCGAACCGGTCCTCGGCCGAGCAGTTCGTATCGCCCACGACCGGGCAGGGGTTGATGGTCACGTCGCCCGCGTCGTTGGGATCGCCGCTGGCATTGAGCAGGCGGAACTGGTACCCCGTCGCGTAGCTGGCCACGTCCTCGATCCAGGTTCCGGTCAGCGTGGCATCGGCAACCAGCATGTCCGCCGTGCTCTGCAGATCGACTTCGTTATCTGCCAGCCAATTCCGCAGTTCGGGGCTGTTGGCAAGGTCGGCGCGGTAACGGGGGTTCGGGTTTGCCCGGTCCGCATAGCTCGAGCCGTGCTGGTCCGTGAACTCGATGGCATTGCCGAAGGGGTTGTAGTACTGGCAGCCGCCCTGACCGGCCACCTGGCCGTTGAGCGGACCGAGCCGCATCCCCGCCAGGGAGGTGTTGTCCGCCTCCACGCCGACGCCGCAGTCGGGTCCCCCGAAACCGCGGAAGCCGAGGAAGAGCCGCTCGATGTACACGCCCGGCAGGTTGTAGTTGCCCTCGGTGCGGGACCAGGAGAGGCCCAGGTCGAAGTGGGTCTCGCGGCCACCGAAGGAGAGGTCGCGGTTCGCCGAGGCCGCCAGGCGCAACGTGCTGGAGTCGCGGCCCAGGATGCGTCCGGGACCCGAGTTGCCGAAGGGGCGGCCGTTGAAATACCAGTTCTCGCCAGCCTGGCACTCGGCGTGGTACAGGTCACCGTCCGCCGCCCCGTACTCCTCGCAGAAGGCCTGCCGCCCCGGATGGTCGGGGGCGACCTCCATGATGCTCGTGTCCGTCAGCGGGAAGGGAGGGTACGAAGGGGTGGTGTACCAGTTGGGGATGTCGGCCCGGGCCAGCAGGCCCTCGAAGTGATACTCCGTGCCGTCGGCCAGCGAACCGTTTATCTCCGAGAACAGACGGAGATGACTCATCTCCTCGATCAGGTTCTCGTATTGCTGGTAGCGGAAGCGGCAGGTCCAGGACTCCCGGAAGCCGCCGAACTGCTCGCAGTCGGGGGCGTGGATGGCGGCCGTCCAGGGGGCCGGGGCGCCGACGGCGAAGGTGCCCGGGTTCCCCAGGCTCGACCATCCGAGGCGCTGGCCGCCGCCGTGCCACGGCTGCAGCAGATAGTCCCTCTCGGTGGACGGCAGCTCGCTGCGTCCCCGCCACTCCGCGGCGACGACCGCATGGGCGCCGCCGAGCTGCCCGCCCCAGATGGCGCCCACGTCGGAGTCGCCCGCGCCGGCCAGGTACTCGTGCGAGGCCGAGACTTCCAGACCCGTGAAGTCGGAGCGTGTCAGGAAGTTGGCGACCCCGGCCACCGCGTCCGACCCGTAGATGGCGGCGGCCCCCTCCTTGAGCACTTCGACGCGGTCGAGGGCGATGGAGGGGATGGCGTTCACGTCGACGAAGCGGCCGCCGATGAGACGCGCCGGCACGTAGGTCTGGCGGCGGCTGTTGATCAGCACCAGGGTCCGCGAGGCCCCGAGGCCGCGCAGGTTGACGTTGGCGATGCTCTCGGAGAGGGTGGCGGCCTGGTTGGCGTTGTACCAGCTGCTGCGCTCGCCGATCACGCCGTGGCTGGCGCTCAGGTTCTTGAAGAAGTCGACCGCCTGCGGCGATCCCTGCTCGGCCATCTCCTCCCGGCCGGTCACGGCGACGGCGTAGGTCGAGCTGATGTGGGAGTCCTTGATGGCGGTGCCGGTCACCACCACTTCCTCCAACTGGACCGCGCTGGCGGCCAGCTCCACTTCGACCGTCGCGGTCTCTCCGGCGACAACCATCACGGTGGTGGTGGTGCTTTCATAGCCGATCAGCTCGACGGCGACGAGGTGCTCGCCGGCGGGCACCTTGTCAAGGGTCAACCAACCTTCCTCGTCGGAGAACCCGCCGACATCGATGGCCTCGATGAAGACCAGGGCCGAGGGCAAAGCCTCTCCGCCGGCGTCGACGACGGTGACCGAGAGGCCGCCGGTCCCCTGGGCGCCGGCTGGTCCCCCCCACAGCAGGACTGCGGCCGCCAACATGGCAATGCTCGAATTCTTCTTGATGCACATAGGGTTGACTCCCCTCTCGAGGGCTGAAGCAGTCGCCCCGGGCCAGCGTTGGCCGGGGGCCCTCCGGAGCCGAAAAAGAAAGGGCAGCCCATCCTCGTGCACGGGCTGCCCTTCATGGTGTCCGGAGGATGCTCCAGTTTCGTCCGGTCGGCTTGAGTGTAGTCAAATCCGCGGAGGGACACAAAGGGGCCATCCGCGCCCTGCCTACAAGGCCAGCATCACCCACACGCCTGCGGCGCCGTTCTGGAGGGCGTGGATCCCGGCGGTGACGAAGAAGGCGTGGCCGAAGGAGCGGGGCCTCCAGGCCAGCCAGGCGATGGAGAACACCAGGAAGGTCCAGAAGATGCACACTCCCCAGAGCAGGGCGCTGAGGGAGTGCAGGAAGGCCCACACCGCCGCCGAGGACAGGGCGGCGGGAAGCCGGCGCCCGCCCCACAGGCGCATGAGCACGGCCAGCATCGGCGCCATGAGCAGGGTCTCGGAGAGAGGGGCGAAGAGGACGACCGTCAGCAGGAACACCCACTTCGGCGTCGACTTCAGGGGCGCCATGGGGTCCTCTCCGAGGAAGAGGTCGAGGCCGAACAACTGGAACAGGGTCGACAGGACCAGGGCGATGGCAAGGGTCGGCACCATGGCCAGGGGCCAGGCGCGCAGGACGTAGCGCAGGGGGTGCACGCTGGTGTCGAGCAAGGGCCAGGCGAGGTTGCGCCAGAGCGGTTGAGCCGGGCGGGCCATGGCTCGATAGTCGCCGAAGGGAGAGATCACGGCAAGGCGGTTTTGCCGCTGTTCGAGGCGCGCCGGTAGATTGCGGCCCCCGAAGCGATGCTCCCGGTGTCCCCGTCGAGATTCTCATGCCTCCTTCCGAGCCTCCCCGTGACTCCGGCCAGCGGCGCAGGACCGCCGGCCGCCGGCTGGGCGAAGCCGTCTGGCGCGGCGACCCGGCCGCCGTGGCCGCGGCCCTCGACCTGGATGAGGGAGCCGTCGACGAGCCGGGGCCCCACCCCCGGTGGGGGGGCCGCCCCTCCCCCCTGCAACTCGCCGCGGAGCGCGGGCGGCCGAAGATCGCCCGGCTGCTGCTGGATCGCGGCGCCGACGTCGAGGGCGGCCTCGGGGGCTACGGCTGGAGCCCCCTGCAGCTGGCCGCCCACTGGGGCCACCACCAAGTGGCGGAGTTGCTGCTGGCGCGCGGCGCCCGCCTCGACATCGCCTCCGCCGCCCTGCTCGGCGATGCCGCCGCCGTGGCGCGGCTCCTGGAGGAGGACCCCGCCCTGGCCTCGGCGCCCGCCCTGGACGAGGCGCCGCCCCTGCACCATGCGGCCACCCCCGCCGTGGCCGGGCTCCTTCTGAAGGGCGACGCCTCCCCGGAGAGCGTCGATCCCCGGGGCGCCACGCCCCTGGACGCCGCCCTCGGCCGCGGTCCCCGGGGCCGGTCGGTGGCCGCCCTGCTGGTCGAGCGCGGCGCCTGCCCCGACCCCTGCCACCTGGCCGCCCTCGGCTGGACCGAGCGCCTGCTGCGCCGCGTCGACGCCGATCCCGCGGCCCTCGCCTTCCGCGGCCGGATCGGTGTCAACCGGGTTGTGGGGACGCCCCTGCACGCCGCCGTCCACGGCGGACACGGCGCCCTGGCGGCGGTCCTCATCCGGCGCGGCGCCGACGCCAACGCCCGCGCCGACATGGGCCAGACGCCGCTGCACCTGTGCGCCACGGCCGGCCTGGCGCGACTCCTCGTGGAGTCCGGGGCCGACCCGGCGGCGGTGGACGACGAGCACGGGACCACCCCCCTGACCTGGGCGCAAGTGGGGCTCGAGATCCACGGGGACAGCCCGGCGCGCCGGCGCCTGGTGGATTATCTGGAGAAGGTGACGCCCGGGGACCCCTGAGAGGCCCGGGGAGCTACAGTCCCGCGGGCAGGAGCACCAGCTCGGGCACCCGCGCCCGGCCGGGCGTGGCGGCCACGTACAGGCAGGCGTCGGCCACGTCCTCGGGCTGCAGGGCTTTCGCCATCACCTCGGGCGGTGTCGGCGTCGGCCGCCGCAGGACCAGGGGGGTGTCGCACAGGCCGGGGAAGATCACGGTGGTGCGGATCCCGTTCTCGCGCTCCTCCTCGAAGGTCCCGTGGGCCAGGCCGGAGATCCCGCACTTGGTGGCCTGGTAGGCGACGCCCGAGACGTCGGGCTTCTGCACGCAGCCGGAGGAGAGGTAGATGATCAGGCCCGAGCCCTGGGCCCGCATGGCCGGCAGCACCGCCTTCGTGCAGTGGAAGGCGCCGGTCAGGTTGGTGGCGATCATGTCGTTCCAGGTCTCGCGGGAGAGCACCTGGAGGCTGCGCTCCGGAATGTTGGTCCCCGTGGCGTAGAGGAGCACGTCGATGCGGCCGAAGGCGTCGAGGGCGGTGCCGACGAGGTTCTCCACCCGGGCCGGATCGGTCACGTCGGTGGGACAGGCCAGGGCGCCGTCGCCGATCTCGGCGGCCAGCGCCTCCAGTGCTCCCTCGCTGCGCGCCGCCAGCACCAGCTTCGCCCCTGCTTCCGCATAGACCCGCGCCGCCGCCTGCCCCATCCCCGAGCTGCTGCCCACGACCACGGCCACCCGGCCGCTCAGGTCTGCCATCGCGTCACCTCCTGTCAGCGGACATTGTAGTAGGTGGCGTAGAAGCCGCGGCTCTCGCGGCGCACCCACTCGGGGTCGCGGCCGTGCTCGCCGAAACGCCCGAGACCGAACTCCGCCAGGTCCTCCCCCGGATCCCCGTCGATCACCCAGGCCGCGAGCCAGCGGCCCACGGCGGCGGACCCGGCGATGCCGAGGGCGGCGCAGGCCGAGGCCACGTAGAGCCCCTCCACCGCCGGCACCGGCCCGAGCAGGTAGCCGCCGTCGGGCGCGAAGGAGGTGACCCCCTGGGAGTACTCGGCCACCTCCAGCCCGGGCAGGGACGGGAAGAGTGGGGCCAGCCGGTCCGCGGCCTCGGCGATGGTACCGCGCGGCTCGGCCAGGTCCGAGGTGCGGAAGCCCTCGTCCAGATCGACGAGGTGCGGGTCCGGCTCGAAGAAGCCGTAGAGGTAGCCGCCGCGCTCCGGGCGGACGTAGCAGCTCACCTCGGTGACGCGGACCACGGGGTGGTCGGCGGAGATCCCGGCGGCGGCGGTGCGGGCCCGCTGGTGGCGGATCGTCTGCAGGGGCAACTCCTCGACGCCGAAGCGGCGCAGCAGGCGGCTGCTCCAGGGGCCGGCGGTGAGGACCACCCGGTCGGCGGCGATGGTCTCGCCCGCGGTGCGCACGCCGCGCACGGCGCCCCCCTCGACATCGAGACCCGTCACCTCGGCGGAGCAGTCGATGCGGACTCCCAGGTCGCGGGCGGCGGCGGCATAGGCGCGGGCGCAGCGGCCGGGGTCGACGTAGCCGTCGCCGGTGACGTAGCAGCCGCCCTCGAGGCGGGCGACGTCCAGGCCCGGGCAGAGCCGCTCCATCTCGTCATGGGAGAGGAAGGCGGCCTCGACCCCGCTGGCCCGGGCGCGCTCGATCAGGCCCTCGTAGGCGGCCATCCGCTCCGGGGTCAGGGCCGCGAGGAGACTCCCCGGCCGCCGCAGGCCCGGGTCGTGCCCGGACCGCTCGCCGAACCCGGAGAGCAGGTCGAGGGCGTAGCGGACCGCCCGGCACATGGCCGCCGAGCTGCGCACCTGGCCTACCAGTCCCGCGGCGCGGGGGGTCGTCTCCGCCGCGACCTCCGCGTTGCGCTCGAGGACGCGCACGGGTCCCGCGCCGCGCTCGGCCAGGTGGAAGGCGGTGCTCAGGCCCCAGATGCCGCCGCCGACGATGGTGATGGTTTCGGAGCTGGTCATGCGCGAAGGTTATCCCGGCCCGGGGTCTCGGGCAATCGGCACCATCGTGCGCGTCATCGAGTTTTACAGCTCCCTGGCGGCCGCCTTGCTTACGCACGACCGCGAAGGAGAGAAACAGGTGAACGCAGACCAGGACTACGGATTCGATATCGCCGGCTTCATCCACCTGCCAGGGGCGCTCTCCGCCTGGCTTCGTCATCGATCAGCCGCCGGCCCCGGTCCCGGACGGAGGGCAGGGCGCGGTGCCCCTGTCGGCGGGTCCACCGGAAGACCGCAGGCGGCTGCGGTATGCAAACAACGGCGATACCCGGGAGTGCAAGGGAGTGAGGGTGTTCCTCGCTCTTGCGCCCACGCCCCAAGACGGGGGTATCGTGCTGGTCCCGGGCAGCCACAACCGGGCGACGGAGCCGCCGGCCGCTTTCCTCGCCGGCGCCGATGACCTGGGCATGACCGAGGAGCCCGTGCTCGAAGCCGGGGATGCTCTCATCTGCGCCGCCAACACGCTCTACGGTGTCCGCGGCCGGCCGGGACGGGTGATCGAGATCGTGTACGTCAACTCGCGGGCGCGGCCGACGGCCGGCTATCCCGAGATCGAAGCTCCGGAATGGGTGACGGAGCTGACCCCGGAGCAGCGGGCGGTTGTCGGGACGAGGGCCACCGGACGGGGGGGCACGGTCATCTCCGACGGGGAACGGACCTGGGTGGCGACAGTGGAAGAGCGGCCGCCGTCCTTGGCCTTCCATCTGGACGAGAACAGCCAGCCCGACCCGGATGAGTTGTGGTTCTGGGACGTGCGCGGTTACCTCGTCCTGCGGGGCGTCATGGACGAGGAGTGGCTGGCGGCGGCGAACCGCGCCGTCGACTTCGCCCTGGAGATGCAGGACGACCTGCCCGAGGACCACCGCCCTTGAAGGCCGGCGATGTCCTGTTCTTCGGCGGCGTAGCGCACGGGACCACCGCCTGGCGCAGCGAGCGGCAGCGGCGCACGACCATCCAGTTCATGGGGTCCAGCAACGTGGCCCTTCCTCCGGGGAAGAAGGAGGCGGGCTGGCGGTGGCGGACCGCATCCAGGACCTGACCGATGACACCCTCAGCCGAGATTCTGTCCAGGCGGATCCTCTGCAAGGAGCCGGGCCGCTACATCGGGTGGCCGACCATCGTGCGCACCCGTGGCGGCGAGCTGATCGTCGTGTTCTCGGGCGACCGGGACGGGCACATCTGCCCCTGGGGCAAGACGGAGTTGGTGCGCAGCTCCGACGAGGGCGCCACCTGGAGCGATCCCGTCGTCATCCGCAACACCCCCCTCGACGACCGCGACGCCGGACTGGTGGAGACCTCCGACGGCACGCTGATCTCCACCTGGTTCACATCGGTGGAGTTCGAGAACGACGAGCGGTACGAGGCCCACGCCGCGACGCTGAGCCCGGAAGTGCGGGAGCGGTGGATGGGCCACTGGACCCAGCGATCCACGGATTCGGGGGTCACCTGGGAACAACCGGTAAGGAACAAGGGGTCCGCTCCCCATGGACCGGTCGAACTCGACGACGGCCGCCTGCTCTACCTCGGCAGCGGCACCTTCGACGGCGTGCATGGCCTGACCGCCGAGGAGTCGACCGACCAGGGCCGATCGTGGCAGGTCATCGGCACCGTCCCCGAGCCCGAGGGCATCGGCCTGGGCGAACCGTATCTCGCCGAGACGGAGAGCGGCAAGCTCATCGGGATGTTCCGCTATGGCACATCCATACTGGAAGAGAAGTACATGTTCCAGGCCGAGAGCCGCGACGGCGGCCGCACCTGGACGGAACCTTTCAAGACCGGCATCCTCGGCTATCCCGCTCACATGATTCGCCTGGAGGAGGACAACCGCATCCTCCTCGTGTACGGCGTCAGGGTGCCGCCCTTCGGGCAACGGGCGCGCGTGACCGCCGATGAAGGCGAGACCTGGAGCGAGGAGATCGTCCTGTGCACGGACACCAGCCCCGACCTGGGGTATCCGGCGTCGGCACAGCTGGCGGACGGCTCCATCCTGACCGTCTACTACGCCATCGACAAGCCGGGAGAGCCGACCTGCCTGATGGGCATCCACTGGCGCCTCGGCTGAGCCGCCCGCAAGCGAGGAGCATCCCTTGGCAAGAGCTGAACCCTTCGCCGTCTCCAACGATCTGCTGGAACATCCGGACCGGCTGCAGGACCGTGCGCGCCGGGACGGCTACCTCTTCTTCCGCGGCCTGATCGACGCCGATTCCGTCCTCGGCCTGCGCCGCGGTTTCCTGGAGATCTGCCACCGCCACGGATGGACCCGGGGCGGCGAGGGACTGATGGAGGGCCTGCGCGCCGGCGGCCCCTTCGTCGAGGGCGACGACGGCTACTGGCCGGTGCTGGACGAGTTCCAGCGCCTGGAGTCGTTCCATGCCTTCGCCCACCACCCGGCGATCCTGGAGATGTGCGACAGGCTCTTCGGCGAGGAGACGCTCGTCCATCCGCGGAACATCGGCCGAATCATGTTCCCGGAGAACGCCAGCCACACGACGCCGGCGCACCAGGATTTCATCCATATCCGGGGAACGCCGGAAACGTATACCGCGTGGATCCCCCTCGGCGCCTGTCCGCAAGACCTGGGCGGACTGTCGGTGCTCGCGGGATCGCACAAGGGCGGGCTGTACCCGGTGGAGCCGGCCCTCGGCGCCGGCAAGGTCGGCATCGACACGGCGCCCCTGGAGGCACAGGGACTGCGCTGGGCGGCGGGGGACTTCGAGATCGGCGATGCCCTCTTCTTTCACAGCCACGCCGTGCACAAGGCCCTGCCGAACCGCAGTCCCGACCGCATCCGCCTCTCCGTGGACTACCGCTACCAGGGAGGCTCGCAGCCGGTCACCGAGGGATCGCTGCTGCCGCACTTCAACCGCATGGGCTGGGACGAGATCTACGCCGGCTGGAAGTCGAGCAACTACCAGTACTACTGGAACGCCTTCGACCTCAACACCGTCCCGCACCCCGGAACATCCGCCGCGGCGCGGGCGTCGGCGAAGGGATGACACCACGACAGGAGGCGATACGATGAGACGGATCTTCACGGCCCTGCTGGCGGCGCTGCCGGCTGCCGCCGGCGCCGGGGAAGCGGCCCGGGCCACCTTTGCCGGCGGCTGCTTCTGGTGCCTGGAGCCGCCCTTCGAGAAGCTGGAGGGCGTGCACTCCGTGATCTCCGGGTACATCGGCGGTCCGGAGGTGAACCCCACGTACCGCGCGGTCGCGGGGGGCAAGACCGGGCACCTGGAGGCGGTGCAGGTCACCTTCGACCCGGAGACGATCAGCTACGAGCGGCTCCTCGAGGTCTACTGGATGCAGTTCGACCCCACCGACGCCGGCGGCTCCTTCGTCGACCGCGGGTATCAGTACACCTCGGCGATCTTCGTCCACGACGAGGAGCAGCGGCGGCTGGCCGAGGCCTCGAAGGCGGACCTGGCGGCCTCGGGCCGCTTCGAGGACCCCATCGTCACGCCGGTGCGCGACGCCGACGTGTTCTACCCGGCCGAGGAGTACCACCAGGACTTCTACCGCAAGGACCCGGCCCACTACAAGCGCTACCGCTCCGGCTCCGGCCGCGACCAGTTCATCCGCGCCCACTGGGGCGGCGGCGGCGGGACCGAGACGCGTTACCTCAAGCCGCCGGAGAAGGAGCTGCGCAGCCGCCTGACCCGCCTCCAGTACGAGGTCACCCAGGAGGAGGGCACCGAGCCGCCCTTCCGCAACGAATACTGGGACAACAAGAAGGAGGGGATCTACGTGGACATCGTCTCGGGCGAGCCCCTCTTCCTCTCCGTCGACAAGTACGTCTCGGGCACCGGGTGGCCGAGCTTCACGCGCCCCCTGGTGGCGGAGAACATCGTCGAGAAGAGGGACTTCAAGCTGATCTACCCGCGCACCGAGGTGCGCAGCAAGCACGGCGACTCGCACCTGGGCCACCTCTTCGACGACGGACCCGAGCCCACGGGGCTGCGCTACTGCATCAACTCGGCGGCCCTGCGCTTCGTGCCGCGGGAGGAGATGGAGGAGGCCGGCTACGGCGAGTACCTCGCCCGCTTCGAGGCCCAGGCGCAGGCGGGAGAGAGCCCGTGACCCGGGACGAAGCCCTGGCCCTGATGCACGAGCACACGGCGTCGGAGCCCCTGCGCCGGCACATGTACGCCGTGGAGGCCGCCATGCGCGCCTGCGCCCGCCGCCTCGGGGAGGACGAGGAGGCCTGGGCCACCGTGGGACTGCTCCACGACTTCGACTACGAGTCCCACCCCAACGAGGCGCGCTCCCCCACCGACGGGCACCCGGCCTTCGGCGTGGCCCTGCTGCGCGAGCGCGGCTACCCCGAGCCCCTGTGCCGGGCCATCCTCGGACACGCCACGTACAGCGGTGTGCCGCGGGACACGCCCGTGGCCAAGGCCCTCTTCGCCGTGGACGAGCTGTGCGGCTTTCTCGTGGCCTGCGCCCTCGTGCGGCCGTCGAAGAGCCTCGCCGACCTGGGCGTGCGCAGCGTGCGGAAGAAGCTCAAGGACCGGGGCTTCGCCCGCGCCGTCGACCGCGGCGAGATCCGCCAGGGGGCCGAGGAGTTCGGGGTGGACCTGGACGAGCACATCGACTTCGTCATCCAGGCCCTGCGCCCCGAGGAGGGGCGACTGGGGCTCGGCCCCGCCTGAGCGTTGCCGAGCCCCTCGCTGATCAGGCGCCGACAAAGAACGGGCCGAGGAAGCACACGACGATGGCGACGGGAGCTGCGATCTCGGCGGCGCGGCGGAAGGTCTGCATGATGTCCTCCTTGCGGAAGGTGGTGAGTCGTCGCCCTCACCATTGCAACCTCCATGCCAGACCCGGCTCTCCCGAGCGCCTGCCTGGGGCGGGCGCCGAGGGTGACCGTTGCCGCACACCAGTGTCCGCCGGCGGACGCCCGTCGTGGACCGCAAACCTCCGACCCCGGAGAGGAGCAAATGGATCTCAACCTGGGACTGGCACCAGCCATCGCCTTCTGGCTCGCCTCGGCCTTCTTCTCCCGCTTCGTAGCCAGGACGAAGAACCGGAGCGGCGACGAGTGGTTCGTTCTGGGACTCGTATTCCCCGTCCTTGCCCTGCTCGCCGTGGGACTGGCCGAGAAGCAGGAAGAAGTCGAAGAGGGAAGTCCCTGAGAGGGCCGCTCAGGGCAACGCCTCGATGAGGCGGCTCACGTCTTCCTGGTTGTTGTAGACCGAGGGCGACAGCCGCAGCTTGTCACCAAAGCGCATCGCCACATGAACGCCAGCCTCGCGGGTGCGGCGCACGGCCGCCTCGGGGTCGGGCGCGGCGAAGGCGAGGATGGGGCTCTCGTTGCCTCGCGGCGTCATCGGCCGATAGCCCCTGGCAGGCAGTTCCTCCTGCAGGCGGTCGGTGAGACTGCGCACATGGCCGCGGATGTTCTCCACCCCGAGGTCGAGGATGTAGCGCAGGCTCTGCTGGGCGGCGATCAGGCCTTCGTAGGAGGCATAGCTCACCTCCCAGGCCGTGGCATCGTCCCGGGTCATGACGCTGACTTCGGGCCGCCCGTCACCCCCATCCGTCCAGGGCGGGTAGTTGAGGCGGACCGAGCCGGAAGGCTGCGACGCCTTGACCACCGAGTGCTGCAGGTCCCGCCGCACGTAGAGGAAGCCGAAGCCCTTCACCCCCATGAGCCACTTGAAGGTCGAGCACGCGGCCATGTCGATGCCCATGGCGCCCACGTCGATGGGCACGGCGCCGGCGGCCTGCATGATGTCGGCGTAGAGGAAGGCGCCGCGGGCGTGGGCCAGCTCGCTGAGGGTTCGCACGTCGGCGAGGAGGCCGTTGACGTTGGAGACGAGGGCGACCGAGACCAGGCGCGTGTCGGCGTCGATGGCCGCGGCCATGGCGTCCATGTCGATGCGCCAGTCGTGGTTGCGCACGATGCGCACTTCCAGACCGGCGGCCTCCCTCACCTTGTAGTTGCAGAGGCACGCGGAGAAGGCCAGGTCGTTGGTGACGACGTTGCCGCCGGCCAGGTGATCGGCCATGCCGTTGAGCAGGTTGCTCTCGGCCTCCACGGTGCTGCGGGCGAAGGCGATCTCGGCCGGGTCGGCGTGGATCAGGCGGGCGAAGAGACGGCGGGCCTCGTCGCGGGGCGGCGCCCAGTCCGGCCACCAGGGATCGCCCACGTTGTGAGCGACCCAGTCCACGTAGCGGTGCAGGGCCGCGGACGTGCGGACGCTGATGGGGTGGGAGGAGGCGTTGTCGAAGTAGGCGGCGGTGCGCGCCCGCGGGAAGTCGTCCCGCACGCGCTCGAAGTCCGGAACGGTCATGGGATGGACCTCCGGCGGTCCGGGGCTATCTTCCCGGCCGCCACGGGGAGAGAGTCATGCTGACGGAGAGTCAGGTCGAGAGCTTCCGGGAGGACGGGTTCCTCATCGTGCGGGGACTGCTCGGCCCGGCGGACGTGGAAGTCATGAAGGCCCGCGCCGAGCGGGTGTCGCGGGGGGAGGCGGCCCACGTCGATCCCACCCAGCTCCAGGTCGAGCCCGCGGTGGCCGCCGGCGAGGCCGAGGCCGGCGACCGGGCCAACGCCCTGAGGAAGATGAGCCACCTCGCCTTCGTGGACGGCGTCTTCCGCACCCACGCCCTGAACCCCCGCATCCTCGACTGCGTGGAGTCCCTCCTCGGGCCCGACATCAAGCTCTACCAGGACCAGCTGTTCATGAAGCCGCCCCGCATCGGCTCGCGGCAGGCCTACCACCAGGACCAGCCCCTCGGCTTCCACGTGGACCCGCCCGACCGCATGGTCACCTGCTGGGCGGCGCTGGACGAGGCCACCATCCCCAACGGCTGTCTGTGGATGCTGCCGGGCAGCCACCGCCACGGCTGGATCGAGCAGGAGCGCTGGCGGGAGCTCGAGCGCCGTTCCCTGGCCGGCGAGCTGCCGGAGGAACGGCCGGTGGAGCTGGCCGCCGGCGACTGCAGCTTCCACCACGGCCACATCCTGCACAGCAGCCGTCCGAACACCACCGGCCTGCGCCGCTGGGGATACGCCACCCACTACGTCAGCGCCCATTGCCGCTTCACCGGCCAGGGCCGCAGCGACGCCATCCTCGCCCGGGGCCGCTCGATCCCCGGGCGCATCTGAAGGCGGCCGCACGAGGCTCAAGGGGCGGCCTCCCCGGCCGCGTCCAGCAGGGCCTGCACCTCCGGCGTCAGTCGCGGCCGCCCACCGATGACGCCGGTCCCCTCCATGCGCGCCCGCACCACGGACTCGCCCTCGGGCAGGCGGAAGATCTCCTGGTCGAAGATCCAGCGGACGCGGCCGCCGCGCCCCAGGCGCGAGGCGACGACGAAGCGGTCCCCCGACCTGAGCGGAGAGAGGTAGTCGACCTCCGAGCGCATGAGCACCAAGTCGCAGCCCTGCTGGTGGAGGCGGGCGAAGTCCAGCCCCGTCTCCAGCAGGCAGCGGTGGCGGGCGTGCTCGAGGTAGTTGAGGTACACGGCGTTGTTGACCACCCCCTGCAGGTCGCACTCGTAGTCCCGCACCTCGAGCTCGATCTCGAAGGGGTACTCCTGGCGGCGGCTCACGCTCAACGGACGAGGGCGAGCCTGCGGGTGAGGACGGCGCCGGGGGTGGTCAGGCGATAGAGGTAGACGCCGCTGGCCAGGGCCTCCGCGGGCTGCCAGGGGACGCTGTAGCGGCCGGGGACCTGGATCTTGTCGATGAGGGTTTGGACCGGCTGGCCGAGGGTGTTGTAGATGATCAGGCTGACGGGGCCGGAGGCCGCGAGGGTGTAGGAGATCAGGGTGGAGGCGTTGAAGGGATTCGGGTAGCTGGTAAGGAGAGTGGTGGAGAGGGGAACGCTGTTTCCAGCGGATACCGCGGTCCGGCGGGAAAAGTCCAGGGCCAGGGCGTTCCCCATGAGAGCAGGTGGCCAAACCTTGAGCCCTGATCGCTGATACCCCCAGTGGTCCTGGAGCACCAGCATTCTCTCGGCGCCAGACCCGTCAAGGTTGGCTCGATAGGCCCACAAGGTGTAGGGGCTGACTACAGGTGGATTGTTCACGGAGGTCCAGTAGATCTTGCCGCCAGCGGGGTCCAAGGCCACGGCCCTGAAATCATGGACCCAGAGATCGCCAACGACTTCCACGTTCTCGATGTCACCGGAAAGGTGCTCCACGTCCGTACCGTCCAGGCTGGAGCGGCTGATCCCCGTTGGACGGTCATGGCCGCCTATCCGGCCTTTCGTCCGTGTCCAGTACATCTTCCCGCCGGCAACGTCCAAGGCCAATCCGTCAGGGGCAGACTCGACTGGATATTCCTCGATGTGGGTTCCATCCAGATCGGCCCGGCGGATCAGGGACCTCCCCGGCTCTGTCCAGTAGATTCTGCGGTGAGCCGGGTCCACGGCCACTTTGTCAGGGTCATCCAGTTCCGTAGCGATGTCCATCACACTGGCACCCTTCAGATCGGCCGACTGGATCTTCCCGGTCCCGGAGTCCGCCCAGTAGAGTCTGTCTCCATCGAGGACGATGCCCCTGGGCCTCCTCAATTCCCCGACCGCGATCTCCGGGCTTGAGCCATCCAGACCTGCTCTTTGGATGGAACCTGTCAGCACGTCACTCCAGTAGATCCTCCCCTCCGTCTGGTCCAATGCCACGGAGTAGGGAGCTCTCACCAAGGGGGCGAAGAGATCCTCGACCCCGGTGCCGTCGAATTCGGCTCGATGAATGGTGCCACGGGCGTCGGTCCAATAGACCTTGCCTCCCTCCAGGTCGAGGATGAAGCCAACCACCTCTCCCCGATCCACGACATGCTCCACATCGGAACCGTCGAGGTTGGCTCGCCGAAGGCCCCCATAGCTCTCGTAGCGGTAGCCTGCGTCGTACAGGAGCGTCCAGTAAACTTTGCCCCCTTCGGGGTCGAGGGCGATCTCTCCCGGAGTATCCGCCAGTTCGGTCAGGACATCCTCCACGTTGGAACCATCGCGGTCCGATCGGCGGATGGCGCGCTCCTCCGGGTCCGTCCAATAGACCTTGTCGTTGACCAGATCCAGTGCCACGTCCCTCTGGGACCGCGTGGATCTTGACTCGAGGACGTACTCGTGTCCTTCCCGATCGAGCAGATAGATGCCGTACCCATCCGTCAGGTACACGAGATCTCTTGCCGAATCCACCAGCAAGGTTCTGGGCCACCCCATCTCCAGAAGCTCGATATCCGAGCCGTCGAGATTGGCTCGATAGACCCCGCCGGCCACGGCGTCGGTATTGGTGGTGCGGGTCGAGAAGTAGATCTTTCTCCGATCCAGATCCAGATCGAGGTCGTTCGCAGATCCGTAGCCCTGGGGTCCAATCAGCCACTCGCTGTTGGAGCCATCCAGGTCCGACCGCTGGATCGTCTCGCCTCTCTTGTCGATCCAGTACATCTTCCCTCCGGCCACATCGACGGCGATCTTGCCGGGGCGCCTCGTATCCGCGCTGACGATGCGTTGCGTGTTGCCTTCCTTCAGGTCGGACCAGTAGATCCCGTTCATGTCGGCCCAGTAGATCCTGTCCTCTCCGGTCTCGGCGAAGCCGGGTACCTGTCCTCGGAGAATCACCCACGCCAGCAAAACGGCCGGGATCCGATACGCGCGCGTACTTGTCATCCTGCCCTCCTCCAGAACCGGGGGTCACCAGACCGCCGGGGTTGCGAAGAAGCCCGGGGCTCCCATTATTCCGCCGCCGGCGTTGACCCTTTCCGGACTGCCACCATGATACGTATCTCCGTCTGGCACGGCGACCTCTCCGACAGCTACCTGCGCCTGGTTACCCAGCTCGGCGCCGACTGCCTCGACTTCGGGCAGGGCGCCTTCTGGCCGGGGGTGAAGGAGCAGGGCTACCCCGACGCCGGGCAGGTGCGGGCCATCCGCCGCCGAGTCCGCGACTTCGGCCTCGACATCAACCGCGTCACCCTGCCCGACATCACCGAGGAGTTCTTCTCCGGGGGCGCCGGCGCCGAGCGCGAGCTGGACAACACCTGCCGGGCCTTGGAGGCCTTCGCCGAGGCCGGAGCGCCGATCGCCCGTCAGCGGGTGGCGGGCGACACCTTCCCGTGGCTCATGAGCCGCTACCGCGCCGTGCACCGGGGCGGCTACCGCTCCCGGGGCGAGACCCTGGCCCGCGATCCCGAGCCGGCGCCGGACCGCGAGGCCCTGGACCGCTGGTGGGAGCGGTTCCTCCTCCTTTACGGGCGCCTCGTGCCGATTGCCGAAGAGCGCGGCATCCGGCTGGCCATGCACCCCTCGGACGTGCCCAACGTGGACACCCCCTTCGGCGGGCTGGGCTTTCACCGCATCATCGACGCCTTCCCGTCGCGGCAGGTGGGCTACCTCTACTGCTGCGGCACCCGCGCCCAGGCCGGCGGCGGCCCCCTCGTGCTCGACGAGATTCACAACTACGGCCGCAAGGGCCGCCTCTTCACCCTGCACATGCGCAACGTCCGCGGCTCCCTGGCCACGGCGGGCGCCTTCGAGGAGACCCTGCTCGACGACGGCGACATCAACATGTTCAAGATCCTCCTCGAGCTGCGCCGGGTCGGCTTCGACGGCTGCATCAACCCGGACCACATCCCCCAGGTGGAGGGCGACGGCGAGGGCGTGCACCAGGGGCTGGCCTACTCCATTGGCTACCTGCGCGCCCTGCTGGCGGCCCTCGCCGCTTCCTGACACACCAAGGAGAGGACCGCCCGTGAGCGAAGGCACCGAGAGCCCGAGGATCGCCGCCGTCGTCACCGAGTACCGGCCGCGTTCCCACGCCGACGTCATCGTCGGCAAGTACCTGCGCGGATTCCCCACCGACGACGGGTTCGTCGAGCCGCGCTCGAAGATCGTCTCCCTCTACATGGACCAGGTGGCGGAGAACGACATCGGCCTGGCCACGGCCGAGGCCTTCGGCGTGCCCGTGAGCCGCAGCATCGTCCAGGCCCTGACCCTCGGCACCGGGGAGCTGGCCGTGGACGGGGTCCTGCTCATCGGCGAGCACGGCGACTACGCCTTCAACGAGAAGGAGCAGCACCTCTATCCCCGGCGGCACTTCATGGAGCAGATCACGGGGGTGTTCTCCACCAGCGGCCGGGCGGCGCCGGTCTTCAACGACAAGCACCTGTCCTGGCGCTGGCAGGACGCCCTGTGGATGCGCGACCGCGCCGCCGAACTGGGGGCTCCCTTCATGGCCGGCTCCTCGCTGCCCGTCTGCTGGCGCGACCCCTTCCTCGAGCACGAGCTGGACACGCCGCTGCAGGAGGCCGTGGCCGTGGGGTTCTCCGGCCTCGACATCTACGGCTTCCACACCCTCGAGGTGCTGCAGTGCATGGCCGAGCGCCGAGCCGGCGGCGAGACCGGGGTCGCCGCCGTCACCTGCCTGGAGGGCGAGGCGGCCTGGGCCCACGGCCGCGGCGAGGGCGCCTGGTGGCGGGAGCTGGCCGGGGCGGCGTGCGCCACCGTGGACGGGAGCGGGCGCAAGGAGGCGGGCGAGATGGAGGACCACTGCGAGAACCCGGCCCTCTTCCTGTTGGAGTACCGCGACGGCTTCCGCGGCGCCGTGGTCATGCTCAACGGCTATCTCTCCGAGCTGGCCTACGCCTCGCGGCGCTCCGGCGGCGAGGTGGAGGCGACCTGGTTCAAGTGCCAGGGCCACGGCGGCTCCGAGGGCGCCTACGCCCACTTCAGCTACCTGGGCCTCAACGTGGAGGAGATGTTCCTCAGCGGCCGGTTCCAGTACCCGGTGGAGCGCACCCTGCTGACCAGCGGCGTCCTCGAGGCGGCGCTCACCTCCCGCTACGAGGGCCACGTCCGCCTGGAGACGCCCTGGCTCGACGTGGCCTACCGCTCCTTCCACGAGCTGCGCTGGCGGCCCACGGCGCCCTCGCCCGGCGGCGCCTGCCTCGACCCGTGGCCGCCGGAAGGCTCGCCGTGAGGGGCCCGGTCACGATCACCGGCTTCGCCGACGAGATCGCCGCCGACGGCGGGGAGCAGATCGACGGCCTGCTCGCCGCGGGGGTCCGCCACGTGGAGGTCCGGGGCCTCGGCGGGACCAACGTCCTTGACCTGTCCGACGACGAGACCGCGGCCTTCCGCCGCCGGCTGGAGGACGCCGGCATCGACGTGTCGAGCGTGGGCTCGCCCATCGGTAAGACGCCGATCCGCTCCGACCTGGAGGCCCACTTCGCCCGCTTTCAGGTCGCCCTGCGCCGCGCCGATCAGCTCGGCTGCCGCTTCGTGCGCGTCTTCTCCTTCCGCCACGAGGGCGAGGAGGCAGAGCAGGTGCGCGGCGAGGTGATCGGCCAGATGCGGCGCATGACGGCCGCCGCCGCCGAGGCGGGGATCACCCTCGTCCACGAGAACGAGAGCGGCATCTACGGCGACGTGCCCGAGCGCTGCGCCGACCTGATCGAGTCGGTGGGCAGCCCCCACCTGCGCGGCCTCTTCGACCCGGCGAACTTCGTCACCTGCGGCTCCGATCCGCGGCAGGCCTGGGAGCGGCTCGCCGACCACGTGGTCTGGTTCCACATCAAGGACAAGGTCGCCGCCAGCGGCCGGGTGGTCCCCGCCGGTCACGGCGACGGCGAGGTGGAGGCCGTCCTCGGAGACGCCCTCGACCGCGGCTTCAGCGGCTTCCTGTCGATCGAGCCCCACCTGAGGGCCGACGACCCCGACTTCGGCGGCACCGGCGCCGAGCGCTTCGCCACCGCAACGGCGGCCCTGCGCCGGGTGCTCGACCGGCTCGGCGCGCAGGAGGCCTGAGTGGCCCGCCACTCGGCCGAGCCGCTGCGCGACCGAATGCCCCTTGTCCACCGGGGGCGCTCCTCTCAACATCGCGGGGCTCGGACCCCGCACCCGTCTTCAGGTCCCGGGCGGACCTCGGAGGCCGCCGCCTCTGCTCTCCATCCGCCGGATAGGCGGATCCACCCCAGGCGCCCCTGATGCGCGCCGGCCAAGGAGTCAGTTCATGAGACGATCACTGCTCGCCCGGACATCCCTGCTCGCCGTGCTGCTCGCCCACGCCGCTCCCGACGCCTTTGCGCAGGGAACCTTCCCAGAAGGCGCATCCCCGGTGCTGCAAACCCTCGAGCTGACCGACCCCGACATCCTGCCCGCGGGGGCCCGTCTCGAGGTGCTCTACGACGGCGCCTTCTTCAGCGAGGGGCCGGCGGTGGCCCCCGACAACCGCGTCTACTTCAGCGACATCACCTTCACCCACGTCTCCGGCGACCCGCCCCAGGCCGGCCACATCATGCGCTACGACCCGGAGACCGGCCGCACCGAGGTCTTCCGCTCGCCGAGCGGCATGTCCAACGGCCTGAAGTTCGACGCCCGGGGACGGCTGATCGCCTGCGAGGGCGCCGACCACGGCGGCCGCCGGGTGACGCGCACCGACATGGCCACCGGCAAGTCGGTGATCCTCGCCAGCCACTACAATGGCTACCGGCTCAACGCGCCCAACGACCTGTCCCTCGACGAGAAGGGCCGCATCTACTTCTCCGACCCCAAGTACCTCGGCCACGAGCCAATGGAGCAGGAGGTCTTCGGCGTCTACCGCATCGACCCCGACGGCTCGATCACCCGCATCATCACCGACGCCGGCAAGCCCAACGGCGTCGCCGTGTCGCCGGACCAGAAGAGCCTCTACGTCGTCTCCAACGACAACGGCAGCCCCGCCTTCGACCGGTTTCCGCCGGGCACCCCGCCGCCGCCCAAGGGCCGCATGGCACTGCTGGCCTACGACCTGGCCGAGGACGGCTCCGCCACCTTCCGCGAGGTGCTGGTCGACTACGCCCCCCAGGACGGCCCCGACGGCCTGGTCTGCGACGTGGAGGGCAACCTCTACGTGGCGGTGCGCGACATGACCCGCCCCGGGATCTACGTCTACTCGCCCGAGGGCCAGGAGCGGGCCTGGATCCCCACGCCGACCCTGCCCACCAACGTCGGCTTCGGCCGCGGCGAGCGGTCCCGCACCCTCTACGTGACCTACGGGGACCGATCCCAGGGCCAGGCCTCGGTGCTGGCGAAGATCGAGGTGATGAAGGAGGGGTACCAGCTGCCGGTGGAGTAGCGGCGGGCGGGCGGGGATTCAGGCCGGGATCTGCAGCCGCGCGGGCAGCACTCGCCGCTCGCGGGGCCACCTCGTCTTTACAAAACAGGATCTCGATTCCTATTTTGTAAAGAATGCGCGTTCGACGTCATCTAGGCCCTCACCTCCAGAAGCTGGCCGGACTCTATCCGATCCTCTCGGTCTCCGGACCGCGCCAGTCGGGCAAGACCACCCTCGTGCGCGGCATCTTCCCGGACTACGCCTACGTCAATCTCGAGCGGCTCGACGATCGTTCCGCCGCGGAGGAGGATCCGCGGCGCTTCCTGGAGCAGTACGGAGACCGGGGGCTGATCATCGACGAGGCGCAGAAGGTGCCACCCCTGTTCTCCTACCTGCAGGTCCTGGTGGACGAGCGCGGCACCATGGGGCAGTTCGTCCTCACCGGCTCGCAGAACTTCCTCCTCATGGAGCAGGTGAGCCAGTCCCTGGCCGGCCGCGTGGCGCCGCTGACGCTGCTGCCCTTCTCCCGGCGGGAGCTTGGAGCCGGCGCCGCCGCCAGCCTGGACGAGAGCCTGTTCAGGGGGGGTTACCCGGTCCTCTACGACCGGGGCATCGACCCCCCCGACTACTACCCTGCCTACATCCAGACCTACGTCGAGCGCGACGTGAGGAGCCTGCGCAACATCGGCGACCTGGGCGCCTTCCAGCGCTTCCTGATGGCCTGCGCCGGAAGGGTTGGACAGTTGCTCGACCTGAGCGGCCTCGGCAACGACCTGGGGATCAACTACAAGACGGTGCGCGCCTGGATCTCGGTCCTCGAAGCCAGCTACATCGCCTTCCTGCTGCCTCCGCACCACGAGAATTTCTCCAAGCGCCTAATCAAGTCGCCCAGGCTCTACTTCCATGACACGGGCCTGCTCTGCTCGCTCCTGCGTCTGGAGTCCGCCGCACAGCTCGCCACCCACTACCTGCGCGGGGCGATCTTCGAGAACTGGGTCATCTCCGAGATCATCAAGGAGCACGTCAACGCCGGCCGCCGTCCCGACCTCTACTTCTGGCGGGACAACACCGGCAACGAGCTGGACCTGCTCTACGAAAGGGGGGGCCGGCGGCAGGTGGTCGAGATCAAGGCGGGAACGACGCTGGGGACGGACCAGTTCAAGGGCCTGCGCTACTACCGGAAGCTGGCGGCGGGTCTGCCCATGGAGCAGGACTACTACCTGGTCTACGGAGGCGAGGAGCGCCAGGACCGCGCCCACGGAACCGTCCTGGGATGGCGGGATACCGCGACGCTGATGGAGTAGCCGGAGGGAGTCTGCTACGCCGGGATCTGCAGCGGCGCGCAAGGCAGCACGGCCACCCGCAGATTGTCCGCCGGCAGGTCCGCCGCCAGGGATTCCCACGACCGGTACAGCCCCGCCTTCGGGAACTGGATCCGCCGCTTCCACTCCGGGAAGCCCTCCGAGCAGAGCACCAGGGGTCCCCGCCGCGCCATGACCCGCTTGGCCGCCGTGTTGCGGCGGATGGTGCCCCGCCCCTCCTCGTAGGCGCGGTAGCTGACGTCGGTCCGCTCGGCCTCGCGCCGCAGCCGCCGGTGGCCCAGCTCGCGCAAGGGGGCCAGGCCGAGCAGGGTCCCCACCAGGCCCGGGCAACAGCCGTCGGTGCGCGCCTGGCTGACGGCGCCGCAGAGCATGTTGAGCACCGAGGCCTTCTGGAACTCGCTCCAGCCGTGGTAGGCGATGCCGTCGCAGGCGGCGTCGTGGAGGACCAGCCGCGCCTCGGGGAAGACCCGCCGCGGCCACTGGGACTTGGAGACCTGCACGGGATCGGCGTCGAGGGGGTAGGCGTTGGCGATGACCAGGTCCGCCTGCCGGCGCAGTTCCTCCGGGATCTCGGTGCGGTAGATCCGTCTGGCCCGCTCCACGGCGGCGGCGTGGGCGGGGCCCGGTTCGCCGGCGGCGACGGCGGCGATCTGCCGCCGGGAGTTGACCACCACGTTCACGGAGAAGTCGAGGCCGGCGCGCTCGGCGAAGGCCTCAATCACCTCGCGGGCGTCCGGGCGGCGCGTGGCCGGCTCGGTGCCGCCGCGGGGACGCTTGGCCTCGAAGCTGTGCAGCTCGGCGATGCTGAGGATCCCGGCGCACCCGGGCAGCAGGATCTTGCATCCGCCGCTGAAGCCGGTCATGGTGTGGGGCAGGACGCAGCTGACGCCGATGGCGATTCCGGCATCCACCACCCGGCCGTTGACGATCACCGGCATGCCGGAGGGCAGCCGCCCGAGGTCGCGCAGGTCCGGGCCGAAGGCGTCGTGGCAGTGGACGGGGTACCGGCGGCAGACCTCGGCCCCCAGCTTGCGCTCCTTCTCCTCGTCCGTGAGCGGCCGGTGGGAGCCGGTGGCCACGAGAAAGGAGATGCCGCCCTCGGGCACACCGGCCTCGGCCAGGGTCTTCAGCAGGTGGGGGACGATGCGGTGGGCCGGCGTCGGCCGGCCGAGGTCGTCGACGACGATGAGCGCCGTCTCCCTGCCGCGGGCGGCTTCTCCCAGGGTCGGACCTGCGGTGGGCTCCTGCAGGGCGCGGGCCAACTCCTCCTCGCCGAGCTCGGGAGCGTCCGCCGGAGGCAGGACCTCGACGCTCCAGGCGTCGGGCACGGCCAGCTCGATGTCGGTGTCGCCGTGCCAGGCGCGGGAGCGCAGGGAGATCCTTGCCATCAGGGAATGGGCGGTCGCAGAAGGCTTGATGAGGGAGGCCGCGGCAGCCGGGTCGCGGCCGGCGGTGGCACTCCTTGAGCGGCTGGGAGGCGCCGGGCCGCGACGGGAACCTCGCCGAATGTAGCCACGGCCCCGGTCCCTGTCACGGAGTCCGGGCGGCTCTGTCCGGGGCCCGCGGGGCTCCGTAGCTTCAGGGCTTCCACGCCGATCCGGCCAACCGAAGGACCTCCTCCACATGTCCCGTTCCCAGTCGACTTCCGCCTCCCTCTACGACCGTGCCGCCCGGGTGATTCCCGGAGGCGTCAACAGTCCCGTGCGCGCCTTCCAGGCCGTCGGCGGCGAGCCCCTCTTCATCCGCGACGGGGACGGCGCCGAGATCGTCGACGCCGACGGCAACCGCTACATCGACTACGTCGGCTCCTGGGGGCCCCTGATCCTCGGCCACCGGCCGGCCGTGGTCGTCGAGGCCCTGGGGGGCGTCCTCGGGCGCGGCACCAGCTTCGGCGCCCCCACCGACATCGAGGTGGAGATGGCCGAGCTGATCTGCGAGATCGTGCCCTCGGTGGAGATGGTGCGCATGGTCAACTCCGGCACCGAGGCGTGCATGACGGCCCTGCGCCTGGCCCGGGGCGTCACCGGCCGCGACCACGTGATCAAGTTCAACGGCTGCTACCACGGCCACTCCGACGGCCTGCTGGTGGAGGCCGGCTCGGGCGTGGCCACCTTCGGCATCTCCGGCTCCCCCGGCGTGCCCGGCGACGTGGCCCGCTGCACGGCGAGCATCGAGTTCAACGACCTCGACCTGCTGCGCCGCACCGTCGACGGCATCGGCCCCGGGAAGGTGGCGGCCGTCATCCTCGAGCCGGTGCCCGGCAACATGGGTCTCGTGCCGCCCGAGGAGGGCTTCCTGCAGGGCGTGCGCGACCTGTGCTCGGAGCACGGCATCCTGCTGATCTTCGACGAGGTCATGACCGGCTTCCGCGTCGCCCTCGGCGGCGCCCAGGAGCGCTTCGGCATCACCCCCGACCTGAGCACCTACTCCAAGGTCATCGGCGGCGGCCTGCCGGTGGGCGCCTTCGGCGGCCGGGCGGAGCTGATGTCGCAGCTGGCCCCGGCCGGTCCCGTGTACCAGGCCGGCACCCTGTCCGGCAACCCCCTGGCCATGACCGCGGGACTGGCCACCCTGCGCCACCTGCGCGACACCGACCCCTACGAGCGCCTGGAGGCCCTCGGCCGGCGCTGGGTCGAAGGCATGCGCCGGGCCGCCGCCGAAGCCGGGGTGCCGGCCACCGTCGCCCACTGCGGATCCATGGTGGGGATGTTCTTCCACCCGGGGCCGGTGCGCAGCTACGCCGAGGCGCGCCGGACCGACACCGAGCTGTTCCAGCGCTACTTCCGGGGCATGCTCGACGAGGGCATCTACCTCGCCCCCTCCGCCTTCGAGGCCGGCTTCCTGTCGACGCGGCACACCGAGGAGATGGTGGACCGCACCGTCGAGGCCGCGGGCCGGGTCCTCGGCCGCATCGCGCCATGAACGCCGCCGAGGCCGAGCGCCGCATCCGCCACGACGGCTTCACCCTCCTGCCCGGGGTCATCCCCGAGGGCGAGACCGCTGCCATCCGCGACGCCGTAGTCGAGGCCCAGGGCCGCCGCCGCGCCGAGTCCGAGGCGATGCTGGCCGCCATCCGCGCCAAGGGCCACCGCGTCAGCGTCACCGGCGTCGACAGCCTGCGCGGGGTCATCAACGAAACCCAGGGCTTCGCCCCCTACCTGAGCGACGAGGGCGTCCTGGCGATCTGCCGGGCCTTCTTCGGCGAGCACTTCCGCATCACCACCACCGACTGCGTCATCAACCGCCCGGGCTGCGGCCGCGGCTACTGGCACTCCGACTGGCCCTACAACCAGACGAACGCCAGCCACATCCCGGCGCCCTACCCCGACGCCCTGCTGCACCTGTCGACGATCTGGATGCTCACCGACTTCACGGCTCGGAACGGGGGCACCCTGCTGGTCCCCGGCAGCCACCGCTTCGGGACCAACCCCTCGGCAGGGACCCTGCCCGGCGTCGACCGCGACGCCCCGTACCCGACGGAGACCCACGCCGTGGGGACCGCCGGGACCGTCCTCGTCTACGACAGCCGCCTGTGGCACGCCGTGCCGCCGAACCGCTCCGACGAGGACCGCGTGGCCCTGGTCGTGCGCTACGCCCCGTGGTGGCTCAACCTCGAGCCGGCGCGGGAAGGCTCGGCCGAGCACACCGCCATGGTGGTGGAGACGAACGCCAAGAACTACGCCTCCCCCGAGATCCGGCCCGAGGTCTGGGCCGAACTGCCCGAGGCGGTGAAGCCCCTCTACCGGCACTGGGTGGCCGCCGGCTGACCTTGGCGCCCCCTTCGGCGCCGCCCTATCCTGTGACGCGTTCCCCCCCCTCCTGCACAAGGATGCCGCCCACCGTGAACGAGCGCCCCAACATCCTCCTCGTGATGACCGACCAGCAGCGCGGCGACTGCGTGGCCGCCGACCCCGTGGCCCCGGCGCCGCTGCAGACGCCGAACCTCGACGCCCTGGCCCGCTCCGGCGCCCACTTCCTCCACGCCTACGCCGAGAGCCCGAGCTGCATCCCGGCGCGGCGCAGCCTCATGTCGGGCACGGCCCCGGCGGCCAACGGCGCCGTCGGCTTCCGCGGCGGCGTCGAGTGGAACCCGCCGGCCACCCTGGCCGGGGAGCTGTCCCGCGCCGGCTACCAGACCGAGATGATCGGCAAGCTGCACCTGCACCCGGACCGCCGGCGCTACGGCTTCGACCACATGCAGCTGGCCAACTCCACCCGGGGCGGGGACAACGAGTACGTGAAGTGGCTGCGCGAGATGCACGGCCGCCGCGAGGTCGACCCGGGCATGGCTCACGGCGTGTCGTCCAACGGCTGGGTGGGACGCCCCCATCACCTGCCCGAGGAGCAGATGCACACCTTCTGGGTGATCGACCGGGCCATGGAGTTCCTCCAGCGCCGCGACCCGAGCTGCCCCTTCTTCCTCAACCTCTCCTTCATCGATCCCCATCCCCCCCTGACGCCGCCCCGGTTCTACTACGACCGCTACATCGACCGCGACCTGCCTCCGCCGGACGTGGGCGACTGGGCCGACGACCTGGGCGGACCCCGGCGGGGACTGAGCACCGACGCCTCGCGCATCCATCTCGACGAGGACCAGATGCGCTGCGCCCGGGCCGCCTACTACGGCATGATCAACTTCATCGACGACCAGCTCGGCCGCCTCTTCCAGCACTCCGGCGGGGTGCTGCGCGACACCCTGATCGTGTTCACCTCCGACCACGGCGAGATGCTGGGCGACCACCACCTCTTCCGGAAGACCTGGCCCTACGAGTCCTCGGCGCGCATCCCCTTCCTGGTGCGGGCCCCCGGCAGTTGGAAGCTGGAGGGCGGACTCCAGCCCACGGCGCCGGTGGGACTGCAGGACGTCATGCCCACCCTGCTCGACGCCGCGGGGGTGGAGGTGCCGGAGTCGTGCACCGGCCGCAGCCTGCTCCCTGTGCTGCGCGGCGAGACCGGCGGCGTGCGGGAGGTCCTCCACGGCGAGCACTCCGGCTGCTACGCCTACGACGACGGCAACCACTTCCTGGTGGACGGGAGCCACAAGTACATCTGGTATTCCCAGACCGGGCGCGAGCACCTCTTCGACCTCGACGCCGATCCCCGGGAGCTGCACGACCTCGCCCTCGACGAGGGCGCCGAGGCGCGACTGGCTCCGTGGCGGGAGCGGCTGGTGGACGTGCTGCGGGGGCGGCCGGAGGGCTGCGTGGAGGGGGACCGGCTGGTGGCGGGACAGCGGCATGATACGCTGTTGCCGGGGTATGACCCGGACAAGAGCTGGCCGTTTCTGTGATGCCGGTGAAGGGACAAGACCGGTGATCACTGAACTCAAGATCGAAGGCTTCAAGAGTTTTGGGTCCCCGGAAGAGACGATCGAGTTGGGGCCGCTCAACTTCGTGGTAGGCGCCAACGCATCCGGAAAGACCAACCTGCTCTCGGCCTTGAGATTCCTGCAGAACGCCGTCACCCATGACGTGTCCTACGCAGTGAGCGAGATGGGCGGCAATGCCGAGGTCAGGAACAAGCGCCTTCGACAGCGCCATGAGCCGAAGCCCATGCAGTTGTCGTTGAAGCTCGACAAGGAGTTCGGAATCTCCCCGCCCGGAGATCCGGACGGGCAGGGCGACCTGGCCATTGTACGATCCCTGGAGTACCAACTGGTCCTGGACTTGAGAGGTGACGACAGGATACCCAGCATCGAATCGGAGTCCCTGAAGGCCGCGTTCGTGCACTGCGGCGAGACGAGCACGGTGGGACTTGAGAGGGCCGGCACGGGGGTTGTCGTCACCGATCCGGCCAGTGGAAGCGGCGAAAGTCAGACGATCCCCGTTCCTGAACAGGAGCCAACTCGCCTGGCTCTTGTAGGTGTTGGGGTTTTCTCTATTCCGGCTACGATCCTCAGAGAAGAGATTCGAGGCTGGAGATTCCACAACTTCGTCCCAAGTATTGCCAGACAACCATACAGGGAGGAGCCCGATCCTGTCCTCGGTCCCGCAGGAGAGAAGCTCGCCCCGATTCTCCACCGGATGAGTGAGGAGGACCGCGCTTCGATCTGCCAGGAATTGAGAGCGATTGTGCCAGGACTCAGGCACATAAGGACAACAAGGCTGCCGATTGAGGACACGCTGGCGTTTCAGATCATGGAGGACAAGCTCAGGGCGCCGCTCAATCCGGCTTCAGTCTCAGACGGTACCGTCCGATTGCTCGCTCTGCTCGTCCTCTCTACCTGCAGCGTGCAAGACTCCTCCCTCATCACGATCGAGGAGCCCGAGAACGGCGTGCATCCCCACTTGGCGGGATACCTTGTGGAGATCCTGAGGTCCACCTCTGAGCGGAGCCAGGTTATTGTCACTACCCACTCCCCAGCCCTGCTCGATCACCTGGAGGCTCAAGAGGTCATCCTCTGTGACAAAGAGGACGGATTCACGAGACTCCAGAGGGCGTCGAACGTGGCCGATATCGACCGGTTCCAAGAGCATTTCAGCCTTGGAGAGCTGTGGGCGCAAGGTGCGATCGGAGCCGTCCCATGAGGGTTGGCGTCAGAGCCGAGTTCGCGAGCTGATCTCCATGCCCTTCACCGACGCCCAGATTGAGCACTACAAGGCCGAGGGCTACCTCGCCGGCCCGCGGGTGCTCTCCGATGCGCAGATCGAGGAACTGAAGGGGCGCATCGAGGACATCCTCCACGCCCGCGTGCCCTTCCCCAAACACCTGATGGGCGAGACCGTGGAGCAGTCCCGCGCCAAGGGACAGCTGCCCTCGGTCAAGGTGGTCAACATCTTCCGCCGCGACCCCCTCTTCGCCTCCCTCGTCGGCAACGCGGCCATCAGCGCCCTGGCGCACCAGCTCATGCCCGGCCCGGTGCGCATGTGGGAGGACCAGATGATCTACAAGCCTCCCCACGACGAGGAGACGGCCCTGGCCTGGCACCAGGACTACACCTTCTGGGATCACGTGGGGCCCGCCGACCTCGGCACCTGCTGGATCGCCCTCGACGACGCCACCGTCGACAACGGCTGCATGCACGTCGTCCCCGGCAGCCACCGGTGGCCGATGCGCTACGACCGCGAGGACGCCGTGGTCGACGACCCCCACTGGCTGCTGCGCCAGGAGGGTATTCCCGCTGGCGCCGACCTGACCCCCGTGCCCTGCGAGGTCCCGGCCGGGCACTGCCACTTCCACCACTGCAAGACCTTCCACGGCTCCTACGGCAACAGCACCGACAACCCCCGCCGCAGCTACATCATGCACCTCATGCCCGGCCACACCCGGCGCCTGGGGGACAACTGGAACGAGCGGATGGGGAACGTGGAGACGGTTGGCGTGGGGGAGGTGCTGCGGGGGGAGGAGTACCCGGAGTTGGTGGGACCATAGTGTGCTGTAATGGTATTGTGTGCTGTGATGGTATCGCCTGACGGTTGTCCACGAATGAAGGCGGTGGCAAGACCGCCCCTGCTTGGGGAATTATGGAAGGAACACGCAAGAACCTTCCCTACCCAAGGAAACCTCCATCCCGCTTCCCACATTGCTTACCGATCACCACTGCCGCCCCCACTCAGGAAAACAGATGGAAACTGGCCTATTTGAAGCTCTCCGAAAATACTCTCCTAGAGAGAATCGCGATCCATTGGAGAATTACCTCACCGAAGGTTTTTCCTGGATCCTGAACAGATACCCAGATTTCGCATAGGTCTTTCTGCAGTCAATCATCAAGCGGATCCCGGAGGAGGGCGCCAATTGGGACCTTGGAGACTACAGCAACTGCCGATGGCAGACCCAGGAGAATTTCGACGGCAAGTACCCTGACATGGTGTGCTTCTTCTCTGGGAAGTCGCTAGCGATTGTATTTGAACATAAGACCTGGAGACATCTGCACACAGGTCAAATTCGAAGTTACAGGAAGTACGCAAGCAAAGCCTTTGATCGGCACTATATTGTCCTGATCACTGCCACCCGACAACAGCATGAGCAAGATCCGGATCTGGGTCTATGTTGGAGTGACGTTTGTGACATAATCTCTGACTGGCACCCTGACAATACTTCCGAAGACCTCGTTACTGATTTCAGTAAACTACTTCGGAGCGTCGGATTGGGCCCGCCAGCTCCAATATCCCATACCTCCATAAGGTACTACTTCCAAACCAGACACCTGACGAAGAATATCAGGGAGTTAGTTGGGAGGATTGAGGGGAGGGAGAGGCGAGAGCTACAACTCAAGGGAGTACTGCAAGGGGCACGCGACCGTCTACCGAACCTAAACCTAAGGCTTCCACCAATAGAAGAGGATTATCGCTTGGCTGTACCCTCCCAACGAGGAAGAGAGGATTACTGGGGTAGAATCGGCCTGGAGCTACTGTGGGACGAGGACAATGACCATGGTCCAGGCGGCCTGTTCGTAGGGATTCTAGTCGATGGAACTGACCACTGTACAGAGCCGCTTGATCTGGACAAAGGACCTGATTTCTGCTTGATCATCAGCTTCTCCTATTCCTTGCTGGAGCTATATGGAGAAAAGAGGAGCTATCGAGCCTTGGTAGCAAGCCTTCAGGAAAAGGTAGCAGGATTAGACGATGGATGGGATTTCTACAATCACTTGATTGACGAAGGTGCATCAGAGAAGAACCTGCATCATCCCTTACACATACGAAAGCCAATGCTTGATGTTCTTGCTGGAACAGAGACGTGCGAAGATCAAGAGGACCGGTTCTACAGTTCCGCACAGATGCTGGTTGAGCTTGTTGCAGAGGAGGGAGCCTTCTGGGAGCTTAGGCAAGATCTACGCCAAGCCTCTGATTGACCTCCCCTCTTCACACCCGCTCCCCCCTCGGCTCCGCCCTCCCATGCGTGTGGTCCCACAGGTGCCCCCGCCGCTTCTCCCCCTCCATGGTGGTCTCGAAATAGACGGCCCGCACCGGTTCGTGCACCACCGGGAAGTCGTGGTGGTGCCCCATGCCGGTGGCCACGCAGTCGCCTGAGGCGACCTCGTAGCGCTTGCCCTCCGAGACGGCGACGCCCTGGCCGGCGAAGAGGATCCAGTACTCGTCGCAGTCGTGGAAGTGGCAGTCGAAGCGGGTCCGCTTCTCGTAGGGCACGGGGTCGCCCCGGTCGGCGCGGTCACCGTCGACCACCTCCTCCACTGAGAACAGCCCGGAGCCGCCGACCTCGTCTCCCCAGTCCCCGGCCATGCGGATCAAGGTGGTGTCCTCGGCTGCGTCGAGGATGCTGAACCCGGCTTCCTCTCCCCCCGCCGGCAGATCGATGTTGGCCCCCGCGGCGGCGGCCTGCTCGCGGCCGCCCCCGGCCACCGTGCAGGCTCCCTCCCCGACGATCAGTTTCTCCCTGGGGCCGGCGCGGCTGAAGTCGTAGCGGGCGGCGCCGGCGGGCAGGCGGACGATGTCGAACTGGCGCATCTCGCACCAAGCGGGCGCCTGGCCGGGTCCCGCGCGAAAGACCGGCATGCTGTTTCCTTCCTCTCTTCGTGAACCTGCGCCGGATTCCCGGATCTACAGGGTGTGAGGCAATGGTGATCTCGGACCAGCAACTCGTCGCGGGGTGCAGGCAGGGGTGCCAAGACGCCTTCCGCCGGCTGGTGGACAGGCACTGGGCGGCCGTCGTCAGGACCGTCGCGCCCCTTCTGGACGATCCCGACGATGTCGAGGACGCCGCCCAGGAGGCGTTCATCAGGGCCTGCCGGCGCCTCGACGAGCTGAAGGACCCGGACCGGCTGCCGGCCTGGCTCCACGCCATCGCCCGCAACGCCGCCCGGAAGATGCTGCGCCACCGGCGGCTCGAGCAACAACGCCTGCCCGCGCACGAGCTGGGCCGCGGCGTGGCCGATCCGGAGCTGGGATCGCTCCTCGGGTACCGGGACCTCAAGGCCCTGGTCAACACCCTGGCGCCGCCGGACAGAGCCGTGGTCACCCTGTTCTACCTGAGCGGCATGGAGCTCAAACGGGTCGCGGAGCGGCTGGACATACCGGTCGGCACCGCCAAGAGCCGACTTCACAGATCGCGCAGACGGATGCGAGAAAGGATCCGCCACATGTCACAGGAATCCCACGAACACACCGATGCCCCCGAGAGCTCTCCACGCGACGTCATCGGAGGCATGCGGGGCCTCATCAACTGGCAGGTGGTTCCGGCCGACGAGGAGCTCACCTCCTGGCGCCCGCCCGCGTGGTCGGACCGAGAGGCCCTGCAGAAGACCTGGAGGATGGAGGGCAACGCCATCGTCGGCAGCGGAGAGTCCGGCGAGGACCCGCCTTCGCTGATCGCCGGCGAGCCGACCTGGACCGACTACGAGCTCTCCTTCCTGCTGGCGCCGATCTCGGGAGGAAACGCCCAGGTGGCCTTCCGCATCTCCGCGGACGACCGCAGCTACTACCTGTTCGACTTCCTCCTTGGGTGGCAGGCGGTCGGCATCTACCGGGTGATCGAGGGCCGGCTAACCAAGCTGAGCGTGGTCAACCACGCCCTCCACAGGGGCCAGGAGTACGAGGTCCAGGTCGCCGCCCGGGGCGCCTCGCTCACCTCGTACGTCGACGGCAAGCTGGTCAACCAGCTCACCGACGAGACCTTCCGCATGGGCGCCTTCGGTCTGATGGTGTGGGAGTGCAGCACGGCCTTCCGGGACGTGCGCTACCGCCTGCTGCACTAAGCCGGCGCGCCCCTCACGGCCACAGGGCCCCCCCATGCAGCAGCTCGCTGAAGCGGGCAAGAGGCACTACCTCAATGCCGTCGGCGGTCTGCAGGGACGGTCCCTCGGGGTAGACCACGAGGCGCCGGCGCAGCCCCTTCAGGCCGCCGAGGGCGCGCAGGCCCCTGCACCAGCTCTCCGAGAAGCTCCTCCCGGCCTTCGTCTCCACGGCGATGAACTCGCCCCGGCGCTCGAGCAGGAAGTCCACCTCCATCCCGTTCGACGCGGCACTGGCCCAGTAGTACCACCCATCGCATACCCCGAGATAGTCCTTGCAGGCGCGGATGAACTGGGCCACCAGCCCTTCGAAGAGAGGCCCGCGCTCTTCCGGGGCGGGGGGGCCGGCGGCGACTCCCTTGAGGGCCCGCACGATCCCGGGGTCGCACCAGTACCACTTGGGAAGGGAGCGCTCGCGCACGCGCACCTTCGCCTCGTAGCCCGGGAGCCGGAAGCAGAGGAGGGTCTGCTCCAGGATCTCCAGGTAGCCCGTCACGGTGGTGCGGGCGACGCCGGCCTCGCGGGCGATGTTGGTGGCGTTGACCGTCTGGCCGTGGAAGAGGGCGGCAATGGGCAGGAAGCGGGCAAAGCCGGGCAGGTTGCGCACCAGGCCCTCGGCCTGGATCTCTTCGCGCAGGTACATCCGGGCATACGCTTCCAGGGTCTCGTCCCGGGCCTCGGACGCCCAGACGATGGGCAGCAGGCCGTGGCGCATGGCCTCCTCGAGATCGAAGGAGGCGCCCAGCTCGGCGGGGATGAAGGGGTGCATGGCCCGGTACAGGGCGCGCCCGGCGAGCAGGTTGACTCCCGCCTGCCTGAGCTTTCGGGCGCTCGACCCGCACAGCACGAAGCGCTGCCCGCGCTCCTCGATGAAGCGATGGACCTCGTTGAGCAGCCCGGGCAGCCGCTGCATCTCGTCCAAGACCACCCAGCGGTCCCCGTCGACAGCCCTCAGCTCGGCGGCGAAGAGACCGGGATCGGCCAGCAGGCGCTGGTAGGTCGCTTCGGAGAGCAGGTCGATCACGTGGGCGTCGGGGAAGGCCATGCGCAGCCAGGTGCTCTTGCCGACGCCGCGGGGCCCCATCAGGAAGAAGCTCTGACGGGGTGCCCGGAGGATGCGGGGAAGGGACATTGACTACCTCGCCGTCATTTTTCGCGGTAAAATGACGACAAGGTAGTCCGGTCTGTCAATCTGGCAACTACCCCCGGTCGGCCAGCAGCACCCCGCCGGTGGCCCAGTCCTCCTTGGCGTGGTCCTCGATGACCACGGTGGTGCCCTCGGGCTTGGCGCCGCAGATCTCCACGATCGCCTCGGTGAGGGCCTTGGCCAGCTGGCGCTTCTGCTCGGTGGTGCGGCCTTCGATCATCTTGACGTTGATGAAGGGCATGGCTCCGTCCTTTCGTTGCGGGGTTGACTTCGCCGAAAGGTATGCCATGACCGCGCCCGTTGCCCTTGGCTCCCGCCGGGAGCTGTTCGTCGACCGCTTTCTCGTGGACCGCCTCGAGGGGGCCGCCCTGCACCTGCACCCGCCGGTCCGCAAGGAGGTGGTCTTCCAGGTCTCCCAGCCCTGGGAGAGCGCCTGCACCGCCTGCTACAACCTGGTGCAGGACGGGGACCGGGTCCTGCTTTACTACCGGGGATTCTACCCCATCGGCCAGGACTACGCCGACGGCGCCGCAAGCCAGACCACCAACCTGGCGGTCAGCCGCGACGGGATCCGCTTCGATCACCCGGAGCTGGGGCTGGTGGAGTTCGAGGGCACGCGCCGGAACAACGTCCTCATCCAGGGCCACGAGAGCCACAACTTCTGCGTCTTCCTCGACGCCAACCCGGCCGCCGACCCGGAGCAGCGCTTCAAGGCGGTGGGCGGCACGGGACGGTCGAACCTGCACGGCTTCGCCTCCCCCGACGGCCTGCGCTGGACCCCGGTGAAGGAGGGCCCCCTGGAGGTCACGGGCGCCTTCGACTCCCTCAACGTCCCCCTGTGGGATCCCCACGTCGGGCGCTACCGCCTCTTCAGCCGCTACTCCGCGACCAACGGCGGCCGGGTGCGGGCGATCCAGAGCTGCACCTCCGAGGACTTCGTCCACTGGACCGATCCGGAGCCCCACCAGTATGGCGACGGCGTGCCCCGGGAGCACTTCTACACCAACGCCACCACCCCCTGTCCCGGCGCCGAGCACATCCTCCTCTCCTTCCCCATGCGCTTCCTGCCCGAGCGCGAGCTGGACACGGCGGGCATGCCCTACCCGGGCAACGGCCTCTCCGACGCCGTCTTCATGAGCAGCCGCGACGGCGTCCACTGGGACCGCACCTTCCTGGAGGCGTGGCTGCGCCCGGGCACCGACCAGCGCAACTGGTCCCACCGCAGCTGCACCCCCGCCCCCGGCCTGGTGCCGACGGCCGACGACGAGTGGTCGATCTACATCTCGGAGCACTACGGGTGGTCGACGAACCGCCTGCGCCGCGTGGTCGTGCGGCCCCACGGCTTCGCCTCGGTGCGGGCCGGGTACGGTGGGGGCGAACTGGTGACGCGGCCCCTGCTGCTCGAAGGCGACGCCCTGCGCCTGAACTACGCCACCTCGGCGGCCGGATCTCTGCGGGTGGAGATCCAGGACGAGTCGGGGCAGCCCCTGCCGGGATTCGGCCTGGAGGAGATGGACCCGGTATTCGGCGACCAGCTCGACGCCCCGGTGGGCTGGAAGGCGGGGGGAGACGTCTCCGGCCTGAGGGGCCGTCCGGTGCGCCTGCGGGTGGTGCTGCAGGACGCCGATCTGTTTGCGGTGCGGAGCGCTTGAGCGCGGCGGACGCAGTGGCGGCTCCAGCCATCCTGTAACCACCATGCCCAGGCGATCAGCTGACGCAGCCGGAGAACGGCCGAGAAGGCGGCGCCGACGGGAGGGGGCCGCGGGACAACCCCTCCCGGCCGTCGGGGGAAGGCGCGAGGATCCCGGCGCGGGCTCGAAGCTGGGAGAGAACGTACCCTGGGGGATCGGCTTCCCGGTTCTCTGCATCCTCCTCTGGCTGCTGCAGAGGTACGGACTCGAGAAGGCTCTTCGGGCCCTGGATGCGGCCTGTCACAATCGCGCAACAGAATTCCTGGTGGTCGAGAGAGCCTGGACGGCCATGGGGAGCATCGCCACGATGGTCGAGATCGGCCTGTTCTGCGCGGTGTGGTACAAGTGCAATGTCGAGAAGGTCACCGGCCTGGTACCCGGCCGCTGGCTGCACTACCTCTTTCCCGCCGCCCTCTGCGGAGTGGCCCTCACGGCCATGAACGCGGCGATCTACTTCGCCTTCATCGGCGGGGACGCCTATGTGCTCCACCATACCCCCATGGAGGCCGTGGCGGCCCACTTCTTCGTCTCCTGCCTCCAAGGCGCCCTGGTAACGGCCGTCATCGAGGAGTTCCTCTTCCGAGGCATCCTCCATTCCTGGCTGCGGCGGCACTTGTCATGCGCCCCCAGCGTGCTTCTGTCGTCCTCGCTGTTCGCCTTCGTACATGGCTATGGCTGGACGGACAGCACCATCCTGCACTTTCTCTCCGGAGCGGTCTTCGCCCTCTCCTACGAGAGGACCCGGGCACTTGCGTTTCCCATCATCGCGCACGGGATCGGGAATCTCTCGATCACCCTCCTTGGGATACTTCTGTCCGAAGTCGGGTACCCCGCATGAACTGGCCGCGTTGCAGCCTGCCGACAACGGCAACCGTATCCTGCATCTATGCCGCCGGCATGCTCCTTGCCATCGGATCCCTGTATCTCGTGCCCTCCGTCTTCGACTACCGGGGTCCTGCCGGCGAGGCCTATGAGGCCGGTGACTACGCGGAAGCGGCCGAGTACTACGGTAGAATCGTCGAGCTGCGTCCGATGGATTCGGAGGCTCACTTCTTTCGAGGCCATTCCCTGGGGGCCCAGGGCGACCTTCACGGCGCCCTCGCCTCCATCGATGCGGCCCTGGAGATCGCCCCGCGGGCTGCGCCGGCCCTGACTGGCAAGACACTCCTCCTGCTTCATCTGTCGAGAATCCAGGAGGCGGTGGATGTGGCTGCCCAACTCCGCGGCGACGAATCCCTCTACTTGTTCGTCCAGTATGCCCTCGTCCGTCACCTGATCGAATCAGGAGACCTGGAACAGGCGGAGGCGATGCTCCGCCAGGCCCTTGGCGTCGACAGCGCATGGGCTCCCGGTTACCTCAGTCTGGGATGCGTGCTCAACCGCAGCGGACGCCCTCGCCAGGCCCTGGAAGCCCTCGGCCGCGCCAGGGCCCTGGATCCAGCCATCGAGGGCGTCGACTACGCGTGGCTCTGGCTGGAGGACCCGTCCCCGGACTGGCCGATGAGAGACGACGCCACGATCCCTGCGCCGATGTGCCGGGAAGAGTGATGCCCGTACCGGGTTGATCAAGGCCCGGGGAATCCTGCCGAACGCGGGGTTGCCCCGCCCAAGGCGCCCACGGACGCCTCGCTGTCGCGAAGAGCCGCCGCCCTCAGGGCAGCCGCAGGTCCACCCCCTGCACGTGGCCGTATCCCCCCGGCGCCCGGACCGGCTGCCGCCGGGTCTCCACCTCCACACCCGACCCCCCGCACGTGAAGCGGTAGGCCCCCGCCTCGGGCAGCACGAACCACGCCGTGCCCCGCAGGTCCGCCCGCACGGCGTGGGGCGGGACCGCCTGCCCCTCCAACGGAGCCGCGAGGACGCAGGCCCGGGGTACGGGCTCGCCGCCCCGGGTCACGCGCACGAGCACCTCGGGCACCCGCTCGCTCGCCAGTGGTCCCACGTCGCCGCCGGAGAAGCGGCGGAAGAGCCGCCGCGACCAGGCCGCGGTACCCGTGGGGCGCGAGACCGGCGCCGCCGGGTCGCACCAGTTGAGGCTGAGGCGGCGCTTGCCGCGGGCCTCGGGCGTGCCCTCGGAGAAGGGGTCGATGCGGGCGTCGTCGCCGGACTGGGAGGGCCAGCTGACCTCGAAGTCGAAATCCGCGGCGAGCATGCCGGGCACCGAGTCGCTGAAGCCGCGGTAGTCCATGTCGGCGAAGAAGAAGGTCTGCAGGCCGTGGATGTCACGCTCCCCCATGGTGGGCAGGAAGTCCGCCCAGCCCTCCTGCAGGGGCGGGGCCTCCTCCTCCTTCTCGTCCCAGTGACTCGTGGCGAAGATGCCGGCCTCGCCGACGCGGATCGGCTTCACCGGCAGCTCCCCGCGGATCGTCTCGATGCTCTGCTCGATGCTCTGGAGGCTGCTGAACAGCCGGTAGCAGTCGATCAGCTCGATCAGCTCGTCGTCGGCGGTGGAGGGATCGAAGGTGACCTCGGCGATGCGGCTGCGGTCCAGCTCCTTCACCTTGCGCAGCAGGGGCACGCAGTAGGCCGGGTCCCGGGCGTCGGTGATGTCCCAGAACAGGATCGAGGGATGGTTGCGGACGCGGCGGATCCAGTCGTCGGCCACCGCCAGGTGGTGCTCCATGACGAGCGCCTTCTCGCCGGCCTCCAGCTCCGGGGGGAAGACCTGTCCCGTGCCGACGCAGAAGTTGGCGCCCACCACGAAAACGCCCAGCTCGTCGGCCACGTCGTAGAGCACGGAGGGCGGATCGTAGCGGTGGTGCTCGACGATGCTGACGTTGGCGTCGGCCAGGTCGACGAACTTCCGGGTCAGCCACTGGCGCTCGTACACGTAGGGCACGGTGTGGTCGCCCCAGGGCATGAGCCGCGTGCCGTTGAGCAGCAGCCGGTCGCCCTCGGTCCAGATCTCGCGGAAACCGAAGCGGGTCGCCTCGGCGTGCACGGCGGGCCCCGAGGATCCGGACTCGTGGAGGGAGCTCTCCAGGAAGTAGAGGACGGGCTCGCCGTAGGGCGGCCGGCCCCAGATCACGGGGTCCTTCCACCGGGCCGAGGCGCTCACCCGCCGGTCCGCCCCCGGCGGCACCTCCACGGCGCCGGCCGGCAACTCCAGCACGGTCCCGCCCTCGCGGCGCACGCGCAGGCGGACCTCGCCCGCGAAGGGCTCGCCTCCCCCATTGTGCACCGTCAGGCCGACGCTGATCGAGCCCTCGCGCACCGAGGTGGTGACGTGCACGTCCTCGATCCGCACCCGCGACTCCAGGCTCAGCCGGACGTCGGACTCCAGGCCGACGGTGGCGGCGCTCGTGCGCCAGAACAGGGTGTCGAGGGCCTTCAGTGCGTCCTCGCTGAGGGAGGCTTCCCGCGGATGGGCGTAGGCGCCGGTGCAGTTGTGGGTGTAGAGCAGCAGGTCGTGGGTGGAGCCCGGAGCGGCGAGGGAGGTGAGGTCGAGGCGCCAGGGCAGGCGCATGCCGTGGTGCTCGCCCAGGGGCTGCCCGTCGAGGTAGAGGCGGCCGAAGTGGCGCACCCGCCCGGGGTCGAGGACGAGGCGGCGGTCCCCGATCTCCCAGTCGGCGGGGACCTCGAGGCGGGTGCGGTACCAGCCCGAGGCGGGGGGATCGTCCTCGAACTCGCGGGAGCGGTGGGGCACCCGGACCCGCCCCCAGCCGGCGGACGGGGGATCTCCGTCAGGGGCCTCGGCGAACTCCCACTCGCCGTTGAGGAGGAGGCGGAGGTCGGCGGCGTGGAGGGCTTGCATTAGCGTAAGCAGCTTACGATAATCCTCGACGACAGGCAATGGACAAGCCACCGGAAAGAGTCAGCGCCTGGTTGGCGGAGATCGGGCGCAAGGGCGGCCGCAAGAGCCGCCGGCACCTGTCCAGGGAGGACGCCCTCGACATGGTCCGGGTCCGCGAGGCCCGCCGCGCCTTCCGCGAGTTTCACGCCCAGTGCTTCTGGTACATGCCACGCGACATGAAGATCACCCTGGAGGACGTGCCGGAGGTGGCCCGCGGTCTGCGCCAGCACGGCGGACGCCGGGGGTTCCTGCTCGCGGCCAGACTGTGCCCCTGACCCCGATCCAGGCGCTGGCGCTGCGAACCATCGCCGCCAACCGCAGTCCGGACAGCTACCTGGCCGGCGCCACGGTCCTCCATCGAGAGCCGGACACACCCCGCTTCTCCCAGGGCCTCGATCTGTTTCACGATCTCGCCGACAGCGTCGCCCAGTGCGCGGAGACGGACGCCTCCAGCCTGGGCGACGCGGGCTTCGAGCTGACCTGGCTCCTGCGCGCGCCTGCCTTCTTCCGGGCGGTCCTGTCCAGGGATGGAGAGCAACTGCGGATCGAGTGGGCCCAGGACAGCGCCTTCCGCTTCTTCCCGGTGGAGGCCGACGACGAGTGCGGGTACCGCCTGCATCATGCCGACGCCGCGGTGAACAAGATGCTGGCCCTGGCGGGCCGGCAGGAGGTCCGCGACTACGTCGACATCCTCCACCTCCACGACACCCACCTGCACCTCGGCGCCCTCGCCTGGGCGGCCTGCGGAAAGGACCCGGGATACACGCCCGGGTTCCTGCTGGAGCAGGCGGGGCGCCACACGGCCTGCTCCCAGGCCGACGTCGACCGTCTCAGCCTGCGGGAACCCCTGGATGTGAGGGCCCTGAAGAGGAAGTGGCTCCAGGCCCTCGAAGAGGCCCGGGAACTGGTGGAGGCCCTGCCCCCCGGGGAGGTGGGCACGCTCTACCTCCACGGAGGGAAGCCGGTGACACCCGATCCGGAGTCGGACCGCTTCGAGGCCCTGGTGCGGCACGAGGGCAGCATCCGGGGCGCCTGGCCGGTCGTCGGCTGACAGCGCCCCTGGCTCAACCCGCGGCTCGGGCGATGCCGGCGGATGCCGGACCATGCCAGGGGTCCCTCGGCCGCCGATCAGTCCGAGACCGGGTACAGCGTCAGTCTCGCTTTCGCGCCCGCCCCTTCATCGGCGATGATCAGCGTATTGTCGGCGGCGAAGGTGATCCCCTCGGCCTGACGGTGCCACCGGGCGGGGAACCGCCTGACCGCCAGGACCCCGCCCTCGGGCGTGATTTCCGCGATCGCTGCCTGGCGAGCGGCGACGACGAAGTAGTGGCCCGACACGGGGTGCCGCTCGATTCCGGAGGGCTGGAACTTCGCTTTCCCGATGGGCTCGGAGAATTCAGCGACGGGGATCACCGTTCGGGGGGGATCGCTCAGCCGCTTCTCGTCGATCGACCAGTGGTATATCGCCAGCTTTCCCTTCAGGTCCGCACTTCGCGACCCCTTGCACATCAGCAGCAGGGCCCTGCGGCCGCCGTCATGCGCCAGGCCCTCGATCTCGCAGTCTCTGCCGATCCCCGTCGTGTAGAGATTGTAGAGCACGGACTCCCCGTCGGCGCCCTCGCTGAACTCGTAGAGCCGCCCTGAACTGGTGACCAGGTAGATCCGCTCGTCCGTTGCCGCAATGCCCTCGAAATCGCCGGCAACGGGGTTCACCATGTCCGCCAGTTGGAACCCCTTCGTGATGGAACCATCCCGGAGATCGATCTCGTAGACGACTCCCCATTCGTCGTTGTGCGCCAGGAGCCGGCCGTCCCTGGTCATGGCCAGGCCCGAGACCTCCCGGAGTCGCCCGGGAAGCTTCCACTGCGCCGCTGTCTCCGCTGTCAGCTCGTAGCTTCCGAGGGACACGGCCGGCTGTGAGCCCGCCCCCGTGTCCACCACGGAGTGGGCAGGCAGAGCGTCCCCATCCAGGTCTGGCGGTATCTCGCTCGATCCTGCCGGCGGACCCCCTCCATAGCTGATCGAGAGCAGGAAGATGAGAACGCTGAAGCCGAGGAATCCCAGAAGGGAGATCTCTCCGCGACCTTGCATGTGCATCACCGGGCGATGGGCCTGTCCCTCTTCAGTTCCACCTTGTCGATGGCCTTCTTCCGGACCCCCTCGATCTCCCTGACGATCGAAGCCGGATCGACGTCTTGACTCAACCAGACGTCAAAGGCGACGACGGACGTCCCGTCCGGATTCCTGGCCACGTTGGCCAACTGCCAATGCCTGGTGCTGGCGTCCAGGACCGGCGCCACCGCCTTCTGAGCCGCATTCGCTTTCCTTGCATGCACTTCGATGCGGGCGTCACGGTGCCCATCGGGAGCCACCGGTTCGAGGCCCTCCACGGGATCCTGCTCCGCCTTCTCGCCGGGGACGATTCTCCATCCGGAGAGCACGGCCGGCTGCGCTCCGAAATCGAATCTCCAGACCGCCAGGGATACGGCCACGAAGCAGAGCGAGGCGAGATAGGCCACCGTGGTGAGCTGGGTGCCGGCCGCCAGTCCTATGCCGATGGCCATGAACATGTAGACGGCATCGATCGGCTCGTCGAGGGAGGTGCGGAAGCGGACCGCGGCGACGATGCCGGCCAGGCTGAAGGCGAGGGCCAGACTCCCCTTGACGAGGAAGACGACCAGGGCGATGGAGATGGGCACCACGAGCAGGGTCTGGGCGAAGGACTGGTTGTACTTCTTGCGAGGCCGCGTCCAGCGATAGACCCAGGCGATCGGGAGGGTGACGGCGAAGGCCAGCACCATGGCGACCATGACGGGAATGGTGTGGGCCGGATCGACGAGGCGTGCAACCCCCTCCTGAATGTCCCCCAGCGGAAAGGGCACGGTGTCGGTCCCGGGGTCCAGCCCCTTGGCGATGAAGATGCGTTCGCGCTCCACGGCGACGTAGTAGAGGATCTCGGGGAAGAGGTGGAAGAGCCCGCTGAGGGCCAGCAGCCAGGCGGCGTAGTAGATGACGAGCCGTACGATGATGTTGCTGAGCATGTGAACTCTCCTCGAATAGCAAGAACATGAGACCGGCGCGCACGTAGACTCCCGTCAGATCGTCACCCCTTGCGGCTGCCACGCTCACGGTCTGCAGGCGTTGGAGGAAGGACAGCCACAGTCCGCCCCCGAACCCCGTGTGCCAGCTGTCGGGCCCCGTCGGGATCGCCGGAATGTACCACCCGCCCGGCGTCGGCCGCGGCGAAGACGCCCACCTCCCCCGGAAACAGAAGCCTGATCCTCGCCAGCGCCAGGCGCAGCTCGGCATTCCCGTACAGCGCGCCCTCTCCGGCGAACCGGTTCTTCCGGAAACCGCGCAGGCTGCCGTTGGAGCCATCGCCGCCGGTCAGGCAAGGCCCGCCCAGAAAGGCGCTCTCGTGGAAGGGGAAGGTTCCCCAGACCTTCTTGCCGCCGGCCCGCAAGGCCAGGGTCGGGCGGGTGGGAACGGGAGCCATCAGGTAGGCGCGCGTCTCCCCGTCCATGCTCGCGAAGGACGACTCCACGTCCCAGACCCCCGGGTAGAGGGCTCCGGCAACCCTGACCAGAACACCCCGCGTGGCGTACCCCGAATTGTCGCGCCCGTCGTAGATGACCTCGCCCTGCGTCCCCGCCTGCCCGAAGGAGCCCGTGCCGTACCACGGATGCTCCCCGGAAGCGATGAACTTCCCCTCGTTCGAGCTGAGCGGCGTGTCCGAGTACTTGATGACCGGTCCGAAGCCGACGGACCACGCCGGGCGCCGCACTTCCTTGCCGCCGTGGGACCCGCCCCCCGGCTGCCCTCCCGCGCCGAGCTGGAGGGATGGGGTGAAGGCGAAGTGGTTCTGTTCCACTTCGCAGAAGGACGCCGGCTCCGGGATCGTGGTCTCGTTGCCGAGCCCGTTGAAGCGGATCATCTGGATCCCGGAGTACTCGACCCTGACCCTCGCATCCAGGCCCAACACCGCTCGCCGGAAGGTCCCCGTATAGGAAACGAACGGCTCGAGCCGATTGACGGCCGGCCCGGCGTTGATGGAGTGAGTGGAGGAGAAGGGGTCCTTGCGATACCCGAAGTACTGCCTGCTGGCCATCAATCCCGCGAAGACGCCCAGGGCGGGGGTTGTCACGAGGATGGGGAAGGCCATGGTCTGCAGGCCCCAGTCCAGTGCGTAGCGGGCCCGCAGGACTGAGCAAATACACCGAGAAGCGCCCCCACTAGGGCCGCAACATGAACGGCCTGACGCCGCTGCAGGCCTTCAAGGAGGGCCTCCCGACCAAGCCCGAACCTTAGGCACTGAACTACACGATCCGGCCCACCTCGGCCAGCCGAAGTGAATCATCTGTTTCGTGACAAAGCCTAAGGGGACTGCCATGCAGAAATCCGCTGCCGGAACTCACCCCCGAGCAGGGGCGGGTGTCAGGTCACTCCTATCACTGTACAATCAGTCAGTTGTGCTCCGCGGATAGCGCTTCGCGACGCCCACCACAACCTCGCGCATTCGTTCAAGGCGTTCCATAGTCCTGTCCATGTCAACGAGGCCCTGAGCTGACAGGGCGAGATAGCTGTCTCCGGGTTCGAAGCTCACTTCCGCCACCCCCGCACTTCTGCCACCACGAAACCGGCCGGCCTTCTTGATCCGGAAGTTACCGCTCCGAGAAGCGCTCTCCTCCTCCAGCAGCTTCAGGGTCTCGTACATGAATGAGGGGTCGATCCCTTTCCCCTCTTCACTCCATTCACCAAGCCGCACTGTGAGTCGGGTCGCGTCCTCAATCTGCAGGAGCACAACAGGCTTGTCCGCCCCCCGATCTACAGTACTGTCGACACTGTCGGCGAAAGTGAAATAATGGACCCCGCCCGCAGGATTGGACGCATATCCCCAGCGGGGCGAGTTCCGATGAGGCTGGGCTATAGGATTGGGCTCCGGGGGCATCCGACACTCCAGCTCTCTATAGAACCCCGTTATCGGTAATGGGTCACAACAGGGGCGCCACTCTTCTGGCGGTCTATGCCGATAGCTGTTGGTCCTCTCCTCTACACTTTCCAAGTAAACACGGAAATTGTCCACTATCGTGTCGCGAGTGTCACAATACCGACGCAGCACTCTGAGGAAATCCTCACGCAGGAACCGCCCGCAATGCTTCTTTGGAGGAAGATCATGCTCTGACGCGTTCAGGATCTTCACGTATACCGGTACGACCTCCCGCCTATTGGGGTAGTTTCTCCGAGCTGCTTCAACATATCTCTCGATCTGATTCGAGTGTTCATGGGTTCCTACCTTGTCTTCGATTACAAGCACGACTCCACGGCACTTCTCATCGTTGACTCGTGCTAGAACGTCAATGTGGTCAACCTGCGTCTCGACCTCAATACCGGTGACGGCTAGAACGACGGCTTCCCGGCTGTGCGATCCAAGGAGTGCCTGAAGGAACTCCGTTCCGAGGCCGTTGAGACGCGGATGTGAATCACGCAAATGAGGCTGTGCCCAAGCGAGAAGGTATGCGATCGTCGCGTCTTGGGCCAGCTCCTTGGTGGCAAAGGAGTACAGGTTCGGGACTTGCTTCATGGTGTTGTCTCCTGAAAAGGAAGAGAGCCTATCCTCAGGGTGACCACAAAACACCCATACATCCCCGCAGACACGGGGAGGAGGATACGCTCGTGGAAGAATCTACGATCATCATCGACGATCTGTGCTGGCGACCGTGCTGCGAGAGGGCGCCCGGCGGCTGCTTCAGGAAGCCCTGGAGGTAGAGGAGTACTCGCCGCACTTCCAGGCCCTGCGGGACGACAAGGGCCAGCGCCTGGTGGTACGCAACGGCTAGCACCCGGAGCGCGAGCTGGTGACCGGGGTCGGCAAGGTCCCGGTGCGCCAGCCGCGGGTCCATGACCAGCGTCCGGAGGAGCACTTCACAGTGCCATCCTGCCGCCGTATCTGCGGCGCACCCCGAGTATCGACGCCCGGATCCCGCAGCTCCACCTGAAGGGGATCTCCACCAACGCCTTCCCGGACGCCCTGCGGGCGATTCTGGGCGACGGCGTCGTCGGGCTGTCGGCGACCAACATCGTTCGGCTGAAGCAGGTCTGGGAGCAGGAGTTCGCCACTTGGGGCCAGCGCGACCTGCACGGCCAGCGCTACGTCTACCTGTGGGCCGATGCCCTCTACTGCCACGTCCGCCTGGAGAAGGACCGGCCGTGCGTGCTGGTCGTCATCGGAGTCACTGCCGACGGTCACAAGGAGTTGCTGGCGATCCAGGGCGGGGAGCGAGAGAGCGCCACGCATACGATCCATCGTCTCACTCTGCCAGCTTCGACTTCCACTCATCATGGGCCATCCTGGACGTGAGACTAGGCTTGATAAGTAACATATCTCTCATCTGATATCTGCTAAATCCATCAGGGAAGAAGTAGTACTGACCTCCTCTATGCAGTCTGATTTGAGTATAACTGTCTCTGATACTAGGAGCATCCACTAAGGGAGAAGTGAATGAAGTCACGAGAATGTCCTCGCCTCTCTCCCTGACCTTGACGAAGGGTATATCTCTGTCGATGCCGACTCCTGACATCAATTCCTTGCTGCGCGTGAACACCTTCGCTGACGTACCTTCAAGGTAGATGGAGGCAGTTGACTGACCGTTGGATAGGTGAAGGTAGGGTGATCCGTTGTTAAAGGTGGATAGGATTCCCACTACCTCCCCCTTGTCGTTCTCAAGGATCAACTCGTTCACCCTCACCACGTTCTTGCCCGAACTCTGAGCGGCCATCGTGGATACGACAACGGCGATCAGAGCAGACAGAGCCATCAGGGCTACATCACGTAAGGTCATTGGAAGTCGCTCCTTCCAGCAATCTCCCGAGACGGAATCACTTCTTCTTGCATGACCTTCGCTCGATGGCGGTACAGGTGATCTCTTACGGCTTGAATCATACCCTCTCGGGTGGTACTGTCATGAGCGCTGCAACGCGGATTCCACCTGCCTTTGGGCATGTTGCAGGACCGACAACACAGAGCAAGGTTATCCATATCATCCTGCTCGCCGCCAAGACTCTCGGGTATGATATGGTCCTCCTGCCACATTCGATAGTTGTCCACGGAAGCCAGTAGATCACGACCGCAGTACTCACAACGGTACCTCGCCCCATCCCCGATCCTGGCGGCTCCTTTATCAGCCAAGTTGGCGTCATCAAGCGCTTGGACGACATGCTCTCTTGTGGGCCGAGACATTAGTTCCTTCCCCTTTGGTTAGAGACCCGGGTATTGAGCTTCAGCGATCCAGGGTTTGTTTGATCTCCCCCAAGGACATGCGCACTGGACAGTGAACAGTGTAGCCCACATTCTCCCGCCAATGGCGGATGCTCTTTCTGTAGGGCTATCGCCAAGAACTGGCGAGCCCAACCTCTGGTCAGTCTGCCCACGGTGGTCAACCTGATCGACCACGGGACCAGGAACAAAGGGCTTCGAGTGCGCTCGGAGATCGACAAGGGAGCCTAACCAAGAGTGTGGTCGTCACGTTCGAGCAGATGGAGCGCCCATATCTCGCCCCATGAGTTTCACGGGACTGGAACTACACGATTTGGCGCACACTCTCCCTCAGATGCCGCTCTTCAGGCTGCCCCAGGTCGTTGGAGCAACAGCGGTGGCGGGAGCAATGCGATGGAATTCCAGGGTTTCGATGGTCTCCTCTCCTTCTTCGTCCGCCGTAGTGGAAGTAATGAACAAAGTGTCTCCTTCGATGGCGTAGGTACCCGTAAGTGCGAAGGGGAGGGGTGACTCTTCGAACTCAGCCAGAAGCTCGTCAACAAGCGCCTGGAATTCCGGGTCGGATGCCATGTCTTCATAAACCGTCGCCAACCTCTCCGCCAACTCCTCGTCGGAGAGATCCTCCTCAAAGGCTACTGCGAAAGTCGCAAAGAGGAGGCGGAAAAGGAACCTGAATAGCGGAACCCAGAACTCGGTGGCTGCAAGGCTCTCGCCATCAACGACAAATCCGAATTCGTCCAAGTTGACCAGGAGGCTGTCGCCCCGAACTTGATACGTACCGTGGCCGGAGCCGCTTTCCACGGACAGCACTCTCTCGAGTGCTGCGAAGTCCTCTGACTCCAGGATCGCCTGCGGGAGCGGTATCGATTCCTCTTCCCCGATCGTGAAGTCTTCCGTGAAATCTTCGGCCGTGTAGTCGATCTCCAGATCCACTTCAAGCCTGCCGTCTGGCTCGAAGGTCAGGCGTGTGGTGATTTTGCCGAGCTCGTCCGCATCGACCCCCTCCCAAGTGCCGTGAAGGACTTCCTTCTGGGCGGCGAGGGGTAGAGCGAGGGAGCAGTAGAAGACAACAAGTGCAAGTAACGGACGGCGCACCGCAAGGAGCAGGGTGTGCAGGATGCTCTTGCAGTGCGGGTCGGGGTGGATGTGGATGTGGTCCATGCCGGTCCTCCCTTGTGGGTTGGTTGGAAACTTTGCTCGCCCTGTTGGGTGCGGAACGACTGTCTACCTTACGTGGAGGGTGTAGGAGCCGGTCGCTGAATGATCCCAGCCCTGGACCAGGATGTAGTAGGTGCCGGCCTGAACAAAGCGAGAGATGCGGAAATTGCTGCCCTCTCCGCCATCGTCGTCATCGGCGAGCCACGTCCCCGTGTTGTCCTCGATGGAGCCAAAGGTATCCGTAGTGCCGGTCGTATAGGCAACCAAGATGCGCGCCCGGGTGAGGTCGACCCGAAAGTAGTCGACGTCACCAGGGTTCAGATAACCTGCGGTGGCACTCTCCAGTGTCACCAGCGTCGCCGACGCGGGCTGGTCGCCGTGATGGTCGGGGTCCAGGGCGATCCCGACGGGCCCCTCCAGTCCGGTGGCGACGAGGTCTTCGACCTGCGAGCCGTCGAGGTTGGCGCGTTGGATCTTGTCGGTCCCCGGGTCCGCCCAGTAGATCTTGCCCTCCACCTCGTCCACCGCCAGCCCCCGGGGTGAGCGCAGGCCGGTGGTGACCAGGTCTTCGACCTCGGAGCCGTCGAGGTTGGCCCGCTGGATCTTGTCCGTGCCGTAGTCGGTCCAGTACATCTTGAGCCCGGCCGGGTGCAGATCCAGGGCCAAGCCCCCGGGACTGGTGAGCCCCGTGACGAGCTCATCGGAGTCCAAGCCGCCGATGTTGGCCCGCTGGATCGTGTCGGTGCCGTAGTCGGTCCAGTACATCGCGTTGTACTCCACGTCCAGGGCCAGTCCGTTGGGGCTGACCAGGATTTCGGTGATCAGATCTTCGACCTCGGAGCCGTCGAGGTTGGCCCGTTGAATCTTGTCGGTCCCCAGATCGGTCCAGTACATCTTGCCGCCGTAGATGTCCAGGGCCAGGCCTCCGGGGGTGATCAGTCCGGTGGTGACCAGGTCTTCGACCTGCGAGCCGTTGAGGTTGGCACGCTGGATCTTGTCCGTGCCGTAGTCGGTCCAGTACATCTTGCCGCCGGCCTTGTCCAGAGCCAGGCCATAGGGATTGACCAGGCCCGTGGCGACCAGGTCCTCGACGTTGGAGCCGTCCAGGTCGGAACGCTGGATCTTGTCCGCGGTGAAATCCGTCCAGTAGATCTTGCCCGGAGTAACCGCAGGGGGGGTTACTGGCTCGCCTATGCCGGCCGGCAGCCCCGCATCGGACGGGTCGTTGAGGTAGGCGGCGATGACCCAGGCGTCGGACAGATCGACCCAGCCGTCCCGGTTGACGTCCCCCAGGGAGATGTCGCCGTTGTTGGGCATGGCGATGAAGGCGTCCCGGCTGTACAGGGCCACCAGCAGGGCATCGAAGAAGTCGACCCGGCCGTTGTTGTCCACGTCTCCCAGTATCCTCGTGCTTCCCGTGGAGGCGGCCTTCGCGAGCGGTGAGACCTGCAGGGTCCGGACCGCCAGCTCCACCGGGTGCGAAGGCCCGGTGGTCACCCGGAAGGCCGGGTCGACGTAGGGGACCAGCCCCGGCCCCGAGACGGTCAGGCCATAGACGGGACCGTCTCCCGGGGCGGCGGCGGCCACGCCCGGCGCCGGGGCCGAACCGGCCGCCGGAACTCCGGCCTGCCCGTCGATCAGCACCATGCGCTGCGTCAGGCTGACACCGCCGCCTCGCAGCCGGTAGAGGTAGACCCCGGCCGCCACCGCCCGACCGGCCGCATCCGTGGCGTCCCAGCGAGCCGTGTGGTAGCCGGCAGGCTGCACTCTGTCGACCAGCGTCGTGACGCGCTGTCCCCGGACGTTGAAGACCTCCAGCCTTACGTGAGTCGGGGCCGGCAGCTGGAAGGGGATGACCGTGGAAGGATTGAACGGATTCGGATAATTCGCCCCCAGATCGAAACGATCCGGCACCGCCGAGAGTGCTGACGGCGAGCCCTCCAGGGACAGCTCGAAATGCCCGGACCCATCCGTGACTGCCGCGAGCGGAGCCGCCCGAAGATCGGCCAGATCGAAGAGCGACACCTGCGCCCCGACGGCCGGTTCGCCGGATGACAGCCGCACTTGTCCCTCCACCTTCGGCCCGGGCGCGGACTCCGCCGAGAGGCCCCCGGCCAACAACAAGACGAGGCTGAACGAGGCATGCTCTTTCATGCGAAAGACTCCCTCATGTGTAGAGACTCCACTGACTCTGCTCACTCGCTGAGTGGTTGCGCCGACCGACGTCCACGTCATCGCTCCCAAGCCGCCCCGTCCGGCACGCCCGTGCTGACTATGACCTCCAGCCCCTCTTCCGGGAGCATGGCGCCCCCTGCCGCCGCTTTCGCCGCCGCCCTGTCGGGCCAATCCCTGAGGATACCCCGAACTTTGCCGGTGGTCTGGTCCAGCAGGAGAGCGACGGAGGGGCCGCCCCCGTCGTCGTCCAACTCTACCACGCCTTCGGGACCGGCAAGCCTTATACGTGCCAGCCGCTGGGGCCAATCGTCGCCCACCGGAATGACGAAGGCGAAAGCACCGCCCGACCCGCACGCGAACTCGGGCATGTCGAAAGCAAGCTCAAACAGCGTATCGCCGTCGTCGGTGCCTCCGATGAGATGGTATTCGCCGGACCTTTCGGGAAGCGAAGTCCGCCCGTCGCCGACAACGAAGGCCGGTTCCAAAATGAGCTCTCCGTGTTCTCCCAGGCCGCCCCACAGCAACAGGCCCCTCCCGGATGAAGCGTGCACCTTGCCAGCGGGACTCTCTGAGTGAACGCGAAAGGACAAAGCCTTCTTGAACGAGTAGTCGCTGATCCACCTTGGCCCGCAATAGCTCATCAAATCCGGCCTTTCCGGAACCACCCACGTAAGTGATCGCTCTTGGCGATCGTAGTCGTAGCCCCATACGCCGATGGATCCGGTCGCATAGGGAAAGTCAGGATCTATCTGTGCGGGGTCGCCGCACGGGGCATGCAGGAGGCTCAGGTTGTGGCCCAGTTCATGCGCAATGACCTCGGGATCCAAGATTGAGACGCTCGAATTTCCGTGAAGATTGGCTTGGCCGAGTGTTAGGCCACCCCCAATAGAAATCCAAACTTCCCTGAGTATACCCATGTAGTGTCCGCCTGTGTAGTGTCCCCTCTCCTTGTCCATAGCCAGTGTGGCTTCGATCTTCCTCAGTAGTGAGCTACTATTATCGCCTGTTGGGCTCACCGAAATCTCTACTGGTTCTCTAACAGTCAAGTTGAAGTCTCGCACGGGCAGGAGATCCCGGACCAGTCGAAACAGACTGTCTGCACTCGTCAATGCCTGCACCCGTGCCACCAGATCATGGTCTGGATTCTCTTTCCATAGGAAGGGTACCAGAGTCAAGTTGAAAGCCGGTACGCTGTTCACTTCCACCGGTATCCAATGGGCCTCCCACGACCCTCCATCCTGACCCCTCTCGATAACCATCTCCAACCCGGGCTGGATGACCCGTCCGGGGACCACCGCAACGGGATACGGGAAGTTTTCTCTATTGAGCGTTCCTCGGCGCGAAATCTCGACACGATGCACCTCCGAGCCTCCCTGGTAGAAGACGGCCCGCGTCGAGGGACCGTTCGCGTCTATGATCCCTCCCGCAGTGAAAAACGCAACGAGGTTGGCGGACTCTCCCGCTACCAGCGGTACTCCGGGAGCATGACGCGATTGCACGGCCTGCGCCAGATACGCCGGTGAACCTGACCCTTCCGTGCGTTGACACGTGGCGACATTCGATATCTGAACCGTCTTCAGCCACGCCTGAAAGGCATCGTCCGACGGCGCACATAGGCCCGTGTTGGACAACGCGAGGATCGTCAGGTCCGTCAGACCCGTTAACGAATGGGGCAAACGGTCCCAAAGTCCGGGGTTGTCTTCCAGCCTCAGACTCCACAGCTTGCTCAAGTCGCCCAGCGCCGACGGGACAAACCCTGATAACCGGTTATTGCCAAGAGACAGGGTCTCGAGAGACGCAAGGTTGCCCAACTCTGATGGAATGGACCCCGATAGCTGGTTGTTGCCAAGAGACAGGGTTTGGAGGGCCCCAAGGTTGCCCAGCTCCGACGGGATGGACCCGGACAATTGGTTACTGTCGAGATACAGCACGGTGAGGGCCGCGAGGTTGCCCAACTCCGGCGGGACTGAACCGGACAATTGGTTGCCGACAAGGAACAGTGTTTCCAAATGTTCAAGGCTGCCCAACTCCGGCGGGATATGGCCGCGGAGCCCATTCCCTACGAGCCCCAGTTGCGTCACTCTATCGTCGGCGTCTGTAGTCACTCCCTCCCATGTGCCGAGGGGCGCCTCGCTCAGCCAGTTAGTGCTGTTTTTCCAGTTGGCGCCGTCCGTGGCGTTGTACAACGCTACCAGCACCGCCCTGTCGTCCAATTCCGGCAGGCAGTTCGTCACACCTTTCTGGTTGGCGACGCCCCTCAACCACTCCTGGAACGCGGCGTCCGTCGGTGCGCACATCTGCGTGCCGGTCAGGTCCAGGTACCCGAGAGCATTCAGACCGGCAAGCGAAGCTGGCAGCGTGCCAGAGAGATCGGAGTTCTGATTCAGGAACAGGGCCTGCAGGTTGCGCATGCCGCCTAGTTCGGAAGGGACGTTTCCGGATAGGCGGTTGTTGCTGAGCTCCAGTTGCGTCAGGTTGGTCAGGTTCGCAAGCCAGGCCGGGATCGGTCCGCTCAACTGGTTGTTGTAGAGGTACAGGTTCTCCAGGTTGGTGAGATTGGCAAGCCACGCAGGGATCGGCCCGGTCAACCGCATATCGCGTAGTCCGAGACTCTTCAGGTTAGAGAGATTGCCCAGTTCAGATGGAATTGGGCCGCTCCAGGAGTTCCCACCCAGACTCAGCCACGTCACGGTGGATAGACCGCCGATCCAGGACGGGATCGGCCCAGTCAACCGGTTATTGCTGAGTCTTAGATTCGTCAGCCTCGCAAGTTGCCTCAGTTCGGACGGAATCGGCCCGCTCAGCTGGTTGTTCCCGAGATCGAGTTTGACGGTCAGGTTGGTGAGCTGGCCTAGTTCCGGCGGGATGGGGCCGCTCAGTTGGTTGTTGTACAGGTGCAGCCTCGTCAGATTCGTCAGGTCGCCCAATTCGGAAGGGATATTTCCACGTAGATGGTTGGAGTAGAGGGCCAGGTCGACTACGCGCCCCTCGGCGTCGGTCGTAACCCCGTGCCACTCTTCAAGCGGTCTGTCGCTAAGCCAGTTGGTCCTGGTCTTCCAGTTCGGGCCGTTCGTGGCATTGTACAGCGCCACCAGCGCCGCCCTGTCCCTCATGACCGTACCGCCATCGCCATTGCCATCGCCGCCGCCGCAGTTGACAACGCCCCGTTTATTCGTAATCCCCGCCAGCCACGTCTGGAACGCGGCGTCCGTCGGCGCGCACAGCTGCGTGCCGTCCAGAAACAGATGGGTGAGGCTTCCCAGACTCGTGAAGGACCCAGGCAGTGATCCGGATACATCCGAGTTGCCATACAGAAAGAGCCTCTGCAGATTGGACAGGTTGCCCAGTTCCGTGGGAATGGGACCGGTCAACCGGTTCCGAGAAAGGGACAACTGCCACAGGTTGGTCAGCCCGCCCAGTGCCCCGGGGATGGGACCGCTCAACTGATTGCTGCCAAGATACAGCCAGCGCAGGTTGGAAAGGCTGCCCAGGGCCGCAGGAATCGATCCGCTCAACTGGTTTCCCCGGAGAATCAACGCCGACAGGTTGGACAGGCTGCCCAGTTCCGTGGGAATGGGACCCGTCAACTGGTTCCGAGAGAGATCGAGCCTTCGCAGGTTGCTCAGCCAGCCCAGCTCCGCAGGCATCGATCCGCTCAACTGGTTGTCTCTGAGAGCCAGGTTCCAGACGGAGCCGCCGATCGTCGTGACCCCGTGCCACTCTCCGAGGGGCTTGTCGCTGAGCCAGTTGGTTCTGGTCTTCCAGTTCGGGCCGTTCGTGGCGTTGTACAGGGCCACCAGAGCATCGCGCTCCGAAGCGGTCCCGCCGCAGTTGACAACGCCCCTCTTGGTCTCAATCCCCTCCAGCCACCCCTGGAACGCGGCATCCGCTGGCGCGCACAATCCCGTGCCGTCTACATACAGGTAGGAGAGCCTACTGAGACCCGAAAGGGATCCGGGCAACGGACCCGAAAGACCGGCGTTGCCATACAAGAACAGGTGTGCCAGTTTCGACAGGCTGCCCAGAGCCGCAGGAATGGGACCCGTCAACTGGTTGCGGCCAAGGAATAGCGATTCCAGATTCTCGAGGTTGCCCAGTTCGGCCGGGATCGATCCACTCAATCCGTTGGCGGTGAGGTTCAGGACTGTCAGGCTCTCCAGACTGCCCAGTCCGGCGGGGATCGATCCGCTCAACCGGTTGAGGTAGAGCCGCAGGTCGGTCAGGTTCTCCAGGCTTGCGAGTTCAGGCGGGATTGATCCGCTCAATTGGTTTCTGTCGAGGCTCAGCCCCTCCAGGGCGCTCAGGGAGCCCAATTCGGCAGGGATATCGCCCGTCAACTGGTTGCTGGAAAGCTGCAGCCCAGTGACGCGGCCATTCGCGTCGGTGGTCACCCCGTGCCATTCGCCCACCGGTCTGTCACTCAGCCAGTTGGTCCTGGTCTTCCAGTTCGGGCCGTTCGTGGCGTTGTACAGCGCCACCAGAGCATCACGGTCCCCCGTGACCGAGACATCCTCGACCGTTACCGCCCGCGAGCTGGAGCAGTTGTTCAGGCGGGACCCGAAATCTTCTCCGGCCACTGGCGCGACACAGGCGCCGTAGTAGTAGGTGCCTTCAGTGGACGGGGCGCTGAGGCTGATCGACTCGGCACTGGTACGGGAGGCACCCAGAGCGTCCACCGCGTCGGTGCCTACCTGGGTGGCATCCCGGGTGAAGATGGAGATCACCCGCTGGGACGAGCGGTAGTAGCGCAGCGTCGTGGCGGTGGCCGCACCCGTTCCCTGGTTGCGCACGGTGGCATTGAGGGTGAACCTCTGGCCGGGGGTCAGCGTGCTGTCGCTCACCGAGAGCGACTCCACGACCAGGTCGGCGGCGGGGCTTCCGGTCACCTCGAAGGTGTAGGTTCGCAGGACCGTGCCGTCTGATCGCCGCCGCAGCTCCACCGTGGCCGTTCCGGTGCCGCACCCCGCCAGGTAGATCGCCTGTCCGTCTTGGCGCGATTGTGCGTCTTCGGCTTCGGCCGGGCAGAAGTTGCTCCGGCCGCTGCGCGTGGTGATCTCCAGTCGAGGGGTGGTCCCTTCCGGGTTGGTCACCACCCAGACCGGCTCGGCCGCCTGCACCGTGAAACGGTGCCAGGCCCCGTCGTCGGCGAAGGTCACTGTCGAGGGGTCCGGAGACAGCGACGCGGCCGGTCCCACCGGCTCCCCGATTCCCGCCGGCAGGGCCGGGTTGGACGGATCGTCCAGATACTCGGCAAGGATCCAGGCGTCGGACATATCGATCTGCCCGTCGGCGTTGACGTCCCCCAAGGAGATGTCGCCGTCGTTGGGCATGACGACGGAGGCATCGAGGCTGTACAGGGCCACCAGCAGGGCGTCGAAGAAGTCCACACCCCCCGTGTTGTCGACATCGCCCAGAATCCCGCCGGAGGAAGCCGCCTTCGCCGGGGGGACCCGGCCCGGAGCTTCGACCACGAGATCCAGCGGGGACGTGGCCGTCTCGACCCGGAAGGCCGCGTCGACGTAGGGGACCAGCCCCCGCGCCGAGACGGTCAGCCCGTAGACCGGGGCCCTCCCCTCGCCTTCGCCGGCACGGGCCTCGTCTTCCGGACCGGTCGGCCCGCCGAAGGGAATCCCCGCCTGCCCGTCGATCAGCAGCATCGACCGGGTGGCCTGTGCCTCGGCGCCGCTGAGGCGGTAGAGATAGACCCCGGCGGAGACCGCTTCTCCAGCCGCATCGGTGGCGTCCCAACTCGCCGTGTGAGAACCGGCCGGGCGTTCCCCGTCCACCAGGGTGGAAACCCGCTGCCCCAGGAGGTTGAACACCTCCAGCCGCACGTGCATCGCCGCCGGCAGCCGGTAGGGAATCATCGTGGAGGGATTGAACGGGTTGGGATAGTTCGCCCCCAGCCCGAAGCGCTCGGGCAGAGCCCCCTCAAGGGTTGCCAACGACAGGGTGAAATGCCCCGAGAGGTCCGTGGTCGCCGCCAGCGGGGCAGCGCGCAGGTCGGCCACGTCGAACAGCAGCACCTGCGCTCCGGGAACCGGTGCCCCGGAGGCCAGCCGTACGTGGCCCTCGACCAGAGGCTCGGCCATTGCATTGCCCCATGCCCCCATCAGCCCGATGATGCAGATCATTGTGGCTTTCATGTCGCTTTTCTCTTGGTATCGTTTCGCATGGGGTGTAGCCTCCTGGTCGCCGGCAACATCGGGCCGCCTGCTACGCCTAACGCAGATGCGAGCCTGCCGAAGGCCAAGCCATCCCGCCTGCGCTCCTCCGTTCTCTATCAACATACCCTATGGGTGTGTGGTTCTTGTGTGCCTGGGGGGGGGAGGGGGTGTGTGTTCTTGTGTGTCTCGGGCCATTCTGCTAGAGTCGGCCCCTTCATCCCCCCGAATCAGACCCCGGACCGAGGCGAGCAGGATGAGACCTGCCGAGGAGCTCTCTGAAGATGTCGCCGCGCTCAGGGAGCGCCCTGTCCCGGCTCAACGAGGCCAGCCTGAGCGTCAACGAGAGGCCTCGACCTCCACGTGGTGCTCCGCGACGTGGTCGAAAGCGGCGCGCCCTTACGGGCGCCCGCTGCGGAGGCATCACCACGGGCGGTTGCAGGAGTTCATCCCCACCGGGTTCACCGAGGAGGTGCTTGCCCTGCCCGACGGCCAGCGGGTCTTCGAGTACCTGAGCAGGGTGCCGCAGGTGGCGGGCCGGCATGGCCCGATACCTGCCTGGGAAGGGAACGCAGAAGCGTGCCTTCAGGCTCTCACCGCGAATCATCTCTCGACTGCCCTCGCGGCGGCTCGATCGACAATCCTTCCAGTTTCCTGGACAACCAGTGCCTCACAGGCCGGACTCGTCCGGTTTCCCGGACAGGTACGGCGCGACCGCCCACGAACCGAAGGCCCCGAGGCGCCCGGCGCTCACCTCGACCACGTCGAGATGCCGGCGCCGTGGATCGTAGCGGCCGACGACGGATTCCATACGCATGCCCGGCCGGGTCGGGGTTTCCGGTGTCCCTGCAGGTGTCCTTCTGGACCGACGGCTGTCTGGCGGTGGGATCCCTTGTCCAGAACAGCCGATTGCCGGAGGCGTAGCGCGTCCCTCTCAGCGCAGCAGGGTGAGCTTGCGCGTGTGCACCCCCTGGGAGGTCACCAGTCGATAGAGGTAGACGCCGCTGGCCAGGGGACGGCCGTGGGCGTCGCGGCCGTCCCAGCGCCGCTGGTGGAAGCCGGCCTTGTGCGGGCCCTCGTGGAGCACCGCCACCCGCTGGCCGGTCAGCGCGTAGACCTCCAGGCGCGCCCGGCCCTCCTGCAGCAGGAACCAGGGGATCACGGTCTGGCTGTTGAAGGGATTGGGCGCGTTCTGCTGCAGCTGCGGGCCGTCCGGCAGGCCGATCCGCTCCCGGGCCAGGGCCAGCAGCTTGGCCCGCGCCGGCTGGCCGAAGCTCTCGGCGAAGAGGAAGAAGTCGGCGAAGTCGACCAACCCGCTGTTGTCCAGATCGAAGCGGGGGTCGCCGCCGCCGAAGGCCTCGGCGAAGAGGAGGAAGTCCTCAAAGCCGGTCACGCCGTCGCCGTCGAAGTCGGGGGACGGTCGCGCCGTGGCCGTGAAGGTCACCGGCTCCAGATCGGCCACGGCGACCTCCACGGCGCTGGCCCCCGGCTCGCCGCCCAGGGTCAGGGTGATCGAAGCGAGGCCCTCGGCGTCGGTGGTATCCGAGGTGGAGGAGAGGGTCCCCTGGCCGTCGGTGAGGGTGAAGGTGACCGGGGCCCCGGGCAGGGGAGAGCCGGTCTGGTCGCGCACGGACACGACCAGGGAATCCGCCAACCGGGTGCCGACCGTGCCATGCTGCAGATCGCCGCTCACCTTGGTCAGGGTCCGGGGAACGGCGCGCCCCATGGCCCCGAAGGTCACGGGGTCGAGGCCGGCCACGGTCGCCACAACGGTGTTGGCCCCGGGTTGCGGGCCCAGGGTCAGAGTGGTGGAGGCGAGGCCGTCGGCGTCGGTGTTGGCGGTGCTCACCGAGAGGGTCCCCTCGCCGGTGGTGACAACGAAGGCGACGACCGTGCCGGCCAGGGGCGCCCCCGTCTGGTCGAGGACGGAGACGACAAGGGGGCTCTGCAGGGGCTCTCCGGCCGGCCCCTCCTGCTCGAGGCCCCCGACTCTCGTCAGGGTCCAGGGAACCGCCAGGGTCGTGGCCGTGAAGGTTACGGGATCGACCCCGGCCACCGTGACCTCGACGGTGGTCGGGCCGGGTGCATTGCCCAGGGTCAGGGTGGTCGAGGCCTGGCCGCGCGGGTTGGTCGTCGTGCTCTCCACGGAGAGGGTCCCGTCGCCGGAGGTGATTGCAAAGGTGACCTCAACGTCTCTCAACCATGCGCCGTTCTGGTCCCTCACCTCGATGACAAGAGGCTCGTCCAGAGCCAGCCCCGGCCGCCCGTCCTGCTCAGCGCCGGAGAGCCTGGTCAGGCTCTTGGGATGGGGGAGGACCAGTCGCCCGGTTGCACTGAACGTCACGACCCTGAGCCCGGCCCTGGCCTCGACGGTGTTGGTTCCCGGCTCCGGCCCGAGTGTGAGGGTGATTTCCACCCGGCCGTTGGCATCTGTCCACCTCCTGTTGAGATGATACCTGTCGACGAAGTGGCCGTCGCCGTCGGTGACGGTAAAGGTGACCCGGACTCCTGGCAGCGGGTTGTCGTACTGGTCTCTCACCTCGAGGACCAACGGGTCATCCAATTGAGCGCCTGCCGGGCCCTCCTGAGTGTCACCTGAAACGACGACCAGCCTCGTGGGGCGGGGCTGGAGCCACTCGGCCATGTCCCACAGTTCGATCGTGCCATCCGACCCGGCAGCGAGGAAACGCCCATCGGGCGAAAAGGCCAGGGCATTGACAGCCTTGGTCGGCGCCCGGAGGGCGACCGGCCCGCGGCCTCGCCCAACGTCCCAGAGCAGGACCCCACTTCCGGGTGCACCGGAAGCGAGCAGGCTCCCGTCGGGCGAGAAGACCACCGAGCTGACAGGAGCCCCGTAATGTACTCCAAGGACACTCACGCTTTCCCCCGTGTACGCATTCCACAGCTGGACCCGCGAAGAAAAAGCCCCGGAAGCGAACATGCTGCCGTCGGGTGAGAAGGCCAAGGCCTTGACGTCCGGGCCCCAGCCATGAGTGCTTGTCGCTGTCTCCACCGCGGTACTTGTCAGCGTCTCCATGTCCCACAGGGTGATCTGTTCAAAACGATCGGCCGAGGCGAGGATACCGTTAGCGGAGACGGCCACCACGGTGGCGCCGGCGGGCAGGGTGGCCGTACGGGTGTGTGTGTCCATGTCCCACAGTCGGATCTCATCGGGGTACGCGGCGGCGAGGACCGTGCCGTCGGGTGAAAAGGCCACGGAACGGGCATGGCTCCCGGGTCCGGGGAGAGAGGCGAGGAACTGGCCCGTTTCGGCGTTCCACAGAGCGATGTCCCGCGATGCGGCGGCGAGGGTTGTGCTGCCGGGCGAAAGGGCGAGATCGTTCGCCCTTCCGGACAAGGTGATTGCCGTCTGCCTGTCAATGTCCCACAGCCTGATCTCACGGTGGGGGCCAGCTCGGGGGTAGGCCAGTACACCACCGGAGGCCGAAGCCAGCGTGCCGTCGGGTGAAAAGGCCAACGAGTGCACGTGGCCTGCCTCCAGAGTGGAGACATGCGATGGGGAGATCTCCCACAGATCGAAACTCAACCACCCATCGTCCCCGTTCTTGTCCGTGGCTGCAATGTAGATCGGATGCACGGGCGGGTCGGATAGATCGGTCGGACAGCAGGTCACATCACCTGGAACCACACCGTCGTAGGCCAACTCCACGACGGTCTCCTTCTCACCCGTCAATCCCTGGCAGGTCTTCAGCTCGATGCCGGGGTCGTGCGTGAGAACGAACATCTTCACCAGGTGGAGCCCGTCAGCATCGCTGACCCTGAGTCGAACCGGGACGCTCTCCGACCCTGCTGGATAGGCACGTGACGAAATGAGCTCGATGGCCGGGGGCTGGCCTTCCTCCAATCCAACCTCGGGGTCGAAGTACGGATGCACGGCCAGATATGCGGCGGCGCATGCGGACAGAGCGGGTCCATGTGATCCATAGGACATGATGTAGGTACTCTTTTGGAAGTTGTGCTGCAATCCGAAGGCATGGCCGAGTTCATGGGCCGTCGTCCGCCAAGCTCCTCCTGCTGTCACTACCCCGGTACCTCTCTGTTTTGAAAACACAAGGGCCCTACCCAAGGCGTATCCGCTGAGCAGACCTGAGGCATTGTCAACGACGAGAATCTGGATATACGGATCAAAGATCTGATCGATCTCTTCCTTCAATTTCAAGAACGTGTCCTCGACATAGTGGCTGTCCGGATACACCCCGCGCAGGCGGTGGACCAGCGGCTCTCCCTCGTCGTCGGTCTCGTACCGGAAGGTCCTGTAGCCGTACCCGTGCGCCTGCATCTGCTCGCCGAAGAAGGTCTGAATGCCGCGAATCTCATCCTTCATCTTCTGGATGATTTCCTCGCGCACAGGACGGTCATTGGGCACGAAGTAGAGCATCCGAACCGTGCGGGGCTCGCCGGCGTTCAGATCCCCCAGTCGCTTGCCCGCTGGGTGGATATCGAGATCCTCGAGACCGAGATCGAGGACTTGGCAGAAGTGCAAGCTGTCCGGGGGAGGCGGTGACGCGTGAACCTTCGAGATTGGCGGAGAGATCAAGCCAAGGAAGGCAAGACAGGCCAGGTGATGAACGGCAGGTTTCATGATCCGTGCTCCTGGTGGGGGGAATACTCTCGGACCAGGTCGTCATCACCCGTCCGATAGAATCGCTGACCGCATACGCCACGCCTTCGTCGTTCGTTCCTGCAGCGAAGGAGATCTCGGTCTCCTCGGCTTGGGAAGGCCCCAGTGCGATCAACGCCAAGGTGGCACACTGTATCCGTGTCATGGGCGAGGTCGTCTCCACAATCGATCAGGTCGTGCCTTGCTGTCTGTCAGACGGGTAGCGCATCGACACCGACGACGCCTGATTCGAAGCCTCCAGGAGTCCGCCGCCGAGTGGTCTCCTTTGGCCGAGAGCACCTGGCGCCATTTCGGGCGACAATTGACACGCCCTACCACCTGGGCGCCGTCGGGACAGCATCTCCTGTCAGTCATAGCCCTCCGAATCTGTGGCCTCTATCGCAGCAGGGTGAGCTTGCGCGTCTGCACGGCCTCGGTTGTCACCAGACGGTAGAGGTAGACGCCGCTGGCGAGCAGGCGGCCCCGCTGGTCGCGCCCGTCCCAGCGCAGGTGGTGGAACCCGGCTTTGCGCGGACCGTGGTGCAGCACCGCCACCCGCTGGCCGGTCAGCGCGAACACCTCCAGACGCGCCGCACCGGACTGCAGCTGGAACCAGGAGATGACCGTTCCGCTGTTGAAGGGATTGGGGGCGTTCTGCCTCAGCTGCGGACCCTCCGGCAGGCCGATCATCTCCCGGGCCAAGGCTACCAGCTTGGCCCGCGCCGGCTGCCCGAAGTGCTCGGCCAAGAGGAAGAAGTCGGCGAAGTCCACCTCGCCGCTGGCGTCCAGGTCGAAGCGGGGATCGCTGCCCCCGAAGGCCTCGGCGAAGAGGAAGAAGTCCGAGAAGCCGACCTCGCCGTCGTCGTCGAAGTCGGGGCTCGCCTCGGCGCTGGCGGTGAAGGTCACCGGCTCGAGATCGGTCACCGTGGCCACGACCGTGTAGGTCCCCGGCTCCTCGCCCAGGGTCAGGGTGGTGGCGGCCAGGCCCTCGGCGTCGGTGGTGTCGGTGAGGGCCGAGAGGGTTCCGCCGTCGCCGGCGAGAGCAAAGGTGACCACGGCGCCGGGATAGGCTTCCCCGTGCTGGTCGAGCACGGAGACCACCAGGGGCTCCGACAGTTGCGCGCCCGGCTCGGACTGCTGCTCGTCGCCGGAAGGCTTGGCCAGGCTCCGGGGGATGGCCATGCCGAGTGCGGTGAAGGTCACCGGCTCCAGCCCGGCCACCGTCACCTCGACCGTGACGGGCCCCGGAGTGCGGCCCAGGGTCAGGGTGCTGGAGGCGCGGCCCCGGGCGTCCGTGGTGGCCGTGGCCGCCGAGAGGGTGCCGTCGCCGGCGGTCACCGCAAAGGTGACCGTCGCCCCGGCATAGGGGGAACCGACCTGGTCGAGCAGAGAGACGACGAAAGGCTCGTCCAGGGGGGAGCCGCTCGGCCCCTGCTGTTCATCGCCCCCGAGCTTGTCCAGGGTCGTGGGAGTCGACCGGGTCTCGGCAGTGAAGACCACGGCCTCGATATCTCTCACCATGGCCAGCACGCGATCGCTCAAGATGGCCAGCACGGTGTTTCGTCCCGGTGCGCCGCCCAGGGTCAGGGTGCTGGCTGCCCGGCCGTGGTCGTCGGTCTCGGTGGTCTCCACCGAGAGGTTCCCACCGCCGTGGATGACCCTGAAGACAACCTCGACGCCCGGCAGCGGATCTCCGTGCTGATCCCGCACCTCGACGACAAGAGGCTCGGGCAAAGCCGCGTTGGGCAACCCCTCCTGGTCATCGCCGGACAGCCCCGTCAAGCTCCTCGGGTGAAGCAGCGCACGTTGAAGTTCCCAAACCAGTACCGTGCCGTCGTAGGACGTGGAGGCGAAGGTCGATCCGTCACCCGAAAAGGCCAGGGCCCCGACCTGCTCTCCGTGCCCTTCGAGGGCGGCGATCAAGGTGCCCGTCGCAACGTCCCGCACCTCCACCACGTCGACATTGTAGGGCGAGTTTCCCGAAAGGACGATCGAACCATCAGGGGAAAAGGCCCCGGAAGAGGGCCAGCCCGGGTACTCGACGGACAGCGCAGCCGTCTCCTCCCCCGCCGGGACTTCCCATATCGAAACGGGGGACTCGGGGTCCTCAGACGGCCTTGCAAGAACGAGAGCGGTCCCATCGGGAGCAAAGGAGACCGTGTAGATCCCCTCCGGAGCATCCTCCTGAGTGAGGATATTGGTCTCCGTCGCCAGGTCCCACATGGCCAGTTCTGCCGAGGAGGTAGCCAAGGTTTCGCCATCAGGGGAAAACGCCAGCCAGCCGACGGCGTAGGTATGCCCTCCCTCCAGAGTCACGGTGTTTGTCCCCGTCTCCAGGTCCCAGACCTTGACTGTGCCATTGCCGTGCCCCGATGCGATCCTCCGGCCGTCCGGCGAAAAGGCCACGACGCTGGTCCATGCCCTGCGGCCCCTCGCTTCGAGAGTGGCCAGGGCGGCGCCAGTCGCCACGTCCCACAATCTGATCGTCTGATCCGAGGCCCCGGAGGCCAGGGTGGCACCATCCGGTGAAAAGACCACGGAATTGAGCCTGCCCTCATGTCCCTCGAGAACGGCGGTGTTGGTCGCGGTCGCCACGTCCCACAGGTAGACATCCAGATAGCTTACCGACGCGAGCGTCGCGCCATCCGGCGAGAGGGCCACCGAAAGGGAACCCCCACCGAAGTGACCGCCCCCGATGGCGGCGGCGTTGCCCGTGGCCAGGTCCCAGATGGCGACTCCACCCCTTGAGAGCGAAGCCAGTCTCCTCCCATCAGGGGAAAAGGCCACACGACCACCTGCGGCGGAGAAGGTGGTAGCGTGGCCCGTAGCGACGTCCCACAGCTTGACATCCGTCGATGCCGAGGCGAGGAAGGCTCCGTCGGGAGAAAAGTCCACGGAGCGGACCCAGCTGTCATGTCCCTCGAAGATGGCGGCGATGGACTGGGTGGCCACATCCCAAAGCCTGACCGTGTGGTCCTGCGACGCGGAGGCAACCGTCCTCCCGTCAGGGGCGAAAGACACGGAATTGACTTCATCCCTGTGCCCCTCCATGGTTGCGAGCTTTGTCGTTGTCTCCACGTCCCACAGTTGCACCGAGTAATCCAACCACGACCCGGCCGCCATCGTTCTGCCATCGGGCGAAAAGGCCACCGAGTGGATGCCCCAGGTACCCTCCGCGGTGGACATCGTCGCCCTCTGAGACCTCGTCTCCACGTCCCACACCTCGATCCCGTAGTTCGATCCGGAAGCCAGGGTCTTGCCGTCCGGAGAGAAGGCCAGGGCGGTAGCGTCGTAGTCAATGGTTGCAGTCTCTTCACCCGTGGCCACTTCCCAAAGCCTGATAGGGTCCTTGTAGGCCCCGCAGGACGCGAGGGTTCGCCCATCAGGCGAAAAAGCTATGTCCCATAGCCGACGCGTAGGCAGAAGAGCGACCTCCCGGGATGTCGCCACATCGTAGAGCCAGATGCCGATGTCCGTCGGCACAGCGAGGAGTTCCCCATTCGGGGAAAAGGCGACATCCTTGATATCCCCCTTGCCCAGCCGGGTGATCGCGGCGTCGGGTAGTTGCCAGGTACTGATATCCCCCTCCATGGGTGTGGTCTGCGGTTCTCCGATCCCGGCGGCACGGAAGGAGACGGCCTCGAGCCCGGGAACCGATACCTCCACGGTGTTCGTTCCCTGAGCCGGGCCCAGCGTGAGCACGACCTCGGCCCGTCCGTCGGGATCGCTCGTCGTTCTTTCCAGCGTGAACCGCGCGCCGACCCTGCCATCTCCCTCCGCGACCACAAAGTCGATCTCGACACCTGGCAGGGGATTGCCGTACTGATCCCGGACCTCCACCACCAGCGGCTCGGCCAGTGGCTCGCCGCTCATCCCCTGCTGAGCGTCGCCGGAGATCACCACCAGCCTCTGAGGCCGGGAAGCCCGCCACTCGGACACGTCCCACAGTCCGATCCTGCCATCCTCGCTTCCCGCGGCAAGCGTCGTGCCATCCGGCGAGAAGGCAACGGTCTTGACCTCCCGGCCCTCACCCCGCAGGGTGACGAGCCTCTCCTTCGCCACCGGGTCCCACAAGTTCACGACCAGGTCCGCCCCGGAAGCGAGCAGGGTCCCGTCGGCCGAGAACGACACCGATCGGACGGGGCGCTCATGCCCCTCCAGGACCGCGGCGTTCTCGCCTGCCGCCACGTCCCACAGCCGCACGGTGGTATCGTCCCCGCCGGAGGCGACCAGGATTCCATCCGGGGAGAAAGCCACGGTGTTGACCCCGGGCCCCCATTCGTCACCGCTGTGCTGGTAGGTCGCAATCTCGGTCTGCCTCTCCACATCCCAGAGGCGCACGCCATCTTCCGAGCCGGAGGCGAGAGTCGCGCCGTCGGGCGAGAAGGCTACCGACAAGGCCCCCGCCGGCAGGGTCGCGGTGCGGGTCCGCATCTCCACGTCCCACAGCCGGATGGCGTCCGGGGCCCCCGAGGCAAGGGTCCTGCCGTCGCGGGTGAAGGCCAAGGAGCGGATCGGGTGAGCAGGCCCGGTGAGGGTTGCGATCACCCGGCGGCCCCGCAGATCAAAGAGCTGGACCTGACCGCTGCGGGAGCCCGAGGCCAGGGTCGCCCCGTCCGAGGAAACGGCCAGGGCCGTGACGTCGACGGCCAGAGGGGTCGTGGTCCTTGTCCGCCTCGCCGGGTCCCACAGCTTCACTCCCTCTCCCGACCCCGAGGCGAGTGTGGTGGCACCCGGCACAAAGGCCAACCCATGGACCTCCTGCGCCAGCTCCAAGGTGGCCAGATGCTGCCGGGACAGTTCCCACAACTGGAACCTGTGACCTGACCGGTTGCCGTCCCTGTCGATCACGATGATGCTGATCGGATGCACCTTGGGATCGGAGAGATCCGAGAACCCCCAGGCACTGCCCGAAGGGATCACGCCGTCGTAGTCGATTTCCACGACGGCTTCTTCTTCGCCCGTCAATCCCCGGCAGGTCTTCGTTTCCCAACCTCCCCCGATCCGGGCGTCGTGGGTCTCCCTGGTGCGAACTCTCACGCGCACTGTCTGAAGCCCGTCGGCGTCGCTGACTCTCAGCCGGATGGGAACGCTCTGCGAGCCCTCGCGATAGGTCGTCGCCGAGAGGAGCTCGATGGCCGGCCCCTGGCCCCACTCGAGGCCGACATCGGGATTGAAGTAGGGATGAACGGCCAGGACGCCGGCGCTGCACGCCGACAGCACGCTCCTGACATCCAGGCCGTAGGACAGGATGTATCTGTCATCGCGGTAATCGTGTCCCAAGCCGAAGGTGTGGGTCAGTTCATGGGCCAGGGTATCCCAGGCGAACTCACCTCCCACCATGGCGATGCCGCCCTCCTTCCCGTTCCAGGCCGCCGCTCCGGCCACGGACTGGTCGATCAGGTTGTTGCTGTTGTCGACCACGACGACGACGATACTCTTCGACAGATCGAAGGATGCCTCTATCTCGTCGAGCACGGTGATCCAGGTCCTGGCGAGATATCGACTGTCGGGGTGCTGCCCATTCACGCGGTGAACCAGCGGATCGCCGTTGTCATCGGTCTCCAGGCGGAGGGTCTTGTACCCGTACCCGTGGCCCTCCATCTGCTCGCCGTACCAGGCCTGCATGCCAAGCATCTCGTCCTTGATCCTCTGCACCACGGCCCGGCGGAATGGACGGTCGTTGGGCAGGAAGTAGAACATCCGGACGGTGCGGGGCTCGCCCGCGTCCCGGTCCGCCAGCCGCTTGCCGGCCACGCGGCCGGCGGGCGGCTCCAGTTCCGGCTCGCGGAGCAGACAGGAGTGCAGGCTGTCGGAGGGCGAAGGAGAGGCATGGCAGACAGCCAAGGGCGCAAGAATGAGAGTGGCCATGAGTCCCTTCATCGCTTCAACTCCTTTTGAGTTCCGGTCTGCGACCCGCCTCATGTCACCGCCGCCTCACCGAATCAGCAGCATCTTCCCAACCCTCGCTTCGGTCCCAGCGAGGAGTCTGTACAGATAGATTCCTGAGCCCACAGGCCGTCCCTGGTCGTCTCTCCCGGCCCACCGGATGCTGTGTAGCCCAGCCTCCAGCACCTGCCCCTCGCGGAGACTGGCGACCTCCTGGCCGGTGATGCCGTAGACGGTCAGACTCACCGCCATCGCCTCGGGGAGAGCCAGGAAGATCGCGGTCTCCGGGTTGAACGGATTGGGGGCCGCCATGACCCCGAAGCCGGTCGAGTCCGCGAAGTCGGCCACAGGCTTGGCCGACCTCCTCTGCTCCTCTGCGGGCACGGTGTACTCGGCCATGTCGCTTTCTCCGACGCCGTTCTTGGACCTGACCGCGTATCTATGCGACCGGGCGTTCCAGGAATTGTCGTCCGTGAACTCTCTGTCCGTCACCCATGTCGGAGCACTCCACGTCGGCCCCTGTCTCTTGTACCAGTAGTACCCCGTGATGGCCGAGCCGTTGTCCTCCGGCTCGTCCCACGAGACGGTGACCGAGTTGGCCCCGCTGCGCCCATGGCTGAAGCCGCTCGGGGCATCGGGCTTGCCGGCCGGAGTGGCGGAGGTGGACGAGGGAGGCCCGAAGCCCTCGGAGTTGTGCCCCCTCACCTGGAAATCGTACTCGGTGCCGTTGGTGAGACCGTCGATGGTCTTGCTCCGGGAGTAGACACGCTTGTAGTTGCCGTACGTGCCGTCACGGGTCTTGTAGCGGTAGTTGTAGCGGTCGATGGTGGCTCCCTGGTCATCGGCCGCATCCCACGTCAGGGTGACCTCCCCATCGCCGCGAGCCGCGCGGAGGTTGGGCGGCGCCTTGGGCTTGTTGGCGCGGACGCTCCCGGTGGTGCCGGTCGCGGACTTGCCCGACCCGTGATTGTCGTCATAGCTCCGAGAGGCCTTGATGTACTGGCCGACATGAGCACTGGTGACGTCGAATTCCGTGTTGAACCGGGGCGTGCGGTCCGAGCCCTCGCCCGAGGCGGAAGAGGCACTCGATTCGGTAGACCACGCCCAGCCCTGGGCGTTGGTGACCCCATCTTCGTCGGTCAAGGCCGCCCGGACGGTATCTCCGACACGAGGCGACGACGGGGTGAGGATGACGACACCGGGATCGTCCTCGTTGGTGACCGTGATGCCGATGGTGCCCGTGTCCGTGGCCCCGGCCTGATCCGTTACCGTGATGACGACCGAGTAACTGCTCTTGGTCTCGTAGTTGGGAGCGTTGTCGAAGACCAGGGTACCACTGCGCGTGTCCGACGAGGCCGTGATGCTGAACGTCGTTTCGTCGCTCAGGCTCCATCGGAGGACATCTCCTGCGTCGGGGTCGGTCGCCGTGTAGGTGCCGACAGCAGTGGAGTTCTCCGCCACGGAGGCCGTGCCGTCGTCGAGTGTGGGACCGCGATTCCCATGCTGTGTCGTGGCGGATCTGGTGACCGCCGCGCTGTAGCCCGAGTTGTGAGACGCGCCGTTGCGGGCTCGCAGTTGCACCTGGTACTCGACGCCTCCATCCAGCCCGCTGATCGTATGGGAGGTCTGGCTCTTGCCGACCGTGCCGGTCGTCCAGTTCCCGGTGCCCCGCCGATACTTGTACTGGTACTCAGTGATCGCCGAGCCACAATCGTCCGGCTTGGTCCAGGCCAGGCGGACCGACTCCACCCCACCGGTGACATCGTAGCCCCCAGGGGCCTTCGGGACATTGGCCAGTATGGTCAGAGTAGTGGCAGCGGCGGACTTGTCGGGACCTTGAGAGTCCCCATACAAGACCGAGGCCCGAAGCGTCTTGCCCACGTCTCGGTTCCGGACCTCGTAGGACTCGGTGACGGACACCGGTATGAGCGGTGCACGGGCCGGCGGCGAATCCTGAGCGGTCCACGCCCATCCATAGGTCTCGTCCGTGTTCTCCAGGTTGATGCCGCCGTCCGGATCTCGCAGAGTGGCCGTGACGGACCCGCAGGCCTTGGGGACCGTCGTGGAGAAGGTGACCGTGCCCGGTTCGTCGATGTTGCGCACCTTGACGGTGACGCTCTTCGGGTCGCTCAGGGCCCCGTGGTTGTCGCGGACCTTGAGGGCCACCGTGAACTGATACTTGGGCAGTTCCTCGTAGTTGGGAGCGTTCCGCCACCTCAGGGTGCGGGTGTTTCCCGTGCCTTCCACCTCGAAGCTGTCGGCGTCCGCGCCCTCCAGAGCCTCCCACGTGATCGTGTCGCCTGCGTCGGGATCATCGGCCCCGTAGGAGGCCACCGTGGTGCTATGCTCGTCCATGGTGACCTCCCCGGGGCCTTCCAGTGTGGGAGGATCATTCCCGTCAATCGTCGTGGCGGAGCTGGTGACCGCCGCGCTGTAGCCCGAGTTGTGAGACACGCCGTTGCGGGCTCGCAGTTGCACCTGGTACTCGACGCCTCCATCCAGCCCGCTGATCGTATGGGAGGTCTGGCTCTTGTCGATCGTGCCGGTCGTCCAGTCGCCGGTGCCCCGCCGATACTTGTACTGGTACTCGGTGATCTCCGAGCCACAATCGTCCGGCTTGGTCCAGGCCAGGCGGACCGACTCCACCCCACCCGTCACCATGTAGCGTCCGGGAGCTCGTGGGATGTTGGCGACCACGGTGGTGCTGGAGGCGGACGTGGCGCTCTTGTTGGGGCCCTGAGCGTCTCCGTACTGGACCGTTGCCTGAATGGTCTTGCCCACGTCCCGGTTCTTCGGCGTGTAGGTTCGGGTGGCAACCAAAGGACGCGGGGGCGCACGGGCCGGCGACGGCGGGGAATCCTGGATCGGCCACATCCAGCCGTAGGTGTCTCTTCCCTCCAAGGTGATGCCCCCATCCGGATCCCTGAGGGTTGCGGAGACGGGCGCGCAGGGCTTGGGAGGATAGGTGGAAAGGGTGACGGTGCCCGGTTCGTCGATGTTGCGCACCTTGACGGTGACGGTCTTCGGGTCGCTCAGGGCCCCGTGGTTGTCGCGGACCTTCAGGACCACCGTGAACTGATACTTGGGCAGTTTCTCGTAGTCGGGGGCGTTCCGCCACCTCAGGGTGCGGGTGTTCCCCGTGCCTTCCACCTCGAAGCTGTCGGCGTCCGCGCCCTCCAGAGCCTGCCACGTGATCGTGTCGACTGCGTCGGGATCATCGGCCTCGTAGGAGGCCACCGTGGTGCTATGCTCGTCCATGGTGACCGTCGCTTCGCCCGAGATCGTCGGCGCACTGTTCCCCGGCTCCACAGCCGCCGTCGTGCGGGCGGCCGTCGCCCCGTCCTGGTGAGCGTCGTCGTAGGTAACCGTGGCGCGGACCCGGGCGCCTACGTCCTCGCTGTCCATCTGGTACTTCGATGTCAGACCATCCTCGGAGTCCGTGCCCGTCAGCGGCGTCTCGTCGTCCCCGGAGATCCGGGCCCAAGTCCACGACAGGATGGTCTTGGGATCATCGGGATCGGTGAGACTGGCCACCATCGTCTCCCCCGAGGTCGGCGGATCGGAATTCGTCAGGGAGACCTGCCCGGCGGTATTGCGCCGGAGGGTTACCGTGACGGCGTACTCGGGCGACTCGTGGGTCGAGCTGCTGGCCTCGACGTTCACCTCGTACTCGTTGCGGCCGCTCTCGCTGTAGGCGGGCCTCTGGCCGGTGGCCCAGCTCAGTTGCCCGGCCTCGCTGATGACGAACTTGTCGTCCGAGGCCGTCCAGGAGAGACCCGTCACCGCGTCGCCGTCGCTGTCGGCCGCGGTGTACGTCCCGATGGGAGCCGTCCAGTCGATGTAGTAGAAGGGCGTGGCCGGGCCCGAGATGGTCAGAGGATCCCTCGGCGGGGGGGTGTACGAGACGCTCCCGACCTCGCTCTCTCCTTCGAGGTTCTCGAGTTTCGCCTCGAACCGGTAGGTCCGGTCGGGCGATACGCTCCACTCGTACGCCGTGCCGGACTCCTTCCAGGACTCGTAGGTGCTGTCGTTCGTGTACGCGATCGAGGTCTCGTGGAACCCGTCCGCCTCACTCGGCGAGCCGGGCGCGTTGGGCCGGCCCAGCGGGTGCCACTGGCGCGTGCCTTCCGGGTCATCCACCGGCACGGACGACAGCCGGGCCAGGACCTGCCTCACCCGCATTCCCTGGTCGTCGTCCAGGGTGACCGTCGCCCCCGCCGTCTCACGGCCGCTGTCGGGATCCAGGGTGACGGCCGGCGCATCGGGGGCCGGGACGTCCAGGACCGTGATCTTCACGTCCTGCTCGACCGTGGCAAGAGGAGCTGCGGACGGTCCAACGACGGCCTGGATGGTGGCCGTGTAGACGCGGTCCGAGCGAGCCTCGAAGTCGGCCCCGGGATCCGCGAACGTCAGGACGCCGCTGCCGGCGTTGATCTCGAGCTGGCCGGCATCGTCTCCGGACAGGGACCATGCCGCACTCGCCGGGGAGTCTTTGGGGCCGGTGACGGAACTCCGGACCTTGTAGCCGGCGGTCCAGTAGTCGTCGCCGAGCTTCTCGAACTCGCGCACGTCGTGATCCCCGACCGGCTTCATCAGGCCGCAGTTGGTGAAGGTGGCGTTGCCCAGCGTGACGTGCTCCGGGTAGGGCACACGCAGACACCAATCCCCTTCCTTCAGGGTCGCTCCCGTCAGGTGCACCCGTCCGCCGGAGTTGGCGTTGATCTCGATGCCCTGGGTGCATTAGGTGATTGTTACGGTTCCGGTGATTTTGTGAGGTGATCTTGGTGCTTCTGGAAGACGCGATCGAGGGTACCGTTGTAGAGGGCGCAGCGCAGGGCCAGGATGGCGTTGCTGTTTTCCTGATACCACCAGGCGCCGGATCGCTTCAGGCGAACATGGCCGATGAAACGATGGGCCGACTCGATCGCCCCGGAGCCGATCGGGTAGCCCCCCTTCCGATGACTGCCGAAGTCGACTTGGTGCAGCCGCTTGTGCAGGTACGTCACGGCCGCGCCGATCGCCTCTTCGGCCTCGTCCGAGACCGGCTGCATGCGCTGCAGACCCCAGACCACGCCCGCCGCCTCGCCGCAGAACAGGCGGGCCAGGGCCGCCTCCAGCCAATGAGCGGCCCGGGTCCCGTCGGCACCGTATTGCGCCTCGGCCACCGCGTGCAGGTAGCCGCTGCAATGGTAGTAGTCGAGGATCTGACGGGCCTTCGGGAACAGCTCTTCCACCCACTTCCAGATCCACGGGGCGCCATCGGCGATGGCACACAAGCGCACCTGGTCCTCCGGGATCAGGCCCGCCTCCTGGACTTGGCGCAAAGCCGCACCGAAAGCCTGTTCGTCGCCCATCTGGTGCCAGGAGATCAACTGCTCGATGCGGTCGTCGTCGACCAGGTAGAAGCGAAAGCCCTTGGCCTCGTGGTATTCCCCCTGCCAGCGCCTTCGCCGGGCCCGGCTCTTCTTGCGCCCGGGACGCGTCCCTTTGGCGGTCTCGGGACGGCTGGGCACGTCGGCCGCGTCGATGGCCAACACCACGATCGGCCGCCACTTGCGGCCGGCGGCGGCCCGGGCAATGCGATCCTGGATGTCGGCCGCGTCTGGACACACCTGCAGCACGTCCAAGGCCCCGGTCTGTTGCAGCACCTCGTGAATCACACGGTCGCTCATCGACGCGTCGGTCAGCTCGTCCAACAGCTTCGAGGCGCGCTGGTGGGGCATCTCCAGCGCCAGCTTGACTCCGGCCTGCTGCACGTCCGTCTGCTTGCGGTGCCCCGACAAAGCCAAGGCCTCGTCCAGCGGATAGAACCCGTGGTGACAGGCCGCGCAGTAGAAATAGGGCCGCTCCAAGGTCACCGGCCCCAAGAGGGTTTCCACCGTGCGAGAGCGCGAAGCCCGCGCCGGCAAGAGGCGCTCACACTGGGGGCAAGCCGCCTCTTGTTGCGTCAGCAACGGGCCATGGCGGCGTTCGACGAAGCCTTCCACCAGGGCCGCGGTGAGTCCGGCGCGCTCTTGGGACACCGCGTCGGTGATCTCCATCAACGTCGGCGCACAACTTCCGGGTTGGGTCATGCCGGCTTCCAGCCGATCCAGCAACGCATCCAGGGCTTCATGCGCTTGATCTCGGAAGCGCTCCCACAGCGGCCGCCGCTGAAAGGGCGCCAGAGAGAGAATCGCGGTCATCGCTCCCCTCCTTCGTCAAGGCAGGGGAGCCGGCCGCGGGGGAGGCGGCCACCGACAGCAAGTCACTGGAAAACATACACATACGTCCCCAAATCCCGCTATAACAATCGCCTAAGGTGCCCGATGCCCTGCCATCCGGACGTGTTGTCATCGGCGGGCTCGAAGGTGTCGTTGACAGCGTTGAGCTCGGCCGCCTCGACAAGGGTCTTGTCGTCCCATTTCGCTCCGGCCACGATGATCTCCACCTTGGAGGTGTTCTCTCCCCCCATGGTCGCGTCACCGGATGCGATCTTGATCGTCACGGCCTCGTCGGTACCGGCCGCGGTGGACGGTTTCCGACGCAGGTTCAACGAGGAGTTCCTGCCTGAGATCCTCAAGTCCCCCGCCAGAGTCACCTCCCCCTCGCTGTACAGGTAGTGATCTCCATCGGTGATGGTCAGGCCCTGGATGGTGACCTCGCCCCCCGACTCGACGGTGAGGCCGTGGTCCTCCGGATCGACATCCTCTTGATCCACTCGATCGCCGTCAGAGTCGGTATACTCCTCCCGCATCGACCGAAAGGTCACGTTCCTGCCGATGTTGAGAGTGCCACTATCCTGGACGATAAGCTCTGTGATGTTCGTACCGTTGGGGTCCACCCCGTGGGGATGCTCGGAGGTCGGGCCGGCACTTCGAGGTGCCAGGAAATGGACGACGGCGTCATCGGCAATGTCGAGGGTCTGGTCTTCTCCGATGGTCACGTCGGCACCGACGTAGACACTGCCACTCCACTCTACCGCATCATCCGGGAGAGGCCCTTCCTGGTAGTTGAGGTAGACATTCACCAAAGCATACCCCGAGGCTCCGCCGCGCACCACATGTATGTTTCTCAGAGCGATATGGGTGTCGGAGGTCTCCGTGATCAAGTCAGAATCAACATCCGTTTGGTTTATCAGGGTCAGCAGATTGTCATCCGTCGCCCAATCGGGCGTCCACCGATGGGTGCCCCCCGTCAATACCAGCGGATCGTCCGTCAGAGTCTCGCCGTCTTCCTTGTAGGCTTTCATCGAGAGAATGGTCTGCCGAAGTCCGTTGCCTTCAATTGCCCCAAACGGATCGGACAATCTCTCCATCCAGGGATAGATGTCCGTCGTGCTGAATTCACGAGAGGAGTACCCAGCATGCACACCCAGGGCATTGCTGAGGGGCCGTCCATCGGCAGGGAGCAACTGTGCACTCCAGAAGTCTCCTCTCCAGACCAACAGCCCCGCTGGCTGCGCGAAGCGGTACCAACTCACATACTGTCCCCAATCGACCGCCGTGCGAAAGTCCAGCACGATCCATCGCGGTCGCTGAACCCCATGGATGACGGTGTGCTGGTACTCAATGTGATAGAAGTCATCCGGCGCCGGATCAACCCTCTGGCTCTGCGTTGTCGTGGTGATGGGAGTATGGGTGCCCCAATCAAGGTCTCTCATGAAGATGCCATTGTAATACTGAGGGCATGATCTGTGAGAGGCCACATAGGCATAATCTGTGTCTCTCGGCAAGCTGCTCTCCAGGGCGGGTCCGTTCTCATCTCCTTGCATGAGGCCCCATCCCGCCATGTCCGCCCCACCCCATCGCTCATAGGTTTGCCGATTGCCGTCCCCGTCCCTGTAGGTGTCTCCTGGAGTCTGCATCCGGTAGACATTCTCTACCGTTGAGAATCCTCCAGGATGGCGGAACCCCAACAGATGACCGATCTCGTGGGCATGGAGACTGAGTCCACCAAACCGGATGGCATCGTCAGCTCTCTCTCGATCAGAGGCAAGACCCATCCGCTCGCCGATGACATACCGATATCCTCTGAAGGCGTCCACCTGAGGATGCAATACAGATCCATCTGAAATGGACGTTCCCGAGTGGATGAAGACGATTTTGTTTGCGGTTGTCAGAGATCGCCCAGAGTCATTGCTGGGCACGTCCGAAAACGATGAGAGATCTATCGTGCCACTGTGCAGGATGGCTGTGGCATCTATGAAGAATTCGCGCCTTGTATACGGCGGGGGAGTATTGCGGATGGGGATTGCTCTGTAGTGGCTCTTGTTTAGAGCCATCTCCATCCAGCGAGGATACTCGTCGTGATCCGAATCAGGATGAGGGGGGTTGAGGATCCTCACAGTGAGGTTGTAGTCTCCTCCAGAGATGTCATCGAAGTACTTCTTCAGGCTGCCATAGGTCTCGGGGAGGTCTTCGTCCGTGCCCACTCTAACCCCTGTCGGATTAGCGAAACTGCCGAAGTCATCGGCTTCGTCTACACCGAGGAGACGCTCGAAGTCGCTGATCTTGTAGGCCGTGGACCCCGGCACCAGATCGTAGGTGGAATCATCCCCGTCGTCGCTCCGGGTATGGCCCTGGGGCAGATCGTCCGGGAAGGTTACAAGGACTACGTTCAGCGTCGTGTTGCGAGTCCAACGCAATCTCTGGGCCATGCCATCCTCCACGAGAAACGCCAGGATGGCCATGGCTGTGGCGCAGCTCCGTGTCATTCAGTCGGTCTCCTTTACGGCACCCCAAGATGAGTTTGTGAGGGAGGTGGATCGGCGACCCCTGCGTTGCCAATACCGGAGGTCAGACCTGTCAATGGTGATAGTCTCTTGACTGTCTGAGATGTCGGAGGAGTCTCGGCTACCGCCGTCGCCATCCACCACAAGAGTGGCCTCCACTCCGAAAAGCTCGTTCCAAAAAGGAGGACCAACATCTATGTCAATGCGGTCGCTGGATAGGGTAGTGCCGATGACTCCGAATCCGCCGACGAACCCTATCCCGGATCCGAATCCGTGCGAAGAGAAAGCGAATCCAATCTCGGGAATGTCGTTGAGACGACTCAGTCTACTATATGTGCTGACGGGGTAGGACTGACCGTCAATCGAGGCGTTATAGGCAGTATCTTCGACTCTAAGGTCAGAATTGCTGGGAAGAGCAGGGAACCGAAGCAGCTCTACAGCGGACACTCCGTCCCACATCATGATAGTGTCCCCATCCCATCGAAGTTTCATCCCGAGCAGGAGCTTTGTGGTGCTGGACTCCGTGAACCCGGGGGCCGGCGGCCAGCTGCCTGAGGGCAGGGTGGCCGAGAACACGTAGTACGTGTTCCCATCGTGCACTTCCGTGCGGACAATGGAGATCGTCAGACGTTTGTCAGAAGCATCCCAGGTGGGGAAGTACCCAGAGCCATGGTGGATACTATCCGTGAGATGCAGATTCTCCGTGTGGTCCGGATCGTAGAAGTGGCGTTGGTCCATGTACAGATGCTCGAAGGTCCATGAGTTGCCGACGGCCATCGGCATGAAGTCCTGGATCGTATAGGAGTCCTGCACGGTGTAGCTGGAGCCGTCGGCGGTTGGGTCTATCGTCTGTGCTCTCAGTGGAAGCGCACCTAGGACGAGCACTGCGATGCGAGCGATCATTGCCATCTCCTTGCGCCGGCTGAGCCGGCGAGATGCGGGATGTGAGAGTCATTTGTGTCGAAGGTGTAGTGGACCGAGACAACTCGGGGCCATTCCTTGTACGTCCCGATGGGAGCCGTCCAGTCGATATAGTAGAACGGCGTGGACGGGCCCGAGATGGTCAGAGGATCCCTCGGCGGGGGGGTGTACGAGACGCTCCCGACCTCGCTCTCTCCTTCGAGGTTCTCGAGTTTCGCCTCGAACCGGTAGGTCCGGTTGGGCGATACGCTCCACTCGTACGCCGTGCCGGACTCCTTCCAGGACTCGTAGGTGTTGTCGTTCGTGTACGCGATCGAGGTCTCGTAGTACCCGTCCGCCTCGCTCGGGGCGCCGGGCGCGTTGGGCCGGCCCAGCGGGTGCCACTGGCGCGTGCCGTCCGGGTCCTCCGCCGGCACCGACGACAGCCGGGCCAGGACCTGCCTCACCCGCATTCCCTGGTCGTTGTCCAGGGTGACCGTCGCACCCGCCGTCTCACGGCCGCTGTCGGGATCCAGGGTGACGGCCGGCGCATCGGGAGCCGGGACGTCCAGGACCGTGATCTTCACGTCCTGCTCGACCGTGGCGAGAGGAACGGCGGGCGGTCCAACGATGGCCTGGACCGTGGCCGTGTAGACGCGGTCCGAGCGAGCCTCGAAGTCGGCCCCGGGATCCGCGAACGTCAGGACACCGCTGCCGGCATGGATCTCGAGCTGGCCGGCATCGTCTCCGGACAGGGACCAGGCCACACTCGCCGGGGAGTCTTTGGGGCCGGTGACGGAACTCCGGACCTTGTAGCCGGCGGTCCAGTAGTCGTCGCCGAGCTTCTCGAACTCGCGCACGTCGTGATCCCCGACCGGCTTCATCAGGCCGTAGTTGGTGAAGGTGGCGTTGCCCAGCGTGACGTGCTCCGGGTAGGGCACACGCAGACACCAATCCCCTTCCTTCAGGGTCGCTCCCGTCAGGTGCACCCGTCCGCCGGAGTTGGCGTTGATCTCGATGCCCTGCCATCCGGACGTGTTGTCATCGGCGGGCTCGAAGGTGTCGTTGAGGGCGTTCAGCTCGGCCGCCTCGACGAGGGTCTGACCCTTCCACTTCGCTCCGTCCACGATGATCTCCACCTTGGTTTCGTCCCTGCCGTCCATGGCCGCGTCACCGGATGCGATCTTGATCGTCACGGCCTCGTCGGCGGCGTCCGCAGTGGACGGGCTCCGACGCAGGTTCAACGAGGAGTGCTTGCCTGAGATCCTCAGGTCCCCGGCCAGAGTCACCTCCCCCTCGCTGTACAGGTAGTGATCGCCATCGGTGATGGTCAGGCCCTGGATGGTGACCTCGCCCCCCGACTCGACGATGAGGCCATGACCCTCCGGATCGACATCGTCTTGCTCCACTCGATCCCCGTCAGAGTCCGTATACTCCTCCCGCATGGACCGAAAGGTCACGTTCCTGCCGATGTTGAGGGTGCCACTATCCTGGACGATAAGCTCTGTGATGTTCGTACCGTTGGGGTCCACCCCGTGGGGATGCTCCGAGGTCGGGCCGGCACTTCGAGGTGCCAGGAAATGGACGACGGCGTCATCGGCAATGTCCAGGGTCTGGTCTTCTCCGATGGTCACGTCCGCTCCGACGTAGACGTCTCCGCTCCACTCGACCATGTCCTCATGGAGAGGGCCCTCCTGGTAATTCTTGTAGACGTTGGCTACGGCAGACCCGGACCCCTCTTCATCGCGGAGGATGTGGATGTTGCGGACGGCGACATGGGATGGCCGGTCCTGCCCTGCACTGTTCCTCTGCCGAAACAGAGACGCATCCGTCGCCCAGTCGGGCGTCCATCGGTGCTCGGGATTTCGATAGGTCAGCACCGAGGGCAGCTCGGTGGGATTGTCCACCGAATGCGGTAAGGCTCGGATCGTCTGCTCGGATCCGTTGTCGGGCAGAGCCCCGAACGGGTCCGACAGGAGATCGAGCCAGGCGTAGGTCGCCGTGCTGCTGAATTCCTTGACCGTGGCTCCGCTCTTTGTGTTCGGCAAGGCATTGTATATGGATCGGCCGTCGGCCGGGATGACACGGGGTGCAGTAGCGGATATGTACGCACTCGGGGGCTCTTGTCGGTGCTTCCAGATCATCAGACCAGGAGCATCTTCAAACGCATGAGAGAGCACGTAATGACCGAAGTCGTCCGCAGAGCGGAAGTCGAAGTGATATCTGGAGTCGTTCTCTCCCTCGATGTAGTAGTAGTCATCGGGAGACGGGAGGAAGGGCTGGCTCTGGGTCCTCGTGATTCGATGATGGTCTCCCCATCCAAGGAACTTCATGTAGGCGGGGTTGTACGGAGCAGGGCAGGATTGGAACTGGTACAGATACGCATAGTCCGCATCGGTAGGGTGCTCTGATCCTTGGGAGTGAGGCCCTTGGGAGTTCGAGGACATGGGACCCCAAGACAGGAAGTTGGCTGTTCCTCGTGTCCTGTTCACGGTGGTATACGGGTTGGTGACATTGGACCGGCCTCTTCCATGGCTCAGGCCGAGGATGTGGCCGATCTCGTGGATGTGAATACCGATACCCGAGAATTTCTCAGCCGGATCGGTACCACCGAGGCCGTCCCCTTGCCTCGCACCCGTCTGGTACCATGTCGCATAGGACGCCACTCCGGTCCCTGATCTCGGTGTGGGGCTGGACACGCTTTCTGCTCGCGGATGCAGAGCCGTGAAATTGGCATCCTTGGCGGAGGTGAACCCAGCATACACGAACGCGACCTTGTTGGTGCGTCGTTGAGCTGGAGTGCCTGGACTTGGGGTTCCGGTGGTTGGAGGATGAGGGAGCAATCCCGGTATCACATAGTCCAGGTGATCGCCGGGATACCAGCGAGGCATCATCATTTCCAGCTTCTCGATGCTGTGTTCATAGAATTGGCGGTCTGGGTGGAACAAGTTGAGATAGTGCGACTTTGCACGGTTGATGGTAAGCCACTTGGGATACCCCTCGCTGTCCTCTGGATTGAGGATTTTGATGGTCAGGTCATACTCGCCGCCCGACAGATGATCAAAGTAGTCCTTGATGCTTCCGTACAACTCGGGCAGCGGTTCGTTGCCGTCCGCAACCGACTGTGTGTCCGTCTCTCCAAACCCTGGTGCGTCCTCGACGCCAAACAGGCGCTCGAAGTCCTCCATGGTGTAGGCGTCATCGCCAGGAGTCGGAGGAGACCCAGCCACCCATCCATGCGGCAGGTCCGAGCCGAACTTCACAAGCACCACATAGAGGTTCGTATCCTCCACCCAGGTGTCGTTCTTCCGGCCGTGGACCGGTGACCCGATCCACAGGAAGATCACAACCAGCACACCAACCCGAGTCATCATCGCAGGTCCCTCTCCTTGACCTGACCCCAAGAAGACCGATCAGTGGAAGTCTCTGAGGTCCCTTCGGGGAAGCCAGTATCTCCCCAAGAAGCCCTAGTGATTTCCTTATACGTATAGATCCGATACGTCGTCTGTCTTCTGGCGTCGTCATCATCCGAAGCAAGACGAGCTTCTACTGGGCGCAGGAAAGTTTCTCTTGTGGGGTACATCATGTCTGCCTCTGGGACGTAGGATTCTTGGGCATAGGTCATTCCGTAGCCAGTGATGAATCTCACGATTCTTGCCGAAAAAGGAGAGATCGTCCCGCCCCGTAAGTCAAACCCCGAAGAGTACATGCCGTTGGCGTCGGCGGCTACATACATCTTTACCTTCGTATTACCATCAGCCTCCGAAGGACTCACCGTGTATTCATAGAAGACAGAACCGTCCTCCGGGCCTTCTCTGAATTGAAGCACCGAGAAGGAGGATGTGCCGTTGTGCTCGGTCAGGTTGTTTCCGTTCCAGCGCAGCTTCTTCCCGGCCACAGAGTGCACAGGCGCGGGAGGCCAGCCAGTAGGCATGTCGGAGAAGACATAGTAGGTCTCCCCGTCCAATACCTCTGTTTTGAGGATGGTAAGCGTGACTCTCTTCGACTCAGAGTCCCGATACCCCGTGTAAGTCACCGCATCCGGCTCATGGTCATAGAACCACACTTCGTAGGTCCATGAGTTGCCGACGGCCAGAGGCAGGTGGTCGGACACTGCGAAGGTCGTCGTCTGAGACGCCAGGGGAGCCAGCGTCGCCAGCACGATCAATGCGATACGACGAGCGATCATGAGGAGCCTCCTTGGTTGGTTTCGGGTGTTGCCTCGGCTCTGTGCAGCCCTCTTGTAGGTCTGGTGCGTCGTCTGGAGCAGGTACCACTTCCAGAAAGCCTCCCATCGGTTGGATTGCACCTGGACTCGGAGATTGAGGATCTGCTGGCCTCCCTCTCGGGTCCAGCGCATGCCGCTGCGTTTGAGTAGATGGCCGACCAGGGCTTTGGCGGCGGCGCTCCACGGGACCGCTGGAGAGGATCAGCCCGGCCGCGTGATAGCGCGCGTAGTCCATTTGTCGCGGTGCTCCGGAAGTAGCCCATCTCGGTGGTCAGCGGACGATGGCGTTCGGCGCCTTTTCGAAGTTTCCGCCGGTGTAGGCCAGGGAGCGGATCAGGCCCTGTCCGGCCCAGCCGGCAGGGCTCCCGCCAAGGAGGCCAGGGGCAGGGTGAAAATGCGCAGAGCGGTCCGTGGTCACCGCCAGCGGCGGGGCGCGCAGATCCGTCAGATCGAACGCAGCACCTGCGCCCGGGAACCGGTGCACCGGAGGGAAGCCGCACGCGGGCTTCCAGAAGGGGATCCGCCGACACGGAAACGCGAGAACCAGCCCGATGAGACGAACGATTGCAGCTATCATGCCAGCTCCTCGGTTGGTCGCTACTTCGTCGTCGGGTCGGGGATTCAAGTCGGTGTCCAAGGCAGACGACCGGAGGCCGGTCATCGCGACGCGCTGACTTTCGGGGTCCAATTTACCTTGTGGATGTGTGGCTTTTGTGTCTCCTTGCCCCTTCGGGGGTGTTTTCTTGTGTGTCTTGTTGGTTTTTTGCTCGAATTCGGTCCCTGAGAGCCGGCATCGCCCTCAGACCGGAGATCAGCGGATGAGACCTGCCGAGGAGATCGCCCTGAAGACGTCGCCGCGCTCAGCGAGCGACTGTCCCGGCTGAGCGAGGCCAGCTGCGCATCAAACGAGAGCCTCGACTACCTAGCCAAGGAGGGGGGAGGCCCCGAGTTCAGCCGGGAGGACGAGGAGACCCTGGTGATGTTCGCATCGCAGGCGGCCCTGGTCATCGCCAATGCCCGGCCACCGGGAGGAGCGGAGGGCCAGGGCCGACCTGGAGACGCTGATCGACACCTCGCCGGTGGGGGTGGTGGTCTTCGACGCCAAGTCGGGGGCGCCGGTGTCCTTCAACCGGGAGACCAGGAGGATCGTCGAGGGCCTGCGGACTAAGGCATGGGTCAAGAATTCCGACTGATTGATGCCTTGGGCTGTGTAATATGCCCGGTCTTCAGGCATCTCAATCCACTCTGGGTGATCCGTATCGCTGGGATCTTCCTTATTGACAATCCGGACATCGAAGTCAAGCTCTCCCCCCGGACATCTCATCAAAGTAATCCTTGACACTACCGTAGACGGCTGGCAACTCCTCGTCCTTGTCAAGGGTGATGCCTTCTTCGTTGTCGAACGTCCCCGACACGCCGAATTTGATCTCGAAGTCGTCCATGGTGTAGGCGTGATCTCCTGCAACCAGCGTGTGTGGCATACCGGCTGTGGGTTGCCGTCGGGTGTACCCGTGGGGCACATCGTCCGCAAAGGTCACCAGGACAACACTGAGGGTTGTAAGGTCTGTCACCCGCGATTGAGCATATGCTACCTGAGAGGTCAACATTGAAGCCATCAGGATGACGAGGACTCTCATCGGGTATCACTTCCTTCCTTTATCAATCCCCAGGAGTTGGAGGAGGTGGATGTGGGAGGGTAGTTGCAGCTAACGCCAAGAAAGACATCATCGTTGCCAAAGTAGCAGAGGTAATCATCCCACTCGACTGTGACAGCGGAGGAAGACGTGTGTGCATCACGAGCGGAAGCGTCCTGGGAGCCGGTCTGGAAGACCGCCCGGATTGGGGTGAGAGTGTGTTGCATGACCAGCATGTCTCCAGCGGCCTCGCCCTCGATGGCCTCCTGTAGGCCGAAGTCCTCGGAGAAGGCGATCACAGCCCCACGAGCACCTTCTCCAGAGAACTGAAAACTCTGGAGCATCAACCGATCCGATACGATGAAGGCGTAGGACTTCACCGAAGTGTGTCCGTGCGTCTCTGGTATGGAATACTCCCGGCTTACTCCATCAGTTCCCGTAGGGACATCGAAGCGATAAAGTGAGAGTGACGAGGCCCCATCATGCTCAGTGAGATTGTTGCCGTCCCACCGCAGCTTCTTGCCGGCCAGAAAGTGCTTGGGGACACCCTCTGGAGCATCCGTAGACACGTCCGAGAAGACGTAGTACGTGTCTCCATCGATTACTTCAGTACGCAGAATCGAGATGGTGATCTCGCCCTGAAAAGCGATCTCATTGCGGCCTCTGGCGTCGAGGAATAGATGGGCATAGGTCCACGAGTTACCGACAGCCAAGGGCAGGTAGTCCTGCACACTCCTCGTCTGCGCTGCCAGTGGAGCCAGCGCGGTGAGTAGGAGGACTGCAGTGCGCGCGATCATGGCAATCTCCCTTTTGGAGTCTGTGACAAGAGGTTTTATCGACTGGATCTCCCAGCCTTAATGAGGCCCCAAGAGGCCGAGGAGGACGAGGTGGGGGGATAGTTGCAGGTGGAGCCGTACTTGATGTGATTGCCGCTGGAATAGCAGTTGTAGTCATCCCATTCGATAGTGACAGAGGAGGTCTCGGCAGGGATATCCCTGTCGCGAGACGTGGAGGATGAGGAGGAGGCGGTCTGAAGCACAGCTCGTACAGGGGATATCGTGATCGCTTTGGATCCCACATCGCCGGCCATCCAGATTTCAATCGCCCATTGGAGTCCATACTGCTCCGTGAAGAGGACGCCTCTGGTTGGAGGCCAGTTGTCAGCAGGCATGTTGCCAAGGAAGCTGAAGCTCTGGTACATCAATCTGCTGTGGTGTCTCAGATAGGCCATCGCCCTTGCCAGAGTATCTCCATGAGCGGAGATGGAATACTCACTGACGGTTGCATCAGTGCTACTCGTTGGCACCTCGAACCGATACACAGAGGACGACGAGGTGCCGTCGTGTTCTTCCAGGTTGTTGCCATCCCACCGCAGCTTCTTGCCGGCGATGAAGTGCTTCGGAGAATCGCCCGGCAGGGTGACGCTCGGGCTTGAGAACACATAGTACGTGTCCCCATCGATGACCTCCGTACGCAGGATGGAGATCGTGAACTCGGTGATCTGAAGCGGGGCTTCCTGCCCCGGTCTGTCGTTCCAGTATTCATGCTCGTAGGTCCAGGAGTTGCCCACAGCCAGGGGCAGGTAGTCCTGGACGTTCTTGGTCTGCGCCGCCAGCGGCACGGCGAACAGGAAGGATATTGCGATTCGACCGATCATTGCGATCTCCTCTTTGAGAGATGATCTGGATGGATGGCGCGAGGCATTTGCTTAGGGAATTCGTCAGCCGCGGTCTGAGCCCGGTAGAGCACCGGCAACTGGCCGAGTTGAACCCGCCGGCGCCCTATAGGTAGGGCTGGTTGTCGAGGCTCCAGTGCTCGCGGTGCCTCCGGGTGCGGGAACATGATTGTGACGACGTCGTCCACCTCGCCGCCGCTTACTCATCGCGCAGGTCGTGTGGGAGGTCAGTTGCTCCCCGATCTTGCTCTTTCCTTCCTCGTCCCTGACTCTCGCCTCGAACTTGTAGGTCCAAGTGCCACGTCGGCTCTATCAGCCGGACCGGGGCGGCCCCAGCTGGGTGCCCTTGGATGAACGCTGCGGCATGGGCCAACGACTCATGGTACCGCCCCTGGAGCGGGTCACGGTCCTTCTGGGCGCCCATCTGGTCCCGGCCGAAGTCGAGACCACCTTGACCGAGCTGCTGCCGGAGCCCCCGTCGCGCACCGCCATTCAGCATCTGTTGACCACCATCGGACAGTATGCCGAAGACCACGCCGAGCAACTGGAGCTGGCCTTGCTGGACGCGGCGCCGCTGAAGGCCGAGGCCGACACCTTGGTGGTCAGTTGGGACGGCGTCCACGTGCCCCTGCGGGAAGCGGGGTCGCGGTCTGGGTCCATCGGTCGCTCGGTGGGCCGTCCGCGCCTGGGGGCCGCTTTCATGTCGCTTTTCTTTTTTTGTCGTTTCGCATGGGGTGCAGCCCCCTTGGCGCCCGCAGCAACGTGCGCCTCGGGCGCCTGCTGTCCGAACGCAGATGCGAGCCTGCCGAAGGCCAGGTCAAACCTCCAGGGCTCCTCGGCCCTCCATTCTACCCCATGGGTGTGTGATTCTTGTGTGCCCTCCGGGGGACAGGGGGTGTTTTCTTGTGTGTCTCGGCCTATTTTTCAAACGTGTTCGGCCCCTTCACCCCGAATCAGACCCAGGACCGAGGCGAGCAATATGAGACCAGCCGAGGAACTCCCCGAAGACGTCGCCGCCCTCAGGGAGCGCCTGTCCCGGCTGAGCGAGGCCAGCCAGCGCATCAACGAGAGCCTCGACCTGAACACCGTGCTCCAGGATGTCCTGGACTCGGCGCGCGCTCTGACGAGAGCGCGCTACGGGTTGATCACCCTGTTGGGGGCCCAAGGAGAGGTGGAGGACCATCTCACCTCCGGCTTCAGCGCCGGGGAGGCCGTGCAGTTGCCGGCCATGCCCGGGGTGATGCGGCTCTACGAGTACCTGGGCCATACTGCCGGTCCGATACGGGTGGGGGATCTGCTGGGCTACATCCGGGGGCAGGGACTGCCCGAGATGCGTTTTCCAGTACAGCCGGGGGCCTTTCTGTCCGCGCCCGTACGCCATCATCAGGAGAGCATGGGCCACATCTACCTGGCCAAGGAGGGGGGAGGCCCCGAGTTCAGCCGGGAGGACGAGGAGACCCTGGTGATGTTCGCATCCCAGGCGGCCTTGGTCATTGCCAATGCCCGGCGGCACCGAGACGAGCGGAGGGCCAGGGCCGACCTGGAGACGCTGATCGACACCTCGCCGGTGGGAGTCGTGGTCTTCGACGCCAAGTCGGGAGCGCCGCTGTCGTTCAACCGGGAGGCGAGAAGGATCGCCGAGGGCCTTCGGACCGGGGACAACCCCCCCGAGCGGATGCTGGAGGAACTGACCGTGCGGCGCGCGGACGGCCGGGAGATCTCCCTGGAGGAAGTGTCCCTGGTCCAGGCCCTGAGCCCCGCCGAGACGGTGCGGGCCGAGGAGGTGGTCCTGCAGGTCCCGGACGGCCGCTCCGTCACCCTCCTGATCAACGCCACGCCCATGCGTTCACTGGAGGGCGAGGTCGAGTCGATGATCGTCACCCTGCAGGACATGACGCCGGTGGAGGAGCTCGAGCGGCTGCGGGCCGAGTTCCTGGGCATGGTCAGCCACGAGCTCCGGGCGCCGCTGACCTCCATCAAGGGCTCGGCCGCCACGCTGATCGGGTCGGGGGAGTCGCTGGACCCGGCCGAGAGGCTTCAGTTCCACCGCATCATCGAGCAGCAGGCCGACCATATGCAGGGCCTGATCAAGGACCTGCTGGACGTGGCGCGCATCGAGTCGGGTACACTGTCGGTGGCGCCGGAGCCCGCGGAGGCGGCAGAGGTGGTGGACCGGGCGAGGAATGCCTTCCTGACCGCAGGGGGCCGCCACAACCTGCACCTCGACCTGGAGCCCGGCCTGCCCCCGGTCCTGGCCGACAGTCGGCGCGTCGGGCAGGTGCTGGGCAACCTGCTGTCGAACGCGGCCCGGCACTCGCCTGAGACCTCGACCATCCGGCTGGCTGCCGGGCGAGAGGGAGTGGACGTGGCCTTCTCCGTCGTCGACGACGGCATCGGGGTGTCTGGCGAGCTTCTCCCCCATCTGTTCAGGAAACACTCGCGGATCGACGGCGACGGCCGGAGCGGGATAGCGGGGTCGGGCCTGGGCCTGGCGATATGCAAGGGGATCGTGGAGGCCCACGGGGGCCGGATTTGGGCCGAGAGCGAAGGGCCCGGCATGGGCGCGCGGTTCATCTTCACCCTTCCCGCCGTCGAGGAGGGGGTGTACGCCGTACCCCACGGCCCCGCGCCAACCTCCGTCAGCTCTCCACGGACGGGGGACGAGCCCACGCGCGTTCTCGCGGTGGACGACGACCCGCAGGCGCTCAGGTCCGTTCGGGACGCGCTCACGGCGGCGGGCTACGCGCCGATCGTTACCGCCGACCCGGAGGCGGTGGGGCGCCTCATCGAGGAGGAGAAGCCGCACCTGGTGCTGCTGGACCTGGTGCTGCCCGGGAGCGACGGGATCGAGCTGTTGGAGAGCGTGCCGCAGCTTGCCGACGTGCCGGTGATCTTCCTGTCCGGCTACGGCCGGGACCAGACCGTTGCCAGGGCGCTTTCAGCCGGGGCCGACGACTACATCGTCAAGCCCTTCTCGCCGACGGAGCTGGTAGCCAGGATCCAGACGGTCCTGCGCCGACAGGCCGCGCCGGTTCGGGCGGAGCCGTCCGATCCCTACCGGCTGGGCGAGCTGAGCATCGACTACACCCACAACCGGGTGACGGTGGCGAACCGCCCCGTCCGGTTGACGGACCTGGAGTACCGGCTGCTCCTGGAGCTCTCGGTCAAGGCCGGTCGGGTGTTGACCCACGACTATCTGCTGCAGCGGGTGTGGGGTCCGGGACACTCGGTGGGCCCAGGGCAGGTGCGCACCGTGGTGAAGAACCTCCGCCGCAAGCTGGGCGACGACACCGGGAACCCGACCTGGATCTTCACCGAGCAGAGGGTCGGCTACCGCATGGCGACAGCGCAGACGGCGGAGAGCTCGGCCGGCACCCTCCCTACCTCAGCAGGGTGAGCTTGCGCGTCTGCACGGACCCGGCCGTCACCAGCCGGTACAAGTAGATCCCGCTGGCCAGAGGCCGGCCCTGCTCGTCGCGGCCGTCCCAGTGGACGCGGTGCATCCCCGGCTTCTTCGGCCCCTGGTGCAGCACCGCCACCCGCTGCCCGGTCAGGGCGAACACCTCCAGGCGCGCCAACCCCGGTTGCAGCAGGAACCAGGAGATCACGGTGCCGCTGTTGAAGGGATTGGGGGCGTTCTGCTGCAACTGGGGGCCTTCGGGCAGCCCGAGCCGCTCCCGGGCCAGGGCCAGCAGCTTGGACCGCTCCGGCCGGCCGAAGCGCTCGGCGAAGAGGAAGAAGTCGGCGAAGTCCACCGCGCCGCTGCCGTCCAGGTCGAAGCTGGGGTCGTCGCCCCCGAAGGCCTCCGCGAACAGGAAGAAGTCGGAGAAGCCGATCTCGCCGTCGCCGTCGAAGTCCGGGGAGGCCTTGGCGGTGGCGGTGAAGGTGACCGGCTCCAGTCCGGCAACGGCCGCCGCCACGGTGACGGTCTCCGGGTCGCGCCCCAGGGTCAGGGTGGTAGAAGCCCGGCCGTCTTCATCGGTGGCGGCGGTAGCTGCGGATAGCATCCCGTCGCCAGAGGTGACTTCGAAGGTGACGGTGGCCCCGGCAAACGGGTCTCCGTTCTGGTCTCGTACCGAAACGACAAGCCCCTCGGCCAGCGCCGCCCCGACCGTTCCCTGCTGCTCGTCGCCGGAGACGATGGCCAGGGTCTGAGGAACCGCCTGTCCCGTGGCGGTAAAGGTCACCGGCTCCAAACCTGACACGCTGGCCTCGACGGTGTTGGTGCCCGGTCGGCTTCCCAAGGTCAAGGTAGTGGACGCACGGCCGTCATCATCGGTGATGACCGTGGCTGCGGAGAGCATCCCATCTCCCGAGGTGATCTCGAAGGCGACCTCGATCCCCGCGAGTAGGTTGCCGTTCTGATCTCTGACTTCAACAAAGAAAGGTTCGTCCAGCGGGGCTCCTGCCGCTCCCTGCAGCTCGTCGCCGGATATCCCGGAAAGGGTCGTGGGAATCGCCAGTCCGGTGGCGCTGAAGGTTACTGGTTGCAGCTCGCCTACCCTTGCAGTGACGGTGTTTATCCCCGGACCGCTGCCCAGGGTCAGGGTGGTGGTGGCGCGGCCATGGGCGTCGGTGGTGGCGGTCTCCACGGACAGGGTCCCCCCGCCGGCGCTGACCGCAAAGGTGGCCTCGACCCCCGTGAGTGGGTTGTTGTTCTGATCTCTCGCTTCGACAACGAACGGCTCGGGCAGCTGCGCTCCTGCTGCTCCCTGCTGCTCGTCGCCGGATATTCCGACAACAGCGGTGAGAACCGCCAGGCCGACGGCGCTGAAGGTCACCGGCTCCAAACCTGACACCCGGGCCTCGACGGTGTTGGTACCCGGTCGGCTCCCCAGGGCCAAGGTAGTGGATGCACGGCCGTCATCGTCGGTGGTGGCCGTGGTTACCGAGAGGGTCCCGCCGCCGCCTGTCACCGCGAAGGTGACCTCTGTCCTGGCCAGGGGGTCCCCGTATCGGTCCAGCACAAGGATGGAGAGGGGCTCGGCCAGCGCCGCTCCAGCCGCACCCTCCTGCCCGTCTCCCGAGACCATCCCCAGCGTGCGCGTGTCAATATCAATTTCCAGGAACCGGTTCCGTTGCAACAGTCTGTAAAGCGGCCACTTCTCCGCAATCGGATTCCCTTCGAGGCGGATCACTTTCAGGTTTGTCAACCCCGCAATGGGGGAGAGATCCGACACCGAGTTTCCACTCAACCACAGCCGTTGCAGACTGTTCATCTGCATCAGCGATTGAACATCGGATATCCGGTTGTACCAAAGGCCCAACACTTCCAGGATGATCAAACCAGCCAGGGGTGTGATGTCGTGGATCTCATTCCCGCCGAGGTCCAAGTCTATCATATTAACCGCATGTTCGAGTCCGGCAAGGTCAGTTATCTGCCGAGAGGATCCTTGGAGTCTCCTCACTCTCAACATATCAAGTTGAGTTACGGAATTCCCCAGTGGCAAGTCGAGCGTTTCCAGTACCACCGCCGCCAGATTCGCGTCGGGAATCGACACGTCCTCAGGGTCAAGCAGGGGTAGAATATCAATCGAAAACCTGTCACTGACGACATTCCCATGCACGTCGACAACACGCAACTCGACCTCATTTCCAGGGGCTTCTGTAACCTCAGTAGTGACAAACTCAACCGTAGCCCTCTCCCCGCTGACCCCTTCAAAATCACATGCCTCACCCGTGCTGTTGAACAATTGCGTCTGGTGGAGCCCGTCAGAGTCGGTTACCTCGAAGCGAAGGCGAATTGACCTCGGGGGAGCGGCACTTGGGGTAAGCATCCTGATCGTGGTTGGTCTGTCCCGGTGGGGATAGCTCCGGCCGACATTGAAATAGCGGTGGGCGGCCAACCATTCCGCGGCGGCAAAGGAATTGACCATCCAGTCCGTATGGTAGGAAGACGGGCTGCGAACAGCATCTCTGAAGTAATCGTGGGCCACACCAAAAGTGTGACCGAGCTCATGGGCAATGACAGCGACATTGCCACAAGCCCAGGGATGCTCGTTCTCAAAAATGTCGTAGGGAATCACTACGATGCCACCTTCGGGTCCCCAAGACGCCCCTAGTCCGCAATAGGGGGCGTCACTTACATCCAGAGATACGAGGTAGATGTTCTCTGTCAGATCGAAAAGTTCGGTCACTTCTTCCCATACTGTGTCCCACATGTTCGTACGGTAGTGCCCATCGTCGAACTCGCCCTTCACATGATGCACCAAGGCCCTTCCATCGCCGTCGGTTTCGAACCTGAAGGTTCTTCTGCCGAACCCGTGGTTTTCCATCTGCTCGGCATAGGATTGTTGAACTTGCCTGATCAGGGTATCGAAGGTCGCGTCTATGTCCGGCCGGGCTTGGCGGTCGTTGGGCAGGAAGTAGATCATCCGCACGGTGCGCGGTTCGCCCGCGTTCAGACCGGCCAGCGGCTTGGCCGCCGGGAGCCCGGCTGGGTCCCGCTCCCATGGGCCGGGATTCAGGTAGAAAGGCACGCCGTCGACAGACGAAGGGGTGCCCCGGACACTCCCCGGCGGCCAGAGCAGGAGGCAGAGTACCGCCATGCACAGGCCAAGCGGGACACCCTTGCTTTCTCTTTCAGCCATGGCTTTCTGAGGAGTGTTCCTGGTGCGGTCGAGAAGTAGGCCGCTTGCCAGGGGGACTTGTCGCCGGCAACATCGTTGCGCCTCGTGCGCATGCTGTGCCGAGCTCAGATGCCAGCCTGCCGAAGGCCAGGCAAATACCTCCCGGGCTTGGCTCTCTATTCTACCTAACGGATATGTGGTTCTTGTGTGCCTCCTGGCCGAAGGGGGTGTTTTCTTGTGTGTCTTGGGCGGCTTGCTGGAAAATCGGGGCGGAATCGGTCCTGAGACCCGGATCAGCTACAGACCGAGGTGACGGATGAGACCTGCCGAGGAACCCCCTGAAGGCAGTCGCCGCGCTTCGGGAGCGACTGTCCCGACTGAGCGAGGGCAGCCAGCGTGTCGCGGGCCCGGGCCGCTGCGGGCGCCGGACCTGTCGGCGCACGTCAGGTCGCGGGGACTTCCGCCGGCCCGGTGCTGATGAAGACTTCCTGGGAGTGCCGGTGCGTCACCGGACTGGGCAGGTGGCTCACTCCTACCTGGAGGAGAAGGAGGGCGGGCTGGAACTCAGCGGCCGGGGGGTCCGGGACACTCGGTGAGCCCGGGGCAGGTGCGCACCGTGGTGTGAACCTCCGCCGCTAGCCGGGCGACGACACCGAGAACCCAACCATTCGACAGTCGGTCACCCCCAGCGGCTGGGTCCGACCCCCGCCGCGTCGCGTGCCATGCCGTCGGGGCGGTTGGGCAGGTCGAACTCGATCTCCCGCGTGTTCAGGCTGCGGAAGAAGGGCTGGATGTGCTCCGGCAGGGTGGCCACCTGGGCCGGGTCGTAGTCCTCCACCTCGCCGATGGGGCCGGCCCAGTCGGGCCGGTAGGCGATGGCGAACATGCGCCGCACCGAGTCGGAGTGGTTGGGGTAGTTGCCGTGGAAGAGCTTCTGGTTGATGACCACCGCCGAGCCCGCCTTGCAGCAGACCATCACCTCCTCGGGGTGGCTCAGGTAGCGCAGGTAGGGGTTGGCGTTGCGGTGCATCGACAGGTGGGAGCGCGGGATCGCCTTGAAGGGCGAGCGCTCCGGGGTCTGGTCGTCGAGGTAGTAGAGGACCCGCGCCAGCACCGGCGCGCTCGACTGGACGCCGAAGATCTTGGAGCCGTAGGGCTGGGCGTCGGTGTGCACGGCGATGCCCGGGTGTCCGGGCTCCGACACTCCGAAGCCGCAGGAGGTGCAGATCATGTCGTCGCCGAAGAGATCGCGCAGGAACTCCACCGTCGGCGGATGGGCGATCGTCTCGATCGCCACCGGCGAGTCCGTCCACTGCACGTCGCGGGCGCCGCGCTGGTGGGGGCTGTAGTCGACGCCGCGGGTCGGCAGGCGGGAGAACTCCTGGCGCAGAGTCTCCACCGTCTCCGGCGGCAGCAGGTCGGGCAGCACCACGTAGCCCTCCAGCTCGATGCAGCGGATCTGCTCGGCCCGCGTCAGGCTGGCGTAGTCGCGCTCGTCCCGCCGCGCCCCGGCCAGGCTCTCCTTTGGATTGGTGAAGGAAGTGTCCATCGCTCTCGCTCCTGATGTGACGTTCGGGTAGTCCGCCGGCGCCTCAGGCCGGCGGGTGCCGGACCGGGCGCCGCGGGCGCCGGTCAGGCCGGCGGGTTGTCTCCCTCGAAGACGCGGCGCATCGGTTCGGTGATCCGGCCGGCGGCCTCCTGGCGATCGGCCCAGTGGACCGGGACCCCCTCGTTCCAGCGGGCCGTCTCCGCCTCGTCCGGGTCGGGCGTGCGGTAGGCCATCAGCAGCCCCCAGCGGGTGGGGGCGTCGTCGTCGCGGAAGCCGACGCGGTGGGGCATGTGGTGGACGAAGGAGACCATGCTGCCCGGGTTCAGGGAGAGGACCTCGATGCGCAGGGGCTCGCCGGTGAAGGCGTGGACCCGGCCCCGCATCCAGCCGGCCTGGAACTCCTCGTCGAACTCGCTGCGCCCGGTGTTCCACAGGTAGGGGCTGCGGTAGAGGTGGGCGCCGGGGACCACGGCCAGCTCGCCGCCCCCGTCGTCGGCGCCCATGCCCTCGGGATAGCAGAGGGTGCGCACGCACTGGAGCGGGAAGTACTCCCGGCTCGGCGGGCGGTCGTTGTCGCGGCCTTGGACGTCCTCGGTCTCGTGCTGGCCCTGGCGGTAGCCGTGGGCGTGCCAGCGACGGCCCGTCGACCCCGGCGGGCGGTTCAGCATCAGGATGTGATCGAGCAGGACCCGCGGCCCCAGGAGCTTGCCGAGGAGGTCCATCATCTGCGGATGGGTGGTGGTCGCGTCGAGGATGAAGTCGTCGTAGGCGGGGGAGAAGTACTCGGGCATGACCCCCTGCCACTCGCGGCCGTCGGCCCCGGGGACGGTGCCGGGCCCGAAGAGGCCCTGGTCCTTCATGTAGTCGCGCAGGCCGGGGGTGAGCTGGATGACCCGCATCTGCTCGGAGCCGCCGCAGCAGGCGGCCAGGGATTCCGGGGTACAGGTCTTCGGATCGGGGGCCGGGAGGCCGCGGGCGGCGTAGTCGACGGCGCCCCAGTCGGTGCCGGTGAGGAGGGCGTCGTTCATCGCCTGGAGCCGCTGCAGGGAGGCCGTCCAGCGGCGGCGGCCCTCGTCGGTGAGGACCCCGTCCCAGACCCAGTAACCCTCGCGCTCGAAGCGGTCGCGGTCGAAGGCGGCCAGGACCTCGGGCCGCAGGAGATCGCGGCAGGGCGCGGCCCCGGGTGGGATGGTCTGCTCGGCTGGCGTGGTCATTTCCGCCCTCGATCCGTGGGTGCGTGGGGCCTGAAGATAGCCGGCTCCTGCCGGCGGCGCACCACCGGACCGTTCGAGCCGAAGGCAACGCGCCTCCCTATCTTCTCACCCCATGCAGAGCCAGACCCTGGAGCCGATCCGCGGCCCCGCGTGTGGACCGCGGCCACCGCCGGCGACGCCTCGGCCTGGACCACCGTCCTCGGCGAGGACTCCCTGCGCGAGCTGGAGGGCCTCCCCCTGCCGTCCTGCGCCGAGCAGCCGGACCCGTCGCGCGAGGCCCTCTCCGGCTCGCCGAGCCTCGACCGCCCCCGGCTGCCCTCCTGCGCTCGTCAGCTGGCCCCGGTGCGCGAGGAGCTGGACCAGGGCCGCGGGTTCGCCATCGTCGAAGGCCTCGACGAGTCCCGCTTCGGCGGCGCCGCCGTCTCCGCCTACTGGGCCCTCGGCCGGCTCCTCGGCCGCCCCTTCGCCCAGGACGTGGCCGGCACCCTGCTCTACGACGTGCGCGACACCGGCCGCTCCGTCACCGACGGCGCCCGGTTCTCGGTGACCCGCGCCGAGAGCACCTTCCACACGGACAACGCCTTCAACGACCTGCTGCCCGACTTCGTGGGCCTCCTCTGCCGGCGCGCCGCCCTCGAGGGGGGCCGCAGCCAGCTGGTCAACGCCCTGACCCTCTACAACGAGCTGCTGCCCGACGTCGACCCCGAAACCCTCCACGGCGCCTTCTGGTTCGACCGCCGCGGCCAGGAGGGCCCGGGGGAGCCTCCCATCGCCCGCCGCCGGCTCTTCGCCCGCGACGACGGCGAGCTCTCCATGCGCTACATGGCCTACTACATCGAGGTCGGCCAGGAGCGCGCCGGCGAGGCCCTGTCCCCCGGCCAGGGCCAGCTTCTCGAGGCCGTGGAGGAGGTCCTGGCGCGGCCCGGGATGCGCGTCGAGTTCGACCTGCGGCCGGGGCAGATGCTGTTCACCAACAACCACTGGATCCTGCACAACCGCACCGCCTTCACCGATCACCCGGAGGCGGCCGAGCGGCGCCACTACGTCCGCCTGTGGCTGCGCCGGGACTGAGCGTGACCGCCCGCCGCACCCCCTTCCACCCCGACCCGTCGCTGCTGGGCCGCCTCGGAGGCGCCGGGGGCGTGCACCGCCTGATCGACGCCTTCTACGACGCCATCGCCGCCGACGGCGAGCTGAAGCCCCTCTTCCACGACTTCCACCTGCGCCAGGGCCGGGAGCGGGTGAAGGAGTTCTTCGTCGAGTGGCTGGGCGGGCCCCCGGGCTACTCCCGCACCGCCCGCACCGGCATGCGCCGCTTCCACGGCCACCTGTTCATCACCCCCGGGCACTCGGAGCGCTGGCTGGAGCATTTCGAGGCGGCCCTGCGGCAGGTGGGCGCGCCCGCCGATGCCGCCGCCGAGGTGATGGCCGCCCTGCGCCGGCTGGCCGGGCACGTGGTCAACGACCAGGAGGAGCGCCGGCCCCTGATGCCGCGGGACCTGCGCTGCGTGCGCTCCCAGGCTCTTCCGCGAGCCTGTCGCCCGCATCGCCGCGGACGACCGGCCGGGGCTGGAGGCCGCCCTCGAGGACGATCCCCTGATGCCGAAGATCAGCGGTCCCGGCGGCCGCACCCTGCTCTGGGAGGCGGCCTGGCGCGGGCGGCTGCGGATCGCCCGCTTCCTTCTCGATCAGCGGCGCCGACCCTTGCGAGCCGGGCCTCAGCTCGACGGCCTCCCGGCTGGACGCCGTGGGCGCCGACCTGATGCTGACCCCCCTCTGCGCCGCCCTCTGGCGGGGCCACCGCGAGACGGCGGACCTGCTGATCTCCCGCGGCGCCCGGATCGACGTCCACACCGCCGCCTTCCTCGGGGACATCGCCGAGTTGCGCCGCCTTCTCGACGCCGACCCCGGCCCGCGTCCACGAGACCCAGCGCGCCGAGGACGTGTGGCCGGTGACGCCGCTGGCCCACGCCGTGGGCGCCGGCCGCGCCGAGGCGGCGGAGCTGCTGCTGGACCGGGGCGCCGAGGTGCGCCCCCACAGCCGCGGGTTGCTCGACCGCGCCGCCCGCATCCGGCGCGCCGACCTGGTGAGGCTGCTGATCGATCACGGCGCCGACCCGGCCGAGGTGATCCCCGGCCCCTGGGTGGTCGACGGCGCCATCGCCAGGCTGCTGGCGGCGAGCGCCGCCAACATGGGGGACTCGCGCTGGGTGCGGCTCTCGTGCTCCGCCGACATCCGCAGCCGCGGCGGCGGCCCCGCCCTGGCCCGGGCATTCCTCGACTTCGGCGCCGACGTCAACGCCCCGCAGGCCGACGGGCGCTGTCCGCTGCACGCGGCGGCCAAGGCCGGGTTCCTCGAGACGATGGCGCTCTTCCTCGACCGCGGGGCCCGCGTCGACGCCCGCGACCGTCAGGGGGAGACGCCCCTGCACCACACCCTGAAGGGAGGCCGCGGCGCCGACGTGATCGCCGCCATGCAGCTGCTGCTGGAGGCCGGCGCCGACATCGACGCCGCCGGAGACGCGGGCGCCACGGTCCTGCACCGGGCCGCGGCCCGGCGCGACGCCGACGCGGTCGCCTTCCTGCTGCTGGAGGGGGCCGACCCGGGTCGGCGGGACCGCCGCGGCCGGACCCCCCTCGACGCCCTGCTCTCCCGCCGCGGCCGCCCGGAGCCGGCCCTGGTGCGGCTGCTGACCGGGTTCTCCTCCGCCCGCGCCGCCTGAGGCTTCCCGTGATCGAGGACCTCTACCGGCAGTTCTCCCGCTGGATCCAGTCCGACTTCTTCGAGTACAGCCTCGCCGCCCTCTTCGTCCTCATCTGGTGGGCGGCCAGCCGGGTGGTCGGCCTCTTCCGCGGCAAGGCTCCCGCCGAGGACCGGCCCCGCCGGCGCCTGCCCCTGTAGCCGCATGCAGGAACGCCAGGCCATCCGCGAGCACTGCGCCAGCCTCGACGACGCCGCTCTCGTGCGCGCCCTCACCGTCGACCGCGAGACCAACTCGGCCGCCCTCATCGACGAGGCCGGCCGCGAGCTGGACCGCCGCGGCCTCACCGTGGAGGCGGTGATGGACCGGGTCTCCGTGCGGCTCGGCCGCGACCGCGAGACCACCCTGACCGCGGCCGAGGCGGCGGCCCTGATCAACGACGAAGTCCCGCGCGGCGCCGTGGCCGCCTTCACCGACTGCCTCGGCGAGACCCTGATCCTGCAGCGCGAGGCCTGGGGCTGGGTGGCCCACAACTACGAGGGGGAGAGCTACGGCCTCTCGTACCTGGTGGACGAGACCGATGCGGCGCGGGCCCTCCTGGAGACCTTCCTGGCGTTGCGGGACTGGCGGGACCAGGCGGGCGAGGGCCACCACCTCGACGAATGGGAGATCGTCGTCCGCAGCGAGGAGGCCGACGACGTGCGGGCCCTGGCCGACCGTCTCGCCGAGGCCGGCATCCCCCACGTCCTGCGGGGTCCCCCCTTCACGCCGGAGGGCGATCCCACCACCTCCCTGCTGGTGCCCCCCGAGCGCCGCGAGGAGGCGATGGAGACCACCGGCACCGGACGCCGCTCGGTGCGGCGCCTCCACCGGCTGGCCCGGGAGCGCGACGAGGCCGGCGACCGCAACGGCGAGCTGGCCGTGTACGACGAGCTGGCCGAGACCGACGCCGGCAATCCCGCCGTCCACTACAACCGCGGCGCCGTGCTCCTCGAGCTGGGACGGACCGAGGAGGCGGCCGCCGCCTTCCTGCGCTGCGCCGGCCGCGGGATCGAGCGCATGGAAGCCCGTCTCGCCCCGGGCGGCGGTGGGGTGGGCGGTGGAGGCGGCCTGGGCGGCGCCGTGGCTCGGACGTTGGGCCGCCTCGGCAGCGGCGCGGGGCAGCCCCACGTGCCCGACTTCCTGGTGGACGCGGAGATGCAGCTGCTGGCGCTGGAGGAGCGGCTGCCGCAGCGCAAGGAACTGCTCCACGGCCTGGCGAGCCTGGCCCGGGTGAAGGGTGACGCCGAGGCCGCCGCCCGCCGCTACCACCAGGTACTGGAGCTCGATCCCGAGGACGAGGTCGCCCGCTTTCAGCTCGGCTACTTGCGGGCCTCCGCCGATTGACCATCCTCTTTCCCTCCGACGCTCACCCGTCTCCGAAGGGAGTTTGCCCGTGACCTCGATCCGTCAGTCCGTCTGCTACGGCCCCCTCGCCCGCGGTTTCGACAACCCGGCGGAGGGCATCGCCGCCGCCGCCGGGATCGGCTTCGTCTCCGTCGAGATGCTTCCCGAGGAGCACTGGCCGCTGGTGCGGGATCACGGCCTCGACATCGCCATCGTCTCCGGCCACGCCTCCCTGCCCGACGGCCTCAACAACCGCGGCAACCACGGCCGCATCGAGGCGGAGCTGAAGGAGAGCATCGACAAGGCCGTCGAGCACGGCATCCCGTCGCTCATCACGTTCTCCGGCAACCTCGAGGACCGGTCCGACGAGGAGGGCTTCGACAACTGCGTGGAGGGCCTGCTGCGGGTGAAGGGCTACGCCGAGGAGAAGGGCGTCAACCTGTGCATGGAGCTGCTCAACAGCCGGGTCAACCACCCCGACTACCAGTGCGACCGCACCGAGTGGGGGGCGCGTCTGTGCCGGACCGTCGACTCGCCGCGGGTGAAGCTGCTCTACGACATCTACCACATGCAAATCATGGAGGGCGACCTGATCCGCACGATCACCGACAACATCGAGTGGATCTCCCACTTCCACACCGCCGGCAACCCGGGGCGCAACGATCCCGACGACACCCAGGAGATCTACTACCCCGCCGTCATGCGGGCCATCGCCGCCACCGGCTACAACGGCTACGTGGGCCACGAGTACTCGCCCAAGGGCGACCCCATCGAGTCCCTGAAGACCACCTTCGCCACCTGCCATGTCTGAGGAGAACGGCATGACCGTCACCACCGGCGCGGAGCTGCGCGTTCGGCCCTCCGGCGGCGCTCTCGGCGCCGAGATCCGCGGCCTCGACCTCGGCCGCGAGCTGACCCCGGAGCAGGTGAAGCAGGTGCGCGCCGCCCTGCTCGAACACTGCGTCCTCGTCTTCCGCGACCAGCGCATCACCGACGAGGACCAGGTGCGCTTCACGTCGTATTTCGGCCGGCCCGTGGAGCACGTGCGCAAGCAGCGCGAGCGCCGCGTCAAGGAGATCTTCATCATCTCCAACGTGAAGGAGAACGGCGAGCCCATCGGCGCCCTCGGCAGCGAGCTGATCGACTTCCACTCCGACCTCTCCTACCTGCCCAGGCCGGGGACGATCTCGCTGCTCTACGCCGTGGAGATCCCCCCCGCCGGCGGCGACACCCAGTGGTGCGACGGCCGCGCCGCGTACGACGCCCTGCCGCCGGAGCGCCAGGCCGAGGTGCGCAAGCTGCGCGCCGTGCACCGCCACCACGTGGACGAGCAGAACCCCCCCGAGCCGACGATCCATCCCGTGGTGCGGCGCCATCCCGAGACCGGGCGGCCGTCCCTCTACGTGAGCCCTCACCTGACCCACCACATCCACGGGGTGAGCGAGGAGGAGAGCCGCGCCATCCTCGCCGAACTCTACGCCCACATGGACCAGCCGCGGTTCGTCTGGACCCACCAGTGGCGGGTGGGCGACCTGGTGATGTGGGACAACCGCCCCACCAGCCACCGGCGTCTGCCCTTCCCCGACGATCAGCGCCGCATCATGAACCGCACCCAGATCTTCGGCGAGGAGGTGGTGGAATGAAGCTCAAGGACCAGGTATTCATCGTCACCGGCGGCGGCTCCGGCGCCGGCGCCGCCATCGTCGAGGGCTGCGTGCGCGAGGGCGCCCAGGTGGTGACCATGGGCCGCGACGAGACCCGGCTGAGGGCCGCCTGCGACAAGGCCGGCGACGGCGCCCACCCCATGGCCGGCGACGTCCGGGACCGGGCCCGCGTGAAGGAGGTCGTCGACTGGACCCTGGGCGAGTTCGGCCGCGTCGACGTGCTCGTCAACAACGCCGGCGTCAACGTCGTCGACCGCTCCCTGGAGAAGCTCTCCCCGGAGAACTGGGACCTGCAGATGGACGTCAACGCCACCGGCGCCTTCAACACCCTCCACGAGGTCCTGCCCATCATGCGCCGCCAGCGGGACGGCCTCGTGATCGCCATCTCCTCCGTGGCCGGCACCGCCCCCGGCGTCCTCGCCGGCGCCGCCTACTCCGCCGCCAAGCACGCCATGTCCGTCGTCACCCAGACCGTCAACCTCGAGGAGGCGAAGCACGGCATCCGCGCCAGCGTCATCTCCCCCGGCGAGATCAACACCCCCATCCTCGACCAGCGGCCGGTGAAGGTCTCCGACGAGCACAAGGCGCGGATCCTGCAACCCGAGGACATCGCCGACGTGGTGATCTACGTAGCGGCGCTGCCTCCGCGGGTGGTGATCTCGGAGTTGGTGGTCAAGCCGCTGGGGCAGGGCTCGGTGGAGTGAGGGTGGTTATCTTTCTCATGGCCCATCTCGCCTATCCTGGTGGGCGGATATAGCGGTTTCTGACCGAGCGCCGAGCGGAAGAGAGGCTACCGTGAAGCTGAAATCCGTGGAGATCGAGAACTACCGCGCCATCGAGCAGCTCACGCTCCCCCTCGACCCGTCCCTGACGGTCTTCTACGGCCCCAATGGACAGGGCAAGACAAGTGTCTTGAGCGCGATCGCCGTGGGCCTGGGGGCGATCTCGGACTTGCTGCCTCAGGACAGATCGGGCCTTGACTTCTCCGAGGAGGATCAACGCACTGGCGCGGAGGCTCCGCGCGTATCGCTCACCGCAACCGATGGAACCACCTGGGAACGACAAGGGGGAAAGCAGGGTGATGACAGGGCGGTGGCCAAGAGACTGGTTGGCCTTGGCAGGTTGCTGGAAAGCATGGGCCTGCCCCGGAATGCGGACGTACAAGAGCCAGTTGGCGATCTGCCGATCGTTGCCTTCTACAGCACCGACCGCAACGTCTCGGGTGTGCGGAAGGCGCCACGGTAACCCAAGACTGTCAGTCCATTCGTCCGGTTCGCTGCCTTGGAAGGAGCCTTGTCTGCCCGCACGGACTTCAAGGGCCTCCTGGGCTGGTTTTTTATCAAGGAAGACGAGGAGCTGAGGGAACAGAAGGAGCGGCGCGATTTCGAATACCAGTTGGACGATCTGTCCACGGTTCGCCAGGCGATTACCTCCATGCTCCCTGAGGTGTCCGAACCGCGCACCGAGCTGAATCCGCTCCAGCTTGTAGTATCCGTGAGACCGCAACAAGGAGGGATGAAGAAGCTCTCCCTCGACCAGTTGAGCGGCGGCTACCGCATAATGCTTGCCCTCGCCGCGGACCTCGCTCGCCGAATGGCCCAGGGAAACCCCCATCTCGACGACCCCCTCGAATCCGAAGCGATCGTCCTGATCGACGAGGTGGAACTGCATCTGCATCCGAGCTGGCAGCAGCGGATCCTTGGCGATCTCAGGCGCACGTTTCCGAACTCCCAGTTCATCGTATCAACCCACAGCCCGCAGGTACTGACTACTGTCGAGCCTCACGGGATCGTGGAACTCTCTCACGACGGCGACCGCGTCGTCGCCGGGGCCCCGGCCGGGCCGACGTTCGGAGCCGAGGCCGGCGACGTTCTATCCGTGGTGATGGGCGTAGGCGAACGGCCGCCAGAGAACGACTTCACAAAGACCCTGGATCGTTACCGGCATCTGATCAGGGAGGAACAATGGGAATCCAAGGAAGCCCAGGACTTGCGGACGCGCTTGGAGGACATGTCCCCCCAGGATCCGGCCCTCGATCGTGCCGACCTCGAGATCCGGCGGCGCAAGCTGTTCAGCCAGCGGTTCGAGTCGAGGTGAAGAAGATCCGCGAAGTCAACGACCCGACTCCCGGCCTGGCCGCATACCTCGCTTCCGTCGGCGCGAAGGCAAACTGGGTCGAGTTCCGTTCTCACACTTCCGGAGCATCGTACGAGGAACTCAGGGAATCACTGACCCTGAGCCAGCGCGGCCTCTGCGCCTACTGCGAGATTGCGATTGGTGGACGGCATCGTCAGGTGGAGCACGTGATCCCGCAGAGCGACGCCGAATCGGGCCAAGCCAAGGCCCTCGACATAGCCAACATGGTCGCCTGCTGTCCTGGTACAGCCCTTTCGGTTCCCGACTCGGAGGAGGGCAATCGCAAGCGCGGGAAACCGAGCTGCGGCCAGGCGAAGGGGAATCAGAGCGACGAGCGCTTTGTCGACCCCCGGGGCCTTCCCGCGTTGCCGTCGCTTCTGCGGGTGATCGACAACGGGTTGATCGAGGCCGATGAAAGCGCATGCGGCACGGCCGGCTTTCCCCCCGACCGCGTGACTCGCACCATCGAGATTCTGAACCTCAACTCGGAACGGCTCCGGTCGGCGCGCGAGAAACGATGGAACGGCCTGGGGGAAGAGTGGAGGCAAGTCGAGGATGCCGGCGATCCGGAGATGCTGAGTGACTGGATGCGCTCTGAACTGAAGCCGGATGAGACGGGCCGGCTGGTCCCTTTCTACACTACCGGCCGGTCCTCTTTGCCCCGTTGAGCGAAGTCATCCTGGCACAAGATCCCCAGGACTGGATCTGATCCACGGCCGCGCCCTGCGGCCGATTCGGGCAGCTGCTGCGAATTCTCGGGACGCGGGCAATAGCCCCCCTTGACATTTCCCGGCCTTACCAACAAATTCGTTGCCAACAAGATCGTTGCCAACGGATACGTTGGGAAGGGCACGGAGATGCTGAGGAAAGCAGGGGCCAACTGGGTGGACGGGGACCGGTTCTTCGACCGGGAGGTGGAGCTCGAAGCCCTGGCCGAGCGGGTCAGGAACGGCACGCATACCCTGCTGACAGCCCAGCGGCGGATGGGAAAGACGAGCCTTGTCCGGGAGCTGCTGCGCCGCCTGGACGAAGATGGCCGCTTCGAGACGGTCTTCGTCGATCTGGAGGACGCCGTCGCCCCGGCCGACGCCATCGCCGAGATCGGGGCCCGGTCAAGGTCGGTGAGGGGCGCCTGGCCGGGAATCAAGGCCGGATTCGCCAACACCCTGAGAGACATCGGCGATCGAGTCGACTCGGTGGCCGTCGGTGAGATCCAGGTCAAGCTCCGCGCTGGGATCGACGCCGGAAGCTGGCGCCAGAAGGGGGACGAGGTCTTCGCCGCCCTGGCCGAGAGCGACCGGCCTGTGGTGCTGGCCATCGACGAGCTGCCGATCCTCGTGAACAGGCTGCTCAAGGGGCCTGACCACCGCATCACCCCGGAGCGGCGGCAGGCGGTGGACGAGTTCATGGCCTGGCTCCGCAAGAACGGCCAGACCCATCGGGACCGGGTCATCCTGATCCTCGCCGGCAGTGTCAGCCTGGAGCCGATCCTGGAACAGGCGGGGCTCAGCGCTCACGCCAACATCCACTCGGCCTTCGACCTGAAGCCCTGGGACGAGGAGACGGCAGCCGCCTGCCTCGCGGAACTGGCTCGGACCTACGGCCTCGACCTTCCCCTCGACATCCGCCGGGAGATGTGCCGGCGGCTGCGGTGTCTGATCCCCCATCACGTGCAGCAGTTCTTCGACAACCTCCACGACGACCTGCGCCGCACCGGCCGGCGCGAAGCCACGATGGAAGACGTGGAGCGCGTGTACACCAACGAGATGCTCGGCGTCCGCGGGCAGATGGACCTGGAGCACTACGAGGGCCGGCTGAGGATGGTGCTCGGAAGGGAGGGGTATCGGATCGCCCTGGAGATTCTGACCGAAGCCGCCGTCAATGACGGCTTGCTGAGTGGCGATACGATCCGCCGGTATCACGAGTATCTCCAAGGCGGCTCCAAGGACGAGGCGGAGGCGGATCCGGTCCCACTCGAAGACGTGCTCCGCGTGCTCGAACACGATGGGTACCTGGAGCGGCACGGAGACGGCTACCGGTTTGTTTCCGGCCTGCTCGAAGACTGGTGGCGCGGCCGGCACGGCGGGCACTTCGTCCCCCTCGCGCAGCGATGACCGCCCCCGTCAGGAAGTACAACCCGGGCTTCCTCACCGACGAGGAGTTGGCGGCCTCGTTCTGCGTACGCACCGCCGAGTTCGACTCCCTGGTCGAGATGCTGCGCGGATGCACCGGCACGTCGAACCAGCATCAGATCGTCATCGGCCCGCGCGGCAGCGGCAAGACCAGCCTGCTCCTGCGCGTGGCGGCCGAGGTTCGCCGGGATCCGGAGTTATCGCGCAACTTCTTCCCCGTCGTCTTCGCCGAGGAGAGCTACGAGGTCACCAGCGCCGGGGAGTTCTGGCTCGAAGCCCTTTCCCGGTTGGCGGATCAGGCGCCGGACGGGGACGATGCCCCGGAATTGCACCGCACCCTGGAGGACCTGCGCACCATCCGGGACGAACAGACGCTCGGCGACCGCTGCCTCGGCGCTCTCCTCGACTTCTCCGACCGCGAGGGCAAGCGGCTCGTACTGATGGTCGAAAACCTGAATTCGATTTTCCGTGACATGTCGGACCGCGACGCCAGCTGGCGGCTGCGCAAGATCCTCCAGACCGAGCCGCGCATCATCCTGCTCGCCAGCGCCACCAGCCGCTTCGCCGAGATCGACGAACCGGACCACGCCCTCTACGACCTGTTCCGCGTGCGCACGCTGCAACCTCTCCACACCGAGGAGTGCACCGAGCTGTGGACAACGCTCTCCGGCTCGCCTCCCCCGCGCCAGACGATCCGCCCTCTGGAGATCCTCACCGGCGGCAGCCCCCGCCTCGTCGCCATCGTGGCCCGCTTCGGCGCGGGGCTCTCCTTCCGCGAGCTGATGGACGACCTCCTCGATCTCGTGGACGAGCACACGGAGTACTTCAAGGGCCACATAGAGGCTCTCCCCGCCCAGGAGCGGCGGGTCTACCTAGCGCTGGCCGACCTGTGGAAGCCCGCGACCACGAGGGAGATCGCGGAGCGCTCCCGCGTCGACACGAGCAAGTGCAGCGCCCAGCTCACCCGCCTCGCCGAGCGGGGCGTCGTCCAGGTGACGGGCGGCACCCTCCGGCGCAAGCAGTACTACCTGACCGAGCGCCTGTACAACATCTACTACCTGTTGCGCCGCAATGGCGGTCCGGATTCCCTGATCCAGGCCCTCATCAAGTTCATGGAATCGTTCTACTCCCGGTCCGAGTTGAAGGAGATTGGCGAGGGAATCGCCCGGGAGGCGCACGGTCTGGACGGGGAGCGTCGATCGCTGTACTGGACGGCACTTGACCAACTGGCGCAACTGCCGGTCCTGGCCAGGCACCGAGAAGAGTTGCTTGCTCTCCTTCCCGAAGACGAATTCGAAGAGCTGGCGGCTGCGAGGCCGCTGTTGCACAGAGCGTTCGAGCTGCAGGCCAAAGACCCGGAAGAGTCGCTGGCCGCTTGGGACGAGGTCGTGCGGCGGTTAGGGAACAGCCGGTCACCCGAGGTCTCCCAAGTGGTCGCCATAGCCCACTACTGCAGAGGGGAGGCTCTTGGAGAACTGGGCCGATGGGAGGAAGCACTTGCGGGACATGAGGAAGCACTGGCTGCCTATGGGGAGGTGGAACGGCGATTCGGCGGGGATACGGAGGTGGATGTGGAGATGGTCACCGGCGCCCTCCTCAGCAAGGGGGTCACTCTCGCCCAACTGGACCGGACGGAGGAATCCCTGGCCGTCTTTGAGGAGGTGGTGCGGCGATTCGGCGGGTGTCCCTTGCCAGAGGTTCTTGAGCAGGTCGCCGCAGCTCTCTTCTGCATGGGCGTCGCCCTCGCCATCCTGAACCGACCGGAGGAGGCACTGGCCGCGTATGAGCAGGTGGAACGGCGGCTCGGAGAGAGCGCAACGGAGGAACATCTGGCGTTGCTCGCCAGGGCCCTCCTCAACAAGGGTGCTGCCCTCGGCGCGCTGGGCCGGACCCAGGAGTCGCTGGTCGTCTACGAGGAGGTGGTGCGCCGATTCGAGGAGAGCGAAACACCGGACAATCTGCAGATGGTTGCCAATGCTCTTGTCAACAGGGGCGCCACACTTGGCGAGCTGCACCGACCGGAGGAAGAGCTGGCCGCCTATGAGGAGGTGATACAGCGCTTCGGTGAGAGCAAGAACCCCGCCCTCATCGAGCCGCTGGCAGTGGCCTTGACCTACAAGGGGATGACACTCGGGGAACAGAACCGGGAGGAGGAAGGCCTGGCTGTCTTGGAGGAAGTGGTGCGGCGCTTCGGAGGAGATGATTCACCCTCACTGCGTGGCCGGGTAGAGCAGGCGCTCCTCGAGAAAGCCGACCTCGAGCTGGATTGCCGGCGGTACGATGCAGCCGCGTCTACCGCTGGCCGGGTGCTCGCCGAGAGCAACACGCAATCGCTGGAGAACCGCTGGCGCGGTCACCTCACCCGGGCCAAGGCCAGCCTGCGTAGCGGTGATCCGACCTGCTGCCTGAGGGAGATCAAGGAGATCCTCCAGATCCTTCCCCAGTTTGAGACTCTGCCTGAAGAATGCTCCTACGAACTGATGCACTTCAGCATCAGGCTCGGCCCGGAGCCCATGATCGAGCTTCTCCAGGGCTCTCCATCAGCGAAGCTCTTCCTGCCGTTGACCACCGCGCTGGAACAGGAACTCGGCCGCACGCCCCTGGTAGCTCAGGAGGTCGCCGAGGTTGCGCGGGACATCCGGCGGAACCTGGCGATTCTGAGGGATTTGCACACGCGGGCACAGGGGTGAACGGATCGTCCTCCGCCGGCCCCGCTGAGGTGAAGGAGCACAATGGAACACAAGACTGAGGGCGACACACTACTCGCCCATCTCGCGTGGAAACTCGCGAAGAGTCACGAAGACATCGCGGTCGAAGCCCTCGGCTACATCCTGAAGTCCGAGCCGTTGCTCCGTGTGATGGAGGATCTGCTCAGGGATGGGGGAGCGGATGTCGGAACGATTGCCAGGGTCCAGACCCAGGTCAGCGGCGAGGGAGAGACGCGGCCCGACCTGGTCGCTCTCGATGCACAAGGCGAGGAGTGCCTTCTAATCGAAGCCAAGTTCTGGGCCGGGCTCACTGCCAACCAGCCGAAGGCCTACCTCGACAGGTTGGCCCCAGGCAAGGCACTTCTCTTCGTCGCGCCTGAATCGAGGCTTGAGACGCTCTGGCCGGAGCTGTGCCGCCGGGCCGGCGCTGACGGCCTGCTCTCCATCCTCGACAAGGCTGCCCTCAAGAGCGGCGCGACCGATGAGGGGAAGCACCTGGTGCTGATCAGCTGGACGCAACTGCTCGCCCGCCTCGAAGCTGCAGCCGATTCCGCCTCAAGAGACGAGATACAGCAGTTGCGGGGTCTGACACATCGGGTGGATGACGAGAGTGGGTTTCCGCCGCTCCGGCCGGAGGAACTGGCGCCGGAGATCCCCCGTCGGCTGCTCAGCCTGCGCCGTCTCGTGGACGATGCCACGGAGCGCGCCGTGGCCCAAGGCCATGCCAACATCAAGGGGTTGATTGTCACCCCGCTCGCTCGTGGCTATGGACGGTATCTCTCGTTGAAAGGCGCGGGCGCCTGGTTTGGCATCGGCCAGAACTGGTGGGCCCGGGGGGCCTATCCGGATACCCCTCTCTGGCTCTTCTTCGAGCAATGGCGAGATGAGCGGCACAAAGCCCGCTGGCCGGAAACGCGCAGGGCCCTTGAGCCGCTCAAGCGTACCGACCCGCCCGGGTGCCTGGAAGAAAATCAGGCGCTCCTCGTGCCCATTGCCCTCCCGACCGGAGTCGAGTACGACGACGTGCTCAAGGCCGTCGCGAACCGTCTCCGAGAAGTCGCCGATCTCATCGACAGCCACCGAACCTGACTCCACCCCCGGACCTCACCCCCACCCCGCCCCCGCCGCCAGCACCTTCACCGCCTCCACCAGCGCATCCAGTTCCGCCTCGCTGATGTAGAACGCCACCGAGATCCGGACGCCGCTCGGGTCGGTCAGGTAGGTGGCCCGCTGCACGATCTGCCAGCGCTCCTTCAGCGCCGTCGAGACCTGGCCGCCGTCGACGCCTTCGATGGCGAAGGTCACGGTGCCGGTCTGCGAGTCGGGGCGCCGTGAGCTGAGCACCAAGACCCCGGCCACCGCGTCCAGCCTCGCCTTGAGGTCCTCCGCCTTGCGGGCGGACTCCCGCTGGATCGCCTCGACGCCGCCGATGCTCTCCATGAGGTCGAGGCTCGCCGCCACGCCGGCGTAGAGGGCGTAGGAGGGGGTGCTGGTGATGTACTGGGCGGCGCCGGCCTCGGGGTCGTGGGGACGGAGGAGGGGCTTCAGGCCCTGGCGCGCCTCGACGCTGACGTAGAGGAAGCCCGTCCCGATGGGGCCGAGCATCCATTTGTAGCAGTTCGAGGCGTAGTAGTCGCAGCCCATCTCCCGGAGGTTCACGGGGATCTGGGCTACGGCGTGGCAGCCGTCCCACAGGGTGGGGACGCCGCGCTCCCGGGCCAGCCGGCAGATCTCCTCCGCCGGCATCACCAGCCCGGTGTCGGTGGTGACGTGGCTCATGCAGATCAGGCGTGTCCGCGGCGTCAGGGCCTCCCCCGTGCGCTCCACCACCACGGCGGGATCGTGGTCGATCTCCACGCTCTTGAGGACGACGCCGTAGCGCTCCTTCAGGCCGAGGACGGCCTGGTGCGGCACCGGGTGCTCCTCGCTGGTGATCAGCACCTCGTCCCCCGGCTCCCAGGACATGCCGCCGATGACTGACGCGAGGCCGTCGGCGGTACTCACGGTGAGGGTAATCTCGCTCTCCGCCGCCCCGACGAAAGCGGCCAGCTTCGCCCGCGCCGTGTCGGCCGCCTGGCGCGTGAGGGTATACCACTCGATGGGCGGCACGTGCTCCTCGTAGAGCTGGTCGAAGCCGGCCTGGACGGCCGCGTGCACCTGCCTCGACGGCAGCCCGACGCCGCCGGTGTTGAGCTGGATCCCCCGGCCGAGGCCGGGGTAGTGGGCGCGGATCTCCTCGAGGTTCACAGGCTTCTCCTCCTGGTGCGCCGGCGACGCCCGCCGGGGCGGATTCCCTTGTCGAGCGGCCGGGCGCCGGTGAGCCCGCCGCGACCCGGCGGCACCGCCGGTTGTTGTTGGACCGGTCCCGCCCGCTACCCGTCGGGACGAACCGCCCGGGAACCGGTGAGCTCCTGCACGGCGTCGGTCATCGCTTCGAGGACCGCCTCCAGGCAGCCGGGCGCCAGGCACGAGGGCTCCTCCTGGTAGAGCCCGAGGCCGTAGCGGTCCCGCGGCAGCAGGTAGGCCAGCTGCGGGGTCCCGGCCACCGGCGAGATCAGCACCGGCCGCTCGGGGAACCGCCGCCGCAGTTCCGCGGCCAGCACGCTGTAGGGCTCGGCGGCGCAGGTGATCCAGAGGGCGTCCCCCATCTCGTGGAACGAGAACCGGTAGGGACAGCGGTCCCCCGGGGGCAGCTCGGCCAGCCTCCGCAGCCAGCGGCGGCAGCGCTCGGCGCGCGCGCCGGCATCCCGGGCCGCCAGGGTGTCGCCGGCGGCGTCGGCGCGAGCCTGCTCCCCCGTGTGGCGGTCGAGATCCGACCGAAGCTGATCTGCGTCGGGCAGCGGCTTGAGGGGCAGGTCGACCTGGTGGTTTCCGCCGGACCAGCGGCGCACCGACTCGGCGCGGGGGTCCTCGAAGGGAGTCCACGCCCAGGTGCCGATGGTGGCGCCGGAGAGCACCGGACCCTGGTAGGCGAAGTCGTGTCCCGCCGGACCCAGGCCGACGAGGGCCGACAGGGCGGCGAAGCCCAGCTGCCGGCCGTTGCGGTCGGCCACCTCGGTGTCGCCCGTGAATCCGTCCCGGGGGCCCAGCTCGCCGCACGGGCCCTGGAAGTAGACGCAGGGCGTGCCCGTGTGGTCGCTCACCACCTCGCGGGCGGCGCCGACGAAGTCCGGGCTCAGGAGGCTGTTGTCCCACGACAGGGTCGTGGGGTGGCAGGCGTAGTGCACGAGGTGCAGGCGGGGCGTGCCGTCGGGGGCGGTGACCCGCGCCGTCACCACCAGGTCGTCGGCGGCCTCGTCGGGGTTGAAGCCGGTGACCCGGAGGCGGCGCTCCTCGTCGTGGTAGTCGCGGTTGGCGGCCATGGTGCAGCGGCCCTCGGCGTAGGTGACCACGGCCTCGTCCAGGTCCTCCACGGCGGCCCGGGCGAGGGAGGCGAGGGTTTCTCCGAGCCCGGCGAGGTAGGGCTCGATGTGCTCCCCTCCGGGCAGGGGGATACGGTCGCGCGTGAGGAACCCGGCGGCGTGGGTGTGGGAGAAGGTGACGTGGACGCGGTCGCGGTCGACGCCGGCGGCTTTCACCAGGCCGGCCACCGCCGCGTCGGTCTGTCCGTCCTCGAGCAGCACGTGGTCGAGCTGCACGCGCACCAGGCGCTCCTCCGGCCGGTCCAAGGGCTCGAGGACGAGGACGTCCGCCAGCAGCGGCCGGTGGACGCCGGTGGCGCGGTCGTGGCGGGCGGCGCCCCACATGCGGTGGTAGATGCCCGCGGGCGGGGTGATGTCGCCCTGGGCGTGGCCGAGGCGCAGCACCGACGTGGGCGCGGGCACGAGCGTCGTCGACATGGGCCTCAACCTGTGGCGGCGGTTCGATCCTGGCAATAGGATGTGAGGACCATGCCCGCGCCCGTGGAGCATCTGATCTTCCTCATCCACCCGTGCTGCTACGAGCCGATCGAGGCGGAGCGCATCCGGCGGGAGGGGATGCAGCTCTTCCTCGAGAGGGAGAAGGAGGTGAAGGCGCGCTGGCTGGCCGATCTCGCCGGACGGGGCGGGGGCGCGCTCTTCGTGCAGCTCGGGGGGCCGGGGTACCTGCGCGACGCGGCGGCCGAGTCCCTCGGCGAGGGCGGCGCCCTGCAACTGCGGAGCCCCTTCCCCGAGAGCGGCGGTCTGGACGAGTACTACCGGAGGCTGAGGGAGGAGATCCTGGCGCACCTGCGACGCCACGGTCTGGCCCTCGACCCGGCCGCGGCGACCTCCGAGCTGTGGGGCGAGTCCTTCGAGGGCTGCGTGCCCGGGTACGGCGGCGCCTTCGCCCACCAGCTGGGACTGCGGCAGGCGCCGCGGATGCGCTTCGAGATGACCGTGTTCGACTCCCGCTTCCTGCACCGGGCGCGCCTCCGGGAGCCGCTGGCCCTGCCCGGCTGCGACGTCGAGGCCTGGCTCTTCGAGTGCCACGACGGCACCGGCGCCGCCACCTTCCAGCCGCGCCTGACCCCGCAGTGGCTGGACGGCCGGCGCCTGCGCCTGAGGCTGAACGACCGCCGCCACCAGCTCTGCGACAAGCAGGGCCACGCCGTGTGGCCGGTGGCCCCGTGGGAGAAGGGGAAGCCGGAGCGGGAGCACGTGGTCACCGTGGCCATGAAGGAGTGGATCAACCGCTGGGTGCGGGGCGTGGGCACCGGCATCGACGAGTTCCGCGCCGTCGTCGAGGCGGCGCGCCTGGCGGCCCCGTGAGCGGCGCCGCGCCCCCGGGGGCGAAGGAAGCCCTCGAGCTGTTCCACCCCCTGGTGCGCCGCTGGTTCGCCGAGCGCGTCGGCGAGCCGACTGACGTGCAGGCCGCCGCCTGGCCGCGCATCGCCGCCGGCGAGCACCTGCTGGTCACCGCGCCCACCGGCTCCGGCAAAACCCTCACCGCCTTCCTCTGGGCCCTCGACCGGCTGGTCCGCGGCGACTGGCCCGAGGGCGCCACCAGCGTCCTCTACGTCTCGCCCCTGAAGGCGCTCAACAACGACATCCAGCGCAACCTCCTGGGGCCGCTGGAGGAGCTGCAGCAGCGCTTCCAGGCCGCCGGCGAGCCCTTCCCCGCGATCCGCGCCCTCACCCGCTCCGGGGACACGCCCCAGGAGGACCGGCGCCGCATGCTGCGCCAGCCGCCGGAGATCCTCATCACCACCCCGGAGTCGCTGAACCTGCTGCTCTCCTCCCAGGGGGGCGCGGCCTGCTCACCGGCCTGCGGTGCGTCATCCTCGACGAGATCCACGCCGTCGTCGGCAGCAAGCGCGGCGTCCACCTGATCACCGCCGTCGACCGCCTGGTGCGGCTGTCGGGGGAGTTCCAGCGGATCTCCCTGTCGGCGACGGTGCGGCCCCTCGACCGGGTGGCGGCCTTCGTCGGCGGCTTCCGGCGGCTGCCGGGGCGGGGCGGCGCCCGCTACGAGCCGCGGCCGGTGGCGGTCCTGCGCTCGGCGGCGTCCAAGCGCTACGACGTCTCCGTGCGCTACCCCGAGGCCGCCGACGCGGAGGGGGAGAACCAGGACGACTCGATCTGGCCGGCCATGGCCGAGGCCTTCGAGGAGATCATCGCCGGCAACCGCTCGACCCTGCTCTTCGTCAACGCCCGCCGCCTGTGCGAGAAGATCACCCGCTTCCTCAACGACGGCCGCGAGCAGCCCCTGGCCTATGCCCATCACGGCTCCCTGTCGCGCGAGATCCGCGAGGTCGTGGAGCGCCGCCTGAAGGAGGGCGGGCTCAAGGCGATCGTGGCCACCAACTCCCTGGAGATGGGCATCGACATCGGCGCCCTCGACGAGGTCGTCCTCGTGCAGTCGCCGCCCTCGGTCTCCTCCGCCGTGCAGCGCGCCGGCCGCGCCGGCCACCAGGTCGGCGAGGTGAGCAAGGCCACCCTCTATCCCACCCACGGCCACGACTTCCTCGAGGCGGCGGTCCTGGCAGCGCAGATCGACGCCCACGACATCGAGGAGATCCACCCCGTCACCGCCGCCCTCGACGTCCTCGCCCAGGTGCTCGTCTCCATGGCCGGCACCGAGAGCTGGGACCTCGACGAGCTCTACGACGAGGTCCGCGCCAGCTTCCCCTACCGCCACCTGGCCCGCCGGCAGTTCGACCTGGTCGTCGACATGCTCGCCGGCCGCTACGCCGGCAGCCGCGTGCGCGACCTGAGGCCGCGCCTCACGGTGGACCGCCTGGACAACACGGTGGCGGCGCGCCGGGGGGCGATGAGCCAGCTCTACATGTCGGGCGGGACGATCCCCGACCGCGGCCTTTTCAACCTGCGCCTGGAGGACTCGGGCGCGAAGCTGGGCGAGCTGGACGAGGAGTTCGTGTGGGAGTCGTCCGAGGGGCAGTCCTTCACCCTGGGCACCCAGAACTGGACGATCCGCAAGATCACCCACAACGACGTCCTCGTGAGCCCGGCGCCGGCCCGCACCGTGGACCTGCCCTTCTGGAAGGGGGAGGGCGCCAACCGCGACTTCCACTTCTCCAACGCCATCGGCGGCTTCCTCGAGGACGCCGAGGCCTCCCTCGAGAGCCCCGCCTTCCGGGAGCGGCTCACCGAGCGGCATCACATGGACGAGACCGCCGCCGGCCAGCTCCTCGACTTCCTGCGGCGCCAGCGCGAGGCCACCGGCGCCCCCCTGCCCCACCGCCACCACCTGCTGGTGGAGCACGTCGCCTCGGCCCCGGGCGGGTACATGGGCAGCCAGGTGGTGCTGCACACGTTCTGGGGCGGGTGCGTCAACCAGCCTTTCTCCATGGCCCTCGACGCCGCCTGGGAGGAGCGCTTCGGCGGCCGCATCGAGGTCTATCCCTCCAACGACTGCATCGTCCTCGTCCTGCCCGCCGAGACCGGCTCCGAGGAGATCCTCAGCCTGGTCACCTCGGGCCGCGTCGAGGAGCTGCTGCGCCAGCGGCTCGAGGCCTCCGGCTACTTCGGGGCCCGCTTCCGCGAGTGCGCCCAGCGCTCCCTGCTCCTGACCCGGCGCAGTCTGACCGAGCGCATGCCCCTGTGGCTCAGCCGTCTGCGCTCGCAGCGGCTCCTCGACACGGTCATGCGCTACGAGGACTTCCCCATCCTCGTCGAGGCCTGGCGCACCTGCCTCCAGGACGGCTTCGACCTGCCCGCCCTGCGCCTCGTCCTCTCCGAGCTGGAGTCCGGCGCCATCGAGTGGTCGGAGTGCCGCACCAGCCGCCCGAGCCCGTTCTCCCGCTCCGTCGCCTGGGGACAGGTCAACGAGTACATGTACGCCGGCGACGCCGCCGCCGGCCGCCAGACCTCCGAGCTGCGCTCCGACCTGCTGCGCGAGGTCGTCTTCACCCCCGACCTGCGGCCCACCCTCCCGGCCCACGTGGTGCGGCGCTTCGAGGAGAAGCGCCAGCGCCTGCACCCGGGGTACGCCCCGTCCGAGTCGCGCGAGCTGGTCGACTGGGTGGACGAGCGGCTGCTGGTCCCGTGGAAGGAGTGGGAGGCCCTGCTCGCCGCCGCGGCGCGGGACTCGGCCGAGGCCGGGGAGGAGGGATGGATCGAGGAGGGCGCCTGGCGGGGGCGGATCGTGCGCATCGAGGCCGAGGCCCTGGCCGGTCCGGTGGCCGTTGCGCGCCAGGCCCTGGAGCGGCTGGCCGTATTCCCCTGGTGGCCGGAGGCGCGGGTGAGGACGCTGGACGGCGCGACCGTGGAGGTCAAGGCCGCCCCGGGCCTCGGCGGGGACGCGCCAGAAGGACCGGAGGTGCCGAGCCCGGAGGTCGCCACCCGAGCCGCTGCGGACGCGGAGGAGGGGCGGGAGGAGCCGGGCGTGGAGCCCGGGAACGGCGGCGCTCGCGGGCACGCGGAGGAGGGGCCGGGCGTGGAGCCCGGGAACGGCCGCGCTCGCGGGGACGCAGAGGAGGGGCCCGGGGCCACGGGCCTGGAGATCGAGGCCGGCGGCGGCGGGAACGCGGAAGAGGGGCCGGAGGTGCCGAGCCGGGAGGTCGCCGCCCGAGCCGCTGCGGACGCGGAGGTTGTACGGGAGGAGCCGGGCCTGAATGAAGCCGGCGGCGGCGTCGGGCCCGAGGACGAAGCCCGGGAGGACCCGGCTTCGGCAATCGGCACCGCCGGGGACGGCACCGGAGCGCGGGACGAGCCTCCCCTCGAGGCCGCCGTGGCCTCCTGGCTGTCGTACTACGGCCCCGTGGACCGCGGCCAGTTGGCGGGGAGCCTCGGCCTCGGGGACCCGCTGCTGGCGTCCGTTCTCGACGATCTGGCCGGCGAGCAGGCGGTGGTCATTGGGGCGCTGGTCGAGGGCGAGGGCGAGGACCAGGTCTGCGAGGCGGAGAACCTGGAGTCCCTGCTGCGCATGGCCCGGGCCGACGCGACGCCGGCCTTCCAGGCCCTGCCGGTGGACCAGCTGCCCCTGTTCCTGGCCGTCTTCCACGGCCTCCACGAGCCGGGGGACACGCCCGAGGCGTTGCGCCGCCGCCTCGAGCCCCTCCTCGGCTGCGGCGCCCCCGCCGGCCTGTGGGAGACCGAGATCCTGCCGGCGCGCATGCGCTCCTACCAGACGCCGCTCCTCGACGGGGTCCTGCAGGAGAGCGGGCTGCGCTGGGTCGGCTGCGGCCGCGAGCGCCTGACCTTCTGCTTCGAGCACGACCTCGACCTGCTCGCCGGACCCGCCGCCGAGGAGGAGGAGCCGGACGGCTCCGGGAACGGCGCCGCCTCCCTCTTCCCCGACCCCCACGGCCGCTACGACTTCTCCACCCTCCAGGAGCTGGCCGGCCTCGACGCTCCCGCCCTGGCCGCGGCCCTGTGGCAGGGCGCCTGGTCCGGCCGCGTCGGCAACGACTCCTTCGCCGCCGTGCGCCGCGGCCTGGACACCGGCTTCCAGCCGCCCGAGGCGCCCGCCGCCCCGGAGGGCTCCCGGCCCGCCGGCGGACTCCACCGGGGTCCCCGCGGGGCCCGCCTCTCCCGCCGGGCCGCCGGGCGCTGGCGGGGGTCCACCGTCTACCCCGGAAGCTGGCAGCCGCTGCCGCAACCGGCGCCGCCGGGGGACCCGCTGGAGAAGGAGGAGCGCAACAAGGACCGCGTGCGCCTCCTCCTCGACCGCTACGGCGTCCTCTTCCGGGAGCTGCTGCAGCGGGAGCTGCCCGCCCTGCGCTGGAAGGGGCTCTTCCGCGCCCTGCGGCTCATGGAGCTCTCCGGCGAGATCCTGGCCGGCCACTTCTTCGAGGGCGTGCCGGGGCCGCAGTTCGCCAGCCACCGGGCCTTCCGCCTGCTCTCGCGAGGCCTGCCCGAGGACGCCGTGTTCTGGCTCTCCGCGGCCGATCCGGCCTCCGCCTGCGGCCTCGGGCTGGACGGCCTGCGATCCTCCCTGCCCCCCCGGGTGGCGGGGACCCATCTCGTCTACCACGGGCCGCGGCTGGTGCTGGAGTCCCGGCGAAACGGCCGGCGGCTGGTATTCCACGTCCCCCCCGACGATCCGCGCCTCCCCGAGTACCTGGCGCCCCTCGATCACCTCCTCACCCGGGCCCGCCAGCCGGTGCGCCAGCTGGAGATCGAGACGATCGACGGCGGACCCGCCGCCTCCAGCCCCTTCGCCGACCTCCTCGGCGCCCAGTTCGACCTGCGGCGCGACCACCACAGCCTGATCCTGCTGCGCAACGTCTGACGGAATCACCCGGTAGGAGCCGGCCCGCCCAGTTCGTATCTTGCGCGCCCCCCGGGGCCGGACCGGCCCCGGAGCGGTCCTTGCAGCGGTTTCGGGTCGTTCCACCGACCCGCCCTCGTCAGGCGCGACCCGCGCCGGAAGGGAGCCTGTCATGGCCCAGGACGTGAAGACCGCCGAGCAGATCCTGCGGGAGAAGGGCGGTGAGCTCTACTCGGTAGGAGAGGACGCCACCATTCTGGAGGCGCTGCGCCTCATGGTGGAGAACAAGGTCGGGTCCACCCTGGTGGCGGAGGGAACCCGCCCGGTGGGCATCTACACGGAGCGGGACCTCATGCGCAACACCATCGATCCCTCCTTCGACCCGGGGACGGCCCGCATCGGCGACTACATGACGCGGGGGCTGAAGTTCGCCCCCCACACGGACAACGCCTACGAGCTGATGGACAAGTTCCTCGGCCTGCGGCTGCGCCACTTGCTCATCGATCGGGCCGGCGAGTTCATCGGACTCCTCTCCATCGGCGACGTCATCCGCAGCGCCCTGCAGGAGCGCACCCGCGAGCTGGAGGCGCTGCAGTTGGTGGTGCAGTGGGAGTACCACGAAGAGTGGAAACCGCGCCGCTGAGCGCGGGCTCACCATGACCATGGAACTCGCCCTCATCGGCGACTCGATCCGCATGGGTTACCAGGAGACGGTGCGCCGCGAGCTGGAACCGGGGATCCGCGTCCGCTCGCCGGAGCCCAACGGCGGGCCCTCCCGCAAGGTGCTGGAGCACCTCGACGAGTGGGTGCTGGACCGCCCCCCGGTCGTGGCCCACCTCAACTGCGGCCTCCACGACCTGGCGAAGGACTTCGACTCCGGCCTGGCGCGGGTGCCGCTGGAGGAGTACGGGAGCAACGTGGCCCGCATCTTCGAGCGCGTGCAGGCCGCCGGCATCCGCCCCGTGTGGGCCACGATCACCCCCGTGGACGAGGTCCTCCACCACCGCAACAAGAGCTTCGACCGCTTCGAGGCCGACGTCGACGCCTACAACGAGGCCGCCCTCGAAGCCGCCGAGGCCGCGGGGGTGCCCGTGAACGACCTCTTCGCCGTGATCGAATCCGCCGGCCGGGGGCGGCTGCTGCGCGACGACGGCGTCCACTTCACCGACGAGGGCAGCCGGCTCCTCGGCGAGGCGGTGGCAGCCTTCGTCCGCGGCCTGCCGGGCCTGGTTCCCGGGAGCGCCGATGGGTAGGCTGGAGGGCCGCGTCGCCGTGGTTACCGGGGGGGCCACGGGCATCGGGGGCGCCGCCGCCGAGCGCTTCGCCGCCGAGGGCGCGCTGAGCGTGATCCTCGACCACAACGAGTCGGAGGGCCGGGCCACCGTGCAACGGGTCGACGCCGCCGGGGGGCGGGCCGAGTTCCACCCCCTCGACGTGCGCTCCCACGAGCAGGCGGCCGGCGTCTTCGGCGAGATCGGCGCCCGCCACGGCCGCGTCGACGTGCTCCTGTGCAGCGCCGGCGTGCTCGACGGCGCCTACCGGAGCATCTCCGATCTGCCCGAGGAGGAGTGGGACGCCACCATCGACACCAACCTCAAGGGCACCTACCTGACGGTCCGTTCCGCCGCCCCCCTGCTGAGGGCCGCGGGACGTTCGGTGCTGCTCCTGGTCTCCTCCGGCGCCGGCGTGCGCGGCGCCTCCTCCTCCTACGCCTACGCCGCCAGCAAGGCGGGCATGCACGGCATGCAGTACAACTTCGAGAGCGACCTGGGGCCGGACGGCACCCGCGTCCACGTGATCTGCCCCGGCGGCATCGCCACGCCCCTGAAGCTGCTCAACATCGCCCAGGGCGCCGAGGCCCGGGGGGATGACCCCGAGGCCGCCGTGGCCGCGGCGCGGCGCTCCCTGGGGGATCCGGCTGGCGTCGCCAGAGTGCTGGCCTTCCTGGCCTCCGACGACGGCGAGTACGTGCGCGGCACCGTCTTCACCCGCTAAGCCGCGCTCAGGGCACGACCTCCTTCGACACCACCGCCCGCGTCGTCACCGGGAAGGCCCCCGGCTCGCAGCACTGGCAGATCTGCACGTCCACCACGGCGCTGGAGAGCATGTAGGCGTCCTCGAAGCCGAGACCGAGCCGCTGCTGCATGAGATCCACCATCTCCCCGGCCGCGAGCCTTGCCGCGGCGGCCAGGCTGTCGCCCTCCCCGGTGGTGATCCAGTGGTCGGCGGTCTCCACCAGGGGCCGCTTCGTCTCCGCCCCCTTCACCAGGTCTACCCGCACCGTGACCTCGGCGCAGATCTCCAGGCCGATGAAGGTGATCTCGCCGTCGCCCATGGCGGCGTGCACGTCCCCGAGGCCGAGGAGGGCGCCGGGAACGGCCACGGGCAGGTGCACCCGTGCCCCGGGGCCGACGTGCTTGTTGTCCATGTTGCCGCCGTGGGGTCCGGCGAAGCTGGTCGACACCGGCTCCCCCGCCGGCGCCGTGCCGACGACGCCGACCATCGGATGGACCGGGAAGCGCAGATCGCCGAAGCGGGCCACGCCGTCCGAGACGGGGACGATGCGGGTGGCGTAGCGGCCGGCGCGCTCGGCCAGCAGCCCCTCCCCCTTCTTCACCGCCAGGAAGCCGGCATCGGCCAGGTCGATGCTCTCGATCTCGACGCACAGGCCGTCCCCGGGCTCGGCGCCGCGCACGAGGACCGGGCCGGTGGCCGGGTTCGCGCCCGCCGGGTGGGGCCGGTCGAGGAGGTCCTCGTCGGAGCGGATGGTGCCGGTGCGGGCGTCGAAGGTCTCGAAGGTGACGCGGTCGCCGGGGTCGATCTCGAGGACCGGCTCCAGGGCCTTGTCGAAGCGGTAGGCGATGCGGTCGCGGCCGAGGCGGTGATGCATGGGCGGAACTCCCGGGTTGGGTTTGCGGCGGTTCGGCCCCTAAACTACGTCGCTCACCAGGAGAGGAATCGAATGACCGTCATCGACCACCGCGACATCGACCGCCGGATCTGGGAGGGGGAGCTGGAGGACTACGTCCCGGGGCGGCTCTACGACATGCACGTGCACATGTGGTCGGAGGCCCACGCCGGCGACTCGGAGATGAGCGGTCTGCGGCGGGAGATCGACTACCGGGACCACCTGGCCTGGGCCGAGGCCCTGTACCCGGGGCGGGAGATCCACTACCTCGTGCTGGCCACGCCGATCGTCGGCATGGACGCCCACGGGCACAACGAGTGGATGGCGGCCGAGATGGCCGCCGACCCGCGCTCGGGCGTCAACATGATGGTCACCCCCGCCATGAGCCCCGAGTACGTGGACGCCATGGTGGAGCGCCACGGCTTCGTCGGCCTCAAGCCCTACCGGACCTTCGCCCCCGACCCGGCGGAGGCGCCGATCCGGGACTTCCTGCCCGAGCCGCTCATCGAGGTGGCCCACCAGCGGCGCCTGGCGGTGACCATGCACCTGTCGAAGCGGGCCGGGCCCGCCGACTTCGAGAACCTGGCCGACCTCGAGCGCTACACCCGCGTCTACCCCGGCGTCCGCTGGATCCTCGCCCACTGCGCCCGCGGCTTCAACGCCGTCTTCCTGGAGGAGGCGATCCATTTCCTCAAGGGGCTGCCGGGGATCTGGTACGACACCTCGGCGGTGAACGACGTGTACGCCCACTACCTGCTGATGAAGCACGAGGACCGCCGCCGGGTGATGTACGGCTCCGACAACGTCGTCGCCGGATGCGGCCGCGGGAAGTACATCACCTACGCCGGCGCCTGGCACTTCCACGGCGGAGACCCCGCCCTGCCCCACTGCGATCCGGAGGCCACGTGGGTGATCTACGAGCAGTTGCGCCAGGAGCGGCAGGTGGCGGAGATGCTGGGGCTGACGCGGTCCGAGATCGAGGACCACTTCTGGGGGAACGCGGTGCGCTTCTTCCGCGAGCTGGGCCGCTGACCGCCGGTCAGCCGTGAGCCGCCCGCCTGGGCACGGTGCGGCGGGCGCGCCGGGAACCGGGACGACAAGGGGTGGGTCCGCGGCTGAGCCCGCCCGAGGGGGGCCGAGTCTGGCTCCGGAGCCAGCCCCCGGCCGGCTCCGGCGGGCGCTGTGGCGGGCCCGAAGGGGACTTGCGCGGCGGCGAGGGTCGGGTGGTCCCCGCCGGCACTTGCTCACGGGCGGGGGGGGATCCGAAGGCTGAATCCGCGGGACCGGACCGGCCGGCGAGGCCGGCGCGGCTACTCCGCCCTGGAGGGAGACTCGGGCGCCTCCGGGCCTTCGTCCGGCGGCGGGGTTTCCTCGGCCTCCTGCTCGCCGCGGCGCACGCGCTCGTACGCGGCCTCGGCGTCGCGCTGCGCCGCCGCGGCCTCGCGGATGCGCTGGCGCAGCTCGCGGACCCCGTGCTCGCTGCTCAGCTCCGCGCCCCGGCCCTCCTCCAGAAGCCGGAAGACCTTCTGCCCCAGCTCGGTGTAGAGGCGCGACAGGCGCGTCCGTGCGGCGGCCACGTCGAGCCGCGCCCGCCCGATGCGGGTCAGCTTGCCGGCCTTGTTGGCGGCGGCGGCGGCGCCGCCCTGGAACCCGCGCTTGATGGAATCCCACGTCCTGTCCATGCTCACTCTCCCGCCGATCCGGGGGCGCCGAGGGCCTGGCGCAACGCCTCGATCAGCTGCTCCTTGTTGGCGCGCGATACCTGCCGGCCCTTCAGGCCGACACCGGCGGTCTGGCGGGCCAGCCGCCGCAGCCGGCTGACCGGCACCGCGTCGAGATCCTGGGGAAGCTCCGCCGGCTCCGGCGCGTCCCCTTCGGGCCGGGGGGCCGGGGCCCTCGGGGCCAGGGACTCCACGTCGATCCGCGGCGACGGGATGACGTGGGCGCTGACGACCTCACCGACACGGTCGGCCGCGGCGCGGGCGGCCTCGACGGCGGTGGTCACCGACGCCGTGTCGCCCCGGAAGCTGAGGGAAACGAAACCGCCGCCGATGCGTTCGAACCCGAGCAGGCGGACATCGGCCGCCTTGGCCGCGGTATCGGCGGCTTCGATGACGCCGACCAGGCCGCGGGTCTCGATCAGTCCGATAGCGGACCCGGGCACGGGTGAAAAGAGGGGCTAACGCGTATCGTTGATGCTGTAGGGCAGCAGCCCGAGATAGCGGGCCCGCTTGATGGCGCGCACGATCCTGGTCTGCTGGGAGCGGGTGGCGCCGGTACGGCGGGCCGGCTCGATCTTGCCGAAGGGAGTGAGGAAGCGGGACAGCACGTCGAGCCGCTTGTAGTCGATCTCTTCGGGCTTAAGCTTGGCCGTGAACTCTTTGCGATTGACCCGGGCGATGGCGCTTGGCTCCTGTGCGGCGTGGAGGGGCCGCCGGCGGGAGGGCCGATGCGGCAGGTGAGCTTTGGAAGCTAGGGAACATGCCTCTCTCCGTCAACGATGGAGACAGGCCTCCGGCCTCGCCCGCTGGGCCGCGTTCTGCCTGGCAATCGTCGCCCTCCTGCCCCCCGCGGCAGGCTCCCGCGGACCCCTGGCCGCCGGGTTGACGGCGACGGCGGTCCTCCTCGCAGCGGGGCTGCTCCGCCGCTGCCCGGAACGGCCTCCGCGCCGCCTGCTGTGGCCCGCCGCCGCCTGGCTCTCCGGCCTGGTGATCAGCTTCGCCCTGGGCGGATCCTCCGAGCCGGCCTCCCTGCTGCCCCCCCTGCTGGGGACGGCGGCCCTCTTCGTGGGCTGGCAGCTCCGGCGCGGGCCCGACGCCGCGGTCGCCATGGCCGGCATCGGCGCCGGCGCCGTGGCGGCCTCCCTGCACGCCGCCGCCCAGCACGCCGGTTGGGACCCGGTCCCCCGGGCCGACTTCTTTCCCGACCGCGTGGTGGGGCCCTTCGCCAACCCCAACCACCTCGCCGGCTTCCTGGCCGCGGCCCTGCCGCTGCTGCTGACCGCCGGCCTTGGCGCGGGCAGCTCCCCGGGCGGGGTCCGCTGGCGGCCGGCCCTGGGCCTGGGGCTGGCGGTCCTGCTGATCCTCGGGATCCTGCTGCTGGCGGGCAGCCGCGGGGCGCTGGCCGGCTGTCTGGCGGGGACCACCGTGGTCTTCGCCGGCTACGTCCGTGGCGCGCGGCTGCGCCGGCTCCGGGCGCGGCCCCTGGGATGGCTGCCGCTGCTGCTCGGCGCGGCGGGGCTGGCGCTGCTGCTCCGCCACGAGCCGGTCATGAGCAACCGCCTGGGAGAGACCTCGGTCGGCCAGCGGCTGCAGGCGATGCTGAACGTGGCCGGGGATGAGGCCGACCGGGACGCCACCCTGGTGCACCGGCGGGTGCTCCGGAGCCTCGCCTGGCGCATGTTCGCCGCCGACCCCTGGCTCGGCGCCGGACCCGGGCAGTTCCGGACGGCGGGCGCCCTGGCGGACGAGGCCGAGACGCGGCTGCTGGCCACGGTGAGGGGGGGCCTGCCCCGCCACGCCCACAACGAGCTGCTGCAGACGGCCGCCGAGTCGGGCCTGGCGGGCCTGCTGCCGCTGGTCGTCCTGCTCGCCGCGGGCGGCCTGGGCGCCCTCGGACCCGCCTGGCGCTCGGGGGATCCGGTGACCTGGGCGGCCCTCGGCGGATGCGCCGCGGTCATGGTCCACGGGCTGGTGAGCTACCCGCTGCACCTGCCCGCCACGGCGGGGGCCTTCTGGGTGCTGCTCGGTGTCCTGTTCCGGCGCGGGGAGCCCGGGGGGGCGGGCGCTCGGAGCGCCTAGCGGCAGAAGCTGCCGAAGTCGCGGTAGTGGCGGACCGGCAGCTCGTGGTAGCGGCGGGCCAGCGCCTCCAGCCGCTCGCAGGCCAGCTCGTAGATCCGCCGGCCCTTCTCCGCCGAGGCGGCCAGGGCGTCGCCCATGATGCCGGTGCCCCCGGCGGTGTCGCGGCGGCGCTCGGCGAAGACGGCGAAGGGCAGCTCCTCGAAGGGGGCCGTCAGGGAGTTGTCGGCGGCGGCGCGGCTCATGTCGACCATGTGGGCCCGCAGGTGCAGCTGCACCGCCGTCTCCCACTCGCCGCCGTGACCAACCAGCTCGTCGGTGGCGCTCCACTCCCGCATCTCGGCCTCGACGGCGTCCCACCAGCTGAAGCTGAGGGTGAAGACGTCCTCCTCGGCCAACTGCCAGCTGACGGCGCGGCAGGGCGCGGCGTTGCCGCCGTGGCCGTTGAGGGTGACGATGCGCTCGAAGCCGTTGGCGTGGATGCTGCGGCAGACGTCGGCCACCAGGGCCTGGAAGGTCTCGAGGCCCAGGGAGATGGTGCCGGCGAAGCCCATGTTGTAGTGGGTGAACCCCGACCAGATCGGCGGCGCCACGATGACGGGGAAGTCCTCCACCCTCCGCGCCACCTCGGCGGCCATGTGGAAGGGGGCCGAGATGTCGACGTCCATGGGGCAGTGGGGGCCGTGCTGCTCCACCGAGCCCACGGGCACGATCACCACCGGCGCCTGCTCCACCGCCTCCTCGAACTCGTGGCGGAGCATCTCCTGCCACATGACCTTGCGGTTGGAGCCGTCGTAGGAAACCGAGTACATGCTATTCCTCCATCTCCTCGTGCAGCCGCCTCATGGCCTCGCCGTGGGCCACTCCCTCGCGGCGCAGGGCCCTGTAGCGGTCCCGGTCGATGCCCTCCCAGCTCTTGTAGCCGCGGATGTCGCGGCCACCCTCGGCCTCCACCGGCAACTCCCCCGCTTCGATCATGAGACCCAGGGGGTACTCCTTCTCCTGCAGCGGGAAGTGGATCACCCGCCGGCGCCGGGCCGACTCGTAGAGACCCATCATGATCTCCACCGTGACCCGCGCCTGCGCGCCGGAGCCGCGGTGCTCGTCGACCTCGCCCTCGAGCCACTGCACGAGTTCGCGCACCTGGGCGGCGTTGGTGTCGCCGCCGATCGCCTGGCCACCCTTCCCGAGGCCGAGATCGATCTCCTGCCAGCCGGCGGCGCCGGCGTTCATCAGGCGCACCCGGCCCTCGTTGACGTCCATCAGCCCCTCGGTGCCGCGGATCTGAAAGCCGCCGGCCGTGGCCCCCTCGCGCATCAGGTCGGACTGGATGAAGAGCTGCACGTCCCCCTCGAAGTGGACCAGCCCCAGGCACGAGTCCTCGATCGCCGTGCCGCGCTCGTAGCGGTCGGTGAGGCGCTCGACGGCGCCCACCACCCACCGGGGGTCGGGATCGCCGAGGACGAAGCGCGAGCCGTCGATGGAGTGGGTCCCCCAGTTCGACAGCCCGTCGGCGACCTTGTTGGTCACCATCAGGGGCTCGCCCACGGCGCCCTGCCGAATCAGGTCGCGGGCCTTCTCCCAGCCCTTGGTGAAGCGCCGCTGGTGGCTGACCACGAGCTTCGTGCCGCTGGCCTCGCAGGCCTCCACCATGCGGTCGGCGGCGCCGAGGCCGATGGCCATCGGCTTCTCGCAGATCACCGCTCCGACGCCGGCCTCGGCGGCGGCGATCGTCGGCGCCGGGTGCAGCAGGTGCCAGGTGCAGACGCTGACGATGTCGGGTTTCGCCTCGGCGAGCATCTCCTCCACGCTCTCGAAGCCCCGCAGGTTCAGGTGGGGATAGACCTCCTCGATGTAGCGGGTCCGGGCCTCGGCCACGGGATCGGCCACGGCCACCACCTCGACTCCGTCGACGAGGGCATAGCCCTCCATGTGGGCCTGTCCAATGCCGCCGCAGCCGACGATGGCGGCTCTGTATTTCGCTGGCATGACGGGATAGTATAGATACCGCCCATGGAACCTCTCCAGAGCCGCGACGGGATCGACCTTCCGGGGGGCGTCCGCCTGCCCCTCTCCGAGCTGCGGTTCTCCTTCAGCCGCAGCCCCGGCCCCGGGGGGCAGCACGTGAACAAGGTCAACACCCGCGTCGAGCTGCGCTTCGACGTGGCGGCCTGTCCCCGTCTCCCCGTCGAGCTGCGCCAACGCGCCCTGGCCCGGCTGGCAGACCGCCTCAACCGCGCCGGCGAGCTGGTGGTCGCCTCCTCCCGGCACCGGTCCCAGACCCGCAACCGCCTCCACTGCATCGAGCGCTTCCAGGCCCTCATGGCCGAAGCCCTGCGTCCTCCCGGCCCCCCGCGGCGGCGCACGAGGCCGGGACGGGCGGCGATCGCCCGCCGCCGCGAAGCCAAGATGCACCAGTCCCGGAAGAAGAGCCTGCGGCGGCGTCCCGATTCCGAGTGAACCGATACACCCGTTGAGGCGTCCCACAGGAAGGGCTTGCCAATGTGCGGCTGCCCTCTCTATTGTTACCTTTACGTTCACGTTAAGGTACGTTCACGTTAAGGTTTGGATCCTGGAGGATTCGGAGGGCGGAATGGCCGCCAGCAGGCCCACGAGCACCACCGACGCCGCCGAGCTCTACTGGCGCGAGATCAAGGACAACGAGCCCCTCAGCCGGGAGCGCGAGGTCGAGCTGTTCACCCGCTTGCGCGGGGGGGACGAAGGTGCTCGGCAGCGGATCATCGAGGCCAACCTGCGCTTCGTGGTCAGCGTCGCCCGCGACTACAAGGACTACGGCCTCTCCCTCGGCGAGCTGATCTCCGAGGGCAACGTGGGCCTCCTGGAGGCGGTGAAGCGCTTCGACGAGACCCGGGGGTTCAAGTTCATCACCTACGCGGTGTGGTGGATCCGGCAGGCGATCCTCAAGGCCCTGGCCCTCCAGGGCCGCGTGGCGCGGCCCCCCATGAGCCAGATCAACGACCTCCAGAAGATCGAGCGCGAGGCCGGGCAGCTGGCCCAGAGCCTGGGCCGCTTGCCCACGAGCGCCGAGATCGCCGAGCGCGTCGACATCAGCGCCGAGCGCACCCGCAACGCCCTGGACGTGGGCCAGCACGACCTGTCCCTCGACGCCCCCGCCTACCCCGGCGAGGCGGCGCCCCTGCTGTCGGTCTACGCGGCCCCCGAGACCGGCGCCGACGCCCGCTTCGAGGAGGCCGAGATGCGCGACCGCCTGTCCTCGTGCCTGAGTCAGCTCGACGAGCGCGAGGGCGAGATCGTGCGCGCCTACTTCGGCCTCGGCGGCTCCGAGCCCATGACCCTCGAGGAGATCGGCGACTGCCTGGGCGTCACCCGCGAGCGCGTGCGCCAGCTGCGCAACCGCGCCCTGACGAAGCTGCGCGACAACTGCGGCGAGATGCTCGGGGAGTTCTCCCCCAACTGAGCGGCCCCGTGCCTGGCCCGGCGGGGGGCCCGCCTCAGCTGCGGCCGCCCGGCCGCGGCGCCTGCCGCGACCACAACTCCTCCATGCGCTCGATCGGCTCCCGGAGGGTGTCGATCGCCTCCAGCCAGAACCGGGGCGACTCCAGGTCGGCGCCGATCGACTCGCGGGCCACGTTCTCGGCCGAGTCGGAGCCCGCGCGCCGCAGGAACTCCTCGTAGCGGGGCAGGAAAGCGGCGCCCTCCTCGCGGAAGCGGGCGAAGAGCCCGCGGCTGAGGAGGAAGCCGAAGGTGTAGGGGAAGTTGTAGAAGGTCAGGCTGGTGATGTAGAAGTGCAGCTTGGAGGCCCAGAACAGGGGGTCCTCGCCGCCCTCCTCCAGGGCGTCGCCGAAGAGGCGGCGCTGGGTCCGCGCCATGAGCCCGCACAGGCGGCTGACCTCGACCTCCTCCTCCAGGCGCTCCTCGTGGAAGGCCTTCTCGAACTCGAAGCGCACCGGAATGTCCATGAGATAGACGGCGCCGTGGGCGGCCTCCATGTCGAGGACGCGGAGCTTGTCCTCGTCGCTCACCGCGGGGTCGGAGAGGACGCCCTCGGTGAGGATCATCTCCCCGAAGGTGGAGGCCGACTCGGCCAGGGTCATGGGGTAGTGGTGGAGGAAGGGGCGAGTCCGACGCAGGAGGTGGTGGTGGAAGGCGTGACCGGCCTCGTGGGCGAGGGTGCGCACATCGCCGAGGCGGCCGTTGAAGGTCATGTACACCCGCGGCTCCATGGTCAGCAGCGAACCGGTGCAGAACGCCCCCGGCCGCTTGCCGGGCCGGGGCTCCCACTCGATCCAGCGGCGCTCGCTCATCTGCGCCGTGAACTCGCCGAGGGCGGGGTAGGCGGCGGCGAAGGCCTCCTCCACCCACGAGCGCGCCTCCTCCCACGAGAGGTGCTTCTCCTCGCCGGCGGCGGGAAGCGGCGCCTCCAGGTCGTACCAGGCGACGCCGGGGGCGCCCATGGCCTCCGCCTTGAAGCGGAAGACGCGGCGCGCGAGCTCGGCGCGGTCGTAGATCGCCTCGAAGAGGGCCTCGAGGGAACGCCGGGTGATGCGCGCCTGGAACAGGGCGGTGTCGAGGAAGTGGTCGACGCCGCGGTGGCGGTTGAGGGTGAGACGGGTCCCGGAGATGGCGTTGATCGCCGCCGCGGCGACGTCCTGAACCCCCTCCCAGGCGGCGTTGCCGCCTTCGAAGGCGGCGCGGCGCACGGCGCGGTCGGGATGCGACATGAGGGAGCGTCTCTGCGCCATGGGCAGGCGCTCGCGGCGGCCGTCGGGCCAGGGCATGTCGAACTCGAGCTTGCCCGAGAGCGTGTCGTAGAGGCGCCCCCAGGCGTGGATGCCGTCGACGCCGAGATCGGCGGAGAGGCGCTCCTCCGCCGGACTCATGGTCCGCCGGGCCTCCTGGCGCATCCGCCGCAGGTGGTAGGCGCAGCCGTCGAGGGCGGGGCGGCGGGCGAGCCCGTCGACGGCGGCGGCGGAAGCCTGCTTCAGGCCGCGCTGCAGCTCGACCTCGAGCTTCTCGGCCTCGGCCGCGGTGCGGGCGAAGGCGGCCTCCGCCTTCTTGTAGGACTCGTCGGCGGCGTCGGCGGCGGTCAGGCACCCGAGATAGGAGCCCAGGTGGCTCAGACGGCGGGACAGCTCCTCCACGTCGACGAGAACCGACTCCCAGTCGCCGGCGTTGTCGGCGCCGAGGGTGGGCAGCTCCGAGGCGCGCTGCAGCAGGGCCTGCAGCTCGTCGGCCAGGGCGCGCTCGAAGGCGTCCCTCTCGGAGCTGTCGAAGCTCGGGAAGTAGCTGGCGAGGTCCCAGTTCATCCGAGACGCACCGACTTGAGCTCCTTCGGACTCAGGCGGATGCCGCCGGCCCGCTGGCCGCGCACCGGGTAGTCGGAGACGGCGAAGCTCTCCTCCAGCACGCGCAGCCGCGGCTTCGGCTTGTAGACCAGCTGCACCGTGGCCTCCTCGGCGGTGGTGAGCTTGAGCAGCCTGGCCCCGTCGGGCACCAGGGAATAGCTGCGGTTGCGGATGTACGAGTCGATGCGGCAGCGCTTGATGCAGGTGCCGCCCCTGGCGTCGCGGAAGACGGCGGTGAAGACCTGCTCCTTGTCGGGGAGACCGGCGTAGGCCATGCCCTTGCCGACGAAGAGCTTGTCCGGCGCGTCGATCACCGACCAGGTGCCGTCGGCGCGGATCACGAGGACGCGGTCGTAGACGGATACGTCGGCCACGTGGGCGCCCGTCACCTGGTGCCCCAGGTAGCCGGCGGACCGGTCGTAGCACAGCCGCAGGTCGCGCTTGGCGGCCTCGCGGGCCTCGACCCGCTCGAAGGAGGTGATCTCCGTGCGCCGGGGGAAGTCCTCCCGGTAGCGCTCGATCAGGTCCTCCAGGTAGCCGATGGCGTAGGCCACGATCTCCTTCAGGTGGCGGCGGATCTGCTTCAGGCGCGCCGCCAGCTCGCGCATCTCGCGGCCGGTGCGCTCCATGTCGTAGAGGGAGATCCGCCGGATGGGGATGCGCAGCAGGGCCTCCACGTCCTCGGGGGTGACCTCCCGACCGATGCTCTCCCGGTGCGGCGCCAGCCCCTCGAGGACGGCCCGCTCCACCCCTTCCTGGGTGCGCTCCTCCTCGATGGCCTGGTAGATCCGGTGCTCGATGAAGATCCGCTCCAGGGTGCGGGCGTGGAGGCGGTCGGCCACCTCCCCCTCCTCGACACGCAGCTGCGCCCGCAGGACGTCCACGAGGCGGTCGACGTTGTGGCGCAGGACCTCGGAGACCGACATGATCCGCGGCAGCTCGCCGTCGATGACGAGGAGGCTCACGGAGATCGACGTCTCGCAGTCGGTGAAGGCGTAGAGGGAGTCGACCACGTCGGCGGCGTAGACCCCGCGGGGCAGCTTGATCTCGATCTCCACCTTCTCGGCGGTGAAGTCGTGGATGGAGGCGACCTTGACCTTGTTCTTGCGGGCCGCGTCCTCGATCGAGGCGATCAGGGTCTCGGTGGTGCAGCCGTAGGGGATCTCGCGGACGACGATGCGCTTGTCGTCGGAGGCGTCGAGGCGGGCCCGCACCAGGACCCGGCCGTTGCCGTCGTCGTAGCCGGAGGCGTCCACCAGGCCGCCGGTGGGGAAGTCGGGAAGGACCTGGAAGGGCTCGTCCTTCATGAACGCCACCTGCGCCTCGAGGAGCTCGATCAGGTTGTGGGGCAGGACCTTCGTCGCCATCGTCGGGGCGATGCCCTCGGCCCCCTGGGCCAGCAGCAGGGGGATGCGCACCGGCAGCACCACCGGCTCGCGGTTGCGGCCGTCGTACGAGTCGACGTACTCCGTCACCTTGGGATCGAAGATCACCTGCCGCGCCATGTCGGTGAGGCGGCACTCGATGTAGCGCGCCGCCGAGGCCATGTCGCCGGTGTGGATGTTGCCGAAGTTGCCCTGCTTGTCGATGGCCAGGTCCTTGTTGGCCAGCACGATGAGGGCGGAGAAGATCGACGCCTCGCCGTGGGGGTGGTAGCGCATGCACTGGCCCACCACGTTGGCCACCTTGTGGAAGCGCCCGTCGTCGATCTCGTGGAGGGTGTGGAGGATGCGCCGCTGCACCGGCTTGAGCCCGTCCTCCAGGTGCGGGATGGCCCGCTCCTTGATGGCGTAGGAGGAGTACTCGATGAAGTTCTTCTCGTAGATCTGCCGGATCCGGGCCACGGCGCTATTCCCTCAGACCATGTGCTCCATGATGTACTCGCGGCGCTCGGGCGTGTTCTTGCCCATGTAGAACTCCAGCGTCTGGTGCACCGTCGACATCTTGTCGATGCTCGTCTTCACCAGCTTCATCTCCTCGCCGATGAACCGCCCGAACTCCTTCGGCGAGATCTCGCCCAGCCCCTTGAAGCGGGTCACCTCGGCGCCCTTCACCTCTCGCAGCGCCCGGTCCCGCTCGTTCTCGGAGTAGCAGTAGCGGGTCTGCTTCTTGTTGCGCACCCGGAAGAGGGGCGTCTCGAGGATGTAGACGTGGCCGGCCACCACCAGTTCCTCGAACCAGGTGAGGAAGAAGGTGAGGAGGAGGTTGCGGATGTGGAAGCCGTCCACGTCGGCGTCGGTGGCCAGGACGACGCGGTTGTAGCGCAGGCCGTCGAGGCCGTCCTCCACCCCGAGGGCCATCATCAGGTTGTAGAGCAGCTCGTTCTTGTAGACGGTGGCCTTGCTGCGGCCGAAGGCGTTCTGCGGCTTGCCCGTCATGACGAAGATCGCCTGCGTGTTGGGGTCGCGGGAGGAGACGATCGAGCCCGCCGCCGACTGCCCCTCGGTGATGAACAGGGTCGACTCGTCGCCGTGCTTGCGGTGGCCGAGGTGGTACTTGCAGTCGCGCAGGTTCGGGTTCTTGATGGAGATCTTGCGCGCGTTCTCCCGGGCCTCCTTCTTCACCGCGTTCAGGTCCTTGCGCAGCTTCTCGTTGTTGAGAATGCGCGCCTCGAGGGCCCCGGCCGCCTCCTGGTTCCGGTGCAGGAAGTCGGCCACCGCCCCCTTCACCTCGCTCACCATCCAGCCGCGAACGTCGGTGTTGCCCAGCTTGTTCTTGGTCTGCGACTCGAAGACCGGCTCCTTCAGGCGCACCGACACGACGCCGGCGATGCCCTCGCGCACGTCGACGCCGTTGAAGCTCCTGCGGTAGAACTCGTTCACCCCCTTCAGCAGACCCTCGCGGAAGGCCGACTGGTGGGTGCCGCCGTCGGATGTGTACTGGCCGTTGACGAAGGACCAGTAGGTCTCGCCGTAGCCGTCGACGTGGGTGAAGGCGAACTCGAGATGCTTGCCGGCGTAGTGGGCGGGCTCGTAGGCCACCCCCTCCTCGGCGTCGCCGACCTCGCGCCGCAGCAGGTCGAGGAGCCCCCTCTTCGAGGTGAAGGAGCGGCCGTTGAGGACCAGGGTGAGCCCGCGGTTGAGGCAGGCGTAGTTCCACAGCCGCCGCTCGACGAACTCGCTGTCGTACTCGTAGCTGTCGAAGATCCCGGGGTCGGGCCGGAACTCCACCAGGGTGCCGTCGGGCTCGCCGGCGGCCGATCCCCTCTTCGTCTCCTTCTTCAGCTCCCCCGACTCGAAGACCGCCTCGGCGTACCTCCCGGCCCGGTAGGAGACCACCCGGAAGCGCCGCGAGAGGGCGTTCACCGCCTTGGTGCCGACGCCGTTGAGGCCCACCGAGAACTGGTAGACGTCGTCGTTGTACTTGGCTCCCGTGTTGATCACCGAGACGCACTCCACCAGCTTGCCCAGGGGAATGCCGGAGCCGTAGTCGCGAACGCGGACCCCGCCGCCCTCGATCTCGACCTCCACCTTGCGTCCGTGGCCCATCAAGAACTCGTCGACGGCGTTGTCGATCACCTCCTTGAGCAGCACGTAGATGCCGTCGTCGGGATCGGAGCCGTCGCCGAGGCGGCCGATGTACATCCCCGTGCGCAGGCGGATGTGCTCGAGGGACGAGAGCGTCTTGATCTTGCTCTCGTCGTAGCCGTTGGCGCCGTTGGCGGCGGCCTTGCGTTTGGCAGGGGTGAACAGGTCGGGTTGCGTCGTCGTCATGGCGTTCCGCAGGCGGCCCGGGGAAGCGGCCGGGGCGGGCCTTCGCCGGGCGTGGCAATGGGCCGGGCGGGGTCGAGCCCGCCGTTGGGGGGACCCGATCCTCCGGGGGAGGGAGAGAGCTGTCTTGCGGGGAGAGAGTGCCGCGCTTGCGAAGATAGGGCGGCGGTTGGACTAGCGCGAGGGGCGGCCGGCGCCGCGGCCTCCGTGGTGGTGCTCGCGGTGGTGCGGCGGCCCGTGGTGCTCCTGGCGGCGGCCCGATGGACCCCGGGGCTGGCCGCGTCCACGACCCCGCCGGCGCCCGCCCCCGCCGCGGGACCGGACCGCGTTGAGGTCGGGCGCGTGGCCGCGCCACTGGGGCTCGATGCCCCGGGACTGGACGATGCGCTTGAGGTTGCCCAGATCGCGGTCGGTGACCAGGGTGAGGGCGATGCCGGTGCGGCCCATGCGCCCCGTGCGGCCGGTGCGGTGGGCGTAGATCTCGGGGTTGAAGGGGAAGTCGAAGTTGACCACGTGGCTGACGTTGGTGAAGTCGAGCCCGCGGCCGGCCACGTCGGTGGCGATCATGTACTTGATCTCCCGGCCCTTGAAGCGGTCGAAGATCGAGATGCGGCGGTCCTGGTCGAGGCCGCCGTGGATGTACTCCACCGAGCGCAGGGAGCGGCGCACCTTGCGGTACAGCTCTCCCCCTTTGTCGCGCGAGTTGCAGAACACGATCACCTGGTCGATCCCCTCCTCGCCGGCGAGGAAGTCGGTGAGCATGTCGACCCGGTCGCCGCGCACGTGCAGGAAGTGGTGCTGCAGCGAGCTGGGGGCCTGCTGGTCGCGGTTGAGCTCGATCCGGACCGGCTCCTTGAGGTACTTGGCGGTGAGGTTCTCGATCGCCGGCGGCATGGTCGCCGACCACAACAGCACCGTGTGCTCCTGCAGCAGGCAGGCGAGGATGAAGTCCACATCCTCGATGAAGCCCATGTCGAGCATCTCGTCGGCCTCGTCGAGGACGACGGTGCGCACCTGCTGCAGGTCGATGCGGGTGTTCCAGATCAGGTCGATGAGGCGGCCCGGCGTGGCCACGAGGATGTGGACGCCGTGGTTGAGCTTGCTCTTCTGCACGCCGATGTCGAAACCGCCGAAGACGGCGAAGGGCACCACGTCGGTGTGGCGCGCCACGTCGTCGATCTCCTGCACGTACTGCATGGCCAGCTCGCGGGTCGGCACCAGGACGAGGTGCTGCACGACCCGGAGATCCGGGTCGGTCATGTGGACCAGGGGGATGGCGCAGGCCGAGGTCTTGCCCGATCCGGTCTCGGCGAGGCCGACCACGTCGCGGCCCCCGAGGACTTTGGGGATGGCCTTCTCCTGGATGGGGGTCATCTCCTGGTAGCCCATCTCGTCGAGGGCCGACAGGATCTCGGGCTTGAGGTCCAGGTCCGTGAATTTCAAGGCGATGTGATTCCTTCTCGGTCGTGCTCTCGCTCTGAGCGTCCCTTGGCAAGGGGCGGGACGGAGCGTAGACGGAAGTCCGTCAGAGGATGGGGCGCCGGCGGAACAGGAGGGCCGGCTGGGAGGGAGGAACGGTCTGTAAAACTATGAAATATCTGAAATTACGCAACCTCCAGAGGTTCAGCGGAGGCCCGGGGCGTTGCCCCGCCCCGAGGTCGCCGTATCTTGGCATCCCCTTCGGAATAACCTCTTACATCGATTCCCGCGAGTCCCGCCATGGCCGACGTTCGCGTCCGAGTCGCCCCTTCTCCCACCGGCGCCCCGCACCTGGGCACGGCCTACATCGCCCTCTTCAACCGCCTCTACGCCCGCCGCCACGGCGGCCGGCTGATCCTGCGCATCGAGGACACCGACCGCTCGCGGTCCCACCCCGACCACGAGCGCCGCCTCATCGACGCCCTGCGCTGGCTGGGGCTCGACTGGGACGAGGGCCCCATCGTGGGCGGCGCCGCGGGCCCCTACCGGCAGAGCGAGCGCCTCGACCGCTACCGGGAGGCCGCCGATGGCCTCGTCGAAGCAGGACACGCCTACTACTCCTTCGCGACCCCCGCCGAGCTGGCCGCCTGGAGGGCCGAGGGACAGAAGGCGGGAGAGCCGCCCCCCCACGAGGCCGAGCGCGACGCCGACCCCGGGGACGGCCGCCGGCGCCGGGCGGCCGGGGAGTCCTGTGTCGTCCGCATGAAGGTCCCCCGCGAGGGCGCCCTCGTGGTGCCGGACCTGCTGCGGGGGGAGATCCGCTTCGACCTCGCCGGCCTCGACGACCAGGTCCTGCTCAAGTCGGACGGCTTCCCCACCTACCACCTGGCGGTCGTCGTCGACGACCACCTCATGGGGATCAGCCACGTCATCCGCGGCGAGGAGTGGATCAACTCGACGCCGAAGCACCTGCTCCTCTACGAGTGGCTCGGCTGGGAGCCGCCGGTCCACGCCCACCTGCCGCTGCTGCTCAACCCCGACCGCTCCAAGATGTCGAAGCGGCGCAACCCGACGTCGATCGACTACTACCGCCGCGCCGGGTACCTGCCGGCGGCGGTCCTCAACTACCTCGCCCTCATGGCGTATCCCCCGGCCCGACACGCCGACGGCAGCGACGAGGAGAAGTTCGGCCTCGACCAGCTGGCCTCCCGTTTCGAGCTGGAGCGCGTCAACCTGGGCGGGTCCGTCTTCGACCTGGAAAAGCTGAGCTGGCTGAACGGCCGCTACATCCGCGAGGACCTGACCGAGGGGGAGCTGCTCGCCGCCCTGCGGGAGTGGGCCCTCAACGACGACGCCTTCGGCAGCCTCGTGCCGCTCATGCAGCCGCGCATGGAGACCCTGGGCGACTTCCTGCCGCGGTGCGCCTTCCTCTTCGCCCGGCGGGTGGAGCCGCGCCCGGAGGACCTGGTGCCGAAGAAGCGCACCCCCGTCGAGGTGGCCGAGGCGCTGCAGTGCGTCGTCTGGGCCCTGGAGGAGGTGGCGCCCTGGGGCCGGGAGGGCGTGGAAGCGGCCCTGAAGGAGGTCGCCGCCGCCCGCGATTGGCCGATCCGCGACCTGACCCGGCCCCTCTACGCGGCCCTCATGGGACAGCCCGTGGGGCCGCCCCTCTACGAGTCGATGGTGCTCCTCGACGCCGACCTGACGCGGGCCCGGATCCTCGAGGCGATCGAGGTCCTGGGCGGGCTCTCCAAGAAGAAGACCCGCCGGCTCGAGAAGGAGTGGACCGGGGCCCGGGACTGGGTCAGCCGCCCCGCTTCCTGATGTTGGCCCAGGCGTCGCGCAGGGTCACGGTGCGGTTGAAGACCGGCCTGGCCGGGGTGGAGTCCGGGTCGGCGCAGAAGTAGCCGAGGCGCTCGAACTGCACCGTCGTCCCCGGGGCGGCGGCGCCCAGGCCGGGCTCCAGCCAGCAGTTGCGCCGCACCTCCAGCGAGTCGGGGTTCAGGTTGTCCATCCAGTCCTCGCCCTCGGCCACGTCGAGGGGGTCCTCCACCCGGAAGAGCCGGTCGTAGAGCCGCACCTCGGCCTCGACGGCGTGGGCCGCCGAGACCCAGTGCAGGGTGGCCTTCACCTTGCGGCCGTCGGGAGCGTCGCCGCCGCGGGTGGCCGGGTCGTAGGTGCAGCGCAGCTCGACGACGTGGCCGTCGGCGTCCTTGACGACCTCCTCGCAGGTGATGAAGTAGGCGTAGCGCAGACGCACCTCGCGCCCGGGGGCGAGGCGGAAGAACCTTCGCGGCGGGTCCTCCATGAAGTCGTCGGCCTCGATCCACAGCTCCCGCCCGAAGGGGATGGGCCGGGTGCCCGCGGACTCGTCCTCCGGGTTGTTCACCGCCTCGAGCTGTTCGCTCTCCCCCTCCGGATAGTTGGTGATCACCACCTTGAGGGGCCGCAGAACGCCCATCACCCGGGGCGCCACCTTGTTGAGGTGGTCGCGGATGCAGAACTCCAGCAGCGACACGTCGATGTTGTTGTCGCGCTTGGCCACCCCCACCTCGCTCCAGAACCGGCGGATCGCCTCGGGCGGCACGCCGCGGCGGCGCAGGCCGCAGAGGGTGGGCAGTCGCGGGTCGTCCCACCCCGAGAGCCGCCCCGACTCGATGAGCTCTCTCAAATGGCGCTTGTGGGTGATCGTGTAGGTGACGTTGCCCCGGGCGTACTCGATCTGCCGCGACGGGAAGATGCCGAGCTTCTCGATGAACCAGTCGTACAGCGGGCGGTTGTCCTCGAACTCCAGGGTGCACAGGGAGTGGGTGACGCCCTCGATGGAGTCGCTCTGGCCGTGGGCCCAGTCGTACATGGGATAGATGCACCAGCGGTCGCCGGTGCGGTGGTGGGGGTCGCGGAGGATGCGGTACATCACGGGGTCGCGCAGCACGGGATTCGGGGAGGCCATGTCGATGCGGGCCCTCAGGACCTTCTCGCCATCGGCGAACTCGCCGGCCCGCATGCGCTCGAAGAGGTCGAGGTTCTCCTCCACAGAACGGTCCCGGTGCGGGCTGTCCCGCCCCGGCTCGGTGAGGGTGCCGCGGGTCAGGCGGATCTCCTCGGCGGACTGGTCGTCCACGTAGGCCAGGCCCTTGCGGATCAGCTCGCGGGCCCACTCGTAGAGCTGCTCGAAGTAGTCGGAGGCGTAGAGCTCGCGCTCGCCCCAGTCGAAGCCGAGCCAGCGGATGTCTTCCATCTGGGCGTCGACGAACTCCTGCTCCTCGCGCGCCGGGTTGGTGTCGTCGAAGCGCAGGTTGCAGCGCCCCCCGAAGTCGGCGGCGACGCCGAAGTTCACGCAGATCGCCTTGGCGTTGCCAATGTGCAGATAGCCATTGGGCTCGGGGGGGAAGCGGGTCACCACACGGCCGTCGTAGCGGCCGGAGGCGGTGTCCGCCGCCACCGCCTCGCGCAGGAAGTCGCGGGGGCGCCCGCCGTCCTCGCTCTCCATCGGATTCTCCATCTTCCGTCAGGGCCGGGCGCGCCGGGAGGCGGGCGCGGCCTTCGTGTTGCAGAGGGGTGCCGCTGCCGTAAATTCCGGGGCTTCCCACCCGGACAAGCCGTGAAATCTATGAAGAAAAGAGAACCATGGCCCTGCTCAACGAGCACTACCTGAAGCTCGCCGCCGGCTACCTGTTCCCCGAGATCGGCCGCCGCACAACGGCCTTCGCCGAGGCCAACCCCGACGCCGACATCATCCGCATGGGCATCGGCGACGTCGTGCGCGGCCTGCCCCGGCCGGTGGCCGAGGCGATGAAGACGGCCTGCGAGGAGCTGGCCCACGACGAGAGCTTCCACGGCTACCCCCCGGCCCGCGGCTACGACTTCCTCCTCGAGGCGATCGCCGAGCACGAGTACAACGCCCGCGGCGTCTCCGTCGGCGCCGACGAGATCTTCCTCTCCGACGGCTCCAAGTGCGACTCGGCCAATATCCAGGAGATCTTCGGCCTGGATCAGCGGGTGGCCCTCACCGACCCGGTCTACCCCGTCTACTGCGACTCCAACGTCATGGCCGGCCGCACCGGCGCCGCCGACGGCCAGGGGCGGTACGAGGGGCTCGTCTACCTGCCCTGCACGGCGGAGAACGGCTTCCGCCCGCCCCTGCCGGACGGCCACGTGGACCTCGTCTACCTGTGCTCTCCGAACAACCCCACCGGCGCCGTGATGACGCGCCAGGATCTGGCCGCCTGGGTCGAGTACGCCCGCCGCGAAGGCGCCGTCCTGCTCTTCGACGCCGCCTACGAGGCCTACGTCACCGACCCGGAGATCCCGCGCTCGATCTACGAGATCGACGGCGCCCGGGAGGTCGCCGTCGAGATGCGCTCCTTCTCCAAGACGGCGGGCTTCACCGGCGTGCGCTGCGCCTTCACCGTCGTGCCCCACGAGCTGATGGGATACACGGCCGCGGGCGAGGCCGTGCCCCTCCACGGGCTCTGGGACCGGCGCCAGTCGACCAAGTACAACGGCGTCTCCTACCCGGTGCAGAAGGGAGCCGCGGCCTGCTACACCCCGGAGGGAAGGGCGGCCGTGGGCGAGCTCGTCGGCTTCTACCAGGAGAACGCCCGGCTCATGAAGCGGGACCTGACCGCGGCCGGCTACACCGTCTTCGGCGCTGACAACGCCCCCTACCTGTGGATCGCCTGCCCCGGGGGCGCCGGCAGCTGGGACTTCTTCGACCGCCTGCTGCAGGAGGCCCACGTGGTCTGCACCCCGGGGGCCGGGTTCGGCGCCGCCGGCGAGGGCTACGTGCGCCTCTCCGCTTTCCAGCAGCGTCCCCTCGTGGAGGAAGCCCTGCGCCGGATCCGCGCCCTGTAGCCTCTAACCGGCCTCGGCTCGATCTCCGCGGCGGCTCCTCTCCCCCGCCATCGGCCGTCTCCGCGGCGTCACATCCCCGTCACACGGGCTTGACAGACGCCCCAGGCCTATTTAGTGTACATCAGTTAAGGAAGAATTAAATAAATCTTACGCCCCTCTCCCTCCTCCGCAGAGGATCCATGCCCGCCGCATCAAAGCCCAAGAGCGACCGTTCCCGGCCGCGGACCTTCTCGGCCCACGACCGCGACTTCCAGATGCTGGAGGCGGTCGCCCGCTACCACGGAAGCAGCAAGAGCGCCATGATCACCGGCCTCATCCGCAAGGAGTTCTGGCGCGTCTTCCCCAACGGAACCGAGACCGTCCCCCCCGACGCGGGGGCGAAGGTGAGCGAGCCATGACCCAGGTTGCCCCCCCCGCCGGCCAGACCCGCTTCGAGCACATCCCGGACCAGGAGCTGATCGAGCAGATCGACCGCCTCCGGGTGGAGAAGAACGCGGTGATCCTGGCCCACAACTACCAGATCCCGCCGATCCAGGACCTGGCCGACGTCACCGGCGACTCCCTCGGGCTGTCGGTGGAGGCGTCGCGGACCGACGCCGACATCATCGTGTTCTGCGGCGTCCACTTCATGGCCGAGTCGGCCAAGATCCTCAGCCCGGACAAGCGCGTCTTCCTGCCCCACCTGGGGGCCGGCTGCGCCCTCTCCGACTCGATCACCGTCGAGAGCCTCTACGAGTGGAAGGAGCGCTATCCCGACCACGCCGTGGTCACCTACGTCAACTCCTCGGCCGAGGTGAAGGCCGAGTCCGACATCTGCTGCACCTCGGCCAACGCCGTCTCCGTGGTGCGCAGCCTCGACACCGACCGCGTCCTGTTCACCCCCGACAAGAACCTGGCCCGCTGGGTGGCCGACCAGGTGCCCGAGAAGGAGGTCGTCGCCTACGACGGCGTCTGCCCGACCCACGACGTGCTGCGCCACGCCACCGTCGACCGCACCCGCAAGGAGTTCCCCGAGGCGGTGATCATCGCCCACCCCGAGTGCCGGCAGGACGTGGTCGAGGCCGCCCACGAGGTCTGCTCGACGACGGGCATGCTCAACGCCGTCGGCAAGTACCCCGAGGCCCGGACCTTCATCATCGCCACCGAAGAGGGGATGATCCACCAGCTCAGGAAGCGCTACCCCGGCAAGGAGTTCGTCCCCGCCGACGGCTGCATCGGCTGCCGCCTGCACTGCCCGTACATGAAGGTCACGGGCCTGCAGGACGTCTACTTCTCGCTGGCCGAGGAGCGCTTCGAGATCGACCTCGACGACGATGTCATCGAAGGCGCGCGCCTCTCCCTCGAACGCATGATGGCGGTGCCGCGCGACAACTGAGGGGCCGCAGCAAGGCCAGCGCCGCCGCGAGGCGAACGACGGCGTTCTACACGGGTGAAGCCGTCGAGCCTGCCTGAGGGAGGTCCGCCGGGAGGCACGAGAAGCCCCGCCCGGCGAAGTGGTCGTCGAAAGCGAAGGCCTCGCGTAGCCCCGCGCGGGCCATCACCGCAAAGCTGACGCAGTCCACGAGGCTGAGCCCCCGGCGGCCGGCGGCGAGCACCGAGGCCATGCCGCTGGCGTGAAGGGCCTCGTCGACCCACTCGACCCGAAGGACGGGCCGGATCTCCTGCTCAAGCACCCCCACGGCCACCATGCCGAGCCGGTGCTGTACCAGGGCCGTGGTCTCCACCAGGACATAGCTGGTCGTCAGAAGGCCGGAGCCGCCTCCCACCAGGCGGCGCCACTCGGCCTCGGCCCGCGAATGCTGGTCGTCATCGGCGTCCAGCACCGCGTAACAGGGCGGAGGTGTCGACGAAGACCATCACCCGCGGTAGGCGTCCCGCAGGTGGCGGTCGTGCGCCACGGCTCCGTCGCCGCCCCCGGAACGGAACCGGCCGGCCGCCGCGATCGCCCGGGTTGCGCGATCGTCATCGCTGACGGCCGTCTCCGCCGAGTGCAGCAGGAGGTCCACCCCTTGGCGAATCACCGCCGCCATCGAGACCCCCTGCTCGGCGGCGATCCGCTTGACCTGCCGCGCCTGATCTTCGGTCAGCTGGATCTGTGTTCGGACCACCTCGTGTAGCTCCATGCTATCAACTGATGCTCCAATGATAGCAGGTTCCCCACGAGAGAAAGCTCATGAGTCGTGGAGACCTCCCGAGGGTGGATCCGGCGGAAATCGTCCCTTCGCCGAAGTAACAAACCGTGCCCTGCGTCGTTCTATGGGTGTGGCCGAACGGGATTCCTTCGTTCCCCCTCACCAGGGAGATGGGATGCACGTAGAACAGGCACTCGAGAGGTACGGTCCCCTGGTCATGAGCCTGATCTGGCGGATCAACCAGAACCGGGAGGAGACCGCCGATCTCTACCAGGAGGTGTTCGTCAAGTTCCATGTCACCACCGGCGAGGCCGGCCCTCTGCAACAGCCCAAGGCGTGGCTGTGCCGCACGGCGATCAATGCCGCCATCGACTTCAGCCGCCAGCGGGCCCGCCTGCGGCCGTGGACGGAAGTGGCGGAGGAACCTCACTGCCGGGAGTCCGAGGATGCGGTCGAGAGAGGGCTGATGGTCGACGCCATCCGGCGCCTCGCCCTGGACCTGCCCGGGCGCCGCAGAGAGGTCTTCGTTCTGAGGTACTTCCAAGGCTGCTCCTTCGAGCAGATCGCCCGGATCCTCGACTGCTCCGAGGGCGCGGCTCGGGCCGCCGCCTTTCAGGCCGCGAGACAGATCCGCCAGCAGCTCTCAGCCGACGACTTCCCCGAAGCGACAAACGCCGAGAAGGAGGCCTGCAGATGATCACCACCAGCCAGTTCCAAGACAGACTGATCGAGTACCTCGACGGCGAGCTGCCCGAGGCCGAGCGCAGGGAGGTCGAGGAGTACTTGCGTGCCCACCCGGAGACCGCCGGGCTCAGAGGAGACCTGGCCCTGTTGAGTGCGGCCGGGCGGTCGATCCGCGAGTCCAGCTATCCCGCGGACCTGCTCCTGGACGCCAACCGGGCCCTGGCCGCCCGCCTCGGGGGCCGGAGCGATGACGTGGGTTCTGTGCGCGAGGCGGCCCCGGTCCTCTCCGGCAACGGCTCACCGCGGGTTCCGGGTTCGACCTCCGGGCCGCACCGCCGGCAGCGCTGGCGTCCGCGCGCCCTCGCCGCCGCGCTCGCCGCCGCAGCGGTCCTGCTGGCCGGGGCCGCCAGCCAGAGGGCGGCGATCGCCGAGGTCGCCGGCAGCCTCCTGCAGCGGATCAGCATGACCATCGACGGCGAGCCCGTCGAGATCAGGGAAGCGGTGGAGACCGAGGACGGGGTCATCCTGGTGGTCGAGGACGATGGGGCCGATGACGGCGTGCGCAAGTTGGAGTTGGTCCAGGTCACGGAAACGCTGGATGGGAGCGGGGATCGGGTCGTCACCGTCGACGTGAACCAGGACCGGGCGCCGCTGGGTCTCCCGGACGGTGCCCTGGAGATCGAGATCGGTGACCCCGACAGTCTCGAAGGGGGGGAGATGATCCGCGTCCGCTCCGGGTCGGGGCCGTTCCCCGCCGCAAAGATGGACGCCGCGTTGCCGGGCGAACCCGCTCGGAGCTGGGGCGAGGCCAAGGAGGCTGTCGATCCCGAGGTCGAGGCCTCCCCCTGATCCGAGCCGTTCAGCCACACCCGCAGCAGAGAATTCGCCTCCAGCCCCGACTGACCCTTGGCACTACCTGCAAGGGTCAGTCGCTGTCTGTGTGGCCGCCTCGTCATTGCTCGTCACACCCACAGGCTATCGACTGCCAGGCGCACCCGTATCCTCCGCCTCCAGGATGCCGCTGTCGTCGGAGCCCAGGTCGACCGACCCCGGACGGCTGGACGGAACGAGGGGGAACCGGAGCCGGCGGCGGGATCCCCTCCCCACGGCGCGTCCCAACTTCTCCTCGAGAACCTCCGTGACGAAGGCCCTGAGGCTCTTGCCCTGGAGCGCAGCGGCGGCCTCCGCCCTGCGGAGGAGATGGCCGGGAACACCTATCTTGGTTGGCATTCCTGTAGTGTACGGCCGAAGGGAGAGATGGTGGCAACCAGGAGCATCTGCGTGTACTGCGGCTCGAAGGCCGGCCTCGGCGAGACCTACCTCCGCGAGGCCGGAGTGCTGGGCCGGGCCATCGCCCGCCGCGGGATGGGGGTGGTCTACGGGGGCGGCAACGTGGGGCTCATGGGGGCCGTCGCCGAGTCCGCCCTGGCCGCCGGGGGCCGCGTCGTGGGGGTCATCCCCCGCACCCTCGAGGAGCGGGAGCTGGCCAGCGGCGGGCTGCACGAGTTGATCGTGACCGACGACATGCACGAGCGCAAGGCGATCATGGCGCGCCGGTCCGACGCCTTCCTGGCCCTGCCGGGCGGGTACGGCACCCTGGAGGAGCTCTTCGAGGCCCTGGCCTGGGCCCAACTCGGCTTCCATGCCAAGCCGGTGGGGCTGCTCAACACGGCCGGCTACTTCGATCCCCTGGTGCGCTTCCTCGACCAGGCGGTGGAACGGGGGTTCCTGCGCGAGAAGGACCGGGCCATTCTCCAGGTGGAGACGGAAGCCGGGCCCCTCGTCCGGGACCTCGCCGAGCGGGTCGGCGCGTGACCGGCCTCAGAGATAGCCGTTGATCACGTTCTCCAGCCACTCCTCGCGGCCGCTCACCCTGGGCGCCTCGCCGTGGTCGTGGACGTACGCCTCCATGTCGGCCAGGGTCGCCTCGCCCCTCAGGATCTTGCGTCCGATCCCGCGCCGCCAGCCGGCGTAGCGCCGCTTCACGAAGTCGCCCACCACGCCGTCCTCGAGGATCCGCGCCGCCGTCTTCAGCCCCCGGGCGAAGGCGTCCATGCCGCCGATGTGGGCGTGGAAGAGGTCCTCCACGTCGAAGGAGCCGCGCCGCACCTTGGCGTCGAAGTTGACGCCGCCGGTCCGCAGCCCGCCCTGCTTCAGGATGACCATCATCGCGTAGGTCGTGCCGTAGAGGTCGGTGGGGAACTGGTCCGTGTCCCAGCCGAGGAGGAGGTCGCCGCGGTTGGCGTCGATGCTGCCGAGGCGGCCCTCGGCGGCGGCCACGGTCAGGTCGTGCTCGAAGGTGTGGCCCGCCAGGGTGGCGTGGTTGGCCTCGAGGTTGAGCTTGAAGTCGTCGAGCAGGTCGTGGGCGCGGAGGAAGCCGAGGACCGTGGCGGCGTCGTAGTCGTACTGGTGCTTGGTCGGCTCCTTCGGCTTCGGCTCGACGAGGAGGGTGCCCCGGAAGCCGATCTCCTTCTTGTAGTCGGCGGCCATACGCAGGAGCCGCGCCATCTGCTCCTGCTCCTGCTTCAGATCGGTGTTGAGGAGGCTGGAGTAGCCCTCGCGGCCACCCCAGAACACGTAGTTGGCGCCGCCCAGGGCCTGGGTGCACTCCATGCACTTCTTGATCTGCGCCCCCGCCCAGGCGAAGACGTGGGGGTCGGGGTTGGTGCCGGCGCCGTGGGTGAAGCGCGCGTTGGAGAAGCAGTTGGAGGTCCCCCACAGCAGCTTCACCCCCGTCTCGCGCTGCAGCGACGCGGCCAGCTTCACCATGCGGTCGAGGCGTTCGTTCGTCTCCTTCAGGCTCTCGCCCTCGGGGGAGATGTCGCGGTCGTGGAAGGCCCAGAACGGCACCCCCAGCTTGGTGAAGAACTCGAAGGCGGCGCGCATCGTGTCCTCGGCCGCCTCCATGGGGTCGCTGGAGGTCTCCCAGGGCCGGTCGTAGACCGGGGAGGGCCCGAAGGGGTCGATGCCGCCGCCCTTCATCGTGTGCCAGTAGACCACCGAGAACCGCAGGTGCTGCTCCATCGTCCGGCGGCCGACCTTCTCCGCCGGGTCGTAGTGGCGGAAGGCGAAGGGGTTGTCCGTCTCCGGCCCCTCGTACTCCACCTTTCCGATGCCTTCGAAGTACTCCTTCATCGACTCCTCTCCTCCGGTTCGGGGGTCACGTACGCCGCGGTGATGCCGCCGTCCACGGTGAAGGCGGTGCCGGTGACGAAGGACGACTCGTCCGACGCCAGGAAGAGGGCCGCGTCGGCGATCTCCCCGGCCTCGCCGAAGCGGCCCATGGGGATGTGGACGAGCCGCCGCTGCCGCTTGCTGTCGGTGTCGAGGTACTTCATCAGCAGCTCGGTGCGCAGCGGCCCCGGGCACAGGGCGTTGACGCGGATGCCCTCGCGGGCGTGGACCACGGCCAGCTCCCGCGTCAGGGCCAGCACCCCTCCCTTGCTGGCCGTGTAGGCCAGCTGCGGCACCGCCGCCCCGAGGAGGGCGACGAAGGAGGCGGTGTTGATGATCGAGCCGCCGCCGGCCCGCCGCAGGGCCGGCACCCCGTGCTTGCAGCCCAGGAACACCCCTTTGAGGTTGACGGCCATCGTCAGGTCCCAGACCGCCTCCTCCGTGTCGACGGCGTCGGCGTCGTCGGCGTGGGAGATGCCGGCGTTGTTGAACAGCACGTGGAGGGCGCCGAACTCCTCCTCCGCGCGGGCGACCATGGCGGCGCAGTCCCTCCCCCGGGACACGTCGGCCTCCACGAAGACGGCCCGCCCCCCGGCGGCGGCGACCTCCTCGGCCACCGCCTGTCCCGCCTCGGAATTCACGTCCACGGCGGCGACGCACGCCCCCTCGGCGGCGAAGCGCACGGCCGTCTGGCGTCCGATACCGCTTCCGGCCCCCGTGATCAGGGCCACCTTGCCGCTCAGCCGGCCGGGCACGTCAGGCTCCCCCTGTCCTCGCCCTGCCCGCGGCGGCCGCGGCGGTGGTGCGGGTGGCCCGGCAGGGCGCCCCCGCCGGGAGCTGCCGCGCCGCCGCTGCGGCGGCCGGGGCCCGGGGCTCCGCGGCCCGTTGGTCTGCCGACGCACGCACCCGCCCTTGGGAGCAGACCATCGGCGGCTCCACGGCAGGCGCTGCTGCAGGTAGGGGGCCCGTCATGCTGCGAGGAGACGGCGCAAAGGCCGAGGCGGGGCCGGGGCCCCGCCGCTGCTACGGCCAGGGCCTCCCGGGAACCCACACTCCACGGGCCTGCGGAAGCCCCGGGGCTCCGCGGCCCGTTGGCATGCCGGCCCACGGGCCCGCCCCTGGGAGCAACCCGTCGGCGGCTTCGGGGGCCGGGCGCCGCTGCAGGTGGGGGTGCCCGTCACGCTGCGAGGGGACGTGGCGGATGCCGCGGGCCGGGCTGGCCGCGCCTCGAGGCGGACGCAGGCCACGGAGGCGCGGAAGTCGTTCAGAGGGGGGATGCCGCGGCGAAGGTGGACCACGGCGCAGCAGTGTACCGGGGGGCCGGGAGAGACGCAAGCTGGCCGCCGCCCGGGCCACGGCGTTGATTCAGGCCCGCGGACGGGCGGCGCGCTCCGCCCTCGAATCCGGCCCGCCCCAAAGGGAGAGCACCGAGATGCTGGGCATGACCCTGACCCGGTTCATCATCGAGCAGCAGCGCCAGTTCCCCGGCGTCTCGGGGCGCTTCACCGCCCTGCTGGAGGGGATCACCACGGCCGCCAAGATCATCGGCCGCGAGGTGAACAAGGCGGGTCTGGCCGAGACCATGGGCCTCACAGGCCGGATCAACGTCCACGGCGAGCAGGTGCAGAAGCTCGACGAGTTCGCCAACACCACCATCATCCAGGCCCTCGACCACACGGGGCTGCTGGCGGCCATGGCCTCGGAGGAGATGGAGGACTTCTACCCGATCCCCGATCCCCACGCCCGGGGCCCCTACATCCTCGTCTTCGATCCGGTGGACGGCTCCTCGAACATCGACGTGAACGTCAGCATCGGCACGATCTTCTCGATCTACCGTCCGCCCGGCCCGGCCGCCGCCACCGCCGAGAGCTTCCTGCGGCCCGGCCGCGAGCAGCTGTGCGCCGGGTACTTCGTCTACGGGTCGAGCACGATGCTCGTCTACACCACCGGCCGCGGCGTCCACGGCTTCACCCTGGACCCGACGATCGGCGAGTTCCTGCTCTCCCACGAGAGCATCCGCATCCCCGAGCGGGGCGCCATCTACAGCGTCAACGAGGGCAACGCCGGCGGCTGGAGCGGCGCCGTGCGCGCCTACGTGGACAGCCGCAAGGAGGGGGGCTGCTCGGCGCGCTACATCGGGTCGCTGGTCTCCGACTTCCACCGCAACCTGCTCAAGGGCGGCGTCTTCCTCTACCCGGGCGACCGCAAGTCCCCCGGGGGCAAGCTGCGCCTGCTCTACGAGGCCAGTCCCCTGGCCTTCGTGGCCGAGCAGGCCGGCGGCGCCGCCTCCAACGGCACCGGTCCGATCCTCGACCTGGCGCCCCGGACCCTGCACGAGCGCGTGCCCCTGGCGATCGGCAGCCGCCTGGACGTGGAGGAGTTCGAGGCGGCGGTGAGCGGGGAAGACGCCGGCGGATCCTGAGGAGGACTCCATGGAACGCGATACCGCCTTCGAGATGGCCACCTCGAGCATCCGCTACGGATCCGGGGTCACGGCCGAGGTCGGCATGGACCTGGCCGACATGGGCGCCCGGCGCGCGATGCTGGTCACCGACCCGAAGGTGTCGCGCCTGGAGCCGGTGGCCGTGGCCCGCCAGTCGCTGGACGACGCCGGCGTCGAGCACCAGCTCTACGACGGCGTCCACGTGGAGCCCACGGACGCCTCCTTCCGCGAGGCGATCGGCGTCGCCGCCGAGGGGGGCTTCGACGCCTACGTCGCCGTGGGCGGCGGCTCCAGCATCGACACCGCCAAGGCCGCCAACCTCTACGCCACCCATCCGCCCGATGACTTCCTCGACTACGTGAACGCCCCCATCGGCCGCGGGCTGCCGGCGCCGGGACCGCTGAAGCCGCTCATCGCCGTGCCGACCACCGCGGGCACCGGCTCGGAGACGACGGGGGTGGCCATCTTCGACCTGGTGGAGATGAAGGCCAAGACCGGCATCGCCCACCGGCGGCTGCGGCCGGTCCTGGGCCTCATCGATCCCGACAACACCCGGAGCCTGCCGCCGGCCGTGGCCGCCTCCACCGGGCTGGACGTGCTCAGCCACGCCCTGGAGTCGTACACCGCCATCCCCTACGACCGCAGGCCGCGCCCCGAGAGGCCGGTGCTGCGGCCGGCCTACCAGGGCGCCAACCCGATCAGCGACCTGTGGGCCCTGCGGGCCCTGGAGATGATGGCCGCCTTCCTGCCGCGGGCCGTGGGCGACCCCGGCGACGACGAGGCGCGGGGGCAGATGCTGCTGGCCGCCGCCTTCGCCGGCATCGGCTTCGGCAACGCCGGCGTGCACCTGCCCCACGGCATGTCGTACCCGGTGGCCGGCATGGTCCGCGACTACCTGCCGGCCGGCTACGGTCTCGACTACCCCGTCGTCCCCCACGGCATCGCCGTCATCGTCAACGCCCCGGCCGTCTTCCGCTTCACGGCGGCGGCCGATCCCGGGCGCCACCTGACCGCCGCCCGCATCCTCGGGGCCGACGTCAGCGGCGTGAGCGATGCCGACGCCGGGCGGGTGCTGGCCGACGCCATCATCTCGCTGATGCGGCGGCTGGAGATCCCCAACGGCCTGTCCGCCCTCGGCTACGGGCGCGGGGACATCCCCGCCCTGGTGGAGGGCACCCTGCCCCAGCACCGGGTCACCAAGCTGTCGCCGCGCGAGGCCGGGGCCGAAGAGCTGGCGGCGCTCTTCGAGGACGCCCTGGCCTACTGGTAGCCGGCCCGGCTCCCTCACCCTCACCGCGGTTTGGAGGAGACCATGTTCCGCATCGCCGATCAGGGCACCATCTCCCACGCCGAGGGCCGCGGCGCCTACATGCCGTGGATCACGCCCCTGGCGGACGGAACCTTCGTCGCCAGCCAGCACGTCGGCTCGGGGCTCGGCACCCCCGACAACCACGTCCTCGTGCTGCGCTCGGAGGACGGCCGCCGCTTCACGGAGGTCGGCGTCGCCAGCCCCGCCGGCGACGGCTACGCCTACCGGGCCCCGCAGATCAGCGTCGCCGGCGACGGACCCCGGCTGGTCATGACCTGCTGCCGCTTCGAGAATGAGGGCGACGGGACGCTCTTCGATCCCGACACCGAGGAGCTGCAGCGGCCGGAGATGTGCCTGCTGTGGTCCGACGACGGCGGCGACTCCTGGTCGGAGCCGCAGGTCGTGCCCGTCGACCTGCCCCCGGAGCGCTACACCTGGAACAGCGCCGGCCAGCTGCTGCAGCTGGCGCCGGACCGCTGGATGTGGCCCCTGGAGACCTGGAAGCCGAAGGGGTACGAGGGCCCTCCCGACCAGCGGACCTGGGCGGTCTTCTCCACCGACGGCGGCGCCACCTGGGGCGAGCTGACCGAGGTCGCCAACGACCCCTCGGGCCGGATCCTCTACTGGGACCTGATGAACTGCCGCCTGCCGGACGGCCGCATCTACTCCCTCATCTGGACCCACCTCTACGGCACCAGCGACGACATCGAGAACCACTGGGTGATCTCCGAGGACGGCGGCCGCACCTGGTCGGAGCCGCGGCCGACGAACCTGCGGGGCCAGGTGTGCACGCCGGTCCCCCTGGCCGACGGGCGAGTCCTCGCCGTCTACAACTACCGCCACGAGCCCCAGGGGGTGCGCGCCGCCCTCACCGAGGACCTCTCCACCTTCGACACCGCCGGCGAGGTCGTCCTCTTCGACGCCGGCGCCGAGGCCACCCTCGGCGACCCCGACCACGAGAACTTCCTCGCCGAGCACATGCTCATCGCCTTCGGCAAGCCCGGCGGCCGGCGCCTGGACGACGGCGCCCTGCTGACCTGGTTCTGGTGCACCTCGGGCGGGGTCACCCACACGCGCTGGGCGCGGCTCGAGGCGGACTGAACCGCGCCGGGCGACCTCAGCGGCCGCCGTCGTTGCCCGTGTAGATCCTCTCGCCGCGCACCAGCACGGCCTTGCCGTCCGGCGGCCCGGCGAGCTCGTCGGCGCTGCGGTAGCCGATGGTCATGCTCGTGCGCGTGCCCTCGGTGCGGTTGGGACCGATGCGGTGGAAGACCAGGCTGTCTATGGCCAGCAGCCCTCCCGCCGGCATGGGCACCGGCACCGCCTGGCCGGTCACGCGCGACTCCCGGATCCAGTCCTGCTCCTCCAGCCGGTGCATCCGCGTTTCGCCGGGCAGCAGGTGGGTGCCGGGGATCACCTGCGTGCAGCCGTTGTCGAGGCTGGTCTCCTCGAGGTAGTGGATCACCGTCAGCAGACCCCGGCTCCACTGCAGGATGTCGCGGTGGAAGTAGTCGGACCGCGCCAAGGCGACGTTCAGGGTGGCGTGGTTGTGGCGGTTGAGGACGACCTCGATGTTGGGGCCGAGGAGCGCTTCCAGCGGGTCGAGGACGGCGGCATGGGTCGCCGCCTCGCGGAAGACGGGGGCGCGGTCCCACACCTGCGACAGGCGCACCACGCGGTCCTCGGCGTCGCGCACCACGGGCTCGGCCCCGGCGCGCACGTCGGCGTCGATGGCCTGGCGCAACCGCGCCGCCAGCTCTTCCGGCAGGCGGCCGTCGAGCTTGAGAAAGCCGTTGTGCCGGAACAGCCGCACCTGCTCCGCCGTCAGCGCCGATTCGCTCATGTCAGATCCTCCGGGTATCCGCCCTCACAACCGTTTGCCGTGGCCCGGACGGCCCCTCAAGTTCTTCCCTCATGCCCCGCGTGCGCAACGTGAATACCACAGACCTGAAGGCCGCCCTCGAGCTGGGGGTCCGGTGCATGAGCGGGCTCTTCGACGCCGACGACCCGGAGGGCGTCCCCTTCTTCAGCTCGCGCCTGCGGCCCGACGCCCGCCTCTCCTTCAGCGCGGCCCACTCCGAGTCGCACGTGCCCGGCCGCCATCTGAACGCCCTCCTCGAGTCCGAGGACGCCGCCGGGATCGAAGTCGACGAGGACGTGGTGCGCCGGCACCGTCACGCGGCGCTGTTCTCCTACTCGGGGGCGGCGCCGCTGCCGCTCAACCGCAAGGAGATCGGCGGCCCCCTGGTCTCCTTCTGTCCCCACAACCTGCGCGAGGGCTTCCACGCCCTCTACGCCCTGGCCGCCTTCCGCGACGATGGCGAGGCGGTGGAGATCGCCGAGCGCAGCATACGGTGCATCTTCGATCTGTGGTCCCCTGAAATGGGCTGGGACGAGGCCCGCCTCGAGTCGCTGGGCCTGGAGCACATGGCCTGCCAGGGCTTCGTCCACGGCGAGGCGCGCATGCTCGGCCCCCTCGTCAAGATCCACCGCGCCACCGGCTCGGCCGCCGCCCTCGAGCTGGCCCTGGTGCTGCGCGACAAGCTCCTGGCCGAGAGCTTCCCCGAGGACGGGTCCTGGGACCCGGAGGGCGCCGGCACCTCCCACGTGCACTCCATCACCTGCTGCCTCTCCTCCCTGGCGCAGCTGGCCGCCCACCTCGGGGACGCGGTGCTCATGGAGCGGGTGCGCGCGTTCTACGATGGCGGCCTCTGGCAGCTGCGCGACGAGATCGGCTGGACCCCGGAGTCGATGGCCCAGACCGACTCGGACCACGGCGAGGCCAACAACACCGGCGACATCCTCGAGACGGCCCTGATCCTCGGCCGCCACGGCTGCGCGGCGGCCTATGCCGACGCCGAGCGCATCCTGCGCTGCCACCTCCTGCCCAGCCAGCTGCGGGACCCCTCCTTCATCGAGGAGCCCCCCAACCCCGAGGGACTCGACGGCCTGCGCGACCTCGCCGGCCGCCACCTCGGCGCCTTCGGCTTCCCGGCGCCCTACGGCCACGAGTCCGCCGGCCAGGGGCGGGCCAACCTCTCCTTCAACATGGATATCGTCGGCGGCGCCTGTGCCTCCCTCGCCGCCGCCTGCCGCGAGGTGGTCCGCGCCGACGGCACCGGCGTCCACGTCGACCTGTGGTTCGACTGGGAGAGCGAGGCGGCCTCCGTCTCCTCGCCCTACACGCACGACGGGCGGCTCACGGTGCGGGTCGGGCAGGCGGGGCCGCTGTGGCTGCGGCTGCCTCCCTGGCTGGAAGGCGGTCCGGTGCTGGCCGGCGATGCTCCCGAGCCGCGCCGCGCCGCGGATCACCTGTTCTGGCGAAACCTGTCCGCGGGGTCCGTAATCGAGGCCGAGGTCGAGTTCCCGGACCGGGAGATCGTGCTGTCCCCGCGGCTGCACCGCCGGCCGATCCGCGCTCGCCTGCGCGGGGACGAGGTGGCTGCCATGGACGACTTCGGCGCCGACCTCACCTGGTTCAGTCCTTTGAGCCGGGGCTGACGGCGCCGGTCAGGCGCTCGACACGGCGGTCTTGTACACGGTGTAGTTCTTCAACACCTTCTTCACGTAGATCCGCGTCTCCTTGTAGGGGATGCGCTCCACGAAGGTGTCGGCGTCGTCCAGCGGAAGGTGTCGGACCCACTGCCTGGCGGCGGAGGGCCCGGCGTTGTAGGCGGCCAGGCCGAGCTCGAAGCCGACCTCCCGGGTCCGGCCCGACGCGAAGGAGCGCATCTGCTCGCCGAGGTAGCGCGAGCCCATGCGGATGGAGACCTCCGGGTCGGCCAGCAGGCCCTTCTCGAAGTCTCCCATCCCCGCCTTGGACGCCAGGGAGCGGCCCGTGCGCGGCATGATCTGCATGACCCCCAGCGCCCCGGCATGGGACTCGGCCCGCTCCTCGAAGCGGGACTCCTGCCGGATGACGGCCAGCACGAGGTAGGGATCCAGCCCGGCCTCGCCGGCCGCCGTCCTCACATGCTCCCACGTGTGGCCGACATCGTCCAGGGCCGCGTGGTTGCGGGGCCGCCGCCCCTTGCTCGACCGGTATCCCATGCTGACGGCCCGCGCCGAGTAGTAGGAGCGCGGGAAGTGGTCGGCAGCCGCCTGGAAGAGCACTTCCGCCTCCTGCTCCAGCCCCAGGCGCCGGGCGCTCTTGCCAGCCCAGAAGAAGCTCTGGTCGACGAGGTGCGGCTCCGAGGCGTCGACTCCAACCCTCTGGAACATGTAGAGCGCCTCCCGGTAGCGCCCGGCGCAGTACAGCATGAAGGCGGCGCTCCAGTTGGCCTGGTCGCGCATCGGGCTGCGGGGGTGCTCGTCCACCAGTTGCCCGAAGAGGTCGCGGGCGCGGGTGTAGTCGCCGCCGCGCTCGGCCGCCTTGGCCGCCTGCCACAGGGCCTCGTCGGCGAGTTCGTGCCCGGGGTGCTCGGCCGCCAGCCGCGCGAAGGTGACGACGGCCTCCTCGTCGCGGTGGTGGCGTACCTGGATCCCGCCCATCTCGTAGAGGCTGTCGGGATCGGCGGGCTGCTCATCGCGCTCCCCGGGACCGGGCACCGCCGGAGGGAGGTCGAGCGAGTCGGTGCGGGTCCCCTGCCGCTCCGGGGAGAAACCCCCGCCCCCGGCGTCCGCCGGTTCCTGCACCGCGGGACCCTTCTCCGCGGCCTCATCCGGCGGCCGCAGGGCCACGCGGGCCTCGATCAGCAGCGCCCCTGCGAGGAACACCCCGGTCAGAGCGATCCCGGTCACGGGTCCCAACTCCTGCTTTCTCTTTCTGGGTGGCCTTCGCATGGTCATGCTCCCCGTTCAAGGCTGCGGCGGGTCCCCGGGCGCCTCCTCCACGGACCCCTCCAGCTCGCGGAGGGTGTGACGGATGCTCTCGAGACAGGCCCGGATCTCACGGTCGAGTTCCTCGAGCTGGCGGTCGATCCGTTGTCGCGTCCCTGGATCTGGCTTCCCTCTCCGCCCATTCATCTCTCCTGGCGTTGCCTTTCCCTCCCAGGTGGCGTTCGCTTGGCCCGGCTGCATGAGCAAAGCCCATGCCTCCCCCCCGGCGACGGCCTGAACCGTCCCCTGGAGAAGGTCCTATCTCTCGGTTTTACAGTTGGTTAAGGAGATGCCGAGGAAAGCGGGCCCCGGCATCGGTGGAGGCGGTTCGAGGGGGAAGTACCGGTGGTCCGACGGCGGGCCGACGGGAAAAAGCTGCCGGCCGACTCAGGCGCGTCGATCAGGTCGCTGGAGCCGTACCCGGGGCCGGGGGGGCGGCCGGCGGCGGACCGGAGCCCCGGGCGGAGCGGTGCCGGCCTCGCCCCCGCGACGGGGGGATCACCACTTGCCGGCGCGGTACTCGGTGAGGGCGCGGTCCATCAGCCGGCGGGCCCCCGCCCGGGGCTCATCGTCCTCGAGCTGGCGGTAGATGCCGGCGAAGATCTCGACGTCGTTCTCGATCTCGGTCTCGAAGCCGGGGACGATCTGGCGCGCATAGTGCTGGGCCAGCCCGGCGTAGGCGGCGTACGTCGTCCAGTCCAGCTCGCCGCTGGCCAGGTCGCGCGCCTCCGCCTCCCGGAACAGGTCCAGGAGCAGGTGCATGCCCACCTCGTGGACGATGAGGCCCAGCATGTGATCGCGGTCGCCGATGGGGGTCAACAGACTGCGGGCGTATCCGAGTCCCGTCACCCCGCCGCCACCGGGGGCGGAGGTGAGGACGATCTCGTAGCGGTCGCCTCGGAAGCGCACGCCCGTCTTGCGCTCCCAGGTGCCGATGAGGTCGAGAGACCACAGCTCGCCGTTGAGGTGGTCGGCGATCGGCTCCAGGTCGTCCTCCACCTCGGGCCACACCCGGTCGTGCCAGGCCGGGTAGTTGCGCTCGTACACCGACACGAGCTGGCGGATCGCCCGCAGGTAGCCCTCGTAGACCTCGGCGCGGCTGTAGAAGAACCCCTCGAAGTCGAAGAGCCAGCTCTTCAGGCGCTCGTGGGCGCCGTGGTAGGGGTCGCGCAGTTCCCGGTAGTCCCGATTGCGCATGGCCTGGTCGAGGGCGTGGAGGTACTCGTACAGCTCGTGCTCGGTCTCGAGGGGCAGGTAGGCGGGCAGGAACACGAAGAACGGGGCCAGGTCGCCGGTGACGCCCTGACCCCACTGCAGGGCCGGGGCGTGCAACTGCAGGACATGGGCGGACTCGACGTCCACCGTGTGGCCCCAGGCCTCGGCGTACGGGTTCGGCCAGGGGAGGCCGGCCACGGCCGTCAGGTGGAGCAGGTAGTTGGGGATCGCCTCGACGACGCAGACCGCCTCGGCCTCGGCCTCGCCGGCGAAGACGGGGCCGCCCGGCGGCCGTGCGGCCGGGGGGGCGCAGCCCGTGGCAAGCAGCAGCAGCAGGCCCGCCAGGAGCGGGCGAAGCGCCGTCATCGCCAAGAGGGCGAGGGCCCTTACAGCAGCCCGAACTTGGCCGCCAGGCCCCAGGCGCTGATGGCGGCGAAGGCCCCCAGGACGGCGGCCGACACCCAGCCGCCGGCGGCGATCAGCCAGTGGGTCCGGTGGGCCCGGGGCAGGAGCCGGTTGAGGTAGAGGGCGCCGAGGCTGATGAGGAAGATCGCCAGGTTGGCCAGCAGGAAGCTGGCGATCTGGATCAGGGTGTCGAAGGGCACCCCCGTCCAGATCAGGGCCAGGGCCGCCGCCGCCACCCACAGGCAGCTGATCCTCTTGATCCCCTCGTAGCTCCACTCGCGGTGCGGCCAGATGGCGGCGAGGAACTCCTGCACCACGCGGGCATAGACCTCCGGGAGCGCCTGCAGGGTCCCCCACAGGGCCGCGAGGATGCAGACGTAGTAGATCCACACCAGCGACGGGTGGATCGCCCGCCACACGTGGGCCTGCTCGGTGAGCAGACTCCAGCCCTCGAACTGCGTCTGCAGCGGGAAGAGCACCGCCGCCCCCGAGAGCATGAAGGCCGCCGTCACCACGAAGAGGACCACCGCGCCGGCGCCCACGTCCCAGCGCACCGGCGAGGCCAGCACCCGAAGGCGGTGGACCGACTCGGCGTCCTCGGGCAGGTGTTCCACGCGGCCGCTGTCCAGGGACCGCTCGCGGATCGCCTCGATGCGCGGATGGTCCGTGAGGCCCCAGCGGTGGAGGCCGACCCAGTTGGAGTAGGCGAGGTAGATGAAGACGCCGCCGCCGACGTAGCCGAAGGTGGTGGCCATCATCAACAGCGGATTGGCGCGCGCCGCCTCCGGCGCCCACGGAGGCAGGTCCGGAATGTCTCCGAAGCTCAGGCTGCCGGCGAGGGCAGCGCCGAGGTCGGGGCGCACGATCGCCGTGCCCAGGGCGGTGCCGACCACCAGGATCAGGCAGATGAGGAGCTGCTGCTTCTCGAGGCGGGAGAAGGAGAGGCGCAGGCCCAGGGCGAGGGCCAGGAGGATGAACAGGGAGGTGCCCGCGTTCTGCCAGAGGACGGGGGAGGAACCGGGCGGTCCGGCGAGATAGTGGACGAGGTTGCCGCAGGGCTTGGCGATCGCCACCCAGGCCATGGGCGCGCACGACATCTCGAGGACGACCAGCAGCAGCAGGAACCAGCCGCGGGGGCCGGGCAGCTGCACCAGGCGGTGGCCGATCAGCTCGCCGCTGACGGCGGTGTAGCGGCCGATCAGGTAGGTGACGAAGACCCCCTTGACCACGGCCGACAGCAGCACCAGCCACAGCAGCCCGTACCCGGCCCAGGCGCCGGCCCGCACCACGACGATCGTCTCGCCGGCGCCGATGCTGACCGAGGCCACGATCGCCGCGGGGCCGAACATGGCCAGCAGCCGCCGGACCTTGCCAGCCGACCACGGTTCCGCGAAGAGCCCGGTCGCCGGGGGGATCTGTGCCCGTTCCGCCATGACCACTATATAGGGATCGCCCCGCCCCGGGGGAAATCGGCCGCCTGGACCGCACCCCGCCGGCGTTGACACGCCCTCCGTTGCGCGGTCTAGATTGCCCGGCGTGGGTCCTCTCATGGCGTCCATCCCCCCCGCCCCGGCCGAGGCCGCCGGCACCTGCCGCCTCGTCGAGCCCTCCGAACGCTTTCGCGACAGCTTCCTCGAAGGCGCCGCCGAGTTCGCCGGCGAGGGCCGGCTCGACTCCACCTACGCCGCCGGCCTGGGCTACGACCTGGGGCGGCTGGACCGCGACCTGCCGGCCTTCCTGCGCGACCTGCGGCGCCTGGGAGAGCCTCCCGGCCTGTACCGCGGCGGCTACCAGGACCGGGTCTACTGGCTCGTCGACCGCGGCCTCTACCTCGGACAGTCGTCGATCCGGCCCGACCTCAAGACGGAATACCTGATCACCTACGGGGGACACGTGGGCTACAGCATCCGGCCCGGGCATCGGCGGCGCGGGTACGGCCGCCGCATCCTGGGGCTGGCCCTTCAGCGCTGCCGGGAGCTGGGGCTCGAGCGGGTGCTGGTGACCTGCGACGAGGACAACGTCGCCAGCCGGCGGATCATCGAGGCCAACGGCGGCCTCTTCGAGTCCGACATGGTCATGGACCGCCGGACCGTCCGCGCCGAGGGCCGCGGCGGCGGCCAGATCCGCAAGCGGCGCTACTGGATCGAGCTGGCCGGGACCCCCTCGTGACCGGGAAGCTCCACCCGCCCGACTACGGCGGCGGCTCCATCGTCAACCTCGCCGCCTCGGTGCTGGACGCCTTCGGCGCCGAGCCGCCCACCCCGCCCCTGCGCCCGGAGCTGCTGCCCCCGGAGGCCCTCGGCGGCCGCGGCGGCGTGGTCCTGCTGGTGATCGACGCCCTCGGCCACGCCTCCCTCCTCTCGGTCCTCGGCGACCGCGCCCCGCACCTGACCCGCCTCGCCGAGGAGACCCCGGGCGGCCTGCGGCGGCTGACCTCGATCTTCCCTTCCACCACCAGCGCCGCCCTCAACAGCCTGGCCACCGCGGAGCCGCCGTCGGTCCACGGCGTCCTCGGCCACACCCTCTGGCTGGAGGAGCAGGGGTCGATGGTCAACATGCTCACCCTCCGCCCCCTCGGGCACGACGAGCCTCTATCCGAGGAAGCCGTGCGCCGCGTGCCCACGGTCTACGAGCGCCTCGCCCGGGCCGGCGTGCCGTCGACGCTGATCACCGACGCCGCCTACGAGGGCGCCCCCTTCACCAACCTGATCCAGGAGGGGGCGCGGTTCCTGGGCCACCGCAGCCTGTCCCACCTGTGCCACCTGCTGGGACAGGCCCTCGACGAGGCCGGGGGGCGCGCCTTCCACTCCCTCTACTGGCCCGTCATCGACACCCTCTCCCACCTCCACGGGCCCGACGGCGCCGAGCCCTCGGAAGCCTGCCGCCTGGAGATGGAGTTCATCGACCTGATGGTGGGAAAGGTGCACGCCCTCTGCCGCGAGCACGGCTGCACCCTGCTCGTCACCGCCGACCACGGGCAGACCCGCGTCGATCCCGACCTCGCCTTCCCGGTGGAGGGAGCGCTGCTGGAAGCCCTGGGCCGCCCCCCGGGAGGCGGCCGGAGAGCCCTCTATCTCGAGGCCGCCGACCCGGAGCGGCTCCTCTCGGACGAGGGGTTGCGCCAGGCGACGGAACCGCTGCTGCCGGCCGACGAGGCCGTCGCCGCGGGCTGGTTCGGCGGCCCCTGCGACGGCATCCGCTCCCGCCTCGGCGACGTGCTGGCCCTGGCCGGGCCGGGACGGCAGCTGCTCTACGACTACGGCCGCGGCAAGACGGTCCACCGCGGCAGCCACGCGGGGATGACGGCGGAGGAGATGTACGTGCCCCTCATCGCCGCCGTCCCCTGAGACGGGTCTCCGACCGCCCGCCATGCCCCGCCAGCCCCCGCCCCTGCCGCCCCCCGAGGCCGGCCTCGACGAGGCCCTTCAGCGGGGCCTGGAGGGCGACGCCCTGCTGTTCACCACCAACCCCGGCCTCGAGGACCTCGCCGCCGCGGAGCTGTGCGAGCGCCTGTCCCCCCTCGGCCTGGCGGCGCCGCAGGTCCGCCTGCAGCTCAAGCCCTGGGGCTTCGGCGGACACCTCCTCGTGCTGCTGCCGCGGGTCGACGACGCGGTCACCGAGGCCGCCCTCGCCCTGGGCACCGTGCACCACGTCCTGCATCCCCTGTACGGGTTCGACCTGCCCGCCGACCCCGGGGCCGGCCTCGACCACATCCACGCGCAGCTGAGCGAGCGCGGCGTCCCCGCCCTCGGCGAGGACGGCGTCGCCTCCTTCCGCGTCACCACCCGGCGCAGCGGCGACCACCCCTTCTCCAGCATCGACGTGCAGCGCCGCGCCGGCGCCGCCCTGTTCGAGCGCTACCGGCGGGCCGTGGACCTGACCGGCTTCGACCGCGAGGTCCGCGTCGACGTGCGCGGCCAGCGCTGCCTGGTGAGCGTGCAGCTCACCAGGGACCCCCTCAGCCGCCGGCAGCAGCGGCTCTACAACCCGGGGGCGGCCCTGAAGGCCAACGTCGCCTGCGCCCTGCTGCGCCTGGCCGGCGTCGAGCGGGGGCGCCTCCTGGACCCCTTCTGCGGCTCGGCCACGATCCCCATCGAGGCGGCGCGCCTCCACCCGGGGCTGGAGATCGAGGCCAGCGACTACTCCCCCCGCGCCGTCGAGGGCGCCGGGATCAACCTCGAGGCCGAGGGGCTGGCCGGACGGGTCGCCCTCGCCTGCCGCGACCTGGCCGACCTGCCCGAGGCCCACCCCGCCGGCCGCTTCGACGCCATCGTCACCAACCCCCCCTTCGGCGTGCGCCTCGGCCGCGGCATGAATTTCTCCGCCTTCTACGCCCGCTTCCTCGACGCGGCCGCCCACCTGCTGCGCCCCGGAGGCCGCCTCGTCTTCCTCGCCTGGAAGCGCGGCCTCATCGACAAGGCCAACCGCCCGGCCCGCCGCTTCCGCCGCCTCCACGTGCGCGTCGTCGAGACCGGCGGCATCTACCCGCGGATCTACGTGATGGAGCGGCGGCGGGATGCGGCCGGCGGGGAGGCGGGTGGGTGGTGAGTGGGTATTCCCCGCACACTGAGGGTGTCTGGCATCCCCCAACTGGGATCCATTCGAGAAGTCCCGACTCATGAGGGAGGGAAGTACCATGCGGACCTGCCATCGGCCTGCTGACCCTGGCCATGGCGCCGGTCCTGGCGATCGCACCCGGCGCCCACGCCCACATCGGCGACGAGATCTACCCCTTCTACGAGCTTCTCGACGAAGATCTCGACCGCATTGACCTGACCGACGGCAGCGTCGAGGACTGGCACGACGTCCTCGGTGAGCCCTCACTGACGGCCGCCGACTTCTACTACCCGTACTCCAGCTACGATCCAACGAACTGCGACAACCGTTTCTGGCTTGGCTGGCACCGACGAAGCGGGACCCTCTGGGTCGCCATGGAACGCTTCGATGACATCTATCACAACAACTATGCAGGGGAGATTGACCAGTCGGGATTCTCCACGATGAACCGCTGGGACTCCTACTTCAGCTTCGTGGTCGACGGCGATCACTCTGGCGGCCGGTACCTGTTCGGTGAGGAGGCCAAGCTCCAGAACAACCGCCAGGCCCAGCACTGGATGGCGATCGCCGAGACGGCGGAGGGCGGACAAGTGGCCTATGACGGCGCCAGCGAGTGGGCCGTGAGGGAGCCGTACGCCGCGGCCGGGGGCGGCGTGCTCGGCGCCACCCCCGTGACCACGGTCACCGAGCTGAAGGTGACCCCCTTCGACGACCTCGTCTACGACGACGAGGCCGCCTCGAAAGCCTCCGTACTGTATCCGGGGAAGGTCATCGGCTTCACCATCAGCACGATCGATAACGACGCCACCGAGTATGCCGACGGATTGGGGCCGGCAGACCTTCAGTGGCTCGGCGACAGGGGGGCGGCCGTCCGCTTCGCCGATCTCTTCGTCGACGGCCTGCTCCTCGGCGCCGGAGAAGACCCCTCCCGCTACGACGATGTCTCCGCCGTCGTGCCGTCCTCCTGGGGGCGGATCAAGGCCAGTTTCAAGTAGCCGGTCGAGAGCGCAGACCCACTCGCGGGACTCCGCTTCACCAAGGAGATACACCATGCCGACGATGCTCGTTGCTCTCCTGACCTTGGTCCAGTTCCTGGGTCTCGCCGGCTCCGCCCACGCCCACGTCGGCCACCAGATCTACCCCTTCTACGAGCTCCTCGACGAAGATCTGGACCAGATCGACCTGACCGACGGTAGCGTCGAGGATTGGCTCGAGGTCATCGGCGAGCCCTCCCTGACGGCCAGCGACTTCTTCTGGCTCTTCGATTCGTACGATCTCTCGGACCTGGACTTCCGCATCTGGCTCGCCTGGCACCAGGGTAGCGGTACCCTCTGGGTCGCCATGGAGCGCTTCGACGATCTCTACCTCAACCGCTACGACGGGGCCGGACTCCACGAGATGGTGACCTGGGACTCCAGCATCGCTTTCATGGTCGACGGTGACCACACCGCCGGGAAATACGGGGAGTTGCTCGGCATCGGCTGCGAGCAATGCACACCGGAGCAGGTTCTGGGGAACCACCGCCAGGCGCAACGGTGGATGGCGATCGCCGAGGCCCCCGGCGGCGGCGACATTCTCGACTACGACGGCGCCAGCGACTGGGTGATCCGGGAGCCCTATGCCGCGGCGGGGGGCGGCGTCATCGGCGAGAGCCCCGCGACCTCGGTCACCGAGTTCATGTTGACGCCCTTCGACGATCTCATCTACAACGACGAGGAAAGGTCCGAGGCCTCTCAACTGTTCCCTGGCAAGGTCATCGGATTCTCGATGTCCATGTGGGACTATGACGGCGGTGAGGCCTTCGATGTGATTGTGGCGCTCACCCGCTGGTCGGGCGTGATGATCAACGCGGATCTCTTTTCCGACGGCCTGCTCGTCGGCGCCGGAGAGGAGCCATCCAGCTACGACGACGTTTCCGCCGTCGAGCCGTCCTCCTGGGGGCGGATCAAGGCCGCGCTGGAATAGCCTGAGCAGGAACACCCCATGCACACTCGACTCATCTCCCTGCTGGGCCTCGCCGCACTCCTGGGCCCGCCCCCCGCCGCTTACGCCCACGTGGGCGACGAGATTTATCCCTTCTTCGAGTTGCGCGACGAAGATCTCGACCGCATCGACCTGACCGACGGCAGCGTCGAGGACTGGTACGACGTCCTCGGCGACCCCTCCCTGACGGCCAGCGACTTCTTCTGGCTGTTCGGTGCCTACGATCCCTCGAACCTGGACTTCCGCATCTGGCTCGCCTGGAACGAGAGCAGCGGTACCCTCTGGGTCGCTATGGAGCGCTTCGATGATCTCTACCTCAACCGCTACGACGGGGCCGGCCTCCACGAGATGCACCGCTGGGACTCCAGCATCGCCTTCATGGTCGACGGCGACCACACCGGCGGGATCTACGGCGAACTGCTGGGGATCAACTGCGAGGAGTGTACAGCGGACCAAGTCCTGTGGAACCACCGTCAGGCGCAGCGGTGGATGGCGATCGCCGAGGCGCCCGGCGACGGCGACATCCTGGACTACGACGGCGCCAGCGACTGGGTGATCCGGGAGCCGTATGCCGCGGCGGGGGGCGGGGTCATCGGCGAGAGTCCCGCGACCTCGGTCACCGAGTTCATGCTGACTCCCTTCGACGACCTCATCTACAACGACGAGGAGGCGTCCACGGCCTCCGACCTCTACCCCGGCAAGGTCATCGGGTTCTCGATGTCCATGCGAGACCATGATCGCAGTGGAGCGGTCGACGTGAGGATTTCCCTCTCCGGCAAATGGCAAGAGATGATCAACGCGGATCTCTTCTCCGACGGCCTGCTCGTCGGCGCCGGGGAAGACCCTTCCCGCTACGACGACGTTTCCGCCGTGGAGCCGTCCTCCTGGGCGCGCATCAAGGCCAGCTTCAGGTAGCCGGCCGGCCGGACTCACGGCGCACAGTCCTCTCCCACCATCGCCCTCGCCAGGACCCCACCCTCCTTCCTCACCCGCACCACCACGGCCCCGCACTCGTCGGTGCGGTAGACCCGGGCCCCGGCCTCCCGGAACCGCGCCATCACCCCCGGCGCCGGGTGGCCGAACCGGTTGAAGGCGCCCACGGAGACGACGCAGACCGACGGGCTCACGGCCTCGACGAAGGCCGGGCCCGACGAGGTGCGCGACCCGTGGTGGGCCGCCTTCAGCACGCCGCTACGCAGGCCCTCCCCCCACCCCAACAGGGCCGGCTCCGACGGCTCCTCGATGTCGCCGGTGAACAGCACCCGCGTCTCCCCGTAGTCGAAGCGGACCACCACCGAGCCGTCGTTCAGGCCTTGGGGAGAGCCGCCCACGGCGTCGACGAATCCCGCCCTCGGGTGCAGGACCACCGCGCCCACGCCGCCGAGGCCGGCGAGGCTGTCTCCGGCGGCGACCCGGTGGTAGGCGACCCCTCTCGTCTCGATCAGCCGGCGCAGCCGGCGGGCCGTCCACGAGTCGTAGGCCTGGCCGCTGTCGAGGAAGTGGCCCACCTCGACCCGCTCCAGCAGGTGCACCAGCCCACCGATGTGGTCGGAGTGCGGATGGGAGGCGACCACCGCGTCGACCCGGGTGACTCCCCGATGCTTGAGGAAGGGGACGACGACGCGCTCCCCGAAGTCGGAACGCCGGCTGCGGAGGCCGCCGTCGATGACCATCGTGCGCCCGTTGGGGAAGCGCAGGAAGGCGGCGTCCCCCTGGCCCACGTCGAGGAAGACGATCTCCAGCCCCCGGTCCCGCAGGACCAGGGGCCAGACCTGGAGATTGCCCCACGCCAGCAGGGTGATCAGCAGCAGCGCCCGCACCCGGGGGCGCCCCGGTCCCCAGGCGAGGAGAGCGGCGGTCCACGCCGCCAGGACCAGGGTGAGGGCCGAGGGTTTCGGTGTCGTCAGGGAGGCGAAGGGGAGAGCGGCGAAGGCGTCCACGGCGCCCATCAGACCGTTCAGGGCGAGGTAGTTGGCGCCGTTGAAGACGGCCCCTGCAAGGGGCCACCAGGGCCCGGTGAGAGCCGCCAGCAGCCCCAGGGAGACGGCGATCCCGAGGAGCGGCACCACGACCAGGTTGGCCGCCAGGGAGACCGGCGCGAACTGCTGGAAGTGCCAGGCGATGAGGGGTCCCGTGCCCAGTTGCGCCGCCACGGTGACGCACAGGGGCGCCAGCACCCACTTGCCCAGGGCGTGGTCCTCGTCGCGCCAGGCCCGCGGCCACAGCGACATGAGAGGGCCGTGGAGGGCGACGATGGCGAGGGTGGCGCCGAAGGAGAGCTGGAAGGAGAGGGTGAGGAGGCTCGCCGGCCACAGGCAGAGGATGACGACCGCCGCCAGGCCGAGGGAGTTGTAGACCTCGCCCCGGCGTCCGATGGCGCGGCCCACCAGCACCACCCCGGCCATGATCGAGGCGCGCACCACCGGTGCCTGCAGGTCGGTGACCAGCGCGTAGAGAAGTAGGACGAGGGTTGTGGCCAGGCAGGCGGCCCCCGGCGGGGCCCGGGCCAACCGGAAGGCGGTGTAGAAGAACAGGGCCACGAGACCGACGTGGAGGCCGCTGATCACCAGGGCGTGGGCCAGCCCCGTGTGGCGGAAGCGGTCCACCACCTCGGCGGGGATGCGGTGCTTCTCCCCCAGCAGCATGCCCCGCAGCAGGCCCGCCGGAGGGCCGGAGAGGTTGGCCTCGAGGGCGCCGCGCATCTGCCGCCGCAAGGGACAGCACCAGCCGTTCTCGCGCCACCAGGCGGCGGGCAGGGGCTCCACGCGCTGCAGTTGATCCCGCCGGTACGCGGAGGCCGAGGCGTGCACCCCCTGCAGGTGGAGGTACCGGCGGAAGTCGAAGGCCCCGGGGTTGCGCGCCGGCTGGGGGCGCCTCAGGCGCGTCTTCAGCCAGATGCGGTCACCGGCGCCGGCCGGAAGCCGGAAGCCGCGCAGGGTCACCCACACGCGTCCCGTCAGATGGAGGGGGTCGCCCTCCTCGGGGTGCCCAGCCCTCGGCCTCCAGGACGAGCCGCGTCCGGCGTTCCCCCTCGACGGCGCTCTCCTCCGCCTCGCCTGCCAGCCGGCCCACGAGGACCCCGCGCTCGCCGAGGCTCTCGCAGCCGGACACGTGGTGCGGCGGCCACAGCCGTGTGTGCTGGTGGTAGCGGAACCCTCCCGCGCAGGCGGCCAGCGCCAGCAGGCAGATCGAGGTCAGGCGGGGGGCCCGCGCCGTCAGGCACCCCGCCAGGCCCGCCGCCCCCGTGACCGCGGCGGCGCCCAGCCACAGGGAGGGCGCGTGGGCGAGCTGGTCGGCCGTCAGGATCCCGGCGCCGAGGGCGGCGGCCACCCACAGGGCCGGGCGTCTCCTGGCGGGCGGGGCGGGCACGGGGAGGCGGACCGCAATCGCCGTGCCCGCTCGCCTCGACCCCGTTCACCCCCCGGGTATATTGGCGGACCATGCTCTTCCGCCTGACGGGTACGGCAATTGCCTTGGTTGGCCGGGGGCCCAAGGGACTGGCGTCCCCTCACGAGGGCCACCTGGCGGCGCGAAGGTGATGTAACCGGCGAAGGAAGGAGTCCGATGGACTGGGGCAATCCCTTGATCTACGTAGTGGGAGGAGTGGCCGCGACCGGCGGGCTCTGCAAGTTGTGTCTGTGGATCGGCGGTATGAACACCTTCCGAGCCACGGTGGGCGACGCCATCGAGGGGATTCGCCTGGACATCCAGAAGATGCGCCGGGACATCAAGGAGATGCTGCGCCAGCTGCCTTCCTCGACCATATCCGGGGGAAGCCCACTCCGATTGACAGATCTGGGCCGGGCCATCTCCGAGGACATCGGGGCCCGCGCCTGGGCCCGGGAAGCGGCGCCCGGGATGGCCCCGCAGATTCAGGACCGGCCGCCGTACGAGATCCAGGAACAATGCTTCGAGTCCGTCCAGGATGACGCTCGGTTCCCGGAGGAGACTCTCCAGAAGATGAGAGAGACCGCCTACGACCGAGGCACCACTCTGAACGAGGTGAGGAAGGTTCTGGCGGTGGAGTTGCGCGACGTGCTCCTGGGCCCTTCCGCTCCCTGACTCGCTGCGGTGGGCTTGCCCGCGCCGCCGCCTCGACCCCGTTCCCCCCCCGGGTATATTGGCGGACCATGCTCTTCCGCTTGTTCCTCCTCTTCGCCCTCCTGCCGGTGATCGAGCTGGCCCTGCTCGTACAGATCGGCTCCCACATCGGCGTCACGCCCACGGTGGCGCTGGTCCTGGCCACGGGGGCCGCCGGCGCCTTTCTTGCCCGGGCCCAGGGGACGCGCGCCCTTTGGCGCCTTCAGGAGGCCCTGCGGGCCGGCTCCTTCCCCGGCGACGAGATCTTCGACGGGGCCCTGATCCTCGGGGGCGGACTGCTGCTGCTGACGCCCGGGTTTCTCACCGACGTCGTCGGCTTCGCCGCCCTCGTCCCGGGCACGCGCCGGCTGCTGAAGGGGTTCCTCAAGAGGATGGTGGGCCGCCGTCTCCGCCCCGGCGAGGTCCGCGGCTCCTTCACGGTGGAATGACGGCGGAACCGACCCCCGCCCAGGTGCGCCGCCTGCGCTCCCTCGGGCACGGGCTGCGGCCCAAGGTGTCGGTGGGTCGCGCCGGCCTCAGCGAGCCGGTGCGGCGCTCGCTGGAGGAGGCCTTCCACACCTCGGAGCTGGTGAAGGCGCGTCTGGAGAGATCGTGCGAGCTCGGCCGCGAGGAGGGGGGGCGCCTGCTGGCCGAAGCCGCGGAGGCTCACCTGGTGCAGGTCCTGGGGCGCACCGTGCTGCTCTACCGGCCCGACGGCGAGAGCCCGAAGATCGAGCTTCCCTGAGCCGCCTCAGGCGGCCGTCTTCTCCCTGAGCATCTGCAGGACCCGCTCCTTGCCGAGGAGCGCCACCAGGGTGCCGAACCTCGGGCCCCGCTCCTGCCCGAGGACGACCTCGTAGAAGCAGCGGAACAGCTCCTTCGGCTCGCGGCCGGCCTCGCGGGCGACGTCGAAGGGGATCGCCTGCAGCGCCTGCTCGTCGCCGTTGCCGAAGGCGGCCAGGCGGTCGCGGACCCGCGACAGCAGGGCGCGCTCGTCGTCGTCGGGGCTGCGGTAGCGCTTGCCGGGCAGGACCTGCTCCCGGTAGTAGGCCAGGCCCTTGTGCACGAGAGCGTCGAGGACGCCGGGACTGGCCGAGACCTGCGGATCGTAGCGCTGCAGGAACTCCTTGAGCAGGTCCTCGTCGTCGCTGCCGAGGGCGGAGATCAGGTTGAGGACGACGCTGTAGCTGACGTTGCCGGAGTACGCGGGCACGCCCCGGCCGCGGTCGAAGATGTGCCACAGGGCGTGGGCGAGGCGCCCCTCCTCGTCCAGCCCCGGCCACCGGCGCAGCCCCTCGAGGTAGTCGTCCACGCACCGGGGCACGATCTCCCAGACCAGGCGCTTGGCCCGCCCGGGGTTCTGGTAGATGTGGTAGAGCAGCGACTCGATGGGGGCGAAGTCGAGCCAGTGCTCCACCGTCATCCCCGGACGCCCCGCCGACTTCGAGATGCGCCGCCCCTCCTCGTCGAGCCACAGCTCGAAGGTCATCCCCGCCGGAGGCCGCCGGCCCATGATGCGCACGATGCGGCTGGAGACCTTCACCGAATCGATGAGGTCCTTGCCGTACATCTCGTAGTCGACCTCGTAGGTGAACCAGCGCAGGGCCCAGTCGACCTTCCACCCCACCTTGGCCTGGCCCCCCAGGACCGACGTCTCGCCCTGCTCCCCGCAGCCGCGGGCGGCCGGTTCGTCGCCGTCGCATACGAAGGAGACGGCGCGCCGCTCCGGGTGGTAGCCCGTGACCCGCGTGGCGTTGACCGAGCCGCAGCCGGTGCAGATCGGCAGGAAGGGGGACCAGCCCTTGCGGCGCTCCGGCCCCAGGGTCGGCAGGATGACCTGAAGGACCTCGTCCACCCTCTCCAGCAGGATGGCCAGGCCCTCGTCGAACTCGCCGTCGCCGTAGGCCCGGGCGGCGCTCTTGAACTCGTAGTCGAAGCCGTACTCGTCGAGGAACCGCCGCAGCCGGCCGTTGTTGTGATCGGCGAAGCTGGCGCAGCAGCCGAAGGGGTCGGGAACGGCGCTCAGGGGCTGGCCCAGGTGGGCGGCCAGGATCTCGCCGTTGGGGACGTTCTGCGGCACCTTGCGCAGGCCGTCCATGTCGTCGGAGAACGCCTGCAGGCGCGTGGGCCGGCCGGTGAGGTGCTCGAAGGCGCGGCGCACGAAGCTGGTGCGCGCCACCTCGGCGAAGGTGCCGATGTGGGGCAGGCCGCTGGGGCCGTACCCGGTCTGGAACAGGATGGGGCGCCCGCCGTCCGGCGGCCGGCGCTCGAGGATGCGCTCGGCCTCGGCGAAGGGCCAGGCTCTCGGCGCCATGACCCGGCGCCGCTTAGCGGTTGCGGAAGGTGATGCGGCCCCGGCTCAGGTCGTATGGCGACAGGGCCACGGTGACCTGGTCCCCGGGCAGCACGCGGATGTAGTACTTCCGCATCTTGCCCGAGATGTGGGCCAGGACCTCGTGACCGTTCTCCATCTCCACCTTGAAGAAGCCGTTGGGCAGGGCCTCCTTGACCACCGCCTGGACCTCGATCGCCTCTTCCTTGGGCATACGCTCTCTTTCGCGTCAGAACGAAAAACGGCGAGCGCCAACAGGATCTCCGGTCACCGGAGCAGCACTCGCCGAAACCGCCAACTTCGATTGCCAGTCAGAGATCCATGCGCGTCCCCGGCCATGGGTTTGTCAGGCAGCAACACAAGCTATGAAGGGGGGCCTTCGAAGTCAACGCGGCTACTCGAAGAGATAGCTGTCGTCGTACTCGGCGTTGCGCGCCGCCTCGATCCGGTGGAGCTGGGGGGTGAGCCGGGCCTCGAGCTGGTACCAGCGCTCCGCCTCCTCGGGCCGGCCGCTGCGATCGAGGACGTACGCCAAGTTGTGGATCGCCGGCACGTGCAGGGAGTCGAGGCCCACGGCGGCGGCGAAGGCCTTGCGGGCGGCGGCCAGGTCCTCCAGGCGCAGGTAGGCGACGCCCTCGGCGTAGATCACGTCGGCGTGCTCCCGCAGGGCGAAGGAGCGGTGGAAGAAGGCGATGGCCTGCCTCGGGTGGCCGGCCTCCAGCAGGGTCAGGCCGCGGGCGAAGTACGACTGCGACAGGGCCCGGCGGGCGCCGGGGTGGTCGGCCCGCCTCTCCACGAGGCTCTCGAGATGGGAGATGGAGCGCCGGTAGTCCTGCACCCGGTGGTAGGCGACGCCGAGGTTGTAGCGGGCGTCGTCGCGCTCGGGGTCGAGGCGCAGGGTGCGCTCCAGGTAGCCGATCCCCTCGCCCTGCTCGCCGGTGGCGCACAGAAGGGTGCCGAGCCCGGCCAGGGCCTCGACCATGGTCGAGTCCTGCTCCAGGGCCCGCCGGTAGTGCTCCTCCGCCTCGGCGATGCGCGACTGGGCGTGGCGCACGACGCCGAGGTTGCAGTGCGCCTCGGCGTAACCCGGCTCCAGCTCCAGGGCCTCCTCCAGTTGGCCGGCGGCCATGTTGTAGCTCTGGTCCTCGAAGTAGGCGTTGGCCAGCAGCACCCGCAGCTCGGGGTTGTACGGGTCCTTCTGCACCCGCTCCTTCTGGTAGCGGATGCGCTCCTTCGCCCAGACGTTGTAGCCCTCCTTGGCCGCCGCCGACGCCGCCAGGCAGAGGACGACGGCGGCGGCCATCGCCCGGCTCATGGAGCGAACTTCTGGATCCGGTTGTTGAAGGTGTCGGCCACGTAGATGTACCCGTCGCGGTCGCGGGCGATGCCGCCGGCCACGACCTCCCGGGTCACCCGCTCCCCCGTGGTCACGTCGGCGAGCACCGTGGCCTCGCCGCGGAAGCGGAAGGCGGAGGGGTCGGCGCCCTCCCGGCCCCACCTCGTGAGGTACTCGCCGCCGCGGAAGACCTCGATGCGGTCGTGGCCGCCGTTGACCACGAAGACGCGGTCGGTGGCGGTGTCGTGGGTGAAGTCCGTGGGCCGGTTGAGGAGGCCGGCGCCCCGGTCCTCCGGCGACAGCGGGTCGCGGCCGGTGACGCGACCCACCTCGCTGCGCTCCACCGAGCCGTAGACCACGAGGCGCGGCGCCAGCCAGCCGGAGGTGTCGTAGCCCAGGGGCTCCACCAGGGCGGCGAAGGCGCCGTCGTGGAAGCGCACGCTCGACACCATCAGCGGCGGGACGCTGTAGTGCTCCACGAGCTCGCCGTCGGGACCGAGCTCCTGCAGGTGGCTGACGCTCTCGACGAAGAGGCGGTCGCCGTCGGCGGTGATGTGGCGCGCGAAGACGGTGCTCAGGGGCCGCGTCCACAGCCGCGCCCCGTCGGCGCCGAGCTTGGCCCAGCGCGGCTGCGGCGGCCCCCCCTCCACGTGAGTGTTGAAGACGACGTACAGGTGTCCGCCCGCGTCGAAGGCCGCGGACGCGGCATCGAGGGTGGCCGTCTCGAGGCAGGCGTTGGGCGAATCGGTGTAGCGCCAGCGCCCCATGGGCTTGCCGTCCCGGTCGAAGCGCTCGACCCAGCCCCGGCCGGCGCCGAGGACATGGAGGACCCCCTCCTCGGAGAGGACGATCCGGGTCGGCAGGAAGCCGTCGGACAGGGACCAGCCGCCGACGCGGCGGTGGATGCCGCCCGGCACCGCCGGGCTCTCGAGGCGCAGCTCCTCCTCGTCCCCGCGGGCGCGGAAGACGGCGGCCACGCGGTAGCGGTAGCCGCGGTCGGCCAGCAGCCCCTCGTCGACCCAGGCCGTGTCCCGGTGGCCGCTGACCGAGGCGACCACCTCGAAGCCGCGGCGGCCGGCGCGCTCCACGTCGTAGCGCAGGAATCCCTTCTCCGGAGGCCGGCCCCAGGCCAGCCGCGCGCTGGCGCTGAGACTGTCGAAGTCGACGCGCAGGGCCGCCGGGGGAGCGGGGCGGGCCGGCCGGCCGAAGGGCAGGCTGCATGCGCCCAGGGCGGCCAGCAGGCAGAGGAGAGGGAGGCGGCGCATCGCGGTGGTTCCCATGGCAGGGGCCGCTACGATAGGAGTGCCCGCAGGGGTGTCAAGCGGCTTTCCCCGCCCTTTGGAACCGCCCGCGGGCGGCCCATACTATTCGGCGCCATGCCCCCTGCCCCACGACCATCGCCCCCGGAGAGGACCCCGTGAGCCGGGACCCCCCGCTCATGGTCAGCCACTCCGGCATCCGCGGCATCGTCGGCGGCTCCCTCACCGGCGACACGGTGCGCCGCTTCGCCGCCGCCTTCGCCGCGCGTCTGCCGCCGGGGTCCCGGGTCGTCCTGGCGCGGGACACGCGCCCTTCGGGGGAGGACTTCGCCCGAGCCGCCGCCGAGGAGCTGCAGGAGGCCGGGTGCGCCGTCCTCGACCTCGGCGTCTGCGCCACGCCCGCCGCCAAGATGATGGTCCTCCTGCTGCCGGCCGACGGCGCCGTCATCCTCACGGCCAGCCACAATCCGGCGGAGTGGAACGGCCTCAAGCTGATCCGCGGGGACGGCATCTTCCTCGACGCCGGGGACGCCCGCCGGGTGGAGGCGGCCTTTCATCGCGGCGACCGCCGGCGCGCCCCCGGAGGACGGCTGCAGCGCGTCACCCGCGAAGAGGTGGAGGACCGCTTTCTCGAGCGGGTCCTGGATGTCGTCGACGTCGACCTCATACGGCGAGCCGGCCTGCGCGCCGCCGTCGATCCCTGCAACGGCACGGGGGCCCTCTTCGCGCCGCGCCTGCTCGAGGCCCTGGGCGTCGAGGCCGTCTTCATCCACGCCGAGCCCGACGGCCGCTTCGCCCACGACCCGGAGCCCGTGGCCGCGAACCTGGCCGACCTCGGCCGCGCCGTCCTCGACCACGGATGCCACGCCGGCTTCGCCATCGATCCCGACGCCGACCGCGTCGCCCTCGTCGGCCAGGACGGAAGACCCCTCGGCGAGGACCTCACCCTGGCGCTGGCGGTGCAGGTGGTGACCCGGCGACGGCGCGGCCCCGTGGTGACCACCCTCTCCACCTCGCAGGTGGTGAGCGACGCCGCCGAGGCGGCGGGCTGTCCGGTGATCCTCACCCCTGTCGGCGAGGTCCACGTCGTCGACGCCATGATCTCCGAAGGCGCGGTCATCGGCGGCGAGGGCAACGGCGGCGTCATCCTCACCGAGGTCGACCCCGGCCGCGACGCCGCCGTCGGGATGGCCCTCGTCCTGGAGGCGCTGGCCGGACGCGGCCCCTCGCTCACCGGGCTGGCCGCCGCCCTGCCCGCCTATCACATCGAGAAGCGCAGGGTCGACGCCGACCCCGCGGGGATGGAAGGGGCCCTGTCCTCGCTCGCCAGGCGCTACCCCGGCGCCTACCGCCACCCCGTCGCCGACGGCGGCAAGCTCTACCTCGGGGGCCGGCTCGAGTGTCCGTGGGTCCACCTGCGGGCGTCGAACACCGAGCCCGTGGTGCGGGTCATGGCGGAGAGCGCCGACCCCGAAGAGGCGGCGAGGTTGTGCGACGAGGCGGAGGGTCTGCTCGCCGGGGGGTGATTCAGGAACGCGTGGTCGGGAGACGGACGGGCTTGTCGCTGAGGCGCTGGTTCCGCGGCGGCTCGGCGACAGCCTCGTCGCCGGCGATCTCGCCCCGGTTCTCCACCAGGTGGATCAGGCGCTCGACGCTGTCGCGGGCCCGGTCGGTGAAGGCCTTGCGGTCGGCCACCAGCTTGAAGAGCTCCGCGGCGATCTGCATGGACGCCAGGATCGCCACCTGCCGCTGCCCCATGCCGGTGTGCCTCTCGGCGATCTCCTTCATCCGGGCGTCGACGTAGGCGGCGACCTCCTGTACCTGCTCGGGATCGCCCGCGATGCGGTACTCCTCGCCGAGGATCTTGACGAGGACTCCCTGGACCTGAGCACTGCCTTGCGCCAAGCCTGACCGTCCGCGAAGGGGGACCGAAGCAACGTTCCTGATATATACCCCCTGCGGCGGGGCCCGGCAAGGTATTCAGTCCCGCCGAACCTCTGGCACGGGGTCGACGCCGCTGGCCCGCAGGCGTCGGGTCAGAGCCTGCCAGCGCCCGGCGCCGATGGGAATGCCGCCGGCCAGCCGTTGCTCTCGCATCTGGCGGGCCCGGTCGCCGGGCACCCGGACCGGGCCGGCGCCCTCCGCCGGAGTCGTGGCGCGGGCGTCGGCGGCGAGTCGCCGCGCCGCCTCGGCGAGGCCCCCGCCGAAGGACGCCGGATCGACGACGAGGACGAAGAAGCTGCAGCCGTACGGCCCGTCCAGCTCGGTCACCGGGGGCACCTGGCGGCCGCAGGGGCCGCCCGCCAGCCCCCCCGTCAGCAGGTCCACCAGCAGTCCGAAGCCGTAGCCGAGAGCACCGCCCACGGGCAGCAGGGTGCCGGCCCTCGCCGCCGCCGGGTCGGTCGTCGGCCGGCCGTCGGGGTCCAGGCCGATGCCGGGGGCCAGCGGCCTCCCCTCCTCGGCGGCCTGGGTCACCTTGGCCGCCGAATGGCCGGTGGCGGCGTCGAAGACCAGGGGCTCGCCGGCGGCGGCGGGAGAGGCCCAGGCCATGGGGTTGGTGCCGTGCAGCCCCTCACGGCCGCCGTGTGGGGCCACCCTCGGCGTCGAGTTGGCCGCGGCGACGGTCAGCAGGCCGGCGCGGGCCGGGGCCTCCACGTAGGTCGCCAAGGCTCCCACGTAGTTGGCGTCCCCCAGGGCCACCGCCCCGAGGCCGGTCTCTCCGGCTTTCTCCCGGGCCTTGGCCACGGCCCACCGCGCCAGGGGTGGACCGAGGCCGTGCTGGCCGTCGACGAGGGCCGTGGCCGCCCCCTCGCGGCGCACCAGGGGCCTGCGGCCGGGCCGCATCTGCCCCGAGTGGATGCGCTCGGCGAAGGTCCCCAGGAGGCTGATCCCGTGGCTGTCGACGCCGCGCAGGCTCGCCTCCACCAGGGTCTCGGCGCAGACCCGGGCCTCCCCGGCGGGGACGCCGAGCCGGCCGAGGACGTCGACGCAGAAGGCGTGGGCCGAACGCGGGGATATGTGACGGGTGCCGGTCATGCAGGGGAAGGCCGCGGGTTTGCCGCGGCGGGATCGGAAGGCCGACCTTTGGCCCAATGAAGGCGATCGCCGTCGATGCGGAAACCCCGGGCCGCCCCCTCCGCTGGGTGGAGGTGCCGGACCCGGAGATCGGGCCGCGGGAGGTCCTGGTCGAGGTCCACGCCACCGCCGTCAACCGCGCCGACCTGCTGCAGCGGGCCGGCGGCTACCCGCCGCCGCCGGGGGCGCCCGAGACCCTCGGCCTGGAGCTGGCCGGCGTCGTGGCCGAGGCCGGCGACGAGGTCTCGCGGGTCCGTCCGGGAGACCGCGTCTGCGCCCTGCTGGCCGGCGGCGGCTACGCCGAGCGCGCGGCGGTCGACGAGCGCCTGCTGATCCCCATGCCGGACGACTGGGACTTCGCCCGCGGGGCGGCGGTCCCCGAGGTCTTCCTCACCGCCTGGCTGAACCTCTTCGAGGAGGCGGGCCTGCAGTCCGGGGAGACGGTCCTCGTCCACGGCGGCGCCAGCGGCGTCGGCACCGCCGCCATCCAGTTGGCCCGCCACCAGGGCTGCCGGGTGCTGGCCACCGCCGGGACCGAGGCCAAGCGGGATCTCTGCCGCCGCCTCGGCGCCGAGCTGGCCGTCGACTACCGGAACGGCTTCCACGAGGCCGTCGCCGAACACCTGGGCACGTCGGAGGGCGGCGTGGACGTGATCCTCGACGTGGCCGGCGCCAGCCACCTGGCGGACAACATCGAGAGCCTGGGCCTCAAGGGGCGCCTGGTGGTGCTCTCCCTCCTCGGCGGCTCCCGCGCGGAGATCGACCTGTCGCTGGTCCTGCGGAAGCGGCTGCGCATCGTCGGCTCGCTGCTGCGGGCCCGGCCGGTGGAGGAGAAGGACCACATCATCAGCCGCTTCCGGACCCGCTTCCTCGGCGCCCTGGTCGACGGCCGCCTCGAGCCCGTCATCGACCGGGTCATGCCGATCGAGGAGGCCGGGGCGGCCCACGCCGTGCTGGAGCGCAACGAGAACCTGGGCAAGGTGATCCTGCAAGTGAGGGAGGAGAGATGACCGCGACCGCACCGGCCGCCGCGGCGGCCACCCGTTACCCCGAGCTCACCGTAGCCGGCTCGCCGGCGGCCATGGGCGAGCAGATCGGCGAGGCCCTGGGCGAGGAGATCCGCGGCTTCGACGCCATCGCCCTGGAGCGCGTGCGCCTGAGCGTGGACGTCTCCCGGGAGCGCGCCCTGGAGGTGGCGAGGCGCTGCGTCGACGACGCGCGCGGGTACGCGCCCCACATGCTGGCCGAGCTGGAGGGCATGAGCCGGGCCTGCGGCGTCTCCGTGGAGGCGCTGATGCTGCTGCAGATCCGCAACCAGCTGCAGCCGGACTCGGGCCGGGGCCGCGGCATGGCGCCCGCCGACTCCGGGTGCACCGCCTTCGCCCTGAGCGCCGAGATCACCGGCGACGGAGGCGTGGCCGGACAGAACTGGGACAACGACCCGGCCCTCGACCCCTTCACCGTCGTGCTGACCCGCCGGCCCGACGACGCCCCGGCCTTCATGAGTGTCACCCAGGCGGGGCTGATCGCCTACCTCGGCGTGAGCGAGGCCGGCATCGGCGTCTGCATGAACACCCTGCCGGCCCCGGCCCGCCGCTACGGGGTGCCCCACTACTTCACCGTGCGCGGCATCTACGAGGCCCGCTCCCTGGAAGAGGCGGTGGACGCCGTCTCCCGGGCCCGGCGCGCCATCCCCGCCAACATCCTGCTGTCGACGCCGGAAGGGCCGGCCGACCTGGAGGTCACGGTCGACAACGTGCACGTCCTGCGCGACGACGACGGCGACGGCGTCGTGACCCACACCAACCACTGCGTGCATCCCGACCTGGCGCCGATCAACCGCGACTTCCCCGAGCTCATCGAGTCCGGCCCCCGCCTGTGCCGCGTCGACGAGCTGCTGGCCGCCTGCCCCCGGCCGGTGACCCGTCAGCGGCTGCAGGAGATCCTCAGCGACCACCAGGACCACCCGCGCTCGATCTGCCGCCACGCCAACGACGACCCGGTCACCGGGTACTGGACCAGCGTCTGGTCCCTCGTCGTCGAGGCCGGCGCCGGGCGCATGCACCTGAGCCGCGGCAACCCCTGCGAACGCCCTTACGAGAGCTACGAGCTGAACTGATGGCCACACTCCACGGCACCATCGTCGACGCCGCCACCAACGAGCCCATCGACGCCAAGGTCCACGTCCTCGGACCGACGGGCGGCTTCCACCACCCCGCCGGAGCGCTGCTGAAGCGCGGCCCCGGCACTCCCTTCTTCTTCGCCGACGGCCAGTTCGAGGTGAACGTCGGCCGCGGGCGCACCGACGTCCTCGTCGAGCGCGGCACCGAGTACCGGCCCCGCCGCGTCACCGTGGAGACGCCCGAGGCCGGCGTCGCCGAGGTGGAGGTCTCCCTGGAGCGCTGGCACCATCCGCAGGCCTCGAACTGGTACCCCGGCAACACCCACATCCACTACGACGAGAAGGAGACGCGCCCCGACGAGCGCCTCGGCGTCGACTGCTCGGTGGAGGGCTACAACGTCACCTGCGTCTCCGTCCTCGACCGGCGCCAGCTTCCGTACGCGAGCAACAAGTACCCCATCGGCGTGATGAACGAGTTCACCACCGCCCATCACGTCCTCGACATCGGCGAGGAGAACCGCCACTACGGGGAGAAGTCGCCCTGGGGTTTCGGCTACGGCCACGTCATGTTCCTCAACATCCGCAACCTCGTGCAGCCGGTGAGCCGCGGCCACATCCTCACCGCCCAGTTCGACCCCGACTACCCGCCCCTGTGCTTCTGCTGCGACGACGCCCGCGACCAGGGCGGCCTGGTCATCTGGTGCCACAACGGCCGCGGCATGGAGGCCCCCGTGGCCGCCGCCCTCGGCAAGCTCGACGCCTTCAACCTCTTCGACCCCTTCTGGATGGACCCGGAGTACGACCTCTGGTACAAGCTCCTCAACTGCGGGATGAAGCTGCCGGCGTCGACGGGGACCGACTGGTTCGTCTGCTCCAACAACCGCGTCTACGTGCAGGTGGAGGAGGAGTTCTCCTACGCCGCGTGGATCGACGGCATGAAGCAGGGGCGCACCTACGTCACCAACGGCCCCGCCCTCGACATGACCGTCAACGGCGCCGGCCTCGGCTCCACCCTGCTCCTCGACAGCGGCGGCCGCCTGGAGGTGGAGGTCACCTTCGCCTCCCACTACCCGGTGGTGGCCGCCGAGGTCGTGGTGGACGGCGCCGTCGTCCACCGCCAGGGGTTCCCCGAGGGCGAGAGGGCCGGCACGGTGCGCTGCGAGGTCGCCGCCGAGCGCGATGGCTGGGTGGCCGCCCGCCTGTGGGGGGACGCCCGGGACAGCTTCGACCAGGCCGTCTACGCCCACACCAGTCCCACCTACTTCACCTGCGGAAGGCCGTCCGAAGCGCGCCCCGGGGACGCCCGCTTCTTCCTCGACTCGATCGACGAGTCTCTGCGCTGGATCGATTCGGTGGGCCGTTACGACACGGACGGTCAGCGCGAGGAAGTGCGCGACCTCTTCCGCCGCGGGCGCGAGGTGTTCGCGGCGCTGTAGGAGCTGCGGCCGGGCTTTCAGCCGCTCAGCTCCGCTCCCCCAGCCAGCGCTCGGCCTCGATGGCGGCCATGCATCCCGTGCCGGCGGCGGTCACCGCCTGCCGGTAGACGTGGTCCTGGGCGTCGCCGCAGGCGAATACGCCTTCGACGTTGGTCCGCGTCGAGTCGGGGGCCGTGCTCAGGTAGCCGTTCTCGTCCATCTCGAGGACGCCCTCGAAGAGCTGGGTGTTCGGTATGTGGCCGATGGCCATGAACACCCCCTGGCACGGGTGCTCCCAGGTCTCGCCTGTCTCCGGATTGCTCAGGCGCACGCCGCTGACCTCCAGCTCGCCGTCGGGTGACAGGATCTCCTCCACCACGGCCGGCGTGACGAAGTCGATCTTCTCGTTCTCCTCGGCCCGGTGGAGCATGATCCTCGAGGCCCGGAACTCGGCGCGCCGGTGCACGATGCTCACCCGCGTGGCGAACTTGGTCAGGAAGGTGGCCTCCTCCATGGCCGAGTCGCCGCCGCCGACCACGACCAGTTCCTTGTCGCGGAAGAAGAAGCCGTCGCAGGTGGCGCATGCCGACACGCCGTGGCCCATGAGCCGGGTCTCCGACTCGATGCCGAGGAGCCGCGCCGAGGCGCCCGTGGCGATGATCACCGCATCGGCGGTGAAGCTCCGGTCCTCGGCCTTCACCGCGAAGGGGCGCTTGGAGAGGTCGACCTCGGTGGCGGTCCGGAAGAGAGTGGTGGCGCCGAACCGCTGGGCCTGCTCGCGGAACTTGTCCATCATCTCGGGCCCCATGATCCCCTCGGGGAAGCCGGGGTAGTTCTCCACGTCGGTGGTGATCGTCAGCTGCCCGCCGGGCTGCATGCCTTCCAGCACCAGCGGCGCCAGGTCCGCCCGCGCCGCGTACACGGCGGCGGTGAACCCGGCCGGGCCGGAACCGATGATCAGGACGTCGTAGTGGGCGTTCTCTGGCATTCTAATGTTTGCTCACTGATGTGGGTGGGCTCATTTGGGATTGATCCAAACTCATCGGAGGTTGTGGAATTCGTAGAGCTTCTCAATAACCAAATACTGTCTCCTCGAAGACTTCACGGGCCTCGTTGGCCCCTACCGTTCTCCGCGCGTGCAACACCTTGGAGAGGCGCCCGAACAGATCTTCTAAGGTCTCATTGAGGTGTCCAGAGGACACGACGTTGCGCAACTTCCACCAGTAGATCTTATCGTAGAGTACGGCGCTTTCCTTCCGGTTAGGGAATAGTCCTTGCCGAACGCATATGTCTCGAATACTTGCCTCAAGTACAGTCCGGCACAATCCGAACGCTGCGTCATATTGCTGAAAGGCATAGCACCGCTTGATCTGCTCTACCAGTCGGATTACGCTTTCCGAGGTGTTGCATCCCAAGATCAGCGGTCGCAACTCGCGAAGTGCTCTCACGTACTCTTCGTGACTATACCAGGAGTAGAATAGATCGGAGCCCAACCTCTCAAGGTCCGCGTCCTCGAATCCCTCAGCCGCCAAGTCCTCGCCCGTACGGGCCTTGATTCGCTCGACAATTTCGTCCGACCGAAAACCATCGTTTCCGCCAATTTTGCGAAGAACCTCCCGCGCTTCTGCATCTTGAACCGATATAGCCGATTCATCCAGAAGTCGCTGCTGAAGACTTGCCTTCAGTTCCAGGTACGCCTCCAGCACAGAAAACAAACTTTCAATATGTCCATCGACGATAGCTTGAACTACCTGTCGATCAAGTTCTGCCAATCTCAGTGCATCATCGTGCAAAGCCACCACCTTGACCATCCCCCGATATCCGTAGCAGAGCATCATTCACATTCGCGCACACTGTGCATAGCTGTGTCCCATGGACCTGTTCAGCCATAGAGGCACCGGCCAAAGCCTCACCCATCCTGTCGGTCTGACAAGACAAGGTCGTAGGCATATTGGATCTCCTGGAATTTCTCGGTTGCGAGCTCGACTAGCTCAGGTCCCAGAGAACTTACACGATCGGGATGATACTGTCGGCACAAGTCACGATAGCGTTGCCTCAGGTCGTCATCTGAAGCGTCTGGCGAACAGCCCAATAGGCGATATGATCGAGATAGCTCTCGCTTCTCTCCAGCAGCATCGTAGACTTGCTGTTCTGCATGCGAGAGGGCACGCAGGTGCAACGACACGAGTCGCGTCACTTCAAACATGCTGACTTCGCTCTTTCCACCGAACAGCGGTCCGAGCTTTCTATCAGCCTTTACCATCCGTTTGTTCCGACTGTCCTGGAGCCTATTCACTTTAATGTATGACCAGAGCCGTACTACAACCTCGGTTCGTGGCATGGGTTCATGCCCGACGATTGCACCCAAGACTGCATCAGGCTGCAGAGGCCGCATGAAGCTCGGGTTCGGTTTCCTTCTTCTTGGGCTCATTGGCCGATTAGCCTCCCGACTCAGTAAGATCTCAATGATTCGGTACCAAGCTACGCGATCCGGTAAGGCACCTCCCGCCCTTCGAGCCCCGCCACCAGGTTGTCCACGGACATGGTCGACATGGCGTCCCGGGTCTGGCGGGTGGCCGACCCCAGGTGCGGGAAGATCACCAGGTTCTCCTGCGCCAGCAGGGGATGGTCGCGCGGCAGCGGCTCCGGGTCGGTCACGTCGGTGGCGGCGGCGTGCAGGTGCCCGGCGCGCAGGGCCTCGAGGACCGCCTCCTGGTCCCAGACCGGGCCCCGGGCGGCGTTGACGAGGACCGCCGTCGGCTTCATGAGCCCGATCTCGCGGGAGCCGATGAGGCCGCGGGTCTCCTCCGTGAGGGGGCAGTTGAGGGTGACGAAGTCGGACTGCTCCAGCAGCTCGTCGAGGGACAGGTAGCGGGCGCCCAGCTCCCGCTCGGCGCGCTCGTTGCGGTTGCGGTTGTGGTAGAGGATCTCCATGTCGAAGCCCGCCGCCCGCCGGGCGACCTGGTAGCCGATGCGGCCGAGGCCGACGATGCCGAGGGCGGCCCCGGTCACCTGCTGGCCGAGGAGGATCGCGGCGTCGTAGTGGGTGAACTCCGGGCCGCGGGCGAAGTGGTCGCCGCGGATGGCGTTGCGCGCCGCCGCCAGCAGCAGGGTCCAGGTCAGGTCGGCGGTGGCCGCGTCGAGCACGCCCGGGGTGTTGCCCACCGGCAGGCCGAGGGAGCGGGCGCCCTCCAGGTCGATGTGGTCGCAGCCGACGCCGAAGTTGCTGACGATCTTCAGGTTCGGGCAGCGGGCCATCAGTTCCTTGCTCACCCACATGTGACTGTACACGTAGATGCCCTCGATGGCGCCGTAATCGACGCCGGGCGGCGGCTCGGGCTCGCGCCACCAGTCCAGCTCGCAGCCGGCCTCATCCAGCAGGCGCATGACCGTCTCGTAGGGTTCCACGTCCGACTGCATCAGGATTCGCCAGGGCATCGGTCTCTCATCTCCTCACGTCACGGTCGTCGAAGCGGGCGAATATAGGGCCGGGGGAGATCTTGAGCCGCCGCCTCGGCCTCCCATAGATTCGGCAACTCTCTCGCACCGCCTCGAGATTCGCACCCCGATCCGGAGTCCTCAGACCATGCTGCTGCCCAACCCGGCCGGCCACTACCACTTCCTGAAAGGCATCGATCCCTACTCCTCGGGGGTGATCGCCGACCCGGGTTTCGAGATCGTCCACGTGATCCTGCGCGACCAGCCGCCCTGGCGCCTCGGCTTCGAGCGCGTGGAGGCGCACCTCGCCGAAGAGGGGCTCGACCGGTCGGCCCTGTGCGGCGTGCAGCTGCGCTGCCCGAAGCCCTACAGCATCGAGGGCTTCATCCGCTTCAACGACGGGTACCGCCGCCTGCTCGCCGAGTGGGACCTGCTCATCGACGGCCTCAACCCGGTGGCCCGCACCAACGTGGCCCCGTCCCACGAGCCGCCCCGGGAGCCGTGCATGTTCGCCTTCTCCCATACCGCTCCGGCCGCCGCCGGGCTCGCCCCGTCGCTGGTCGTTGCGGGAGCCGGAGAGCTGCGCGGCAGCGCCCTGGAGGCAGCGGCCATCGTCCGCCGCGGCGACACCTCCGGGGACGGGATGCGCGACAAGGCGGCGTGCGTCATGGACGCGATGGAGCAGCGGCTGCAGGGGCTCGGCGCCGGCTGGGACCTGGTGGACCAGGTGAACGTCTACACCGTCCATCCCCTGGACGGCTTCCTCGAGGAGGTCCTGCTCCAGCGCATCGGCCCCGCCCGGCGCCTGGGCATCCACTGGCACCACACGCGCCCCCCCGTGGAGGAGATCGAGTTCGAGATGGACCTGCGCGGGGTCCACCGGGTGCTGATGCTCTAGCTGGCCGGCGCCGGCTCGAAGCAGCGGAGCGACCAGCCGCGTCCGGCGGCGCACACGGCGGCGGCGTGCCCCGGCCCGGCGTCGACATCGGCCATGCCCCAGTCGGCGGGGTCCCCGCCCTGGATCCAGGTCAGGGCGGCGGCGGCCGGGTCCAGGGAGACGGCGAAGCTCCGCAGGCCCTGGGTGACGCCGCGGCCGGTGGCCTTCACGAACGCTTCCTTGCGGGTCCAGCAGCGGAAGAAGGCGGCCCGGCGCTCCGCCGCGGGCAGGCTCCGCAGGGCCTCCAGCTCCCGCCTCTCGAAGAACCGCCGCGCCACCCGCTCCCAGGCCACGTCGCGCCCCGTCCGCTCCACGTCGATGCCCAGCTCCCGTCCGCGGCCGAAGGCCAGCAGCAGCAGGTCCCCCGAGTGGGAGAGGTTGAAGGTGAGGTCCGCGGCCGGCTCGCGAAGGGAGGGCTTGCCCTGCTCCCCGTAGGCCAGCCGGACCTCGCGGGGGGCGGCGCCCAGGTAGCCGGACAGCAGGGACCGCAGTCTCGCGCGGGAGGTCAGGAAGCGGCGCCGGGGCTCGCCGGCGGGATAGCTCGAGGCACGTTCCCGCTCCTCGGCGGCGAGGGCGGCCTCGTCCGGGGGATCCCCGCAGGCGCCGGCGATCCCGAGGTGGACCCGCCACACGTGGACCTCGCCCGCGCCGAGGGCCGGAGGGACCGGCGCCGTCTCCCAGTTCATGGCTCTGAGGAAAACCGCCTCGGCCGCCGGGAACAAGCAGGCCTCCCGGTTCCGGTGCACGCCCCCTCCCTCTCGTTGACAGGAATCCGGGGCCTGCCTACCGTAGCTCGCTCTTCGCGCGGCACCTCCCGCGCCCCTTCCCAGGAGAGAACGATGTCCACCAACCCTGCGTACCCCGAATACACCAGCGGCGGCAAGTTCCGGGTCATCGGCACCCGCCCGATCCGCCACGACGGGGAGGACAAGGTCACCGGCCGCGCCGTGTACGGCGCCGACGTGCGCCCCGCCGACGTCCTCTACGGCAAGATGCTGCGCTCGCCCCACGCCCACGCCCGCATCCGCGGCATCGACACCTCGCGGGCCCTGCAGCTGGAAGGCGTGCGCGCCGTGGCCACCGCCGACGACCTGGTGGAGACCGTCGACAAGCTCTCCGACATCGGCGAGACCCTGGTCAACATCCGCGAGGTCGCCTCCAACTCCCTGGCCTCGGGCAAGGTGCTCTACAAGGGACATGCGGTGGCCGCCGTGGCCGCCACCAGCCCCCACATCGCCGAGGAAGCCCTCGAGCTGATCGAGGTCGACTACGAGCCTCTGCTGGCGGTGGTCGATATCCTCGAGGCGATGAAGGAAGACGCGCCGCTGCTGGACGAGAACCGCACCACCCGCCTTTTGGGGGAGAGCACCGACCGCAGCAGCAACATCGCCTCCCACAACCGCCAGGAGCTGGGGGACGTGGAGGCCGGCTTCGCCGAGGCCGACGAGATCGTCGAGCGCGAGTTCCGCACCGCCACCGTGCACCAAGGCTACATCGAGCCCCACAACACCACCGTCCTGTGGAAGCAGGACGGCTCGATCACCGTCTGGGTCAGCACCCAGGGCCCCTTCCAGATCCGTTCCCAGGTGGCCGAGGTCCTGCACGTGCCCATCGGCAAGGTGAAGGTCATCCCCTGCGAGATCGGCGGCGGCTTCGGCGGCAAGTTCCCCATCTACATGGAGCCGGCGGCGGCGGTCATGTCCCACAAGACCGGACGGCCGGTGAAGATGACCATGTCCCGGGCCGAGGTCTTCGAGGGGTCGGGGCCCGCGCCCGGCGGCGTCGTCCGCTGCAAGATGGGCGTCCGCCGCGACGGCACCCTGACCGCCGCCGAGGCGTGGATGGCCTACGAGGCCGGCGCCTTCCCCGGCTCGGCCGTCGGCGCCGGCGCCTCGTGCATCTTCGCGCCGTACGACATCCCCAACGTGCGCATCGACGCCCTCGACGTGGTCCTCAACAAACCCAAGTCCACCGCCTACCGGGCCCCGGGCGCCCCCAACGCCGCCCACGCCTCGGAGTCGATCCTCGACGAGCTGGCCGGGCTCATCGGCATGGATCCCCTCGAGCTGCGCCTGAAGAACTCCTCCCGCGAGGGCACCCGCCGCGCCGACGGCACGGTCTACAACCGCATCGGCTGCGAGGAGACGGTCACCGCCGCCCTCGAGTCCGAGCACTACCGCAGCCCCAAGCCCGAGGGCCCCTTCACCGGACGCGGGGTGGCCGGAGGCTTCTGGTTCAACGGCGGCGGCCAGTCGTCGGCCAACATCCACGTCCACACCGACGGCATGGTCAGCCTGGAGGAAGGCTCCGCCGACATCGGCGGCTCACGGGCCGCCATGGCCATGATCGTCGCCGAGGCCCTGGGGGTCGACGTGGGCCACGTGAATCCCGCCGTCGTCGACACCGACTCCATCGGCTACCACGACGGCACCGGGGGCAGCCGCGTCTGCTACGCCACGGGCCACGCCTGCTTCCTGGCGGCGGAGGACACCAAGCAGAAGATGTGCGAGCGCGCCGCCCGGCAGCTGGAGGTCGACGAAGGCGACGTGGAGTGGCGCGAGGGAGCCGTCTTCGTCTGCAAGTCGGACCCGTCGAAGAAGCTCACCTTCGCCGAGGTCGCCGCCGACCAGGGCTCGACCGGCGGTCCCATCGAGGGGGCGGGCGCCGTCAACGCCTCGGGCCCCGGCAGCGCCTTCGCCGCCCACGTCGTCGATGTCGAGGTCGACCCCGAGACCGGCAAGGTGGCGGTCCTGCGCTACACCGCGGTGCAGGACGTCGGCAAGGCCATCCACCCGAGCTACGTGGAGGGCCAGATCCAGGGCGGCGTCGTCCAGGGGATCGGCTGGGCCCTCACCGAGGGCTACTTCTACAACGAGGACGGCTCCATGGCCAACCCCACCTTCCTCGACTACCGGATGCCCACCACCCTCGACCTGCCCCTGGTGGAGACGATCCTCGTGGAGGTGCCCAACCCCGCCTCGCCCCACGGCATCCGCGGTGTCGGCGAGGTGCCGCTGGTGCCGCCCCTGGCGGCGATCGCCAACGCCGTGGCCGACGCCATCGGCGAACGGCTGACGGAGCTGCCCATGAGCCCGGACAAGGTGATGCAGGCCCTGCAGCCCCGGAGCTGGCCGGAGGCCGCCGGCTGAGGCGAGCCCCTCGGCCGGACCGGATGTGATCGGAATGGCCATCCAGCCCCAGCGGTTCCTGGACGCGGTCCTGCCCGTGGTCCGCCAGTGCGCCGCCGCGTCGCGGCCTTTCCACGGCGCCGTGGCCGACGTGGGCAAGAAGGCCGACACCTCTCTCACCGGGTCCCGAGCGCAGCAGGCCTCGGGGGCGCTCACCGTCCTCGACTCCGCCTTTCAGGATCTCATCCTGGGCGCCGTCCACGCCCGCTTCCCCCGGGTGCGCTGCATCGCCGAGGAGCGCACCGCCATGCGCCGCGCCTTCGCCGGCAACGGCGGCGACGAGGTGGTCATCCTCGATCCCATCGACGGCACCCTCCACTTCCAGCGCGGCGACGCCCCGTACCACATCTGCATCGGCCTGGCCCGCGCCGGGTACATGATCGCCGCCGCCGTCGCCCGCCCCACGGAGGACAAGCTGTTCACCGCGGTGCGCGGCCGCGGCGCCTGGGTCCAGGTCGGGACGGGGGCCCCGAAGCCGCTGCGTCTGCCGGAGAGGCCGCGCACGAAGAAGGCCTTCGTCTCCACCAAGGCGCGGCGCTACCGGGCCGCCGCCCGGGAGCATCTGGAGCCCCTCGACTACCCCATGGGGGCCGCCCTCGTGCTGACCCGGCTCGCCGAGGGCGACCTCGCCGCCTACCTCACGCGGCAGGTCGAGGTCTACGACGTGGGACCACCCTCCCTGATCGCCGAGGAAGCCGGCGCCTGCTGCTTTCTCGGCGACGGCCGCGAGCCGACCTACGACCGCAGCCGCAAGTTCCCTGTCTACATGGCCGCCGCCGCGCCCCACCTGCGAGACCTGCTGCTGCGGGTGCGCCGCCGCGGCGGCCGGGAGAGCGACGAATGAGCCGTGAGCAGGAGATCCGCGGGGTGCTGCCCGTCGTGCACATGCCCTACCGCGAGGATCTCGGGATCGACTACGACACCCTGCACCGGCAGGTGGACCACCTCTTCGAGACCGGCGCCGACGGCCTGTGCCTGGGGCTGGTCTCCGACACCCTGCGCCTGACCGCCGCCGAGCGCGAGGAGATCCCGGGCCGCCTCGCCGGGTTCGCCGAGGGCCGCGGGCCGGTGGTGATCAGCGTCGGCGCCGAGAGCACCGTGCAGGCCCGCCGCTTCGCCCGCGCCGCGGAGGACGGCGGCGCCGGCGCCCTGATGGCCATGCCGCCCCTGTCGCAGGGGCTGGCCGAGCCGCAGCTGGCGGAGTACTTCGAGTCCCTGCTGGAGGAGGTCTCGCTGCCGGTCCTCGTCCAGGACGCCTCGGGGTACGTGGGCCGTCCCATGAGCCTGGAGTTCCAGGCCGGGCTGTTCCGCCGCCACGGCGAACGGGTGCTGTTCAAGCCGGAGGCCGCGCCCCTGGGGCCGCGCATCTCCGGCCTGCGCGACCTCACCGGAGGCCGCGCGGCGATCTTCGAGGGCAGCGGCGGCGTGCTGCTCATCGATTCCTATCGCAGGGGCGTGGCCGGCACCATTCCCGGCGTCGAGCTGCTCGACGGCCTCGTCGCCCTGTGGAGGGCCTGCGAGGCCGGCGACTGGGAGCGCGCCTACGAGGTCTACCTGCCGGTCTGCGCCATCGCCACCCTGCAGATGCAGGGCGGCCTCGACGGCTACATCGTCACCGAGCGCTACCTGATGCACCGCCAGGGCCTGTTCCCGAACCAGGTGCACCGGGGGCCGCTGGCCTTCCACCTCGACGACGAGACCCGCCGCGAGCTCGACCGGCTCCACGACCGCCTGCAGGCGGTCCTTCGTGGCTGAGCCCCCCGCCCCGCTGTCGGCGCGCATGGAGGCGGTGCAGGCGCCCGTCATCCCCGACGTGGCCGCCCTCATCCGCCAGAACCCGGGGACGATCTCCCTCGGGCAGGGGGTCGTGCACTACGGCCCGCCCCCCGAGGCTCTCGAGGCGGTGGCCGCCTTCGGCGGCGATGCGGCGGAGCACCACTACCGCGACGCCGCCGGGATCCCCGAGCTGCACGAGGGCCTGCGCCTCAAGCTGTCCGCCGAGAACGGCATCGACGTCGACGACGCCGAGCAGGTGCTGTTCGTCACCGCCGGCAGCAACATGGCCTTCTACCACATGGTGCTGTGCGCCTGCGACCCGGGCGACGAGGTGGTGGTCATGTCGCCGTTCTACTTCAATCACGAGATGGCCATCGCCATGGCCAACTGCCGCGCCGTGGAGGTGCCCACCGACGAGCGCTACGGCCTTCGCGTCGACGCCGTGGAGGCCGCCGTCACCGGCCGCACGCGCATGGTCGTCACCATCTCGCCGAACAACCCGGCCGGGGTGGTCTACGACCCGGGGGCCCTGGCCGCGGTCAACGACCTGTGCCGCCGCCGCGGCATCTACCACGTCAGCGACGAGGCCTACGAGCACTTCACCTACGGCGCCGGCCACCTGTCGCCGGGCTCTCTCCCCGGCAGCGCCGGCCACACGCTCTCCCTGTTCTCCTTCTCCAAGTCGTACGGACTGGCCAACTGGCGCGTCGGCTACGCCGTGGCCCCGCGGCGGCTGATCCGGGGGCTGCAGAAGAGCCAGGACACGATCCTGATCTGCCCCCCCGTGGTCTCGCAGCTGGCGGCGGCGGGGGCCCTGCGCGCCGGGCCGGCCTGGTTCCGTGGTTACGTCGACGGCCTCGACCGCGTGCGCGCCATGTGCCTGGAGCGGTTGAGCGAGCTGGAGCCCCGGTGCGTGGTGCCCGAGGCCAACGGCGCCTTCTACCTGCTGGCGCGCCTGGAGACGCGGCTGCCGTCGATGGGCGTCGTCGAGCGGCTGGTGCGCGAGCACGGTGTCGCCGTCATCCCCGGGAGCGGCTTCGGACTGACCGACTCCTGCTGCATCCGCATCGCCTACGGCGCCCTGGAGCCGCACACCGTCGAGGAAGGAATGGACCGCCTGGTCCGCGGCCTGGACCCCATCCTGCAGGACCGCGGCTGAGGAGGCCCCGCGCTTGACTTCCACAGCCTCCGCCTCTACCTTGCGGGCAAAGAGTGACCTGAACTCACATCACAGTTTGCCCCGCTGGAAGTTTTCCACTCTTCTTGAATGTGGAACTTCGACAACGTTTCTTCCGGCATTCTGGTGGGTTGGTCGCTCTTTCTTTTTTATGCGCGCCGTCCTTCTCCTCGCCGCCGGCGCCCTGTGGCTCCCCCCATCGGGGCTGGGCGCGCAGCCGCTCCAGGTCCAGCCCGACAGCCTCGACTTCGGGGCCCTCAAGCCCGGCCGCACCAGCCGCCTCGAGGTCTCGGTGCGCAACACCGGCGCCGACGACCTGGAGGTCGATCTGCGGGTCGAGGGCGAGGGATTCTCCGTCGCCGCCGACACCCTCCATCTGCCGGCCGCCGCCACCCGCTCCCTGACCGTCGAGTTCAGCGCCGCTGACACCGGATCCCACGCCGGCGAGCTCTCCCTGCAGACCGGGGAGCTCTTCGGCAGCGAGCAGGCCCGCGTCGGGCTCGCCGCTTCCGTCGAGCGGCCGCGGCTGCGCCTGCGTCCCGGCCCCGAGGCCGGGATCGACGCCGGGCCGGCCCCGGTGGGGCGGGTCGTGCGCCGCTCCCTGGAGCTGATGAACCCCGGCGGCGTGGAGCTGGTCGTCGACAGCCTCTCCATCGAGCCCGCGTCGGGGCCGTTCTCGCTCGCGGGCGCCCCGGACCGCCCTCTGGCGCCGGGCTCGCGCACGGAGGTCGGCGTGCTCTTCAACCCGTCCGGCGACGGGACCTTCCGGGGCCGCCTGCACGTGCACTCCGCGGACCTGCCCGCCATGACCGTTCCCCTCGCCGGCGAGGGACTGGCCCCGCGGCTGGCGGTCTCCCCCCTGCCCGAGGTGGGGATCGACTTCGAGACCGTCGAGATGGGGGCGGCCTCCCGCCGCCGACTCACCCTGATCAACCAGGGTCGGGGCGATCTCGATCTCTCCCTGCAACTGGCCGACGAGGCCTTCGAGGTGGGCGGAGAGTCGCCCCTGCGGCTCGGGCCGGGGGCCCGGCGCGATGTCGCAGTCCGCTTCCGGCCGCGCTACGAGGGGCCGGACAGCGCCGCCCTCCTGCTGACCAGCAACGATCCGCAGCGCCGCCGCCTCGAGGTCCCCCTCACCGGCATGGGGCAGGTCGGCCCGCCGCACGTGGAGCTCCTCGACCGCTCTCCCATCGACTTCGGCAGCGTGCCCCTGGGCAAGCCGGCGCGGTTGCCGCTGCTCATGTGGAACCGGGGCGGCACCCCCTTCCTGGTGCGCCTCGAGCTGGAGGAGGGCAGCGGCCCCGAGTTCGACCTGGAGACCGGCACGCTCCTGCTCAACCCCGGGGAGAGCGGCCGCGTGGAGCTGGTCTTCCGCCCCCGGGAGGTCGGCCTGCGCGAGGGCGCCCTGTCGGTCCACACCGAGGCCGGCCGCCGCCGGATGCAGCTGCAGGGGACGGGCCGCTTTCTGCAGCTCAAGCCGACGGCCTTCGACTTCGGCCGGGTTCCCGTGGGCGAATCCGGCAGCGGCATCATCGAGCTGACCAACGGCGGCAACGCCGACTTCTCCATCGGCCGCATCCACTCCACGAGCGACGACTTCACCATCTTCACGCAGGTCTCTCCCGACGGGGGGGCACACCGGCTGCCCGGCAACGGCCTGGGCTCGCTGCCGGTGCGCGTCACCTTCGCGCCCTCGGCGCGCGGGCCCGTGAGCGGCACCCTGCGCCTCGAGGGCTTCTGGGAGGGCGGCGCCGCCAACCTCGAGGTGCTGCTCACCGGCACCGGCGTCGCCGCCGAGATCGAGCTGCATCCGTCCGGAGTGCTCGACTTCGGACACGTCGTCATCGGCGAGAGCGACCAGCGGCCGCTGGTGGCGACCAACTCCGGCGACACCGCCCTGCAGGTGGAGGCCAGCGCCCTCACCGGCGAGGCCCGCGTGGAGCCCTCGGCCTTCTCCCTCGACCCCGGGGAGTCGACGACCCTGAACATCCACTTCTCCCCGGAGGCCCTGGGGGAGCGCTTCGGCCAGATCCTGCTGATCAGCAACGACGTGCGCGACAAGGCGCAGCCCATCAAGATCCGCGGACGGGGGGCCCTGGGCGTCGTCGACCTGGCGTCCATCGTCTCCGTGCTGGCCACGGGCAAGTCCGGAGCCCGGCCGCTGGAGGTGCCCTGGACCCCCACGCCCCTGGTGGTGCGCGACGGCACCCGGATCGACATGCGGATCGACCTTCCCGACACCCTGCGGCAGGCCCTGGTGGGGCGCCGGGTCGACGTGGAGTGGGTCCAGCTCGACGAGAACTACGACCCCAAGGGCGGTCCCCGGCAGGCCCGGGTGCAGATCTACGCCGACAGCGAGGACAGCGTCCACGTGGAGGACCTCAACCTCCGCCTGACCGACACCGGCATCAAACGGGTGCGCCTGCGGCTCACCACCCGGAGCCACGCCGGAGGGCCGGAGCAGTCGATCTCCCAGATCCTGGAGTCCGGCGGCTGGAAGTGGGCCTTCGAGGCCAAGCCCCTGGTCTCCTTCCTCGCCATCCGCCCGGGGCGCGACCGCACCGACGAAGAGGGCCGCCTCGTGAAGGGCAAGACGGAGCGGCTCATCGGTCTGCCGGGCATCGCCTTCGCGGGCTGGCACAACGCCGAGCACCCCGCCGTATCCGGCGTCCACCTCACCGCCATCGGCAACGTTCTGGAGGCGCTCTCCACGGACAACTCCATCGCCGTCTCCCTCGGGCTGGCCCTGTCCCTCTACAAGGACCGCTTTCTCTTCGGCTTCGCCTGGGACATCTACGACTCCCGTCCCAGGGCCCGGCGCGAGGGCACCCGCGACTACATCCTCACCTTCAAGTACTCGGGTCTGTTCTGAAGGAGATCGCTCTTGACACCTGCAACGATGTTCAGTAACCTATACGCATGTTCAGCATTGCCCTGCACATCGTCATCCAGCCCCGGTTGCGGTTCGTCTCGGTGCCGTCCGCCCCGGTGGACCGCGTCGCCCGCGCTCTCACGGCGGCCTCCGCGGCCTACCTGCTGGCGCGCATCGGCATGGAGCTGCTTCCGGCCTGAGCCGGCTGTTCGCCGCCCTTTGACTTCCGGCGGCTCCCGGTGGCATAATTGTCATTGGAGGTTGGGGGGGGTTCGCGTGCGCCCCCGGACCGGCCTCCGGTCGCTCGCGGCCTCCTCGCCCCTTTCGGGCTAACCGGGATTCCGCTTCCGAACGTGCAGGAGAAGGCCCTCTGTCTGCTGGCGGGCGCGGCGTGCACGGCGCTGCTGGCAGTCCAGTTCTGGCCCCGGGCGCAGGCCCCGGACGCCCCGGCGCCCCAGCCGCAGCCGCAGGCCCCGCCCGCCGAGGTTTCCCCCCCCGTCCCCCTGGACGACTTCCAGTTGGCCGTCCTCAACGGCTGCGGTGCCTCCCTGGTGGCGGCGCGGATGACCGACAAGGCCCGGTCCCTCGGACTCGACGTCATCCACGAGGGCAACGCCTCCAGCTTCGACTTCGTCGAGTCCGTCGTCATCGACCGCAACGGCGACCTCGAGAAGGCGCGCCACGTCGCCCACCTCCTCGGGATTCCCGAAGCCATCCAGCAGCTCAGCGACGACGGCTACCGGCTCGAGGCGATCACCGTCGTCGTCGGCCGCGACTACCGTCGCCTGGGGCTGTTCGACTCCGCCTCCGGGGCGTCGAATTGACCGCCGCCGACCCCCTGCTGGAGCCCATCCTCGAGACCCTGCGCGACAGGAAGGCCCTCGACCTGGTGGTCATCGACCTGCGCGGCATCAGCGACACCGCCGACTACTTCGTCCTCTGCTCTGGCACCTCCGAGCCCCACATCCGGTCCCTGACCGACGACCTCGTGGACCAGCTGCGCCGACAGGGGCACCGGCCGTGGCACGTCGAGGGCCGCCAGTCCCTGCGCTGGGTCCTCGTCGACTTCGTCGACGTGGTCGTCCACATCTTCGGCCGGGAGGCGCGCGAGTTCTACGGGCTCGAACGCCTGTGGGGCGACGCCCCGGCGACGCGCCTGCCCGACGGCTGGGAGGAGGAGCAGCCGGCCGCGGGGGACGCCGTGGTGACGGAGGAGGGCCGCGGGTGACGGCAGGCTTCGAGACCCTGCGCTGGCGGGAAGCCGGCGGCCGGAGCCCGCCGGCCCTGGTGCTGCTGGACCAGACCCGTCTGCCGGAGGAGGAGAGACGGATCCCCTGCGCCGATGTGGAGAGCGTCGCCGAGGCGATCGAGTCCCTGCGGGTCCGGGGGGCGCCGGCGATCGGAGTGGCCGCCGCGTACGGAGTCGCCGTGGGCGCCTGGCACGGCATCGGCTCCGGATGCATGCGGGCCATTGTGGAAGGCGCCGTCGAGCGCCTGGGCCGCACCCGGCCGACGGCGGTCAACCTCTTCCAGGCCCTCGGGCGCATGGACTCGGCCCTCGAGGAGGCCGCCGGACTGGCGGACGTCGAGGTCTACCACCGGCTCGTCGCCGAGGCCCGCGGCCTGCAGGCCGCCGACGCCGACCTCTGCCGGCGCATCGGCGAGCACGGGGCGGCGCTGCTGGAGGACGGCGACACCGTGCTCACCCACTGCAACGCCGGCGCCCTGGCCACCGCCGGGTGGGGCACCGCCCTGGGTGTCGTCTACGCCGCCGCCGAGTCCGGCAAGAGGGTCCACGTCTACGCCGGCGAGACCCGCCCCCTGCTCCAGGGGGCGCGGCTGACCTCCTGGGAGCTGCAGCGCCGGGGGGTCGCGGTCACGGTGATCTGCGACAGCGCCGCCGGCGCCGTCCTGCGCGACCGCGGGGTGGACTGCGTGATCACCGGCAGCGACCGCATCGCCGCCAACGGCGACGTGGCCAACAAGATCGGCACCTACGGCCTGGCCCTCATGGCGCGGGCGCGGGGCATCCCCCTCTACGTGGCGGCGCCGACCACCACCGTCGATCCGGAGCTGGCCAGCGGGGACCGGATCCCCATCGAGGAGCGCGCCCCGGAGGAGATCACCAACGGCTTCGGCCGCGCCACCGTGCCCGAGGGGGTGGCCGTGTACAACCCCGCCTTCGACGTCACACCCCACGAGCTGGTGAGCGCCATCATCACCGAGCACGGCATCTCCCGGCCGCCGTACGCCGGGAGCCTGCCCGGGCCGGGGAAGGGGGCGTGAGGATGGCGCGCACCCGGGCGGTCGCCTTCCTCGGCGGCCTGACCATCGCCGCCCTGGCCCACCCGGCCGCCTCGCAGTTTCGCGACGACTTCGATCCGGCCCGGTACCGCGAGGACCTCGTCCTCATCCAGCCGCGGTTCGCACCGCCGGAGCTGCTGCCCCGGCCCGCCGCGGCCACCCCCGGGGGGGCCTCCGACTCGCTGGGGACGGCCTGGCGCGTGCAGGTCATCAGCCTGAGCCGGGAGGAGGCGGCGCGGGAGATCGCCGCCGGCCTCGGAAGCCGCCTGGGGCTGGCCGTCGACGTCGTCCCCCACGGAGGGCTCCACTCGGTGGTCGCCGGCCGCTTCGCCGACCGCGCCGGGGCCGACCGCCTGCGCCGGGAGCTGGCCGCCCTGGGCAGGGACTTCTCCCAGGCCTTCGTCGTCGCCGACAGCACCGCCGCGGCCCCCGAGGCCGAGGCGCCGCCGTCCGCCGCGCCCGAGGAACTCGACGAGGTCGAAGCTCCCGAGGCGAAGGAGGTCGAGGCCCCCGCCGCCACCGAGGAGCCGCCGCCCGAGATGGTGCGCCTCCAGGGATGGCGGGTCCTGATCGCCCAGCACAAGCGCCACGAGGACGCCCGCGGCCTGCGCGACCGGGCCGCGGCCCGGCTCGAGCGCCAGGACCTGGACATCCGCTTCGAGGAGCCGTGGTACAAGATCCTGGCCGGCAGCTTCCGCACCTCCGCGGCGGCGCAGCAGTTCGCCGACCGCTGCCGCCGGCTGGGTTACCCCAGCGCCACCCGGATCCAGGCGGAGATCGTCATCCCGGCGGAGGAGCGGCCTTGAGGGTCCTGTCCGCCGTCATCGCCGCCGCCGCGGTCCAGTGGACCGCCTGCGCCAGCCTCCAGGCGCCCGGGCAGCCGGCCCCCGAGGCCGCCCCCGCGCCCGGCCCCCCCGCCGTCGAGGTCGATCCCTCCCGCGAGCCCGAGTTCGACGCCGCCCTGCGCGAGGCCCGCTGGCGCTGGCTGCGCGCCCTCGACGAGCTCCGGTCCGAGCGCCACGACCGGGCCCGCGAGGAGCTGGACCAGGCCTACTATACGCTGGCCCTGGTCGACGGCAGCCCCATCCTCGACGAGCTCGGCGAGCGCGACGGCCAGGCCGAGGTCGACGCCCTGGCCGCCGACCTCGGGCGCGCCTACCTGAAGGTCCTGCCCTTCGTCGAGCACCTCTCCCCCGACAGCCCCCTGTCCCTCGTGCTGTCCGAGCTGGCCGACGAGATCCTGGAGGAGCTGCCGGAGGACGCCGTCCCCGTCGTACGCATCCACCAGATGGCCCCCCGATGCGACTTCCCCATCGACGCCAACGACCGCGTCGCCGCCAGCATCCACTTCTTCCAGACCCGCGCCCGCGAGACCTGGCAGACCTGGACCCGGCGGGCGGGGCGCTACCGCGACCTGATCCTGCCCATCCTGCGCGAGGAAGGGCTGCCCGAGGACCTGTTCTACCTGTCCATGATCGAGAGCGGCTTCAACCCGCGGGCCTACTCGCGGGCCCACGCCTCCGGCCTGTGGCAGTTCATCCGGCAGACCGGCCGCCTCGAGGGGCTGGTGATCGACAGCTGGGTCGACGAGCGCCGCGACCCGGTGAAATCCACGCGCGCCGCCGTCCAGCACCTGAAGGGCCTGTACGCCGAGTTCGGCGACTGGCGACTGGCGGCGGCCGCCTACAACTCCGGCCGCGGCCGGGTGAGCCGGGCCATCCAGCGGGCGGGCACGACCGACTTCTGGCAGCTCCCCCTGCCCCGGGAGACCCGCAACTACGTGCCCCTGATCATGGCCGCGGCGGTCATCTCCAAGGACCCGCAGCGCTTCGGCTTCGAGCCGGTCGAGCCGGATCCGCCCATCCTCTGGGAACACGTCCGGCTGCGAGAGCTGATCGATCTGCACACCGCCGCCCGGCTCCTCGGCGTGTCGGTGAGCCTCCTGCGCAACCTCAATCCGGAGCTGCGCAGCCTCTTCACCCCCCCCTGGCCCGAGAGCGGCTACCTGCTCAAGGTGCCCGAGGGCCGCGGCGACGACTTCCTGGCCGCCCTCGCGCGGCTGCCCAAGTCGGAGAAGCGGGGGGTCGCGAGGTACACGGTCCGCCAAGGCGACAATCTCTGGAGCATCGCCCGCGCCTTCGGGGTCGACCACCGGCGGCTGGCCGAGGCCAACGGGCTTTCCGGGCGCGCCCTCATCCATCCCGGCCGGACCCTGGTGGTCCCGATCGTGAGGGGGGCCGCCATCCCGGGCCCGGGCCCGGCGCCGGAGGGGGGCGCGGTGCACACCGTCCGCTCCGGCGAGTCGCTGTGGTCGATCGGCCGGCGCTACGGCGTCCGCGTGGAAGACCTGCGCGCCTGGAACGGGCTTGCCGACAACCTCCTGCAGCCGGGGCAGAGGCTCAAGGTGGGCCGCGGCGCGCTGGTGACCCGCCAGCCAGCGCCCGCCGGAGGCGATGCCCCCGCCCCGGCGGTCCGCGCCGGCCGCCGCGTGCACACCGTCCGCCAGGGCGAGTCGCTGTGGTCGATCTCGCGGACTCACCAGGTGACGGTGGCCGACCTCCGTTCGTGGAACGGGCTCGCCGACGACGTCATCCGGCCGGGGCAGAGCCTGTACCTGGCCGACGCCGCCTCGGCGGGGGGCGGCTCCTACACCGTGGTGGGGGGGGACACGCTCTACGGCATCGCCCGCCGCTTCGGCGTCGACGTCGCCGATATCGCCCGCCAGAACAACCTGAGCCTGTCGTCGTCCCTGCTCATCGGCATGGAGCTGCACATCCCCGTCGGCGAGGCGGCCGAGGGGCCCTGATGCTCGCCGTTGCGCGCCACGTCCTCTTCCTCGCCCTGGCCTTCGTCCTCCAGTCCACCTGGATCCACCACCTGCAGATCGCCGGGATCCTGCCCGATCTCGTGCTCACGGCGGTCGTCTTCATCGCCCTCATGTCGGGCCACCTGGAGGCGACGGTCCTGGGTTTCCTGGCCGGCCTCTGCCAGGATGCCTACTCCCCCCCGGACCTGGGCCTGAACGCCCTGGCCAAGTCGCTCGTGGGGTTCGGCGTCGGAGCCGCCCGCGACAGCCTGCTGGCCGACACCGTCCAGGTGCAGGTGGGCGTGCTCGTGGCCGCCGTGCTCGTCCACGATCTCATCTACTACGTCGGCGCCAGCTCCACCTCCTTCGAGGAGGTGCCCGGCATGATGTACCGCTTCGGCCTCGGGCGCGCCCTCTACACCGGTGTCATCGGTCTGATCGCCGCCCTGGCGATCCGCCTGCGCCGACGGGTGATCGCCCACTAGCCCGCCATGGACCCCGAGGCCCTCGAGGGCTTCTTCCGCAGGACCCGCCTGATGGTCCTGGTGGCCGTGCTCTTCGCCATCCTCCTGCTGCGCCTGTTCCACCTGCAGATCCTGGAGGGCGCCGGCTACGCCCAGGCCGCGGAGGACAACCGCATCGCCCGCAAGCGCCTGAAGGCGCCCCGGGGGCTGATCCTCGACCGGGACGGCGAGATCCTGGCGCGCGACCGCGCCTCGTACGGCATCCTCCTGACCCGGGGGCGTCGCGCCGTGGACTCCATGGCCGTCGCCGCTCTCGAGGAGGCCGTCGGCCACCCCCTTCGCTACGACCGCGGCCGGCGCACGCTGCGCCTGAAACGGGACGTCGACTTCCGCACCGTGGCCATCGTCGAGGAGCGCCTGAGCGAGGACTGGGCCCTGCAGGTGCAGATCGAGCCGCAGCGGCTCTATCCCCACGGCCCCCTGACGGCGCACGTGGTCGGCTACATGGGTGAGCTGCAGGAGTCGGAACTGGGTGGAGGACCGCACTACGCGGCCGGAGACTACGTCGGCAAGACCGGGCTGGAGCGCGACTTCGAGGCCAGCCTGCGAGGGCTGGACGGGGTGGCCTACATCGAGGTCGATGCCGAGCAGCGCACCCAGAACGAGCACCCCTTCCCCGACCGCGAGCGGCCGGCGCAGCCGGGCGGCTCCCTGCGGCTGACGGTGGACCTGGACCTGCACCGGGCGGCGGTGCAGGCGATGCCCGATTCGCTGGCCGGCAGCGTCGTCGCCCTCGACGTGCGCACCGGGGCGGTGCGGGCCCTGGTGAGCCACCCCTCCTTCGACCCCAACGCCTTCGTCTCCTTCGGGGCCCAGGCCGAGCGCGTGCGGCTGATGCGCGACCCGGCCCGGCCCCTCCTCAACCGCGCCATCCGCGGACGCTATCCGCCCGGATCGACCCTGAAGATGGTCGCCGCCGCGGCGGCGCTGGAGAGAGGTCTCACCGATACCCTGTCCACCTTCCCCCGGTGCTACGGGTCGATGTCGATGGGCAATGTCGTCTTCCGCTGTGCCAGCCGCCGGGGGCACGGCGAGCTCGGCCTCCTGGAGGCGATGGAGACCTCCTGCAACATCTACTTCTACCACCTCGGCCAGCTCCTGGGGATCGACGCCTGGCACGACTACGGACGGCGCCTCGGCCTCGGCTCCCCCACCGGCATCGACCTCAACCCGGGCGAGGTCTCCGGCCAGCTCCCCGACCGCCAGTTCTACGCCGACCGTCAGGGCTGGGCCCTGGGGTACCTGATGAACCTGGTCATCGGGCAGGGGGAGACCCTGGTGACGCCGCTGCAGGTGGCCCGCTACGTGGCCGCCTTCGCCAACGGCGGTCATCTCGTCACCCCGCACCTGCACGGCCGGCCGCCGCCGGCCCGGCGGATCGAGGGCCTCTCGGCCTCGACCCTCGGCATCGTGCGGCGCGCCATGCACCGCGTCGTCCACGGAGACCGCGGCACCGGCCGCAGAGCCCGGATCGAGGGCCTGGCGATCGCCGGCAAGTCGGGGACCGCCCAGGGCCCGAACCGGGACGACGACGCCTGGTTCGTCGCCTTCGCTCCGTACCATCGCCCCGAGATCGCCGTCGTCGCCGTCGTCGAAGGCGGCGGCGGCGGCGGCGCCGTGGCCGCGCCGGTGGTGCGCGCCGTCCTCGAGGCGTGGCTGGCCGGCCGCGTCGACAAGGGCTCCATGGCGGCGGCTCCCGCCGCGGAAGGGGAAGGGGAAGGGGGAGCGTGAGGGCCCGTGAGTTCGACCTGGTTCTGGTCCTCGCCGCGGCCGCCATCATCGCCTGCGGCGTCACCATGATCTACAGCGCCGCCGGCTCCGGACTGTGGCGCCATCAGGCCGTGGTCGCCATCGTCGCCCTGGCCGCGGCCCTGGCCGTGGCCTACGTGCCCACCACGGCCTTCTACGAGATCGCCTACCCGGTGTACGCCGCCGGCGTCGTGAGCCTGCTCCTGGTGCTGGTCTGGGGCTCCGGCGAGCCGGCCCGCTGGCTGGCCCTGGGCCCGCTGCGAATGCAGCCGTCGGAGTTCGCCAAGATCGGCGTCATCCTGGCCCTGGCCCGGTTCCTCGCGGATCGATCCTCCGAGCAGGCCGGACGGCCCCGGGCGATCGCCCATGCCCTGCTCCTGCCGGCCCTGCCCATGCTCCTGGTGCGCCATCAGCCGGACCTGGGCACGGCCGTCTCCTACGGGGCCGCCTTCGTGCCGATGCTCTACTGGGCGGGGGTGAGGCCCCTGTACATCTTCTTCCTCCTGGCCCCGGCCCTGAGCGTGTTCTTCTCCTTCGAACCCCTGTGGCAGAGCCGGGCGCCGGTCATCTTCGCCCTCTACATCATCGCCAGCTCGGTCGTCATCCAGGTCCAGCTCGCGCGGCTGTGGATGACCTTCACCATGCTCTTCGTCAACCTGTCCGCGGGGCTGGCCACCGCCCTGTGGACCAACCTCCTCCACGACTACCAGAAGGCCCGAATCCTCACCTTCCTCGACCCCGAGAGCGACCCCCTGGGAGCCGGCTGGAACATCATCCAGTCGAAGATCGCCATCGGTTCGGGGGGGCCCACGGGCCGGGGGTTCCTGCAGGGCACGCAGACCAACTACGAGTTCCTGCCGGTGGCCCACACGGATTTCATCTTCTCCGTCATCGGCGAGGAGTTCGGTTTCCTCGGCGGCGCCGCCATCCTCGTCCTCTTCCTCATCATCATCTGCCGCTGCCTGCAAATCGCCACCCTGGCCAACAGCCGGTTCTCCAGCCTGCTGGCCGTGGGCCTGGCCTCGATGCTCACCTTCCACGTCTTCGTCAACGTGGGCATGACCATCGGCGTCATGCCGATCACCGGCCTGCCCCTGCCCTTCCTCAGCTACGGCGGCTCCTCGCTGCTGACCAACTGTTTCGCCGTGGGCCTGATGCTGCACATCTACGCCTGCCGCCACGAGTACTGACCGCATGGGCCCTCCGCCGCAGCTCTGGGCCGGCGCCGCCGCCGCCGTCTTCGTGGTACAGAGCCACTGCGGCATGCCCGCGGTCCCCCACGGCGAGCTGGCCAAGTGGTTCGCCGAGCGCGGCCTGCACGAGCGCGCCCTCGTCTCGGCCCGCCGGGCCGCGCGCGAGAGTCCCCGGGACCCGCGGCCCCACTTCCTCGCCGCCATCGCCCACGCCGGCCTGGGCGCCCGCCACGAGGCCGTGGCCGCCCTCGAGCACGCCCTGGGCCTCGACCCGGACGACGCCCGCCTCTACGGGGCCCTGCGTGACCTGACCGCCGGGTCGGGCCAGGAGGCCCTCGCCCTCGAGGCCCTGCAGCGGCTCGAAGAGGCCCGGCCCGGCCACTGGCTGCTGCGCCTGAACCTGGGTTGGGCCCATGGCGCCGCCGGCGACCGGGAAGAGGCGCTCCGCCGGCTCCAGGAGGTGGTGGAGAGCGCCGATTCGACGTCCCCCCGGCCCGCGCGCACCTTCGCCCACTACGAGCTGAGCCGCCTCTACCTCGACGAGGACCGCACCGGCGATGCCGCCCGGGTGCTGGAGAGCGGCCTCGGCCTCGATCCCGACGACCCCCTGCTGCTGCTGGGCGCCGGCGAGAGCCGCCTGCGGGCCGGGGAGCCGGAGCGCGCCCACCGGCACTTCGCCCGCGCCCTCGACAACGCCGACGACATGGAGCGGACGGCTTCGAGCATCGCCGGGATCTACTACGAGTCGGGCCTCCGGGAGCAGGCGATCGAGTACTACGAGAAGGCGGCCGCCCGGAGCCGTCCCTCGCCCCTGGTGCTCAACAACCTGGCCTGGACGTATGCCGAGGCGGGCCTGCGCCTCGACCGCGCCCAGGAGCTGTCCCTGCGCGCGGTCAAGAGCGACGCCGACAACGTCGTCTACCTCGACACCTACGCGGAGGTCCTCTTCCGGCGGGGGCGGACCGCTCAGGCGATCGCCCTGATGCGCCGCTGCCTCCAGCTCGAGCCGGAGGACGGCGAGCACTACGAGTACCTGCGCGGCCAGATGACCCGCTTCGAGGCCGCCGCCGACTCGCTGCTCTAGCCGCGGCCCCCCGCCGCCCGGCGCCGCACCCGCTCCAGCAGGGCGCGGTCCTCGCTCTCGAGGCGCAGGGCGACCAGCACGATCCCGTACACCAGCAGGAAGACCGCCGCCGCCGCCACGGCCCCCAGGGCGGGCCCGGCGGCGCCCGGCACCCAGGCCGCCGCTCCGGCGGCGGCCGCGGCGGCGAGCAGCGGCTTGAGGAGGCTGCGGCGCAGGGGCCAGATGCCGCGCACCACGTAGAGCTGCCCGAGGCGCCAGAGGTTGACCAGGAGCATCGACGCGGCGGCGCCCAGGGCCGCGCCGAGGGCGCCCCAGACCTCGATCAGCCACAGGTTGAGGCCGAAGTTCAGGGCCAGCCACAGGCCGTTGTTGAGGAGGTTGAGCCCCGGCCGCCCGGACATGGCCAGCAGCGGCTCGGCGACGGCGAAGACGCTGTGCACGGTCATGCCCATGCACAGCACCACCAGCACCCGCAGGGCCAGGGTCAGGCCGGCCAGGTCGAGGCCCCCCGCGGCCAGCAGCGACAGCAACGGGTCTCCCAGCAGCAGCAGGCAGCCGGCCAGCGGCAGGTTCACGGTGAGGATCCAGCGGGCCACGGTGGCGAACCGGTCCCCCAGGGCCGCCTCCCGGCGCCGGAGGGAGAGATCGCTGACCACGGGGCTGAAGATGGCGTCGAAGGCCTGTGGCGCCTTGAGGACGATGCTCGCCGCCCGGCGGGCGAGGACGTAGACGGCCACCACCCAGGGATCGACGTACTTGGCGAGCATGAGCACGTCGAGCTGCGCGAGCAGGGAGTAGAGGAGGTCGGTGAGAGTGACGGGCACGCAGAAGCGGGTCAGGGGCCCCAGCGGCGGTCTCCCGGCCGCCGCCCCCGCCGCCGCGAGGAGGGAGAAGTGGCGCCGGAAATACCAGGCCGCCAGCAGCAGGGTGCCGGCGGCCATGGCCAGCTGCACCCAGGCGATCGCCGTGAGCCCGAGGCCGGCGAGGCCGACGGCGGTGCCCCCGGCGAAGAGGATGAGAGGCCCGGCCACGGAGCGGACGTAGACCTCGTAGCGCATGATGCGCAGGGCCCGGGTGGCGGCGGTGAGGACGCACCCCAGGGCCAGGCAGGGAGCGGTCCAGGCCATGATCCGCAGGACCCCGGCCACGGGCTTGTCGTAGAAGGCGGCGATGCGGTCGGCGAGCAGGGTCACGGCGGCGGCGACGGCGACCCCGGCGATGGCGGCCACCAGCAGGCCGGCGGCGATGGCGGCGCTCTCCCGGCGCCGGTCGCCCGAGGCGCGGGCGGCGGTGACCCGGTAGACGACGCCGCGCTGCAGCCCGAAGCGGGCCAGGGTGTTGAGGGTGGAGCAGACGGCCCAGGCCATGGAGTAGAGGCCCACCACCTCGAGGCCGCAGAGGAGGGTGATCACCCACAGGAAGGCGCCGCGCGACAGGCGCGCCGCCTTGCCGGCGAGCACCACCAGGGCGCCGCCGGCGAGGTCGCGCAGATCGTCTTCGTCGCCGCGGGACGGCTCCGGGCCGGAGACCACCGGGTCCGGGCCGGCCGTCATCGGCCCCCTGGCCCCGGTCCCCGGCGAACCGGCCCTCCCGGACTCACTCGGCGGCCCCGTCCTCGGGCGGCAGGCGCCGGTCGGCGATGACGGCGCGCACCACCTCGGCCGAGCGCCGGCCCAGGGCCTCGACGCTGAACTCGGCCTCCACCCGCAGGCGGGCCTCGCGTCCCATGCGGCGCCGCGCCTCGTGGTCCGAGAGCAGGCGGAGGAGGCCCTCCGCCGTGGCCGCGGGATCGTCGGCCGGCACCAGCCACCCCGTGCGCCCGTGGACCACCACCTCCGGGGTCCCGCCGCCGTCGACGCCGATGCTCGGCAGGCCGAAGGCCCCGGCCTCGATGTAGGCGTTGCCCAGGCCCTCCTCGACGCTGGTGAGGGCGAAGACCGAGGCGCGCCCGTACTCGGCCCGCAGCGGCGCCGAGCGCGGGCGCAGGGCGCCGACGAAGAGGACGCGGCGGGCCAGGCCCAGCTCCCCGCAGAGGCGCTCGAGGCGGCCCCGCTCGGGGCCGTCGCCGACCACCGTGCAGCTCAGGCCCGGCACCCTCGCGGCGGCGGCGGCCACGGCGCGCAGGACCACGTCGACCCGCTTCTGCCGCGTCAGCCGGGCGACGGTGAGCACCGACGCCGGGGCCCCGAGGCCTCGCGGCTCCCCGGCGTCCCCCGCGGACCAGGCGAAGTCGAAGGCTGGATAGCTGACGAAGAGGCGGTCTTCCTCCACCCCCCGGGAGGCGGCGAGGCGCGCCATGCCGCGGCTGGCGGCGGCGACCCCCGCCGAGCGCCGGTAGGCCCGGCGCAGGGCCAGGCTCTCCAGGCGCCGCCAGGGACCCCTCCCCGGCAGGCGCGTGCGCAGGTCGCTGCCGCGGGCGCTGGTGATCAGCGGGCAGGGCAGGTGCGAGAGCAGACCCGCCACGCGCGTGCCCATGCCGTTGGTCGTCCACAGGCAGTCGGGCCGCAGCCGCTCCAGCTCCCGGCGGAGGGCGCCCAGGCAGCGGCCATAGCGGTGCAGGACGCCGGCCGCCGGCCGCAGCCGCCGCACCGGAAAGGGCAGGCCGTCGTCGGCCACGGCGGGTCCCATGGTCAGCACGTGGACCTCCACCCCCTGCGATGCCAGCCCCAGGCCCAGGCCGCGCGCGTAGGCCGCCGTCCCCGCCGCCTCGGGCGGGAAGCGCGTGCCGAAGAGGAGCACCCGGGGCGCCGGCCGGTCAGGCATGGGGACCCGGCTCCCGGCCGCCGGCGGCGGCGATCCAGGCGAAGCGGGCGGCGTGGACCGCCAGGGTCGCCGCCATGGCCCAGGCCATGACCTGGAAGGCGGCTTCCGCCGCCCCGAGGGCGGTGCCGAGCGTGAGAATCACCAGGTGGACGTTGCGGCGGGCGGCGACCAGGTGGAAGGCGGCGTCGAAGGGCCGGGCGTCGAACAGCTCGCGGCCGAAGAGGGCCTTGAAGCCGCCGGTGGAGAGCTTGTCGAGGAGGAAGGCGGCCACCAGCGTCCAGCAGGCCAGGGCGGCCGGCGACGGGGTCAGCAGCCGGCCCCCGGTCAGGTGCCACCCGAGGGCGAGGAACCACAGCCCGAGGCCCGGGATGGCGGCGGCGTGCTCGAAGCCGCCCATGCGGTCGCTCAGGTTGACGGTGAGGCGGGCGAGCTTGCCGTCCACCGAGTCGAGGAGGACGCCGGCCCAGGCGCACAGGACGCCGGCCCCCAGCTGCCCGGCGGCGAAGCAGGGGATCGCCGCCCAGATGCCGACGACGGAGAGCAGGGTCAGCAGGTTCGGGGAGACCGTCGTCCGGCCCAGGCCCCGGGTGAGGAAACGCACGAGGTGGTAGTAGCCGTAGCGGGCGACGACGTCGATGACGCCCTTGAAGGTGCGGTGGAACATCAGCCGGTCGATCTCCCGCAGTTGCCGCGGATCGTTCAGGCGGATCAGGAAGGGCGGCATGGTGAGCCGCAGCTCCGGGACATAGCGGTCGAGGTCCCCGGCCTCCACGGCGCGCAGGGCCCCTCCCGGCTCCGGCTCCCAGGCGCCGTCGCCCGCCGCCTCGCCCAGAGGAGCCGCCGAGGGCAGGTGGGCGGCGCCGGCGCCCTCGCCGCGGACCACGCAGCCGGGGCCGGCGGCCAGCAGATGGTCGAGGATCCGGCCGTCGGCGACGGCGTCGCCCTCCAGGAACAGGACCGCGCCCTCGATGTGCTCCGCCAGCCAGCGGCGGGCCTCCCGGCCGCCGGCCACCTCCACGAGTCGGCGCTCCTGTGGATGCAGGCGGTCCAGGTCGGGGCGGAAGCGGCCGGCGGAGCCGGCGGTCCCGGCGGTCACGCAGACGACGGCGCGGTCGAGGCCGCGGCGGCGGCCCTCGCGCAGATGGCGCTCCACGAGGCTCATGCCCCAGAGGCGCCAGCCGGCGGCGGGGCGGGTGGCGTCGATGCACAGGGTCGGCGGCGGTCCGGGAGCCGCGGGATCGTCCATGGGGTGGAAGGTGGAGCCGCTGCCGGGCCCCGGCAACCGGCGCCGGAAGCCGGCCGGCCCGGCCTTGAGCATGGATGCCCGCCTTCGTAGAGTGCGCCCATGGATCCCTCCGGCCCCCCCTCCCGGGCTCCCCTGCCCGACCCGGTCTCCGTGCGCCGCCTCGGCCTCGTTCTGGTCCTCGTCTCCCTGTCCGTGTTCTTCGCCGCGGGGCTGGCGATCTTCGCCTTCAGCCACCAGTCGCGTCCCTCCGGGAGCGACCTCTCCCTGCCCCCGGCCCTGTGGCTCTCGACCCTGCTGCTGCTGCTCTCGGGCCTGGCCGTCGAGGGGGCCGCCCGCCACGCCCGGCGGGCCCGGCTCCTCGAAGTCGGCCGCTGGGTGCGCGTCGGCTTCGGCCTCGGCCTGCTCTTCACCCTCGCCCAGGTCCTGGGCATGGCCTCCCTCCTGGCCCGGCACGAGCTGTCCCTGTCGACGGGCGCCTTCATCGGCCTGGAGGGCCTCGCCTTCGCCCTCGTCCTCATCCACGCCGTCCACGTGGCGGCGGGCCTGGGTCTGCTGGGGATGCTGGCGGTGCGCGCCGCCATGGACCGACTCGGCCTGGAGCACCTGCCGGCGGTGCGCAGCGCCGCCACCTACTGGCACTTCCTCGAGGTCGTCTGGGTGGTCCTGCTGATCGCGTTCTACGCCGCCGGCTGAGCCGTCCGGCTCACGGCGTCGGCGCGTCCGCCCGGATCAGGCCCTCCGCCTTCAGCTCCGCCCACAGGTCCGCCGGTATCGGGCGGCTCCACGAGTCCAGGTTGGCCTGCACCTGCCCGGGATGCACGGCCCCGGGAATCACCGCCGAGACCAGCGGATGGGCGAGAGGGAACTGGATCGCCGCCGCCGGCAGGGGCACCTCGTGGCGCCCGCAGACCGCCTGGATGCGCCGCGCCTTGTCGAGGATCCCGGGCGGCGCCGGCCCGTAGGCGTACGCGGCTCCCTCCTTCGGACCGGTGACCAGGATCCCGGAGGCGAAGGGGGCGCCGATGACGACGCTCACGCCGCGCTCCTGGCAGAGGGGGAACTCCTCGTCGAGCACGTCCTGGTCGAGCAGGGTGTAGGGCATGGCGACGATGAAGAAGTCGAGATCGACGAGGTCGATCAGCCGCGGGATGGCCGGACGGACGTTGATGCCGGCGCCGATGGCGCCGATGCGGCCGTCGCGGCGCAGTTCCTCCAGCGCCCGGGCGCCGCTGGTGCAGAGCTGCGACTCGTGGGACGAGAGCCGCTTCTCCGTGGGGTGCACGAGGCTGTCGAGGTCGTGCACCAGCAGCAGGTCGATGGAGGGCAGGCCCAGGCGCTGGAGGCTGTCCTCCCACGAGCGCATGATGCCGTCGTAGCTGTAGTCGTAGTGGAACTCGAAGGGCAGGGCGCCGGTCCAGACGCCGCGGTCGAAGCGCTCCAGGTCGCGGGCGGCCTTGAGGACGCGGCCCACCTTGGTGGAGAGCACGTACTGCGAGCGCTCCCGGCGCCGCAGGAAGTCGCCCGTGCGGTGCTCGGAGAGACCGTGGCCGTAGTATGGGGCGGTGTCGTAGAGGCGCATGCCGCCCTCCCAGGCCGCGGCCAGGGTCGCCTGCGCCTGGTCGTCGGGCACGCCCTCGAACAGCTCCCCGAGGTGGGCGCCGCCGAAACCGACCTCGGTGACGGTGATGTCGGTCTTTCCGATCCTGCGTTGGGAAAAGGTCTTCGTCATCGAGTCCTCGCAAGCTGGGTACGCCCGCCGCCGCGCGGCGGACCGTCGTCAGTGCTGCCGCCAAGTTAAGCCAGATCCCGGCGCCGGGGGACCCCTCGCCCACGGCTCCAGGCTGTTTGGGGCGCCCGCGGCGCTCGGCTACATTCCCGGCCCCCACCAGAGACCACGGAGCGAGCATGGAGCTGCACCGCAAGTACGGACTGCGCCGCGTGATCAACGCCTGCGGCAAGATGACCCACCTGGGGGGCGCCATCGTGCTGCCCGAGATCGCCGCGCAGGCGGCCGAGTCGATGCGCCACTTCTTCGTCCTCGACGAGCTGCAGGCCGCGGCCGGGCGCGCCATCGCCGCCTCCTCCGGCGCCGAGAGCGGCTGCGTCACCGCCTGCAGCGCCGCCGGCATCACCCTCGGCGTGGCCGCCTCGATGACGGGCGCCGACCTGCCCAAGGTCCTGCAGCTGCCGGACACCACCGGCCTGAAGGACCGGGTGCTGATCCAGAAGGGGCACTGCGTCAACTACGGCCAGCCGGTGACCCAGGCGATCCGGCTGGCCGGGGCCCGCCCCGTGGAGCTGGGCTCGGTCAACCGCTGCACCGAGGAAGAGCTTGTAGAGGGGCTGTCCGGCGAGGGCGTGACCGCCGTGCTCCACGTCGAGTCCTTCCACACGGTGCAGTTCGGCTGGGTGCCGCTGGCCCGCGTCGTCGCCCTCGCCCACGAGCACGGCGTGCCGGTCATCGTCGACGGCGCCGCCCAGGACCTGCGCCTGCGCGGCCTGATCGCCACCGGCGCCGACCTGGTGATCACCAGCGCCCACAAGTTCCTGTGCGCCACCACCGGCGGCATCGTCGCCGGGCGCCAGGAGCTGGTGGACGCCGTCTACCTGCAGAACCGCGGCATCGGCCGCCCCATGAAGGCCGGCAAGGAGGCGATCGTCGGCGCCATGGCCGGCCTGGAGTACCGCGAGGCCGAGGACGTGGACGCCTGGACGGCGGAGCAGGACCGGCGGGTGCGGCGCATCCTCGACCGCCTGGAGCCGGTGCCGGGACTGGCCCTGGGCGTCGATCCCGATGCCAACGGCTGCCCCTTCTCGCGGGCGCGCCTGACGCCCGACCCCGGGACCACGGGGCACACGGCCGCCTCCCTCGCCGAAGCGCTGGCCGAGGGCGATCCCACCGTCGTCGTCCGCGCCCACCACACCGACCGGGGCTACATCTGGCTCGACGCCATCGAGATGACCGACGAGGAGATCGACTTCACCTGCGACAAGGTGGAGCGGATCCTCACGGGGAAGAGACCGGCCTCGTGAAGGTCCTGCTCGTGGGCGGCTCCGGCCACGTGGGCACCATCGTCACGCCCTACCTGCAACGGGTCCACGAGCTGCGCGTCCTCGACCTGGCGCCGCCGGCCCGCGACGTCGACTTCGTCGAGGGCTCCATCGCCGATCCCGAGGCCCTGGGCCGCGCCCTGGACGGCATGGACACCTTCATCACCATGGTCATGAAGGGCGGGCAGGGCGGCTTCACCCGCGACCACACGCCGCAACTGGCCATCGACAACTACACCGTCAACTGCCTCGGCCTGCACCTGCTGCTGCTCACCGCCCACGACCTGGGCATCCACTGCGGCATCCACACCGGCACCATGAGCCAGCACCACCGCGGCCGCGACTGGTACCCCGGCGAGGACCACGTCCCCCTCGACGGCCCCAACGTCTACGGCCTCACCAAGGGCCTGGCCGAGGGCATCTGCCGATACTTCGCCCGCGAGTTCGCGATGAACCTGGCCGTCTTCCGCATCACCGGGCCGTCGACGCGGGAGCGGTTCATCGAGCGCCGCAACAGCCCGCCCGTGGCCGGCGTCGTGCCCACCGACGAGGAGGACCTGGCCCGGGCCTATCTGGCCGGCCTCGACTTCGTGCGCGAGGGCCGCGGCCGCTTCGACGCCTTCTTCATCGCCGGCGACGAGAACCAGGAGCAGGTCAACCTATCCAAGGCCCGGGCCCTGCTCGGCTGGGAGCCGCGGAGCCACCTGCTGCTGGGCTGACACCCGGAGGCTTGACCCTGTCGAGATCCCCCGGGTAGCTTCGCCCTCAGGACCTCGGCGCCAGGTACGCCACGCACCTTCGCAACACCTTTCCCCGAAGGAGTTCCCTATGAGTACTCCATCCGTTGGCCAGCCGGCCCCGCCGATCGAGGTGGGTGAATGGGTATCCGGGAAGCCGGCAGGCGAGGACGCCTTTGCCGGCCGGAACGTGATCCTCGAGTTCTGGGGGACTCACTGCGGGCCCTGCATCAGCGCCATCCCCCACCTCAACGAGCTCGCCTCCACCTATGGAGATGCGGAGACGCTGTTCGTCTCCCTGAGCCCGGAGGACGCTCCCACCATAGAGCGCTTCCTGCAGAAGCGGCCCATCGAGGGCTCGGTCGCCGTCGATCGAGACCGTGCGACCTTCGACGCCTTTGAAATACGCAGCATCCCTCGCACCCTCATCATCGACGCCCAGGGTCTGCTTCGCTGGCACGGCCATCCCAATCTCTTCACGGCGGAACTGCTGGAGACGTTCCTGCGCACGGACCAGGTCCCCGAGGTGGCCGAGCCGGCCGCCGCGCCGGAGACCGTGGCCGTGGAAGCCCAGGATGCTCCCTTCTTCCTGCGGATCGACCGGAATGCTTCCGACCGCAGGGAGTACGGCTCATGCAACGGCGACGGACGGTTCGAGGCCGAGTACCACGGGTGCCGGGTGGTGGAGGTGATCCGCGACCTGCTGGACCACCCCCGCTCCCGGTTCCGGATCGAGGGACAGGAGCCGGAGGAGCTGTGGGACGTGGAGCTGCGCTGCAATAGCCCCCTGAAGCCGGAGGCCGCCAGGCGGAGAGCCCTGGACGTCCTCTGCGACCTCGGCGGAATCACGATTCACCGCGCACAGGAAGAGCGGGAAGGCTGGAAGCTGACCTGCCGTCAGCCGCGGATGACGGACATGTCGGACCTGGGCGGCGGCATGTCCACGCAGACATCACAGTCAGAGTTCACAGGCTCGAACATCACCATCGATCAACTCGTCCGGTATCTCGAGAGATCCACGGATGGAGCTTTCTTCAACGAGACTGCACTGCAGGGGAAGTACGACTTCACGCTCCCCCTCGAATCTCTCGATGAGACACGGCGAGTGCTGGAAGAGGAGTACGGCCTCGGGGTCGAGGCCGAGGTGCGCGAAGTGGAGATCGTGACTCTCCGGATCGCCGGCGGTGCCATCGACTGAAGCCGTGGCCGATTCGATAGCCCAGGTAGTCAGGTACTACCCCCGGTGCCTGCGCCTGATCTGGGACGCGACCGGGCTCTACGGCGTCCTGGCCGTCGCGGTGAACATGCTCAGCGCCGTGGTCCCGGCGACCCAGGTCTGGATCACCAAGATCGTCATCGACAACGTGGCCGGGGCCGTGGTTGGTCCGGCGGATACCCCGGTGGACTGGGTCGGCCTGCTGACGCCGGTGGCCGGCGTCTTCGGCGTCTGGATCCTCGGGTCCCTGTGCGGGGCGGCGGCCACCGGATTGCAGGAGAAGGTCGGGGTCGATGTCAGCAACCACAGCCAGAACCTGATCCTGAGGAAGGCCGCCCGGCTCGACATCGCCTTCTTCGAGACCCCGGCCTTCTTCGACGAGTTGGAGAAGGCCGGGAGCGAGACCTATCGCGCCCACAACCTCGCCGTCCTGTCCCTGCTCATCGCCTCCTCCCTGACCGGGCTGGCCTCCATGCTGGTCCTGCTGCTCTCGGTCCACTGGGCCGCGCCGATCGTGCTGCTCGCTACCTCGGCGCCGCAGGTGATCGTCGGCGGCCACTACGCCGGCAGGCGCTTCTCACTGGTGGGCGCCATGGCGGCCAACCGGCGCATGGCCGAGTACCTGGCGGGGCTGCTCGGCTCTCGCGAGGCCGTCAAGGAGATCCGCATCTTCGCGCTCCACGAGGAACTGCTGAAGCGCTTCGGCCGATTCTGGCGGTCGTGGGGAAAGGAGACGATCCGCCTCCGCTTCGCCCAGGAACGCTTCGCTTTCCTCCTGGGACTGATGACGATGGTGGGGACGGCGTCCATCTGGGCCTACGCCGTGGTGCGCGCCGTGGGAGGCCAGATCAGCCTTGGCACCGTGGCCCTGGCCTTTCAGGCGGCCGAGCAGGGACGGTCGGGGTTCTCCAGCCTATTCAGCAATCTCGGCCTGTTCTACGAGCACACGATCTTCGCCGGCACCCTCTTCCGGTTCCTCGATCTCGATCCCCGCTCCGTCGGCGGGGCGCTGGCACCGCCCCCCGCCTCGCCCGTGCCGGTCCCCGAGCGACTGACCCAGGGCCTCGAGTTCCGCAACGTCTCCTTCCGGTATCCAGGCTCCGACCGGGATGTCCTGAGGAACGTCTCCTTCGCCATCGAGGCGGGCGGATCGGCCGCCATCGTCGGGGAGAACGGCGCCGGCAAGACCACCCTCATCAAGCTCCTGGCCCGGTTCTACGACCCCACGGAAGGCGCCGTCCATCTCGATGGACGGGACCTCCGGGAATACGACCCGGAAGAGCTTCGCCGCCGTATCGGGGTGATCTTCCAGGACTTCGTGCGATACGGCCTGCCGGCGAAGGAGAACGTCGGCTTCGGCCAGGTGGACCGCCTCGACGATGCCGACCGCATCGAGCGCGCCGCCCTCGACGGCGGCGCCGGGGACCTCATCGACGGCCTGCCGAAGGGATACGACACGGTCCTGGGGAAGGAGTTCGAAGAGGGCGTCGACCTGTCCGGGGGCGAGTGGCAGAAGATCGCCCTGAGCCGCGCCTTCATGAAGGAGGCGCAGATCCTCATTCTCGACGAGCCCACGGCCGCCCTCGACGCCTTCGCCGAGCAGGACGTGTTCTCGCGCTTCGCCGAGCTCACGGCGGACCGGACGGCGATCTTCATCTCCCACCGCTTCTCCACGGTGCGCATGGCCGACCGGATCCTCGTCCTCCATCAGGGTGAGCTCGTCGAGCAGGGGAGCCACGAGCAGCTCCTGGCCGAGGACGGCCGCTACGCGCGGATGTTCAACACCCAAGCGGAGCGCTACCGGTAGACGGTCCCTCCGCGCCGCTCCGCCGCCAGGGAGGAGCATCCATCCCGCCATGACGGTGGCGAAAACTCCGCGGTGGAGCCGTCCTCCCGGGCGAGGATCAAGGCCGCCCTGAGGTAGCCGGGTAGTATCTGTGATCCGTGTCGGGAAGCGCGCTCATCGCCGTTGCATCCGCACGGTGAATGGCTCGACAGCCGTCATGACCTCATGCCTTGGCAGAGTACCGCTGACACTCCACGGATCCTCCGGGGCACCCGGACTGGACAGAACCGCGAACCGAATCAGCCCGGAACCAAGGAACTCCATCGCCATGGCCTCGCCGGAGGCAGTGCTCCACTGGGCGGAGAAAAGACAAGCCGGCCCGGCCGAGATCTGTGGATGAGGCAATTGCCGTTCGACAACGAGAAACGTGGCCAGGGAACGGAGGGATTCGATCTCCAGGGGGGAGTGCTCAGGGTCTTCGTCAACGACTTGGCGGAGGTAGTCCAGGCGAACAGCGATCCTTTCGAGGCCGGATCGCCGGAGAAGTGCGACTACCCCCTCATGTGTGAGCGAGGATGCGTCGGCGAGAAGCTTGTCGTGCTGCTCCTGGGTGATCATGGCCTTGTCCGATCCATAGGGCCTTGGCGATTTGCTCCGACCGGGTACGAACACGGTTGCCTCCTTGGGGTCAAGAATCCTCCGGGCACCTGAAGTCCTGCGCAACGCAACATCCGTGCCGGTAACTCCGGGGGCACGGCCGACCCATGGCGCCCGGCACCCGCCCGCCACCCCCTGCCCCCCGATCATCGCCTATATTCCCCGCCCCCCTCATCCGCGGGAGCACCTGTTCACATGCATCTGCACTGGTTCGACTTCCTGATCGTCCTCGTCTACGTGGGCGGCACGATCACCGCCGGCCTGCTGGCGCGCTCGGCGATCCGGGGCATCTCCGACTTCCTCGTCGCCGGCCGCAGCCTGAAGACCCACACGGCCGTGGCCACCATGGTCTCCACCGGCCTCGGCCTGGTGACGGTCATGTATTTCGCCGAGGAGGGCTTCGTCAACGGCTTCTCGCCCTTCATCCTCGGGGTGATGGCCACCGGCGCCCACATCGTCATCGGCAAGACGGGCTTCCTCGTGAGCCGGCTGCGGCACCTGCGCATCATGACGGTGCCGGAGATGTACGAGCTCAAGTACTCGCGGGGCGTGCGCCTCCTCGGCGGCTGCATCCTCGGTCTGGCCGGCACCCTCAACATGAGCCTCTTCCCCATCCTCGGCTCCAAGTTCGTCGTCGGCTTCACCGGCATGCCGGAGAGCTGGACGAACCCGGTGATGATCGCCCTGCTGATCATCGTCGTGTTCTACACCCTCATGGGCGGCATGGTCTCGGTGGTGCTCACCGACTTCGCCCAGTTCGTGCTGCTCACCCTCGGTTTCTTCCTCGGCACCTTCTTCATCCTCAATCACCCGGACCTGGGCTTCAGCTCCATCGTCAGCTCGCTGGAGACGCACAAGGGGGCCGCGGCCTTCGACCCCATCGGCAACCCCTCCTTCGGCTGGTACTTCATCATCTACTTCCTGTGCGTCTCCTTCGTGGGCATCGTCTGGCAGCCGGAGATGTCGCGGCCCCTGTCGACCGAGGACGCCCGCGTGGCGCGGCGCATCTTCTGGATCCAGGGCCTGACCTCGGCCGGCCGCGCCTTGGTGCCCATGTTCTGGGGGGCCGCCGCCTTCGCCTGGACGCGGCTGCCCTCGTACGCCGGCGCCTACGCCCAGGACGGCCAGTCGGCGGTGCCCGAGATGCTCGGCCAGATCCTGCCCGCCGGCGCCGCGGGGCTGCTGTTGGCGGGCATGTTCGCCGCCTTCATGTCGACCCACGACTCCTACCTGCTGGCCTGGAGCGGCGTCATCGTGCGCGACGTCATCTCGCCGATCAAGGCGATGCGCGCCGGCAGCGACCAGCAGCGCACCGGCGACGACACCTGGGGCGGGCTGAGCAGCCGCGAGGAGATCTACTGGACGCGGGCGATCATCATCTGCCTGGCCGTGCTGCTGGCGCTGTTCGGCATCTTCTTCATCGACCGCCTGCCGGAGACGGCGATGAAGTTCATGTACCTCACCGGCACCATCTACTTCGCCGGCACCGTGGGCACCGTGGTCCTGGGCCTCTACTGGAAGAAGGCCAACCGCGTCGGCGCCTACTGCGCCCTGGTCCTGGGCGCCACCGGGCCTCTCAACTTCCTGGTCATGAGCTTCTTCCCCGACCTGGTGCCCGAGGCCCTGCGCGGCTTCGTGGAGAACTCGAACCTGACCAACTTCTCGAGCCTGATCCTCGGGGGCCTGGGCATGATCGTGGGCTCGCTGCTGACGCAGAAGAAGTACCCGCCCCGCCACATCGACTTCAGCGACATGGAGTGAGCCGATGGAATCTGCCACCTGGATCGAGATCTGGAGCTACGTCTTTTTGCTGGCCTGCGCCTTCTTCTTCGGCACCGTGGCCGTCGTCGCCCTGCGGGGGTTCGGCGACGTGGCCGACATGATCCGGGCCATGATCGCCCGGCGGAGAGAGCCGTAAGCCCACCCCCTCCCGGGGGCGGGGGAGCGCCGCAAGGTGCCCGGCGTCAGCCGGAAGCCGGGATTCGATGTTCCCTGGGGGATCGGCTTCCTGGTCCTCTGCGCCGTCCTCTTGCTGCTCCAGGTAGCCGGATTCGAACAGGCACTCCGGGCTCTGCATGCGGCCTATCCCAGTCGCGCAACGGATTTCCTGATAGCGAAACTTGCATGGGTGCATATCGCCTACCTCGCCCTGATGGTCGAGATCGGCGTTTTCTGCGCGGGGCGGTACAAGTGCAATGTGGAGAAGGTCACCGGCCTGGTACCCTGCCGCTTCATGGAGTTCGTTCTTCCCGCCGCCCTCTGTGGGGTAACCCTCACAGCCATGAAGGCAGGGATCTATCTGGGATTCATTGGCGGCGACAGCTATGTGTGGCACCTGAGCAGAGAGGCCACCGCGGCACATCTGCTCGCCACGTGTCTCCACGGTGTCCTGGTAACACCCATCTTCGAGGAGTTCTTCTTCCGAGGCCTTCTCTACTCCTGGCTGAGGCGGCATTGCGCTTGTGCCCCCAGTGTGCTCCTGTCATCATCCCTGTTCGCCCTTGCACATGGCTGGACGGACACCACGTTCCTTCACTTTCTCTCCGGAGGGGTCTTTGCGTTCTCCTACGAGAGGACCCGGTCTCTGGCGTTCCCCATCATTGCTCACGGGACCACAAACCTCTCAAGCCTCCCTCTCCAGATTCTCTTGACCGAGTTCAGACACCTCCCCCCCGCATGAGCAGGCCGCGATACAGCCCGAAAGTGACAGCAACATTGGTCTGCGCCTATGCCGGCGGCATGCTCCTTTGCATCGGATACCTGTATCTCGTGCCATCTCTCTTCGACTACTGGGGTCCTGCCAGCGAGGCCTATCAGGATGGTGACTACGAAGCAGCGGCCGAGTACTTCGAGAAGATTGTCGAGTTACGTCCGCGAGACTCCGATTCTCACTTCTACCGAGGATATTCCTTGGGGACCCAAGGCGACTACGAGGGGGCCCTCGCCTCCTTCGATGCGGCGCTGGAGATCAAACCACATGACTCTCGTGTCCTGAGCTTCAAGGCAATCGCCCTGCTTCGTCTGTCGAGATTCGAGGAGGCGGTCGATGTCGGTACCCAGTTCAGCAGCCAGGACTCCTCCTACTTCTTCGTCCAGTATGCCCTGGCCTATCACCTCGTGGAGTCAGGTGACCTGGAACGAGCAGAGGGGATGCTCCTCCAGGCAGTCGCGGCTGATTCGACATGGATTCTCGGTCACTTGAGCCTGGGATGCTTGCTGAACCGCAGTGGACGGCCTCGTAAGGCGTTGGAGGCCCATGCTCGCGCAAGGGCCCTGGAGCCAACCATCCCGGACGTGGGTTACGAGTCGGCTTCGGCCCTGCTGCCGATCCCGTATGCTCCCTGGCCATTGAGGGACAACGCAACGAGACCTGTGCAGACTTGCAGAGAAGAGTGAGGCCTGTACCGGGTTGACCAAGGCCGGGCGTTGCGTCGGGCGGGCCTTGGATATATACTGCACATATATTCACTTGTTCCGGTGCCCGACAAAGGCAGTCCGCCCCCATGCCCGACCCACCCGCGCCCCGGCCTCCCGGCAAGAGGGGCCGCGCCGCCGGCTTCAACACCCCCAACCGCTTCGAGCCCCTGTATCTGGAGCCCGACCCGGCCGAGCCCGGCGAGGAGGGCTTCGAGGAGCGTGTCCCCACCAGCTACCTGATCGACGCCAGCCGCTCCATCCTGGCCGAGAACGACTCGCCGGACGTGGGCTTCCGCTTCAGCCTCAACCCCTACCGGGGCTGCGAGCACGGCTGCGTCTACTGCTACGCTCGGCCGACCCACGAGTACCTGGGGTTCTCGGCCGGGCTCGACTTCGAGACCAGGATCCTGGTCAAGGAGCAGGCCCCGGAGCTGCTGGAGGCGGCCCTGCGCAAGAGGTCGTGGCAGCCCCAAGTGGTGGCCCTGTCGGGCAACACCGACTGCTACCAGCCGGTGGAGCGGCGGCTGCAGCTCACGCGGCGGTGCCTGGAGGTGTTCCTCAGGTTCCGCAACCCCGTGAGCCTGATCACCAAGAACCACCTGGTGACGCGCGACCTCGACATCCTGGAGAGAATGGCGGCCCTCGACCTGGTTCACGTGACCCTGTCGATCACCAGCCTCGACCGCCGGCTCACGGCGGCCATGGAGCCGCGCACCTCGCGGCCGGAGCGGCGCCTGCAGGCGTTCGAGGAGCTGTCCCGGGCCGGGGTGCCGGCGGGGGTCAACGTGGCGCCTCTGATCCCGGGGCTCAACGACTCGGAGGCCCCCGCCATCCTGGAAGCGGCGGCGGCCCGGGGGGCGCGCTGGGCCCACTACATCCTGGTGCGCCTGCCCGGGGCCGTGCGCCCCCTGTTCCTGGACTGGCTCGAGCGCCACTACCCCGACCGCGCCAGCAAGGTCGTGCACCGGCTCGAGGCGGTGCGGGGGGGCCAGCTATCGGACGCGCGCTACGGCCACCGCATGCGCGGCGAGGGGGAACTGGCGGAGCTGGTGAGCCGGTTCTTCCGGATCGCCAAGAGGAAGGCCGGGCTGGACCGGCCGGCGCCCGCACTGGCGGTGGACCGGTTCCGCCGGCAGGGGCAGGACCAGCTGGAGCTGTTCGGCGAGGGGTGAGGGGGCGGAGCCATGGGATCCTACCGAAGGGTTCCCACGCCCATTTGACCTTGGACGCTTGGTGAAATAGGCAACCTCGGGCTACATCCCGCAGGGCTCACATGACACCACGATTCACACCCACGAGCAGTAAGGACCATCAACGAGATGAGGACACCAAGAGCCTTTGTTTCTTACTCATGGGATAGTGACCACCACAAATGCTGGGTTCTCGGATTAGCTACCCGCCTTCGAGGCGACGGTGTAGATGTTACCTTGGGTCAGTGGGCTGCCGTTCCAGGCGACCTACCGTCCTTCATGGAGAAGGAGATCCGAGAGGGTTGGCTCTTTCCTGCTCCCAGAGGTCGGTAGTCACATTCTCTCACGAAGGAGATAGCATTGTGCGACCAAGAACGATTCGCTCGCTGTTGCTGTTTGCCTTGCTTCCCTCCAGCATCACCCACGCCCACGTCGGCGACGAGATCTACCCCTTCTACGAGTTGCTCGACGAAGACCTGCACCGGATCGACCTGACGGACGGCAGCGTCGAGGACTGGCTCGAGGTCATCGGGGAGCCGTCCCTGGTCACCTCCGATTTCTGGAGGGGCTCGGAGAGCTGGCCCAGCGATCCCACGACCCTGGATGTCCGCGTCTGGCTCGCCTGGCACGGGAACAGCAGTACCATCTGGGTCGCCGTGGAGGCCTTCGATGACCGCTACGAAGGGGCCCTCGGAGACGAAGAGGAAACAGCAAACTACTGCTGGGCATGGGACGCCTGCATGGAGTTTTTCATTGACGGAGATCACTCCGGTGGTCGGTATCGCAGGTTCCCTGCCGGCGACCATACCGAGGAAGAGTTGGATCTGTTGAACTTTCGCCAGGCCCAGAAGTACTGGATGCCGATCGACCCGGCGGGGGACCACTTCGTTCGCTTCAGCGGGAGCGGCGAGTGGCTCACGGAGGACCCGTACGCAGCCGCCGGAGGCGGCGCCGTCGGCCGCACCCCGGCGACCTGGGTCTTCGAAGTCAAGGTGACGCCCTTCGACGCCCTCGTCTACAACGACGAGGGCGTTTCCGAAGCCTCGGAGCTGTACCCGGGCAAGACCATCGGTTTCGATCTCTGGCTCTACGACGCTGACGAGGAACCTCCCTTTGTCTCTTCCACCGCCTACCTGCTCACGCCCTTGGAACTCTCCGTGAACCGTTTCTCCAGCCACTTCGTCGACGGCCTGCTCGTCGGCGCCGGGGAAGACCCCTCCCGCTACGACGATGTCTCCGCCGTGGAGCCGTCCTCCTGGGGGCGTATCAAGGCCGCCCTCCCCGTGCGCCCCTGAGCCTTCCTCTTGGGATCCCGAGAAACATCCCGTGTGCTCTGGAACAACGCCCCCCTCTTCTTCGTTGTTGCCGGGTACCATCCTTCCATGGGAGGAGCACCTTGCGTCTTTCCCCTATGATCCTGCTAGCACTTCTTGCCACCAGCGCCCACGGCCACATCGGCGAGGAGATCTACCCCTTCTACGAGCTCCTCGACGAGGATCTGGACCGCATCGACCTGACCGACGGCAGCGTCGAAGACTGGATCGACATCCTCGGGGAGCCGTCGCTGACAGGCGCCGACTTCTACTACCCGGACTCTACCTACGATCCAACAAACTGCGACAACCGCTTCTGGCTGGGCTGGCACCGGCGAAGCGGTACCCTCTGGGTCGCCATGGAGCGCTTCGATGACATCTACCACAACAACTATGCGGGAGAGGTCAACGAGTGGGGGTTCCCAGCGATGAACCGCTGGGACTCTTCTTTCAGCTTCATGGTTGACGGCGATCATTCCGGCGGACGCTACCTGTTTGAAAGGGAGGCCAAGCCCCAGAACAACCGCCAGGCCCAGCACTGGCTGGCGATCGCCGAGACGGCGGAGGGCCGACACGTGGCCTATGACGGGGCCAGCGAGTGGGCCGTGAGGGAGCCGTACGCCGCCGGCGGTGGCGGGGTGCTCGGCGTCACCCCCGCCACGACGGTCACCGAGCTGATGGTGACCCCCTTCGACGACCTCGTCTACGACGACGAGGCCGCCTCCAAAGCCTCGATACTGTATCCGGGGAAGGTTATCGGCTTTGCCATCAACACGATCGACAACGACGCCACCGAGTACAGTGACGGATTGGGGCCCATAGACCTTCAGTGGTTGAGCGACAGGGTTGGGGTCTTCAGCTTCGCCGATTTCTTCGTCGACGGCCTGCTGGTAGGGGCTGGAGAGGATCCATCCAGCTACGACGACGTTTCCGCCGTGGAGCCGTCCTCCTGGGGGCGGATCAAGGCCAGCCTCAGGTAGCGGCAGAGCGCGGCCCGATCCTCGACACCACCACCAACGGCTGCGTCCAGACTCACGGCCCGCAGTCCTCGCTCACCATCCCCCCCGGGCGAGACCCACCCCCCTCTCTACCCTCACGACCACGGCCCCGAACTCGTCGGTGCGATAGACCTGGGGCCCCGAGGTGCGCGACGCATGATGCCGCCTTCAGAACCCCGCTTCGAAGCCCTGTCCCGGACGAGGACGTAGTGGACCGTCGCCCCACCACAGCAGGGGACTCCACGCTTCCTCGGGCAAAAGGCGGGAAAGGAGGCACGTCCCGCCAAGGGCCGCTTCAGACGCCCCGGCTCCATCAGCCTGGAGAACTGAACATGGACGAAGCCCGGGACCAAGGATCTGCTGGCAACGACAGCGTCCCCCCGAGCGTCTTCGGCGCGGCCCTGGGATCGGGCCTCCTCCTGGCCTCCCTGGTGGCCGTGGCCGCCCGGCTCGAGACCGGCTACCCGCCCGGGATCACGCCCCCGCCTTTTGCCCACCTGCTCGGCCAGCCCGCCCCCGCCTTCACCCTCGACGGCCTCCAGGGCCCCACCGTGTCCTCGGACGATGCGCCGGCGGGGCGATCATGGCTCCTGTTCTTCGCAGAGGCCTCCTGCCAGGCCTGCGACGCCACCTACCCCGCCCTCGCCCGGGTCTCCGAGCGATACCCCGTCATCGTCGTCGGCGCGGGCGACCGGGCGGTCCTTCAGGAGAAGCTGGCCCCGCACGGCCTGGTCCCGGTCGCCGGCCACGACCGCCGCTGGGAGGTGAACCAGGCCTACGGCGTGCCGGGCTACCCCTCGGTGCTCTTGATCGATCCGCAGGGCGTGGTGCGCAAGGGCGCGGTGGGCAGCCAGGGCCTGGAGCAGGTGCTCGCCCTTGCGGAGAGGCAGGACTGAGCATGGCGGCGCACAGACCCTCTCTCCTGGCCGGCGGCCTGCTGGCCCTCGCCCTGACCGGGGCCCTGGTCGCCGTGGACGGTCCGCCGGGCTCCCTGCTGAACCGGCTGCCGCGCAGCCAGTGGCAGCAACTGCCCCGGGGCACCCCCGCTCCCGACTTCCAACTGGCCGGGATCGCCGGGCCGGGGTTGGAACTGGCCGACCTGAAGGGCCGGACTTCCGCTCTCGTCTTCGTCACCACCACCTGCCAATACTGCAACGACCTGAAGGCGAATCTGCTCGACGCCGGGCTGCCTGACCTGGGGGGCCGCCTGGTCTTCATCCACGGTCCGGACGACGGTCCGTCCGCAGAGACGACCGAGGACGGCGTCGAGGCCCGGATCCGCCGCCTCTACCCCGTGCTGCTGGACACCACGGGAGAGACGTCGCTGGCCTACTACGCCGTCAGCGTGCCCACGGCCTACCGCCTCGACCCGGAGGGCACGGTGGCGGCGGCGGCCCGGGGCGTGGGGCCGGTCCAGGAACTGGTCGAGGAACTGGCCGAGGACGTGGCCTTGGACGAGGAGTGCCGGTCGTGTCCCTAGGCGACCCCATTCTCTGGGTGGAGCTGGTGATGCTGTCGGCGTTGCTGACGGCCGGGATCTGTGCGGCCTGGACGGACCTCCGGTTCCAGCGGGTGCCGAACCGCTACACCCTCGGGCTGCTCGGGGTCGGCGTGACCGGCCAGGCGGCGATGGTGGGACTGGGCGTGGGCGGCTGGAACCAGGTGGCGGGGACCCTGCTCCTGGGGCTGGGGGTGGCGCTCCTGCTGATGCTGGCGGGAGTCTGGTCGCCGGGCGACGCCAAGATGTACTGGGCGGCCGTGGCCGCCCTGCCGCCGAGCCTGTGCCCGGTGGGCGAATGGGTCTCTCTGGAAACCCCTCCGGCGGCGCTGATTGCCAACGCCGTGGTGGCCTACGTCGCCGTGCTTCTGGCGGTCGTGGTTTGGCGAGAGCGTCAGTGGATGTCCGCCAAGGGAAACCGGGGGCCATGGCTGCAGGCCGCCGCCGGGCTGGGAGGCCTGCTCGGCTTGGCCCTGAGCTTCGCCCACCTCGTGCTCAACCGCCCCTTGAGCTACCTGGAAGCCTTCGCCTTCCTCGTCGTGGGATACCGCCTGCTGGAGTGGGGCCTCAAGCCGGAGAGGCGTCCGGTGGTAATGATCCCCGGGCTGGCGGCCCTGGCGCTGTTGGCCGTGTCGACCGGCGGCTGGAAGGACTATGCCCTGATCTGGGGGGTGGCGTGGCTGTTGGAGCTGGCCTTTCAGCAGGTGCGGCACGGGAGCGGGCGGGCCTACGGGTACGAGATGCCGGTGGGGCGGGTTCGGCCCGGAGCGGTCCTGCGGCACCGGTTGGTCCTGGCCGGGGACGATGGGGCGGAGGTGACTTGGGAGAGCGGGCAGAGCCTCGACCAAGACAGGGTGCACCTGCTGCAGAAGCGGGCGGCCTCTGGCGATCTGCCCGGGACGGTGGAGCTGGCGCGGGCCCTGCCCTTCGTCCCCTTCCTCGTGCTCGGCGGGCTGGTTACCGCCGCCTTCGGAGGGCACTTGGCCCCGCCGTTGAGGGCCTTGCTCGTGTGGCTCAACGGATGAATTACACCCCCCTGCGGCCCAGAGAGGAGGTAAACGACATGTCGCCGCGTGGAGAATTCTAGGACTGATGCAGTTCACTTCCATAGGAGGAAGAATCATGTTGAAGCAGGTGCGCAGTCTTCTGGGCGGCTTCATCGCTAGCGAGGACGTTGGCAGGAAGCAGGCGATCCTGCCTGTGGCCTGGGTCGGTGCCGTGATGATGGCGGCTGCTGTCGTGCTAAGCATGCCCGCAAAGGCCGATGCTTATTGCTGGGTGGCGGTGGACTGCTACAACGTCAGTCCCTCACCCTGTCCTTACGTCTGCGGAAAATACTGCAAGGTCTACTCTTCCGGATGTGTCCAGTATGGTTCATCGGGCACGTATCGGTGCCGATGTGGGTGGTAGTCCATCGGGAGACCTGGTGCGCCCTGAAAGCACGCGGGTCATAGCTCCAAGGGAGCGGGGACTGGTTCCCCGCTCCCTTGCCCCAGACCTTGGATCAGGGAGAGGTGAGTTCCCTAGGAAGCACAAAGCATCACCTCCTTTCCTGGGTTTTCACAAGCGGTTCCCACGCCCCTGTAGGATGGATAGCCACCTATCCGGGTTCAAGGGGAAGCCAAGCAACCCAGCGGGTTTGCGCCACATGGTGTTTCTTCACATCCGCGACGATCTACCCTCCTACGAGTTCCCCGCCGAGGACCTCGACCACATTTGGGATCTTCGGCGTCACTAAGGAGAAGCACCATGCGCACCTGCCTCGTTTCCCTCCTGACCTTAAGCCCGATACTAACCCTCCCCCCCAGCACCCACGCCCACATCGGCGACCAAGTCTACCCCTTCTTCGAGCTCCTCGACGAGGACCTGGACCACATCGACCTGAACGACGGCAGCGTCGAGGACTGGCTCGAGGTCGTCGGGGAGCCCTCGGTGACGGCCAGCGACTTCATCTGGGAGTTTCATTCATACGATCCATCGGAAGTGGACTTCCGCATCTGGCTCGCATGGAACCAGAGCAGCAGTACCCTCTGGGTCGCCATGGAGCGCTTCGATGACCTCTACTTCAACCGCTACGACGGGGACGAACCCTGGAAGATGCACTGGTGGGATTCCAGCATCAGCTTCATGGTCGACGGCGACCACAGCGGTGGGCCATACAGCTACCTTCTCGGGTTCAACTGCGAGGGCTGCACGGCCGACCAAGTCCTTGAGAACAACCGTCAGGCCCAAGAGTGGGTCGCAATCGCCGAGACGCCCGACGGCGACCATTTGCACCATGGCGGGGCCAGCGAGTGGGTGATCAGAGAGCCGTACGCCGCCGCTGGCGGCGGCGTCATTGGCGAGACCCCGGCGACCACGGTCACCGAGTTCAAGGTGACTCCCTTCGACGATCTCATCTACAACGACGAGGAAGCCTCCGAAGCATCGAAGCTCTACCCGGGCAAGACTCTCGGGTTCTCGATAGACACGACGGACAACGACGTTACTCAGGCGACGGATGGGTCTGGGGTGTCGATCCTTCTGTCGCTAACCGCCAAGTTGGAGGCACTGACCAACGCCGATTTCTTCGTCGATGGCTTGCTCATCGGCGCCGGGGAAGACCCCTCCCGCTACGACAACACTTCCGCCGTTGCGCCGTCCTCCTGGGGCCGCATCAAGGCCGCCCTCCGGGTGCGTCCCTGAGCCGCTGCCCCCCGCTTGTTCCGGTTCCCCTCCGCCGTATACTGCACACATATACACCATTATCCGGCGCCCCCCCCCCAAACCCAGACCGCCCCCATGCCCGACCCCGCCACGCCCCGGCCTCCCGGCAAGAGGGGCCGCGCCGCCGGCTTCAACACCCCCAACCGCTTCGGCTTCGCCCAGCTCGTGCTGAACCGGCCCCTGAGCTACCTGGAGGCCTTCGCCTTTCTCGTCGTGGGATACCGCCTGCTGGAGTGGGGCCTGAAGCCGGAGAGGCGTCCGGTGGTGGTGATTCCCGGGCTGGCGGCTCTCGCGGTGCTGGCCGTGTCGACCGGCGGCTGGAAGGACTATGCCCTCATCTGGGGGGCGGCGTGGCTGGTGGAGCTGGCCTTTCAGCAGCTGCGGCACGGGAGCGGGCGGGCCTACGGGTACGAGCTGCCGGTGGGGCGGCTTCGGCCGGGAGCGGTGCTGCGGCACCGGATGGGGCTGGCCGGGGACGATGGGGCGGAGATGGTCTGGGAGAGCGGGCAGAGCCTCGACCAGCAGGGGGCGAATCTGATTCAGAAGGGGACGGCCTCGGGCGACCTGCCTGAGACGGTGGAGTTGGCCCGGGCCCTGCCCTTCGTCCCCTTCCTCGTGCTCGGCGGGCTGGCCACCGCCGCCTTTGGCGGCCACCTCGCCCCGCCGTTGAGGGCGTTGATTGCATGGCTCAATGGATGAACTCGCACCCCTGCGGCTCAGAGAGGAGGTACGTGGCGCAAGGCAGGGCGGAAGTGGAGTAGTTTCTGAGATCAACGCAGTTCATTTCCTTACCGAGGAGTGAGTTATGTTGAAGAAGTTTCGTGACCTTGTGGGCGGCTTCGTCGCCAGTGAGGACGCCGTCAGGAAGCAGGCGATCCTGCCCTTGGCCTGGGTCGGTGCCGTGATGATGGCCGCCGCTGTCGTGGTGAGCATGCCTGAAAAGGCCCATGCCGACTATTGCTGGGCAGCTTGGTGCTACAACACCAGCCCCTCAATTTGCACTTCCTCGTGCAATACCAGCTGCTACTCTTGGTCTTCCGGGTGCGTCCCCTATGGTTCATCGGGGTTGAAGCGTTGCCGATGTGGCTGGCCATAGTCTCGCCAGTGGCTCGATGTGCGTTTTAGGCACTCGGCCACAGCTCCAAGCCAAGGGAGCGGGGTCCTGGATCCCAGCTCCCTTGGCTCAGACCCCTCGGAGACACCAAGGGCTCACTCCTTTCTTCGGAAGTAGATGTCCATCCCGACAAGAGTAACAGCATGTGCCTCTACCCTTCCAGGCTCTTGGCCTTCCTCCTGATCCTAGTTCTCGCTACCGTCACCCACGCCCATGTCGGCGACCAGGTCTACTTCTTCTACGAGCTCCTCGACGAGGACCTGGACCGGATCGACCTGACCGACGGCAGCGTCGAGGACTGGATCGAGGTCGTCGGCGAACCCTCACTGACGGCCAGCGATTTCTACTGGCTGTTCGGGGCCTACGATCTCTCGGACCTGGACTTCCGCATCTGGCTCGCCTGGAACGAGAGCAGCGGTACCCTCTGGGTCGCCATGGAGCGCTTCGATGATCTCTACATCAATAGCTACGAGGGGGCCGGACTCCATGACATGAACAACTGGGATTCCAGCATCGCCTTCATGGTCGACGGCGACCACACCGCCGGGATTTACGGCCAGTTTCTCGGGATCAACTGCGAGCAGTGCACCCCCGAGCAAGTGCTCTGGAACCACCGTCACGCACAGCGGTGGATGGCGATCGCCGAGGCGCCCGGCGGCGGCGACATCCTCGACTACGACGGCGCCAGCGACTGGGTGATCCGGGAGCCGTATGCCGCAGCCGGGGGCGGCGTCATCGGCCAGAGCCCGGCGACCTCCGTCACCGAGTTCATGTTGACCCCCTTCGACGACCTCATCTACAACGACGAGGAGGGCTCCGAAGCATCGGAGCTCTACTCGGGCAAGATTATCGGGTTCTCGATGTCCATGTGGGACAATGACGCTATTCGGGCCTGGGAAGGGCCATCCCCCGTCATGATATCGCTCTCCGGCAGAGCGCAAGAGATGATCAACGCGGATCTCTTCTCCGACGGCCTGCTTGTCGGTGCCGGAGAAGACCCCTCCAGCTACGACGATGTCTCCGCCGTCGAGCCGTCCTCCTGGGGGAGGATCAAGGCGGCCCTTCGGTAGCCTGTCCGGTCTGCCGGCCTATCCCGAAGACCTCCGTTAACCAAGGAGGATACCATGCGCACCCGCCTCCTGCTGACCCTGATCCCGCTCCTTGGCCTCGCCAGCGCCGCGCACGCCCACATCGGCGACGAGATCTACCCATTCTACGAGCTGCTCGACGAAGATCTGGACCAGATCGACTTGGCCGACGGCAGCGTCGAGGACTGGCTCGAGGTCATTGGCGAGCCCTCGCTGATGGCCAGTGACTTCTTCTGGGAGAACCATCGATACGATCCATCGGAAGTGGACTTCCGCATCTGGCTCGCCTGGAACCAGAGCACAAGTACCCTCTGGATCGCCATGGAGCGTTTCGATGATCTCTACTTCAACCTCTACGACGGCCGCGAACCCTGGGAGATGCAGAACTGGGATTCCAGCATCCGCTTCATGGTCGACGGCGACCACACCGGGGGGCGCTACGCCTCCGGTGGTGGGAGGTACTGTGAGCACTGCACGGCCGAAGAGATCCTGGAGGATCACCGTCAGGCACAGCAGTGGATGGTGATCGCCGAGGCGCCGGAAGGCGAGCACCTGTTCCATTTCGGGGCCAGCGAGTGGGTGGTCGGGGAGCCATACGCTGCCGCAGGGGGCGGCGTCATCGGTGAGAGCCCGGTGACCACGGTCACCGAGTTCAAGGTGACCCCCTTCGACGACCTCATCTACAACGACGAGGACGCCTCCGAGATGTCGCGGCTCTATCCCGGCAAGATCATTGGATTCTCCATGTACACATACGACAACGACGACACTGCACACAGGGACGGGTACGGGCGACAAATCCTCATGTCGCTAAGCCCCGGCACCCGTCCCCTGCTCCTTGCCGATGCTTTCGTCGACGGCCTGCTGATCGGCGCCGGTGAAAGCCCCTCCAGCTACGACGATGTCTCCGCCGTCGAGCCGTCCTCCTGGGCGCGCATCAAGGCCGCCCTTCAGATGCGTCCCTGAGCGGTGCCCGGCACCGCCTGCTCTGGAGCCCGACCCCCGAGCCCGGCGAGGAGGGCCTTGAGCGGACCTCGCGCCGCGTCTCCCTGGCACACACCGGTGTTTCCCGGAGGACCCACCCGATTCCGCGGCGGGGGTCGGCCGGATTCCTGCAAGTCCTTGTCCTCCAACCCGGTCGATGACCCGGGTGGAACTGGCACGGCGTTTGTAAGGGGACTGCGTGCAACGTGGCATCCCTCCAACCCCGTCGATGGGAAATGTCGCAGCCAGGCGTTACCCGCCCCCTGCCATCCCCGTGTCCTCAGCCGCGCCGGCCTGGTCCCGGGCCCGCAACCGGCCGTGGCCCGGGCCGGGGCATCATCGTGCTCAACGGCAACTTCGCGCCCGCGTCGTGGGCGGGACCTCTCAAGTGCGGGGCCGTCGCCTATGCCCTGAAGGCGGCGGAAGCCCTCCACCGCCGCGGGCTGCTGGCCGGGTTTCTGCTCTACCGGCGCGACGAGGGTTGGACCGGCCACGGCTGGAGCCGGCGCAGTTCCCCGGGTATCCGGCCCTGGAGGTCGGCTTTCACTTCGGCATGGGCCGCCGGGTGGTGGCGCGGCCCTGGAGGACGCCCGCGCGCGCCTCGGCCGCGGACGGCTCTACTACCAGACCAACGTGCTGCTGCCCTTTCACCCGCCGGGGCAACCCTTCGTCGTCACCCATCACGCGCCCTTCGTGGACCACGTGGTCGAGGTCATGGGTCCGCGCCTGGCCGCGGATGCCTTCGGGGCCGGCCGCGCCAAGCTGGAGCACCTGCGGAACCACCAGCGCATCGGGCTGGACTGCCTCGCCCGCAGCCGCGGTTCCGCCGTCGAGATCTCGGCGATCCAGGCCGACTACCTGCGGAGGCACGGCGTCGAAGGCCGGTTCATCCACCGGATCCACCCTCCATTGGAATGGGCGGACGGGGCCAGCGGTTTCTCGGAGGCCGGTGCGCGACTGCGGCGCTTCATCGGCGGGGCCGGTCCGGGGGTGATCCTGTGCACGGCCTGCTCGCGGCTGGACGCGTTCAAGAACGTCGAGCTTCTCGTGCAGGCCGCGCTGCGGCTGCTGAGGTCGGGTCTCGACCTGCGCGTGCTGATCATCGGGGGGCCTCCCCGGGACGGCGAGCGCCGGCGCCTGGAGAGACTGGTGGACGAGTCCCTGGCCCACCGCTTCCGCTTTGCCCCCAGGGTCCCGCGCGGCGACCTGGCCCAGCTGCTCGACGAGTTGGCCGGACGCGGCCTGTTCGTCTGTCCGTCCCGCTACGAGACCTGCGGCCTGACCCCGCTGGAGGCGGCGGCGCGGGGGGTATGCACGCTGGTGGCGGACGCGCCCGACCGGGTCGAGGCCGCGTCGCTGGTCCCGCCGCGGCAGCGGTTCACCCCCACGGTGGAGGGCCTCGCAGCGGCGGTGCGCCGGCTGACGGCCGGCCCGCTCCCCGCCGGCGATCATGTCCTCGATGAGGGCGCCCGCGCCGGCAGCCTCGCCTTCGACGCGCTGTTCATCGACACCTGGCGCCGCCTGACGGGGCCCCATTCCGCCGGCCGACGGGACCGCGCGGACAGCGGCCGGCCAGTGCTCTCTCCGGAACCCGTCCATCCGGCCTGAGGGTTCCATGCCCGGGGACCGCCACGCCCCCCTGGACCTGTCCTCCCACTTCAACAACGGCGGCATCGCCCCGGCCGGACGGCCGGAGGACGGCGGCCTCGACGGGATGGGCACGGCCTTCCGGGCCGAGAGCCTCCCGGCCCCGGGGGCGACCATCGTCAGCCGGGGGATACCCTTCGTCCTCGCGGGCCGAACCCGCGGCTCGAAGGACAACATCGCCTGCGAGTCCCAGGTGATCCCCTTGCCGCCGGGCCCCTGGGGTGTCCTCCACGTCCTGGGCATGTGCGACTGGCGCGCCTTCGAGGAACCCCTCCGGTTGAAGGCCGCCGACGGCACCCTGGCGGAGACCCGCCTGGGACTGAGCGACGCGCCGCGCTACGGGGGGCTGCAGTACGGCGAAGGCATGGCCCTCTGCTGTCCGCTCACGACCCCCGACACGTCGGTCCCTCTCTCATCTCTCATCGGTTCCTCCCCGCCCGAAGCCGGCTGCGAGACGGAGGAGACGCGCATCGAGGCCGGGATCTGGCACCAGGGGATCGACCTGCCCGGCCCCCGGCCCCTCTCGGCCCTGCTGCTGCCGGACAACCCGTCCATGCACCTCTTCGCCCTCACCCTCGCCGCGGCGGACGCCGCCTCCCCATGAGCCAGCGGATCACCGGCATTCCCTTCTGCGCCAACCGGCACTACAACTGCGTCTACGTGGTGCTCGACAGTCTGCTGCGCTTCCACGGCCACGAGCCCACCGTGCCCTGCTTCTCCAACTGGGACTTCCTCTACCTCCGGGAGGAGGGACGCTTCGCCATCGACGGCCGCGCCATCCCCCTTCCGACGATGCTCGGCGCCTTCGGGATCGGCCTCTTCCACCGCGCCGCGGCGGACCCCGAGGCCGCGTGGAAGGCCGTGAGATCGCTGCTCGACGCCGGTACCCCGGTGGCCGTCAACGTCGACGTCTTCGCCCTCGCCCGGGCCGGCCTCTATCCCCGCCTGCGCCATGCCGACCACCAGTACATCGCCGCCGGGTACGACGACCCGCCGGGCACCGTCCACCTCATCGATCCGTCGCCCTGGCAGCCCTCCGCGCGGGACATTCCCCTCGGCCTGTTCCTCGCCTCCTGGGACATGAGCGCCTTCTCCGGGGTGCGCGGCCGCTACAACTGGACCTGGCTGCGGGCGCCGGCGCAGCCTCCCTCCCTGCGCCGCGCCCCCCTTCAGGGCCTCCTGCGCCGCAACCTCCGGAGCATGTCGGCCACCCGGGGACAGGCGGGCCTGGTGATGGGCCTGGAGGGGATCCGGCAGCTCGCGGCGGATACCGGGGCCTGGGCGAGGCGTGAGGACGCTCTCCTGCGAAGCCACCTGCAGCACTGCGCGCGGCTGCTGCTGGAGATCGCCGTGCTCCGGGAAGGGCATGGCCGGTTCCTGGGCCACGTGGGCCGGCTCTTCGACCAGCCCGGCCTGGCAGCGCTCGGCGCCGAGCTCGGGACGATCTCCCAGGGCTGGTTCGTCGTGAAGAGCCTGTGCCTCAAGGGGGCCCTCAAGGAGCCGGCCAGCCTCCTGCCCCGCATTCAGTCCCGGCTCCAGGACATCGAGGCCAGGGAAGGCAAGGCCCTGGCGGGACTGGAGGCCGTGGAATGGTAGAGAGGCAGAGCCGTCCCACGGGGAGCAGGGCCCCTGCCCCGGGGGTGTCACCTCCACGCCCCACCGGTGGCACCGGTCACTCACACCCGGCCGGGCGGCAGAGCCCCGGGGAAGGCCGCAAGTCGTTGCCGCCCAGCACGCGGCGGGGCCTCGGGGGTGCTGGCACGGCGTTTGTAAGGGAGAAGGCCCCGGGCATTCGCCCACCCACTCTCGCCGCGGAGCCGCGCAGATGAACATCGGCCTGATCGGTCAGGAGATCCCGCCCCCCGCCGGGGGCCTGGAGCGCAGGGTTCAGGACTGCGCCGACGGCCTGGCCCGGAGCGGCTGCAGGGTCCGCGTCATCTCCATCGTCGGAGAGGGGCGGGGGTTGGCCAGCGACGAGATCCTGCTCCGCCCCGGCGGCTCCCCCATCCAGGTGCACCGGACCTCGGTGCCGGGAGCGGACGACCCCGAGCCGAGGCTCGCCGCCGGCGCCTGCCGGGGGCTCGCCCCGCACTGGTGCTCGCTGCTGGCCGACGCCGACGTGGTATGCAGCTTCGGAGCCTCTCCGGCCCTGGCCGGCGCCGAGATCCGTCGGCGGCTCGGACTCCCCTTCATCGCCGTCCTCCCCGATCGGCCCGGGCCGTCCGACGCCCGCCTCCGGGAGGTCCTGCGCTGCGGCGCCGATCTCTTCGTCGGCGTCTCGCGCTCCCTGTGCGCCGAAGAGCGCTTCGGCCTGCCCATGGCCCCGGTCCCCCACGGCGTCGACACCGAGCTCTACCGGCCCGTGGCGGCGCCGGCCGCCGAGGCCGCCCTCGAGCGCTACACTGTGCTGGGCGGCATCCCGGGCCGCTGATCAACAGCCCCTTGGGGCTTGAGCCGCTCCCTCGAGGCCCTAGTCATCTCGATGCGCCCGGAGGCGACCCTAATCAAAGGGCCGCGGCGGACGGCGATCGGCGCGCGGGCAACCCCTGCACCGATCACCGCCCGCTTGGTGGAGTTGAAGGAACTGGACGCCAGGGTGCGCTTAAGCCCCGGCGTCTTCGAGGCCCGGCACCTCCCCGCCTCTACTCTTGTCCGCACCTGTCCGTGATTGGGGGCGCCGGCGGGGGTTCCTGCCTCGAACTGGCCGAGTCGCTGGCCTCTGAGACGCCGGAAACCAATCCAAGAGAACCCCTCTACCAAGGTTACGGAATCAAGAGGACCGCCTGATCTCTTTCTATACACCTTTCTTACACGATCTCCTTGACATCTACCACTCACACCAGGTACACTGTGAGGCTCACGAAACTAACTGCAGAAGGAGACACGAAATCTCGTGACCAAGAAAATGGAGAAGGACACCGAGGAAGCACAGCCAGAAACTGGGAGTGAGCCAGCCGCGGATGCGCCACAGTACCAAGAGCCCGAAGGAAAGGAATCGGAGGAGGCCACGCCTCAAAAGGAACCCCTTACCATCACCGATCTCTTGGGACCGCTGTTCAAGTCCCTAGATCCTGACTCTCCAGAAAAAGACAGGGCATCTATAGAGAGGGACGAACTCATCTCGCGGTACTTGAGCCAGACTCTGGATCAACATGCCATTGCTAAGGAGTACAACACCCTGATTCTGCACGACGATATCAGGATGGTCAAGGCTGATGCCGACAAGATCTACTCTGCAGCAGCCAAGCAGAGTGCAAGCGATGCACCTCTCTTGCTTATCCTGTTTTCTTCGGGCGGGGATATCGGATCCGCATATCTCATTAGCAAGCTCTGTCGGGAAAGCACAACCAAGAAGTTCGTTGTAGTGGTGCCTCGTCAGGCCAAGTCTGCCGCGACTTTGATCTGCTGCGGGGCCGACGAGATTCATATGGGTAGTCTGAGTGAGTTAGGACCAATCGACCCACAGATAAACAACCTGCCTGCCCTTGGCCTAAAGAACGCCGTAGAGCATATTGCAGACCTCATTAGTAGTCATCCGCACGCCAGTGAGATGTTCGCAAAGTACCTTCATCTCTCTCTTCAGCCCATCAGCCTTGGCTACCATGAGCGGGTGGCGGAATCTGCAGTGCAGTACGCCGAAAAGTTACTCCACGCTCGCCAAACCAACCCAAAGGCCCCGGCTAACACGCCCAAAAGGATCGCCCATGAGCTAGTCTACTCTTACAAGGACCATGGATTCGTGATCGACAAGACAGAGGCAATCAGAATCTTCGGAGCCGATACCATACATACGAATACTCCAGAATACACCCTAGGCAACCACATCTACGAGAGCCTGAAAACTATCGCAGAGTTCACTGACTATTTCGGTCACCGCTTCTATTTCATTGGTTCGTGTGATTCACAACCGCAGTTCTTGAAGAAGCCTTCTCAGGGAAACTGACAATCTATCCGGAGAGCAAGACCCGTGTCCACTTTCGCCCCACCACAATAAGGAGCTACCACCAAATGAGTACACCATCGGACGAGCCTGTAACAGTGCTTCACATCATCGTCTCCGACGTAACTGCACCACCGTTGGGTGCCACCTCAGCGCTCTACGCAATACCGTTTCAGCTGAGCCGGACTCCTTCGCTTCGTTGGAGTGAATTCTTCTTGACAACCTGGGATCTCCCTCCACGCTCTAACTTGAGGCATCGCCCAGGCATTGCCCGCGTAGAAGGTGACAGAATCATCCTCGACGGCACAACTATGGAGGAAGTTAAGGACCTTCATCGTGAGACCCTAGTTCTGTGCGTGGACGCCGCCAACGTCATGGAAAAGGAAGCCCTCGAAGCACAACAGGCCGCCGAAGAGAGAAGACGCCGGGAATTGGAGGCCCATCGCAAGCGGGTCGAAGACCTGTCCGATGACATTTCCTTTGACTGATCCGGCTTCTTCTTGCACTTGTTGAGAGACACCAAGATTCGCGCAGCTAGGCATTGCGCAGAAGTAGAGGCTGTGCCCTTTCTGGTGAAGGGTGCTATCCTTGACGCGTGGACACGGGAAGTGCCCTTCGGGCGAAATACGAGGCCTAGGCGCCGGAGGGGCAAGCTGTGGGGCATGGCGGCGCGGCCGGCCGCCAAGAGGGGGTGGCGTGTCGGCTTCAACACCCTGGGAGACCAACCGCTTAGAGCCCCTGCACCTAGACCCGGCCGAGCCCGGCGAGGAGCGCGCCCCCAACAGAACCTGATGGATGCCAGCCGCTCGATCCTGGCCGAGAACCCCTCGCCGGAGGTCGGCTTCCGGTTCGACGTGAAGCCCTAGTGCGGCTGCGAGCACCGCTGCGCCTCACCTGCTACGCCCGGCCCAGCCAAGGGTACCTGAGGATTCTCGGCGAGGCTCGAATTCGAGACGAAGGTCTTGGTCAAGATGCGGACCCCCGGCGCCGCTGGAGGCGGCCCTGCGCAAAAGGTCGTGACACCCCAGGTGGTCCTGTCGGGCAACACCGACTGTGGAGCTTAGGGGAAGCATGAGGAGGTAGCGGGGTGCCAGAATCGCCTTGGTTGGGCATGGCAGCGAAAAAGTGGTTGCCAGCGAGGGTAGATTTGTGGTACTATGCGACAAGACCAAGCTTTGGCAGTTAGCTTGCTCTATGGATGCTCACTGCTGAGGAGGATTCCTCGGGATGCAAGAAACCCGGAGAGAGCGACCCAACGGCGACGTGCCGCCCTCGGTGTTCGCAACGGCCTTGGGATCGGGCATCCTCTTGGCCGCTTTGGTGGCCTTCGCGGCCCGGTACGACACCGGCTTCCCGCCCGGCGTCACTCCCGCGCCTTTTGCCCGGCTGATCGGCCAACCCGCCCCTGCCTTCGCACTCGACGGCCTGCAAGGCGGCACGGTTTCCTCGGATGATGCGCCGGCGGGGCGATCCTGGCTTCTGTTTTTCGCTGACGCCACCTGCCCGGCCTGCGACGCCACGTACCCGGCCCTCGCCCTGGCTTCCGAGCAAGTCCCCGTGGTCGTCGTCGGCGTGGGAGAGGGGTCGGTGCTCAATGAGAAGCTGGTACCGTACGGCCTTGCCTCGGAGGCCGGCCACGACCGTCTTCGGGAGGTGAACCAAGCCTACGGCGTACCGGGCTACCCCTCGGTACTGCTGATTGACTCCCAGGGTGTCGTGCGCAAGGGCGCCGTGGGCAGCCGGGACCTGGAGAGGATGCTCGCCCCTGTGGAGAGGCAGGACTGAGTATGGTGGTGCACAAACCCTCCCTCGTGGCCGGCGGCCTGCTGGCCCTGGCCCTGACGTGGGCTCTGGTCGTCGTGGACGGTCCGGGAGGCTCGCTGCTGCAGCGCCTGCCGCGCAGCAAGTGGCAGCAACTGCCCCAGGGCACGCCCGCCCCCGACTTCCAGTTGCCCGGGGTCGCAGGACCCGGGTTGGGGTTGGTCGACCTGAAAGGCCGGACCTCCGCTCTCGTGTTCGTCACCACCACCTGCCGGTACTGCAACGAGTTGAAGGCCAACCTGGTCGACGCAGGGCTTCCCGACCTAGAGGGGCGCTTGGTCTTCATCCACGGTCCGGACGACGACAGTATGCCACCGGAGCCGCCCGAGGGCAGCATCGAGGCGCGAATCCGTGGTCTCTACCCCGTGCTACAGGATACCACGGGGCAAACCTCCCTGGCTTACTACGCCGTCAGCGTTCCCACGGCCTACCGGATCGACTCGAAGGGCACGGTGGTGGCCGCCGCCCGGGGCGCCGCACCGGTGCTGCAACTGGTTGGAAAGCTGGCGCAAGATCTGGCCATGGGCGAGGACTGCGACTCGTGTCGGTGAGCGATCCTGTGCTCTGGGTAGAGTTGCTCATGCTATCGGCGTTCCTGACGGCCGGTACCTGCGCCGCCTACACGGACCTCCGGTTCCAGCGGGTGCCGAACCGCTATACCCTTGGGCTGCTCGGCATTGGCGTGGCCGGCCAAGTGGCGATGGTGGGACTGGGGGTGGGCGGCGGGAGCCAGTTGGCCGGGACCCTCCTGTTGGGGCTGGCCGTCGCCGTCCTGCTGACGCTGACGGGGGTGTGGTCGCCGGGCGATGCCAAGATGTACTGGGCGGTCGTGGCGGCCCTGCCGCCCAGCCTGTGCCCGGTGGGGAAGTGGGTTTCCCTGGAGACCTCCCCGGCGGCACTGATTGTCAACGCGGTGGTGGCCTATGCCGCCGTGCTGCTAGCGGTGGTGGCTTGGCGGCAACGACAATGGATGTCCGTTAAAGCAAACCGGGGGCCATGGCTGCAGGCCGCCGCCGGGCTGGGGGGATTGCTCGGACTGGCCCTGAGCTTCGCCCAGCTCGTGCTCAACCGCCCCTTGACCTACCTGGAAGCGTTCACCTTCCTCGTCGTGGGATACCGCGTGCTCGAATGGGGCCTGAAGCCGGAGAGGCGCCCGGTGGTGGTGATTCCTGGGCTGGCGGCGCTCGCGCTGCTGGCCGTGTCGACCGGCGGCTGGAGCCGCTACCTCCTGATGTGGGGGGCGGCGTGGTTGGTAGAGCTGGCCTTTCAGCAGGTGCGCCAAGGGAGCGGCGGGGCCTTCGGGTACGACCTACCGGTGGGGCGGGTTCGGCCTGGCGCGGTCCTGCGGCACCGGATGGTCTTGGCCCAGGACGATGGAGGAGAGGTGATCTGGGAAAGCGGGGAGAGCCTCGATCAAGAGAGGGTGAACCTGCTCCAGACCCAGACCTCTGGCGACCTGCCGGGGACGGTGGCTTTAGTCCGAGCCATGCCATTCGTCCCCTTCCTCGTGCTCGGCGGGCTGGCCACCGCCGTCTTCGGCGGCCACTTGGCCCCGCCCTTGAGGGCCCTGCTCCTGTGGCTTAACGGATGAACGGGCAAAGCGCCCTGCGGCCCAGAGAGGAGGTAGCTGGCGAAAAAAGCAGGGTGGAGATAGAGGGTTTTTTTGATCAACGCAGTCCACCTTCCTGAGGGAGGAATGTCATGTTGAGGCGGATCCGCAGTGTTGTGGGCGGCTTTATCGCCAACGAGGACGGCGTCAGGAAGCAGGCGATCCTGCCGGTAGCCTGGGTCGCCGCTGTGCTGATGGCTGGGGCCGTCGTTTTGAGCATGCCTGAAGATGCGCAGGCCGATACATGCTGGGGAGCCTGGGGTTGCAACAGTCACCATGCCTATTGGTGCAAGGATGATTGCGATGCGTCCCCGTGTGACGGTGGCGGTTGGGCGTGCGTTCGACTGGGATCCTCGCCCTACTATCGGTGTAAGTGCTGGTAGGGTGCTGGTCTGATGCTCTCCCCGGGGGCCTTGGCCCCCGGGGAGAATTCGCGCTGCATGCTTCCAAGCAATGCCAGTCGCATTCTCGCAGGAGAAGGAAATGCATCCAAGCACTATTCACTCGCTGTTCTTGCTGCTCGCCTTGGCCCCCGCCAGCATCACCCGCGCCCACACCGGGGACGAAATCTACCTCTTCTACGAACTCCTCGACGACGACTTGGACCGCATCGACCTGACCGACGGCAGCGTCGAGGACTGGCTCGAGGTCGCCTCCGAGCCGTCCCTGGTCACCTCCGACTTCTGGGAGGGCGACGCCGACTATCCCAGCGATCCAAAGAATCTGGATGTCCGCGTCTGGCTCGCGTGGCACCGGAACACCACTACCCTCTGGGTCGCCGTAGAAGCCTTCGATGATCGCTTCATCGGATACCTTGGGGACGGAAAAGAAGATTGGGAATCCTGCACCACTTGGGATGCCTGCATGGCCTTCTACATCGACGGCGACCACTCCGGTGGCCGATATCGGAAGTTCTCTGGCGGCGACGATGATGAGGAAGAGGTTGCTCTGTTGAACTACCGCCAAGCGCAAATGTACTGGATGCCGATCGACCCGGAGGACCAGTCCCTCCGCTACCCCGGTGCTGGCGAGTGGCACACGATGGCGCCCTACGCTGCCGGGGGTGGCGGAGTTATCGGCCACAGCCCGGCAACCTGGGTCCTTGAGATGAAGTTGACGCCATTCGACCGCCTCGTCTACAACGACGAGAGCCACTCCAGAGTCTCGGAGCTGTACCCAGGCAAGATCATTGGATTCGAGCTCCGTCTTTTCGACGCTGACGAGGAACCACCCTTTGTCTCTTCCTTCCCGTACCTGCTGACCCCCTTAGGACTCAACGTCAACACTTTCGCGAGCCATTTCGTCGATGGTTTGCTCGTCGGCATCGGAGAGGATCCACTCCAAGACGACGCTTCCGCCGTGGAACGGTCATCCTGGGGTCGTATCAAAGCCGCCCTCCGGGTGCGCCCGTGAGTCGCTCCGGGTTCACGGCGACCATGCCGCGCACCTCCTCGCCGGATCGGCGTCTCCAGGACTCGTCCTAGGCGAGGGTGAACGTGGCCCTCCTGATCCCGGCGTCCAGCCCAGCATCAGGCTAAAGGGCCGCTGCCCGCCAGAAGGCAACCAAGCACCTTCATCCTTGGCCCGCAGGCAAGTCCATCCAACTCCACCCAGTCCAATCGGCCCTCCCACAGCCACCGCACTTTCTCCACGGCCTCCCAAGAGCCCAGAGTCCCATGGACATTTTCTCGGCAAGAAAGCGCAGCCAGATCATGTCCCAGGTTCGGGATCGAGACACCCGTCCCGAGAAGGCCGTGCGCTCCCTTATCCACAGAATGGGGTATCGCTTCCGCCTCCACCAAAGTAACCTACCGGGCCGACCCGACATTGTTCTCAGCCGCCACCGAAAGGCCATCTTCGTTCACGGCTGTTTCTGGCATCAGCACCAGAACTGTCCCTCCGCCAAGCGTCCAATGTCCAACAGAGAGTTCTGGAATGTCAAGCTTGACGGAAACCTCGCTCGCGATGAGAGACACCAGCGACACTTGCTTCTGCTGGGATGGGGCACTCTGATCATTTGGGAATGCGAGGTACGAGATCCACTCATGCTACAAAAACGCCTGGAGCAATTCCTGGATGGCCCTTAGCCACGCAAGAAAGGGGGAACCCTGGCCTACCGCCGTGGACCTCTTCTGCGGTTGTGGGGCCGCTACAGCCGGCTTGAAGTCTGCCCGGTTCAAGATTATCGCAGCAGTAGACAACGATCCCGTGGCCTGCAAGACTTACGGCGCCAATCACCCAACGGTACGCCTCATCGCAGAAGACATTACCCAAATTGATCCATGGGAACTCAAGAACACTCTCCTTGCACCAAGGAGTCTCGACCTGATGGTGGTCTGTGCTCCCTGTCAGCCCTTTAGCAGTCAACTCCGATGCCCGGAAGACGACGCCCGCGCAAACCTCATTCTGGAGAGCATTCGATTTGCTAAGGCCCTAAGTCCGTCGATGATCCTTCTCGAGAATGTCCCTGGGCTAGTTGCCGCCCGGTTCCAAACCCTGCTGCGTACCTTAGAGCGAGGGCTGAAAGCACACGGGTATCGCTTCCGAGCCCACAAGCAGATAAATGCAGCAGACTTTGGCGTACCCCAAAGGCGAGTTAGATCAATTCTACTAGCAACTAAGGGACACATACCCCCGAAGCTCCCAACTGAGGACCCGGCGGCGCCCCTAGCAACAGTCCGTTCGGCCATCGCAGACCTAAGACCCCTGCTATCTGGCGAAGAGGATCCCAATGACCGCCTGCACTTTGCGAGAAACCACCGCCAAGTGGCCATCGAGCGGCTGAAGCATATCCCTAAAGATGGTGGCAGCAGAGAGAGCTTACCCAGCCGCCTTGAGCTGAACTGTCACAAGGGCAACACGGGCCACCCTGATGTATATGGCCGGATGAGTTGGGATATGGTGGCGCCGACCTTAACCACAGGATGCACAGATCTGACACGAGGACGATTCGCCCACCCCCGCGACGATCGGGCCCTAACACTCCGGGAGGCGGCGCGGCTACAGACCTTCCCTGACGAGTACAGATTCCACGGCAGCGCCAAGGCCATTGCTGCCCAGATAGGAAATGCCGTTCCTGTCAGGTTGATCGCTCACTTGGCGAGAGAGTTACGTCAATACCTGGGGAGAGATCGGAAATGAAGTACACATACACGGAGGAACAGCAAACGGCCATCCGCCACAGGCATGGTAACCTCCAAATTCTGGCCTGCGCGGGAAGTGGCAAGACAGAGGTCATCTCAAGAAGGATCGCCGACTTGGTGGCAGAGGGGGTCCCCAAGGGCTCCTTGGTCGCTTTCACCTTCACCGATAGAGCGGCGGAGGAACTCAAAGGAAGGATCCGCACTCATCTGGAGGAATCCTGCCCAACAGATCCCGCTCTGGGGGACATGTACGTGGGCACTATCCACAGCTTCTGCCTCCAGATCCTGAAGGATATGGATTCGGGGTGGCGCCGATATGAGGTCCTGGACGAGTCCCGCCAAGCCGCCCTAATCATGAGCAATTATCACCACTTTCCAGCGTCAGGCGCAGGTATCGGTCTGAACTATCTCTCCCATCGCACAAGATCCAAGAGATACTGGGAGGCCATACGAACCTTCATAGCCACTGTGAGTGTGGTCCATCAGAGGGGAATCCACCTAGATCAAATCACTGATCACCCCCTTAAGGAGTCCATCGAAAGGTACCAGGAGATCGCCTATGGCCGCCCCAATTTCTTCTTTGACTTCGATCAGATCATTGGGAAACTCATAGCGGAGTTGAAGCAGCGACCGGACTTCCTCAAAAGGTTGCGCGACAGACTCCAGTATCTTGTAGTGGACGAGTATCAAGATATAGATGACAGACAGGAGGAACTGATCGGACTGTTGTCAAATCATGGCCAGGATGTCTCTGTGACTGTGGTTGGAGACGATGACCAAGCAATATATGGGTGGAGGGGAGCGCGCATCCAGAACATACTGAGCTTTGACCAGCGATACGCTGATGTGAAGCAAGTCAAATTGACATACAACTTTAGGAGCACGCACGCGATCGCGGAAATAGCCGACGCCGCTGTACGGAGGATCGGCCCGACAAACCGGTTAGAGAAGGAAATGGAGGCTCGTCACTGGGATCAGACCGCTGGTGCTTTCGTTGAGACCATGGCCGAGCCGAAGGATGTTCGGGTGCGCACGCTACCTACAGAGGAGGCGGAGGCCACCTGGGTGGCGGACCGGATTCTCGAACTTAGAGGAGTTGTCCTGAAGGAGGGCGAAGACCAGACGAGGGCCATCGATTTTGCGGACATGGCAATCCTCTTGAGGAGTGTGAAGAGCTCGGGTAAAATCCTGGCGGACACCTTACAGGAGCGGGGCATTCCGGTGGTAGTCAAGGGTGTTGGGGGCTTGTTCGACCACGCGGAAGTCCTCTTGGTACAGGCAACCTTTAGTCTCTTGGCAAGATCCTACATGCTTGTCAGTGACTCAGGCGCACCCAGGCGGTTGGGAGAAGTGGAGATTAGGGAGTTCATCCGTAAACAGATACGTCACCTCCGCAGTGTTGGGACGATGCCGGAAGCTCGGGAGACGACGTACCTAGAGTGGATTGCGGCCAAGCGGGAGGAGCTGAGTCGCCGCCTCTTAGAGAGGGACAGGAGAGGCCGTCTGGCGCGACGAATTTATCCGCAGAGCATTTTTCAGGAGATGCTCAAACAGTTAGGCTCCGGGGAGCGTCAGTCCCCATGGCCCAACGAGGTTCTTTTCAATCTGGGACGCCTCAGTGGTCTCATAACCGACTTTGAGACTGTGCATCAGTGGGTAAGACCTAGTGACCTCCAAGCGCTGTGTCTCTTCCTTGGCGGATGGGCGGCGAACCAAGTAGACGAGGGGGGCCTAGATGAAGGCGCCACACCTAATGCGGTGCAGATCATGACGGTCCATGCTGCGAAGGGCCTTGAGTGGCCAGTAGTCTTCTTGCCTAGAATCTCTAGCGCCAACTTCCCCAGCAGTTTGCGCCGCAGGGGGCCCTCAACATTCCTCTCGGTGGATCTTTTCGATCCAACTCAATACGCTAGCGGAGACGAGGGAGAACGTAGATTGTGGTATGTTGCGCTTACTCGATGCCGGCGGTTCCTGAATGTCTCGACTCCAGATCGCAAGAACAAGCGACCAACGCTCTACTTCAAGGAAATCAGCCATGATATTGTTGCACGCGACGACGAACCGAGAGACCTCCCGAAGGGTTGCCCTACACCACCGGCCAGTACAGAATTGCTCCCTACAACCTATACGGAGTTGAATTACTACTGGCGGTGCCCGTTTGAATATCAGCTCAGGGCGCTCATGGGATTTGAGCCAGGAGTTCGGGAGTCATACGGGTACGGTCAACAGATACACAATATCCTTGCTGAAATCCATCAGAGGGCGCGAACGGGCCTCCACCTCTCTGCTGGGGAAGTCAGCCGTTTGGTTGAACAGCGGTTTCATCTGCGGTACACGCGCGATGGGGAAGCGTATAAGCCTCTGAGTCAGCTTAGAGAGGCGGCTAGACTATCCATAGCCCGGTACCTGGAGAGCTACCCGGAGAGTACTCGCTTTGTGCTGGATGCCGAGAAGCCTTTTGAGTTTGTCGATAGGGACACGGGGGCACTGATCAGTGGCACAGTTGACCTGATACAGCGAGTAGACCACGACGGCTGCGGTGCAGGGCAGAGGATTCCCGTAGCAATTGTCGATTTCAAGGCTCACCGCTGGGAGAGTGCGCACACCTTTACCTTGCGCAGGCAAGAAGTGGAAGCACAGTTGAGGCTGTATGCAATTGCTGTTGGAAATACATGGCCCGTGGATACCGAGGCAGCCTATGCGCATTTCTTGAGCCCAAATCCCCCGTCGCAAGGTCTTCTTGAAGAGGGGGTGAGCGAGAGAGTGAGTGTAGACGTATCTAGGGAAGCACGGGAATCTGTCAGGGATCGAGTCGGCAGGGCAGTACAGGAGATTCAAGGAGCGGTGAGGTCAGGGGAATTTGCACTCCGAGGCGTGTCGAACGGCAGTTGTCGAAAGTGCGACTTTCGGGAGATTTGCCCGGGGTATGAACGCTGGAAGGAGGTTGACAAGACCACTCCCCGGCCACCCTCAGTGGACGATGAGAGGGTGCGGGAGATGGTAATGGTTGAGGAGGAACTAAGTGCCGGGTAGACGTTTGAACGATGATGAGCGGGGGTTGCTGAATATGTGGCGCACCCCCCCTGGTGATCCCTGCGGGCCCTACCTGGCGAGCATTGCCGTGTCTGGCGGATTGCGTGGTATAGAGGGCCTCCTAGTACCCTTTCGCTATCCGATTACAGCCATTTGCGGCCGAAACGGGGTAGGCAAGAGCACGATTCTGGCGCTCGCCGCCTTGGCGTACCATTCGCCGCCGGGCTGGCATATCCCAAACTGGTTCTACCAGCCCCGCGGCAGAAGGGATGACAGATCCTATTACACTTTCGGCGACTTTCTCCATCGTAGCTCAGAGGAGAAGCCTTTCGAAGGCACTAGGATTGCATGGGAGTATCGGGGCTCGAGTCCTGTGGAGCCGGTCAGCTTCAGGAAGACTGCTAGTCGATGGGGCCGGTACACAGCACGTCCGGAGCGCGAGGTCGGTTTTTTCCCCGTGAGTCGAGTAGTTCCAGCCTATGAAGTAGCTGGCGTGAGGGCGGCATTCTCGAAGCGGGGCGAAGGCGAGGCCACTCTTGAGCTAACGCCCGAGGAGAAGGAAGACCTCTCTTACATTATGGGAAGGGAATACAGCTTGGCGCAAATACAAACGATCGGGCGGCACACATTGCAGCGCGTATCTTGTGGGGTAGAGTTCACAAGTTTCAACATGGGAAGTGGAGAGAGTTGTGTGGTCTACCTGCTGCACGCGCTACACAATCTGCCACGTGGAGGGCTGATGGTGGTCGAGGAGGTCGAGTCGGGATTGCACCCTGAGGCACAGATTCGACTGGCGCGGATCCTAATCCGGCTCTGTTTGAGGCGTCAAGTGCAAGTCATCTGTTCAACACACTCAGAGGCTTTCTTGGATGCACTGCCGCGTGTATCCAGAATCCTCCTGAGCAAGCGTGGCCACGAGCATGAAGCATTTGAGTCTCCGAGTACCCGCTTTGCCATGCAGGAGATGACGGGAGTACCTATACCCGAGCTGATGATCTACTGCGAAGACGAGGCCGCCAGGAGTTTGATTGAGGAGGCTCTTCCCTACAAGGTGAGAGTGCGAGTTTCGCTGCGGGAGATAGGTGACCATGCGGCAGTTGTTCGTCAGGGTGTCTCCCACCTAAGGGCCGAGTCTGAGCTGAGAGCCGTGTGTGTCCTTGATGGTGATTGCTCCATGGGCGATGTCGGGAAGGTGGCCAAGAGTGAGGCGGGAGGGAAGGAGGAACTTAGGCCCGAGTGCATGCTTCTGCCTGGAGGCTTGCCGCCAGAGAGGTGGGTCGCAGAGCAATTGAGACTGCCAAGCTACCGCGATCGGCTAGCCAAGCAGTTTGATTGTCGCGGAGCGGAAGCGGATTCTCTGATCGATGCCATTCACTCCGACCTTGACCACCATGATCTGGGATACTGTTTGGGGCAGCGTACTAACCTTCCGCCCTCTGATTGCCTAAGTAGAACGATGCGGGCCGTAGCACCGGAGCACCCGGCACTCGATGGTCTACGAGACTTTGTGCAAGCCCGCTTGTGAGGTCACAAGGGTATGGCCTTTACGGAGTGTGGGACCCGGATGCTAAAGGCTCCAAGGGGAAGACCCGAGGGACAGTGAAGGCCCTATCTCGGGCCGATGAGGACGGGAGTCGGCAGTCGGGCAATCAGGGGCCGACATGTGCCTAAGGCGCAATTAGCCAACCGATGCCGACCCCGAGTACTCTGCACTAACCGCAAGGGCCGAAAGCGAGGGCGTGGGCGTGGGCGCCCGCCCCCGGAAGTCCTTCCAGAACAGCTGCTGGACTTAGGCGATCTCCCGCTGCGCGGCGTTGATCCCGGGCTCAATGTGGCCGTTGGCCTTGGGCCGTCCAGGACGTAACTCAAAGAACCTCAAGCCGAAGGTCAGGGCCGTTTCGCGAGGCGGCTGTTGCTCGCGCCGTCGGGAAACGGTGCCCCCCGCCGCCGTTTGCCGGTACAGGGACAGAATGTCGCGGCTTGCCCATGCCGTATGGTAATGTCGGCCACCCATCTCCTGGAAGCACTGTGACCCTGGCGATCACCAGTCGACCGCCGGCTCACGGAGCCATGGAGCCGCGCAAGTTGCGGTCCGATCGCCACTTGCTGGCCCTTGAGGAGCTGTCCCAGCCGGAGTGCCGTCGGGGGTCAACGCGCACCCCCTGATCCCAGGGCTCAACGACGCCGAGGCCCAGCCCACCTGGAAACGGCGGCGACGGGGGGGGGCGCGCTGGGCAAGGAGAAGGACCCCTGCTTGCGGTGGATGTGCACAAAGCGGAATCCTACCCACCCGGCACAGTGGGGGATCCGCGTGCCCGACAATTGGTTGGAGCAAGGTGTCGGCTCGGTACCGGCCGGTACCGGCTCGACGCCCGGCACCTAGCCAGGCGAAGCCAGCCGACACTGGCGCTCGGGTGCAACCTCGTTCCTGATCCGGGCGGAGGCCACGTGCGAGAAGTGGTCCCTCCTTTGCATGGATGGGTGCAAGTAGGCGCACAGGGAACCGTTCCAGGGCTGTAAACTCTTTTTGGGAAGGATTGCGGCGATGGCGGAGGACCGGGTCAACGGATTGCAGCAGCGGGTAGCCGAACTGGCGAATCAGCTTGACGAGTTGGAGGCGGTACTCCTCAAGATGGAGGACGTGAAAGCGGTGGGCCTTGCACGGGGAGCCGAGCAGGCAATCTCGATACTAGCTACCTACCTAAGCGAGGTGGCTGACGGCTTTGACCCGGATGAGTTTCTCCGACGTCTGCGAACCGTCAGAGCTCCTCGCCCCACGAGATACAGGGAAAGGGACGCTAAGGAGCTGTTCCTGAAGAGGCTGGCCGTCAGGATTAGGGAGAGGATCTGACGCCAGCAGGCAACAGATCGGGGCAAGCAGAGTGGTTGGCACCTACCAAGCCCACCCTTCTATCGGCGTCACCCCTATAGACTGAGCCGGTCCAGTCGCAGACCCCTCAGCGCCCCGTAGATGCCCCTCATGATCACAACACTCCTGTCCTCCGTGCCCTGGGTTCCAAGAGCGCTCTCCTACGCGCTCCGGGTCGAGTCCCGCATCCTGCGCCACGAGGCCCGGTCGAAGCCGGGAGACTTCTGGCCGGCCGTCGTCCTCCAGGCGGCGGCCGGCGGGCTCTTCCTGCTGAGTCTCTGGTTCTCGCTCCACACCTCCATGGGGTCTCTCGACCTGGACCCCGGGCCGGCCGTGGCCCTGGCCTCCGTGTATCTCGCGATCTACGCCTTCCTGTGGTTCTGCATCGCCCTCGGCCTCGGCGCCGAGATCGTATCGATCTCCTGGTTGGGGAAGCTCCCCCAGCTTCGATGGACCCCGGGGCAGGCCTATGCGGCAGGCCTGGTGATGGCCGCGCTCAAGCCCCTGCCCCTGTTCTTCTCCCTGAGCTTCCTGACGATCGGGCTCACGCTCTTCCCCCCGGCCGGTGCCCCGGCCACCCTGTTCTCGTGCCTGGCCACGGGTGTGACCGGTCTCGGCATGGTCGCCTGGATCCAGGGGACGCGCTGCGCCATCGAGCTGGCGTCCTGGAGAGGCGCACTGCGGATGCTGGCTCGCATCCTCGCCGGCGGGTCGTTCCTGGCCCTCACCCTCCTCCTCGCCTGGTCCCACGTCGGCGGCGACGGGCTCGAGCGGATCCGCGGGGTCTCGGGTTCCTGGTTCGAGATGACCCCCACCAGCTCGCTGGCAAGGGCGTACCAGCTGGCAGGGGAGGGACGCCTCGCGGAGCTGCCGGGGCCCCTGGCCCTGCTCGGCGCCTTCGCCGCGGCCGGCCTTCTCTTCGGCTGGCGCCTGACCCGCCGGCGGGTCTTCCTCGCGGGCGGGTCCCGCGTGGCCCCGGCCGGCCCGCGGGACCGGATCCCGGGTCTCGCCGCATGGCTCGGGCGGGTCCTGCCGCCGCCCTGGCCGAACCTGGTGGCCCGCGAGGTGCTGGCCGCGCTCCGTTGGAAGCAGCTTTGGATGCAGGCGTCGATGCCGGCGATGTTCTCCTGGATCACAGCCATCCTTCCCGCCCTCGCCCTCGCTGCCGGCGAAGGACGCGCCAGCCTTCCCTACCCCTGGCCGATGCATGGCGCGGCGGTCGTCTGGCTCGCCTGCTTCCAGGGCGGGTTCACGACCAACGTGTTTTCCAAAGATGGCAGGGGCGCCTGCGAGTACCTGCTCCTGCCCATCGGCGAGCGGCAGATCCTGGCCAGCAAGAACATCGCCTTCGCGGTCATCCAGCTCGCGGTGACCGCCTTCTGCGCCCCTGCCCTCCTCTTCGTGTTCTGGTTCCACGATCTCGTCGGACCCGGGCTCCAGGCCCTGGTGGCCGTGGTCCTGGCTCCCCTGGCCTTCACGATCAGCGGCAACTACCTCTCGATCCTCAACCCCGCCAGGCAGCCCGGATCGAGAAAGGACCCGAGGCTGCACGCCCCGGGCAGGAGCCGTCTCCTCCATGCCCTCCTGTCGACGCTCCTCTGCGCATTGGCTGTCCTGTTCTTCTGGATCGATTCCGGGCCACTGCGCTACGCGGCGGCGGCCTTCGGGGTCCTGGCCGCGGCGGGACTGCCGGCGGGGTACGTCCTCGCCCTGCGCCACCAGACCCGGCTGCTCCGGCAGCGCCGCCTCACAGTGGCCGAAGTGTTCTGCAAATAGGAGACTGAGACCGACATGGAACCGACCGTGGAGCTGCAAGACCTGACCAAGCGGTACCGGTCCACCGTGGCCGTCCGTTCCCTCTCGCTGCGGGTGGAGCCGGGGGCGATCCTCGGCCTCGTGGGGCCGAACGGCGCCGGCAAGACGACGCTGCTGAACATGGCGGCCGGACTCCTGGAGCCGAGCGAGGGCTCGGTGCGCCTCTTCGGACGCACCTACGCCGAGGCCGGCAACGACATCCGGGCCCTGACCGGCGTCATGCGCGACGACCCGGGGCTCTACGAGAGCCTCTCCGGATCGGAGCACCTGAGCTTCACCGGCCTGGCCTACGGCCTCGACCCCGCCGAGGTCGCGGAGCGGTCCCGCGAGGCGCTGGAGTTCATGGACCTCGAGGGGGCCGCCGGCGAGACCGTCTCCACCTACTCGGCGGGCATGAGGAAGAAGCTGGCCCTGGCCTGCATACTGCTGCACCAGCCGCGCCTGGTCCTCCTCGACGAGCCCTTCGCCACCCTCGACCCGGAGGCCGCCCTCCAGGTGGAGGAGCTGCTCCGCCGGCTGTCCTCCGGCGGCGCCACCGTGGTCCTCAGCTCCCACGTCCTCGACCGCGTCGACCGGCTCTGCTCCGAGCTGGCCTTCATCAACAAGGGAGAGCTGATCCTGCGGGGCCCGCCCGAGGAGCTGCGCGCCCGGGGGGCCGAGGGCCAGGAGGCCGTGACTCTCGAGGAGCTGTACATGGATCTCATCGCCCCGGAAGGGGAGCGGCGGGGGCTCTCGTGGCTCTGAGGCTGCCAGGCTGGCTCTCACGGCGGATGACGCCGGCGGGTCCCTCCTTCCTCCCCTTTCTCTGGACCTTCCTCCGGCCCTACCGGCTGCGCGCCGCCGAGGCCTTCGCCGCCATGCTCCTGGCGGCGGCCCTCACCGTGCCCCTGCCGCTGGTGACGATCTACCTCGTGGACGAGGTCTTCGCGTCGGGCTCGCGGAGCACGCTCCACACCGTGTGCGCCGGGGTGCTCGCCGTTTCCATCCTGGCCACCTTCCTGAGCCTGCTGCAGAGATACCTGCTCACCGTCTTCGCCCGGCGCGTGTTCTTCGACATGGAGATCACCCTCACCCGGAGGCTGCTGGCGCAGTCGGCGGCGTATTTCCGCAAGGCCGGCACCGGCTATCTGGCCACCCGCGCCAGCGACGACGTGCGGCAGCTGGGGGCCCTGATGGCCGGGACCTGGATCGAGGCCATGCACTCGGCCTTCGTGCTCGCGGCCGGGGCCGTGGTGATGGTGGCCCTGAGCCCCGGGCTGGCGGCGATCCTGCTGGCCCTCGTGCCGGTCCTCGCCGCGGCCAGCGTCCTCCTGGGCCGCAGGGTCCACGACCTCAACGCCGCCGCCCAGGAGCGCCGGGGGCAGACCCAGGCGGTGCGCATCGAATCCCTGGAGAACATCACCGTCGTCAAGGCCTTCGGCGCCGAGCGCCGGCAGCTCCGCCTCATCGCCGGCAGGCTGCGCCGCGAGCTCGACGCGGGCCTGGCCCGCGATGTCCGGGCGATCTGGCTCTCCGGCGTCCAGAACCTCGTGCACGCCGCCGGCTTTCTCGTGCTGCTGTGGGTGGGGGGGCTCCAGGTGATGAAGGGCCAGCTGTCGCTCGGACAGCTGCTGGCGCTCAACTCCGTCCTCGCCCTCGTGCTCACGCCGACGATGCAGCTGTCCAGCGTCTACATGAGCGTCAAGATGGCCCTGGGGATCCTGCAGCGGGTGCGCGACTTCGGCGGGGCGCCCGTCCACAGGGAGGGCGCCGCCAGGCCGGCCTTCGACATCGGTCCGGGGCAGGTGCGGTTCGAAGGAGTCTCCTTCGGGCTGCCGGGAGGGGCCACGGTCCTGCACGATGTCTCGGCCACCTTCCCGGCCGGGCGGATCACGGCGGTGGTGGGCGGCACCGGAATGGGCAAGAGCACCCTCGTGCGGCTCCTGCTCCAGCTGGAGAGCCCGTCGCGGGGAACGATCCGCATCGACGGCCGGGACTCGGGCGAGTACGACCCCCGGAGCGTCCGCGCCCATATCGGCTACGTCGAGCAGGAGGTGCACCTGTTCTCGGCGACGGTCCGCCAGAACATCCTCTACGGCAACCCCCGGGCCACGGCAGAAGACCTGGCCTGGGCCACCGGGATCTCCGACTGCGACGAGTTCCTGTCGCGGTTCCCCGAGGGGCTGGACACCCGCATCGGCGCTGACGGCGTCGAGCTGTCGCGAGGCCAGAAGCAGCGCCTCTGCCTGGCCCGGGCCATGGTCCGCAGGCCGAGGATCCTGGTCCTCGACGAGACCACCGCCTCCCTGGACCCCGAGACCGAGCAGACCGTGATCCGCGCCTTGAGGCAGGCCGGGGAGGGACGGACGACGGTCTACGTGAGCCATCGCCTCGGCTCGCTGGACTTCGCCGACAGGGTCGTGGTCATGAGCGGCGGGCGGGTGACGAGGGAAGGCCCTCTGCAGGACTGGGCCGCCGTCGCCCGGCCGGAGGCCGCCTGACCCGGGCGATGCGGATTCCCTCGCGCATCGAGTGGACCGGGGGGGCCGTCCTGATCGGCGCGGCCGCGTGCTCCCTGCTGCTGCTGGTGGGGCTGGTCCTCGTCGACGTCGACCGCGGGATCCGGGTCTCGGGGAAGGTGACGAGGGGGGACGGCGTCTGGCGGCTCGAGGGCCCCGTGTCGAGGCGGAGTCTCGGGCTCCTGGGCGACGCCCGCTACGTCCTCGCCGCCCGGGGGGACCGCCGCGTCCTGCTGGGAGAAGTACGGGCCGTCGAGGCCCGGTTCCGCCGAAGCGCGGAGGAAGTCCTCGCCGCCGTGGAGTTCGAGCCGGCAGCGGGCGGCGACGGACTTCCTCATTCCCTGGAGGAGGGCGACGCCAGCCTCTTCGTGGCCACACGGCCTCCAGGGCCCTTGCTGGTCGCGCTTCTGGAGAAGGTGAGCCCCGCCAGGTAAGCGCCCGGAGGCTGCGGGCGGACGGCCGTTCCCGGAGAGTCCGGAAAACGGCCAGCGGGGGAGTCCTGCGTCCGGATGGACCTGTCAAACAGTGAGGTGATGTCATGAAGAGATCGGCAGAGAGCGGCACGAAGGAAGGAGGAGCGCCCCTCGTGGAACGAGTGCGCCTCCTGGCGGCGTCGCCGCGGCACGCCTTCGCCTCGATCGTGGAGGGCCGCCCCTGGGTGGACGTGTTCGTGGTGCTGAGCCTGGGGAGCGCCCTCGCCTCGTGCCTCTCCCTCCACCTGGCGGGAGACCGGCTGGAGCTCGTGCCCGCCGGTCTGCTCACCGAGTCCCAGGAGAGTGTCGTCGCCTTCCTGAGGTTCGCGGCGATCATTCTTCTTGCCTTCCCGGCCACCCTGGTCGGCCTCCTGGCGCCGGCCTTCTTCCTGTGGCTGCTGGTGCAGCTCTTCGAGGAGTGGAGCGACTTCCGGGCGATCCTGGCCGTCGTCGCCCACGCCAGTCTGGTGCTGCTGCTCTCCCAGGCGGCGGACACCCTCCTCCTCGCCGGCAGACTGCATGGGGAAGAGGCTGTGAGCCTCTCGGAGATGGGCTCCCAGTTCGATCTGGGTCTGCTCTTCGACCTCCGCGGGGCCCCGGTGCTCGCGGTCCTCCTGTCCTACACCAGTCCCTTCAGGATCTGGTTCTACGGCCTCCTCGCCCTGGGCCTCGGCCGCGCCTGCCGGCTGACCTGGCCGCGCAGCGCCGGCGTCGTGGCCCTGCTCCTCGTCGCCAGCGTGGTGCTGAGAGTGAGCTTCACCTTCCTGGTGGACACGGCCTCCGACTCCCTCGCCGGCGACGCCGACTGCGCCGCCTGCGAGCTGCTGCCGCACTGATGGCCAGGCTCTCCTTTGCCGACCTGACGGGACGCGGGGTCCGCGTCGCCATCATCGACAGCGGCCTCGACCCTTCCCGCGTCGGCTTCGCGGAAAACGTCGTCGCCGGCGTCTCGATCGCAGCCGCAGACGACGGCACCCTCCGGCGCAGCGCCGACTACAGCGACGAGGCCGGCCACGGAACGGCCTGTGCCGGCATCCTCTGCGGCCTGGCTCCCGGAGTGGAGCTGTCGATCATCCGCATCTTCGACGCCTTCCTCTCCGCCCGGGCCTCGGCCCTGGAGGCCGCCCTGGAGCACGCCGGCGAGGACGGCGCTCACGTCATCAACGCCAGCCTGGGGGTCACCGACACCGCGGTCGCCGGCCGCCTGCGCGACGTCTGCCGCAGCCTTGAGCGCGCCGGCATCTGCATCGTCTCCGCTCAACCCCGGGGCGGCGAGCGCAGCTTCCCGGCGGTCTTCGAGGAGGTCATCGGCGTCGAGGACGGGGATGTCCGCGGCCGGTACGGGTACCACTACCGCGCCGGCCAGCCCATCGAGTGCGTCGCCAAGGGAGGGCCGCGCCGGGTCGCCTGGCTCAACGGGGAGGAGGCGCTGAAGAGCGGCGCGAGCTACGCCGCGCCCCACATCAGCGGCATCGTGGCGCTGCTCAAGGAGCGGCATCCGTCGGCTGGCCCCGAGGAGATGCGGAGGCTGCTCGAGAGCCACGCCACCCGGCCCCGCAGCGAGAGTCCCCGGGAGCGCGGGAAGAAGACCCGGGGCGCCGGGGGCCGGGGGCCGCGGCGCCGAGGGGAGCGGCAGCCGGCTTCGGCGTGGATGCGCCGCGTCGTCCTCTATCCCTTCAGCAAGGAGCTGCACGGCCTCGTCCGCTTTCGGGACCTCACGGGCCTGGAGGTGGTGGGCGTGGCCGATCCGGCGGGCCGGCGCCTGGTGGGCAAGGACGCGGGAGAAGCGATCGGCGCGGATCCCCTGGGCGTCGAGATCGGGCCCGCCCTCGCCGGCGAGCTGGCCGCCGGCGACACGGTGATCCTGGGGTATCTCGACGAGCTCGGACGGATCGCCAGGCGCGACCTGCTGAGGGAAGCGATCGAAGCCGCCCTCGCCGGCAACCGCAACGTCTACAGCCTGAACGCGGTGCCCGAGCTGAGGTATGGCGACCTCTACGCCGAGAGCCGCCGCAGGGGGCTCCGGGTGGCCTATCCCTCGGTCTCCATCGCCGAGGTGGAGCGGACGATCCGGGAGAAGGCGACCCTGGGCAAGATCGCCGTCCCCGTCATCGGATTCTTCGGGACCAGCTCCCAGCAGGGCAAGTTCACCGCCCAGCTGGCCCTGCGCCGGCATCTGCTGAAGCAGGGCTACCGGGTGGGCCAGCTCGGCACCGAGCACCAGTCCGGGCTCTTCGGCTTCGACTACACCTTCCCCATGGGGTACGCCTCGCCCCTCGAGCTGCCCCTCCAGCGTTTCGAGCCCTTCCTCGACGCCAAGCTCAGGGAGATCCACCACGAGCAGAAGCCCGACGTGCTCATCGTCGGGTCCCAGTCGGGCACCATTCCCTTCTCCATCGACGAGCCCCGCACCCATCACTTCGTGAGTCTGGCCTTCCTGCTGGGCGCCAAGCCGGATGTCTGCGTGCTGGCGGTCAACTGCATGGACCCGGAGGAGTACGTGAGAGACACCATCGACGCCATCCGGATCGTCGGCAAGGCGCGCACCATCTGTCTGCTGCTGAGCGACAGGCAGAGGCGGGTGGAGAAGGCCCATGGCCGCACCTGGGTGAGCTCCAGGGTGCTGGAAGCCGGGGAGCTGCGGCAGACCCTGAAGGAGCTGGAGGACCGGTTCGGCCTGCCCGCGGTATGCCCGGCCGACCCCGCGGGGCAGCGGCGCCTCGCCCGGACCGTGGAGACGGCGCTCTCGGAGGCCGCCTGAAGATGACCGGAGCCATGGGAGCGATGAGGAGGGTGATGCTCGTGGCCCTCGCGGCGGCCCTGGCCGTGCCGGGATGCCGGAGCGGCGAGGGCGGCGGCGCCGTGTCGAGGTACCCGGTGGTACCGGCCGTCCGCGGGGAGCTGATCGACCGGCTCGCCGCCGACGGCCGCCTCGAGTTCGCCGAGATCGTCGAGGTCGGCTCCACCCTCTCGGGCACCGTGACCTGGATCGCCGCGGAGGACGCGATCGTGGCCGCAGGCGACCCCATCGCATCGGTGCGGGGCCGGCAGGGGCGCAGCGGCGACGTCCCGGCCCCCCGGGGCGGGGCCGTGGTGAGACGGCACGTGGACGCGGGAGAGAGCGTCCTCGCCGGCTTCGAGGGTGGGCCCGCGCTGGTGTCGATCGCCTCGGCGGGACGATTCGTCGCCCGCTGCGACGTGGCCGAGGTCGACGTGCAGTCCTGGAGCGAGGACCGGCCGGCGATGGTCATGGTGCAGGCCTTCCCGGGAGACCGGCTCGAAGGGCGGGTGCGGCGGATCTCCAGACTGGGCCGCCGGAGCCCGGGCACCCACATGGTCACCTTCGAGGCGGTGGTCGACCTCCACGAAGCGCCCGGCCGGCTGCGGCACGGCATGTCCTGTGTCGTGGAAGTCCCCACCTACGTGGAGAGGGACGTGGTCTCCCTGCCGTTGCAGGCCGTCGTCATGGAGGGACTCGACGCCGCCGCCTGGAGAGCCCGCGGTCCGGTGGCCGCCCGCGCCTGGTTGTGCGCGGCCGAGGATCGCGCCGGCGCAGAGGCGGCGCCGGATTGCCCGCGGGACCGCCTGCGGCCGGTGGAGCTGCGGATCTCGCGAGGCACGGAGAGCCGCGTCGTCGTCCGGTCCGGCCTCCGGGCCGGAGACCTGGTCGCGGCGGATGCAGCCGCTCTCGAGGAGGAGGCGGAGTGAACCCGAGTCTCCTGGGGCGGCGTTGCCGGGTCGCCCGGGCCGCCGTGGTGCAGGGTCTGCAGTATCAGCTCGGGGGCCACCTGCCCCGCACGGCCCTCGCCTGCTTCGGCATCACCGTGGGCGCGGCGGGACTCGTGGCGGTGCTGTCCGTGGGCGGCGGGCTCAGGCGCCTGGTGATCTCCGACGCGCGCCAGGCGGGGGGCAACCTGAGCGTGGTCGTTTCTCCACAGGCCGCAGCGGGGGCCCGCGCTTCCCTGACCCGGGCCGATGTCGATCGGATCGGACGGATTCCCGGCGTCGAGGCGGTGGTCCCCGAAGCGATCGCCCCCGGGTGGATCGCCGCCGGAGGGCGGCAGGTGGCGGCGCAGGTGCGGGGCATCACGCCGGAGTTCCTGGCCGGCGGCGGCCGGCGGCTGGACGCGGGCCGGGGGATCGCTGCCGAAGATGTGTATTCGTCGCGGCGAGTCTGCGTGCTCGGCCACTCGGTCGCGGCGCGGCTGTTCCCCGGCGCCCGGGGGACGGAAGGCGCCGTCTCCATCGACGGGCTGCGGTTCGCCGTAGTCGGGACGCTGGAGGAACTCGTGTCGCGGGATCCCCTCGCCAACGAGGTGGTGCTCGTCCCCATCACGACCTCCCTCGAGGCGCTCCGCGTCCGGGACATCGGCCGGGTCACCGTTCAGGCCGCCCATGTGGAGGAGGTCCCCGCCATCGTCGAACGAATCCGGGCGTGGCTGGCGGGGGCCCACCGCGGCGGCGACTTCCGCGTCCGTTCGGCCGCCGCCGACGCCCGGGGCGCCGTCCGCACCCTCCGGGCCATCGAGGTGTCGCTGGGTGGGTTGGCGGCGATCTGCCTCGGCCTGGGGGGGCTGGGCATCCTCAGCGCCATGCTGGCCTCCCTCGATGAGCGCGTCTACGAGATGGGCCTGCGCGCGGCGGTCGGGGCTCCCGGCCACGCCCTGCTGCTGCAGCTCCTGGCCGAGTCCCTCGCCATGAACCTGGCGGGTTTCCTCCCGGGGATCGCCCTGGGCGCCGGCCTCTCGTCCTGCGTCGAGTGGTCCGTCCACCTGTTCCTGCCCGAGGTCGACTTCCGCGCAGGCGTGACGGGCGATGTCCTGCTCGCGGCCGGGCTGGCCTCGGGCGGGGTGGGCCTGCTGTCGGGGGCCGTCCCGGCCGTGCGAGCGGCGCGGATGAGCCCGGTGGAAGCCCTCAAGGAGACCTGAGCGAGAATGCCGAGTCTGCATGCGGCCCCCATGGCCCTGGAGGTGGTACGGCGGTTCCGCCTGAGGGCGGTGGTCGCGGTCGTCTCGGTAGCCACCGGAGTCGCCGCCATGGTGGCGATCCAGTCCGTCGGCGCCGCGGTGCAGCGGCTGGTCATGGGCGAGCTCGGCAGGCTCGGGCTCCAGAGGCTGGTCCTCGTGCACCCCCGGCCGGCTCCGCCACTGCAGGGACCGGCGCCGTTGCTGACCCTCCGGCAGGTGGCGGAGCTCGAGCGCACCGTGCCCGGTCTCGACCACGTGGTGCCCATGCGGCGGATCGACCTCCGGATCCAGTCCGGGGGCCGGGGGACCCATGCCCGGGCCACGGGGACGGTGCCCGGCTACCGGCGGCTCCTGGGAGACACGATGGCATCGGGCCGGTTTCTCGATCAGACCGATGGCCTGACTCGCCGCCGGGTCTGCGTCCTGGGCGCCGACCTCGCCGAGCGGCTGCTGCGAGGCGGCCCACCCACGGGCCGGAGGGTCCGCCTGGACGGCACCACCTACACGGTCGTGGGAGTGCTCGAGAGAAGACGGTTGATGGAGGCCGCCCCGGGCGACGAGCGGCTCATCCTGCCGGTCCGCACGCTGGAGAGCTTTCACGGCGGGGCCCCCGGGGTCCACGGCATCCGCGCATCCCTGGCGGCCGGCGCCGACCCTTCGAGAGCCGTGGCCGCCGTTCGCCGCGTGCTCGCCCGCGGCGCTCAGGACCTCGATCGCTACGAGGTCCTGAGCGGCCGGGAGTTCCTCGAGGACATCAACAAGGCCCTGATCGCGGCGCGGGTGGTGACGACGGCCATCGCCGGGATGGCCCTGGTCGTCGGCGCCGTGGGAGTCCTCAACACGATGCTCATCTCGGTCAGGCAGCGGATCTGGGAGATCGGCCTGCGCAAGGCCCTGGGCGCCCGGCCGATGGCCATCGTGAGTCAGTTCGTCACCGAGGCGGTGGTCCTGAGCTGCTGCGGCGGCGGGCTCGGGCTGGCCCTGGGATGGGGACTCGCCCGGGGCGGGGAGGCGATGCTCTCCGGATGGCTCGGCACCTCCATGGCCGGCTCGACCGACTGGGGGTCCGCGGGCCTCGCCCTGGCCGTCTCCCTCTCCGTGGGCATCTGCTCCGGCGTCGTGCCCGCGGTGCAGGCCGCGGAACTCCCTCCCGCGGAGGCCATGAGGCATGCTGGTCGAGCTTGAGTCCGCCTGCAAGGTCTACCAGAGGGGTGCCGAGGTTGTGCGCGCCCTCTGGGAAGTCGACGCCGCCTTCGGCGAGGGAGAGTTCGTCGCCCTCATGGGTCCCTCCGGCTCCGGGAAGACGACCATGCTCAACATCATCGGCTGTCTCGACCAGCTGACGGCGGGCCGGTACCTCCTGGAGGGCCAGGATGTAACCGGCCTGAATCCCATCCGCCTCGCCGAGGTGAGAAACCGCCGGATCGGCTTCGTCTTCCAGAGCTTCCACCTGCTGCCGAGGGCGACGGCCGCGGAGAACGTCGCCCTGCCCATGATCTACGCGGGAGCGGCTCGCCGGCGGCGGCGGGAGGCCGCCCACGCGGCCCTCAAGCGGGTCGGGCTGGGGGACCGCCGCGACTTCCGGCCCGAGGAGCTGTCCGGGGGCCAGCGGCAGCGAGTGGCGATCGCCCGGGCCCTGGTCAACGAGCCCTCGCTGATCCTGGCGGATGAGCCCACCGGCAGTCTGGACCCACAGGCCGCGGCGGAAGTCATGGAGCTGTTCGCGAGACTGAACGACGAGGGCATCGCCATCGTCCTGGTAACGCATCAGGAGGAGGTGGCGCGGCACGCGAGGCGGAAGATCCGCCTGACCAACGGCCGCGTGCTCCCCACACCCGCGGGACCGGAGTCTCCCGCACAGACCCAAGGGACCCGCCCATGACGAAGGCCGAGATCACCCGCAGGGTCCGGGAGGCCGTGGTGAAGGCCCTCGACCTGCCCATCCAGCCCGACCAGCTCCCCGAGAGCGAACCCCTCTTCGGCGCCGACGGCGAGGTCGACTCGATCCTGTCGATCAAGCTGGTCGTCGAGCTGGAGGAGACCTTCGGAATCGAAGTCGACGACGACGATCTGACGGAGGAGCTCTTCGGGACGGTGGCAGCCCTGGCGGCCTACGTGGAGACGAAGCTGCCGGCGAGGAGGTGAGCCCGCCGCTTGCGGTGGGACCTCGGCGGACGTTGCCCGTCTGGATGCTCCGGAGTAGATTCCATGGACATTACAACCCACCGGATCGCCGCCCACAGAGGGAACACCGGGGTCCGGTCAGGTATACTCCAGGGACGCCTTCCGGCGTCCCTTTTCTTGTTCTGGATGGCGACTTGAACGCCGATGAGCCCGCACATGGTCGAGGCCACCGTGTACGGGTATTCGTCGATTTCCTGCACGCAACGGAGCAGTATCAAGGGTTGAACTTCTACGGATCCTTCAACCCTGACCGGGAAGGGGATCGGAATCTGCATCGGTGGGCAACGACGGTAGTGAACTCCTTTCCCGGTGTGAGTGTCTCGATGGTTCCTCGGCAAAAGAGGCGGTCGCCACCAAGCTGCCCGACTTGCCATGGGGAGATAGCCACCTGTCCCCGATGCGGGGCGACCATGCGGGGCACGGAGGAGAAGGGTGTTGACGTTCGTATGGCAACGGACATGATCAGTCTCGCCTGGGCGGACAACTATGACATCGCCGTACTGGTTACCTCCGACCAAGACCTGGTACCGGTGGCCGAGTTTCTGGGAACCCGCGGCATCAAGGTCGTACACGGGGCGTTCCCTCCTCAGGGCTCACTCCTGACACAGAAATGCTGGAGCAGCATCAGCATTCCTGGTCTGTGTGGGGAATTGGAGCGAGGAACCCTCTGACGTTGAGTCAGGGATCTCCGCGATCGCCCCCCACCACCCCTCCCACCTCCACCGCATACCCCCCCGCCTCCAGCGCCCCCAGCTCGTCCACCGCCCCGTCCGGCCAGCGCACCGTCACCGCCTCGGCCGCCTCCGCCTCGCCCAGGCCGAAGGTCAGCTCTCGGGCGCTCTGGCTCAGGTAGGACGATCCCGTGCGCACCCGCAGCGACTGGGTCCGCCCGCCGGCGCGCACGGTCACCACCGCGCCCAGGGCGTCGGCTCCCGGGGATCGCCCCCGCAGGCGCAGGACCAGCGCCTTCCCGCCCTCCAGGTCGTTGCGCAGCAGCCGGGGAGCGCCGCCGTTGGTGGTGATCAGCACGTCGGGGTCGCCGTCGCCCTCCATGTCGCCCACGGCCAGGCCGCGGCCCACCAGGGGCTCGGCCAGCGCCGGTCCGGCCCCGGCGCTCGCGTCGACCAGCCTCCCCCGGCCGTCGTTCCAGAACAGCTGCGGCGGCTGGGCGTAGGCGATCTCGCGCTGCACGGCGTTGATCTCGGGCTCGATGTGGCCGTTGGCCAGGACCAGGTCCTGGCGGCCGTCGAGGTCGTAGTCGAAGAACCGCAGGCCGAAGGTCAGGGTCGGCAGGGTCGGCTCCACGAGGCGGCTCTTGCCGGCGCCGTCGAGGAAGACGGTGCCCCCCGCCGCCGTCTGCCGGTAGAGGGAGACGGCCTCGCGGCTGAAGTTGCCGATGCCGATGGCCAGCACCCCGTCGCCGGCCAGGTCGGCCACGTCCACGCCCATGCCGGCCCGGGCCCGGCCCGACTCGTCGTAGCCGATGCCGGCCGCCGTGCCGACCTCCTCGAAGCGGCCGCCCCCGAGGTTGCGCAGCAGGAAGTTGGGCTGCGTGTCGTTGGTGATCACCAGGTCGACGCGGCCGTCGGCGTCGAAGTCGTCGGCGGCCACCCCCATCGACTTGGCGTGGGGCAGCAGCAGCCCCGCCTGGGCGGTGATGTCGGTGAAGCCGCCGTCGCCGCGGTTGCGGTAGAGGCGCGGCGTCGAGCCCGTGTACTGCTGGGGCGTGGCGTACGACTTGCTCTTGCCGTCGAAGCTGGCGTAGAGGTCGTTCTCCCGCGACCAGTGCACGTAGTTGGTCACCAGCAGGTCGGGGCTCCCGTCGGCGTCGACGTCGGCCCAGGCCGCCCCCGTGGACCACTCCGGGTGCCGGCGGCCTTCCTCGTCGGTCCAGGTCTCCCCCGCCACCCCGGCCTGCGCCGCCGCGTCGGTGAACCCGAGGGGGCGGTCCTGGCGCAGCAGCAGGTTGTCGCCCAGGGTCGTCAGGTAGAGGTCGGCGTCGCCGTCGCCGTCGTAGTCGGCGGCGGTCACCCCCATGCCGTAGACGCTCACGTCGACGCCCGAGCCGGAGGTGACGTCGGTGAAGGAGCCGGCGCCGTCGTTGGCGAACAGGGCCGAGGTCGGCGGAGCCCCCTCGCCCTCGTGGCCCGGCCACCAGGCGCCGTTCACCAGCAGGGCGTCGTCGTCGCCGTCGCCGTCGAGGTCGTGGAGGGCGCAGCCGGATCCCATCGTCTCGGGCATCCACTTCTCGCCGAAGGCGCCGGTCTCGTGGCGGAAGGTCAGGCCCGAGGCCGCCGCGGTCTCGGTGAAGGTCACCGCCGGCGGGGTCGGTGCGTCTTCGGCCCGGGCGTAGTCCGGGGTGGGGCGCGAGTAGGCCGGCGGCTCCGGGGCGACCTCCGGGGCCTCCTCGGCGCACGCGGCCAGCAGCAGCGCCGCCGGGACCAGCCGCCGCAGGCGGAGACGCCCGGCCATCAGGCCCCGCCCCCGGCGCCGGCCTCCGGGGGCGTCAGCTCGTGCACATGGATCGGCTGGGTCTCGAGGTTGTCGTGGGGGTGGCTCAGGCGGTACCGGCGGGTCACGGCCTGGGCCGACTCGTCGATCTGGTAGTACTCGTAGGCCTGCTCGGCGGCCTCCGCTTCGGCCTGCCGGCCGAGGCTGCGCAGGCAGAGCATGCGGTGGTAGTGGGCGACGCGGTCCTCGGGGTCGATCCGCAGGGTCTGGTCCAGGGCCTCCAGGGCCTGCTCGAAGCGGCCGTCGAGGTAGAGGACGCGGCCGAGGTTGCGCCACGCCGCGCGGTCGTCGGGGAAACTCTCCAGCACGTGGCGGTAGGCCAGCTCGGCGTCGGCGTAGCGGCCGCTCTTCTGGTGGGCCACGCCCCACACCCAGGCGGTCTGGGCGTCGGCGGGGGCCAGCTCCTCGCAGCGCCGCAGCAGCCCGTAAGCGCCCTCGATGTCGCCGTCGGCCAGGGCCGCCCGCGCCATGTTGCGGGGCCCGTCCACGCGCTCCGGGTGCAGCCGCGCCAGCTCGGCGAAGGCGGCCGTGGCCCCGCGTGTGTCCCCCTGCAGCAGCAGGCCGATGCCGTAGTCGTTGAGCCGCTGCCAGGCGTCGGGCCCGGGGTCGGCCGCCGGCGCCGGGTCCCCGCCCTCGAGGGGCAGGGTGAGGGTGTGGGAGGCGATCTCGGTCACCGGCAGGTCGGGCACCTCGTCGAAGGGCCGGAACCCCTCCCGGTTGGCGTGGAAGGCGAACTCCGTGTAGGCGCGGTCGAACTTGCGCCACAGCAGGCGCGCCGTGACCGTCAACGGCCCCCCGGCGTAGTCGTCCGGCACGGTGAATCCGTAATGGGCCACGTCCGCCGCCCCCGGGCCGATGGTGCGCACGTAGACCGGCGCGTGGATGTCCTGGGCGTTGCGGCGGTGGATCGCCTGCCCCTCGGCGTCGACGAGGAGGGCCTTGTAGAAGTGGGCCGCCGGGTCGACGTGGCCGTCCGCTCCGATCGAGCCGCTGCGCGCCAGCACCCGCCCCCCGCCGTCGGCGATCGTGATCTCCAGCCAGCCCTCGTTGGAGTCGTTGGTGCCCCCCGGGAAGGTGTGGCCCACGCCGAGGTTGCGCACCGCCACGTCGAGCTCCAGGCGCTCGCCGGGGCGCACGGCCGGCGGCGCCAGCGCCGGCTGATAGTCGACGCCGCCGTCGGTCCGGCGCAGGGCGGCGATATCGACGCGCAGCTTGGCGTCGCGCAGGAAGGCCTCGATGCGCTCGATCGTGTCGCGGTCCCCGCGCAGGAAGGGCAGGGCCGTGTTGACCGCCAGGAACCGGTGGGAGCGCACGTACCCGTCCCTGGCCGACACGTCCCCCTCGACGGCCTCCTCCAGGGGCATGTGGCAGTCCTGGCAGAGGCGCCGGTACCCGGGCCGGTAGAAGGTGCGCGAGGCGTTGAGGGCGACGCCGCTGTCGTGCCAGTTGTCGTACTCGTCCTGGCCCCGCAGCCAGCGGTAGCCGTTGACGCGGGTGTCGAGGCTGACCTTGTGGCAGGTGGCGCAGTACTCGGAGGTCTGGAAGAAGGGCTTGAGCATCTGCCGCTTGTGGACCGCCGGCCGCGCCTTGAGGGCCGTGTCGTGGAGCAGCCGCAGGATGCCGTGCTCGGTGTCGGCGAACAGGTAGGGGTCCTCCTGGTGGTCGGCGATGTTGTAGTCGGCGTTGCCCGTGACCCCGTGGATGTGGTCGATGGCGTGGCACGCCAGGCAGGTCAGGCCCGCCTGCGCCTGGGGCGTGCGCCGGTCGATCTCCTCCGTCATCCCGCCGGCCAGCATCAGCGCCGGGTCGTGGCAGCCGGAGCACCACTTCGACTTCACCAGCGCCTGGCGCCCCTCCAGGTCCTGGCCCCCCCGCTCCGGGTCGAGCCGCGAGAAGTGGTCGATGTGGGCCTCCACCTCGGCGTTGAGGGAGGTGGAGCGCTCCCGCATGTCGTTGATCGTCGCCTCGTAGAAGGGGTTGTTGAAGGAGGCGAAGCGGTGGGCCGAGGTTGCCCACTGGGCGACCACCGCGGCGTGGCAGCGCTGGCAGTCGAAGGCCCCCAGCCTCTCGCTGACGACGAAGCCCTGCTGCTCGACCTCGCGGTCGAGGAACTCCTGCGGCGGCAGGCCGCCGCGGGTGATGATCCGCGACGGCAGGTAGCTGCCCGTGGTCGTCGTCGTGGCGGCGGGGAAGAAGGGGCTCTCGAAGGGGACGAAGTTGGCGGGCACGAACTCCGTCGGCCCGCCGCGGGTTTGGCGCTGCCGCGACCCGGGGCCGGTGTGGGTGCCGCTGGCGAAGGCCTCCTCGGCCGCCTCGGTGTAGTCCTCGCGGTCGTAGGTGAGGCCGTGGACGACGATCGCCAGCCCCGCCAGCCCGGCCGTGGCCAGGGGCACGACGCGGTAGCTGCGGGCCGAGGGCTTCCAGATCGAGATGCGCCGGTGGGCCAGGTAGAAGACGGGCAGGGCCGCCGCCGCCGCCACGTGGCACCACCAGGCCCAGGCGTTGTCGCGGCTGTTGGCCTCGGTGAGGATGAACAGGCCCGTCACCAGCAGCGTCACCCCCAGGGTGACCGAGACCAGGCCGGTGTAGATCGCCCGCCGGCGGTGGCGTCGCCAGACCGTGGGCAGGTGCCACTCGACGAAGGCCAGGGCCAGGATCACCAGCACGATGCCGCCCACCGTGTGGGAGATCACCATGGACTGGTAGAACCGGGGCAGGGAGAGATCGGTGACCGCGAAGTAGTCGATGCCGAGGGCGTCGGCGGCGCGGTTGGCGAGCAGGTAGAGGGTGTCGGCCAGCATCAGCACGCCGAGGCCGACGACGACCAGCAGCAGCCGCCTCTGCAGGGGGCCGAGGCGGGTGCGGCGCGGGGCGGGTGCGGGGGGCGAGTCGCTCACGGGTCTGATGGCGCGGAAGGGGGGCGGGGGCCTGTGTCCCGGGAGGCCCCCGGGCGGTCACTGCAAGATAAGGGACCGTGCCCGGCCCCGCCCGGAGGCGAAGGCCGGTCCGCGGCGGTGTCTCAGCCGGTGAACCGCTCGGAGGTCTGGATCCGCTGCGCGTCGGGGCGCAGCGGATCCAGGCGCACCCGGCTGCGGGCGCCCAGGTGCCCCTCGCCGAGGACGGCCCCGTTCCGGGCCGGGTCCAGCTCGATCCCAGGAACTCCAGGCCCGCCAGCACTTCCCGGAGGCGGGGCCCTATACCCCGGAGCAGCCCTCACAGATTTCCATTTTTTGGCAGTCGCGGTCGCGATGGCCTTGTCGATACTGTTCCATGAGGCTGTGATTCCAGAGTTCGTGAAGGGTCTGTTCCATGACATTGCCAACGATCAGGCCCACTGGCGGCAGCTGCTGTGCCGACAGGGCGCAGAGTGGAACGTCGCCGTTCCAGTTCACTTGAAGTTCCTTGAAGGGCAGGGAACAGGCAGGATAGGATCGTTGGTCGAATTGGACTGGCCGGTACATGTCCTTCACAGCGGGTTGTGTCGTGCGCTCGACAACGGGCTGCAGCATCACCGTATCCGCGTATCGACGCCAGAAGGCCCTCAGGTCCCCTTCCATCCCTCTCTCAGTTGGTCGTGTCATCAATCTCAGGTTGACGAGAGTGCGGCAGGGGCGGTTGTCTATGGCCTCTCGAAGGGCCAATAGATTGCGCAGAAGGCGCTCAAAACTGCCACCTGGACGCGATGACTCATAGCCTGCCCTGTTCGAGGAGTCGACGGACACTTCAACCATGTCCAGGGGGCCGTCCAAAAGGGCTGAAATGGTTCGCGCCGGATGTATCCATTGCCCGTTCGTGACGACGGAGACAAAGGGGGCCGTGCGGGCCAGCTCCTGGACAAAGGAGCCCAGATCCGGATGGAGTGTTGGCTCCCCATTGCCGACCAGTCTGACGCGGTCAACGCCGAGCATGCGAATCCCGGATAGTGTCCTGCTGAAGGTGGCTTGGTCCATCAAGCCTCGAGGTCGCTGGCTTACCGGGCTCGTACAATAGACACAGCGGAGATTGCAGTGATTGGTGAGTTCAAGGGAAACAACCAAGGGGCATCGAGGGAAACCAGCGAGTCGGGGAAACTGGGTTCGCAGGAGGTGGCGAGGCGAGATGCCCCGGCGGAGCATAAGGGTGCTTATCCTGCGATAGGCGCCAAGACGGTACAGGATGCGGGCAAAGCGATTGGCGTTGTTGAACCGTGGCTTGTGGGGATGTGCCCCACTTGCGCGAATGGCTCCATACTTGCTTTCAATCCACCGTGCAATCAATACCGATGCCCCTTCCCTCGTCCAGTTCCCGTTCGCCGAGCTGCGTCGGCGATATGACCCTGGTGAGGAGAGTGAGTGCTACCAGCCCTGGGTGACCACCTCGTGCCGCAGCACCCTCTGCTGGCCGTGGGGGCCGCCGACGACGAAGGTGAGCTGGCATCGTTCACCGGGCACGAGATTGTCGATCGTCACACTCGGCGTGTGTGTCTGGCGCGATGTGTCGATGAATCGGCGGTGATTGCGGCCGCGGTTGACCCAGGTCCAGACTCGCGCCGGCTGGGACGCCGAGAGTCGGACCACGGCGCTGTGGCGCGTTGTCTCCACGTCGGTGATCATGGCGCTCAGAGGTTCCGCTTCCGCCAGTTGAACGGCGTGCTCCATGAGTCTCTGCCTCATCTGTCGAAGCTCGTCCTGGCTTGCGCCCGCCAGTACGCGTTCAACCGCCGAATCGATCTCATCGAGGGCCTGTCGGGCCAACCGCGGGTCCTGGCCCTCGATCTGAGCCGCCTGCTTCACGATCCAGAGCAGCTTGTAGTCTTCCCATCCATCGCGGTAGGCCTCCAATCGCCGGCTGGTGATGGGGCCATCGTGTCCCATGTAGATGAAGCCGACATTGGTGTAGGGCCCTTTCGGGGCGACGTCGGGGAATCCATCGTAGCGTCCCCACCACCGCGGCGCGGTGAAGACCCAGAAACCGTATCCGTCGAGTCCAAGCTTCCAGGCCAGCCAGGGGCGGCTGCGCAGCATGTCGTGGGGCGACTTCGGGTTGGCGCGCGGTATGGCGGTGCGCTCGGGGCTGGTCCAGAAGGCGTGCCGGTAGGCCCACCAGGGTTTGCCCGTTTCCAAGAAGAACTTCTCGGCCTCGCCATTGCGGCCGAACCCGAGCCCCTCCTTCGAGAGCCACGGACTGTAGGGAACGATCACGTCGATGTACGGTTCGGCCCTCTTCGTGGTCTCGAGATCCTCGATCCGGTTGGCCCAGATCTGAATGCGCCCGTCGGCCTGCCGCACCAGCTTCCCGAGGGGCAGAAAGTCGTCACCGATGTGCTCGTCATTCAGGTACAGGCCCCATCGATCGTCGGCCAGGCCGTAGTTGCCGCGGATGTGTCGTGCGAGCATCCTCGTGTACGCGACGAAGTTCCGTTTCCACTGATCGTGCCCGGCTTCGAGAAAGTTCGGTCCCCAGCGCTTCGTCCCGCGACGGATCGTGAGCCCGACGACGAGATAGTCGTGATGGGTGAACTCACGGCGAAGCATCATCCGGTCGAACTCGTCGACCTTTATTCCCACGATCTCGTCGTTCTCATCCAGGATCGGTTGCGGTGCCCCGTCCCGGTAGGACATCTGCACCACGTTCGTGCCCGCTCGCCGCATCAGGTCCATGTAGGGCTTGTTCCTGCCCCGGCCCTCGGACATCCAGCCATGGGACGGCGAGTACGACCAGAACGTGACCCAGATCGGCACCCGCTGCGGCAGAACGACCGGGGCCACATCCAGCTCGAAGGGGATCTCCAGCTTGGGGCCGCTGCGCAAGGGAGTGAAACGCACGCGGCCCTTCCATGGACCGGCCGGCATGCCGCGCGTGTCGACCAGAACGAAGAGACTGCCCGTCTCCCCGGGGCCGAGGCGCAAGCCATTGGCGCCGTCGGCTCGCGGCAGTGGATCAGGGACCAGCTTCTTGCGACGAGTAAGGATGTAGTCCACGAGATGGACCTGCACGCGATCTGTGCGCAACCGCAGCCCGGTCTGTTCGTGACCGACGCCGGCCAGGTCGAAACGTACCGGGAGCGTGGCATCGCCGTGGTTGCGCACGTGGATGGCCAAGGGCACGTACTCCCCGCAGGTGCCGCTGGCGCGAATTGTGTCCGTGAGGCTGTGGGCATGTGAGGCGCCGACACCCTTCTGTTCGATCCTCACCGGACCCGTGCCCTCCGTATCCGGATAGATCGGATCGTACGGGTTCGTCGTCCAGACCTCGTATTGCACCGTCGGCTCCTTGGCCTCGAGGGTGCGGGCATTCATCTCATCGGCGCGCGAGGTCATCTCGCCGAGTTCCAACGGCGTATCACTGGCAAACAGGTAGACCGGTTTCCAGACGCCGCCCCCGGCGTCCCCGCCGCGTTTCACTCGCACCGCGAACGCGTCGGGTTCCCGTCCGCGCAGGTGCTCCTGGATCTCCAGGGCGAAGGGGGCGGCCCACATGCCGTCACGTCTCTCGCTCTCTGAGCCCACCAGTCCCTCGCTGACGAACGTATGCTCTCCCACTTCCTGGCCGTTCAACCAGACCCAGGCCTGCTCGTCCACGCAGTTGAAGTACAGGTAGACGTGCTTCCTGCTTTCGAGCGCCATGGGTACCTCGTAGCGGACGCGGTACCAGCCATAGTCGGACTCTGCGATCAGCCCCTGATTCTCCCAACCCTCCCAGTCGTCCGTGCGCAGCGCGGTCCAGTCGCTGTCATCGAGGTCGGCGGCGTTCCACCGTTCCTTCAGGCCCACATCATCAGGATCGAGCTTGACCTGCCAGACGGCAGGCAGGGACGCCTCCTCGATGGCCGCGGCAGCGGTTGCGAGGGCGAGTATGCATGTGAGGCAGGAGATTGCAGTAGAGCGATGCAACACGGGTTCTCTCCTTACAGAAGATCCGGTAGGGCGCAGGGCCAGGGCCTCGTCGAGGGAGATCTCCTCGCGGTCGCAGACCACCTGCAGGGCACGAGGGTCGAGGTCATGTAACCGATACTCAGGGGGCTATGGGATAGGAATGCCGAGGTCTGAGCATATCTTGCGTACGAGAATCTCGTTTATCTCCGTGTGTCGAGGCACGGAAGTTTGGTAGTCACCAGAATATCCTCAAAGGCGCACCGGAGGCTGACAAGAAGCTCTGCACGGGTCCTCTCCTGAGCGTTCACTCCCCTGACTTCCTTGGCCCAACCTATCCACCAACCGTCGCGGTGCTGAATAATGGCGGTGTATGTCCGATTCAAGTGAATCCTCCTCGCGTTAGACTCGCGCATCAGCCAAGGCGTTGACGCCTAGTCCGGGACACTGGGGTGGCCCCTGCTGACCAAGACGTCTTGCGGGTCACTCTTGCGGCAACCTCACATCACATTGGCAACACTCGGCCCCGCCTCATGGGAGAGCGCCAGCATGGTGCCAAAGTCCAGATCGTGAGTGAACACGACGTATTGGTGAGCAGCCGCCCAACCCATGATGTCCATGTCGCTCGCCCTGGGACCGCCCACCGTAGACCAGTGCACGGCCTGCCATCCGTGCTTACTCAGAGCGGGTACCCATTCGGGTGACAAAGTTCATGTCCACGAGGAGTTTCAGCCTCATGGCGCGGAGAGGGGAACTTCGCGCTCCTCCAGCCTCCAGGCGGCGTAGGCCAGGGACTGATCGATGTCCTCCCGCTCAAGATATGGGTATGCTCGGAGAATCTCCTCGGGTGAGCGGCCAGCCGCCAGCAGGCCGACCACAGTGCCGACTGTCACGCGCATACCTCGAAGACACGCCTTACCTCCCATGACGGCGGGATCGATGGTAATCCTGTCGAATGACCTCATCGCTTGTCTCCTCTGCGGTCACTCAAGATAAGGGCCGGTGCCCGGCGCCGCCCGAAGGTCGGGACCGGTTGGCGGCGCCTCAGCCCGTGAGCAGCTCGAAGGTCTGGCGGGCCACGATCCACTCCTCGTCGGTGCGCAGCACGTGCAGGCGCACGCGGCTGCCGGCGGCGTGCAGGCTCCCCTCGCCGCGGACGGCCTCGTTCCTCGCCGGGTCCAACTCGACGCCGAGGAACTCCAGGCCCGCCAGCACCCGGGCGCGCACCCGGCTGGAGTGCTCGCCGATGCCGCCGGTGAAGCTGATCGCGTCCAGGCCCCCCAGCTCCACTGCGAAGGCCCCGAGGTAGTCGCGGATCGACGAGGTGTAGACCTCGATGGCGAGGGCGCAGCGGCGGTCGCCGGCGGCGGCCTTCTCCTCGATGTCGCGCATGTCGTTGGAGACCCCGCTCAGCCCGAGAAGGCCGCCCTCGGTGGCGCAGACCTCCAGGGCCTCGTCGAGGGAGATCCCCTCGCGGTCGCAGACCACCTGCAGGGCCCAGGGGTCGAGGTCGCCGATGCGGTTGTTCTGCGGCACCCCGCCCTGGGGGCTGAGTCCGTGGGAGGCGCCCTGCGACCGGCCGGCCTTCACCGCGCACAGGGACGAGGAGCCGCCCAGGTGGCAGTTGACGTGGCGCAGGCGGTCCGTGTCCGCCAACTCCAGCACCTTCTCGGCGGCGTAGCGGTGAGAGGCGCCGTGGAAACCGTAGCGCCGGATGCCGTACTCCTCGTACCAGTGCCAGGGGACGGCGTAGAGCTGCCGCCGCAGCGGGGCGGTGCCGTGGAAGGCCGGCTCGAAGCAGCCCACCCGCGGCGCGTGCGGCGCCACCCGGGCGAACCCGCGGACGGCGGCCACGTACGCCGGGTTGTGGGCCGGCGCCAGGCGGTAGAAGTCCTCCATCCGGCCCAGGACCTCCTCGTCCAGCTCCACAACGCCGGTGATGCCCCGGGCGTGGACGGTCTTGAAGCCGACCGCCTGCAGGTCCTCCACCGACGCCAGAGGCGCCCCCCCGCCGCCAGTGAGCCGCCTCAGGGCCTCGTCGATGGCGGCCCCGTGGTCGGGCAGGTCGCACTCCTGCTCCACCGGGTCGCCGCCGCCGAGGCGGTACTCGTGCACGGACGCGCCGGCGCCGCCGATGCGGTCCATGCCTCCCCGGGCCAGCACCTCGCCGCCGGGCATGTCGAAGAGCTTGTACTTGAAGGAGGTGCTGCCGAGGTTGGCCACCAGGATCTTCATCGGCTCCGCTCCCGCTCTTGCATGGCGCGCTCGGCCCGCAGGCCCAGCCGCGCCGCGGCGGCCGCCGTGGCCAAGTCCGCCCGCCAACCGGTCTCCTCTCCCCGCACGTCCCGCAGGAACAGCTGCTCCAGCGACTCCGCTGGGCCCTCGTCCGGCGCCAGCGCTTTCCGCCCCGAGGGCGTGGCCACCGACCACGCGCCGCCGGCGCGGACCAGGGTGCCGCCGGACATGACCAGCCGCTCGAACTGCTCCGCCTCGTCGATCTCGACGCCGCCGGACCAGACCCAGGTGGCCGTGCCGCCGCCCAGACCGGCGGTGACCGTGTTCTGGAAGCGGCGGTAGCGCCCCGTGGCGGGGTCGAGCCCTTCGTAGCGGCACGAGGCCTCCACCCAGCGGGCGGCACCGAAGAGGTCTACCAGCGGGTACACCTGGTAAACGAAGAACAGGGCCGGCGGCCCTGACACCGGCAGGTTGAGCAGCACCTCGGGGCGGGCCCCCCGGCCGGGCGTGAGCCGCACGAAGACCGCCGCCATCAGATCGCCCAGACCGGCCGCGGCATCCCGCAGGGCCCGATGCCCGGGGCTGACCACCTCCCCGTGGGCCACTCGCACGACGCTGCCGCCTTCCACCCCGGCGCGGGTCAGGGCCTCCACCTCGGCCTCGCGCCGCGCCAGCGGATACTCGACGAAGACCGGCTTGCCCGCCGCCACCGCCGCCAGGGCGATCTGCCCGTGGCTGTCGTTGTGGGTGCAGACGGCGACCGCGTCCACCAGGTCGCCCTCGACCAGCGGCTCCCACCCGCCAAGCTGCCGGGCGCCCAGCTCGCCGGCCAGGGCGGCGCCGGTCTGCGGGTTGCGCGCCGCCACCGCCGGGACGGTGCAGCCGCCGAGGGCGGCGAAGGCCAGGCCCCGCCGGCGGGCCATGCCCCCCGATCCGACGATGCCGATCCTCACGGCCGCGCCGGACTGCCGTCCGGCAGCCGTGTCTGCGTCCAGGTCTCGACGCCGTCGGTGCAGGGATGCTTCGCCGCCAGCTCCTCGTCCACCTCGATCCCGAGACCCGGCCGGTCGTTGGGATACATGTAGCCGCCGCGCACCTCGGGCATGCCCGGGAAGATCTCGGCCACGCGTTCGTGGAACCGGCACCACTCCTGGACCCCGAAGTTCGGCGCCCACAGGTCCAGGTGCAGGTTGGCGGCATGCCCCACGGGGGAGACGTCGCCGGGGCCGTGCCAGGCGGTGCGGATCCCGTACATCGCTCCGAAGGCGGCGACGTTGCGCGCCGGCGTGAGGCCCCCCATCTGCGACACGTGCATGCGCAGGAAGTCGATGAGCCGGTCCTCGATCAGCGGCTGCCACTCGCGCGGGTGGTTGAACAGCTCGCCCATGGCGATCGGCGTCGAGCACTGCTGGCGGATGTTGCGGAACCACTCCAGGTCCTCCGGGGCCAGCGGGTCCTCCAGGAAGAACAGCCGGAAGCGCTCCATCTCCTTGGCGAAGCCGACCGCGTCGATGGGGACCAGGCGCTCATGCACGTCGTGGAGCAGCTCCACCTCGAAGCCCAACTGCTCGCGCACGTGGTCGAAGACCTCCAGGTGGGCGCGCATGTAGCCGCGGGGATCGAAGTACGACCCCGGCTGGGCGCCCTCGGGCGCCGGCCGCTCCGCCGCGAGACCGCCGTACCCGCCCTGCTGCACGCGGATGTACTGGTAGCCCTGCTCCTGGAAGGCGCGGATCGAGTCGACGATCTCCTCCTTGCTGGCGCCGCCGGCGTGGGCGTAGCAGGCCGCCGCCTCGCGGCACTTGCCCCCGAGAAGCTGGTAGACGGGCATGCCCGCGCGCTTGCCCTTGATGTCCCACAGGGCCTGGTCGACACCGGAGATGGCGTTGTTCAGCACCGGCCCGTTGCGCCAGTAGCCGTTGACGCAGGAGAGCTGGAAGATCTCCTCGATGCGGTCCACGTCGCGCCCGATGAGCAGGGGCTTCAGGTGCCGCTCCACGGCGGCGATCACGGCGCGGAAGCGCTGGGTGAAGGTGGCGCACCCGACGCCGTGGAGCCCCGGCTCGGAGGTGATGATCTTGACGATCACCAGCCGGGCTCCCGCCGGCTGGGTGGCGATGACCTGCACGTCCTGGATGGTCACGGTGCTCATGGGGATCTATGCCTTTCGATAGGGGCCGTCCGGGGCTTGAAGAAATCACCTCGATCGCCGTTGAGTCCTCCTCCTACACCTCCGCAGATTCCTCGTATTCGCCAATGATCGTGTCGCTCATGTGGGACAGATGCGGCGCCTCAGCCAACGAGTCTACTGATTCATATGAGAGGAAGGAGCACCTCTCGTATAGAGGTGCCCGGTCCAAGAGAGAGAACACGGGCCTCCGGATCTCGCGTAGGACTTTCTCCCGCTTGTCTGGCGGGGCAACAATGTGCAGATGGATATCCATGTTTGGTTGAAGGGCCAATAAGTCTGCCATCCTCAACAAGCCTGAGTAGATCGAAGTTGTGTGCTCGACCTCAAACGCCCTGGCCATGGAACGCCCCTTTAGCCACAGCACATCGATCTGCTCTACGGTTCTCAGGGTCGTGTCGTCGTAGTTCAGAGGCAGTCTGGGCAGAAAGCTCTCGTGCATGGCCGTCGGGACAAGCTCCAGAACCCGCGCTTTGTCGTTCCTTGGCACCCAGATGCGAAACCCCATCTCAACGCCGATTCGGGCTACCTTTGCCTGATATCGAGTCGACTCCCGATGGTTGGATGAAGGCTCGACCATCTCCGGTTCGAGAGAAGACTCCTCATCTCCCTCCTCTGGTACCTCGACCTCCACCTCTCTATCCAGAGTGGGAACCTTCCTCCTCCCAGCGAGCTGACGTTTGTCTTTGTCGGTGAGCGGGTAGCTCCTTGGCCTCGATTGCTGCTCCTTCAAGAGTTCGACCAAGTACTCCCCATCCTCTTCCTCAAGCTTGTTGAGAGACGCTCGGAAGAACCCTGTCCAGGTAGGGGTTCGCCTCTTGTGGTGCTTCGTGATGGTCAGCGAACTCCACACCCTCTCGTCATAGATCGGTATGGCCGACTCGGGCTCCAGCATGACGATTGGCTTGACCTTGAATCGAACCGGGAAAGGATCCAGATCCGGGTGAATCGAGGTGCTGTCGTGATACGCCCCAGACTCGGCTTGCAGCACTCCGCACCAGCGCGACAAGCGAGTCAGGTAACAGAGGAAAATGTCGCCCTGGCTGACGCGCCCCTCTGCGAATCGTCGATGTCGTTCACGAAAGCCGGTAGTCGTTGCGCCTATCTCCCGAAAGGCGTGCCAGGTCTCAGGCGTAAACAGGTCCAGAAAGTGTGCCACAGAGCTACCTCCCCTTGGCGGCCCAAAGCCGGTTCTGCATGTCCTCATCAACCCTGGATTCGTGGTCAAGACCGCATGAGGTCAGGTGAGCCTCTTCCCGCGCTGAGGCGGCGCAGGCAGTGCGCACGATTCCCTTTGGGAGTCCGGCCTCTCCTACTAATTCTGCATGAATTAGTAGGAAATTAGTAGGTGACACGCCCCCCCGGGGCCGCATCGCCCCCCCCCCCCGCCTACCCCTCCCACAGCCCCAGCAGTTCCTCCGAGGTCGTCAGGTCCAGCCCGATCTCCCGGAACTGGCGCAGGGCCGCCTCGTGGCCGTGCGGGCGCGGGGAGCGGGTGCAGTCCTCCACGACGGCGACATAGTAGTCCTTGTTGGTGGCGCTCCAGGCGGTGGCCTCCAGGCACCAGTCGGTGGAGCAGCCCACGAGGACGACGCTCTCCCGGCGCAGGGCGCGCAGCATGAGGTCGAAGTCGGTGCCCTCGAAGGCGCAGCCGCGGTGCTTGGGCAGGACGTGGTCGCCCTCCCGCGGCTCCAGGCCGGGGTGGACCCGCACCAGGTCGTAGTCCGGCTCGAAATCCTCGTGGAAGCTGTCGGGGCGGTGGCCGAGGTTGAGCCAGGTGCGGATCACCGCGGCGGAGGCGTCGGTGAGGCCGCGGTTGCGGTGGTTGTAGAAGTAGAACACGGGCACCCCGCGGCGCCGGGCCGCGGCGGTGAGGAGCTTCACCTTGTCGAAGATGACCCGGTCGGAACCCTCGTCCCACCGGGGGACGTTCTCGATGTCGATCACGGCCAGCGCCGCCCGCGACGGGTCGACCACCTCCGCCAGGCTCTCGCAGACCTGCTTTCCGTCGATCGTCAGCATGGAGGTCCTCCCTGGAAGGCGCGAAGTATACGGCCCCGCCGGCCCGGGGGCAGGACTCGCGGCAATCCCCCCGCGGGACGGCCGCCAGCCGGGGGGAGGTCCTCCGCGGCCACCGGCCCGGGGCGGGACTCGCGGAAGGCCCGCAGACGGCCGCCGGGCCGGGGCAGGCTCCCGCGGGCGGGCAGGCGGCGACTGGCGGCAGCCCCCGCCGTGGCCCACATTAGCCGCCCATGACTGACAAGCTGACCGTCGCCATCATCGGGTGCGGCCGCCTGGGCCAGCACTACGTCGAGGTCTACAACATCCTCCCCGACACCGAGGTCGTGGCCCTCGTCGAGCCCAACCCGGGCCGCCGCCAGGCCGTGGGCGAGCGCTTCGGCGTCGACGGCCTCTTCGCCGACGTGGAGGAGCTCTACCGCCGCATGACCCCGGATCTGGCCGCCGTGGTCCTGCCCGCCAAGTTCATCCAGGAGGCCGTCACCGCCAGCGCCGAGGCCGGCGTGCGCGGCGTCTCCACGGACAAGCCGATCGGCGCCCGGCTGGCCGACGTGGACGCCATGATCGAGGCCTGCGAGTCCCGGGGCGTCGTCTTCGCCGGCGGCAACCTGGTGCGCGCCATGAGCGAGGTGCAGGAGGCCGCCGCCTGGCTGCGGGCCGGCGACTTCGGCGAGCTGCGGGGCGCCGCCGTCCACTCCTTGAGCACCGAGATCTCCGGCGGCGGCTGCCAGCAGATCGCCGTGATGCGCCTGTTCACCGGCGCCGAGGTGGCCGAGGTCACCGCCTGGGGCTCGCCCCGGGAGGCCCTGGAGTCCGGCACCGACAAGGACCTCGCCATCAACGGCCTCTTCCGCCTCAGCAGCGGCATCGAGTGCCCCGTCTTCAGCTCCCGCGACCCCTGCCGCGGCGTGGACGTCTGGACCGACGACGCCCTCGTGCGCTGGAGCTGGGCGCTGCCGGAGATCTGGCAGGGCTTCGACGCTTCCGGCGCCCGCATCCGCGTCGAGCGCCCGTACAAGCCTATCGAGTACCCGCGCTTCACCTACCTGGGCACCTCGATCCGCTCTTTCATCGACGTCGTCCGCCACGGCGGCGAGCTGCGCATCTCCGGCCGCGACCTGCTCCAGTCCCTCGAGGTCGCCATCGCCGCCCGGGAGTCCGCCCTGCGCAACGCAGTCCCGGTCTCCCTGCCCCTGCAGGATCGCTCCCTCACCCTCTACCCGACCCGCTACCGCTGGCTCGGCGGCGACAACTCGGGCCGCGAGCAGAGCGTCGAGGAGGCGCGCACCATGCCCCTCTTCCCCCACTCTTCCTGAAGGACACGACCGCTCCCATGGACCCACGCCGGCACCTGCCTCTCGAAGGCACCCTGAACGTCCGCGATCTCGGCGGTTATCCGGCGGCCGACGGCCGCACCACTCAGTGGCGCCGGTTCCTGCGCGCCGACGGCCTCCACCAGCTCGCGGACTCCGCCCGCGACGAGCTGCTGGACCTGGGGCTGCGCACCGTCGTCGACCTGAGGAGGGACAGGGAGCTGGCCGAGAGGCCCAGCGTCTTCGCGGCCCTGGAGGGGGTCGACTACCTCCAGGTGGACTACGTCGGCGAGAGCCCCATCGACCCCTCCCAGCCACTGCTCGAAGGCGCCGAGCGGATCGGCGACATCTACTGCCAGTGGCTCGAGGTGCGCCGCGAGCAGGTGCGCGACACCCTGCGGGCCCTCGCCGCGCCCGGGGCCGTTCCCGCCCTCTTCAACTGCGCCGCCGGCAAGGACCGCACCGGCGTCACCGCGGCCCTGCTCCTCGGCCTGGCGGGGGTGCCCGACGACGTGATCGCCGAGGACTACGGTCTCAGCGGCTGGTTCCTCGTCCACCGCCTGGAGGAGGGTGACCCCCGGACCCGGAAGGAGTACCAGGAGCAGGCCTCGCCCCGGAGGGCCATGGAGATCGTCCTCGAGCACCTGAACGGCAAGTACGACGGCATCGAGCCCTTCGTGCGCACCATCGGCCTGTCCGCGGAGGAGGTGACGCGGCTGCGCGCCGGCCTGCTGGACTGACCGTGCGCGATATGGCCGCTCCCATGGACCCGCGCCGGCACCTCGCTCTCGAAGGCACCATGAACGTCCGCGATCTCGGCGGCTACCCGACGGCCGACGGCCGCACCACCAGGTGGCGCCGCTTCCTGCGCGCCGACAAGCTCCACCAGCTCGCCGGGCCGGGCCGCGAGGAGCTTCTGGGCCTGGGGCTGCGCACCGTCCTCGACCTGCGGCGCGGCAGCGACCTGGCCGAGAACCCCAGCGTCTTCGCCGGCTCGGAGGAGGTCGCCTACCGCCACGTGGACTTCATCGGGGAAGGACCCGTCGAGGCCTCCCGGCCCCTCGAAGGCGCCGAGTGGATCGGCGACCTCTACTGCGGGTGGCTCGAGAACCGCCGCGACAAGGTTCGGGACATCCTGCGCACCCTGGCCGCGCCCGGGGCCGTGCCCGCCCTGTTCAACTGCGCCGGCGGCAAGGACCGCACCGGCGTCACCGCCGCCCTGCTCCTCGGCCTGGCCGGGGTGCCTGACGAAGTGATCGCCGAGGACTACAGCCTCAGCGGCTGGTTCCTGGTCCACCGCCTGGAGGAGGGCGACCCCCGGACCGCGGAGGAATACCAGCGGGAGGTCTCCCCCACGAGGGCCATGGAAATCCCACTCGAGCACCTGAACGGCAAATACGGCGGGATCGAGACCTACGTGCGCACCATCGGCCTGTCCGCGGAGGAGGTGACGCGGCTGCGCGCCGGCCTGCTGGACTGACCGTGGCCGGCGACCGCCTCTTCCACCGGGTCCGCAAGGACCGCTGGCTCCACGTCACCCGCGGCGAGGGCTGCTGGCTCTACGGCGACGACGGCCGCGCTTGGCTCGACGCCTGCGCCGGCGTCCACGTGGTCAGCATCGGCCACGGGGTCCCCGAGATCGCCGAGGCCATGGAGGCCCAGGCCCGCAAGGTCGCCTTCACCTACTCGCGCTTCCTCACCGAACCGCAGGTCGACCTGGCCGACCGCATCGCCGCCATGACCCCGGGCGACCTGAACCGCGTGTTCTTCGTCTCCGGCGGCTCCGAGGCGACCGAGTCGGCCATGAAGATCGCCCGCAAGTACCACCTCGAGACCGGCAACCCCGGCAAGCACAAGATCGTCTCCCGCTGGCAGAGCTGGCACGGCAACACCGTGGGCGCCCTCTCCATGTCGGGGCGGTCGTCGTGGCGCCGCGACTACGAGCCCTACCTCCTCGACTTCCCCCACATCCGCCCCTGCTACCCGTACCGCTGCCCCTACTGCCGCGACGAGTGCGCCCTCACCTGCGCCGAGGACCTGGAACGCGTCATCCTGCAGGAGGGGGCCGAGACGATCGCCGCCTTCATCGCCGAGCCGATCCTCGGCACCTCCTGCGCCGGCCTGACGCCGCCGCCCGACTACTTCCGCACCCTCCGCGAGATCTGCGACCGCCACGACGTGCTCCTGATCGCCGACGAGGTGGTCACCGGCTTCGGCCGCACCGGCCTCGACTTCGGTTTCCACCACTTCGACGTGGTGCCCGACATCCTGGCCACCGGCAAGGGCCTGAGCAGCGGCTACACCCCGATCGCCGCCACCGTCGTGAGCGACGGCATCTACGACGCCATCTACGAGAGGCAGGACCACTACGTCCACGGCCACACCTACGGCGGCAACCCCCTCTCGTGCGCCGTGGCCCTGGCCGTGCAGGACCACGTCGCCGCCCACGGCCTCGTGGACCGCTGCCGCCGCATGGGCGACCTCATGCTGGAGCGCCTCGAGCCCTTGCTGGACAACCCCATCGTAGGGGCCGTGCGCGGCAAGGGCCTGCTCACGGGGGTGGAGTTCGTCGCCGACAAGCAGACGCGGGAGCCCTTCCCCGCGGAGCGGGGCGTCACCGCCGCCGTGGTCGACCGCGTCTTCGAGCGCGGCGTGCTGATCATGCCCGGCGCCCCGGGGCTGGTGGACGGCGTCCGCGGCGACCACATCGCCATCAGCCCGCCCTTCACCGTCGACGAGGACGAGGTGGAGACCACGGTGCGCGCCGTGACCGAGGCGGTGGAGGAGACGGCGCGGGAGCTGGGGGCGGAATGAAGGCGACACTTGGCCGTGGAGGAGTGGTGACGATTCCCAAGTCCTGCCGCGACGAGCTCGGGCTCGAGGCGGGGACAGTGCTGGACCTCAAGGTCGAGGACGGAGTCCTGGTGGCGCGCAAGGTTCAGCCCGAAGACGTGATCCGCAAGTGGCGGGGCCGCGGACGCCTGCCGACCGGGCTTGGAGTCGACGAGTACCTCGACGAAGCTCGGGGCTGACCCCGTCGCCCGGTCCGGCGTGAGGTCGGGGCATGAAGCGCAAGATCCTCCTCGTCGTCAGCACGCGGCCCAACTTCATGAAGGTGGCGCCCATCCTCGCCCGGCTGCGGGAACGGCCGGAGCTCTTCGACATCTGCCTGGTCCACACCGGGCAGCACTACGACTCCCTGCTCTCCGACGTGTTCTTCGACGACCTCGAGCTGCCGCCGCCCGACCACCACCTGGGGGCCGGCTCGGGGACCCACGGCGTGCAGACGGGGCGCATCATGGCCGCCTTCGACCCGGTCCTGATCGAGGAGGAGCCCGATCTCGTCGTCGTCGTGGGGGACGTGACCGGCACCATGGCCTGCGCCCTCGGCGCGGTGAAGCTCCACGTCCCGGTGGCCCACGTGGAGGCCGGCCTGCGCAGCCGCGACCGCCGCATGCCGGAGGAGATCAACCGCATCGTCACCGACGCCGTCTGCGACGTCCTGTTCACCCCCTCCCGCGACGCCGACGACAACCTGCGCGCCGAGGGCATCCCCGCGGAGCGGATCCACTTCGTCGGCAACGTGATGGTGGATTCGCTGCATCGGGCGCTGGAATCCCTGGACAAGTCGACGGTGCTGGAGGATCTCGGCCTGGAGCCGCGGGGGTACGCGTACCTCACCCTGCACCGGGACTTCAACGTCGACGTCGAGGACCGCCTGCGGCAGGCGATCGACGCCATCGAGCGGGTGCAGCGGCGCCTGCCGGTGGTCTTCCCCGTCCATCCGCGCACCCGCAACCGCATCGAGAGCTTCGGGCTCCAGGGGCGGCTGGCCCAGGCGCCAGACCTGCGCCTCGTCGAGCCGGTGGGTTACCTGGATTCGCTGCGGCTGCAGAAGGAGGCGCGCCTCGTGTTGTCGGACTCGGCCGGCCTGCAGGAGGAGTCCACCGTCTTCGGGGTCCCCTGCCTGACCCTGCGTCCGTCCACCGAGCGGCCGGTGACCGTCGAGGTGGGGACGGCCACCGTGGTCGACCTCGACGCCGACCTGATCGAGCGCAAGACCGATCAGATCCTGGACGGGAACTACAAGAAGGGCGCCGTCCCCGAGTTGTGGGACGGCGCCGCGGCCCGGCGTATCGGCGACCTCTTCGTCGAACGGCTCTTCATCTAGGCGCCCAGCTGGCGCGCAGGTATCTCCTCGCCCACCCGGCCGGGTCTCGTGGATTCTCCTCCATCACCCGGATCAGGCTGCTCCCGTCTGCCTCCATCACGTACAGATCCGCCCAATTTCCATTTCCATCCGCGACAAAGAGGATCCTGGAACCATCGGGCGACCAGCTCGGAGCCCTGACGAAACTCGTCCGCACCTCGTTGAAGATGCTGTCCTCGGTAAGGACGGTCAGATCGCCGGTGGCGATGTCGATCAGCACCAGGTCCGTTCGTTTGGACAGGACGGGCGGGTCCACCCACGTATTGATGTTCCGTTCCCTGACCAGGAGCAGTCGCTGGCCGTCGGGTGAGAGGGCCGGATCGTAGTAGTCCCATGCGTGGATTCCGCTGGACATGTCCTGCTCCTCGGTGATCATCCGCGCCGTCCCGCCATCCAGGCTGATCTCGTGTACCCCGATCCTCTCCCTGGGGTAGGGATGCCATCCAATGCCCACGCAGTAGACGAGCTTGTCGTGACCCGACCACTCGACGGACCGCTCCGCGAGTATGTCATCGGTCACCTGCCTGTGACTGCCGCCATCGGCGTCCATGACGAAGAGCTCATTGGGCTTGATGGAGAAGCCGCCGACTATCTGGCCCCCGACTTCTCTCCTGGGGACCTCGATCTCGGTCGGACTCTGTCCCACGTAGGCGATCCTGTGGCCGTCGGGCGACCAGGTCGGGTCCCCCTCCCAGCCCTTGGTCTGTGTGAGCCTTGTCTCTGCCCCGCTGTCCACGTCGACGGTGAACAGATCCCCGTCCCGGTCGAAAGCGATCTTCGTCCCGTCCGGGGACCAGGAGAGGGGGGACCGGCGAGACCTCCCCTCTTCCCCTTCGTCATGGGTCAGCCGGCGGAGACGCCCCGTCGAGTCCAACACGTAGATGTCGAACCAGCCGGTGCTGTCGAGGTTGGCCACGAAAGCGATCTTCGTCTGGATGATCCTGCCGATCTCGGACGGCTCGGGCTCGTCCTCGTCGGGAGCCTCTCGCCGCAGAAAGACCTCTACACCCTTCTCCTGGAGTCGGCCCAGCAGGGCTTCGTCCTCGGTGGACAACTGAGCATCGGCCAGCTCGATGTAGTCCATCGCCTCGAAGGCCAACAACGGCGTCAGGTCGGCCGTTGGATTGTGGGACAGAATGAGTGTCTGCAGACGGGCCAGCCCGCTCAGGGGCTCGATGCTGACGACATCGTTGAGAGAGAGATCCAGGTACCGCAGGTCTTGCAGGTCCTTCAGGGGTGACAGATCGCGGATCCGGTTGTTTCTCAGATCCAGCCATTTCAACCGGGTCAGGGCGGCCAGGGGGGCGATCTCCCGGATGCGGTTGTCGGCCAGGGTCAGCCGCTCGAGATGGCCCAGGACCCGGATGCCGTCGAGTTGCTCGACGCCGTGGCCGCTTGCGTTCAGCACGGTCAGGGCCGCCAGCGCGCCCTGGCTGAAGGCCCGATCCTCGACGACCAGGGCCCTGGCGACCGCCGTCGTCAGTCCCGTGTCGGCGAAGGTCACCTCGCCAGCCTCGCGGTCCGGCTGCACGGGCCCCTCGGCAGGCCTCGATCCGCAGCCGCACATCCACAGCAGGATGGTGACGAATGCGGCGGAAAGCATGGTCGAGCCCATGGGAATCCTCTCAGGACTCACACGAACCGCAGGCCGCGCTGGTTCCCCATCCCCTTGGGGGGGACCATGGCGCGCCGGGAGGTGGCGTCGAAGTCCGGCTCGGGCAGGCCCACCAGCTCGCCGTCCCGGACCCAGTCCTCGTCGCCGCCGTAGAGCTCGCCAATCAGCAGTCCCTGCAGGCGCCTCAAGTCGTCGGCGCAAGCGGGATCGGGGGCCAGGTCCCGCGTCTCCCGCGGGTCGGTCTCCAGGTCGAAGAGCTGCGAGCGGTTGCCGGCGGCATAATAGATCAGCTTGTAGCGGCCGGCGCGGATCATGCGCGTCGCCATCCCGCCTTCGAAGTGTTCCCCGTAGAGGTGGTCGCGCCGCTCCTCCCCGGCCAGGGAGAGGCCGTCGGCGGTGGCCGGGACCGGCAGCCCGCACAGGTCGAGGAGCGTCGGCATGAGGTCGCCGAACTCGGCCAGCCGGGTGTCCCGCGTCCCGGGAACGAGCCGCTCCTCGCCGCGGGGCGGCACGATGATGAGGGGGATCTTGGCCGACATCTCGTAGAGGGGGGTCATGCACCACAGGCCGTGCTCGCCGATCATGTGGCCGTGGTCGGAGGTGAAGGCGATGATCGTGTCGTCGAGGAGCCCCTGCTCGCGCAGGAGGCCGACCATGAGCCGCATCTGGTTGTCGATGTGGGTGAGGGTGGCGTAGAAGGCGCGCCGCGCCAGGCGCTGCTCGTGCCAGGGCGCCCCCACCATGGCGCTCATGTTCTCGTTGCGGCAGCGGAGGGTGTAGGGCAGCCGCGACGGATCGGCGGACCAGTCCCCCGTCGACGGCCGGTCGATCTCCACGTCCTGGTAGATGTCGAGGTACTCCCGAAGCGGCGTCATCGGCGGATGGGGCGCAGAGAACGAGAGGTACCAGAACCCCGGCTTGCGCGGGTCCCGCCGATGGATCGCCTTCGACATCTGGCGCACCGCCCAGTTGACGGGGTGGCAGTCCTCGGGCAGGTGCCAGGGCCGCGCCAGGAAGTCGTTGTGGCACATGCCGCCGGCGTACTCCATGCCGGCGTGGCCGCGCTCGGCGAGGAAGATCTCCCAGTCGTCGGCGCGGCCGTCGTACTGGTGGCGGCCCTGCTCCTCCAGAATCACCTCGTCGAACCCGACCCGGTCGCGCTGGGGGTATACGTGGAGCTTGCCCACGCAGTAGGTCTGGTAGCCGCCCTCGCGGAAGCAGCCGGCCAGGGTCGGCGCGTCGGGCAGGGGGTTCTTGTCCATGAAGGTCCGGTCCCCGTGGGAGCGGGCGTTCATCCCCGTCATCAGCGAGCGCCGCGCCGGGATGCAGGAGGGGCAGGCCGAGTAGGCCTGCTCGAAGGTGACGCCGTTGCGGCTCATCTGCTCCACCGTGGGCGTCATCACCACCGGGTGCCCGGCCGGCCGCGTCAGCAGCCCGCTCCAGTGGTCGGTGCAGATGAGCAGCACGTTCGGTCGGCGCCCTGCGTCGGCCATGGCTGTCCCTCCTCGGGTCGGGGTGCGTTCGCCGCGCAGCGGAAAGAGAGAGGCCCGGAGACGCCGCGCACAAGGGAAGCCGGCCTCCAGCGGCCGGTCCGCTCAAGAGCCGGCCGCGGTTCGCCGTGGACCGCGCCGGCCGCAACCCTCTCCGGGCTTGCCGCCCGCGGGGGCGTCGAGTATCCTCGCCCCGGGCGCCGGGCTCCCCGGCCCCGGGATCTGCCGACTCCCCCCGTGACCTCCTCCAAGACAGCGCTGTCCCCCCTGCCGCCGGTGGACCGCGTCCTCGACGACCCCCGGGTCGCCGGGCTGGAGGACCGCTGCGACCGCCGCGTCCTGGCCGGCCTGGTGCGGGACTCCCTCGCCCGGCTGCGCGAAGACCTGCTGGAGGGGCGCGCCCCCGCGGACCGGCCGAAGCTGATCGAGCTCGCCGTGGCCGCCGTCCGCGAGGGCCTCGACCGCAAGCTCGCCCCCCGCCTCGGCGCGGTGGTCAACGCCACCGGCATCGTCCTGCACACCAACCTCGGCCGCGCCCCCCTGACCGCAGACGCCCTCCGCCGCATCGCCGAGACCGCCTCCGGCTACTGCGGCCTGGAGATCGACCTGGAGACCGGCGGGCGCGGCAGCCGCCACCGCATCGTCGAGGAGCTGCTCTGCGAGCTGACCGGCGCCGAGGCGGCGGCCGTGGTCAACAACAACGCCGCCGCGGTGCTGATCACCCTCAACAGCCTCGCCCTGGGCCGCGAGGTCGTGGTCTCCCGGGGCCAGCTGATCGAGATCGGCGGCTCCTTCCGCCTGCCCGACGTGATGGAGCGCAGCGGCGCGGTCCCCGTGGAGGTGGGCACCACCAACCGCACCCACCTCTCCGACTACGAGGCGGCGATCGGCGAGGGCACGGGGCTGCTCCTCGACGCCCACACCAGCAACTACCGCGTCCTCGGGTTCACCGCCTCCGTGCCCCTGGAGGATCTGGCCGCCCTCGGCCGCCGGCGCGGCCTGCCGGTGGCGCGGGACCTCGGCGGCGGCGCCCTCATCGACCTGGCGGCACTCGGCCTGCCCGCCGAGCCGCTGGTGGCCGACAGCGTGAGCGCCGGCGCCGACGTGGTGACCTTCAGCGGCGACAAGGTCCTCGGCGGCCCCCAGGCCGGTCTGATCGTCGGCCGCCGGGAGAGCGTCGACCGCATCCGCACCAACCCGCTGATGCGGGCCCTGCGCTGCGGCAAGCTGACCTACGCGGCCCTGGAGGCCACCCTGCGCCTCTATCTCGACCGCTCGCGGCTGCTGGCCGAGCACCCGGTGCTCAGCCGGCTCACCGTGCCGGTGTCCACCCTCAAGCGCCGCGGGGGCCGCCTGCGCGGCCGTCTAACCGATCTCCGGGAGGCGGGCTGGCTCATCGAGGTGATCGACTCGCGGGCCCAGGCCGGCAGCGGCTCCCTGCCCCTGGAGGAGATCCCGAGCGCCGCCCTCGCCGTGAAGCCCCGGCCCTTGCGGTGGAGGAGCTGGCGGCGCGCCTGCGGCGGCACGACCCGCCGGTCCTCGGGTACGTGCGCGGCGACCGCCTGCACCTCGACCTGCGCACCGTCGCCGCCGCCGAGATCGCCATCCTCGAGGCGGCCCTGCGCCGCGCCTCGGTCCCGCCGTGACCGAGGACCGCCACGTCATCATCGGCACGGCGGGCCACATCGACCACGGCAAGACCGCCCTGGTGAAGGCCCTCACCGGCATCGAGACCGACACCCACCCGCAGGAGCGGGCCCGGGGGCTGACCATCGACGTGGGCTTCGCCTACTGGAGGGAGGGCGTCACCCTCATCGACGTGCCCGGCCACGAGCGCTTCGTCAAGAACGCGGTGGCCGGCGTCAGCTCCGTCGACCTCGCCCTCTTCGTGGTCGCCGCCGACGACGGCGTCATGCCCCAGACGCGGGAGCACCTCGCCATCCTCCGCCTCCTCGGGGTGAGCGACGGGATCGTGGCCCTCACCAAGACCGACCTGGTGGAGCCGGAGTGGGTGGAGATGGTCGTCGAGGACCTGCGCGAGCTGCTCGCCGGCACCTTCCTCGAGACGGCCGAGATCCTCCCCGTCTCCTCGGTGACCGGCGACGGGATCGACCGCCTGCGGGAGCTGCTGGAGGCGCGCGTCGCCGGCGTCGGGGAACGCCCCGACCGGGGCGCCCTGCGCCTGCCCGTGGACCGCGCCTTCTCCATGAGCGGCTTCGGCACGGTGGTGACCGGCACCGTCCTGGCCGGCTCGGTGCGGCCCCGGGACGAGCTGGTCCTGCAGCCGCGGGGCCGTCCGGTGCGCGTGCGGGGGGTGCAGATCCACGGCCGCGACGTGGCCGCGGCGGGGCCCGGGGACCGCGCCGCCGTGAACCTGTCCGACGTCGACGTCGACGACGTCGCCCGCGGCGACACCCTGGCCGAGCCGGGGTTCTTCGAGGCCACGAGCCTGATCGACGCCCACCTGCGGATGCTCCCCGACGCCCCGGCGGTCCTGAAGCACCGGGACCGCCTGCGCCTCCACCTGGGGCCGGGGGAGGTCCTGGGGCGGGTGGTGCTGCTCGACGCCGACGTCCTGGCCCCCGGCGAGAGCGGCTTCGTGCAGCTCCGGCTGGAGAGGCCGGGGGTGGCCGCCCACGGGGACCGCTTCGTGGCGCGCCGCTACTCGCCGGCCCGCACCATCGCCGGCGGCTCCGTCCTCCATCCCCGGGCGCGACCACAGCGGCGGCGGCGCCCCGAGGTGCTGGAGCAGCTGCGGCGCCTGCAGACGGAGGATCCCGGGGCGGTCCTGGAGTCCCTGTTGCTCGACGCCGGCGCCGGCAGCAACTCGGGGTCGGACCTCGCCCCTGTTCTGGGAAGGAGCGTCGCCGAGGTGGAGGCGAGGCTGAGGGAGCTGCGCGACCGCGGCGCCTGCGTCGACTTCGAGCAGGCGGGCCGGCGGCGCTTCGTGCACGTCGGCGCCTGGGAGCGCCTGGGGGAGGAGATCCTGGCGGCGCTGGCCGCATTCCACGAGGAGCAGCCCCTGCAGCCGGCGGTATCCCGGGAGGAGCTGAACCGGCGCACCGGCGGCGATCCCGAGGCCGCCGTCTTCCAGGCGGTGGCGGAGTCCCTGGCCGCGGTCGGCCGGGTGCGCCTGGAGGCCGGGCGGCTGTCCCTGCCCGGGCACCGGGTCGAGCTGACGGCTGAGCAGGAGGCGCTGCGGCAGGCGATCGGCCAGGCCCTGCGGGACGGCGGCGCCCGGCCTCCGGACGAGGGGGAGCTGCCCGGGAGGCTGGGCCGGCCGGCGGCGGAGGTGGAGGCCGTGGTCGCCGTCATGCAGGAGCGCGGCGACCTCGTGCGGCTGCGGGACGGCCTCCTCTTCGACGCCGGGGTGCTGGAGCGGATCGAGTCGGACCTCGTCGCCTACCTGCGGGAGCACGGGCAGATCGAGGTCGCCGGCTTCCGCGAGCTGGTGGATACCACGCGGCGCTTCGCCCTGCCCCTGCTCAACTACTTCGACGGCAAGGGCCTGACCCAACGGGAAGACGCCCTCCGCCGCCTCGTCCCCGGCGCGGTTGACAGTGGCGGAAACCCCGCCGGAGATTGACCTGACACCGCCGGAAGGGAATGGCTGGGGCTCTGGTGGCCCTCGCGGACTTCAAATCCGTTGCGGCGCGGTCTCCCGCGCCGGGTGGGTTCGATTCCCACACATTCCCGCCACAACCGACCCGCCCGCTCCATTGCGCCGACGCCGTTGAACCTTCTCGTTGAGCTATGGCCAGCATCGTCTTCGATACGCACGCCTTCGTGAAGCGCCTGACAGGCGTCGGGATGCCCGAAGAACAGGCCGAAGCGCTGGCCGACGAACAGGCCAGGCTCATCGACGAGCGGCTGGCGACCAAGGACGACCTGGAACGCCTGGAACAGCGGCTGATCATCCGGCTGGGCATGATGGGCGGCATGCTCGTCGTTGCCGTCGTCGCGGTTGCGGCGCTGGTCAAGCTGCTGTAACCCACCAGAACCAGAAGAGCCCGCCCGCGGAACCGGCGACATGCACCGGACCGCGGGCGGGCTCTCTTTGCGGATCTCCCCGAAGCTAGATCTTCTCGAGGATCTCCCTCTCCTCGGGGAAACGCCCCTCGGCTAGCTTGGAGAAGATCAGCTCGCCGTCAACCGTGACCTCGAAGCGCCCGCCGTGGGACGGCAGGAGCACGAGCTGGCCGAGGTCGAGCTTCTTGTGCTTCAGGATTGCGGCCGTCAGACCGACGGCCTGGGGTTCGTAGCCTCAGGAGCTGCAGTACTGGATCTCGATCTTGTCGATCATCCTCTCTCCTTCCTTTCTCACTACGGTACGGGCGGGCTTTCCGGTGGGCAATCGGCGGAGCCCAGCGGCTCGTGGCCCAGGACCCGGCGGGCGTGCTCGGTGTCGCGGTAGCTGAGCCGATTGTCGGAGACCGCGTAGAACACGTCGAAGCCGACCTCCGCCGGCGCCGTGACGCAGCGCTCGACGAGGAGGGCCACGTTGGCCTGGCTGCAGTACACGGACTCGTCGCGCCGCTCCAGGGGCCGGTCCTCGGGGCGGACGGCGCCGATGCGCAGGCAGATCACCGAGAGCCCGGTGGAGTCCGAGTAGTGCCGGGCCAGGGCCTCGCCCCAGGCCTTGGTGCAGCCGTAGAGGCCCGCCGGCCGCAGCGGGGTCTCGTGGGTGAGCATCTCCCAGGAGGCGGGGACGTCGGCGGGATCCGCTGAGACCAGGCTCTTGTACGGCTCCTCCCGCTCCCAGCCCGAGACCACCGAGCCGCTGCTGGCGTAGACCACGCGGGACACCCCCGCCTGGCACGACGCCTCCAGCACGTTGCGCGTGCCCACCACGTTGTTGCGCAGCAGGGTCTCCCAGTCGCCGCGGATCGCCGCCGCCAGGTGGACGACCGCGTCCACGCCCTCGAAGGCGGGGCGGATCGCCTCGAGATCGGCGATGTCCGCCCGGTGGCAGGGGACTCCCTCCACGGGGCGGCGGTTCAGGGCCGACAGCTCGAAGCGGCCCTCCAGCTGCCGCCGCACGGCGCCGCCGATGAGGCCGCTCATGCCGGTGATCAGGACCTTCATGGCGCAAAGACTCGTCCCCGCTCCCGCTCGGCGCCAGCCCCGCCGTACCGCCGGTGGCCGCCGCGCCTCTTCCCGCCCTACCTTTGGCGGCCATGGCCACCATGCTGCGAGCCGCCAAGCACGACGGCGTCGGCAACGTCGTCGTCGAGCGCGTCGAGGTCCCGCGCCCCGCCGAGGGCGAGGTCCTCGTGCGCCTGGAGGCGTCCCTGATCAGCCGCGGCTCCGAGATCGGCGGCCGCTACCTGAGCGAGACCGCCGTCGACCCGTCGCGCATGGGCTACTCCGCCGCCGGCGTCGTCGCCGAGGCGGGACCGGGGGTCGACGATCCCCGCCCCGGGGACCGGGTCGTCGTCTCCGCCCCCCACGCCGAGTACGCCATCGGCCAGGCCTCGCGGCCCCGGGTCGTGCCCCTGCCGGACGAGGTCGGCTTCGAGGCCGCCACCTTCCTGCCCCTGACCACGAGCAGCCTCGCCTGGGCCGACAGCGCCATGATCGGCCCGCGGGACAGCGTCGTCATCCTCGGCCAGGGGCTGGTGGGCAGCATCCTGCTGCAGGTGGTGCGCCAGCGGGAGACGGGCCGGCTGGTGGCCGTGGACGGACTGGAGCGCCGCTGCCGGCTGGCCGCCCGCTTCGCCGACGACGTGGTGGACTGCTCGCGGGAGGACCCGGTGGAGGCGGTCCGGCGGCTCTGCCCCGGGGGAGCGCAGGTGGTCATCGACTGCGTCGGCGGCGCCGCCGGGGTCCAGTCCTTCGCCCAGGCCCAGGAGATGTGCGCCGGCGGCGGCGTGATCCAGCTCGTCGGCCTCTACCACCGCCAGCCCCTCCCCCTCGACGCCAGCCGCGTCATGGGCAAGCTCGTGGTCGGCGGCATCCGCAGCGATAAGCCCCGGGGCGAGTACAGCCGGGACGCGGCGCGCTTCCTGGCGGAGGGCCACCTGGCCACCGAGGACATGATCACCCACCGCTTCCCCCTGCAGGAGGCGAAGCAGGCCTTCGACCTGCTCGTCGACGACCTGGGCTCGGCCCTGGGCGTGCTCTTCCACTACGGGTAACGGCCGCAGCCGCCAGCAGACCCCATGCCCGAATCGAACCACGCGCTGGAACCGGAGAGGCTGCGCCACCTGCTGGAGGAGAACGGGGCCCGCGGGGAGGCGCTGGACCGCTTCGACCGCATGACCTCGCGGCGCGGGTTCCTGTCGTCCGTGGGGAAGGGAGCGGCGCTGGCCGGGCTCGGCGTCCTCGGCGCCGGCCCCGACGCGGCGGCGAGGGGCCTCTTCGGCCGCGGGCTCATCCCGGGGGCCTGGGCGGTGACGGCCGGAGACGGGCTGCCCAAGCCGGGGATGATCGTCCACTCCGAGGAGCCCTTCAACGGCGAGTTCCCCCCGCACCTGCTCGACGACGCGGTGACCCCCACGAGCCGCCACTTCGTGCGCAACAACGGCGGCATCCCCGAGCGCGCCCGCAGCCGCGACCTGCAGGACTGGAAGCTGACCGTCGACGGCGAGGTCCGCACGCCGCGCGCCTTCTCCTACGACGACCTGGGCCGCCTGCCCCAGGTCACCCGCCGGCTGGTGGTCGAGTGCGCGGGCAACGGCCGCAGCCTCTTCGCTCCCGCCGTGGGCGGCACCCAGTGGGTCCGCGGCGCCGTGGCCTGCAGCGAGTGGACGGGCGTGCGCCTGCGCGACGTGCTGCAGGCCGCCGGCCTGGCGGAGAAGGCCGTGTACCTCGGCAACCACGGCGAGGACCGGCCGGTGTTCTCCCGGGGCATCCCGGTGGCCAAGGCGATGGACGAGCACACCCTCATCGCCCTCAAGATGAACGGCGAGCCCCTGCCGGCGGCCCACGGCTTCCCGGCGCGCCTGCTGGTCCCGGGCTGGATCGGCAGCTCCATGCAGAAGTGGCTCCACCGCATCCAGGTGCGCGACACCGTCCACGACTCGCGTCACATGAGCGGCTACTCCTACCGGGTGCCCGCCTATCCCGTCGCGCCCGGCCAACAGCCGCCGGAGTCGGACATGGCCATCGCCACCTCGTGGGTGGTCAAGTCCCTCATCACCGCTCCCGCGCCCGAGGCCGAGGTGCAGCGGGGCGTTCCGCTGCGGGTCAGGGGACACGCCTGGGCCGGCGAGGGCCAGGTGGCCAGGGTCCTGGTCTCGACGGACTTCGGCGTCCACTGGCAGGAGACGCGGCTGACCCCGCCGGCCAACCGCTACGCCTGGTACGGCTGGTCGGCCGAGCTGATCCTCGCCGCCCGGGGCTACTACGAGATCTGGGCCCGCGCCTTCGACGAGGCGGACAACGCCCAGCCCTTCCGCCAGCCCTGGAACCCCAAGGGCTACCTCGGCAACGTCGTCCACCGGGTGCCGGTGCGGGTGGCCTGACCCCCGGCCCGCGCCCGTCCCGCCGGCGGCGTGCGGCCCCCTTCGCCAGTACCCTCCTCTCCCGGGACCCCGTCCCGCCGGCGGCCACAAGCGAGTCCCGGACGGCCCGGCGTTGCCTTGCCGGCGAACCCGTCCTGACCCGGGCGCCCGCCTTCAGATCTGTGTCAGGAAGCTGCCCGTGGTGCCGGTGAGGTAGTCGATCACCAGGAACACGCCGGCGCCGACGATCTCGCCGAGGATCAGGCCCAGGAAGAAGGGCCGCAGGCTGCGGTAGAGGCGCACCCCGCCGTAGCGCAGGATCAGCAGCTTCAGGCACCAGGCGATCAGGGCGCTGCAGAAGATGTGGTCGGTCTTCCAGTTGGCGGCGATCGTGAACCCCAGGGGGTTCAGCGGCCACCACACGAAGTGGTGGCGCACCCACATGAGGGCCGACATCACCCCTCCCCCGATGAGCATGTACTGCACGGCGTCCCAGCGCGGGCCTTCGGGCGCGCCCGCGATGCGCGGGGCCATGTCCCTGGGTCCGAAGTGGGTCGACTGCCATGAGAAGAACAGGGGGTTGAGGTTGATGCCGCCGTGCTCGTAGGCCATGACCAGGGTGACGTAGGAGGAACCCGCCAGGCTGACGAGGATGGCGACGACGATGGCCCAGAACAGGCGGCGTTTCGGGCCGCGGATCAGCTCGCTCATCTTGAGGCCGTTGGCGACCGAGGACATGACGAAGGAGCGGATCTCGGAGTGCCAGCCGTAGGAGAAGCCGAGGGCCACCAGGCCCTGGGCGCCGATGGCCGAGGTGCCCACCGTGGAGATCACGAAGGTCGAGGTCATCAGGGGGGGACGCATCGCCGGGATGCCGCCCTCGGCCACGACCCGCGTGAGAGCCAGGAAGAGGACCATGGCGCCGAAGACGAAGAGCAGGGCCACCGCGAAGGGAAGGCCGATCGCCGACAGCCAGGCGGCGACGATCAGCAGGCCGGCGATCAACCCGAAGAAAGCCTGCCGGTAGGTGAGGATCTCGTTGCTGTCGTCGACCTCGCGGGCCCCGCGCAGGGCCTTGGCCGCCACCTGGCGCAGGTGCCGGCGCGCCACCCACAGACCGACGAGGACGAAGACGATCACCGCCCCGAGACCCTGGTGGGCGAGGATGGGGTCCGTCCCGGAGTAGAAGTCGATCCGCTGCGTGCTGTGCACGCCGAGGACGTTCAGGACCCCCCGCTGCAGCCGGACGAGGAGGTAGAAGACCCAGATCGAGGCCGAGATGTCGAGGCTGACGAAGTAGAAGAACCCCGTCCACGGCGGGCTGAACCAGAAGAGGAACCAGGTGTTGCCGAAGGCGGGCAGCACGGCGATGCGCTCGAGGCGGGGGATCTCCGGAAAGTAGGAGTGGAGCCCGTTGACGCTCAGCAGCAGAAAGGAGACGGCGAAGCCCAGCCACATCGTCTTGTTGGTGAAGAAGGCGCGGCCCACGGCGCCGCCTTCCTCCCGCTGGATCATCTCCATCGGCACCTGCACCAGCGCGTAGGTGAGCCGCTCGTGGTCGACCCACTGCCGGCGCAGGATGACCATGGCGCAGATCATGGCAAAGCCGAGGGCCAGGAAGAAGCCGAACCACAGGCCCAGGGGCACCACCCAGGCGCCCCACGGAATCGAGCCGCCCTCGGGCAGCCCCTCGAAGAAGTAGCGGGCCACGTTCGGCCCCCGGGGGATCATCCACTCGGGGATGTACTGGTTGTAGAGCTCGTCCCAGTTGTTCTCCGGCGTGGCGTAGTACGTCGAGCCGAGCAGGCAGGGGATGATGAACTGGGTGAAGCCCATGCCCGGAATGCAGCAGGCCACCAGCAGCATGACGTAGATCGTGATCAGCTCGGCCCGGGTCAGCTCCAGCCACCGGTGCAGGAGGCCGACGGCGCCGCTGGCCAGGACGAGGAAGAAGAAGAAGAAGAGGGCGGCGGGGGTGCTGAAGTTGAGGGTCAGGTACGACCCCTGGATCGCGTTCGTCGCGTAGGTGTCGCAGACGTTGAGCACCAGGGACAGCACGGCCCCGATGAGGAGACCCCGCACCGGGACCCCCCGAAGGTCCCGCGCCTGCCCACGGTCCCTCCGCGGAGGTGACGTCATCGGGTATCCATGGTCCTCAACGGGACTCCGCCCGGCCGGTCTTCGGTCACAGGGACAAGCTCGTGAGGGCCGGCTTCCTTATCGTAGATTCCGCGAAGATGGTGCAGGGCCGCTGCCCCGAGAGATGCCATGCCCTGTGCCTTACCGGACCCCGAGAGTCCGGCTCGGCCCATATGGTAACCGTGCCCGTACACTACACACCACCGTCCCAAGGAGCCTGGTGCAAGACGAATCGAAGTCGGCGATGCCGGCCCGGAGGCTGGTCCGCCGGGAGGACCCTCGAGGGCTGCCCGGGCCGCATCATCCACCGGGTGCCGGTGCGGGCGGCGTGAACCCCGGCCTGCGCCTGTTCCGCCCGCGGCACGCGGCCGTCTACGCCTGCGCCGCCGTCCTCGCCGGGGCGACGCCCCGCCTCGCGGCCCAGGAGGCGCCGGAGCCGGGCAGCGCCGAGTCCCTCTACCAGCACGGCCGGCGCTGCGCCGGCGGCGGCGACTACGCCTGCGCCGAGGTGAGCTACCGGAAGGCCGTGGCGCTGGACTCCACCCATGTCCGGGCCCTCGACGGCCTCGGCTTCGTCTACTCCCTGCAGCGCCGCTTCCCCGAGGCCCGGCGGGCCCTGGAGCGGGCCCTGAGCCTCGATGCCGGTCACGTCCCGTCCCTCTACAAGCTCGGCAAGCTGTTCCTGATCCGTCAGGACCCGGCCCGGGCCGAGGAGGCCTTCCGGAAGGCGATCGCCGCCGACCCGGGCTACTACCTCGCCCATCACGGCCTCGGCATGATCCACGCGCGCGGCGACCGCGCGGCGGCGTTGCGCCACTTCGAGACCGCCCACCGCATCAACCCGAACTACCCCCCCTCCCTCTACCGCCTCGGCGGCATCTACCTGGAAGAGCAGGAGTACGGAAAGGCGATCGCCGCCCTGCAGAGGGCGGCCGGGCTGATTCCCGAGGAGCCCTCCGTGCACTACCTCCTCGCCACGGCGCGGATGGCCGTGGGGAAGCTGTCGGAGGCGGCGGAGGCCCTGCAGGCGAGCCTCCGCCTCGACCCGCGGAGGGCCGCCGTCCACCACCAGCTGGGCCGGGTCTACGCCGAGCAGGCCCACGCCCCGCTGGGGACGGCGATGGCGGACCAGGACCTGCTCGCCGCCTCCGTCGCGGCCCATCGCAGGGCGGCCGAGCTGGCCCCCGGCCACGGCGGCTTTCAGCACAGCCTCGGCATGGCCTACGAGCGGCAGCGGGAGTACGGCCAGGCGGCGGCCCAGTACGAGCGGGCCCTGGCCGTCGACCCGGACCTGGCGTACACACGCTTTCGTCTGGGCGGCATCTACTCCCGGGAGGCGCGGCACGAGGAGGGCATCGCCCAGCTGCGGCAGGCGGTCCGGCTCGAGCCGGAGAGCTCCCTCTTCCGCTACGCCCTGGGCGCCGCCCATGCCCGCGCCGACAGCCACGGTCTGGCGATCCCGGAGTTCCGCAGGGCCATCGACCTCGACCCCTACAACACGGAGGCCCACTACGGTCTGGCCAGGGCCTTGATGCAACAAGGCCGGCGCGAGGAGAGCCGGCAGGCGATGGCCGTCTTCCGCGAGCAGAGCCGGGAGAGCCTCGACGATCTCGAGCGCAGCGTCTCCATGTCTCCGGACAACCCGAAGTTCCACGCCGAGCTGGCCGTGCAGTACTCCCGGCGGGGCCGGCACCTGCAGGCGATCCACGAGCACAAGCTCGCCATCGCCCTGGAGCCGACGAACGCCCGCTATCACCGCGACCTCGGGGAGACCTACAGGAAGGTGGGCCGCTACGAGGACGCCCGCAGGCAGCTCGCCATCGCCAGGAGACTGGCCGAGCGCAGTCCGTGAGCGGCTGCGGGTCCCTCCGGAGGACCTTCCTGCCCCTGGTGCTGCTGCCGGCCCTAGGGCCCGGGGCTGCCGCGACCGCCGCCGAGACCGCGGCGGCCCCCGTGCAGTTCACGGATGTGGCCGCCGACGTGGGCGTCACCCTCCTCAACGTCTCCGGCGAGGAGGAGCAGGAGTACCTCGTCGACACGATGATGGGCGGCGTCGCCTTCGTCGACCACGACAGCGACGGCGATCTCGACCTCTACGTCCTCAACGGCTCGCGCATCGGCGGGTTCCCCGACGGCGGGGGCCCGCGCAACGCCCTCTACCGCAACGACCGGGCCGCCTTCGCCGACGCCACCGAAGCCGCCGGTCTCGGGGACCCGGGCTGGGGGATGGGCGTCGCCGTCGCCGACCACGACAACGACGGCGATCCGGACATCTACATCACCAACTACGGCCGCAACGTCCTCTACCGGAACGAGGGCGGGGGCTTCGCCGACGTCACGGCCCGCGCCGGCGTCGGCGACGAGGGCTTCGGCACCGGCTGCGCCTTCTTCGACTCCGACCGCGACGGGGATCTCGACCTCTACGTGGCCAACTACGTCGACTTCCGCCACTTCCTGGCGACGACGCCGGAGCGGCGCCACACCTGGCGCGGCCTGACCGTCCACTTCGGGCCGCGGGGGCTGCGGGGCGAGCCGGACGTCTTCTACCGCAACGAGGGGGACGGCCTCTTCACCGATGCCACCGCGGCGGCCAACGTGGTCGACGAGGAACGGCTCTACGGGCTCGGCGTCGTCGCCGGCGACCTCGACGACGACGGCCATGCCGACCTGTACGTGGCCAACGACACGGGCCCCAACTACCTCTACCGGAACCAGGGCGACGGCACCTTCGAGGAGCTGGGCTGGATGGCGGGTGTCGCCTACGGCGAGTCCGGGGAGGCCCAGGGGTCGATGGGCATCGCCCTGGGCGACTACGACAACGACGAGGACGCCGACATCCTGGTGACCAACTTCTGGGAGGAGACCAACACCCTCTACCGCAACGACGGCGGCGGCGAGGTCTTCTCGGACGTCACCTTCGCGGCGCGGGTCGGCCTCGAGAGCTTCCCCTTCCTGGCGTGGGGGACCGGGTTCTTCGACTACGACAACGACGGCGACCAGGATCTCTTCGTCGCCAACGGCCACATCTTCCCCCAGGTGGACAGGGCCAACCTGGGGGTGGCCTATGCCCAGCGGAACCAGCTCTTCGAGAGCCTGGGCGACGGCACCTTCAACGAGGTCTCCCTGGCCGCCGGACCCGGCCTTCGGATCGAGAAGGTGAGCCGGGGAGCCGCCTTCGGCGACTACGACGACGACGGCGACGTGGACATCCTCGTCCTCAACCTGAACGAGGCGCCGACGCTGCTGCGCAACGACGGCGGCAACCGGGCCAACTGGCTGCAGGTGCGCACCGTCGGCACGGCGAGCAACCGGGACGGCGTCGGCGCCCGGGTGGGAGTCCGCTGCGGGGAGCGGATCCAGGTTCGGGAGGTGGCCAGCGGGTCGAGCTACCTGTCGAGCAGCGACCCTCGCCTGCACTTCGGCCTCGGCGAGGCCGCCGGCGTCGACGAGGTGCGCGTCACCTGGCCCAACGGGCTCGTCGAGACCTGGCACGGCCTGGAGGCGAACCAGGTCCTCGTGGTCCGCGAGGGCAGCGGCGCTCAGCCCGACTGAGGGGCCGCCCCGAAGGCCGCCTCGAGGGCGCCGCGGCGGATCTCGACCTGCGAGTCGTAGCGTTCCCGCAGTTCCCGCATGTAGTCGTTGAAGGCCTGGCGCTGCCGCTGGCGCCGCAGCTTGGAGGTGGCCCGCGCCCTGGCTTCCTCCCAGGTCTCCTGGCGCCGCTCCCGCGACAGGATGCGGAAGAGGGTGAAGCCCTCCTCCACTTCCACCGGTCCGGTCAACTCGCCGGCCTCGGCGTCGACAACGGCTTCCACGAGACCGCCGAACCTCGGCGACTCGTACCGGTGCATGTGGAACCGCCCGCTCTCGTCGCGGATCTCCGGCGAGCGCAGCGAGCGCGACCGCGCCAGGGCCCCGAAGTCGGCGCCCGCCTCGATCCGGCGCCGCAGCTCCGCCGCCTCGGACTCGGACTCCACCAGGATCTCCTCCAGCTCGATCTGCTCCGGGTGCAGGAACTCGCCGCGGTTGGCCTCGAAGTACTCGCGCACCTCGTCGTCGGTGACGTTGGCCCGCTGCTGCAGGACCTGTCCCCGGAGTCCGGTGATCAGCGTCTGCTGCTCCATCTCCGCCAGCCACCGGACGATCTCCTCCTCGGCGTCGATCCCCTCGCGCCGGGCGGCCTCCACCAGCACCACCTCGGGCACGACCCAGCGATCGACGACGGCCGTCAGTCCCCCGGCGTCGACGACGTCAGCCAGGATGTCGCCCCGGATGCTCCGGGCCTTCTCGACGACCTCGGCGGCCTCGATCTCGCCGCCGTCGTAGCGGTAGAGTACCAGGTCGGGGGCGGGCTCGTCGCCGCCGCCCAGGGCTTCGACGAAGGCGGCCAGGCCTTCTGCATCCCGCTCCAGGCGGTACTCCCGCCGCAGGACGGCCACCAGGGAGTCCCTCGCCGCCTGCAGCTTCCGGCGCTCCAGTTCCGCCGTCACCGCCTGCCGCTGCTGCGGCGTCAGCTCGATGGAGGACTCGGCCAGGACCTTGAAGATCGAATGCCACCGGCCTACCTGAACCGGAGGCGAGATCGCCCCCACGGGCAGGGTGAAGAGCTTCTCGCCGAGAGCCGGGACCATCTGGTGCCGAGTCACGAACCGGCCCATGTCCCCTCCCTGGGGAGCGGTCTCCCGGTTGGCCGACCACCTGCGGGCGGCGTCGGCGAAGTCGGCCCCCTGCTCGATCAGCTCCAGGACGTGCTCCGCCGTTTCCAGGTCCGGGACCATGATGTCCGCCGTCTGGATGGCGCGGTCGTAACCCTGTTCCCGGATGTAGCGGCCCACCTCGTCGTCGCCGACGGTGACGGCGAGAGTGCGGGCCTCGAGGGTGCCCACGAGCTTGTCCCGCCGCAGGCGTCCCATGCGGCGCACGTAGAAGGGGCTCTCCTCGATGCGCTCCTTCTCCGCCTCCAGCAGCAGCAGCTCCCTGTCGACGAGGGCCTGCAGGTGCTCCATCACCCGGTCCGGCGAAGCGGCCTCGCCCGACTCCCCGGCCAGGCGGGCCCCGAGGTCCCGCACGTCCTGGGCGGTGATCGCCTTGTCTCCCACCACCGCCACCACCCCGCGCTCTTCCCGCGCACAGCCGCTCCACAGGATGGCCGCCGCCCCCAGAACGCACAGAGGCCCCGCCACCCGGGGACGACCCCGGCCGATCTCCATTCTACCCTCCTTTCCTGTTTGCCTATCGCAGACCGGCGTACACGGTGGCGAAGGCCACCTTGCCGGACTCCGTCTCGCCGCCGATCTCTCGCCGCGTCAGCCGCAGACCCAACTTGGTGTGCAGCTTGTACCCCTGGTAAGAGGGGGAGGTCGAGTACTGCACCGCCGCCACGACCTCGGTGAAGTCGTCGAGGAGTCCCTCCCGGACCGCGGTCTCGGACTCGCGCAACTGGTTGAAGATCGTGTACTCCACGCCCACCTCCATGGACGACGCGTCGAGCAGGGGCCAACGCGCCAGCAGGGACAACAGCAGCGTGTCCTCGCGGCGCCTGGCGCCGGACTTCAGGGGCGGGGCCTCCAGGCGCAGCTCGTTCTTCAACCGCGGCTGGAGGATGACCTGCGCCACCTGGCGCTCGTGATCGATCTTGTTGATCAGGCCGAGGAAGTAGGAGTCCTCCCGCAGGTCCGGCTGCTCCTGCCGCTGGTGCCAGCGGTCGTACTTGGCCTTCGTCGTCAGGGTCAGGTCGTCGATGCCGGTGTAGTCGAAGCCGAGGAAGGTCGAGTTGATCCAGGTGTCCCGCGCCGCCAGGGGATCGAGGGTGGGCACGTTGCCGCGGTCGACCTCCGACCACTGGCGCAGGTCGTCGGCGATGTCGTCCTCGGCGACGCGGAAGCTCTCGAAGAACCGGATCTCGCCGAGGCCGGCGTAGTCCTGCTCCACGGTGAAGAGCAGGTAGTTCGTGGTGTTGCGGCCGTCGCCGGCGATGAGGCTCTCGTCGGTGCGGCCGAGGGTGAGCCGGACCCTGGGGATCACGTCGACGCCGCCGTAGACGTTGTATCCGCGCAGGTCCCGCCCGTAGGGGAAGTCGGGCTCGTCGTCGTTCTCGAAGCGGTCGACCCACAGGTTGTTGTTCATGTCGACGCCGAAGAGGAACTCGGGCCGGTCCGTGGTGAAGCGCAGGAAGGGTTCCTCGTAGTCGGGCACCAGGTTCGGCAGGTCGCGGGTGGAGTTCTGGTTGAAGTCGGAGACGAAGTCGACGTTCTCGTCGTACCCCGGGAAGATCTCGAAGTCGGCGTTGTCGAAGATCCGCTGCCAGTCGGGGAAGCGGTCCTGGTCGTCGTTGTCCTCCACCAGCTCGTAGTAGAACTGGCCCTTGTCGGAGTAGTCGATGCTCTGCCCGCCGCGGGCCAGGATGGCGCTCGTGTTGTAGTCGTGCTCCATGCTGTAGGCCTCGCCGAAGGCGAACCAGGGGTAGGCGATCTTCGACAGGTTCACCATCCAGGCGTCGCCTTCGCTGGCCGAGCCCAGGTGGCGGGTGTGGGCGCGGTTGGGGTACTTGCGGTGGCTGATGCTCCGGTCCCACTCGCCGTAGAGCTTGAAGCCCCCCAGGTCCTGCACCTCCAGGGTGAAGCCGAAGATCTCCGTCGCCGTGGGCAGGCCGTACGGGATCTGCAGGAGGCTCAGGTTGGAGCCGTCCTGGACGTTGCCGTCGGCCCGCGCCGCCAGGAGATAGAAGGGGGTCCCCTGCCGGTCGGTCTGCCGGTCCGAGGTGATCTCGATCCGGTAGTCGTTGGCAACGGCCAGTTCGAAGGTGAGCTCGCGGATCTGCGAGGGGTCGGGGCCGTGGTAGGTGGCGAGGGTGAAGTCGTAGATCAGCTCGATCTGCTCGGCGCCGCTGGCCTCGACGTAGCCCAACCGCTGGAACCCCCCCTCGGGTGCCGGGATCAGGCCGGCCTCGCTGGCGCGCACCACCTCCCTCTCCACGATCAGCTCGCCGTCGGGGCCCACCTGCTCGACGTCGGCCTTGATCACCACGTCCCAGGCGAAGAGGTTCACCCCCCCTTCGTCGTCCTCCGGGGAATCGTCCGAGAGCCGCACCAGGACCCGGGTGACGTTCTGCGCGTTCTGGCTTCCCACGATCGAGCCGGTGCGGGGGCTCCCCTCGAAGGCGTCGAGGAGCTGGGTGGAGTTGTGGGCGCTCGCGTAGGTGCCGCCCACCTTCACGAAGTCGCCCACCTGGGCGGTGGCGCGGCCCCCGGTGAGGGTCGACGACGTGGTCGTCTCCTGCACGGAGGGGTTGCGGTGGCCGGCGGAACCGGGGGAGCTGATGCGCGACAGCAGGGCGGTGACCTCGTACTTGTTGGACTGGTAGTCGATCTGGATGCCGTCGAAGGCCGGCTTGGAGAACGTCATGGGCGTCAAGGTGGTGCGGATCTCGTCGCCGATGGTGATGGCCAGGTGATTCTGCCCCTTGCGGTCGGCGGCGACGACGAGGTTGTTGAAGAAGCCCCCGTAGTAGGCGCTCTTCCAGACGTTGCTGCCGTCCTGCTGCGGCTGCGTCTGGCTCCAGTCGTAGATCAGCCAGCCGCGGGTGACGTAGGTGCCGTAGAGGTCGTAGAAGTAGTCGCCCTCCAGGTTGGTGCCCACGTAGCGCTGGTAGATCTCCCTGGCGTAGTTGGTGTACTCCCACGACCTCCACCGGTACTCGTGGTACAGCTCCTGCGGCACGTACCACTTCCTCACCGCCGGGTCGAGGGCCCCGAAGAGGACGCCCGGCCCCCTGGGCTCGAAAGTGAGCTTGCCGGCTACACGGGCACCCGTGAGCCGGTGGTCGGCCCCCTGCGCATCGGCCTGCGAAGAGACCAGGATCAGCGCCAGGACCGCGGCGCAGCCCATGACCCGCGGCCCTGCTCCCCACATTCTCACCCGAACTGCGTGACCAGCCATCCTTGCGATTCCCCCTTCAGTACACGACGGACACGATCGCCGTCCGGCTCTCGGTCCCCGTGTCCGCTTCGATCTCCACGCGCACCACGTACAGCCCCGGCGGCAGCCTCTCTCCGGCGTCGTCGGTCCCGTCCCAGGCCCTGTCGTAGCGCCCGCTGCCGTCGAGGCCGGAGTAGACCCGCTTCCGCCGCCGTCCCGCCAGATCGTAGACCGCCGCCGAGACGGGGACGCGGCTCGTCAGATTGGTCAGGTCCCAGGTGATGGTGGCCTCGTCGTTGAGACCGTCGCCATTGGGCGAGAACGGCGCCGGATCGACCTCGACGGCGTGGACGAGGTCGCCGGCGAAGCGGGTGGTGACCGACAGCCCGCCGCCCGCGGCGTCGGCATCGGCGCCCGTCTCTCCCGCCGCCAGTTCCTGGGGCAGGTCCCCCGGCCTCTCGCTGTCCGAGGCCCTGCCGCTGAAGACGGTCTTGTAGCGCAGGGCGATGCTCTCGAAGACGACTCGCAGCACCCGGTCGCCCGTGACCCTCGGGAATCCGACCCGGACCCCGCCCTCGATGTCGGCCTTCTCCCACGCCACGTCGCCGCCGTCGATCTGCACCGACCGGATGACCTCCACCGGCGCCTGGGTGTCGATGTCGAGCCGGTCGAAGCCGCGGCTGTTGTAGCTGCGCACCCAGTAGGTGAGCTCCGTCGGCTGGCCGATGACGGCCTCCCGGGGCCACACCTCCGCCACCAGGGAATCGGCCAGGGCGGGAGAGACCTCGACGGCGATGGAGTCGACCAGCGCCGCCGAGAGGATCTCCGTGCTCTCGAGCTGGACGTGGAACTGCCAGTATCTCCGGGGAGCCGGGGAGGCGACGGCGGCGGACGCCCCCGACGGGTAGGGAGGCGACCAGCCGCTCCAGGCGAGGCTGTCGCCGGTCTCCGGCGTCGTGCCGCTGCGCGTCCGCAGGGTGGCCTTCACCTTGGCCGGCTCACCGATGGCCTCCTCCGACCACCAGAGGCTGCCGAAGACGGCTGCCTGTCCCTGGTCGAAGACCCGGGACAGGTAGGACGCCGCGGAAGGGAAGCCCTCGCCGAAGACTTCGAACTCGTCGATCTCCCACGCCCCCCTCACCAGCTGCTGAATCTCCATGTAGCGCACGTACTGCAGCGGGATGGGGATGTCGACGACGGGGTCCGTGTTGCGGTCGTCCGACTTGAAGACCCTCATCTTCGGCTCACCCGAGATCGTCGTCTGGGCCTCGCTGCCGTCGTTGAGCGACAGCCGGTAGCCCCGCAGGTACGCCTCCTCGAAGCCGGGCCGCGGGTAGAACCGGACCCGGTTGACGCCGAACCGCTCCCCCAGGTCGACGCGGAAGATGATCCCCCTCGTCTGCGCCCCGGGGATGACGAAGGCCTCGCCGCCGCCGTCCACCATCTTGCTCAGCAGCTCGTCCACGGCGCTCTGCGATGTCTCGAGGACCACCCGCGCATTCGGCGAGGTGATCCGACCGCCGCGCTGCAGCAGCCTCAGGGCGATGTTGTCCTCGGGACCGTTGCGGGCCGGCAGGATGAAGCCGGGACGCGTGTCGAAGTCGATGACGGAGACCACCGACTGGCTCTCGCCCCATGGGCGGGAGCCCGGGCCGCTGCCGCCGACGACGACAAGCTCGGCGGCGGCGGGGCCCGCGGCGGTCCCGAAGGCGAGGGCCGCCGCGACGGCCGCCGGAAGCGATGCCGCCCGAGCCGCCATGCGGGCGCGGTCAGTAGGCGACATGCACGAGCCGGTGGGCCCGGGTGCTGCCGCCGGAACCGGAGTCGAGATCGACGGCGATCCGCAACAGGTAGATCCCCGGCGGCACGAAGGCCCCGGAGGCGTCGACGCCCGACCAGGCGACGCTGTGGCCTCCCGCCGCGAGGGGCCCGTCCCACAGCCTCTTCACCAGCCGGCCGCCCAGGTCGTAGACCTCCACCGCGGCCGGCGCCGGCGCGCTGATGCGCATCAGGGTGAAGCGGGCCCCCAGCTCGTCGTTGGCGCCGTCGCCGTTGGGGGTGACCACCGGGCTGGAGATCTCCACCGCTCCCAGCACGTCGCCGCGCTGCAGGGCCAGGACGATCGTCGTCTCGCTGTCGGTGACGCCGTTGGCGTCGCCGTCCTCGACCCCCTGCCAGGAACCGGCGAAGCCCGAGTGCCCGACGGAACCGATGAAGTAGCTGTTGTAGGTGTAGGGGACGCACTCGAAGTGCAGCTCCACCCGCGCCTCCCCGGCTCCGGCCTCGACCGGCGCCGGCAGGCGGACCCACAGGGAGTCGGAGCCGTCCCTCAGCACCTCGAGCCGCTCGTCGGCGGCCTCCCAGGCGAGGGCCGGCTCCTCGCCGGCCTCGACGACCACCCGGTCGAGGTCCATCTCCAGCCCCGGAGGGCCCTCGAGGAGGATCTCGTCGAAGCCCCGGCTGTCGCCCTCGAAGGTCGAGCGCAGGATGTAGGAGAACGCCTGCCGGCTGCCGATCTCCTCCAGGCGGGCGGGCAGGACCTCGGCCACCAGGCTCCTGGCCACGGGGCGCGCGAAGTTCAGCGCCACCGAGCGCAGGGTGGGGGCCGCGCGAGGCTCATCGGTGAGGAGGATGGCGCGGATGGCGACGTAGCGCCGCGGGCTGGGCGAGGTGATCCGGTCGCCGGACCGCTCGTAGGGCTGGCTCCAGCCGCTCCAGTCGGGACCGGGGAGCTTCTCGGTGACGATGGGCCCGACGGCGGCGTCGCCGAAGAACTTCTTGTCCTCCTCCCACTTGTTCTTCGCCTCCTCCAGGGTCCCCGGGTACGGCTCGCCGCTCTTCTTCAGGTAGTGGGTCGACTCCAGGACGGTGTCGCCGGTGCGCGTCTGCAGCACGAGTCCGGTCCCCGGCGGCAGGTCGGCGTCCCACTCGACGGTGGTCAGGTTCCGGGCGCGGCTGCCGAGCTCGATGAAGGGGAGATCCCCGTCGAAGACGGAGGTGATCTCCACCTCGGGCATGTAGCCCTCCCCGAAGAACTGGATCTCCGACAGGCCGAAGGAGAGCGTGCCCGAGTCGGCCGGCTTGGCGAAGAGGGGGTAGGTGAAGGCGAAGTACTTCGCCTTGGTGAGGGGGAAATCGAAGCCGTTGTACGTCTGGCTCGTCGGTTCGTGGCTGTTGTCGAGATTGCCCGCCGACCCCACCGTCTTCCACGCGAGGCTGCCGCCGGCGACCCGCGAGCCGTCGGAGAGCTCGATCCGGTACTGGGGGAAGCCGAGGACATGGCCGAACCCCTGGTTCCGCTGCAGGACCCGGATGTGGTCGAGAAAGAAGGCGCCCCCCAGATCGATGAGGAGCTGGCGCTCCAGGTCCTGCGACTGGAATACCGAGGCCTGGTCGGGGTTGAAGCCGCCGAGGGCGCTCCAGTGGGCCTGCTCGCCGAAGAAGTGTCCGTCCACGACGGCGGGCTCGGCCCCGGTGTCGTCGACGCTGGTCAGAGTCCCCCCCCGCTCCAGCACCCCGGTGCCGATGTTGTCGCCGATGGACCACACCTCGACCTCGGCCAGCCGGGGACGCTCGCGGCGGTAGTGGACCACCGGCCCCTGGCGGCCGGTGCCCTCCAGGGAGTCCCAGTCCTCCTTGCCGCCCAGGAGCCGCTCCCGGCCGCGGGCGTCGAGCCGGTAGTACTCCACGTCCCCCTGCTGGTCGGGCGGCAGGCTCTCCCAGACGGCCTCGGAGACCTGGCGGGCCTTGCCGAAGTCGCTGTCGGTGGCCTGGATGCCGACGAGGTTGATCACGTCCCCCGTGAAGTCGCCGTACACGACGGGCCACTTCGTCGGCGACTGCGTCCGCAGGTCGATCTCGAAGACCCGCTGGCCCTTCACCGGCGTGTTGGTCGTGTAGCGCGTCCGGTAGATCGGCAGGCCGAGATTGAGCTCCCCCTGGGAGGTGGTGACCTTGAAGTGGAGGAAGGGATCGCCCAGATCCGCGTCGACGAACTTGAGGACGATCCGGGTGGCCGACACGGTCCGGCCCAGGTCGAGCTGCACCCACCAGTCGCGCACGGGATCGTCCGGGTCCGGCTCCCACCAGGTGTCCAGGCGGCCGTCCATCAGCGCGCCGGCGCTCGCCGCGCCCGAGCCCGCGGCCCTCACACCGCCGCCGAAGGCGGCCGCGTCGAGGGAGGCGTTGACGCCGGGCACGACGACCGTCTCGCCGTCGACCTCCAGGCGGGTGCTCCGGCGGATGTAGCCGGGGCGCACGCCGGATTCGCTGATCTCCGCCGTGGCCGACTGCCACTCCTGCCACTGGGTGGGCGTGTCGATGACCACGCGGTTCGCTTCGCGGCTGTAGCCCTGCTGTCCCCCTCCGGGCGTGGAGAATGCCAGGACCAGGACCGCCGCCAGGACCGAAGGCGGACGCGGGACACGCGGCGGCACTCGGGGCGCGCTCATGTCAGTAGGCTACGGAGACGAGGCCGATGCTCGTCTCCCGCTTCGACCCCGCGTCGGCCTCGATCCGGCAGAGGTACAGGCCGGGGGGAACGAGCTGGTTCGCCTCGTCCCGGCCATCCCACGGACGGTCGTACTCGCCCAGGGAATCGTCTCCCGAGTAGAGCCGCTTCACGAGGCGGCCCGAGAGATCGTGGATCATGATCGAGAGGGGGACGGCGGCGGTCAGGCGCAGCAGCTTGTAGGAGATGTGCACGACATCGTTGACCCCGTCGCCATTGGGCGTGAACGGATTCGGCTCGAAGCGCGGCGAGAACAGGAGCGAGGCGCTCAGGGGGGCCTGCACGGTGAGCTGATCGCTGTCGATTTCGGCGATGGCGTCGCCGGGACTGACCTGCTGGCGCACCTCCAGGGGCCTCTCGGTGTCGAAGACGCGGCCGGCGAAAGGAGTGCTCACCTCGCGCAGGACCGGGGCCGTGAAGACGACCTCGAGGAGGGCCCCGCTGTCCGTCGTCCCCAGCCGCCGCGGCAGAAGGACCTCGAAGCCCTCCTCGGTGCGGGTCCAGGTCAAGGGCTCGTCCACCGCGTCGATGCGCAGCGAGTCGACCGAGACGACGGTGAAGGGCGTCGAGATCTCCAGTCCGTCGAAGCCGCCGTCGCCGCCGCGGATCGTGGGCTTCACGTAGTAGGTGAACCGCGTCACCTCGCCGACCCGGGTCGTCACCGGGAAGATCTCGGCCACCAGCTCGCGCGCCATCGGTTTCGACGCCATGGCCTCGATGTAGTCGATGCGGCCGCCGTCCTCCACCGTGCTCGAGGAGAAGTCGACGCGGACCTGGAAGTACTGGCGGGGACCGGAAGAGACGATCTCGACCCCGGGCTCATCGAAGGAGTAGATGCGGGACCAGAAGCTCCAGTTCTGGATGTCGGAGCTCACCCGGTCCTCCTCGTCCTGGGGCTTGAAGTGGCCCGCGAGCTTGTCGTACTGCGCCTTGTACTCCGTCACGCTGAGCTCGCCTCCGCCGTCGAGGTACTCGACCCTGTCGAGCAGGTCGGGACGGTACTCCCAGTAGATCTCCGGGTGGCGGTCGCTGCCCAGACGCGAACGGATCTGGACGCGGGCGCGTGGATCCTGACGGCCCGACCAGCGGATCTCCCCCCAGCTCGCGATGTCCGGCAGCTCCACGACCTCCGACTCGTACGCGGCCTCGGTCACGTAGCCGCCGCCGTAGACCTCGAAGTCGGCCAGTCCGAGCTCCCTCGGCGAGGTGCGTGTGACGAGGAGCTGGATCGCCTCGGTCGTCACCGGCGGGTCCAGCACGATGCGCATGTCGTGCTCGGAGTTCTCCTTGACGGAGGCCACCTCGCGCTCGCCGCAGGGAGGCCCGCACCGCTCGCGGTTGAACCACGGGATCCGGTAGGTGTTGAAGACCAGGTCGCTGACACCGAGGGCGAAGGTATCCAGGTAGTGGTCGGTGCGGCCCTCGACGGGCCGGAACCGCACCTCCTTGATCAGGAACCGTCCGCCGAGATCGAAGGTGACCTTGCCCCACCAGCCCCTCAACCCGAACCGGTCCGCCTCGATCTCGGCCCACACGTATTCGGTGGTGGGGTCCTGATCGATGAGCACCTGCCCGACGAGGGTGTTCTCGCCGCCTACCCCGATGTTGTGGTCGACCCAGACCCGGCCGCCCCGGTCCAGCAGTCCGGCGGCGAGATCCTCGTCGTCGGGGAGGAACTTCGGCACCAGCATATCGGCTTGCAGGGAGTCCTGGTCGATCTGGTCCTGCACGTGCGCCGACAGCCAGGGGACGTGGAGAACCTCGACGCCCAACCGGTCGAGGCTGTCCCGCTCGGCCGCGGTATGGGGCTGGCCGATCCGGATGAGGGTTGCACCCGAGGCGCCGTGGGCGAGCAGGCCGGCGACGAGGCAGGAGAGCAGGCAGGAGCGCATGGATTCGCCTCCTCCACGGACGGAAACCGCCGTTACGGTAGCTAGCCCCTTCGGGAGGCGTCAAGCAGCATGGCGTCGTCGCAGAAGATCCGCAGGCCGCCGCGTGGATGCATCGGATCTCAGACGGGCCGGGGCGTGAACTGCAGGCTGTACAGGTCGGCGTCGCTGAGGGCGAAGCGCAGGCGCACCGGTTGCCCCGCCAGGCCGCTGACGTCGGCCAGGCCCTTCCAGGTGACCTTGTGGTCCAGGTAGTCGCCGTAGATCTCGTCGCAGTCGCGGAGGGCGTACCCCTTCAGCGTCTTGCCGTCGCCGTCCTGGAGCTCGACGCGCACCGAGCCGGCGGCGGACGTGGCCGCGTTCAGACTCAGGGCCCCACCCTCGAAGGTGAAGGGCCGGGTGATCAGCTCGCCCCCCTTCAGCGGCGCGTTGGCCGAGACGAAGCCGTCCAGGCGCAGGGTGTAGCGCCGCAGCCGGGTGGCCTCGCCGCCGAAGAATCCCTCGCCGCTGAAGATCGACAGCTCCCTGGGCGCCGTGGGAAGGTCGCTGGCCGTCTCCAGAATACCCCAGGCCGTCATGTTGTTGCGGCTCCCCCAACGCCTGCGCTGCGGCCCGGGCGGCACGAAGGCCTCTCCCCAGCGCTTGAAGTGGAGGCCGTCGCGGCTGGTCATGTACAGGCCGTCCGATACGCCGGCGACCGTGTTGCCGGGCATGCGGCGGTCCGGCATGAAACGCTTGGGGAAGCCCATGTAGATGTGCGGGGCCCGGTAGTAGGGCGTCACGGCGTTGGTGTAGAGGTGCTCGAGGGGTGCGTCTCCATAGTCGAGCAACTGCGGCTTCGTCCAGCTCCGGAAGTCGGTGGAGGTGCAGGTCATGATCTGGCGGTAGCGCACGCCGCCGGGGTAGATGGAGTCGCGGTGGTACTCGACGTAGCAGCCGCGGCGAGGCTCGTAGAAGGCCAGGTTCTGCGAGTCGAATACATTGGTGCCCGCCGTGTGATCCATCACCGGCTCTTCCGACAGCAGGCTCCAGTGCACGCCGTCCGGCGATTTGAAGGCGAGGAGCGCCTGCTCTTCATGGTTGCGCGCGCTCGGGCTGCCCAGGGCCTTGTACTCCTCTCCCTCGCGGCAGTCCGGATTGGTGTCGCGGAAGGGCGTGAAGTCGAGCGAGCCGGGGCCGTCCCAGATGATGTTGTTGCGCGTCGAGCCCTTGTAGCTCACCAGGCCCAGCTCCGGCCGGTACCACTCGATGCCGTCGCGGCTCTCGGCGTAGCACACGACCGGTTTGTAGCCGCCCGGGTCGTAGTGAGAGCCCCGGTAGTAGGCGCGGAACAGGCGGCCGTCCTGGAAGACCGTGTGGTAGGCGCTGGTGTTGCCCTCCCACGGCACATCGTGGTCGAGGGCCACGTTCCGCGGCACCGGCTTCTGCAGGCGCAGCTCGACGTTGGAGAGCCGCTCGATCAGGTAGTCGTCGACGAACAACTCGCGCCTGCCGCCCAGCTCGATGACGCCGGCCGGGGCTGTGCCGGCTGCCGCCCTCCTCTTCGGTACCGCCTTCGCCTTCGCTTTCCTCTTGGCCATTCCGGTTCCCTTTCCGTGTTCGGGGCTCTGCGCCGGCGCTAACGAAATCCTCCCTGTCCCCCCGGGCAACAAGCCCGCTCGTCCTGCGCTGGCCGGCCCTTCAGATCTGCGTGAGGAAGCTGCCCGTGGTGCCGGTGAGGTAGTCGATCACCAGGAACACCCCGGCGCCGACGATCTCGCCCAGGATCAGGCCCAGGAAGAAGGGCCGCAGGCTGCGGTAGAGGCGCACGCCGCCGTAGCGCAGGATCAGGTACTTCAGGCACCAGGCGATCAGGGCGCTGCAGAAGATGTGGCCCGTCTTCCAGTTGGCGGCGATCGTGAACCCGAGGGGGTTCAGCGGCCACCACACGAACTGGTGGCGAGCCCACATGAGCGCCGACATCACCCCTCCCCCGATGAGCATGAACTGCACGGCGTCCCAGCGCGGGCCTTCGGGCGCGCCGGCGATGCGCGGCGTCATGTCCATGGGCCCGAAGTGGGTCGACTGCCATGAGAAGAACAGGGGGTTGAGGTTGATGCCGCCGTGCTCGTAGGCCATGACCAGCGTGATATAGGAGGAACCCGCCAGACTGACGAGGATGGCGATGACGATGGCCCAGAACAGGCGGCGCTTCGGTCCGCGGATCATCTCGCTCATCTTGAGGCCGTTGGCGACCGAGGACATGACGAAGGAGCGGATCTCGGAGTGCCAGCCGTAGGAGAAGCCGAGGGCCACCAGGCCCTGGGCGCCGATGGCCGAGGTGCCCACCGTGGAGATCACGAAGGTCGAGGTCATCAGGGGGGGACGCATGGCCGGGATGCCGCCCTCGGCCACGACCCGCGTCAGGGCCATGAACAGGACCATGGCGCCGAAGACGAAGAGCAGGGCCACCGCGAAGGGAAGGCCGATCGCCGACAGCCAGACGGCGACGATCAGAAGGCCGGCGATCAACCCGAAGAAGGCCTGCCGGTAGGTGAGGATCTCGCCGCTGTCGTCGACATCCCGCGAACCGCGGACGGCCTTGGCCACCACCTGGCGCAGGTGCCGCCGCGCCACCCACAGACCGACGAGGACGAAGACGATCATCGCCCCGAGGCCCTGGTGGGCGAGGAAGGGGTCCTCGGAGTAGAAGTCGATCCGCTGCGTGCTGTGCACGCCGAGGACGTTGAAGACGCCCCGCTGCAGCCGGACGAGGAGGTAGAAGACCCAGATCGAGGCCGAGATGTCGAGGCTGACGAAGTAGAAGAACCCCGTCCACGGCGGGCTGAACCAGAAGCTGAGCCCGGTGTTGCCGAACAGGGGCAGGCCCACGGTGCGCTCGAAGCGGGGGAACTCCGGAAAGTAGGTGTTCAGGCCGATGACGCTCAGCAGCAGGAAGGAGACGGCGAAGCCCAGCCACATCGTCTTGTTGGTGAAGAACGAGCGGCCCACGGCGCCGCCTTCCTCCCCCTGGATCATCTCCATCGGCACCTGCACCAGCGCGTAGGTGAGCCGCTCGTTGTCGACCCACTGCCGGCGCAGGATGACCATGGCGCAGATCATGGCGAAGCCGAGAGCCAGGAAGAAGCCGAACCACAGGCCCAGGGGCACCACCCAGGCGCCCCACGGGATCGAGCCGCCCTCGGGCAGCCCCTCGAAGAAGTAGCGGGCCACGCCTTCCCCGCGGGGGATCATCCACTCGGGGATGTACTGGTTGTAGAGCTCCTCCCAGTTGTTCTCCGGCGTGGCGTAGTACGTCGACCCGAGGAGGCAGGGGATGATGAACTGGGTGAAGCCCATGCCGGGGATGCAGCAGGCCACCAGCAGCATGACGTAGATCGTGATCAGCTCGGACCGACTCAGCTCCAGCCACCGGTGCAGGAGGCCGACGGCGCCGCTGGCCAGGACGAGGAAGAAGAAGAAGAAGAGCGCGGCGGGGGTGCTGAAGTTGAGGGTCAGGTACGACCCCTGGATGGCGTTCGTCGCGTAGGTGTCGCAGACGTTGAGCACCAGGGACAGCACGGCCCCGATGAGGAGGCCCCGCACCGGGATCCCCCGAGGGTCCCGCGTCTGCCCGCGGTCCCTCTGCGGTGGCGCCGTCATCGGGGGCCTGCCGTGCAGCGCCCCACGCGGGGATTCCGCGCCAGGGCGGCCGTACAGCCGCCGGGGCTCGGTGGGGAGGCGGTCGAGCTCTTCACCTCGGCACGGTTCGGGCGCAGGAGGAAGTCCTCCGGAGTAGATCAGGACACGCCAGGAGGGGGGTGCTGCTGCGATCCGGGGGCGCGGGCATCCCTACGTGCCGGAGGCTCCCCCGTCCGCTCTACGGCCTGGGAATTAACAGGGAGCGGTCTGCCTCTGGCAATGCGCTCCGCGGGGCAGGTCGTGCCGCTCAAACCGTCCGGGGACAGCCTTCCGGGGATTGGGCCCTGATTCACCTCCCGGGCCGCCGCCTGGCGGCCGCCCGGGAGACACGGGTTTCGGACAATCCCCGGGAGGGCCTGCGGAGGGAAATCCGCAACCCGGAGCACACTCTTCGCGGCCGGTCTCGCCGATGGCCGGGCGGCCTCTTTCTGCTTGCCCCGAGGCGGGCCTTGGAGTATCGTTTTCCAGAGAACCGTTCGCGGTTTCCTGCCCTGGTTGGCGCGAGCGCCCGTTCGCCACCTTCATCCCTGCCGGGAGTCGCGGGGGGAAGCAACAAGGAGAATCGAACGATGAAGGGAGCTTTCACATCCGCACTGGCGATCGTCCTCGCTGCGGCCGTCGCCACTTCCGCCCACCAACGGCCGGACGACAACTTCGCCGCCGTGCAGGTCCCCATCAGCGCCGATGGCGTCCGTCCCGTCGTGATGGACGGCGACCTGGGAGAGTGGGACAACGTGCCCTCCGTCTTCTGGACGACGCAGGACGATCTGACCGAGGCGATCCACGGTCTGGGCGATCCCGACCCCGCCAACCTCGCCACGCGCATCATCCTGGGCTGGAGCCCGGAGACCAACCTCTTCTACTTCATGGAGGAGCGCTTCGACGACCTGTTCTTCGGCTATACCGACACCAACTACGAGAACACCGAGATCGCCATCGACTTCGATCACAGCGGCGACGAGCAGTTCAACGATGTCGCCGGCGCGGGTCTCGACGCGGAGCGGTGGGAGGGAGCCCTGACACAGAACTACCGCTGGCAGCTCCACATCGAGGGCGAGTTGTTCCTGTGGGGCGCCGCACCTTGGGCCGGCGAGAGGCCCTACGCCGGCGTTGAGTACAACATCGAGGGCGACACCGACGGCGGCGCCGTCAACCTCTTCGTGGAGATGTGGGTGACGCCCTTCGACGACTTGCCCACCAGCTCCTCGGGCATCGACGATCCCGACGTGGTCGTGCACGATCTGACCGAGGGTGAGATCATCGGCGTCGGCTTCGCCGCCGTAGACGACGATGTCCCCGCTGACGGCGGCTACAACGGCTACTGGATCAACAGCGGCAACGTCAACCTCTACTTCCTGGCCAATGCCTTCGTCGACTACACCTTGCTCGGTTACGATTCCAGCATCTGGGTGGCCGAGACGGCTGTCGAGCAGGACACCTGGGGCCGGATCAAGGATACCTTCGCCAACTGAGGTGACGGCGCTGCCGTCGCCGCAAGACGGCTGATACCCGGGGGGCGAGATCATCCGATTCTCGCCCCCTTTTTTTCGTCCCCGCCACGACAACCGGAGGTCTTGCTCTCATGCCGCAGGTCCTGTCCCACCGCACCGTCGTCCGGGACGGCTGGCACAACATGTGTTCGGACCTCTGCTTCTGGCGGGACACGTTCTGGCTGGTCTACGACCGCACCTCGGCTCACACGGCGCCGGACGGCGTCGTCGTCCTGCTCCGGTCGGCGGACCTGCGGCGCTGGGACGAGGTCGCCGTCCTGAAGACGCCCAACGACGCCCGCGACGCGAAGCTGGCGGCCACCGACGACGAGCTCTTCGTGTTCTGCGCCGACAGCTGGTATGAGCCGGTGGCCGGACGGATACGCCAGATCGCCGAGCCCCATGTGTTCAGCTCCGAAGACGGCTACCGGTGGTCGGCGGCGGCGAGGATCTACGACCGCAACTACTGGCTCTGGCGGATTCGTTGCCACGAAGGGGTCTTCTACTGCGCCGAGAAGGGCGGCGACCTCCTGTCCAGCAGGGACGGCCGCAGCTGGAGCTTTGTCTCCAGGATCCCCTCCGAACCCGAAGGCGCGAGTCCGCGGGAGCTGCGGGAGATGCGCGAGCTGGACCACCGCACGACCCCGCGGTTCAACGAGTCGGACGTCATCTTCCGCCCCGATGGGGAGCTGTGGTGCGTCTCCCGGACGAGGCGGGAGAATCAGCACTCCCTCCTCTACACCTCCAGCCCCCCTTACGAGGAGTGGTCCTGCGTGGACCTGGAGACGCTGATCCACTGCCCGGCCCTGTGCGAGTCCGCGGGCCAGGTGTACGTGGCCGGCCGCCGCGACCCCACGGCGCCCTGGGTTCCCCAGCACTCCCCAGCGGGCAACACGGGGATCTTCCTGCTGGACCGGGACGGCGTGACGCCGGTCTTCGCCCTGCCGAGCGACGGCGACGCCGCCTATCCGGGTCTCCTCTCGCTCGAGCCGGACCGGCTGATCATCAGCTACTACTCGCAGCACGCCTACCTGGGCGGCGCCGTCGAGGGCGAGAAAAAGCGGCTGCACCACATCGAGCGGTGGGGCACCCTCCGGCGGGAAGCGCCCCCGGCCGGCTACGAGCTCTCGCACTTCAAGTCCGGACCTGCGGACATCTTCGTCGCCGAGATCGACCTCGCGGCCGAGGGCGCCGGCGCATCCTTCTGACGACCCACCTCTTCGTCGACGACGAAGCGATCGCCCGCAAGGAGGGTGTCGTCCGCCGCACCCATCCCTGCCGCAAGCTGCCCCGGCCGGTCATCTCGGGCCGGGAGCCGTGGCAGGCGCCTGCCGACGACGAGCGCGTCTACATCTACGGGACCGTCCTGCCCTCCGAAGAGGGTGACACCCTTCGAATGTGGTACATGCGCTGGCCGGACCGGGTCCTCTACGCCGAATCGGAGGACGGTCTGTCATGGCGCCGGCCGGAGCTCGGCAGGAACAACGTCCTCCCCATCCGCCTCCACAGCCCCAGCGTCATCCACGATCCGGCCGACCCCGACCCCGAACGCCGCTACAAGATGCTCGGCGTCTCCCGCTCACCCGAGAGCCGCGGCTACTGCACCGCGCACTCTTCGGACGGCCTGCACTGGCAGCTCTACCCCTCCAACCCCGTCCTGCCCGGCGGCGACACCTGCAGCCTGGCCCGGGACCCCGCCACCGGCGACTACCTCGCCTTCCACAAGCGCTACGGCATCCACCGGGGCCGCAGGCGCCGCCTGGTCTTCCTCTCCTCCAGCCCCGACATGCAGAGCTGGTCCGAACCCGCCCTGGTCATGGCCCCGGACGAGATCGACGACGCCCGGACCCAGGCGGAGGGCGGCCTGTTCTCGCAGTTCTACCACATGTCGGTCTTCCCGTACCGCGGGATGTGGCTCGGTTTCCTCACCCACTTCCGACATACGGGTCCGCCCGTCGAGAAAGGCCCGGAACAGAGCCGGGACGACGGTCCCATCGACGTGCAACTGGTGCACAGCCGCGACGGGCGGTCGTGGTCCCGGTGCGAGGACCGGTCCCCCGTCATCCCGAACGGCCCCCACGAATACGACGCCGGCTGCATTCTCGGGGTCGCCAACGGGCCCATCCTGGCGGAGGACGAGGTTCGCCTCTACTACACGGGTATCACCACGACCCACGGGGGATACGTGCCGCTGAAGAAGATCGCCATCGCCCGCGCCGCCTGGCGGCTGGACGGCTGCGTCTCCCTCGACGCCGGGGAGACGCCGGGCACCGTGGAGACCACGCCCATGGCGGGGACCGGTCAGCGGCTGATCGTCAACGCCGATGCTGCCAGGGGGAGCTGAGGGCCGAGGTCCTCGACCCGTCGGGAGCCCCGGTCCCCGGCTACGGCCTGTCCGAGTGCCGCCCGGCAACGGGGGATGGTGTCCGTCAGCCCATGAGTTGGAGGACCCGCGACCCTCTGCCCTCGTGCGGAGCGATGCGCATCCGCTTCCGGTTCAGCAGAGCCAGCCTCTACAGCTTCTCGATCGTGTGAACGCGCCGGATCGCCGGAGCATCACTTCACCACCACCTGGTTCACCTTGATGCGCCGGGCCTTCCCCTGGGGCCCCTCCACTTCCAGGATGACCACGAACTCGCCGGGCCCCTCGTACCGGTGAATCGGGTGCTGTTCGGCGGAGGAGGTGCTGTCGCCGAAGTCCCACGACCATGACGTGATCTCCCCCCGCGACCGGTCCGTGAAGGCGATCAGCCGCCGGTCCATGTCGATGACCTGGAAGGAGTACTCCGCCTCCAGCGGCTTCAGGTACTCCGGTTCCAGCGGCATCAGGCGGAATGCGCACAGGCTCGAAGCGTCGCAGTACATGCTGGTCTCGTGGGACAGGTTCCAGAACCCCTCGTACTCCTCGGTGTTCTCGTCGAAGTCGAGGACCGACCAGGAGAGGGCGATCAGGCCGTTCTCCTCCAGGCGGGAGACGGCGGCCCTCTCCGGGCCGTCGTACGGGGCGTAGTCGAAGGGCGTGATCCAGAACTCCAGCACGAGGTGGCCGCTCTCCCCCTCCTCGAAGTCGTACGAGTAGGCGTGGTTGGCCCAGGGCAGCCGGCCGATCCACGGCTGGCACCCCCAGACGAAAGCCCAGTCCCGCCCTTCTCCCGCGGGCGTGAAGATGTGGTAGTTCTGGGCGTGCACCCCCTTGAACAGGAAGTGGCTCTCCCAGGGATTGTCGATCTGGGGGTTGACGATGTTCGGCCCCCCGGAGCGGTCCGCGTCGACGGCGACCTCGAACAAGTCTCCGTACTTGTAGTACATGTTCCAGTAGTCGTCGTACGCCTCGTAGAGGAAGTAGAGGCGGTTCAGCCCCTCCACCCAACCGACGCGCACGGTGACGTCCAGATCGTCGCGGTTGTGGTTGGTGAAGTTTCCCTTCACCGTGTCGGAGAGCTCGTCCACGCCGTACGCGTAGCTGTCGGGAACCATGTCCCAGTCGCCGGTGTCGCCGTCGATTCGCGGGATCATGTCGGCGGGGAACTGGAAGATCTTGAACTCCCTGTCGGTGCGCTCCAGGGCCTCGGAGGACGAGATCCCCCACAGCACGGCCGCCCCGATTGTGCATGCTCGCCTGATCAAACGCGGCTCCTTTCTGATTCTCGCACTACCTGCGGCGCTCCTGACTCAACTGTCTGCGGATCTGGTCGTGCCGGGCAAAGACCTGGCGGAAGTCCACCAGCCGGCGGTCGGATGTGGCGAGCCTCGGGGACCCGGCCCTGTACCAGTGCCGCGCCTCGGAGGTGAACAGGTGCATGAGCAGGAGATCCATGTACCTCATGTACGCCGGGTCTCTCGTGCTCACCGCCCCCATGGGCCAGCCGGGAATGCCCAAGGCGGAGGTCAGCAGCCGCTCGTGGAGATCGTTGCGCGCCTGACGGCTGCCTCCGTCTTCCAGGCCGTAGTGTCCCAGGATGGCGGTCCGGTGCAGATCGAAGAGGTCCGAGCGGCCATAGACCTGGGTCTGGAAGTTGGTGTAGATCAGGACCCAGTCGAGCTCCTTCAGGGCCAGGCGCAGGCGCACCGTGTAGCGGCTGATGGGAACGAAGGCCAGGTTGACGTCGTACGCTTCGAGGAGTTGGGAGAAGCTCTCCCCCACCGTCTCGATCGTGTGATGATCGCGGTTGACCCGGTCCAGGTAGTGCTCCATGCGGCCGTCGATGAAGGTCCTGACCCGGGGTTCAGGCCGAAGCTCAGGGCCCCTCCCAGGTGGTACGGATTGAACACCCGGCCTTCCAGGCCCAGCTCTTTCAGGAACTGGATCGCCTTCCAGTGGTACTTCACCTCGTCGATCTCCTGCCCCAGGTACCGCGAACGCTGCTCCGCCGTGCGCCAGGGGAACCGGTAGCTCGCGGTTCCGGGATGCTGGAAGTGGAGAAGGACCGCCAGGATCAGGAGGAGGCTTCCCGCCAGGTGCGGCCACCGACGGCCCCGGCCCTGCCTGCTCCGCGGGAAGAAGAGAATGGCCGCCAGGACCAGGGGCGCCATCCAGAAGAAGCGCACGGCAAAGAGCATCAGGCCGGCCGCCATCACGCCCCAGCAAGCCAGGACCAGCCGTTCCCTGTCCAGGGAATGTGTCCCTTCACGCCAGGCTCCCTTCATCCCCTGTCCGAGGCGGAAGAGCAGGACGATCAACAGCAGGACGAATCCCCCCACGAGGACCGGCGAGGAGAGGGGCAGGAAGTTCGTCATGCCGAAGGGGTTCCAGTGGCCCCACTCATCGAGGACCTTCGTATAGTCGTAGACCTCGATATCCGGGTCGTGGGACTGGCTCAACCAGTAGAAGACGTAGAGCTTCCAGCCCATGGGGTTCACGATGACCGCCACGAAGCTGAGGGCCAGGTTCGTCCAGTGGCCCCACACATCGGCGCCGGCCGACTGACGGGGGAATCTCAGGAGGACCAGGAAGACCAACCAGAAAGGGAAGATGATCAGGGCCACCGAATGGAGATTGGCCCACAGGATCATCGCCGCGGCACAGAGCAGATGGGTGCCCCAACCCACCCGGTCCCTCCGCCGCCACAGGTAGCCCAGCAGCAGGAAGAAGAAGATCACGGTCACCACGTGGGGCCGCAGCTGGATCAGCCGCTGATAGGCGAAGAGCACCAGGACGGCCGAGGCCAGCCAGGAGAAATGAGCGGTCACGTCCATGCCGCGGGCCCAGTACCAGACCGCCCCGCAGGCCAGGAGGGCCAGGAGAGCGGTCAGCACTCTCACAGCGCCCAGGCCCCACTGGGAATGCACCAGGTGGGTGACTACCTGGAAGAGCCACTCGTGGTAGAAGGGGTAGGTGTCCTCCGGACTGGTGAACAGGAAGGGGTCTTGTGCCGGGAACTCCTTCCCTGCCCACAGGATCTCCCCCAGCTTCAGGTGCCAGAAGACGTCATCCCGTCCTGACCGGCTGCAGACAGGTGAGCAGCAGGTAGAAGAGCCCGATCGCGCCCGCGGCGATGAGAGACCGCATCTCCCACCGGATCATGGTCTCTCTAACGGCCATTCGACAGCCTGTCCCGAACGATGGCCCCCATGGCCCGGAGGCCGTCCCCGGCCCGGATCTTCTTCCCTTCCTCGAAGGACCGAGGGCTGTAGGCGATGGGGATCTCACCGATCCGATAGCCCAGTTTCGCCAGCTTGTTGGTGAGCTCGAAATCCAGTTCGAACCCGTTCCCCTTCAGATCGAGACTCTGGAAGACCTCGGTGCGGACCATCTTGCAGGCCGTGGCCACGTCGGTCAGCCGGCAGCCGAAGGCGGCGTTGGTGAGCCAGGTGAGAAAGCGGACGCCCCAGTAGTAGTGCTGGTATATGGCTGGATGTCCGCCCAGGACCCTGGACCCGTAGACCGCGTCCCAGCCATTGGCCTCGATCGCCGCCAGCAGGGCGGGGAAGCTGGCGGGATCGTACTCCAGGTCCGCGTCCTGAATGACGGTGCAGGTTCCACGGCATCTCGGCAGGGCGGTGCGGATCGAGTTCCCCTTGCCGAGATTCTCCCGCTGCAGGATGACCTGAACGCCGTCCGCTTCGAAGGACTCGAGGAACTCCCGCGTGCCGTCCTCGGAGCAGTTGTCCACCACGATCAGCTCCTTGGAGACGTCGACGGCCAGCACCCTGTCGATGGCGGCGGCGATCGTCTCGATCTCGTTGTAGGCCGCCATGACGACAGACAGCTCTACGGGCTGCAAGGGAGCCTCCACGAGGGCCTTGGCCCACGAATCGCGGCGGGTCTTCGGAGCGATTTCAGAATCGCGAGCAGAAGTGCTTCAGGCTCTCGACCATGTGGGCCGCCATCGCTTCATCGATCCCGGGATAGACCCCCACCCAGAAGGACCGCTCCATGGCCGCGTCGGAGTCGGCCAGGTCGCCGGAGACGCGGTACTGCAGTCCCATGTAGGCCGGCTGCCGCGTCAGATTGCCGCCGAAGAGGGCCCGGGTGCCGATGCCCCTCTCCGTCAGGTCGTCGATGAGGGTCTTGCGGTCAAACGGTGCCGACTCGCGAAGGGTGAGAGGAAAGCCGAACCAGCTCGGCTCCGCCTTGTCCAGCCACGACGGCAGGATGAAGATCTCCTCCAGGGATTGCAGCTCTGCATGGAGCCGCTGGAAGGTCTGCCTCCGTCTCTCGATGAACTCCGGCAGCTTCCGCAGCTGGGCCACGCCCACGGCGGCCTGCATGTCCGTGAGCTTGAGGTTGTAGCCCACGTGGGAGTAGATGTACTTGTGATCGTAGCCCGCCGGCAGGTCGCCGAGCTGCCAGTCGAAGCGGCGGCCGCAGGTGTTCTGCATGCCGGGGTCGCACCAGCAGTCGCGGCCCCAGTCGCGGTACGACTCGACGATCCGGTGCAGCTCGGAGGAGGCGGTGAGCACGCAGCCGCCTTCGCCCATGGTCAGGTGGTGGGCGGGGTAGAAGCTCACGGTTGCGAGCTTGCCGAAGGTGCCCACGTGCCGGCCGCCGAAGCGGGAGCCCACGGCATCGCAGCAGTCCTCGATGAGGACGAGGTCGTGCCGGGCGGCCAGCTCGCAGACGGCGTCGAGATCGAAGGGGTTGCCGAGGGTATGGGCGAGGAAGATGGCGCGGGTCCTCGGGCCGACGGCCTCGGCCAGCCGCTCCACGGATACGTTGTAGGTCCCCAGGTCGATGTCGACGAAGACGGGGACGAGACCTGTCTGGAAGATGGGGTTCACCGTCGTCGGGAAGCCCGCGGCGACGGTCAGCACCTCGTCGCCGGTCCGCAGCCGCCGGCCGCCGAGCTTCGGGGAGGTGAGGGAGGAGAGGGCCAGCAGGTTGGCCGAGGACCCCGAGTTGCAGAGGCTGGCGTGCCGCAGTCCCCAGAAGCGGGAGAACTCCCGCTCGAACTGCTCCGCGTAGCGGCCCGAGGTGAGCCAGAAGTCGAGGGCCGCGTCGGTGAGGCTGACGAGCTCCTCGGCGTCGAAGACGCGCCCGGAGACCGGGACGGACCCCGAGTCGGGCGCGAAGGGCCGCGACGGAAAGGCGGTCCCGTGATACTGCCGCACGAGGTCCAGGATCTGCCGGCGAAGGTCGTCGGGATCGCGGGTCATGCGGATCTCACGGAGTCTCGCTGCAGGTGGGCCCGGTACCACTCGACCGTGGGCGGCAGCCCCGAGTCCAGGTCGTACCGGGGACTCCATCCAAGCACCGATCGCGCCTTCGCGGCGGAGAGATGCTGGGCGGGGATCTCGCCTTCGGCCGTGGCGCGAATCACCGGTTCCAGGTGCTCGCGGCCCATCAGGGACCGCAGCTTGTCGACGACATCGAGCACGGTGGACTGCGACTCGGTGCTGAAGTTGAACGCCTCTCCGCCCGCGGAGCCGTCGTGGAGCGCCTCGGCGAGTCTGACGTAGGCGCCGACCACGTCCTCGACGTAGATGTAGTCCCGGATGTGGCTGCCGTCGCTGCGGACGACCGGCCGCTCACCCCGTTCGAGGGCCGCGATCGTGCCCGGAATCAGCCGGCTCCAGTTGAGGTCGCCGCCGCCGTACACGTTGCCGCAGCGGGCCACGGCCACCCGGAGTCCGAAGGCATGGTGATAGGACCGCGCGAGCAGGTCGGCGCACGCCTTGGAGACCTCGTAGGGCTGCCGCCCGGCCAGGGGCATCTCCTCGGTGTACGGCAGCCTGTCGCTGTGCCCGTAGGCCTTGTCGCTCGAGGCGACGACGACCTCGCTGACGGCGTCACCGCACTGGCGGCACGAATCCAGGAGAATCCACGTCCCCCGAATGTTCGTCTCGAAGGTGGCCACCGGGGCGGTCCGGGCCATGGGGACGATCGCCTGGGCGGCCAGGTGGAGGACCGTCTGCGCTCCATGGTCGGTCATCGTCCTGGCAAGGGCGCCGGGATCCTCCACGGAGCCGCGGACGACCCGGAGTCGATCGGAGAGGCCGGACTCGTCCAGCGGCGGCCGGGGATCGGCGGCCGTGTCCAGTGCCGTCACCTCGGCGCCCAGCCTCAGCAACCGTTCGACAAGCCGGCCGCCGATGAAGCCCGCGGCCCCCGTGACCAGGACGCGGCGGCCCGGCCAGAAAGTCACCAGATCTTCCAGGGCGCGTTCCCGGCGGCCCACTGCTCCTCCAGGCTCACCACGTCCCGCAGGGTGTCCATGCACTGCCAGAAGCCCTCGTGCCTGTAGGCCCGCAGCTGTCCGTCCTGCGCGAGCCGGGTCATCGGCTCCCTCTCGAAGATGGTCCGGTCGCCGGAGATGTAGTCGAGGACGCCGGGATCGAGGACGAAGAACCCGCCGTTGATCCACCCGGCATCGAGCTGCGACTTCTCGCGGAAGTCGCGCACGAGATCGCCGTCGAGCTCCAGGCGTCCGAAACGCGACGGCGGGTGGACGGCGGTCACCGTGGCGAGACTGTCGTGAGATGCGTGGAAGGCGGCGAGCCGGGGAATGTCGACGTCGCCGACGCCGTCGCCATAGGTCAGCATGAACGTCTCCCCGCCGATCCAGTCGGCGAGCCGTCTGATCCGTCCTCCCGACTCGACATCCTGACCGGTGTCGACGGGGTGGACGATCCATTCCTCACCGCGGTCTCTGCTGCAGAAGTCCTGGATGACTTCCCCCTTGTAGCCGAGGGCAAGGACGAACTCCCGGAAGCCGTGGGCCTGGTAGATCTTCATGATGTGGCAGAGGATCGGCAGGCCGCCGATCTCGACCATCGGCTTCGGCCTGACCGCGGTCTCCTCCCGGAGCCGGGTGCCCAGACCGCCCGCCAGGATCACGACCTTCACTCGCCGCCTCTACTCCCCGGCCAGCTCCGTCAGGGCCGCCAACACCTGCACCCGCGCCTTGTCGGCCAGGGTGCGGTCGACGGTCTCGTTGAACCAGTGGAAGCCGCCCAGGGGCTGGTCGGAGGCGATCTCCGCCCCGCCGTGGCCGGCGGCATCGCAGACACTCGCCGGCAGGCTCTCCAGCAGCAGCCGGGCCTTCTCCACCTCGGGCCCCGCCCTCCCCCGGGCGGACGCTTTCCGGATCGCCCGGTCCAGCATGGCGAAGTACTCGTAGTCCTGCACCCCTTCCCGCATCGCCTCGAGATGTTTCCCGGCCGTCACCGAGTCCTCGTCGATGAAGATCGGCGAGTACGCGTCCTTGATGGTGAGATACTCGTTCCACGATGACGCTCCGCCCGTGTCGGTGAGCGACCACATGTAGAACGCCGACGCCCCGAAGCGCCAGCTCGTCCACGCCGTGAGCCGGCACGCGTACGGATCCCAGATCCGGCTCGTCCACGCCGCGTAGAACTCCAGCCCGATCCCCTGGTCCCGCTTCTTCAGGTAGTAGTCGCGGTACTCCTGGCCCCGCGTCAGGAAGCTGACGTAGTTCGGGCACAGGACGTGGCACGCGTCGATCATCTCCTGGTTCGCCCGTTCCATGTCCCGGTGGGTCGTATCCTCCCAGATGCGGACTCCCGTGTCGGCCTCGCGGATGGGCCTGGCCCACGCCAGGATGCGCTCGTCCTGCCAGGGCTCGTCCGGCTCATCCACCAGGAGCAGCCCGAACTGTTCCGGCCGCAATCCACTCGCCTTCATGTGCTCCGCCCAGAACGTGACCCAGGCCTTGACCGCCGTGTCGAACTCCGGCGTGCCCATGGGCAACGACTCGAAGTGCCTTCCCACCTTCGCGAAGACGAGGTACTGGGGCGCGTCCGGCCACAGGCCGATCCAGGCGTCGAAGTAGTCGGTGGAGGGCGGCGCAGTCATCTTCCCCCGGGCATCGTGAGTGCCCCGCGGCAGGGCCAGCTTGAGGGCCCAGGGCGAGTCGACGCGGCGTTCCCGCAGGTGCTCGATGATCGCCAGCCGGTTCTGGCCTGTTATGAAAGGGAAGTGGCCGATGCGGTCCGTGTAGTCCCATCCGCCCATGTGCAGCGACTGCTGCTCCGGGAAGTCCAGGGGATACAGGTGCATGCGCAGCGGGAACCGCTGGCCGCCGGGCACGGACTCCACGACGATCTCGCCCTCGTGGGCGCCCGGCTCCACGTCCACCGGATGGAAGGTGAACCACACCTGGCGGGTCATGCCCGAGGGCACGGAGACCGTGTACAGACCGTCCTCGCCCGCGGCGACCTCGGGCAGGGCCGCAGCCACCGGGTCCCCTCTCCGGGTGTCGGTCCAGACCACCTCGTGAACGGTCACGTACCCCGGATTGTCCCCCCCGGGAAGGCCGCTCAGACGGAAGGCCACCTCCATCGGTTCGTCACGGCTGTTGCTCACGTTGAACGCCGCCGCGCGGTGCTCCCCGCGCATCAGGTGGACCTCGACGGCCAGCTCGGCCGACGTGTCCGGCACGCCGACGAGGGGCACCGGATCCCACAGGTTCGGGCGCCAGAGCACGAGCGGCTCCAGGCCCCTGGCGCGCCACAGCCACGCCTGTGTGCGAAGCACCCTCGCATGCCAGGGATTCAGGGGCAGCACGGCCTGGAAGTCGTCCCCGAAGTCCGTGGCCGGCCCCATCTCCCCTTCCACGGCCGCCAGCTCGGCCAGCACGTCACTCCGGGTCTGCGGCGGGACGCCCTCTTCTTCCGCCGCCTCCCTGAGGGACTCGATGTCCCGCGCAAGACGCGTGCGGATCCCCTTCTGGATGGCGAGCCGACCCGCGTACTCCTTCACGTCCGAGATGGCGGGACCCGGAAGAGGCTCGTTCACCCACTCCGGCTCTCCCGCGTAGACCTCGATCTCGTCCACGAAGGTGTAGGGCTCGTTCCACACCACGAGGCTGACATAGCGGCCGTGCGCCCGCAGCCGGTCCGTCCAGTACCGGTACGTCCCGTACTGGATGGCGAGGGCTTCGTGGAGATCGCGGAGGATCCGCTCGCGCAGATCGGGGGTCATCTTCTGCGGGTAGCGGTCCCGGTTGGCGTCGTAGTGATGATGTATCTCGGCCTCGTTGAAGCTCACCGGCAAGACATGGCCCGCCCTCTTGGGCACGAGCGGACCGTGTTGCTGCGCGCTCAGCTCCACCAGGTCCCCGATCTCGTGGAACTGCTCGTCCTCACCCGCCACGAGGATGCGGATCGTCAGGGGCCATCTCACGTCCGCGAACCCCGCCGCCGTGTTGAAGGAGACCCCCCGTATCGGCCTCACCTCGCCCAGGTCCAGGGTGAAGACCGAGGGCGTCTTCTCCTGCCACCCCACCGTCGACAGCTGCGCCCAGAAGTAGCCGTCGGTGTACACTCCGTCCGTCAGCTGCTCGTAGTCGCCGGGCTCGGTGCAGAGCCCGTAGTTCGGCCCGGGCTCCAGCGTGTAGCTGGCCCCCAGGGCGATGTTCTCGCCCGGCCGGTCCGCGGGATCCGCCCCGGATGGAGGCGCAAGGGCCGCCATCAACGCCACCGCGAGTGCCCGTTTCATCGTCGTTCCCCCTTTTTCTGGTTGCCTTCAATACTAAGGAATGAGAGCCCGGCTCCGGCTACCCGGTGCGCCCTCCGCCCGATCATCCGCCCAGGGACGCGAACCAGTCCCGGAGAAACACCGCCGCCCGGGGGATGAGCCCGTCGAGGGAGAGAAGGTCGTGGCGGCCCCCGGGGTAGATGAAGGCCTCGAAGCCGGGCGGCGTCCGCCCCAGGGCGTCCATCGTCCCCATGAGGGACTCGGCCTGGCTCACTGGGACGACGTCGTCGGCGGTGCCGTGATGGAGCTGCACCGGCGGCAGGTCGTCGGCGAAGAGCACGGCGGAGCGGCGGACGATCTCCAGGCGCGCCTCCGGCAGGGGGATCTCCCCGCGGATGTAGGGCGCGATGACGGTGGAGTCGAGGTGGGCAACCCCCGGCAGGTCGCGGGGCTGCCCCAGGGCCGCGTCGCGGGCGATCTGGCGGACCCAGTCGCCGTAGAAGTCCGTGGGGCCGAAGAGGGCGATGATGCGCTCGATGCGCTCGTCGCGGATCCCCGCCAGCAGGGCCACCCCCGCCCCCCGGCTGCCGCCGACGACGGCCATCCCCCCGGGGCGGGCCTCCGGCGTCGACTCGAAGACCGCGTTGACCAGCGCCAGGGTGTCGTCCACGTCGTGGTCCCACGGGCTCGCCGGGCCCTCGGAGGTCCAGCTCTCGCCGCCGTGGCGCAGGGGCTCCGCCCGGAAGGAGGCGACCACGTAGACGAAGCGGTCCGCCAGCGGGCCGAGGGCGAAGCCGACGATCTGGAGCTCGTCAAGGGAGACGCCGCTGTCCCCGCCGTGCAGGTAGAGGAGAAGCGGCAGGCTCTCCGCGGCCGACCCGTCGGGCACGATGACGGCGCCGTAGTGCAGGACCCCCGCCACCCGGTGGGAGAGGACCCGCAGGGTGCACGCCCTGCCGGCCAGGGAGAACGCCTCGACGAGCTCCACCGCCACGGCGCTGGCCGAGACGTCCCGGCCGGCCCAGTCGGAGCGGACGGCGGCCACCTCCGCGGGCGAAGCCGGCGCGAAGAGGGCGTCCAGCTCGCCGTCGAGATCGACGGCTTCGGCGGCCACCGAGAGGACGGTGTCCGCCGCCGAGACCTGAAGGCTCTGCGCGCCGATGCCGGCGCCGAGGGTCCAGGTGGAGGCGGCCCGGCCGTCCCGCCCCGTGGCGGCCGAGGCCGGGTCGGCGCTTCCGTGGCCGGCGGCGGGCGCGAAGGCGACGGTCACGCCGGGGACGGGCCGGCCCTGGGCGTCGACCACCTCGACGACGACGGGCTCGGCCAGGGGGAATCCCGGCACCGCCCGCTGGGCGGCGCCTGAGACCACCTCCATCGCAGCGGGACGGGAGCCGGGGCCCGTGGGGCCGGAGTCCCCGCATCCGGCCAGCGCGGCGAGACAGGGCAGGACTGACATGGCGCGGCGAAGCCATGTGATGTATACTGGTATATATCTCACCAGGAGGACCCCATGGCCACAATCGCCAAGCTGTTCGTCAATGGACGCTCCCAGGCCGTTCGGTTGCCCAAGGAGTTCCGCTTCCGGGGCACCGAGGTCCGCATCTCCAGGGAGGGGGACCGGGTCATCCTCGAACCGCTGGAGCAGACGCGGTGGCCCGCCGGCTTCTGGGACGCCTTCGCTCCGGATCCCGACTTCGAGACCCCGTCTCCGCTGCCCACGGCGGATGTCGATCTGGATGATCCAGGCTGATGTTCCTCCTCGATACCAACATCGTCAGCCACTGGATGCGCCGTCACCCCGAGGTCCTGCGCCGGGTGCGGAGCCACGCACCCTCCGAACTGTCCCTGTCGTCCATCACTCTCGCGGAGATTCTCTACGGCATCGAGAAGTCCCCGTCGAGAAAGGAAGAGCGCCGCCACCGAATCGCCAGCATCCTGTCCCAGCTGCAACTGCATCCCTTCGACGAGGCCGCCGCGCGGAGGTACGCCCGGGTGCGCGCCCAACTCGAGGAGAGCGGACAGCCGATCAGTGAACGGGACACCCAGATCGCGTCCGTGGCTCTCTCCCGCCGGCTGACCGTCGTCACCAACAACGTCAGGGAGTTCGACAGGATCTCCGGGCTGGCCGTCGAGGACTGGACGTAACCCGGCCGCCATGGGGACGATCCGGCGGATCACCGCGTCCATCCGCCGGCGTCAACCCTCCAGCCGGTCCAGGACCTCCAGGCACCGCGGGCGGCGGCGGTTGCGCTCGCGCAGGGAAGCCAGGTACTCCTCCCATTCGTGCCTGCGCCCGGCCTGGGTGAAGGCGCCCTTCATCTCCCGAAGGTAGGGCTCCGCTGCCTCGTATCCCCGGGCGTTCACCCGGGCGATGTGGTTCTCTGCCGACTCCTTCCAGATGGCCACCGCGCGGTCCGGATGGGCGGCCTTGACGGCCTCGGCAACCTCCATGTCGAGGTGATAGTCATACAGCCCGAATCCGCCCTTCCTGCGGCGGGGATGATCGAACCACTTCAGCACCTCGTCCGGCTTGTTCTCGGCAATGGCCAGCTGGGTCATATCAGGGTCATGGGCGCATCGGCCGGCGAGACGTAAGGGCGCAACCGCACCTCGGGGGGCGGCAGGGGCCAGGCGGCGGCCGGATCACCCCTGCGCTTTCTGCCGGCCCCGGGGCGGCGGCCCGTCTCCAGGTAGTGCCGGGCCCAGGCCTCGACGGCTTCGCCCAGGCGCGCCCTGCGGGCCCCCTTGCACAAGGCCTGGAAGCCGGACACGCTGGGGTCGGCGAAGAATCCCTCGGCCTGCAGGGACAGCCCCTCGGGAGAATCGCCGCTGCCCTCGTTGATCGTCAGCAGCTGCCGGAGCAGTTCGTCTTCGATCTCCGGCTGGTCGAAGGGAAGGGCCTCGATCCCCTGGCGGCACCAGCGCCGGGCCTCTTCCCAGCGGTCCTCGGCCATGAGGCGCTCCACCAGGCGCTCGTAGTTGAAGGTGACCGGCGCCTCGCGCTCGCACAGGGGGATGATCTCGTCCCGGCGGCCGGCCTCTTCCAGGGCGCGGATCAGCCAGTCGGCGACGTAGTCGCGCCCCTCTTCCGGCTCCGTGGCTTGGAGACGCTCCGCCAGCCGGTCGGCCACCGCGGACCACTCCTTCTTCGAGCGCCGCTTCTGCCACACCCGCTCGACCCGCTCATCGCAGAGGCCGTACTCGTCGGCCAGCGACATGTCCACGGACCATTCCACCTCGTCGGCCGGGGACAGGGAGAGGCTGTCCAGGGCCCTGAACAGGACGGCCAGGCAGGCGGCGAGTTCGGGCCCGGACTCTCCTTCTTCCTCCTCTTCCAGCGCCTGGGTGGCGGCGGCCGCCAGCTCCGGCCCCAGCTCTACCGACGCCGCGGCCTGCCCGGACTTCACCAGCGCCCTGAGCGCCGCGTGGAGGCGCTCCGCTCCATGCGGCGGGAGGCCGTGGTACTCGCCCCAGTCCTCCTCTTCCCAGGTCGCGATCTCCTCGCGGATCGACTGCACGATTGCGTGACCCCTCCCCGAGCCCGGGCTTTGGCGATCCATGAGCGACCGGCGCACTTCCTCATGGGACCGGGCCAGGGAGGTCACCAGCGACACCAGCTCCGCCTTGGTCTGCTTCTGAAGCCAGGCGCCCAGGGAAGCCGTTGCGGGGTCTCTCCTTGCTCGACCAGCCATCTTCGCAGAAATCCTCCGTTGATACTGTAGCACCCCGACCCCTACACTTGGCCGCCACCCCCACCACGGCCAGGTATCCCTCTTCATTCTCATGCTGCTGTCCCTGATCCGCAAGGAGATCGTCCTCGGCGTCCTCAGCCTGCGCTTCGCCGTGACCTTCGTCCTGTTCTTCGTGCTCACCCTGGTGAGCGTCTTCACCATGACCCGCGGCTACGAGCGGTCCCTGCGCCTGCACGAGGCCGCCGCCGCCCGGCACCACGAGCAGGTCCGGTCGGTGCAGGAGGCCGAGGAGCCCGACGAGGCCCTCCACGACATCCTCTTCGGGGGCAGCGGGTTCTACGGCGACCGCGCGCCCCGGCCCGCGAGCATCTTCGTCAAGGGCCTGGAGGACCGCCTGCCGACGCAGGTCAACGTCTCCCTGTGGCACGTGCGCCCCGTCGACGACGACCGCTACCGGAACCCTCTCTTCCGGCTCTTCGCCTCCCCCGACTACGCCTACATCGCCAACATCGTCATCTCGCTGCTGGCCCTGCTCTTCGTCTTCGACGCCGTCTGCGGCGAGAAGGAGCGGGGCACCCTGAAGGTCCTGCTGGCCAACCGCGTGCCCCGGGACCTGGTGCTGCTCGGCAAGTGGATCGGCGGCTATCTCTCCCTCGCCGTGCCCCTGGCGGCCGCCCTCTTCGCCGCCTTCACCTACGTGGTCCTCACCGGAAACGTGCACGTCGACGCCGACTTCCTGTCGCGCTTCCTGTGGATCGCCGGCGTATCCCTCCTCTACGTCTCCGTGTTCTTCGCCCTCGGCATGCTCATCTCCACCCTCACCCACAAGGCGTCGACGGCGCTCCTCGTCTCCCTCTTCGTGTGGATCTGCTGGATCCTCGTCATCCCCAACCTGGCCCCGGTGGTGGCCCGCCTGGCGGTGCCGGTGCCGACCCTGCAGAAGATCGAGGCCGAGAAGGCCGCCGTGGACCGCGAGACCCAGATCGGCGTGCAGCGGGTCGCACGGAACATGCTCGGCTACGGCCGCGAGGCCGAGGAGATGACCGACGAGATCGAGAAGCAGGGACAGGCGCGCAAGGACCGGATCGACCAGTACTACCGGGACCGGCTGCGCGGCCAGGTCGAGCTGAGCCGCAACCTGGCCCGCGCCTCGCCGTCGGCCAGCTTCGTGCTCGCCGCCAGCGACCTGGCCGGCACCGGCGCCGACCTCTTCACCGCCTTCGAGACCGCCGTCCGGCGCTACGGCGAGGAGTTCTCCGAGCACTGGTGGGAGTGGGACGAGGAATACCACGACAACGACGAGGACATGCCCGACGACGGCTGGCTGCAGGTCGACCATTGGCCGGCGCTGCGGATCGAGCAGGCGCGCCTGGACGCGGTGGTCGACGCCGTGCTCTTCGACGTGCTGCTGCTGGTGGTCTTCAACGTCCTGTTCTTCCTGCTCTCCTACCTGTTCTTCCTGCGCTACGACGTGACCTGAGGACGCCGTGCTCGCCCACCTGATCCGCAAGGAGCTGCTCGAGCAGCTGTTGAGCCTGCGCTTCGCCATGGCCTGCATCATCTGCCTGGTGATCACCCTCTCCAGCGCCGTGGTGCTGACCCGCGACTACAAGGAGGCCCTGGCCGACTACCGCACGAACGTGGTGATGCACGACAACGAGCTCGAGGAGAGCGGCGACATCTGGGACGACGGCGTCGTCATCGACAAGCCCCTGAGTCCGATGCGGATCTTCGTGCGCGGCATCGACCCGAGGCTGGTGGTCTCGGCCCGGATCACCCATGAGCAGCAGCCGATCTTCGAGGCGGAGCACGAGGTCAACCCCGTGTCGTACCTCTTCCCGCCCGTGGACATGCTGTTCTTCATCGGCGTCGTCATGAGCCTGCTGGCCCTCGCCTTCGGCTACGACGCCGTCTCGGGCGAGAAGGAGTCGGGCACGCTCAAGCTGCTCATGTCGTACTCGGCGCCCCGGGACCTGGTGCTGCTGGCCAAGTGGACGGGCGGCTACCTGGCCCTGACGGCGCCCTTCCTGCTGGCCGTCACCGCCGCCCTCGTGGTGGTCGTGGTGATCCCCGGCGTCGAGCTGGGAGAGCAGGACTGGATCGCCCTGCTGCTGCTGGTCGCCGTGGGCCTGCTCTACCTGGCCGCCGTCTACGGGATGGGGGTCCTGGTCTCGACCCGCACCCACCTGGCCTCGACGTCGATCACGGTCCTGCTCATGGCCTGGGTGCTGATGATCCTGGTGGTCCCCAACGTGGCGCCCTACCTGGCGGCCGAGGCGGTGCCCCTGCGCAACTTCATGGAGGTGGAGGAGGAGAAGACGGCCAGCGACGAGGCCGCCGGCGAGGCCTTCGCTGCCGAGATCGACGAGTTCCAGGAACAGAACCCCGAGATCGAGCGCTGGGGGGACGACGGACGCTGGGGGACGATGTGGAACCTGCGATGGCAGAAGCGGGTGCTGCAGAGGATCGACGACGAGGGCCGCATCGAGGGCCGCTACGCCAACGAGCTGGCCGCCCAGGTGTCGGTGGCCCGGAACCTGTCGCGCCTCTCCCCCTTCTCCTCCTTCGCCTACGCCGCCACCGAGCTGACCGGCGCCGGCCTCACCGAGGACCGCCGCTTCCGGCAGAGCCTGCCCGAGTACCGCCGCCGCCTGACGGTCTTCGTGACCGAGCTCTACAGCCGCGCCTGGGCGGAGCAGCGCATGGGGGAGCGGCACGACCTCAGCGGCCGTCCGCGCTGGGTCTACCAGCCCACGCCCGTGGCCGAACGCCTGGCCGCGGTGCTGCCCGACGTGATGCTCCTGGCCGCATGGACCGTCCTGTTCTTCATGGCCGCCTACCTCTCCTTCCTGCGCTACGACATCAAGTGATCCCGGCGCGCGCCCTCCTCCTCGCAGGCGCCCTCGGCGGGCCGGCGGCCTGCGGCGACCCCGTGGAGCGCCACATCGATACCATCGTCGAGGGCGACGGTGATCTCGAGGAAGCGCGGCTGGCCCTGAACATGGCCAAGGGCACGGCCGTCGATCCGCTGATCGCCGCCTTCGAGGACCGCTCCCTGCCGGCCAGGGCCCGCGCCGACCTGGCCGAGTCCCTCTACCGGCTCTACCTGCGCGAGGCCGACAACCGCATCTTCGCCAGCCTCGTGGCCGGGCTGGAGGACCCGGAGCCGCGGGTGCGCGCGGGCGTCGCCCGCGCCCTCGGCAACCTGCGTCGGCCCGAGGCCGTGCCCCCGCTGCTGGCGCGCTTCGAGGCCGAGACCGATCCGGCCATGAAGGGCGAGATCCTGGCCGCCCTCGAGTTCATGTCCTCCGACTGGCACGACGACTGGGGCACGCGGGTGGACCCCGACATGCTGGACGCGGCCCAGAAGGAGAGCTTCGCCGCCCTGCTGCAGGACCTGATCGCCACCGGGCAGCCGGAGGAGCTGCGAGAGGCCGCCCGGGAGTGGCTGGAGGTGCTGGCCGAGGACCTGGCGGGGGAGGCGGAGAGGCTCTTTCTCGCGGCCGACGCGGCCGGCGCCGAGGAGGTGCTGCTCTCGGCGCTGGAGCTGGCGCCGGGGAGCGTCAACATCCACCAGAAGCTCGGCAAGCTGTTCTACGCCAACGGCGACCCGGACCGCGGCCGGGAGTACCTGGAGAAGCTCGGCATGGTGGCGCGCGTGCCCGCCTTGAAGGAGAGCCCGCGCATCGATGGTCTCCTCGACGAGCCGGCGTGGCGGCCGGTGCAGCCGGTGACCGAGTTCTACCAGTGCATCTGGCGGCTCACGGTGCGGCCCACCGAGGGCCGCTCGGAGGCCTGGATCGGCTACCGCGCCGACACCCTCTTCGTCGCCGTGAAGGGCTACGAGCCGAACACGGCGAACCTCGTGGCGGCGGAGACGGAGCGGGACGGCGACGTCCACACCGACGACTGCCTGGAGATCTTCATCGACAGCAACCGCGACAGCCAGTCATTCTATCACTTCATCCTCAACACCCTCGGCACGATCCAGGACAGCCACCACGGGCCCCGACGGCCGGGCGATTCATGGACCGGCGCCATCGAGGTGGGCACCGCCGTGGCCGACACCTTCTGGGTCGTCGAAGCGGCGATCCCGACGGCGCAGCTGGAGGAGGGCCCCGCCGCGCCGGGCGTGGAGTGGGGCTTCAACGTGGCCCGCGTGCGCATCGGCAACGCCTCGGAGTACGGCCAGTGGGTGCCGACCTACGGCAACGCCCACCGCCCCGACCGCTTCGGGGTGCTGCTCTTCGAATAGCTCGAACGGAAAGGAAACCGCCGTGGACAAGCTCACCCTCTACCACAACCCCGGCTGAAGCAAGTCGAGGGGCGCAATGGAGATCCTGCGCGCCCGAGGCGTCGAGTTCGACGTCATCGAGTACCTGCACCACCCGCCGGACGAGGCGCAGTTGAGGAGGTTCCTGGAGCTGCTCGGCTGCGACCCCCGGGAGATGATCCACCCGGGCTCCTTCGAGGAGCTCGGCCTCGACCTGGACGACTACGCGGCGGCGGACGCCCTCGTGGCGCTGCTGCTGGAGCAGCCGGGGGTGATGCAACGGCCCATCTGCGTGCGCGGTGACCGGGCCGTCATCGCCCGGCCGGAGGAGCGGGTGGAGGAGATCCTCGACTGAAGGCGGGGGCTCAGCCGGCCTCTTCCGGCTCCTTCGTCTCCCGGGCCACCCTCAGCCGCAGCTCGGAGCTGGAGAAGGTGTGGGGCCGGGTGTTGAAGTAGCAGCGGTCGAAGGACTCCGCGCGGCCAGTGAAGTCCGTGTCCCGGTACTCGTCCCCGAGGATGCGGACGTCCCAGTCGACGGAGCGCAGGATCTCGACCACGTCGGCCTCGGTGTCGTAGACGATGATCTCGTCCACGTACTTGCAGGCCGACACCTGGATCTGGCGCTCGACAATGCTCTGGATCGGCTTGTTCTTCCCGGGGCGGTCGATGGTGGGGTCGGTCTGGATGCAGACGATCAGGTGGTCGCAGACCGTCTTGGCCTCCTGCAGCATGAGCACGTGGCCGGCGTGGAAGAGGTCGAAGGCGCCGAAGGTGATGCCCTTCTTCGCCTTGGCCCGCGGCTGCTCGCCGGACGGTTGCTGGGGCGTGATCATGAGGGTGAAGGATCAGGGGAGTGCGGGGTCCGGTCAAGGAGGCGGCGGCGCCGGACCGGCGCCCGGCCGGACCTGGTTTTCTTACCTTGCAGCGCTGAAACCGGCCGGCCCTTTGGCGGCGGCTCCGGCCCCGTGCCGGCGGGCTTCGGCCCGGGAGGACCCGTTGACCTCGACCACGCACCGGAGGTTGGGATGGACCCCCGTCATCTAGCCCACACACTGACGCCGGAGGAGTCGCGGCGGTTCGAGCGCGACGGCTTCTTCGCCGTCGAAGAGGCCATCCCGGACACCCTCGTGCAGCGCCTGCTGCCGGTCTGCGAGCGCATCGACCGCGAGGAGCGCGAACGGCAGGGCAAAGGCCCGGCGGAGCGCATCAACCACTTCGACTTCATCGGCCGGGACGAGATCTTCCTGGAGCTGCTCGACTGGGGGAAGACCTTCCCGAAGGTGTGGGGCATCCTGGGCTGGCACATTCAGCTCTACCACACCCACATGATGGTCACCCCCCCGGAGCCGGCCGGACGCACCCTCGCCGGGCACGGCCTCGACCTCGGCTGGCACCAGGACAGCGGCCTGCTGAACCAGGACCTCGAGACCGATCCGCGGCCCCGGGTCTCGCTGAAGGTGGGCTACTTCCTGACCGACACGAGCGAGGAGGGCCGGGGCAACTTCTACGTCGTGCCCGGGTCGCACCTGCGCAACGAGTTCCCGGGGCCGGACCGCAAGGGACTGGTGGACGCCGCCGTGGCCGTCTGCGTGCCGCCGGGCACGGCCGTGTTCTTCGACCGCCGCCTGTGGCACTCGGGCAGCGCCAACTACTGGCGCGAGGCGAGGCGGGTCCTGTTCTACGGCTACTCGTACCGCTGGCTGCGGCCCCGCGACGACATGACCGTGGAGCACTACCTGGACCACTGCGATCCCATCCGCAAACAACTGCTCGGGGTCTCCCATTCCGGGGGCCACGGCTACACCTCGCCGAAGCCAGAGGACGTGCCGCTGCGGGCCTGGCTGGAGGCACACGGCGCCGAGGCGCCCATGAGGGTTGACCCATGAGACGATTGAAGGTCCTGCTGCTGCAGATGGAGGGCATGTTCGAGCCCTGGGGCCGTGACGTGATCGAGGCTGTCGGCGACCGCCACGACCTGGCCGTGCTCGACCCCGGCCGGCCCCTGGAGGAGCAGTTCGCCGGCGTCGAGGCGGTCCTCGACCAGGGCGGCAGCGTCAGCACCCGGGCGATGATGGACGCCGCCGTCTCGGCGCGGCTGTGGCAGGTCCTGGGCACGGGGTTCGACCACTTCGACCTGGAGTACGTCAAGTCGAAGGGGATCCCCGCGGCCAACTGCCCCGGCCCCTTCAGCGCCACGGCCCTGGCCGAGATGGCGATGATGTTCATCCTCATGCTGGCGCGGCGCTACCGCGAGAGCGACCGCCTCTTCCGCGAGGGCGTGCTCTACCAGCCGATGGCCCACGAGCTGGAGGGCCGCACCCTGGGGATCATCGGCTTCGGGGCCAGCGGCCAGCAGCTGGCGCGGCGGGCCCGGCCCTTCGGCCTGCGCGTCCTGGGCCTGGACGTGCGCCCCATCGAAACGGAGGTGCTCGAAGAGCTGGGCGCCGAGTTCGTCCTCGGCGACGACCGGCACGACGAGGTGGTGGCCGCCAGCGACTACCTCGCCCTGCACCTGCCCCTGAACGAGAGCACCCGGCACTTGATCGACGCCCGGAGGCTCGCCCTGATGAAGCCCTCGGCCTGCCTGATCAACGTCGCCCGCGGCGCCCTGGTGGACGAGGAGGCCCTGTCGCAAGCGCTCCTCGCCGGCCGCCTCGGGGGCGCCGGCCTGGACGTCTTCGGCAAGGAGCCGCCGGACCCCGCCGATCCCGTGTACTCCCTGCCCAACGTCGTGGTCACCCCCCACATCGCCGGGGCCACCGCCGAGACCTCCCGCAAGCGGGCGGCCTGCGCCGCCGAGAACGTGGACCGCGTCGCCGCCGGCCTGGAGCCCCTCTACCGCATCGACGGGGGAGGGGAGAGGTGAACAGCCGTCTGAAGGAGCGCCTGGCGGAAGGGCGGGCGGCGGTGGGCGCCCAACTGCGCTTCGGGTCGCCCGCCATCGCCGAGATGTTCGGCCACGCCGGGTTCGACTGGTTGGTCATCGACTCCGAGCACGCGCCCCAGACGCCGGACGGCATCCAGGCGCAACTGCAGGCCATCGGCAACACCCCGGCCACCCCCGTCGTGCGCCTGCCGCGGGTCAACGAGGAGCAGATCCGCCTCTACCTCGACATGGGGGCCCTGGGCATCATGGCGGCCTTCGTCGAGACCCCGGAGGACGCGGAGTTCGGGGCCCTCGCCTGCCGCTACCCGCCCCGGGGAATACGCAGCTTCGGCCCCCACCGCGCCGGCGGGTTCGGACGGCGGACGGGCGAGTACCTGGAGAAGATCGACGACCTGGTGAGCTTCATCCCCATCATCGAGTCGGCCCCCGCCGTGGATGACATCGAGGCCATCCTCGCCGTGGAGGGCGTCGACTTCCCAGTCATCGGGCCGGTTGACCTCTCCTTCGGCCTGGACGTGCCCTTCGAGTTCGAGAGCGAGGTCTTCCAGGAGGCCCAGGCCAAGGTGGCGGCCGCGGCGGCGGCGGCGGGCAAGCCCGCGGGCCTGGGGTTGTACCGACCGGCCTTCGAGCCGGCGTCGATGGAGAAGGCGATGGAGGACGGCTTCCGGGCGCTGCTTGTGGGGGGCGACGAGCCCTTCCTGGCGGCGGCCTGCGAGATGATGGCGGCGGTGCGGCGGGAGCTGGACCTCTAGCCGCCCTCCTCGGTGACCGGGATCCCCTTCGCCTGCGCGAAGTCCCGGATCGTCTGGAAGATCTGGGGCTTGATCTCCTGGTTGTCGGAGTATCCCAGCAGTCCGAAGTGAATCACCCGCACCCTTCCGCCGCGGGTGGCGATCTCCGCGGCCATCAGGCTCAGGGTGATCCCGGCGATGTCGGCCCAGGGCGTGCGCTGCCGCACGAACACCCCCCGCTTGACGCTGAGGTCCTCCTGCGAGAAGCCGATGACGAGCCGGTTCATCCGCCTGAACAGGAAGCTGCCGGGCAGGATCAGCAGGCCGAAGCACGTACTGATCACCCCAACCACCAGCAACGGAGTCGCCCCTGAGTCGGTGCTGCTCCAGCGGGCCAGGTTCGCCAGGCCGTTGGCGATCATCAGCAGGCCGAGCCCCCCCAGGACGAACCGGTTCGTCCAGCCTACGCGCGCGGTGAGGTCGAAGACCCGGTCCGCGGGGGGGCCTGCCGGGGGCTCCCCGGATGCGGGGCCGTTGTCCGCGGCGGCGGTGGTCATGGGGTCCTCCTTACCGGACAGCCGAGTCCAACTCCACGGCGCGCAGTCCGCCGCGGCTCCGCAGCAGATCGGCGATGTCTTCTCTCTCGCACTCGATGGCCGCATCCAGGGCCGTGGCAGAGCGTCGCCTGTTCACATCGATCCCGTGGGACAGCAGGAACCTGACGACATCGAGCTTCGTCTCGTGCGGCCCGTAGGCCACGGCCAGATAAAGCAGTTGATCATACCCGTTCACGTCCGCCCCCCGCTGCAGGCACAGTTCCGCGGAGCCGATGTTGCCGCTCACCAGATGAAGGTACGGCTCCGCGCCCGCATCCAATAGGACTCTCACCAGCTCGGTTCCCACCTCGGCCCGTATCTGGGCCGCCACCTCCACGGGCGGCTGACCCCAGCGATCGGGTTCATCCGGATCGACTCCGGCGGACAGCACCTCCTGGAGGCCTGCCGGGTCCTGCTTCAGGACCTCCACGGTAGCCGGGGGGATGTAGTAGGCCGAGACGGCCCCGCGGTTCAGCAGCACGCGGGCCACATCGGCATGACCATCCTCGGCGTAGTGCCCGAGGGCCTGCCGCAGCGCGATCTCATCGGGGAAATCAGGATACTTCGGATCCGCGGGATCACTCGGGTCCGCTCCGGCATCCAAGAGCAAGGTGACCACGTCCGGCCAGCCGACGATCCAGGACGCCACACACAGGGGGCTTCGCCCCTGCTCGTCCCGGGCCTCGATGCAACCCGGGTCACTCTCCAAAAGCTCGCCCACCCGTTCCGCGCGGCCGCTGGCCGCCGCCCCGAGGATGTCGAAGGGAGGCCCCTCTTCGACCAGCAGGCGGAGGGACTCGGCTTCGTTGATCTGCATCTGACTGTACGCATGCTCGGCGGCGTCGTAGATGGCCCTGTTGGAATAGGCCCCCCGCTCCAGCAGCATTCCAATGATGTCGTAGTGCTTGTGACGCACCGCCATGTCGAGCGCCCGGTTGGGCCGGTCATCACCTGGATAGAAGAAGGTCGCACTCACGAGCGACGAGTCGGCGTCCAGCAACCCCCGTACGCTATCTGCGTCCCCTTGGGCGATGCAGTCGTAGAGGGGCTGCATCGTGGGGGGATGGATCTCTCGTCTACTGGCCATCTTGTCCGGTGATTGTGTGCTCAGGCCATGCTACAGCTTGCCGCACGGGACCTGTTCATCCGGACACAATTCGTACCACCACTCGGGATTCCGGCGGCTGACAATGACTACTCTGGACCAAGGAGCCACGACACGGACTCGTCTCCGAAGGCTGGCCAGTTCGGCTTTGCTCAGACCCGAGGAAGGAACGACGCCGATATAGTCAACCAGGACAAGCCACCACTCATGGTCTTGTTCCTTGCCCTTGATCTTCCCCGCTTTTTCCTCAATTGCGAATTCAATGCTCTCTTGCAATGTGGGCTCGACCAGAACACCCTCTCCTTCCGAGACATTACCAAGCCGAAATTTCCGAGTCGACGACTCTATCCTGTGAAGTTCAAGGTGGATACCGCATGGTAAGCACAGGTGCAGCCCACCTATGTGGTCAAGTTCACGCGAATGCTCTCCACAGCGGTTGAGATATCTTGATCTTGGTGCATCAAGCACCCCGTCATCCCTCTCTGTAAGAGAGCAGAGGGCTTCCTGGATCTCCCTCTTTGCCTCCCTCCTTGCCTTTCTAGTGTCAGGATAGCCTTCTGAGTACTGGTACTCGGCATCGACGATCCAGGTGCCTTCCGTTGGCCTCATGCACCGAATTGCATCCTTGATCAGATCACCCAGGGGTCGTTCATACTCCTCTTCTCCCTGGCTCCTGACCTGACGATTCAGTCGTCGAACCTCAACGGCGTATCTTCCGTCCGCTACAAGATCTGGAGGATCGCCACATGGGCACCCGACGCAGTGCCCTTGGTTTTCCAGCCATTGCTTGGCTATGGCCTCGTCGAGATTGAGTCTCTTGCTCAAATGAAGAATCCGGCTTCAGTCATGAGCCATGGGAATCGAACGGCTCGGTCTTGCCTTCCCGGTGCTCACCAAGTGCCTCATCTGCGAGGCGGGACAACTGCTCTGCTGTAGCGTCGAATGCACGTTCCCACCGGCGCTCCGACTCGAGCTCTGTCATCAACACAACCGCAATCGCGTCCTGCTCATCACTCGGGAGCTCCAGGAGCCGGGTCATCAGTCAGGACTCCGTGGGCGATACATCCCTGACGTGTAGAATCTCCCCCGCCATGGGGGGACGCACTGCAGAATCGTCCAAGGTCAGAACCGCGATCGTGGTGCCCTGAGTATCCACGAACTCTACCTCCGACGCATCATCGTCCGCGTATCTATGCACCACCGTGCCCACATCTCCTGCCACCAGACCGTGCTCCACGATGGGCTCCGCCAGGACCACCAGATCCAGTTCGGGCACTTCATCTTCCATGGTCTGGACCCTCCCCCAGCGCCGGCCTCCCCGTGCGGCGGGGGTCCTGGTAGATCGCCTCCTCCTCGGGCGTGGGGTCGGCGATCGGACACGCCCCGTGGGGGCTGCCCCAGGACATGAAGCCGGGCGAGTACTTGAAGAGGATCGAACGGCGCATGCGGTCGGCGGGGCGCCACGGCAGGGTGCCGTGGACCAGGGCCTCGTTGAAGATCACCACGGAGCCGGCCGGGGCGGCCACCTGCTCCACGCAGCCCCAGTCCTCGTCGAGCTTCAGCAACTCCATCGGTGGGCGGTAGTTGGCCTTGTGGCTGCCGGGGATGCAGGCGAAGCCGCCGTCCCCCGGCCGCGTGTCCGTGAGCTGCCAGGCGGCCACGCACAGTCCGCATTGCATGCGGCCGTGGGCGAAGGAGTGATACTGGCTCGGGTCGAAGGTCATGCCGCCGTGGAGGCGGTGGCCCTCGGTCTCGTCGTCCATCTGGATCAGCCCCGGGCCGTGATCGAGGCGGAAGCCCGGGCCCAGGATCTCGTTGAAGATGTCGACGATCCGGGGGTGGGTCAGCATGCGGCGGAAGGGCTCGCACCAGGGCCGGTCGAAGGTCAGGGGGTTCTGTTGCAGCTCGCCGCGGCCGGTGCGGGCGACGAGGTGCTCGGCTCCCTGGGCCAGGCCCGGCTCGCGCGGCTGCACCAGGTGGACGTGGTGCTCGATCGCCGCGTTGCCGGCGGCCACTTCCCCGGGCGTGAGCGCGTCTTCGACCACCAGGTATCCGTGCAGGTCGAACAGGAACTTCTCTCTCTCGTTCATCGCCGGTTGCCTCCTCTGGTCCGCCGTCGCCCTAGGCTCCTCCAGGACTCTCGATCTCGATCTCCATGTTGGCGAAGAAGTACTTGAACTGCCAGTACGTCCAGTAGGGCAGCACGATTCCGAGAGTGATCACCGAGAGCACGAGCAAACCCAGGGACATGATGAAGTACTCCCAGAAGTTGCCCGTGAAGATGATCCTTCCTCTGGACTGCATGTCGAGGCTCCTCTCTCAGTATGAACTGTTGCCCCGGGCCATTCCGCCGGGGATCCCTGTGCGGGACCGGGCAATCCTAACCCATCCCGGGATCCGGCCCAAAGATGCTGATTCTGCACGGGCAGGGCGCATCTTGCACGACTCCCCCCTGCCCACGGCCGCTCGCCAGCGCAAAAACCGGGCCGGCCGCCTGGGGGACGGCGGACGGCCCGGGAGGAAACGAGGGGTTGTTCGCGGACTCAGGCGGTGCGCGCCAGGATCACGCTGGCGTAGTGGGAGAAAGCGGAGAGTCCGGCGTAGCCGAAGACGATGGCCGCGGGGACGGCGATCTCTTTGAGCAATCGAATCCTCTTCATTTGGTCCTCCTCTGACTGGGGTGACTGATCGCTCCTGCCTGCATGTTCGACAGCTGATTGTGGTTCTCCATTCCCATTGCTGTCCTGGGTACACGCAATCGCCGTGCCAGAGGGTTGGACCGCATGTCCGAGTCTCGAACGGCAGTCATGGCGGACACGGGCCCCGCCGAATCGGCCGTGAGCATCCTTCGCGTCTTCCGCTTTTCGCAGGGTCTCCCCGGCCTTAGTCTCAAGGCGGCCCCGAGTTCATCGGGACACCGACTCCAATGACACCCCGCCGACAGGTTCTCCTGCTCCCCCTCGCCGGCCCCGCGGCCGCCGCGGCCGGGATGGCGTTCCACGCCCTCTTCGGAGAACGGATCGTCCTGGCCATGTACGAGCAGCGCATGACGGTGGGGCTGCTCAACGAGATCATCACGGGGCAGTCCATCCACCCGGTGACCTACCACCTGCGCCGCGCCGACGCCCTGGTCATGCGGGTGGCCCTGCTGCTGCTGGCCGGCGGTCCGGCGGCCGGCGCCTGGATGTGGATCGCCCCCCGGCTCCGCCCCCCCTGGAACCGGCCGCTGGCGGGCGGCCTGCTGCTGTCGGCCGCCTTCGTCTGCGGGATCTTCCTGCTCGAGGCGCCGGTCTTCGAGGCCCTGCCGGGGTGGTTCTGGCCTCTGCACACGACGGCCCTGCCGTGGGTCTGGCTCTGGGTCCCCCTGGCCGCCGGCACCGCGGCCGTGGCGGCGGTCGTTCTGCGGGCCCCGGGGTGCCGACGCCGGAACGTGGTTCTCATCGTCTTGTGGGGGGCCTGCCTCCACTTCGGGCTGGCGTTCATGGAGGGCCGCGGCCTGGACGTCCTGCGGGGCCGCTTCACCGACTCCGGGCACGGCGTCTTCGCCCGCGCCGCCGCCGAGCAGCCGGGCCTGTGGCGGGTGCTGACGCGCTACGACGAGCTGCTGGATGACGGGAAGCTGTCCCCCTTCTTCCACGCCACCAAGCCGCCGGGGCTCCAGGTCTTTCTCGGAGTCGTGGAGCGCCTCGGGCGCGCCGTGCCGGGGCTGCCCGACGATCCTCTCCCGCGGCTGGCCACCTTCGCCGCCCTGGTCCTGCCCCTGCTGGCCTACGCCGCCGTGATACCTCTGTACGCCCTGGCCCTGCGGTTCACCGACGACCGCGGCGCCCTCACGGCGTCCCTGCTCTACGTGACGGCGCCCAGCGTCGTCCTCATCGGCATGCACGCCGATCAGTATCTGCACCCGCTGCTGGCCACGGCCTGCCTCTACCTGGCCGCCCGCGCCCTGCAGGAGGGCGGCCGCTGGCCCGCCGCCCTGGCCGGGGCCGCCTACTACCTGGCCACGTGGGTCTCCTTCGCCCTGACGCCCCTGGCCGTGGTGCCCCTCGCCTTCGCCTGGGCGAACCGGCGGTCGGCGCCGGTCCTCTCGCGGCTCCCCGCGGCGGCCTGGGCCGCGGCCGGGTTCGCGGCGGCCTACACCGTCATGGCGGTGGTCTGCGGCTACCATGCCTGGGACCGCTTCCTCCAGGCCATGGCCGTCCACGAGATCGCCAAGGCCGTCGACTGGAGCCTGGGGAACCGCCTCTACTACGGCGTCCTCAACCTGCTGGAGTTCGCCCTCTGGAGCGGCCCGGCGCTGGTCCTGCTCTGCGTTGCAAAGTTGCGGCGCGGTCCCGGGGTGCCCGGAGCGGGACTGCTGTGCCTGCTGGCCTGCATGGCCATCTTCGGCGCCACGGCGGGAGAGAGCGCCCGCCTGTGGATCTTCGCCCTGCCCCTGGCCGTCCTCTGCGCCGCCCTCCACCTCGGCCGCGGGCCCGGGGACGGGGGGCGCCTCCTCGGCCTGGCGCTGGCGATGCAGGGGATCCTGACGCTGGTGCTGAAGAGATACCAGGACTTCCACTGAGGCTGCGGGGCCCGCGCCGACCAGGATCCGTGCGCCAGGACGCAGATCCCCCGGAGGGTGTCCGAACCCTGAGGGGGAGTCCCGGCGGGGCTCCGGCTCAGCCGGGGCCCGGGTCCTCCCCGGTCAGCGGCAGGCCGGCCACGTACTCCCGGATCTCGTCGCGCACGCGGCGGTAGTGGTCCAGGGCCTCCTGCTCACCGGAGGCGGTGGCGGCCAGCCTCGGCGGATCTTCGAAGCCGCGGTGCAGGACCTTCGCAGATCCCGGAAAGAGGGGACAGCTCTCCGCGGCGTGATCGCAGACCGTGACCACCAGGTCGAAGTCGAGGCCGGTCTCGTCCAGTCTCTGCGACCGCTGTCCGGAGATGTCGACCCCCGCCTCGGCCATGACGGCCACCGCCCGCGGGTCGAGGCCGCGGGCCTCGAGGCCGGCGGAGTGGGCCTCGAAGGCGTCGCCGCGCAGGTGGCGGGCCCAGCCTTCGGCCATCTGGCTGCGGCAGGAGTTCCCCGTGCACAGGAACAGCAGGCGCGAGCGGCTCACGACGGCCGCGGCTTCACGGCTCGCGCTCGAAGGTCCCGGACCCCGCGAAGTTCGTCTCGTCGCGCCAGTCGGGCTGCCACCACAGCTGGGCCAGGGGCCCCGTCTTCTCGTCGTAGTCGTCGACGGCGATGTTGATCCGCACGCGGCGCCAGTCCTTGCCCTGACGGTCCTCGATGTAGCCCAGGGGGATGGAGACCTCGTAGGCGTGGCCCGCCGGCGTGGGGATGCCCACGGCCTGAACGCCGAGGGAGTCCAGCTCCTCCGGCGCCACCAGGAACATCTCCTCCAGCCGCTCGCCCGGGCTGATGGCGACGAAGACGCGCTCCTCCACGGAGCGGCTGGCGTCGCGTCCCCGGGAGCGCTCCGGGTCGGAACGGCCGTCCACCCGCAGCTCCAGCCCGTCCTGGGACCAGGCGTTGCCGCCCAGGTAGATGCGGCGCTCGTCGGTGACCTCCACGGCGACGTAGAGGTTGTCGTCGTCGTACTCGACGCCGAAGCGCCAGGAGCAGTCGTCCGGCCCGGTCCAGGAGTCGGCGTCGACGTCGATCTCGGCCGGTTCCGGCACGTGGAAGGCGAGATCGTCCCAGTCGCTCAGATCGCCGTCGACGACGGGAGGAGCGCCGGTCCTCCGGGGCAGCTCGTAGATGCGGCTCACGACCATGGCGGCGCTTCCCTCGACCGCGGGGATCTCGAACTCGTCCTGCACGTACTCGGCCTGCCACTCGAGCTGCAGCGGCGACAGGTCGTCCACCGCCCGCTCCCCCCCCGTGGAGATCTGCAGCTCGATCTGCTCCACCGAGTTCGGGGGCAGCTCCCGGTCGATGGAGGCCGGCGACGGGGCCAGCAGGGCGTTCGCGGCGAAGCGGGCCGATATCCGCAGCGGCACGTCGGCGTCGTTGGTGAGGCGGACGGAGGTGACGCCGCCGGCGAAGCGCTTCGAGCGGCCAATGATCGGCTCCACGGCCACGGCCCGGCCACTGAGCAGGGGGGTCACGAGGCGGGCCATCTCCTCGGTGCGGATCTCCTCGTCCCAGATGCCGTCGAGCATGAGGTTGGCGATCCGCGGGCCGTCGCCGGTCATGGTCACCCAGACGACGTGGTCGAACTGGCCGTAGATCGGACCGGCCAGGGAGCTGCCGCCGCCGGTGGTGGCCAGGACGATGTAGCGGCTGTCGTTGCGCACGTGCCGGGTGTAGCGGTGGAAGTGGCCGGCGAAGACCGTGTGCCGGCGCCCTCGGAGCAGCTCCTCCACCTCGGCCCAGCCCGTGTCCCGCAACTCTCCGTCGTCGGCGTAGTTCCACAGGGGCTTGTGGACGAAGACCAGGGTCCAGCGCACGTCGCGGTGTTCGTCGAGCACGCCCGCCAGCCAGTCGCGCTGCTCGGCCCCCACGTTGCCGGGTTCCCCGTCCTCGGAGTTGAGGCAGACGAAGAGCACGTCGCGGTAGACGAAGGAGTACCAGGCGCGGCCGAGGCGCTCGGCCCAGACCTCGGCCATGACATCGTTGGAGATGTCGTGGTTGCCCGGCAGGTAGAAGAAGGGCATGTCGAGGGCGTCGACGAAGCCGTCGAACTCGTCCCACTCGGCGGCGAGGGTCTCCCGGTTCTCGGTGTAGCCCTCGATCAGGTCGCCCACGCTCATGACGAACTCGGGCTGCAGCAGGTTCAGCTTGCCCACGGCGTCGGCGAAGACGCCCTCCCGGTGGCCGCCGGTGCGGTCGGCGACGATGGCGAACTGGAAGTGGTCGGGGTCGTTGCGCAGGTCCAGGTGGGTCCACGGGTTGACCGCCTCGACCTTGATGCGCGGACGATCGGCGTTCTCCGCAGAGGCGAGGCTGGCCAGGGCGAGGATCAGGACCGGTGCGATACCGGTCATCCTTCGTGTCATTGCGTGTGCTCCAGGGTGCGGGGGAAGCGGCTCTTGCAGACGGATGCCCGAGGCAAGCCGGGCGTTCCGGCGGTCTATGGGATACGTCGGCCACGGGTACATTGGCAACCCCGGTCCCGCGGGCGGCGGCTGCCGGGTGTGCGAGATCCCGCGGCGAGCGGGCGCGGTCCTGTTGGCGGGCGGACACCGGTGGCCCCGGGGGTGGCCGAAGTCCCTCCGCGAGCAGACACGGGCCGGTTGGCGGGCCCCGGTCAGGGGCGGTACATATAGACAGCGTCTCCCTGTCATGAGCGAATGCAATCCCGAAGCAGGACTGCCGTCCGAGTTCGTCTCCCGCGTGGAGCGGCTGTTGCCCGCCTCGCGCCTCGACGGCTGGCGGCGCTCCCTCCGCGCTCCGCCCGCGGCGGCCTTTCGCGTCAACACGCTGAAGGCCTCCGAGGAGGAGGCCGCGGCCGAGCTGGGGCGGGAAGGGATCACCTGCCAGCCGCTCGAGTGGCCTCCCGGGGCCTGGGTGGCGCCGCCGGACGAGCGCCGCGCCCTCGTCGACAGCGCCGCCGCCCGCGAAGGCCGGGTCTACGTGCAGAACCCCTCCAGCGTGGTGCCCGTGCTGCTGCTCGACCCGCGGCCGGGGGAGGAGGTCCTCGACCTGGCGGCGGCGCCGGGAGGCAAGACCGTGCAGATCGCCGGGGTCATGGGCAACCGCGGGCGCATCGCCGCGGTGGAGTCGGTGAAGGGCCGCTTCCACCGGCTGCGGCGCAACCTGGAGCGCTGCGGCGTGACCATCGCCCGGACCTACCTCGCCGACGGCGGCGGCGTGGGGCGCAAGGTGCCGGAGCGCTTCGACCGGGTGCTCCTCGACGCGCCGTGCACCTTGGAGGGCCGGTTCCGCGCCGGCGACCCGGCGAGCTACCGCTACTGGGGGCCGAAGAAGATCCGCGACATGGCGCGCAAGCAGAAGCAGCTGGCCATCTCCGCGGTGGGGGCCCTCAAGCCCGGGGGCGTCCTCGTGTACTGCACCTGCACCCTGGCGCCGGAGGAGAACGAGGCCGTCGTCGACGGACTCCTCGAGCGCTTCGGAGAGGCCCTGGAGGTGGAGGCCCTCGACCTGCCGGAGCCGTTCACGGCGCCGGCTCTGCGGGAGTGGGAGGGGCGGGGCTTCCACCCGGCGGTGGAGCGCTGCGCGCGCCTGGCCCCCGACGGGACGCGGGAGGCGTTCTTCGTGGCGCGGCTGCGCAAGCGGGAGAGCACGGGGGCGTCTGAATGAGGGCGACCCTGACGGCGGCGGCCCTGACGGCGGTCCTGGGGCTCACCGCCTGGGGCTGCGGCGACCCCGAGGACCCCCTGCGCTGGCGGAGCCCGGAGGACCTGCGCACGGTCCTGCAGATCGACTCGGCGCCCCCCGGCTTGAGCGAGGCGGTGGTGGTCGACTCGGCGAGCTGGTTCCCCGCCGTCGAACTGCCCACGGGCCAGGAGAACGACGTGGAGGTGGAGGGGCCCTTCCGCATCGAGTTCCGCAACACCTCGGACCGGCCGCTGCAGATGCGCTACGATCTGCGTTTCTTCGACGACACCGGCTTCGCGATCGACTGGTTCATCCCCTTCGGCCAGCCGGTGGTCTTCGCCGCGGGCCAGACCCGCGTCGAAGAGGGAACCTTCGTGGTGCGCACCACCCCCGACCTGGGCCGTTTCGGCCTGGCGGAGATGCGCATCGCGGCGCGCCTCACCCTTGCAGAGGAAGAGGAGAAGAGATGAGCGAGTACCGCGGCGCCGTCATCGGCCTGGGCTGGATGGGCATGCTCTACGACCTGGCCGCGCGCACCGGCACCTGGAACGTGGACGACATCGACCGGCCGACGCCGGAGCTGGACCTGCACCGGCGGTTCCACCACCACACCCACCCCGGCACGGAAGGCCTGCCGACCTCGTACGCCGAGGCCCTCCACGACCGGCCCGAGATCGAGCTGGCGGCCGCCGCCGAGCGCGACCGCAAGCGGCTGCGGGCGTTCTCCGAGCGCTACGGCGTGAAGGACGCCCTCTACACCGACGCCGGGGAGATGCTGCGCGCCGAGCGCCCCGACATCGTCGCCATCGCCACCAACGTCAAGCACCGGGCCGACCTCACCTGCCTGGCCGTCGAGTGCGGGGCGAAGGGGATCTTCACCGAGAAGCCGATGGCCCACACCCTCGAGGAGGCGGACCGCATGGTGAGCACCTGCGCCGCCGCCGGCGTGCCCCTGAGCTGCGGCTCGATCACCACGACCCATCCCTCCTTCGCCCGGGCCCGCCAGCTGCTGCGGGACGGCGCCGTGGGGACACTGGTCTCCATCGAGGCCTCCGGCCCTTTCTCCCAGCACCAGAACTGGTCCTACTTCCTCGACAGCCGGCCCGCCTGGGTGTCGGGCACCGGCGACCAGCCGAGACGGGAGACCGGCAGCGACGAGTTTACCGGCCAGGGGATGATGGTCTGCGAGGACGGCCTCGTCGTGCACTTCCGCCGGGGCGCCCCCGGCGTGCGGATCACCGGCAGCCGCGGCGAGATGTGGTTCGACTTCCTGGAGGGCTGGCGGCGGACCCAGGATGTGGAGGTGGACGACGGCGTGCGGCGCACCCCCATGCCGTGGCCGAAGCCGCAGTTCGTGGGCCCCTACGGCGGCATCTACACCCTCAACGACGTGATGGACTGCATCGCCGGCCGCCTGGACGAGCCCAAGAACTCGGGCCGGCGGGTGGCCGCAGCCCTGGAGGTGGAGATCGCCCTCAAGCTCTCCTCGGCCAACGGCGGTCAGCGCGTCGACCTGCCCCTGCCCGACCGCTCCCTCGGCCTCAACTACGACTGGTTCCGGTAGGACCCGCCCTTGCACGACATCGCCCTCGACCTGCTGATCCTGCTCGCCGGCATCTGGCTGGTGGCCGTCACCCTGCGGCCCCTGGGGCTGCCCACGGTGACGGGTGAGCTGATCGTCGGGGTGGTGGTGGGGCCGGCGGTCCTGGGCCTGATCCGGCCCGACGAGACGATCCAGTTGCTGGCCGAGATCGGCATCTTCTTCCTCATGTTCCACGCCGGGGTGGAGACCCAGCCCCACGAGTTCTTCGGCGCCCTCAAGCGTTCGGTGGGCGTGGCCGTGGTGGGGGCCATCGTCCCCTTCGGCGTCGGCTTCGGCCTGGCCCTGGCCTTCGGCCTCGACTACGTGGGCGCCACCTTCGTGGGCCTGACCATGGCGACCACGGCCGTGGTCATCACCCTCAAGAGCCTGCGCGACCTGGGCCTGGCCAACACCCGCGTGGCCCACGTCTTCCTCGCCTGCTGCGTCTTCGACAACCTGCTGACGATCGTGTTCTTCGGCGTCGTCATCGGCCTGCTCACGGGCGGCACCTTCGAGCCCATGGCGATCCTCGTCACCCTGGGCAAGGTGGTGGCCTTCTTCGCCGTCTGCTTCGGCCTGGCCACCTGGGTCTATCCGCGCCTGCACCTGCCCTTCCGCTCCGAGGGCGGCAAGGGCTTCACCTTCGTCCTGGTCACCGCCTTCGGCGCCGGCCTGATCGCCGAGGCGATCGGCCTGCACATGATCCTCGGCGCCTACCTGGCGGGTCTGTTCTTCGAGGAGAAGATCGCCCACCCCAACCTCGTGCGGGTCGTCAACGACCGCGCCTACGGCATCGCCTACTCCTTCCTCGGGCCGATCTTCTTCATCTCCCTCGGGTTCTCCGTCACCTTCGACATCACCGCCGCCCAGGTGGGGTTCGTCGTCCTCCTCACCCTCCTCGTCATCGTCGGCCAGATCCTCAGCGCCGGGGGCATGGCCCTGCGCGTGGGCCTGCCCTTCCGCGAGGCCCTCACCGTGGGCGTGGGCATGTGCGCCCGCGCCGAGATGGCCCTCATCCTCGCCTCCCTGGCCCTGAGCCGGGGCGCCTTCGACCAGGCCACCTTCACCATCCTCATCTTCACCGCCTTCCTGCTGAACCTGTTCACTCCCCTGGCGCTGAAGGGCTGCGCCGTGCTCCTCCAGGGACGGGCGGCGCGCCAGAAGGACGCCCCCCGCGGCGTCGTGCTGATCGACAAGTTCGGCGACCCCCTGGTGGAGGAGCGCTTCACCGGCCAGCTGCCGCGAGACCTGCCCGACGCGGACGGGGATGTGGTCATCTACGGTTTCGGCCCCGAGGTGGAGGGGCTGATGGAGGAGCTGCAGAGCCGCGGACACCCGGCTCTGGTCATCGAGGAGGACGAGACCGTCGCCCGGCGGCTGCTGGCCCATGGCGAGCGGGTCGTGCACGCCTCCCTGGCCGAGGAGGAGCTGGACCTGCGGCGGCTGGCCGGGGCCCGGGCCCTGGTGGCCAACGGCGAGGACGACCGCAACGCCCTCTTCGCCCTCGGAGCCCGGGAGCAGGGGTTCCGGGGGACGATCGTGGCGCTGATCGAGGAGCCGGCCCGGAGGGCGCCGATGATGCTGGCCGGGGCCAGCGCCGCCTTCACCCCGAACCACGCCCTGGCCGCGGTCCTCGCCGTGCGCGCCAGCGCCCGCATCGGCCCCCGCGTGGCCGGCGTCGAGCCCCTGGGCCACCTGCTGGAGGTGGCCGAGATCCGCGTCCACGACGGCAGCCCCCTGGCGGGGGCGACCTTGGCCGGCAGCGAGCTGAGGGCCCGCACCGGCACCCAGATCGTCGGCCAGTGGAAGGAGGACTCCCTGCACTCGCCCCCCGGGGCCGACGAGACCCTGCAGCCGGGGTCGATCCTGGTGGCGGCGGGCTCCCCCGAGAGCATCCGCCGCCTCGACGACTGGGTGCGCCCCATCACCGAGGAGGGGCCGCTGGTGGTGGTCGGCTCGGGCGACGTGCGGGAGAAGCTGGTGGAGATCCTGCGCAGCGCCGGCGAGCCGACCTTCGTCGTCGATCCCGCCGGCGGCGAGGGGGTCGACCTGGCGGGCGACATCCTCGACCGGGAGGTCCTCGAGCGCACCCCCATCGCCGGGGCCCGCGCCGTGAGCCTGGCCCACGAGACCGACAGCGCCGACCTGCTGGCCACCACCGTGGTGCGCGACTACGCCCCCGAGGTGCCGATCATCGCCGCCGTCAACCACGTGGAGAACGTGGGCCGCCTGCAGCAGGCCGGCGCCGACTTCGCCCTCTCCGTGAGCCAGGTGGCCGGCCAGATCCTGGCCCACCACGTCCTCGGCGAGGCGGTCTCCCACCAGCCGCGGATCAAGCTGGTGAAGATGCCCGCCCGGCGCTTCGGCGCCCGTCCCATGGAGGCCCGCATCCGCGAGCGCACCGGCTGCTCGGTGATCGCCGTCGAGCGCGGGGGGGAGGTGCAGCTGGAGATCCCGCCGTCGGCGTTGTCGGACGCGGACGCCCTCTACGTCTGCGGCACCCCGGCGGCGTTCAACCTGCTGTACGAGCAGTTCCCGGAGGCGCGGGAGTAGTAGGGGGAGGTCGCCTACCTTGCCCCACGGTAGGCCCGGCGTTCTGGCAAGGGCCAGGAAAGTCGCTTCCTGGCCCGAGAAAGTTCTGGCAACGGACAGCCCCTGTCCGCTTCGAGACTATCCTGTTGAAGAGTCAAGCCGAGGTTGGCGGGTGAACCCAGGACAGCCTGTGTGCCGGGCGTTGTCCATCGACGAAGAGCGAGGTAGTCACCATGTCGAAGGGAATATTGCCGTTCATGCTTGCTTCAGTGATCGCCCTCTCAGGTCCTTCCAGTGCCCGCGACAACGAACTGGAGAGTTGGTACACCTACTGGGGCCTGGGTTACGCAAACAATACCTACCCGGGCGAGTTGCAGGACCTCCTCGACGAGATCGATGATCTGCCCGGAGGTGACGTCGATCATCTCGCACTCGCCCTGGACGTGTTCGGTTTCTATTGGCCACGGGGAGACCGGACTCTTGTTGGCGGAATCGTAAACGGCAGCGTTGATACCTATGAGGTCACTCTTCTTGGAGAAGACGTCGAAATCGACATCTACAACTACCTCTATGGCATAAGCGGCATGCACTTCCTCGCCAACGAAATCGGCCGGGGCCCTTTCGTGCGGGTTGACCTGGGGCTCGCCAGGCATGTACTCGAAGCCGAGGCACTCGGCGAGAAAGATGAGGAAGCAAGCGAGTGGGGGACGGGAATCCTGTTGGGCGGAGGGTACGGGATTCCCGTGACGAGCGGGACACGGCTGCTTGTGAACGCCAACTACGCGCTTCGCCGCGTCGAAGGCGAGACAACATCGAGCCTGGTGGTATCGCTGAACGGGCTGTTCTAAGGCGGGCTCGTCATCGACCCCACAGGCGCAGAGGGTGAGCGGCTGCGTCAGGCTCCGAAGCGGAAGGGCGGGTACCGGTCGGTGCTGAGGAGGAAGGCGTAGGCGGTGACCCGGAATCCCCAGCGCAGGGTACCTTCGACGAACAGGAACAGCTCCCTCGGGTAGCGGCCGACGATCAGGATCGCGAACCAGGCGATGATCGTCACCACCACGACCAGCATTCCGATGAAGGCCAGGACGATGTAGTGCGGGATCGCCAGGATCCACTTGACCAGGGGCAGGATCCGGTTGAGCTGGCTTGCCGCGTCCGGGTACGGGACGTCGATGTGGACCCCCTGGCGCTCGTCGGTGGAGGGGTAGTCGTCGCGCAGGAGCAGCAGGTAGGCCTCGACCCGGATCACGAAGCGGAGCAGCTCCAGGTTCCAGTCGAACCACCAGCGGGGATACTTCCGGCGGAAGACGATCATCAGCATCGTGGGGATCCACACCACGCCGCCCACGTAGAACGCGGAGGTCCAATCGGTCCACAGGGATGTGGTCATGTCCCCCATGAGGACCCCCCCGGTCAGCAGACCGGCGACGATGAGGATCGGGATCGCCAGGACGATCCGGAAGAAGGCCGTGAGCCTGCCGCTGGACTCGGGGTAGTCGATCGAGAACTGGACGGGATACGGAGCGGGCTGTTCGGTCATCTTGCATCCTTCCGCGGCTGCTGTTTCACGTCCCCCCAAGTGCGCGCCTGGACCCCCGTCCCGGCGCCCTCCACCCCGACTTGGAAGTACCGGGGCTCGGACTCCAGCCACCCGCCATCGGTACGCTGCAGGGTGGTGATCGCCCAGCGGGTGTTGGCGTCGCCGTCCAAGGCAGCGACGACGGCGGTGGCGACAGACTCCCCGGGCACAGCGTCGATCCGGACCCAAGGCACGAGGACATACTCGGGGGTGTCCAGCTCTACCAGGTTGCCCTCCTCATCGAAGACCCGGTCCACCAGCATCTGCCGCCACATCCGGTAGCCGTCGGCTCCGTCCACCGCATCCCAGCTCAGGAGGATGTAGTTCCCCGTGTCCCCCTCCGGGGTGAATGGTTGGGCCACCACCCTCTCGGGCGGTGCGGGCAGGGGCTGACCCGCGCCTGGCGAATCCAACCGCGGCTCGGACTCCAGCCAACCAGCACCGGTGTTCTGCAAGGTGGTGACCGCCCACCGGGTCATGCCCATGTCTCCCGCGAAAACGACAGCCCTGACCACGGCATCAGGCACCGAGTCGACGCGGCCCCACGGCACGAGGACGAACTCAGGGGACTCCAACTCCACTGTGCTGCCCGCCTCATCGAGGACCCGATCGACCAGGACCTCCCGCCAGAGCCGGTAGCCGTCCGCTCCCTCAACGGCATCCCAGCTCAGGAGGATGAAGCCGCCCTGATCGCCCTGATCCTCCGGCGGGGTGAACGGCGCTGCCACCACCGTTTCGGGCGGCGAGGGCAAAGCCAGACCGGCGCTTACCGACAGCAGCAGGGCGGGTATGGCCAGCATCGATGCGGGCCGTCGGCCCCTACGTGGTTGCTTGCGTTCCATGCTCAATCCCTCCGGCAAGAGATACTGCCTGGCTCTGAATATAGAAGAGAGCTCCCCATGGAACCCGAGGTGACCCGAGAGATGCCACCTCGTGCCCCGCCGGGGGCTGCCGCTGGCGCACTCATGACTCCATCACCAGCCGGAACCCGGGGATGCCGAACTGGAAGGTGAGGGGCCAGAAGTTGCGGTAGCTGATGCGGATGTGGTCCTTGGGCGTCGCCCAGCTCCCCCCCTTGAGGACCATCTTGTTGCTCATGAACTTGCCGTTGTACTCGGCGATGGCGCCGGGGTAGGGCCGGAATCCGGGGTAGGGCAAATAGGAGCTGTTGGTCCATTCCCAGACGTTGCCCATCATGTGCTTGAGCTCCCCTTCCTGGGGCGTCATCGCCGGCCGGTACAGCTCCCCTCCCAGAAGCACCGCCTCACTCTTGCGCACCTGCGCCATGGCGTCGGTGCGCCGGGCGGCGTGCTCCCATTCCGCCTCGGTGGGCAGGCGCACGATCCTGTCCTCGCCGTGGCTCTTCCAGTTGGCGTAGGCCGCCGCCTCGAAGTAGCTCAGGTGAGAGACCGGCTCGTGGGGATCCGTCTCCTGCCAGCCTTGCAGGGCAAACCGCTGCCACATGCCGTCGATCCGTCTCCAGTAGAGGGGGGCCCGGGGGTAAATCTCCCGGTCCGCCAGCCGGAGCACCGGCCGCATGGAGCCGTCATCCCAGGCCTCGGCGAACCACCAGGCGTAGTTCTCGTAGCCGCCGTCGGCGATGAACTCCAGATACTCACCGTTGGTCACCGGGCGGTTCATCATGGCAAAGGAATGGATGTATTGCCGGTGCACCCCGTACTCGTTGTCGAAGCCGAACCCACCTTCCACGTTGCCCACCTCCGCTATGGTCTCCTCGAAGGGGATCCACCGGAGGGGGATCTCCACCGAGCCCGGGGCACGGGACTCGCCGCTGATGTGCCTGCCTTCTGAGCAGCGCTCGAACCGGTTGCGCAGGACCTCGGTATAGAACAGCTCCTGGTGCTGCTGCTCGTGGTTGATTCCCAACTCCACCAGGCGGTCGAACTCTTCACCGTGGTCGCCGTCGAGGAGGAGGTCCATCACCTCGTCCACGTCGGACCGGTACTTCAGTATGCTCTGGAGAGGGGCCTCGTGGACGAGTACCGCTCCGCGGCAGGCCTGGCGCACGTGCCTGCCCGCCCCCTTGTAGTAGGAGTTGAAGTGATACCAGAGCTTGCCGTCCTGCCCCAGGGACCCGGCGTACCTGCCGAGGATGACGGCGTCGAAGAACCAGCTGGTGTGGCCAAGGTTCCAGGCCGGCGGGCTCACCTCCTGCACGGCCTGGTGGTAGAACTCCTCCTCGCTGAGCAGCGCCGCCATTTCGAGAGTGTGGTTGCGCACCCTGTGATACCTCTCGCGCAGAGAATCGACAGACACACTTCCTCCTTTTGCCTGAGAGATTCGTAAGGCACGCCTTTCAGGACCCGCCGTCAAGCAGGACCTGGACCGCTTCCATCAGGCCGGCCCGGCACTTGAACCCCTGGTCCGGGGCCACCACGCGCAGGCCCCGCCATTCGGGCCAGGTGGCAGCAGAAACCACTTGACAACCCTCTCCTGGACTCTATTTTCCAGAGTACTCTGCATCAGTCACCCCAGGCGCAGCTCGAGTGCCGCGCGAGGAGAACTCCCCCATGGACCCCGAGGTGACCCGGAAGCTCGAAGAGGACGTCTCCTTCGTCCGCCAGGCGGTGGAGGAGAGGGACGAGGGCGAGTACAAGACGCTGGCGATCATCGTCATGTGGGCCGTGGTCCTCGCCGTCGGGTACGCCCTCAACGACTTCGCCATGGAGTATGCCCCCTTCTACTGGATGACGGCCCCCGTGGCCGGCTTCCTGGTCAGCCTCGCCCTCGGCGCCCGATCGGACAGGAAGCGGGGGCTGCGCAGGCCGGGCCTGGGCGCCCGCCACGCCCTGCACTGGGCCACGATCTTCTTCGGCGGCGTGGCGGTGATCTTCATCGCCGTGGCCCACCGGTTCGACGGCTGGGTCATCGCCCAGCTCTTCGCCCTCCTCACCGGCGTCGTGTTCTTCCTGGGCGGCCTCCACCTCGACCGCCGCACCCTGTGGCCGGGGGTCCTGCTGATCTGCGGGGCCGCCGCCGTGGACCACATCCAGCCCTGGCCCTGGACCATCGTCGGCCTGGCCACCTCCGCGGCCCTGGTGGCCAGCGCCCTGTGGATGAAGCCGAAGGATGAAGAAGCCGCAGCAACCGGCTGAGGTCACCTCCGAGGGCTTGGTGCGGCTGGACAAGCTGCTGGAGCACCGCAGCCGCCTGGGCGCCTGCGTGCTGCTGGCCGACGTGGAGGCCATGACCTTCACCAGCCTCAAGCGGCACCTGAAGGAGACCGACGGCAACATGGGGGCCCACCTGCGCAAGCTGGAGGACGCCGGCTACCTGGACGTCTCCAAGCGCTTCGAGAACCGCAAGCCGGTCACCTGGTACCGCCTCACCGGCAAAGGGGCCGGCGCCCTGCGGAGCCACCTGGAGGCGCTGCAGACGGTGATCCGCGGGGCGAGGCTCTGAAGATGCGCCGGCTGATCGCCGCCCTTCTCGGGAGCGCCTGCCTGGCCGCCGGCGTCGACGCCCAGGATCCGGCCGTCGTGCGGGGTCAGGTCGTCGACGCGGAGGGAGAGCCCGTCCCCTTCGCCAACGTGCAGCTCGCCGGCACCACCGACGGGGCCGCCACCGGCCGCGGCGGGCGCTTCCGGTTCGCCACCCGGCACCTGGGCAAGGTCCAGCTCGTGGCCACCTTCATCGGCTACGAGCCGGCGCGGCGCACCCTGCATCTGGCCCCGGGCGACACCGCCGCCGTCCGCCTGGTGCTGCGCCGAGTCCTCATCGAGCTCGGCGAGACCGCGGTCACCGCCAGCACCTGGTCCACCGGCGAGAAGGAGGACGTCACCCTCTCCCCGCTGGACGTGGTCACCACCCCCGGGGCCGCCGCCGACGTCTTCCGGGCGCTGAAGACCTTCCCCGGCGCCGCCATGGTCGACGACGGCGCCGGCCTCTTCGTGCGCGGCGGCGACGTGAGCGAGACCCTGGTCCTGCTCGACCGGGCGACCGTCGTCCATCCCTACCGCCACGAGTCGCCCACGGGCGGCGTCTTCGGCACGATCCCCCCCTTCATGACCCGGGGGACCGTGTTCTCCACGGGAGGCTTTCCGGCCCGCTACGGCAACACCCTCTCGGCGGTGCTGGCCATGGAGAGCCAGGACATGCCCGCCCGGCGCCTCGCCACCCTCAACCTCGGCCTGGCGGCCCTCTCCCTGGGGGTCGACGAGCCGGTCGTCCCCGACGTGCTCGGCCTGCGTCTCTCGGGCAACCTCAGCCTCACCGACCTCCTCTTCCGGGTCAACGGCCAGGGGGGAGTCTTCGAGACCTATCCCCGCTCCTGGGACGGCAACCTCAACCTCTCCTACCAGTACTCCCCGGTGGGGCGTCTCAAGCTCTTCAGCTTCGCCACCGGCGACCGCCTCGGGGTGCGGGTCGACGAGCCCTCCTTCGACGGCTTCTACCGCAACCGCAGCGCCAGCCGGCTCCACAACCTGCACTGGTCCCACGTCCACCGCGGCTGGCTCCTCCGGACCAGCGCCTCCGTCAACCGCTACTCGGCGCGCCAGCAGTTGGGCAGCCTCGACCTGGAGCCCGCCGACCTCACCGCCAAGCTCCGCGCCGACCTGGAGGGCGGCCTCGGCGGCCGCGCCTGGCTGCGCTTCGGCGCCGAGACGGAGCGGATGGACACCCGCTTCCGCGGCACCGTCCCCCGGCGGGGGGACATCCTCGACCCGGAGGCGGAGGTCTTCGAGCTGGACCACACCAACGGCGCCCGGCGCACCGGCGCCTACGTCGAGGTCGACCTCAAGCCCGCCCACGCCGTCGCCGTCAACGCCGGGGTCCGCGGCGATCACCACGACCTGGCCGGCCGCCTCGTCGTCGACCCGCGGTTGTCGGCGCGCTGGTCCTTCACCCCCCGCACGGACCTGCGCCTGGCCTGGGGGGTCTACCACCAGTTCCCCTCGCCCCAGGCGTACAACCCCACCAGCGGCAACCCGGCCCTGGGACCCCAGCGGGCGAAGCACTGGATCGCGGGCCTGACCCACGAGCGCCGGGACCTGATGATGCGGGTGGAGGCCTACCACAAGCCCTACCGGGACCTGGTGCTCTACGACCCCCGCCTCAACTACACCAACGGCGGCAGGGGCCGGGCCTCGGGGCTGGACCTGTTCCTCAAGCACGGCGGCTTCCTGCAGACCCGGGTGAGCGGCTGGGCGGCGTACAGCCTGCTGCGCTCGCGGCGGCTGCAGCCGCGCCACCTGGGCCGGGACGTGCGCTTCGAGGAGGCCCCTTCGCCCTTCGACATCACCCACAACCTGACGCTGGTGGGGAAGGCGCGGCTGGCGGGGGGACTCAGCGGCGGTCTCACCCTGAAGCACGCCACCGGCCGTCCGGTGACGCCGGTGGTCGACGCTGTGCCCGCGGAGGCGGGAGGCTACTACCTGCCGGTGCAGGGGCCCGTCGGCTCGGAGCGCCTGCCCGCCTTCCGGCGGCTGGACGGCAGCCTGAGCTACCTGCGGCCCTTCGGGAGGGGGCACCAGGCGGTGCTCTTCCTCGCCGTGAGCAACCTGCTCAACCGCGCCAACGTCCTCGACTACGACTACAGCCTCGACTACGGCGAGCGCCGGCCGCGCACGACCCGTTTCCGCCGGTCCGTCTACTTCGGCGCCGTGATCACCCTCAACCGCTGACCACCCGGAGGAATGCCATGAGACACCTTCCGCTGCTGGCCCTCGGTCTCTGCCCGCTCGCCGCCTGCCTGTCCCCACCCGCCGCCCACCTGTCCCCGGCCGCCGCCCGCCTGGCCCCCGCTGACAGCCTGGCCCAGCCCGCCGACAGCCTGATCGCCTCGGGAAGGGCGGACCTGCGGGCGGGGATGGACCGCGGGGACCTCGACCTCATGATGGCGGCCCGGGCGGCCTTCGAGCGCGCCGCCGCCGACGCCGAGCGGGCGGCCTGGGCCCGCTACTACGCGGCCCTCGCCGACTTCCGCATCGCCAACCACCTCCTCGGCCGGGAGGAGGCTTCGAAGGACCGGGCCTCCGCGCACCTCGAGAGCGCCGTGGAGAGCCTGAAGCAGGTCGTCCGCCTCGACCCGGAGTCCGCCGAGGCCTGGGCGCTGCTCAACAGTGTCTACGGGCGGCAGATCTCCTTGAGCCCGATGAAGGGAATGCTCCTGGGACGCCGGTCGCGGCGGGCCCTCGACAAGGCGCAGGAACTCGCCCCGGACAACCCCCGGGTGGTGCTGACCGCGGCCCTTTCCGACTTCAACACCCCCGGCATGTGGGGCGGCGACAAGGAGAGGGCCATGGAGGGGTTCCGGAGGGCCGCGGTCCTCTTCGCCGTCGAGGAGCCGGCCGACCCCCTGCATCCGGTGTGGGGCCACCGCGAGGTCTACGCCTGGATCGGTCTGGCCCACCTCGACCGGGACGAACGCGACCAGGCGAAGGCCGCCTTCGAGAAGGCCCTGGAGATCGATCCCGACTTCGGCTGGGTCCGCTACGTCCTGCTGCCGGGGATGGAACAGGCCGCCGCCGAGTGAGGCTCGGCGCCTAGGCGGCCTCGCGCACCTCGGCCGACCAGTCCCGCCAGATGCCGCCGTCGGTGGGGTCCACCACCAGCGGGTCGGGCAGCGACTCGGGCGTCTTGAGGAACCCGTAGATCGTCGCCTGGCGGATCACGTCGGTGGAGGTGTTGAGGCCCGCCATGTGCAGGATCTTGGTGTGCCACAGGACCACGGTGCCCGCCGGACCGTGGCAGTCCACCGGCCCGGTGTCGTCCTTGATGCGGCCGATGACGGGGTCGCTGTAGCCGCCGGCGCGGCGCACGGCCAGGTGCTTGTCGGTGTGCTTCTCGCCGGCCCGGAACGCCTCCCACTGCTCCGGCCAGATCCTGGCGTGGCTGCCCGGCCACACGGTGAAGCCGCCGCAGCCCGGGGGCAGGTCGTCGATGTAGGCCGAGACCTGCAGCCGGATTCGGCCGTAGCAGGCGCCGTCCGAATGGGCCCCCGGGTACCCTGGCGCCGGGGGCGGGCTCCCGGGCAGGGTGCAGTAGAGTCCGCGCGTGCCCTGGCCGTTGACCCACAGGGGGCCGGTGGCGGGCAGCCGCAGGGCCGGCTCGGTGCGGAAGGTCCCCTCCGTCGGATAGCCCATGGCGTGGCCCACGTGGGAGACCAGCCCGCCCACGGCGTCGTCGCACATGAAGGCCGGGCCGCTGGCGGTGCCCGAGGCGTCCAGCCCCGCCGGCCACACGACCGTGCCCTGACCCAGGAGCTGCTCCGCCACCTCCCACAAGGCCCGGGGCGCCAGGTCGAGGAGCAGCTCCTCGCCGCCGTTGCGCACGAAGAACCGCTGGCCCCGGCCGCTGAAGTAGGCGTCGCCGCCGCCCTCGGGTCGGCCCTCCGCCAGGCGGGCGCTCTCCTCCTCGGTGATCGGTCCCCAGGTGGCGGGATCGTCCCGCTTCATGCGCGGCAGATGCTCGCCGGCGATCTCCCACAGCTGGTCCCGCGCCCGGCGGCAGAGCCCGGGGTCGAGCACTCCCGGCAGCACGAGGTACCCGTCGCGCTTGAACCGCGAGATCTGGTCCGTCGTCAGCAGCTCGATGGCCATCAGGCTCCCTCCTGGTCGGTCCGCGGCAGGCCCAGCCCGCTGCGGACGAGGGCCTCCCAGCATTGCACCGGCGACTGCTCGAGGACGGTCCGCAGCTCCGCCCTCAGATCGGCGATGGCCGGTAGTTCGGCCTCGTCCTGCGATCCCGTCCGCGCGAGTCGGCCCAGGGCGTCCATGGCGTAGCCCACGGAGATGACGTTCTCGTCCTCCCGGACCACCTCCTTCAGCGCCGCGATCGCCGGCTCCAGGGCGCCGCCCGCGGCGCAGGCCCCGTGGGAGCAGAGGATGACCATCGACCACAGGGCGTTCTCGCGCACCGCGGAGCGCACCGGCGCGAACCGCTCCAGGCCGAAGTCGACGCCGCCGCCCTCGCAGACGTCGCTGTCGTCGGTGGGCCGCACGAACTTGATGCTGCGGCCCTGGGCGCGGTCCATGGCCAGGCGGTTCTCCTCCCGGTCCAGGCTCCGCAGGAGGGCGCGGAGGCAGTCGGGGATGCGCTCGCGGCCGGTCCCCGTGGCCGCGGCCCGGCGGCCGAGGCAGCCCAGGGCGCCGGCGGCGACGGAGCGGACGTACACGGAGGGGTCCTCGTGGAGGCGGGCGCTGACGGCTTCCAGGACCTCGCCGGTCAGGGGGGCGGCGTCGCCCAGCCCGTGGACGCCCGCCTTGCGGACCCACTTGACGGGTGAGGCCGCGGCCTCGAGGAAGGCCGGGGTGGCTTCCTCTCCGACGGTGATCAGGCCGTAGGCGGCGGCCCGGCGCACGCTCTCGCGGTGGTCGTGGAGGGCCTCACCCAGGACCCGCACGGCCAGGGGCGTGTCCCCCATGGAGGCGATCTGGTAGGCGGCGCCGACGCGGACCGGCTCGGCGGCCTCGTGGCGGGCGCGCAGCCGCGTGGACAGTCGCTCGGCCTCCTGCTCCCGCGCCGCCGGCGACAGGGCGGCGGCCTGCGGCCTCGGCGGGGGCGGGCGGCAGGTCCGCATCCAGTGGTGGTGGTAGCGCCAGACCGCGGTGAGGTCCTCGTCCGCCCCGGACAGGTCGACCCCGGTCATCGGGTCGGTGCCCGGATCCCGCCAGTCGACCTCGGCGAACCCGTCCTCCTCGGCCGGCGCGTCGGTGGTTCGGTAGAGCCAGAAGCGCCACATGAACCGCGGGCGGTCCTGCCAGGTCCGCCAGTCGTCGCGGCGGTGGTTGCCCCGGTGGAAGGTGTTGTGGGAGTAGAGCAGGACGCTGCCCGCCGCCAGCGGCGCCGCCTCGAAGGAACGCACCAGCGGCCAGCCGGTGTTGGTCACCGCCTCGCGCAGGCGCCGGTCGTGGGCGGTGCGGCCCTGGCGGATCTCCTCGGGATCGTACTCGGAGTCGGGGCCGCTGGCGGGCTTGCCCTCCAGGCCGCTCAGCTGGTAGGCGAAGTCGAGGTGATCGGCGCCGGCGAAGTTGTCGTGATTCTCCTCGTGGTCGAAGGTCCAGTAGTGGGAGTAAGGGACCGTCGCCGTGGGCCCCATCTCCGGCGAGACCGCCTGCGGGTAGTAGAGCATCTCCGCCTGCACCGCCTGGTGGTGGCGCAGCTTGCGGCCGTTGTAGGGCCCGTTGTCGTCCTTGTGCCAGTGCTGGTCCCGCCCGCCGCTGGCGAAGGGGGCGTTGTGGGTGAAGGGGACGATCGCCCAGCTCTCGCCCAGGAGGCGGTCACAGGCCTGAACGAGGCCGGGAGCGTCGAGCACCTCCAGGATCTCGGGGATGCTCCCCGGCGTCACCGGCTTCCCGTCGCGGGCGGCCTGTTTCTCCTGCTCGTAGATGCGCCCGTGGATCTCGGGGGGGATGCCCAGGCTCTCGGGGGAGAGAAGGACGATCCCCCGGCTGGCGAAGTCCCGCACCAGCCGCTCCGGGGGGGTGCCGGGCAGGGGTGGTGGGGCGGCTTCAGTGCTCGGTCCCATTCATCCTGTGTCCTGGTACATCGGGTCCCATCCCATGTTGCTGGAAATCCACTCCCTGCTATCCAGTCGCGGTCTGCATGGAGCCGCACAGCCCTTCGATTCCCTCGACGAACACCTGAAAGCTCCGCGAGCGGTTGTTGCGCGATAGCGCCGCCCCCATGCGTCTCGCACCCGACCGCTTCTGGAATTCGGGAATCAGCTGGGCAATTGCGTCAGAAGGCCGGACTACGGCATCGGGATCTCGAAATCGGCGCTTGCCCAATTCTGCAAGGGCACTCGCTCGCGCTTCAGGGAAGGCCACCTCGAGAGCATCCGGCTCCCCGATGTACCAAGCTTCCAGCTCTTGGCAAACCACCCTGACGAGCACATCTCGACGCCGGCTCTCATTGCACAGTTGGACAAGGTCCGCCTTCACTCGACGACAGTCTGCGCTGTCCTGATCTCTCATCACGACGAAACGAACACCCGGCTCCCGCCAAGCTCTCAACTTTCTCGGGATGCTTCTCTCCAAGTCCTGCTTGCCATCGTGGGGAACGCACTGGAAGAGAAGATCTGGAAACAACCTTGGCAACATACCTTCCAACAGGAACCTCATGGAGTCCTCTTCCACCAGGAATACGATCCGGTTCACCTGAGCCCAGCCCCCTCAAACAACCCTTGCTTCCACAGCGCTCCGGGCAAGTCTCCCTCTGCTACAAGCCCGCGCAACAACTCGCTGGTAGAGGCCCGCCGGACAGTCGTGAAGCCGTCCTTCTTGATCAGCCAGAAGATCTCCTCCAGCTCCAGTCCGTTCAAGAAATCTGGAGAGTGAGTCGAGACGAACACTTGGCCTCCGCGCCTTGCATAGTCTCGGAACTCCTCGGCCAACTCAGCCAGCAGTTCGGGATAGAGCTGGTTTTCGGGCTCCTCGACCGCCAGCAGCGGGTGCGGCTGAGGGTCATACAGCAGAACGAGATAGGCGAACATCTTGATCGTACCATCAGAGACATATCGGGAGATGAAGGGATCTTTGAAGCTTCCGTCCCGAAAGCGCAGGACCAATCGCCCATCCTCAGTCGGTTTGGCTTCAACCCCGTTCACACCCGGAACCCGTTGCCCCATGGCCTCCAGGATCCGGCTGAATCGTTCGGGATGGTTCTCATAGAGATAGTGAGCAACTTGGGCCACATTGTCTCCTCGGGTCGACAAGTGCTCTGCATAGCCGGCCTCACTACTCGGCCGGGCATCGGCAATGTGAAAGTCGGAGACATGCCAATTCTCGATCAGCCCGCGGAATTCGGATACAACCCGAAACTCCCGAAACTGACCCAAACCCTTGATAGCGAGACTGCTCGGATCGTCGAGTTTGTACTCTTCTCTCTCCTCCACGGCCTCTTCCTCTCCATAGACGGATTCATTCGTGATTGCATTCCCAGCGCCGTGTGAGAAATCAACAAAGTGCCACGGCTTGCCATGGCTTCCTCTTCGGTAGCGCAGGATCTCACGGGCTACTACCACCCGTCCCTGGTCTTCGGCAACCTGCAAGAGATAGGTCGCCAGTCGCCCTCCTCTCTCCCGGAACTTGATCTCGATCTCAATGGGCCCCCTGTTCCCGCGGCTGACGAGTTCGCGAAAGCCTCCGCGGCGAGCGACCGCCGTGGCCGCGTTCTGGGCTAGCGCATCCTTGAGGAAAGAGAACACGTCGAACAGGGTGGACTTGCCCGAGCCGTTCGCTCCCACGACCACGGCCAAGCGAGGGAGATTGCCGAACTCCGCGTGGCGGAAGGAGCGGTAGTTCTTGATTTCGATCTGCTCGATTTGCATGTGACCATCCGATCCTTGGAGTTCCTGCTATGGCCGCCGATCACGGCGATGCGTGTATGGAGTCCTTGTCGCACCCTGCCTTGAAGATGGAAAGCCCCGGGCCTCGACCTTGGTTCCCATCTCGAGAAGGCACCTCCAACGATGCCTCGTCCTGGCGGTAAGTATAACCCCCTTGGCTGGCTCGGACGGAGGACAGACGGCAGACCAAGGCAGGCCTCGTTCGCCTTCTACACGCTGACGACTTCGGCCTCCGTGACAAGGTACAGGTCTACTCGATTTACGGGGCGGTACGCCGTCAGAACGAGACCGTCGTCGTCATCGAGACCGTCCGAGGCGCTCCGAGCCAGGCGGCGTTCTCGGTGATGGCCGAGAGATACGCCTTGTCGAAGAGGTTGTTCGCCACGATCGAGAACTCCACCGACCGGAGCAGGTCGCTCAGGGCCTCGCCGGAGAAGGCGACGTAGGCGTCAGTCAGCCAGTAGGCGTCGGCGTACCAGTCGGCTGTCAGGCTGACCCGGCGCCGTGAGGTGTACTTGGCGCTCAGCCCGGCGCGGAGAGGGCCGCTGCGGTCGAGGGAGACGACCCACAGGCGCTCCGGCACGCCGGCCACGTCGGTCCCCGGTACGATGCCCTGGCTCTCGTCGACCAGGGGATCGCCGCTGCCGACGTACTCCGAGTTGTTGTGGGTGAAGGAGGTGTAGAGGGCCAGCTGCCGCGGCATCTGCACCGTGGCGGCCAGCTCCAGGCCGCTGGTCTCGATCCCGCCGGCGTTGAAGTAGGCGCCGCCGCCCGGGATGAGGTAGTTGGGACCAGCCGTCGTCTGCGGGCCGAGGTAGAAGATCCGGTCCTGGAAGTCGATGGAGTACCAGGTCGCGCTCATGGCGGCCCGGTCCCCCGCGTACAGGAGCCCCACGTCGATGTTGGAGGCCGTCTCCGGCTCGAGCTCGTCCAGGCTGCGGCCCGGCACCTCCAGCAGGGTGCTGCTGATCGCCTTGAAGTTCTCGGCGTACCCGGCGAAGAGGTCGAGCCCGGCCACCGGCGTCTCCCAGGTCACGCCGCCCGAGAGCAGCAGCTCCGAGTCGGAGTCGACCTCGAGGTCCTCGTCGACGCCGAACAGGTCCTGGCGCGATACGCCGACGAGGAACTGCTTGACGCCGCCGCTGAGGGCCAGGGGGCCGGCGTAGAGCGTCTCCTCCACGTACCACTTGAGGACGTGCTGCGGGAAGTCCCACTCGTACTGGTGCCAGTAGGCCCGCTCTTCCCACTGGAAGCTCAGGGTCGGGTCCAGCATCCGGTGCCAGTCCCGGCCCAGGTCGCGGCGCGAGTCCTCGTACCAGAGGCCGGCGCGCAGGGAGCTGGCGGTCCCGCCGATGGTGGTGAGCCACTCCTCGTCGAGGGTGACCCCTAGGCGGTCCTTCCCGTAGTGGCTGTGGCGGTACGACTGCACCGCCGTGGCCTCCGGGTGGCACGCCGGGTCGACGGCCGCGCCTCCCGAGCCGTAGTAGTTGAAGAGGAAGGACGAGGTGCAGCCGTCGGCCGGTCCCACCGCGGCCCGGTCGCGGTCCACGAAGTAGATCAGCCCGAGCTGGTCGCCGCCCTGCACCGGGGCGAGGCCCGCCAGCTCCGACTCCGGTCCGCCGCCGTCGTCGATGACGTCGACGATGTAGGGCGGCAGCCAGTCGCCGCGGCCCCGGTTGCGGTGGAAGTAGGCGCCCAGGTTCAGCGAGACGGCGTCGCTGAAGGGCCACTCCGCCTTCAGGTAGGCGAGGGTGTTGTTGCGCCGGGTCTGCCAGCCGGGCCGGTAGAACTGGTTCAGGTAGGGCACGGCGGGCCAGTCGCCGACCAGGCGGTCCCAGCGCGGGTTGGCCCGGAAGTCGGCCTCGCCGTAGAGCCGCTGGTAGGTGTCCTCGTGGATGCTGTCGTACGAGATGTAGCCGGTCAGGTCGAGGCCGCCGCGGGACGACACGAGCTTGGCGGCCAGGTGCTCGCGCTCGTTGCGCGCCGAGCCCTGGACCCAGTCGGTCGCCTCCTGGCGGACGGCGGTGAGCCAGGTGCGGGTCCCGCCGCCGAACAGCGGTCCCGTGTCGACCCGCATGGCGAACCGCTGGCCCTCGTTCTCGCCCTGCGTGACGGAGGCGGTATAGGTCCGCCTGGCGGCCGGATCGTCCGTGAGGTAGTTGAAGGTGCCCCCCAGGGCCTCCACCGACCGGGAGCCGATGTCGGCGGTCCCCTGCGACACCTCCACGCCCCCGAGGTTCATCGGGTCGAGGAAGCGGTTCGCCTTGGCGCCGCTGAAGTAGTCGGAGGTGCCGTTGGGGAAGCCGTCGATGGTGGTGCCGATCTGGGCCTCGCTGATCGTCACCTGGAAGCCGCGGACGGCGACGTTGCTCGACCAGTCGTCGAAGCCGTACGCGTCCCCCTCCTGGATGGAGACGCCGGGGAGATTGTCCACCACCGACGTGACGCTGGTGATCTTCGACTGCTGCAGGACCATCGGCTCGGCCACGACGTTGCTGGCGAAGATCCGCGGCTCCTCGGCGACGACGCTGACCGACTCCAGCTGCCACGCCCGCCGCATGACGATGTCGACCCGGGCCTCGGCGCCCGCCGCCAGCGAGACCCGGATCCCCTCCATCCGGAACCGCGGCAGGGTCCCGCGGACGAGGTAGTCCCCGGCCGCCAGACCGGCGGCCGTGTAGGCGCCGTCTTCGCCCGTCACCACCTCGATCGGCCCTCCGGCACCGCTCACCGTCACCCGGACCCCGGGCAGCGGGATGCCGCTCTCGTCGACGGCCACCCCTTCGATCGACGCGGAGGTCCGGGCGGACGACGGCGAGGCGAGGAGGGACGACAGCAGCAGGCAGACGGCTACGAGGCGTTCAGGCGTGGACTTGCGCGATGTCATCCGGGAGTTCTGGGGCGCCCGCTGGCCGTGAGGGGACGGCTGCTCGAGTGCGAGGGGCCAGGCGGTGCGGATGGGGATGGCCGGGAAGGGCCGGAGGAAAAGGTGGTGCACCCAGGAGGACTCGAACCCCCAACCTTCTGATCCGTAGTCAGATGCTCTATCCAATTGAGCTATAGGTGCACGGACCGGGAATGAAAGTACGGCGGCCCCTTACATCGTCAAGACAGGGCCTCCAGGTACTTGTAGCCCGACCCGGTGTTGAAGAGCACGACGCGCTCGTCTGCGTCCAGCCAACCCCGCTCCTTCAGCGCCAGCAGGGCGGCGAGGGTGGCGCCGCCCTCGGGGGCCGGGAAGATCCCCGTGTGCCGCGCCAGGTCCCGGCTCCGGGCGATCAGCTCCTCGTCGGTGACGGCCACCGCCGTGCCGCCGCTCTCGCGCAGGGCCCGCAGCATGAGGAAGTCGGCCACGGCGCCGGGCACGCGCAGGCCCGAGGCGATGGTGCGGGCGTCGGCCCAGGGCTCGGCGTACTCGCGGCCGGCCTCGAAGGCGCGCACGATGGGGGCGCAGCCGGCGGCCTGCACCGAGACCATGCGCGGCCTGCGGCCGGGCTCGATCCAGCCGAGCTGCTCCATCTCCTCGAAGGCCTTCCACATGCCGATCAGCCCGGTGCCCCCGCCGGTGGGGTAGACGACGACGTCGGGCAGGCTCCAGCCGAGCTGCTCGGCCAGCTCGTAGCCCATGGTCTTCTTGCCCTCCACCCGGTAGGGCTCCTTCAGGGTGGACATGTCGAACCAGCCCTCGGCCTCGCGGCGCTCGCCGACGATGCGCCCGCAGTCGGTGATCAGGCCGTCCACCAGCTCCAGCCGGCCGCCGCAGGCGGTCACCTCGACCTGGAAGGCGGCGGGCGTGTCCCGGGGCATGAAGACGTGGCACTCCAGGCCGGCGGCGGCGGCGTAGGCGGCCAGGGCGCCGCCGGCGTTCCCCGCAGTGGGGATGGCGACCCTGGCGGCTCCACGGCAAGCGGCGGCGGTGACCGCCGCGGACAGGCCCCGGGCCTTGAAGGAGCCCGTGGGGTTCACGGACTCGTCCTTGACCCACAGACGATCGAAGCCGCTCCAGTCGCCCAGGCGGCGGGCCCGGCGCAGGGGCGTCCAGCCCTCGTCGAGGGTGACGGCCTCGTCCCCGGCCCGCAGGGGCATGACCTCGCGGTAGCGCCACATGGAAGGGGCCCGCCCGGCCAGCTCCTCGCGGGCCACGGCGCCGCGGGCGGCGGCCAGGTCGTAGCGGGCGAAGAGGGGCGCCCCGGCGTCGGAGAGGTTGTGCAGCCCGTCGAGGTCGTAGCGCGCGGCGGTGCGGGTGCACTCCAGGTGGGTGAAGAAGGAACGGCTCATGAGGCCCCGTAGAGTCCGTGGTCGGCGATGTAGCCCTCCACCGCCTCGGGCACCAGGCAGCGCACCGGGAGGCCGGCCCGCACCCGGCGCCGGATCTCGGTGGAGGAGATGTCGAAGACGGGCGTGTCCACACGCTCGACGCGGTCGGCGAAGGCGCCGCCGGGGAGATTCCCCGCCTCGATCCGGGAGCCGGCGACCACCGTGGCCAGCTCGAGGATGCCCTCCGGGTCGTGCCAGCCGTCCAGCTCCGGCACGTTGTCGGCGCCGATGATGAGGAACAGCTCGTCCCGGGGGCGCTCGCCGCGGAGCCGCCGCAGGGTGTCGACGGTGTACGAGACCCCGGGGCGGCGCAGCTCGAGGTCGCTGGCCTCCAGGCGGTCGTGGCCCTCGACGGCGGCGCGGACCATCCGCCAGCGGTGGTCGGAGGCGGTCAGGAGCTCGGTCTTGTGGGGCGGCTCGGCGGCGGGCACGAAGAGCACCCGGTCGAGGCGGAGGGCCTCCAGGACGTGGCGCGCCAGCAGGAGGTGGCCGCAGTGGACGGGGTCGAAGGTGCCTCCCAGGATCCCGAGACGCTCCCCCACGGCCTCACTCGGCGTCCTGCCCGGCCTCGGCCATCCACTCGCGCACGTCCTCGAGCAGCTTCTCGTCCCCGGTGCCGGAGAGCACCTGCTCCCACAGATCCCGCGCCTCTTCCGGCCGGCCCTGGCGGCTGTGGATGCGGCCGATGCTGGCCAGCCCGTGCCAGTACCACTCGGTGTCCGGATAGGCGCGGACCATCTGCTCGTAGGTCATCTTCGCCGCGTCGAGGTGCCCCTGGCGGTGGTACAGCCGGGCGGCGAGGAAGTCCTTCTCGGCGAGCCGGCCCCGGCACTCGCGGATGCGCCCGTTGGCGTCGGCCACCAGCGGACTGCCGGGGTTGTCCTCGATGAACCGGCGGTACGCCGCCAGGGCCTGGTAGGTCTCCGCCTGGTCGAGCTCGGCGCGGCGGCTCTGCTCGAAGTAGGACTCCCCGATCTTGTACTGGGCTTCGACGAGCCGCGCGCTGGAGGGATAGGTGTCGACGAGCCGTTCGTACTCGAAGACGGCGCTGACGTACTCCTGGAGGTGGAAGAAAGACTCGGCCAGGTAGTACTGGGCCTCGGCAACCTCGGCGAAACCCGGGTAGTTGCTCAGCACCCGCTGGAAGTTGTCCACCGCCCGCAGATAGCGGCCCTTCTCGAAGTCCTCCACCCCCTTGTCGTAGTAGAACCCGGCGCCCTGCAACCGCTCCGGGTCCTTCTTGCCGGCGCACCCGGCGAGAACGGCCGCCGCCAGGAACCAGGCGAGTCCGCGGAGGGACATCAGCGATTCGAGTAGAAGAGGTAGACCAGGGAGCCCAGGACGGAGCTGACGATGGCCGGTTCCACGTACTTGCCCCAAGTGCGTTTCTCCATCTCGGTCTCGGCGAAGTCGAAGCGGGATTGCTGGAGGGCCTCGAGCTCTCCCTTCGGAATGCGGTCTCTCAGCCAAGCCCTCCCCTCGCCAGACCACAGACGCTCGCCCCCCATGTCGAGATCCAGCTGCAGGCCCACCCGGCATCGGCGGGTGACGTTGTTGGTCAGCAGCCCGGACCGCCCGGTGACGGCGACTTCGATGACCCGGTACGACAGGTGGGTGGACGCCGCCGAGGTGTCGGCGGTCACCGCCAGGCCCCGGGTGAGCAGCTCTTCGAGGAGCAGGTGCTCGAAGAGCCAGTTGGAGTCGTCCTTGGCGGCGGGCAGGAGGCTCAGTCTCTCGAAGCCCTCGCCGTGCCCGGCGGTGTCGAGGCCGGCCACCGCCTCCTGCACCGCCCGGGTTGCGGCCCGGGAGACGAGATCGAGATTGCTCGGCCCGAGGGCGCCGGCGCCGCCGGCCTGCAGGAGAAGGACCGCGGCGAGGAAGATGGCGCGGCGGGGGGCCGGGATCACGGCCCCTCCAGCTGCCGCAGCTCCTCGCGCGCCTCGTCGACGTACTCGCTGCCGGGGTAGTTCTGCAGGAGCTTGCGGAAGGCGGCCATGGCCTGGTCGGACTCGCCCAGGGCCAGGTAGGACCGGGCGATCATCAGCTGGGCGTCGTCGGCCTTCTCGGTGTAGGGGTAGGCGAGGACCTTGGTGAACTCCGCCAGGGCCGGGCGGAACCGGCGCTGCAGGTAGCGGGCCTCGCCGATCCAGTAGCGGGCGTTGTCGGCCAGATCGCTGTCGGGGGCGCGCTCCAGGATCTCGGTGAATGCGGCCACCGCCTCGTCGAAGCGGCGCTTCCGGTGCTGATCGCGGGCGCTGGCGTAAGCGGCGGCGGCATCGAAGGTCGGGTCTGCGCCGGTCCTTGCGACGGGGCTGGCCGGGCCCGAACTCGAGCCGCCCGCCGGGGGGATGGCGCCGGCGCCGGAGACGCCGGATCCCTCGAGGGCGGCCACCCGCTCGTGCAGGGCGGCGAGGCTCTCCTCGGCCCGCCGCAGACGCTCGGCGAGGTCCTCCCCGCGGTCGGCGTAGGCCTGCTGATCGCGGCCCATGGCCTCCAGCTTCTCGCGCAGGTCGGCGGAGTTGTCCGCCGGCCGGGTCCCTGGAGCGGTGCCGGCGCACCCGGCCGCGGCCAGGGCGGCGGCGAGGAGGAGGCACAACAGCGGTCTTGGTGGCAGGTTCGCTCTCATTCTCGGCAGCCTTTCCTAAGATGCGCAGGCCGTCCGCAAACGTCCAGCGGCGGAGAGGCGATCACGCGGAGGCGGCAGACGACCGGCCGATGAGGCCCTCCGTCGACCGCCCGGAGACGTGGCACAGGACCAGCACCTGGCCCCCCGCCGCCTCCACCACCCGGCGGCCGACGACCTCGTCCAGGGAGTAGTCGCCTCCCTTGACCAGCACGTCGGGCAGCAGGTCCGCCACCAGCGGCTCGACGCTGGTTCCGGGGAAGAGGGTGACGGCGTTCACGTCATCGAGGGCGCACAGCAGGGCGGCGCGGTCCCCCTGCGGCACCAGGGGGCGCCCCGGACCCTTCAACCGGCGCACCCCGTCGTCGTCGTTGAGACCGACGACGAGGAGATCGCCCAGGGCTCGGGCTTCCTGCAGATACTCCACGTGGCCGCGGTGCAGCAGGTCGAAGCAGCCGTTGGTGAAGATCACGACGCGGCCGTCGCGGCGGCAGCGGGCGCGCAGATCGAGGAGGGCGGAGCGGGAGAGGAGCTTCTCGGAGTGCACGGAGGATCAAGAGAAGACGGCCCTGAGCGAGGGACTCGCAAAGGGCCGCGAATGGGGTGGATGACGGGAGTTGAACCCGCGCCCTCCAGGGCCACAACCTGGCGCTCTAACCAACTGAGCTACATCCACCACACGTCGAAGAATGGCGTGCCCACCAGGACTCGAACCTGGGACATTCTGCTTAGAAGGCAGATGCTCTGTCCAACTGAGCTATGGGCACCTGCGAGCCTTGTGGGCCGGTGTGTCAAGATACGGACCGGTGGAAATAGGGGCCAACCGTGCAAGTGGTCGGGGTGGTCGGATTCGAACCGACGACCCCCTGCTCCCAAAGCAGGTGCGCTAACCGGACTGCGCTACACCCCGAACCCGGTTGATCTCGCGCCGCAGCCTGTCGGCCTCGGCGCGCGCCGCCTCGGCGAAGTCGGCGCCCTCGGAGGCGTGCATGACGCCGCGCGAGGCGTTGATCAGCAACCCCGCCCCGTCGCTGCGCAAACCGCCGGCCACCGACCCGGCCAGATCCCCCCCCTGGGCGCCGACGCCGGGCACCAGAAAGGGAAGCTCCGGGGCCAACCTCCGCAAGCCGGCCATCGACTCGGCGCGAGTGGCGCCGACCACGAGTCCGCAGTTGCCGTGCTCGGCGTTCCACTCCAGGGCCCGGCGCGCCACCCGCTCCCACAACCGGTCCCCGCCCTCGACGGCGGCCGCCTCGAAGTCGGCGGCCCCCGGGTTGGAGGTCAGGCAGACGAGGAAGACGCCGCGGTCGGCGTGGCGGGTGAAGGGCAGGACGGCGTCGGAGCCCATGTAGGGAGTCACGGTGACGGCGTCGGCGCCGAGCTCGGTGAAGATCGCATGGGCCCAGCGTCCGGCCACGGGTCCGATGTCACCGCACTTGGCGTCGACCACCACCGGCACCGGGTCGGGGACGGCCTCGATGGTGGCCGCCAGGACGTCCCACCCGCCGGCGCCGAGAGCGGCGTAGAAGGCGAGGTTGGGCTTGAAGCAGCAGACGAGGTCCGCCGTGGCCTCCACCAGGCGGCGGTTGAACTCCAGGACGCCGGAGGCGTTGCGGGCGAGGCCGGCGGGCAGGCGCTCGGGGACCGGGTCGAGCCCGACGCACAGGAGCGAGCCGTTGGCGGCGACGGCCCGCGACAGACGGTCGGAGAAGGTGCTCACGGAGAGCTCCCGGAGTCGGGGACCGTATCGGCCAGGGCCCGGGCCCTCGCGTGAAGCAGGGAATCGAGGAAGTCCCGGTACACGACCGGAGCCGCCAGGCTGTCGAGGAACCCGGCCGTATTGGTCACCGCCAGGTCCGCCAGGCTGTCGGGGACGGGGGCCGCGCCCACCACCGGCGGCTCAGGTGGCGGCGGCGGTTTCGGTCCGACGACGATGACCACCTGTCCCCTGGAGAGGAAGTCACCGTGCAGGTCGGCCAGCTGCAGGCGTGTCGCGTCGTCGGCGCGGATCACGGCATCGGCGCGGAAGGGGCCCGAGACGCCGGCCGCCTCCACCAGGAAGGGGTGAGCCGGCTCCCCACGGACGCGCTCGCTGAGGATGGCGCGGCGCAGGTCCCGCTCCCAGCCGGCCAGGCCCGAGCGTACCGCCAGAGCCCGGTCGACGTGACCGGCTGCATAGATGACACGACCGCCGTCGTCGACGATCCGCGGCGACAGGCTCGGACGCAGCTGCGTGCCCCGGGCATCGACGACGAGCCCCGTGAACGGCCCCCCGGGCAGCCATGCGATCAGGGAGTCGCGCGCCGGAAGCTCCGTCGGCGGCAGCGAGACGGACCGCTCCGATGCCGGCGGCAGCACGGCCCGGGCGAGATCCCCGAGAAGGGGCAGGCGCACCTCCAGCCGGCAGACGCCCCGGGCCTCGCGGCGGGAGCCGGACACCACCCGCGCGTCACCCCCCAGCTGCGCCACCCGCTCGCGAACCGGCCCGCTGGCCGTCATGACCCTGCCGACCCGGGTGCGGGCGTCGACGCGCACCTTGGTCACGGCCTCCAGGAGCCCGGCCAGGGCCGCCGTCCTGGCGGCGCGGAATCCCGCCAGGCGCTGCCGGGCGGGGCTGCCCTCCTCTCCGGCAGGCGCCTCGCCGGTGACGGTGAGGGTCCCCGCGGTCCAGTCGATGCGGCCCTCGAGCCGGCCGCCGGAGGGGGACTCGACGTAGAGGGTCTCCACCAGGGCCCACGAGGTCTCCTGCGCCGCGGCGGCGCTGCACAACAGGAGGATGAAGAGGGGAAGGGAGGTCTGCACGTGAAGGGCCGGAGTGGTTCTGTAAGCCGAGTTCTGTCGGAGATCGGCTGCGCCGGTCTCCGGGTGAGCATTCATCTGGGACGGCGGTTGCCCGCCGCCTCGTGCGGCCTACCCGGGAGTCGTTGCGAGGCGGGCCACCTCTCCTCCCCTATTTGGCCTTGCTCCGGATGAGGTTTGCCGTGCCGTCCCCGTCGCCGGCGACGCGGTGAGCTCTTACCTCACCTTTTCACCCTTACCCGGCGCGAGCCGGGCGGTCTGTTTTCTGTGGCACTTTCTGTGGGGTCGCCCCCCCTGGGCGTTACCCAGCATCCTGCCCTGTGGAGCTCGGACTTTCCTCAGGGCCGGCGGCGCCGGCCCCGCGTTCACCCGAACCACTCCGGCCGTTCGATGCCCTGGCGCCATGAGGCCGCCTCAGGAAGACTCCTCGTCCCAGGCCAGCAGGGCGCCGCAGCTCTCGCAGCTGACGACCTGCTCGTGGCGGCGGACGCGGCTCTTCATCTGCGCCGGCAGCTGGCGGAAGCAGGCGCCGCAGGCGCCCTTGCGCACGGCGGCCACCGTCAGCCCGCGGTTGCTCCGGGAGATCTCGTAGGTGCGCAGCAGTTCCCCGTCGATCCCCTCCGCCTCGGACTCACGGCGTTGCTGCACGGCGTCGACCTCCCCCTGCAGGGAATCGAGGCGGCCCTGCAGCTCGTCGATCCGCGACTGCTGTTCCTCGCGGACCACGTCGACATCCTGCTTCTCGAGATCGACCTGCTCGCGAACGCTCTCGCTCGCTTCGATGAGCTCGAGGATCTGGCCCTCGTACTCCGACATCCTCGACTTGCAGGCCTCGACCTCGAGCTGGAGCGCGTCGTACTCCTTGTTGGTGCGGACCTCGGAAAAACGCGCCTCCAGCTTCTTCAACTGCTCGCGGGCGTCCTCGAGCTCGTGCTCGAAGTGCCGCTGTCGGCGCTGCTGATCCTCCAGGCGCTCGGTGAGCTCCTTGAGGTCCTGCTCCGCACGGTCGATCTCGCCGCGCCGCTCCTCGATCTCCGCGGGATACTTGCTCTTGGCCTCTTCGAGGGCCTTGAGCTCGAGGTCGACGTCCTGGACCCTGAGCAACTGCTGCAAACCATCCTTGAGGGACACAGGACTCCTCTCTGTGTGGAGCGAGTGGCTGCCGCACGGGTCCGACGGACCGGCCGGTCGCGAAATACCAAACCCGATATAATAGGATAGCCGCCGACAGGGTCAATACCGGGCCTTCCGGCCGGGGCTTTGGTTGCGGCGTGGTTTGCCGCGGCGGTAATTACCGGCCAAGGACGGAAACCCCCATGCTCAAGGCCGGCTTCATCGGCGCCGGAGGACGCGCCCGCAGCGCCCACTATCCCGCTCTCGCCCGCCTCGACGGCGTCGAGATCGCCGCCGTCTGCGAGCTCGACGCGGAGCGCCTGCAACTCGTCGTCGACGAGTACGGCTTCGAGCGCACCTTCAGCGACCACCGGGAGATGCTGGCCACCGTCGACCTCGACGTGGTCTACTGCGTCATGCACGAGAGATGGGTGCTGAACCCCGCTCTCGACTGTCTCAACGCCGGCAAGCACCTCTTCATCGAGAAACCGCCCGGCGCCAACAGCGGCGAGACCCGGCAGATGCTGGACGCCGCCGTCGCCAACGACGTGTCCTGCATGGTCGGGCTCCAGCGCCGGTATGCCGCCGTCACCCGCGAGGCCATGCGCCGCGTGGCCGCCAGGGGGCCCGTGTCGGTGGCCAGCGTCACCTTCAACAAGCGGGTCCTCGGCGGCGACGGGAAGGAGTTCAGCACCACCTTGTGGGACGACGTGATCCACGTCGTCGACCTGCTGCGTCACATGGCCGGCGGCGAGGCGGTGGAGGTCACGGCGTACCGGGACCGCTTCGGGGGCGAGAGCCGCAACTGCTACACCTCCATGGTCCGCTTCGACAACGGCGCCACGGGCGTCGTCTTCGGCAACCGCGCCTCGGGAGGGCGGGTGCTGCGCTCCGAGCTGCACGGCGTGGGAGTCGGGTGCTACATGCAGATCCCGCGCCAGATCGAGATCCACGAGGACGACCGCACCACCGTCATGGGCGGCTGGGAGGTGGACGGCGTCGACGAGCAGGATGTGCGCCGCTACGAGGGCACCCTCACCATGCACGAGCACTTCCTCGACTGCATCGACAAGGGCGAGGCGCCCCTTACGGATCTCCGCGACGTGATCCACACCGTCGATCTGGTCGACCGGATCGAAGGCCCGCTGCCCTGACCGAAGCCCGGACACCGCGCCGGAGCGTGTGGTGGGTCGTCCTCCTGGCCGCGATCCTGCGCCTCGGCGCGGCCATTCCCGGCATGTCCGCGCCGGAGACCGCCTTCTTCCGGCCCGACACGCCCTCGTACGTGCAGCCGGCGCTGGCCCTGCTCGAAGAGGGCCGTTACGTCGGAGCCCCGGGAGAGACCGAGCCGTACACCCTGCGCGGCCCCGGGTACCCGGCCTTCCTGGCCCTCGTCTTCGGCGTCCTCGGCAAGGGCCTTCACCTTCCGGTGCTCCTCTTCTGCGTCCTCGGGGCCCTCACCTGCGTCCCCGTGTACCGCGTCGGCTGCTGGTTCGGAGGCCCCGCGGGGGGAACCGTGGCCGCCCTGCTGCTGGCCCTCAACCTCACCAGCATCGCCCAGGCTCCGTTCTACCTCTCCGACACCCTCTTCGCCCTGGTCACGGCGTGGATGCTCTACTTCTTCGCCCGCTTCTACTACCGCCGGAGGCTGCCGGATCTGTGGCTGGCCGTGTTCCTCGACGCCACCGGTACCTTGATCCGCCCCACGGGACTGCTGTGGATCGTGCCCTGCCTCTTCCTGGTCCTCGTCTTCCAGGGCCTCCCCGTGCGCCAACGGCTGATGGGGGCCGCGGGCTGTCTGCTGATCTTCGCCGCGGTCCTGGCTCCGTGGATGTACCGCAACTCCCTCGCCGGCGGCGGCTTCCGCCTCGACACCAACGTCGGCAACACGCTCTACTACCACAATTGCGCCGCCCTCGTGTCGGTGGTGACCGGGATCCCCCGCGTCACCCTGCGCGACCGCTGGGTCCGCGAGGCCGAGGCCGAGTTCGCCGCCCATCCCCGCCGCTATCCAGACGAGGACGCCCGCACCGGCTACAAGCTCGCCAGGGCCCGGGAGCTGATCGACGCCCACAAGTGGACCTATCTGCGCCTGCACTTCAACCCCTCGATCCTGCTGCCCGACGCGCCCTCCTTCTACGAGATTCTCGGACTGACGCAGTCGGGCCGGGGCACCCTCGACGCTCTGCACCGCCAGGGGGTTCTCGCCGCCGTGCGCCACTACTTCGGCGACCGCACCTGGCTGCTGCTGCCCCTGCTGCCGGCCCTCGCCGTCGTCGGGGCGACCTACCTCGGATGCCTGGTCCAGCTCGGCCGCTGGATGCACCGCCGGGAGTGGTTCCTCGGCTGCATCTTCCTCGCCTTCGTGGCCTACTACCTGGTTCTGCCCGGACCCGTGGTCATGCCCAGGTACCACCTGCCCGCCCTCCCCCTGATGTGCGTCATGGCGGGGGCGGTGTGGGCATCGTGGATGCGGAGGCCCCGATGAACCGCGACCACCGCCTGCGGCTGCTCGCCTGCCTCACCGTCGCCTTCTGGACCGCCGTCTTCCTGCAGGCCCCCATCGCGCAGGACGCCGCCTATCACCGGTTCGCCGATCAGAGGACCCTCCTCGGCATCCCCCACTGCCTCAACGTGATCTCCAACCTGCCCTTCCTCCTGGTGGGTCTGTGGGGGTTGCGCGCGCTCTTCCGCCTCGCCGGGACCGAGCAGGCCTTCCAGCGTCCGGCGGACGCGCTGCCTTACCAGGTCCTCTTCCTCTCGGTGGCGCTCGTCGGGCTCGGTTCCGCCTGGTATCACCTGGACCCCGGCAACGGGACCCTGGTGTGGGACCGCCTGCCCATGAGCGCCGCCTTCATGGCCTTTCTCGCCGCCGCCCTCGCCGAACGCGTGGACCGGCGCGCGGGTCTCCTGGCGCTGCCGCCGCTGGTCGCCTTCGGACTCTTCAGCGTGCTCTACTGGCACTTCACCGAGCAGGCGGGAGCCGGAGACCTCCGCTACTACATCGTGGCGCAGGCCTACCCGGTGGTCTTTGTGCCCCTCATGGTCCGCCTCCTGCCTTCGCCGTACACGCGCGGCTCCGATCTCTACGGGGCGGCCGTGATCTATGGGCTCGCCAAGGGCGCCGAGATCCTCGACCCGTGGGTGTACGCCGCCGGTGGATGGATCAGCGGCCACACCTGCAAGCACCTGCTCGGCGCTCTCGGGGCCTGGTGGGTGCTGCGCATGCTCCGCCGCCGCCGGCTCGTCGAGGAGCCGCAGGGCCGGGCCGGAGATCGGCGCGGGAGGGTGGGCTAGTTGACTGCGGACCCGGGCGGACGGCCCTGGCGCAGGGCGGAGGCCCGCCGCCTGAGGCGGGCGGCTTCGTCGGCCTGGCCGGCATCCAGGATCGCCGCCAGGTCCTCCATGACCAGTGCCAGGTCGAGGGGAGGCCCGCCGGCCCCCTGATACGAGGCGACGGCGCGCTGGTACTGGGTGACGGCCTCGTCCCGCCGGCCCTGGTACTCGTACAGGCGGCCCAGGGCATGGTGAGCGAGTGCCACGTCCTCGTGATCGGGTCCGTACAGGCTCTCGAAATGGCCGCGGGACTCACCGTAGTACTGCTCCGCCTTCCCCAGATCGTTGCCGATGGCGTTCTCGAAGCCGAAGGCGTAGAGCTGCAGGGCGAGGGCGCGTTGGCCGAGGGAGTCCGCCCGCGACGTGTCGCCGCGCGACCTCAGGACCCTGCTGAGACCGTGCAGGGTATAGGACATCGTTCGCTCCTCGGGGAGCAGATCCACGAGACCCTCCTTCCCCAGCTGCAGGATCTCGGACCAGTGGCTCTCGGCCCGCTCCACGCGGCCGAGACGCAGGCTGATCTCGGCGAGGGAGCCGAGGGTGCGCGCCAGGACCAGGCCCGAGAGGCTGTCAGCCGCCATCCGCTCCCGCTGAAGGGCCAGCACCTCGACGTACAGGCTCTCGGCCTGGACCAGGTCGCCCCTCATGGCGCGGCCCATGGCCAACCCGGTGAGAGCGGCCAACCGGCCCTCGCGGGACCCCGCGGCGCCAGCCTCTTCCAGGGCGGCGCCGAAGTGGGTCACGGCCCGGTCGTAGAGCTTGTCGTGGAGGGCCTTCTGGCCGCCGCGGACCCGCACCTGCCAGGGTTCCAGCTCCGGCTCGCCACAGCCGGCGAGGGCCCCCGTGAGCAGGCAGGCGGTGATTGCGGGAAGGAGGACCGAGGCGTCACGCATTGGGTTTGAACCAAAGCGCGGGTCCTGAAACCGTCAACACAGTTTGCGCGGGGGCGGGCCCCTTCGCCTAGGTACGGGTCCACCCCAGGCCCATCCCCCTCCCAAGGAGAGCGGAACGCCAAGGTGAACGCCGTCGGCAACGATCTGGTCTACCTGGACGACCCGGAGATCGCCGAGCACCACCTCCGGCCCCGCTTCGTCGCGCGCGTGTGCGCTCCCGGCGAGCGCCACCGCCTGTCCGGCAGCGGCGAGCCCATGGTGCTGCTGTGGTCGCTGTGGGCCGCCAAGGAGGCCGCCTACAAGGCGGCGGGAAAGGTGCGCCCGGGCCTGGTCTTCGCGCCGCGCCTCTACGAGGTGGACACCGCCATGAGCCGGGTTCGGTACCGGGATGTCGTGATGGCAGTCCGGCTCTCAACGGACCCGCTGTGGGTCCACGCGGTGGCGGTCCATGGCGGCGGAGATCCCGCGCGGGCGGTGACCGGCGTGCAGCCCATCCCCGGGGGCCGCCACCAGAGCCAGGCCGTGCGCGACCTCGCCCGGCGCGGGGTGGCCGCCCACTTCGGCCTGCAGGAGCCGCGCCTGGCCATCGAGAGGCCCCGCGACCCCGGGGCCCGGGACGGACTGGCCCCGCCCCGGCTGCTGCTCGACGGGCGGCCGTCCGGCATCGACATCAGCCTCTCCCACGACGGACCCTTCGCGGCCTTCGCCGCCCTGCCTCAGGAGGCCTCCCCGGCTTCGAGCCGCTGACGCAGCTCGCGCTCCTCCTCCGCCAGCCTGGCCACGTCGGCAAGCACCCGCCGTCCCGCCTTGACCTGGTTGCGCAGCAGCCGCGGGTCCTCCCCGTCGAGAGACGACAGATCGACAGGGGCGCCGAAGGCGACGATCACCGGGGGGCCCGAGCCGGTGTAGTTGTAGACCGTCTCGCGGGCCAGGTTGTCGCTGATCCCGTTGATGAAGACGGGAATGACGATGGCCTGCGACTGCAGGAGGACGCGTCCGAACCCGGGCTCGGCGGGCAGCAGCTCGTAGGGGTCGGGGCCCCTGCCCCGCGTGCCCTCGGGGTGAATGCCGACGAAGGTCTCCGGCGACCGCAGCTGCTCGATCAGGAAGTCGAGGCTGGCGCGGGTGACGCCGCGTTTGGCCCGCGGCCGGAAGATCGGCGGGTACATGTTGCAGGAGCTGGCCAGGAAGTTGACGAGAATGCCGAGGGGGTTGTCGTAGAAGAAGTTGGAGCGCACGGGGAAGAACCAGCGCCGCCAGAACCCGACGTGCTCCACGAGGTAGGCGAGGATGAAGAACTGATCGAGGAAGGTGCGGTGGTTGGCCGCCATGATCACGCCGCGGTCGGGCTCCAGGGAGGCAACCCGCTCGAGCCCGATCAGGTGGGTCCGGCGGCTGGTGCCCAGCATCACGAACCGCCGCTGCAGGCGCAGGTTGAGCCAGTAGAAGGCGCGTTGCACCGCCGGCGTCTCGTTCATCCACCCCGCGAAGGCGAGGCCGAGACGCTCGACGTGGTTCAGGCTGGCCCGTTCATCGGCGGGTATGCGCACGAGGCCGGCCGGGTAGTGGAGGGGGTGCGGCGGGGATCAGCCCGAGGTGGCCACGATCAGGTTCACCGCGTCGCCCACGGTGGCCACCTGGTCGGCGTCGTCGTCCGAGACCTCGATGCCGAAAGCGTCCTCGATCTCCAGCACGATATCGACGAGCCGCGCGGAGTTGACCTCCAGGTCGTTCTGCAGCGACGTCGCCATGGAGACCCCCGACAGGGCTTCCTCGTTCTTGGCGAAGGGCTTGAGGATGGCGACGACCTTGTCGAAGACTTCCTGCGTGTTCATCGTGTCGTTCCTTCGTTGCGGTGAAGTGGTTTTCTGGTCAGTCGAACTTCCGGAAGATGACGCAGCCGTTGACGTCTCCGAAGCCGAAGCTGGCCTTGGCGATGACCGCGAGATCGGGGGCCTCCACGCTCTCGTGGGGAATGCGGTCGGCGTAGGCCTCCAACTCGGGGTGCAGATCTTCGCAATTCAGCGACCCGTGGACAAATCCCTCGTGCAGCTCGAGAACGGCGGCGACGCACTCGAGGCCGCCGGCGGCACCGAGGCCGTGGCCGATGAGGGACTTGGTGCTCTGGATCCAGGGCATGTCGCGAGGCTCGCGGCCGAGGGCGCTGGCCCAGTTGTGGACCTCGTGGGGATCGGCGAAGGTGGCGGTGAGGTGGCCGTTGACGGCGTCCACCTCCTCGCCGGAGATACCGGCCATGTCGAGGGCCGCCCCCAGGCAGCGCTGCACGCTCACGGGGTTTGGCGCCGTCATGCTGCCCCCCTGGCGGTGGCCGCCGCAGTTGAGGGCGCAGCCGATGACCTCGGCGTAGATGCGGGCGCCCCGTTCCCGGGCGCTGTCCAGCTCCTCGAGCATGAGCACGCCCGCCCCCGACCCGGGGACGAACCCGGCGGCACTGGCGCTCATCGGTCGGGAGGCGCCCTCGGGGTCGTCGTTCTTCGTGCGGTTGAGGACGCGCATGGCGTCGAAGCCGGCCCAGATGTAGTGGGAGTGGCCCTCGGAGCCGCCGGCCAGCATGCGTTTCGCCAGGCCGTCGCGGATGCGGTGGTAGCCCTGGATGACCGCCTCGGTGCCGGTGTTGCAGGCGCTGGAGTTGGTGCTCACCTGGTTGCCCAGGCCGAGCTTGCCGGCGATGCGGGCGCTGTTGCCGCTCGACATGATCTGCTCGACCATGGTGCTGCCGAGGCGCTTCACCCGGCCCGCCTGGGTGCGCGGCGCCAGGGTCTCGGCGATGGTGTCGATGCCGCCGATGCCGGTGCCGATGATCCCGCCCGTGTCCCAGTCGGGCTCGGCGCTGTCGGGCTCGGGCAGGTCCAGGCCGGCGTCGGTCCAGGCGTCGACGGTGGCGATGGCGGCGTAGACCATGTTGGCGTTCATGGCGAACAGCTCTTCGCCGGTGAGGTAGCGGTCCTGGATCGCCTCCACGTCGTCGGGAACGCCGCCCACCTGGCAGGCGAAGTTCAGATCGGCCAGCTGCTGGTGAAAGGCGATACCGCTCACCCCGTCGCGAAGGGCCCGGCCGAACTCCTCCAGGCCGTGGCCGTTGGGGGCCAGCACCCCCATGCCGGTGACCACGACGCGCGTTTCAGAATTGCTCACGGGCGACTCCCATTCCGGAGACCGTGCCGCCGGCCACGTAGGTCCCGTCGGCCAGCTTCAGCTCGACCTTCGATTTCAGCTTCCTCCTTCTCCAGAACATCTTCTCGGCGGAGACGCGCACCGTCTCCCCCGGCCCCACGACGCGCTCGAACTCGACCTCGGCATCGGTGAAGAGGGTGACCGTCTTCGCCACCTCCGGCGCCGGCAGCTCCATGCCCAGCAGGTGAATGCCGAGGGCCACCAGACCCGTCTGGCACATGGTCTCGATGAGGATCACCCCCGGGGTCACGGGATGCCCCGGGAAGTGGCCGGCGTAGAACGTCTCGTCGTCGCGGAAAGTGTACTCGCCCACGGCACTGGCCTCGCCCAGCTCGACGAGGCGGTCGATGAACCGGAAGGGCCGCTGCTGCGGAATGAGGTCCAGGACCTGCTCCGGCGTCAGCATCAGGCTCGGTCCATGATGCCGCCGACGCTGTGCTCCGAGCGCCGCGGGTAGTCGGGGTAGGCGATGCCGAGGAACATGCCGACCTTGGCGTCCTTCACCGTGTAGATGTGCTCGCCGTCGACCAGGACCTTCGCCGTGCCGATGGCGACGGCCGATCCGGACTCCCTGAGCTGGGAGAACCGGCGGATGTCGACCTCGTAGCGCACGGTCCGGTTGTAGGGGCGGATCTGGCCTGCGAACTCGACCTCCTTGCAGCCGAGGGCCCGCCCCGAGCCCGGGGCGCCGCAGGCGGCGATGTAGAGTCCCACGAGCTGCCAGACGCCGTCGACGCCGAGGCATCCGGGCTGCACCGGGTCGGAGCGGAAGTGGCAATGGAAGAACCAGTCGGCGGGAGCGATGTCCTGCTCGCCGACGATGCGGCCCCGCGGCCCCCGGCGCTCGAGCTCGGTGACCCGCGTGATCATGAGCATGGGTGGAGCCGGGAGGCGGATGAACTCCTCGGGCGCGTCGTCGACGAGGTTGCCCTGCGACAGGGCCAGCAGCTCCTCGGCGTGGTAGTACCCGCGCTCGGTGAACTCGGCGTAGGTCACGGACCGTCCCCCGCGTCGATGCGCATCGCCGACCAGGTCAGCCCCGCGCCGACGACGACCAGGATGAGGGAGTCGCCCTCGTTCATGTCGTCCCAGCACTGGGAGAGGACCCCGGGCGCCCCGGCGGCCCCGGTGTTGCCGAAGCGGTCGACGTTGTACCAGTGGGCGTCCTCTTCGAGGCCGAGCCGCCGGGCCACGGCCTCGAGCATCAGCAGGTTGGCCTGGTGGCCGATGAAACGCACCCGGCCGCCCGTTGCCGCGGTGCGTTCGCGGGCGCCGGGCAGAAGGGCCTCGGCGGAGGAAGCGGTCGTCTTGATGGCGAAGCGCTGCACCGCGTTGCCGTCCTGCCAGAAGTGGCCGAAGCGGGGGATGCGCACAGCCTCCCAGCGCGCCGAGTCGGCCGCCAGGGTCGTCTCCACCACCCGCAGAGGGCCCGGTTCCCGCGAGGAGAGGACGGCGGCGCTCGTGCCGTCGCCCCACAGCACCGCCGTGCGGCGGTCTCCGTAGTCGATGGCGCGGGTCGTGTTCTCCGGGTTGACGACGAGCACGAAGGGGGGAAGGCCGGACATTGAGGACAGGAAGTGCATCTGGGCGCCGAAGGTGGAGCAGGCGGAGTTGAGGTCGATCCCCGGCGCGTCGATCTCGAGGGCCGCGGCGATCCGGCTGGCCTCGGCCGGGATGGCGGTGTCGGGGTAGCACCCGCCGGCGATCACCAGTCCGATCTGCTCGCGGCCGACTCCGGCCCGTTCGAGGGCCAGGCCGGAGGCGCGCACCGACGTCTCGGCGTTGTCGTAGACCGCCGCCTCCCGCGCCTGTCGAGGGTCGCCGTTGCGGGTCTGGCGGATGTAGTCCAGGGGCAGCACCGTGCGGCGCTCGCGGATCCCCACCCGCTCGAGGATCCAGCGGTCGTCGGTGCCGATATCCAACTCCTCGAGGAACGCGTTGTCGATGGTGTTCTCGGGGTGGAAGTGCCCCATACCGTGGATGAACAGATCCGCCATCTGGCCTCAGCCGCGAACCTCCGCCCGATCAGGGTGGCGCCGACCCGCCAAAAACCGCCGTAACAATCTGTTCTCCAACAGGTTGGGTGTCAAAGGAGGACTCTCCCTCCGGGGGCGGGCCGGGCCCGCCTTCGATTGCACAGACACCGGTTCCGCCCCGGCCCGTCGCCGGGTCGGGTGTGAGGCCGGCTCACGAGGTCAGGCCCCGGGGGCCGTCTGCGCGGGTGTCGCCTCCGGCACGGGGCCGGTGTCGGTGGGGTCTCCCGGAGGGGGCTCGGGCTCCACGCCCGGGGAACTGGTCGTGAAGAACCCCCTGCCGCAGGAGGTCAGCAGGACGAGCAGGAGCAGGAGCGCGAGAAGGCGGCGGAGCGCCATGGGGACACCTCCCGTCTACGGGCCAGGAGATCGCGGCCAAGGCCGGAGAGCGCAACGGAACGGCCCCGGCCGGGGGCCGCCGGCGGGGCCGTTGCACATGGTGGGCGATGCTGGATTTGAACCAGCGACCTCCGGTATGTGAGACCGGCGCTCTAACCAACTGAGCTAATCGCCCGCGATGGGGACCTGGTGGGCCCACCAGGGTTCGAACCTGGGACCAACGGATTATGAGTCCGCCGCTCTGACCAGCTGAGCTATGGGCCCGAGAACGCACGACCCGGCCGGGAAAAGGTGCCCCCGCCGCCCGGCAGGGTCAAGACGGGGCAGCCGATCCCTGCCCCTCCAGCCGCGTCCGTTCCACCACCAGCCGGCGATGGTCGGCCTGGAGCCGCTCCACCTCGCCGGCGGCGCCGGCCTCCGAGGCCCGCCGCAGCTGCCGGGTGGCGTCGTCGATGCGGCGCGTGAGGTCGGCGCGCCGCAGCCGGTGCAGGTGATCGCTCCACAGCTCCTCCACGTGGCCGGGGTCGAAGCTCTCCATGGCGCAGGTGGAGACCAGGCGCCGGAGATCCTCGTCCACGTGGTTCAGCAAGGCCGTGAGGTCGACGTGGCCGTCCTCCGGCGGATGGCCGGTGAGATAGTCCACCAGGCGGCGGACGTCGGCATCGCCGAAGAGTTCCGAAGCGAGGTGCTCCCGGCTGCGCACGATCAACTCCGGGTGCTGCAGCAGCAGGCCGACGAACTGGCGCTCGAGCTCGCTCCCCGTGGCCGGCTTCGGAGCGCCTCCCGCCGTCCGCGGCCGGGGAGCCTGAGCCGCCGGCTCTTCGGGGCGGGCCCGCCGCGGCCGGGACATGGCGGCGGCCACGTCCCGCCGCAGCGCCTGCTCGTCGACCTCGAAGCGCTGGGCCACGCGGCGCAGCATGAGGTCGCGCCGGACCTCCTCCCGGCACTGGGAGAACAGGGGGACCAGCCGGTCCACGGCGCGGGCGCGGCCGGCGACGGAGGTCAGGTCGACGGCCGCCGCCAGGCGGTCGAGGTAGACGTCGAGGGCCGGGGGCGCCGACTCGACGAGCTCCTCCAAAGCCCCGGCGCCGCCCTCCCGGCGGACGAAGCTGTCGGGGTCCTGACCGGCGGGAAGGGTGGCGATGCGGGTGTCGAGCTCCGTCCCGAGGAGCACCTCCACACCGCGCTCGGCCGCCGCACCCCCGGCGGCGTCGCCGTCGAAGAGCAGGACGACGCGCTCCGCGTACCGCCCCAGCAGGCGCGCGTGCCCCGGCGTCAGGGAAGTCCCGGAGGAGGCGACGACGTGGGTGGCGCCGTGCTGCGCCAGGCCGACGACGTCCATGTATCCCTCGACCACCAGCGCCGTCCGGCGGCGGCGGATCGACTCCCGGGCCGCGGCCATCCCGTAGAGCACGCCGCTCTTGTGATAGATGGGGGTCTCCGGAGAGTTGAGATACTTCGGCTCGTCGTCGTCGCGCAGGGCCCGCGCGCCGAAGCCGATGGTGCGGCCCGACAGGTTGGTGATGGGAAAGACGACGCGGTCGCGGAAGCGGTCGTAGTGGCCGCGGCCGGAGCGGCCCGGCAGGGCGAGGCCGGCCTGCTCAAGCTCCTCGGCGCGGAAGCCTCTCCTGGGCTTCGTCGCCATGTCGAGGAAGCTGGTCCACCCCCCCGGGGCGTAGCCGAGGCGGAAGGCCTCGGCGGTCTCGTCGGTGACCCCGCGGCGGTGCAGATAGCGCAGCGCCGCCGCGCCCTCGGGACGGCGCAGCATGTACTGGAAGTACTTCGCCGCCAGCTCGTTGGCCCCGAAGAGCCGGTCGTTGCGCTCGTCGTCGGCCGCGGCGCCCCCGGACCGCGGCAGCGAGATCCCGGCGCGCCCGGCGAGGAAGGTGAGGGCCTCGAAGAAGGAGACCTTGTCGATCTCCTGGAGGAACTTGTAGATGTCGCCGCCGACGCCGCAGCCGAAGCAGTGATAGATCTGGAGCTCGGGATTGACGTTGAAGGAGGGCGTGTTCTCGTTGTGGAACGGGCACAGCCCCAGCCAGTTGCGGCCCTGTTGACGGAGTTGGACGTGCTCCGAGACGACCTCGACGATGTCGGTGGCCGCCTTGACGCGCTCGATGGTATCCCGGGGGATTTCGGGCATGGGCAGGGGCGGAGAGAGGACCGGGCGCGGACAAGCTACCCCTCCCCCCGAACCGGGTCAAAGGCTCCCGGGCGGGCCGGGGGACGCGGCGTCCCGGGGTGTTTGCGCTTGACAACGCCGGGCGGCTTGGATAACTTGACCGAACGCTGTTGAAAGCCGCTTTCCTCCCAACGTCCGGGGCTCCACTTCCGGATCCCCCTGATCTCAACTCGAATACCCCAGCGCAGCCAGCCGGCTGACCAGTGTCCGCGGTTCCCGTCGACGGACCTGCGGCGCGGCGGTATCCGGTCTTACGAGATCTGACTTGCACGGCCGGCAGTTCCTTGCCGGTCCCCCCCGGGCGGCTCCGCCGCCTCACTTCAAGCCCCCCTCCGCAGCAACCGGCCCACCCTTCGAAAGGTAACGATCCGCATGCCCCCGCAGCGCCCGAACAGCGAACGCACCGAGCGCGGCAACAGCCGCTCCCGCTACCGCAGCAACCGCGACCGGCCTCCGGTCGTGCGCCAGGCGCCAACCCAGGACGGCGACGGTCTCCCCGAGCGCGGCGAGCGCCCGGAACGCCCCGAGAACACCTCCGAGTCCAGGTCGCGGGTCGAGCGCCTGAACATCATCGAGCTGCAGGCGATGAACATCCTCGACCAGCAGTCGCTGGCCAAGGACCTCGGCGTGCTGGACTACCACTCGCTGCGCAAGCAGGAGCTGATCTTCTCGATCCTGAAGGCGCAGACCGAGCGCAGCGGCCTGCTCTTCGCCCAGGGCGTCCTCGAGGTCCTCGAGGAGGGCTTCGGGTTCCTGCGGTCCCCGACCTACAACTACCTGCCGGGACCCGACGACATCTACGTCTCCCACTCCCAGATCAAGCGTTTCAGCCTGCGTTCGGGAGACACGATCTCCGGACAGGTGCGGCCGCCCAAGAACGACGAGAAGTACTTCGCCCTGCTGCGCGTGGAGGCGATCAACTTCGAGGACCCCGAGGTCACGAAGAACAAGACGATCTTCGAGAACCTGACGGCCCTGCATCCACGGGAGCGGCTCCAGCTCGAGCACAATCCCAAGAACATGACGACGCGCATCCTCGACCTGCTCTCGCCCATCGGCAAGGGGCAGCGCGGACTGATCGTGGCCCCGCCGTACACCGGCAAGACGATGCTGCTGCAGAACCTGGCCAACGCCATCACCACCAACCATCCCGAGTGCGTCCTCATCGTGCTGCTCATCGACGAGCGCCCCGAGGAAGTGACGGAGATGTCGCGCTCGGTCAAGGGCGAGGTGGTGAGCTCCACCTTCGACGAGCCGGCTACGCGGCACGTGCAGGTGGCGGAGATGGTCATCGAGAAGGCCAAGCGCCTCACCGAGCACCGCCGCGACGTGGTGATCCTCCTCGACAGCATCACCCGCCTGGCGCGGGCCTACAACGTGGTCACGCCCCATTCGGGACGCATCCTCACCGGCGGCGTCGACTCCACGGCCCTGCAGCACCCGCGCCGGTTCTTCGCGGCGGCGCGCAACGTCGAGGAAGGCGGCTCCCTGACCATCATCGGCACCGCCCTCGTCGACACGGGCAGCCGCATGGACGAGGTGATCTTCGAGGAGTTCAAGGGCACCGGCAACATGCAGGTCACCCTCGACCGGCGCCTGAGCAACCGCCGCACCTGGCCGGCCATGGACGTGACCGCCACGGCGACGCGGAAGGAGGAACTGCTGCTCTCGGAGTTCGAGCTCACCCGCTCCCACATCCTCCGCCGCATCCTCAACCAGATGGGGGTCGTGGAGGGCATGGAGTTCCTCCTCGAGCGCATGGACGGCACGACGTCGAACGAGGAGTTCCTCAAGGCGATGAACGACTGAGTGCCCCCGCCGGAGACCTCTTGCCGATACCAAGCCGTGTCTTATTTTCCCCGTCAGTGACTCGCAGCGAGCCGGAGCGATGAAACAAGACATCCACCCAGAGTACAGACCGGTCATCTTCTACGACGTCAGCGTCGACTTCAAGGTGCTGACGCGGTCGACGGCGACTTCCGACGAGAAGATGGCCTGGGACGACGGACGGGAGTACCCCGTCATCCGCTTCGACCTCAGCTCCGCCTCGCACGCCTTCTACACCGGCAAGGAGCAGCAGCTCTCCGAGAGGGGCGGCCGCATCGAGCAGTTCCGCCAGCGTTACGCGGGTTTCAACGCCGGCAAGACGGACGAGGGAGACGAGGCGGAGGAGGCGCCGGCCGAGGCGCCGGCTGCCGAAGCGACCGACGGTTAGCCGCCTCGGCGGCGACGACGGGTGATGGGCGGAGGCGCGCTCGGCGCTTCGGCCCATCACCCTTTTTTTGTCTCCGAAGGATGCCGCTGAGGGAGGCGGCTGACGTGCTCGAACGGCTGGAGGAGATCGATAGGCGCTACGCCGAGCTCAACGAGCGGCTCTCCCAACCGGAGGTGGCGCGCAACGCCGCCGAGTTCCGCAAGCTGGCCCGGGAGGCGGGCGATCTCAAGGAGACCGTGGAGACCACGGCGCGCTACCGGGAGGTCCTGGTCCGCCGGGACGAGGCGCGGCAGATCCTCGCCGACGGCGGGGACGAGGAGCTTCTCGAGCTGGCGCGGGCCGAGCTGGAGACGCTCGACCCCGAAGTCGAGACCCTCACACAGGCCCTCAAGCTGCTGCTGGTCCCCAGGGACCCCAACGACGCCCGCAACGCCATCGTCGAGATCCGCGCCGGGGCCGGCGGCGACGAGGCCGGACTCTTCGCCGCCGATCTCTACCGGATGTACGACCGCTACGCCGAGCGCCGCCGCTGGGCCATCGAGCCCCTGTCGTCGAGCACCAACCCCGCCGGCGGATTCAAGGAAGCGGTCCTCCTGGTCTCGGGCGCCGGCGCCTTCGGCCGCCTCAAGTTCGAGAGCGGCGTGCACCGCGTGCAGCGGGTCCCCAAGACCGAGGCCAGCGGCCGGATCCACACCTCGGCGGCCTCGGTGGCGGTCCTCCCCGAGGCCGAGGAGGTGGACGTTCACATCGATCCCGAAGATCTGGAGATCGACGTCTTCCGCTCCGGCGGCCCCGGCGGCCAGAGCGTCAACACCACCGACTCGGCCGTCCGCGTCACCCACGGGCCCACCGGCCTGGTGGTCAGCTGCCAGGACGAGAAGTCCCAGTTGAAGAACAAGACCAAGGCCCTGAAGGTCCTGCGGGCGCGGCTGCTGGAGCTCCGGAAGGCGAAGCAGGAGGCGGAGCTGTCGCGGGAGCGCCGACAGCAGATCGGCTCCGGGGACCGCAGCGACAAGATCCGCACCTACAACTTCCCCCAGGGCCGGGTCACCGACCACCGCGTCAAGCTCAGTCTGTACCAGCTCGAGGAGGTCCTCGACGGGGGCATCGATGCCTTCGTCGAGGAGCTGATCTCCGCCGAGCAGCAGCGCGTCCTGGCCGCCGGGCCCCCTCCGGGCTGATGGCCGGCGACGGACGCCGCTGGAAACTCCTCGACCTGCTGCAGGAGGCCAGCGGCTTTCTCGACTCCCGGGGCCTCGACAGCGCCCGCCTCGAGGCGGAACTGCTGCTGGCCGCCGCTCTCGGCATCCGCCGGCTCGACCTCTACCTGCAGTTCGACAGGATCCTCGCCGCCGCCGAGGTCGAGGCCTTCCGCGGCTTCGTGCGCCAGCGCCTGGCGGGGCGGCCGTCCCAGTACATCACCGGCGAGGCCGGGTTCCGCCTCCTCGACCTGCACGTGGACGACAGCGTCCTGGTGCCCCGCCCCGAGACCGAGCTGCTCGTGGAGGAGGCCCTGACCTTTCTCGCCGACGCCCCCCCGGGACCCGTCCTCGACCTGGGCTGCGGCTCCGGCGCCATCGCCATCGCCATCGCCCGCGAGCACGAGGGCGTCCAGGTGGTGGCCAGCGATCTGTCCCATGAGGCGCTGGTCCTGGCGCGGCGGAACGCCCGGCGCCACGGGCTCGAGGACCGCATCCGCTTCGTGTGCGGGGACCTGTGCGCCCCCCTGGGGGCGCGGCGCTATCGGGCCGTGCTCTGCAACCCTCCCTACATCGCCACCGCCGATCTGGAGACCCTTGAGCCCGAGGTCCGCGACCACGAGCCGCGCCTGGCCCTCGATGGCGGCCCCGACGGGCTCGACCTGATCCGCAGGGTTGCCGGGACCATCCTGCCTCACCTGGAGCCGGGGGGCCGGCTGTTCCTCGAGATCGGGGCCCGCCAGTCCGAGGAGGCTTCCCGCCTGGTCCGCGACGCCGGCTTCGGCGAGCCCGAGATGCGTCCCGACGTGGCCGGCCTCCCCCGGCTGATCATCGCCGCGGCGCCTTCCTGATCGCCGGGCGGCCTCCCCGGCCGCCGCTGACACCGCTCATCCCCCTGCGTGAACCCCGGTTCACGCCGATGTCCCCCGCTGCACACGGCCCCTCCTGGCGGACCGCATCCCCGCCGGATCACAACCCTTTGATATTCCTGGGAGTTGCGCGAGGGGTCGGCAGCTCGCGGAGATGGCACGTTCCTTGATTCGTCCCCTAGTCGTGAAATCCCTTGACAATATGCACAAATCTGCACTATTCTTTTGTGCATCGACAAGGTGCCCACTCCAAAAGCGGCCCGTGGCTCGCGGCCCCACCCCTTCAAGAGGAGTCAAGCGATGGTCTCCAAAAACACCGGCGACGCACCGAAGGACAAGCAGAAGGCCATGGATCAGGCCCTCGCCCAGGTGCAAAAGCAGTACGGCAAGGGCGCCATCATGCGCCTGGGTGAGTCCCAGGTTGTCGACGTCGACGTCATCCCTACGGGGTGTCTCTCGCTCGATGCCGCTCTCGGCATCGGCGGTCTGCCGCGGGGCCGGGTCATCGAGATGTTCGGCCCCGAGTCGGCGGGCAAGACGATGTGCGCCCTCACCGCGGTCGCCCAGGCCCAGCAGCGCGGGGGCACGGCCGCCTTCATCGACGCCGAGCACTCCCTCGACGTCGGTTTCGCCCGCCGCCTCGGCATCGACGTCGAGAACCTGCTGGTCTCCCAGCCCGACTGCGGCGAGGAGGCGCTGGAGATCACCGACACGCTGGTGCGCTCCGGCGCCATCGACGTGATCGTCGTCGACTCGGTGGCCGCCCTCGTGCCGCGCGCCGAGCTCGAGGGGGAGATGGGCGACTCGCAGATGGGCCTGCAGGCCCGGCTCATGTCCCAGGCCCTGCGCAAGCTCACCGGATCGATCCAGAAGTCGCGCACCACCGTCATCTTCATCAACCAGCTGCGCATGAAGATCGGCGTCATGTTCGGCAACCCCGAGACGACCACGGGCGGCCGGGCCCTGTGCTTCTACGCCTCCGTCCGTCTCGACATCCGCGGCATCGGCACCATCAAGGACGGCGAGGAGGTCATCGGACGGCGCACGCGCATCAAGGTGGTCAAGAACAAGGTGGCGCCGCCCTTCCGCGAGGCCGAGTTCGACATCATGTTCCGCGGCGACGACGTGGGTATCTCCCGCGAGGGCGACCTGATCGACCTGGGCGTCGAGCACCGGGTCGTCGACAAGAGCGGCACCTGGTTCTCCTACGGCGGCGAGCGCCTCGGTCAGGGCAAGGAGAACGCCCGCCTCTTCCTGCGCGAGAATCCCCAGCTCGCCGGACAGATCGAGGACGAGGTGCGCCACCTGCTGGAGATCCCGCTGCCCGGGACGGACCCCGAGCCCGGCGGCGACGGCGGCGAGGAAGCGGCGGCGCCGGCCAAGAGACAGAAGGCAGCTGCCTGACGCACTCCCCGGGAGCGGCCCCCTGCAGAGCTTTCCGGGAACCCCACCCCGTGGGGGCCGCCTCCCCGTTTCCCCTCCCCACTCCCCAGCCTCCCCGGCCCTCCCCTGCGAGAGGGGCTGTCGCTCGCCTCGACAGCCCCTCTCGCTACATTTCCGCGGCCATGGATCCCAACTGGGTGGTCAAGAAAAACGAGTGGTCGCCGGAGTCGGCCGGCGCCATCCCCTTCCTGGAGGCGGTCCGCGTCCTGTTCGCGGTGCACGAGCTGGTCGAGCGGTTCCCCGTGCTCCTGGAATACCACCTGCGCAGCGACATCCGCCGCCGGGTCTCGGCCTCCGGCCTGCGCTCCGTCCGAGGCGACTTCCACGTGCAGACGATCTGCCGCTACCTGGAGCAGTCCTCCGACGGCGTCTTCGTCATCGAGCGGCACCTGCCCCCCGACCTGGAGGAGGACCGGGCCCTCCTGCTGCAGGCCCTCGAGCAGGCCGGGGGAGCCTGATGTCCGCCCCCGTCCGCGTCCTCTTCGACGAGGCCGCCATCGAGGGCAGGGTCGCGGCGCTGGCCGCGGAGATCGCCGCCGACCACGACGAGCCGCCGGTGATCGTGGGCATCCGCAACGGCGCCGTCCCCTTCATGATGGATCTCCTCCGGCTCCTGCCGGCCTCCTGGCGCCCCGACCTGGTCTTCGACTTCCTCGACGCCGCGTCCTACGTGGGGGCCCGCTCCACGGGCCGCGTCCACCTGGCCGGCGACCTCGTGGTCGACGTCGCGGGACGGGCCGTGCTCGTCGTCGACGGCATCGTCGACACGGGCGAGACCATGCGCGCCGTCCTCGATCACCTGCGGCGGCAGGGCCCCTCCGGGGTCCGCGTCTGCACCTTGCTGGACAAGCCGGGCCGGCGCCGGGTCCCGGTGCCGATCGACTACCGGGGGTTCGAGGTGGAGGACGTGTTCGTCGTCGGCTACGGGATGGACCTCGATCAGCGCTACCGCGGCCTGCGCTACGTCGGCTTCCTCCAAGGCGGGGCCTGAACCTTCCGCCGAGGCCCCGGACGGCTGCGAGAGCCATTTGCGAGGCCCGGTGCCGGCGCTGAAATTCGCAGGCGCCGTGCAGGCCGAGGTGGTACGCCCGACTCGGCCGGCCCGCGGCGATCCCGACGCCCCCAGGGGCGCCGACCCTCCATCCGGAGAACCAGAGCATGGCTGACACCAAGTCCTCCAGGAAAGCCGGCAAGCCGCCCCTGATCCTGCTGTCCCCGGCCAAGTCCCTCGACTTCGAGACGCCGGCGCCCACGGCCCGGGCCGGAGTTCCCCCGTTCCTCGGCGCCCAGACCGGGGAGCTGGCCGGACTGCTCAAGGAGAAGTCCGCCGTCGAGCTCGCCGGCCTGATGGGCCTGAGCGAGCGACTCGCCGAGCTCAACTTCCGGCGCTACCAGAGCTTCGATCCAGCCGTCCTCCGCCGGCAGGCGAAGCAGGCGGGCCAGGCGGGCCGGGCGGCCTCGCCGCCGCCGGGCAAGCAGGCCCTGTGGGCCTTCACCGGCGACGTCTACCAGGGCTTCGACGCCCCTTCCCTGAAGGGCCGGGGGATCGACCGCGCCGAGCGGCGCATCCGCATCCTGTCGGGCCTGTACGGCTTCCTCAGACCCCTGGATCTCATGCTCCCCTACCGGCTGGAGATGGGGACGAAGCTGCAGACCCCCCGCGGCAAGGACCTCTACCAGTTCTGGGGCGGCGCCATCACCGAGGGGCTGGCCGAGGAGAACCCCGCCTGGATCTGCAACCTGGCCAGCCAGGAGTACTACCGGTCGGTGCGCGAGAAGGAGCTGCCGTGCCCGGTGGTGCACCCGGCCTTCCAGGACGAGTCGAAGGGGACGTTCAAGGTGCTGGGCATGTTCGCCAAGCACGCCCGCGGCCTGATGGCCCGGTGGCTGGTCGACAACGACGTGCGGGACCCGGGGGAGCTGCCCGGGTTCGACGGCGGCGGCTACCGCTTCAGCGAGTCGGAGTCGACCCCCGCGAAGCCGGTCTTCCAGCGTCCGGCCTCGGCGAGGTAACCAAGACGCAGGAGCGCCGGGTGCGCCGGCCGGTGAGGCAGGGATGCCTGCCCGTTCAGCCGTGCAGTCCCGTCTCCCGGAAGGCCCGCTGCAGGGTCCGGTGGCAGAGCGCCGCGGCTTCCATGGGATCGTACCCCGGCCGGCGGTGCACGGCCATGCTCACCTCCGCGGTTACGCAGCCCGTGTAGCCGGCCGCGTCCATCCTGCGCAGGTAGTCGCCGTAGTCGAAGGGCCCCTCCCCCGGGATCAGGAACTCGAAGTCGGGCACCCGCCCCCGCTGGTCCTTCACGTGGGTGTGCGCCGCCCACGGCGCCAGCAGCTCCACGCTGCGTCCCGTGGGGATGCCGCTGACCTCGAAGTGGCTGATGTCGAAGTTGAGCCGCAGGTACGGCGAGTCCACCTGCCGCAGCAGCTCGACGATCTTCTCCGGCTGCTCGCACAGCCCGTCGCCGATGTGCGGCTCCAGGGCCAGGACCACCCCCCGGGAGGCGCAGTAGCCGACGATCTCCCCCAGCCGCTCGAGGACGAACCCCTCGCCGCCGTTCCAGGTCTCCGGCGTGCTGCCGAGGACGCTGTCCAGCACCGGGGGGCCCTGGGGGCCGGCCCAGTCGACGCACAGGTCCACCGCCCCCGTCAGGCGGCGCCAGCTCTCGGCGTGGGCGTCCGCCTCCCGGCTCAGCAGGGAAGCGTGGCCGCCGACGGCGGTCAGCTCCAGGCCGTGGTCGTCGAGGAGGCGCCGGATGCGCCGGCGCTCGGCGGCGTCGAGGGTGTCCAGCTCGGTGGTGAAGCCGCGGATGACGGCGATCTCGACGCAGTCGAAGCCGAGCCCCGCCAGGTGCCGCAAGGCATCGTCGATGGGCACCCGCGGCATGCCCCAGGTGGTGTAGCCCATCTTCACGGGGCGCCTACACTCGGTTGAGGAAGTCCGCCTCGGCCTGCAGCACCTCGGCCGCATCGAAACCCCGCACTCCCGCCCCCGTCTTGGCGCTGCACTTCATCCCCAGGAAGGCGGACTCGGACGCGCGCCCCAGCCGCTCGGCGCAGGCCTCGCCGTCGGCCAGGGTGAAGCCGCTCTCCGGGTCGAGGTGCGAGTTGTGGCCGTCGGCGAAGCCGTCGGGTGTGGCCGCCGCCCCGGACAGGATCACCCCGGCCAGGGGCACGGGCGAGGCCAGGACCTCCTCCACCACGTCCAGGGGCCGGTCGCCGTTGATCAGCAGTCGGCCCCAGTTGATCACCGCCGATACCGGAGGACCCCCCGGGGCGTTGGCCGCGCCCACCGCGTCGAGGAGCTCGGCCGTGTTCAGGGAGGCCTTCTTGGCACTCGGGAAGGGGATGGCGTGATCGGCGGCCAGGCTGTCGGTGATCTCCACGGCGAGGCGGCAGTCGGGCAGGACCGTGGCGAGGGCGCCGCGCAGCTCCAGCAGGCTCCGGTAGAGGGACACGGAATGAGCCACGGGTCCCCCGGTCCGCTGCCCCACGTGGACCTCCAGGGCGGCGATGCCGATGCCCTCCCGCTGCAGGCGCAGGCACTGCTGGATCACCGACTGCGCGTCGAGGACGGCCTCGCGCCGGCCCCGCTCCTCGGTCGAGCCGAGGCCGTAGGCGACGTTGGACTGGCCCTTGACGGCCCACTGGGCGACCAGGGTCACCACCAGCGACGCCGACACCTCGGAGAAGACCTGCTGCACGGGCTCGCTCAGCGGCACCCCGGCCAGCAGCGGGATCTCGAAGCAGCCCAGGTTCCAGTCGGAGGCCGCGCGCCGGTACCAGCCGACCTGCTCATCGGGGGACAGGGCGCCGATGGCGGCGTAGGCGCCCAGGACCTTTCTGTCGATCATGGTTGACTCCTCTGTGGCGGATGGTTGGCGGCGGCCGAGGCTTCCAGCTTCACCACCCCCCAGCTCCGGTCGCGGATCGGGGTGGGGGCGGCGGCCAGGATTTCGACCTCGAAGAAGTGAGCCGGCCCCAAGGCGCGCAACTCCAGGTTGTCGGCCTGCGCCCCGGCGGGAAACGCGATCTCCACCCAGCTGTCGACGACGCGGGAGAAGTCCTCCACCCGGGCGGTCTGCGTCCCCGGAGGATCGCGTGCCGCGCCCTCGTCCTCGAGGCGGCCCCCCACGAAGGTGCGCACCTGGTAGTCGTTGGCGATCTCACCGACGCGGATGCGCACGCCCTCGATCTCGCTGATCCCCTCCCAGGTGAAGACCAGGATGCCCTTGGACTTCCAGACGAAAGGGCGCGCCCCGGCCTCGGGCGGGACGAGGCCGTCGGTGAGCCAGGCCGGGTCCCCCTCGTGCTCGTTCCAGGTGGTGGCCCGGGTCAGGGCGTCGATGGCCAGGTTGCGGCCGGCCTCGGCGGGTAGGAGGAGGACGAGCAGGGGCAGCCCCGCCCACCACGGTCGGAAGGGGCGCCTCACCTGCCCGCGGCCAGTCCGGCCCAGTTCCGGTAGACGGGGCCGCCGACGCGATGGAGCTCGGCGAGCCGGGCCGGCGTCTCCTCGAGGAGGTGGGCGGGTTCGAGCCCCGCCTCGCGCGCCTCGTCCTCGAAGGAGGTGATCATCTCGCAGGCGCCCTTCTCCGTCACCTCCATGTGAAAGAGCAGGCCGTAGGCGTTGCCGCCGTAGACGAAGGCCTGGCAGGCCGTCTGCTCCGAGGAGGCCAGGAACCCGGCGCCCTCGGGCAGGTCGAAGATGTCGCCGTGCCAGTGGAAGGCATCGAACCGGCCGCCGGCCGCGGCCGTCTCCCTCCACAGGGGGTCCTCGGCGGCGGCCTCGCCCAGCCGGACCTCGTGCCAGCCGATCTCGCGGGCCTCGCCCTTGCGCACCCGGGACCCGAGGACGGCGGCCAGGAGCTGGCTGCCCAGGCAGACGCCGAGGACCGGGAGCCCGGCCTCCAGGGCCCGCTCGGCCAGGCGCATCTCGTCGTTGAGCCACGGGTAGCGGTCGCCCTCGTAGACCCCCATGGGCCCGCCCATGATCACCAGGCCCCGGAAGCCTTCCATGTCCCGGGGCACCGGCTGCCCGGCGTACGAGTGCACGTACTCGGTCTTCAACCCGCGCTCGTTCAGGGCCGGCTCGATGGTGCCGAGGTCCTCCACGGGGTGGTGCTGCATCACCAGGATCGTCGACATCAGCCGCTCTCCTCTGCGGACCCGCCGCCAGCGCCTCCATCCGGGGGCACGTAGACCGGCTCGGGCTCGAGGGACACGCCGAAGGTCTCGCGCACGCCGGCGGCGACCTCGCCGGCCAGGGCGAGCAGGTCGGCGCTGCCGCCGCCCCGGTTGACCAGGGCCAGGGCGTGGCGCTCCGAGATGGCGGCGCCGCCGCGGAGGGTCCCCTTTGCGAAGCCGGCGCGCTCCACCAGCCAGGCGGCGGCCACCTTGTTGCGTCCGCCTCCGGCGGGATACACCGGGATCTCGGCGGCGGACCCGCCCCGCTCCCGCCAGCGCTCCCGCACATCGGCCAGCTGGTCCCCCGTGAGCACGGGGTTCAGGAAGAAGGACCCCGCCGAGCGCGAGTCCGGCCCGCTGTCCAGAAGCATCGCCTTGCCGCGGCGCAGGTCCAGGACGGCGTCGCGCACGGCCGCAGACGCCGGCCCTCCCGCCGCCAGGCTCTCCAGGTCGACGCCGTCCGCCTCCAGCCGGCGTTGCAGCTCGGGATAGCGGATCTCGGGACGGCGGCTCTTCGGCAACCGGTAGGTGACCCCGGTGATGATGCAGCGGTCGCGGTCCTCGGCCTTGAACCGGCTGGTCCGGTAGCCGAAGCCGCACTCGCCGTTGGCGAAGGTCCGGCCCTCCCCGGAATCGCGCTCGATGGCCCGCACCTCGACGATGGTGTCGCTGACCTCCTGGCCGTAGGCGCCCACGTTCTGCATCGGCGTGGCCCCCACCTGGCCGGGGATGCCGGAGAGGCACTCGATGCCGGACAGGTTCACCTCGATGCAGCGGCGCACGAGGGCGTCCCAGTCCTCGCCCGCGGCGGCGGAGACGGCGGCGACGCCCCCGCTCTCCTCGATGCGCACGCCGAGGAGCCCCACGTGCAGCACGAGGCCGTCGTACCCGGCGTCGTCGAAGAGGGTGTTGCTGCCGCCGCCCAGGACGTGCACGGGCAGGCCACGGGACCGGCCCCACCGCAGGGCCTCGCGGACCTCCTCCTCGGAGGTACAGTGGGCGAAGTGGCGGGCCTCGCCGCCGAGGCCGAGGCTGGTGTACGGGGCGAGTGGGACGCCGTCGACGATCCTCATCATCTCTCTTTGCCGGTGTATCAGGGCGCCCGTAACTTCCACAACAACACCGGCCCGCTCAAACCTCCCCACCCTCCGAACCCTACGGCCCACCGTGCGCACCGACATCCCCGACGATCTCCGGGCCGAGGCCTCGGTGCGCGACGCCGAGACCGCCCTGCGCACCTGCGTGCACTGCGGGTTCTGCAACGCCACCTGTCCCACCTACCTGCTCACCGGCAACGAGCTGGAGGGACCGAGGGGCCGGATCTACCTGATGAAGAGCGTCCTCGAGGGGCGGGTGAAACCCTCGACGGCGACTCTCGATCACATCGACAACTGCCTCGGCTGCCTCGCCTGCGAGACCACCTGCCCGAGCGGCGTCCTCTACTCGAGGCTGCTCGACGACGCCCGTCCCCGACTCGAGAAGATGCGCCGGCGCGGGCTGGCCGACCGCCTGCAGCGCGCCTTGATCACGCGGCTGCTGCCCCATCCGGGCCGCTTCCGCCTCGCCCTGCACCTGGCCCGCTGGACCCGCCCGCTGGCGGCCCTGCTGCCGCGGCGGTTCCGGCATCTGGCGGCCATGGCGCCCCGGCGGCTGCCGGCGCCGGCGAGACTGGCGACGCCGGGCGTTCATCCCGCCGAGGGCGCGACGCGCCTGCGGGCGGCCCTGCTCACCGGCTGCGCCCAGTCGGTCCTCGGACCGGCGATCAACGACGCCGCCGTGCGCCTGCTGACGCGCCTCGGGGTGGAGGTGGTGATCCCCGGGGAGGCCGGGTGCTGCGGCGCCCTCACCTGGCACATGGGGGAACGGCCGCGGAGCCTGCGGTGGATGGCGAACAACGTCGGCGTCTGGAGCCGGCTCCTCGACGAGGGAGTCGACGGCGTGGTGCTCACCACCTCCGGGTGCGCCACCGCCGTGCGCGAGTACGGGCACATCTTCGCCGAGGATCCCGAACGCGCCGGCGCCAGCGAGCGGGTGGCCGCGGCGACCCGCGACATCGCCGAAGTCGTGGCGGACCTCGGCCTCGGCGAGACCATCGAGGTCCCGCCCCTGCGCCTGGCCTACCACGACGCCTGCTCCCTGCAGCACGGACTGAAGATCCGCGACCAGCCGAGGCGCCTGCTGGGCGAGGCGGGGTTCGAGGTGGTCGAGATCCCCGAGGGCCACATCTGCTGCGGCAGCGCCGGCACCTACAACCTGCTGCGCCCGCACCTCGCCGGGCCCCTGCAACAGCGCAAGGCCGATCACATCCGCGGCCTGGCGCCGGACGCCGTGGCGGCCGGCAACATCGGCTGCCTAGAGCAGATCGGGGCGGCCGCCGGCTGCCCGGTGGTCCACACCGTCGAGCTCCTCGACTGGGCCACGGGAGGCCCCCGCCCCGAGGCGCTGGCGGAGGCGGACCCCGCTTGAGGCGCCGGGCCCACCCGGTCCTGTTGGCTGTGGCCCTCGCGATGGCCCTGCCGCACCTCTGGCCGCCCGGTCCCGGAGGGCCCGACGCGCTCTCGGCGGCCACCCCCGGATACGTCCCCGTCGTCGGCGCCGCCTCCCCCTCCGGAGAAGGAGCCCCGGCGTCGGCCGACGAGGCCGACCTCGTGCGCGGCGCCATCTACCTCTCCGGCGGCCTCCACAGGACCGTCGACCCGTCCTCGGAACGCATCCTGGTGCGCCCCGGCCATGGGGCCATGGACGCCCGGGGAGTGGCCGCCCACGTACGGGTGATCGGCGCCCTGCTGGAGGAGATCGCCCGGATCGCGCCCGAGGCCGGCATCGGCCTGCTGTTGGGCGGCGTGCCGGGGGCGCCGGCGGAACCTGCCGCCGGCCTGCCGCAGGCCCTGGCGGCACTGCGCGAGGACCCGGGGCTGGCCGGCCTCGACCTGGAGATCCTCGATCTGGGAGAGGAAGAGCTGGAGGAGACGGAGGTGCCCGGAGGAGGCGGCGCCTACCCGGTGCCGATCAGCCTTCTGGAGTGCGACGCCCTCGTCAACGCCGCCCGTCCGGCGGGAGCCCTGGCCGGCCTCGACAACCTCCGGGGGCTGGCGGGCCCCGGCGCCGACGGATCCGCTCCCGGCCCGGTCGAGCTGGCCCTGCTCGCCGAGGTCGACTACACCCTCCTCGACATGACCGGACACCGAGGGCCGCTGCTGCTGGCCGGCGCCGACGGCATCGCCGTCGACCGCGTCGCCGCCTCGCTTCTCGGGGCCGGCGAGGAGAGACTGGCGCCGCTCTTCGCGGCGGGCGGCCTGCGGCTGGGCATGTCGCGCCTGGCCAGCATCAAGGTGGCCGGACTGGAGGTCCCGGGATCGTGGGCGCCGCCGCCGGACACCACCGCCGCGGAGCCGCGCTAGTCCCGACCCGGGCCGGGGGCCCTCGCCGGGGGGCGACCAGCGCCGCGCCAGTTGTACGCGCCCGCCGCCGGACACCGCCGCCGTGGAGCCGCGCTGGCTCCACCCCGTGGCCGCGTGCCTCGCCGGGGGCGGGCAGCGCCGCCACGCGGCCACTGCGGCGCCGGGCGCCGGTGCCGAGTCCGCGCCTTCGCCCGCGGCCCTCGATCGACCTCCGGGGGGACGACCTCGCCCTGGACTGGTGACGGACCTCCCCCGCGGCGATCTTACCATCAGCCAAGGAGCCCCCATGACCGCCAGACTGCCCCTCGCCGCGTTCCTCTCCCTCCTGCTCGGCGCCCCCGCCGCCCGCGCCTGCGGCGGCTTCTTCTGCACCACCTTCCCCATGAACCAGGTGGCCGAGAACATCCTCTTCGTCCAGGGGGAGGGCACGGTCACCACCCACCTGCAGCTCCTCTACAGCGGCGCGGCCTCCGACTTCGCCTGGATCCTGCCGGTGCCCGCGGTGCCGGAGCTGGCCGTGAGCCACAACCAGATCTTCACGCAGCTGCAGTGGACCACCCGGCCCGGCTTCCGGTTGAACTTCCAGGAGGACGACTGCGGCTTCCCCATCGCCTTCACGAGGGCCTCCGTCCCCACCGCCCTCGACGAGGAGGGAGGGGAAGTAGAGGTGGTCCTCCAGGAACAGGTGGGCCCCTACGACACGGCGGTCATCACCTCCGAGGACCCCCAGGCGATCGTCGACTGGCTCGTCGACAACGGCTACCAGCTCGGCGACCTCGGGGTTCCCCTCCTGACACCGTACGTGGAGGAGGGCTTCTACTTCCTGGCCCTCAAGCTCGCCGCCGAGAGCGAGGTCGGGGACCTGCAGCCGATCGCCATGACCTACGCCGCCGAGAGGCCGGGCATCCCGATCCGCCTCACGGCGGTGGCCACCGAGCCCGACCTCGGGATCCTCGCATGGGTCCTGGCCGACCGGCGCGCCATCCCGGAGAACTACCTGCACGTGCGGATCAACGAGGCCCTGATCGACTGGTGGAGCGGCGGCTTCAACTACCCCGAGGTCGTCACCCAGGCGGCGAACGAGGCGGGAGGCCAGGCCTTCGTCACCGACTACGCCGGGCCGAGCAGCATCGTGGGCGAGTTCTTCTTCGGAGAGCTCGATCTGGAGGCGCTGCGCGGGAAGACCCATCCCGCCGACTTCCTCGACGCCGCCCTCGCCCAGGGATTCCCCCGCGACACCCAGATGCAGACCCTGATCCGCCGCCACATCCCCATGTCGGACGCCGTGCTCGACGAAGGGGTGCTCGATGTCGTCTTCGGCGGCGACCGCGAAGCCTACGACCGCGCCCGGGAGGAGGGCCGGCTCCTCGACATCGCCGAGCGCTCCTTCTACAACAACATGCGCGCCTACGACCGCTGGACCGGCGATCTCCCCTTCGATCCCGACGCCCTGGCCGACGACCTGCAGCGGATCGTCGTAGAGCCGCTGGAAGAGGTGGGCCGGCTCTTCGACGAGAAACCCTATCTCACCCGGCTCTACACCACCCTCTCGGCCGACGAGATGACGGTGGACCCCATGTTCGACTACAACCCCGACCTGCCCGCGGTGGACAACATCCGCTTCGCCGACGCCCGCTGGGACTGCGGCGGCGACCCGGAGACCCCGATCGAGGAGTGGGAACTGGTCGTCACCCTGTCCGACGGGCGGGAGGTCCGCTCCAAACCCCTCGTCGACGGCGGGTGGCCGATGCCCTTCGTCGAACCAGCGGCGCTCACCGTGGAGCAACTCCGCACCTCGGGACCGCCCGACATCATCACCGCCATCGGGACCGCTGACGCCCCGGCCTCAACGCCCTCGGACTGGACCCTCCTCCAGAACTACCCCAACCCCTTCAACGGGAGCACGGTCCTGCCTTTCGTGGCTCCCCGCGACGCCAGGGCGACCCTGCACATCTACAACCTGCAGGGCCAGAGGGTCCGAACCCTGATCGACGGTCCGGTCGCCGCCGGCTACGGCGAGGTTTCCTGGGACGGCCGCGACCAGCACGGACGCCCGGTCGCCGGCGGCGTCTATCTCTACCGCCTGGAGACGGGTGCAGTGAAGGAGACGCGCAAGCTGCTCTTCCTGCGCTGACCTGCGGCCGTACCGTATCCCCGCGCCCCCCGCTGGAGTCTCAGGGAAGGTCTTCGACTACGTGCACTCCGAGGCGATGTGGGGGGAGGGGACGGGGCGTCGTCATCTCCTCCACCGACTGCTACCGGCGCACCGCCTACGACGAGCCTATCGTGGCCCTGAAATCGTACATCCTGTCGCCCTTCGTCGACGAGGGCGACATCGAAGAGGTGGTGGCCAAACTCCTGGAGGGGCGGGAGAAGATCGGCGGCAGCGGTTAGCTCGGACCAGTCGTCCGCCCTGGGCCAGTCAAGCTCGCGGTCCTCCGGAGACACACTCCGTCTGAATTGACAGCCCTCGCCCCAGGCGGCACTCAGATCGGGGCAATCCCATGGATCGACAGAGACTTGGTTCGATCAATTGCCCTTGAGGGCCTGAAGGTACGCGATGAGGCAATGAACCTCCGTTGAGGGGTTTCTCTCCCCTGTTGCCTCCGCGTCTGCCAGCGCAAGCCTCGCGTTGGAATTCCCGGTTTCCAGGCGGTCCTCCAACTCTTCGAACACGCCTGCGTCTCCCTTCGCGTAGTTTGGCATGTGCTTCCTCAGGTCCCTCACGCAGTTCTGCGCCGGGGATCTGTCGCCCGATCGCACATAGGGCTTGCGACTATAGAGGAAGTGCAGCAGAAGCCAGAATTCGAAGCACGGCCAAGAGCGAGCCAACTTCAGGTTGGCCGATTTCGCTGCATCGGATGCCTCAGCGAAATGCGCATGTTCGTCTTTGTCAAAGACGCAATAGACTGCGTCGTATCGCTCGCCCCGTCGCTGTTCCTTGTTCCTGAGGCTCTTTGCCTTCTCTACCAACTGGCTGGGATCCGAGCCGCTTCCCTCGACCTCGACGTTCGCGGTACTCAGACGCAATCGGCGTATCAGGGACTTGAAATACGTCGGCTCGGTCTTCTTGCCCTCACACACCACAAGCACTCTATCGTAAGGCTCCCGCTGGGGGCCTCTTCGCTGAATCTGCCGGCGATGGCGACGTCTGCGTGGCGCCATCGCTCAGTCTGAATTGGATACCTGACGGCTGGACCCAGGGATGTACGGAAGCGCTCCGAATCGTCCGGACAGATATGCCCTTCCCAGACTCTTGACTCCCTTGCGAGGCCGGAAATCACTCAGCGGGAAAATCGTTGTCTCGAGGCGCTCATTGCGCTCGCAGAGCCAAATCTGATCAACCCGAAACACGTCCCGATCGAGAATGGACGTATCGTGCGTCGTGAAGACGAGCTGTGCACCGCGAGGATTGGCTGAAGGATCGTGGAACCGGCCGACAAGGAATCGGACCAATTGCGGATGCAAGTGTTCATGCAACTCATCGAAGACAATGACGTTGCCCTCGGCAAGGGAGTCGAGCCACGGGCCGGCAAGGGCAAACATCTTCTGGGTCCCGTGAGACTCCTCGTCCATATCCATTTCGTCCGGTGTACCACCCCTCGGTTGATGCTGCACAAAGACATCTACCGTCTTGCCTCCAACAGGGGCTTCGGCGATGCTCTCTCTCAGCTTCGTCGGCATACCCTTTGGGAGCATGTTGGGAGAGAACTCCTTCTCAACAATCCGCATGTCAGCAACCGCGAGATCGGCCTCGCTGAGAAAGTCGACTACGGCTGCCTGGCTCTTCTTTCGACAGAAATCCACAGAAAAGTCAGGACGCCATCCGCCGACTCCGGCGATGTGGAGCCGTTTGTGAAACCAGTCGAAGATGGGGCGAAGTTGCTTGCTGTTGAGCGCAACGGCTGTTGACAGAAACAGGTCGTTGGCACGGGTGGCCCTCTTCCAGACCTCTCGGTCCCCGGTGAGCTTCCCGCCTAGTTTCCATGGCCCAGGCTTGTCCGATCGACTACGGCTTCTTTCGAACCAGGTCTGGGGCCTTCCGCTGGGCCACGCGTAGAGCCACTCATCGGTCACTTTCTCGGCAGTGGCAGAAAAGCCGTACTGGTAACGAACACCTTCCGCCACGCACACCACTTCGAAAGAGGTCGGTTGGGTCTTGCACGCGGGGTCGAACCTGAACGGGGTCACTGGGAGCTCATCTACACTGCCGGAGGCACGTAGCACGATGTCGTGCATCGTCTTGAGGCCCCAAAGCAGATTGGTCTTGCCCGCTGCGTTGGCGCCGTAGATCGCGGCCGAGCGAAGAAGTCGGATCGGCCTTGCGCCTTCGGCGGGGCTCTCCACCGTGATGATGGACTCTTCGTGTTCCTTGCCGGGACGGGCCACCAAGCTGAGGCGAGCCTCCTCCTTGATCGATCTGAAATTGGTGACGGAGAATTCAATGAGCATCTGGAACCAATCCTCGCTCCGGACTATTGGGGTTCGAAGCAGTCACGGCAGCGTTGAAGGGACCTGACCACGCACTGGGTTCGCCATGACAGACACGGCTGACTGTCAAGTGCAAGCGGTAAGCGAATATACGGACATCAGACCGACGTTGGGTCAGCTCACCCCCGCTGCCCCGCCAGCGGAATCCCCGTGCTGTCGCTGGTGGCCAGGGTCAGGGCCCGCAGGTCCTCGGGCTCGATGTTGTGGAGCACCGTCTTGCCGCAGCAGCGCGCCATCATCGACGCCTCGCTGCAGTTGGCGCGGACCAGGTTGGCCACCGCGGAGGCGCGCTCCTCGGCGCCGAGGTCGGCGTCGAAGGCCAGCTCCGGGCCCCGAATGTGACCGCCGGCCGCCAGTCCCGCCGAGACGCCCATCACCATGGCCGCGGCGCCCAGGCCGATGAGCTTGGCCGCATCCGTGCCGGAGCGGACCCCGCCGAAGTGGACGAGGTCCACGTCGCCCTCGCGGCGGTGTTCCCGCAGCAGGCGCACGGCATCCCGCAGCAGCCGCAGGTCGGGCGCCCCGGCCAGCTCCGCCCAGCCGTTGGCGGGCCACGCGGGACCCTGGCCGTTGAGCAGCAGCAGGGACTGGTCCTGCTCGAGGGCGGCGGAAACCGCCGCCTCCAGGTGCTCCCGCCGCGAGACCACCAGACCCGTGACCTGTTCCTCGCGCAAGCGCTCGGGCAGTCGCGCCTCCCCGGTGCCGGAGACCAACCGCAGCAGCCCCGCCGCCTCCGCCCGCGGCTCCGCGCCGTCCTCGCCGAGCACCTGGAGCCAGGTGACCGCCGTCTCCCGGGACAGGGGCTGCGCCCCCACGTAGACGGCCTCCGCCTCGGCCAGCCCGGTGGCGACCGCCTCCTTCACCTGGCGGGGCGCCCCGTCGAAGCCGGTGACCATCAGCGGGTGGGCCAGCTCCAGGGAGCCGCCGAGATCGCAGCCGACGCGGCAGGCCTCGCGGTAGGGGTCGATCACCAGGCGCGACAGGTTCGCCGGCAGGAAGACCAGGTCCTCCAGCTGCGGCGGCCGCTGCTCGGGGAAGGGGTTGTCCCGGGGCGCCAGGCGGCGCCGCAGCATCGCCTGCTGCTTGTCGGACTCGCCCTTCTCCATCCGCGCCATGGAGAACAGGTCCTCGCGGTGCTGCACGCTGTAGTCGGGGGTGCCGGTCTCGGCGTCGCAGCGGTAGCAGCGCGCCGCCTCCTTGTGGGCCGACTCCGGGTCGTAGGTGCTCTCGATCTCGGGGAAGGTCACCGGCTCGCGGCCGAGGCCGTGGAACTCCGGGTGCTGCAGGGCCAGCCGCTCCCACAGGGCGTCCTGGGCCACCTCCACGCGCCGCGTGCGGTAGGGGGTGCGGTAGGGCAGGGGCTCGTCGTGGCCCTCGAGGAAGTTGCGCACGTAGTAGGCGGCCTTCTGCCCGTGGTGCATGGCGATGACGATCGTCGAGCCGCCGAAGGCGCCGTCGCCGGCGGCGAAGACCTTGGGGTCGGTGGTGCGCATGCTCTCGAAGTCGGCGTCGATGCGGTCGGGGCGCATCATGCCCAGCTCGTCGAGCTCGTCGCAGACCCCCTTCTGCCCCACCGACGCGATCACCAGGCCGCACTCGAAGTCGTGCTCGCTGCCCGCCACGTTGACGGGGCGGCGGCGGCCGTCGGCCTCGGGCTCGCCGAGCTCGGTGCGCACGCACCTGAGGGCGAGTCCGTCGCCCCGGGGCTCGACGGCCACCGGCTGGGTGTGGTAGACGAACTCGATGCCCTCGGCGATCGCCCCCTCCAGCTCGATGGGGCGCGCCGGGATCTCCTCCGGCCCGCGGCGGTAGAGGACCTGCACGTGCTCGCAGCCGGGCAGCCGCCGGGCGACGCGGCAGGCGTCCATGGCCACGTCGCCGCCGCCGACGACGACCACTTTCTTGGGGAGCCGGGGCCGCGCCCCGGCGTTGATCTCGCGCAGCCAGCCGACGCCGTCGATCACGCCCTCGTGCTCCTCGCCGGGGATCCCCATCGGCTTGCCCCACCAGGCGCCGATGGCCAGCAGCACGGCGTCGTGGCGCTCCTTCAGCTCCGCCAGGCTGATGTCGCGGCCGAGGCCGGTGTTCAGGTGCACCTCGAGGCCGGGGCAACGCCGCGTCAGGCGCGTGATGTCCTCGTCGATGATCCCCGGCGGCAGGCGGAAGGCCGGGATCCCCCAGACCATCATGCCGCCGAGGCGGTCCGTCATCTCGTAGACGTGCACGGCGTACCCGGCCTCGCCGAGGTCGTGGGCCGCGGTCAGCCCCGCCGGGCCGGCGCCGACGATGCCGACCGTTTCCTTCTTCGTCACCGGCACCGGCGGCGGGTCGCAGCGGTGGCCGATGCGGTCCATGACGAAGCGCTTGAGGTTGCGGATCTGTATCGGGCCGTCCGAGTCGGTGCGCCGGCAGGCGGGCTCGCAGGGGGCGTCGCAGACGCGGCCGCAGATCGAGCTGAAGGGGTTGGTCGCCGTGATCGCCTCGAAGGCCTCCTCGTACTTCCCCTCCCAGATCAGGCCGATGTAGGAGGCCGCGTCGGTGCCCACGGGACAGGCGACCTGGCAGGGGGCCGGCACGTAGTGGAGGTCGCCGGTGTCGTCGGCGAAGCCGGGCGGCGCGTCCGGCATCTCGATGCGCAGCAGATCGTAGACGGCCATGGGGTCAGCCCGGTCCGGGCGCCAGCGGCAGGCCGGTGATCTCGGCGGCCTCCGGCGTCAGGGCCACGAGGTCGCCGCGGTTCAGCTCGCGGGTGCTGGAGTAGCCCATGGCGTGGGTCAGGGCCGCGATCTGCCAGCGCACGGTCTCCAGGAAGCGGTGGATGTTGCGCGCCTCCACGGCCGGCTCGTAGCGCTTCTCGTGCTCCGGGTCCTGGGTGGCGATGCCGGTGACGCACTGGCCCACGTGGCACTGCATGCAGGCGATGCAGCCGCCGGCGATGAGCACCGAGGTGCCGAAGGCGGCGGCGTCCGCCCCGAGGCAGAGGGCCTTCACCGCGTCGATGCCGTCCCGCAGGCCGCCCATGAGGACGACCTCGATGTCCTGGCGGCGGCCGATCTCCTCGAGCGCCTCCAGGGCCTCGATGATCGCCGGCAGGGTGGGGATGCCCACGTGGTCGATGACCTCGCCGCTGCCGGCGCCGGTGGCCCCCTGCATGCCGTCGAGCTCGACGAAGTCGAAGCCGTCCTTGACGGCGATCTTGATGTCGTCGCGCACCCGCCCGGCGCCGAGCTTGACGCTCACCGGCTTGCGGTAGCCCGTGGCCTCGCGGAACTCCTCGATCTTGATCACCAGGTCGTCGGCGCCGAGGATGTCCGGGTGGCGCGACGGCGAGCGCAGGTCGATGCCCGCCGGGATGCCGCGGATCGCCGCCAGCTCCGGCGTCACCTTCTTGGCCATCAGCTGGCCGCCGAGGCCGGGCTTGGCCCCCTGGGAGATGTAGATCTCCAGGCCGTCGGCGCGCTTCATGTCGTGGATGTTCCAGCCCAGGCGGCCCCCCAGGCACTGGAAGATCAACTGCTTGGCCGCGTCCCTCTGGGCGTCGCTCATGCCGCCCTCGCCGGTGTTCTCGGCGATGTCGGACATGGCCGAGGCCATGGCCACGGCCTGCTTCGTCGAGCGGCTGATGGCGCCGTAGCTCATGGGCGCGATCATGACCGGCATGCTCAGCTTCAGGGGCTCGGCGCCGTTGAGGCCGCCGATCTCGGTGCGCATCTGGACCCGGGAGACCACGTCCTCCGCCCGGCCGGCGGCGCCCAGGTCGGCGCGGAAGCCGAGGTCCGCCAGGTGCGGCAGGGGCCGCGCCGCCCCGTAGCCGCGGATCCGGTAGCGGCCGATGCGCGACTTGACGTGCACGTCCTCCTGCACCTTGGGGTTCCAGTACTCCGAGTCCCGCGAGTAGGTGAAGAAGGGAATGCTGCGCACCTGGGGCTCCTCGGTGGCGTAGCGCAGCTTCGTGCCGGCGTTGACGATCTTCCGCAGCGACCCGCGGAAGGGGATCTCCCAGCGGTCGAGGAACTCGCGCACGCCATCGTCGTCGCCGTCGTCCAGGTCGGTCAGCTCGGCGTCGCTGCCGAGGTCGCGGACCTGGCCCCCCACGAAGATCTCGCCCCCCGTCATGTCCTCGCCGACGCGCTCCCCCGAGTCGCCGAGGAGGATGATGCGCCCCCCGTACATCATGTAGCCGGCCATGAAGTTGGCGTTGCCGGCGCAGCACAGGGTGCCGGCCTTCATCACCTGTCCGGCGCGGGAGCCGAGGTTGCCGTGGACCACGACCTCGGCGCCGCGGACGGCGACCCCGGCGATGGCGCCGGCGTTGCCGCGGACTACCACCGACCCGGTGTACATGTTGTCGGCCAGCCCCCAGCCGACGTTGTTGTCGACCTCGAAGCGGGCCTGGTCGGAGAGGCCGGCGCAGAAGTATCCCGCCGACCCCCGCACCCGCACGCGGATCGGCGAGGTGAGGCCGACGCCGATGTGGTGTCGGGCGTCGGGGTTGAGGACCTCCACGTCCTCGCCGGCCTCGCCGTGGGCGCGGATGCGCTCGTTGGCCTGGCGGACCGGGACCCGGGCGAGATCTACCTGGACCACGTGGCGTAGGTCCCCGGCGGGGGCTCGCGGGTGTCGAGGGCCTGGCCGGGGAAGAGGCGGTTGAGGGAGACCTCCTCCGAGGCGACCGCCACCAGCTCCTCGTTCTCGTACATGATCATCGGCTTGGCGGCGATGCGGTCCTTGGCGTAGCCGATCTCGTCCTTCGTCGACACGAGGAAGGAGAAGGTCCCGTCCAGGTCGTCGATGGAGGTGCGCAGGGCGTCCTGGAGCGGCACCCCCTGGGAGAGCTTGTCCGCCAGGTAGACGGCGATCAGCTCCGAGTCGTTGTCGGTGGCGAACTCGAAGCCGCGCTGCTCCAGGCGGCGGCGCATCTTCCAGTAGTTGGTGATCTGGCCGTTGTGGACGATCGCCACGTCGGCGAAGCCCGTGGCCCAGAAGGGGTGGGAGGCCTCGGGCTTGACGTCGCTCTCGGTGGCCAGGCGCACGTGGCCGAGGCCGTGGCTGCCCTCGAAGCCGTGCACGCCGTAGCGGCCGTCCACGTCGCGGGCGCCGCCCACGTCCTTGACGATCTCCAGGCTCGAGCCGATGGAGACGACCTTGGCGGCGTGCTCCACGGCGTAGGCGAAGCTCTGCAGGTCGCCGTCGAACTCCACGGTGACCCGGTAGTCGCCGCCGACCCGCTCCTCGCTCACCACGGCGGCGCCCTCCCGGTGCAGCACCTCCGCGATGCGGGCGCAGGCCGCCTCGGCGCAGCCGTCCTCGCCGACGATGAAGCGCAGCCGCAGGCGGCCGGGCTCGTCCCGGCCGTAGAGGGCGAAGCCGGTGGAGTCGGGGCCGCGGTGCTGGCAGCCGTCGAGCATCTCCACCAGGGCCCGGCCGGCGCTCAGGTGCTCCGGCGGGCGCTTGAACAGGATTCCGGCGATGCCGCACATGTCAGCTCTCCCTCGGCTCGATCAGGATGGACAGGAAGCGGATGGGCAGCTCGGTGAGCTCCTCGGGCCCGTGGGGGGCCTCGGCGTCGAAGAACAGGGAGTCGCCCGGACCCATGGCCCAGGTGCGGTCCCCGTGGCGGTAGGTGATCCGCCCCTCGAGGATGTAGATGAACTCGACGCCGCCGTGCTGGAAGACCGGGAAGACGTCCGACTCGCCGGTCAGGTGGATGAGGTAGGGCTCGACGAACATGCGCCGGCTCACCGTGTGCCCGAGGAGCTGGTACTGGTGGCCGGCGCGGGTGCCCCGGCGCTCGATGTCGAGACCGGCGCCGGCGGGCACGAAGGAGACGTCGCGGGCCTCCTCGTACTTGCGGAAGAGGGCGGTCACCGGGACGTTGAGGGCCCCCGCCAGGGCGCTCAGGGTCGCCAGGGAGGGCGAGGTCAGGCCGTTCTCGATCTTGGAGAGCATCCCCGCCGACAGGCCCGCCTCGCGCGACAGGTCGGCGGCGGTCATGTCCAGCTGCTGCCGGAAGGTGCGGATCTGGCGGCCGATGGAACGCTCCAGGCGGCTCTCCGGGGCCCCCGTGGTCGCCGGGTCGGCGACGGCGTTCCTGTGGTTCGACTCGGCCATCCCCGGGAGTATACTTGCCCCGGTCATGTAATGCAATCTGATTTCTCCGCATTCAACGGACGGCGCCGCGGCCGTCCATCGGGAGGCGATCCGTGAACAGCGATCCCATCGACCGCAGCGGCTTCCAGGCGATCGGCGAATCCGTCGACTTCGGTCCCCTCACGACGATCCTGCGGCCGGGGAACATCCGCCTCGGCGACCACGTGAGCTTCATCCACGGGGCCTTCGTCAACCCCGGCGCCACCTGGATCGAGGTCGGCAGTCACACCCACTTCGCTCCGTACTGCGTCCTCTACGGGCCCCTCACCATCGGCTCCCGGGTCGCCGTGGCCGCCCACGTGGTCTTCGCCAGCATCGGCCACGGCCACGACCGCGTCGACCAGCCCATGGTCGACCAGCCGGTGACCCGCCGGGAGATCGTGGTCGAGGACGATGTCTGGATCGGCGCTAACGCGGTGATCATCGGCGGCGTTCGCATCGGGGCTCACAGCATCGTCGGAGCCGGAGCCGTGGTCACCCGCGACGTCGAGCCGTACTCGGTCGTCGGCGGCGTTCCCGCCCGGCTCATCCGGCGCCGCGAGTAGCTCCCGCGGGGTCAGTCGGCGCGGCGGACCACCAGCAGGGGGCCGTCCTCCGGCCTCAGCTCGGTCCGCGGCTGGTAGGCGGAGACCGCGCCCACGGCGAGCCGGCACGACCACAAGGGCCCGGGGGGCGGCTGCTCCAGCACCTCACCCGGACGGACGGACCCGGCCTCGACGATCACCAGGCAGGCATGGTCTCCGAGGGAGGCGATCTCGCAGGACCCGCGCCGGGAGACGGAGACCGCTCGGCCGGCTCCCCGGCGCAGCAGGGCGCCAAGGCAACGGGCGACCTCGAAGGGGGGCCGCGGGTTGCAGCGCGTGTCCAGCAGGCCCCGGGCCACGTCCATGGTGCGGTCCAGGTCGACCAGCGGCTCCAGGAAGAGGGGCACGTCGAGACTCGCCGCGGCCAGCATGGCGCGCGCCACCGAGTGAGCGTTGGTCCCGTCGTCGACGCCGGGCATCTCGGCCAGCAGCTGCAGCTGCAACGGTCTGCGGCCACGGGCCTGCTCCAGGAGCCGCGCCGTCTCCCAAGGGTCAGACGGGTCCAGCCGGCAGGCGGCGGCGGCCGTCAGGTGCGCCTCCTCGAGGGCCTCGGCGAGGCCGTCCAGCTCTTCGGGCAAGTACCCGATCCTCGTGCGGTGGTGCTGCTTGCCCGGCACCGGCTGGCCCGGCAGCACGGGGGACAGCACCAGGGGAAGGGCGGCCTCTCCCAGCGCCGCCAGGGACCGGATGTCCGGCAGCAGGCGCCCGGGCAACTGCACCTCCAGGGCGTCCGCCCCGGCAAGATCGCCGGCGCGGCCGAGGGCCTCCTCCTCGCCGAGGGCGACGGCCTGCACGCGGACCCCCTCGGCGCGCAGCACCTCCAGGCGCCGGGCCTGGAGCGGGTCCGCCAGGTCGGCCAGGGGCGCGCGCACCCACGAGACGCCCATCTCCAGGCAGGCGAGCAGGGGGTAGTCGTTGCGCACCGGCTGGCGAATCACCGACGGCCAGGCCAGGGGCACCTCGGCCCGGGGGGCCAGCGCATGGCGCAGGGTGACGCCCGGGTCGAAACCCGGTCTGCTTCGGGACGGCCCCTCGCACGCCGCCGGCAGCGGAGTGATCAGGCAGGCACCGTCGCCCGCGGCCAGCAGGGCCGCCATGCGCAGGCGGTGAACGTCGAGGCGGCCGCCGACCATCCGGCACAAGAAGAACCCCAGCTTCTCCTCGTCGTCCCGGCCCTGCTCCGGGGGCGGGGCCGAGGTGAAGAGGTGCGAGAACCCGGGTCGGGTGAAGGACGGGGAGGGGGTGACGTAGTAGCGGCAGACGCCGCTCTCCCCGGCCACGTGGTCGAAGAACTGGAAGTGCACGTGGCCGGCGAACATGGCCAGCACCCGGTGCCGGCGCACCAGGTCGAGGAGCCAGCCGCGGTCCGGCTCGCCGAGGTTGTCGTAGTGGCCGAGCCAGGGCTCGGCGGGGTCCGCGAGGTACGGCGGCATGTGCAGGAACAGGACGCACGGCCTGCCATCGGCCTCCGCCAGCTGCGCCTCGAGCCAGGCCCGCTGGCGGGCGTGCGCGGCCAGGCCCGTGTTGAACAGCTGCGAGTTGAGCACCAGGAAGCGGATCCCGGCCGCGTCCCATGCGTGCCAGGACGGGCCGTGCCGGCGCTCCCAGGTGTCGAGACTCTCCTCCGTGGCCTCGCCCGTGGGCATGGTCGGGTCGGGCCGGTCGCCGATGTCGTGGTTGCCGGCCGCGAAACGGCAGCGCTCCCACAGGCCGGCGCCGTGGATCTGGCCGAGGGCCTCGCGCGCGGCGCGGTCGTAGTCGGGACGGCCCGGGAACTCCTGCACCATGTCGCCCAGGTGCACGACGAAGGCCGGGTCGAGGCCGGCGATGGCGCGCCAGGCGGCCCCGGCCCGCTCGCCCTGGCGGCGGCGCGACTCGAACTCCAGGGGCGCGTCGCCCACGTCGATCATGTAGTGGGTGTCGGAGACGACGACGAACTCGAGGTCCGCCGGCGGCAGCAGGCTGCGGTCGAAGCGGGGTGAGGGCATCTCGGCGTCTCCCGGAGGCGCGCGGCGTCGACGTGCCTCCTGGGGCCTGCGCTTCGCGGTCTCCCGTGATTTCTCTCGCCGATCGCACTTCGGCGCGCGCAGGCCCAAGTCGCTGATGTTGCGCAAGGGAAGTGGGGCCGGCAACCCGGACCACGCGTCCCGACGCGGCGCAGGATGTCCGGCGGCCGGCCACCGGCCCCCGGTGGCGGGCACCCCGTGGGCCCACCATCTTATCGCCCTTCTCCCGTGGACTTCCGCGCCGGAGCGCCACCGTATGCCCTTCAAGCTGCTGCGCCACGGCCTGGGCGCCAGGCCCCGGCGCATGTGGCACGACCGACCCCTGAAGGACCGCTACGACGTCGTCATCATCGGCGGCGGCGCCCACGGACTGGCCTGCGCCTACTACCTGGCCCGGGACCACGGCGTCACCGACGTGGCCGTCCTCGAGAAGAGCTACATCGGCTCCGGGGGCTCGGGACGAAACACCGCCATCCTGCGCTCCAACTACCTCACCCCCGAGGGCGTGCGCTTCTACGACGCCAGCCTCGATCTCTACGAAGACCTGTCCGAAGACCTCGATTTCAACGTCATGTTCAGCCGCCGCGGCCACCTCACCCTGGCCCACGACGACGGCTCGGTGCGCACCATGCGCCGCCGCGCCGAGGTCAACCGCCTGGAGGGCGTCGACTCCCGCCTCGTCTTCCCCGACGAGCTGGCCCGCATCTGCCCGCAGCTCGACCTGTCGGACCGCCCCCGCTTCCCCATCCACGCCGCCCTCTACCATCCGCCGGGGGGGATCATCCGCCACGACGCCGTCGTCTGGGGGTACGCCCGCGGCGCCGACGAGCGCGGCGTCGACATCCATCAGTACACCGAGGTCACCGGCATCGACGTGGCCGCCGGCGGCGTCACCGGCGTGCAGACCACCCGGGGGCCGGTGGCGGCCGGGACCGTGCTCTCGGCCACGGCCGGCTGGGCCTCCGACCTGGCCGCCATGGCCGGCCTGCGCCTGCCCCTGGACACCTTCCCCCTCCAGGCCTGCGTCACCGAACCCCTCAAGCCGTTCCTCGACGTGGTCGTCGTCTCCGGCTCCCTCCACGTCTACATCAGCCAGTCCGGCCGCGGCGAGCTGGTCATGGGCGCCAGCGTCGATCCCTTCACCTCCTACTCCACGGCCGGCTCCCTCGACTTCCTCGAGGGCCTCTCGGGGCACGTGCTGGAGCTCTTCCCCTTCCTGTCGCAGGTCCGCATCCTGCGCCAGTGGGCGGGGCTGTGCGAGATGCCCCCCGACTACAGCCCCCTCATGGGGGTCACGCCGGTGAAGGGCTTCTACCTCGACGCCGGCTGGGGCACCTACGGCTTCAAGGCCTCCCCCATCTGCGGCCAGACCCTGGCCGAGCTGATCGCCACGGGGCGCACCCCCGACCTCATCCATCCCTTCCGCCTCTCCCGCTTCGCCGAGTTCGACCCCGTGGGCGAGAAGGGCGCCGCCGCGGTGGGCCACTGATGCTGCTGCTGGCCTGCCCCCACTGCGGCGAGCGCAACGTCTCCGAGTTCCACTACGGCGGCGAGTACAGTCCACGGCCTTCCCCGTCCACGGCGGCGGGCGACGAGGAGTGGCACGACTACCTCTACCTGCGCGACAACCCCATGGGCCCCCGCCGCGAGTGGTGGATCCACCGCGCCGGCTGCGGCCTGTGGTTCCTGGCCGAGCGCGACCGCCGCACGAACGCCGTCTCCCGGACCTTCCGGTGGTCCCCCGACGGCGCGCCGGCCGAAGGCGCCGGATGAGCCGCTCCGGCCGCCCCGGCGGCACCCGGGTGGGTTGGGCGACCTCCTCCAGCCGCGGCAGCGGCGTCCGGAAGGGCCGGTCATGAGCGGGCCCTCGCACCGCATCGAGCCGCGGCCGGGAGAGGTTCTGGACCGCGGGCGCAGCCTGCGCTTCCGCTTCGGTGGCCGCGAGTACAGCGGCTGCGCCGGGGACACGATCGCCTCGGCCCTGGCCGCCGCCGGGGTCTCCCTCTTCAGCCGCTCCTTCAAGTACCACCGCCCCCGCGGCCTGCTGTGCTGCGCCGGCCACTGCCCCAACTGCCTCGTGCAGGTCGGCACCGAGCCGAACGTGCGGGCCTGCACCCGGCCGCTGGAGGAAGGCCTGGACGTGCGGCCCCAGAACGCCTGGCCGTCGCTCAAGCTCGACCTCATGGCCCTGACGGAGCGGGTCTCGCGCTTCCTGCCGGCGGGGTTCTACTACAAGACCTTCATCCGGCCGCGGCGGCTGTGGCCCCTCTACGACCGGGTGCTGCGCACCGCCGCCGGCCTCGGCACCGTGGACGAGCAGACGCCGGAGGGGGAGTACGACAAGCAGTACCTCCACGCCGACGTGGTCGTCGCCGGGGGAGGTCCCGCCGGCCAGGGCGCCGCCCTGGCCGCCCGCGAGAGCGGCGCCCGGGTGCTGCTGCTCGACGAGAACCCCGGCCTCGGCGGGCACCTGCGCTACAGCGGCACCCCCCGGGGCGATCTCGACGACGCCGCGCAGCGGCTCTCCCGGGCCGGCGTGGAGGTGCTCACCGGGACCTCGGTGACCGGCTGGTACCAGGACCACTGGCTGTCGGCGGCGTGCGGCCACCGCTTGTTCAAGATCCGCGCCCGCGCCGTGGTCGTGGCCACCGGCAGCCACGAGATCCCGCCGCTCTTCGACGGCAACGACCGGCCGGGGGTCATGCTCGGCACGGCGGTGCAGCGGCTGCTGCGCCTCCACGGCGTGGCCCCGGGCCGGAGGGCGGTGGTCGTCACCGCCGGCGACGGCGGCTGGGAGGTGGCCGCCGACCTGCTGGCCGCCGGGGTCGAGGTCGCCGCCGTGGCCGACGAGCGGCCCGGGGCGGAGCCGCCCGGGGCCGCGGAGGTGGCCGCCTCCGGGGCGGAGGTGCTCACCGGGTACACCATCGGCGCCGCCCGGGGCCGCCGCCGCGTGCGCTCGGCGGTGCTGGTGCCGGTCTCCGGCGCCGGCGCGAGGCGCCGGGTGCGCTGCGACCTCGTCGCCGTCAGCACCGGGCGGCAGCCCTCGGCGGAGCTCGCCTGGATGGCCGGAGCGGGCAGCCGCTACGACGAGGAGCGCGCCGAGATGCGGGTGGTCGACCTGCCGGCGGGGGTGTTCCTGGCGGGGAGGGCCGCCGGCCTGCAGGGACCGCTGGAGGCCGAGGAGGAGCACGGCCGCCGGGCCGGCGCCGCCGCGGCGGCCCACGCCCGGGGCTCGGGGACAGCGGAGGCCGGGCAGGCCCCGGAGGCCGATGCCGCCCACCCCTTGGCGGCGGACCCCGGAGCGGCCGACGCGGACCCGCCCGAAGACGCCGCCTCCCGCTCCTCGGCGCTGGTCAGCGCTCCCGCCTGCGGCGGCGGCAAGCGCTTCGTCTGCCTGTGCGAGGACGTGACCGACACCGACATCGACACCTCCCTGGCCGAGGGGTACGACCACCTCGAGCTGCTCAAGCGATACACGACCATCGGCATGGGTCCCTGCCAGGGCCGCATGTGCAACCTCCACGGGATCCGCCTGTGCGCCGCCGGCACCGGCCGCTCGGTGCAGGAGACGGGCCGGACGACGGCACGGCCTCCCGTGACGCCGCTCTCCCTGGGGACTCTCGCCGGCCAGAAGATGGAGCCGGTGCAGGTCTCGGCGATGCACGACTGGCACCTGGCCCACGGCGCCCGCATGATGACCGCCGGCACCTGGCTGCGGCCGGAGCGCTACGGCGACCCCGCCGAGGAGGTGGCGGCGGTGCGCAACGCCGTCGGCCTCATCGACGTGAGCCCCCTCGGCAAGCTGCGCCTCACCGGGCCGGGGGTGCCGGACCTGCTGGAGCGCCTCTACGTCAACTCCTGGCGGGACCTGCGCCGGGGGCGGGTGCGCTACGGCTTGATGTGCAACGACGAGGGGGTCGTCCTCGACGACGGCGTCTGCGCCCGCCTGGCCGACGACGACTGGTACGTGAGCACCACCTCCACCGGCGCCGCCGGCGCCCTGGAGTGGGTCGAGTGGTGGCGCCAGTCGGGCTGGGGCGACGGCGTCCACGTCACCGACCTCACCGAGGCCCGGGCCGCCGTCAACCTCGCCGGCCCCGCCTCCCGCGAGGTGCTGCAGAAGCTCACCTCCCGCGACCTGTCGAAGGCGAAGTTCCCCTACATGCGCGCCCGCCGCACCCGGGTCGCCGGCCTCTCCTGCCTGGTCCTGCGCATCGGCTTCACCGGCGAGCTGTCCTACGAGATCCACGGCCCGGCCGGCGGCGGCCGGCACCTGTGGGAGGCGCTCATGGAGGCCGGGGCCGACCACGGCATCCGCCCCTTCGGCGTCGAGGCCCAGCGCATCCTCCGACTGGAGAAGGGCCACCTGATCGTCGGCCAGGACACGGACGCCCTCTCCGACGCCATCTCCGCCGACTCCGGATGGGCCGTCAAGCTGGAGAAGCCCGACTTCCTCGGGAAGCGGGCCCTGACCCGGGTGGCGGAGACCGGACCGAAGCAGCGCCTCACGGGCTTCCGCATGAGCCGCGACGACGCCGTCGTGGAGGAGGGCCTGCAGATCGTCACCCGCCGCTCCGGCGGCGGCTTCGACATCATCGGCTGGATCACCTCCTGCCGGCGCTCGCCAACCCTCGGCGGCGTCATCGGCCTGTGCTGGCTGCCGGCCGACCTCGCCGAGGAGGAGGGAGCCGCCTTCTCCGTGTACTCCGGCGGAGGCCTGGAGGAGGGACGGGTGCACCACGGGGCGTTCTACGATCCCGCCGGCGAGAGGCTGCGCAGCTGATGGCCGGGCCCTGGTACGCGACCCCCCTCCACGGCCGCTGGGAGACCCTGGGCGCGCACCTGACCGAGATCGACGGGTGGCAGTTCCCCGAGCGCTTCGGCGACGGCGCCGCCGAGGCGCGGGCGGCGCGGGAAGGGGTGGCCCTCGGCGACGAGACGCCCCGGGCGAAGCTGCTCGTGCAGGGTGAGGAGGCCGGCGCGGTGATCGCCGCGGCCACCGGCCTGGCGGCCCCCGGAATGGGAGAGGTGAGCGGGGGCCGGGTGACCGCCTGCGGCCTCCGGCCCGACCTCCTGCTCATGGCCGCCGGCCCCGGCGAGGGAGCGGCAATCCTCAAGACCATCGAGCAAGCCGCTGGTGGAGCCACCGGACTGGTGACCGTCACCGACGTGACCCACGGCCGCTTCGAGTACCGCATCGTCGGCCCGGAGGCCCCGCGGCTGCTGAGCAAGCTCTGCGGGCTGGACTTCGACGACGACGCCTTCCCGGACCGCCGCTGCCGCGAGACCAGCGTCGCCCGCGTCAAGGCCCTGGTGGTCCGCGCCGACGCCGGCGGTCGGCCCGCCTACCGCGTCCTCGGCGGGCGCGCCCCGGGCGCCTACGTTTGGGACATCCTCATGGAGGCGGGCGCCGAGTTCGGCATCGTCCCCATCGGCGCCGCCGCCCTCCGAGAGCTGGAAGCCTGAGCATTACTTCAAACGCATCCCCCGAGGAGAGGGTCATGGAACTCAGAGATGTCGAGAAGTGGGTGAAGGACAAAGAGATCGAGTACTTCCTGTGCTCCTTCGTCGAGATGGGCGGCATGCCCAAGGCCAAGCTGGTGCCGGCCACCAACCTTCAGGACATGGCCGCCGAGGGCGCCGGTTTCGCCGGCTTCGCCGCCGGCAACATGGGCCAGGGCCCCCACAGCCCCGAGCTGGCCAACATGCCCGACTTCGGCCAGGGGATGATCGTGCCCTGGCGGCCCGACATGGCCTGGGTCCCCGGCAACCTCGAGGTCGAGGGCGAGCCCTTCGACTACTGCCCGCGCACCATCCTCAACCGCCAGCTCGAGCGGGCCCGCGGTCTCGGCTACCGCTTCAACGTCGGCGTCGAGGCCGAGTTCATCCTCCTCAAGCGCGACGAGGAGGGCCGCTTCACCACCAGCGATCCCTTCGACACCCTGGACAAGCCCTGCTACGACCTGGTCACCCTCAACCGCAACTTCGACCTCATGACCACCCTCATCGGCCACCTGCAGGCCCTCGGGTGGGGTCCGTACGCCAACGACCACGAGGACGCCAACTGCCAGTTCGAGATCAACTGGGAGTACTCCGACGCCCTGACCACGGCCGACCGCCACACCTTCTACCGCTGGATGGTCAAGACCATGGCCGAGGAGCGCGGCCTCCACGCCACCTTCATGCCCAAGCCCTTCGGCGACCTCACCGGCTCGGGCGCCCACTTCCACATGAGCCTGTGGGACACGGACAACGAGACCAACCTCTTCTTCGACGAGAGCGACCCCAGCGGCCTGTCGCGGATGGCCTACCACTTCATGGGCGGCGTCCTGGCCCACGCCAAGGCCCTCGTGGCGGTCTCCGGCCCCCTGGTCAACAGCTACAAGCGCCTCACCCGCGGCGCCCCCCGCTCCGGCGCCAGCTGGGCTCCGGTCTACGTCACCTACGGCGGCTCCAACCGCACCCAGATGATCCGCATCCCGGCGCCCGGCCGCATCGAGAACCGCTGCGTCGACGGCGCCGCCAACCCGTACCTGGCCAGCGCCGTGCTCCTGGCCGCCGGCCTCGACGGCATCGAGAACGAGACCGACCCCGGCCGCCGCAACAACGAGAACCTCTACGAGCTGACCGAGGCCGAGCTGGCCGAGCGCGGCATCGACTACCTGCCCGCCACCCTGCGCGACGCCTGCGACGCCCTGGAGCAGGACGAGGTGGTCCGCGAGGCCCTCGGCCGGGAGTACTCCGGCTACTACCTGGAGTGCAAGCGCGAGGAGTGGCGGGACTACCACCAGTCGGTCAGCGACTGGGAGCGGGAGACCTACCTGTCGGTGTTCTGAGGAGGGATTAGCGGGAGCTCGGCCTGAAGTTCGCTCGGGCTCAAGGTGAAGCGTTCCACTTCCTCCGGCGTCCACTCCTTCACGAACTCCGGCTGCGGCTGCTCGTCGTACCGGGCGACCATCGAACCATCGTTGTCGGTCACCGACAGGAGATCGTTGAGCAGCAGGTCCCGCTCCTGGGAGGTCACCACGGGGAAGCCGTAGTTCCGGTTGACGTGCTTGAAGGCCCCGCCCTCGGCGGTCCTCCTCTCGACGAACTCCACGTGGCGGCGGAGCCGCTGACGGAGATGCCGGTTCGCGAACTCCGGCAGCGACAGGAGGAGACGCCGCGTCACGGGGAGCAGCGTCGGGTCCAGCTCCACCGAGACGGCGTTCCTCCCCGAGGCCAGGGAGGCCGCGGCGGTGATCCCGGTGCCGGCGAAGGGATCCAGGACCGTGTCTCCCTTCACCGAGTGCATGCAGATCAGCCGGTAGGCCAGCTCGAAGGGGAAGGCCGCGCTCCTCTTGCGGGAAGCCTGGTCGACAAGCTCCTGGCCGGCCCCGGGGATGTCCGTCCAGACGTCCGAGAACCAGAGGTTCCTCTCCTCCCAGAAGTAGGCGCTCTCCCGGCGGCGGCTCCTCTCCTCTTCGGTGGCGAACTCCCGGCGCGGGCCCTTGCGGGCGATCAGGACGTACTCGTGCTCGTAGGTCACGTAGGCGCCGGCGGGCAGCATCCCCGAGCCGAGGAACTTGTTGGGCGCGTTGTTCGGCTTGCGCCAGAGGATGTCGGGGAGAAGGACGAATCCGGCGCGCAGCAGGCCGGACAGGACCCGGGAGTGGTTCGACCAGAGGCGGAAGTCGCCGTTCAGGGTGCGGGTGGCGTCGCCGATGTTGATGCAGGCGATCCCGCCCGGGCGCAGGACGCGGTGGACCTCGGCCCAGGCGGCGTCGAGCAGCTCGTGCATCAACTCGAAGACCCGGGCTCCGTCACCCGCGTCCAGGGCCTCCGCAACGCCCGATCTCTGGCAACCGAAGGCCTCGTCCCACATCTCGATCATCGGGTACGGGGGGGAGGTGACCACCAGGTCCACCGATCCCTCGTCGAGGAAGTCGAGGTCGGCGGCGTCGCCGGTCCTCGCCTCGGCCCGCGCTCTCACCCCTCGCCCCCCAGCACCGGCAGCACCAGCCGCGACGGCCGCCCGTCCGAGTGGTGCACGGCGTTGGCCGCCACCGCCAGCTCCGTGTCGGCCAGGTCGTTCTTCCCCGTGTTGTGGTTGCGGTCGTGGTTGGGGAAGTCGCTCGAGGTGATCTCCAGGCGGATGCGGTGGCCGGGCTCGAAGCGGCAGGCCGTCGGCCCGAGCTGGATGCGCAGCTCCACCACCTCCCCCGGTGAGAGCAGCTCCTCGGCGTCGAGGGAGTTGCGGTGGCGGACGCGGACCATGCCGTAGCAGACCTCCAGGGCCCGCCCAGAGGACCGGTCCTCTCCCTCCGGGGGATGCTCGTCCACGAGGCGGGCGAAGAAATCCGTGTCCGGCGCCGAGGAGCTGACGAAGAGCACGGCCTCCGGGTAGCCGGCGATCTCCACCGCCTGGGCCAGCGGCTCCGTGCGGTAGCAGAGGATGTCCGCGCGCTCCTCCACCCGGCGGCGGTCCGAGGGCCCCGTGAACCACTCCTTCGTCCACAGGGTCGGCACGGGGTCGCGGGGATCGTAGTCGAAGCGGTCGGCCTCGGCGCCGTCGGCGCCGTCCTGCCGGCCGCCGGTGGACAGCCGCCCCGAACCGCCGAAGCCGGCGCCGCCGCCGCTGCTCAACTGATACTCCCGGGGTGTCGTTTCAGCCGGCGGCCAGGTCTCGGCCGAGCGCCACCGGCCGCCGCCGCCCATGACGAAGTAGCGCACCGCCGGCTCGCGGTCGACGCCGTTGTCGACGCCTTTGAGCCAGCGGTCGAACCAGCGGATGATCAGGTCGGGGAGGTCGAGCCGCGCCTGGGGTCCGAAGTCGACGCCGGCCACGGCGCGGCTGCCGAGGCCGGGGTGGTTCCAGGGGCCGGCGATCAGCCTCGTCTGGGACCGCGCCAACTCGGTGCGGCCGCGGCGCTGCATGAGCTGCAGGTGGCGCATGGAACCGTTGCAGTGGTCGTACCAGCCGCTGAAGTCGAGGTTCGGCACCTCCACCTCGCCGTGGACCTCGTCGAGGCGCCAGGGCCGGCGGTTGGGGTGCTCCAGCCAGTCCCGGGCGTACTCCGCCAGACCCGGCGGCAGGTGGCGCGGCAGGTCGAGCCAGGGCAGGTACTCGACCCAGGGGGACTCGCCGTCGGCCTCGTCCCACTCCCGGCGGGCCTCGGCCGGCGTGTGCGGCGGCGGCAGTCCCCGCCGGCGGCGCAGGTCCGGCGCCATGGAGGTGAGCCACCACTTGATGCGCCGCCCCGGCCGGAAGCCGCCCGGCCAGTCGACCTCGGTCAGCTCCAGGGGGATGGTGTAGGCGCACATCGCCTGCAGGTGGGGCGGCCGCAGCCGGGCGAGCTGCCACTGCATCCAGGCGTCGTACGAGGCCCCGAGGGTGCCCACCCGGCCGTCGCACCACGGCTGCGCCGCCAGCCACTCCACCGAGTCGTACCCGTCCTCGGCGTCCCCAGTGTCCTCCACGGTGAAGGGGACCCAGTCGCCCTCGGAGCCGTAGCGGCCGCGGGAGTCCATGGAGACGACGGCGTACCCGGCGCGCACGTAGCGCTCGTACCCGCCCTTCGAGCGGCCGTACGGCGTGCGGTGCAGGATCGCCGGGAAGGGGCCCCCGGCGTCGGGCCGGAAGACGTGGGCCTCCATGCGCGCGCCGTCCCGCATCGGCACGCCCACGTCGGCCTCGGTGAGGATCCCGAGGGCGCCGGTCATCGCTCGCGCTCCCTCTCGATGGCGACTGCATTCATGTCGAGAACTCCCCGCTCCTGGCAGCTCTGCCGCCGGCTCTTCCGTCGATGCTCGGTGGTCGATCGGCGTGGGGCCCCCTCTCAGTGGATGTAGGGTCCGTCCCGCCGCACGCGCTCCCAGGTCCGGCGGAACTCCTCCGACCCGTCGTCGTGCCAGGTCTCGCTCCGCAGGCCCTGGATCGCCCCCTCCTCGCGCCCGGTGGCGCGGGCCACGTCCCCCGGCGAGCGCCCGTACAGCGTTCGTCCGCCCGGCAGGTGCACGCGCTCCAGGTGACGCGGGACCTGGGCGGGCGGGTTCGCGGCCAGCCGCTCGAGGGCGTCCTCGTCCACGTCGAAGCCGAGCCCCGGCCGCTCCGGCACGGGAGAGCACCCCGCCGCCACCTCGATCCTCTCGGTGGTGATGTCGTCCTCGTACTGGTCGTCGAGGTGGATCGAGTGGCCCGTGGCCGTGGGCAGCACGGCGGCCATGTGCAGGCCCAGGGCCTTGGTCAGGGTGCCGCCCGTCAGCTGGATCAGGCACTGGGTGTTGAGCCGGGCGCAGGCGGTGCCGTTGGCCAGAGTGTCGCCGATGCTGCTGCCGCCGCTGCCGATGAGGTAGGCGTCGGCGGCGCCCCGGCCCAGGGCCGGCAGGCGGGACTCGCCGGGCGGCACGTGGAAGACCAGGGGCAGGGTGGTCTGCTCGCGCAGCCGGCACCAGGAGTCCAGGTCGTCCTTCTGGCACGGGTCCTCGATGCAGCCGACCACGGGACGGCCCTCGAGCCAGCGCACGATCGGCAGCAGCGTGGCCAGCGTCCGCGAGCCGTTCAGGTCGAAGTGCAGGCGGAAACCCTCCGGCGCCACTTCCTCGGCGGCGAGCACCTGCTCCCGCACGTCGTGGACCGGCGTCGTGTGCATCTTGATCACCAGGTACCCCTGCTGCGCCGCCCGCCGCACCTCGGCGGCGAACTCCTCCGGCGACGCCTGCCGCGTCCAGGCGGCCACCGAGACCGCATCCCTCACCTTGGGGCCCATGAGCCGGTACGCGGGAACCCCCAGGTGCTTTCCCATCACGTCGTAGAGGGCGCCGCCCACGGCCGGATCGAATCCGTTGCCGAGGAACTCGAAGGGGCTGCGGCCGATCAGCGGCTCCACGCTCGCGGCCGAGGGCGCGCCCCCCCGGTGGTCGCCGTAGCCGACGAGGCCGTCGTCGGTGCGCACCCGGCAGACGACGCGGTGGTCGATGCCGGCGAAGCGCACCGGATCGTGCCGGTTGCGCTCCGCCAGGCGGGGATGGATGGGGATGATGTCGACGTCCGTGATCCTCATTAGCGGCTCCTGGTCAGAAACGGGTGCTCTCGTAGCGGGCGAAGGGTGTGGCCACGCCGACCTCGGCGGCGATCTCCTCCAGCACCTCCCGGTGCTCGGCGCCGACGCGGATGCCGTCGCGGGCGTGGTCCCGCTCCCATTGCCACTCCAGGCCGCCTGGCAGCTCGGCGCGGTCCACGCCCGGGAAGGGTTGCATGCTCCGCGCCCGGGAGACGTACCCGTCCATGGCGGCCTTGAACTCGGCCGCGGGCATGAACCGCTCGACGGCGATGGCGGCGACGAAACCGCCCTGGTCGGAGACCCATGGCGACCCCGTGGCCTGCAGCTCCGGCCGATGGATGCCGGCCAGCACCCCGCCGAGGACCTGCAGCACGGCCCCCAGCCCGAGGCTCTTGAAGAACACCCGCGGGAAGCGCTCGAGCAGCTCCGGCTCGTGGGGCAGCATGTGCGCCCCCATGTCGACGACCAGCGGCGGCTGCTTGTCTGTCGGCACGGCCACGCTCAGGGGCGAGGCCCCGGCGGCGCGCAGCACCAGGTCGTCCGGGTCCATGGGGTAGCGCACCGACGACGCCGCCAGGCCGATGCAGTCGGCCTCCAGGGCCAGGCGCGAGTAGAGGCCCGCCGAGCCGATGTGGTGATGGTTGCCGGTCGTCACCGCTCCGAGGCCGTGGGCGCCGGCCCGGGCCAGCGCCATCTCCATCCCCCGCTGGCAGGGGAAGTAGCCGAGGCCGCCGTCGCCGTCGAGGACGGCCGTGGTCCCGGACTCGTCCACGACCCGGACCTCGGGCGCGGGGTTGACGCGGCCGTCGCGCATGAGCCGCACGTAGTGGGCCACGTGCTTGGTGCCGTGGCTGAAGACGCAGCGCAGGTCGCACTCGACGAGCCGGGCGGCCAGCCACCCGGCCCGCTCCCGGGGCATGCCGGCCCGCTCGAGGAGGGAGGCCGTCAGCCGGCGCATCTCGGCCGCCGGCACGCGGATGCCCTGGGCCGGGGGGTAGTTGGGCAGTTGCAGGGGACCTGTATCTCCACGTTGCGCATCGCCATCGGCGGCAGGGCCCGAGGCCCTGAGCAGATCGATGCCAGCCGCCCGCCGCGGCTCGGCGACGGCGGGGGCCCGCACGCTACGCCGGGTCCGCGCTCCCGGTCAACTCCCCCTCGGAATCACCTTCGCGGCCGGCCCCGGCGCCTGCTGCTCGTGCGCCGACGCTCTCTCGCCCTGGCAGATGACGGGAGGCCTGAGTTAGTTCTTGGTGTTGGTGTGGCCCCGCGCGACTGTCCGCGCCCTGGCACTCCCTCCTCCGAAGAGAGACCCGCTATGCGCGCCTTCCGGACCTCCCGGCCCCTCGCCCTGCTGAGCCTGCTCGCCGCCGGCGCCCCGTCCGCCCAGGACTACGGCGCCGACTACCCACCCGGCACTCTGACCCCGACCATCGACCTGGGCCTGCAGAAGGTCGAGATCGAGGTGCCGGAGAAGTACCGCGGCGACGTGCCCAGGGGCCTGAGCGTCAACCTCCCGCCGGGCTTCAGCGCCCGGCTCTTCGCCGTGGTCCAGGGGGGCCCGCGGGACCTGCAGTTCAGCCCCGAAGGCGTGCTCCACGCCGTCACCCGGCGGGGCCAGGTCATGGCCCTGCCCGACCGCGACGGGGACGGCGTCGCCGACGACGAGACCGTCGTCCTCGGCGGCCTGCGGACCTGCGACGGTCTGGCGTTCTACAAGGGGGAGATGTACGTCGGCGAGGAGCACCGGGTGATCCGAGCCATCGACGCCGACGGCGACGGCCTCTACGAGGATACCGAGGTCCTCGTCTCCGACCTGCCCTACGAGGCCTGGCACGACACCAAGACGATCGTCTTCGACGAGCCGAACGAGAAGCTCTACGTCAGCGTCGGCTCCCCCTGCGACCTGTGCCGCATGGAGCCCGGCCACCAGTTTGCCGGGGCCAGCACCACCGATGTCCTCCCCTACCGCCCCGAGCGCGGCACCGTCATGGAGTTCAACGCCGACGGCACGGGCGGGCGCATCTTCGTCACCGGCGTGCGCAACGTCGTCGGCATGGACCTGCACCCGGTCACCAACGAGCTGTGGGGCACCAACAACGGCCACGACGAGGAGGGCCGCTCCCGTCCGCCGGAGTGGATCGACGTGCTGCGCGACGGCGACTTCCAGGGCTACCCCTTCGTGCAGAGCCACCAGGTCTGGAACGACTTCACCATCGGCCGCTACCACCCGATGCTGCCGATCACGCGCGAGGACTCGCTGCTGGCCATGACCCAGAAGAAGCCGGCGGTCCTGGTGCCGGCCCACTGGGCGCCGATGCGCATCCACTTCTACACGGGCGAGCAGTTCCCCGCGAGGTACAGGAACGCCGCCTTCGTCGCCTTCCGCGCCGGCCGCGCCAAGCTCTCCTCCCACCCCGGGTACAAGGTGCAGGCCCTGTTCAGCGACCCTGACGGCTCCGATGCCGTCATGGCCGACTTCGTCACGGGGTTCCAGACGGGCACCACCACCAGCAGCGTCTGGGGCTTCCCCCACGGCCTCGCCAGCGACGCGGAGGGCAGCCTCTACGTCGGCAGCGACAGCCGCAACACGGTGATCCTGAAGATCACCCACAGCCAGCTGCAGGGTTCCTGGGAGCACGACCTGCCGGAGTCGGTCGGCCTCGCCGGCCGGGTGACGCTGAAGGGCACCGTGCGCCTCGAGCGCCTGGCCGAAGGCGGCGGGGAGCCGCGGGTGACCGCCGACCTGAGCGCCCTCGGCGGACCCGCCGAGGTGGAGCTGACCCCCCTCGGCGACGGGGAGTACGGCCTGGAGGTCGAGCTCGTCGCCGGCGAGGTCGGCCGCCGCGACATCGTCATCCGCGTCGAGCAGCGGGCCGGGGAGCGCACCGAGTCGCTGCGCTTCGCCAGCACCGTGTACGTGCTGCCCCCGATCTGGAGTCACGACCTGCCCGCGGGCCTGACCCTCGGGCAGACGGCCGAGCTGCGGGCCACGGTGCGCATCGAGCCGCTGTCGGCCGACGGAGGGGACCCGCGCGTGACGGCGGACCTGTCGGCCCTTGGCGGCCCCGCGGAGGTGCCGCTGACCCCGGCCGGCGAGGACGAGTACTCGCTGCGGGCGGTCGTCGCCCTCGACGTGCCCCCCGGCACCTACCCGCTTCGGGTGCGCTTCGAGCAGGAGGTCGGCGGCGTCGTCTTCGGCCACGAGTTCCGCCACGACATGGTGCTCTCGCCGCCCGACCTGCCGATCCTCGACGACGGGCTCGCCGGCGGCTGGCAGCTCCTCGGCGAGGAGGGGGCGACGATCGTCGGTCCCACGGACGCGGGACCCGTCTTCAACGGCCGCCAGGCCCTGGAGCTGCACCTGCAGCCGGTGAACTTCTGGACCCTCTGGCGGGCCACCATGGTGCCGCCCTCCCCCGTGGACATCCAGGGCTTCGCCGGCCTGCGTCTCGTCCTCCACGTGGGCGCCGCCGCTATGCCCGGTCCCGCAGCCCTGTCGGTGGTCGTCGACGATCTCTCCGTCGACCTGCTGCGCCCGCCGTACGAGGTCGTCCCCGGAGACCCGGGGTGGCAGGTCGTGGAGATCGACTTCGACGCCTTCACGGTGGAGAACCGGTACGGCGGCCCGGACCGTATCGTCGAGGAGGTCGACGCGATCGTGCTGCGCGGCTCCATGTCCGGCACCCTCTACCTGGACGACGTGCGCCTCGTCACCCGCATCCCGGCGGCGGAGCCGGAGCCTGTGACGGCGGTGAGCGAGATCATCGGGGACGGCACGCCGGATGAGTACGCGCTGGGGCCGAGCTATCCGAACCCCTTCAACGCCGAGACCGTCCTGCGCTTCGACCTGCCGGCGGCCTCCGAGGTTCGGCTGTCCGTCTACAACCTCGCCGGGCAGCGGGTCGTGGAACTCTTCCGAGGCCGCCGCGAGGCCGGGGCCCACCGCGTGAGCTGGGACGGGCGCGACGGGTCGGGCCTCCCCCTGGCCTCCGGCGTGTACCTGGTGCGGCTGTCGGCCGGGCGCTGGATCGGCACGGAGAAGCTGTTGCTGCTGCGTTGACGGCGATATGACACATTATTGGACACTCCGAGCCCGCGACCCTTCTGCTCTCCCGGAGAATCGCTCCGGAAGCCAACTGTTCCGTTGCCGATGATCTAGGATGCTCCCTCCCTGGATTCCACATCCCCAGGTTACAGCCCTGTCGATTTCCCAAAGTCCAAGCCTGATCCGCCCCACTTGGGTGGTGCGAAAGTCGGAGAGTGGTTCGCAATGATCGAAGATGAGTCCATTGAGAGAATAGAATTCGTTCCGATGACCGGCAGTCCTGTGATGGTCGGTCGCAGGACTAGGGAGGAACGGATTCGTGAGGCGATGATGGACCTTCGATTGGTATTCGAAGGGACCGGTTCAATGGTCAGTGGTGGTACTCTGCCTGCTGAAGGACGTAGGATAGAGATGACCTCTGGTCTGATTGCTGACCTAACGGCGAGCCTTGCTAGGCATTGTTCCCTTTTCTTGCGCAAGATGGTTTTGGGAGACAGACATACCCAGAGGCTGCTCGATGGAGAAGTCTGCTGTAAGGAGGGATTGAAGTTCGGCAGAATTCGCCAGGTTTCAGGGGAACGAGTGCATCTCTCGCTTACTCCTTTTACTGTCAAGGGCGGTCGGATGCACGCTACCAAACTGAATGATGAGACAGGAGATCCGGAAGTGGAGCATATTCTTCCCATAGCTCCTCAAAGCCTCAACTTTCATGTAGAGTGGCCGTTGCCCGGCATGGTGAGTTGGGGCACTCAGCCGATGTTCGAGGTAAGGCCAGAGGAGCTGTTTGACTCTCATTCTCCAGAGAGTCTTGACTGTGAATCATGGCTTGGTCAGCAGCTTGTGGTCTTTGATGGGCGAGGGATTACTCTGAGGGATGTGATAAGAGTGATGGTTAACGTGGAGGGAGCCCACTCTCCTCCTGTGGAACGGCTTATGCTCGTTGAGGGACAGGAGGATACTGCTAGGTTCAGGGTCGTGAAGGACTCTGAGATTCACATCTTGGGCCATCTGAGAACGTGTGGTATACGATACAGTCATTTGATAGTCTTTCAGACGGCCATGTATCTGTACAACCAGCTTGCTCAGAAGGGCTCTCCTTCTCCCGTGTTATGCTTGGAAGTACCGGACGATGTGTTTTCATCAGCTCAAGCTTGGCTCCGATTTGATGGAGGACTTGCCATGTCGTTTGGAACTGAGGAGAGGACTATCCGTCATAGGATTAGAGCTCCCAAGTAGAGCTCTTCCCCTCAGGAGAGCACATCCTCCTGTATGTACAGTGACCTCAGTGGCCGGCGAAGGCGTCGAGGTAGAACAGCAGCACCGGCGCGGCCCAGTAGACGTACATCGCGTTCAGCAGCCCCGCCCGGGCCGCCGCCTCGTAGCCGCCCCGCGCCGCCTCGAGAAAGCGTGGATCACCGGTGAGGTCGTAGGCGTAGGCGAACCCCTGGCAGACCTGGTGGACGTACTCGGGCGCCCAGTTCTTCTGCAGCGGGTTCCCGGAGTAGTGGGTGACGCCCGGTTGCCCGCGGTCCCCCTGTCCTTCGGGCAGCAGCCGCAGGCCCCCCGGACCGCGCTCCCAGTAGCAGGGCAGGGATTCGGGACCGCCCGTGTTCTCGGCGAGGACGGAGGAGGCCAGGGCGACGATCGCCGCCGCCGCCCGGCGGTCGCCGCTGGCGGCCCAGTAGAGCATCATGCCCTCCGTCAGGTGGGTGACCATGCCGCCGCCGTTGGACATGTACTCGAAGCTCATCATCGGTTCCACGTAGGCGCCCCGCCGCGGCCCGAAGCTCAGGGCGTCCTCGAAGAGCCGCCGCGCCGCCTGCAGCAGCCGCTCGTCGAAGGTCTCCTCGTAGACCGCCATCAGCGCCGCCAGGGGGAAGGCCTGGGCCCGCGAGGAGCGGCCGCCGAGGCCGCTGGCGCTGCGGGCCACGTAGTCGCCGACGGCCAGGGCCGTCTCGAGGGCGTCCAGGTCGCCCGTCAGGTGGTAGAGACGCAGGTAGGCCTTCGGCGACAGCCCCTTGTAGTCGACCACCGGCGTCAGGTTGTGGTGCCGGCTGGAGCCGAAGGCGCGCACGGCCCCCGTGGAGCGGCGGCGGGGCGGACCCGACGGCAGCTGCGGCCTCGCCGCCCACATGGCCGGGGCCGCCGGCCCGGCGATCGGCTCGTCGGCGGCGTGGTCGTGGACCACGTCCACGTCCATCAGGTGCAGGACCATCGCCTCGCCCAGCCGGTAGAAGGCGGCCGAGCCGCCGAGGAGGTACTCGCCCAGCAGGGTGTGGGCCATGTCGTAGTAGTTGTTGTACCAGCCGTCGCCGTAGCGGCTGTCGCCGAAGTTGCGGATCCCGTACTCGTTCCCCCAGGACCAGCGGCCCTCGAGGGTGGCGCCGTACTTCTCCATCGCCTCGTGCAGCTCCGGGAAGGCCGCCGGGCCGTGTCCGCCCGCCGGGCCCCAGCCGCCGCTGCGGCGGTGCCAGGGGGCGTCGAAGAGCCGCGGCGGATGCTGGAAGGCCTCCAGGGCCCGCCGGCTCTGCCCGGCGTCGGCGGCGAAGGTCAGCAGCACCTCGTGGCGCTTCGCCTCGCCGGCGGCGAACCAGTTGTGGACGCTGGCGGGGTCGGCCGGGTGGTAGAGGTCGATGTCGAGGCGGTCCGTCCCGGGGAGGATCGCCTTGGGGAACTGCTGCCAGAACCAGCGCACGCCGACGCCGAAGCCGTCCCGGCTCAGCAGGCCGTCGGGCCCCGGGCTCCGGCCGTCCGCCTCCAGGCAGCGCACCTCCGGCAGCCCCTCCCATCGCGGAGATCCGCCGGGAGCCCGGAGCGACAGCCGCGACAGATCGAGCCGCCGGTGGCGGTCGGAGCCGTTGAAGACGCGGTACGTCAGATGCAGGTACGGCAGCCCCGCCCAGACGCTGGCCCGGGTGATCACGGCCCCCAGGGTATCGCCGGCGGCGTCGACGAGGTGCCCGTGGAGGCGCACGGTGGTGCGCACCGGCCCCGCCGCCTCCACCACGTAGCGGTCGCGGCCGGCCACGTAGCGCCGGCTCGGGCCGGGGGGCTCGGCCTCGTCGGCGTCCTGGACCCGCGCCTCCAGGGCGCCGACCAGGCTGGAGACCACCACCCTGCCGTCCAGCGCCACGTCCGCCAGCAGGTCCGGCCCCGGGGCCTCCGGCACCGTGAACCGCAGGGGCCCGCCGTCGACGACGAGGCCCTCCGCCGTCCGCCGGTGCATCGGCGGCGCAGGCGGCGGACCCGCCTCGACGTCCTGCCAGTGGAGACTGTAGCGGCCGCCGTCGCTCCCCGGGCCGGCGACGAAGTCCAGCAGGAGCCATCTCGTGGAGCCGTCCGGCCAGCGGCTCAGCACCGTCGTCTGCAGCGGCACCACGGCGCCGCCGGGGTCGCGCAGGGCCACCGGCCGCCCCGGCGGTAGCATGCCCCGGGCGAAGGGCACGCCCGAGCGCACCGGGTAGCCCGCCTCCGGCAGGGGCGCCGGCGCGTCCGTCTCCAGGGTCAGCCCGATCGGTCCCTCCGCCGGGGTCCCGCGCCGTCCCCGCTCCCACGCCCCCTGGGGCCGGGCGCCTTCCAGCCAGTCGTAGGCCGCCGCCGCGGCCACCGCCGAGTCCGCCGCCGCCGCGTCGTGGAGGACCACGTCGCCCCAGTAGGTGCGCGTCTCGAAGCGCTTGTAGGTGGTCGGCTCGTACCACGCCGGGTTGTCCTGGGGCCGGAAGGCCTCGGAGCGGATCCGGAAGTAGTCCCCCTCCAGCTCCTCGTCGCTCGCCACCCGGTCGAAGACGCGGAAGGTGAGCTCGAAGCTCTGGCCGGGGCGCACGACCCAGCTGAGGTCGACCTCCTCGTACTGGCCGGTGCCGGTGTCGGCCACGTCCTTCTCCCACACCAGCCGCCCGTCGACGAGGACCTGCTTGAAGCGGTGGCCGACGAAGCCGGTCTCGGCGTACCAGTCCGCCGCCTGCGAGCGGTCGATGCCCCAGGCCTGGTAGTCGTCGGCCTGGAAGAACCGCAGCCGCCAGGGCCGCACCCAGTCGGAAGGCAGGGTCACCGTGGTCGACAGGGAGCCGTGGTTGCCGGCGCGGCTGATCTCCCAGTGGGCGTTGATCTGGTAGAGGTCGCGGATGTCGAGGACGACGTCGTAGGGTCCCGCGGTGGCGGTCCGCCAGCGGTCCCCTCCCGGGGCGACCTCCAGCAGTCGGGGCTCGGCGCCGAGGGCCTCGGCCAGCAGCAGGGCGAGGAGCGCCGCCCGGGGGCGGCTCATCCAGCCTCCCCGGGATAGCGGACGTGGATCTCCACGTTCTGCACCACCACGGGCGGCCGCAGGCGCGGGTCCCGCTCGAGGAGGTCGATGCCCACGACGTGGACCCCCTTCCGCACCCGGGACGGCTCCAGCGGCCAGACGAGCCACGTGTTCTCCGACACGTCCGCAGGATTCGTCGCGTCCCCGGCCGCCGGACTGCGGCGCTCCGGCTCCCCCAGCCGCTGCCCGTCCAGCTCCACGAAGACCCGGTCCAGGGGAGCCAGGTGGTCCAGGTCGACCTGCAGCTCCAGGGCCGCGTCCCCGGACAGGTCCTCGTAGACCCCGACGTGGAACCGCGGCCCTCCGCCCTCCGGCGAGGGCCGCAGGTCGACGGGCACCTCGCCGGCCAGCCGGTCGTCGCGCTCGGCGCCGTAGCGCAGCTCGCCGCGGTCGCGGATGTGGCGCTTCACGGCGGCGTAGACCTTGTCTCGGCGCCGCAGGGTATCGGGCGCGCCGAGGCTCTGCAGCAGCGGCCTCACCCTGAGCACGTGGCTGTGCCAGTTGAACAGGTGCACCCCCGAGGCGCCGCGCTCGTAGAAGCCGGCGGCCAGGCCGCGGAACCAGGCCTCCCGCCAGCGGCCGGCCGGCAGCAGGTGCCCCTGGCCCCACTCGCCGTGGCTGTCGAACCCGGGATAGAGCCGTGTCCCGGTGCCGCGCATCATCTCCAGGTAGGCCTCCACCTCCACGCCGGGATCGGTCCCCGAGTTGGCCCCGGTGACGACGATGTCGCACAGGCCTTCCTGGATCCAGGCCTCCAGGTCGTAGCCGACGCGGCGGTTCGTCTCCCGGGAGGCGCCGGCGCGGACGATCACGAAGAACGGCCGCCCGCGGCTTTCGGCGATCCCGTCCCCGATGCGGCGGACCTCGCGGTGCAGGTCGGTGAGGGTGTGGCGCAGTCGCCAGGCGTCCTCCTCGGGCAGGTGGAAGGCGTGGCGCTCCCAGTCGATCTCGACGCCGTCCCAGTCCGCCAGCTCGCAGGCCTCGGCGATGCGCTGCAGGGTGTACTCGCGGACCTCGGGCACGGCCATGTTCCACGACGTGGCCGCCCAGGCCGGGGCGCCGGCGCCGAGGACCCACTCCGGGTGGCTCTTGCGGAAGGCGGTGAGATGGGGCCTGTCGATGGCCGCCATCTCTTCGGGCTTCAGCGGCGGGGCGCGGCGGGCCTTGTCGGACCAGAAGTGGTTGTCGTTCATGCGGATCGAGGCATACACCCCGAGCCCCAACTCGTGGCCGCGGCGCACCATGGCGCCGTAGAGATCGACGCCGGCGTCGAACATCGCCCGCAGGCTCTCGGCCCGGCGCATGTCGCTCACCGAGAAGTAGCGGCGGCCCTCGGCCTCGCCGACCATGGACAGCCGCTCCGAGGGCCAGTGGGCCTCCTCGACCCCCACGCACCACGACAGGGCGCCGACCTGGGTCCCCTCCAGGGGTCCGTAGATCCGCTCCAGCAGGTCCTCCACGGAGATGGGGACCTCGGCGTTCTTCAGGTAGCCGCCGTCGTTGTTGAGGATGATCCCGTAGTCGGGCGGGGGCGGGCGCGGGCTCACCGCAACGCTTCCGGTGCGATCGTCCCGAGAGGCACCTCGAGCAGGTCCTGCCCGAGGATCACCTGGCCGCCGAAGACCTCCCCCACCTCTTGCAGAACGCGCTCCTGCACGCCGGGCGTCTCCAGCTGCTCCGTCAGGTGGACGAGGACCAGCGTCTTCACGCCGGCGTCCCTCGCCGTGGCCGCCGCGTCGAGATGTCCGGAGCAGCAGGCGGTGATCCGCTCGTCGTCCTCGGCGCCGTTGATGAAGTGGCACATGTGCAGAAGCACGTCGGCGCCGCGAGCCAACTCCGTGAGGCTCTCCACCGGCGCCGTGTCCCCGCCGAAGACGATCGTGCCGCCGGGCGTGGTCAGACGGTAGGCGAGGCAGGTGAGCTGGGGCTGCACGTGGACCACCTCGGCCACGTCGACCTGCCAGCCGGCGGTCTCGACGCGGTCGCCGTGGGCCACCTCCCGCACCTGGGGATCGGGCCTGCGCCGGGGCATGACCCCGCCCCGGGCCTCGTACACGAAGTGGCTGCCCGGGTGCACGGTGCGCGCCTCCAGGTCCGGCCCGAAGGCGCCGTCGGGGGCCAGCAGCCGCCGCGACATGTGCGCCGTCGGCGGCGGGCCGTAGACGCGCAGCTCCGGGATCCGGCCGACGCCCTGGTCCCAGCGGGTGAGCACGAGGTAGGCGTAGTCGACGCAGTGGTCGTAGTGCAGGTGCGTCAGGAAGAGGTGGTCGATCGAGGGCAGCTCGACGCCGGCCTCGAGCATGCGCCGCACCGAGGCCGGGCCGCAGTCGAAGACCAGGGTCTCCCCGCCCGCGCGGACGAGGTAGCTGGAGCCGCCGCGGTGGGCCAGGGGCGTGGGCGTGCCCGTGCACAGGAGCTGGAGCCGCGTCACGGGAGTCGGCCCAGCGCCTCCTCGTGGCCCCGCACCGCGCCTTCGACCTCGGCATCCTCCCACACCTCCACGAGGGGGCACTGGTCCTCGGGCCAGTCGGGCAGGACGTAGGGGTTGGAGGCGGCCACGTACGCGTAGATGAGCGACCAGCGCGGCTGCTCGCTGAGGTTGGGGTCCGAGGCGTGGAGGGTGTTGCCGTGGAAGTAGAGGACCGCTCCCGGCTGCAGCTCGCAGTGGACCTCCTCCAGCTCCCGCAGGGCCAGCTCCAGGCGGCCGGGATCGGTGATCAGCTGGGAGCCGGAGGACTGGTGCTCGAGCCGGCCCAGGCGGTTGGAGCCGCGCACCACCTTGAGGCAGCCGTTGGCGCGGGTGGCCGGATCGAGGGCGACCATGACGCTGGCGAAGGCGGGGAAGAGGAACTGCTGGTAGTGGTAGCCGTAGTCCTGGTGATACTGCCATCCCCCCGTCCGGGGGTCCTTCAGCATCTGAAGCTGATAGTAGTAGCGCACGCGATCGCCCCACAACTGCTCCAGGGGCCCGATGATTCGGCGGCTCTGCGCCAGGGCGCTGTAGGCATCGTCGCCGAGGGCGGGACGGTAGGCCAGGCGGGTATCGAGCCCCTCGTCCTCGTAGTTCTGGTTGCCCTTGGCGTCGGCGGACAGCTTCGGGTCCCGGCGCGCGATCCGCAGGACCCGCGCGACGAGGTCCGGATCGAGCTGGTCCTCGAGGATGAGGTAGCCGTCCTCCTCGAACCGGCGGATCTGGTCGGCGCTCAGGGTGACATCGGTCATGGAGTCCTCGGAGATTTCGGATTGACAAATGACAACATTAACGTTAATTCGTTCAGTTTATGGGTGATTATTCCTACATCCCCCAGGCCCAGATGGCACGCCTCACGGGTCTGGTCGCTCCCGGCAAGGTCGTGGTGGTGTACGGCCCCAGGAGGGTCGGGAAGACCACCCTCATCCGGCGCTATGCCCAAGAGTACGACCGGGAGGCCCTGGTGGTGACCGGCGAGGACATCTCGGTGCGCGAGTACCTGGAGAGCCAGTCCCTGTCCAGGCTGAAGGCTCTCGTCGGGCGGCGGCGCACACTGATCGTGGACGAGGCCCAGTACGTGCGGAATATCGGGTTGAACCTCAAGCTGCTGGCCGATCACGTGGAGGATCTCCGCATCATCGCCACGGGCTCGTCGTCCTTCGACCTCGCCCAACAGACGGGCGAGCCCCTGACGGGCCGCAAGTACACGCTGCTGCTCCTCCCCCTCGCGCAGATGGAGCTCCAGGAAGTGGAGGAAGCCCATGAGACAAAGGCCCAGCTCGAGCTGCGGCTGATCTACGGATCCTATCCCGAGGTCGTTCTCATGGATTCGAACGAGGATCGCGAGCTCTACATCAAGGAGCTGATCGCCTCCTATCTCCTGAAAGACATCCTGCAGCTGGAGGGCGTACGGCATGCCGACAAGCTGCAGCGCCTGCTGCAGCTGCTCGCCTTCCAGATCGGCCGGGAGGTTTCGGTGGCGGAACTGGGGACCCACCTCGGCATGACCCGGAACACCGTCGATCGCTACCTCGACCTGCTGGAGAAAGCCTATGTCGTCTACAGCCGGCAAGGCTTCAGCCGCAATCTCCGCAAGGAGGTCACCAAGAGCCGGCGCTACTACTTCTACGACAACGGCCTGCGAAACGGCCTGATCAACAACTTCAACCCCCTGTCCCTGCGGCAGGACACGGGCGCCCTGTGGGAGAACTACGTCGTCGTGGAGCGGATGAAGCACAACCTCTACACGGGCCGACTGGTGGAGAGCCGCTTCTGGCGCACCTACGATCAGCAGGAGATCGACCTCGTCGAGGAGTGGGGCGGGCGCCTCGAGGCGGCGGAGATGAAGTGGTCCGGCCGGGCCGGGGTCCGCGCGCCCGGCGGTTGGCGCAAGGCTTACCCGGACAGCTCCTTCCGGGTGGTTCACCCGGGGAACTACCTCGACTTCATCACCGGCTGAATCGAGCTCCAGTCGTTGTCCCAGAAGCCCCAGTCCAGGACCTCGCCCCCGGCGTAGACGAGGTAGTCGGGCAGCAGCTGCATGTCCAGGTGGCTGCCCCAGCAGACGGCGTCGGGCGTGGCGCCGCCGTGGACGGCGACGTAGCGCCGCGGGTGGCGGGGGTGGGGGAAGAGGGCGAAGACGGCCGCGCCATCGCCCCTGTAGAGGCGGCCCCCCAGGCGGACGGCGCCGTCCTCGAAGGCCACGGGCAGGTGCTCGGCGAACTCGGCCATCACCGAGTTGCTTGCGGGGGTCCCGTAGAGCAGCAGGTTGTGGCCGTCGCGGTCCTCGTCGCTCAGGTCCGCGTCCCGGACGATGGGAAGATCGACCGTGTTCTCGCCCATGATGCCGCCGCGGTGGACGCCGCCGTTGCGGCTGCGGAAGTACGCGGCGGCGTGGCCGGCCACCCACTCGTTGAAGAAGCCCCCCTCCTCCGAGCCGGCGGTCCCGGGCACCAGCAGCAGGCCGTCGAAGAACAGGTCCCCCATGGGGCCGGAGCACCCGTGCCGCTTCTGGCTCTCCAGGGGGCCGGCGCCCCTCTCCCAGGCGCCGTCCGGTCGGAGGCGGAAGGACTGGCGGAGGCCCGCGTCGAGGCGGCCGAGGTCCTGGCCGTCGAGGACCACCTCCGGGGCGGCTCCCGCCTCCAGGGGACCCAGAGACAGAGCGCGGACCCCCTCCGTGCTCACCGTCAGGTGATCTCCGGACCGGTGGGCGTCCACCTCGCCGGGTGAGTCACAACTGGCGAACTGATCGATCTCCACCCAGTGGCAGCGGTTGTGGCGCAGGGTGTGGGCGACCAGGGATACATGCTCCGGGCTGCCGGGCCGGCGCTGGTCCAGCAGCCAGGGGATCACCCGCTTCCAGATCTCCGGCGTGCGGCAGTCGTGGCCGGTGGCGGGGACCTCGGTGTAGGTGTGGGGGAACCCCCTCTCGGCCAGCAGCTCCGCCATCTGGCGCGAGTGCGCCACCGGCACGCCGCCCCCCACGGCGCGGTCCCACTCCCCGTGGACGATCCACAGCGGCGTGTGCCGCAGGTTGTCCACCAGGAAGGCGGCCGAGCGGGACTGCCATGAGGCTTCCTCCCATGGGTGCATGTGGAAGCTGAGGCCGCCGGGCTTCTCCCACAGCCGGTAGTCGCAGTACCCGCAGAAGGGCGCCGCCGCGGCGAAGAGGTCGGGGTAGTGGGAGACCAGGTACCAGACGGCGGCGCCGCCCATGGAGGCGCCGGTGATGCTGATGCGGTCCCGGTCGATCGCGTGGTGGGCGGCGACATGCTCGATCGCCTCGAGGACGTCGACCTCGCCGTAGTTCTGGTAGACCGAGCCGGGTCCGCGCCCCGTGGGCCGCAGGACCACGCAGGACCGGCCCGCCGCCGCGGCGATGGCCGCCATCTCCTCGGTGAGGGCCACGGCCCCGGGCAGGTCGCTCATGGCGCCGGGGCTGACCTCGATGAGCAGCGGCTTCGGCTCCGGACCCGTATCGGTGGCGCAGACGGCGTACGGGTGGAGGCGGCCGTCCACCGGGGAGCGGAAGTACTGGAGTTGACCGGCGTCGGAGCGGTTCATCATCGGTGCCAACCTTTCGCTTTGGTGATCCGTCCGACCTCTTCCTCCAGGGCCCTGAAGGCGGCCAGTTGTCGCAGCGGGGAGTAGTCCTCAATCCCTTGGGCCAGGCGATGGACGGCCTGATCCATCCTGAATCTGCGCAGGCGGCGCCCCGGGAGGCCGCTGGCGGTACTGATGAGATCATGCAGAGTCCTCTTGGGGTCGGGAAGCCTCTCCAACTGCTGCACCGCGGGCATGGCAAGAGGAACCGTCCCTCGCGGATCCCCCGCCGCGCTGCGCAGCGCGGCCTCGTCGATCAGCAGCCACGCCTCCGTCATGCGCTCCGGCACCACAGCCACCGTGCGGTCACGATCCCAAGCTTCAACCGCGGACACGGCCTCCTCGATCTCCGCCAGGCGTCGCTCCCTCGGCTCGGCCTCCGCATCGCGATGCACCAAGAGCAGATCGCATGGATACAATTCGGTGGCCTGGGCCACTCGGGCGGCCAAGTGCCTGGGAGGGGGACTCAAGCGTCGGAGGTCCGCCCAGGTGATCTCGACCCCCAAGGCGATTTGCTGTCGCAGCAGCCATTCCAGTATCGGGATCAGCGCCCGGTCACTGGGACCATCGGTCAGTAGCGTACAGCGGAGTTCCTTCAACCCTCGTGCCCATCGAAGGGCATCAGCATCTGCACGTCGGAGCGGTCGATCACCCTGGTCGATCCCCCCAGCCCGTCCCCTGCTTGGGCTGCCTTCGAGAGCACCGGATTCAGGTAGGACAGCAGCTTTCCGAGCGAGACCTCCTCCCCACCGTTTTCAGCGGCTCTCCAGGTGCCGCGGAGACAGGAGCAGGAAAGCCGGTCGAAACGCTCTTCGCCCTTGACCATTTCCTTCGACTCGGCCACGAGCAAACTGTCTTCGGGGACCTGGGACACCACGGCCGGCGAATGGGTGTTGACGATCACCTGCCGCAGCGGGTTGTCGTCACCCACCGGCTCCTGCGTGTCCGTGGCAATGTCCTGAAGCAGGGACAGCATCGCCGGAATGCGCTCGGGGTGGATCCCGTTCTCCGGCTCCTCCAGGCAGAGCACTCCCCGGCATTGCGGGTCCAGCTCCAGCACCGACAGCGCCAGGAACCGAAGGGTCCCGTCCGACAGGGCCCGGGCCGGATGCTCGGTCCCGTCCCGCATGCGCACGTTGACCGTCAGCAGCTCCCGTCGCTCGTCCTGCTCGACGCGCAACTCGGCGACGTCCTCGACCAGCTCCGACAGCCGGTTGGCGATCTGCGCGTGGACCCTGGATTCCGCATCCTCCCGGCCGTTGCCACGTTCCTGCCTCTCACCACGGCCGAGCCGGTAGAGTGTGGCGGCGAGGTGGGAGCCGTCGGCCCCCAGTTCGTCGGGATCGTTGAAGGAATCGGGTTTCCTCATGGCCGAGGGCTCGAGCTGCAGCAGCCGCCAGGACTCCATCTCCCGGCGAGCGACAAGGGCCGTGGGACTCTCGGCCGTGGTCGACGACAGCACCGTTCTCGGCAGGGTCTCCGCCGGGAAAGGAACCTGCCTGCCCCGGCTGCCGCCGTCCTGGTGCAGGCGGATAACCCGCTGTCCTCCGCGACTCTCCGTGGAGATGAAGGGTGGTTGCCGCCGGCCGTGCAGCACGCTGTCCCTCCACTTCGACTTGCCGTGGGCGAAGGGCAGGTTCCCGGGAGCGGACCCCTTGCGGATGTGCGTCAGCTCCTCATGCCGGATCTCCAGCCCCGGGCCGCCGGCTCGATCGGCGTCCTCTCTCAGTCCCAGCACCAGCCGATAGCGCACGAAGGTCATGGTCGCCTCGGCCTTCTGACCCAAGTCATCCCAGTCCTCCATGGGCAACAGCATCTCCGCCTCCAGGGACATCGCCTCGGCGTAGCTCTCGCCTGTCCGATGGAAGAGGCTGCGTACGTCCGTCGACCTCGCGTCCTCGTCGCGTACCGAGAGCGCGGCTTCCGCCAGGGTCATCGTCGTCAGGTTGCTCAGAAACCGGATCGCGTCGAAGAGATTGGACTTGCCCACCCCGTTGGGCCCGGCCACGCAGGTGAAGGGCCCGAAGCGAACGTCCAGGTCCACCAGGTTCTTGAACCCCGAAACCTTGAGTCTCGTCAGCATGTCACCGCTCCCCAGTCCTCGCCGAATCTAGCCGGCCCCTCTCACAACGGCAAAGCACCGACGGCGGCCGCATTGCCGCCCCTCCGCAGCCGCCGTTACCTTCCGGCCCCATGACCAACCTCGGGCAGTTCCTGGACCTGCTGCGGCGCGAGAAGGAGATTGTCGACGTGGAGGCGCCGGTCTCCTCCGACCTCGAGATCGCCGAGATCCACCGCCGGGTCATCGCCGCCGGGGGCCCGGCGCTGATGTTCCGCAACGTCGAGGGCGCCGACTTCCCCTGCGTCACCAACCTCTTCGGCACGCCGCGGCGGGTGGAGCTCGCCTTCGGGCCCCGGCCGGGGCGGTTCCTGCGCGAGCTGGTCAGCCTGGCGCAGGACCTGCCCGACCTGTCGCCGGGGAAGCTGTGGTCCCGCCGCGGTCTGGCCCGCGAGGCCCTGCGGGTGGGCCTGAAGTCGGTGCGCTCCGCCCCCGTCGCCGAGCGCCGCCAGGCGAGGCCGGACCTCGCGCGGCTGCCCCTGCTCAAGACCTGGCCCGAGGACAGCGGCCACTTCGTCACCCTCCCCCTGGTCTACACCGAGCACCCCGGGACCGGCCACCACAACCTCGGCATGTACCGCATGCAGCGGTACGACGAGCGCACCCTCGGCGTGCACTGGCAGATCCAGAAGGGGGGCGGCTTCCACTACCACGCCGCCGAACGGGAGGGCCGGCCCCTGCCCCTCACCCTGCTGGTGGGCGGCCCTCCGGCGCTGATCCTGGCGGCGATCGGTCCGCTCCCCGAGAACGTGCCCGAGCTGGTGCTGGCCTCGCTGCTGCAGGGCGGCAAGGTTCGCCGCACGCACGTCGACGGTCACCCGCACCCGCTCCTGGCCGAGGCCGAGTTCGCCGTCCAGGGGCACGTCCCGCCTCACGAGCGGCGGCCGGAGGGACCCTTCGGCGACCACTTCGGCTACTACTCGCTGCGCCACGACTACCCCGTCCTGCAGGTGGAGCGCCTCTTCCACCGCCGGGACGCCGTCTTCCCCGCCACCGTGGTGGGCAAGCCGCCCCAGGAAGACCTGTGGCTCGGCAACTACATCCAGGAGCTGATGGCGCCGCTGACCCGTCTCGTCATGCCCTCGATCCACTCCGTCTGGAGCTACGGCGAGACCGGCTACCACTGCCTGACCTCGATCGTCGTGGAGGAGCGCTACAAGCGCGAGGCGATGAAGTTCGCCTTCCGCATCCTCGGCGAGGACGGCGGCCAGCTGGCGCTGACCAAGTTCCTCGTCGTCTACGACGGCCCGGGCGTCGACCAGGCCGACTTCCGGCAGGTCCTGGCCCACGTGCTCGCCCGCTGCCGCTTCGAGACCGACCTCTTCGTCATCGCCAACCTCGCCATGGACACCCTCGACTACTCGGGGCCCGCCGTGAACGAGGGCAGCAAGGGGATCCTCCTCGGCATCGGCGATCCGGTGCGGGAGCTGCCGGGCGAGTTCAGCGGCGAGCTGCCCGCCGGCGCCCGCCAGGCGGCTGTCTACTGTCCCGGCGCCCTCGCCGTGGCCGGCCCCTCCTACGCCGAGGACCGGGACTACCCGCAACGCCTGGCGCAGGATCCGCGCGTTGCCTCGTGGCCGCTGCTGTTCCTGGTCGAGGACACGGCCGTGGTCGAGCGCAACGTCGCCTTCCTGTGGAGCGCCTTCACCCGCTTCGAGCCGGCCGCCGACGTGCACGCCGCCGGCTCGCGGATCCACCGCCATCACGAGGTCCTCACACCGCCGGTCGTCTTCGACTGCCGCCTCAAGCCCGGCTTCCCGGAGGAGCTGTTCGCCGACGGGGAGACCCTGGCGCGGGTCACGCGGCGCTGGCCCGAGTACTTCCCCGCCGGCGACGTGGAGGGCGAGGAGGACCGCCAAGGCTACGGTGGGTTCACCAGGATGGGGTGAGCGGAATGCGATTGCATCAAGGAGATTTCATAGACTGTGGCATCCACTGAGACCGGCACGGGAGAAACCCCTTGCAGACCACGATCCGGGGCATTCCGGAGGACCTGGAGCGCGCGCTTCGAGAGCGGGCGCGGAGGTCGGGCGAGAGTCTGAACCGGACCATGGTCCGGCTGCTTCGGGAAGCCGTGGGCCTGAACCCGTCCCGCAAGAAGAGGGACCTGTCCGCCCTGGCCGGCACCTGGAGCCAGGAGGAAGCCGACGAGTTCGATCGCCAGCTCCGCCGTTCTGACCAGATCGATGCGGAGCCGTGGCGATGATCCCGTGCCGGCACCTCGGCTGACCGCCGTAGAGGAGATCTCATGTCCACACCTTGCCTGAACGCCGCCGTCATCGGTTGCGGCGGCCACGCCCAGGGCCACTTCCGCATGATCGCCGAGGAGCCGCGCCTGCGGCTGGCCGGGGTCTGCGACCTCGACCCGGAGAGGCTCGCCCGGGCGGTGGAGGAGCACGGGCCGGTGCCCGGCTTCCAGGACTACCGCCGGCTCCTGGACGAGGTCGAGCTGGACGTGGTCCACGTGGTCACCATGCCCGGCCATCTCCTGCCGATCGTGGTGGAGGTGCTCGACCGGGGGCTGCACGTGTCGGTGGAGAAGTCGCCCGGCATGACCTCGGAGGAGACGCGCCAGATGGCCGAGGCCGAGGCCGCCTCGAAGGGCCGGGCCATCGTCTCCCTCAATCGGCGCTACTACCCCGAGGTGCTGGCCGTGCGGCGGATGGTGCAGGAGCGGGGAGGCGCCGTGCACGTGGCCGCCACCTACAACAAGCCCCTGATCCGCATCGGCACCCCGGACGTGCCGGGCAGCCCGGACCCGCTGATCTGCGACGCCATCCACCACGTCGACCTGATCCGCTGGCTCGCCGGCGAGGGGATGACGGCGGCCCGGCCGATCGCCGTCCAGGGGGAGGTCGCCGACGGCGGGCGCACCACCGACCACCGCCACAACGCCGTGGTCCGCTTCGACACCGGCGCCATCGGCGTCCTCATGAGCCACTACGGCGTCGGCTTCCGCATCCAGCGCGCCGAGGTCCACGCCGACGACCTGTCCGCCTACCTGGAGCTGACCCGGGGCCGGCAGGTGGAGCTCTACACCGCCGCCGACGCCGGCGAGGGCATGACCCGGGGAGAGCCGGTCGAGGAGGAGCTGGACCTGGAGCCGGTGGGCGGTCCCGACTTCGACGAGGTGAGGCACTTCACCGACTGCATCCTTGAGGACCGCCAGCCCTGGTCCACGCTGGAGGACGCGGTGCGCACCATGCAGCTGTGCGAGGCGATCCGCGCCGGCCACCGGGGGCCGCTGTCGTGAAGCTGTCCCTGTCGACGCGGGTGGCGGAGAGCTTCTCCGACAAGCGCCAGGCCGCCATGCCCCTGGCGGAGCTGGCCGACCTCGCCGCCGGCGAGGGCTACCAGGCGATCTGCATGCGCGCCTCCCAGGTCGGGGTCGACTCCTCCCGGGAGGAGGTGGAGGCGGCGCGGGAGCTGCTGGCCGCCCGCGGTCTCGGCGTCTCCATGGTCACCGGCGACTTCCCCATCCCCGAGAACTCCGACGAGGGCCCCGACTCCCTGCGCAACATCACCCCCTACCTGGACCTGGCCGACGGCCTCGACTGCGACCTGCTGCGGGTCTGCATGAAGACCGAGGACGACGTCGAGTGGGCCCGCCGCGCCGCTGACGAGGCCCGCGAGCGCGGCCTGCGGCTCGCCCACCAGTGCCACACTCGCTCCCTCTTCGAGACCGTCGACGAGTCGGTGCGGGTGCTGCGCGCCGTGGACCGGGCCAACTTCGGCGTCACCTACGAGCCGGCGAACCTAGAGCTGTGCGGCCAGGACTACGGCGCGGCGACGCTCCAGGCCCTGGCGCCCTGGATCTTCAACGTCTACGTGCAGAACCACCGCCTTCACGACGGCGGCGCCGACCGCATCGAGACCTGGTGCCGCGGCCCCGTCCCCTTCGACCAGATCCCCCTGTGGGAGGGGGGCGGCATCGACTTCCCCCTGATCTTCCGGCAGCTCGCGGCCCTCGGCTACGACGGCTGGGTCACCGTCCACCAGGCCTCGGCCGCCCTCGGCGGCGCCGGGGAGGCCGCCCGCCGCAGCGCCGCCTACCTGCGCGGCCTCGGCTCCTTCGACGCGGGCTGAATTCCATGGATGACCGGCTTCCCTTCGCGCCGCTCCACGAGCAGGCCTCCCTCATCGCCCACGGCGAGCTGCGCTCCGTGGAGCTGACCGAGCTCTACCTCGACCGCATCGAGCGCTACGACGGGACCCTCAACGCCTACGCCCTGGTCACCGCCGAGCGCGCCCTGGCCATGGCCCGCGCCGCCGACGAGTGGACCGACGCCGGCGTGAGCCGCGGCCCCCTGCACGGCCTGCCGCTGGCCCTCAAGGACCTGATCGACGTGGCCGGGCTGCCCACGGCCGCCGGCTCCACCATCCTGCGGGACAACGTGGCCGCCCGCGACGCCTCCGTGGCGCGGCGGCTCTTCGAGGCCGGCGCCGTCCTCCTCGGCAAGACCCACACCGTGGAGTTCGCCTTCGGCGGGGCCGGCATCAACCACCACTACGGCACCCCCTGGAACCCCTGGGACGCCGAGGTGCAGCGCCTGCCCGGCGGCTCCAGCAGCGGCTCGGCCGTGGCCGCCGCCGCGGGGCTGGCCGCCGCCGCCATCGGCAGCGACACGGGCGGCTCGGTGCGCATCCCCGCCTCCTTCTGCGGGATCGTCGGCCTCAAGCCGACCTTCGGCCGCGTCAGCAGCGCCGGCGTGCTGCCCCTGGACCCCCGTCTCGACTCGGTGGGCCCCATGGCCCGCTGCGTCGCCGACGTGGGCCTCCTCTACAGCCTCCTCGCCGGCCCCGATCCCGCCGATCCCGACACCCTGGCCCAGCCCGACCTCACCGACGACGACTTCGAGGGCGAGGCCGGCGGCACCCGCCTGTGCATTCCGAGGGAGTACTTCTGGGAGGACGTCGATCCCGAGGTCGAGGGCGCGGTGCGGGCCTCGGCCCAGGTCTTCGCCGACCTCGGCGTCCACGTGGACGAGATCTCCATGGAGGAGCTGGACCGGCTCACCGAGCTGCGGGCAAGCAAGAGCCTGATCGCCGTGCAGACCTACGCCACTTACCGCGAGTGGCTCGAGGGGCGCCCCGACGACTTCGATCCCATCGTCTACGAGCGCATGCTCGACGGCCGCGACGTCAGCGCCCACGAGTACGTGGAGATCAGCCGCGCCTGGGATGCGCTGCGCCGCCGCACCGCCGAGGCCCTGCGCAACGTCGACGCCCTGCTGGCGCCGGCCACCCCCTTCCCGGCGCTGCCCCTGCAGGAGTGCGACGACTGGGGCGAGACCTACCGCCGCGTCAACGCCCTCTGCCTGCGCAACACCGCCGCGGCCAACCAACTCGGCCTGTGCTCGATCTCCCTGCCCTGCGGCTTCACCCGCGGCGGGCTGCCCGTGGGCCTGATGCTGATCGGCCGGCCCTTCGAGGAGGCCGGGCTCCTGCGCCTGGCCCGGGCCTACGAGTCGGCCGCCGGCTGGAACGGCCGCCACCCCGACCTGAGCGGTTTCGACTGAAGCGAAGCCGTCTTGCTAAGGTTTGGGGGCGCCCGTAGTTTCGAGCGCCTCCGCAGTACCCGCGTCACCGCGTCGCTCCCATCGTCTAACGGTCAGGACTCCAGATTTTCAATCTGGCAACCGGGGTTCGACTCCCCGTGGGAGCACCATATCTTTCCGAGTGGTTCCTGCCCCTCAGCCATCTAGATGGAGTCCACAGTCGCCAAGTGATGTACCCGTGGACCGCCCCAGGCTTCAGCCCTCCCGAACGCTCGAAGCCACAGGGCCCCGGTAGAGCGCAGGGGCAACAGGCTTGTCCCTGCACGTTTGAGCATCTATGTTCCCAGGTACTGCGTTTCCCCAAGTGTAGTGAGGGTGGTCAGCCTCAAGGCGGCCGGCCTCCCAGAATACAAATGGACGTTGCACGACGGTGAGTGATGACGGGTCGACGCGCAAGAGTAACGCTTCAGCCTACGGTCCTGAGATGGGCACGGGAGCGAGCCGGCCTGGACCGGGGCCAACTCGCTCAACGGCTTGGGGTTGAGTCTCGGGTCGTTTCTGAGTGGGAGAGTTCCGGCAAGATCACTTTGGCCAGGGCCGACGCCCTGGCGAGGCGCACCCATACACCTGTCGGTCATCTCTACCTGGCCGAACCTCCGGACGATAGTCTGCCAATCAGGGACTTTCGTGTCCGAGGGGGTACTACGCCCAGCCGCCCAAGTCCCAATCTGCTGGAAACGGTGTTCCAGATGCAGCAGCGGCAGCTGTGGATGCGAGAGGAGCTGATCCATCAGGAAGCTGCACCTCTACGATTCGTTGGGGCTTTCAGCCCGGACTCTGAGTTGCAGCAGGTTGCTGCGGCCATGAGCGACGCGCTACGCCTCAGGAGCGGGTGGGCGGCAGCTGAAGGAAGTTGGGCCAATGCCCTCCGGACGTTGCGAGACTGCATTGAATCCGCTGGCGTCCTGGTCGTTTTCAATGGAGTTGTGGGTAACGACACTCACCGAAAACTGGATCCTGGTGAATTCCAGGGATTTGCCCTGGTAGATGAGTACGCTCCACTTGTTTTCGTCAATAACGCAGACTACAAGACGGCTCAGATATTCACCCTCGCCCATGAGCTCGCTCACATCTTTGTCAATCAACCTGGCTTGTCCAAACTTGAAGACTTGCACTGGACGGGCGATCGGACCGAGGAATCCTGCAACCACATGGCAGCCGAGTTCCTGGTGCCAGAGAGCGAACTCACCCAACGATGGCCCTCTGCCAAGAAGACAGCTGATCCTTTCCGGGACCTGGCACGACACTTCAAGGTGAGCACGGTGGTAGCTGCCCGCCGCGCTCTTGACTGCCGGTTGATAGCTCGAAGCGTTTTCTTCGAATACTACGAAGCAAACAAGGCAAGAGACGCGAGTAGGACTTCACAAGACGAGCCCCGGCGCGGCGGTGACTTCTGGAGGAACCAACACTGGCGGTTGGGCGCTCGTCTTGGGGCCGCAGTGAGTCGTGCTGTCAGGGAAGGTCGGTTGTCCTACCGCGAGGCATACAGCCTTACGGGACTCAAGGGAGATACCTTTGCCAAGATGCCGGAGGAAATGGGGTTTGTATTGTGACGACCCCTTCGACCCGCAGAAGCTCGACGGGTCTGTATGTATTGGACGCCAATGTACTCATGACTGCTTGGCACGATCACTATCCAATAGACCTGTATCCAGGATTCTGGGATTGCCTCGAACGCTATGCGCGCAAAGGAAGGTTGTTGAGCATTGATCGAGTACGAAGTGAATTGGCCAGTCCCGATGGATTGGTCAATTGGCTGAGTGAGAACTGGTCCGGCGCGTTCGCTTCTACTGGTGAACAAGAGGTTGTGGAAGTCTTCTCAGACATGCAGAATTGGGTCCAAGGCGGTGCCCGCTTTCTTGCTGTAGGGAAGCATGAGTTTGCAGGTAGCGCGGACGGATGGCTGGCGGCGTACGCAAAGGTTCACGGCGCCATCCTGGTCACAAACGAGGTATTCGACCCAAACGTAAAGAGGCGAGTGCCTATCCCAAACCTGTGCCGAGAGTTCGACATTACCTGTCACAACACGGTCGAGATGCTTCGGGGGCTTGGCGTCAGGTTCGATCTGAGGTAGGCCGTCGGCGGCCAACGGCGCCCGGCGCAGCGGCCTGCAGGTCTTCGCTGGCTTCCGCATGAACGACGCCCACGCCAGCGACGAGGCTTGGGGATGGTACGGGCGCTCCCGGCAGAAGCAGGACCGCCGCCACCTGCTCATCGGCTCGCCGGTCCCCTTCGGCTGCCGCCACGGCGCCGACTGGTCCTTCTCGTGGGTGTGGTACGGCGGCCGGACGCCCGCCCGTGGACCGCGCCTGGAGTAGTCCCTCCCCGGCTCAGCTGTAGTTGTGCCAGCGATAGTCCGTAGATCTTCGTCCAGGCACGAGGGTCGTGCCGCCTCAAGGAGGTCACGGAGGGGCGAGACCCCGCACCCTGGCCGAATCAGAGCGCGGTGATGACCTGAATCACCGAGTCCAGGTCGATCCCGGAGAAGGTGATTCGGTCCCACCTGGGGCATGTCGAGTTCGGCCGGCAACGGCGGCCGGACGCCCTCTCACTCCTTCTTGACCCTGCGCAAATTCAGGGTGATCGGCTCGGACTCGTCGGGTCCGGTTTCGGGATGGTCCAGGGCACAGTTCAGGACCAACTCCTCCTGTTCGTCTCCGGCCGCACCTGCAACCCGCTTGGCGGAAATGGAAGAAAGAATGGAAGGGTAGTTGTTGGTAGACGGCAGGGTGTAAGCGTCGGCCTGGGTGACATCCACGGTGTAGCCGAGGTCGGCCATCGACTGGATGGTGATCGCGCTGAGCGGATTGGAAGAGGATTCCAACCTTGACGTCATCAGTTCGCCGTCCATTACGGATTCCCGCCAGTGGCTGTCCCGGTTGCCCCCTCCGCCGACGTTCTCCACCGGCACCTTGGCGCCGGTGTAGCTCGTTCCACCCGCCGCGTCGAAGGCGACAATCGCCTTGGCGCCCGGGAAATAGGTGTCCGGAGCGGGATCGATGGGAGTTTGGAATGGAGTGAGGGAGGGGTCCTTCAGCAAGTCGAGAAATGTCCATGTCTTGGCTGAGAATCCCAGCGCGTGGCCTATCTCGTGCAGAACGACGGCTCTCTGTATTCCTTCCGAATACGTGCTCAGTATGTCCGAATCGAGAGTGATTTGGGATACGGCCGGCAGAAAGGAAGGGACCCGGCTCACCAGCGACGCCCCCTGTCCGATCACACCGACCAGGTCAACGACGCGCACGTAGATCACGAGGTCATCCACAACCTCGGGGGCGGCAGTCCCTGGAAATTCCCCATTCAGAAAGCTGCGGTTGCTGCTGGATAGACGATGGTTGGGAAGATCGCCGGTGATGATCTCCTCCCAGCGCTCGGCCGCGTCTTCAACATAGGTTCGGTATGTCGACGAGACGCTGCCGACGAAGACAAGCTCGATATCGAAGGAAGCCGTCCCGGACGTGGTCTCCTCGTCGGTCGCGGACCTCGAGCCCGTCAGGCCGCCGTCGCAGGATGCCCCCAGGTATCCGTAGTCGGCCTCATATGTGGTGCCCGGTTCGAAGAGATCCGATACCGCGTCCTCCAGCGTTACGGAAATGGACTGTTGAGAAGCTTCATCGTTGGTCTCGGTATGGCACCCTGTCGCCCAGGGTCCATGGTTCGTCTTCTGACGGATTCGTACGTGGTAGGCCCGGGTTTCCTCGGACGCGAAGTCATCCGTGAATGACAGCGTGAAGAGGTCGCCGGTGATGGTCAGGGTGGGCGCCGAAAGGGTCGGTGTCCGGACTGTGACGTCGAACGTCTCGGAGTCGGACGCGCCATAGGGATCGCTGGCCGTTACCGTGATCGTCGCGGTGCCGGCGGCCTGCGGATCTACGAGGATCTCCGTGCTGACCATTCGAACGGTAGCGGCAGCCGTGTTGCCGGACGACACCGTATAGGTGAGCAGGTCCCGGTCCGGGCTGCTGAACACGCCGTCCACGGATACGGTCTCGACAGCGCCCCCCACCGCCAGCGTGAGGTCGTTGAAGGTGCCGACGGCGACCGGCGGCTGGTTGGGTATCTCTATCTCCGCCGAGGGGGACCACTCGCTGTCGCCTTCGTCGTTCTTCGCCTGCACCTGCACCTCGTAAGTGAGGTCTTTTGTCAGATTCTCGATCCGCCCATCCAGGGTCGCGGACGTGTACGTGGTACTGGTGAAATCGTCGCCGCTGTCCTTCTCCCGGTGTTGCACTCCCCAGCCAGTGATTTCCGGCCCCGTATTCACCGGCGGGATCCGGCCCCCCATGCTCACCGCGATGGTGGGAGTAACTCCGTCTCGGAAACTCAGCCGTGGCGCCGGCGGCCGGCCGGGCGGCTCGTCCACGTCGGACACGTTGACGGCGATCTGCCGCTGCCCGGTCCGTTCCCGGGTGCCCATGCCGCTGGTGACGGTGACAACGATCTCATTCCGGTTGCTGGTGCCCGCCGGACGTTCGAAGTCGGGTACATCGACGAAGGTGAGCTCGCCCCGGCCGCTTCGGGTGGTGATCTCGAACAGCGCCCGGTCGGGGCCCCCGGTGATCTCGTACCCGGTGATGTAGTCCCTGGCATCCGGATCCGTTCCCACTATGGATATGTGACCGGTGAAGTTCTCGTTTACGGTCCAGGAGTTGTGGAAGATGGACGGCGGGCTGTTGGTGGTGACCGCGGCCTCCGTGACCGTCACCTCCACGTCATCGGCGGTCACTCCCTGGTAGCCCCCGCTTACGGTGTGGGTGAGGGTGACCTCGTCGTCGTCGCTGTCGGTGTCGGCGCTGGTACTCACCGTCACGGTCTGCGGTGTATCCCAGTTGTCGGTCGTGAAAGTCAGCGGCGACGGGTTCACCGTGACATCGGCCCCCGACGGCACGGTCACCGTTACCGTCACGTCGCTGGTGGGCTGCATGGTCAGCACCACCGTGTAGGTGTCGCTTTCGTCCTCTGCCAAGGTCAGTTCGGTGGGATAGATCTCCACCCCGGCTTCGGCGTCGATGACTGCCAGCGGCAGGTCCTCGGACCGCACCAGCTCGTAGCCGTTGTCGCTGGCGGGCCGTTCCGGCAGCGCCCCGAGATCGACGGTGACCGCCGCCTTGGTCCCGGCGGTGCGGGCGACCGTGAGGGTTCCGCTCTCGACGCTGCCCTGCGGAATGGTGAGGCTCGATTCGCCGCCCTCGATCTCGCCGTTGGCGAGCCGCAGCGGCAGGACGATGTCAAAGGGCGCGCCGGTGTGCGCCTTGGCCCGGAACTGATCCGTCCCGGCCGATTCCAGTGAGACGGTGATCGGCAAGGGGTCGACCGGGTTCCACTGGAGCTGGAGCTTGGTCAGCTTCGTCAGTCCGGTAAACGCGCCGTCCGGCAGGGTCGACAGATCCCATTGTCTGAGGTCCAGCGATCTCAGCTCCGTCAGTCCGGAAAGAAGACCGGTCGGCAGGGTGGAGATGTCGTTGGTTCTCAGGTTCAGGGTTCTGAGGTCCGTCAGGGCGGAAAAGACGGTGGCCGGCAGTGTGGCGAGGTCGTTGTTGTAGCCCAGGTCGAGGAACTCGAGCGCGGTCAGCCCGGAGAAGAGGTTGGCGGGCACGGAGGTGAGATCCATGCTGCGCAGGTCGAGATGAGTCAGGGACGTCAGCCCGGAGAACAGGCCGGCGTCGAGGCTGCCGCTGCTCATCCTATTGAGGTTCAGGCCGAGGTGTTCGAGCGACGACAAGCCGGAGAACACGGCCGGCGGAAAGCTGGTGAGTCGGGCATACTCCAGGTCGAGGTGCTTGAGCCCGGACAGGTTGGAGAAGGCGTCCACGGGAAGGCTGGTGATTCGGGTACTGCTCAGGTCGAGGTGTTCCAGCCCCGACAAACCGGAGAATTCGTCGGCGGCGAGGTCACCCAGGAGGTTGCTTCGAAGGATGAGTGTCTCCAGCGCCGTCAACGCGGAGAAGCCGTTGGCCGGCAGGTTGAAGATACGGGCGCTCAGCAGATCGAGATGGGTCAGGGACGTCAGCCCGGAGAACAAGCCGGCGTCGAAGTCGCCGAGCTGGCTGAAGGACATGTCGAGAGATGACAGGGAGGTCAGCCCGGAGAACGTGTTCGCTCCGAGGTTGGAGAGGTTGTTCTGCTTGAGGTAGAGCTCCTCCAGGGCCGACAGGTCGGAGAAGATGTTCTCCGGCAGGGTGCTGATATTGTTGTCTGACAGGTAGAGCTTTTCGAGGCTCGTAAGACCGGCAAAGTCGCCGGCTTTCAGCGTGGAGATGCTCTCGTCGCTCAGGGAGAGGCGGGTGATGGCCGCCAGATGGTCCGCGGTTACGTCGCCGCAGGCGCTGACCCCTGCTTCATCCATGATCTCGTCCCGCACCTGGGCGGTGCGGTGGCAGACGTTTCTGAGGTTGGTCACCGCCAGGTTGCTGAGGGTGCCGGCGGGGTTCTGCGCCAGGTCGCGGATCGGGTTGGTCCCCGGTGTGTAGGCCAGGGCCACCGTCTCCCCCGTGTTTGCCGCCGAGGCGAGGGTGAGGGTTACCTTGGTGTTGCTGACGGCTACCGCGGTAACATCTCGCGTCTCGCTGTCTACGGTCACTTCGAAATCGGTGTTGGCCGGCCTTGGGCTGCTGACGAGCGCTTCGCCATACGTCAGGGTCAGCCTGGTTCCATCCACCTCCGCTTTGGTGGGGGTCGGGGCGACGCCGTCGACCTTGTGTCGGGACTGGTTGGCGAGGGCCGAGTGGACCAGGTCGGCGTTGACGGTGGTGTTGGTTCTTTGGAGGAAGATGCGGCCGCTGTTGAGCCTGAGGCCGTTGGCGTTGATGGCGGCGCCGTTGTCGTCCTGGTCGGTGTCCTGCACCTCGTACTGGAACAGGAGCTGGGTCGTGGCCGAGCCGCTCTCGTAGTCCGCCTGGCGCACGTTGGAGCCGAGGGTCAGGTCGACCTGGGGCGTGCCGGTGACGGTCACCGCCTCGCTGAAGGTGACGGTCACGTCGAGGGTGTCGCTGAGCTTGTAGGTGTTGTTCTGTCCCGTGGCCGGGGTCGAGGTGAAGGCGACGCGGGAGACCGTCGGCGCGGTGAGCGTCCGGCCGCTGCCGGCGTTGGACCAGGCTCCCGTGCCCTCGTCGTTCTTGGCCTGCACCTGGATCTGGTAGTTCCGTCCCGAGCGCAGGCCGGTGATCACGCGGCTCCGGGCGGCGCCGCTGTCGGACCAGGCGAGATAGGTCCCGCTGTGGCGGTACTGCACGTGGTAGTTGCTGATCACGGGGCCGGTGTTGGCCGGCTCGTCCCAGCTCACGGTCAGGCTGCTCTCCGTCTCGTCGCTGACGGCGGGCGGGTCGGGCCGGGCCGGCGGTTCGTTCACGTCCTCCACGAGGACGACGACCGTCTTGGAGGCGGTCATGTCCCGGGGATCCGTGCCGCCGGTGGCCTCCACCACCACGCTGTAGTCGTTGCCGCCCCCCGAATCGTCCGGGTCCTCGAAGTCGGGGTCGTCGTCGTCCTTGAAGCGCAGCTGGTTGGTGCTGACGATCTCGAACTCGTCCCGGTCGGCGCCGCCGGTGACCTCGTAGCCGGTGACGGCGTCGCCGGCGTCGACGTCGCGGGCGGTCACGCGGCCGGCGACCCGGGTGTTCTCGCGGATCTCGAAGGTGTCGGCGCTGGTGAACACCGGCGGCTCGTTCTCATCGGTGAGGGTGACGGCGATCGACTGCTGAGCGGTCAGGGCGCGGCCTCCGCCGCCCCCGGTGGCGGTGACGACCACGTTGTACTGCCGGTTGCCTCCCGCGTCCGAAGGGCTCTCGAAGTCGGGGGCCTCCTGGAAGGTCAGGGAGCCTGCGTTGTCGATCTCCAGGCGGTCGCGGTCGGCGCCGCCGGTGAGGGTGTAGCCGGTGATATCGTCGGCGTTGTCGAGATCCTCCGCCTCCACCCGGCCGGCGAAGGTCTGGTTTTCCGCCGCTTCGAAGGCCGCGCCGCTGGTGAAGACCGGCGCCTCGTTGAGGTCGTTCAGGTCGATGGAGACCGGGATGGTGCGCTCCCCCTGGTGGCCGTCCACGGCCTTCACCGAGACCGAAAAGCTGGACCTGGTCTCGTAGTCCCAAATCTTGTCCGCCCGGGTGCGCAGTTGTCCGCTGCGGGTGTCGATGGTGAAGGAATCGGCATCCGCCCCCTGGAGGCTGTAGGTCGGGGTCGTGTTCTCCGGATCGGTGGCGCTCACCGGATCGCCGACACCGACGACGCCGGTGGTGTTCTCGTCGAAGCTGCGGGTGGCGCTCGACCCGTCGGTGAAGAGGGGCAGCCCGTTGGGGCCGGTGGTGCCCGTGCCCGTCGGCGACCAGCCGCTGGCCCCTTCGGGACTGCGCGCCAGCACCTGCACCTGGTAGGTGGAGTCCGGGATCAGACTGGGGATCGTGGCCGTGCGTTCGGCGCCGGTGTGGCTCCAGCCGCGGAAACCGCCGGTGTCCCGCGGCCGGTACTGCACGTCGTAGTCGGTGATGTCGGGACCGGTGTTGGCCGGTTCATCCCAAGTCACCGCAAGACTCGTCGACGAGGCCGCCGAGACGCTGGGGGCCGCCGGGGTTTCCGGCGGTTCCTGCAGGTCGGTCAGATGGATCGTGACCTCGATGGTGTTGCTGCCGCCCTGGCCGTCCTCGACCCGCACGATTACCTCGTAGCGGTCTTTCTCCTCGAAGTCCCAGGTCTGGCCGGACCCGGTCTGCAGCTGTCCGTCGCTCGCGTCGATGGTGAAACTCGCCGCGTCCGTGCCCTCGAGGCTGTAGTCGGGCGTGCCCCCGTCGCGGTCGGTGGCGGTCACCGGGTTGCCGATGTCGTTGGTCCCGGTGGTGTTTTCCGCAAAGCTCCGTGTGGTGCGGTTCCCCTCGTTGAAGGTGGGCGCCCGGTTGGCGCTGGTCGTGGCCTCGACCGACTCGGACCAGAGGCTCTCGCCCTCGTCGCTGCGCGCCAGCACCTGCACCCGGTAGGGGGTGTTGGCCGTCAAACCGGTGATCGTCGTGCTCGTGCCCGGGCCGGTGTGGGACCACGCCTCGAAGGCGCCGCCGTCCTCGCTGTACTGCACGTCGTAGTCGTTGATCGCCGGCCCTGCGTTGTCCGGGGCCGTCCAGCGGATGGACAGACTGCTCGACGTCGAGGCCGACACCGTCGGCTTGGCCGGCCGCCCGGGCTGCTCGCTGTCGTCGTCGATCAGGTCGATGGTCACGATGACGGTCGTGCGGCCGCCGTGCTCGTCCTCGGCTTCCACCAACACCGAGTAGCGGCTCTTCGTCTCGTAGTCGTAGTCCACGCCGTCCCGCGTGCGCAGCTGCCCGCTGGCCTCGCCGATGGTGAAGGAGCCCGCGTCCCGTCCGGTCAATAGGCGGTAGGTCAGGGAGGTGTTCTCCGGATCGGTGGCGGTCACCGGACCGCCGATGCCGCTTGTCCCGGTCGTATTCTCGTCGAGAGTGCGGGTGGGAGAGGACTCGTCGAAGACCGGCCGCTGGTTGGCGCTGGTGTTGCCGAAGCCCGAAGGCGACCAGCCGCCCGTGCCCTCCGCGTTCGAGGCCCGCACCTGCACCTCGTAGCGGGTGTTCGGGTCCAGGTCCGGGATCGTGGTGCTCGTGCCGGGGCCGTCGTGAGGCCATGGGAGGAAACTGCCGCTCCTGCGGTACTGCACGTCGTAGTCGTCGACCTCGGGGCCGGTGTTGACCGGCTCGCTCCAGCTCACTGTCAGGCGGGTCGTGGAGGCCGGCTCGACCAAAGGCCGGGCCGGCGGCCGGGGCGGCTCGTCGACGTCGGACAGGTGGATTGTCACGGCGATGTCGGCCGTGTCGCCGTAGCCGTCGGCGGCTTCCAGCAGCACCTGGTAGCGGTCCCGGAGCTCGAAGTCGTAGGTGATGCCGGCCCGCGTACGCAACTGGCCGCTTGTGGAGACCACGGAGAAGCTGTCCGCGTCGGTGCCGGAGAGCAGGTAGGTCAGCCGGTCGTTGTCGCCGTCGGTGGCCCGCACCGGGTGCTGGATGTTGCGGTTGGCGGCGGTGTTCTCCGGCACCGTGCGGGACGTGCTCGGCGCCTCGGGGAAGACCGGCGCCTCGTTGGTGGTCCGGGGCGGAGGGGGCGGGGGCGGCGGGATGAAGAAACCTCCGCCTCCACCGCCTCCACCGCCGCCACCCCCTCCGCCGCCGGGCGGTGGGGGCGGGGGGCGGCGGCGGACGGTGAGGGCGAAGGACCCGGCCGCCTGCAGGCCCTCCGGATCGGTGGCCGTCATGTCGATCGCCGTCCGGCCCGAGGCCACCGGGGTGATCGTCAGGGTGTCGCGGGAGACCGCGGCCGTGGCCACGGTCGAGTCCCGCGACGCGGCGGTATAGCTCAGGCTGTCGCCGTCGGGGTCGGTGAACTCCCGGCGCAGGACGATCCTGGCCACCCCGCCCAGGAACACCTGGCGGGCCCGCAGGCTGCCGGGCTGCGGCGCCCGGTTCGACCACGACACCGTCACCCCGAAGGTGTCGGCCACCGCCAGGCTGTCGTCGCGGACCGTCACCGCGATCGACGTCTCGCCCGCCGCGATGGGCCGCAGGGTGATCACCGAATCGGCGGTACTGGCCTGGACGAGGGCGGTGTCAGCGGAAGCGGCCGCGTAGCTCAGGCTGTCGCCGTCGGGGTCGGTGGCCTCGATGCCGACGGTCAGGGTGTCCCCGGTGAGGGCGGCCAGGTCCGGAAGCGGGGTCAGCACCGGCGGCCGGTTGGCGTGGGGCAGCACCCGCACCGCCAGGGGCAGGGAGGCCTCCAGCCCCTCCGGATCCCGCGCGGTGACCTCGATCGACGTGTACCCGGCGGCGACCCCCGTGACGGTCAGTGTGTCCCGGGTCACGGACGCCAGCGCCAGGGCCGTGTCCCCCGAGACCGCGCGGTAGCTCAGGGCGCCGCCCTCCGGGTCGAGGAAGCGGCCGGCCAGCGACAGGGTGTCCGGCTCGTAGCCGGCCCGCACCTGCCGCGCCGGCAGACCCGCGCCCAGGGCCAGCCCGTAGGGCGTGTCCAGGTCTTTCGTGATCACGTCCTCCACCTCGGAGCCGTCGAGGTTGGACCGCTGGATCCGGTCGGTGCCGGGGTCGGTCCAGTAGAGCCGGCCCGCCGCCGGGTCGATCGCCAGACCCTGGGGAGCCTGCAGGCCCTCGGTGATCACGTCCTCCACCCCCGAGCCGTCGAGGGCCGCCCGCTGGATCTTGTCGGTCCCGAAGTCGGCCCAGTACAGATAGCCGCCGACCGGGTCCACGACGATGTCCTGGGGAGACTGCAAACCGGTGGTGACCAGGTTGCGCACGCCCCGGCCGTCGAGGCCGGACCGCTGGATCCGGTCGGCGCCCCAGTCGGTCCAGTAGAGCCGGCCAGCGGTCCCGTCCACTGCCAGGCCCAGGGGGCTGCGCAGGCCCCGGACGACCACGTCCTCCACCCCGCTGCCGTCCAAGTCGGCCCGCTGGATCCGGCGGGTGCCGTAGTCGCTCCAGTAGACCTTGGCGCCGCCCGGGTCGACGGCCAGACCCGAGGGCGACCGCAGGCCGTCGGTGACCAGGTCCTCCACCAGCGAGCCGTCCAGGGAAGCGCGCTGGATCTTGTCGGCGCGGCTGTCGGTCCAGTAGAGCCGCCCCCCGGCCGCGTCCAGGGCCAGGCCCCGGGGCTGACTCAGCCCGGTGATCAGGTCTTCCGCCCCCGACCCGTCGAGGGCGGCCCGGCGGATCCGGCCCGTGCCGGCGTCCGTCCAGTAGAGGCGGGCCACCGCCTCGGGCGGCTGGTTGGCCGGCACCGTGACGGTGAAGGCCTCGGTGGCGCTCCGGCCGCCCGGGTCGCGGGCGGTGACCTCGATGGAGGCTTGGCCGGGCGCGATGGCCACGAGGCGCAGGGTCTCGCCCTGGACCTCTGCAGTGGCTACCGCCTCGTCGTCGGAGCGCGCCGACCAAGTCAACTCGTCGCCGTCCGGATCCTGACCCCCCACCGGCAGCCTCAGGGTGTCGCCGGCGGCCAGGGTGCGGTCCTCGATCGGAGTCACCACCGGGGGGCGGTTCGACGGCTCCGCCAGAGCCAGGGCCAGCCCCCGGGGATCGCGCAGACCGGTGACCAGATCGCGCATGTCCGAGCCGTCCAGGTTGGCGCTCTGGATCTTGCCGGCGGCCGAGTCCGTCCAGTAGATCCGGCCCGCGGTCGGGTCCAGGGCCAGGCCCCGCGGCAGGCGCAGACCGCTCACCACCTCCTCCACCTCGGAGCCGTCGAGGTTGGATCGCTGGATCTTGTCAGTACTGGAGTCGGTCCAGTAGATCTGGCCGGCACCCAGGTCCAGGGCCAGGCCCCGGGGGGTGCCCAGACCGGTGACCAGATCCTCCACCCCGGAGCCGTCGAGGTGGGACCGCTGGATCTTGCCGGTGCCCCGGTCGCTCCAGTATAGCTGCCCGGCGTCCCCATCCAGGGCCAGGCCCAGGGGGGTCTGGAGGCCTTCCGTGATCAGGTCCTGCACGTTCGAGCCGTCCAGGTCGGCCACCTGGATCTTGTCGCTGCCCGAGTCGGTCCAGTACATCCGGCCGGCCTCGGGGTCCACCACCACGCTCCGGGGATGGCTCAGGCCGTGGCTCACCAGGTCCCGCTCCCCATAGCCATCCAGGTCCGACCGCTGGATCTTGCCGCGGGCCCGGTCCGCCCAGTACAGCCGCTGGCCGGCAACATCCACCGCCAGCCCGCGCATCTGACGCGGGCCGGTGACCACGTCCTCCACCTCCGACCCGTCCAACAGGCAACGCTGGATCTTGTCGAGACCCCCGTCCGTCCAGTACAGACGAGACGGAACCACGGCCCCGCCCTGACCCTCCACCCGCGACTCCGACAGCGCCCCCGGCAACAAACACAGGAACCCGACGACCACGAACCTCAGAATCCCGAGGTCACCCGAGCACGGCGCGTGAATCCTCGGAGTGGATTCGGGTGCGTCCATCAGCGGCTCATTCGTTGTCCCCAACCCCTGCGCAGATCAGGGTGATTTGCTCGGACCCATCGCGTCCTGGGGCTACCCCCGTACGGTGGACGGTCAGGTGCTTTCGGCGGGTTCTTGTCCGAGTGGCGGGTTGTAGAAAGAGCCCGCTGGGCCCGGGAAGGCCGGGGAGGGGTCAGCTTCCTGGCGAACCAGGCAGCAGGGGAGGGAAGAGGGGTCGCAGGGGTAGAGGAGCTTCAACGATGCCAAGGGGGGCTCGCCGGCTGGCACCCGGGTGGGGCGTTGACGACCCCGCTCCCTCCCGTCACCCCAGATCAGGATGGCAACGGCCACACATGTGGCCACCACCACCACACACAGACGGTGGTGGAAACGCGGCACCCTGGCCGATCAGAGCGCGGTGATGACCTGGATCACCGAGTCCAGGTCGATCCCGGAGAAGGGATTCGGTCCCACCTGGGGCGTGTCGAGCTCGGTCGGCAACCGCGGCCGGGCGCCCTCGACCTGGGCAACGAGCGCCCCCATCTCCGGCGACCACACCCAGGTCGAGGTGACGATGTCCTGGCCGGAGATCTCCACGCCGTATCGCGGGCTCACCACCCCTTCGGACGTCCCCGCTCCGCGGCCGGGCCGGCCTGCCTGGCCGTCGACGAGGACCAGCCTCCGCGTCTGCTGGCCTTCACGGGTGGTGAGCCGGTAGATGTAGACGCCCGCGCCCACGGCCCGGCCCGCCCCGTCGGTGCCGTCCCACTGAACCTGGTGAAGGCCGGCGGACTGCTCTCCGTCCACCAGGGTGACCAGTCGCTGGCCCAGCATGTTGAACACGTCCAGACGCACGGGCCCGGCCTCGGAGAGCTGGAAGGGCATCAGGGTGGAGGGGTTGAAGGGATTGGGATAGTTCTGCCCAAGCACATCCGACTCCGGCCGGACCAGCTCGCTCCAGGCCAGGGAGAAGGAGCCGTCGGCGGCGGTGGTGGTGGTGATCCGGGACTCCGGACGCTCCAGGTCGTAGAGCACGATCCGGGCTCCAGGTATGGCAAGAGGCTCCGACGCCAGCAGGACCCGTCCTTCAAAGGGCACCACGTCGGCCAACGCGCCGATTGACAGGACCATGGACCCAAGCAGGAGACTCGAGATGCGTTTCATCGGTGTTCCCTCCGGCTATTTGAGATACAGCACGCGCCGCGTCTCCACTCCTCCCGGGTAGACCAGGCGCGTCAGATAGACCCCGGCGGCCACGGCGGCCCCGCGCTGGTCCCGGGCGTCCCACTCGACCTGGTACATCCCGGCGTCCTGGGACTCCTCATCCACGAGGGTGCGCACCGGCTGCCCCAGGACGTTGTAGATCTCCAGCCGCACCCGCCCGGCGGCGCCCAGCCCGTATTCGATCCGGGTGCTGCTGTTGAAGGGGTTGGGGTAGTTGGACGCCAGCCCGGCGGCCACCGGCTCCCGCCCCGCCACCGCCTTGGCCGACTCCAGCGGCCGGCTGGAGACCACGCGCGCCCGTCCGCCCGGGACCAGCTCCAGGACCTGGAGACGGTCGCGGTTCAGGGGGATGCTGTGCCACTGGCCCACCACTTCGCCCCCCCGATGGCTGGCCCGGGCCCGGTAGAAACCGGTGGCTCCGGACCGGTCCAGGGTGGACAGGTCCAGCTCCACCCGGCCGGCCTCGTCGGTGATCCCGCCCCAGGCGTAGTGGACGGCACGCCCGGCAATGGAGCGCGCGAACTCGATGGTCAGGCCCGCGGCTTGGTCGCCCGGCACCGTGGCCTCCACGGCCGTCATCGACGACGACGGCAAAGGTCCGGATCTCTCCAGCTCCCAGACCACCCCGCCCGCGGGATCCCCCATTCCGGCGGTGAAGGGGCTGCCCGCGGGAAGCAGGAACACCAGCCGGTCGCCTGATTCGTAGGCGTAGAGGTGGTTGAACAGATCCAGGTAGAGACCGTTGACCAGGGAGATGACGAACTTGAACTCCTCGAGGGCCCCGGCGTCGCCGGACTGCTCGATGAGCTCCTCCAGGTCCTTCCCGTTCGCGAACAGCTTCAGATAGTGGGCATTGAACCGCAGGGTATCGGACTGCGTGCTGTAATATCCGAACCCCGCCATAGCCCTCGTTGAAGGGGGAGGACTGTGGACAGGGGGACCGGGGTCGGGAAAGGCATACCCCTCCGCTGCCTCGGTGAGGATCGAGAGCTTGTAGAAGTGGCCCTGGTATAGTTCCAGGGTGACAGAGGGTGTTGCGGGTATCGGTTCATCCCCATCTACCGGCTGAGCCAGGATGGTCTCGACGCGGAACTTCAGGCTGTTGTCCGCCAGCTCCCAGGAATCGAGAGGCCGGGGAGCGTCGGGGTCGGCCCGCAGCGAAAGGGGAAACACCAGGGCAAGAGCAAGTATCGACAGTCCTGGCTTGCCGCCTTGATTGGTCACGCCTCTCCCCTATTCCCCGTCGTCGTCGTCGATGACCACAAGCACCCACTTCCTTGCGCCCTCGTAGCCGTCCCCGCTGCCCCTGTTGGTCACGGCCACCCAGTAGTTCAGGTCGTCGTCGTCGTGGTTGGCGGTGAGCCTCACCCTCTGCGGCGTACTCCAGTTGTCCGTGGTGAAGGTGAGGCTGTCGCGATTGGCCGACACCTTGCTCGAGGAGCTGCTGACGGCAACGGTCACGCTGTCGGAAGGCTGAGACTCCAGGGCTACCGTATACCCTCTGGTTTCCCCTTCGGTGATCCTGAATTCGTCCCGGCTCAATACCAGTTCCCCCACGTCCGGTTCCTCCCCGTCCGCCTGGTTGGAAAGGTTTTGTGCAGTGGCGGCGCCGAAGTTGGCCAACGGGTTGCCGACCCCGTCGATGAAGAGGCCCACCGCATCGGCGGCGAAGATGTTGTCGTAGGATATTTTGACCCGCTGGCTCTCGGTCACCCGATTCGAGGCGTAGAGGCCCAGCTGCAACGTGAGACCGTGAAGAGAGGCGGAACTGGGCCGCACCTGATGGCCGTCCACCTCAAGGGTCAAGACCGCTATGAAGAACTGACCGAGACTTACGTTGACGATGCCACTGATCGTGCGAAGAATCCGGGGAACGGTGACCTGCTCGCTGAAGAACAGGTTGACCTGACGGCCGGTGTGGAGGACTTCCGCGGAGCTGAAAGTGGGAGACACCCCGTCGACCCTGTGGGCGCGGTCGGCGGCGACGGCCCCGTAGGCCAGCTCCGCTGGATTGCCGACGCGGTCCGTGATGGCGCTGTCGTCCGCAAGACTGAGGGTGTCGGCGTCGATGGCGACGCCGTCCGTGTCGGCGTCCCCCTCCTGAACGACGTAGGCGAAGACCGCGGTTGAATCTCCGGTGAAGTTGTAGGTGGCCGTTTTCGCCCCGCCGCCGAGGTCCAGCTCCAGTTGCGGGGCGCCGGAAACGGTCACCTCCTCGCTGAAGGTCAGGGTCACCTTGATGCTGTCGCCGATGGCGTAGTGAGAATCGCCGCCCGCGCGGGAGCTGATGGCGATGGATGACACGACAGGGGCCACGGCATCCACCTTGTGGCCGGCGTCGGGGGTCACGGGATCGTGGCTCAGGTCCGCGGCCACGTCCGTCACGGCCTGCTTGATGGCGCCGCCGTTGAGCGTGAGCTTGTCCTCCCCGATGGCGATGCCGTCGCTGTCGATGTCGCCCTCCTGCACTTGGTAGCCGAAGACCACCTCGGGGCCGGCGGTCCTGTCGGCGGGGCTGACACTTCCCTCGAACGAGCCCTGCCCGAACCGGGCGATCTTCTCCGTTGTCCCGACTCCCATCCTGAGCTGCGGAGTGCCCGTGACGGACACGCTTTCGTCGAAGGTCACCTTGGCGCCAATCCAGTCGCCGGCGACATACGTGGAGTCGTCCCCCGGATCCGTTACCAACTCGACCGACGAGATGCCGGGAACGGGCAGGGTCAGCGCTCCGTCCACCTTGTGGCTGGCGGCGTTCGCGATCTCGCTGTGCCTCCCATCGGCTTGCACTGAACTCTCCAGGGAGCCCGCCGGGCGCGACGACCAGATCTTTCCGCTCCCCCCCCATCCACCGTCATCGCCCGCCAGGACGGTGAGACCGTCCGTGTCTTCATCCCCTTCCACGACGGTGTGTTTGAAGACCAGGGTCGTGGTGCGGTTACCGGAGGCGAACTGGGCATGGGGGCTGGTGAACCCGCCGTCGCCATCGGTGAACTTCAAGCCCTTGGTCACGGTGCCCTCTACCTGGACGTTCTGGTCGAAGGTGACCGCGATCCGGATCGCCTCCGTGCGCCGGTAGGTGGTGCCGTAGGCCGGGCTTGAGGTGACGGCAACTCCCTTTATGTACGGCTCCCCGTTCATCTTGTGGTCGGGATCCGCGTCGAGCCCCGACATTCTCCAGGGCGCCCTCACGCCGTCGTGGTTCAACGCCCAGACGACTCTTTCCCTTCTCTCGCCTGACTGATCAGGGAAAGCACTCCCGATCCGGACCCCGTCGGTGTCCTTGAATTCGGATCTCACCGTAAAGGAGAGACGCAGCGTGTTGGTACCGCTCCCGCTCCGGTACCCGGCAAGATTCTGCTGTTCTGTGCCATCCGACGCCCGGTTCCAGAAATAGGCCAGCCAGGGTCGGTTGACGCTGTCGACCCGCACGGGAGCGGTGTACGTCACGTCGATCTCGACCTCTTCTCCATGCCGGTAGGTGGTGCCGGAGGCAGGCGTGGAGGCGATTTCCACCTTGGTGACCCAGGGCCCCAGGCTGCCGTTCACCTTGTGACCCGACTGGGTGTCGAGCCCCAAGGGCGTGAAGACCGCCGCAAAGTTGGAAACCAGAGTCTTCACCGTGCCGCTGCCGCTCCAGGCGGTCGCGGGTGCGCTGATCCCGTCGGTGTCCACGTCCGTGGCGATCACTTCGTAACGGAAGACCAGCTTTCTCGTGCCGGATCCGCGATGGTACGTGGCGGTCCTCGTCGAGTCGCCGACGGTGAGGTCCATCTTGACCTCGCCACTGCCAGTGACCAGCATGCCCCTGTTGAAGGTGGCCTCGATCTCAATGATCTCTCCCAGCCCGTAGGTCTCCCCATTGGGGCCATGTGAATATGAAGATGAAACGCTGTAGAACGCGGAATCCGGAGGTACGGAGATCACGTTCATCGCCGTCATGGTGGCAATCTCGTGATCGGCGAAGACCTCGGACGGGCCATGGACGCCCTTCAGCATCAGGAAGGCCGCCAGGGCCAGGCTGGCTGCGGGCAACCGGAGGGTGCCGGCTCCCAGATTCGCACCTGGATCATTCGAAGAGTGGCATGAACTCATTCGCTTCCTCGCTTTGAGAACGCTGAAACGACCTCGATGACCGAGGCGAGGCTGGTCCCGTAGAAGGGACTGGAGGCCATCCCGGAGTCCTCGAGATCGGGGGGATGGACGTTGTTCACGCTGGTCACCTCCGCCACCAGGGAGCCCATCTCCGGGCTCCAGGTGAAGGTCGCCGGGAGGATCTCCTCGCCGGAGATCTCCACACCGTACCTGGCCCCCTCCCCCTCGATGTTCCCGCCGCTCCCGTTCGGGCTCCCCGCCGGGCCGTCGATCAGGACCAGCTTGCGCGTCTCCTGCCAGTTCCCCGTGGTGAGCCGGTAGATGTAAACCCCGGTACCCACCGGGCGGCCCTCGGCGTCGGTGGCGTCCCACTGCGCCTGGTAGAGACCGGCCCGGCGCTGTTCATCTATCAGCGTGACCATGCGCTGGCCCAGGATGTTGAACACGTCCAGGCGAACGTGTCCGCTCTCAGCGATCTCAAAGGGGATCAGGGTGGAAGGGTTGAACGGATTCGGGTAGTTCTGCCCCAGCGCGTTCGATCGCGGCAGGGCCAGGTCGGCCAGGGACATCGAGAAGGAGCCGCTCTCGTCGGTTGTCGTGCTCACCCTCGAACTGGGGTTGTCGAGGTTGAAGAGCACCACCTCGGCCCGATGGACCGGCGCGGACCTGAGGTCCAGTACCTGTCCTTCGAACGGTACCAGGTCCGCCCGAAGGCTGGATGCCAGGCCCATGAACAGAGCAATTGAAGGAGACACGATGCGTCTCATCGGAATTCCTCCCCTCTTTTAATGGGGTAACGCGATTCCTGGTTTCATGTATGCGCAGGGACCATTTCAGGAGAGCTACTTGAGATACAGCACGCGCCGCGTCTCCACTCCTCCCGGATACACCAGGCGCGTCAGGTAGACCCCGGCGGCCACCGCAGCACCGCGCTGGTCGCGGGCGTCCCAGTGCACCTGGTAACGGCCGGGGGCCTGGACCTCGTCCACCAGGGTGGCCAGCGGCTGTCCGAGGGTGTTGTAGATCTCCAGACTCACCGGACCGGGGTTGGCCAGCCGGTAGACGATCCGGGTGCTGCTGTTGAAGGGGTTGGGGAAATTGCGCGCCAGGCCGATGGCCACCGGCTCCCCACCGGCGGCAGTCTTGGCCGCGCCCAGCCACTGGCTGGACACCACCCGGGCGTCTCCTCCCGGGGTCAGCTCCAGGACCTGGCGTCGGTTCTCGTTGAGGGGAATGCTGTGCCACTTGCCCACCACCTGACCCTCCTGGTTGCTTGCCCGGGCCCGGTAGAAGCCGGTGGCCCCGGACCGGTCCAGAGTGGACAGGGTCAGCTCCACCCGGCCGGTTTCGTCGGTGATCCCCCCCCAGGCGTAGTGGACGGGTCTGCCGGCCACGGCGCGCCCGAACTCGAGGGTCAGGCCCGCGGCCCCTTCGCCCGGCACCCTGGCCTTCACCGCCGTCAACGACGGGGACGGTGTCGCTCCGGCTCTTTCCAGCTCCCAGACGACGCCACCGGCCGGATCCCCCATTGCCTCGGTGAACGGGCTGCCCGCCGGCAGCAGGAACACCAGCCGGTCGGCGGACTCGTACGCGTACAGGTGGTTGAACAGATCCAGGTACAGACCGTTCACCAGGGAGATGACCAGCTTGTATTCATCGATCGCCCCGGCGTCGCCGGAGCGCCCGATGATCTCTTCCAGGTCCTCCCCGTCTGCGAACAGCTTCAGATAGTGGGCGTTGAACCGCAGGGTATCGGAGTGCGTGCTGAAATATCCGAACCCCGCCGCAGCCCTCGTTGAAGGGGGAGGGCTGTGGACGGGCGGACCGGGAAGGAAGTGAGGAAAGGTGTACCCCTCCTCCGCCTCGGTGAGGATGGAGAGCTTGAAGAAGTTGCCTTCGAAGAGCTCCAGGGTGACGGAGGGCGTTGCGGGTATGGGTTCACCCCCTTCATCCGCCTGGGCGAGAATGGTTGCGACGTCGAACTTCAGACTGTTCCCCGCCAGCTCCCAGGAATCCAGAGGCCGGGGGGCGGGGTGGTCGGCCCACAGCGAAAGGGGATGGATAACCGCTAAAGCGAAAATCAAGGACTTCATTTGAAATTCAGGCTCTTCGATTTTCGACTATTCGTCGTCATCGTCGTCGATGACCACGTACAGATTCGCCGCCGACGAGTCGTAGCCTCCACCGCTGGCCGTGTGGGCCACGCTCACCCAGTAGTTGAGGTCGTCGTCGTCCTGGTTGGCGGTGAGCCTCACCGACTGCGCCGTCTCCCAGTCTCCCGTGGTGAACGTGAGGGTTGTCGAACTCGCCGACAGCTTGGTCGAAGAGCTCGTGATCGTAACGGTCACGTCCGCCGTGGGCTCGCTTCCCAAGACCACGGTGTAGTCGAAGGTCGCCCCTTCGGTGATCTCGAGCTCCGTGTGGCTCAGCGTCAGGGCCGGCGGGTCGTCCCCCGCGTCGGCGTCGGCAACGGTGGAGTTGTTGGTGACATCCCGGGAGGAGAAGGGGTGCAGGGCGTTGCCGGCCCCGTCGATGAAGAGGCCGACGGCGTCGCGGGCGAAGATGTTGTCGTAGGCCACCTCCACTTCCTGGCTCTGGGTTACAGCCGATCCCAAAGTCATTGTGAGGGTGGTATCGGCAAGGCTGGCGGCGGTTGGGACCACCTCGTCGTCGTCCACGGTAACGCCCACGACCGCGATGTAGAACCGATCCAGGGCGACGTTCACCATGGTGCTGATCGAGCGCAGCAGCGCCGGCACGGTGGTCTCCTCGCTGAAGGTGACGATCACCTTCGTGCCGTCCGTGGAGGTCGCCGCGCTCGAGAAGGCCGGGCGCACGCCGTCCACCTTGTGAGCGGCATCGGCGGCCACCGTCGGGTGGGCGGCGATCACCTCCGGGTCCGCCGTTTGGGTCAGGGTCGCGTCGTTGCCCGCGGCGTCCCGGATGGTGGCGTCGTCCAGACTGATCTTGTCGGCGCCGATGGAGATGCCGTCTGAATCCGCGTCCCCCGACGCCACCGTGTAGTTGAAGACGACAGCCGACGAATCGCTGCTGTGGTAGTCCGCGTTCCTGGCGGTGCCGCCGACATCCAGCTCGACCAGCAGCTGCAGGGTGCCGCCCACGTTCACCGTCACGTCCTCGCTGAAGGTCACCGTCACCCGGATGCTGTCGCCGATGGCGTAGGTGGAGTCGTCCCCGGCGTTGGAGGTGATGGCCACCGACGACACGGTCGGCGCCGTAGTGTCCGGTGCGTCCACCTTGTGTCCCGGGTCGGCCGCCACGGCGCTGTGGGTCAATACCGCCGCGTTGCTGGCCTCGTCAGCGATCGTGCCGCCGTTCAGGGACACCTTGTTCTCGCCTATGGAGATGCCGTCGCTGTCGACGTCCCCTTCCTGCACGGTGTAGCCGAATACCAACGTGGCGTTGGCGACGCCCTGGACCCTCGGGTCGATCGTCCTTCCGCCGGCCAGTTGTCCGTACCGGGCAATCCGCGCCGTGCCGCCGATGTCGAGCTCCACCTGGGGCGCCCCGGTGGCGAGCACCCTCTCGCTGAAGGTCACCCAGACCCCGATGTAGTCGTCTGCGACGTAGGTGGAATCCGCACCCGGCCCCGGACTGTCGGTGAAGGATATCGAAGAGATGGTGGGGGCCCGGGTGTCGTTTCCTATGAGCCTGGCGTCCACCTTGTGGGCGGGGTCTTCGCCCATGGCAGGAGTCTCCCCTCCAGGGTTGGGCACGTAGGCGATGTCGGTGCCCGCAGCCTTGATGTCCAGGCCATGGGGCAGGAAGGCATCGATCCCGTTGCTGTCCCGGTCCCCTTCCACGACCTCGTACTCGAACCGCAGAGTGTCGGTGCCGCTGCCCGAAGCGACCGGCGGTTGCCTCTGGTTCAAGATCGAACCCATCCTGATGATGGCGATGACACCGTCCCCGGCGTCCACTGCCTGGCCGAAGTCGATGCTGACCTGGATCGTGTCGCCCTTGCCGTAGGTGTCGCTCCTGGCCGTGGGGGTGGAGGTGATGGAGATCGTTCTGGCGTATGGCCGGCCGTCCAGCTTGTGGCCGGACTGGTCCGACAGGCCGGAGAAGTTCGGCGGCACCTCGGTGTCGGTGCCCTTGACCTTTACGGTGCCGCTGCCGCCGAAACCGCGGCGGACACCGTCCTGGACGTAGCTTCCCTCCACCCTGAATCCGTCGGTATCCAGGTCTTTCGACTGCACCGTGTAGCCGAAGACCAGGGTTCGGGTGCCGGAGCCCTCCTGGTACCTGACCCCGCGCCAGGTGTCGTCGCCGGTTCCCGCTCGAGCGTTCAACAGAACCGTTCCGTCGACATCCACGGCCGCGCTGAAGGTGAGAGCAACGGTGATGGTCTCCCCGTAGCGGTAGGTGCTGTCCCCACCGGCAGGTGTGGAGGTGATCTCCATTCCGGTGCCGATGGGAGTGAGGCTGCCGTCCACCTTGTGGCCCGACTGGTGGCCGATGCCGGCATAGGCCCGGTAGGCGACTGTATCTGTTCCCACCGCCGTGACCGCGGTGTGGTTGATGAAGTTGTGCCACTGGCCCTGGCTGTCCTGGTAACCGCCGTCCATGCTCACGCCGTCGCTGTCGGAGTCCTCCGACTTCACCGTGTAGCCGAACGCCAGTCTCCTGGTGCCGGAACCCCAGAGGTAACGGGCGGACCTCCAGTTGCTGCCGACCCAGAGGCCAAGTGCCGGATTGCCGTCCACCTCCACCGCGCGGCTGAAGGTCGCCCCGAATCTGATGGTTTCGCCCACCCCGTAGGTTTCGTCCCTGGCCGGGGTCGAGACAACGCTGACCCTCGTGATGCCGGGGTCGTCGTCGATGATGGTGATCCCGCACGCGTTGTCGCGGTCGGGGTCGTTCATGTCCACGACGTTGTCCGTGGGAGTGAAGAAAACCGTGAAGGTCTCGTTACCCTCGATCAGGGTGTCTTCACGGGTGCTGAAGGTGTGGTCTACACGGCTGTTCCTCGAATCTTCCACGCTACCCCAGTGGAGTTCATTCTCCTGGGCCACGTAATCGGTGGAGTCGGCAGTGCCCGCGTCAGTGTGCCAGTAGGCGCCTATAATGCTGGTGGTGGAGGAGGTGTATACGAGGGTGACGACGAAAGAATCGCCTTCCCGAACCTCTGTGGTGAGACATTCAAGGTAGAAACCGGCGCCCTGGGCGGGGTCGTGAAACGCGATCGACCCAAGCAGGCCGATCAGGACAGAACCCGGGCCTGGACGCAGGGTGCACCAGAGAATTCCTGTTCGACTTTTCACTCTCATCTCTCGGCAGTTCTTGGGGACATGGACGTCTCTCGCGGTCGGCCAGGACCTCGGACGGGCCCTGGATCAGCATCAGGAAGGCCGCCGGGGCCAGGCTGCCTGCATGCAACCGGAGGGGGGGCTTGTCTCAGTCTCATCCTGCCTCTTCCTGTCATGTCATTGGAAACAGGCACTTAAATATCCACCTGCATGGCCTCAGATAAGGGGGTCCCTACTGCGAAAAAGCAAGTGGAAATTCAACACTTGGCAGAAGCTGGCGATACATGGAAAGTCTGGCCATCGTACGCTATGAACGTATGGATACGACCATTCATCCTTATATCGCTGCTGGCCAATGAAATCTGTGGTTTTAGATCCATACGTTTAGAGCGTATCCGCTCAATTCCACTTTCTGACTAGGCTACTCTGCCCGGGTCCCCCAGGTGCGCGAGAGACCCGTGTCAGGGCAGGTAGGCCCTGACTCAGAGCTGCTCCTTGATCAACTCCGCAGGTCCACCCTAATTCCAACGTGGTTGCTCGGGCAGGCGGCTGGAGATTTCGCGCTGCCCGGGGAGATCGCCTCCACCACCGCCACGGGGATGACGAGCATTGCCCATGAAGCCGGGAGGAACCACACCCTTCGGCTACACCGGCGCCCGCCAGTTCACCCTCCAGGACGGGCTGGCCGGGATGCTGGTTGAGGATCTCTTCCAGGACGGACGCGGTCTGCTCTGGGTCGCCACCGCCGACGGCGGGGTGAGCCGGTTCGACGGAGAAGTCTTCGAGAACTTCGGACTGTCCGACGGCCTTCCCTCTCTCACGGTGATGACCATCGCCGAAGACGCGGGCGGGCAGCTGTGGTTCGGTACGCTCGGCGGGGGACTGGCCGCCTTCGACGGCCGGGGGTTCCGGGTGTACACCACGGAGCACGGCCTGCCGTCCAACGAAATCCTGGGCCTGCAGCCGCAGCCCGATGGCTCATTGCAGGTGCTTTCGGGGGCCGGAGTCTGCCGGTTCGCCGGCGGCCGGTGCGTGGAGTCCACCACCGAAATCGGGGGCCGGCCCATAGGGCGGGTGCACGACCTGGTGACCGACTCCACGGGCACGACCTGGCTGGCCACGCGGACCCGGGGGATCATCAGCCTGGATGGCCGCTGCATGAGCCCCCTCTTCGGCCAGGGCGGTGCCCACAAATGGGCCTGGAAGCTGGCCCAGGACACTTCCGGCCGTCTGTGGATCGCTCCTCAGAGGAACGAGGAAGCCGTTGTGGGCCGTTACGATCCGCGGAGCCGGCACCTCGACTTCGTCGATGTGAGCGCCCCCGAGGCGGCAGAGATCGTGAGGCCGGGAATACGGCATGTCCGCGTGGACGACAGGGGCTGGCTGTGGATGGCCCGCCGGGGGGTGCTGGTGCATGACGGGCAGACCTGGTATCCGTTCTCGGACGCCTTCCCGGAGATGGATTTCAGGAGTACCCGTCTGACGTACGAGGACCACGAGAAGAACATCTGGATCGGGTCCTGGGGCGGCGGCCTGCTCTTTGTCGCCAGGTCCGGCGTCAGGAGGTACACGGAGGTTGACGGCCTCCCCGGCAACCTTGTCAGATCCCTGGTCGAGGACCGCCGAGGCCGGGTCTGGATCGGCACCAGCAAGGGGATCGCCTGCCATGAAGAGGACAGGATCCGCCCGATGACGACGGGGCCTGCGGTCTTCGCAATGGAGGTGGACCGGCAGGGAACGCTCTGGGTCGGCGACGCGGCAGGCAAGGTATCCAAGGGGGCGAGCTCGGAATCCCGGGTGGTCGCCGAACTCGCAGGGGACGATCACGAGATCGTTACAGGGCTGTGCGCGGACCGGACAGGGCGTCTGTGGGTCGGCACTTCACATGGGCTCCTCGGACACTTCGAGGAAGAACGGTTCGTCGCTCTGGAGGATCGGTTGCCCTATGCGTGCAGGGCGATCATGGAGGATAGCGGCGGCGTCTTCTGGATCGGTTCGGGCCTGGGGAGTCCGGCCCTGTACTACACGGACGGTGCCGATCGTCTCCGTGCGGCTGACTTCGCCGGGCTGGAAGCGATTCCCGGGGTGAACGCCCTGTGCGAGCACTCGGGAATGCTCTGGCTGGGGACCACCGCCGGGCTTTTCTCCGTTGACCCGCGCTCCCGGGAGGTGCGCAGGTTCACCATGGCTCAGGGCCTGTCAGCCAACCGCATCCTGTCGCTGACCACCGACCGGCAGGGGCGGCTGTGGATCGGAACCGATGGCGGTGGGGTCTCGAGCTACGATGGCCAGGCCTTCCGTCGTCTTCGCCCAGGCGAGGGTCCGCTGGAGAGCGGGGCGGTCCACGCGATTCTCTGCGATCGCCTGGGCCGGCTCTGGTTTGGGACCGGGGCAGGCCTCATCTCGTACCAGCCTCACCATGTCTCCCCTGGCCTCGTTATACGCCAACTCGTGGAGGGCCGGCTTCTGGAGGCGCCTGAATCCGTCTCATTTCCGCGGGGTACGGCTGAAGTGGTGATTCACTTTCAGGGTATCCGATTCAGGATCGATGAGGATCCGTTGCTCTACAGCCACCGTCTCGTGGGCAACGGTTCGAAGGCGGAGTGGAGTGAGTTCACGCCGAAGAACCGGGTGTCGTACCAGGACCTGTCCATCGGCGAGTATCGTTTCGAGGTGCGGGTCCGGGACCCGGAAGGCAACGTGTCCGAGTCAGCGCTGTTGCAGGTTCGGATCGTCCCGGGCGCAACCGACGAGAGCCGGGTGGATTCGGTTCCAGGCCACAGTGCGACCATAGCGCGGATCCTGGAGCGGCTCCGGCGGGTGGCGGCGACCGACATGACCTTGCTGTTGCATGGAGAGACAGGTACGGGCAAGGGTCTCGTGGCCCGTGAAGTCCATGACCTGAGCCCGCGCAGGCAACACGCCTTCGTCCACGTCAATTGCGGGTCCCTGACCGCCTCGCGGGTCGAGAGTGAACTGTTCGGGCATGAACCGGGAGCAGTCCCGGGCGGGGAGAGGCGAACGATCGGCCTCATGGAGCAGGCCCATGAAGGGACCTTGTTCCTGGATGAGGTCGCCGATCTGCCACCCGCCGGGCAACAGGCCCTGCTCCACATCCTGGACGATGGCCTGCTGAGACGGGTGGGAGGAGTGGAGTCCGTTCCGGTGGACGTCCGGGTGATTGCCGCAACGGACCGGGATCTGGGGGAAATGGTCAAGGAAGAGGCCTTCCGGGCTCCACTCTACTACCGCCTGAACACCTTCCCGGTGGTGCTGCCGCCTCTGCGAGACCGCCGCGAGGAGATCCCGGGCCTGGCAGAGCACTTTGCCGCTGAATTCGCCCGGCAGCTGCGGCGCCCGGTACCCACACTGAGCCAGGAGACCCTGACCTACTTGCGGAAGTACTCCTGGCCGGGGAACGTCCGCGAGCTCGAGCACCTGATACGGCGGGGCCTGATGCTGTGCGAAGGCCCGGTCCTGGAGGTCTGCCATGTGTCGCTGCCGGATGAACGGAGCGAGAAGCAGCAGATCATGGACGCCCTCCGGGCGACAAAGGGGAGGATCTACGGAGAGCACGGTGCGGCCAGGCTGTTGGGGATGAATCCGGAACGCCTCCGTTCCCGCATGCGCTCCCATGGATTGCAGCGGCCCAAGTCATGAGCTGGCCTCCCCGCGTCATCCACAACACCGACGGCCACTGGATCATCAACTATCAGGACCGCCGGGACCCCAACGACATCGTCCGGCTGATACCCGTCCTCGCCGAGGCCGGGGTCGATGCCCTCTCCGTGCTGGCCGGCATCGACGACGACATCTCCTGGCGGGGCAGCCCGCACGCGCAGCTCTTCGGCGACCACATCACCGAGTGGCAGCCGGACCCGGTCCCCCGGGACATCCACGGCCATCCGCTGAAGCAGGACCAGGCGCCCCACATCCACGGCCGGCCCATCAAGCAGGTCGGGGGGCGCCGGCCGGCCGACGCCCACGAGTTCCTGCACCTGCTCCTCGGCCAGGTGATCGCCGACGGCCACGAGCTGATGCAGATCTACATCGACGGCGCCCGGCGCAGCGGCCTGCCGGTCTTCGCCGGCTTCCGCATGAACGACGCCCACGCCTGCGACGAGGCCCGGGGCTGGTACGGACGCTCGCGGCAGAAGCAGGACCGCCGCCGCCTGCTCATCGGCTCGCCCGTGCCCTTCGGCTGCCGCCACGGCGCCGACTGGTCCTTCTCGTGGGTGTGGAACTACGCCGAGGCGGAGGTGAGGGAGCGCTTCCTCGGGCTCTTCGACGAGACCCTGGAGCGCTACGACTTCGACGGTCTGGAGCTCGACTTCAGCCGGGCGCCGCCCTTCTTCCGCGGCGGCGAGAAGTTCGCCAACATCCCGGTCATGACCCGCTTCATGGAGCAGGCCCGGCAGCTCGTGGACCGCCGCGGCGCCGGGACGGGCCGGGACCTGCGCCTGATCGCGCGGGTGCCCGCCGGGCTCGGCGAGTCTCTCGAAGAGGGGCTGGACGTGGAGACCTGGATCCGTGAGGGGCTGGCCGACGCGGTGGTCCTCGGTTCACCGGGCTACTGCGTGCACGAGATCGACGTCGCTCCGGCGGCGGCCCTTGGCAAGGATAGCGGCGTGGCGGTCTACACCGGCTTCGACACCAAGACCTACACGGTCTCGCCCCAGGAGGGCTACGAGGAGAGCCCCGCCAGCGTGCTGCGGGCCACGGCCCTCAACGGCTACCGGGACGGCGCCGCCGGCGTCCACCTCTTCAACTTCGGCTACCCCTCCCACCGCGCCGCGCCGGCCGCCAGCGGCGACTTCAACGACTTCGACGACTACCACCTGCGCATGGTGGCCGAGCTGCGCGATCCCGCGGTCCTGGAGCGGCGCAACCGCTGCTACTACCTGCCGGCGGCGGCCGGCCCCGACCACCGGCCGCAGCTGCCTCGCAAGCTGGCCCTCGCCGGCCGCGGCGCCGGGCCCGAGCACGCCCTGCGGATCCGCGTCGACGACGACATCGAGGCGGGACTCGCCGAGGGGCGGATCGCCCGGTGCGAGCTGCGTCTGTGCCTGGAGGACTGCGAGGGAGCGGAGGACCGACTGCAGCTGACCGTCAACGGCAGGCGCCTGGACCCGGCGGCGGACCGCATCGTGGAGAATCGCCGCGGCCGGCGCTGGAGGGTCTTCGACGGTCCGCCCCTGCGTCAGGGGATCAACACCGTGCTCGTCATCCTCGACGGCAGCCGGACGCCCTCGCCGTGGCCGCGCCTGGAGAGCTGCGAGGTCCTGCTGCTGGCCCCGGACGAAGGTGCATAGCCGCCCGCGCTCGAGGCAGGACGGGTCAACACGTGGGACTGGGGGTTTCGATGGAAGACAGGCGGGAGCTGGGTTTCGAGTTCTGCTGCGTCATCGACGCGGCGGTGGACGAGGTCTTCGCGGCGATCACGGACAAGGCGGCGATCAGCACCTACTTCACCGACGCCTCGAGCGCCTCCCTGGAAGCAGGACGGACCGTCCTCTGGCGGTTCGGGGATCTCGAGATCGACGTCCACGTCGAGGAGGTGGTCCCCGGCGAGCGGATCGTCTGCAACTGGCCCGCCTGCAACGACGTCGGCTATCGGACGCGGTTCGCATTCACCTTCGAGCCGAGGGGTGACGGCACGAAGGTCCTCGTGAGCGAGTCCGGCTGGCGGTCCGACGGCGAGGGGATCGCCAGCGCCTTCGAGCAGTGCTCCGGCTGGACCCACTTCTTCGCCAGCCTCAAGGCCCGTCTCGAGCACGGCGTCGACCTGAAGGACTTCTACTGCGCCCACGACTGAGGGCGGGTCAGCCCTCCGTCAGGATGGCGTAGGCCTCGATCTCGACCCGGAGCTGGGGCCTCCCCAGGGCCGCCACCTGCACCAGCGTCGACGCCGGCTTGACGCCGGCGAAGCGCTCGTTGTGGGCGCGGGCCACCTCCTTCATGTCCGAGATGTCGGTCACGTAGACCACGGTCCGCACCACATCCTTCAGACTCGCCCCCGCCTCGGTCAGGGCCGCGGCGATGATGTCGAGGACGGCCGCCGACTGCTCGTAGGTGCCTCCCTCGTCGTGGGGCGGGCGGGCGCAGGTGCCGGCCACGTGGACGTGGTCGCCGACCCGCACGGCCCGCGAATAGCCGAACTCCTCCTCGAAGGGGTTGTGGCTCGATATGTTCCGCCGTTCCATGGATCTCCTCTTCTACTTCATCAGCATCATCTTGCGCATCGCCGCGTGGCCGGGCTGGACCAGGCGATACAGGTAGACGCCCGTTCCCACGGCGCGGCCCTCGTCGTCGGTGCCGTCCCATGAGTATACGTGGTCCCCGGGGGCGAGGCCTTCCCACGCCTCGACGAGCACCCGCCGCCCGGTCAAGTCGTAGATCTCCAGGCGCACCGGCTGCGGACCGTGTCCGCCGGCGATGGTGATGCGGATGCTGGTCTCCGCGTTGAAGGGGTTCGGCGTGTTCTGGTGCAGCACCGCCGTCTGCGGCAGGGCCGGACCCCGCAGCCGCCAGGCCTGTCCCTCGGCGACCACGATCATCTCCTTCTGGAGGGAGGCGAACCTCTCGAGCTCATCCGGCGCGGCGAGGGCGGTGGCGTGCTCCATCACCGGATCGCCGGGGGTGTACTCGGAGTCGATCCACACGCCATCGCTCAGGTGGAAGTCTCTGTCGAACCAGGAGGCGGTGGCGAGCACTTCCTCGATCCCGGTGGTGGCGTAGCCACCACCGCCGCCCACCGCCTCGTCGGATACCCCCTGGGGCAGGGGCAGAGGCTGGCCCACGCTGACCACCTCGGTGCCGTCGTTGCGCACCACCCGGTCGACGGCGACGAAGGAGGTGTAGGCGGTGAGCAGGTTGTAGGTCAGACCCAGCTCCAGGATGTGGCTCTTCACCCGGGTCTCATCCTCGAACCCCAACCCCGCGTAGTCGCCCAGGGTGGCGATGAGCCGGCGGGCCCAGAGATAGCGCAGGGCCGCGTTGGACTCGTCGGGCGTCACCTCGGAGACGTCGATGTCGACGCCGTACTCACCCTGTCCCGTATGCCCTCGCAACGACACCGTTCCCCGGCGATCGCCCCGCCACTTCCCGTAGACCAGGACCGGCCGCTCCGCCAGCAGGTCCGGAATGGAGAGCGGCTCCACCTCGTAGATCTCGAATCCATCGGCGGTGAAGGTCGTCCCCGAGAGGACCGGCGTGCGGATGTACTCGCGGAACCGGTCCGCGGTCTCCTCCGCCTCGGCCTCCTCGGTGACGACGAAGGGTTCGCCCGAACCGATGCGCGCCATGCCCTCGATGAGGAAGCGGTTGACGCCGGTGCCGATGCCGAAGGCGAAGACGTTGGCATCGCCGAGGTTTTTCCGGATCAGGTCGAAGACCTCCGCCTCCACCGTGATGTACCCGTCGGTGGCGATCACGATGGAACGGGATGTCGTCTCGCTTGTCCGGGGCAGATCGATGGCGCGACGGAGGGCCTGCGCGAGCCGGGTCCCGCCCCCGCCCTGCTGGCCATCGATGACTTCGAGAGCCCGCTCCACGTTCTCGCTCGACGCGGGGAGGGACTCCGGGGAGAGCACGCTGGAACCGTAGGCGAAGAGCAGCACGTTGAAGTGATCGGTGGGGCGGAGCGGCTCGATCAGGTCTCTCAGCAGCGCCTTCGACACATCCAGTGGATAGCCGTGCATCGAGCCGGAGACGTCGACGACGAAGATGTACTCCCTCGGGGGGATCTCGTCCTCGAGGACGCGCTCGGGCGGCTGACCCATGAAGAGGAAGAAGCTCTCCTCCTCGCCCTCCCCTTCGTAGAGCAGCAGGCCCGACTCGATCTGGTCGCCCGCCAGCCGGTAGCGCAGGATGTAGTCCCGGTTGCCGCCGGTCCCGCCCGGATCGGCCAGCGCCACCCGGGCCCGGTTGGGCTCGGGATAGGTGACCTCGATGTCGTGGGAGATCGAGGAGAGGGACTGGATCGGCACGCCCGTCCGCAGCTCCACGTCGATGTCGAAACCGTAGATCGCCGGCTTCCCCTCGTGTGTGTACGGCGTCGCCACGAACAGGTCCCTGTGGTCGGCCTCGGCCAGGGGGATCTCGGAGTACCGCGGCCCCACGACCGTGGGATAGACGAACTCGTACTCACCCTCCGTGGGCACGAGGGTTTCCGTGTACCTCAGCTCCACGAGAATGCGGTCGCCGGGCAGGATGTTGCCCACCGTCATCTGGAAGACGTTGGGCCGCTGCTGCTCCAACAGCGAGGCCGTGTAGCCCGCTTCGATCGCATCTTCGTACTCCTGCCGCGCCTCCTCCCGCTCCCGGATCTCGGCGGTGACGACCCGCTCGCCGATGGTCATCTCCATCCCGTACACGGCCGCCTGGGTCGAGGCGGGGAAGACGTAGGTCGCCTCCAGCGGCTTGCCGCCTTCGTTGGCGTACTCCTGGCGGATCACCACGTCGGCGATGACCCCCGCGATCTTGACCTCGGCCGAGATCGACTTCATCGGCAGCGGGTCCAGCTCCGGATCGTCGGTCTGGACGAAGAAGAAGGGGGAGAGGGTCTGCTCCGGCTCGGGGAACTCGTCCCCCGAGCTGTGGGAGATGAACAACGCGGGCAACAGCAGGCAGAGAATGCGGATCAACATGGTGTTCCTCCAGGCAGTCGCGGAGACGGCCGCTGTGACCGTGCCGCATGCGGCGGGCGGGCATGGCCCCGATACCTACCTGGGAAGGGAACGCAAGAAGTGTGCCTTCAGGTTTTCGCACCGCGCATCATCTCTCGACTGACCCCCGCGGCTGCTCGATCGACCATCCTTCCAGTTTCCTGGACAACCAGTCCCTCGCAGGCCGGACTCGTCCGGTTTCTCGGACAGGCCCGGCGCGACCGGGAATTCGTGATCTACTCCGGGGACGCGGCACCGTCGTCCCTCTGGAACAGGCCCATCACGTTGCCCTCGGTGTCGCGGAAGTCGGCGAACCAGCCCACCCCGGGGATGGGGGTCCGCGGGGTGACGATGTCGCAGCCGGCGGCGGTGACCTTGGCCACGTAGGCGTCGAGGTCGTCCACGCCGATGACGATGTGGGTGCCGCCGCCGCTCGCCATTCTCTCCCGGGGCGCCAGGGCCCCGTGGATCCCTGGCTCGCCCTCCGCACCGGTCTGCTGCAGGTAGTACTCGTGGGGCCCCTCCCACTTGTGGGACTCCCAGCCGAAGACCTCGGCGTAGAACCGGTTGGCGCGCTCGGCGTCGTCGAAGGGCAGCTCGAAGTGCACGATCTTGGGCATGATTCCTCCTAGAAGTAGACGAGGGCGGTCACCTTGGACACGAAGGCCCTGAGGTACAGGGCCCGATCGGTGGACAGGTACGTATCCACCTCGCCGGGGAGACTGGAAGATCGGCTGGACTCGCCGAATCCGTAGCTCATGGACAGCCCGGTCCGGCCGCCGACGCTGATGCGCTGCAGAGGAAACCAGTCGACGCCCAGACCAAGCCCGACCCCCAGATCGATCATGGATACAGAGTCGTCCCGATCTCTCTTCATGCCCCAAAAGCCGGCGAGGCCCTGCCCGTAGACATAGGCAGCGATCCCGTCGCGCAGGGGTCGATAGCGCTTCAATGTGGGGCGGAACTCCAGGCACAGCCGCTGGTAGCGGCGATCGCTCCGGCCCGGACTCTCGTAGTCGCTCTCAATCAGCCTCCAGTAGAGGCTTGCTTCCAGGCCCAGGGCGGTCTTCGGGGAACGGACCCGCCACAGGCTGAAGCTGCTGCCCTCGCTCGAGCGCAGGTCAAAGCCCAGGGCCCAGGTTCCCCGTTCGGCCAGGGGCCCCTGGGGGGAATCGGCCGCCGCGCCGGTGGCGCCGGCCAGCAGGGCGACGGCGGTGAGCCGGGAAACGCGGTGATTCAGTCGTCGCACGATGGATCTCCTTCGAGACTGGCGGAGCGCCCTTCCCGGAGAAGGTGAAGCGGCCTCCGGGCGCCCTGCAGCTTCAGGAGTTGGAGCCTCCCCCTCCCTGTCGGCAGAGGCAAAGGGGGAATATACTCGTCGGGCCGAGAGCGGTCCCCGCCATCCCCGGACAGGTAGATGAGCCATTCCGTGCGGCGCCACCTGCGCGTCGAGATCGAGGCCTACGACCGCACGATCCGCGCCTTCATCCCCTCGTACGAAGAGATGCTGGAGAGAGCCGCCCGGGCCGTGTCCGAGGCCCGGCCCCGGAGGGTGGTCGACCTCGGCGCCGGCACCGGCGCCCTGGCCGAGACCGTCCTGCGGCGATGCGAGGGGGCCTCGGTGGAGCTCATCGACGCCGACGCCGAGATGCTCGACCAGGCCCGGGAGCGGCTCGCCGCCTTCGCTTCACGGGTGACCTACTCGGTGCGCCCCTTCGAGGGGCCGTTGCCCTCCTGCGACGCGGCGGTCGCCTCCCTCGCCCTGCACCACGTGCCGACCCTTGCCGGGAAGCGGGAGATCTTCGCCGCCATCCACGCGGCCCTGGCCCCCGGCGGCGTCTTCATCAACGCCGACGCCACCATGCCCGCCGACCCCGCCGCCCGCCGGGCCGACTACGAGAGCTGGGCCGCCCACCTCGTCTCCTGCGGTATCGAGGAGCAGCAGGCCTGGCGCCACTTCGAGGAGTGGTCGGGCGAGGACACCTACTTCCCGCTGGAGGAGGAGCTCGCCGCCCTGGAGGGGGCCGGCTTCGACGCGGTCTGCCTGTGGCGGGCGGTGCCCCAGGCGGTGGTGAGGGCCGTCAAGCGGCCCTGAGGGCGGCAGGCACGCCACCTTGACCCTGGGACCGACCAGGGGTTTCTATCTCCCGCCGCAATCCCCCCCAACTCCGGAGGATCGATCAGCATGGCCACCATGTCCCTTCACAAGTCGGCTGAGTGGAAGCCCGGCCTGCGCACCTACTTCGAGTACCGCGACCTCGGCAGCGTCGAGGCCACCAAGGGCAAGTTGCTCGTCCATGTCATCCGCGCCACCGAATCCTGCAGCGGGCCGGGCGGCTATCACTCCCACGATCTCGAGTTCCAGATGAACTACGTGCTGCGTGGCTGGACCCGGGTCGAGTTCAAGGACGTCGGCGAGGTGCGCTTCGAGGCCGGCGACAGCTGGCAGCAGGATCCCGGGGTCCCCCACGAGGTGCTGGAGTTCTCCGACGACTTCGAGGTCATCGAGATCTGCATGCCGGCGGAGTTCCCCACCAGGGACGAGCAGCGCTGACCTCGGGGCGAAGACTGGACGGCAGGGTCGCGGCCGTCACCGGCGGCGCCTCCGGCATCGGCGAGGCCACGGTGCGGCGCTTCGTGGAGGAGGGCGCGCGGGTGGCCTTTTCCGACCGCGACGGCCCCCGCGGCGAGTGCGTCGCCGGCGAGATCGAGGCCGGCGGCGGGGAGGCGCTGTTCGTGGAGGCCCGCATGGACCGCGAAGCCGAGGCCGCCGCCTTCATCCGGCGGACGGTCGATCACTTCGGCCGGCTCGACATCCTCGTGAACAACGCCGCCATCCGTTCCTACAACACCGTGGCCGAAGCCAGCGAGGAGAGCTGGGACACCATCTGGGCGGTAAACGTCAAGGGCTACGCCTTCTGCGCCCGGGCCGCGATCCCCTTCCTGCGCCAGGGCGGCAAGGGCAGCATCGTCAACATCGCCTCCAACAGCGCGGCGATCGCGAGCCGCAACGCCGTGCAGTACGACACCACCAAGGCAGCGGTCACGGGGCTGACCCGGGCCATGGCCCTGGACCATGCCGAAGAAGGGATCCGGGTCAACGCCCTCTGCCCGGGACCGACCTTCACCCCCTTCCATGAGCGGCGAGCCGCCGCGGCCGGGATGACCCCCGACTCATTCAAGGAAGAGGTCGGACGCGCCACCATGCTCGGGCGCCCGGCCCGGCCCGAGGAGATCGCCGCCTGCGTCCTGTTCCTGGCTTCCGACGACGCCTCCTTCGTCACCGGCGCCTGCCTCTTTGCCGACGGCGGCGAGACGTCCATGGGCAGCAACCGCGAACTGGCTTCGCCGGACCCGCTCTAGCGCGGCACCACCACGAAGCCCACCGAATCGGCCGACGCCGAGCCGAAGAGGCCCAACCCTCCCTCCACGGAGAACAGGGGCCTCTCGAAGTTGTCGCCCGCCAGTCCGCCGGCACCCCCTCCCTGCTCCTGCTGGTCGGCGTTTGTGCGCGCGTAGTCGAACCAGTTCTGGTCGAGGGCGTAGACCTTCACGATGGAGCGGCCGGTGTAGTAGACGGCGAACCACGGCCAGCGCAGGACCCCCTCGGTGACCGCCAGGGGCGGCGACTCGTTCCGGCTCGGGTCCACGTCGTCGTCGTAGAACTCGTCCAGATCCTCGTTGACCTTCTCCGGGCTCTCGTCCAGGGAGAAGATCCCCGCCTGGTAACCAGCCGCCGCCGCCGCCTCCAGGTGGATCTCGAGCACCCCCTCCAGGTAGAGGAGCTGGTTCTCGGGCGCCTCCCAGACCCCGTCTCCGGCCTCGGCAAAGGACTTGAGGGTGCGCAGGACCTCGCCGGTCTCCCAGTCGATGAGCACCGCCTGCCGCACCCGCAGCCGGTCCGGCGTGGTCGTGCGCCCCCACAGGCGCTGGCCGCCTACCTCGACCTCGAGCTGGTACTCGGTCCGGGGCTCGACCCGGGGCGGGTCCGGGGGCGGCAGGTAACGGCCGGGTTCCTCCGTATCGGGGGCGTACTCGAAGACCCGGTCCCCCTGGAGGATGCGGACCCGGGCGTCGGCCACGCCCGTCGCTGCGCGGTCGTACGCGACGTCGGCAGCCAGGCTGCGCCGCACGTACAGTTCGGGCAGGTCCTGGTCGACCAGCAGCAGGGCGTCGACCACCAAGGCGCTGTCCTCCTCCGCCGAGCCGAAGAGACTCCCGGGCTGGCGGTCGGCGGAGCACGCCGCCAGGCACAGGAGGAGTGGGAGACAGCGCATCATCAGGCCCCCTCCTCACGTCTCCGCCGCTGGGATTCCATGCGGAAGTACAGGGCGTGAAGCAGGTTGGGGAAGCGGTACGCTCCCCTCGTTTCGGGGTCTCTCTCCAATGCTCCCAGACTCGTCATTCGGCGCAGGAAGTTGTCCAGGCCCTTGGCCTCCGCGTCCGTCAGGAACTCCCTGAGTTGCGCCCGGCCGAAACGGGTCCCGGGCAGATCCGCCATCTTGCGGAAAATGGAGTGATAGCTTTCGCTGCGGATGGCATCGAAGACCTGGGGGTTCAGCAGCTTCCGTCCGATGACCTCCGCGGCCATGAAGATTCCTTTCAGCACCTCTCTCTTTCCGATGTCCGGTCCTCGGGCTGTCCGCCAGACCGCGTCCCCGATCTCGTGCGCCAGGACCGGCAGGCCGCCGGTAAAGGGAGGAAGCAATTCCATCCCTTCCTCGGAGATCTCGGCCCCGCCAGCGCCGAAGGACTCCCGATAGAACTGGCGAACTTCGTCATCTGACCAGGGAGCGATGTCGATCAACTCGAAGACGCGCGCCAGGGAGGGCTGCCTCTCCACCAGTTCCCGACGCCTCTCCTCGAGCCCCACGACGAGGATGCAGAGGCGCAACTCGTCCTCGGAGGTGGCGATCTCGTCAACCGTGCTCTTGAGCCAGTTGGCAAAGCCCTCCGAGCCAGCCAACCCGTTGATGTCATCGAGGATCAGGAAGAGGGACTTCCTGTGCTCTCCAAGGCTCTCCAAGAGCCGCCCCATCGACGCGGCGAAGTCACGCTCCACGGCCACCATGTCCCTCTCGTCGAGATTCAACTCGAGCGTTACACCGAAGAGCCCCACCTTGCTGACGCGGTCGCCGAAGTGACCCATGAGTTGTCGATGCCACGGCTTGTCCACGCTCTCGTTCAGGATGCGGTCAAGTGTTCGGCGCAGCATCTCCCGGTGATCCTGAACGCCGCCCAGGAAGACGTGACAGCCCGCCACATCGAAGTCGCCCTCGACCGAGCGGCGGGCGAAGGCTGCGAGGGAACTCTTCCCGATACCCCGCTCGCCGCTGACAAAGCCGATCTTGAAGCGGCCCCGAGTGCTGGCATGGACCATGCCGCGCAGCCGCTCGATCTCGGGAAGACGCCCGACAAAGAACTCGATCGGCACGGGCTGGCCGGGGCTGAAGGGGCTGGATTCGGGAGTCATCTTGCTGGCCTCATGCAGTCTTCCGCCAGGAGAGTTGCATCCTAGAATGCAAAGTTGAGGCCCAGCGTAGGCACGACGGGCAACTGCTGGACCACCTCCGCCCGGGTCTCGGCTTCGTCGGTGGAGTACTGGACGAACCATTCGTTGCGCCGGCTGTAGAGGTTGAAGACCTGCAGGAAGAGCTCGGACTCGAGGCCCCACAGCGACAGGTCGCGGGTGACGCTGACGTCGAGGCGGTGGTAGGGCAGCAGGCGGCCACTGTTGCGCCGCGACGGCAGCACGTAGTCCTCGACCACGCCGGTAGTCGGCTCGCGCAGTGAGTAGCGCACCGAGGCCGGGGTGAAGGCCTGCCCCGTGGCGTACACGAGGTTGGAGCCCAGGCGCCACTTCCCGACCCGGTAGGAGACGACGAAGGAGAGGTCGTGGCGGCGGTCGTACTTGGGGGGGAAGGCGCGCCCCTGGTTCAGCTCCGGGAAGGTGCGCCGCGTCCAGCCAAGGGTGTAGCCCACCCAGCCGGTGAGAGGTCCCGAGCGCCGTTGCAGGAAGAGCTCGACGCCGCGGGCCCAGCCGGTGCCGCCGCTGACGAAGATCTCCTCGGAGTTGCCGGCTTCGCTGTCGGCGGCCACGGCGGTGTCGAGGACCACGAGGTTCGCCAGGTCCGTGTAGTATCCCTCCACCGTGAACTGCCAGGTCCGCGACGGGTTCCACTCGGCGCCGGCCACTCCCTGCCAGGAGCGCCCGGGCTCGACGCTGTCGTCCAGGGGCACCCAGCCGTCGCCGCCGGTGAAGCCCTCGGTGGTGATCAACTGCAGGTACTGGCGGTACATCCCCCCGGCGAACTTGACGCGCACCTTGTCGGTGAGGGCCCGGCTGAGGGAGAGGCGCGGGGTGAAATGCAGGCGGCCGCCTTCGCTGAACCAGGCGGCCCGCCCCCCGAGGCGCAGCCGCGTGACCGGGTCGGGCTCCCACTCGTCCTGCACGTAGGCCGAGATCAGCACCGAGCCCTGGCGCAGGTCGTCCTGCTCCTCGCCGTTGAAGCTCTGGGCGAAGTGGAACCTGTAAAGGGTGGCCAGGAAGCCGAGGGTGAGGGTGTGGTCCCGGTGGGCGAAGTAGTCGAGGTCGCCCTTGAGGGACAGGTCGCGGATGCTGTTGACGACGGTGAAGGGAGTGTTGAAGAAGCTGAAGTCGAGGACGCTCTCGTAGTAGGAGCCGGCTGCCATGAAGTGGCCGAAGAGATCGGGCGAGAACACCCGCGTCCAGCGCGCCGTCACGGCGCGGTTGCCCCAGCGCAGGTCGGCGAAGGACGCCTCTACGTCTTCCTGGTCTGTGCTCGACGTGTCGGCGCTGGACGATTCCCGAAAGAACTCCGCCCGCAGGTCGTCCTGGCCCAGGTAGGTGCTCAGGGTGAAGGTGTCGTCGCCGCGCCGCTGGTTGATCTTGCCGTTGAAGTCGTAGAAGTAGTAGCTGAGGGGGATGTCGACGTCGAAGGCGCGGACGGCGCCGAGGACGGGCTCCAGGTAGGTGCGGCGCCCGGCGGCCATCCACGAGCCGCCGTCGATCGGCCCCTCGGCCAGCAGGCGGCTGGAGATGAGGCTGATGCCGCCGCGGCCGCTGAAGCGCTGGCGGTTGCCCTCGCGGTTGGCCACGTCGAGGACGGCCCCGAGGGTGCGGCCGTACTTCGCCGGGTAGGCCCCCTTGTAGAGCTGCACGTCCTTGATCGCGTCGGGGTTGAAGGTGGAGAAGAACCCGAAGAGGTGGGAGGGGTTGTAGAGGGGGATGTGGTCGAGGAGGATGGCCGTCTGGTCCGGACCGCCGCCGCGCACGTAGAGACCGCTGGTGAGGTCGGAGGCCGACTGGATGCCGGGCAGCAACTGCAGGCTGCGAAGCAGGTCGGCCTCGCCCATGGCCGGCATCTGCTGAAGGGGCTCCACCTGGAGGGCGATGAAGCTGCTCTGGGTGGCCTGTTCCTCCTCCTCCTCGCTCTCGGCCTCGACGACGACCGCCTCTTCGAGGATAGGCTGCCAGGTCAGGGACCAGTCCCGCCGGATGTCGACCCCGGCCTCGAAGCGCAGCGTGTCCCGCAGGGTCCCGTAGCCGATGTAGGAGGCGGTGACCACGTACTCGCCGTCCGGCACCTGCTTGACGGCATAGTAGCCGCTGCTGTTGCTGGTCGCCCCCATGCGGATCCCCTCCACGACCACCGCCGCCAGGGGCAGGGCCTCGCCGTTGTCGGCGTCGGTCACGAATCCGCTCAGGGTGCCCGCCCGGGCGGCGCCGGCGGCCAGCAGCCAGAGCGCGGTGATCCGTACGATCGCTCTCATCCGTCCTGTTCGGGGGGGAGGGCTTCCTCGATCCAGGTGAAGCAGGCCACGGCCGAGGGCATGCCGATGGTGCCGGCCGCCAGGGCCACCACCTGCTCCACCTCCTCCCGGGAGATGCCCATGTCGGTGGCCTTGCGGACCCCCGAGCGCACGGCGCCGGTGCGCATGGCGCCCATGGCGACGCCGAGCTTGACCAGGCGGCGGGTGCGCGCGTCCAGGGGGCCCTCCTGGCCGGCCTCGCCGATCAGGTCCCAGGCCTTGCCCAGCTTGGGGTAGCGGCCGATGAACTCGCGGTAGGTCTTGGGAGGTCTGCTGGGGCTCGACACGGGATCATCCTCGTTCCGGGGGAACCCAGTAAAGACACGGCCTCGGCTTGATTCCGTCCAGGCCCGGAACCTCCCGGGCGGGCGGGCCTTCGAGGCCGCTACCGGGCGCCGATCTTCTCCAGGTACTCCACCTGCTTCCTGCGCTTCCGCTCGCGGCCCACGGCCAGCGCCGTGCGGCCGGCGCGGTCCCTGGCGTTCACCTTCACGCCGAAGTCGACGAGCATCTTCAGCATCTCCACGCGGCAGCCGAAGCGCACTGCGGCGTGCAGGGCCGTCTCGCCGTCGGCGCTGCCGATGTCGTTGGGGTCGACCCCCTGCTCCAGGAACCAGCGGGCCCCGTGGAGGCTGCGGCCGTGCATGCAGCAGCCCAGGGGGGTGTAGCCGCCGTGATGCTCGGTCCCGCGCTGATCGTTGAGGTCGACGCCGCGCTCGACGAGCAGGTCGAGGACCTCGTAGGCGCGGTCCTGGGCGGCGTGGTTCAGGGTGTCGCCGTCGCGGATCCCGGCGCCGGCGTCGAGCAGGTAGCGGACCAGCTCCAGGTTCTTCGAGTGGATCGCCGGATCGAGCGCGTCGCCCGGCGGAGCCCCGGCCTCGACCAGGGCCCGCGCCACGGCCACGTAGCTGCGGGGCCTGGCGCCGGAGCCGGCGGGGCGGGACTCGGCGCAGTAGCGCAGGGGCGTCCAGCCGTTGGCCTCGTCGGCGGCAACGGCCAGGGCGGGATCCCTCTGCAGCAGCGCTCGCACCCGCCGCGTGTCGGCCATGACGCAGGCGTTGTAGATGTCGTTGGTGGTGCGCCCCTGCAGCAGCGGCACGAACTGCGCCTCGCCGCCGCGGACGGCAAGCGCCAGGGGCGTCAGCTGCCAGTGGGAGCCGCGCCCGTCGGGGTCGGCGCCGTGCTCCAGCAGCAACTCCACCAGCTCCACGTGCCGGGGACCGCGGGGCGCCGTCTGCTTGTGCTCCACCGTGCGGTGCAGGGGCCGGTAGTGATGGGCGGACTTCGACTTGATGTTCGGGTCGGCGCCGTGCTTCAGCAGGTACTCCACCGCCTTCACCTGCCCCTCGTAGCAGGCGTCCATGATCGGCTGCCAGTCCCGCGCCAGGGGCGGGTCGGCCTCGACCATGGCCTTCACCTTCTTCAGGTCGCCGGCGCCGGCGGCCAGGGCCAGCCTCTTGGCGGGTCTCATCTATCCGGATCCTCCATTCCCGGCTCTGCCGGGTCCGGCCTCGAGGGCCGACCGCCTAAGGTTGCCCCGGACCCGCCCGGGTGCAAGATTCCCCCGCCGGCCACCGACCCCCACCCCTGCGAGCGAGGCCCTGTGAGCGACACCGTGACCGGCCCCTGGCGACCCGTCGAGGCCGACGATGTCGAGGTGGCCCTGAGCACCGGACGGGACCCCCTGCGCCGCCTCGTGGAGGCCGACATCCCGGCCATCATCCTGCGGGGCGCCTGTCCGGCGGCGGACTGCGCCGGCCTCGTGAGCCGCTTCATCGAGCGCGGCCTCATGCGGGACCCGCGGCAGCCGGCGCCGCCCGACGCCCCGCTGCGCATCGACATCGGTACCAGCCTCGGCAACCTCGGCCACGATCAGCCGGCCTTCTTCGCCCACGCCCGCGAGAGCCGCGAGCTGTTCACCACCCTCTTCGACGGCTTCCCCGATCCGGTGGACCTGCTCTACGGCGTCCTGCGGCGGCTGGCCGGCGACAAGCGGGTGGTCACCGCCCGCGAGCCGGACGGCCGCCTCTACGGTCCCGCCATATTCCGCATCCACTACGAGAGTCAGTTCTACGCCCCCCACATCGATCACGTGGTGCTGCGGGAGAAGCGCTTCAACTACGCCGTGAGCCGCTATCCGGTGCAGCTCGCCGGGGTCCTCTGCCTGCAGAACGCGGCCAGCTCCGCCACCACCCAGGCGATCCTGCACCACTGCCCCTGGTCGGAGGAGGTGCAGCCCCACCTGGCCGCCAACACCTATCACGAGTACGCGCGGGACCACGGCCTGGGGCAGTGGCAGGTGGACCTGGAACCGGGGGACCTCTACTTCTTCAACACCGGCCTCGTCCACGAGGTGCCGGCCGTGGTCGGGGACTCGCCCAGGATCGTGCTCGCCGTCTTCATCGGCTACGACGCCGGCCACCCGGAGGTCTTCGTCTGGTCCTGAAGCGCTCTTGTCGCTCTCGCGGCCTCCCCCTATCTTCTTCCAACTCAACGAGTTTTCGAACCCTTCGAGGAGCCTCCCCCGTCATGGTGAACTTCAGCGTCGAGCTCTCCGACGACGAGCCTTTCGAGCGCGCCCTGCGCCGCTTCACCTCCAAGACCAAGCGCACGGGCCTGATGCGCGACCTCAAGCGCAAGCGCTTCTTCACGAAGCCGTCGGTGCAGAAGAAGCTCGACCTGCAGAAGAGCATCCGCCGCCGCAAGAAGGCGGAGCGCATCGCCCGGCTGGCCGAGATGGGTCTCGACCGCCGCGGCCGCAAGCGCCGCTAGCTCAGGCAGCTCCGCAGGTCCCCGCAGATCGCGGTGCCGGAGGCTCTCCCGGCCCCGCGATTCGCCGTTCTGCCTCCGGTCCCGCTCAGGGCCGGTGGAACTCGGCGGCCACCTCCTCCCCCACCAGCGTCCAGCGCCAGCCGCCGGCCAGGCGGTTGCGCCCCGCCTCCTTCTCCGGGCCCTCCCGCACCAGGGAGCGGACCTCGCCCCGTGTCGCCACCAGCCCCTCGTCGATGCCCCGCGCCGAGGCGCGTTCCCTGACGCGCTCCGAAGCCGCCCGGGAGCGCATCTCCACGTCGCGGCCGTGGCGGACCCGGGGAGGCCCGGAAGGCCAGTCCCCGGGCTCCAGGTCGAGCCCGGCCCGCACCGCCCGCAGGAGGGCCTCGCCGCGGGTCCGGAGATGCCGCCGCAGGCTCCGGATCTCGCGCAGGTCCTCCATCTCCACCGGCTGACGCTGCGCCAGCAGCAGCAGCAGCTTGTCCGACGCCACCTGGCCCCGAGGCCGGTCGAGGTCCCGCGCCGCCGCCTCCCGCCAGGCCGCCAGCTCGCGCAGCACCGCCAGCTGCCGCCGCTGCAGCTTGCCGTAGCCCTTGACCCGCCGGAAGGCCTCGCGCGGGTCCCGCTCCTCGTAGAGGGCCGGATCGTCGAGGCCGGCCATCTCCTCCTGCAGCCAGTCCTCGACGCCGGCGGCGCGAGCTCGGCGGAGGAGCTCCTCGCGGGCCTCCACCAGGTAGCGCACGTCGTCCTCGGCATAGCCGATCTGCGTGGGGCTGAGGGGCCGGCGCAGCCAGTCGGTGCGGGTCTCCGTCTTCTCCAGTTCCACCCCGAAGAGCTCCCGGAGCAGGTCGCGCAGGGAGATGGTGTGCGCCAGGCCCGCGAAACCGGCGGCGATGCGGGTGTCGAAGACGCTCCGCGGAGACGCCCCGGTGGCCATCCGCAGGACGGTCAGGTCCTGCAGCGCGTCGTGGAGGACCTTCACCGTGGGGCCGGAGAGCAGCTCGGCCAGGGGCGCGAGCCGGCCCTCGAGGGCGACGGCGTCCACCAGGTGGCACTCCCGGCGGGAGAATCCCAGCTGGATGACGCCGAGGGCGGGGTAGAAGGTGCGCTCCCAGACCATCTCCACGTCGATGGCCGCGCACCCCCGCCGGTGCGCCTCGTCGAGGCGCTCGGTCAGCCCCTGTCTGTCGTCGATCAAGTGGCGTTCTCCCCTGGAGCCGGGGTCCGCTCCGCGGGTCCCGGCCTGGACAAGAATAGTACCGGCGGCCATCCGCCGCCCGCCATGAATCTGCGAGTCACAACTTGTCTAGTCCAGTTTCGTCAAGTTTCAACTTGACAAATACCCTGGGGGCGATACCTTTCGCCACATGTTCATCGGCCGCCAGGCGGAGCTGCAAGTACTGGAGGGGGCCTACCGGTCCAGCCGCACCGAATTCATCCCCGTCTACGGGCGCCGCCGGGTGGGCAAGAGCGAGCTCATCCTTCACTTCATCCGCGACAAGCCGGCTCTCTACTTCCTCGGCAAGAAGGCGCCCCCCCAGCTCCAGATTCGCGCCTTCATGGAGACGGCGGCACGGGCCCTGGGGCAGCCACTCCTCGCCTCCGTGTCGGCCGCGGACTGGGGGACGGCCCTCGGCACCGTCCTCAGCCAGAAGAGCGGCACGGACCGGATCGTCCTGGCCTTCGACGAGTTTCAGTGGACGGCCCAGGCCAGTCCCGAGCTTCCGTCGATCCTGCAGGAGCAGCTGGACAGGTCGTGGAAGCAACGGGGCGACGTGCTGCTGATTCTCTGCGGCTCCTTCATCGGCTTCATGGAAAGGGAGGTCCTCGGCGAGAAGAGTCCCCTCTTCGGGCGGCGCACGGCGCAGATCCCGCTGAAGCCCTTCTCCTTCCGCGAGGCGGCCCTGTTCCATCCCGGCTGGTCCGCGGCCGACCGGGCCCAGGCGTACTTCGTCTGCGGCGGCGTTCCCCTCTACCTGCGCTTGTTCTCGCCGTCCGACTCCATCCGCTCCAACATCGAGAGCAATCTCCTGAGCGAGTTCGCGCCGCTCTACCGCGAGCCCGACTTCCTCCTGCGCGAGGAGCTCCGGGAAGTCGCCAACTACCACGCCATCCTCGTCGCCCTCTCCTCCGGGTCGCGCGCCTCCGCCGCCATCGCCCGGCAGACCGGCCTCCCCGAGAGGAGCCTGCACTACTATCTGCAGCAGTTGACCGAGCTCGGGTACGTCTCCCGCCGCTATCCGGTGACCGGCCGCCGGCCCGTGGCCAGGAACGTGCGCTTCGCCCTCGACGATCCGCTGCTCCGGTTCTGGTTCCGCTTCGTCTACCCGCACCTCGGATTCATCGCCCAGATGGGCCCCCGGCGTTCGTTTCAGGAGCTGATCAAGCCCGATCTCGAGAGCTACTTCGGGGCCTGCTTCGAGCGCCTCTGCCGCGAGGCGCTCCCTCTCCTCTACGAGCGGGAGGGCGTGGGCGCCGCCTGGGAGATCGGCGAGTACTGGGACAAGCAGACACAGATCGACGTCGTCGGCCTGCGGCAGGACAACCGCACCGACATCGGAGAGTGCAAGTGGGGAACCGTGCGCTCACCGCGAGCCCTGGCCGCCGAGCTGCAGAAGAAGATCGACTCGTACCCCAACCAGCGTGGAGCGACGATCCAGGGCCGGCTGTTCACGCGCGGGAAGGTGAAGAGGCGCGCCGCGCCCGCGCCGGTGAGAGTCCACGCCCTGGAAGAGCTCTATGCGTGACGGCGCCAGCGGCGCCGCCGCAGGCCGCGCCTCCTGGCGGATGCGGGACCTGCGGATCCACCCTTGAACCCCCGGAGAACTCAGCCATGGAACCCCGACCCGACTGGCTCGCCCAGGTACAGGAAGAGATCCTCGAGCCGGATCTGCCGATCGTCGACCCCCACCACCACTTCTGGGTGGAGAGCGGCTTCGGCCGCTACCTGCTCGACGACCTGTGGGCCGACACCGGCGCCGGGCACCGGGTGGAGCGGACCGTCTTCCTCGAGTGCCGCGCCGAGTACCTGCGGGAGGGCCCTGAGGCGCTGCGGCCCGTGGGCGAGACCCGCTTCGTCGCCGGCCTGGCCGCGCAGACCGCCGCCGGCCCCGAGGGCGCGGCCCGGGTGGGGGCGATCGTCGGCCACGCCGACCTGCTGCGGGGCGCCGGCGCGGAGGAGGTCCTCCACGCCCACCTGGAGGCCAGCCCCCTCTTTCGCGGCATCCGCCACTCGGCCAGCTGGGACCGGGGGCTGAGTCGCTCGGCGCAGGGGGGCGGCCGCTACCTGGACCCCGCCTTCCGCGAGGGCTTCGCCCGGCTCGGTCCGCTCGGGCTGAGCTTCGACGCCTGGATCTACCACTCCCAGATCCCGGAACTGGAGGACCTGGCCCGCGCCTTCCCCGGGACCACCATCGTCCTCGACCATCTCGGCGGGCCCCTGGGGACCGGCCCCTACGAGGGCCGCCGCCAGGAGGTCTTCGAGGTCTGGCGCGGCCACATGGACAGCCTGAGCCGCTGCCCGAACGTGAACGTCAAGGTCGGCGGCATCGCCATGCCGCTGAACGGCTTCGGCTGGCACGAGCGCGACCGGCCGCCCGGCTCGGAGGAGCTGGCCGAGGCCGACCGGCCCTGGTGCCTGCACGCCATCGAGAGCTTCGGCCCGGAGCGCTGCATGTTCGAGAGCAACTTCCCCGTGGACAAGGTCTCGGTCTCCTACCCGGTGCTCTGGAACGCCTTCAAGCGCATCGCCGCGGGGTTCTCCGCCGACGACAAGGACGCCCTCTTCCGCGGCACCGCCTCGAGGGTCTACCGGCTGGAGGAGTGACCACGCCCGGGATCGGGCTCGAACGAGGGCGTCGAGGCGCCTGGCGCGCAGGGCGCGCGGCGGAGCTGGCAGGAGACCCGCCAAAGCGCAAGGCCGCGAGCCGGGCTGAATCGGCGAAGGAGTTCAGGCGGGACTGCGCGGGCAGACGCTAGAACCGGTCGGGCCACCACATGTGGGCCACCCGCAGCGGGAAGAGTCGTCGGGCCACCTCGAGCGCCTCCCGGGAGCCGCGCAGCAGCCCCGCCGCCGCGGCGTCGTCGGCGCTTCGGTAACCCATGGCCAGCTGCAAGAGCACCGCCTGATCGGGGACCCGCAGTCGGGGCCCGACCTCCGGGAGCCGACCTCCCGCCTCCAGCCGCCCGTCGCGGCGGCGGCGCAGGGCCACGGCGCCCAGGTCCGTCTGCAGCGCGATCCCCTCCGGGCCGTCCGCCGGCCACCTCCGCTCCCACTCCGGGACCATGGCCGCGGCGAACCGCGGCAGGTCGATGATGCGGCCCATGGGACCGGCGTTGCGGGGATAGACGGTCTCGTCGCGGGCGCCGAACCCGCGGCAGTAGAGGGCGAAGGGGTGGTCCACCGGCACGCTGGCCGAGACCCGCTCGAGCCGCAGGGCCCTGGCCCGGCGCGCCAGGAACCCCAGGATCGCGGCGTGCGCCTCGGCGCTCCGGCCCGCGACCTCGGCGAGACGGCTGCGGTCGGGCTTGTCGTCGTGGAGGAAGTAGCCGAGCAGGCGCCGGGGCGACCCGCCGGGATGCACTACGCGCGCCAGCCCCCTCACGCTGAACCCCGATCCCATGGGGAACTCCCGCCAACCCCGGCCGCGCACCACCGAGGCGGTGCGCGCGACGTTGGCGGTCGCGTAGAGCCGGCGCACGGCGGGTAGGTCCTCCGGGCCCATGGGCCGCGTCTTCAGCGGCGAGACGGCGCGCCCGGCGTCGGCCGCCGCCAGGGACAGGCCGTGCTCCGGCATGCAGGTGGCGAAGCCGGCGCGGTGGTAGAAGTCCTCGATGCCGAAGAGGAGGGAGGTCTCGCAGCCTTCCTCGGCCATCAGCCGCAGCGACCGCCGCAGGACGCGCAGGGCCAGGCCGCGCCGGCGGTGGGCGGGGTCCGTGCCGACGCCGGCGATCCCCCCGGCGCGGACCACGGCGGCGCCGATGCGCATGCGCCGGCCGGTGATCCACAGCCTCGAGATCGACTCCCCCCGGTGGAGGATCTCCACCTTCCAGCCGGTCCCGCCGTTCCAGCCGGTCCCGCCGTCCCGCTCCACCCGGGGCTCGGCGTAGCTCACCGCCCGCGTCAAGGGGCGTACAGGCTCCGCGACTTGTACTGGAAGAAGATGGCGCGGCGGTCCTGCTCTCCCGTCCAGGGGTAGGCGCCGTGGGTCTGGGCCGAGGCCAGGAACAGCACCACGTCTCCCGCCCTGGCCTCCACGTGGCGCACCAGCCCCAACTCGTCCTCGCAGGTGAGCACGCAATCGGGGGCCCGGTAGCGGGTCTTGTGGCTGCCGGGGATGCAGACGAAGCCGCCGTCGGCGGCGGTCACGTCGCGCAACTGCCAGGCGACGTTGACGAACTCGGCGTAGACGCGGCCGTTCTGCTGCCGGTAGTGGGCCCCCACCCGCGGCGGCCCGCCGCCGGCGTGCAGCAGGTGCCCGGAGGAACCCTTGCCGAAGAGGAAGCTGGTGCAGAGGGTGGCCTCGTAGCCGCTGCCCATCATCCAGTTGAGCCGCTGCACCAGGGCGGGGTCGGCGATCATGCGCTGGAACGGCTCGCCGTGGGGGGCCGGCAGCTTCCAGGGGTTGCCCAGGGACGACCGGTGGCCGCCGGTCCCGGCCAGCCGCTTCGAGTGCCCGGCCGCCGAGCCGCCCTTCTTCGGACTGGGGTTGGCATGGGCGTCGACCGCCTGGTTGGCGGCGGCCAGCCACTCGGCGTCCATCACCCCGGGCAGCACGAGGTGGCCGCACAGGTCCCAGTAGTAGAACTCCTTCTCGTCGATGCCGCAGTCGGCGTCCCGGGTGAAGATGGAGGGATGGTGGACACCTCCCTCCTCCTCGAGCCAGGCGCGCTCGCCGTCGGACATGACCACCGGCGGCGGGTAGGGGCGGTTCGGGTTGTGGACCACGGCGCGCTGCTCCGGCGTCAGGCTCGCCCGCCACTCCTCGTCGCCGTCGTCCTCGCCGCGGATCTCGGACTCGGCCGAGGGCCGCACGTTGGTGCTCAGGTAGCCGCAGGAGAGCAGCCGCTGCGGTCCCCGCCCCCGCCAGGGGCGCAGGCCGGTCAGCAGCGACGCGGCGTGGATCATCAGATCGCCGGCCCGCAGCGCCGGCTGCCTCACCAAGCCCATGTCGTCGGCCCCGCTCACCAGGTCCCGCGGCGGCTCCACGGTGCTCGTGTGGCTGGCGGGCACGACCACCAGGCCGCCGTCGCCCTCCGCGGCGTCGGCCAGGGCCCAGACGACGCGCACGGCGCGGCTGCAGGACTCCTGCCGCTCGCCGTAGGCCCGCGACCAGTCGAGGGGCTCGCCGCCGCCGGTCAGGGCGGTGCCGTTGGCCGCGGCCCCCGCCCCGAGGAGGCGGGGAGACTCGTCGATGCGGAACTGGCCGCAGATCTTCTCGAGGTAGCCGGTCAGCACCGGGTGGTGGCGCAGGGCCAGCAGCGCCGCGCCGAGCGGCTGCGACCAGCGCAGGGGGCCCTCCACGGGCCCGAGGCGGTCCAGGGCCTGGTTGCAGGCGGTCAGCTCCGCCGAGGTCAGAACCCCGGGCAGGATCAGGTATCCGCCCACCTCGAGCTGGTAGCGCTCTTCCTCCGTCAGCTTCCGTTCCTCCATCGGTGACTCCTCTCCTCAAGGGCGCCCTCCGCTACCTCTGGCGGAGCCGCTGCCTGTACGCGACACTTGGTAATCTATGTCTGATTTCGACCTCGGACTCCAGCGCATCGTCGACGGCCAGGGCCTGCCCATCGCCCTGGCGGGCATGATCATCGTCTTCACGGCGCTGCTCCTCATCAGCCTCTTCATCACCCTGCTGCCCCGCATCCTGGCGACGGTGGCCAGGCGGTTCCCGGAAACGGAGCACCACGCGCCCCGCCGGGTCGAGACGCCGCGCGAGGATCCGGCCGCCGTCGCCGCCGCCGCCTGGGCCTACACCCGGACCCGGGCCTGACGCTGGCGCCATGAGCGTCCTCTTCGAGTTCCTCGGCACCACGGGGTTCGCCACCATGACCTGGGGCAACGTCCTCATGGTCGTGATCGGCCTGGTCTTCATCACCCTGGCCATCACCAAGGACTACGAGCCCCTGCTGCTGCTGCCCATCGGCTTCGGCGCCATCGTCGGCAACATCGCCGCGATCCCGAGCATGGACGTCGGTGTCTACGACGAGGGCAGCGTTCTCTACTACCTCTACTTCGGCGTCAGCCATGGCGTCTACCCGCCCCTGATCTTCCTCGGCATCGGCGCCATGACCGACTTCTCCACCATGCTCTCCAACCCGCGGCTGGTGCTCCTCGGCGCCGCCGCCCAGATGGGCATCTTCCTCACCCTCATCGGCGCCCTCTACCTCGGCTTCACCCCCGAGGAAGCCGGCGCCATCGGCATCATCGGCGGCGCCGACGGCCCCACGGCGATCTTCCTCTCCGCCAAGCTCGCCCCGCACCTGATCAGCGCCATCGCCATCGCCGCCTACTCCTACATGGCCCTGGTGCCGGTCATCCAGCCGCCGGTCATGCGCCTGCTGACAACGCGCAAGGAGCGCCTCATCCGCATGCCGACGCCGCGCCAGGTGTCGCGCCGGGAGCGCATCGTCTTCCCCATCGCCGCCTTCCTCATCGCCGCCGTCATCGCCCCCGGCTCCCTGGCCCTGGTGGGCATGCTCATGTTCGGCAACCTGCTGAAGGAGAGCGGCGTCACCGAGCGCCTGGCGGAGACGGCGCGCCACGCCTTCGTGGACACCGTCACCATCCTCCTGGGGTTCTCGGTGGGGGCCAGCACCCAGGCCCAGGTCTTCCTCACGCCCCAGTCGGTGCTGATCTTCGGCCTCGGCGCCCTCTCCTTCGCCATGGCCACCGCCGGCGGGGTGCTCTTCGCCAAGTTCCTCAACCTGTTCACCGAGAACAAGATCAACCCCCTCGTCGGCGCCGCGGGCGTGTCGGCCGTTCCCGACTCGGCGCGCGTGGTGCAGATGCTGGGGCACCAGGAGGATCCTCACAACCACCTGCTGATGCACGCCATGGCCCCGAACGTGGCCGGCGTCATCGGCTCTGCCATCTGCGCCGGCATCCTGTGGTCGGTCATGGTGAAGTGATATGACGAAGAAGGTCACCTTCATGTGCACCGCCTTCCGCGACGGGTTCCAGTCCGTGTACGGAGCGCGGGTGCTCACGCCCGATTTCCTCCCCGCCCTGGAGGCCGCCCGCGAGGCCGGCATCGACTACTTCGAGGCCGGCGGCGGGGCCCGCTTCCAGTCCCTCTACTTCTACTGCAACGAGGACGCCTTCGACATGATGGACGCCTTCCGGGAGACCGCCGGCCCGGAGGCGAACCTGCAGACCTTGTCGCGGGGCGTGAACGTCGTCGGCCTCGACTCGCAGCCGAGCGACATCATCAAGCTCCACGCCGACCTCTTCGCCCGCCACGGCATGACGACGATCCGCAACTTCGACGCCCTCAACGACGTGGACAACCTGATCCACTCGGGCCGCTGCATCGTCGAGGCGGGGCTCAAGCACCAAGTCTGCGTCACCATGATGGCCCTGCCGCCGGGGTGCCGCGGCGCCCACGACCCGGCCTTCTACACCGAGACCCTGCGCAGGATCCTCGACGCCGACATCCCCTTCGACTCGGTCTGCTTCAAGGACGCCTCCGGCACGGCGGTGCCGGCCACCGTCTTCGAGACGATCGTGCAGGCCCGGCGGCTGCTGCCCGAGGGCACCTTCATCCACTTCCACACCCACGAGACCGCCGGCATCTCGGTGCAGGCCTACAACGCCGCCCTCGACGCCGGCGCCGACGCCATCGACCTCTCCCTGGCGCCGGTCTCGGGCGGTACCTGCCAGCCCGACGTGCTGGTCATGTGGCACGCCCTGCGCGACACCGAGTACGACCTCGACATCGACGTCGACAAGGTCCGGGAGGCGGAAGAGGTCTTCAAGGAGTGCATGCGCGACTACTACCTGCCGCCCGAGGCGGTGGCCGTGGAGCCCATGATCCCCTGGAGCCCGATGCCCGGAGGGGCGCTGACGGCCAACACCCAGATGCTGCGCGACAACGGCATCATGGATCGCTACCCCGAGATGATCCGCGCCATGGGCGAGGTCGTCGAGCGCGGCGGCTTCGGCACCTCGGTGACGCCCGTGTCGCAGTTCTACTTCCAGCAGGCCTTCAACAACGTCATGCTCGGCCCGTGGGAGCGCATCGCCGACGACTACGGCCGCATGGTCCTGGGCTACTTCGGCAAGACCCCGGTGCCGCCCGATCCCGAGGTGGTCGCCCGCGCCAGCGAGCAGCTGGGTCTGCAGCCGACCGACCGTCCGCCCCTGGAGCTGGACGATGCCGACCCCGAGAAGGGCGTCGAAGCGGCGCGCAAGCGGCTGAGAGCACAGGGGCTGGAGACGACGGACGAGAACATCTTCATCGCCGCCGCCTGCGGCGACAAGGGGATCGCCTTCCTCAAGGGCGGGGCCGAACTGGGGGTCCGCAAGGTCGACGACGCGGAGCCCGAGCCGGCCCCTGCGGCACCCGTGCCCGCGCCGCCCGCACCCGCGCCGGCACCCGAACCCGCACCATCAGCACCCCCACCCGCACCCGTCCCCGAAGGTCCGGCGTCCTACTCGGTCAAGGTGGAGGGCCGCTCCTACACCGTCGTCGTCGATGGCGACAAGGTGAGGGTTGGCGACAAGACCTACGACGTGAGCGCCGACGAAGGCGGCCAGCCCGCGGCCGCCGAGAGCGCACCCGCGGCGCCGGCCGCCCCGGCGGAGAGCGGCGCGAGTCCTGCCCGGCCCGCCGCACCCAGCGCCCCTTCGGGCGCGACCGAGACCGCGGGCGGCACCGTACCCGTGGAGTCGCACATGCCCGGCAAGGTGGTGCGCATCGTCGCCGAGCCGGGAACCGCGGTCAGCGACGGCGACGCCGTGGTCATGATCGAGGCGATGAAGATGGAGGTGCCCGTGCCCTCGCCCGTGAGCGGCACCGTCGTCTCCGTGGCGGTCTCGGCCGGAGATCAGGTCGGCGAGTCGCAGGTCCTGGCAGCGGTGCAGCCGGACTGAGGGCGGTCGACGGGTCCTCGGCAGCGGGCCTTTCGCGGCACTCCACTTGATGGCGCACCGGTCCTGATCTCCATAGAGCCCTTCGAGAGCAAGGACCAGCAGGCTGTCCAGAGCCTGATCCTGGCCGGACTCGCCGAGCACTGGGGAGAAGTGGACCCGGCGCTCAATCCGGATCTCCTCGACATAGCTGCAAGCTACGGGGATGCCACCTTCCTGGTGGCCCGGGTCGACGGCAGGATCGTCGGCTGTGGTGCCCTGGTCCCCCGGTCGGATCGGACCGCGGAGATCGTCAGGATGTCGGTGGCTTCCAAGTTTCGCCGGCACGGGATCGGCAAGGAGATCCTCGCACGGCTCTGCCAGGAGGCCAGGCAGTCAGGATTCCGGCGCATCGTCCTGGAAACGACTGCTACCTGGGATGGCGTCATCAGGTTCTACGAGCGGTTCGGCTTTCGAGTCACCCATCGGCGGGACGGCCGATTCGGCGGCGAGGTCCACTTCGCTCTCGAGGAGCCATGACCGCTTGCCCCCCTGACCGTCAGATCACGCCGAAGAGATAGGCGATCTTGCTGAAGGCGGCCCGTGTGCGATCGTGATCGCGCACGAGCACCAGGTAGAAGTGGCTCTCCGGCGTGAACTCGTAGTCGAAGACCGTGTTGAAGTTGTCCATCGTCGTGCCGTCGGTCTGCTCGATGGCCCGCTCGTGGAACAGCCGAAGACCGACGCGGCGGGTAAATGGCAACGGGCAAGTTCGGCTCCTCCCCGGGCCCGGGCCCCAACGGCCCGCAAGAAACTGCCCGCAGGACCGTCAGGGTACAGTGGCCTCTGGCTCGATTCCTCCCCTCATGCCCCACCATCCGCTCCCGATCTCCGGACTGCGACCTGGCGCACGACCAATGGTGGTCACTGTTCACACGAACACATACCTTCCCACAACCAGCGGATGCCCGCGATTCCCGAACCAACTGTTCGCCAATTGGACACTCAGGCGATAGAGTACAGAGATGCGATCTCGCATGTCAGAGGAATACCGGCTGCACCTTCAGATCAGACGAGTAGAAAACGGTCAGTACCTGGCTACTTCAGATGATTTTGCCCGCTTGGTGGCCCAAGGACGAACAGTGGCTGAAACGGTTGAAATCGCTCAAGATGTGGCGAGGAAACTGGTCGAGTCCTGCAGGGAGCATGGCGACCCGCTGCCGGATGGCTTGCACAATGGGATTCACGTTTGACCGACACGCACGAGGCAGCCAGATTTGCCGGAGGGCACCGTATCTGCCATTCTGAATGGCAAGCGGGAGTAATGGTAGAAGACTTCCTTCGAGTGTGAGATCGAGGAGGCAGGTGATCGTTCGAGTATCAGCCAAGCTCGGCAAGAAGATCCACCAGACCCGGACAGGGTTCTTCCTGCTGATCCCAATCCTTTCGTCGACTGGTCGGCCCACTTGTTCAGGGCAGACCGAACTCAATACATCCTGATTACCAACACGGCATCCCTCTACTCCATGGTGATGTTTGGCAGAGGCATGACCGATGACTGCCGCTTTCTGGATCGGATCACGAGCTACATGGGTGAGTTCCTTCGGGCAGACGACCACGGATTCATCTTCGAGCGGTTGATCGTACCCCGCCTCGAACGAGCGAGCTTCTCCAAGGCACTCAACCGGTCCGTAATCGGTTCAATGAACGATCTCGTTTACCAATCTCAGTTTCACTTGATCGAAGGTCTCATGTCGCCGTTCGATGTGTCGTTTCGCTTGAATGACGTGCCCTTTTCGTGTCTGGAGCATGTCACTCCCCGGGCGTCGTTCCAGCACCTTGCCGTGCAGGGTACGGGGAAGTCCGGGGCCCCGTAGTCAGCTGGGCCGCCCCCGCCTTTTTCCTTGACATTGTGTAGAGCGACCCGTGCTGTACTGAGCAAGCCTCGATCCTGATTCCACAGGAGGACCACCATGCATCGATCTGCCGCGTCGCTGGTCCTCGGTGTTCTCCTCCACGAGGCGGCGGCCGATGAGGCCGGTGACGCCAGGATGCAGCAGTGGATGGCGCACCCGCAGAGGACCGCGGTCGCGGTGCGCACGGAGGTACCGCCCCGCCTGGACGGCGTCGTCGACGACGAGATCTGGAAGCTCGCCCCCCTGAACGAGGGCTTCACCCAGCGCGACCCGAACGACGGCGAGCCGGCGTCCCTTCGCACCACCTTCCAGGTGGCCTACGACGACGACGCCCTCTACGTCGCCGCCGTCTGCTACGACGATCCCGACAGCGTCACCGTGGCCCTGGCGAGACGTGACGAGTGGCGCGAGCGCGACTTCCTCGAGATCGACCTCGACCCCCACCACGACCACCAGACGGGCGCCTTCTTCACCGTCGGCCCCTCGGGCTGGATCGGGGACGCGATCATCTACAACGACGACGACTACGACGACGGCTGGGACAGCGTGGCCGAGGCGGCCACGGCGATGCGCCCGGACGGCTGGAGCGTGGAGTTGAAGATCCCCTACCACGCCCTGCGCTTCGGCGAGAGCACGACGTGGGGGATCAACGTCTTTCGCAAGATCAGCCGCCGGGCCGAGAAGGTGGCATGGAGCTACGTGCCCCGGGGCGTCACCGGCTACGCCTCGCGCTTCGGCCACCTCGAGGGGATCGAGGGGATCGAGCCGCGGCGAAGTCTCGAGATCCTCCCCTTCACCGTGGGCCGCAGCATCCGGCCCGTGGGAGACGGCGGCGGCGACCACGATCTGGCCTCCTCGGCCGGCGTCGACCTGCGCTACGGCCTGTCCTCCAACATCTCCCTCAATGCCACCGTCAACCCGGACTTCGGCCAGGTCGAGGGCGATCCGGCGGTGCTCAACCTGACCGTCTTCGAGACCCGTCACCGCGAGCGCCGGCCCTTCTTCCTGGAGGGCATCCAGATCTTCCAGTCCCCCCGCCCGGGGATCACGGGCGTTACCGGGCAGGCGCGCCTGTTCCACTCGCGGCGCATCGGCCGGCCGCCCTCGCGGTTCCCCCTTCCCGCCGACAGCAGGGAACTGGAGCGTCCCGACCACACCACGATCCTCGGGGCCCTCAAGCTCTCGGGAAAGACCGGGGGACGCACGGCCTTCGGTCTCCTCAACGCCGTCACCGGCCGCGAGGAGGTGCTCGTCGAGCAGGCCGACACGCTGCGCCGCCGCGTCGAGGTGGAGCCGGTCACCAACTACCTGGTCGGCCGCGTGCAGCAGGACCTGCTGACCAACTCCACCGCCGGCGCCGAGGTCACGGCGGTCAACGGCCGCGGCTTCGACCCGGCCTACGTCGGGGCCGGCGACCTGCACCTCAAGTGGCGGGACAACGCCTACCGGCTCTACACCCGGCTTGCCGTGAGCCGCACCGGACAGGAGGAGGATCGCGGCACCGGCTGGGAGGGCCTCGTCAACCTCGGGAAGTCCGGCGGTGCCTTCGGCGGCCAGGTCCATGTCGACGCGCGGTCCCCCGCCTTCCAGGTCAACGACCTGGGGTGGATGAAGCCCCGCAACCGCATCCAGGCGGGACTGGGCCTGTATCACGAGAAGCTCCACCCGTACTGGCTGGCGCGCCGCTCCGGGTTTGAGCTCGACCTCTTCACCCGCTGGAACTACGCCCGCCAGCGGCTGTACCGGGGGATGGCCTTCAACACCTGGCACTACCTCCACAACTACTGGGGTTTCTGGGCCCAGGGGATCCGCAACCTCGAGGGCTTCGACGAGGTGGTCACCCGCGGCGGACCGATCATGGTCGCACCGTCCGACACCCGGATCAACCTGAGCGTGTGGAGCGATGACCGGAAGCCCGTCACCGGCCGGTTCGGCTGGAGCTTCTTCGAGAGCCGGTCCGGGGACAACCTGCAATCCGGGGTCTGGGCCCGTCTCGAGTTCCAGCCCATGTCCCAGCTCAGCCTGGAGATCGGCCCGAGCTACAACTTCCAGCGCAACTTCGCCCAGTGGCTGCGGAACAGGGACGACGACGGCGACGGCGACGACGACCGCTTCATCTTCGGAGAGCTCGAGAGCCGCGTCCTGGACATCAGCGTACGCGGCGACTGGACCTTCACGCCCACCCTGAGCCTGCAGCTCTATGCCCAGCCCTTCGTGACCACCGGCGACTACGGCGCCATCAAGGAGCTGGCCCGCCCCCGGTCCTACGAGTTCCTCCCGTACGACGGGTTCGACGGGAACCCCGACTTCCACTTCCGCTCCCTGCACTCCAACCTGGTGCTGCGCTGGGAGTTCCGGCCCGGCAGCACCCTCTTCCTCGTCTGGCAGCAGAGCCGCGGTCGCGGCTTCGATGCTCTCGACCCCCGGTTCCGACCCGGGGACGACCTGGGCAGCACCTTCCTCGACCCGGGGCAGAGCATCCTGCTGGTCAAGGGCAACTGGTGGTTGGGGCTGTAGGTCCGAGGGGATTCACCGGCCTTGAGTGAAGCCGTCAGGAGCTTCTACGACGACCTGGCTGACGGGTACCACCTCATCTACGAGAGCTGGGAATCGGCGATCCAGCGGCAGTCCGCGGCACTGGATGAGTTGATCCAACACGAGTCGTCAGCCGATACCTCTCGTCTCCTCGACTGCTCATGTGGAATCGGCACACAGGCCATCGGCCTGGCGCAGCGGGGATACGAGGTCTTCGCCTCCGACCTCAGTCCGAAGGCGATTGCCAGGGCGAGGTCGGAAGCGGCCACCCGAGGACTGGAGATACCCTTTGCGCAGGCCGATGTGCGGACGCTGGAGCACACATTCAGCCAGACCTTCGATACGGTAATCAGCTGCGACAACTCCCTGCCGCACCTGTTGACCGAGGAAGACCTGACTCTCGCCCTCCGGAGCATCCGGCGGAGACTGACCGCTGATGGGCTCTTCGTTGCGAGCATTCGCGATTACGACAAGCTGCTCGCGGACCGGCCATCGACCAGTGGTCCCCCCAGACTCCACTCCCCTTCGCGGGAGGTGATCACGTTTCAGTTGTGGGACTGGGCCCAGGGATCCGACGTCTACTCGGTTCGCCTGTTCCTCATGCGGCAGACGCCGGGAGGATGGCAGGTGAGGGAGCACAGGACCCGGTACCGGGCGCTTCGGCGGCAGGAGCTCGCCCTGGCCCTGGAAGCCACCGGATTCCGCGGAGTCTCCTGGCATTCGCCTGAGACTTCCGGCTATTTCCAGCCAGTCGTGACGGCGCATGCCTGACCTCATTCATCCCCACCGGCACAAGCAGCTCTTCCTGGACGACGGCGCCGTCGAGGCGATGTCCGGCCTTCACCGGGTGCTGCACCGGCCCGAGCGCTGCGGGCCCGTCCTGCGAGCGGACCGCTCCCGGGGAGAGAAGCACGTGCAGAGCGCCAGCGTGCCCCAGTGGAATCCGGAAGAGTCCATTTGGGAGTGGTGGTACAGGGGCTATCCCGCCTACGCCGAGGACGCCCTCTGCCTCTACGCCGCCTCGGCGGACGGCCGGCACTGGGAACAGCCCGGCCTCGGGCTGTACGAGTGGGACGGCTCCACGGCCAACAACATCGCCTACCGGTCGCCGGAGCGCTCCCTGTATCACGTCATCCGCGACGAGGGCGACGACGATCCCCGGCGCCGCTACAAGGCCTTCTTCAGCGACACCGACCACATGAACCGTTGTCCCGGAGTGTCACCCGACGGTCTTCAGTGGACCTTTCCCGATGTCCCCCCCATCCCCAGTCAGGATACCTCCCAGCTCATCCGCGACGACCTGGGCCAGGGCTACCTGGCCACGGTGAAGCACCGCACCGAGTGGGGCCGCTCGGCCTGGCTGGCGACCAGCCCCGACTTCGTCCACTGGACCGACCCGGTGCTCATCCTCCACACCGACGAGATCGACCAGGAGAACCGTGGCGCGCCGGATCCAGGAGGTCGTGGACGATCCGGCCTACCTCTCTCCTCCGGTCGTCGACGGCCGGGAGTACCTCGCCCAGCTCTACATGCTGCCGGTCATGACCTACGAGGGTCTGTACATCGGCTTCCCCCTGCTCTTCAATCCCTCCGGCACCGATCCGGAGCAGACCAACCACACCGGCCTCAACCAGGTGGAACTGGCCGTGTCGAGGGACGCCCGCCACTGGCACCGGGTGGCCGACCGCGCCGTCTTCGTCGGCGTGGAACCCTGGGAGGGCGGCGCCAACTTCGGCAATGCCCAGGTAGCTCTGTGCGGCCCCCCCATCGTGCGCGGGCAGGAGATCTGGATCTACTACAACGCCTACCGCTTTCGCGGACACCGGAACCTGTTCGCCGGCCTCGATCCCGCCATCTACAACGATGCCTTCTGGGAGGAAAGCGCGGCCATCTGTCTGGCCCGACTGCGGCTGGACGGCTTCGTCTCCCTCGACGCCTCTACGGAGGGAGAGCTGCTCACCGCGCCTTTCCTGTGGAGCGGCGACAGACTGTACGTGAACGCCGATACCGGCGAAGGCGAGATACTCGTGGAAATGGTGGACGCCGAGGGCCATGCCCCCCGGCCCGGCCGGTCGGCCGCCGAGTGCCGGCCCCTGCGAGGAGATCACCTGCGCGAAGCCGTCACGTGGGGGCAGGAGACGGCGGCTGGATCTGCCGAAGTACCCGTGCGCCTGCGCTTCCACCTGCGCAAGGCCCGGCTATACGCCTTCTGGCTCGAGTGAGGGCCCCTTCGGAATCAGGCCGGGCGCTCCAGCAGGTGAGGACAGTGTTGCCGCGCCAGATCCAGACGCTCGCCCAGCTCGGCCAGCCAAAGGGTGCGGGCGCCGGCGAGCTGGGCGATCTCCAGGTGCCGCGCCTTCTGCAGGAGGGTGCTGCTCAGATTGGCGCCGGACAGATCCGCCTCGTCGAGGTCGGCGCCTACCAGTAGAGCGCTACGCAGGTCCACGCCCCCCAGGTCGGCCCCCCTCAGATCGGCCCGGCTGAGATTGGTGCCGCGGCCGTCGGCGCCGTGCAGATCGGCGCGAGCCAGGACGGCCTCCGTCAGGTTGGCGCTGCTGATGTCGGCCTGCCGCAGACTCGCCCCGGTGAAGTCGGCGCTGTCGAGGATGGCCACCGAGAGACAGGCTCCCGACAGGTCCATGCCGGTGCCGTCGAGGCCTCTGAGGTCGGCCGAGTACAGGTCGGGCCGCACCCCGGGACTGTCCCGCCGCCATTGGTTCCAGGTCTCCGTGCCGCTCTTGATGAGGGAGACGTGCTCTTCCCGTGCCACGCGTGTTGCTCCCTGGTGCCGAGAGTGTCCTCAATATAGCCGGGAACGGGAGACCGCCCGATGGCCAGGCTTCCGCCAGGAGTGCCGGATCTACCACCCGGCCCCCTGCTTGATCGCCTCTGATCCAGGCCTGAGCTTCATGCCCCCCCATCCGGTTACGCGCAGCGGCCTGCTGACGCACCAGGGCCATCGGCGCCCAGAAAGGACTCCCCGTGCACACCCCCTACACCCCCACGCAGCCCCCCGCCCCGGGAGCGAGGGTGATCCGCTTCCCGGAGGACCGCTCGTACGGCGAGATCGTCGTGCGCGACTGGGGCACCCCCGTGACCGGCGGTTTCTACGGCCGCTGGTCCGACCTCGGCTTCGAGCGTCTGGCCGAGGCCTGGGGGGCGGTCGCCATTCCCGCTGGCAAGGAGGTGCGCCTCGCCCTCGCCGAGGGTGTCGAAGGGCTCGGCGAGGGACTCGGCCTCCTGGAGCCGGACGACCTTCAGCAGGTCGCCACCGACCGCTACCGCAACTCCGTCGTCTGGACCGACGAGGACTGCCGCCGCCTGTCGAGGCTGCAGGGCCTTGGCTGGGTCAGCCTCATCGGTGTGGCCCTCGGCGACGAGGGCCTGCGGTGGCTCGGGCAGATGTCGGAGCTGCGCCATCTCGACCTGCACCGCATCGACGCGATCACCGACGAGGGCATCTCCCATCTGGCGAGCCTGGAGAAGCTCGAGACCTTCTTCTGCCCCTCGCCCCTGCTGACCGACGCCAGCATGGAGGTCTTCGGGGGTTGGGAGTCGCTGTTGCAGATCCGTCTCCAGGGCGATCACATCACCGACGGCGGCATGGCCCACATGGCCGGGTGCGCGCGCCTGACCAACATGTTCATCCCGCCGGGCGTGACCTGGCGAGGCGTGGCCCACCTGCACGGCCTGCCGCTGGTGACGATCGTCATCTGGGGAAACCGCAACATCGACAACCGGGCCCTGGAGGAGCTCGTCCCCCTGTGGGAGCAGACGCCGACGCTCACCGGCCTCGACCTGGGACACACGTCGATCACCGACGCGGGGCTGACCCTGCTGCGGCGGCTGGAGCAGCTCACGTGGATCGACGTGACGGCCGATGGCACCACCGAGGAAGGCATCAGGGCCCTGAAAGAAGCTCTGCCGAAGGTGGGATGAAGCCATGGCCGACCACCTCATCGATCTGAGCGATCCCGCCGTCGTCGTCGTGCCCGACGGTCTGGAGGAGACGCCCGAAGGCCAACGGCTGGCCGACGCCTGCGGCGCCCCTCTGCTCCCCCACGGCGGGTTCGACGAGGCCCTCTTCCGCGACCACCACGTCATCGCCTGCGGACACATGGCGGACAACGCCGCCGTGACGCGGCTCTACAACGCCCGGCGCTGCATCGCCGACACCCTCTTCCCCGGCGGCGACAACTATCTCCTGACGTCGCTCCGCGATCCCCTGGGCCACGGCCGCAACGCCGTCGTCGCCGGGGCCAGCGGCGAGGCCGGGTTGGCCGCGACCGTCGAGGAGCTGACCCGCCTCGTCGAGGCAAGCGGCGGCCGCCTGGGCCGCGTCTCCGCGCGGCGGCTGCCGGGCCTCCCCGAGCCGCCGGCCGACTCCGAGATCGAGGAGCTGGTGCAACGCGACCTGGCCCTCTGGGACGGCGGCTGGGTGGCCTCGCCCTTCCGCGGCGGCCGCCTGCAGTCCTGGCTCTGGAACCACTACCTCAGCGGCCGCGAGACCTGGGGCCGGCTGGCGGCGCCGGTCTTCTGCGGCTCCCTGGAGCCCTGGCGCGAGCAGCGCCTCCGCCATCCCGAGGAGTACCACGACTTCTTCCACCTCGACCAGCTCATCCACCTGTGGGAGCTGGTCGAGGACGACCCGGTCTACCAGCCCGCCGAGCGGCAGGCGGTGGTGGAGATGTTCGTCGAGCTGCTGCGCCACCTGGCCGGCCTGTTCTACCTGCGGGAGGAGGTCAATCCCGACGGCCTGCCCCGGCAGAACCACGTGACCTTCATCGGCCTCAACCTGGCGGCGGGGCACGACTACCTCTCCCGCCGCCACGGCATCACCGAGTTTGCCGCCGCGGCCCGGCGGGTGGAGCGCATCTTCGAGGGCCAGGCCTCCGGGTACAAGCCGAACGACGACGCCGGCGTCGGCTACGTCTGGCTGACGCCGCGCCACACCAACGACTACCTGCTCGCCCGCGGCGACTACCGCTTCGTGGACGGGGGTCCCGTGGCCGATCTCTGCCGGCTCGCGGCGGTCACCACCGACAACCTGCGCAGCGAGGTCGGGTACGGCGACAGCAGCGGCTTCTCGGCCTTCGAGCGCGGCGGCTGGCGCCTTCACCTGTGGCCGCTGCTGGCCTCCCTCTGGCGCACCCGGGACCCCGGCCACCTGTGGCTGCTCAACTGGCTCGGAGAGGGCAAGCGCCCGAACCTGAACCACGGAATGGAGAGCTGGCGCGCCAGCGTCGAGGCCACGGAGGAGGGATTCACCCTCGAAGGAGTCGAGCCCCGGCTGCCGGAGGAGCTTCTCGGCGTCACGGCGCTGGACCTGCCTGAGTCCGCCCGGCGCTGGGTGGAGGCTTCGGTGCCCGAGGGATACCGGCCCGACCCGGGCGGACGCTACTTCGACAAGCTCAGCCTCCGTGCGGGCTTCGCGCCCGGCGACGAGTACGCGCTCCTCGAAGGCGTGGGCACCTTCTGCCACGGACACGAGGACACGAACGCCATCCTGCGCCTGACCTGGCGGAACCGGGCCTGGCTCGCCGACGGCGACTACATCCGCGCGGCGCCGCGGTTCCACAACAGCGTCACCGTCCTGCGGGACGGCGCCGGCGTCCTGGACCCGCCCGGCGACGGCGTCGTCATCCCGCCCCTGGCGCGCCTCACCATCGAGCGCGACGAGGGGGACCTGGGGATCGTGCAGAGCGAGGCCGCCGGGTACGACGGCCTCGACTGGCGGCGCAGCCTGGTCTGGCGCAAGGGGCGCTGCCTCGCCGTGGTGGACGAGCTGCTCTGCCGGGAGCCGGGCGACTACCGCTGCCGCTGCCTGTGGCGGGTCGTGGGGGAGGTGGACGGCGGCCCGGGGCGCCTGCGCCTGCGCCAGGGGGACGAGGAGTTGTTCCTCCTCTGCGCCGACGACTCCGAGGCGGAGATCGTGGAGGACCCCGGCGGCCCCTGGGGCGGCTATCCCCATCACCGCGGGCCCCTGCACGTGGTGCACCGGAAGGTCCACCGCCGGCTGCGGGCCGGGGACTCGATCCTCTTCCTTCACGTCTTCACCCCGCACGACGGGATCGAGGTCGAGTCCCCGGACCCCGGCGCGCTGCGCATCCGGGACGGCGCCGAGCAGGTCACGGTGACTCTCGAGGACGGCCGTCCCGTGGTGGAGACGGGGACGACTCCCGCCACCGCGGCCTCGACCCGGCCGGCTGACCCCCCGGAAGCGCCGGCTCCCGTCCGGGAGTTCCGCGTCGCCCCGCCCCGCTGGGAGCGCCGCCTCGAAGCCGGCGCCCTCGGCCCCGTGGCGGCGGCCGTCTCCCGGGAAGCGCCCCATCTGCTCGCCGGCGGCGACAGCGGCGACGTGGTGAAGCTGGATGCCGGCAGCGGCGACGAGGTCTGGCGGGTGCGCCTGGACTCCCCGGCCTCGTCCCTGCTGTGGGCGGACATCGACGCCGACGGGGCCCCGGAGGCCCTGGTCGGCTCGGCCGCGTCGGAGCTGATCGTCCTCGACGGCGGCAGCGGCCGGGAGCGCTGGCGGCGGCCGCTGAAGAACCTCTACGGCTCGGTGTCGCCGGTGACCGCCCTGGCCGTGGCGGATCTCGAAGGCGGGGGCGAGACCAGCGTCCTCGCCGGCACGGCGGGCTGGTTCGTCAACGTCTTCACCCCCGGGGGCTCGCCGAAGTGGGCCCGCTGGGTCCGCTACCACGTCATCACCGCCCTCGAGGCGGACGACGTCGACGGCGACGGCCGCGCCGAGGTGATCGTGGGGACCACCTACTCGACGCCGCTCACCGTCCACGACTATGACGGCGCCTTCCGCTGGTCCACCCTCGAGCAGGTCGGCTCCGAGGGCAACGCCACCACGCCCCGGCGCGGGATCCACCTGACGCGGATGCGCCTCTCGGACCTGGACGGCGACGGGGTCCGCGAGATCGTCTACGGCACCGAGGACGGCTGGCTCTTCGCCGTCGAGCCGCGGGCCGGAGCCGAGCTCTGGCAGTTGAACATCGTCGGAGAGGTGATGGCCCTCGAGGTCCTGCCCGGCGGCGTGGTGGCGGCCAGCGGCTTCGGCGATCTCTACGGCCTGGACCCCGACGGGACCCTGCGCCGCCACTCGCATCCGTGCGAGTGGGTCCGCGCGTCGACGAGGCTGGAGGACGACCTCGTCCTCGCCGCGGAGGGGGGCCGCCTGCTGCGGGTGAACGCGGACGCCGAGGTGACGGGCGAGCTGTGGACGGGAGGCGAGGTCCGGCGGTTGACGGCCGCCGGCCGGCACCTGGTCTGCGTCCTCGACGACGGCCGCATGGCCGCCCACTCCTTCGGGTGAGGGAGCCGCGGGCGCCGGCGGCCCTTCCCTACCAGAGGACGACGAAGAGCAGGTAGACGGCGACGGCGAGATACGCTCCCGCCCACAGACCCGGACGGCGGTACCACACCGGTCCGCCGGGACCCGCGGGGAAGGGGTAGCGGGGCCGCACCGGGGCCCGGGCCAGGGTCCGGTGCAGCCAGGTGCCCTCGAGCCGTGCAAGGCGGCCGGCCATCGACCTCCTCAGCTCCGACGGATCGTCGTCCTCCCGCGACCACACGAGCCCCCGCAGCTCCTCCCGCGTCAGCCGGCCCCGGCGGGCGTCGATCCCCCTGGACACGAGCCACATGCTGGCCGCGGGCAGGACCAGGTTCCACAGGTAGGCCCACCACAGGTCGGTGTACCACACCGGCAGGGGCCAGCCGCGGGCCTCGCCGAGGATCGCCGAGGCACCGTAGAGCAGACCGACGGCCAGGCCGACGATCCCCGTCTCCCGGTGGACCCTGGTGAAGACGCCCATGAGGATCACCGTCATCAGCGGCACGGCGATGGCGCCGGCCAGGCGCAGGTAGAACAGGAGCATGCCCCCCTCCAGGAAGGGGACGTAGGCGAACCCCAGGGCGAGGATGAAGGGCACCGAGATGCGCCCCACCTTCGTGTAGTGGGCGTCGCTGCCCCGGCGCACCAGGAACCGGGCGTAGATGTCGCGCACGAAGAGGGAGGAGATGCCGATGCCGATGGAGTCGAAGGTCGAGTAGGCCGCGGCCACGAGCCCCGCCACCACCAGGCCCACGAGACCGGCGGGCAGGTACTCGACGATCATCCGCGGATAGGCCTCGTCGACGATCTCCAGTCCGGGGAACTCGGCCCGGGCCATCGGCCCGAGGGTGACGTTGAAGAACAGGCAGACGGCGGTGGCCAGGCTGGCGACGACGACGGCCATCTTGAAGTCCCACTCGGAGCGGGCCCCGAGGAAGCGGATCGCCTCGTACTGGTTGATGAGGACGTACGTGGTGAGGACCACGAGGAAGCCGAAGACGACGAGGACGGGCGGAACGCCTTCGGGACCGTAGCCGCCGACGTGCAGCAGGCGGTCGGAGAGCCCGCTCTCCACCGCCTCCAGCCGCATGGCGACGCCGTCCCAGCCGCCCACGGCGGAGTAGACGAAGCCCCAGAGGACGAAGGAGGCGACGATCATGGTCAGGCTCTGCAGGGCGTCGGTGAGGACGCCGGCGCGCAGGCCGCCGCGGACGAGGTAGAGGGCCGAGGTCGACGCCACCGCGGCGACGACGATCCAGCAGGTCCCCGGGCTCAGGCCGGCGACGACGTTGAGGACGAGGAACATGGAGTAGTAGATGTTCCCGAGGACGTTGGTGCGGGACTGCACGTTGATCAGCACCGCCATCACCCGCGCCGCCGGCCCGAAGCGGAACTCCAGCCACTCGGCGTTGGTGAACACCCCGGAGCGGTACATGGGCACAATGACGAAGAAGCCCAGGACCATCCACCCCACGGCGATGCCCAGCCACCACTGCGACAGCTGCGACAGGCCGAGGGTGTACGAGCCACCCACGATGCCGACGTAGTCGCCGCTGTCGACGGCGGTGCCGAAGGCGGAGAGGCCGATCACCCACCACGGCATCGACTTGGCGGCCAGGTACCAGTCGAAGCTCTCGCCCTTGTGGCGGAAGGCGACAAGGCTGTAGAGGACGATGCCGCCGTTGAGGACTGCGACGACGATCCAGTCGAGAGTGGTCATGGGGCTTGCTTCACGGGGGCGAACGCCTTCGGCCCATCCTGTCGTCTCCTTGGCGGCCCACCGCGGGGCGGGTATCCTTAGCCGCCATGAGAGCCGCCGTCCTGACCGAATTCGGCGCCCCCCTGCGGGTGCGCGACCTGCCCGAGCCCGAGGCGACCCCCGAATCCGCCGTGGTCCGCGTCGAGGCCTGCGGGATCTGCCGCAGCGACTGGCACGCCTGGCGCGGCGACTGGCCCTCGGTGGAACCGCCCCGGGTGCTGGGCCACGAGCTCGGCGGCGTCGTGGAGGAGGTCGGCGCCGGGGTCCGCTCCTTCGGCGCCGGCGACCGCGTGACCCTGCCCTTCCACATGGCCTGCGGCCGCTGCGGTCACTGCTACGGCGGCCGCTCCAACATCTGCAAGGCCAACGGCGTCATCGGCATCACCTTCGACGGCGGCTACGGCCGCTACGTGCGCGTGCCGGCGGCCGAGGCCAACCTCGTGCGCCTGCCCGAAGAGGTGGACTTCCTCAGCGCCGCGGCCCTCGGATGCCGCTACATGACCGCCTGGCACGGCCTGGTCGACCGCGCCCGGCTGTCCCCCGGCGAGTGGGTGGCGGTCTTCGGGGCCGGCGGCATCGGGCTCTCGGCCGTGCAGATCGCCTCCGCCCTGGGGGCCCGCGTGATCGCCGTGGACATCGACGAAGCCAAGCTCGACCGCGCCCGTGAGGAAGGAGCCGCCGCCGGTGTCGACGCCCGCCACTGCGACGCCGCGGAAGCCGTGCGCGATCTCAGCGGCGGCGGCGCCGACCTCAGCCTCGACGCCCTCGGCTCGTCGAAGACCGCCCTCCCCGGTCTGGCCAGCCTGCGCAAGGGCGCCCGTCACCTGCAGATCGGCATGTCGACGCCGGAGGAGGAGGCGGAAGAGGGCCACATGGCCCTGCCCGTGGACGACATGATCCGCAATGAGATCAGCTTCGTCACCAGCCTCGGGTGTCCCACCACCGGCTATCCCGGCCTGCTGGCCCTGGTCGCCTCGGGCCGGCTCGAGCCGCGGCGCCTGGTGAGCTCCACGGTGAGCGTCGACGCCGCCGCCGGCGTGCTGGCGGAGATGACCGGCTTCGGCACGGTCGGCTTCACCGTCATCGACACCTGGTGAGACCCCGGCGGGACTGATCCGGGCGGCCCTCCCGAGGCCGCTCAACTCCGGACGAACTCCAGCAACCGCCGCACGTAGGCGTCGTTGCCGTAGCGGCCGAGGACCCGCCGTTGCGCCGCCCGGCCCGCCGCCTCGCGCTGGTCGTCGTGGCGCAGCCACCAGGCGGCCTTGTCGCGCAGCTCCTCCACCGTCTCCCACGTGTCGATCTCGCGGCCGATGTCGAACTCCTCCTCCATCCCCTCCACGTAGTCGGTGAGCATGAAGCCGCCCGAGCCGGTGATCGCCGTGTCGCGCTGGTTCAGGTAGCCGCGGGAGCGGGGCGAGTTGTGCTGGTTGACGTTGATCTTCGCCGCCCGGTAGACCCCGGGCAGCTCGCGGTAGGTGCGGAACCCGCGGTAGCAGGACCGGGGGATGCCGGCGAAGGTGCCGAAGCCGAGGCCGCCGTAGACGTGGGTGCGGCCCAGGGCGGCCACGGTGTCGACCACGTCCTGGCGCAGGACCCGCTGCTCGGGGAAGCCGATGGGATGGGTGATGCGCTCGACCGGATCGGGCGAGGTCAGGTAGGCCTGCCCGTCGCTGTCGCCGCGGGCGTAGATGGAGAGGATGGTGACCGAGAAGTCGCACTCCTCGTGGGGGGCGGGCTCGGCCACGCCGTGGAGCTGGCGGGCCGGCGGCGGGTAGAGGACGATCGCCCGGATCCCCCTCTCGCCGTAGACCTCGACGCTCTCCTTGCAGCAGGTGACGACGAACTCGAACTCGCGGGAGTACTCGGGATGGCGGAGCGCGTCCCAGGGGTCGTCCTGGGTGTGGGTCACCGTCTTCAGCCACGGGAACCGCCGCCGCAGGGAGGCGATCAGGCCCGGGGGGCAGTCGTCCTTGCTGAACCACCACAGCAGCAGCTCCGGGCGGTGCTCCCGGACCAGGCCGGCCAGCCCCTCCTCGAAGGCGCCGCCGTCGGCGTAGCGCAGGTCCCAGCGCTCCGGCGCCGGGATGCGGTCCGCCTCCTCCGCGGCGAGCAGGATGTCCCGCTCCCGGTGGGCCTCGATGCAGCCCCGGCTGGGGGCGTGGACCACCCGCAGGCCGGCGGCCTCGAACCCCTGCTGGATGCTCCACAGGGACTGTCCGGGGGCGAAGCCCCCCACGAGCAGCACGCTCTCCGATCCGCTCATCCCGGTACCGGCGCGCCCGGCCTGGCGATGTCGGCCGCTTTCTCCACGGCCCGGCGCGAATGCCGGCAGTACTCGGGATCGGTCTCGAAGCCGGCGAAGTCGACGCCCAGCTCGACGCAGGCCACGGCCGAGGCGCCGATGCCGAGGAAGGGGTCCAGGACCCGGCGCACCCGCTCGAGGCCGTGGAGGCGCACGCACATGCGCGGGATCTTCACCGGGAAGGCGGCCGGGTGCGGCCGCTGGTCACGGCGGCTGCGGATCGTGCGGTAGGGGACGAACCAGGTGTTGCCGCGGCAGCGCCTGTCGCCGTCGACGCTGTTCCAGCGCGCCACGTTCGACTTGTCCTGGTACTCGACGCCGACGGCCAGCCGGTCGAGGGGCACGTCGCCGGTCTTGGTGAGGTGGAAGATGTACTCGTGGCAGTCGTTCACGTAGCGGCCGCTGTTGATCGGCTTGTAGTGACCCACCGACACGTTGCCCGCGATCCCGGGGTAGCGGCCCACGTCCTCCTTCTCGATGGCGATCGACTTGACCCAGTGGAAGACGTTCTGCAGCTCGAAGTGCCGGCGCAGCTCCAGGAGGACCTCGAAGGGGCCCCAGGGGTCGGAGGGCTTGCCGCCGATGTTGAGGAAGAGGGAGCCCGAGTCGCTCAGGACCTCGCGAACGGCGGCGCCCCACTCTCCCATCCACCGCAGGTACTTCCGGCGCGAACCGGAGTCGTCGTAGCCGCTGTAGCGGATGCCCAGGTTGTACGGCGGGGAGGTGACCACCACGTCGACGCCGCCGGCGCCGAGGCGGCGGCCCATGTTGGCGACACAGTCCTCACACCAGACGTCGACGGCGCCGCCGCCCGCCTCGACGTGGAACCCCGCCATCAGCAGCCGAGGGCGTAGCCGTCCCGGCGCGGGTCGGCGCCCCCCATGAAGGCGCCGGAATCGGGATCGACGTGGATGCCCTGGCCGCCGCCGACGCCGGGGGACCAGTCCCCGAGGTGGTGGATCTCGTGGCCGCGGCGCTCCAGCTCGGCGAGCACCTCCGCGGGGACCCGCGACTCGGCTTCGACCCGGCGCGTCCGTGTCGCCTTGAGGCGCGGCGCCTCGATGGCGGCCTGCACGTTCATGCCGTGGTCGAGGACGTTCATGATCATCTGCGGCGTCGTCTGCAGGATGCCGTACGACCCCGGCGTGCCGATGAGCAGGCGCAGGCCGTCCGCGTCCCACACCTGGGCCGGGGAGACGCACATCTCGTTCTTCTTCGACGGCCCGATGGCGTTGGGGCTGCCTTCGACGCCGTCGAACCAGTTCATGAAGTTGTTCAGCGTCACCCCCGTGCCCGGCACGACCATGGCCGACCCGAAGCCGGAGCCCAGGCTCTGGGTGCAGGCCACGGCGTTGCCGTCGGCGTCGATCGTGTCGAAGTGGGTGGTGCACTCCGTCTTGATCCACGCTCTCGGATCGCCGGCGCCGACCTCGCCTTCCTGGGGGTCGGGCTGGAAGGTGTCGCCCACGTGGACGGCCGCTTCGGCGCCGATCAGGCGCCGCCGCCCGGCGGCGTAGCCCTCGGACAGCAGGCCCGCGGTGGGCGGGTCGTCGATGGCGGTGTAGTGGATGCGGTCGGTGCAGGCCAGCTTCACCGCCTCGATGAAGGTGTGCAGCGTCTCCGCCGTGTTGTGGCCCATGGCGCCGATGTCGAAACCCTCGAGGATCTTGAGGGTTTCCAGGTACTGCACGGCCTGGCAGGGCGGCGGCGGCGCGTAGATCGTCCAGCCGCGGTAGCCGACGCCGACGGGATCGAGCCAGGCTGGCTGGTTGGCGGCCAGGTCTTCCCGGGTGAGCAGGCCTCCGCTCTCGGCCATGTGGGCGGCGATGGCGTCGCCGATGGCGCCGCCGTAGAAGACGTCGGGGCCCTCCGCCGCGACGGTGCGGAAGGTCTGCGCCAGGTCCCGCTGCACGAGGACCCCCCCCGGACCGGGGCTGCGTCCGTCCACGAGGTAGGTCCTCGACGACTCCGGGAACTGCCGCAGCCCCGCGGCGCACGATTCGAAGAACCAGTCGTTCTTGACGGTGAGCGGGAAGCCGCCCTCGGCCAGCTCGATGGCGGGAGCGAAGACGGCGGCGGCGTCCATGGAACCGTAACGACGCAGGGCCTCCATCCAGCCGGCGCAGGCGCCGGGGACGAGAGGAGACATGGGCCCGAGTGACTGCTGGCCGCGCTCGGTGTAGAGGGAGAGGTCGGCGGCGGCCGGCGTCAGGCCCACGTAGTCGCAGACCTTGTGCTCGCCTTCGCGGGCCGAGTAGATGTGCATGTAGCCGACGCCGCCGATGCCCGACATGTACGGCTCGACCACGTTGAGGGCGGCGGCGGTGGCCACGGCCGCGTCGATGGCGTTGCCCCCTTCCAGCAGGATGCGGACCCCCGCCAGGGAGGCCAGTGGATGGGCCGCGGCCACGAGACCGCGGCGTCCGGTTACCGTGGAGCGGTGGGCGAGTCCATGGGAGGGAAAGGCCATTCGACAATCTTCTCCGGCTCGGTTAGGTTTTTCGGGCCGTCGGGGGCCCGGCGGCGTGAGAGGATAAGAAAGGACCGGCCGAGGGAGCCAACACCGGACATGGACCGCACCGTCGACCTGCGCAGCGACACGATCACCCGTCCCACCGACGAGATGTGGGAGGCGATGCACCACGCCGACGTCGGCGACGACGTCTACGGCGAGGACCCCACCGTGCAGCGCCTTCAGGAGCTGGGCGCCGAGCTCATGGGGAAGGAGGCGGGGCTGTTCCTGCCCTCGGGCACCATGGCCAACACCGCCGCCCTGCTGGCCCACACCCGCTACGGCGATGAGATGGTGGTCGAGGAACTGGCCCACCTCTACTGCTGGGAGGCGGGCGCCTACTCCAGCATCGCCGGCCTGGCGACGCGCCCGGTGCGCGGCGACCAGGGCATCTTCACGGCCGAGCAGTTCGAGGCCGTCCTGCGGCCTCCGAACCCGCACTTTCCCAAGACCAGCCTCCTGTGCCTGGAGAACACCCACAACAACGCCGCCGGCGCCGTGTGGACCCCCGAGGAGACGGCCGAGGTGGCCCTGGCCGCCCGCGACCACGGCCTGCGGATCCACCTCGACGGCGCCCGCCTGTTCAACGCCGCCGTCGCCCTCGGCGTCGACGCGAAGGAGCTGACCGCCCACGTCGACTCGGTGACGTTCTGCGTCTCCAAGGGCCTGAGCGCGCCCGTCGGCTCGGTCCTGTGCGGCTCCCGCGCCTTCATCGAAGAGGCCTACCGCGCCCGCAAGCGCCTCGGGGGCGCCATGCGCCAGGCCGGCATCATGGCCGCCGCCGGCATCGTCGCCCTCGAGACCATGGTCGACCGCCTCGCCGAGGACCACGAGACGGCGCGGTCCCTGGCCGATGGCCTGGCCGCCATCGAAGGCGTGTCCGCGGTGCGGGCCCCGCGGCCGACGAACATCCTCATGGTCGACGTGGGCGGGCTGGGCTGGTCGACGGCCGACCTCATCGACCGGTGGCTGGCGCGCGGCATCAAGTGCAATCCGCGCCCCCCCACCCGGGTGCGGCTGGTGACCAACCGCCACGTCACCCTCGACGACGTGGACTACGTCCTCGACACGACCCGCCAGATGCTGCGCAGCGAGGCCGTCGCCGTCCGGTGACCGCCCGGGCGGCGCTTCTCGCGGCCGCTTTCGCCACCGCCTGCGAGGGCTCTTCCGGGCCCTCGACCGCCCCCTCCAACCGGCTGGCCGCCGAGACCAGCCCCTACCTGCTGCTGCACGCCGGCAACCCCGTCGACTGGTACCCCTGGGGTCCGGAGGCGCTGGCCCTCGCCCGCCGGGAGGACCGGCCGATCTTCCTCTCCGTGGGCTACTCCACCTGCTACTGGTGCCACGTCATGGAGCGCGAGGTGTTCTCCGACCCGGAGATCGCGGCGCAGATGAACGAGGGGTTCGTCAACATCAAGATCGACCGCGAGGAGCGCCCCGACCTGGACGCGATCTACATGACGGCGACGCAGATCCTGGCCCGGCACGGAGGCTGGCCCAACTCGGTCTTCCTCACCCCCGCGCTGGAGCCGTTCTTCGCCGGCACCTACTTCCCGCCGCGGGACCTCCCCGGGCGGCCCGGCTTCCCGCGGGTCCTGGAGGAGCTGCGCACCGCCTGGGCCGAACGCCGGCCGGAGGTGGAGCAGGTGGCCTCGAGAGTGACCGAGCGCATCCGCCAGGCCCAGGCGATGGCGGGGGAACCGCGCGAGCCCGGGGCCGGCGTGGCGGCGGTGGCCGTGGATCGGCTCAAGGCCCTCTACGACAGCGAGAACGGCGGCTTCGGCGGGGCCCCCAAGTTTCCGCCCACCATGCGCCTGGAGCTGCTGCGGCAGGTCCACGCCGAGGAGGGGGACGAGGAGGCGGGGCGCATCCTCGGCCACTCCCTGGAGGCGATGGCCCGGGGCGGGATCCACGACCACGTGGGAGGCGGGTTCCACCGCTACGCCACCGACGCCGGCTGGCGCGTGCCCCACTTCGAGAAGATGCTCTACAACCAGGCCCAGATGCTGCGTCTCTACGCCCGCGCCTACCGGTCCACCGGGGACGAGCGCTGGCGACGGGTGTCCGAGGGGATCCTGCGCTACGTCCGCCGCGAGATGACCTCGGAGGACGGGGCCTACTACTCGGCCCTGGACGCCGAGTCCGAGCACGTGGAGGGCAAGTACTACACGTGGACGGAGGAGGGGGTCCGCGAGGCCCTGGGGTCCGCGGCGGCCGATACCCTGCTGGCGGCGTACGGGCTGGCCCCGGTGCCGGAAGGAGAGGGCGGCGCCCTGTTCCAGCGGACGGGCATCGATTCGGCGGCGGACTCCCTCGGCGTCGGGGAGACAGCCTTGCGCAGCTCGCTGGAGGCCTCGCTCCGGCGCCTGCACCAGGCCCGGCCGTCGCGCGCCTATCCGCTGCTGGACGACAAGGTGATCACCGCCTGGAACGGCATGATGATCGCCGCCGCCGCCGAGGCGGGAGCGATCCTCGGCGACGAGGCCGCCATCGCCGAGGCCGAAGCGGCGGCTCGGTTCGTGCTGGAGCACCTGCGCGAGGGCGGCGGGTTGTACCGCGTGCACCGCGCCGGCGCTTCCCGCTACGACGGATACCTGGAGGACTATGCCCACCTCGCCGACGGCCTGCTGGCCCTGCACCGGGCCGGCGGACGGCCGCGGTGGCTGGCCGAAGCGCGGTCGGTGGCCGACGCCATGATCGCGCGCTTCCGCGACGCCGACGGCGGCGGCGGGTTCTACTTCACCACGGGCGGGCGGGACCTGATCGCCCGCAGCAAGGTTGCCTATGACGGCGCCCTGCCGTCGGCCAACGCGGTGGCCGCGCGGGTGCTCCTGGAGCTGGGGGAGACGACCCGGGAGGAGCGCTACACGGAGGTGGCGGTGGAGTGCATGCGGGCCTTCGGCGGCAGCGTCGCCTCGGCGCCGGGGGGACATGCGCACATGATCACGGCCATACGGGCCTGGCTGCGACTCACGGCGGCGGACCCCTCGCTCGCGGAGGTATCCGCCGCCCCGCTCCCGGACTCCTCACAGAGGCCGGCGCCGGCGGATTCCATCGTCAAGGTGGCTTTCGCACTCGATCCCCCGCGGCTGGCCCCCGGGGAACCGGCCCGTCTCACCGTACGTCTCGAAATCGCCGAGGGCTGGCACGTCAACGCCAACCCGGCCGCGGCCGGTCTCGTGCCGACCACGGTCACGGTGAACCCGGGCCCCCTGGCCCTGCGCCAGGTCGACGTCGAGTACCCGCCCTCCCGGGCGCTGCCCTTCCCCTCCATGGCCGACACCCTGGAGGTCTGGCAAGGCCGGGTGGAGGTGGTGTCGAGGCTTGCGGCCCAAGAGGACGCACCGGCGGCCAACGGCGCCCTGCGCGCCTCCGTCCGCTACCAGGCCTGCGACGACGCGGTCTGCCTGCTGCCGGTGGAAGTGGTCGGCTCGATCGCGGTGGCCATAGGCGACTGAGCCCGGGCTGCGGCCCCCCCGGGTTCTGCCTACCTTGTCCGAACCTTGAACGGAGCGGATGCCCCATGAAGACCCTGACCCGCTGCGCCATCCTCTGCTGGCTCGCCGCCGCGCCCGCCTGGGCCGGCGCCCCCTTCCCCTTCGAAAACCTGGACCAGCTGACCGGGCACCTGCGTTCCGGCGGCCCACCCATCGACGGCATCCCCGCGGTCACCAACCCGGACTTCGCGCCGGCGTCGCAGATCGTGTATGTCCGCGACACGGACCTGGTCATCGGCGTCGTCCGCGGCGGCGAGGTGAAAGCCTATCCCGAGAACCTGGGCTGGTGGCACGAGATCATCAACGACCGGATCGGCGGCGGATACGTCTCCGTGACCTTGTGCCCCCTCACCGGGACGCCCCAGGTCTTCGACGCCACCGCCGAGGACGGCAGCCAGATCGAGTTCGGCGTCTCGGGTCTGCTGATCAACTCCAACCTGGTCATGTACGACCGCCGGGACGACACCACGCTCTACCCGCAGATGATCTACACCGGCATCAACGGCGACTACAAGGGCGAGCAGCTGGAGTTGCTGCCCGCCATCGTGACGACCTTCGAGATGTGGAAACGGATGTACCCCGACAGCGAGGTGGCCCTCTTCGGCACCGGCCTCGACCGCTACTCCGCGGGCAAGCAGAGCTACTACGCCAATGCCGACCTCTTCCACAGCTATCCGTACGGCGACTACCGCACCAACCACAACCGCATCTTCTTCTACTGGACCACCAACAACCCCGACCTCTCCGTGTACCAGCCAAAGGAGATGTTCCTGGGCATCTGCCTGGGCGACGAGCTGCGGGCCTACGGCTTCGGGGACATGGGGCCCGAGGCGGTGGTCAACGACGAGCTCGGCGGCGAGCCCCTGCTGGTGGTCTTCCACGAGGACTCCCAGACCGCCCTTCCCTACAGCCGTGAGATCGACGGACGAACCCTCACCTTCTACCAGGCAGACGCCACCGGCCCGTTGCCGGAGTTCCGCGACGTGGAGACGGGCACGACCTGGGACCTCCTGGGCCGCGCCCTCGAGGGACCGCTCCAGGGCGAGCAGCTCACCCAGCTGCCGGCCTACTACTCCATGTGGTTCGCCTGGAGCACCTACTGGCCGGAGAGCACGGTCTGGGGCGGGGGGGGGATCATCGACGAGCCGGAGGACACGGCGGTGCTGGAACCCGAGGGCGAGTCCGTCCCCCGGGACTTCGACCTGGGTCAGAACTACCCCAACCCCTTCAACCCGGAGACCCGCATCCGCTTCGCCCTGCCGGCCGACGGCGAGGTTTCCCTCACCATCTACAACGCCTTCGGCCAGCGGGTTCGGACCCTGGCCGACGGCCGGCAGCGCGCCGGCCGCTACGTGGTCGACTGGGACGCCACCGACGAGTCCGGCCGCGCCGTGGCCAGCGGCGTCTACCACTACCGCCTGGAGATGCCCGCCCGGGACCTGTCCCGGCAGCGGACGATGACGCTTGCCCGGTGAGCCGGCGCCCGGCATGGCATCGCTGATCCACCGCTACGCGCGCTGGCTCCACGAGCGCTGGCCCGCCGGCACGGTGGAGAAGCTGCCGGAGGTCGACGCCCGCTACCGCAGCAACGTCCCCGGCCTCTACATCGTCGGCGACCTGACCGGCATCCCGCTGCTGAAGTTCTCCTCCCACAGCGGCGCCCTGGCCGTCGCCGACATCGTCGACGACGAGGAGTTCCAGCGGCAGCGCGCGGGCTCCGGCCGCGACGAAGTGCTGGACGTGGTCATCGTCGGCGCCGGCGTCTCGGGGATGGCGGCGGCCCTGGCCGCGGGCGAGGCCGGCTTGAAGTACCGGATCCTCGAGGCCACGGAGCCCTTCTCGACGGTCGTCAACTTCCCCAAGGGCAAGCCGATCTACACCTATCCCCGGGAGATGACCCCGGCGGGGGACCTGCAGTTCGCGGCCGAGGTCAAGGAGCCGCTGGTGGCCGAGCTTCGGGAGCAGACCCTGGAGCGCGGCATCGAGCCCCACATGGCCCGGGTGGAGCGGGTCGAGCGGTCGGAGGGCCGCTTCACCGTGGTCATCCCCGACGGCGAGGACCTGCAGGCCCTCCGGGTGGTCGTCGCCATCGGCCGCTCCGGGAACTTCCGCCAGCTCGGCGTCCCCGGCGAGGACCTCGACAAGGTCTCCAACCGGCTGCACGATCCCAAGGACTACGCCGGCCAGGACGTGCTCGTCGTCGGCGGCGGCGACAGCGCCATGGAGACGGCCATCGCCGTGGCCACCGCCGGCGGCCGCGTGACCCTCTCCTATCGCCGGCCCGAGTTCTCGCGGCCCAAGCCGGAGAACCTGGAACGCCTCGAGGCGCTCTCCGCCGATCCGATGGCGGACGTCTCGGTGGACACGCCCACCTCCGAACGCGTCACCACCTCGAGCGGCCCCTTCCTCGAGGAGGAGCGCCGCCCCGGATCGATCGATCTCATGATGTCGTCCAAGGTCCTCGCCATCGGAGAGGACGAGGTGGCGCTCTCCGATGCCGGCGGCGAAGAGGTGAAGCGGCGCAACGACGCCGTCTTCACCATGATCGGCCGCGAGGCGCCCCTGGAGTTCTTCCGGCGCTCGGGAGTGCGCATCCGCGGCGAGATGGGGCCGCGCGAGTGGACCGGCTTCGGCCTGTTCATGGCCTTCTGCATGTTCCTCTACAACTGGAAGGCCGGCGGCCCCCTGACCAACTGGTTCAAGGAGGCCGGCTGGTTCCCCTTCAACGTGCCGTCCCTGCTGGCCGCCGCCGACGCCCACGCCGCCAGCCTCTGGGGGCTGATGGCCTTCAACCTGGGCAAGCCCGGGTTCCACTACAGTCTCGCCTACTGCGCCCTCGTGGTGGTCTTCGGGTACCGGAGGGTGCGGCGGCGGCCGACGCCGTACGTGAAGTGGCAGACGGCCAGTCTCGCCCTCTTCCAGGTCCTGCCCCTGTTCCTGCTTCCCTACTTCGTGCTGCCCTGGATGGGCAACGCCGGCTGGTTCGACGCCGGCTTCGGCAAGAGCTTCGCCGACGCCTTCTTCCCCGAGGTCTCCTACGACCACGGCCGCGAGTACTGGCGCGCCTTCGGCTTCGTCCTCGCCTGGCCCCTCTTCGTGTGGAACGTCTTCACCCACCAGCCCCTGGCGGCGTGGCTGGCGGTCAGCCTCGTGCAGACCTTCGTCATCATCCCGGCGATCATCTACTTCTGGGGCAAGGGCGCCTACTGCGGCTGGATCTGCTCCTGCGGGGCCCTGGCCGAGACCCTCGGCGACGGCCACCGGCACAAGATGATGCACGGGGCCCGCTGGAACCGCTGGAACATGCTCGGCCAGGCGATCCTGGCGATCTGCCTGCTGCTGCTGGCCACCCGCGTCGTCGGCTGGGTCTGGCCCGAGAGCGGCATGGGGTCCGCCCTGCGGCAGGTGCACGAGGGGCTGCTCTACGGCTGGAGCCTCGGCGGCGTCCCCCTCAACTACAGCTACCTCGTCGACCTGATGCTCGCCGGCGTCGTCGGCTACGGCGCCTACTTCTGGTACAGCGGCCGCGTCTGGTGCCGCTTCGCCTGCCCCCTGGCGGCGCTGATGCACGTGTACGCCCGCTTCAGCCGCTTCCGGATCCTGGCCGACAAGAAGAAGTGCATCTCCTGCAACGTCTGCACCTCCGTCTGCCACCAGGGCATCGACATCATGAACTTCGCCAACAAGGGGCTGCCCATGGCCGACCCCGAGTGCGTCCGCTGCTCGGCCTGCGTCGAGTCCTGCCCCACCGGGGTCCTGGAGTTCGGCCAGGTCGACCGCGATACCGGCGAGGTGCTCAAGGTCGACAGGCTGGTCGCCTCGACGACCCGGCAGCGGGAGTCGACGTGAGGCCTTCAAGACTGACTGAGTTCTGGATACAGGGAGTCTCTCCAGATGGCAGAACTACTCGCTACGGCAGCAATCACAGCCCGGATTGAGGAGATAATCCAGAAAGCAACGAAGTTCATTGTGATTGTCAGCCCGTATCTCAGGGTAAATGATCGTCTCAAGGTGCTCCTCAGCGAAAAGGACACCTTGAGCATCCCCATATGTGTCTTGTATGGGAAGAAGAAGGAGCTGCGCAAAGACGAGAGAACCTGGCTTGAATCGATGACTTCTGTCACGACGCGATACTGCAAGACCCTTCACGCGAAGTGCTACTTCAATGAAAACGAGGCCCTCCTGACCTCGATGAACCTCTATGACTACTCACAGGTCAACAACCGGGAGATGGGCATACTCGTAACAGCAGAGAAGGACCACGAACTCTACTCCGGTATACTCGAGGAGTCGGAACGGATCCGGCAACAAAGTGAGGTTGTCATAAGAGGTGAGGATCATCCGTTGATGGCTGCAAAGATCGATCGGGAATCCGAAGAGGGACCCCTATTGACCATGGAACAGCCGCAACATGGGTTCTGCATCCGCTGCCGAGGGGACCTGCCGGCCAACCCGGCTCAGCCCTACTGCAGGCCCTGCTACGCGAGCTGGCGACGGAACGGAAAGGAAAAGACATCCAGGGAGAAGCATTGCCACATTTGCGGAAGCGAGCACGCGGCGACTCTGCTCAAGCCCGCGTGCCGCTCCTGCTACGGGAAGTACAGGGACGTCCTGGAGTTCGCAGCGTAGAGTCGTCTCCCTCCAAGGTCGGAGCCGGAATGACCATCGCCGACAACCCCCGGCTCCCTTGACCAGCCACCTGCGGAGGTACTTTTTCTCCCGCCGACTTCACCCTGCCGCATGCTGACTGCCCGCAGCGGCTCCACCACGACGAGGTGTGCCGTGCTCCTGACGACCAGAGTCGCGGGCCAAGGGTGCGAACGCGGTGCTCGGGATCGACCTCGACTACAAGGTGGTGGGCGACAGCGGAAGCATGCTTGGAGAAAGGGATCATGACCCCCGAATTGATCGCCATCGTCGCCGTAGGCGCTACCCTGTTCGCGGCGCTGCTGGCGGTGATGGTGTCGCTGCACAACCGCACCTGCGAACGCATCGACACCCTGCGCGGCGAGCTGCGCAGCGAGTCTGCCGAGGTGCGGCGCGAACTGGCCAGCATCGACCGCCGACTGGCCCGCATCGAAGGCGCGGCACTCGGGCCCTGGCGGCCATCGGAGACCGAACCGGAACCCACCTGACGAGGATAGCCTGCGGATCGTCTCCGCCGGCTGGCCAAGCGGCTGCGAAGACCTTTGTACCCCGCGGCTTCCGATTGCGGCCGCGGTCAGACCTTCACCTTCTCTTATCCCCCGGAGGATCACACATGGCATCCGCGAAGATCACCTTCCTCGGTCACGCCTCTTTCCGCTTCGAGTCGGGCGAGGGGACCGTGATCTACTTCGACGCCTGGCTCGACGACAACCCCACGGCCCGCCTGCGGGTTTCGCAGGTGCGCAAGGCGGACATCGTCATCGCCTCCCACGGACACAACGACCACGTGGGCGACTCCTTCGAGATCTGCAGGCGCACGCAGGCGAAGTTCGTCGGCTGCTACGAGATGTGCCTGGTGGCCGAGGCCCACGGCCTCGAGCTCGGCGACACCGCCGTGCCCCTGAACCCGGGAGGCTCGACGAAGATCAAGGACGTAACCCTCACCATGACCCAGGCCCACCACTCCCTGTCCATGTCTCCGAGCCTGGCCAAGGGGGAGCCTTCGGACGACGAGTACTTCCGCCCCGACGGGGCCGTGGCCGGCTTCGTCCTCTCCTTCGACGACGGCGTCACCATCTACGACTCGGCCGACACCTGCCTGTTCTCCGACATGCAGCTCATCGGCCAGATGCACGGCCCCCAGGTGGCGATCCTGCCCGTGGGCGGCATGTTCACCATGGGCGTCCGCGAGGCCGCCCGCGCCGCCAGCCTGATCCGGCCCGACGTGGTGATCCCCTGCCACTACGGCGAGACCATGGGCCAGCCCGCCGACATCGACGAGCTTCGCCGGGGGGTCGAGTTCCTCTCCGCCGGCACCAGGGTGGCCGCCCTCGAGGTGGGCCAGACCCTGCACTACACGGCCTCCAGCTACCGCGTCGCCTGAGGGCGGACCCGAGGTTCCCACCGTTTCCGCCGTTGACAGAACAAGGCCGCCCCCGCACATTCCCGGGAACTGAACTGACCGGTCAGTCATCCCTTGGCCGGGTGCGTGACGCAGAATGGAGATTCCCTTGCCGGGCTCAGAATCGCCGTCCGATCTGACACCCGCCCAGGAGGAACGGCGCCGGGCGATCCTCGAGGCCGCCGAGCGGCTCTTCGCCGATGGCCGCTTCGACGAGGTCCTGATGGAGGACGTGGCCGAGGAGGCCGGGGTCGCCAAGGGGACGATCTACCGCTACTTCGCGGACAAGGAATCCCTCTATCTCACCGTCCTCACCGAGGGCTTCGAGGAGCTGCAGCGGCAGATCCGCGAGGTGGCCAGCCCCGACCCGGTGGACCGCCTGGAGCACGCGGTGCGCGCCGTGGTGGGATACATGAGCCGCAACCGGTTCCTCTTCCGGCTCATGTGGCGGGACGAGAGCGAGGCCGCCCGGCGGCGGGAACACCGGCGGCGGTGGAAGGTGCAGCGGGAGCAGCTGGTCGACGCCGTCGCCCAGGTCCTGCGCTACGGCGAGGAGCGGGGCGCCTTCGCCGTGCCCCACCTGAACACGGACGCCCAGATCCTGCTCGGAATGATCCGCTCCTGCATCCGGTCCAACGAGCAGGGCCTGGGGCCCGACCAGATCGTGTCCGAGGTCGTGCGCGTGTTCCTGCACGGCGTGGGCAAGGAACCGAGTCGAGGAGATGAGTCGTGAGAGGATGGATCACCGGAATCGCGGCGGCGGTGCTCGCCTCCTGCGGGGGCGACGAGGAGGGAGGCGGAGGATGGCCGGGCCGCGGAGGCGGCCGGCCGGGTGGTGAGGCGGCCCTGCCGGTGCGCACCCAGGCGGTCGAGCGCGGCGAGATCACCAGCTACGTGGAGACCCACGCCCGCCTCCAGGCCGAGCGCTGGGTGGAGGTCGTGTCGCGGGCCCAGGGGCTGGCCGAGCGCCTGCGGGCCGAGGAGGGCGATCTCGTCGAGGAGGGGCAGATCCTCCTGCACCTGGAGAAGGAGGAGGCCAGCCTCCGGGTGAGGCAGGCGGAGGTGGCCCTGGCCCAGGCGCGGTCCGCCAAGGAGCGTATCGAGGCCCTGCACGGGCAGCAGCTGGTGAGCCAGGAGGAGTTCGAGAGCGCCGGCAACCAGCTCGAGAACGCCGCGGTGGCCCTGCGCGAGGCCCAGTTGAGCCTGGAGTACACCGACATCCGGGCCCCCATCGACGGCATCGTCATGCTGCGCCAGGTGGAGCAGGGCGACCTGGTGCGGGCCAACGAAGTCCTGTTCTCGGTGGCCGACCTCGATCCCCTGCAGGCCCGCATCCAGGTGCCCGAGAAGCGCATGAGCCAGATCCACGCGGGCCAACCGGCGCGGGTGATGATCGACGCCCTGCCGGGGCAGGTCTTCCCCGCCAGCGTGCGCCGCATCAACCCCGGCGTCGACCCGGCGAGCGGCACCGTCAAGGTGACCCTCGACATCCCTCCGGCCGAGGGCCTGCGCCCCGGGATGTTCGCCTCCGTGCGCATCATCACGGAGGTCCACGACCGGGCCCTGATCATCCCCAAGAAGGCCCTGGTCCTGGAGACCGACCAGGACGACGTCTTCGCCGTGCGCGACGGCCAGGCGAGGCGGCTGCGGGTGGAGCTGGGATACGCCGACGGCGACCGCATCGAGGTGCTCTCGGGCCTGACCGACGGCGACCGGGTGATCACCGTCGGCCACGAGGGCCTCAAGGACGGCGCCGTGGTGCGGGTCGTGGGCGAGGCCGGTGAGGCGGCTGCGGCGGGCGATACCGCCGGGTCCGGCGCTCCTCCGGGCCCCGAGGCGGCGGCGGGGCCCGGAGGGCGCGGAGCCCCGCCCGACTCGGCCGCCTTCGTGGCCCGCGCCATGGGCCGGGGGCTGACCGAGGAGCAGGCGGTGCAGCGGTACGGGCAGATGAAGGCGCGCCTCGCCGAGGGTGGCGGCGGCGACTGGCGCCGCCGCGGCGAAGGCCGGGGTTCCGGGGGCGGCGGATCCCGCGGGGGCGGGCGGTGAAGCTCGTCGATTTCTCTACCACCCGGCGGGTGACGGTGGCCATGATCATGGTCGCCGTGGCCGCCTTCGGCATGGTGGGGTTCTCGCGTCTGTCGGTGAACCTGCTGCCCGACATCACCTATCCCACGATCACCATCCGCACCGAGTACCCGGGCACCGCCCCGGCCGAGATCGAGCGGCTGATCTCGGAGCCGATCGAAGGGCTGGTGGGCGTGGTCAGCCGCGTCGTGCGCGTCAGCTCCGTCTCGCGGCCGGGGCTGTCCGACGTGATCGTCGAGTTCGAGTGGGGCACCGACATGGACTTCGCCTCCCTCGACCTGCGGGAGAAGCTCGACCTCGTGAACCTGCCCCAGGAGGCGGGCAGCCCCATCCTGCTGCGCTTCGACCCCTCCCTCGACCCGATCATGCGCATCGCCCTCTACGGCGGCACCAGCCTCATGGAGCTGCGCCGGGTCGCCGAGGACCGCGTGCGCCTGGACCTCGAGAGCCTCGAGGGCGTGGCGGCGGTGCGCGTTGAGGGCGGGCTCGAGGAGGAGATCCAGGTCGAGCTGGAGACCCGGCGCCTGGCCAGCCTCGGCATCCCCATCAGCCAGGTGACCCAGCGCCTGGCGGCGGAGAACGTGAACCTCACGGGGGGCCTGCTGAAGGACGGCGAGGCGGAGTTCCTGGTGCGCACCCTGAACGAGCTCACGGGGCCCGCCGACATCGAGCAGATCGTCATCGCCCGGGTCGAGGGGGCCCCGGTGAAGCTGGCCGACGTGGGACGCGTGGTGCGCGGCCACGAGGAGCGCGACGTGGTGACCCGCATCGACGGCCGGGAGGGCGTGGAGATCGCCGTCTTCAAGGAGGGCGACGCCAACACGGTGAGCGTCTCGGCGGCGGTGCGCGAACGCCTGGAGGAGTTCCAGGCCCGCTTCGGCGACCTGCTGGGCGACGCCGAGGTGGAGATCGTCGTCGACCAGGCGCGGTTCATCTCCCAGTCGGTGGACGAGGTCCTGAAGACGGCCGTCATCGGCGGCCTGCTGGCGATCGTCATCCTCTTCCTCTTCCTGCGCCATCTCCAGAGCACGGCGATCATCAGCCTGTCGATCCCGATCTCGGTGGCGGCCACCTTCTTCCTCATGTACGCCACCGGCGTGAGCCTGAACATCATGTCCCTCGGCGGGCTCGCCCTGGGCGTGGGCATGCTCGTGGACAGCTCCATCGTCGTCCTGGAGAACGTGCAGCGCCACCGCGAGCAGGGCCGTTCGGCGCTGGAGGCGGCGCGCCTCGGCGCCGGCGAGGTCGGATCCGCCGTGATCGCCGCCACCCTGACGACGATCTGCGTCTTCGTGCCCATCGTCTTCGTCGAGGGCGTGGCCGGACAGCTCTTCCGCGACCAGGCGCTGACCGTGACCTTCTCCCTCGCGGCCGCCCTCCTGGTGGCGCTGATGCTGATCCCCATGCTCGCCTCCCTGAGCCTGCGCCCGCTGACGGCCGAGGAGGAGGGCCGCGGCGACGGGGCCGCCGTCCGGGGACCCGCCGCCCTGCTGCGGGCCCTCGGGGCGATGCTCCAGGGCCTCGGCCGTGGGCTGGCGACGCTGCTCACCCCGCTCTTCTGGCTCTTCGAATCAGGCTACGGCGCCGCCGCCGGCTTCTACCCCCGGGCCCTGGGCTGGTGCCTGCGCCACCGCGCCGTCTCCCTCGCCGTCTTCGCGGCCCTGTCGGCCGGGGTGCTCTTCCAGGCGCGCACCCTCGGCGTCGAGCTGATCCCGGAGATGAGCCAGGGGGAGTTCCTCGTCGACCTCGAGTGGCCCGCCGGCACGCCCCTGGAGCGGACGGCGGAGATGGTGACCCGCCTCGACACGCAGGTGCGCGAGCTGCCGGGCGTGGCCACCGTCTTCAGCCAGATCGGCGCCAGCGGCCAGACCGGGGGCTTCGCCGACGAGAAGAAGGAGAATCTGGCCCAGCTCTTCGTGCGCCTGGCGCCCGGGGGGGAGCGGTCCGAGGAGCTGGTCATGGACCGGGTCCACCGGCTGCTGGCCGGCGTGCCCGACCTCGACCACACGCTCTCGCGGCCTTCCTACTTCTCCCTCCGCTCCCCGGTCGAGGTCGAGGTGACGGGCCGCAACCTGGAGACCCTGACCTCCGTCGCCGCCGAGCTGGCCTCGGGCATGCGCGCCATACCGGGCCTGGTGGACGTCAAGTCGAGCGCCGAGGGCGGCCAGCCGGAGATCCAGGTCGTCTTCCACCGCGAGCGCATCGCCGAGCTGGGCACCACCATCCAGGGCGCCGGCGACCTGCTCCGCAACCAGCTGCAGGGACTGGTCTCCACCGAGGTCATCCGGCGGGACCGCCACATCGACGTGCGGGTGCGGGCCGTGGAGGAGGAGCGGCGCTCCCTGGAGGACCTGCAGCGCCTCGTGATCAGCCCCCCGAGCTACCCGGTGCCCGTCTCCCTCGAGTCGGTGGCCGACCTGGCCGTGGTCGAGGGACCGGCCGAGATCCGCCGCCTCGACCAGGAGCGGGTGGTGCTGATCACCGCCAACCTGGCCGGCCTCGACCTGGGCAGCGCCGTGGAGGAGATCGAGACCCTGGCCGCCGGGATCTCGCTGCCGGAAGGGTTCGAGATCTCCATGGGCGGCCAGAACGAGGAGATGGTGAGGTCCTTCGACAGCATGAGGTTCGCTCTCCTGCTGGCGGTCTTCCTCGTCTACCTGGTGATGGCCTCGCAGTTCGAGTCCTTCCTCCACCCCCTGGTGATCATGTTCACCATCCCCCTCGGCCTGGTGGGCAGCCTGCTGGCGCTGATGGCCGCCGACGAAACGGTGAGCGTCGTCGTCCTCATCGGGCTGATCATGCTGGCGGGCATCGTGGTGAACAACGCCATCGTCCTGGTGGACTACGTCAACACCCTGCGGCGCCGGGACGGGCTGCCCCGGCTCGAGGCGGTCCTCGAGGCCGGACGGCTGCGCTTCCGGCCGATCCTGATGACCACCTCGACCACGGTCCTGGCCCTGCTGCCCATGGCCCTGGGCATCGGCGAGGGCGCCGAGGTCCGGGCCCCCATGGCGATCACCGTCATCGGCGGACTGCTGCTGTCGACGGTGCTGACCCTGGTCGTCGTCCCGGTGGTCTACACCCTTCTCGACAGGTCGCCGGCATGAGACTCGCCCGCCTAGCCGTCGAACGGCCCGTGACCCTGGCCATGATCACCGTCTCCACGGTCGTCCTCGGCGTGGTCTGCTTCACGCGGATCCCCATGGAGGCCTACCCGACGATGACCTCCTCCTCCGTGAACGTCCGGGTCTCGTACCCGTCGGCCTCCCCGGAGGAGATCGAGCGGGAGATCACCGTCCCCCTGGAGCAGTCCCTGGCCATGCTCGGCAACATCGAGCGCCTCAGCTCCAGCTCCGGGGGCAACTCGTCGAGCGTGAGGGTTGAGTTCAAGGCCGGCACCGACATGGACCTGGCGGTGATGGAGGTCCGCGACCGCGTCGACCAGGTGCGGGGCCTGCTGCCCCCCGACGTGGACCGCGTCTCCCTCTTCCGCTGGAACAACGAGGCCTACCCGGTCCTCGAGGCCGACCTCGCCTGGAAGGGCGCCGACGAGCGCCTCTTCGACATCGTGCGGGACGTCGTCGAGCCGCGGGTGCTGCGCATCGACGGCGTGGCCAACGTCGAGATCGACGGCCTCCAGGAGAAGCAGCTGATCATCGAGCTGGACCAGCAGCGGCTGCAGGCCCACGACGTCTCCCTGCCCTCCCTCGCCGGCCAGCTGCGGGCCGGCAACCTCGACGTCTCCCTGGGGCGGGTCGACCACGCCGGGCGCCGCTACCTGGCCCGCGTCCGCGGCGAGTTCCAGGACCCGCGGGAGATCGGCGACCTGCCCCTGGCCGGACGGAACCTGCGCCTGAGCGACCTCGGCGAGGTGAGCTACGAGTACCCGGAGCGCACCTCCTTCGAGCGCCTCAACGGACGGGAGGCCGTGGAGGTGGAGATCTACAAGGTCGCCACCGACAACACCGTGGACGTCGCCCTGGAGGTGCGCGCCGCCCTGGAGGGAATCGTCGACGGCTACGAGGGTGTGCTCGACATCAACATCACCCGCGACCGGGCGGAGCAGATCCTGGCGGAGCTCACCAAGCTCAAGGACACGGCGCTGCTCGGCAGCCTGCTGGCGGTGGGCATCATCTTCCTCTTCCTGCGCAGCATCCGCAGCACCATCGCCATCGCCGTGGCCATTCCCGCCTCGGTCTGCTGCGTCTTCACCGGGATCTACGTCGCCCGGGAGCTCTTCGACTCGGCCATCACCCTCAACATGGTCTCCATGGTGGGGCTCATGCTGGCGGTGGGCATGCTCGTCGACCCGGCGGTGGTCACCCTCGAGTCGATCTTCCGGCGCCGCGAGGAGGAGGGCGCCGGCCCCGTGGAGGCGGCCGTCTCCGGCACCCGCGAGGTGGGCATGGCCGTCCTCGCCTCGGCGCTGACCACCATGTGCGTCTTCATCCCCTTCTTCTTCCTCGGCTCGGGCTCCTCGCGGATGGTGCGCTTCATGGGCGACGCGGGGCTGACCATCTGCCTGGCCGTGGGCGTCTCCACCGTCGTGGCCCTGGCCGTCATCCCCCTGGCCGCGTCCCGGCTGTTCCGGCCCGGGGCCGCGCGCCACGACCGGCGGCTGAAGATCGGCGTCGCCGCCGCCCTGGTCGCGGCCCTGGCCTGGAAGCTCCAGACCATCGGCCTGGAGAGCCTGGCGGCCTGGGGCCGCACCACGGGCGCCCGGGTCCTGCAGACCACCCTCGACATGGAGTGGACCACGGCGGCCACCCTCGGCGCCGTCCTGCTGGCGGTGGCCGCCCTGCTGCGGCACTTCCGGCGCCACGGCATGCGCGCCTCCTACGTGCGGCTGCTGGACTGGACCCTCGATCACCGGGCCGTGACCCTGGCCGTGGCCCTGGCCATGATGGGCGGCGGCGTCTGGATGTTCCTCAACATCGAGCAGCAGGGCATGCGCTGGCCCTCGGAGCGACGCGTCGACATCACCGTGGAGACCGAGCGCAGCTTCAGCCTCGGGGGGGTGGACTCCCTCATGGGCCGCATCGAGCAGGACCTGCTGGCCCACGCCGAAGAGCTGGACCTGGAGACCCTGTCCACCCGGATCCGGCAGCGGAACAGCAGGCTCCGGGCGCGGCTCGTCGACGCCGACGAGGGCCACCTGACGACGATGGAGGCGCAGCAGGCGATCCGACGCCGGCTGCCGGAGATGGCGGGCGTCACCTACAAGATGGGGAGGACGCGCAGCTGGGCGGGCAACCTCCTGGGCGTGGAGGTGCAGCTCAAGGGGATCGATCCGGCGGTGCTGGCGGTGCTGGCCGAGGACGTGCAGGCGCGGCTCACCCGGCTGCCGGGGGTCACCAGCGTCGACACCGACCTGCAGGAGGGGGATGAGGAGATCCAGGTCTCCGTCGACCGCGAGCAGGCCCTGGGATACGGCCTGTCGCCGCGGGAGGTGGCCTCCACCATCTCCACCGCCCTCGGGACGCGGCGCACCACCAGCTTCAAGGCGCCGGAGCGCGAGATCGGCGTGGTCCTGCAGCTGGAGGAGGAGGACCGGGCCAACCTCGAACAACTGAAGAACACGGCCTTCGAGGGGCAGGACGGGACGCCGGTGCAGTTGGCCGCCCTGGCCGACTTCACCCACGCCGAGGCCCCCCGGAGCCTGCAGCGGGAGGACCGCCAGCAGACGCTGAACGTCTTCGCCAACACCACCAGCCGGCAGGCCGCGTACCAGCTCAACCCGCAGGTGCAGGCGATGATGGACGAGATGGCCCTGCCGCCGGGGTACTCGTGGCAGCTCGGGCGCGCCGCCCGCTGGGACGCCCAGGACACGGAGGGCAACCTGTTCACCCTGCTCTTCGCCATCCTCCTGATCTACCTGATCATGGCCTCTCTCTTCGAGTCCCTGGTCCACCCCTTCACCATCATGTTCGCCATCCCCTTCTCGCTCATCGGCGTCTCCGCCGCCCTGTGGGGCCTCGACGTCGCCTTCGACCCCAACGCCATGCTCGGCCTGCTGATCCTCTTCGGCATCGTCGTCAACAACGGCATCGTCCTCATCGATCACATCAACCAGTACCGGCGCGAGGGGATGGCCCGGCGGGCGGCGATCCTGAGGGGCGGGCAGAACCGCATGCGGCCGATCCTGATGACGGCGGGCACGACGATCCTCAACCTGATGCCCCTCGTGCTGCCCATGGTCTACGGCACGGCCGAGGGCTTCGCCCGGCGCTGGGGGCCGATCGGCCTTGTGGTGGTCAGCGGGCTGGCCACCTCCACCTTGCTGACCCTGCTGCTGGCCCCGACCCTCTACTCCCTGCTCGACGACCTCAGCCTCTGGGCGCGCCGCGTGATGCGCGCCTCCAACCCCACCATGGAGCCACGCAGTCGATGAACCGGATCCCCCGATCAGCCGCCTTCCTGCTTCTCGCTTCGGCCGCGGCGCTGCCGGCCGAGACGCTGTCCCTCGAGCAGTGCATCGACCTCGCCCTCGACGGCAACACCCAGGTCCTGCAGGCCGAGCAGCAGGTCCTGCGCTCGGAGGCCGACGTCGCCTCGGCGCGGGCCCAGCGCCTGCCGTCGCTGAGCACGACGCTGGTGAACCTCGGGCGCTCGCGCACCGGGCCGTCCCTGCGCATCCAGGAGAACCCCACCGGCCAGATCGACCCCGAGACGGGGGAGCGCCTCTTCGCCGAGGAGCGGACCCGGATCCCCGCCATCGACCGCAGCTCCTACTCCTTCAGCGCCGGAGTCGGGCACACCCTCTGGGACGGCGGCGCCCGCCGATGGGGCCACCGCGGCGCCCGGGAGGGCCTGGCCGCCGCGGAGCTGGGCCTGCGCTCCGGCCGGGCCGACGTCCTCTACCAGGTGAAGCAGCGCTACTACGCCCTGCTCAAGGCCCAGGAGCTGGTGGAGGTGCAGGAGGAGGCCCTGAAGCTGAGCCTGAAGCGGCAGGAGGAGGCCGAGATCCGGCTCGAGGTGGGGGCCGGCACCCGGGTGGACCTGCTGCGCCTGCAGGTGGCCGCCGACAACGCCCGGGCCGACCTGATCAACGCCGAGCAGCAGGTCCAGCTGGCGCGGGCGTCGCTGAACCACGTGCTCGGGCGGGGCCTGTCGGCGCCGCTGGAGACGGTTCCCCTCGCCGGGGACCCGGCCCTGCCGCCGGAGACCGCCGAGGCGGAGACGATGGCCGGGCTGGTGACCCGGGCGAAGAGGTCGAACCCCGGCCTGGAGCAGGCGCGGCGGAACCGGTCCTCGGCGGAGATGAACCTGAAGGCCCGGCGGGCGGCCTGGCATCCGCGGCTGTCGGCCAACGTCAGCTACAGCCGCAACAACGAGGTCTTCGAGCGGGTCTACGGCGACCTCGACCAGAACTACCGCCTCAACGCCGGGATGAGCCTCACCTACCAGCTCTTCGATGGCGGCCTGCGCGGCGCCGACGTGGACCGCGCCCGCTCGAGCCTGGAGTCGGCGCGTCTGGGCCTGGAGCAGCAGGAGCGCGACCTGGCCCTCGCGGTGGAGACGACCTACCTGGAGCTGGTGCGCCTCGGCCGCATCCTGCGGATCGCCCGGCGCACGACGGAGCTGGCGGCCGAGGACCTGCACCTGGCGGAGGAACGCTACCGGGTGGGCAAGGGCCGGCTCCTGGAGGTGCTCGACGCCCAGGTGGGCCTCACCTCGGCGCGCAACAACCGCGTCAACACGCGCTACGACCTGGCCCTGGCCGAGGCCGACCTGGAGAGGCTCACGGGAGAGCCCGCGCCATGAGCCCGGCGGTCCCGCACGCCGGCCCCATTCATCCGGCGCGGCTCCCGGAGGGCTTCGTCCGAGCTTCCGATGGAGTGCAGTAAACCCTGACAGGCACGGGACTTACGCCAATCGGCGCCGTTGCCGGCAGCAGCTCCGGCGGTTAGATTGCCAGGGTTGCGCCGCCGTTGAGGGCGCTACCCACCATCGTCGAGAGCAGCCAAGTGGAAATCCTCGGGGGAGCCCATTTCGCCGTCGCCGGCGCCGGCGAGTCCCACGGACCCGGCATCACCACCATCGTCTTCGGGTGCCCGGCGGGCGTGCCCCTGTCCCGCGCCGGGATCCAGGCCCTGCTCGACCGGCGGCGCCCGGGCAGCAACAAGCTCGGCACCCCGCGCCGGGAGGGGGACAAGGTGGTCCTCCTCTCCGGCCTCTACGACGGCGACCACGACGCCCTGCTCGGCGGCGCCGAGGTGGCCACCCGCGTCGGCGGCGAGGAGACCCGCACGCCGGGCTACGAGCGCGGCCGCACCACCGGCGAGCCGATCGCCGCCATCGTCCTTTCCGCCGCCAAGCGCTCCGCCGACTACGCGCAGTTCCTCGGCCCGGCCGGGGACGTGCGGCCGGGGCACACCGATCTGGTGAAGCACCACAAGTCCGGGGGCCACACGGACCCCCGCGGCGGCGGCCGCTCCAGCTACCGGTCGACGATCTCCGACGTCATCGGCGGCGCCGTGGCGCGGCGGTTCCTCGCCGAGCGCTTCGGCACCGCCTTCTACAGCTCCATCTGCCAGGTGGGGGAGATCGAGTCCGGGGAGCGGCTGGCCGACTCGGCCGCCGACGGGCGCCTCAGCGCCGACGAGGCGGCGGCCCTGGAGGCGCGCCTGGAGGAGCCGGAGCTGCGAACCATCGACGCCGGCTTCGCGGCCGAAGCGGCGCGGCTGATCGAGGCGGCCCGCAAGGAGGGCGACTCGGTCGGCGCCGCCCTGGAGATCGTGGCCGTCAACGTGCCCCCCCTGGTCGGGGAGCCCCTCTACGACAGCCTCAAGCTGCGCCTCATGGGTTCCCTCGGCGGGCTGCACGCGGTGCAGTCCTGCGAGATGGGCTCCGGGCGGGACGTGGTGGAGCGGCGGGGCAGCGCCAACAACGATCCGATCCGGTCGGGCGGGTACCAGAGCAACCACCACGGCGGCCTCATCGGCGGGATCACCACCGGCAGCCCCCTGGTCTTCCGCGTCGGCTTCAAGCCCACGGCGACCATCGCCCGGCCCCAGGACTCGGTGCGCAAGAACCTGGAGGAGATCGAGTTCCGGCTGAACAAGGGGCGCCACGATCCGTGCGTGGGGGTGCGCGCCGGGGTCACCCTCGAGTCGAGGATGGCCATCGAGGTGGCCGATGCCGTGCTCGCCCATCAGGCGGGGCGAATCGACGAGGGCCACTTCCGCCTCTTCGACGGCCCGGGCTCGTGAGCGCCTTCGAGTTCGCGGAGGTCGCCCGCCTCCCGGCCCCGGGCGACAACGTGGGCATCGCCACGCGAAGACTCGAAGCCGGCACCCGGGTGGGCACCACGGAGGGGGAGATCACCCTCTCCCACACGCTCATGGAGGGCCACCGCTTCGCCGTGGCCCCGATCCCCCGGGGGCGGGAGCTGCTCTCCTGGGGCCTGCCCTTCGGCGCCGCCACCCGCGACATCGACCCCGGCGACTACGTGTGCAACGCGGGGATGCTCGAGGCCCTGGGGGGCCGCCGCCTCGACTTCGCGCTGCCGGCGGCGGCCAACTTCGAGGACCGGATCACCCCCTACGTCCTCGACGAGGCCGCCTTCGAGCCCGCCCCACCGCTTCCCCTGAACCCCGATCCACCCACCTTCCGCGGCTTCGACCGGGGGCCCCGCGGGGCGGGGACGCGCAACTACGTCGTCATCATGGGAACCAGCTCGCGCACCGCCGCCTATGCGCGCCTGCTGGCCCGGCGCCTGGCGGACACGCCGACCACCGATGGCTTCGACGGTGTCGTGGCGGTGGCCCACACCGAGGGGGGCGGCGCCGGGACCCCCAACAACCGGGACCTGCTGCTGCGCACCCTGGCCGGCTTCGCCGTGCACCCCAACGTGGGGGCCCTGCTCGCCGTGGACTACGGCTCCGAGGCGGTGCCCAACCGGCTGCTGGCCGGATACCTGCGCAGCGAGGGCCTGCCCATCGACGAGGTGCCCCATCGGTTCCTCTCCCTGGAGGGCGGGTTCGACCACTCTCTCGACGAGGGGGAACGGCTGGCCCGCGGCTGGACCGAGAGCCTGTCGCGGCAGCGGCGGGTCGAGCTTCCGGCGTCGCGGCTGCGGCTGGCCCTGCAGTGCGGCGGATCCGACGCCTTCTCCGGCGTCTCCGGCAATCCCCTGGCGGCCTGGGCGGCTCGCGAGCTGATCCGCGCCGGGGGGGCCGCCAATCTGGCCGAGACGGACGAGCTCATCGGGGCGGAGCCGTACGTGCTCCACCGGGTGCGCGACTCGGCCACGGCCCGGCGCTTCCTGGAGATGGTGCGGCGCTTCGAGGAGCGCGTCGCCTGGCACGGCGAGTCGGCCGAGGCCAATCCATCGGGGGGCAACAAGTACCGCGGGCTCTACAACATCGTCCTGAAGTCGATCGGCGCCGCCATGAAGCGCCATCCCGAGGTGCCCCTCGAGGGCTGCCTGGAGTACTCCGAGCCGATCCCCGCCGGCGGCTTCTGGTTCATGGACTCGCCGGGCAACGACCTGGAGTCGGTCGCCGGGCAGGTGGCCTCGGGCTGCAACTTGATCTACTTCGTCACCGGCAACGGCTCGATCACCAACTTCCCCTTCGTGCCGACGGTGAAGATCGTCACCACCACGCCGCGCTTCGAGCTGCTCGAAGAGGACATGGACGTCAACGCCGGCGCCTACCAGGACGGCGCGCCCATGGACGCCCTGGGACAGGCCCTCTTCGATTTCACCCTCGAGATCTCCTCGGGCCGCCGCTCCAGGGGAGAGCAGGCGGGCCACTCGCAGGTGTCGATCTGGCGCGACTGGCCCCAGCGCGACGCCGGCCGGCTGGCGGAGCTGCAGTCGGCCCCGGCCCCCGGCGGCGAGCCCCTGGCGGTCCGGTCCCCGGCGCCGCCGGCGGCCTCCTTCGAGGCCCTGTACACCGGCGACGGCCTCGCCCTCGACCGCCTGGGCCTGGTGCTGCCCACGAGCCTGTGCTCGGGACAGGTGGCGCGCATGGCGGCCGAGCGCCTCAACGCGGCGGGCCTGGGGTCCCCGGCGGGAATCTCCCGCTTCGCGGCCCTGGTCCACACCGAGGGCTGCGGCGTCTCGGGCGGGTCAAGCGAGGAGATCTACCGCCGTACGCTGCTCGGGTACCTCACCCATCCGTCGGTGGCCCTCGCCCTGCTGCTGGAGCACGGCTGCGAGAAGACCCACAACGACTACATGCGCGCCGCCCTCGACGAGGCGGGGATCGACGGCGGCCGCTACGGCTTCGCCAGCGTCCAGCTCGACGGCGGCATCGAGCGTGTGCTGGAGCGCGTCGAGGAGTGGTTCGCGCAGCGGCTGGATGGACTCGGGGCGCCCCCGTCGACGGAGGCCGGTCTCGCCGATCTGCGCCTGGGTCTGCTGTCAGCGGGACCGATCCCCGACGACGCGGCGCGGGCCTTCGCGCAGCTGACGGGCTGGATCGCAGGCGCCGGCGGCACCGTCGTGGTGCCGGAGGGCGGCCTCGCCGGCTCACCGGCCTACGCGGCCGCCCTCGGTCTGCCCGGACCGCCGGCCCCCACCATCGCCCACGGCCAGAAGCCCGCCCGGCCCGGCCTCCATGTGATGGAGGCGCCCATCGAACACTGGACCGAGTCTCTCTCGGGGTTGGGGGCCACGGGGGTGGAGATCCTCCTGGCCCATGCGGGAGAGCACCCCGTGCAGGGCCATCCGCTGGTCCCCCTGCTCCAGGTGAGCGCCGCGGGGGAGGTGATCTCCCGCTTCCGCGAGGATCTCGACGGCGCCCTCGAGGAGGGTGACACCCCCTGGGCGGAGGCTTTGCTGCAACGGCTGCTCGAGGTGGCGGGGCGACAGCGGCACCCCCGGCTCTGGGAGCGCGGCGTCACCGACTTCCAGATCACCCGGGGCCTGCTCGGCGTGTCGATGTAGAGCCCCTCAGAGGGACGGCATCTCGACGCCGAGCTCGGCGGCGACACCGGCGATCTGCTCCCAGGTCGGGTCGGGGATCTCGAAGCCTTCGGCTCGCCTCCGGGCGCGGGTCTCCTCCTCGATCTCCCCCGGCGCGTAGATCTGCGAGAAGCCGGGCAGGGGGCGGGCGGAGGTCACCCAGGCGGCGAGGGCCTCGACCTCCTCCACGTAGTCCTCGAGAGCGGTGAAGGCCGAGATGTCGATGGCCAGGACCATCACGCCGCCGCCGCCCTGGCCGTCCTGCTTCGTGCACCCCGCGTGCGACAGGGGACCCACCAGCATCTCCACCATCATCGCCAGACCGTGCCCCTTGTGGCCGAACTGCAGGCCCCCGAGGGGCAGGACGGCGTTGTTGGCGGCGTCGCTGTGGTAGAGCCCGGCGTCGGAGACGTAGTCGCCGTTGCCGTCGATGACCCAGCCGTCGGGCAGTGGATCGTTGCGCACGATCTTCTGCTCGATCTTGCCGCCGGCGACGACGGTCATGGTCATGTCGAGCATGAAGGGCGCACCGTCGCGGCGCGGCGCCGAGAAGGCGATCGGCTCGGGCCGGAGACGGCGGTCGGCGCTGCCGTGGGGGGCCAGGAACAGGCCGCCGCCGTTGAGCCACACCATGCCGATCATGCCCTGCTCGGCGATGCGCGGCGGATAGTCGCCCAGGCGGCCGATGTGGGTCACCGAGTTCAGACCGACGAAGCCGAAGGTGGCGGCACGGGCCTTCTCCACCGCCAGGTCGACGGCGCGGGTGACGGCGACGATGCCGTTGGCCCCGCGGCCGTCGATGATCGTCAGGCAGGGGTTCTCGCGCACCACCTCCCGCTGTTCCCAGGGCACGTAACCGCTGCGCATCTGCCGGGCGTACCCCGCCATGAACCAGGTGCCGTGCGAGTCGTGTCCCGCCAGGTGGCTGTCGACGAGATGGTCGGCCACGATGCGGGCATCCTCCTCCGGGATCCCGGTGGCGGCGAAGATGTCGAAGGCGAGAGGGCGCAGGACTTCCTCCCGGACGATGGGCATGCCGGACTCCTTCGGGCGGCGGGGGCGGCTTCAGGCGGCGCGGCGCCGCGACATCAGGTCGGCGAAATAGCCGAAGAGGTGGTAGCTGTCGTGCGGCCCCGGGGAGGCTTCCGGGTGGCACTGGATGGAGAACACGGGCAGCTCGCGGTGGTGCATGCCCTCGACGCAGCCATCGTTGAGGTTGCGGCGGGTGACTTCGAGGGCATCGGGTATGCTGTCGCCGCGGATGCCCCAGCCGTGGTTCTCCGAGGTGATGAGAATGCGGCCGCTGCCGGATTCCTCGATGGGCTGGTTGGCCCCGCGGTGGCCGAACTTGAGCTTGTAGATCTCGGCGCCCAGGGCCAGGCCGAGGATCTCGTGGCCCAGACAGATGCCGAAGATGGGCCGATCGGCGCGCTCCACGAGATCGCGGACCGTGTCGATGGCGTAGTGCAGGGGCCGCGGATCTCCGGGGCCGTTGGACAGGAAGATGCCGTCGGGCTCGCGGGCGAGGGCCTCGTCGGCGGTGGTGGCGGCGGGCACCACGGTGACCCGGCAGCCCTCGGCCACCAGACGGCGGAGGATGCTGCGCTTGATGCCGTAGTCGAAGGCGACGACGTGGAACCGCGGCGAGCCGGCGGGCTCGCAGTCGTACGGCTCGGCGCAGGTCACGCCGCGCACCAGGTCGACCCCGACGAGCCCCTCCCAGTCCCTGGCCTTGGCGGTGAGGCTCTTCGGGTCGAGATCCCGCGTGCTGACCGCCGCGTTCATGGCGCCGTGGATCCGCACCCGGCGGGTCAACTCCCGCGTATCGGTGCCCTCGACGCCGACGACGCCATGCTCCTGCAGGTATTCCACCAGGCCCGATGTAGCCCGGTGGTTGGACGGCCGCCGGCAGCACGCCTTCATCAAAAAGGCGCGCACGTGGGGCCTCTCGGACTCGTCATCCTCGGGGTTGACCCCGTAGTTGCCGATGTGGGGGTAGGTCATGCACACCATCTGGCCGGCGTACGAGGGATCGGTGAGGATCTCCTGGTACCCTGTCATGCTCGTGTTGAAGACCATCTCGCCGAAGACCTCGCCCTCGGCGCCGACGTGGGTGCCGGTGAAGGTCGTGCCGTCGGCGAGAGCGACCAGGGCAGGCGGGTTCATTCGAGCCATGGGGTGTCAATATAACAAGAAGAGGAGCTCCCGGGGTCGGGGAGCTCCTCTTCTCGATCGAGTGCTGTCCTGCGGATGACGCCGGGTCAGCTGAGATGCTGGCTCACGAGCTTGGTCATCTCGAACATGCTGACCTGCTTCTTGCCGCCGAACAGATCGCTGAGCTTGTCGTCGGCATTGATCATCCGCTTGTTCTGCTTGTTCTGGAGGTCTTTCCGCTTGATGTAGGACCAGAGCTTCTTGACGACCTCCGTCCGAGGCAGGGGCTTGGTGCCCACCACGGCGGCCAGCGCCGCATCGGGGGTCAGGGGCCTCATGAACGAGGGGTTCGGCTTCCTCTTCGCCCTCTTCCTAGCGGCTTTTTTTTTTGCTCTCTTCTTCGACGCCTTCTTCTTGGCGGCCTTCTTCTTCGACGCTTTCTTCTTCGACGCCTTCTTCTTGGCGGCCTTCTTCTTCGCCGCCTTCTTCGGCGCGGCCTTCCTGGCCGCCTTCTTCCTGGCGGCCTTCTTCTTCGCCGCCTTCTTCGGCGCGGCCTTCCTCTTGGCCGCTTTCTTCTTTGTGGCCTTGCGCTTCGCCATCTGCTCTCTCCTTAGGTGCGCGTGGAGCGGCTCTGCCGCCTCGCCTGTCGTTGTGCCCGTCGGAAGAACTTCCCCACTCCTGGAAAGGCACAAATCACAATTCGGGCAAAGATAGCCAAAGCGCTTCGAGTCCGTCAAGCAGAAATGGTATGCGTACAGAGGGGAATGACCCGACTGTACGGGGCGATTCCCCTTGCAGCGCGAGTCGTGGGATGGGTACTTTCTGCAAGTCCCCATTCCATCCTCCACATGGAACATGGAGTCCCCGTGACGCCGAGCTCGTCAGAGCCCACCATCGCAGTGATCGGCGCCGGCAATCTCGGCGGCTGCTTCATCTCGGGCCTGCTGGATTCCGGTGTCGCCGCCCATCGGCTGACGGCGGTGGATCTCCTCGACGACCTGCTCGCCCCCCTCGCTCAGCGCGGCCTGCGCACCTCAAGCGACATCTCCGCCGTCTCCACGAGCGATGTCGCCTTCCTCGCCGTCAAGCCGCAGGTCGCCCGCCATGTCCTGCGGTCTCTCGCCCTCCACCTGTCCCGGGAGCACCTCGTCGTTTCGGCCGTGGCCGGCGTGACCACATCCACCATCGAGGATCTCCTGCCGCCTTCCCGGGCCGTGGTGCGCGTCATGCCCCAGACCCTGATCCGCCTCCGCGCCGGCGCCACCGCCCTCTGCGCCGGCCGTCACGCCGGCCCGGCGGCGGTAGCCGCGGTGCGAGCCCTCTTCGACCGGCTGGGTACCACGGTGGAGGTCCGCGAGTCACAGATGGACGCCGTCACCGGAATGTCGGGAAGCGGACCCGCCTACATCTACACCGTTATCGAAGCGCTCGCCGACGGAGGCGTGGAGGCCGGGCTGGCGCCGGAGGTGGCCATGGCCCTGGCGGCGCAAACCGTGAACGGAGCGGCGCGCATGGTCCAGGAAGGCGTGGCCTCTCCGGCTGAGCTGCGGGACCAGGTGACCTCCCCCGCCGGCACCACCCTCGCGGGACTGACGGCCCTGGAGGAAGGCGGCTTGCGCCAGGCCCTGCAAGCCGCCGTGGCCGCCGCCACGCGGCGCTCGAAGGAACTGGGAACCTGAGCCGTGATCGCCATCGCCGACTACGGCATGGGCAACCTGCGCAGCGTGGAGAAGGCCTTTCAGTTCCTCGGCCACGAGGCCGCCATCGTCGAGGATCCGGCCCTGGCGCGGGATGCAACGCATCTCGTGCTTCCGGGTGACGCCGCCTTCGGCGACGCCATGCGCAACCTGCGCGCCTCCGGATGGGACGAGGCGATCGCCGATCACCTGCGGGAGGGCCGGCCCTTCCTCGGGATCTGCGTCGGCCTGCAACTGATGTTCGCAGCCAGCGAGGAGATGGGGCGCCACACCGGACTGGAGTTGTTCGCCGGCCGCTGCCGCCGATTCCCGGCGTCGGAGCGGGTGCCCCAGATCGGCTGGAACCAGATCTCCATCCGGCGCCGGTGCCCGCTGCTGGAGGGCGTCGAGGAGGGCAGCTTCTTCTACTTCGTCCACTCCTACTACGTGGAAACCGAGGAGGCCAGCGAGTCGGTGGCGACCACCGAGTACGGCCTCGAGTACACCTCGATCGCCGCCCGCGGCAACCTCTTCGGCGTGCAGTTCCATCCGGAGAAGAGCCAGAAGGTGGGACTGCGCCTGCTGGCCAACTTCGCCGCTTTCCGATAGATCGGCTGCCTCGGCGCCATGCTTGCCAAGCGCATCATCCCCTGCCTCGACGTGAAGGACGGGCGCAACGTGCGCGGCGTCCGTTTCTCCGCCGACCGCGACGCCGGCGATCCGGTGGAGCTGGCCTCGCGCTACGACCGCGAGGGCGCCGACGAGCTGGTGTTCTACGATATCACCGCCTCCGCCGACGGCCGGGCGATCGTGATGGACCTGGTGCGCCAGGTGTCGGAGCAGGTCTTCATCCCCCTCACCGTGGGCGGCGGAATCCGTACCTTCGAGGACGTGCGCACCATTCTCAAGGGCGGCGCCGACAAAGTCTCCATCAACTCCGCCGCCGTGAGGGACCCGGAGATCGTCAACCGTTCCGCCGAGAGCTTTGGCAGCCAGTGCATCGCCGGCGCCATCGACGCCCTGCGGCGGCCTCCCGCCGACGGCCAGGATCCGAGTTGGGAGATCTACGTCGACGGCGGGCGCACGGCGACGGGGATCGACGCCCTGGAGTGGGTGACGGAGCTGGTCGAGCGGGGCGCCGGCGAGCTGGTCCTCAACAGCATCGACGCCGACGGCACGAGAGACGGCTACGACCTGGCCCTCAACCGGGCGGTGGCCGGACGCGTCGGTGTCCCCATCGTCGCCTCCGGGGGCGCCGGCACCCTGGAGCACATCCACGAGGTCCTGACCGAAGGGCAGGCGAGCGCCGCCCTGGCGGCGTCGATCTTCCACTTCGAGGTCTACACCATTCCGCGGGTGAAGGAGTACCTCGCCGAACGCGGCGTCACCGTGCGCCACTACGAGACGTGAACCACGCACCCGAGACCCGGCCGCGGGCCCGGCGCATGTCCGGCGTGCGCCGGGTGGTCGTCAAGATCGGCTCCACGAGCGTCGCCGGAGAGGCCAACCAGCTGCACCGACCCACCGTGCGCCGGCTGGTGGGCGAGGTCTGCGCCCTCCGGGAGCGCGGCCTCGAGGTGGCCGTCGTCTCCTCGGGAGCGGTGGCCGCGGGCATGGGCCGCCTGGGACTGAGCGAGCGCCCCCGGTCGATCGCCGATCTGCAGGCGGTGGCCGCCGTGGGCCAGAACCTGCTGGTCACCACCTACGAGAGCCTCTTCGCCCGCCGCGGCGTTCCCGTGGGGCAGGTCCTGCTGACGGCGGGGGACATACTCGAGGACCGGCAGCGCTACGTGAACCTGCGCAACACCTTCCGGCAGCTGTTCGCCCTCGGCGCGATGCCGCTGATCAACGAGAACGACTCCGTGGGTGTCGCCGAGCTGAAGCGCTCCCTGGGCGACAACGACATGCTCGCCGCGTACGTGGCCAACCTGATCCATGCCGAGCTGCTGGTCATCCTCTCCGACGTGGAGGGGCTCTACCGCCGCTATGCCAACGGCCGCGGAGACGAGTTGCTGCGCGAGGTCTCCCTCGGAGACGACGTCAGCCGCTCGGTGAGCCGCGCCGCCAACCGGCTGGGGCGCGGCGGCATGGCGACCAAGGTGAGGGCGGCGCGGCTGCTGATGGCGTGCGGCGAGATGACGGTCATCGCCCACGCCCGCAAGCACAGCCTGGCCGAGATCCTCGACGGCGGCGAGGTGGGCACGCTCTTCGTGCCCGCGGGACGGCGCATGGGCAGCCGCAAGCGCTGGATCGGCTTCGCCTCCCCGCCGCGGGGGAGCGTCACCGTCGACGCCGGCGCCGTGGCCGCCCTCAAGCTGCGCGGCGGCAGCCTGCTGCCGGCGGGCGTGACCGCCTGCTCCGGAACCTTCCGCGCCGGCGACGTGGTGCGCGTGGAGGACGACCAGGGCCGCGAGGTGGCCCGCGGCATGAGCCGCTACGGCGCGGGGGAGGTGGGCCGCATTCTCGGACGCAGCTCGCCCGAGGTGGCCAGCATCCTCGGACAGCCGCCCCTCGAAGTGATCCACCGCGACGACCTGGTGCTCACCTGATGGCCAGACGGACCCCCGACGACCCGCCGGCGACCGACCCCCTGGCCACCGAGCCGCCGAGGGTGCGGCTGTGGACGGTGGCCGCCGTCCTCCTCGTGATCGCCGCCTGGGGCTACCTGTTCTTCGGCGAGGAGGGCGGCTGGGTGGAGCTGCAGGACCACGGCGCGCGACTGGCCGAGCTGGAGGCGGAAGTGGCCCGCCTGGAGGCGCAGAACGACAGCATGCGGCAGATTCTCCACCGGCTGCGGAGCGACCCCGCGTACCTCGAGAAGGTCGCCCGCGAGCAGTTCGGCATGGCCAGGCCCGGAGAGCGGCTGTACCGCATCCGCGGACAGGAAGCTCCCGGCGGCCAGTAGCGGCGGCGCTTGGCACGCATCCAGGCCAGGACCGACGCGGTGGTTCTGCGCACCCGGCGGCAGGGCGAGACGGGCAAGCTCGTCACCCTCTTCACCGAGGACCACGGCAAGCTCCGGGTGATGGCCAACGGCGCCCGGCGGCCGAAGAGCCGATTCGCCGGCTGCCTGGAGGTCGGATGGTCGGTGCACATCGCCTGCTCCATGCGCGACGACCGCGACCTGCACACCCTCTCCGAGGCCGAGCTGGTCCGGTCCCGCCCGGCCCTGGTGGCCGACCTGCGGCGCCTGTCGTACGCCGCCGCCGCCTGCGAGATCGTCGACCGGCTGACCATCGAGCACGAGGCGAGCCGGCGCCTGTTCCGCTGTCTCACGGGGGTCCTCGGCGGCCTCGAGGAGGTGGAGGAGCCGCAGCTGGAGTCGCTGTTCTGGTACTACCAGCTGCGCGTCGCCGAGGCCCTCGGATACCGGCCCGAGCTGGAGGCCTGCGTCCTCTGCGGCTCACCGCCGGGGAGTGGGCCCGGCTGGTTCAGCCCCGCCCTCGGCGGCGGCCTGTGCCGCGACTGCGCCCGGTCCGAGGCGGCCTCCGACCGGGCGGCCCCCGGCGACTTCGGCGGCGCCCGCCGGGTCGCCGGCGATGGCATGCGGCTGCTGGCCGGGCTGCAGGGGCTGCGCGCCTACAGGCGCGAGGCGATCCCGCCGGCGCCCGCGGCTCTCACCGGCGAGATCCGCGGCCTGCTGCGCGGCTTTCTCGAGTACCACGCGGGGACGAGGGGCCGTCTGCGGTCCCTGGAGTTCCTCGACACACTGAAGGGACGGGGTTGATGTCAGATGGCGACGTGATGGAAAAGCTCGTCTCCCTGTGCAAGCGCAAGGGGTTCATCTTCCAGAGCTCCGAGATCTACGGCGGCCTCAACGGCTGCTGGGACTACGGCCCCCTCGGCGTCGAGCTGCTGCGCAACGTCAAGGAGGCCTGGTGGCGGTCCATGACCTACCGCGAGGACGTGGAGGGCCTCGACGCGGCGATCCTGATGCACCCGCGCACCTGGGAGGCCTCGGGCCACGTGGAGGGCTTCACCGATCCCATGGTGGAGGATCGCAAGACCAACGAGAGGTTCCGCCTCGACCATCTGCTGGAGGAGGCGGGCGTCGACTGCACCGGCCTGGGCCTGGAGGAGATGACGGCGAAGATGGCCGAGGTCGGCCTCCGGAGCCCGAAGGGCAACGAGTTGGGCGAGGCCCGCCACTTCAACCTGATGTTCAAGACCCACGTCGGCCCCGTGGAGGACTCGGCGAGCGTCGTATTCCTGAGGCCCGAGACGGCCCAGGGGATCTTCGTCAACTTCCTCAACGTGCAGCAGGCGATGCGCCAGAAGCTGCCCTTCGGCATCGCCCAGATCGGCAAGGCCTTCCGCAACGAGATCAACACGAAGAACTTCCTCTTCCGCACCCGCGAGTTCGAGCAGATGGAGATGCAGTACTTCGTGGCGCCGGGCGAGGAGGAGCGCTGGCTCGACTACTGGAAAGAGCAGCGCTGGACGTGGATCACCGAGGGCCTGGGCATCGCCGAGAGCCGGCTGCGCTGGCGCGAGCACGGCGCCGGCGAGCTCGCTCACTACGCACGCGCCGCCTTCGACATCCAGTTCGAGTTCCCCTTCGGGTGGGACGAGATGGAGGGCATCCACCACCGCGGGCAGTACGACCTCGGCCGCCACGAGGAGTACTCGGGCAAGCAGCTCAAGTACTTCGACGACCAGTCGCGCGAGAAGGTCCTGCCCGCCGTCATCGAGACCTCGGCCGGCGCCAGCCGCCAGACGATGATGGTGCTCACCAACGCCTACGCCGAGGAAGAGGTGAAGGGCGACCGCCGCACGGTGATGCGCTTCCACCCGCGCATCGCGCCCCTCAAGGCGGCCATCCTGCCCCTGGTCAAGCGCGACGGCATGCCCGAGATCGCCCGCCGCCTGGAGGCGGAGTTGCGGCCCCACCTGCGCGTGGCCTACGACGAGGGGGGCGCCATCGGCCGCCGGTACCGGCGCATGGACGAGGTGGGCACCCCCTTCTGCATCACCGTCGACTCCGACACCCTCCAGGACGGCACGGTCACTCTCCGGGAGCGCGACTCCATGGAGCAGGACCGCGTTCCCGGCTCCGATCTGCTCTCCGAGATCCGCCGCCGCATGGACCTTTGGAGGCACCCGGAATCTTGATTCTGGTCCGGCGAACGGGTATATTCGCCCGGCTGTGGAGCGAAGCACCGGGCGGTGTGCGGACCCGGTGCTTCCTTTGTTGGACGGAGCACGGTTTTGCGAAAGTGGCGGAATTGGCATACGCGCCAGATTTAGGATCTGGTGCCCCTCGGGGCTTGGGGGTTCGAGTCCCCCCTTTCGCACGGATATGACGACCTTGGAAACGACCGTAAAAGAGACCGGCCGCTGGGCGCGAGACCTCGATGTCGAGGTGCCGCCCGAGCGCATCGACCGGGAGATGCAGAGCGCCCTGCGGGGCTACCAGAAGCGCCTGGAGATCCCCGGCTTCCGCAAAGGCAAGGTTCCCCTCCGGCTCATCCAGCAGCGCTTCGGCCCGTCGATCCGCAGCGGCGTCATCGAGGACCTGCTGCCCGAGCTCATGCGCGAGGCGGCGCAGCAGACGGGGCTGATGCCGGCGGGCACTCCGCGAATCACCCGGCTCGACGAGAGCGAGGCCGGCGGACTGAGCTTCACCGCCAGCATCGACATCTGGCCCGAGGTCGACGTGCAGGGCCACGAGGGCCTGAGGGCCACGCGCCTCACCCACGGGGTCTCCGACGAGGAGGTGGAGGAGCAGCTCCAGGAGCTGCAGCGCCAGCATGCGTCGGAGCGCTCCGTCGAGCGCGGCCTGGCCCGCGGCGACGTGCTCATCGCCGACCTGCAGCGCCTCGACGAGGGCGGCGTGCCGATCATCGGCGACCGCTACGAGGAGCGCTACTTCCTCATCGGCGACGACAACGCGCCGAGCCCCGAGTTCGAGGAGGCCCTCCTCGGTATCGAGGCGGGGGCCGAGCGCAAGGTGCGGTTCCAGTACCGCGAGGACCTGCCCAACGAGGATCTCGCCGGCACGCGGGCGCACTTCGCCGTCACCGCCCGCGAGATCCGCGAGCGCACCCTCCCCGAGCTCGACGACGAGTTCGCCAGCGCGGTGGGCGACCGCTTCGAGGGCCTGGAGCAGCTCAGGGACCACCTGCGCTCCCAACTGGACGAACGCTGGAACTACCTGGCCCGGCAGAAGCTGCGCAGCGACCTCCTCGAGGGCCTCCACCGGGCCAACGAGGTGGAGCTCTCCGATTCGCTGGTGGACAACTACCTCGAATCGATGCGCCGCGAGCGCGAGCGCCAGGAGCACGGCCCCGACCACCAGGACCATCCCCATGATCGCGACCATGAGCCGGAGGAGCCGACGGCGGAGGAGCGGGAAGACGCGGTCAAGCGCCTGAAGACCTTCCTGATCATGGAGGGACTGCGCAAGAAGGTTCCCGTCGAGGTCACGGACGAGGAGTTCGAGGGCTACCTGGCCGACCGGTCGCGGCAGCTCAACCTGCAGCTCGACAAGCTGAAGCGGTCGCCCCGGGCCGCCGACCTGCGCCGCGACCTGGAGGAGGACAAGATCTTCGCGTACCTCGAAGAGCACGCCATCGTCGAAGAGAGGGCGGTCTGAACATGTCGCTGATACCGATGGTCATCGAGCAGACCGGACGGGGCGAACGCTCCTACGACATCTACTCCCGGCTGCTCAGGGAGCGCATCGTCTTCATCGGCACGCCGGTGGGCGACAGCATCGCCAATCTCGTCATCGCCCAGATGCTGTTCCTCGCTTCGGAGGACCCGAAGAAGGACATCTCCCTCTACATCAACACCCCCGGCGGATCGGTAACCGCGGGCATGGCGATCTACGACACCATGCAGTACGTCCAGCCCGACGTGGCCACCATCTGCATCGGCCAGGCCTCGAGCATGGGCGCCGTGCTCCTCGCCGGTGGGGCCCGCGGCAAGCGCCAGTGCCTGCCCAACGCCCGGGTGCTGCTGCATCAGCCCATGGGCGGCATCGGAGGGCAGGCCGCCGACGTGGAGATCCACGCCCGCGAGATCATCCAGATCCGCCGGCAGATCAACGACATCCTCGCCGAGCGCACCGGGCGCGATCTCGAGCGCATCCAGGCCGACACCGAGCGGGACTTCTTCATGAGCGCCGAGGACGCCCGCGAGTACGGCATCGTCGACGAGATCATCACCCCTTCCACCCTGGCCCTGTCGCAGCCGGCGGAGGCGGCGGGCTAGCTCCTCCCATGCGCCGCCGCACTTCCAAGGCCGAGCCGCGCTGCTCCTTCTGCACCCGCGGCGCCAGCCAGGTGGACCGCATCATCACCGGGCCGTCGGTGCACATCTGCAACGAGTGCGTCAAGCTCTGCAACGATGTCCTCGCCGAGGACAAGAAGCAGACCCTGCCGTGGGAGACCGGCACCCCTCCCAAGCCCATCGACATCAAGGCCTACCTCGACGAGTACGTCATCGGCCAGGAGGAGGCCAAGAAGATCCTCTCCGTGGCCGTGTACAACCATTACAAGCGCATCCGTACCAACGTCGCCCTCGACGGCGTCGAGCTCGAGAAGAGCAACATCCTCCTCGTGGGGCCCACGGGCACGGGCAAGACCCTGCTGGCCCAGACCCTCGCCAAGGTCCTGCAGGTGCCCTTCTGCATGGCCGACGCCACCATCCTCACCGAGGCCGGGTACGTGGGCGAGGACGTGGAGAACATCCTGGTAGGCCTGCTGCAGGCGGCCGACTACGACGTGGCCCGCGCCGAGAAGGGGATCGTCTACCTCGACGAGATCGACAAGGTGGCGCGCAAGTCGGCGGCGCCGGCGGTGAGCCGCGACGTCTCGGGCGAGGGCGTGCAGCAGGCCCTGCTGAAGATCCTCGAGGGCACGGTGGCCAACATCCCCCCCAAGGGCGGCCGCAAGCATCCCGAGCAGCCGATGATCCAGGTCAACACGCAGAACGTGCTGTTCATCTGCGGCGGCGCCTTCGAGGGCCTGGCGAAGGTGATCTCCTCCCGCGTGGGCCGGCGCACCCTGGGTTTCGGGGCGGCCTCGGAAGAGGCGGACACCGAGAGCCCCGCGCAGGTCCTCTCCGAGGTGCAGCCCGAGGACCTGCTGCAGTTCGGCCTGATCCCCGAGTTCGTCGGCCGCATTCCGGTGGTGACCACCCTCGCCGCCCTCTCCGAGGAAGACCTCTTCCGCATCCTCACGGAGCCGAAGAACGCCATCGTCCGGCAGGTGAGCCGCCTCTTCGAGATGGACGGCGTCAACCTGCGGTTCACCGACGGCGCCCTGCGGCGCGTGGTGGAACTCACCGTCAGCAAGGGCACCGGGGCCCGCGGGTTGCGCTCCGTCCTGGAGCAGGCCCTGATGGACGTGTTCTACGACACCCCGTCCCACGAGGAGGTGACGGAGCTGGTCGTCACCGCCGAGATGATCGACCTCGGGGTCGCCTCCGACGACGACGGCGACGAGCTCCTCCGCAAGTCCGCCTGAAGGCCTGCGGGGTCGTGCGGATCCACTCTGCGGAATTCGTCGTGGGCGCCGTGGGGGAGAAGGGCTCGCCCACCGACGGCCTGCCCGAGGTCGCCTTCGCCGGCCGTTCCAACGTCGGCAAGTCCTGCCTGATCAACCGCCTCGTGCAGCGCCGGCGTCTGGCGCAGACCAGCTCCACCCCCGGGCGCACGCAGCAGCTCAACTACTACCGGGTGAACGACCGGCTCTACCTCGTCGACCTTCCCGGCTACGGGTACGTGCGCGGCGGCGTCGACCTGCGGCGCAACCTGGGCCGGCTCATCGAGACCTACCTGGCCAACCGCGAGGCCCTGCAGGCGGTGGTCCTGCTCATCGACGCCCGCCACGGCCCCACGGAGCTGGACCTGCAGATGGTGGACACCCTGAAGAGCGGCGGACGGCCCTTCCTCCTCGTGCTCACGAAGGCCGACAAGCTCTCCCGCGGCAGGCTCGACCGGCAGGTCTCCCGGCTCGAGGAGGAGGGGCAGCTCGCCGACCTGCCTTACCTGCCCTTCTCCTCCGAGACCGGCCTCGGCCGCGGCGACCTGCTGCAGTGGGTCGGGGAGGTGACGGCGGTGGAAGCCGCGCCGGCCCCATGAGAGTCCTGATCAGCGACCGCGTCGATCCCGGCTGCGTCGACGTGCTGCAGTCCGGCGGCCGCATCGAGGCCGACCTGAGCACCGGCCTGTCGCCCGCCGACCTGCTCGAGCGCATCGACGCCTACGACGGGCTCATCGTGCGCAGCGCCACCCGCGTCACCGGCGAGGTCATCCGCCGGGCGCGGCGCATGCGCGCCATCGGCCGGGCCGGCGCCGGGGTGGACAACATCGACGTGGACGAGGCCACCCGCCGCGGCATCGTGGTGATGAACACCCCCGGGGGCAACTCGGTGAGCACGGCGGAGCACACGGTGGCCATGGTCCTCTCCCTGGCGCGCAACGTCCCCCAGGGGACGGCCTCGATGAAGGCCGGCCGCTGGGAGCCCGGCACCCTCACCGGCGTCGAGCTGGCGGGCAAGACGATCGGCGTCTTCGGCCTCGGCCAGGTGGGGCGCGAAGTCGCCCAGAGGGCCGCCGCCCTCGGCCTGCGCGTCCTCGCCTGCGACCCCCCGGTGACGGAGGAGGTGGCCCAGTCGTACGGAGCCCAGCTGGCCCCGGAGGAGCAGATCTGGCAGGAAGCCGACTTCCTGACCTTCCACGTGCCCCTGACGGCGCAGACCCGACACCGGCTGTCGGAGGGGGAACTGGCCCGCTGCCGCGACGGCGTGCGTGTCGTCAACTGCGCCCGCGGCGGCATCGTCGACGAAGAGGCCCTCCTGGCGGCCCTCGACTCGGGCAAGGTGGCCGGCGCCGCCCTGGACGTCTTCGAGAGCGAGCCGCCGGAAGCGGGGTCGCGGCTGGTGGCCCACGAGCGGGTGATCTGCACCCCCCACCTGGCGGCGGCGACGCGGGAAGCGCAGAGCAGCGTCGCCCTGCAGGTGGCCGCCCAGGTTCGGGACGTGCTGACCGGCGGGGCGATCCACAACGCCGTGAACGTGCCCAGCCTCGATCCCGAGGCCTACGAGAAGCTGCGGCCCCACCTGGAGCTGGGCGAACGCCTCGGCCGCATCCACGGCCAGCTCTCGGAGGGGGAGCCGCTGCGGCGCGTCACCGTGGAGTACCGGGGCGAGGTCACCTCCTCCTCCACGTCGTCCCTGACCCCGGCGGTCCTCCTGGGGCTGATGGAGAGCTTCGCCGAGGAGGGCACGGTGAACCTCGTCAACGCCCGCATGGTCGCCCAGGAGCGCGGCATCCGCATCGACGAGCTGACGAGCAGCGACGCCGAGGACTACGCCAGCCTGCTGACGGTGGCCCTCGAGTTCGACGGCGGCGGCCGGCGGGTGCTGTCGGGCACCCTCTTCGGACACCAGGACCCGCGCATCGTGCGCGTCGACGAGTACGACCTGGACGCCGTCCCCGAGGGACATATGCTGTTCTACTTCAACGACGACGTGCCGGGGATCATCGGCCGCATCGGCAGCACCATGGGCCGGCGCCAGATCAACATCGCGCGCATGGCCTGCGGCCGGCATCACGTGGGAGGCCGGGCCCTGACGGTGCTGAACGTCGACAGCCCGGTGCCCGAAGCCGTGATCGAGGAGATCCTCACCGACCCCCACATCACCTGGGCTCGCCTCGTGAGCCTGTGACGCGAGAGGGAGAGCTGAACATGGCAGCGACCGTCGTCCTGGGAGCCCAGTGGGGCGATGAGGGCAAGGCCAAGATCGTCGACTACCTCGCCGCCGGAGCCGACGTGGTGGTGCGCTTCCAGGGGGGAGCCAACGCCGGCCACACCGTCGAGGTGGGGGGCGAGACCTGGATCTTCCACACCCTGCCCGTGGGGGTCCTCAACGACCACGCCGTATGCGTCGTCGGCAACGGGGTGGTCCTCGACCCGGAGTCCCTGTTCTCCGAGCTGGACGAGCTGGCGGGACGGGGCATCCCCGTGCCTCCCGAGCGCCTGCGGGTCAGCGGCTGCGCCCACGTGGTGCTGCCCTACCACAAGGCCCTCGACCGCGCCTCCGAAGCGAGCCTCGGCTCCGGCGCCATCGGCACCACGGCCCGCGGCATCGGCCCCGCCTACCGGGACAAGGTCGCCCGCAGCCACGCTCTGCGGGTGATGGACCTGCTCGACGCCGACCTGCGCGACCGGCTGCGCTCCGCCGTCCGGGCCGCCAACGACGTGCTCACCCGCATCTACGAGGCGCCGCCGATCGACGTGGAGGAGGTGGTGCGCCAGGCCCAGGGGTTCTCCGAGCGGCTGCGCCCGTACGTGGACGACACCTCCGTCTACCTCAACAAGGCCCTCGACGACGGCCGCCGGGTGCTCTTCGAGGGCGCCCAGGGCACCCTCCTCGACATCGATCACGGCACCTATCCGTACGTGACCTCCTCCAACACCACCGCCGGCGGCGCCTGCACCGGGAGCGGGGTGGGGCCGACGCGGATCGACGAGATCATCGGCGTCACCAAGGCCTACATGACCCGCGTCGGCAACGGACCCTTCCCGACGGAGCTGCTCGACGACGAGGGGGAGCGCATCCGCGAGCTGGGCCAGGAGTACGGCGCCACCACGGGCCGCGCCCGGCGCTGCGGCTGGTTCGACGCCACCATCGCCCGCATGGCGGCGCGGGTCAACGGCCTCACCGGCCTGGCCCTCACCCGGCTGGACATCCTCGATCCGGTGGAGCGCCTCAAGCTGTGCACCGCCTACCGCCACGGCGACCAGCTGCTGGAGGAGTTCCCCGCCGACCCGCGGATCCTCGACAAATGCGAGCCCGTGTACGAGGAGGTCGACGGCTGGTGCGCGCCGACCACCGGAGCCCGCGCCTTCGCCGACCTGCCCACGGGCGCCCGCGCCTACGTGCGCCGCATCGAGGAGCTGAGCGGCACCCCGGTGAGCCTGATCTCCGTGGGCCCCGACCGCGACGCCACCATCCGCCTCTGAGGCTCCCAATGCTCCTCTCCCAGCGCACCCCGCCGGCGGACAAGGCCGCCGCCCTGCGACGGGCGATCGCCGCCGGCACGGTGGTGATGCCGGGGTGCTTCAACGCGCCGGTGGCCATGCTCGCCCAGAAGCTGGGCTTCGAGGCGGTCTACATCTCGGGGGCGGGGCTGATCAACAGCGCCGGGTACCCCGACATCGCCCTCCTCGGCATGGAGCAGGTCGCCGGCGCCGCGGGGACCATCGCCGACGCCGTGGAGGTGCCGGCCCTGTGCGACGCCGACACCGGCTTCGGCGAAGCCCTGCAGGTGATGCGCACGGTGCGCGCCTTCGAGGCCGCCGGCGTGGCCGGCATCCACCTCGAGGACCAGGTCATGCCCAAGCGCTGCGGCCACCTCGACGGCAAAGGGCTGGTCCCCGCGGCCGAGATGGAGAGCAAGCTCGCCGCCGCGGCGGAGGCCCGGGAGAACCCCGACTTCCTGCTGGTGGCGCGCACCGACGCGCGCGCCGTGGAGGGGTTCGACGCCAGCGTCGAGCGCGGCCGCCGCTACCTGGAGGCCGGCGCCGACGCCATCTTCATCGAGGCCCTGCGGACCGAGGACGAGTTCGGCCGCTACGCCGAGCGGGTGCAGGGTCCGCTGCTGGCCAACATGACCGAGTTCGGCAAGACCCCGCCCCTCACGGCCCAACAGTTCACCGACCTCGGCTACGCCATGGTGATCTTCCCCATGACGACCTTCCGGGTCATGATGAAAGCCGTCGAGGGCGTCCTCGCCGAGATCCGCGACCACGGCTCGCCGGCGGCCTGGCTCGACCGCATGCAGACGCGGGAGGAGCTCTACGAGCTGCTCCGCTACCCCGAGTACGAGGCGATGGACCGCCGGCTGGCGGGAAAGGGCGGCGATGGCTGAGCGCCCCGAGTACAGCCCCGGGCTGGCCGGGGTCATCGCCGGCGAGTCGGCGATCTCCCGGATCGACTTCGAGGCCAACCGGCTGATCGTCCGGGGCTACGACCTGGTGGAGATCACCCGGCAGGCCGTCTTCGAGGAGGTCGCCTGGCTGCTGCTCTACGGAGAGCTGCCCACGGCCGCGCAGCTCGGCGAGTTCCAGGACCGCCTGGGCGCCGAGCGCGGCCTGCCGCCGGCGGTGGAGGAGCTGCTGCGCCGGACCCCGGCGGAAGCGCAGTCGATGGCGGTCCTGCGCTCGGCGGTCTCCGCCCTCGGGTTGACCGACCCCGAGGCCCGCGACATCAGCCGCGAGGCCACCCTGCGCAAGGCGGAGCGGCTGCTGGCCAAGGTCCCCACGATCCTCGCCGCCGCCCACCGCTGCGCCAACGGCCTGGAGCCGGTCCCCCCCGACCCGGAGCTTGGCCACGCCGCCAACCTCCTCTACATGGTGCACGGCCGCCGGCCCGCGGAGCACGCCGTGCGCGCCCTGGACGTGGCCCTCATGCTCTACTCCGAGCACGGCTTCAACGCCTCCTCCTTCGCCGCCAGGGTGGCGGCCTCGACCCTGGCCGACCTGCACGCGGCGGTCACGGCGGGCATCGCCGCCCTCATGGGCCCCCTCCACGGCGGCGCCAACGAGGCGGCCATGGAGATGATGCTGGACATCGGCGAGACCGAGCGGGCGCGCCCGTGGGTGCTGGAGGCCCTGGCGCAGAAGCGCAAGATCATGGGCTTCGGCCACCGCGAGTACAAGAGCGGGGACTCGCGGGTGCCCGCCGTCACCGAGGAGGGGCGCCGGGTGGTGGAGGCCACGGGAGAGAGCCGCTGGCTGCGCATCGCCGACGCCGTGGAGGAGACGATGCTCTCCGAGAAGGGGATCTTCCCCAACGTCGACTTCCCCGCGGCCTGGACCTTCTACACCATGGGGCTGCCGATCCCCCTCTACACGCCGATCTTCGTGGCCAGCCGGGTCGCCGGCTGGGCCGCCCACGTCGTCGAGCAGCAGGAGGACAACCGCCTGATCCGCCCGAACCACATCTACACCGGTCCCGAGGAGAGGGCCTTCCGGCCCCTGGCGGACCGCTGAGGCCGAGGATGAACGCCAAGCGCTGGCAGGAGGAACGGAGCTTCTCCGGGGAGAAGTTCCAGAAGGTGAACCTCTTCGAGTCGGAGAGGATGTTCTGCGACATCTACTGCTTCGAGCCGGGCCAGGAGCAGGCCCTCCACAGCCACGACGACAACGACAAGATCTACTGCGTCCTCGAGGGCCGCGGCACCTTCACCGTGGGCGGCGAGTCCCGCGAGCTCGACGCCGGCTGGGCGGTCCTCTGCCCGCCGGGCGAGGACCACGGCGTCGCCAACACCAGCGGCGGCCGCCTCGTGGTCCTCGTCTTCATGGCGCCCCACCCGTAGCGCCCGCGCCGCGCGCCCGGCGCAGCTCCCGCAGCCGCCGCCGCACCCCCAGCAGGAACTCCCCCACCTCCGGTTGTCGGTAGTCCGGGTAGGTCCACGGCAGCGGCCGGTACTCGCCCCGCTCAAAGCGCAGGGTCACCTCGGCCCACAGGCCCGTCCCGATGGCCACGCGGTGGCCGCTGGCCTTGGTGGTGGCCAGCACCAGGCTCTCCTCCGAGAGCAGTCCCGGGTCGACGTTCACCGTGCGCCGCAGGTCGCCCCCGGCGCCCTCCACGGCGCGCTCCCGCTCGAAGGTTAGAGTCTGCCGCTTGCGCCCGGCGAGTCGCTCCGGGTCGACGGGATCGCCGAGCCACACGAGGCCCTTCGCCAGCCCCGGCCCCATCTCGGCCTCGTAGTAGCCGCTCATGTCGAAGGCCCAGACCGGGCTGCGGGCCCGGACCGCTCCGAAGCGCATGGCCAGGGCGGCCACGGCCTCGTTCACGGCCTCGGCGCCGCGGGCCATGACGGCGCAGAGGAAGGCGGCGGGCTCGCCAGGCTTCAGGTCCATGGGCATGGCGCCATGCTAGGGGGACGGGTCCGCCGCCGGCAAGAGCCGCCTTGACGGTTCGAGCCGGGCCGGTCTATCGTGAGCGCCCCTTTCAGCCGGAGAGCCCATGCACATCGACGACCTCGACACCCCCTTCCTGCTCGTCCACCTCGACGCCCTGGAGGAGAACCTCGACCGCGCCCAGGCCTACTGCGACGAGCACCATGTCGGCCTGCGGCCCCACATCAAGACCCACAAGTGCCTGGCCATCTCGCGCATGCAGATGGACCGCGGCGCCATGGGCATCGTCTGCCAGAAGCTCGGCGAGGCCGAGGTCATGGTCGACGGCGGCGTCGACCGCGACGTCCTCATCCCCTACAACATCGTGGGGAGGATCAAGCTGGAGCGGCTCGCCGCCCTGGCGCCGCGGACGCGGCTGACGGTGGCCGCCGACTCGGAGTACACCGCGCGGGGGCTGTCCGAGGCGATGACCGCTTCCGGGACCCGCGTGGGCGTCGTCGTCGAGGTGGACCAGGGACGCACCGGGGTGGGGACCCCCGCCGCCATCGCCGACATGGCGGCCCTCATCGATTCCCTGCCGGGCCTGGACCTGCGCGGCATCATGATCATGCCGTCGCCGCCGTCCTGCCGGCCCCTGCTGCAGGCGGTGCTCAGCGGCCTCGACGCCCGGGGCCTGCCCCACCCCATCGTCAGCGGCGGCGCCTCCCCCTGCATGTGGACGGCCCACGAGGTCCCGGAGCTGACCGAGCACCGCGCCGGCGAGTATCCCGTGGGAGGCATGAAGCACCTGCAGGTGGGCACCCACACGGTGGAGCAGTGCGCCGGACGGGTGCTCACCACCGTGGTCAGCCGGCCCGGCGCCGACCGCGCCATCCTCGACGCCGGCGGCAAGTCCCTGAGCCTGGCCGTGCACCACGACGAGCGCGGCGGCCTCCTGGGCCATGTCGTCGAGTACCCCGAGGCGCGGCTGTCGGGCGCCTCCGAGGAGCACGGCCACCTGGACGTCTCCCGATGCGACCCGAAGCCCCGGATCGGCGAGCGCCTGGAGATCATCCCCGTCCACCCGTGCCCGACCTTCAACGAGCACGACGAGATCGCCGCCGTGCGCGGCGACCGGGTGGAAGCCGTGTGGCCCGTCGAGGCCCGGGGCCGCATCCGCTGATGGCGCAGGTCACGCAACAGACCCTCGACCGCCTGCGGGTCCCGAGCACGGCGACCCTGACCTCGGTGCTGAAGGGCCACGGCCTCGGCAACACCTTCCTCCACGAGGTGGCGCCCCTGCGGCCCGACACGAGCATGGCGGGTCCCGCCTTCACCCTGCGCTACATCCCGGCGCGGGAGGACCTCGTGGACGTGCCCATGGACAACCTCACCGACAAGCAGCGGGTCGGCATCGAGCAGATGCAGCCGGCGGACGTGCTCGTCATCGACGCCCGCGGCGACACCCGGGCCGGCACCATGGGATCGATCCTGGCCGCGAGGATGGCCCGCCTCGGCGCCGCGGGGGTGGTCACCGACGGCGCCTACCGCGACAGCCCCGCCATCGCCGCCAGCGGCTTCCCGGCCTACGCCCGCGCCATGAACGCCCACACGAACAAGACCATCCACTACCCGAGCGAGATCCAGGTGCCCGTGGCCTGCGGAGGGGTGGCCGTCTTCCCCGGCGACGTGATCATCGGCGACGGCGAAGGCGTGGTGGCGATCCCCGCCCACCTGGCCGAGGAGGTGGCCGCCGAGGCCGAGGCGCAGGAGCTGAAGGAGGAGTTCATCACCGAGAGGATCCGCGCCGGCGCCCCCCTCCACGGGACGTACCCCCTCGACGAGGAGGGGCAACGCGAGTTCGAGGAGTGGCGGCGGAACCGGGGCCGCTGAGCCCCGGCAGACGCCCGCCGCAAGCGCGTCGCAGCGACATCCCCCCGACCGAGAGTCCCCATGCTGGAGATCTTCAAGGTCCCCGTCGAGCCCCTCTGCCTTGGCCGGGCAAGCTGAAATAGCTACTATGGCTATATGAAAGAGATCGCTGCAAGAGAAGCCAAGAACCGATTCGGCCGTCTCCTCGACGCCGCCCAGAGCGGCCCTGTCTGCGTGACCAAGAAAGGCCGCGCGGTCAGCGTGATGATGTCCATGGAGCAGTACGAGCGGTTGCGCGGAGCCGCGTGGGAGCGCTTGACGGCGACCATGGACAGCCTGGGAGCCGAAGCGGGCGCCCGCGGATTGACCGACGCCGGGCTCGAAGCACTCCTCGCTGATGAGAGCTGAGCGCGTCGTTCTCGATACGAACGTCCTCATCAGCGCTGCACTTCGACCGAGCGGTTCGCCACGCCAGGTAGTGGATGCGATGCGAGCGCGGAACGGGGTGCTGCTCTTCTCCGACGAGACCTTCCACGAACTGCGAACGCGGCTCCGGTCTCCGAAGTTCGACCCCTATGTCGGTCGGCCCGCCAGATCCGTCTACCTGGCCCAGCTCGAAGCCGTCTCGGAGTGGGTGCCGATCATGGGCACCAAGCTCGGATGCCGAGACCCCGAAGACGACAAGCTGCTCGAAACCGCGATCATGGGAGAGGCGGACTGCATCGTCACGGGAGATCAGGATCTCCGGGTCATGTCCCCCTTTCAGGACATTCCGATCCTGAGTCCAACCGACTTCCTGGGATCGATACCTCGATGAGAGTCTACCCATGCTGAAGATCCACAAGGTCCCCGTCGAGCCCCTCACGCCCGAGGCCTTCGCGCCCTTCGGGAGCGTCATCAGGACCTTCGACGAGACCCGGCCGGAAGTGCGGATCGGCGGCCTCACGGAGAACCACTACACGGTGACCGCGGATGTCTCGGACCCGCCGCCGGAGAAGCTCTCCCTGTCCGAGGGCCGGCTGCGCGCCCACTTCGCCTGCCACGACGACGCCGGCCAGTCCTTCTACCCTACGCGGCACTGTCCCACCGTCTTTCTCGTGGCCGCGCCCGGCCCGAGCCTGAACCCCGAGGACCTGCGCGCCTTCCACTCCGACGGCCGACTCGGCGTCTGCCTGGGGCTGGAGGTGTGGCACACCATGCCCATCTGCCTGGAGGGGACCGAGGTCTACCACACGGCCCGCGGCGACCAGGACTACCAGACCCACTCCGTCGAGGTCGACTTCGACGACGAGCGGGGACTGGTCATCGACGTGGACGTGGAGGGGTTCGCGGGGGCTTGAGAGACCGTAAGTTCTGTTAGCGAGTAGAGTCATCCCGCCTGGGAAGCCCGCGACCGATTCGTCCGACTGCTGAAGGCTGCCCAGTGTGATCCTGTCTGCGTGACCAGGAAGGGCGGCGCGGCTGGAGTCGTGAACTCCGGGAAGTCGCTCAGTCCAGAGTAGGCGGAGGCCATGCCCGAACCCGTCCTGAGCCGGTTGGTATTGCAGCGTTTCCGCAGCCTCCGGTCGGAGCAGGTGGAATTCGCCAACCCGACCTTCCTCGTCGGTCAGAACGGCTCCGGAAAGAGCAACTTCGCCGACGCCTTCGCCTTCCTCGTGGAGGCCATGGTTTCGCCCTTGCAGGCCGTCCTCGAGCATCGCGGCGGATTGGCCACGGTTGCCCATCGAAGTTCCGCGAGAGGACGCCCATCGAATCTGGGTCTGGCCGTTCAGTTGAAGAACCCAGACCCCGATACCTCCCGGGCACGATACGGGTTCGAGCTGCGCGCCCTGAAGGGCCACCGCTTCGAGGTAGTGCGCGAGCAGTGTGTCGTGAAGAAGTCGGATGGATCGACAGATTGGTTCGATCGCTCCACGTCCCCGAAGCGCACTTCAATAGACTGGACGAGCACTGCAGACTCCCTGGAGCCGGTCATGGAACCTGGCGCCTTGGCGCTACCCCTGGTGGCGGGCGACGCCCGGTTCCAGGCGGTGTGGCGATTCCTGGTAGGAATGCAGGTGTACCAGATCGAGCCGGCGATGCTCCGAGACCTGCAGGATCCGGACAGCGGAGCTCGCCTGCGTGCGGATGGCAGCAACGCCGCCAGTGTGCTGCGCGAGATCCAGCGACTATCTCCTGATGATTGGCCGCGAATCCTGGAGCTCCTGGCAAGCATCGTCCCCGGGACCGTGGGCCTCCAGACCAAGAAACTGGGCAGCAAGCTGACGTTGGAGTTCGCCCAGGACTGGGAGCAGTCGGAGCCAGTGAAGTTCGAGGCCTACAACATGTCCGACGGCACCCTCCGTGTGGTGGGGTTGCTCGCCGCAGTCTTCCAGCAGCCCACGCCCTCGCTCCTCGTGATTGAAGAACCGGAGGCCACCATACATCCAGGTGCTCTCGGAGCGGTCCTCGATCTGCTACGCCACGCGGGACGTTCCATGCAGGTGGTGGTTACAACACACAGCCCGGATATCCTCGATGCAGACTGGATCGAGGACTACCACCTCCGGATCGCCACCTGCCAGCAGGGGGCGACCAGGGTCAGCCAGGTCTCCCCGGCAACTCGGGCGGCCCTTGGGGAACATCTGATGGGAGCGGGGGAGTTGCTCCGCTCGAACGCCCTGACCCCCGCCACGCTTTCCGATCAGGATCCGGGCCAGTACCGGCTGTTCGAGGAAGAACTGCCATGGCGATGATTCAGCCTATCGTGGAGGGTCACGGAGACGTGGAGGCCTTTCCGGTACTGCTGCGCCGGCTGGTCGACGAGGCTCAAGCCTGGAATGTCGGCATCGGAAGGCCGATCCGGCGACGCCGCAATGAGCTTGTGCGAGAAACCGAAGTGATGCGAGCGGTAAGGCTGGCACTGCTGCAACCGGACTGTGGCGCGGTCCTGATTCTGTTCGACGGCAACTCGGACTGCCCCGCCGAGCTGGGCCCGGCCGTGCAAGCCTGGGCAGCTTCTGCAGCCGGCGGCATACCCTGTGGTGTCGTCCTCGCCCATCGGGAATACGAAGCCTGGTTCCTGGCCGCCCTCGAGTCGTTACGCGGACATCGCGGGATCAGGGATGACGCACGACCTCATCCGGATCCCGAAGGTCCTCTTGGCGCAAAGGAGCAGCTGGAAGGCTGGATGCAGGCTGGCTCCAGCTACTTGGAGCGCACGGATCAGCCGGCCTTCAGTGCCAGGTTCTCGTTGCCGGATGCCTACCGCCGGAGCCGATCCTTTCGGAAGCTGACCGGTTCCTTCGGGGTCTTGGTGCGTGCCATGGGCCAGGAGATCGAGGCGTGGCCTCCAACCGACTGGAGCGAGGAAGAGGCAGGCAACTAGCGGTTGACCCTGTCATGTGGCGCTGAGGCTCCGCGAGAGAGTTCGCCATAGCCCCAGCAGAACAGTATTCCGAAGTCCCCTCACAACCCCAGCAGCCCCTCCATATTCCCACCCAGGATCAGCTCCTGATCCCCCTCCGGGATGAAGTCGCAGTGCGTCCGCACCGCCTCCAGCGACTGCTGGTAGGTCATGTACCACAAAACCGGCGGGTAGTCGGAGGCCCAGCACAGGCGCTCCGGGCCGTAGCGCTCGTAGAGCTTGCGGACCATCCACATCGTGTCGGAGTAGGGGTACTCCCAGTCGACCTGGGAGACGTAGGCGAAGCCGGACAGCTTGAGGTGGATGTTCGGCACCTCCGCCGACTTGAGGACTTCCTCGAAGTCTTGATAGGGGGGCTTCTCCGAGGCCCGGGTGCCGGCCATGTGGTGGCCGAGGATGACCAACTCCGGGAAGCGGCGGGCGAGCTTGCGCACGTGGGGGTGCCAGGGGGCGCCGAAGGCGAGGCTGGCGATGAGGCCGCGTTCGGCGGCGGTGGCGAAGAAGGCCAGGCCCTCGTCGGACTCGAGCCAGTCGTAGTCGTCCGTGAGGTAGTGGGTGAAGCCCTTGAGCTCGAGGCGGTCCGCGGTCTCGGCTAGGCGGGCGGCGGCGCCCGGGGTGTGGTAGGTGGGCGACCAGGAGCAGTCGACGTCGGCGAAGCTGGTGATGCGGTCGGGGTAGCGTTTCGCCGACTCGGCGCCGTACTCGTTGTTGCGGGGGTTGTGGTCGAGGTTGGCGCAGACCAGCACGGCGTGGTCGACGCCGTTGCGGTCCATCTCCCACAGCAGCTTCTCCACCCGGCCGTGGCTCTCCGGGTTGGGCACCTGCGGCTCGTAGGGCCAGTGCTCCCAGGCGTGGGTGTGGCAGTCGATGATCACGGGTCCAGGCCTCCTCGGGAATTGCGGGTGAGGCCGCCGGGGGGCGGCGGGCGGGCATCTTAGCGCCCCGGCCTCGGGGCGGGCAAATGCGGGGCCCGCCGATTGCCGCGGCTCAGGGGTCCCGGCTACAATAGGGACGATGAGCGGTCCCGAGAGCGGCTTCCTCCTGCACCTCTTCCACCGCCAGCAGAACGGCCGGCCCGTCCTGTTCGGGGTGGGCCGCCTGGAGTCGGGACCGACCTTCGCCTTCGCCGACAGCCGCCTCCTGCCCTCCTTCTACCTGCGCCAGTCCGAGCTGTCCAAGGCGCGGCCCTTCTGCCTCGGCGTCGGCGCCGAGCTGAACGCCGGCACGGGTCTGACCACCATGGACGGCGAGTCCGTGGTGCGCGTCGGCCTGCGCCAGCCCCGGCAGCTGCGCCGGCTGGCCGAGGGGCTCCACGAGCACAAGCTGCGCACCTACGAGGCCGACGTCTCCTTCCCGCGGCAGTGGCTCGTGGCCCGCGGGGTGCGCGGCCCCCTGCGCATCGGCGGGTCCTGGCGTCCCGGCAACGGTGTCGACCGGGTCTACGTCGATCCAGAGGTGGGGCCCGGCGACTGGGAGCCAGATCTCAGATTGCTGGCCCTCGACATCGAGACCACCCCCGACGCCGGCCGCCTGCTGGCCTGCTCCCTCGTGGCCTGGGGCGGCGGCGGCGAGGAGGTGGAGGAGATCCACCTGGCCGGGGAGCCCGCCGCCGGGGACCCCGCCGAGGTGCGCTGCCACGCCACCGAGGCCGACTTGCTCACCGGACTGCTGGCGAGGGTCCGCGAGCTGGACCCGGACGTGCTCACCGGCTGGAACCTCGTCGACTTCGACCTCACGGTGCTCCAGACGCTGTGCCGGACCCACGGCGTGCCCTTCAACCTGGGCCGCTCCACCGACGAGTCGTGGTACCAGGAGGGCGACGTCTGGGGCGGCAGCCGCGTCGTCGTGTACGGGCGCCAGGTCCTCGACGCCATGCACCTCGTGCGGGCCACCCTGCAGCGCTTCGAGGACAACCGCCTGCACACGGTGGCCCTCGCCCTCCTCGGCCGGGGCAAGACCTTCGAGGCCGGCGAGGGCGACTCCATGCCCGACCGGATCCTGGCCGCCTTCCGCGAAGACCGCGCCGCCTTCGCCGGGTACTGCCTCGAGGACTCGCGGCTGGTGCGCGACATCCTGCTGCGCCAGGACCTCGTGCGCCTCAGCCTGCGGCGGGCCTGCCTCACCGGCCTGCCCCTGGAGCGCGCCTGGGGCTCGGTGGCCGCCTTCGATTTCCTCTACCTCACCGGCCTGCGGGAGCGCCGCATGGTTGCCCCCACCACCGGCGTCGACCGCGTGAACCAGGAGGGCTCGCCGGGGGGCTTGGTCATGGCCAGCCGCGCGGGGCTCTACCGGCACGTCTTCGTCTTCGACTTCAAGAGCCTGTACCCCTCGATCATCCGCACCTTCAACATCGACCCCCTGACCCACCTGGAGGCTCGCGGCTCCAGCCCCGGGGCCGGGGGCTCTCAGGACGGTCCCGGGGTGACGGGAGAGCTGCTGCGCGCCCCGAACGGCGCCCTCTTCACCCGCCGCCCGGGGATCCTGCCCGAGATGCTGGCCGGCTTCTTCGAGGAGCGCGCCCGGGCCCGGGCCGCCGGCGACGAGCTGGCCGCCTTCACCTGCAAGATCGTGATGAACTCCTTCTACGGGGTCCTGGCCACCGGCTCGTGCCGCTTCGCCGAGGGCGCCCTGGCCGGCGCCATCACCGGCTTCGGCCACTACCTGCTGCGCTGGACCAAGGCCCTGCTCGAGGAGAGCGGCCGCGGGACCGTGCTCTACGGCGACACCGACTCCCTCTTCGTCGACCCCCACCTGCCCGAGGACCTCACTGCCGCCGATGCCCACGAGCAGGGACGCGGCCTGTGCGGCTGGCTCAACGAGCGGCTGGCCGACCACGTGCGCGAGCGCTTCGACCTGCCCTCCTACCTCGACCTGGAGTTCGAGAAGTACTACGCCCGCTTCTTCCTGCCGCCGATGCGCGGCGACGCCGAGCGCGGGCGCGCCAAGGGCTACGCCGGCCTCAAAGTCGCCGCCGGCGGGTCCGAGGAGGTGGAGATCATCGGCATGGAGGCGGTGCGCCGCGACTGGACCGACCTGGCCCACGAGGTGCAGCGCGACCTGCTGGAGCGGGTCTTCCACGACGCCCCCGCCGCCGACCTGGAGGAGCGGGTGCTGGTCTGGGTGGACGAGGTGCGCCGGGGGGAACGGGACGAGGACCTCGTCTACCGCAAGGCCTTGCGCAAGTCGGTGGAGGGCTACACCCGCACCGTTCCCGCCCACGTGGCCGCGGCGCGCCTGCTGCCGGAGCCGCGGGGCACGATCCGCTACCTCGTCACCCGCGACGGGCCGCAGCCCGCCGGCCGCTTGAGCGCGCCCATCGACTACGACCACTATATCGAGAAGCAGATCCGCCCCATCGTCCGCACCATCGGCCAGGTCTGCGACCTGGACGTGGAGGTGGCCCTGGGCGGCACACCCGACCTCTTCCGCAACGCCGGAGGCAAGCCATGAACTGCTGGATCTTCGCACACAACCCGTTCGAGTACTGGATGGAGGGATTCAAGGAGCGCTTCGACGCCTGGCACGACGGCGGCGTGCGCGGCCTCGTGGTGGGCCGCATGCAGTTCGACGGCGCCGCCTGCTGGACGCCGGACCCCCGGGTCTACGAGCGCTTCGGCGAGAGCCCGCCCGACCCGCCCGACGTCGACGCCGAGAAGGAGCGCCAATTCCACGCCATGCTCGACGATGCCGCCGGCCGCGGCTGGCCCGTCTTCATCTTCGGCGCCAGCACCTCCAAGGGCTCCCTTCAGGACCTGGCCAACGCCTTTCCCCAGGTGTCCGGCTTCATCATCGACGGCCCCGGCGAGAACCACTACGAGCTGGCCTTCCACCACGGCGGCGAGCTGCTCGAGGTGCGCCCCGGCGAGGAGGCCCGCTTCAACGAGGTCGGCGCCGACCTGGACCGCGTCCACCGCGGCATCGCCTCCATGCGCCAGCGCCTGCACGAGCTGACGCCGGACCGGGTCCGCTACCTGGCCCCGGCGGGCACCCTGGCCGGCCTGGCCCTCTTCGACATCGACGAGGACACCCTCCACTGGCTGCGCGCCCGGCGCGAGTCGTCGCGCCTCGCATGGGCCCAGGCGCGCGACAACATCGACGCCGTGGACCGCAAGGTCGAGCTGGGCGGCATCCCCCGGACCGCCGCCTTCTCCTCCCTCACGGGCCAGGACTACCAGCAAATGGCCTCCTACTTCGACATCGTCTTCCCCAAGCACTACTACTGGCACCGGGGCTTCGACGGCCTCTACGGCACCGTGGCCCGCTGGGTGCAGCGCCTGTGCCGCTGGAATCCCTCCCTCACCGAGTCCGACGCCTTGCTCGTGGTGCGCTCCCTCTTCGGCATCGACCTGCCCCGGGTGGACAGCCTCCTCGACATGGAGCTGGGCTTCCCCCAGGAGTTCTTCGACGAGCTGGTCTTCGCCGAGAGCGAGCGCGCCCTGGCCGCCGTGGGCGATCCCGACAAGACGATCTTCTGGGTCTCCACCGGGCGCAGCCCCCACGCCGGCGACTCCATGGGGGCCCGAGACCTGCACGGCATCCTCGCCGCCAGCGAGCGCGCCGGCGCCCGCCGCTTCCTGTTCCACCCGGACCCGGAGATGGGCGCCCCCGAGTGGCGGGTCATCTCCAACATGTGCGGCCGCCTCTGGCAGGAGGACCCGTCGAGCGTGTTCTGGCCGGGCGACTCGGCGCGGGGGGACGCGTACAGTGGGGGGCGGCAGCCGGCGGTGGAGGACTGAGGGTTCCCCATGCTCCGGTCCTCCGGGAGGAAGGGAGTCTCTCCATGCTGACCCGGGCCATACTGCTGATCCTCTTCTCCAGCGCTCATGTCGTCCTCTCCCAGCCCGACGGTCAGATCTACTGGTCCAATCTGTCGGGCATACACCGGGCCAATCTCGACGGCACCGGCGTCGAGAAGCTCGTCGAGTCCGACCAGAGATGGCCCTTCAGCCTCGCCGTCGATGAGGTGGAAGGGAAGCTGTACTGGACCCATGGAAGGATCAGCGGAACCAAGATCTATCGCTCCAACCTGGATGGCTCCGGCCTGGAGGAGTTCAGCGGTGATCTGATCCCGCAGACCTACGACCGTGAAATCGTGCGGTCACACATTGCCATAGACTCGGCCCGGCGCATCATGTTCGTTGCTCTCTTCCTCCAGAGTCGCGGCAACGTCGAGCATTGGGCGTCCCGCGTGGTCTTCGGACTCCACCTCGACAAGTGGACCAGGCCGAGAGAAGGCGTCTTCCCCCTGGTCAAGGACATGAACTACGATGAGATCATCGGCGGCTATCCCACCGGTCTCACCTTGGACCGCCGGGAACACAGACTCTTCTACACGGACCACATAACCGGACTCCACATGGTAGATGTGGACAGCGCCCTGGTCTTCGACTCAGGCCTTGTCTACCCCTATGACCCCTCAACGCTTCGCACCCGTCATACCCGGATCGCCAGCCCTGAGCAGATCGGTCGAGCGACGGAGCCTGTCTTTGATCCTGTAGGGCAATCCTTGTACTGGATCAATGACCATCCTCACGAGGCAAAGAGTGAGGAGATGAAGAATACCCGCGGCCTCATCTGGAGGTTGCGTTTCCTGGACGACGGCAGCAAGGAGTATTCCTTGTTCCTGAAATGGAGCGCGGACCAGCTCGCTCTTGATCTCGAGACTCGGAGGCTCTATTGGTCGTATGGAAGAAGAGTGTACGGAACCGATATCGACGATTCCGATGGGGAACGCGTAGTTGATCGACTTTTCGAAACCGAGCGGTCCATAGAGAACTTCATCGTCAGCAGGGGAACTGTCTACTGGATAGACCGCAGAGGTAACATCGAACGCAGCAACCTCGATGGCTCCGACCGGGAGGAGGTCTTTGCTCCGTTGCTCAGGAGCCCCGGTTGCCTCTTCGTCGACAAGCCGGGTGGCAAGATCCTGTGGGCGGACAACAATGCAGACAGAATGTTCCAGGCCAATCTGGACGGCTCGGATCCCGAGCTCCTTGTGTCCAATGTGCGCTACTGCGAAGATCTCGTTGTTGCAGACGACAAGATCTATTGGTCGGAACGCTTCAGCAAACTGCTCTGGCGCGCCGATCGAGACGGATCCAATGTCAGAGAATTCCTGAGGGCCAGTAGCCCCAAGAGAATGGTGATCGATCCACTCAAGGGGAGGGTCTATTACACTGATGGCAACGAGAACTTCTACCGGGACAGCTTGTCCAAGCCTGATCCCCGTCTCCTTCTCAAGCACCGTCACAGACCACCGAGGGACATGTACATCGACAGCCGGGAAGGATCCCTGTACGTGCTGGACAGCGAGAAGCTGTACAGAATCAACGTGGACACCGGTGACACCACCTGGTTGTACAGGGTGAGTGGAGGCCAGACCGTTGATGTGATCGATGACAAGGTCTACTTGACCCGCCAGGCTGGCCATTGGGGGAAGTATTACTTTACCCTGCAGCTCTCGAACAAGGATGGGACGGGTTTGGAGGAGATCCGAGGTCCCGCCTGGCCCGACCTCAGGGAGGAAGGCTGGCTGTATGAGTGGGACTTCCCCTTCTTCCTGGACGTGGAGCGCGCAGTCCTGATCCTCCCTTCCGACAGGGAGACGTCTCTCTCCTCCCTGACTTCGGCGCCCGTTGCCACGGCCCTGCATCCCAACTATCCGAACCCCTTCAACAGCGTCACGGAGATCCGCTATACCCTGTCCCAGCCGGGGCAGGTCTCGCTCGTCATCTACAACGCCCTGGGACAGCCGGTGCAGACCCTGGTAGACGGATTACAGGCAGCCGGTTCCTACAGAGTCCCCTGGCATCCGTCCAGCAATGAGGGGAAGCCCCTGGCCAGTGGTCTCTACCTGTCCCGTCTCACCACACCCGAGAGTGCCATCACGAGGAAGATGACGCTGCTGCGCTGAGGCGGCATCAAAAGGACCAGCTCATGACCCGGACCTGCGGCATTTCCCTGATCCTCATGCTCATGGCATCCAGTGCATCAGCTGGCGAAGGCCCGAGCCCGCCTCAAGTCGCCATCGTCACCGGCGAGATCCGGAACCCGGTCTCCCGGGAACTCGTCTTCACCTACAACCTGCCCTCCGCGTTGGAGGAGTTCGACCAGGATGTGACGCTCGACAGTCTGGACCGCTTCGCCTTCGAGGTGCCCGTCGTCCGTGGCACGGTGGTCAGCGGGCGTTACGTGGGCGGCGAGCCGAGATGGAAGTGGGTCCAGTGGCTGGGAGCCGTCCTCTTCGATCACGATCCCCTGGCTTTCTTCGTCGAGCCCGGCGACAGTCTGCACGTGACCGTGGATGAGGGAGTCTTCAGCCCTTCCATCGCCTTCAGCGGGCCCAACGCGGACAACAGCCGGTTCATCGCCGAGTGGTTCCCGAGATTCTACGGCTTCCGCCTCGACTACGAGGACCTCGAGGTGGAGGACTTCAGGCGCCGGATGGACCAGCGGCGGCAGGACCAGCTCGACTTCTTCGACGAGAGGAGAGAGGAGTACTCGCTCTCTCCGGGTTTCGTCGACTTTGCGAGAGCCTACGTCAACTACGAGTGGGCCGAGAAGATGATCTCCTATCCCGAGATCTACGAGGCTGTCAACGGACGCTACAACGAGGACATCCCCCCGGACTACTTCGACTTTCTCCAGGAAGTCCCCCTGGTCGATGAAAAGGCCCTGGGGGTGCGTGACTATCGCAGGTTCCTCGATCGCACGCTGTACTGGGAGTCGAACGAGGGTTTCAGAGCGAAGCACCCCCGGCTCTCCGATATGTACGACCTGGCCGCGATGGGTCTTTCAGACTCGATTCAGACCCGGCTCGACTCCTTGTACAGGAAAGACGGGCGGCGACTTGCTCTGTCGAGAATGGTCGACTTGTCGAGCCTCAGGCTCCCGGCTTCGTTGCAGACCCGCCTCGACTCCCTGTACGATGCCGAAGGCCGATACCTGGAGCTCTCCGAGATGTATGATCTGTCCATCCTGGAGCTCTCGGACGCAGCCCGGGCGCGCCTCGACTCGCTCTTCAAGAATCGTGGATTCTCCTTCTCCTCCTCGAGTGACGTAGAGGCACCGAGAGTGGATACGACGGGAGGAAGGATCATGTTTCACATGCCTCCCGAGGTACCACTGGACTCCCTGAGGAAGGAGCCGCCCAGGCTCTCCGAGAAGATGGACCTGTCCCCCTTGGCGCTGTCAGGGGTCGCCCGGGGCCAACTCGATTCCCTGTACGAACATCGCGAACGGCTGGCGCTGTCCGCGAAGATCGACCTGCCGAGCCTGGGGTTGTCGGCGGCGGCCCGGGCACGGCTCGACTCGCTCTATGCCGACTTGGGATCGCGGACCTGGCTGCAGCCCTGGAGGACATACGATCTGGCCGGAGAGAAGCTGGAAGGGCGAGTGCTCTACTGGTACCTGGCCGGCGAGTTGATCGATCGGTTCGAGGGCGGCCAGGCGTTTGCGTTCGCTCACAGAAAGTGGGAGGAGTTCCAGGCGGCCAATCCCTACCCGGAACTGGTCGAGGCCGTCCAGGCGGCCGTGGACAAGGCCCTGAAGCTGCAACCCGGGCAACCCGCGCCCGAGTTCACCCTTGACGACCTCCACGGCCAGCCCGTATCGCTGAGCCAGTTCAAGGGGCAGGTGGTCCTGCTCGATTTCTGGGCCAGCTGGTGCGGGCCGTGCTACAGCGCCCTGCCCGATCTCCGCAGACTCAAGAAGGAGGCGGCTGATCTGCCGGTCGTCTTCCTCAACCTGTCGATCGACCGGGACGAGGCCGCGTGGCGGGAGGCGATCGCCGAACACCAGATCAAGGGCGTCCACGTGCGCGCAAGCGGCTGGGATGCGGAAGTGGCCGAGTCGTACCAGGTGAGGTCCATACCTTCCTACTACTTGGTGGACTCGCGGGGGTTGATCGTGGAGCGTCTGTCCGGAGTACGAGATACGGACGGAATCATGGCGGCGATCGAGAACAGCCTGTGAGCGCTCCACCGACGGCGCCGACCCCGAGAATCCACTCTCGAACAGGAGGAACCGATGAACACACGCATTGACCCTCTCCGGGTGCTCGGCCCGTTGCTGATCCTGGCGCTTGCCGCCTGTGACGTGAACATCGGCTCGGAGGTGATGTCGGCCGAGACCGGGGAGAGGACCATCCAGGTGACCGGGAGCGGTGCGGTGGCCGGCGAACCCGATCTGGCCACGCTCGATCTGGGCGTCGCCGTCGAGGCGGAGAGCGTTGCAGAGGCCCGTGAAGCCGCTGCCACGGCGATGGCCGCGGTACTCAGCTCCCTGCGGGGAAACAACGTCGCCGAAGAGGACATCCAGACCAGGAATCTGGGAATCCATCCTCAGTACGACTATGGCGAGGGGCAACGCACCCTTCGCGGCTACGTGGTGAACAACACGGTCCGGGTGAAGGTGCGGAGACTGGAAACCCTCGGCGAGGTCATCGACGACGCCGCCGACGCAGGAGGGGACCGCATCGTCATCAACTCCATCCAGTTCATGATCGATGACACGACGCCCCTGCAGACCCAGGCCCGCAAGCTGGCGGTCCAGGATGCCGAGGCGAAGGCGCGGACCCTGGCGGAGACGAGCGGCACCACCCTGGGGGAACCGCTCTCCATCACGGAGAGCACCTTCTTCCAGGGACCGCCGAGCCCCTTCCAGGAGGAAGCCTTCGCCGACGCCGCCCGCACCTCCACCCCCGTGCTCCCGGGAGAGCTCACCGTCACCGTGACCGTCATCGTGGTCTACCAGATCGACTGAGGTCCGGCGGCGAGCCATGAACCGGGCCCTGGCAGCGGCGGCGTGGTTGGTGGCGGGACCCGCGTGGGCCCAGCAGAACGTGGCCCTCGGGGCGAGCTACACCCTCGACCCGGCGCCGAACTACGCGCACAGCACGGACGACGGCGACGGCGTGCAGCTGACGGACGGTGTCTACACGGAGGGCTACTTCTGGACCCAGCTGTCGACCGTGGGCTGGCAGGAGAAGAAGCCCGTCATCGTGACGATCGACCTGGGCGCGGTGAGGCCCATACGGGGGGTCTCCTTCAGCACGGCGGGGGGATCGGCGGACGTGAGGTGGCCCCTGGCGATCGGGATCTTCACGGCCGGCGAGGACGGGCTCTTCCACGAGATCGGGGACCTGGTGGAGCTGGGCGCGGAACACGGCTCCCCTTCCGCCTCGGGGTACGGGACGCACCGCTACTGGACGGATGAGCTGCGCACCCACGGCCGCCATGTGAGCTTGGTCGTGTGGAACGAGCCCTTCACCTTCGTCGACGAGATCGAGGTCTACGCGGGCGACCCCGAGTGGGTCGACGAGCCGCTGCCGGGGCCGGGGATCGCGGACCTCAGGGCGTACGCGGGCCGGCTCGCCATCCAGGCGGGGATCCGGACCCGCCTCTCGCGGGACATGCAGGCCCTGAGGAGGGCGGCCGAGGAAGAGGGGGTCCCGGCGCAGACGCGGGGCGAGGTGCTTGACGGGCTGGCAGCCGTGGAGGAGGAGCTGGCCCAGGCCGGCGCGGCCTTCGGGGACGACTTCCGGGCGGTGCTGCCCCTCAATCCGTGGCACGAGCGCGTGCTGCGCGCCCAGGCGCGGCTCTGGCGCGCCCGGGGGCTGGAGCCGCTCACCTTCTGGCGCTCGAACCTGTGGGATCCCCTGCCCCTCATCGGCAACCCGGACACGACGGCGGAACCGGCCGTCGAGGTCCACCTGATGCGCGGGGAATACCGCGCCGCCGCCTTCAACGTGAGCAACAGCAGCGACGAGCCGGTGCAGGTCCCCTTCCGGCTGAGCGGCCTGCCCGGGGGCGACAACCCGGCGTACGTGACCGTCCACGAGGTGGCCTGGACGGACACGCGCACCGGGGTGCCGGTGGCGGCGGCCCTGCCGGAGATCTCTGCCGAGAATGAACGGTACGCGGTCTCCGTACCCTCGGGCATGACCCGCCAGGTGTGGCTCACCTTCCATCCCGTGGACGTGGCGCCGGGCGCGTACGAGGGCGAGGTCGTCGTGGAGTCCGGCGGCCCTCGCTTACCGTTGCGCATGCACCTCTATCCCCTCGACTTCCCCCAGGAGCAGTCCCTTCACCTGGGTGGCTGGGACTACACGGACCAGGTCGGCCATCACCGCCTGGTGACGGAGCGGAACCGGCCGGCGCTGATCCGGCACCTGCGCGAGCGCCTCGTCGACTCGCCATGGGGACTGCCTTGGGCGCTGCCGCGGGGCACCCACGATGCGCAGGGGGCGATGACGGCGCCTCCCGACACGGACCACTTCGATGCATGGCTCGAGTTGTGGCCGGGCGCGGCCCGGTACCTCGTCTTCGCGAAGGTGGGCACCCACTTCCTCTCGTGGGAGATGGGCACGCCGGAGTTCGCGACGGCGGTGAGGGAGTGGGTGACGTTCTGGGCGGGACACATGCAGGCGAAGGGGTTGGAGCCTGAGCAGCTGGCGCTGCTCCTCGTGGACGAGCCGCGGGAGCCGCGACATGACGAGCGCATCCTGGCGTGGGCGCGGGCGATCCGCGAGGCGGAGACGGGGGTCCGCATCTGGGAGAACCCCAACCACCGCGACATGAGCCAGGCGAAGGAGGCGATGATCGACGCCTGCCACGTCCTGTCCCCCCACCGCCAGATCTTCCTGGAAGCGGGCCAGGACTACCGCGACTACTACGCGAGAAAGCGCGACCAGGGGATCGCCCTGGAGTTCTACTCGGCGTGGGCGACGCGCCTCTTCGATCCGTACGCCGGCCGCCTGACGGCGTGGACCTGCTGGCGCTACGGTGCGACGGGGATGCACTTCTGGTCCTTCGGCGACACGGGCGGGGGATCATCGTGGAACGAGTATCCGGCCTCGAAGGACTCGTACGCGCCGCTCTTTCTCGACGAGGGCTCGGTGACGGCCGGCAAGCAGCTCGAGGCGGTGCGCGAAGGGGTGGAGGACTACGAGTACTTCGCCATGCTGGACGGGGAGATCCGCAAGGCGGCGGAGCAGGGGGTGGCCGGGCCGGAGGTGGAGGAGGCGCGGCGCCTGCTGGAGGAGCTGCCCGCCGGCGTCCTGGACGCCGCGGGTTTGGAGACCCACTGGCTCAGCCGGATCGACCGCACGCTGGCGGACGAGGCGCGGATCCAGGTGCTGCAGGCGTTGACCGAGCTGACGGCGCTCACCGCCGTGACGCAGCCGGCCTCCCGGCCCCACGAGTTCCGGCTGGAGCAGAACCATCCCAACCCCTTCAACCCGGAGACCGTGATCGAGTTCTCGGTCCACGTGCGGGGCGATGCCGAGCTCGCGATCTACAATCTCGCCGGACAGAAAACCCGCAGTCTGCTGGGCACGGTCCTGGATCCGGGGAGGCACTCGGTCACGTGGGACGGCCGCGACGACCTCGGGCGGGAGCTCGCCAGCGGCGTGTATCTCTACAGGCTGCGGGCCAGGACCCGGGTCGACACGCGCAAGCTGCTGCTGCTCAAGTAGAATCTGCCGTGACGCGCCCTATCCCGGGGAGAGGCGATCCACGGCCCGCCTCAGCTCCCGGCGGATCCCGTCGCCGGCGTGCCCGGCGTCGTCGACGATCACCAGCTCGGCGCGAGGCCAGACCTCCTTCAGCTCCCAGGCGTTGGCGATCGGCGCCTGGAAGTCGTAGCGGCCGTTAACGAGGGCTCCGGGGATGCCGGCCAGGGCTCCCGCGCCGCTCAGCAGACAGCCGTCCTCCAGCCAGGCGTCGTGACGGACGTAGTGGGTCACCAGGCGCGCGAAGGCCAGGGCGAAGGCGGGGTCCTCGAACCGGGGCGCGAGCCCGGCCTTGGGCGGCCACTCGGGCGTGGCCGACTCCCACAGGCACCACTCGAAGGCGGTCCGCCGGCGGACCTCCGGGTCGGGATCGAAGAGGAGCCGGTGGCAGGCGTCGACGATGTCGCGGTCGTCGTCGGCGAGTGGAGCCGCGCGCCACAGCCGTTCCCACTGCTCCGGGAAGAAGGCGGCCACGCCGCCGCGGAAGAGCCAGTCGAACTCCGCCCGCCGGCCCGTGGTGACGCCGAAGAGGACCATCTCCGTGACGCGCTCCGGGAAACGCTCGGCCCAGGTCAGGGCCAGGGTGCTGCCCCACGAGCCGCCGAGCACCATCCAGCGGTCGATGGCCAGGTGCCGGCGCAGGGCCTCCATGTCGTCGACGAGCTTCCAGGTGGTGTTGCACGCCAGGTCGGCGCCGGGCGCGCTGGCGTGGGGCGTGCTGCGGCCGCAGCCCCTCTGGTCGAAGAGCACGACGCGCCAGGCGGCCGGGTCGAAGAGCCCCCGTTGCCAGGGCGTGCAGCCGGGAGCCGGGGCCGCCGTGCACGACGACGGCCGGCTTGCCCTGCGGGTGGCCGCAGCTCTCCCAGTAGACGCGGTGGCCGTCGCCGACGGCGAGCATGCCGTGCTCGTACGGTTCGACCGCCGGCATCCGGACCGTCACTTCTCCATGCGCAGGACGGCGACCCGGAACCCGTAGGCCCGGTAGAAGGCGGCGGCCTCCTCGTTGTGGGCGAGAACGTCGAGGCGGACCCGCCTGTCGGTCCAGATGTTGGCGTACATCCAGTCCATCACCGCCGTGGCGATGCCCCGCCGGCGATGGGTCCGGGCGACGAAGAGCTGGCGCAGGTAGTAGTGGTCGCCGTCGTCGCGGTAGAGGCAGTAGGCGACGGTCGTCCCGCTCTCTCTCGCCAGGTAGCAGGTGTACCCTTCCCGCAGCCAGCCGGCCATGCGCTCGGCCAACTGGGGGCGGTCCATGGGGTTGGGATGGCGCTCGTCCTCGATGAGCTGCCGGTTGAGCTCGGCCAGCTCCTCCACGTCCGACGCCGCGGCCTTCTCGAAGGTCATGACCCCAATATACTGGCCGGACCTTTCGTACATTGGATTCATGTCTTCGTCGGGACCCGAGGCCCCGCGGACCGCAGCCGCGGATGGCGATCGTGACCTGCCCCCCTTCCCCGAGGGGTGGTACTTCGTCGCCAGCCGTGAGTCGATTCTGCGGGAGAGACTGATCGAGAAGACCTGGCTGGGCGAGGAGATCGTCGTCTGGTGCGACGACGAAGGCCGTGTATGCGTGGCCGACTCCCTGTGCCCGCACCTGGGCTCGTCCCTGGGCCCCGGCGTGGGCGGCAAGGTGTGCAACGGCCGCCTCGTCTGTCCCTTTCACGGCTTCGAGTTCGACGCCGCCGGCCAGTGCGTTGCCACTCCCAACGCCCCGGCCCCGAGAGCCGCCAGGCTGAAGGTGTACGAGACCCGGGAGGTCCTCGGCCTGGTCTTCGCCTGGTTCGGGAGCGGCGGCCGTCCCGCGCACTGGCACCTCCCGGAGGACCCGGCCACCGGCCAGGAGTGGGGCCCCCTCGGATTCCGCACCCTCCGGTTCCGCGCCCATCCCCAGGAAACGGCGGAGAACTCCGTGGACCTGGGCCACCTGCGCTACGTCCACGGCTACGACAATGTGAATCCCGTCGGCTCACTGACGGTCGACGGCGCCTACCTGCGGAGTTGCTTCGACTTCAAGCGGGTTCGCCGGATACTGGGTGTAAAGGACCAGGCGTACGAAGTCTCGGCCGTCACCCACCTCCACGGCCTGGGCTACTCCTTCGTCGAGATCCACGAGAAGACGATCGACATGCATGCGCGGCTGTGGGTACTCCCCACACCTGTCGATGGATCACTCCTCGATCTTGTCCTGGTCAGCCAACTGCGCGAGATCCGCAAACCCCGGCGATTCATCTCCGGCCTCGGTTTCCTGCCAGGGAAACTGCGCAGGAGGTTGATGAATCAGATCCTGCTCTCCCAGCAGAAGCGGGATGTGCTCCAGGACGTGGTGATCTGGGAACGCAAACGCTACCGGACGCCCCCCCGCCTCTGCCGCGCCGACGGCCCCATCGGCGCGTACCGCCGCTACTGCCGCCAGTTCTACCCCGGTCCGGAGGGATAGACCGGGAGCGCTTCCACTCCGGCCGTCAGCCCTTCGCTTTGCGGAACCGCCAGCCGTACATGATGCTCCCGTAGTGGTTGAAGGACCGTCTCGCCTCGGGGTCGTCGAAGGGATAGTCGGCGCCGATCTGCCGGGCCGCGGCCAGGCCGCTGACGAAGCAGGTCTCCTGGCTGTTGACCAGCGTATGGGCGCCGCAGTGCCAGGTCCGCCTCTTCCCCTGGATGAAGCGGAACAGGGGGACGAGGAGGGCCACGTGGCGCACGTCATGGACGATGTGCTGGAACCACCACCTTCCGATGACCTTCTCCGCATCGATGGGGCTCACCGGGTTGTAGGTCACCAGACAGGGCCTGTCCGACTGCCTGGCCCAGGGCTGCTGGTTGTGCATGATGTAGGTGATCTCGTAGTTGTCCGGCCGGGCGCCGTACTGCTCGATGTGATTGCTGCGCGTCGTCAGGGGCTTGGCCTCGTCATCCGGAAGTACCGAGGCGTCGCAGTGGACGACCGTGTGGTTGTGGAGCTCGCTCTCGTAGCGTATCGACGATAGCAGGTGCCTCTCCATCAACGTCGGCCGGTCGAGGATCATCAGCGTCTGGTTGGCGTTGCAGGCGAAGATCACCCCGTCGAAAACCTCCCGCTCCCCGTCCTCGTCCTCCACCACGACGCGGGACGACTCGCGCCAGACCTTGCGGACCGGCCGGCCCAGGTAGATCCTGTCCCGGAAGCCGGCGCACAGGTGCTCGTAGATCCGCCGCGTTCCCCGGTCCCACGTCTGCATGGGGGTGGCGGTCTCGATGTCGAAGAACTCGAGGTACCTCGCAAAGAGGGCCGCGGGCATGTCGAAGACGTTGGTCGCCATCAGGAAGTTGACGAACATCGGCTTCAGGATCTTGTACCTGAAGTCCCCGGAGAAGCCGCCCAGGTTCAGGACCGTCCCCATGCTGATGTAGTTGAAGGGATTGAGAGCGTTCAGGAACCTCGACCGGGACCGGGTCAGCCAGCCGATCCGGCGCAGGCGCCCCAGGAGCCGCTGGAACCGGGCGATCTCGACCCGCAGCTCATCCCTGATCTCGGACTCGAAGTCGTGGGCGTAGACGCGGCCCCGGTACCTCACGCTGTAGCTGAACCGGGTATCGACCAGCTCGATGCCGAACTGTTCCATCAACAGGAGGATGTGCCGGTAGACCGACGGAATGCAGGCGGTCACCGAAATGTCGAAGGGAATGGGGGGGCCGTGGTCCTGCGGCATGTCGGCGGTGACCGCGTTCCCGCCGACCCGGTCCCCGGCCTCGAAGAGGCGGAAGTCGAACCGGTCGGGGTGGCGTTGCAGGGCCCAGGCGGCCCCGAGTCCCGAAACGCCTCCGCCGACGATGGCGATCCGCCGCGGTCCGGCCACGCTCGTCAGGTCCCGGAAGATCCTGCTACAGCGGCTTGCGAGCCAGGAAACAGTACAGGGGCGTGAAGATGCCCGCCTTGCCGCCCGCGATGTAAGCCTCCGCGGTGCGATCGAGAAGCCGGACGACCTCCGCCGAGCCCTTCGGAAAAATCCGCAGTACTTCAGCCAGCTTCGATCCTGCGATGGCCCCTTTGCGGCCCCACGGAAGCCTGCGAAGAGCGTTCCCCAACGTCCCGTGGCGACCCACCATGGGCTGGTACCAGGGCGTGGAGGGTCCCTCCTGGACGCCCCGGTCCATCCCTTGCACGAGTTGGAATCCCGCCGCTTCGAGCGCCTGATTCACTTCCCCGAAGGTGGCGATCTCCTTCAGCGCAATGCCGTGCATGAGATCCTGCCTGATGGCCCGGTGCCGGTCGTCCTTGGGATCGAACCGGTCCGTCAGACACATCTCCTGCCCCCAGAGCAGGCCGCCCGGTTTCAGCACGCGCAGTATCTCCGCGAAAGAGCGCTGCTTGTCCGGCGCATGGCACGTTGACTCGATGGCATACCCCCGGTCGAAGGTGTCGTCCTCGATGGCGCTCATGTCCATGAAGCTGCACGTCTCGAAGTCGACCATGTGATCGAGCCCCGCCTCGGCGGTCAACCTCTTCGCCTCCTGCAACTGGATCTCGTTGATGTTGACACCCACGACCCTGACCCCGGCCTCGCGGACGACGCGGCGCATGGGGCCGCCGACTCCACAACCCACGTCGACCACCGTCATACCCGGTTGCAGCTCCAACTCGGAGATCATCATCCGCTGGTGGCGGACCTTGGACTCCTCCAGACTCTCATGAGGCGCGAGGGGCGCGAAGTGCAGGGACTCGCCCCAGCCCCACACCATGAAGCCGCTGCAGAGGTCGTAGTAGTCCTTGACCGTCTCCGTGTGGTCGTACCCGCCCGCGCCGCCAGCCTCCGGCGCCGCCCTGTCGAGCCAGCCGTGGAAGTGCCGGACTCGAGCCGCGACGCCCGATCCCCGGTACGCGTCTCTCAGCCCTCTCGACAGTTTCGCCAGCCCCATTCCGTGGGCCCTCAGGCGGGCAGCTCGCGCCTCTGCCCGGAGATGCGGAACCTCAGCTTCTTGCTCGGCTTCAGCGACGGGAACGGACTGAAACGGAGCCTGGACTTGAACTTCTCCGGCGTCACCTCGATCGTGAAGTAGTGCGCCAGCATCAGCAGGTTCGCCGCCAGGTGCAGCTCCATCCACCGGGTGCCGAGACACTTGTGCGTGCCCAGCCCGTACGGGGCGTACCCGGGGCTGCGATGCTCCTGGCGCGGCGGCAGGTAGCGGTCGATGTCGAACTTGCCGGGGTCGGGAAAGATGTCGCTCATGTAGTGTGTGGCGGTCATGGCGATGTGGAGCCGTTCCCCCACGGGCAGCTCGTAGTCCTCGACCACGCACGTGTTCATCACGTTCCGAATGGACATGGAGACGATGGGGTACATGCGCAGGCATTCCATGAGGAACCGGTGCGTCACGTCGATGTTGGCGGGGGTGAACTCCTCTCTCCCGGGGTCGCCCTTGGCGAAGAGGGCATCGGCTTCGGCCTGGATCCTGGCGTAGAGGTCGGGCTGCGACGCCATGGCGTAGACTACGAGGCTGAACGTGTCGCCGAGGTACACGCTGGCAATCAGGGCCGCCGAGAAGGCGAACCGCAGGTTGGACTCCGGGAGGAACTGGGGGTCGCTCGCGTGGAGGCTGAGGTAATCGTCCACCAGGTCCCGCGGGGAGTCCGCCCGTTGGGCGGGGGTATGGACGCCCTGGACCCGCTCCATCAGTGTGTCCAGGGCTTTCGCCCGGCGTTTCATGCCCGGGGTGTTGAGCGTGAACTTGGGCAGGACCTTGGCCACGTGTACGCTGAGGGCCCGCATTTTGTAGGCCATCAGGTCGTCCATGAGGTCCTGGGTGTCGACGCCGATGAAGAGTGGCGAGAGCTGGGCGTTCACCATCTCCCGGCACATGGACGTGGCGCGGTAGGAGTCCCCGACCGTCAGGCTCGCCAGGTACTTGCGCCCCAGGTTGTAGAGCTGGTCCAGCTGCCCTCCCAGCCTGCCGCCGGAATAGGCCGGCGACAAGGACTTGCGAAGCCGGAAGTGATCGGCCCCGTCCAGGGCGGGCAGGACGCCGGAGGCGCCGTAGACCTTCTCGAAGTCGCTGAAGTAGTCCCTGGCTCTCAGGTACATGCGCCCGCGCTTGTGCACCCAGCGGTTCGTTTCGGGTCCGGCCAGGAAAATCATGGGCTTCGAGAGAGGAGGGCGGATCTGGAAGACCGGGCCGTACTCCTCCGCCAGGTTCCCGAAGAGCGCGTTCAGGTTGCCGTCTCGAGCATGGGGGTTGCGCAGCAGCCTGGTCAGGGAGACCGTCGGAATCTTCCTGTGGAGGGCAGAACTTTGAAGGGACGGGACGGCGAGGTTCTGAGAGACCGCGGCGGCCAGGGAGCGGCCGATCAGGTCCATCCTGCAGATGAACTCGATGCGCTCCTCCGCCTCCTCGTCGAGCTGGAATATGAAACGAAAGATGTCGCAGGTATTGACGAGGCAGATGATGATCACATCTCTCGGATCGGGAATCTCGTCGGTGAAGATGACCCTGCTGATCCGCGTCTTTATGAACTGGCCTGCATTGCCCTCTTCCGACTGGTCGGGCAGTTCCCCATGCCAGACGGTGGGAGCCAGTGTCCAGAATTCCCCATCGTGGTACTCCAGGATCTTCAGGTCCACCAGGCGGTCCAGGACCGAATCGATGATCGACTCCGCCCGGGGAGCGAGCCGTTCGATCCAGTACTGGGCGTTCCGTTGAACGGACTCGGCTGCAATCTCCTTCAGAATGGGGTCCAGGGCCGGGTTGCCCGTCTCCGACTCGTCCACGAGGAACAGGGACTCCATGTCGGTGTCGATGCGAGATTGGAGTGAAAGCTCCGCGAGCACGGCGCCGATGACGGCGCAGTGCAGATGCCATCCGGGTACCTGGTGAAAGTAGCCGGTCTCCTCGCTGAGGAGCATGAGGATGAGTTCCTGAGTCAGAGTCAGCGGTTGGGTCGTCAAACCCTCGGTCGAGTCAGCCATCGTCTCTCGCCTCCCCGCATCTGACGCGCATCACGCGGTAGTGGCGGCGGAGGGGCGCCGCCAGGCCATCAGACGCAGATGTATGGTGCACAGCGCGGGAACGACCATCATGAGTATGGCCGTGGTGAAGAGAATGCCGCAACCGAGCGACGCCGCAAAGGGGACCAGGAACTGGGCCTGGATGGCGCGTTCCAGGATGAGGGGCGTGAAGCCGAGGAAGGTCGTCACCGAAGTGAGCATGATCGGACGGAAGCGCCCCTTGGCGCCCTCCACGATCGCAGCTCTGGCCGGGGAGCCTTCCCCGAGTTTCTGATCGATGAAATCGATCATGACCAGGGAATCGTTCACCACCACCCCGCTCAGACCGAAGATCCCCATGAAGGAGACGGCGCTCAGGGCGACTCCCAGGATCCAGTGGCCCAGGATCACGCCGATGAAGCCGAAGGGGATCACGGCCATGATGATGAACGGCTTGGTATACGAGCGGAGGGGGATGGCGAGGAGCGCGAAGATCATGATCAGGGCGACGGCAAAGCCGCGGTAGAGCGCGTCCAGGGACTCCAGCTGCTGCTGCTGTTCCCCACCGAACGTGTATGTCAGGGCCGGGTACACGGCGGTCAGGTCCGCGAGGATCGAACTGGCCAGGATCTCGTTGGCTTCGTCGCCGGAGATCACCGAAGGGTCCACGTCGGCGGTGACCGTGACGACGCGCTGGCCATCCCTGCGCCGGACCGCCGTGGGCGACACCCCCGGGTTCACGGAGGCGACGCTGATGACCGGGACCTCGGCCCCCCCCGGCGTGCGCACCAGGTAGCCTTCGACATCGGTGATGGAGTTCCGCTCTTCCCCGGGCAGACGCACGTAGACCCGCACCTCTTCCCGGCCGCGCTGCACCCGGACGGCCTCGGCGCCGAAGAAGGCGGCGCGCGCCTGCCCCGCCAGCTCCTGCACCGTGAGACCGAGGGTCCGCGCTTCCGGCCGCAACTCCAGTTGGAATTCCGGGATGCCGGGAGTGTGGTCCGACCGGATGTCGTAGACGCCTCCCACTCCCCGGAGGCCCTCGACCACCGTGTCGGCGATCTGGGCGAGGCGCTCCGGGTCCGGATGGGACAGCACCGCCTCCACCGGGTTGCCCAGGGTGAAGATCTCGCTGGTGAAGGTGAGGCCGCGAACGTAGGGCAGGACACCCACCTCCTCCCGCCACGCCTGCACCACCTCCCCGGTGGAGATCTCCCTCTGTTGGGCTCCCAGGAGCTTGAACTCGATGGTGGCGATATTGGCTTGCGGATTCAGGGTTGGCTCCGGGTTGAGCCCGCCCTCGAGTCTCGAGCCCAGGCCCACGGTCAACGTGACCCCGGTCAGCAGCGGCGGCGCGTCCCCGGGCCGGCCGCGCGAGAGCCGCTCGATGACCCGGTGGCCCGCGGCCTCGAGTTCCTGCGCCACTTCGTAGGTCCTCGAAGCGGTCGCGCCGTCGGGCATCTCCAGGACGGCCGTCGCGATGTCCCCCTCCACGTCCGCCGCCAGCGTGGTAGGGACGATCCCCGCCGGCAGCAGGGAGATGCTCAGCACGAGCATTCCCACGGCCCCCGCCATCGTCACCCCGGGCTGGTCCGTGGCGAACCGCAGGGCCCGGTCCAGGGGCCCTTGCACGAACCGGTTCAGCAGCGAGTCGACACGGCCCTGGAGCCCGGCGAAGAACCGGTCGAAGGGATTGCCCGGCACCCATTCCGGGCCGTGCAGATGGGACAGGTGGTTGGGCAGCACCAGCAGCGATTCCACGAGGGAGACCAGCAGCATGGCGATGAGGATGATCGGCAGGGCCCGCCACACGTCACCGACGCCGCCCGGGATGAACAGCAGCGGGACGAAGGCCACCACCGAAGTGAGGACGGCGAAGGTCAAGGGCACCTTGATCCGCCGCACACCCCGGATCGCGGCCGCCACCCCGGGTGTTCCCCGCTTGCGTTCGTATCGAATGTGCTCGGCCACGACGATGGCATCGTCGACGACGATCCCTATGGCGAGGACGAAGGAGAACAGGCTGATGGTGTTGATCGCCACGTCGAATGCCATCATGACGGCGAGGGCGCCCATGCCCGAGACGACGAGGCCCACGGAGACCCACAGGGCGAGGCGGACTTCGAGGAACAGGCTGAGCGCGATCAGCACCAGCAACAGGCCGAGGACACCGTTCTTGAGGAGCAGATCGGCCCGTTCCTCATACGCCTGGGATTCGTCGTTCCAGATGGTGACTCCCACCCCGTCGGGCAGGGCCGGGACCACCTCGTTCGCCAGGTGCTCCCGGACGCTCGTGGCCACATCCATCACCTGCTCGCCGTCGGCCCGGAAGACCTCCACGAACACGGCCGGCCGGTCCTGGTGCCGGACGATCAGGTCGGTCTGCTGAAAACCGTCGCGGACCTCGGCGATGTCGCCGAGACGCAGGACCGTGCCGTCACGGCCGCTGAGAAGGACGATCTCCTCGAAGTCCTGCTGGTCGTAGTTCTGGCCGAGGGTGCGGACCCGCACCTGGGACTCGCGGGTATCGATGCTGCCGGCCGACAGGTCCAGGGAACTGCGGCGGATCGTGCCGGCGATGTCGTCGAGCGTGAGCCCGAGGGCCCTCAGGCGGGCAAGGGGCACCTCGATGGAGATCTCGTAGCTCCGGACGCCGCTGACTTCCACCTGGGAGACGGAGGGCAGCGTGGTGAGGTCGTCCTCGATCTGGTGCGCCAGTTCCTTCAGCGAGCGCTCGGAGACATCGCCGTGGACGATGAGCCGCATCATGCTCATGCGGTTGTTCATCTCCCGGAACCGGGGACGTTCGGCGCCGGCCGGGAAGGACTGTATGCGATTGACCGCGGACTCGATATCGTCCTGGGCCCGGGCCATGTCCGTGTCGAAGTCCATCTGGACGCGCACGGAGGCCATGCCCGGGGCCGCTACGGACTTGACCGCCTTCACGTCATCCAGCCCGCTGACCTGGTCCTCGATCTTGACGACGATCGACTCCTCGATCTCCTCCGGCGTGGCGCCGGGATAGGCCATGGAGACTTCGATATGGTAGAAGGGGGTGGTCGGCCAGGCTTCCCGCTCGATGCCGGTGAGCGACACCAGCCCGGCGGCGATGATGGCCCACATCAGCAGATTGGCGGCCACTCCGTTGCCCGCCATGTAGGCGAGCGGTCCGGGCCGTTCCTCGTGGTTGCCGTTGGCGGGACTCATGGCGCCGGGGCGGCTCCCGTCAGGACGCGCATGCCCTCGGTGGCGAACCGGATCCCCCCGGTGACCACGGTGCCGCCGCTCTCCAGGCCGCCGGTCACGAAGACCTCGTCATCGCCGCGCTGCAGGACCTGCACGGGGACGATGCTCACGAGGCCGCCTTCCCCGGCCAGCCAGACCTCGTTCCCCGGCCGCAGCGCGGCTCGTGGCACCTTGTAGTAGCGGTCCAGCCGGAGGCCCTCGATCTCCACCTCCACGAAGGCACCCACCAGCAACGGGTTGCTGCCGGCGAACGGGTCCGGAACCCGCACGATCACGTCGACGGTGCGGGTCCGCTCGTCGACGGATGTCTCGCCCCGGTCGACGTAGCCTGTCCGGGCGTGGGTGCCGCCGCCGTACCGGGCGACCACCCGGGCCCCCACCCGCCGGTCCCCGTCGCCCGGCCTGAGCTCCCACAGCCCCGGGATCAGGGCCGCCTCGGCATTGGTCACGGGCACCACCACCTCCACCGCGTCGGCGGCGAAGAGCCGCCCCACGGGCTGGCCGGGGGCGACGATCTGTCCCACGTCGACGGACTCCTCGCGGACAAAGCCGTCGAAGGGGGCGTTCACCCGGGTCCTGGAGAGGGCGAGTTCAGCGGCGGCCACGAGGGCCTCGTCGCGGCCGAGGGCGGCACGGGCAGCCTCCAACTGGGGCTCCCTCAGGGTGAGGGGATTGGCGGCCGACTGCGAAGTCGCGGCCCCCTGCCGCTCGGAGTAGAGCTCGTACTGGGCGCGGGCGATCGCCGCCTGTTCCTCTTCCTGGAGCAGGGCCACGCGGCGGGCGGCGAGACTGGCCCTGGCCTCCTGCACCCGGTAGAGATAGTCCGCCTCCTCGAGGCGGAAGAGCGTCTGGCCCGCCTTCACGCGGCCGCCGCTCTGGAAACCCGGTCCACCCAGGCGACTCGTCCGCCCACCTGCGGCGCCACATCGATCTCGGCGCTCGGCCGCACCGTACCGCCCCCGTACACGGGTATGGCGCCGGACTCGGCCTTGACCGGCGCCGTCTGCGCGAAGGGGATCTGCGGCGGCGACTCGGTGCGGGCCGGCTCGGGGGCCAGTGAGACCAGGAGTGCGGCCAGACCCACGGAGGCAGCCAGGATGACTCCGGCTATCAGGAAGCTGCGAATGCGGGAAACGACACGGCCAATGCGGGACATGGCGGTTTTACTCCGTGGAAGTCGCGGGAAGAGGCGGTGAGGCGACCGCGGCGTCACTCTGTTGGACAGCCTCCCCGTCGTCGGCGGTCCACGCCCCTCCCAGGGCCCGGTGCAGCGCGAGACGGAAGGAACCCAGATCGCGCTCCGCCGCCGCCTGCACCGACTGCGCGCCCAGGTGAACCTGCGCCGCTGCCAGCCAGGTCTCGTACTCGCCCACTCCGGAGAGGTACCGCCGCTCCTGCAGGTCGGCTTCGGCCCCGGCTTCCTCCGTCAGGGAGACCAGCAGCGAGTGGCGGCGGCGGCCGGCCTCCAGCCCCGCGAGGGCGGCCTCGACCTCGTTGACCGCGGTCACCACGGTCCGCCCGTAGGCGGCGGCCGCTTCCCTCAGCCTGGCCTCGGCCAGGGCGACATTGCCGCGCAGCCGGGAACCCTGGAAGACGGGGCCGAGGAGGTTCACAGTCAGGTTGCGGAACCACTGGTCCGGATCGAACCACTCACCGGCCTCGGCGCTCTGCACGCCGATGGAACCGTGCAGCGACAGTCTCGGCAGCAGCTCCGCGCGGCGGGCGCCGACGGCGTACCGGGCCGCTTCCACCCGCTGTCGTGCCGCCCTGACGTCGGGCCGCTGCACCAGGAGATCCGCCGGAATGCCCGCCGGTACCGGTTCCAGCGCCGCGGCGGGGGTCGGTGAATCGGGCAGTATCCCGGCCAGCTCGGCGCGGTATCCCCCCAGAAGCACCCAGAGCCGCCCCTCCGCCTCCGCCAGCAGGGCCTCGATCTGCGGCAGCTCGGCCTGGGCATTGCGCAGGCTCTGCCGAGCCGCACGGGGGCCGCTGTCGTCGGTCAGCCCGCGGTCATAGCGCGACTCGGCCAGCGACTCCCGGTCCTGCAGGAGCTCCACGATCCCGCCTGCCAGCTGCCGCTGGCGGCGCAGGTTGACGATCTCCAGCCAGGTCCGCACGGTCTCGGCCAGCACCCCCATGCGGGCCGTGAGGTAGTCCGACTCCGAAGCCAGCCGCTGCGCTCCGGCGGCGCGGGCGTCGTTGCGGTTGCGCCCCCAGAAGTCGAGCTCGTAGGCGACTTCCGCGGCGGCGGTGTAGGTGGTCAGGCCGAGCCGGTCGGGGAGGACGATCCCCAGCCCCAGCTCGTCGAACTGGGCGCCGATGCCGGCGTTGGTAGGTGTGTCGGAGTCGCTGACGGCGACGGAGGGCTGAAGGAAGGGGAAGGCCGAGGCTTTGGCGATGCGTTCCCGCTCCCGGGCCTGATCGACCCGGGCGACCGCCTCGGCCAGGTCGAAGTTCGAGGCGAGGGCCGCCGCGATCACGCGGTCGAGGGCCGGGTCCGCGAAGCTCTTCCACCACTGCAGCGGCTCGTGCGGGCCGGCGGCCTCGCTGCCGGCAAACCCGGCCGGCAACTCCTCGACCGCTTCGAGAGTCGGGGGGGTCTGCTTCGGGGCGAGGGAGCAAGCGGAGATGCAACAGGCAACGGCGACCGGCGCCAGGAACCAGCCGCGGCAGGCACGCCAGGGTTCCACTCTCATGGGGGACATCGCATCCATGATTGCACCAAATATACGGTACCCCCCCGGCCTGCTCGTGCCCCGGGCGTCGAGAGCCCGAGGACCCGTCACGAGGCCGTCGATCCGACGAACTGAAAGGCGTAGAGCTTGCAGTCGCGCATGACGAAACGGATCCGGACCGGTTGGCCGGCAAGAGGGCCGACATCGCCGCTGTTCCCCCAGCGCACCGGCATGCGCACCGAGTTGCCGCAGATCCAGGCGGCGTCGCCCTCGGTGTAGCCGCTGATCGGCCGGCCCTCCCCATCCTGAAGCTCCACGCGCACCGCGCCGCCGCCGCCGGTGTCGACGTTCAGCTCCAGTCGCTCCCCCTCGAAGCGGACGACGGGCGTGACGATCTCGCCGCCGCCGTAGCCGGCATCGGCCGACACGAACCCGTCCAGCCGCAGCACCGCGCGGCCGATGCCGGAAAGCAGGCCCTGGGCCGCGGGGTCGACGAGGCCGTCGTGGTCCCTGTTGGTGCCGCTGTAGTAGAGCCAGATCTCGTCACCCATCCGCACCGGCCGGGGCATGGCCCAGACCATGCGGGAGGAGTAGCTGCCCTCGGGCCCCGGGCTCAGGAAGGGCCGTCGGCCGCCGCAACGCTGGAAGTTCACGCCGTCGCGGCTCACCGACAGGCGCGCGTCGAAGCGGCTGGGCCCGTAGATCTGCTGCGTCTCGGTGCGCAGGACATCCATGTCGTCGCGGACCGTGGTCACCAGCGGCTCGCGGTTGAACCAGTACCAGTTGGCGTTGGCGAGCATGACGTACACGCCGTCCGGGTCCGGGTACTTGAACACGGTGGCGCCGTAGTAGTCCATCGGCGTCCGGCCGTAGGGCTTCTCCGGCGCCGTCGGATCCAGCGGCGCCCCGGTCTCGTACGTCGCCAGGTCTTCCTCGTCCGGCCACATGACCGTCTTCTGGTTGTCCCAGTCGATCAGATCGTCCGACTCGAGCCGTCTGACGGTCCGGTAGTTCTCGTTCCCTTGGGCGGTGGTGTGGCGTTTGGCGACCCAGCGGCGGGTGTAGAGGACGTAGCGCCCGATGGCGGGATCCCAGAAGATGATGCTCTGCGTGTCCCAGCCGCCCCGGTGAGGGAGCTGCAGGCGGCGGAGGAACTTCCAGTGCACACCGTCGGGCGAGCCGTGCATGTGGAACTGCATCGCCACTTCGGGATTGTAGACCTTCGACTGGTTCTTGTAGCGCTCCCCGGGTGGAGCATTCGGATCGATCCAGACCGAGCTGCCGCCGATCTTGCCGGGGATGACGACGTTGTTCGCCGTCGATCCGCCCTCTTCGATCAGGTTCAGCTCCGGCTTGTCGAAGTGGATGCCGTCCGTCGATTCGGCATAACCGACGCAGGCCTGATCCAGGCTGCGCTCGGAATCCTCCCTGGCCCTGCGCACGTGGTACCACAGCCGGACGCGACCATCCTCCCCAAGCACGCTGCTGTAGATGCCAAGGCTGGTGTCGGACGGGTCCTCCCACGGGGCGCCGGCGGTCACCACCGGCTCCGGGGCCTGGTGGGGCGGATTCATCACCAGCTCCACCCCGCGGCCGGCGGCGATGAAGCGATCGTCGACGAAGAGCTGCTTCCTCGATCCGATATCCATGCGGTTCGCGCCCTCCCAGGCCCTGGCTATCTTCGACGGCTGTGATCGGACGCCCATGAATCACTCGGTATTGTACTGGCACCCGGAGCGGTACTCCAGCTTCCCCAACGTGGTCCGGGGAGACCGCCACGAGCTCTGGGTCGGCTTCAACTGGAACGCCCACACGCCGCTGGCGCGCGGTGTCGAGGGCGCCGCTCACTCTCATTCCGGTGGACTGGCGGGAGGTGCGACGGGCCACGTGGAACTGTTCTCCCCAAACGGCGGGGAGAGCTGGTTCGAGGAGGGGAAGGACGACGGCTACCGCGAGTGCCCGGAGGCGCTGAGGAGCGCGGTGCTGAGCGACGGCACCCAGATCCGGATCTCCCGGCCCGTGAACTCGTACCCGCCCGGTCGCCGGGAGGAGTTCGCGCGGCGCGGCTTTGCGGTGGAGGAGTTCCCCGAGCGCATCCACGTGGAGCACAGCCTGCGGATGTCGCGCAAGCGCCCGGGAGAAGACTGGGAACACCGTCTGCTCCGGAGCGGCGAGGAGCTGCCGTTCTTCGCCCTGGTCCGCAACGGGTCCGACCTGAAGAGCTGTGTCCTCGCCGACGACACGATCCTGCACCAGGTCTACGGCAGCGCCGCGGCCGGCGATCCCTTCCGGGCGTGGGTGCTGCGCTCGGAGGATGGGGGCGACACCTGGGAGATGGTGACGATGGCGTACGACGGCGGCGACCATCCCTTCAACGAGAGCAGCCTCCTGGCGCTGCCGGGGGGACGCGTCGTGGCGCTGGTGCGCATCGCGAGCGGCAGCAAACGCATTCCGCAGGAGCAGAAGTACCTCTTCCAGACGCACTCGGACGACGGCGGGAAGACCTGGAGCCCGGCCAGCAGGACCGGCATGTGGGGATACCCTCCGCACCTGTTGCTGCTCGGCAACGGCGAGGTCCTGTGCAGCTACGGGTACCGGCGGGCTCCCTTCGGCGTGCGGGCCTGCCTCTCCCGCGACGGCTGCGAGACCTGGGAGACCGCCGACGAGATCGTGCTGCGGGGCGACGGCCTCACCACCGACGGCACCGTGGCCGGCAAGGGCACACCCGACGACCTGGGGTATCCGCGGACCGTCCAGCTCCCGGACGGCTCGCTGTTCACCGTGTACTACATGACCCTCGGCGACAGCGTGACCCACGTGGCGGCGACCCGGTGGACGCCGGACCCCCTCGACAACCCGGCTCCGTGACCTTCTCCCGGGCGCCCGGGCTCGCGTCGGTCCTGTTCCGGATCTTCCGCAGCCGGGACGCCCGCGCGGCCACCGTCGAGGCCGAGGCCTTGAGGCTGATCTGTGCGTCCGGCCCCGGGGAGATCCCTCTCGGCGACATCGATTCCGCGGAACTGAAGGCAGGATGGCGCTGGGGCCGGGTGAAGGTCCGTCATGCCTCGGGGACCGCGGCCGTCTCCGGGCTGGCCCGGGCCGACGCGGAGGCGCTCGCCGAGGCGCTGGAAGCGGCCCGGGCCGGTTGGTGGCGCCGGGAGCTCGCGGCCCGGAGCGAGGCCCTCCGCTCGGTCCACGAGCGCCTGGCACAGTTCGACGACCCACCGGGATACGTGGGCCGCAGCCTCTGCCGCGATCTCGAGGGGGGCGCGCGGGAAGTGGCCGGCCACTTTCCCGGCCGATGGCCGGACACCCTCTCCGACGCTCCGGAAGCCGGGATGCTGGCGGCGGTCCGGGAGTTCCTGGACAACCCAGATGCGCTCAGGGCGAGGGCCAACGAGACCTACGTCGACAGGGAGCTGGAGCGTTGCCGGGCGTTCTTCGACCGGGTGGAGGCGCGGCCCCTCACGGACGAGCAACGCCGGGCGGTCGTCGTCGACGAAGACCGCAACCTCGTGGTCGCCGCGGCCGGCAGCGGCAAGACCTCGGTGATCGTCGCCAAGGCCGGCTGGCTCGTCCTGAGAGGCTTCCGGCGCCCGTCGGAACTGCTCCTGCTCGCCTTCGCAAGGGACGCCCGGGACGAGCTCGACGAACGCATCCGCGGCCGTCTCGGGGACGAGGCGGCCGGCGGCGCGACGGTGCGGACCTTCCACAGCCTTGGAATGTCGATCATCGGCCGGGCCGAAGGCCGGCGCCCGTCACTGGCCAGGGCGGCGCAGGACGACAGGGCGCTGATCGACCTGCTGAAGGAGATCCTCGCCGGCCTGCTCGCCGCCAGGAAGGTGTCGGATGCCGTGCTCCGGTGGTTCATGGGCCAGTTCGCGCCCTGCCGCAGCCACCAGGAGTTCAGCAACTGGGGGGAGTACTGGGACTACCTCCGCCGCTTCGACATCCGCTCCCTCAAGGGGGAGAGGGTGAGGAGCATGGAGGAGTGCGAGATCGCCAACTTCCTCTACCTGAACAGCGTGCCCTACGAGTACGAAGCGCCCTACGAGCACGACACGGCGACTCCGGAGAAGGTTCAGTACCGCCCCGACTTCCATCTCCCGGAGGCGGGGATCTACATCGAGCACTTCGGGGTCGATGCCGAGGGCCGGACCGCGCCGTTCGTCGATGAGAAGAAGTACCGCCAGGAGATGGAGTGGAAGCGCCGGCTCCATGAGGAGAAGGGCACCGTCCTCATCGAGACCTTCAGCCGGGAACGGGCCGCCGGCGCCTTGATCCGCAATCTGAGGGAGAAGCTGGCCGCGCACGGCGTCGCCCTCTCTCCGATCCCCCAGGCCGAGGTCTTCGCCGTCCTCCAGCGGCAGGGCCGCATCGATCCGTTCCTGCGCCTGCTGGCCACCTTCCTCCACCATTTCAAGGGGGCCCAGCTCTCCCTCGAGGAACTCTCCCGCCGGGCCGCGGGAGCCGGCGACCCGCTGCGGGCGGAGGCGTTCCTGGCGGTCTTCAACCCGGTCTTCGAGCGCTACCAGGAAACCCTCTCCGGTAAGGGAGAGATCGACTTCCACGACATGATCGACAAGGCGACGGAACACGTGGAGGCGGGACGCTACCGGAGCCCCTTCGGCTACATCCTGGTCGACGAGTTCCAGGACATCTCCCCCGCACGGGCGAGGCTGCTGAAGGCACTGCTCGACCAGTCCCCCACCTCCCGGTTGTTCGCCGTCGGCGACGACTGGCAGTCGATATTCCGCTTCGCCGGATCCGACACCGCCGTCATGCGCGACTTCGGGAAGCACTTCGGCGCCAGCGAGCGGATCGACCTGGAGACGACCTTCCGGTGTCCGGAGGCGATCGCCGAGGCCGCCACCCGGTTCGTTCTCGCCAACCCCTCCCAGATCCGCAAGAAGGTGCGTTCGACGCGCCAGGTGGACGGACCGTGCGTGCACGTCGGCCTGGCCGGGGAGAAGGGTCTCTCCCTGTTGAGCGAAGCCCTCGACAGGATCGCGGCCGACGCCGAGGCGCGCCAGGAGGTATCGAGCGTGCTGTTGCTGGGACGCTACCGGCATCTGCAGCCGCCCGACCTGCCGAGCCTGGCCAGGCAGTACCCACGCCTGCGGCTGTCCTTCATGACCGTCCACGGCTCCAAGGGACTCGAAGCCGACTATGCGGTGGTCCTCGGCCTGTGCTCCGGGAGACACGGGTTCCCGTCAGAGATCGCCGACGACCCCCTTCTCGATCTCGTTCTCTCGGCGCCGGACGAACATCCGAACGCCGAGGAGCGGCGCCTTCTCTACGTCGCCATGACCCGGGCCCGGCGCCAGGTCTACCTCCTCGCCGACGGCGGCCCCCCTTCCCCATTCGTCCAGGAGCTGATCGAGGGGGGCGGCGTCGCCGTCTTCGGGCGCTCGCCGGAGGAGGAGGCGCCCTGTCCCCGGTGCGTCGAAGGACGCCTGGTGCACCGCGAGAGGGCGCGGGACAGGAGCGTCTTCCACGGCTGCTCGAACTGGCCGTACTGCCGCCACAGGCAGCCGGCCTGTCCTGCCTGCGGCCAGGGACTGCCAGTGGCGGCGAACGGGGGGTTCCGCTGCAGGGACTGCCGCCAGCCGATCGAGGCCTGCCCCGCCTGCGGTGGCTGGCTCCAGACCCGGATGGGCCGGCACGGCCGCTTCCTCGGGTGCTCCAACTGGCCTGAGTGCGGCTATACCCGGGACTCCCCCGGCCATCGGGACTGACAGGCAACCCCTTCCCGACCGCATGCAACCCTTTTCGGAATCAGCCACAATCCCGTTAATCCTGCCCATGTCCTGCCCTCGCCAGACCACCGCCGGACCGATCGGCGGGATTCCCGTATGGCGGGGCCGGGAAGCTCCAGTCCTCTCCGCGGCCCCCGGGGGACGGCCTTGACCCGGGCCCTGGGCGGCATCCTGCGGCGGATCGTCGACGCCCTCCGCGATCTGGCGCCGATCATCCTCGTCATCGCCTTCTTCCAGATCGTGGTGCTGCAGCAGCCCTTTCCGAACCTCGGGCGCGTCGCCCTCGGCCTGGTCTGCGTGATCGCCGGCCTGACCCTGTTCATCCAGGGGCTCGAGAGCGGTCTCTTCCCCCTCGGCGAGGCGATCGCCCAGGCCTTCGCCCGCAAGGGCAGCGCCGCCGCGCTCCTGGCCTTCGCCTTCTGCCTGGGCTTCGGCACCACCGTCGCCGAGCCCGCCCTGATCGCCGTGGCCGCGGAAGCGGCCGAGGTCGCCGCCGAAGCCGGCGCCATCGCCGGCGACGACGAGGCGCGCGCCTCGTACGCCTTCAACCTGCGCATGGTGGTCGCCTTCTCGGTGGGCGCGGCGATCGTCCTCGGCGTGCTGCGCATCCTCAAGGGCTGGCCGATCCACCGGCTGATCATCGGCGGCTACGTGCTGGTCACCGCCATGACCGCCTTCGCGCCGCCGGAGATCATCGGCGTGGCCTACGACTCCGGCGGCGTCACCACCAGCACGATCACGGTGCCTCTCGTCACCGCCCTGGGCGTCGGCCTCGCCACCTCCATCCGGGGGCGCAACCCGATGGTCGACGGCTTCGGCCTCATCGCCTTCGCCAGCCTGACGCCGATGATCTTCGTCCTCGCCTACGGCATGATCGTCTAGTGGAGTTCCTGCACACCATCGTGGCCACCGCGGGGTCCACCGCCCTCGACGTGGCGCCCATCGTCGTCGTCCTCGTCCTGTTCCAGGTGGCGGTCCTGCGCCGCAGCCTGCCGAACCTGCGGCGGATCGCGGCCGGGTTCGTCTTCGTCCTGCTGGGTCTCACGCTGTTCCTGATCGGCCTGGAGGAGGCCCTCTTCCCCATCGGCGAGACCATGGCCCGCCAGCTCACCGCCCCCGAGACGATCGGGACGGAGAATCTGGCCGACGGGGTCGACTGGTACGACTACCTGCTGGTCTACGCCTTCGCCGCGGCGATCGGCTTCGCCACGACCGTGGCCGAGCCCTCCCTTATCGCCGTCGCCCTCAAGGCCGAGGAGATCTCCGGCGGCGCCATCCACGCCTGGGGCCTGAGGATCGCCGTGGCCTTCGGCGTGGCCGCGGGGGTGGCCCTGGGCTGCTTTCGCATCGTCACCGGCACTCCCCTGCCCTGGTACATCATCGCCGCCTATGTCGTCGTGATCGCCCAGACCTTTCGCTCCAGCCGGACCATCGTGCCCCTCGCCTACGACAGCGGCGGCGTCACCACGTCGACCGTCACCGTGCCGGTCGTCGCGGCGCTGGGTCTGGGGCTCGCCGCCACCGTTCCCGGGCGCAGCCCGCTCATCGACGGCTTCGGCCTCATCGCCTTCGCCAGCGTCTTTCCCATCATGTCCGTGCTGGGCTATGCCATGGTCGTGGCCCGGGTGGGCCGCGGGCGAGACGCCAACCCTTCCGAGGAGAGTTGAGCCATGCAACTGAAGCTGATCGTCGCCCTGGTGAGCGACGAAAAGACCGATACCGTGGTCGATGCCGCCCGCACCGGCGGGGCGACGGGCGCCACGATCTTCACCGGCGTGCGCGGCGAAGGGTTGAAGCCGCAGAAGACCTTCTTCGGTCTCGACCTTGCGGCCCGTCGCGACGTCGTCCTCTTCCTGGTGGTCGAGACGCGGGCGCGCGACATTCTGGAGCGCATCCGCGATGCCGGCCGCTTCGAGGAGGAGCCCGGCGCCGGCATTGCGTTCCAGGTCCCGATCGAGGACGCCGTCGGCCTCACCACCCAACTCCCCACGATCCTCGAAGAAGTGGAGGACTAGCCATGAGCGAGAACCGCATCATCCGGGTTGGAGACCTGATGGGCTCCACGCTCTACACCATAGACAGGCTGGCCACCGTGGCCGACGCCATGGACCTCATGAAGCGTCACGAGGTCAGCTCGCTGGCCGTCGACCGGCGCGACGACGACGACGAGTACGGCCTGCTGGTGGTGGCGGACATCGCCCGCGAGGTGATCGCCAGGAACCGCGCCCCCGAGCGGGTCAACGTCTACGAGATCATGTCGAAGCCGGTCCTCACCCTGCCGGCGGGCATGCTCGCCCGCTACGCGGTGCGCATGCTCGTGCGCTTCGAGCTCTCCCGCGCCGTGGTCATCGATGCCGAGCGCGCCCCCCTCGGCATGGTGACCCTGCGGGACCTCGTGCTGAGCCACGTGGAGGAGTGACGGGGCCGTGGGCTCTCACGAGTCGTACTCGCCCCGCGCATTCCAGCCCGGATACTGCTCCTCGAGGCGGGCCAGCGTCTCCCGGGTGTAGTACTCGTGGCCGGGGGGCGGAAAGCGGAACAGCTCCCGCTCGCGCGCCGGGAGCCGGCCGATGAAGGCCCGGAAGTGCTCGTTCATCCCCAGGTTGGTGAAGCTGCTCACCCCCTCCCAGTAGTGGTCGGCGCGGCCGTAGATCCGCGTGACCGAATAGCGCTGCCCTTCGCTGCCCCTGAAGACGGTCGCCGAGTGCCAGAGGTGGGTGTGGAAGATCATGAGGGTACCCGCCGGCACGGTCAGCAGGACCCGCTTGCTCAGGTCCTTTCCATGGGCCTTGGGCACGATCCGCATGGGGGCCTGGTTCTCGTCCACCGCTTCGGGGAAGTACCAGGTGCTGATCTGCGCGTAGCGCCGGTCGGACGTGGGCGGCAGGAGCGAGTTGTTGCCATTGTCGATGTGCAGGCCCCGCTGCTCGGCCCCGGGGTCGGGGTAGCGCGCCCAGTTGTGGGCGTAGCGGAAGAAGATCTCCTCGGTGTCGAGGGCCCGCTGCACGAACTCGATGAGGTCCCAGTCGATGATGAACTCGTTGAAGAGCATGTCGGCGTAGGGGAAGTCGTCCGTCAGGATCCGATTTGCGGGCGGATCGTCGGCCAGCGCCTCCCAGGGAGGGAGGGTCCGGCGGATGCCCTCGGCGATCTCGGCCCGGCGTTCCTCCGGATAGAAGTCCTCCACCACCACGAAGCCCTGTTCCAGAAACGTCCGGAAATGATCATCTGTCAGTCTCATGCTCTCTCCTCACCTGTTGCAGGCCGCTGTCCGCATCACCAAGATAGCCCGCCACTCGCCCCCTCACCCAAAGGAATCCCATGAGCTCTACCCATGAGTACGAAGTCGTCGAACACTGGGGCCTTGGCCCCCGGGGCCGCTCCATGGGCGGCGTCGTGCCCGGAGTGGCCGCCGACAGCCGGGGCCGGGTCTTCGTCGGCCGCCGTCACCCCCCCGCCCTGCTGGTCTACGACCGTGACGGGGCCTATCTCGACACCTGGGGAGCCGGCCTGCTGGGGAATCCCCACCTCCTGTGGGTCGACGGCGAGGACCGGGTCTACGCGGCCGACACCGACGACCACACCATCCGCTGCTTCAGCCCGCGGGGGGAAGTGGTCCGCACGTGGGGCACGCCGGGCGTGCCGGGCGCGCCCGACCAGCCCTTCAACCAGCCCACCAAGGCGATGCGCGGCCCTTCCGGGGACCTGTACGTCTCCGACGGCTACGGCCAGCACCGCATCCACCGCATCTCGGAGGCGGGAGAGCTGCTCCATTCATGGGGGTCCGAGGGCACCGGTCCGGGCCAGTTCGCCCTGCCCCACAGCTTGTGGGTCGACCGCGGCGAGCGCGTCTGGGCCGTCGACCGCGAGAACAACCGCATCCAGCGCTTCGACTCGGAGGGCCGCTACCTGGACGAGTGGACGGACCTGGTGATGCCGATGGACCTCTTCATCACCCCGGACGATACGGTCTACATAGTGGAGGCCCACTCCCGCATCAGCATCTTCGACATGGAGGGGCGGCTGCTGGCCCGCTGGGGCGAGGACGGCCCGGCCCCGGGTCAGTTCGCCGACTCCCCCCACAGCATCTGGGTCGACGACGAAGGCTCCCTCTACATCGGCGAAGTCGCCACCCTTCACGACCGGGTGCAGAAGTTCCGCCGCAAATGATGGAACTCGTGAGGTATCCCGACAGCCGCATCGAGGTGCTCGACGAGCGCTTCGCGCGCTACAAGCTGGCCAACGCCGCCCTCGAGATGCTCTGGACCGGCGGACGCTGGCTCGAAGGCCCCGTGTGGTTCGGCGACGGCCGCTACCTGCTCTTCAGCGACATACCCAACAACCGCATCCTCAAGTGGGAGGAAGAGACCGGGGAGGTCTCGGTCTTCCGCAAGCCATCCAACAACACCAACGGCAACACGCGCGATCTCCAGGGGCGATTGCTGTCGTGCGAGCACGACACGCGCCGGGTCACGCGGACCGAGTACGACGGTTCGATCACCGTGCTGATGGACCGGTTCGAGGGCCGGCCGCTGAACGCCCCCAACGACATCGTGGTGAAGTCCGATGGGTCGATCTGGTTCACCGACCCCGGGTACGGCATCCTGATGGACTACGAGGGCCATCGGGACGAGTTCGAGAATGCCGCCAACGTGTACCGCCTCGACCCGGATACGGGCGAAGCGACGGTGGTGGCCGGGGACTTCCAGCGCCCCAACGGCCTCTGCTTCAGCCCGGACGAGTCGCTCCTCTACATCGTCGACACCGGTCGCTCCGACGGGCCCGAACACCCCACCCACATCCGCGTCTTCGACGTCCACGGCGACCGCCTCGCCAACGGGCGCGTCTTCGCCGACATGGAGCCCGGCTCGTCGGACGGGGTCCGCACCGATGTGGACGGCAACCTGTGGTCGGGGGCCTGCTGGGGAGGCGAGGGCTACGACGGCATCCACTGCTTTGCCCCCGACGGCACCCTGATCGGCCAGATCCACCTGCCGGCGCCCTGCGCCAACCTCTGCTTCGGCGGCGCGAAAAGGAACCGGCTGTTCATCACCTGCTCGCAGTCGCTGTTCTCTGTGTACGTCGAGACCAACGGGGCGCAGAGGCCGTAAGGGACTCGTAGGCCAAACGTCTCGGTTGGACCAAGAGCGCCAGACGCCGAGGAAGCGCCGGACCTCCACGCGCCGATCCCAGAAAACTCCCCACCGCCCCCAGGTGTTGCCCATCGGTCATGGGCACCTACTTTTGTGCTTTACAGAAACTGTGAGGCTGTGACTCATGAAGAACATCACCGTGTCCGTCGACGAACAGACCCATCGGCTCGCCCGCATCCGGGCAGCGGAGTTGGACACCTCCGTTTCTGCCTTGGTGCGGGACTTCCTGAAGAGCCTTGCGTCCGGCAGCAAGAGCGCGGAGAAAGAGGCCGAGCGTCGCCGCGAACTGATGCGGCAAGTCTTCCAGGACTTCGATGCCCGTGGCGTCGGCCTGAGGATGTCCGACAATCTCACCCGCGAAGAGCTGTACGACCGGAACCGCGCGCGGACAGAGGCGGAGCGTGAACGCCGTCGTCGGCCAACCGGGTAGCTGCGGTGCGCCTCGTCGACACCAACGTGCTGCTGTACGCGGCGAGCCGGTTGCCTGAGGAGGCCGCCAAACGGGACCGCGCCCGTGAGCTTCTCGCGGGTTCAGACCTTGCCGTATCGGTGCAAGTCCTGCAGGAGTTCTATCACCAGGCAACGCGCTCGACTCGCCCCGGCCGGCTCACTCACGACGATGCCTGGGAGTTCCTGGGGCCGGTCATGATGAATCCGGTCCAAGATGTCACGCTCAGCCTCTTTCGGGATGCGGTAGCCATCAGCCAACGCTTCCGGCTGTCCTACTGGGACGCTGCCATTCTTGCGGCGGCACGCGCCCTGGGCTGCGATGCGGTCTACTCCGAAGACCTCAGTTCGGAACAGGACTACGATGGCCTCCGGGTCATAAACCCGTTCGCAGAGCAGTAGGCTCACGGGGCCCACCGACACCTCCGAACGGGGCCTCGAGCGCCTCATCTGCACCACCTTGGCAGGCCATCCCTCATCGAGGCCCCTTGAACTTGGCCCGCTATCGCTTTGCAGCGATTGACGAGAGGAGAAGGCCATGATCCCCCCCAACCCCGCCGTCAAGGAGGACCAGCGCTTCGAGCTGTTGGACGGAGAGCTGATCCCGGCCCCCGTACCCAACCTGAGGCACCAGAGGATCGGCATCAGGCTGGGAGCGCTGCTCCATGCATTCGTGCAGCAGGAAGGCCTGGGCGAGGTCTATCCCGCCCCCTGCGACGTGGTGCTGTCGAAGACCGACGTGGTGCAGCCTGACCTGCTGTTCGTGTCCGACGAGCGGGCCCACCTGCTGCTCGGCGGCGACAACGTCCTCGGGGCGCCGGACCTGGTCGTCGAGATCCTGTCGCCCGCCACCGCCGGCCGGGACCGCACGCTCAAGCGGGCCCTGTACGCCCGACACGGCGTGAAGGAGTACTGGCTGGTCGATCCGGACGCTCGGACGGTGACGGTGCTGGGGCTGGGAGCCGGCGACTTCGAAGTGGTGGGCATCTACGGCCAGGGTCAGACCATGTCCTCGCCGACGCTCTCCGGCTTCAGTGCCGGCCTGGACGAGTTTCTGTAGAGAGCCGGCCGGACACCCCCTACTCGAAGCTGAGCACCACCTTCACCGCCCCGTGGGCGGCGGGCTCCTCGAAGGCGATCTCGAAGGCCTGCTGGATGCGCTCGAAGGGGAGGACGTGGGTGATCATGGGGCGCACGTCGATGCGGCCTTCGGTGATCCACTGGAGGGCGGTGGCGTAGTCGGCGTGGGGGTCCGGTCCCACGGTGGTGACGATGCGGGTCTCGTTGCCGAACATCCTCAGGAAGTTCAGCGACATCACCCCCCGGCCCTCTTCCTTGTTGGGGACGCCGAAGTAGAGGATGGTGCCCCGGTGGCGCACGAGGTCGGCGGCCAGGTGGAAGGTGGACTCCAGGCCCACCGCCTCGACCGCCATGTGGGGCAGCTCGCCGCCGGTGATCGCCAGCACCCGGTCGCGCAGGTCGTCGCCCGGGGCCAGGGCGTGGGTGGCTCCCATCGTCGGGGCCAGCTCGCGGCGGTGGTCCAGGGGATCGACGGCGATGATGCGGCGGGCGCCGAGGTTGCGCAGGGCGGCGTTGAATAGCTGGCCCACCGGCCCCTGGCCGATGACCACCACGTCCTGGCCGATGAGGTTTCCGAGCTTGTAGAAGGCGTGCAGCACGGTGCCGAAGAGCTGGCTCATGAGCACCACTTCCGGCTCGGCATCGGCCGGCAGGCGGATGCAGCCGCCGTCGTCGGTGGCCAGGCAGTACTCCTGGTAGAGGGGCCGGTCGAAGCCGTAGAGCAGGACCTGCTCCCCCTCGGCGTAGCGGCCCGAGGGACAGGCCGCCACCGTGCCCATGGCCTCGTGGCCGCTGGTCCCCGGCGGCAGGGGGTAGTCGTCGGCGAGGCCGACCCAGCAGGGCTTGTCGGTGCCGCAGATCGCCGTGCGCCGCAGGTGCACCAGCATCGTCCCCTCCCGCGGCTCCGGGATCTCCTGCTCCAGCAGCTCCCAGCGCCGGGGCGCCACCAGTCTGGCCGATCTCATCTTTCCGTCCATGGCGGGCGCAAGCTATCGCCCGGCGGCAGCCCTGTCGAGAGCTTGCCCCCCCGGGGGCGGCAACTGAGATTCGGCGGCCATGAGCGCCCTCGGCCTCCTGGTTCCGCTCGCGGCTTCAGCCCTGATGGCGGTCCCCGCCGCCGGCCAGGCCCCCCCGGTCCGGCTCGACACCAGCGACGTGATCACCTACCGCGCCCTCAAGCGCGGCGACTTCCTCGCCAAGCACCCGCCCAAGGCCTTTCTGGGCATCCACATGCCGCGGCCGGTGGCCGTCTCCTGCGCCTACGTGGCCCCCGACCCCCGGGCCCGGGTCTTCGCCGAGCCGATCCGCCCGGGGGGCGAGGGCCCCTACCGTCCCCGCGTCGAGAATCTCGACTTCCGCGGCCTGTTCTCGCGCTCCTGCTCGTGGTGGAACCGGGAGCACGGCCTCTCGCCCATGTATGTCCTCGAGCACGAGCAGATCCACTTCGCCCTCTCCGAGGTGGCGGCGCGCAAGCTGAACCGCGACGTGCCGCGGATGCTCACCTCGGCCTCCGTCGAGTCGGCGTCGCCCGACTCGGTGATCACCCTCGCCCGGCAGCGCATCCAGAACGCCCTGGAGCGCGCCCTCGCCGAGACGGGGAAGCTGAACCTGGAGTTCGACCGCGCCACCTCCTTCGGCTTCTCGCTCCATCTCCAGGAGGCCTGGCGCCTGCGGGTGGAGAAGGACCTGGAGGAGCTGGCACGATTCGCCGCCGACCGGCCCCCCGGCCGGAGAGGGCCCGGGACCCCCGCGGCTCCCGTGATTCCATCCCCGAGGCACCTCCCGGGAGGCGGCGAATGAGCGCCGGCCGCGAGCCCGTCGGCGGCTGGCGGCGCCTGCCTGGGGCGGCGAGTGAGGACCCGACGGCCGCCAGACGCCGGCCCGAGGAGCAACCCCCCGGATGCGCGCCAGCGCCCGAGCGCCTTCGGCGGCCGAGGCGCCCTTCGCGGCGAGCCGGCGCGTGAGCCCCGAACACCCGCAACTCCCCTCGACACGGCTGCTGACGGAGCGCGAGACCCCGCTGCCGGCGACCGAGTTCCTGCGCGCCTGCGGCGAGATCTTCGCCCGCTTCGGTGAAGAGACGCAGGACTCCGGCAACATCTCCTACGGCGTGGACGTCGACGGCCGCAGGTTCTTCGTCAAGACCCCCGGCGAGGTCGGGTTCTCCACCGCCTGGGCCGATCACCGCGCCCGGGGCGATCTCCTGAGAAACGCCGCCGTCCTCGCACGTTCCCTGACCCACCGGGCCCTGCCAACCCTCCACCGCGTCGTCGAAGCGCCCGACGGCCCGCTGCTGGTCTACGACTGGGTCGAGGGCCTGCTGCTGCGGGTCCCCGCCGCGGAGCGGACCCGCCCGGGCTCCTCCTTCTACCGGTTCGTGCATCTGCCGGGGGGGACGATCCTGCGGGTTCTGGACGAGATCTACGACGTCCACCGCCGGCTGGCGGCGCGCGGCTGGATCGCCTGCGACTTCTACGACGGCTGCGTGATCTACGACTTCGACCGCGGCGTTCCTCACATCGTCGACCTGGACAACTACCGGCGCGGGCCCTTCGTCAACGAGATGGGGCGCCTGTTCGGCTCGACGCGGTTCATGGCCCCCGAGGAGTTCACCCGGGGAGCCCGCATCGACGAGCGCACCACCGTCTTCACCATGGGGCGGGCGGCGGCCGTCTTCTTCGAGCCGACCGGGGTCCCCGGCGAAGTCCGCGAGGTCGTGGAACGCGCCTGCCGCGAGCAGCCGGCGGAGCGGTTCCCCACGATGGCTGCTTTCCATGAGGCGTGGGCGAGGGCGCGCGACGGCGGGGGTGCCCGTCAAGGGCGTTGATGGCGGCTCACGGGTGGCCAGCCACGGGCTGAGCGCGTTGCGGATTCCGGATGCTTCCGGGATATTCGCTGGAGCATTCAAGGAAACCACGGAGGAGACCCAATGACCCGCGCTTCACTGACCCTCTCGCTGGCCCTCGCCCTGGCGGCCGGCCACCTGTCCACCGCCCTGCACCCGGCTCTCGCGGACAGCCATGTCCTGGCCGCGGCCGACGTGGTCGACCGGGAGACGCTGAAGGAGTTCGTCCTCGGGGCCAAGGGCCTGCTCGACGCCACCGGGACCGACGAGGAGCTGCAGGCCGTCCTGGCCGACCTCCGCACCGAGCGCTGGAGGGAGGGGGCGATCTACATCTTCATCACCAGCTTCGACGGCACCAGCTTCTTCCACGGCGCCAACCCCGCCCGGGAGGGGACCAACAACTACGAGCAGGAGGACGCCAACGGGGTCCGGATCGTGCAGGAGCTGGTCAAGGCGGCCCAGGCCGGGGGAGGGTGGGTGCACTACCTCTTCGACAACCCGGCCATCGATGGACCCGACGAGTCCCCCAAGGTGAGCTACGCCGCCCCCATCGAGATCCAGGGCAACAGCTACTACATCGGCGCGAGGTTGTACCTCGATCCGGAGCAGACGAACGTGGCGCCGGCCTCTTGGGGCGCCCTGAAAGAGCGGAGACCATAGGGGCGGCGCCCCCCGGCGCCGCGGCCCTGCCCACGCACCTGGAACCACATTCCCGAGAGAGCGCCATGTCCTGCAGCTTCATGTTCCTGCCGCCCGTGAACGACCGCCTGCGCCGCTGGGCGGAAGCCCTCGGCGAGGAAGTGCCGGAGATCGAGATCCTGCTGCCGGGCTCGCGGGAGGAGGCCCTGGAGCGGATCGGCGAGGTCCGCGGCGCCTTCGGCACCCTCGACCCGGAGCTGCTGGCCGCCGCCCGGGAGCTGACCTGGCTGTGCGCGCCGGCGGCGGGGCCGAGCCCGGGGTTCTACTTCCCGGAGCTGGTCGACAGCGACGTGACGGTCACCAACCAGCGCGGCATCTACAACGACCACATCTCGGCCCACATCATGGCCTTCGTCCTCGCCTTCGCCCGCGGCCTGCACCTCTACATGCCCCGGCAGCTGGAGGGGGTCTGGGAGTCGGGCGGGGAGTCGGCCCCCACCGTGCACCTGCCCGAGGCCACGGCCGTCCTCATCGGCGCCGGCGGCATCGGCGGCGAGACGGCGCGCCACCTGGCCCACTTCGGCCTGCACGTGATCGCCATCGACCCGCGGGTGCCCCGGCCGCCCGAGGGGGTCCACGAGCTGCACCGGCCCGAGGCCCTGGACGACCAGATCGGCCGCGGCGACTTCGTCATCATGACGGCGCCCCAGACGCCGGCCATGGAGGGCCTGATGAACGCGGAGCGGCTGGCGCGGATGAAGCCCACCGGCGTGCTGATCAACATCGGCCGGGGGGTGAACGTGGTCCTGGAGGACCTGGCCGACGCCCTCTACGGCGGCACCATCGGCGGCGCCGCGCTGGACGTCTTCGAGATCGAGCCGCTGCCCGAGGGCCACCGGCTGTGGAAGGCGCCGAACTTCCTGATGACGCCCCACGTGGCCGGCGCCGGCCCCTACCTCGAGGACCGGCGCCTGCAACTGCTGATCGAGAACTGCCGGCGGCTGCGCGACGGCGAAGAGCTGGTCAACGTGGTGGACAAGCAGAACTGGTTCTAGGCGCGCGGGTCAGTCCGAGGCCGTCGGCGGCCATCGTCGACCGGCTGGAGCTGCGCCACGGCAGGGTGAGCAAGTGGCGGGCTGCGTCCGCGTCGCAAGCGGGACAGTCTGGTCGATCGTAGTTACGTCTGCATTATCTGGATCAGGTTGCCGCAGGTGTCGTCAAAGACCGCAATAGTGACGTTGGCCAGTTCCGTTGGCTCCATCGTAAAGGTTACGCCCAGTGACTTCAGTTTCTCATACTCCGCACGGATGTCCGTAACGCCAAAGGACGCCGCTGGGATGCCCTGGTCAAAGATCCCTCTCTGATATTCTTGTGCTACCGGGTTGTCATTTGGTTCAAGCAGAAGCTCGGTTCCATCTGGGTCGTCGGGCGAGACGACGGTAAGCCACTTGAATTCCCCCACAGGCAAGTCATGCTTCTTCACAAAGCCGAGGGTCTCCGTGTAGAACCTCAGAGCTTCGTCCTGGTCACTTACGAAGACGCTGGTGAGTGCAATGCGCATATCTGGCCTCCTCTTCTTTCCGTAGCGTCACTTGAGCCATCGCGGGTCAGTCCGAGGCCGTGGGCAGGCTGCCCACGATCAGCAGCCAGCCGTGGGTCTTCACCGGCCGCCGGACCTCCCACTCCTTCAGCTCGCCCCCCAGGTTCTTCTCGGCCCGCTCGCACAGCTCGTCGAAGGGGGGCCGGCCGGGGTCGGCGATGACGATCTGCTCGACGCCGGCGCGCGTCGCCTTGCGGATCATCCGGTACAAGGGGTCGATCATCTCGTCCCAGAAGCAGATGTCGGCGCCCAGGATCACGCGGGTGCCGTCCAGCTGGGCCCGGGTCAGCTTCTCGAAGCGGGAGCGGCGGGTCTGCAGGGTGACGCCGTTGACCTCGGCGTGCAGGTGCAGGTAGGGGAAGACCTTGGCGTCGGCGTCGACGCCCACGACCTCGGCGCCGTGCTTCCGGGCGCAGTAGATCCCGAGGAGCCCCCAGCCGCAGCCGACCTCCATGACTCGGGCGCCGGCGGGCAGGCCCTGGCGCTCGAGGAAGTCCATGATCAGGTAGCTGCTGTTCCAGAACCGGTCGCCGTGGATCTCCGGCTCGTGGTCCTTCTTCAGGGCCCGCACCCGGGGGTGGCCGGCCTTGAGGATGGTCACGCCGTAAGCCTCGCGCTGCGTCGACTTGTCGGACTTGTGCTTCTTCTTGCCCATGTCTCGACGGGGAGAGAGATTCAGGTGCTTCTGTGCAAGGGGAAGAGGTGCGAAACCTAGGCATTCGACAGACGCCGGCAACCGGCGGCGCTCCTTGACGATCACCGCGGCCCTGCGCTCGCGCTGGTCCGCCCCCGGCGGCTACCGCGAGTTCCTGCAGATCGCCTTTCCCCTGATCCTGTCCACGGCGAGCTGGAGCATCCAGCACTTCGTCGACCGCGTCTTCCTCACCTGGTACTCCACCGACGCCCTGGCCGCCTCCCTGCCGGCGGGGCTGACGAGCTTCGTCGTCGTCAGCTTCTTCCTGGGCATCGCGGGGTACGTCAACACCTTCGTCGCCCAGTACGTCGGCGCCGGCCGCCCCGAGCGGGTCGGCGCCGCCCTGTGGCAGGGCGGCTACCTGGCGATGCTGAGCGCCGTGGCCGGGGTCCTGGTGGCGCTGATGGCGGTGCCGATCTTCGACCTCATCGGCCACGAGGAGCCGATCCGCTCCAACGAGGTCGTCTACTTCCGGATCCTCTGCTGGGGCATGGGCCCCCTGATCCTGTCCACGGCCCTCGCCTGCTTCTACAGCGGCCGCGGCCGAACCTGGTCCGTCCTCGGCGTCAACGCCGCCGCCACCGGCGTCAACATCGTCCTCGACTACGGGCTCATCTTCGGCGCCTGGGGCCTGCCCGAGATGGGCCTGCGGGGCGCCGCCTGGGCGACCAACACGGCGGCCGTCTTCGGCGCCGGCCTCTACCTCGTCCTGCTGGCGCGGCCCTCCCACCGCCGGCGCTACGCCACCTACGCCTCCTGGCGCTTCGACCGCGCCCTCTTCGCCCGCCTCCTCCGCTTCGGCGGCGCCACCGGCGTCAACTTCATGCTCGACATCTTCTCCTTCACCTTCTTCATCCTCATCATCGGCCGGGTGGGCACCCTGGAACTGACGGCGAGCAACCTCGCCTTCAACATCAACAGCCTCGCCTTCATGCCCCTCATCGGCGCCGGCATCGCCGTGTCCACCATGGTCGGCCAGCGTCTCGGCGCCGAGGACGCCGCCGCCGCCGAATACTGCACCTGGAGCGGTCTCCACGTGGCCCTCGCATACGCGGGGATCATGACCGCCGCCTACATCCTCCTGCCCGACCTCTTCCTGCTGCCCTACGGGGCCGGCGCCTCGGGCGAGGATTTCGTCCACGCCCGCGACCTGGCCCGCTCCCTGCTGCGCATCGTCGGCCTCTACTGCCTCTTCGACGCCGCCTACATCGTGTTCACCGCCGCCCTCAAGGGGGCCGGCGACACGCGCTACATCATGTACGCCGGATTCCTGCTGGGCCTGTCGATCATGGTGGTGCCGCCGCTGATCGCGGTGGAGTGGTTCGACGCCGGCGTCTACACCGTGTGGGTCTTCATCGTCGCCTACCTGGCGGTGGTGGCAGCCGTGTTCTACCGGCGCTTCCGGATCGGCCCCTGGAGGTCGATGCGCGTCATCGAGGAGTCTTCGGGCGAGGCCCCGCCGGCGACGGAGGCGGCCTCGTGAGCTTCTGGGGGATCGACCTGGGGGGCACCAAGATCGAGGGCGTCGTGCTGCCGGCGGCCGACTCCCTTCAGCCCCTGTGCCGGCTGCGGGTGCCCACCGACAGCCACCTCGGCTACGACCGGGTGCGCGGGCGCGTCGCCGAGTTGGTGGAGGGGCTGGCCGCCGAGGCCGGGCACCGGCCCGAGGTCCTCGGCATCGGCACCCCCGGCGTGCTGGACCCCCGCTCCCGGACCCTGAAGAACTCCAACGCCACCTGCCTCAACGGCCGCCCCCTGCTCGACGACCTGACCGCCGACCTCGGCTGCCCGGTGGAGATGGCCAACGACGCCAACTGCTTCGCCCTCGCCGAGGCCCGCCTCGGCGCCGGCCGGGGGGCCGGCATCCTCTTCGGGGTCATCCTCGGCACCGGGGTCGGCGGGGGCGTCGTCGTCGACGGCCGGGTGCTGCACGGCGGTCAGGGCATCGCCGGCGAGTGGGGCCACAACATCCTCGACCCCGGGGGAGATCCGTGCTACTGCGGCCGCCGGGGATGCGTCGAGACGGTGGTGTCAGGCCCCGGCCTGGAGAGGTTCTACGAGGAGCGCAGCGGCGTCCGGCGAGAGCTGGCGGAGATCGCCACCCGGGCGGAGGCGGGGACGGACGAGGCGGCGGTGGCCGCCGTGGAGCGGCTCGCGGAGGGCTTCGGCCGCGCCCTGGCCTCGGTGGTCAACATCCTCGATCCCCACGTGGTCGTCCTCGGCGGCGGGGTCAGCAACGTCGACGCCCTCTACGGCCGCGGCGTCGAGGAGATGTCCCGCTGCGTCTTCAACGACCGCCTCGACACGCGGGTGGTGCGCAACGAGCTGGGCGACTCGGCCGGCGTCTTCGGCGCGGCGATGCTGGCGGCCAATCCCCCTACCGGATGAGCGCGAGCTTGCCGACGCGGGCCTGATGTCCGATCCGGGGCGTCTGAACTAGCAGGTTAACGCCGAGCTCCGACAAGTGGTCCGCATCACTTTGGGTGAAGAACCGATCGTACGAATCGCGATCGGCGCCCGACCAGCCGGCCGGAGACCACACCCCGATGACGAAACGGCCGACCGGGGCCTCGCCGCGCAGGCTCATCGGCCACAGGATCGCCGACAGCAGCAGGATCAACCCAAGGCGCCACACCGCGCCGCTTCTTGTCACACTCCGTGGTCGCATGGGTCTCACCTCACCAGCGTCAAGGGCTGGGAAAGAGCTCGCTCGGCCAGCCGCAACCGGGCCAGGTACACGCCGCTGCCAACTGGCTGGCCATGGTCGTCGCGGCCATCCCAGGAGAGGACGAACACCCCTTCGGGGTAGACGCCTTCTGCCAGGGTCGTCACCCGTTGACCGGTGAGATTGTGGACGCGCAACGACACCGGCTGGCGGCTGTCCAGCTCGAAGCCGATGATGGTGCGTGCATTGAACGGATTGGGATAGCTGTCGAGCAGACGAGATTGACCCGACGCTCCCGGGCTGCCGGGTTCGTCCTCCATGGAGGTCTCCGGCCCAGGCAGGCGCCAGCGGCCCAGCCGACTCCCGGCTGTCCACAGCACCTCCCCGTCGTAGTACAGCTTCCGGTGGGGCCGATTCAACGGGCTGCCGAAGACATCCGGATTCGAGCCGGTGGGCGTGCGGTAGAATTGGCCGGACTCGAACACCCCGATCCAGCCCCCGTCTCCGTGAATCCAGATACGACCGGAGCGCTCTGCGGCCATCGAGCGTCCCATCCGGCTCCCTCCCCCTCTTCTCGAGACGTACTCGTACGACATCCACCCGCTGGCCGTCTTGTGTGCCAGGAGATATGGGGTTGTAATCCACAGCGTGCCACCCGGATCGACCACCATTCCCACTACGGATGCCGTTATGAGACCTCCAAGCCAGAACGAGTACCCGCGCCACTCGCGGCCGTCATACGAAACCAGGGAGTGAGGTGAACCCTCAGTATCGACGTGGTCGGGAAGATCATAGACTGGCATGCCCCACACCGTGCCGGTGCTGTCCACCGCCACCGCGTCAATCCAGGAATAGCTGGGCAGCCCGTCCGCCAACGAAAACAGTCGCCACTCTCCCCCGTCGAAGCGCAGCAACGCGGACGGACTCCGACGCGCCGGGCCGTATCCCCCCATCCACACCGTGTCTCCCCTCCCCGCCGCGAAAGTGTACAATTGCCCTCGATCAGGGAAGCCGGTGTACTCCGTCAGCGTATTCCCCGATATGCGGAACACCGAGCCGACATTTCCTATCGCCCAGATCCTGCCCTGCGCGTCCCGGCCGAGATCCTGGACACCCTGGGGTATTGAGAAGGAGACGCGCCGCCATGAAGTGCTGTCGGAGAATGTGTACAGCCCAGATGGATTTTTTGCCGTCGTCCATATCCGCCCAAGGGAGTCCGAGGTTACGTGGCGGAAGTTCCGGGGATAGCCACTGGCTTCGGTGACCAGGTCTGTCACCGTGACCGTCGGCGTGATGACGGTCCCGGAACCGGTCCCGATCCGTTGGCCGGGATCCGTGACCGACCGCCCCGGCCCTATGTCAACCCTCACCAGGTCCGAGACCTTGCGCCTCTCGAAGGTGGCGGACGAGGTGCCGTCGGCCCCTGAAGCCCCCCCCTCCACCAACACCTCCAGCGTCCCCGAGTCGTCTTGGGCCGCCGCAGCCAGCGGTGCCCCCAGCAGCAGCGCCAAGCCGCTTAGAGAGAGTCGTCGCAATGGTTGCATGGGGTATCTCCTCTGGTTTGCCTTTGATTGATCCATGGCCTCACCACCGCTGGGTCTCGAAGTCGTTCTCCGCCCCTTCGCCCGTCGCCGTGGCGATCCCAACCTGCCCCGGGGTGTCTTGGAGGTCTGCGCCGGACCAGCCGGCCGGCGACCACACCCCGATGACGAAGCGGCCGATCGGGGCCTCGGCGCGCAGACTCAGCGGCCACAGGGCCGCCGACAGCAGCAGGATCAACCCAAGGCGCCACACCGCGCCGCTTCTTGTCGCACTCCGTGGTCGCATGGGTCTCACCTCACCAGCGTCAAGGGCTGGGAAAGAGCTCGCTCGGGCAACCGCAGCCGGGCCAGGTACACCCCGCTGGCCAGCTCGCGACCTCGGTCGTCGCGGCCGTCCCAGGAGACGGCGAACACCCCTTCGGGGTAGACGCCCTCCGCCAACGTCGTCACCCGTTGACCGGTGAGATTGTGGACGCCCAGCGACACCGACTGGCGGCGAGCCAGCTCGAAGCCGATGACGGTGAGCGCATTGAACGGGTTGGGATAGATGTCGAGCAGACGAGACTGACCCGACGATTCGGGATCGATCTCATCCTCCATCGAGGTCGCCGGCCCCGGCAGGCGCCAGCGGCCCAGCCGACTCCCGGCTGTCCACAGCACCTCCCCGTCGTAGTACAGCTTCTGGCCGGGCTGTTGAAACGGGCTGTCGAAGACATCCGGATTCGAGCCGGTGGCTGTGCGGTAGAATTGGCCGGACTCGAACACCCCGATCCAGCCCCCGTCTCCGTCAATCCAGATACGACCGGCGCGCTCTGCGGCCATCGAGCGTCCCATCCGGCTCCCTCCTCCTCCTGTCAAGACGTACTCGTACGACATCCACCCGCCGGCCGTCTTGTGTGCCAGGAGATATGGGGTTGTGATCCACAGCGTGCCACCCGGATCGACCACCATTCCCACTTCGTATGCTGCCATATGGCCGAGATCTCCACCAAACCTGAACGAGTACCACCCGCGCCACTCGCGGCCGTCATACGAGATCAGGGAAGGTTGGGGACCCGGAGGAGTGATATGGTCTGGAGCATCATAGCCGGGAAAGCCCCACACCGTGCCGGTGCTGTCTACCGCCATCGCGGCTATCCACGAATAGCGGGGCAACCCGTCGGTACGCGAGAACCGCCGCCACTCTCGCCCGTCGAAGCGCAACAACAGGGCCGGATTCGTCCCCTTCGCCCTGTTCCCCCCCATCCACACCGTGTCTCCCCTGCCTGCCGCGAAGGTGGGCAGATGCGCGACTCCGAGACCCCGAAAGCCGCTGTACTCCGTCACGGTACTACCCGCGATTCGGTACACGATGTCCAAGCCTGATATCACCCAGATCCTTCCCTGAGCGTCCCGGCCGAGATCCCGGACACCCTGGGTCGATGAGAAGGAGACGAGCCGCCATGAAGTGCTGTCGGAGAAGATGTACAGCCCTTCTGGTTCTCTGGCGGTCGTCCATATCCGTCCCAGGGAGTCCGAGGTTACGTGGCGGAAATTCCGGGGATACACACTGGCTTCGGTGACCAGGTCCGTCACCGTGACCGTCGGCGTGATGACAGTCCCGGAACCGGTGCCGATCCGTTGCCCGGGGTCCGTGACCGACCGCCCCGGCCCGATGTCAACCCTCACCAGGTCCGAAACCTTGCGCCTCTCGAAGGTGGCGGACGAGGGGCCGCTGTCCCCTGAAGCCCCCCCTCCACCAACACCTCCAGCGTCCCCGAGTCGTTCTGGCCCGCCGCCGCCAGCGGCGCCCCCAGCAGCAGCGCCAAGCCGGTCAGAGAGAATCGTCGCAATGGTTGCATGGGGTATCTCCTCTGGTTTGCCTTGCATTGATTGGTCCATGGCCTCACCACCGCTGGGTCACGAAGTCGTTCTCCGCCCCTTCGCCCGTCGCCCTGGCGGTCACAACCTGCCCCGGGGTGTCTTGGAGGTCTGCGCCGGACCCGCCCGCCGGCGACCACACCCCGATGACGAAGCGGCCGATCGGGGCCTCGGCGAGCAGGCTCATCGGCCACAAGGTCGCCGACAGCAGCAGGATCAACCCAAGGCGCCACACCGCGCCGCTTCTTGTCGCACTCCGTGGTCGCATTGTACTCACCTCACCAAGGTCATGGGATGAGAAAGGGCCCGCTCGCCCAGCCGCAACCGGGCCAGGTACACGCTGGCCAGCTCGCGGCCCCGGTCGTCGCGGCCGTCCCAGGAGACGGCGAACACCCCTCCGGGGTAGACGCCCTCCGCCAACGTCGTCACCCGTTGGCCGGTGAGATTGTGGACGCCCAGCGACACCGGCTGGCGGTGAGCCAGCTCGAAGCCGGTGGCGGGCGTCTTCAGCCCGAAGTGGCTCGCGCCGGTGTCCCCCAGCAACCAGGAGACCGCGTCCCCGGGGTCCGGATCCGAGCAGGTGCAGGTGCCCACCCGCCGGGTGCGCTCCGGCACCGACGCCGTCTCGGGCCCGCTGCACGTCGGGGACCGGTTCACCGGCTTGGCGGTCTCCGTGTCGGGCTCGCCGTAGCCCTCCCGGTTTTGGCCCGCACCTCGAAGGTGTAGAGGGTGCCGTTGCTCAGACCCGTCAGCGTCGTGTCCCGGGCGGCGCCCTGGCCGGCGACCCTGTGCCAGTCGCGGCCCGTCCATCCCGACGCGGTGCGGTAGCGGTACCGGTACAGCTGCACCTCGGCCCCGTTGGGCCCCGCCTCCGTCCAGGTCCGCTCCACCTGCCGGTCGCCGGGATCGGCGGCCAGGGTCGCCGGGCCGGGCCCCCCGGCCGGCGCGACCTCTGCCGAGGCGGCGGCCCCGGCGCCTTCGCCCCCCGCGCGCTCCTCCGCCTCTGTCGGTGGGACTCTTGCCCCTTGCATCCCCGGAAACCAGGCCCCGATGGGGAAGAACCCCGCCTGAGCGCCGGCCCAGAGGACGCTCGATACCAGAAACACGGCCGCCAGGAACCACCCTCCGCGAGCGCTCATTGCCTTTGATCCTTCCCCAGGAGTCCCCTTCTATACCAGTGGGGGCTTCAAGCCCCCGGGGGTCCTTGGCCAAGCAGTCTGTCGATGTGGACGCAACCCCTAAATGTACGCCCTCCAAGTGGACAACCGATGGAAATAGGCCCATTTTTCATGGTATCTTGGTGGACAATGGTCTGTTCTGGAGATTCCAACTTGGTTCCTCTTCCCAGCTGAGTGACGACTATGGAACGTGACCACGAGGTCCTGCGGGAGCGCCTGACCCGGTTGAGCCAGGCCAGCCTGCGCATCAACGAGAGCCTCGACTACCCCACGGTGCTGCAAGGGGTCCTGGACTCGGCCCGGTCGCTGACGGGAGCCCGCTACGGAGTGATGACCTTCCTGGACGACTCGGGTAGTCCCCGGGACTTCCTCTCCTCCGGGATGACGGCCGAAGAGGACCGGCAGCTCTGGGACGTGCCCGAGGGGGTGCGGCTCTACGACTACCTCGGCGGCTTTTCCTCCCCACTCCGGCTCCCGGATCTGCTCGGCCATCTCCAGTCACAGGGCCGGCCCGAGGTAGGGCTGGCCCTGCAGGTCGGTCCGGTCATCTGCTTTCTGGCGGCGCCGGTGCTCCACCGGGGCGAACGGGTCGGCCACCTCTTCCTGGCCGGCAAGGAAGCAGAGCAAGCCGGCGAAGAGTTCAGCCGGGAAGACGAGGAGACCCTGGTCATGTTCGCCTCCCAGGCGGCCCTGGTGATCGCCAACGCCCGCCGCTACCGGGACGAGCAGCGGGCCCGGACCGACCTGGAGACCCTGATCCACACCTCCCCGGTGGGCGTGGTGGTCTTCGACGCGAGGACGGGCGCGCCCAGATCGCTGAACCGGGAGGCGAGGAGGATCGTCGAGGGCCTGCGGCCGGCGGACCAGTCGCCGGAGGATCTTCTCCGGATCCTGACCTTCCAACGAGGCGACGGGCGGGAGGTCTCCCTGGAGGAGCTCTCCCTGGCCCAGGCCTTGAGCGCCGGGGAGACGGTGCGCGCCGAGGAGATCGTCATGCAGGGGCCCGGGGGAGAATCGGTCACCACCCTGGTCAATGCCACGCCCATCCCCTCGGAGGAAGGGGAGATCGACTCCTATGTCGTGACCCTGCAGGACCTGACCCCGCTCGAGGAGCAGGAGCGGTTGCGGGCCGAGTTCCTGGCCATGGTGAGCCACGAGCTGCGCGTCCCCCTGACCTCCATCAAGGGCTCGGCGGCCACCGTGCTGGACGACCCGTCCGTGCTGAACGACGCCGGGATGGTCCGCCAGTTCTTCCGCATCATCAACCAGCAGACCGACCACATGAGCGGGCTGATCAACGATCTGCTGGACGTGGCCCGCATGGAGACCGGCACCTTGCAGGTCAATCCCGAACCGACGTCCGTGGCCGAGCTGGTGGAACAGGCCCGCAACAGCTTCTCGGGCCGCGAGGGAGCCGACAACCTGCGGATCGAGCTGCCCCCCGATCTCCCCCCCGTGATGGCGGACCGGATGCGCATCGTCCAGGTCCTGGGCAACCTGCTGTCCAACGCCGCTCGGCATGCGCCCGGGTCAACACCCATCCGGGTAGCGGCGGCGAGGGAGGAGGTCCATGTGGCCGTCACGGTCTCCGACCGGGGCCGGGGGGTGCCGGCCGAGCAGCTGCCGCACCTGTTCCGGAAGTTCCCCCGCCTCGAGGGATCCGACCGGGAGGAGGGGAATGGGGGGTCAGGTCTGGGCCTGGCCATCTGCCGTGGCCTCGTGGAAACCCACGGAGGACGCATCCGGGCGGCCAGCGACGGCGCCGGCCGGGGTACCCGCATCACCTTCACCCTCCCCATCGCCGAGGAGACCGGAATGGCTTCGGCGGAACCCGCCCCGGCTTCCCGCCGACGACGGAAGCGCGGGGGGAAGGGGCCCCGGATCCTGGTGGTGGACGACGACCCGGAAACCCTGCGCAAGGTGCGCGACACCCTCTCGAAAGCCGGCTACCGGTCCATCGTGACCGGGGACCCGGAGCAGGTGTCCTTGCTCATGGAGGAGCACCGCCCCCACTTGGTGCTGCTCGACCTCGTGCTGCCGGGGGTCGACGGCATCGAGCTGATGCAGAAGCTCTTCCAAGAGGCCCGCGTGCCCGTCATCTTCCTGTCCGCTTACGGCCGGGATGAGGTGATGGCCCGGGCCTTGGACGCGGGGGCTTCCGACTACGTGGTCAAGCCCTTTTCCCCGACGGAGCTGACGGCCCGGATCCGGGCCGCCCTGCGCCGTCGGGCCGGACCCGGACGGGACCAGCCCACGGAACCGTCGGTCGTCGGGGAGTTGACCGTCGACTACGCCCGAAGAAGGGCGACCCTGGCCGGACAGCGGGTGCCGTTGACGGCCACCGAGTACCGGCTGCTGGTGGAGCTGGCCATCGATCTGGGCACGCCGGTGACCTACGAAGACCTGCTGCAGCAGGTCTGGGGCCTGCCGCCTTCCGCCGATCTGGGGACGTTGCGCTCGACCGTGAAGAGCATCCGCCGCAAGCTGGGAGACGAAGCCCGGAACCCCACCTACATCTTCAACGAATCCAAGGTCGGGTACCGACTGGGCGAGGCCGAGTAGAGGCCCTGACGACCAAGCCCCCGAAACAAGGGGAGCAGTAGATGAAGTCGCCAAGGTAGCGGTCGACCATCTCGCGGCGGCGGTCGCGGTACCAGAGTCCCTGCTCGCAGGCGGTCTCGCGCACCCTCGCCATGTGCTCGGGCGGGTCCTCCTCCACCGAGTCGAACTCGTTGGTGTTGCGTGTTCCTGTCTGTTTTTCCCCCTATCGGATGAGGGCGATTTTGCCGACGCGGACCTGGCCGCCGGCGATCAGCCGGTAGAGATAGAGGCCGGAGGCCAGCGCCCGGCCGCGCTCGTCGGTGCCGTGCCATTCCCGGGCGTGCCGCCCGGCCTCCAGGACCTCGCCGCGCGCCAGCTCGGCCACGACCTGGCCGGCCACGTTGTAGACGGTCAGGGTCACCGGGCCTGCCTCCGGCAGCTGGAAGTGGAGGGTGGTGCTCGGGTTGAAGGGGTTGGGCGCGGAGCGCACCGCCAGCGAGTCGGCCGCCGCCAGCCAGCCGGCCGGCCCCTCGGCCACCGGCTTGGCGACGACCACCACTTCGTCTTCGCCGGGCTCGGGGACCTCGCCCTCGGGCATCAGCTCGTCCTCGGTCTCTACGTGCCCGCCGGCCCCGTCGTCGTCGGCCGTGCCGCCGGGCCCGAGGGGCGCCGCCGAGATCTGGGCGGTGGTGCCGTAGCCGACCCCGTTGCGGGCCCGCACCTGGAAGACGTACGAGGCGCCGTCGTCGAAGTTGCTCCACGACTTGCTGCGCGCGTCCGCCCCGCCGGCGCGGCGGTACCAGCCGCGCCAGCCGGTGTCGCTGGTCTTCTTGTAGCGGTAGTAGTAGTGCAGGACGGGCGAGCCATTGGCCGGCGCCTCGCCCCAGGTCAGCTCCATGAATCCGTTGCCGCCCTGCCGGTCGGTGGCCAGGTTCGTCGGCGCCCCGGGCAAGGTGGCCGGCGTCGCCGAGGCGCTGGAGGCGGCGCCGTTGCCGGCGCCGTTGTGGGCCCGGACCTCGAAGGCGTACGACGTGCCGTTGGTCAGCCCCGTCACCGTCGTGTCGCGGGCGCTGCCGGCGCCGGGCACGGCCGTCCAGCCCGCCCCCGCGCGGCGGATGTCGTAGCGGTCGACGGCGGCGCCCCGGCCGTCGGCCGCGCCCCAGGAGAGGGCGACCTGCCCGTTGCCGCGCACGGCGCGGAAGCCCGGGGGCGCCGTGGGCGTGTTCGCCCGCACGACGCTGGACCGGCCGGACGCGCTCTTGCCCGACCCGTGGTTGTCCGTGTAGCTGACCGACGCCTGCAGACGCTGGCCGACGTCGGAGGACGGCACCGTGTAGCGGAACGACTGCACCGAGGAGGCCTGGCCGGCGGCGCCGCTTTCGGTACTCCAGGACCAGGTCGGCCCGGTGATGCCTCCGTCCTCGTCGGTGAGGGTGGCCGTGACATGCTCTCCCACCTTGGGACGGCCGCGATCCAGGGTGACGACCCCCGGGTCGTCGGCGTTGGTCACGGTCACCGTCACCGGACGACTCGCCGACGCCGACCCGTCGGTGACCTGCACGGTCACGCTGTAGGAACTCTTGGCCTCGTAGTTGGGCGCACTGTTGAAACGCAGCGATCGGGACGACCCGGTGCCGGTCAACTTGAAGGCCGAGGCGTTGGTCCCCGCCCGCGACCACGTGAGCGGGAGCGTCGCATCGCAGGAGCTCGAACGCGTGACCCTGTAGGTGCCCACCGATCCGGTGCCGTTCTCGGCGTAATTCACATCGGTCGGGCCCGACAGTGACAGGACACAGGGCACCGGGGTCCCGTCGATGCCCGCCGCCAGGCTCCGGCCGGCCCCGTTGGCGGCCCGGATCTCGAAGCGGTACGGCACGTCGTTGTCGAGCCCCGGAACCGTCACCGACGTACCCGCCGTGCCCCCGCTGTCCTCCCACGCCGTCTGCGACTTCTTTCGGTACCAATACCGATACCCCGTGATCGTCGAGCCGCAGTTGTCCGGGGCTCTCCAGGACAGGGAAACCTGCCGGTCGCCCCCCGTCGATTTCAGACCGGTCGGCGTTCGCGGGGTGTTGGCGGCCACCGCCCCCGAGGTCAGGGTGGCCGTATTCCGGTCCGAGGCCCGATCCCCGTATCTCACGGTCACCTGCACCGTCTGGCCCACGCTCGAATTGGCCGGCAGGTAGCTCCGGGTCGTGGAGGTCCCCGACGAACCGCTGGGCCCCGCGCTCGGCGGGACCCACTCCCATCCGTAGGTGAACGTCGGCGGAGTCGTCGGAGATGCGGAAGCCTGCGTAGTGATCCCGCCGTCGACGTCCTGGAGGGTGGCGTTCACATGGGCGCACGTCATCGGCGTCGACGGGGACAGGGTGATCCGGCCTGCCTCGGGCTGGTTGGTCACGGTCACCGTCACCGGACGACTCGCCGACGCCGACCCGTCGGTGACCTGCACGGTCACGCTGTAGGAACTCTTGGCCTCGTAGTTGGGCGCACTGTTGAATCTCAGCGATCGGGACGACCCGGTACCGGACAGCTCGCGGAAGTCACTGGCGTCGGTCCCCGCCCGCGACCACGTGAGCGGGAGCGTCGCATCGCAGGCGCTCGAACGCGTGACCCTGTAGGTGCCCACCGATCCGGTGCCGTTCTCGGCGTAATTCACATCGGTCGGGCCCGACAGCGACAGGACACAGGGCACCGGGGTCCCGTCGATGCCCGCCGCCAGGCTCCGGCCGGCGCCGTTGGCGGCCCGGATCTCGAAGCGGTAGGGCACGTCGTTGTCGAGCCCCGGAACCGTCACCGACGTGCCCGCCGCGTCCCCGCTGTCCTCCCACGCCGCCTGCGACTTCTTCCGGTACCAATACCGATACCCCGTGATCGTCGAGCCGCAGTTGTCCGGGGCTCTCCAGGACAGGGAAACCTGCCGGTCGCCCCCCGTCGATTTCAGACCGGTCGGCGTTCGCGGGGTGTTGGCGGCCACCGCCCCCGAGGTCAGGGTGGCCGTATTCCGGTCCGAGGCCCGATCCCCGTATCTCACGGTCACCTGCACCGTCTGGCCCACGCTCGAATTGGCCGGCAGGTAGCTCCGGGTCGTGGAGGTCCCCGACGAACCGCTGGGCCCCGCGCTCGGCGGGACCCACTTCCATCCGTAGGTGAACGTCGGCGGAGTCGTCGGAGATGCGGAAGCCTGCGTAGTGATCCCGCCGTCGACGTCCTCGAGGGTGGCGTTCACGTGGGCGCACGTCATCGGCGTGGATGGGGACAGGGTGATCCGGCCTGCCTCGGGCCGGTTGGTCACCGTCACCGTCACCGGCTTGCTCGAGGACGCCGTCGGCGAGCCGTTGTCCGTGGCCACGACGTTGAGGCTGTAGCTGTTGTCGGTGTCCGCATCGGCGGCCGACTCGAAGTTTGGTACCGAGCCGAAGCGCAAGGCCCCGCTGTCGGAGAGATCCTGGAAGTCGGCGGCGTCCGTGCCCAGAACACTCCAGGTAACGCTGTGGCCCTCCGGATCGGTGGCGGTGTAGGTGGCCACCGTGGTCGTCGTGGGGGTATTCTCGGGCACCGACTTGCTGGCCGGCCCCGTGATCACCGGCGGCTCGTTGACGTCGGTCACCCGGACCACCCTCGGGAAAGTGCCCGCGCTGCCGGACGGATCGCTCACCCGGATCGTGACGGAGTAGATGCGCTTCTCCTCGTAGTTGGGCGCCGAGACGAAGTGCAGGGACCTCCGGTTGGGGTGCCCGGTCACAGCGCGCAGCTCCTGGAACCTGCTGGCGTCCGAGCCCGTCCGGCTCCACGTCAGAGGGCCGCAGGACGAATTGGCCGACGCCTCGTACACCCCGACCGTGGGCGTCGAGTTTTCCGGAACATCCGTCTTCGAGACCTCCGAGACCGTGATCACGCATTCCGGGTCCGCGTCCGGCGTGGCCGAGGCCGGGCTCGAGGCCGGCCCTGCGCCCACCGGATTGACGGCCCGCACCTCGAAGGTGTACCCAGTGCCGTTGTCCAGCCCCGTGACGGGGTGGCTCGTGGCATCGCCGGCGATCGGCGGGGTCTCGGGCCACGCCGACCACGTGGACCCGGCCGTGTGGGCACTGTCCCGGTAGGCATACCCGGTGATCCACGCCCCGTTGCTGTCGGCCACGGTCCAGCCCAGGGTCACCCGGCCGTCGCCGGCCGTCGCTTGCAGAGACCCAGGCGCCCCCGGCACGTTGGCCCGCACCGCCGCCGTGGTGTCGCTGACCGCCTGGTCCGGACCATGCCCGTCGGTATAGGTGACCTTGGCCAGCAGGCGCCGGCCCTTGACCCGGTCCTCCACCGTGTAGCGCTGGCTCTGCGCCGGGGGCTGCGTCCGCTGCCCGGCGGAGGACGCGCCGCCCAGCTCCTCCCAGCTCCAGCGGTCGTTGATCACGCCTTGGTCCGGGTCGGTCAGGGTGGCCGTCAGGTGCATGCCCACCCTCGGCTGCGTCGTGTTCAGAGTCACCCGGCCCGCCTCCGGCGCGTTGGTTACCGCCACCGTCATGTCGTGGGAAGCCGAGGCCGCCGGCTCGCCGTCGTCGGTGGCCGTGAGCGTCACCTGGTAGAAGTTGTCCTCGTCCGCGTCCGCCGGCGCCTCGAAGTCGGGCGTCATCTTGAAGTAGAGGCTGTCCCCCCGCACCTTGAACAACCCGACATCGGCCCCCGCGTGCGACCAGGCGATGGCCTGGCCTTCCGGGTCCGTGGCCGACAGCGTGGCCACCGAGTCGGTGCGGTGTTCGGCGAACCACACCGTGTCAGGTTCCGTGATCACCGGGGGCCGGTTGCCGCGGTTGCCCTGCGGCGTCGCCCGGACACTGTCCGCCCGGCCGTAGCCCTCGCCATTGTGGGCCCACACCTGGAACACGTACTCGATGTCGTTGGTCAGACCCGTCACCGTGGTGTCCCGGGCGCCGCCCCCGCCCGGGACCTCCGACCAGTCGCGGCCGGCCCAGCTCGACTCGCTGCGGCGGTAGCGCAACTCGTAGCGGTCGATGGCCGAGCCGTGGGCCGCCGCCGCCGTCCAGGTCAGCTCCACCTGTTCGTCGCCCTCCTCGGCCTGCAGGTCGCCCGGCGGGCCCGGCACGTTCGCCCGCACCGCCGCCGTGGTGTCGCTGACCGCCCGGTCCGGACCATGCCCGTCGGTATAGGTGACCTTGGCCAGCAGGCGCCGGCCCTTGACCCGGTCCTCCACCGTGTAGCGCTGGCTCTGCGCCGGGGGCTGCGTCCGCTGCCGGGCGGACGAGGCGCCGTCCAGCTCCTCCCAGCTCCAGCGGTCGTGGGCCACGCCTTGGTCCGGGTCGGTCAGGGTGGCCGTCAGGTGCATGCCCACCCTCGGCTCCATCGTGTTCAGGGTCACCCGGCCCGCCTCCGGCGCGTTGGTCACCGCCACCGTCATGGCGTGGGAGGCCGAGGCCGCCGGCTCCCCGTCGTCGGTGGCCGTGAGCGTCACCTGGTAGAAGTTGTCCTCGTCCGCGTCCGCCGGCGCCTCGAAGTCGGGCGACGGGAAGGCGGGCGTCATCTTGAAGTAGAGGCTGTCCCCCCGCACCTCGAAGCGGTCCACATCCGCCCCCGCGTGCGACCAGGTGACGGCGTCGTCTTCCGGATCCGCGGCCGACAGCGTGGCCACCGAGTCGCTGCGGTGTTCGGCGAACCACACCGTGTCCGGCGCCGTGATCACCGGCGGCCGGTTGCCCCGGTTGCCCTGCGGCGTCGCCTCCTTCTCGGCCGGGGTCCCGAGGTTCACCCGGTTCCGGGCCGCCACCCGGAACCCATACGGCGTGCCGTTGCTCAGCTCGGTGATCGTCGTGTCCCGCGCCGTCGAATCCCCCGGCACCACCGACCAGGTCACGTCCGACCAGTCCACCTCGGCCCCCGAGTGGCTCTTGGGGGCATACTGAACCTCGTAGGCGGTGATCGGTGCGCCGTTCGAGTCGGCCGCGGTCCAACTCAACGCCACCTGCCCGTCGCCGGGCGCCGCCGTGAAGTCCCCCGGCGCCCGCGGCGCCCCCGCCGGCGTGACCGTCGTGTCCACCGACGCCCCCGCCCCCGCCCCGTTGTAGGCCCGCACCTCGATGGTGTAGGCCACCCCGTTCTTCAGATTCTGCGGCAGGTAGCGAGTCCAACTCTTCTGGAACTCGATCCAGCCCGTCGTGCGCCCGCCGCCGCTCTCCTTGTAGTGATAGCCCAGCAGGGACGACCCCCCCGTCGACGCCGGCGCCTGCCAGGTCACCAACACCTGCCCGTCCCCGGCCACCGCCGTGAAATTCTGCGGCGGCGACGGCACCGCCGGAGCCGACACCGTGAACGATTCCGCAAACGGCCCCCCCGGCCCGATCCCCCGCACCTGGAACCGGTAGGTCTCCGCCGCGCCGAGGCCCGTCACCGTATGCGACGTCGTCGACCCCGTGCTGCGGGTCACACTCTGCCACAACCCCCACGACTCGCTGCCGGCCTGCTGCCGGTACTGCCAGGCCGTGATGGCCGACTTGCCCGGATCGGCCGGAACGGTCCAGCTCAACGCCACGGCCCCGGTGCGTCTCTGCCGCAGACCGAGCAACGAGCCGGTTGCCGACGCCGGGCCCGTCACCCCGTCCGGACGGACCAGGCGCACCTTGAACTGGTAGGTCACGCCGTTCTTCAGGCCCGACACCCCGAAGGACGAGACCGCCCGGGAGGAAGCGCTCGAAGCGCGGGCGCCCGCCTCGCCGGAGGCCGGCTCCTCGCCCGGCGGCAGGTCCTCGAGAGGAGCCTCGGCCAAGGCCGCCCCCGGCAGGACCTCCTCGATGGAGGACAGGGCCACGAACTCGCTCTCCGTTTTCTCCCCCGTCGCCGGGACCGTCACAACCTGCACCTGGAGATTCCCCGGCAGAATCCGCCGCGAGCCCTCCGGCAGATCCGGACGGTCCACCGGCCAGTCAAACTCCACCACGAACTGCGCCTTGCCGTCGCCCCCCAGAAGCGCCGCCGTCGGCACCTGCGTGAAATCCAGCCACGGGGACAGCACCGCCACCCCCGATTGTGGAAGTGGGACCGGCCCCGTGCCGTCGGCATAGCGGGCCCGAACCTGGAACCGGTACGTCCGCCAGATGTTCAGGCCCTCAACGACCTTCGTCACCGTACTCGCGCTGGAAGACGCCTCCTGCCAGGCACCCCAGGCAGAGTCGCCCTCCTGCTGCCGATACTCCCATCCCGTGATGGCCGTGTTGCCGGGGTCGTCCCAGGTCAGCCTCGCCTTGTCGTGCGCGAACACATGGGCCCCGTCGACAACCCACTGCGCCTGCAGGTTCAACAAGTGCCTGATCCGAGACTCGCGGGCTCCCAAGGATACAGGTCCCCCAAGACTACGAGGCAAGGAAACCTCGCAGGTACCGTTCGTCGGATTGCTGATCAGCAGATACTCATCCGTCGACTCCCCTCTCGACACCGCTTTGACTGCATAGTAGGCCACTCCTGTACCTGCTGTACCACACTGGACTGTGCCGGTCGTGCCATATTTGGCACTCAGTATGTCCCGGTTTCTGTGCAAGGCAGCGGCGAGCCGCCCCGCATATCTCAGATCTGTCGAGGAGGTCTCTCCGTCGGTATAGATCATTACTCCCGTTGCCTCGCTCGCTATCGCAGTGTACACCTGCGCCCTTATCTCTTCAAAGGAACGACGGTTGTCCCCCTCGTCGTTCAGGTCGTCGAACATATATCTGCCATGAAACCACATCCATACAGGCTTGGGACTCTCGGCCTTGATGGCACTGACAATCTTGCCGGCATTTGCGACATCCTTATTGATCGCCGCATAGCTATTGATCATGTGTATGTCGGTATAGTCCTTGTAATGTCTGACTACTTGTTGGACATGGGTTGCGAGATTGGAATCATCGCTCGATCTGGGATTATAACTCCCACTGGGAGCAGTGTCATCGGTCACGGTCGGGTCTCCACACGAGGTGATCGTGGCCATCCCATCCATACCAAGTGCTGTCTCATATGCTCTCTTATAGTCGTCTAGATCAATGCACTTCTTCTTACATCCCTCCTGCTCAGACTTGGGCTTCCCCTCACAAGTGGCAATGCAAGAATCGAAGTGTCGATTAAGAGGGAAGTGCACGTCTGATGGGCGCGGAAAACCAGAAGGATTCTGCCGAATACAGAGATCATAAAAATAAGTATTCCCGTGAATTGGGCCATATCCTACGGCAGCAAGTCTTCGTGGACTTGGATTCGTTATGATCTTCTTGTAGTATGCCTCCAGTACACTGGGTGGCAAGTACCAGTGTTGTCGGTACACTTCAGGCTCATCTGCCATATAATCATCGCTCAACCCAGCCAGCCCATCTTGCGTGAGCTTCTCTTCCGTGGCAGTTACGACCTTGCTACCTATGTAATTCGCGAGGATTTCGTGGTTGTCGGAATCATCGGACTTTGTATAACCGGCGAGCGTTTCACTGCCATTTGCGGTTATCCAATAGTCGTCGTTGGACGCGTAGGGCCGATAATTGCCGATCGATCCGCTGGCCTCGCCTAACCTATCTGTCAGCGCGTATTCCAGACTGGCTCCGCCGCTCATGAGAACTCTGTCGGCTAGTTGAGCGTCAATTCCGTCGCGGTGCGTGCAGTCACTGCGCATGCAAAGTGGGTCGGCCAGGCCCAGAGCTCTGCCCAACCTATGCACGTACACAACATTGAAGTGGTCATAGTTCGAGTCCCCATCTGGTTGTGCCTGCAACCTCTTGACAAGACCGCGGTTGAGCTCGGATACCCAAAGCCCAACGGCGAAGAAACGGTTGCCATCCTTCTGGACCCAGACGCCGTTCTCCGGCTCCTCGCTGATGGTCCACGTGGACTGGGCGACGGCTTGGGCATGGGTGCCTAGTATGAGGGCCAGAATCAGAGTGGCCGCAAGTGAATGTGCCTTCATGGTTCCTCTCCAGTTGAGTCAGATGACCTGCGGTGTTGGCCCGAAAAGCCTGAGGCCACCCCGAGTAGTCCGGCGCCTCGTGCTCGAAAGACACCTGTCCCGATCCGTCGATCTGCAGCGTATCCGCCGCGTCTCCGCGTCCGCCCCGGTAGGCGGTGCGGGCGTGGACACAACAGGCGTGGATACGACAATGGTGTCTCTCAGAAAATATACTCCCCCGAAGTGGGAAATAGGTGTAAATAAGGGGCCTTTTGATGGTATTTGGGTGGAAAGTGGTGGAAAGTGGCCTTTTCTTGGACGAGTTGCGCTCGGAAATCAGGCCTCAGAGGCGCAACTGGTTCCTCTTCCCCCCTGCTGAGGTGACGAGTATGGAACGGGACCACGAGGTCCTGCGGGAGCGCCTGACCCGGTTGAGCCAGGCCAGCCTGCGCATCAACGAGAGCCTTGACTACCCCACGGTGCTGCAAGGGGCCTGGACTCGGCCCGGTCGCTGACGGGAGCCCGCTACGGAGTGATGACCTTCCTGGACGATTCGCGTAGTCCCCGGGACTTCCTCTCCTCCGGGATGACGGAGGAGGACCGGCGGCCCTGGGGACTTGCCCGAGGGGCGGAAAGTTGACGGTCGACTACGCCCGAAGAAGGGTGACCCTGGCCGGACGGCGGGTACCGTTGAGGGACACCGAGTACCGGCTGCTGGTGGAGCTTGCCGTCGATGTGGGAACGCCGGTGGCCTACGACGATCTGCTGCAGCAGGTCTGGGGCCTGCCGCCTTCCGCCGACCGGTGGACGTTGCGCTCGACCGTGAAGAGCATCCGCCGCAAGCTGGGAGACGAAGCCCGGAAACCCACCTACATCTTCAACGAATCCAAGGTCGGGTATCGCCTGGGGATGGCCGAGTAAGAGCCCTGAGGTCGCCGGCCTCCGATCAGGCGCGCAGGCGCCGCAGCCCCTCCTCATACACCTCGAAGCGCTCGCCCTCCCGCTCCTCCGGGTCGACCAGCTTCAGGAAGAGTGCGCTACCCGGCCGGCTGCCGGCGAAGTCCCGGTGGCTGCCGATGTGGGCGGGGTCCGCACCGCTCCACTTCACCTCGCCGTCCTGCAGATAGATGAAGTCGCCCGGGTAGCGGTCGACCATCTCGCGGCGGCGGTCCCGGTACCAGAGGCCCTGCTCGCAGGCGGTCTCGCGCACCGTGGCCATGTGCTCGGGCGGGTCCTCCTCCACCGAGTCGAACTCGTTCAGAGGCGCCTGCACCTCGCTCACGAGATCGATCTCGTTGAGGTCGACGGTGCCGAACCCGCCTTGGGCGGCCACGAGGAGGTGGTTGCGGTCGCGGCGGAAGGGCGGCTGCGGCCAGTCCGAGGCGGGATCGTGGCCCATCAGGTGGGCGCCCACGGCGTCGGTGGCCACGATCTGGTCTCCGGCGATCAGGGCGTCGCACACCCGCCCCTCGCCGCCCCACTCGCGGCCCCACTGGCCGGTGAGGGCGTCGATGATGTTGAGGCAGGGGTTGGTGATGCGCGCCAGGTCGGGCAGCACGTACGACAGCCGGATGGCGTGGTGGAAGTAGGTGCGCACGCGCCCCTCGGGCCGGACCGTCGGCGTCAGGCCGAAGAGGTTCTTCATGCACAGGGTGACTCCCATGAAGAGGTGGTTCTTCATCTTGGCCACGGAGATCACCTCGTCCGCCTCCTTCCAGCAGCGGCTGAGGGTGTAGCGCCGGAACATGTAGCCGCCCCCCGGCACGTCGTACTCGGCGAAGGGAGGCAGGTTCGACTCGTCGTACTCGACGCCGAACTCGTCGAGGAGGGGCTTGTAGTTGAAGTAGGGAGTGGTCTGCCCGTCGGCTTCGCGTCCGAAGGTGTCGCTGGCCACCAGGCTCGCCGAGGTCCGTTCCCGGAGCAGGCGCAGCACGGCGCGGCAGACGGCGTCGTCCACCAGCTCCCGGCGGCGGCCCTCGAACTCCTCCACCTTGGTGTGGCCCATGTTGAACTTGAGGGCGATGCGCCCCGCCCTCTCCAGCTTCTCCCAGGACCGGGTCAGGGGGTCGGTGGCGCGCTTCAGCGCCTCGTAGACTTCCTCGTCGGGGGCCCGGTGATCGCAGCGCACGGCGCGTACTGAGTACTCGCGGTTCATTCTGTCCTCTTCCTGAAGGTGTTCACCTGGGGGGCCATGAGCTCATCTCACTTCTCCATGTATTCCTGTGGACGACGTGCTACAACTCTACCGGACTTGTCCCGGACAGTATCCTCCAGTTGGCAGTCCATGAGCTGTTGGACTGTAATCCTTGACTTCTCCGAAGCAAGTTGCACCAGTCTTCCTCCGTACCGCCGGTTCGGAGGAAGGACCACTCTGACGGACTTTCCAGATTTCTCGACCAGCTGCACAGGAAGGGAGAAGTCAGAATCCTGGGACACGAGGATGGCACGATCATATCCCTTGACTCCCCCATATGCAATCAAGAATGATGCAAGGTTCACATCGGTCTGCTTTTCTTCGTGAGTTTCCCACCGCCGCCCGCAGGCCCTGCACTCGCTCGTTCCCTTCTGAAACCTTCCCAGTTGGATCTCGACTCCTTTAGCCGCTACAGCTTTGAAGTAAATCCTCTGTCTCCGGTACGATCCAGGTTTCCATGTAGTGTGTGACGAGAAGAGGAAGACCTTCTCCAATCTTTGGGTACGCCTAAGAACAAACCGCTCGGCCAATGCCCATAGATCGAGCCACTTTAGGTGCGGACAATTCAGTTCATCGATGGCGTGATAGAGATTGAAGCCATCGATGAATGCGTACACTCGCTCCAAGACAGCCCCTCCCTCTTCACTCCGGGCAAAAAAAATCCCCGGGGCCGGAGCCCCGGGGGGCCGTGCGATCTCATTGCCGCACGGGGGGTACAAAGAAGCGTATATGCTTTTATATGGACATGTAGACCCCTTGTCAAGGGGTTTTCTGCGGCCAGTGCCGGGACAGATCAGAAGGCTACGTAACGTATTGATTCATAGTCACTTATGAACTACCCCCCGGCGAGTCCCAAGGCCGCCCCCTTCACAGATTCCAGTAGCGGTTCAGGTCGCGCTGCCAGGCGTCGACCTTGCCGGACACCACGTCGGCCACCTTGACCACCTGCCCGGACTTGCCCGACTCGTAGATCGCCTCGCTCACCGCCTTGGAGCGCATTCCCTCCTCGGCGTCGATCTCCACGGGCCGGCCGCGGGAGAGGGCGTCGATGAAGTCCCACAGCTCGAGGGGGACGCCGGCGGTGATGCCGTAGGGGAAGAGCTCCTCGCGGCGGGCGGCGGAGAGGGTGTCGAGGTACATCTCCTGCAGCTTGCCCATGCTGTAGGTGGTGCCGTCGACGAGCTGGCACTCGCCGTTGGCCTGGAAGGCGGCGGGGTGGAAGATGTCGGAGTCGATGATCGATCCGCGGGTGCCGGCCAGGGTGAGCTGGGTAAAGCCCTTGCCCGGCGCCGAGATCGTCCACGACCAGGTGCCGGCGAGGCCGCTCTTGAAGTTGAAGATCGCCGTCCAGAAGTCCTCCTGAGCGCCCTTGACGACGCGCCGGCCCTTGCGGAACCGCCGGTCGCGGACCTGCTCGACGCGAGCGAAGACGGAGTCGATCTCGCCGAACCAGTATCTCATGGTGTCGACCCAGTGGGCGCCGGAGTCCATGACCATGCCGCAGCCGCCCAGCCGGCGGTCGACGCGCCAGCTCCAGCCGCCCACGGGCTCCGGGTCCTGCCAGCGCGCCTGGATCGCCCACCACATCGTCGGATCGCCGAGCAGCCCGTCGTTGAAGGCCCAGTGGATGGTGCGCTGGCCGATGGCGCGGCGGCACTGCTCGGCGGTGGCCGCCACCAGGCCCCGCCGCCTCGCGGTGGCGGCGATCTTCTTCGATGCCTTCACGGTGATGCCGATCGGCTTCTCGATGAGGACGTTGACGCCGGCCTGCAGGAGCTGACAGCCGAGGACGTGGTGCAGGCCGTGGGGGCTGCAGATGTCGGCGCCGTCGACCGTCAGGCCGCTGTCGAGCAGCTCGTCGACGCTGCCGAAGGCGGCCACCTCCCAGCCGGCTTCGGAGCCGAGGCGGTCGGCGAAGCCCTCGGCCCGCTCCTTCGCCTCGTCCACGGCGGCGACGATGCGGAAGCGGTCCTCGCCCCGCTGCAGCAGCTCCTCGTATCCCCGCAGGTGGGCGCCGGCCATGCCGCCGCAGCCGACGATCGCCAGGTTCACCCGCTTGCCCTTGCTCTTGGCCATCGGTCTCCCTTCCGGTGGTGGGTTCGCCGATATAAGCGGTCCCGGCCGCGGGCGCGTCAAGGCGGCTGCGTCTGTCTCCCGCCCCGCGGCTTCGCTATCTTGGCGCCCCCGCGGGCGGCCCCCGAAGGTGGCCCGGCGAGGCGGGTCCCGCCCCTGGCGAAAGGAGATCACCGGTGACCGCAAGGGGAATGACGGAAGCGGAGAAGTACCTCTTCGACGTGCACGGCTACCTGGTGATCGAGGGCCTGCTGTCGCCCGAGGAGGTAGCGGCCGCCAACGCCGCCGTGGACCACCACGCCGGCCAGATCCAGATCCGCCCAGGCGACCTGGCCAACGGCTCCCGGACCCTCGAGGGCAGCCAGGGCCGCGGCGACCTCGGCAGCATGCTCACCTGGGAGAAGCCCCACTGCGACGTCTTCAGGCAGATGATCGCCCACCCCAACAGCGGGCGCTTCCTCGAGGAGCTGCTGGGACCGGGGTTCCGCCTGGAGGGGCTGAGCATCATCACCATGGACGAGGGCGCCGAGGGCTTCTGGTTCCACGAGGGGGGCGAGCCCCACGACCGCTCCCGGGGCTACCACTACCGCAACGGCCGCATGTTCTGCGGCATGACCAACATCGCCGTGCAGCTCACCGACGTGGAGGCCGGCGACGGCGGCTTCGCCTGCGTGCCCGGCAGCCACCGGGCCAACTTCCCCTGCCCCGACGACATCCGTCTCTACGAGGCCCACCAGGACCGCTTCGTGCAGATCCCGGCCCGCGCCGGCGACGGCATCCTCTTCGTGGAGTGCCTGATGCACGGGGCCCTGCCGTGGACGGCCAGGAGCCAGCGCCGCACCGTGATCCTGCGCTACAACTCCGGGGTCATGGCCGAGGGGATCATGGGCACGTACACGCCGCCGATTTCTTCGACGAGCTGACCCCGCAACAGCAGGCCGTGATCTCGGCGCCCCACTACCGGCGCGAGGACAAGGGATCGGCCCTCTACAAGTGACCGCCCTGCCGACCGCCGCCTTCGGCCCCACCGACCTGCGCGTCACCCGCCTGTGCCAGGGGACCGCCTTCCAGAGCCTGGCCCGCGACGAGACGGACCCGCGGGGCGAGGCGGTGCTGCGCCACTGCCTCGACGTGGGGGTCACCTTCTTCGACTCGGCCACCGCCTACGGCTGGGGGGGCTCCGAGCGCCTGCTGGGGCAGGCCCTGCAGGGGCGGCGGGACGAGGTCGTGATCTGCACCAAGGTGCTGCCCGGGCTGCCGCCCTCGGGCGAGGGCGCCTGGGACCGCGTCCCCTTCACCCTGGAGTTCCTGCGCGAGCAGTGCGAGGCCAGCCTCCGGCGGCTGCGCACGGAGGTGATCGACCTCTACCTGCTGCACCAGCCCGACCCCGAGACCCCGCCCGAGGCCCAGTGCGAGAGCATGCAGCGGCTCATCGACGAGGGCCGCATCCGCCACTGGGGGGTCTCCAACCACGCGGCGGCGGCGGTGCGGGCCCTGCTGGAGGCCGCGGAGGCGGCGGGGACCACCCCTCCCTGCGGCCTGGAGGACTACTACACCGTGGGCGGCACCAAGGTCCACGACGACGGCCGCGCCCGGGTCCGCCGCTACGAGGAAGAGATGTTCCCCCTGCTGCGGGAGAGAGGCCTCGGGCTGCTGGCCTTCGGCCCCATGGACCGCGGCACCCTGGCGCCGGGCGGGCCGGTGGAGAGCGGCTCCCCCCTGGAGACGATGCTCGCCGCGGTCGACGAGGCGGCGGCGGAGCTGGGCGTCAGCCGGGCCCAGGTCTGCGTCGCCTGGGTCCTCTCCCATCCCGAGGTGACCTGCGTCCTCGGCGGCGCCGAGACGCCGGCCCACGTGGACGAGATGGTCGCCGGCACGAGGCTGCAGGTGCCCGAGGAGCTCAGGCAGCGGCTGTGGGCCGCGAGCCGGGTCTACACCGCGGCCATGGAGGCCGCGGCCTCCGCCCGTATCACGGATTGAACGGCCGATACTCGACCAGGGCGGACCGTCCCACGATCTCCACGATCCGCCCGATCATCTCGACGCCGTCGACATCGGTGAGCCGCAGGTCTTCGCCGAGCACGAAGTGCACCGGCTGCTGCTGGCCCTGGTTGATGGCGATGTTCGAGGCGTAGAGATAGGTCCGGTCGAGGGGGTCTCGAACCGGATTCAGCGACCCCTTCAGCCCCGGAACCTGGCCGCTGTCTTCGAACAGAATGACGGCGCCGCCGCCGGGCAGCGGCTCGAGCTCGATGGTGAGCCCATCGTCCGCGGGTATCCACTCACGTCTGGAGTGCGCGCCAAAGCCGTGAGCCGCGGCGAACACGGTCATCGGCAGATCAGCCGTATGCAGGCCGATGGTGGCTTGGCCCAGCGCATCCGTCGTGGCCCGCTTCCAGGTCTTGTTCGGGAACAAGACCAGTACCTCGGCATCGGGAAGCGGCTGGTTGCCTGCGCGCACGGTCACGAGCACGCGGGCGGGACTCGGCTCGGTGGAGGCCGCCGGCAGGGTGACGCGAAGGTCCACACCTCCAACCAGCTCGAACCGCGGCAGCCGCCCGGCGAGTTCGCGGGTCTCTCGCCGGATGACGGGGACGCCGTCGCCGCGGCGCTCCATGATGAACAGCCGGCCACCGGCCCCCTGGATGCCGCTGGTCGGCATCCGGCCGAGGACCGAAGCAAGGACCTCGTTGCGCGTCGCCTGCCGGTACTCCAGCTCATCTATGGTCAGACTGTTGGCCAGGGCTCCGGGCGACTGTATCTCCACCCGGTCGGCAAACATGGACAGGCGAATCCGGCTGCCGCGCATCGAATAGTCGCGGTGGGCCACCGCATTGGCGATCGCCTCGAACAGGGCCTCGGCGCTGTACTGTGGCAGATCCATGCGAGCCGGATCCTTGTAGGCCCCGACGCGCATGTTGCGCACGGCGAAGGCGACCGCTTCGGCGATCTGCCGGTTGAGGGGGCCGCTGATCGTCTGGGTGTCGAGTTGGCCGGAGGCCCGGTCGGTACCGCGGTAGTGGGTGGCCGTGATGCAGGCGTTGGGCAGCCATTCCTCCGGTGTGTGGCTGCAGAAGAGGAGGCCGGCGACGGTGGCCCGCACCGTGCCATGTTCGTCGCGCCCGAGAAGGCCCGTCTTCTCCAGGGCCGTTTCCGGGTCGGCCCTGCCTTCGGCGCTCAACAACGGCTTCCAGAGCGCTTCGTCCAGCGTTCCCGGTCCCGTGCCGGGCACGGGTTGCTGGTCCTCGGCCAGGCGAAGCTGGCGGGCGATCTCCTGGTCGCTGTAGTTCACGGAGGGTTCCCTGGCTTGCTACTTCTACTTCTTCTTCTTCGCCCCGCCGTACGGCTGTCCCGAGAAGATGGCGCGGATCTCGGCCGACGACTTCGCCTTGGCGAGGCGGCCCATGCGCTCCTCCTCCTCCTCGCGCAGCTTGTGCAGGTTCTCCACCACCTGCTCGAGCCGGTCGGCCGGGAACTTGCAGGCCCCGTTCTCGTCCATGTGCACGATCTCGCCCGGGGCCACGTCCATGCCGGCGATGTGGACGGGCACGTTGATGGCGTGCACCTCCTGGCCGCCGTGGCCGGGCGTGATCCCGCTCAGCAGGTACTGGAACTTCATGGGCCGGATCTCGTCGATGTCCCGCGACGGCCCGTTGGAGATCGCCCCGACGGCGCCCATGGCCTTCATGGCCGTGGTCATGTTGCCGCCGGAGAGGCCGATCTTGCCGGCCAGCTCGGGCGGGAACTTCTGCTGAAAGCAGAACACGCTGGGCTTCTCCGAGGCGTCGATGGCGTCGAAGACGTCCATGCCGGAGAGGCGGCCGAAACCCGGCTCCGTGGGGCCGTACACGGCAGTGACGGCGTACCCGGCCAGCGCCCCCAGCTCGGGGTACATGCAGCGCAGGCTGTCGTCGGTGTACCAGTTCTCGGTCAGCGGGTTGTAGAGCCCCAGGCACAGGGGGTGGGAGGGATAGGTGGCGACCACGTTGGTCACCGAGGGCGTGTCGAACTGACGGATCTCCTCGAGCAGCTTGCGTTCCTTCTGTCCCATCACGACTCCTTTGGCAAGACGCGGATCTCGTCCTCCGCGTTGGGTACGACGCACAGGAACTCGAAGGGCTCGTCCCCTTCGACGGTGTAGGAATGGGGAAGCCGGGCAGGGATGTGCAGCGAGTCGCCCGCCTGCACCCGCACCTCCTCGTCGCCGAGGACGATCGTGGCCCGGCCGGCGAGCACGTACTGGCCGTGCTCGACCTCGTTGGTGTGCAGGGGCATGCCGCCGCCCGGCTCCATGACGAAGCGCCGGATGGCGAAATGCGGCGACAGGTCGGGGCCGACCAGGACCTGGCGGGCGGCCGACGTGGCGCCGGCCACCTCCTCGAGGCCGACCTCCCCGGATCTCTTGACGGTCATCGGTTATCTCCTCTTCCCCGCAGGGGCCGCCGATAAGAGCGGTCCCGGACGCGGGCTCGTCAAGGCGCCCGCGGCTGTCTCCGGCTCCACCCCTTGGTTAGCTTAGCGCCTCTCCGGGGGCGACCCCGGCGAAGGCGCCAAGACGCAACCAGGAGGCAAGACATGTACGCGGGAGTTCAGGGCATCGGCACGAGCCGCCACGAGCTGCAGTTCCTCGTGCGCCACGGCGTCACCCACATGGACGCCACCGTCGAGGACAACGAGGTCGACACGCTGACGCGCCACCGCGAGGCGGCGGCGGCCGAAGGCGTGGAGCTGGAGATGATCCACATCGGCCTCCCCCGGAGCATCACCCTGGCGCGGGACCCGGAGCGGGACCGCGACCTCGACGAGGTCTGCCGCTGGATCGAGAACGCGGGGCGCGCCGGACTGCGGGGGCTCAACTACAACTTCTGCGTCCTCCCCCACCAGCGGACCCCGTCCACCCCCGGCCGGGGCGGCACCTCGTACAGCACCTTCCGGCTGTCGGAGTTCGACAACGACAGCCTCTCCGAGGCCGGCGAGGTGAGCCGCGACGAGTGCTTCGAGCGCGCCCGCTATTTCCTCGAGCGGGTGATCCCCGTGGCCGAGGAATACCGCGTGCAGATGGCCTGCCACCTCGACGACCCGCCGGCGCCGGTGCTGCGCGGCGTCGAGCGCTGGAACTGGCCGGTCATGGAGGGCCTGACGCGCTTCAGCGAGCTGGTGGACAGCGACTGGCACGGCTTCAACTTCTGCTGCGGCGTCGCCTCCGAGGGGCTGGAGGACCCGGGCCGGGAGCTGTACGACATCGTGCGCCGATTCGGCCGGCGCCGGAAGCTGTTCAACATCCACTTCCGCAACATCAAGGGGGGCCTGCACGACTTCCAGGAGGTCTGGCCCGACGAGGGCGACGTGGACATGCACGAGGTGGCGCGGGTGCTGCACGAGGTCGACTACCCGTACATGCTGATGCCCGACCACGCGCCCGGTCACCCGGACGATCCCTCGCCCCCGGGCGTCTCCGGACGGGTGCGCCAGGCCTGGGCCTTCCAGTTCGGCTACATCACCGCCATGATCCAGGCGGTCACGAAGGAGAGCTGACGGCGGCCGCTGACCCGCCCCGGGTCACCTCGACGTCGGCCCGAGGCGGAACAGGCGGCCGTCTCCGGCGCCGAGGGCGAGGGTCAGCTCGCCCGTGGCCGCCGCATCGCCGGCGACGGGTTGCGGCCGGCCGGTCTGCTTCGAGATCTCCCGCAGGTCGTCGGCCGGCTCCCGGAGCCTCACCACGAACGTCGCCGGATCGATGAAGTCGCGGTTCACCACCAGGATGTAGTCCCGACCGTCCGCGGCCGACCGGAACTCGCCCACCAGCCCCATTCCCCCGCTGATCGACGCCACCAGCTTCGATTCCTCGAGGGGGCGGGTCAGCGGCGGCACCGGCCCCGTGTGGTAGACGCCCGTCGACTCGAGCCGCAGCAGGGTCGGCGCCAGGGCGAGGACCTCCCCGTTGAGGTACTTCAGCATCGAGTAGTGGCGGGTCCGCGTGCCGTCGCGGTTGATGACCATGTCCTCCCAGTTGGTCCAGTGGCCGTAGGGGATCTCGGTCAGGTAGGTGAACCAGCCAAGGGAGCGGGCCCCGTACGCGAGGATGGTGAAGGCCTGGAAGCGCAGCTCCCCTTCGCTGGCCCCGCGCACCGGCCCGAAGGACCCCACGGAGACGATCACCCCGAACTCCGCGTCCGCCTCGAGAGAGCGCCGGCGCACGATCTCCAGGTTGGGGAAGTAGTCCCCTTCGCGGTTGGGGCTGTACCAGCTGTCGGCGTGCACGCGCGGGTCCCGGCCGACCATGCAGTAGTGGTCGTAGGTGAACACCGACGGCTTCACCATCTCCAGGAAGGTCCTGACGTGGTGGTCGTACTCCTCCGGGTCGCCGTGGAAGTCGTCGGCGTACGTGGGGAACAGGACCACCCAGTACCCCTTGGAGGGCGCCAGCCGCCGGACCCGTTCCTGCTCCCGCGCCAGGCGCGGGAACTCCTCCTCCCCGGGCTCGCTGGCTCCGCCCAGCCACCACACCCGGGGATCGCTCTCCGCCGCGGCCATCCTGGCGTCGTCCATCTCGCCCAGGGGGCGGTACTTCACCCCGAACCCCGCGTACTCGTCCAGCTCGAGATTGATGTTGAAGTTCGCCACCGCGTACTCGGCGTGGTACTGGTCCGTGTCCATGCCCTCGTACTGGTCCGCCGGGCTGCCCGGGGTCAGCCAGCCGTAGATGGGGAAGAAGTCCTCGTCCTCCACCTCGGCGATGGAGAACTCCTCCTCGTAGTCCCGGATCGTGCCCGGCCGCAGCGAGAAGTCGTCCAGGCGCAGCCGGCCGCCCACCCATCGCCGGGTCACCACGACCTGCAGGGCCCGCGCACTCTCGGGCGGACGCACCTCCTGGAAGAACTCGATCCAGCGGTCCTGGGTGTCCGGCAGCACGATGTCGAAGGAGCCGACCTTCTCCTCTCCGTCGTCCAGCCAGTGGCCGCTGAGGGAGACCCCGTCGGCGTCGATCCAGCGCTCCTTCGTGGTGATCCCCCGGCTCGTGGATGCGTAGTAGCCCTTGAAGAGGTAGTCCCGGTCCGCGGCGACGGGGAAGGCCGGGCTGCGCAGGGTGGTCACCGACATCGGCGTCCCCGGCTCGACCTGGAGGCAGGTGCCGGTGCCATCGCGGCCGGGCGCCAGCCGGCCGGTGCGCACCCGGGTCAACGGCTGGTTCCAGGAGTCGACGCTCCACCCCGCGGGCAGGTCGCCGCTGAACTCGTCGAACCCGGGGTTCGGGAACAGGTTCTCCGGCTCCCCCTGGGACGCGGCGCCGGGAGCGGAGACAAGGACGGCCGCCAGGACCGCCGCCGCGGCCAGCGATCTCACGGTGATTTCACCGGGCAGCCGCCAGCGGCTCCGGAAGACGGCGCACGGATCCCGCGCCGCCGACGGCAGCGGTCTTCACGATGACTCACCGGGCAGCCGCCAGCGGCTCCACAGGAAGGCGCACTTGTCCCGGACCGCCGCCGGCTTCTGGTAGTAGGCGGTGAAGATGCTGCCGTCGTCCAACTCGACGCTGGAGGGGTAGCCCAGGTCGCTGTCGGGACCGTCGTCGCGCAGGACGTAGTCGTACTCCCAGGTGGCGCCGCCGTCGCGGCTGATCATGACGCGCTCGCCGAAAGGCTCCAGGCGGCGCCCGTACGCGCATACGAGGACCCCGCTCGAGTGCACGAGCAGGTGCGGCGGACTGCCGTGGAAGTCCATCGGCTCGGCCCGCGTCCACGTGCGTCCACCGTCGGTCGACTCCGTGTACATGTGCATGAAGTGCTGCAGCCCGAGGTCCTCCGGATCGAGGCCGCCGCCGCGCTCGAAGCGGATCAGCCCCACCAACTTGCCGTCGGGCAGCTCGGCCACATGGGCCTCGTGGTAGTTCTGCTCGGTGGAGCCCTCGAAGAGGGGCACCGTCCCCAGGGGCTGCCAGGTGCGGCCGCCGTCGTCGCTGCGGGTGGCCACGATGCCGCCGACGCCGCCCTCGAAGCCGGCCATGTCGGTCTCGAAGAGCTTGCCCAGGAAGAGCAGCCCGCCGGCGCGCAGCCGGATCGGCCCGTGGGGCGTGGTCTGGGGGACCTTGATCGGCTCGGACCAGGTCTCGCCGGCGTCCTCGCTGATGCGGCACCAGGCGCCGACCCAGCGGCGGGCGTTGTCGTCGTCGACGCGGGCCAGCCCTTCCTGCCAGCGGGCCCGGGTGCCGGCCTCGAGGCCCTCCATGCGGCGCTCCGCCTGAGCCCGCAGGTCGGTGGTGAACCAGGTCAGCAGCAGACGCTGCCCGCCGCAGCTCACCAGGCCGGTGTCGCGGTCGTCCAGCGGGGAGTCGTTGACCACCCGGGGGCTGGTCCAGGTGCGCCCGTCGTCGGTGCTGCGCATGAACACGCTGCGGCCGAAGGGGCAGACGTGGGCGTTGCGCAGCCCCGAGGCCGCGGCCACGAGGGTGCCGTCGGGCATGCGGGCGACCGTCGGCCAGCCGAAGTAGCCGTAGAAGTCGTCGGGATAGCTGGCGATGACGCCGTGCTCGGCGGGGAGGACATCCTGCTTGCGGACGAGGTTCATGCCGAGACCTCCAGGCGGTAGACGCGTGCCGCGGTGTCGTGGAAGAGGGAGGACCGGTCGGCCGGGGTCAGGTCCGCCGTCCAGTCGAGGAAGCGACCGTAGAGGGTGGGGACGTCGATGCCCTGGACGGCGTCGACCGGGTAGTTGCTGGCGAACATGCAGCGGCCGGCGCCGAAGATCTCGATCGCCTGGCGCACCAGGTTCCGGGCCCGGCCCTCCTGGGAGGGATCCCGGTGGTACCCGGGGGCGCAGAAGAACACCATGGACAGCTTGATGCTCGCGTGGGGGAGGGCGGCCATCGCCTCCAGGCCTTCCCGCCACGTGCGCTCGTACCCGGCGTCCGCCTCCGCACCGCCGTAGAAGGAGGCGAGGTGGCCGACGACGACCGGCGTCTCCGGGTGTTCCGCGAAGGCGGCGGCCGCGTCGGCGAGCTGGTGGGGGTTGCACTGCAGGTCGAAGGAGAGTCCGCGTTCGCCGAGGAGGGCGAGGCTCTCGCGGAAGGCGGGGTCGCCCAGGAAGTCGCCGCGCTCCACCTGCGGCCAGGTGAGGGCGGGATCCTCCGGATGATGGTTGAGGATCATGCGCACCCCCCGCAACCGCTCCCCCGCCGCGGCGAGATGGCGGTCCAGGACCTGCTCCGTGTGGCGGACCCCGCGCGCCAGGTGGATGTAGGCCACGATGCCGAAGGGGTGTCCCGTGGGCTCCATCTGGTCGCAGACGAAGCGGGTCTCGGCGACCTCGTCGACGCGGAACCCGCCCTCCATCTGGCCCACCACGGTCTCCACGTGGACGGAGGCGGCCAGCTCCAGGGGCGCCGGCAGCCGGCCCATGTCGCGCAGGTAGTCCCCGGCGTGGTACACGGGCAGGTCCCGCTCCACGTCGGGGCCCAGGTTCGGGTTGGGCCAGAGGTCGAGGTCCCACAGGTGGAAGTGGGGATCGATGATCCGCATGGCACTCCTTCTGGAGATGATGAGCGGGTCTTCAGGGGCGGGGAAAGAAGGCGGACTCGGGGGCGGGGGACAAGCTAATCCAGTTCGGGTCACCCGTGGGTGCCTCCCACGCATGGGCTGCACGTGGAGACCGGGGGGCACGGCGACGCTGAACGGCCGTGACGATCGCCGAGGGGGAACACCGGTGGAGCGGTCGGGTGACCGTCGGCGGCGACCTCGTCGTCCGCGACGGCACGAACCCGCCACCCTGCGCCTCGAGGCGGGGACCGAGGTCCGCTTCGCGGCCACCTACGGAGAGCGACGGGCAGGACGACGCCCGGGTGTAGTTGATCGTGGACAACGGCGGGACCCTTCAAGCCGGGGCGGGCAACATCACCTTCCGCTCGTCCAACGATGCGGCCGATGCCTCCCATGACGATTGGTACGGGATCCGGGTGGCGGCGACGGGGATCGCGGACCTGTCGGGGGCCACGATCCGGGACGGGATGTTGCCCTGCTCTCTTGATGATGGCTTGCGGGCGCTGACAGAAAGGCCCGCGCCGCGACAGGAAATTGAAAATCTCCCCGGCGCCCAAAACCGGAGGTGAGAAAAGTCCTCCACCTCTCCTTGGGCTTCCAGGAGGGTGATCACCACATAGCGGGCTTCCGTCAGGGCCCGGGCCGAGTCCAGGAAATGCTGGAGCACGATGTCCAGGTCGAGTCTCTCGTTGATGCGCAGCCTGGCCTCGCTCAGCCGGGACAGTCGCTCCCTGAGCGCGACGAAGTCTTCGTGGAGCTCCTCGGCAGGTTTCATCCGCTCACCTTGGTGGCGGCTGATCTTGGGTTTCAGGGCCGATTCCGGCCCGACTTGGAGAAATTCCCCCAAAGACACACAAAAAAACACGCCCTTCCGCCAAGGGGGCACACAAGAACCACATACCCGTACGGTAGAATAGAGAGTCGAGCCGGGAGGTGTTTGCCTGACCTTCGGCAGGCTCGCATCTGCCTTCGGCACAGCAGGCCCACGAGGAGCACTCATCCGCATGATCGCGCTGATGAGCCACACGGCGTCGGAGGGCCTGACGAACGGGACGCGATACCTGTTCGAGGTTCGGGCGGTCAACGGAGTGGGCAAGGGGGTGTCGGCGCAGGTGAAGGCGACGCCGGGCTCGGGTCCGGGGGTGCCGCCGGCGCCGACGTCGGGTCTGACGGCGAGCCCGGGCGGCCCGGGGATGGACGTGGCCTGGGCCGCGGTGTCGGCGACGCCGGCGGTGACCGGGTATCGTCTCCGGTCGCAGTGGGCGGGGGTGGGCACGCAGGCGTGGTCTACGTACGACACGGTGGCGACGCCCAGGGGGCGAACACGCTGCGGTTATCCGCACTGGCTGGGGGTGGACAGAGAGCTTGCGGGCCAGCTCGTTGACCGTCCGTCGCTCACGCAGGGCCTCCACCTTGGACCTTGGCCTTGAACTGAGCCGAGTGCGTCTTGCACCTTCCTCGTCATCCAAGCCCTTCTGGACAGTGGGTCGGTGGACCGAAAGTCTCGCTCAGCCACCTGTCCAGTTCTTGGGGCACACTACCGCAATCTCACGTGCATAGGAGATCACCCAACATGAGGAACGCCATCCTCCCTGCCACTCTGGCACTTGTGAGCATCTGGATACTCCCCACTGGAGCGTGGGGGTTTCTCTGCTGGTTTCCCTACTATTCCCTCCTTTCGTCGGCCGAAGTGGGTCACTACTGGACGTACTCGACAGTATGGAGGGACTCACGATACAACACCGAAAGCATCGCGGTGGTTGGAAGCCATACAATAGGAGACCGCACCTATCTTGAGTTGAGCGATGATGACAAGCTCTACCGGTGCGATGAAGGCGGCAGAACCTGGCAATACGATACAGGAACCGGCACGGAAAAGGTCTTTTGGGACCTGGACGAGGGATTCCAGAATGGGCACCATTCGGACGGGTATGTCTGGTATAGCCAAAATGACGTTGAGGAGATATCACTTGCTGGAGCCGCATATAACAGCGAGTATGACTTCTTCTTTTTTTCCCGTGGTGGCCCGTTTCAGAGGGAAGCATGGGCTTCGGGCATTGGCCCCCATCCGTTTTTCATCAGAGGGTACATGGACCCATGGAGAGAGAGGGCCGGGCGACTGCAAGAGAGTGATGTATGGGATGGGATAGCCGAGTTGTATGAATATTACTTCGTTGCTGCCGGAGTGAGATCCTATTCTCTCGTGGCACCTGGCCTTGGCGTCTTGTACTGTGGCTATGAGCGGGGTCCTCGAGAGCATAGTCCTTCAGCAGACTACTATCTGGAGTCACACGGGCAAGTGGCGACTGTGGCAGGTCCCGTTCCCTTCGGCCAAGTGAAGGAATGGGTGGCACCACGCGCATCGAACAGGGAGTAGGACCTCATGCGCTTCGAGAAAGATCTGCATGGGATTGGAGGATTCACATTGGCGTGGTATAGCGTACTCATTTCCCTGCTTCTCTGTTGGCTTCAGCCAGCGTGGTCCAATAGCATGGACCTAGGTACCCGGGAGGTCCTGCAGCCGGACGGGACCCGTATCGCCGTCCGCGAGTTCGGCGATGAATTCGGCCGCTATCTGGCTGTCAAGGAAGGATATGTCGTACAGGATACGAGTACCGGCTACTATCACTATGCTCGCTACGACACCGCGGGGCATGCGACTCCCAGTTCTTTGCGCGTAGGTCGAGACGACGGGACAAGCGAGGTTTGGCGGCTGGCCTTGGAGAACGAAGCCACGTTGGCAGACAGGGCTCGCAAGTACCGCGAAATGGGACCTGACGGTAGGGTCTTGAGGAGTTCGCACGGAGTACTTCCGACGGCGCTGTTGGTTCTCCTGGTGGAGTTTTCCGATGTCAAGCATCAGAACCCTGAAGATTGGCCGATGGCAGGTCTTCCTGCTGACGCCGAGAGAGACAAGTCAGACTATCCCGAGTACACGGTGAGTGATTTCGAGACCATGCTATTCGGGGATAGCTATACAGGCGAGAGGGCCTCGCCGGACGGTGAAGCGGTCTATGGCAGTATGCGTCAGTACTGGCTTGACATGTCGAAGGGAGGCTACACCCTGACGGGGCGGGTTGTGAACAAGAGGGACAACGGTGTACCCGAATGGATTGAGCTGAGTGGGAGTAAGGCCTCCTACAGCGCGGGGACCTTCCCTGCGTTCAGGGATTCGGCAGTGGCGGCTGCCAGGCGGGAAGGCCAACGTTTCTCTGAGTGCCACGAACGTGGTGTGCATCATTTACGCTGGAAATGCCTATGCTGGACCTTCCGGTAGAGGGGGGTTATGGCCTGCGTATAGCGGCAGGGCATACTCCATGTCCGAGAGATGGGCGGATGAGACGGTGGAGAACGAGGAACGAAATTGGGCTACTTTCTCCCACATAGGGACTCACTGTCATGAATTCGGTCATGCCCTGGGACTGGGTGACCACTATGGTGTGTCCACGGATTATGGAGAGTGGGGCCTCATGGCCTCTGGAGATTGGAAGGGAGTACATCGCAGAGGTGACAATCCCGCACCTTTGTCGCCTTGGCACCGAATCATGTTGGAGTGGGTCACTCCGATCGAAGTGACGAGCCTGATGACCGGCCAGAGCTTGGCCTATTCCGCAGAGAGGAATGAATACCAGGACGTTGTGTATCGAATTCGATCGCGAAACAGCCCGGACTACAGCCGGGCCCACATACATCTGGACAAGGATTTCTTTCTGGTCGAGAACAGGCAAACCGGCATGGGCTGGAACCGAGCACTGGCCGATTCAACCCATGATGGACTGCTGATCTGGCACATTCGGGATCGGCCGGGAGGGATGGATTGGGATACTGTCGACTTGGTAGAGGCCGACGATGATGATGAGCCGGGGACCTACAATGGGGATCCGTTTCCTGGATCGGGTGGCAATACTACGTTTGCAGATTATACTACGCCTAGTAGCGAGCTCTTTTCGGGGGCATCGTCAAGTGTGAGCGTTTCCAACATCAGCGTTACCGGGAGGACTGTGACGGCGGATCTCAGTCCCTATTGGGTGGGCACGATCAATCAGTCTCTTGAGTGGGATGGCAGGGTACACGTTGGTGGCGATGTGGCGATTGCTTCGGGCTCTGACCTTCGGATTGATGGTGGAACCGAGGTACACTTTCTGGCGGGAGAGGACAACGCTGGGGAGGACAAGGCTGGTGGTGGCGCGGATCAGAGCCGTTCAGAGTTGATCGTGGAGAATGGCGGTACCCTTCAAGCCGGGGCGGGGGACATCACCTTCCGCTCGTCCAACGAGGCGGCCGATGCCTCCAATGACGATTGGTACGGGATCCGGGTGGCGGCGACGGGAGTGGCGGACCTTTCGGGGGCGACAATCCGGGACGGGTCGCGTTGTCTTGAGTCGGAGGATGGGGGCACCCTGGCTCTGACGAACACCACCTTGACGAATTGCGGAGTGACGGTGGGTTTGGTCGGGGCGCCGCCTCAGGTGGGCCGGGGGCTCACGGCGGTGCTGGACGACCCGGACGGGGGCACCCTGGAGCGGGCGTTCTTTCGATGGCATTGGCGGGGCAGCGATACGGACCCTTGGGCGACCTTGACGCCGTCGTCGCGGTTGGTTCGCTATCCGGCGCTGGGGACCTACACGCCGTTGGGCCGGGACATGGGTCGCCAGCTGCGGGTGATGGTGCGCTACCGGGCGCGTGATTCAAAGGGCACGTTGTACAACTACGCGCAGAGCGGGCCCACGGCGGCGGTGGTGGCGGGGGTGCCGGGGAAGCCGGGAGATTTCTCGGCGGCGGCAGGCCACGAGCAAATGGAGCTGACGTGGAGTTCGGCCCCGGACCACGAGTCTGCTCTGACGGGGTATGAGTTCCGGCAGAGCGCCGACGGGGGCTTGTCGTGGGACCCTGACTGGGAGGCGATTTCGGGCAGCAACGCGCAGACTGTGAGCCACACGGTGTCGGAGGGCCTGACGAACGGGACGCGATACCTGTTCGAGGTTCGCGCGGTCAACGGGGTGGGCAAGGGGGTGGCTGCGCAGGTGTCGGCGACGCCGGGCTCGGGTCCGGGGGTGCCGCCGGCGCCGACCTCGGGTCTGACGGCGAGTCCGGGCGCCACGGGGATGGACGTGGCCTGGGGGGCGGTGTCGGCGACGCCGGCGGTGACCGGGTATCGTCTGCGGTCGCAGTGGGCGGTGGTGGGCACGCAGGCGTGGTCGTCGTACGACACGGTGGCGACGCCGGGGGCGACCACGCTGCGCTACACGCACCGGGACGCCGGGGACGTGGTGGTCAAGCACCGTCTTCGGTACCAGTTGCAGGCGGTCAACGACAGCGGCGCCGGGGCCTGGTCGTCGGCCTTTCCGGCCCGCGGGGTGGTGCCGCCGCCCTCGGGGCCGCCGCGCCTGGACTCGATGGCCGTGGACGGGCGGTCGGTGACGATGACCTGGCAATGCCCGAGCAGAGGGTGGTGCCAGCCGCAGACCGGCTCGACGGTGGCGCCGATGACGCTGGAGGCGCAGGAGAAAAGCGGCGGCGCGGCGTGGGGGCCGGACTGGTGACGTATGAGGATGCGAGGCACGGCACGTCGGCGCCCAGCTCATCCTGGGGGCGAGTCAAAGAAGGGGAGGAGAGATGAGACCGAGCGCCATTGCATCGAGGGCGGTCCTGCTGACGCTGTTCTGGGCCGGCTCCCTGTCGGCCCAACAGCCGGTCTACGACCTTCGCAACAGCTGGACCAGCCCGTGCACGCTGGACGTGGTGCTGGTCACCTTCAAGGACACGACAGGGGTCTGGCCGAGCTACAGCCCATCCTGCGACAATCGCGGGCGCGTTAATAGCGGGCGCATTTGTGACTACGACACCCACGACCTGCCGCACGGCTACACGATCAACGCCGACGGCGCGTTGGAGCCAGGGACCACGAGTTACCAACTGGAAGACTTCGAGCGTCTGTAAGGAGGGGATCAAGAGAGGCTGCCTGATCTCGTTTACACACCTTTTGACACGACCTCACACAACACCTTTGGGAAGACAGCGAAGAGGTTGGCGGAGTACCCGGAGGGGAACCACTCTGCGCCCCAAAGAAGAGAAGAGGAGGGATGAGATCCATGCGCACGCGCCACACGCACCCGTTGATCCTGGCCGTCGTCCTGGTGGCCTTGACCGGACCGGCCGCAGCCCCCGACAACGAGCCCGCCGACTTCCTGCCCCTGGCGGTGGGCAATTCGTGGACCTTCCTGCATTGGGTGGGTGACCCGTATGCCGGCGTCTTCCCGAGCGCCGAGGGCCAATTTGGCTATGAGGACACGGTCACGATCACGGTGGAACGAACGGAGGTGATTGGCGACACGACGTATTACGTCCTGTCGGACGTGCCGGCGGGCTTTCTGGCGCCGCCGCCGCATTGCCCGGTGGGGAAGAAGCTGCGCTGGAAGGGCAGCGAGCTGATGGAGCGCACCGACACCGGCGAGCGGTCGTTCTTCCGGTTCGAGGGGCCCCCCATTTACACGATTCCGTTGACGCACGGAGACGACGAAGTGGTACGGCGCGCCATTCCCAGCGACCCCGCGCGGGTAATGGGATTCACGTTTCGTGGCCACGACGCCTGGGACTGGGTGTCGGAGCATGAAGGCGAAGCCGATTGGTATTCGAACCGTCTGGTGAACTTCCAGGCCGGGTATGGCCTCCTCTCGTGCCATGAGTGGCTCCAAGGGCCGGATTACCCGGTGTACGACCACGTCTTCGGTTCCACCCACGCCGTGTTGGTCGAGGCCAGCGGCGGTGGTGCATCCGGCCAGAGCGGCACCACCCGCACGGTCCGCTCGGAGGATGCGCTGAAGCAGTCGCCTGCGGTGGTGGCCCCCTCGAGCTGGGGGAAACTGAAAGGATCCGCACGATGACAATCGTCCGTCGCCTTCTTCCGGCGGCCCTGCTGGTGGTTGCCGGGGCCGACGCTCTCAAGGCCCAGGCCCCGGCGGCGGGCCAGTTGCAGAACGCCTGGACCAGTCCGTGCACGTTGTCCGTGGTGCTGGTCACCTTCCGGGACACCACGGCCCGGCACCCCGGCGTCACTGACGCCTTGGGCAACGTCAGCGTTCGGGCGGATACCTTCGATTACCACCTGCACGACCGGCCGCACGGCTACACCGTAAACCGCACCACCGGCGCCCTGGAACCGGGGACGTCCAGCTACACGATGGACGATTGGGAGCGAATGTTCAGCGGCGGGTATCGCTACTCCGAGAATGGGGAGACGGGCGTGGATATCCCGGCGTTTACCGGGACCCAGATAGTGGCCGACAACGACGACGGCGTCAGCGAAACGCTGCCGGAGGTGTTCGGCAGCCTGCGGCACTACTTCCACGTGATCTCCGGCGGCGACGAAACCTCCGACCCCGACTTCGAGCTGCGGGTGCGCATGCTCAACGAGGAGGACAGGGATGGCTACCCCATCTGGGTAGAGCTACCGGAGACCAAGGGTTACTACGCGGAGCGGGCCAGACGCACCCTGTGGAACAGTGACTACTGGCTTCACGCCCGAAATGCAACGCTCGATTCGGTGCGGTCCTGGGATCTGGACTCGACGGCGTACGACCCTCCCGGCGTCAATGCCAGCCAAGCGCGGCGCTTGCGCCACAAGGTGTTGTATCTCTACGCCGGAGCCCAATTCAATGACCCCGGGCACCCGCTGGTCCGAAGCCAGATCCATCCGCAGGCGGACGGCATTACCAGTGCAAATCCAAATCCAGCCATACTCGCCGACATCGATTTCCGCTACGTGGCCGCGGAGCGGCAGGGCTCCGGAAGGGACTCCCACGAGGCGGACCGGTTCGGAGGCATCGGCATCCACGCGCACGAGATCGGCCACCTGTTGGGCTTCTCGCATCCGGACGGCCGTTGGGATGGGACGGAGGTGTACACGCGCCGAACGGCCACATGCGCCAACCGGCTGTCCTTTGGACAAGGCGGCCGAATGGCCGGCTGGGCACCATGAATAGCGGGATCGACGGGCCGGTGGTCGAGGGGCGACAGCCGAACTCCAGCAGCTCCTACAAGTATGCTTTTGCATCCTGCCCGAACCCGTACAACCCGACTTACCTGCGGGACCTGAATTGGGGCACTTGGGAGACGATTACGGCCAGCCAAGAGAACAAGGAGATCCAACCAGGGCGGTACTACTTCATCGAAGGCGCCGACGGCTCGGAGATCGCCGTGGAGTTCCGCACCGCCGAAGGGTTCGGACGGTACACGGGCTGGTATCGATTCGACCAGGCGCCGGGCCTGATGATCTGGAAGCGGAGCGCGGGGGCGGAGCAGGACGAACCCCGTCTGGTGCCGGCGGACAACCGTTCGGTGTACAATGCCACCATGGGCTGCCCCCCCCAGCCGGACACCAACCACCCTCCGTGCACTCCTGCGACGGGGTTCACAGGGACGATTACCGAAGGGCGGACGCCGCGGAGCTTCAGCAGCAGCGCCGTGTATCCCTGCATTGACCGCATCTCCGACCCGTTCGGCGCGCTGGAAGGCAACGGGATGCGGTCCACCTTCCTGCCCCTGCCGACCCACACGAACGGCACCGGCTTGCCGGCCACGCCCACCTTGGCCCGTCCCGACCTGCGCCCGGTGGGCACCCAGGCCGCGGACGACAGTCACCTTCGGCGCAACTCTTTCCATTGCCCCAACAACGACGACGCCCCCTCGCGTCTGGCGTTTCGCAACATCCGGGTGACCAGGAATACAGCCAACCCGGCCACCGGGAGCGCCTTGGTCGACATCTATTTCGATCACTGGGTCGGCCCCATCGACGGGATAGAGACCTGGGGCCCGGATTCAGTGTACGTGGGCGGGGACGTGACGATCGAAAGGGGCACGAGCGTGACGATCGCCGCCGGGACGACGGTGAACTTCCTGGCCCCGACCGGCCCCGACGCCAGCGACTATCCGGAGCTGATCGTGTCCGCCGGCGCCCACCTGACGGTGGGCACGGGGGTGACCTTCGGTACGGTGGATCGGGCCGGGGCCCGCACGGACACGCACGGGGTGCGGGTCGAGAGCGGGGGCACGGCGACGCTGAACGGCGTGACGATCGCCGAGGGGGAACACCGGTGGAGCGGCCCGGTGACCGTCGGCGGCGACCTCGTCGTCGGCGACGGCACGAATGCGGCCACCCTGCGCCTCGAGGCGGGGACCGAGGTCCGCTTCGAGGACACCGACGAAGAAAGCGACGGGCAGGACGAGGCCCGGGTGGAGTTGATCGTGGAGAATGGCGGGACCCTTCAAGCCGGGGCGGGCCACATCACCTTCCGCTCAGCCAGCGATGCGGCCGATGCCTCCAACGACGATTGGTATGGGATCCGGGTGGCGGCGACGGGGATCGCGGACCTGTCGGGGGCCACGATCCGGGACGGGCGTCGCTGCCTGCAGTTGCGCGGCGCCTCGACGGTGAGCCTGACGAACACGACGCTGACCAACTGCGGTCTGACGGTGGATCTGACGGGGACGCCGCCGGTCTTGGGGGGTCGGCTCACGGCGTCTCTGGACCCGGGGGACGGGAGCACGCTGAACGAGGAGTTCTGGCAGTGGCAGGGCCGGGCCAGCGCCACCGATGCCTGGGCGAACCTGGCCCCGTCCACGAGGGTGCGCTACCCGGCGAAGGGGACCTACATCCCGAAGGAGGAGGTGCTTGGGCAGATGCTTCGGGCGACGCTTCGCTACCGGGCCCGGTTCGGGGGCGGCGCGATCGTGTACAACTACGCGCAGAGCGCGCCCACGGCGGCGGTGGCGGCGGGCCGGCCGGGGGCCCTGGCAAACTGCACGACCGTGGCGGGCAGCCGCGAGGTGATGATCTCCTGCGACCCGGCCGAGGCCCACGGCTCGCCGGTGACCGGGAACGAGTATCGCCGGAGCTCGGACGGGGGCGCGACGTGGGATCCGGACCGCTGGGTGACGATTCCCCCGGCGGCCCGTTCCAAGGGCGCCCGGTCCCACGGCGGCGGTGAGCGTGACCGTCTCGAGCCTGACGAACGGGACATCGACCAGCCGAAGCAACTCATCTGTTTGGTGACAAAGCCTCTGACTCTCGGAGATCGAAATCGAAGGAGGTCCACGTGAGCAAATCCATCATTCCTGCTATTGGGGTAGTAGGGAGCATCTTGATGCTGCCTACCGCTGGGCTGGGAGAGCAAAGCCTTTGGTGTCCTCCCTTTCCCCTTCCTACGTCCGTGAGAGTCGGCCAGTCTTGGACCTATTCAGTCGAGAAGGTCAAGTACGGCCGCGACGAAGATGGAATCGCCTATCGGGATTCGCAAGACGTCGGCACCCAAACCCTCAAGGTCGTTAGGAGCCATCAGATAGGAGACCGGACCTATCTCGAATTGGATGACGGTGGCCTGTACCGGGTCGACGAGGCCGGGAGAACCTGGCAGTATGATGTGCGGAATGCCTCGGAAGAGCTCCTTTGGGACATATGGGGACCACCGGTAGACGATGCCTTGCTGGCCAGGGAACCCCGAGCCAGGTATGTGATCTATGAACAGGCAAACGTCAGCGAGATATCCGTCGGAGGGGTACTATTGGGAGGGGAGCTATCCGTAGAATGGGAGGGCTTTCGTCTCTCTCGTGGTGGCCCCTTTGCGCGGCATGAGTGGGATGCGATTCCGCATCTCAACCGGATCAGACAGCGCGGCCTCTGGCAAGAGAGTGTATTGGACGAGATAGTGGAGCTGTACGTGTTCGACTTCAACGCTTTCGAAGGGGGTTCCTACTGCGTATTCGCACCTGGACTTGGCGTTCTCTACTCCGGCTATTGGATCGGTTGGGAACACGCAGGTGGCGAAATGAGATACTATCTGAAGTCAACTGAAGAGGTAGCGACTGTCGCGAAGGAGAAATCCTTTGGCGAAATCAAGGAGTGGGTAACACGCTCCTCGTCAAACTAGAATGAGTCCGCTCGGTCGTTCACGCACTTCTGGCATCCATGGAGCAATCCAAGTGATACGCCCCAGTCTGTTTGCACTCGTGGTCCTCTGTTGGGTTCAGCCGGCTCTGCCGATCAACACAGAGCTGGGTACTGTTGAACTCACACAGCCGGACAGCACCCAATTCGCCGTTCGCGAATTCATCGATGAATTTGGCCACTACCTGGCAGCCGAGAGAGGATATGTCGTTCGGGACTCGAGTACGGGTTACTATCACTATGCCCGCTACGACAGCGCCGGCCATGCGGCTCCGAGTTCATTCCGGGTGGGTCGAGATGACGGGGCTAGAGAAGTGAGGCGACTGGGTAGGCAGAACGCGGCTGTCCTGAGGGATAGGGCTCGGAGACACCGAGGACTTGAGTCGGACTATGGCGCCAGACACGGCGCTCGCGCAGTCCTGCCCGAGTCACTTCTGGTCGTCTTGGTGGAGTTCTCCGATGTCAAACATCAGAATGATGCAGATTGGCCCATGGATCTTGCAGGCGACAGGAAATCCGGGGGTTATCCCGAGTACACTATGAGTGACTTTACGAACCTGCTATTTGGAGACAGCTATACAGGCGACAGGGCCTCGCCCGATGGTGAAGCGGTGTTTGGCAGTATGCGCCAGTACTGGGCAGACATGTCGAAGGGTACCTATACTCTGAAGGGACGGGTTGTCAACACAGCGACAAAGGCGGGTGTGCCCATATGGGTGCAACTGGGTGAAACTAAGAGCTACTTCCATGGGAATACCAAATTTCACTTCAGAGATGCCGTATGGGACTCGGTGGCCAGTCAGGAAGAGATCGATCTCTCCCTTGATCTCCACACAAAGAAGGTCTGCATCATCTATGCTGGAAATTTGTATAGTGACGGCGGTCTGCATCCAAGCTTTTTTGCCGGTGTGTACCTTATGTCTGAGAGATGGGAGGAGGTAGGACTGGAGAACGTGGAGCGCAACCGTGCTACTTTCTCGCACATTGGAGTTCATTGCCATGAGTTTGGTCATGTCTTGGGTCTAGGTGACTACTATTCTGCTCCTGATAGCCCCCATAACCGGAGCTATAATGAGTGGGGTCTTATGGCTTCGGGGGGAAACAAGGGGACGGCACGGCGAGGCGACAATCCGGCACCCTTGGCGCCCCAGCACCGGATTAGTTTGGGCTGGATTACTCCAACGGATGTTACGGACTTTGAGAGAGGCGTGGAGCTGACCTACTCCGCCGACCGTTCGGACTACCAGGACGATGTGTATCGAGTTCGTGCACTACACACCAGGGACGACTTCTTTCTGGTCGAGAATCGGCAGACCGGCGCCGGCTGGAACATGGCGCTGGCTGACTCAGTCCATGATGGCCTGCTAGTTTGGCACGTACTAGAGACGCGCCTGCTGGGGGAAGTCGAGGGGATCGACCCGTTCTATGATCTCATTGACTTGGTAGAGGCAGACAATCTCTCGGACCTTTCGACCTACGATGGAGATCCGTTCCCTGGCTCGACTGGCGGGACGGAGCTTAGTGACTTTACCTCCCCAAACAGCAGGCTGTGGATGGGCCCGAATTTCGATCCGAACATGCCTGGCGATAATTCAAGTGTGAGGGTCTCCAATATCCGGGGGAGCGGGTCGAAGGTGATGGCCGACTTGAGTCCTTATTGGGCGGGCACGATCGAGATGGATGATTCCTGGAGTGGCAGCGTAAGGGTTGGTGGTGATCTGACGATTGGGCCGGATGTTACTCTCACGATCACTTCTGGGACCGAGGTGCGTTTCTTGGCCGATAGCGAGAGCCGGTCGGAGTTGATCGTCCTGGGCACTCTCAACGCGAGCGCAGGCAACATCACCTTCCGCTCGTCCAATGATGCGGACGATGCTTCCAATGACGATTGGTATGGGATCCGGGTGGCGGCGACGGGAGTGGCGGACCTTTCGGGGGCGACAATCCGGGATGGGTCGCGTTGTCTTGAGTCGGAGGATGGGGGCACCCTGGCTCTGACGAACACCACCTTGACGAATTGCGGAGTGACGGTGGGTTTGGTCGGGGCGCCGCCTCAGGTGGGCCGGGGGCTCACGGCGGTGCTGGACGACCCGGACGGGGGCACCCTGGAGCGGGCGTTCTTTCAATGGCATTGGCGGGGCAGCGATACGGACCCTTGGGCGACCTTGACGCCGTCGTCGCGGTTGGTTCGCTATCCGGCGCTGGGGACCTACACGCCGTTGGGCCGGGACATGGGTCGCCAGCTGCGGGTGATGGTGCGCTACCGGGCGCGTGATTCAAAGGGCACGTTGTACAACTACGCGCAGAGCGGGCCCACGGCGGCGGTGGTGGCGGGGGTGCCGGGGAAGCCGGGAGATTTCTCGGCGGCGGCAGGCCACGAGCAAATGGAGCTGACGTGGAGTTCGGCCCCGGACCACGAGTCTGCTCTGACGGGGTATGAGTTCCGGCAGAGCGCCGACGGGGGCTTGTCGTGGGACCCTGACTGGGAGGCGATTTCGGGCAGCAACGCGCAGACTGTGAGCCACACGGTGTCGGAGGGCCTGACGAACGGGACGCGATACCTGTTCGAGGTTCGCGCGGTCAACGGGGTGGGCAAGGGGGTGGCTGCGCAGGTGTCGGCGACGCCGGGCTCGGGTCCGGGGGTGCCGCCGGCGCCGACCTCGGGTCTGACGGCGAGTCCGGGCGCCACGGGGATGGACGTGGCCTGGGGGGCGGTGTCGGCGACGCCGGCGGTGACCGGGTATCGTCTGCGGTCGCAGTGGGCGGTGGTGGGCACGCAGGCGTGGTCGTCGTACGACACGGTGGCGACGCCGGGGGCGACCACGCTGCGCTACACGCACCGGGACGCCGGGGACGTGGTGGTCAAGCACCGTCTTCGGTACCAGTTGCAGGCGGTCAACGACAGCGGCGCCGGGGCCTGGTCGTCGGCCTTTCCGGCCCGCGGGGTGGTGCCGCCGCCCTCGGGGCCGCCGCGCCTGGACTCGATGGCCGTGGACGGGCGGTCGGTGACGATGACCTGGCAATGCCCGAGCAGAGGGTGGTGCCAGCCGCAGACCGGCTCGACGGTGGCGCCGATGACGCTGGAGGCGCAGGAGAAAAGCGGCGGCGCGGCGTGGGGGTCGGACTGGGAGGCGGTGACGACCGCGGAGCTGACTTCGATCCGGCACCTGGTGTCAGGCCTGGACGGGGGGTCGGTGCAACAGTTTCGGACGCGGGCGGTCAACTCGGAGGGCGAGCCGGGGGGCGTCTCTTCGGCGGCGGCGGTGTTCCCCCTCCGGGCCCGGGGCGGCGACGGGCGGGCGGCGCTGTCGTGGGACTCGCCGGGCTACGCCGGGGTCACCTGGCAGTACCGGTCGAAGGCGGGGGCCGGGGCGTGGACGGACTGGCAGCCGGTGCCGGGCAGCGGGGCGTCGACGACGTCGACGACGGTCTCGTCCCTGACCAACGGGGTCGGCTACCGGTTGCAGGTGCGGGCGCTTTCGGGCACTCAGGTCCGGGGGGTGTCGTTTCTGTCGTCGGTGACGCCGGCGCGGCGGCTGACGATCTCGGGCCGCGACTCGGTCTCCTTCGCCGAGAACGGCACCGACACGGTGGCCACGTACCAGGCCCTGGACACGCTGGGGGCGGCGGTGTCGCCGGTGACCTGGTCGTTGGAGGGGGTGGATGCCGACACCCTCGAGATCGACGCGTCGGGCCGTCTCCGTTTCGAGACGCCGCCGGACTTCGAGGCCCCGGGCGACCGGGCGCGGGCGGCCACGGCGACCGAGGCCGCGGTGGCGGCCGGGGACAACGTCTACCAGGTGAGGCTGAAGGCCAGAAACACCAGCACCCCGCCGGACTCGACGACCCATGACGTGACGGTGACGGTGACGGACGTGAACGAGCCGGGCCGGGTGACCCTGTCGCCGACGAGGCCCCGGGCCAACCAGGCGTTGACGGCGACGTTGCGGGACCCGGACGGGGTCGAGGAGAATCCGCAGTGGGTCTGGTCCCGGAGCAGCCAGACCTATGGGCGCCAGGCCGCGGCCGGCGATCCCCTGCCCACCCTCCGAGAGCAGACCGTCTATCCCCACCCGGTGCTGGTGGGCAGGAAAGTGATGGCGAAGGTGACCTACCGCGACCGTCACGGGGCGGGCCAGAGAGCCGAGAGCGCTTGGTCGGACCCCGTCATCGATGTGCCGTCGGTGCCCCTGAACCTGCGATTGACGCCGGGGCACCGAAAGGTGCACCTGACCTGGGAGCCGCCGCTGAAGACCCACGGCTCGGCCCTCACCGGCTACGGGTATCGCCAGGACGGCGGCGGCGAGACGACGAAGGACACGGTGGAGGTGACCACGAGCCACACGGTCGACGGTCTGACGAACGGCACGGCCTACACCTTCAAGGTGTGGGCGATCAACGGGGCCGGCCGGGGGAAAGGCACCGACTTCGTCGGCCCGGTGGTGCCGCGGCCGGACACGGTCTCGTTCGACGCCTCGTCGTACGTGGCCACGGAAGACGGGGACACGGCGACGGTGAAGGTGCACATGCCCCGGGCGCCGGTGGCGGCGGTGACGGTGAAGGTGACGGTGCGGCCGGGTCCGGGCACCGAGGCCGGCGACTTCGAGACGGTGGACCTGGCGGCGGACAGCACCGTGTCGTTCACGGCGTCGGCGGCCACCGACTCGTTCCGGATCGTGGCCCGCCCCGATGCCGACAGCGACGACGAGTCGGTGCTTGTGGGGTTCAAGGATCTGCCGGACGGGATCGCTCCGGGCGCGCATCCGACGGCCACGGTGGACCTTCTGGACGTGACCCTGCAGGTGGTCGGGCCCGACAGCGTCAAGGTCGAGGAGAATCGCCGGACGGTGGCCGCCTACCGGGCCACCGACCCGTCGGACGCGCCGGTGGCGCCGGTGACGTGGTCCCTGAGCGGCGACGATGCGCCGCGGTTCCGGGTGGACGGGAACACCCTCGAATTCGTGGAAGAGAGCCGGCCCGACTACGAGCAGCCGGTGGACGACGGCGGCAACAACGTCTACCACGTGGACCTGATGGCCGAGTACGGAGGCGTGTATTCCTCCACCCCGTTTTCGGTGGTCGTGACGGTGACCGACGTGGACGAGCCGGGGAAGGTGACGATGTCGCCGAGCCGCCCCCATGTGGGCGATCAGGCCACGGCCACCCTCACCGACCCGGACGGGGTCACCGGACCGACCTGGTCCTGGCGCACCGCGGAAAGCCGCTCTCGCTCGCCGTCGACGCAGTCGTATCGCTACACGGTGCCGTCCTCGGCCGCCGGCCAGATTCTGCGGGCCTCGGTGAGCTACACCGACGCCCACGGCCGCCAGAGCGCCGACACGACCTCGACCGGGCCGGTGCTCTCGACCAACCGGGCCCCGGTGATCTCGGGGTCGGCGGCGGTCACGGTGGACGAGGACAGCACCCGCGTGGGGACCTATGCGGCCACGGACGCCGACGGCGACCGGGTCACGTGGTCGAGGGCGGGGGCCGACTCGTCGGCCTTCACGATCGGCTCGACCGGGGCCCTGCGCTTCGGGGCGGCGCCGGACTACGAGGCGCCGGCCGATGCCGACGGCGACAGCGTCTACAGCGTCGAGGTGGTGGCCACCGACCCCGGGAAGGCCGCCGACACCCTGGCCGTGTCGGTGTCGGTGAGAAACGTGGACGAGCCGGGGGTGGTGAGCTTTTCGCCGAACCCGCCGAAAGTGGGGCAAACCGTCACCGCGACCGTGGAGGATCCGGACGGCGGTGTGAGGAACCACCGGAACTGGCACTGGTCGCACGCGGACGCCCCGCGCGGCGCCCGCGACACCTTCAGCCCCACGGGGCAGTACACCCCGACGGCCCAGAATGTGGACTACCGCCTGCGAGTCACCGTGACCTATGACGACGCCCACGGCTCGGACAAGAGCGCCGGCGGGAACTCCGGGCCGGTGCCGCCGCCGCCGAGTTGCGTGCTGACGCTGACGGCGTCGGAGTCGAGCCCGGTCTCCTACGCCGAGAACGGCACCGGGGCGGTGGCCACCTACACGGTGACCCGCTCGAGCGGCTGCCACCCGACCCGGGCGCTGAGCTGGACGCTGTCCGGCGCCGACGCCTCGGCCTTCGAGGCGTGGACCGGCTCCGGGTCGTCGCAGACGCTCGAGTTCAACGACCCGCCCGACCACGAGACCCAGAGCTCCTACCGAGTGACCGCGGGGGTCACCGACGGGTCGGCCTCGACGAGCCGGGAGGTGACGGTGAACGTGACCGACGTCAACGAGCCGCCGGCGATCTCGGGCCCGGCGAGCAAGTCGGTGCCCGAGAACACCACCGAGGTGGCCACCTACACGGCCACCGACCCGGAAGACGACTCCGTCACCTGGGAGCTGGTGACGGGGAGCGGCACGTTCCGCATCGGCCGGGACAGCGGCGTCCTGGCCTTCCAAAGCGCCAAGGACTACGAGGCCCTGACCAGCTACACCTACACGGTGAAGATCCGGGCCACCGACGACGGCTCGCCGGAGGAGGACACCACCCGGACGGTGACCGTGACCGTGACCAACGTCAACGAGCCGGGCACGGTGACCTTGGATCCAACCGCCCCGCAGACCTGTGCCCACACGACAGGCACCCTCCGGGACGAGGACGGCGGCATCAACACGGAGTCTTCCGACTCGCCGCCGGGCTTCCCCTACGGCTGGCAGTGGATTCCGCAGACCTCTTCCCGCAGCCCGACGGCCACCTCCACGACGCAGAGCTATCTGCCGTCCAATTCGCTGGTAGGCCAGACGATCCGGGTGACCTTGCAGTACGGGGACAACGCCTCAAGCCGGAACACCGCCACCACGACCTCGGGGGTGGTGCGGGCCAACGCTCCGCGCTCCATCCCCCGCTTCACCGCCACCGGCGGTCAGAGGCGGGCGGATCTGGCCTGGACGGCGCCGAATGACTGCGGCGCCAGCGTGACCTACACCTACAAGTATCGGCTCTCGGGGGGCTCGTGGACGACGCGCACCACCACCTCCACCTCGGCCGGGATCACCGGGCTGGCCGCCGGCGCCTACGAGTTCGAGCTGACCGCCGGCAACCGCGCCGGCAACAGCGCCACGGAGACGGCCACCGCCACGGTCACGGGCGCCCCCGGCACCCTCACCTTGGCCCCCGACCCGCCGAGCACGTGCGCCCATTTGGAGGCCACTCTCACCGATGCCGACGGCGGCATCAACACGGAGTCTTCCGACTCGCCGCCGGGCTTCCCCTACGGCTGGCAGTGGATTCCGCAGACCTCTTCCCGCAGCCCGGCGACGACCTCCACGACGCAGAGCTATCTGCCGTCCAATTCGCTGGTGGGCCAGACGATCCGGGTGACCGTGCAGTACGGGGACAACGCCTCGAGCCGGAACACCGCCACCAGGACCACGGCCGCGGTGCAGGTCAACACCCCTCGCGCCATCCCCGGTTTTTCGGCCACCGGCGGTCGGGGACGGGTGGATCTGGCCTGGACGGCGCCGAACGACTGCGGCGCCAGCGTGACCTACACCTACAAGTATCGGCTCTCGGGAAGTACGACGTGGACCACGCGCACCACCACCTCCACGTCGGCCGGGATCACCGGGCTGGCCGCCGGCGCCTACGAGTTCGAGCTGACCGCCGGCAACAGCGCCGGCACCAGCGGCACGGAAACGGCCACCGCCACGGTCACGCCCGTCAACCGACCCCCCGTGGTGACCGGCCCGGCCAACCCCACGGTCCCGGAGGACACCACCCCCGTCGGCACCTACACCGGCACGGACCCGGACGGCGACCGCCTCACCTGGACCACCGGCTCCGGCTTCAGCGTCAGTCCCACGTCCGGGCCTTCCGGTGAATCGACGACCCTGGCCTTCGACGAGGCGCCCAACTACGAGGTCGATGCCACCAGCCAGTCCACCACGGTCACGGCCACCGACCCGCACGGCGCCAGCCACAGCTACGCCGTGACCATCGCCGTCGGCAACGAGGACGATCCCGGCGAGGTCACCGTCACCCCGGACAGCCCCCGCGTCGGCGAGACCGTCAATGCCGTCCTCACCGACGAGGACGGAGGCGTCAGAGGAGATCCTTGGAGCTGGAGCTCGGAAGCGGCCGCCGCACGGGGACAGGACGGTCCAGGCGACAACGTCCCCAGGGTCGGCAACACCTGGACGGCCTGGAAGGGCGCCGTCGGACGGCACCTGGTCGCCTCCCGGACCTACTCGGACAACCACGGCTCCGGCAAGAGCGCTTCCGGCCGCACCCAGGGCGTGGTCCGCGCCAACAAGCCCAAGGCGCCGCCCGACTTCGACGCCGTGCGCGGCGACGGCCAGGTCCGCCTCTCCTGGGGCGCGGCCGACGACCAGGGCGCCGCCATCGACTACTACCAGTGGCGGCGCAACGGCACCACCTGGCAGTCCACGGGCACGAGCCGCACCAAGACGGTGACCGGCCTGGACAACGGCACCCCCTACGACTTCCAGGTCCGGGCCCACAACTCCGAGGGGTTCGGGCCGCCGTCCAGCGATTCGGCGACCCCGGCGGGCAAGCCGGACGCGCCCGGCGGGTTCAGCCACGGCCGGAGTTCCGCCAACTCCGTGACCGTCTCCTGGGACGAGCCCGAGGACAACGGATCGGCGATCACGACGTACTACTGGAGCAAGAGAGGGACCTTCTTCTGGGACTCGGAAACCACCGTCACCTCGACGGAATTCACCGACTCGTCCTCGCCAAACAGCGAGCAGCACCGCTACCGCGTGCGAGCCAGAAACTCTGTCGGCATGGGACCGTACGGCTACTACACCGTGCCGGCCGAGGAGCAGAGATCGGCCCGGTTCAAGCCCGTGGCCGCCTTCGCGGACTCGACGGGGTTCGGGGTGCTGACGGCGCCGAACCCGTTCAACTCACAGACCCTGATCCACCTGGCCCTGCCCGAGGAGGGGGAGGTGACCCTGTCCGTCCACAGCCTCACCGGACAGACGGTGGCCCGGCTCTACGAGAACACCCCCCTGGAGGCCGGCCTGCACGCCCTGGCGTGGCCTGGCGTCGACGACCGGGGCCGGCCGGTCGGATCGGGGATCTACCTCTACCGCCTGATCGCCGGAGACAGAATCCATCTGGGCAAGCTCGCCCTCATCCGGTAGAGAGGATTTCCCAAGGCGGTGGTGTCCGGCGCGCGGTAGGGTACGCGCGCCCTCATCCGTCGTCTGGCCGCCGCCAACTATCCAAGGGGTCCAATCTCAGGGTGAGGCTACTGGCTCACATTACCACATTGCCTCTCGATAGACTCCGCTAACACCCTGATGACCAAAGCTGCGTCATGTGGCGAAAGGAAGTCCTGATCAATAATCCAGCCGACAGTCCAAAGGTTGATCCACGCCCGCAGGGGTTTCGGTTACTCATTGGAGCTGGACACAGCACCTTGGGGAAGACAGCGAAGAGGTTGGCCGAGTACCCGGGAGGGGGCATGACTCTGCACCCCGATCCAAAGAAGAGAGAGGAGGGATGAACCATGCGCACGCGGACGCACCACCCGCACCGGTTGAGCCTGGCAGTCGTCTTGGCGGGGCTGAGTGGCAGCCACAAGTTCGACGCCGTTGACGACAGCGAACCGTGGATGGTCGGGGAGCGCAAGGAAATGAAGATCCCCGACGCCGCCACCGACCGGGAACGGCCCGTTACTCTGCAGGCCGGTGGCTGCTCCTTCCACCACGACCTGATCAAGCACCGCTCCAACCCCCAACAGCACCATCTGAGAGAGGGGATCCGCATGCGACCACTGCGACGACTCGTTGTCATCCCAAGCATCAGCCTAGCGCTACTGGGGCCGGCGCAGGAGGCGGCGGCCAAGAGAAGCGGCGAGGGGGGCACTGCTGGACAGAACAGCCCGCCGCAGCAACAAGAAAGGAGCGACAGAAAAGGCTACGATGACCGTATTGACAAGAAGTGCCTAGCCGGCGCCCTAGGTGGCGTGGGTGGCGGTCTCGCAGGAGCGGTCGTCATGGTGGGTATCGACGATGGTAGTTTTGGTTGGGGTATTCCTGCTCTTATGGGATTCTGGGGCGGCAACGTAGTTGGAACCGCGGTTGGGGTGAGCGCAGTTGATCCGCATGATAGTCTCCGCATGGCACTCACGGGTAGTGTGCTGGCGGGGGTAGGTGTGCCTTATGCTTTGGGCTATGCTTTCCAAGACGAGGAGTTTGTCGCGCCGATATTTCTCTTGAGTGCGTTTCTCGGACCTATTGTTGGTGCAACGATTGCGTCAGAACTATGGCGCAATCCCCCTGTGGCTGCGCTCGATTTGCCCGAAACCCGTCACACCTTGGTCGGCCTGGTCCCGAAGCACAACGGGGGCCTATCTGCCATCCTTACGCTACGCTTCTAGTGGCAAAGAGAGGACACTATCGGTCATGCGACTTTTCACTTCCGCCCTTCTTCTTGCCATGCTCCTATTTGAGGAAACGGCTGGGATCAGTAATGAGGACAAAGGGAAATTGGCCGAGATCTTTTCTCCAATTTTGATCCTGACGGAGGAAGCCGCAGATGTATATGATGAGGAAGTCCCTATTCGGGTAACCAAACCAGAACCGGTGAGCATTATCAGTGCTCAATCAGCTGATTCTATACGATTCAAGATATACAATCTTCAAGGTCAAAAGGTGGGAGGGAGTTTTGGTTGGAGGTCGTTTGCCGATTGGAATCCTCCCCCAGTATTTGCAGGGGTAGAATTTCCCCAGAATCGCTTTTCCTTCGCCTTCCGGGGCTTTGGATATACAGGGAGGCCTGCAATAGAAGGACACCAGTACAGTAAGGGGAAGTACACACTGGAAGCTTATTGGGACTATCCTGGGGCGACTTCAGAAGAGTGGAACGCTGCTTATTTCGGCGAAGATACTTACGATGGCTCCGACAATGACCACAAGGGAAGCGACCATCCCAGTACGGCCTATGTCCATATAGACTCAACAACTCACAGTAATTATACCGGCACACTCTATGTAATCCAATACTATTACTTCTATCCCTATAACGATTGGTGGAATAACCATGAGGGCGACTGGCAGCGTGTCGATGTCGTTGTCAGTTCGAGCGATCCTGATGATACCTCTATCGAGGTCATAGGTGTGGAGTATAGGTTTCATGGGGCGTGGGTGACGTACTATAGAGATTTCCCCGATCACGCGGGATTCACCTCCAGTTTTGAGTTCAACCCGGAAGAAGCCCTAAAGCTAAGCCAAGGAACCCATCCAGTCGTCTACGTGGGAGCCGGCTCGCATGGGGCATTTCCCGTTGGCGGTACCATCGATATGCACGACATTACTGATGGATTCATTCAGCGAGATTCAGGAGAGAAGGGAGTGATTCCGATCCTTCCAGACAAGGAATATATGACCCATACGGGGAAGGTGTTGAGCACGCAAGCCAATGGATCTCATAACGATTTGTGGGAGAGCTACAACTTGGTGCTGTTGCCTGATCCCGATCCCAGGAACAGCAATAACATGAACCTTCCCGATACATTGAGTTGGTTAGGGGCGCAGATACGGTGGGGCACACCACACGTCGATGGCCCGGGTATAGACACAAGCCCAACGCATGGTCCTTACGACAGCGAGACCAATAGTTGGGGAAATCTAGAGTTTGACGAAGTGGCGGAGCTTGGGCCCCCCGGGAACCGCGATCCCTTCTATCATGAACCGCGATCCCTTCTATTGAACCGGTCATGAAGAATTGCCCTATAGTCACTACCATCATTGGGTGATCATCGGCCACGAAACTTGGGGGGATAGTGCTTCCGCCTCGATTGATACCTTGAAATTGCAGGGGGACATCGTGGTATTTCCGGGTGATACTCTGACGGTAGAGCGTGGAACCGTTGCCGAGTTCGTGCCCGTAACGGATCGTCATCAGTTTTCTGCGACCGGGTCCGACGCGAGACGCGCTGAAATTTTCGTGTATGGCCATCTGATCGCCAAGGGAACCGTGAGCGATTCCGTTCGTTTTGGGAGCCCAGTGATTTTTGGCGCCGGCCCTCCTCCAGGTTGGGGTGGCATCCATGTGATGGAGGGAGGGTCGGTTTCCCTGGGCCATACGGAAATCTGGAATACGCCCAAGCCCGCATTGCCCACAGGTTTAGCGGCGCAAACGAACTTCGATGAGAGATCGGTTGCGCTGTCTTGGGATGACCCGCTGAATCCGTCTATCACCCGCTGGGAGTACCAGGTGAAACAGGGGCCCGCGGATTGGGGAGACTGGCTGAGGGTCGATCCGAGCGATTGGTCCACGACCTCGTACACCGTTGAGAACCTGACCCTGGGAGGGACCTACCACTTCAAGGTGCAGGCGGTCAATTGGAGCGGCACGGGCGAATCCGAAGCCGTGGAGGTGACGCTGGCCGGGCCGCCGGAGCCGCCCGAACTGACGGTGGAGGAGGGGCACGAGAAGGTGTTCCTGAGTTGGAGCCCGGGGGAGGACAACGGCTCCGCCATCCAGCGGCATGAGCGGCGCTACAGCACCGACGGCGGGGTTACGTGGAACCCGGACTGGACCCCGCATTCGGTGCGCCGGGACACCCTGCGCAACCTGGTCAACGACACCGAGTACACGTTCCAGATGCGAGCCCGGAACGAGGTGGACTACAGCGAGGTGGCGGAGGCGAAGGCCACGCCCCGGCATCCGATCCGGGGACCGGCCGCGGTCGACTTTGCCGAGCACAGCCCGGACACGGTGGGGACCTACCGGTTCCACGCCCCGGTCGGCTTGTCCGAGACTCCCTACCGGCTGCGGGTGTCGGACATCGAGGACAGCACGCACTTCGAGTTGGACGGGCTGGGGAGGTTGAGGTTTCGGTCGGCGCCGGACTTCGAGGAGCCGCGGGATACCGGCGAGGACAACCTCTACGTGGTGTGGCTGCGGGCGGCGCCTGTCTCTGGAGACGGGGGGCCATTGAATCCGCGGGCGGCGCCGCCTCCGACCTTTACCAAGCGAGTGGAAGTGACGGTGACGGACGTGAACGAGCCGGGCCGGGTGACCCTGTCGCCGACGAGGCCCCGGGCCAACCAGGCGTTGACGGCGACGTTGCGGGACCCGGACGGGGTCGAGGAGAATCCGCAGTGGGTCTGGTCCCGGAGCAGCCAGACCTATGGGCGCCAGGCCGCGGCCGGCGATCCCCTGCCCACCCTCCGAGAGCAGACCGTCTATCCCCACCCGGTGCTGGTGGGCAGGAAAGTGATGGCGAAGGTGACCTACCGCGACCGTCACGGGGCGGGCCAGAGAGCCGAGAGCGCTTGGTCGGACCCCGTCATCGATGTGCCGTCGGTGCCCCTGAACCTGCGATTGACGCCGGGGCACCGAAAGGTGCACCTGACCTGGGAGCCGCCGCTGAAGACCCACGGCTCGGCCCTCACCGGCTACGGGTATCGCCAGGACGGCGGCGGCGAGACGACGAAGGACACGGTGGAGGTGACCACGAGCCACACGGTCGACGGTCTGACGAACGGCACGGCCTACACCTTCAAGGTGTGGGCGATCAACGGGGCCGGCCGGGGGAAAGGCACCGACTTCGTCGGCCCGGTGGTGCCGCGGCCGGACACGGTCTCGTTCGACGCCTCGTCGTACGTGGCCACGGAAGACGGGGACACGGCGACGGTGAAGGTGCACATGCCCCGGGCGCCGGTGGCGGCGGTGACGGTGAAGGTGACGGTGCGGCCGGGTCCGGGCACCGAGGCCGGCGACTTCGAGACGGTGGACCTGGCGGCGGACAGCACCGTGTCGTTCACGGCGTCGGCGGCCACCGACTCGTTCCGGATCGTGGCCCGCCCCGATGCCGACAGCGACGACGAGTCGGTGCTTGTGGGGTTCAAGGATCTGCCGGACGGGATCGCTCCGGGCGCGCATCCGACGGCCACGGTGGACCTTCTGGACGTGACCCTGCAGGTGGTCGGGCCCGACAGCGTCAAGGTCGAGGAGAATCGCCGGACGGTGGCCGCCTACCGGGCCACCGACCCGTCGGACGCGCCGGTGGCGCCGGTGACGTGGTCCCTGAGCGGCGACGATGCGCCGCGGTTCCGGGTGGACGGGAACACCCTCGAATTCGTGGAAGAGAGCCGGCCCGACTACGAGCAGCCGGTGGACGACGGCGGCAACAACGTCTACCACGTGGACCTGATGGCCGAGTACGGAGGCGTGTATTCCTCCACCCCGTTTTCGGTGGTCGTGACGGTGACCGACGTGGACGAGCCGGGGAAGGTGACGATGTCGCCGAGCCGCCCCCATGTGGGCGATCAGGCCACGGCCACCCTCACCGACCCGGACGGGGTCACCGGACCGACCTGGTCCTGGCGCACCGCGGAAAGCCGCTCTCGCTCGCCGTCGACGCAGTCGTATCGCTACACGGTGCCGTCCTCGGCCGCCGGCCAGATTCTGCGGGCCTCGGTGAGCTACACCGACGCCCACGGCCGCCAGAGCGCCGACACGACCTCGACCGGGCCGGTGCTCTCGACCAACCGGGCCCCGGTGATCTCGGGGTCGGCGGCGGTCACGGTGGACGAGGACAGCACCCGCGTGGGGACCTATGCGGCCACGGACGCCGACGGCGACCGGGTCACGTGGTCGAGGGCGGGGGCCGACTCGTCGGCCTTCACGATCGGCTCGACCGGGGCCCTGCGCTTCGGGGCGGCGCCGGACTACGAGGCGCCGGCCGATGCCGACGGCGACAGCGTCTACAGCGTCGAGGTGGTGGCCACCGACCCCGGGAAGGCCGCCGACACCCTGGCCGTGTCGGTGTCGGTGAGAAACGTGGACGAGCCGGGGGTGGTGAGCTTTTCGCCGAACCCGCCGAAAGTGGGGCAAACCGTCACCGCGACCGTGGAGGATCCGGACGGCGGTGTGAGGAACCACCGGAACTGGCACTGGTCGCACGCGGACGCCCCGCGCGGCGCCCGCGACACCTTCAGCCCCACGGGGCAGTACACCCCGACGGCCCAGAATGTGGACTACCGCCTGCGAGTCACCGTGACCTATGACGACGCCCACGGCTCGGACAAGAGCGCCGGCGGGAACTCCGGGCCGGTGCCGCCGCCGCCGAGTTGCGTGCTGACGCTGACGGCGTCGGAGTCGAGCCCGGTCTCCTACGCCGAGAACGGCACCGGGGCGGTGGCCACCTACACGGTGACCCGCTCGAGCGGCTGCCACCCGACCCGGGCGCTGAGCTGGACGCTGTCCGGCGCCGACGCCTCGGCCTTCGAGGCGTGGACCGGCTCCGGGTCGTCGCAGACGCTCGAGTTCAACGACCCGCCCGACCACGAGACCCAGAGCTCCTACCGAGTGACCGCGGGGGTCACCGACGGGTCGGCCTCGACGAGCCGGGAGGTGACGGTGAACGTGACCGACGTCAACGAGCCGCCGGCGATCTCGGGCCCGGCGAGCAAGTCGGTGCCCGAGAACACCACCGAGGTGGCCACCTACACGGCCACCGACCCGGAAGACGACTCCGTCACCTGGGAGCTGGTGACGGGGAGCGGCACGTTCCGCATCGGCCGGGACAGCGGCGTCCTGGCCTTCCAAAGCGCCAAGGACTACGAGGCCCTGACCAGCTACACCTACACGGTGAAGATCCGGGCCACCGACGACGGCTCGCCGGAGGAGGACACCACCCGGACGGTGACCGTGACCGTGACCAACGTCAACGAGCCGGGCACGGTGACCCTGTCGGACAGCCGCCCCTACGTGGGCGACCGAATCTGGGCCACCCTCACCGACCCGGACGGCGGGATCACCGGCCCGACGTGGGCCTGGAGCGCCGAGGAGAGCGCAGCCCGCTCGCCTCCGCCTCCGACGGAGGCGGTTTCCTACTACTACACGGTGCCGTCGTCGGCCGCGGGCCAGATTCTTGGGGTGTCGGTGAGCTACAGCGACGTCCACGGCTCCGGGCAGAGCGCCGACACGACCTCGACCGGGACGGTGCGGCAGCGGCCGTGCAGCCTGACGCTGGAGGGGCCGGCGGAAGTGGACTACGACGAGAACGGCACCGGCCCGGTGGCCACCTACACGGCCACCGCCTCGCACTGTCCCTCGCTGAGCTGGACCCTGTCCGGCGCCGACGCCTCGTCCTTCGAGGAGTGGACCGGCTCCGGGTCGTCGCAAGCGCTGGAGTTCAAAACCGCACCTGACCACGAGACCAAGAGCGCCTACGCGGTGACCGTGGGAGTCCGAGCCGGGTCGGTCTCCAAGAGCCGGCCGGTGACGGTCCGGGTGACGAACGTGCCCGAGGCCGGAACGATCACCTTGGATCCAACCGCCCCGCAGACCTGTGCCCACACGACCGGCACCCTCCGGGACGAGGACGGCGGCATCCGTACGACCGGAACGCCGCCTCCTGGATTCACCTACGGATGGACCTGGGATCCGCCGCCGGTCTCTCGGAGACGGTCGGAGGGCACGTCGACCACCCAGAGCTATCTGCCGCCGAACTCGGCCGTGGGCCGGACGGTCTCGGTCACCGTGGGCTACCGCGACAACGCCTCCGACCGGAATACCGTCACCAAGACCTCCGGGACCGTGCGGGCCAACGCCCCCCGCGCCATCCCCGGTTTCACCGCCACCGGCGGTCGGGGACGGGCGGATCTGGCCTGGACGGCGCCGAATGACTGCGGCGCCAGCGTGACCTACACCTACAAGTATCGGCTCTCGGGAAGCCCGACGTGGACGACCGACGACACCACCTCCACGTCGGTCGGGATCACCGGGCTGGCCGCCGGCGCCTACGAGTTCGAGCTGACCGCCGGCAACAGCGCCGGCCACAGCGGCACGGAAACGGCCACCGCCACGGTCACGCCGGTCAACCGAGGCCCCGCGGTGACCGGCCCGGACAACCCCGTCACGGTCCCCGAGGGCACCCCCACCGTCGGCACCTACACCGGCACGGACCCGGACGGCGACCGCCTCACCTGGACCACCGGCTCCGGCTTCAGCGTGAGTCCCACGTCCGGGGCCGCCGGGGGATCGACGACCCTGGCCTTCGACGAGGCGCCCAACTACGAGGTCGATGCCAGGAGCTATTCCGTCAGCGTCCAGGCGACGGACCCGCACGGCGCCAGCCACAGCTACGCCGTGACCATCGCCGTCGGCAACGAGGACGATCCCGGCGAGGTCACCGTCACCCCGGACAGCCCCCGCGTCGGCGAGACCGTCAACGCCGTCCTCAGCGACGAGGACGGAGGCATCAGAGGTGATCCCTGGAGCTGGAGCTCGGCGGCAGCCGCCTCCCGGGGCGAGGACGGTCCAGGCGACAACGTCCCCAGGGTCGGGGACACCTGGACGGCCTGGAAAAGCGCTGTCGGGCGGCACCTGGTGGCCTCCCGGACCTATTCGGACAACCACGGCGCCGGCAAGAGCGCTTCCGGCCGGACCCAGGGCGTGGTCCGCCCCAACAAGCCCAAGGCGCCGCCCGGCTTCGAGGCCGCGCCCGGCGACGGCCAGGTCACCCTCTCCTGGGGCGCGGCCGACAACCGGGGCGCCGCCATCGACTACTACCAGTACCGGCGCAGCCCCGGGCCGGCGTCCTGGTCGCGGGTGGGCGGCGCCAACGGTGACGGCAACGCCCGCAGTCAGACCGTGACCGGCCTGACCAACGGCACCACCTACACCTTCTACATCCGGGGCCACAACTCCGAGGGCTTCGGGCCGAGCGACAACGAGAGGGCCCGGCCCGCCGGCAAGCCGTCGGCGCCCAAGAGCCTGGCGGCCTCGCAGGGCAGCCGCCGGTCGACGGTCTCCTGGTCGGCGGCCGATTCCAACGGCTCCCACATCCGGCACTACGAGATCCGCCGCCGGGCCGGCACCGACGACTGGTCGACCTGGTCCACCGTCTCCGGCGGCCACGGGGCCCGCTCCAAGACCGTGTTCGGCCTGACCAACGGCATCCGCTACACCTTCGAGGTGGTCGCCGAGAACGGCCTCGGCGAGGGCCCGGCGGCGGCGGCCAGCGTCACCCCGGCCGGGCCTCCGGGGGCGCCGCAGAGCCTGGCCACCGACCGGCAGGGCGGCCACGGCTTCATGGAGCTGACCTGGGAGGAGGCCGATTCCAACGGCTCGGCCATCCAGCACTACTACTACCGATACAAGGAGGGCGATGGCGACTGGCGCGGCTGGTACCGCCGCGCCGGCGGGGCCAACGCGCGCAGCAAGAGCTGGACCAACTTCAACGACGGCTCCTCGTACACCTTCCAGGTGCGGGCCCGCAACCCGATCGGCTACGGCACCGTGGCCCAGACCACGGCGCAGCCCCTGGGCCCCGGCGGCTCCGCGGGGGACCGAGGTGTCCACGAAGAGACCGAGGACGAGCTGATGCCCGAAGGCGAGGTCCCCGAACCCGGCGAGGACGACCTGGTGGTCTTCGCCAAGCCGGTGGCCGAGGGGCCGGCGGCCAGCTGGCTGGCGGGGGCCGACTCCCTGGCGGTGCGCCCCGGACCGAACCCGTTCAACCCGGAGACCACCCTGCGCTTCCAGCTGCCGGAGGCGGGGCCGGTGACCCTGGCCATCCACAACACGGCCGGCCAGGTCGTGGCCGAGCTGATCCGCGGCGAGATCCTGGAGGCCGGGCTCCACACCCGCGTCTGGTCCGGCACCGACGAGGCCGGCCGTCCCGTCGCTTCGGGGCTGTACCTCTACCGCCTCGTCGCCGGCGGTCAGGTGCGGGTCGGCAAGCTGGCACTCATCAGGTAGCCCCGCCCCAGGTGGCGTAGACCACTACGCCGAAGGGACGCCCCCGGGCTTCATCTGGACGCAGACGAAGCGGCTCTCGGCGACCTCGTCGAGGGGAACCCGCGGGGGAGAAGGCGGACTCGCGGGCGCGGGACAACTGTCGGCCAGCTGGGTTGATCACCCCGCGGGGCCCGCATAGCCTAAGCCGGACACGTAGTTCTCCAGAAGGCGAGGAACTCGATGGAAGCGCTTCCCCTCTATGCTATTCTGTGGTTGTTGCCCTTCCTGCTCGTACTGCTCCTGCCGCGGGTGGTACGCAAGGTGCGCGGGCCCGGTCCCGAGCCCAGGATGGCGGATGCCAGCTTCCTGGTGAAGATGCGGCTCCACAACTACATGAGGGAGAGCCAGTACTTGCTCCCCTTCATGCTGCTATCGGCGATCGTCTACCTCCTTCTCGGGTACCAGGACGGCGCCTGGCAGATGTTCCTGGGCGGCGCCTTTGTGGGACTCGCGGTTGCCCACGCGGGCCTCTACACCACCTGCCGGCAGCTCGGCAAACTACTGCAGAAGGAAGAGGAGTACGCCTCGTGACCGCACCCACCGACTTCACCATCGCCGCCGTCGAGCGCATCCGCGTCGACGTCCCCTTCCACGAGCGCTGCGCCGACCGCATGACGGTGCGCGGCAACGGCTGGTCCGTCTCCGACATCTACAAGGTCGAGCTGGCCTGCGGCGCCGTCGGCGTGGGCGAGACGATCGTCGGCTACACCTGGGGCGCCTCGGCCGAGGCGCGGGTCCAGGCGAGCCGGGGCCGCAGCGTCTTCGACCTGCTCTGGGACGACGGCCTCGGCGCCGGCCTGCAGATGGCCTGCTTCGACGCCGCCGGCAAGGCCGCCGGGGTGCCCTGCCACCGCCTGATGGGACCGAAATACCGCGACGCCTGCCCCGTCTCCTGGTGGTCCCAGGACGCCAAGCCGGAGGAGTGGGTCGCCGAGGCCCGGGCGGCGGAGGCCGGCGGCTTCACCACCATGAAGGTGAAGGCCCGCCCGTGGCACGACCTCGACGCGCAGCTGGCGGCGGTGGCGGCGGCCGTATCCCCCCACTTCAAGCTCGACGCCGACTTCAACGAGATGCTCCTCGGGGTCGACGTGGCGGCGCCCTTCATCGCCCGCCTCGAGTCGAAGTACCCCATGCTGGCCATGGTGGAGAGCCCCATCCCCCAGAAGGACGTGGCCGGCAACGCCGCCCTGCGCCGGCAGATCCGCAGCCCCATCGCCATGCACTTCGGCAATCCCCCGCCCATGACGGCGATCCGCGAAGGGGTGTGCGACGGCTTCGTCATCGGCGGCGGGGCGAGCCAGGTGATGAGCCACGGCACCCTGGCCGCCCACGCCGGCATGCCCTTCTGGCTGCAGATGGTCGGCACCGGGCTGACGACCATGTTCTCCGTCCACCTGGGCGCGGTGCTCGCCCAGGCCCGCTGGCCGGCGATCCCCTGCATCAACATCTACTCCCACACGCTGCTGAAGGAGTTCGCCGTCGAGGGCGGGCACGTGGCCGTGCCCGACGGCCCCGGCCTGGGGGTCGAGGTGGACTGGGACGCCGTCGAGGGGTTCCGCGTCGATCCGGACTACCGCAAGCCCGACCCGCGGCAGATCCACACCATCCACTGGCCGGACGGACGCCGCACCCACCACCCGGGCGGCGGCTACCGCACCGACTTCACCGCCGGCCGGCTGCCCCCGTTCCTGCCGGGGATCTCCCTCGACTACCGCCTCGACGACGGCTCCGAGGATTTCGACAGAGAGTACCGCGAGCTGTTCGGGTGAGCCGGGCGGCTCACTTCACCAGGCGGGCGATCTCCCGGAACCCGGGGTTCCCGGCCTCGCGCAGCAGCTCGAAGAGGGCCGTCTCGACCGAGGTGATCCCGGCGCCGGCTGCTCTCGCCTTGTCCAGCCCCACGCGCTTGTTCTGGGCCGTGCGCGAGGAGACGGCGTCCTCCACCACCTCCACCTCGTAGCCGCGGCCCCGGAGGTCGCGGACCGTCTGGTAGACGCAGATGTGGGTCTCGATGCCGGCCACCAGGACCTGCCGCCGTCCGCTCTCCTCGAGGAGGCGCGCGAAGTCCGGCTGGCCCCAGGCGCTGAAGCAGGTCTTGGCCAGCGGCTCCTGGCCGCTCAGCAGCTCGGCGACCTCGGGGATCGTCGGCCCCAGGCCCTCGGGATACTGCTCCAGCCACAGCACCGGCAGCTCGAGGACGCGGGCCCCGCGCACCAGGATCTGCAGGTTGCGGTAGAGGCTCTCCCGGTCGTGCATCAGGGTCGCCAGCTTGCCCTGCACGTCGATGACGGCCAGAGCCGTGTCGGAAGCGTTCAGCATGACTCGGCAGTTCATCACACATTTCACCGGGAAGGGAGGAAGAGCATGAGCGAGCTTCCGCGCCGCAGGATGGGCCGCACCGGCATGCGGCCCCGGGCCCTCGGCATGGGCGCGGCCTTCGTCAGCCACGTGGCGGAGGACGAGACCATCGCCACCATCGAGCGCGCCCTCGACCTGGGGATAGACTACTTCGACAGCTACGCCGGCCGCAACGAGGAGCGCTGGGGCCGGGCGCTGGCCGGCGTCGAGCGGTCGAGCTACTACATGCAGGCCAAGGTCGGCCCCCATCACGAGCGTCCCAAGGACTTCTCGGCCGAGGCCACGCGCTGGAGCGTCGAGCAGAGCCTGCGGGCGCTGCGCGTCGACTATCTCGATGCCGTCCTCGTCCACGACCCGGCCGACATCGCCGACCCGCTGGGCCCCGGACGCGCCTTCGACGAGCTGCAGCGGATGAAGGAGGAGGGCCTGGTGCGGCACATCGGCCTGGGGGTCCGCCAGCACGACTTCCACCGCGCCGCCATCGAAGCGGGCCACGCCGAGATCGTCCTCACCTTTCTCGACTACACATTGCTGGACCAGTCCGCCGCCGGCACCACCATGGCCTTGGCCCGGGAACACGGCACCGGCCTGATCCTGGCCAGCGTCTTCGGCATGGGCCGCCTCACCGGCGTCGAGCCGGACCGGGCCGCCGAGCCGCGGGCCCACGCCATGTGGGAGTGGTGCCGCGAGCGGGACGTGGACATCAAGCACTTGGCCATGCAGTTCTGTCTCGACGCGCCGGTCGACGGCATCGTCATGAGCGGCCCCGCCGACCGCCACCAGCTCCAGGACGCGCACGACGCGGCCACCCAGGAGGTGCCCGCGGAGATCTGGTCGGCCTTCGAAGAGCGGTTCGGCGTCGGGGTTTCGAGCCCCCGGGGCGCCGCGGCAGAGTAACCGACCGACTTCGAGATCGCCGAGAATACTACCTTACGCCGTCTCCCGTGTGCGCCGCGCCGGCGCGCAACCATCCCTTGCCGCCGAGACCTTGATGAAACGGATCTTTCTCGCTCTCACCCTGCTGTTCGCCCACTCCACCCTGTCCGCCGCCGTGTTGAAGGGTCGGGTGTTCGACGCGGAAACCGGAGACCCCATGCCGGGCGCGAATGTGTACCTGGAGAGCGCCGACCGGGGCACCACGACCGGTCCCGACGGGGCATTCGAGATCAGCGGCGTCGCCGCCGGCAGCGATACCCTGGTGGCGAGCTTCATCGGGTACGAGGAGTTCCGCCGGGCGGTCCTCGTCGCGGCCGGCGACATGGATCTGCTCGTCGAGCTGGTGCCCGAGGTGTTTCTGGGCCAGGAGATGGTGGTCGTAGCCGACCGGGCCAGACTGCGGGAGACACCGGTCGCTTTCTCGGACGTTCCCAAGGAGGAGGTGGACCGCAGGCTCGGCTCCCGGGACCTGCCACTGATCCTGGACGACACGCCGGGTGTGTACGCCACCGGGCAGGGCGGGGGCGCCGGCGATACCCGCATCAACCTCCGGGGGTTCGACCAGCGCAACGTCGCCGTCATGATCAACGGCGTGCCCGTCAACGACATGGAGAACGGCTGGGTCTACTGGTCGAACTTCGACGGCCTCGGGGATGCCACGTCGTCGGTCCAGGTGCAGCGCGGGCTGGGGGCCTCGAACCTCGCCATCGCCTCGGTGGGCGGCACCCTGAACATCATCACCGACATCGCCGGCGCGCGGCGCGGATTCCGGATCAGGCAGGAGGCCGGAAGCGGCGCCTTCTACAAGACCCGGGTCGGCTTCTCCTCCGGGTTGATGAAGGGCCGGACCGCCTTCACCCTCGGCCTCACCCGCAAGACCGGCGACGGCATTCCCGACCAGACGTGGACGTCGGCCTGGTCCTACTTCGCCGCCCTGAGCTTCCTGGCCTCCAACGAGCACAAGATCGACCTCTTCGTCGCCGGCGCCCCGCAGCGCCACGGGCAGCGCCTCTACAAGCAGTCCATCGCCACCTTCGACGCCGACTACGCGCGCTCCCTCGGGATCGACGTGACGGACTCCGAAAGCCGCGGCGCCACCTTCAACCCCAACTGGGGCCGGTCGCCGTTCCCGTCCTACCGGGAGTACTACAACGGCGAGATCCACGACGCACGGGACAGCGCGGTCCTGATGGAGCGCGAGAACTACTACCACAAGCCGCAGGTCAACCTCAACTGGTACTGGACCCCCTCCGAACGGATGGTCCTGTCCAACGTCTTCTACTTCTCCCGCGGCAAGGGCGGCGGCTCCGGGCGCCTGGGGACCAACCCCGGCCAGCGGGCCGACGGCAGCATCGACTGGCAGAGGGCCGCGGAGGAGCTGAACACCGGGACCACGGCAGAAGCGGGTCCCGACGAGATCGCCGCGGAGACGATCATCCGCAACTCGGTGAACCACCACTTCTGGTACGGATACCTGGGGACCGCCGAATACCGCCTGAACAGCGCCTTCAAGCTCGCCCTGGGCGCCGACCTGCGCTACTACGAGGGCCAGCACTGGCGCGAGGTGCGCAACCTGCTCGGCGCCGACTACTTCGTCTACCAGTGGGACGCCAACGCCGCGAGCCCCGTCAAGCGGCTTGGGGACAAGGTCTCCTTCCACAACGACGGCCTCACGCGCTGGGGCGGCAGTTTCGCCCAGGTCGAGGGGCGGTTCGGAGAGCTGACCGCCTTCACCAGCGCCTCGGGGTCGGTCACCGGATACAAGCGGATCGACTACTTCCGCCCCAAGGTCGACGGCGACTGGGACCAGACCGGCTGGGCCAACTTCAACGGCTACACCGTCAAGGTGGGCGGCAACTACAACCTGACCTCCGCGGTCAACCTCTACGCCAACGCCGGCTGGCTGTCGACGGCGCCCAAGTTCGACTCCGTCTACCACTACGACAACAGCCGCTACGACCCCACCTTCAACGAGAAGGTCGCCTCCTTCGAGTTGGGGGCCGGCTACCTCGAGCGCGGCCGCTTCACCGGGAACGCGAACCTCTACTACACCCGCTGGATGGACCGCTCCTGGCCCAAGAGCATCTACAGCGACAAGCTCGACCAGAGCTTCCGGTTCCTGCTCAACGGCATCGACGCCCTGCACAGGGGGGTCGAGGTCGACCTCAAGGCGCGCCTCCACCCCATGCTGGAACTGCGCGGCATGGTGTCCCTCGGCGACTGGGAGTGGCTCAACGACGTGGAGGTCACCTTCTCACCGGAGGAGGACCCGGAGGCCGTCGGCAATTTCCAAGTCTACGCCGGCGGGCTGAAGGTCGGCGACGCGGCGCAGAGAACCCTCGCCCTGAGCGCCGCCGTTTTTCCGGCGCGCGGCCTCTACGCCTCGCTGGGCTTCCGGCGGTTCATGGATCACTACGCCAGGTTCGACCCGGCCAACCGCACCGACCCCGCCGACCGCAGGCAGTCATGGAAGCTGCCGGACTACAACCTCGTGGACCTGCACGCCAGCTACCGGCTGCCCCGGGATCTCTTCGGCGACGGCAGGATCCGGCTGCGGCTTCACGTCTTCAACCTGCTCGACGAGCTCTACGTCTCCGACGCCGACGACGGGGAGGACCACGACGCGGCCAGCGCCCGCGTCTTCCTCGGGCTGCCGCGGCGCTGGAATCTCTCGCTGTCGTACGAGATCTGAGCCTGCAGGTCCGCGGCCGGGTGGCGTACGAGGGCGCCGGCTCCGAGCTTATGAACCGGCCACCATCAACCTGAGAGAGCCACGACCATGGAACCACGAGTCCGCGAGATCCTGAGCTGGTACGGAAGCGACAACCCCGGCACCCTGACCAACCTCGCCCGCCTCCTCAACCAGGGGAGACTCGCTGGAGTTGCTGGACCAGGTGATTAGGGGTTATCAGGGAAGGGTGTAGGGACGGAAGCAGCCGCCCGTTTCGTCCCCAGACGCCTGCCTCAGCCTACCAAGGGAATAAAGTCCCCGCTGTTCATTGGTTCGTGCCTATTCCAACAGCCACCCATCTCAATCAATACGCGCTGCTTCGCCAGGACAGTTTCACGGTTGATCCGCACCACCCTCGCCCCACAACTGCCAGGCCCCTCGGCCATCGCCGCAACCAGATCTGCCACCAGGTACCGCGGCGCCCATCCGATCATACAGTAGTCCGTCGTCTGCATTTGCAGCGCCAACCCGGTCGCCGGATTGGTCAACTCCACTGTGACATACAGCTCTTCTCCCTGCTCCAGGCGATCAATCCGCTCTCTAGCCGCGTCACTGATATGTCGCCAGCCATGCAGGAAGTACCGGCAAGAGAAAGTCCCGCTGCTGTCTCTCTCGATCTTCGGGAAGACCTCGTATGCGTCGGTGACGCGCTCGCCACCATTTGTGGACAGGATCTCAATTGGGTCGGCTTCCTCAGTCAGATCCAGCCTTTGGAGATAATCGGCAAAGTCCGGTCTCGCCGGATTCATGACCCGGTTCTGAAATAGCGCGAACAATTCCGCTGATTGATAGTCTCCCTCCAAATCCGGAAAATCAATCAAGGGAAGGAATCCCACCTCCTCTTGTGCTCGCTTTGCGCCGCCAATGTAACGAAAGCGATAGCACGACTGTTCGACATCAGCATCCAGCTGACCCACGGGGTACCACGCCTTGCTGGGCTTCCTGTCCTGCCAAGCCAGGAACAGGGTCCTCGTGCTCATTGAAGCAGCTCCTGCAGTTGTGCGAGATTATAGCACATCAGCGCAACTGTGAACTTCCGGGCCGAAGGAGACATCCAATCCGTGGGCACCCGATCCACCAAGTCATTTACAAGATCCGCGTCGAGTTCTCCGACTTTCGTCAGCGCCGCACAGAAGAGGTCTGGATACTCTCGAACAGCCCGAACTACCAACTCCAGTGGACTCGGGCCGTGCCGCTCTTCCTCCGACCAGTAGATCGCGCCGCGTCCTCTCCTAACATAGTCGCCTATGCGATCTTCTGCCAGGGTCCTGTCACGTTGCGTATCCCGCAGTTCCCGACCCAGCGATGAGGCGTGGTCGAAGGATGGTGCCACGAACCCTTCCCAGTGGTCGTCCTTTCGCCTACGCAGAGTACCCCAGTTCTCGTGATGGCGGTCTGTGTTACCAATCAGCGCGTCCAGGACCAAATACTCTGCAAGCCGCAACTTCGCCCGCTCAGCTCCTTGAGCCTCTATGAAGACACGGTCCATCACCCGCCAGATGTTCGCCAGGGTATGGCTTGACTGGTGGAATGTTCTCCTGAGATCATATCCCTGGACGACTCTCGCCAACATCTGATTGCCGTGAACCAACTCGTAACCCTCCCGGGCAAACGATTCAGTCACGGATCCTCTGTCTTCTCCAAAGATCGCCAATTCCACCTTGGCATGTGAAATCGCCATTAGATCCGCAACCTCCGCGGCGATCTTCTCCGCCCAGTGTTCCCCTGTGCCAGCTCGGGGGTACTTGAAGAGCCAATGCCCGTGTTCGTCCGTCGCCCGAAGATACCAGAACTTGTCCTTGCTCCCCATATCCTCCGCTTCACTGACCCACTCTTGCTTCACCCTGATGATTGGGTACTGGTCAGGCATGACCCTGACTTCCTTTCCTCGAATCACGACACCGACGGCCGGTGCTGCACCCACGGCCGTGCCTCCTCGAACGCAGCCGACGCAGCCAGCACCGTCTCCTCATCGAACCTCCGCCCGATGATCTGCAACCCTATAGGCAGCCCGTCGGCTGAAAATCCCGCGGGCACCGATGCCGCGGGGTGGCCGATGGCGTTGCCGTGCATGGTGAAGGCCCCGTTCCAGTACTGCACGGGGTAGGACGAGTCCCCGGTGATGCTGCCGGGAAAGGTCTCGTTCGGGAAGGCGGGGAAGCACGAGACGGGCGACATGATGAGGTCGCAGGTCTCGAAGGCGTCGTCGAAGGTGGCCTTGAGCTCGGCGATGCGCCCCTCGGCGCGCATGTAGTCTTGGGTGGTGACCCGCGATCCCTTCTCGATGAAGAAGCGGGCGAACTCCGTCATGCGGTCCCCGTACTCGTCCAGGTACTGAGCCAGGTTGTTGTAGACGCCGGCGGCCTGGACCGGCCCGAACGAGTCGTAGGGCTCGGGAAGAACCATCTTCACTTCCTCCACCGAGCATCCCAACTCCTCGAAGACCCTGGCGGCCCTGGAGGTGACTTCCACGACCTCGGGCCAGACGGGGGCAAAGCCGAAGTCGGGGGTCCAGCCGATGCGCAGCCCGTCGATGGCGCGCCCGGTTGCGGCCACGAAATCGGGCGGGGTCCGGCGGATGGAAGCGTGGTCCCGCCGGTCGAATCCCGCCATGGCCTGCAGCAGGACCGCGGAGTCGCGCACCGTCCGGGTCAGCGGACCCGGCTGGGAGAAGATGTTCGGCAAGGGAGGCCCGCCGAGTCCGGTGTAGCAGGAGACGCGGCCCTGGGTCGGCTTGATGGTGTAGATGCCGCAGAAGTTGGCGGGGATGCGCAACGATCCGCCGCCGTCGCTCCCGGTCGCCATGGGGCAGAGGCCGGCCGCCACGGCAGCCGCTGCGCCGCCGCTCGATCCCCCGGGCGTCATGCCGGTGTCCCACGGGTTGCGGCCGAGCACTCCCAGGGAGTTCTCGCAGGTCCCGACCATGCCGAACTCCGGCACGTTGGTCTTGCCGAGCATGACCGCCCCCGCCTTCAGGACCCGCTCGACGACGGCGGCGTTCCGCTCCGGCACGCGGTCCTGAAACACCACCGATCCCATGGTCGAAGGGACGCCGGCGGTCATCTGGGTGTCCTTGATCGGCACGGGTAGACCGTGCAGGGGGCCGAGGTCGTCGCCGCGCATGACGGCGCCCTCGGCGGCGCGGGCCTGCTCCATGGCGAGGTCGCGCGTGACGAGGAGGAAGGAGTTGAGCTGCGGGTCGAGGCGGTCGATGCGCTCGAGGAACATCTCCGCCAGTTCCACGGGCGAGATCTGCTTCGCCGCGATCAGCTCCAGCAGGTCACTGGCCGGAGCGTAGGCCAGCCCTTCGTCACCCATTGGTCAAGCTACGAAGACGGGGGTCCCGTCTGCTCCACGGACCGGAGGGAATTGGGAGGGTCCACGGGCGGCCCGAAAGCCTGCCGAAAGCTTCCAGCAGCCCGAAGTAGGCGTACTCTTCAAGGATATGCCTCATCTCTCCAGCCCGCCAAGGTGCGCCAGCTCTCCTCGATCGCTCCTTCAGGGCCCGGGGCAGGAGGGTATGCCCGCGTCTTCCTCGGCCTGCCGCGGCACTGGAATCTCTCGCTGTCGTACGAGTACTGAGGCTGCTAACTCCGCGGCCGGGTGGCGTACGTGAGCGCCGGCTCCGAGCTTATGGACCGGCCACCATCACCCTGAGAGAGCCACCATGGAACCACGAGTCCGCGAGATCCTGAGTTGGTACGGCAGCGACAACCCCGGCACCCTGACCAACCTCGCCCGCCTCCTCAACCAGGGCAGGCTCGGCGGCAGCGGCCGGCTCGTCATCCTGCCCGTCGACCAGGGCGTGGAGCACGGTCCGGCGCGCTCCTTCGTGCCCAACCCCCCCGCCTTCGACCCCCGCTACCACTTCGAGCTGGCCCTGGAGGCCGGCCTCAACGCCTACGCCGCCCCCCTCGGCTTCCTCGAGGCCGGGGCCCGCGACTACGCCGGCGACCTGCCCCTGATCCTCAAGCTCAACAACCGCGAGAACCTGGCCTCCGACGCCGACCCCCTGCAGGCCGTCACCGGCTCGGTGGAGGCCGCCCTGCGCCTCGGGTGCGCCGCCATCGGCTACACCGTCTACCCCGGCTCGGCCGCGCGCGTGCAGATGTACGAGAAGCTCCAGGCCCTGGCGGAGGAGGCCAAGCGCCACGGCCTCGTCGTCGTCGTCTGGTCCTACCCCCGGGGCTCGGACCTGAGCAAGGAAGGCGAGACCGCCCTCGACGTCTCCGCGTACGCCGCCCAGATCGCCGCCCAGCTCGGCGCCCACATCATCAAGGTGAAGCCGCCCGACGACTTCGTGGAGCAGGACGAGGCGCGCGCTGCCTACGAGAAGGCGGGCACCCCCACCTCGACCCTGGCCGAGCGCGTCGCCCACGTGGTCCAGTCCGCCTTCGACGGCCGCCGGGTCACCATCTTCTCCGGCGGCCCCGCCAAGGGCACCGCCGAGGTGCTGGAGGAGATCCGCGGCATCCGCGACGGCGGGGGATTCGGGTCGATCCTGGGGCGGAACGCCTTCCAGCGGGAGCGGGGAGAGGCGCTGGAGCTGCTGGACCGGGTGATCGGCATCTACCAGGGCCGGTTGTAAGCGGCGTACCACGGGCCCGCAGTTGCCCGTGCCGGCTGCCACGTCTGCCCCGGCAGCGGCGGCAGGGGGGAATGCAATGCCATCAGGCTCAGAACACATCAAGATCATGACCGTCTCGCAGGACCGGGGATTGATGGCCCGGCTCACAGGGCTCTTCCCAGACCGCGAGATCTCCGTCAACCAGGAGCCGACCATCGATCGGGTCCTGGAGCGCTTCGAGTCCGAGACGTATGACATCCTGCTGATCACCGACGCCGTATTCAAGGGCGGGGAGATCGACGGCCTCGAGTTGCTCGAGGTCATCACCGATCAGAGCACCCCGACCCAGGTGTTGTTCCTGCTGGAACGGAGCAACATCCGCGCTGCCCGTTCGGCCCTGAAGCCGGGCACGTACCAACATGCCCGCCTGCCGGTGGGCGACGAGGAGCTGCGGCTGCTCCTCGAAAGCGCCATCGCACAAAAGCCGCAGTTCGGTACCAACCGTCTCTTGAAGACGAACTCATCCCCGGTGCAGTACGCGCAGATGGTCGGCCGCTCCCTGCCCATGCAGGAGGTCTTCCGCCAGGTCCGGCAGGCGGCCGCCACGACCATGCCCGTGCTGATCCTGGGCGAAACCGGGACAGGCAAGGACCTGGTCGCCCAGGCCGTTCACCAGCAGAGCGAGCGCCGGGAGGGACCCTACCTTCCCATGAATGTGGGTGCCCTGCCGACCGAGCTGGTGGGCAGCGAGTTGTTCGGCCATGAGAAGGGCGCCTTCACCGGCGCCGTCGACCGCCGTGTCGGCGTCTTCGAGCAGGCCCACGAAGGCACGGTATTCCTGGACGAGATCGGCAGCATCGACGAGAGGGTGCAGGTGAGTCTCCTCCGGCTGATCGAACAGAAGAGATTCCACCGCCTGGGGGGGCGACGGTCGATCGCCAGCGACGTGCGGCTGATCGCGGCGACGAATGCGGAGCTGATGGACCTGGTGCGCCACGGCACGTTCCGCGAGGATCTGTTCTACCGTCTGGACGTGTTCCGCATCAGCCTGCCTCCCCTGCGCGCCCGCCAGGGCGATATCCCGCTGTTGATCGACGAGTTCGTCCACCGCTACAACCAGTCCTTTCAGAAGAACATCCGGGGCATCGCGCCCGAGTGCGTCGCCCTCTTGGAGGGACACGAGTGGCCGGGCAATATCCGCGAGCTGAAGAACGTGATTCAGCGGGCGGTGCTGGTGTGCGAGGGGGAGGTGATCATGGCCAATCACCTGCCCACGCGCTTGCGGGCCGGTCGACCCGCCGATCCCGTCGTGGCCTTCAGGGTGGGAACCCCCCTGGCCGAGGTCGAGCGCGAGATGGTCGTTCGCGCCCTGGAAGTGACGGGCAACAACCGCAAGCGCGCAGCCGATCTGCTCGGTATCAGCCGGCGGGCGCTCTACAACAGACTCGGCAAGTACGGAATCGATTGACCGCCGGCCCGACGCCCCGCCGTCGAGCAGGGGCGTTTCCCGGCGGCTCCCCCTCAGACTGTACCCGATCGGCACACTCGCCCCTCTCCGGGATCTGCTTCCGGGTGTGCCCTCCAAGCAAGGTTACCGCCCCGTCTCTCCTTAGTCCTCCCTCCAACCCGACTGTCGGTCACCGTTCCGCTGTGCCATATCGCACACGGGGCCCGCGCCCCATAGAGGCTCTCTGTCCCCATTCGGTACACTCTGCGCTCCGGGACTCGCCTCGACAACCCCGCCGGAGCCCTGGTTCCATTCCCGGGAATCACCCGTAGCTCACGGCCCGGCAATGACTTAGGGGCGGCCTGTCGGTGCCCCTGCGGGTTCCTGGCACACTGTTTGCCTTGCCCGTCTCCTCCCATGTGGTCCCCCTGGTGCTCAAGGGCCGACGAGACCACACGGAGCCGACCCGTGCCTGTCGAGAGCCAACCCTCCCCAATTGCCATCCGCAGACCTGCGATCGAGGATGGGACGAAGATCTGGACTCTCGCAAAGGCGTGCCGACCCCTCGAGCCCAACAGCTCCTATGCCTACGTGCTGCTCTGCCACCACTTTGCCGACACCTGCCTGGTAGCCGAGTGGGAAGGGGAGGTCGTTGGCTTCGTCCTGGCCTATCGCCCGCCGCCGTCTCCCCGGACCGTCTTCGTCTGGCAGATCGCCGTCCATCCGAAGATGCGCGGCAGGGGACTGGCGGTCGGCCTGCTGAATGAGCTGACCACCCGGAAGGAGTGCACCGGCATCGAATCGCTCGAAGCCACGGTCTCCCCTTCCAACGAGCAGTCGCAGGCCCTCTTCAGGGCCTTTGCCCGCCAGAAGGAGGCCCGGTGCCAGATCCTGCCCTGCTTCCCGCGACGGGTCTTCGGCGAGGCGGAGCACGAGCGGGAGGACCTCTTCCGCATCCACCTGGCCAACTGATTGCCGTAGAAGCCCCCGAACACCCACATGCAATCAACCAGCACCGAAGGAGAGTACTCCATGCTGCATACCTTCCAGCGCCTCGAGTCCGAGGTGCGAGGCTACAGCCGCTCCTTCCCCGCGATCTTCACCCAGGCCAAGGGCGCCCGGCTGTGGGACGATCAGGGGCGGGAGTACATCGACTTTCTGAGCGGCGCCGGCACCCTCAACTACGGCCACAACAACCCGGTGCTGAAGAAGGCCCTGATCGAGTACATGGAGCAGGACGGGCTGGTCCATGGCCTGGACCTGGCCAGCAGGGCCAAGGAAGAGTTCCTGCGGACCTTCGACGAGCTGATCCTGCAGCCCCGGGGCCTGAAGTACAAGATCCAGTTTCCCGGACCCACGGGCACCAACGCCGTCGAGGCTGCGCTGAAGCTGGCGCGCAAGGTCACGGGGCGGACCAATGTCGTCTCCTTCACCAACGGCTTCCACGGAGTGACCTTGGGCGCGGTGGCGGCCACGGCCAATGCTCACTTCCGCGAGGCGGCCGGTGTCTCCCTCAACCACACCACCTTCATGCCCTACGACGGGTACATGGGTGAGGAAACGGATACCCTCGAGTACTTCCGGCGCGTCCTCGAGGACAGGAGCAGCGGCATCGACCTGCCTGCCGCGGCCATCGTCGAGACGGTGCAGGGCGAAGGCGGGGTCAACGTGGCCAGCCCGGAATGGCTGAGGTCCCTGCAGGGCTTGTGCCGGGAGTACGGCATGGCCCTGATCCTCGACGACATCCAGGCCGGCTGCGGACGCACGGGAAGCTTCTTCAGCTTCGAAGAGGCGGGAGTGGTGCCCGATATCGTGGCCCTGTCCAAGTCCATCGGGGGCTACGGCCTGCCCATGGCCATCGTCCTCATCAAGCCATCCCTCGACCAGTGGAGCCCGGGTGAGCACAACGGCACCTTCCGCGGCAACAACCTCGCTTTCGTGGCCGCCACCCGGGCCCTCGAGCACCACTGGGCGGACACCCGGTTCTCGGATTCGGTCCGGCACAAGGCCCGGATCGTTCGCCGCCGCCTCGAGGCGATCCGCCAGCGGCATCCCGAGGACGTGAGCGTCCGGGGACGGGGGCTGATCCAGGGCCTGGTTTGCGCCGCGGCACCCCGGGCCGGCGAGATCAGCAGCGCGGCCTTCGCCCGGGGCCTGGTGATCGAGACCTCGGGGGCCGAGGGGCAGGTGGTCAAGCTGTTGCCGCCGCTGGTGATCGAGGAGGATGTGCTGGCCGCGGGTCTCGACCTCCTGGAGGAGAGCGTCGACGCCGTGCTGGGCCCCGAAGAGGCCGTCGAGGCCCAGGAGCTCGTCCTCCACGGATCCCCCGGGGAAGCCCCGGTCGTCAACGGGCGCTCATGACGGCCCGCTGACGGCATCGAGAAGGCAGACGACATGATCGTGCGCAGTCTGAAGGAAATGGACGGAACCGAGCGGGACGTTCAGGCCGCAACCTGGCGCAGCCGCCGCCTGCTGCTGCGGGACGACGGCATGGGCTTCTCCCTCCACGACACCATCGTGCACGCGGACACGGAGACGGCCATGTGGTACAAGCACCACCTCGAGGCCGTGTACTGCATCCAGGGATCGGGCGAGATCGAAGATCTCGACTCGGGCGAGGTTCACCCCATCAGGGCGGGAACGATGTACGCCCTCGACCAGAACGACCGCCACATACTGCGGGCCTGGACCGACCTGCGCCTGGTATGCGTATTCAATCCCCCCTGCACCGGAGCGGAAGTGCACACCGAGGATGGCGCCTATCCCCCGCCGGCCCATGACGGCCAGGCGGCAGAGCAGGGAGCTTGAGATGCCGAATTTCCGGACAGCCGAAGACATCTATCGATCGCGAGTGGAGCAGACCCCGGCCATCCGCCGACGCCGGGACCCGGTCGTCTACGGTGCCGCCGGGGAGCGGGGGAAGGTGGCCCTCGACGAGGGACAGGTGCGCCACTACGAGGAGCGCGGGTACCTGCACCTGGAAGGGCTCTTCGCCCCCGAAGAAGTGGAAGTCCTCGCCAAGGCCCTCAACTCCCTGTGCGCCTCCGGGATCGTGAGGGATTCGCCCGCGGCCATCACCGAGCCGGCCAGCGGCGAGGTTCGCTCCCTGTTCAACGTGCACCGGGCCAGCCCTCTCTTCAGCGACCTGGCCCGGGACAGGCGCCTGGTGGAGATCGCCCGCTACCTGCTGGGCGGCGACGTGTACATCCACCAGTCGCGCATCAATCTCAAGCCGGGCTTCGAGGGCAAGGAGTTCTACTGGCACTCGGATTTCGAGACCTGGCACGTGGAGGACGGCATGCCCGGGATGCGCGCCGTCAGCTGCTCCATCGCCTTGACCGACAACTGGGTGTTCAACGGTCCGCTGATGGTCATTCCCGGGTCCCACAAGTACTTCATCTCCTGCGTCGGCGAGACCCCGGAGGACAACTACAAGACCTCCCTCAAGAGGCAGGAACTCGGCGTGCCCGATCACGAGAGCCTGCGCAAGCTGGCGGACGAAGGAGGAATCGAGGTGCCCACGGGCCGGGCCGGTTCGGCGCTGTTCTTCGAGTGCAATATCCTGCACGGCTCCAACGGCAACATCACTCCCTATCCCAGGAGCAATGTCTTCCTGGTCTACAACAGCACCGGGAATGCACTGGTAGAGCCTTTCGGCAACCTTCCGCCGAGGCCGCCCTTCCTGGCTTCGAGGGACTTCAGCCCCCTCGAATCGAAGGAGCCGGAGTACTCCCAGGCCCGGACAGGACCGGCCGCAAACGGCTGTGAGAAAGGCGGATCATAAGTGAAAGCTGAATCCCCGCACCCACGGGGCCAGATGCTGCTGGTCCTGGTCTTCTCCCTCCTTGCGGGCTGCGCCGGCGAAGGAACCAGGGAAGGCAAGGAGGTCTGGAAGTTCGCCATCGAGGAGATCCAGGGCAGCGTGCAGGACGCGTACGCGCAGCAGTTCAAGGAACGGATTGCGGAGCACTCGGATGGGCGGATTGACGTGACCGTCTATCCCTATGGCGCCCTGGGTACCTCGGCCCAGCTCACCGAGTTGGTGCAGTCGAACTCGATACAGTTCGCCATGGCCTCGCCGGGCCACCTGGGCTCGGTCGTGCCGGAGGTACAGATATTTTCGCTGCACTTCGTCTTTTCCGATGACGAGGAGGTAAACCAGCGGGTCCTGTCGCAGAGCGAGCGGCTCCGCGCTTTGCTGGGCCAAGCCTATCGCGCCAGGAAGCTGCACCTGCTCAGCGTCATTCAGGAGGGCTGGATGGTGTGGACGGCGAACAAGACCCTGCGCACACCGGCCGATTTCAGCGGCGTCAAGATGCGCACCATGGTCTCGCCATTGCTGCTCGAAGCCTACAAGGCCTACGGTGCCAATCCGACCCCCCTGCCCTACTCCGAAGTCTACAGCGGCCTGCAACTCAACATGATCGACGCCCAGGTCAACCCGGTCTTCGCCATCGAAGAGATGAGTTTCTACGAGGTGCAGGATTACATGATCTTCCCCAACCACCTGCCCTTCGTGGCCACCGTGGTCACCAGCCCCGCCTTCTTCGACGCCCTGGAGGCCCGGGACAAGGAGCTGGTGACGAGCGTCGTCAGGGAACTCGACGACTACATCTTCCAGGTTCAACGTGACTTCAACCGCAAGCGCCTCGAGACGATACGGCAGGCCAGCGATATCGAGGTCATCCGCCTCACCGAAGACGAGCGGTCCGCCTTCCGGCAGGCGAGCATGCCGGTGCGCGACAAGTATCGGGAACTGGCCGGAGCGTCTGGTGACGCGCTGCTGACGACTTTGCTGAGCGAGATCGAGAGAGAGTCTGGCTCAGCCCGTTGACATCAGCGGAAGGCGAGGTCCCGCAGGAGGAGGGCGATCTGCGGGAAGAGGATCAGCAGGGCCGTCGCGAGAAGCAGCATGAGGATGAACGGCGGGCTGCCCGCGATGACGCGGAGATAGGGCTGCCGAAAGACGGCGATGGCCGTGAAGATGTCGCACCCAAAGGGCGGCGTGGCCGAGCCGATGGCGACCTGGAGCGTCACCAGGGTACCCGCCAGTACCGGATCGATGCCCGACGCCTCGATGATGGGCGAGAAGATCGGTGCGAGCACGAGGATGACCACGATCGGATCGACGAACATGCAGCCTACGAAGAAGACGGCGGCGATGGTGACCAGGACCCGGGTCGGCTCGGAAGGGTCGAGTTTGAGAACGTCGTGGATCAACTGCGAGGGGAGCTCCGCAAAGGAGATGACCCAGGAGAAGGCGGCGCCCGCCGCCACGAGGATGAAGACCACCGCCGTGATCATGCCCGTGGAACGGGCCAGATCGGGGACATGGCGCAGACCGAGGGAGCGGAAGACGAGCATCTCCAGGACCAGCGCGTAGAGCACGGAGACGACCGCCGCCTCGGTCGGGCTGAAGAGGCCGGTGTAGATTCCGCCGACGATGATCACCGGGAAGCCCAGGGGAAGCACGGCCTTGCGCGCGGTGGCGCGGCGCTCGCGCCAGGGGGTCCGGGGCCGACTGGGGATACCCCAGTAGCGCGAAGCCAGGTGGCAATAGAGTGAGAACAGGGCCAGGATCAACAGGCCCGGACCGATCCCGGCGATGAACAACTCCCCGATGGACGTGCCCGACACCACCCCGTAGACGATCATGCCGATGCTGGGGGGGATGAGCAGGGCGATGTCGCTGGCGTTGATGATCAGGGCGAGGGCGAAGGAGTCCTTGTAGCCCGCCTTGAGCAGCTGGGGCCGCAGGGGGCTCCCCATGGCCACCACCGTGGCCTGGGTCGATCCCGAAACGGCGCCGAAGAGCGTGCAACTGACGGCGGCGGTGATCGGCAGGCCGCCTCTGAGGTGACCCACGAAGCCCATGACCAGATCGAGGAGCCGGTTGGCGGTGGCTCCGCGGGTCATGATGTCCGCGGCGAGAATGAACATCGGTACTGCGATCAGGGCCGCCGGCTTGATGCCGCCGATCATCTGCTGCACGAGGATCATCGGATCCATGTGCGGATAGTAGATCACGAGGCCGGCCAGGGCCGCCACGAGCAGCGGCACCTTGAGGGGGAAACCGAGGAGCAGCAGGACGACCATCGTCAGCAGCAGAGTCGTCAGCACGGCTTGCTCTCCGACGGGTCTCCCATCGAGGGCCCGCCCGCCCCGTCGCTGATCTCGTCGCGTCGGTCGAAGGAGAGAAAGACGCCATCCGAAGTCAGGTTGCGGATGGCGGTCAGCGCGTATTGCACCCCCCCGAGCGCCAGCCCCAGGGGCACCGGCAGATAGACCAGGTAGAGAGGCAGTTGCAGCCCCGGAGTGACGCTGCCCACGGAGCGCACGTGGGCGACGTAGGCGGCGGCGTAGTAGCTGAGGGCGAAGAGCAGGGCCGCCGTTGCGCAGGCGATGGTGACCATGAGGATTCTCTGGACCCGCCTGCCAGGCTGGTCATACAGGGCCGTCATGCGGATGTGGCGGCCTTGTCGGGCGGCGTAGCCCACACCGAGGAAGGTGACGACCACGATCAGCACCTGGTTGATCTCCTCGGCGAAGCTCAGGCTGTGGTCGAAGAGATTGCGGCCCAGGACATTGGCCGTGCCGAGGCCGACCATCAGCAGGATGCCCCAACTCAGAGCCCAACCTTCCAGGAGGGCGATGGCGCGATTGACGGATTGCAGGAAACGAAGCAGCGGATGCCCGGAGGACTGGCGGGAGGTTCTCTCTCTTGTCGCCATGGGGGGGAGAAGCTACCGGTCGGGACTCACCGGGGGAAGGCCGCCCTCGGCCATGTAGAGGGTGCTCTCGAATCCTCTGCGGGCCCGGGTCTGCTCCATCCTATCTCTCCAGCCCGCCGAGGAGCGCCAGACTCTCCTCGATCGCCTGCCTCTGCTTCTCCGACGCCTCGGGCATGGGGGCCCTTGGATATCCCCCCGGGCAGCCCTGCAGGGTCTGGGCGTACTTCGCGCAGGCAGGCAGGTTCGGCCCCTCGATGGCGTTCCACACTCTCAGCAGCTTCTCATGCGCGTCCAGGGCGCGGGCGTGATCCCCGCACTGGACCGCGTCCCACACGTCGACCGAAGCCCGCGGCGCCGCCGCGAGGATCGCCGCGATCGATCCGCGGGCGCCCAGGGTGTAGGCCGGGTACATCAGGGCGTCCACGGCGCAGAAGACGAGATGCTCCGGATCGGCCATGAGCATCAGGTCGGCGAACAGCTTCAGGTCCCCGGCGCTCTGCTTCACCCCGACGACGGCCGGCACCTGGTCCATGATCCGGCAGAGCAGTTCCGGGGAGAGGTAGCTCCACGGCACGACATTGTAGATGATGATGGGATGCTCCACTTCCTCGCCCATCACCCGGAAATGCTCCTGCATGGCATCGTCGTCGGGGCGGAAGAGGTAGTGGACCGGGGTCACCTGGAGCGCCGCCACGTCGAGGTCCGCAATCGCCCGGCCCCGGCGAACCGCGTCGCGGGTGCTGTCGACGATGATCCCGGCGACCACGGGGACGCGCCCGGCCGCTGTCTCCAGGGCTGCCTCCACGATCCCTCGGAACTCATCGACGTCGAGGGTATGGCCCTCACCCGTGCTGCCTCCCACGGCGAGGCCGTGGACACCCTGATCGATCAGCCAGTTCACCTGTGCCTTCATCGCCCCGAGATCGACCTCGCCGTCCCGGGTGAATGGTGTCGTCGCCGGGGGGATTACGCCCCGAAGATCACTCAGCATGTTCAGCTCCCCCGCCGGTTGTCCACGAAATGCGGCGCCTATATCCTGTAGCGCGGAGACGCGGAGAATGCAACCATGAAACTGATCATCACCGGTTGCGAGCACGTTGGGAAGACGACGCTGGCCGCTGGCGTATCGCGCTGGCTCGCGGAGCTTACGGGCTACAGCAGGTCGTTCCACGACCACTTCACCCTGCCCTCCCCCGAGGTGGCCGGCGAGGACCGCGAGCTGTTCATGCGCATGAGCCCGGCCTTCAAGGAGCGGTTCCAGCGTTACCAGATGGCGTACCACGCGGGCGGCGCCTTCCTGTCGGGCGACGATCACCTTCTCGTCGGGTATCACATCGAGGAGGCGGTCTTCGCGCCGCTCTACTACGGCTACGGCGGGCGCGGCGAGTATGCGGACCGCTCCGTCTATGCCCGGCGAGTCGAGCAGGACATCACGAAGCACGCCCCGGACACCATCCTGGCGCTGCTCACGGCCCGTCCGGAGGTGATCAGGGAGCGGATGGCCCGGGACCCCATGCCGCGGGACCAGAAGGGAAGGCGGCCGGGGGTCCTCCGCGAGGAGGACGTGGAGCACGTCCTTCAGAGATTCCGTGAAGAGTTCGCCGCGTCCCTGATCCGCAGGAAGTTCGTCATCGACAACTCCGACCTCTCCCCCGGGGAGGCGCTGTCGGAGTTCACCTGGAAGGCGCAGAAGTTCCTCTCCCGCGAGGACCGGATTCGCGTCGCCGCCCGGCAGGTCCTGGTCGAGCGCGGCGAGCACCGGGAAGGTGTGGTCGAGGGCGACAAGTCCCTCCCGCCCGAGAAGCGGATCTCCATATAGCGCCCGGCATCAGGAGGCCATCACCGTGCAGAAGATCGTCACCAACCTGTGGTTTGACGGACGCGTCGAGGAAGCGCTCGAGCTGTATACCTCTGCTGAACAGCAGCGATGCCGCCGCGGTTGAGCGGGTCACCGAGGCTTTCCTGCAGATGACCCGGCTCGATGTCGCCGCCCTGGAACAGGCCTTTCGCGGCGAGTAGGTCGAAGCCCACCGCCAGCTACTCCCAGAGCGGCTCCCCGTCCCCCAGCATGCTCTGCAGGAACGGCTCGTTCAGCTCCACCCCCAGCCCCGGCTTCTCGCTCAGCACCACATGCCCCTGCTGAATCACCGGCTCGTCCGATAGCACCACGTCGCTCCAGGTCGGGTCGTCGTAGCGGTGGAACTCCAGGGCGAGGAAGTTGGGGACGCTGGCGCAGACGTGGGCGTCGGCCACGGTGCTCAGGGCGCTGGAGTTGTTGTGCGGGGCGAAGGGGATGTACCAGCTCTCCGCCATGTTGGCGATCTTGCGGCACTCCGACAGGCCGCCGCACTTGGAGATGTCGGGCATGATGATGTCGACCGCCTGCCGCTCGATCATGTCGCGGAAACCGTAGCGCAGGTAGGCGTTCTCGCCGGCGCAGATCGGGGTGCGGCTCGAGTCGGTGATGCGCTTGAGGGCGTCGATGTTCTCCGGCGGCACCGGCTCCTCGAGCCACATCAGGTTCAGGTCCTCGAAAGCGTGGGCGAACTTCATCCCCGCGGTGGCGTCGTAGCGCCCGTGCAGATCGATGGCCAGGTCCATGCGGGGGCCGACGGCCTCGCGGATCCGGTGCACCCGGTCCACCAGGTCGTCCAGCTCGGCGGGGGCCACCGACCAGTTCCAGGGATCGAGCTTCTCGGGGTGGCCGGCGTCGTCGAGGTCGAACTTGATCGCGGTGAACCCTTCCGCCCGCACCTCCTCGGCGCGCTGCCTGTAGTCGGAGTGGGCGCTGTCCACGTAGAGGCGCACCCGGTCGCGGAACCTGCCCCCAAGTAGCCGGTAGACGGGCACGCCCTGGGCCTTCCCGGCCAGATCCCAGAGGGCGATCTCGATACCGGTCAGCGCCGAGATCGCCAGTCCGGCCATGCCGCCCCGGAAGATGTAGTCGCGGCGGATCTCCTCGAAGAGGGCATCCACGTCGCGCGGGTCCTTGCCGATGAGCCGGTCGGCCATGGTCCGGGTGGAGCCGCGCCAGCCGCCGTCGACGTGGCTGGCCTCGCCGGTGCCGTAGATGCCCTCGTCGGTGTGGACGCGGACGTAGTGGTAGAGGTAGCGGGGTTGGCCGTCGATCTTCATGCGCACTTCCGCGGTCTTGACCTCGGTTATCTTCAATGGGTTCCCTCACGAATAGGCGATGACCAGCTCGATCCCTTCGATACGCAGGCCGTCCTGACCGTCTGTCCGGTCGAGGGCGATCTCGATTGAGTTGGTTCCCTGTGCGACCGGCACGTCGCGGAAGGTCACGGTCGTGCTGGAGGGCAGCTCGATCCGGTGTCCCGACTCCAGGAGTCGGCCGTTCAGGGAGACCGATGCCTCCACCAGGGCGGGGTCCCACTCTCGAAGGGTGATCCGCAGCCAGGTATCGGCCAGGGTCTGCTCCCGCCGCGCGGACTCGACATCGTCCCCCACGACGATCGAGAACTCCTGGCTCCGGCCGGCCTCGGCGATCTCGTACGGCAGGGGCATCTCCCCGCCCTGGTCGGGCGTGTTCAGCTGCATGTCCACGCTCACGGTGTAGCGCTTGTTCCTGCGGGCGATCCGTTGCGGGTCGTGGATCTCGCGCAGCAGCTGGACCTCGTCCGGGGTGTAGCACTCGCTGCCGGTCCTCGGCAGCCGGTGGCAGTCGTAGTTGAACAGGTAGATGCAGCTGGCCCCCTGATGCCAGAAGCTCGACGCCGCGGCGTAGAGCATGTCGTTGCCGGCGTAGCCGTAGAGCTTGGAGAAGCGCTCCAGGCCGCCGCCGATGCGGCAGGAGGTCCCCTCGGCCAGCTCCCTGAAGCCGGCGATCTCGGCCCCCATGTCGAGGTAGGCGTTGTCCATGGGGATGAACAGGTCGGCCAGCTCCTCCCGGATCCAGGTGGGCACGTCCAGCCCGGTCTCCAGACAGCGCCGGCGGGTCGGCGGCACCCGCAGCATCAGCGTGAACGGCCGCCCTTTCTTCTGCGCGATCTCCGCGGTGCCGGCCCGGACCTTGCGCACGAAGTCGGTCATCAGCGGCAGGCCCTCGGCCTCTCTTCCCTGCTTGAAGTACCAGCGTCCGCGCTGGAAGTCCATCTCGAAGCCGTCCACGTCGTAGCGCTCGCAGGTCTCCAGGATCAGGCCGAGCTTGCGGTCGCGCACCTCGTCGCGGGCGAAGTCGAAGGCCCAGGTGAAGTCGTCCTGCCGGTAGCCGCGGTACCCGGAGACCTTGGGGTAGGGCGACCCGATCAGCAGCTCCCGGTGCTCCTTCTTGAAGGTGCTGCGCAAAGCGCTCCAGCGGCCGGTGTCGTCCTCGTGGATGTCGTTCATCCGCAGGGCCGGCCAGAACTGCATACCCCGCTCGTGGGCCCGCGCCGCCAGCAGCTCGATGATGTTGACGCCCTGGTCGAGCAGGGCCCGGGTGCTGTCGGCCATCCAGCGCACGTACTCCAGTCCCTCGGCCTGGGGCCACTCGGTGACGCCGGTGCCGTAGATGTCCCCGAACTCGGTGGGGTGCGAGAAGGTCTCGTCGCCGCGGCCCATGGAGTTGCAGAAGACCTCCACGCTGGTGCCGGCGATCTCCTCGATGTCGCGGCAGGCCTGCTCCGGCGTGATCGGCGGCTCGAAGGCGATGTACGTCGTCGAGTCGCCGTCGGAATTGAAGATCAGCCGGGGGAAGGTCATCGATGCTCCTGTAGCGCAAACGACGGAATGGAGAGGAACGCGCCCCCCTGCCGGGCCGACTCCTGGGCCAGCAGGCAGGCCTGGGCCGTGGCGAAGACGGAACGGGTGGATATGAACAGCTCGCCGCCGCCCTCGATCGCGTCGATCAGGTCGGTGACGAACTCACCGCTGCGGCCCTCGGGCAGGTCGGGTGTGTACGGCTCGCCCTCGTTGGTGGCGATGAGCAGGTGGTCGTCGGCGTAGGCGCGCAGGTGCGCGGAGCCATGGGTGCCCATGATGATGAAGCGGGTGTCGCCGAAGGCGGGCGAGGCCTGGGGCGTGAGCCAGTCGGCGGTGACGGTGGCCAGCGAGCCGTCGGACAACTCGAAGGAGGCCTGCACGTGGTCCTCCAGGCGCGGTTCGTCCGTGAACCGCTTGCAGGTGACGAGGGCGTGGACGCCGACGCACTCGGCACCCGTGAGCCAGCGCACCTGGTCGACGCCGTGGCAGGCGAGGTCGTGGAAGGCCCCCGTGTACCGCTGCGGGTCGAAGTACCAGGCGGGGGCCCCGGCGCGGGTGATCTTGTGGGGGTGGGTGGAGACGAGGCTGACGATCGTCCCCAGCTCCCCGTCGAGAGCGGCCTGGCGCAGGGCGATGAACGGCGGATAGCTGCGCGAGGTGAACCACATGGTCGCGTGGATCGAGCCGGCGGCGACGGCGCGGCGCATGCGCTCCCAGTCGTCGAGGGTGCGGCACAACGGCTTGTCGAGGAGCAGGTGAATGCCGGCGCCGGCGCAGGTCTCCACGAGGGCGGTCTTCTCGTGGTGGATCAGGCCTTCGAGGATCAACTCCGGCCGGGCGCGGTCGATCATCTCATCGAGGGTGGCGAAGCGGGGGATCGATGGGTAGCGCGCGCAGAGGGCGTCATCCTCCTCGACCAGGCCGACGATCTCGCCGTTGGATGCCTGCATGGCGGACTGGATCATGCCGCCGATGTGGCCGTAGTGGACGCCCGCGATGCCGATGCGCATGTGCAGTTCTCCGGGTGTGGTGGCGCCGGAACATAGGCCGCCCCGGATCGATGCGCTACGGCCGCGGCGGCGTATATTCGGGGCCTTGCAGTGACCACTCCGAAGAAAAGGACGCATTCGATGAGAACCGCACTCGCCGCCCTCGTTGCTATCGCCGCCTTCCCTCTCGCCGCCGCCGAGGAGGGCGGCGAGGCGCACGGGGGGCCCTACGTCGGCTCGCCGGAGCTGGAGCTTTTGAAAGGGCTCGCCGGCAGCTGGGTTATAGCCAGCGCGCAGGAGGGCCAGGAAGCCGAGGGCCAGGAGGAGATGCGGACCGCCGCCGAGTACCGCGTCGCGGCCAATGGCAGCGTCGTCGTCGAGCGCAGCTTCCCGGACACGCCGAAGGAGATGATCTCCGTCTACCACGACCGCGGCGGCAAGCTGTCGATGACCCACTACTGCGCCCTGGCCAACCAGCCGCAGATGAGCCTCACCAGCTCCGAGGAGGGGGTGCTGACCTTCGAGCTGGTGAAGGGCTCCCTCGAATCGGAGGAGGTGCCGCACATGAACGGCGTATCGATCGCCTTCGACGGGGGGGACGAGATGTCCCAGACCTGGTCGATGTTCCCGGGCAGCGGGCAGGAGACGCAGACGCACACCATGCACTTCCGCCGGGCCCGGTAAAGGATCGATGGCGCGCAAGGCGAAGAAGAAGGTTGATGGCGAGGCCGAGGTGCTCGACAAGATCGCCGCCATGCCGGAGCCCTTCCGGGGCATGGGCGAGCGCCTCCACGCGCTCATCCGGCGGAGCGTGCCGGAGCTCAAGCCCAGGGTGTGGTACGGCATGCCGGGATACGCCCTGGACGGACCCGTGCTCTGCTTCTTCCGGGCGGATGAAGGCTACATGACCTTCGGCCTCACCGAGAAGGTGAACCTCTCCGTCGAGGAGGGCGCCCCCGACCGCCTCATGGGCTGCGCCTGGTTCTTCAGGGAGCTGGACGATGCAACCGAGGCCCGACTCTCGGACATCGTGCGCAAGGCGACGGCATGAACCCCGAGGTCGATGCCTGCATCCGGCGGTCCGACATGTGGCCGCAGGAGATCGCCGGCCTGCGGCCGATCCTGCTCGGCCGCGGTCTGACCGAGGAGATCAAGTGGCGCAAGCCCTGCTACAGCCACGAGGGCCGGAACATCGTCATCCTCCAGGAGATGAAGGCGTTCCTGGCCCTCATGTTCTTCAAGGGCGCCCTGCTGAAGGACCCCGAAGGCGTTCTGGAGGACCAGGGGCCGAACTCGCGCTCGGCCCGCCGCATCCGCTTCACCTCGGTCGGGGACGTGGCCCGCCTGGCCGGCACGGTCGCGGCATACGTGGACGAGGCCGTCGCCGTCGAGGAGGCGGGCCTGAAGGTGGGACCGGCCCCCGAGCCCGTCCTGGCCGCGGAGCTGCAGAGCCGCCTGGACCGGGACCCGGCGCTGAAGGCGGCCTTCGAGGCGCTCACCCCCGGGCGCCAGCGGGAGTACAACCTCTACTTCTCGGGCGCCAGGCAGGCGAAGACACGCCAGGCCCGCGTCGAGCGGTACGCGCGGAAGATCCTGGACGGCAGGGGCTTCCGCGACAGGTGATCCCCGGGCCGATCAAGGCAGGTCCACTCTCCGGTCCCGACGCGGATACCCTGCAGAGGGTGAAGTAGATGGTATGGGCCTTCCTGATTGAGCTCCTGCTGACCGCGTGGACCGCCATCCGCCAGGATAGACGGGACAGGGAGCGGGCGAGGCGGAACCGCAAGATCCGCAGGGCGTACGGGATGAAGGGCCACACCGTCGCCCAGTTGGCCGATGCCTACGGCCTGAGTCATGCCGAGGTTCAGGACATCCTCGACGGCGGCCATGGGCCGGATGTGCCGTCCCTGAAGACCTCTGGCCGCCCCAAGTGACGGACGCCGGGCCTCTCGGAGGAACCCTGTCTCCTCGGGACCGATCCCGAGGAGGGGCGCCCCTCGCGGCGCGTTCCTGTCCCCCGCCGTCGATGCTCGGGATCATCGCCGTGAAGCGGTAGCCCGCCGATGCAAAAGGAATCGATCCTCGCCCACCGCCTGAGGCGCCACGGCCTGCTGTCGCCGGCCCGCGACGAGGGGGAGTACGTCGACCTGGTCCGCAGACTGCAGCCGGTGACTCCCGTGGCCCGGGACATGCCGGGCGCGCCGCCGCGGCTGATGCACCGCTGCCGCGGGGACGACCGGGAGCTGGCCGATGGGTTGCGGGCCCGCCAGGAGCTGCTGAAGGGCCGGTTCTCCGGCGGCCGGATCGGCTACGTGCTGGCCGCCGACTTCGAGCTCTACGCCGCGGCCTTCCGCCGGCCGCTGAAATCCCTCAGCAGGTTGCAGGAGCGAGTCCTCGAAGTCCTGGGCTACCACGACGGGCTGTCCCCGCGCCAGCTGCGGCAGGAGATGAAGATCCAGCACAAGCAGCTGATGCCGGTGCTGCATCGGCTTCAGGAGGCGTTCCTGGTCTTCGAGGACCAGAGCGACAGCGGCTGGGACCGGCTCTGGTCCAGGCTGGACTCGGCCCTTCCGCGGGTCGACCTGGAGCGGCGGTCCTGGGAAGAAGCGGCCATGACGGTGATCCGGCGCTTTCTCCAGGCCCACGTCTTCGCCACCTTCCAGGAGCTGAGGATCTGGTCGGGATTCACCGCGCGAGGGCTGGCGGCGGTGCTGACCCGATTGGAGGAGGAAGGGACCCCGCCCCTTCGAGTGGATGGCCTGGGAGAAGGGTGGACCTGCGATGGGGACCGCGACCTGGAACCCGCCCCATTGGAGGCGGGCGTATTCCTCCTGCACCGGGGAGACCCCCTGGTCCTCCCCCACACGGCCGAGCTGAAGGAGCGCTTCGAAGGGCTGGAAGTGCTCGCCTACCTGCTCATCGACGGAGAGCTGACCGGGGCCGTGTGCGGCCACTGGCGGATAGGGCCCCACGACGTGGAGGACATTGTGCTCACCCTGCCGGAAAGGGAATGGATGCGGCGCAAAGAGGAGATCGTGACGGAGGTGGCCCGCTTCTACCATCCTCCCGGACACCACATCCGGCGGTACGCCGGGAAAGCCCTGGAGCGGGAGTGAGCTGATGAGGATCGACGAGCTGGACGTCCACTACGTGGTCATGCCCCTGATCTATCCCTGGCGCACGGCCTACGGCGAGGACGCCGACATCCACTCCGTCCTTGTCCGCTTCACCAGCGGCGAGCACGAGGCCTGGTCGGAGAGCACCTGCTTCTTCGCGCCCACCTATCTCAACGAGAGCGCCGGCTCGGTGTTCTACCACGTCTCGGAGGTGATGGGCCTCTGGGTGGTGGGCCGCGAGTACGAGACCGCCGCCGAGCTGAACGAGCGGCTGGCGATCTTCAAGGGCAACAGCTTCGCCAAGGCGGCGATCGAGATCGGCTGGTGGACGCTGCAGAGCCGCATCACCGGGACGCCCCTGCACCGGCTGCTGGGCGGACGGACCCGCGACGTGCCGGCCGGCGCCGACTTCGGCATCCAGGACTCGTACGACATGCTCCTCGGCAACATCCAGAAGGCCGTCGACGCCGGCTTCCCGCGGGTCAAGCTCAAGGTGGCCCCGGGATGGGACCTGGAGATGCTGCGCCTCGTCACCGGGACCTTCCCCCGGACGACCTTCCACATCGACTGCAACTCCGGGTACAGCCTGGACGACCTGCCCTTCTTCCAGGCCATCGACGGCCTCGGACTGGCCTTCATCGAGCAGCCCCTCCACTACTGCGACGTGCTCGATCACGCCGAGCTGGCGAAGCGGATCGAGACCCCCATCTGCCTCGACGAGAGCATCGTCGGCCCGCGCTCCGCCGAGCAGGCGATCCGCGTCGGGGCCTGCCGCTACATCAACATCAAGCCGGGCCGCATCGGCGGCCTGAGCAACGCCGTGGCCGTCCACGACATGGCCCGGGACGCGGGCATCCCCGTGTGGATCGGGGGCATGCTGGAGAGCGCCGTCGGGGGCTCGATCTGCGTGGAGCTGGCGACCCTGGAGAACTTCACCTACCCGGGGGACCTCTTCCCCTCGTCCCGGTTCTACCGGCAGGACCTGTCGGCGCCGCCCCTGGAGCTGGCCGCCGGCTGCGTCTTCAAGCCCTTCACCGCCGGCCTGCCGGCCCCCGACCCGGAGCTGCTGGCCGAGCGGACCGTGCGCCGCAAGAGGGTCACCGCGGGCCCGGCATGACCCGCTGGTACACGTCCGCCGCCTGAGTCACCAGCCGGTACTCGACCCGCTCCACCGCGGCGCTGAGACGATCGCCACACCTGCCGGTACCTGACCCGCTCTCCGGATCCGCGGGGGAGTCGGCGACACCTCCGGCCGTCGCTGTGGGTCCGCACAACCGTGGGCATTGTGCGATCAACCGGTGGCGATACCTTAGCGCCTGGCGGCCGTCCGGCCGCTGTCCACAAGACCAACCCCATCGAAAGAGCGGAGACAGGCATGTTCCGGAACCGCGGAGGATTCCCCGCCCTTGTACTCATCCCCCTCCTCTCCCTCGGATGCGGCGGAACCGACGACTCCGCCGAGTCCGAACCCGCGGCCTCGTCCGATCCCGCGATTGCCGCGTCCGACCTCATCAACCCCAACCTCGCCTCGGAAGACCAGCTCGCCTCGGCCCCGGGAGTCACCGCCGAGGCCGCGGCGGCTCTCGCCGGCGGCCGCCCCTACCTGACGGCTTCGGACTTCCACGCGGCGCTGTCGGCAGCGATCGGCGGCGAGGCGGCGCTGGCCGCCTACGACGGGCTCTGGCTGCCGATCAATCTCAACGACGTGACCAGCGAAGAGATCCTGCTGATTCCCGGCGTGGGCGAACGGATGGCCCATGAGTTCGAGGAGTACCGCCCCTACGAGGACATGGACGAGTTCCGCCGGGAGATCGGGAAGTACGTCGACGAGGACGAGGTCGAGCGCCTGGCGCGGTACGTGTACGTGCCGATCGGCCTGAACAGCGCCACCCGCGAGCAGCTCATGGCGGTCCCGGGGATGACGGAGCGGATGGCCCACGAGTTCGAGGAGTACCGTCCCTACACCGATCTCGACCAGTTCCGGCGGGAGATCGGGAAGTACGTGGACGAGGGCGAGGTCGCCCGGTTCGAGCGCTACGTGACCCTTGACTGAAGGCGGCGGATCGGCGTGATCCGCACGATCGTCTTCTGGCTGCACCTCTCGGTGGCGTCGGCCGCCGGAGCGGTGGTCTTCATGCTGGCCGCCACCGGTGTCATCCTCTCACTGGAAGAGACCGCCCTGGGGGTCGCCGAGGGGCGCTGGCGGGTCGAGGTGCAGGACGGATCCGCCCGGCTGCCACCGGAGGCGATCGTCCAGGCGGCGGGACTGGCGGCGACCTCGCTGCAGTATGCTTCGGACCCGCGCTCGGCTGTACGCGTCTACGAAGGGCGTGACCTCTACGCCCGCGTCGATCCCTACACCGGGCGGGTGCTGGGACTCGGACCCGGCGCCCTCGAGGGCTTCTTCCAAGACGTTCGCGGCTGGCACCGGTGGTTCAACCTCTCGGGCTCCTCGGTCCGGACGGGTCGCGCGGTGACGGGGGCCGTCAACGCGGCCTTCCTCTTCCTCCTGCTCACGGGGCCGGTTCTGTGGATCCCGCGCCCCCTCTCGAAGAGGTCCCTGGCCGCCGTGCTCCTCCTGCGGCCGCGGGCGAGAGGCGCCCGGCGCCACCTCAACTGGCACCGGGTGGTGGGGATCTGGTCGGTCCTGCCCCTCGCGGTGATCGCCGTGACCGGGATGACCACCTCCTACCCCTCGGTGGCCGATCGCCTCGACCCGGTCGTCGGGAGGGCCATCCCCGCGGAAGCCTGGCCCGCTCGAGTTGTTGGAGCGGAGGATCCGGCGGCCCCGGACGGGCCCGGAGCGGGCTCCCCGGATGCAGACCTCGGGGCCGTTCTGGCGACGGCCGAGAGGTGGGCCCCGGGTTGGCGGAGCTTGATCCTGAACCTGCCGCGCCCCGGGGATCGCGAGGTGCGGGTGGAGGTGCGGACGGGCCGAGAGGGTCAGCCCCACAAGACCGGCTGGCTCACCGTCGACGCGGCCACCGGAGGCGTGCACGACTGGGAGTCCTTCGCCGATGACCTGCCCCGCCGCCGCGCACGGCAGTTCCTGCGCTACGCCCACACCGGGGAGTACTGGGGGCTCGTAGGCCAGTGGCTCGCGGGTCTGTTCTCGCTGGCGGCGACGCTGATGGTGTGGACCGGGCTCTCTCTGGCGCTGCGGCGGGCGCGGCGATTCGTCAGGTCCCGAACGAGCCGGCGCCGCAGCCGGGTCACCCCGGGCTCAGCATGATCCGCTGGTACACGTCCACCGCCTGCGTCACCTGCCCGCACTCGACCCACTCCACGGCGCCGTGGGCCTGGTCGATGCTGCCCGGCCCGAGGATGATCGTCGGCACCCCGCGGTCGGCGAAGGGACTGCCGTCGGTGCCGTAGGGCACGCCGCCGATCACCGCTTCTCCCAGCACCTCCCGGCACGCGGCGGCCGCGCTCCGGACGATCTCCTCCTCCTCGGCGGTGCCGACGGCGGCGAGGGTGATGTAGGGATCCTCCAGGACGGCGTCGACGCCCTCCTCCTCGGCGATGACCGCGGCGAACTGGGCCGTCACCCCGTCGGCTGTCTGCCCGGGGATCATGCGCACGTCGACGTCGATGCGGCAGCGGTCGGGCACGAAGTTGACCTGCATGCCCCCCTCGATGACGCCGATGTTCATCGTCGGATGGCCGAGGAGGGGGTCCTCCCGGGAGGCGTAGTCGGCGCCGATCACCTCCTCGAGGCGGGTCACCAGCCGCGCCATACCGGAGATGGCGTTGACCCCGAGATACGGCTTGGAGCTGTGGGCCGCCTTCCCCTGGACGGCGACGTGGAAGCGGACCACCCCCTTGTGGCCGCGGATCACGGCGAGGTCCGTCGGCTCGGCGATGACGGCGGCGTCCACGTCGATCCGGGGGGCGAGGTGGCGCGCCCCCCGCATGAGGTACTCCTCGTCCACCGAGCCGGCGTAGAGGATCGTCCGCGGCGGCTTCACCCCCGCCTCCACCAGCCGCTTCATGGCGTGCATCATGGCCACGCCCCCGGCCTTGGTGTCGGCCGAGCCCCGTCCGTACATGAGGCCGTCGCGGATGTGGGGCTCGAAAGGCGGGATGGTCATGACCTCGACGGAGGCCGTGTCCATGTGGCACTCGAAGAGCACGGCGCGGTCCGGGTCCTGCCCCTCGAGGGTGGCCACGAGGTTGTGCCGGCCCGGCAGCGCCTCTGACAACTCCACCGGCAGTCCAAGGCCCTCGAAGAAGGCGGAGAGGTACTCCACCATCCCCCCCTCCCCGTCCCGGCCCCCGGGCAGCGAGGGGTTGACGCTCTCGATGGCCACCACGTCCTGCAGGGTGGCGATGACCTCGTCGTCGCTGCGGTCCCAAGTAATCCTCATTCGGAGCTCCTTCCACCTCTCCTGCTGTATAGGCTGCCCGTCTTCCTGTCAAGGATGCACCCCCAAGCACTCTCCGCTTGCCACCTCGCTCATCTCTTCCCCGGCCTTGGCCCGCTTCTGCTGCCCATCTTCCCTACCCCCTTCCTTCACGGCGCGACTGCCCCACTGAAGGTTGACCCGGTCCAATCGCCCGCCTTTATTCCCAAAATGGGCCGCCACACTCCCTCTGGGCTAGGCCCGACGCCGATTCATTGACCCATACAGTCCCCGACCACCCCTTCCTCACAGGATACGCAAGGCCTTCAAACTGTTTCACATTCACCACCTGATGGGAGGAAATCCATATGATCAGCAATAGGGAATTGCTGCTCCTATTGGTCGGCCTTGACGAAGACCCCAAGCGCTCGGGCACAGTAAGTGGGATCACCCGTCTCCAGAAGTATCTCTTTCTCTTGGATCGGGAGGAGAACATACGCCCCGGTGCACCGGGTTTCGGCTTCGAACCTTACAAAGCTGGTCCATACTCGCCGACTCTCTACGATGATCTTGAGCTATTGGAAAACCTTGGCCTCATTCGAGCCGAGGGAGGTGCTGAGTCGACTCTAACCGAGAGTACGGACATTCGCAGACTCAGTTTCGAGGACTTGATGGGAGGTTTTGATGAACTAGGGGTCGGAGAGCCCAGAGCCGATTCCTTCGAGGAACGTCGCTTTACCTTAACGGCCAAAGGCAAGGAACGTGTCGAGAGACTACTCAGCAATCCTGAGTTCGCTCAGGCTGTCGATGGTATCCGGCGAGTCAAATCGAAATACAGCGGCCACTCACTTCGTGACCTTTTGCGCCATGTGTACCGTAAGTTCCCCGATATGACCACCGAGTCTGAAATCATCGACGCCGTTCTGGGTCGACGCAACCGGTGATGCAGCAAGACCTCTTCGCTTGGGTCCTGAGTGTCCATGGGCTTCTCCTACCTCTCTCTCTAGCTGGGCTCTATCGCTACAGCGACCGCACCGCTCCCTTTAAGAGAACTATTGGTGATACCGATCAGATCCTTGACCGAATGATGCGGAGAGTTGCAACAGCAATGGAAGAGCAGCTCGCCCCCGTCATTCAGCGAGCACAGGGTGTGCCTCGAATCGTCTCGCCAGAGTCTTACACCGAGCGTCCCGTTGATCCTGTCCGCAGCGATGCATTCCGCGAGGCCATTCACCAATTTGTGCACTCGGACATCAACGCCCTTGCCGACTATAACCAAGTCTATCGAGCTCGCCTTCGCTGGTCTCTTTGGGCCCGACTGTTGAGCTGGAACGTCCTATGCTTGAGCCTCTGGGAGGCCACCTGTCTCGGACTTCTTGGTGTCTTCCGTACGATCCAAGGCATCACGATCCCTGAACCTGCTCTCCAATGGTCCCTCATTCCTACTGCACTGCTGATTGTGACTTTCTTTTCCTGCAATGCTGTCCTCCTCCGACAGAGTGATGTAATTCATGACCACCAGACTCGCAATCCAGAACTTTAGCCGCGAACAGGATCTTGTTCTGTTGGTGGCTCGGTATCTCCGCAACCGGACATTTCGCTTACAAAGAACAGAAGTTCCCTTCTTTGAGTACCGAATTGACATGTATGGCTATTCATCCCAAACCGACCGAACTATAGCAGTGGAGCTCAAACTCAAGAAATGGGCCCGTGCGTTTGAACAGGCACTACTATACCAACTCTGCTCCGATCTCGTCTACATAGCGGTGCCTGCAGATGTGACGCGGGTTGTGGAGCAAGGACTCTTGGACGAATACGGCCTAGGCCTGCTTGCTGTGCAAGCAACGCGCTGTCGGGAAGTCCTTCCTGCACGTCCTTCTTCCGTCCTGAGACGGCACTATCGTGAGCACTACTTGTCCCTTATGTCTAAGGACCCCTAAGTATGACTTCTATCTCCCCACAAGTTGTGATTCGCCTAGGGAGCCACGCAGAGAAGGAATATGTGGTCAAACTGGAGCGCTTCTTGGATGGGCTCATTGTTGGAGCTAATCTTTTTGAGGCAACCCCGGGGGCAACAGCAAGCCTCTTGCTAAGGGTGGGTACCAAGAGTACGCGCCTATACGTTGATCCAATGACGTATGCATATGGTGCCTACGTCGACCCGATGATCGGAACAGTACGGCATGACCTCGATTGGATTAAGTCTGATCAAACCCGGAAGTCTGGGGGAAAAGTTCGGGATTTCAAGCGGTCGTATCGCAGGCTTGCAGAGGAGTTGCAGGGACCCCTCACAGAAGCTGTCGCGAACAGCAGAGCTGTATCGCCAAATTCGCTCATCGGCTCTGCTCAAGCTTCTTTCTGCGAGAGTGTGGCCCGTTATCAGCTGACCCGGATGGTTGGGGAATTGGAGAAGGACGAGGAGCTAAGGGACTACCTGAGTGGTGCGCCCCTGCCGGCCGCGATATTCGCTCCTTACTTCTATATCGAGCCAAGTAGCTCTACTGATTGGCTGAGGGCTAACCTGGACCTGATGAGGACAACCGCCACCCTTGATCTTGGGGCAGATGTTCCTGTGCACGGAGTTCTCTGCGCGGACTCGAGTCATCTTTCTGACTCGGTCACGGTGGATCGCCTGACTCAGGAGATTCCGGACACGGGAGTGTCAGGAGTGTGGCTTTGGTTCAGCGGATTCTATGAAGACTCGGCTGACGAGAGTACCTTGAGGTCCTACAGGAGGCTTGTCCAGACGCTCTCCGACAGATTGGAGGTTCATGCCATGCATGGCGGTCTGTTCAGTTTGTTGCTTAGCAAGTGGGGTATGACTGGCGTAAGTCACGGCATAGGCTACGGTGAGCAGAAGAACGTAGTCCCGGTTATCGGACAGTCGATCCCGATGGTGCGGTATTACCTTCCTCCATTGGCCAGACGTTTAGGTGTGCCAGCGATCGAGCGGGCATTCGACGCATTGGGGATTAGAAGCCCTAGTGATTTCCATGCCAAGGTCTGCGACTGCTCTGTCTGTAAGGGTATTGTGTCCACCTCTCTCGACGACTTCTCTTCATTTGGCGATATGCACTTCTCTAGGCCGACCGCTGCACGCCAATCCCAAACTCCAGCCGCAGCCAAGAGGTGCCGATTCCATTTCTTGCTGGCACGCCTGCGTGAACGCGACGATATCCGGAAAACGGACCTCGCCTCCCTCATTGGCCGTCTTCGGCGGGCAGGTCAAGTCTGGGGTGTGCAACCCTCTCTTCGTGGAGAAGCCGGTCACTTGGCGAAGTGGGCCCACGTGCTGGATTACCCCTCCTGAACTTCCCGCGCAAATTTGGATAGTCACCGGCCGCTCTAGGGGCTCCGGGTGGCCGCCCGCGAAGCCTTCTAAGGGCAGGACACATGCCCACCCCCCTCCCGACCCACGCCCGGACCGTCGTCGTCGGCGCCGGCATCGCCGGGTGCAGCGTGGCGTACCACCTGACCCGGCTCGGGTGGCGGGACGTGGTCGTCCTCGACCAGGGGCCGCTGTTCGAGACCGGCGGCTCCACCTCCCACGCGCCGGGCCTCGTCTTCCAGGTCAACCCCTCGAAGACGATGACCGCCTTCGCCCGCCGCACGGTGGACCTCTTCACCCGCCTCGAGCTGGACGGCGAGCCCTGCGCCCGGAGCGTGGGCAGCCTGGAGGTGGCGTGGACCCCCGAGCGGCTCACGGACCTCAAGCGCCGGCACGGCTACGCCGCGAGCTGGGGCCTCGAGTCCCATCTGCTCGACCCGGGCGAGACCCGCGAGCTGATCCCCATGCTCTCGGACCGCATCCTCGGGGCGCTCCACGTGCCTTCCGACATCCAGACCCGGGCCACCCGGCCGGGCGAGGCGATGGCGCGGGAGGCGCAGCGCAGCGGGGCTTCCTTCCACGGCGGGGTGACGGTCACCGGCTTCGGCCTCTCCGGCGGGGGGATCACCGCCGTCCATACCAGCCATGGTGAGATCCGCACCGACGTGGTCGTCGCCGCCGCCGGGATCTGGGCGCCGAAGCTCGGCGGGATGGCCGGGGTCCCGATCCCGCTGTCGCCGATGCAGCATCTCTACGCCGTCACGGCGCCGCTGCCGGAGCTGGCCGGCGCGGTCGAGGAGGTGTCGCAGCCGATCCTGCGCCACCAGGACGAGGAGATGTACTTCCGACAGGTGGGGGAGTGCTACGGCATCGGCTCCTACCAGCACGAGCCGCTCCTCGTCGACGCCGGCGACATCCCCGCCCACGGGGAGACCTCCTTGCCGCCCGCCGAGAGGCCCTTCCCGGCCCGGCACTTCGAGAAGGGCCTGGCGGCGGCGGGCGAGATCCTCCCCTGCCTGAGGGGCGCGGAGCTGACCCGCCGGCTCAACGGCCTGTTCTCCTTCACCACCGACGGCTTCCCCGTCCTCGGGGAGTCGCCCCAGCTGCGGGGGTTCTGGTCGGCCCAGGCGGTGTGGATCACCCACGCCGGGGGCGTCGGCCAGGCGGTGGCGGAGTGGCTGGTCCACGGCGAGCCGGGCGTCGACCTGCGGGAGTGCGACATCCGCCGCTTCCACCCCCACGCGCATACGCGCCCCTACGTGCGGGCCCGGGCGGCCCAGCAGTACCGCGAGGTCTACGACATCATCCACCCGCGGCAGCAGATCGCCAGCCCCCGGGATCTGCGGTTGACGCCCTTCCACGCCCGCCAGCGCGAGCTGGGGGCCGTGTTCTTCGAGAGCGCGGGATGGGAGCGGCCCCAGTGGTACGAGTCGAACGCCGGCCTGCTCGAATCGCTGGAGGTGACGGGTGAGCGGCGGTCCGGCTGGGAGGCGGTGGGGTGGTCGCCGGTGGTGGCCGCCGAGCATGTGGCCACGCGGGAGCGGGCGGCCCTCTTCGACCTGACCCCCTTCGCCAAGTTCGAGGTGACCGGTCCGGGCGCGCTGCGGGCGCTTCAACGCCTCGCCGCCAACCAGGTGGACCGGCCGGCCGGCGCCGTCACCTACACGGCCATGCTCACGCCCCGGGGCGGCATCAAGTGCGATCTGACGGTGACGCGCCTGGAGGAGGAGCGCTTCCTGGTGATCACCGGCGGCGCCATGGGTCTCCACGACCTCGGCTGGATCGAGGCCCACCTGCCGGGGGACGGCTCGGCCCGGGTGGAGGACGTCTCGGCGGCGTACTGCTGCATCGGCCTGTGGGGGCCGCGGGCGCGCGGCCTGCTGAGCCGCCTCTGCGGGGAGGACCTGGGCGACGAGGCGTTCCCGTACCTGGGCGCCCGGCGGCTGACCATCGCCGAGATCCCCGCTCTCGCCCTGCGGATCTCCTACGTGGGCGAGCTCGGCTGGGAGATCTACGCCCCTTTCGAGCAGGGCCCGCGGCTCTGGGACATCCTCTGGCGGGCGGGTCAGCCCCTCGGGGTGATCGCCGCCGGCGGCGGCGCCTTCGACTCGCTGCGCCTGGAGAAGGGCCACCGCCTCTGGGGCCAGGAGATCCACACCGAGCACAACCCCTTCGAGGCGGGCCTCGGCTTCGCGGTGAGCATGGGGAAGGGCGACTTCACCGGCCGGGAGGCGCTGCGGCGGGTCCGCGCCCGGGGGGTGGAACGGCGGCTGTGCTGCATGACCCTGGACGACCCCTCGGCGGTGGTCGTCGGCAAGGAGCCGATCCTCCACGGCGGCGACGTCCTCGGCTACGTGACCAGCGCCAACTACGGCCACTCCATCGGCCGCGGCATCGTCTGCGGCTACCTGCCGGTCGAGTTCTGCAAGGTCGGGACGAAGGTGGAGGTGCTATACTTCGGGGAGCGCCTGGCGGCGACGGTCGCCAGGGAGCCTCTCTACGACCCCGAAGGCCGGAAGATGAGATCGTGAGATGGGGGATGGAAGGTCCGTGATGTGGATCGTGCTCGGAGTCCTCCTCGCCATCGGCACCGCGGCGATCCACCACCAGGTCAAGATCGAGGGAGTCGGCGCCGGATCCCCCGTCTCGGGCCAGCTCGGAGACCTCCGGGAGGGCAGCGAGGCGCCCGACTTCTCGGCGGCGGACCTGACGGGGAGGCCGATCGTGCTCTCCGAGTTCCGGGGGCGCAAGGTGGTGGTCCTCGACTTCTGGGCCACCTGGTGCGGCCCCTGCCTGCTGGCCATGCCGGGGCTGCAGGAGGTCCACGAGGAGTTCGGCGGACGGGGCGTGGAGATCCTGGCCGTCAACCTGGGCGAGGACCCGGAGCAAGTGCGGGAGTTCCTCGACCAGAACGGCTACACCTTCCCCGTGGTGGCGGACCAGGACTTCGTCATCGGCGCCCTCTTCGGCGTCGGCGGCATCCCGGCCCAGGTCGTGGTCAACCGGGAGGGTCTCGTGGAGTCGATCCAGGTCGGGTACGGTCCGGGCATGGAGGACGACTTGCGGCAGCTGCTCGAGCCGCTGGCCCAGTAGAGCCTCCCGCCCATGGCCGTCATCCGCACCGAGGACCTCGGCAAGACCTACAAGGGCGGCACCGTCGCCCTGCGCGGACTGAACCTGGAAGTGCAGGCCGGCGAGGTCTTCGGCTTCCTCGGTCCCAACGGCGCCGGCAAGTCCACCACCATCCAGTTGCTGCTGAACTTCATCCGCCCCGGCACGGGGACCGCCTTCGTCTTCGACAGACCCGTCACCTGCACCGAGGCGAGACAGAGGCTCGGATACCTGCCGGAGTCGGTGGACCTGCCGGGCTACTACAGCGGACGGGGGCTGCTCGAGTTCCACGGCGGCCTGCTGGGCATGGCGGCGGAGGACTCGTCGCGGCAGGCGATGGAACGGCTGGAGACGGTGGGACTGGCGGAGGCCGCCGAGCGGAAGATCTCCGAGTACTCCCAGGGCATGCTGCAGCGCCTGGGGCTGGGGCAGGCGCTGCTCAACGACCCCGAGCTGCTGATCCTCGACGAGCCCACGTCGAACCTCGATCCCGTGGCCCGGCGCGACTTCCGGGACATCGTGCTCGACCTCAAAGCCCGGGGGACGACCGTCTTCATCTGCTCCCACATCCTCTCCGAGGTGGAGTCGGTGTGCGACCGCGTGGCCATCCTGCAGCAGGGGGAGCTGAAGCGGGCCGGCACCCTGGAGGAGCTCTCCGCCGAGTCGGCAGGGTTCGTGGTCCGGGCGAGGGACCTGCCGGGGAGCGCCATGGAGGCGTTGGCCGCGGCCGGGGCGGGACTGACGGTGGAGGGTGAAGCGTCGACGATCTCGTGCCCGGACCGCAGGGTTCTGGAGGAGGTGGAGGAGGTGCTCGAGCGGTTCGGCGTCGAGGCCGATCAGGTGGAGACGCGAAGCCAGTCGCTGGAGGAGATCTTCTTCGGCGCCATCGAAGGGCAGGAGAACGAATGAGCCCAACCCTCCTGATCGCCGGCGACAGCCTTCGCAACCTGCTCCACCAGCGCCTGCTGGTGGTCCTCGTCCTCGGCACGCTGGGCCTGAGTGCGGCCGTCTCGGTGGTCACCACCTACGGGAGGGACATGGTGGTCCAGGGTCCGGAGAGGGCTTCCGAGGCGAACGAGGGCGAGCTGGACGAGGCCCAGCTGGAGCAGATGCGCCAGGGGATGGAGTCGATGGGAACCATGGTCCTGGGCGGATTCTGCTGGTTCACGGCCCTCGCCGGCTCTCTGCTGACCGTGTTCATATGCAGCACCGCGGTGGCCGGGGACCTCCGCCGCGGCACGATCCGCATGATCCTGTCCCGTCCGGTCTCTCGAACGCAGTTTCTCCTGGGACGTTTCTGCGGCGCCGCGGCGGTGATGCTCGCCTGGTCGGTGCTCTCCGCCGCCGCCTTCGCCGTCTACTCCTGGGGCCACGGTCTGGACCTGAAGCTGGCCCTCGCCTATGCCCCGTGGCTCATGCTCTGCCAGAACCTCATGGTCGGTTCCGCCGCCCTCCTGCTGTCGCTGCTGGTCCATCCCGCCATCGCCGGAGTGGCGGCCTTCTTCGCCTCCGCCACCTACTTCTCGCCTCCCAACCCGCTCTACTACATCCTGCCGAGCTACGACCGCTTCAACCTGTTCACCCTGTTCTGGCAGAGACGGATGATCGGCCTGGAGGAGATCTCCATCCTCACCCTGTATGCCCTGGACGTGACCGTCATCTTCCTGCTGCTGGCCTGGTGGCGGTTCCGCTCCAGGGACCTGCTGTAGCGCCGCCCCGCGACTACCGGCTCAGCCGGTCCAGTACATTGCGGGTGATCCGGTCCACCACCGGGTCTCCCTTGAGCCCGTGGGACCAGTCGGTCGTCCCGGCGGTGAAGACCGTGCCGCCGCGGGTGTACAGTCCCATGACCGCGGCGCCCTCCCGGCCCTTCTCCCAGCGCTCGTACCACTCGCTGTCGCCGGGGTGCCACCGCGCCGGCGCGGTGCACAGGATCGTGAAGTCCGCCGGCGTGCCGTGGGTCCCCTTCGGAACGGGCAGGCCGTCCTTCAACTCGAACTCGCAGCCGTCGCACTCGTAGCCGACGATGGTGTGCCCGCCCCCGAAGCTGTCGCCCCGTTGCAGGCCCGTGCCCGCGAGGACCCAGTGCTCCGGGCGATGGACCGTGAAGGCGCCGGAGCCGTCCATGTACTGCCCGTGGCTCAGGTGATAGCCCCCGTAGAGGAAGCCGACGCCGGTCAGCGTGCTCTCGGGCCGCCCCACGAGGTGGTGGCTCCACAGGGTGGAGAGGTTGGCGTGGTCGCCGGCGGCCCAGGCGGGGTCCATGTTGAACCACTGCTTCCAGCAGACCAGGGCGCGGCCCTCGTCCTCGCCGCGGACCTGCCAGCAGACGGAGTTGCCGCTGAGGAAGGCGGCGTTGCCGCCGGCGGCGATGAACGCCTCGAGGTGGTCGCGCATCGGTCCGGACCAGTACTCGTCGTGGCCCACGCTGAGCACGAGGCGGTAGTGGTCCAGCAGTTCGGGATGGTGCTCGAGGTCGGAGTTGGCGCAGTAGTCGACGGCGTACCCGGCGGCCTCGGCCCACTCGACGAAGTCCCGCTCCCAGCGGTCGAAGAGGCCCGCCATGGGACGGTCGAAGGAGACGCGGTGCCCCTGCAGGCCGCCGCGGCCGTGATAGGCGTAGAGGCTGTACCCGCCCCAGTTGTTGTAGGCGGCGTAGGTGTTGGTGGCCAGCTGCAGCAGGATGCGGGAATCCGTGGGGCCCGCGGGACGGATGATGAAGAAACCCCGGCTCTCGGCGGTGCGCCGCCCCCGGCGCACGAACTCGCCCCCGTGGTCCCCGGCGCGCAGGACGAACTCGTAGTAACCGCTCCGCCAGGCGGCGGGTACTTCGAGGGAGTGGGAGACCGGCCAGCGGCAGCCGTGGGAGGAGGCGTCTTCCGGCACCGGGTGGCTCGCTCCCGGCAGCGAGTCCTGGTGCCACACCACCTCGCGGGCGGCGCCGATCCGCGCCACCTCCAGCGAGTACGTCCCCGCGCTGGTCGACACGTGAAACCGCACCGTGTCGCCGGCGCGGTAGCTCAGCTGATCGGTGTAGCCTTCGACGAACATCGGCGGAAGTCCCCCGGCGTCAGGCGCCCTCTCTCAGCGCCTTGACGGTGTTCGGGATCAGGGTCTTCTTGCTTCAAAAGCCCTGACTCGATGCCCGGGAGGCACGGATGACACTGAACACCTATCTCCATTTCAACGGAAACTGCCGCGAGGCGTTCGAGTACTACCGCTCGGTATTCGGGGGTGAGTTCACCGTGATGGAGACCTTCGCCAACGGACCCGACGACTTCGAGGTGGCGGAGGACGAACGCGACAACATCATGCACGTCTCCCTGCCCATCGGATCGAGCGTGCTCATGGGCAGCGATGTCCCGTCGCGCTTCGGACCTGCCACGGTGGGCGGCAACTTCTCCATCTCCTACTCCGCGCAGAGCAGGGAAGAGACCGACCGGCTCTTCGCCATGATGTCGGAGGGCGGCACGGTGACCATGGCGCCGGCCGACATGTTCTGGGGGTCCTACTTCGGCTCCTGCACCGACAAGTTCGGCATCAACTGGCAGTTCAACTGCGAGCACAAGGCCTAGGGCCTCCAGCCCCCGGCTAACCCCCCAGCACCTCGCGCAGGCGCCGGCCCACCACCTCCGGCTCTCCGTCCTTCAGGCACATGGGGCCGAAGGCGACGACGCCTTCGCGCACGTGGCTGGGGTTGGCGTGGACGCTTGGGTCGCCGTCCTGCAGGGCGCGGACCACGTCGAGGGCGGTCAGGCCGCAGGCGTCCTCGTCGATCTGCACGTGGACGGCGGGGATCGCCGCCCGCTTCGGGTCGTCGCGCAGCTCGACCTCGGCGCCCGGCAGCGCCCCGGCGGCCTCGGCGAGCTGCCTCATGTGCTCGAGCCAGCGGGCCCGCCTCGCCTCGTCGCCCTCCTCCACGAAGCGCTCCAGGGCCGTCAGCAGGCCGACGATCTCCTCCTTGCCGACCTTGCAGGGCCGCCCGATGCCGTGGTGGGGCGCCCCGGGCAGGCGGCTCTTGTCGATCAGCCCCGCCGGCGGGTTCCACTGGTCCCAGAGGATGTCGAGGTCGAGGTGCTGCAGGGCGGCGGCCTGGATCAGCTCCCGGCGGCCGGCCAGGATGCCGGAGGACTGGGGGCCGGCGATCGCCTTGCCGCCCGAGAAGGCGACGAGGTCGGCGCCCTCGGCGAGGAACCGACTCAGGTTGGAGGCCGGGGGCAGCTGTCCGGCGGCGTCGACGATGACGGGCACCGAGGCGGCGTGGGCGACCTCGACGACGGCGGACAGCTCGGGCTGGGTGTGGGCGTAGGCGACGTAGACCACGGCCGCCGTGTCGTCGTCGATGGCGGCGGCGTACTCCCACGGCTCGGCGTCGCGCACGCCGGCGCCGCTGAAGCGGTCGGAGATGCCGATCTCCACCAGCTCGATGCCCACGGAGCGCACGGCGTGGTCGTAGAAGTTGCGGTGGCTGCGGGCCATGACCACGCGGCTCTTCATGCCCGTCGTGTCGGGCAGCCGGTTCATGCGGGTCGGGTCGAGGCCGGTGACGCAGGCCGCCGTGCCCAGGAGCAGGCCGGCGGCGGCGCCGCTGGTGACGTACCCGGCCTCGGCGCCGGTGTGGCGGGCGATGACGGAGCTGGCCGCCGCCTGCAGCTCGGCGATGTCGACGCACGACCGGCCGGCCTCGGCCATCGCCTCGGCCACCTCCGGCGCCATGATCGAGCCGCTCAGCCGGGTGGCGGGGCCGGAGGCGTTGATGATGGTGCGCACGCCGAAGCGCTGGTACACGCCGCTCATGGGATCTCTATTCCTCTTGGTAGACGAATCGGTTCACGAGGTAGCGGCCCACGGCGTCGTGGTCGAGGGTGAATCCGAGGCCGGGCCGCGAGGGGACGACGAAGCCGCCGTCGACCAGCTCGAAGGGCTCGTTGGTCAGGTCGTGCTCCCAGGCGAAGGGGCCGACCATGTCGTAGGGACGGCTGAGGTTGGCCATGCAGGCGGCCACGTGCAGGGCCATGGCGGCGCCGGGGCCGTAGGCGACGCACTGGGACCAGCCTTCGAGTCCGAGCCGATGGGAGAAGTCCGACAGCCGCAGCAGCTCCAGGTGGCTGCCGCCGAGGATGGTGTAGTCCAGGGCCTCGGCCCGGCTGCGCTGGATCAGGTCCTCGGCGCCGCCCACGTGATCGGCCACGGGATGGCCGATGGAGTAGCGCAGCCGACGCCACTCGGAGTAGGTCCCCCCCTGGGCCGCCTTGGCGATGGGGCTCTCCAGCGACTCCATGGGGAGCCCCTCCAGCCGCCGGGACAGCTCCTGGACCACCCGCACCTCCTGGAGGCGCCAGCGGATATCGGGGCGGATGCCCATGCCGGGGACGGCCTCGTGGATCGCCCGGCAGCGGTCGACGATGTGGCGGATGCGCTCCTCCGGCGTCGTCTCCCGGGCGCAGCACTTCATCTTGTACCACCGGAACCCCTGCTCCCAGCCCCGCGCCGCCTGCTCGGCGGTGTTGGCCGGCGTCTTGTAGCCGGTGCACATGGTGACGGGGACGCTGTCCCGCCGCCGTCCCCCGAGAAGCTGGTGGACGGGCACGCCAAGAGCCTGGCCCCGCAGGTCGAGGACGGCCTGCTCGAAGGCCGTGATCAGAGGCCAGGGGTCGGCCAGGTTCACTTCCAGCACGTCCTGGCCGAGCCAGCTCCTCAGGCCCTCTTCGATCACCTCGCGGGTGGTGAAGCGGCCGATCTGGGTCAGGCCGGTCAGCCCCTGGTCGGTCTCGACCTCGGCGACGGCGTGCTCGTCTCGCATGTGGCCGGGCTGTCCGTGCTCGTCGTCGGACCACCACCAGCGGGTCTCGGGGACGTTGACCACGTAGACGGCGATGCGGGTGATCTTCATGGGATCAGACCTCGGAAAGGCCGGGGGCGGGGAAGCGGCTGCACAGGCCGCGGACCTCGCCGGCGATGCGCCGGTAGGCGGCGGAACGCGCCTTGCGGTCGAGGCCCTCGTCGGCGCGGATGGCGGCCACGCGGTCCATCCACACGGCGAGCTGCTCCATCTCGGCGGCGCCGAAGCCGCGGCTGGTGACGGCCGGGGTCCCCAGGCGGATGCCGCTGGGCCGGCGCGCCGGCTTCGGGTCCCCCGGGATCAGGTTGTAGTTGCAGACGATACCGGCCGCGTCCAGGGCCTTGGCCATCTGGTAGCCGGTGACCCCCTTGCCGCGCAGGTCGACGAGGAGCAGGTGGTTGTCGGTGCCCCCCGAGACCAGGTCGAAGCCGCGGCCGGCCAGGGCCTCGGCCAGGGCGCGGGCGTTGTCGACGATGGCCCGCGCGTAGGCCCGGAACTCCCCGGTGCCGGCCTCCCTGAGGGCCACGGCGATGGCCGCCGTCGTGTTGTTGTGGGGGCCCCCCTGCAAGCCGGGGAAGACGGCCTTGTCCAGGGCCTCGGCGTAAGCCTGCCGGCACAGGATCATGCCGCCCCGGGGGCCGCGCAGGGACTTGTGGGTGGTGGTGGTCACCACGTCCACGTGCGGCACCGGGCTCGGGTGCACGCCGGCGGCCACCAGCCCGGCGATGTGGGCCATGTCGGCCACCACCACGGCCCCGGTCCGGCGGCCGATGGCGCCGAAGCGCTCGAAGTCGATGACCCGGGGATAGGCGGTGGCGCCGCAGAACAGGAGCTTGGGCCGGTACTGCCGGGCCAGATCCTCGATCACCTCGTAGTCGAGACGGCCCGTGGCGGGGTCGACGCCGTACTGGACCGGCTTGTAGTGCCGCCCGGAGACGCTCACGGCGGCGCCGTGGGTGAGGTGGCCGCCCTGGTCGAGGGCCATGCCCATGACCGTGTCCCCCGGATCGGCCAGGGCCAGGTAGACGGCCTGGTTGGCCGGCGAGCCCGAGTAGGGCTGCACGTTCACGTGCTCGGCGCCGAAGAGCTCCCGGGCCCGCGCCACGGCCAGCTCCTCGAGGCGGTCGATCTCCTGCTGGCCCTCGTAGTAGCGCTGGCCGGCGTAGCCCTCGGAGTACTTGTTCGTCAGGATGGAGCCGGTCGCTTCCAGAACCGCCGGGCCGGCGTAGTTCTCCGAGGGGATGAGGCGGATCTTGGCGTGCTGGCGGGCGTTCTCGGCGGCGATGATCCCGGCGACCTCGGGATCGGCGTCGTGCAGCGCGGGCATGGGCGGTTTTCCGGGATCCCGGGGCTGGACGTAGCTTCTCGACCGGATGGCGGCGCGAAACTAACCAGGGGTCGGTAGATGGGCAACTTCCTCGGGCTGGACTGCAGCACCCAGTCGATGACGGGTCTCGTCATCGATACGGAGGCCGGCGCTCTACTGGCCGAGGAGTCGATCGGCTTCGACGAGCACTTCGCCGCCCGCTACGGCGTCGACAAGGGCGTCCTCGACCTCGGCGGCGGCCGGGTCCACTCGCCGCCGCTCATGTGGGCCGAGGCCCTGGAACTGCTGTGCGCGCGCCTGCGGGAGACCGGCGTCGATCTCGCGAGGATCGAGGCGATCGCCGGCAGCGGCCAGCAGCACGGCACCGTCTACCTCAACGAGGCAGCCGCCGGCGCCCTCGGCGGCCTCGACCCCGACCACGACCTGGCCGAGCAGCTCTCCGAGGTGTTCTCGCGGCCCACGGCCCCGGTCTGGATGGACACCTCCACCAGCGACCAGTGCCGCCAGATCGAGGACGGCGTCGGCGGCCGGAGCCGGCTGCTGGAGCTGACCGGGAACACCGCCTTCGAGCGCTTCAGCGGCCCCCAGATCCGCCGCTTCTGGCAGGACGAGCCGGAGGCCTACGAGCGCACCGGCTGCATCTGCCTGGTCAGCTCCTTCGTGGCCAGCCTGCTCGCCGGGCGGCTGGTCCCCGTCGACCCCGGCGACGGCAGCGGGACGAACCTCATGGACATCCGCACCCGCCGCTGGAGCCGGCCCGCCCTGGAGGCCACCGCCCCCGACCTCGGGCGCCGGCTGCTGCCCGTCATCCCTTCGGATGCGGTGGCCGGCACCCTGAGCCCTTTCTGGACCGGACGCTTCGGGTTTGCGCCCGACTGCCGGGTGCTGCCCTTCTCCGGCGACAACCCCTGCAGCCTCATCGGCCTCGGCCTGCTGCAGCCGGGCCAGGCAGCCCTGAGCCTGGGCACCAGCGACACCCTCTTCGCCTGCCTGGACGAGCCCCGGCTGCCGGTCACCGGCGAGGGCGCCCTCTTCGCCTCGCCCGACGGCGCCCACTACATGGCGCTGATCTGCTTCCTCAACGGCAGCCTGGCACGGGAGGCCGTTCGCGACCTCTACGGCCTCGACTGGTCCGGCTTCTCCCGGGGGCTGGCGGCGACGCCCCCCGGCAACGGCGGCGCCCTCATGCTGCCCTGGTTCGACGAGGAGATCGTCCCCCGCGTGACCCGCCCCGGCATCGTGCGCCAGGACCTCGACGAGGCCGACCCCGCGGCCAACGTCCGCGCCGTCATCGAGGCGCAGGCCCTGTCGTCGAGGATCCACTCCGAGTGGATGGGGGTGGGGATCCGCTCCCTGCGGGTCACCGGCGGCGCCTCGGAGAACGAGGAGATCCTGCGGGTGTTTGCGGACATCCACGGCTGCCCGGTTCAGCGGCTGGCCACGACGAATGCCGCGGCCTTGGGCGCCGCGTTCAGGGCCGCCCACGGACACGCCAAAGCCTCGGGGGAGGCGCGGTCCTGGGAGGAGGTGGCGGAGCCCTTCCTGCGGCTGCAGGTGGCCCCGCCGGTCGAGCCGGATCCGGCGAGCCGGGGGGTCTACGATGAGATGTTGGAGGAGTACCGGGCGCTGGAGAGGCGGCACTCGGAGGGTTGAAGTGGACCGTGGCCAAGGGACACCGCGAGGACAACCCCGCCGGGGACGCCACCAGCGCCGCCCTGCCCAAGGGCGAGGTCCTTAGAAGCACCAGAGAGCGCTCCCGCATGCTGATGTGGCCGGGGCTTTTGCGCAAGGTGCGCGCCTCGAACGCCTAGCCGGCGCCGAAGCTCGCTCTCGAGTTCCTGGTCCTGACCGCAGCTAGGTCCGCGAGGTCCGGGCGCCCCGTGGGAGGGAATTGATCTGGAAGGACGCGCGTGGACCGTGCCGGCGGACCGAATCCAGGCGGGCCGGGAGCACCGGGTCCCGCTCTCGCCGCGGGTCCTGCAGCTGCTGGTCAAAGGCCCTACAGCTGGCCGATGGCTCCGGTCTGGTGAGCGTGCGCGACAGGACCCTGAGCGACATGACGATCTCGAATCTGGTCCGGGAGCTCGCCATCCCGGCGATGCCCCAAGGTTCCCGGTCGAGCTCTCGCGACTGGGCGGCGGAGTGCTCCGATGCCCCCCGGGCGGTCTGCGAGCTCCCGCTGGCGCACGTCAACAGCGACCGGGTCGAGGCGGCCTACCGGCGACCGATCTGTTCGAGCGGCGGCGGCAGCCAATAGACGACTGGAGCGAGTTAACCGCCGGCACTTGGCAAGGGATCATCCGCTACCGGAACAAACCGGCACGGGCGGCAAGAAACACCCGCTCAAAGCCGTGCATTCCAAGGCATGAGTGTCCTCGGGTATCTCTTTCCAGCGAGGTTCTCCGACCAGTGGTTCTCGTTGTCGGCCATGGCACGCTTCAATCGCCCTGCTTGCTGCTGCAGGAACCGGCCCTTGGCGTCTTCAAACTCGAGATCGGGGGTGGAGTGCTGATCGAGGACACTGTCCATCCAACTCAACGCCCGGCGGTCCACGCAAGCTAGGAATAGGCGCCAAGCCGCGTATGCTCCCTCAGGGGTCTCCGCCTGCGCAAATGCTTGAAGCCAGTGTTTCGCGAATGCCTCGCGCTGGGCCAGCTTCCATGCCGTCTCTCGGGATCCCCAATAGGCCCTCCCTACCGGCCAAGCGTCGCTCCCCGCAATCGGTGGTACTCGCAACTGTGGCTTGAGAAAGGCCCCTCGCCGCCTATGCAGGGGACATGGAGACCCTGCATCACGTTCCACCATCTGCTGCAGCCAGTCCAAGCGCCCTGAAAGGCGAGCCCCAACGAGGAGATTAGTCAACTCCTGATCGCTCCGTGAGTGCTGAACCGCATGGACTTCCTTCAGTGCGTCGTCTACCTCGGGGCTTTGGTCCGCGCATATCAGTGCATGCACAAGTCTATCCATGTCTCCATGGACGGTGAACTTCACCTGACTCTGGCACTCCCTCAATGCTCGCCAGAGCGCCACGCCTTGGACCGGAACAGCTGACAAGAGAGCCTCACACAGAGAAACATAAAACCCGTTCGCCAGATGGATCCTGCGGCAAAAAGCTTGGGAGCGCGACCCGATCCCGTCTAGCCACCTGTCCACTGCGCCTGGGCAATGTCGAAGAACGGGATCAAAGAACTGGGGATCCACAAACTCCAAGTGGAACTGAGCGCCAAGACTCCTGACTTTCTTCACTTCTGAAGAGTAGGCTTGGCGCAGCGTCTGGAGACGCTCCTCGTACTGTTCGGGGGAGGTGACTCTATCCCAGAAGTGGCTATCCCTATCATTTTGATCTTTGACACGAAACCCTGCAGAGGTGTACAGGTAGCTCCTTGACTCTTCTGCGGAACTTCGATCGTAGTAGATCTCAAGCGGAGACTCAGGAGCATCGTTCTCAGTATCGAGGACAACACTATCGAGAAGTGAAACAGCTAGTGCTACGTCTTCTTGGGTATTGTTCCTCCCTGCCATCACTTCAAGCAGTGTCGCGGGATAGAGCCTCCCTGCAAATCTAGATAGCTCCCTGCCCTCGTTCGCGGCAGCAACCGCAAGCGAGCCCATCGTGTTCTCCAAATCGGACTTGCCTGCAGACCACTCCCAGCGTCTTCCCTCCAGTAGGCCACCCAGCTGCTCTGGCGCGTTTAGGCCTAGCAGAAGCCAGACCGCTCCCACCTCCACAAGCGGGTCTTGGTCTCCCAGCAGTCCCGAGAAAGCACAGAACGCCCTCTCACTCAGGTCCATGTGCCTCTCCCCCACTGTCTGCGCAATGGTTGCGAGATGGAGGGGGGACGCACCGTATCTCCCCACCAAGTCATCCAACTCCCCGATTGAAGGGGTCCCACAGACTCTAGCCAGCGACCCATGCACACTGCCGAGCCCCGAGTCGATGATGCTCTGGATCTGCACCAGAGGAGCCTGGCCCTGAACCTCCACCGTCAGCAGATTGGTCTGCGCTGTCCACTCGTAGTTGTCCATACCCTCCGGCGCATCTCCACGGAGCCGTCGCATGGCCAGCCGTTCCCCTTCCGTAACAAGCAACATGGCATCCAATGTCGCCAGGGCCGCCGCAAACCGAGACTGACCACTTCGCTGGCTGTATCCGCGCATCCGTTGCCGCTCAATGCGAGAGAGTTCCTCAGGTGCGCAGCGCGCGAGCCCAAGGGACAAGTCAGACCACAGGAGGTCCTCCCTAGTCCTCGAAGTCCCCGTGTTCACTTCGTCGAAGTTGAGCGCTTCCACTTCTGTAACCAGCTCGGAGGCAAGTAAGTCGGGCACCGAAAAGCTCGGATCCACTATCGCGTCCTCAGCGCGATTGACTCGGTAGCGCGCGGGCAAATCCTGCCTGCTCAATGCATGCAGCGCGTGTCGCCGTTCAAGGGGGTAGGACAATGAAGCTGCCGGATCACTCAGGTAAGCCTCTTCATATGACAACGGACGTTCCATCGGAGGATCAAGTTCGGCCGCACTCCTGGCATCCTCCTCAAAGCCGGTTCGCCAGAGGAGAAGAGCCGCAACGCGCTTCGGGAGATCGGAGTGGACTCCTGTTTCGGGGACGAACGACCTGAGTTGGATGGACCGGGATCGCAGCCTCTCTGCAGTCTCAACGGGGTCGAGCACGTTGAGAGAATTGAGCCAGCTCTGTGCTTCCTGGGGAGTGCCCGTGATTGCCTGATGAATGGCGCCCGCTTCCAGAAACTGAATGGCTTCCACGAGTGGCCGACCCTGCAGGAGTTGTGCGGCTACCAAAGGAAGCTCTGGGTCCCCATTTTCTACGATCTGAATCTCGGTGCCCAAGACCAACACGGAGCCGACCTCAGCCGTGCCGATGCGCTCCTCAAGAAGATCGCGCCGCCATGTGTACTCCGAGTCTCCGCTTCTATCGGCGCTGTGCCTGGCGCGCTCCAAGGAAATGACTCTTTGCCAGCGGGAGGCAAGATCAGCGATGGTACGAGCCACGGCTGGGCTTCCCTTGTCCACAGTCGCCAGGGCGTTAATCGCAATGTACCGTGGCGAAGAGAGTGCAGGTCCCGGGGACCTCTCAACGGCCTCCAGCAATGGCTCGACCATCTCGTGAGCTAACACTCCGAGTTCGTCCAAGTGATGGTCGGGCAAGTTCTGCATTTGCACCCATGAAGTACAGAGGGCTCCCAGAAAGGACGGCCGTTGCCCCTCCGACTGTCTTGCCAGTGTAATGGAAATCGCGGCCCGTAGGATCTCGGCCGCTTCGTCGTAGGCGCCAAGGGGCTGGAGGAAGCCGTCCAATTCCTCACTCGGTTCTTCGAGCGACGTGCTCTCCAGCCTCTTGACGAGTGCAAGTCCCAGTGAGTGGTGAACGAAGTCCGGCTCAAACGTCAGGTCACCGTCTCGGTCGAGGTTGGCGAATACGCTGTCCACGACTGTCGATACCCGGACGTAGATCTGATCGGGAGTACTTGCGGCGCCTGCGCTGAACTGCTCCACATCGCTCCACTTGGGTTGACTCCGCTCAAGAAACTTGCCCGCCAGTTCAAGAATGAACTCACTCCAGCGAGAGGGACCAAAAGTAGAAGCTACGATGGCAGACGCCCCATACTCCCAGAGGAGGCGATGGAGAGTCACCCCCTCGACAGCACCGAGTCTGTCCCTTAGTTGGACAACTAGATCAAACATTCGAGGAACCGACGCCAAGCGGAGGAGTGACTCCGGGAACTCTGCGAGAAGCAGATCTTCTGCCGCAAGCTTTCTGTCAAATTCACCACCAGGGGCCGTGTCATAGTGGCCAACCTCGAGCCGAACGGGCTCTTGGTAGACGTTTCGAAAGTCCCCCATACGCTCGGAGACGAAGGTCTTGCGTGCGGAAGCAAGGATTCGGGTTCGGCCACCGAAGACTTCATCCTGCAGGCAATTGAACACTGCAGGCCAATCAAGAGAAGGCCGTTCATTTAGACCATCGAAATACAGCAGGAAGACTGGCCCTTCCTCAGTGGGCCGGTATAGCAGCCTTCTCACCCGGCCTTCCCAGAAGGCCTGATCCCGCTCAGCTTCGGGATCGAGATCCCGAACCAGGCGTGCAATGAAGGCTATCAACTCAGCGCGTGTGGTGATCGGAGAATGGAGTGAGGAGGAGGGAACGAGGACTACGATGGGCAGGCTCTGAAGCCTGGCTTGCAGCCAGTCGATCGCTGCCCAAGTCTTTCCCATTCCCTCCGATCCGGTCACCACGGCAGGCCGATTCTCTTCTTCTGCATGCCAACTATCCAGCTGCTCCATAGCGGGGGCGCGCTCGACGTGGGAGTCCGGATTGGCGCCGCCGGCTACATTCTGATTGAAGAGTGCCATTGCCGAGGAGGGGCACTGCCAGATGTCCCGCACTCGCTCATGGCTAAGTCGACGGAGCAGCTCGAAACCTACGGCCCATTGCTCCAACTGGGATCGGATGCCCTGCAGAGCTGTCCGAGCTTCCGAGGACCGGTTGATAGCTTCGAGACAGTCTCGATGGCCCTCACCAATGGCTGTCTCTACAGATTGCGGGTCTATGCTGCAGAGCACTGCAAGTGTGGGTAGAGACTCGGGGGTCCAATCTAGGATTAGAGTGCTGACTCCTCGAGGCCGGGCCGCACCCTCCATCGCGGTATGGGTTTGTTCGGATACCGCTCGGGTTGTGATGAGCATCCACAACTCAAGGTCAGGATTCCGCTCTACTGCCTCGTCGATCTCGCCTCGGATCTCCCGGTCACGCAACGGCGTGCAATCTCTATACCGGCGTGCTTCGTAGATGAGATCTCGCCCGGCGGTTCCTTGCGCGCCTCCGTCCCCCCCTCTCTGGCTCCCCCGCCGGGCGAATCGGAACTGCACACCGAGTAGGCGCCCAAGGAGTACTCCAGCAAGATGCTCCACAGCTTCAGGGGGAGCTGAGAGGAGGGCCTCTTTGAGCTCTGACACCTGCACAGCAATGGCCGACATCAGCTGCGTTCCTGGGTATGGAGTGGTGGATGCCGGCGGGGGCTATCCACTAGGCCGCCGCCGGGGGAAGGCTTGTCTGTCTTTGGGATAGGTTTGAGTTCGATCTTCAGCGAGTACGGTCGGTGCAGCAGCCGTCGGGGTCAAGGTGCGTCATCCTAGAATTCACCACTCAAAGGACCGTTTCCCGGAAAGAGCCCTTTGAACCCGGGATCGATTGATCCCCTGCGGGCCGTCCGCTCCACGCTCTCCATCCCTACCGTCAAGCGCCTCTACGGCGCCCTGCGGGCGTTCGAAATGCTCCATGGAGACCCTGACAGCGACCACTCGGCTCCATCACGGGCAACCCATCCCGACCCCGTGCACAACGTAGGCGATGAAGCCGGGTTGCTTCTCGACATACTCCACCAGCACCGAGTCACCGGGCCGGTCGGTGGAAGGCAGGCACCAGCCGCGGAGCTGGCGGAGGGCCCCCTTCCCGCCCGGCGGCTTCAGGTGTTTCGGCTCCGTCTTCCGGTAGGCGGCCCGGTGCCAGGTCCCGAGCTGCTGGTTGATCAGCCTCTGCGCGATCCCGCCGATGGCGTCAGGCGGGGCGGCCATGCACTGGGGGTCGTCGAAGGCCAGCAGGTTGGCGCCGCCTGTCATCGGGGGACCGTAGAAGTACGTCGGGCCGGTCTCCTTCGACTTCACCTGGACGAACTGACACCAGCGGCCCTCCGCGTTCAGGATGCGACCTCGGGCCGGCCCCTCGAACGGTGGCTGGTCGGTCACGTAGTTGTTCAGGACGAGAAGGCTGTCCACGGATGCCAAGGGGATGAAGTCGCGGGATTCGGCATGGGACAGGGTCAAACTGACAAAGAGCAGGGGTAGGCATACCCGCACGGGGACTCCTCTCGGAAAGAGTGGTGCACAGAGCATCGGGCTCGCTCGCTGCCTCTGACTGGGGTAGGGTCCTTCGCAGTTGACTTGGCGTGGTCGGTCTCTTGAGCACGTGAGGTCAACTACCTCCCCCCGTTCACTCCAGCTCCACCGTCAGCAAGCTCTCCGAGATGGCGAAGACGCAGGAACTGCGGTCGCCGCCGATGGAGGGCCTCCAGATGTCCCGCAGGTAGGGCTCGCCGGCCACGGCGCGCCCGTCCAGGGTGATGGAGGACTCGTCGGCGAAGTGCAGCAGGGAGCAGACGTAGTTGCTGGCGCTGTCGCCCGGCCAGGGGCCGGCGGCGATGACCACCGGATGGATCCGCTCCCACCGGGCGGTGATCTCGCGCCCGCCGGCGGCGATCGTCCACGAGGGGTCGCGGGTCACGTGGCCGCCCTGGGTGAAGCGGGCTTCCATCACCGGCAACTCCTCGTCGTAGGGCGGGTGGCTGGCGCTTTGGACGACCTGCCCGCGGACGAAGGCGGCCAGCTCCGGGTTGTCCGTGCACAGTCCCTTGAAGGCGGGGCCGCCGCCGTCGTCGATGACGACAAAGGCGACGAAGCCGTGGCCGGCCTCGGTGTAGCGCATGTTGTAGAGGCTGACCATGCCGGTATCGGCCGAGGCGCCCGGCGGGCGCAGGTAGCTGATCCAGTGCTCGCCGGACCAGTTGACTCTTCCATTCAGAACCAGGTCGGTCATGGGTCGATGAACTCGTCCACGAAACGGGTGTACTGCTGAGGCTTCGGCTTGTCGGCGTCCTCGGCCTTCACGTAGGTGATGGTGGTCCGGCCCTTGTAGGACCGCGGAACGACCATGGCGCGCACGAAGCTCGTCGGCTCCTCCGAGGCGCGGGCGTAGATCGGGTCGGGTCCGCGCTCGAACCAGGTCTCCCCGGGGCGCACCATCCACTCCTCGCCGTCCTCCACCCTCACCATCAGCTCGCCCCGCAACAGGCACCGCAGCCCCGGTCCCGAGTGGACGTGGGTGTAGGCGATGCCGCCGGGGGGGAAGTCGACGCGGTCGCAGCGCATCATCCACGCCTGCCCGGGATCCAGCTCCAGGTTGTGTGACGCCTTGAGGTGGCAGCTCGCCTCCTCGCCCTCGGCGCGCCAGCCGCCCTCGCCGCGCACCATCTCCCAGCGCCACAGGGTGGCGCCGCCGGCGCCGGCCTTCACGGCGCAGGCCTCGGCGCCGAAGCGGGCCGAGTTCTCTTCCAGTTCCTCCTGCCCGGCGCCGCCCGCGGGCGTCACCCCCGCGCCGCCATGGGCTACGTAGGTGACACGGAAGCCGGCCAGCGCCGGCACGGCGATCCGGGCGCCGGGGGCCAGCTCGTCCTCCACCAGCCGCAGGTCGTAGTCGTTCATCATCTTGTGCTACTCCACCGAAACCCTGGCCCAGCGGGCGCTCGCGACCTCGTGGTCGCCCGCGTACCAGACGACGAAGACCTCCCCGTTGGGCAGCAGGGCCGCGCGGGGATGGCCGAATCTCCAGCTCTCCATGTCGCTCCACAGGTCGGCGTCGGAGCGCCGGAGGCCCACCCCCGCCTCCGTGCCCTCGGTGCTGTCGTAGACCACCAGGTCGCGCGACCGGTCCCAGCTCTGGCCGAAGTCCTCGCTGATAGAGAGGACGATGCCGGGCGGGTCCTGCCGCCTCGGGTACGCCACCACCAGGCGGTCGCCGCCGAGGGAGAGGGGCTGGCTGTGCTGGCCGGGCAGGCCCGTGGAGCGCGGCTCCGACCACTGGCGGCCGTCCGCCGATCCCCAGGCGATGTGGGAGTCCACGTCCCGGCCGGCGTCGAAGTCGTGGGTCCAGAACATGGCCACCAGGCGGCCGCTCTCCGGGTGCGTCTCCAGCCGCTGGTCCCAGTAGGCCATGCGGTGCTCCGGGTGGCGGGCCACGGTGGCGAACTCGGGCCAGGTGGCGCCGCCGTCGAAGGAGAACCGCAGCAGGGCGCCGGGCTTCCCGGGAGTGGGGTCGTCGTACTCCTTCCAGTGCTCGTAAGGCTGCGCCAGGACCCCGTCGGGAAAGGCCATCACCGCGTGGGTGCAGGTCGACGCTCCCGGATGGGGACTCGTCGCCATGGTCTGCGGCGGGCTCCAGGTGCGCCCCCCGTCGGTGGAGGTGGCGTGCACGACGCGCATCGGCAGCAGCCCCTGGGTCCGGGGGTTGACGAAGGGCAGCTCAGGCCGCGAGCGGTCCACCAGCAGGGAGGTGGAGACGAACTCGCCCGGGGCCAGCTCGGTGAGGGCCAGGCACTTGTTCTCCCCGGGACCGCCGTCCCAGTCCCAGCGGCCGTGGCCGTCGTGGCGCATCTCCCAGGTCTCGCCGAGGTCGCGGCTGGCGAAGATGCAGGGATGGCCGTCGAGGGACTCGCGGCGGCTGCCCCAGCGGCCGGTGACGTAGAGGGTGCCGTCCCGGGCGAGGCAGGCCGTGGTGAAGGCGCAGGAGCGGCGGTGTGGCGGCCCCTCGCGCCCGTCGTGGACATAGCCTGAGGCGGTGATCTTCATCGGAAGGGTCCAATCATCGCACGGGACCCGCCGCCGGGGCAACCGCTCAGTGGTGGCCTCCCACCTGCGGCAAGTGCTCCAGGAGGCGGCGGCGCTCGCGGAAGGGACCCTCCAGCTCCTCCCGGAAGTGGCGGGCCGTCAGCTCGCGGGGGTTCGCCTCGAGGGCCTGTGCGTAAGCGGCCACGGCCCCGGACCAGTCCTTTCTCAGGCGCAGGATATCCCCCTTGAGCACGTGGCGCTTGCCCGCGAACCAGATCTGCAGAAGCGCCTCCATCTCCAGGCGCGCCGCCTCGTCCGGGTATTCCAGCCAGGGTCCCAGCGCCGGGGGGTGCTCCTCCAGGTGGCGGTCGAGGTCGGCCAGGACCCTCCACACGTCGGCGCCGTAGCCACGCCGGCTGGCGAAGCTGAGGTGCGGGTGGTCGTCGCTGTTGACGGGGCCCTCCCCCACGTAGGCGGCGAAGGAGTCCTCGTCGAGGAGAAAGCAGCTGAGCACGTCGAGGGGGCTCCCCAGGTCCGCCTCCTCGAGGCTCTCCCTCACGGCGCGGCGGTCGTACTTCGCCTCCAGCTCCTCCAGGTCGACGCGCAGGGGCCCCGCGGTGCCCACCATGACGGAGTAGTGGTTGGTGCGCCACAGGGTGGCGTGCTCGAAGACGCTCCCGAAGGTGCGCAGCACGGTCTTGAAGTCGTCCACCTGCAGGCCGTGGAAGGGCAGCCACTGCACGAAGATGCCGCCCTCCTTCAGACGCGACCGGCACAGCTCGTAGAAGTCGCGGGTGTAGAGGATCCAGCTGTCGGTGCTGGTGGGATGGGTGGCGTCGCCGGTGATCACGGCGTACCGACGCCCCGAGGCCAGCAGGTGGTTGCGGCCGTCGTCGAAGGTGATGTGGATGGGGCGCTCCTCCAGACTTGCGAGGACGCGGTGGTTGAAGGGGCCGTACTCCTGACGGGCGGCGGCCACCATGTCGGGGACCATCTCGACGCAGTCGACGCGGGCCAGGTCGTGCTGGGCCACGGCCCCCAGGGCGATGCCGCCGCCGAGAGCGATGACGAGGACCTCCCGCGGGTCCTCGTGCAGCAGCAGGGGCAGATGGCCCAGGAGCCGGAAGACCTGGAAGGAGCCGTAGTCGGTGGGCACCTGGCTGCCCCGGTTGAACCTCATCTCCCGGTACCCGGGCTCGGCCGCCACCGTGACCACCCCCTCGCGGCCCTCGCGGTAGAACACCAGCTCGGCCCCCGGCTTGCGGGGTTCCACGATCCGCCGCAGGACGTCCTCCGGCGCCAGGACCAGGGCGGCGATGGAGAGGACCAGGGCGCCGGCGGCCACGGCCTTGTTGCGCCGCAGGGGCCGGTGACGCTGGTGCAGCCCCAGGACCACGAGGCCGGCGGCGACGTTGACGAGTCCCAGGAGCTTGAAGGCCCCCTCGGTGCCGAAGGCGGGCACGAGGGCGAAGCCGGTGGCGGCGGCGCCGGCGATGGCGCCGAGGCTGTTGACCGCGTAGGCGTCGCCGACGCCGCGGCCGAGCCGCCCGAGGCGGGGGGTGTTGATGCGGCTCACCACCGGGAAGAGGGCGCCCATGAGCAGGGTGGGCACCAGCATGATGGCGAAGGAGACGGCGAAGATCCCCAGGCGGTGGCTCCACCAGGTGTCGGCCCGCTGCATCCAGCCGCTCCACTCCGGCCACCACGCGAAGAGGGAGACCGAGCAGAGGCCCGCCACGCCGATGAGGACCTCCATCGTCCCGAAGAGGGCGGGCAGGTCCCTCTCCGCCCGCAGGTAGCGGCTGCAGGCGAGGCTGCCGAGGGAGATTCCGAGGAGGAAGGCGATGAGGATGATGCTGAACTCGTAGTGGGTGTTGACGCCGAAGGAGACGATGAAGAGCCGCAGCCAGGCGACCTCGTAGCCGAGGGCGGCGAAGCCCGAGAGGCCGAAGGCGGCGATGACGGCGGCGACGAGGTACGCGGGGACCGGCTCCGAGGCCGGCGTCGAGGGGGAAGAGCCCCGGCCGCGGGGCGGTTCGAGGCCGGTGTCGGGCGCCGGCGCGGGGGCGCCTTCGGGGGGCGGCGCGGGGGGAGAGATCCCCGGGGCCCCGGCGGGTTCGGTCGGGGTGTCGGGGGCCGGGTCCTCCGCCGCGGGGGCGGCCAGCCGCCGGTCGACCACAAGGGCGAGGCCGGCGACGGTGAAGTTGGCGGCGGCCACCACCCAGGTGCTGCCCTTCAGCCCGAGGGCCTCCATCAGGAAGAAGGTGACCAGGACGACGCCGGCCACGGCGCCCAGGGTGTTGATCCCGTAGAGCAGGCCCACCCCCGGGCCCGCGCCCGCCAGCCGGCGCACGACGAACTTCGACAGCACCGGCAGGGTGGCGCCCATCAGCGTCGTCGGCACCAGCAGCAGCAGGAAGGTGATGACGAAGCGCAGGACCGGGGCGAGGGCGCCGCCGTCGGGTCCGAGGGCCTGCAGAAGGGCCGCCGAGGAGCCGATCCCGGCGGCCAGGGCCGGAAAGACCAGGGCGTAGAGGCCGACGCCGGCCTCCAGGAGGGCGAAGATGCGCAACGGCCGCCCGAGACCCCCGCCGTCTCCGCGGCGGTCGACGTACCGTCCGCAGAGGAAGCTGCCGAGGGCGAGGCCCGCCATGAAGGCGCTCAGCACCGTGCTCACGGCGAGCATGGTGGCCCCGAAGACGACGACGAGCATGCGCGCCCAGACGACCTGGTAGACGAGGCCGCAGGCCCCCGAGAGGAAGAACAGGCACGGGACGACCCAGGGGGTCAGCCCTCCGGGACTGCGATGTGGAGTTCCGGCAGAGGTCACTGAGCTTGCGGGGCCTCGATGATGGCCGCGTTCAAGCGGGGCGCCTTCTTTATCCCCGACCCGTTCAAGGAAGGCGCGTCGTGAACCTGAATTCGCTCTTTGCAGAGTTGCCCGCCGGCCACGTCACCACCATCGCGGGGGCGCCCCACGAGACCGGCGTGCCGGCCAGAGAGGCCCACGTGGGCTGGCCCATCGGCGTCGTCCGCCGCGCCGACGGCGATCTGATCGTCGCCGACTGGCACGCCAACCGCCTCTGGCGCATCGACGGGGAGGGGATCCTGCACGCCTTCGCCGGCGACGGCGTCCCGGGGAACCGCGGCGACGGCGGGCCGGCGCTGGAGGCGCGGCTCCGCGGGCCCCACAGCCTGACCCTGGACCGCCGCGGCCACATCTACACCGCCGACCTGGCGAACCGCACGATCCGCCGGATCGACGCGGAGACCGGCATCATCACCCGGGTGGCCGGCTCCGGCCGGGCCGGCCGCGGCGGCGACGGCGGCCCCGCCCTCGAGGCGGAGCTCGATGTCCACTGCGGCATCGCCGTCGATGGGGCGGACAACCTCTACCTGTCCAGCGAGTGGCAGAACACGATCCGGAAGGTGGACGCGAGGACCGGCACCATCGAGCTCTTCGCCGGTCACGACGCCCGTCACTATCCGTCGGAGAAAGGAAGGAGCCGGCCCTACCTGGGCAAGGGACTGGAAGACTGGGGCGGCCTCAACTGGGGCGGCTACCACGGCGACGGCGGCCCCGCCGCGGACGCCTCCTTCTACCACCCCGAGCACCTCGCCTTCGACTCCAGGGGCGATCTCTACGTCTGCGACAACTCGAACCACCGCATCCGCAAGATCGACATGGCGTCCGGCATCATCACCACCGTCCTCGGCAACGGCATGCCCGCCTCCAACGGCGACGGCGGGCCCGCCACCGAGGCCAGCACGCTGATGCCGGACGCCATCTGCCTGGACGCCCACGACAACCTCTTCGTCGGCGAGAAGTACGGCTACCGCGTCCGCCGGGTCGACGCCGCCACCGGCATCGTGACGACGCTGGTGGGCACCGGCGTCCCCGGCTGGGGTGACGAGGGGGTGCACGGCTCCGAGGCGGTCTGCAACTCGGTGGAGGCCGGCATCCTCGCCGACCCGGACGGGACCGTGTTCTGGTGCGACTGCTCCGGACGGATGCGCCGCTACGACGGGGAGACGGGTATCGTGACCACGGTTCTGGGCGGCACCAGCATCCACGACGGCGAGCCGGCGCGGCAGGGCTTCCTGGCGGCCCCTTCGGGAATCGCCGCGGGACCGGACGGCCAGATCTACTTCGCCGACACCTTCAACCAGCGGGTCCGGGCGATCGACCCGGCGGCCGGCCTCATCCGCACCGTCGCCGGCAACGGCGCCCGGGCCTGCGGCGGCGACGGCGGACCCGGTCCCGACGCCTACCTGAGCAATCCCCGCGACGTCTCGGTCGACGCCCGGGGACGCGCGGTCATCGCCGACACCCGTCACGGCTACGTCCGCCGCGTCGAGGAGAGCGGGATCATCCAGACCATCGCCGGCACCGGCCTGCAGTGGGACAAGGGGGACGGCGGACCCGCGGCCAGCGCCTGCATGCTGTCGGTGAGCGCCGTGGCCCACGGTCCGGGCGGCGCCATCTTCCTCGCCGACGGCACCATCGGCCGGGTGCGCCGCATCGACGCGGAGACCGGCATCATCACCACCGTCGCCGGCATGGGAGAGCCCGGGTACTCCGGGGACGGGGGGCCCGCCACCGCCGCCCGCATCGGCTCGGTGAACGCCATCCGCTTCGACGGCGGCGGCCGCATGTACCTGGCGGACAGCTCCAACCACGCCGTCCGCAGGGTGGATGCGGGCGGGACCATCACCACCATCGCCGGCACCGGCGAACCCGGCTGCTCCCCCGAAGGCACCCGCCCGAGGAGGCCCGGCTGAACACCCCCAACGGCATCGCCGTCACCGCCGGCGGGGTCCTGTACGTGTGCGACTCCATGAACAACCGCCTCCTCCGCTGCGCCCCGGGGAACGCCCTGGAGGTGATCGCCGGCGGGGAGGACCAGGGCTTCGAGGGAGACGGCGGGCCGGCCAGACAGGCGCTCTTCAACGAGCCCTGCGGCATCTGCCTGTACGGCGACGAGATCCTGCTGGTCAGCGACTACTTCAACAACCGCATCCGGGCGATCCGGCTGAAGTAACCGCGGAGCTTCGCCGCTACTCGACGGGAACCGTCCCCCCGTGCCAGGGGAAGGCGTAGGTAGGATCGTTGGCGAACCGCTTCAGACCGCAGGTCAGGCGCACCGAGGTCATGGGCGGCAGGGCCACGGTGAAGTGCCGGCCGTCGACCTGGACGCGGCCCTCGGTGGCCGTCCTCTCGGCGCGCACGCGGGTGTTGGGGTTGGGGTCGTCGCTGTCGATGGCCGTCCCCGTGAACCCCACCTGCGTGAAGGAGTGCTCGCCGAAGGCCCCGGACTGGACGATGAGGTTGCGGCTCTCGCCGTGGCTGGTGTTCACCAGCTGGATCCCGCAGCCGTCGGCGGAGAGCTCGTCCACGAGGGCGGCCACGTCCGGCGGCAGACCGGGACGGGAGGCGTCGGCGTCGAAGTAGCGCACCGTGGCGCGCAGGATGCCGCCGTTGTAGAGCTGGCCCGGGCAGCCCATGGTGGTCTGCACGAGGCCCTTGACGATCACCGGGTTCGGCGGCCAGGCGTTGTCGTCGATGATCTCCTGCACTTTGCGGTCGTCGCGGTTCATGCCCTCGAGGAAGGCGGCGGCCTGCTGGTAGTCGGACCGCAGGCACTGCACCGGCCAGCCCGGGTTCCGGCCGTCGTAGTACTGGAAGCGGGCGAACTCGGTGCGGGCGCCGCCCCGGTCGCCGATGGCGGGCAGCTCGTTCCAGTCGGTGCCGCCGCCGTCGCGCACCCGGGTGACCAGCTCGTAGTCGCCCTGTGACATCGACTCGTGCCACAGGTTGACCAGGTGGGCGGGTCCGCCGCGGATGGTGAACTCGTCGTACCCGAACCAGCCCTCGGGGCCGTGGCTCTTGGGCACCACCAGGCGGCCGTCCTCCATGCGGCCCCGGTCGAGGAGGGCGACGACTTGCGAGCGCAGGACCTCCAGGTAGCCGTCGTCGCCGCCGCTGAGCAGGTGGGCGCACTGGGCCCCCACGATGAGACCGAGGAAGAGCCGGTCGGCGGCGCTCTCGCTGGAGCTCCAGCCGTGCAGCCCGCCCCACCACTGGCCGTCGCGGTGCTCGCCGACTTGGCCGGTGGGACCGACGTTGTCGGGGATGACGCCGCCGTTCTTCTCGATGCGCTCGATCCAGCCGCCGACGTAGTCGAGGACCCACCCCTTGTACTTCTCGTCGCCCGTGTAGAGGTAGGCGTTGGTCACCAGGGCGGTGGCGCAGAGGCCGGCCGGCTCGTCGCCCTGGAGGGCCATCTTGTCGAAGAGGTCGAGGATCTCCTCGCGGCGGGCCTCGTCCTCGTACCACCGCGACTCCAGCTCCTTGATCTTCGGGTAGAGGAAGTGGGGGGTCAGCGGCCCGGGGCTGGGGTTGTCCAGGATCACGTTGCGGTGCCCGAAGTCGCCGATGGAGCCGCGGTCGAGCCAGTGGCGCACGAGGTGGACGTAGTTGGAGATGCCTCCCTCCCGGTGGACGATCTCCTTGTGCTGGCGCACGGAGGTCATGGGGCCGGCGCCGCCGTGGAGGGGCGAGCGGAAGATCCCGTGGTCGGGGTCGAAGTTGGGGGCCGCCGGGTCCTCGCCGATGTACATGGCCGCGAACTTGCGGGCCCGCTCGCGGTTGGAGGGGTTCGTCGGGTCGGCGACGCCGAAGTCGTAGAGCATCTGGTTGCCCTCGCCCATGTGGAACCAGTCGGCGTTGAAGGGCACGTTGAGGTTCCAGTACTCGTTGCGCAGCTGGGGCATGTACATGGGGTGCATCGGCTCGTCGTCGGTGAGCTTGCGCTCCTCGCTGTAGAGCCAGGTGATGGCGTCCCACTCGCGCTTGGCGATGTGCAGGAAGCGCTCGTGGCCGCCCAGGGCGTAGAGCATGGCGCGCATGGAGCGGCTCTCGTAGGCGTCGTCGACGTCGAAGAAGTGGTAGACCCGGCCGTCGGAGCGGGCGTAGCCCTCGGTGGCGGCGTCGCCGGCGGTCTCGAGGATGCTGAAGAGGCGGCGCTGCAGCAGGGCCCACTCGGGCGGGGGGACGATGTCGGTGGCGACGATGGCCGGTGTGGATGCCATGGGCGCATCTCCTTCGGATTCGTGGACTTGCGCCGGCGGCCGGGGGCCCGGCCGCCGGAACGGGGCGGCAAGTATAGGCCGGCTCCCTTGCCGCAGGAAGCCTGGCTCTCGGGGGCCCGCGGCGCGGTGCTGCGGCCCGATCCGGCCGTCTTCACTACCTTCGACCACCCACCGTCAGACGAGAGAGGCGCGATGATCATCGATTCCCACGTCTACTGCTTCGAGCCGGCCACCAGCCCCGCCGGCCACGCCAGCGGCGAGGACCACATGAGGTGGCTGCAGCTGGCCCACGCCGCCCACCACCAGCCGGCGATCCGCATCCGCGACCGCTCGCCGGGACCGTCGGCGCCGCTCAATCCCTCGGGCCGCTGGGACCCCGACGCCGCGCCGGATGTCGACTTCCGCATCAACTCGGCCCGGGGGCGGGTGGTGTGGAACCACGAGGGCGAGGAGTACACCAAGCACTTCTATCCGCCGGACATGGGGGAGCTGGACTACACCCACTTCAGCCTGACCTGCGAGATGGACTACGCCGGCGTCGACATGGCGCTGCTGCACGTCGACCCGATCCTGGGCCGTGACAGCGGCTTCCAGGCCGCCTGCGTGGAGCGCTTCCCCGACCGCCTGCGCTCCATGGCGCCGGTGGACGAGTGGCGCATCCTCCCGGAGACCGACGCCGTCATCGGCGAGCTGCAGCGGGCGATCGGCGAGCTGGGCCTGCACGCCGTGAAGTTCTGCCCGCCCCACGCCTACCTGGGAAACCAGGAGGCCTGGGACGACGGGCCCTTCCGGCCCTTCTGGGAGGCGGCCACCGCCCTGGGAGTCCCCGTCTTCTTCACCCTGGGAGCGGGACCCGCCGGGATGGCCGGCGAGGATCCGTCCGGCGGGGAGCGGCAGGAATATCTCGAGGAGCTGCGGATCCTCACGCGCTGGATGGAGCGCTACCCCGACACCGTCTGTTCCCTCACCCACGGCTTCCCGTGGCGGCTCTTCCTCGAGGGCGGCCGCATCGTTCTGCCGGAGGAGGTCTGGGAGCCCTTCGCAAGCCCGAACTGCCACCTGGAGGTCTGCTTCCCGGTGCGCCTGGGGGACCTCTTCGACTTCCCCTACCGGGAGGTCTGGCCGACCCTGGAGGAGATGGTCGCCCGGATCGGGTCCGACCGCCTGCTGTGGGGGACCGACATGCCCTTCCAGAACCGGTTCTGCACCTACCGGCAGTCGCGCCGGTGGATCGAGCACTACTGCGAGTTCCTCACCACCGAAGACAAGGACGCCATCATGGGCGGGACCGCCGGGCGCATCCTGGGGATCGAGAGCGGGGGTGGCCGGGTATGAACAGCCGCCGTCTCCATATATATTGGGGCCCCGGAGCCCTCGTCCCCCGGCTGACCCGGCCGGCGGCGCAGACCTCGCCCGCCGAGACGGAGAGACCCTGCCGCCGCACACTCCCCCGACCCGCGGCGACCGGGCCGAACGTGCTCCCGATGCAGATGGCCATGCCGATTGCCAGGGCCCCCGCCGGCCGTTTCCCCATCCCCCTCCGAACCATCGTGCCATCCTTCCTGGCCGCCGTCCTCGCCGGCTGCGGTCCCGACGAGGTGGTCCTGGCCCGGGTCGGCGATGCCGAGATCACCGAGGCCGGACTCGAGAGATTCGTCGACCGGCTGCCGGACCACCTGGTCAGCGACCAGGAGGGGGTCCAGGCCGACCGGGACCACCTGCAGTCCGTGATCGACCAGGAGCTGCTGCTGCTTGAGGCCCACGGCCGGGGGCTCGACACCACCTCGGCCCTGGCCCGGCAGATGGAGGACGCGGAGCGGGCCTGGCTCTCCATGCGCTACCAGCGCCAGGTGATCGCCCCCAAGGTCGAGATCGGCCCCAAGGAGGTGGAGCGCGCCTTCCACGACATGGGCTTCGACCGCGAGCGGCTGCTGCAGCGCATCGTCCTCAAGGGGAGCGAGGCCGAGGCCCGCGCCGTCTTCGAGCAGCTCGAGTCGGGAACCGGCTACGACGAGCTGGCCAGGGAGTACGCCCCCAACGACCCCAGCACCGACTCGACCGGAACCATCGGCTGGGTCGGCGTGCCCGGACTCAAGCGCCTCCGGGTGCCGCAGGGCGAGTTCCTCTCCCTGCCGGTGCGAACCCCCGCCCTGCTCCCCCTCTCACAGCTGGGGTGGCAGATCATCCGCTTCGCCGAAGACCGCGAGGCGCCGATCCAGCTCTACGCCGACGACGTCCGCAAGCTCCTCTTCATGGAGCAGTGGTGGCGCCGCACCGAGGAGGAGGTCGAGCTGCTCCGGCGGGACCAGGACGTAAGCCCCCGCCCGGAGGGGGTGCGCGCCCTCATCGAGCGCACCCGGGCGCGCCAGCCGGAGCTGACCCCGGAGCAGGCCCGCCAGCCGCTGTTCACCTGGGCCGGCGGGGCCCCCATCACCGCCGCCGACTTCGTGGACCGGGTCCGCAAGATGGCCAAGAGCTCGGCCCTGTCGGACAGCGCCCTCATCCTCTCCATCGCCGAGCGGGAGCTCCTCTACCCCCGTCTCTTCGCCTTCGCCGCGCGGCAACGGGGATGGCACCAGGACGAGGCCTTCGAGGAATGGCGGGCCCACACCCGCGACGGGCTTCTGGTGGACCACCTCATGCAGATCGACGTGGAGGACCACCTGGTGTTCTCGGAGGAGGAGGTTCGGGGCTACTACGACGAGAACCGCGAGTTGTTCCGCGCCGGCGACAGGGCCCGCATCGAGGAAGTGCACACGGAGGACGAGGACGAGGCCCTGCGGTGGCGCGGCGAGATCGAGGGGGGAACTGCCTTCGCCGAGATCCTCCGGCGTCCGGGCGCGGCCTCCCACGGCATCCACAGGAAGGGCGGCGAGATGGTCCTGCAACGCCATCTCGCCGAGGGCTTTCCGGAGCTGGTGGAAGCTGCCTTCTCGGCGCCCGTGGGCGAGGTGCTGGGCCCCCTGTACCTGAAAAAAGTCGACAGCCATGCGATCCTGCGGGTCCTGGAGCGGGAGGGCAGCCGCCTCCTGACCTTCGAGCAGGCGCGCGCGGCCGTGGTGCAGCACCTCCGCGCCAAGGGGCGGGACACCCGGGTCTCCGCCCTCTTCAAGTCCCTGCGAGAGAGATACGGGGACCGCATACAGGTCTTCGAGGACCGCCTGGAACAACGGCACGCGAAGGGGTAAGGAGCCAGTCGATGAACCTGCACGGCAATCCGGCAGCTGCTCTCGGTCTCCTGGGGCTGCTCGCCCTGGGCCTGCTGCCCGCCGCGGCGCAGCAGGACTACGGCGCGCGGCTGGGCCTGCGCCAGGGGGAGGAGTACAGCCTCGCCCCCCAGGGGCCGGGGGTCATGCTCAACGCCGTCGACCCGGCCATGCGCAAGTGGTACGTGCCCCAGGAGCTCTACCTGGACTACCGCTGGCGCCAGTGGGACTACACCAACTACGCCCGCGACCACTACCAGCGCTACATCGACACCACCCTCGAGGGCGAGCACTTCTACGACATCTACGGCAACTTCCTCACCCGGGGCTGGCTGATCTACAACAACTCGCAGACCACGCCGGAACAGTTCGGGAACTCGCTGCTCAAGTCCAACCGCTTCCGGGACTGGTTCTCGGGCGTCGTCGTCACCCACGACCAGAAGGGCCAGTACCACTTCTCCCTCACCGTGAGCAATCAGCTGCGCACGGTGCTGACGCCCATGGTGTTCTCCAAGCCCCGTTTCGACGGGCTGCAGTTCGACCTGGCCACCGACCGCGCCGAGGCCACCCTGCTCTATTCGCGCATCAGCAGCCCCGGCGGCAGCAGCACCCTCGACCGGGAGTTCCTGAGCACCAACAACACCAGCCTCGTCGGCGGGCGGCTGGCCGCCCAGGTCGGCGACTACCTCAAGCTCGGGGTCCACGGCGTCAACGCCCACCAGTCCAACACGCTGCGGGACAAGACCAGCTGGAACCCCTTCGCCGGCGAGCTGACGGTAGCCCAGAACGAGGCCATCTCCTCCATCGAGATCGTCCTGCGCGACGACTCCCCCGCGGACGGGGAGGGCGGCGCCGCCTGGTTCCCCGCCGGGTCCGACATCTTCATCACCTACCAGGACGGCACGCAGGAGCGCGGCCGGGAGATCGGCTTCACGCCGGTGGTGGAGGGCGGCATCGTCCGCCAGGGCTTCATCGCCGCCGACGGCACCGAGGAGATCCGGCTGATCTACAACTTCGACAGCCCCGGATTCCTCGACCGCGCGAAGCACACCAAGGCCGAGATCGTCGAGGTCGAGTTCCGGCTGCAGATGGGCAACGACTACCAGGTCTGGATGACCTCCGACAGCCAGACCGATTTCCACGGGCAGCCGGTGCTGCTCCTGGTGGCCCAGGCCGAGGGCAACGTCCGCGACATCACCAACCTGCGCACCCTGCGCTTCCACTACGGCCTGCCCACGGCGACCCACGTGGCCGGCGGCAGCCTGGAGATCCGCGCCCCCTTCGGCCTGGACGTGTACGGCGAGTACGACCGCAGCTGGAGCTACCGCAAGTACCCCAACGCGGCCGAGGAGATCCACCACTCCAGCTCGGGAATCGAGGGCGCCGAGAGCGCCCCGGCGTGGATGCTGAACGTCTCCCGGAGGAAGGCCCCCTGGTTCCTCTTCGGCGAGGCCTACAGCATGGACCCGTTCTACAACACGCGCTCCCTCCTGTGCACCCGGGTCGGAGAGATCTACTACGGCGACACCCGCCGGAGCGGGTACGAGCTGGTGGAGGACAACGACGACCACGACCGCATCCCCGACACGGTGCGCTCGGACTGGTTGAGGGGCGACACGGAGGTCTATCCCGGCTGGGACCAGAACAACGACTTCGTGCCCGACTTCAACCAGAACGACAACAGGGTCCGGACCAATGCCGTCCCGGACTACGAGGAGGCCTTCCTGCGCTTCGGCGTCGACCCGCCGGAGTTCCTCTTCGGCGTCGACATGAACCACAACTTCTGGGTCGACCAGTACGAGAACGACGAGGCTCCCGACTTCCCGTACCGCAAGGACCACGAGGGGTTCAACATCTACGGCGGCGCCGAGGTCGCCCCGGGGATGAAGTTGATGGCGGGCGTGCTGCGGGAGGAGCTGATCTCCAGCGACCGCAGGAATCACAGCAACTACGCCCTGGCGACCATCGATTCGGACTCGCCCCGCTTCGGCCGCCTGCGCCTCTTCCTCATGACCCAGTGGGTCCAGGACGACATCCCCGATCCCCTGTTGCAGTGGGCCCCGGACAACTCCCTGCGCGGCGGCGAGCTCGTCCTGATCGAGGACCCCCTGCTCGGGCAGGACACCTGGATCAACCAGCTCTTCCTCGGCCACTCCCTGGAGTCGGGGCCGTGGCTGGTGGTCAACAAGGTGAACCACCTCCTCTACGACCAGCGCATGTCCGGCGAGCGCCGCCGGGAGCTCGGCCTCGCCCGCGAGGACTACTTCTTCGGCCTCATCGACAAGGTCAGCTACCGGCACCGGATCGGACCCTTCCTCCTGGAGCCGCGGTGGAAGAGCGAGTACACCCGCCAGAGCCGCGGCCTCTTCGGCGCCGGACGGCGGTCGCGCCTCACCGAGATGGCGGGGATCATCGCCCAGACCCGGGTCCTGAGCTCCTCCAAGGTCCAGACAGGTGTCGAGTACCTGTACCTCAACGATCTCGACGACGACGAGCAGGACTTCGACTCCCTCACGGTGGCCGTGCAGTTCACCACCGACTCCACCTACCTGGGCTACCGCCTGCGCTCGCTGTTGGGCGTCTCGGTCGAGCACCGCGCCTTCGAGGAGCGCGAGTCCCGGACCACCAACCAGTTCTTCGTCACCATCTACGCCGGTCTGGAGTAGGGATGAGCCTCCGGGAGATGAGCCGCAGCGCCGCCGGCGAGGGGGCCGCCATCTTCGCCGCCGCCCTGGCGGCCCGGTGGATCTACGTCCACCAGTCCGGCAGCCACCCTGTGCGCGAGGTCCCGCTGGGGTCCGCCATCGCCCACCTGGAGCGCAGCTCTGGCGAGGCGGCCGGTTTCGTCTCCCTCTACGACGCCTTTCTCGCCGTCGTCCCCGGGGACTTCGATCTGGTTCGCGGAGTCCAGGTGGTCCTCGGAGCCGTCAACTGCGTCCTGCTCTGGTGGCTGGCCAGGTCGTCCGCCCTCCCGCCGAAAGCGGCTCTCGGGGCCGGCCTGGCCCTCGCCCTCTACGGACCTGCCATCTACTTCTCCGGCGAGATCCTGCCTCCGGTGCTGGCCACGTGCCTGGTGCTGCTCGCCCTGATCGCCCTGTCGCGGGCCCTCACCTCTTCCGGGGAGCGGCCGTTCTGGCTGCCGGGGCTGCTCCTGGGGCTCGCCGCCCTCGCCGAGTGGTGGATCTGCCTCTTCGCCCTCGCCCTGGCCCTCTGGCTGCTGCGGAGCCGCCGGGGTGCGGCCCTGCGCCTGGCACTGGGGACGGCCGCCGTCCTGCTGCCCGCCTGGCTGCTGTCGGCCTGGGCGCCGGAGGCGGCTCCGGGGCTGGGGGAGGGCCTCCGCCGGGTCCACGCCCTGTGGCAGGGAGGCGAGTTCCTGGGGGAGGTCGATCCCTACTTCGGGAGCCGCAGCTCCAGCCTGCTGTCGGTGTTGCTGTGGGACGAGGGGCTGGCCTTCCCCTTCGGCGTGGCGGCGCCCCTGGCGCTGGCGGGCATCTTCGCGCGCCTGCGCGGCGGGCGAGGGCCGCTGGAGATCGCCCTCCTCCTCTTCGCCGGCTGCTTCACCGTGCAGGCCCTGCTCCTGCCGGCCGCGGACTCGGCGGTGCGCGCCCCGGCGGTGCCGGTCCTGCTGATCTTCGCCGCGGCCGGGGTGACGGCGATGGCCACCCTTCCGAGGCTGCCGGCGCTGGCGGCGGCGGCCGCCTGCCTCCTGCTGGCCATCGGCCTCAACGCCGGCGATGCGGGCGCCGAAGGCCGGGCCGGGCAGCACTACTGGCTCGGCCATGGCTTCGGGCAGCTCGGACTGCGCGCCAACGCCGTCCGCGAGTACGAGACGGCCCTCTCCCTCGACCCCGCCAGGCTGGAGACCTACCAGGCCCTGGCCGGGCACTACCGGGCCCAGAAGGACGACATCCGCGCCGCCGGCCTCTACGAGAGCCTGCTCGAGCGCTGGCCGGAGATGCACGAGTCCCGCATGGCCCTCGCCAAGGTCTACCTGACCTCGGGGCGGGCGGCCGAGGCGGCCAGATGCTACCGGGAGCTGATCAGGGCGCAGGCCGCCCCCGCGGATTCGCTGCTCACCCTTCTGGGCGACGCCCTGTTCCGCAGCGGCGACGTGGAGGGGGGCCTGGGCGCCTATGAACGGGCGCTGGAGGCGGAGCCGGGCAACGTCCGGGCCCGCGGCATGCTGGCCCTGCTCTACTCGGCCGCCGGCCGGCTGCCCGAGGCCGAGGAGGCCTGCCGCGCCCTCTACGAGGGGGGACAGGTGGCCGAGTACGGTCCCGTCCTGGCCGAGGTGCTGATCCGCCGAGGCCGCGGCCAGGAAGCGGCGGAGGTGCTGGAGCAGGTCCTGGAGACGGCGCCGGACTCGGGAGCGGCCCTGGGGCTGAGGGGCCGCCAGCTCCACGAGCAGGGCCGCCACCGGGAGGCCGCCGCCCTCTTCGAACGCCTGCGCCAGGTCTGGCCCGAAGACCACCGGGTCCACTACTACCTCGCCCTGACCTACGAGCGCCTCGGGGACGAAGCCCGCGCCGAGGAGTCCCGCCTCGCCTACGTCCGCTATCAGCGGAACCGCGAGCGCGAGGACCTGCAGGGGCACCTGACGCTGGTGACGAGCATGATGACCGACCAACTGCAGTCCCGCATGGGGGTGGGGCCGTGAGGGCCGGGGTCCTGGTCCGCCTGGCCCTGGCGGTGCTCACGGGGCTGTCCCCCACCGGCGCCCAGGAGGTGCGCTTCGGCCGGGACGGGAACATCACCTGGGAGGGGGAGGTCTCCGGGTTGGAGGGCGTGGCCACCATCCAGCCCGAGTTCCGCCCCTCCCTCACGCCGGGGGTCACCGCCATCGGCGTCGCCCCGGACGGCCGCGTCGAGCTGGACCATGGCGACCATCCGCAGGCCCTCCTGCCCGTCCAGTTGGACGAGGGCGAGAACCTGTCCGCCAGCCTCGTGGCCAACGGCGGCAGTATCGTCTCCGAGACATCCCTGGAGCTCGACAGGAGGCTGCTGGCCGAGATCCTGCAGGGTCTGCTCACCCCCGAGTCGACGGGCACCGCCTTCGAGCGCAAGGGCGACAAGATCCAGGGCACCCTGCTGACCGTGGACCTGGGGGCGATCGTCGGCGTCAACCGCCTCCGCTTCTTCCCGCGCAACACCCTTCTGCCCTCGCCGACCACCCCCTTCGAGGACGACTTCCTGCGCAACTTCGAGGTGCGGATCCACGACGGCCTGCTCCTCAACGAGGCCGGACTTCCCGCCCTGGGCACCTGGGAGTCCTTCCTCACCGTGGACGACAACTCCGAGCCGGTGACGGTGGTGGAGATCGACCCGCCCCGGTACGTGCGCTTCGTGCGCCTGCGGGCCACCTCGGCCATACCCTACGAGATCGAGAAGTTCCAGATCTTCGGCGAGGGGTTCTACCCCTTCGCCCGCTACCTGTCCCCCGTGGTCGACCTGGGCACCCCCAGCAATTGGGGACAGGTCCGCTGGCAGAGAAGCGTGACCGGAGAGGAGGCCCTCACCGGCCTCGTCATCCGCACCCGCACCGGGAGCGACGATACTCCCTTCGTCTACAACCGCCGCGAGGTGGGGAACCCCAACGCCGAGGACATCCCCCGGTCCGTCGACAATCCGGGCGAACCCCTCTCGCGCAAGGAGTTCCTCGCCCTGCCCGCCGACGGCGCGGCTAGCGATCTCTGGGAGCGCGGGTCCATAGGGGACGACGTGGAGAACTGGAGCCCCTGGTCGCCGCCCTACCCGGCCACGGAGGGCCTGAGCGCCGCGGGCACCCGCAACGTCTCCCCGGCGCCGCGGACTTATTTCCAGTTCCAGGTCGAGTTCCTCAGCCGGGGGCTGCACTCGAGCCAGGTCCTCGAGGGCATCTCCTTCGAGTTCACCCGGCCGGCCCTGGCCGACGCCCTCGTGGCCGAGATCTTCCCCCGCGACGTGGAGGCCGCTCTTCCCACCCGGTTCGTGTACGCCGTGCGGGCGGACATGAGGCGCGCCGAGGTGCAGGGGTTCAACGCCTTCGAGCTGTCCACCCAGGGCCGGGCCGAACGGATCGAGGGCCTGGAGATGGTCGCCGCCGACGGGACGACGATCCTCGCTCACGACTTCGAGACGCAGGACGCGGTGACCGACGAGGGCGAGGCGGCCATCACCTCCTTCACCGACGAGGCCTTCACCGTCCGCTTCCCGCGGATCACCGAGGACGGCACGGTGCTCAAGATCCGCTTCGTCAACCAGGTCCTGGCCTACAGCAGCGACTTCGCGGGGCGGGCCCTGGTGGAGGGGACGGACGCCTTCCAGTGGGTGGAGGGCGGCGACGCCGGCCTTCTGGACGAGGACGACGCGGCTTTCGAATCCGGCATCACCGTCCTCAGTCCGGGGGTGACCCGCGGCGGGCTCATCGGCGGCTTCTCCCTGGAGGCGCCCGTCCTCACCCCCAACGGCGACGGGGTGAACGACCGCCTGCGGCTGAGCTTCGAGGTGCTCACGGTGGTGGGCGAGGCCGACATCGAGGTGGCCCTCTTCGACGTCAGCGGCCGGCGCCGGGCCACGATCTTCGAGCATCAGGGCGGCAACGGCACCTACACCAGCGCCGGCTTCGCCGGCCTCGACTGGGGGGGCCGCGACGACCGGGGGAACCCGCTGCCTCCCGGGCTCTATCTGGTGCAGCTGACGGTGGACGGCGACGCCCGCTCCACCGCGGCGGCACGCGCCGTGGGGATCGCCTACTGAACGGGCCGGCCATGAGGGATTCCGTGAACCAGAGAGGCGGCCGGGCCGCGCGGGAGAGCCGGAGGGGGCTTTGTCGGGTGGTCCGTGTTCTCCTCGCCGCGGCGGTCCTGGGTCCGCAAGCGGCGCCGGCACAGGTCGACTACGGGGGACGCCTCGGCGTGGCCCAGGCGGGGGTGCGCGGCTTCGAGCCTCGGGGCCCCATGGTCCTGATGGAGGCCGTCGATCCGACGGTTCGGAAGTGGTACGTGCCCCAGGAGCTCTACTCGCAGGCCGGGCTCTGGCAGTGGGAGACCACCTCCTACGCCCGCGAGCCGTACGAGCGCTACGTGGACACCGCCCTCGAGGGCGACTTGTTCTACGATCTCTACGGCAACCTGCTCACCCGGGGATGGCTGCTCTTCAACACCAGCCAGACGACCCCGCTCGAGAGCGGGCACGTCTTCTTCGAGGCCCAGAGGATGGCGGAGTGGTTCTCCAACGTCGCCGTCGCCACCGAGAGCAAGGGCCAGTACCACTTCGCCCTCACCGCGGGCCGCGACCTGCGCACGACCCTGACGCCGCTGGTGTTCTCCAAGCCCCGGTTCAGCGGCGTGCAGCTCGACTTCGCCACCGACAAGTACATGGCGACCCTGCTCTACTCGCAGGGCGGCATCGGCGGCCAGTCGGACCTCCGGCCCCGCACCGACGTCACCACCATCATGGGCGGCCGCTTCGTGACCCAGGTGGGCGACTTCGTGGAGGTGGGGGTCCACATGGCCAACGCCCACCAGTCCAACAGCCTCAACAGCCGGCTCATGGACAACCTGCTCTCCGGCTCGCTGCAGGAATCGAAGAACGGCCTGGTCTCCTCCATCGAGATCGTCCTGCGCGACGACTCCCCCGAGGATCCCGCCAGCGGCGCCTCCTGGTTCCCGGCCGGTTCGGACATCCTCATCACCTATCTCGACGGCAGCACCGACAGCGGCAGGGACATCCGCTTCGAGCCCGTCGTCTCGGGAGGGACCCCCCGCGAGGGCTTCCTCACCGCCGCCGGCAGCAACGAGATCCGCCTGACCTGGGACTTCACCGATCCCGCCTTCGCCGGCCGGGCGCGGGCCGACCGCAGCGAGATCGCCAAGGTCGAGTTCCACCTGACCCTGGCCAACGACTACCAGATCTGGATGACCTCCGACCGGCAGACCGGCCGCCAGGGCACGCCCGTGCTGCTCATGGTGGAGCGGGCGGAGGGCAACGTCAGCGACGGCTCCAACCTGCGCGTGGTGCGCTTTCAGTACGGGCTGCCCACCGCCACCCACCTCGTGGGCAGCACCCTGAAGGTGAGCGACGTGTGGGGTCTCGACCTCTACGGCGAGTACGACCTGGGGTGGAGCTACCGCAAGTACCCCAACCCCCTCGCCGAGAAACACGAGGTCTCCTCCGGGATCGCCGGCAAGGCGGCGCGGCCGGCGTGGATGCTCAACCTGGGCCGGACGGCCGACCCCTTCTTCTTCCATGGCGAGGCCTACTCCATAGACCCCTTGTACAACACCCAGACCTTCGTAACCTCCGCCGACGGCAGCGTCTCCTACGATGACGACCGCCTGAAGCTGGAGCTGGTGGACGACAACGACGACCAGGACCGGCTGCCCGACCTCTTCCGCTTCGACACCGTCGCCCAGGGCGCGGTCGGTCCCTACTCCAGGGGTGAAGGCGGCGTCGACTTCCGCGTCTTCCCCGGCTGGGACCTCAATAACGATTTCATCCCCGACTACAACCAGAACGACAACCGGATCCGCCCGAACACCGTCCCCGACTACGAGGAGCCCTTCCTGCGCTTCGGCTCCGACCGGCCGGAGTTCCTCCTCGGCGTCGACATGAACCACAACTTCTGGGTCGACCGCTTCGAGAACGACGACGAGCCCGACTACCCTTACCGCCGCGACCGCCGGGGCTTCAACCTCTTCGGCGGCGTCCGCCCGGCCCCGGGCCTGGAGGTCAAGGCCGGGACCCTCCGTGAGGGGTCGATCGCGTCGGCCCGGCGCAATCACAGCGACTACGCGGTCATCGGATACGACCGGATCTCGGCGCGGTGGGGACGGCTCCGGATCTTCCAGACCCTGGAGTCGGTCCGCGACGACATCCCCGACCCGCTGCTTCAGTGGGCGCCCGACAACACCCTCAACGGCGGACGGGTGACGCCGGTGGAAGACCCGCTGCTGGCCCGGGACACGTGGATCCACCGGTCCTTCCTCGGCCACCACTACCAGACGGGCGGCCTCTTCCTGCAGAGCAAGCTCAGCTACCTGCGCTACGTGCAGCGGCTCGAGGAGGAGGAACGGCTGCGTCACGGTCTCGACGAGTCCGACCACTTCCTCGGCCTCGTCAACAAGGCCGCCTTCAGCTACCGCCTGGGGACGCTGGAGCTCGTGCCGCGCTGGAAGAGCGAGTACATCAGCCAGAGCCGCAATCTCTACAGCGACGCGCAACGGACCACGTTGACCCAACTGGTCTCCGGACTGGTGGTGGTTCCCCTGCTGCGCGCCACCACCCTTCAGGGCGGGATCGAGTATCTCCTCTCCCGCGATCTGGACAGCCGGGCCGCCGACTTCTCCGGCGTCTCCACGGGGCTGCAGCTGACCAGCACCTCGGCCTACCAGGGCTACCAGGTGTGGTTCATGACCGGTTTCGTGGTGGAGCGCACCACCCCCCGGGAGGAGAAAGCCTTCACCCGGGTGCAGTCCTTCATCACCGTGTACGCCGGACTGGGGAGATGGTGATGACCACATGGCGCAGAGTCGGGGCGGCCCTGTGGGCGCTCTTGCCGCTGTGGGGCGGCCCCCTCCTCGCGCAGAACGGCTACGACGTGCGCGGCGGCCAGGTCGTCGTCGACCGTGCGCGGCACTGGGAGGCCTGGACCATGCCCACCCACCTGGTCCGCCTGGAGCGGGACGGCACGGTGCGCTCCCGGGAGTTCCGCACCGTCTACGAGTTGCTGTCCGACCGGTCCTTCGGCCGCCCGGTGGTCCTCACCCGCGATGCTCCACGCATCGCCAACGTGGACAGTACCGTCCGGCGGGACTTCCGGGGCGATCCGGTCAGGGACCTCGGCGACAACCTCGTCTACGACCATGTGGTCCGCCCCGGGGGGAGCCGCGCCGGGTCCAACCCGCACCTGATGCACCACCTCGTCGACGGCGATCCGACGACGTTCTGGGAGCCCGACCTCGACGACCCGCCCGAGGACTGGTGGGTCGAAGTGGGCCTGGGCCGGCCGGTGCCCCTCGAGAGGCTCCGCCTGTCCTTCGTCGAGGAGGAGTGGGGGGATCCCTTCTACCGATTCCTCATCCTCGTCGGTCCGGCGCAGGGCTCCTACGTGGACGACGTGCCGCGCAACACGGATGTCTTCATCCCCTTCGACGGCGTGAACACCGACCGGCGCACATTCGTATTCGACGCGGAACGAGTCAGCGAGTACCTGCCCGCCGACGCCTTGACCGACCCCGACCGGCGTCTGCCCATCAGCGACAGCTACAAGGGATCCAGCACCTACCTGGGGGTCGGCGAGCCCAGCCCGGAATGGGACGGCAAGCTGGTGGAGCTGATCCGCATCGTGGTCACCGACACCCGGGGCGGCCGCGCCGAGGAGGTCGGGGAGGAGGATTGGCAGGCCCTGCCGGCGGCGGAGCGCGGCGATGTCGTCCACTTCCTGAGGGACGGCGACTTCGAGGAGCCGGTCTCCGAGGAGACCTGGCTCTCCCTGCCCGAGGACCGGCGCGGCGGACGGGTCCACTACCGCCGCGAGCTGCCGCGGCTGGCCGAGGTCGAGGCCTGGGGCCGGGGCGACGACCTCGGAATCGAGTTCCTCTCCGGGGGCGGCAGCGTGGAGGAGACCTCCACCTCCGGCCAACCGGGTTTCATGTTCGACGGGATCTACGGAAGCCACAACCAGGTGAGCACCTACATCGTTTCCGAGCCGGGCCGGAACACGATCACCGTCGACATGGGCGGCACGGTGTGGCTGAAGGAGGTCCGGACCGTCGGCTTCAACCCGCCCCGGGGCTACCGCCTGCGCAGCTCCATCGGAGCCCGCGACGCCCAGGGCAACCTGCAGTGGGACCAGTTCTCCTCCGTCGAGCGGGAGACCAACCTGCACAACGGCCACTACCGCCTCCTGGCGGATCCCCTGGAACCCTCCCGCCGCGTGCGCTTCCTCGAGATGATCGCCTTCGCCCTTCCCGACGACGCCAGCGAGTTGACCTCCCGCTACTGGCCCCGAATCCGGCTGATGTGGCTCTTCGCCGAAGGTCCTGCTGCGGAGGCGGTCCTCGAGTCGGACCTCATCGAGCTGCCGGGAGAGGTCACCCTCGGCGCGGTCCGATGGGAGGCCGACGAACCCCCCGGGGCCGAGGTGCAGATCCGCACCCGCACCGGCGACCAGCTGCTGGAGCGCATCCGCTACTTCGACACCGACGGCAACGAGAAGACGGCCTCCCAGTACAAGCGCCTCTCCTTCACCCGGAAAGGCCCGGTCGACACCTCCTACGTGGCCGGTCCCGGGTGGAGTCCGTGGAGCCGCAAGTACGAACGCCCGGGCGATCCGGCCACCTCCCCCGGGCTGCGCCGGTTCATGCGGATCCAGGCGCGCCTGGTCAATCACGACCGCGTGTCGGTGCCCGCCATACGGCGCATCAGCGTCGATCTGAAGACGCCCGTGGCCCAGCGACTGGGAGCCGAGGTCTGGCCCGATGTGTCCGCCGCCGGCCAGCTCGACACCTTCGAGGTCTTTCTGCAGCCCGGCTTCCTCGAGGGGTCGTCCGGCAGCCAGAGCCCCGGCTTCGACGAGCTTCTGCTGCGGGCCGACCCGCCCCTCGACATGCGCCTGATCGACCTGGCGGCCGGCACCGAGGACGAGCTGACCCGGGACGAGCCCGCCATGCTCTTCGAGCAACCTCACGTCGACGGGCTCCAGGACGCCGAGGGCCGGGTCATGCGGGTCCTCGGCCACCGGGACTCCCTCTGGCTGCGGCTGCCCGAGCCGGTCCGGAGCGCCCCCGAGGAGCTGCTTCCCCGGACCTTCTACCGCCGCCTCGCGCCCGGCGACGAGGTCCCCGCCGGTCTCGACGGGCGCCTGCTCACCCAGAACGGCTACAACGACCTGCCCGAGGAGGAGCAGGGAGCGATCCGCTACTTCCGGCTCGATGGCGAGGAGCTGGAAGAGGTGGACGCCGCAGCTTGGGAGGAGCTGCCCGAGGAGGAGAAGGGGCCGGTACGCTTTTACAGGATCGTCACAACCCTCGGGGAGCAGACGGTGTACTCCGCGCTCGGAGACTCGCTGAGCGACCGCCAGTACGCCCGTCTGAGGTCCGCCGAGCGCGGACGGGTGATCGGTCCCGGGAGGCTGTTGCGGGTGCGCTTCGCCTCCGCCGTCTACCTGCCCAGCACCCTGCTGGAGCTGGCGGTCCGCAACAGCGGCCTGGACACCTCCTGGCAGGGGGCCGCCGGGGAGGACGTCACCGGCCTGCGGCCGGCCACCTCCCTGGCCATCCGCGCCGACGAGATCGGCCGCATCGTCGACGATCTCGCCATCGCGCCCAACCCATTCACGCCCAACGGCGACGGCATCAACGACGAGGCCCGGATCCGATTCTCCCTGCTTTCGGTGGCCGCCGCCCGCCCGGTGCAGGTGCGCATCTACTCCTTGGGCGGCCGGCTCGTCCGCGGCCTCGAGTTCGACCTGCTGGGAGGGCCGCAGACCGTCGTCTGGGACGGCCGCGAGGACGGCGGCGCCCTGGCGCCCCCCGGTCTCTATCTCTGCCAGGTGGGCGCCCTGGCGGACTCGGAGGCCGGGAGGCGGAAGCGGTCCCGGGTGATCGCCCTGGCCTATTGACGAGGGGCCTGAAACCATGATCAACCGCATCGGATTCACCGCCGCCGCCCTGCTGCTCTCCTTGGCCGGCACCCTCTGGGCGCGTGCCGAATTCCACCTGGGATCCGGAGCGAACGACTGGCAACTCTTCGCCGTCCCCGAGGAGGATGGCCCCGCAGGAGCCTACGTGGCCGTGGACTCCGCCGGCAACGTGCTCCGGGAGCACCCGGTGAGGTCCATCGAGGAAGAGGGGGGGGGGACCTTCCTCCTCGAGTACAACTACCGGGGGCCCGACTGGCCCGACATGGAGGGCGGCATGCTCCGGGCGGAATGGATCGATCCCATGGTGAACCTCGCCCGGGACAGCGTCCTCTTCGGGCGGGGGGGCAGCATCTACCAAGGGCACAACACCCAGCGCTACCCCACCGGGGATCTGCTGCTGGCCCTCGACGAGGACCCCACCACCGCGCGCCTGATGCTGCTCGAGGACAACCCCCTCCTGGCGGAGCCCCTGGTCCGCGGCGGGGTGTACCTGGGGGCCCAGGCCTCGGCGGTGATCATCAACCTGGGCAAGCAGACGCCGATCAACCGGATCCGCGTCTACCCGCGGCTGGGCCGCGTCGACGACGCCGCGGCCATCGCCGCCATGGCGGAGCCGAAGCCCGACCCGGAGCTGTTCGGGGAGACCAGCTTCGCCGACAACTACCTCGAGTGGTACGAGATCGCGGTGACCGACAACGACGCTCCGATCAAGGAGTTTCCCGGCAGCACGGGCGGCGGGCAGCGCCCAGGCCAGGGGCAGTTCAAGCGGTATTCCGAGACCACCGGATACGTCGATTCGGCCGGGACCGACCCCAACTTCGACGCCCTGATCCAGACCCGGGAGAACCTGGATCCGGTGATCGATCTCCGGTTCCCCGTGCGCCACGAGCGCTTCGTCTCGGTGCGCCCCTACATCCCGGAACGGACCTGGGAGCTGGCGGAGATCGAGATCTACGGCGAGGGATACGTGCGCCGCTCCGTCTACCGCTCGCAGATCCTGGACTTCGGCCAGCCGGTCTCTTGGAGCAAGATCCGCTGGAGGTCGGAACGCCCCCCCGGCACTTCCATCGAATTGCGTACCCGCACCGGGAACACCCCGAGCCCCGACATCTTCCTGCGGCGCGGCGTCAGCGGGCGGTACCAGCCCATCGACTGGCTCAGCTTTCAGCAGGACATCACCTCGGGAGAGGTCAAGCGCGTCATCGACCTGGAGAACTGGAGCTTCTGGTCCGCCACCTACGACCTGGCCGCGGGCGAGCGCGGTGAGGACCCCGCCGCTTCTTGGTCGCACGGCACCCCGCTGATTTCCCCCGGACCGACCCGCTATCTCCAGTTCGAGATCGTGCTGACGGCCGCCAGGGACCGGACACCCGTACTCCACGACCTGTCCCTGCTGTTCTCCGAGTCGCCGGCGGCCTCCCAGGTCATCGGCGAGATCTGGCCCATCGAGGTGGAGGACTTCGAGCCCCACACCTTCACCTACGTGGTCAAGCCGATCCTCCGCGACGGCAACCGCGGCTTCGACCGCCTGGAGATTCTCACGGGCGGGCCCGCCTTGGCGGTGACCTCGGTGCGCGTGGGCGGCGAGGAGGTCATGGAGCGGTTTCCGCCCGAGGTCCTGGAAGACCGCATCCTCCTCTCCTTCGACCGGCTGGAGGATCCGGGGCGCGACAGCGAGAAGCGGATCGAGGTGGAGTTCAGCGCCCGCGTCCTGCGCTTCGGGGCGGAGTTCAGCGGCTGGGTCTACGACAGCCGGGAGCCGGACCTCAAGCAGAGCGTCACCCCCGGCAACGCCACCGTCCGTTTCGTCGGCGACGGCCTCTCGGTGCGAACCCCCACCGGGGGCGGCCTGCTGCAGCGGCTCGACATCCGGCCCGCCGTCTTCACGCCCAACGGCGACGGGATCAACGACGAGGCGATCCTCTCCTTCGACCTGCGGGACCTCACCGAGGCGCGACCCGTGGAGGTGCGGATCCTGACCCTGGACGGCCGCCTGGTGCGGCGGCTGGAAGCCTCGATGGCCAGCGGCCACTTCGTCCACCGTTGGGACGGCCGCGACGATGCCGGCGGCCCGGCGGCGCCGGGGGTATACCTTGCCCAAGTCCGGCTGATGAGTGACGAGGGGCGCAGGACGGCCACCCGCCTCCTCTCTCTGGCCTATTGAGACCTCCCGAGGCCGGCCCGGGGAGATCCACTATTCTCTTGTATGGTGGCCCGGGATTGGTTACCTTGGGCTTCTATCTGGCTCACGAACCTCCGGCGCCACCGAGCGCCAGTAGAATCCCTTCCCATTCTCCCACTGCAAGGAGAGAGAACCATGTTCAGATGCGCGCAGATGATCGTCGTCGGCGTTCTCGCCGTTTCCACGGCGGTCTTCGCCCACATCCCCGAGGATGAGGTCAGGAACACGGTGCAGTTCCCGGCCGGGGCCGAGCCCACCATCGACGGTGACTGTTCCGACTGGGACGCCATCCCCGGCGACCAGTACTGGATCACCAACGCCGATCTCTATCCCTTCAACGACTGGCAGCCCGAAGGGACCCAGAAGGGCGACGCCGACCCCAGCTCCTTCGATGCCACCATCCGCGTCGGCTGGAGCGCCAGCACGGGGCAGCTCTACTATTGCAACTCCATCTACGATGACATCCATAACACCGACCGCCCCGATCCCACGGGGTGGGACTGGTACCAAGACGACGCCAGCGAGTACTTCTTCACCATCCGGCACCTCTCCGAGCAGGAAGTGAGAGACTTGGCCGGCGAGAACATCAACGCCTACTGGGGCTTCAACTACGCCCTGCCAAAGCTGCCCGACCGCGAATTCTGGATGGTCATCGGCATCTGCGTCGGGTGCGACTGGCTCGACAGCGGCAGCGAGTTCTGGACCCTGGAACACACCTTCGAAGGCGAGGAGTTCGGCGAGAGCACCTACCACTACGAGCACCGGGTGGCGCCCATCGACCACTGGGTCGGGGGACTCGACGCGGAGGACAAGTCTCCGGACATGATCACCCTCGCCTCGCTCACCGAGGGTCAGACGATCCACATCACCTTCTTCAACACCGACGACGACGGCAACCTGCCTGACGGCGCCCACGGCGGTCCCGCGTGGTCCACCAGGCCAGGCGGCGAGGGAACGTGGCTGGGCCAGGGCGACTTCTTCCTGGAGCCCGTCAACCCCTCCATCAATTTCCCGACGGCTGTCGAGTCGAAGAGCTGGGGCAGGATCAAGGCTCAGTTCTGAGGCTTCGCAGTTCAGAAGTCTCCTTTTTGACCCGCGCTGGGCAGGTCTGACGACCTGTCCAGCGTTTTTTTGTTACATCGCCCATGAAACGCCGGCACTGGATCACTCTGGGCCTGCTGGGCCTCGCGGCTCTCTCCGTGCGGCTGGTCTATCTGCTCCAGGCCGATGACAGCCCCCTTTTCTACCACCCCATCGTCGACGCCCGCACCTACGTGCGCACGGCTCTGCACCTGGCCGAGGGCCAGTGGCTCGGTCCGCCTCAGCCGTTCTGGCAGCCGCCCCTGTACCCCTTCTTCCTCGCCGGGGCCTTCGCCCTCTTCGGCGAGGGCTACCACCTGCCCCGGCTCCTTCAGGCGATCTCCGGGACGGCGGTCTGCCTCCTGATCCTCCACCTGGGCCGCCGCGCCTTCTCTCCCGCCGCGGGCTGGATCGCCGCCGGCGCCGCCGCCGTCTACGGCCCCTTCCTCTACTTCGAGGGCGAGCTGCTGCCCGCCGCCCTGGCGGTCTTCCTCAACGCCCTGGCGCTGACCGCCCTGCTGTGGGCTGCCGGGGGCCGGTCCCCCGGCCGCTGGCTGGCCGCAGGTCTGCTCCTGGGCCTGGCCGCCCTGAACGTGCCCAGCGTGCTTCTCTTCGTGCCCATCGCCCTCCTGTGGGCGCGGCTCCGGGCGCGGGCGTCCCTCCCCGCCATCGGCGCCCTGGTCCTCGGCGTCGCCCTGGCGATCGCGCCGGTCACCCTTCGCAACCGCATCGTCGGGGGCGAGTGGGTGCCGATCTCCTACAACGGGGGGATCAACTTCTACCTCGGCAACAACCCCGACTCGGACCGCACGACGAGAATCCGCCCTGGCCGTGACTGGCAGGAGCTGACGGCCATGCCGGAGCGTCAGGCGGGGATCACTGAAAAGGGAGCCTCATCGAGGTACTTCTTCGGCCGCTCCCTGGAATACCTCGCCGCCGATCCGGGGAGCTACCTGCTCCTGCAGCTGCGCAAGCTCCACCAGTTCTGGCGCGGCGACGAGATCCCCCGGAACCTGGACCCCTACTTCGCCCGGAGCTGGTCCTGGCTGCTGCAGGGGCTGCTGTGGATACGGGGGCTGGCCTTCCCCTTCGGCCTGGTGGGGCCCCTCGCGCTGACCGGGCTGGTCCTCTACCTGCGGAACCCGCGGGCGAGGTCGCCGGCCGCCGACCTGCTGCTGCTGTTCGCCGCCGCCTACATGGTAGCCGTGGTACTGTTCTTCGTCACCGGCCGCTACCGGCTCCCGGCGGTCCCCTCCCTGCTGCTCTTCGCCGGGTACGGGGTGACGCGACTGTCCCGGCTGCGAGGGCGGCGGCTGGCCCTGGGGCTCGCCATGCCGGCCGTCCTGGTGCTCGCCCTCAACGCGGGCGTCCCCGCCATGGACATGGAGGGCGGCAGCCAGGAGCACCTCTACCTGGCGTCGGCCTACGCCGAGCAGGGCCTGCCGGCCAACGCGCTCCGCCATTACGACGAGGCTCTGAAGCGGGAGCCGGACCACGAGATCGCCCTCCACGACGCCGGCGCCCTGCTCGCCCGGCGCGGCGACATCCGCCGGGCGGCGGAGGCCTGGGAGCGCCTGCTGCACCACTACCCCGACCGCTCCGACGTCCGCTTCCGCCTGGCCGCCATGAGCCAGGACATGGGCGATCATGCCGCGGCGGTCCTGCACCTGGAGCGGCTGGCGGCCGATGAGCCGGAGCGCGCCGTCTTCCACGCGCGGCTGGCCTGGTCCCGCCGCGAGGTCGGCGATCTGGAGGGGGCCGCCCGCGCCTACCGACGCGCCCTGGAGCTGGATCCGACGGCGCTGCCCCTGCACCGGCAGCTGGCGCGGCTGGAGATCAGGCGCGGAAACCCCGAGGCGGCCCTGCCGCACGTAGAGGCGCTGCGGCGTCAGGCCGGGGAGGACCCCGCCGCCCGCCGCGAGGTTGAGGAGCTCCACCGGCTTCTGGGTGTGGCCGCTGAACCGCCGCCGGCCACGGGGGGGCGCCCGTGAGCTCCCTGCGGCCGACGTACAGGGCCCTGTTCCTCGGCGCCCTCGGTTGCCTGCTGGTGGGCGCGGGCTCCCAGTACACCGACATGATGCTCAAGCGGTCGGGATTCACCGGCTGGTACTACACGCCCGGCGCGCTGATCATCCTCTTCACCGTCATCCTCGTCTTCAACCCGCTCACCGGTATCCTGCGCCGGCGGTGGATGCTGTCACCCGCCGAGCTGGCGCAGATGTACGTCATGTGGATCATCGGCTCGGCGGTGGCTACCTGCGGCATCGTCTCCTACCTGCTGCCGATCCTGACCTCCGCCGTCTACTACGCCAGTCCGGAGAACAACTGGGGCTACGAGGTGCTGCCCCTGATCCCCGAATGGGCGATCCCCACCAAGGAGTTCGGCGAGATCAAGGACTTCTACGAGGGCGCCCCCGGGGGGGGCGTGCCCTGGGGACTGTGGCTGCCGCCCCTGCTCCACTGGCTGCCCCTCGCCCTCTCCGTGCACCTGGGAATGATCGCCATCATGATCATCCTGCGGAGGCAGTGGGTCCACCACGAGCGCCTGATCTTCCCCATGACCCAGCTGCCGATCTCCATGATCGACGACGGAGACCGCCCGGGGCTGATCAAGCCCCTCTTCAAGAGCTGGCTGTTCTGGCTCGGCTTCGCCATCCCCTTCTTCATCCAGTGCTACAACGGCGTCAACCGCCACTTCTGGTTCCTGCCGATCATCCCCGTGGGCGGCTACTACCTCCACTTCTTCGAGGACCAGCTGCGCCTGCGCATCGGCATCAACTTCATGATGATCGGCTTCACCTACCTGGTGCGGCGCGAGGTCTCCCTCGGCTTCTGGGTCTTCGCCATCATCAACTTCGCCCAGGAAGCGGCGATGATCTCCCTCGGGGTGGAGCGCATCGATCCCCTCTTCAGCCCCTGGTCCCAGGGCGGCACGATCGCCTCCCACCAGGGCTTCGGAGCCTTCCTCGTCCTCGCCCTCTTCGCCCTGTGGAACGGCCGCCGCCACATCCGCAGGGTCTTCGCCCATGCCTTCGGCCGGGGCCCGCGGATGGACGACGGCGACGAGATCCTGTCCTACCGGGGGGCGGTGCTGCTCCTGCTGGGCTGCCTGGGCTTCATGTGCTTCTGGCTGTGGCAGGCGGGGATGCCGGCGTGGATCACGGTGGTCTTCCTCTTCCTCGCCTTCGTCCTCTTCCTCGGCATCACCCGCATCATCTCCGAGGGAGGACTGCCCTACCTGGTGACCCCCATGGTGGCCTCCGACGTGGTCATCGGGGGGATCGGCACCCGGGCCCTGGGGCTGACCGGCATCGCCGCCCTCTCCCTCACCTACATGTGGGCCAGCGACATCATCACCTTCGTCATGGTCTCCTGCTCCAACGGGCTCAAGATCGTCGAGGAGCACGTGAAGAAGGGACGGCGGCTGATCTTCCCCAGCATGGTGGTGGCCCTGGTCGTCTCGATGGGCGGTTCCGCCTGGGTGATGCTGAGCATCGCCTACGAGCACGGCGGGCTGAACACCTCCCACTACTTCCTCGAGCAGACGCAGTATCCGTGGCAGGACGCCCTGGCGCGGGTGCGCTCCTCCGTGGGGCCGAAGTGGGAGTACTGGGGCTACATGGCCATCGGCGGCAGCATCATGGGCGGGCTCATGCTCCTGCGCCAGCAGCTCGTCTGGTGGCCCCTGCACCCCATCGGCTTCCCCATCAGCCTGGTGATCCACAAGATGTTCTTCACCGTGCTGGTGGCCTGGCTGCTGAAGACGATCATCCTCAACTACGGCGGCCCCCGCCTCTTCACCCGGATGCGGCCCTTCTTCCTGGGGCTGATCCTCGGCGACTTCCTGCCCCTGGGCGTCCTGCTGCTCCTCGACCAGATCGCGATGCGGCTGTAGTGCCTGAGCTCTCGGTCCGGCGGGCCTGCGCCAGGTCGCAGGCGACCTCCGCCCGGGCGGACGCGTCAGCTCTTCCCGGGATTCGACATTCCTTCGGCCTCCCAGCGCTCGGACAAGGCCTTGCACTCGGCGGCGACCTGTTCCGCCGTCGCCTCCGTGCTCGACGTCATCGCCTCCATCGTCCACGCACCGTCGAAGCCGATCGCCGCAAGGGCCTCCCCCACGGCGGACCAGTCGATGACGCCGCGCCCCGGGACCCAGTGGCAGTCTTCCAGGCCATCGACGTCCTGTATGTGCAGGGCACAGAGCCTCTCCGAGGCGATGCGCGCCTGCTCGGCCGGATCGAGGCCGCTGATGCAGGCGTGCCCCGTGTCCAGACAGAGCCCCACGTGCTCGGGGGGAAAGCCGGCGATGAAGGCGCGGAGTTCCGCCATCGACGACAGGGGACGGAAGGGGTTCCTCGTCTTGCTCCCCAGGTTCTCCAGGGCCATGCGGACCCCGGTCTCCTCGGCAACCGCCACCAGCTCGCTCACGGAGCGGTGGCTGCGCTCCATCACCGCCCCCCTGTTCTCCAACGCATACGGCTCCTCCTCGGGAGTGGGGTGGCCCGTCGGGTGGACGATGGCGGTCCGTCCGCCGACCTCCCCGAGATACCGCATGGCGTCGGCGATGCGCGCGATGCTGTCGTGCCGGATCGCCTCGATCGAGCTCGCCAGGTTCGCGTTTGTCAGGGGGGTGTGGATCGTGTGCGGATAGATCCCCGTTCGCTCCAGGGCTTCGCGGCACGGTCCCGGGTCGTGGGCCCCCGGCTTCTCCCACTCCGCGCCTTCGGCCATCAGCTCCACCTCGCCGAAGCCGGCGGCGGCGATCGCCTCGAGGGTTGCCGCGAGATCCCTTGCTTCGCCCTTCTCGTCCAGGGAGAAGAGCCCTGCTGTCAAGCTGTACCTGGCCACGATGGACCTCCTTGTCGGGTTAGTAGTGATGCGAGAAGACGGGGACCTTGTTGCCGGTGCCTCCGGCGATGAGGTCGACGACGAGCCAGAAGGCGGAGCACGTGATCTGGCCCAGGATGAAACCGAGGAAGAGGGGCCGCAACGAGCGGTAGAGGCGGATGCCGCCGTACCTGAGGATGAAGGCCTTGAAGACCGAGCCCAGGAAGATGCTGAACCAGCTCGCCGAAGTCATGTTGGTGGCGCTCACGGCGAAGCCGATGTAGTGCACGGGCCACCACAGCAGGTGGTGGCGGGCCCAGATGAGGGCGGACATGACGGCGCCGCCGACACCGGTGAAGAGCAGCCGCGGGCCCATGACGTCGAAGGGCTCGAAGAGGCTCACGGGGTTCAGGATCTTGTAGGCCGTGAAGTTGGCGGGGCTCTTGGCCATCGCCTGGTAGGCCCACAGCTCCAGGTTGATGCCGCCGCGGTCGTAGGCGAGGTGGATGACCAGCCAGACCGAGGAGATCAGGCTCACCAGCATGGCCACCGTCATCGCCCAGAACAGGGGCCGGCGCAGGGCGCCGACGCGCTCGGCCAGCTTCATGCCGTTGATCGCCGAGGCCATGAGCAGGATGCGCAGGTTGCCGGCCCAGCTGAAGGTCATGGCCAGGCTGAACAGGCCCGAGGCGGTGACGTTGTGGGTGCCGAGGAAGTTGATGACGATCGGCTGGGCCGTCATCTGGGGCCGGATGAAACCGAGGCCGCTCTCGGCGATGAGGCGGGCCATGAAGAGGAAGACGCCGAAAGCGACGAGCAGGAAGACGACGGTCACCCACAGGGGCACGCCCGACAGGGTCAGCCAGACCGTGACGTAGAGGCTGCAGATCCCCAGCAGCACGGCGGCGGTCCGGTACGAGAGCATCTCGCCGCTGTCGTCGATCGTCCCGGCGCCGGGGCGCCAGACCTTGCCGGCCACCGCCTTGAGATGGCCCCGGGCCGTCCAGATGGCGTAGCCGATGAGGGCGAGCATCGCCCCCATGCCCTGGTGGGCCAGCATCAGGGTCCCCTCCATGAACTTCTCGATCTCCCCCGACAGCCGGTAGCCGATGGTGTACTGGATGCCCATCTGCACGTCGGCGAGGAGGTGGAACACCCACAGGCTGGAGGAGAGGGCGAAGCTGAGGAAGTAGGAGAGGCCGAGGACGGTGAAGCTCAGGAGGATCTCCACGGCGCCCCAGTCGCGCCAGGGCACGACGATGGTGTAGAGATCGACCTTGGGGACGACGGGGAAGTAGTAGTTCAGGCCGTAGGTGCTGAGCAGGCAGAAGGGCACCAGGAACCCCACCCACATGAGAGGGCTCTTCAGGAAGGGGCCGAAGCGGTCGCCGGGCCGGCCCTCCTCGATCATCTGCAGGGGCAGCTGCACGAGGGGGAAGAGGAGGCGCTCGTGCTCCACCCACTGGCGGCGCAGCAGCACCATGAGGGTGATCATCATCAGGTAGATGGCGAGGATGAAGGTGAGCCAGGCGGCCAGCGGCACGACCCATGCGCCCCAGGGGATGGAGGCTCCCTCGGGCAGGCCCTGGAAGAAGTAGGTGACGGCGTCTTCGTCCTGGACCACCATCCAGTTGTGGATGTGGGGATGGACCAGCTCGGCCCACTCGTTCTCGCGGGTGGCGAAGTAGTAGACCGCCGGCAGCATGGGGATCAGGTTCGCCGAGAAGCCCCAGGTGGGGATGGTCGAGGCGATGATGAGCATCACGTAGACCACGGCCAGCTCGCCCCGGCGGAAAGCCCAGGGCCGGTGCACCAGCTTGAGGAAGGGGTTCAGGAAGGCCGTGACGAGGAAGAAGACGGCCACGGCCCCGGCGGTGATGTAGTCCGAGTTCATGCCGGCCGTGGACAGGGCCAGCCGGCAATAGGCGAAGCCGACGCTGATGATCAGGGAGAGCAGCGCCCCGGCGACGATGCTCCGGACGAAGCGCAGCCGCGGCGCCCCGGCGGGCCGGGGAGCGCCAGAGTCTTCCATCCCGCAAAGAAAGGGGCTGGTTGTGTACCTTGTCGATATCCCCGTGCTTACCGAGGGGAAAGGAGAAGCCCATGGACACGAAGGACGGGATCTACCGCGTCGCCCTCATCGGCTGCGGCCGCAAGGGGCACGGCCACGCCCGCGGATACGCGGGCAACCCGCGGACCGAGGTGGTGGCCGCCGCCGACCCGGACGCGGACAACCTGGGGATCTTCCTGGAGCACTTCCCGGTGCCCGGGTACTCCGACTACCGGGAGCTGCTCGCCAAGGAGGAGATCGACATCGCCGCGCCGATCCTGCCGGTGAGGCCCAACCCGGGGGTCGTCATCGACTGCGCCGAGGCGGGCGTCAAGGCGGTCTACTGCGAGAAGCCGATGGCGGCGAGCCTGGAGGAGGCCGACGCCATGGTCGAGGCCTGCGAGTCGCGGGGCATCGCCTTCGCCTCGGGCGACGCCTACCGCAACATGCCCCAGCACTGGAAGGTGAAGCGCCTCATCGACTCCGGCGGCCTGGGGGAGGTGTGCAGCATCAACCTCTACCAGTCGACCGGCGAGATCTCCGGGGGCGGCTGCCAGGGCCTCAGCGTCCTGCGCCTCTTCGCCGGCGACGCCGACGTGGAGTGGCTCACCGGCTGGTGTCTCGGCGACCCCTTCTCGGACGACGATCAGTGCATGGGCGGGGCGATCCGCTTCGCCAACGGCGTCGACGCCTTCATTCACACCCGGCGCTCGCCCATGGAGGGGATCGAGGTCGTCTGCAGCGAGGGCGTCTACCACTCGAACTGGATGAGCGGCCATCTCTGGCGGGGAGACCCGCACGGCAAGCTGGTGGAAGAGGAGGACTTCTTCACCGAGTTCGGCGACCCCGAGGACTGGATCAACCCCAGCGGCACCCGCCAGCGCGGCGGCATCCAGTCGATCGTCGAGTCCCTCGACCGGGGCATCGAGCCGCGGTGCAGCGGCCAGAACATGCGCAAGGTCCTCGAGATCTCCATCGGGCTGCGTCAGTCCCACCGCGAGGGCCACGGGCCGGTCCGCTTCCCCATCGCCGACCGCAGCCAGAAGATCATCCCCGCCATGAGCCGCTATCTCAACAAGAAGGAGACCTTCGGCGAGGAGCGGTACGCCGAGCAGATCCAGTCCGCCGCCGGCAGACCCCTCGGCGGCGCCTCGGCGCCAGGAGGGTGACGGAGTGACGTCGGACTCTTTCCTCGCATCCCTCTACACCTATCCGTGGGACCTGGCCGACGACGGCGTGGACCTCGCCCTCGACCGTATCGCCGACCTGGCCGCCTGCGGCGAGGTCCTGCTCACCCCGTGCTACCACCGCTCGGAGTACTACCTGCCCCACAACCCGCGGCGCCCCGTCTACTACGGCGAGAACGGCGCCGTCTACTTCTCCCCGGACCTGTCCCGGTACGAGGGCACGCGGATATCTCCCCGTGTCAGCCGGGAGGTGACCGACCCCGCCTGGTTCGACCGCATGGTCGAGGCGATCCGCAAGCGGGGCCTGGGGTTCTCCGCGTGGATGGTCTACACCTTTCAGAACCACCTCTCCGAACGCTACCCGGAGTTCGCCCGCCACGACGCCTTCGGGACCCCTCACGTGGGAGCGCTCAGCACGGCCCCGCGGGACGTGCGGGACTACTTCGCCGCCCTCACCGCCGAGGTCCTGGAGCGCTTCCAACCCGACGCCGTCTGGGTGGAGTCCCTGTGCCGGCGCGGGTTTTCCATGCCCGGCAAGAGGCGGGCCCAGATGCCGGAGCGCTGCCGATGGCTCCTGTCCCTGTGCTTCAACCCGGCCTCCATGGCCTTCGCCGACGCCGCCGGCCTGGAGGCCGAGTCCCTGCGGCGGGACCTGGTGGAGTGGATGCGGCCCCGGCTGGCGGCCGGCGCCGACCCGGACGCGGACGAGCCGGGGACCGCCGCCTGGATCGAGGAGGCCTTCGACGGCCGCCTGCAACGCTACATGGAGATCTCCCGGCGGCAGACGACGGATCTCTGGCTCGATGTGGTGGAGCTGATCCGCGCCCGGGGGGCCAAGGTCCAGGCCGACCTGGCCAGCCCGGAGCGGGCCCTGACCAACGATCTCGACCCGGTCGTCAACCGGCAGGTGGACCGGCTCGGCTACACCCTGCGCGAAGGGGAGGATCCCGTCGGGCGCATCCGCGAGCTGGAGGGGATGATCGCCGACGGCGGGACCGTGTTCATCAGCCCCACCGGCGACATGCGGCGGGCGGAGCCGATCCGCGAGCAACTGTCCGCCGCCCGCGGGGGCGGCGCCGGCGGCGTCACCTTCTACAACTACGGCCTGCTGACGCTGGAGCAACTGGGCAACATCGGCCAGGCCGTGCGGTCCGTGTAGGCGGGGCCCCACCGCGCCGGGCTCGACTCGACCGGACCGGTCGTGCGTAGCCAGCCCCTACGGTGTCTCCACAGGCCTGAGCAGGGCGTGGACTCCCTGCAGCACTTCGTTGAACCGGGCGGGGGTCAACGACCCGATGCGGCCGTCGAGCATCGACCGGTCCACCGTTGCGATCTGTGAGATGTTGACCACGGATCCCTTCGGAAGGCCGGCTTCCCCCATCCGCAGGGTCACGTTTCCGAAGGCCTGCCCCAACCGCAGGTTGCCGGTGATCGAGACAACGACGACGGTGGAGATGGAGACTACCATTCCTCTTCTTGCGCCAGATCCCGGAAGTGGGACAGGGCCGCACGGCGGAAGGCGATCTCCTCGGCCGTCTCCTGCCCTCCGTAGACCTGGTCGAGGTTGGCGGCGATCGCCCGGGCATATCCCTTTTCCATGTAGGCTCTCGCCGCCCTCTGGTAGAACTCGCTGCGCGTCATCCTGGTGACCTGGATGAAGGTCTCGATGCTCTCATGCAGGGCATCGGGAACCGAGATCGCCGTCTTCACGAGGTTTCCTCCCTTCTGTCATACTTCAGGCATAACCGGAGACGGGGGGGCCGTCAAGGAGGGCGACATCGGCCTGGCCGTGCGTAGGCGGGCGCGATGCGGGGGCGGCCCGGCGCCGCTGATCAGGCCGTCTGCTGTCAGAAGTGCGAGTCGCCGAGGTGTCCTTTCACCTCCAGCTGCAGGGCCTGGCCCAGCCGCTCCGCGAAGGCCCGCACCCCCGGCAGCTCGGTATGATTGTGCGAGTAGACCAGGACGCTGACTCCGTGGTGAATGGCGTACTCGCACAAGTACAGGCTGGTCTCGCCCGTCAGGTAGAGATCGATGTCATGGGGCATGGCGTCCTTGAGGTAGCCCGTGTAGACGCCGGCGCCGGTGACGCAGCCGATCCTGCGGATCGCTCGACCGGAGTCGTGCAGACTCCGCGGCTGTTCCCGCAGCAGGGAGTCGAAGACCGAACGGATCCCCTCGACATCGGTCGGTTCCTGCAGCTCGCCGATCCGCACCTCTCCCTCCGTCGGCTTCCAGACCTCCTTGCAGCCCGCCTGCGAGAGCAGGGCGGCCGAGGTGCCGAAATCCGCATGATCCAGCGGCAGGTGTGCCCACACATGGGTCAGGCAGCTCTCTCGCAGCAGCTCGTACACCCGCTCCCGCTGCTCATACATGAAGCTCCAGGCATCGTGATGGGTCACGATCACGTCCGCTCCGAGGTCGAGCGCCGCCGAGATGGACCTCGGCGTGATCGTCGTCGCGTAGCCTATCGCGGAAGGGTCCGGGCAGTGCTCGGTGATCCCCCACTCGTCCGGGTGTTCATCCAGCAGCCGGGGCCCGAAGAGATCCTTCAGAGCATCGAGGAACATCTCAGGCGAGGGCTTCCCTGAGAAAACCGTAGGCGTGGGCGCCGCTGATCTGGTGGCGGCCGGAGAAGATGTCCGCCCTCACCTGCCCGCCGGCCCCGAAGACCCCGTAGACCTTGCGGGCCCTGGCCAGGCCGGAGCGCACCGCGGCGATCGGGAAGATCGGGTCGTGGGTGCCGGCTTCCACCAGCATCGGCCTGGGGGCGATGAGTCCCGCCAGGTCGTGCATCTCGCCGAACTCGGCGAGGCCCGGCACGTAGTTGCAGGGACAGTGATGCATGGCGAGGATGCTGTCCCGGAAGCTCGAGAAGTAGCCGCTCACCACGCAGGCGCGGATGCGCGCGTCGATGCAGGTGGAGAAGAAGGTGTGCATGCCGCCCCCGGAGATACCCATCGCCCCGAGGCGGCCGGTGTCGAACTCGGGACGGGTCTCCAGGTAGTCCACGAGACGCAAGCCGTCGGAGACGCGGATGCCGACGACCGAGGTGCCGAGGTGGAAGGCGAGGAAGGCCATGTGGGCGCAGGTCGAAGGCGCCCCCTGCCCCTGTCCCAGGTACGAGAAGTCGGTCTGGCGCTCGCCGAAGCCGGAGATCTCCGGGGCGGCCACGGCGAAACCGGCGCGGCACAGGGCGACGCCGAAGTCCTTGTGGTAGCCGTCGGGAACGTCCCGCTCGCCCCCGTCCTCCCACAGGCCGACGATGTCCTTGACGCCGTACCCGTGGCCGTGGAAGGCGACCACCGAGGGCAGGGGGCCCTCCGCCTCCTTGGGCCGCAGGAGGTAGACCGGCATCCGCGAGTGGGGGCCGGTGCGCAGGACGATCTTCTCCCGCAGGTAGTCCCCCTTGTCGACCACCTCGATCCTGCGGGGCGCCGGGGCGGTGCCGTCCCCCGCCTCCAGGCGGAGATGCCCGGCCAGGGCCCGGCGCGTCGTCCTCTGCCAGCGCCTCGCCTCGGCGGCGGTTTCCGCCTTGAAGGCGCGGGGGGCGGCCGCCGGGTCGTACTCCTTCCACAGCGACGTCGCCGGCTGCAGCGGTTTCATGGTGCGGCTGTCGAGTATCCTGGAAGACATGCGCTACATCCGGATCCAGTCCGCCAGCTCCGGGTGCTGGAAGATCATGGTCTCCTGGATACTCGACATCCGTCCCGCCCCCGCTTCCCGGGCGCGGAGGTACATGGCGTGGGCGATCGCCACGTCGACGTAGGCGAGGCCGACGGCGTTGAAGTAGGCCCTCTCTTCCGGCGTCTCCCGGCCGCTCTTCTCGCCGGCGATGATCTCCACCAGGTTGGCGTGGACGTCCTCGTCCTTCAACTCGCCGTCCTTGTACATGCGGCTCAGAGTCTGGGTCCGGTGCTTCACCGTCTCCCAGTCGTCGCAGACGATCTTGTCGCACTGCTTCGCCACGGCGTACTCGTCCTCCCAGCCGCCGATGTGGCTGTAGAAGCTTCCCGGCTTCATCCACGCCGCCTTGAGGAGAGGGGCCTGGGCGCTGGTGGCGGTAACGAGGATGTCCGCCCCCTCCATGGCCCGCCGCGCGTCGGTTCCCGCGGCGGTGAACCGCATCTCCGCGAAGAGGGGCCGCATCTCCTCGATGAACTGCTGCTCCTCGTCGGCCGACTTGGCGGAGACCCGGCACTCCTCGATCCCGGGGACGACCGTCTTCATGCCGATGAGGTGCATCTTGGCCTGCTCCCCCGCCCCGATGAAGGCGATGCTCCTCGAGTCGGGCCGCGCCAGGTGCCTGGCGGCCAGGGCCCCCATCGCTCCGACGCGCACGTTCGAGCACAGGGTTCCATCCATGAAGGCGATGGGGAAACCGCGCTCGATCTCGGACAGGATGATGACGGCGGAGAGGTTCTGCATGCCGTACTTCTCGGGGTTGCGCGGGAAGACCGACACCCACTTGACCCCGCACACCTTGTCCGTCAGCAGGGTTGCGGGCAGGCAGTTGATGCGCTCCTGCGTACCCTCGTCGAAGATCTGCACCACCTTGTCGGGGAAGAGGATCTCCTCCCTCCGGAAGGCGAGCATCGCCTCTTCGGCGGCGCCTATGGCCAGCCGCATGTCCAGGCAGCCGGCCTTCAGCAGGTCCTCCTGCGAGAGGAAGAGGCACTCGATGCGGTTGTCGTTCATTCGATCAGGCTCTCCGGTGACAGGGTTGCGATGGCCAGGCGGCTGATCTCGCCGATGGCGTCCATGCCCTTCTGCTGCTCCTCGCGGGTGTCGGTGGTAGCGAGGGCGGCGATGACCAGGGGGCCCGTGGGCAGGTAGACGACGCCGGCGTCGGCCTTGATGCGGCTGCCCCCGTTCTTGCGCGCCGCCTCGATCTCCGGCCTGAGATACTGCCGGATCCGGTTCGGGTTCCTCGGCTGCTTCATCATCTCCAGCATCTCATCGCAGGCCCCGGCGTCGACGATCTGGCGCCGCTCCATCCTCTCCATCATCCGTCCGAGGTCCCGCGCGGAGGCGACGTTGTTGTCCAGCGAGCTGACGAAGGGCAGCTCCCGGTCACCGTCGCCGCCGAGCCGGCCGGCGACCTTCAGCTCGTCGTTCTCCCGCGACGGCGTGGCGGTGATGCCGTCCATGAGGTAGTGCCAGACGCCGATGGGCATGGGGAACCGGGTCTGATGGAAGCCCATGGACTCCATGGTGGCGTTGATCGCCGCGGGGGTCACGAGGCCCACGAGGGTGTCGGTGGCGACGTTGTCGCTGACGGCCATCATCAGCCGGCAGTAGTCGCGCACCGTCAGCTCCGGATGATCGCGGGCGATGCGCAGCACGCCGGTGCCCTGGGCGGAGACGTCCCGGGGCACGCGGTGACGGTCGTCGAGGGACAGGCGGCCCTCCCGGTCCTGGCGGAAGACCTCGATCAGGGCCGCCACCTTGATGGTGCTGGCCGTGGGCAGCGGCTCGTCGGCGTTGTGCTCGCACTGCAGCCCGGTCTCGAGGTCCTTCACGTAGAAGCCGATGCGGCCCGGGACGCTCCCGGCCACGGCGTGCATCTCGGAGGCGGGGAAGGTCATCCTGGATCCATTTCGCTGGTCTGGTCCCGCTTGTGATCGCGGATGTGGGCGAGGAAGGCCTCGTTGCCTTCCGACTCCCGGCGGCCGACATGTCGGCGCTGGCTGGGAATGATGCGGAGGCCGCGGTCCTGGAGAGGCAGATCGACCCGAACGACGCCGCGCCGGTGAGACTCGCGGACGGCGACGGCCACCTCCAGGGCCTTGCGCATGTCGGCGCCCGAGCACTTCACGGGCCCGCCGCTCTCGACGGCGTCGAGGAAGGCCGTGACGCTCTCGGTCATGCGTGTGCGCGGGACCTCCCACCCCTCCTCGTCGTACTGGTGGAGGGCGGTCTGCCCGGGATCGGGATCCGGGAAGAGGCTGCGGTCCGGCTCGAGGCCGCGGGCGGTCCGGCGCCATATCCGGCCGACGCGGCTCTGGCCGATGAACAACACGCCGTCCGAGCCCAGGACCTCGATCCCGTTCCTGGCCGTGATGTTCCGGTGCAGGTGGGCGGTGAGGCCGTTGGCGAAGCCGATCACCCCGAAGGCGACGCCCTGGTCGTGGTCGCTGTGCTCGTCGATGGGGCCCAGGTCCGCGTCGGCCGGCTCCCCGTCGACGGCGCCGACCACCCACTCGACCTCGGCGTCGCCGGCGAACATGAAGCCGTCGGAGAGTTGCCGGCAGCCCTGGCCCGACATCTGGTTGCCGCCGCAGCCGTAGATGTTCATCGACTGCACCTCGCCGATCTCGCCGGACTCGACCAGGCGCCGCGCCGTCCAGATCTCGGGGGCGTTGCGGAACATGTCCCCCGCCGACCAGGGGATGCCCCGGGCCTCGCAGGCTTCGACGGCGCCGTCGGCTTCGGCGAGGCTGACGGCGACCGGTTTCTCGCTGAAGATGCCGGCGATCCCCTTCCTGGCGGCGCAGGCGGCGACGACCTCGGGGTTCACGGAGACCGGCAGGGCCAGCAGGGCGATCTCGAACTCCTCCTCGGCGAGCAGCCGGCGGTAGTCCTGGTAGCCGGGCAGGCCGCCGAAACGCTGGCAGAACAGGTCGAGGCCCTCCCGCCCCCTGTTGGCCCCTGCCACCACCCGGCACCGCGGGTCCAGGTCGAAGGTCCGGGCCAGGCGGGTGCCGTGGCTGCCGCAGCCGATGACGGCCACGCGGTACCCGGGCGGGGGGGTTGCCATCAGTGAGGGAAGCCCGGCGGCATCTCCGGCTCGGAGGCGACGTGAATCCCCTTCTCGTGCCACGGGTGGGCGTACGACGGGGTGTTGACGAAGCGCTCCATGCCCAGGTCGAGGCGGATCGAGGTCGACGCCGGCAGCGTCACCGTCAGGTACTTGCCTTCCACCGGCTGGCGCCGGGTCTCCTCGCCCTCGCGCCAGGACGCCCCGGTGAAGGCGTGCTCGCCGAAGGCGCCAGCCTGGACGATCACCGCGGCCTCGTCCGAGGCGCCCAGGTTCACCAGGCGCAGGTTGGCGCCGTCGGGCCGGATCTCCTCCACGAGGGCGGCGGTCTCGGGGGGCAGGCCGGGGCGCTTCGCCCGGGCGTCGTAGTAGCGCACCGTGGCCCGCAGCAGGCTGCCGTTGTAGACCATCTGGGGGCAGCCCAGCATCGTCTGGATGAGGGCGCGGGAGCGGATGCCGTTGACGGGGTGGGCGTGCTGGTCGACCAGCTCCTGGGGGGTGCGGTCCTCGTCCATCAGCCGCTGCCGCCGCTGCAGGGCGTCGTCCAGCTCGTGGCGCAGGATCCGCACCGGCCAGTCCGGGTTGCGGCCGTCGTAGTAGTTGAAGCGGGCCAGCTCCGAGTCGCCCTGGTCCTTCTCGCTGGCGCCGAGCATCTCGTTCCAGTCGCGGCGGACCTCGCCGTCGCGGAAGTGCCGGAACAACCGGGCGTCCTCCTCGGCCAGGGAGGCGTGCCAGAGGTGGGCCAGGTCCTTGCCCCGCATCGGCGAGGCGCCGAGATGGCCGTACTCGCTCTCGTCGACCCAGCCCCGGTGGTCGTGCCGGTAGCGGATCAGGAGCTGGCCGTCGTCGCCGGTGATCGCGTTGTCGGCGATGACCTTGAGCTGGGAGCGGAGGATGTCGAGGTATCCCGCGTCGCCGGTGAGCAGCTGGGCGCACTCGGCGGCGGAGACGAGGCCGTGGAAGATGATGTTGAAGCCCATGTAGTAGCTCCAGCCCATCAGGCCGCCCCACCACTGGCCGTCCCGGTGCTCGCCGATGATGCCGTTGGGACCGATGTTGTCGGGGATGATGCCGTCGTTCCTGCGGATGCGCTCCATCCACGCCTCGACGTAGTCGAGGACCCACCCCTTGTACTGCTCCTCGCCCGTGTAGAGGTAGGCGTTGGTCACCAGGCTGCAGGCGGCCAGGTTGTTGGCCACGTCGCCGTCGAGGACCATGCGGTTGAAGAGCTTGAGCACCTCGGCCGCCCGCGGCGGCTCCTTCCACCAGCCCTCCTCCAGGCGGTCGAGGCGGGGGCGCAGGGTCGTCTTGGTGCCCATCTCCTTGAAGAGGTACCCCTCCCCGGACTCGTGGACACGGCTGCCGTGGAGCTCGGCCATGGCGTTCTCGAGGGTGACCTCGAAGACGGGTCCGCGGCTGGTGGGGAAGGGGGAGCGGATGATGCGGTGGCCGGCGTCCCAGTTGGGGGCCTCCGGGTCGGCGCCGATGAACATGTCCGCGAAGCGGCGGGCGCGGTTGACGTTCTCCGGGATCTCCGGGTCGGCGAGGCCGAAGCCGTAGAAGGCCATGTTCCCCTCGGAGTGGTGGTGCCACTCGTTGACCATGCGGCGGCCGGGGACCCAGGTCGACTCCTCCTGCCGGCCCAGGCAGTAGTACTCGTTGTAGAGCTGGGGCAGCATCCAGCCGAAGACGGGGTTGCCCCGGGGGCCGTTGGTCCGCGTCGACGCGTTCCAGATCATCATGGCGTCGTCGAAGACCCGGCGGGCGCCGCCCATGGCGTAGAACACGCTCCAGTTGTCGACCTTCTCGTAGTAGTCGTCGATGTCGTCGGCGTAGTACATCATGCCGCCGGGAGCGCAGTGCTTCTCCACCATGAGGGCCGCGTTCTCCTCGCCCACCTCGATGAGGCGGCGCTGGAGCAGGGCCCATTCGGGCGGCGAGGCCAACTGCGAGGCGGCGATGGAGGGGCCGTACCGAGGAGCGGACATGCGTCCTCCTCTACTGGAAGGGCACGGGAATGCGGTCCCCGTGCCAGGGGAAGGCGTGGGAGGGGGCGTTGACGAAGCGGCGCATGCCCGCCTCGAGGCGGATGGCGGACGCCGGCTGCAGGTCCACGGCGAAGTGCTTTCCCTCCACCGGCGTGACCTGCGTCGACTCGCCGGCGTCGACGCGGACCTCGGTGAAGGCGTGCTCGCCGAAGGCCCCGGCCTGCACCACCACCCGCCGGCCGGCGGCGGGATCGAGGTTGACCAGCTGCAGTCCGACCCGGTCGGCCTCGAGCCGGTCCACAAGGGCGGCCACGTCCCGCGGGATGCCGGGGCGGGCGTTCCCCGGGTCGAAGTAGCGCACCGTCGCCCGCAGCAGGCCGCCGTGGTATACCGGCTGCGGCGCCCCCATCATCACGTTGGTCAGGACCTTGGTGTGGACGGGATTCTGGGGATAGCGGTTGTCCTCGATGATCCGCTCCACGGTGCGCTCGTCCCCGGCCTGCTCGCGGTGGACCTTGAGGACGCTCTCCAGCTCGGCCCGCAGGATCGCCTCCGGCCAGCCGGGGTTCCGGCCGTCGTAGTACTGGAACCGCGGGTACTCGTGGACCCCCTTGTAGAAGTCGGGACCCTCGACCTCGTTGGCGCTCCAGTCGATGGTCACGTCCCGCTCCCTGACCCAGGTGAGCAGCTCGCGGTCCTGCCGCGACAGGGAGGCGTGCCACAGGCGGGCCAGCTCGTTCATGCGCACCGGCTGGTCGAGCCCGGTCACCGGGTTCCACATCTTGTGGCCCCAGCCCTCGGGCCCGTGGCGCACCGCCTGCAGGAACTGGCCGTCCTCGCGGGTGATGCCGTTGTCGATGAGTACCCGCATCTGCGAGCGCAGCAGGTCGAGGTAGCCGTAGTCGCCGGTGAGCAGCAGGGCGCACTCGGCGGCGATGGTCAGCGAGTGGAAGAGGATGTTGAAGCCGCAGTAGCTGTTCCAGCCGTAGACGCCGCCCCACCAGCAGCCGTCCCGGTGCTCGCCGATCTCGCCGGTCGGTCCCACGTTGTCGGGGATGACGCCGCCGTTGGCGCGGATGCGCTCCATCCAGACGCCGACGTAGTCGATCACCCAGTCCCGGTAGCGGGAGTCCCCCGTGTGCAGGTAGGCGTTGGTGATCAGCGCCGTGGCCCCGAGGTTGTTCGGGGAGTCGGCGTTGAGGACGATGCGGTCGAAGAGGCGGACGATCTCCCTGCGGCGGCGGGGCTCCCTCCACCAGTCCGCCTCCAGGTCGGGGACCACTGGGTAGAGGGTGGAGCGCGTCCCGTAGTAGTTGACCTCACCGCCGAGCTCGGCGGGCCCGTAGAGGTAGGCGTGGGCCTTCTCGGGAGTGGCCTCCAGCCACGGGCCCTGGCTGGTCTGGAAGGGGGAGCGCAGCACCTTGTGGCGCGGGTCGTAGTTGGGGGCGGCCTCGTCGTCGCCGAGATAGAACCCGGCAAACTGGACCGCGCGGCGCACGTTCTCCGAGATCGTCGGATCGGCCAGGCAGAGGTGGTAGAAGGCCATGTTGCCCTCGCCGGCGTGGTGCCACTCGGCGTCGCCGGGATGGACGAGGCCGTAGTACTCGCGGTGGACCTGCTGGGTGAAGCGGGGGTGCACCCGGTTGACGATGCTGTCGTCGCCGAAGCGGGTCACGGCGTTCCAGTGCTGCAGGGCCAGCTCCAGGACCCGCTCGTCCGCCCCCATGGCGTAGAACAGGCCCCAGTTGTGGATCATCTCGTAGAGGTCGTCCAGGTCGTCGGCGTAGTAGGGCACGCCGCCGCGCTGCGAGTAGCGGCTCACGCGGAGCTCGGCCGCCTCTTCCATGACCTCGAAGAGGCGCCGCTCCAGCAGGGCCCAGGCGGGCGGGGCCGTGACCGTCGCGGCGGTGACGGTGGGCAGGTCCAGCTCGACCCCCCGTCTCATGAGGGCGGCGGGATCTTGACCGGGTCGAGGGCCTCGGGGAGGTCGAACTCGGTGTAGCGCAGGTGGATCTCGACGCCGGTGAGGGTGCGCTCGAAGCCGGCGGTCCTCTCCTTGCGCAGGATCTCCAGCTCGACCGTGTTCTCCCCCTGCACCACCTCCCCGGCGTCCAGGGTCCACCGCAGCCAGTAGAGGCCGCGCCGGGGCTCGTGGATGCCCTTGCCCTCGACGGGCAGGTCCCGGCCGTTGAATCGGAAGGCGACCTCGTCCTCCACGCAGAACTGCCGGAAGGTCAGGGTGAGCACGGGGTCGCGGATCTCGCCGTCGGCGATGGCCGCCTCGATCTCGTCGGCCACGGTGATGCAGACGGTCTCGGCGGCGCCCTCCTCGAGGACGAGAGGAAGCCGCCGGCCGTCGGGCCGCACGTAGGGGGGCAGCTCCTCCCGCTCCGGCAGGAAGTAGCGCTTGTCGTGGCGCAGGGCCGCCTCGGGGAAGGCCATCTCGCGCAGGATGCGGTACTCGGCGTCCGAGAAGGGCCACGGCAGGTAGCCGAGGTACGCCCCCGTGAACCCCTGCCACCGCGCTGTCTGCCCGAAGGCGCGGAACATCTCGATGTTGGCGATGTCGGTGCGGGGATCCTCGAGCCGGCGCCCCGGCCGCAGGTAGGAGGCCGCTCCCGCGGCGTTGGCGGCGTCGGCCAGCCAGCGGCCGTCGGTGACGCACGGGTCCAGGAACAGGTTGGGGATCTGGCCGACGACGACGTCCACGTCCCCCGCGGCGAGCCAGGCTTCGACGTCGAGGCCAAGGCCCAGGTTCTCGTCGCGCCGGTGCCAGACACGGGCCATGACCGGGATCGTCCGCGACCGGGCCTCGCCGATCTCGCGCGCCAGGGCCCGCACGTCGGCGACGAAGCGGTTCATCGTCTCCACGTGGGCCTCGGTCTCGGAGCGCCGGAAGTAGAGGGGGAAGAACATGAAGTCGAGCTCGATGCCGTCGGCCTCGTAGTCCTCCAGGACCTCGCGGACGAGGCTGAGCTTCTCCTCCCGGACGGCGGGGTTGGCGTAGTCGTAGCACCACTCCGTCTGGTGGCTCGGGAAGCGGTCGTCCCCCGTACCCAGGGTGACCTCCATGCCCCGGCGCCACTTGAGCCAGCCGCAGCGCTCGCCGCCCTGGGGGGTCGGGTCCTGCAGCTTGAGACTGGGGAAGACGCGGATGCCGGCGTCCCGGCCGTGGCGGATCACCTCGCGCAGCTGGTCGGTGCCCAGGGCCGAGGCGTCCCGGACCATGCGCATGATGCGCCAGTTGATGAACTGCTCCCAGACCTCCTGCTCCTGGCCGATGACGCGGCCGATGCGGGTCTGGTGGAAGTAGACGTCGCCGAAGCCGAGGCCGAAGGCGAGCAGGTCGACGCCGGTCCCCGAGAGCTCGTCGACAGGCCAGCGCATCTTGTGATGGCTCAGGGGCGGGTCGATGCGCTTGGCGTGGAAGTGGTGGGCGTCGCTGTAGTAGATCAGGCGCGGCGGCCAGGCGGAGTCCGGCATGTTGTCTCCTGGGGGGTGGGCGTTCAGTGGCCGGGGATTTTAGGGGCTGCGGTCCTCCACCGGCCCCGGGACCGGCCCCCGGATCTCCTGCCCGTCAGTCGGCCTCCGGGGCCGTCTCCGCCTGCGAGCGGGTAGGCCAGGGGCCGAAGGCGGCGCCTTCGAGCCGCGCCAGGCGCTCCGACACCCCCCGCATCTCGTCGCGCAGGCCGTTCATCTCGCCGCGCAGGCCGTTCATTTCGCCGCGCAGCTCGTCGCGCAGGCCGTTCATCTCGCCGCGCAGGCCGTTCATTTCGCCACGCAGCTCGGTCCGCAATTCGGTTCGCAGGTCGTCGATCCGCTTGTCCAGGCGGCGCCAGACGAACAGCATCACGGCGACCACGGCAGCCGGAGACAACCAGGGGCTCAGGTGTTCCATACGTACTCTCCTCGCTTGCTGGACGGGGCCAGCGTGCCCGGGCCCCAGGGGGCACGGACATCGAGGGTACCGAAGCCCGACCGAACCGTCAACGACGAGGCGGCGTCCTCAGTGGCCGGGGATGCGGAGGCTGCGGTCCTCCACCGGCAGGGAGATGCGGGCGCCGCCCTGCAGGTGGGAGCAGGCCACGGCAAACTCGGCCTCGGCCGCCTGCAGGGTGCGGTCGATGTTGCCGCTGGTGCGCTCCCCCGTCTCCAGCTCGCGGACGATCTCGCGGATGATGACGACCGTGGGACTCTCGCCCAGGGGCCGGATCACCTCCTCCTTCCAGCCTCCCTCGGCGCGGCGCCGCACGCGGAAGTCGGCGCCGTCGTCCCAGGCCCAGACCCGCCCCTGGTCGCCGTGGACCTCGAACTCGGTCGCCCCGAGCCGCGGCACGAAGACCGACTCGGTGCCGCCGGCGTAGCCGACGCGGGCGAACTCCAGGACGGGCTCGGCGTAGCGAGTGCCCTCGGGGGGGACGAAGCAGTGGCCCTCCGGGTCGTAGGCCGGGACCGGCAGGGGCTGACGGGTCATCTCGTCCCCCTCGCGGGGGCCCATACGGGTCTCCCCGGGGTCGAGGGGATCCCCCGGCTCCACGAGCCGCCCCTCGGCCCAGACCGGCGCCGGGTCCCCGAGGAGCATGGCCACCGTGTCGAAGGAGTGGGAGTGGTGCTTCATCAGGTCGGTGCACCAGTAGGTGAAGGCGAACTGGGGCTGGCCGATGTCGCCGGCTTCGATGGCCCGCCGCAGACGCACGAACCCGTCGTGGTAGCGGCGCTCGGCCCCGAAGTTGAAGGCCACGCCCTTCGACCGGCAGGCCGCGGCGATGGCATCCGCCTCGGCGAGAGAGGCGCACAGGGCCTTCTCGGCGTAGATGCCGCGGACGCCGTGCTCGATGGCGAAGAGGATCGCCTCGGCGCGGTACCGGGACTGGGTGGTGACGCTGACGATCTCCGGCTTCTCCTTCTCGATCATCTCGCGGTAGTCGAGATAGGTGTTGGCGATGCCGAAGCGCTCGGTGAACAGCTTCAGCCGCCCGGGCCGGCGGCCGGCCACGGCCACGACCTGCGTCTCGTCGACGGCGGAGTACGCGGCGAAGTGGCCGTGGGGCTTGCGGAAGGTGTTGGGCGGCTGCTCGTCCTCGAGGAGACCGCCCATGCGGCCGGCCCCGATGATGGCGGCGCGGTACGGGGGTCTCGCGGACTCAGCCATGGCTCGTCCAGATCTCGACGTTGGCCACGGTGAGGGGCGGACGTATCCGCGGGTCCCGCTTCACGAGGACGATCTGGATCTCGTGGTCGCCGGAGGCGGCCCGGGCCGGGTCCAGGTCCCACACGAGCCAGCTGTTCTCGTCGACGTCGGCGGGGACCTGGGGGTCCTCGGCGGCCTGGTTGCGCACCTCGGGCGCGCCCAGGGCGGCGCCGTCCAGGGTGACGGCCACCTCGTCGCCGGTGGGGGACCAGTGCTCCATCTCGATCAGCAGCTGCGCGCCCGCGGCGCCGGGATCGTGGGTCGAGAGGTGGAAGACCGGGCCGTCCCCGGTCAGGGTGCGGTGCAGGTCGACGGGGACCTCGCCGTAGAGGCGGTCGTCGCGCTCGGCGTCCTTGCGCAGCGGATTGGTACCGATGCTGCGATGGACGGCGGTGTAGGCCTTGTCGAGGCCGCGGAGGGTTTCGGCAGCGCCGATCGTCGTCAGCGACTCCCGGCGCATGGTCTCGTCGGCGTGCCAGTTGAAGACGTAGACGCCGTGGGCGCCGCGGTCGAGGTGTGCCTGGGCCATGCCGGCGAACCAGCGGTCCCGCCAGCGGTCGTGGGGGATCAGGCGGGCTCCCTGCTGCCGGGAGTCGAAGTCGAAGCCCGGATAGACCTGGATCCCCGTGCCCTCCACGAGCCTCAGGAACTCCCCGGTCTCGAAGCACGGGTCGGTGCCGGAGTTGCCGGCGCCGATGAGGATGTCGCACAGGCCCTCGTCGACCCAGGTCTCGACGTCGTAGCCGATACGGCGGCAGGCCTCCAGGGTGGCGGCGACGCGGACGGCCACGGGGAAGGGCCGGCCCCGCTCCTCGCCCAGCTCCCGGGTCATGCGGCGCACCGCCCGCTGCAGGTCGGTGAGGGCGTAACGCAGGCGGTACTCGTGGTTGGCGGGCAGGTGGAAGGCGTGGCGCTGCCAGTCCAGCTCGACGCCGTCCCAGTCGGCGAGCCGGCAGGCCTGGGAGATCATCTCGAGCTTGTGGGCCCGCACCTCGGGGACGGCCATGTTCCACGAGGTGGCGCACCAGCCCGGGGCGTGCTCCCCCAGGCACCACTCGGGATGCTCCTTCCGCAGGTCCGTCATCTCGTTGACCGTGGAGCGCTGCATCGTCTCCAGGTCCTGGATCTGCCAGAAGTGCTGGTCGTTCATGCGGATCGAAGGCCAGACGTCGATCCCCAGCTCGCGGCCCCGGGCGACCATGGCGGCGTACGGGTCCTCGCCCCCTTCGAGCATGGCCCGCAGGTTCTCCGTGTCCCGCATGACCAGCACGCTGTCGTAGATCCGGCCCACGGAGTCGCCCTTCACGGGCAGGTCGTCGGATGCCCAGGTCGCCTCGTGGGTGCCCATGCACCAGAACAGGGCGTCCACCTGGGTGCCGGCCAGCGGCGCGTAGGTCTTCCGCAGGAAGGCCTCCATCGACTGGGGGTGCTCGTCGTAGTGGTGGGGCGCCCCGTCCCAGTTGTAGATGATCCGGTACGGTCTCCCGGCCATGGCGGCTCCCGGCGGCGCTACCGGTACTTCACGTGGAGGTCCACGTGCTCGACGACGAGAGGCAGGGCGAGGCGGGGGTCGCGGCTGACCAGGACGACCTTGACCTTGTGGGGTCCCCTGGCCACGGCTTCGGGATCCAGGTCCCAGACGAGCCACTTGTTCTCGGAGACGTCCGGCGGAGCCTCGGCCATCTCCGCCACGTCGCGGATCGCCGGATCTCCGAGGGGCTCGCCGTCGAGGGTGACGCGGACGGCGTCCCCGGGCGCCCAGTGGGCCATCTCGATCTGCAGCTGCAGAGAGCCTTCGCCGACGTCGTCGTACAGGCCCAGGGTGAAGGTCGGTCCGTCGCCGGTGAGGCCGGGCATGAGCGCCACCGAGGTCTCGCCGTGGATGCGGTCGTTCACGGCGTTGGCCAGGGCGTCGTCCTGCCAGGTGTCGCCGCGGCGCAGGGCCGAGTAGATCTTGTCGGTGCCCCGCAGGGTCTCCTCGGCGCCGAGGGTGCTCAGGAGCCCGGTCCAGTCGGCCTTCTTCGGGAACCAGTTGAAGGTGTAGACCCCGTCGGCCCCTTCTGCGAGATAACCGGCGGCCACGGCGCGGAAGAAGGCCTCGCGCCACTCGAGGAGGCTCACCAGGCGGGCGGCCTCCTGGCGGTACGAGCTGTCGAAGCCGCCGTAGAGACGGATGCCTGTGCCGTCGGAGTGGCGTTTGAAGGCGGCCACCTCGAAGCCGGGGTCGGTGGACGAGCCGCCGGCGCCGATGAGGACGTCGCAGAGGCCCTCGCCGCACCAGCGGGGCACGTCGTAGCCGATGCGCCGGCACGCCTCCAGGGTCGTGGCCACCCGCGATGCCACGTGGAAGGGGCGCCCCCTCTCGGCGGCGATCCCGTCGGCCATCTCGCGGACGGCGCGCTGCAGGTCGGTGAGCGCGTAGCGCAGGCGGTAACCGTCGTGCTGGGGCAGGTGGAAGGGGTGGCGCTGCCAGTCCAGCTCGACGCCGTCCCAGTCGGCCAGGGCGCAGGCCTCGCGGATGTAGGAGAGCTTGTGCTCGCGGACCTCGGCGTGAGCGAAGTTCCAGGAGCCGACGCCGCGGCTCTCGGGGACGTCGTCGACGTCGAGGAGCCACTCGGGATGGTCCTGCCGCAGCCGGGTGCCCTTGTTCAGCTTCTTGAACTCGTGGGGGCGGGTGTTGTAGAAGTGGTTGTCGTTCATCCGCATCGAGACGTAGACGTGCATCCCGAGCTGGTGGCCGCGCTCGACCATCGCCTGGTAGACGCTCTCGCCGGCCTCGAACAGGCTCCACACGTTCTCGGCGTGGCGCATGGCCCGCACCGAGGCGTAGACGCGGCCGGTGCGCTCCCCCTCGCGCTCGTGGACCTCGGAAGGCCACAGGGCCTCGTGGCTGCCGATGCTCCAGAACACGGCGTCCACCTGGGTGCCCTCGAGAGGACGGAAGATCTGGTCCACGAGCCGCTCCGCCGACTGCGGATGCTCCCCGTAGGCGAGGCTGTCGCCGTCCCAGTTGAAGATGACGCGGTAGCGCGGAGGTCGTGCTCTCGAGGTCATGACGAAGGGCGGAGAGGATAGCCGGACTCCCCGGGTGCGTCCAGCGTTGTCCCGCCTTGGGGGTTTCGCTAGCTTGGGCCGCCCCGCTTCCCGAGGAGAGAGCTCGTGACCGATACCAATGGCATGCCGCAGATCACCGCGGCCCGGGTGGGCGCGCCGCCGGCCTGGGCCCTGCTGGAGCGCAATCTCATCGCCCAGATGGAGGAGGCCGCGCGCCTGAGGTTCCGCCAGTGCACCGAGCGCGGCGGGGCGATCCTCTACGCCGAGGACTTCGACGACCTCTTCGAGCAGTTCTACAACTGGGGCCTGTTCTACGCCATGGGGGCGGACGACAGCCTTCTCGAGATGGCGGCCACCGCCTGGAACGCCACGGCCCGCATCAGCGACGAGGGCGTCGTCCACCGCACCCGCTTCAACGACCACAAGAAGGTCTTCCGGCCCTCGGCGCGGCGGGAGTTCTGGAACCTGCAGCAGGCGATGGAGTGGCACCATCTCGGCGAGGGCATGATGGCCTTCTACGACTTCGGCGTCGCCGATCCGACGATCTCGGAGATGGCCCGCCGGGCCCAGCTCTTCGCCGGGTTCTACACCGGCGACGATCCGGAGGCCCCCAACTACGACCCGGTGCACAAGGTCCTCCGGTCGCCCTTCCAGTCGAGCCAGGGGCCGCTGCAGGAGGCGAGCGCCGAGACCGCCCACGCCATGCTCCTGGCGGGGCGCTGGCTTGGGAGCGAGGTCAACTACTACGGCGTCCGCGCCAGCCTCTACCCGATCGTGGAGGACCTGGAGCTCGACTGGTGGGAGGACCCGGCGCGGCAGGCGGAGATCGTCGACCTCTTCAACAAGCTGATCCTGCAGGCGGACACGCCCAACAACCTGGGGGCCACCGCCCTCGTGACCCACGCCTACCTCTACACGGGCGACGAGCGCTACAAGCGCTGGGTCCTGGAGTACACCGAGGCGTGGATGGAGCGGGCGGCGAAGAACGGCGGCGTCATGCCCGACAACGTGGGACCCACTGGCATCGTCGGCGAACGCCGCAACGGCAACTTCTGGGGCGGCCAGTACGGGTGGAACCACTACCAGGGCTTCAACATCATGTTCCACAGCCTCAACATCGCCGCCGAGTGCGCCGTGCTGCTGACCGGGGACTTCGGCTATCTCGACCTGCTGCGGGACCAGGTCAAGGTCCTCCTCGACGCCTCCATCAAGAGGGAGGACGGCCAGCTGATCATGCCGACGCGCTACGGGCCTTCCGGGTGGCAGTACGACCCGCCCCTGCCGCGGCGGGAGGACACGATCGTGCCCATGCGCCACGTCTACACCGGACCGATGCCCTGGCGCATGCAGGAGCTGACCCACCTCTACCACGCCTCCATGTCGCAGGAGGACCGCGAACTGATCGAGCGGGTGCGCGAGGGCGAGGTGGAGCGCGACTGGAACGACGTGGGCGACACCGGCAGCGAGAAGAACTCGGGACAGACCGAGTTCGCCCGCTACCAGTACTACGAAGGCAACAACCCGGACTGGCCGGAGAAGATCCTGTCCGCCGAGGCGGAGTGGTCGATGCAGGCGATCGACGAGATGCGCAAGGACGGGCGCACGGTGATCGAGCGGCTGCAGGCGAACGCCATTCCCGCCAACCCGGTCCTCACCAAGGGCCTGACCCAGGTGACCATGGGGACCCCCCAGTCGATCTACAACGGCGGGCTCCTGCGCGCCACGGTCCGCTACTACGACGCCGACGAGGAGCGCCCCGGGCTGCCATCCGACGTGGCCGCCCTCGTGGACCATCTCGACGCCGGCTCCGTGGGAGTCCAGCTGGTGAACTGCAGCCGCGAGCATTCCCGGCGGCTGATCGTGCAGGCCGGCGCCTTCGGGGAGCACACCTTCACCGAGGTGAGGGCTGACGGCGGCGAAGGGGAGGGACCAGCCGTCACTGCCGTCAACGGCCGCTACATCGCCGTCGACCTGCCACCCGCCGCCAAGGTCCGCCTCGACGCCGGCCTCTCACGGTTCAGCAACGACCCGAGCTACGCCTTCCCCTGGCACGGGGACGGGATCCCCATCCCCTTCCCGGTGAACCCGGGGGAGAGCGGCCGGTCCGGCTCGGCGTACGTGGCGCCCTCCGGCTGAGGGGCCGTCAGCCGGCGCCCCCGGCCGAGGAGAGCACCCGCAGGAGGTTCTCGCCCAGGACCCGGGCGGCGTCCCTCTCGGAGTAGCCGTGGGCGAGCAGGTCCGCCGTGTACTCCTTCCACTGGGGCACGCTCTGGGCGTGGCTCGCCAGGCCCACGTGTTCGATCCCGGCCACGCCGACCAGGTGGTCGATGGTTTCCAGGTCGAGCTTCGTGCCCCAGACCTCGGCGTCGGCCAGCTTGGCGCGGGCCCGCTCGAAGGGGTCGGGGTAGCGGCGGTGCAGGTCGTCGTCGCGGCGGCGCCGGGCCTCGTGCCGCTCCAGGGGGGTCCTCGGCGCCGGCGCCAGGGCGCAGACCACGCCTCCCCCCTCGGCCACCCCCCGCAGCAGCTCGTCCGGCATGTCGCGCAGACTTCCGCTCAGCGCCCGGGCCTTGGTGTGGGTGGCCAGCATCGGCCGGGTGGCCGCGGCCAGGATGTCCCGGCAGGTGTAGTCGGAGCAGTGGGCCAGGTCGACGATCACGCCCAGCTCCTCGCAGGCGCCGATCACCTCGCGGCCGAAGCCGGTCAGGCCGGGGGGATCGTTCAGCTCGGCGCTGGAGTCGGCCCAGGAGGTGGCGCTCAGGTGGCTGGGGCACAGGACCCGCACGCCCCGGCGGTGGTACTCGCGCAGGACGTCGAGGCTGTCGGCGATGAAGCCGCTCACCAGCATCAGCACCATGGCGACCCGGCCGCCGGCGACGATCCGGGAGACGTCCTCGCCCGAGCAGGCGACCTCGACGTGATCGGCGCAGGCCTCGGCGAACTGGCGGTGCTCGTCGAGGTTCATCAGCACCCGCTCGACGAGGGCGTCCCCGTCGAAGAACGGCTCCCACTGCCGGGACCCGCGCTCCGGCTCGGCCAGGGGATCGAGGAGGGGCGCCCCGGCCACGTAGCGCTCCTCCACCCCGAAGGCCTGGATCACCACGTCGATGCCCCCCCGCAGGATCTCCTCCAGGTCCACGGCCGCCGAGTAGGCGTCGACCACGGTGAGCCGCCGGTGCAGCCCGTCGTGGGGCCCGTGATCGAAGCGGTCGTCGAGGACCCAGTTGGTGGTCGTGTCCAGCCGGCCGATCTTTCGGCCCACGGGCAGGCCCAGGCGCGAGGTCTCGCGGCTGTCGACGTGGCGGGTGACGATGTCGGGGCGTTCACTCATGAGGAGGGGATCGATGATCACCGAGGGAATGATGGCACGGTACGACCGGGAAGGATACGCAATCCTGAAAGACGTCATCCCCCCGGATCGCCTGCCGGAGGTGCGGCGGAGCTACGAGGAGACGATCGAGGCCGCCCTGGGTCTGGGCCTCGCCCCCCGCGACGAGACCACGGGGTTCCTCCAGGGATACCGCTTCCAGAACCCCCACCACCCCTCCCTGGCGAGCAGGCCTCTCATGGAAGCACTCGGCGCTCCCGCCATCCTGGCCTTCGCGCGGCGGCTTCTCGGGGAGGAGGCGGCGATGCACGGAGTCGCCGCCTTCGCCATGAACGAGGAGTACGACTACCGCTCCAGCTGGCACCGCGACTCCTACTTCGCCTGGGGGAAGGACTCGCCCACGGAAAGACGCCTCCGGGAGGTCGAGAGACTCCCCGCGACCCAGGTCCTCGTGGCCCTCGAGGACGACGCCTCCTTCTGGTACGTCCCCGGCTCCCACAACCGCGCCAACACCGCGGAGGAGGAGGAGGGCTACGACGAGGGGATCAGCGGCTGGGACGCGGAGACGGCGCGGCCCGGCGCCCGGCAGGTCCGCCTCGAGGCCGGCAGCGCCGCGCCCTTCGACGCGAGGGGGATCCACCGCGGCCTGAAGGGTCCGGGGGCTCGCCGCCGGTCCCTGTTCATCATCTACGGAGACGCCGGCCTGGCGGCGGAGTCGTCGGTGGTCAGCGACTGGGCGCGGGAGCCGGAATACGCTGAACCCGCCTATCTCGACTCGCTGCCCGGGCCCTTCCGCGAGTCGATGGAACGGACCATGGCGGCGCTCCGCCAGGCCTGACGCCCGGCCCCGCAACCACCGCTCAGCCCGCCTTCCCGCCTCGCAGCAACGCCTCGTAGGCGACCAGGGCGGCGGCCACGTGCACGTTCATGGACGGCCCCTTGCCGTACATGGGGACGAAGACGGCGCCGTCGCACAGGCCAAGGGTCGCCGGGTACACGCCCTTCGACTCGTTGCCCAGGACGAGGCAGACCTTCTTCGTCCAGGGGTAGTCCAGGAAGCACCGCGCCCCCCGGGCCGTCTCCAGGGCGACCATGTGGTACCCCTCCGCCCCCAGGGCGCGCATCGCCTCCTGCGTGTCGGCGATGGCCTTCCAGGGCACCCGCCGGTCGTGCCCGCGGGAGGTGCGGTCGATCTCGTCGTCGGGGGGCGCCGGGGTCCGGCCCGCCAGCACCAGCTCCCGTGCGCCGACGGCGTCGGCCACGCGGAAGAGGGACCCCACGTTGCGCGGGTCCTCCATGCTCTGCAGCAGGAAGGCGAGCTCCGCCTTCGGGGGGTAGTCGCGGGCAGCCTTCTCGAAGAGGCGGCGGATCTCGACCTTGCGCAGGGGCAGCACGGCCTCAGCTCCCTTCCCCGGCGGGGGCGCGGCCAAGGGGCCGCACGCAGGCCAGGGGGGCCCCGGCGAAGCCGCTCACCGCCGCGGCCAGGCCCGCGCCCGGAGAGGCGTTGACCCGCCGCCGGGAGACGCTCGCGTCAGACTGGTGTCCGCGCATGGGTCCTGCCCGCCGCAGCGGGGCTTCCGGCCGGCGGGACCGGGAACCCGCCCGGGCGCCCGTTCAGGCCCTGGGCACCGTCCGCCGAACCCCGTTCTCGTAGACCACGTCGTACTCGCTCTCGGGGACGGGCAGGCTCCGGATGGCCAGCTCGCCCTGGGTGATGAGCGGTTCGGACTTGAGCAGCAGCTCGTCGAGGGACTCGGCGGGGCTGCGGCCGGTGGTATCCAGCTCGATGAGCCGGTGCTTGTCGGTGAACAGGGAGGCGGCCACCTCGTCGGCGAACCGCGCCTTCAGCTCGGCCACGTCCCCCGCGCGGACGATCTGGTACTCGTGCGGGTCCGACTCCATGCGCTCGCGGATGGCGTCGTCCGAGGCGGTCACGTGGATCAGGGCCAGGTCGGGAAGCCGCGCCTCCAGCACCTGCACCTCGTAGAGCCGGTGGTGCCCCCGGGCGTAGCGGGGATAGTAGGGGTGATCCGGGTCCTCCCCGTAGAAGTCCGAATAGATCCGCTCCTCGATATGCCAGCCGCTGATCATCACGTGATCGTAGTTCTTGATGACCTCCACGTGGTACTGGATCTGCATGCGCTGCATGCGCTCCTTGACGTCGTCGGGGAAGTCGATGTAGCGGGCCCGCGACTGGGGACTGAGGGAGGAGTCGGGAATCGTGAAGTGGTCGTCCACATGCACCCGCTGACTGCGCTGGCGGTAATAGGCGGTCAGCAGTTCGATCAGGGTCGACTTGCCGGCGTACTCGACGCCGACGAAGACACAACGCATCCGCGGTCCTTTCCGTCTGAGAATCGTGGCGACTTGGCGGTATATTAGGCAGCCCCTCCACCTCCGGCCACCGCAGAGCATGATGACCGAGCCCTCCGCAGCGCCCCCCAAGGTGGGCGTGCTGATCGCCCAGCTGGGCACCCCCGCCGCCCCCGAGGCGCGGGCCCTGAGACCCTACCTGCGCCAGTTCCTCAGCGACCGCCGGGTGATCGACCTGAGCCCCTGGAAGTGGTGGCCGATCCTCCACCTCCTAGTCCTCACCCGGCGGCCGGCGCGCTCGGCCCGGCTCTACCGCCGCATCTGGACCGACCGGGGCTCGCCCCTGATGGTGCACTCGCGGGCCCAGGAGCAGGGGCTGCAGGAGAGACTGGGGGGGGCCTACCGCGTCGCCCTGGGCATGCGCTACGGCGAGCCCGGCATCGACGCGGCCATGGCCGCCCTCGCCGGCGAGGGCATCGAGCGCATCGTCGTCCTGCCCATGTTCCCCCAGTTCTCCTGCTCCACCACCGGGTCGGTCTACGACGCCGTCACCCGCGCCGCCTTCGGCCGCCGCTGCACCTGGTTCTTCGACCGCCGCCGCCGCATGCCCAGCCTGCGCTTCGTGCCCCCCTACTACGACCACCCGGCCTACATCGACAGCCTGGGGGCCATCCTCGAGGAGCAGGCGGCGCTGCTCGATACCCCGCCCGACCGCTGGTTGATCACCTTCCACGGCATCCCCCTGCGCTACGTGGAGGAGGGGGATCCCTACCGCGACCAGTGCCGGGAGACGGCGCGGCTGCTGGCCGCCAGCCTCGGCCTGGAGGCGGAGCAGTGGGTGCTGGGCTTCCAGTCGCGCTTCGGCAAGGAGGAGTGGCTGCAGCCGTACACCGAGGACCTCCTCGGCGAGCTGCCTTCGCAAGGGGCCCGCAGCCTGCTGGCCGCCTGCCCGGGATTCACCGCCGACTGCCTGGAGACGCTCGACGAGATCGGCAACGAAGGCAGGGAGATCTTCCTCGGGGCGGGGGGGCGGTCCTTGCACCTGGCGCCGTGTCTCAACGATCACCCGCGCTGGCTCGACGCGATGGCGGAAATCGTCCGCGCCGAGGCTTCCGGCTGGGTGGACGGCGCCGAGGGCTGAGCGGCCCGGGGTCAGCCTCCGGAGGCCGAGACCTCCAGGCGCGCTCCGATCCAGTCGATCAGGTCCCGCAGGCAGTCCTCGTCGATCTGGTGGCCCATGGCGTACTCGCGCCAGGTGAGGTCGACCTCCAGCTCCTCGAGCAGGCCCCGTGTCGCCCGCGCATCGGCGAGGGGGATCAGCGGATCGCCGATGCCATGGGTCTGCAGCACGGGCTTGCCCTTCACCGCGGCCCTCACGCCCGGATCCGCCGGCATGCGCTGCTTCGCCCAGAGGCCGCTGAGAAAGGCCACCCCCGTGACCGCCCGCGGTCGCGCCAGCAGCAGCTCGAGGGCCATGGCCCCGCCCTGGCTGAAGCCGAGGACGAGGGTCTCCCCGCCGCCGTGGCCGTGCTCGTGCAGGACCGCGTCGAGGTGCCCCGCCAGCTGCGCCAGGGTGCGCTCCGCCTGGTCGTAGTCACCGGCCAGACCCTCCCCCGCGATCTCCAGGGGAAACCAGGCGTATCCGCCCATGTCCAGGGGGATCGGCGCCCGAAAGCTGAGCACCCGCAGCCGCGGATCGAGGAAGTCCGCCAGACCGAGCAGGTCGGCCTCGTCGCTGCCGTACCCGTGGAGCATCACCAGCAGCGGGGGCGGCCCGGGGCCCGCGATCCTCGGTTCACGCACCGCCGTGTGCAGGGGGGCCGGTTCGCTCATTCGAGGATCACCTCCCAGGCGCCCGCTCCCGGAAAGAGGAGGGTCACCGCCTGCGGACCGGCAGCGGTCTCGCGGACGCTCGCGTTGGGGTAGAGCTTCTCGTTGCGCCAGACCACCTCGCCGTCGACGCTCAGCGTCGGTCGTGGACGGCCGCCCCGCTCGAGAACCAGCTCCGTCTGGCCGGCGCCGCACGCCTGGAGTCGAACCGTCGTTCGCCGCACGCCTTCCACTTCGCCGGTACGCCACTCGACAGCGAGGTCCCCCGCCGCCGTGGGCAGCCGGCCCCGGGCGCCGTCGGCCAGGGACAGGGCGGGCTCCACCCGGCGGCGCGCGAAGCCCGGCTCCGTCGGCGAGATGCCGAGGAGGAACCTGCCGAGAAGGTAGTCGGGGCCTGGGGCCGCCACGTCCGCCTCCGGTCCCCGCTTGTCGCGCCAGGTGGAGCCTTCGCGGCCCACGATCCGCAGCCACCAGGTGTCGATCACCTCCAGGGCGCGCGCCCCGTGCCCCGAGCGCCAGAGCCCCTCGGCCAGCAGCACCGCCTCGGTCAGTCCCGCCACCGGAGCCACCCCGGGGTCTCGCAGGGCCGCGGCCATGTGCGCCGACCGGTCCCCGGGGGCGGCGTCGGCGGCCAGGACCAGCGCGTTGGCGCGCTGGCTGAAGCCGCCCCCGGGGCCCTCGGCGTAGAGACCCTGCTCGGGCCGCCACAGCCTCTCCAGGCCGGCCCGGGCCGAGTCGGCCGCCTCTCGGCAGCGCCCGGCGTCGGCATCCTCCCCGGCCCGCCGGCAGAGCCGCTCCGCGGCGCCGGCGGCGGCCGCCGCCGCGGCCAGGGACGCGGCGCCGGCATCGGCATCGGGCCCGCGAAGGGCGGTCTCGACAGCGGTGGGAAGCAGCCGTCCCAGGGTGTCGGCGTCGCCCGAGTAGTCGTGGTAGGCCTCGAGACAGACCGGGAAGGGGCGGTCCCCGGCCAGGGGGCGGAGGGGGTCCGGGGCCCGCCCCAGGAGGGTGGCGCGGCCGGCGGCGAGGTGGCCGGTGCGCACGGCGTCGGCCAACAGCAGGGCGCGGGTCCCCCACCAGTCGCACGCCGCCGGCGGCGGATCGGTGACGTAGGCGTCGAGGCGGCTGCCCTGAAGGGAGGGGGGGCCCGTCTCCCAAGCCAGGTCATGGCCGGGGGCGACGGCCAGGGCGGCCTCTCCCTCGGCGGCGACGAAGCGCTCGCTCAGGGCCAGGCGCTCGACCTCGACCTCCTCCGTGAATCCGCTCAGGCGCACCACCAGGTAGCGGCAACGCACCGGCGTCAGCCCGTACCACTCCTGCCGGCCGGAGGCGCAGACGTAGCGCAGCCCGTGGTCGATACGCCCCCAGGCGGCTGCGGCGCCGATCTCGACGACACCGCCTCGCCCCTCGCGCAGACGCAGACACGGATAGCCGGTGACGATCCGCCCGAAGTCGAGGACGAAGGCGACGGCCCGATGGTTGCCGGTGAGCACCGAGGTCCGCCCCGTCAGGGCCAGCAGCTGGTCGCGATGGACGCACTTGCAGCCCCCCGGCCCCACGGAGGCCGGCGTGAAGGAGAGGCCGCCGCCGGACAGGGTCTCCTCGAAGACCGCGAAGCCCCGGGCGGCCGTCAGCCGCTCGTCGGCCCGCGGTGCCTCGCCCTGCACCTCGATTCCCGGGGCGGTCTCGACGCCCTCCCAGTCCTCCTCCGCCGGGGGATCATCGAGGGCCGAGAAGCCCTCGCCGCCGGCCAGCGGGAAGGCCTGCCAGCGGAGGTCGGATTCGACGGGTTGAGCGGGACCACTGGCCACCCCCTTGAGACGGCCACGGCAGGCGAACCACGGAGCCTGGCCGTCGGGGGGTGACCCGACGACGGCGAGCATCTCGTGGGTGCCGGCCTCCAGCACGCCTCCCAGGACCAGGGGCTGCCACAGGGGGCGCTCGGCGAGGGCGCCGCCGGGGGCGCCCCCGACCCGCAGGCCGTCCACGTAGAGCTGCACGGGGGCGTTGGCGGCGATTCGCAGCCGGCCGCCGCGGCAAGGCCCCTCGAGGGCCAGGCGGCGGCGCAGCAGGAGCGCGCCGCTGCCGCCGCCGCGTCGGATGGGTCGATGGCTCACGGACGGTAGAACGGGATTGCCGTCGGCGCCGTCAAGGGGCCGTCCGCAGGAGGGTTGGACCTACTTGGGAATCCTCAGGGAGACGATGTCGGTGAGCGTGCCCTCCCGCACCTTCCGGCGGATCAGCAGCAGCGCCCGGCCGTCGGCCTCTTCGATGGCTTCCCGGTACTCGCGCACGCTGCCCACGGGCTCGCGGTCGATCTCGATGATCAGGTCACCGCGCCGCAGACCCGCCAGGGAGGCCGGGGAGCCCCGCTGCACCCTGGCGATGACGACCCCCTCCTCCTCGGAGAAGCCGAGACGGTCGGCGACCTCTGCGGTCAGCTCCCGCACCGCCAGGCCCAGCTTCTCCTGCCCCCGGGGTTCCTCCGGGGTGGAGGCGAGTCGTTCCCTCTCCAGAGGGGCGAGCTCGGCGGTGACCGTGCGCTGGCGGCCGTCACGGAGCACCGTGAGCTGCACCTCGGTGCCGGGCGGCTGATGGGCGATGTAGCTCTTCAGCGCCGCGGGACCGTCGGTCGGCACGTCGTCGACGGCGACGATCACGTCGTAGGCCTTGAGGCCCGCCTCCTCCGCGGGCGTGTCCTCCATCACCTCGGTCACCAGCGCCCCCTTGCGGGAGTCCAGGTCGAGGGAAACCGACAGGTCCGAATTGATCTCGCCCATGTAGATGCCCAGCATGCCGCGGCGGACCTCTCCATGCTCGACGAGCTGATCCATGACCTTGCGCGCCAGGTTCACGGGGATGGCGAAACCGATCCCCTGGTAACCGCCGGAGCGCGAGGCGATGGCGGTGTTGATGCCCACCAGCTCACCGCCCAGGTCGATCAGGGCGCCGCCGGAGTTGCCCGGGTTGATGGCGGCGTCGGTCTGGATGTAGTCCTCGTACTCCGAGACCCGGGGGCCGCGGCCCAGGGCGCTGACGATGCCCGAGGTCACGGTGTGCAGTTGCCCGAAGGGATTGCCCACGGCCACCACCCACTCGCCCACGTCGAGCTGGTCCGAATCCCCGAAGGCGAGGAAGGGCAGGTCCTCGTCCGCCTCGATCTTGAGCACCGCCAGGTCCGTCCCGGGGTCGCGGCCGACGATGCGCGGCTCGAAGATGCGCCCGTCGGAGAGCTCCACCCGGATGTGGTCGGCCGTGGAGTCCGTCGGGCGCCACCCGCCGGTGATCACGTGGTTGTTGGTGAGGATGTGTCCGTCGGCCGACACGATCACCCCGGAACCGAGGCCCTTCTGCAGGCCCCCCTCCGGCTGCCGGAAGGGAAAGAAGTCCTCGAAGGGGGAACGGGGCCGCCCCTCCGGCTCGATGCGGACCATCTCCTTCTCGGTCTTCACCGCCACCACCGCCGGCTTCACGGACTCGGACAGCTCGGCGAAGGCGTCGGACAGGCGCTGCAACTGCTCCAGGCCGGTGGCGGCCGCCGCGGGTGGCGGCGCCTGGATGGACCACAGGGCGGCGGCCGTCAGGGCCGCCAGCGTCGTTCTCGTCATCGTGCTGTCACCTCTTCTCTCAAGGGTTCGAAGTTACTAGGACGAAGGCACCCGGCCGCGGTTCCCGCCGGCTCTCAGGCCTCCCCGGACTCCCGCTCCCCTGCGGCGGCGGACTCGTGGTGGACGGTCATCTCCCCATCCTGCAGCTCGATGCGCACCGCGTCGCCGTCGGCGATCTCCCCGGCGATCAGGGCCCGTCCGATGCGGGTCTCCACCTCGTGCTGGAGGAACCGCTTGAGGGGACGGGCGCCGAAGACGGGATCGTAGGCCCGCCGGGCGATGAACGTACGCGCCGCGGCGCTCATCCGCAGCTCGATCCGCCGGTCCGCGAGCCGCTTCCGCAGCTCGCCGGTCAGGAGCTCCACGATCCGCTCGATCTCCGCCACGGACAGGGGCTTGAAGAGCACCACATCGTCGACCCGGTTGAGGAACTCCGGCCGGAAGTGGCCCCGCAGCTCGCCCATGACCCGGTCCTTCACCGGCTCCGGGATGTCGACTCCGCCCTCGCCGACCCCCTCCATCAGGTGCTGGGAGCCGATGTTCGAGGTCATGATGACCACCGTGTTCCTGAAGTCCACCGTGTGCCCCTGGGCGTCGGTGAGGCGGCCGTCTTCGAGAAGCTGCAGCAAGGCGTTGAAGACGTCGGGGTGGGCCTTCTCGATCTCGTCGAAGAGGACCACCGAGTAGGGCCGGCGCCGCACCGCCTCGGTCAACTGTCCGCCCTCCTCGTAGCCCACGTACCCCGGCGGCGCACCCAACAGGCGCGCCACGCTGTGCTTCTCCATGTACTCCGACATGTCGAGGCGCACGACGTTGTCCTCGGAGTCGAAGAGGGCCTCCGCCAGGGTCCGGGCCAGCTCGGTCTTGCCGACGCCCGTGGGACCGAGGAAGAGGAAGGAGCCGATGGGCCGGCGCGGGTCCTTGATCCCCGCCCGGGCCCGGATGACGGCGTCCGCCACCCGCTGCACCGCCTCGTCCTGGCCCACCACGCGCTCGTGCAGGATCTGGTCGAGACGGAGCAGCTTCTCCCGCTCCCCCTCCACCAGGCGGGTCACGGGGATCCCCGTCCACCGCGAGACGATCTCGGCGATCTCCTCCTCCGTGACCTCCTCGCGCAGCAGCCGGGCGCCGCCCTCGCCGCTGAGGCCGGCCTCGCGCTCCCTCAGCTCGCGTTCCAGCTCGGGGAGCCTGCCGTACTTCAGCTCCGCCGCCTTGTTCAGGTCGGCCCGGCGCTCCGCCTCCTCGACCTCGCGCCGCACGCTCTCGATCCGCTCCCGCAGCTCCCGCACCCGTCCGATGGCGGCCTTCTCGTCCTCCCACTGGGCGCGCATGGCGCCGGCCTGGCCCTTCAGGTCGCCCAGCTCCCGGCGCAGGTCGTGGAGGCGCTCGCCGCTGGCCTTGTCCTTCTCCTTCGTCAGGGCCGCCTCCTCGATCTCCAGCTGCATGACCCGGCGGGTCACCTGGTCGAGCTCGGCCGGCATGGAGTCGATCTCGGTGCGGATCGAGGCGCAGGCCTCGTCGACCAGGTCGATCGCCTTGTCGGGCAGGAAGCGGTCGCTCACGTAGCGGTCGGACAGCACCGCGGCGCCCACGAGGGCGTTGTCCTGGATGCGGACGCCGTGGTGGACCTCGTAGCGCTCGCGCAGTCCGCGCAGGATGGAGATCGTGTCCTCCACGGTCGGCGCCTCGACCATGACCGGCTGGAAGCGGCGCTCGAGGGCCGCGTCCTTCTCGATGTGCTTGCGGTGCTCGTCGAGGGTGGTGGCGCCGATGCAGTGCAGCTCGCCGCGGGCGAGCATCGGCTTGAGCAGGTTCCCGGCGTCGGTGGAGCCCTCGGTGCGGCCGGCGCCGACGATGTTGTGGATCTCGTCGATGAACAGCAGGATGCGGCCGTCCGATTCCCCGATCTCGTGGAGCACCGCCTTCAGCCGCTCCTCGAACTCGCCGCGGTACTTGGCTCCGGAGATCAGGGCCCCCATGTCGAGGCTGAAGATGGTGCGCTCCTTCATCCACTCCGGGACGTCGCCACGGACGATGCGCTGCGCCAGCCCCTCGACGATCGCCGTCTTGCCGACGCCGGGCTCGCCGATGAGGACGGGGTTGTTCTTGGTCTTGCGGGAGAGGATGCGGATGACGCGGCGGATCTCGGCGTCGCGGCCGATGACCGGATCGAGCTTGCCGGCGCGGGCCTCGGCGACGACGTCGACGCCGTACTTCTCCAGGGCCTCGTAGCTGGCCTCGGGGTCCTCGGAGATGACGCGCTGGTTGCCGCGCACCGCCGCCAGGGCCTGCAGGAAGCGGTCGCGGGTGACGCCGGCGGCGGCGAAGGTCCGCGCCGTCCCGGAGCCGGTGCCGTCCGCGATCAGGGCGAGGGCCAGGTGCTCGACGGATACGAACTCGTCCTTCAACTGGGAGGCTTCCGCCTCGGCGGCGACGAGAGTCTCCGAGAGCGCCCGGGCCAGGCGCGGTTCGGCGCCTCCGCCGGAGACCCGCGGGGCCTTGTCCAGCTCGGTCTGCAGCTGGGAGAGAAGCTCCGCCGGATCGGCGCCCAGCCGCATCAGGACGCGCGGCACGACGCCCTCCTGTTGCTGCAGGAGAGCCGCGGCCAGGTGCGGCAGATCCACCTCCGGGTGGCCGTGCCGCAGGGCGATGCCCTGCGCCTCGTGCAGGGCTTCCCGTGACTTGTGGGTCAGCTTGTCCATCTCCATCGCTCCTGGTGACAGCGGCGATGGTGCAAAAGCCGTACCCAAGGCGCTATCCTGCCTGATCGGCAGATCCGACCAGGAAGAGAGGCTCTGGCCATGCCGATCAGGCACCCGGGGTGGGTGACCGGAAGTCCTGGCGTCTCAGGGGGCTTCCGGCGGCCCCGGGGGCCGCGGTTCAGTAGACTTCGGGGACGAAGTGCTGCTCCTCGCGCGGCGGACGCTGGTACGGCTCGCCTTCGGCGCGCGGCGGCAGGGCCACCTCGGGGGGCGTGATGTCCTCGTGAGGGATGGCCTTGAGGATGTCGCGAATGCAGTTCAGCCGCGCCTTCTTCTTGTCGTCCGAGAGGACCACCCTCCACGGCGCCTCCTCGATGTCGGTGTAGAAGAAGGTCTCGTCCTTGGCCCGGGAGAAGTCGACCCAGCGGTCGCGCTCGGCCAGGTCGATGGCGCTCAGCTTCCAGCGTTTCCTGGCCTGCGCGGCGCGCGCCTGGAAGCGCTTTTCCTGCTCCTCGGCGCCGACGGAAAACCAGTACTTGAGAAGGATGATGCCGTCGCGCACCAGCATGCGCTCGAACTCGGGGCAGGAGCGCAGGAACTCGCGGTACTGCCTGTCGGTGCAGAACTCCATTACCTTCTCCACACCGGAGCGGTTGTACCAGCTGCGGTCGAAGATCACCATCTCACCTGCCGACGGCAGGTGGGAGACATAGCGCTGGAAGTACCACTGCGAGCGTTCGCGGTCCGAGGGCTTGGCCAGGGCCACGACGCGGCAGCCCCGGGGGTTGAGGGGCTCGATGATGCGCTGGATCGCCCCGCCCTTGCCGGCCCCTCCGCGGCCCTCGAAGACGAGGACCACCCGCAGGTCGCGGTCCTTGATCCAGTACTGGAGGTTGACGAGCTCGTTCTGCAGCCGCTGCAGCTCGCTCTCGTAGAACCCGCCCTTCAGGCGGCCGTCCTTCCTGTAGATGTCCCCGTCCGCGCCGTGGGCGTTGTCCTGCTTCTGCTTGCTCATAGGTAGACTCTCCTCCTGCCGCAGGGCCCGGAAAGGTAGCGGCGCGCGCCGTGGGCCGGCAACGCGCCGGCGACTTCAGTTGACGAGGCTGAACCGAAAGAACCCGAGGGACAGGGCCGAGCCTTTGGAGGAGCCGGGCACCAGCCCCCCCCGGGTTGCGTAGGCGAAGTCGAAGAGCTCCAGCTCCATGCCGCCGATGGTGAAGGGTCCGAAAGCGAAGCCGACGCCGGTGCTGGAGCCGCGGCCCCCGAGGGAGATGCCCGAGCGCGCCGGGAACCAGGATACCAGCCGGTATTCCGCACCCAGGGAGATCCTGGGCGCCGTCGTCAGCCCGAACCCTTCGCTCAGGGCCTGATCGTAGTTGCCGAGCAGGGTCAGCTGCGAGGTCTGTCGGCGGGCCACGCCGACGCGCACCAGGGCCGGCAGGGACCGCGAGAAGCTCCGCTCGCCGACCCTCTCCAGGTGTTCCTCCACGCCGTCCCCGTTGAGGTCGGCCTTGTCGACGATGTCCCAGATGTTCTCCACGTCGAGGAGCCGGGTCACCCGGAGGCCGCTGGCGGCGGCGTAGAAGGAGTCCTGGTGCGCCGCGATGCCCCAGGTCATGGTGTCGAGCAGGTTCAGCACGCCGAGGCCGAAGGTCGTGCGGTGGTCCCGGGTCACTCCGGCGACGCCGAGGTCGATGCCGAACCCGAGGCCGCCGGCGTACTGGGCCAGGCCCTGCAGGTCGTCCAGCTCCGCCCCCACGGGAAGGACCTCGAGGACGCCGCTGGTCTCCACCACCTCGCCGTAGGCGCCGCCGAGAAGCTTGAGGGTCAGGCCGAGGGAGAACTCCCCCAGGTAGGGCTCCAGCTCCGGCGGCAGCCACGGCCGGGCGCCCGACCAGTTGAGGCTCGCCACGCCCCAGCCGGAACCGTCCCAGTCGGAGATGTCGTAGGGGCGGTCGAACTCGTTGCCGTAGAACATCAAGTGGAAGATGTCCTTCGGCAGCTCGCCCTCGACGCCCACGGCCAGGCCGGTGGTGACGGCGGCATGGATCCCCCAGGGCATGGCAAAGGCGGCGCCGCCGTTGAGGGGAAGGCCGGCGATGACCGAAGGCATGAGGTCGAGGTTGAACCCGAGGCCGCTCCCCGGGATCTCGCCGAGCAGGTCCTGCTTGTCGCGGTCGGTGAGGACGTGCTGATCGTCGGTGAAGTGATCGTTGTAGGCCTTCACCGAGAAGGCGTTGTTCTCGGCCACCAGGCCAAGGCCGGCCCCCAGGATCTCCCACTTCAAGCGCGGACTGGTCCTCAGGCCAAGGTTGGCGGGGTTCCAGAAGGCGGCCTCGGGACCCCGGGCCAGGGCCGTGTACGAACGCCCGAGAGCGAGGGCCCGGGGAGAGCTGTCCCCGACGACGCCGAAGGCTCCCGTGGCAAACGCGGAGAGGGCGAGGAGGAGGAGGCGGGCGGCGGCGGAAGCGGTCATTCGACGAGGGACTCGTTGAGCTCGATGAAGATCTCGGCCTGCGCCTGGACGACGACGATGTCGTCGCCATGGATCGTGTCCCATGTGGGCGACGCCAGGCGCACCTTGACCCCGCTGTACAGGGTCCGCACCCGGCTGTCGGGGTCGGCGGGTCCCGGGTCGGCGGGATCGATGTCCAGGAGCAGGCGCAGGTCGTCGGCGCTCAGGGAGACCTGGCGGATGCCGGGCGCGTCCGGGTCGACGCCGAAGTACTGCCCGTCCTCCTTGGGAAGAGTGAGGATCGGATCGGAGAACACGAGGCCGGGGTCGTAGGCGGTGAACAGGCGCACGCCGATGGCCAGGGGGGTCTTGTTCAGGACCGTCGTGGTCACCAGGGCCCCCTCGATGTTGGCGTTGATCCGCCGCCGGGCCTCGGCGTCGGTGAAAGCCCCCTGGGAGCGCGGGCTGCTCTCGAACCAGGAGGTGTCGGCCAGCAGGCGGGCGGGGGCCTCGAAGGCCACCCTGTCGAGGCGGATCCAGTGATCGGCGGCGACCCGGGAGGTGTCCCCCTCGAACCCCGCGCCGATGAGGATGGAGTCCGTGTGCACGGTGATCCGGGTGGGCAGGAAGTCGAGGAAGGGGGTGAGCCGGCCGGGTGCGACATCGATCGAGCGCGTCACCGGGTCGGCCGGTGAGCCCGCCTCGGTGTCGATGTGCAGCTGCAAGGTCCGCTCGAGCCCTGCCGAGTCCGGAATCGCCGAGTCGGTCCCGACGACGCGGAGGGCCAGGCGCCCGGGCACGCCCACGGCGCTGGTGTAGGTCACCCTCATGCCCGCCGAGTCGAAGGCCACGGCGTTGATCGTGTCGGCTCCCGCGGGCAGGTCGATGTACCGCGTCCGCGGCTCGATCGCGGGCAGTTGAAGGCGATCGAACCGGCCGCTGACCTCGCGGAAGGTCAGCTCTCCCAGGACCGCCTCGACGGTCAGCGCCGCTTCCGAGCGCAGGGTCACCGCCGCCTCCGACCGGTGCGTGCGGCCCGTGTACGCGACGCGCATCTCCAGGGGATCCTCCGGCCGGAAGAGGTGGCCGTCGAGGGGGATCACGACCTCCCGGGAAACTCCCGCGCCAAGCCCGTCGATGACCCCGGCCGGCGAGACCCCGGTCGCCTCGTCGGCCACCTCGGGCAGCGCCAGGGTCACGTCCATCGCCACCGGCAGCTCGTTGGTCACCACCAGGCTCAGGCGGCCACTCTCGATCAGGGCCCGCGTCAGCCGCAGGCGGTCCCCCGGGAGGGGGAGCGCGGCGGGCTCGGCGGGTGCCACCACCTGGGGCTCGATGGGGGCGGTGGCCTCGCGCACCCCCAGGCGGCTCAGGCCGAAGGTGATGCCGAGGGCGTCCTCCGCGCGCAGGGTGACGGTCTCCTCCGGCGCCTCCAGCCGGGCGCTCTCCAGGAGAAGGATCAGGTTCCCCGAGATCCGCCGGTCGGCGAGGTCGAAGACCGCGGCCCCGGTGCCCCCGGCGTCGATGCGGCGCACTTCTGCCGTCTGCACCGTGCGGCCCCGGTCGAGCAGGGCCAGCTCCAGATCGACGAAAGCCAGGGGCAGGCCGTTGGCGATGGTCAGGGTCAGGCTCCCCGAGGCCACCTCGAGGGACTCGACCCCCGGCAGGGGCAGCTCCAGCTCGAGGCCGGAGAGCGAGGTCTCCTCGGGGACCCGGATCTCCTGCCCGAGGAGCTCCGCGGGCAGGAACTCCCCGGCGGTGATCGGGGGCAGGACGATCTCCCGGCCGGCGACGGCGATCTCCCCGAGGGGAGCGGCGAAGCGGGCGGGATCGGGGGTGACGGCGAGGCGGCCGCCGACCTCGGAGCGGCCCTCGAGGTCGCTGAACTCGCGATCGTAGCGCAGGGCGATGCTGCCGTCGTCGCGGAGGGCGAGATAGTCCGTCTCCTCGGCGACGATCTCGGAGAGGGCCGTCGTGTCGTTGGCCACCGGAACGCGGAGGACGATCGACGACCTGGGAACCTGGGGCTTCTCCACGGCGCAGCCGGCGGCGATGAGCGCCGCGAGAGCGGCGGCCGCCGCGGCGCGACCAGGCCGGGCGCAGGCGGCCCCCCTGGGGATGTGCGGGGATGCCCTCTCCCGGCCCCTGGTCATCGCCCGAAGCCGCGGCTCAGATCCCGGCGGCCTGCTTGAGGGCCGGAACCTTGTCGGTCCTCTCCCAGGTGAAGTCGTCGTCGCCGCGTCCGAAGTGCCCGTAGTTCGCGGTCTTGCGGAAGATGGGGCGGCGCAGCCGCAGGTGGTCGATGATCCCCCGCGGCGTCAGGTCGAAGACCTCGGGGATCAGCCCCTCCATCTCGCCGTCCTTCAGCACCTCGCCCGTGCCGAAGGTGTTCACCAGGATCGACACCGGACGGGCGACGCCGATGGCGTAGGCCAGCTGGATCTGGCAGCGGCCGGCCAGCCCGGCGGCGACCAGGTTCTTGGCCACGTAGCGGGCCATGTAGTGGGCGCTTCGGTCGACCTTCGTCGGGTCCTTGCCGGAGAACGCGCCGCCCCCGTGGGGGCAGGCGCCGCCGTAGGTGTCGACGATGATCTTGCGCCCCGTGAGGCCGCAGTCGCCATGAGGGCCGCCGACGACGAAGCGGCCCGTGGGATTGATGTGATAGACCGTGTCCGGGCCGAGGAGGTGGTCGGGGAGGACCTTCCGGATCTCGGCGATCATGTCGCTCCGGATGCGGGAGTGCTCAACGTCCGGGTCGTGCTGCGTCGACAGGACGACGGCGGCGATCCGTCTCGGCTCGAGGCCTTCGTACTCCACGGTGACCTGCGACTTGGCGTCGGGCCGCAGGTAGCCGACGGCTCCCTCTCTCCGAAGGCGGGCGTGATGCTGCAGGATGCGGTGGGAAAGGGTGATGGGCAGGGGCATCAGCTCCGGGGTCTCGCGGCAGGCGAAGCCGAACATCATGCCCTGATCGCCGGCCCCCATCTCCGGGTGCAGGCCTTCCGACTCGGTGACTCCCTGGGAGATGTCGGCGGACTGCTTGTCGAGGGCGACGACGACGCCGCAGGAGCGGGAGTCGAAGCCGTAGGCGGGATCGGTGTAGCCCACATCCTCCACGACCTGGCGGACCGTGGCCTGGATGTCGGGTTGCGATGCGGAAGTGATCTCCCCGGCCACGACCACGAGCCCGGTGGTGACCAGGGTCTCGCAGGCGACGCGGGAGTGGGGATCTCCGGCGAGCATGGCGTCGAGAACGGCATCCGAGATCTGATCGGCCACCTTGTCGGGATGTCCCTCGGAGACCGATTCGGATGTAAACAGGTGACTCACTTCCTCCCTCTCCTCGTCTTGGGTCGATGCACGGTCATCCCTCCACCTCCTCGCTGGGGGGACGGGCGGCGGCCAGCACCTCCGCCATCTCGGCCTCGACCCGTTCGCGAACCTCCCGGGCCGAGGTCAGGGTCAGACACTGGCGGGCCAGCTCCGACATCCGCCCGATCTCCGCGGCCCTCAGCAGCTCCCTGACCTCCGGGATCTGGGGGGGACTCACGCTCAACTGGCGCACCCCGAGCCCCAGAAGCAGCAGGGCGGCCACCGGATCAGCGACCATCTCGCCGCAGATGCTGGTCGGGATCCCGGCCGCCAGCGAGGCGTCGGAGACCTGCCGGATCAGGCGAAGGACCGCCGGATGCAAGGGCTGGTAGAGCTCGGCCACGCGCGCCGTTCCGCGGTCGACGGCCAGGGTGTACTGGACCAGGTCGTTGGTCCCCAGGCTGAAGAAGTCGACCTCCCCGGCCAGCTGCTCGGCGGTGATCGCCGCCGACGGCACCTCGATCATCACCCCCACCCGGCAGTCCGCCCTGTGGTCGACGCCCGCGCGGGTCAACTCGTCCGCGGTCTCGGCGATCATCTCCCGGGCCTGCCGGATCTCCTCCAGGCCGGAGATCATGGGCAGGAGGATGCGGGTCTCGCCGTGGACGGCGGCCCTCAGGATGGCCCGCAGCTGGGTCTTGAACAGGTCCGGGTTGTCGAGACAGATGCGGATCCCCCGCCAGCCGAGAAAGGGGTTGGCCTCCGGCGGGGAGTCGACGGCGTGGATGAGCTTGTCCCCCCCGAGGTCGATGGTGCGGACCACCACCGGCTGCGGCGCCATGGCCTTGACGATCCTGGAATAGCAGTCGAACTGGTCGGCCTCCGACGGCAACCCGTATCCGAGATACAGGAACTCGGTGCGGAGCATGCCCACTCCCCGGGCGCCGTTGCGCACCGCCAGGTCGATCTCCTGGGGCAGGTCGAGATTGGCCAGGAGCACCACCTCCTCGCCGTCGCGGGTCACCGTGGGCAGGTCCGCCCGCCGGCTCAGCTCCCGCTCGCGGCGCAGCTGCCGCCGGCGGCGGGTCCGGAAACGGCGCAGGGTCGCCGCGTCGGGACGCACGTGCACCGTGCCCTCGTCGCCGTCGACGACCAGCAGATCCCCGGCGCGCACCGCCCAGGAAGCCTCCCCCGTGCCGACCACGGTGGGCAGACCGAGAGAACGGGCGATGATGCTGGTGTGGGACGTCTCTCCTCCCACGTCGGTGACCAGGCCCGTTACCAGCCGCCGGGCCAGTTGGGCGGCCTCGGAAGGCAGCAGGTCGCGGGCGACGATCACGGTGTTGGAGCGCAGCGTCTGCAGGCCGGAGAAGCCGCCCCCCGCCAGGTGCACGAGGACCTGCTGCTCGATGTCCTTGAGGTCCCCCACCCGGGCGCGCAGGTACTCGTTGTCGATCTTCTCGAACTCCCGGCGAAGGGCGCCCATGGTCGCGGCGAAGGCCCCCTCGGCCGAGCGCTTGGCGGAGCGGATGCGCTCGATGGTCGCGTCGCGGACCTGCACGTCCTCGAGCATGGCCAGCTGGGCGTCGAAGATCAGCGCCAGGTCGGTCCCGTGCTCGTGCTCGACGCGCTGGCGGGTGCGGCGCACGTCACCGGCCACCGCCTCCAGGGCGGCGCGGAAGCGGCCCACCTCGGCCTCCACGCGATGGGCGGGGATCCTCCTCGGCGAGCCGGCGGCGGGACTCTCCACCCGGTGGGTGAAGGCCTTGCCGATGGCGATCCCGGGCGAGGCCGGGATGCCCTCGATCCTCCGGTAGGTCCCGCGCTGGGTTGACTGGCTCACGGCCCTGGTCCTCAGGTGTTCTCGAAGTCTCCGCCGAGCAGTCCGGTCACCGCCTCCAGGGCGGCTTCGGCATCGCGCCCCTCGGCCTCGACCACCACTTCGGCGCCATACTCGGCGGCGAGCATCATCACCCCCATGATGCTCTTGCCGTTGATACGGGTCACGTCCCCCTTGCTCAGATAGATATCCGCCTCGTAACGGCCGGCGGCCTGGACGAGCAACGTGGCGGGACGAGCGTGGATGCCCAGCTTGTTGGCGATGACAACGCTCTTGCGAATCATGCGTCTGGCTGGTCTGGCCCGGGGGGCGGGAGGGTTTCCTCAAGCCTCGGCGATGTGGACCGCGGCGCTCAGCTCCCGCAGGCGGCCCGGGTCGTTCTCCACGGCCGTGCCGGTCACCACGAAGGCGGCCCCTCCCTCGACCTTGTCGCGCGCCGTCTGCGGATCGCGGATGCCGCCGCCCACGATCACCGGCAGATCGACGTACCGGGACACGGCCCGCACCATGGGCGTGGGCACGGAGTCGCGGGCCCCGGAGCCGGTCTCGAGGTAGACGAGCCTCATGCCGAGATACTGCGCCGCCAGGGCGTGGGCCATGGCGATGTCGTCCTTGTCGCGCGGTATGGGCCGCGTGGAGCTCATGAACTCCGTCGATGTCAGGGTGCCCGATTCGACCAGCATGTAGGCGGTGGAGATGACCTCCATGCCGTACTCCTTCAGCAGGGGCGCGGCGCGAACCTGCTGCCCGATGAGCAGCTCGGGGTTGCGGCCGCTCACCATGCACAGGTACAGGATCGCGTCGGCCGTGCGCACGACCTGCCCCGCGTCTCCCGGAAAGGAGATGACGGGGATCTGCACGAGGGCGCGCAGGCGCTCGAAGAGCTCGGCGTTGCGCGCCGTCGAGAGCATCAGGCTGGTGCCCACGAGGATCCCGTCGGCCCCCGCCTCGGCGCAGATCGAGGCCCGCCTCTCGAGCTCTTCCAGGGGCAGGCGGTCGGGGTCGAGGAGGGTCAGATAGCCCGCGCCGCGGCGCGCCCGTGCTTCGAGCAGCTGTTCGAAGGTGCTCTTCATCGTCCGCGGCCCGGGGCGCTAGCCATCCGTCAGGCATCGCCGCACGATGCCAGCCGCGGCTGCGATGGCCTCGTCGATCCGGGAGGGGTCCTTGCCGCCGGCCTGGGCCATGTGGGGCCGGCCCCCTCCGGAGCCGCCGGCGATGCGGGCGACCTCCTTGACGATGTCCCCGGCCTTCAGCCCCCGCGACTGGATCACGTCGTCGGTGACCACGGCGATGAAGGAGACCCTCCCCTTCACCTCGGCGCCGAGGACCCCGACGCCGGAGCCCAGGCTGTCGCGAAGGCCGTCGGCGAGGGTGCGCATGGCGGGCACGTCTTCGGCCTCGACCCGGCAGGCGGCAACGCGCACGCCCTCCACATCGACGGCGCCCCCGGCCAGGGAGGCGGCGCTGTCCCCGGCGGCCTGACGGCGTACCTCGGCCAGGGCCTTCTCCAGGTCGCGATTGCGCTCGAGCAGGCGGCGCACCTGGTCGGGCAGCTCCTCGTCGCCGGCGTTCAGCAGGCGGCCGATCTCGCCGAGGAGGGCGCGGTGGCGGCGGGCGGCGCCCTCGGCCTCGACGCCGGAAAGGGCCTCGACCCGGCGGGTGCCGGCGGCGATGCCGCTCTCGGCGGTGAGGTCGAAGAGGCCGATCTGGCCGGTGTGGGCCACGTGGGTGCCGCCGCACAGCTCGAGGCTGAAGTCGCCGATCTTCACGACCCGCACGCGGTCCTCGTACTTCTCGCCGAACAGCGCCTGGGCCCCCATCCGCCGGGCGCGATCGAGATCCTCCTCGAAGGAGGAGACCTTGATGTCCTCGCGGATGCAGCCGTTGACGATGGCACCGGCCTCCTCCAGCTGTCCCGACTCCATGGCCTGGAAGTGGGAGAAGTCGAAGCGCAGGCGGTCCGGCGCCACGAGGGATCCCATCTGCGCCACGTGATCCCCCAGGACCCGGCGCAGGGCCTCGTGCAGCAGGTGCGTGGCCGTGTGGTTGCGCGCCGCGGCATCGCGGGCCTCCCGGTCGACGGAGGCGCACACCACCTGGCCCGGGCCGGGGGGTTCACCCTCGATCAGCCGTCCCTCGTGGACGATGCCGCCGCGCCCCTTCCGCGTCGTCTCCACGTCGATGCGCAGACCGTCGGCGGTGAGGACCCCCCGGTCGCCGACCTGACCGCCCGACTCGGCGTAGAACGGGGTGCGGCCGAGGACAACCCGCGCAACACCGTCGTCGACCTGGGCGTGCATCACCCGCGCCTCGATCTCCAACTCGTCGTAGCCGACAAACAGGGAGTGCTCGCCCTCGACGGCGTCTCCGAGGCCCTCCGAGGCGGCGAAGCGGTCCCTGGTGGCCGCCCGGGCGCGCTGGCGCTGGCCATCGAGCTCGGCATGGAAACCGGCGGTGTCGACGGACAGGCCGCGCTCTCGCGCCATCAGCTCGGTGAGATCGAGGGGGAACCCGTAGGTGTCGAAGAGGCGGAAGGCGTCGGCCCCCGAGACTTCGCCCTTCTGGCTGACGCGCTCGAAGATCTCCAGCCCGCGGTCGAGGGTGCGGCCGAAGGACTGTTCCTCGGCCTGGATCACCATGGCCACGTGGGCGGCCTTCTCCTTCGCCTCGGGGAAGACGTGAGCCATGGAGTCGGCCAGGGGCTGGACCAGCCGGTACAGGAAGGGGTCGTGCTGGTCGAGCTGGCGACCGAAGCGGGAGGCCCGCCGCAGGATGCGCCGCAGCACGTAGCCCCGCCCCTCGTTGGAGGGCAGGACGCCGTCGCCGATGGCGAAGGTGAGAGCGCGCACGTGGTCGGCGATCACGCGGGCCGGCACCCGTCCGGCATCGGACCCCGGGTCGGCGCCGGTGACCTCGGCGATGCACCCGATCAGCGGCCGGAAGAGATCGGTGTCGTAGTTGCTCCCGGCGCCCTGGAGCAGGCTGCACATGCGCTCGAAGCCCATGCCGGTGTCGACGTGCCGGGCGGGCAGCGGATGCAGGGTCCCCGACTCGTCGCGGTTGAACTGGATGAAGACGAGATTCCAGAACTCCACGAACTCGGGACCGTCCTGCAGCAGCAGCTCCTCGCTCTGGAGAGAGGGGTCGTCACCGATGTAGTAGTGGATCTCCGAGCAGGGGCCGCAGGGGCCGGTCCCGCCCATCTCCCAGAAGTTGTCCTTGGCCGGCAGCCGCACCACGCGCCCGGGCAGAAGGTCGGTCTCCCCGTACCACAGGGATTCGGCCTCCTCGTCGGGCGGAACCCCCTCTCCGCCTTCGAAGACGGTGGCCCACAGCCGGTCTTTGCGCAGGCCGAAACGCTCCGTCACCAGCTCCCAGCCCCAGCGGATGGCCTCTTCCTTGAAGTAGTCGCCGAAGGACCAGTTGCCGAGCATCTCGAAGAAGGTGTGGTGCCAGGGGCTGATCCCCACCTCCTCCAGGTCGTTGTGCTTGCCGGAGACCCGGATGCACTTCTGCGTGTCCACGGCGCGCGTGTACGGCCGGCTGCCCAGCCCGAGGAAGACGTCCTTGAACTGGTTCATGCCGGCGTTGATGAAGTACAGGGTAGGGTCGTCGGCCGGCACCACCGGGGCGCTCGGCACCCGGGCGTGTCCCCGGTCCTCGAAGAAGGAGAGGAAGGTCTCGCGAATCTCGTTGGACTTCATCTCTTCTCCCCGGCCTCCTCGATCTCGGTCCAGGCCCGCGTCACCGCCTCCCGCACCGTGTCGGGGTCGAACCCGCGGCGGGCCAGCAGCCCGTACATGCGCCGCCGCGCGGTCTCCGGGTCGAGCCCCCGGTACCGGGTCAGCTGCCGGCGCAGCAGCGACAGGGCCTCGGCCCCGGATCCGAGATCTTCCCCGTACTCGGCCAGGACTTCTTCGATGAGGGCCGGGTCGATCCCTCGCCGGACCAAGTCGCGGCTGATCTTCGGCGCCCCCTCGGGGCGGCGGGACCTCCGGCTCTCGACCCAGCGGCGGACGAAGGCGCGGTCGTCGAGGAGGCGCAGCGCCTCCAGATCGCCCACCACGGTGTCAATCGCCGCCGGATTGCAGCCGCGGCGATGCAGCCCCTGGCGGATCTCCTTCACCGAGCGGTCGCGGACCTCGAGAAGCTCGAGGGCAATGCGGCGGGCGCTCTCCCGCTCTTCGATCCCGGAGGCCACGCTCACCCCGGACCCTCCATCGGCGGCGCACTCATGCCGAGCTCCTCGCGCAGCCGGGACTCCAGGCTCTCCGCCAACTCGGGGTGGGCGGCCAGGAAGGCGCGGGCGTTCTCCCGGCCCTGCCCGAGGCGCTTGCCATCGCAGGAGAACCAGGTGCCGGCCTTGTCCACCAGACCGTGCTCGAGTCCGATGTCGAGCAGATCGGCCTCGCGCGACACCCCGATCCGGTCACCCTCGTAGTAGATGTCGAACTCGGCCTGCCGGTACGGGGGGGCCAGCTTGTTCTTGACCACCTTGATCCGCACCCGGCTGCCGATGTTGCGCTCGCCGTCCTTGATATGCCCCACGCGGCGGATGTCGACACGGACCGACGCGTAGAACCCCATGGCCCGGCCGCCGGTGGTGGTCTCGGGGTTGCCGAACATGACGCCGATCTTCATGCGCAGCTGGTTGATGAAGATGGCGCAGGTCCGCGACCGGCTGATGCTGCCCGTGAGCTTGCGCAGGGCCTGCGACATCAGGCGGGCGTGGAGGCCCATGTGGGAGTCGCCCATCTCTCCCTCGAGCTCGGCCTGGGGCACCAGGGCGGCCACCGAGTCGAGGACGACGACGTCGAGGGCGCCGGAGCGCACCAGGGTGTCGACGATCTCCAGGGCCTGCTCGCCCGAGTCGGGCTGGGAGATGATGAGGTTCTCCACGTCGACGCCGATGCGCCGCGCGAAGCCGACGTCGAGGGCGTGCTCGGCGTCGATGAAGGCCGCCGCCCCTCCGGCGCGCTGGGCCTCGCGGATGGCGTGCAGGGAGACCATGGTCTTTCCCGCCCCTTCGGGCCCGTAGACCTCGACGATCCGCCCCCTCGGAAAACCGCCGATGCCCAGGGCCGCGTCGACGGCCAGGGAACCCGAGGGAATCGCCTCGACCTCGACGATGCCGCCCTCGGCCCCCATGCGCATGATGGCGCCCTTGCCGTGCTGCTTCTCGATCTGGGAGATGGCCAGGTCCAACGCCTGCGCGCGCGCACCGTCCGCCGGGCCATTGCTGTCGACCATGTGTCGCTCCCGCGGGTTTGTCATCGCCCGGCCAGCGCCCAGCCCGCCCGCAGCAGCAGGTGGCTCATGAGACCGGCGGCGACGTCGTCGAGGACGATCCCCCATCCGCCGGGCAGGCGCTCGAGCTGGCGCGCCGGCGGCGGCTTGAGGATGTCGAGGGCCCGGAACACCAGGAATCCGGCGATGGCGGTCACCGGACCATGGGGAAGGAAGGCAACCGCGAACAGGTATCCCGCGGCTTCGTCGATCACCACTGGGCCCGGATCCTCCTGGTTCCGGGCGCGGGCCTCGGCGCCGGCGCTGGCCACGGCCACGGCGGTGGTCACGGCCAGCAGGACGATCCACGCGCCGGTGGTCAGGGAATCGCACAGGACCAGATAGGCCGTAGCGGTCACCGCGGTACCCGCGGTACCGGGGGCGAAGGGCGACCGGCCGGAAAACAGCACCGTGGCGATGGCGGTCCGGAGGAACTCGGCCGCGTGCCGTGAAGTGCGATCCGGGGACCCGCTGTCAGGTCCGCAGAAAATAGTGAAAACCGGAGAGCACGGTAAGGAGAAGGACGCCGGTCATCAGGCCGTTGGTCAGCAGCCGGATCCAGTCGCCGACGGCCAGCACTCCGCTCCACTCGAAGTGTCCGGCCATGTCCTGCAGACCGATGAGGGTCAGGATGACCACGATGGTGACAAGCTGGGCGGTGGTCTTCCACTTGGCGAGGACGGAGGTCTCCATCATCCGGCCCTGGCGCATGCCGTAGAGACGGAGGGCGGTGATGACCACGTCGCGCACGACGATGGGCACCACGATCCAGGCGTGGACGATGCGGCCGAGAACGAAGGCGATCAGGGCGGAGGTGACGAGAATCTTGTCGGCCAGGGGATCCATGAAGCGGCCGAACTCGGTGACCGAGTTCCGGGCCCTGGCCAGGCGGCCGTCGTAGAGATCGGTGAGAGAGGCCGCGGCGAAGACGAAGACGGCCGTCGAGCGCCAGTACCAGATGTCGGTGAAGAGCATGGCCAGGAAGAGGGGGGTCGCGCAGATGCGGGAGAGCGTCAACAGGTTGGGCAGGTTGATGATGCCGCCGCCCGGGTTGGCCTTTGCCTTTGCAGCCATCAGAAGGTCGTGCGGCCCTGGAGGGCGTGGGCGAGGGTGGTCCGGTCCGCCAGGTCCAGGTCGGAGCCGGCGGGCAGGCCGCGGGCCAGGCGGGTGACGCGGGTCATGGAATCGAGCCGCTGATGAATGTACTCGGCAGTGGCCTCGCCCTCGGCGCTGGCGTTGTGCGCCAGGATCACCTCGCGCACGCCGTCGCGCCTCACCCGCTCGAGGAGCTCGGCGATGCGCAGGTCGTCGGGTCCGATGCCGTCGAGAGGCGACAACGCCCCCCCGAGAACGTGGTAAGTACCCCGCATCAGATCGCTGCGCTCCAGGGCCAGGGCGTCGCTGGCCTCTTCGACCACGCAGATGAGCTGGCGGTCGCGGCCCTCGTCGCGGCAGACCCGGCACAGGGGCTGGTCGCTCTCGGTGAGGTTGTAGCACAGGGTGCAGTGGCCGATCCGCTCACGGGCCCCCTGGATCGCGTCGGCCAGGGCGGCGGCCTCCCCGGGAGGGGACTTGAGCACGAAGAGGGCCAGCCGCTGAGCCGTCTTGCGGCCGATTCCGGGCAGCCGCGCCAGGGCGGTCACCAGGTCCTCGAGAGCCTGAGGGCCCATGCTACACGATCTCCCCGTCGAGGGCTTCGAGGACAGACCGCACCTTCGGATCGAGGCCCGCCTCGGGTGAGGTCCGGGCCGGTGGGGGCGCGGCTGACCCCGGCTTCTCGGCCGTCGCCGGCGCCGGCGCCTCGCCGCCGTCGACGCCGCACAGGACGCGGACCTCGGGCCCGCCGGCGCGGGCCACGGCGGCGGCCACCGCGGCGTCGGCCTTGGCCACCTGGCCCATGACGAAGCGGTTGCTCCCGTCGAAGAAGAGGGTGAGCACGGACCCTTTGATCTCCAGGCGCGTGACCTCCTGCAGGAAGCCGGGCATCGAAGGCTGGGTCTCCCGCAGGTGATCGATGACCCGGGGCCACAACTGCTGGATGTCCAGGTCTCCCTCCGGGGAGGGGTCGGCGGCCTCGGAGGGACTCCCGGAGGGCCCGGAGCCTTCGTGGTCGGGCGCCGGCCCGGGCGCTACCTCCTCCGCCGCGGGAGGCGGGACCTGCGGTGGCGGGCCGGAGTCCGGGTTGCGTGACCGCGGCGGACTCCGCCTCGCCGGGGGAGCGGCGGCGGCCCCACCGCCGGCGGCGACGGCGGCCTCGAGGGCGGACAGCCGCGCCAGGAGGCGCCCCACGTCCACGGCGCGGCCCATGCCGGCCAGCCGCACGAGGGCCAGCTCGGTGCGGAACCGGGGCTGCAACGACTTGCGCACCTCGGCCTCGAGCTCCATCAGGGTCTGCACGATGCGCAGCAGGTCGGCCTCTGTCAGGGCGCCGGCGGCCTCCTCGTAGCGCCGGGCATCGTCCTCGGTGACCTCGAGCCTGGCGGCGGACTCCTGCACCTTGGTGAAGAGCAGGCGGGAGGCATGCTCCACCAGGCCGCCGACGAACTCCTCGAGGTCTCCGCCCTCCTCGAGGACCCGGGTCACGAGGTCGAGCAGCCGGCCCCCGTCGCCCTCGGCGATGGCCGAGGTGGCTTCGAAGAAGACGCCACGGTCGATCAGGCCCAGGACCTCCCGGACGCCCTCGCCGCTCACGCGGCCCCCGAAGGAGACGACCTGATCGAGGAGGCTCTCGGCGTCCCTGAGGGCGCCGTCGGCGCGGTGGGCCAGCAGGTAGAGGGCCTCCTGGTCGGACTCGATCTTCTCGGCGGCGGTGATCTCCCCGAGGTGCCCGGCGATACTGGAGGTGGAGATGCGGCGGAAATTGAACCTCTGGCAGCGCGACAGGATGGTCTCCGGGACTTCCTGCACCTCGGTGGTGGCGAAGACGAAGACGACCCGTTCCGGCGGCTCCTCGAGCGTCTTGAGGAGAGCGTTGAAGGCCGGCCGCGACAACATGTGGACTTCGTCGATGATGTAGATCTTGTGGGCGCCCTCGGTAGGGATGTAGCGCACCACCTCCCGCAGCTCTCTCACGTCGTCGACGCTGTTGTTCGAGGCGCCATCGATCTCGAGGACATCCATGCTCGTGCCGTCGGTGATGGCCGTGCAGGAGGGACACTCGCCGCAGGGATCAGTCGCCTCGCCGCGGGCGGAGCAGTTGAGGGCCTTGGCCAGGATGCGCGCCGTCGTGGTCTTGCCGACGCCGCGAGGTCCGCAGAACAGGTAGCAGTGAGCGATGCGGCCACTGGCCAGGGCGTTGGTCAGGGTGGCGGTGATATGCTCCTGCCCGACGACCTCGGAGAACCGCTGGGGGCGCCACTTGCGGGCTGTGACCTGGAAGGGCATGGCTGTCGGAGGCGAGGGGCCGGCTCCAGGGCGATGTTGGGCTCGCTGCGCCCGCAGGGGAGCCCGCGGGTAGAACGCAGGCCGTGCACCCGTCTTCGATCCCGCGCCGCCGTCCGGCCGCGACCGCCGGGCTCCAGCCAGAGACCTCCGCGGCACACGCGTCAGCCTCTTACCGCTGCTACCTTCCGGTCCTGACGGGGTTCGGAAGCCTCGCGTTGCGCGGAATCCGGCTTTCGACGCCCTCCGGGTACCGACCGGAAAGACGGCTTGTAGACCTCGGACGGGGATTCGATCCCGCTAGAGCGGATTGCGGGTGCAGGGCACCGCTAACTCCCCATCTAGCACGGCCTGCCCAAGAGCGGGAGCCTCGCCTTTGCGGGCGGGCTCCTCAGGTAAAATGGTGGAGCAGATGGGAATCGAACCCACGACCTCTAGAGTGCGATTCTAGCGCTCTCCCAACTGAGCTACTGCCCCACCGTATTCGCAAAACTGGCGGAGAGAGAGGGATTCGAACCCTCGGTGACGCTACAAACGCCACACACGATTTCCAGTCGTGCACCTTCGACCACTCGGTCATCTCTCCGGATGGCGGAGAGGGTGGGATTCGAACCCACGGTGACCGTGAAGGCCACAACGGTTTTCGAGACCGCCCCCTTCGACCACTCGGGCACCTCTCCGCACGGCTGATCGTTCCGACCTCAGGTCGGAGAAAAACTCACGCAACAGACCGGCGCATTCACTCTCGAGAACACCGCCGACGACCTCGCACGTGTGGTTCAGCCGCCGGTCCCGGACCACGTCCCGCAACGTTCCGCAGGCGCCGGCCTTGGGATCGCAGGCGCCGAAGAAGAGCCGGGGGATCCGTGCCAGGACGATCGCTCCTGCGCACATGGCGCACGGCTCGAGGGTTACGTAGAGCGTCGTATCCTGAAGTCGACGGGACCCGATCGCCTCGGCCGCCTGGCGAATGGCGATCATCTCCGCGTGCGCCGTCGGATCCTGATCCCCCTCGGTGCCGTTGCAACCGGCGCCCAGAACCGCGCCGTCGCGCACGACAAGGGCTCCGACGGGCACCTCGCCGGATCGGGCGGCCAGCCGCGCCCTCTCAAGGGCTCGAGACATCCAGAAAGCCTCCGCCTGCCCCAAACTCGCAATATAACCAGGGCTCATCACATGATCAACGAAGGAACGGCGCCCGGGCGCCTTGACGGAGTGCGGGACGGAGCCGATAATCAGCCCTCCCAGAAGCTACCAACTAGCTGTAAAAATAGCAACATAGGACCATCCATGACGACCGCCCAAGAGCCTCTCCGCTTCCTTGACGAGGGCCAGGTTCGAGCCCTCCAGGATCGCTTCGGCACGCCGCTCTACGTGTACGATCAGGCAACGCTGGAGGCCCAGGCACAGCAGGCCCTTCAGCTGCCCGCCCCCTTCGGCATGACGGTGCGCTACGCCATGAAGGCCTGCCCCTCGGCGGGTGTGCTGCGCGTTCTGACGAGGGCGGGCCTGCACATCGACGCCAGCTCCGGCTGGGAGGCTCGCCGCGCCATCGCCGCGGGGGTCCCGGCGGGCCACATCCTGCTGACCGCCCAGCAGCTGCCCGAGGACTTCGAGGAACTGTTCGCCCTGGGGGTCCGCATCAACGCCTGCTCCCTCGACCAGCTGGCGGCCTGCGGGGAGCGCTCTCCCGGAGCCGAGGTGGCCGTCCGTCTCAATCCAGGGCTGGGCTCGGGCCACTCGAACCGCACCAACGTCGGCGGCCCCTCCGCCAGCTTCGGGATCTGGCACACTCACCTGGAGCGGGTCCTGGAGATCTCGCGCACCAGCGGGCTGCGCATCACCCTCCTGCACACCCACATCGGCTCGGGAACCGATCCGGAGGTGTGGCAGCACTGCGCCCGCCTGACGCTGAACCTGGCCCGGCACCTCCCCGACGTGACCGCCGTCAATCTGGGCGGGGGCTACAAGATCGGACGGATGAGCGGCGAGTCCTCCACCGACCTGCCGAGGGCCGCGGCCCCCATCGTCGACGAGCTGCGGCGGTTCGCCGACGACTGCGGGCGCCGGCTGCGCCTGGAGATCGAGCCCGGCACCTTTCTGGTGGGCAACGCCGGGGCCGTGGTGGCCAGCGTGATCGACGTGGTCGACACCGGCAAGGAGGGTTTCTCCTTCATCAAGACGGACACGGGGATGACCGAGATCCTGCGTCCCAGCATGTACGGCGCCCAGCACCCGCTCACCGTGGTCCCCCGGGGGGACGGCGATCGCCCGTTGCGGGAGTACCTCGTCGTCGGTCACTGCTGCGAGAGCGGCGACATCCTGACGCCGGCCCCTGGAGACCCGGAGGCGCTGCGGGTGCGCCCCCTCGCCGAGGCGCGCGTCGGTGACGCCGTCGTCATCGGCGGCGCCGGGGCCTACTGCGCCGCCATGTCCGCCAAGAACTACAACTCCTTCCCCGAGGCGCCGGAGGTGCTCCTGGGCGCGGACGGCGGCTTCCACCTGCTGCGGAGGCGGCAGACGCTGGAGCAGGTGACGGCGAACGAGTCCGTACCCGACTTCCTCCTCTGATTCGCTGCCCGCCTTGCCGGCGATCTATATTGTGCCGAATGGTTGCGAGCGACCCGACCGCCAGCCGGCACGGCCCCCTCGCATGGACGGCCCACCCGCTTCGCCAGGAGCCGGCTTGGAAGTCGGCTGCCCTGGGGGCCCTGATCGTCGGGTTCTCCACCCTGGCCGCCGCCAGCCTCGGCGGCGCCGTTTACGGACTGATCTCGCTCCTGGCGCTGGCGGGAGCCACCGCCCGCTACCTGCTCCCGACTCGGTACATTCTCGACGAACATGAGGCCGCCTGGCGCCAGCTGACCTGGCGCCGCCGGCCCTGGTCCACCTTCCGCCGCGTCGACCGCCACGCCGACGGTCTCTTCCTGAGCCCCTTCCGGCGGCCGAGCCGGCTCGATTCCTTCCGCGGAGTGTTCCTGCGCTTCGGCCCCGGCGTCGACGCCGGCGAAGTCGTCGCCCTGGCACGGGCCCGTGTCCCCGCTTGAGCGCCTGCGGCGCGGCTGGTCCCACGCCTTCGCCCTCGACTCCGGGGAACCCCTCTCCGAGGAGGAGCGGGCCCTCATAGAGCGCCTGGCCCGCCTCGTCGTGCGCCGCCGCCTGACGGCGCCGGCCCTGATGGCGCTCGAGAGCACCCGGCCCCTGAGCTTCATGGGCAGCCAGGTGCTGGCCTTCGCCGGCCCCATGCTGAAGCTCGCCTTCTCGCCTGCCGAGTACGACCGCCTTCGGGGACTGCTGGAAAGGCGCCGCAGCATCGACTGGATCATCGAGGCGATCACCGAAGGGGAAGACCGGCGCCGTGGATAGGCCCGACGTCATCATCGCCACCGACTGCGGCAGCACCACCACCAAGGCGATTCTCATCGAGCGCCTGGAAGAGGGCTACCGGCAGACCTTCCGCGGCGAGGCCCCGACCACGGTGGAGGCGCCCTTCGAAGACGTGACCCGGGGCGTGTTGAACGCCATCCAGGAGGTGGAGGAGCTCTCGGGGCGGCGGATCCTCGACGGCGAGCGCATCATCACCCCGGCGGCGGAGGGACGCGGCGTCGACATCTACATCTCCACCTCGAGCGCCGGCGGCGGCCTGCAGATGATGGTGGCCGGTGTCGTGCAGTCGATGACCGGCGAGAGCGCCCAGCGCTGCGCCCTCGGGGCCGGCGCCATCGTCATGGACGTGCTCGCCTCCAACGACGGCCGCCAGCCCTACGAGAAGATCGAGCGCATCCGCCACCTGCGCCCCGACATGGTGCTGCTGTCCGGCGGCACCGACGGCGGCACGGTCTCCCACGTGGTCGAGCTGGCGGAGTACGTGGCCGCCGCCGACCCCCGGCCCCGGTTCGGCGCCGGCTTCGAGCTGCCGGTGATCTTCGCCGGCAACCAGGACGCGGGCCCCGAGGTGGAGCGCGTCCTCGGCCAGCGCACGGCCCTGCACGTGACCGAGAACCTGCGCCCCGTCCTCGAGCGCGAGAACCTGGGCCCGGCGCGGCACGTCATCCACGACCTGTTCCTCGAGCACGTGATGGCCCAGGCCCCCGGGTACTCGAAGCTGATGTCCTGGACGGCCGCCCCGATCATGCCGACGCCGGCGGCGGTGGGCCGGATCATGCAGGCGATCGCCCGGCGCAAGGGGATCGACGTCCTCGGCGTCGACATCGGCGGCGCCACGACCGACGTCTTCAGCGTCTTCCACACGGCGGCGGAAGGGCAGGCGGACCCCGCCCCCGGAGAGGACGGGGCGGAGGCCGGGGAGCCGGAGGGTCCGGGCACCGTCTTCAACCGCACGGTGAGCGCCAACCTCGGCATGTCCTACAGCATCTCCAACGTCCTGGCCGAGGCCTCGCTGGAAAACGTCGTGCGCTGGATCCCCTTCGACATCGACGAGGCCGACCTGCGGGACCGCATCAAGAACAAGATGATCCGGCCCACGACGATCCCCCACATGCTGGAGGAGCTGCAGATCGAGCACGCCGTGGCCCGCGAGGCCCTGCGGCTGGCCCTCGTGCAGCACCGGGAGCTGGCCGTCGGTCTGAAGGGGGTGCAGAGCGAGCGCACTCTGTCCGACGTCTTCGACCAGGAGGCCACGGGCGAGAGCCTGGTGGACATGATGGTCCTCGACCTGCTGGTCGGCAGCGGCGGCGTGCTCTCCCACGCCCCCCGCCGGGCCCAGACCGCCGCCATGCTCGTCGACGCCTTCCAGCCCGAGGGCGTCACCCAGCTCGCCGTGGACAGCATCTTCATGATGCCCCACCTCGGCGTGCTCGCCTCCGTGGACGAGCAGGCCGCCACCGACGTCTTCGAGCGCGACTGCATCATCTACCTGGGCACCTGCGTCGCTCCCTCGGGGGAGGGAAAACCGGGCGATCTGTGCGCTTCGTACGAGTTGCGCCTGCCGGACGGGCCGGTGGGGGGGGGAGAGCTGCGGTGCGGCGAGCTGCGGCTGCTGCCGCTGGCCGACGGGGAGGAGGCGGAGATGACGATCTCCCCGGCACGCGGCCGGGACGCGGGGTCGGGCCCGGGGCAGGAACACCGGGCCCGGGTCCGGGGCGGCGTCGTCGGACTGGTCCTCGACGGCCGGGGCCGCCCCCTGAGCCTGCCCGAGGAGGACGGGGAGAGGCGGGACCGGATCGGCGACTGGAGCCGCGCCCTCGGGCTCTACGGAGGGGGGGACTGATGGCCCACGCCTACACGCCCGGACTGTCCGTGACGCCCACCACCGTCCTCCGGCGGACGCGCCGTCTGCCGTTGCGGGGCCAGGTACTGGCCGCCGTCGGCGACGGCGTCGAGCGCGAACAGGTGGTGGCCCGCACCGAGCTGCCCGGCAGCGTCTCCACGGTGAACGTGGTCAACCGGCTGGGCATCACCGCCGAGGAGCTGCCGGGGTTCATGCTCAAGGCCGAAGGAGACGAGGTGCGGCGGGGCGAGCCGATGGCCGAGACGCGGCCCTTCATCAAGTGGTTCAAGACCACGGTGGAGTCCCCCATCGACGGCACGGTGGACAGCATCTCGCCGGTGACCGGGCAGGTCCTGCTCCGGGAGCCGGCCCTGCCCGTGGAGGTACGGGCCTACGTCGACGGCCAGGTGGTCGAGGTTATCGAGAACGAAGGGGTGGTGGTGGAGACGCGGGGGGCCTTCGTGCAGGGCATCTTCGGTGTCGGCGGCGAGCGCTACGGGCCCCTCCACATGCTCGCGGAGAACCCCGGGGAGCCGCTGGCAGCGGACCGGATCGACGACGAGTGCTCGGGCCGGATCGTGGTGGTCACGGGTCTGTTGTCGTACGAGGCGATCGACCGGGCCCGCGAGGTGGGCGCCGCCGGGGTGATCGGCGGCGGGATCCACGATCGGGACCTGCGGCGGCTGCTGGGCTACGACCTCGGCGTCGCCATCACCGGCACCGAGGAGATCGGACTGACGGTGATCGTCACCGAGGGGTTCGGCGAGATCGCCATGGCCGGCCGGACCTTCGAGATCCTCCGGGACTGCCACGGCCGCCAGGCCTCGATCTCGGGGGCGACCCAGATCCGGGCGGGGGTCATGCGCCCCGAGATCATCGTCCCGGACCCGACGGGACCGGGAGAGGCGGAGGCCCGCGGGGGAAGCCGCGGGGGGGGGATGGCGCATGGAGACCCCCTTCGTATCATCCGGGCCCCGTACTTCGGCCGCATCGGCAGGGTGGGCGAGCTGATCCCCGACCTGCGGGCGGTCGAGTCCGGCGCCTCGGTGCGGGTGCTGGAGGTCGAGTTCGAGGACGGCTCGCGGGCCGTGGTGCCGCGGGCCAACGTGGAGCTGATCGCAGGATGACGGACTTCGGTAGAACCCTGACCCTGGTCGCCGGACTCGGGCTGCTGGCCGGAGCCGGGGCGCAGCCGGCGGCCTTCGAGATCGATCTCTTCGACACGCCGAACGACGCCGGCGGCAGCCTGAGCCTGACCTGGCGCGCCGATGCCGCCCCCGCCGGCGCCCTCTACCGCGTCTACCTCGCCGAATCGCCGGAGGGCCCCTTCCACGTGGCCGCCGAGACGATGGCCCCGGGGCGGATGTCCGACGAGCCGGCCCTCTTCGGCCACGACGACGCCAACGAGCAACGCTACGTGCTTCACCTCACGGGCTACACGCCGGAAGGGGAGGAGAAGCCGAGGGCCTTGGAAGACGGCACGACCTACCAGGCCCGTCTCGTCGCCGGGGAGGGCGCGGAGGCGAGGCGCAGCCAGCCGGCGGCAGCCGCGCCGGCGCCCGACCTGTTCAACACGGCCAAGCTGAACAACCTCGTCCTCGCCTTGGCCCTGTCGGTGGTGATCCTCCTGTTCATCGCCGTGGCCCGGCGCCGGGAGCTCTACATCCGGCGCATCGGGGGCCTGGAAGCCCTCGACGAGGCCCTTGGGCGGGCCACCGAGATGGGCCGCTCGGTGCTGTTCGTCCACGGCCTGAAGGGCATGGACCAGATCCCGACGATCGCCGCCGTGAACATCCTCGGCCGGGTGGCCCGGCGCACGGCACGCCTGGACGCCGAGTTGCGGGTGGCCAACGTCGACCCCGTGGTCATGTCGGTGAGCCAGGAGGTGGTGAAGGAGGCCTGCCTGGAGGAGGGCCGGCCCGACGCCTACCGGCCCGGGGACGTGTTCATGGCCGGCACCGAGCAGTTCTCCTACGCCGCGGCCCTGGAGGGCATCATGGTCCGCGACCGTCCCGCGGCGCACATCATGATGGGATACTTCTACGCCGAGTCGCTGCTCCTCACCGAGACGGGCAGCACCACCGGGGCCATTCAGATCGCCGGCACCGACGCCTACACCCAGTTGCCGTTCTTCGTCACCACCTGCGACTACACCCTGATGGGGGAGGAGCTCTACGCCGCCAGCGCCTACCTGTCGAAGGAGCCGCGCCTCCTCGGCAGCCTGCGGGGCCAGGACGTGGGCAAGGCCGTGCTCATCCTCGTGCTCATGGCCGGCACCATCCTGTCCACGGCCGGCGTCGACTTCCTGACCCAATTGTCCGCCTCCCTGTGAGAGGACGCCGATGCCATTCCTGACACGGACCCTGCCCTTCGCCATCTGCTTCCTCTTCGGCGTCGCCGGCTTCGCCATCTTCTACAGCCCCCACCCCTATGCGGAAGAGACCACGCAGGCCTTCGCCCTGTGGCTGCGGGTGGTCTCCGCCTTCGCCTACTTCCTCGGTCTCTACAGCCTCCTCAACCTGCACTGGTCCAAGATCCGCCTGCGGCAGTCCGGCTGGGCCTACAGCCTGATCGTCTACATCAGCTTCGGCGTCATGTGCCTCTTCGTCCTCTACAACGAGGGCCAGGGACCTCTGCAGGCGCAGTCGAAGACCGGCGCCTACCAGTGGATGTTCACCCACATCCACGTGGCCAGCTCGGCGACGATGTTCTCCACCCTCGCTTTCTTCATCTCCTCGGCGGCGTACCGCACCTTCCGGGCGCGCACCCCCGAGGCGGCGATCCTGCTGGTCTCGGCGGTGATCGTCATGCTCGGACGGGTGCCGATCGGGGGCTATGTATCCGAGGCCATCCCCGAGGCCATGCAGTGGCTCATGACGGTGCCCAACATGGCGGCCAAGCGCGGCATCCTGCTCGGCGTCAGTCTCGGCGCCATCGCCACCTCCCTGCGCATCATCTTCGGCATCGAGCGTTCCTATCTCGGCGGCGGGGGGGAGGAGTAGACCATGGACCGGCTGATCAACCTGGACCGCCGCTTCATCTTCGTTTTCGTCTTTCTGGGGGTGGCCATCCCCCTGCTGGTGGACCTCCCCCTTCCGATCAAGCCGTCTCCCACGGTGCGCTCGGTGTACGACGAGATCGAGAGAGTGGCCGCCGAGGACGCCGGCCGGCCGGTGCTGGTCTCGTTCTCCTACGGCGCCAGCACCGAGCCGGAGATGGTACCGATGACCCGCGCCGTCGTGCGCCACCTCTTCCAACGGGGGCTGAAGGTGGTCGCCATCTGCCTGTGGCCCGAGGCGGTGGGGCTCGCCCAGCCGGTGATGGACGAGCTGGCCGCCGAGTTCGGCCGCCGGTACGGGGTCGACTACGCTTTCCTGGGCTACAAGATCGGCTATCAGGCGGTGGTGCTGAACATGGGGCAGAGCGTGGCCGACACCTTTCCCTTCGACACCGAGGGGACCCCGGTGGGCGACCTGCCGGTGCTGGCGGGGGTGGAAAACCTGAAGGACTTCTCCTTCGTCTTCGACTTCGCCGCAGGCGATTCCATGGAGTACTGGTGGATCCCGTACGGCCAGGAGAAGCACCGGTTCCCCTTCGGCGGGGGCTGCACGGCGGTGATGGCCCCCGACCTCTACCCCTTCCTGCAGTCGGGGCAGCTCGTGGGCCTCCTCGGCGGGCTGGCCGGGGCCGCCGAGTACGAGATGCTGGTGGACGCACCCGGCCGAGCCACCGACGGCATGCAGCCGCAGTCCGTGACCCACCTGATCATCGTCCTGTTCATCATCCTGGGCAACATCGCCTACTTCGCCTCCCGCCGGCGGGACAGTCAGGCCTGAGGACGCCATGACTCGAGACCTCTACCTCTTCGCCGGCTTCGTCGCCCTCTTCGCCGCGGCCAACGCCGTGCTCATCGGCAGCGGACTGCTGGAGGCTGACTGGGAGGGGGCGGGCGTGATCGTCGCCGCCGGGTTCACCCTCGCCCTGTACAGCTTCCTCTACAAGGACAATCCCCTGTTCAAGGTCGCCGAGCATGTGTACGTGGGCGTCGCCGCGGCGTACGTCTTCGGCATCACCTGGTACAACGTCTTCCTCGACGACATCATCCGGACCTACGTCGATCTGGACGGCGGCGGCGGCGGACACGACCCCTGGGTGATGCTGTTCCCCACCCTCCTGGGCCTGCTCATGCTGACCCGGTTCTCCCGCCGCATCGGCTGGCTCAGCCGCCTTTCCTTCGCCTTTGTCGTCGGCGTCGGCGCCGGCCTTACCATCCCCCGGTACCTGTCCTCCTTCGTCCTGGGGCAGATCGAGCCCAGCCTGGCGCCCATCACCCTCACCTGGGAGGGGTTCAACCTGCTGCTGGTCCTCGTGGGCGTTTTGACCGTGCTCATCTACTTCTTCTTCTCCGTGGAGCACACCGGGGCCGTGGGCACCGCCTCCAAGCTCGGCATCTGGTTCCTGATGATCTCCTTCGGAGCCTCCTTCGGGTACACGGTCATGGCCCGCCTGTCCCTGCTCATCGGGCGGGTCAGCTTCCTTCTCGACGACTGGCTGAACCTGATGTAGGAGCGCGGCGGGCGCCGCGTCCTTCAGATCTCGTCCTTGCGGATGCAGGCGGCGGTGTGGCCGCCGTCGCCGACGGGCTCCAGCTCCGGGACCTGCCCCCGGCAGGCGTCGACGGCGAAGGGGCACCGGGGGTGGAAGGCGCACCCCGCGGGCGGGTTCACCGCGCTCGGCGTCTCCCCCAGGAGGGGCTCGCGCTCGCGGCGGCGGCGGGGGTCGGCGACGGGTACTGCCTCCAGCAGGGCCCGCGTGTAGGGATGGGCCGGCCGCGAGAACACCTCCTCCCGGGAGCCGAACTCCACGAGGCGCCCGAGGTACATGACCGCCACCCGGTGGCTGAGGTACTCCACCACCGACAGGTCGTGGGAGATGAGCAGGTAGGCGAGGCCGCGCTCCTGCTGGAAGCGCACCAGGAGGTTGAGCACCTGCCCCTGCACCGAGACGTCGAGGGCGGAGACCGGCTCGTCGGCGACGATGACCTTCGGCCCCAGGGCGAGGCTGCGGGCGATGCCGATGCGCTGGCGCTGGCCGCCGGAGAACTCGTGGGGATAGCGGTCCTGCACGGCCGGGTCGAGACCCACGGCCTCGAGGAGACCGTCGACCTGCTCGCGCCGCTCGGCCCGCGTCCCCAGGGCGTGCACGTCGAGGGGCTCGCGCACGGTCTCGCCCACCGACAGCCTCGGGTTGAGCGAGGAATAGGGGTCCTGGAAGATCATCTGCATGTCGCGCCGCAGGGCGAACAGCTCCTTCGCCGTGGCCTGCGCCAGGTCGCGCCCCTCGAAGCGGACGGCGCCCGCCGTCGGATCTTCGAGCCGCATCATGGTCCGCCCCAGGGTGGACTTGCCGCAGCCGGACTCACCGACCAGCCCCAGGGTCCGGCCCGCCGGCAGGTCGAAGGAGACGCCGTCCACGGCCTTCAGGCTCTGCCTCCGGCGCCCGAAGAGACCGCCGCCCACCGGGTAGTGCTTGCGCAGGCCGCGGACCTCGACGACGGGGGCGCTCACACCGCCTCCAGGGGATAGTGGCAGGCGGCCAGGTGGCCGTCGGCGACCGGTTCCAGGGGCGGGTCCTCGCGGCGGCAGAGCTCCTCGGCGCGGGGGCAGCGGTCGGCGAAGCGGCATCCTGGCGGCGGATCGAGGAGGGAGGGCACGACCCCCTCGATGGTGGGCACGCCGGCGCCCCGGGGCCGGCCCGGACGCAGGATGCTGTCGAGGAGGCCCCGCGTATAGGGGTGGCGGCTGCCCTCGAAAAGCTCGATGACGCCGCAGCGCTCGACCACCTTGCCGGCGTACATGACCACCACCTCGTCGCAGGTCTCGGCCACGACCCCCATGTCGTGGGTGATGAGCAGGATCGCCGTGCCCAGCTCCCTCTGCAGCTGCTTCATCAGGTGCAGGATCTGGGCCTGCACGGTCACGTCGAGGGCGGTGGTGGGCTCGTCGGCGATGAGCAGGTCCGGCTCGCACATGAGGGCCATGGCGATCATGATGCGCTGCTTCATGCCGCCGCTGAGCTCGTGGGGGTACTGGTCCAGCCGGCTCTCCGCGTCGGCGATCCCCACGCGCCGCAGCATCTCCACCATGCGCGCGCCGGCGGCCTCCCCCTCCAGGCCGAAGCGCTTCTCCAGAACTTCCCCGAGCTGCCGGCGCACGGTGAAGACCGGGTTGAGGGAGGTCATGGGGTCCTGGAAGATCATGGCGATCTCCCGGCCGCGGATCCCCGGCATCTCGTCGGCGTCGACGGCCAGCAGATCCCTTCCCTTCCACAGGACCCGTCCGTCCTCGATGCGCCCGGGAGGGTCGGGGATCAGGCGCATGACCGACATGGCGCTGACGCTCTTGCCGCAGCCCGACTCGCCGACGATCCCCACGGTGGAGCCGGCGCGCACCTCGAAGGAGACGCCGTCCACCGCCTGCACGACGCCGTCCTCCGTGCGGAAGACGGTGCGCAGATCCTCGACTCGCAGGAGCGCCATGTCGGGAGCGCTCCGGCCTACTCCGGCGGCGCCGCGGCGCGCAGGGCTGCCTCGATGCGGTCCTTCACCCGGTAGGGGTCGATGTCGACGACCGGGTCCGCGCCGAGGGAACGGCCCTCGGCCATCGCCTCCCGCAGCCCTGCCTGGCGGTCCTCGTCGACCCAGAAGACCTGCCAGTCCGTCATCTGCTGGGTGCGCTTGGGGAAGTAGAACTCCGGGAAGCGCAGGTGGTCCCAGTGCAGGAACCGCATGAAGGGGGCATGCCAGAAGGGCACGTAGAAGGCCTCGTCCTGGACGATGGCGTCGAGCTCGTGCATCGCCGCCAGGCGGCGCTCCTTGTCGGTATCGAAGCGGTAGACGTCGATGAGGGAGTCGGTGTAGGCGGTCCCGAAGGCCCAGACGTTGTTGTTGTTCTTCGACTCCTTGAAGACGGTGGAGAAGTACTGATGGGGGCTCGGGTAGAGGCCGGCCGTGCGCCCCATGATGGTCATCTCGTACTCGCGCTCCAGCCCGTTGCGGAAGGCGGTGCCGGGCTCCAGCAGGCGCAGCGCCATGTCGACGCCGAAGCGCTGGAAGGTCTGCTTGACGACGGTCATGTGCCGCTCCAGCCCCTTGCTGCCGTAGGAGAGGGTGAAGGCGGCGCGGGTGCCCTCGCCGTCGACGAGGATGCCGTCCTCGCCCCGGCGGGTGAATCCCGCCGCCTTCAGGTGCTCGCGCGCCTTGCGCGGGTCGAAGCCGTACGGCACCAGGTCCCGGTTCTGGTACTCGGTGCCGGTGAAGGCCGAGACCTGCCGGAAGTAGGCGTCGTGCATCAGCTTGGAGTTGATCTCGTCGAAGTTGAAGAGGTACTGGATCGCCTTGCGGAAATCCTGGTTCCGGAAGATCGGCCGCTCGAGGTTCATGGCGAAGCCGTACACCCCCTGGGGATAGTCGACGAAGAGCCGCTTGCGGTGGGCCCAGCCCTGCCGCAAGGCCTCGAAGTCCATCTCCTCGGCCCACATGCGGGCCGTGTTCACGCTGTAGTAGTCGAGCTCTCCCTTCTTGAAGAAGTCGAAGGCGCGGTCCGTGTCGTCGATGACGCGCACGTGGATGCGGTCGACGTTGTACATGCCCTGCATGTAGTGCTTGTCCCGGCCCCACCAGTCCTTCAGACGCTCGAAGACGACGTACTGCCCCGGCACGCGCTCGGTGAGCACGTAGGCGCCCTGCACGGGCAGGACGGCGTCGTTGTAGCGGTCGGGGAACCCCTCCCCGAGGGTGACGGCGTGCCTCGGGGTCGCCCAGAGATCGAACATGTCCAGGGGGCGCCAGCTCTCGAACTTTCCCACGATCCTCAGCACGTGGGGCTCGAGGGCGACGACCTCCTCGAAGTAGTCCTCGGCGTACTGGTTGAAGAAGGGATCGACGATGTGCTCGCTGCGCATCATGCGCCAGGTGTGCACGTAGTCCTCGGCCGTCACCGGCTGGCCGTCGCTCCAGCGGGCGTCGGGATCGAGCTTGTAGTAGATGGTGCGCCCGTCCTCCTGCACCGACCAGTGGGTGGCCATGACCGGGATGTGGCGGTCCGTCGTCGGGTGGCGGCTGACCATGGTGAAGGCCATGGTGACGGCCCGCTTCCAGGCGGCGAAGGCGTCGTTGGCGTTGGGACCGACGAGGCGCAGGGTCAGGGGATAGGCGGTCATGAAGGTGCGGAACTCGCCCCCCTTGCGGGCGGCGGGATCGCCGATGGGCGGGTCATCGGTGTTGGTCTCCCACTCGATGGCGGAGAGGTCCTCGGCGCCGCTGCGGGCGCCCAGGGTGAGCAGCAGGAAAATGATGAGAGGGAAGCGGCTCCCCATGGGGGTCCTTTCGTCTATCGGTAATGGGCGTACTGCTTGGGGTCGAAGGCCTCGCGGATCGACTCGCCCACGAGGGTGACAAGCACGAGGGTGACGGAGAGGGCGGAGAAGGGCGCCACGGAGAGCCAGATCTTGTCCCGGTTCTGGCTGTCGAGAGCCTGATCGATCATCTCGCCCCAGCTCGGAGTGGGCGCCGGCAGGCCGTACCCGAGATAGTCCAAAGCGGTGAGAGCGCTGATGGCGCCGACGATGGCGAAGGGCGTGATCGTCACCAGGGGCGTCAGGCAGTTCGGCAGCAGGTGGCGGAAGATCAGGCGCCATCGCGAGGCGCCGAAGGAGCGCGCCGCCAGGCAGTAGTCGCGCGTCTTCTCGCGGTACACCTCGGTGCGCATGTAGTAGGTCATGCGGATCCACTCGAAGAGGGCCATGATCACCAGCAGCAGCCCGAAGGTGGGCTTGAAGAAGGTGGCCAGGAGGATGACCACGTAGAGGAAGGGCAGGGTCGACCAGATCTCGATGAAGCGCTGGCTGAGGATGTCGAAGCGGCCCCCCACGAAGCCCTGCAGGGCGCCGATGGCGGTGCCCGCCGCCTGACTGGTGAAAACCAGGGTCACGGCGAAGAGGATGGAGATCCGGAAACCGTAGAGGAGCCGGGCGAAGACGTCCCGGCCCTGGGAGTCGGTGCCGAACCAGTGCCGGGAGTCCGGAGGGTTGGGCGGCGGATCGTCATAGCTGAAGTCGGGCTCGTACGGGTCGAAGGGGACGACCGGCATCCACACCCAGTCGCCGCCGCCGGCCTCCTGGAACCGCGCCCGCAGGGCCGCGTAGTCGGCCTCCACGTCGTCGAAGCCGTACTCGTCCTGCTGGCCGAAGGTGGCCATGTCGTGGAAGCGGAAGGTGGGGAAGTAGTACTCCCCCTGGTAGTGGACGACGATGGCCCGCCGGTTGGCGACGTAGTTGGAGAGCAGGGACAGGACGGTGAGGCCCAGCAGGATCAGGAAGGAGACGTAGCCGCGGCGGATGCGGCGGAAGCGGCGCAGGCGCAGGCGGGTGATCGGGTCGAGGCGCGGGATCACTCGCCGAACCTCACGCGCGGATCGACCCAGGCCACGCACAGGTCGCTGAGGAGGTTGCCCACCAGCAGCAGGGCCGAGGAGATGAAGATGTAGCCCATGACCACCGGGTAGTCGCGGGCCGTGATGGCCTCGAAGAACAGCAGCCCCATGCCGGGGATCCCGAAGACCCGCTCGATGAGCAGGGAGCCGGCGAGGATGAGGGAGATGTTGTTGCCGAAGCTGGTGGCGATGGGGATGAGCGAGTTGCGCAGGGCGTGGACGAAGACCGAGCGCCTCCAGGTCATGCCCTTGGCGAGGGCGGTCTTGACGTAGTCGGCGCCCATGTTCTCCAGCAGGCTGTTCTTCATGAGGATGGTCATGAAGGCGAAGAGGCTGATGGCGAAGCAGAGGACGGGAAGGGCCGTGTGGTGCAGTCGGTCCAGGATCTTGCCCGGGAGGCTCAGGTCGGCGAAGCCCTGGCTCTCGAATCCGGCCAGGGGGAACCAGTCCCGCTGCACGGCGAAGAGGGCGAGCAGCACGGCCCCCAGGCGTACCCCGGGATGGCGTACCCGAGGAAGATGACGAAGGAGGTGAGGTTGTCGAAGGGACTCTTGTGTCGCAGGGCCTTGAGGATCCCGAGGGGGATGCAGATCGAATAGGTCAGGAGGAAGGCGATGCCGCCGAAGTAGATGGAGATGGGCATGCGGCTGACGATGAGGTCCTCCACCGGCATGGTGTAGCGGAAGGAATCGCCCAGATCGAGGGTGGCCAGGTTCGCCAGGTAGAGGCCGTAGCGCACCAGCAGGGGACGGTCGAAGCCGTAGTACCGCCGCAGGCTCTCCAGGTCCGCCTCGGGGATCTCGATGGAGGAGAAGCGGACCCCGGCCGCGGCCCCGGCCTCGCCGGCCTGATCGGCCCCGGCGATGCGCATCCGCATCTGGTCGATGGGACCGCCCGGCACGAACTGGCACAGGAGGAAGACGAGGAAGGTGATGCCCAGCAGGGTGGGCAGGATCAGGAGCAGGCGCCGGAGGACGTACTGGCGCAGGGCGTGGGCGCGCGAGACGGGCATTCGGCGACGCTACTCGCCCAGGGCTTCAGCCCTTTCGTACGCGGCCTCGCTCTCCTGGATGCGGGACCTCAAGGCGTAGATGCGGCCCAGCTCACGCCACACTGCGGGATTCTCCGGCAGCTCGACGGAAAGCCGCTCCAGCAGCGGAAGGGCGAGATCCAGCTCCTCCAGGGCCAGGTAGGTCACGGCGAGGTTGAAGCGGGCATCGGCGTTGCCGTCGTCGAGTGCCACGGCGCGCTCGAAGTGTCGGCGGGCGACCGCGAATTCCTCGCCGGCCCAGTGCAGGTTGCCCAGGGTGAAGTGGCAATCGAAGCAGTCCGGATTCAGGGCCAGGGCGCGCTGCAGCAGCTCCCCCGCCTCCGCCGGCCGGTCCTGGTCCATGTGGACCATGGCCAGATGCGCGAGGGCGCCCTGATGCTCGCCGTGCTTCAGCACCTCCTCGAAGCAGCGGGCCGCCTCGTCGTAGCTCTGCCGACTGAGGTACAAGGTGCCCAGCATGCGGTACGTCGACGTGTCGTCGGGCGCCTGCGAGACGACGTGCTCGAAGCCGGTCACGGCGCCATCGAGATCGCCGAGCTGATAGTCGATGACGGCGAGGTTGCGCCAGGCCATCAGCTCATCGGGCAGGACCCGCACGGCGAGGGCGAAGTGCCCGCGGGCGGCCTCCAGGTCGGGAGTTTCCCCGGAGGCGGCGACAACCCCTTCGTTGTAGATCCGCGCCCCGTAGCGCCGCCTCTCGGCGGCGATCTCCTCGTCGAACTCGTCCTCCAGCTCCTGGGCCCGGTCGAAGGCGTCGGCCATGGCCGGATAGTCGCCCTGCAATCCGCAGACCCTTCCGAGATGGAAGAACCCCTCGGCGTTGCCGGGCTTCTCGGCCACGGCGAGCTCGAGCTGGACCCGGGCCTTGTCGTACTGCTCCTGCTGGATGTAGAGCTTGCCGGCCGTGAGCGAGCTCTGGCACCCCGTCAGGGCCGGGAGGCAGGCGAGCAGGGCGGCGGCGCACAGAGCGAGGGAGAATCGCATGGGAAACCTCTGTCAGACGAAGGTGAGCCAGCCGTGGCGATCCTCCACCTCGGCGTTGATGGTCTGGAAGAACAAGGTCTGCAGGCGCTCGGTGACCGGACCCCGCCGGCCCGAGCCGATGGGGATCTTGTCGATGGCGCGCACAGGGGAGATCTCCGCCGCCGTCCCCGTGAAGAACACCTCGTCGGCGATGTAGAGGAGCTCGCGCGGGATGGCGCCGGACTGGACCTCCATGCCCAGGTCCCGGGCCAGGGTGATGGCCGAGTGCCGGGTGATGCCGGGCAGGATCGAATGGTGGGACGCGGGGGTGTGGATGCCGCCGTCCTTCACGAGGAAGACGTTCTCGCCGCTGCCCTCGCTCACCAGGCCGTCGGGGCCGAGGACGATGCCCTCGTCGTAACCGTTGGCATTGGCCTCCATGCGCACGAGCTGGGAGTTGAGGTAGTTCCCCCCGGCCTTGGCCAGGTTCGGCATGGTGTTGGGCGCCGAGCGGTTCCACGACGAAGTGCACACCGAAACCCCCTGCTCCAGGGCCTCCTCGCCGAGGTACTCCCCCCATTCCCAGACGGCGATCACCGTGTCCACCGGGCAGGAGAGGGGATCGACGCCGAGGGATCCGTAACCGCGGAAGGCGATGGGCCGGATGTAGCAGGCCTCGAGCCGGTTGACCCGGATCGTCTCCAGGATCGCCTCGGCGACCTGGCCGCGGTCGAAGGGGATCTCCATGCGGTAGATCCGGGCCGAATCGAAGAGCCGGGTCACGTGGTCCTTCAGGCGGAAGACCGCCGGCCCCTTCTTCGTGGCATAGCAGCGGATCCCCTCGAAGACGGAGGAGCCGTAGTGCACCACGTGGGACAGGACGTGGGTGCGGGCCTCGTCCCAGGGAACGAACTCGCCGTTGAACCAGATCTGCTCGGACTTCGGCATGGGGGGCATGAAAGGGCTCCTGCACGGCGCCGCACCGGCGCCGCCGGTCAGAACGAACGGGTGAGGGTGAGGTTCATCCTGTCGAAGGTGCCGCTGCGCTGCCTCGAGCGGCTGAAGGACGAGGTCAGACCGGTCTGTCCGGCCGGCTTGTAGTTGAGGAGGAGCCTCAAGGTCTCGTGGGGGTGGCGGGCGAAGAGATCCCGTTCGACCTCGTCGCGTCCGTAGAGGACCTTCCACTGGCGTCGGAGCCGGACCGAGTAGCTCATGGTCAAGGAGACTCCTTCGGCCGGGCGATAGCTCATGTTGAACCCCGCCGCGTGGTCGCTGTTCTCCCCCTCGACGATCTGGGCGTCCTCCTCCGTCAACAGCGTGCCGAGATCATCGGCCCTGTAGGAGTAGTTGGTGCTGAGGCTCAGGGAATTGAGCAAGGACCGCTGGATCTTGTGAGTCATGCCCCAACTGCGGTTGATCTTGCTGCGCCGGTCGACGGCGTCGGGGCTCAACTGGCGATCGAAGTCGAAGATAGTGCGCCGTGCGGATATTTGAAAGCTGTGGCTGACTCCCAGTTCGTGGCGTTCGTAGTTCGTGCGCAGGGAGAGCTGGAGATTGAGGTTGCGCTGGTTGTCGCCGGCCCTGGAAGCGTGGAGGTTGATCCGGTGGGAGAGGCTGGACGACAGGGAGCTGTTGTAGCGCAGACCGCTCGGGCGTGCACCTCCCAGTGTGAGGGAGAGGTGGCGGTTGAAGACGTCCCGATCCTGGTCCGGTTTGCCCGGGTTGTCGAACCGGTTCATGCGAGTCGACGCGGAGAGGTTGATCGTGTGGTCCTGATCCAGCTGCCATTTGAGGGATCCGCCGAGGTCCAGGTTCTGGTTCTCGCGGTCGTCCGTGGGATCCCGGTAGGTGGCCCCCGTGGAGAGAGTCACCGGCAGGCGCCTCTCGTCGTTGGTGGACCAGCCCAGCTTCAGGCTGCCCACGAGGGATTCGCTCAGCCGGCCGCTGGCGTTGCCGCCGAAGGTCCACTTCTCGTTTTTCCGGTCCCTCGCAAAGAAGCGGTTCCCCTCGCCTTCCTCGGCATTGGCGGTGTTGGTGTTCAGTCCCTTCGACCAGCTCTGGTTCCCCCTCATGTCAAAGCCGAAGAGCTTGAAGGACAGGGACGAGGACAGGCTGGTGCTGCGGCGCTCGGACCGCTCCGCCGCCACGGAGGCCTTCGAGCCATCGAAGACGGGCCGGGAGACGCCGCGCTGGGAACGGCTCTCGCCCAGGGAGAGGCTGGTGCGCGCATCCCCCGGGAGGGTGTAGGCAGCGCTCATGCGCAGGCTCTCGCTGCGGCTCTTGTTGATCTCGAGGGTGTTGTCCGTCTTGCTCAGGGAGAGGTTCGTGGTGAGCTTGCGGCCCCCCACCTCGAAGCCCGGGGACGTATTCATCGAACCCGTGTACTGGAGCCCCGACTCCTCGATGAGGCTGTCCGGATTCACGGGACTGGCGCGCCTGGCGGAGATCACCCCCGGGACGACGTTGAAGCGCAGGTTCCGGAAGGCCCCTTCGCTCCCCGCCAGGGGCTGGTAACCGAAACGGAACCCGATCGACTGGCTGCGCGTGCGCTGGCGCTGCAGACCGGCGTTCCGGCTCCGCATGCTGGCGTTGATTCCGATGGACGCCCTGGGGCCGAGGATCGGGTAGGTCACAGAGGTGCGGATACCGGCCGACTCCTGCCAGACGTGGCCGCGGCGGTCGAGTTGCGAGGTCAACGACGCCGAGGCGTTCATGCTCAGCTGGGCGGTGGTATCCCCCGCCGCCGCCAGGGTCACGGGGGTGGAGAAGCGCCATCCGGGAAAGGTCGGCGTCCAGACCATTCGGTCGCCTGTCCCGCTGAACCTCAGGGAGTAGCTCTGGCCCCAGCCCTCCGGGGGCGCGGCCGCCACGACGAGGACGGCGATCAGGAGGGGTCTCACGCCGCCGCCTCGGCCCACACCCCGGTGAGGCGGGCGTAGTCGTGAACGCTCAGGTTCTCGGCGCGCCTCGTCAGGTCGATCCGGGCGCGCCCGGCCAGGTCCGCCAGCCTGCCGGGGGCGACCGCTCCGCCCTCGGGCCCGGGAGAGGGCAGGGCGGCCAGGGCATTGCGGAGCATCTTCCGGCGCTGGGCGAAGGCGGCCTTGACGATCTGCTCGAAGCGCCCCATGTCGACCACGGAAACGCGGCCGGGCAGGAACTCGATGTCGACCACGGCGGATTCGACCCGGGGTACGGGGCGGAAGGCGGTGGGTGGGATCAGCCGCGCCAGGTCGATACGGGCGCACTGGTTCAGCATCACCGTGAGGCGGCCGTATCGGCGTGACCCCGGGGCCGCCACCAGCCGCTCGGCGACCTCCTTCTGGAGGGTGAGGACGGCGCGGCGAACCAGGCCGGCATGCTCCCGGAGCCGGAAGAGGACGGGAGCGGTGATGTCGTACGGCAGGTTGCCGACGACGAAGAGGTTGCGCCGGCCTTCCTCGCCGGGGAGCGCCGCCAGGTCGAGGTGAAGGATGTCCCCCTCGATGAGGCGAAGGGGCGGGTCTGGAAACCGGGACCGCAACTGGCCGGCGAGGCGCCGATCGATCTCCACCGCCGCGAGACGGTCCAGCCGGTCCAGCAGGGGGGCGGTGATCGCTCCCCTGCCCGGGCCGATCTCGAGGACGAGGTCGTCGGGCGCCGGACGCACCAGATCGGCGATCGCCGCCCGCGCCTCGGCGTCCATCAGGAAGTGCTGGCCGAAGCGCTTGCGCGGCCGGGGCCGGGCCCCCGGAGGACGCTTCACGCCGAGGAAGCTCCGGAGCGGCGCAACTGGTACCAGAGATCGGCCAGCAGCAGTTGGGGGTTCACGTTCCGACCGAGGGCTTCGTACGCCGAATCCAGGGTACGCGCCAGGCGGTCGAGCCCCTCCCCCGAGACTCGCCCGCTCCAGGCGTGGAGCCGTTCGCCGCGGTCAACGTGGGCCACGGACCCGCCGCGGTCTCCCTGCAGCAGCAGCACGTCCCGCAGGTACGTGGAGCACAACTCCAGGAACGCTTCCATCCGCTCCTTGTCCGGCCTCCCGCCGAAGTCCTCGAGGAGGGTCCAGTAGTCCCGCTCGCGGCCGCCGAGCCCGGAGTCGATGAAGCGCTCCACCAGGTCGCGCAGAGCGTCGAAGGACTCGTCCGCCACCGCCGCCGGACGGACCGGGCCGCTGGCGGCCAGGCGTCCGGCGAGGGAGGCCCGCTCCACCGACGCACCAGTGCCTTGCAGCTCGTTGCGGACCTGGGCGGCGGTCCGGGGCCGCAGCGGCAACCGCTGGCACCGGGAGACGACCGTCGGCAGCAGGCGCTCCGCCGTTTCCGAGACCAGCAGGAAGAGGGCGTGGCCCGGCGGCTCCTCAAGGGTCTTCAGCACCGAGTTGGCCCCGGCGGGCTGCATGCGATCGGCCTCGAAGATGACGGCCACGCGCCGCGAGGAACCGGCCGCCGGGGCGAAGGCCATCTCGCGCTGCAGGAGCAGCACATGCTCCTTGGGGATGTTGCCCCCGGTCCGCGCCGCGCGGCCTCCTTGAAGGTACTCCAGGGCCGTCTCCCGCAGGGCGGCGAACTGCTCGGCGTCGGTACCGGTGCGCCCCGCACCCGTGGGCGTGGGCAGCAGGACCTGCAGGTTGGGGTGGGTCAGATGATCGATCTGGAGGCAGGTCGAGCAGTCGCCGCAGCCGCCCGTCGGACCGCTCCCGCCGCAGAGGACCGTGCGGGCCAGCTCGATGGCCAGGAGCCGCTTGCCCGCGCCCTCCGGTCCGGTGATGAGGATGGCGTGGGGAAGGCGGCCGGAGTTCAGCCAAGCCTCGACCTGCGCCCTCGCCCGCTCCTGGCCGATGACCCGATCGAGCACGCCGCCCGGGTCAGTTCCGGTGGAGGAGACTGACCTCGGTCTCCGTGTCGAAGTAGTGCGCCTTGCCGATCTCCACGGCCAGGCGGACCCTCTGCTCCACGGCGGGGACGTGCAGGGGATCGACACGGGCGACGAAGGAGGAGCGGCCCGTGGTCAGGTAGAGAAAGACCTCGTTGCCCATGGGCTCCACGACCTCGACGGTCGCCTCGATCTCGATGGCGTCGACGCCCGGGGCCATCGTGGCCGGGTCGTGGATGTCCTCCGGACGGATGCCGAGGACCACCTCCTGACCGGCGTGATCCCCCAGCCCCCCGGCCTGGGATGCGGGCAGGGGCAACTGGATCCCCCCCTCGTCGAAGACCAGGCCGCCGCCGCCGTTGGTCAGGCGGCCCTCGAAGAAGTTCATCGACGGGCTGCCGATGAAGCCGGCCACGAACTGGTTGGCCGGGAAGTTGTAGAGGTTGAGGGGGGAGTCGTTCTGCTGGATGCGGCCGTCCTTCATCACCACGATGCGGTCCCCCATGGTCATCGCCTCGGTCTGATCGTGGGTGACGTAGAGCATGGTCGCCTCGAGCCGGCGGTGGAGCTTGCTGATCTCGGTACGCATCTGCACGCGCAGCTTGGCGTCGAGATTCGAGAGCGGCTCGTCAAAGAGGAAGACCTTCGGCTTGCGCACGATGGCCCGGCCCACGGCGACGCGCTGGCGCTGGCCGCCCGACAAGGCCCGCGGCTTGCGCTCCAGCAACTCCTCGATCCCCAGGATCTCGGCCGCCTCGCGGACCCGGGCGTCGATCTCCTGCTTCGGGTATTTCCGCAGCTTGAGGCCGAAGGCCATGTTCTGATAGACGCTCATGTGCGGGTAGAGGGCGTAGTTCTGGAAGACCATGGCGATATCCCGGTCCTTGGGCGGGATGTCGTTCACCAGGGTGCCGTCGATGTAGATCTCGCCCTCGGTGATCTCCTCCAGCCCCGCCACCATGCGCAGGGTCGTCGACTTGCCGCACCCCGAGGGGCCGACGAGGACGACGAAGGACCGGTCCTCGATGTGGATGTCGGCGCCATCCACGGCGACCACGTCCTTGCCGAAGACCTTGCTCACGCCTTTCAGGACGACCTCTGCCATCGACTCTCTCCCGGTAGACCGGCGGGCCTTGCCACCGCCGGGTGTATGTAGGGCGACGGGACCCGCAGGTCAGGGGGCCGGCCCGCCGCCCTCCTGCGCCGGACGGGTGACGAAAGCGGTCTGCCCCAGGTAGACGGGCTCCGCCCGACCCGGATCGAGGAACTCGCCGCGCGCCAGCTTCGGCCCGGCGAGCCAGGCGGCCGCGGCGGCACAGGGGCTGCGCACGGGTGCGGGCGCTCGCCTCACGTGATGCGGCAGGTCCCGCGGCCGGTCCAGGCCATCGCCGGTAAACAGTACGTCCCGGCCGTTCCATTCCGCCACCAGTTCCGCCCGGTTGGCGAGGCGCTCGGGACTCAGCGGCCGGGGCCGGCCCAGGGAGGTGTCGAAGGCCGCCGTGTAGACCTCATCCCTCCGCGCTGCCAGGGCCACGCACACCGGCAGTCGGCACCACGGGACCCGAGCCGCCAGCACCTCGAGCGTCGACAGGCCGACGAGGGGGGCCTCCAGGGCCATGCACAGACCCTTGGCCGCGCTCAGGCCGATTCGCAGCCCCGTGAAGGAGCCCGGGCCGATGGTGACGGCCACGGCGCCGATCTGCCCTCGTTGGCCACCGGCGTCGTCGAGGGCCCGGTCGATCTCCGGAAAGAGCCGCCGGGAGTGCTCCCGGGGGGCCTGGAAGGTCCTCAGAGCAAGGATCGAATCATCGGCCGATAGCGCCACGCTGCCGGCGGAGGTGGCCGTGTCGATGGCCAGGAGCAGGTTCACAGAAGGTCCATCTGGTCGCCTGGGTCCAACCCCTTGGGGGGCGTCCTTCCCAGGTGGGTCCAGGCCCGCGGCATGGCCTGCCGGCCGCGCGGGGTTCTCTTGAGGAACCCCTGCTGGATCAGGTAGGGCTCGTAGACTTCGGTGATGGTGCCCTCCTCCTCGCCAATGGCGGCCGCCAGGTTGTTCACTCCCACCGGACCTCCCCCGAACCTGTCGATGATCACCTCCAGCAGCCGGCGGTCGACCTCGTCCAGCCCGAGCTCGTCCACCTTGAGGATCTCGAGGGCGGCGGCGGCGGTGTCCCGGTCGACGGTGCCGTCGCCTTCGACCTGGGCGTAGTCGCGGCAGCGCCGCAGCCAGCGCTTGGCGAGACGCGCCGTTCCGCGGCCGCGGCGGGCGATCTCGCCAGCCCCCTCGGGGAGGACGGTGAAGCCCAGGAGCCTGGCGTCGCGCAGGACGATCTGCACCAACTCTTCGACGGTGTAGTAGTCGAGGTTGGCGGTTATCAGGAAGCGGGCGCGCATTGGGGCCGTGAGCAGTCCCTGCCGGGTGGTGGCGCCCACGAGGGTGAACCGTTCCAGATCCAGGGTCACCGACCGGGCCGTGGGCCCGGAGTCGATGAGGATGTCGATGCGGTAGTCCTCCATGGCGGAGTAGAGGTACTCCTCCACCTCGCGGTTGACGCGGTGCACCTCGTCGATGAAGAGGACATCGCGGGCCCCGAGGGCGGTGACGATGCCGGCCAGGTCGACGGGGCGGTCGAGCAACGGACCCGAGGTGTCGTGCACGGCCACGCCCATCTCGTTGGCGATCACCCGGGCGAGGGTGGTCTTGCCGAGGCCGGGAGGCCCGGACAGGAGCACGTGGTCGAGGGCCTCGCCGCGCTCCCTGGCGGCGGTGATGGCGATCCGAAGCTGCTCCTTGACCTTGTCCTGCCCGAGCATCTCATCCAGACGCTTGGGGCGGAGTGAGGGATCCAGCCCCTCGTCTCCCTGGTCTTCGGGATCGACGAATCTGGTCTCCATCAGCGCTCTCGCAGGGCGCCCTTGATCAGGGCCTGCACCGACTCCTCACCCTCGCCGAGGCGGCTGCGCACCGCCTCCAAGGCCTTGCGCGCCGCCGGCCCGGCGAAGCCGAGAGCCTCCAGGGCCAGCATGGCCTCGTCGACGAGGTCGTCCGAGCCGGCTGCCTGGGGCGCTTCGGGGCCGGTCCGCAAGGGCCGCCGGATCCGGTCCTTCAGGTCGACGACAACCCTCTGGGCCGTCCTCGGGCCGATGCCGCGTACCCGGGTGAGGTCGCCGGCGCGCTCTTCCTGGATGGCCCGGGCGAGATCGTCGACGGACAGGCCGGAGAGGATCGTCAGAGCTAGGTTGGGACCTATGCCGGAAATGCCGATGAGGAGCCGGAACATCTCGCGCTCCCCCTCCTGGAGGAAGCCGAACAGGGCCAACTGATCCTCGCGGGCGTGAGTGTGGGCCAGGATCTCGACGGTGGAGCCAGCCGCCGGCAGACCGTCGTACGTGGCCAGGGAGATGGACAGCTCGTAGCCGACCCCCCCGACCTCGACCACGGCGCGGGTCGGCGCCTTGTGGGCCAGGAGGCCGCGGAGGTGCGTGATCACCCGGGGACCCTCTCTCAGCGGTTGGCGACGCGCCGCAGCAGGGCCTGCACCTCGGGCTTGCGGACCCCGGCGGCCTCCACCGCCGACGGGCGGCGGCTCCGGTGCAGGTGGCAGACGGCCACGGCGAGGGCGTCGGAAGCGTCGAGAGGAGTCGGCGGCTCGTCCATGCGCAGGAGGCGGGCGACCATGGACTGAACCTGCTCCTTGGTGGCCTGACCGTTGCCGACGATCGCCTTCTTGACCTCCGCCGGCGAGTAGAGGGCCGGCGAAAAGCCCGCCTTGTGCAGGCGGAGGCGAAGGACGCCGCGGGCCTCCCCCAGTTTGGCGGCGGCGTCGGCGTCGCGGCCGTAGAAGCTGCTTTCTAGGGCTACGGCGTCCGGCCGGGACCGGGAGAGCAGCGCCGCCAGGCCGTCGTCCAGGACCGCCAGACGCCCGGCGAAGTCGCCGGCTCCCTTCGGGGGCCGGAAACAGCCGCAGTCGACGAAGGTCAGTGCCCGGCCCTCGGCGCACACCACCCCGTATCCCGTGCTGGTGCTGCTTGGGTCGAGACCGAGAACGAGCACGAGTGACGAAGGGCCGGTCAGGCGAGCAGCTTCGCCAGCTCCTCCTCCTGCACGTCGAAGTTGGAGAACACCCTCTGCACGTCGTCGAGATCCTCGAGATCCTCGAGCAGGCGGACGGTGCCCTGGGCGTCGGCGCCCTCAACCGAGAGGGTGTTCTGCGGGATCCAGGCCAGCGACGCCTGGCCGTAGGCTATGCCGGCCTCTTCGAGGGCGCGCTTGACGGCGTCGAAGTGGTCGGCGGGGGCCAGCACCTCGAAGACGCCGTCGGCCTGCTGCAGGTCCTCTCCGCCGGCGTCCATCACGGCCAGCATCACCTCCTCTTCGCCAGCCGAGGACTCGTCTACCTCGATCAGCCCCTTGAGGGCGAACATCCAGGAGACGGCGCCCTTCTCGGCCAGGTTGCCGCCGAACTTGCCGAAGACGTGGCGCACCTCGGAGACGGTGCGGTTCCTGTTGTCCGTCAGGGTCTCGATGATGATGGCCACGCCCCCGGGGCCGTAGCCCTCGTAGACCGCCTCCTCGTAGTGGACGCCGGCCTCGTCGCCGGAGCCGCGCCGAATGGCGCGATCGATGGTGTTCTGCGGCATGTTGGCGGCCCGTGCGTTCTGCACGGCCGTCCGCAGCCGGGGGTTGGAGTCCTCCACGGCAACGCCTTGGCGCGCCGCCACGGTCAGTTCACGGATCAGCTTGGTGAACAACTTCCCGCGCCGGGCGTCGTTGGCACCCTTCTTCCGCTTGATCGTGCTCCACTTGGAGTGACCGGACATGGCTTCCTGAATCTACGCAGGCTGGGAGACCGGCGCCGCCAGGCCCGCAACCGGGCGGCCGGCGGGCGAGGCCCGACTTTGAAGACCGCGGGCGGGTCAGGCCGCCTGCGCCTGTTCCTTGCTGGCCTCTTCGATGATGCGGGCCTGCACGTCCCCGGGCACCTCCTCGTAGCGGCTGAGGCTCTGGGTGTGCATGCCCTCGCCCTGGGACATGGAGCGCAGCCGGGTGGCGTACCGATCGATCTCGGCCAGGGGTACCTCGGCCTCGATGATCTGGAGATGGCCATCGGCACTGGTGCCGCTGATGCGGCCCCGGCGGGAGGTGAGGTCGCCCATCACGTCGCCCATGAACTCTTCGGGCACGGTGATCGTCAGCTGGTAGATCGGCTCGAGCAGAACGGGGCGGGCCTTGAGGAAGGCGTCCTTGAAGGCCTGTGACGAGGCGATCCTGAAGGAGACCTCGTCCGAGTCGACGGCGTGGTGCTTGCCGTCGTACACGGTGGCGGCCACGTCGACGACGGCGGAGCCGGAGATGGGACCCACCGCCAGGCTCTCCTGGAGCCCCTTCTCGACGGCGGGGATGAAGTTCGTCGGGATGCTGCCGCCCACGACCTCGTTGACGAACTCGAAGCCCTCGCCCCGCGACTTCGGCGTGACACGCAGGTAGACCTCTCCGAACTGGCCGCGCCCCCCGGACTGCTTCTTGTGCCGGTAGTGGCCCTCGGCGTTGCCGCGGATCGTCTCGCGGTAAGGCACCCGCGGGGCCTCGGTGTCGACCTCGACACCAAACCGCTCCCGGAGGCGCTTGAGGATCGTCTCCAGGTGCAGGTCGCCCTGTGCGGCGAGCACCGACTGGCGAATCTCGCCGTCGTACCTGAACTCGAAGCTCGGGTCCTCCTCGTGCAACTGCTGCAGGCCGGTGGCCATGCGCTCCTCGCTGCCCTTCTCCCGCGACGACACGGCGACGCGGATGAGGGGCTCCTGAGGTTCGACTCTCGGAAGCTGCACCGGTTCGGACCTGGTGCACAGGGTGTCCCCCGTATGGGTGTCCTTGAGCTTGACGAGGGCGACGATGTCACCGGCGCCGGCGCTCTCGACCTCGGTGCGCTCGTGCCCGTTGAGCTGGTAGATCTGGCCGATGCGCTCGGTCTTCTGGCGCACGGAATTGCTCACTTCGTCGCCGTGGCGGAGACTTCCGGAGAAAATGCGGAGGTAGCTCAATTCGCCCACGTGCTGTTCCGCCGTGGTCTTGAAGACATAGGAGACCAGCGGCCCGTCGGGCGAGGCCTCCAGGGTCCGCTCCTCACCGTTGCCGTCGGAATAGGCGAGACCGGGACTCCGGTCCGGCGAGGGGAAGAACTCCGCCGCGGCCCCCATCAGCCGGTCGACGGCGACGTTGTTGTAGGCATCTCCGAAGAGAACGGGGACGATCTCGCGCGCCTCCACGGCCTTGCGCAGCCCCGCCCTGAGCTCATCCGGCCCGAGGCTTCCCTCGCCGAAGTAGCGCTCCATCAACTCCTCGTCGGTCTCGGCCACGGCTTCGACGAGCTGCTCCCGCAAGGGCTCCACCTCCTCCTGCAGGGAAGACGGAATCTCGCCTTCTTCGGCCTTGCCGTCGGCGTAGGTGACCAGCTTGCCGTCGACCAGATCGACGACCTGGTGGAAGCCCTCCCCCGGATCGACAGCATACTGAAGGGGCACGGCCATTCGGCCGAGACGGTCGTGCATTTGCTGAAGGACCCCATCCAGGTCGATCTCGGGCCGGTCCATCTTGTTTACGAAGAGGATGCAGGGCAGGCCGCTCTGCTGGGCCAGGCGCCAGGCGCGCAGGGTGCCGATGTCGATCCCGGAGACCGACTCGACGACGACCACGCTGGCATCGGCCACGCGCAGCGCCGACTGCGTCTCGGGGATGAAGTCGGCGTACCCCGGTGTGTCCATCAGGTCGAAGTGAATGCCCTTCCACTCGCCGCTGAGGAGGGAGGTCTTGAGGGAGATCTTCCGCTCGATCTCCTCCGAGTCGAAGTCGGACACCGTGGTGCCATCTTCGACGCGGCCGAGCCGCGTGAGCTGACCGGTGTTGTAGATGGCGGCTTCCGCCAGGGCCGTCTTGCCGGAGCCGCTGTGGCCGATGAGGACGACATTGCGCACTTGATCGATCGTGTGTGGCACGGTTGCACCTGTGAGGAGGTTGAGGTGGTCAGGGGAGGTATCCACCACGCCCGATCTGGGACGCCAGAACGGCGCAGAGTCCACCGGACCAGCACCCGGGGGACTCTGGATTGAGCGGACCTCGAACAGCGGGTAAACTATGCCGCCCCGGCCGGCACTGTCAAGCGGCCGAGTCTCCATAAACAACACCCAGGACGAGACTTGCGTGAACAACTCCGAGCGCGGACCAGCGGCTTCCGAGGGGCCGCCGAAGTGCGCCTTCGCCACCTTCCTCATGCTCAACGACAACTACTTGCCCGGGGCCCTCGTGCTGGCCTTCGGGCTGCGCCTCCAACGGCTGCCGGCGCCGCTGATCTGCCTGGTAACGGAGGGGGTATCTCCCCGGGCCCGGGAGTCACTGGGCCGGCTCTTTGATGACGTGATCGAGGTGGAACCGATCTACGTTCCGCACGCGCGCCGCCAGGAACGCCAGGACCGGCCCTACTTCTTCACCCGCATTCACGCCCTGCGCCTTGGAGCCGGCGGCGGGCTCGGGCACCACTTCGAGCGGGTGGTGGTGGTCGACGCGGACGTGCTCCCCCTGCGGCACTATGGCCGCCTTCTGGAGCTGGAGCCGCCGGCGGGCGTCCTCAACGAACGCAAGTCCCATCTCCTGCAGACGGACGACGCCGGACGCCAGGTGGTGCCCCCGGGGGCCCTGGAGAAGGGACGCTGGAACTGGCACGAGATCTATGCCGAGTGCCCCCACGGCCACCCGGTCCCGGCATCGATCTCGGACCGGCCTCGGGAAGATCCAACCAACATGGGGTTCAACGGGTCGCTCTTCGTGATGCGTCCCGACGCCGCCGAGTTCGAGGCGATCCTGCGGGACATCGAAGGCCCGGACATGCGGGCCCTCGTGGGCGACCGATTCGACTGGCCCGACATGCAATACCTGACCCTGCGCTGGTCGGGCCAGTGGCGCAACATCGACGTTCGCTACAGTTCCCTCAACGGCTATCCTCGCCTGGATGTCATCTACGGAACCCACTTCGCCGGCTTCAAGCCCTGGTACTTCCACCGCGGCGCGGCGATGACCCGCTACGCCCGCCACCCCGACTTCCAACTCTGGTTCTCCACCTACCTGCGGCTCATGGAGACCTACCCGGACCTGGCCCGGTTGGGAAAGCTGAGGCGACTGCGGAATCAGATCGACGAAGTGGGCCGCCCGCGGAGATCCCGGGGCGGGAGGCGTACATGACGAAGGGCCCCCTGTCGGAGGCCCTTCGAAAGAAACCCGGCGGCGTCCTACTCTCCCACCGGGTGACCCCAGCAGTACCATCGGCGCAGGAGGGCTTAACTACTCTGTTCGGAATGGGAAGAGGTGTTTCCCCTCCGCTATGACCACCGGAAAATCATCAGCCAACTGTCATGCCCCACCTGGGGGCAGCTTCGCTCTTGCTCGGCTTGACACAGAATACAGATTCACACACGAGTCACTGTCACGCCCGGATCCCGCGCGCCCACAGGAGGAGAATAACGGTCAAGCCTCACGGCCCATTAGTATCGCTCGGCTTCACGCATTGCTGCGCTTCCACCTGCGACCTATCAACCTCGTGGTCTGCGAGGGGCCTTCAGGTGGGTTACCCCACGGGATATCTAGTCTTGGAGTGGGCTTGACGCTTAGATGCTTTCAGCGTTTATCCCGTCCGAACGTAGCTACCCAGCGGTGCTCCTGGCGGAACAACTGGTAGACCAGAGGTTCGTCCATCCCGGTCCTCTCGTACTAGGGACAGCTCTCCTCAAATATCCTACGCCCACGGCGGATAGGGACCGAACTGTCTTACGACGTTCTGAACCCAGCTCGCGTAGCGCTTTAATTGACGAACAGCCAAACCCTTGGGACCTTCTCCAGCCCCAGGATGCGCTGAGCCGACATCGAGGTGCCAAACCGCGCCGTCGCTATGGGCGCTTGGGCGCGATAAGCCTGTTATCCCCGGAGTACCTTTTATCCGTTGAGCTTCGGCGCTTCCACACGCAACCGTCGGATCACTAAGCCCTGCTTTCGCACCTGCTCGACTTGTAGGTCTCGCAGTCAAGCTCCCTGTATGCCTTTACACTCTACGCGCGATTACCGACCGCGCTGAGGGAACCATTGGGCGCCTCCGTTACCTTTTGGGAGGCGACCGCCCCAGTCAAACTACCCACCTGGCAATGTCCCCAATCCCGATAAGGGACCCAGGTTAGAGCTTTAACAAGGTAAGGGTGGTATTTCAAGGTCGGCTCCACCAAGACTGGCGCCCTGGTTTCACAGCCTCCCACCTATCCTACACATACAGTGCCAAAGTCCAATGCCAGGCTATAGTAAAGGTTCACGGGGTCTTATTGTCCTGCCGCGGGTATCCAGCATCTTCACTGGAACTACAATTTCACCGAGTCCCTCGTTGAGACAGCGGCCAAGTCGTTACACGATTCGTGCAGGTCGGTTTTTAGCCGACGAGGAATTTCGCTACCTTAGGACCGTTATAGTTACGGCCGCCGTTTACGGGAGCTTCGATTCAGAGCTTCGCCCGAAGGCTGACTCCTCCTCTTAACTTACCCGCACCGGGCACGTGTCAGTCCCTATACGTCGCCTTGCGGCTTGGCAGAGACCTGTGTTTTTGGTAAACAGTCGCCCAGCCCGATTCTCTGCGGCCCCTTTTGGCTCCACCCGCGGGGGGCTTCACCGACTCAGGGCATCCCTTCTTCCGAAGTTACGGGATCAGTTTGCCGAATTCCTTAACGAGGGTTCTCTCGCACACCTTTGGATACTCTCCTCGTCTACCTGTGTCGGTTTGCGGTACGGGCACCCGCAGCGCTCGCATAGAGGTTTTTCTAGGCAGCATGATTAGGGTCTGTTTATGCCGTTGAACGGCTCCCCATCACCTCTCGGAGTTGACTGCCCGGATTTTCCTGGGCAGTCCCCCTACAGGCTTGGACCAGCATCCAGTAGCTGGAAGACCTTTCACTTCTGCGTCACCCCATAGCTCAATCGCACTGCGAGTGGTACAGGAATTTTGACCTGTTTTCCATCGCCTACGCCTTTCGGCCTCGGCTTAGGTCCCGACTAACCCCAGGAGGACGAGCCTGGCCCGGGAAACCTTAGACTTTCGGTGGGCAGGATTCTCACCTGCCTTATCGCTACTCATGCCGAGATAATCACTTCCACGTCGTCCAGCAGACCTCACGGTCTGCCTTCGGCCTACAGTGGAACGCTCCCCTACCAGACGCTTCACGAAGAAGCGAATCCGCAGCTTCGGTGACGGACTTAGCCCCGATACATTTTCGGCGCGAGACCACTTGACTAGTGAGCTGTTACGCTTTCTTTAAATGATGGCTGCTTCTAAGCCAACATTCTAGCTGTCTGAGCAATCTCACATCCTTTTGATCACTTAGTCCGCACTTGGGGACCTTAGCTGGCGGTCTGGGTTCTTTCCCTCTTGCCTACGAAGTTTATCCCCCGCAAGCTGACTCCCTTGGAACGAGTCAATGGCATTCGGAGTTTGGTACGGTTTGGTAACCTTGTGGGGCCCCTAGCCGTTCCAGTGCTCTACCTCCACGACTCTTTGCCAAGAGGCTAGCCCTAAAGCTATTTCGGGGAGAACCAGCTATCTCCAGGTTTGATTGGCCTTTCACCCCTACCCACAGTTCATCCGAGAAGTTTTCAACCTTCGGCGGTTCGGACCTCCACGAGATTTTACTCCCGCTTCATCCTGACCATGGGTAGATCACCTGGCTTCGGGTCTACTGCCTGCAACTCAAGACGCCCTGTTCAGACTCGCTTTCGCTGCGGATCCCTCACATAGTGAGTTAACCTTGCTGCAGACAGTAACTCCTCGGCTCATTATGCAAAAGGCACGCCGTCAGGCCCGAAGGCCCTCCGACTGCTTGTAGGCATACGGTTTCAGGTACTATTTCACTCTCCTTCTTGGAGTGCTTTTCACCTTTCCCTCACCGGTACTGGTTCACTATCGGTCACAAGAGAGTATTTAGCCTTGGAGGGTGGTCCCCCCGGATTCCCACAGGGTTTCCCGTGCCCCGTGGTACTCGGGATCGCCGCAAGAGAGCTGACTGCCATTTCGCCTACAGGACTGTCACCTTCTGTGGTTGAACTTTCCAGATCGCTTCGGCTATGGCGTCAGTTGGTA
>OZ220089.1:0-2867500 GCA_964291625.2 Candidatus Latescibacterota bacterium | reverse complement strand
TTCCAATGTACGGAACCCTCCCCAGGCTGTCAACGAGAGATTCGCCCCCGGCCGCATGGGCAGGCTCGACCTCAGCCCCAGCTGGCCGCCCCTTCGAGCTCGCCCTGCCGGTCGGCGGCGATGCGCCGCCCGTAACCGCTGGACCGGTAGGCGGCGAGGGGATCGGCCTCGGCCCCCAGATCGGTGCGAACCTTGGCCAGCAGCGGGCGCACATCGGTGTCCCAGGCCAGCCGCAGGATCTCCTCGGCCATGACCGAGTCGTCCTCCTCCTGGGCAGCGGCCAGGGCCCGGCGATCGACCAGGAGGGCCCGGGCACAGGCGGTCTGGATGTTGAGGACCGACTGGATCATGGCTTCCACCTTGGGCTTGACGATGTGGCTCTGGTCGATCATGTAGGCGATCTGCGAGGCCCCGCCCCCCGGCCGCCGGAGGCGGGCGTTCTCGATCTCGTGGTAGATGAGGAAGACCTCGTAGAGGTTGACCGAGCCGGTGGTGAGGTCGTCGTCGGCGTACTTGCGGTTGTTGAAGTGGAACCCGCCGAGCCTCTCCTCGTCGAGAAGGAAGGCGACGATGTGCTCGATGTTCACCCCCTGGGCGTGGTGACCGAGGTCGACGAGGACCTGGGCGCGCTCCCCCGAGGCGCGGGCGAAATGAAGAGCCAGGCCCCAGTCGGCGATGTCGGTGTGGTAGAATCCGGGTTCGAAGAACTTGTACTCCACGAGCATGCGGGCCCCGGGGGGGAGCATGCCATGCGTCCTGGAGAGGCACTCCTCGAAGCTCCGCTTGCGCGAGACGAGGTCCGCCTGCCCCGCGTAGTTGGTGCCGTCGGCGAACCACAGGGAGAGCAGCCGGGACCCGGTGGCCTCCATGATCTCGACGCATTCGGCCATGTGGTCCAGCGCCTTCCGGCGCACGGCGGCGTCCCGGTGGCCGAAGGAGCCGAACTGGTAGTCGGGATCCTGAAAGAGATTGGGGTTGATGGCGCCGATCTCCACCCCGAGGTCGGCGGCCTCCGCCTTGAGGGCATCGTAGTCGTCCACCTTGTCCCAGGGGATGTGGAGAGCGACGGAGGGACAGACGCCGGTGGCGGCGTGGACCTGGGCGGCGTCGGCGAGGCGCTCGTGAACGTCGCGCGCGGCACCGGGCTGCTTGAAGACGGCGAAACGCGTTCCGGAGTTGCCGTATCCCCAGGAGGGGGTCTCGATCCGCTGGGCGCGCAGCCGCGACTCCAGCTCCTGAAGATCCACTCCCCGCCCGTGCAGGTCCGCCGCCAGGCGAGCGTAGGCGGCCGTGAAATCGGTGCTCATGGGATGCCTCCCTTCGCCGAGTCTATCTAGGTCTTCTGCAGCCCCTGTCAATCCGCCAGGCGGTAGATGCGCAGGCCCGGACCCGGCCGAAGAACGGCGGCGTGGCCCCCCAGGGGGGCATAGTACGCGTCGAGCGGGTCGTACACGGGGATCCCGGCCGCGGGCAGGAAGGGGTCGAACTCGACCGCGGGCTGCAGGCCGGACAGCTCCACCGCCAGGGCCCGCGCAAGGGCCGCGTAGCCCAGGGGGTGGTCCTGCACGACGAGCCAGTCGACGCCGCGGGCGCGCAGCTCCGAGGGCGGAGCGGGCTCCCAGATGGAGGAGAGCCGCCGCGGGTTGTCCGGCCGCAGCTCGACGAGGTCGTAGGCGGGGGCGGGAGGCCGGAAGGGATTGCGCAGTTCGAGCTCCAGGCGGAGACCGCGGCCCCCGGCCCTTCGGGTCTCCGCCAGTCGGCGCTCGATCCAGGCCTGGCCGGGGCGCAGCCGCGGGTGGCCGTACGAGCTTCCGGTGAAGGCCACCCTGGCCCCGTCGGTGGCATGCCGCTCGAGCCAGGACGCGGCCAGGACCCGGGTGTCGGTGCGGGACAGGAGCCGGTCGTGGGCCAGGGAGGCGGCGGCGGGGGGTGCCGCCAACAGAAGGCACGCCCCGGCCGTGACCGGCACCCGCCCCCGGAGCGCCCGGGACAGGCCGCAGGCGGCGGCGACACAGGCCAGCGGCACCAGGGGGATGACGTAACGCACGAAGAGGCTGGCGCCCATCCCGGCCACGAGGAAGTACCCGGCCGCCGCGGCGAGGATGACGAGATCGGCGGGCCGGCCCCGGACGGCGAACCAGCAGAGCCCGCCCAACGAGGCGGCCAGCAGCGGCCATCCGAGGCCGTGGCGCAGGCTGAAGGTCAGGTGATAGAGCCAGCCGTTGCCCAGATCCACACCGTGCCCGCGGCCGAAGTGATCCCACTCGAAGGCCAGGTCACGCCAGAAGGCGTGGGGATCGAGAACGACAAAAGGGGATCCGGCCACCAGGGCGATCCCCCAGGCGGACAGGACCGCCGCAAGCGCACGCCAGCGGGGCCAGGGAAGGGGAGAGAGCTGCGCCGTCAGGAGCAGGGCCGGCAGAAAGAGAGCGGTGCTGTACTTCGTCGACGCGGACAGCCCCGCCAGTGTGGCGGCGGCCACCAGGGTCCGCCGGCGGCCGTCCTCCAGATGCTGAACGGCCAGGGCGATGGACCCGGCGGCCCAGAAGGCGGCAGGCACGTCGACGGTGAGGAAGTGGGAGTCGCGGACGTGGAGGAAAGCTCCCGCCGCGAGAACCGCCGCCCCCAGACCCGCGGCCTTGCCGTCGATCGATCGGGCCGTCCGGTAGACCCAGAACAGGGTGGCCGTGCCCATGGCCGCGGTCAGGGCGCGCCCCAGGAGATAGACCCCGCCGGGGTCACGGAAGAAGCGGAATAGGAACTCCTGGGCGCCGCTCACCTCTCCGAGCAGCCGCAGGACGAGGTAGTAGAGGCCGTAGAGGACGGCCAGGAGATGGATGTGCAGGGTGGGATAGTTGAAGAAGCCGGGATTCAGCTCGCCGCCGGCGACGGCGAGGGCCCGGTGGACGAGGAGGCTCTCGTCCGGGCGGGCCCCGGTGTGAGGCAGCCCGAAACCGATCCCCCACACCCGAAGGGCCAGTCCCCCGGCCAGGACGGCGCCCAGGGCCCACGACGAGGCGGTAACCCGCACCGCCGACTCGTCAGGCCGCTTCGAGGATGCGCAGTTGCAGATCGAGGTTGCGCACGGCCACCTCGGCGGGAACGAGGGGCGCCGCGGCCCGGCCGGCGGCGGCGTCGTGGAACTGGCCGATGAGCCGGTGCATGTAGTCCCGGGCGACGTCTTCCCGGCCGCCGGCGGTGAGCACGGCGCGGTACAGGCCGTCCTCTCCGGGGCGGCCGAGGAAGTCGGCCATCCTGCCGTCGAAGCCGAAGCGCCGGACCGGCGGCCCCTCGTCGCGGTCGCGCACGACGACTCGGCAGTCGCAGGTGCGGCCGTCCTGCCGGAGGGTGAACTCCGCCTCCGCCTCGCGGCCTCGGAAGCGCGCCCGCAGGGAGGATCCGTCGACCTCGCCCAGAGGCATGACCGCCAGGATCAGACTGAGGGGATGGGAACCCATGTCGATCCACACGGTGGCGGCGTCTCGGCGGGAGCCGCGGGCGAGGGTCTCCAGCTCGGCTTCGAAGCGGGTTGCGCGTTCGGGGTCGATCCCGGGCTCGACGCGGCGGTAGTGGTCGACGGCGAAGGCGTACTGGGTGCACAGGCCGAGGTGGCGCCCGCAGTCGCGAGCCTGATCGCAGAGCTCTCGGGCCTGGGCGCGCAAGCGGTCGGCGGGCAGGGCCGTGTCCCACACCAGGGGCTTCTCGCACAGCACGTGACTGCCGGCGGCGAGGGACCGGGCCACGCAGTCGTAGTGCATCTCGTTGGGGGTGCAGACGTCGACCACGTCGGGGGCCTCGGCCCGCAGGAGCTCGGTCAGATCGGTATAAGCCCGCCCCTGGAACCCGAAGCTCTCCCGCAGCTGGTCCCCGGTCTGCCGGCAACGGTCGGGGCGGCTGCCGAGGATGGCGACGACCTCGCCCCCGACCTGCGCATGCCAGTTGGCATGGTGCCGACCGATGCCGCTGGCTCCGGCAACGGCGACGCGCAGTGCCCGGGTCATGGTTCGGCTGCCGCGGAAGCTCAGGCCTTCTTGGCCGCCCTGGCCTCGCGGATCCTCTGCTTGATCCGCTCCCGGCGCCGGTGGCGGCGCCGCTTCAGCTCCTTCTCGCGCTCTCTGCCCTTGCTGGATGACATGCTGTCTCGCTGGATGGGGTCGGTTGGGTCCTGGCGACGACTAGTATACCCCGCCGCGCGGCGGAGGGGCAAGACGGATCAGGGGCCTGCGAGAATCATGCGCAGCAGAGCCATGCGGACATAGAGCCCGTTGTGGGCCTGCCGGAAGTAGGCGGCCCTCGGATCCTGGTCGACGTCGGGGGTGATCTCGTCGACGCGGGGCAGGGGGTGCATGACGATGGCGCCGCTGGACATGCGCTCGAGGATGGCGCTGTCGACGATGTAGTGGCCCCGGGCCTGCTGGTACTCCTGCACCCGGTCGCCGAAGCGCTCCCGCTGGATTCGCGTCTGGTAGATGACGTCGACCTCGCCGGCCACGGCCCCCAGGTCGTCCGACTCCTCCCACCGGATCCCGTGGCGGTCGAGGTAGTCCTTGATGTCGCCGCGCATGCGCACGACTTCGGGAGCCACGAACCAGATCCGGGGGGAATCGAACTTGGCCAGCAGGTAGCAGAGGGACCGGACCGTGCGGCCGTTGGCCAAGTCGCCCACGAGGGCGATGGAGATGCCGTCGAGGCGCCCGATCTCGCGCTCGATGGTGTAGACGTCGAGGAGGGCCTGGGTCGGGTGCTGGCCGGGGCCGTCGCCGGCGCTGATGACAGGCACCGAAGAGACGGCGGCGGCCCTGCGGCTGGCGTCGCTCTCGAAGTGGCGGAGTACGATGATGTCGGCATAGCCGCCGACGATGCGGATCGTGTCCTCCAGGGTCTCGCCCTTGGCGGCGGAGGAGAACTCCTGGGCGCTCTCGGTGGTGATCACCTCGCCGCCGAGGCGGCGCATGGCGGACTCGAAGGAGAGGCGCGTGCGCGTGCTGGGCTCGTAGAACAGGGTGGCCATGACCCGGCGGTTGAGGATGTTGGAGCCGTAGTGCTGTACCACCTGCTCCATCTCGCGGGCGACGGCGAAGATCCGCGCCATGGAGGCGCGGTCGAACTGCTGCGCCTCGACGATATGCCGGAGGACGGGCAGGCGCTCGCCTTTTTCCCGGGTCCCGGGGCCGGCGGCCAGGGCGGGGCCGGCGGAGCCGGTCAAGAGGCTCCCGGCGATGCGGGGCCAACCACGGCGAGGATGTCGGCCTGCACGGCCACGTCCCGGCCGACACGGGCGATGCCGCGCAAACGGCAGGCCCCGCTGCGCCGCTGCAGGACCGTCACCTCCAGAAGGAGCTGGTCGCCGGGAACGACCTGGCGGCGGAACCTCGCCTTGTCGATGCCGCCGAAGAAGGGGAGCTGCCCGGGCCCGGCTTCGCGCATCATGAGGACGGCGCCGGTCTGGGCGAGGCCCTCGACGATGAGAACCCCGGGCATGACGGGAAAGTCGGGGAAGTGGCCGGCGAAGAAGGGCTCGCCGCCGGTGACGTTCTTGAGCCCCAGGATGCGCTCTCCCGGGTCGAGCTCGAGGATGCGGTCGACGAGCAGAAAGGGGTAGCGGTGGGGGATCGCCTCTTTGATACCCTGCAGATCCAGGGGATCGCTCAAGGACTGCTCTCCTCCTCGCGCTCCTCGGCGAGAAGGGCCAGGAGTTTCTCGGTGAGGTTGTAACGGTCCGGGTCGGCGTAGACGATTCCCCCGCCGCCGGCGATGTCGAAGATGAAGTCGAAGCCCTCGTCCTCGGCCAGCTTCTTGAGGGCCTCGTTGACCCTCTCGAAGATCGGCGCCGAGAGCTCGATGTTCTTCTGGAAGACCTCGCCGTCGGGGCCCAGCTTCTGTTGCGTGAACTGCTGGAGATCCTGCACCGCCTGCTCGAACTCCGCCGCGAGCTCGGCCTTGCGGGCCTCGCTCATGAGCAGCTCCTGCTTGCGGAAGTCTTCCCGCATCTTCACCAGCTGGCTCTCGCGGTCCATGGCCTCCTGCTGGTAGCCCTGGGTGAGCCGGTCGAGCTGCCGCTGGATGTCCTTGAACTCGTCCATGCGCTCGCGCAGGACCTCGGAGTCGATGTAGCCGATCTTGATCTCGGCGCTGGAAGGCAGGACCGGCAGGAGCAGGCCGGCGGCGAGGAGGGCCGGAAGGCCGCGGAATCGGATCATTCGGTTTTCGCTCAGTCGGGGGTGGGCCGGCCGGCTCAGAAGAAGCGCGGACCGAACTGGAAGTGAGTGCTCATACCGGGCGCCCGGCCGTCGACCTTGCGGCGGTCGAAGCCGTAGGCGAAGTCGAAGCCGATCATGCCGAGCATGGGGGTGAGCACGCGGAAGCCGATGCCGACGGACCGGCGGACATCGAGGGGATTGAAGCCGCGGATGCCGGCCCAGGCGTTGCCGGCGTCGGCGAAGGCCAGGCCCACCACCTGGCGTTCGGTGATGGGGAAGCGGTACTCCAGGTTCATGGTCATCATCGAGCGGCCGCCGAGGGGCCGGCCGAGGGCGTCGCGGGGGCCGAGGGAGGCATCGGGATAGCCGCGCACCTGGCCGTCCCACAAGTCGACGCCGCCGGGCGTGAACTTGTCCCAGAAGGTGATGTGGGCGTCGTCCCAGCGCGAGAACCCGTCGATGAGGGCGAACCTGGTCTCCAGGGCGATGACGAAACGCCAGAAGCTGGGCCGGTAGATGTTGGCGGTGAGCTCGTGGCGGTGGAAGTCGACGTCGCCGGCGATGAGGGAGGAGGCCAGCTCGGGCGTGTAGCTGATCACCGAGCCGCGGGTGGGGAAGTCGGGCAGGTCGCGCGTGTCCCTGCGGAAGACGAGCTCGAGGCTGGAGGTGGTCTGGGCCTCGTACTGGGGCAGGTCCGAGTCGAAGTCGGGGGCGAAGTCGCTGTATTTCTGGTCGCGGAGCTGATAGCCCAGGGTGACGGAGGAGAAGGCCGGCTTCTTGAGGCGGCGACCGAGGCGGACGCTGATCGAGTTGCGGTGGAAGTCGAAGGCCTCGAGGTACTGCTGGGTGAGGCTGTAGACGCGCACGGAGGTGCTGGTGGGCGTGTCGAAGAGCCAGGGCTCGGTGAAGCCCATGAGGAACTGCTTGCGCCGGGTGCCGAACTCCCAGTTGAAGTCGAGGCTCTGCCCGAGGCCGCGGAAGTTGGGGATCTGCAGCCCGATGTTGCCGACGAGCTTGTAGGTGTCGCTGTAGCCGGCGCCCATGGAGGCGGCGCCGGTGCGCTGCTCCTCGACGTTGAAGGTCAGGTCGATCTGCTTGTTGTCGCCGGCGGCGCTGGCCTGATCCTGGACCTGCACCTCCTTGAAGAAGCCGAGCATGTAGAGGCGGCGCTGGCTCTCCTGGAGCTGACTCGACTTGAAGATCTCGCCGGGGCGCATGGCCAGCTCGCGGCGCAGGACCTTCTCGCGGGTCTTGACGTTGCCGGCGAAGTCGATGCGGCGGATGCGCCAGGGTTCGCCCTCGAAGACCTGGAAGGTGACGTCGATGCTGTCGCCGAGGATCTGCTCGTGGGGGATGACCTCGGTGTCGAGATAGCCGCGCTCGTAGTAGGCGCTCTTGGCGAGAAAGGCCAGCTCGGTGGCGGAGTACTGGAAGATGTCGCCCTCCTCCACCTTCATCTCGCGGGCCAGCTCGTCGTCGGTGAAGAGCTCGTTGCCCTCCCACGCCAGGTCGCGGACGAAGTACTGGCGCCCCTCGTCGACCTCGAGGTCGATGTAGAGGCGGCGCCGGCTGTCGTCGTAGTAGATGCTGTCGCGCAGGATGACGGCCTGCTGGTAGCCCTCGGAGCGGTAGAAGGCGAGGATGCGCTGCTTGTCCTCGGCGAAGACCTCGGCCTGGAACTCGCCCTTGCGGTACCAGCGCTTGGGCTTGGTCTCCATCTGCTTGCGGACCTGGTCGTCGTCGAAAGCCTCGTTCCCGAGGACCTCGATGGCGGCGATCTTGACCTTGTCGCCTTCCTCGATGTCGTACTGCAGGACCTTCGAGCCCTCCTCGTCGCCGTCGAAGAGCTGGCCCTCCACCTCGGCCCGCAGGTAGCCCTTGTCGCCGTACATCTCGAGGATGCGCTGGCGGCCTCGGGCGACGTCCTTGGGAGCGACGACCTGGCCCACCACGAGGTCGAGGGCCTCCTCCATGTCGTCCTCGTCGATCTCGTCCTGGCCGCGGAAGCGCAGGGCCTCGAGGGTGGGGTACTCCTCGACGACGACGATCAGCTTGAGCCCCTGCGGGGTGGTTCCCGGCTCGGCCCAGAGCTGGATGTCGGAGAAGACCTGCAGGGCGTCGAGGGCGCGCACGGCCTCCTGCACGTTGTCCTGGGAGAGGTGGACGCCGGGCTCGAGGCCGATGGTGGTGAGGACCAGGGACTCGGCGACACGCCGCAGGCCGCCCTGGATCTCGATCTCCTCGACCGTGGGCTGGCCCAGGGCGGGCAGGACGAAAGCGGCGCAGAGAAGGGCGGCGCGGCGGATGGCGGAGGCTGGATCGGGGATCCGGGCAAATGGGGACATGACCATCGTTGGTCTCCCTCGAGGGGGCGGCGGCCCCGGTAGCTCACCGCCCGTGATTGTCGTTACCCTCGACGAAACCGCCCTGTCTGCGTGGTGTCGGCGGACAGGGCGGCCGTGGGTCTGGGGCTGAAGGCCGGCGGAATCACAGCCGCTCAGCCGGCTCCCTGGGACTTCCTCTCCCCGGCCTTGGCGGCGGTCGCCTCGGCGAGCTCGCCCTCCTCGTCGAAGACGAGGGCCTCTCCCTTCTTGGTGACGCGGATGCGGCTGCCCTCTCCGAAACGCCCCTGGAGGATCTCTTCGGCGAGGGGGTCCTCGAGCAGTTTTTGCGCCGTGCGCCGCAGGTAGCGGGCGCCGTAGGTCTGATCGAAGCCCTTCTCGGCGACGAGACCCTTGGCTCCCGGCGTGACCCGCAACTGGATGTCGCGGTCGGCGAGCCGCGTTTTGTACTCGGCGAGGAAGATGTCGATGATCTGGGCGATATCCTCGCGCGTGAGAGCGTGGAAGATGACGGTATCGTCGATGCGGTTGATGAACTCGGGGTTGAAGGTCTTCTTGAGGGAGTCGTTGATCTTCTCCTCCATGAGCGCCTGCATCGACTCCTCGTCGGACTTCTGGAAGCCGAAGACGCCGCCGGAGCCGACCTCGCGGGTGCCGACGTTGGAGGTCATGATGAGCACGGTGTTTCGGAAGTCGACCTTGCGCCCGGTGCTGTCGGTGAGCCGACCCTCGTCGAGGATCTGCAGGAGGATGTTGAAGACGTCGGGGTGGGCCTTCTCCATCTCGTCGAGGAGCAGCACCGAATAGGGCCGGCGCCGCACGCGCTCGGTGAGCTGGCCGCCCTCGTCGAAGCCGACGTAGCCGGGAGGGGCGCCGATGAGCCGGGAGACGGAGAACTTCTCCATGTACTCGGACATGTCGACGGTGACGAGGGCCTCCTCGTCGCCGAAGAGGAACTCGGCGAGCTTGGCGGCCAGGTAGGTCTTGCCGACGCCCGTGGGGCCCAGGAAGAAGAAGGAGCCGATGGGCCGCTTGGGATCCTGCAGGCCGGCGCGGCTGCGGCGGATGGCGCGGGAGACGGTGGCGATGGCCTGCTCCTGCCCCACCACCTGCTTGCGCAGGTCGGCCTCCATGGTGAGGAGGCGCTCGCTCTCGCTGGCGGCGAGGCGCTGCATGGGCACGCCGCTGACCGAGGAGATGACCTCGGCGATGTCGTCCTCGCTGACCTCGACGACCTCGTTGCGAACCTCCTCCTCCCAGGCGCGCCGCTTCTGCTGGAGACTCTCGCGCAGGTTGTGGGCCTTGTCGCGCAGGCGGGCGGCCTCCTCGAACTCCTGCTTCTCGGAGTGCTCCATCTTGCTGCGGTCGATCTCCTGGATCTTCGCCTCCAGGCGCCCGATCTCGTCGGGGGGGCTGAGGCGGGAGAGGTGGACCCGGGAGCCGGTCTCGTCGATGATGTCGATGGCCTTGTCGGGCAGGTAGCGGTCGGATATGTAGCGGTCGGACTGGCGCACGGCGAAGGCGACGACCTCGTCGGAGAAGGTGACGTGGTGGTGGCTCTCGTAGTTGGAGCGCAGGCCCTTGACGATCTCGACCGTGTCCTCCACCGAGGGCGGATCGACCATGATCGACTGGAAGCGGCGCTCGAGGGCGCCGTCCTTCTCTATGTACTTGCGGTACTCGTCGAGAGTGGTGGCGCCGATGCACTGGAGCTCGCCCCGGGACAGGGCCGGCTTGAACATGTTGGAGGCGTCGAGGGTGCCCTCGGCGCTGCCGGCGCCGACGATGGTGTGCAACTCGTCGATGAAGATGACCACGTCGGGGGTCTGGTGGAGCTCGTTGAGGACGGCCTTGATGCGCTCCTCGAACTGGCCCCGGTACTTGGTGCCGGCCACGACGCCGCCCATGTCGAGGGTGACCAGGCGCTTGTCGAGGAGGATCTGGGGCACGCGCTTCTCGACGATGCGCTGCGCCAGACCCTCGACGATGGCGGTCTTGCCGACGCCGGGATCGCCGATGAGGATGGGGTTGTTCTTCTTGCGGCGGGAGAGGATCTGGGTGACCCGCTCGATCTCTTTCTCGCGGCCGATGACGGGATCGAGCTTGCCCTCGCGGGCGAACTGGGTCAGGTCGCGGCCGAAGTGGTCGAGGAAGGGGGTCTTGCTCTTCTTGCCCTTCTCTCTCTGCCCCGTGGTCTTGCCCTCGAGGACGGCCACCGTCTCTTCCATGGCCGTCTTGTAGTCGACGCCGAAGGCGGCGAGGATCTGGGCGGCGACGCCCTCCTTGTCCTTGAGCAGGGCCAGCAGGAGGTGCTCGACGTCGACGAACTGGGTCTTCATCTCCTTCGCCTCGTTGGCCGCGACCTCGAGGATCTGCTTGGCCCGCGGGGTGAAGGGAACCTCGCCGATGGTCATGGTGCCGCCGGAGGTGGCCACGTAGTCCTCCACCGACTGCTTCACCGTGTCGAGGTTGAGCCCCAGGTTGGTGAGGACGGTGACCGCCCGCCCCTTGCCCTCCTTGATGATGCCCAGCAGGAGGTGCTCGGTCCCGATGTAGTTGTGCCCGAGGCGCGCGGATTCCTCCCGGGCGAACTGCATGACCCGCTTCACGCCGTCGGTGAACATGTTGTTCATTTACAACAACCTCCGGGGTTTATCAGGCGATCGAAAGGCAAGCTACGGAGGGGTCCAATCGGTGTCAATGGTCCCCGGCCGGGGTCCCGGGTCAGGGTTTTTCGGCCTCCGCCATCCTGCGGCGGACCAGGTCGGCGCGCCGCATGTCGCGCTCCTCCGCCTCGAGGTCGGTGCCGGCCTCGGCCCGCAGATGGGAGGGCTGGGTGGCGATCATCAGGTGGTTGAGGAAGCTGGAGGTCACGCCGCCGACGAGGCCGAGGGTGCGGCCCAGGCGCACCGCCGACAGCAGGCTCATCAGCTCCTGGCTCGACAGGACGCGGGCGCTGCCGAGGAGGGCCCAGGCCCGCCAGACCTTGTCCTCCACCTGGGCCCGCGCCTCCTCCATGAGCGCCTCCTGGGCGTCGCGCTCGCACTCGATCAGCCTGGCGGTGATGGCGATGAGGGAGTCGACGATCCCGTCCTCGTCGGCGCCGAGGGTTGCCTGGTTCGACACCTGGAAGAGGTTGCCGGCGGCGTTGGAGCCCTCGCCGTAGACCCCGCGGACGGCGAAGGAGAGCTGGCCGAGCCCCTGCAGGACGCGCTCCATCTCCTCGGTGAGGACGAGGGCCGGCAGGTGGATGAGGACGGAGATGCGCAGTCCGGTGCCGGTGTTGGTCGGACAGGCGGTGAGGAAGCCGAGGCCGGGATCGTGGGCGCAGGAGAGGACCCCCAGCAGCTCGTCGTCGAAGGAGGAGACGGCGGCCCAGGCCTCGCGGCCCCTCGTGCCCGGGTGGATGGCCTGCAGGCGCAGGTGGTCCTCCTCGTTGATCATCACGCTGAGGGACTCGTCGCCGTTGAACAGGACCCCGCCGCCGTCGTCCTCGGCCAGGGCGGGGCTGATGAGATGGCGCTCCACGAGGAGCCGCCGCTCGGAGTGGCCGAGGGGGCCCATGGGGTAGTAGGTGGCATCGCCCAACGAGGCGCTGTCCCTGGCGGCGGACAGGACCTGCTCGATCACCTGCTGCTGCTGCTCGGCCTTGATGCGCCCGGGGAAGGGATAGCCGGCGAGGTTGCGGGCCAGGCGCACGCGGCTGCTGACGACCATGCCGTCGGCGTCGTCCCCGCCGCCCATCCAGCTGGGGGTCGCGCCGATCAGGGGATCGAGGTTCACGGCGCGCTCCGGCGGATGCGGTCCCGCAGCTCGGCGGCCTTCTCGTAGGCCTCCTCCTCGACGGCCCGCTGCAGCTCGCGGCGCAACTGCTCCAGACGGCCGGGGTCGCGGCGATCGGAGTCGCCGCCGGCGGCGGTGGCGGGAGCCCCCGAAGGCCGGGCCTGGCGGCCGACGTGGGAGTCGGCGCCGTGAATGCGCCGCAGGAGCCGGCGCATGGGCGCCCCGAAGGCGGCGTAGCAGGCGGGGCAGCCGAGGCGGCCGCTCTTGCGGAAGCGCTCGTAGGTGAGGCCGCAGTCGGGGCACTCGGCATCCTGGCTCTCGACGGCGAGATGACCGAGGACGACGTTGATCTTGGTGACCGACTTGGCCGGGGCCTTCGGCCGGTCGCCGCTCTCCTGCCGGGCGCAGCGGCGGCACAGTTGCAGGCTGCGCTTGCCGTCGCCGGAGACGATGGTGAGGTCGACGGCGGCCTCACGCTTCCCGCAGGACTCGCACTGCATGGTCAGTCGAGACTCAGCCGGCCGTCGACGAGCTCGCCGGAGCGGTCGAGACTGGCCGCCAGGTCGCGGTCGTGGGTCATGACCAGGAAGGTCTGCCCGCGGGTGGCGGCGAGGTCGCGCAGCAACTCGTGGAGACCGGCGCTGGCCTCGTGGTCGAGGTTGCCGGAAGGCTCGTCGGCCAGCACCAGGAGCGGGGACATGACCAGGGCCCGGGCCACGGCCACGCGCTGGCACTCGCCGCCGGACAGCTGTCCGGGGCGGTGGGACATGCGGTCCCGGAGGCCGACCTGCTCCAGCAGCGACTCGGCGCGCTCCCGCCCGCCGCCGGCCAGGCGGGAGACGAGGGCGGGCATCATCACGTTCTCGAGGGCGGTGAACTCGGGCAGCAGGTTGTGGAACTGGAAGACGAAACCGACGTGGCGGTTGCGGAAGTCGGAGAGGCCGCGGTCGTCGAGGGAGAGGACGTCGACACCGGTGATCTCCAGGCTGCCCGCGGTGGGCCGGTCGAGGGTGCCGAGGATGTGGAGGAGGGTGCTCTTGCCTACGCCGGAGGCCCCGGTGACGGCGAGGGTCTGGCCGGCGAAGAGGTCGAGGTCCACGCCCTTGAGCACCGCCAGGGCCCCGGTCCCCGCGGGGTAGACCCGGCGGATTTCGCGAGCCTTCAGGACGGGGGTCCCCGGGGCCGGGGCCGGATGTCCGGCGGCCATGGTCTCCACGGCACTCACACGATGTAGCGGATCGCCTCCACCGGCTGCAGGGAGGCGGCCTTGCGGGCCGGCAGCACCGCCGCCAGCAGGCAGATGGTGACGCTCACGGCCGAGACGAGGACGAAGTCGAGGGGCTGCATGTCCACGGGGAGGGAGCTGATGATGTAGATGTCGCTGGGGATGGAGACGATGCGGAAGCGGTCCTGGACGAGGCAGACGGCGAGGCCGATGAGGCAGCCGAGGAAGGTCCCCACGAGGCCGATGAAGAGCCCCTGGTAGAGGAAGACGCGGCCGATGCCCCGGGCGCGCGCCCCCATGGCGCGGAGGATGCCGATCTCGGGCGTCTTGATGAGGATCGACATGGTGAGGATGGAGGTGATGTTGAAGGCGGCGACGACGATGATCAGGCTCAGGGCGATGAAGATCACCCATTTCTCCAGCTCCATCCAATGGAACAGCTCGGGGAACTGCTGGGTCCAGTCGGAGACCCTGTAGGGGTAGCCGAGCTGCTCGGCCAGCTCCTCGCGCACGCTGATGGCAGCGTCGAGATCGTCGAGGCGGAGGTGGATGTTGGTGGCGCCTTCGACGCCCAGGATCTCGCGCGCCTCTGCCAGGGAGATGAAGGCGTAGTTGTCGTCGTAGTGGAACATGCCGCTCTCGAAGAGGTTGTTGACGACGAAGGACCGCACCTTCGGCGACAGGCCGCCGATCATGACGTCCTCGAGGGACTGCTCCCGCAGGGAGAGGAGAAAGACCACGTCTCCCAGACCGACGCGCAGCCGGTTGGCCAGGGAGCGGCCGAGGATGATCCCCGGGGGGCCGCCCTCCGGCCGCGGCTGGAAGTGCATCTCGCCGTCGTCGCCGTAGTACAGGTGGGCGGGCAGGTCGGAGACGCCGGCGAAGCTGCCGGGGTCGACGCCCCAGACGACGACGCCGTCCATGTCGTCCTCGGCGTTGGCGAGGACGAGCTTGCTCTCGACGATGGGCGCCGTGGCCGCCACCCCCGGACGGCGGGCGAGGTGGTCGGCCAGGGTGTCGGCGGCGGCGATGGGGTCGCCGTGGTAGCGCCAGACGCTCACGTGGGCGTTCATGCCGATGAGGCGGGCCCTCACCTCGCCGGTGAAGCCGTTGGTCACGGAGAGCATGATGATCAGGGCGGCCACGCCCAGGACGACGCCGCCGGTGGCGATGAAGGCGATGACGGAGAGGAACCCCGGGCGCTGCTTGGACTGCAGGTAGCGCCGGGAGACGAAGAGCTCGTAGCCCACGGCCCTAGGCCGTCCGGTCGGCGGTGAGGAAAGCCTCGATGAAGCCGTCGATGTCGCCGTCCATCACGGCTTGCACGTTGGCCGACTCGTGGCCGGTGCGGTGGTCCTTGACCATGGTGTAGGGCTGGAAGACGTAGGAGCGGATCTGGCTGCCGAAGTCGATCGCCTTCTTGGTGCTCTCCACGGCCTCCATCTTCTCGCGCTCCTCCTGCTTGTGATGGTCGTAGATCCTCGCCGTCAGCACCTTCATGGCGGTGCTCCGGTTCTTCATCTGGGAGCGCTCGTTCTGGCACTGCACGGTGATCCCCGTGGGCCGATGGGTGATGCGCACCGCCGAGGAGGTCTTGTTGACGTGCTGCCCCCCGGCGCCCCCGGCCTTGTAGGTGTCGATCTGCAGGTCCTCCTCGCGCAGCTCGACCTCGGGGATCTCGTCGACCTCGGGGTAGACGAAGACGCTGGCGAAGGAGGTGTGGCGGCGCTTGTTGGCGTCGAAGGGCGAGATGCGCACGAGGCGGTGGACGCCGGCCTCGGCCTTGAGATGGCCGTAGGCGTAGGGGCCGCGGATCTCGAGGGTGACGCTCTTGACGCCGGCCTCGTCGCCGGGCTGCAGGTCCATGAGGTCGGACTCGAAGCCGCGGCGCTCGATCCAGCGGCCGTAGAGGCGCATGAGCATGCCGGCCCAGTCGGCGGCCTCGGTGCCGCCGGCGCCCGGGTGGATCTCGAGGATGGCGTCCTTGGGGTCGTCCTCGTCGGAGAGCATGGCCTGGAACTCGAGGCGGTCCAACTCCCCGCCGAGGGTTGCGGCCTCGGCCTCGACCTCGGCCAGGGTCCCGGCATCCTCCTCGGCGGCGGCCAGCTCGCGCAGCTCGAGGAGGTCGTCGAGGCGGGACCTGAGCCCGTCCCAGGGCTCGATGACGCCCCTCAGCCCGCGGGCCTGGCGGGAGACCTCCTCGGCGGCGCGGCGGTCGCTCCAGAAGTCGCCCTGGCCCATGCGCCGCTCCAGCTCGGCCAGGCTCTGCCGGCGCTGGTCGAGGTCAAAGATACCCCCGGAGCCGTTCCAGCCGTTCGGCGCAGTCGAACAGGATCTCTTCGTTGGCGGCCATGGATTCGCTCCTCAGTCGTCGGGTTCGTGGTAGCGTTCGAAGGTGAGCCTCTCGGCCCGGGCCTCCTCCGGGATCTCGAAGAGCAGCTCCTCGTCGATGGTCTCGTCGCGGTCGAGGCGGAAGCGGTCCCCGAGGCGGGTGAACATGGGCGAGCGCGACATCGGGTAGTAGCGCGTGCCGTCGTCGGTGACCAGCTCGAAGCACCGGGGCACGACGGGATAGCCGATCTTGAGGCGCGCCTCCATGTGGACCCGGACGAGGACGAACTTGCGGCCCTCTCCGGGATAGCCGTGGAAGAAGCGCAGGTAGCGGACGCCGCCGTCCTCGGGGACGCTCCACCGGATCGGCTTCTGGAGACGGCCCAGCAGGTCGGGCAGTTCCTCGAGCTTGCCCACCGAGCCGCCGGTGAAACTGGCGAGCCTCCAGACCATGACGCCGCCGCCGCCGACCACGCAGCCGGCGATCACCCCCCAGCGGATCAGGCGCATTCGCCGCGCGAAGCGCTGGCGCCGTTCGCTGCGGTATCTGTCGCGGGATGGCGCGGCGGGCTGCTTCACGGCGGGAGAAGGTACGGCGCGGCCCCGAGGGCTGCCAAAGGGCGGGGGCCCTCTCAGAGCCCGCGCAGGACGGCGATCTTGCCGGTGCGGCGGAAGGAGTCGCCCTCCAGGCGGTAGTAGTAGACGCCGGAGGCGAAGTCGCCGCCCACCTCCCAGGAGAGGGCGAGCCCCGGGAGGTGATAGGTCCCGGCGGGCAGGCGGCGCCGGTCGATGACATGGACCAGGGCGCCGGCGGCGTCGAAGAGGCGCAGGGAGAGGCTTTCGGCCCCGGCGAGGTCGACGGGGAAGTGGACGGTGGGAGAGAGGCCGCGGGCGGGGTTGGGGAAGGGCGCGAAGGCGGCGCTGGCCCCTGGCCTCGGAGCCTCCAGGCCGCTGGCCCGGGCGGCGTCGACTCGCCCCCAGCCGTAGAGGGTGTCCGGCCCCGCCGGGCCGAGGTCGACGGCGGTGGAGCGCAGGGCGGAGGCCACGTCCTCGGGGGTCCAGTCGGGATGCTGCTGCAGCAGCAGGGCGCAGACGCCGGCGGCGATGGGGGCGGCGTAGGAGGTGCCGGAGACCTGGGAGTACTCGCGCACCGAGAACGGTTCCGAGCCCGCGGCGGCGGCGCGGCCGGAGACGGTGACGACCCCCTGGCCCGGGGCGACGACATCGGGCTTGATGCGACCGTCCGCCGTGGGGCCGCGGGAGCTGGTGGCGGCGATCTCCCCGCTCCAGGGGTGCACCGAACCGACGGCGATGACCCCGGGGGCGTCGGCGGGCACGGTGACGTAGCGCCAGTCGCCAAGGGCCTCGTTGCCGGCGGCGGCGACGACGACGATGCCGCGGGCCACGGCGAGCTCGGCGGCGCGGCTGGTGAGGGCGGTGGCCCCGTCCAGGTCCTCCCAGTCGTACCCGGTGCCGTCATCGAAGCGGGTATAGCCGACCGAGGCGTTGACCACGCGGGCGCCGAGGCTGTCGGCCCACTCGATGGCGGCGACCCAGCGATCCTCCTCGATGGGCAGCTCCCTCGCCACGCCGCCCTCGGAGGGCGTGACGTCCTCGGTCTTGGCCAGCAGGTACTCGGCGGCCGGCGCCACCCCGATCAGGCGGCCGGGGTCGTTGCCGGCGATGACCCCGAGGACGCCGGTGCCATGGAGGTTCTGCCCATGGGCGGCCTCATCCCCGGTGACCGGCTGTCCGGACTCGTCGCCGACCTCGTCGTCGCCGTTGATGAAGTCGCGGGCGGCGGCCACCCTCAGGCCGGCGAAGGCGGCGTGGGCGGTCCAGTTGAAACCGGCGTCGATGAGGGCGACGCGCACCCCCTCGCCGAGGAGGCCGCGGGAGTGGAGGAGGGGGACGTCGACGGCGGCCACCTGCGCCAGGGAGGGACCGTAATCGAGGTCGGCCAGGCGCGGAGCGAGGCGCCCGGGCGGGGGCTCCGCGGGCCAGGCCGGGGAGGGCCGGCGCCAGCGGCCCACGGGGCGCACCTCGCGCACGAAGGAGAGGCCGCGCAGGCTCTCCGCCTGACCCGGGCCGGCGTCGACGCTCACGGCATTGAACCAGCGCGAACGGGCGCGAACCCTCAGGCCGAGGGCCTCGACGGCGGCGGTGTAGCGGCGGTCGAGACCGGCGTCGAGGGTGGGTCCGGGGCGGACGCGGCGGGGCTCGGGCCAGACGAGGGCCTCGCCGAGGCCGCCGGGCTTGTCGGCGAAGAACACCCAGAGGGGCTCGGCGGCGGCGCCGGCGGGAAGGAGGAGAACGGCGGCGCCCGCGGCCAGGAGGGACCGGCGGAGGAGGGTCATCTCTAGGGTTCGACCGCGGGCCGGCGGTCGATGATCTCGGTGCCCTCGGGAGGAGTGAAGCGGAAGAGGTCGTCGTCGAGGCGGCCGTCCCGGCGGTGGCCGCTGAGGATGAAGGTGCTCACGTCGTCGTTGGGCTCGACCTGCTCGATGCGCAGCAGACGCCAGCCTCTCTCCTCCACCCACAGGCGCATGCGCTTGAGCCGGAGGGCGGGAGGCACATCCTCCGTGGGCTGCAGGGTCAGCATGTAGACCTCGCGGCCGTCGAGGTCGGTGCGCTCCACGGCGACGGGACGGTAGCCGTCCGCGTACTCGACGAGGACCTCCCACGGCGTCCGCAGCACCCCCCCGTCGTAGGGGGAGACGATGACCTGCTCGTTGGTCCTGCTGTAGGCCCAGATCGCCTCGCCGTCGGCGACGACGAGGTCGCCGCCCTCGAGCTGCACGCGGAAACGCCCCGGCCGGTGGGTATAGATCCGCCCCTGACGGGTGGCGCGCTTGTCGAGGACGGCCCAGTAGAACCGCTTCTCGAAGCGGGCCTCGTAGGTGCGGGCCCTGGCGAAACGGTCGCGGACCCGCTCCATGATCTCGTCGCCGGTGACGGCCGCGGCGGGCGAGGGCGGCCACGGGGCGGCCAGGACCACGGCCAACAGGAAGGGCGCAACCCTCACGAAGCCTCCTCGTCGGCCGGGTCGCCTCCGCCCTCGGCGAGGATGCGCCTCGGCCTGGCCCCCTCGGCGGGCCCGACGATGCCGGCGAGCTCGAGCTCGTCCATGAGCCGGGCGGCCCGGGAGTAACCCACCTTCATGCGCCGCTGCAGGTAGGAGGTGCTCGCCTGCTTGGACTCCAGCACGATGGCGACGGCCTCGTCGAAGAGCTCGTCCCGGTCGCCGGCGTCCTCCCCCGAGCCGCCGCGGGCGGAGAACACCTGCACCTCCTCGGCCTGGTAGCCGCTGTTGCGGATCTGCTCCACGAGGCGCTCGGTCTCCTCGCCGGAGATGAAGGCGCCGTGGATGCGGATCGGCTCGCCATGGCCGCTGCGCAGGAAGAGCATGTCGCCGCGGCCCAGGAGGCGCTCGGCGCCGTTCATGTCGAGGATCGTGCGCGAATCGGTCTTGGAGGCGACGAGGAAGGCGATGCGCGATGGGAAGTTGGCCTTGATGACGCCGGTGATGACGTTCACCGAGGGGCGCTGGGTGGCGAGGATGATGTGGATGCCCACGGCCCGGGACTTCTGGGCCAGGCCCATGAGCGAGGCCTCCACGTCGGCGGGAGCGGTCAGCATGAGGTCGGCGAACTCATCGATGACGATGACGATGTAGGGGAGCTTGCGCACTTCCTCGCCCTCGGCGGTACCCTCGGCGCCGTCCCCTTCGGCGAGAATGCGCTCCACCTTGGCGTTGTAGTCGGCGAGATTGCGCACCGCCATCCGGGCCAGCAGCTGGTAGCGGGCCTCCATCTCGGCCACGGCCCAGCGCAGGGCCTCGGCGGCCTTCTTCGGCTCGGTGATGACCGGCACCAGGAGGTGGGGGATGTCGTTGTAGATGGTCAGCTCCACGACCTTGGGATCGACCATCAGGAGGCGGACCTCGTCGGGCGAGGCGCGCAGCAGGAGGCTGCAGATCAGGGTGTTGATGCAGACGCTCTTGCCCGACCCGGTGGCGCCGGCCACCAGCAGGTGGGGCATCCTGGCCAGGTCGGTGACGTAGGTCTCGCCGGAGATGGTCTTGCCGAGGGCCATGGCGAGCTCGGAATCGTCCCGGCGGAAGGCGCGGGACTCGACGATCTCGCGGAGGTAGACGGTCTCGCGGCCGTGGTTGGCGATCTCCACCCCGACGACGGACTTGCCGGGCACCGGGGCCTGGATGCGGATCCCCTCGGCGCTCATGACCCGGGCGAGATCGTCGGCCAGGGCCGAGATGCGCCCCACCTTGACGCCGGCGGCGGGTTCCACCTCGTAGCGCGTCACCACCGGACCGGGGCTGACCTCCACGACCTTCCCCATGACGTCGAAGTTGGCCATCGCCTCCTGCAGGACGCGGGCGTTCTCGAGCAGGGTCTCGCGGTCGACCTGCCCGCGGTCGGCCGGCACCGGATCCAGCAGCTTCGTACCGGGGGGCCGGTAGCGGCGGATCCGGGGGCGGGGCCTGGCCGCGGCGCCCCCGGCAGCGGAATCCCCGGACTCCGGAGACTCGCCCCCGGGGACAGGGCCAGGACGTGCCGAGCGCGAACGGCCGTTGCCCGCGGACCCGTTGCGGACCCGCCGCGAAGGCGGAGGCTCCTCCACCACCGGGAGGGGCGGATCCTGCGCGGCGCCGTCCTCCGGAGGGACGACCTCCTGCACGGGATCCGCCTCCATGAGCGCCACGGGCCTCCCCGGCGCTTCGGGCTCCTGCGGCTCCTCCGGGGGCGGCGAAGGTGCCGGGCGCTCCGGGGGCGGGTCCATGGAGACCGCCATCGGCGACTCCCTTCCCGGCCCCTCCTCGCCGGCAGCCGGGGGACGTCCGGACCCCTCGAGGGGTTCCGACGGCTCCTCCTCCCAGAGGTCTTGTTCCACTTCTTCCCGGGGCCGGCGACTGCGGCGGCGGCGGCGCCACTCGGCCCATGCCTGCGCCCAGCGACGGGGATCGATGTCGGTGGCCAGCACCAGGGAGACCCCGAGGAGGCCGATGAGCAGGATGGCGGAGCCGATCCGCCCGGTGAAGGGGACGAGCACGGCGGCGCTGGTCCAGGTGCCGAGCCACCCCCCCCACTCGAAGGCGGTGTACCGGGACCAGTCGGGAAGGCCGGAACCGACACAGAGGAAGAGGGCGATGCCGGCGATGCCGAGGGAACGGGCGGCGTACGGCTTCCACGGGCCGCGGCGGAAACGGTTCCAGGCCCACAGCACGGAGAGGAGGGGCAGGACGTAGGCGGCGTAGCCGACGGCGGTGAGCAGACCGTAGGAGACGTGGGCGCCGAGCCACCCGGCGCGGTTCATGGCGGGTTGGCCGGCCTGGCTCGAGTTGGGCGGGTCCTGGGGACTGTGGGTGGCCAGGCTCAGCACCAGGAAGGCGGCCAGCGCGACCAGCACCACACCGGTGATGTGGAAGCCCTTGTTCCTGGCCACGAGGGGATCTGGGCGTTCGGCCATGTGGATGCCCTGCTCGCCCCGGATGGACGGGACCTTTGGCAAGGGGAACGAAGGAGGACCGGGGGAGGGCCTCCCAGGGTGCTTCAGCGCCGGGTCACGACCCGCTTGCCGCCGGCGATGCGGCCACCGGCGCTCGCCTGCGCAAAGACCACGTACAGCCCCGGGGCGGCGGGACTCCCGCGGGCGTCGAGTCCGTCCCAGGCCAGGCGCGTCTCGATGGCGGCAGGGCGCCAGTCGGAGAGCCGCGCCACCCGGCGTCCCTCGGCATCGAAGAGCGTGACCGCCAGCAGGGCCGGCGCCGCGGGGAGGCGGCACAGCAACTCCAAGCGGCCGCCGAAGAGGTCGGGCCGGGCCTCGATCTGGATGAGGCCGCCGGCGGCCGGCGCCTGGTCGACGCTGTTGGCCCGCCCGGGGGTGCCGCCGGCGAGGTAGGAGACCCGCCAGGCGGGCGGCTCCCCGCCCTGGCGCTCCCAGGAGTGGCCGGCGATCCCCTCGGAGGGATCGTAGGTGAAAGAGTCGGCCAAGGCGCCGTGGGCATCGCGCAGGAGGACCGTCTCGGGAGCGGAGTTGGACCAACCGGCGCGGCCGAAGGACCTGTCCTCAATAGTAAGGATTCCTGCCCACCTTTGCACCGAGTCGTAGGCCGCGGAGTTGCCGCCATAGCTGCCGTCGACCACGACGGCGAAGGCCCCGGGGGCCAGGCGGGTGCCGGAGCCGGCGTCGACGAGGGCGTCCAGCTCGTGGGCGTCGCCGAGGCGCCAACCCGCCAGGTCGACGGACTCGGCGCCGGTGTTGCGCAGCTCCACGAACTCCTCGTGGTGCTCGCTGCCGGCGGGATCGGCCAGGACCTCGCTCACAATCACCCGCGCCGGCGCGGGCGCGGCCTGGCCCCAGAGGACGGCCAGGAGAGCGGCGGCCGTAGGGCGGAGCCGGCGCGTTGAGACAACCCGTGCGGTCACAGCATCCCTCCTCGCTTGCGGATCACCCACTCCCCAGCAAGCAAAAGGGCGGCCAGCGACAGCCACAGGTACTGGTCGACCTCGACGGACAGCCGCCGCTCCTCGGGGACCACCCGCGGCGGCGGGCGCAGGCGGGCGCGCAGGTCCCGCCAGCCCTCCAGGGGCCGGTACTCGCCGCCGCTGACGGCGGCGATCCCGGCCAGGAGACCGGGGTCGGCGCGCAGGTCCACGGCCTCCACCGAGTGGCTCTCGACGACGAAGCGCCCCCCGGAGCGGCCGAGGCCGGCCCCCCCGTGGGAGGCCTCGACCTCATAGGTGTATTCTCCGGCCTCCAGACCGGTCCAGGCGGCGCGGAAGCGGCCGGCCCCTGCCGGCTCCATGGCCGACTCCCGGCCGCCGGGCGCCAGGCGGATGGCGACGCGGGCCGAATCGACGGGCTGGTTGAGCTCGTCGTAGACCTCGGCCACCACCGCGGCGGGCTCGCCGGCGCGGTACACGGGACTCTCCGGGGAGGAGCGGACCCGGCCCTCCGCCGAGGCGGCGGCCAGCCAGCGGACGGCGGCGGGCCAGAAGGCGCGCAGGCTCCGCGCCTGCTCGCCGAGGCCGGCGGCGAGCAGATCCAGGCGCCAGAAGCCGGTGCCGGCGGCCACCAGCACCCGGCCGGGCCCCACGGAGCCGGCCACCAGCACCGGGTCCCCCGCCGATGTGCGCAGCAGCAGGCGGGACCCGGGCCCCGGACGGCCCGCCCGGAGGGTGCCCGCCAGGGGCGGCCAGCCGCGCCAGGAGTCCCCGGCGGCGGTCGTCTGTGCGAGCAACCGGCCCAGGGGATGGCCGCGGCCCTCGGCAGCCGCCTCCACGGGATCTCCGGTGACCTCGATGACGGGGGGCCGGTCCCAGGAGAGGGGCAGCAGGCGCTCCAGCGGCCCGGGAGCGCGCAGCAAGCGGGACCCGGCGAGGACGAGAAGCCCTCGCCCCGAGCGCAGGAATCCCTCGAGGCCGCCGAGAGCGCCAGCCAGATCCGCGTCCGGATCGACCAGGACCAGGCAGTCCCAGCCCTCCAGGCTCCCGGGGAGGGGCCCGCCGCCGTAGAAGGAGCGGTCGTCCCGCCGGATGCGGGCGGTCACCTGCAGGGAGGAGTCGGCGGCCAGGGCGCGCCGCAGGAAGGCGGCCTCGGCGCCGGGACCTCCCGCGGCGAGGAGGACGCGAAGGCGGTCCCGGCGCAGGTGCAGGGACAGGAGCCGGCGGTTGTTCTGCGCGGTCACCTCACCGCCGAGGCCGCCGACGGCGACCGTGAGCAGGTGCGGACCCGCGGCGAGGGGCGGCAACTCGAGGTCGGCGGGCAGCACCTGGCCGTCGGCGCCGAGAACGACCCGGGAGCGGACGAGCTCCTTCTCCTCGGTGGAGACGCTCACCTGCGCCGCCTGCCCCTGGTATCCCCAGCTGCGCAGGGAGAGACGCAGGCGGACGGGGCGCCCCGCGAAGGCGGCGTCGGGGGCCGCGGCGGAGAGGAGCTGCACGTCCGCCGCCGGCTCGCCGGAACCGGTGCCAAGAGCGTGGACGGGCACGCCGAGGGCGGCGGCCACGGCGGCGGGGTCCTCCCCGAGATTGTGGCGCCCGTCGGAGATCAGCAGCACGCCCCCCAGGGTTCGGCCCCCGGGGACGGCGTCCTCGGCGGAGACCAGGGCGGCAGCGAGGTCGGTGGACCAGCCGGCGGCGGCGACCCGGGAGAGGGTGTCGAGAGAGAGGGGATAGGGACGCCCGGAGAACCCGCGCACCACGGCGTCGCGCAGATCCTCCCGCAGGCCGCCGCCGAGGACCTCCGCGGCCCGGTGGAGGCGGCTGCTCCCCTGCTCGACGACGTTCATGGAGGCGCTGGTGTCGAGGAGGGCGACGACCACCGGCCGGCGGGCGCTCCTGGCAAACCAGGAGAGCAGCGGCTCGGCGAGCACAAGGAGGATCAGGGCCAGGGCCGAGCCCCGCAGGATCCAGAGGAGGCGCCCGGAGGCGGGGTCGACCGAGGGCCGGGTGCGGCGGTAGATCCAGCGGCCCAGCCAGGCGAGGACCGGAACCAGCAGGAGCCAGAGCCAGACCCCGTCCAGGGACCATCCCGGGGCGGTCACGCCTCCAGCCCGGGCAGCGGCGGACGGGGGCGGGCGTCCAGCCCGAAGTCGCCGCCCTCGCCGCGGAGGAGACGGAAGCGGCCGGCGGCGGCGATCATGGCGGCGTTGTCCGTACACAGCACCGGCTCGGGCACGAAGAGGGCCGCCCCCCGGGAGTCGAGGGCTGCCCGCAGCCGCTGGCGCAGGCGCCGGTTCGCGGCCACGCCGCCGACCAGGGCGACCCGCTCCACGCCGGTCTTGTCCACGGCCTCTTCGGTGCGGCCCACGAGGACGTCGACCACCGCTTCCTGGAAGGAGGCGGCCACGTCCTGGGTGGACGGTCCCGCCCCGCCGCCGTCCGCGAGCCGGCGCCGGACCGCCGTCTTGAGGCCGCTGAAGCTGAAGTCGAGGCCCTCCCGGTCCGGCCGCGCCCGGGGCAGGTCGACGGCCCGGGGATCACCGCTCTCCGCGGCTTCGGAGACGACCCGCCCGCCGTGCACGGCCGAGGTGGAGGAGAGCAGGCCCAGGAGCCGGGCGACCTTGTCGAAGGCCTCCCCGGCGGCGTCGTCGAGGGTGCGGCCGAGGCAGCGGTAGTCGCCCCAGGCCCGGACGTGGATCAGCTCGGTGTGCCCCCCGGAGACGAGGAGGGCCGCGAAGGGGGGCTCCAGGCCGTCGCCGCCGAGGCGGGCGGAGAACAGGTGGCCCTCCAGGTGATGGACGCCGACCAGTTCCAGCCCCCGGGCCCAGGCCAGGGCCTTGGCGAAGTTGACCCCCACGAGGAGGGAGCCCACAAGACCGGGGCCGAAGGTGACGGCCACCGCCTGGAGGTCGTCCAGGGAGGCATCCGCCTCCCGCAGGGCCTGCTCGACGACGGGCTGCAGGGTGCGCAGATGGGCCCGGGAGGCGAGTTCCGGGACCACCCCCCCGTAGGCGGCGTGATCCTGCTGGGACAGAACTACGTTGGAGAGGACGCTGCCGCCGTCGTCGAGAACGGCGGCGGAGGTCTCGTCGCAGGAGGTCTCGAGGCCGAGGAGGGTCACTCGTTCAGGGCAGCAGGACTTCGGCGTCGGCCGGGACGATCTGGCGGACCTCGTAGAGGCGGTCTCCCGGGATCCTGATGGGGAGCCGGCCGGCGGCATACTCCACGTAGAGGCCGAGGTCGGTCTCGGGATCCAGGGCCCCGATGAGGTCGGCGCCGCCGCGGACGCGCACGGTGACCCGGGCGGGGCTGGCCGCGGCGCCCTCGGGGCCCCCGCGGACGGCGACGGGCACATCGTGGATCTCGTACTCGGCCAGCTCCTGCACGTCGATGGTAACCCTCACCTGCTCGGGGATGAGGGTGATCATGGTGTCCTCCGGCTTGCGGACCGCCACCGTCCGGTCGACATCGGCCCGGACATCCTCCGCGAAGAGGGAGTCGGTCTCGATGCCGTCGACGGACCTCACCTGGCTCGCGGGTCCGACCATGCGCACGGAATCCGGGGAGACGCGCACACCGCCGACCTGGGTATAGGCATCGGCGATCCGGAGGCCGACCCTCGGGCGGACGGGTACGCTGCGCTCGGCGCGCCGGTCGACCTGCAGACTGAGCTCGCGGGGCTCGACCACCCTCTCGACGACGATGTCGTACTCGGTGTTGATCTTCACCTGGTCCTGCCTCAGGCGGACCGTGAGGGTGCCCAGCTCCCGGGACCACCTGGGCGCGACGCTCAGCTCCAGGTCGGAGGCGGAGGTGCGCAGCAGGTCCATGCCGACGCCCCTGACGACGACGCGCACCGTGGACGGCGGCCGGCTCGCCAGGACGATGGGGGAGCCGCCGGTGGGGTTGGCGGGATCGGCGACCTCCAGGGGGATGGCGAACTCCCGGCTGAAGGGGTGGCCGCTGACGGCGTAGAGCCACAGGCAGCCCCCCAACAGGACGGCGCCGACCTTGAGCCCCCAGTCGGCGAAGAGCCAGCGCCGCATCAGGAGGCCCGCGAGGAGGCTATTTCCAGGATTCCCGGACCTCCTTGCCGACGCTGAGCTCGCCGTTGTCGATGCGGAGGTTGTATCCGCACTCCGGATAGGTGCAGACCCAGGCCTTGTAGTGGATTGCGGCGCCCTCGCGTCCGTAGTCGGACAGCGGCACCAGCACACCCTGCTCGCACTTCAGGCAGGTGGGGAATCCAGTATCCATGCAAGAAGCCCTCCCCTCTCGATGGATGAGCCGCGGCCCCGCGAGGCTCGGATGCCCCGCGCGCGGTCAGCTCGAAACGCGCAACCGCCAGGCACAGGCGCGCACCGCCGCCTCCTGGCCGGGGGTCTCCACCGACCCGGGACGGCGGCGGCGGACCTCCTCCAGGGCGTCCTCCGGGTCCGCGCCCCGGGCCACGAGATAGCACGCGAGCATGGTGCCCGTGCGCCCCAGCCCGGCCCGGCAGTGGACGGCGGCCGCCAGCCCGTCGCTCTCGGCGGCGTTGACGAACTCCAGGAAACGGTCGATCTGCCCGGGGTCCGGGACGGACATGTCCCGGACCGGCAGGTGCAGATAGCGCAGGCCCCGCGGCTCCGGCCACACGGCCTGCGCGGTAAGGGAGACCAGGGCGCCCACGCCGGCGCTCTCCAGGGTGTGGAGATTGGCCGCCGTCAGCTCCCCCGAAAGGCCGAAGCCGGCCATGCGGCCGGGCCGGATCCATCCGAAGTTGAGGATCATGGCGCCGGCGCCTCCCGGACGGCCGGACCCTCGACCCAATACTGGCCGTCGGGGCCGACCTCCTTCTTCCAGATGGGGACCTCCTCCTTGAGCCGGTCCACCAGGTGGTGACAGGCCTCGAAAGCCTCGCGCCGGTGACCGGCGGCAACGCTCACGAGGATGGAGATCTCGCCGATCTCCAGGCGGCCGACGCGGTGCAGGATGCCGATCCGGCCCACCGGCCAGCGCTCCCGGGCCTCTTCGGCCAGGCGCGCCATGACGCGTTCCGCCATCTCCGGGTAGGCCTCGTACTCCAGGTAGGAGGTCTCCACCTCCCCCGTGCGGTTGCGGACCGTGCCCGAAAAGGTGACGACCGCCCCGTCGCCCGGGGCCCGCACCCGGTCCTGCAGGGCGTCCACGGCAATGGCCTCCGTGACGATGCGGAAGAGGTCGCCCGAGCCGCCGCTGACGGGCGGGATGAGGGCGACCTCGTCGCCATCGCGCAGGCTGGCGTCGCGGGAGGCGTACTCGGCGTTCACGGCCACCTGCAGGGAGCCCGAGAGAGGCCCCAGGGACGGGTGCCGGCGGCAGAGTGTGTCGAGGAGTCCGGCCACGGTACTGGGACCCTCGAGCACGACATCGGTCTCCCGGAGGCCGGCGGCTTCACGGCAGGAGGCGAAGAACAGGACCTTCAGACGAGCCATGTCTCTAATGTACAAAGGCCGCCGGATCCCGGTCGGGTTCCGGCGGCCGTGTGCTCCGCGACCACTGTCGGCCCGGGCATCGACTCTCTCTAGTGTATGAGGGTCATCTTCTTCATGGAGACGAAGGACCCGGCGCGCAGCTCATAGTAGTAGACGCCGCTGCCCACTCTCATACCCCGCGCGTCACGCCCGTCCCAGGTCTTGCCGTAACTGCCGGCGGGCAGAGCTGCCTCGGTGAGGGTGCGCACCCGCTGGCCCAGACCGTCGTAGATCCGCAGGGTCACGAAGGACCCCTCGGCGAGGTCGAAGCGAATGGTGGTGCCCGGGTTGAAGGGGTTGGGGTAGTTCTGCCCCAGGGCGCTGGTGAGCGGTACGACCTGCTCCCCCAGTCCGGTGGCGAAGACGACCTCGATGGTCTCGGAGCGACTGACGGCGCCGTTCAGATCGATCTGCCGCAGGTAGTAGAAGACCACATCGGCAGCCGGCGGATCGACATCGACGAACTCGTAGGTGCGGAACTCGTCGCTGGTGCCGGCGCCCGGAACCAGGTCGCCCACGCGCTCATAGACCTGGCCGTCCACGCTACGGTAGACCTCCCAGCCGAGATTGTTGGTCTGGGCGGCGACCCCCCAGCGCAGGAGAATCTCGTCCTCGCCGACGATCTCACCGGCAAAGCTGGCGAGCTCGGCGGGTACGGGAACGTCCCAGGTGACGCTGAAGTCGACACTCAGATCCCTGGACACCCCCTCGGTGTTGGGGGCGCTGGTGGCGGCCGAAATCGAGGCGCTGGTACTGCCGGCGAACTTGTCGCCCTCGGCGTCGAGGGTGATGGAGGCGGCCCCGGAGGCGTCGGTGTCGACGCTGACCTCGAGGCTCTCGCCCCCGGCCAGGGACCCCTCGCCGAGGACATGGACCGTCTCGGAGCCGGCGTTGCTCACGGTGAAGGTGATCGTCTGCCCGGCCGCGGCGGCACCCGTGGCGTCGGCAAAGGTGACGCCCAAGGCGACCTCGCCGTCACTGCCGTCGGCGGAGGACCCCATCTCCAGGGCCGAGTAGTCGGCGCTCACGTCGGTGGCCGTGGAGGCGGTCAGAGTGGGCTCGGTCACCGGCGGAGGGGGCGGGTTGATCGTCACCGAGAGGCCGAGACTCTCAGCGGTAAACTCGTCGCGGTCCTCCCGGCTCGGGCCGATGGAGATCAGGGCCACGCTCAAGGAGGCCTCCGTCTGGGCCGTGAAACTATCGGAGGTCTTCACCGACAAGGTGAGGGACGCCTCCCCATCGACCTGGTCCGGCGGGGTGACGGCGGCGGCCATACGCACCTGGTTGTCCGTCCCCTCCTCCACGAGGCCGGGTGTCTGCAAGGTCTGGACATCCTCGAAGGCACCCCCGAGGGCGAGTCGGGCGGAACTCAGGTTGAAGTGGGCGGCGTCGGAGACCTGCAGAACGACCTCCAACTGCTTTACCCCCACCAAACCCTCCGCGGCAACCTCCAGGCTCACCCTCTCGTCGGCCCCCACATCGGAGACGGACATCTCGCCCACGAGGGTGAAGGTCGCGTTCTCGTTGTCCCCGGCGAAGACCCCGCCCGCCACGGCGAGGGAAAGGGCTACGGCGATCGGTGCTGCCTTGCGCAGAATCAGCATTCCTGGGCCCGGGCTGGTTAGGTGTTCGAAGTAACGGGTGAATGTGGAAGATGGGACCCCGCCCTGGGGCGGGATCCCATCTTCAAACTACAGCGGAACTGAACCTGCCTCCTACTTCAGGAGCAGCATCTTCTTGTGGCTCTGGAACTCCCCGCCCGCGGTGACGCGGTAGAAGTAGATTCCGGAGGACAAGGGCTGCCCACTGTCGTTGGTGGCATCCCACTGGTAACTGTAGCGGCCAGCGTTCTGGAACTCGCGGTCGACCATCGTCCGCACGACCTGGCCGAGCATGTTGAAGACCTCGAGGGTGACCTCGTTGGCGTCCGGCAACTGGTACTTGATCGTGGTCTCCGGGTTGAAGGGGTTCGGGAAGTTGTTCTCGAGGGCGTAGACCTCGGGACGCGTCTCGACCCGAATCGCGACCGGATCGGTGATCCGGTTCAACCCGTAGCTGCCGTCCTGCACGCCGCCGGCCATGACCTCGACCAGGCTCTCCTCGATCTCCTCGATGGACCGGAAGACCAGGGTGACGCCCAGATCGCCCTCACTGACGGTCTCGCCGAAGGCGGCGATGTGGATCTCTCCGTCGGCGTTGGCGATGACCCGAGGCTGAGCCAGACCAGCCTCACCCAGCGGGTTGTTCTCGAAGCGCGGCTCGACGAACTCGAGGTACCTGTTGTCGAAGTTCACGGTGAACCCGTAACCCCGAACCTCGGCGAAGTCCGCCAGGCTGACCAGCAGAGACATCTCCTCGCCGACGCGCGGCAGCTCGGCCGCCGCGTTGTCGATGTAGAAGCGAGCCTCGCTGTTCAGACCGGCCTTCGTCGGCACCGCCTTGCCGATACCGGCGACCTCCTTGCCGAAGCTCTCGGCGAAGGCGAAGAAGTCGTCGACATCGATGACGTCGTTCGGAATGATGTCGAAGGCGGCCTCGTAGAGGTCGCTCTCGGCGGTCAGACCGAAGTGGTCGGCGAAGATGAAGAAGTCGTCGTAGTCGACGCGGTTGTCAGCGCCGAAGAGCCCGACGATCCGGTTGCCGTCGCCGTCGACGACGGTGTTGCGGATGGCCATGGCCGACCTCTCGATCTCCGAAGCGGTGACCTGCTCGAGATCCCTGGGCTCAACCTTGTAGGTGTAGCGCACGCCGTTGGCGGCGGTCAGGTCCTCCCAGGAGGAGGAACCGGCCGGGGCCTCGCCCACCAGCTGCCAGGCGCCCTCGCCGATGCGGCGCGAGATGTTGTAAGCCTCCACGCCCGCGGAGGTGAAGATGTTGCCGTTCTCACCGATCGCCTGCGGCACAACCGAGGTCAGGATGCGGTCGTCGATCGACCGCGTCCAGTCGATGGTGATGCTGGCACCGGCGTCACCCGGAGTGTCCATGGCACGGACCCAGGTAACCGGGGCGGGCGGAATGTCGTCGATGGCCCGCACGGCCTCCTCGGTGCGCGTGATGTGATCCGTCAACTCGCTCCCGACCGACTTCATGCTCGGAACCAGGCCGCCGCGCTCGTGGAAGGCCAGGGCCTCCGGGGTCAGCGTGGCGAAGACCGGGCCTTCCAGGTTGCCCTGGGCAGCCTCCCGGCTCCGGACCATGGTCTCGGCCATCAACTCGTAAGGCATGGAGACGGACTGGGTGACGGTGAAGGCGCGCTTGTTGTCCGTGGCGGTAGTGTCGGTACCGGTCTCCTCACCAGTGTCCTCACCACCGTCGTCCTCCATACCGTCGTCCTCCATACCGTCGTCCTCCATACCGTCGTCCTCGGCGCCATCGTCCTCCATACCGTCGTCCTCGGCGCCATCGTCCTCCATACCGTCGTCTTCGGCGCCATCGTCCTCCATGCCGTCGTCGTCCTCCATACCGTCGTCGTCCTCCATACCGTCGTCGGACATGCCGTCGTCGTCCTCCATACCATCGTCGCCACCGCCGGTACGGGTGACATCGCTGGCAAGACCGTGACTCTCGGCGGTGACGCCGTAGAAGGTGGCGTCTCCGTCGAGGGTGGCGACCACGACGCGCATCACGTCAACGCCAGGGATGGCATCCACGCTGCCCCAAGCTACTGGCTTGATCGTGGGCTCGGACAACTCGACGACATTACCGTCGTCGTCGACTCCCTGGGTGACGGTGACGTCACGCCAGATGCGGTAGCCGTCGATGGTGGAGTGGTTCGCCGACAGGTCGAAGGTGAGCATGACGAACCCGCCCTGATCACCCTCGCCCAGCGCGCCCTTGTAGTCCTCTCCAACCAAATGGTCGGGGGCGTCCGGACGCGGATCCGGCGTGTCACCATCGTCACCGCCCGTGTCACCGCCGTCATCGGATACGACCGGGGCCTCGATGACCGTCACGCTATGGCTTACGACGGTGGTGACTCCACCTGTGACATTCCGCACCGTGAATGACAAGTCACCCAGATGCTCGTTGCTGCGGGCGAAGAAGGAGGCCGCGCCATCCTTGACCTCAACCGCGCCCTGCGGCACCTCCACTCCGAGAACCGAAGTGCCGATCTCCACGTAGTTGTCGGCGTTGGTAGCCGTGTTGCCAAAGGCGTCGATGTACCTCAGGTCGACCCTGAACTGGGAGTGAAGGTGAACCGTGTCGTTGACCGTCACCTCTATCTTGTTGTAGCCGGCGTCCTTGATCACCAGGACCGAGTCGAGCTTGCCGACGAAGGAAGTGTCGGGATCACTGGTGAGATCCTCAACCTTCACCGAATGAGTCTCAGGAGCCTTCTTGGCATTCACCTTGACGTCGGCCTTCCAGGAGATCACATCTCCGATCCTGCCGACGCCCCAGGCGTCACTCGTGAGACGGGCCACGCCTGAGGGCATGCCCTCCGTGACCACACCCTTGCCCGACAGAGTCAGACCTTCACCAGAGCCGCCGGAGAGCGTCACGACCGCGTCGTTGTTGTAGTTCACCTTGCCGTAGGCGAGGGCCGCCACCTTGTCCTTGTTCCAGGCGTTCACCGTGACGGTGAACTGCGGATCCTTGTGGGCCGCTACCTGACCGCAACCAGCGAGCTTGCACTTACCGCTGTCGGTGCCGTCGGCGTTCTTGCCGTCGGTCCTGGTCCCGCCGGGCGGATTGGAAGAGACGGTGAAATAGTTGATCGGCGGCACCACGTAGTTGGTGTCGTAGGTCATCACGCCGGCGTCGGTGAGGCTGTAGTTGCCAGCCAAGTCGGCGCCGAGGAGGGTCAACTGGTACTTGGAGTCGTCAACGAGACCAGTGTCACTCCTGCCAGCGTGGATGAACTCGGTGGCGGGAATGACCTGCTCATCCAAGTCCAGCAACTCGCCACCTACGAGGGCCCTTGTCTTGGCCTCGCCCGGCCTGAGCCTGTCCGGTCCGCTCCGGTAGATGTAGGAGATCAGGACGCTGTCGGCGTGTTCGCTGAGAGCGAACCGCACGTCCGAGGTGCTCATCTCCTCGATGGTGGTCACATCATCGGAATGGGGGAAGAGGCCATTGAACGCGAGATTGTCGACGTCGACGTAGACGTCCGCGCGCTCGGCCGCCGGGCCGGTGTTGCCGGCGTAGTCTGTGCCCGAAACCTTGATCGTCTTGAGGCCCGTCTTCAGATCACCGGTCGGGAGGGCGGCGGGCCGAAGCACCGTGGCACCCTGCTGATCGCGAGCATCCGCCGTGCCCCCGAGGTTCTGGGTTTCAATGGAGGCAACCTTGTGATCGTCTCCGACCGAGAAGATGAGACGAACCCGGTCGTCCTTGGCGTTGTTCAGGGCATCGTCGCTGTCTGTCAGCACCGTATCCGGGACGACGGCGAGAGGATCACCCGCCATCGACTCAACCACGTTGTCAGAGTCGTCGATCTCCCACTGGTTTACCGCAGTCTCCTTGTTGGTGACCTTCAGGACGACGCCGCCGATGTCGATGTTCAAGGCGCTGAGCTTCTCGTGGAGCTTGTAGACGATCGGGTTCAGGTCGTCCGACACGGGGTCGGGATTGACGTCGATGCCATCATTCTGGGTGCCGTCGGTGACGGTGTCAGGACTGGCGATCTCCAAGGTGTCGCCGCCGGTGGCGACGAAATCCTTGCCGCTGACACCGTCGATGACGGGCTTCTTGGCGTCGAGGAGGTGGGGGATGTCGGCGTCGGGACCACCTACCTGGTCCGTATCACTCGCCCAGTCCACAGTCTGGCCGACATCCCTGCTGCGGTTGCCCAGCGGATCGACGAGGTAGGCCGTGGCTGAGTTCCGCGCCACTGGAGGAGCGCTCAACTGCTGCACATGATCGGTGGTGGCGGCGTCCTGGGCGCCGACCAGATCGCCGAAGTCGCCCTCGCCGATGTTCTGCCGCACCTGCAGGGTGTCTGCCCGACGCCCCTCAAGGGAAACCGGGTAGGCCTTGAGCTCCTTGCCCGTGTGGTCGTTGATCCCGAGGACGACCGAGTGGTTCTGCCGGGTGAGGAGGCGCATATTGGCGGGACCCACGACGACGTCGAAGCGCAACTGGTCCCCGATGCCGGCCACCTCGGTCCTGACGACATCGCCGACTCCGTCGTCGCTCAGCACAACCGTAGGCAGGTCGCCCGAAGTTCCGACGTTGATCAGGCCAGTCAGCGGAACGGGGCGCTCGGCGTCGAAGTCGAACTGCACGTTGCCCGGAGCATCGGAGGACATGGCCGCGTTGGGGGTATTCGCATCAGCCGTCGTGACGGCGGGAGTCGCAGTCGAACTAGTCTGGTCGACGGCCACCGCGATGGCCCGGATCTCCTTCGCCTCGGTGCTGGAGACGTGAATCTTGCTGTTCCAGACGTAGGTCACCTGCTCCTGGTTGGGATCGACCCTGACGGAGGTGGCGTCGCCACCGATGTGGTGCGCCGAGTCCGTATTCCCGTACTGCCTCTGGATACGGACGGCAACGATGCCAGCGCCGCCCTGCACACCCAAGTCAGCACCGGTCCGACCGGCATTTATCTGGGTGTCGGTTGGGTGGTCGACCACCTGAGCGGTCACCGGGTCCGTGGTCTTGCCACCGCCCGTCGTGCCGTCACCCACGATCTCGAGGGCGCCGTCCGTGCCGGAGCCGGAGACCAGGGCGATGATCACGCCGTCTCCGTCGAAGGCCGTGTAGTCCTCGACGATGGCCGTCACCGTGAAGGCACCGTCGATGCCGAGGACGGTGCCGGAGTCGGCAGGTGCGTCGATGGTGACGCTGAGCACCTCCGCCGCGTGGGCGTCGATGGCCCCGAAGCCGATCACCAGCGCGGCGAAAAGGGCTGCGTAATTCCTGCGCTGCATCTTCTTCCTCCTCAGGGAGCCCGGTCCCTGTCCTGGTTTCTGCAGAAAAGTTCTGACGTAATGCGGGGATTCAGTGAGTATTCGCTCCATAATATCACCGGCTCCTATGGGGTGTCAAGCGAATTCTTGGTCTGGCGGGGGTACCGGCCCAAGAGTTTCAAAGGTAGGGTACATCGGCCCCGGGTTCAACCCCCAACCCCACTTCGGAACCGGTGCCGGCGCAGGGCCACGACCGCCCCGGCCAGGACGATGACGGCGCTGGCGGCGCCGACGGCGCGGGCCCGGGCCACGGGGGGCGAGCGGTAGAGCAGCTCCACCACGCTCTCGCCCGCCGGCACGGGGACCGCCTTCCAGACGTAATCGGCGCGCAGCAGGGGGGCAGGCCGGCCGTCGACGAGGGCCCGCCAGTGGGGATGGTAGTTGTCGGCCACCACGAGCAGGCGGGGGCCCGCGGCGGATACGCGCAGGCGCACGATCCCTTCGCGGTAGTCGTAGAGCTCCTCGGTCACGCGGTCGCCGCCCAGATCGGCCCCGGGGCCGGGCAGGTCGATGGGCGGCGGCTCCTCCAGCAACACGGTGCGGCGCAGGTCGTAGCGGCCCTCGCGCAGGGCGGTCAGGACCTCCTCCTCGCCGGGCAGGACCTCGGCGTGGGGAGCCAGGTGGAACCGCGGCAGGGCCGTCTCGTTGGCGTAGAGGCGCAGCTCACGGCCGGCGAAGACCTCGGGGAAGGCCTCGGCGCGCAGCTCGACGGCGCGCGGCGTGACGAGGAAGCGGGCGCCCATGAGATCGAGGATCGGGCGCGCGGCGCCGAGGATCTGGCCGTCGGTCCAGCGCACCTCGCGGCTCTTCGCGTGGCGGGCGCGCAGCACGCTCTCGACGGGCGCCAGCTCCTGGAGCAGACGGTCGTAGCGGCGCAGGGTGAAGTTGGCGAAGCCGGTGGCCACGTCGGCGCCGTCGAGGTGGTAGCGCGCGTCCCTGAGGAAGCCGTGGCCGGGCACGGGGAAAAGGCGGAAGCGGCCGGGCTGCCGCTTCAGGAAGGCGCGCACGTCGGGGTTGGCCTGGCGGTAGTCGGCGTGGCGGTCCGGGTCCTCGTACTTGAGGAAGAGGCGGTCGATGCGCCAGGTGTCGGCCACGGTGAGGGCGCAGAGGCCGAGGACGAGGAGGCCGGCGCCGACGCGGCTGCGCAGATGGAGCAGGAGGAGGGCGGTGCCGGCGGCGCAGACGCCGGCGCCGATGAGGCCCCCGCGGGCGAGCCAGGGGGCGGCGGCGGTCATGGCGCGGCGGCGGTACTCCGGGGCGTCGGACCAGAGGAGGGCGGTCCAGGCCTCGGTGACCAGGCGCGGCGCGAGAGCCATGACGAGGCAGAGGCTGGTGAGGACGGCGCCCGCGACGAGGATGCGGCGCGAGAGGATGGGCGCGTCGCCGCCGGGGCGCAGGACGCGGCCGAGGCCAAGGGCGGCGAGGGCGACGGCGGGAAAGGCGAAGAGGAAGGCGGCCATGCCGATGGTGCGCAGCTCCTTGCCGCCGGGCAGGAGGTGGTAGGCGATCCAGTGGACGGGGGTGTGGCCGCCGAGGGTGAAGGCGGCGGCGGCGGCGAAGAGGAGGCCGAGGAAGAGGACGAGGGGGCTGGCCCGGGCGCCGGGGACCGCGGCGAGGGCGAGGAGGAGGACGAGGATGCCGAAGTACTCGGAGTTGAGCTTCATGGGGTTGCGGCCCCAGTAGCGGTTCCGCTGGTCGGTGGGATCGTCGAAGCCGCCGAACTCGGGGACGACGAGGGAGGCGATCTCCTCCGGGTGGAGGGACCAGCTGCGGGCGTGGGCGAGCTGCTCGTCGGGAGTGCGGCCGGTGCCGTCGTGGACGGCGGCGCGCTTGGACTCGGTCTTGACGTGCAGGTAGGGCGGATAGACGCCCTCGGCGGCGAGGCCGAGGCCGAGGGCGGCGGCGGCGGCGAAGAGGCCGGCGCGCTCCGCCAGGCGGGGGAGGGTCAGACCCCGCAGGCGCAGGTGGACGAGCTTATAGATGGAATAGCATCCGGTGCCCAGGAGGGCGTACTGCATCATCTGCAGGTGGGGGGTGAAGATGCCGATGGCGATGAGGACGGGGAGGGCGGCCCACGAGCCGAGGGCCTGCCGGCCCCCGTCCATGCCGCGCTCGACGCAGAGGAGGAGGAAGGGAAAGAGGGCGATGACCGACATCTTGGCGTAGTGGCCGGCGTACGGGAAGCTGAGGAAGGTGGGCGCCGAGAGGAAGGCGAGGCCGCCCCACAGCGCGGACCAGCGATGGACGCCGACCTGCCGCAGGTAGAGGAACATGCCGTAGCCGGCGGCGAAGACGACGAGGATGTAGCGCCAGCCGACGGCGCGCTGGTGGGTGGTGAACAGCTCGATGAGGTAGGTGGGGAAGAACTTGTGGCGGATCTCCTCGGAGACGGGGTAGCCGCCCATGATGGGCGACCAGGCCGGGGGCACGAGGTCGCGCAGCTTCTCCGCCACCGGCGCCTTGCCGCGGTGGAAGTCGAGCCCCACGTCGTGGCCGAAGACGACCTTGCCGCTGAGAGGGAACTCCCAGAAGTAGACGAGGGCCACCAGCGCGAAGAGGGCGGGGGCGAACCAGGGGCGGGCGATGTACCGCCCGAGGGCGGCGGCGGGGGCGGCGGGCGCGGGCGCGGGGGCGGCGGGCGCGGGGGCAGCGGAGTCAGCCTTCGGCCGGGGGTCCGCCTTGCGGCGATGGTCGCGCCTGCGGTCCTGCTTGCCCATGGTGTGCCTTGTGGGAATGAATGAGCCGCCCTCCGGGTGGTGCCGACGGGCGGCTTACAGGGTGCCGCGCAGAACCCTGCTACTGCTGGCTCATCGGCAGTGAACCCCAGGCGTCGGCCGCCCGGGCCGCGCCAGATTCCGCCCCGCTATCCGTCGCCGGAGGAATCGTCCTCCAAGTCCGGGAACGGGGGATTCAGCCCCTGCTTCCTCGCCCAGGCGTTGGCCTCCCTGCAGGCCTTCAGCCGGCCCTCCTCACGGCCCTCCTCACGGCCTTCCCGCAAGGCCTGCTGCCGCACCTCTTCGCGCTTGCGCTCCAGCCTGTCCTTCATCCACTGGGTCATTACACCGGTCATGTCCACTCCATGGTCGATGATACTCCCGGGGCTTCCTTGCCGCAATGAATAGCCGGGCCTACAGGGTGCCCTTGGTGGAGGGCACGCCGGAGACGCGGTCGGAGCGCAGGGCGGCCATGTCGAGGGCGCGGCCCAGGGCCTTGAAGATCGCCTCGATGCCGTGGTGGTCGTCGGCGCCGCGGAGCAGGTCGACGTGCAGGTTCAGGCGCCCGTGGTCGACGAAGGCGCGCAGGAACTCGGGGACGAGGGCCACGGGCAGACCGCCCACCGAGCCGTCGCGGAAGGCGGCGTTGACGGCCAGGTAGGAGCGCCCGGAGAGGTCGACCACGGCCCGGGCGAGAGCGTCGTCCATGGGGACGTAGGCGTGGCCGAAGCGCTGGATGCCGGCCTTGTCGCCGAGGGCCTCGCCCAGGGCCTGCCCCAGGCAGATGCCCACGTCCTCGACGCTGTGGTGGGCGTCGACGTCGAGATCGCCGCGGCAGGTGAGGGTGAGGTCGAAGAGGCCGTGGCGGGTGAAGGCGTGGAGCATGTGGTCGAAGAAGCCGACGCCGGTGCTGGCCTCGCAGCGTCCGGAGCCGTCGAGGACGAGGGTGAGGTCGATCTCGGTCTCGGAGGTGCGGCGCTCGACGCGGGCGCTGCGGGCGCCGCTCACGGCGAGCCCTCCTCGCCCCACGCTCCGAGCCGGACCTCGACGGCGCGGGCGTGGGCCTCCAGGCCTTCGGCGCGCGCCAGGCGGGTGATGTCGGCGGCGGCGGCGCGCAGGCGCCGGGGCGTGTAGGCGACGACGCTGGTGGCCTTGACGAAGTCGGCGAGGCCGAGGGAGGAGGAGAACCGGGCGGCGCCGTTGGTGGGCAGGACGTGGTTGGTGCCGGCGTAGTAGTCGCCCACCGGCTCGGTGGATGCCTCGCCGAGGAAGACGGCGCCGGCGTTGCGGACGCGCTCGAGCCACTCCCAGGGCTCGGCGACGAGAAGCTCCAGGTGCTCGGGGGCGAGGCGGTTCACCAGCTCGACGCCGGTCTCGAGGTCGGGAACGGTGACGGCGACGCCGTAGCGGGAGAGGGCGCGGGCGGCGGCCTCGGCGCGGGGCAGGTCAGCCATCTGGCGTTCGACCTCGCCCTGGACGGCCCGGGCCAGCTCCCGGCTGGTGGTGATGCAGACGACGGCCTCGAAGCCGGACCCGTGCTCGGCCTGGGAGAGCAGGTCGGCGGCGATGAAGGCGGGAGATGCGGTGTCGTCGGCCAGCACGGCGATCTCCGACGGGCCGGGGACCATCTCGATGCCGACGAGGCCGTAGACCTGGCGCTTGGCGGCGACCGTGTAGGGGCCGCCGGGGCCGACGATCTTGTCGACGGCGGGGACGGTGCCGGTGCCGTGGGCCAGGGCGGCCACCGCCTGGGCGCCGCCGATGGCGTAGACCTCGTCGAGGCCGAGGAAGCCGGCGGCGGCCAGCAGTCCGGGGTGGGGCAGGCCGGAGGGGCGGGGCGGGGTGACGACGCAGATCTCGTCGACGCCGGCGACCCGGGCGGGGACGGCGGCCATGAGGAGGCTGGAGATGAGGGGCGCCTCGCCGCCGGGGACGCAGATGCCGACGCGGCGCAGGGGCGTGATGCGCCGGCCGAGGACGACGCCGTCGCCGTCGTCGCGGAACCAGGTGTCGGCCTTCTGGGCCTCGTGGTAGGAGCGGATGTTGGCGGCGGCGCGCTCGATGGCGCCCATGAGGGCGGGATCGGCGGAGTTCAGGGCGTCCTGCAGGGCCTTCTGGGGCACGCGGAAGCGGCCCGGCGTGAGGCGGACGCCGTCGAAGCGGACGGTGTACTCGGCCACCGCCTCGTCGCCGCGGTCGCGCACGGCGGCGACGATGGCGGCGGCGGTCTCTTCGATGGCGGCGGGGATGGCGCCGCGCCGGCCGAGGACCTCGGCGAGGCGGCCCTCCAGGGGGCCGCCGGAGGTGTAGTGGACGAGGTCGAGCATGGTCCGCGGCCCCTAGTAGACGACCTTGCTGAGGGGGTACTCGATGATGCCCTCGGCGCCGCAGCGCTTGAGCCGCGGGATCAGGTCGCGGACGACGGTCTCGGCGGCGATGATCTCCACCGCCACCCAGGCGTCGTCGGCCTGGCTGGAGACGGTGGGCGCGTGCAGGGCGGGCAGGTTCTGCATGACCTCGTCGAGGCGGTCCCGGGGGACGTTCATCTTGAGGCCCACCTTGGACTCGGCCTCCAGGGCGCCGACGAGGAGGGTGAAGAGGTTCTCGGCCTTGCGCCGCTTCCAGCCGTCGCTCCAGGCGGCGTGGTTGGCGATGAAGCGGGTCGTCGTCTCCAGCATCACCTCCAAGACGCGCAGGCGGTTGGCGCGCAGCGAGGAGCCGGTCTCGGTGATGTCGACGATGGCGTCGGCCACCCCCGGGATGCCGGCCTTGACCTCGGTCGTGCCCCAGGAGAAGTCGATCTCGGCGTCGATGCCGCGGCCGGCGAGGAAGCGGCGGGTGACGCCCGGCAGCTCGGTGGCGATGCGCTTGCCGCGCAGGTCCTCCAGGGAGCGGATGGAGGAGTCCTCCGGCACGGCGATGACCCAGCGCAGGGCCCGGGAGGAGGACTTGCCGTAGCGCAGCTCGCCGATCTCGTGGACGTCGGCGTCGCACTCCATGACCAGGTCGTGGCCGGTGATGCCCACGTCGACGACGCCGCGCTCGACGTAGTCGGCGATCTCCTGGGCGCGGAACATCAGCCCCGACAGCTCGGGATCGTCGACTTCGGGCTCGTAGGAGCGGGACGGCAGGTCGATGCGGTAGCCGGCGCGCTCGAAGAGCCGGATCGTCGCCTGCTGCAGGCTGCCGGAGGGAAAGCCGATGCGCAGACCGGGGGCGGACTCCGTCATCCGGAGACCTGCGCGTCCGCAGGCGCCGCGGCTCCGGCGGCGAGGTTGTCGAGAGCGCGGCCGGCCTCGCGGCGGTCCTCGTCGGTGCCGCTCTCGGCGAGGCGGCGCAGGCCAGTGGCGGCCGACGGCGGCGGGCCCATCTGCTCGAGGGCCCGGACCGCCTTGGTGCGGATGCTCTGGTAGGAGTCCCCCAGGGCCCGCACGAGGGCCTCCTCGACGGCGGCGCGGTCGGCGCCGGCCAGCGGACCGGGCGAGCGCGGGGCGCGGCCGATGGCGGCCTGGCCGAGGGTCTGGACGGCGACGTGGCGCACCTTGGCCTCACGGTCTCCGGCCAGGCGGATCAAGCCCTCCAGCATGCCCTCGTACCCGAGGTGGCGGGCGCTGCCGAGGGCGGCGATGCGGATGTCGGCGACGGGGTCGTGGAAGGCGCGCTCGATCACCCGGCGCACGGAGTCGCCGAGGGCGGCGTGGAGGGTGTCGTCGAAGCAGGGGCCGAGGGACTGCACCACCGGCTTGCGAAGAGCCTTGGAGGGCGTCTCGGTGAACCGCAGGAGCGACGGCAGGGCCTTCTTCGCCTTCATCTCCCCCAGGCCCCAGGCGGCGTACGCGGCGACGTTGAAGGAGTCGTCGTCGAGGAGGCGGATGAGGGCGTCGGTGGCCCGGGGGTCGCGCATTCGGCCGAGGAGGCGGGCGACCTCGAAGCGGACCCGCTTGTACGAGGAGCCGGTCTCCTGGATGAGGCGGGGCACGACGCGGTCGCCGTAGAGGAGGAGCTTGCCCGCCGCCTTCTCGCGGACCTCGGACTGCAGGCTGCGCAGGAGCTGGATCTGCGGCTCGGGGTCGGGCTCGGCGCAGGCCGCGGCCAGGAGGGCGGCCAGGCCGGCGAGGCCGATGGCCCCCGCCGCCCGGGCGGCATATCGGCTTTTCGCGTTCATGTGTTCAACGATAAGGCTGCCCTCCAACAGAGTCCACGAGCACCGGCGCCGGGGGCGGGTCCCGCAGCCGGGCCTCGCGCTCGGCGCAGCGGCGCAGGGCCGAGGCCGCCACCGACGCCCATCCGGAGCCTGAGTAGGACTCGACCAGCCGCTGGTAGAGGGGGCGGGCGCGGCGGCAGCCCTCGGCGTCGGCGATCAGCGCCGCCAGGCGGGCGAGGGCGTCGTCGGCCAGGTCCGACTCCGGGAAGCGCTCCACCAGTTCCTCCAGCAGGCCGCGCTCCCGCGACGGGTCGCCGCCCTCCCGGTGGAGCCGCGCCCGGTGGTAGAGGACGGCGTCGGCCGCGGCGGGGTCGAGGCTCTGGAGGCGGTCGAGGGCCCAGGCCGCCTCCTCGAGCCGGCCGCGGTCGAGGTGAAAGCCGGCGATGGCGGTGAGGGCGGCGGCGCTGCGGCGGTTGAGGGGCAGGGCGGCGAGCTGGTAGCGCGCCGCCTGGGCGGCCGCGTCCTCGAAGTTGCGTTCCGCCTCGAGCGCCGCCGTGTGCAGGCTCTCGGCCGCGGCGAGGCAGGGGGGCTGGCCGGCGGCGTCGAAGCGGACCAGCCGCAGCCCTTCGGCGGCGCCGGCGGAGATCAGTTCCAGGGGCGGGTTGAGCCGCTCCAGGTGGGCGGGGTGCAGCAGCCCCTGACCGGTCTTGACGTGGGCCGCCTCCACGGGAAAGGCGTTCCACGAGGGATCGACCTCGACCCAGCGGCCGAGGAAGACCTGCGGCCAGATGTGGAGCACCAGCTCGCCCGCGGCCGAGAGGGCGAAGCCGACGCTGACGCGGGCGGGGATGCCGGCGGCGCGGCTCAGCGCCGCGAAGAGGACGGTGTACTCCGAGCAGGTCCCGCGCAGGTCCTCCAGCACTTCGAGGGAGGTCTTGAAGCGCACGTCGGTGGGGGCCGGCTCCATGTGGTCGTGGACCCAGTCGTGGAGGACCCGGGCCGCGTCGCGGCTGTCCGCCCCGGGGTCGGGCACCAGCCGGGCGGCCAAATCGCGGATCGCCGGCGCCCCGGACTGGATGTAGAGGGAGGGGGCGCGGTACGGGGCGAGGTCCGGCCGGGAGGCGACCTCGGAGACGGTGAGCGCCTCTGCGGGCAGGGTCTCCCGGCGCACGGTCAGGACCGGGCCCGCCGGGTCCGCCGAGAGGCCCTGCCGCCCGTCGAGGACGAAGAGCCGCCGCGGGTCCCCCAGGGCGGCGGGCAGGCCGATGCGGAGGCTGTCGAGCCGCCCCGGCCGCGGCGTCTCGCGGTCGAGGCGCAGGGGCTCCCGCGGCTCGGGCCGGCTCCAACCCAGGGCCTGCCCGGCGTCGACGCGGCGCTCCTCCGTGCCCAGGGCCGGCGCCCGGGCGCGGACCTCGCGGCCGGCCTGGTCCAGCCACAGCCGGACCTCCAGCTCCGGCAGCAGGTCCGGGGGCAGGTCCCCGGCCGCGGGCGGCGGCGGCGAGACCGCCGGGCCGAAGCGCAGGGTCACCGGGGTCTCGCCAGCGGCGGTGGTGCCGGCGCGGGTGAACGCGGGGCGCAGGACGCCGCTGTCGGGGTCCAGGACCAGCATCGTGTCCCTCCGGCCGGGGCGCAGGGGCCGGCGGGCCAGCAGGCGGGGGACGGCGGCGGCCAGGGTGACGCCGCCGGGGTCCGGGACCGTCCAGCGTTCCGACCCGGGGCCGAGGCGGCGCTCGACGAGCAGACCGGCCGCCGAGGCGGTGACCGCGGTGCGCAGCTCCTGGCTGGCGTCGGTGCGCGTGCGGCTCACCTGGCGCACGGTCAGGTCCGCGGCATCGAGGACGCTCTCGCCGCGCAGCTCGACGAAGCCGTGGCGCCAGCCGACGGCGTACTCCGAGAGCCGCAGGGAGTCTCCCTGCTCGCGCCAGAGCCGCCAGCCGTAGCCGGTCTTGCGGCCGCCGGCGCGGGCCTCCCACCAGAGGGTGTCGCCCGGGGCCCCCCGCATCGGCGCCGGGGCGAAGGCGTGGAGGCGGCCGGCGCCGGCGGCGTAGAGGCGGTCCCGGCCGGCGGCGACCACGGCAGGTCCGGCGGAGAGCCGCTGCCGCCACAGCACGCGCCCGCCGGACTCGACGCCGACCAGCTCCCCCTCGGCGGTGGCCACGACGGCGCCCGAGGCGGTGGGCGCGGGTCCTCCCGTCGGCTCCCCCTGCAGGTCCAGGGACCAGCGGATGCCGCCTCGCCGCGGGTCGAGGGCATAGAGGAAACCGTTCTCCCCCGCGCACCAGAGCTGACCGCCCAGCAGCACCGGCGCCGCGGCCAGAGCGGTGCCGAGCCAGCGCGTCCACAGGGGCCGGAGACCGCCGTCGAAGGCGCGCACCGTGCCGCCGCCGGAGACGAAGACGGCCGCGGGTCCGGCGGCGAGGAGGCGGATCCCCTCCACCGGCCGCGAGGCCAGGCGGCGGCCGGTGCGCGGGTCCACGGCCAGCAGGCGGCCGGCCGCGGGGACGAGCAGCTTCCCCTCCGCCAGAACCGGGTCGGAGAGCGGCCGCAGGCCGGTGCGCAGGCGCCAGCGCTCCTGCCCGGTGGCGGCGTCGAGGGCGTGGACCACCCCGTCCCCGCAGTGGACCACGGCCAGCCCGTCCTGTACCGCGAGACGGCAGGGCCCCCGGCCGCGAAGCCGCAACGTCCACAGGGGCTCGCCCGTCTCCAGGCCCAGGGCCCCGGCGAGCCCGCGGCGGTCGGCGAAGAGCAGCCGCTGGCCGGAGGCGGCCAGGGCCGGCCCCACGGGGCCCCCGGGACGGGTCCGCCACCGGCGCAGGCCGCCCTGGCGGCGCACCGCGGTGATGGCGCCGCCGGCTTCGGCGAAGATGGCCAGACCCCCGGCCTCGACCACCGCCTGCGGCGGCGGATTCCCCGCCAGGCGGTTCCACTCCAGGGTGTAGGGGAAGGCGTCGGCCGGCGGCGGCGCCGAGGCCGCGGACGCCGCCAGCCACAGGAGGGCCGCGGCCGGCCGGCCGCGGCGGCGGCGGCTCAGAACCGCGCCGGCGGCAGCTCGCCGTAGGGAGGCGTCTTCAGCGGCGCGTCGAATGGGTAGATCGAGCCGAAGAGGAGGGCGCCCAGGATCATGACCAGCAGGTACCAGGCGAGGACGCGGCGCCCGAAGACGGCGCCGAGGGTGCCCACGGTGTGGAGCTTGGTCGCCGGGCCGGCGATGAAGAAGGCGAGGGCCGCCCCGGGGGACATGCCCATGCGCACCATGGTCTCGACGATGGGGATGGCGGCGCCGCCGCAGGCGTAGAGCGGAACGCCGAGGGCCACGGCGGCCGGCACCGACCAGCGGTTCCCGGCGCCGAGGACGGCGCGGATCATCTCCGGGGTGAGGAAGGTCGACACGAGGGCGGCCAGGAAGATGCCGAGGGCGAACCACCGGGTGATGAAGGAGAGGTCCCGGGCGAAGCGCCGCCAGAGGGCGGGCGCGGGCGCGGCGGCGGCGGCCGGGCCGGAGCCGCCGGCCACGGCGAAGGGGGCGGTGCCGAGATCGGCGAGCCACCCCCGGGCCTGCAGGGCCGCGGTGCCGAAGCCGGCGGTCAGGCCGATGGCTAGGGCGGTGACGGTGCGGGCCACGGCCATCTCGAGGCCGAGGGCGCCGAGGGTGTAGACGAAGAGGGCGGGGTTCATCAGGGGCGAGGCGAAGAGGAAGGCCATGAGGGGGGCCGCCGGGACCCCGGCCCCCATGACCCGCGAAACCACGGGGATGGCCGCGAAGGTGCACAAGGGAGAGACCAGGCCGACGACCGAGGCGCCGACCACGGAGCCGCCCCGGTGGCGGGAGAGGAGCGCCCCGAGGCGGGTGCGCGGCAGGTAGTGGGAGGCGAGGGCGCTGAGGGCGGCGCCGGCCACCACCCAGGGCCACAGCTCGGCGCAGAGCTCGAAGAAGCCGATGCCCACGGCGCCGGTGCGCGTGCCCGGAAGCTCGTCGCGGCACCAGTCGGCGGCGTAGTAGAGCCAGTAGGAGGGATCCAGTTCGTACCAGGGCATCCCCGGGGAACGTACGGGGACCTCCGGCGCTTTGACAACCGGCGGAGCCGCCGGTTAGGTTTCCGAGCACGGAACCGCCCGAAATGACCTTGAGCAGACTCACCCGTACCCGGATCTGTGTCCTCGCCGGAGCCCTGGGGATCACCGCCCTCACGTGGGCGGCCGAGGCCTCCGCCCAGCCGGACGAGGCGATCGTGCGCTATCGCGCCGGCTACAACCTCCTGATGAAGAGGGACTTCCGCAACGCCACCATCGAGCTGGAGGCGGCGGCGGCCATCGACTCCACGTACGACGTGGCGCTCTACGCCCTGAGCCGGGCCCACGGGTTCCTCGGCAACTACATCAAGGCGGCCGACGCCTTGCAGGCGGCCCTGCGCCACGGCTTGCAGAAGCCGCCGGACCGGGCCGCCCGCTCGTACGTGGACTCGCTGCGCAAGGCGCTGCAGCCCCAGGCCTTCAATCCTCTCTCGAACTACCGGGGCATGATGGGCGGAATGCACCACCGGAGCTGGATCGACTCGCTGAGGGCCTCCCGCTACCAGAGCTATGCCGTGGGTCTGGCCGACTTCTACTACCGAGGCGGGTTGGTCTCCCGCCAGCAGCGGCGCTTCGGAGAGGCGATCCACCATCTGGAGCTGTCCCTCCGCACCCGGCCGGGCGACGCCTGGATCGACTCCCTCGATGCGGCCTTCGCCGGCCCGCTGCGCCTCCTCCGCGAAGGCGAAGCGCGGCCGGCCTGGATCGACTCGTTGGAGACGGCGCGGGAGCTCGGGATCCGGCACCGCCGGCACCGGGCCCAGACCTACTACACGATCGGCCAGTGCCACCTGAGCCTGCGCCAGCCCGACGCGGCCGTTCCCGCCCTGCGGCAGGCGATCGTCGTCTACCCCGACTACCCGTGGCCCTACGTCTCCCTCGGACGCATCCACCGCCAGCGCGGCGAGTCGCGCAAGGCGGCGGAGATGTTCCAGAAGGCGATCGCCGTGGACGGCTCCATCGTGCAGGCTTACTCCGGACTGGCGCGGGTGCGCCTCGCCTCCCAGGACCTGGAGGGCGCGGTGAAGACCCTGGAGAAGGCGGTGGCCGTCGACCCGGAGTACGCCGAGGGCCTGGTGCTGCTCGGCACCACCCTCAACCACCTGCAGCGCTACGACTCGGCGGTGACGGCGCTGAAGAAGGCGATCGAGGTCGATGCGAAGAACGCCGAGGCGCACTTCCGGCTGGCCGAGGCCTACTTCGGGACCGGACAGTCCCGCCCGGCGATCCAGGCGGCCAGGGCGGCCATGCGCCAGCGCAAGGACTTCTACGCCGCCATGGTCGTCCTCGCCGACGCCCACGCCGATCTCGGCGAGATCGAACCGGCCCGCAGGTGGTACGGGGAGGCCTCCAAGGACAGCCGCCAGCGCGACTACTGCAACCACAAGCTGCAGGAGCTGGACGCCCTCGAGGAAAAGGCCGAGGGGCGCTAGTCCCGCCGTGGTGCTCATCGCCACGGGCAACCCCGGAAAGCTGGCCGAGTTCCGGCGGCTGCTGAGAGGCATCGAGACGGTCTCGCCGGCCTCACGCGGCCTGGAGGACCTCCAGGTGGCGGAGACGGGAGCCACCTTCCACGACAACGCCCTGCTGAAGGCCCGGGCCTACGCCGAGGCCTCGGGGTGCGTCAGCCTCGCCGACGACTCCGGCCTGGAGGTGGACGCCCTCGGAGGCGCCCCGGGGGTGACCTCGGCGCGCTACGGCGGCGAGGGCCTCGACGACGGCGGCCGCTGCCGGCTGCTGCTGCGGGTCCTGGCCGGCGTCCCCCGCCCGGAACGCGGCGCCCGCTTCCGCTGCTGCCTGGTGGCGGCGGCGCCCGACGGGCGGACGGCCGCGGCCGAGGAGGCGTGCGAGGGGCGCATCCTCGAGGCGCCGGCCGGCGGCGGCGGCTTCGGGTACGACCCCGTGTTCCACTCCCTGGAGGCCGGCCGCGCCATGGCCGAGCTGAGCCCCGACGAGAAGGGGGCGATCAGCCACCGGGGCCGGGCCCTGCGGGCCATCCGCCCGCTGCTGCTGGAGCGCTTCCCGGAGATCGCCGGCCGGCCCTGAGAGACCGCCGCCCGGGGGCCGCTCCCGGGGCCGCGGGGCTTTCCTTTCGCCCGATGCTCGGACCCTTCGCCCCCTACGCCCGACCCTACCGTCGTCGCATGGCCCTGGGGGCGGGGGCGATCCTGCTCTCCCAGGCGGCCAACTCCCTCATCCCCCTCGAGATCGCCGCCGCCTTCGACGCCCTCGAGTCCCCGGCCGGCCAGGTGCGCGCCCTCGTGGAGGAGCGGGTGCTGCGCATCCTCGGCCTCGCCCTGCTGGTGGCCGCCGGCGGCTTCTCCATGCGCCGCCTCATGGGCGTGGCCGCCACCTGGATCGAGTTCGACATCCGCACCGCCTACTTCGCCCACCTGCTGCGGCAGCCCCTGTCCTTCTACCAGGAGCACCGCACCGGCGACCTGATGGCGCGGGCCACGAACGACCTGCAGCAGATCCGCCTGTTCTTCGTGTACGGGCTGCGGGGCGTGGTGGAGACGGTGCTGATCTTCCTGTTCACCATCGTCATGATGTGCCGCATCGACTGGGAGCTGACGCTGCTGGTGCTGCTCCCGGTGCCGCTCCTGTGCCTGTTCATCATCCGCATGGCCTCCCTCGTGCACTCCCGCTTCCGGGCGATCCAGGACTTCTTCGGCCACATGAGCAACTTCGTCCAGGAGAACCTCACGGGGATCCGCCTGGTGAAGGCCTTCGACCAGGGCGGCGCCCAGGCGGACGCCTTCGAGGGGCTCAACCAGCAGTACCTGGACCGCAACCAGCGGCTGATCCGGACCCGCGCCGTGTACCGCCCCCTCTCCTTCCTGATCGCCTCCCTGAGCCTGGGGATGAACCTGTGGCTGGGGGGACGGGCGGTGACCACCGGGGCCCTCACGGTGGGCGAGTTCGTCGCCATCAACGCCTACCTCACCATGCTGATCCGGCCGATCTCCCACATGGGCTGGATCGTCGACCGCTTTCAGCGCGCCCTGGTCGCCATCCGCCGCATCAACGAGGTCCTGGCGGTGGACCCGGCGATCCGCGACGCCGCCGCTCCCGAGGCGGGGGGACCGGAAGCCGGGGCCGCGGGGGTGCGCGCCCGCGCCGAGTTGGCCGGGGGGCGGCGGCGGACATCCTCGAGGGTGCGGGGCGAGCTGCGCTTCGAGGGCGTGAGCTTCGCCTACGACGGGCTGCCGGCGCTGCGGGGGATCGACCTCACCGTGCCCGCGGGCTCGACCCTGGGCATCGTGGGCCGCGTCGGCTCGGGAAAGACGACCCTGGCGCGGCTGATCCCGCGGCTGATCGAGCCGACGGAGGGGCGGGTCCTGCTCGACGGGGTGCCGCTGGCCGAGTGGCCTCTCGACGAGCTGCGCGAGGCTATGGGCTACGTGGCGCAGACGCCGTTCCTGTTCTCGGACACGGTGGGGGCCAACGTGGGCTACGCCGTGGACGAGGCCGGCGAGGACGAGATCCGCGCCGCCGCCGGGGAGGCGGGCCTGCGCGAGGACGTGGAGGCCTTCGACGACGGCTTCGACACCGTCGTCGGAGAGCGCGGCATCACCCTGTCGGGGGGGCAGAAGCAGCGCACCACCCTGGCCCGGGCGCTGCTGGCGAGGCCGCGGGTCCTGATCCTCGACGACTCCCTCTCGGCGGTGGACACGCACACGGAGGAGACGATCCTCGGCCACCTGCGGGGGATCATGGCCGGGCGCACGACGATCCTCATCGCCCACCGCATCTCGACCCTGAGGGACGCCGACCGCATCGTCGTCCTCGACGAGGGCCGCATCGCCGAGAGCGGCACCCACCAGGAGCTGGCCGCCGGCGCCGGGTTCTACGCCGAGCTGGCCCGCCGCCAGCAGCTGGCCGCCGAGCTGGAGCAGTTGTGAGCCCGACCCCCCTCTCCCGGGAAGAGGAGATCCAGGAGCGGCCCTTCAACCTGCGCCTGGCGGTGCGCCTGGTGGCCTGCCTGGGCCCCTACAAGCTGCGCGTCGCCGCCGCCCTGGTCCTGATCGTCGCCGCCGCGGCCTCCAGCCAGCTCGGTCCGTGGCTGACCCAGATCGGGGTCGACGACTACATGCTGAAGGGGGACCTGGAGGGCCTCTACGTGATCGTCGCCCTCTACTTCGGCTCCCTCGCCGTCCAGTACGCGGCCCAGTACGGCCAGACGCGGGTCACGGAGATGACGGGGCAGCTGGTCATGCGCGACCTGCGGCGCCGGATCTTCGTCCACCTCCAGCGGCTGCCGATGCGCTACTTCGACCGCACGCCGATCGGCCGCACGATGACGCGCACCACCAACGACGTGGAGGCCCTCAACGAGTTCTTCACCGAGGGCGTGGTCTCGGTCTTCATCGACCTGGCGACGCTGGCGGCGATCCTCGGCTTCATGGCCTACATGGACCTGCGCCTGACCCTGGTCTCGTGCATCGTCATCCCGGTGGTGGCGGCGGCCACCTTCTACCTGCAGGGCAAGGCGATGGGCGCCTACCGCGAGCTGCGGCTGCGGCTGGCGCGGCTCAACTCCTACCTGCAGGAGAACATCACCGGCATGGAGGTGGTGCAGCTCTTCAACCGCCAGCGGCGCAACCGCCGCGACTTCGACGGCGAGCACCTGCCCTACCGCCGCGCCGAGGACCGGGAGATCCTCTACTACGCCATCTTCTTCCCCTTCACCGAGTGGGTGTCCACGATAGGCACCGCCCTGATCCTGTGGTACGGCGCCGGCTCGGTGCTGCAGGAGCGGATCGAGCCGGGGGTACTGGTCGCCTTCCTCCAGTACATCCGGCGGTTCTTCCGCCCCCTCATGGACATCTCGGACCGCTACGCGCTGCTGCAGAGCGCCATGGCCTCGTCGGAGCGCATCTTCCTGCTGCTGGACACGCGGACCGAGCCGGCCGGCGGCGGCGGCCTCCCCAAGGCCGCGGCCGAGGCCGATACGCCGGCGATCGAGTTCGAGAGCGTGCGCTTCAAGTACGACGAGGGCTCGGAGGACTGGATCCTGCGCGACGTCTCCTTCGCCGTGCCCGCCGGCCACAGCCTGGCCCTCGTGGGCGCCACCGGGTCGGGCAAGACGACGGTGGTCAACCTCCTGTGCCGGTTCTACGACGTGCAGGAAGGGGCGGTGAGGGTCGACGGCCTCGACGTGCGGGAGTGGGAGGTGAACGCCCTGCGGCGCCGCATCGGCATCGTGCAGCAGGACGTCTTTCTGTTCTCGGGGGACATCGAGAGCAACATCCGCCTGGGGGACGGGGCGATCCCGCCGGAGCGGGTGCGGCGCATCGCCCGCTACGTCAAGGCGGATGCCTTCATCGAGCGGCTGCCGCGGGGCTACGGGCAGCCGGTGGCCGAGGGCGGCTCGAGCCTGTCGGCGGGGCAGCGCCAACTGCTCTCCTTCGCCCGCTGCCTGGCCTTCGACCCGGCGATCCTCGTCCTCGACGAGGCCACGTCGAGCATCGACACCGAGACCGAGCAGCTGATCCAGGAGGCGGTGGAGCGGCTGATGCACGACCGCACGTCGGTGGTCATCGCCCACCGCCTGTCGACGATCCGCAGCGCCGACCAGATCCTGGTGCTGCACCGGGGGCAGGTGCGGGAGCGGGGGCGCCACGAGGAACTGCTCGCGCGCAACGGCATCTACGCGCGGCTGTGCCGCCTCGACTACGGACGGGCGGCGGCCGGCTGACCCGCGGGCCCTCAGTCGCCGGGCAGGTCCTCCAGGACGGAGGGGGCGAAGAGCAGGATCCCCACCACCAGGCCGGCGATGACGCCGAGGAGGAAGCGGATCACCGGGCGCGCTCCGGGCCGCCGTCGGCGGCGGCCGCGGCGGAGGCCCTGGCCGCCGGGCGGGGAGAGTGCATGGCGGCGCTCAGCTCCTCCTCGCGGCGGCGGACCTCGTCGTGGAGGCCGTCGATCCGCTCCTTGAGGAGCAGGAGACGGTGGTCGCCCTCCAGGGCGCCCTCGCCGAGGCGGGCGTAGACCTCCTCGCCGAGCTCGCGCAAGGAGGCGCGCAGCCGGCGGCGGGAGGCGGCCACGTCGGCGCGCGCCCTCAGGACCCGCCCGAGGACGCGGCCGCGCTCGGCGACGCCGGCGAGGCGGTCCCGCAGTCCGTCAGCTAGCGGCTTCTTCATCGGTGCCGGCCTCTTCCTCGCTGCGGTGGACCATCAGGTCCTCGACCTTCTCGATGACACCGTCGCGGGCCTCGCCGGCGCGGCGCAGGATGCGGCGGCGGGTGACCTCGCCCCGCTGCGGCGCCAGCAGCATGCCCAGGACCGCGCCCACGATCAGCATGAGCAGGCAGCTCACCAGGAAACCGGGCACGGCGACGTCGTCGCGGGAGGGGCGGTTTCGGATGTAATAGGGCATGTCACTCCTCCTGTTTCGGCTCTGAACGAAGCACTCCAAGGTACGGCTTCCTCCCCATTCTCGCCCTCTTTCTCTATATTCGACGGCCCCGCGCCGGAGGACGCCTCAGCCATGAGCAAGGTTCTCGACCGCCCGTCTCACAGCCTTCGCGAGTTCCGCATCCTGCCGGGGTACACGCCCCCCGACGGCAACGCCCTCAACGTCGATCTCACCACCCGCCTGTGCCGCAGCGGCGACGGCTACCTGCGCCTGCACACGCCCTTCCTGAGCGCCGCCATGCAGGCGGTGACGGGCACCGAGATGGCCATCGCCATCGCCCAGCTCGGGGGCATCGGCATCCTGCCGGTGAGCCAGACGATCGAGGAGCAGTCCGAGAAGATCGGCCGGGTGAAGCGCTTCAAGGCCGGCTTCCAGACCAGCATCACCACCCTCTCGCCGCGCCAGACGATCGCCGACGTGATCCGCATCATGGAGGAGACCGGCTACTCCACCTTCCCGGTGACCGACACGGGCGAGTTCCACGCCAGGCTCCTGGGGGTGATCACGGACAAGGACTTCGACGTGCGGCGCGACCACGCCCTCACCGTCGAGGAGCGCATGCGCACCGACGTGCAGTACGGCGTCGACATCTCCGACCTCAAGGAAGCCAACCGGCTGATGATCAAGTTCGGCCGCGGCTTCCTGCCCATCGTCGACGCCGGCGGCATCCTGCAGACGGCGGTCTTCAAGAAGGACCTCGACAAGCACCTGCAGCACCCCAACGAGTCGATCGACGCCCAGAAGCGCCTGCTCGTGGGGGCGGCGGTCTCCACCCACCCCGAGGACCGCGAGCGCGTCCAGTGCCTGGTGGAGCACGAGGTCGACGTCATCGTCGTCGACGCCTCCGACGGCCACACCCACTACCAGCGGCAGATGGTGGAGTGGATCAAGTCGACCTGCGGCGTGCCGGTGGTGGCCGGAAACGTGGTCACCTCCCGCGGCTTCGAGTTCCTCGCCGAGACCGGCGCCGACGCGGTGAAGGTGGGCATGGGCATCGCCTCGGGCTGCACCACCCAGGAGGTGAAGGCCACCGGCCGCGGCCAGGGATCGGCCCTGCTCGGCGTCGGCCCGGCCCGCGACCGCCACGCCGACGCCACGGGCGAATACCTGCCCCTCATCGCCGACGGCGGCATGGCGGGGCCCGCCGAGATGTCGGTGGCCCTGGCCCTGGGGGCCGACGCCCTCATGCTGGGCAACTTCTTCGCCCGCTACACCGAGTCGGCGGGCAACCTCATGCGCAACGCCGCCGGCGAGATCGTCAAGGAGTACTGGATGGAGGGCAGCGCCAAGGCCCGCAACCACCGGCGCTACGCCCAGCTGAAAGACCTGTTCTTCGAGGAGGGGATCACCGGGTACGTGCCCCATCTCGGCTCGATCTTCGAGAAGCTGCCCCTGGTGGTGCAGATCCTGCGCTCCACCCTGGCCACGGCCGGCTGCCGAACCATGGACGAGCTGCACGAGAAGGCGGTCCTGGAGATGCAGTCGCCCTCCGCCCTGCGCGACTCCGACGTCCACGACATGGTGCCCTCCAACTTCGAGCAGCAGATCCTGTAGAGCCGGCCTCCGTGCAGATCGGCTACTCCACGTGGGGCATGCCCGAGGTGGCGATCGACGACGCCCTCGGGCACCTCGCCGGCCTCGGCTTCACCGGTGTCGAGCCCACCGTCATCCCCGGCTGGTCCACGGAGCTGGACACCCTCGACGCCGGGGAGCGGCGGCGGATCCGCGCCCTCTTCGACGACCACGGCCTCGACATGCCGGCGGTCGCCGGCCACCGGTCGCTGCTGGCCGAGGGCGGCGAGCACGACGAGAACTGGCGCCGCCTCACCGGGGCCGTCGACCTGTGCGCCGGGTGGGCGCCGGCCGGAGGCGTTCCCCCCGCCCTGGACACCACCCTCGGCGGCCGCCCGGACGACTGGGAGCCGCGGCGCGGCTTCATCGTCGAGAGGGTGGGACAGCTCGTGGAGTACGGGGCCGCGGCCGGCGTCGTCATCGCCCTCGAGCCGCACGTAGGCTCCGCCCTCGACACGCCCGAGCGGACGGTCTGGCTCCTGCAGCAGGTCGACTCGGAGTTCCTCAAGCTCAACTTCGACATCAGCCACTTCGAGGTCCTCGGTCTGCCCACGGACCGGACGGTGGCCGTCCTGGCGCCGCACTCGGTCCACACCCACGTCAAGGACCAGCGCGGCCGGTCGCCTGCCCACGAGTTCCTGATCCCCGGCGAGGGGCCCTTCGACTTCACCGCCTACCTGCGAGCGATGGAGGGCGCCGGGTACGAGGGCTACATCACCGCCGAGGTGAGCAAGATGGTCCAGGCCCGCCCGGCCTACGATCCCTTCGCCGCCGCCGACCTCACCTTCCGCACCCTGGACACGGCCTTCCGCGAGGCGGGCCTGTGCTGAGAGCCGCCCTGCCATGAGAGTCCTCGTCACCGGCGCCGGGAGCGCCCTCGGCCGCGCCGTCACCGCCGAGCTGCGGCGGCGGCGGCACCGCCTGCGGCTGACCGACCGGCGGCGCCTGCGGACGGACCTCGAGTTCGTGCAGTCGCGGCTGGGCCACACCAAGGCCACGGACGCCCTCGTGCAGGGGATGAAGGCGGTGGTCCACATCCCCGGCCCCCCGGGCGCCGCGGCCGACGCCGCCGAGTGGATCGACGCCTGCACCCGCTGCACCTACAACCTGCTCACCGCGGCGTCGGCGGCCGGCGTCGAGCACTGCGTCCACGTGAGCACGCTGGACCTCTTCGCCGCGTACGACGAGGACCTGCGGGTCACGCCCGAGTGGCGGCCGCGGCCGACTACCGAGCCCGATGTGATGGCCCCCGGCCTCGGGGAGTTCGTGGCCCGCGAGTTCGCCCAGACGAAGCAGATCGCCCTCACCGTGCTGCGCCTCGGTCACCTGCCGGAGGCTGGAGAAGATCCGGATGCCATGGCGGTGGACCCGGGCGAGGCGGGCGACGCCGTGGCCTCCGCCGTGGAGTCGGGACGCCCCGTGGGCTACCGCGTGCTCCACGTGCAGGGGGAGTTCGAGGGCGCCCGCTTCCGCTCCACGAGCTACCCGGCCTTCCGGCCCCGGCGGAGGACGCGATGAAGGTCTGCCTCCTCGGCGGCAACGGCTTTCTGGGACCGTGGGTCGTCTCCGAGCTGGAGGGCCGCGGCTACGACCTGCGGATCACGGACATCAAGCTGCCGGAGCGGTCGCCCCACGAGACGATGCGCGTTGACGTGGCCGACCTGCGCCAGGTGAGGCGCGCCGCCCGGGGCTGCGACGCCATCGTCAACTGCTCGGTGCTGCGGCCCCACCGCAAGATCGCCTGGGACGTCAACACCCTGGGCACGTACAACGCCGTGCGCACCGCCGTCGACCTCGGCCACGACCGCTTCATCAACACCGGGCCCCACTTCACCGTCACCGGCGAGCCCTACCACACCTTCGACTTCGGCATCGTCGAGGAGGTGCCCGCCCACTCCGGCACCAACCTCTACGCCATCAGCAAGGCCGCGGGCCAGGAGGTCTGCCGCATCTTCAGCGACAACCACGCCATCCACGTGATGTGCATGCTCTTCCTCTCCTTCCCCGCCGCCGACCCCGCCGATCCCGAACGGGGCGGACGGGGGGACATCAACCCCTTCTCGGTCACTTTCGCCGACGCGGCGCGGGCGATCCGCTGCGCCCTCGAGGTCGACACCGCGCGGCTGCCCTCGCGCAACGAGGTGTTCTTCGTCATGGCCGACCTGCCCCACGGGAAGTACTCCAACGCCAAGGCCCGCCGGCTCCTCGGCTTCGAGCCCCAGGACTCGCTGGAGGCCTACTACCGGGAGAGCCGCCCGTGACCGGCCACGCCTTCGCCCAGGTCTTCGACGAGCCGGGACGGCCCCTGCGCTACGAGCGCATCCCCCTGCCCTCGAGCCTGGAGGAGGGGGAAGCCCTGCTGGCCGTCGATCTGGCGACGATCTGCGGCTCCGACCTGCACACCACCGGGGGCCGCCGGCGGCAGCCGACGCCGGCGGTGCTCGGCCACGAGGGGGTGGGCCGGGTGGCGGTCAGCGAGCGCGACGGCCTGGAGGTGGGCGAGCGCGTGAGCTGGTCCATCGCCGACAGTTGCGGCGAGTGCCGGTTCTGCCGCGGCCACCATCTGCCGGAGAAGTGCCTGCACCTGTTCAAGTACGGCCACGCCGACCTCGACGACGGCAGCGGCCTCAACGGCGCCTACGCCACGCACCTGCTGCTGCGGCCCGGGACGGCGGCGGTGCCGGTGCCGGAGGGGATCCCCGACGGGGTGGCGTCGACGGCCAACTGCGCCCTGGCCACCGCCGTCAACTGCGTGGAGCAGGTGCCGGAAGGGGCGGCGGCGGCCCTCGTGCAGGGGGCCGGCCTCCTCGGGATCTACGCCTGCGCCCTGCTGCGCGAGCGCGGCGTGCGCGTGCTGTGCAGCGATCCCCTGCCGGAACGGCGGGACCTGGCCGGGCGCTTCGGCGCCATCGGGCTGGACCCGGCCCTGGACCCGGGGGAGAGGCGCGAACGGGTGCTGGAGGTGGCACCGGACGGCGTCGACGCGGTCCTGGAGATGTCGGGCGAGACCCCCGCCGTGGCCGCCGGCATGGACCTCGTGCGCACGGGCGGAACCTACGTGCTGGCCGGCATGGTCCACCCGGACTCGGACCTGGCGGGAATCACCGGGGAGCGGATCGTCTTCAAGTGCCTGACCATCCGCGGGGTGCACAACTACTCGCCCCGGCACCTGCAGCAGGGGATCGAGTTCCTCGGGCGCACGGCCGGCCGCTACCCCTTCGAAGACCTCCTGGGGCCGACCCTGCCGCTGCGCGACCTGGAGGAGGGCCTGGCCCTGAGCCGGCAGCGCCGCTGGCTGCGGGTCGCCGTCGCCCCGGGGCTGGAGGTGTGACCGGCGCCGACCGGGTCACCGTCAACGGCCGCTGCTACGCGGTGCCCCGCCAGCCGGTGGTGGGCGTCTGCATCGACGGCTGCGACCCCGCCTACCTGGAGGCGGCGGCCGGCGTCATGCCGGAGCTGGCGCGCCTGGCCGCCGACGGCGCACGCGGGACGGCGCGCACGGCGGTCCCCTCCTTCACGAACCCGAACAACGCCTCCATCGCCACCGGGGCCCCCCCGGCGGTGCACGGGATCCCGGGCAACTACTACTACGACCGCGAGTCCGGCGAGGAGGTCATGATGAACGACCCCCGCTGGCTGCGGTGCCCCACCGTGCTGTCCGCCTTCGCGGGGGCCGGCGCCGAGGTGGCGGTGGTGACGGCCAAGGACAAGCTCCTCGCCTTCCTGTCGCGGGGGCTGCCCGCCCACTGCGTCCGCCTCTCGGTGGAGAAGGCCGGCGAGGCGACCCTGGAGAGCAACGGCCTGGAGGACGCGGCCGGCCTCGTCGGGGGTCCCGCCCCCGGGATCTACGACCCCGAGGCGAGCGTGTACTGCCTGGAGGCCGGCGCCTGCCTCCTGGAGCGCGGCGGCCCCCTCGTGACCTACCTGTCGACCACCGATTACGTGCAGCACCGCTTCGCGCCGGAGGACCCGGAGGCGATCGCCTTTCACGCGCGGCTGGACGCCGTCCTCGGCCGCCTGCACCGCGCCGGTGCCGTGGTCGCCGTCACCGCCGATCACGGCATGAACGCCAAGACCCGGCCGGACGGCGCGCCGAAGGTGGAGTACCTCGAGAGCCTGTTGGGAGAGGCAGGCGTGACCGGGGCGCGGGTGATCCTGCCGATCACCGATCCCTACGTGGTCCACCACGGGGCCCTGGGCTCGTACGCCACCGTCTACGTGGAGCCTGGAAGCCTGGAGCGGGCGGTCCGGGTGCTGGCAGGGGTGCCCGGGGTCGAGGCCGTCCACACCCGGGAGCAGGCCGCCGGGCTCTACGAGCTGCCGCCCGACCGCATCGGCGACCTGGTGGTCCTGGCCGACCGCGGCACCGTCCTCGGGCGCACCCCGGAGTGGCACGACCTGTCCCACGTCTCGGAGGGGCTGCGCTCCCACGGCGGCCTCCACGAGGCGGCGGTGCCCTTCGTCGTCAACCGGCCTTTGCGGGAGGAGACGGCCGCGGCCCTGGAGCGCGGCGAGCTGCGCAACTACGACCTCTTCGACGTGCTCTGCAACGGCGTCCGGGGCCGTAGTGTCCCATAGGCACCTGGCCTCCTTCTTGCTTGTGTCCCTGCACGCCGGATTCGGCGCCACTACCTTCACAAGGGGCGCGAGGAGAGCCGATGGACTGGACCAACCCACTGATCTATGTAGTCGGCGGCATTGCGGTGATTGGGGCCATTTGGAAGCTGGCGGAATGGAAGGGACGCACCGATGACTCCGTCAGCGCCATCAAGGATACCATTCGAGAGATCCGCGAAGATATCAAGAAGATCCTGGGCCGCCTGCCACCTCCGGCTGTCGAGCAGGGCAGCCCGCTCCGGCTGACCGAGTTCGGAGAAGAGATCTCCCGGCGTCTCGATGCGCGATCCTGGGCCACGGAAACCGCGTCGAATCTCGTTCCCGAAGTCCGGGGCAAACAGGCGTTTCAGGTGGACGAGTTCTGCGAGACCTATGTCCAGACTCGTCTGAGCGAGGAGTGGAAGACCGAGGTGGCCCGCTGCGCGTACGAGCTGGGCCGGGAACGAGAGAGCATCCTGTCCGTGCTGAGGGTAGTCCTGCGGGACGAACTGCTTTCTCGCCTCCCGGACTGAGAGCGTCGGTCTACTTCGCCTACAGCTCCCCCAGCTCCACCTTCCGGCCCTCGCGCAGGCTCACCTGCACGGCCTCGGTGAAGGCCATGTACTTCACGCCGTCCTCGAAGTTGGTGTGGGTCACCGGCCGGCCGTCGCGGATGGCGTCGACGAAGTCGGCCTCCACGGTCCAGCCCCACTGCTTCTCGGGCTCCACCACCAGCTCGCGCCAGCCGTCGTCGTCCAGGGCCACGAGGGCCTTGTCGCCCTCGAGCCGGAGGGACCCCTTGGTGCCGTGCATCTCGAAGGAGATGGAGCCGTGGGCGGCGACGCTGCTCACGTGGTAGACGGCGGTGGCGCCGCTCTCCAGCTCGGAGAGGATGCCGAGGCTCTCGGGCACGTCCACGGCCCTCGCCGCGCCGCTCTCGGCGTCGGTGCGCTCGCCGGTGAAGATGTGGGCGTGGGCCATGAGGGCGCGGTCGTGGCCGACGTAGCGCCGCACCGTCTCGTTGAGGATGCCCATGGCCATGATGTTGTTGCCCGACAGGTCGCGCCGCTGGCGCCAGTGCAGGGGGGCGCCGGGGTCCCAGCCGCCGGTCAGGGCGCTGACGTGGATCTCCAGCCAGTCGCCGAAGGCGCCGTCGGCCACCATGGCGAGCAGGGTCGGCTCGGTCTCCAGGTTGATGGGGGCCGGCACGATCATGGTGACCTTGTCGGAGGCCCGGGCCGCGTCCAGCATGCGCCGCGCCTCGGCGAGGTCCATGGCCATGCGCGCCTCGGTGAGGACATGCTTGCCGGCGGCCAGGCCCTCGAGGGTGATGTCGCAGTGCAGGTAGGGCCAGGTGCCGATGCAGACGGCGTCCACCTCGTCGGCGTGGACCAGCTCCTTCCAGTCGTCGTACACGGTGGGGATGCCGAAGTCGTCGGCCGCCCGCTGCCCCGACTCGCGGGAGCGGTTGCAGACGGCCACCACCTCCACGCCGTCGATCTCCTGGAACCCGGGGATGTGCCGCTCCCGGGTGTTGGCCCCGGCGCCGACGATGCCGATTCGCAAGCTCATGTCCTTCCTCCTGTTTCTGGTAGTCTCGGTTACTGGTTCCACTCGTACTTGCCGCGGTCGGCGCGCCGGTAGTCCCCGGGGCCGCGGCCGATCCAGCAGGCGCCGCCCGAGTCGACCTCGATCAGCCTCCGCGAGACCGGCTCGTACGCGGCGCGGGGGGCGACGGCGCCCTTGGCGACCAGGATCTTCTGCTGCTCCGGCGCGATGCCGGCGCTGGTGATCTGGTGAATGCTCATGGGAGGCTGGCGGCGGCTGTCGAGGACGAGCAGCCCCTCCCCCGCGCCGCAGGGCACGCGCACCACCGCGGTGAGCCCCTGGTTGTGGCGGCGGCCGCCGCCGTGGCGGCGCTCGCGCTCCTCGTAGCGGCCGTCCGAGAGGGTGCGCACCGTGCCCTTCACGCGCTGGGGCTCGCCGTGCATGTCGTCGGTCTTGCCGCCCGCGTCGAGCTCCACCTCGGCGCCGATGCCGGCGGCGGCGCAGGCCCGCGCCGATTCCGGGTCCCACAGGGTCACCACCCAGCCGTCGGCGCCCTGGGCCAGCAGCTGCTCCAGGATCAGGGTCGAGTCGCCGGTGGAGCCGCCGCCGATGTTGTCGCCCACGTCGAGGAGGGTCACCGGGTGCTCCGGGCTGGCCGCGGCCTGGCGCACCGCCTCGGCGGGCCCGGGCAGATCCGGGATCATCTGACCGCGGGCCTCCCACATGGCCGCGGACAGGGTCTCGGCCTCGGCGCGGGCCAGCTCCGGGTCGCCGTCGGCGACGACGACCACCGAGGGACCCATGAACTCCACGTCGGCATACTGGTAGCCGCCGGCGACCGAGCAGGAGAGGATCCCCTGCCGCTGCTCCAGCTCCACGGCGCGGGCCATGAGCGGCTGCACCGGCGGCAGGCTGGTGTTGTGAAAGCAGATGTTCAGCACCAGCCGGGGCCGGGCCAGGGCCATGGTGGGCTTCACCTCGCCGCCCACGGTGCGCGCCAGGATCGACGCCGCCTCGCAGCCGCGCTCGCGCTGGTCGACGTGGGGGTTGGTCTTGTAGATCACGAGGGCGTCGGCCGCCTCCACCAGGGAGGGCGGCACGTTGGCGTGGTAGTCGTGGGTGACGACGATGGGCATCTCGGGGCCCGCTTGCTCCCGCACGCGGCGCACGATCTCGGCGTCGCCGTGGGGATGCTCCTCGGCCACCATGGCGCCGTGGAGGGCGAGGAGGACGCCGTCGACGCGGCCCAGGTCCGCGAGGCCGGCCAGGATGCGGCCGCAGATCTCCTCGAAGGCGTCGCGGGCGACCGGCCCGGCGGGCGTGGCCGAGGCCGAGAGGATGGGGCAGAGCTCCATGTCCAGATCGACGGCGGCGGCCAGGTAGCCGGCGATCTCGTGGTAGGTGTCGGCGTGCCGGGCCAGGACCTGCCCGCCCGTCAGGATGCCGAAGTCCTCGAGACGGGTGGGCTGGACGGAGAAGGTGTTCGACTCGTGGGCGAAGCCGGCGACGGCGATTCTCAAGTGTGCTCTCCCTTCGGCAGACCGCGGTAGAGGCTTCCGGCGAGGGCGGCCCCGAGGAACGTCCCGGCGAGGTAGATCCAGAACACGCCCAGGGTGCCGGTGAACAGACCCGGCCCCAGGGTGCGGGCCGGGTTCAGGGAGGCGCCGGTGAGGGGCCCGCCCATGAGGATGCAGAAGATCAGGGTGAGGCCGATGGCGGCAAGCCCGAGGTCGCCCCCGCGGCCGCTCACGGCGGTGACGAGGACGGAGGTGACGAGCATGAAGGTCAGGATCGCCTCCAGGACGAGGGTCTGGGCATGGCTGACTCCCGGGGCCGGGACGGTGGCGCCCAGGGAGTCGGTGAAGCCGCCCACGGTCAGCTTGAGGGCGAAGGCGGCGACGATGCCGCCCGCCCCCTGGGCGAGCCAGTAGGCGGGCAGATGGACCGCCCTCACCGCCCCGGCGGCGAAGAGCCCGAAGCTGACGGCGGGGTTGATGTGGGGGGCCCGGCGGCCCCAGGCGAAGCTGAAGGCGAGGACGACGAGCCCGTGGGCGAAGGCGGCGCCCAGGAGACCCCCGACGCCCACGGCGACGGCGCCGGCACCGATGAAGACGAGGGTGAAGGTCCCCGCCAGCTCCGCCGCGAATGCCCTGGCCTCCATGGAGTCTCTATGTTATAGCAAGCGCTCCCGGCCATGCGAATCCTCTTCATCTCCCGCCGCTATCCGCCCTCCCGCGGCGGCCTCCAGACGCACGCCCTCAAGCTCTTCACCTACCTGAACCAGCGCCTGCCGGTGACCCGGGTGACCCTGGGCCGCGACTCGGTCCTGCATCTGGCGTGGTTCCTGCCGTGGGCGTGGCTCAGGGCGGCCCTGGCCCTGCTGGCGAGCCGTGCCGACCTGGTCTACTTCGGCGACGGCGTGGCGGCCTCTCTCGCCTGGACCCTGGCGCCGCTGCGCGGCCGGGCCGTGCTCTGCTGCACCCTTAACGGCCTGGAGATGACCTACCGCGACCGCCGGGCCCGGGCCCTGATGCGGGCCGGGACCCTTCGCTGCCACGGCATCGCCGTGTACAGCGAGAACTCCATGCGCCTCGCCGCCGAGGCCTGGGGTGTGCCCCGGGAGCGCATGCGCCTCATCTACCTGGGCGCCGAGCCGGTCGAGCTCCCCCCGGAGCGCGACGAGGAGCTGCGCCGCGCCTTCGAGGCGGAGCACGGCGTCGTCTTCGGGCGGGACCGGCTGCTGCTGAACGTGGGGCGCATGGTGCCGCGCAAGGGCCTGGCCCGGTTCGTCGAGCGCGGGATGCCGCTGCTGGCCGCGGACGTGCGCCTCCTCGTCGTCGGCGAGGGACCGGACGCCGAAGCGGTGCGCGCCGCCAGGGAGGGCCTCGACGACCCCGGGCGCGTGCTGCTCCTCGGCGTCCTCGACGACGACACCTGCTCCATGCTGCGGCGCCACTGCGACCTGTTCCTGATGCCCAACGTGCCCACCGAGGGCGACGTGGAGGGCTTCGGCATCGCGCCGCTGGAGGCGATGTACCTGGGCACGCCGGTGGTCGCCTTCGCCGTGGACGCCCTCGTCGAGGCCGTGCGCGAGGGGGGGTGGCTGGCGCCGTCCGGGGACTACCGGGCCTTTGCCCAGGCCGTCCACGCCTTCTACGATCTGACCCCCGAGGAGCGCCGCTCCGCCGGCGAGGAGGCCAGCCGCTACTGCCGCCGCGAGTACGACTGGGAGACGACCTCCTCCCGCTATCTCGAGTTCTTCAAGGAGCTGAGGAGCTGACCGTGCACTACACCGAGCTGGACACCCCCGCCCTGTGCGTCGACCTCGACGTCCTCGACCGCAACATCGCCCAGCTCCAGGCCGCCTGCGACGCCCTGGAGATCGATCTGCGGGTGCACACCAAGACCCACAAGACCCCGGCCGTGGCCCGCAGGCAGATCGACGCCGGCGCCGTCGGCATCGTCGCCCAGAAGCTGGGCGAGGCGGAGGCGATGGCCGAGGGAGGCATCGAGGACATCCTGATCCCCTACAACATCGTCGGCGCCCCCAAGATGCGGCGGCTTACGGAGCTGGTGAAGTCGGGCCGCACCACGCTCACCGTGGCCGCCGACTCGGCGGCGACCGTGGAGGGCATCTCGGCCGCCGCCGCCGCGGCCGGCTGCGTGGTGAGGGTGATCGTCGAGATGGACACCGGCGGCGGCCGCGTGGGGGTGCAGTCGCCGCGGGAGACGCTGGAGCTGGCCCGGCGGATCGACAGCCTGCCGGGGACCGAGTTCCTCGGCGTCATGACCTACCCCAGCCGCGAGGGGGCGCGCCCCTTCCTCGACGAGGTCCGCGGGCTGATCGACGGCGCCGGTTTGCCCCTGCACATGATCAGCGGCGGCGGCACCGGCAGCGAGGAGGTCTCCAAGGCGATCGGCTGCACCGAGACCCGCATCGGCTCCTACGCCTGGGAGGGCATGACCCGCGTCGGCCGCCGGGAGGACCTCGACCCGGTGCGCTGCCCCCTGCGCCTGGTGACCACCGTCGTCTCCACCTCGGTCCCCGGCCAGGCGATCGTCGACGCCGGGATGAAAGCCTTCACCAGCTATCCCCCGGTGCCCTACGGCTACTGCCTGGAGCATCCGGAGGTCCACCTCAAGGGGATGTCCGTGGAGCACGGCCACGTGGACACCACCCCCTCCGGGCATACATTCTCCGTCGGCCAGATCCTCTCCTGGATCCCCCTGCACGGCGGCATGACCACCAACCTCCACGACCGGCTCTTCGTCCTGAAGGACGGGCAGGTGGTCGACGAGTGGCCCGTGGCGGGGCGCGGCCGGGCCCAGTAGACCGAAGGAGCCTCAGCATGGAGATCCAGCCCTCAGCGGCCAGCGTCGTCGAGGTCGACGCCACCAACTTCGAGCAGGTGGTCCTTCAGGGATCGCGGGACAAGGTCGTGGTCGTCGACTTCTGGGCCGAGTGGTGCGGGCCCTGCAAGACCCTGGGACCGATCCTGGAGGACGCGGTCACCGCAATGGGACCGAACGTGGTGCTGGCCAAGGTCGACATCGACGCCAACCAGGACCTGGCCATGGCCTTCCGGGTGCAGAGCATCCCGGCGGTCAAGATCGTCAAGAACGGGCAGCTGGCCGACGAGTTCACCGGCGCCCTGCCCCGCGAGCAGGTGGAGGAGATCCTGCGGCGCCACGTGCCCGACGCGCCGCCGACGCCGACCGAAGAGATGGGGGACCTGGCCGACGCCGCCCGCCAGCAGCTCGAGCTGGGCGACGTGGCCTCCGCCGAGCACCTGTTCTCCGAGGTCCTGCGCGAGGACGAGAGCAGCGGCCCCGGGCTGCTGGGAATGGCCCGCGTGCGCCTCATGCAGGACGCCGGCGAAGAGGCCGTCCGCGGTCTCGTGGACCGCATCGAGCAGGGGACCCCCGAGTGGGAGCAGGGCCGGGCGCTGCTGCACCATCTGGAGCTGAGCGCTGCCTGCGAGGGCGCCGGCGGCCCCCGGGCCTGCGCCGAGCGCCTGCTCGCCGACCCGGACGACATGGAGGCCCGCTACCTCGTGGGCTGCTGCGCCGCCGCCGCCAACGACTACGACACGGCCCTGCGGGAGTGGTTCGCCGTGGTCGAGAAGGACCGCAACTTCAAGGACGGGGCCGCCAAGGACGCCATGGTCTCCGTCTTCCACCTGCTGGGGCGCCAGCACCCCGCCGTGGCCGACTACCCCCAGCGCCTCTACCGCATCCTTTACTGAGGGACCCGCGCCGGCCTTCAGCCCTCCCGCCGGCCGACCACCGATACCGCCAGCCACCCCCCCACGGGGAGGATGTGCGACACCAGCCGCGGGTCCTCGGCGACCCGGCGGTTGTAGGTCTGGATGCCGCGGCGGCCGTCATCCGGATCCAGCACCTCGTGGGCGTGGCCGTGGCCGTTGGCGTTGTCGGCGATGATGAGCCCGCCGTCGCGCACGTGCCGGAGAGAGAAGTCCAGGTAGCCGGGGTAGTTCTCCTTGTCGGCGTCGATGAAGGCGAGGTCGAAGGGCCCTTCCGGCTCGACTGAGGCCATCGTCTCCAGGGCCGGCCCGAGACGGACCTCGGCGCGGTCGGCGACGCCGGCGCGCTCGAAGTTGCGCCGGGTCAGGCCGGCGTGCTTCTCCTCCACCTCGAGGCTGATCAGGCGGCCGCCGGGGGCAGGGCCCGGGCCAGCCAGATGCCCGAGTACCCGGCCAGGGCCCCGAACTCGAGGATGCGCCGGGCGTTGACGGCGCGGGCCAGCAGGTGCAGCACCTTGCCGGCGTCGGCGCTCACCGAGATCCCGGGGACCCCGGCCGCCGTGGCCTCGGGCATGACGCTGCGCAGGACCTCGTCCTCGTCGACGAACAGGTCGAGGCGGTAGCTCTCCAGGTCGGGATGGGTCGTCCGTGTCATGCGGGCAGGCCTCCGCGGATGGGTACGTGCAGCACCACCGGCCGCGACTCCCGGAGGCCCTGGCGCAGGGCCTCGCGCAGATGGTCCACGTCCTCGACGCGGACCCCCAGGGCGCCGCAGGCCTCGGCCGCGGCGGCGAAGTCGAAGGGCCCGAGGCCGCTGCTCCGGGGCTCCCCATAGGCGCGCAGGTCCCCGGAGAGGGTGATCCCCCAGGCCTCGTCGTCGGCGACGATCATGACGAAGGGCAGGTCCTGCCGGGCGGCGCACTCCAGGTCGGTGAGGTTGAAGGTGGCGGCGCCGTCGCCGGAGAGCAGGACCACCGGCCGGCGCGGGAACCCGAGGCGCGCCCCCATGGCGGCGCCGACGCCGTAGCCGACGACGCCGCTGGCGCCGCAGGTCAGCCAGGTGCCGGGGTAGCGGCGGCTGCCGAGGGTCTGGTGGAACCACTGGCCGATGTTGCCGCCGTCGGCGATGAGGACGGCCTCCTCCGGCGCCTCCGCGGCCACGACTTCGCAGACCTCCAGGCCGGTGAGCCCGGCGTCGCGCAGGGCGCCAGCGGCGGGGTCGGCGCGCACCGAGGAGTCGAACTCGTCCCGGCGGCGGCGCGTCTCGGCCAGCCACTCCTCGAAGCCGGGGGTTCCGGCGGCGGCGCAGGCGTCCCCCAGGGCCTCGAGGAAGGGGGCGGGACCGGCCAGGACCGACAGGTCGGCGCGGTCCATGTGGTGCAGCCGCTCGGAGTCGACGTCGACGCGGATCACGGCGGCATCGGCCCTCAGGGCCGGCGACTGGAGGTAGCCCACGCGGTAGTCGGCCGCCGCCCCCAGCATGAGGACGAGGTCGGCGTCCTGCAGCAGGGCGGGGCCGCCGCTGGCGGCGCCGACGACGCCGAGGTACTCGGGCCGCGCCTCGGCCACCGAGCCGCGGTCCCAGATCGGCACGACGCAAGGGACGGCCCAGGCCGCGGCGAAGTCGGCCACGTCGCGGCCGGCGCCGCCGTAGAACACGCCGCTGCCGGCGACGATCAGGGGCTGCCGGCTCTCGGCCAGCAGCTGCGCCGCCCGGCGCACGGCCTCCGGCGCCGGCGACGGCAGGCGGTCCTCCACGGGGGCGGGAGCCGTTGCCGGAGGTTCGGAGAGGGCCTCCGTCTGCACGTCCATGGGAAAGGTGAGGTGCACCGGCCCCGGCCGTCCCGAAACGGCCGCGGCCAGGGCTTCGTGGACGATTTCGGGCACGCGGTCGGCGCGGTCCAGGGCGCGGGCGTACTTGCACACCGGCCGCGCCATCGCCACCTGGTCGAAGTCCTGGAAGTGCCCCTGGCCCGCCGTGCTCAGGGGCCCGGAACCGGTGACCAGCAGCATGGGGGCGCCGTCGAAATGGGCGTTCACCACCCCGGTGAGGGCGTTGGCGTGGGCCACCCCGGAGCTGACGGCGCAGACGCCGACACCGCCGCTCAGCCGCCCCCAGGCCTCGGCGGCGTAGGCCGCGGTCTGCTCGTTGCGGGTGTCCACCACCCGCAGGCCGGCGCGCCCGCAGGCGCCGAAGATCTCGTTGAGGCCGTGGCCGCAGAGGGTGGAGATCCAGGTCACGCCGTGGGCCTGCAGGGCGGCCACGAGGGCATCGGCGCCGTTCATCGCGAGTTCCTTCAGGACCAGGCCGGGTAGCGGAACAGGGGATCGCCGGCGCCGGCCTCGGGCTGATCTTCCTCCGCGGCCGGGGGCGGCGCCTCGGCCGGGGCGGTGCAGGCGTCGACGGCGGGCCAGAACAGCTCGGGGTCGCCCGGCGGCAGCAGCGAGGCGGCGCCCCGGGAGAGGGTGAAGGCGGCGGCGCGGCGGATCTGCCCCGGATCGGTATGGGGCTCGTACCAGGTGGGCCGCGAGCGCTCCCCGCCTTCGGGCCAGCGGCCCCGAGCCAGGCTCTTGAGGGCGAGGACGCCGACGCCCTGGTCCACGGCCCGGGCGACGACCTGGGGGCCGAAGCCGGCGGACCACAGGGCGCGGTTCACGGGGAACAGGACGGTGTCGAAGGCGAAGCGGTCCATCGCCGCCAGGGCGGCCTCGACGCTGTGGGCGGAGAACCCGAGGAAGCGCACCGTGCCCGCCTCCCGGGCCTGCCGCAGGGTCTCGATGGCCCCGCCGGCGCCGAAGGCGGTCTCCACGTCCTCGCGGGTGCGCAGGGCGTGGAGCTGGTAGAGGTCGAGGCGGTCGGTGCGCAGACGGCCCAGGGAGGAGGCCAGCTCTGCAGCGGCTTCGGCCGCGGTGCGCTGTTTGGTCTTGCCGGCCAGGAAGCAGCGGCCGCGGTGAGGTTCGAGGGCGGCGCCCAGGAGCTGCTCGGCGTCGCCGTAGGTGGGGGCCACGTCGACGTAGTCGATGCCGCGCTCGAAGGCGCGGTCCACCATGCCGCGGGCCTCGGCCTCGCCGCGGCCGCTCACGGTGATGCCGCCGAGGCCGACGACGGAGACCGAGACGCCGGTGGCGCCCAGGGGCCGGCGGGGCACGCGGCCGGGAGCGGCCCAGGCGGGGCCGGCGCCGAGGGCGAGTCCGGCGGCGGAGGCGGCCTTCAGGAAGTCGCGCCGATCCATGGGCGCAAACCACACCCGGCCGGCGGCGGGTGTCAAGCGGAGGGCGGGCTCCCGCGGATGACGTGCGGGGGGCGGTCTCCGCGGCTATTCTTCGCAGCATGCGAATCGACGCGGACATCACCCCCCAAAGCCTGACCGCGGCCACCGACCGCTTCCTGGAGTGCAGCGGCCCCAAGATCCTCTCCATCGAACGCAGCTGGGACCCGGCCGCCGGGGCCCCGGTGTACACGCAGGCCGGCCGCTACACCACCCGCGGGTGGACGGAGTGGACCCAGGGCTTCCAGTACGGATGCTCCCTGCTGCAGTTCGACATGACCGGCGACGAGCGCTTCCTCGAGCTCGGCCGCACCCACACGGTGGAGCGCATGGCGCCTCACGTCTCCCACGTGGGCGTCCACGACCACGGCTTCAACAACCTCTCCACCTACGGCAACCTGCGGCGGCTGATGCTCGAGGGCCGCATCCCCCACGACCCGCGGGAGCTGCAGCTCTACGAGCTGGCCGTCAAGCTCTCCGGCGCAGTGCAGGCGGCGCGCTGGACGCCCACGGCCGCCGGCACCGGTTTCATCCACTCCTTCAACGGCCCCCACTCGCTGTTCTCGGACACGATCCGCACCCTGCGCATCCTGTGCCTGGCCGACCGCCTCGGCCACGTCCTCATGGGCGAGGGGGACCGGCCCGTCAACCTCCTGGGCCGCGCCGTGGAGCACGCCCTGACCACGGCCCGCTTCAACGTCTACTACGGCGAGGGACGAGACGCCTGGGACGTGAGCGGCCGCGTCGCCCACGAGTCGATCTTCAACACCAACGACGGCCAGTACCGCTGCGCCAGCACCCAGCAGGGCTACTCGCCGTTCACCACCTGGACCCGCGGCCTCTCCTGGATCCTGTGCGGCTACGCGGAGCTGCTGGAGTTCTTCCGCACCGTGCCGCCGGCGCAGCTCCAGCCCCTGGGGGTGAAGAAGCGGGACCTCGTGTCGACCCTGGAGAAGGCCGCCCTGGCGGCGGCGGAGTTCCACATCGACCACAGCTTCGCCGACGGCGTGCCCTTCTGGGACACGGGGGCCCCCGGCGCCGCCGCCTTCGGGGACTACGCCCAACAGCCTTCCGACCCCTTCAACGACGCCGAGCCCCTCGACTCCTCGGCGGCGGCGATCTGCGCCCAGGGCTACCTGCGCCTCGGCAACCACCTGCTGAAGAAGGGCTCCCGCCGGCGCGGCGAGCGCTACCGGTCCGCCGCTTTCACGATCGCCGCGGCCCTGTTGCAGGAGCCCTACCTGGCGGCCTCGAGCCGGCACCAGGGGATCACCCTGCACGCCATCTACCACCGCCCCAACGGCTGGGACCACGTGCCCCGGGGCCGCCGGATCCCCTGCGGCGAGTCGTGCATGTGGGGCGACTACCACACCATGGAGCTGGTGCTGCTGATTCGGCGCGAGGCCGAGGGCGGCGCCTATCCGACCTTCTTCGCCTGAGCCCGACTGGAGAAATCCCGTGAAGATCACCGCCATCAACACCTTCGTCGCCCGCTTCGGCAACCGCCCCCGCGCCCTGATCAAGGTGGAGACCAACGAAGGCCTCTACGGGTGGGGGGAGGCCTACTCCACCGGGCCCGACCTCTCCGTGAAGCCGGTGGCCGACTACCTCTTCGAGCTGATCGGCGGCGAGGACCCGCGGCGCATCGAGTACATCATGATGAAGCTGATGCAGGAGTTCCGCTTCCCCCCCGGGGGTGTGGGCCTGCCGGCGATCTCGGCCCTGGACCACGCCTTGTGGGACATCTCCGGCAAGGCGGCGGGCCTGCCCGTGTACATGCTCCTCGGCGGCTCGGTGCGCGACCGGGTGCGGGTCTACCGCGCCATCGGGGGGCGCGACGGCAAGGAGGCGGCGGAGGCAGCCCACAGGCTCAACGAGGAGCACGGCTTCACCGCCTTCAAGACCAGCCCCTACATGGTCCCGCCGGACTCCAGCCGCTGGGGCCGCGTCTGCTCGACGGCGGCCCGCTACTTCGAGGAGATCCGCGCCAACACCCCGGAGGACTGGGAGTTCGCCTTCGACCCCCACGCCAAGATCTTCGAGCCGGTGCGGGCCCTGCAGCTGGCCGACGCCCTGGCGCCGTACGACCCCCTGTTCTACGAGGAGCCCCTGCGGCCGGAGCACATCCCCCAGTGGCAGCGCCTGCGCGAGCAGATGCGGGTGCCCCTGGCCACCGGCGAGAGCCTCTACGGGCGTTTCGAGTTCCTCGACCTGATCGCCGCCAACGCCGCCGACATCATCCAGCCCGACGTCTGCATCTGCGGCGGACTGCTGGAGATGCGCAAGATCGCCGCCATCGCCGAGGCCCACTACGTGAGCGTGGCGCCCCACAACCCCATGGGGCCGCTGGCCACGGCGGTGAACGTCCACTTCGCGGCGGCGAGCCACAACTTCAGGATCCTCGAGTACATCCTGCCCACCGAGAGCGACTGGAACGACTGGGTGGACGAGCCCTACCTGCCGAAGGACGGCTACCTCGAGCTGCGCCCGGACCGCCCCGGCCTCGGCGTGGAGGTGAACGAGGAGGCGATCCGCGGCGACGAGTACGTCCACTGGCAGCGCACCTGCCCCATCCGGCCCGACGGTTCCACCGGGTACATCTAGGGCTCCCGGCTCGTGGCTCCCGGAGGCCGGCCGGGGAAGGTGCGGCGCACGTCGACCCCGCCGGCGCAGGAGCGCCTCGAAGCCCTGAAGGCGCTCTTCCCCGAAGCCTTCGGCGAGGGCCGCCTCGACCTCGACAGGCTGCGGCAGGCCCTGGGCGATGCCGTCGAGGACGGCCCCGAGCGCTACTCCTTCACCTGGGCCGGCAAGGGCGAGGCGATCCGGCTGCTGCGGGTGCCGACGCGCGCCACCCTGGCGCCGGCGCCGGCGGCGTCGGTCGGCTTCGAGACGGCGCGCAATATCCTCGTCGAGGGCGACAACCTCGAGGCCCTCAAGCTCCTCTACAAGGCCTGCGCCGGGCGGGTGAAGATGATCTACATCGACCCGCCGTACAACACCGGCGGCGAGTTCGTCTATCCCGACGACTACTCCGATCCACTGGGGACCTACCTGCGGCTCACCGGGCAGAGCGACCGGCAGGGCCACCTCCTGGCCAGCAACCCCGAGACCTCCGGCCGCTACCACTCGGCCTGGCTGAGCATGATGTACCCGCGGCTGTTCCTCGCCCGCCAGCTGCTGCGCGACGACGGGATCCTCTTCGTCTCCATCGACGAGCACGAGCGCCACAACCTGCAGCTCCTCCTCAACGAGATCTTCGGCGAGGAGAACCTCGTGGCCGACCTGATCTGGAAGAAGAAGTCCGGGGGCGGGTCGGACGTGAAGGAGATCGTCGTCGATCACGAGTACATCCTCGCCTACGGGCGGTCGAGGCCCGCGGCCCTGTTCGCGGACAAAGGGGCCACGGCGGCGACGCGCTACAACGAGACCGACGCGGAGGGCCGTCGCTACAGCCTCGACCGGCTGGACAAGCCGAGCCTGGGATACCAGGAGAGCCTGGACTTCCCCATCGAGGGGCCCGACGGCAGGACCTACCGTGTGCCCCACGCCGACCCGCGGCGCAAGGTGGCGCGCTGGCGCTGGTCCCGGAAGAGGGTGGAGGAGCGCCGCGGCGAGCTGGTCTTCCGCTGGCCCCACGTGTACACGCGCAACTACGAGAAGGAGGGCTCGAGGCCGCGCAGCCTGCTGGTGGACCCGCGCTTCGGGCGCACGCGCACCGGCAAGACGGACCTCACCTCCCTCTTCGGGGCCGAGGTCCTGGAGCGCGCCAAGCCGGTGCGGCTGATCAAGCACCTGTGCGCCATCGCCACCGGACCGGAGGACATCGTCCTCGACTTCTTCGCCGGCTCGGGGACCACCGGGCAGGCGGTGATGGAGCTGAACCGCGAGGACGGGGGGCGGCGGCGGTGGATCCTGGTGCAGCTGCCCGAGCCGACGGGCGAGAAGTCGGCGGCGAAGGCGGAGGGACTGGGCACCATCGCCGAGATCTGCGCCGAGCGCCTGCGCCGGGGAATGGCGCGGCCGCGGGAGAATGGCGGCCCCGCCGCCGGCGGCGAGGCGGAGGACCCCGGCTTCCGGCTGTTCCGACTCGCGGAGAGCAACTTCCGCAGCTGGCCCGCCATGGAGGAGGGCGACCCGGCGGAGTACGAGAGCGCCCTGGAGCGGTTCGTCGACCCCCTCGTCGACGGCTGGCAACCGATGGACGTGCTCTTCGAGGTGGCGCTGAAGGAGGGCTTCGGCCTCGACGGCCGGGTCACCCGTCTCGACGGGACCGGGGAGAACACCGTCTACCGCCTCACCGACGAGGAGCGGGGCCAGTCCTTCCATCTCTGCCTGGACGGCGAGGTGAAGGCGCAGACCCTGCGGTCCCTGGATCTCGACCGCGACGACCTGCTGATCTGCCGCGACGCGGCCCTCACCGACGAGGCGGCGGCCAACGCGGCCATGGCCTGCCGCCTCAAGACCCTCTGATCCCGTGAAGCTGCGGTTCGACGCCCACCAGCCCTTCCAGGTGCGGGCCGTCGAGGCCGTGGCCGGCCTGCTGCGGGGACAGCCCCCGCTGGAGGCGGCGGTGGACCTGGGTGCCGGGGACCTGCCCGCCGTGGCCAACCGGCTCGACCTCGACGAGCCGCGGCTGCTGGCCAACCTGCGTCGGGTGCAGGCGGAGAAGGGGATCCGCCCCGACGACGGGCTGCGCTTCCTCGAGGAGGAGATCGACGCTCCGGGGGGCAAGCGCGCCGTCCGCTTCCCCAACTTCTCCGTGGAGATGGAGACGGGCACGGGCAAGACCTACGTCTACCTGCGCACCCTCCTGGAGCTGTTCCACCGCTACCGCCTGCGCAAGTTCATCATCGTCGTGCCCTCGGTGGCCATCCGCGAAGGGGTGTTGAAGAGCCTCCGGGTCACCCGGGACCACTTCGCCCGCCTCTACGGCAACACCGTCCTGCGCCATGCCGGGTACGACGCCTCGAGCCGCTCCCAGGTGAGCCAGTTCGCCCTCTCGGGGAACGTGGAGGTCCTGGTGATGACGATCGCTGCCTTCAACAAGGCGGCCAACGTCATCCGGCGGAGCACCGACCGCCTCCAGGGCCGGGCGCCGATCGAGTACATCCAGGCCGTCCGGCCGGTCCTGGTCCTCGACGAGCCGCAGAACATGGAGAGCCCCAGGAGCCGGGCCGCCCTGGCCTCCCTCGACCCGCTGCTGGCCCTGCGCTACAGCGCCACCCACCGGCGGCCCTACAACCTCGTCTGCCGCCTGACCCCCTTCGACGCCTACCGCCGGGGCCTGGTGAAGCGCATCGAGGTCGCCTCCGTGGCCCGCGAGGGGGACGCCGGGCGGCCGCACCTGCGCCTGGCCGGCGTGAGGAGCGGCAAGCGCAGCGTCACGGCGCGGCTGGCGGTGCGCAAGCTCTCCGCCGGCGCGCCGCGGGAGAGCACGGTCAGCGTGCGCGCCGGCGATCGCCTCGCCGACAAGACCGGCCGCCGCGAGTACCGCGGCTTCGACGTGGACGAGATCGACGCCGGCCGCGGCGTGGTTCGCTTCGCCAACGGCGTGGAACTGCGCGCCGGCGAGGAGCACGGCCCGGACCGGGAGGCGCTCTTCCGCGAGCAGATCCGCCTCACCGTGGACGAGCACCTCCGCAAGCAGGCCCGCCTGAGGGCCGCCGGCGTCAAGGTCCTCTCCCTGTTCTTCATCGACCGGGTCGCCAACTACGCGGCGCCGGACGCGCTCATCCGGCGGCTCTTCGACGAGGCCTTCGACGCCTTCAAGGGGGGCTACCCGGAGTGGCGGGACCTGGAGCCGGACGCGGTGCAGGCCGGCTACTTCGCCCAACGCCGGCGGCGGGGCGGCGCCGTGGAGTGGCTCGACTCGGTCTCCGGCGAGAGCGCCGCGGACGAGGCCGCCTACGCCCTGATCCTGCGCGACCAGGAGGCCCTGCTCTCCTTCCCGGGGCCGGCCGACGCCGGCGAGGACCGGCGCCGCAGGCAGGTGGCCTTCCTGTTCTCCCACTCGGCCCTGCGCGAGGGCTGGGACAACCCCAACGTCTTCCAGATCTGCACCCTCAACCAGTCGGTCTCGGAGGTGAGGAAGCGCCAGGAGGTGGGGCGGGGCATGCGGCTGTGCGTCGACCAGGAGGGCCGCCGGGTGCGCGACGGCGGGATCAACGTGCTGACGGTGGTGGCCAACGAGAGCTACCGGCGCTACGCCGCCGGCCTGCAGAGGGAGATCGCCGAGGAGTACCGCGCCGAGATCGAGAGCCGCTGCGGCCGGCCCCTGTCCGCCCTCGGCGAGGAGGAGCGCCGCCGCCTCGAGGAGGAGTACGGCGCCGGGATCCTGCCGCCGGCGCCGCGGCGGGCGGGCTCGCGGTCTGCGGAAGGGCGGGACGGCGAATTGAGCCCGGAGTTCCGGCGGCTCTGGGAGCGCGTCCAGGCCCGGACCCGCTTCGCCCTGCGCATCGACACCGACCGGCTCGTGGCCGGGACCCGCCGCGAGCTGGAGAGCCGCCCCCTGTCGCGGCCGGGGCTGACCGTCGGCCGGGCGCGGATCGAAGTGAAGGGCTCCGGCGCCTTCGAGGCGCAGGCTCGGGGCGCGGCCCAGGCCGTGGCGGGTCCCGAGAGGGACGCGGCGCTGAGCCTGGCCGACGCCGGCGGCGGCCTCCCCAACCTCCTGGAGAGCGTGGCCGATCTCCTGGAGCGCGCCTCGCCGCCGGTCCGGGTGACCCGCTGCACCCTGCTGGAGATCTTCCGCTCGGCGCCCGACCCCCAGGGGGCCCTTGCCCACCCCCACGAGTTCGCCGCGGCGGCGGCGTCCGGGCTCCGCAGAAGCCTCGCCAGGCTGGTGGCCAGGGGGGTCAAGTACGAGCGCGGGGACGGCTGGTACGAGATGAGTCAGGTGGAGGAGGGAGATCCTCTATTGGCGGAGCTGGAGGGGCGCGGCGACGTGGAGCTGCGCGCCCGCCTGCCGCGGTCGTTCTGCGTGCCCACGCCGGTTGGCGCCTGCGACCCCGACTGGGCGGTGGTGACCGCGGGGTCGGGGGAAGGATGGAGACTCTACCTGCTGCCGGAGGCGGATGCGGGAGCCCGAGGCGAAGGCTGACACGCGTGCTCGCCGGAAGCGCCCGCTCCCGGCGACGCGGGGTCCGCGGTCAGGGACCCGCGGAATCCGGAGGGTTGCGGGCGGCCAGCGCCTCCTCGAGGGCGGCGCACAGCGCCTGGGGCTCGTCGGTGCCGATACGGCAGGCCTTGCCGCCCTTCAGCTCGAGGTCGACGGCGTCGAACCCCGAGACATTGTAGAGCCACCCCCCCGAAGTCATGCGGATGCCCCAGCCATCGACCCAGGAGGTCCTGGACGGGCGGCAGGCCTCGATTTCGTCGAGGGGCCAGCGCTTGCGGATCAGACCGATGCCGAAGCGGATCCGGAGGTGTTCGCCGGCGATCTGGACCGTCAGGTTGGCGAAGAGCAGGATCACCAGGAGCAGACCCCCGGCCCACATGGCCCAGAGGATGGGCGGGACCCCGCTGGTCCACGCGGCGAGGGCAAAGGGGATGGGGAGGCCAGCGCCGCAGCAGGCCACGATGACGGTGCCGGGCTGCGTGTGGTGGTAGGCGGGCGCCCGGCCGGCAGGGGTGGATTGCGAGGGGGTGGCCATCTGCTATTATTCCGCCGCCGCAGGATAGCCGGGCCCCTCTTCCCCTGTCAAGGTGGCCGATGAACCTCGTCTTCGTGGGATGCGAGTACGCCGGCAAGTCCACCCTCGCCGGCGAAGTGATCAACTGGGCGGACGAGGCCATGGGCGGGACCAGCCACTTCCACGATCACTTCAGCGTGCCCTCCAGCGAGCTCACGCCGGAGGCCCGGGAGTCGGTGCTGGCCGTCCATCCCCAGTTCCTGGAGATGTTCCAGCGCTACTCCCTGACCTACCACCTGGGCGACTCCTTCTACTCCCACGGCGACCACAACCTGATGGGGTTCGTCATCGAGGAGGCGGTCTACGCGCCCCTCTACTACGGGTACGGCGGGCGGGACTCCCTGGCCCCCAAGCGCAGCCCCGAGGGCCAGCGCACCGAGATGGCGCGGCGCTTCGAGAGCGAGATGCTCGCCAAGGCGCCGGGCACGGTGCTGGTCCTGCTGAAGGCGGCGCCGGAGGTGATCCGCCGGCGCATGAGGGAGGCCCCCCACACCCACCCGATCGTGCGCGACCAGGACGTGGAGCACGTGCTGGCCCACTTCGAGGAGGAGTTCGAGGCGTCCCTGATCCAGCGGCGGATCGTCCTCGACACGTCGACGGCCACGGTGGCGCAGACCCTGGCGGAGTTCCTGGAGGCCCACGGGCCGTTCATGAGCCGGGAAGACCGGCAGCGGCTGGAGAAGTGCGGGAGCCGCTGAAGCGGCGCCGCTGGATGCAGGCCATCACCGCATGGAGGAGGAACGGGTGAGCGAGACGAAGGGTGACGCCCAGTACACGATGGGCCGCAGCAAGGAGGAGGAGGAGCGCCTGATCCAGCAGTCGCAGCTCTACGACGCGGTGACGCGGCGGATGCTGAACATGGCGGGCCTGGAGAGCGGCATGAGAGTCCTCGACATCGGCAGCGGCACCGGCGACGTGGCCATGACCGCCGCCGAGCTGGTCGGACCGGAGGGTTCCGTGGTCGGCGTCGACGTGAACCCGGAGATCCTCGAGACGGCCAGGGCCCGGGCCGGGGAAGCGGGGCTCGCCAACGTCGAGTTCGTCGCCGGAGACGCCCGCACCCTCGATCTCGGCCAGGACTTCGACGCCCTCATCGGCCGGCTGGTCCTCATGTACATGGCCGATCCCGCCGAAGCCCTCGGGCAGCTGTCGGCGCGCGTGCGCCCCGGCGGGATCGTCGCCTTCCAGGAGGTCGATTTCAGCCCTTACCGCAATACGTATCACGACGACACGCCCCTGATGAACCAGCTCGTCGACTGGGGGCTGGGCGTCTTCGAGCGCTCGGGGGCGCATACCGACATGGGCTTCGACCTCTACCGCGCCTACGTCGAGGCCGGCCTGCCCGAGCCCGACATGCACTTCGAGTCCCCCGTGGGCGGCCCCGAGGGCTGGGCGGGCTACTCCTTCATCGCCAACAGCTTCCGCAGCCTGGTCCCGCTGCTGGAGCAGTTCGGCATGGCCACCGCCGACCAGGTCGACGTGGATACCCTGGCCGGGCGGGTGCGGCAGGAGGTGGTGGCCTCCAAGCGGCCCCTGCGCCTGCCCCCCCACGTGACCGCCTGGACCCGCCTCCCGGCCTGACGCGCGGAAGCGGCCGGGAGAGCGTCGTGAACTACAACCTCCAGACCCTGCGCGGGGACTTCTTCGGCGGGGTCACCTCCATGGTGGTGGGCCTGCCCGTGGCCCTGGCCTTCGGCGTCGCCTCGGGCATGGGGGCGGCGGCCGGCCTCTACGGCGCCATCGCCGTCGGCTTCTTCGCCTCGATCTTCGGCGGCACCCGCTCCCAGATCTCCGGCCCCACGGGGCCCATGGCCGTGGCCATGGCGGTGATCGTCACGAGCCGCGCCGAGACCCTTCCCGAGGCCCTGACGATCGTCGTCCTCGCGGGCCTGCTGCAGGTGCTCCTGGGGTTGTCGAAGGTGGGCCGCTTCGTGGCCTACACGCCGTACGTGGTCATCTCCGGCTTCATGTCCGGCATCGGCATCATCATCCTCCTGATCCAGGCGATGCCCTTCCTCGGGGCGCCCACGGCTCCGGGCGGCCCGATGGGCGCCGTGGCCGCCCTGCCCGAGGCGGTGGCCGGCGTCGACTTCGGCGCCTTGGCCATCGCCGCCGTCACCCTCGCCGCGGCCGTGCTCTGGCCCTCCCGGCTCGCCCGGTACATGCCCCCCCTCCTGGTCGCCCTTCTCGCCGGCACCTTCCTGGGCGTGCTCTGGCTGAACGAAGCGCCCGTCATCGGACCGGTGCCGACCGACCTGCCGAGCCTGCAGCTCTCCATCCCCTCCGCCGCCTTCCTCGCCCGCGCCATCGAGCCGGCCCTCATTCTCGCCCTCCTCGGCTCGATCGACAGCCTCCTCACCTCCCTGGTGGCCGACTCGCTGACGGGCACGCGCCACAACGCCAACCGGGAGCTGGTGGGCCAGGGCATCGGCAACATGATCTCCGGGCTCTTCGGGGGCGTGCCGGGAGCCGGCGCCACCATGGGCACGGTGACCAACATCCGCGCCGGCGGTCAGACCCAGGTCTCGGGCGCCCTGCGGGCCGTCCTCCTGCTGGCGCTGCTGCTGGGCCTCGGCCGCTTCGTCGAGCCGATCCCCCACGCCGCCCTCGCCGGCATCCTCATGAAGGTCGGCTGGGACATCATCGACTGGCGCATGCTCAGGCGCATCCACCGCATCCGCCGCGAGCACCTGCTGGTCATGGGGATCACCCTGGGGCTGACGGTCTTCGTCGACTTGGTGACGGCGGTGGCCATCGGCCTGATCGCCGCGGGCATGGCCAACGCCCGCCAGCTCGAGAGCCTGGAGCTCGACAGCGTCGTATCCGTGCCCCTGCTGGACCAGACCTTCCTCGAGCGGGAGGGTGAGGACGCCGACCCCTTCGCCGCCCGGGTCGGCCTGGTGGCCCTCCGGGGCAGCTTCACCGTCGCCTCCTCCACCAAGCTGGTGGCCGTCATCGGCGGCGACATCAAGGACCACGAGGTCGTCATCTTCGACTTCTCGGGAGCGACCTACCTCGACGACAGCGCCGCCATGCTGATCCGCCAGCTGATCGAGGTGGCCGGCAAGGAAGAGACGGAGTGCGTGGTCATCGGTCTCTCCGGCTCCGTGGAGCAGACCCTGGACACCCTCGACGTCCTGCGGGAGGTGCCCGGCGAGCGAGTCGTCGAGACGCTGGACGAGGCGCGGCAGGTCGCCCGGACCCTGCTCGACGACTGAGAGGAAGAGGATCGCCCCCGGCCGGGCGGCGATCCGTCAGGACGCCGGGGACCCGCCCCTCAGGCGGCAGCCGCGCTCGCCGCCGACCGCCGGCGCAGCCACTCCACCGCAAACAGCAGCAGCACCGCGAAGAGGATGAGGAAGGTCGCCACCGCCAGGATGGCGGGGCTTATCTGCTCGCGGATGCCGGCCCACATCTGGCGCGGGATGGTGCGCTGCTCGATGCCGGCCATGAAGAGCACGGCCACCACCTCGTCGAAGGAGGTGGCGAAGGCGAAGAGGGCCCCCGAGATGACCCCGGGAGCGATGAGCGGAAGCTGCACGCTGCGGAAGGTGCGCAGCGGGCCGGCGCCGAGGCTGGCGGCGGCGCGAGTCAGGTTGGTGTCGAAGGCCGACAGGGTGGCGGTCACCGTGATCACCACGAAGGGCGTGCCCAGGGCGGCGTGGGCCAGGATCAGCCCGAGGTGGGTCTGGGAGAGCCCCAGGCCCGAGTAGAAGAAGAACATGCCCGCCGCGGCGATGATCACCGGCGTCACCATGGGGGAGATCAGCAGCCCCATGGCCAGGCGCCGGGCGGGCATGAAGGCGCTCGACAGCCCGAGGGCGGCCAGCGTCCCCAGGGAGGTGGCCAGGGCCGTGGCCGCCACGCCGATGATCAGGCTGTTGGCCAAGGCCCGCCGCCAGACATCCTCCTCGACGATCTGGCGGTACCAGCGCAGGGACCAGGCCTCGGGGTCGAGGCGGAGCATGCCCTCGGTGAAGGTGAAGTAGGGCTCGGCGTTGAAGCTGAGGGGCACGATCACCAGGATCGGCGCCACCAGGAAGGCGAAGACGGCGGCGCAGAAGCCCAGGTAGACGTAGCGGGCCATCAGCCGAGCCTCATGCCCTCGACCCCCACGAGGCGGTCGTAGAGCCGGTAGAGGACCATGACGCAGACCAGCAGGAGGCCCCCCAGGGCCGCGGCGAGGGGCCAGTTGAGGGAGGTCTGCATGTGGTAGGCGATCATGTTGGAGATGAGCTGGCCGCGGCTGCCGCCCACCAGGGCCGGGGTGATGTAGTAGCCGATGGCGAGAATGAAGACCAGCAGCGAGCCGGCCCCCACCCCGGGCAGGGTCTGGGGCCAGTAGACGCGAAAGAAGGCCTGCACCGGACCGGCCCCCAGGGAGGCGGCGGCGCTCATCTGCACCGGCGGGATGGAGCGCATGATCGAGTACAGGGGCAGGACCATGAAGGGCAGCAGCACGTGGGTCATGGCCACGAAGGTGCCGGTCATGTTGTAGACCAGGGCCAGCCGGCCGTCGTCGCCGATCAGCCCGAGGGCCACGAGAGCGTCGTTGAGGACCCCCTGGTTCTGGAGCAGGACGATCCACGAGGTGGTGCGCACCAGCAGCGACGTCCAGAACGGGACGAGCACCAGGGCCAGCAGCAGGTGGGCGCGCTTCGGCGGCGCGTGGGCGATCAGGTGGGCCACGGGGTAGCCGAGAAGCAGGCACAGGGCGGTGATGCCGAGGCTCACCAGCAGGGTCCGCCCCAGGAGGGCCACGTAGATGCGGCGCTCCTCCGGCTGGCGGCCGACGGAGCCGTCCGGCAGCCGCCGCAGGTCGAGGGCGTTGAGGTAGTGGCGCGCGGTGATCCGCTCCCCGGCGCTGCGCAGGGCGTGCCAGGTCGCGGGGTCGCCCCAGGCCTTGTCGGCGCCGACCATCGCCTCGCGCCAGGGCCCCTCGTCGACGCGCTGCAGCTTGCGGGCGCTGCGGGTCAGGACGCTGCGCAGCCCCCCCTGGACGCGGTTGACGCGGGTCGCCACCTGGCCGAGGGTGCGGTCCGCCCGCGCCTTCACCAGCTCCCGCGCCGCCGCCTCGAAGACCGCCTCGGCGGGAGCCCCTTCGCCGTCCCAGTCACGCAGCAGACCGAGGGTTTCCGGCAGGACGTCGGCCACCACGGGGTCGTAGACGCTGCGCACCAGCATCGTCCCCAGGGGGGCGATGAAGGTCAGGCCGATGAAGGCCAGCAGGGGCAGGACCAGCCCCGCGGCGCGCAGCCGGGGGCGGAGGGTGTGGGTCCTGATGTTCTCCCCGGAGGTCATTCGCCCTCTGACCCGGCAGGAAAGTGCGTGTGGAGAAACTCTCCTGGACTGAGCACTTCGCAGTTTCTCCGCCTCTCCGGGGGGAAGTGGCTCGCATTCCCTGTCACCCCCCCCTCGGACAAGGCCACCTCCAGGAAGGGCGTGTCACCGGGATCCGGCAAGGGGGGCAGGACCAGTCGAGGAGCAATGCGGAGTGCGCTGTTGTCGGGGTTGGTGTCGACAACCACTCTCAAGACAGGCCGCGGGCCCTCCTGCTCCGATCGATCGCCGCCGCAATCGCCGCGTCGGCCGGTATTCCTTCCTTCTCGGCCCGCCTCCGCACACGGCTGACCGCGGCCGAGAACAGCGCCCGACGAACCTCACGCAAGGAGTCCTCCACGGTCTCCGGCGAGACACTGATCATCAGAGCCGAGGGCCTGCCGTCCCGGGTGATGACCAGCTCCCGCTCGGCGGCCAGCTTTCGACGTAGGTCGCGCCCATCCTGATCTCCCTTCGATCGGCTCCGCTCACCGCGCCAGCCAGGTGCTGAAGCGCTTGTTCATCTTGTCGCCGTGCCCACGCGCCCCCTCGGCAGCACGGCCGCGCGATCAGGCGTCGACCTTGAGCCGTCCCCGTCGCTCGGAACACTCGCGAATCACGATGTTCACGTCGCGCCCCAGAGCGGTCAGGAGGCGAAAGAGCCGCTCCATCGAGTACTCTCGAAAGCTCCCCCGCAGCAGGCGCGACACATCGGGTTGGGACAGCCCGAGCAACTTTGCCGCCTCGACCTGTTTCAGTCCGCGCTGGCGAATGATCCTGTCGATCCGCGTGACCAGCTCCGCCTTGAGCAGGTGCCCGTCGGCATCCGGCAATCCCAAGTCGGCAAAAACGTTGCCGCTACCGCGTTCGATCTCGGTCTTCATCGATCTACGCTCCGCCATGGTTCTCGCCCGGTGCCCGAGGGAAGGGCCGGTCCCGCTGCGCTACGGATCGCGGGACTGCCCCCTCACCGGGCCAGCCAGGTGCTGAAGCGCTCGTTCATCTCGTCGCCGTGGTCGCTCCACCACTCCCAGTTGTTGTGCAGGGCGCGGCTGACGTTCTGCTCGCTCGTGGGCATGTGGGGGTTCATCTCCACGCCCTTCTCGGCGTGGGTGGAGATCAGGGGCATGGCCGATTTGCGCGTGGGGCTGTAGGCGATGTAGCGGCCCACGTCGGCGATGGCCCGGGCCGTGGAGGCGAAGTGGACGAACCGGCGCGCCGCCTCGAGTCGGGGGGTGCCGGCGACGATGGCGAGGCCCCCCGTGTCCAGGACCTGGCCGTCCCAGACGATGACGAAGGGCTGCTCCTCCAGCACCTGGGCGTTGAAGATGCGGCCGTTGTAGGCCGTGGTCATGGCCACCTCGCCGTCGGCCAGCATCTGCGGCGGCTGGGCCCCGGCCTCCCACCAGACGATCTGGTCCTTGATGGTGTCGAGCTTGCGGAAGGCGCGGTCCACGCCCTCCGGGGTGTCGAGGGCGGCGTAGACGCTGTCGAGGGGGACGCCGTCGGCGATGAGGGCGAACTCCAGGTTGACCAGCGGGGAACGGCGCATGCCGCGGCGGCCGGGGAACTTCTCCAGGTCGAAGAAATCGGCCATGGTGGCCGGCTTCTCGCCCTCGATGTTCTCGTCGTTGTAGGCGTAGACGGTGGAGTAGAAGATCGTAGCGGGGCCGCAGTCGGTGACCGTGCCCTCGACGAAGTCCTCGGCCGCCGGCGTGCCGTCGGGGCCCGCCGCCAGCGAGTCGATCTCCAGGTACTCGAGGAGGCCCTCGTCGCAGCCGCGCACGAGGTCGGGGATCTCCAGGTCGACCACGTCCCAGTAGACGTTGCCCACGTCGACCTGGGCGCGGATCTGGGCCAACCCGCCGTTGTAGTCCTCGAGGTTGATGGCGATCCCCGTCTCGGCGGTGAAACGCTCGTGGTAGCCCTTGACGCAGGCCCGGGCGTAGGAGCCGCCCCAGGAGACCACGGTCAGGGACGGGTCCTCGGCGAAGGCGCCGTTCCAGGGCAGCATGGTCACGACGGCGGCGACTGGGGCACAAGCCATCATTCTCACCTTACTCATCATCATCATCCTCCTTTGATTCAACGGTGGACCAGGGGTTGGTGATCTCGACGTTCAACTCTGCGAAGTCCCCGACGTTTCGCGTCACCACCGAAAGGCCGTGAACCATGGCTGTTCCGGCGATCAACGCATCGCCCACGTCCAGGACGCGACCGGAGCGATGTGCCTGCGCGCGGAGCCGTGCGGCCCTCTCCGCGCCCGTCCTTCCCAAGGGTAGGATGCGGTCCTCATACGCCGAGATGAACTCGGACAGCGCCGAGCGCAACCCGTCCAGGCGTCGTCCCGGCGGCAGCAGCTGCAGGCCGAACTCCAGCTCATGCATCACGATCGCGGACAACCACAAGTCGTCCTGCTCGGTCAGGAAAGCGAGGACCCCCGGATCGGGTGTGTCCCTTGTCAGCTCCGATACCACATTGGTGTCCAGAAGAAACCCGCTCACCCCATCTCCCTCGCTTCGGAGATGAAGGGAGTCTCCCGCCGGGACTCTCTGCTTGCGGGGATATCGAGGTTCGCGCCGCGGGGCACGTTGGCTACCAGCCACTCTCCCATCGGTTGGCGCCTCGACTCCTTCTCGGCCCATACGTGGGCGGGGACCACGACGAAAGACTTCCGCGTGCCGATATGCTGAGGCCCTTCCTCTTCGGCCCGGCGCAGGACTTCGGACAGGCGTGCTTTGGCCTCTGCGACGGTCCACACGCGATGGGGTTCCGGATTTCGGGCCGTCATCTCTCCTCCAGATCGGCGTGCCAATGTAATGGGGGTGCCATTGTAGTCCAATATAGACTATGTCGCATCGCCGCGCCCCCCCTCAGGTCTCCCCCTCCTCGTCGTCGGGGTCGAGCACGCGGCAGTCGGTGGGGGTCCAGCCGATGCGGATCCTGTCGCCCGCCAGGACGGCCCCGTGGCCGACGATGTTGGGGATCTTGGCGATGAAGTCGGTGCGCCCGCACACCCCCAGGCGCAGGCGCAGGTGGTCGCCGAGGAAGGTGATGTCCTCGATGACGGCCTCCAGCTCGTTGGTGTAGAGGCCCGGCTCGGGCGACACGGAGACCCGCTCGGGGCGGATGGAGAGGGTGGTGGCGTCGCCCGGTCCGCAGGGCGCCACCTGGATCGCCCGGATGACCTGGCCGCCGCACTCGACCTCGCAGATCTCCCCCTCCACCGAGGCGACGCGGCCGTGGAGGCGGTTGTTCTCGCCGATGAAGCGGGCCACGAAAGACCGCTCGGGCTCCTCGTAGAGGGCCTCGGGTCCGTCGATCTGCTCGATGCGGCCGCCGCGCAGGACCGCGATCCGGTCGGACATGACCATCGCCTCCTGCTGGTCGTGGGTGACGTAGACGACCGTCACGCCGAGGCTCTGGTGGATGCGCCGGATCTCGTACTGCATCTCCTCCCGCAGGCGCCGGTCGAGGGCGCCGAGGGGCTCGTCCATCAGCACCAGGGCGGGATCGAAGATCAGGGCCCGGGCGATTGCCACCCGCTGCTGCTGGCCGCCGGAGAGCTGGGCCGGCCTGCGGTCCTCGAAGCCCTCGAGGCGGACCAGCTGCAGGGCCCGCTCGACCCGCTCCCGGCACTCCTCCTGATCGAGTCCCCGCACCTCCAGGGGAAAGGCGAGGTTACGGCCGACCGTCATGTGCGGGAAGAGGGCGTAGTTCTGGAAGACCATGCCGATGCCGCGCTTGCGGGGCGGCAGGTCGTGCACCGGGCGGCCGTCGATGCGGATCGTGCCCGAGGTGGGGGTCTCGAAGCCGGCGAGCATCATCAGGCAGGTGGTCTTGCCCGATCCCGAAGGCCCGAGGAGGGTGAGGAACTCCCCCTTCTCGACACGCAGATCGACGTGGCTCACCACCAGGCTGCGGCCGTCGTAGCTCTTGCAGACGTCCTCGAAGGAGACGTAGCCGTGATCCGGCGGGGCGGTGTCGCGGCTCATGCCAGACCCCCTCGGCGCAGGTCCATGGCCAGGGCGCGGAAGCCGCGCACCCGGTGGACGGTGCACAGGTCGGCGTCGTGCTGGTCGCCGGAGTCGCGGCTGGTGCGCGACAGGACGACCAGATCGTCGCCGTCGACCACGGCGCTCGGGTACATGAAGCTGCGGTGCGCGTGGTCGGGCCAGCGGGCCACGCAGCCGGCGGGGAACCAGTTGAGGCAGTCGACGCCGTAGTGCAGGAACAGCCACCGGCGCTCGTTCCCCGGGCCCCCGTGGTAACCGGTCTCGCGCATGCGCTCCCCCCAGCCGAGGAGGTCCTGGGAGTTGGTCGCCAGGTTGCTCAGCATCCAGTACATGCCGCCCGGCCGGTCGTGGATCAGGTAGAACTTGCACTGCGCCCCGGGCCAGCCGGCGAACTGGGTGAAGGAGAGGCGGTTCGCCTCCGGGTCGTAGTCGAGGACGGCGGCGACGTTGGCGGTGGCGTACTCGTCGATGACGCAGCGGGTGAATACGCGGACCCGCGAGCCGACCTCCACGGTGTTGGGCTCGAGCCAGACGAGGGGGTCGGGCCAGCCGCGGTTCAGCTCCGGGCGGTCCTCCTCGGGGTAGAGGCCCCGCGTCAGGGAGGCGGGCAGGGGAGGCGCCTCGACGATGTTGGAGAGGCTCCAGGCGCCGGGGTCCAGGGGGGACTTGGCCCGGTCGATGCGGGCCATCACCTTGCCGCCGTGGGTGCGCTGTGGCAGGTCCCGGTCCATGGCCCAGTAGACGAAGTCCGGCCGGTGGAGCATGGCCGTGGAGATGTTCCACAGCGGCCCTTCGAGGACCCGCGACGGGTCGGACCAGGACTCTCCCCGGTCGCGGCTGTGGGCGATGAGGACATCCTGGTGGCAGGTCTCCTGGGCGAAGAGGTAGAGCTCGCCGTCGAGGACGAAGGGCGTGCCCTCCTCGAAGGGCAGGGTGGGCAGCTCCTCCCAGGAGGCGCCGCCGTCGGAGCTGCGCAGCATCCGCAGGTGACGGCCCGTGCCCCGGTTGGGGCGGCCCCACTCGGGGGCCGCGATCAGCAGCGTGCCGTCGTCGAGGCGGGTCATGTCCGGGTCATGGAAGAAGAACCGCTCCGGGTCCGGCACCCGGGCGGCGACGGCGAAGTCCTGGGCGAGGGGCTCGACGTTGGGGTTGGCGATCACGGGCGCGCTTCAGGAGACCATGCGCCGCAGCACCGTCTGCAGGATCCCGCCGTTGCGGTAGTACTCCAGCTCCACCGGGGTGTCGATGCGGCAGACCGCCGTGAACCGCTTCTCCCCGCCATCCGGCCCCCGGGCGACGACCTCGACCGCGGCGCCGGGCTGCAGGTCGTCGCCGACGGCGATGTCGAAGACCTCCTCGCCGCCGAGCCCCAGGCTGTGGCGGGTCTCGCCGGCGGCGAACTCCAGGGGCAGGATGCCCATGCCGATCAGGTTCGACCGGTGGATGCGCTCGAAGCTCTCGACGATCGCCGCCTTCACCCCCTGCAGCAGCGGCCCCTTGGCGGCCCAGTCGCGGCTGGAGCCGGAGCCGTACTCGGCGCCGGCGAGGACGATGGTGGGCACGCCTTCCGACTGGTAGCGCCGGGCAGCCTCGTAGATGGTCATCCGCTCGTCCGAGGGGAGGTGCCGGGTGAAGCCGCCCTCGACGCCGGGGACCAGCTCGTTGCGGATGCGGATGTTGGCGAAGGTGCCCCGCATCATCACCTCGTGGTTGCCGCGGCGGGATCCGTAGCTGTTGAAGTCCCGGCGCTCGACCCCCTTCGACTCGAGGTACCGGGCGGCGGGGCCGCCGGCGGCGATGGAGCCGGCCGGGGAGATGTGGTCGGTGGTGACGCTGTCGCCGAGCATCGCCAGCACCCGCGCCCCGGCGACCGGCCCGATCGGCGAGACCTCGCGGCCCAGGCCCTCGAAGAAGCCGGGCCGGCGGATGTAGGTGCTGGCCTCGTCCCAGGCGTAGCGCTCGCCCTCGGGGACGGCGATGCGGTTCCAGGTCTCGTTGGCCGAGAACACGTTTCCGTACTCCTCCTCGAACATCCGCGCCTGCACCGAGCGTCCCATCTCCTCGCGGATCTCCTCCTGGGTGGGCCAGAGGTCGCGCAGGAAGATGTCGCCGTCCTCCCCGCGGCCGAGGGGCTCGTTCTCGAAGTCGACGTCGACCCGGCCGGCCAGGGCGAAGGCGACCACCAGCGGCGGCGAGGCCAGGAAGTTGGCCCGCGTCTGCGGATGGACGCGGCCCTCGAAGTTGCGGTTGCCGGAGAGCACCGAGCAGACCACCAGGTCCTCGTCGGCGATCGCCTTCTCGATGCTGTCGTGGAGGGGCCCGGAGTTGCCGATGCAGGTGGTGCAGCCGTAGCCGACGGTGTGGAAGCCGAGGGCCTCCAGGTCCTCCACCAGGCCCGCCGCCTCCAGGTAGCGGGTGACCACCCGCGAGCCCGGGGCGAGGCTGGTCTTCACGTACGGCGGCACCTGCAGCCCCCGGGCCACGGCGTTGCGCGCCAGCAGGCCCGCCGCCAGCATCACCGAGGGGTTGCTGGTGTTGGTGCACGACGTGATCGCCGCCAGCACGACCCCGCCCTCCGGCAGGTCGACGGTGCCCCGGTCGCCCAGGTCCACCGGGACGCTGCGGCCCTCGCTGCCGACGCCGAAGGTCTCCCCCAGGGCGGTCCCGAAGGCCGGCTTCATGCTCTTGAGCGGCACCCGGTCCTGCGGGCGAGTAGGGCCGGCCAGGCTCGGCTCCACCGTGGACATGTCGAGGCTGAGCCTCTCGCTGAAGACGGGGTCCGGCGTCTCCGGTCCGTAGAGCATGCCCTGGGCCTGCATGTAGGCGCGCACGCGCTCGACGGCCGCCGCCTTGCGGCCGGTCTGGCGCAGGTAGCTCAGGGTCTCCTCGTCCACGGGGAACAACCCCACGGTGGCCCCGTACTCGGGCGCCATGTTGGCGATCGTCGCCCGGTCCGCCAGGCTCAGCTGCGCCAGCCCGGGGCCGAAGAACTCGACGAACTTCCCCACCACGCCGTGGGCGCGCAGCATCTGCGTCACCGTGAGGACCAGGTCCGTGGCCGTGGTCCCCGCCGGCAGCCGGCCGGTCAGCTCGAAGCCGACCACGTGGGGCAGGAGCATGTAGATCGGCTGGCCGAGCATCACGGCCTCGGCCTCGATACCGCCGACGCCCCAGCCGACGACGCCGAGGCCGTTGATCATCGTCGTGTGGCTGTCGGTGCCCACCAGGCTGTCGGGGATCCAGACCTCGCCGCCGTCGCCGGGGGCGGCCTGCACCACCTGGGCCAGGTACTCCAGGTTCACCTGGTGCACGATGCCGGTCGAGGGCGGCACGACGCGGAAATTGTCGAACGACTCCTGGCCCCAGCGCAGGAACTCGTAGCGCTCGCGGTTGCGCTCGAACTCGCGGCCGGCGTTCAGCTCCAGGGCCTTCCTCAGGCCGTAGTAGTCGACCTGCACCGAGTGGTCGATCACCAGGTCCACCGGGATGAGGGGGTTCACCGCCCCCGGATCGCCGCCGAGGTCGACGATGGCGTCGCGCATGGCCGCCAGGTCGACCACGGCCGGCACGCCGGTGAAGTCCTGCATCACCACCCGCGCGGGCTTGAAGGGGATCTCCTCCTTGCCCGCCGTCTCGGGGCTCCAGCGGGCGATCCGCTCCACGTCCTCGGCGGTGATCTCGAAGCCGTCGCACTGCCGCAGGGCGGCCTCGAGGAGGACCTTGATCGACCAGGGCAGCCGCGAGACCGGGGCGACGCCCTCCTCCTCCAGCTTCTGGATGCGGTAGACGACGCCTTCGCCGGCGCCGCCGGCGCTCACCGTGGTGCGCGCTCCGAAAGTGTCCTCGGCCATCTGGGATTCCCTTGTTCAGTCGGTTTGGGGAGCCGGCGTACGAAGAGGGCGGCCCCCGCGGATGTCAAACTTCGGCTTGACCGCCCGGGGACGCAGGGGTAGCCTGTCCGCCATGTCCCCTACCCTCTCGCGCGGAAGCCTGCTGTGGTCGGGCCAGCACTGGATCGCCTACCTGCGCCGCCCGGGCCGCGAGGACCACACGGGCATGGTCAGCCTCTACCGCGGCGACACCTCGCCCGCCGGGGCCGGCACCGCCGCCTTCGTGGAGATACCTGGCGCCGACGGGTTCACCGGCCTGTGCACGGACAACCGCGGCTTCGCCAAGTTCGTGCGCCAGACCCAGGTCGTCCCCACCTCGCCTTTCGACCGCGGCATGGAGGCGGTCGACGCGCAGTTGTCCGCCGGCGGCGACATCCGCACCGAGCCGACCTGGGAGATCGTCGCCGGCGGCCGTCGCGTCCTCGTCTCCTGGCAGGACCTGGAGCCGCCCCTCGTCGGACCACCCACCGCCCACCCGCGCATCGTCTTCACGGTGCTGGTCTTCGCCGGCGGCGGCGCGATCCGGCTCGACGGGCGGGACGTGGGGGGCGAGGCCTACCCCCGCGACACCTGGGCCCGGACCCTCGGCCGGCCCCGCTCCTCCTGCTGCTTCGCCCTGGCCGAGACGATGCTCTCCGAGGACGGCTGAGCCGGGGCTCAGCGGCTCAGCCCCATCCGCTCGAACTGCTCCGCCGGCGCCTCGCACTCGGCCATGAGGTCGGCCATTCGCCCGCCGAGCCGCTCCGCCACCTCCGAATCGTCGACGGGATTCTCCTGCTGCGGGTCGGCCTGCAGGTCGTAGAGCAGGTCGCCCACGTCGCCCTCCACCGGCTGCGAGATGTTGCCGCCCGCCGGCAGGCGCAGGGTGGGCATCCCCCGGGTGAAGGAGAAGGGGTCGGCGAGCCCGGCCTCCGGCAGCCGCCCCTTGTAGCCGCGCATCGCCGTGGGCAGGAGGGTGTAGGCGTTCAGGGGCTGGTTGTCGGGGGTGCGGCAGGTGCGGTAGTAGACGTGGCGGCCGTCGGTGACGTTCACGCGGTTGCCGTGGTAGCCGAAGATGGCGGCGTCGCGCACGGGCCGGTCCTCGGCGACGACGCCGGCCAGGTCATGGCCGCGCATGCGCTCCGTCGGCTCCTGGCCGAAGAGCCGCAGCAGCGTCGGCCCCAGGTCGATCGCCGGCTGCACCAGGGCGCTGCGGGTCTGCCCCGCCGCCCCCGGGCTGCGCGGGTCCCAGACGAAGAACGGGGTGTGGCTCAGCTCCTCGTAGAGGGGGGGCCAGTTCTTGGCGTAGCCGCCGTGCTCGCCCAGCAGGAATCCGTGGTCCGTCCACAGGACGAGCATGGTGTCGTCCCACATGCGGTGGCGGTCCATCAGGTCGAGGACGTCGCCGAGGCTGGCGTCGCACTTGGAGACGAGAGCGGCGTAGTTGCGGCGCACCTCGGCGACCTGCTCGGGGGTCTCGCGGACGGGGCCGTACGACGGCCAGTCGAAGAGGGGTCCGTCGTAGTCCGAGGGGTAGAGGTCCTGGTAGCGGCGGTTGCTGACGAAGGGCTCGTGGGGGTCGAAGCACTCGATCTGCAGGAACCAGTCGTCCTGGCCGGCGTTGGCCTCGATGAAGCGGCAGCCGGCCTCGAAGGTGCGGCTCTGGGGCAGGTCGGCCTCGCGGCGCTGGAAGGGGCGGTTGACCCAGTCGCTGCGGCGCCCCTTCTGGTTGAGGTTCTCCGGCACCTCGGGGTCGGCGACCTGGCCGATGTGGGGGTCCCCCTCCTGGCCGCGGTAGAACTCCCACGAGCTGTAGCGGCCGTGGTAGGTGGCGCCGCCGTCCTCCCAGTAGTGGTAGTGGTCGGAGCACAGGTGGGTGTAGACGCCGGCCTCCTGCAGCATCTGGGGCACCGAGTCGTCGAAGGGCTCCAGGGGGCCCCAGGGGCAGTGCAGGAAGTTGGGCCGCCCCGTGTGCAGGTCGCGCCGCGCCGGCATGCACGGCATGGAGCAGACGTAGCTGGTGGAGAAGGTGGCGGCGCGCTCGGCGAGGCGGCGGAAGTTGGGCGCCTGGACCCAGGTGTCCGGGGCGTAGGGCGGCAGCATGTGGCGGTTGAGGGAATCGAACATCACCATGATGCAGCGCATGGAGGATCTCCTGTGCGATGTGGAGGACGGCCGCCGGGGCCGTCCTGACTGGGGACCACGGGCGGGCTACCTTTGCCGGCCCGGCACGACCCGGGTATGAGGATGACCGACAGACTCGAAGACAGGGCGGCGCTCGTCACCGGCGCCGGGTCCGGCATCGGCCGGGCCACGGTCCTCCGCTTCCTGGAGGAGGGCGCCCGCGTCGCCGCCGCCGACATCGACCCCGGCGGGCTGGAGGCCCTGGCCGCCGAGGCGGACGCTCCCGACGGCCGCCTGCGCGGCATCATCGGAGACGTCTCGGAGCGCGCCGACAGCGAGCGGATCGTGGCCGAGACGGCGGGCGCCTTCGGAAGCCTGGACGTGCTCGTGAACAGCGCCGGCATCACGCCCCGCACCGTCGATCCGGCCGCCGACTTCGACGAGCGCTGGGACGCGGTGATGCGGGTCAACGCCCGGGGAACCTTCCTGATGTGCCACGCCGCCGTCAAGGCGATGCGCGCCTCCGGCGGCGGCGCCATCGTCAACCTCGCCTCGGTCATGGGCCTGGTGGGCTACCCCACCTCCCTGCCCTTCTCCGACGGCTTCACGGCCTATCCGCACAGCAAGGGCGCCATCGTCCAGCTCACCCGCGACATGGGCGTGCGCCTGGCGGCGGAGGGCATCCGCATCAACGCCGTCTGCCCCGGCTTCGTGTACACGCCGCTCACCGCCAACGTCACCGGCGACGACGAGGTCCACGCCGCCATGCGGCGCCTCCACCCCCTCGGCCGCATGGGCCAGCCCGAGGAGATCGCCCGGGTCATCGCCTTCCTCGCCTCCGACGAGGCGAGCTTCATCGTCGCCGCGGCGATCCCCGTGGACGGCGGCTACACCGCCCAGTAAGCCGAAGCTGCGCGCTCAGTCGCGGTGCAGCCTGGCGATGCCCAGGCCCCGCTCGCCGGAACCCGAGTAGAGCAGGTAGAGCCGGCCGTCCTCCTCGTAGATCCCGGGGTCGCGCAGCTGGTGCACGAGCCCCCGCACGGCGCCGGGGCGCGACGGCTCGACCGGCGCCCCCGCACCCTCCCAGTCCAGCTCCGGCCGCAGCACCAGCCTTTCGGGACCCGGCCGCCAGCTCTCCCACGGCCGCGTCAGGTCCACCGCCGCCGCGAGGATGCGCTCCGGCGAATCCCCCTTCCGGGAGAAGAACAGGTGCAGGGTGTCGCCCTCGACCCAGGTGGCGGCGTGGCGGCACTCCGGCAGGATCGCGGGACCCTCCTCGAAGGCGGTGAGCCCGTCCCTGGAGCGCAGCAACAGGCCCCCGCCCGGGCTCGGCCGCATGGCATAGGCGCAGCACCACCCCCCGTGGGAGAACACGCGGAAGTACGACGGACCCAGATCGGTGGCGCGCGCCTGCCATTGCAGTCCGTCGTCGGACAGGGCCACATACGACCGTTGGCCGGCTTTCTCCGTCGGCTGGTGGAAGTACATCCGCAGCCGGCGCTCCGCCGCGTCGACGTGCACGTCGGGACTGGCGATGTGGTGGATGCCTGGCCCCTGGTCCATGTGCAGGACCCCGGGCTCCGGGAGCACCGTCCACGGCCCCGTCAGCGCGTCGGCCCAGGCCATGCGCAGGTAGTGGCCCCCGTGATGAGCGAAGTAGAGGTAGTAACGCCCCAGGGGCCTGCGGACCCAGGGGGGCACGCGGATCAGGGAGGGTCCGTTGATGTTGGCCCCGCGCCGGCCCTCCAGGCCCGGCAGACGGGCGTGGATGATGGGCTCGGGTGAGAGGCGCTCGGCCCGGAAGAGGGTCAGGAGATGCTCCGGCAGGTGTGAGAGCGGCCGTCGGCGAGGTCGTCGGCGCCCCGGCGCGGGACGTCGTTGCGGCTGTCCCGGCAGGGAGGATTGTCCTACCGTCAGAAAGGTGCAGACCCTCGATCACCGCAAGCGTTTGTTCGTCGACATGGAGGACGTGGACGGCGCCGAGAGCGTGGAGCGCATGTTTCACGCCGCCGTCAAGCACCCGGACCCCGTGCTGCGCCAGGAAGCGGCGTGGGAGCGCCACTCGGGGATGACGGCGTCGGTGGTCCACGACGAGGAGGAAAAGCTCTTCAAGGCCTGGTACATGGCCGGCCACTACGAGGAGGGCCGCGGCCACGTGCAGTGCCTGGCCACCTCCCCCGACGGCATCCACTGGGAGCGGCCGGAGCTGAGGCTGCACGAGGCCCTGGGTTCGAGGCGCAACAACATCGTCATCCCGGCATCCCACCATGAAGGCCAGGACCACTGGGAGTCGATGCTGAAGGACCCCGCCGACCCGGACCCGGACCGCCGCTACAAGGCCCTCGGCTGGTCGAGCCACGACTGGGAGGGCCCGCGCTCCGGCATCTACTCGGCCACCTCGCCGGACGGCCTCCGCTGGGAGCACTCGCCCGACCCCCTCTTCCGCTTTCACCCGCGGCCGGGGACCGACGACATGGGCCCCGTGGGCGACGCCCAGTCGCTGATGATCGACGCCGGGGCCGGGCGCTACGTCGCCTTCCTGCGGGGGCAGCCCGAGCGCCTGATGAGCGTCAGCCGCGACTTCGTCTCCTGGAGCCCGCCGCGGCCCTTCCTGGCGCCCCTCCACGAGCTGGAGGCCCTCTACAACAACACCGGCTTTCCGTACGGCGCCCACTACCTCGGCTTCCTCACCCACTTCGACAAGCATCCCCTGCGGCAGACGCAGACGCTGCGGCTGCTGACCAGCCGCGACGGCGAGCGCTGGAACCGGGCGCCGGCGGCAGAGCCCCTCGTCGGCCTGGGGGAGATCGGCGAGTGGGACCGCTTCCAGATCATGCTCACCGGCGCGCCCCCGATCGCCGTGGGCGGCCGCCTGTACATCTACTACCGCGGCACCCCCCGGCGGCACGCCAAGATCCCGCGGGAGTTCGACCCCCGGATCGCCGCCGACCAGCACACGGGGACGATGTCGATCGGCCTCGCCTTCCTGCGCCTGGACGGCTTCGCCTCGGTGGCCGGCAGCTTCGACGGGGGCCGGCTGACGACGCGGGCCTTCGAGCCGAGGGGCGGCGAGCTGCGGGTCAACGCCAAGGCGGACCACGGGTCGCTGCGGGTGGAGCTGCTCGACGAGGAGGAGGTCGTCCTGCCGGGGTACGGCGCCGACCGCTGCGTCCCCATCGAGGAGGACGGCGTCGACCTGCCGGTGCGCTGGTGGGGGGCCAGGGGCCTGCCGGAGCAGCCGGTGCGGCTGCGGTTCCACCTCGTCAACGCCCGGCTCTACTCCTACTGGGTCGCCGGGGACTGAGCCGCATCCGCGTCCGGACCCGTCGCGTGCGCGGGATCCGTCGAAGGCGCCCCGATCTCCGAAGGCGCCCGGATCTCGCTCCAGGGTCCCGTCCCGAGAGCCGCTCCCGGCCTACTTGAGCAGGGCGATCCTGCGCTCCTCTGCGGCCGGGCCGCCCGGGGAGTGACCGGTATCCGCGGGGCTGCTCCCGCGGGTCTCGCCTGAGCCTACTTGAGCAGGGCGATCTTGCGCTGGTCCACCACCTCTCCGCTGCGCAGGCGGACCACGTAGGCGCCGCTGGCCAGGGGCCGCCCCCGGGCGTCGAGACCATCCCAGAGCGCCCGGTGGTCCCCGGCGGGCCTCCAGCCATCGACCAGCCGCAGCAGGCGCTGCCCGGTCGTGGAGAACACCTCCAGGCGCACGGGCCCCGCCTCCTCGATCCGGTAGGCGATGGTGACCCGGTGGTTGAAGGGGTTCGGCCAGGGCGGCTCCAGCCGGGCCGCCGCGGGGAGGACGGCCAGGGGGCCGCTCACGGCGGTCACCGCGCCTCCGGTCCAGGCCCTCACGTAGCCGTCCGTGGTGGTCGCAGCGAGGTCGAGGAAGCCGTCGGCGTCGACATCGGCCAGGGCCGGGTCGCTCGGCCGGCCCCCGGTCTCCAAGGTCCAGGCGTTGCGCAGCTCGCCGGCCTCCAGCTCCACCATGGCCAGGCCGGGATCCCCGGGGAGGGCCCAGCGGCGTCCGCCCAGCCCGAGGAGGAACTCGTCCCGGCCATCGCCGTCGAGGTCGCCGGAGACCACGTCGGTCGTGGCGGGACCCAGGTCGATCGCCTGCAGCACGGCGCCGTCGGCGGGCTCCAGCAGTTGCACCCCCTCCGCGGTGGAGGCCAGCAGCTCCAGGTCGCCATCGCCGTCGGCGTCACCCGGAACCATGAGCGATTGCACCTGGGTGTTGTTGAGGTACTCCGTCTGCCACCAGACGTCGCCGGCGGCCGAGAGCACGGCGTTCAGGTAGCCGCAGTGGCCCCAGATCAGCTCCGGCGCCGGGTCCCCGAAGAGGTCGACCAGCGCCGGGAAGGCGTACCCCACGAAGGCGGGAGCGGAGAACATGGGCGACAGCCCGGCCCCGTAGGCCTGGCGCACGACCTGGGCGTCGCCGGTGACGCCGTCGACCACGTGGAGCCGGTCCGGCCACATGACCACGATCTCCTCCAGGCCGTCGCCGTCGACGTCGCCGGCGGCGCTCGGATGGCCCCCGAGGCTGCGGCCGCTGCCGTCGACGGGCAGGGTGTAGCCGTTCCTCTCCCAGACGACGGCGCCGGTCCCGCCGTCGAGGAGGAAACCGACCTCGCTGCCGATCTTGCCGCGGCGCAGGGTGACGAAGACGTCGTTGCGCCCGGCCTCGCGGAAGTGGCCGGTGTTCCACCAGGAGAGGCCGCTGAAGTTCCAGATCGGCATGCTGCCGTCGAAGCCGTCGAAGACGGTCTGCCAGAGGATCTCGCCCGCGGCGGTGACCGCCGCCAGGCTGGCGTTGCCGCCTGGCGCCTCGCGGGCGAAGAGCGTCTCCAGGGAGCCGTCGCCGTCGAGGTCGGAGGCGACCACTCCCCAATGCCAGGGGGCGCTGTTCGTCTGCCCGTGGCCCTGCATCTGCCAGCGGACGCGGGCCTCCCCGTCGCCGCGACCGGGGCCTCCAGGCAGAGGACCTCCTCGTTGGCCGTCTGCACCACCACCTCGACGCGGCCGTCGCCATCGAGATCGGCCACCACGGGGGTGCCGGCGGGGGTGAAGTCCTGGCGGCTGAACTGGTGCAGCCGCGCGCCGGCCCCCTCCACCCGAAGGGACTGCCCGCCGCCGCCCCGCCCTTGCCACCACGCCAGCGTGGCGGGGCCGGCGCCCCCGTCGGCCACGGCTTCTGCCTGCAGGCGGGCGGCCACCGGCCCCTGGAGCGTCCACAGGGCCTGAACGGCCCCTCCGGCGCCAGCACCCCAGGCGGTCAGCGCTTCCCCCTCGCCCGCGGGGGTGACCACGAAGAAGTCGGCCCGGCCGTCGCCGTCGGCGTCGCCGGTGACCGCCGTGCGCAGACCGTCGGAGGCGCTCGTGCTCACCGTCAGGGGCAGCTCGGTCAGCGGCCGGCTGCTGAAGGCGGCGCCGTCGTGGTTCCAGCGCTCCACGTAGCCGCCGCCGTCGAGGGTCCGCACCGTCAGCGGCGCGTAGGGAGGCAGCGCCTCCCCCTCCGCCTGCGACAGGAACCACTCCGGCCGGCCGTCGGCGTCGATGTCGTGCAGGCCGTGGAGGTACCACCCGGCAAGGTCGTGGACCGTCTCGCCGCTGAGGGCATCGACGGCGATCGTGTGCCAGCGGCGGTCCCCGGTGTCGTCGTAAACGCTGTAGACGACCTCCACGGCGCCGTCCCCGTCGGCGTCGAGAAAGGCCGAGGGCCGGGGACGCACGACCTTGGTCGTCTGTGACGGATCGGGCTGGATCTCGCGGATCCAGCGCAGGGTCAGCCCGCGGCCGTCGTTGTCGACGACCTCGGCGTGCATGCTGAAGTCGGCGACGACGGCGAACTCGGGATAGGGGTCGTCGTCGATGTCGGCGGCGGCGAAGAGGCCGTAGTTGCGGTAGTCGTGGTAGCGGAACTCCATCATGGTGGCGCCCGTGGCTCCGTCGAAGACGAGGATGCGGTAGTGGGTGGCTACCGCCAGGTCGAGCTGGCCGTCGGCGTCGGCGTCGACGACGATGACGTTGGGGGCCCAGGTGTTCTCGAAGGGCTCGGTCTCCCACACGACGCGGGGCTCGCCGGTGTCGTAGGCCAGGAGCCGGCCCCGCTTCGGCTCCGCTCCGCCATCGGAGAAGGAGTCGCCCATCTCGAAGCGCTGCAGGCCGGCCACCCCGGGCAGGATCGCGGCCACCTTGTAGACGTTGTACACGGACATGGGGACGAGGGTGCCGTCGCCGGCCAAGTCGTGGAGCTGCGGGCCCAGCCCCCAGGCCGCCCGCTCCCGCCAGATCCATCCGGCGTCGAGGTCCCCGGGGAAGGGCAGGCGCACCACCGGGTCGCCCGCGCCCGCCCCCACCGATGCGTAGCCCTCCCAGGCGGCGATGTCATGGCGCCAGGCCTCGGCGGGGGGGCCGTCCGCCATGCGGCCGGTGCCGGCGGCGCGGCCGCTCATGTGCCGGTCGCCGCGCAGCTGCAGCCACTGGCCGGACCCCTCTGCCACGGCCGGAGCGGCGGCGCCCGCCGCCGCGAGAAGGAGCAAGGTCGAGATCACCGTCATGGCTCGATCCCCGGGATCGAGGGAGGGGTGCGCGCGGGGCCGGCGGCCATCCGCGCCGGCCGGCGGCTGCCCCGCCGCCAACAGAAGGAGCAGCCGGGAGCACCGCCATCGCCTCGATCCCCGGACTCGAGGATGGGCGTGCACGGTCCGGCGGCCATCCGCACCGTCCGGCCGCCGCGTGGTCCATGTCGAGATGCCGGCACCAGGGTGTCGAGAGCGTCGCCGGCGGCGACCTGAAGCCGCTGCCCGGCGGGCTCCCAAGCTACCCCCGCGGCTGCTGGCAAGCCAGCACCGACGCCGCCGTTGTTGCCGTACGCGGCCGCGGCTACACTCTGCCGCCATGCGCTTCCCCGACATCGGTCTCAGCGTGCCCCGCGTCCTGCTGCCGCGCCCCGACGTGCCCCTCGAGGAGTGGGCGGTCATCGCCTGCGACCAGCACACCTCCAACCCGGGGTACTGGGAGGAGGCCGCCCGCCGCGTGGGGGGCCGCCCCTCCACCCTGCACTTGGTCTTCCCCGAGGCCTTCCTGGAGGAGCCCGGCCGCTCCGGGCGGATTCGCGGCATCCACGAGCGCATGGAGAGCTACCTCCGCGACGGGGTCCTGCGGCCCCTGGAGCCCGGCTTCGTGCTCGTCGACCGGAGCACCCCGCACGCCGCCTCGCGCAAGGGCCTGATCGCCGCCCTCGACCTGGAGCAGTACAGCTTCTCCCCGGACGCCTCGACCCTGATCCGCACGACCGAGGGGACCGACCCCGGGCGCCTGCCGCCGCGGGTGGAGGTCCGCCGGGGGGCGGTCCTGGAGGTGCCCCACATCCTCGTCCTCATCGACGATCCGGAATCCACGGTCATCGAGCCCCTCTTCGACGAGACGCTGCCCCTCCTCTACGACACGGAGCTGATGCTGGGCGGAGGCCGCGTCCGCGGCTGGCACTTGGCCGGGGAGGATGCGATCCGTCAGGCCGCCGGCGCCCTCGCCCGGCTGGCCTCGCCGCAGGCCCTGGCCAGGCGCTACGGCCTGGAGGACGGCGCCCCGGCGCTCTACGCCATGGGCGACGGCAACCACTCCTTCGCCGCGGCCCGGCAGGTCTGGGACGGGATCCGCGACCGGGCCGGCGGTCTCGACGAGGCGGCCGGCCACTCGTCGCGCCACGCCCTCGTGGAGCTGGTCAACCTGCACGACCCGGGGCTGCGCTTCGAGCCGATTCACCGGGTCCTCTTCGGCGTCGACGGCGGCGAGCTGGCGGGGGAGATGGAGGCCTTCTTCCGGGGGCAGGGCAGCCGGCCGCGGATCGATTCCTTCGACTCTTCCGCGGCCTGGCGCCGGGCCCGGGAGGACCTAGAGGCCCGGGGCCTGCATCACCTGCCCTTCGTCGCCGGCCGGGACGGCGCGCCCCGGTGGGGGATCGTGGTGGTCCACGAGCCCCGGCACGACCTCGAGGCCGTCTCCCTGGACGCCTTCCTCTCCGACCTCGGCGCCCGGCGGGACCTGCGCCTCGACTACATCCACGGCGAGGAGGAGGCGACGCAGCTGGGCTCGCGCGCCGGCAACGCCGGGCTCCTCTCCCGGTCGATCGACAAGCACGCCCTGTTCCGCACGGTGCTGCGCAGCGGCCCGCTGCCGCGCAAGAGCTTCTCCCTCGGCGAGGCGGAGGAGAAGCGATACTACATGGAGTGCCGGCGGCTGGTCCCCTGACGGCGGGCTTGACGGGCAGAAACCCCGAAGCGTCGCCTATCCCCCGGCCGCATGATGTCGCATGTCCCGTGGCAAGGAGGTGTCCCATGCTCCGCAAGTACCTGCCTTCCATCCTCTTTCTCGCCCTCTGCGTCCCTCCCCTCACCGCCGTCGAGGACAGTCTCGTCGGCACCTGGGAGGCGAGCGGCGAGGACCCCTACGGAGCTTCGTTCACCCGAAGCCTGACCTTCAGGGAGGACGGCACTTTCGAGCTCAGCTCGAACTCACGGATGGAAGATGGATTCCTGCTGCCGGCACCGCAGTTCGAGCACGACGAGGACCTGACCTCTGCCGACGCCGACTCCATGAACCAGATGTTCCGGGCAGCCTGGCCCGAAGTCACGGTGGAGACTACTTCCTCCCTCGGCACCGGTACGTACGTGACTTCCGGCGACAGCCTCGGTATGGAACTGCTCGCCATCGAGATCACCTGCAACGACAGGGACTTCACCGACTTCTTCGTCTCCCTCTACACCGAGTTCGGGCTCAACCTGGAGGCACTGGAACGCGCCGCGGACGGACGCGATTTCCCCGAAGAGGACCGCCTGGAGCTCGAGCAGGAACTCACGGCCCTGTACCAGGAGCACTTGAGCACAGAAGCAGTCCGGCTCTCGATGAACGAATACTCGCCCACTTCCTACGAGATTCTGGATGGCGGCCAGGGCCTGATTCTCCAAGGTCGCCCGTCCTCCGAAGAGGGGTGGTTCCAGGAAGCGGAGCCGCAGGTCGAGCCCCTCGTGTACCGCCGCATCGACGTCCCCAGCGCCGTGACGCCGGCCACCTGGGGCGGCGTGAAGTCCACCCTGGCACCGTAAGCCCACGCCGAGCCGCCGACATCTCCTTCGGGCCGTCGAGGACAGCCGGGTAGCCGGCTGACGGCCGGCTCCCTGCCACGCCGGCAGCCAACCCGCGCCGAGACCGCAAGCGAGCGGGTCCCCTCGAGGACATGCTCTCAGCGGCTGCCGCATGCGGACCGGGAAGCCCTCCCGGCGCGGAGCCTGCCCCGAAGCTCCCTCCCTCCGCGACCGGGAGAAGCCCTGGCCACCGGAGCCCCGAGACTCGGATCCTGAACGGCTGGGCGGCGTGGTCAGCCCCCCGCCTCCGCAATAGATTGACCGCGCCATGATGCCGAAGCCGACGACATGACGCCCTTCCAGTCCGTCGTCCTCGGCCTCGTGCAGGGCCTCACCGAGACCCTGCCCGTCTCCTCTACCGCTCACCTGCGCATCGTGCCCCACTACCTCGGGTGGGGCGATCCGGGGCTCGCCTTCTCGGCCGCCATCCACCTCGGCACCCTGGCGGCGGTGCTCGCCTTCTTCGCCGAGGACATCCGCCGCCTCGCCGGGGCCGCGGCGGAGGGGCTGCGCCGCGGCGACCTGCGCCACTCTCCTGAATGCCTCACCGCCTGGGCGATCCTGCCGGCCACGGTGCCCGCCGTCCTCTGCGGCCTGGGGCTGAAGGGGTTCATCGCCACCGAGGCGCGGGCCCTGCCGGTCATCGCCTGGGCCCTGATCCTCCTGGCCCCCTGCCTGCTGCTGGCCGAGCGGTTCGGGCGCCGCGACCGCGACCTGACCGAGCTCTCCTTCTGGCGCATCCAGGTGATCGGACTGTTCCAGGCCCTGGCCCTGATCCCGGGGGTGTCGCGGTCGGGCTCGACGATCATGGCGGGTCTGCTCGTCGGCCTGCGCCGCGAGCAGGCGGCGCGGTTCGCCTTCCTCCTCGGGCTGCCCGCCATCACCGGCGCCGGCCTGCTGGAGCTGGTGGAGCTGCTCGGCGCCGGCCCGGGGGGCGAGCAGGTTCTCAGCCTGGTCATCGGCATCGCCGCCGCCGCGGTGAGCGGTTACGCCGCCATCGGCCTGCTGCTGCGACTTCTCGAACGCTTCGGCACCCCTCCCTTCGCCGCGTACCGCGTCGGGCTGGGGGCCTTCATCCTCTTGACACAGCGCGCCTGACGCGCCCAAGGAAGACCGCATGTACCCCAACCCGATCAAGCAGAAGCTCGCCGACGGGCAGGTCGTCTTCGGCACCGGCCTGCCGGCCTTCACCCCCCACTTCGCCGGCCCCACCCTCGACACCGGGATCGACTTCCTGTGGATCGACACCGAGCACATGCCCTACGGGGTCGAATCCCTCGACGTCATCCCCGTTCTCGCCCGGCAGCGGGGGGTGGCGCCCCTGATCCGGGTGGCCAACAACGACCCGGGCCTGATCAAGAAGGCCTACGACGTGGGGGCGGTGCTGGTCATGATCCCCCAGGTCAACTCCGCCGAGGAGGCGGCCCGGGCCGTCGACGCGGCCCACTACCCGCCCGAGGGCAACCGCGGCCTGTCGCCCATGTGGACGAGGATCGCCGGCGAGGACTGGGACCACGTCCTCGCCACGGCCAACGACGAGACCCTGCTGGTCTGCCAGCTCGAGAGCCTGCAGGCCTGGGAGAGCCTGGACGAGATCGCCGCCGTGCCGGGCATCGACATCATCCTGGTGGGCCCCCTGGACCTGTCGGCGTCCCTGGGAGTGATGGGGCAGACGGGCTCGAAAGAGGTGCAGAGCATCATGGAGGAGGTCCCCCGGCGGCTGGAGGGCACCGGCATCGTCACGGGCACGACCCTGGCCGAGCCCGACGACATCCGCCAGAAGATCGACTGGGGCTACCGCTTCCTGAACGTGGGCACCCCCCTCTCCTACGGTCTGCAGGTAGTGTCGTCGCACGTGGCCTCCCTGCGCGGGTACGCCGACCGACGCGGGAAGTGACCGCCGCCCTCCCGCCCGTCGCCGACCGCCTGCGGCGCGGACTGTTCGTGGTCACCGCCGAGCAAACGCACCCAGCGCAGGCGCCGCGCTATGCGCGGCTGATCGAGCGCGGCGCCGTCGACGCCGTCACCCTGCCCGACATCCCGCTGGTGGGCCGCCTCGGCGACGCGGTGCGCCTCTTCGGGCGCCGGGAGCGGCCCAAGAGCCTCTTCGACGTTCTGGACGAGACCCGCGAGCCGGTCGTCACGATCGCCGCCGGAACCCGCACACGGAGCACGGTGGAGGCCCGCATCCTGCGGGCCGTGAGCGGCGGCGCCCGGGGGCTGCTGGTGCTCTCGGGGGGGGACCTGGTGCGGCGCGGCCTGGGGGCGGTCCCCGGCGGCGCCTCGCTGCTGCCGATGGACGCCTTCCGGACCCTGGAACTGACACGCCGCCTGCGCGAGTCGGGGCAGCTGCCGCCGGAGCTGCCCGTGTGGGCGGTGGAGAACCCCCTCGTGGGGCGGGTCGAGGCGCGGGTCGACCGCCTGGCCCGCAAGATCGACGCCGGAGCCCAGGCGATCCTGCTGCAGCCGCCGCTGCTGTGGGAGCGCCACGAGGCCTGGTGGGAGAGAGCCCACGCGCGCGGTCTCACCTCGACCCCCCTGGTGGTCGGCGTGCCCGTGATCGGCTCGGCGGCGATGCTCCGGTTCTGGCTCTTCCTGATCGGCTGCGGGACCCGCTCCTCGGAGGCGCGCGCCCTGCTGCGCGACTACCGCGCCGCCGAGGGCGACCTCGACGAGGAGGAGTTCACCGCCTTCAAGCGCCGCTGGTCCGCCGATCTGATCGGCCGCATCCGCCGGCTGCCCGGGGCCGCCGGCATCCACCTGATGCCGATCAGCGGCACCGCGGACCTGCTGCCGGTGCTGTCGGCGGCGGGCCTGGCGCCGAGCGAGCGGGCCCGCTCCGACGTGGACCTGCTGAGCGCCGACCTTGGCACCCGCGGCGTCTCCGTGGTCCACGAGCCCGGCCTGCGCGACGACGGCTACGTGCGCTCCTTCCGCGGCGCCCTGCGCAGCCTCGAGCGCGTCGTCGAGGCCGGGGCCGGCGGGCCCGCCTTCCGCACCTACTGGAACCGCATCACCTACGCCCAGCACTTCCGGGTGCCCATCGCCTACAGGCCCTTCGTCGGCCCGGGGGGGGAGCCGGAGGAGACGTGGGAGCTGGCCCTCGACGTGCGCCAGCTCGACACCGGAACCGCCCTCGAGGAGGCGGTGGGCGCCGCCCTGCGCCGCCGCGGGGCCGGCTCCACCGAGAGCGAGGGCGGCGCCGTCATCGGGGACTGGGTGCCCTACAGCCGGAGCCCGGTGTGGCAGTTCAACGAGACCTTCTGGCGCCACATGCGGGCCTACGTCGGCACCCACGGCCGCGACTACCGCGACAGCATCAGCGGCTCCCCGGACTCCGACGTGGAGCTGGTGCGCGCCAACGCCCGGCGCTTCCTGGAACAGGTCGTCGAGGCCCGCGGCGAGGACCCCGGCGCCGAGCTGGCCTACGTCGAGTTCGGCGTCTCCAGCGTCGACTACGCCCGGGAGTTCATCGACACGGTGACCCGCTTCGCCCGGGCCGGGCGCCTGGAGCCGGGGCCGCTCTGCTACGTGCTGGCCGACGCCGCGCCGGCGTCCCTCGAGGCGGCGCGGGAGGAGCTGGGCGAGCGGCGCCGGGGGTTCCGCCTCGACTACGTGCAGGCCGATCTCCAGGCGCCCACGGCCCCGCTGGAACGCTACCGGGGGCGGGTCCTGCGGGTGCACGTGACCTCCGTCGTCAACAACCTCCCCAACGACAAGCTGGCCCAGATCGACGGCGAGTGCTTCGCCATCGAGACCCGCCTCTACCTGCCCGGCCCGCAGGTCGAGCTGCTCTCGGAGGAGTACGGTCTCGACGCGGACCGGCTGCGGGAGGAGCTGGAGGCGATCGGGAGATCCGGCGCCTCCGCCTTCCTGGACCGCTACCGGGAGCGCTTCCGGGAGCGCCTCGGAGAGGAGGAGGGGGACTTCCGGTTCTACCACTTCTGGCAGGACCTGTACGGCAACCCGGAAGACCGCGGCACGGGGCTCAAGCTGGAGGAGCGCTACGTGCGCATCCCCGACCTGGGCCGGTTCTCCTTCCTCGACCCGGGCCGCCTCGCCGGCCTGCAGCTCGACCCGGCGGCGATCCTGCGGGAGGTGCTCGACGAGTACCCCCCCAACGTCTGGATGCACCTCTCCAACCGCTCCATCGAGGGCTGCCTGCTGCTCATCGACCTCCTGCACCCGCGGGGGGGGCTGGAGCTGATCGACCTCATCGTGCGGGTCATCGCCGACTACCACGAGGTCCCCCGGCGCCGCAACCGCCGAGGCCGCAGCCTCTACCGCATGGGCTTCAAGGGGCCGGCCAAGTTCGACGGCTCCGCCGTGGACTGGTTCAACGGCCGGCTCTTCGAGGCCGCGGCGCGCCGGGCCTTCCCCGGCTGCCGCGTGAGCTGGTCCAACCTCGAGGAGTACGGCCGTCCGCACATGTCGCTCATGGAGGTCCTGCGCTCGTGAGCGAGGGCCTCCGGGTCGTCCCCGCTCCCCCCGGGGGGGCCCTGACCGTCAGCGCCCGGGTGGCCGCCGACGACGGCCGCGCCGAGGCGCTGCAGGCCCTGGTCTCCCAGTGGCGGCCCCCCGACGAGTGGCCCGGGTTCGCCGCCTTCGACGCCGGCGCCACCGGGGGCCTGCCGAGCCGCGGCTACTTCGGCGCCGTCTGCGACGGCCGCTACGTCTACTTCGTGCCGGAGCAGCACGGCGAGGCCGGGAATCCCACCCACGGCGTGGTCCTGCGGCTGGACACGCACGGGGACTTCCGCGATCCGGCCAGCTACCGGGCGTACGACGCGGGGCGCACCGGGGGGCTGGAGACCCGCGGCTACTACGGGGGCGTCTTCGACGGCCGCCACGTCTGCTTCGTGCCCCGGCAGATCGACCTGGACCGCTACCACAGCCACCTGCTGCGCTGCGACACGGCCGGCGACTTCCAGGACCCCGCCAGCTGGTCGGCCTTCGACATGGGCGAGGCCCACTCGCAGCAGGGCGCCGCCTTCGACGGCCGCTTCATCTACTTCTGCCCGGGGTTCTCCGGCGATCCCCACAAGGAGGACGAGCCCTGCGGCCGGGTTCTGCGCTTCGACACGCGGGGGGAGTTCGCCAGCCGGTCCAGCTATGCGAGCGTGGACATCACGGACTTCCTCGGGCCGCGGGCGGCGTGCTTCGACGGCGGCGCCTTCGACGGCCGCTTCGCCTACTTCGTGCCCCTGGAGAACGGCCTCGCCGTCCGCCACGACACGACCGCGGCCTTCGACGATCCGGCCTCGTGGGAGGCCTTCGACGCGCGGCCCCTCGGCTACCGCATGGCGGTCGGGGCCGTCTTCGACGGCACCTTCCTCTACTACTGCGCCTACGGCCACGGCCGCATCGTGCGCTTCGACACCCGCGGCGACTTCGCCGACCCGGACGCCTGGTCCGCCCACGACGCCGACCCCACCGGCGGCCTGCGCACCACCGGCTTCGACGGCGGCTTCTTCGACGGACGCTTCGTCTACTTCCAGCCCTTCTTCCGGCACGTGGGCCCCGGAAAGCGCGACAACCTGTTCCACTCCTTCTACCTGCGCTACGACGCGACCCGCCCCTTCGAGGACCCGTCGAGCTGGCAGTCCCGCGACGCCTCGGCCACCGACGGCCTCCACAGCGTCGGCTACAACGGCGGCGCCTTCGACGGCCGGTTCTTCTACGCCGCTCCCTGGCAGCAGGGGCGCAAGCCCGGCCGCCCGGAGGAGTTCGTCACCCACGGCATCGTCCTGCGCTGCGACACCCTCGGCGACAGCGGTTCGTTCAGCCTGCGCTGGTGCGACCAGGGCCACAACGGCGGGCTCAACGCCGGCGCGCCGGGTCCCAGCTTCCTGGTCAACACCGACCGGGGCTGCCTGCGCGCCTGGGCGCCCCGGCCGCTGCCGGCGGGGGAGCATCACCTGGTGGGCACGTACGACGGGGAGGCCGTGCGGCTCTTCGCCGACGGCGAGCTGATCGCCGAGAGACAGGGGCGGGGACGGCTGGTGCGGACGGACCTGCCGGTGACGGTGGGCCGCATCCAGGACGGCGCGGGGCGGTTCCGGGGGACGGTGCTGGAGGCCGAGGTGCAGGTCCCCGAGGTGGACGGCTGAGGAGGAGCTAGCCCCGGATGTGGGGCGCCTCCATCACCGCCCGCTCCTCCTCGGACATGTCGGCCACGTAGTCCGGGTACTCCGCCCGGTGGACGCCGGCGCCGTAGGCCAGGCAGCCGGGGCTGAACTTGTAGAGCAGGGCCCGGCGCTCGTGGGCCGCCGTCCACGGCAGGGTGCCGTGGGTCAGGGTCTCGGTGAAGATCACGGCGTCGCCGGCCTTGCCGTTGACCTCCAGCACGTGCTCCTGGTAGCGCTCCCAGTCCTTCATGCTCCGCGGGCACGGCAGGTTGGCCTTGTGGCTCCCGGGGACCACGGCGACGCCGCCGTCGCCCGGACCCTCGTCGGCGAGGAGGTACTCCACCACCGTCAGGCCGGTGTAGATGCGGTCGGCCTTGAAGAAGTAGGGCTCCGACATGTCGGCGCGCTCGACGCCGCCGCCGTGCAGTGTACCGCCCTCGCAGCCGCGGTCCATGGCGATCAGGCCGGGGCCGTGGTCGAGGCGGTAGCCGCGGCCGAGGATGGCCTCCAGGAGCGGCTTGACCCGCGGATGGACGAGGAGCCGCCGGAAGGGCTCGCACCAGGGCCGCTCCCAGGCCAGCATGCCGCCCAGGTCCTTGCGGTGGGAGGTGCCGGCCAGGGCCTGAGACCCGCCCGCCAGGGACCCGTCGCGCTCGTTCAGCCCGTCCCCGTGGTGGTCGATGGCGGCGTTCATCTCCGCCACCTCGCCGGCGTCGAGGACCTGCCGCAACACCAGGTAGCCGTTCAGGTCGAATAGGTATCTCTCGTCGTCGTTCATGGCGCTCCTTCTCCTTGGTTGACCCTCACCTCGTGCTCTTGCCGGCCAGCACGAACCAGATGGTCCGCAGCATGATCTTGAAGTCCAGCATGAGCGACGCGTTCTCGATGTAGTAGAGGTCGTACTCCAGGCGCTCGGCGGCGATGCGCTCCAGGTCCGTCGAGTCCATGTCGAACTCGTGCTTCGACTGGGCCCAGCCGAGAAGCCCCGGCTTGACGTTGAAACGGCGCATGTAGAAGGGGATCCCGGCGCGGAACTTCTCCACGAAGTAGGGCCGCTCGGGCCGCGGTCCCACCAGGCTCATGTCGCCGCGCAGGAAGTTCAGGCACTGGGGGATCTCGTCCAGGTGCAGGCCCCGCAGCAGACGGCCCATCCGGGTCACCCGCGGGTCCGCCCCCTTGACCCACACCGGACCGGTGCCCTCCTCGGCCTCCTCCACCATGGAGCGGAACTTGTACATGGTGAAGACCCGGCCGTCGCGGCCGACCCGCTCCTGGCGGAACAGGACGGGCCCGCGCGAGTCGAGCTTGATCGCCGCCGCCACCAGGATCCACACGGGGGCCAGCCCTCCGAGGACGAGGACCGCGGCGGCCACGTCCAGGAGCCGCTTGACGGCGCTCTCCCAAGGCGGCATGAGCTGCGGCCGCAGCTCCATGAGGGGCACGCCGTAGATCTGCTGCGTGCGCACGTGGCCGGTGACGATGTCGTAGAGGTCGGGGGTGATCCCGAAGGCGACGGGCGATGCGGCGCCGCCGGCGGCGTCGACGATGCGCAGGACCTCCTCGTGGCTGTTGGAGCGCAGGGCGATGAGGACCGCCTTCACCCCCTGGCCGCCGACGATGCGGCCCAGGTCCTCGACCTCGCCGAGGACGGGCAGCCCGCCCACCTCGGCCACCACCGCTTCGCCGGGGGCGCGCACGAATCCGATGACCTCGTAGCCCTGGGCGGGCGACGCGTCGAGGGCCTGCAGCAGGCGGTGGCCGCGCTCGTCGGTGCCGACGATCACGGTGTTGCTGCGGCCGACGCCCGCGGCCAGCAGCCGCATCTGCAGGCTGCGCAGGCTGATCCGCCCGGTCGCCACCAGCACGATCAGGACGATCCAGTAGGAGGCCATGAGGGCGCGGGTGAAGGTGAAGCCGCCGCGCAGGTCGAAGGTGATGATGAAGAGCAGCACCACGCCGAGGGTGACGACGCGGAAGACGCGCACCGCCTCGTCGAAGCGGGAGGTCGTCGGGCCCAGTCTGTAGAGCCCGTTGAAGACGAAGAGCACCAGCCAGCCCAGGCAGATCAGGGGCAGGGCGTCGTAGAGGTAGAACTCGAGGGCGAAGGAGAAGGGGGCCTCGCCGGCGGCCCCGGGGTGCCGCTCTCTCCAGGCGAGCTCCACCGAGGAGAGGGTGCCGCCGGCGTGCTTCATCCACAGCAGGGCCGCCGTCCCCAGGTTGACGGCCAGGAAGTCGGAGACGACCAGGAGCAGGGTGACCCAGGGCTGCGACAAGATCAGTCCGCGTCGGGGCGCGTCACCGGCTTCCACACGGTGTGGCGCTGCCCCCGCAGGGCGCCGAGGAGCCCGAGGAGGGCCCCGATGTTGATGGCGCAGAAGTAGGCCGGCAGGTAGAACAGGCCCAGGCGTCCGCAGCCGCGCGGGAACAGGCCGCCGAGCAGGCCCAGCCCGTAGAGGACGATCTGGGCCGCCAGCAGCGTCCGGTAGGGCTCGCCCTGGGCCGCGGTGACGGCGGCGCTGGACCCCAGCAGCACCATGAGCAGGATCGGCACCAGCCAGCGCACCACCTTGTGGGAGAGGATCTGGAAGGCGAGCAGGGGGTGGGCGAAGGGGTTGAGGGCGCCGGCCTCGCGCCACAGGCCGTAGAGCGACCGGGCGACGATCCGCCGGCGGCGTTGGAGCTCCTGGCCGAAGCCGCGGCCGCTCTCCTCCACGGCCACCGCTGCCGGAGCGTAGATGACGCGGTGCCCGCGGCGGCGCAGGCGGATGGGCAGGATGAAGTCCGAGATGATCCGGGAATCCAGCTCCTCGAACAGCTCCCGGCGCAGGGCGTAGATCGAGCCGTTGGCGCCGACCAGGGCGCCGAGGAGGCTCTCGCGCCGCTTGAGGAACTGCTCGTAGCGCCAGTAGTAGCCCTCGCCCTCGCCGGCCCCGGCGCGGTCGGGGTTGGTGTAGCGCAGCTCGCCGCAGACGCAGCCGACATCATCCGTGAGCCGCGCCACCAGCTGCCGCAGCGCGTCGGGGGCGTACATGCTGTTGGCGTCGGAGAACACGAGGACCTCGCCGGTGGCGGCGCGCACGGCCGCGTTCTGGGCGGCGGTCTTGCCGGCGTTGGGCTCCTGCCGGAGGAAGACGTACCCCGGCCGGCCCTCGTAGGACCGGGCCACCTCGTCGGTGGCGTCCGTCGAACCGTCGGAGACGACCACCACCTGCAGGCGATCGGCGGGATAGTCGAGGGCGAAGGTGTTGTCGAGCTTGTCGCGCAGGACCGCCTGCTCGTTGTAGGCGGTGACGACGAGGCTGACCGAAGGCGGCTCCGGCGGTCCCGGGACCCGCTGGCCGCGGCCGCGGCCGAGGGTCAGCACCCAGAGCAGCAGGGGGTATCCCAGGTAGGTGTAGAGGACCAGTCCCGCCGCGGCCCAGAAGGCGAGAATCAAGGTGGGTCGAATTGAGGGAAGTGGTTGTAATTTGACACGATTACGTCAGTTCTTGACAATACGCCGCGACCCCCGGAAAGGTCAAGCGGCGAGGCGCCGCGGAGGAGGATATGGCGAAGCGGAAGGTGCTGATCACGGGCGCGGCGGGGCGCATCGGCCGGGTGCTGCGCGAGGGTCTGAAGGACCGCTACGACCTGCGCCTGCTCTACAACCGGACGGTGCTGCCGGCCCGCGACGGCGAGGAGGTCTTCGTCTCCGACATCACCGACCTCGACAAGATGGAGGAGGTCGTGGACGGCTGCGACGCCGTGATCCACATGGCCGGAAACCCGGAGGTGGGCGCCTCGTTCATGGACTGCCACCGCCAGAACAGCCTCGGCACCTACTGCCTCTACGAGGCCTGCGTGCGCCGCGGCTGCGGCCGCGTCGTCTTCGCCAGCACCAACCACGTGACCGGCATGTACGAGAAGGAGGGCATCCCCACCGATCCCGACATGCCCGTGCGCCCCGACAGCTTCTACGGCGCCAGCAAGGCCCACGGCGAGGCCCTGGGCCGCTACTACGCCGACCACTTCGGCCTCGCCGTGATCTGCCTGCGCATCGGCTCCTTCCAGCCGGAGGAGGCGGTCACCGACCGCGGCAGCGACCGCATCCTGTCGACCTGGCTGAGTCACCGCGACGCCGTGCAGCTCTGCTGGCGGTCGGTGGAGGCGGAGGACGTGAGGTTCGGGATCTACTACGGGATCTCGGGCAACCAGCGCGCCTACTGGGACACGGAGAACGCCCGCGCCGAGCTCGGCTACGCGCCCGAGGACGACGCCGAGCGGCTGGCCTGAGGGAGTCGGCCCCTTGCCCGGGGGCTCACGCGGGGGCCGCCTCGGCCTCCTCGAAGATCCGCGCGAAATCTCCGAAGCCGATCCTGCGGTCGATGTTCTGACAGTCGGCGGCCAGCGGCGAGGTGCCGCGGTCCGTGAAGGTCCAGCGCACCGGCCACTCCACGTGCCACAGCCGCAGCGTCCGGTAGTACCCCGCCAGTATGCGGTCGGTCTCTTCCGTCCGCGATCCGCTGGGGTAGGCGAAGTGGACGGGCGCCCCGCCGAGGTGCCTCTCCATGAGGGCGTGGGAGGACCGCACCTCCTCGACGACGCCGGCCTCGCCCTCGGCCTCGATCTTCTCCGCCATCTTGCAGTGGGTGGCCGTGTGGCCGCCGATCTCCCAGCCGGCGGCCAGCAGCCGCCGCAGGTCCCCCCAGGTCATGAAGGGCTTCTCCACCACGCCCTCGGTCAGGGTGCGCACGGCGGCGCTGCCGCCCCGGGAGGCGGCCTCGATGCCGTCGGTGATGGGGAAGCAGGTCGCCGTCATGCCCAGCTCCTGCAACAGCGGCAAGGCGACCTCGAGGGTGTCCAGCCAGCCGTTGTCGAAGTGCAGGGCCACGGAGCGCGCCGGCAGCTCCGCCTCGCCCGCGAGCCAGTCCGCGATGCTCGACGTGGAGACCACGGTCCAGCCCCTGCCGACAAGGTGGAGCATCTGCCGGCTGAACTCCGCCTCGCCGAGGATGCCGGCCCCGTCGGCCGCCGGATCCAGCTCCGGCGCGCCCTGCGGATAGACGTGGTGGTAGACCAGGATGGGGACGCGCAGGGGGCCGTTCATCGCGGAGCCGCCAGGTAGCGGCCGGGCGCGGCGACGACCTCGGCCAGCAGGGCGTCGACGTAGGCGTCGATGCCGAAGAGGCGGGACGGGGAGTCGCCCACCAGCCCCCGGGCCGGCCGGCCGTGGTCGTCCCACCAGGCCCCGATCCGGGGGCGGTCCAGGCGGGGCTGGGGGGCGTGCGGGTCCGTTCGCCGCAGGTGGTCCCAGTAGAGGACCTCCACGAAGTGGACGTAGGTGGAGGTCTCGTAGTCGACGCCGAGCATGAGCAGCCTTCCTCCGCGGCGGTAGGCGCGGTACATAGGCGAGTGGGTGCCGTAGGTCCGGCCCCAGGGAAGCCGGTCCCAGGAGGAGGGCGGGCCCTCCTGGCTGAGGTGGCCGGCGACGAAATCCTCGGCGCCGGGGCCCCTGGCGGCCACCGAGTGCGAGTAGTGGTCGGAGCGGTGGGTGTCGGGCATGCGGCGGAAGTACTCGGTGAGCCACCCCACGGTGGAGGGCGTCGCCGCATGGTCCCAGAGCCGCGCCCGGTCCTCGCGCTTCACGAGGTGGAAGGAGGGCATGAGGAGCAGACCCCCGGGGCCGATGGCGGCCTGCAGGGCGTCGACCGCTGTGCCCGCCCCGCCGGCGACCGGGCCCAGGCTCTTGAAGGAGGAGTGGACGAAGAGGGTGTCGCCCTGTTTAACGCCGAGGGCTTCGAGGTGGGCTTGCAGTTCGGCTTTGTTGCGGGTGGGCATGGTGTTCATCGCAGAGGATGGGCCAGAGCTGGCAAACCTAAAGCAACGGCTTCCGGAATCCGAGCCGTCGATGAGCACGTCGATCTCCTGCATGGTCACAGTGCCTGCTCCTCTGCTCGCCCAATCGGGACTGTCTCGCCATCATTACAGCATGACCGGAACGGCTGCCACCTGGCGTTCGATGACGTCCCGGCCTGGGCTTGTTGAAGCAACGCTTCCGCACGGACGCTACCCTGGACGTGCCCAAGAATCGTGCGAAATGAGCCCGGAATCGTGCGCACAATTACCTTCAGGATTGCCGGGCAGTCATGCCGAGAGCAGACGTGCCGCAACCAACCAGAGGCAAAGCAGCCATGACCATCAGCACCGGACATGAGTGGCCCTACCCTGGGGCACGGTGGTGGAAGTTCGATCTCCACACCCATACGCCCGCATCTGCTGACTACGGCAAAGGAGAAGACCAGGGTTCCCAGCGGCAGATCACACCGGAAGACTGGCTGCTCGGCTTCATGCGGGCCGAGGTGGACTGCTTGGCGGTTACGGACCATAACTCCGGGGAGTGGATCGACAAGCTGAAAGAGGCGCTGAAGGGACTCCAGGACCACCCCGGCTATCGTCCGCTCTATCTCTTCCCCGGCGTCGAGATCACGGCCAACGCCGGCATTCACCTGCTCGCCCTCTTCGACAGGGCGAAGGGATCCGCGGAAATCAACGGGCTCCTCGGGGCGGTCCGATACAAGGGTGTGCGCGGGCAAGGCGACCGGGCCGCCGATGCGTCGGTCATTGAAGTCGTGAAGGCCACCGCGGAGAGCGGAGCCATCGTGATTCCCGCACACGTAGACGGCCCCTCGGGTGCCTGGGAGTTGCCCGGAAGCAGCCTCGGCCCCCTGCTCGATTGCTCCGACCTGTTCGCCATGGAGGTCATCGATCCGGCCTCCGACCCGCCCGAACTCTACCGGCAGCGCCAACTCGCATGGGCCGAAGTGCTCGGATCGGACTCTCATCACCCGGCTCCTGCGTCGGGAGAGCGGATCCCCGGCTCCCACTCCACCTGGGTGAAGATGTCCGTGCCCTCCCTGGAGGGACTCCGTCTGGCTCTGCTCGACGGACCCGGCTTTTCCATCCGGCGCAGCGACGACTCCGACCCCTTCGATCCGAACGGGCTGCCGGCTCATTTCATCGAATCGATCGAGATCGGCGATGCCCGCTTCATGGGACGCGGCGAACCCGCCCGGATCGAGTTCAGTCCCTGGCTCAACGCCCTGGTCGGCGGACGCGGAACCGGCAAGTCCACGGTGGTCCATGCTCTCAGGCTCGCGTCGAGGCGCCACACGGACCTGACCCGTCTGGACCCCCACAGTCCGGTGCGGCGGACCTTCGAGCGTTTCGACCGCCTGCCTTCGCAGCGGAGCGAGGACGGCGGCCTGCGGGCTTCGACCGCGATCACGTGGACCGTGGTCCGAGACGGAGTGCGGCATCGCGTCCACTGGCGCCAGGAGGCCAAGGGTGTTGTCGTGGAGGAGGATGCCGGCGCTGCCTGGCAGGAGTCGCCGGTTCAGAGCGTAGACAGCCAACGCTTTCCCTTGCGCATCTTCAACCAGGGGCAGATCGCCGAACTGGCCGGCGACAACCAGCAGGCGCTGCTCGGCGTGATCGACGATGCGGCGGATACGAGCGGTCCGATGCGGAAGCTCGCCGAAGCCGTCAGCGCCTTCCGGACGCTGCGGGCTCGGGTGCGGGAACTCGAGACGCAGCTGCAGGTTCGGGATGGTCTGGAAGTGGAACGGCAGGACACCCACCGCAAGCTCAGCCGCTTCGAGGAGGCGAGCCACCAGGCCGTTCTTGCGGCCTACCAGCGCCGGCGCAAGCAGCGTCGGGAGCTCGAGCGGCAGTTCGAGGCCGCCGAGGAGATCGCCGGGCGAATCGAATCCCGCGCCGAAGAGTTGCTGCCCGAGGACCTGCCGGCCGGGACCTTCGACGACTCACCGGAGGATGCCGCCGCCGCGGCGATCATTGCCGGCCTGGCCTCTTCGGTCGAAGCCGCCCGTCAGGACTTGCCCAGGGTGGCCGCGCGTCTGAGTGAGGCGCTGGCTGCGCAACGGCGGGCACTCGCAGACAGCACCTGGACTGCGGCGGCGCAGCAGGCCGAGGATGACTATGACACGCTCATCCGCGACCTTCGGGCCGAGGGCGTCGAGGATCCGAGCGAATACGGCCGCCTGATCCAGGACCGCCAGCGGCTCGAAGGCGAACTGGCCAATCTGGACTCGTTGGCGGAAGAGCGCGACCGGCTGGCCGCGCAGGCTCGGGAGAGCCTGGAGCGCGTCCTCGATTGCCGCCGCGCCGTGACGGCCGCACGCGCGGCGTTTCTCGCCCAGGCTCTTGCCGGGAACCGGTTCGTGCGCATCTCGATACGGCCATATGGCGACGAGGCCCGCGTCGTTGAGCGCTCCATGCGGGAGGCCCTCAACGTGATCGACAACCGCTTCCAGAGCGACATCCTGGCCGACGATGGGGGCACTCTCAGGGGGAGTGTCGTGGACTTGCTGGCGGACCTTCCAGAGTCCGCCGACGAGCACGGTCGGCAGATGGAACAGCGCATCGCGCAATGGAAGGAGCGTGTCCAGACGGCAAGCGCGGGAGGCGACGGCCGTTTCGGGGGCGCCTTCAGCAACTACCTCGAACGCGAGACCGAACGCTCACCCACCCTGCTGGACGGCCTGCTCGCCTGGTTCCCGGAAGACGCCCTGCGAGTGGAGTACAGCCCCCGGGGCGACGGCGCCGGTTTCCGCCCCATCAGCCAGGCTTCGGCGGGGCAGCGCGCGGCCGCCATGCTCGCCTTCCTGCTGGCCCACGGCGACGAACCCCTGGTGCTGGACCAACCCGAAGACGACCTCGACAACCACCTGATCTACGACCTGGTGGTGCGGCAGATACGGGAGAACAAGCGCCGCCGACAGATCGTCGTGGTCACCCACAATCCCAACGTCGTCGTCAACGGCGACGCCGAAATGCTGCACGCCCTGGACTTCTGCAACGGCCAGTGCGTGGTCACGCAACGTGGTTCGTTGCAGGAACCGGCCATGCGCGAGGAAGTCTGCCGCATCATGGAAGGAGGGCGGGAGGCCTTCGAGCGCCGCTACCGCCGCCTCGGACAGGAGCGGGCCGGTGTTCGATAGCAAGCGCGAGCTGCTCGACAAGATACGCCTGGGCGAGGACTCCTACCTGGAGTTGAAGGAAGTGCGCCTGGCAGGCAGACAGGTAAAGGAGCCGCGTCGCAACTCGCTTGCGGACGAAATCGCTGCTCTGGCCAACAGCCACGGCGGCGTGATCGTTCTGGGCGTCCAGGACAAGCCCCGCGAGGTCCTGGGCATCCCGGCCGAGGGTCTCGATGCGGCGGAATTGCTCGTGCACGAGATCTGCCGGGACAGGATCGACCCCTCTGTTGCGCCCATCATCGAGCGCCTCGAGCTGCCGACCGCGACGGGGGACGAGGTTCCGGTAATCAAGATCGACGTTGCGTCCAGCCTGTTCGTTCATCGCGGCCCCGGCGGATACCTGCTCCGGGTCGGGAGCCAGAAGCGGCCCATGTCCACGGAGTATCTCGCCCGCCTCCTGGCGCAGCGTTCGCGAACCGGTCTGGTGCGTTTCGACGAGGAGGTCGTAGCCGAGGCCTCGCTCGACGACCTGCAGGATGACCTGGTCGAACGGTTCAGAACCCCCCGGTCGGCAACAGAGGCTTCCCGCTTCCTGTCAAACCTGCACCTGGCGCGAACCGATGAACGGGGCAACCTCAAGCCGACCGTTGCCGGCATTCTCCTTGCTGCGATGGACCCTCGGGAGTGGCTGCCAAGTGCCTACGTTCAGGCCGTTGCCTACCGCGGCACCGAAGTCCGCGTGGGATCGGGCGATCCCTACCAGCTCGACGCCGAAGACGTGGCCGGACCGCTGGATGCGCAGGTGGAGAACGCCTGCCGCTTCGTCGCCAGGAACATGAAGACCGCGGCCTTCAAGAGCATGGGGCGGGTGGACCGACCGCAGTTCGACATGTCCGCCGTCTTCGAAGCGGTGGTCAATGCCGTCGCGCACCGGGACTACTCCATCCACGGGTCCAAGATCCGCTTGCGTCTCTTCGATGACCGGCTGGAGATCTACTCGCCGGGATCGATCCCCAATTCGATGAGCGTCGACGACCTGGTGCACATTCAGTCGTCCCGCAACGAGACTGTTGCCAGCCTGCTGGCGCGGATTCCGGTACCCGACCACTCCTGGCTGACCACGGACCGCACAACCCTGATGGACCGCCGTGGCGAGGGCGTGCGAGTTATCCTCGACAACAGCGAGCGCCTCTCAGGCAAGACTCCGACCTACCGGATGATCGGCGACGCCGAACTCCTGCTCACCATCTACGCGGCTGCTCCGGAGGTGACCGAGTAGAACCGCGGACAGCCGGAGCCTCTGCTGGAGTGATCCGGTTTTCACCCCTGACCGCATCAAGGAGAACCCCACATGCCGAAGGCCGAACCCTGGCGTTACGAGAAGCTCACCTGGCCCGAGATCAACGAGGCCGTGGCCGCGGGCAAGCCGGTGATCGCCCCCATCGGCTCCACCGAGCAGCACGGCCCCCACCTGCCCCTGGACGTGGACGTGGTCTGCCCCACGGGGGTGGCCCACGCCGCCGCCCGCCTCATGCCGGAGCGGGTGCTGGTGATGCCGCCGATCGTCCACGGGTACACGGCCCACGTGATGGACTTCCCCGGCACCGTCAACATCCACTGGGAGCACTTCATCAAGTTCGTCGTCGACGTAGGCCGCAGCCTCGCCTACCACGGCTTCAAGAAGATCCTCCTCCTCAACGGCCACGGGTCGAACGCCCCCAACCTCGACCTGGCGGCGCGGCGGGTGAACCTGGAGACCGACGCCGAGTGCAGCTTCCTGAGCTGGTGGAGCCTGCTGGGGGTGGACCCGGAGTTCATGAAGGGCTGGCGGGAGAGCAGGTTCCCGGGCGGCTGCTCCCACGCCTGCGAGCTGGAGACCTCCGTCTACCTCCACCTCGACCCGGACAACGTCCGCGAGGACCGCATCGCCGACGGCGAGATCGCCTTCCACCGCCACGAGTCCGACTTCCACTGGACCGACCTGCTGGGCTCCTGCCCGGCCCAGGTCACCTCGTGGACGGCGAGCTACTCGGACAGCGGCGTCCTCGGGGAGGCCACCCTGGCCAGCCGCGAGAAGGGGCGCCTCGCCGTGGAGGAGGCGGCCCGGCAGCTGGCCCGCTGGGTGGAGGAGTTCGGCTCCCGACCGAAGCCCCCGAGGGGCGACCACCACGGGCAGCGGCCGTCGATGCCGATGCCGTGGGGGCAGCTCGGACCGCCGGAGGCGACGGGGGACGTGCACGGAGGCTGACGGCCGCGTGAGGACCGTCGCCCACTGCGTCACCCCCTACCTGCCCCTGACGGCGCGGTGGATCCACGCCCAGATCGCCCACCTGCGGCGCTACCGGCCGGTGGTGCTCACCCAGGAGACGCAGCACCTCGACAGCTTCCCCGTGGGCGCGGTCCACGACGCCGGCGCCTGGCCCGCGCCGCGCAGGTGGGCCAACCGGCTGGTGCGCAAGGCGACGGGGCAATACCCCTTCTACGGCGGCTTGCTCAGGCAGGAGGACGCCTGCCTGATCCACGCCCACTTCGGCTACCAGGGCCACTTCTGCCAGCGCGCCCGCAGGGCCTCCGGCCTGCCCATGGTGGTCAGCTTCTACGGCGAGGACGGCACCCGCTACCTGCGTTACCCTCGCTGGCTGCGGCGCTACCGCCGGCTCTTCGAGGCGGCCGAGGCCGTTCTCGTGGAGGGCGGCGCCATGGGCGGCCGCCTGGTGGAGGCCGGCTGCCCGCCGGACAAGGTGCGGGTCCACCGCCTCGGGGTGGAGGCGGCGCAGATCCCCTTCCGGCCGCGGCAGCCGGCGGAGACGGTGCGCTTCCTGATCTGCGCCTCCTTCCGCGAGAAGAAGGGAATCCCCCAGGCCCTGATGGCCGTGGGCCGGGCGCTGGAGCAGGGCCCCTTCCCCTGCGAGGTGGTGCTGATCGGCGACGGTCCGGAGAGGGCGCGGGTCCTGGAGGCGGTCGAGCACTCCGGCCTGGGAGAGCGCGTGCAACTCCTGGGGGCCCTGCCCTACGAGCGGGTCCTGGAGGAGATGGAGGGCTGCCACGTGCTGCTCCAGGCCAGCCTCACGGCAGCCGACGGCGACGGCGAGGGCGGGGCGCCCGTGGTGCTCCTCGACGCCCAGGCCTCCGGCCTGCCGGTGGTGGCCACCCACCACGCCGACATCCCCGAGTACGTCCTCGACGGCCGCAGCGGACTGCTGGCGCCGGAGGGCGACGTGGAAGCCCTGGCCGAATGCATCACCGCCATGGCGGAGGACCCGGCCCGCTGGCCCGAGATGGGGCGGGAGGGCCGCCGCCACGTGGAGGAGTGCTACAACGCTCCCCGGCAGGGCGCCGCCCTGGAATCCCTGTACGACGAGCTCGCCTGATTCAGAGCAGCTTCTTCCGCCGCTTCGCCTCCAGCACCTGCTCCACGAAGCCGGGGCCGCAGCAGGCCTCGAAGCCGCTTCCCGGAAAGCGCATCGCCCAGCGGTAGAGCTCCTCCTGGCGGCGGGCGTCGTCGAGGACGGGCGGCTGGGCCCGCACCGCGTCGAGCTGCTCGATGACGGCGGCGGCGATCCTGGCGTAGAGACGGCCCGGGGAGCTGACCTGCTGGTACCACGCCATGGCGTTGAAGCTCACCACCCGGACCCGCGGGTAGAAGGAGCACATCAGGTTCCAGTCGTCGCCGTCCTTCTCCTGGTCGCCGGAGGAGCGGAAATCGGAGCGCAGGACCACCGAGGGGATGTCCAGCATCTTGGCCAGCATGAACTCCACCACCGTGCCGGAGTCGAGGTCGGGGCCGTCGAAGTTGAACAGGCCGAGGTCGCAGGCGATGACCTGCTTGAGGTCCTGGTTGCGGATGTCGACGGCGCGCTCCGTCGACTGCTCCAGATCCTGAGGCAGGACGCAGAGGTAGCGGCCGCCGGAGTGCTCCTCGATCGCCCCTGCGAGCACGGCGTTGCCGGTGAGGTGCTTGTGGTCGAAGAGGTCGCCGGCGAAGTAGATGGTGAAGGGGGCCACGCCGTCTCTCGTCAGGGAATCCAGCGGATGGAGGCCCGCAGGCCGTGGGTGGCCAGGTCCGCGCCGGTCTCGGCCAGGTCGAGCTCGATGGGCTCGTGGCTCCCGTCGCGCCATACGATCCGGCCCTTGCCGCGGCCGGTCTTCACGGCGCGGGACTCCGTGTAGCGCCAGGCGAGATCGAGGACGAAGCACGGGCCCAGGCCCGCCGAGACGCCGGCTGTCACCATCCATGCGGAGCCCAGCCGTCGGGCCCCGGGGACGATGGTATCCGTCTTGCGGAAGCGCAGGCGGGTCTCGCCGATGGCGACGCGGGACAGGCCGGCGCCGCCGCCGAGGAAGGGGCCGGCGCGGCCGGACCACTGCAGGTAGGCGGCGACCAGCCCCGACAGGGAGGACAACTCGGCCGAGGCCGCCTGGATGCCGCGGGTCTGCACGAAGTTCGAGCGCCCCCGGAAGGAGAGCCCGGGACGGTACTGGGCCAGCGCCTCGAAGCGCAGGACCGAGGCCAGACCCCGGCCGACGCCGATCTCGATCCCCGGGGTGGAGCCGAAGTCGCCCGCCGCTCCCAGGGGGGCGCCGTCGATCCCCTCGCCGCAGCCGTAGAGGGCGGCCGGATTCTGGCTGGTGCAGTCGACGTCGAGGAAGCGCGTCTCCTCGGACAGGTCGAAGACGATCCCGCCGCGGTAGTGGAGCTCGGCGTCCCCGGGGGAGGCGCCCGCGGCGATGACCGCGATGATCGCGGCGACGGCTGCCGGGCCGAAGCGCATCATACCGCCCACTTCTCCATCCTCGCCTCGTCCAGCTCGACGCCGAGGCCCGGACCTTCCGGAGGCTCGAGGGCGCCGTCGCGGTACTCGAAGGGGTTGGCGCAGACATCGTCCACCAGCAGGCCCGGGGCGACCAGGTCGGAGGGCACGGTGACGTTGGCGCAGGCCGCGGCGAGGTGGACGAAGGCGGCCGTCCCCGGACCGAGCTCGACGGTGCTGCCCAGGAGGGCGGAGATGCCGCCGGTGCCGGCGGCGTGGATCAGGCGCTGGCCGCGGGTCACGCCGCCGCCCTGGGAGGGGATGACGTTGACCACGTCCACGGCCCGGTGGCGGACCACCGAGGCGGTGAAGGCGTCGTCGAGGTCGGCCACGTGCTCGATGATGTCGATGGGGGAACGCTCGCGGACCCGGGCGAGGGCGGAGGCCGCGCCATCGGGGTCGCCGTTGATGCGCTCGGGGTGGTCGTTGACCACGGGCCGGCTCACGGCGTCGACGGGGGTCTCGCAGGCGTGGATGCCGGCGGCGGCCAGCTCGCGCAGGCGCTCCACGGCCTCCTCCTCGCCCCAGGCGCCGCTGGCGTCGCCGCGCAGGTAGACGTCGGGGCCCGCCACCTCCCGGAACCGGCGCACCCGCTCCAGGTCCCGGCCGGGATCGCCGCCGACCTTCATCTTGAAGGCGCGGATCCCCTCGGCCAGCTTGCCCCGCACCTCCTCCGCCAGCGCCTCCAGCTCCGCCTCCGGCGTCATGTCGTTGCGCATGTAGGCCACCCAGCAGACCTCGACCCGGCCGCGGACCCGGCCTCCCAGCAGCTCGTGGAGAGGCGCCCCCAGCCTCTTGCCCACCAGATCCAGGAGGGCGATCTCGACGCCGAAGAGGGTGAGGCCTCGAAGCTCCGGGTGGCAGTCTTCGGGCAGGGCCCCGGCCACGGCGGCGAAGGCCTCCCGCCAGCGGCCCAGATCCCGGCCCACGAGCTGGCCGGCGAGCAGCTCCCGCAGCCGGTCCGGCGGCAGCGGGTCCATGCGGGCGGCCATGTCCGAGACCTCCCCGAGGCCGACCGGTCCCTCGTCCGTGAACAGCTCCAGGACCTGGTACCACGAGCGATTGTGGTCGGTGTCGGGCTGCAGCCGCTTCGGGTCCGCGGCATGGGTCCCGTAGATCCGCGGGATCGACACCTCCCGCACGCGCACGTCCGTGATCTTCACGCCGGCTCCTCTCTTTCGGCTCCATGCATCCGGAGGCAAACAACGCTAGATTGAGGCTGCGGCGACAGACAAGATTCAGGACGGAGGGGATGATGATCGAGATCGGTTTCATCGGCGCCGGCGGCATGGGGCGGCACCAGGCCGCGAGTTTCTCACAGGTCCGGGGCTGCCGGGTGGCGGCCGTGGCCGACCCCGCGAGGCCCGCGGCCGAGGCCCTGGCCGCCGACCACGAAGGGGCGGCGGTCCACGACGACCACCATGACCTGCTCGCCGGGGGCATTGACGCAGTGGTGGTGGCGGTGCCCACGGGCCTCCACGCGGCGGTCGCCATCGACTGCCTCGAGGCCGGCGTGCCGGTGCTGGTGGAGAAGCCGATGGCCCGCACCGTGGCCCAGTGCCGCGCCATGAACCGGACCAGCGAGAAGACGGGGACCCTGCTCATGGTCGCCCACTGCCGGCGCTACGACTCCCACTGGGGGACCTGGGGCCGGGCGGTGCAGGCCGGCCGCCTCGGCTTCCCGGTGCTGTGGCGGGACTGCTCCGCCCACATGGGGCCGGGGCGCTGGTTCATGGACGAGGAGTTGGGCGGCGGCCCCCTCCTCGACGGGGCGGTCCACAACTACGACTTCGCCAACATGATCTTCGGGGACCCCGAAAGCGTGGTGGCCAGCACCCTGAAGGTGAACCCCGCGGTCACCGCCACCGACACCGGCTCGGCGGTGGTGCGCTACCCCGGCGGCAACCAGCTGCTGATCTCCTGGTCCTGGGGCACCCGCGGCAAGGGCATGACCGACGTCATCGGCCCCAAGGGCGGCCTCGAGTTCGGCCCGGGACCGCAGGGCCCGCCCGAGGGAGACGAGGGCAAGCACAGCTGGTTCTGCATCACCCGGACCAACGGGAAGCAGGTCCAGTTGCGGGCCCCGGCGGACTTCAACCAGATGTACAAGCGGCAGGCCCGCCACTTCCTCGACTGCATCCGCGGCCGGGCCGAGTGCCGCTCCCCGGGAACCGAGGCGATCAAGGCGGTGGCCGTGGCCGAGGCGATCCTCAAGGCCGGTCCCGGCGGCGGCCGGCGGACCGTCCGCTGGTGAGGGGGTCTCTCGCCGGACGAGGCGCCGTGGGCGACGGGGGAGGCCTGCCGCCGGGGCCGGACGGCGGCGGGCTCTCGTCCGCCTCAAGGAGCACACCATGAAGGCTGATCTCGAGACCCAGCAGTACCTTTTCGACCTGCAGGGCTACCTGGTGGTGGAGGACGTCCTCGACGCCGCGGAGCTGGCCGCCCTCAACGAGCGGATCGACGGGCAGGACCTGCCCGACAAGGAGGGCGTCCAGCGCTTCGGCGACGCCTGCGGCTCGTCGCCCGAGGGGCCGGGGTTCCTGCAGTGGGGGCAGCCGTTCTGCGACCTCCTCGACCACGAGCGCATCCTGCCGATCCTGCGGTTCCGGCTGGGGGACTGCTTCCGGCTGGACCGCATCTACGGCATCCGCACGCGGCAGGGCTCCCCCCGCGGCTTCCTGCACTCCGACTACGGGGCCTCGGCCATCGGCGCGCCCTCGGTGGCCGGCGAGCGCTACCACTGGCCGGAGAACGTCCTGCACACCGGGTTCGTCGTCGTCTCCTGGAACCTCACCGACGCCGGCCCCGGCCACGGCGGCTTCTGCTGCGTCCCCGGCTCCCACAAGTCCGTCTTCCGCATCCCGGAGCACATCCAGGAGGCCCACGAGGACGCCGACCAGGTCATCCTGCCCTCGGCGCCGGCCGGCTCGGTGACCCTCTTCACCGAGGCGATCACCCACGGCACCGCGGCCTGGAGGGCGCCCCACGAGCGGCGCTGCCTGCTCTACAAGTACTGCGTCTCCCAGATCGCCTGGTCGGCCAACCGCATGCAGCCCCCCGAGGGGATCGAGCTGACGCCGCGCCAGCAGATCCTCTTCCGCGACGCCGCCGACCCGCACCGCTACTTCCCCTCCCTCTTCGACTGACCCTTCCCGGACCCGTGTCCGAGATCCGCATCGAGACGGAGCGCCTGGTCCTGCGCAGGATGCGGGACGACGACCTGGCCGACTACCTCGACTGCGAGGCCCAGCCCGGCCACACCCTCTACCTCAGCCGCGAGCCCTACACGGAGGAAGTGGCGAGGAGCTTCATCGCCACCTCGCGCGACCTGCCGCTGGACGCGGAGGGGGCCTACCTGCACCTGGCGATCGAGCACAAGGAGACGGGCCGGGTGATCGGCACCAGCTGCATCAAGGTGAACAGCCGGGTCCACCGCCAGGGGGACATGGGGTGGTTCCTCCACGCCGGGTACCGGGGCCAGGGGCTGGCCACCGAGGCCAGCCGGGCGATGCTGGAGTTCGCCTTCACCACCCTCGACCTGCACCGGATCACCGCCCACTGCGACGGCGCGAACGAGCGCTCCCTCCTCATGGCCGAGCGCCTGGGGATGCAGCGGGAGGCCTTCTTCCGGGAGACCGTGTTCTTCGACGGGGCGTGGCACAGTCAGCACGGCCTCTCCATCCTGCGGAGGGAGTGGGAGGAGGGCCGCGGGGGGTGATCGAACCGGGGGCCGGCTGCCGGGACTTCGGGTGAGGCTCGAGGCTTGAGCCTCAGTCTCCCGCGGCGGCTCCGGGCTGCACCTGGCTCACGTCGCGCACCGCTCCCCGGGCGGCGCTCGTGGTCAGGGCCGCGTAGGCCTGCAGCGCCGCCGAGACCCGCCGCCGCCGCTTGAGGGGCTGCCAGGCCGCCGCCCCCAGGCCCTCCATCCGCTCCCGCCGCCGTTCCAGCTCCTCGTCGGAGACCAGCGCGTCGATGCGGCGGTTCGGGGTGTCTATGCGGATGAGGTCCCCCTCCTCCAGCAGTCCGATGGCGCCGCCCTCGGCCGCCTCGGGCGAGACGTGGCCGATGGAGAGGCCGCTGGTGCCGCCGGAGAACCGGCCGTCGGTGAGCAGGGCGCAGCGGGCGCCGAGCTGCTTCGCCTTGATGTAGGAGGTCGGGTAGAGCATCTCCTGCATGCCGGGTCCGCCCTTGGGCCCCTCGTAGCGGATGACGACCACGTCGCCGGCCTGGATGCGGTCGCCGAGGATCGCCTCGCAGGCCGCCTCCTGGGACTCGAAGATGCGGGCCGGTCCCTCGAAGGTCAGGATCGACTCGTCGACGCCCGCGGTCTTGAGGATGCAGCCGTCCCCGGAGAGGTTGCCGAAGAGGACGGCCAGGCCGCCGTCCTGCGAGTAGGCGTGCTCCACCGAGCGGATGCAACCCTCGCGGTCGTCGAGGTCCGGCGCCTCGTGGTAGTTGGCCTGGGAGAAGGCCTCCTTGGTGCGCACCCCGCCCGGGGCGGCCAGGGCCCGCTGGCGCGCGGCCTCGGAGGGGCTGCCGCCGCGCAGGTCCTCGGCGGCGATCAGGTCGCCCATGGTGACGCCGGCGACGGTCCGCGCCCCGGCGTGAACGAGGCCGGCCCGCTGCAGCTCCCCCATGATCGTGGGGATGCCGCCGGCGTGGGCCACGTCCTCCACATGGAACTCCTGCGATGCCGGCGCCACCTTGCAGATGCAGGGCACCTGGCGCGACAGGCGGTCGATGTCGGCCATGGTGAAGTCGACGCCGGCCTCCCGGGCCATGGCCAGCAGGTGCAGCACGGTGTTGGTGGACCCTCCCATGGCGATGTCGAGGCTCATGGCGTTCTCGAAGGCCTCGAAGGTGGCGATCGAGCGCGGCAGCACCGAGCTGTCCTTGCCGCGGTAGTAGGCTTGGGCCATCTCGACGATGCGCTCGCCGGCCCGCTCGAAGAGGGACCAGCGCAGCTGGTGGGTGGCCAGGACGGTGCCGTTGCCGGGCAGGGCCAGGCCCATCGCCTCGTTGAGGCAGTTCATCGAGTTGGCCGTGAACATGCCCGAGCAGGAGCCGCAGGTGGGGCAGGCGGCGGCCTCCATCTTCTCCAGCTCCTCGTCGGAGACGCGGTCGTCGCCGGCGGCGACCATCGAGTCGACGAGGTCGAGCTTGGCCGGCCCGGTGGAGAGCTGCTCGCGGCCGGCCTCCATGGGGCCGCCGGAGACGAAGATCGTCGGCAGGTTGAGGCGCAGGGCGGCCAGCAGCATGCCGGGGGTGATCTTGTCGCAGTTGGAGATGCAGACGAGGGCGTCGGCCTTGTGGGCGTTGACCATGTACTCCACGGAGTCGGCGATCAGCTCGCGGCTCGGCAGGGAGTAGAGCATGCCGTCGTGGCCCATGGCGATGCCGTCGTCCACGGCGATGGTGTTGAACTCGACGCCGTAGCCGCCGGCGGCGTCGACGACCTGCTTGACGCGCTGGCCGATGGGGTGCAGGTGGACGTGGCCGGGGACGAACTGGGTGAAGCTGTTGGCGATGGCGACGACGGGCTTGAGGAAGTCCTCGGTCTTCATGCCGGTGGCGCGCCAGAGGGCGCGGGCGCCGGCCATGCGACGGCCCTGGGTGGTGATGGAGGATCGGTAGTCGGAGGGCATTCTGGGGGTCCGGTTTGGGGGAGTGGATTGGGTTGGATTGGATTGAAGATAGGGGTGGTGGGGGTGGTCTGGGAGGGGGCGGTGCCGGCGGCTCCGGCCGCGCCTCGGCGGCGCGTACGCGGGGCTTTGGTGGTGGGTCTATCGACTGGGGGTGGTTCGAGGGGTCGGCGAGCCCCTCGCTGCGCTCGGGTCTCTGGGCCTCCTGGATGCGGGGGTTGGTGGCGCGGCCCCTCGTAATGCGCCGCTCGGCTCGGCCTGCGCCGCCGTCACCGCCCTGCGGGGACCGCCCTGCGGGGACCGCCCACACACACTGTTTCTGGGCCGGGTGGCGCCTGGCAGGGGTTCTGGGCCGGGGGGGGACTCCGGCGCCACTCGATCTGGTGGGGCGCCGGCCTGGTGGGGCTGGGGTTGGCGGGGGATCCTGGAGCTCGACGGTCTCTTCAGACCGGAGGCGGTATGGGATCACCATACGCGGCAAGGCTCTCCAGGTACAGGGTCATCGCCTCGCGGATGCCGGTCAGCGCCTCCTGACGTGTGGCACCCTGGCTGATGCAACCGGGGAGTGAGGGGGCTGCTGCCACGAAGACTCCATCTTCATCCTGCTCGATCAAGACGCGGTATTCCATCGGTGAGCTCCGGCAGAGTGCGATGAGACGCAGAGATCTCACAAGGCTGCCTGACGGCCATAGCTCACGCCTCGTGGGGCTCGCCTGGCAGGGTCCGTATACGTCTCCGACTCCCTGAACTTGACGTGCTTGAAGCGATCGGCGGCCAGCTCGGCGCCAGACGGCGCAGGCGCCGGCAGTAGCCGCAACCGCGGCAATGTGGATGTCTGCAGGGGAATCACTCAACCACACACTCATTTTGGACCGTGTGTCGCGGGGGCCGAGACCAACTCCGGTGCTTTGATCGGTGGCGGCGACCCCCAGTTGACCGCCATCGGTCCCGGTTTCCAGCGGATGGCCACGATGGTCGACTGGCACTCCAGGCCCTGGGCGACGCCTAACGAACTTGCCACCCCCGTCCAAACTCCCCGCCCTATCTCAATTGAATGACCCCGATCGCCCTGTCAACACCTTCCACAATCATCTTGTACACCCCACCCGAATTGTAAATCAGTACGTCCGGCATAAAGGCATAGTGATAGTGGTAGTAGAACTCCGACTGCTGCCAAATCTGACCATTCATCAACTTCACGATCGTCTCACCCTCCCACCCGTCAAAGTCACCGTCGATCTGGCTCTCGATGACCTGGGACAACTGGGCGCTACCAACCTGCCTCTTCCCTTCCTCAACCCCCGCGATGAACATTCTGACCACGTAGTCACGAAGCCGCCCCTTCTCCTCCTCCGTCAGCTTGTGCAGGCCCATCTCTGCCTGTTCAGACTTGGACAACAGCCTATCGAGAGTCAGAACAGGGCCTTCTTCCTCGGCATCTTCCGACTTGGCCTCTGGATAAAACATCACTACCGAAAGAACAAAGAAGACTGTCTTCACTTTAGCGCCTCCAAACTATACGGTCTGCCTTGCGGTTCTACTCAAGCACCCACCTCCTGCGGTCTCCCGCAGCAAGCAAGATTATTCGTCGCCCACCGCATCCACCACGCCTCCCCCTAAACTGCGGCCGCTCTCCAAGACGCCCTCCCCAGAAGAGATGCATCCCCTACGAGCAGAGAGGAACGCAATGGATCAGGACTCTCTTCCCTCCTTCTGATGAAGGCCCGAAGGGTTCCTCACCCCCTCCAAACCTAAGCATCGTAAATAGACACCCCTTACCCCCCGTCCTAGAGACGTTCGCGAACCTCCACAAGAAACCTCGAGGGTCCATCAAAGAACCGTCGCCCGTACCGATTCTCCCTCCAGCCAGAGTAGGTCATGTGGACCTCCTCCTTCGCTCTAGTGAGCCCCACGTAGAACAGCCTCCGCTGCTCCCGCTTCTCCAACTCGCTAGCGTTCCACCCAGGAACCCGTCCCTCCTCCATACCCATCATGACGACTACTCTATACTCATGCCCCTTTGCACTCCACAGGGTGATGAGGTTTAGGTGGTCAGGGGAACCGCCCTGCCCACCGAAAGCGGCGACACTCCACTCTCCAAGCACTCCGCCGATCTTGCAGGCCTCCGTGACCACACCTAACGCCTCCCGCTCGTCCCTCAACGTCATGTCCCTCTCCAAGAACAGGTCTAAGACTTCCCTCTTGAGCGTTGTCAGCCACTCTCGCAGTAACAGCTCTGGCTGCCGTTGGGAAAGCAGCACTCCCACGAGCCTCACCTTGTGCTCATGCCACTCACGATCCCCAGCATGCATCCCAAGGATGGAGGCGCAAGTACCAAGGAGAGAGCTTAACCGCGGGGACCCAGTAGCCCAACCCCCCGCGCACCATGCAGAACAGTCCTCTAACCATCTGATCAGCGGAGTCTTGCGGTAGGGTGCACCCCGGTCAACCCTCACTGTAGCGTACTTGTGTTGCTTTGCCCTCCCAGCGATCACGTCTCCGTCGCTCCTGTCGACATACAGCACTGCCACATCGGCAAGCTGTAGGCCCTCAACCCTCTCCATTGCAGACGGGATTATCTCACCACAGATATACTCCGCTTGATCGTCAAGACCCCTCGGTCGCTCGTGAAAGTCTACCGATCCCGCGTTAGCTCCACGCGCCTCATAGCCACGGGTCTCCCCAAGCGCGATCTCCGCGGCTTGAACAATCGTCTCCCCACTTCGGTAGTTGAATGGCAGCTGTACGGCCTCCACCTCGGGAGAGTCCGCTAGGCCGCGAAATAGCTCTGGCCGTGCTCCTGCGAAGCCATAGATCGACTGGTCAGGATCCCCAACCGCAAAGAGACGCGAACCTCCTCGGAAACAGAGATTGCTCACAATCCGATGCAGCGCCAAGCCCAAGTCCTGGTACTCATCAACAACGACCACGGGGAACTGTGCGTGAAGTGCCCGGCGTACCCACTTCCGACTCTCGATCAGCTTCAGCCCGATAAGCACCATGTCGTCAAAGTCGATCATCCCTCCTGCTCTCAACAACTGCTCGTAGCCGGCCACCAAGGCCGCCAACTCCTTGTCCTCCTGCCACTCCGCACCGTCCCGATCAAGGTGAGTACGTCGGTACTTCTCCGCCATCGTACGCAGCCCCCGCGACCGCCCATCGGGGCTGACCCGAGCCCTGACCTCCTCAAACGCGGCCTCTTGTTCGCTCTCTAGTGCAATACGGAAGTCCTCCGGCAGCTCGATGCCCGCCAAGGCTGAAAAGGGAATCACCACTCGCCTCAAGCAGAATGAGTGAACTGTCCCAATGAAGACACTTCTGGACTCATACACTCCCAGTCGCTCAAGCCTAGCCTTCAGCTCACGCGCACACTCCGAATTGTAGGTGATGCACGCTAACCCACGAGGTTCGTGAATTGTCTCAATCAGCAGCTTCGCAATCTTCACGGTGAGTGTCCTGGTCTTGCCGCTTCCTGGCCCTGCGAGCACAACGCAGTGTCCATCCGAGTTGTACGCTTGCCACTGACCAGGATTCTCCTGAAGCTCTTCCACGGCCTGCCAATAAGCCGGCGATGGTCTAGCGACAGCGGGTGCGGACATACTCGATACCATCCCTCATGTAGGCTGGCCAGCTGCCACCTTCGACGCGCGCCGATAGCCGCTGAGCGAAGCGACCCTTTCCAATCGATGAGATGTCCGCCAGAAAGCGCACTGGATCCAAGTCCTCCGGGCTGGCTGTCCAGGCTTCCGCTCTACTCCGAACGGCCTCCCCTGGAGCCAACTCAACTAGTGTCTTCCCAATTTGCCTGTGGGCCCCGCTCCCGAACAGATCTACCTCGCAGGTGTAATCACCGACGAAAAACCCCCGGTCCCTAGCCATTTCAAGCTGCTGCCCGTCCGTCTTCCCATCAAGGTCCGACGGGGCGACGGCATCACGCAGCAAACTCAACACCCGTTCCTCCCCGCGTCTCCGACCGTCCTTCGCCGGATCTCCATCTGTGAGCACGGCGACTGGCAGGTCCAGCCCACGGTCACCCAGAAACTCGATGTACGGCCGGAAGTTCGTACCCCCTACGCAGCAAACCGAGATCCCGAGCTCGTCGAAATCGATTCCATTGGACTTCCCTAGAGCCGGAAGCAAGAATCGCTCTGCCTCGCCCTCAACGAGCAGTACGCCCTTGGCGAAGAGCATCTCTCCGCGTGTAACGTCCAAGTATCGCTCAAGATCGGCCACGACTTCCGAGGCAAGCTCCAATTTGGCCGTAGACACCCCCTCACTGCTGTTCCCGGCTTGCGTCTTTCGCAATAGGACAAGCGAATTGAGAGGGGCAACACTCACGATGTGAGGTGAGTGCGTGGTAAGCACCGCCGTTAGGGGTGATGTGTGACCATGACCTTCTGGAGGGCGGAGAAGCCCCCGGTAAGCGAGTCTCTGCAAGTGGGGGTGGAGATGCGCCTCTGGCTCCTCAATTGCGAGGAACGTGTGATGCCTCTCCCTCTCCGCAACTGATTCATCTAGTTGCAGAGCCTTGAGGGTAAGGTACAGCACGTTCGTGGATCCCAAGCTGGCCGTGCCGATTTCGCGCCTCCCCGCGTCAACGAACAGGCGCATCGCTCGCAAGAGGCGCTCTGGATCGCTCGGAGAGAATCCAAGCGACGTATCGACCGTCTGAAACGGACCCACTAGGGTCCTCACGCGCCGGTTTATCTCATCGACGAGCCTCTTCACTTCCTCGTTGCCAGCGGCAGCTGCTGTGGCAGCAGAAATGTCCCTCGCTAGTGCCACCAGTGCTTCCCGATCGATACGCCCAGCAACTAGGTCCAGGAGTGGGCGGAGTGGAGAACGTCGCCAATTTCGCAGATCTCCCTCCGCATCGCGAAGCGCGGGTAGCAGATCGAAAGGCAGCCGTCGACGAATCTCATAACCAACGCGATTCTGGGGACGATCGCCCCCGTACAGCACGAACTCGTAGTCAGACTCCTTGGACGGTTCGCCATCCAATGTCTCAAGCGGCTGGAACACATATGTCAGCCTCGCCGTCATTGGCTCAGCTACGACCAGGTGTTCGCACAGCAAAGCAACTTGGTCCTCGTCGCCTTCGAAGTCCGTGAGGTCAATCGAAACGGTTATCCTGTGTTCGCGCGCAAGGGGTCGAGGCAGACCATCCCAGAAATCTTCGTCCTTCAGATGCCGTGCTGAGTCGGGCAAGGTCGGATCAAGCACCAATCGCATCGCGTGCAGCAGGTTGGTCTTGCCGATCTTGTTCTCGCCGACTACAACCGCATTCTCTGATAGCTCGACGTCCAGGGTGTTAAAATTCCGAAAGTTCCGTATCTGTACTCGTGATAGTCGCATTAGAGGTCGGCCTTTCCCGGGGCGCCTTATCACCATTCCGTGCCCCATAGAGAGGATGCTCGGGAGCGGGAGCCACCACCGCATTCACGGGCACTTGAATGCAAGTTGAGGCCTCCCAGCTTCATTGCTGTGTTCCAAACTGGGGCCCATCAGCGGTGCGTTTGGAGTTGAAACCTGCAGGGCTACCCTAGAGCCAATCAAGGAGCGTTCTGCGGTTGTCTCCTCGTTAGGGGGTCCGACCGGCATGGGGATTCTCCCCGAGGCATGTGTCCAACGACTCTCCGATGGGCGGCCGTTTGGCTGGCCCGCGGGCCAGCCCGGAGGCCCTGGGTGGTGATGGCGCTGCGCAATCGGAGGGGGCCATCTGCTTGGCCGGGTGGGGGATCAGAAGGATTGGCATGGATGGGTTTGGGTGAGTGGAAGATAGGGGTAGGTGGGGGGTACTGGCAGGGGGCGGTGCCGGCGGCTCCGGCCGCGCCGCGGCAGCGCGTACGCGCTGCCTGGGTGGCGGAGCTATCGACGGGGGGTGGTTCGAGGGTTGGGGTGCCCTCGCTACGCTCGGGTCTCTAGGCCTCCTGGATGCGTGGTGGTTGGTGGCGAGGCCCCGCATAGTGCACCGCTCGGCTCGGCCTGCGCCGCCGCCACCGCCCTGGGTGGGGACCGCCCACACGCACTCCCTCTGGGGCGGGTGGCGCTTGGTGGGGGTGCCGGACTCCGGCACCACTCGATCCGTGGGGAACGCGGGCCTGGTGGGACGGGAGAGAGAGGCCTTGCCCAGGACACCTTGCCGGACCTGCGGCAATGCCGCATTTTCAGTGACCGTGCGACTGGTCATCACCCGAGCCTACGAGCGCGCCATCGGCAAGCTCCTCACGGGTGGACCAGCGCAGGGAGATGGAGGCCGCCATCGTCGCCGATCCCGACGCGGCGCCTTTGCTCCGTGGTACGGGAGGGATTCGCAAGATGCGTTGGGGAGGAGAAGGCTGACAGATGACGGAACGGACTCAGGTGGGGCAGGAAGTCGAGACCGCCTTGGGCGAGGTGCTTGCCCATGTGCGCGGCGAAGTGGAACTGCCCTGCCGGATCGTGGACGATCCCGCCGCCGAACATATCGTCGCGCTGCGCAAGCGCATGAAGCTGAGTCGCCGGAAGTTCGCGGACCGATTCGGCCTGGATGCGCGGGCCCTGCAGGAGTGGGAACAGGGGCGGCGTGTGCCTGACCGGGCCGCCCGGGTGCTGCTGACCGTCATCGACCGCGATCCCGAGGCGGTTGTGCGTGCGCTTGGAGGTGAGCCGTGAAGATGCAACCTGCCGTCGGCAGTGACGTAGCACACGCGGTCCCCCTCCCTCACCCCTGCGTCTCCGGCACGGGCCTGGGAAGGTGTTGTCGAACATGATCACGGGAATCGCCTACATCGAGATGCGGACACGCCTCTGGGACGAGTGCCGGGAGGTCTATGGCCGGCGCCTCGGCCTCACCGAGCTGCAGAACACCACCGCCGTGCAGAACGAGAAGGGCGAGTGGGTGGACGGCGCCGCCGCCGAGAGCGGCGACCGCGAGGCCGTCCTCCAGGTGGGCGACTCCTTCCTGGTTCTGCGGGAGGACGAGGCCGCCCCCGTGCTGCTGTCGCCCGAGGGCGAGAGGACGGGGCAGGCTTACGGCTCGGTCGGACACTGGTCCTTCTACGTCGAGGGCAACCACCATGCCTTCTCGCACTTCGAGGGCTTCTTCGCGTCCAACAGGTTCCGGGCAACGAAGGACGGACCCATCGTGCAGCCGATGGACCACGCCTACATGCAGAGGAGCCTGCTGGAGTTCGTCGATCCGAACGGTTACCCGATCCAGATCTCCGAGATCGTGGACCCGAGGCTGCACAACCAGGAGAGGCGGCGGGAGAAGCAGCGGATCGCCAGCCTCTCCGCCGGGAGCCTGCTCAAGGGTTTCGATCACATGGCCATGGAGTGCCCGGACATCGGCCGGGGGAAGGCGCTGTACGGGGAGAAGCTGGGGCTGTCCGTCATCGACCACTCCGACAGCGGCACGCACGAGGGGTACGTCTTCGCCGCCGGCATGTGCGACATCGAATTGCGGGGGCGGAAGGACGGCGGGACCACCGATGGTCTCGGCCGCGGGGTCGTGGGCTCCTTCGGGCTCTGGACGGACGACGTGGACGCCCTGGCCGGGGAGATCGCCCACGGCACGCCGCCTGGGGAGCGCGATCTCGCCCTTGGGGTGCCCATCCGCTCGATCACCCTCGACGCGGGAGACGGCCTCCCGGTGGAGGTCGCCCAGAGGCTGTCATGAAGATCATCGATCTGAAGTGCGCCGTCATCGGCCGCCATCCGATCGTCCGCATCCTCACGGACGAGGGGATCGTCGGCACGGGGCAGGTGGAGTCCTCCAAGCCCTACCTCAAGCCCCACGTCCTGTTCTACCGCGACCTCGTTCTCGGCATGGACCCGACCGACGTCGAGCGGGTCATGCTCGGCATCCGGCGGCTCGGGGGCTTCAAGCCCTGGGGCAGTGCGGTCAGCGCCATCGAGATGGCGCTCTGGGACATCGCCGGCCAGGCCGCGGGGGTTCCGGTGTACAAGCTGCTCGGCGGCAAGATCCGCGACCGGGTGCGGGTCTACCTGACCGGCTCTCCGGTTCCGGTGACGGACTCCCGGCCCGAGGAATACGCCGCTGCCGCCCGCGCCGTCCGGGAGCTGCCGCAGGGGTTCACCTTGTGCAAGATGGGCGTCGCCTTCCACAGCGGCATGCCCGCGCACGTCCCCGGCTTCTTCTACGGGGAGAGCTCGGGCGGCCGCTGGCACGCCAACCGGGGCCCGCTGACGGAGCGGGGCCTGAAGCACGTGATCGCCTGCGCCGAGGCGATGAAGGCGGAGCTGGGAGACGAGGTCGGCCTCGCCCTCGACTGCGGTCCCGGAATGACGGTCCCCGACTCGATACGGCTGGCCCAAGCCGTGGAGCCGTTGAACCTGATGTGGCTCGAGGACATGATCACCGGCGACTACGTCCCGTACGTGCTCGCCGACCTCTACCGGGAGGTGACGCGCAGCACCTCGACGCCGATCCACACGGGGGAGCAGATCTACCTGCGGCAGCACTTCAAGGAACTCTTCGAGAAGCAGGCGGTGAACGTCGTCGGCCCCGACCCGGCCGACGTCGGCGGGATCGCGGAGACGAAGTGGATCGCCGAGTACGCCGACCTCCACGGCATCCTCATGGCCCCCCACGGAGTGATCGACGGGCTCTTCGGACTGGCGGCCCATGTCCATCTCGCCGCCACCCTGCCGCAGAACTACATCGCCTTCGAGATGCCGGGCCGGTACGAGGAGTCCTGGCTCGACATGGTCACCGGGCTGCCCGACCCGATCGTCGCCGACGGCCACATCGAGGTGTGGGATTCCCCGGGACTGGGGGTGGAGTTCGTCGTCGAGGAGGCGAAGCGGCACCTCTCCGAAGAGGACGCGGGTTTCTTCGACTGAAGGGAGATCGACCATGAAGACGACAGCTGTGGTGATGGGGGGTGGTTCTGGCGCGGGGCGGTGACGGCGGCTCCGGCCAGCGCCTCGGCAGCGCGTACGGCGGGCCTGTTTGGTGGGGCTATCGCCTGGGGTGGATTCGTGGGGCTGGCGAGCCCCTCGCTTCGCTCGGGTCTCTGGGCCTCCTGGATGCGGGTGGTTGTTGACCCCGGCCCGCCGTAATGCGCCGCTCGGCTTGGCCTGCGCCGCCGTCACCGCCCTGGGGGGGACCACCACCACACACTCCTTTAGGGGTGGGGTGGCGCCTGGGGGGTTGTTCTGGGCCTGGGGTGGGTCCGGCGCCACTTGCTCTGGTGGAGCGCCGGCCTGGTGGGCTGCGGTTGGGGGGTGTCCCCGACTACTCGAGGATCCACTCTCCTGAGGCGCGGACGGCGTCGTACATGGCGTCGGGAGCGAGATCGGCTCCCGTGGGCCAAGTGACGGCTCCGAGGTCTGCGCGAACCTGGCTGAACAGGCTCTCATCGAGGAGCGGCTCGAAGGGGGTGCCTCGGACGGCGGGGCTCTGGAGGAACCTCCCCATGTCCACCTCACCCGATGTGCCGTCCGTGAAGCGGACCTGCAACCGAAGTCCGGGCAGGGCTTCGACGCTGTGGACCCGCCATGGGGTGGAGGGCCGGGGCGAGGGGTGATCCATGGCTTGGTTGCTCAGGCTATCTCCGGCTCGTAGGGCCTGACCTGGATCTTCCCTTCGGTCCGGCGGGCCTATACCAGATCGTAGGCGATCTGTCGCCGCAGCCAGAACTCCGCGTTGGACCAGCCCGCCTTCTCCAGTCGAATGGCCATCTCCGGCGAGATGGCCGCATGGCCGTTCAGGACGCGGGAGAGCGTGTGACGAGCTATGCCCAACACCTTCGCCGCTTCGGTGACGCTCAGGCCGAGGGGGGCCAGACAGCTCTCCTTGATGCTGCGGCCCGGATGTGGTGGGTTCTTCATCGCCATGAGTTTCCAGCCTCTCGCTAGTGATAGTCGATCAGGTCCACGTCGACGATCCGCCAGTTGGTGAACCTGACGGCGCGGCGCAGGTTGGGCCGTCGACCATCGTCACAGGAACCGCTCGACCGAGAAAGACGAGAGGTCGAACCCCGGCCCGCAGCCCAGGGCAGCATCGGCGACAGCCCGCCCGCTGAAGGGCCCCAGTTGCAGACCGCTGGCCCCGTGCCCCGTGTTCAGGTAGAGGCCCTGCCACCCCGGGACCGCGCCCATGACCGGCAGGCCGTCGGCCGACAGGGGGCGCAGGCCGACGCGGGTCTCGCGGATGGAGGCGCAGGCCAGGCCGGGGGCGACGCGCAGGGCCTCGGAGAGCACCTCGACGGTCCCGGCGGCGGTCGCCTTGGGCTCGAAGCCGGAGCCGGTCTCGCGGGTGGCGCCGGCGGCTACGCGGCTGTCCGGCCAGGGGACCATGTAGTGGTCGCGGAAGGCGCTGACGATCGGCCAGGTGGAGGTGTCGGTGCCTCCGAGGTCGAGGTGGATGATCTGGCCGCGCTGGGGGGCCACCGGGATGTCGAGGCCGAGCTGGTCCGAGAAGCGCCGGGACCAGGCGCCGCCGGCGATGACCACGGCTCCCGCGGATATGCGGTCGCCGCCGCTGAGGACGCCGGTGACGCGGCTCCCGTCGAGGATGAGGCTGTCGGCCGAGGCGGTCCGGCGCTCGAGTCCGCGGCGTTCGCCGGCTTCGAGCAGGGCCCGGGCCAGGAGGCGGCCGTCGATGCGGGCGGCGTCGGGGTTGTGCAGGGCCCGGGCGGATTCGGCGAGGGGCGGGAACATCTCCCGGGCTTCGGCAATGTCGACGGGGCGAACCGGGGAGCCTTCATCCGGGCGCGAGAGGATCCGCTGAGAGGCGGCCTCGAAGGGTCCGAACTCGTCGTCGGAGACCGCCACCAGCAGCAGGCCGCAGCGGGCGAACCCGGTGCCGATGCCTTCGGCCTCGAGTTGGGGGACCAGCGTCGAGAGGTGACGGTATGAGGCCCGGCTGAAGCGGTACCAGACGTCGGAGTCGCCGCGGTAGGTCGCCGGGGAGACGATGCCGGCCCCGGCGGCGGTGGCCCGTCCCTCGTCGCCGCGGTCGAGCAGCAGCACCCGCGCCCGGGCGAGGACGAGGTGCCAGGCGGTGGCGGCGCCGAGCACCCCTCCCCCGATGACGATGGCGTCGTGCATGCCGTGCTCAGGCCGAGTCGGCCACCTCGGCGAGCCCGGCGTACCCGTTGCTCTGCTTGGGCCGGCGGGAGTGGTGGGAGGGCAGGAGCAGAGCCGCCTGCTGCGCAGGGGTGAGCTCGTCCCAGTAGGAGGGGCGAGCCCCTCGCAGTCCGCCTCCGCCCCAGGCCATGTGGCCGGTGTTGTACTTGTAGAGGATGGCGCGGCGCTGGTGGTCGGCGTTCCACGGGAGGGTGCCGTGGGTGCAGGCCTCGCTGAAGATGACGGCGTCGCCGGCCCTGGCGTTGATCTCGGTCACGTACTCCTGGTACTGCTCCCATCGGAGCATCTTCGCCGGGCAGGCGAGATTCGCCTTGTGGCTGCCGGCCACAACGCTGATGCCGCCGTCGCCGGGGCCTTCGTCGGCGAGGAGGTACTCGATGACGCAGAGGCCCGTGAAGATCTTCCCCTCGCGGTAGAAGTAGGGGGCGTTGTCGAAGTTGCCGTGCAGCATGCCCCCGGAGCATCCCTTGTCCATGGCGATCAGGCCGGGGCCGTGGTCCAGGCGCCAGCCTTCCCCGAGGATGGTGTTGAGATGGGGGATGGTCTTCGGATGGGCCAGCATCTCCCGGAAGGGCTCGCAGTGGGGATGGGGAAGCTCCATCAGGTTCTCGCTGTTGCCGAGGCGGGTCGAGCGGTTCTCACCCCTCAGGGCGGCCGAATCGCCGAAGTACTCGGGGCTCGGGTTGAGCTCCATCGAGTCGATCGCCTCGTTGGCCAGCTTCAGGTGCTCGTCGCTCAGCACGTCGCGCACGATCAGGAAGCCGGTCAGGTCGAAGAGGTACTTCTCGTCGGGGGACATCTCGGTCGTGTCTGCGGTGATCGAGCGCGAGGTGTTGGCGTGTTCGGTCATGGCTGGTTCTCCGGTTGGATTGGATTGGGTCCAAGATAGGGGGTTCTGGCAAGGGGCGGTGCCGGCGGCTCCGGCCGTGTCTCGGCGGCGCGTACGCCGGGCCTGGTTGGTGGGGCTATCGACGGGAGGTGGTTCGAGGGGTTGGCGAGCCCCTCGCTTCGCTCGGGTCTCTGGGCCTGCTGGATGTGGGGGGTTGTTGACCCCGGCCCGGCGTAAAGGGCGCCGCTCGGCCCGGCCTGCGCCGCCGTCACCGCCCCGGGTGGGACCTGACCCCACACACCTTTCTGTGGGCGGGGTGGCGCCTGCTGGGGTTCTGGGCCCGGGGTGAACTCCGGCGCCACCGATCCGGTGGGGCGCTTGCCTGGTGGGCTGCGGTTGGCTGGCTATGCCAGCATCAGACGCTCGCCCTTGGGTTCCGGAATCGGGTCGCCGAACTCCCTTGCGGTATCGATCCAAAGACCCATGGCTTCCTTGACCTGCCTGAGAGCGGCCTCTTGTGTGTCACCGTGAGCCATGCATCCAGATAGCTCCGGCACTTCAGCCACGAAAACGCTGTCGGCATCGCTCCAGTAAAGGATGATCTCGTATCTGTACATCAGTCCGGATCCTCCAGTTTGTATTTCAGTATCACTCGGCGGACCTGTCGCACCTGATAGGGTTTCGCGTGGCTGCCATCACGTTGCAGGTTCAGCCTTTCAGCGATTCCTTCCTTCCGGAATATGTGATGACTTCCTCGCACCCGCTCGGTGAACCCCAGCCTCCGGAGTAGCGAGCGCAAGTCGTCGAAACGGATGTTCGCATCCGAGCGACCACCGAGAATCTGCTGTCGAAGCTCCCTAGGCCGATTCAGGATAGAACTCCGATCAAAGCGGATTGGGAGGCGGGCCCACCCCCTGGTTCCAGAGTAGAGTCGCCAGGGACCCTTGCGCAACCCTCCTCCCAAAGGGACACTCCGGAAGGTTGGCTCCCGCTGAGGTCCAGGCCACCCCTCGTGCTGGCTGGCGGTGGTCATCTCCCCTGAACCTGGTCCGTGGGTTGGCGAGCCCCTCGCTGCGCTCGGGCCTCTGGGCCTGCTGGATGCGGGTGGTTGTTGACCCCGGCCCGGCGTAAGGTGCGCCGCTCGGCCCGGCCTGCGCCGCCGTCACCGCCCCGGGTGGGACCTCACTCCACACACCTTTCTGTGGGCGGGGTGGCGCTCGGTGGTGACTCCGGGCCGGGGGTGCCTCCGGCGCCACTCGATCCGGTGGGGCGCCGGCCGGGGGGGCTGGGGTTGGCGGGGATCACCGAGATTGCCGTAGGGTACCGCCATGAAGCAACACCGCCATCCGCACCCGCACAGAGATCCGCGGCAGCCCAGGGCAGACGCCAGGCCGGGGACGAATCCGCCTGTCTTCGCCTGGCTTCCCGTGGAGTCCGCGTCGGGCTATCGGCTGCAGGTGGCCCGGGATCCCGGCTTCGAGAGCATCTGCCTGGAGAAGGGGAATCTGCAGGACCCGCTGTTTCTGCCCGAGACCGCCTTCGCGCCGGGTAGGTACTTCTGGCGCTGGTGCGCGGGGGATAGCGCGATGTCGGAGGTCTTCGCCTTTGAGATCGCAGCGGAGGCGGTGGTTGTGGAGGTGCCGTCGGCTGCGGAGTGGCTGAAACGCTTCCCGGCGCAACACCCGCGGATCTACGTCCGCCCCGAGGAGGTACCGGCGCTGCGTGCGGCGGCTCTTGGCGAGCGTGCGTCAGCGTGGGAAGGCCTGCGGAGAAGCGCCGAGGCCGTGTTGGCGGAACCTCACGAGATCGAGGAGCCGCCCTATCTCCCCGACCGCCGGGAGAGCTATCAGGCATTCTTCGAGGCCTGGAGTCCGCTGATGTGGAACTCCCGGCGCTTCGTCAAGGGCGCCGAGACCCTGGCGTTGGCCTGGCTGGTGGGCGGGGAGGACCGTTTCGCCCGCGCCGCCTGCCGGCGGATGGCCTCCATCTCCCGCTGGGATCCGGAGGGGTCGAGCCACCTGGCCCACAACGACGAAGCTCACATGTCGGTGATCTGGAACGGCTCGAACGCCTGCGACTGGGTGTGGGACCGTTTCACGGACGAGGAGCGCGACGCCGTCGTCGCCCAGTTCCGGCAGCGTGGGCGGATGACGTTCGATCACATGCACAACCGGGGATCCTACGGACTGACGCGCTTCGACTCGCACGCCGGCCGCGAGATCGTCTTCCTGGCCCACATCGCGCTGGTCTTCCACGAGCACATCCCCGAGGCGCAGTCGTGGCTCGAGTGGCTGCGGCCGGTGCTGTGCGGTATCTGGCCGATCTGGGCCGGCGACGACGGTGCGTGGGCGGAAGGCCCCTCCTACGGCCTGGCCTACGTGACCATCATGACCATGTTCGCCACCGCCCTGAAACGGGGGGCGGGCGTCGATCTCTACAGGAGACCGTTCTGGAAGAACCACGCCCGGTGGCGTCAGTACTGTCTGCCGCCCTACGCGGAGTGGATGGGGTTCGGCGACCATACCGAGCGCTGGGCGAGCTCGTGGCGGTCCAATGCGGACCTGGTGGACCTGATCGGACGAGAGACCGGGACCGGTGAATTCACGCCTTACGTCGAGGCTTTTCGCGCCGAGGCGGAGCACATGCAGACGCCGCCGAACCGGCAAACCCCGGGCGTTCTGCCGCAGCTGTTTCTGACTCCCGCGTTGGAGACACCCAGGCCGAAGGAATCGGGCCATCCCATGTTCCGTCTCTTTCCCGCCGCGGGCTGGGCCGCGGTCCGGACTCATCTGGACGATCCCGCGCGGGATGTGGCGATGATCTTCCGCTCTTCACCTCTCGGCGCCATCAGCCACTCCCACGCCAACAACAACGACTTCATCCTGCACGCCGGGGGCAAGGTGCTGGCCATGCCCAGCGGCTACTACGCCGGGTACGGTTCGGATCACCACACCCATTGGGTGTGGCACACCAAATCCCACAACTGCGTCACCCTCTCCGACGCCTCGCAGATCATGCGGTCTCACGACTCCAGGGGCAGGATCGAGAATCCCTTCGAGGACGAACGGCTCATCTACTTTGCGGGCAACGCCGACGCAAGCTACAGCGACCGCGCTAGGCGGTGCCGGCGGCACGTGCTCTTCCTGAAGGCGCGGAGCTGCTTCGTGATGATCGACGAGTTCGTCGCGGTTCCGGGTCTCGACTCGGCGTTGCAGTGGAACATCCACTCCTGGAACCGTTTCGCCGTGGACGAGGAGGCCAGGACGTTCCTGCTGGAGCGTGACGGCAGCTCCCTCGAAGGGCACTTCATGTACCACAACAACGCCTTCTTCTCCCTGGGCGAGGGATGGGACCCCCCGCCGATGCGGATCCGCAAGGATGACTCGCAGTGGCACCAGCAGTACCACCTGCGGTTCACCCCCTCCGGTCTGGTGAGCCGCCGCAATCTGGGGGTCGTGTTGTGCCCCGGCCACGAACTGCTTCACCGGGCTGAAGTGCAGACCGAGCGATCGGGCGAGACGGAAGTGGCGCGTATCGGGGACGACCTCGTGCTGGTGGGCGGTCGGGACGGGGTGGTGTACGGCAACCATCGCTCGGACGGGGTGGCGCTGCTGGTCGTGAATGGCTGGAGGTATGAGCTCGGGGATGCGGGCGTGGTTCCATGAGCGGAGACGACCACGGATGGGGCAATGAAGTCAAGCCGCGTGCGGGCCACAGTGGGCGTACCGGTATCGCCGCGATTCTGCAGACGGCGCGGCGCGGAGATCTGGAGTCGGTAAAGCGGCATCTGAGACAGGACCCGTCGCTGCTGCTGGCCAAGAGCGGCGGGCACAACAGGACCTTCCTTTGGGAAGCGACGCGCGGCCATCGGGTTGACGTCGTGCGGTTCCTGCTGCGGGCCGGAGCCGATCCCAATGTCCCGGGGCGGACAGATCCCGGTGCTCCTCAAGCCCTACTGAGATCCCGGTGCTCCTCAAGCCCTACTGCATCGCGGGGCGCTATCGCCGACCGCACCTCGCCGAGATGTTGGAAGACACGCGGAGTTGATCCCGGTGCTCGTAGAGGCAGGTGCTGGTCGGGAGCTGAGGAAGGATTGCATCAGCCCGCTGCTGGATATCTACTCCGCGTGCTACCTGGGTGACACCGACCGCGTGCAACACTGGCTCGAGACCGAGCCAGACCTGTTGACCAGGGAACAGGAAGACGACTCGGTCTGGCGTGTGACCCCCCTGCACCCGGGCCCTGGAGGCCCGCGTCATCAGTAGCCTGCAGGCGGTGAGCCGCCTGCCGTGGCCGGAGGCCACGAGCAGCTCGCGCGGTGGTTGATCGGCGAAGGCGCGCTGGTGAAGCCCTATACGCGGCTGTTGTTCGGTGCGGCCGAGCGGACGAGACACGCGGAGTTGATCCCGGTGCTCGTAGAGGCAGGTGCGATCCAATCCACCCTCCGTCACCTGGATCTGGTCGGGAGCTGATGTTCACGGTGCTCTCCCTCTGGTTCTCCTCTGCCTTGGGGCGGCGCCGGCGGCTCCGGCCGCGCCTCGGCGGCGCGTACGCCCGGATTGGTTGATGGATCTATCGCAAGCCGAGAAGATGTCGTAGTGCGCCCCGTGCCCAAGCAGGGCGAGGACCTATCGGAGTGATTCGTGGGGCCGGCGAGCCCCTCGCTGCGCTCGGGTCTCTGGGCCTTCTGGATGCGCGCAAGCTTGGGATCCGCCCGGCGTAATGCGCCGCTCGGCTCGGCCTGCGCCGCCGTCGCCGCCGCTGGCAGGGCTTCCATTCGCGGGACGTCGCAGCAGGCGTGGCCGCGGCCGGTGGGATCACCGTGCAGCCACCTTTCTGGGCCTCGTGCCGCCGGCCGGGGGCTCTGTGCCGGCGCGACTCCGGCGCCACTCGATCCGGTGGTGCGCTGGCTTGGTGGCCGTTGCGGACATACCCGACTGGCCCACACCTGGCCCTCCGTTGAGGCCGGGAGCGGTGCGTATGTTACGCACCGATGAAGAGCACGAACATGGATGGGGAGGACCGCTGATGCGTTTGCGTTTCGCAGCCGTGATTCACAAGGACGAGGAGAGCGGGTATGGAGTCACCGTGCCGGATCTGCCCGGTTGCTTCTCGGCCGGAGACACGCTCGAGGAGGCCATCGAATCCGCTCGCGAGGCCGTCGCCTGTCACATCGAGGGATTGCTCATGGACGGGGAGCCGGTCCCCGAACAGACGCCGCTGGAGAAAGGCCCGGCCAGCGACGACGAGGATGGGATCCGGGCACTGGTCAGGGTCGACGCGGACTGCCCTTGGAGCTGAGACTCTACGATTCCTACTCCCGAAGCGAACGCGTCTTCGAACCGCTCGCGCCCGTCGGACTGTACGCCTCGGGCCGACGGGTCGACTACGCGGCAACCTGAGGACCTACTGCTCACTTGGAGTTATCTGTATCTTGGGAGCATGCCACGGCCAGCGACCCTCTAGATTTCTTGACGGAAGAGGACCGCGCCACGCTGTCGCAATGCGCGATCGGGGACCACGGAACGTCGCCTTGCGATCATTCTCGACGCGGCGGACGGCGAGGCGTCGGCGGCCATCGCCCGGCTGGGGGTCCGCCACGCCACGGTGAGCAAGTGGCGGACGCGCTTCGCGGCACGGCCTGGACCAGGACGCGCCGCGGACGGGTGCCGAGGCGGTATGACGACCGAGCAGCGCATACGTGGTGTCCCAACCGCCGCCGGACGGGCACGCGACCTCGGGACACTGGTGGCCGAGTGCCTGCGGCGAGTGTCTGGACGATCACGTGTGGCGGGTGCTGCGGCACAACGGCATCTCTGCGAGGTCTCACACATGTGGTGAAGGCATCACCGATGTCGTGGGCCACCTGTACCTCGGACCCGCCGGACAACGCCGTGGTGCTGTGCGAGGACAAGGCCTGGAGCGCGGTTGCCCAATGAGGCCATGCGGCGCCAGCCACCGCTATCAGGCCACGCACCACGACGGCGGCCCTCGAGGTCGAGGGGCGCATCCAGGCCGGCCACGCGAAGCGACGCCGGCGCCGGGAGTTCCTCGACCATGAACGACCTGGTGGCGAGACGCCCCACCAGGCCATTCACGTGATCCTGGACAACCTCAACACCCACAAGCCCAAGCGCGACCGTTGGGCCCGCCATCCCAAAGTGCACCTACACGCCCACCAACGCCTGCTGGCTGAATCGCCGGCTCAGCACGTCCGCGCGAGGGGGCCAGCTTCACCTCGCCCCGGCAACTGAAGCCATCGGCCTTCATCGCCGGTGCAAGGCTCGACGGCGCAGCCCTACGAGTGGAAGAAGCGGACGTCGTCCCTACGCTTCAGATACATACGCTGAACGTGCAGGTAGGCACTACGTCTTCGAGGACGTGCTGGGCGAGTGCTGGAGCGGCTACGAGGTTCTTCGTGAACATCACCGACGTGGGCCACCTGACCTCGGACCCGACACGGGCGAGGACAAGATGGAGCGGGGAGCGCGGCGCACGGGCCAGAGCGCCTGGTGGGTGGCGGACTTCTACTTCGAGAAAGACCTGCGCCGGCTCAACGTCCTCGAGCCGACGGTGTGGTGCAAGGCCACGGACTACATCGACCAGCAGATCGGCGTCATCCGCTCCCTGGAGGAGCGCGGCTTCATCTACTCGACCTCCGACGGGATCTACTTCGACACCTCCCGGCAGCCGGACTACGGCCGGCTGGCGCGGTTGGACGTGAAGGGGCTGCAGGCCGGGGCCCGCGTCGAGCTGGGTGAGAAGCGTCGGGCCACCGACTTCGCCCTGTGGAAGCTGAGCCCGACCGGCAGCACGCGGCAGATGGAGTGGGACAGCCCCTGGGGGCGGGGGTTCCCGGGGTGGCACACGGAGTGCGTGGCCATGTCGCACTCCCATCTGGGTCCGCAGTTCGACATCCACTGCGGCGGCGAGGACCATCTCGCCATTCACCATGTGAACGAGATCGCCCAGTCCGAGGCATGCTACGGGACCCGGCTGGCCCGGTTCTGGATGCACGGCCGGTTCCTGGTGCTCGATGACGAGCGCATGTCCAAGTCGAGCGGGTCCTTCCTGACTCTGGACAGCCTGGTCGAGGCGGGATACGACCCGCTGGCCTACCGGATGTTCCTGCTCGGGGCGCACTACCGGCGGCCCCTCAGCTTCAACTGGGAGGCCCTTGACGCGGCCACCGCGGCCCTGGAACGGCTGCGCCGCACCACCCACGCCTGGGGTCCGGCCGGCGACCCGGACCCGGGCTGCCTCGAGGCCTTCACACGCTGCCTCAACAGCGACCTCAACATGCCCCGGGCCCTGGCCGTGGTCTGGGACCTGGTGCGGTCGAAGCTGCCCGACCACGTGAAGAAGGGGACGCTTCTGGCGTTCGACCGCGTCCTCGGCCTCGGTCTGGCGGACTGGGAACCGCCCCGGGAGGAGATTCCGGCCGAGGTTACGGAGATGGTGCGGCGGCGGACGGAAGCCCGGCGGCAGCGGGACTTCGGGACGGCCGACGCCCTCAGGGCACAGATCCTCGAAGCCGGGTACGACGTGGACGACCTGCCGGACGGACCGAGGGTGGTGAGGCGCTCCTGAGCGTCAGCGGGTGAGCCCCGGTTGGGTCGGGCTCTTTCTGGCCGGGCACCCCATGGTCATCGACCTGGCGGACGCGGCCTGCGGCGGAGTGACCGCGCCGACGACCCGCGGGCACCAATCACTCACTCGGGACGCCACGCCGGGTGGGTGACATGCAGCATGTAGGCCCGTTCCGGCACGGTGATGGTCGTCCGCGCACCCTTCTCGATGAAACCCAGGTCCCCCGCCTCGTATGGCACCGGGTCCTGGCCCTCGACCTCGATCTCCAGGTACCCCTCCAGCATGAAGAAGACCTCGTCGTAGTCGAAGGTCCACGTCAGCCGGCTGGCCTCCGTGTACTCGGTGAAACCGGCGGACAGCCTGTCGCCGGCGCCCCGGATGGGATCGGAGACCCGCACCGTGGCGCCGGGCGCATCATAGGCGGCCAGATTCCTCTCGTCCTTCCGGACTCTGTGGATCACGACGCTCTCCTGTCAGATGTATCCCGCCGAGGTGAGAAGATCGATCTCGTCGCTCAGCCGTTCGAGGACGTGATCGGGGTAGATGGACATGCGCTGGAAGGGCAGGTTGTCGCGGCCGATGGCCGGCATGTAGTTGAAGAACACCGAGCGCCGGATCGAGTCGTTGGTGACCGGATAGGCGTTGTGGGTCATCCCCTCCGAGAAGATCACGACGTCGCCGGGCGCGGCCAGCACCGGCACCGCCATCGGGTTCCGGACCGCGTCCGTCATGTCGAAGGGACAGGAGAAGTTCGCCTTGTGGCTCCCCGGGACCGCGGCGAAGGGGCCGTTCTCCACGCGGGTCATGTCGGAGAGGATGACCACGCTCTTTGTGCTCTTGCAGGCGAACCGCTGCCGCGTGTGGTCGTAGGCATAGTAGATGTCGCGGTCCACCGGAAAGCCGCCGTTGTGGAGCCCGCCCCCCGCGGCGGGTCCCACCTTCTCGATGTAGTAGGTCGCCGAGATGTAGACCGGGCCGCCGGCGAGCTCCCGGTGGACTGACTTCATCACCGGATCGCGCACGATGCGGTCGAACTTCGCCGTGCCGCACAGGGCGTGGTCGACCCGCCCGATGCCGCCGGAGTCGGGGTTGGGGCGCCGGTCGGGGCGGTGCTCCCCCTTCCAGAACGGGTGCTCCGGGTCGGACATGGCTGCGGCCAGGAAATAGCTGGCGACCCCGAGCCGGGTGTAGGTCTCGTAGTCGACGGGGATCGCCTGCAGCTCGTCGATGCCGGCGTGGAACTCCGTCACCGCCTCCTCGTCGTAGTGGCCCTTCAGGACGATGTACCCCCGCAGGTCGAACTCGTACTTCTGCTCCGGGGTCAGGGCGGAGGGGTTGTCGGTATCGTTCATGGCTGCTCCACTGGTGGAAGATAGCGTGGTCGCGGCCGCAAGGGGCGGCGCCGGCGGCTCCGGCCACGCCTCGGGCGGCGCGTACGCCGGGCCTCGCTGATGGATCTGTCGCTTGAGAGTGATCCGCCGGGCTGGCGAGCCCCTCGCGAGGCTCGGGTTGACCCCAGGCCCGGCGTAAGTGCGCCGCTCGGCGCGGCCTGCGCCGCCGTCACCGCCCTGGGTGGGAGACCACCGCGCCGACAACTCTCTCTGGGCCGGATGGCGCCGCACGGGGATTCCTTGCCGCGGTGGCGCCAGCGCCTCTCGATGACGGTGGAGCGCCGAACCGACTCCCGACTGTCCGAGGGGGTGAACCTTTTGCCGCTGACGGCCGCCTTCTATTGCAGGAAGGGTAGAGGACATGACCGGTCCAGGCGACCACCTCTTGGCAGAGCGGATCCGGCGGGGCAGCGAGGACGCCTTCGTACGGCTGATCCGGCGTCACGAACGCACCCTGGCGGGGCTGATCCGCTCTCGGATCGGTTGCCGCGACCAGGTGCAGGATGTCCTGCAGGAGACCCTGGTTCACATCTGGAGCGGCCTGCGCCAGGACACCCCGCGCGATGTGCGGGCCTGGATGCTGCAGGTGGCCCGCAACCGCTGCCGCGACTACTTCCGCTCCACCCAGCGCCGCGAGCTGTTCGTCGAGACGGAGGCCTTGGCGCCCATGGTCAACCGGCTGGGCGTCGCCCAGGCCCGGCAGCGGGAAGCCGCCGCGGCCGTCGTCGAGGCCATGGAGGAGGTCCCCGACCGCGAGCGCGCTGCCCTGCGGGCCTTCTACCTGGACGGTCTGAGCATCGCCGAGATCGCCGCCCGCCACCGCTGTCCCGACGGCACGGTCAAGCGCCGACTGTCCCACGGGCGCGACCAGATCCGCCGGGTGCTCGGCGTCACCCCCGCGACGAGGAGAAAGAGAATGAGCACTGACCAGGGACCCTTTCCTCCGAGCCGGCCCGAAGTACGCATCGAGGCGAGCCGGGAGGCCCCTTTTGGCATCGATCTGAGGGAGATGGCCTGGTGGTTCATCGTGCCCGAGGTAGGCGACCGCGTGGCCTATGGCGCGTACGGCCCTTCCAGCGACGGCGAGGCGCCTTGGATGCTGACGGAGATGGTCTCGCTGGAGGCCTGCCGGCCCGCGGTCATCCACGGCCGGGCCTGCGTGGAGATCGAGGTTGAGGAGCACCACTTGGCGGTGATGGCGGGAGACCACACGCCCATCGAACAGAAGAGCCGGATCGTCAGGATCTGGGGACGGCTGGCCGAAGACGAGGTGGAGTGGATGGCGGTGGAATCGCTGCGCGCGGACGGCACGCGGGAACTGATGACCTTTCTCGATGAAGGGTTCCACGACGACTGGGGCCCTTCCCCGCGCCGGATCGAGGATCGCGGCTGCCTGCGCCCGCTGGCCGACGGCTCCCTCGAGGTCGAGGCGGACGCTCCCCAACTGATCGGCGCGGGGGTGTTCGACGTCCACATCGGGGACCGGTCCTTTGCCTGCATGCGCGTCTTCGACCTTGAGAGAGAGGCCAGCGACCGCCACGTCCTGGTCGAGGCCTATGTCACCCGCGCCGGCCGCACGGTGCTCTCCCGCCGCTACAACGGCAGTCGCTGGGGCAAGAGAGACGTCCCGCCCCACAACTGGGGCGAGGAGATGACCTGGGAAGAGGACCTGCCCCACAACCACCACATCGTCATCGGAGGAGTCACCTACGTACACCATTACGACAACCTGGCGGACGCGGCCTTCGGCTCCAAGTAGCCGCGTGGGGCGTCGGCTTGGCCTCGCACCCCGGCTGTCCTCCAGGTCACTCGTGGCGCAGCGCGTCGACCGGGTTCGACCACGCCGCCCGCAGGGTCTGCGAGCAGGTCGTGAGCACCGCCACGACGAGGACGGCGGCGGTGGCGGCATCGATCTCGTCGCTCAGCCGTTCGAGGACGTGATCGAGGTAGATGGACCGGGTAGCCCCCCACCAGCCGCCCACTGGCAATTGACCTGGTTACTTGACCAAGTTAGTCTGCCGGCAGACTGGAAACACCCTGTCCGGTGGAAGGTGAGCCAACCATGAAAACCATGGGCATCTCGGAGTTCAAGGCGAAGTGCATAGAAGAGCTGAAGACGGTTCACGCTACGGGGGAATCCCTTGTCGTCACTTTGCGGAAGCGTCCCATCGCGGTGGTCGATCCGTACCGGGAGACTCCACGCAAGCGGGAGCTGGGGACCCTGCGCGGGCGCATGACCATTCACGGGGACATCGTGAACTGTGATTTCGCGGACCACTGGGAGTGGGAAGGTTGAACCTCCTGATCGATACCCACGTGTGGATCTGGACCCAGGAGTCTCCGCAGACACTCGGTCCCCATGCGCGCAGGGCACTCGCTGCGGAGGAGAACCGCCTCTTCGTATCCCCGGTGTCGTCACTGGAACTGGCGCAGCTCGCACGGGCAGGGCGCCTGACTCTGGCGGGCCGGCTGCAGACGTGGGTCTCGGAGTCGATGCAGGCGTTGCTTGCGGAGACGATCTCCCTCGACCACGAGACAGCGATTGCGGCGTACGACCTGCCCGGAGAGTCCATCGGGACCCCGCCGACCGCATCCTGGTCGCCGCGGCGAGAGTCCACGACCTCACCGTGGTGACCGCGGACAGCCGCATCCTCACCTATCCACATGTGATGGCGCTCGACGCGCGCGACTGATTCTCGAGCTGGCGGCGCTCCGGCTGCGGGGTGATAATCACCCTCGACGTGGGTGATAATCACCCATACCATGGGCGAATGGCCACCGATCGACTGCTGTCCCGACTGGCTGCGGAGAGCCTGGAGCGGGCGCTGAGAGTCTGCGACCTGCTGGCCTGGGCGGGTGCCGGCATCGACCGAGCGGAGATTCTCTTCTGGCGGACCACCAAGGGCGCCGAGGTCGATCTCGTCATCGAGACGGGCCGGCGTCTGCTGCCGATGGAAGTGAAGGCCGCGGCCACCGCCCACTGGCTCACCGACCGCGTGCTGGCCGCGCCCTGGTGGCGCGTGCTCTGACGACTGCTGCCCATGAAGAGTCGATCTGATCTCGAGTTCTGGAGCCGCCGCTCGACCGCCGGCTCGATCGCCGCCAACCTGCGCTGGGCCTGGAGCCACATCTGGGCCCATGGGAAGGGGGCGGCCCTCGGTCTGGTCGGCGTCCACCTCCTGCTGGGCCTGCAGCCGGCCCTGCTCATCCACGTCACCCGGAACCTCGTCGACACGGTGGTCGCCGCCGCCGGGGCGGGCCCCGGGGACTTCGGCGACGCCCTCCCATGGCTGATCGCCTTCGGTCTGATCCTGCTGCTCACCAACGAGGTCCTGTGGAACGTGCGGGACACCCTCAATCTGCGGCTGGAGCAGAAGCTCTCCTCCGTCATGGGCCGCCTCGTCCTGGCCAAGTCGTCGCGGCTGCCCCTGCTGTTCTTCGAGGCCAGCCAGACCTACGACCTCCTCGAGCGGGCCGGGAACCCGGGGCGCAAGATCGACCGGCTGTTGTTCTCCGTCCTGCATTTCTCCCAGGCGGTGATCACGGCGGTCTCGGTGGCCGCCATGTTCGCCCCGGTCTCGCCGTGGATCTCCCTGGCCCTGCTGGCGGTGCTGGTGCCCCAGGTCCGCCTCGAGGTCGGGCAGAGCCGCAAGTTCATGGCCTTCACCTACGGCGCCACCCCGGAGGAGCGCCGGGCCGGGTACGTGGACCGCATCCTCACGGGGCGGGCGGAGCAGAAGGAGATGCGTCTCTTCGGCCTGCACGCGCCGCTCGCCGAGCGCTGGCGGGGGATGCGCGGGGTGCTGCGCCGACGAGTCCTGGACCAGCGCCAGCGTCTGGTCGTGGGCGGGCTCCCGCTCACGGGGCTGCGCGTCGCCGTAGGGGTGGGCGTCGCCGGCGCCCTGGCGTACCTGCTCGGCGACCGGCTCCTGACGCCGGGACGCTTCGTCGCCCTCTTCCAGGGGGTCGACGACATGCTCGAGGCCGGCAGCACTCTCGGGTTCTCCTCCTGGGACCTGCAGGTCCAGTCGGGCGAGGTCGGTTACGTCCGGGAGTTCCTCGATCTGCCGGAGCAGGACGGCGCCGGAACCGCGATGGCGGGGGTCGCGCCGACCGGGCCCTCGCCCTTCCCCAGGCCGCTGCGCCAGGGGATCCGGGTCGACGACGTCCACTTCACCTACCCGGCGGCAGGGTCCGACGGGGCGGACTCCGCCAAGGCTCCTCCCGTGCTGCGGGGCGTCGGCTTCCACCTGGCCCCGGGGGAGCGCGTCGCCCTCGTGGGCGAGAACGGATCCGGCAAGTCGACCCTGGCCAGGATCCTCCTCGGCCTCTACCCGCCCACGGCCGGACGCGTTCTCGCCGACGGCCTCGACTACGCCGGGATCGACCCCGACAGCCTGGCCGGCGCCGTGAGCGCCGCCTTCCAGGACTACTACCGGTTCGAGCTGACCCTCGGGCAGTCGATCGGGATCGCGGCGCTGGCCGCGGAACCGGGCGAGGCCGCCGACCTGTGGCCCTCCTGGCTGCACCCGGACCCGGCGGTGGTGGCCGACGCCGCGCGCCGCTCCGGGGCCGAAGAGCTCGCCCAGCGGCTCCCCGGCGGGTACGACACGCCTGTCGGTCACATCCTCGACGGCGGCCAGGGCCTCTCCGGCGGCGAGTGGCAGCGCCTCGCCATCGCCCGCGCCTTCACCCGAGACCCGGAGCTGCTCATTCTCGACGAGCCGGCCGCGGCCCTCGACCCGGTGGCCGAGGCCGAGCTCTACCGGCAGTTCGCCGAGCTCCTCGAGGGGCGCACGGCCCTGCTCATCAGCCACCGCCTCGGCTCGGCGCGCATGGCCGACCGCATCCTGGTGCTGCAGGACGGCCGCATCGTCGAGCAGGGCCGGCACGACGAGTTGGTGGCGGCGCGGGGGGTGTACGCCGCCATGTGGGAGGAACAGGCGTCGTGGTACCGGTAGGGCCCGACCCGATCCTGCAGCGCCCGCCGGCGCCGCGGACCCTGCTCCGCTTCCTCGCGTGGATGATCCGCACCGATCCCCGGCGGGCGGTCGCCTCGCTGGCGCTGCAGTTCACCGCCGGCCTGCTGCCGGCCGCCACGGTCTGGATCGTCCGGGAGATCTTCGACCGCGGCCTCGACGTGTACGAGGGCCGGCTGGCCGTCGATGCCATGCTCCCGTGGCTGGCCCTGTGGGGCGCGGTGACGCTGGCCGAGCACGGGATCTGGACGTGGTCGCGGACGATCCTGCTCGAGCGCCTGAAGCAGGCGATGGAGGACCGGCTCCTGGAGCAGCTGCAGGCCAAGTCCCGGTCCCTCCGCCTGGAGGTCTTCGAGCGGGCCGACTTCCACGACCTCCTGCGCCGCGCCCAGGAGGCCGCCACCCCCGGCTTCTTCCTCAACCTCCTCTTCGAGAGCTACACCATCCTCACGGGAACGGTGACGGCGGTCTCGGTGGCCGTCGTCGTCGGGCTCTGGGACCCGCTCCTGCTCCTCGCCATCGTCCTCGTGTCGCTGCCGTCGCCCATCGCCGGCATGATCCAGAGCCGTTCCAGGTTCTACCTGCAACGCGAGCAGACCCAGTCACAACGCCTGCGCGGCTACCTGGAGAGCACCCTCACGGGCAGGGACGCCGCCAAGGAGGTGCGCGTCTTCGGCCTGGGCTCGGTCCTGATCCGATGGTGGGAATACCTCTACTGGAGGGTGGCGGACCGGATCTACCGCCAGAGCCGGAGGCACTACGCCGTCGCCGGCACCCTGTCGGCCTTCAGCCTCCTGGGGCTGGCCGCCGGGGTCGGCTGGGCGGCGTGGACGGTGCTCGACGGCGGTCTGTCGGCCGGGCAGTTCGCCGCCATGATCGTCGCCCTGCGCCAGGTGCGGCACGGCGTCGACGAGATCGTGGGCCGCATGGGCTTCCTCTCCCACTACCTGCTCAACATCGCCGACCTCTTCATCTACCTGGACCTGGGTCCGGAGGAGCCGCGGGGAGGGAAGAGCATCGGCGCCCTCGCCGGGAACTCGATCGACGCCCGGGGCCTCACCTTCCGGTATCCGCAGGCGGAACGCTTCGCCCTCGAGGACGTCGCCTTCACCATCCGGCCCGGGGAGCGGGTCGCCCTGGTCGGCGCCAACGGCTCCGGCAAGACCACCCTCGTCAAGATCCTGCTGGGCCTGTTCCGGCCGACCGCGGGCGAGCTGCGCTACGGTGACCTCGAGGCGGAAGAGGTGGACCGGGACCGGCTGCGGGACCAGTCGGCGGCGGTCTTCCAGGACTACACCCGCTTCGCCTTCAGCCTCGGCGAGAACATCGGTTTCGGGCGGACCGAGAGGATGGGGGAGCACGGCGAGATCGAGCACGCCGCGCGCCAGGGCGGGGCCGACACCGTCGCCAGCGGGCTCCCGGAGGAGTACGACACCCTGCTCACCCGGGAGTTCGAAGGCGGCACGGAGCTGTCCGGCGGCGAGTGGCAGCGCGTCGCCATCTCCCGCGGCTTCATGCGCCGGGCCGACTTCGTCGTCCTCGACGAGCCGACCGCCTCCCTGGACCCGCAGGCCGAGGCCGACGTCTTCCGGCGATTCCTGTCCATGGCCGGGGGACGGACCACGATCGTGGTATCCCACCGCCTGGGCTCGGCGCGGCTGTGCGACCGGATCCTGGTGTTGAAGGAGGGCCGGCTGGTCGAGAACGGCACCCACGACGAGCTGGTCGCCGGGGACGGGGAGTACGCCCGCATGTGGGGCCTGCAGGCGGGGTGGTACGAGAGGGAAGCGCTGTAGGCTCTACTGCTTCTTGCTCCGGGCGTTGGCCAGAACCCAGACATCCCGGAAGAACTGCTGGCGCTCCGCGGACATGCCGCCGATCACCCGTGGATTCATGCAGGGCTTGGGCTCGTGGTAGCGGACGGTCACGTGGTTGTAGGCGATGAGGATGGCCCGGCGGGGGTGATCCGGGTCGGTCCAGGCGGCGGCGGAGTGCCGCACGCCTTCAGAGAACATGACGAGACTGCCCGGCGGGCAGCCGTAGGTCTCCCAGAGCCCGGAGTCCGGATCGTCCGCTTCCTGCGGCCACGCTCCGTCCTTGTGTGAAGCCAGGTTCGCCTTGTGCGAGCCGGGCACCAGGCAGGTCCCGCCCCGCCCCTTCCCGACCTCGTTCAGCTCCCAGACGATGCGGGTCATGCCGCTGTAGATGCGGCCGTCCCGATAGCGGTAGGAGAGGGATGGATGGAGGTTCGCTCCGCCCGCGTGGGGCCGCCACGGGTCCTTGCCGCCGGCGGAGCGGCTGGAGACGAAGACGCTCTCCAGGCGGATGTGCTCGCGCTTCGGGGCGAGCACCGTCTGCAGGAGCCCCATGACCCTTGGGTGATCGATGAGGAACTCCGCCGGCCCCGCGATCGGCGCGCGGTGATGCTCGGGCAGGCTCTCCGGATCCCGCAGCAGGGTCTCGGTGTGCTCGCGCACCGTGCGGGTCTCCTCGTCGGTGAGCACTCCGGGAATGACGAGGAATCCCTTGAGGTCAAAGAGGAACTTCTCGTATTCGGACATCGGTTTCATCATCGCCCCACGACACCAGGTCCCGGCACCGGGACGCCAAGGGCCTTCGACAACGCATTGGCTGAGAGCCCGAGCTCGTCGAGTTCCTCGCGCAGGACTTCGCCCGGATGCACCGGCCGCATGCCGTTCTTCGCGTTCATGTCATCCCTCTCAGTGAACATAAGCTACCCCTGAGGTAGCCCCACCGCATACCGCCGCACCGCATCCTCGTCCAGCTCGACCCCCAGTCCCGGCCTGTCCGGCACCACCGCCCAGCCGTCCCGGACCAGGGGTTCGGCGAGCAGGCTGTGCTCGTGGACGAAGTTGCCGCACAGGTCGCTGGCCAGGGTGCAGTTGGGAGCGGCGGCAGAGGCGTGGAGGCGGAAGGCGTCGAAGATCCCCAGGTCGACGTTGGAGGCCTGCCACACGGGGATGCCGGCGGCCTCGGCGATCCGCGCCATGTCCAGGAAGCCCCAGTCCGAAGGAGCGACGTTGATCCCGTCCACGGCGCCGCGGGCCACCATCTCGATCACCTGCCGCGGGTTCTGCAGGTGGGGGGCGATGAGGATCGATGTCCCTTCCTTGAGCCGGCGGTAGTCCTCGATGTCGTCCTTGGGGATCGGGTCCTCGAAGACGACGTCGTACGCCTCGATCTCGCGGGCCAGGGCCAGGGCCTGCTCGACGGTATGGAAGCGGTGACCGGGGTCGAGGACGATGCGCAGCGACGGCGCCGCCTCGTGGATGGCGTGGACCCGGTCGGCCACGTTCCCGTCGTCCAGGGAGCACTTCACCTTGATGCCGCGGAAGCCCAGCCCGGAGGCCCGCCGGGCGGCGGCGGCCGAGGCTTCCGCTCCCATGCGCGCGATCCAGTAGTCGACGAGAACGCGGTCCTGCGCCTTGCCGCCGAAGATGCGGTACAGGGGCCAGCCGATCTCCTTGCCCATCAGGTCCAGCAGGGCGATGTCGTAGCCGCCGCCGCCAAGAGTGCGGGGCTCGAAGTCGAGGGGACTCTTGCCGACGAGGTCCGGGAGCGGATGCTCGCGGTCGCCGAAGTAGGGGCCGCTCATGCCGAGGCCGATGATCCCCTCGTCGGTGTGGATGCGGAGGACGTCCTGCCTTCGCTCGCCGAGGGGGGCGGGATAGGACTCGGTGAACTCCTCGTACTCGGGTGGGGGCAGGATGCCGGGCAGGAAGGGGACGCGGACGACGGTGCGTTCCAGGTGGGTGATTCTCATTCGCGGATCTCCTGGTGGCGGGCGGTGACGGCGGCTCCGGCCGCGCCTCGGCGGCGCGTACGCCGGGCGGCGTTTGGTGGAGCTATCGCCGGAGGGTGTGCTGAGGGTTGGCGAGCCCCTCGCTGCGCTCGGGTCTCTGGGCGTTCTGGATGAGAGTGGTTGTTGACCCCGGCCCGGCGCAATGCGCCGCTCGGCTCGGCCTGCGCCGCCGTCACCGCCCAGGGGACCGCTCCGCACACACACTCTCTCTCGTGACCGTGTGGCGCCTGGAAGGATTCTGGGTCGGTGGTGACTCCGGCGCCACTCGAATGGGGTGCCCAAAGGCCTGCTGTGCCGGCTGTCGCCGCGGGAGCCGAACGAAGGCAGACTGCTACCGCTCTCCACGCTGCATCCGCTCATACTCGGTCCGTGTAACCTCGAAGTCCAGCACTCTTCCGCCGTCCACTTCCCTGGCGACGGTCAGACCGAGGGACCGCCACAGGGCCACGGAACGCGCATTGTCGGCGGCGACATCCATCGGGCAGAGTCGGTCGATTCCCAGCTCTTCGAAGGCGTACGCCATCAGGCGCCGCGCCACCTCCTTTCCGTAGCCCCTTCCCCACAGGGACTTGTCCCAGATTCCGATGGGCAGGCGCATCACCTTCTCACCCGGTACTCTCCCGCGATCCAGATTCATCCACTGAAGACAGACTTCGCCGATGGTGCGGCCCCTCGCCTTCTCGACGATGGCAAAGAGGAATCCCTGTTCCGCCATGGCCTTGCCCGCGCGTCGGAGATAGCCGGCTGTGACAGGTTCGTCCGGCGGCGCCTCCTCCATGGCATTCAGGAAGTCGGGATCTCGATAGAACGGGACGGCCAGCTCGAAGTCCCCACTCTCGAATGGCCGCAGTCTCAGGCGCGCCGTCTCCAGGTAAAGACCGTGACCGGCGAAGTTGTCCATCATCGCGAGGCACCTCCGTCGCCGAGCCGCGTTGACGGCCCCGATAGGGGGTCGAGGGTGGCCGGTTCGTATGTTCCCGAACCGCGGCCCGAGCCTCCCTCCTGCCCGTCCCGAGGAATGCCTGAACCTGATGAAGAGGATCCTGTTCCCCCTGGCCCTTCTGCTGAACCCCCTGTCCTTCCCGCCGGGCAGCCAGGCTCAGGACCATGCCCGCTGGGGATTGCCCGAGGGGGCCGTCCTCCGTCTGGGCAAGGGACTCACCAGTGGAGGCGATCGGGCCGTGGCCTACTCTCCCGATGGCACCCGGCTGGCGGTGGCCGGGAACGTCGGCGTCTGGCTCTACGATGTCCACACCAATGCTGAAGTCGCCCTGCTCACAGGGCATGCGGCCCCGGTGAACTCCGTGGCCTTTGCTCCTGATGGGAAAACCCTCGCCGGTGCGAGTGCCGACCATAGGGTGAGGTTGTGGGACGTCGACACGGGAGAGTCAAGGGCCACCCTCGAAGGCCATCTGAACGATGTCCTCTGCGTCACGTTCTCCCCGGACGGACAACTCCTGGCTACCGGCAGCAAGGATCAGACGGTGCGGTTGTGGCAGGTGGCCACCGGAGAATCGACGGCTGCCCTCGAAGGACAACGGTCCTCGGTCAATTCCCTGGCCTTCGCGCCAGATGGCCGGACACTCGCCAGTGGCTACCGAAACGGCACGGTGCAGCTATGGGACCCCGGCACCCGGCAACCAGGAGCCCTCCTCGAGGGATATGGGGGAGCCGGGTCCGTCAACTCCGTTGCCTTCGCCCCCGAAGGTCGAACCCTTGCCAGTGCCAGGACCCAGACGATCCGCCTGTGGGACGTCGACAGCGGACAACCGAGAGCCGACATGCGCGGGCATTCATCCGGGGTCAACTCCGTAGCCTTCTCCCCCGATGGCAGAACCCTCGCCAGTGTCGGCAGGAACCACGAACTCGTGTTGTGGGAGATCGGCACCAGGGAGAGGAAAGCCAGGGCCAGGCGCGCGGCCTCGCACTTCACTTCCGTGGCCTTCTCACCCGATGGAACCACACTCGCCAGTGCCGGGGGAGAAAACAAGGTACGGCTGTGGGACGTCCGCTCCGGACTGGAGGAAGGCGCTCTCCTGGACCATGGACATGGAGACAGGGTCAGTTCCGTGGCCTTCGCCCCCGATGCCGCCGCCGTCGCCAGCAGCAGTTGGGACGGGACGGTGCGATTGTGGGACCTCGGCACGGGACAGGAAGAGGCCACCATGAAAACCCCACGGGGGCCTCGTGCCAGCGCCGTCGCCTTCGCGCCCGATGGCCGGACACTCGCCAGTGGCCACTTGAACGACTGGGTCGTGCTGTGGGACATGGCCGAGGTGCGGAAGGCCACCTGGGGAGCCTCGAACGTCGGCACCTGGACACCGTTGGCGGCGAGGATCCTCGAGGGCCATCGGAATGGCGTGCTCTGCGTGGCATACGCCCGGGACGGTGCAACCCTGGCCAGCGGCGACGAGGACGGGAAGGTGCGGTTGTGGCACGTGTCCAGCGGACAGGCCAGAGCCAGCCTGGGGGAGCATGGTCAACGGGTCCTGTCCGTGGCCTTCTCACCCTCCGGACAGATCCTCGCCAGTGCCAGTGGAGACAAGACGGCGCGAGTGTGGGATGCCGACAGCGGACAGCTGAAGTCCACTCTGCGGCACACGGGCTGGGTCACTTCCGTTGCTTTCTCGCCGGACGAGAGAACCCTCGCCAGCGGCGGCTGGGATCAGACGATCAGGCTGTGGGAACTGAGCAGCGGTCAGCAAGAGGGCACCATGGAGGTCGATGGCGCCTGGATCAATGCGGTAGCCTTCTCGCCTCGGGGAGACATCCTGGCCAGTGGCAGTTCGGACCAGACCGTCAGGCTGTGGGAGGTGAGTGGCGGGTCGCCAAGAGCCATCCTCAAAGGCCATACGGGATCTGTCCATTCCGTGACGTTCTCACCGGACGGGAACCTCCTGGCCAGTGCCAGCGCCGACGGCACGATTCTGCTGTGGGATACGTCACCAGACTTCACTCCCCCCGCGCCGACGGCGATTCGATCCTCTACGCCCCTACCGGCACGGACGGCGCTGCTGGCCAACTTCCCCAATCCCTTCAATCCGGACACCTGGATTCCCTATCAACTCCACGCACCCGCCCACGTGCGGCTGAAGATCCACGATGTGCGCGGGGCCCTGGTGCGGAAGATCGACCTGCGTCATCGTGCGGCGGGCCGGTACCTGACCAGTGCCGGCGCCGCCCATTGGGATGGCCGCAACGATCGCGGCGAACGGGTGTCCAGCGGCGTGTACCTGTGCGCCCTGAAGGCGGGGCCGGCCACTCACGTACGCAAGATGGTCCTCGCCAGGTAGGGGACTCGCAGCGCCTCAGAGGAACCGGCCGAACCAGTCGACCACCTGCTCGAAGGCCTCCACCGTGAAGACGTGGCCGCCTGGCGGCCGGTGCACGACGAAGCGCTCACTGGTCTCCGCATAGGTCGGTGTGACGGTGCGGACGAAGTCGTCCACGGCGGCGCTCGGCATGTCCACGTCGTCGAGAGGGGCGACGGCCATGAAGGGGCGGGGGGCGATGCAGCCGCCGACGATGTCGCCGTGGTCGAAGTAGCGCAGCAGGTGGGGCACGAAGACCAGGGAGCTGTGGCGCCAGATGTTGCCCTCGTGGATCAGCCGGGACAGGCTGCCCAGCACGCCGCAGACGGCGGCGCCGGCGCGGATCGAGGGATCGCAGGCCATGGCCGTCCAGGTGGCCATGCCGCCCAGGGACATGCCGGTCAGGCCGATGCGGGCGCCGTCGACCTCGGGGAGGGAACCCAGGACGCGCGCCGCCAGCAGGGCTTCCTCGGCGACGATGCCGGCGTGGGGGCGGCCGTACGCCTCCAGCAGCTTCGCCTCCTCCTCCCATGCTTCCTCGGTGGCGCGGCGGACCACGGATCCCTTGAGGGAGATCGAGATCGTCGCGTATCCGCGGTTGGCCAGCTCCCGGCCCCATCCCCGCAGCTGTCCGCTCTCCGCGTCACGCTCGAGTCTTCCCGCGAGGACGTTCGCCGTCGTGCCACCGGTGCCGTGCATGCACACGACCCCTGGGACCGGCCCGCCGGGCGGGTCGAGCGGCACGAGGGCGGTACCCGTCAGCGTCTCGCCGAGGGAGTTCGCATAGGAGAGGCGCAGCTCCCGGTGGACCCCGTCCTCGGCCACGGTTTCCGCGGTGGCATCGACCGCCTCGGGTATGTGGTCCATCCCGAGAACCTCCAGGAACCTGGCTCTCACCTGGCCGGCCGGCGTATCCCGCGGGAAGGCGGGGCGGATGCCGCGGGGCAGAGGGTTGGTCATCGTTCCCGCCTTCCGAGGGTGAGGTCGATCTCGAGGCCGACCAGGGATACGTGGCACTCCGGGGCGCGGGTCTCCGAGAGCAGGCGGATCTCGATCTCGATCTCGCCCTGCCGCAGCGGCGGGGCGGTGACCGCGTACGAGGCGCTCGACCCTTCCATGTGCTGCTCCACCGGCTCTGCGGGGTAGCTCAACCAGAACAGGGACGCCGCGGTCAGCTCCTCCCAGCCGTCGAAGGAGACCTCGGCCCCGCTCCAGTCCAGCTCCCGGCCGTTGACCCGGACGCGGAGGGAGTCGCTCTCCTCCAGGGCGTCGAACCGCAGGGTCAGCCGGCATGGGCCCAGCTCGCCGGCCTCCCGCGCCGCGTCGAAATCGTCGGCGATCGCCAGCCGCAGGACCGGTCCCTCACCGTCGTAGTTGGGCTGCAGCCGCACCGGCAGCTGCGTCTGCGACTGGGCGAGGGCGAAGGCGCTGCTGTGGCCGGAGGAGCCGTACGCGGAGCCGGTGGTCTCGAGCTCGTAGCGCTTGTCGAGGCGGCGGAGCTTCTCCCGATCGGTCAGCTCGGAGGCGATGCGGCGGTTCCACCCGGGCGAGCGCGTGAAGAAGTTGTAGAGGTAGACGCCGTGGGCGCCGTCCTCGAGCCAGCGGAGGGCCAGGGCGCGGAGCTTGCGGTCGTCGCTGTCGCGGGTCGCCTCGATGCATCCGTACACGAGGGCGCCGGTTCCGGCCGCCGCGGCGACGAACTCGTCGACCGGGGTCTCGAAGGAGATGAAGCCGCCCCCGACGACGACGATGTCGACGAGCCCTTCCTCAAGCCAGCGGACCACGTCGAGGCCGACGCGGTTGCAGTCGGCGATCGACGGAGGCACGCGGACCCCGAGCAGCAGCCGGCGCCCGCGATCGGCGGAGACGGCCTGCATGCGGGCGCGCACCTCGCGCACGAGGCCGGTCATGTAGTGGCGGTTGGCGTACCCCTCCTCGACGCGGAAGAAGGCGGGGTGGCGCATGAAGTCGAGCTCGACGCCGTCGACATCGAAGCGCTCGAAGCACTCGCGGATGATGCGGGTGACGAAGGCGCGGTTGCCGGGGTGGGCGTAGTCGAGGCCGGTGCCGATGCCGTGCTCGATGGTGCCCTCGGCGAAGCGCTCCCCGGGGCGGGCGATGAGGCGGTCGGGGTGGCGGCGGCGGTAGTTGCCGTACCCCGGGTGGCGGGGGTCGATGACGTAGTGGCTGTTCATGCGCACACGCGGGAAGAAGGGGAGGCCCCGTTCCCGGCAGAGGCGCAGGAGGGCCGTCAGGGGGCCGCCGCACTCCTCGATGAGGGCGCGCACGTTGGCGGCGACCTTCGGGTAGGCGTCGTCATCGCCGGCGGAGTGAACGAAGGAGTAGAGATCGTCGAGGCCTTCGAGGGTGGGCTGCTCTGCGCCGAAGATCTCGCCGATCCGGGTCTCGAAGTGGTAGACCTCGTGATCGCCGGTCGACCACCAGAGGGCGCCGCCGGTGCCGGCGTAGGCGGCGACGACTTTGTCGCGGAGGTCGGCCTGGGTGATGGGTGGGTCGGAGTTGAGGATCCAGGCGTCGTCGGTGAAGATGATTCCTGGGAAGTCTGGCCTATCCATTGGTCAGCCTTTGGGGGGTGTCCTGGCGTGGGCGTCGCCGGCGGCTCCGGCCGCGCCTTGCGGCGCGTACGCCGGGCCTGGCTGCGGGTGCTATCGACTTGGGGTGGTTCTCAGGGCTGGCGAGCCCCTCGCTGCGCTCGGGTCTCTGGGCCTCCGGGATGAGGGTGGTTGTTGACCCCGGCCCGGCGTAATGCGCGCGCCGGCGCGGCCTGCGCCGCCGGCGACGCCCTCGGAAGGAGTGGGGTAGAGGCATGGGAGGCGATGAGGGGTGGAAGGCTGGCGACGCCCTTGGAAGAGTGGGAGTAGAGGCATGGGAGGTAGTGAGGGGGTGGAAGGCTTGGCGACGCCCTTGAAGGAGAGTGGGGTGGAGACATGGGAGGCAGTGGGGAGGGTGGAAGGCTTGGCGACGCCCTTGAAGGAGAGTGGGGTGGAGACATGGGAGGCAGTGGGAGGGTGGAAGGCTTGGCGACGCCCTTGAAGGAGAGTGGGGTGGAGACATGGGAGGCAGTGAGGGGTGGATGCCTGGCGATGCTCTCGGCAGGGAGAGGTGTGGTAGACGTCGGGGCCAGTGAGAGGGGGGTTGGCGACGGGCGTGGAGGGAGGGGATGGGACTTTGGTTCCGGGATCAAGCATCGGAGATGGAGAGAGAGGTTAGTGCACTTGGGAGCGATTGGAATTCGTGGATGGTCTGGTACAACTCCCCGACTCTCTCTTCATCGGATGACTGGTTGAGCCAGATGCTGCGGATCCCCGTGCGGGTGGCTCCGCGGATGTCGTTCCGGAAGTCGTCGCCTACCATGACGATGCGGTCTCTCTCCATGGGCAGGTCCCTGACGATGTGGTCGAAGAAGGCGGGGGACGGCTTCTTGTGACCGATGGTCTGGAAACAGTAGACCTTGTCCAGGAGGGAAGCGATGCCGCCGCGGGCGAGTGCTTTCCACACGGCGGGTTCGTCGGAGGCGACGGCGTTGGTGGCGAGGGCCAGGGTCCAGTGTGGACGCAGTTGACGCAGGACGTCCTCGACGCCGGGCAGGGTTTCCACGCAGGGCCAGTCGGCCATGGGGCCCACGGCGTCCGGGTAGTCCCGCATCAGGGTGTTGCCCCAGTCGAAGAGGACGCAGCGGCTCTCTCTCACGGGGAGGCTTCCTCTCGCCGGCCCACGAATCCCCGGAGGAGGACGGTGGTCGCCGCAATCCCGAGGCCGCCGAGGGCGGCCATGATGCCGACGGATCCCTGGGCCCCCCAGGTCTCGGCGAGGGCGCCGCTCTGCAGGCGGCCGAAGGGGCCGACGCCGATGGCCACGACCAGGGTGCTCATGGCGCGGCTGCGCATCTCGTCGGAGGACCTCACCAGGATGATGCTGCTCTGCATGATGCTGAATCCCGCCTGCCCCAGGCCGGAGCAGAACAGCATCGCCAGGGCGAGGCCGAAGGTGGCGCTGAAGGCGAAGGCGGCGACTCCCAGGCACGAGAGCAGGGAGCCGCCGACGAAGACCCACTCGTTGCTGAGGTTCCGGCGGCCGAGCTGGACGGCGGCGAGGCCGACGATCGTGCCGGCCCCGCTGGCGGCGCCCAGCCACCCCATCGCCTGCGGGCCCAGGCCGTACACGTCGCGGGCGAAGACGGGGAGCAGGTTCATGTAGGGGAAGGTCCAGATGTTCATCAGGACGGTGACCAGGAAGACGCCGAACATCGGGGCCGAGCCTCTCAGACTGGCCCATCCCTGGCGGCCGGCCCATCCCGACGTCCAGGTGCCCTTGACGGGGGCCCTGGAGTCCGTCCTGAGGCCCAGCAGCAGCAGCAGCCCGAGGGCGCCCAGCCCGACCAGCGCCAGCAGGGCGCCCAGACTGCCGTAGGCCGCGGTCACATAGCCCGCCGCCAGGGGGCCGCCGACGCGCGTGATCCCCTGGATGACGTTCTCCAGAACCATGGCGTCGACGGTGCGGGCCTTGCCGACGAGATCGGGCACCATGCTGCGGCGGGTCGGCCAGTCCAGGGCCCAGGCGGCCCCTAGCACCAGCGACACCGCCGACAGGTGCCAGATCTCCAGCTCTCCGCGGAAGAGCAGCAGGGCCAGCAGTCCCATCCCCAGGACGTTGATCAACTGCAGGCTTGCGACGATGTGGCGCCGCCGGAAGCGGTCGGTGATCACGGCGCCGAAGACACCGACGATCAGCAGGGGAGCGGCGCGGTAGAAGGCGATGACCTGGACCCACCATGCCGAGTCGGTCAACTCCAGGGCCACCCACCCCAGGGCCAGCATCTCCATCCACATCGCCTGCCACCAGAGGCCGTTGGCCAGCCACAGGCGCACGAAATCGCCGTTGGCCAGGGGCTCGAGGACACCTCCTCTGGCGGACCTCACGCTGCGCATCACTCTCTTGTAGGATGTATGGGGCGCCCTAAATTACGCGCCGACGAGTCCAAGGCCATGAACCGCCCCAACATCCTCTTCATCCTTTCCGACCAGCACAGCAAATACCACCTCGGCTGCTACGGCGACGCGGTGGTGCGCACCCCGCACCTCGACCGCCTGGCCGGCGAGGGCATGCGCTTCCGCAACGCCTACACCGCCTCGCCCCTGTGCGTGCCGGCGCGCATGGCCTTCATGACCGGACGGCGGCCCAGCGCCAACGAGGCCTGGCTCAACGAGCACATCCTCAGCTCCGCCCTTCCCACCTGGGCCCACGCCGTGGGCGCGGCCGGATACGAGACCGCGCTGATCGGCCGCATGCACTTCGTCGGCCCCGACCAGCGCCACGGCTTCGAGCGCCGGCCCATCGGCGAGTACGGCGCCCACCATCCGGGCGCAGCCGGCCAGGGCGGACCGATGTTCAAGGAGATCCCCGCCAGCACCTCGGGCCAGACCCGCGAGTCCGTCGAGATCGCCGGCCACGGCCGCACCACCTACCAGTCCTTCGACGACCGCGTCGCCGACGCGGCCTGCGCCTACCTGGAGGAGAAGGCCCGGGGCGGTGACCGGCCCTTTGCCGCGGTGGCCGGCTTCCTGCTGCCCCACTGCCCGTTCTTCGCCCCGAAGGATCTCTACGACTACTACTACGACCGCGTCGACGTGCCGCAGCCCGAGCCGTCCGGGGAGCCGGCGGCGGTGACCAGCTTCAAGAGGCACCGCGGCATCGAGGTACCCCTGCCCGCCGAGCGCATCCGGGTGGCCCGTGCGGCCTACTTCGGCCTGTGCGAGTACTTCGACCGCAAGGTCGGCCAGCTCCTCGACAAGCTCGACGAGACCGGACTCAGCGACAACACCCTCGTGGTCTACGCCAGCGACCACGGCGAGATGGCCGGCGAGCACGGCTGCTGGTGGAAGAGCAACTACTACGAGGGCTCGGTGGGCGTCCCCCTCATCGCCCGGTTCCCGGGGGTGGTGCCGGCGGGCACGGAGAGCACGGCGATCTGCAACCTGCTGGACTGGGCCCCCACCGCCATACAGGTGGCCGGCGGCGAGCCCCTGCCCGCCCTCGACGGCCACTCGTTGTGGAGCGAGATGCGGGGTCTGCCGGACGAGTCCCGGCCCGATTTCACATTCAGCGAGCTGGGGCCGACCCGCGGCGATCCTCCTTCACGGATGATCCGGCGGGGACCGTGGAAGCTGTATGCGTACCACGGGGATACGCCTCCGGCCTTGTTCAACCTGGAGGAAGATCCGGGCGAGTGGAACGACCTGGCCGGCGATGCGGCCTGCGCCGCGGTGCGTCAGGACCTGCTGGGCCAGCTCTACGCCGGGTGGGACCCCGAGCGGGTGGCACGGCGCAGCGCGGAGCTGATGCGGGATGCGGAGGTGCTGGCGGCGTGGGGGCGGGCGGTGCAGCCGGTGCACGAGGACACGCTGGCGGTAGAGGATGTGGAGGATGTGGTGCGCTGTTGAGGGGGGGGTGCTTGTGGGCCGGACGGTGCCGGCGGCTCCGGCCGCGCCTTTGGCGGCGCGTACGCCGGGCCTGGTTGGGGGAGCTATCGACTGGGGGTGATTCGAGTGGCTGGCGAGCCCCTCGCTGCGCTCGGGTCTCTGGGCCTCCTGGATGATGGTGGTTGTTGACCCCGGCCCGGCGTAATGGGCCGCCCAGGCGCGGCCTGCGCCGCCGGCACCGCCCTCCGTGGTTGGAGACCCGCACACGCACTCTTGTGAACCGGGTGGCGCCTGGCAGCAGAACTGAGTCGATGGTGACTCCGGCGCCACTCGATCCGGTGGAACGTTGGCCTGGTGGGCTGCCGTCACGGGCGACTCCCTGAGGAATCGAATGGGCGTACCTCTGCGAATGAGCCGCATCATCGAGCACTGGACCCTGCCTCGGGCGTCGCAGGTTCTCGATCACGTTCGCCGCGCCAGGATCGAGCTGGTGCAGGTGGGGAACTTCGGGGCCGACTTCTACTCCCTGGCCGGCGACGAGAGTGTCCCGCCGTCGTGGTCGGGGATGCCGCTGGGTAGCGTTGAGGCCAGTCTCGACCTGGCCGCGGAGGTCATTCCGCAGATCCAGGAGGCCGGGGCCCGGGTGACGGGGCAGTTGTCGACGACCATGCACTTCGGGAACCACGAGGAGGGCATCGGTCTGTTCGGCGGGAACTGGGACCGGATGTGGACCGACGATCTGCTGGGACCGCCGCCGTGCGCCTCTGCCGAGGAGGTGACGCAGCGCGATGCCGACGGGTCTGTGAGATGGCGCACCATACCGGGCCGGCCCTACCGCACCTATCGCGGCTGCATGAGCAATCCCCGGTGGCTGGCGGCCCTCAGGGCGATGGTGGGCAAGGGGATCGAGCTCGGTCTCGACGGCTTCAACGCCACCCATCACTACGAGTCCCTCTGCCACTGCCGGCACTGCTGCGACTATACACGCCGCTATCTGGCCGCCCGGCTGACGCGGGAAGAGGTGGAGGCGATCTTCGGATCCACCGACCTCGAGGAGGTGCCCGACGTCTTCACGGCGCCGCCGGATGGCCCGCCGGAGCTGGCCGCCCGCCTGGAGCTCCTGCTCGCCCAGGGATCGGCCCTCAAGCGCAAGGAGTCCTTCGACGACGTCTTCATCGAGTTCGGACGGTCCCTGAAGCCGGACCTGCTGCTGGCGCAGTGGTATCACAAGTACGACTTCCGGCCCCACGACGAGCGGTCCCTGCTGCCGCCGGAGTCGTGGGCCCGGGGGGAGGACTACCTGTGGTACAGCCAGGGACCGTCCAAGGCGGTCTGCTCCCTCTCCCAGGGCTACCTGGCCGACATGGGGCTGCCGTCCCGGTTCATGTACGCCGCAGGCGGCGGCCGGCCCTTCGTCATCAACAAGTACGACTACCGGCGCTGGCGCATCTGGGCCGCCGAGGCGATCGCCCACCACGGCACGGCACTCGCCTTCCACGCCGGGCCTCCGCGCCTCGATCAGGAGGAGAGCGGCAACGTCGCGCCGGAGGACTACTACGGGCCGGTCATCCGCTGCCAGCGCTTCATGCACCAACACGAGGAGCTGCTGCATCCGGCGGACCCGTGGTCGCAGATCGCCCTCGTCTATCCGCGGAGGGCGGAGATGCAGGCGGAGATGGACTGCCTCGACGCCCTCAAGCGGCTCGGCCAGCACCTGGAGGACGGTCACTGGCTCTTCGACATCATCCTCGACGACCAGCTGCTGGAGCGCGCCGGCGACTACGAGGCCCTGATCCTGCCGGAGGTTGAGAGGTTGAGCGCCGCGGAAGGCGAGCGGCTGGAGGCGTTCGTCGGCGAAGGAGGCCGCCTCGTGTTCACGGGCCACAGCGGACGTCTCGACGCGGACGGGTCACCCCGCGGGGAGCCGCTGCTGCCAACCTTCAGAGCCACTCCGACCGGGGGATCGATCGGCGGCCTCGCGGATGGTGCCATGCACATTCCCGATGGACCCTGGTCCCCCGAGACGGTGCCGATCAAGGGGCTCCCGCAGGAGATGCCGGTCTTCCCCCGGCTCGAAGACGATCCCTTCGGCCAGCGGTTCCTGGCGGAGCTGGAGGAGTTCCTCGGCCGGCCCCGGCTGGTCACGGATGCGCCCTGGTTCGTGCGGGTCCGCGCCTGGCGGCCGCGCGACGTGGACGCTCTGGTCGTCCACTGGATCAACTACCGGCAGGACGAGGAAGCCGCCATCGAAGTGCCGCTGCCCGTCGGCCCGATTCAGGCGGAGTGCGAAGTGCCCGACGGCTTTCGGGTGGAGCGGGTGGAGTGGCGCTATCCGGAGATGCGGGAGCCGCTAGCGCTGGAGCACCAGGAGAGCGGGTCAATGCTCCGTTTCACGATCCCCCGCCTGATCGTCCACGGCATGAGCGTCCTGCGCCTGCAGGACATCCATTCGGAGAGCGGCGATGATGACTGATACCCGGCAGGCCCTTCCCGATTCCCGCACGCTCCTCGAGAGTCAGGTGGATGCCTACAAGCGCGACGGCTTCATCATCATCGAGGACGTGCTGCAGGGGGATGAGCTGCTCCGCGCCCAGGCCGCCTTCGACCGGGCCCAGGCGGTCACCCGCCTCGACTGGGAAAAGGGCCGGGCCCGGGGCCGGGGGGTCTCGGCCAACGGCGAGTACTACGCCTCCGGCACCTTCCATGGAAGGAAGTACTTCGACATCTATCCGCTCCACCTTCTCGAAGAGGACGACGCCTGCGTGGAGATGATCACCCATCCACGCCTCTTGCCCTTCCTCGGCGCCACCGTCGGGGAAGACGTGCAGGCCGCCACCATACAGGTCCGGGTCCTGGAGCCGCAGAGCCCTCGTGACGCGCGGGAGGAAGGCGGCTACGTCAACTGGCACCGGGACCACAGGAACGATGAGGCATGGCGCTACATGGGGCCGCCCCTCAACACCAAGGTTCTCGTCTATCTGACGGACGTCGGCGCCGACGATGGCTGCACGGCCTGCGTCCCGGGATCGCATCGGTGGGACCACGAGCCGGACCACCTCGCCTACAAGGGCATGGGCGGGGGCGCCGACCAGGCGACCAAGGTTCGGGATCAGAGGGAGATGCCGGGAATGGTGACCGCCGAAGTGAAGGCGGGCAGCGCCTTCCTCTTCAACACCCGGCTGTGGCACACCACCCTGCCCAACACGGGTGACCGCGACCGCTGGTGCGTGCTCACCCTCTACTGTCCCTTCTACCAGAAGCAGCCGGGGGTGACCGTCGAGGCGGCCGTGGCCCTTGAAGCGGCCGGCCGGCTCAACACCCCCGAACGCCGGCAGCTCTTCGGACTCGAACTGATGGCGACGGGCACGAACCCGTACAAGCGGCTGGCCCTGCACGACGGCAGCGACACCGATGATCGCATCTTCAAGGGGGTGCGTCCCGAACGGCTCGGTCAGCCGGTGAGGTGAGCGTGAGTCGACCCGTGCAGACCTTCAAGACGGGGCCGAGCCCCGATCAGCTGCGGGCCATGGACAGGGACCTGCGGTTTCATCCCAGCACCACCCGGAATCCCTCGGCCCTCACCCACGAGCAGATCGCCGCCTTCAACAGGGACGGCTACGTCAAGGGCCTGCGGATCTTCGACGACGGCGAGATCGCCGAACACCGGCACTACTTCGACCGTCTGCTGGCGGATACCATGGCCGCGGGCGGCACCAGCTACTCCATCTCATCGGCCCATCTGAAGTGCGGCCGGGTGCACGATCTGATGCGCCACCCGCGCCTGGTCGCCTGCGCCCAGGACATACTGGGCCGCGAGATCGTCGGCCTGGCCTCCCATTTCTTCTGCAAGATGCCCCACGATCCGGTGAGCATCTCCTGGCACCAGGACGCCAGTTTCTGGCCGCTGACGCCATCGAAGACGGTCACCATCTGGCTGGCCATCGACGATGCCGACAGGGAGAACTCGTGCATGCGGTTCGTCGCCGGCTCCCATCGGCACGGGCATCTGCCCTACCGCCAGAGCGGGGAGGAGGAGAACACCCTCTTCAACCAGGCCGCCCTGGATGTGGAGAAGTACGGCGAGTGCGTGGACGTGGAGCTGAAGGCGGGGGAGATCTCGATGCACTCCGACCTGCTGCTGCACGGCTCGGAAAGCAATCGCTCGGACCGCCGGCGCTGCGGTCTGACCCTGCGCTACTGCGCCATGGAGGTGCGGGCCCTGCCCGGATTCGGCTGGGCCGAGGAAGGCGTCGTCATCAGCGGCGTGGACTCGGTCAACCACTGGGGGAATCCGCCCCGCCCGGAGCGCGACCTGATACTGCCCGCCTGAACGCAACCCGGCGGGATCCTCACCCCACTGTGGGCCGCGCCAACCCTCTCCCGGCGCCGGTGGCTGGCTGCCGGGCCGTCAGCTCCCGCCGCCGCCCTCCAGCACCGGCTCCTCCCGGCGCCGGCTGCCGCGGCCTGGCTGCCTGAACGCAACCCAGGCGGGGAACCTCACCCCCTCGTTGACCGCGCCGGCCCTCTCCGGCGCCGGTGGCTGGCGGCCCCGCCGTCAGCTCCCGCCGCCGCCCTCCAGCACCGCCCCCTCCCGCTCGAGACGCGCCATCATGGCGCTGAACTCCGCCGAGCCGTCGTCATCCCAGTACCGGGTCTTCAGCGGCGCCGCGAAGCTCATGGGCATCAACTCCCGGCTCCAGTCGGGCCGGACCATGAAGTGGGGGTTCTCCGGGTCCGGGCGGGCGTAGAGGGTGGTCCCGTTGTCGTACCTGCACACGATGATGAACCTCGGCTTCGCCATCGGCTCGATCCGCTCGAGGCGCCTCACCTCGTCCATGTCCAGCTCGACTCCGAGGCCCGGCTGCTCGGGCACGCGGATGAAGCCGTTGACCGGGTTCAGGGGTTCGGTGACGAAGCGTTCGCTCGAGACTTCGGTGGTGGCGTTGACGAAGTGGAAGTTGGCCGAGGGGAAGGCCGCCATCATGTGGGCGTTCATGGCGCGGGTGATGTCGCTGCCCGTGTTCTGCAGCATGAAGGGACTGTCGCCGGCGGCGAAGAGGCCGGCCCTGCGCACCGCGTCCCCGATCTTGGAGTGGCCCAGCATGTACGCGTCCGCGGGTCTGCGCAGGACCTCGTAGGTGGCCCCCGTGGGGAAGTGGTGGAGCACGATGGGCAGGCGCGAGCGCTGGCGCAGCTCGATGTAGCCGTCGATGTCCTCGCCGGGCAGAGGGTCCTCGAAGCAGCCGGCGATCTCATACTCCGACAGCCTCTCCAGCAGAGCCGGCATGTGGTCCTCGGTGCCGTGCATGGTGAAGTCGTAGTGGAGCTTGAACCCCCTGGGCGCCACCTCCTGCATCGCCTCGGTCTGATCGATCACGTTCTCGAAGGGCGAGAGGTGGAACTTCATCCACGTGTGCCCCTGCCTCGCGTAGGCCGACACGGCCGCGGCCATGCGGTCGGGGTGGGTGCTCACCGTCCACGCCGCCACCGGCACCCAGGAGCGGTACTTCTGGCCGAAGAGCTTGTACACGGGAACGCTGGCGGCCTGGCCCATCAGGTCGTACATCGCCGTCCCCAGGCCGAGGGAGGTCTCGTCGCCCAGCCAGTCGAAGGGGTTCGAGCCGATGTAGCGGTCGAGCACCTCCTGCCTCTCGACCCCCTCCGACTCGCCCAGGCCGGTGAGGCCGCTGTCGGTGCGGGCCACGTAGATGGTGCGCTGCGTCAGGTCGTGGTAGTGGAGGAGCTCGTAGGCCCTGGCCTCGTCGTAGGGCAGGGTCACCCGGTGGATGTCGATCTCCGTGACCTTCAAAATCGCACCTCCAGCTCGACATCGGTAAGGATCAGGGCCGACGCGACCTGCGGATTGCGTTCCTCCACGGCGACGCGGACCGTGTGCTCCCCCGCCGACACTTCCCTCCCGCTGAAGTCCCAGCGGAGCCACACGGCAGTGCTCCCGTCGGCCAGCTCCCGCCAGCGCGGCAGCGGCTGAAAAGCTCCGCCGGGAGGCGAGGGACTCTCGAGCCGGCAGTAGTCGATCCGCGGCGCGTCGAGCTCGTCCCCGTCCCACCACACCTGCAGCGCATCCCTGTCCGTCCACTCCTTCACGCGCAGCCGCAACTGCAGCGAGGCCGGTGGGTGGGCCTCGAAGTCCTCGGCGATCTCCAGGGTGATGGTGGGTCCCTCTCCGGTCAGCGTCCGCACGAGGTCGACCGGCACCTGGCCGTAGATCCGGTCGATCCGGTAGGCGCCGCGCCAGTCCCCCTGCCGCTGTATGAAGCGATGGGCGGCGGCGTAGATCTTGTCGGTGGCGGCCAGGCTCTCCGGGGATCCGATCGTCGTCAGCAGCGGCCGCTTCGAGTCGCGGTTGGCGTGCCAGTTGAAGACGTAGATCCCCGTGGCCCCGGCGCGGTGATAGCGGCTGGCGATGGCGCGGGTCCGCAGGCGGTCCTTCTCGTCCGGCTCTTCGGGGCCGACGAAGGGATCGGGAAGGTTGCTGTCGAAGCCGGGATAGACGGCGACGTCCGTTCCCTCGCACAACTCCACGAATTCCGTCGCGTCGATGCTGGCGTCGGTGACCGCGTTTCCCGCCGGGATGAGCACGTCGACGAGTCCCTCCTCGATCCACGTAGGCACGTCGTAGCCGATGCGGCGGCACATCTCCAGCGACCCGGCAACCCGCGCCGCCAGAAAGACGGGGCGGCCCCGCTCCCGCCCCAGGGCCTCGGTCATGCGGCGGACGGCGCGCTGCAGATCGGTGAGCAGGTAGCGCAGGCGGTACCCGTGGCCGTCGGGGAAGTGGAAGGCGTGACGCTGCCAGTCCAGCTCGACGCCGTCCCAGTCGTAGCGCCGGGAGACCTCCTCGACGTGGCGGAAGCGGCGCTCCCGGATCTCGGGGACGGCCATGTTCCAGGAGAGGGCGAACCACTCCGAGGTTTGCTCGCCCAGCACCCACTCCGGGTGCTCGTGCCGCAGGGCCTCGACGCGGTGGGCCTTGCGCAGCGCCTCCAGGTCGGCGACCTGGGCGCCGCCGAAGTGGTTGTCGTTCATGCGCACGGAGGCGTAGACGTGGAGACCCAGCTCGCGGCCGCGCTCGATCATGGCCTCCTGGGGGTCCTCGCCGCGGTCGTACATGCGCAGGATGTTCTCGGTGGCGTTGTATGCTCCGGCGCTCGGATAGGGGCGCTCCCGCGCCTGGCCGATGAACTCCACCACGTCGCTGGGCCAGCGCGAGCCCTGGCCGCCGACGCTCCAGAACAGGGCGCCCACCTGGGTCTCCTCGAGGGGCGCGTAGACCTTCTCGAGGAAGTCCTCCATCGACTGCGGCGCCGGGGAGTACCCGTGAGGCGCGCCGTCCCAGTTGTAGATGATCCGGTAGTCGGGGGGAGCCGGCATCGGGGTCAGTCCTCCGGGCGCAGCTGGTGGAGAGCCTCCAGCAGCCGCGGCGACAGCGGTCCCGCCCCGGCCCGCCGGGCGTTCTCCCGGGCGTGGGCGGGATCGGTGGTGCCGACGATGGCGGAGGTGATCACCGGATGGGACAGGGTGAAGCGCAGAGCGCACTCCAGCGGGTCGTCCCAGGCCCCTTCGGCGGTCAGCAGGGGACGCACGGGGTCCCACCAGGGACCACCGTGGTACTGCGGCGAGTCCTCGGGCAGCAGCCTGGCATTGGCGATCGGCCGCTTGGCGACCACCCCCATGCCCGCGGCCTCGGCGGCGGGCAGCACCTCGTCCAGGGCCTCCTGGCTGAGGATGTTGAAGGTCACCTGGAGGGCGTCGAAAACCCCCATGGAGATCGCCTCCATGGCGTCTTCGCCGTCGCCGCTGTAGCCGGTGCAGCGCACCTTGCCGGCGTCGCGGGCCCGCAGCAGGGCCTCGGCCGCCTCGCCGGCGCGCAGGATCTCCGCCGAGCAGGTGTGCAGGAAAACGAGATCGAGACGCTCCACACCCAGCCGCTGCAGCGACCGGTTGATGCTTCTCTCGATGACGGGGCGGGAGTACGCCTCTCCCTGCTCGCCGCCGGTGATGCAGCCGCACTTGGTGGCGATGACGAACTCGCCCATGCGGTCGGCGAGACAGCGGCCGATGATCTCCTCGCTGCGGGCGTAGCAGTCGGCGGTGTCGATGAAGGTGATGCCCAGATCGGGGAGGCTGCGCAGCAGGCTCTCGCTCCGGTCGAGGGGAACGGCGCCGATGCGCGCCGCCCCGAATCCGTGGCGGCTGATCTCGAGGTCGGTGGCGCCGAGTCGGGCGACCTCCATCAGCCGTACGCGCCCCTGGCGTGGCGTCCGAGCATGCGCTGCAGCCGCGGCGACGCGCCCTCCCAGACGTGGTCCGGCATGCGGTAGTCGATGAAGGGGTAGAACTTCTGGGAGACGAAGCGCTTGCTGTAGGTGACGCCGGCCATGAGGCGGGTGCGGTCCGAGGTGTTGGGGGCGCCGCGGTGCCAGACCTGGTTGTTGAACATGTAGGCGTGGGTCCGCCGGGCGAGGAAGGAGTGGGGGCCGTTGCCGTCGAAGGAGGGCTGGTCCTGCACCTCGGGCCGGCGGCCGGCGTAGTGGCTGCCGGGGACGATCTGGGTGGGGCCGTGCCGCAGCTCCTCCACGTCCGTCAGCGGCGTGAAGATCTGCATGACGAAGCAGGGCAGCGGCACGTCGGGGGAGTGGCGGGGGATCTCCGGCGGCAGCGGGAAGTGGATGAGGTCGTCGAGGTGCCAGCCGCCGGGGCCGTCGGTGACGGCTTCTGGATCGGGAGGGGTGTAGAGGGCGTTCTGGGACATGCAGTGGCAGTCCGGTCCGAGGATCGCCTCGGCGAGGCTGGCGAAGGGCTCGCGGACGATGAGGTCGCGGAAGGCCGTGGAGTACTCGAACATGCGCATGAGGCTGCGACCGCGGATCTGGTCCCGCTCCGGCTCGTGCATGGCGGGATCGTCCCACTTGCGCTGCATGTCGTCGTGGAGGGCCTCGACCTCCTCCTCCTCCAGGACCGGTCCCAGCTCGCAGTAGCCTTCGCGCTGGAACCGCGAAACGAGGCGTTCGGTCTCCTCGGCGGTGAACGGCTCGCCGGCGCGGATGGCGCTCTCAGCCATGGCGGCTCTCCCGGTATTGGTTCAGCAGCTCGTAGTCCGGCTCCATCCCCAGGCCGGGGCGGTCGGGCACGGCCACGCAGCCCTCGGAGTCGAGCTTCAGGGGTTCCTTGAAGATGCGGCCCCGCAGGGGGTCGACGGTCTCGCGGTAGAACTCGAGGATCAGGCCGTTGGCGATCGCCGCCACGAGGTGGATGTGGATCTCCTGGGCGCCGTGGGGGGCGATGCGCAGGTCCTGGGCCGCCGCCAGGGCGGCCACGTTCATGAACTCGGTGACGCCCCCGAGGATCTGGGCGTCGGCGTTGAAGATCGCCGCCGACTCGTGCTCGATGAGGTCGCGGAAGCCGTAGCGGGTGTACTCGTTCTCGCCGGTGGCGATGGGGATCGTCGTCGCCCTCGCCACCTGGGCGTGGCCGCGGTAGTCGTCGGGGGCCACGGGCTCCTCGAACCAGAAGACGTCGAAGGGCTCGATCTTGCGGGCCAGCTCGATCGCCTCGTACGCGGCGTAGGCGTTGTTGGCGTCGACGAGGAGCTTGATGCCGGGGCCGACCGCCTCGCGCACCACCCGCACCCGCTCGACGTCCTCGTCGATGGGCACGGCCCCGACCTTCATCTTCACCGCCCTGGCGCCGAGATCGAGGCTCTCCTCCATCTCCTTGGCCAGCTCCTTCAGCCCCTTCCCCTCCTCGTAGTAGCCCCCGGCGACGTAGGCGGGGATGCGGTCGGTGAAGCCGCCGAGCAGCTTGTGCACCGGCTTGCCGAGGGCCTTGCCCATCAGGTCCCACAGGGCGATGTCGATGGCGCTGATGATGTGGGTCGACATGCCGCGGCGCCCGACGATCTTGGGCAGCCACATGTTCGCCCAGATGCGGCGGTAGGCGAAGGGGTCCTCGCCGATCAGGGCCTCCTTGAAGTGGGCCACCAGGGCCTCGCCCACGGCTCCGGGCCGGGTGGCCGCGGTGCCCCCGCCCCAGCCGATCCCCGACAGGCCTTCGTCGGTGTGCACGTGCACGAGGTTGAGCACCACCGTCCTGTAGGTGTACTTGCCGTTGCTGATCGGCTTCGGCTTCGGCCAGGCATAGCAGTCGATGGTCACGTCGGTGATCTTCATAGCCACTCGTCCTCGAAGACGCGGCATCCGACCCCTTCCTGCCCCATGGAGCCGCGTGCGTATAGGGTGATGTACCGCGACTCGTTCAGAGGGCCCACGGTGCTGTACGAGAAGCTCTCCGGGTCGATGACCTTGTGGCGCCAGGTGCGGCCCTCGTCGTCGCTGCAATAGATGGCGCCGCGCCGGCGCTCGGAGACATGGGAGCGTCCGGCCCCGGAAAGGCCCGAGCCGTTGGGAATGGAGAACACCAGGCGCCGGCCGCACCGGGCCAGCGTTCCGTGGCAGAGGACGCCGCTGATGTCGACGAGGAAGGGCGGCGACCAGGTCCGGCCGCAGTCGGCGGAGGTATGGGCGATGCGCTGCATCGGGCCGGGGCTCACCTCGCCGGAGAGGGATCGCTCCGCCAACCTGTCCGGCGGATTCAGCCGGCGCACGATCAGCAGCTCCTCGCCCTGTCGGACCGAGACGGCGGAAGCCTCGTTGGCCAAGTAGTCCGTGATGAAGCCGTCGGCGCGCCAGGTCTCGCCCTGATCGTCGCTGCAGAGGACGGCGGAGCCGGACTGGGGATGGTCGCGGAAGTAATCGCTGACGGCTTCTCCTTCCGGCACGACGGTGACCGGGCCGCCGAGGATGTAGCGGCCGCGATAGGGGCCCTCGGGAATCACGTGGACCTGGCCCACGGGGTTGAACATGATCAGCGTGCCGTCCGCATACCGCCGGTTCAGGGGCGACCGCTCTCCGAGCAACGTCTCCATCGTCCAGCTCTCTCCGCCGTCGTCCGAGTCGAAACGGCAGAGCACCATCGGGGTACGGCGGCCCACGGCGGCGATGTCGATGCCGGTCTCCCCCCGCATCGCGCCGTGGTCGCAGCCGTAGAGCTTCTCCGTACCCCGCATGTCGACCATGGTCAGGACCGAGACGCGCTCCCGCCCATCCCGCTCGGAGAGGTACGCCGACATGGCGTAGTGGGTGAGCCGGCCCGAGACGGGCTTCGCCGGCGACCACGTGGCGCCCTCGTCGCCGCTACGGCTCGTCAGGACGACCTTCGGATCATCGTCGCGGCCTTCGCGCAGCCGGCCCTGGCAGAAGGCGAGCAGGGTTCCGTCGCCCATGGCGACGTACGACGGCTGGAAGGTGCGGCACACGACCTCGCCGTGAGCCTTGAAGCCCGGCTCGAAGGCGAGGCTCCGTTCGCTCAGGCCGTCCCGGAGCTTCCTCATGCGCGGGGGAGTCAGCCGTCCCCGAGGCCGGGGAAAGCCGCGTCGTCGAGGCTGAACAGGTCGCCCGTGCCGGCGGGCAGGGTGATGGTCACCCGCTGGTCCTCCAGGGCGACTGCCTCCACGGCGCCGGTCTCCCGGTCGAGCCGGTGCAGCCGTTCGATGGAGGGATCGAAGGTCAGGGTCACCTCCTGGTGGGAGTCGCCGGCGCCGACGCCCGCGGCCCGGTAGAGGTTGGTCACCATGAGGTAGGCGCCGCCGTCGTCGTCCCGGAAGAGGCCGACCAGGACGTCCTGCCCGGGGCCGGCCACGGAGAGGGCGATCTGCTGAATCGGACCGACCGGCTTGCGGGGATCGTGGGCCGTCAGCCCGTGGGGCGTCAGGTTGAAGTCGGTGTTGCTGTCAGCCGTGCTGTGGCCCGCCACGAAGCGCATGTCGGTGCTGGTGAGGAAGCGCAGGGTCCGGCCGAGGTTGGCCACCTCCACGCTGGCACGGGCCGCATGCCGGTACAGATCCGTGGTCTCGTGGGTCTCCTCGCCCCGCAGCAGGGCCCCGTCGAAGACGTGGTCGTAGGTGAAGTACGAGATCCCCGTGAAGCCGAAGGTCAGGGCCGCGAAGAGCTGCATCCTCAGGTCCGACTCGCTCGGCATGCGCCTGTAGCGCTCCTTGCCGTAGGCCTGCACGAAGATCCAGTAGGGCACGTCCAGCTCCAGGCCGACCTGCCGGGTATCGGCGAGGCACTGGAAGTAGGTATTGTGGAGGTACTCGGCCTCGATGCCCTCGGGCGGCAGCTTGTAGGGGTAGACGTCGACCATCACCAGGTCGGAGCCGATGATCTGCACGAGGTCGCGCAGGTACTGGGGGTAGTCGTAGGGGACCGACGGTACCTGGTAGGTGCCGGGTCCCTCCCAGCGGCCGCCGAAGTACTTGCCGGTCTGGGCGCCGTACGGGTAGGCGTTGGAGTAGACGAGGGCCTCGGGGAATCTCTCCTTGAGCCAGGAGACGACCTTCCCCGCCGTCTTCATGGACGGCCGCTTGGGCTCGTCCCAGACGATGAACCCCTCGGCCCCCGGCCAGGTGTCCACCAGCTCTTCGATGCGCGCCCGCAGCTCGTCGCCCATGGGATCGGGGCGGCTGGCCTCCATGGCCGCGGCCTTCTCCGCGGGGTCCATCTGCTCGTAGCGGTGGCGCTCCTGGCGCATCAGCGCGCCCCCGAGCAGCCCCTTGCTGAGGTGGCAGTGGTAGGGGATGCCCATGCGCTGAGCCGCCGGGGCCAGCCCTTCCCAGCGCTTCCACGCCAGCATGGTGTTGCAGCCGACCTCCACGTAGCGGTCGTCCTGCACCGCCTGCGGGCGCTGGGTCAGGGCCGTGATCGTGAACGGATGGGAGCGCACCCAGCGCTTGCCGAAGTCGGCCGGCCGGTCGCCGGCCTCCGCCGGGGCGGTCAAGGCGGCGGCCGGCACGAGGGCGCAGAGCAGGAGCCGAGGGACGGGCATGGGGAAACCTCCATGGATGGGGTCGTCACCGGGGCCGCAGTCCGGGCGCGGGAGCGGCCTAGTAGGTGCTCTCCTTCGTCGTCAGGGGGCACCACCTCGAGGTCTCGAGGAAGGGCAGCACCGTCTCCAGGGCCCGCGGGGTGCCGATCCTCAGCAGGGCCTGGGCGGCATCGCCGCGGACGTACCTGTCCTCGTCGTGGAGCACGTCCCCCAGGGCCGGAACCGCCGCCTCCCCGGTGGGCCCCAGCCGCACCAGGGCGAAGGCGGCGTTGCGGCGCACGGGGACGCTCTCGTCGCCGAGGGCCCCGGCCAGCGCCGGGGTGGCCGCGGAGCCGGTCTGGGCGATCGTCCCGAGGGCCTCGGCGGCCTGGGCCCGGACCTGCTCCGACTCGTCCCGCAACCGCGCCGTCAGGGCCGGAATCGCCGGACCCGCCGCCAGACCGATGTCCCCCAGGGTCTCGGCCGCCTCGGCGCGCTCGTGCTCGGCGCCGCCGCCCTGCAGCGCGTCGATCAGGGGGCCCACGGCCGCCTCGCCGATGGCGCTCAGGGCGTGGCAGGCGTTGCGCCTCAGCTCCTGGGAATCAGCGTGCAGCAGCCGCGCCAGCCCCGGGGCCGCGGCCGGGCCGGACCCGCTCAGGGCATAAGCGGCGCGCAGCCGGGCGCCCTCGCCGCCGTCCTCCATCCCCGCCAGCAGCTCGACCACCCGCTCCGTGGAGTCCGCGGCCCCGGCCCGCCCGTCTTCCGCCGCGCCGTTGGCGGTCCGGCCGTGGTGCCAGTCCCAGACGTGCTCGTACATCCTGCGGTCGGGGCCGCCGTCACCCGGCCAGCCGGGTCCGCCGCTGCGCCAGCTCGGGGACCGCGGCTCCGCCGTGCGCGCGAAGAGGAACTTCATCATGTAGCGGTTGCGGTCGGTGCGGTTCGGGCTGGCCCGGTGGAAGAGGTCGTAGTGGACGATCGCCACGGTCCCGGCCGGGCCGCACAGGGGCAGCTCGGGGAAGGAGTCCACGCCTTCCCTGGTCGCGTAGAAGTGGCTTCCGGGCACGACCGCCGTCGGCCCCAGCTCCTCCGGGGTGTCCTGGGGGTAGTAGAAGAGGAGGATCCGGCGCGTGTGGTGGGACCAGCGGCTGGAGCCGTCCTGGTGCAGGTGCTGCCCCTGGCTGCCGGGCGGATTGAAGTGGCAGTGGCGGTGCGGCTGGGTGTAGTACCCCTCCCCGAGAATGCTGGTCAGCCCTCCCCGGACCTCGGGAGAGTCGAGGACCCGCTGCACCGCCGGGATCCTCGGCACGAGGTTGTTGCCCGGGTTGCCCTCCTTCTCGAAGACCGTCTGCGTCTCCGCGTAAACCCTCTCGTGGAACGCGTCGTCCAGGTCGGGGCGCACGACCACGTACCCGTCGACGATGAACTGCCGCATCTGGTCGTCGGTCAGAAGTCGAAGCTCGCTCATGCCCTCGCAGTCCTTTCTATCCACGGTGACTCTCCCACACCTCCACGTCGACCCGGCCTGATCCCCCCCGGTCGGCGGCCACTCGCTTGCTCAAGGTGGCGCCGCGGCGGAAGCCGGCCGCGCCCAGGGCCTCGGCCTTGGGCTGCAGACCCGCGTCGCAGTAGGCCAGGCAGGTGCGCCCGGCGGGTCTCTGCAGCGCCTGGAGCAGGGCGCCTCCCCGGTCCCAATAGTCGGGATGGCAGTAGAGGTCGACCAGGCAGGCGTCGGGCCACAGGGGATGGTCCGACCACATGGCCAGACCGACGACGGCCCGGGTGGCTTGCTGCACCAGGGCCAGCGCCCGAGGGGGGAGGCCGCTTGCGTGCCGCTCCAACTGGTCCTGCAGCAGGGGCAGGAACGGCCCTTCGGTGGTGCGGCGGCCCCACAGACCCAGGCCGGCGCCGCGCACGACGCCGGGGAAGGCCCCCGCGAAGAGCGGCGTCGACGCCGGCCAGTGCAGCCAGCCGGCGGGTGCCGCGGCGGTTGCGCCCGGGGCGAAGAAGGCCGCCTCGAACTCCTCCAGGGAGGTGCTGTAGTACGCCATCTGGCCGCTCTCCGGCTCGATGCTCGCAAAGCCATGAGCCCTGTAGATGTGGTAGGCCGGGGAATCGTAGCCCGTGCCCAGGAACAGGGCCTGCCCGCAGCGCTGGCGGAAGTCGTCCATGAGGCGGCCCAGCAGCTGCATGGCCGCTCCCTGACGGCGGTCCTCGGGACGGGTGTAGACGTGGCCGAGGAGCCCCACGCCGCGGTGCTCGGTGGTCATCATGATGGCGAAGGGATCGCCGTCCCGGGACAGCAGGTAGTAGAAGACGTCGAGGCCGGTCGCCGTGCGCAGGACCTGCTCGTTGCCCCAGCGCCACTGCGGACCCTTGTGGCTCAGGAGGCCTTCCACGCGGGGGGCCCACCGGAGGTCGGGACCCTGCACGACGCCGGCTTCCACCTCTTCACCCGACTTGAGTGTGATGCGGTCCAGGGGCCGGTACATCAGCGCCCCTCTCCCAGCACCTCGCGCGCAACCCTCAGGATGTTGCCGCCGAGGATCTTGCGGATGTCGTCGTCGGAGTACCCCCGCTGCACCAGGCCGACCGTGAAGAGGGGGAAGTTGGTCCACGCCATGCTCTGCACCATGCGATCCTGGCGCCACTCCGGCCGCTGCACGGGATCGCCGGCCGGCCACAGCGCCTCCCAGCGGCGGCGGACGCCCCTCCGCCCCCGGACCTTGGCGTTCTCCTCGCGGGTGCGGCAGCTGACGTAGGCGCGGTCCGTGCCGATCGTGACGTGATCGGCGCCGACCACCCTCACCGCGTGGTCGACGTGGTCGAGCAGGGCGTCGACGCAGCCGCTGCCGCCGAGGAAGGCGGGCACGTTGGTGATGCCCAGGGTCCCGCCCTTGTCGGCGATGGCCCGCATCACCTCGTCCGGCTTGCCGCGGTGGTGGTGGTTCAGGGCGGCGCAGGCGGAATGGCTGGAGACGATCGGCTTCTGCGACACCTCGGCCGCCTCCTGGCAGGTCCGCCACCCGGAGTGGGCCACGTCGACGATCACGCCGACCTCGTTCATCTCGGCGATCACCGCCCGGCCGAAGTCGCTCAGACCGGCGTTGGCCGGCTCGGCGCAGCCATCGCCGATCGGGTTCCGGCGGTTGTAGGTCAGGTGCATCATGCGGCAGCCGAGCTCGAAGAACTGGCTGATGAAGCGCAGCTCCTGCTCGACCGTGGTCTGCTCTCCCGGCAGGGGGACGCCGTTGCACGTCTGGTAGATGCAGTGCCGGCCGGCGGCCTTGGCGGCGGCGATGTCGCCGGGGAAGGCGGCGCGCGCCACGTGGTCGCGCAGGCGGTCCGTCAGGTGGGTGTAGTGGGCCAGCCGCCCCAGCATGCGCATGGGGTCGTTGCCCTCCTCGCCGGTGTTCTGGAAGGAGCAGGTCACCCCCGACGCCCCCCAGGCCGCGAGGTACTCCGCCTTCAGCTCGTCGTCCGCCGCCCAGCGGGTCATGCGCATCTGCTCGGACAGGTACTGCAGCTCCACCTCCGACGCCCCCGACTCCACGGCCCCCGCCACGGCCTCGCCGTCGATCGGCGCCTGCAGCCCGAGGCTGTACGACTCGCACACCAAGGCGTCCCGGTGCAGGGCCAGTCCGTGCTCCAGCTGCGACTCGGACGGCTGCAGGATGTCGAGCGCCACCGCCCTCGCCTGCTCGATGCCCTCTTCCCAGGGATTCACACGACGCCCCACTTCACCCGTCCCAGCTCGCGCGACCGCTCCCTGTCGTACGCGGGGTCGATGTCGAAGTCCCGCTCCAGCCACAGCACCTCCCGCTGCTCCGGGCTCAGCGAATCGAGCAGCTCGGGGGTCAGGTAGTCCCCCCAGGTGAAGCGGTGGTTGTCCACCGTGTGGGGATGGAACAGCCAGTGGCTCATGTACCGGCCCTCGTTCGTGCGGTTGAGCCAGGTCGCGTGAAACAGCCACGAATGCCGCACGATCAGCTGGTGGGGCTCCACCTCGAGGGAGATCTCCTCGTCGAGGGGAACATCCTCCCAGCCGTCGTCGGCCTGGGACCCGGGGATCCCCCGTGCATCCCTGAGGCGGGCGGCTCTCTCCTGCAGAGAGTCAGGCGGTCCGTTCTGGCTGCCCGGCACGATGCGCAGACACCCGTTCTCCCGCGAAGCGCCGGAGAAGTAGTGCATGAACTCCGCCCAGCCGGGCCCCCCGTCGATGTGCCACCCCACCGACCGGTTCGGCGCCTGCTCGTTGATGCCGCCGTTGCGCAGGTAGATGTCGCTCACTCCGTTCAGCTGGCGGGCCAACTCGATGATCTCCGGATGCAGGATGATCCGCACAAACGGCAGGGAGTGATCGAGGGCGCACCAGTAGGAGTCCTCGACCTGGGGGCGCAGTCGATGGTGATTCCTCTTGCTGCCGTCGGCCGGACCCTCCGAGGGGTCCCGGGCCGCCCTCTCGACCGCCGCCATGCATGCCTCGGTCAGGCTCTCGGGGAAAGGGCAGTCGACGATGACGTAGCCGAGGGTGCGGTACTGCTCCAGTTGTTGCTCGCTGAATTGCATGGTGCAATCCCTCTCGATCAACCGATCCGGAACGAGTACAGGCTCGCATCCCAAAGATGGAACCGCAGCCTCACCGGCTTCCTCAGCCTGGACCTGAAAGCCAGCATGTCACCGCCGAGATCCGCCGCCGTATCGGTAGCATGGACGAGATCCCTGTCCCCCCTCCACTTCACCCTGAAGTCCGTCGAGTCGGTCGAGATGGGTACACAGTCGCCACGGGAATAGCCTTCCAGCGGTTCGCCTCCCTCGTCCGTCACCTCCACCTCCACGCTGCCCGCCGAGCTGTCCACGTTCAGGTGAAGCCTGGTGCCGAGGAAGGTCAGCGGCCTGGTCGTCAGCATCCCCTCGCCAGACCTCGGGCGGAGGGCCGCGAAGCCGTCCCGCCTCAGTCTGGCGACGCCCACGGCGTAGGCCCGGCGCTCGCCGTCGATCACCCGGCCCGGCCAGTCCCGCACCGAGCCCCGGCCCCCACCCTCGGCCAGGACGTTGTGCGGTATGTTGGCGCCGGAGTAGTACAGCCGCAGCTCGTCGTCGACGGGGATCATGTTGCAGACCCCCGCCCATCGAGAGTCCCACTCGCCGGCTTCCCCCGTTTCGAGGAAGGTCTCGCTCCCGAAGGGCTTGCTCCAGGTGATGCCGTCCCGGCTCACGGCCAGAACCGTGTTGCGGGACTGGTCCCCGAACTCCACCTCGTCGTTGTGGTACACCCAGATGAAGCCCAGGTAGATGCCCTCGTACTTCGCCACCGTCATCCGGTAGTACTCGACTTCGGGCGCGTCCGACTCGTCGGGCGCAACGGCCAGGACTGCCGGGCCCCAGTCGATGAAGTCGTCGCTGGCGACCCAGGCGGAGGTCCTCTTGTCGGGCTCGAAGAACCAGACGCTGGGCCGCATGTAGGCGACATACTTGCCGTGGGCGGCGTCCCAGCCGAGGACGAACTGGCCATCCGTCAGCCCGTTGCGGAAGTCGGCGACGGGGTTCCGCGCCTCCGGAGTCCAGTGCACACCATCGGGGGAGTATGCCACGAAGTGGCCCTTGCCGCCCCAGGGCGCCTCGGGGTCCCTCCGCGTATGCCAGTACATCGCCTTGTAGCGCCGCGACGGGTCTCCCTCCCGCGGATCCTTGACGACGCTGAAGTTCCGGCCGGGGCTGACGAGGTTGTTCGCCGTCGATCCGTCATGCTCAAGGATCCCGAGCCTCGGCTTCTCCCACTGGAGACCGTCCCGCGACGTGGCATGGGCGACGCCCGCGGCGGTGTCGTACCACGCCTTGAACAGGCCCTCGTCCTCGTCGTGGTGCAGGGAGTTGCCGATGATGGCGGCCGTGCTCCCTTCCCAGGGCTCGTCGCCTTCCAGGACCGGCCTGTCCAGCTTCGAGGGCCGCTGCAGGACCCGCTCGAGCCCGTCCAGCCCCTCGGTGACGTGGTCGTCGAGGAAGAGCTGCCGCTCGCCGCCGATGTGCACTGTCATGACTTCAGCGCTTCTCGTTGGGCGCGACATGGCGGGTCAATCTATCCTTCCGACGATCGAGGGCCAACCGCCTTGAGAGCCCGGAAGGGGCTCTCTATTGTAGCCTTCGACACCAGCGTAATTCGGGGAGGGGAGAGACCATCATGAAGGTCGCCGTCATGGGCGCCGCGGGGTGGGCCGGCCGCGCCGTGCTGGAGAACTTCGCCGGCCGCCACGAGGTGCGCGCCTTCGACCACAGCCCGGAGGCCTGGTCGGTGTACCACCGCTTCGACGGGGACTGGGAGGGCGACAGGCACTACGGGGACCTCGCCGACTTCCACGCCGTCCACAGGACCCTGGATGGCATGGACGGTGTCGTCCACCTGGCCGCCTACTTCGGGTACGAGGGCCCCCACGAGGACGACGTGAACCCCTTCCTCATCAACCTCAAGGGGATGTGGAACGTCCTGGAGTCGGCCCGGCGGCACGGGCTCAGGCGGGTCGTGCACATGAGCTCCTGCGTGGTCCAGCATCCGGACGGCGTGTTCCTGTCGTCGGACGTGCGCAGCAAGGAAGGCACCCTCTACGGCATCACCAAGCGCCTGCAGGAGGAGATGTGCCGCCAGTTTCACGACGCCTACGGCCTGCGCATCATCATCTTCCGTCCGGCCAGCATCGGTGACAGCCGGCTGGGGATCACCCGGGACGGTTCCCCCGCCCGCGGCGGCATCAGTTGGGTCTGCCGGCACGATCTGGCCGAGGCCTGCCACCTGGCCCTCGAGTCCGAGACGATCGACTTCGACATCATGCACACCGCCAGCCACCCGGAGGCGGACCGGCACTGCAACGTCGCCCGCTCGCGGGAGCTGCTGGGTCTTGAGTACAAGGGGCACTTCCCGGGCGACTGAGCTTGGGACGCTCCAAGCGGGCTTGCCCAATCCAGAGACGGCAACCACATCCCCCCCAAGACCTCTCCGCCCCACTACCCTCCCCCCCAAGAACTACACAATCACACGATAGCCAGCGTGCGCTGTGATGGTCTGACTGTCTCAGCCAGTCACTCTTCGTCCTCAGGGCTTCTTATGTTCGAACTGCGCGTGGAGCAGCGCAGAACCACAGAAGCCTCTCGTAGAATCCCGCGTACATAGACTGCCAGTACTCAGACCGCACAAATTCGTGAAACCCCGCCAGTGCCTGCGGACTCCCTAGAAAGAGTTTCACCACCCTATCTCCGAATCCATCAATCTGAACACTCGCCAACTCCTCAATATCACATCCGACTCTACCACAGATCCACTCGATCACATCTTGTGAAATCTTTTCCCCACCCAGCAACTTCATCAGTTCTTCCCCACAGAGGCCTTCCTTGATGTCGAAATACTGCCAAAAGCAATCCTCCTTCCGCACGCAACCCACTTGAGCGACGATTCTGTCGAGTTCAGCGAAGTGGCGATAGTTCATGTCCCACATTCCCTTTATGAGATGATACGGAATGTGGTTCTCTACCTCTCGCCCAACAGTGGTGGTCCCCAACCCTATGAAACTCCCTCGGCCACCACCAGGGCTCTCATTCCTTTGAGTCTGAATGAGCAGTATCTGCCGAGCGCCCGCTGACTTACTATCCATAGGCGCCAATCGGTCATGATCAACAACACACACCACCACCCTGCCCTTCCCAATCTCCGCCTCAAAGATCTCCCCAACCTGAGAACCCCCTCCATGTATGAATTCAACCCTATATGACGGCACCTTCGAGACCTTCAATGCTTCCCTCAATATCTGGTCATACACCTTTCCGTCTGATGTCAAATCCTCAACGACAAATCCGGCACTCACCAATAAGTACTCCCCGGAGACTAGGCACTCATGGCCAATCGAGAACCCTAACCCTCTATCACACCTAACCCCCGAATTGCCTATTCTCACCTTGACACAGACATGACTGTCTTCCAGAAGAGCCCCCCGTATCGCGTACTCTTCCTTGATAGTCGCTAGCCGAGCACTATCCAATCTAGAGAGTCTGAGGTTCCTCCTTGCCCATTCACACAGATCTCTTCTCACAATAAAGAAGTGCCGCCCTGCCCGATCCGCATCAACCAGTCTCGAAAAGACATCTTCCAACTCATCCCGGCTCGCACTGGCCAGTTCTTCCCTAGTGCAGTCCAGTTGGTAGATCATCACTCTGAGTACTTGAAGAATCCATACGGCCAGTCACTTAGGGCTCCGCTATCATCAAATCTGGATAGTGATACCTTAGTCGCGGAGGCCAAATCCTCATCAGCCGAGAAGACCACGATCTGGATGGCACCCGCGTCTACTTTCCCTTCCTCTACGAGCTCGCCCAGCCGGTTGATTAGAGCCTCACTGTGGGTCTCGACAACCAGTCTAATTCCGAGTCTGCGCGCCGAGCTTGACCTGCCATCGGAGTTCCCGACTGTGGATGCAAACACATCCGCCAGCTTGGCCTGATGCGCAGGATGTAGGTGCAACTCCGGCTGCTCGATCGCAAGGGTGCGTACCCCTACCCTTCTAGGTCGCCGCCAGTGGGTAGTACGCGGCGGATGGTTAACCGCCCACCACAACATTCCGAGCACTGGCAATATCTGGGAGACGCCATAGCCTGTGTCTGTCACATTCACAGACCTCCCCTGCGAAACTAACTCGATGCTAATGTGCCCGCTAGTTCGTCGAACCCGAACCCCGTAACTGAAAATGCCTTCGACCCAACGGGAAAAACTCTCTAGTTCCGGCCGTGTCAACGATGCCAGGAACATGGGAAAGTTGGAGCCGTTTGGAGCTATCTCTGAGACCTCCAACTCCTGCCTTCGGTAGTAGCGCTCGCTGGCAGCCCTAACAGGGCCCAAGTAACCCACGTTGAGGAAGTACTCCGATAGTCTATCCCCTAGGACATCCAATACCACACACACCCTTGAGAGACGTTGAATTGAGAATACCTCTGTTACGAAATCACTCTCTTCATCCGACAACAGCCGCTGGTAGATCTCCCGAAAGGTTGCTGTACCCGAGGTTTGCATCAACCTCTCGATTCTCTGGTCATCAAAAGGGCTCTTCGACAGTACTCTCCGCACTTCATGCTGAAATCTGGCGTCACTAAGGTGCCTTGTGGTCTGGCGTCGGAAGACATCTGCTAGCGCCTCAGCAAGCACATTCTGCCTCCTCGGCACCCTTCTGGACTTGCCCTCCTTTTCCACTGTCTTGACGGTGACTATGGGTGGCGCAAAGAGGCTGCGGTCCATCGTCCTGACCTCATACCCTTCGGTAAGGAAGTCTGCGGGCACCCCGTTGATTCTAATCTGCCCAAAGGACTCTTCCTGACTACCAATGTCAAACGAAACGTCTATCTTCTCGTCCGGGATCCTGATCTGTATGCTCTCCAATACGGTCTCATCTCCCCGTGTGCCAATTACATACCGAATCCAAACCCGTCGCACTTCAACCGATTCGGGCACGGTATAGTATCCGGTGTGGTCATAGTACCTCGGGAAGTATCTCTCCTGTATTCCACTGACCGAGAAGCTAAAGGCAGCTTGCTTTACTTCCTTTCCTTCCCCGATTGCGGTAGTTGGATCGCCAAAATCCACTAGGTCACCAAACCAGAGTATTGGTGCGCTGCTACGAGTCTCCAACGACTGACGGATGAGCGGAAGTGACCGCAGAAAGGTACTCTTCCCGGCACTGTTCCTGCCGACCAGAATTGTAATTGGCCGCATTTCGATTTCAGGAACACGGCTCAGGCGCCTGATGTTCTCAATGGCATATGAAATCTGCATCTCTTTGATCCTTAATTCGTTGCACTTGGCTGGAGATTGCCTACGTTAGGCGGCGCTTTTCCGGCAGTCAAGTTACTTCCGAATTACGCCCGGACCGGTCTTGGTGCAAGGACCCGATCCAGCACCCTCCTCGCACCCTTCACCTTCCGACTCTTGCCCGCTCCTGGCTGAGCAGCGACAGTGTCCCCATCCTATCCCCCGATCCGAGGCGCCATGCAAGACCAGACCACACTCAAGCAACTCCTCGCCCGCGACCGGATCCTGGTCGCGCCCTGCTGCTACGACATGATCTCGGCCCGCCTCATCGAGCGGGCCGGCTTCGAGGCCGTCTACCTCGGCGGCTACGCCCACGTGGCTTCCCACGTGGGGCTCCCCGACGCCGGTCTGGCCACGTTCTCCGAGATGCTGGAGCGGGTCCACAACCTGGTCCGCTGCGTCGGCATTCCCGTCCTCGCCGACGGCGACACCGGTTACGGAAACGCCCTCAACATGCGGCGGACGGTCCAGGAGTACGAGCAGGCCGGCGCCCAGGCGATCCAGATCGAGGACCAGGAGATGCCGAAGAAGTGCGGCCACACCCCGGGCAAGCGGCTGATCGGGGCGGAGGAGATGGCGCTCAAGGTGGAGGCGGCCGCCCACTCCCGGCGCAGCGACGACTTCCTGATCGTCGCGCGCACCGACGCCATCGCGGTGATGGGACTGGAGGAGGCGGTGAAGCGGGGCAAGCTCTACGAGCGGGCGGGGGCGGACGTCGTCTTCCTCGAGGCGCCAACCACGTTGGAGGAGCTCAGGGCCGCGGCCGGCTCCTTCGGCGTCCCCACCATGGCGAACCTGATCGAGGGAGGGAAGACTCCCTTCCTCTCAACGGCCGAGCTCCAGGAGATAGGGTTCAGGATCGCCGCCTATCCGCACTCGCTGATCCTCGGCTGCATCCGGTCGATCCAGAAGACGCTCAGGGCGTTGAAGGAACAGGGGACGACGCGGGAGGTCGCGGGGGAGATGGCGGACTTCGCGGAGCTGGACGAGTTGATCGGGTTTCCCGAGGCGCGGGCCTGGGAGGCGAGGTACACGCCCCGGGAGGTGTGATCTGCCTTTTGGGCGGCGCCGGCGGCTCCGGCCGCGCCTTGGCGGCGCGTACGCCGGGCATGGTTGGGGGATCTATCGCCTGAGGGTGATTCGTTGGGTTGGCGAGCCCCTCGCTGCGCCCGGGTCTCTGGGCCTTCCGGATGGGCACAGTTGTTGACCCCGGCCCGGCGTAGTGCGCCGCGCCGGCGCGGCCTGCGCCGCCGGCACCGCCCTGGGGGTGCCACCGGCCCGCACTCTCTCTTGCTGGACAGCGTGGCGCTTGGCACGGAGACCAGAGGCGGCGGTGACCCCGGCGCCACTCGATTGGTGTGGCGCCGGGCACGAGACCTGAACCGGGGGGTAACCCCGGCGCCAATCGATCGGTGTTTCGCGGCCTGATGGTCAGGGGCACGCCACATCCACGGCCCCGTTCCCGGGGCGTGCTCAGCCTCCGGCGGCGTCGAATCCGTAGGCGTAGAGCCGGGCGGCTCCATAGAGCCAGAACTTCAGCCGGAAGCGCGCCCCCCCGACCTCGCGAATCCCGCCCCCGCGCCAGCGCACCTGCTGGCGCCAGCCGTCGGTGCACAGGTCCTGGCAGTCCTCCCGCCGGAAGCCCTTCAGGGGCTCCAGCGTCTCGGCGTCCAGCACCTCCACCTCCATCCAGCTCCGGTTCTGGCGCACCTGCCCGACGTTCACGGTCAGGCAGGTGGAGGGGTCGGTCCGGTCGACGGGGGTGGTGACCGCCCAGCCGGGGACCTCGCGGTCGGCTGACTCGAGGCAGGTCCACCCGTCTTCCCGCAGGGTGGCCAGCCCCAGCCGCGACAGGCGGACCTGGCCGGTGCTCCCGTAGGGGTAGTGGTCTGGCGTGTTCTCGCCGGGCCAGCTGGTCCACTCCTCGCCGTTGCCGCCGTAGAAGAGATGGATCACGCCGTCCCGGACGGCCGGCTTGTCGGCGATCACCAGCAGGCCGCCGTCCCACTCCTGGTTGCCGCCGCGAGGGATCAGCGGCTGATGGGCGTCGATCCGCTCGAAGCGCTCGCCGTCGGCGCTGACCGCCAGCCGCACGTCGGCGCAGTAGGTGCCGTAGACGCCGTAGCCGTTGGGCACGTACCAGCCGAACTCGTAGGGCATGGCCCAGGCACCCCTGTAGGGGGCCAGCATGACGTGGTGGTTGTCGTACTCGACACCGTCGGCGGGCGAGAGGATCGGGTTGTGGTCCGCTGCCCGCAGGTGCTCCATGTCCGGTCCATAGGAGAGGAACTTCGCCCGCCCCCCCTCCTTGTCGGGCTTGTCCATCGGCACCAGGGCCTGCCACACCAGCTTGAACCGGCGCGAAGGATCGGGCTCCTGGTCGTCGCGGATCAGGGCGCCGGGGTCGCCGTAGGCGAGGGAGCGGTCCCGCCACTCCGGCAGGCGCAGGTCCGGTCCCTCGGTCCAGTGGATGCCGTCGGGCGAGTAGTTCAGCCGCACTCCGCGGCCCGGCCCCGCCGCCGGAGCCACGGCGCCGTCGGTGCGCGGCCTCGGCCCTCGCAGGATCATCTTGTAGCGCCGGGCCGGGTCCGGCTCGGCCGCGTCCTTGATCACGGGTCCGTAGCCCATGACGACGATGTTGTTGTCGCGGGACCCGCGGAACTCGTGCAGCCCCAGCCGCGGCTTCTCCCAGGTCACGCCGTCGGGGCTGGTGGCGTAGCCGACCGCGGTCCAGCGTTCCGGCGCGATGTCGGACCCGGAGTACCAGGCCTTGAAGACGCGGTCCTCCTCGTCCCAGATGACCGTCGGCGACGACCACGGGCGGGCCTGGGCGGAGTCCCACTCGTGCATGTCGCCGAGGGGCAGGACCGGGTTGTTGGGGTGCTTTTCGGCCTCGCAGACGCGGCGGACGGCGTGGTGGGTCTCATCGATCCCGTTCAGGAGGAGGAAGCCGTCGCGGCGGCCGGCGGAGGTATCCATGGTGTCCTTTCAGTTGAAACGGGCCGGTGCAAATCGATCATGTCGTGATTGATAATCCGTCACGTCCTGATTGTCGACCAGCGACCGCTCGGATTCCAGCGACGGCTCCCGCGAGGGGGCGGTGCCGGCGGCTCCGGCCGCGCCTCGGCGGCGCGTACGCCGGGCGTCGTTGGTGGGGCTATCGCCGAGAGGGATTCGTTGGGCTGGCGAGCCCCTCGCTGCGCTCGGGTCTCTGGGCCTCCTGGATGTGAGAGGTTGTTGACCCCGGCCCGGCGTAGTGCGCCGCACCGGCGCGGCCTGCGCCGCCGTCACCGCCCTGGGTTGAGACCACCGACCACACTCTTCTTATGTAACGTGTGGCGCCGGGCACGGGACCTGGACCGGCGATGAGCCCGGCGCCACTCGATCCGGTGGATCGCTGCGCGCCCAGGGCCTGCGGCCTCAGGAGGGACAGCAAGCATGCAGATCGTTCTGAACTCGAAGTTCTTCGCGGATCTGCCGGTGCCGGAGTTGGGCGCCAAGGCGCTGGAGCTGGGATACGACGGGATCGACGTCTGCGTGCGTCCCGGGCACCCGGTTCACCCCGGCAACGCCGAGGCTGAGCTTCCCAAGGCGGTGGCCGCGTGGCGCAGGGAGGGGCTCTCCTGCCCGCTGGCGACGGCGCCGACGGACTTCCTCGATCCCGCCACCCCCGCCGCGGAGGGTCTGTATGCCGCCTGCGCCGAGGCCGGGGTCCCGCGGCTGAAGATCGGGTTCTGGCGGTTCTCGTCAGGCGAGGACTACTGGCAGGCCGTCGATACGGCGCGAAGGGACCTGGAGGGCTTCGCCGGGCTCAGCGAGAAGCACGGGGTGCAGACCTGCTACCAGGTCCACAGCGGGGGCTGCCTCGGCTCGAATTGCGCCGGCTTGATGCACCTGATCCGGGGATTCGACCCGCGCCTGGTCGGGGCCTATCCCGATCTCGGGCACCAGGCCCTTGATGGCGAGGACTGGGAGATGGGACTGGCCATGGTGCGCAATCATCTCTCCGTCGTGGGGATCAAGGACGCGATGTACCGCCGCGAGCCGGAGAGGAGTCCGCCCTGGAACCCCTGCTTCGTGAAGGTGGGGGAGGGCTGCGTCGACTGGAGCCGCTGCCTCGGCATCCTCCGCGGTTACGGCTTCGACGGACCGCTGACCGTGCACACCGAGTACAGCTTCGACGAGGCGATCATCCGCCAGGTGGGCTACGCCGAGACCTCACCGCCGAACCTGGAGGAGTGGGCCCGGGCGGACGCGGCATTCCTGCGCCGGGCGCTGGCGGCGCTTCCGGCGGCCTGAGGCCTCCCTACTGCTCCGACCTGTAGTCAGCTTTCAATGCGCCGGACGACCTCGAAAAAGAAATCGTTCGACCAGATCTCGACGCTCCGTGGATCGGGAATGAACCGGACCACGTCGTCCCGGGCGCGATCGACATCGAGCCGGTCGACCGCCTGGTTCAGGAGCTCCATCAAGCGCACCCTGGTCAACGGCGCATCCTCCGGGTGATCGCCCGACTGCCTCATGCGCGCCTCGAGATGGCTAAGACGCACCCGCGGATGACGGCCGGCGTACCAGGCCAGATCGTACCAGTCCCGGCCCTTGACCCGCGTCCTCCACTTCCGGCACAGGATGGCGTGCAACTTGCCGGCGAGCAGGTCGGGCAGGGAATAGGCACGAACGGCAAACGGGATGGGGCGCAGCAGATAGCGGCTCTCGGTCTCGAAGCCGCCGGGCGGATCGGTGTCGACCTCGAGCTTGATCCTCAGGGCGGCCCCGGGATGCCGGCCGGCGAGCAGGTCGGGGTCGGCTTCGATGACGAGCAGCTGCTCGAGTGTATCAGCCTTGAGGAAGGCGGACTCGATGGCCGTCCGCCGGGTCGGCGCCCTTTGCTCGAACTCGACGTGAAAACCAAAACTGCCGATCTCACGGGCGAGTGACTCGCCGTATTGCCCGAGCGAAAACCCCGGGTCGGGCGCGAGCAGCGAGAAATCGATGTCCTCGGAATAGCGATCCAGGCCGTGGAGCACGCGCAGGGCCGTGCCTCCGTAGAAGGCGGCATGTTCGAAGAACTTGCTGCGCCAGAGACCGAGCAGGGCCAGTTCCTGCAGTATCTCCCGGAGCGCATTGACGCAATCGTCGTCCGTCTGCAACGCGTAGCGGGCGAGCATGGTGCGGATGGCATCATGCATGGCCCTGATCCCTCAGCGTCTTCAGGCAGCGCGCGAGCCGATGGAGCTTCCGCGAGTCGCAGGCTCTCGCTACCGAATCGAGGCGGTCCTGGTCGAGGTCGGCCAGTCGGTCGGGATCCAGCCGCAGGTCGTCGAGCAGGTACGGCCCGTAGTCACCCAGGCGGATTCCGTCGAAGCGCTTGTCGGTCCAGACCTTGTCCGCAAGGGCCTTTTCCGGAGAAGCGATCAGGAAGGACAGGTCCCTCCGCTCCTCGAGGAGGACTCCGACGGCGTAGCGGTCCGGGCTCAGGCGGCGATAGGAGAAAGTGCCGAAAGGCGTCAGGAAGGCGCGGGATCGCCCCACCGTCATCGAGGTGACCGTGGGGACGCGCTCCGGTATGAGTCCGTGGTAGTTGAGCGCGTAGTCCAGGCTTATGTAGGAAGGACCGTAGATGAGGTTGGCCAGCAGTTCCCGGCTGATGGGGGCTCGCCGGAAGGGCTCGCCAAAGGCGTACAATCCCTTCCTGATGCGCACGATCTCTCCGCCGGCCAACAACCTGCGGATCCTGTCCCTTGGCTTGCTGTACCGGGACAGACAGGCGACCAGCTGCTGGTAATCGAAGACATCCCGATCGATCTGGTGGCGTAACAATGGGATCTTTATGAGCACCTATGTCCACGCCGAATGGACATAGTGTGCCTAAAATGTAATTGTCATCCGATACCTTGTCGAACGGGACGGCACGTCCACGGTATTCGCCACCGGACCGGCAGTGCGCCGTCCTACTTCTCCGCCTTGTAGTCCTTGATATCCTGCCAGGTCAGCCCGGGCCTGGAGAACATGGCGTGGTAGCGGGCCTCCCGCTCCTGGATCTCCAGGCCCTTCTCCAGCACCTTCGCGGCGTCGTCGCCCGCGGGGATCTTCACCACTCCGTCGCGGTCGGCGGCGACGATCTCCCCGGGGAAGATCAGGAGCTCGTTGACCGTGATCGGGTGGTTGTGGCGCACCAGGCTCAGCACTCCGTGACCGGGGGATGTACCCGTTCCCCAGACCGGCAGGCCCACCCGCTCGATCCCCGCCAGGTCCCGTATCGATCCGTCGACGACGATGCCGGATACGCCCAGGTGCTTGTGGGTGGCGGCCATGCCGTCCCCCAGGGCCGCGCCGCGGCCGGCGCGGGTGTCGACGTCCTTCATGATGCTCACCATCGGGGCGGGGTGCTCGTCGAGGAAGTCGTAGTACTCGTACCAGTCCAGGGCCGGCATGTCCGGGTCGTGGGTGGTCAGCTCGCAGGTGACGGCGTAGCCGACGGCCATGCCGAGCCGCGGCAGCATGCACTGCATCCCCGGCCCCATGTAGTTGAAGGGCATGCCGCCCTGACCCTCGAGCTCGCGCCCGCCCTGGCTGGCGCCGCGGGCCTCGATGACGGCGTTGAAGATGGTCGCGGTATCGAGCTGCCTGAGACCTTCGAAGACTTCCGGCGATGCCTGGCTCATTCGTGCCTCCTGTCGAGGTTCGGGGATCGTCCTACTTCAGCTCGATGATCTCGCGCTGGGCCTCGGTGAGGCCGCCCATGACCCGGTCGCTGAAGCGCAGGCCCTGGCCGCCCCAGTCCGGCATGTATCCGATGCTGTAGCAGTAGTAGAGGGTGCGGCGCGGACGGCCCGATACGTTGATCGTCGAGCCGTGGGTCAGGGCCTCGGTGAAGACGATGGCGTCTCCGGCTCTGGCGGGGACCGGGGCGAGGACCGGGGTCTCGGCGGGATGGTGTCCCCAGGGGCGCGGGAAGTTGCTCTTGTGGGCGCCCGGGACCACGGCGAAGCACCCGTCCTCGACATCGCAGTCGAGCATGGGAAAGACCGCCTTGGTCAGGGTCGAGACCATCTGTCCGTTGCGGCAGTGATACTGGCACTTGGGGATGATCGGCGTGCCGTGCATGTGCAGGCCCGTGTAGCCGCCGCCCCAACGGTAGATCGTGTAGGTGTGGTTCAGGCGCCAGGGCCCGCCGGTCACTCCGGCCACGATGTCGAGGACCTCGGGAATGTCGATCAGGGGGGCGAAGACCGGGGACGCTTCGAGGATGTTGGAGATGTAGAGCTCCTGCTCCGTCTTCTCGGTGCCGAGGCAGAGAGGGGGCGGGTAGTCCTCGGGGTCCATCTCCTCGAATCCGTCGAGGGCCTCGTTGCACGCCGCGATGACCGACCGCGGGACCACGTCCTCGAGGACGACGAAGCCCTGCAGGTCGAAGAGATACTTCTGTTCCGGCGTCATGGGGTCCCTCCCGGCGGGTTGGCGGAGATCCTATTCCCCGCCACGACGACGGTCAACGAGGGGACCTTGCCGAGCGGACATGCGGATCGGATCTTCCGTCACAGACAGGGATCAGTGGCAAGGAGGTCGGCCATGAAACCGTGTCGAACAGCGCTCCTGATCCTGGCGATCACATTCCTGAGCACCGACGGCGGCCTGAACTGGGAGCAGATCCACCACGCCGGCGCTCACCAGATCGTCGCCTCTCCCGCCGGGGCCGGGACCTACTTCGCCGCCATGAGGTCGGGGGGGCCGCACCTCGGCGTGGTCCGCCTCGTGGTGAGCGGCCCCACCGCCGTCCAGGGCGCCGGCTGGGGCTCCCTCAAGGCCCTCCTCGCTCCACCCTCATCACCCAGATAGAGCGGCGGCTCAAGGGAGGCCGCGACGATGCGCGTGCTGATCATGTCCGACATGGAGGGGGTGAGCGGCATCGTCGTGTGGAACCAGGTGACTGGCGGCGACCCGATGTTCGAGGAGGGGCGGCATCTCTACACGGAGGAGATCAATGCCGCCGTGCGCGGAGCCAGGGCCGCCGGGGCGACGGAGGTCGTCGTCGTCGACTGCCACGGCGCCGGCGAGGGCTGGGGCTTCAACTCCCTCATCCCCGACAAGATCCACCCCGACTGCGAGTGGGTCGCCCACCACGGGTGGGGCCGCTACGACGAGATGTGGGAGACGGGGTGCGACGCCTGTCTGCCCATCGGCATGCACGCCCGCGACGGCACGCCCGACGGGGTGCTGTGCCACACGATCTCCAGCGTCCGCTACCGGAACCTCTGGTTCAACGACGATCTCGTGGGCGAGACCGGCGTCAACGCGGCGCTCAACGGTCACCACGGGGTCCCCGTCGCCCTGGTCACCGGCGACGCCGCCGTCTGCCGGGAGGCCAGGGCCCTCCTCGGCGACTCGCTCCCGACGGTGGCGGTCAAGAAGGGCCTGAGCCGCTTCAGCGCCCGGCAGCTGGCGCCCGCCCGCGTCCGGGAGCGGATCGAGGAGGCGGCCCGGAAGGCGCTCACCGATCCGGTCCGCACCCGGCCCTACGTCCCCGAGCGGCCGACGACGATCCGGATCGAGCTGGCCAGTGTCGACAAGCTCGCCGATTTCAAGGGGCGCCCCGGGGTCGAGGCGACGGGGCCTCTCTCCGTCGAGAGCCGCGCTGGCGACTGGATGACCGCCTGGAACCAGTTCTGGCCCCGCGCCTGAGCGAGCCGAGTCCGGCGGCTCTACTCCGCCCGCCACTCCCCGTCGAAGCCGACGTATCCGTCCATGTAGTGCTTGAGCCGGTCGGGCAGCCGCTCGGCCAGGGCCCGGGCCGAGGCCGGCAGGGGCCAGGGCGCGTCGATGCGGAAGGACCTGGGCCGGAAGCCGATGCCGCAGGAATAACGCCGCTCGCGGGTGGCCATGTTGGCGTGCCAGGTGAGGGCGGCGAAGCAGATGAGGTCGCCCGGGTCGGCCAGGACCGGCACGCAGCCGGGGACGGACATGCCGTCGTACGACGCGTCCGGCGCGGCGTCCTCCGGATGCAACCCGACGCGGTCCGGACCGATGGCGTACCCCTCCGGCCCCTCCCAGTCGGGATGATGGGACCTCTCGATGACGGCGATGCCGCTGCGGCCGGGATCGCTGCCGTTGAGGTAGAACCAGGTGCCGCTGGGGATGGGAAACCGGTTGAGCACGTCGTTGGCGCGCTGGGGGCGGGCGATGTGCCCGCGGTGGTCCTGGTGCCAGCCGCCCATGCCCTCGCCCGGGGTGCGCAGGATGGCTGCCGACCGGTGCAGGCAGAGGTCCTCGGTGCCGTGGACCCGCCGGATGAAACGCATGAAGGCGGGATTGTCGACCAGCCTCCAGACCTCCTCGCTGTCCTCTGCGAAGGTCATGTGGTAGCGGTTGGACGCCGGTCCCAGGTCGCCGTCGGGGTCCAGGTGGCGGTCGATGCCGGCCTTCAGCGCCGCCACCGTGTCCGCATCGATCATCCCCTGGATGACGCAGAAGCCGTGCTCGTCCAGGCAGGACAGAGCCGCATCGAGGTCGTCGCGGTCGAAGTGGTAGTCGTAGTCTGGCATGGCCGCTTCTCCGGCGGTTGTTGGCGCAGGGGGCCCTTCCGGCGCGAGGTTACCGCAGCGGAACCCGAGCGTCAATCTTTGAAACGGGCCGGCTGAAGGGCGCGCGCCGGTCGATACAAAAGGAGGACCCCTTGCCGCTGCTCAACGTCGACAGGGCCCGGGAGAACGTGGCCCGCCACCCGTGGGCCCAGGCCATCGTCGAAGGGTGGACGCAGCAGGTGGCCTACCTGATGGAGCAGGACCCCGGCTTCGTCGAGGCGATGATGCCCGAGCTGACCCCCTGGCCCCAGTACGGCCAGAACTGTCCGGTCTGCGTCAACCGGCTCTCCACCATGGGGGAGACCGGCATCTACGACTGGGATGTCCGGGAGCCCGACCGCCTGGTCTGCAAGTACTGCAGCACCGAGTACCCCAGCGACGACCATCCCGAGACCGGCAGCGTCACCGCCCCCCGGATGGGCCAGACCTTCACCTTCTACCTGACCGACGAGGAGCGCGCCCATCCCGAAGACAGGTCGGGCCGGCACGCCTTCAAGTGGGTGAACTGGCCCGTGCACACGAGCTGGACCGGCATCATCCGCTCGATGAAGATCAACTGGTGCTTCGAGAAGATGCTGCCCCTCGCCAAGCTCTACGCCCTCACCGGCGACGCCGCCTGCGCCCGCTGGTCGGCGTCGATCATGGACTGCCTGGCGCGGCGCTATCCCACCTGGCTCTTCCACTCCTACGACGGCACCGTCGCCGACTGCCCCCCGGGGGAGGCGGCCGCCGCCATGGGCGCCCATCCGCCGGCCGGGCGCTTCCCCCCCGAGACGATCATCACCGCCTTCGAGGGCCGCCATCTCCAGGGCGACCACGCCGTCCTCAACAACGGCTTCTGGGGCGCCGGGCGCATGGGGTGCAGCGGCTCCGACGGCCGGATGATCCTCTCGGCCACCCTCGCCTGGGACCTGATCCGCGGGGCCCTCCACGACGACGGCTCCCCGGTGATCACGCCGGAGATGGACCGCCGCATCGTCGACGACCTCATCCTGGCCGGCTGGGCCGACACCGAGAACTGGAGCGCCATCAACAACAAGTGCGGCCCCGGCCGGGCCCTGAGCGCGGCGGCGGGCATCCTCTTCGAGAAGCCGGAGAGCGTGCGCCGTGCCATCGAGGGCCTCGAGGCCCTGCTGGAGGAGGCCTTCCACTTCGACGGCTTCTGCACCGAGTCGCCGGGGTACTCCTCCATGCACCTCAACCTCCTGCGCGAGATCCCGGAGATGCTCACTGGATACTCCGACCCGGAGGGCTACGCGACGGAGAGCGGGACCCGCCTGGACGACCTCGATCCCTTCCAGCGGTTCGACCGCTACCGCCTGGCCCTGGAGAGCATGGTGCGCATGCTCGACCCGAACCTGCAGGACCCCGTCATCGGCGACTCCCACGACGGCCAGGGCATCGACCCCATCCACGCCGAGGTCCTGGCCGCCCACTACGGCGGCGGCTACGCCGGCCTGCTGGAGAAGGCCCAGGGCGCGCCCTTGGCGGAGAAGGGGACGGAGTACGCCCTGTGGCACCGGGACCCCGGTCTGACGGCCGCGGGCGAGACCGGCCTGCCGCGCCGCACCGAGTGGTTCCCGGGCTGGCACGTGGCCGTCCTGCGGGGCGGCGACCCGGAGGGGCACACGGCCCTGTACCTCAACGGCTATGCCTGCGGCGGCCACCGCCACTACGACAGCCTGGGCCTCATCTACATCGCCCACGGGAAGGAGATGGCCGCCGACCGCGGCTACATCTGGGACGATCCGAGGAACGCGTGGACCCGGAGCACCCTCTCCCACAACATCGTCACCGTGGACGCCGCGAGTCAGAGGGGCGCCACCGAGCCCGCCGCCCTGGAGCTGTTCGGGACGGGCGCCGGCGTCGAGGTGGTGCAGGCCTCGGCCGGGCAGTACGAGCAGTGCGGACGCTACCAGCGCACCTGCACCCTCGTCCATGTCCCCGGCGGGACCTATGCCGTCGACTTCTTCCGCGTCGACGGCGGCCGGCTGCACCAGTACGGCTTCCACTGCAACGGAGGCCTGGCCGGCCTTGAAGGCGTCGACCTGGAGCCGGTGGACGAGGAGATCGAGTGGCTCGACAACCTGCGCGCCGGCCGGCCGCGGCAGCCCTTCACCGCCACCTGGCTCAACGAGGAGGTGCGCATGGACCTGACCCTCCTCAACCCCGTGGACCGGCTGCTCCTGGCGGATGCCCCCGGCTGGCGCTCGGACACCGGCGACCAGCTCCACGCCCCGCCGGTGCAGCAGGTCCTGGCCGAGCGCCGCGGCGACGCGGACCTGGTCAGCCGCTTCACCGCGGTCATCACCCCCTATGTCGAGGAGTCCCCCGTGCGCGGCGCCCGGCTGCTGCTGGACGACCCCGCCACCGGCGCCCTGGGCGTCGCCGTCCAGCGGCGGGGATGCACCGACTACATCCTCTCGGCGCCGGGGGGCGGCGCCCACGAGGTCGGGCCGCTCTCCATCGAGGGCCGCTTCGGGTTCGCCTCCGTGGACGACGGGGGGAATCTGCGGCGGGCCTTCCTGCTGTGCGGCACGGCCCTGCGCTGCGGCGGCCGTACCCTGACCCTGGACCGCGCGCAGGGTCCCCTGCGCGTCGCCTCGGTGGAGGGCCGCACCTTCCGCCTCGCCGAAGCCGCGCCCGACCCCGAGAGCCTTCCCGGGACCTGGCTGCTGGCAGCGGACACCGGCTATGACGTGGAGAGCGCCTCCGAGAGGTCGATCACCGTGCGGGACTATCCCGCCGTGCCGTGCGACGAGGTCCGGCTCCTGGGAGCGGCCGCCTTCGTCGAGGAGTGACCCCGGTCCGCGGGGACGGGTGTCAGGGGCCCGCCCTGCGCGGCGGGATCAGAAGCGGGAGGTGAGGGTGGTGCGGAGGCTCCGTGAGGCGCCCGGGTTCCGTTCCTGCACGTCCACGTACTCGGCCTGAAGCAGGTTGTCGACCCGGGCCTGCAGGTCCATGCCCATGACCTCGAGATTCAACCGCAGGTCGACCACGGTGAAGGCGCTGCGTTCGTCGAGGGGGTAGAGGAGGACCGCCTCGGGCCGGCTGCGGTAGCGCACGTCGAGGGCGACCACGTCGTCCCAGCCGGAGAGGGTGGTGGTGACGACGTGACGCGAGCGGTAGGCGAGCCTGCGGCCCGTGCCCAGATCCGTGGAATCGAGGAAGAGGTAGTTCGTCTGGAAGTCGAGCCTGTCGGGGACCAGCTCGGCGCGAAACCCCGTGTCGATCCCCCGGATCCTGGCTTCGACGACGTTCCGGAACTGGAAGGTGTAGAGCTGGTCGGGCGCGACGGCTACCTCGATCAGACCGGAGTACTCGCTCCAGAAGAGGCCCGCGTCGAGCCAGAGCCGGCCGCCGGGGCTCACGGTGGCCCCGACCTCCCCGGCCCACGCGGACTCGCCGCGCAGCTCCAAGTTCGGCACGACCCGGAAACCGAAGACGACCGTCGAGGTGTACTGTTCGGAGACGCTCGGCGCCCGGTAGCCGCGGCTCAGCGAGCTGCGCAGGCTCAGACGCGGGGAGGGGCGGTAGACGATCCCGACCTTCGGGTTGAGGGTCAGGTCCCTCTCGGCGGAGGAGGCCTTGTGCCTGTCCAGCCGGATTCCGACCGAGCCCCGCAACCCCTCGGCCAGCTCGATCTCGTCCTGGCCGAAAAAGGCCAGATCGGTCACCTCCGGGCTCGGCTCCAGGAAGTTCGACGCCACGCCGGTGTAGGCCGCCTCGCCGCCCACCGTCACCGTGTGCCGGCCCACCGTGAAGACCGATAGCTGCAGATCGGTGCCGTAGCGCGTGGAGCGGTGGAAGTCGTCGTTGTGGTCCGGGTCGTCCGGGTCGCCGAAGTAGTTGCGGCCTCGGAAGTGCTGGATCTGGGGCCGCAGCTCGAGCTTGAGCCCGGGCGTCACCAGCGGCGTGGCCGTGAAACCGAGGATCAGGTCCGACTCGCGCCTCCAGTCGCCCAGGTTGTCGGGATCGATCTCCAGCCGGCGGTCCCCGGAGAGCCAGGTGAAGAACTCCTCCATGTCGTCGCGCTTCCAGGTCGCAAACAGTTTCAGCGGGGTGGCCGAGTCCCCGAGGACGGCCTTCCCCCGCAGCCGCCAGCCGTCCAGACCGCCGTTCTGGCGAAAACCGTCGGAGCTCTCCCGCGCCGCGAAGACCGCCGCGTGGACGTCCCCGATCCTCCGGGAGTGCTGGAGCTGAAGCCCCTGCATGGCGAGACGCCCGTCGGCGAAGCGCTGGCCGGCGGGGGTGTCGTAGAGGCCGTAGTACCCGCGCACCACGGTCCGGGCCTCCCGCCTCGGGGGCCGGGTGATCACGTTGACCACGCCCCCCATGGCGTTGGTCCCCCAGAGGGTCGAGTGCGGCCCCTTGACGATCTCGATGCGTTCCACGTCGAGGACCGGAAGGACCGCGAAGTCGATGGACGAGCCCACCCCCGAGAGCGTCCGGTGGCCGTCGAGGAGCATGAGCACCCGGCTGCCCACGCCCCGGGAGAGGCCGCTGGACCCGCGGATGTCCATCTGTCCGGCGTTGAAGGTCACGCCCTGTGCGAAGGGGAGGGCCTCGTTCAGGTTGGTGGCCTCCCGCCGCTGCAGCTCGTCGCCGGTGATGACGGCGACGGAGGTGGGAGCGTCGCCGGGGTAAGTGCCGCGGTTGGCCGTGACCGTCAGGCCCGGGACTTCGAAGAACATCCGCTCCAGGGAGATCCGCAGGGGGCCGTCCTCCTCCGGGTCCGACTCGATCACGCCCTCGACCGTGCGGAACCCCTCGGCCGCCACGACGAGGGTGTACGTGCCGCCGGGCGGGGCGACCTCGAAGCGCCCCTCCTCGTCCGTCAGGGCCGCCAGCGGCGTCGAGCGCACCAGCACCTGGGCGCCGGCGACGGGCGCCCCCGTCTCCCCGTCGACGACGAGGCCGCGGATCGTCGTCGGCTCCCCGGCCCCCAGCCAGAGGGGGGCCAGGAGCGCGGCCAGGCAGACCCGGCGCGAGTATGGGAAGCGGCCGGGCGTCACTCTACTGCCGCTGCCAGACCGTCTTCGAGAGGGCGAGGACGGGCTCGGCGACCTCGATCGTCAGGGTATTGCCGTCGATCTCGTAGGTCCCTCGGGTCTGCCACAACTCGCCGACCTGCTCCAACTGGCCGTCCATGTAATTCCTGTAGGTCCCCTGGTCCACGATCGTAGTGGTTCCACCCTCGCTGTCGGGGACCGAGACCGTCATCTCGAAAGTCCCGGCGGCTTCGCCGCCCGCCACGGATGTCCGCTCCACGGTGAACATGCCGCTCACGTCGGGCGGGGTCAGCGGGTTCCCGGCCGTGAGAGCGGCGGATGCGAAGGACTGGAGGGCATAGGTGCCCGTGAGATCGGGCGGGGCGGCCTCGGGTTCCGGCTCCACGGGATCGTCCCCGCCGCAACCCGCCGCCAGGAGAACCCCTGTCAGCAGGGACGCGATCAGTCCTCTCTCGAGACGCTGCAAGGTATCCTCCTCGATGTAGGGAAAGGGTCGGGCCAGACGCTGCTTGCTCCGGGCACCTCCGGGCAGAGCGGAGGTCTTCGACAAGTTACGGACCCGCCCCCCCCGCCACCAGAGAAACCGGCCCTCCGGAAGGAGCCCCGCCGGCGGCGGACCGGCGCCCGGATCAGCCCGACTTCAGGGCCTCGTCGAGACCGAGGGAATCGGCGTACGCGAAGAGGGCGGGGAGCCCCCCCGTGTGCAGGAAAACGACGTTGCCTTCGGCGGGGATGAGGCCCCGCCGGACGTGGTCGATCAGGCCCGCCATGGCCTTGGAGGTGTAGACCGGATCGAGGAGCAGGCCTTCGTGCCGGCCCGCCAGCAGCATCGCCTCGCGGGCCCCTTCGGTGAGGACGGCGTACCCGGGGCCGACGTAATCGACCTTGCTGACCATCTCCGACGGCTCGACCGTGGTCCCCAGGCCGAGGATGGACCCGCACTCGTTGGCCACCGACGAGAGGCACTCCTCGAAGGTCCAGCCCGAGGTCACCGGCTCCGGCAGGGCCGGCAGGCCCACCAGGCGGATCGGCGAGCGCAGGTGCTTCAGGGCCAGGGCGATGCCGGCCTGCGTGGAGTCGGTGGAGCAGAGCCAGATCTCGTCGATGCGGACCCCGGCGGCCTCGGCCTGGTCGAGCAGCTCCAGGGTGGCGGCCACGTAGCCCACCGCCGACAGCCCGATGCCGGACTCGTCGCCGACGCGGGCGACATGGACCTTGCGCCCGGCCGCGGTCAGCTGCCGCCCCTTCTCGCGGATGCGGGCTCCGAGACTCTCCCAGCTCCCCTCGTCCTCGACCAGCTCCACCCGCGCGCCGACGAGCAGATCGAGAAGCAGGCCGCCCTGCACCTCGCGGTCCCGCTCGCCGCGGACCTTGCGCAGCACCAGGTGGCACTCGAGGCCGAGGCGCGAGCAGGCGGCGGCCAGCTGGCGGCAGTAGTTCGACTGCACCGCCGCCCCGCCGACGACGGTGTCGACCCCGTCCTCCACGGCTTGGCCCAGGACGAACTCGAACATGCGAGTCTTGTTGCCGCCGGCGGCCAGGCCCGTGAGGTCGTCCCGCTTGGCCCACAACTGCGGGCCCCCCAGCGCCTTGGTCAGGCCAGGGCAGGGCTCGAAAGGGGTTGGAAGGGCCGCCAGTCCGACCCGAGGCATGGCCTCCACGGCCGCCCGCAGCTCCGCCCGCCGGCCGGCGTCGTGCTCGTTGATCACGCGTCCTCCGGAACCTCGCCGATGCCCGCCAGCCGCGCCCGGGCCTCGGCGTAGAGATCGGGCGGCAGGGGGCCGGCCCGGGCGGCGTCAAGGTTCGACCGCATGTGGTCGAGGTTGGTGGTCCCCACGATCGTGGTGTGGCACGCCGGGTGGGCGAGGGTGAATCGCAGGATGAACTCGTGTCGGCTCATGCCGCCGGCGAGCTCCTCGAGGCCCGCCCTCTCCCAGGTCGCCCGGCGCCCCTCGTTGGCCCGGTGCCCCAGGCTGATGCCGCCCCGGACGAGGATCCCGGCGCCGGCGTCGGCCGCTTCCTGGATCATCGTCTCGTGCTCGCGCTCGAGGGCGGAATAGGGGATCTGGAAGACGTCGAAGGCGCCGGAGGCGACGAAGGCGGCCAGGTGCGGGTTCGTGGAGGAGACGCCGATGAAGCGCGCCTTGCCGGCGCCGCGGATCTCCTCCAGGGCCTCGACCAGCCCTCCCCGCTCGACATCCTCCACGGTGGGATTGTGCATCTGCAGCAGGTCGACGCAGTCGGTCCGCAGGCGGCGGAGGCTCTGGTCGATGTTGGAGCGCAGGCGGTCGGCGGTCCACAGGTGGCCCGGGTCCAGGCGGTTGCCGTCGCCGTCGATGTTGCAGCCGCACTTGGTGGCCAGGTGGAACTCGCGCCGGCGGTGGCCGACGTAGCGGCCGATGCGCTCCTCGCTGGCGCCGTAGTCGGGGGCCGTGTCGATGAGGTTGACGCCCGCGTCGAGGGCGGCGTTCAGGACGGCGGCGGCCCGGGCGTCGAAGTCCGCCGAATCGGGCAGTCCGCGCTCGGCGGCCCCGAAGCCGAGCTGGGTGACCTCCAGGCCCGTGCGGCCCAGGGTGCGGCGGGTGAGCTCGCTCATGCCGGAAAGATCAACCGGCCCCCGGAGAGCGGCAAGGCCCCCCGGGAGGGCCCTTCTAGTGGTGGTTGATCCGGCCGGAGCGGCGGTACCTGGCGAGGCGCTGGCGGACGCTGCGCCGCAGGCGGAGATCGGGATCGTCGTACATGCCCTCGAGGGCGGCCAGCACGTCGGCCTCGCGCTGCCGCGGCGACCCGTCGGTGAGGGTGTGGAAGGCGATGCGCCGCACCTGGGCGTCGTCGTCCCGGGTGAGCTCGAAGACGCGGGACCAGGCCTCGGGGTGGTCGGCCTTCAGCTCGCAGGGGCACAACTCGCGGGCGGCGCTCCGGCGCAGGAGCGCGTCCTCCGAGCGCGAGTCCTCCAGGATCTGCTCCAGGCTCTGTCTCATATCTCAAGCCTTTCGTTGACGAACCCCACCTCGAAGGTAAATTCAGGTTCACTCATCCACAGCAGCAACCCCCGACCCGGACCCTGGTGAATCCCCGGCCATGTTGACGATTACCGACCTCGCGCAGAGCAAGATCCTCGAGCTCATCGGCAAGAGCCCCAACCCGGTCAAAGGCCTGCGCATCGGCGCGACCTCCGTCTCCCCCCTCAAAGTCGACTACCGGATGGCCTTCATCGCCGAGGGCCAGGAGGGCGACGACGACACCGTCATCCCCTACGACGGTTTCGACGTCTACGTCGACCCCGACAGCGGCGACAACGTGCAGGAGGCCACCGTCGACTACGTCGAGGGCCTGATGGGCTCCGGATTCAAGATCGAGCGGCCCCGCACCCTGCCCGAGGGCGTCGACGGCACCCTCCTCGACCGGGTGCAGCACGTCCTCGACGAGAAGATCAACCCCGCCGTCTCCGGCCACGGGGGCCGGGTCTCCCTGATCGACCTGAAGGAGAAGACCGTCTACCTCCAGCTCGAAGGCGGCTGCCAGGGCTGCGGCATGGCCGACGTCACCCTCAAGCAGGGCATCGAGGTGATGATCAAGGAGTCGGTGCCCGAGATCGAGGAGATCTACGACGTCACCGACCACGCCAACGGCAAGAACCCCTACTACAGGGCCCCCGCCTAGGCCGCCCCGGCCGGCACCTCACCAGCAACCCATGCTCACCGTCGAGGAGGCGCGCGCCGCCGTCCTGGAGCGCGTCCGCCCCCTGGGAGCGGAGCGCGTCGCCCTCACCGGGGCCCTCGGCCGGGTCCTGGCCGCCGACGTGGCGGCCCCGTACGACAACCCCCCCCACGACAACTCGGCCATGGACGGCTTCGCCGTGCGCTTCGCCGACGTCGGCGCCGCCACCAAGGAGAGCCCGGCGACCCTGCCGGTGATCGAGGACATCCCCGCCGGCCGCGTCCCGGAGAAGCGGCTGGAGGCCGGTCAGGCGAGCCGCATCATGACCGGCGCGCCGGTCCCCGAGGGCTGCGACACGGTGATCCGCGTGGAGGACACCCGCGACCACGGCGACCGCGTCGACGTCCTGGTTCCGGAGGACGAGGAGGGCGCCAACATCCGCCGCCGCGGCGAGGACATGCGCGAGGGCGAGCCCCTGATCCGCGCCGGCGTCGAGCTCGGCCCCGGCGAGGTGGGGGTCCTCGCGGCGGTGCAGCAGAGCTTCGTCCCCGTCGGCCGCCGGCCCACGGTGGCCGTCCTCTCCTCGGGCGACGAGCTGGTCGAGATCGACCAGCCCCGGGGGCCGGGACAGATCGTCAACAGCAACACCCCCGCCCTCGGAGCCGTGGCCCGCGCCTGCGGCGCCGAGCCGGTGCTGCTGCCGACGGTGGCCGACGACGAGGCCGCCATCCGCGCCTCGGTGGAGACCGCCCTCGCCTGCGACTTCGTGGTCTCCTCCGGCGGCGTCTCCGTGGGCGAGTACGACTACGTGAAGAAGGTCCTCGACGACCTCGGCGCCGAGGAGGTGCTGTGGCGCGTGGCCATGAAGCCTGGCAAGCCCCTGTTCTTCTGCATGCTCCGGGGCAAGCCCTACTTCGGCCTGCCGGGGAATCCCGTGTCGAGCCTGATCTCCTTCCTCCAGTTCGTCGGCCCCGCCGTGCGCAAGGCCGCCGGCCACCCGCCGGAGCGCTGGCCCCTGCCGGAGAGCACGGCCCTCATGGAGCACGACGTGGCCAACGACGGCGACCGCCGCAACTTCCTGCGGGCGCGGCTGCGCCTCGACGGCGGCGGCCGCCTGACGGCCAGCACCTCGCACCGGGCCCAGGGCTCCCACATCCTCACCTCCATGCTCGGGGCCAACGGCATCGTCGTCCTCGACCCGGACCAGGCCGCCGCCGCGGGCGAGGCCGTGACGGTGCAGATCCTCGGCGGCGTCGCCTGAGGATGGGCCGCGTCGAGGTCCACGGCCGCCGGACCCTGCTCGACCGCTTCTTCAGCGTCGAGGAGGTCGACCTCAGCCACGAGCGTCCCGACGGCTCCATGAGCCCGCCCCTGACGCGGCTCAACGTCGACCGCGGCGACGGGGCGGCGGTGGTGCTCCACGACCCCGAGCGCCGCGTCGTCGTGCTGGTGCGCCAGTTCCGCTTCTCCACCTGGGACAAGGGTCCGGGCTGGCTGCACGAGCTGGTGGCGGGGACGGTCTCCCGGGGCCAGGACCCCGAGGATGTGGCCCGCGCCGAGTGCCTGGAGGAAGCCGGCTACGAGGTGGACCGCCTGGAGCCGATCGGCAGCTTCTACCTCACCCCGGGCGGGTCCTCGGAGCGGATCTTCTCTACTACGCGCCGGTGAGCGCCGGCCGCCGCCGCGGCCCCGGCGGCGGGCTCGAGGAGGAGGGCGAGAGCATCGAGGTCCTGGAGTGGCCGGAGGAGGAGGTCTGGGCCGCCCTGGACGCCGGACGGATCGCCGACGCCAAGACCCTGGTGGGTCTCATGTGGCTGCGGCGGCGCCTCTTTTCCTGAGGTCGGGGTCTGCGGATATTACCCCGGCTTCACCGGAATCCCCAGCAAGGAGCCATCTCCCCATGAGCGAAGACCAGCTCTACCCGCCCCCCGCCGCCAGCGGCCGCGCCCACGTGGGCAGCCACCAGGCCTACCTCGACGAGTACCGGCGCTCGATCGCCGATCCCGAGGCCTGGTGGGCGGCGAAGGCGGAGGAGTTCCACTGGTACGAGAAGTGGCACACGGTCCGCGACTACAACTACGACATGGACCGGGGCCCGGTCTCCATCCGCTGGTTCGACGGCGGCCGGACGAACATCGTCCACAACTGCCTCGACCGGCACCTGGAGGACCGCGGCGACCAGACGGCGATCATCTGGGAGGGCAACCGCCCCGACGAAGACGCCACCCTCACCTTCCGCCAGCTGCACGAGCAGGTCTGCCGCTTCGCCAACGTCCTCAAGTCGAAGGGCGTGAAGAAGGGCGACCGCGTCTCCATCTACATGCCGATGATCCCCGAGCTGGCGGTGGCCATGCTCGCCTGCGCCCGCATCGGCGCCGTCCACTCCATCGTCTTCGGCGGGTTCTCGGCCGACTCCCTGGCCGACCGCATCGCCGACTCCACCTGCACGGTGCTGATCACCTGCAACGGCACCCACCGGGGCGACAAGCCGATCCTGCTCAAGCCGAACGCCGACGAGGCGATGGACGAGGCGGAGAGGCAGATGGGCCAGCCGGTGACCAGCTGCATCGTCGTCGAGCGGGTCAGGGCCGAGGGCGAGTTCGCCGTGGAGATGAAGGCCGGCCGCGACGAGTGGTGGCACGACGTGATGGCGGGCGCTTCGGCCGACTGCCCCTGCGAGGTCATGGACGCCGAGGACCCCCTCTACATCCTCTACACCTCCGGCTCCACCGGAAAGCCCAAGGGCGTGCAGCACAACGTCGGCGGCTACATGGTCTACACCGCCGTCACCCACAAGCTGGTCTTCGACTACCACGACGGCGACATCTACTTCTGCGCCGCCGACATCGGCTGGGTCACCGGCCACTCCTACATCATCTACGGGCCCCTGGGCAACGGCGCCACGACGATGATGTTCGAGGGCATCCCCACGTGGCCGAACCCCGACCGCTACTGGCAGATCATCGAGAAGTGGCAGGTCAACCAGTTCTACACCGCCCCCACCGCCATCCGCGCCATCGCCGCCGCCGGCGAGGAGTGGCCGGCCAAGTACGAGATGCCCTCCCTGCGCCTGCTCGGCACCGTGGGCGAGCCGATCAACCCCGAGGCCTGGCGCTGGTACCACCGCAACGCCGGCAAGGAGCGCTGCCCCATCGTCGACACCTGGTGGCAGACCGAGACCGGCGGCATCCTGATCACGCCGCTGCCGGGCGCCACCGCCCTCAAGCCGGGGTCGGCGACCTTCCCCTTCTTCGGCATCGAGCCGGTCGTCCTCGACCCCGAGAAGGGCACCCCCATCGACGGGGACGGCGTCTCCGGGGTGCTCGCCATGAAGGCCCCCTGGCCGGGCCAGATGCGGACCGTGTACGGCGATCACAAGCGCTTCGAGGAGACCTACTTCCAGCAGTACAAGGGCTACTACTTCACCGGCGACGGCTGCCGGCGCGACGAGGACGGCTACTACTGGATCACCGGCCGCGTCGACGACGTGATCAACGTCTCCGGCCACCGCATGGGCACCGCCGAGGTCGAGAGCGCCCTGGTGCTCCACGGCCAGGTCGCCGAGGCCGCCGTGGTCGGCTTCCCCCACGAGGTGAAGGGCCAGGGCATCTACGCCTACGTGACCCTGAACACGGGCGAGGACTACACCGACGAGCTGAAGGACGAGCTCAAGAAGCAGGTGCGCGCCGTCATCGGCCCCATCGCCCAGCCCGACGTCATCCACTGGGCCCCGGGCCTGCCGAAGACGCGTTCCGGCAAGATCATGCGCCGCATCCTGCGCAAGATCGCCGAGAACGACATGGGCAGCATCGGCGACACCAGCACCCTGGCCGATCCGGCGGTGGTCGACGACCTGATCGCCCGCCGCTGATCCCGTGTACGATCTGCTCGTCACCGGAGGCCGTCTCCTCGACGGCACCGGCGCCCCGGCGCGCGCCGCCGACGTGGCCGTCCAGGACGGCCGGGTCGCCGCCGTCGGCGATCTCGCCGGGTCCTCGGCCGGGTCCACCATCGACGCCTCCGGGCGCTTCGTCGCCCCGGGCTTCATCGACATCCACACCCACTCCGACCTCACCCTCCTCCTGGAGGGGCGCGCCTCCTCCTCCGTGGCCCAGGGGATCACCACCCAGGTCGTCGGCAACTGCGGGGTCTCGGCGGCCCCCACCCGCGACCACGAGCCCTACTACGGGCCCCTGGATCCGGCCATGACCCGCGGCCTCGAGTGCGACTGGACCGGCTTCGACGGCTACTTCGCCCGCCTCGAGGACCAGGGGATCGGCACCAACGTGGCCGCCCTCGTGGGCCACGGGAACGTGCGCGTGGCGGCCATGGGCTGGGACGACCGCGAGGCGACGCCGGCGGAGCTGGAGCGCATGAGGCAGCTCACCGCCCGGGCCATGGAGGACGGCGCCGTCGGCCTGTCCAGCGGCCTGGCCTACGCCCCCGGGCCGTACGCGCCGCTGGACGAGCTCGTCGCCCTCGGGCAGGTCATCGCCCCCTTCGGCGGCATCTACACCAGCCACATCCGCAACCAGACGAAGGGGATCGCCGAGGCCGTGGCCGAGGTGACCGCCGTGGCCGAGGGCGCCGGCGTGGCCGGACACGTCTCCCACATGCAGCCGGGCTCCCCCATGCTGGGCGCCACCGCCGGCCTGCTGGCCGACCTCGACGCCCTGCGGCAGCGCGGCGTCGACGTCAGCTGCGACGCCATCCCCTACACGATCGGCTCCACGACCCTGAAGTCGCTGCTGCCGCCCTGGGCCCTCGACGGCGGCGACGAGGCGCTCCTGCGCCGGCTGCGCGACCCGGAGCAGCGCCGCGCCATCCAGGCCGACACCCTCGCCCACGGGGCCGAGAGCGGCGGCAGCCGCAAGCGCAACCTCGCGAAGGAGGGGACCTGGGACCGCATCTGGCTCGGCAGCGCCGGCGACGCCAACGCCCACCTGACGGGCCGCTCCTTCGCCGAGATCGGCCGGCTCCGGGGCCAGGACCCGCACGACGCCGTCCTCGACATCCTGGTCGAGGAGGAGGCGCGGCCCTGGATGCTGGCCGAGGACGTGAGCGAGGAGGACTTCCTCAACATCGCCCGCCACGACGCCGGCGGCGTGATCTCCGACGGCTTCTCGCTCATTCCCGAGGGCGTCCTGGCCGAGGGCAAGCACCACCCGCGGTCGTACGGCGCCTTCCCCTACTTCCTGCGGCACTTCATCCGCGACCAGGGGGCCCTCACCTGGGAGCAGGCCGTGCACAAGCTCACCGGCCACGCCGCGGCGCGCTTCCGCCTCCACGGACGGGGCGTGCTGCGCGAGGGCGCCTGGGCGGATCTCGTCGTCTTCGATCCCGAGAGCGTGGGGGAGAGAGCGGACTTCGACGATCCCTACCGCTTCCCGCTGGGGATCGACCACGTCTACGTCAACGGGGTCGCCGCCGTGAGCGGCGGCGCGCTCACCGACCGCTGCCCCGGGCACGTGCTGCGCCGGGCGGCCTGAAGACGGACCATGGCGAGGCTGATATTCGACGACACCGCCATGCTTCCGGGGCAGCCCTGGCGCGTTCACGACAGCGGGCGTCCGCAGCCCCGCGTCGTCACCCCCGGCGCCGAGCCGGGGCGGCCGCCTTCCGACGCGGTGGTGCTCTTCGACGGCACCGACCTGTCCGAGTGGGAGAGCGCCGGCAACCCGGGGGAGGCGGCGGGCTGGAAGGTGGAGAGCGGCCACGTGGAGGTCGTGCCCGGCACGGGAGACATACAGACGGTCAAGCGCTTCGGGGACTGCCAGGTTCACCTGGAGTGGGCGGCGCCGGCCGAGGTCACCGGCGACTGCCAGCTCCGCGGCAACAGCGGCGTCTACCTCATGGGGCTCTACGAGATCTCGATCCTCGACGGCTACGACAACCCCACCTACGCCGACGGCGCCGCCGGCTCGATCTACGGCCAGTTCCCGCCCTTCGTGAACGCCTGCCGCCCGCCCGGGGAGTGGCAGTCCTACGACATCTTCTTCGAGACCCCCCGCTGGGACGAGGGCTGGCTGGTGGAACCGGCGCGCTTCACCGTCCTCCACAACGGCCTTCTCCTGCACCACCGCCAGGAGGCGATGGGCCCCACGGTCCACCTCGACACCAGCTCCTACGCCTCCCCTCACGGCGAGGAAGGCCCCCTGCTGCTGCAGGACCACGGCCCCATGCGTTTCCGCAACATCTGGATACGGCCGCTCACCGACTACGACGCCGAATGAGGCCGGGAGGCCTGAAGGAGGATCGATGGCAAGCCTTGGATACGACGACACCGACCTGATTCCGGGACAGCCCTGGCGCGTCCACGACAGCCGGCGCCCGCATCCCCGCATCGTCACCCCCGCCGCCGCGCCGGGGGGGCCGCCCTCCGACGCGGTGGTCCTCTTCGACGGCACCGGCCTGTCCGAGTGGGAGAGCGCCCGTGACCCGGGGGAGGAAGCGGCCTGGAAGGTGGAGGACGGCCACTTGGAGGTCGTCCCCGGCACCGGGGACGTGCAGACCGTCAAGCGCTTCGCGGACTGCCAGCTCCACCTCGAGTGGGCGACCCCGTCCGAGGTGGTCGGCGAGAGCCAGGGCCGCGGCAACAGCGGCGTCTTCCTCATGGGGCTCTACGAGATCCAGGTCCTCGACGGCTACGACAACCCCACCTACGCCGACGGCGGCGCCGGCTCGATCTACGGCCAGTTCCCGCCCTTCGTGAACGCCTGCCGCCCGCCCGGGGAGTGGCAGTCCTTCGACCTCATCTTCGAGACCCCGCGGTGGGACGAGGGCTGGCTGGTGGAGCCGGCGCGCCTCACCCTGTTCCACAACGGCCTTCTGCTGCACCACCGCCAGGAGGCGATGGGCCCCACGGGCCACCGCAACACCAGCTCCTACGCCTCGCCCCACGACGAGGAAGGCCCCCTGAAGCTGCAGGACCACGGCAACCCCACGCGCTTCCGCAACATCTGGATGCGGCCCCTCACCGACTACGACGCCGAATGAGGCCGGCCGCCGCCCGGATCCTCGGCCCGAGCACGGCCCTGGTCCTGGCGATGGCCGCGGCCGCCTGGCCCTCCGCCGGGCCGGTGGTCTCCGTGGTGCGCTCCGACGACGCCGGCCTGCCGGCGCCGGCGCCCCCCGACCGTCCCCTCGACTACGCCGCCCACGTCCGCCCCATGGTGCGCGCCGCCGTGGAGCAGGCCGGACTGCGCGAGTTGGTCCGGGCCGCGAAGCCGGGGCCCGACGGCGTCGTCGACGTGGTCTGCAAGGTCAACATCGTGCACGTCGAGCACGTGCGGGGCGACATCACCGACTGGCGCGTGGTCAAGGCGGTCCTCGAGGCGGTCCACGAATGGGCGCCCGGCGCGCGGCTGACGATCGCCGAGGGCGGCGTCTGGATCCCGCCCGAGCGCGCCGACCTGATCCGGCAGCTCGACCAGGTGGAGGTCGGCGACGGCTTCGAGGCGGCCGGGTACCGCGCCCTGCTCAGCGACCCCGACCTGGCGGGGGCCGACCTGCGCATCGTCGACCTCAACTACGACGACGCCGTCGAGGTGGAGCCGCCGGGAGGGGCGCTGGCGGCCCCGACCTACTGGGTGCCGCGGACGGTGCGGGAGGCATCGGTCCTGATCAGCGTGCCGGTGCTGAAGATCACCGGCGCCGTGGGCATGACCGTGGCCCTGAAGAACCTGATCGGCATCGCCCCGGGTCTGAAGTACGGCTGGCCGAAGCTGAGAGGCTGGCCGCCGGAATCGGGCAGCCCCGGCCTGTGGCACGCGCCCCAAACCCTCGACGAAACGATCGTCGACCTCGCCGGCGTGGCCGGCGTCGACTTCGCCGTGGTCGACGCCATCGTCGGCATGCAGCGGGAACGGATCCGCAAAGAGGGCGGGATCCCCGTGCGCGTCAACACGATCCTGGCCGGCCCCGACCCGCTCGCCGTCGACGCCGTGGCCGCGCGCCTGATGGGCCTGAACCCCGCCGACATGGAGTTCCTGCAGCTGGGGCAGCGCCGCGGCCTGGGCGTGGCCGACCTCGACCGCATCCGGGTGCGGGGCGACCTCGAGGCCCTCGTCCTCCGCTTCGAGAAGAAGCACCAGGACGAGAACGCCCGCTACGGCATGGGCAACCGCACCTGGCTCCTCAAGGGGCCGATCCCCGCGGTCACCGACCCCGGCGTCGATCCGTCGGTGACGCCCCGCCCCGGCGCCGGCGGCTGGACGGGACCCGTCTACTTCCACGACGACCGGATCGACCTCGACCGCCACTTCTCCGACCCGACCCATTGCGTGGTCTACGCCTACGCCGAGTTCGACGCCCCCCGCGACGAGCCCGCCGAGGTGTGGGTCGGGTCGGACGAAGGACTGACGGTCTGGATCGACGGGCGGCAGGTCCACCGGTTCCGCGGCCGGCGGCGTCACTTCCTGCCCTGCGAGCGAGTGCCCATCCACCTGACGCCGGGGCGCCACCGGGTGCTCGTGCGCGCCGAGCAGCGGCGCGGCGGCTTCGACTTCAGCCTCAAGCTGAGCGAGGTGGAGGAGGACGAGCGCTACGACGGCAACACCGTCCTCGGCCTGCGCTGGCGCACCCCCGAAGGAGCGGGTCGGCCCACGGAGGTCCGGGTTCACGAGGGCCGCCGCACCCTGCCCTGGTACGCCCGGGCCCAGGTGGACGAGACCCGTCCCGGGCACCTGTTCCTCTCCGCCATCCTGCCGGCCCACGGGCAGACCGAGTGGGCGGGGATGGAGCGGGCGGTCATGTGGGCCAACCCGATGGAGCTGACCATCGACCTCACGGGACCGGCCCCCCGGATCCTCACCGACAACCTCTCCGCCTTCCGCCTGAACCGCACCGGCCCCTTGGCCGGGCTCGACTCCGCGGCGGTGTGGATCGACGGCGCCGAGGTGGCCCTCGGCGGCGGCGACGAGCTGTGCCTGCAACGGGACGAGGCGGGCCTCTGGCGGGCAGGGGACCCGTCGGCGTGCGAGTCGGTGCCTCCCGTGGCCACGGCGGCCTCGACCCTCTCCAACGAGGATCTCACCGGGCCCTGGTACGACACCGCCCTCGGCAACTGGTTCTGCGACTCCATCCTCTTCGCCACCGGCGCCGACATCGCCTTCCAGAACAACGACGGCATCCGCCAGCCCCTGGAGGAAGGGGAGATCACCATCGGCGCCATCTTCCGCATGAACTTCCGCGACGAGCTCTACACCTTCGAACTCACCGGCGCCGAGGTCCTCGCCATCCTCGAGTTCGACGTCCGCGACGGCAAGGAGCGGCCCATGCAGGTGGCGGGCCTCTCCTATGCCGTCGACCGGTCGCGGCCCGAGGGCCGGCGGGTGGTCGAGCACGACCTCGACCTGGAACGCACCTACACCCTGGCCGCCGAGGACTACATCGTCGTGCGGGGAGACCGATTCTTCGACCGCGAGGTGGAGTGGACCAACACGGAGGTGCAGATCGTGGACGCCCAGATCCGCTACGCCGGCCGGCAGGGGACGGTGACCCCGCCGCCCCCGGGACGGATCCGGCGGCTGGACGCGCCCGCCGGCGGCGCCGAGGAGGAAGCCCCGTGACCCGGGCCGCCGCCGGCAGGATCGACCGCCCGGCGCTGGCCGCCGCCGGCGCCGAGGAGGAGGCCCTCTTCGCGGAGCGCAACCCGCGCTCGGCGGCGATGTTCGCCCGCGCCGCCGGCAGCCTGCCGGGCGGCAACACCCGCACCGGCGTGCACATGCCTCCCTTCCCCCTGTACGCCGAGCGGGGCGAGGGCGTGTGGCTCCACGACCTCGACGGCCACCGGCTGCTGGATTTCGTCAACAACAACACCGCCCTCATCCTCGGGCACGCCCATCCCGCCGTGATCTCGGCCCTGCGGGAGGCCGTGGGCCGGGGCACCGGGTTCAGCCGCCCCACGGCCCTCGAGGTCGAGATGGCGGAGCTCATCCGCCGGCGGCTGCCGTCGCTGGAGAGGCTGCGGTTCTGCAGCTCCGGCTCCGAGGCCGTGATCAACGCCCTGAGAGCCGCCCGCGCCTTCACCGGGCGCACGGGGACGGCCAAGTTCGAGGGTGCCTTCCACGGCGTCGACGATCACGCCATGGTCAGCTACCTGCCGCCGGTCGGTCCGGAGCTGGGTCCCGCCGAGACCCCGCATTCCGTGGCGTCCACGGCCGGTCTCTCCTCGGCCGCCCTCGGGGACGTGGTGGTCCTGCCCTTCAACGACGCCGGCGCCGTCGAGGCCCTGCTCGCCGAGCACGGCAGCCGGCTCGCGGCCGTCATCGTCGATCCCCTGTCCACGGCGGCGGGGCTGGCCCTGCCCGAGGAGGGCTTCCTCGAGCGCCTGCGCGAGGCGACCCACCGGGCCGGGGCGCTCCTGATCTTCGACGAGATCGTCAGCTTCCGCATGGGGCCGGGAGGGGTGCAGGAGCACCTGGGCGTGCGGCCCGACCTCACCTGCCTCGGCAAGGTCATCGCCGGCGGCACCCCGGGAGCCGTCTTCGGGGGCCGCGAGGAGGTCATGGCCCTCTACGATCCCCGCGAGGGGGCGAGGATCCCGCAGTCTGGGACGTTCAACGCCAACCCCTTCGCCCTGACCGCGGGGAAGGTCACACTGGAGACGATGACCCCCGCCGCCTACGAGCGGATCTCGGAGCTGGCGCAGGCCGCGGCCCGGGGGCTGGAGCGGACCTTCGCCGGGCTGGGCCTGGCGGCCTGCGTGGTCGTGGCCGGCTCGATCTTCCGCGTCTACTTCCTGGAGAAGCCGCCGCGCAACTACCGCGAGGCGGCGGCCGACGACGCGCAGCTGCAGCGCTGGCTGCACCTGCGCCTGCTGAACCGGGGGATCTACTGGCGGGCGGGGGGCAGCATCTCCCTGCCCCTGGAGGGCGAGCACGTGGACCAGCTCGTCGAGACGGTGCGCGACAGCGTCGCGGAGCTGAAGCGGGAAGGCTGAGGGCGGCCGGCCGTGAGCTGTCCCTTCTGTCCCCCCCTGGTCCAGGACCAACCCACACCGCTCGAGAACGGATCGAGTCTCTCCATCGATCTGAAGCACCCGATCCTGCAAGGGTCCGGGGTCATCGTCCCGAGAGCCCATCGGCCGTCGGTCTTCGAACTCACACCGGAAGAGATCACCTCGGCCTTCTCACTCCTGGCCGAGGTCAGGGCCTTCCTCGATGCCCGGCACAGCCCGCAGGGATACAACCTGGGATGGAACTGCGGCGCCGTGGCCGGACAGACGGTCTTCCACGCCCACCTGCACGTGATTCCGCGCTACGCGGGGGAGCCCCACGCCGGCAGAGGCATCCGCTACTGGCTCAAGCAGGAGTCCAACCGCCGCTGACCCGCCCCTGCGCCCGAGGGCGGCCCGGGTGGTTCAGTCCCCGCCGAACTCCTTGAGGAAGAGGCGCTCGCCCTCGGCCGTGGCGATCAGGATCATCTCGCCGCCCGGCGGCAGGGCCTCGGTCGGATCCGGGTTGACGCTGGTCGAGCCGTCCCGGCTGACCGCCACCACCGAGCACCCGGTCCGCGGACGGATCTCCGACCCCGCAATACTGGTGCCGCCCAGGCCCCGGGGCACCGGCAGCCGGAGCACCCCCAGTCCCTCGGCGATGGTGAGGGTGCTGCTTCGCTGCAGCTGGTTGGTGATCTCCCGCGCCCCCATGGACGGATAGGACATGACGAAGTCGGTGCCGGCCCGGTGCAGGGTCTGCACGTTCCGCTCCTGGTTGGCCCGGGCGATGATCTGGATGTCGGGCCGCAGCTTTCGGCAGTAGATGGCCAGGTAGACGTTGGTGTCGTCGTCCCGGGTGGTGAGGACCGCGGCCGGCGCCGTCCGGATGCCGGCCTCCTCCAACACCTCCAGCTCCGCCGCTGAGCCCTCCACCATCTTTCCGGCGTCGCCGGCGGCCTCCGGATCGCGCTCGACGATGCAGTAGTCGACGTTGCGCTCCTCCAGGGAGCGGGCCACGGCGCGGCCGACACGGCCGGCGCCGATGATGATCACCGGCTCTGCGGACTGGTTGTAGATGGCGAAAAGGCTGTTGTAGCGGTAGAGCTGGCCCTGGTCGGCGGCCAGGACGAGGACGGTCTGGGTGGTGATGCGGGTCTCCGGCCGCGCCGGCTGGAACTGCCCCCGCTCCCAGACGCCGATCACGTGGATCCCCACCTTCCTGCGCAGGTCCGCCTCGACCAGGGTCTGGCCGACGATGGGCGTGTTCGTCGTCGTCGCCTCGGCGATCAGCAGCTGGCCGAACTCGCCGATGACGTGGGCCATGGCGTCTCCCGCCGTGGTGCGCCGCGCCAGGGACTCGCCCAGCAGGTCGCCCAGCTGCAGGACGTGGTCGCACCCCGCCAGCTCGAGAATGTCCACCGAGGCCGTCAGGTCGGCGGTGCCGATGATCGGCGTGCTCTCGGAGATGGCGCGCACCGTCGAGGCGATCTGCGTGTTCATCTCGTCGGAGCGGGCGGCGACCACGAGGGCGGCATCGGCCACCCGCGCCCCCCGGTAGGTCCTGGGATCGTCGAGGTCGCCGAGGATCACGTTGATCCCCTCGTCGGCCAGGCGCGCGGCCTCGGCAGGGTCGGGCTCGATCAGCACGTACGAGTACTGGAACTGCACGAGCCGTTCGATCAGGGCGATCGACATGGCGTCGTGCTGCACCAGGATGACGTGGTCGCGGGTGCCGGCGTCGAGCTTGCGCGGGCGGCGCCTCAGGGCCTGGGCCTCCATGTACGGCATCCAGAAGAACTGCAGGAAGGTGAGGGGCAGCAGGATCAGCATGAAGAGCGTGCCGCTGACGAGCACGATTGCGGTGAAGACCCGCCCGGGAACGGCCTCGAAGGTGATGTCCCCGAAGCCTGTGGTGGACATCGTGGTGAGCGTCCAGTACACCCCGTCGAACCAGGAGAAGTACTTGCCCTCCTCGAGCATGAGCAGGTGGAAGAGGACACTGTAGAGGATGATGGTGAGGACGAAGGCGGAGAGCACCCACAGGAGCCGCACGATGCCCCGGCGCCGCCCGCGGTGCTCGAGGAAGAAGGCGATCAGTCTCAGCACCGATGTCCTCCTCTCGTTGCGGGCCCAGGCAGGCTCGGGCCCGGCTCAATCAACCCTCGAAGGTCGAAAAGGTAGGGTCCAGGTCCAGGGGGCGCACCGGCGGAAACCCCCTTGGATCGATCGTCCGCACCTCCCTTCGGCGCCCTGGACCCGCCGCTGATCGGGCGCTGACGCCGTTCATCGAAAAGGGGTGGACCCGGGCACACCTCTCCGTAGGCTCGTGGGCAACCCATCACGGAGAGATGCCATGTCCCGCTCCCTGCCCTCGTCCATCTCGATGCTGCTCCTCTGCACCGGCTGCAGCCTTCTGCAGCGCGGCTCCGGACCCGGCCCCGACCTCGCGTTCCCCGAGGGCTTCCGGTTCGGCGCCGCCACCTCGGCCTACCAGGTCGAGGGCGCCTGGCAGGAGGACGGCAAGGGCCTGTCCGTCCTCGACTTCTACACCAACGAGATCGGCATCGCCGGGGGTGCGACGGGCAACGTCGCCATCGACCACTACCACCGCTACGGGGAGGACATCGACCATCTCCGCCGCCTGGGGATCGACACCTACCGCTTCTCCATCGCCTGGTCGCGGATCCTTCCCGGAGGGGTCGGCCCGGTGAACGAGGCCGGTCTCGAGCACTACGGCGCGGTCATCGACTCCCTGCTCTCGGCCGGCATCGAGCCCGTGGTCACCCTCTACCACCAGGACCTGCCCCTCGAGCTGGGGCGCCGGGGCGGCTGGGGGAATCCGCGCTCTCCCGAGTGGTTCGCAGAGTACGCCCGGGTCGTCTTCGAGGCCTACGGAGACCGGGTCTCCACCTGGATCACCCTGAACGAGCCGTACATGGAGACGATGTACATCGGCAGCATCGCCAAGGGGCTGCTGCCGCCGGCCCGGCCGGGACGCTTCGTCCCGGTGCCGGGGGAGGCGCTGGCCGCGCAGGCGGTGGATACCCACAACCACCTGCTGGCCCATGGCCGTGCGGTGGAGGTCTTCCGCGAGACGGGACTGCCGGGCCGGATCGGGATCGCCCTCAACCTCTCTCCCGTGTACGCCGCCGGGGAGCGGCCGAAGGATCTCGCGGCGGCGCGGCTGGAGGACGGCATCCTCAACCGCTGGTTCCTCGACGCCGTGCTTCGCGGCTCCTATCCGGAGGACGTGCTCACCCGTTACCGCGCGGCGGGACTGACCGCAGACCTGGAGGAGATCTCGTCCCTGGCCCGGGTGCCGCCGGACTTCATCGGCGTCAACTACTACGCCCCCCGGCGCGTGCGCCACCGGCCGGGCTCGCACCGGTTCGGCATCGAGGTGCTCGCCGACCCGGATACGGTGACTTCCGTCCTCGGGGAGGTGTACCCCGAGGGCCTGCACGACCTGCTCACCAGGCTCGCGCGGGACTACGGGTCAACGCGGCTCATCGTCACCGAGAACGGCTGCGGCTTCGGTCCGGCCGACGAGCGCGTCGTGGAGGGGCGGGTTCACGACGCCCTCCGGACCCGCTTCCTTAAGGATCATCTGCGCCAGGTTCACCGGGCGCTGGCCGCGGGTGTCCCGGTGGACGGGTACATCGTCTGGTCGGCCTTCGATCACTTCGAGTACACCGCGGGCTACAGCCGCCGCTACGGGCTGATCCACGTCGACTTCGACAGCCACGAGCGGCTGTGGAAGGAGAGCGCCGCCGCCTATCGGGAGATCGTCACGCGGCGGCGGCTGCGTCCCTGACCGCCGGGGCCTCGGACATCTCCTGGCCGGGTGGCCGGGATCGCCGCGCCCGCAAGGACCTGCTCCGGGTGACGATGACGGGGATCAGCCCGCGAGGCTGCGGAGCTTCGCTGCGTCCCTGGCCTCGGCGGCCTCGGACACCTCCGTGGCGAGCAAGCCACCGAGAGCCCGCGCCCGCGAGGACCTGGCCCGGGGCCCGTCGACCGGGATCAGCCCGCGAGGCTGCGCAGCTTCGCCGCGTGGGTTCGCGAGACCCTCACCTCGGTGTCGTCGTCGAGGCGGGCCACGTAGCCTCCGTCGCCGTCGCTGGTCAGCTCCCGGAGGGCCTCGATGGCGACTATGGCGGACCGGTGGACGCGCATGAACCGGCCGGGGTCGAGCCGCGCCTCCAGGCCGCCCAGACCCTCGCTGACGAAGTGGGACCCGCCCCGGGTGTGGACGCGGGTGTAGTCGCCCTCGGCCTGGAGCCAGCGGACCTGGTCGACGGCAACGGCGACGATTCTCCCCGAAACCTTGAGGAAGAGCTGTCCGGGCGCCTCCCGCCTCCGAGCATCGTGAAGCAGGGAGACCAGGCGATCCAGCTCGCTGCCGTGGGACGCCTTCAGGGCCTTGTCGACGGCGGCCACGAAGCGCTCGAAGTCGTACGGCTTCAGCAGGTAGTCGACGGCGTTGACCTCGAAGGCCTGGACGGCGAACTCGGGGTGAGCGGTGGTAAAGACCACCCGGGGGAGGTGGCGGACCCGCGTCAGCACCTCCAGACCGGTCGGCGCCGGCATGTGGATGTCGAGGAAGGCCAGGGAGGGCCGGTGGCGGTCGATCTCTCGCACGGCCTGGGCCCCGTCGGCGCAGACCGCCACGATGCGGATCTGCGGGAAGCGCCCGAGATACTCGGCCAGCAATTCGCGGGCGGGGGCCTCGTCGTCGGCGATGAGAGCGGTGGTCTCCTCAGTCATGCGAGCCCCTGGCCGGCAGGCGAACCACCGCCTCGAATCCACCCGCGGCCGGTGACGACAACCGCAACTCCGCCCCGTCCCCGTACAGGGTCCGCAGGCGGGTCCGGATGTTCCTGAGGGCGGTGCCCCGGGACTCCCAGAGGGCGGCATCGCCCGCAACGACCGCCCCGGTGTTGCTCACCGCGAGCACCACCCGGTCCGCCGCCTGATCCGCCGAGACCCGCAGGCGCCCGCCCTCGGGAAGGGGAGCGACGCCGTGGACGATGGCGTTCTCCACCAGCGGCTGCAGGATCATGGGAGGCACCTCGGACGTGAGGACAGGACCGGCCATCTCCGCCAGCACCTCGAGCCGCTCCCCGAGACGCGCCTGCTCGACCTCGAGGTAGCTGCGCGTCAGCGCCCACTCCTCGGCCAGGGAAACCGTATCCCGCTCCACGGAATCGACGGCGTAGCGCAGCACGTCTCCCAGTCGGGCGATCAGCCGGCGCGCCTTCTCGGCGTCCTGGCCGAGGACGGCGCTGATCGTGTTCAGGCTGTTGAACAGGAAGTGCGGGTTCAGCTGCGACCGCAGGACCGCCAGCTGCTGCTCGCGCAGCAGGCGCTCCAGCGCCGCCTGCCGGCTCTCACGCCAGCGCAGTTTCTGCCCGGCCCGGACGATGTGGAACAGCCCGAACTGCACCATGTAGGTGAACACGAACCCCAGCAACTGCCAGATCACCAGGTCCGCGGGCGCGATCGGCGCGCCGTACATCCATCGGGAGATGAGGTCCATGGTGTACCAGTTGGCGGCCACGTACAGCGGGCAGAGGATCGCGTGGGCCAGGACCCGCCAGCCCCAGGCGGACCGGTCGAGGCCCCGGATGACGACCAGCCAGACGGGCACGCTGTAGAGCCCCATCCAGGCGCTGCCGATGGCGCGGCCTGGAAGGGAGGCGCCGAGGGGAGCCCCCAGCATGACGGCGAAGTAGATCTCGAAGGCGACGGTGTAGAGCAGCCAGGCCGCCGCCGTCAGGAGGACGCCGCGCGGCGTGATGCGCGGCAGGGGAGGCAGGACCTGGGTCATCCGTGGATGGCGTGCCGGGGCCGCTGCGTCCCCCGCGGCCGATGCCCCGCCGGGGTCAGGACTCTCCGGCGCCGTCCACCTCGAAGCCGCGGAGGGCGGCGCCGTACGGATGCCCGTGCAGGGCCGGCGCCATGTGCACCTTGCGCAGGTAGTCGAGGGTCCCCGACAGCTCCTCGAAGCGGTCGGCCATGCCCCGGAAGAGGCGGGCCTGGCGGGCGCCCGCCAGCTGCAGGTGCTCGCCCACGAGCCGGTAGCTCTCGCCCCCTTCCCTCAGGTAGTAGGAGAGGTGTCCGCCGGCCTCGACGTGGGGGCGGAAGACGCCGGACAGAAAGAGGGCGTAGTCGCCGCAGTGGCGGCGCAGGTCGACCTCCCGGTCGAAGGACCAGGCCCGGTCGGATCCCCACTCCTCCATCAGCTCCAGCAGCAGGTCGGTGAGGGTGTGCAGGGGCCGTCCGCGGCTGTCGCGGACCCGGTAGAGCTGGTCGGTGCGCGAAAAACGGGCGAGCAGGTCGGTGACGTAGTCGGCCAGCTCCCCCGCGCCGAGTCCGAGGCTGGCGAAGCAGGGGCGCACCATGGCCCCGAAGAACCGGCGCAGCGCCGGAGGCGGGGGACGGGATGTGGATGCGCGGGAAACCATGACGGCCGCCGCAGATTATAGGCCCTCGGATTGCGGTTGACACTGTCGAAGTGGAGAGGATACCCTCAGGGACCATGGTCCGCTGGCCGCGACATCTGACCAACTCCCTCGACGACGCCTCCCGCCGGGAGGTGGCGCGCCTGGTGCAGGCCGAACGCGGCGCGAAGCCCGCTCTCGAGCGCGCCGGCGCGGTGCTCGAGTTCCGCCGCGGCGGCCAGCTTCAGTGCGGCTACCTCGCCCGGGATCCGCAGAACCGCAGGGGCTACGACGTCGTCGGCGTCGACGGCCGCCGGCTCCACCTCCGCCGCGACAAGGTGGTGGACGTATCCCCGGAGTACGTGTCGATGCACACCCCCGAGATGGCGCTGGCCGACCTCCGCCGCATCGACCGGAGGCGCGAGCAGGCCCGCGGCGCCGTCGATCTCACGGCCCTCTGGCAGGTCGCTCTCGAGGGGGGCCCGGAGGGCGGCGAGTGGCGGCTCGACGATCTGGTCGAGCTCCACGACCCCGGCGATCCGAACGCCAGCCGCCGGGCCGGCATGCTCCGGGCCCTGTGGCGCGGCCACCGGTTCGAGCGCCACGGCGCCCGCTGGCGCCCCCGCTCCCCGGCGGCGGTAGAGGGGATCGAGGCATCCTCGGCCCGCGAGGAGAGGGAGGAAGGCCGCCAGACCGAGCTGGCCTCGTGGGTCCGAAGGGTCGCCGACGGGCACCCATCCAGCCCCCGTCCCGTCGGGGCGGACTCGGCGGTGGACCTGCTCGAGGCCGCCGCCCTGGGCGAGGCGAGCGCGGAGGCCGCCCGGCTGATGAAGGCTGCCAACCTGCACGGAAGCCACGCCGCCTTCGACGTCCTCGTCCGCCTGGGTCACTGGTCCGCCGACGAGAACCTGGAGCTGCACCGCCTCGGCCTGCCCGTGGCATTCTCCGAGGCGGCGAAGAGAGCGGCGCGCGGCCTCGACCCCTCGGCCGTCCTCGCTGGGTGGGCAGGCCGCCGACGCTGGGGCGCGGGCCTCTGCGTCACCCGCTGCGGCCAGCGGGCCTACCGTCTCCGCCGGAGCCTGCTCGGCCACACCGTCGTCGACATCCACATGGCCGTGCCGGCCCTGTGGGTGGAGGACGGCGGCGCCATCGATCAGGAAGCCGCCGCCCGGGGACTCAGCGTGCGCCTGCTGGAGCGGGAGATCCCGATGCTGCCGCCGGATCTGACCGACGCCTGCCGGCTGACGGCGGACGAGGCCCGACCCGTCCTGATCCTGAGCGTGCGCCTGGACCGGGAGCTGGCGCCGCAGAAGGTGCGGCTGTCCCTGGGCCGCGCCCGGCCCCGTGCGGCGCTCGCGGCCGGCGAGGGCAGCGCCCCGGTGCGCCGCCTGGCGGCGCTGGCCGAGGGGCGGCGGCAGAGGCGGCGGCGGGCGGGGGCCTGGCAGCAACTGCATCCCGCCGACCGGATCGCGGTCCGTCAAGGACGGGCGGAGCCGGCGGCGGAGGGGGTTGAGGATCGCGTCGACTCGGAGCTGGGCCTGCTGGCCGCCGAAGCGATCGCCCGCCTCTGCCGCGACGCGGCGCCCGCGATCCACGCGGTGCGCGAGGCCCCGCCCGCCGAGTCCGGCGTCCCCCTCGCCGCCGACTCCACGTCGGCCGAGGTCCTCCGCACCCATCTGCACGAGAGCGGGACCCCGCGCGAGAGGCTCGGGACGTCCCCCGCCCCCCACGCGGGTCTCGGACTTCCGGCCTGCGCTCCGGGCGCCGGCCCCCTGTCGAGCTACGTCGACCTGGCCATGCAGCGGCAGCTGCTGTGGATCGCGGGCCGGCGCTCCGACCCCCTGACGGCAGAGGACCTGGAGCGCATCCTGCTGGAGACGCGCGAGGCCCGGGAGACGGCGGAGCGCGTGCGCCGCTGCAGCCGCCGCTACTGGACGCTCAAATGGCTCGAAAGCCTTGGGGACAAGGCGCGGCTGCAGTGCGTGGTCGCCGAGCCGCGCGGGCCCGGCCACCTGGTCCTGCTGCCCGAGGGCCCGGTGGCGTGCCACGTCCCCGCCCCCCGGGGGCAGCGGCTGCAGGCCGCGCCCGGCCAGGTCCTGCGGGTGCGGGTGGCGCAGTCCTCCGCCCGGCGGGACCTGTTGCGCCTGGCCGATCCCGAGCCCGCACGGAGAGCGGACCCGCCCCCCGTGGTCTGAGAATGGTCCGCATGGGCCCATCCGCGGCCCTCGCGGTGGTCTGCTGCCTGCTGACCGCGGCCTCCGGCGAGCCGGAGACCGATGGGGACCGCTTCTGGCCCGCCTGGCGCGGCCCCCTGGGCACCGGCGCCGCACCCCACGCCGATCCACCGCTCGAGTGGAGCGAGACCCGCAACCTGCGCTGGAAGGCGGCGCTTCCCGGCGGCGGCCACTCGACGCCGGTGGTCTGGGGCGACCGGATCTTCATCACCGCCGCCGTCCCCTACGGCGAACCTCTGCGTCCGAAGCTCAGCGGCCTGCCGGGCAGCCACGACGAACGGCCGGTCACTCACCGCCACCGGTTCGTCGTCCTCGCCCTGGACCGCCGCACGGGACAGGTCCTCTGGCAGCGGGTGGTGCGCGAGGCCCTGCCCCGCGCCGGCGGCCACTACACGGCGAGCCTGGCCTCCGCCTCGGCGGTGACCGACGGCGAGCACCTGGTCGCCTCCTTCGGCTCCCACGGGATCTACGGCCTCGATCTCGATGGGGAGCTGCTGTGGGAGTTGGACCTCGGCCCCCTGGAGCCGCTCCACGGCCACGGCGAAGGCAGCTCGCCGGCGGTCGCCGGCGGGGCTCTGATCGTCAATTGGGACCACGAGGGGGAGTCCTTCCTCGCCGCCTTCGACAAGGGGACGGGCGCCCTCCGCTGGAAGAGCCCCCGCGCACCGGCCTCGTCCTGGACCACCCCCATCGTCACCGAGGCCGGCGGCCGGCCCCAGGTCGTGGTCAGCGGCTCCGGGGGAGTGCGCGGCTACGACCTCGCCGACGGCCGCAGGATCTGGGAGTGTCCGGGGCTCTCGGTGGAGAACGTGGTCGCCACGCCGGTGGCCGGCTTCGGCCTCGTCTTCGCGGGGAGCAGCTACGACCGGCAGGCGGTGCTGGCGATTCCCCTCCAACCCTCCGAGGGCGAGGACAGCCGCAGCCGCCGGGCCGCCTGGAGCCGCACCCGGGGGGCGCCGTACGTCCCCTCCCTCCTGCTCTACGGCGACGCCCTCTACTTCGTCCGCCACTTCCAGAACATCCTCACCCGCGTCGACGCCCGGACCGGGGGGGACCGGCCGGGGCCGATGCGGTTGAAGGGCCTCGACCGGGTCTTCGCCTCTCCCGTCGCCGCCGCCGGCCGCGTCTACGTCACCGGCCGCAACGGCGCCACCGTGGTCGTCAGCCACGCGGACGCCCCCGCCGTCCTGGCCGTCAACCACCTCGACGACAGCTTCAGCGCCTCGGCGGCCCTGGCCGGCGGCGAGCTCTATCTGCGGGGACGACACCACCTCTACTGCATCGCGGAACCGGCTCCCCCGGCCCGGTGAACCCGGCAGGCGCCGGCGGTGTCAACCGGGTGGAGGCCGGATGGGGAAGAGCGACGAGGAGCTGGTCCGCGGGGTGATCGAGGGGCGGCAGGAGGACTTCGCCAAGCTCTTCGAGCGCTACCGCGCCGATGTGCAGCGTCACCTGCGGCGCATCCATCGCCATGACGAGGACGCCGCCGACGTCGGTCAGGAGGTCTTCCTCCGTCTGTGGCACCGCGCCGGACAGTGGAAGGGCGAGGGCCCCCTGCTCGCCTGGCTGCTGCGCATCGCCACGAACCTGGCCCTCAACCACATCCGCTCGGTCCGGCGCCGTCACGAGCAGCCGCTGCAGCCTCCCCCCGCCATGGAGGGAGAGGAGGGGAGGGAGGAGCGGGTGCCGGAATGGATGATCGACGCCTCCACCCTTCCGCCCGACGAGGTCCTGGCCCTGGCGGAGCGCCGGCGGCTGCTGCGCGGCCTGGTGACGCGCCTGCCGGAGGACCGGCGCAAGGTCATCCGGCTGATCTACGACGGCAACATGAACACTCGCCAGGCCGCTTTGGAGCTGGGCATACCCGAGGGCACGGTGAAGTCCCGGATCCACCACGCCCGCAAACAGATCGCTCGATCCTGGCGCGAGCTGGGGATCGACTGGGAGGAAGACTGACATGAGAACGACGCCGGCCAACCCGTGGCACAAGGCCTCCTTCGACGACTTCCTGCACCGCCGCCTTCCCGAGCTGCTGGCCGCACGGCTGGGGGTGAGCAGCTACCGCGCCGAAGGGGCCGGCGAGCACGCCTGCCGGATCGTCCTCGGCGGACCCTCGGTCGAGGGGGACTTCGAGGTCGAATACGACGGGCTGCCCGCGCCGGACGAAGAGGGCGTCTTCCGGGTGGCGGAGGCCAGTCCCAGCCTGCCGCCTCCGAGGACGATCCCCGGGGGGGAGCGCGACCCCTCGGGCGGCGTCGAGCTGGTCGTGCCTCCCGTGGCCGACCGCGACGACCTGGCCGAGGCGCGCATCGGCTGTCTCGGCGACCGGCTCTCCACCTTCATCGAGGCCCGCCTGGGCCAGGTCCCCGAGCACACCCCCCTCGACGGGTCCCTCCTGCGGACCCTGGCGCCTCTGGGGGACTGGTTCCAGGCCTTCCTGGCCTCCTGCGGCGAGCGGCTCGACGACACCAACTGGCTGTCCCGGGCCGCGCACCTGCGCCGGCTCCTGGTCCCCGGCCGCCAGGAGGTGTTCACCCCGGCCCACTTCGGCCGCACCTGCCCCTTCGAGACCCCGGAAGGACCGAACATCGGCCGCGTCCTGACGATTTCCCGGGGAGCGGAGATCCGAGGCCGCCGGCTGGTGATCGTCGACGCGCAGCCCGCGGAGGGACTGGGCATCTCCGGCGCCTGCGTCCCCTTCCTCGAGAACGACGACGGCAACCGCGTGCTCATGGGCGCCAACATGATGCGCCAGTGGCTGGCGCCCGCCGAGAGGGAGCCGGCCCTGGTGCGGACCGGCCTCGAGCCGACGGCGCCGGACTTCTGGTGCGGCCGGAACCTCCTCACGGCCCTGGTCTCCTGGGACGGCGACGCTTTCGACGACGCCTTGCTGGTCAGCCGGTCCGGCGCCCGCAAGCTCGCCTGCCCGGACCCCCTCGAAGCCGGCGACAAGCTCAGCAACCGGCACGGGGTCAAGGGCGTCGTGTCGCGGGTGGCGCCCGACGAGGAGATGCCGCGGCTGCCGGACGGCACCCCCGTGGAGCTGGTCTTCAGCTTCTCGGGCATCCCGTCCCGCTGGGTCATGGGGCTGGTCCGGGAGGCCGCCCTCGGCCACGCGGCCCTCCTGCGGGGGGAGCCCGCCGTGGTGCCGCCCTTCGAGGCGCCCTCGGACGAGCAGCTGCGGGACCTGCTTCGGGGCAGCGGCCTGCGCGCCGACGGCATGACCAGGCTGACCCTCGGCGGCACGCCCCTGCGGCGGCCGGCCACGGCCGGATGGGTCTACTGGGGCTGCACGCTGCACCGCGCGCGCCCGAAGCTGAGGGCCGCCGTCCACCCGGACGACAGGGGCCAGCGCCTGGGGGTGATGGAGGTGCGGGCCTTGGCCGAGGCCGGCGCACCCGCGGTGATCCGGGAGCTGACCAACACCTGCTCCACCCGGCGCGGCGACGCGGGTTCCCTGGCCGGCAGGGCCGCCGCCGGACCGGTCGAGCCGGCGACCACCCCCTCACCCGCCTTCGCCGCCCTGGCGGCTGGGCTGGCGCAGGCCGGAATCCGCGCCGAAGCCGGCGCCGGGGGCGTCGCCTTCCGGCTGGAACCACACCCGGGGCCGACGCTGTCCCTGGCCGCCGGCGTCCCCCACCCGTGGCTGCCGGGGGAGACCCTGTCCGAGGTCTGCAACGCGGAGGAGGCCGCCGGGTATCCCGGGGTCGCCGCCGCCAACGCCCGGCTCGCGCGGCTGCTGAAGGATAAGGCTCCCGAGCCCCTGGCAGCCGCGGCCCGGGACGACCTGGCCGCCGCCGTGTCGGCCCTGTACGACGGACTGGCGCCGGCCCCGGAGCCGGGGCGGGATGAGAATGTGCTCTTCAGCGGCCGCGCCGTAATCGTCCCCGGAAGCGACCTGGCGGCCGACCGGATCGGTCTGCCGGAGGAGATGGCCTGGAGCCTCTTCGGGCCGCTGGCGGCGCGCGAGTTGGGGGATCCCGAAGCGGTCAGCAGGCGCTTCTCCGAGGCCGGGGCCGCCCTCGCCGCCACCATGGAGGCCCACTGGATCATCCTCAATCACGCTCCATCCGTCAGCCCCACGGCGATGCTGGCCTTCCGGCCCCTGCCGGTCCCGGGCCATGCCATCCGCCTCTGCCCCCTGGCCTGCGGCCTGCTGGACGTCGACTTCGACGGCGACCAGGCGGCCGTCTTCCTCCCCCTCACGGAGATGGCCCAGGGCGAGACCCGCGAGCGGCTGTCCATCGCCGCCCACCTGGCCCGGGATCCCGATCTCCTGGAGGACCTGCTGCCGGGCATGGACGCCCTCTTCGGGCTCGCCTGCCTCGGCCGCTCGGCGGCGGGCCGGAAGAGGATCGCGGAGGCCGCGGGGCGGGAACCGGAACTCGAGGGCGGACTCCTCACGCGGGCGGCGGCCTCGAGGCTGCTGCGGGAGGTGCTGGCCGCCGAGGGGGAGCGGGCGGCCCTGGGCGTGGCCGCGGAACTGATGCGGCTGGGGTTCGAAGCCGCCCGCGGGGAAGGCGCCTCCATCGGCCCCTTCATCGGCCACACCCTCGACCTGCCCGCCCTTCCGGAAGGGGACGACGCGCCGCAGTGGCAGGCCTGCGCCGAGGAGGCCCTGGCGACTATCGCCGGCTTCCGCGACTACGACGACGACGACCTTGGCGCCGCCGCCCTGCTGTGTCACAGCGGCGCCCGGGCCACGGTCCATCAGCTCACGACCCTGGTGGGGCCGGGCGGACTCGTGCGTGACATCGAGGGCCGGCTCCTCGGGGTCCGCCGCTCCTGGCGGGAGGGGCTCACCGCGCCCGAGGTGCTGGCCAGGGTGGTCGGCGCCCGGCGCGGCCTGTTCCGCGTCCTGTCGGAGTTCGAGTCCCTCGGCGAGGGCCAGCGGGGCTCCGGGACGGAGGGTTTCGGCGTGCTGGCCCGGGCCCGCCGTGTCGAGCGGCCGGGCATCGTCTTCGCGCGGGCGGCCCTCCGGGGCGAGGTCGATCCGCTGGAGGACGAGTACTCGCGGCTGCTGGTCGGACTCTCCGACCAGTGACCGTCAGCCCCTGGCGGCTCCCCACCCGCCGACCGCCGGGGGCGCCCTGCCCGCGGGAGTGGTGTCGAGTCGTGGCCCCGCGGCCGACAGCGCTATCCGTCAGGCCCGCGCAACTCGATGGCGTCCAGCAGCTGCTGAGGGTTGGCCAGGTCCACGGGCAGGAGCACGTCCGTCTTGCCGTCGGCCAGAGCACGCAGCCTCTTCAGGTAGCGCTCCGCCAGCTGCAGGTGCACCGACTGGGCGCCGCCGGCGACGCTGATCGAGGCCGCGATCTTCTCGATCGACTCGGCCGTCGCGTGGGCGATGGCCCGGACCTCCTCGGCCTGGCCCTGGGCCTCGTTGATGGTGCGCTGCATCTCGCCCTCCGAGCGGTTGATCAGCTCCAGGCGCCGGCCCTCCGAGGTGTTGATGCGGCTCTGCTTGTCGCCCTCCGACTGGGCCACGATGGCGCGGCGGTCGCGCTCGGCGGTGACCTGCTTCTCCATGGCGTCCTTCACCGTCGGCGGCGGCGACAGGTTCTTGATCTCGTAGCGGTGGACGCGGATCCCCCAGGTCTCCCCCGACCTCTCCAGCACCTCCACGACCTTGGCCGAGATCAGGTCGCGCTCCTCGAAGGTGCGGTCGAGCTCGAGGGTGCCGATGACGGAGCGGGTCGTCGTCTGCGCCAGTTGCATGGCGGCGAAGGAGTAGTTGGTCACCCCGTAGCTGGCCTTCACCGGGTCGGTGACCGAGATGTAGAGGACGCCGTCCACCTCGACCTGGACCTCGTCCCGGGTGAAGCACTCCTGGGGCGGCACGTCCACGGTCTCCTCCTTGAGGTCGCGGATGAAGGCCACCCTTTCGATGAAGGGCACCAGGGCGTGAAAACCGGGATTCAGCGTCCTGGAGTACTGGCCGAGCCGCTCGACGACGTACGCCGACTGGGTCGGCACCAGCCGGATCGAGCGCAGGAACATGACGATCAGGACCAGGAGCAGAACGCCCCAGACGGTGAAGTTGAAGATCTCGAAGACGGTCGACATGTCAGGCTCCCTTCTTCTGGGTCGGCGTGCCACCGGAGACCTCGCCCAGCCCCTCGAAGAAGCCCTTGATCCGGGCCAGCTCCAGGGGCACGACGGAGACGTTGGACTTTCCCGCGATCTCGCTGATCATCTCGATGTACTCCTCCACCAGCTGCATCTTCAGCGCCGCCGACCCCCCTTCCTTCTGGACCGCGGCGGCGATCCGCTCGGTGCCCTCGGCGGTGGCCTCGGCGATGATGGAGATCGCCTCCGCCCGGCCCTTGGCGACGTTGATCCGGCGCTGCTTCTCGCCCTCCGAGATGTTGATCTCCTCCTGGCGCTCGCCCTCGGAGAGGTTGATGGTGGACTCCTTCTCGGCGGCGGCGCGGGTGATCTCGGCGCGCTTCTCGCGCTCCGCCTCCATCTGCTTCTCCAGGGTGTTCACCACGTTGGCCGAGGGCGTGATGTTCCGCAGCTCGTAGCGCAGCACCTTGATGCCCCAGGGGTTCGACGCCTTGTCGATCTCCTGCACGATCGTCTCGTTCAGGGACTCTCGCTCGTAGAAGCACTGGCCCAGGGTCAGCTTGCCGATCTCGGCCCGCATCGTCGTCTGCGCCAGGTTGACGCTGGCGCGGCGGTAGTCCTCGATGCCGTAGCTGGCCCGCTCGGGGTCGAGCACCTGCAGGTAGACCAGACCGTCGACCTCGACCTGGATGTTGTCGCGGGTGATGCAGGCCTGGCTGGGGACGTCGATCACCTGCTCGCGGGTCTCGTGGCGGTAGGCGATGCGGTCGCAGAAGGGGATGAGGAAGTGGAACCCCGGCGGCAGGACCGCCCGGAACTTGCCCAGGCGCTCGACGATGACCGCCTCGCGCATGGGCACGACGACGAACGTCTTGAGCACCACGAACAGGGCGATCAGCACCAGGATCGTGAAGTAGGTCAGAAGCGGCATGGCTCAACTCTCCCGTTTCAAGGATCGCTTTCCTCCAGCCCGGCGGGCTCGACGACCCACGCGAGGTTCTCGCGATAGGCGAGGATCGCCTTCTCTCCGGCCTCGATGGTGCGATCATGGCAGATCGCCTGCCAGGTGGCGTCCCGGTAGTGGATCCGTCCCGCCCGGTCCGGTGAGATCCTCTCCACCACGTCCACGACCGTGCCGTAGGCATCCTCCTCCTCGTCGGTGGACTGGCGCTCGGACCTGCCCCCGACGAAGCGGAGGAACAGGCCGCGCAGACTCAGGAGCAGGACGAGGGAGAGGATGAACCAGGTGGTGAGGGCCGAGATCAGGCTGTCGATCCAGCCCAGCCAGATGAGGGCGGCCACGATCAGGGCGCTCGACCCGAGAAAGCCGAGCACCATTCCGGGCAGGAACAACTCCAGCAGGATCATGATCGCGCCCGCGACGATCCACGCTGTGAGCATGGGGCCTCCGGGGATTGGCAGGCGGAGACAGGGTCAGGGAAGGATAGGGTGGTTGGGGGGCGCGGGCGAGAACCCGGCACGGGGAACACCAGGCGCGGGGAGCGTACCGGCGCGGCGCTCCCCGGCGATGGGCCGGATCAACCGATCCACTGCCGCCACTGCTCGGGCAGGTCCTCGCCGAGGGAGCGCAGGTATACGCTCGCCTTGCCGCAGAAGATCAGGATCGACTCGCGGTAGATGTGAAACTGCACTCCCACGGGCACGCTGAAATCCCCGCGATCGATCCGCTTCCCCTGGACATCCTCCTCGCTGAGGGCGCATAGGGCCTCCTTCAGGGCAGCGTCCGAGCGGGCGTACCACTCCCGCAGGACCGTCACTCTCCTCGCCGCTCCCCCGGGCGCCGGCCGCTCTCTCCAGTCCACGGTGAAGGTCCGGAAGGAGTCGGTGTAGATCTCCTCCAACTGACCCGCCTCGCGGCACAGCGCGCCGAGAGACGGGTTGCCGGGCAGGGCGTGAGCGAGATCGGCGTCGCCCAGGATGTCCAGCAACTGCGTGCGCAGGGAGAGGGTCTGCTCCAGCAGAGGGATCTCCCGCTCCGCGAGACTGTTCATGGATCCTCCCGTTTCGTGAGCCCGCTGCCCCGACGCGGCGGCCCGTTTTTCGCTTGACTTCTCCCTCCGGAGCGGTTAGGGTGCTAGCCGGCCTGTCACAAGCGGCCTGCTCAACCCTCCGGAGGTAACGTATGCTCTCTGCCAAGAAGGGAACCGCCGTCGGCCTGTGCGCCGCCATCCTTTGCTTCGGCCCCGTCCGTTCCGACGGCCAGGGCGACGGGTTGGTCCGCTCCATCGACGACATCCCGCCCGCGCCGGCCACCGGCCTCACCGCCGTTTTCGCGGAGGACAACGTCCTCCTGACCTGGACCGCGTCGGACGACGACAACGCCGTGGGATCGACTTTCGGCGGCCAGCACGTTTACCGCAACCTCGTCCACGGATACCGCGTGTATCGCAGCATCGACGGTTCGGAGCCGTCCAAGATCGGCAGCACCCCGCCCGGCATCACCGAGTACACCGACGGCGACATCACCGCGGGCGGCGGGGTGTACGTCTACGAGGTCCGGGCCTACGATGCCGACAACGAGGCCATGCTGGTCATCGAGCCCGGGTCCGAGGCCGACCGGGCCCGTACCGTCACCCCGGCCCCGCTGCCCCGCGATGCCGATGGCAACCTGGTCCTCGGCTGGTTCAGCTACGTGGGAGCGAGAGTCGGCCTGGACGACTTCTTTCTGCTCCACGAGAACCTCGGCCGGAGGGAAGGCGACGACGGCTTCGACCCGGTCTTCGACCTGGATGGCGACGGTGTCGTCGGGTTCGAAGACTTCTTCATCTTCAACGACCACTTCAGCACCGAGATCGTCAACGCCGCCGAGGTTCAGGATTTCATCACCTCAGGCGGAACCACCGAGGCGATCAACGCGGCCATCGCTTTCCGGATCAGGGAGTAGCCCCCTGCCCCGGACACACGGGCGGCCCCGGACCCGGGGCCGCTGACTCCATCCCTCCGAGCCCGGCCGGCCCGGCCAGGTCCGTCTCGCCCTGCCTCCAGCGGCAGCCACCTTCGGCGCCGCCCGCGACTCATGAAGATCGTCGTGCTCGATGGCTTCACCCTGAATCCCGGCGACCTCACCTGGTCCGGCCTCGAGTCCCTGGGCGACGTCACCGTTCACGAACACTCCACTGCCGATCAGGTCCTGGAGAGAGCCCGCGGGGCCGATATCCTCCTTACCAACAAGACCATCCTCTCCGGCCGCCATCTCGACGAACTGCCCGGGCTTCGATACATAGGCGTGCTGGCCACCGGCTTCAACATCGTTGACATCGAGGCCGCCCGTGAACGCGGCATCCCGGTGTGCAACGTGCCCACCTACGGCACCGCCTCGGTAGCCCAGGCGGCCATCGCCCACCTCCTCAACCTGACCCAGCGCATCGGCGACCACGCCGCCGCGGTCAACGCCGACCGCTGGGCCGAGTGCCGGGACTTCAGCTTCTGGGACCATCCCCTCGTCGAACTCGAGGGACTGCTCTTCGGCATCGTCGGTATGGGCCGCATCGGCCGCCGCACCGCCGAGCTGGCGAGGGCCTTCGGCATGCGGGTCCTGGCCCACACCCGCACCCCGGACCCGTCCCTCGACTGGGTGGAACACGCCGGCCTGGACGACCTCTTCCGCCGCTGTGACGCCGTCTCCCTGCACTGCCCGCTGACGCCGGAGACGGAGGGGATCGTCGATCGCAGGCGGCTGTCGCTGATGAAGCCGACGGCCTTCCTCATCAACACCAGCCGCGGGCCCCTGGTGGACGAGGAGGCCCTCCGAGAAGCTCTCCAGGAGGGGCGCATCGCCGGCGCCGGTCTGGACGTGATGGCCGTGGAGCCGCCGGCCGCCGGGCATCCGCTCTACGGGGTGCGGAACTGCTACATCACGCCCCACAACGCCTGGGCCACGGGGGCCGCCCGCCAGCGCCTGTTGGACACCGTGGTCGACAACGTGCGGGCCTTCCTCGACGGGAGTCCCCGGAACGTCGTCAACTGAGATCCGCCCCGGCCCCGCTCACCAGTTGGTGTAGGATCCATCCCGGCGCCGCAGGTGAGGCGCCTCCCAGAATGCGAAGCGCTGCGCCGCCGCGGCCTCCTCGTTGAACTCCACCCCGAGGCCGGGCCCCTCCGGCACCGGGAACCGGTCCCCCTCCAACTGCAGCTGCACGGGGAACAGCTCGGAGTCCTGGAACCCCAGGTCCTCGGTGGGCGAGACCCGCGCCTCCAGCCAGGCGAAGTTCGGCACCGCCGCCCCGAGGTGGACGCTCGCGGCGGTGCAGATCGGCCCCAGGGGGTTGTGGGGCATCAGGTCGATGTAGTGGGCCTCGCACATGGCGGCCACCTTCAGCGCCTCTGTGAAACCGCCGACGTTGCAGATGTCGAGGCGGGCGAACTGGGTGATGCCGCGCTCGATGTAGGGCAGAAACTGCCACTTGCTGGGGAACTCCTCTCCGATGGCGAAGGGCACGTCCGTCATCGTGCGCAGGGACTCGTAGGCCTCGGGCGATTCGTCCCGGATCGGCTCCTCGAGGAAGTCGAGGGTCCCCGGGGGCATCCGCTGGCAGAAGGAAGCGGCCTCGGCCACCGACAGCCGGTGGTGGTAGTCGATGCCGAGTACCGGGTCCGGGCCGATCTGGCCGCGCAGGGCGGTGAGCCACTCGGCGGTGACCCCGATCGATTCCCGCGGCTCGAACCGCCCCGCGCCGCTCTCCGGGCGGGAGGCCATGCCGGTGCGGATCACGCTCCAGCCGCTGTCGAGGAGCAGCCTGGTGTTGGCGACGAGCTGTTCCAGCGAGCCGGCGCCGGTGGTGGCGAAGCAGGGGACGAAGTCGCGCTGCCTGCCGCCGAGGAGCTGATGGACGGGCACGTCCAGGGCCCTGGCGGTGATGTCGTAGAGGGCGATATCCACGGCCGAGATCGCCCCCGTCAGGATCCTTCCGCCCTCGAAGTACTGACTGCGGTACATCTCCTGCCACAGGGCCCCGGGCCGCCGCGGGTCCCGCCCGATCAGGAACTCGCGGTAGTGGCGTACCGCTCCCTGCACGGCCATCTCGCGGCCGGAGACCCCGGACTCCCCCCAGCCGTGGATTCCCTCGTCGGTCTCCACCTTGACGATCAGCTGGTTCCGGTGTCCGACCCGCGTGGGGTAGACCTTGATGTCGGTGATGCGCATGCCTCGCTCCTTCCGCCGGAGAGCCGGCAATCAGGGCGATTCCCGGGTCCCGCGCAATCCGGCATCCCGCACCCGGCCGCCAATTGACTCGCCGAAGCCCCCGGCCGGTTCTTTGGCGCCCATGATCATTGACGAGGTCCGCGCCTTCCCCATCCGTGCCGCCCCCCACCCGGTGACGCCGCCGCGCATCCCGCGGCGGGAGGACGCGCCTCCCATGGTCAGTCCCATGCGCCGCTACCCCGACCTGCTGCCCGACTGGCACGGCCGCTGGACGGACCTGGCCTGCGTGATCACCGCCAGGGACGGCACGTGGGGATTCGGCTTCGGCTCGTTCTCGCCGCCCGCGGTCAGCATCATCAACGACCACCTGGGCCCGCTGATCACGGGGCAGAACTGCATGGCCACGGAGAAGCTCTTCGACGTGATGCAGCGCGCCACCGCCCACTACGGGACCTCGGGTCTGGCCAGCTACGCCATCAGCGCCGTCGACATGGCCCTGTGGGACCTCAAGGGCAAGGTGCTGCAGCGGCCGGTCTACGAGCTGCTGGGAGGTCCTCAGAAGAGCTCGATCCCCTGCTACGCCAGCGCCACCGGCCACGACTACGGCCTGGAGAGCACCATCGAGTGGTTCCTCGAGCTCGGCTTCAAGGCGGTCAAGGTCTTCTTCCGCCACGGCCCGACCGACGACATGGAGGGGTTGCGCCGCAACGAGGAGCTGGTCGCCACCGCCCGCGAGCTGATCGGCGACGAGCGCGAGTTGATGGTCGACGCCTGGATGTCCTTCGACGTCGAGTACGTGGTGCGCCTCTCCGAGGCCTTGAAGCCCTACCGCATCAAGTGGTTCGAGGACTCCCTGCGTCCGGAGGACCTCGGCAGCTACTCCCGACTGCGGCAGCGCATCCCCCACCAGATCCTGGCCACCGGCGAGCACTGGTACTCCATCCCGCCCTTCGCCTTCGCCGCGGCCAACGGGCTGATCGACATCTTCCAGCCCGACATCCGCTGGGTAGGCGGCATCAGCGCCGTCCTGCGCATCTGCCACCTCGCCGAAGGGCACGGCCAGAGCGTGCTCCCCCACGGCGGCATGAACTACCCGTACGGACAGCACCTCTCCTTCGCCATGCCCGCCGTCGCCTGGGGAGAGCGTTCCGAGGGGGTCTCGCCGCCGGGGGTGCCGCTGGCCGAGATGGTGAAGCTGCCAGGGACCGCCGTCATCGAGAACGGGGAGCTCGTGCCCAGCGACGCACCGGGCTTCGGACTGGGAATCACCAGGGAGTGGTTGGAGACACGGGCGGCCTGAGGCCGCGGGAGATCACCATGCTGATTCTGACCGAAGAGGGGGTCTACCGCGCCGAGGCGCCGGCGCCGAGGCCGGAACCGGCGCGGGTCCACGACGGGGCGGTCATGGTCGACGCCTTCGCCGGGGGCGGTGTGGCGGCGCAGGCAGACGGCGGGGTCGCCGTCTTCGGGCCCGGGGGCACCGATCACGTGGCCAGCGGCATCGGCGACGAGATCCACTGCATCCAGGTGCTGCGGGAGGACCCGCTGACCCTGCTCATCGGCACCGAGCCGGCCCACCTCTACCGGCTGGAGGACGGCCAGCCGGCGGCCCGGGTCGAGTCCTTCGACCGCCTGGAGGTCCGCGGCGACTGGTACACCCCCTGGGGAGGTCCGCCGGCGGTGCGCAGCCTCGCCCGCTCCGGCGACGACGTGTACGCCGACATTCACGTGGGCAGCATCGTGCGCTCCGCCGACGCGGGGCAGTCCTGGGCGCCGGTGAATCCCGGCCTGCACCCGGACGTGCACCAGGTGGCGGTCTGCCCCGCCGCCCCGGAGCGGGTCTACGTCAATACCGCCGACGCCGTCTTCGTCAGCGAGAACCGGGGCGAGTCGTGGCGCCACCGCGCCGACGGCCTGCCGTGCCGGTACGGGCGGGCCATCGCCGTCCATCCCGAGGACCCGGACTGCCTGCTGGCCTCGGTGAGCCGCGGGCCCCGCGCCGAGGGCACGGGTCGGCTCTTCCGCAGCGGCGATGCCGGTCGTTCGTGGGCGTCGCCGGACGCCGGCTTTCCGGAGACCACCCTGGACAACGTGGACACCTTCCAGGTGGCCTTCGACGCCGGCGGCGCGGCCTGGGCCTCGGTCGAGGACCGGCTGTACCGCAGCGGCGACCGCGGACGGAGCTGGGCGGTCGAGTGGAAGGCCCCCGCACCGATCGTCGCCATCTCCTGCCCTCCCCCGGGAAGCCCATGACCGGCGCAGCCGACTACGATCTGCTGATCACCGCCGGCCGCGTGTTCTGCGCCGAGACCGGCCTCGATGGCCCGGGCGTGGTCGCGGTGCGCGGCGGCCGCATCGCCGCCTCGGGCCCGGCGGTGGAAGGCTCCGCCGCCAGGACCCTGGACTACCCGGATGCGCTGCTGCTGCCCGGCCTCGTGGACATGCACGCCCATCCGGCGCGCGGGGGCTCGCGCTACGGCGTCGACCCGGACGAGCACTTCCTGCCTCGGGGGGTCACCACCTGCATGTCCCAGGGCGACGCCGGAGCGCTCAACTGGCCGGCCTACCGCGACGAGGTGATCGGCGGTTGCCGCACGCGGGTGCGCCTGGCCCTGCACCTGTCCAAGCACGGCGAGTCTCGGGGGGAACACTGCTTCGAGCAGTTGGAGGACGCCGACATCGATCTGTGCGCCGCCACCGCCGCCGCGGCCGGCGACGAGATCTGGGGCATCGCCTTCAACACCATGCGGAGTCCGGCGATCTCCCACGATCCGAGGGAGATCATGCGCCGCGGTATCGAGGCCGCCGAGCGTTGCGGGCGCCCCATCCTCTACGGTCCGAGGTTCCAGGGCGACTTCCCCCTCGAGGAGCAGTTGCCCCACCTGCGGGGCGGCGATCTGGTGACCTACACCTACAGCTTTCTCGAGGACAACATCCTCGCCGGCGGCAGGGTGCGCCCGGCGGTCCGGGAGGCCCGGGAGCGCGGGGTCCTGTTCGACGGCTGCCACGGGATGCAGTCCTTCAGCTTCGACCACGCCGAGGCCGCCATGGCCGAGGGGTTCTACCCCGACACCGTCTCCACCGATCAGTACAACCGCCACCTCGGCAGCAATCCCCGGCACGACCTGCCGCGGACGATGTCGAAGTTCATCGCCGCCGGCATGCCCGAGACCGAGGTTCTGGCGCGCGCCACGGCGCGCCCGGCGAAGCTGCTCGGCCTGAAGGGAGAGGCCGGAACGCTGGCCCCGGGGGCCTGCGCCGACCTGGCGCTGCTGAACTGGAACCCGGAAGGACGGTTGGCGGACTGCCGGGGCGCTGAACGCGCAGGGGGCTGCTGGGAGCCGCTGGCCACGTTCCGGGCGGGACGGTTGGTGCGGCCAGGCCCCGATGAGGAATAGAAAAAAAGCCCCGGGGGGAACCCCCCAGAGCTTTGGATGGTGGGCGATGCTGGAATTGAACCAGCGACCTCCTGCATGTCAAGCAGGCACTCTAACCAGCTGAGCTAATCGCCCGACGAGGCAAGAGCGTACGGCCCGCCCGAAATACGGTCAAGGCCGGCTCCGGCCCCCGAAAAGAGAGGATGGAAATGGCTTCGACCTACCGCGCGGGCCTCGTGGGATGCGGGCGGATGGGCGCCACGATCGACGACGAGGTGAAGGGCCGTCCCGACAGCGAGCTCTTCCTGCCGTACTCCCATGCAGCGGCGGTCAGCGCCTGCGCCCGGACGGACCTGGCGGCGGTCTGCGACCCGGTCACGACCAAGGCGGAGGAGGCCGCGGCCCGGTACGGAGCGGCCGCGGTGTACACCGACCCCGAGGAGATGATCCGGCAGGAGGGACTGGACATCGTCTGCATCGCCACCCGGCCCTCGCCGCACGCGCCGGTGACGATCTTCGCCGCCGAGAACGGCGTGCGCGCCCTCTACTGCGAGAAGCCGCTGTGCAACTCGATGGCCGAGGCCGACGCCATGGCGGCGGCGGTCACCGCCCACGGGGTCAAGTTCAACTACGGGACCCAGCGGCGCTACGTGCACCTCTACCGCAACGCCCGGGAGATGATCGACGACGGCAGGATCGGCCAGTTGCAGGCGGTCATCGGGCACTGCGGAACGGGCGCGGCCCAGTGGGGGCACACCCACGCCGCCGACATGCTGCTGATGCTGGCCGGCGACGGGGAGGCGGAGTTCGTTCAGGCCACCTGCCGGTTCACAGAAGACCAGTGGCGGGAGGGACGCCTGACTGTCGACCCGCCGATCGAGATGGGGTACGTGCGCTTCACCAGCGGCGTGCACGCCTACTTCGTCGCCTCCGGGGGATACGAGTTCGAGGCCTGCGGCAGCGAAGGCAAGCTGCGCACCCTGTCCAACGGGAGCGGCTACACCTGGCGCCGGGGCGGCGACCATGGCCTCGAGGAGACGGCGGGTCCGGAGGTGCGCCTCGAGAGCGGCACCCTGCGCGCCATGGAGGACCTGGTGAGAGCTCTCGACGAGGACAGCGATACCCAGGGCGGGATCGAGCTGGCCTGCCGCAGCCAGGAGATCGTCCTCGGCCTGGTCGCCTCGAGCCGGGAGGGCGGCCGCCGCATCTCCCTGCCGCTGGAGGACCGTTCGCTGGCCGTCAGGCCGGACGCCTATTGAGGGCCCCGGGCTCCGGCGCGCGCCTAGAAGTAGCTGAGCAGCTTCTCCCAGACGCTCATGCGCGCAACCGAATCGGCGGCGACGAGCTCGACCCGGGCGAGGACGGCGTCGTCCAGGCGCAGGTGAAGCACGCCGAGGGTGTCCCCGGCCGCCACCGGCGCCGGCTGCTCCTCCGGCAGTTCCACCCGCCGCTCCACCCGCCGGCGCTGCTCCGGAGTGAGGACGGCGACGAAGGTGTCGGATGTCACCGCCGCCACCTCCGGCTCCTGCCCCCAGTCGAGGGAAACCTTGCCGACCGACTCACCCGCCAGGGTCAGCGGCCCCTTGACGAAGTGGGCGAAGCCCCACTCCAGCAGACGGGCCGTCTCCCGATCCCGCAACCGCTCTCTGCGCGCTCCCATGATGACGGAGATGAGCCGCATGTCGCTGCGCTGGGCGGTGGCCACCAGGCACGACCCGGCCCGTTTCGTGTAGCCGGTCTTCAACCCGTCGAGCCCCTGAAAGCGGCGGAGGAGCTTGTTCGTCGTGAAGAGGGTGAAGGCACCGTTGCGGAAAGGGCGCACGCGAATCGAGGACCACTCGAGGATCCGGCGGTGCGGGAGCAGGGCCCGTGCGACGATGCCGAGATCCCTGGCCGTGGTCACGTTGCCCTTGTCCCGGGGGGTGTCATCGAGTCCGTGGACGTTCACGCATCGCGTCGACGCCATGCCGAGCTCCCGGGCCTTGGCGTTCATCATTGCGACGAACCCCTCCACCGAGCCGCCGATGTGCTCGGCCACCGCCACACAGGCGTCGTTGGCGGAGGAGATGACGATGGCCGCCATCATCTCCGAGAGGGGAAAGACCTCCCCCTGCTGCAGGTAGACCTGGGACCCACCCGTACGGCTGGCCCGGGCGGAGGTGTGAACGGAGTCGGTCAGGGCGAAACGGCCGTCCTCCAGGGCTTCCATGACCAGGAGCTGGAGCAGCAACTTCTGGGTGCTGGCGGGGGATCTCGGCGTATCGGCCCGGTACTCGAACAGGACGGAGCCGGTGGAGGCCTCCAGCAGCAGGGCGGAGGCGAAAGGCGGGTTGCCGCCGACATCGTACGCGGCGGCGCTGATGGGGGTGATGGCCAACCACGCCAGGCACAGAAGGCGTACAGGGATCCGGAGCAGAGAGCGCATGCCAGGTTCCGTCGACTTCGGGACAGCGGGAGTATTGATGGAGCGATCAGGCGGGGAGTGCCTAAGATAGCAAGGGGTGTGGACGGGGGGCAATCAGGCTTTTTCCTTTGGCAGGCATGAGAGACGCGATCGAATCCGGACCGACTTACAACGGCGAGGCCATGGATGCCGGGGCGGACGCCTTCGGCGAGCTCCGGCGCTCCCGCGACATCGCCTGCGACCCCGAGGCTCAGCGGCGGCGGCTGGCCGAGGACGGATACCTGTTCCTGCCCGGACTGCTGGACCGCGAGGAGGTCCTCGAGGCACGGCGGGAGATCCTGCGGCGGCTGGCGCGGGCGGGAGTCGTGGACAACACCGATCACCCCCTCATGGACGGTGTCGTGCTCCCCGGGGCCGACCTCGCCAACGCCCACGATCTGGCCAGGGACAACCCCCCCTTGGACCGGGTGTTGTACGCCGGCCCCATGATCGCCTTCTACGAGGGCCTCCTCGGCGGCCCCGTACGCCACTTCGACTACACCTGGTTCCGCGCCAAGATGCCGGGACCGTCGGTGACCCAGCCCCACTACGACGTGGTCTTCATGGGCCGGGGGACGAAGGACCTCCGGACCTCCTGGACGCCCCTCGGCGACGTTCCTCGCGAGCACGGCGGTCTCCTCGTCCTCGAGGGATCCCATCGTCTGCAGGAGGTGCGCCGCACCTACGGCGCCGCCGACGTCGACATGTACTGCGAGAACCGGGGGGACGGGGCCCGCATCGTCCCCGACGCGCAGGCCGACGGCCGGGAGCTGACCCCCGAGGAACAGCAGCGGATCGAGTGGCAGGGGCGCGGGCACTACTCCCCGGACGCCATCGCCACCCGGCGCGAGCTGGGCGGGCGCTGGCTGACCGCCGACTACCGCGCCGGCGACCTGCTGGTGCTGACCATGTACACCATGCACGCCAGCTTCGACAACCGCTCGGACCGCATCCGGCTGTCCTCCGACTCCCGCTACCAGCTGGCCTCGGAGCCGGTGGACGAACGCTGGATCGGCGACGACCCCATGTTGCACGGGATCCGCGCCAAGCGCGGTCTGATCTGCTAGTTGAGGGTCGGGTCCTCGGGGATGAACGACATGGGCACGTACTTGCCGCCCAGGGCGATCAGGGCCTGCTGCCACATGGCCCCCGGATCGTCGCTGAAGATCAGGTCGAGGTCGCCGGGGGCCAGGATCCAGGCGCCGAGGGCGATCTCCGACTCCAGCTGGCCCGGCTGCCACTCCGAATAGCCCAGGAAGAAGCGCAGGAAGGGGGACTCCCCGGCCCCGGCCCGGTACTCGCGCAGGGAGTCGAGATCGCCGCCGGCGAACAGCCCGGGGCGGATCGGCGTGGCCTCTCCCCGAAGGTGCTCCACCCGGTGCAGGAAAATCAGGGAGCCGGGCTCCACCGGGCCTCCCTGGTAGAACATCTCGCCGCGGCCGGCGGACTCCCGTCCCATCCCCAGGGTCAGGCGGTCGAGCTCTTCCCGCGGATAGAGCTTGGCCCGCTCCCCGAGGGGGCGGTTGATGACCACCCCGAGGGTGACCTCATCGGGCATGTGCTGCAGAATGAGGACGATGGTCCTGGAGAAGGCGGGATCCTCCAGGCCGAGAGAGGCGATGAGGAAGGTCCCCGGTTCGAGCGGCGCCGGCATGGAGGAGAATCAAGCCGGCCTTCGAAACCCGGTCAACGCGGCCTCACCCACAGTAGCGCAGGTGCCGCCGCCGGCATTCCTCGAAGGGGTGCCGGTCCCGCGCCCACTGGTCGATCAGGTCGTCCACATCGGCGCCTGCGTCCAGGGCCTCGCGGACCGTGCTGGTGCCGGCGAGCTTGTCGAAGTTGTGGATGCCCTCGGGGTTCGTTCGCCACTCGAAATCCTCCGGCCAGCCGCGGCGCACCGCGGCGAGCAGGTGGAAGCCGGTGCGCACGGGGGAGAAGCCCTCGTCTCCCGTGACGTGCAGCTGGACCCCCGCGCACGAGAGGCCCTCGTGCTTGCCGAAGGAAGGCTGGAAGCAGATCGGCCTGACGGCGGCGGCCGGCAGCCCCAGGGCCTCGACGCGGCCGGCGAGGACGAAGCCGTCGATGTACGGCGCGCCGATCTGCTCGAAGGGGCTGGTCGTGCCCCGGCCCTCGGAGACATTGGTCCCCTCGAAGAAGCACATGCCCGGGTACACCGCCACGGTCTCCGGGGTCGGCATGTTCGGCGACGGCGGCACCCAGGGGATTGAGGTGTCGCGCCAGCGCATGCTCCGCCGCCATCCCCTCATCTCGACCACGTGCAGATCGGCGCCGATCCCGTACTCCTCGTTGAACAGCCCCGCCAACTCACCGATGGTCAGGCCGTAGCGCACCGGGATCGGGTAACGCCCCACGAAGGAGACGAAGGCCGGCGCCTCGAGCACGTTTCCTTCCACCACGAGGCCGCCGAGCGGGTTCGGCCGGTCGAGAACCACGAAGGGAACGCCCGCCTCGGCGCAAGCCTCCATGGCCAGGCTCATGGTATACAGGTAGGTGTAGAACCGCACTCCCACGTCCTGGATGTCGAAGAGCAGCACGTCGAGCTGATCGAGCTCCTCGGGGGTGGGCTGACGGCGCTCGCCGTAGAGACTGACCGCCGGGACGCCGGTGCGGGCGTCGACGGCGGTCTCCACCGCGACCCCGTCCTCGGCGTCCCCCCGGATCCCGTGCTCGGGGCCGAAGAGCATGACCAGCTCGACATCGGCGCGGGCGTGCAGCACGTCGGCGGTGGCGCGCAGGCGCCGGTCGACGCCGGAGGGGTTGGTCACCAGCCCGACACGGCGCCCCTCCACCAGTCGAAAGTCCCGCGGGTCGGCGAAAAGCCGCTCGCAGCCGAGCTCGACCATCAGGCGGCCCTGGGCTCGCGCCGCGGGCCGGTGCGGCGCAGCACGAAGGCGATGCCCCCCAGGGCACTGGCGCTGATGCCGGCGGCGTAGCCCAGCAGCGAGGCGGCGAAGGCGAGGCTCTCCTCGACCCCAACCCCCCCGAAGAGCTCGACCAGCACGCCTTCGCGCACTCCGAGTCCGCCCACCGAGATGGGCAGCGCCGCGACGATCGCCGCCGCCGGCTGGAATCCCATGAAATAGCGCAACCCCACGTCGAGGCCGACGGCCAGTCCCGCCGCCCAGTACACGAGGATGCGGCTGAACTGCACGCCGAGGGAGACCGCCCAGGCAGCGGCCAGCAGGCCTGTCTGCTCGCGGTAGACGGCGATCGAGGACCGCAGCCTCTCGACGCCCGCCGCGAGGCGGCGCGGCAGCAGCAGGCCGAGGAAGCCCCGGACCCGGCCGAGGCGCCGGCTCAGCCCCATGGCCAGCATCGCCGCCAGCGTCAGCCAGACGGTGCCGAGGAGGGTGACCAGGCCGGGGCGCCGCACCTCGGCCACCAGGGCGCAGGCCCCCAACGCCAGGCAGCAGGTGGAGAACAGGCCGATGAAGCGATCCATGAAGGTCGCCGCCGCGGCGCGGCCGGTGGCCCCCGTGAGGCGGCGCACGTCGTAGATGCGCACGGCGTCGCCGCCGATGTTGCCGGGGAGCAGGTTGTTGAAGAACACCCCCACCCAGTAGACGACCGCCGTCTGACCCGGAGAGACGGCGAGGGACTGGCCGCGCAGCAACAGGTACCACTGTCCGGCGCCGAGAGCGTTGCTCAACACGAAGAAACAGGCCGCCGCCGCGAAGAGGGCGGCGTCGGTGCGGCCCAGGACGCGGGCGAAAGCCTGCAGGTCGGACTGGGACAGCAGCCAGTAGAGGAGCCCTCCGCTCACCATCAGCTTGAGGAAGGGATCGCCGAAACGGCGCCAGGCCGACCTGGCGGGCGGGCCGTCGCCGCTGCGGTCTTTCCGGCGTCCGGGGGCTGGCATCAGCGTTCCCCCATCAGCGCCGATGCCGTGCGCCGCCGCAGCAGGTAGTAGTGGATCAAAGCGCTCCCGGGGAACACGCCTGCCTCTCCCGTCTCACGGCCGGCGGCGGCGAGGCGGCGGCTGTCCCGGCGGCGGCGCCACAGGTTTCCCGGATGGGCGGCGATCCATGCCAGGCCGGCCAGGGGCCCCGCGGCGCAAAGGGGCCGCCGTGCCGCGTAGCGCACGCAGGCGAGCAGCTCCAGGAGCACCCGCACGGGCAGGAGCCACAGAAGGCGGCGGGCGGGCAGGTTCTTGATCAGCGCCACCAGGTTGTTGCGGTGGTTGAGGTAGACCTTGCGGAAGCTGTCGGCCGGGAGGGACCGCGCCGAGTGGTGGAAGACCCTGGACTCCGGCACGGCGAGGATCCGCCAGCCCGCCAGACGCAGGCGCCAGCACAGATCGATCTCCTCGAAGTGCATGAAGTAGTCCAGGTCGAGGGGACCAACCTCGCGCACCGCCTCGAGACGGAGGAACATGGCCGTGCCGCAGGCCCAGAACAGCTCCCGGCGACGGTCGTACTGCCCCTCGTCGCGCTCCACCGTGTCGAAGATCCGGCCCCTGCAGAAGGTGTACCCGAGGCGGTCGATGTAGCCGCCGGCGGCGCCGCTGGGATCGAAGTACCCGGGCCGGGTCTCCCACAACAGCTTGGGCTGGCACACGGCCACCCCCGGGGCCGCCGAGGCCGCTTCCTCCAGCGGGGCGAGCCAGCCCGGCGTCACTCGGGTGTCGTCGTTCAGAAGCAGGGCAAAGGGCGTCTCCGCCGCCTCCAGGCCCCGGTTGCACGAACCCGTGAAGCCGAGGCGCCGTTCATTGCTCAGGACCTCCAACCGGGGGAACCGGCCGCGGGCGCGCTCCAGGGCCGGACCCCCGCCGCCGTCGTCGACGACCAGAACGCGCACCGGCCGGCCGCTGTGCCGGTACAGGGAATCGAGGCAGTCGCTGAGGGTGTCGGCCCGGTAGTGGGGGATGACGACCGTCGTGGCCGGCTCCGGCCCGGGGGTCATTCGGCCGAGGCGCCGGACCCGGTGGCCGCCGTCTCGGCGGCGGCCGACTCGAGGCGCTCCAAGGCCTTGACCAGGATCCCCCGATCCAGGCTGGCCGAGTCGAGCTCCCCGTATTCCTCGACGTAGCCGTCGATCACGCCGAGGGCCTCCCGAGTGCGGCCCCCCGCCTGCAGGGTGGCGGCCAGCTCGTGGTAGGCGGCATAGCCGCGGGGACGCAGGGCGATGGTCCGGCGGTAGACCTCCTCGGCCCGGTCCAAGGCCCCGTAGTCGTTGTAGAGGATGGTGGCCAGGGCCAGGGCGTTGTCGTAGGTCGCCGATGGATCCCCGCCGTATACATCGATGAGCCCGTGGGCCGCCTTCTCGACGAACTCGGCGGCCAGGTCATGGCGCCCCGCCGCCCGGTAGTTCTCGCTGGCGGCATAGAGGCCCTCCCAGCCCATGGGGACGTTCTCCTCGGCCCAGCGGAGCAGCCGGGCCATCTCGTCGATCCGCCCCTCGGTCTGGTAGATGTCGGCCAGGGTCAGGACGCAGGCCCGGTAGTTCTGCAGAAGCCGGCTGGTGTTCTCGTCCTTGTAGATCGACTCGTCCCGAACGCCCCGGAAGCGGTAGACTTCCATCAGGTTGCGGGCCAGGGCCTCGGCGTTGCCGCTGCCCCGGACCTTCTCCCGCTTCAGCTTCAGGGTCATGCCCTCCATCTCGAGATAGGGGTCGAGACCGACGCGGTTGGAGCCGGCCACGGTGATGGCGAAGTGGACGGGCCGCCTGAAGTCGTTCCAGTAGACGATGCCGATGACCATGATGTCCTGCACCCGCAGCAGGTTGTGGCCCGGCGGCGCCGAGACCTTCACGTCGAGGCCGAGATCCCTGAACTCCTGCGGCCTTCTCGGCGTCAGCCACAGCCGCTTTTCGAGATCGACCATCTGCGTGTCGGTGAGGGTGGAGTCGATGAAGACGTCGCCCAGCGGTTCCCCGCCGTCCCTGGACATGGCCACCCGGGGCTCGCGGTCGCGCAGCTGCTTGATGTACCACCCCGTGTTGAGCAGGCTCAGGTTGATGATGCTCACGTCCCGGCGGATGCCCTCCACGTGCTGCAGGAACCACAGGGGAAAGGTGTCGTTGTCGCCGTTGGTGAAGAGCAGCGAGTTCGGGTCGCAGGACTGCAGCAGGTTGTGGGCGTAGTCCCAGGCGATGTAGTCCCCCCGGCGGTCCTCGATGTGGTGCAGTTTCGCGCCGACGCCGGCCGGAAGCAGAAGCCCCGTGCAGGAAACGGCGGCGACCCATCCCGTCCGCAGCGCGAACCTCCGGCGCAGGGCCTCGACGACGGCGGTCCAGCCGAGGCCCATCCACAGGACCCAGGCCAGGAACATGCCCCCGAAGACGTAGTGGCGCTCTCGCGGCTGCGGGTCGGGCATGTTCAGGTAGAAGGACAGCCCGAAGCCCATGACCAGGAACATCAGGAAGAGGGCCAGGAACCGGCGCCAGTCCCGCTGCAGCTGCCACCCCAGGCCGAGAAGACCGACCAGCAGCGGCACGGCGGAGACCGAGATCACGTGGGGCGCCCTCTCGGTGGCCCAACGGAACACCATGTCCCGCTCGAGGAAGGGGAAGGGCCACTGCTGCAGGAAGTACTTGAACTGCTGGTGCCACAACTGGTAGACGCGGTCGGCCCGGGGCGTGAGCATGCCCAGCAACTGGCTCTCCGTGCCGTACTGCTCGCGGCGGAGGAAGGAGAGGAAGTTGCCCAGGTTCTCCGGGTCGTTCATGTCGATGGCCGGGTCCAGCCCGGAGCGCAGGAACAGGGCCATGTAGGTCGAGTACCCGAGCAGGAAGAGGACCCCCACTCCGACCATCAGCCCCAGGGCCCGGCGGTCCTCCCGGTAGAGGTGCGCCACCAGGCCGGCGCCGCCCGCCACCAGCACGAGCCCCTGGAGGGCCGTCGATCCGAGGGCCTGGGCCAGGATCCAGGCGGCACCGATGCCGAGCACGACCGCCAGGCTCTTGCGGTACTCGGGGTGGGCGGAGGCGGCCCAGGCGGCCAGGGCGAGGGCCGCGGCGCCGGCGGCCAGGGCGAGGAGCCCCGCCGTGGGCGGGTACGGCGCGAAGGCGCTCATGGACACGGCGGCGGCGAATCCGCCAAGGAGCAGGATCAGGATGAAACGCCGCAGTTGCTGGTCGCCGAACCAGGCCAGCAGCACGAGGCTGGGGATGGTCAGGAGACAGAGGAGGTGGAGACCGCCTCCGAGCCCGAAGAAGTAGGCGATGAAGAACAGCCAGCGGTCGTTGCCGGCGCCGTGCCGCGTGCCCTCCCAGTAGAGGATCAGCCACAGGCCGCCGCAGACGAAGAACAGCGAGTAGGCGTAGACCTCGGCCTCGGTGCCGTTGAACCAGAAGGTGTAGGAGGTGGCCAGGCACAGGGCGGCGACCGCCGAGCCCAGGGTGGCCGTCCAGTCGCGGGCGTCTCCGAAGAACCGCAGCGCCTCGCCCCCCATGGCGCGGCGGCAGAGGGCCACGGCGCTCTGGTAGGTGAACCAGACCGCCAGGGCCGAAGCCAGGACGGACATGAAGACGACCCGGTTGGCGACGGTGCCGACCGGGAAGAGGCTGAAGACGCGCCCCAGGAGCACGTACAGGGGCGATCCGGGCGGATGGGGGACCCCCAGGACGTGGGAGCAGGTGATGAACTCGCCCGTGTCCCAGAACGAGGTGGAGGGCGCCATGGTCTGCGTGTACAGACCGAGGGTGATCAGGAAGACAGCCCCGCCGGCCAGGCGATGAACTTGCAGTGGGGTCATGAGAACGGCCTAAGGTACGAGGGGCGCCCAGGCGCCGAAAGCAAGGGGCGGCGTCAGCGCAACTCCGCCGTGCCCCAGCGGCTCGGGTCCGAGTAGAAGGGGGGAGAGCGGTCGACCGACCAGGACTGGGACCCGTGATCGACATCGTTGAGGACGTAGTTGAAGCCGATTCGGTCGAACTCCCGGGGACGGTAGCCGTTGAGCCCTTCCGCCGGCACGAAGACCTCCATCTGGTAGCTCCGCTTCAGTCGCCGCAGACCGACCTGCAGGGCGTCCTCGGGGCACGGCGGCGCCTGCTCCCGGGCCCGGTCGATCGACGTCTGGCGGCCGATCGGCTCCCTGCCGTGCCGGCCCCTGCCTCCCGGCAGGAAGAGGAAGTGGTGGCAATAGCGGTTGGCCCGGTGGCTGTCCTTCACGTCCCGGGTGTCGATCCATACCTCGAAGGAGTCGGCCTGCCAGTGGTTGCGGGGATCGATCCGGAAGCTCTGCTTGCCCTTCACCTGCACCGCGAACCACAGCCCGGCGTCGCTCCAGGCCATGTACAGATCGGCGAAGCTGGAGCCCCCATCGACCTCCAACAGGGGTGGAACCCGATAAGACGAGTCCCAGTCTCGCAGGTTCCCGTCGACGACGGGCGGATCCTCCCGGTAGCGGCAAGGGAAGGCGAAGCGGAAGAACGCCCGCCCCGGAGGGGCGATCACGCTCATGGGTAGAGCCCGCGCGATCCGTTCACGGTCAGGCGCGCTTGCGGCGCGGGCGCGTCGGCAGCAGTTCCCGCAGGAAGCGGCCGGTATGGGAAGCCTTCTCCCCCGCCAGCTGCTCCGGCGTGCCGGCGGCGACGACGCGCCCCCCTTCGGCGCCGCCCTCGGGGCCGAGATCGATGACGTGGTCGGCGGTCTTGATGACGTCGAGGTTGTGCTCGACGACGACCAGCGTGTTGCCGGCCTCCACCAGCCGCTGCACGACCTCCAGGAGGCGCTGGATGTCCGCGAAGTGCAGGCCGGTGGTGGGCTCGTCCATGATGTACACGGTGCGCCCCGTCCCCGGCCGCACCAGCTCGGCGGCGAGCTTGAGGCGTTGAGCCTCGCCCCCGGAGAGCGTCGTGGAGGACTGGCCGAGGGACATGTATCCCAGACCGACGTCCTCCATGATCTGCAGCCGGTCGCGCACGGCGGCGATGTTGGCGAACGACTTCCGCGCCGAGGCGACCGTCATCTCGAGGACGTCGGAGATCGAATGCCCCTTGAACCTCACGGCGAGGACGTCGGCGTTGTAGCGCTGCCCCTTGCAGGCTTCGCAGCGCACCCACACGTCGGGCAGGAAGTGCATCTCGATGCAGCGCGAGCCGAGCCCCTCGCAGGCCTCGCAGCGGCCGCCGGCGCGGTTGAAGCTGAAGCGGCCGGCCGCGAACCCCCGAAGCTGGGCCTCGGGCATGCGGGCGTAGAGCTGGCGCACGTGGTCGAAGACGCCCATCACCGTGGCCGGCGTGCTTCGCGGCGAGTGCCCGATCGGCGTCTGGTCGATGTTGATCACCTTGTCGACCGCGGAGAGACCGTCGATCCCGTCGCAGTCGCCGCGCCGCCGCTGTGAGCCGTCGAGCTCGGCGGCCAGGCCGCTGTAGAGGATGTCCTCCACCAGGGAGCTCTTGCCGGAGCCCGACACGCCGGTGACGGCGGTGAAGATCCCCAGCGGAATGCGCACGTCGATGTTCCGCAGGTTGTTCTGTCGGGCCCCGCGGACGGTCAGGCAGGCATCCCCGGGCGAACGGCGCCGGGACGGGACCTCGATGCTCAGCTGTCCACGCAGGTAGGCGGAGGTGCTCGACTCGGTCGCCTCGGAACTCTCGGGCGAACCGAGCCGGGCGGGGGACCCGGCGGCGACGACGCGGCCTCCCTCCGATCCGGCGCCGGGGCCGAGATCGACGATGTGGTCGGCGCGCTCCAGGGTGTCGCGGTCGTGCTCGACCACGACCACGGTATTGCCCAGATCGCGCAGGTCCCCGAGGGCCTCCAGCAGCCGGATGTTGTCCCTCGGGTGCAGGCCGATGGTCGGCTCGTCGAGCAGGTAGAGGACGCCGGTGAGGCCGGAACCGATCTGCCCGGCCAGGCGGATCCGCTGCGCCTCTCCCCCCGACAAGGTGGAGGCGCGCCGGTCGAGGGTGATGTACCCCAGGCCGACGCGGTGCAGGAACCGCAGCCGGGTGCGCACCTCGGCGAGCAGCTCTCCGGCGATGCCGGCCTCGCGCTCGTCCAGCTCCAGGGTGTCGAAGAAGGCGGCGCAATCGGCGATGGGCAGGCGCTGCAGCTCCACGATGGTGGCCCGGCGCAGGCGCACCGCGCGGCTCTCCGGCTTCAGGCGGCTGCCCTCGCAGGCCGAGCAGTCGACCTCCTTGAGGAGCGACTTGTAGCGCGGCACCTGGCGCGCCATCTCGTCGATGGTGGGCAGGACCCCGGCGTAGCTGGCCGAGGCGCCTCCGGGAAGCTCCACCGTCGCCGTGCCGCCGTAGAGGAGGGCCCGCCGCGCGTCGGCCTGCATCTCGGCAATCGGCGCGTCCAGGTCGAAGCCCAGACCTTCGCCGACGACTTCGAGGTACCGGGTGAAGGCCGACTTGCCGTCCAGCGGACCCCATGCCTCGACTGCCCCCTCCCGGACGCTCAGTCTGCGATCGGGCAGCAGGGCCTCCCGGTCGACCCCTTCCCCGGTGCCGAGGCCGTCGCATACCGGGCACATGCCGTCGTGATGGTTGAAGGAGAAGGACTGGGGAGCCAGCGGCGCGAAGCCGCGCCCGCAGTCGGGGCACGAGAACCGGCGGCTGTAGCGGACCTCCTCGCCGTCGTCGGCGCCGGCGACGACCAGCTCACCCGAGGAGAACTCGAGAACGCGCTCCACCGACTCGGCCAGGCGGCCCCGCTGGGCGGCGGAGACGACGGCGCGGTCGACGACGAGCTCCACGCGGTGGCGCAGGCGGCGATCGAGCTCGAGATCCTCGCTGAGGCCGCGCAGCTCTCCGTCGACGCGGGCCCGGGTGAAGCCGTCCTGGCGGGCGTGGCGCAGCAAGGTCTCGTAGCCCTCGTTGCGGGTGGGCTCCATCGGCGCCAGGAGCAGCAGACGCCGGCCCTCGGGCATGGCCAGGATCCGGTCCACCATCTGGTCCACCGTCTGCGACCCGGCGGCCACGTCGCAGCGCGGGCAGTACTGGGTGCCGAGGGTGGCGAAGAGGGCGCGCACGTAGTCGTAGACCTCGGTCACCGTGCCCACCGTGGACCGCGGGTTCCGGCTCGGGCTCTTCTGCTCGATGGCGATCGCCGGCGACAGGCCGGAGATGCGCTCCACCTTCGGCTTCTGCATCTGGTCGAGGAACTGGCGCGCATAGGCGGACAGGGACTCGACGTAGCGGCGCTGCCCCTCGGCGTAGATGGTGTCGAAGGCGAGGGTCGACTTCCCCGAGCCGCTCACCCCGGAGACCACGGTCATGCGGTCGCGCGGGATGCGCACGTCGACGTCGCGGAGGTTGTGCATGCGGGCGCCGACGACGGAGATCTCGCGGATCGCCTCCTCCGGCTCCGCGCTGCGGGCGGTGTCGGGGTCGCCGGGCGCGGGTGCCGGGTCCAGGACCTCCGCCAGGATCCGGCCCGTGTGCGATGCGGAGACTCTCGCCACCTCCTCCGGTGGTCCCTCGGCGACCACCAGCCCTCCGGCGGCGCCTCCCTCGGGACCCATGTCGAGGACCCAGTCGGCGGTCTTGATGACCTCCATGTTGTGCTCGATGACGACCACCGTGTTGCCGGCGTCGGCCAGGCGGTGGAGGATCGCGAGAAGTCTGTCGATGTCGGCGAAGTGCAGGCCCGTCGTCGGCTCGTCGAGGAGGTACAGGGTGCGGCCCGTGCCGCGGCGGCACAGCTCCTTGGAGAGCTTTACGCGCTGGGCCTCACCGCCGGAGAGGGTGGGCGCCGGCTGACCGAGGCGGATGTACCCCAGCCCCACGTCGTGCAGGGTCTGCAGGATCCGCCGGATCTGCGGGATGTTCTCGAACAGGCCCAGAGCGTCGTCGACCTCCATGTCGAGGACCTCGGCGATCGACCGGCCCCGGTAGCGGACCCCCAGGGTCTCGCGGTCGAAGCGCTGGCCCTCGCAGGCCTCGCAGGTCACCCAGACGTCGGCGAGGAACTCCATCTCCACCAGAGTCGCGCCGTTGCCGTCGCAGGCCTCGCAGCGGCCACCGCGGACGTTGAAGCTGAAGCGGCCCTGCTTGTAGCCGCGCAGACGCGACTCGGGCAGCTGGGCGAAGAGCTGGCGGATCGGCGTGAACAGGTCGGTGTAGGTGGCGGGGTTGGAACGGGGGGTGCGGCCGATGGGCCGCTGGTCGATGCGGATCACCTTGTCGAGGCGGTCGACGCCCTCGATGTCGTCGTGGTCCCCCGGCTGGGTCCGGGCCCGATGGAGGCGGTTGTCCAGCTCCTTGAAGAGGATGTCGTTCACCAGGGAGCTCTTGCCCGAGCCGGAAACGCCGGTGACGCAGGTGAAGAGCCCCAGGGGGAGCTTCACCTCCCCGGCGCGGAGGTTGTTGTGCCGCGCCCCCTTCACCCTCAGCCAGTCCTCCTGCGGAGGCCGCCGCCGGTCGGGGATGGCGATGCGCTCGCGGCCGGTCAGATAGCGTCCGGTGAGGGAGCCCTCCTCGGAGGCCACCTCCCCCGGCCCGCCCGTGACCAGCACCCGGCCTCCACGGTCGCCCGCGCCGGGGCCGAAGTCGACGACGACGTCGGACTGACGCATGGTCTCCTCGTCGTGCTCGACGATGATGACGGTGTTGCCCACGTCGCGCAGGCGCTTGAGGGTTTCGAGGAGCTGCTGGTTGTCCCGCGGATGGAGGCCGATGGACGGCTCGTCCAGGATGTAGAGGACGCCCACCAGCCCGGAGCCGATCTGGCTGGCCAGGCGGATGCGCTGCGACTCTCCCCCCGAGAGGGTGTCGGCGCCGCGGTCCAGGGTCAGGTAGCCGAGGCCGATCTCGTCGAGCAGGTCGAGGCGTCCGCGGATCTCCTTGAGGGCGTCCTCGGCGATGAGGGCCTTCTCGTCGGACAGCTCGATGCCGTGGAAGAACAGGCGGCTCGCCTCGACGGGAAGGGCCGTGATCTCGGGCAGCGCGCTGCCGCCGAGGAGCACCGCCAGGGACTCGGCCCGCAGGCGGCCGCCGTGGCAGGTGGGGCACCGGCCGGTGCGCACGTAGCGGCCGAGGTCCCTCCGCACCTTGGCGTTGCCGTGGTGGAGTCGCTCCTCGATGAACTTGAGGGCGCCTTCGTAGCGGTCGTCGTGGGCCCAGGAGTGGCCGCGGTGGCTGGTGTAGACGAAGCGGATCTTGCGGTCCCCCAAACCCTCCAGAAAACCCTCCTTCTGGTCTTCCTTCAGGTCCTCCCAGGCGGTATCGAGGGTGAAGCCGAGGTGCTCGGCCACACCTTCGTAGAGGTGGTACCGCCAACGGTTGGCGCCGATGTCGCCGAGGGGCTCCACGGCGCCCTCCCTCAGCGACTTTCCGGCATCGGGCACGAGCCGGGTCTCGTTGACGATCATCTTGGTGCCCAGCCCGCCGCAGTCGGGGCACATCCCCGAAGGGTTGTTGAAGGAGAACATCTGCGGCGTCGGCTCGGCGTAGGAGATGCCGCAGGCGGGACAGTCGAAGTTTGCGCTCAGCAGCCAGTCGTCGAGCGGCTCCCGGCCCTCGTCCCCGGAGCCGTCGCCGCCATCGGCCACGATCAGCGATCCCGACCCCAGCCGCAGGGCGCCGTCGACGGCCTCGTCGAGCCGCCCCCCCATCTCCTCGCGGATCACAAGCCGGTCGACGACGACCTCGATCGAGTGGCGGCTGTAGCGGTCCAGCTCCGGCGGGTCGTCGAGGGTGAACAACTGCCCGTCCACACGCACCCGCAGGTAGCCGTCGCGGTGCAGCTCCTCGAAGAGGTCCTGGTACTCCCCGCGGCGGTTGTCGACGACCGGCGCCAGCAGGAGGATGCGCCGGCCCGGCGGCAGGGCGGCGATGCGCCCGACGATCTGATCGCGCGTCTGGGCGACGATCTCGCCGCCGCAGCGAACGCAGTGGGGGGTGCCGCAGCGGGCGTAGAGGACGCGCAGATAGTCGTAGATCTCGGTGATCGTGCCGACGGTGGAGCGCGGGTTGGCGCCCCCCGCCTTCTGGGAGATGGAGATCGTCGGCGCCAACCCGGTGATCTGGTCGACGTCGGGTTTCTCCAGCTGGCCCAGGAACTGGCGGGCATAGGCCGACAGGGAGGCGACATAGCGGCGCTGGCCCTCGGCGTAGATCGTGTCGAAGGCCATCGACGACTTGCCCGAGCCCGAGACCCCGGTGAAGCAGATCAGCCGGTTCTTGGGCAGCTCGAGGTCGACGTTCCTGAGGTTGTGGACGCGGGCCCCGCGAACGCGGAGAAAGCCGGACTCCATGGACCTCCGGGTGGAGCTGCAAGGGAGGAAAAGGGCAAACGTGACAATTTACGGGAGGGGGACGAGCCCGCAACCATCCGGCCATTCCTTCCCGGCGAGGGTGGCCGGTCCCGGGTGGAGGCCTTACCGTAGCAGGCCGCCACCCTCCACCTCCAACGAACCGGGACCGATGATCAAGCTGGGCGTCAACACAGTTCTCTTCGCCGGATACGACCTCGAGACCGCCTTGCGGCACATCGCCCTGGCCGGGTACGAATCCGCCGAGTTGTCCGCCATCCGGGGCATGTGCGAGCACCTCGTCCTCGACGACTGGCGGTCCCGGGCCGACAGCATCCGCAATCTGGCCGGGGATCACGGCCTCGAGCTGACAGCCATGGAGGTGGCGAGCCTCGACGAGGCCAGGCTGCTGAACGCCTTTGAAGCAGCGGCCCATCTCGGAATCGGGGTGATCAACGTCGGCCCGGGCGGCAAGGCCGGCTCCGAGGAGGACCTGGCGCGGCAGATCGACCTGCTCGCCGACCTGGCCGCCAAGGCCCACGACCACGGCGTCGCGCTGTGCGTGAAGGCTCACGTGGGCCAGTCGATCCACGACACGCCGACGACCCTGAGGGCCATGGCCGCCATCGACTCCCCCGGCTTCGGGATCGACGTCGACCCCAGCCACATCTACCGCGCCGGCGGCGGCGAGGACGTGGTCGAGGCCCTGGAAGCGGTGATCCCCCGGGTGCGCCACGTCCACATCCGCGACTGCCCCGCCGACGCCAGGGCCACCGAAGGGCCGCCAGGCCCCCCCGAGGAGCAGACCTGCGGCCGCGGCGCCATCGACCTGGCGGGTCTCCTGCGCGTCCTGCACCAGGCCGGCCTGGACGCCGCCGTCAACCTGGAGGTCATCGGCGCAAAGGAGTACGAGCTCTCCCGGGTGGTCACGATCGCCGCCGAGAGCCGCGGCTACCTCAACGCCTGCAGGCGGGCAGCCGAAGGCGCGGAGTAACCGGACCCGGGACCGGCGTGATCCGCACCTTCATCGCCGTCGAGACATCCCCGGAGGTCCGTGCCGCGGCCGCCGGGCTGACGGACCGCCTCAAGCGGGGCTGGCGCGGCTCGGAGGTACGCTGGGTGCCGCCGGAGAGCCTGCATCTCACCCTCCGCTTTCTGGGGGAGACCGAGGAGACCGGGATGGCGCCCCTGACCGCGGCCCTGGACGTTGTGACCGCCGGCACGCCGCCCTGCCGGCTCACCCTGGGCCCCCTCGGCGCCTTCCCGGACGCCCGCCGCCCGAGGGTGCTCTGGCTCGGCCTCAAAGGGGCGGATACGGCGGCCCTGCGCTCCCTGCAGAGGCGGATCGAGGAGCGCGTGACCGGGCTCGGCTGGGAGCGCGAGGGCCGGCCCTTCAGCCCCCACCTCACCCTCGGCCGGGTCCGCCCCGGAAGGTCGGTCTCTCCTGGCGCTGGCTGGACCCGAGCCGCCGTACCGGAACTCGCCTTCCGGGTCGACGAGGTGGTGCTGATGCGCAGCGATCTGGGGCCCGACGGGGCGCGCTACTCGGTGCTCCACCGGTCGCCGCTGGGAGGGGATTCCGGGCGCGCGGAGTCTCACGGCGGCGCCGGGCCGGCGATCCCGCCTAGGACCGGGGCCGGCGGTCCCGCCTAGGACGCCGGCCGGAACAGAGCGAAGGAGCTGGTGTAACCGTGGAGGTAGGTCGTATCGCCGACCGGGCCGATCTCGCCGCCGCAGAAGAACCCGCCCAGGGGGATCTGCCCGAGGGACTCCTCGAGACGGCCGCTGTCGTGGCCGGCCCGCCCGAAGAAGCGGTGGCCGCGGCCCGTGCAGGTGAACAGCAGGCCCCCGGCGGGGGCGGCCTCCGGCTGCCGGCTGCGGTAGCGCGCCAGGAGCTGGTCCAGGTCCTGGGTGGCCGCCGCCGCGTCGCGCACGTGGAACTGGACGGTCTGCCCCTTGCTGAGCCGGTCGCCGACGGCGATCACCCCCTTCTCGTGGTCGAGCTGGAGGACGTTGCGGATCAGGAAGTCACCGGCCCCCAGCTCCAGCTTCAGGCCGGTGGCGGCCACGCCGATGTGCAGGGAGGTCTGCATCCTCTCCTGATCCTCGGCGCCCGCCTCGTGGTAGATCTCGACCAGCCGTTCCACCGCCGGCCGGCCGTCCAGACCCTCCAGGAAATAGCCGCTGCAGCCGGTCACCGTCATCGGCGGACCGATGGCGCGGCACCCCTGGGCGACGATGGTGTCCACCTCGACCCCGCCCTGGAGAGCGACGCCGACACAACCCCCGGTGACGATCTGGCCGTCGAGGATCAGCCGGTTCTCCTGGAGGACGGAGGCGAGACCGCCGATCTTCGCCGCCCCGGGATAGGCGAAGTCGAGGCCCATCAGCAGCGGCCTCGGGTCGAGGGGCGAGGGGCCCGTGGGATCGGCGAGAAGCACGAAGTGGGGCGGGGGATCGGGATCGACGCCGAGGGCCTCGTGCCAGCGCTCCGGAGCGGCATCCAGATCGGGGAGATCGCCGGCCTGCAGCTGGAAGGGGGTCATCGCGGTTCCGGGCAGGACGGCGGCGGTGGCCGCCAGGCAGGCACGGTCCTCGACCTCCCGCCCGCCGCCGATCACCCCCGTGGCCGTGCAGCCGAGCATCCTCGCCGGCCCCGGGTCCTGCACCAGGCCCGGGAGATCCGCGATCTGGTCCTGGTAGTGGGGGGTGAGGAAAAGCAGCAGCAGGTCCGGGGGCCATCCGAGGCCGGAGGCGAGGTCGCCCCGGACCTGGGCGAAGGCCCCGGCGAGGTCCGCCTCGAAGGAGGCGCTCGTTGCCCACTTCATGAGCCACAAGCTCGACATCGCCCCGGCGGGGCACAAGAAAGGAGGTGACCATGGCCGGCCGACCGTACGTGCTGGCGGAGACGAACTGGAAGGAGGTGGAGACGACCGACTACGAGGTCGTCGTCCTGCCCTGGGGGGCCACCGAGGCCCACAACTTCCACCTGCCCTACGCCACCGACGTGATCGAGTGCGACCACATCGCCGCCGAGGCGGCGCGTCTGGCGTGGGAGAGGGACGCGAAGGTCGTGGTCCTGCCCACGGTGCCCTTCGGCGTCAACACCGGACAGATCGACGTCAAGCTCGATATCAACATGAACCCCTCCACCCAGCTGGCGGTGCTCACCGATGTCTGCGACGTCCTCGAGCACCAGGGCATCCCCAAGCTGGTGATCCTCAACGGGCACGGGGCCAACGACTTCCGGCAGATGGTCCGGGAGCTGTGGCCGCGCTACGAGATGTTCCTGTGCACCCTCGACTGGTACCGGTGGATCGACGCCGATCTGTTCGAGGAGCCCGGGGACCACGGCGGCGAGATGGAGACGAGCCTGATCCAGCACCTGGCTCCCGGCCTGATGCGGCCCCTGTCCGAGGCCGGAGACGGGCACGAGCGGGTCTTCAAGGTCGAGGCCCTGCGCCGCGGCCTGGCCTGGACCCAGCGCGACTGGATCGAGGCCACCGTCGACACCGGGGTGGGGGATCCCGCCCCGGCGACGCCGGAGAAGGGGCGGCGCTGCTTCGAGGGGGTGACACGGAGGATCGCCGACTTCCTCGTGGAGCTGGCCGCCGCGGACCCGGCCGACCTCTACCTTCCGCGGGACCAGACCAGGGAGGACTGAGAATGGCAGCTTTCGATGGCCGCAACGTGATCGTCACCGGGGGGGCCAAGGGGATCGGGCGCGCCATCTGCGCCGCCTTTGCGCGCGAAGGGGCCCGGGTCCTGTGCGCCGACGTGGACGCCGACGCCGGGCAGACGCTGGAAGCGGCCGCCGCCGGGAGCGCCGGTCAGCTCCGCTTTCGGGAAGCCGACGTGGCCCTGGCCGATGACTGCGAAGGCCTGGCCCGCTTCGCCGTCGAGGAGTGGGGGGGCATCGACGTGGTGTGCAACAACGTCGGCATCCAGCCCATCGCCAGCTACCGCCCCGCCCACGAGCTGAGCGAAGAGCAGTGGGACCGCATCCTCGACGTGAATCTCAAGTCCTGCTTCCTGATGACGCGGGTCTGCGTGCCGCCCATGATCGCCGGCGGCGGCGGCGTCATCATCAACACGGCGAGCGTGCAGGGGCTGCAGTCGGCCAGGGGAGTCTCCGCCTACGCCGCCAGCAAGGGGGGCATCCTCTCCCTCACCCGCCAGCTGGCGCTGGACTACGCGGAGCACAACATCCGCGTCCTCGCCGTCAACCCGGGCACCATCGACACGCCCCTCGTCGACGAGGCCGTGGCCGCGGCCGGCGGCGACGATGCGGCCATGCGCGCCGACATGGCCGCCGCTCACCCCCTGGGCCGCATCGGACGCCCGGAGGAGATCGCCGAGGCGGTCCTCTTCCTGGCCAGCGACCGGGCCTCCTTCATGACCGGCGAGAGCGTCTGCGTCGACGGCGGCCTGATGGCTATGGGGGCCTGGGCCTGACCCTTCCGGACGAAGGCGCGCCCAGGATCCGCGACCGCAGCTCGTCGAGAGGGAAGGCCGGCCCGGGGTCGTCCTTGCGGTCCGGGGCGATCTCCTCGTGGCCGAGGATCCAGCGCAGCCGATACTCGGCCACGAGCAGGGCGCTCAGGGTCTCCACCACATTCAGTTGCTCGCGGGGGTAGCGGAGCCACCAGGCCGGCTCCGACTCGTTGCGGTGCACGGCGCGCACGGCGTCCTCGGGAGCGAAGACGCGGCCGAGGCGGCTGACCAGGATCCCTTCGCCGCGCTCTTCCAGCCGGCCGGAGTTGTCGATCTCGACGCCGAGGCTCATGTGGTTGAACGCCTCGCGACCTCCCCAGGCCGACCGGCCGGCGTGCCAGCCGATGGTGTCGAAGGGAAGGAGCTGGGTCACCTCGCCGTCGCGGCCCACCACCAGGTGGGCGGAGACGCGGCGGCCGGAGGTGGGGTCGGTGAGGACGCGAACGGCGAGATCGGCGTCGTCGCAGGCCGTGAAGTGGAGGATCAGGGTGTCGGGCGCGCCGGGTCCGAAGGGCCCCCCGTGGTTCGGCGACGGCACCTGATGCGCGCCCACGAGACGGTGGTTCTCGATTTGCATTCCGCGGCTCATATTACGGAGCCCCATGGCCGCCACAAGCCTTGCCCCTGAAGACCACGAGCTCCGCTTCGAGGCCGAGTTGCGCGGTCACCGTTTCCGTTTCGTCAGCACCTGGGGGCTCTTCCACCCTCGCGGCATCGACGCCGGCACGGCCCTCCTACTCGACCGGATCGAGGTCGCCGCCGACGCGGTCTGCCTGGATCTCGGGTGCGGCTGGGGCGCCGTCGGCTGCGCTCTGTCGAAGCTGGCCCCCGAGGGCCGGGTCGACCTCGTGGACAAGGACTTCGTCGCCGTTGGCTACGCCCGCCGCAACACCGAGGCGAACGGCTGCGGCAACGCCCGCGTCTATCTGTCCAACGGCTTTCACCACGTCGAGGAAGACGCGCGCTTCGACCTGATCGCCTCCAACCTGCCGGCCAAGGCCGGCTCCGAGTTGCTCGGCCACTGGATGGCCGAGGCCTCCCGCCGGCTGCGGCCGGGCGGGACCCTCTGGGTGGTGACGGTGGCGGGACTGAGGGCCTACGTGAAGCGCCTCTTCGGCGAGCGCTTCGGCAACTACCGCAAGGTCGCCCAGGGCCGCTCGCACGTGGTCGCCGCGGCGCGGCGCCAGTAGCTCACCCTCAGAGCACGGTCTCGTCGGGGGGCAGGTAGTCGCTGCGCAGGGGGTCCCACGGCTCGCCGCAGATCTCGCTCATCACCCGCCATTCGCCCGAGGTCAGGGTCCCGTGGTGGTGGTAGAGGAAGCGCTCGAGCCCGGCAGCGCCCGCGGCCTCCAGCAGGCGCCGCAGATCGGCGGCCGACATGGGATCGCCGTCGTGGGGGGCGCGGCCGGAGTCCACCCACGGGCACAGCCGCTGCCCCTCTCCTCCGAGAGCCGCCAGGGCGCGCTCGGTCTCCTGCGTGACCACGAGGTCGTAGAAGTCGGGGGTGAGGGCGCTCTCCATGTCCCCCAGCCGCTCGACGCCGGGGAGCACGAGTCCGAAGAGGGCCTCCACGACGGTCAGCCCGTCGCCCTCGCTCAGGCCCGGGTTCCATAGGCACAAGGTCTCCACCCAGCGCGCCACCGTGCCCACGAGCCCGTCGAAGCCGCGGTGCCAGAAGTAGTGCTTGGGCAGGAGCAGGTCGAGGACGCCGGCGAGGGCGGCGAAGTCGTACCCGCACAGGGGCGCGAAGGCCGCCGATCTCGGTCCGACGCCGAACTTCACGGGGCGGGATGCCCCCTGGCGGACGCCGTCGGCGATGCGCCGGAAGTAGCGGGTGAGGGACTCGCTGCGGAAGCTCATCCAGGCGGCCAGGTCGGGATCGGCGCCGAGCAGGTGGTAGCCGCCGAGGAAACCCCCCGGCCCGTGGAGGGCCACCTGGCGAGGGTCGAGGTTGTGCAGACGCTCGGACAGCCGGTCCCGCGCGGCGCACAGGGCCCCGTAGTCGTACCCCAGATCCGTGCACATGGGCTCGGCGCCCGCGGCCAGATCGGTGAAGATCGACGAGCGCCCGCCCATGTGGTGGGGGGCGATCTCGTAGCCCCACTCGGGGCCGTCCATGATGGCGCCGTCGGCCTCCGGATAGTGCTCCAGGGTGTCGACGATGCGGGCGCAGGTGGCGGCCATGCCGGTCTCGTCGTGAAGGTGGTGTCCCCCGCCCCCGCCCCCGGCGCCGGTCTGGGCCTGGAAGATCCAGACCGAGAGGCCGCGCTCCTTGGCGGCGCGGAAGGTGTGGGCCAGGCGGGCGCGCGCCTCGGGCATGTCCTCGGGGGCGCCCGGCGCCGGCACGCCGAAGCGCTCGTACACCGCCGGGTCGGGATCGTAGGTCAGAGTGGGGGGCGGAGTGCCCGGGGCCGGCTCGATCGAACGTCCCCGGTCGTGGCCGATGGCCAGCTTGCCCGCGTGGAACACCAGGGGGCCGATGACGAGCCCGTCGACGCCCCCCGCCTTCCAGGCGTCGAGGATCGGCTCCGGAGCCTCGATCAGGTGCTCCAGGTCCCGCATCACGTCCATCCAGATTTTCATCCCGGGTTCCTCTCCCCTTTGGCCAGCAGGTCGGCGATGGTCACTTCGTCCTTCAGGTCGATCGGCGGCCGGATGCCGGTGACCCGCTCGACGCGTTCGGCCCAGCTCTGCTCGAGGCGTTGCAGGTAGCGGCCGACGGCGGTCATCTCCTGCCCCTTCTGGCTCACCAGGCGCTCGTAGAGCTGCTCGCCGATCAGCCCCTCGGCGCGGGCCTGCCTGAGTTTCTCCGCGTCCTGCTTCAGCTCGTACAGCCGCCGTACGAGATCCATGACCTCCTGCTCCAGGTTGTTCAGCATGCCGTCGACGTGGATACCGGCGGCCACGCTCCGGGCCTTCTCGAGGGGGTACTCGTGCTCGAAGCGCAAGTGCCCGTTGAGGCCACGCAGCGAGACCTGCTTGCCGCACTCCGGGCAGGTTACCTTGATCTCGGCCATTGGCGGTTCTCCCTTTCCTTGCAGGAATATAGAGCGCCTTGACCGGCGGCGAGATCGCCGGTTAGGTTGCGCCCGCCATGCGGATCGAACCCCCTTATCTGCTCTTCCTCGGCGACGCTGCCGACCAACTGGCCGCCAAGACCGCCGACGGCGTGGCGCGCTGGCGCCCGGACCGGTGCGTTGGCCAGCTGCGCCTGCCGGGGTGCCACGCCGACGTCGGCCAGCCCGACCTGACCCTCGAGCAGGGGCGCCGCGCCGGCGCCCGCACCCTCATCGTGGGCGTCGCCAACCGGGGTGGCGAGATCTCCGACCTGTGGATGGAGACGCTGCTCGCCGCCCTCGACCTGGGCTACGACATCGCCAGCGGCCTGCACGACCGCCTGCGCCGGATCCCCCGGCTGGCCGAACGGGCCGACGCCCTCGGGCGCGGCCTCTTCGACGTCCGCTATCCCGAGGTGGAGCTGGAGGTCGGCCACGGGAAGCCGCGCAGCGGGCGCCGCCTGCTCACTGTGGGCACCGACTGCTCCTGCGGCAAGATGTTCACGGCCCTGGCCATCGAGCGGGAGCTTTCGGCGCGGGGGCGCAAGGCGACCTTCCGGGCCACCGGTCAGACGGGGATCCTCATCGCCGGCGGCGGCATCGCCGTGGATGCCGTCATCTCCGACTTCATCGCCGGCGCCACCGAGTCCCTGACCCCGGCCAACGACGACGACCACTGGGACCTGGTGGAGGGCCAGGGGTCGCTCTTCCACCCCTCGTACGCCGGCGTCTCTCTCGGCCTGCTGCACGGCTCGATGGCGGACGCCCTCGTCCTCTGTCACGAGCCCACGCGCCGGCACATGCGCGGCCTGCCCCACGCACCCCTGCCGACACTGCGGGAGTGCATCGCCCTCAACGAGAGCTGCGGCCGGCTCACCAACCCCGCCTGCCGGGTCATCGGCCTGTCGCTGAACACATCCTCCCTCGACGGTGCGGCCGCCGAGCGCGCCCTGCGCGCCGCCGAGGACGAGACCGGCCTGCCCACCGCCGACCCCTGCAGCCCGGGCGGCGCCGAATTGCTCACCGACGCCGTGGACGCGGTGGAGCGCGCCCCTCCGCAATAGAGGCAGGCCGTGCCCGAGTTGACAGTTGTCTCCGAGACCTGGCCCATGGCCGGGACCTTCACCATTTCCCGCGGCTCCCGGACCCATGTCGAGGTCGTGCTCGTCGAGCTTCGGGACGGCCGCTCGGTGGGGCGCGGGGAGTGCGTGCCCTACCCTCGCTACGGGGAATCCGTCGATGGCGTGATGGAGCAGGTGCGCGGGGCCGCCGCCCGGATCGAGGGCGGCTGGACGCGCTCGGACCTGGAGCGCGAGATGCCGCCGGGGGCCGCGCGCAACGCCCTCGACTGCGCCCTGTGGGATCTGGAGGCGGGCCGGCGGGGGACGACCGTTCACGAGCTGGCCGGCCTCCCGGCGCCGGTGCCCCTCACCACCGCCTACACCCTCAGCCTCGGAGCGCCGGAGGCGATGGGCGCCGCCGCCGGGGCCGAGTCCCGGCGGCCGCTGCTCAAGCTCAAGCTGGCCGGAGACGGGGGCGACATCGACCGCGTCCGGGCGGTTCGCGAAGGAGCGCCGGACTCCCGGCTCATCGTCGACGCCAACGAGGGATGCTCCGCCGATGGGCTGGCATCCCTGATGGGCGCCCTGGCCGAACTCGGCGTCGACCTGATCGAGCAGCCCCTGCCCGCAGCCGAGGACGCGGCCCTGGCCGACCTGGAGCACCCGGTGCCGCTGTGCGCCGACGAGTCCTGCCACACAGCCGACGACCTCCGCCGCCTGGGAGACCGCTACGAGGCGGTCAACATCAAGCTCGACAAGACCGGGGGACTGACAGCCGCTCTCGAGCTGGAGGGCCGCGCCCGGGAGGCGGGCCTGCGGGTCATGGTCGGGTGCATGGTTGGCACCTCTCTGGCCATGGCGCCGGCGGTGCTCGCCGCCCAGGGCGCCGATTGGGTCGATCTCGACGGACCGCTGCTGCTGGCGAGGGACCGCGAACCGGGCCTGCGTTACGAGGGCAGCACGGTCGAGCCACCCCCTCCGGAGTTGTGGGGGGCGGGAGGCGGTGCCCGGCCTCTGGGGCCAGCTGGCGCCCCCGGGGGCGCCGCCCTCAAGCCACCCACAAAGCGTTGAGGTAGTCGCCGCTCTCGGCGATGACCGCCGTCGACCGCTCGCCGCCGAGGCCGTACACGTCAGCCAGGTAGTCGCCGCCCCGGCCCCGGTGAGTCTTGACCACCACCCGGGCCGGTACACTGGCCAGGACCTTCGCCAGTTCCCCCCGTGGCAGGTTTCCCGCCGCGCCTCGCAGGGTCAGACCGCGGACCAGGGAGACGTCCAGGCCCAGGTCGATGTGGGTCTCCACCACGCCGGCGGCGGGGGCCCGCAGCAGCCGCGCGCCGTAGGTGAACAGCCGCGACTCCGCCTGGCCCCACTGGCGGCGCAGGGACGGACGGTCCCTGGCGTCCCTGCTCAGCTCGACCACCTCCCCGGCGGCCAGCTCCGCGATCAGGCGGCGGGTGCGCTTGCCCACCTTGCCCATCCCGTCGAGGCGGCGCCGCACACCGAAGCCGAGGTCGAGGGCCAGCTTCCCCTTCTTGCCGGGGAGGTCGACGATGCGGTAGACCCCCGGGCGTCCGCGCACAGCCACCTGCGAGCCCTCATCCCGTGCGCGCAGTTGCTCCCGCAGGCGGCGCACGCTCCAGCCCTCCTCGGAGGCGCGCTCCATCAGCTGGCGCAACTCGCCGTCGTCAGGCACCGTCACCAGCAGCCGGCAGTGGCTCCAGGACAGCCGGTCGAGGACGGAGGTGTCGGAGGGCAGCCTCTGGTACAGCCTCCGGGCCCGGTAGAGCGTCCGCGGCAGGACTCCCAGCTCCCCGGCCAGCCGCTCCACGGCCCGCCCCCCGTACTCGGCGCGGCCGGAGATGTGCTCGTTGAGCAGGCGGCCGATCTCCCAGTAGACGCGCGTCGCCTCTCGCGGGGCGGGGCGCCGGCGCCCGCGGGTGTCGGCGGGGAGCAGGCGGGCCACGGCTGCCTTCAGGTCCCGGAAGGGGTCCTGGCGGGAGGCCTCAGGGGTGGGCATCGGGTCTCAGCACGTGCGGCGCGACTATCCCGGCTGGGCCTCGAAGATTCCGCGCACGGACGCGATGTCGTCGGCCTGGCCCGCCGCCTTGTCCGGGCGGTAGCGCTTCACCCGGGCGAAGCGCAGGGCCAGGCCTCCGGGGTAGTGGGGGCTGGCCTGCACGCCATCGAAGGCGATCTCCACCACCAGCTCCGGGCGGACGTGCACCACATGGCCCTCGCGGCCGGTCTCCAGGCCGAGGAGCTTCTCCGTCTGCCACACCAGCATCTCGTCGGTCATGCCCTTGAAGGTCTTGCCCAGCATCACGAACCCTCCGGACGGGTCCCGCGCTCCCAGGTGCAGGTTGGACAGCCATCCCCGGCGCCGGCCGCTGCCCCACTCCACCGCCAGGACCACCAGGTCGAGGGTGTGGGCGGGCTTGAGCTTGAGCCATCCCGCGCCCCGCCTGCCGGCCTCGTAGGGCGCCTCCAGATCCTTGGCCACGACCCCCTCGTGGCCAACGGCCAGGGCCTGGTCGATGAACTCCCGCGCCGGCTCCACGGAGTCGGCCACCGTGTGCGGCACCTGGGCCGACGGCGGGACGAGGCCGTGCAGGGCCCGCAGGCGCTCCCCGGTATCCGCGTCGATCAGGTCCTGCCCGTCCAGGTGCAGACAGTCGAAGTAGAAGGCGGACAGCGGCAGCTCGACGCGCATTCGCTCCACGTCGAGGCGGCGGCCGAAGCGGCGCATCGTCTGCTGGAAGGGGGCCGGGCGGCCGTCGCCGCGCAGCACGATCGCCTCCCCGTCGAGGACGAGCTGCCGTGCCGGCAGGGCCCGCACCGCCTCCACCAGCTCGGGCGCCGCGGCGGTCACGTCGTTGAGGCGCCGCGTGAACAGCCGCACCTCGTCATCCACCCGGTGCACCTGGATGCGGGCGCCGTCGAGCTTGTAGTCCAGGGCCACCCGGCCGTGGCGCTCGAGCACGTCCTCCACGCTCTCGGCGCCCTGGGCAAGCATGGGCAGCACGGGGGACATCAGCCGCAGGCGAAACTCGCCCAAGGCCGCCTCGCCGCCGTCGAGGGCGGCCACGGCCACGCGCACCAGGTCGCCGGCAAGCATCGCCGCCCGGCGCACGGCCGCTGCCGGAATGCCCGCGGCCCGGGCGACCGCCTCGATGACGATCCCCTCTTGCGCCCCCTGGCGCAGCTCCCCGAAGACCAGCCGCGCCAGCCACTCCTGTTCCGGCTTCGTGGCCCTTTCCAGCAGGCCGGCCAGCGCCTGGACGCGGGTCCCCGCAGAGCCGGGTCCGCTGAGCCCGGAGATCTCCTCGAAGGCGGCGTCCAGGCCGGCCACGGTCAGGCTCGGCGACGACGCCGGCCGGGGCGGCATGGCCTGCCGGATCGCCGCCCCGCCGAGGCCGATCCGCCCCTGGCGCAGCTGTCCGGTGAGGAAGGCCGCTCCAGCTTCGCGCTCTTGAGGGGTGAGCCGCTCCAGGCAGCCGGCCAGCAGGCCGATCTTGTCGCCGCGGGCCCTCGTGCCGGCCACGCGGTCGGAGGTGTCGACGAGGTCGCTGAGGTTCATCCTGTCGGGGCCTCTCCATGCGGGGTACCACTCTGCCGCCGGGAAAAAGTCACCCTCTCCGCGGCCACCGACAACCCGCGGCCGGCTGGAGACCCGGTGCCCGGAAGGCGCCCCATCCCTCGATGCAGCCTATGTTCAAAAGCTCCAACCCCAACCAGGAAGAGCCCACATGGGACACCCTGTCCGCGTCGCGCTCGCACTTGTCCTCGCCGTCTCGCCGGTCTTCGCCCAGGACGCCGTGCCGCTCAAGACCCTGCCCTTCAGCCCCGCCCGCCAGGCCGGCGGCTTCCTCTTCATCAGCGGCCAGATCGCCCGCGCCGCCGACGGCAGCGACGTCAAGGAGTCGGTGGCGGCCGAGACCCACCAGGTCATGGAGAACATCGGCCGCATTCTCGAAGAGCACGGCTATGCTCTCGACGACCTCGTCAACGTCACCGTCTGGCTCTCCGACATCGAGGACTACCACGAGATGAACAGGGCGTACGCCTCGTACTTCAAGGAGAGATTCCCGGCGCGGGCCTGCACCGGGGGGGCGCAGATCGTCTTCGACTTCCGCGTCGAGATCGCCGCCATCGCCTACCGGGACGTCGACGACGACGGCGACCCTGCCGGAGCGGACGAGGACCAGTAGGCCCGGCGCCTGGCAACCCGCCCGGATGAACGCCTCCGCACGCCCGCCGACTCACGCCGGCATCAGGTTCGGGCCGGACGAGCGCGACCTCATGGCGGTCTGGCTGGCCGACTCGGCCGATCCCGCTCCCGCGGTGCTCTGCTTCCACCCCGGCCGCTTCAGGAAGCTCACCAGGCCGGGCCCGGTCCGCACCGCGCCGCCCGTCGTCCGGCGCGACCTTCTCGCCTTGGTGGACGCGGGCATCTCCATCGTGGCCCCGTGCCATCACGGGGCCGGGTGGACCCCCTTCGAGGGCGCCGCCCAAGCCCTCCAGTTCGTGCGCGGCAGGGCGGACGAGTGGAACCTCGACAAGGAGCGGATCGCCGCCATGGGGACCTCGTCGGGCGCCTGTCTCTCGCTCTGGCTCGCGGCCCACGCCGACCTGGCGGACCCCGCCAGCGACGACCCCGTCGCCCGCGAGTCCACAGGGCTCGCCTGCGCCGCCGTGAACCAGGCGGTGACCTCGGTCGACCCGCGCTTCATGGCCGACCTGATGCCGGGCTCGGCCGTCCCCGGGCGATTCCTGAAGCAGTTCTACGGACTGGAGGAGGCGGAACTCGACTGGTTGCCGCCGGAGACCAGCCGGCTGATGGAGGAGCTGTCCCCCATCAACCACGTGCGCCGCGGCGTTCCTCCGACCCTGCTCACCTACGACGACCCGCTGGATGCCCCGTACGGGATCCACCACCCGAGCTTCGGGGTGGCGTGGAGGGAGAGGATCGAGGCCGTCGGGGGCCGCTGCGACCTGGTCGCCCGCCGGCGGCCGGTGGCGGGCAGCAGGGCGATGTCGATCCCCGCCTTCCTCCTGGACGAGCTGAAGGGTCCCGGCTCCGGCTGACAGGGGGGGCCGGGGGCTACGGCCCCAGGAGGCGCTCCATGTTGCCGCCGAGGATCGCCGCCATCCCGGCCTCGTCGAGGAAGGGGCAGTAGCGCCTCACGTAGTCCAGGCTCTGGCGGTAGGTCCAGTGCAGGAGCACGATGGGGATGTCCGTGCCCCAGATGATGCGGTCGGCGCCGATGCGCTCCACCATCCTCTCCAGGACGGGCCGCATCTGCGGCATGGGGTAGTCCCAGCGCGACTGCAGGAAGACGGCGAAGAGGATCTGGATGTGGAAGCGCGGATGGCCGATGGGCGCCGCCTCGTAGACCTCGTCCGGCACGTGGAGCCGGTCCTCGCCGGCGAACAGCCGCCAGGGGAAGCCGTGGGTCATGACCACGTCGACGTCGGGGAAGCGGTCCATCCAGGCCCGCAGGGCGCGCAGCTCGTCGAGGTACTCGGCGGGCGTGCCGGCGGCGCCGATGGTGAAGAACACGGGGATCCCCAGCCCGGCCACGGCTGCCCACAGGGGGTCGAACTCGGGCCCCGTCCACTCGGGGGAGAGGTCGTAGAGGGGCCGGTGGAAGGGCGCGAACTGCAGGCCGGACAGGCCGTGGTCGCGGATCCCCCGCTCCAGTTTGGCAAGGGCGTCGTCCGTCCTGGCGGGGAACCACCACTCGGGCACCTGCACCAGGCCCTGGATCCGGCCCGGGTGCCTCCGGCAGCAGTCGGCGATCCAACCGTCGCTCAGCCCCATGTAGGGGGTGCGGTGCAGGAGGGCCCGGTCGACGCCGGCGTAGTCCATCTCCGCCACGAGGCTGTCGGCGGGGAAGGCGAAGTCCACCGTCCACGGCGGCAGGGCCTGCTTGACGTAGTCCTCGCCGTCCACCGTCCACTCCACGAGTCCGTGGTCCCCGGTGCGGAAGGCGGCGTCCCGCAGGCCCTCGAAGCGCCAGGGCCGCCCGGGGTCGGCGAGACCCGCGGCGTCGGCCGCGGCCCGGTCGGAGCGCCGCCAGCAGGGCTGCTGCCGGGCATGGGCCATGAACAACTGCAGGTGCCGCCAGAACTCGGCCGGATCGGCAAAGCCGCCGTTGCGGGCCGGCGGGGGAAAGCAGTAGGCGTGTCCGTCGTAGATCATGACCCCTCTGTCGTACGGTAGACCATTCCCGGAGTCTTCGGGGCGAGTTCCGCAAGCATCGGCCCGGGAAGCCGCCTTCCGCAAGCTGATCAGGCCGTGGCACACCGGGCCTCGCCTTGCACCGAACACCCGCATGTCCCTTGTTCCCCCGCCCCTTCGCGCCTCTCCAAAGGATCGCCAATGCCCTCACGACACCTGCCCCTGCTCAGCCTCGACGACCCGCTGCCGCCGCCGCGCTGGGCGCTGCTGGAGCGCCACATCCTCGACGCCGAGGCGTCGGCCTGCCGCGACTTCTTCGGCAAGTACTTCGATCCTCACTCCGGCTACCTCCTGGCGGTGCCCAGGTGGGGCGGTGACGACGGGCCGGACGACGCCGCCGAGAACCAGCTCAACTGGACCACCCTCCATGCCCTCGGCGGGGCCGACGACCTGCTGGACATGTTCCGCACCGGCTTCGAGGGGCACCTGCGCCAGTACACGGAGGCCCGCACCGTCGAGGTCCCCATGGCCCGCGACGGCATGTACTACAAAGAGTTCCCCGTCTCCCTCGACTGGTTCCACCACGGAGAGGGCTTCTCCGCCTACCTCCTCTACGGCCTGTGCGACCCCTGGGACCCGGCCTACGAGCGCCGCCTCCGGCGCTGGGCCGCCATGTACGACGGCACCGACGAGACCGCCCCGAACTACGACCCCGATCACCGCATCGTGCGCTCCATGTTCAACGGCAGCCGCGGGCCCCTCCTGCGCAAGGCCACGGCCCTCGACTGGGCCGGCGATCCGATCGAGATCGAGGGCCGTTTCCGCCTCGGCCACGGCGAACGCAACTTCGCCGAGATGCTCGCCCACTTCGAGGAGTACACCGACGTGGTCGGCGACAATCCGCTGAACCTCGAGGCCACGCACCTGGGGCTGGTGGCCTACCTGATCACCGGCGACGACCGCTACCGCGGCGGGGTCGTCGACTACGTCGACGCCTGGGTGGAGCGCACCGGGGAGAACGGCGGCATCATCCCTTCCAACATCGGCCTCGACGGCACCATCGGAGGCGCCGCCGGGGGCCGCTGGTGGGGCGGATGCTACGGCTGGGGGTTCACCGTCACCGTGCCCCAGACGGGGGCCGCCGCCCACCGCCCGGCCTGCTACTCGCGGCCCCACTTCGGCTTCGCCCATGGCCTGCTGCTCACCGGGCAGCAGGGCTACGTCGACACCTGGCGCGGCGTCCTCGACAAAGTCAACGAGAACGCGAAGCAGGTGAGCGGGCAGACGCTCTATCCCCACATGCACGGCGACGATGGCTGGTACGACTTCCGGCCGCAGCCGTTCTCGCCCGGGGCGCAGGAGATCTGGTTCTGGTCGCAGGGGGAGGACGACCGCGAGCGCGTCGCCGGCGACGGCTGGGTTCGCTACCTGGCGGGGGAGGAGCCCGGCTTCCCGGAGGCGGCCCTGGAGTCGGTGCTGGACCAGGTCCGCAGCCGCATGCGCGGCGTGGCCGAGGACGAGTCCAGCATCGACACCCGGCTCTCCGACGACATGAACCACCTCAACCCGGCCCTCACCGACACCCTGGTGAAGCTGTTGCTCGGAGGCCTGCCGGTGGGCCGCTCCTGTCACACCCTGCACTGCCGCCTGCGCTACTTCGACCCCGAGGCGCGCCGGGCCGGTCTGCCGCCGCAGGTGGCGGCCCTGGTGGACGGCATGAGCGACGGCCAGGTCAGCGTGCAACTGGTCAATCTCGACCCCGTCCGCGAGCGCCACGTGGTGGTGCAGGGAGGCGCCTACGGGGAGCACCGGATCGAGAGCGTCACCGCCGGCGACGGCACGCCGATCGACGTGGCGGGCGAAGGCTCCTCCTTCACGGTGCGGCTGGGGCCCGGAGCCGGGGGCCGGTTGCAGATCGCCCAGCGCCGGTACTCACGTCAACCGAGTTTCGCCTTTCCCTGGGAGCGATAGACAGATGCGGACCATTCCCCTCACCGACGATCTCTTCCAGGGGCATGTCGAGCTGGAGCGCGGCGACGGCTGGATCAAGCCGTGGCGGCTGCCCCACGCCCGGCGGGCCCTGTTTCCGTCCCCGGGCGAGGATCTGATGGCCCGGGCCGAGACCGCCAGCGGCGTGCGCCTGCGCTTCGCCACCGCCGCGACGCGCCTGCGCCTGAGCTTCCTGCCCCTGCCCATCTCGGCTCCCGCCGAGGGCCGCGAGGGATTCCACTTCGACGCCACCGTCGGGGGCGAGCTGGTCGCCAGCGCCGGGGCGCCCCCGGGCTCCGGGGAGGCGGTCTTCGAGGAGCTGCCCGCGGGAGACAAGGTGATCGAGCTGTGGCTGTCGCAGGAGATCCCCGTCCACCTGACCGGCCTCGAGGCGGACGCGCCCTGCGCGGCGGCGGCGGACGAGCGGCCCCGCTGGGTGACCTACGGCAGCTCCCTCACCCACTGCGTGCGCGCCCACAGCCCGGCGCGCACCTGGCCGGCCATCGTCGCCCGGCGGCGAGGCCTCCATCTCACCAGCCTCGGCTTCGGCGGCCAGTGCCACCTCGACGCCATGGTCGGCATGGTGATCGCCGGCCTGCCCGCCGACTACATCAGCCTCAAGCTGGGGATCAACACCATCAACGCGCCGACCCTGGCGGGGCGGACCTACCCGGCCGCGATCGTGGCGCTGGTGCAGCTCATCCGCCAGAAGCACCCCCACACTCCGATGGCCTTGGTCTCTCCCATCGGTTACCCGCCGCGGGAGACCGACCCCAACGCCGCCGGCTACACGATCTCGGCGATGCGCCGCGACATGGAGGACGTGCACCGCCGGCTCACCGGCCTGGGCGACGCCAACCTGATCTACGTCGACGGCCTGGAGGTCTTCGACCTCGACCTGATCGCGCGCTACGCCGAGGACCAGTGCCACCCCGACGGCGACGGCATCGAGGTGCAGGCCGACAACTTCGACCGCGCCGTGATGGAGCGGCTGACCTCTCACGGCCGGTGAAGGCCGAGTCTCCAACCGTGCCGAAGGCCGCAGCTGTCTGAGCACATCCGGACGGCCCCGGGTTGGATTGTCCCCGTCGCGAAGCCTCCTTACCTTCGCCGCGACTGGAGACGATCATGGCCGAGTCCTTGCCCGGCAGCTCCACGGCTCGTGACGCTGCCCTCCAATTCATCCGTCATCACCGACGCGGGTCCCTCTGGTTCTTCAGGGATGGCCACGAACCCGCCAGCACGGAAGAGTTGATCCGTGCCATCCGGCGAATCGAGCGCACAGGCTCCCGGAAGGCGTACGTGGAAGCAAGGAGACTGCGCGAGTGGCTCTCACGGGATTCCAGCGCCGAGTCTGCCGGCTCCTAGCTCACAGTCGGAAGAGCCGCGGCGACAGCTATGTCGCCGGCGCGGCCGCTCTCAACGAGGTGATCCAGGCGCCCCGCCTGTCCGACGACCTCGACCTGTTTCACGACAGTGACGAGGCTCTGCTCGTCACTTGGGACAGGGACCGGCGCCTTCTGCAGGATGAAGGGTTCCATCTGGAGGTTCTGCGCGACCGGCCGGCCTTCATCGAGGCCGTCGTGGGCAGCGGCGAGGCCCGCCTGCGCCTGCAGTGGGCGCGCGACAGCGCCTACCGGTTCTTTCCCCTCGTCGAGCACGAAGACTTCGGCCTGACCCTCCACCCCTACGACCTGGCCACCAACAAGGTCCTGGCGATGGTCGGGAGACTCGAGGCGCGCGACTGGGTCGACGTCATCTCCGCCCACGAGCGCGTGCAACACCTCGGACTCCTGCTGTGGGGTGCGTGCGGCAAGGACCCGGGCTTCGGACCCGGCGCCATTCTGAACCACGCCCGCCGCTCGGCCCGCTACACCCGGGACGAGCTGTCGGAGCTGGCCTTCGAGGGAAACCCTCCCGACGCGGCGCTGCTGGCCCGCAAGTGGCGCGCCGCCGCCGACGAAGCCCAACTGGTGATGGATACCTTGCCCGCCGCGCGCGCCGGAACGTGCGTGCTCGACCGCGGCCTGCGCCTGTTCCGGGGCACGCTGGAGGACCTGCGGAGAGCCGTCGCGGCCGGTGGCCTGTGCTACCACCGCGGGCACGTGCAGGGAGCGTATCCGCGTGTCCTTCCGGAGTAGACTCTCCCGCGCACCTGCCACAGGTACACCGCCGCTTCCACTGGAGCCAAGGTCCGCCCTGCCGTCAGGGTGCCGCGGGCAGCCCTCTTTCTCGCCCTAGAGTCCATCATTAGTTTACGAGACACCCGCGATTCCGCGCCGGCTCCCCGCCCCGGCCCTCTCCCCAACCTCCCATTCGCCCTCCCCTGCCCATGTCCCGCAACCTCATCGCCCTGCAGAACAAGTTTCTCGGTGAGGGCCGGACCGTCTACGACGAGCTGGCCCGCATCCACGAGCGGCAGGGGGCGGTCACCGACGACGACATCCTGAGGCTGGCCCGGGACCACAACCTGCCGCCGTCCCACGTGCGCGCCACGGCCAGGTTCTACGACGAGCTAGGGCAGGACCGGCCGGCCGAGCATTCCCTCAAGATCTGCATCGGCGAAGCCTGCCGGGCCGCCGGCTGCGACGCCGTCCTCTCCCGCTGCGAAGACGCCCTCGGAATCGAGGCCGGAGATGTCTCCCCCGAGGGGGCCCGCCTCGAGCACGTGGCCTGTCTCGGCTACTGCGGCCTCGGGCCCAACGCCATGGTCGACGGCGAGCCCCTGTCCCTCGCCGGCAGCGGCTCACTGGAAGACGCCCTCGACCACGTCCGCGGCTCCGGGGAGCACAGCCTCCAGGAACCGGTCAACGCCGTCTACCCGCCGGACGACGGCGAGCCCTGCGTGCTGCTGCGCCACGCCGGCCACGAGGTCGCGGGCCTGGACCAGGCGAGGACCCGCGGCATCTACTCAGGGCTCGAGAAGGCCCTCTCCTCCATGACGCCGCAGGAGGTGATCGACGAAGTCAAGGCCAGCCAGCTGCGGGGCGCGGCGGCGCCGGGTTCCCGGCCGGGGTCAAGCTGCAGACGGTGGCCGACAGCGAGGCCCCGGACGGCTCGGGCCGGCGCTTCGTGGTCGTCAACTTCGACGAGGGCGACGCCGGGGCCTACATCGACAAGGAGCTGATCGAGCGCGACCCCCACACCCAGATCGAGGGCGTGCTGCTGGCCGCTTACGCCACCGGCGCCCGGCACGCCTGGATCTACGCCCGTTTCGAGTACCCCCGGGCCCGGCGGGTCCTCGAGCAGGCCGTGGCCGAGGCCCGCGCCGCCGGGTTCCTCGAGGACTGCGAGATCACCGTGGTCCGGGGGCAGGGCGCCTACATCTGCGGGGAGGAGACGAGCCTGCTGCGCTCGCTGGAGGGCCTGCCGGCGCTGGTCGGCACGCGGCCACCCTTCCCGGCCCAGGAGGGTCTGTGGCGCTGCCCGACGGCGGTCAACAACGTGGAGACGATCCACAACCTCCCCTGGATCGTCGAGCACGGCGGCGACGCCTACGCGGCCCTCGGCAGCGAGAGCTCGCGGGGCACCAAGCTCCTGAGCCTCAACTCGCGGGTGCGGCGGCCCGGGCTCTACGAGGTCGAGCTCGGCACCACCCTCCGCGAGGTGATCTTCCGGAAGGCCGGCGGCATGGCCGACGGACAGGCCTTCAAGGCGGTGCAGGTGGGCGGCCCCCTCGGCGGCCTGTTGCCGGAGCCGCTGCTCGACACGCCGCTGGAGTTCGAGGCCATGGCCGCCGCCGGGGCCCTGCTGGGCCACGGCGGCATCGTCGTCTACTCGCAGGAGGACGACCTCGTGAAGATCGGCCGCGGCCTGTTCCACTTCTGCGCCGTGGAGAGCTGCGGCAAGTGCTTTCCCTGTCGAATCGGCGCCGTGCGCGGCACCGAGCTCTTCGATCAGATGATGGAAAGCGGCGTCACCGATCAGCGGCTGGAGCTGCTCGGCGATCTCTGCGAGACGATGAAGTTCGGCAGCCTGTGCGCCATGGGAGGGCTGACGCCGGCGCCGATCGAGTCCCTCGTGGAGCACTTCCCGGCGGAGCTTGACCGCTACCGCCGCGAGCCGGCGGGCTGACAACAGAGGCAGGCAAGCGATGTCGACAGTTTCGGGTGGTTCCGTTCACAACTCCGTGCTGGAGCAGGACACGAGGAGCCCCGTCGAGGTCGGGCAGGCGATCCTCGCAGAACGGGCGAAAGCGGTCGAGCCAAGGCCGGCGCGGCTCTCCGTGACCATCGACGGGCAGTCGCTGCGTGTCGACGAGGGCAGCACTGTCCTCGAGGCGATCCAGGCCCTGGGCAAGTCGGTCCCCACCCTGTGCTACTCCGACCGCATGAAGCCCTACGGCGCCTGCCGGACCTGCCTCGTGGAGCACGAGGGCCGCAAGCCCGTGGCCGCCTGCCACACGCCGGTCGCCGACGGCGCCAGCTACCGCACCTCCTCGCCGCTGATCACCCGTCTGCGCCGCAACATCACCGAGCTGATCGTCTCCGACCACCCCCTGGAGTGCCTCGACTGCACGGCCAACGGCCGCTGCGAGCTGCAGACCCTGGCCCAGCAGGTCGGCCTGCGCACGCCGCGCTACGAGAACCCCCGCACCCACGACCCGGAGCCGGACGACTCCCATCCCTTCATCAAGCTAGAGATGGACAAGTGCATCGGCTGCGCCCGGTGCGTGCGCGCCTGCGACGAGGTGCAGGGCTCCTTCATCCTGCAGATGTCGGGCCGCGGCTACGACACCAAGGTGATCGCCGGCAACGACACCGGCTTCGAGGAGGCCGACTGCGTCAGTTGCGGCCAGTGCGTCTTCGAGTGTCCCGTGGCCGCCCTCGAGGAGCCCGGCACGCGCGGCTTCGGGCTGCCCGACGAGACGACGACCACCACCTGCTCCTACTGCGGCGTCGGCTGCGCCCTGGACGTGCACACCAAGGACGGCCAGGTGGTCAACATCACACCCTCGAAGTCCGGGTCCGCCAACCTCGGCCACACCTGCGTGAAGGGCCGCTTCGCCCACCAGTTCGCCCACTCCGACGACCGCCTGCGGACGCCCCTGATCCGCGAGAACGGCGGCTTCCGCGAGGCCGGCTGGGAGGAGGCCCTCGACCTGGTCGCCTCCAGGCTCGGCGGCATCGCCCGCGAGCACGGCCCCGACGCGGTGGCCCTCATCTCCTCGTCGCGCTGCACCAACGAGGAGAACTACCTGATGCAGAAGCTGGCCCGGGTCGGGCTGGGGACCAACTCCATCGACAACTGCTCGCGCGTCTGCCACTCGCCGTCGTCCTACGCCCTCGGCCAGGCCCTCGGAACCGGCGCCGGCACCAACAGCTTCCAGGACGTGGCCGACTCGGACGTGCTGGTCATCGTCGGCGCCAACCCGACCGAGGCGCACCCCGTCTTCGGCGCCCGCATCAAGCAGGCCGTGCTCGCCGGCTGCAGGCTCATCGTCCTCGATCCCCGCAACACCGAGATCGCGCGCCTGGCCGACCTGCACCTGCCGGTGAGGCCGGGCTCGAACGTGGCCGTCATCAACGCCCTGCAGCACGTGCTCATCGAGGAGGACCTCATCGACCCCGAGTTCATCGGCCGCTGCGCCGAGGGGCTCGAGGAGGTGCGGTCCACGGTGGCCGGGTGCACCCCCGAGTGGGCGGCGGAGATCGCCGCCATCGACCCGGACCTGATCCGCCGGGCGGCCCGGCTCTACGCCTCCGGCCAGGCCTCGCAGATCCTGTGGGGGCTGGGGGTCACCGAGGCGGGGCACGGCTCCAACGCCGTCTTCGGCATGATCAACATGGCGGTCATGACCGGCAACATCGGCCGGCCGGGAACCGGCGCCTGCCCGATCCGCGGGCAGAACAACGTGCAGGGCGCCTCGGACGTGGGGGCCCTGCCGAACGTGTTCTCCGACTACCGGCCGGTCACCGACCCGGTGGCGCGCGCCGAGCACGCCGAGATCTGGGGGGTGGAGCCGCCCGACAACACCGGCCTGCGCATCCCCGACATGTTCGACGCCGCCCACGCCGGGACCCTCAAGGCGATGTACATCCTCGCCGAGGACGTGGCCCAGTCCGACCCCGACACGACCCACGTGGTGGGGGCCCTGGAGAGCCTCGACTTCCTGGTGGTGCAGGAGATCTTCATGACCCCCACCGCCGAGCTGGCCGACGTGGTGCTGCCGGGCACGACCTTCCTCGAGAAGTCGGGCACCTTCGTCAACTCCGACCGCCGCATCCAGCGGGTGCGCCCCGCCATCGAGCCGCTGGAGGGGGTGCGCGTCGACGGCGATGTCGTCCACGAGATCGGCCGGCGCATGGGAGTCGACCTCGGCTTCGCCGACGCCGAGGGCCGCGTCGATCCCTCGAAGGTGATGGACGAGGTGGCCGGCCTGAGCCCGCTGTGGCGGGGCGTCAGCTACGCCCGCCTGGAAGAGAAGGGGTTCCTGCAGTGGCCCTGCGTCGACGCCGACGACCCGGGCAGCGACATCGTCCATCGAGACGGCGCCTTCCTGCGCGGCCGGGCGCGCCTCACGCCCACGCCCTGGCAGCCCCCCGCGGAGCTGCCCGACGACGACTACCCGTGGATGCTGACCACGGGCCGCCAGCTCTTCCACTACAACGTGGGGACGATGACCCGCCGCACCGACCTTTCGAAGCTGAACAAGGCCGCCGAGGAGACCCTGCGGATCCACCCCGGCGACGCCCGGCGGCTCGGCCTGCGGACCGGCGACCTCGTGGAGGTGGAGTCGCGCCGCGGGGCGGTGACGGTGCACGCCGAGGTGACGCGGGCCTCGAACCGGGGGACGGTCTTCATGACCTTCCACTTCCCCGAGTCGAGGACGAACCTCCTCACCGGCGAGGGCAAGGACGAGTACACGGGCTGCCCGGAGTACAAGGTCTGCGCCGTGCGGCTCAAGAAGGTCCCGGCCCCCGGGGCCAACGGCCGCAACGGCGACCCGGCCGCCGCCGGCTGAACGCTTCCGCCGCTCACCGCACCAGAACCATCTTCCTCACCTGCGAGACCTGTCCCTCCGCCTCCAGGCGGCACAGGTACAGCCCCGAAGCCCGCCCGGAAGCGTCCCAGCGAAGGGAGTGGCTGCCGGCCCTCCTGGGCCCGCTGAACAGGACCTCGGCGAGTTGCCCGTTGAGGGCGTGGATCGACAGCGTGACCTTCCGCGGCTCGGCGAGGGTGAAGCGGATGGTGGCGGCCGGGTTGAACGGATTGGGGTAGATCTCGTCCAGCTTCGCCCACACCGGTGCAGCCCCTTGCGCGGCGGGGGTAGCGACCGACGTCGCGGGCCCCTCCTCCAGGCCCTCCACCTCGATGGGCCAGCCCTCGAGTTGCTCGTGCCAGGCCGGGATCGGCAGGTTGCCGTCCTGGTCCCTTGCGTAGCCGAAGATCCGCCAGGTTCCGCCGACGGCCCGCTCCGACAGCCGGAACCGCGCCCTCAGACGAACGCGGTGGAGGCCGCGGCCCGACCACTTGCTCGCGGCGCCGTCGACGTAGGATCCCTCTGCGCCGGTGACATCGCTCCAGTGGGGCGACCCCTCGGTCTCCCGGGAGTGGAGGGAGTCCCTGGTACCGCGGATGAAGTAGCTCTCTGCGGCGGAGAAATCCTGCTGCTGGAGGCGGTCCTCCCGATTCCCGGGCAGGCTCCGGGTGCGGGCGATCTGCACGCCGATCTCGGCGATGTCCCTCCAGCCCTGGGGGTCCACGGCCAGGGCGTGCAGGTCGTACCAGGGGCCGGCCTCGATGCGGCGGACCCGCTCGTCGGAGTCGGCGAGGGTGACGTAGATCTGTCCGACGAAGGGTCTGGGGCTCTCGCCGGGGTAGGGTGCCAGGGCGCGTTGTCCATGGCGCTGTTGTGCTTGAAGAGCCGGCCGTCGACGAAGACGTTGTAGGCCACGAACCGGGTCTCGCCCTCGTACTCCCAGTCGTAGATCCACAGCAGCCGGCGCCAGGGATCGGTGTCGTTCACGTTGTCGGCGATGTAGATGTCGTGGAGGATCGCCTGGGGGATGAAGTTGCCGTTGTGCGTGGGCGGTCCGAAGTCGAGCATGCGCGAGTACCCGCCCACCTCGTAGTCGCCGCAGCCGGGGTCGATGTAGTTGCCCGTGATCTCGATGCTGCCGCTCTTGAAGCCCATCGGCGTGGTGCGCTCGAAGATGTTGTCGCGCACCACGGCGCGAATGGTGTAGCCGCCCTGGGGGTGGATGTCGACACACGCCTGCCCCTGCACCAGATCGTTGTCGTGGAAGTAGTTGTCCTCCACCGTGAAGCGCGTTTGGGGGCTGTTGGAGGCGATGCCGTGACGGTTGAGGGTGAACTCGTTGCGGTAGATGGAGACCTCGGAACCGCCGGACTCCATGGTCGGCCCGGAGATGGCGACCCCGTAGCCGTAGCCGTTGCGGTAGTTCTCGTGCAGGTAGCTCCCGGTGACGACGCTCCGCCGCGAGTTCCTGAGGTCGATTCCCCGGAGGAAGCGGGTGATCTCGCAGTTGCGCACCACGAGCCGGTCATGCCCATGGACCGAGATTCCCTCGCAGGTCCCCGTCTCGTGGGTGACCACTCCCGCCAGCTTCAGGCGCTCGAAGGTCACGTCGTCGCTCTCCACCCGGAAGAGGCGCAGGTCCGGGTCTTCCGTCAGGCACACGGAGGCAGGGCCGCTCCAGTACGGCGGGTCGTTCGGCTCGCCCGGCTCGACCACGCCCACGTCCAGGAGCTCGGCGGCTCCGCGGAGGGTCAGGCTCCGGTCGATGACGACCGTCCCGGTGAAGGCGTACTCCCCCGGCGGAAAGAACAGGGTGTCCCCGGCAGAAGCCGCGTTCACGGCCTCCTGAACCGCGTCGCTGGTGAAGCCCTCGACCTGCAGGCCCGGGGCGGGCCCCGCGAGCAGGAGCAGGAGGGGCAGCACGCGCACCGCCTGCGCCCCGGCCTTCGTTTCGATCCTCCCCTTCGGAGTCATGACTCTCTCCTCGCTGCTGGCCGCCAGCCCGCTTTGCGGCGGGTCGGCCGCGGGTCGACCCGTAGTCAGGGGCTCACCTGACCAGGACCATCTTCCTCACCCGGGAGACCCCGCCCTCCGCCTCCAACCGGCAAAGGTAGATCCCCGAGGCCCGTCCGGAAGCGTCCCATCTGACGGAATGGCTGCCGGCGCCCCTGGGCCCCCTGAGCAGGGTTTCGGCGAGCTGTCCGTTGAGTGTGTAGATCGACAGAGTGACCTGCTGCGGCGCGGGAAGGTTGAAGCGGATCGTGGCCGCGGGGTTGAAGGGATTGGGGTAGATCTCGTCGAGCGTGGCCCCTCGGGGCGCAGTACCATGGCCGCCCCCCGGGCCGGTGATCGACGTCGCCACTTCGGGCGCACCCTCCACCTCGATGGGCCAGCCCTCCAGCTGCTCGTGCCAGGGCGCCACCGGCAGATTCCCGTCCTGGTCGCGTGCGTATCCGAAGATCCGCCAGGTTCCGCCGAAGGCCTGGTCCGACAGGCGGAATCTGGTCCTCAGGCGAACGCGGTGGCTGCCGCGGCCGGACCACTTGCTCGAAGCGCCATCGACGTAGGACCCCTCGACTCCGGTGACGTCGCTCCAGTCGGGTGAGCCCTCGGTCTCCCGCGAGTGCAGGGAACTCCCGGTGCCGCGGATGAAGTAGCTCTCCACGGCCGAGAAGTCCTGCTGCCGGAGGCGGTCCTCCGGGTCGGGAGGGAGGCTCCGGGTTCGGGCGATCTGCACCCCGATCTCGACGATGTCCTCCCAGCCCTGCGGGTCCACAGCCAGGGCGTGCAGGTCGTACCAGGGGCCGGCCTCGATGCGGCGGACGCGCTCTTCCGAGTCCGGAAGGGTGACGTACACATGTCCCACGAAGGGGCTGGCGCTCGAGTCGGGGAAGGGGTGCCAGGGTGCCGAGCTCAGGGCGCTGTTGTGCCTGAAGAGCCGGCCGTCGACGAAGACGTTGTAGGCCACGAACTTCGTCTCCCCCTCGTAGTCCCAGTCGTCGACCCAGAGCAGCCGGCGCCACGGGTCCGTGGCGTTCACGTTGTCGGCGATGTAGATGTCGTGGAGGATCGCCTGGGGGACGAACTCCCCGTTGTGGGTGGGGATGCTGAAATCGAGCATGCGGGAGTACCCGCCCACCGAGTAGTCGCCGCAGCCGGGGTCGAAGTAGTTGCCCGTGATCTCCAGGCTGCCGCTCTTGAAGGCCATGGGCCGGGTGCGCTCGAAGATGTTGTCGCGCACCACCGCCCGAATGGTGTAGCCGCCCTGGGCGTGGGTATCGACACACGCCTGCCACTCCACCAGGTCGTTGTCGTGGAAGTAGTTGCTCTCCACCGTAAAGCGCGTCTCGGGACTGTTGGAGGCGATCGAGTGGCGGTTGAAGGTGAACTCGTTGCGGTGGATCGACACCTCGGAACCGCCCGTGGCCATCACCGGACCGGTGATGCTGACCCCGTAGCCGAAGCCGTTGCGGTAGTTCTCGTGCAGGTAGCTGCCGGTCACCACGCTCCGGCGGGAGTTCCTGAAGGCGACGCCCTGGCGGAAACGGGTGATCTCGCAGTTTCGCACCACGAGCCGGTCGTGATCCAGGACGGTGATGCCGTCTCCGCTGCCCTCCTCATGGGTGATCGCTCCCACCAGCTTCAGGCGCTCGAAGGTCACGCCGTCGCTCTCCACCTGGAAGAGCACGAGGTCGGGGTCTCTGGTCAGGCACACGGAGGGAGTACCCTCCCAGTACGGCGGGTCGTTCGGCTCTCCCGGCTCGACCACGCCCACATCCATCAGCTGCGCCGCTCCGCGAAGGGTCAGGCTCCGGTCGATCGCGACTGTCCCGGTGAAGACGTACTCGCCCGCCGGGAAGAGCAGGGTGTCCCCATCCGACGCTGAGAGCACAGCCTCCTCGACCGCCTCGCTGGTGAAGCCGTCGACCTGCAGGCCCTCACCGGGCACCGCCAGCAGAAGCACGAGAGGCATTGACCGTATCGCGCCCGCCCGCAGCCCGGTCTTCTCGTTCACCGTCGTCACTTCTCTCCCCCTTCCCGGCTCGACTCGATTCCGTTGTGGCGGATCAGCAGCCGGGTCAGCTCGGGCATTGGCAACCCCGCCCGCCTCTGCCAGACCCTGGCCCGGTGCTCCAGTGTCCCGGCCGCGGGCACCCGCCCGCCCACCAGTCCATGGGCGACGTGGTTGCTGCGGCCCGGCACCGGCAGACTCAGGACCCGGTCGAAGGAGGAATGCAGGAGCCGGTGGACGCGGTCCTGCAGATCCCTGTCGAAGCCGTACCACAGGTTCGCCGAGAACACGCCGCCGTCGGCCGTTGCCCGGCGGCAGGCGGGAAGGAAGTCCTCCTCCCGGACGACCGGCGCCATGCCCTGGCCGGTGTGCAGGTCCAGGAGGACGAGGTCGTAAGGCTCCCCGGTGTGCTCGAGGAGGAAGCGGCGGCCGTCGGTGACGTGGATCCGGAGCCGGTCGTGGGCCCGGGGAAGGGAGAAGAAGCGCTGCGCCACCTCCACGATCTGCCGGCGCAGCTCCACCACTTCGACCCGGCAGCCGGGCAGGTGGCGCAGCAGGAACTTCACGAGAGAGCCGCCCCCCAGGCCCAGCATCAGGGCCCGCGCGGGCGGGGCTTCGCGCAGGACCAGGGCCGACATGAGGCAGCGCGTGTACTCCAGCGTCAGCTCCTCCGGTCGGTCCACCAACATCGTGCTCTGCCGGGCCGAGCTGCCGAACTGCAGGGACCGCAGCGAGCCGTCTTCCTCCTCCACCACGTCGATGGGACCGTGATCGTCCTCGTCGTGGAACAGGACCCGTCCCAGGTAGGGGAGCCGGCTCGAGGGCCGCCAGAAGCGCATGGTGCCCCCGTCACTCCCGCAGGCGGCCCCACCGGGTGGCGATGAAGGCATCGACGAAGATCTGACCGAGGTGGGAGGTGATGCAGGGGATGGCCAGCAGGCCCTTGACCCCCGGGCCGACGGCCTCGTCCGGGATCAGGGCGAGGACGGTGAGGGCTACGGGCAGGGTCTTCTGACTGGCCATCAGCACCACCGCCTTGCGGGCCGGTCCGTCGAGCCGCAGCAGGCGCGTGGAGGCATCGTTGACAGCCAGGTAGACGCCGTGGATGACCAGCCCCGCGAGGACCAGCATCAGGAGGCCGCCCATGGCCACCGCCGCCAGGCTCTCGGATGACTCGGAGAACTTCATCCACGGGATGCTGATCAGGGCGAGATTGCTCAGAGCGGTGATGCGCGCCCGGTTGGCGTCGGCCCACGACCCCAGGGGCCGGCGCAGCCATCGGCCGGCGGCCAGAGGTACCAGGATCGACAGGCACAACTTGCCGAGGAGGTCCGTCGCCGACAGCTCCACCTGGCCCATGGCCCCGAGGACGGCGACGAGCACAAAGGGGATGGTGAAGACGCCGGCCAGATTCGTGGTCACCGTCAGCAGCAGGGCGAGGGCCACGTTGCCGCGGGCCTGGCTGGTCAGGGCGATGCCTGACGACAGGGTGGTCGGCATGCAGCAGAAGAGGGCCAGGCCGATCTGGTAGGCCGGCTCCAGCGGCGTGCGGAAGGCGATCAGGGCGCCCACGGCAGGGGTGACGAAGAGGATGGAGAGTGAGCCCCAGGCGGTAGCCCTCCAGGCGCTCAGGGCGGCGCGAATCTCGTCGGTGCGCAGCAGCAGGCCGGCGCAGACGAAGATGATGCTGACCGCCACGTACTGGGTCGGCAGCCGGCCCATCGTCCGTCCCGGCTCGGGCCAGACGAGGCCGACGACGGCGGCCAGGACCAGGCCGACAGGGAGCATCTGGCGCTGCAGAAACCCCGTGACGCGGGTCAAGAGCACGCTGTGCCGGAAACGCGAGGTGGGACCGCCCGTCGGGGGTGGGCGGAGGACATCAGTTTCCCCGGAGGACGGACAGCTCCGGCTGCAACAGGCAGACCTCGTCGCACAACTGGCAGCTGGCGACGTCCTTCCTGCACTCCAGGTGATTGGCGGAGGGGGCGCCGCGGAAGACGGTCAGGAACTCCGAGGCGATGGGATCCTCGGAGAACATGAACTGCAGGAACCCGACGAGCCGTCCCCGGGCCTCGGAGCTGAGCAGGTGCTCCACCTTGCAGGCGTCGATCTCGGCGTCGTCCTCGTCCATGCCCAGAGCGTCGGAGAGGAACTTCTTGACCACCATGCGCGTGGCTTCCGTCTGCCAGACGACGCGCAGCCCCTTCTCGGTCAGCTCGAGGAAGCGGTTGTGATCTTCCTGGATGTAGCCGCGCTCCTTGAGGTGCTTCATCGCCGAGGAGACGCTGCCCTTGGTGATCTTCAGGTGCTTGGCGATGTCGGAGACGCGGGCGTATCCGTGCATCTGGCGCAGCTCGTGCACCGACATCAGGTGATGAGCGGCCGAGTGGGTGAGCTCGTTCTCGTCGAAGTGCTTCCACACGTCCTCGAACATTGGCCTACTCCTCGCTGGCTGGCTGCGCCGGTGACCGGGCCAGGTCTACGCCGCCATCCTGGGGATGAGATCCACGCAGCGGTTGGCGTAGCCCCACTCGTTGTCGTACCACCCGAGCACCTTCACCAAGGTACCACCCACGACGTTCGTCGACTTGGCGTCGAACACGCAGGAGGACGGATTCCCGATGATGTCGGACAGCACCAGCGGTTCCTCCGAGTACTCCAGAATGCCCTTCAGGTCGGTGTCCGCGGCCCTGGCGAAGGCCTGATTGACCTGCTCGCGCGTCACCTCCACTGACACATGGGCGGTGAAGTCCACGAGCGACCCGTCCGGCGTTGGCACGCGGATCGACAGCCCGTCGAGCTTGCCCTGCAACTCGGGCAGGACCTTGCCGACGGCCGCCGCCGCCCCCGTGGTCGTCGGTATCATGTTGACGGCGGCCGACCGCGCCCGCCTCAAGTCCTCGTGCGGCAGGTCGAGGATGCGCTGGTCGTTGGTGTAGGAGTGGATGGTGTTCATCATCCCGTGCACGACGCCGAAGCTCTCGTGAAGTACCTTGACCATGGGCGCCAGGCAGTTGGTCGTGCAAGACGCGTTGGAGACGATGGCGTGTCCGGGCTGCAGTGCGTCCTCGTTGACGCCGATCACCACGGTCAGGTCCTCTTCCTTGGCCGGGGCCGAGATCAGCACCTTCCGCGCACCGGCGGCAAGGTGGGCGGCGGCGGACGAGCGCCGGGTGAACAGGCCCGTCGACTCGACGACGATCTCCACCCCCAACCTCTCCCAGGGCAGACTCGCCGGGTCGCGCTCGGCGTAGACCTGGATTCGCTTGCCGTCGACCACCAAGTCCTGCCCATCAGCCGCCACCTCGCCGTCGAAGCGGCCGTGGGTCGAATCGTACTTGAGCAGGTGGGCCAGCGTGGCGGCGTCGGTCAGGTCGTTAATGCCGCGCACGTCGAGGCCTGCCTTGCAGGCGGCGCGAAACACGAGTCTGCCGATCCGGCCAAGACCATTGATGCCGACCCGAATCCCTGCCATGGATCCTTCTCGTCCCGGGAACCGTTGCGCGGTAACGCCGACCGACCGCTCCAGCCTCGACCCTCGGGGCGTCTTGTCCAGGTCGAGAGGATTGGCGCTGGCGAGTCGGAAGACCGTCCGGGGAGAAGCGTCGTGGGCGGACGCCGGTGAATGGAGTGCGGCGGGAGCCGCGAGTCTTCCGTTTGCCGTCTTAGGGTAAGCAACCATCCACGCGCCGGCAAGGCCGCCCGAGGGCCAACTTGCCGTCCAGCCCCCGGCCCGCTATCCTATGTCGTTTCCCTCGTGACCGACCTTCTCACGCAAGATCACGTCGCCCGATTCCGCCGCGACGGCTGGTGCCTGGTGAGCCCCTTCTTCGACGCTCGCGAGGTTCGGGCCCTGGCGGAAGAGGTGGCGCGCTTCCGCCGCCAGGGGCTGCTTCGCAACGTCCGCACCGACGGCGACGGCCAGACCCATTCCGAGTCGCGCGCCAACCTCCAGCTGATCCCCCTCCACGACAAGAGCAACCTGATCCGTGCGCTGCCCTTCGCGCCCAAGGTCTCCGGCGCCGTGAGCCGTCTGATCGGCGATCCCTTCCTCCTCCACCTGGACCAGTTGTTCCTCAAGCCGGGCCGCACCGGCACCGGGACCCACTGGCACCAGGACAACGCCTACTTCAAGATCGACGATCCGCTCAAGGGGACGGCCATGTGGGTCGCCGTGCACGACGCAACCTTGGCCAACGGTACCCTGCGTCTGATTCCGGGGAGCCACCGGCACAGCTACGCCCACGAACGCGACCCGTACTCCGACCACCACATCCACTGCTCCCCTCCGGAAGCCGAGGCCGTGGCCGTGGAGGTCCCCGCGGGGGGCGTCGTGTTCTTCTGTTACGGCGCCGCCCACAGCACCGGCGACAACGCCACCGACGAGGAGCGCGCCGGCATGGCCTTCCACTTCCTCCACGGCGACTACGCCAGCGCCGACCTGATCGAGGCTGGGCGCAGCCACCGCCCGTGGATCACCGGCCCCGAGGCCACCGGCGGGCTCCGGGAATACGGTGTCGATCTCGGCATCCGCGCCTTCGAGGACGAGGTCGGCAAGCTGGAAACTGCCGACTGAGCCATGCGCCGCTTCCCCCCCGAGACCCTCACCCGCATCGCCCGTTCCCTCTTCGAGGCCGCGGGTTGCTCTGCCGAAGATGCCGCTACCGTGGCCGACCACCTCGTCGAGTCGAGCCTCTTCGGCCACGACTCGCACGGGACCATCCGCATCTACGAATACGTCGACCAGATGGCCGACGGCACCTTCGACCCCGCCGGACGGCCGACGGTGGTGCGTGAGCGCGGGGCCATGGCCGTCTTCGACGGCGGCGGCGCCCTCGGCCAAGTGGCAGGCCGCCACGCCGTCGACAAGGCCGTCGAGCTGGCCCGGGCCCACGGAATCGGCAGCGTCGGCCTGCGCAACTGCTCCCATCTCGGGCGGATCGGGGCCTACACCCTCGCCGTCGCCCGCCAGGGCCTGGTCGGCATGGCCTGGGTCAACGCCGGGCGCCTCGGGCGCCAGATCCCACCCTACGGCGGCATCGACGGCAAGCTCTCGACCAACCCCGTTTCCTTCGCCGCCCCGCGTCGCGGCGCCGACCCGATCCTCGTCGACATGACCACCTCGGTCGTCGCCGAGGGCAAGATCCGTCTCGCCCACAACCAGGGCGCCCAGGTCCCCGAGGGCTGGATCACCGACGCCGAGGGCCGTCCCACCACCGACCCCGCCGATTTCGTCGGCCCCCCCCAGGGCGCCATCCTTCCCATGGGCGGTGTAGTCGCCTACAAGGGCTACTGCCTGAGCATGATGGTGGAGATCCTGGGAGGCCTGCTGTCCGGCGAGGGCTGCGCCGCGGGCGAGGTGGAGATGAAGAGCAACGGCCTCATGCTGATCGTGTGGGAGCCCGCTTTCTTCTGCGAGGACGAGGACTACGACCGCGAGGTGGAGGGTCTGGTCGCCCACGTTACCTCCAGCCGGGTCGACCCACAGGTCGGGCGGATTCAGCTGCCCGGCGCGCCCGAGTTCACCACCGCCGCCGAGCGCCGCCGGACCGGTATCGCCATCGACGACACCACCTGGAGCCGCATCTGCCACCGCGCCCGCGGCCTCGGACTCGACCCCGCCCCGTGGGAAGGGGAGGTCTGCGGCCAGGTGTGAACGCCACTCCTCCGAACATCGTGGGTGGCTAACCCAGGCCGCGCTCCTCCAGCCGCGAGACCCGCTGCTCCAGGTCATCGATCACGGATCCGCTCTGCAGGAACAGCCGGTGGTGGGAGGGCCTGCGGCTGTGGATTCCCTGATCGCGTTCCAGGGACCGCAGGCTCTTGTCCAGGGACCGGATGGCCATGTGCACGTCCAGGGACAGCCGCCGGGGACGACGGGTCCGGATCCACGGCCGGCCGCTGCTCTCGCACAGCCGGCGCAGCCGGGCGGCCAGCTGCTCCACCCGTTCGACCTGCTTCTCGGCCGTCCAGGCCAGATACGCGAGAATCGCCGCCAGGGGGATGAAGGAGACGAAGGGGATGAAGAAGGAGGGCTGATCCATGGCCTTCGTGGTGTCCCCTTACTCCCTCGCCTTGACTGAATCATCCTCGGAAGGGGGCGGCACGAGCCTCCGCGACGGCATCGCAGGGTACGCCAGCGGCAAGTCCCAGTCCAACCGGCGCTCGGCGTCGGAGCCGAGACCCTCGATGACCAGGGAGACCCGCCGGCTGTCCGTCGTCAGGATCGGGGTCAGGCGATCGGCGCGCCGGTTCGGGAAGTAGACTCGATAGACAGCCGTCTCCTCCAGGTGGTCTCTTTCGGGCCGGTCGAACTGGTATGGATAGGCCCCGTCCGTCCCGCTCGGCGCATGACGGACCCCAGCTTCGTCGATGAGGAAGGTGCGCTCGCCGATATCGGCGATGTAGGGGTGCGCCCCCGACTCCTCCCCGTCGATGTAGATGGTGAAGACCAGCCGGCTGTAGAGGCCGTACCCCCAGCGCTCGTCGTAGACCGGGCGCAGCAGGCCATACTTGCTGTCGTAGAGGATGCCGAGGAGCCGGCGCACGTACTGACCGCGCCAGGTGTCGAACTGCGCCTTCTGAAGGGGATTGCTGACGTCGAAGTCCGGGTTGACGTAGACCAGGTACTGAAGGTAGAGGCTGTTGACGTCGGTACCGTCCGCCATCGGGTAGGGCGCGTCGATGTAGGCGTAGATGAACTCGCGCAGTCGGCTGGTGACCTGCTCCTGCCCGAGGCCGGCGATCTCGGCCTCGGCATAGATGCGGGCGACTTCGTAGGCGAAGGTCCGGAAAGTGGCCTGAACGAAGATCCCGTCGGCGCCGGTGTGGCTGCGGTTGACGAGGCGCCAGACGCGGTCCTCGGTCTGCTCGAAGGGCCCCGGGCCGTCCTGGGGAGCACAGGAGGCCAGCAGGAGGGATCCGAGGACGGCGAAGAAGAGCTTCACGAGGACCGGGGTCTGTCCGGAGGACCGGGACCCGGACCGCGGCGAGGGCGATGCCACCGGGGGCATCCTCTCGGCGCTACTCCTTCACGACCCAGAGCTTGACGGTGGCCTTCACACCGGTGAGGAGCTGAACCGGCACGTTGTACACGCCCAGGGCGCGGATCGGCTCCTCCAGCTCGATGTTTCGACGATCGACGTCGTGGCCCTGCTCCTTGAGCAGATCGGATATGTTCTGGGCCGTCACCGATCCGAACAGGCGATCCCCCTCACCGACCTTGACCTGCGCCGTGAGCGACGCCTTCTCAAGCTCCACGGCCACGTCCTCGGCCGCCCGTTTCTCGCGCTCGGCGGCGGCCTCGTGCTGCCGGCGCCGGGACTCGAAGAGGGCCACGTTGGCGTCGGTTGCCAGCAGGGCCTGCCGCTTGGGTATCAGGGCATTGCGGCCATAGCCGTCGGCCACGGTCACGATCTGGCCGGCGGTCCCCAGGGTGTCCACGTCTCTGAGCAGTATGACCTTCACTTGTCCACCTCCTCGGATTCTCGTTCGCGCCGATGTCCGATCCGGCGCCAGTCGAACCAGTTGTCCGCCAGTCCCGAGAACGCCAGTGCCATCACCGAGAAGCTGGAGGTGAAGGCCAGCAGCGCATACACCAGGACGACGAGGTAGCGCTGGGCGCCAAGGCGCCACAGCAGGTGCCGGACCAGCCCAAGGCCCTGGGCCGCATACAGCAGCATCATGACCAGCGCGGCGTTTACAGCCAGCCCGCGAAAGGTCTCGCCGCCGATCAGCAGCAGCACCAGGGCCCCGATCGCGACCCAGATCAGTTCCTCCCACATGCGCCAATGGCGCAGGGGCACGGCGGGCGGCAGGGTGGTGCCCGCCCATGGGCACGCCGCCTGGGCAAGGCGGTAGCCGCAGACGGCGATCAGCAGAATGGAGAGATAGGCGACCCCGGGCAGCAGGACCAGAACCATCTCCACCAACTGCTGAAGCATCTCCGGGTCCCCCAGTTGGGCCTCGGCGGCGCTTCCCTCCAGGAAGCGGGTGACTTCCGACGACACCTGCTCACGCTGGCCGTCGGCCGCGAGAAAGCCGCCCGCCTGGGCCAGGCCGAGCACCAGCCCCGGCACGGAAGCGAAGGCGATGGTCTGGCCGTAGCCTCGGCCCCTTTCGACCTGCACCGCTGCAAGCCAGCCGATCAACGGCGCCGGCGCCAACCCCATCGCCCAGTGGAAGACACCGCTGAAGGACAACAGCATGGGCAGGCAGGCGGGCAGGGCCACGGTGCGGACGCCAAACCGTCGCGCGCCGATAAGGGTCGCCGCCACGAGGACCAGACTGGCCAACAGGGACAAGGTTCAGTTCCCCGTGCCGGGCAGCGGCCGGCGGCGCCGTCTCAGGCGGCCCCCTCTCCTCCGTCCTCCCCGCGGCCCGGGTCATCCCGGGTGGCGGCCTCGGCGACCTCGGCGCTCTCGGCGGGTGCACGACCGTCCCGGTCGGGACGGGGCGGGCCGTCCTCGCGGCGGTCCCGGTCACGACGGGGCCCGCGGCGGTCCCGGCCTCGGTCGGGAGACTGGTAGATGTAGACGTTCTCAGGCGCCAGTTGCGGCACGCTCAGGAACTCGCCCGGAACGGCGACCACCAGGTGGCGGAGCACGGACTCGTCCAGCTTGAGGTCCTCCTCCACCGGCCCGAGGCGCTCACTCTCGGCCAGGAACTGGTAGAGGACGTAGAAGCCCTGTTGCCGCTGCCGAAGGGCGATCGACGTGTAGGCCAGCTTGCGCAGGCCCCACTTGACGACCTGCACCACCTCGGCGCCAGCCGCCTCCAGGCGTTTCTGGTAGTTGTCGACGGCGGCTTCCAGCTGCGTCTCGCCGGATTGTGGATCGAGGATGAGGACCAGCTCGTACTTCTTAGCCATTCGCTTGTCTGCCTCGTTTCGAGATCAGAATAGGTTCAGCCCGTACTCGACGAACAGCGGGGCCAGGACCAGGGAGATGACGGACATCAGCTTGATCAGGATGTTCATGGAAGGTCCCGAGGTGTCCTTGAAGGGATCGCCCACGGTGTCGCCGACGACGGCCGCCTTGTGCGGCTCCGAGCCCTTGCCCCCGAGATGGCCCTGCTCGATGTATTTCTTGGCGTTGTCCCAGGCGCCGCCGCTGTTGGACATCATCAACGCCACGAGGACCCCGGATACGGTAGCCCCCGCCAGCATGCCGCCGAGAGCCTTGGGGCCCAGAAGGAATCCGACCGCCACCGGGGCCAGAACGGCCAGCACGCCCGGCGCGATCATCTTGCGGAGGGCGGCCACGGTGGCGATGTCGACGCAGCTGCGGGTGTCGGGCCTGGCCGTCCCCTCCATCAGCCCGGGAATCTCGCGGAACTGGCGGCGCACCTCCTCGATCATCTGGAAGGCGGCGCCGCCGACGGCGGTCATGGTCATGGCGGCGCCGAGATAGGGGACCATGGCGCCGATGAACAGCCCGATGACGACCACGGGAGCGGTGACATCGACGATCAGCTCCTGCCCTCCCATGGCCTGCTGCACGGTGTTGTTGTAGGCCGAGAACAGGGCCAGGGCCGTAAGCGCCGCCGATCCGATGGCGAACCCCTTGCCGATGGCCGCCGTGGTGTTGCCGAGGGCGTCGAGCCCGTCGGTGATCCGGCGCGTGTCCTCGCCGAGGCCGGCCTGCTCGCTGATGCCGCCTGCATTGTCGGCGATGGGGCCATAGGCGTCGACGGACATGGTCACCCCCACGGTGGCCAGCATGCCCACGGCGGCGATGCCGATGCCGTAGAGGCCGGCGAAGTGGAAGGCCAGACCGATGGCGAGGGCGATGAACAGGATGGGGAAGGCGACGCTCTCGAAGCCCACCGCCAGCCCGCCGATGATGTTGGTGGCCACCCCCGTTCTGGATGACTCGGCGATCTCCCGCACCGGCTTGCCGCCGGTGTAGTACTCCGTGAGCAGTCCGATGACGATACCCGCCAGGCTGCCGAAGAGGACGGCCAGGAAGGCTCCGGTGCCGAGGCCCAGCAGGTCTCCCGTCCACCAGGCGCCGGCAACCATGAGCGCCGCCGACACGAAGGTCGCGTAGCGCAGGGCGGCGCCGGGGTCCGTGTTCTGGAGGATCCGCACGGCCAGCACCCCCGCGAGGCTGGCGACCAGCCCCACCATGATGACGGTGAGGGGATAGGCCATGGCGGCCAGACGGGCCTGGTCGGCAGCCAGCCCCGGCGCCAGCGCGCCCAGAGTCGCCACCGTGCCGGTGGCGGCGATGGCGATGGTGGCGATGACCGAGCCGACGTAGGACTCGAAGATGTCGGCGCCCATGCCAGCCACGTCGCCCACGTTGTCACCGACGTTGTCGGCGATGACCGCAGGGTTGCGGGGATCGTCCTCGGGGATGTTCTGCTCCACCTTGCCCACCAGATCGGCGCCGACATCGGCCGCCTTGGTGAAGATCCCGCCGCCGACGCGGGCGAAGAGGGCGATGGACGAGGCCCCCATGGCGAAGCCGTTGATGACGGCGGCGTTGGACGCGTCTTCCCAGACGCCGAACAGTTGCGCGAGCAGGGAGATGCCGAGCAGGCCGAGGCTGGCTACGGCCAGCCCCATCACGGCGCCACCGGCGAAGGCCATGGACAGCGCCGGCCCCTGGCCGGCCCTGTTGGCCGCCTGCGCGGTGCGGACGTTGGCGCGCGTGGCCGCCTTCATGCCCGAGAATCCGGCCAGGATCGAAGATCCCGCTCCGGCGAGAAAGGCCGCCGCCGTACGCGCTCCCACCCCCAGCCACAGGGCGACGAAGACGGCGGCGACGAACAGGAGAAGTATGGAGTACTCCCGCTTGAGGAAGGCCATCGCCCCCTCGTGGATGTCGTCGGAGATATCCACCATCTCCGACGATCCGGCATCCCCCGCCTTGAGGCGGACGTATATGATGAATGCGACGACCAGACCCGCCACGCCCAGCCAGGGGGCCGTCGTCGTCCACGCTTCCATGAGCCTACCTATCCTCCTCGTCCCTTTCGGATGCGGCGGACGGTGGAGCCGTCCGCTCCAGTGCCGGACATCCGTTGAAGCGGTTCATGGCCGCCTCGATGCCCTCCGCCAACCAGCAGCGCGCCGCCGCGCAGCCTCGCTCGACCAGTCCCGCCACCTCTTCGCCGGGTGAGAAGGGGGCCAGCACGAAGTCGATGTCGCTCTCGCCCGGCGGCACCGGCCCGACGCCCAGCCGCAGCCGGGGAACCTGGTCCGTCTGCAGGACCTGCAGCACCGACGCCAGTCCGTTGTGGCCGCCGTCGGAGCCGCCGCGCCGGAGCCGCATGCGGCCGAAGTCGAGGAGGAAGTCGTCGAGAATCACCAGAATCTCCTCCGGCGCCAGCCCTCCGCGCTCCTGCAGCATCCGAACCGCCTCGCCGCTGCGGTTCATGAAGCTCTGAGGCCTGACCAGCAACACCTCCTCGCCGGCGATCCGTGCCCGTGCGGTCTCGGCGGCCTCCTCCCTCGTCCACTCCCCCCGGCCACCCAGGAGACCCTCGGCCACACGAAAGCCGATGTTGTGCCGGGTGCCGGCATAGCTTGGGCCGGGATTGCCCAGCCCGAAGACGACTGGCATCGGTGCGGTCGACGGGGCTCAGTCCTGGCTCTCGCCGCCGCCCTCGGAGGCCTCGCCGGCCTCGCCGTCCCCGGCCCCTTCTTCGCCCTCGCCCTCGCCTTCGCCTTCGCCTTCGACTTCCTCCCCTTCCTCCGCTTCCTCGGCGGCGGCGGCGGCTTCCTCTTCCTCGATGGTCAACCGCGGGGCCAGCACGCTGACGATGGTGACTCCGGGATCGGTGACGATGCGCGGTTCGTCCTCGAGCAGATCGCTGACGTGGATGCTGTCACCGATTTCGAGGTGGTCGATATCGATCGAGACCTGGGAGGGAAGCTCGGAGGCGATACAACTCATGGTGATGGAGGTCAGGCTGTGCTGCACGGCGCCGCCGCCGACCCTCACCCCCACCGGGGTGCCCGTGGTCATCATCGGCACGGCGACGGTCAGTTGTTCGTCGGGGTCGATGCGCAGGAAGTCGATGTGGACGACATCGCCGCGAACCTTGTGGTACTGGATCTCCCGGACCACCGCCCGCTCCACCTTCCCGTCGTCCTTCTCGTGGAGCATGAAGATCGAGTTCTGACCTCCACCGGAGAGCGCGCGCTCCAGATCGTGGGCGACGATCTTGAAGGCCAGCGGCTCCTGCCGGTGCCCGTAGAGGATGCCGGGGAGCATGGCCTGCTCGCGGCGCAGGCGGCCCACGGGACCCTTGCCCCGCTCCTGGCGGGGCTCGATGGTCAGTTCGATGGTGTCGCGCTGAGAGATCTGCAAGGCAACCGCCATGGCCTACCTTCTTCGAAGTATTGGCTGCCCGGCGAGGACTCGAACCTCGATAGACGGAACCAAAATCCGTTGTCCTACCAGTTGAACGACCGGGCAACCTGCCCGTCCACCGCTCATCGTGACGGCGGACACGGCGTACACAGAAAGACCGGAAACCCCGCTTCGCGCAGCCCCCTGGCGGCGCGTTTCGCGGCGGTCCGGTCGTCGTAGATGCCGAAAACGGTGGCGCCGCTGCCCGACATCGAATGGGCCAGCGGGTCCGTGGCGGCCAGCGCCTGGCTGGCTCGGGCGACGATGGGTTTGGCGCGTTCGACGAGCGGCTGAAAGTCGTTGTGCAACACCGACCACAGCCGATTCGCGTCGACGAGCCCGCCGCGTGCTTGATCCAGAAACGTACGGTAGGGGTCGGATTCCGACAAGTCGATGGGGCGGTCCCGCCGATGCCGGTCCAGCTCGGCGTATGCCCATGTGGTGTCGACCGGAACCCGGGGACAGACCAGGACGTACCACACGGGCTCCGTGCTCCACCGGAGGGGCAGGAGCCGCTCCCCCCGGCCCTCGACCAGGGCGGTCCCGCCCTGGAGGGCGAAGGGCACGTCGGAGCCGAGCTGTCCAGCCATCCGGGTCAGCGCCCCCAGGCCCAGCGGGCGAGAGGCGGCGCGGTCCAGGCCCCTGAGCACGGCGGCGGCGTCGGCGCTGCCACCGCCGAGTCCGGCGGCGGCGGGAATCGCCTTCTCGATGTGCACGTGCCGGGGTGCGGTGCCGGCCTCCCGCAGGTAGAGTTCGGCGGCCCGGTAGGCGAGGTTCCCGGGGCCCGGGGGCACGGCCGGATCGGAGCAGGTCACATCGAGACGCCGGGCCGGGCGCATGTACAGGCGGTCCGCGAGACTGACGGTCTGGAAGAGTCCGATCAGGTCGTGAAACCCGTCCTGCCGCTGCGACAGCACCCGCAGCCCGAGGTTCAGCTTGGCCCGGGCGCTCTCCACCAACTCGCCACCAGAGGACGTAAGTGATTGCTTTGACACGTCTTGACCCTGATTTGAAGGACTGGTATACTCGCGGAGCAGATTGAATATAGGGCTCCCGTCCGGGTGCCCTCATCCAAAGAACCTGCCGCCATGGCGGCCCTGTCTTCACCTTCGAGCATGGATCGATCCCCGACGAGGCACCGCCCGGGCCGTGCCCTTCCCGCCCTCGTCTGCCTCACCCTTCTGGGAGCGGTCCCCGCATGGTCCGACGCCGACGACGAGTGGCAGCTGGCCCGCAACCTGTACCGCCAGATGGCCGACTACGCCACCGCCGCCCAGCTGTTCGCCGACTTCATCCGCAACCACCCCGGCCACGCCAACGTGCCCGATGCCCGGCTCCTGCTGGCCCGCTCCTATGCCCGCAGCTCGCGCTGCGCCGAGGCCGTGCCGGCGTACGACAGCTTTGTCGAGCGACACTCCGGGCATCTCTCGGTGGCCGAAGCCCGGCGCGAACGCGCCGACTGCCTGCAGCAGCTGGACCGCTTCGAGGAGGCCGCCGAAGCCTTCGAGGAGGTGCAACGCCTCTACAGCGAGAGCGGGTTCGCCCCCGGGGCCCTCCTGCAAGCCGCGGGCAACCACCTGCGCTCCGGTGACCCGGCCAACGCCGTGCGGCTCTACGACCATCTCCTGTCCGAGTATGGCGGGACTCGCGAGGCCCGCCAAGGGCGGCTCCAGCTGGCCAGGGTACGTTTTGCCGGCGGGGATCCGGAATCTGCCCAGGAGCTGCTGAGCGAGGTGGGGAAGGCCGCCCCAGCCAGCGAAGAGGCCCGGCACGCACTGCTCCTTTCCGGTCAGATCCACCTGTTCCTCAGCCGCACGGCGGCGGGCGCCACCGCCTTCAGAAGGCTGCATCAGGCCTTCCCCGGCAGCGCCGAGAGCGACTCCGCCCACCTCGTCCTGGCCAGTCACCTCATGGACCGAGGCCGCCATGACGAAGCGGTGACGGCCTATCGGAAGGCGGCCAGTGCGATCCGCGATCCAGGTCGGAGGGCCAGGGCCCGGGTCGGATACGCCGACGCCCTGCGGGTCTCGGGGCGGCACCAGGAGGCCCTGGCGCTCTACGAGCCGCTGTCACAGGCCGGCGCCACCGGTGTGGACGCCCCCTTGCGTGGCCGCGCGATGCTCGGACGCGCGATCTCTCTCGGACAGACCGGCCGGTTCGCTCCCGCGGTCCGCCTGTTCCTGGACCTCGTGAAAAGCCCTTCCAGCGGGGGTCCCCCCCGGCGCACGGGGCCGCGGCCGTGCGCCAGCTCGGGGCCCTCTACCGCCGGCACGGGGATCTCCCCCGGGCCCGCTCCTGGTTCCTCCGCTATCTCGACGACGCCGAGCGCTGGGGGGCCGCCTTCCCGGAGTCGGAGGCCGAGCGCGACCTCACCCGCCTTCACCTTGCCCAGGTCTACGACGCCAGCGGCTACCATGACGAAGCGGTCCGGTTGTTCACGGCCCTGAGTCGAGACTCCGGTCCGGTGGCCGCGGATGCCCAGTACGGACTCGCCGACGCCTACGACGGGGCCGGCGCCCGAAGACTGGCGGTCGCCGAGTACCGCAACTTCCTCGAGCGTTTTCCGCGCCATCCCCGCGGCCCCCGGGTGAGGCAGCGCCTCGAGTATCTCGACGGTTACACCATCACCGACGCGGACGGCCTCGCGCTGGCCCTGCAGCAGAAGTGGATCGACGAGCTGACCGGAGTGCCCCGCCGCCGGATCCTGCTCGACGTGGCCCGCATCCTGCGCGACCACCAGGACTTCCCGGGGGCGGTGCGGGCCTGGGGCATCTATGCCGCCTCCTACCCGGACGACCCGACCGCGGCGGAGGCCCGGTTCCATCTGGCCGACTGCCTCTACCGGCTCGCCCGCCAGCGTCAACTCGAAGGGCGGAGCGCCGCCAGCGACTCCCTGTACGCCCTGGCCTTGGAGGAAGACGCCCTGCTGGGGGAGAGCGGGGCCGGGGAGTGGTCGAGGATGGCCCAGCTTCGCCGTGCGGAATCGATCGCCGACTCCGCGCCCGAAGACCGGAGACACGACACGCTGGAGGACGGCTACGCCGCCTTCCTCGAGCGGAACCCGTTGTCGGAGGACACCCGCGAGACCCGCGCTCGGGCCCTGATCGGCCTCGCCGACGCACGGCTCGAGGCCGCCCGGGGCGACTCCGGCCGGCTGGCTCGAGCGGACTCGGTGTACGCCCGTCTGCTGAGCGAGGCCGGCGACACCGAATGGGCGCCCCAAGCCCGCTTCGGCCGGGCCGTCGTGCGCTTGCGGACGGGAGAGATCGAAGGGGCGGTCGACGCCCTGAGCGCGCTCCTGCCTCAGGTCTCCGGCAGCGGTCTGCAGCCGCGCGTACTGGCCGCCCTCGGGAGCGCCCTGGCCCGCGGGGGCCGGTTCGAGGAGGCGGCCATGACCCTCGGCGAGCTCCAGGCCTATCCCGACTTCGAGGGGCGGCGGGAGTCGCAGGAACTCCTGGCCGACATCCACTTCCGCCTCGGAGAGCCGCGCCGGGCGGGCGAACTGCTCTCGTCCCTGGCCTCCACGGATCCCGATGGCGACGTGGACGGGTCGCTGCGCTACCGACTTGCCCGCGCCCATGACCTGGCGGGGGACCTCCCGACGGCCCTGACCCTCTACGAGCGCCTGCTCACCGAGGGTGCAGGTTCCGCGGATTCCCTGCAGCTGGCGAGGGGCCGCCTGCTCGCCCGCCTCGGCCGGGCCGACGAGGCGTTGGCTGCGTATTCCAGGGTCCGGGGCCCCGCGCGCGCCTCGGCGGACCTGGGCGCGGGGGAGCTCCACTTCGAGGCGGAGCGCTACGGCCGGGCCTGGACCCTGTACGCGCCCCGGCTCGAGAGCGACGAAGCCACGGCAGGCGATGTCGGCCGCGCCGTGGTCAGCCTCTTCGAGCTGGGCAGGACGAAGGAGGCCAAGAGCTGGGCCAAGGAACACCGGAAGCGCTTCGGAGACGACGGCGTGTGGCCCTATCTGTTCCGTCTGTACGAGGGCCGGGGACTGCTGAAGGCCGGCAAGTGGGAGGCGGCGCGCAAGCACTTCGCAGAGGTCGCCGACGACGCCGCCAGCAAGCCCGCCCAGGCCTCCTGGGTCCGGGATCCGGATGGCCTGCTGGCGCGCATGGCCTCCGACCCGGCGGGCGCCGGCGCCTATCTCGCCGCCACGGCGGAGTGGGAACGCATGCGTTCCGAGCCCAGCGAGGAGAGCACCGCGCAGGCCCTGAAGGCCCAGTCCGACTTCGCCGCCGGTTACCCGGACTCACCCTTCTCGGCCGATGTCCATCTCCGACTCGGGGCGTTTCACCAGACCCTGGGCAACCTGCTTCCGGCAGCGGGCGCGTACCGCCGTGTCCTCGAGTCCCCGCGGGCGACCCCGGCGCAGCGCCAGGAAGCCGCATACAAGCTGTTGCGCTGCTACTCGCGGCTCTACCAGTGGGACGAGGCGCTGCGGCTGGCGCGGCGCATCGAGGACGAGTTCCCCGGGCACCCGGACCGCCGGGACGTTCAACTGGAGATCGGATACATCCTCAAGGAGACGGGCCAGTACGGAGCGGCCATCTCCTACCTGGAAGAGGTACTGGAGTGGGCCAAGGGAGAGGACGCGGCCGAGGCCCGATACTACATCGGTCAGTGCTACCAGAACATGAGCGAGTACCGGATGGCGATCCAGGCTTTTGCCCAGGTCGCCTTCCACGGCGCGGATGCCAGCGTCAACTGGATCAACTCCGCGGACTTCCAGCGCGCCGGCTGCCACGAACAGCTGCGAGAATTCGACCAGGCGCGCAGCATCTACCAGAGGATCATCAACCGCGAAGGCGCCGGCAGCGAGTACGGCCGCGCCGCCCACGAGCGCATCCAGGGGCTTCCTGGAGGCAGCCCCCGCTAAGGGCTGCTCTCGCATGATCCGCAGAAAGTCCCGCCCTCCCCGGCAGAGCCGGGAGTCCCGCCGGGGGCGTGCGATCTCCAGCCGCCTCTTCTGACGCGCCATGGCCCGCACCCGCTACCTGCTGCTCACCCAAGACCCCGGACTGGCCTCCGCCTGCAGCCGGGAACTGCGGGCCGGGTCGGCAGAGGTCATCGAGGTACGCGATGCCGGCAGGCTCCCCGCGCTCCTCGACCGGGGCGCGGGGCTCGTCCTCGTCGATCTCAACCTCCCCGACCTCAGCCTGCGGTCGATCGCCGAAGTGCTGGCCGAGCACCGGGAGTTGCCGGTCGTCGTCCTGGCCGCGGGCTCCACTGCCGCCTGGGACGAGCTCTCCCGGGGCAGCCCCCTCGAGCAGGTGGTCGAAGTGCCGGTCGACGGCGGCCAACTCACGGCGGCCGTCTCCCGCCTGCTGGAGCGCAGCCGCTTCCTGTGCGAACATCTGGTCGGCAACTCCGAGGCCATCCGAACCCTCCGCGAGCAGATCCTTCTCGTGGCCCCGACCCCGGTGACCGTCCTCATCACCGGGGAGAGCGGCTCCGGCAAGGATGTCGTGGCCCGCGCCCTCCACCACTTCAGCGGCCGCGACAACAAGCCCTACAAGCCGATCAACTGCGCCGCCATCCCCGAGAACCTCCTGGAGAACGAGCTGTTCGGCCACGAGCGCGGCGCCTTCACCGACGCCCGCTCGCAGACGCGGGGGATCTTCGAGCAGGCCCACAAAGGCACGGTGTTCCTCGACGAGATCGGAGAGATGGCCCGCTCGGCGCAGGTGCGCCTGCTCCGCGTCCTCGAGGAACGGCGCGTCACCCGTATCGGCGGCGACACGTCGATCGAAGTCGACGTGCGCATGCTGGCGGCCAGCAACAAGGACCTGCTCTCCTCGGTGAGCCGCGGCGAGTTCAGACGCGACCTCTACCACCGCCTGAAGGTCGTCGAGCTCTACCTGCCACCGTTGCGCGAGAGGCGCGCTGACATCCCACTGCTCCTCGAGCACTTCGTCGAGATCTACAGCCGGGGTCAGAAGGACCGCAGCCGTTTCCACGGGTTCACCCCGCGGGCCCTCGACCTTCTGGCGCAGTACGACTGGCCCGGAAACGTCCGCGAGCTGCGCAACCTGGTGGAACATCTCGTCTTCCTGGGCCCGGCCGGCCTGGTCGATGCCGACGACCTGCTCCCCCATCTGGAGCGGGCGCCGGACCTCGGTGTGAACCTGCCCGTTCCAACCCTCAAGACCCCGGACCAGTCGGAGCGCGAGCTGATCTATTTCGCCCTGCTCGACCTCAAGCGGGAGGTCGCCGACCTGAGGCGAACCATCGAGGAGGGCAGGGAGACAGCCGTACCTCGTCCGGTGCGCCCCGTGTACCAGATCGACGAGGACGAGGCAGGCGCCGCCTCCGACCCGGGGGAGGACGATGACGGAGTGCTGTCGTCGCTGAAGGAGCTGGAGCGAGACGCCATCGCCCGGGCCCTGGAGCAGGTGGGCCACAACCGCCGCAAGGCGGCAGAGCTTCTCGGGATCGGCGAGCGCACCCTGTACCGGAAGCTCGACAAGTACGGGTTCAAGTGACCGGCTCGGTTATCCGGAGGCAGGCGGCGGCGTGGCTGCTGGCCTGCACCGCATCCGTGCCGGCGGCGGGTCAGTCCGGACTGGAGCGGTTCGAGGACCTGAGCCGCTCCTTTCGCTCCGTCTACGACCGCGTCGCTCCCGCCGTGGTCCTGATCCAGACCTCGGGAGAGCTGCAGCGGCTGCCGCGGTTCCACCCCCCGGTCCCACCCCGGGGAGACGGGCTCAGCGGCCTCGGCTCGGGGGTGATCGTCTCAGCCGCCGGCCACATCCTTTCCAACCACCACGTGATCAAGGGGGCCGACTCGATACGGGTGACCCTCCACGACCGCCGGCGCTTCCCCGCCCGGGTGGTCGGGGTGGACTCGCTCATCGACATCGCCCTGCTGGAGATCGACGCTCCCGGCCTGCCGGTCGCCTCCCTCGGCCGGTCCGAGGACCTGCTGATCGGCGACTGGGTGCTCGCCATCGGCTATCCCCTGGGCATGGGGACCACCCTGACCCACGGCATCGTCAGCGCCCTCGGCCGCCGGGCCCGGGTGATCGAGGACGACTACGGCATCGAGAGCTTCATCCAGACGAACGCGGTGATCAACCCCGGCAACTCCGGGGGGCCTCTCCTGGATCTGCAGGGACGGGTGGTCGGCATCAATACCGCCATCTCCACCCGGACCGGCTTCTTCATGGGCTACGGCCTGGCGGTCCCCATCGACCTGGCCCGGGAAGCGATGGACGACTTCCTTGTGTACGGCCGGGTCGTGCGGGGCTACCTCGGGGTAGAGATGAGCGATGTCGACGACGAGTTGGTCCGGAGTGAGGATCTGGACCTGTCGCCGCCGCGAGGTGTCTACATCACCCGTATCGAGCCGCGCGCACCCGCCGACCGCAGCGGCCTGTCGGTGGGCGACGTGGTGCTCGCCATCGACGGACAGCCGGTGGACCTGACCAACGAGGTGCAGACCCGCATCTATGGCCGGGACCCGGGGGAGAGGGTGGAGCTCACCGTCCTCCGCGCCGGCCGGCGGCAGCGGGTTCCGGTCGTCCTCGGCGAGCGGGAGGAGAGCCTGCTACTTGCCCGCGGACGGCTTCTGGCACGGCGTCTCGGCCTGACCCTGGGATCGATGGCGGGCGATGAGGCCCTTCGTCTCGGCTTCACCCGGGAGGAGGCGCGTAGGCTGAAGCTTCCCGAGAGCGCCGGTGCGGTGGTCATCACCGGAGTCGAGCCCGGGAGCCCGGCGGCGCGGCTCGGACTGGAAGTAGACGACGTCATCACCGAGATCGACCGGACCGCCGTCGTCTCCCTCGATCAGTTCGTTCGCCACCTGGCGCGATCGAAAGCGGGGGAGTCGGCTCTGCTCTGGCACTGGCGCCGGGGCCGGGGCATCGACGTCCGGGCCCTTCCCATCCATGCGGTTGAGGAGAACCAGCCATGACCGGATCCCCGGTCGATCTGCACGGAGCCGACGCACTGCTGATGGTGGGCGACTCCGAGCGCAATGCGGCCCTGTTCTGGGCGACCGGATTCCGGGCGCCCGATCCCTTCATCTACCTGGCCTCGGCCGATGCCGCCTGGGTCGTGGTCAAGGATCTGGAGCTGGACCGGGCCCGGGAGGAAGTGCGCGGCGCAGAGGTGCTGGCCGGCTCCAGGTTCGACGCCCGGGGCGAGGAACCGGCGGCGGGCGGACAGCTGGGCGAGATCCTGCGCAGCCTGCAGTTGCGATGCCTGCTGGTGCCCCCCGACTTCCCGGTGCATACCGCCGACGATCTGAGGGCCGCGGGGTTTGGCCTGACCGTGGCCGAGCCTCCCCTGTTTCCGCAGCGGGCGATCAAGTCCGAGGAGGAGGTGGCCGCCATCGCCCAGGCGCAGAAGGGGGCTGAGCGGGCCATGGAGGCGGCCTTGGCCATGATCGGGGAATCCTCGGTACGGGACGATCTGCTCGTGGGACCGGAGGGGCCTCTGACCTCGGAAGCGGTCCGGCGGCGCATCCACCACGTCCTGCTCGACTGCGACTGCCACGGGGAGCACACGATCGTAGCCGGCGGCGAGCAGGCGATCGATCCCCACCAGGGCGGCCACGGCCCCCTGCCCGCCCACCAGCCGATCATCATCGACATCTTCCCCCGCCACTCCGTGAGCGGCTATTTCGGCGACATCACACGCACCGTCGTTCGGGGCCGGGTCTCCGCGGAGGTGCAGCGGCTCCACGAAGTCGTTGCGGCGGCCCAGCAGGGGGCGCTGGAGAGCATCCGCGACGGGATCGACGGGGCGGAGGTGCACCAGGCCGTGATCCGCGGTTTCGCCTCCGCCGGGTACGAGTCCGGAGAGATCGACGGCCGCATGCAGGGATTCTTCCACGGCACGGGCCATGGTCTCGGCCTGCAGATCCACGAAGCCCCGTACATCTCCCGGCCTTCCTGCCGACTCGAGACGGGACAGGTCGTCACCGTGGAGCCTGGCCTCTACTACGCCGGCCTCGGCGGCTGCCGCATCGAGGATCTGGTAGTCGTCGAGGACGGCGGCTGCCGCAATCTCACGACCTTCCCCAAGACCCTCTCCGTCTGACCGGGGCGGCTCCTGCGAGCGCGCCGGTTGCTCCATTTGCCGCGCCTGCCAACCTTGAGGATCTTCAACAGGCAATATCCTCCTTCCCCCGGCCCCTGATCGAGTGCCGCCATGAGATGGGCCTTCGCCCTCGGTTCCGCCGCCGCCGCCGCCGGCGTCATCGCCCTCCTCGCCCTGGGCATCCGCCAGTCGGCGAGCCGTCACATGACCCTCGACGCCCTGCTGGCCGAGGCTCACACCCTCACCCAAGACCGCCGCATCCAACTCGGCGGCTGCACCGTCGTCCCCGGCACCATCGAGTGGGACGAGTATCGCCACCGGCCCCGATTCCAGATCACCGACGGCGAGCGCCGGCTGGCCGTCCGCTACACGGGCAACTCGGTGCTTCCCGACACCTTCCAGGATCGCGCCCAGGTGGTGCTCGAAGGCCGCTTCGTTCCCGCCCAGAGACGCTTCGAGGCCGAGGTCGTGCAGGCCAAGTGTCCATCCAAGTACGAGGGCCAGAGCTACGACGATCACCCGGAGGCGTTGAAGCCATCGGGCAGCATCTGACCCCGGCGGCATGGTCGACATCGGCTACTTCGCCCTGTGCCTGTCGCTGGCGGCGGGCGGGTACGCGGCGCTTGGCTCGGTCCTCGGGGCGCACCGCAACCACGAAGGCCTGATCCGCTCCGGCGAGAACGCCGCCCTGGCCGTTTGCGGCCTCTACACGGTCTCGGTGGCGGGGTTGTGGTACGCGATCCTGACGCACGACTTCGAGGTCCAGTACGTGGCCGAGAACACCAACCGGGCCCAGCCCCTCCAGTACGTGGTCGCTTCGCTGTGGGGAGGGCAGAACGGGTCGATCCTGTTCTGGGGCTGGATCCTGTCGCTGTACACCGCCGCCGTGGTGCTCCTCAACCGCCACCGCTACCGGGCCCTGATGCCCTACACGATCGCCGTTCTCGGCGCCTCCTGTTTCTTCTTCGCCCTGTTGAACATCTACGCCGCCGACCCCTTCCGGCGGCTGCCCTTCACGCCTCTCGACGGCAGTGGCCTGAACCCCATCCTCCAGCACCCCTACATGGCCATCCATCCCCCGATGTTGTACGCGGGCATGGTGGGCATGACCGTCCCCTTCGCCTTCGGCATCGCCGCCCTGGCCTCGAGGCGCCTCGACAACTCCTGGCTGTACGCGATGCGCCGGTGGTTGCTGATCCCGTGGATGTTCCTGGGCGCCGGGCTCCTGCTCGGTGGCAAGTGGGCCTACGTCGAGCTGGGCTGGGGGGGCTACTGGGGCTGGGACCCCGTGGAGAACGCCTCGCTGATGCCCTGGCTGGCCGCCACTGCGCTGCTGCACTCGGTGATGATCCAGGAGCGCAAGGGCATGCTGAAGGTCTGGAACATGGTGCTCCTGTTCTTCACCTTCGGCATGACGATCTTCGGCACCTTCCTCACCCGCTCCGGCATCGTCTCCTCCGTCCACGCCTTCGCCCAGTCGAACGTCGGTCCCTACTTCGTCGCCTTCCTGGCGCTGATCATCGCCGGTTCCGCCGCTCTGCTGGTGGCCCGCCTCGACCACCTCAAGGCGGAGCACCGGCTCGAGTCCTTCGCCTCCCGCGAGAGCGCCTTCCTGCTCAACAACTGGATCCTGCTCGCCCTGCTCTTCGCCGTCCTCTGGGGAACCCTCTTTCCGGTGATCTCCGAGGCGTTCACCGGCGACAAGATCACCGTGGGGGCGCCCTTCTTCGACCGGGTGAGCGTACCCATGGGCCTGGTGCTGCTCTTCCTCACGGGCGCCGGCCCCCTCTTCGCCTGGCGGCGGACGTCGATGGAGAGCCTCCGCCGCAATTTCGGGATTCCCGGCGTCTGCGGACTCTTCGCTCTCGGCCTGGCGGCGGCCCTCGGTGTACACGGCCTCTACCCCCTCGTGTCCCTGACCTTGTGCGGTTTCGTCGCCGGCTCCGTGGCCTTCGAGTTCGCCCGGGGCATCGCCGCCCGGCAGCGGACCTCCCGGGAGACCCTCCTGACCGCCGGGGCCCGCCTGCTGGCCAAGAGCCGACGGCGCTACGGGGGCTACCTCGTCCACGTCTCCATCGTGCTGCTCTTCGTCGGCTTCACCGGCAAGGCCTTCACCAGCGAGCGGGAGGTCGTCCTCGAGCCCGGCGAATCGGCCCGGATCGGCGAGTACACGGCCACGCTGGAGACCCTGGCCTTCGGCGACGACCCCAACCGCTCGGTGCAGGCAGCAGCCGTCGGCCTCGAGCGCGACGGGCGCTTCCTGGCCACCCTCGTGCCGGAGCGCCACTTCTACAAGACCGCCGAGCAGAACACCACCGAGGTCGCCATCTACTCGAGTTGGCTCGAGGACTTCTACCTCATTCTGGTGGGTCCTTCCTCGGACTTGGGCTCTGCCAAGTTCCAGATCTACGTCAACCCCCTCGTGGCCTGCGTCTGGTTGGGGGCGGCTCTGCTCGTGGTCAGCGCTCTGTGGACGATGTGGCCGTCAGCACGCGACCGGCGCATGGCCCGCCTCGACCGCGACACCTCGCGCACCCAACCGGGAGACGATCCTCGTCGCGGAGGGGGGGCGCCGGCGGTCATCCTCCTGTGCCTGGCCGCCCTCTGCGCCCCGGCCCGAGCGGCTCCGCCGCCGCCGCAGGTCAAGGCCATTGCCGCGGATCTCGTCTGCTTGTGCGGCACCTGCAACCGCGAGTCCCTGGCCACCTGCCTGTGCCAGTTCGCCATCGCCGAGCGGGAGAGCATCACCCTCCGGCTGGAGGAGGGTCAGGGCCGCGAGGAGATCGTTGCCGCCTACGTAGACCGCTTCGGTCCCATGGGCCTGGCCAATCCGCCCGAGGGCTACGGCTTCGTGTGGGTCATTCCCTTCCTGGTGCTCGCCGGCGGCGCCCTCGGCGTTCGCCGGATCCTCTCCCGCTGGCGGCGGGGCAGCCCCCCGGAAGCGGCCCAGCCCAGCCGGCCATCGCCCTTGGACGAGCAGCTGCGGCGGGAGCTGGACGGCTTCGAGGGCTGACCCGCGGTGAACCTCGTCATCCCCTTTGTCTGCCTGGCCCTGCTGGTCGTCTTTGTCGCCGCCGTGGTCCACCCGGTACTGGCCGCTCCCCTGACCTGGCGCCGCCAGACGGGCAGCGCCCGCCGGCGCCTGGAGCTCACCGAGCGCAAGGAGCAGCTCTACGCCTCGATCAAGGAGCTCGAGTTCGACCACCGGGTGGGCAAGATCTCGCAGGACGACCACGACTCCCTCCGGGCGGAGCTGGAGTCCCAGGCCGTCGAGGTCCTGTCCAGGCTCCACCGGCTCGATGCTCAGGATCCGGACCGGGGCCTGCACCTGCGCATCGAGGAGGACGTCAGAGTCCTGGCCTCCGACAGGGAGGCAGCCCGGCCGTGCGCGGATTCCGGGTCCTGTCCCGACTGCGGCCGGGCTCGGGAACCAGGGCACCGATTCTGCCCGGACTGCGGCTTTCGGCTGGGCGATCCCTCCCCGGCCCCATGACACGGCTCCTCCGTCCCTGGGTGGTCGCGGTCCTGTCCGCCCTGGCGGCGGGCATGTCGTCACCGGCCTCCGCGGCAACAGTGAGGGGATACGTCCTGGACGTGCTTCGAGACGAGCGCGTGCCCGGAGTCGAAGTCGCCTTCCTGGTCCCGGACCAAGGCGGGGGAGTCACCGAGATCGCCCGGCGCACCACCGACGAGACCGGCGGCTTCTCCTTCGCCGCCCCCTTTCTGTCGGCGGGCACCCCCTTCGCCCTCACCGCCTACTACCGCGACCTGGAGTACGGCACCCGGGACCTGGTGGTGGGCAACCAGGACCGGGTGATTCTCGAGGTCTACGATGGCACCGACGACCCCTCCGGCATCCACGTCGCCGCCCATCACCTGTTCCTCTCGGTGAGGGAGCGGGGCCTCGAGGTCCTGCAGTTGGTGCACGCGGAGAACCACGGATCGGCCACCTTTGTGGGCCGCCTGGCAGGGGAGGAGCGCCGGGTTCTCGAGTTGGCACTGCCCGCGGGCCATCTCGGTCTGGAGGCGCACGCCGGCGCCATCGTGCGCGCCGGGCCGACCCGGGCCTTCGACTCGCGGCCTCTGCCCCCGGGCTCGACCCAGGCCGCCTTCACCTTCCAGCTGCCCGCGGCGGCCTTGGAGAGCGGCGGCTACGAGCACACCGTCATCTACCCGACGGATCGCCTGGAGCTGTTTCTGCAGCCTCCGGAGATCTCCCTCGGCGCGCCCTTCCAAGACCTGGGCCGAGTCACCATCCAGGATCGGGACTACCGCCACTTCCGCCTCGAGGGCCTGGCCCCCGGCCGCACCGTGACTGTGCCGCTGCCGATCCCGAGGCCGCTGCGCTGGGCCCTGAAGTGGGCCATTCTGGCGCTCGTGCCGGTGGTTCTGATCACCGTCGCCGCCCTGGCCCGGACGACGGCCGGACCCACGGAGTCGCCCGCCCCGACCGCGGAGGATCGCGAAAGGCTGGAACAGCGGCGGCGGGAGCTGCTGGCCGAACTGTCACAACTCGACGCCGTTCGAGATCTCTCGCAAGGGCCGGACTCACAGGCCCGCCCGCGGCATCTGGTCATGGTCGAGGCCGTCGAGGTCTACCGGCGTCTCGGCCTGGACGCCGAGGACGCCTGAGACTCACCGTGCTGCTTCGCGTGGAAGAGCTGCGCAAGCACTACGGCAACACGGTCGCCCTCGACGGCGTCGATCTGGCCGTCGACCCCGGCACCCACCTGCTGCTGGCCGGGGCCAACGGCGCCGGCAAGACCACCTTGCTGCGCTTGCTGGCCGGCTTGACGGGCCCGTCGGCCGGCTTGGTGCGGATCGACGGGGAGGACCCGCGGCGGTCCCGGTTGCGGCAGCGGCTGGGGCTGCTCTCCCACCAGACGCAGCTCTACGACGATCTGACGGTGAGGGAGAACCTGCGTTTCTTCGCCCGCCTCTACGGAGCGCCACCCGGCGCCGCCGATGCCGCCCTCGATGGAGTGGGCCTGGCCGGGCGGGCCGACACCCGAGCCGGCGTCCTGTCGCGAGGCCTGCAGCAGCGGGCCGCCCTGGCGCGCGCCACCCTTCACGGTCCCGAGGTGCTTCTTCTGGACGAGCCCTTCACCGGTCTCGACGGAGCCGCCTCCACAGCGGTTGCGGCGAGTCTGAGCGAGCGCGCCGCCTCTGCCGAATACTCCACCGTGGTCGTGACCCACAAGGTGGATCAGGTGGCGGCCACCACCAACCGCGTGGTCGTGCTCCGTCAGGGCCGCGTGGCCCTGGACGCCGGGTGGTCCGGCGACGGCAAGGCCCTGCAGGCCTTGTGCGACCGCCATCTGGAAGACCCGCCGTGAGGCTGCCAGGGACCGTGGGGCACGCCTGGATCCTGCTGCGCAAGGACCTGTCCGCCGAGTGGCGCACCAGGGAGCGGCTGAGCCCGATGGTCTTCTTCGTGCTGCTGGTGATGCTGGTCTTCAACTTCAGCTTCGAGCTGGGAGGCGCGGCCCTTTGGGAAATCGGCCCCGGCGTGCTGTGGTCGTGTTTCGTCTTCACGAGCCTCTTCGGGCTGCAGCGCACCTTCGTCAACGAGACCCGCAACGGCTGTCTCGACGCATTGCTCGCGGCGCCGGTGGAGCGGAGATCGCTCTACCTGGCCAAGATGGGAGGAAACGTGCTGTTCCTCCTGGGCGTGCAGGTGCTCACCTTGCCCTTCTTCGGCCTCTTCTTTAACCTCAGCCCGGGCCCCTACCTGCTGCCGATCGCCGTCATCTTCGTGCTTGGATCCGCCTGCGTTGCATCCGTGGGCACCTTGTTCGCCGCCATGGCCGGGCACTCTCGCCTGCGGGAACTGCTGCTGCCGCTGCTCCTGCTCCCCATCCTCCTCCCGGCGCTGATTTCCTGCGTGGCGGCCACCGGCGCGGTCCTGGCTTCGGTCGCCCCGGGTCGGGCCGGAACGCTGTGGCCGGAGGAGCTGACCGTCCACGTCGCCATGCTGGCTCTGTTCGCCATCGTCTTCACCATCCTTGCTCTGATGCTCTTCGACTTCGTCATCGAAGAGTGAGTCCTGACGCACGGTCCATGGACGCGAGTCACTCGCCTCGATACGCCGGGCTCCTCGGCCTGGCCGCCACCGTCCTGATGGTGGTGGCCTTGGCCGCGGTGTTCCTCTATGCGCCGGACGACAACAACCCGCAGATGGGCGGCGCCTGGCCGTGGTTGCAGCGCATCTTCTACTTCCATGTCTCCGCCGCCCTCTCCGCCGGGGTGGCGTACTTCCTGGTCTTTCTCGGCAGCCTTCTCTACCTGATCAGTCGCCGCGACCGATGGGACCGCTTCGCCGGCGTCAGCGCCGAACTGGGGGTGATGTTCTCCCTCTTCGTCCTCGTCAGCGGCCCCTTGTGGGCCAAACCTGTCTGGGGGGTGTTCTGGCGGTGGGAACCCCGGCTGACCACGATGCTGATCACCTTCACCACCTACGTCGCCTATCTGATGGTGCGCTCCTACGCCGAGCCCGGAGAACGGAGCCAGCGCTTCGCCGCGGTCTTCGGCATCGTCGCTTTCGTCAATGTCCCCCTCGTGCACCTCTCCGTCCACATGTGGTCCGCGGCACAGCAGCTCCATCCGCCGGGGATCGAGCTGGGGCCGGCCATGTCTCACACCAAGTATCTCTGCTACGCCGCCTTCGGCTGCCTGTTCCTGCACCTCATGCGGCTGCGCCTCAGCCAGGAGCGGCTGGCCGCCCGCCTGCGCCAGTTCCTGCGCCAAGCAGGGCCCGGCTGAACACGAAGGAGGGATCGCTTGGAGACCACCGGCCTCATCCACCTGGGCACGGCCTACGGTGCCTTCTTCCTCCTGCTCGCCTTCTATATGAACCGTCTCGGGCGGAGGGACCGCGAGTTGTGGCGCCGTCTGCAGGAGCTGGAGGATCGCCTGGAGAGAACGGGGGACGGCCCCCGACGCCCTCCGGATGCTTCGACGCATCTCTAATATCCATAGGCACTTACGCTTGAATTGACAGTGCTTTTTGGGGCGTCCTATATTGACGCCTCCCTCCCACGATGCAGGTCGGAGATTGAACCATGGTTGAAATGGAAGTTCACCAGGTTCAGGTATCCTCCCGGGCCTACCAGCGCGTCCTCCTGCGAGCCAAGGACGGCGTCGGCAACCTCCACATCGTCATCGGACCTGCCGAGGCGCGGGCCATCTCCCTCGCGCATCGCGGCCAGGAGGCCCCGAGGCCTCTGAGCTACGACATGGCCAGGTCGTTGTTGGATGAGGCCGGCGCCAGCATCCGGCAGGTGGCCATCACCAGTCTTCAGGACGGCATCTACTACGCCGAGATCCACCTCGCCGACGACGAGGGGGGTGAGCACGTAGTCGACTCGCGCCCGTCCGACGCCATCGCCCTTGCGTTGCGCACCGGCGCTCCGATTTTTGCCGACGAGAGTGTTCTCGATGAGGGGGAGGCCTCGATCGACGGCGAGACGGGGGACGCCGGCCAGCCGCAGTGCCTGGTCAGCCTCGAAGAGCTCCTCGCCGACTCCGAGCCCGGCATGACGGAGAAGCAGCAACTGGAGAAACGGCTCCGCATGGCCATCGCCGAAGAGGCCTACGAGGAGGCGGCGCGTTTACGGGACCATCTGAATGCAATCCCATGACGGGCATCTGAAGAGACCACACGACGAGGCTCGATCGATGACGGAGAATCGCAGCAGACCCCGCAGGGTGCTCGTCGAGATGACGGTCCTCAAGGTCAGCCCCTATCTGCGCGCCGAACAGCCATTGATGTGGCTGTGCGAGAAGGATTCGCCCCAGCCCCGGTTGCTGCCGATCGCCGTTGGCGAGTTCGAGGCCGCGGCGATCCAGATGCAGCTGAGTGGCGACCGGGCTCTGCGGCCGATTCCCCACGACCTGCTCGCCTCGCTTCTCGGGGAGCTGACAGTCCCGGTCCGCCGCGTGGTTATCCACTCCGTTCAGGGCCAGGCCTTCCTTGCGTCGACCGTGGTCGAGCGAGATGGCCGCCTGCGAGAGCTCGATTGCCGGCCTTCCGATGGTGTGGCCCTGGCGTTGCGCACCGATGCCCCCGTCTACATCACGCGCGAGTTGCTCGATCTCGCCAGCCTCTCCTCGGCCCCCGATGGCGCCGACCCCGAGCGCACCATGTCGCGTTTCTACGAGGTCGATCCGCAGATCCTGGGCGACCGGGCACAGGCCGATGCCGCCGAGGCAAGGACCGCTCCTGTCATGGACAAGGAGCGGAACCGCCTCGCCGAACTGCAGCACCGGCTCCAGCAGGCCGTGATCCGCGAGGACTACGAGAAGGCCGCCCTCCTGCGCGACGAGATCGAGCGCGTCCGGGGCGCCCGGCCCTGAGCCTCCGGAGAGCTGGACGGTGAGTCGGCGCACCTCGGCCCTTTGCTGGCTCGGGCTGGCTCTGCTGCTCGCCTGTGGCGGGGAGCCGGATCTCCGGTTCGCCAGTCCCGCTTCCACCTTTTCCGCCTATCGCGATGCCTTGTCCCGGGGAGATGGGGATGCGGCCTGGGCCTGCCTGAGCCAGAGCCACCGGGAGCGTGACCTCGGCGGCGACTTGGCGGCCTGGCGGAAGGTGATCGCCGGCGACGAGGGCCGTCAGTTGGCGCGGGAGGTTGCACGGCGAGAAATCTCGGAGGAACGACGCATCAACGAGCGCGTCGCCTACCTCCAGTTCGATCGGTCGACCGTCCCGGAAGGCGAGGGCCCCTTCTACTATTTCCTGCGAGATCCGGATGGCTGGAAGATCACGGTACACACCGACAGCCTGTTTCGAGCGGAGCTGGAGGCGGCCATCGAGAACGGGCAGTTCCGCCTGAACGCTCGCTGACCGCGCCCTCCGGGACCTGCCCCGGCGGCTCCCCATGCCTCGAAGACAACCGGATGCCAGGCTGATGCGGGTGTGCATGGTCCTCTTCGGGGACCTGCGATTCGACTTCCGCGTCTTCCGCGAGGCCGACGCGCTGAGGACCGCCGGTCACCAAGTCGTGCTGGTCGCCTCCGACTTCGGCGGCCGCCTGCCGTCGGTGTGGGACGACTTCGAGTTCCGCCGAATCCCGGTGGATCGCTCGAAATCCCTGCGGCGGACATACCCGGTCTTCTGGCACCGGGCGGCGAGACTCGCCTGGGAGGTGGACGCGGATGTCTACCACGCCCACGATCTCGACGCCTTGTGGCCGGCCGCGCGGGCAGCCGGGCGCCGTGGGGCCTGCCTGGTGTATGACTCCCACGAGTTGTTCGTCGAGCAATCCTCCTTGGTGCGGAGGGCCGCCGTGCGCGGTTTCTGGGGCTGGCTGGAACGCCGCCTCGTCCGGCGCGTCGACCGGGTGCTGACGGTCAGCGCAGCCATCGCCGACACACTTCAGCAGACCTATGACCTGGAGCCTCCGCCGGTCCTTGTCCGCAACCTGCCGCCCTTCCGCGAGCCTGTCTCCGGCGACGGCCTCCGTCAGGCCCTCGGACTGGACGGCGATGACGAGCCGCTGGCCCTGTACCAGGGCGGGTTCCTCACCGACAACGGGCTGGCCGAACAGATCACCGCCATGAGCCGCATAGGAGTGGGGCGACTCGTGCTGCTCGGCAGCGGTCCCATGGAGGGGGGCTTGCGCCGCCAGGTGGCGTCACTGGGCCTGCACGACCGGGTGCACTTCCTGCCGCGCAGACCCTTTCCGCAGTTGCACGCTCTCACCTGCGGAGCCGATCTGGGCCTGTGCGTGATCAAGCCGGCGGGGAACAGCTTTCTCTGGTCCATGCCCAACAAGCTCTTCGAGTACCTGATGGCCGGACTGCCCGTTCTCGCCGGGGATACGCCCGAAATCCGCCGCGTGATCGAGGACACGGGAGCCGGCGTCCTCGTCGATCCGGCAGATCCGGACGCCATCGCCGACCCCCTGCGCGAGTTGCTGACCGATGAGCCCCGCCGGCGGCAACTGGGCGAAGCGGCCGCGAGGTCCGCCCGGCGCTACTGCTGGGAGCGGGAGGCCCCGCGGTTGCTGGAGGCGTACGCGCAACTGTGACCACCCCGGAGCCCTTCGGCGGTCTCCGGCTCTCCGTGGTCCTGCCCACATACCGCGCGCCGGAGCTGCTGGCCGCGGCCTTGCGCTCCCTGGCCGCCCAGGATGTAGCGGCCGGCATGGCGGAGATCATCGTGGTCGACGATGGCTCGCCGGGCTTCGACCCCTTTCCACTCCCGGAACTCGCCGCGCCTCTGCCGATGCGCTCCATCCATTTCGAGCGAAACCGCGGCCGGGCAGCGGCACGCAACGCCGGAATCGAGTCAGCCCGGGGGGAAGTGGTCGTCTTTCTCGATGGAGACATGACCGTCAGGCCCGGATTCCTGTCTGCTCACGATGCCTTCCACCGGCAGAGCCCGGGATGCGCCGCCGTCGGCCAGATCCGCTGGGGGCCCGAGATTCCGGACACCGCTCTCACCCGCTATTTCGCCAGCCGCGGGGTAGCCCGCTTCGAGCCAGGGCCCGTGCCCTTCAAGTGCTTCGTCACCGGCAACTCCTCCGTGCCTCTGTCGATTCTGCATGCGCTCGGAGGCTTCGATGAGGGACTGTCGGCCTACGGCGGCGAAGACCTCGAACTCGGGTATCGCCTCCACCTGCATGGAGTGCCCGTGCACTCGCTACCCGGGGCCCGAACCCTCCATCACAGTTGGAGGCCGCTTGCCGACACATGCCGGGCCATGGAGACCTACGGGCGCAAGTCGCTGCCCCGGATGGTCGACACCCACCCCGACCTTGCTTCGGTCCTGCGGCTCGGCTTCCTGACCCGGGGCCTGCTCGACCCACGAAGATGGTTGCCGCGCCTGGCCCTCTGGGGACCCCTGTACCAAGGTATCCGGTGGCCGGCCGAACGCATGGGGAAGGCGCCTTGGCCGTCCATTCTGTACGACTACCTGTGCTGGGCGGGCCGGACCCGCGGCTACCTTCAGGCCCGTGGCCGGGACATGCCGTCCAAGGCCGGGCCCGAAGGGTGATTGCCCGTCTTGGCGCCGAGAACAGCCGATCCTACCTTGGTCGAGGGCATGAGAAGCCCGGGGGGATAGTGATGCGTATTGGAAGCAAGTGGGGCCTGGCCGGCCTGCTGGTCTGCTCCATCGTTGCCTTGCCGACCTCGGCAGAGGAGGATGGCGCAACGATCTGGGGCCCCGACCGCGCGAGCACGGTGAAAGCGATGAAGCAGGTGGTGCGCGCCCTGGGCGTGAGGAGCTGCCTGTACTGCCACGTCAAGTCGGAAGGACGGGTCGACTACGAGGCCGAGACGGAGCACAAGGAAGTCGCCCGAATCATGAAGCGCGCCTTTGTCGACAGCCTGGTGGCGCGAGGCGGTGGAGAGCTGGTGCTGAAGGAAGAGGACGAGACGCTGAGAATCAGCGTCCGCCACGAGCCCCGGGGCGAGGATGCCGGGATCTACATCACGATGGTGGAAGAGACCGCGGGAGGAGAGCCGGGCCGGACGGTTGAAGGCCGGGTCGATCTCCCAGGGAGCGGCCAGCTGAACTGCGCCACCTGCCACGCCGGCAGCGTGCACTTTCTGCCGCAGCCGGGAGAGGGCTGAGGCCGGCGGGTTCAGCCCGCCAGCGCTTCGTGCACGGTTTCGCCGATCTCGGCCGGGCTTCGGCACACGCGGATCCCGGCCGCCTCCATGGCCTTCATCTTGTCCTCGGCGGTTCCCTCGCCGCCGGAGACAATGGCGCCCGCGTGACCCATCCTGCGGCCGGGAGGGGCGGTCCGCCCGGCGATGAAGCCGATCACCGGACGATCGAAGTGACGCTGCACGAAACGCGCCGCCTCCTCTTCCGCAGTGCCCCCGATCTCGCCGATCATGACCACGGCCCGGGTGCCCTCGTCGTCGCGGAATAGCTTGAAGGCCTCCAGAAAGCTGGTACCGATGATCGGGTCGCCGCCTATCCCTATGCATGTCGACTGGCCAAGACCCCCTTCGGTCAACTGCCATACCGCCTCGTAGGTGAGCGTGCCCGAACGGGAGACGACCCCCACGTCTCCTGCTTGGAAGATCGACCCGGGCATGATCCCGATCTTGCACTCTCCCGGGGTGATCACGCCCGGGCAGTTCGGGCCGATGAGGCGAGTCCCGCGATGGTCGCGCAGGTATTCGCGCACGCGCACCATATCGGCCACCGGGATGCCCTCGCTGATGCAGGCGACGGTAGCCATCCCGGCGTCGGCCGCCTCCATGATCGCGTCGGCGGCGAAGGGGGCGGGCACAAAGACGACGGAGGCGTCCGCCCCGGTCTCGGCGACGCCCTGGGCGACGGTGTTGAACACGGGCAGGCCCTCGAAGGTCTGACCGCCCTTGCCGGGCGTCGATCCGCCCACGACGCGGGTGCCGTACTCGATCATCTGCCGGGTGTGGAAGGACCCCTCGGACCCGGTAATCCCCTGGACGAAGACCCGGGTCGTTCTGTCGACGAGGATACTCATGGCAGCAGGGCCACGGCCTTCTCGGCCGCGTCCTTGAGTCCGGTGCCCACGGTGAAGTCGAGCGCCGAGTCGTTGAGCATTTCCGCGGCCACCTCGGCGTTCGTCCCGGCCAGACGAACGACCACCGGAACCTGCACGGCGACGTTTTCCTGGGCCTGGATCACCCCCTGGGCGACGCGGTCGCAACGCACGATGCCACCGAAGATGTTGATGAGTATCGCCTTGACCTTCGTATCGGCCAGCAGGATGCGGAACCCGTTCTCCACCGTCTCGGCGCTGGCCCCGCCCCCGATGTCGAGGAAGTTGGCGGGCTCTCCACCGGCGAGCTTGATGATGTCCATCGTCGCCATGGCCAAGCCCGCGCCGTTCACCATGCAGCCGATGTCCCCGTCGAGTCGGATGTAGCTGAGGCCGTGCCTGGAGGCTTCGACCTCCAGAGGGTCTTCCTCGTCCAGGTCCCGCAGCTCGGCATGGTCCTTGCGCCACAGCACCGCGTTGTCGTCGAAGTTGATCTTCGCGTCGAGGGCCAGCACCCGGCCGTCGGTGACGACGAGGGGGTTGATCTCGGCGATGGAGCACGAGGCCGAACGGTACGCCTCGTAGAGCTTGATCAGCAGTCCGGCCACGGAGCGAGCCAGGGCACCCTCGAAACCGAGGCCGAATGCCAGCCGGTTCGCCTGGAAGGGCAACAGGCCAAGACCCGGGTGCACGGTCTCGCGCAGGATCGCCCCGGGGTTTGCGGATGCCACATCTTCGATCTCCACGCCCCCCTCCTGGCTGGCCATGACGACGTCGCGCCCCTGGGCCCGGTCGAGGGTGATGCCGAGGTACAACTCCTGATCGATGGTGCTTGCCCTCTCCACCAGGACCTGCTTCACCTTCCGTCCCTCGGGGCCGGTCTGATGGGTCACCAGCTGCATGCCGAGGATCTGCCCGGCGGCCCTCCGTGCATCTGCGGCCGATTCGGCGAGCTTGATGCCGCCGCCCTTCCCCCTCCCGCCGGCGTGGATCTGGGCCTTCACAACGACGGGCCCGCCCAACTCCCGGGCCACGGCTTCGGCTTCGTCGAGACTGTGGGCCACGCCGCCATCAGGCACGGGCACACCGTGTCGCCGCAGCAACTCCTTGGCCTGGAATTCGTGGATTTTCATGTTCCCGCACTCTCCAGGAGAGGCGTTGCCTGGCCGGGGCCAAGAGGGCCTGGCGGCGAGTCTCGCCCCTCCGGGTTGTTCAGGATCTTCGGGATGAGGCCGGGCCCTCCGACGGAGGGCGGCTCACAGCAAGACCACCAGCAGCCAGGCCGAGGCGGCGGTGCCTGCCAGCGCCACCCCGTAGCAGAGAACGGCCACCGGCATGTGGGCGCGGATCCCGAACTCGTAAAGGGTGAAGCGAATACGGTGAGCGGCGTGAAACAGGGGCATGGCCAGCAGGACGAAGAGATAGACCCTGACAAGGGGCGAGCCGGTCAAGGCCTGCATGCGCCCGTAGGCAACGTCCCCTGGGTCGATCCAGGCCAAAGGGACTGCCAGGCCGTCCAGCAGGATATGGATCGGCACCAGCAGGGCGGCCACGACGCCGCCGGCCGAGAACATCCCCCACCAGAAGGGCTCCTTGGTGTCTTTCCTGTAATTCACGCCGAGCCGTTCACGCTCCGAGGAAGTACGCCGCCACGGCTGCGGAGATCACGACCCAGGCGCCGAGGGCGCCCGCCAGCATGATCCACCCCGGCATGGTCCAGGCGCCCAGTCGCACGACCTGGATTCTGGAAGCGGCCTGGAACCAGGTCACCGTGTGGTAGACGGCAAAGAGAAAGGCGACGCCATAGAGCGCCACGGCGCCCGGCCGGCTCAGCGACTCCCGCAGGTTCCCGTAGGCCTCCGGCCCCCTGGACAACTGGAAGAGCTCGTAGAGGTAGACCAGCACGAAGAGAGCGATGAAGACGCTCGACAACTCGCGCATCATGAACAGGAAATAGCTCCTCGACTTCAGCCACCACGTGGCCGACATCTCGGGCCGATAGACCTTCACATTCGTCCCCTTCACTTGCCTCCGAAGGGCATGAGAATCGACTTGAACCACTGCTGGGTGGCGGCCACCTTCGTACGCTGAATCGCCGCGGCGGGATCGACATCCTTCGGACAGACCTCCGAGCACTCGCCGACGAAGGTGCACTCCCAGATACCCTGGCTCGAGGCAACGACCTCGGCACGCTCGTCGTTGCCCTGATCACGGCTGTCCAGGTTGTAGCGATGGCCCAGGGCCAACGCTGCCGGGCCGATGAACTCCTGCTCCCGTCCATAGACAGGGCAGGCCGAATAGCAGAGCATGCAGTTGATGCACATGCTGAACTGCTTGAACTCCTTGAGTTCCGCCGGCGACTGCAGGTACTCGCCCTCGCTGACCGGCTTCTCCTCGTCGCGCACGATCCATGGCTTGACGGCCTTCAGCTTGTCCATGAAGTCGGCCATGTCGATCACCAGATCGCGGATGATCCCGAAGTTGGCCAGGGGCTCCACGCGGACCGGGTCGGGATAGTAGTCGCGCAGGAAGGTGGCACAAGTGAGCTTGGGTTCTCCGTTGACCATCATTCCGCAACTGCCGCACACGCCCATGCGGCACGACCAGCGGTAGGACAAGGACTCGTCGACCTCGTCCTTGATGTGGTTGAGAGCATCGAGGAGAACCCAGTCTTCCCGATAGGGGATCTGGTAGTCCTGTGCCGAGGGCTTCTCGTCGGCCTCGGGGTTGTAGCGCGTGACGGAGAGGGTGATCGTGGCGTCGCTCATCAGTACTTCCGTTCCTCGGGCTGCCAGCGCGTGATCGTGGCCGGGAGGTACTCGATCCTCGGGTCCCCGCCTCCCGGGTCGCGAATGGCCAGGGAGTGGGAGAGAAAGCGGCCGTCGTCCCGGGATTCGTGGTCGGAGCGGGCATGGGAGCCCCGGGACTCTTCCCGCAGCAGGGCGGAGTGGGCGAGGGACTCCGCCACGTCGAGCATGCAGCCGAGTTCGAGAGCCGTGGTCAACTGGGTGTTGAAGACCAGGGAGTGATCGTCGATGCGCACCCGCTGGTAGCGCTCCTTGAGGGCGCGGATCTGCTCGCAGGCGATGGTCAGGTCCTCGGCCGTGCGGTAGATGCCGGCGCCCGACTCCATCGCCCCCTGCAGGTCGGTGCGGATCTGGCTCACCTTCTCGGTGCGGCCCTCGTCCTCGCCCAGCAAAGTGGACCGGATGCGCTCCTCCTCATCGCGGACCAGGGCCTCCAGCACCCCGGACCGGGGGTTGTCCTGTTCGCTGGCAGAACGCCCGGCGGCCTTCCCCGCGCGGGCACCGAAGACCAGACACTCGGTCAGGGAGTTGGAGCCCAGGCGATTGGCGCCGTTCAGGCTCACGCAGGCCGTCTCACCGGCGGCGTAGAGGCCGGCCACGGGGGTGGCGCCGTCGATGTCGGTGTGGACGCCCCCCATCATGTAGTGGACGACCGGGCGCACCGGAATCGGCTCGTGGACGGGGTCGATACCGACATAGTTGCGGGTAAGCTCGCGCACGAAGGGCAGTTTCTCGTCGATGGCCTTCTCGCCAAGGTGCCGCAGATCCAGATGCACGTACTGCCCGTGCTCACCCTCGAAGACCCGTCCCGCCCGCATCTCGTGGACGAAGGCGCGGGAAAGGATGTCGCGGGGCCCAAGCTCCATCTTGCCGGGCACGTACTCGCTCAGGTACCGGTCCCCTTCGCTGTTGACCAGGTACCCCCCCTCGCCCCGCGAGGCCTCCGTCATCAGGATGCCGGTCACCGGCAAGCCTGTCGGGTGGTACTGGACGAACTCCATGTCCTTCAGCGGACAGCCTGCCCGATACGCCATGGACATGCCGTCGCCGGTCTTGATGGCGGCATTCGTCGTGAAAGGGAAGACCCGGCCCCCGCCGCCCGTGCACAAGATGACAGCCCGGGCGGGAAGGGCATGCAGGCCGCCTTGGTGAAGGTTCAGGGCGGCGACGCCGCACACCCTGCCTTCGTCGACGAGAAGGGAGGTGACGTACCACTCGTCGTAGCGGTGGATCCGGCTGTGCTTGAGCGACGTCTGAAACAGCGCGTGCAGCATGTGGAAGCCGGTCTTGTCCGCGGCGTAGAGGGTGCGCTTCGTACTCATGCCTCCGAAGGCGCGCACGCTGACTCGGCCGTCCGGGTCACGGCTCCACGGACACCCCCAATGCTCAAGCAGGATGAGCTCCCCGGGAGCCTCATTGACGAAAGCCTCGACTACGTCCTGATCGGCGAGGAAGTCCGACCCCTTGATCGTGTCGTAGGCATGGGAGTCGAGACTGTCGTCGTCACGGACCACAGCGGCCGATCCGCCTTCGGCGGAGACCGTATGGGATCGCATGGGGTAGACCTTGGACACCAGGCCGACGTGGATGTCGGGGTCGGCCTCGACGGCGGCGATGGCGGCGCGCAGACCGGCGGCCCCGCCCCCAACGATGAGGACGTCGAGTGAGGGGGTGTTCATGTCCGGATTGTGGATCGAGGGACTGGCAGAACTACTACGGAACCGCGGCCGGCCTCAGAGCGACCGAAAGCGACTCCGTAGGGGGCCTGGTTCACAATGGCGACCCGGTGCCGTGCAGCACGGTCTGGATCAGGCGGTGACGGGCTCGACGCGGACTCGCTTGCGGCGGCGGCCGGCCGATTCGAACACGACCCGGCCGTCGACACATGCGAAGAGGGTATCGTCGCCCCCCTTGCGGACATTCTGACCAGGGTGAATTCGAGTGCCCCGCTGGCGGATGATGATGGTCCCGGCCTGGACAGATTGGCCGCCAGCGCTCTTGACTCCCAGGCGCTTGGAGTTGCTGTCACGACCGTTCCTGGAGCTGCCAACGCCTTTCTTGTGTGCCATTCCGGGACTCCGTCAGTTCGGGGCAACGATGCCGTCGATCTTGAGCTCGGTGTAGTCCTGCCGGTGCCCGTTGCGGCGGCGATAGTTCTTCCGGCGCTTGATCTTGAAGACCACGATTTTCTCGGCCCGCCCGTGACCAAGGACGGTCGCCTCCACCGATGCCCCGTCGACATGGGGGCTGCCCACATGCGTGCCGCTGTCCGTGCGAAGGAGCAGAACCTGGGAAAGCACCTGCCTGTCGCCCTCCTGCAGGGCCAGCCTGGGGACGCGGACTACTGCCCCCTCCTCCACCTGAATCTGCTTGCCAGCGATATCGACAACGGCGTACAAGGATCCTCCTTCAGCGAACCGCAGAAGCTACGGGCGGGCCCCTGATCTGTCAATTCCCGTATTCGGCGGTCACGTCGAGGTGTCTCTTCACCGAGTAGAACCGGTATTCCTGGGGTGTCATCCCAGCGTCCTCCTCGATGTCCAGGCGCGCCTTGGTGGCCTTGCGCATGTCCTTCAGGCGGTCGCCGTTGTCCGACCGCATGTATGTGGCCACGTCCGGGTGGACCCGAAGCCGGAAGCGCCGCTCCCCATTGCCCGCATACGCCCGGCGCAACCAGCGCTCGATCTTGGTGATCGTCGTGTCTGGTCCCATGACCCTGCCTGTCCCGGCACACACCGGACACGGCTCTGACTGAGTGTGCAGCAGGTTCGGGCGCACTCGCTGGCGCGTCATCTCGATCAGGCCGAACTCGGAGATCTGGGCGCTGATGGAGACCTTGGCGCGATCCCGGCGCACCTGCTCGATCATGGCATCCACGAGCTTCCTGCGGTTGCGCTCGTCGTGCATGTCGATGAAGTCGATGACGATGATGCCTCCGATGTCGCGCAGGCGCAGTTGGCGGGCGACCTCCCTCGCAGCTTCCAGATTGGTATGCAGGATGCTCTCTTCCTGATCGCGCTTGCCGGTGTTTCGCGCCGAGTTCACATCGATGAAGGTGCCGGCTTCGGCATGGTCGATGACCAGGGAGCCGCCCTTGCGCATTCGGACCTCGCGCTCGGTAACCTTCTCCATCTCCTTCTCCACCTTGAAGTGGTCGAAGATCGGTCTCCGGTCACGGTAGAGTTCCACTCGCTCTCGCAGCTCGGGGGAGACGCTCTTGAGGTACCCGATGATCTCGCGGTGCAACTCCCGCGAGTCCACCACCAATCGGTCGACGTTGTCGGTGAAGAGATCGCGTATGATGCTCGACGTCATTCCCAGCTCCTGGTGCACCAGGGCCGGGGCCGACGCTCGGCGGGCCTTCTTCTGCAGGCGCCGATAGGCGCGGTGCAGCTGTTTCAGGTCGCGCCGGAAGTCCTTCTCCTGCTGGCCTCGTCCTTCTGTGCGCACGATCACGGAGAACCCCTCCGGCAACTGCTTCCGCACCACCTCCCTCAGTCGTCGGCGCTCGTTCCAGTTGCTGATCTTGCGGGACACCCCCACCCAGTCCCCGTTGGCCATGAGCACGACGAATCGCCCGGCCAGGGCCAGTTGAGTGGTGATGCGGGCGCCCTTGGTGCCAATCGGCTCCTTCGTGATCTGCACGAGCAGTTCCTGGCCCTTCTTCACAAGGTCCTGGATCGGAGGATACTGCCGGGGACGACGGCCGTTTCTGCGGCCGCTGTCCTCCTCCTCGTTCTCTGCCTCCACCAAGTCCCGTACCTGGAGGAAAGCGGTCCGCTCCTGCCCGATGTCGACGAAGGCAGCCTGCAAGCTCGGCAGGACGGCAGTCACCCTGCCCTTGTAGATGTCTCCGACCATTCGCTCCGCTTCCGGGCGTTCCACCCAGATTTCGGCCAGGTCACCTTCCTCGACGATGGCGATACGGGACTCGTGAACTCCCTGGTTGATGAAGATCTCTGTTCCCATTCTCACTCCGACAGGGGGACGCTGGGTCCCCGTGATTTCAGTTTTGACGCGCCCGAAGGCGGCAGGCCGGCAGGACGACCTCCGGGGGACAGGCGCGGTTCCGCGGCCGGGAGAGCGGGCAGGGTCACTCCGTTCCTCCGGACAGCACGCGGTCGTACTCGGTCGGATCCCGCAGCAACGTCACGGCCGCCTTCACCTGAGGATCGTCTTTCAGGGCGATGATAAGACTGGCCTTGCGCCCCTCGACGCGCAGGGCCAGCTCACGCCGCAGCTCGGACCGCAGGTAGCCCTCGAGGTCCGCCGACCGTGGCTCGGCCCCTTCCTGGCGCCCGACGGCCAATTCGAGGCTGTCGATCCGCGCCCGGACGGCCCCGTTCCATCCGAACTCGTCCGCCAACCGCCTCAGCCCATCCAGGGCCTGTCGGACCTTCCGGCCGCGGGCGACCCCGGCCGTCGACCCGGGCAGGTACTCGCGGAAGGCAGCCATCATCGCGTCGTCCACCTCCGGCGAGGGTTGGGCCCCGCCCTCTCCCGTCCGGCCCACATAGTCCACGACGAAGTCGAAGAAAACCCGGTGGCGGCGCAACTCCTGGACATACGGCGGGGAGAGCACCCCCTCGACGACGAGATCCGGCTCGATTCCTCCGCTGCCGTAGACAAGCCTGCCTCCGTTCGTTCTGAAGGAAGTGCTGTCCGCGACAACGCTGGCGGATCTCGCGGATCCCCGGCCGGCGAGGTCTCCGAGAGTTGTCTGGAGGATCTGTCCGGACAGTCTCTCGTCCAGATCGAATCGTGCCCGCAAGCGATCTCCTGCGACATCGATATCAGGGGAGGAGAGCACCACGGACAGCAACTGGCCGCCCGGCAGACTGACCTCTCCGAAGGGGACCGGCTGCAGCAGGCCCGGCAGGGCGAGAGATTCACGGTGGATGCTGCGCCCGCTCGGGGTGAAATACAGGGCCGTGGTGAGTTTCAGGGCAGCGCGATCCTCGTCCCGGAGATCGAAAATCGTCTGGACGGATCCCTTGCCGAAAGATGTCGTCCCCACCACGAGGCCGCGGTCGTTGTCCTGCATCGCACCGGCGACAATCTCCGCGGCGCTCGCGCTCCCCCCGTCGATCAGGACGACGAGCGGCAGATGCGGTGACGTCGGTCGACGCTCCGAACGCTTGGTCTCCTCGCGCCGGCCGGAGCGCTCGCGAACGGAGACGATCGGGGCCCCTCTCGGAAGGAACAGGTCTGCCACTTCCGCTGCCTGGCTCAGCAGGCCTCCGGGGTTTCCCCGGAGATCGAGAATGAGGCCCTTCACGTCGAGGGCGGAAATCCGCTCCAGGGCGGCCTCCATCTCCGCCGATGTCTCCTCCGAGAACCGGGTCTGGCGCATGCTGATGTATCCGACCCCCGGCAGGATCTCCTCGGCGACCGCGACGCTGCGGATCTGGATCATCTCGCGGACGATGACCACATCCCAGTCATCGAGCACCCCTCGTCGGTCGACGGTGATCCGTACCGAGGTTCCCGGCTCTCCGCGCAGATCAGTGACCACTTGCTCCAACGAGCGCCCGAAGGTCTCCCTGCCTTCGATGGCCACGATCAGATCACCCGGCAGCAGCCCTGCCCGGTCAGCCGGGGTGCCCTCGATAGGGGCGATTACCACCGGGGTCCGGTCCTTGATCCCAACCGTGATGCCCAGCCCGGCGAATCGCCCCGTCGTATCCTGGCGGAGCTGTCGCAAGCCCTCCTCGTCGAAGTACTGGGTATAGGGGTCCAGTTGCCGCAGCATCCCTTCGATGGCGGCCCTCATGATGGCATCGTGATCCACGGGATCGTAGTAGTGCTCAATCACCCGGGCGTACACCGATCCGAAGCGGTCCCAGCTGTCATTCAGCGATTCGTAGTGGTCATCCGGCTCACAGTTGGCCGGTTGCATATGGCCGATCAGCGCCGCAATTGCGGTTGCCAGTGCAGTCCGATTCCAGATCCCCGGGCGCTCTGAGGTTCCCATATCTCGATTCGGCTTCCTCATCGGTAGGGGAAGTTCCGAAAGCGGCCCAGGAGGCACCGCTCGATGGAGGCCGCCACCTCCTGGACCCCGGGACTGGCGTCGAAGAGGAAGCACCGCTCCGGGTCCTTCCCCGCCAACTGGCGGTAGGCGAGGCCGACACGCTTCTGCAAGGCCTCGCCCGCAGCCTCGATCCTGTCCCCGCCCCCCCGGTGGCCCCTCCGCCGACGCGCCTGCTCCAGGGAAAGGTCCAGAAAGATGGTGGCATCCGGCTCCCGTCCGCGTGTTGCCACCTCGTTGACAGCGGACACGAGCTCGGGCCCGAGCCCTCTCCCCGCCCCCTGATAGGCAAACGAGGATGCCGCATATCTGTCGCTGATCACCGGCTTTCCAGATGCCAGCGCGGGCTCGATCAACTCCTGCAGGTGCTGCCTCCGGCTCGCCGCATACAGGAGCAGCTCGGCCACGTCATCCAGCGCCTTCAATCCCGGGTCAAGAACCATGGATCTGATTCGCTCCCCCGCCTCCGTGCCTCCCGGCTCTCGGGTCTGGACGATTTCGTGGCCCTCGGCGCGCAGCCGATCGCACAGGATCTGGCATTGGGTGCTCGTGCCCGAACCGTCTGGTCCCTCCAAGACCACGAAGAGTGGCGACTTCATGCTTTGGCGGAACGCCCGGCAGGGGGTGATATAGGGGCCAATCTGCGGCCCATAAGCGGGGCGGACAGCCTTAGGGGCTCGGACTCGAATGCGATGAGGGGGATGGAGCCTTGAGCCGGTTCCGGATATAGGCGAGGCGCTCGATAACGGTATAGTTGGTCGTAACCGCGAGCAGTACAAGGACGAATGCGAGGCCTTCGTGCCCCACCAAGCCGCCGGCCGCCAAGGCGACCAGGCGCTCCGGGCGCTGCATGAAGCCAACTTTGCAGTCCTGTCCCAGCCCCTCGGCCCGGGCGCGCACATAGCTCACCATCAGCGATCCCGAAAGGGCGAAGAACAGGATGCCGCTCAGGACCCACTCGCCGCCACGGACCAGATAGGCGCCGATTCCGAAGTAGACGAAGATCTCCGAGTAGCGGTCCGTCGTCGAGTCCAGCAAAGCACCGAACTTCGACTCGCTGCGCCCCTCCCTGGCCACCTGGCCGTCGAGCACATCGCACAGTCCGGCCACCAGCATGATGGCAGCCCCCCAGCGCAAGTTGCCCATCGCGAAGGCCGCCGTGGCGACCACGTTCAAGAACAGTCCGAGCATGGTAAGCCAGTCGGGGCGCCACCCCAGCCGGATGAAGAGCCGGGCCAGTGGCCGAAGCGCGCGCCTGACGCCGGACTGGAGCTGCGAAACGATCAAGGGGGCAATTCGGTTAGCGAGTCAACGTTGCGGATGGGCGATGTGAATATACACGCTCTCCACAAGGGGCTGCAAGGCATGCTGTCCACCTTGTGGATTGCCTTGGCGTCCCCTCGGAAGAAAGCCCACGCGAGGATTCCCGACCCCTTCCCAGCGGGAGCCGGAAGGCCCGGCTAACTGGAGAGATTACAAACGGATAGCACATCGCGCTCTCCGGCCCGCCTTATCGCCTTCTGCTTTGTGGATGAGGGCGGGGGATGGCCCCCGAGATGCCTGGTTTTCCACCGTGATTTCCACAATCGGGGCCTCATGTGTGGGAAAAGGGCTGCCAGAAGGTGTGCCGGGGGCGACGGGAGGGCCTCGCCCCGCATTGCTGCCCCTCTGGGCCAGAGGCCGGGGGGAGCGTGACCAGCAGGAAGCCGTCAGGGGCCAGAACGTGAGTCACAAGGGTGGCAATCTTCTCCGGGTCCGCCACCGCCCGGGCAAGGACGACATCGGCTCGCGTCCTCGGGAGCCACTCCTCGATCCGCCCGTGGACGACCTCCACGTTCTCAAGCGAGAGTTCCCGGGCCACAGCACGGAGGAAAGAGGCCCTTCGGCGGCGGCTCTCCACGAGAGTGAACCGGGATGACGGCGAAGCGATCGCGAGAGGAACGCCGGGGAAACCGGCCCCCGACCCCAGGTCCACCACGCTCCCATGGGGCACCTCGAGAATGGATGCCCGCAGTTGCAGGGACGGCACCACGTGCCTCTCCCAAACGGCGCCATGATCGGCCTCGGACACCAGGTTCAGCTTTCCGTTCCAACGCCTGAGGATCCGAAGGTAGCCCAGCAAGGCACCGGCCGCGGCCTGCCGGTCCCCGGGGGTCATGTCCGGGCAGAGTTCCCCCAGAACTGCAACATCGCTGGCCTGCGGCTGACTGCTATCAGGCGAGGGGCCCACGGGGATCACACCGAAGGAGACGAGCCCGCCCGGCCCCCGGGGGAGATGTTCCACGTGGAACGCCCCCCAAGGCCGGCGCCGGGGCCAGTGGGCGTGTTTCACGTGGAACGATCTTCCCGGACCTACTTGCCGATGCAGAATTCGCGGAAAATCCTGTCAAGCACGTCCTCGTCCACTGATTCTCCCAGCAACTCACCCGCCAGGCGCAAGGCCTCGCCGAGGCTTGCCGCGGCCAGCTCGGGGTTGCCCGCCGACAGATCCCCGCGGGCCCTGTCGGCCGATGCCACCACATGAGTCAGTGTCTCGTGGTGGCGCTCCCTCAGCAACGCCGGACCATCGTGAAGATCTCGCCCTGGAAGTGCGGCCAGTATCCGGGCCCTGAGTTCCGCGAGGCCGTCCCCCCCGTGGGCGGAGACCGGGACGGCCTCTGCTCCGGGGGGCAGTCTCGCCAAGCGGGGAAGATCGGCCTTGCTTACCACTGCCACGGTTGCCCCCCACCGAGGGTTGGCAAGCTCGTCCTCCAGAATCGTGCGGTCCCGGGAGCCGTCTACGACGGCCACCACCACGTCGGCATGCGCCGCCTGGTGGCCTGATCTCCTCACGGCTGCGGCCTCGACTCGATCCGCTCCTTCGCGAAGTCCCGCCGTGTCGACGAGGCGGATGGGCTCGCCCTCCCAGACGAGGGTTGCTTCCACCCAATCGCGCGTGGTGCCTGGCTCGTCGGCGACGATGGACCGGTCCTCACCCAGCAGAGCATTCAGCAAGGACGACTTGCCTGCATTTGGGCGCCCTGCGATCACCACCCTCCACCCGTCGCGGCGACGGCGGACGCCTTCGAAGGTCTGCATCAACTCCCGGGCCTCGTCAATCACACGGGACACGATACCGTCGACCTCTCCCAACTCCTCCTGGCTTATGTCTTCGACGAAGTCCAGCTGTGCCTCGAGTTGCACCAATGCGCTGGCCAACTGCTTCCGCAAGGAGCCGACTGCCTCGGTCAGGCGGCCCGAGACGGCTCCGTACGCGGCCTGCATACCCCTCCGGCTGCCCGCGTGGATGAGCTCGACGACCGCCTCGGCCTGCAGTAGATCGATTCGTCCGTTGGTGAAGGCCCGCCGTGTGAACTCCCCGGGGCCGGCAATCCTGGCGCCATGGTGGATCGCCGAGTCCAGCACGAGCTCCAGAAGGACATCGCTGCCGTGGGTCGTGATCTCGACCGTATCCTCTCCCGTGTAGGATTTCGGTCCCTTCAGAAACCACGCCATCGCCGTATCCAGGGGCTCCCGGCGGCGGTCCACCACGCGGCCGTACTGAACATGGCGCGGCCTCCCCAGCGGTGGCCGAGAGACGAAGATGCTCGTCCCGATCGCCAAGGCACGGGTGCCACTGAGGCGCAGCAGTGCGACGCCGCCGGCCCCTCGGGGTGTGGAGACTGCAACGATTGTCGATGAATCTGGCAGCGCGGCCTGCTTGCCGCCGAGGACCACCCCGGTCAGCTTCGGGCAGGGACGGTGGATGCGTCCCCTTGTTTCTGCTTCTTCAGATAGTTGGTGAGGTACTGCTGGGCGATCTGAAGCACGTTGAAGACCGTCCAGTAGAGGACGAGACCCGAGGAGAAGCTCCACATGATGAAGACCATGACTACGGGCATCACGTAGACGAGGGCTGCCTGCTTGGGGTCCTTCATCGTCATCTTGGACTGGAAGAACATCGCCGCCGACATCAGGAGTGGCAGCACGTGCAGATCGAAGCCCCCGAGGGTGATGGTGTCGGGAAGCGAGAGGTCGTCCACCCACAGGATCCATGGTGTCTGGCGCAACTGGATGGCACTGGAGAACACCTGGTACAAGGCGATGAAAATCGGCATCTGGAGCAGCAGGGGCAGACACCCGCCGAGAGGATTCACGCCCTCCTCCCGGTAGAGCTTCATGGTCTCCTGACTCAGTTTCTGATTGTTGTTCTTGTACTTCTCCCTGAGGGCTGCGATCTTGGGCTGCAGTTCCTGCATCCGCGCGGCCGACTCATACGACTTGTGGGTCAGGGGGTATACGAGGATCTTGACAACCACGCCGAATGCAACGATGACCCAGCCGTAGTTGGGGATGATGGCATACGCTGCCACGAACAGGGTCAGCAGGACGGTTGCGATCTGACGCACCACCGGGAATCCCAGATCCATGGCGCGGTCGAAGTCGCGGTCGTAGCGACCCACTTGCTCCAGATCCAGGGGACCCAGATAGACCAGGAGTCGCCAGACCCCATCTTCGATGTCGCCCCAGCGTGTGCCGAGGGTATATCCGTAGTCCCTGTAGGGTGGCTGGCTGTTTGGCGCCCCATAGAGGGTTACCCGGTGCCGGGCCTCCGACTCTGGAGCCAGAGCACACAGGAAGTACTTGCTGCGGACCCCGACCCACCCGACATTGCCTCGCTCGCTGTCCGAGTCTTCCTCGTCTTCATCCACCTGCACGTCGTAGAGGCTCTCATTGATGTAGGCGAGAGCCTTCATCCTCTGCAGGTCGAGGTCGGGGTCGCGCTCGGCCAGGGCGATCCCCCCGTGCCATGTAAGCCTCACGATGGAGTCGTTCGAAAACCCGTGGAGGGAGACTCCCGCCTGAAGCCCGTACTGATCGCCGCGCACGACAAGAACCTTCTCGACCGACCGACCATCATCCAGCTCACACCGCAGCCGCAGCCGGCCCTCGCCGTCGGCCTCGACCCGAAGGCGGTCCCGGTCGGGTTCGAAGTGCCGGCTGGCCAGGTCGACCAGCACGTCCACGGCGGCCTCGGGCTGGACGGTCACTCCCAGCCCCGCTCCCCCCGCGGGCACCAGCTCCAGGGGGCCGCCGCTGCCCTGCTTGTATTCCTTCAGCCGCGCCGACGCCAACACACCGCCGCGTGTGCTGAACGTCAGGTGCTGCAGGGGAGTCTCGACGGTTACATACCGTTCCGGCGGAAGATCCCTCGGCTCTCCGGCCGGGCCCCCGAGAGGCTCCGGGAAGTCCTCGTCGGACGTGTCGGCAGGAGGATCCATCGGGACCATGGCGGGCACGTCGCGGGTCTGATCCTCCCGCGGCTTTGCCTCATCGCCAGGGCTCTCCAGGGGCGGCTCGGGCTCCGAGACACCGACCAACTGGTAATAGGCGGGCATCAACAGGAAAATCAGGCCCACCAGAACCATGGCGATGATCGTGCGCTTGTCCTCCATCGGGCGCCTCAGTCCGCGGGGTCGTAGCCGGAGCCCCCCAGGGGGTGACAACGGCAGAGCCTGCCAACGGCCCGCCACAGGCCGGACCATGGACCATGGAGACGGATGGACAGCAGGGCGTACTCCGAGCAGGTCGGGTAGAAGCGGCAGTGGGGAGGCAGGAGCGGAGACAACACCAACTGGTACAGACGGATGGCGCCGGAAAGAAGGGCCTTCATCTCGGGGCCTTGGGCTCGCTGTCGTCCAGACTCAGCAGGAGCCGGGTCAGTTCAGTGCGCAGCGCGGTAAAGGAAGACTGCGTAGCCGGCGGCTGAGCGAGGACCACCAAGCCCTTGGCTGCCGATACTGGAAGATGTCGGCAGATGTGGCGCAGGCGTCGCCGAAGCTTGTTGCGGAGGACGGCGGTTCCGAGGGACTTGCGCAGAACGAAGACGGCCCCGAAGGAAGGCGTCTGACCGCGGCGAATCCAGAGGAGGGAGCCCTTCGACCACGGCATCGGACGCGCCGTCCTGTGGCGGCACGATCAGACGGCCAGACGCTTGCGGCCCCGCCTCCGACGACGCGCCAGAATAGACCGTCCGGCGGGGGTGCGCATGCGCTTTCGAAAGCCATGCTTGTTCCTGCGCCGCCGCCGGCTCGGCTGATAGGTTCGCTTCAAGAGTGACAGAACCTTGGGAAAGAAGTCGTGCCTGGATCCGGTTTGCGACCGTCAAGCTGGCCTAACCTAGGATCCACTTCTGGATCTGTCAATTGTACCGGGTCCCGGGGCGGCAGATCGATCCCCTCCTTCGGATACGGGTGGGTCCTTGACGCATCCCCTGGCGGGCGCTACTCTATCGCCCCTTTTTCGGGATTGGAGCGGCGCGGTTTTCGAGCCGGCCCTTGACGCATGCAGCTCGGCCGCAGTCCGGGACTCGGCCGTATCAACCCCCCCCTCGGTCGACTCCCCATGTCACAAGATCTGCAAGAACGGTGGGCCCAGTGCCTGCTCGGTATCGAGCGAAGACTCCCGAGGGCGCAAACGTTCGAGACCTGGTTCCGTCGTACCACCGCTCGGCGGTTCGATGAGGACGTACTCGAGATCGAGGTTCCCAGCTCCTATTTCGGCCACTTCGTACAGGACAATTACCTGCCCCTGATACAATCGGTGGTCGAGGAGGAGACGGGGCTGTGTCCCCGCGTCGCTTTCGCCGTCGTCGATGAGAGGGCAGCCGCTCGGACGGACTCGACCGAGGGGCCTTCGTCCCAGGAGACCGGGCCCGAGGCCCCCGAGGAGATCATCGCCGCGGAGCCCATGGACAAGGCGTCGCCGTTGCACATGCCGCTCAACGAGCGGTATGTGTTCGATACCTTCGTCGTCGGCGAGGGCAATCGCCTCACTTATGCGGCCGCCCAGGCTGTTTCCCGATCACCAGGAAGTACGCAGTTCAACCCTCTCGTCGTACACGGGGGCGTGGGCCTTGGCAAGACCCACCTGTTGCAGGCAATCGGTCACCATCTGCTGGCGGCGGAACCCTCCCTCAGCGTTGTCTACGTGACCGCCGAGAAGTTCCTGGGTGATTTCATCGAATCCCTGCGGCAGCAGAAGACCTCGGAATTCCAGCGGCTCTATCGTTCGGTGAACGTGCTGCTGGTCGACGACATCCAGTTTCTCATCCGCAGCGAGGGCACCCAGAACGAGTTCTTCCACACCTTCAATACTCTGCACCAGAACGGCCGCCAGATCGTCATGACCTGCGACGGCCCCCCGGGCGAGTTGAAGGGCTTGGAGGAGAGGCTGATCTCACGCTTCCAGTGGGGCTTGGTCACGAGCATCGAACCGCCCGATCTCGAAACGCGTATCGCGATCCTGCAGAAAAAGGCGGAGATCAACGGGATCCACCTACCCGAGGGGGTCGCGGGTTTCCTGGGCAACTACATCAGCTCAAATATCCGCGAACTCGAAGGTGCCCTGAATCATATCATGGCCTATTGTGCGGTAAACCAAGTCGAACTCAGTGTCGATGCCGCACGCAAAGTCGTTCAGCAGCGAAGCACTACACAGACCTCCAGACCTTCAATCGAAGGGATTCAGAAGCAGGTCGCCAGCCACTTTGATCTCGCTCCCGAACTCCTGACCGGCAAGACCCGGAGACGGGAGATCACCGGCCCCCGGCAGATCGCCATGTACCTGATAAAGCGCCACACCGGAAATCCTTTGAAAGTCATCGGACTGCACTTCGGAAACCGCGACCACAGCACGGTGATCCATGCCATCCAAACGGTGGACAAGAAGTGCAACCAGGACCCGGATTTCGCCCGGTTGGTAGAGTCCCTCTCGGAGCAGATACGGCTGTCCATCCAAGGCAAGTAACGGTATCCACAAAGATTTCCCCAAACGGTGTGGATATTACGCTCGATTTTGTGGATAACCTTCGCCTCCGCGGATGGTTTGAGCTTTACGGCTCCCTCACTGTGGAAACCGCGCTCCTATTCCGACAGTGGAAACGACCGCTTCTACGACCCCCTCTAGAGGGCTCGTATCTATTTGTGTAAAAGCACCTTACGGATATTTCCAGAAGGGCGCCCCACCGAGTAGAAATCGACTTGTCAACACTATAGCAGTAGGAGTTGGTGTAAAGATATAGAGATTCAATTCGTATATCTTCAACAACTGCGGGTGGAGTGCTCTTCCTGCGTTCCTTTGACGCCCGAGTGCCCCTATACCTATATTATTAGTGGTGAGGGAATGGCGAGGGGCATTTTTAGATGAGCGGAGCAAGGGCTGGTTGATTCCCCTCCGCCGCCAATCTGAGGATCTCATCCTAAGCTCTACGTCTCACCTTCAAGCCCCTCGCCTGTTGCCTTGGGCCGCTTGATCTGCAGGAGGATCGATGAAGCTGAGCGTCGACCGAAATGAACTCTGGCGAGGACTGAGCACGGTTCTGGAGGCTGTTGCTTCCAAGCCGGCCCAACCGGTCCTTTCCAATATTCTGCTGGACAGCCAGGGAGACCGTCTTACTCTGTCGGCAACCGATCTGGATTTATCGATTCGCACGCGGGTGGTGGCAGAGGTTGAAACACCTGGGCGAGTCACTGTACCCGCCCGGACTCTGGCGGAGATTACGAGAGAATGGCCGGAGTCGGTGATTCACCTGGTACTTGAGGGAGGACATCTCATATTCTCCGGAGCCTTGGGGGCAGATGCCGGGGGAGAAGGGCGCTATTCGCTACCGGGAACTCCACCCGAGGAGTTTCCGGAGATACCGGAGGATCTCCAGGGGCTGCATTTGTCCTTTCGGGCGGATGCTGCGGTCGATGGGGCCCTTCTTCGAACGATGATCGAGAAGACGGGATTTGCGATTTCTCATGATGAAACTCGGCCAGTCCTCAACGGGGTTCTGTGGAGACTCGAGCCGGAGATCATGACCATGGTTGCTACCGATGGCAGCCGATTGGCCGAGTTTCGGCGCACTCTGGAGGAAGGAACGGGAATCGAGAGCTCTGCAGAGGTGATCCTGCCTCCGCAGGTCTGCGGTCAACTGAGCAGGCTGCTGGAAGATTCGGAGAGTCTGGGCGAGGCGATTCTCGGAGAGAGTCAAGTTCTTTTTAAGGTGAACGAGACCCAGGTATTGTCCCGACTTATCGAAGGGCCGTACGTCGATTACGAGCAAGTCATTCCCCGGGAGAACGACAAGAGACTGACGGTCCCGGTGGATCGACTTCTTCCGGCGCTTCGGCGTGTGTCCATCCTATCGAGCTCGTACACGCACCAAGTGAAGGTGGGTCTCCGAGAGGGAGCTATTGAGCTTACCGCCTCGAGCCAGGAGATCGGTGGCGATGCCCGGGAGGTTCTGCCGGCAGACTACAGTGCCGACCCCATAGAGGTCGCATATAACGCCCAATACATGATGGAGATCCTGCGCAAGATCGGTTCCGAAGAAGCCATCATCGATCTGAAGGATTCCGTCACTGCCGCCATCGTTCGTCCCGCGGAACAGCTTCAGGGAGAGGACTCCTACTATCTTCTCATGCCGATGCGTCCAAGTGGCTGACAATTGAGAGGTGCGCATTCGCCGGCTTCGCTTGAAGCCCTACCGGAATTTTCCCCGGCTCGAGTTGGATCTGGACCACGAGGCATGTCTGATCATTGCGGACAACGGGCAGGGCAAGAGCAACGTCCTTGAGTCGATCTCCTATCTGTCCATCGGCAAGTCGATCCGCGGGGCCCGCGACCAGGAGGTGGTTCCCCACGGGACGGGTCATTTTGACATCCGGAGTGTCTGGGATGACGGATGTCGAGACCGCCAAGTCCGCATGTTCTACAGTACCGCCGAAGGCAAGTGCGCCTTTCTCGACGGGGTCGACCTGCCCCGGCTCTCGGATCTGGTCAGCCTGCTGTGCACCGTGCACTTCGCGCCCGAAGATGTCTCCCTCGTCCTCCAGTTCGCGTCCCAGCGGCGGCGTCTCCTCGATATCCTGTTGTCCCAGGCCTGCCCCAAGTACCTCCAGAGCCTCCAGCGCTACAACCGTGCCCTCACGCAACGGAACCACTACCTCCGCCGTCTGGCGGGCCGGAGGTCCGACCCGGCCGAACGACGGGTGTGGGGAGAGCAATTGGCGGTGCCGGGGGGGGCCATCCGCCGCCTTCGTCTCGAGACACTGGTCCAGATGACGCCGGTGTTCATGCGGTGCTACCAGACCTTCAGCACCGGCCAGGAGCAGGCCGGGATCAGCTATCGTTCCGAGCCGGTGCCGCTGTCCGTCGAGGAGGTCCCTCCGGCCGAGCTGCTCGAGCAGGGTCTGCTGGCCGAACTCGAGGCCGACCCGTTTCGAGAGGAGCGGGCCGGTCATACCTTGTGCGGCCCTCATCGCGACTCCCTGAGCTTCACCCTGGGCGGTTCTCCCGCCGATACGTACGGCTCCCAGGGACAGTTGAAGAGTCTGCTGCTCTCATGGAAGATGGCCGAGGCGCGGTTCCTCGAGGAGCGGAGCGGTAGCCAACCAGTCCTCCTGCTGGACGATGTGTTCTCGGAGCTCGACGAGACCCGTTCCCGCCGGCTGGTGTCCCTGACCGAGGGCTTCGAGCAGGTCATCCTGACGGCGGCGAGGCTCCCCGGCGAGGAAGTGGGGGATCGCTTCCAGCGGATCGAGATCGCCGAGTGAGGGCCAATGGCCGCGGCTCGGTCCCGCGGAGTGGTACTGAGCCGCGGGACTCGAGCCCGGAGCCGATCTCCGGCCTGCTCGGGCGCGTGCTCGAGGATCTGGGCGCGGCGGAGAAGGTGCAGGAGTGCCGGGCGCTGCTGGCCTGGGAATCGGTGGCGGGGCACCAGCTCGCGCAGCACGCGAGGGCGGTGAGGGTGCACCGCGGCCGGATGCAACTGGCGGTGCCCTCGGCCGTCTGGAGGACGCATCTGAGCTTCTCGAAGCAGCTGCTTGTCGAGCGGATCAACCGCCACCTTGGCCGTCGGGTGATCCGTGATCTGGTCTTCGTCAACCGGCCGATCCAGGATCGCGCCGGAGCAACGACGGGAAAGGGGAGTGGAGCGGATGGCTGAAGCCGACGACGGCGTCACCTCGGGGATCACAGCAGGAGGCAACGGATCGCCGCACGCTTCGGAGTACACCTCCGAGGAAATCCAGGTCCTGAAGGGCCTGGAGGGGGTCCGGCGCCGTCCGGCGATGTATATCGGGGACACCGGCGAGGGCGGACTGCACGAGCTCGTGAAGGAGATCGTCAACAACTCCGTCGACGAGGCCATGGCTGGCCGCTGCAGCCGCATCGAAGTCACTGTGATGAAGGACGGGTCGGTGCGCATCGAGGATGACGGGCAGGGCATCCCCACCGGGATCCACCCCGGGGAGGGCAAGTCGGGCGTCGAGGTGGTGATGACGATGCTCCACGCGGGCGGAAAGTTCGACAAGAAGGCCTACCAGGTCTCCGGCGGTCTGCACGGAGTCGGTGCATCGGTGGTCAACGCCTTGTCCGAGTTTCTCGTCGTCGAGGTCAGCCAGAACGGCAAGATCCACCGGCAGCGCTTCGAGCGCGGCGTTGCCCGGACCCCGCTCGAGGTGGTGGGGGACACGGATGGCCACGGAACGGTGATCCAGTTCTTGCCCGACAGGCAGATTTTCGAGACCGTCAACTTCGACGTGGAGCTGATCTCCCACCGCCTGCGCGAGCTGGCCTTCCTCAACAAGGGCCTGGAGATCGGCGTCGGGGACGAGGCCAGCGGTCGAACCGACACCTATCTGTTTGAGGGCGGTATCGTCGAGTTCGTGACCTTCCTGAACGAGGGCCGCAACGCCCTCCACCCGGATCCGATCTACCTGGAGGGCGAACGGGACGGCGTCAGTGTCGAGATCGCCATGCAGTACAACGACAGCTACCAGGAATCGGTGTTCACCTACGCCAACAACATCAAGACCATCGAAGGTGGCACCCACATGGTCGGGTTCCGGGCGGCTCTGACCACCACCATCAACGCCTATGCCGTGCGCCAGGACATGCTCAAGGCCGTCAAGTTCAATCTCAGTGGCGAAGACTCCCGGGAAGGGCTGACGGCGGTGGTCAGCGTCAACGTGCCGGAGCCCCAGTTCGAGGGGCAGACCAAGTCCAAGCTCGGGAACAGCGAGGTGAAGGGCCTGGTTCAGTCCCTCACCTCCGAGGCGTTGAACACCTACCTGGAAGAGCATCCCGATGTTGCCAAGCGCGTCATCAGCAAGATCATCGAGGCGGGGCGCGCCCGGGAGGCGGCGCGTAAAGCGCGGGAGCTGACCCGGCGCAAGGGCATCCTCGAAGGGGGCTCGCTACCCGGAAAGCTGGCTGACTGCGCCAACCGAAACCCCGACGAGACCGAGATCTACCTCGTGGAGGGCGACTCGGCCGGCGGTTCGGCAGCGCAGGCCCGGGACCAGCACTTCCAGGCCGTGCTGCCCATGTTCGGCAAGCCGCTGAACGTCGAGCGGGCCCGCATCGACCGGGTGCTCGGCAACGACAAGCTACTGCCGCTGATCTCGGCCCTGGGAGTCGGCATCGGCGAGGACTTCGACCTGACCCGGTTGCGCTACGGCAAGGTCATCATCATGGCGGACGCCGACGTCGACGGCAGCCATATCCGGACCCTTCTGATGACCTTTTTCTTCCGCTACATGCGGCCCGTCATCGCCGAGGGCAAGCTGTATCTGGCGCAACCGCCGCTCTTCCAGGTGAAGAAGGGCAAGAACGAGGTCTACGCCTTCGACGAGGAGGAGCGGGACCGCCAGCTGGCGCTGCTCCGAGGAGAGGGGGATGGCCGCGGCATCATCGTGCAGCGCTACAAGGGCCTGGGCGAGATGAACCCCGAGCAGCTGTGGGAGACGACCATGGATCCCACCCGGCGCACGCTGCTGCACGTGACCCTGGACGATGCCGTGGAGGCCGAGCACATGTTCACGCTCCTGATGAGCGAGCATGTGGAGCCGAGGCGCGCCTTCATCGAAGAGAACGCCCTGTCAGTGAAGTTCCTCGACGTGTAGCCCGCGGGGCGGGGAGTGCCCGCCCATCGCTTCCTCCACCCACCAGATCCCAGACCGATGTCAGAGCCACGCGACCCCCGCATCATCCCGGTGAAGATCGAGGAGGAGTTGAAGACCTCCTTCCTCGACTACGCCATGAGCGCCATCACCGCCCGGGCCCTGCCGGACGTGCGCGACGGCCTCAAGCCTTCCCAGCGCCGCATCCTGGTGGCCATGAACGATCTCAACCTGGCCCCGGGCCGCGGGTTCCGGAAGTGCGCCAAGATCTCCGGCGACACCTCCGGCAACTACCATCCGCACGGGGACGAGGGCGTGTACGCCACCCTCGTGCACCTGGCGCAGGACTTCCGGCTGCGGTACCCCCTCGTCGACGGCCAGGGCAACTTCGGCTCCATCGACGGCTACCCTCCGGCGGCCATGCGCTACACCGAGGCGCGCATGACGACGGCCACCGTCGAGATGCTCGCGGAGCTCGACCGCGATACCGTCGACATGGTCGACAACTACGACGAGACCCGCACCGAGCCCTCCGTCCTGCCGTCCCGGTTCCCCAACCTGCTGTGCAATGGATCGGTCGGCATCTCCGTGGCCTACGCCACCAAGATCCCCCCCCACAACGTCACCGAGGTCTGTGACGCCCTCGCGGCGCTGATCGACGAGCCGGAGATGACCATTGACGCCTTGATGGAGCACGTCAAGGCCCCCGACTTCCCCACCGGCGGGGTGATTCACGGTATGGCTGGCGTTCGCCGCGCCTACCGGACAGGCCAGGGGATCATCCAGCTTCGAGCGCGCACGCACGTGGAGGAGCAGCGCGACGGCCGGGAGCGGATCATCGTCACGCAGATCCCCTTCCTCGTCGACAAGTCGACGCTGCTGGAGAAGATGGCCGACCTTGTGCGCAACAAGGTGGTGGAGGAGATCTCCAACCTGCGCGACGAGTCGGGTCGTGCCGGACTGCGCATCGTCATCGAGTTGAAGCGCGGCGCCCAGAGCGAGGTCGTCCTCAACCAGCTGTTCAGCCACTCCATGTTGCAGCAGAACTTCGGGGTCAATGCCATCGCCATCGTCGACGGCCGGCCCGAGACGCTCAACCTGAAGAGGCTGTGCGAGCACTACCTCTCCCACCGCCACGAGGTCGTGCTGCGGCGCACCCGGTTCGACCTGTCCCGGACCGAGGCGCGCGCCCATCTCCTCGAGGGCCTGCGGGTGGCCCTCGACAATATCGATGCAGTCATCGAGCTGATCCGCAACTCGGCGGATCCCGGCGAGGCGCGCGGGCGGCTGATGGCCGGCTTCGAGCTTTCGGAGATCCAGGCAAATGCCATCCTGTCCATGCCGCTGCAGCGGCTCACGGGTCTGGAGCGGGACAAGATCGAGGCCGAGTACCAGGAGCTGCAGGAAGCGATCGTGCACTTCCGGGCGGTCCTCGACAGCCGCGATCTGCAGATGGGCATCCTCAAGGAGGAGCTGTCCGAGGTTCGGGAGCGCTTCGGAGACGATCGGCGCACCGAGATCGTCTACTCCGCAGAGGAGTTCGACGTGGAGGATCTCATCCCTCGAGAGGACATGGTGGTGACCATCTCCCGGGAGGGCTACGTCAAGCGCATGTCCCCGAGCTCCTACCGCACCCAGCACCGCGGGGGAAGGGGCGTCACAGGCATGCGCACCAAGGAGGAAGACTTCGTGGAGCGGCTTTTCATCGCCTCCACGCACTCCTACATCCTGTTTCTCACGGCTCGCGGGCAGTGCCACTGGCTCAAAGTCTACCGCATTCCCGAAGGGGAGCGAACCGCCCGAGGACGGCCGCTGGTCAATCTTCTTCAACTCGACCAGGGGGACGAGGTGCGCGCCGTGGTCCCGGTGGACGCGTTCACCGAGGACCGGTTCCTGTTCACGGCCACCCGGAAGGGCGTGGTGAAGAAGACGGTCCTGTCCGCGTACGGCAACGTTCGCCGGGACGGGATCATCGCCCTGAAGATCCAGGACGACGATGACCTGATCGGCGCGGGCCTGGTGGAGCCCGGGCAGGATGTGCTGCTGGCTACGCGGGAGGGCATGGCCGTGCGGTTCTCCGAGAAGGACGTCCGATCCATGGGGCGGGTCTCGACCGGGGTGAAGGGCATCGACCTGAGGGGCGCCGACGAGGTGGTGGAGATGGTCGTGCTCGGCGAGCAGGGAACCCTGCTCACGGTCTGCGAGAACGGCTACGGCAAGCGCACGGGGTGTTCGGAGTATCCGCGGCGCCGCCGGGGCGGCAAGGGGGTGATCGACATCAAGACCAGCGACCGCAACGGTGCCGTCGTGTCCTGCAAGCAGGTCGACGACGACGACGAGGTAATGGTGATCACCCAGCAGGGGATCATGATCAGGGTGTCCGTGAAGAGCATTTCCTGCATCGGCCGGAACACCCAGGGAGTGCGGGTGATCAGCGTCGACGATGGCGACCGGGTCATTGACATGACCCGCGTCGTCGGTGTGGAGGCGGAAGACGGCAACGCCGAGGAGGGAGGCAACGGCCAGTTGGGATGAGGCAGCTCCAGCGCCGCTGGCCATGGACCTATCTCCTTGTAAATAAAGCGGTTGACGATAGAAACCCGGGGGTGTATATTCCTCTCTTGGGTTGCTTGGGCGGCGGGCTGTGCCCGTGGAGGGCTAGACCTAATTGGTAAGGCAGCGGTCTTGAAAACCGCCGGGTTCACACCCTTGAGGGTTCGAGTCCCTCGCCCTCCGCCAGAAACGACTGCGGTTCGGGTGCCGTGGAGAGGTGACCGAGTGGCCGAAGGTGGCAGCCTGCTAAGCTGTTGTACGGGGTAACTCGTACCGAGGGTTCGAATCCCTCCCTCTCCGCCAGATCTCTCAGTGATGCCCTCTCGTTCAATGGTAGGACACATGACTCTGGATCATGTTATCGGGGTTCGAATCCCTGGGGGGCAGCCATCGGCGTCACGTTCGTGACGCTCCTCAGCGTCCCCGGAGCTGGCCGCTCCGGGGACGCTTCCATTTCGGTTTGACAGGCCGTCGCAACGAAGCCTTCCTGGCGTGGGCGCTGATGTCCCCGGCGCTGCTCGTGCTGGGGCTGTTCGGGCTCTTCCCGATCGGTTATGCCCTGTTCGTCAGCCTGCACCGGTGGAGGATCAAGCGGGAGGCCTTCGTCGGGTGGCGCCACTATGAGCGCGCCCTCGGGGAGCCGCAGTGGATCCTGTGCGCCCTGGCCGGACTGGCCATCCTGTGGTGTGCCCTGAGTCTGTGGTCCCGGGACCCGCCGGGCAGCCGGCGGGTCCCTCCGGGGGCAAGGGGCCTCGCCCTGGCGGCGGGGGGGCTGTCGCTGCTCGTCGGGCTCCTCGGCCTCGGCGCCAACGGCGATGTCCGTCTGATCAACGCCATGAAGGTCACGGCCTTCTACGCTCTCGGCACGATCCCCTTCGAGGTCGCCGGAGCGATGTTGCTGGCCTACATGCTGTTCCGGGTCCTCACGGCACGCGGGTTCCTGCGCGTCCTGTTCTTCCTGCCCTACATCACCCCGATGATCGCCACGGCGGTCGTCTTCCGCACGATCTTCAGCCCCAATCCCGGGTCGCTTGCCAACCGGATCTGGCTGGGTCTGGGCGGCTCGGACCAGGGCTGGCTGTACGAGAGCCGCAGCCTGGCCGCCCTTCTCCTCGAAGCCATGGGCGCGTCCTGCCCGGCGTGGCTGGACGCGGCCTTCCCCAGCCTGGCCCTCGTCTGCGTATGCGTGTACAACGTATGGGTATACATCGGCTATGACACCGTGATCCTGCTGGCGGGTCTGAGCGCGATCCCGCGGCACTACTTCGAAGCGGCAGAGATCGACGGCGCCAGTTCCTGGCAGACCTTCCGCCACGTCACCCTGCCCCTGTTGTCTCCAGCTCTGTTCTTCGTCAGCCTCATCGCCGTGATCGGCACTTTCAAGGCATTCAACCACATCTACATCATGCGCACCGCCGGTGCCCAGGACACGGTAGACGTGGTCAGCATTCTGATCTTTGACCAGATCTACCAGTTTCACAACGCCGGCTATGCCTCGACCCTGGCCCTCGTCCTGTTCGTCGTCATCCTGGCCCTGACCCTCTTCCAGAACCGCCTGCTCGGCCGCCGCGTGTTCTACGGAGAGACCTGATCGCTGCCACAGCCGGAAATTCGCGCCGTCTCACCGGCCCACTGACCACCGCCAGCCTGATCATGGCCGGCGTGCTGGCCGCCTTCCCCTTCGTGTGGATGGTCATGTCCTCCTTCATGACGCGGGGCGAGACCCTCCGCCGGGCTGCCCTGCCGGCATCGCTGCAATGGGCCAACTACGCCGTGGCCTGGAGCGAGGAGGACTTCGGTCTATATTTCGTGAACTCCGTGATCATCTCGGTCCTCGTGGTCGGCGGCACTCTGCTGTTCTCGCTGATGGCCGCCTACCCCCTGGCCCGCATTCGATTCCCCGGCCGCGAGGCGATCTTCGTCGTCATCCTGGCGACGCTCATGGTGCCGGAGACGGTGACCATGGTGCCGAACTTCCTCACTGTGTCGGGGCTGCACCGGGTCAGTCCGGTGCCTTGGCTCAACAACTGGCCCGGCCTGACGATTCCCTTCATGACCAGCGCCTTCAGTGTCTTCCTGCTGCGTCAGTTCATGCGCGGGATCCCTGGCGACTTGTGGGAGTCCGCCCGCATCGATGGCGCCGGCCACCTGCGCTTTCTGTTTCAGGTGGTGTTGCCCTTGTGCCGCGCTCCCCTGTTGACGGTGGGGATGCTCGCCTTCATCGGCTCCTGGAACGCCCTCGGCTGGCCGCTGCTGGTGACCAACACCCCGGCGTGGCGGCCGATCGCCGTGGGCCTGCAGAAGTTCGTCACCGAGGCCGGTCCGGAGGTCCACCTGCAGATGGCGGGCGCGGTGATCGCCACGGTGCCGGTCCTGGTGGTGTATGCCCTGGTGCAGAGGGAGTTCACGGAGGGCATCTCCATGTCGGGGATGAAGGGATGAGGCCGAAGCTCCACAAATGGTGGATGGCGGCGGCCGCCGGGCTCGCCGCGGGCTGCGGCGGCGGGGACGCGCCGGCACCGGCGGTCGACCTGGAAGCGGTGGACCCGCAGGGCCAGGAGGTCGTGTTCTGGTACCAGCACCAGAGGGCCCGCGAGCAGGCCCTGCAGGAGATGATCGCCGACTTCAACGGGACGAATCCGCACGGGATCCAGGTGCGCGGCGAATTCGCCGGGAGCTACGGCGACATTTACAACAAGATGGTGGTGGGACTGCAGGGCGGCAGCGTGGCGGACCTCGTGGTGGCCTACCAGAATCAGGCGTGGGAATACCTGCTGGCCGACGGGATCGTCGACCTGATCCCGTACATGACCTCCGCGAGGTGGGGGCTGAATCCGGCGGCGGCGGCCGACTACGTGGAGGCCTTCCTGCTTCAGGACCGCATCGAAGGACGGCAGATCGCCTTGCCGCCGAACCGCTCGATCGAGGTCCTGTACCACAATCTGGACTGGCTGCGGGAGCTCGGAGCCCCCGGGCCACCGGAGACGTGGGCGGAGTTCGCCCGGCTGTGCCGCGCCGCACGGGACCAGCCCTTCAGCGGAAACCCGGCCGGGGTGCGCAGTCTTGGATTCGTCCTCGACGTGGATGCGTCCCGGGCCGCGTCGATGACCTTCTCCCGCGGGGGGGATTTCCTCGATCCGGCGGGCACCTCGTACCGGCTGGACACCCCGGAGATGGCCGCCTCCCTGCAGCTCATGCAGGAGCTGGCCGCGGAGGGGGCGGTTGAGCTGATGGGGGAGGCCTATGGAGATCAGACGGCATTCAACATCGGAGAGGCTCTGTTCATGCTTCGCTCGACCTCGGGGCTGCCCTTCGTGCAGGAGGGAGTGGCCTCGGGGGCGGACTTCGACTGGGGGGTGGCGCCGCCGCCCCAGGCGGGGCCGGAGCCTCTGGTCAACTTCTACGGCGCCAGCATCTCCGTGTGCCGCACGACACCCGAGCGCCAGCTGGCCGCCTGGCTCTTCCTGAAGTGGTTCACCGAGCCGCCGCAACAGGCCCGCTGGGTGAAGGCGAGCAACTACTTCCCCGCTCGCAAGAGCACCCGGCGGTTGCTCGCCGACTACCTCGAGCAGAATCCCCGGTATGCCAGCGCCTACCAGTTGCTCGAGTACGGAAAGGCGGAGCCGTCCCTGCCCGGGTACGAGGCGGTGCGCCGGCTGATCAGCCGCACCGTGGTGAGGGTGGTTCAAGGGGCCGAGGTGAAGAGCTCCCTGACCCGCTTGCAGCAGGAAGCACAGGCAACCTTGCAGGACTACTGACAGATGGGAGCCGTTGAGGAGATGAAGGTGAGAATCGAGTCCGACAGCATGGGCGAGATCGAGGTCCCGTCCGACCGCTACTGGGGTGCCCAGACACAGCGGTCCCTGCAGAATTTCCGCATCGGCGCCGACCGGTTCCCGCGGGAGATGATACGGGCCCTCGGGGTGGTCAAGAAGGCGTCGGCCCTGGCCAACGAGGAGCTGGACACGCTCGATGCGGAACTCGCCGGCCTGATCGCCGAGGCCGCCACGGAGGTGGCGGACGGCACTCTGGACGACCACTTCCCCCTCGTGGTCTGGCAGACGGGCTCGGGAACGCAGTCGAACATGAACGCCAACGAGGTGATCTCGAACCGCGCCATCGAGATGGCGGGGGGAGAGATGGGCTCGAAGAGCCCGGTCCATCCGAACGACCACGTCAACCGGGGGCAGTCCTCCAACGACGTCTTTCCCACGGCCATGCACATCGCGGCCGCCGACGCCATCGAGAACCAGCTCCTGGGGGCTTTGCAGCAGCTGGCCGCAACCATCGAGGCCAAGTCGGCTGCCTATGGCGATGTCATTAAGATCGGTCGCACCCACCTGCAGGACGCCACGCCCCTGACCCTGGGCCAGGAGCTGTCCGGCCACGCCCACCAGCTGCGGGAGGGGATCCGGCGCGCGGCTCAGGCCCTGCAGCCCCTCTACAAGCTCGCCCTGGGGGGAACGGCCGTGGGCACCGGACTCAACGCCCACAGGGACTTCGCGGTCACCGTGGCCGGCCGAATCGCCGAGGTCACGGGCCAGCCCTTCGTCACGGCGCCGAACAAGTTCGAATCCCTGGCCGCCCACGACGCCGTGGTCGAGGCGTCGGGCATGCTGCGGACGATCGCCGGGTCCCTGATGAAGATCGCCAACGATGTCCGCTGGCTGGCCTCGGGGCCCCGGTGCGGGATCGGCGAGATCCGCATTCCGGAGAACGAGCCCGGCTCTTCCATCATGCCGGGCAAGGTCAACCCGACGCAGTGCGAGGCCCTGACCATGGTCTGCGTGCAGGTCATGGGGAACGACGCCGCGGTGGGGTTCGGCGGCTCCCAGGGCAACTTCGAACTGAACGTGTACAAGCCAGTCATGATCCACAATCTGCTGCACTCGTCGCGCCTGCTGACCGACGCGGTGCACAGCTTCGACGAGCACTGCGCCACCGGCATCGAGGCGAACCGCGAGCGCATCGACGAGCTGATGCGCGAGTCCCTGATGCTGGTGACGGCCCTGAACCCCCACATCGGCTACGACAACGCCGCCAGGGTAGCCAAGAAGGCCTACGCCGAGGGCACCACTCTCGTGCAGGCCGCAGTGGAGCTCGGCCTGCTGACCGAGGAGGAGTTCGCCGAGAAGGTCCGGCCGGAGAGGATGGTCCGCCCTGGCTGAGCCGATGAGCCGCCCCAATGTCATCGTGTTCTTCACCGATCAGCAGCGGTGGGACACGACGGGCCTCCACGGCAATCCTCTCGATCTGACGCCCAACCTCGACCGCGTCGCCCGGGCCCACACCCACGTGGCCAAGTCCTTCACCTGCCAGCCGGTCTGCGGCCCGGCCCGCGCCTGCCTGCAGACCGGGCTCTACGCCACCACCACGGGATGCTACCGCAACGCCATCCCCCTCCCCGACGACAGCCGCACCCTGGCCCATCACTTCGGCGAGGCGGGCTACGACACGGCCTACATCGGCAAGTGGCATCTCCACGACCGCGAGTGCAGGGGTCCCGTCCCGGCCGACAAGCGCTTCGGCTACCGTTACTGGCTGGCCTCCAACGTGCTCGAGTTCACGTCCGACGCCTACGACACCGTGATGTACGACGGCGAGGGCGAGGAGGTGAAGCTGCCCGGGTACCGCGTCGACGCGGTCACCGACGCGGCGATCCGCTACGTCGACGGGAGAGCCGCGAAGCAGGACCCGTTCTTCCTCTTCATCTCCTACATCGAGCCCCACCATCAGAACCACATCGACGACTACCCGCCGCCCGACGGCTACCGCGAGCGCTATACCGGCGGATGGGTGCCGACGGACCTGGCCGCCCTCGGCGGGTCGGCCCACCGGCACCTGGGCGGCTACTACGGCATGGTGAAGCGCCTCGACGAAGCGTATGGCCGCCTGCTGGACGCGCTGAAGAGCCTGGACCTGGCGCAGGAGACGATCGTGCTCTTCACCTCCGACCACGGCAACCACTTCAAGACCCGCAACTCCGAGTACAAGCGCTCCTGCCACGACAGTTCCATCCGCGTGCCCACGGTGCTCTCCGGTCCGAGCTTCCGCGGCGGCGGCGAGGTGCAGGAGCTGGTGAGCCTCATCGATCTCCCGCCGACCCTGCTCGAGGCGGCCGGCCTGGAGGTGCCCGAGGCGATGCAGGGCCGGTCGATCCTGCCGTTGCTGGGGGGGGGCGGCGGGCCTGCGGACTGGCCCGAGGAAGTCTTCGTGCAGATCAGCGAGGCCCAGACCGGGCGGGCGGTCCGCACGGATCGTTGGAAGTATGGTGTCGACGCGCCCGAGGAGCGCGGCCCCTGGTCGGAGCGCTTCGTGGAGCAGTACCTGTACGACCTGCACGCCGACCCCTGGGAGCTGGTGAACCTCGTCACCTCCAAGGCTCACCGGCCGGTGGCCGAAGAGATGCGCGGCCGACTGATCCGGCGAATGGTCGAGGCCGGGGAGCGGGCCCCGGAGATCGAGCCGGCCGGGGCCAAGCCCATGGGCCAGCGGCGCGTGCGGCTGCGGCCGGATTGAAGGTCTCGGCTCTGTGAAGACGGTGAAGTTCGGGGGCAGCTCCCTGGCCACGGCCGAACAGATCCGCAAGGTCGGCGATATCCTGGCCGCCGATGGCGAGCGGCGGCTGGTGGTGGTCAGCGCCCCGGGCCGGAGGGACGCCGATGATACCAAGGTCACGGATCTGCTGATCGCCGCCGCAGAGGCTCGGCTCACCCATCGGTCCGGCGAGGCAGAGCTGACGGTGGCGGTGAGCCGGTTCGCCGACCTGGCAAGGGGACTCGAGCTTCCGGACGCCTGCCTGCGCGGAATCGAGATCGATCTGCGCCAACGCCTGACCGCCGACACCGGCGATGAGGACCACTACCTCGATTCGATGAAGGCCGCGGGCGAGTGCAACTGCGGGCGCCTCGTGGCCGAGTACCTGCGCAGCCGCGGTGTGGAGGCTCACTTCATCGATCCCCTGGAAGCCGGCCTGATCCTGTCCGCCGAGGCGGGCAACGCCCGGGTTCTGCGCCAGTCCTACGGAAACCTGCGGTCGCTGCGGGAGCGGCCCGGGATCACGGTCTTCCCGGGGTTCTACGGTTACACGGAATCGGGCCGTCTCGTCACTTTTCCACGGGGCGGATCCGACATCACCGGCGCCATCCTCGCTGCCGCCGTGGGCGCCGCCCTCTACGAGAACTTTACGGATGTGGACTCGGTCTTCGCCGCCAACCCGCGGCTGGTCCCGGATCCTCGGCCTGTCCTCGAGATCACCTACCGGGAGATGCGGGAGCTGTCCTACGCCGGGTTCTCGGTCTTTCACGACGAGGCCCTGGAGCCCGTGTTCCACGGCGGCATCCCGGTGGCGGTGAAGAATACCAACAGTCCCGAGGCCGCCGGCACCTTGATCGTGCCCGACCGGCAGGTGGAGGGAACTCCGGTAGCCGGCATCGCGGCCACCGGTGGCTTCTGCACCGTATACGTCAGCCGGTACCTGATGAACCGCGAGGTCGGTTTCGGCCGGCGGCTCCTCGAGGTCTTCGAGGACGAGGCCATCCCCTACGAGCACACTCCTTCGGGAATCGACAACCTCTCCGTCATCGTCCGCGAGGAGTTCTTCGATCACGTCACCGAGGAGCGGGTCCTGCGCCGCCTGCGCACGGAACTGGAAGCCGACGAGGTCTCGGTGGAGCGGGGACTGGCCCTGGTGATGGTCGTCGGCGAGGGTATGCGCCACACCGTCGGACTCGCGGCGAGGACCACGGGGGCCTTCGCACGGAGCGGGATCAACCTGGAGATGATCAATCAGGGATCGAGCGAGGTGAGCATGATGTTCGGCGTCAAGGAAGCGGACATGCAGACCGCCGTGCGATCCTTGTACGCCGAGTTCTTCTCGGACTGAAGAACCCTCCGGCTCGGGCCATGATCCCCTATCCCCTGCGGCAGCTCGAAGAGCTCTGCCGCGCCCATCCCCTGCAGACCAAGATCCTCTTCGAGCCCTCCCACCGCGCCGGGTACAACCTGGCCGGCGCCCTGACGCGCTACGGACGGTCCTGGACGAACCTGCGCGTCACCACTCCGGCCCGGCATGCGCGGGAGCGCATCCGTACTTCCGAGCCAGGAGCAGGGACACGCCGCCCCGGTCGGGACGGGCGCCGATGGCTCGTGGAGGCGGTGCTTGCGGGACCGGCAGGTGAGGGCATCCGCCCCTCAACAGGGGCCGCGGGAGCCGGACTGGCAGCGGCCCTGCAGCGGACCTTCGACGAGCTTCGCGCTGCCGAGATCACCCCTGAGAGAATCGGCGAGCTCCCACCGGGGCCGTTTGCCGGGCTCGGTCCCGTGTACGCCGCCTACTGCAAGGAGCTCCTGGACCAGGGTTGGTGGGACGATGCCCGCATCCTGAGCGCCGCCATCGATGCCGTGGAGGGCGGCGACGCCCACCCCCCGGCCGTGTGGATCCTCACCGACGAGACCGAGATGCCTCCCTTGGCTCACCGGTACGTCCTCGCCGTTTCCGGTGGCCGGCTGCATCGCATCGGCCGGGGCTCCTACGGAATGCCGGCTCCCGCGCACAGCGCCGCGGTCCGCTGGGCGGGGGCCCCGATCCCCGGCCTGGCGAAGACGGCGGCCGGCGCGGCAGCCCAAGGAGAGAGCCAACCCCCGGTGGCGCCGCGGTCCGGCTCTCCATCCCGGCGTACCGGACCGCTGGAGCAAGGCGACCTGTTCCTGGAACAGCTGCGCGCCGGCGAGAAGGCGCTGCCGCGCGGACGGCTGGGGCCACCGGCCGGACCGGCCTCGCGAGCCGTCGAGGCGGCACCGGGGGGGCGGATTCTCGAAAAGGGCCTGGAGGCCGCCGACCGGGACCGGGTCCGGCTATGGCGCACGATCGGGATGGAAACGGAGATCCGAGCCGTCCTGAGGGATGTGCTCCACCGCGGCATACCCCTGGATGAGGTCGAGATCGTCTACACCCGCGGAGATCCCTACCGGTTCCTGCTGTTCGACGCGGTGGAGCGTTGGGAGTTGCCGGCCGATTTCGCAGTGGGGGCCCCCGTCGAGAGGACCCATCCGGGCCGCGCCCTGGCGGCCTTTCTAGGGTGGATCCGCGACGGCCTGGACGGGGTCGACCTCGCCCGCGGCCTGAGGTGCGGCGACATGGGCTGGGAGGATTCCGATGCTCCTTCGCGGGCCGTCGCCCATCTCCTGCTGGCCGGCCGGGTCGGCCGGGGTCCCGGAGCCGCCGCCGAGGCGCTGGATCGCGTCGAAGCCGAGGAGCCTGATCCCGAGGGCTGGGACCCCCCGGCCGTTGCCACGGCCCGGCGGGCGCGAGAGCACCTGGAGCGACTGCACTCGTGGGTTCCCGAAGGGCCGTGTTCCCTGGCGTCGATGGCGGAGGCCGCCGCCGGATTCCTGAGAGCCGGGAATCCGGCCGGCCGCGGAGCCGGCAGCGACAGGGACGCCCTCGCCAGCGAGGTGCTGCAGGCTCGCCTGCACGAGGTGTCCCGAGGGCCGGAGCTCAGCGGCACCCCGGCTGAGCAGGCGAGCCGGCTGCTGGAGGCGGTGGGGGGCATGGGTGTGGATGCACAGGGAGCCCGTCCAGGCCGCCTGCATGTGGCGCCCCTCGATGGCGCCGGCTACACCTTCCGCCGGCACCTGTACGTCATGGGGCTCGACGAGGTCCACTTTCCCGGCGCCGGCTCCCCGGACCCGCTGCTGCCGGAGGAGTCGCGGCGGGCCCTCGGCCTGCGTTCGGAGCGGTCGCGGCCGGGGGATGCGGTCTTCCAGCTGGTTCGTCTGCTCGGCGCCGCCGCGGGCGAAGTGACGCTGGTGGCCTGCTCCCTGCACCTGGCCGATGGCCGTGAGCCCTACCCGACGCCCCTCTTCGAGCTGGCCAGGGATCAGCTCGGCATCGAGCCGTGCTGGAAGTGGCCCCTGCCGTCGGAGCTGGAGGCGGGGGCAGCCGACGATCTCGAGATCGTCCTGGGCCACAGGGGACAACCGGGGTACCGGGAATCGGTCGCCGCGGCGTACCCGGACGCTGAGCGAGGGGCCCGGGTCCAGGAGGCGAGGGCGGCGAGCGTCCCCAGCCGCTTCGATGGCTGGATCGCCGCTCCGGGGGAGCAGGCCCTCGACCTCCAGGGGCCACGGGTCCTGTCGAGCCGCATGCTGGAGACCCTGGCGGTCTGTCCCCGCCGCTACCTGTGGCGGGACGTGCTGGGGGTGCGCGCTCTCGAGGAGCCCGAGCGGGACTCGCGCCGATGGCTGCAGCCTGTCGAGATGGGCTCGCTGCTCCACGATCTCTTCCTGACCTACATGCGGAGACTCGGCGAGCGCGGGGATCGTCCCTCGGCGGCTCACGAATCCGAGCTGGAAGAGCTTGCGGCCGAGGCGATCGCCAGGTGGGGAGAGCGGATCCCGACGCCGCTGGAATCGGCTTTCCGCAACGACTGCCGAAGGATCGAGCGCGCCTGCCGCATCTTCCTGTTCGCCGAGGCGCAGCGCATGGAACAGGATCCGGCGATCACGGCTCGCCGCCTCGAGTGGGACTTCGGCGGTGGGGAGGGCGTGGAGGTTCCCCTGTCGGCCCGGGTCGGGTTCCGCCTGCGGGGGCGCATCGACAGGGTCGACCATGTCGAAGGTACCGACGACTACGAGATCTGGGACTACAAGACGGGCAGCACCTGGGGGTATGACTCGTCGGATCTCCTGGCCGGAGGCCGCAATCTGCAGTGGGCCCTGTACTCCCTCGCCCTTCCGAGGCTGCTCGGGAGCGGGGAGGTCCGGCGCGCCGGGTACTTCTTCGCCTCGGACCGGGGCTCTGGCCAGCGTCTTGCGGAAGAGCCCCCGACCGCGGATGTGCTGGCAGGAATCCTGCAGCCTCTCTTCGAGCTGGCCAGGGAGGGATTCTACCCGGCCCTGCACAAGGGGGACAAGAACGGCGGCGGTCCGTGCCGCTTCTGCGACTACCGCCGCATCTGCGCCGACGAGGCGCGAGGCGGGCGGCACGTCGATGAACTGACCGAGGCGGCGGCGCACGCCGCGGCATTGGTCGAAGGCTGGGCGGAGGCCGCCTCGGCCTGCCGCGAGCAGTCCCGCCGAGCCCTCGAGGCCCAGCTGGCCACCCTCGGACTGGAGCCCGCCGATGTCGTTCCGGCAGAGGCGGTCGCCCCGGCCGCGGAGTGGATGAGGGAATGACCACGCCGCTGCGACCGGACCACGAGGCCCGCCGCCGCATCCGCGAGGACCTCGACGTCAATCTGATGTGCGAGGCGGGTGCGGGCACCGGCAAGACCAGGGCCCTGGTGGAGCGGATGGTGGAGACCGTGGCCTCCGGGGCGGCGGAGATCGACCAGATGGCGGCCATCACCTTCACGCGGAAGGCGGCCGGGGAGATGCGGAGCCGGTTCCTCGGGGCCCTGCGGGAAAGGGCCGAGGAGGAGGCCCGTCTCAACTCGGGGCGAGGGCGGCGTCTTCGTCAAGCCGTGCAGCGGGTGGACCAGTGTGCCATCGGCACCATCCACGCCTTCTGCGCAGGCCTCCTGCGCGAGCGTCCCTTCGAGGCGGGGCTGCCGCCGGACTTCCGCGAGGTGGAGGAACGCGACGAGGTGTGGCTGGTGCGTGAGGCCTGGGACCGCTTCCTGCAGGAGAGGTCGGCGGCCGGCGACGAGCGCCTGCTGGCCATGGAGGAGACGGGGCTCACGGCCGAGCAGTTCTACGGCTTCTACCGGAAGCGCTGCCAGTTCAGCGATCTGGCGCTGAAACCGACCGAAGGGCCCCGGCCCGACCTGGGGCCGGCGGCGGCGAGGGCCTGCGAGCTGGTTCGCGAGATCGAGGCGGCGACTCCCGACCCGCTGCCGGAGGGCCGGCCGGACAGCCTGATGGCGACGGCCCGACGCCTGCGCCATTTCGTCGATTTCGCCGGCCCGCCGAGCGACGCGGACCGCGAGCGACTGCTGAGCTCCCTGGCCTCGACCAGCCAGACCTCGGTGACCCTGAAATGCTGGGGGCCAAGGGGCAGTCCGGAGCAGGCGACGGCGCGGCGTCTGCGCGACGAGCTGTCCGCCTTCCGCGATGGCGTCCTGAAGCCCTTGCTGAGAGAGTGGCGCCAGTACGTCTACCGCCTGACCGGCGACCTGGTGGACGAGGCGATGGGGTTCTACCGCCGGTCCCGCATGGAGGCGGCGACGCTGACCTTCAACGACCTGCTGGAGCTCACCGAATCGCTGCTGCGAGACTCGCCCGGCGCCCGGGCGGTCCTGCAGAGGCGGTACCGGCGTCTCTTCGTCGACGAGTTCCAGGACACCGACCCGCTGCAGGCGGCGATTCTACTCTACCTGACCGCGGACGATCACGGGGAGCGGGACTGGCGGCGGCTGGTCCCGGCGCCGGGCCGGCTGTTCCTGGTCGGGGACGAGAAGCAGGCCATCTACCGCTTCCGCCGCGCCGATCTCGAGGTCTACCGCCAGGTCCGCGAACAGGTCAGCAACTCAGGCGGCGAAGTCGTGGAGTTGACCACCAGCTTCCGGTCGAGGCCCGGAGTCGTGGGGTGGATGAACGATGCCTTCGAGCCCCAGTTCGAGAGCCACGACCCCCGCTTCCAGGCGGCGTATCGCCGCCTGACACCAGAGCTTCCCGAGAAGAGCGGGGCCGGCGTCTATCGGATGAGAGGGCGGCCGGGGGAAGGCGGACGCAAGGAGCGGGCGCGGGAGGAGGCGGATCGGATCGCCGTGTTCATTGCCGCCGCCCTGAGGGGCGGCACCGACCTCAACGGGGTGGCCGAGGTTCTCGGGGAGAGCGCCAGCCCCGGCGATTTCATGATCCTGACCCGCACCCGCCGGTATCTGTCCGAGTACTCCCGAGCCCTGGAGGAGCACGGACTCCCATACGACGTCACGGGCGCCGGGTCGCTGCGCTCATCCGCAGAGCTGCGCGCCCTGGTGGATGCCCTGGAGGCCGTCCTGCGGCCGGATGACCCCGTGGCCCTGATCGCCAGCCTGCGGGGCCCCCTCTACGGGCTCGGCGACGATGACCTCTACCGCCTGCGGAAAGCGGGGTGGCCGTTCCGCTATACCGGGGATGCGCCGGAGGGTCTGGAGGCGCCGCTGAACGAGCGCCTCGATGGCGCCCTCCGCAGTCTGCGCCAACTGCGCCGTGACCTGGACCGGCGCCCGGCCGCCGCTGCCCTCGAGCGCTTCGTCGAAGGCTCGGGTCTGGCCGCGGTGGCCGCCGGCCGGCGGGCGGGTTCCTCCCGCGTCGGCAATCTGCTGAGGGTGCTGTCGATGGTGCGCGAGTGGCAGGGCCGCCACGGGCTCGACTGGGCGCGCATCGCCGCCTGTCTGCGGGATCTGCTCGAAGAGGACGAGCTGAGAGTAGAGGAGATGACCCTCGAGACGGGGCGCCCAAACGTGGTCCGGGTGATGAACCTGCACCAGGCCAAGGGCCTCGAGGCGAAGGTGGTGTTCCTGGCCGACTCCGCCGATCGATCGGCGGCGCGGCAGACGGTCGACACCCACGTGTCCCGCCTGGGGGACTCCCCGTACCTGTCGATGGCGGTCACCAAGAGCGGCCGCTTTCGACCCGAAGTGCTGGCCGAGCCCGCAGGGTGGGAGCAGGACCAGGCCGAAGAGGAACGGTTCGCCGCCGCCGAGGATCTGCGCCTCGTCTATGTCGCCGCTACCAGGGCCAGGGACGTACTGGTCGTCTCCCTGCCGGGCCCCGGCAGCGGCGGGCCCTGGTCGCCGCTTGACCAGCAGTTGAGCGGGGCTCGCGAGTTGCCCGTTCCCGCTGCGGACACTGCCTCGCCGGCGCCGCGGGACTCGCCTGCCGCCGCCGACTTCGCCGAGCTCCGCCGGGAGCGGGAGCGGTCACTGGCGGCGGCGGCCGAGCCCTCCTACTACCAGATGGTCGTGACCGAGGAGGAGGAGCTGGCGGCGGGCGAGGCGGACCCGGAGACCCGCGGACGGGGGCGGAGCTACGGGACCGCGGTCCACCGGCTGCTGGAGAGCCTGGCGACCCGGCGTCTCGAGGGGCTGGACGAAGCCGCCCTCCGCGCCTTCGTCCGTGGTGTTCTGGCGGAGGAGGGACTGGACCCCGGGGCCCTGGAGGAGGCGGCCATGACGGCGATCGACCGCTTCCGGGAGTCCGAGCTCTGGGGCGAGCTGCGGGCGGCCGGGGACGAGGTGCATGCCGAGGTGCCCTTCGGAGAAGCCCGCGGCGAGGGGGTGCGCCGGGGGGTGATCGACTTGGTCTACCGCGTCGGGGAAGGTGCCTGGAAGGTGGTCGACTACAAGACCCACCGCGGGGAGGGGGATTCGATGGAGAGCCTGGCGGCGCGCTACGGAGACCAGGTGGCCGCCTATTCCGAGCACTGGGAGAGGGCGAGCGGAGAACGGGTCACCGAACGGGGCCTGTGGCTGGCCTCCTCCGACGGTGCGGATCGGTACATCAGCCTGTGACGGTCTTCGTTGCCGGGATCTGAGCCCCGTTCTAAGTTGACTTCGACCCCTTGATGCACCTCCAAGGATCATCATGAGCCCATCGTGGACGACCTACGCCGATACCGCCGTGGAGACCGGGGCGGCGGACGTGGCCCTTGCCCGGCTCGTCGCCCATGTCAGCCGCCCCCGGCACCGCCGGGAGGATGGTTCCCGCGCCGGCGAGAGCCTCTTGGAGAGCGGTCTCTACGCCTCGGTTCTCCGCCTGGATGAACGCCGGGGACTGGCGCTCACAACGGATGGCGTGGGTACCAAGGTCCTGGTGGCGGAGATGGTGAGCCGCTACGACACCATCGGCATCGACTGCGTGGCCATGAACGTCAACGATCTCGTGTGCGTGGGCGCCGAGCCCCTGGCCATGCTCGACTACCTGGCCGTGCAGAAGGTCGACCCCGACATCTTCGACCAGATCGGCCAGGGCTTGGCCGCGGGCGCCGAGATGGCCAACATCTCCATCCCCGGGGGCGAGGTGTCGCAGATGAAGGAGATCATCCGCGGCATCGAAGAAGGCCGGGGCGTCGATCTCGTCGGCGCCGCCGCCGGTCTGGTCGATCTCGATCGACTGGTGGTGGGGGAGGGCATCGAAGACGGGGATGCCGTGGTCGGCCTCGTGAGCAACGGCCTCCACTCCAACGGCTACTCCCTCGCTCGACGTGTCCTCTTCGGGACGCTCGGGCTGGATGCCGAGGACCACGTACCCGAGTTCGGCCACACCGTCGCCGAGGAGTTGCTGCGGCCGACGGCGATCTACGTTCGACCGGCGATGGCCATGGTGCGGGCTGGTCTCCGGGTTCGGGCCTTCAGCCACTTGACCTCCGGGGGCTTCCTGAACCTGCTGCGCATCCGGAGCCGGACCGGCTTCGTCCTCCACACCCTGCCCGAGCCGCAGCCCGTCTTCGACCTCATCCGGCGCGCCGGCCCGGTGGCCGACGAGGAGATGCACCGAGTGTTCAACATGGGCATCGGCTTCGGAGTCGTGGTGCCCGAGACCGAGGCCGGCGCCGTCCGCCGGATCGCCTCGGAGCACGGGTTCGAGGGCCTCGTCCTCGGCCATGCCAGCTCCAACCACGCCGGACGGGTCCTCCTCGAGCCGCGGGGGCTGGTCGGCGAGGGCGACCACTTCCGTCCCGTCTGAAGCCGGCCTTCGGACCGGGGGCGCCAGGCACCCTGTAAGGTCGTCCAGATCAGGTGTTCAAGACTGTCCATCAAACCGCCTGGGCCTTCGACGCCGAGTGGGTGCCCGATGCCGACACCGGAAGGCGGGTGTACGCGGTGTCCTCCGACTGGACCGACGAGGAGGTCGTGGCCGAGATGTACAGGCAGGGCGGGGCAACGGAGGAGGAACCGCGGCCCTATCTCAAGACCGTCATGTGCCGCCTGGTCTCGCTGTCGGCGGTGGCTCGCACCGAGGAGGAGGGCGGGGCGGTGCGCCTGCAGCTGCGCTCCCTGCCCGCGACAAAGGACCCGAAGGCGCGCCAGGCGTCGGAGCCCGAGATCGTCCGCCGATTCCTGGACGGAGTCGGCCGAGCCAAGCCCCAGATGGTGGGCTACAACTCGGGATCGGCGGATCTGCGCATTCTGGTTCAGCGAGGGGTGGTTCACGGAATCCGGGCCGCCGCCTTTGCCGAGCGCCCCGACAAACCCTGGGAGGGAGTCGACTACTTCGCGGGCGGAGACTGGCACGTCGACCTGATCGAGATCCTCGGTGGCCGGGGCCGCGGTCGACCGTCCCTGCACGAGATGGCGTCGGCCTGCGGCATTCCCGGCAAGTTCTCGGGCGCGGGGGACAGCGTCCAGGATCTGTGGGCGAGGGGGGACCTGGGGGCCATCATCGCCTACAACGAGTTCGATGCCCTGACGACGTACCTGCTGTGGCTCCGGGTGGCCCACTTCGGTGGGTTCTTCGACTCGGAGCAGTACCGGGAGGAAGAGAACCGCGTGAGGGACCTGCTCGAGCGAGAGTCGGCCCGGGACGGAAGGGAGCACCTGGCAGAGTATCTCCAGGAGTGGAGCCGCACCCGGCGCCCGGAGGTTGGCGCCAGGACGCAGTTGAACCTCGGTCTGTGAAGCAGAGAGCGGGACCAGACTCGGGCGATCGTCCGAGGGGGTGGCGAGGCGGCCAAGCGCGTTATACTATCGATACAAGTCTGTCCTCGATAAACCCGAAAGGGCCCGCACCCAAAGGAGGGTGCGGTGAGGGCGGCCCCTCCCTTCGAGGATGTCCCGGTCAGCCGTCAGAGCTTTCGAGCCCCCGTCCCTGCCCCCTCCCGGACTGCGGCTGGACGGAGTCACCCTCCGTGCCCTGTCCGCGGCCGACCGGGCTCTCGGCTTCCTGTACGGCCAGATCGCAGCTCGTGAGACCGCCGGCGATCTGATCGCATTGGCCTGCCGGCGCGAGGCGGTCGCCTCCTGCCGGCTTGACGGCAGCCGGATCACCCTGCGAGACCTGCTCTGGTGGGAACTGGACGGGAGCAAGGCGGATCGGCTCGGCGTCCCCGGGGGTGAGGCCCGGATCTGCGCGAACTACGCGAAAGTGATCGGGAGCATGCTCCCGGAGTCCGCCCAGGGGCAGGACGACGCCGTGAGCCAGAGAGGGCTCCGATCCCTTCACAAGGCCCTCTTTGCACGCCTTCGTGGCCGCGATGACCGGCCCGGCGAGTTCCGCCGGACGATCATCTGGCTGGGTCCGGCCGGGAGCACCGCGGCAACGGCGCACTTCGTACCTCCACTGCCGCAGAGAATCCCGGAGCACGTGGATCGGCTCCAGGCCTTCTGGGGTAGGGATGCGCCACTCCCGCCATTGGCCAGGATCGCCCTCGTCTCGCTGCAACTGGAGTCCCTTCATCCCTTCGTCGACGGCAGCGGCCGGGTCAGCCGCCTGTGCCTGTTGCGGATGCTGCAGAGCGCCCACGGAGCCTGGCCGCAGCTGCTGACTCCTTCGGTGGCGATGGCCGCCGACATTGGCGAGCACTTCCGCCATCAGCAGGGGGCGCGGATTCAGGGGGACTGGGAGGGCTGGATCCGCTACTTCGCGCGGCGGCTGGAAGACGCGGCCGTTGCGGCTGCCCGCCGCCTGGAGCGGATGGACGCGGAGCTCCAGGAGCAGGAGGACCGGATCGGCCAGCACATGGCGGGACTGCGGCAGACGGCCGGGGCACTTCTGGGGGAGCTGGTCCGCAAGCCTCTCGTCACGGTGTCCGACGTGGCCCGCATCTGCGACCGAACCTTTGCCAACGCCAATCTGCTGGTCGGCCGGCTGGAGGAGCTTGGTCTACTGCAGGAAATCACGGGCCGCCGGCGCAATCGCCGGTTTCTCTACTCGCTCTACCGGGAGGAAGGGTCATGAGCGGGCGTTATTATTGCAATTGCGGCCCATTCAATACGACAGAGGGGCTTGTAGATTGCCCTTGGGAGGGGCGGGTGAGCCCTGCGCACGGCCTCGACGCAGCCAGGGCTGACCAACAGCTCCGGTGCGGCGGCCACGGGGTTTCGGCGCGCGGGGGTGGAGGCGAGGCCCCCGTGGGTGGTCTCGCCTGAGGGGACGAGGACGCCGGGGAGGGGTAATTTTCAGGTGGCCGAGCCCGTCGGAAAGCGTTAACTTCTCGGGTCACGCCCAATCCTTCCTTCCCCTTCGGGCAGTTCAGGAGGGGAGCCATCCCCACGGCACGCGGCCAAGGAGTGATTGCCCAAGTGAACTACGAAAGCTGGACGGACGAGGATGTCAGTCTGCAGACGTATTTCAATGAGATCGCAAGTTCACAGCCGCTGTCCCGGGAGAAAGAGGCCGAGTTGGCCGAGCGCATCGCCGCCGGCGACGAGCGGGCTCGCGAAGAGCTCGCAGAGGCCAATCTCCTGTTCGTCGTCACCGTAGCCAAGCAGTATCGCAACCGCGGCCTGTCCTTCTCGGAGTTGATCAGCGCCGGCAACCTCGGGCTGATGACCGCCGTGGACAGGTTCGACGCCACGCGGGGTTACAAGTTCATCTCCTATGCGGTGTGGTGGATCCGCCAGGCGATTCAGCAAGCCCTGGCCGAAGACAGCCGCACCGTCCGCCTGCCGCTAAACCGCCTCAACCTCCTTCGCAAGATCGCCCGCACCGCGCAGCAGCTCGGAAACGCCAACGAAGGCGAGCCCCACGACGAGGAGATCGCCGCGGCCCTGGAGCTGTCCATCACGGAGGTGAGGGACACCATGTTGAGCGGGCGGCGCGCCGTGTCACTCGACCGCGCCGTCTTCGACGAAGACGAGGACACCACCCTGCTCAAGCGGTTGGCCGACCCGGCCCAGGAGCAGCCGGACGAGTGCATCACCCGGTCCTCCAGCCAGCAGCAGTTGGAGAAGGTTCTTGAGGGTCTCGACGAGCGCGAGCACGAGATCATACAGCTCTACTTCGGCCTCGACGGTTCAGAGCCGATGACCCTCGAGCAGATCGGCGACCGCATGGGGCTCACGCGGGAGCGCATCCGCCAGCTCAAGGAGCGGGCCTTCTGCAAGCTGCGACACCCCTCACGCCACGAGGAGTTGCGGCCCCTCGAGGACTGAGCAGCAGCTTCGCCCGAAAAGCAAGGCGGCCTCTGTCTCAGGGCGGGGCCGCCTTCGTATGTACGCGCTGCTGGATTCAGACGTGAAAGACGTATAGATCGCGGTCGACGCCGGGCAACTCGACCCAGGCCCCACCTCGCCGATGGGACTCCGCCACGCCGAGGCAGGCTTCGGTGATGTGATGGGTTACGTCGATGTGGCCCCGCGTCGGCCGGCCTTGCTCGCGCGCGTCCAAGAGATCCTCCAGGCAGGAGACCACCGTGCTCCTCGGTTCAACGGCCGGGAGCGCCGCATCGGTCCAGTTGCGTCCCTCGCCGAGCCGCAGGCTGGCGCCGGCGCCGTTGCCCAGGGACCGGACGGTGCCGTTGGATCCAATGACCTCGAACTCCCAGGGGGCGGCCGGGACCGACCAGGCCTGCACGCCGCCGGCGAAACGCAGTTGGTAGGTGGAGGTTGGATCGAAGGGGACGTGGCCGTCCTCGATGACGTAGTCGGGGGGATCGAACTCCCCGCGCACGTGGGTGATCTCCGGGTCCCCGATCAGCCAGGAGACCGTGTCGATGGAATGGATGTGGCCATGCAGGAGGTTCGAGGAAGCGTAGTGGACGACGACCCTGGGTTCGCCGATTCGGCCCCCGAGCACGGCGTCGCGCACCACGTCGTAGCGGTTGTCGAAGCGTCGCAGCACGCCGGTGTTGAAGACCGTGCCGTTTCGCTTCACGGCGTCGCGGATCTCGTCCGCCCTCGCCATGGAGCAGGCCATCGCCTTCTCGACGTAGACCATCGGCACAGCCATGTCGGCCAGGGCGACGGCTAGGTCGGCATGGGAGTCACCGCGGAAGGACGGATCGGGGCTCTCCCGGCCCGGCTTCTGCAGGCCCGTGGCCGTCGTGCACACGGCGACCAGGTCCGGCCTCTCCTGCTCGACCATGGCTCGGAAGTCCTCGTACACGGCCTCCACGCCCCAGCGCTCGGTGAAGTCCGCCCTCCTTTCGGCGAGGAGGTCGCAGCCGGCGGCGAGCTCCAGCCGGCTGCTGGCCCGGGCGGAGGCGGCGATGGAGTAGGGCAGGCGGGAGTGGCCTTCGTCGTCGATGGTCGACCCCATGCGGCCGAGGCCGATGACGCCGACTCGGTAGGTGGTCATGGTCTGTCTCCGGAGGTTGGCGGCTCAAGTATAGGTCCTGCGTATGGATGAGCGCGATCCAGCAGAGTTCGTCCGCTCCGAGGACGCCTTCCGCGATCGGGTGACGGCCGACGGCTCATCGGGCTACCCGGCCGAGGCCGGAGGCTACCACCTCTATGTCTCCTGGGCCTGCCCATGGGCCCACCGCACCATCATCGTGCGGGAGGTGAAGGGACTGGAGGATGTCATCGGCATGACGGCCGTCGACCCGATGCGGGACGACCGCGGCTGGGCCTTCCGGGACGGGGATGGCCACGGCGCCGATCCCGTAAACGGCTTCGAGTTCCTGAGCCAGGCCTACCTGGCCACGGATCCGGGGTACCGCGGACGCATCACCGTTCCCGTCCTGTGGGACAAGATCACCGGGCGGATCGTCAGCAACGCGGACGACGATCTGATGCGGATGCTGACCCGGGAGTTCGACGCCTTCACCGACCGGGATCTCGACCTCTACCCCAAGGCGTTGCGCGAGGAGATCGATGAGGTCAACGATCTGGTCTACGCCGATGTGAACGACGGGGTCTACCGGTGCGGCTTCGCGCGCTCCCAGGGCGCCTACGACCGGCGAGTACGCAGACTCTTCGCCGCGCTTGACCGGCTCGAGGAACGCCTTGCTGGGCAGCGTTACCTGGTGGAGGGGCGGATCACGGAGGCCGACTGGCGGCTCTTCGTCACCCTCGTGCGCTTCGACGCCGTCTATCACGGACACTTCAAGTGCAACCTGCGCCGGATCATCGACTATCCCCACCTGTCCGGCTATCTTCGGGACCTCTACCAGCAGCCGGGGATCGCGGAGACCGTGAACTTCGATCACATCAAGCGCCACTACTACGGCACGCACGAGGACCTGAATCCCGGCGGCATCGTCCCTGCCGGACCCGACCAGGATCTGACTGCCCCCCACGACCGGGCATCCCTGGGTCCCATGGCGGTGGCGGGCGCCGCCGAGGATCTCGATCGATGACCCCCTCCGCCGCCGCGACATTGGGAGGTGGCTGTTTCTGGTGCCTGGAGGCGGTCTACGAGCAGATGCGGGGCGTCGTCTCCGTCGAATCGGGCTACAGCGGCGGACGGACCGCCGACCCGAGCTACGAGAGCGTATGCTCGGGCCTGACGGGCCACGCCGAGGTCGTGCAGGTGCGATTCGATCCCGCCGCGGTCAGCTACCGGGAGGTGCTCGAGGTGTTCTTCGGCATCCACGATCCCACGACGAAGGACCGACAGGGCCACGACATAGGGACCCAGTACCGCTCCGTCATCTTCACCCACGACGAGGAGCAGGCGGCAACGGCCGCCAAGCTCATCGCCGATCTCGAGGAAGGGGGGGTGTTCGCCGACCCCATTGTCACGGAGGTCCAGCCCCTGGAACGGTTCTGGCCGGCCGAGGACTACCACCGCCAGTACTACCGGCGCAACCCGGCCCAGCCCTACTGCCTGATGGTGGTGGGTCCCAAGGTGGCCAAATACCGCGAGCGCTTCGCCGGGTTGCTGAGGGATCCCGGAGAGCTCTCCCCGGGAGGTTGAGGCGGGCTGTCCCGACGGCCGCCGAGGCGGTTCAGCTCACCTCGCCTCTGAGGAAGCTCACGAAGGCCGCCATGAAGAAGGCGACGGCGAACAGGGCCAGCAGCAGCACGTCGACGACCCGGGCATCCAGGCGTTCCTGGATGCCGTCGCTTTGGTACCGGAAGTCCGGCAGCTCGTCGATGTCGTACTCCTCTCCGCTGTCCGCAGCTGCCTCCGTTTGCTCGGCGACATAGCGGGCGAACTGCCGCTGGTACTGACGCAGAGAGCCGATCAGGCGCTCCTCGTGGCGCACCCCGGTGGCACCGATGTCGGTGTTGGCGTACACGAAGCAGGCCACCGGTGAGACGCGGGTGAGCACGCGGGCCATGTCGGTCTGGCGGCGCAGGCGGTTCTCGAAGTCGGAGATGATCTCGGCCGAGGCCTCGTTGACGTCCTTCTGCAGCTGGTCGCGCTGTTCCCGCCTCTGGCGGAAGAACTCGGTGCGTTGGGAGGCCGTCATGTTGCGGAAGGAGCGGCCGCCCCGCCGCCACTGGCTGCGGTAGGCCGCGGACATGGCCTCGGTGCGCAGGCCGATCTCGCGCTCCACCGCTCCCACGTCCGGCACGGGGACCGCCAGCTCGGCCAGGTAGGGGCCGAGGTTGGGGACCACCAGGGCCAGCAGCACCCACAGGGCCACCAGGCTCAGGATGGCCGTGGAGGACGAGCGGGCCCGGACCGAGACCAGCAGGCCGATGGAGAACATGACCGCCAGCAGGAGCAGGGAGACGAGGCCGGTGACGGCGAAGGCTTCCCAGTCGGTGGCCGTGAAGGGCACCTCGCCGGACATGGAAATCAGCAGGGCCCCGATGATCAGCGCCGCCAGGAAGGGCAGGGCGAGGCTGAAGTAGCCGCCCAGCCACTTGGCCAGGATGAGGAGGTCCCTCGGCACCGGGTAGGACATGACCAGCTTCAGGGTGCCCGACTCTCGCTCGCCCGCGACGGTGTCGTAGGAGATGAAGAAGGCGAGCAGACTCAGGACCACGGCCACCACGAAGAGCATGTCGGCCACGGGGAACAGCAGCATGGCGGGGTTCGCGTTCAGGTCGCCCTGGAAGCCGGGCAGGTAGTCCTCCGAGACCACGGCGGTGCGGTCCAGGGTCTTCTCCACCCCGTAGAACAGGACCTGGAAGGACTGCGGCGGCCGGTCGACGCGCACGCCCCGGCGCTGGAGGTTCCGGTAGGATCCGTACTCGGCCGCCTGGTCCCGGTACAGGGACTGGTTGCGGCCGAACTCGGTGCGCCGCGCCTCCAGGTCGGCCCGCAGGACGACGACGCTGATGATGCCCAGCAGCACGCAGAGGGCCGCGCAGACGAGAAACCGCAACTCCAGCAGGCTGGTGAGCCACTCCTTGGCGATCAGGGCGCGCAGCACGACTTGGGCTCAGTCGACGAGATCGAACCGCAGGAAACCGACGTAGGCGGCGAGGAAGAAGACGCCGTTGAGGACGATCAGCACCAGCAGGTCGACATCGTTGCTGGTCAGCACCTCCACGAGCGGCCGCCGGGGAGGCGCGAAGGCGGGCAGGTCGTCCGGATCGATGGGGGCCTCCATGATCTCGCTCCGCTCCTCGGAGTCCTGAACCCCCTGGGCCAGCAGGCGGCGTTCCCGCTCGATTGCGGCCAGGGCCTCGAGGTTCCGATCGCGGTAGCGGTCGATGTAGCCGCGCAGGCCGGCGTAGTCCTCCAGCCCCGCCCCGGCCAGGGACGCGGTGGCGTAGACGTAGCTGGAGGACGGCGAGATCCGGGCCAGGGCGACGCCGGCCGCCACCTGACGGTCCAGGCGGCGGGAGTAGTCGTCGAGCAACCGCTCGGTGTTCTGGTCCGCTTCCGTCTCCGCCTGCTGGCGCAGCTCGTCGCGCTGCTCGCGGGTCATGCCGCGCCAGTTCCGGCCCCGGAACTGGGACCACGCGGCGCGCCGGATCGCCTCGCGCTCTCCGGCGATGGCGCCCGGGGACGGAATCGGAAAGGCCGCCCGGGCGACGATGGGAGCGACATTGGGCACGGCGAGCACGAGCAGGACCCAGACGAGAAACCCGGTCACCAGGGACGTGGACGACCGTCTGGCGTACACGGAGATGGCGAGGGCCAGGGTGAAGAACAGGGACAGGTAGAGGGCGGCCACGCCGAGCATGCCAACAAAGGCGGCCCACTCGTCGATGCCGAGCTCGAAGGAGGTGAGCAGGGTGGCGAGCAACAGTCCGAACAGCACGGCCGCCAGGAACGGGCCCATCAACGCGAGGTAGCCCCCCATCCACTTCGACAGCAGAACGGTGTGCCGCGCCACGGCGTTGGACATGACCAGCCGGAGGGTGCCTTCCTCGTGCTCGCCGGAGATGGCGTTGAAGGCGAAGAGCATGGCCAGCAGGGAGCCGACGATGTTGACGATGTAGAGCAGGTCCGGCGGCGGGAACAGGGCGTACAGGGCGCTGGCGTACTTGCTGCGGCCGAGCTCGGGCTCTCCCCGCGAGATGGAGACCGACCGCGACAGCTCGCGCTCGAGGCCGACGGTGAACACGGAGAGGGGATTCGGCGGTTTCTCGTGCTGGGTCCCCCGCCACCGCAGAGTTCGGAAGTCGACCGACTCGGCCAGGCGCTGCTCCCGGGCCGTCTTGGCCTCGGCGTAGGCATCCAGACGGCGGTCGTGGTTGAGGCCCAGAACCAGGGACGACCCGACGACGAGCACGGACAGCAGCACCGCCGACAGGGCGAATCGGTAGGTGAGCAGGTGGTAGTGCAGCTCGCGCAGGAGGAGGGTGGTGAACATGACACCAGCGTTCGGGGACAGAACCGGGGGGTGGGAATCAACCAAGCGGATTGATTCCAGCCACCGGTCCCAAGCTGGTCCGCCGCGTCGATGGCGCTATACTACTCGATCGGGCAAGAGAGTGCAGCCGACCCTTCGGTGCCCAACACCCGCCGGATCCCCCGCGAGGGACAGCGTGAGAGTCCAGAGCGTCCACACCTACGACCTTCGGTACCCCGTGCGGCGGAAGTTCGCCAACTCCACGACCTGGAACCGTGCCCGGACCGCCGGGGTCGTCGAGGTGATCACGGATGACGGCCTGACGGGATGGGGAGAGGGCGTCCGGGCGCCTTCGGCCGGGGTCCTCGCCGACCGGCTGATCGGCAGGGATCCCTTCGACGCCGGCGTCATCGGCCGCGAGCTGGCGGCGGCCGGGGCTTCCATGGCGCAGGTGAGCGCCGTCGACATCGCCCTCTTCGACCTGATGGGCCAGGCCGCGGAGAGGCCCTGCCACCAACTCCTGGGCGGGGCCGTGCGGGAGCGGGTGCCGGCCTATGCCAGCGGGCTGTTCCTGTGGTCGGAAAGTGATCCGGTTCATGGAGTGGAGGCCGAGGCCGCCGGCTACGCCGAGGCCGGGTTCCCGGCCGTCAAGATGAAGATCGGCCACGGCCCCCGGAACGACGCCGCCAGGGTGGCGGCCGTGCGGCGGGCGATCGGCCCTGATGTGCTGCTGGCGGTGGACGCCAACTGCGCCTACGACCGCAGCACGGCCCTGGAGTCGATCAGGAGCATATCGGAGCACGACATCTACTGGTACGAGGAGCCCGTGCCGCCCACCGAGGTGGAGGCCTACCGGGAGATCCGGGCTGGTTCGGGGCTTCGGATCGCGGGCGGAGAAGCCCTTGAAGGGTTGAGCGCTTTCCGGGACCTGGTCTCAAAGAGAGCACTTGATATCGTTCAGCCGGATATTTCGATAGCAGGAGGCTTTACTGTGTGCCGGCAGGTGGAATCCCTGGCCAATGCCCACGGTGTCCAGGTGCTCCCCCATATGTGGGGCACCTCGATCCGCCTGGCCGCCACCCTGCACTGGCAGTCCACGATTCCCGATGCTCCCGGCCTGTTCCCGGAGCCGTGCCTGCTGGAGTTCGACATGACCGAGAACGCCCTGCGCACCGAGCTGAGCCCTGAGCCTTTCCGGCTGGAGGACGGCGCCGTCGCGGTCCCTTCCGGTCCGGGTCTGGGGATCGAGATCGACCGGGAGGTGCTGGAGCGCTACACGATGACCACCGAGCGGGTCGGGTCCTGAGGGCGTGGGGGCCGCGATGGGCAGCGGACTGAAGATTCTGACCACGGAGCAGAAGGGCTTCTTCGAGGAGAACGGCTACCTCCACCTGCCCGGGTTCTACCAGGGCCAGGCGCTTGAGGAGCTGCGGCGGCAGTACCACCGGCTGGTGACCCGCACGGAGGGACGGCCCGCCAACATGAGCTACTCCTTCATGAAGGCGCCCGAGGGATACCCGCCCGACGGCTTCAACCCGAAGAACGTGGTGGGAATGATGGACCAGACCCTGGCGGGCGACTTCTGGTTCGACCAGTTCACCGAGCCGCGGGTGGTCTCGGCGATGGTCGACTGCCTGGGACCGAACATCGACTTCCACAACGGCAAGGTGCGCAACAAGCCGCCCGGCTTCGTGGCCGGCCAGGGCTGGCACCAGGACTGGCCCTACGAGCGGCACTCGGAGCCGGGCCTGGCCGCGGCGATCACCTATCTCGACCCGACCGACCTCGAAGCGGGGGCCACCGAGGTGATCCCGGGCAGCCATCGCCGGGCCCTGCCGACGGCGGAGGGAGAGTCGACGCTGGTGCAGGAGGATGTGGACGAGTCCCGCCGGGTGGTCTGCAAGGTCGAGGCCGGCGACGTGGTGATCATCCACGTGCTCGTCGTCCACCGCGCCGGGCACAACTACACGGACCGCAGCCGCAACGCCATCATCAACGAGTACAAGACGATGGAGGCGGTCGACGAGTGGAACAACCGCTGCGCCTTCGCCGGGATGCCGCTGGCCCGAGGGGGGCGCCTCCTGATGCCGCGGCTGACCTCCTGGGCTCCATGAAGGGTTGCGGCGGGCCTGTGTCGCCGGCCGGAACGCCGGAGGCGGACCCGGCAACACGGCCGCAAGCGTGGAGAAGGCCATGAGCAGCCAGACATACCGTGTCGACCGCCTGGTCGACGTGCGGGTGCCGATGCGGGACGGGGTTGAGCTCTCGGCCGACATCTACCTGCCCCGGGGCGCCGGCCCCGTGCCGGCCGTGCTGATGCGGACCCCCTACAGCAACAGCATCGAGCCGATGATCGAGAAGGGCCGGCGGCTGGCCGGCTCGGGGTACGCCTGCGTCGTCGGCGACTGCCGGGGCCGCTGGGACTCCGACGGCGACTACTACCCCTTCCTCAACGAGGCCGAGGACGGCTTCGACACCCAGGAGTGGATCGGCGCGCAGCCCTGGTGCAACGGCCGCATCGGCACTGCCGGCGCCTCCTACGTGGGCACCACCCAGCTGCGTCCCGCGCCGCTGGCCAGCCGCTTCCTCAAGTGCATGGCGCCGCGGGTGATCTGCGCCGACTACCACAGCGGGCTGGTGTACCCGGGAGGGGCGCTGCAGCTGAACGTGGCCATGACCTGGGGCATGCGCACCCACGCGCGCACCGGCCAGGACATCGACTTCCACAACTGGACCGAGGCCTTCCGCTCCCTGCCGGTGGTCGACATGGACGCGGCCGGCGGCCGGCGGCTGCCGTTCTGGAAGGACTGGATCGCACATCCGGCGTACGACGACTACTGGGCGGCCATGGACGACGAGCCGCAGTGGGGCCGCGTCCGGGCGCCGGCCTTCAACATGGGCGGCTGGTACGACCTCTACGCGAGCCAGACCTTCTCCAACTTCAACGGGCTGCGGCTCTCCGGCGGCTCCGAGGAGGCGCGCCGCAGCCGCCTGATCGTCGGGCCCTGGCCCCACTCGCTGAGCACGTCCACGCGCACCGGCGACATCGACTTCGGCGAGAGCTCCCTGGTGGACCTGGAGCTGGAGGAGCTGCGCTGGTTCGACCACTGGCTCAGGGGCCGCGACAACGGCGTCGACCAGGAGCCGCCGCTGCGCCTGTTCGTCATGGGCTCCAACGAGTGGCGGGACGAGCACGAGTGGCCCCTGGCGCGCACCGACTGGCAGGACTGGCACCTGCACTCCGGGGGCCGGGCCAACTCGGTCCTCGGCGACGGCGCCCTGGCCCGGGGGGCGCCGGGGGAAGAGCCGCCGGACGAGTTCGTCTACGACCCCGAGCACCCGGTGCAGACCCTGGGCGGCAACAACTGCTGCTCGCCCCACATCGTGCCCTGGGGACCCCACGATCAGCGGCCCGTGGAGATGCGGGGGGACGTGCTCGTCTACACGAGCCCGGTGCTGGAGGAGGACCTGGAGGTGATCGGGCCGGTGGAGGCCGTGCTCTACGCGGCCACCGACGGACCGGACACGGACTTCACGGCCAAGCTGGTCGACGTCTCCCCGAGCGGATACGCCATGAACCTGTGCGACGGCATCCGGCGGGGCCGCTACCGGGAGAGCCGGGAGCGGGAGGCGATGCTGGAGCCGGGGAAGGTGTACGAGTACCGGATCGAGGTCGGGGTGACGGCTAACGTCTTCCGGCGGGGGCACCGCATCCGCCTGGAGATCTCGTCGAGCAACTTCCCCCGCTTCGACCGCAACCCCAACACCGGGAACCCCTACGGCATGGACGCGGAGCTGCGGCGGGCGCACCAGACGGTACATCACTGCCGGGCCTGGCCGAGCCGGCTGCGTCTGCCGGTGGCGCCGCCGCGCTAACCCCAACGAGGAGGAGAGACGGATGGACCGAGTGGGAGTGATCGGCTGCCGCGGCATCGGCGCGCGGCACGCCCAGGGCATCGCCGGGCTCGAGGACGCGGAGGTCGTGGCGGCCTGCGACCTGTCCACGGACCGGTTGGACGAGTTCGGACAGCGTTTCCAGGAGACCTGGCCGGACCTGAAGCGCTATACCAGCCATCGCCGCATGCTCGACGAGCAGTCCCTGGACATCGTCTCCGTGGCCACGGGGGACAACGCCCACGCCCAGCTGGTCGTCGATGCGGCCGAGGCCGGCGCCAGGGGCATCTTCTGCGAGAAGCCCTTGGCGACCACGGTCGAGGACGGGGCCCGCATGCTGGAGGCTTGCGAGCGGAACGGCACCGTCCTGTCCGTCGACCACACCCGGCGGTTCATGCCCATGTGGGCCCACGCCAAGGAGCTGATCGAGGCGGGGGAGATCGGCGAGGTGCAGTACATCGTCGGCTCCCTGCGCGGCGGCCGGGCTATGCTCTACCGCAACGGGACCCACTCCATCGACGCCATCTGCTGGTACGCCGACGCGGCCCCCGAGTGGGTGGTGGCGGAGCTGGAGACCGGGTACGAGGACTACAAGGAGTACCGCGGCGACGGCGGCCACGACCCGGCCACCGAGCCGGGCGCCTACGGCCTGATCCGCTTCGCCAACGGGGTCCGCGCCTTCTACGCCGGCGGCTCGAAGACGACGCCGGGGCCGAAGTCGACCACCGAGGTCATCGGCTCCACCGGCCGCCTGCTGATGTCGGGCACGGATGACGGGCTGATCTTCCGCGGCGAGGAGGCGGAACCCCTCGAGGTTCCGGAGTGGCCGGTGACGGGGATCGAGGCCGGCATGCAGAGCCTGGTGAGAGCCGTGCGCGAAGGGCGTCCTCCGACCTCGACCGGGCGGGAGGCGCAGCGCGTGGTCGAGGTGATCGCCGGATTCCTGCAGTCCCAGCAGGAAGGGCATCGGCCGGTGACGATCCCCGAGGAGCGCTGAAGGCCTCAGTCCAGCCGGTACAGGCGCCCGGCGTTGGCGTGCAGCAGGGCTCGCTGGTCCTCGTCGGAGCGCGAGGCGATGATCCGGCGCAGGGCCCGCACCCACTCCCCGAGGCTTGCGCCCAGGGTGCAGACCGGCCAGTCGCCGCCGAATACGACGCGGTCGGGGGGGAAGGCGTCGAGGCAGTGGTCCACGGTCGGTGCCAGAAGGTCGGCCGACCAGCCCTCGGTCACCCGGGCGACGATGCCGGAGATCTTGCAGACGACGTTGGGCTGCTGCCCGAGGGCGGAGATGCCGTCCCGCCACTGGCCGGCCGTGTGGCCGAAGGGTCCCTCCTCGGGCCCGGCGGCGCCGGCGACGATGTTGGGATCGGCGTTGCCGCAGTGATCGAGGATGAGCACGGTCCCGGGGCAGCGCTCGGCGAGGCTCACCGCGTCGACCAGCTCACCGGGCCGCATGCACAGGTCGAAGCTCAGGCCGGCGTCGCCGAGCTGGCGCACGCCGTCCACGAAGGCTTCCTGCAGACAGGTTCCGGGCGGCGCGTCGGCATGCAGGATCCGGCGCACGCCGCGCACGTGGGGCTCGTCCCGCAGACGGCCGACCCAGTCGCCGAACCCCGGGTCCGCCGGACGGCCCGAGACCACGGCGGCGGCCATCGGGTCGGCGGGGTCGGCGCACTGCCGCCCCACGTGGTCGACCTCGGCGGCGATCTGCTCCGGCGCCACGTCGACCTCCATGTAGACCGTTCGTTCCACGCCGCAGCCCTCGGCGGCGGCGGCGTAGTCGGCGGGCAGGAAGCTGCGGTTCAGGGGCTCCACCTCGTCGAGCCAGGGGAGCCGGAAGCGCGACAGGTCCCAGAGGTGCTGGTGGGTGTCGATGATGGGAATCATGGGGGGAGCTTCTCCGGTTGTGAATGGTTCGGGTCGAGGCGGACCGGCGCGCCCGCAGATCCGGAAGATCCGGGGCGCCTGCGGGCCCCGGGCCATCAGGGCCAGAGCAGGCGGCGCGCGGTGGAGTACAATATGGACTGCTTCTCGGCGTCGGTGAGGACTCCGGCCTTGCGGATGACGTCGACGGCGGCCGGCAGGTCACGGGCCGGGTCCGCCATCAGGACGGGACCACCGCTGTCGCTCTCCCACATGCAGCGGTCGGCGCCGTAGGCGGAGACCACGGCGCGCAGCAGCGGCTCGGCGCCGGCGAAGGGGCGGCCCCCTCCGCCGAGGGCGTGGATCGGCCCGAGCTTCACGTAGACCCGCGGGTGCCGGGCGAGGGCGGTCAGGCCCTCCAGGTCCGCCGGGTCGATGTGGCCGTCGCGGATGCGGACGCCGCCCAAGTGGTCGAGGACGACGGGCGCCTCCGGGAAGCGCCCGCACATGCGGTCGACCTCGGCCAGGTCAGGGGGGCCGAGGAGGAAGCTGAGGACGAGGCCGTGCTCCGAGGCTGCGGCGAACATGCGCTCGTACCCATCCTGATCGAGCCAGCGCTCTCCCTGGCCGAAGGCGGACCGGGCGCCGCGGCCCCGGATGCGGAAGGCGCGCACCCCGCGGTCGGCCAGGTCGAGCATGGCCCGGTCCGGCCGCCCCAGGGAGATGTCGGCGATGGCGGGAACGATGCCGGTGCCGACATAGCGGTCGGGGTCGGAAGCGATGAGATCGACGATGTAGCTGTGGTCGAGCCCGTACCAGGTGATCTGGATCAGGTTCAGGCACATCGGCTCGCCGCCGGCCTCGCTCCAGCGGCGGTGGTCGTCTGGCGTGAAGGAGGGCAGCCAGGGGTCGGAGGGACCGAACCCGGGAGCATAGGGGTAACGGTCGCGGTCGGGGCTCCAGACGTGGATGTGGGCGTCGACGATCATCGGCGGGTTCCTGGGGGCTTCTCCGAGGGGCCGCGCATCGTACGCATAGGGAAGAGCAGGCTCAAGGCCGGTCAGGCCGTTTCCGAATCGAGGCGAGTGTGAAGGAGATCGAGAAGTACCTCTTCGACCTGCAGGGCTACATCGTCCTGGAGGGGGTGCTGTCCGAGGCCGAGGTCGCCCGGGCGAACGAGGCCGTCGACCGGCACGCGGACCTCATCCGCGAGCGCACCGGCGAGCTCTCCCTGTCGGGGGACTCCGCCGCCCTGAAGGGCACCACGGGGCGCGGCGACCTGGGCGGGCTCCTGGGCTGGGAGCAGCCGTGGTGCGAGCCCTTCCGGGAGATGCTCGTCCACCCCCGCGTCGTCGCCTGCCTGAACGTCGTCCTCGGGCCCGGGTGGCGCCTCGACCACAACGGCGGCCTGATCTCCATGCGCAAGGGGGCCGAGGGGCACCTCCTCCACGGCTCCTCGGGCCCCGGCTTCGACCGCCATCAGTACTACCACTTCCAGGACGGCCGGATGCACAACGGCCTGACCGTGGCCGCCTGGCAGCTGACCGACAGCAACCCCGGAGACGGCGGCCTGTGCCTGATCCCGGGAAGCCACAAGGGCAACTACGCCTGCCCTCAGGAGGTGAGGAAGTGGCTGGCCCACCGGGAGATCGTGCGCCAGGTCGCGTGCAGGGCCGGTGACGTGGTGATCTTCACCGAGGCGGTGACCCACGGCACCCTGCCTTGGACGGCGGAACACGACCGCCGCAGCGTGCTGTTCCGCATGTCGCCGGGAAACCTGGCCTACGCCACCGGCTACAACCCCTGGCCCAAGGAGATTCTGGCCGGCATGACCCCCGAGCAGCGGGCCGTCCTCGAGCCCCCGTACCACTCGCGGCTGAACCGGCCTGTGCTCGGCGACGACGGGAAGCTGGTGGGCTGACGGGAGGTGCGCTGACCCCGGGGCGACTTAGATTCCGGAGGCTCGCCCTTCCCGGGCCTGGCCCTGAGTCGATGGAGGATGACCATGCTCGCTGACCGCATCACCGACCGACAGTGGATCGACTTCCAGGAGCGGGGGTACCTGCGCCTGGGCCGGGCCGAGGCCGCGGAGATCGCCGGCCTGCAGCGGCGAATCGACGAGATCATGCTGGGCACGGCCGGGATCGACTACGACGAGGTGATGATGCAGTTGGACCGCTCGGACGGCCCCGACTCGAGGCCCGGTCCGCAGTCCAAGGGCCACAAGGGAGCCACCCTGGCCTATCGCAAGATCCAGAATCTCGAGATCGATCCGTTGTTCCTCGCCTACCTGCAGAAGCCCTTGTTCCGCCACGTCTGCGGGAGGACCTACGGCGAGGAGACGGCGGTCGCCTGCTACCGCGCCATGTTCATGAACAAGCCCTCCGGCCTCGGGTCGCACCTGATCTGGCACCAGGACCGGTGGACGGCCCTCGACCGGGATCCCCTGGTCACGGTGTGGACGGCGCTGGACCCGGCGACCCCGGAGAACGGCTGCGTGCAGATCGTGCCCGGGTCGCACCGGCGGCTGCTCAACCCCGAGCACGGATCCGGGTTCCTCACCGAGGAGATGGCGGCGGAGATCGCATCCCGCTCCGACATCGAGCCCCTGGTGATGGAGGCCGGGGAGGTGGCGCTGCTGCACAACCACCTGCTGCACTCCTCGGGCGTGAACCGCACGCGGCAGTCGAGGCGCGCCTTCAGCGTCTGCTACATGGAGGCGGCCACCGTGTGCAGCAGCGGCGCCGCCTATCCGGTCGTCTTCGGGGAGGGCGCCCTGGCGGCCTGATCCGGGCCGCGGCTCAGACCGCCCAGTACTTCCACAGGTCCTCCGGCACGTCGTACTTCATCTCCTCCCGGTCGGTGCGGTGCCAGCGCGCGAAGACGCCCAGCCTGGGGCGATTCCGCACGTTCCCCGATCCCGTGTGACAGAGGAAGCAGTGCCAGAGGATGACGTCGCCCGCCCGGCCGGTGAACTCGGCGGGCGGGTCGGGTGACTCGTCCGAGAACAGCCCCCACTGCCGTTCCTCCCAGTCGTCCCGGTCACGGAAAGTGCCGTCGATCTGCTCCGGGTGCTCCCGGAAGTAGGCCTGCACCGGCCCGTGGCTGCGGGGCCAGTAGACGAAGCCGCCGCCGCCGGGCTCGACGTCGTCCATGTACGTGGTCGCGCCGAGCATGAAGCCGCCGCTCCAGCCGCCCGGGCCGTAGCCATCGATATGGCCGGAGTCCGGCATCTGCCAGGCGGCGTCTTCGGGGCCCGGCCATTTCACCAGCATCGACCCGCCGCCGCCGCCGAACATGCCGCCGCCGAGCTGCTCGATGATCGCCCGCATGCGCGGCAACTGTCCAAGGGGCGGGTCGACGGAGAAGCCCTGGATCACGTAGTCCTCGGGCCAGGTGGCCGGGTCGCCGCGGTCGGCGCCGACATGGGACCAGAACTGGTCGCGCCAGGCGGAGAGCGTCTCCGGGTCGACCAGCCCCTCGAGGACGAGGTATCCCTGGCGCTTGAAGAGGTCGATCTGTCCGGGGTCGAGAGGGCTCATCGGGGTTCCTTGGGTCCGGGGACGGAACGGGCGGCGCGATCAGGGGGACGGCCATCGGCAAAGGAAACCCGGCGGGCACTGCGGCGGCAACCTCACGGGTTGTGGGCGGGTGGGAAGGGCCGCTTCTTTGGCTGCCGCCGGTCCGAATCCCGGTCCGGGCGAAGAGAGGGAGGGAGATCCGTGAGCAACCTGCTGTCCTACCGCGCTGGAACCCTGGAGGGCCCGAGTCTGCCCTGGGCCCGCATCGCCGAGACCGGGGTGCAGGGCATCGAGATGGTCTGGAGCGATGGCCTCACGGCGCCGGCGGCGTCGGCGGCGCTGGAGCCGCACGGCCTTCGGGTGACCTCCCTGAGCGTCCTCTGTCCTCTGGAGGACGACGGCCTGCCGGCGCGGATGGCCGCCCAGGCGGCGGTGGCAGCCGATCTCGGGGCCGACTACCTGTTCGCCAGCGCCGGCGGCGAGGGCATCTCCCTGGCCGAGGCCGGCGAGCGGCTGCGCAGGCTGGGCGACGCCGTCGGCCCCCACGAGGTGTACCTGGCCCTGGAGACCCACCCGGAGTTGTGCACCAACGCCGACCGCATGGAGGCGACCATGGCCGCCGTCGACCACCCCTGGGTTGGCGTCAACTACGACACGGCCAACGTCCACTACTACAACCACGGCATCGACACCGTCGATCAGCTTCGCCGCTGCGTCTCCCACGTGCGCGGCGTGCACCTGAAGGAGACCAGCGGCGGCTACCACGACCACGACTTCCCGGTCTTCGGCGAGGGCGTCGTCGACTTCGCCGAGGTCTACGAGGTCCTCGGCGAGGCCGGGTACGGGTCCGCCTGCTGCATGGAGCTGGAGGGGCCCGTCTTCGATCGCCGGGCCCCGGACGACCTGGCGGCCAAGGTGGCCCGCTGCGTCAACCACCTGAAGAGCGTCGGCGTCGCTTGAAGGAGCGGCCCAACATCCTGCTGATCAGCACCGATCAGCAGTCGTCTTCGGCCATCAGTTGCGCCGGCAACCAGGATCTGCGCACGCCCAACATGGATCTCCTGGCGGTTGAAGGGGTGCGCTTCTCCCGGGCCTACTGCACCCATCCCCTGTGCGCGCCGGCTCGGTCGAGCTACGTCACCGGCCGCATGCCCCACGAGACGGGCGTCACCAGCAACCACGAGCCGCTGCGCGAGGCCCTCCACGGGCAGACGCTGGGCCGCCTGCTGCGCGGCGCCGGGTACCGCGGCGCCCTGGCCGGCAAGTGGCACGTCCCCGGCATCACGCCGGAGGAGGCCGGCCTGGAGGTGCTGTGCGGGCCCCGGGACGACGAGATCCCCGAGGCCTCGGCCGGGTTCCTGAGGTCCGGCGGGGAGCCCTTCTTCCTCTTCGCCTCCTTCCTGAATCCCCACGACGTCTGCCAGCTGGCGCGCTCGCAGCCGCTGCCCCAGGGGCCGGTGCCCGGGCCGGCGTCGCTGGCCGAGTGCCCGAACCTGCCGGCCAACCTCGAGGAGCCGCCGTACGGCCCGGAGATCCTCCGCTGGGTGCAGGCCCACACGCGGCGGGTCTACGCGGCGGCGGGATTCACGGCCGAGGAGTGGCGGCGCTTCCGGCACCAGTACTTCCGCATCGTGGAGAAGGTGGACGCCGAGATCGGCCGCCTCCTGGAGGCGGTGCGCGACGCCGGGCGGTGGGACGACACCCTGATCCTGCTCACCTCAGATCACGGCGACGGTCACGGCGCCCACCGCTGGAACGGCAAGACGGCCTTGTGGGAGGAGGTGATCCGGGTGCCGCTGCTGGCCCGCGGCCCCGGCGTGCGGGGAGGAGGCCGCGTGGAGGAGCGGCTGGTCTCCAACGGACTCGACCTGCTGCCGACGATCTGCGAGGCCGCCGGCGCCGAGGCCCCCGAGGACCTGGCGGGGCGCAGCCTCGGGCCCCTGCTGGCGGGAGAGCCGCCCCCGGACTGGCGGCGGGAGTTGGTGGTGGAGACGATCACAGGCATCGGCGACGGCCCCGGCGGACCGGCGCTGGCCCGGGCCCTGGTGGGCGAGCGCCGCAAGTACAGCGTCTACGCCCTCGGCCGCGGCCGGGAGCAGCTCGTCGACCTGGACTCCGACCCGGGGGAGATGGTCAACCTCGCCGTGGAGGCCCGCCACGGCGATGAGTTGGAGGCCTGCCGCGAGCGGCTGCGGGCCTGGTGCCAGGCCAGCGGCGACGACGTCGGGAGGTTGATCCCATGAGAGTGAGAGAAGTGGAGCGGATCCTGGTGGACGTGCCGTTCACCGAACGCCAGCAGCGCATCACGCAGCGCACCGTGTACAACTGGTCGATCCTGGAGCTGTGCCGCGTCACGGCCGAGAGCGGCCACGTGGGCTGGGGCGAGACCGTCGTCCACTACACCCATCAGCGGGTGACCGACGCAGGCGTCCGCCGCGTCACCGGCGGCAGCGCGGCGGAGCTGCTGTGGGACGACGGCCTGGGCGCCGGCCTGCAGATGGCCCTCTTCGACCTCGTGGGACGGATCGCCGAGGTCCCGGTGCACCGGCTGCTGGGCGCCAGGGTGCGGGATGCCACGCCGATCTCGTGGTGGTGCAGCCACGCCTCGCCGGAGGACTGGGCCGCCGAGGCCCGGGACGCGGTGGCCGCCGGGTACACCAGTTTCAAGAACAAGCCGCGCCCTTGGTGGGACGTGTACGCCCAGGTCGAGGCGGTGACGGGGGCCACGCCGCCCCACTTCAAGCTGGATCTGGACCCCAACGGCATGCTGGTCAACGCCGCCCAGGCCGTGCCGGTGCTGACCCGCCTGGCCGCCTGCGACCGGGTGGCCATGTTCGAGACGCCGATCCCCCAGAACGACGTGGCCGGGAACCGCCAGATCCGCCGCTCGGTGCCGCGGCCCATCGCCATGCACTTCGGCAATCCGCCCTACGTCACGGCCGTTCGCGAGGAGGTCTGCGACGGCTTCGTGATCAACGGCGGGGCCTCCCGGGTGATGGGCCAGGGGGCGCTGGCCGCCGGGGCCCAGATGCCGTTCTGGCTGCAGCTGGTCGGCAACGGCCTGACCACCACCTGGGCCGCCCATCTCGGCGCCGTGCTCAGCCACGCCACCTGGCCGACGATCAGCTGCATCAACCTCTACACCGATCATCTGCTGACGAAGCCGGTGACCGTGAGCGGCGGCTACCAGCCCGTGCCCGAGGGCCCGAGACTGGGCGTCGAGATCGACGAGGAGGCGGTGGAGCGGTTCCGCGTGCCCGGGCAGGCGCTCGACGCGCTGGCGCCGGGGCAGGTCTACGTCCACCCGAGGCCTCGGATCATCAACACCGTGGTCTTCCCGGACGGGACCCGGGTGCACACCGGCGTCATGGGCGCCGGGATGGCGGAGGCTGGCCCGGGATGGTCGGAGGGCGTGCGGGTGGAGCCGGCCCGGGAGGACGACGGCACCAAGGAGTGGGCAGGTCTCTGGGAGCGGGTCAAGGACGGCGGCGTGGTGCGCGCCGGGAGGACATCATGAGAGAAGATCTGGGCAACGGCTTCCTCCACCACGGGGTGGCCACACCGGTGAGCAACCACCGCGGGACGGCGGCCACGGTCGACGGCGGCGGCCGCAACGTGGTGCTGCTCTGGCTCTACGACCACCGCGGCTGCTACGCGCTGCTGCAGATCGACGCGGGCACCGGCGAGTCCCTGGAGGTGCCCGTGCCCTTCGACCCGGGCGGCGACTGCCCCTTCGCCTCGATCCTGTCGACCCGGAACCGGTTCTACACCCACTTCAACAGCCACTTCTGCGAGTACGATCCGGCGGCCGGAGAGTTCACCTTCCACCACCGCACGGTGCCGCAGATGGCGATGGGCATGACCGAAGACGACGACGGCCGCATCTGGCTGGCCAGCTACCCGGACTCCGGCGTCGCCTGCTTCGATCCGGCGGTGCGCGCCTTCCGCGACTACGGACACGTGTACCACCAGAACTGGCGCCAGTACCAGCGCACCATCGCCGCCGACGACAGCGGCTGGATCTACTTCGCCGTGGGCAACACCTCGAGCCAGATCGTGGCCCTCGAGCCGGACGGCGGCGAGGCGAGGCCGCTGCTGGCCGAGGAGGAGCGCCACCAGGGCTCGGCCCACGTCTACCGCGACGAGGACGGACGCGTCTACGGCCAGGCGAGGGCCGGCGCCGAGGGGGAGTGGTTGCGGCTCTACCGGGGAGAGGCCGAGGCGATCGGGCGCCACGAGAACCGCCGGCCGAAGGCGATCATCACCGGCAGCCAGGGGCTGTTCCACCGCGACTTCCCGGACGGGGCGAAGCTGCTGGTCTGCGACACCGTGGAGAAGCGGATGGTCGTCCAGGAGACGGACGGCAGCCGCCGCGAGATGGCCTTCGACTACACCAGCGAGGGGGCCCACATCATGGGCCTGGCGGCGGCGCCGGACGGCACGATCTGCGGCGGCACCGCTTTTCCGATGCGGTTCTTCCGCTACGACCCCGCCGCCGACGAGTGGACGAACCGCGAAGCCTACGGCCAGTGGAACACGGTGCGCGCCACCGCCGACCGCTTCTTCGTCGGCGGCTATGGGGGCGGCTTCCTGCTTGAGTGGGAGCCGGCGCGGGAATGGGTGGCCACCGAGAAGGGCGACGAGAGCGGCAACCCGCGCTGGTGGACCCAGTGCTCGCCGGCGATCAACCGCCCCCACTGCCTGCTGGCCACGGCCGACGGCCGGCGGGTCGTCCTCGGCGGCACCCCGGGGTACGGGTACACCGGCGGCGGCCTGCTGATCTGGGACCGCATCGCGAAGGAGGGGAAGCTTCTGGAGCACACGGAGTTGGTGCCGGAGCAGGCGCCCCACAGTCTGGCGGAGCTGCCCGGCGGGCAGGTGCTGGTGGGCATGACGGTGGCCCCCGGCACCGGCGGCGAGCAGAAGGCGGAGCGGGCGGAGATGGTCATCGTCGACCTCGACGAGGGAGCGGTGACCTGGCGCGGGGTGGTCCTGGAAGGGGTCTCGTCGTACACGGACCTGTCCCTGGGGCCGGACGGCCTGGTCCTCGGGTTCGCCGACTCGGCGCGGCTCTTCGCCTTCGACCCGGGGTCGCGGCAGATTGTGCAGGAGCTGGACGTGGAGGCGCAGCTTGGGCGGACCTGCGGCCAGCAGGGGCCGCGGGTCTTCGTCACCGGCCCGGCCGGTGAGCGCTTCGCGCTGCTGCGGCGGGGCGTGGCCGAGATCGTCGACGAGGGGGCGGGCGCCGAGCGCTTCGGCATCCGCATGCGGGCCGAGTCGCCGGTGCCCATCGGTCCCGGCGGCGATCACCTCGACGGCCGCGTCTACTTCGGCAGCGGTTCCCACGTCTACTCCTGGGGGGTGAGCGGGTGAGCGCGCCCGTCATCGACGGCGCCGAGCACGCCTGGGTCCTGCACGACGACCGCTTCCCCATCGATCCGGCCGTCTCCAGCTGCCCGCGGGCGAGGCCCGATCACGAGCAGTCGGGGGAGGACCTGATCGCGCTGATGCAGCAACACGGCGTCGACCGCACCGTGATCAGCCACGTCTGCTACTACGGCCGCAACAACGACTACGCCGTGCACTGCGTGAAGCGCTGGCCGGAACGGTTCGCGGCGATCGGCCTCCTCGTCGGCGCCCGGCTCTTTCCCCCCGCCGATGGAGAGGCGCAACGCCGAGCGGCTGGAGGAGCTGGTCGCCGAAGGCGGGCTCGCCGGGCTGCGGCTGAGCCCGATCTACGACCGCGAGGCCGTCTGGCTGAACGACCCGGTCTGCGATCCCCTGTGGCGCAAGGCCGCCGACCTCGGCGCCACCTTCAACATCTTCCTCGCCCCGGAGCAGATCGGCCAGGTGGCCGACATGGCGGACCGGCACCCCGGCGTCGACGTCGTCATCGACCACTTCGCCATGATGGACATCGGGCGCCCGGACGAGGAGGGCATCGGCCCCCTCCTGGACCTGCACCGGCTGCCGAACGTCCACATCCGCACCTCGCTCCACAACCCGTCCCGCCAGGGGCTGCCCTTCCGCGACATGTGGCCGTACCTGCGCCGGGTCTACGACGCCTTCGGCCCCGAGCGGATGCTGTGGGCCAACTACTACGAGTACCTGATCATGGCGGAGATGATCGACTACTTCACCGCAGAGGACCGCGAGCACATCCTCGGCGGCACGGCCCGGAGGCTCTACTTCCGATGAAGGCGCGGAACCGCAACTCGGAGCTGGTCTACTCCACCGGCACTGGCGACGTCCGCGGGGAGAGGCCCAAGGGTCGGAGGGACACGCGGCGTGGCGGCACGGGGAGGCCAGCCGCGCAGGCTGCACCGGCGGACGGCATCGTCCGCGTCGGCCGGGAGACCAAAGGCCGCAAGGGCAAGGGGGTGACGATCCTGACGGGCCTGACGGTCCGCGGCGATGAGCTGGAGGCGCTGGCCAGGGAGCTGAAGGCCCTGTGCGGGGCGGGCGGCACCGTGCGGGACGGGATCGTCGAGATCCAGGGGGACCACCGGGACCGCTTGGTGCGGGCCCTGGAGGAGCGGGGCTGGCGGGTGAAACGGAGCGGAGGATGACGGCGCGCCGGAAGGTCCTGACCGCCTTCTTCTTCCAGGAGACGTCCCACTTCAACCCCGGCCTCACCACCCGGGACCGCTTCGACATCTCCCAAGGCGGGGAGTTGATCGAGCGCTACGCGGGGACCAACACCTACATCGCCGGCGGCCTCGACGTCTTCAGCCGGGAGGGGGTCGACGTGGTCCCCACCTACGGGGCGTCCTCCGTGACCTCGGGCGGGCCCGTGCCGGCCCCTGACCTCGACGGCATGACCGACGAGATGCTGGAGGCGATCGCCGCGGCGAAGGACGCCGACGGGGCCTACATCGCCTTCCACGGCGCCATGGCCGGCTGCGAGGAGCACGACCCGGAGGGCCGGATCCTGGAGCAGGTGCGGAGCATGATGGGGGACAAGCCGATCGTCGCCTCCTACGACCTGCACGCCATTCTGACGGACCGCCTGGTGCGCTCGGCCGACGTCACCGTGGCCCTCCACACCTATCCGCATACCGACATGCGCCGGACGGGACAGCGTGCTGCGGCCGTGCTGGTGCGGCTGCTGCGTGGCGGCGTGCGGCCGGCGACGGCCCGGGTGAAGCTTCCCATGCTGGTGCGCGGCGACGAGCTGATCACGGAGACCGGGCTCTTCGGCCGGGCCATCGACCGCTGCAAGGCCTTCGAGGCCGGGCAGAAGGGGCTGTCGGCGCTGGTCAACATCGGCAACCCCTTCACCGACGTGCCGGAGCTGCGCTCCAACACCCTCGTCACCAGCGACGGGGAGCCGCAGATGGCCCGCGACCTGGCCGAGGAACTGGCCCGCTTCATGTGGGAGCACCGCGGGAGCATGCAGGCCGAGCTGGTCTCGGTGGAAGAGGCCGTGGCCGCGGCTGCCCGCGAGCCCGGGCTGACCGTGTTCTCCGACGCGGCGGACGCGACTTCCAGCGGCGCCTCGGGGGACAGCAACTGGATCCTGAGGTGTCTCATCGAGGCCGGGTACCGCAAGCGGGCCCTGCTGCCCCTGGTCGATGCTCCCGCCGTGGAGGCGGCCTTCGCGCGCGGCGTCGGCAGCCGCCTCACCGTGCCCCTGGGCGGCACGGTCGACCGCGAGCGGCACCAGCCGGTGGAGTGCGAGGTCTACGTGCAGAGCCTCCACGATGGCCACTTCCGCACCGAGTCGGGGGAGGCCTCGAGGGCGGGCCGGACGGCGGTCCTGGTGAGCGGCGGTACGGTCGTCATGACGACGGAGTTTCCCGTCTCGATCATGGGCCGCCGCGTCTTCGAGTCGAGAGGGCTGAACCCGGTGGATTTCGACCTCGTAGTCTGCAAGAGCCCGAACGGGTTCCGCACCTACTACGAGGCCATCGCCGACCGCATCGTCCCCGTCGACTGCCCGGGGTCGACGAGCGCCAACCTGCGGTCCCTGCCCTACCGCAACGTGACCCGGCCGATCTACCCCCTCGACGAGGAGGTGGAGGCGGAGATCACCGCCGACCTCGTGCAGGTCGGGTCTCCCTAGATCTGGCTGCCGTAGACGGCGTCCACCAGCTCCATGGTGCGGATGGCGTCCTCGAAGTTCGTTTCGGGAGCCACCCCGCGGCGCAGGCACTCCAGGAAGTGGGCGTTGGTGTCCCAGGCGCCGTAGGCGCGCCAGGGCTCGCTGCCGCCGGCCAGCTCCGCCGGGTCGAGCCGCTCGATGGGGTCGGCGCGGTCGTCGGCGAAGAGCTGGCCGCCCTCCTCCGGATCCCCGTAGAAGCTGACGCCGGCGGAGTGGATCTCAACCGAGAAGCTCCGCCGGCCGGCCATGAAGTTGTTCAGCAGCAGGCCGGTGGCGCCGGAGGAGAACCGCACCAGGGCCAGGTGGATGTTCCAGTGGCCGGCGTCGAGGCGGCGGTTGTCGGAGGCCACGCTGACCACCTCTCCCCCGCACAGGTAGCGCAGGGTGTCGACGGCGTGGATGCCGTCGCAGGTGAGCATGTCCATGGCCCCCTTGTAGTAGGGGTCGCCGCCGACCTGGTTCTTGTAGAACGAAGCATGGGCCGTGTGCACGGGTCCGCGCTCCTCGCAGCGCGCCTTGCCCTGGCGGATCAGGGGCGAGAATCGGCGCTGGAATGTGACCCCGGTGAGCACCTTCCGCCGACGGGCGATGGCAGCCAGCTGGCGCACCTGCTCGGTGGTCACGGCGGGGGGCTTCTCGACGAAGAGGTGGCACCCCATGTCCAGCACCGTGGCGGCCACGTCGTAGAGGTGCTGGGGCGGCATGATGGCGTACACGGCGTCGGGCCGCTCGGCGCCGATCATCTCCTCGTAGCTGCCGTACCTCCCGGGGATGCCGAAGCGGTCGCAGACCTGCTCCAGCCGGGCCTCGTCGAGGTCGCAGGCGGCCAGGAGATCGCAGTTGGGCAGTTCCACCAGGCACGGGTAGTGGGCGCTGGTGGCGCGGCCTCCCGCGCCGATGACGGCCACCCGAACCGGGCGCCGCCGGCTGGGCCTCTTCGGGGCCGCCGGGCGGGCCGGGGCCCTTCTCTTGGTCCGGGCCACGTGGTCAGCCGCGCTCGCGGAAGGTGCCGGCCTGTCGCAGGGCCACGACGCCGTTGTCGAGCCTGTTCAGCGGGAAGGTGACGGGCCGGTTGCCGGTGAGCTGCGACTGGTACACGGCGGTCACCAGCTCCATGGAGCGGCGGCCGACGCGGCCGTCGGAGCGCAGGGTACCCTCTCCGTCGAGGGCGGAGGTCAACTCCCGGAGGGCGGAGACGTAGGTGCTGGCCGGCGCCGGCCGCTCGACCTCGGCGGCCTCGAGGTCGCTCCACTGGAACCCGGAGTCGGGCTCGTACATGCCCTGCTGCGACTGCTGCAGATGAACCTGCTCCCCCACCATGCGGATCAGGCCGGTGGAACCGCGCAGCTCGAAGCCGTGGTCAGAATACGTGGTCAGTTCTGCGCCCCGGATCGTCCCGGTGACGCCGCTCTCGAACTTGAGGAAGGCGGCGGCGTAGTCCTCCACCGCCCAGGGGCGGGTCCTCTGCTCGGCGGTGCCGCAGAGCCAGGTCACGGGCCCACCGTAGAGGTCCATGAGGTCGAAGTAGTGGGTGTAGTCGTGGAGCAGGGGCCCTTCGTTTTCCGAGCGCCAGGAGGGCTCCGGTTTGCAGCCGTCCATGAAGCAGTCGATGTGGATCAGCTCGCCGATGGCGCCGTCGCCGAGCAGCCGGCCGGCCAGCTGCCACTCCGGGTGCCAGCGCCGGTTGTGGTTGACCTGCAGGAGGACGGACTCGCGCTCGCAGGCGGCGATCATGCGGTCGCACTCCTCCAGGGAGAGGGCCATCGGCTTCTCGCAGATGATGGCGCGCACCGAGGGCGCCGCGGCGCAGTCGAGGACCATCTCGCAGTGCAGCTCGGGATGGGTGGCGACGACGACGATCTCCGGCGCCGCCCGCTCCAGCATCTGCCGGTAGTCGTGGAAGAGGGCGTCGACGCCGAAGCGCTGCCCGAAGGCCTCGAGCTTGTCGAGGCCGCGATTGACCCCGGCCACGAGGCGCACGTCCTCGCAGGCGGCCACGGCTTCGGCGTGGTTGTCGGGCAGGTCCCCGAAGGAGAACTGGTAGCCGACACGGCCGGTGCCGATGATGGCGACGCCGAGGGCCGCGGCCATCAGGCAGCCTCCGATGGCCGGCGCGGGCGTCGGGGAGAGCGGACCCAGTCGATTCCCATGGTGGCGCGTAAGCTAACCGACGCCGCCCGGGGACAGCAACCGTCAGAGGCCGGTCCCCGCGGCCAGCAGAGCGGCGTTCGTCCAGACCGTCGGCTCCAGACCGGGGATCTCTTCGTCCACGGGGAAATAGGGGCGGGGCATGCGCCGCAGAGGATGGTTGCGGATGGTGGCCGGTGTGGGGCCCGGGGTGTCGAGGACGTGGAAAGCGGCGGCCACGTCGTCGTAGACGTTGTGGAAGTTCATCGGATTCTTGGCGACGACGAACTTCGTCTGCCTCGGGTCGATCCCCACGGCCCTCCACTGCTCGTCGGCCCAATCGTAGGTGGCGTGGCTGGTGACCAGCACCCGCACCACTCCGATGGACAGCACGGCCGTCGGCCCCATCTCTCCCTCCACGCCGTCCCAGATGCCGCCGGTGTAGCGGAAGCGTCCGTCGTGGAGGCTCTCCACGAGGCCGCGCACCTTGATCGGCCGGCCCCAGGCGGGGTCGAGCTTGTGGCCGAGGGAAGTGGAGACCTCGGCTCCGGGGCCGGCCCGATGGCAGTCCGCGGCCGCCTCGGGATCGACCACGGGCAGGAGGGCCGGCGGCGGGTCGTCCAAGGCGAGCAGGGCGGCCAGGGAGGCGACGCTGTCGCCCGATGCGCCGCCGCCGGCGCAGTCGGCGGCCTCGATCAGGACGACGGGCCGGCCGCCGCTCTCCAGGCCGGCACGGATCGCCGCCTCCGGCGAGAGGGCGGCGGCTTCGAGCTCGCGGCGGTGGCGCCAGTAGTCCCGCGCCGTCCCGACGGCCAGGCGCCGGGCGCGGTCCATGTCGCCGTCGACGACGAAGAGGCCGCCGCCGCCCAGGTCCGGCTGGTCGAGGAAGGGATGCACGAGGAACAGGCTGGCCGACAGCACGCCCGCCCCGGCTTCGTCGCGGCGCAGATCCCGCATCATGCGGGCGAAGGGGCCGTCTCCGTCGGTGGAGCCGTTGATGCCCCCGACGATGACGGGCACCTTGGCCAGTGCCATCGCGGGGCGGCAGCGTCCCCCGGCGATGTCGAGGAGGAGGCGGGCGCCGCGCTCTCCGGTGCCGGCGGCGTCCCGGTGCGGGTAGGTGGACCAGGCCACCAGGCCGTGGGCGTTCTCGACCATGGCGCGGGTCACGTGGGCGTGCAGGTCGAGGGTGGCCGCCACGGGGACAGCGGGGCCCACGAGGGCCCGTACCGCGGAGATCAGATCTCCTTCGACGTCCTCGGCGCCCTCGGCGACGGCGCTTCCGTGGAGGCCGAGCAGGACCCCGTCGACGGGCAGGGCCCGCGAGAGCCGGCTGAGCAGCTCACCCCGCAGGTACTGGTAGCAGTCGGCGGTGATGCAGCCGCCGGGGCAGGTGCTGGCCGAGATCAGGGGAGCGACGTCGGCGCCGGCCGAGTGCAGGAACTGCAGCGCCCCCCCGACGACGCCGGCTTCCAGGCCGAGGACCTCGTCGCCGCGGCAGAGCTCGTATCGGGCGAACCAGTCGAGGTCGATCGGCGAGCCCCCGAACTGGTTGCACTCGGTCAGGACCGAGCCGAGGGCGATCTTCACGGGCCTCGCAACCCTTCGAGGATCCCCTTGCTGTGGCCGACGCAGAAGGCGATGTAGGCCTTGCCGGCCTCGTCTCCGACCAGGCGCATGATGTGGTCATAATCGATTGCGCGCTCGTAGCCGACGCCCCGCAGGGCCCGGGCGACCTCGAACATCGACAGATCGCCCTCGTCGGGGGCGCGCTCCTCGTACCAGCCATCGACCGGAATGCGGCCGTGGACGTTGCGGAAATGGACGTGGAAGATCTTCCCGCGCTCACCGAAACGCCGGATGCCCTCGAAGACGTCCTGGCCCGACTCGTAGCGGGTCCCGACGCAGAAGGTCATGCCCATGTTCGGCGAGTCGATCTCCCGGAAGAGGCGGTCGAAGCAGTCGAAGTCGTAGAGGATCTGGGGTACGCCGTAGAGGGCGGGCACGGGGGGATCGTTGCCGTGCATGGCGACGAGCACGCCGCCGCTCTCGGCGATCGGCACGACCCGCTCGAAGATGCGCAGGGTCCGCTCCCAGAGCTGATCGGCCGTGGGCGCGCCCTCCGGCGGCGGGCGGTCCCGCAGCGCTTCCGACAGGTCGGAGCGCAGGTACTGGTAGCCGCCCCGACCTTCGACCCAGCTGTGGGCGGGCCCGGCAAAGTGACCGAAGCTGCCGCCCTGGAAGCACTGCACCCCGAGGACGGGCAGGCCGAAGTCGCAGCAGACCCGGGTGTTGTGGGCCAGGTTGTCCAGCTCCTCCTCGGAGCCGGGTAGTCCGAGGAAGGTCCTGCGGGTCATGTCGCCGGTGCTGTTGATGCGCTCGATGCGCAGGTCGGCCGCGGCGAGGAGCTCGACGGCCCGCTCGACCCCTTCGCGGCCGAGGCGGCCGGTCTCGTCGTAGCCCGGGATCAGGGACATGGTGATGTCGACCACGTCGACGCCGATCTGCTTGAGGAAACGCAGGTCGTCGGGTCGCTCGAGCCAGTCCGGGGAGATGCGGGTGCCGATCAGCATGGGGGCGGATCCTGGGTGAACTCGGGCGTGCGGGCGGCGGATTGACACCTGCTGGAGAGGCGGGCAGGTTGTGGCGGCGGAATCTCCCCAAAGCGACTGGGAGGGTCAAGGTGCCCGAGGTCGAAGAGGTCTTCTCCTATCTCCGAGGGTTGCAGGACGGCATCTGCGCCCACCTCGAGGAGATCGACGGAGGGGGGGCCGCCTTCCGCGAGGACGCCTGGAGCCGCGATGACGGCGGCGGCGGGGTGAGCCGCGTGCTCGAGGGCGGGGCCGTGATCGAGAAGAGCGGCGTCAACCTCTCGCGCGTGACCGGCGGACGGCTGCCCCCCGCGGCCTCGGCGCGGCGCCCGGAACTGGCGGGACGGGCCTTCGAGGCCATGGGTGTCTCCGTCATCGTACACCCCCTCAACCCCTACGCGCCGACTTCCCACCTCAATGTGCGGTTCTTTCTCGCCACCGATCCCCAGGGGGTTTCCGAGCCGGCGTGGTGGTTCGGCGGCGGCTTCGACCTGACTCCGTTCTACGGGTTCGAGGCCGACGCGGTGGACTGGCACCGGATGGCGCGGGCGGCCTGCGAGCCCTTCGGACCCGCGCTGTACCCCCGCTTCAAGAAGTGGTGCGACGAGTACTTCCACCTGAAGCACCGCGGCGAGGCCCGGGGCATCGGCGGCCTGTTCTTCGACGACTTCGACGAGGGCGGCTTCGACAGGGCCTTCGCTTTCACCCGCTCCGTGGGCGACCACTACATGAAGGCGTACGGGCCGATTCTGGATAGACGCAAGGACACGCCCCACGGCCGGCGCGAGCGGGACTTCCAGCTCTACCGGCGGGGGCGCTACGTCGAGTTCAACCTGCTCTACGACCGCGGCACCCTCTTCGGGCTGCAGTCCGGCGGGCGAGTCGAGTCGATCCTGGTGTCGATGCCGCCGAAGGTGGGCTGGCGCTACGACTGGCGGCCGGAGGCCGGCACACCGGAGGCGCGGCTCTACGAGGAGTTCCTGCGGCCCCGTGACTGGGCGGAGGGGTCGGTGGAAGCCTGACCGCCTGGTCGCCGGGGCAGAACGAGAAAACGGGGCCGGTGAAACCACCGACCCCGCTTCGCTCGGACTTCGCCGGGCGACGTGCCTCCTCAGGCAGAGGCGGCCGTCACCCGCTCAGCGGCCGGGCCCTTTTGGCCCTGCACCACGTCGAACTCCACCTGCTGACCTTCGGCCAGCGTCCGGAACCCATCCATCTGGATCGCGGAGTGGTGGACGAAGACGTCGGTGCCGTTCGCCCGCTGAATGAAGCCGTAGCCCTTGGCGTCGTTGAACCATTTTACGGTTCCGACTTCGCGCTCGGCCACTTACCGGCTCCTTCGCAAGAAGGGTGAAACAAAGCGTTGGACAGAGCGCGCAACGGACTCAAGCTGATGGAACTTCAGTTACCGCAATCTGCTGCTGCCAACTCGACAAAGCCGCCCGGTTTCCTCGCCACCGCCTTCGAGGGGAGAAGCTCGGGCCCGTGACGGCTTGAGCACGAATGTAAGGAATTCCCTCGGATTGGCAATCGCCGCACCCCGGCTGCTACTCGTCCGAACGAGTCTTGCCGCGGGTCAGAGCGCGGTCGAAGCTGGGGCGGAGCAGTTCCGTCAGGACGGGGGGAAGCTCCCCGCGCCGGGCCTTCACCGCCCAGACGGGGGGCACCTCCCAGGGGGGCTGGGCGCTCCCGTCGGTCCACGGCTTCCGGTAGCAGAACAGGGAACACAGGCGGGTCTGCCTTCCGGCAGCCTTGGGCGCCACCCCGTGGGCCGCGTGGGACAGACAGCAGACCACCGATCCCTCCGGCAGGGCGAGATGCTCCATCTCGAGGGGTCGGCCGGTGACCGGGTGGGCCCGGCCGTCGAGCCAGCCGCGGGCCATCTCCGCGTCCGTCTCCGCACGGCATCCTTCCGGGTCGCGGAAGAGGTGGCTGCCGCGGATGATCTTGAGGCCGCCGTCGTCCCCGGCGTCGAAGCCGTTCAGATAGCAGAGGGTCAGGAGCAGGTTCGGCTGGCGGTCGTACTCGTCGGGGAGGACCGTGCCGAGGTCGCAGCCGGCGCCAAGCCGATGGCTGTGCCAGGCCCCGCCGGCGTAGCCGGGTGGACGCGAGAGCAGCTGGTTGTGGTCGAAGAAGAGGGTATCGCTGCCGAGGCAGAGGCGCTGCAGGGCAAGCATGTCCGGGTGCGTGAGGACCTCGGCCAGGAAGGGCAGGTGGCCGGCCGGGAAATACTCGGCGAAGACCGAGTGCAGCCTCAGGGTGAGGACCCCCGCGGCGTCGGTGCCCTGGGGCACTTTCTGACTGCCCCCGAGGGCCTTCTCCAGGTGCGCGGCGGGGACCTTCTCCCACGGCGGCCGGCGGCCGAGGCCGTGCCAGTCGATCGCCGACCAGTCGGCCCGGAGCAGCGTGTCGTTGAGGAACTGTCCCCGTGCCAGCGCCGCCAGCCAGCGCTCGCGGGCCCTGGGCCTGACGACCCCTTCGAAGACAGCGTACCCATCCAGGAGGAAGTCGCCGCGGTCGAACTGCTCTTCCACCGCCGCCAGGTCGAGCAGGTCGTCCCGCTCGGCCTCCAGGTCGCTCCAGTCGCCCGCCGACCACTCCACCGGGGAGCGTGGGTTGTCGAGGAAGTCAGGACGGGTCGCCCGGGCGAGCACGTGCGACGGTCCGTCGAGCACGCGCGCCGCGTCGGGGTCGCTCACCACGGCCAGGAGAGGGTTCCTCGGCATCGTTTCGGCGGCCATGGGTTCAACTCCTCCCGCGGAAGAAGAAGCCCTCCGCCGTCCCCCACAGGAGCGCCTCCCTCTCGGCCTGGCTGAGGAAGCTGGCGTGATCCCGGATGAGGGCCACCGCCGCCGGATAGTCCGTCATGGGATCCTCCATTGTGATCGGTCCGCCGCTGTCGCTCTCCCACATGCAGCGATCGGCCCCGTAGGACTCCACGACGCGCTGTATGAGGGGGAGCGCGTCGAGGTAGGGAGCACGCCGGGAGCATAGTGCCTGAAGCGGTCCGATCTTGACCATCACCTTCCTGTGCCTGGCGAAGCGGAGCAGGGCCTCGAGATCGTCCTCGCTGTAGTCAGCTTCCCTGATGCCGACGTGGCAGACGTGGTCGAGGATCACCGGGGTCTCGGGGTGGCGGGTGCACAGACGGTCCAGGGCGGGCAGCCGGTCGACGCGCATGTTGAAGCTGATGGCGAGGTTCTGGTCCGCCCCGGTGGAGAACAGCTTCTCGAAGGCCGGGTGTTCGAGGTGCGACGGAGGCTCCCGGAAGGCACGGCATCCCTTCCCCGCGAGGTCGAGCATGGTCCGGTCCGGGGCGGGGTCGTCGAGGCTGACGATCCCGGTGCCGGAAAACGTCTCGGGGTCGGCGGCGATCAGGTCGAGGATGTAGCTGTGATCCGTCCCGTACCAGGTCATCTGCACGAGGTTGACGCGAACGTCGCCGACGGCGCGGCTGTAGCGGAAGTACTCCTGGGGGGTGAAGGTAGGGAGCCAGAGGTCCTCCTCCTTGATCCCCGGGGCCAGCGGGTAGCGGGCGAAGTCGTCGGTCCAGACGTGGATGTGGGCGTCGATGATTCTGTGGGCTGACCGCGGCATGTTCATCTCCGGACGGGGGCGGGGCTAGAGGGGTCGAGGGACGGGGCGAGGTGGCGGGTCAGGATCCGCGCCGACAGTTCGTGGCCGAGGGCTGTGAAGTGTCCGTAGCCGCCCCGGTAGATCTCCCGGCCCGCCTCGATGTGCTCGATGAACCGCTCCCGGGGATGGACGTGATCGATCCGCAGTTGCGCCAGCGCGTCCAGAACCCGGGACTCGATGAACTCCCTGTCCCTGCGGTAGACGGGCACGGGGGCGCCCGGGTCGCGGCGGTGGCGGCGGATGTCGATGACGTCCCGCACCAGCAGGGGATCGGGGATCAGGTACACGAAGAGGCCGATCCCCTGTATCCGCAGGTGGGCGGCGATCCCGTCCAGCAGCGGCCGGGCCAGGGCGGTCATCCCCGCCAGGTGGTCATCGGTGGTCCTGCTCTCCGGCGAGGCGATCAGGCCCGCCCCGCGGGCCACGGCCGCGATCTCCGGGCGGCTCTTGACCCCGTACATCCAGACCAGCCGGGCGGTGGCGGAGCGCGCCAGGACGTTGTCGCGCAGCCAGAACCGCAGGGTGTACGGCGGCGCCGGGGAGTAGACCAGGGAGTCGGCCACAACCTCGAAACGGGGGACCGAGGCCGAGGCGAGAGGAGCGTAGTTGTCCTGCAGGTCGTTGCCGAGGAACAGGACGAGGACCACCGTGTCCGGTTTCCAGGCCGCGACATGTTCGCGGACGCTGAGGAAGTGGGAACCGAGGCCGTAGCCGTGGACGCCCCAGTTCAGGGCCTCCACCCTCACCTCGCCGCCGCGCGCCAGGTTCCGCGCCAGGCGCTGGGAGAAGTTCTCGTCGATGCCTGACTGGTAGGCCTCGAGGAACGAGTCGCCGAGAAAGAGGATCCGCCGGGTGCCGGGGGACGGGGCCATGTCGCGCTCGTGATCGTGGAATCCCAGGCGGTTGGTCCTCACCCGGCTCTCTGCCCCTTCCATCTCCCGGGTCCAGGCGATGTCGAGGTGAGGCCGCCCGCGGAAGCCGAGGAGCGCGTCGTACCGCAACGTCGCCTGCTCGAGGGTGAGGATCAGGGGCAGCAGTATTTCCGCCAGGATCAGGACCACCGCGGCGGAGAGGAGGGCGACGCCGGCCCTGGCGGTCCAGCGGGTCAAGGCGGCGTCACCCCGGCGCGGGCATCCGGTCGGGGATCAGAGTCTCCACCGGATCACCTCGAAGCTCTCCGCGAAGGCTTCGCCGATCTGTCCTCCCCGGGTCCGAGCCCAGCTCAGGATGAACTCGTCGTTGACGTAGTGGCGCCCCAGCTGGGAGTAGTAGCACTTCAAGCCTTCAGCTTCGTCCGCATGTGGTCCTCGGTGACGACGCAGAAGGCGTTGGTGTTGAAGGTCAGGTTGTTCCAAGGCACCTCGTAGCCGAGGAGGCTGGTCTTCTTGAAGGCACGAAAGCCCTCCTGGGCAACCACCTGGTGGTCCTGGTGGGTATCGTTCGGCGAAGGGATGAAGACGAGGTCCGGATCGTACTCGTTGTTGAGGTCCACCATCCGTTCGAGGATCCCCTGCCGGTGGCTGGGGAAGTGGCGCACCGGGAATCTCTCCACGACCAGGTCCTCCGGCCCGATGCCCAGGACGGAGGCCGCCTTCGATACCTCCGTGGCCAGGATGTCCCGCGGCAGATCGTCGGAGACCGACTCCTCCGAGATGGAGAAGGCGACATACTTGACCCGGACTCCGTCGCCGATCAACCGCGCCATCGTGGCTCCGCAACCGAACTCACCGTCATCCGTATGCGGGGCGAGGACCAGTACCCTCCGGGCCTGCTCGATCACGCGTCACTCTCCCCATGCCCGGCGGCGTCGGCGGCCTCTTCAGGTTCCCAGGCGGCCGTTGAGGCCGTGCACGCGGAACCAGGCCACGGTGCGCTCGAGTCCCTCGCGAGCGGCCACCGCCGGCTCGTAGCCCAGCAGCCGCTGCGCCTTCTCGGTGGAGGCCAGGGTCTTGGCCACGTCTCCCGGCCGCCCCGGCCCATAGCGGATGTCGCCGTCCACGTCGGTCAGGTCACGGAGCACCTCGATCACCTCGTTCAGCGACCAGCAGGCGCCGCAGGCGACGTTGAAGGACTCGCCCGATGCCTCCTCGGCGGTGGCGGCGCGCAGGTTGGCGTCGACCACGTTGTCGACGAAAGTCCAATCCCGGGCGATGGACCCGTCGCCGAAGACCGTCAGGGGCCGGCCTTGGAGCAGCCCGGCGGTGAAAATGGCCACGAAGGCGGCGTAGTCCGACATGGGATCCATGCGGGGGCCGAAGACGTTGAAGTAGCGCAGGGAGACGGTCTCGAGACCATGGAGACTGGTGAAGACCTTGCAGTACTTCTCCCCCGCCAGCTTCGAGACCGCGTACGGCGACATCGGTTCGGTGCCGGCTTCCTCCCGCAGCGGGAAGTCGTCGAGATCGCCGTACACCGAGGAGGACGACGCGTTCACCACCCGCCTCACTCCCGATTCCCGGGCCGCCTGGAGCACGTTCAGGGTGCCGCCCACGTTGACCTCGTTCGTGGACAGCGGGTCGTCGACCGACCGGGGAACCGAGCTCAGGGCCGCCTGGTGGAGGACGTAGTGGGCGCCGTCGAAGGCGCGGCGCAGGTCGTCGAGTCGGCGCAGATCCCCCTCGATCAGGTCGATGCGGCCGAGGAAAGGCTCCAGGTTCTCGCGCCGGCCCGTGGAGAAATCGTCGAACACGCGGACGCGGTCCCCGCCTTCGAGCAGCGCCTCCACGAGATGCGAACCGATGAAGCCGGCGCCTCCGGTGACTACGTACAGGGCCATGGGTCCATCGTCGTTTCGGGTTTGGCGGAGCCGCTGAAGCGGGCGGGGTACCGAAAAAACAACACGGCCGGCGAACGGCAAGTCAAGCTGGAACCCGATTGAGGAAGTCCACCCTTTTGCTTATATCGAAACAGTATGCGAGCCCGTCGCAACTCGGTGCGGCCCTTGGCCATGGGGGCCCTTCTGGTGTGCCTGCTCAGCGCGGCCGCCCACGGGGAGGAGCCCTCCGGCGCCGTCGCCGCGACTCCGGATACCCTCACGTTGCCGGAGTGCCTGGTCCTGGCCTACCGGAACAACCTCGACCACAGGATCGACCGGGCGACTCTGGCCGCCGGCCGGGAGCGCCTGCGCGCCGCCCGGGCACCCTTCGAGGCCAACGTCAACGCCGACCTGACCCTGCCCAGCTACAGCGAGAGGCGGGACGTCATCGACAACGAGGCCCTGCTGGCCCGCATCCGCCAGGAGGACACGCGCCTCGACTACGAGGGGCGGGTCAGCCTGTCCCAGCGGTTCCGGAACATCGGCGAGTTCTCGCTCATCGGTTCCGGGTTCCGCAACGACTTCAGCTCCAATCGGCGCCAGGACTTTCGGGAGTACAGCGCCGACTTGAGCCTCGCCTACGAGCAGGAGATCCTGACCGATCCCGAGGAGGAGCTGCAACTGCGCACGGCCGAGCTGTCCTACGCCGCGGGGCTGTCCACCCTGCAACGGCAACGGGTGCAGCTCGAGTCCCGGGTGGTCAACGTCTACTACGACCTGGTCCAGGGCGTCCGTCAGCTGGAGATCCAGAAACAGCGGCTGGATCAGTCCCAGGCGGCCCTCGAACTGGCCCGGCGCAAGTTCGAGATCGGCCTCATCGCCGAGGTCGAGGCGCTGCGGCTCGAGGTCGACGAGTTGCGCGCCCAGGCAGAGTACGCCGAGGCGACGACCCGGATCGAGTCCCGGCGCGACGCCCTCCGGCAGGTGCTGGCCATGGACGTCGAGGCCCCCCTGGCGGTGAGCACCAGGGTCGACTTCACCATCCTGGCCGTCGACGAGGAGACCGCCGTCGCCGTCGCCCTGGTGCGGCGCACCGACATGGAGCAGCAGCGCCTGCGGCAGCGAATCGCCCATCTGGACTTGAAGCGAACCGCCCAGAGCATGGGTCCGTCCGCCTCCCTGAGCGCCCGGGTCAACCTGACCGGCCGCGGACCCGACCCCTACGACGTGGGGCGGACACTGGAGCGCAGCCTCATCTCGGCCAACATCCGCGTGGGCCTGCCCCTCGTCGACGGCGGTCGGCGCCGGGGCGTGGTGCGCCAGGCGGAGATCGACCTGGAACAGAGGGAGCTCACGGCGGAGCAGGTGCGCCAGCAGGTGGTGCTGGAGGTGCGGGAGGCGGTGCGCTCGGTGCAGGAAGCGGAGCGCCAGATCCGGCTGTTGAATTCAGCCCTGGAGGTGGCGGAGCGGACCTTCGAGGTTGAGCAGAGCCGGTTCGAGCTCGGCCTGGCCAACAGCCAGGAGCTTCTCGACGCGCAGACCGATCTCACCCAGGCGCGTACCTCGGCGCTCAACGCCGTGGTCTCCTACCAGAGGGCCCTGCAGGATCTGCGCCTGGCGACGATGGCGGAACCGAAGGAGTTGGTGGCCGGGGACGGATAGCCGTCCCCTACCGGAGGCGGACCCTCAGTCCTTGTCGTTGTTGTCCATCAGGGGGTGGGAAAACTCCTCGCCGTCCTGGAAGATGGCGCGCCGAGGCCGCAGCTTCGTGTAGGTGGGGATGCGGTTCTGCTCCTGCGCCTCCTGGCAGGCGACGCAGAGGCGCGCCGTGGGCAATGCCTCGAGCCGCAACTTGGGGATGAAGGGGCATCCCTCGCACAGGTTCAGGGGCGTCTCCAGGCAGGCTTCGCACTCCCCGTAGGTGCCGGTCTCCAGCTTCTCCAGGGCCAGGGTGATCTCCTCGAGCTCGCGGCGCTCGGTATCGCCAAGGGCGACGAGCAGCTCCATGGCGCCGGCCTCCACGGCCCGGTCGAGGTCGTCGGCCTTGGGGTCCTGCAGGGTGTCGATCTCCTGCTCGGTGCCGTCGAGGTCGTCCAGGATGTCGGACCGCCGCGCGAGGAGGTACTTCTTCATCTTCTCGCGGTCCCGCTTGTTCAGTGCTACCCGTTTCGCCATTTCCCCCGCCTCTCCCCCTACCGTGGCCCGTGGGCCCGGCCGGTATCCATCTCCCTGAGCCTGTCCCGCAGCGACGCGGCCAGCTCGAACTCCTCCTCCTCCACCGCGGCCTCCAGGTCGACCCGCAACTGCTCGCTTCGCGACCGGGGCCGGTTGTCCTCGACCTCCTGCTCCCAGTCTCGCAGGAAGACCAGCTCGGTGCAGGTCTCCATGGCCTCCGGGCCGCCGCTATTCCTCAGGATGCCTTCCACCTCGGTGATGCCCGCGCGGATGACGGCAAGGGCCTTGCCGTGGTCCTCCTCCTCCAGATGCTTCAGGGCCCGCGCCTGGATGCGGTGGGCGGTGACGAAGACCCGGTACTGGTCACGGATCTGCCGGTCCTCCTCGTGCTCGCCGAACTCCCCGCACAGGTCGAGAATGCCCAGGTTGTGCACAGCGTCCTGCTCGGCCAGCTCGTACTGCTTCAGCTCGAAGAAGCTGATGCGGCGCCAGTAGTACTGCATGGCCTCCTGGCCCAGGGCCCAGCAGTCCTCCCGCCCCAACACGAAGGGCTCCGAGCTCCCCGAGGAGTGGTGGCGCCGACGCTCGGCCCGGTAGTGGTCGAGCAGCGACGGCTGGTCGTGCACGATGGCCCCGTCGGGGCGCCCCGACCACTCCAATTGCATGATGCCCAGATCCATGCGGATCTGGATCAGGTCGCGCCCGTCCTCGGACGTGATCTTGCGGACGCACAACTCCCCGGGCTCGTAGGTCCAGGCCTTGAGGATGCGGCTGATGTCGTCGGTCATGAAGGTCGGAAGGGGCGGCTCGGCTCGGCGGTGGGCGAAGGGGGATCCGCCGGAAAAAGACGCGCTATTATAGCCGGGCACCCCGGCCGAAGTCAACCTGCCTCACCCGGGGCGGAATCCTGCCCTTGGCGGATCTGCTCGACGATCTCGACCAGCTCGTTGCGCAGGGTAACCGTGGTTTCGCGCTGCGCCATGTGCCGCTCGATGACGGGGAGAGCGGGGTCGCCGACGCGTACCAGGGACTGGTGGGCGAGATCCCGCTCCTTGGGCGTCGTGTCCTCGGCTCTCAGCCCGGAAGGGCCGCTGCCGGGACCGAAGAAGCCGCCGACTGGACCCTGCTGGCCGGGGAGGAGGCCCGGGCCCTGGCCGGTGAGGCCGAATGGGCGGCGCAGGGAGTCCTGCAGGGCGCGGAGGCCCTGATCGTCGCCGGTGAACACGCCTCTCAGGCTGCGGCTCTCCTCCATCAGCATGGCCCGGTCGTAGTAGGACAGGGCGTTGAGCAGGATCTCGGCCGCCTCGGTCCCCCCGATCTGCCCCAGCACCTGCATGGCCACCATGCGCAACTCCTCGCCGGAGCTGCTGAGGCTGCGGTCGAGGAGGCGCCCGATCTCGGCGACGGCCGAGCTGTCGCCGATGCTGCCGAGGGCGATCATGGCCTCCTGCTGAAGGGTGGTGCGCTGGGACAGCTCGCGCAGGATGTTGATCAGGGTGGGCACGGCGCGAGGATCGCCGATCTCGCCAAGGACCTTGACCGCACTCTTGCGGGTGGCGTACGGATAATCCGGGCGGCCGGCCACCTCGAGGATCTTGTCGTACTGGCTTTCGTCGCCCGCTTCGTAGCGGTTCTTCATCTGGGAGACGCTGGTGCAGGCGGTCCACAGGAGGCAGGTGGACAGCAGTCCCATGGCGGCGAGGGCCATCAGCGGCCGGAGTGTCTTGCCATGGCCCCGGCTCAAAGGGATATTCCCCGGCGGTACAAGGGATGGCTCAAATTCAGACCCACAATCGTCAAGTCGTTGAAGGCGTGAAAGATATGCTCGCCGTATCGAGCGGCAAGGGAGGCGTGGGCAAGTCCACCGTGAGCGCCAACCTGGCGGTGGCCATGGCCGCCGAGGGCCGCCGCGTCGGGCTGATGGACGCCGACATCTACGGGCCGAACATCCCCGGCATGCTTGGCGTATCCGGCCGCGCCGAGGCGGTTCCCCGCACCCAGCGCATCCGCCCGGCCGAGGCCGCCGGTGTGCGCGTCATCTCCATGGGACTGCTTGTCGAAGCCGGGGTTCCGGTCATCTGGCGGGGCCCCATGCTGGCCAAGATGGTCACCCAGTTTCTGTTCTGGGTGGAGTGGGGGGAACTCGATGTCCTCCTCCTCGACCTGCCTCCCGGCACCGGGGACGTGCAGCTCACCCTGACGCAGACCGCGCCTCTCACCGGCGCCGTCATCGTCACCACGCCGTCAACCCTCGCCCTGGAAGACGTGGCCCGGGGCGTTCAGATGTTCCGCCAGACCGACGTCCCCATCCTCGGTCTGCTCGAGAACATGTGCACCTTCGAGTGCCCTTCCTGCGGCGGCGACAGCCATCCCTACGGGCACGGGGGCGGGGCGGCGGCCGCGGCCGGACGGGGCATCCCCTTCCTCGGGGAGATCCCCCTCGATCCGCGTCTGCGGGACGATGCGGACGAGGGCGCGCCCACCGTCCTCTCCCATCCAGAGGCTGCTGCGGCCATCGCCCTTCGGGGGGTCGCCCGCGAGCTGATCGACAGGCTGGAGTCCTAGCCGCGCGCACCGCTACCGCGAGGTGAAGGTCACCTGCCGCCGGGTCTCGTTGGCGACCCGGTCGCGCACCGTGATCACGAGCGTGTGGGGTCCCGGCGCGAGGGGGGCGTCGGGTACGGCCGTCACCCGGGCCGCCTCGGGATCGTACTCCGAGATGAGGCGCTTCCCGTCGAGCTCGAGGACCAGATCTTTCTCGCGGCCGATGCCGGAGCCGTGGTCGAGGACCCGCGCCGAGAACCGGGGGGTCGTCACGGTGGAGCCCTGTGTCGGCCGCACGCTGCTCACCTCCGGCGGCGTCTCGTCAATCATCACGGCGAAGTGCCCAAGAGCGCGAACCTTCGCCGTCACGTAGCGCCCTCCCTCCTGCCGGTCGTTGCCCCGGAACCCCCAGCGCCCCCGGCCGTTGGCGGAGGAGTAGACTCCGGCCTTCTCGAGCGGAACGCCCGCCGGAACCCGCAACGACAATCGAAGGGGCTCGTCGAAGGCGGCGTCGGCGGGACCGAGCCGGCAGCCGAGAGCGGTGGCGCGCAGGCCCTTGGACGCCTTCGGGGTGAACCGCCGGGCCTGGGGAGCGAGGGGCTGGTAGGCGGAGCCCGCCGAGGCCTGGAGCCGCACGTGGTCCTCCAGGTAGCTCAGGGTCGCCCGAGCCCCGGGGCGCAGACGCTGGCCGGAGAGGGCCAGGTCCTGCCGCGACCGGTTGCCGCCGGCGCCCCTGGCGGTGACGCTCACCAGAACGGGGTGCACTTCCGGCCCGGGCAGGGGTACGACCGCCCGATAGGTCCACTCGCCGACCTGCCGGACGGGTATTTGCGCCGGCGAACCCGCGATCTGGACGAGGGGAAGGCCGGAGACAGGACCGCCGGCCTCGATGTCGATCAGGGCGTGCTCGGTCCTCGCCTCGGCCGTGACTTGCAGGGCCGGGGGCCGGGGGGAGGCGGCTTCGCCAGCAAAGGCCAGGACCACGGACTCCGAGGGGGCATCGCCGGCCCGCAGCGACAGCCGCCAGAACGGCGACCGGCCGGGCAGCTCCCAGGTGAAGGGGCCGTCGCTGCCCGGCACCTCCCCGACGAGGACCTCGTTCCAGCCCTCGCCGTCGGGGGAGCTCGACAGGGTGACGGCGAGCCGGCCGCCGCCGTCCATGGCCAGGTCGGCGTCCAGGAAGCCTCCCTCCGACGACTCGGTCAGCCGTGCCCAGCGGACCCTCGGCGGTGGGGAGCAGCGCAGGCTCAAGGCGGCGCGGCTCTCGTTGCCGGCGGCGTCGCTCGCCCGCACCTCGATCCGGTGTGTACCCGCCTCCAGGCCTCCGGGGCCGCAGGTGACGGTGCCGTCGCCGCCACCGTCGGTCTCGTAGAAGGAGAGCCGGTTGCCGGGCCGGCGGTACAGCAGGCTGTAGACTCCGCCCTCGAGGCGCAGGCGGTCGAGGGCCATCTGGTGCCTGTCGGCGTAGGTGAAGCGGCGGTAGCGCGAGCGCAGGAGCCGCTGGCCGTCGACGTGCAGCTCGTGGACCAGGACGGCGAGCTTGTTGGGCGCCTCGTCGGCCTGGTCGTGGGAGTTCACCCCGATCCCGAGACGCCCCCAGGCCGACACTTCCCGCGCGGCGACGAAGCGGCCTCGGCCGGAGGCGCTCAGGGGAACCTGCCGGCGGAGGTGGCCGCCGTCCACGGTGGACCCGGGCCCGATGGGCAGGAGCATCAGGCCTCGGAGCACCGGCGGCGTCGTGTCGGCCACGGGTCCGATACCCTGGAGCAGGGGGTTCACCGGTGCGTTGGCGGCGTCGCGGATCTCCAGGTGCAGGTGCGGCGGGCCCGCGCCGCTCTGGCCGGTCCAGGCGATCCCCTGGCCCCGGCGAATCCGGATGTCCCCCTTCTCGAGCCAGAGATCGACGGTGTACTGCCGGGTGCGGCGCTGCTCGGCACGGACCCGCTCGGCCGCCGGCGCGAAGAACCTCTCCAAGTGGGCGTAGACGACGACGCGCCCGTCATCGAGCCGCTGGTACAGGGCGAGGCCGTATCCCCATGGACTGGTGCGCAGCCGCTCCACCCATCCGTCGGCCACGGCGTGCACCTGGAACCCGGTCTTGCCCCAGGTCTTCAGGTCCACCCCCGCGTGGAAGGAGGAGCTGCGGGTCTCGCCGAAGGTGGAGGAGAGGGCCGCCGGCTTCAGGTCGAGGGGCCAGCGCAGGGGCGCGGGCTGCGCCGTCGTGGAGGAGGCGCAGATCAGCGAGAGGAGGAAGAGCGCCCGGCGGGTTCGGCGGAGTCGTGGGATGGTGCCGCCCCGGCGCCGGTCAGGCGCCATTCGGATAGACCTTCAACTCGATCCGGCCGCCCGAGACCGCGACGTAGTGGTGGGGCTCTTCGGTCCAGGCCCCGGTGTTCAGATAGCGTCGCCCGTCGTGCTCCAGATCCATCGGAGCGTGGGTATGTCCGCAGGTGATCGCCCGCAGCCCCTGGGCCCGGGCGGTGTCCAGGGCGCGGTGGGCGACGTGGTCGTTGAGCACCCGGTACAGGAGGCGCCAGCTCTTGGCGTAGTGGGCCACGTGGACATCCTCCAGCCCGAGGCGGACCCGCAACCGGTGGAAGCGCCTGAAGGCCGCGATGAACCAGGGATGGCGCGGCATCACTCCGTCGAGCTTGTCGCCGTGCACGACCAGAAGCCGCCCGTCCACCGTCAGCCGGTGCACGAACTCGATCCCGCCGGGCTCGTCGAGGCCGAAGCCCTCGTCGTGGTTCCCGTAGACGAAGACCACGGGGCGCCGGGAGGACTCCTCCACCAGGCGGTGCAGCACCTGCTCGTGCTCGGGCGGCAGCGGATCGGCCGGGTCGTCGATGGTGTCGCCGTTGAGGACGAGCCGCACCCCCTCCGGAAGCTCCCTGAGAAAGCGCAGGAAACTCTCGTGGCGGAAGTAGGCGCTGCCCAGGTGGAGGTCGCTGACGATGTAGGTATCGCCGGCTGCCAACGGGGTCCTTGCTGAATCTGGGAGAGGGCGGAAATTAACATCCCGCGCGTGGGGTGCGCGTCACCGATGAATAACGCGACAACACAGGGCAGGTGCAAAGAAGGCTCGGGCCGGCGGGGCCTGGAGCGCCCGGAGGAGGAACGTCAGGAGGCGCTGCTGGCCCATCTGCAGCGACTCCTGCCCGACCCGGGGCGGTCATCGGCCTTCCGAGCCGCGATGGTGGCCGAGCCCTCCACGTGCGTACGGCTCAACTCCCTGCTGCCGATGGCGGAGGGCCTGCGTGGATCGCTGGTGGAGAAGGCCGAAGGAGTGCCCTGGTCCCCCGACGCCTTCACCCTGCCGGCGGACATGTCCGCCGCCGTCGGCCACAGCCTGGAGTACCGCCTCGGAGGCTTGTACGTCCAGGCCAAGGCCACCACCCTCGCGGTCGTCGTCCTCGATCCCCGCCCGGGCCAGCTCGTCCTCGACATGGCCGCGGCCCCCGGCGGCAAGGCGACGCAGATCGCCGCGGCCCTCGGCAACAGCGGGCTCCTGGTCGCCAACGAGCCCGGCGCCCGGCGCCGGCCGGCGCTCGTGGGCCACCTCGAGCGTTGCGGAGCCCACAACACTCTGATCACCGGGGCCCCGGGGTCGATGATGGCGCGCTGGTTCCACAACGTCTTCGACCGCGTCCTGCTGGACGCTCCCTGCTCCGGCGACGGCATCTTGTGCAAGGACCGGCACATGCTCGCCTGGTGGTCGCCCGAGGACGCCCGCCGCAAGAGCGTGCAGCAGGTCGGCCTCCTGAGGGCCGCATTCCACATGCTGCGGCCGGGGGGCCGTCTCGTCTACTCGACCTGTTCGTTGTCGACGGAGGAGAACGAGGACGTCCTCCTGGGGCTGGTGAAGAGGTACGGGGAGCTCGTCCACATCGAGCCGGCAGCCGCGGTGGCGGCATCCGGCCTGGCGGCGGATGCCGCCGCCCGCTATCCCCCCGCCTTCGGAGGGTGCGTCCGCGTGTGGCCCCACGAGCACGCTACCGAGGGGGCCTTCGTCGCGGCCGTGGGCAAGCGGGGGGCCACCGAGTGGGAGCCGGTCGAGGGCGACGCGGGTCGACGGCTGGCCGGGCCTCCCCCTGACCCCGATCCCGCCGGCATGGCGGACAGGATCGTCGAGCGCTGGGGATTCGCGCCGGAGGTCCCCGCCGGCCAGGAGCTGGTCGCCGGCCGGCGGCACCTCCACCTGAGGCCCGCGGGGGCCGCCCGGCTCCAGGGGGAATTCCCGTGGTTCGTGCGTACCGGGATGCGCGTGGCCGGTCTGCACAAGGGGGCCCTGCATCTGTCGCAGCAGGCCGTGGCTCTCTGGGGGCACCTCGTGCCGGAGCGGCGCCTGGACCTCTCCTGGCCGCAGGTGGCGGGGCTCTTCCGCGGGGAGGAGGTGGCCCTGCCCTCGCCGCCGGCGGGAGAGGTCATCTGCTTCTACGGCAGCCACCCCGTCTGCCGGGCCGTGCCGGTCGGCGAGGGCCGCTTGCGGGGGTACCTGCCCAAAGTCTCGCGTACCGACCGTCTCCAGGGGCTGTTTCGGTGAGCGCCGCCGCCCGTCCCGCGTTCGCGCTCTTCCTGGCCTGGGTCTGCCTGGTTTGGGCCCTGCCCCTCCGGGCCCAGCCCTCGGCGCACCGGCCCGTCTTTCAGAAGGGCATGACCTTCACCCATGGCTACGGCAGCGACGACAACCTGATGTCCGGAACCTCGACGGCCGCGCTGGAGCATCTCCGCCGGGTCAACGTCGAGTGGGCCGCCCTCAATCCCTTCGCCTACCAGCGCACGGTGGACGACGCGGACCTGCGCTTCGGGAGAGACCCGCCCGACGACCACCTGCGCCACGGCATCCGCGAGGCCCGCCGGCTCGGCTTCAAGGTCATGCTCAAGCCCCACGTCTGGGTGCGCCGGCAGAGCAGCGATCACTGGCGTGGCACCATCGGCATGGCCACGGAGGAGGCCTGGCAGCAGTGGTGGAGCCACTACGAGAGCTTCGTCCTCCACTACGCCCGCATCGCGGCGGAGGAGGGGGTGGAGATCTTCTGCGTCGGCGTCGAGCTCACCCGCGTCGCCAGGGAGCGGCCGGAGGACTGGCGGCGGCTGATCGCACGAGTGCGCGAGGCCTACCCGGGGCCGCTGACGTACGCGGCGAACTGGTGGGAGGAGTACGACCGGGTCGAGTTCTGGGATGCTCTCGACTACATCGGCATCAACGCCTTCTTCCCCCTCGCGGAGCCACCGGATCCCGGCCTCGAGCAGCCGGACCCCACCCTCGAGCAGCTGCGCGCCGGCGCCGTGAGGATCGCGGACGAGATCGAGGCGCTCCACCAGCTCACCGGGCGCCCGGTGCTGCTCACGGAGATCGGCTACAAGTCGGTGCGCGGCGCCAGCCTGCGGCCCTGGGAGTGGACGCGCCGGCCGGAGCCGGACCTGTCGATGGAGGAGCAGGCCCTGTGCTACCAAGCCGTGCTGGAGGCGTTCTGGCCGCGCCCATGGTTCCACGGCATGTACTGGTGGAAGTGGCACTCCGACCTGCGTGGTGGTGAGGAGCAGGGCGGATTCACGCCCCTCGGCAAGCCCGCCGAAAAGGTCCTCACCGAGTGGTACCAGCGTCTCCGGCCTGTGCCCCCCACCCCGGTTCGCCCCCCTCGCTAGAAACGGGAAACCCCTTCCTTCCGGCGGCAGCCTTTTCCCGGACGCGTGCGCGGAGGGCGGGATGGGGACCACCATATCTGGTGGAACCAGGCAGCCCCCGACCCCACATCATGCTCTGGCACGAGCCTTGCCAGAAGACGGCCAACACCTCGTGACCGGGCGTTGCGTCCTCCCCGCCGCCCGCTCACGATCCCGGCGGCCGTCCCCCGGCCCCGGGTCCCGCGCCGGGCGGTCCGCTCCCCGAGACCGTCCGGCGCACCTGTTCTATCCCCCCTCCCAGCGCGGGAACAGGTCGTGCTCCAGCCCCAGGAGGGCGAGGATGCGGCCGGCCACGAAGTCCCCCAGATCCTCGAAGGTCCGCGGCTTCTGGTAGAAGGCCGGCATGGCCGGGACCACCGAGGCTCCGGCCTCGGCGACGGCTACCAGGTTGCGCAGCTGGACCAGGTTCAGGGGGGTCTCGCGCACCACCAGCACGAGCGGCCGCCTCTCCTTGAGGGAGACGTCGGCGGAGCGCTCGATGAGGTTCGACGAGGCGCCGCGGGCGATGCCGGAAAGGGTCTTCACCGAGCACGGCACGACGACCATGCCGTCCATCGGCGCCGACCCGGAGGAGATCTCGCGGGTCATGTCGTTGACACCGTGTTCCTCGAGAGTCCCCTCGCGGACCTCTTCCCCCGTGGTGCGCGCCAGGAAGTCGAAGACCGGCTCGCGGTCCGGCTCCCAGCCGAGCTCCTCGTGCATCACGTAGCGGCCGTACCGCGACATCACCAGGTGCACGTGGTGCCCGGAGGCCAGCAGCGCCCGCAGAGCGCGCGCTCCGTAGAGGGCGCCGCTGGCCCCCGTGACCCCGACGACGAAGGACTTCGGCTGCCTCACGGGGAACCGTCCCCGTTCAGCGCCCGGCGGCCGGCGTCGAGGAGCTTCACGATCTCGTCGGGGTCGTAGACGCAGCCGCCCCAGGTGCCGCCGCCGGCCTGCTGCAGGGCCGCCCACAGGCGGGTGTCGTCGGGCAGCTCCTCCTCGGGCGCCAGGTCGGGCCGGGGATCGCGGCCGGCCAGCACCCGTGCTCCCTCTTCCGCACCGAAGATCTCCTCTCCGTGCCCAACCAGATCGACGCGGCCCCCCAGGTTGCGCGTGTCGATCCGGACCTCCACCACGTCGCCTTCGATCAGCCGCCCCACCGGTCCGCCGGCGAGGGCCTCGGGGCCCAGGTGGCCGATGCAGGGGCCGCTGGAGAACCCGGAGAACCGGGCGTCGGTGAGCAGGGCCACCTGGCCGCCGGACTCCCAGTACTTGAGCGCGATCGTCACCTGGGCGATCTCCTCCATGCCGGTGCCCATGGGGCCGCAGGAGAGCAGCACCATGACCTCGCCCGCGGCGATGCGGCCCTCCTTGATCGCGGCCATGGCGTCACGCTCGGTGGTGAACATCCTGGCCGGCCCCCGCAGGCGGTAGACGCCGTCCTCGTCCAGCAGGGACGGTTCGATGGCCGTGCTCTTCACGACCGAGCCCTCGGGGGCCAGGTTGCCCGTGGGGAAGCAGACGGTGCTGGTCATGCCCTTGGCCCGGGCGCCGTCCGGGTCGTGGATCACGTCCGCCGGATCGACGCCGTCCAGCGCCTGCAGGCGGTGGCGAAACCGCCGACGGCGCTCGCTGTCCTCCCACCAGTCGAGGTTGTCGCCGAGGCTGCGGCCGGTGGCGGTCAACGCGTCGAGGTCGAGAAGCCCCATGCCCCGCAGGTGCAGCATGACCTCCGGCACGCCGCCGGCCAGGAAGAGCCGCACCGTCGGGTGGTGCCGCGGCCCGTTGGGCAGCACGTCGACCAGCCTCGGGACCTGCCGGTTGACGCGGTCCCAGTCCTCGACGGTCGGCCGCCGCAGTCCGGCGGCGTGGGCGATGGCGGGCACGTGCAGGAGCAGGTTGGTGGAGCCCCCGACGGCGGCGTGGACGACCATGGCGTTCTCGACGGCGGCCTGGGTCAGCACGTCCGCCGAGGTGAGGCCGAGGGCCTCGAGGCCGACGATGGCCCGGCCGGAGCGCAGCGCCATGTCGCGCCAGACCGGCTCGCCCGAGGGGGCCAGGGCCGCATGGGGCAGGGTGAGGCCCAGGGCCTCGGCCACGACCTGGGAGGTGGCCGCTGTGCCGAGAAACTGGCAGCCGCCCCCGGGGGTGGCGCAGGCGCGGCAGCCGAGGTCGTTGACCTCGTCGATGGTGATCTCCCCGCGGGCCAGGCGCGAGCCCACGGACTGGATCTTGCCGGCGTCCTCGCCGTGCTCCGGGGGCAGGGTCACCCCCCCGGGGACGACGACCACCGGCAGGCCGCGGGCCCCGGCCAGGGCGATCAGGACCGCCGGCAGCCCCTTGTCGCAGGTGCCGACGCCGATCACCCCGCGGCGCCGGGGCAGGGAGCGGATCAGCCGCCGGATGACGATGGCGGCGTCGTTGCGGTACGGCAGGCTGTCGAACATCCCCGTGGTGCCCTGGGAGCGGCCGTCGCACGGGTCGGAGCAGTAGGCGGCGTAGGGGATGCCGCCGAGGCGTGTGATCTCCCGGGCGGCCTCCTCCATCAGCAGGCCCACCTCCCAGTGGCCGGTGTGGTAGCCGAGGGCCACGGGGGTGCCGTCGGGGGCGCGGATGCCGCCGAGGGTGCTGACGATGAGGAACTCCTTGCGCCCGAGATGGGCGGGGTTCCAGCCCATGCCGGCGTTCTGGCTGTAGGCGAAGATGTCGCCGCTCGGCGACCCGATCACCGTCTCCTCGTCGAGGTTCAGGCGCCCGGGAGGGCCCGGTGCGCGGGTGCGCACCTCGTAGAGCTCCTCGCCCCCGCCCCCGAGGAGGCCGTCCAGGTCCAGGGCCGCGGTCATGGCAGCAGCCGGGGCGCGTCGCCGAGGATCAACAGGTCGGCCAGGGTGAAGGCGAAGTAGGCGACGCTGACGAGGCTGTTCATGGTCATGAAGGCGGTGTTCACCTTCGTGAGGTCGTCGGCCTTCACCAGGCGGTGCTCCCAGGCGAGCATGGCGGCGATGGCGGCGACGCCGGCGAAGTAGACCAGGTGCAGCCCGGCGGCCGCGCCGACCCAGGCCATGAGCAGCACCGCCAGCAGGTGGAAGAGCCGCGCCAGGCGCAGGGCCCCGGCCAGGCCGAAGCGCGCGGGGATCGAGTGCAGGCCGGCGCCGATGTCGAAGTCGTGGTCCTGGCAGGCGTAGAGCACGTCGAACCCGGCCACCCAGGCCAGGACCGCCAGGCCGAGGAGGACCGGGGGCAGGGCGAAGCCGCCGGTCACCGCGATCCAGGCGCCCAGCGGCGCCAGGCCGAGGCTGGCCCCGAGAAACAGGTGGGAGGTCCAGGTGAAGCGCTTGGTGTAGGAGTAGCCGAGGATCACGGCGAGGGCCACCGGCGACAGGGCCAGGCAGAGCTGGTTCAGCTGCCACGCGGCCACCACGAACAGCGCCGAGGAGAGGACGACGAAGGCGGCGGCGGCTCCCGCCGACAGGGCGCCGGTGACCAGCTCCCGCTGCGCCGTGCGCGGGTTGTCCGCGTCGATGCGGCGGTCGACGATGCGGTTGAAGCCCATCGCCGCCGAGCGCGCCGCCACCATGGCGACCACGATCCACAGCAGCTGCCGGGGGTGAAAGCCGGTGACGGCGGCGGCCAGGGCGGCGCCGCTGAGGGCGAAGGGCAGGGCGAAGATGCTGTGGGAGAACCTGATCAGCCGGCCGTAGAGGAGGACCGGCGAGAGGGCGTTCATGGGAAGAAGCGCAGCTCGGGGACGGACTCGATCAGACCGTGCCGGTGGGCGAGGCGGTAGAACTCGGTGAGCCCGGCGATCTGGGCCGGCCCCAGGTCGTAGCAGATGCGATCGCGGAGATAGCCTTCGTAGAGCACGGCGGAGCCGGCGTGCTCGCGCTGGAAGCCGGCGGCGATCTCGGCGATGTGCGCAACTCCTTCGCGGTGGGCCCGCTGCAGGCGCGCCACGTGCTCGGCGCCGGCCGCCCCCTCCGGTCCCGCCCAGAAGGCGAAGACGCCGGGCCGGCCGGTAAGCTCGTGCCACTCCCGGCCCAGGTCCAGGCTGGAGAGGCCGGTGTCGCGGCCGGTTCCGACCAGGGGCAGCACGGGGTCCCCGATCAACAGGGCGGCGTCGGCGCGGTGCAGCATGGTATCGAGGTCCGGGGGGGCCGCGGCGATCTCGGGGTCGATGCCGTAGCGCTCGCGAAGCAGGAGCTGAAGCAGCACCACCGAAGTCCGGGAGCTGGTGTCGGCGGCGACCCGGCGCACACGGTCGAGCCGCCCCCGGCAGAACAGGCGCACGGTGAGCACCTCGCCCTGCGAGCCGATGGCCAGGCCGGGGACGATCCGGAGGCCGGCGGCCCGGCGTCCGTACTCCACGATGGGGATCATGCCCACGTCGATGCGGCGGGCGGCCAGGTCCTCGGCGCAGGCCGCGGGCACTCCGTAGTGCACTTCGAAGAGGTCGTCCTGGTCGAGACCGTAGGTGAGAGGCCGGGAGTTGAGGTAGCTCACCGCGCCGAGGCGGACGCGGCGGGGGGCGTTCATGAAGCGGCGGCGTGCCCCAAGGCCTGCAACCGGGGCCGGGCGGCCACCTTTTCGTAGCGGGTGTTGCGCCGCACAGGATCGAACCCGGCGTCGCGGATCAGCCGTTCCATGTTCGCCAGGTCCATCTCGTTGGTGTGGCTCGTGCCGGCGGCGCTGACCACGTTCTCCTCGAGCATGGTGCTACCGAAATCGTCGATCCCGCAGCGCAGGCTGACCTGGGCGATCCGCGGCCCCTGGGTGACCCACGAGGCCTGGAAGTGGTCGAAGTTGTCGAGGAAGAGGCGGCTCACCGCGACCGTCCGCAGGTGGTCGTAGCCGCTGGCCTTGACCCCGTTCCAGCGGGAGGCGTCGGCGCCGAGGTCGGTCTCGTCGGGCTGGAAGTTCCAGGCGATGAAGGCGGTGAAACCGCCGGTCTCGTCCTGCAGGTCGCGCAGCAGGCGGAGGTGCTCGAGGCGGTCCTCGACACTCTCCACGTGGCCGTACATCATCGTCGCCGTGGTGCGCATGCCGAGTCCGTGGGCAACGCGGTGCACGTCGAGCCACTCGTCGGTGCGGTCCTTGCGGAAACCGATGACGTCCCGCACCTCGTCCACCAGGATCTCGGCGCCGGCGCCGGGGATCGAGTCGAGGCCGGCGTCGCGCAGCCGGCGGATCGTCTCCTCCAGGGAGAGCTTCGACAGGTGGGCGATGTAGATGATCTCGGTGGCCGACAGGCAGTGGAGCTGCACCGAGGGGTAGCGGTCGCGGATCTGGCTCAGCAGGTCCTCGTAGTAGTCGAGGCGCAGCTTGGGGTTGAGCCCTCCCTGCATGAGGATCTCGTTCGACTTGGGCTCGTCGCCGCCGAAGTCCACGAGCTCGTCGATCTTCGCGAAGATCTCCTCGTGGGGGAGGGTGTAGCCCTCGTCGGACCCCGGGGGCCGGTAGAAGGCGCAGAAGTCGCACCGCACCCAGCAGACGTTGGTGTAGTTGATGTTGCGGCCCACGTTGTAGGTGACCACCGGGTCGGGATGCTTCCGCATCCGCACCGCGTGGGCCAGCAGGCCCAACTCCGCCACGTTGGGATGGGCCAGGAGCCGGCGGGCGTCGTCCAACGTCAGCCGCTGTTCCCGGCCGACCTTCTCGCCGATGTCGGCGATCCCCCGGGACCCGTTCATCCCGCGGCCTCGCCCAGCAGCTCCTCGGTGCCGGCCACGACGTTGTAGAGGCTGTCGCGCTCGACCGGCTTCCTCCCCGCCTCCACGATCCGGCCCAGCAGCTCCCGCTGCGTCAGCCGCTGGCGGGTCGCCTCGAAGCTCTCGCGGGTGATCTCGTAGTCCATCACCGTGCCGTCGAGATCGTTGGCGCCGTACCACAGGGCGACCTGGGAGATCTCGATGGTGTTCATGATCCAGAAGGTCTTGATGTGGGGGAAGTTGTCGAGCATGAGCCGGCCCACGGCGATCTCGCGCAGGTCGAGCTGCCCGGTGGGGCCGGGCAGGTGGTCGATCTCGGTACGCTCGGGATGGAAGGAGAGGGGGATGTAGCACAGGAAGCCGCCCGTCTCGTCCTGGACCTCCCGCAGTCTCGCCAGGTGGTAGACCTTCTCCTCCGTGTTCTCCACGTGGCCGTAGAGCATGGTGGCGTTGGAGGGCAGGCCGGTGCGGTGGGCGGCGGCGGCGATCTCCAGCCAGTCCTCGGAGTCGGCCTTGGTCCAGAACAGGTCTTCCTGGACCCGGTCGGAGAACACCTCGGCGCCGCCGCCGGGCAGCGACTCCAGCCCGGCCTCGCGGAGATCGGCGAAGACCTCCTCCATCGGCTTGCGCGCCACCCTCTGGATCTGGGCCATCTCGATCATGGTGAACGCCTTGAGGTGTGCCTCGGGCCGGGCCGCCTTCATCGCTCGCATCAGGTCGAGGTAGTACTGGTAGGGCAGCTTGGGGTTGACGCCTCCCACCATGTGGATCTCGGTGATCGGGGCATCGCCGTAGTCGTGGATGCGCCGCGCCACCTGCTCCGGATCGAGGACGTAACCCCGGTCGTCCTTCGGCTTGACGTAGAAGGAGCAGAACTTGCACAGCTTGTTGCAGATGTTGGTGTAGTTGATGTGCTGGTTGCGCACGTAGTAGGTGGTGTCCCCGTGCCTCGCCTCGCGCACCAGGTTGGCGAGGTACCCGAGGACGGGCAGGTCCGGGCACTGGTAGAGCAGCAGCCCGTCGTCGGCCGACAGGCGCTCGCCGCCGAGGACCTTGGCGTGGACGCCGGCCAGGCCGGCGCGCTCGATCTGCTGTTCGAGGATCATGGGGATTCCGCGGCAACTCGTACGAGGATGGTGGTACCCAACTTACCCCTGCCCTCCGGGCGCGACAACCCCGGACCGGGGCACCCGCCCCTGGTAGACGGCGCAGATCCCGAGGGTCAGCGGCACATGCCGGTTGTCCTCGAAGCCGGCCTCCTCCATGAGCTCCAGGAAGGCCCGGCCCTGGGGGAAATCCCCCACGGAGCGGGGCAGGTAGGAGTAGGCCTTGCGGTTGCCGGAGACCAGGCCCCCGACAACGGGGAGCAGGCGGCGGAAATAGAGCCGGTAGAGATGGCGGAAGCCGAAGAGGGTGGGCTCGGTGAAGTCGAGGACGACCAGCTCACCGCCGGGCCGCAGGACGCGGCGGGCCTCGGCGAGACCCGCGGGGATTTCGCCGAAGTTGCGCACGCCGAAGGCCGCCGTGACCAGGTCGAAGGAGCCGCCGGCGAAGGGCAGGCGCTCGGCGTCGCCCCCCAGCCAGTGGATGGGGATGCCCCTCGCCGCCGCCTTGGGGACTCCCAGGCGGACCATCTCCAGTGCGACGTCGGCGGCCACGATGCGCTCGGCGCCCAGCCGCCGGGCGGCGATGGCGAGATCGCCCGTGCCGGTGGCCACGTCGAGCAGGCTCCGGGGGGCCTCGTGGCGCACGAGGGACAGGGCCCGCCGCCTCCAGTAGATGTCGACGCCGGCGCTCAGCAGGTGGTTGAGCAGGTCGTAGCGGCGGGCGATGGCGTTGAACATGTCCCGGACGGCCCGCTTGCGCCGATACACCTCTTTGCCGGTCATCTAGGGGTGATCCTTCGCGGCCCTTTCCGTGGACGTAGCCATGAGTGAGCGCGAGCCTACCGGTTCCCGGGACCGGTGTCAATCGGACGAGGGGCCGGCTCTCCTGGCCTGGGAGGCCCTGCGGGCCATGCCGGACGCCGTGGTGATCTTCGATGGCGGCGGCGGCGTCAGCCTGGCCAATTCGGCGGCTTCCGAGTTGCTTGGGGAAGCCGCGCAGGCCGGGGCGAGCCGGAGCGCCGCTCTCCGGCGGTCCGCCCCCCTGGCGGACCTGGTGAGCCAGGCCTGGCGCAGCCGCAACCCGCGCACGGCCGTGCACGTGCCCTGCGACGGCCGCCGCCTGCAGGCCTGGGTGACCCCCTTCGACGGGGGCTGCCTGCTCATTCTGCGCGAGTCCACGGGGGACCCCCCCGACCGCCACCTGTGGCAGGCGGAGCGGATGGCCGCCCTCGGGCGGCTGGCCGGGTCGGTGGCCCACGAGGTGCGCAATCCCCTCGGCGCGGTGGACATCCAGCTTCAGCTGCTGGCCCGCGACGCCGAGTCCCTCGGGGAGGAGACCGCCGACCGGGTGCGCGAGCGCGTCGGCCGGGCCCGGGCGGAGGTCCGCCGCCTCGACGGCATCGTGCAGAACTTCCTCCGGTTCTCGCGCCCGCCGGAGGTGCGCCTGGCGCCGACGGACCCGGCCCTGGTGGTGCAGCGCATGCACGATCTGGTGGCTCCCGAGGCCCGGGAGCGGGGCATCCGTCTCGAGCTGAAGCTGCCGCCGCAGATCCCCCCGGTGCACGCCGACGAGAACATGCTCAGCCAGGCGCTGCTGAACGTGCTGATCAACGCCTTCCAGGCGGTGGAGGAGGCGGGCGGGGATCCCCTCGTGGAGTTGACTCTCGGGGAGGCGCAGCCGGCGGAGGTGCGGATCCAGGTGAAGGACAACGGCTGCGGGGTGTCCCCCGAGGATCTGGAGAGGGTTTTCGAGTACTACTATACTACCAAGGACAGCGGCACCGGCCTGGGACTGTCCATCGCCCAGGGCATCCTGCGGCAGCACGGCGGCAGCCTGCATCTGACCAGCCGCCCCCAAGGCGGAACCACCGTCTCCCTTCTCCTGCCCACCAGCTCTCCCAACCCCTCCTGAGCCCTCGCCGCCTCATCCTCACATGAGCGACGCCTCCGTACGCATCCTCATCGCCGACGACGAGGTCCTCATCCGGGAAGGTCTGTGCGAGGCCCTCCAGCGCCCGGGGCACGAGGTCGAGGCCGTGGGCGACGGCCACGCCGCCCGCCGCGCCCTCGACGCGGCCGCCTACGACGTGGTCATCCTCGATCTTCGCATGCCCGGACCGTCGGGGATGGACCTGTTGGGGGACGTGCGCGACCGCCAGCCCGAGGCCCTGGCCATCCTGCTCACGGCGTACGGCAACGTCGACACCGCCGTGGAGGCGATGAAGAAGGGCGCCTTCGACTTTCTCACCAAGCCCGTCGACCTCGACCACCTGCGCCTCGTGGTCGACCGGGCCGTGGACCGGTCGGAGCTGGTGCGCGAGAACCGGGAGCTTCACAGCCAGCTCCAGCAGAAGGGGGCGGACGACGGCTTCCGGCGCATCGTCCGCCGCAGTCCGGCCATGCAGCGGGCCACCCGCACAGTAAAGCAGGTCGCCCTGTCCGATGTGGCGGTGCTGCTTCGAGGCGAGACCGGCGCCGGCAAGGAGCTGATCGCGCGCACGATCCACGAGCGCAGCCGCCGCAGCGAGGGGCCCTTCGTCGCCGTCAACTGCGGCGGCTTCACCGAGGATCTCTTCGCCAGCGAGCTCTTCGGCCACCGCCGGGGCGCCTACACCGGCGCCCACGCCGACCGCCCCGGCCGGTTCGCCCTGGCCGAGTCCGGGACCTTGTTCCTCGACGAGATCGGCGAGGTGCCGCTGAAGAACCAGGTGGAACTGCTGCGGGCCCTGGAGGCGCGGGAGTTCCAGCCCATCGGCGACACGCGGGTGCACAAGGCGGACGTGCGCATCATCGCCGCCACCAACCGCAACCTCGAGGACTCGATCCGGGAGGGGATCTTCCGCGAGGACCTCTACTACCGCCTCAACGTGGTCCCCATCGACGTGCCGCCCCTGCGTGAGCGCCGCGAGGACATCCCCCTCCTCGTGGAGACGTTCTTCGAGGAGTCGTGCCGCGCCTACGAGCAGCCCCGCAAGCGCCCCGACGAGGAGGCCATGCAGGTGCTGGTGGGCCATGCCTGGCCGGGCAACGTGCGCGAGCTGCGCAACTTGGTGCAGCGCCTGGTGGTCACCACCGAGGGGGCCACGATCGGCGCCGGCCAGCTCTCGGAGGTCCTTGGGGAGGCGGCCGTGGAGGCGGCTTCGGCGGCGGCCAGCGAGGAGAGCATCAGCCTCCCCCTCGGTTCCTCCATCGAGCAGATGGAGGCGGAGCTGATCCGCCACACCCTCGAGCGCGTCACCTCCAACCGCAAGGAGGCCGCCGCCGTGCTCGGCATCTCCGTTCGCTCCCTCCAGTACAAGATCAAGCGCTACGGCCTGAGCTGATCTGCTGCAGGAATTGCACGCCAGCGCTGGAACGCTCGCCGGCCAGGGCCGCCAGGGCCGCGGCCTTCATTCCATAACTCCAGTAATAACCGTCAGATACATGTGCTCTCGGTGTCTATGGCACCGACTTTGCATATGACACTGCGGGCGGCAGACCAGACGCCCCAAGGCAGCCCGCGACGCCGGACCCCTACCGGGGTCGGGATCATCGATGCGACACGTTCCGCAGTTCCACCCGTTTCCCGGAGCGCAAGAATTGCAGCCCTCGTCCGGCACCCTCGAGCTGTCCTGCAAGATGTTGAAAAACAACGACCTGCGGCTTGATGTACGGCACTTTGACCAGTGATCGGGGGGTGGGTGCAGAATATGCGCCCGCCGCTGCCGGTGAGTTGGCGGACATCGTCTCTCACCCCGCCCTGATGGTCCCGGACCTGGCCGCGGACAGCAAGATCGCTGCCATCAAGGAGCTGGCCGACCGTCTCCGCGGGCAGGAGGTGGTCGAGGACAGCCTCGCCTTCATGCAGGCGGTCCTGGAGCGCGAGAACCTGAGCAGCACGGTCCTGGCGGAGGGCCGCATCGCGCTGCCCCACGCCCGGGGCCGCATGGTGCGCCGCCTGGGCCTGGCCATGGCCCGCACGAGGGCGCCGATCGAGTTCCCCTCGGGCGACGATCGCCAGGAGGTGGGCATGATCTGCCTGATCGCCGTGCCGTTCGATGCCCCCGGCCTCTACCTGAGGCTGCTGGGGGCGCTGGCCCGCGTCTTCGGAGACGCGGACTTCGTCTCGGCCATGGAGCACGCGGAGACGGCCGAAGAGATGCAGTTCCTGCTGGTGGACCGGGCGCGATGGATCGAGTCCTGAGCGCGGCGCCGAACCGGAAGAGATATCCCTAACCGATTCAAGGAGTTGTGATGGCTTACCCTCTACATGAGGTCCTCAACAAGGAAGAGAGCACTCTCAGGCTCTACTTCGACGACATCGCCGATTCCACCCCCCTGTCGCGGGAGGAGGAGGTGGCGCTGTCGGCTCGCATTCACGCCGGCGACATGGGGGCCCGCGACGAGCTCGTGCAGGCCAACCTGCGCTTCGTCATCGACGTGGCCAAGAACTACCAGAACCGCGGCCTGTCGCTGGCCGACCTGATCAGCGCCGGGAACGTGGGCCTGATGACGGCCGCCGAGCGGTTCGACGGCACCAAGGGCTTCAAGTTCATCTCCTACGCCGTCTGGTGGATCAAGCAGTCGATCCTGCAGACGATCGCCGACCACGCCCGCACCGTGCGCCTGCCGCTGAACAAGCTGAGCCTGCTCAAGGACATCTCGCGGGCGTCGCACAAGCTCGGCCAGGGCCGTGACACCGAGCCCGAGATCGAGGAGATCGCCGCCGAGCTGCAGGTCTCTCCGCAGGAGGTGCAGGACACGATCCTGAGCGCCCGCTCGGTTCGCTCCCTCGACGAGAGCTTCGAGGAGGACGACGAGCGCAGCCTGATGAACGTGCTGCGCGACGACGACCAGGCACCGCCCGACGGCGACGTGATGGAGGAGACGGCGCGGCGCCAGCTGGAGAACGTGCTGGAGGCCCTGGACGAGCGGGAGTTCAAGATCATCCGCCTCTACTTCGGGCTCGAGGGCGCCGAGGCCATGACCCTGGAGCAGATCGGCGGCCTGATGAACCTGACCCGCGAGCGCGTCCGGCAACTGAAGGAGCGCGCCCTGGGCAAGTTGCGGCACCCCCAGCGCTACCACGCGCTGATGGCGATCTGCGACGAGACGGAGGTGTTCTGAGCGGCGCCTGACCCGCGAACCTGTTTTGAGGAGAGCCGGATTCCCGACGGGGGTCCGGCTCTTTTCTTATCCCTGCACATATTGAAATTTCTGTGGTCGCCGCAGAGATTTCAATGTAAATTGAGTTTGTGAACAACCGCGATCGAGAACAAGAGAGACTGCTCGCGCTGCTGCGGGATCATCCGGTGGCCGCCATCATCGGTGCCCGCCAGGTGGGCAAGAGCACCCTGGCTGGGCTCATCGCGTCGGCCTGGGAGGGACCCGTCGAGCGCTTCGATCTGGAAGACGAGGCCGACCTGGCGCGGCTGGCCGATCCGCTGCGGGCCCTGCGGCCACTGCCGGGACTGGTGGTGCTCGACGAGATCCAGCGCGTGCCCGGGCTCTTTCCGGCCCTGCGGGTGTTGGCGGACCGTCCGGACGCGCCCGCCAGGTTCCTGATCCTGGGCAGCGCTTCGCCGGATCTGCTTCGGCAGTCGTCGGAAACCCTCGCGGGGCGCATCGCCTACCGCGAGCTGGGCGGGTTCTGCCTAGACGAGACCGGCCGCGACACCCCCGCGCGGCTCTGGCGGCGAGGCGGATTCCCGCGCTCGTACCTGGCGCGGGGGGAGGGTCAGAGCTTCGAGTGGCGGCGTCAGTTCCTCCGCACCTTCCTCGAACGCGACCTGCCCCAGCTCGGAGTCAACGTGAGCGCTCGCACCATGCGCCGGTTCTGGACCATGCTCGCCCACTACCACGGCCAGGTGTGGAACGCCTCCGAGTTCGCACGCTCCTTCGGCGTGGCCGATACCACGGTCCGGTCCTACCTCGAGCATCTCGAGTCGGCCCTGGTGGTGAGGCAGCTGCAGCCCTGGCACGAGAACATCTCCAAGCGGCAGGTCAAGGCGCCGCGCGTCTACCTGAGGGACAGCGGCCTGCTACACGCCCTGCTGAACCTGCCGTCGCAGCGGGACCTGGAAGGCCACCCCAAGGTGGGCGCGTCCTGGGAGGGCTTCGTGATCGACCAGGTGATCCGCCTTCTGGACGCGTCTCCGGAAGAGTGCTGGTTCTGGGCCACCCACGCCGGGGCGAAGCTGGATCTCCTCGTCCATCGGGGCGGCCGGCGGCTTGGCTTCGAGGTGCAGCTCACCTCGGCCCCGCGCCTGACCCGGAGCATGCACATCGCCCGCGAAGACCTGCGCCTGGACCGGCTCGACGTGATCCACGCGGGAACCCGGACCTTCGACATGGCCGGGGGAATCCGGGCGCTGGCGCTGGGGGACCCGGTGGGGGCGCTGCGAGGGTGAGGGCATGCTGACCAGCGGTTTCCCCGGGGGCCCGCACATCCATCACTTCCCCGGCGTCGACCTCGAAGAGCGCCGCCGCCGGCACGGCAGGGGCCGCATCGACCGGTCGGCCCCGGTGCGGGCCGGAGAGCGCCTTGAGCTGAACCTGGCTTTCGAGCTCGGCGAGACCGCGGTCCCGGCGGGAGGACACCTGCGCGTCGTCTGGCTGTGGCCCTTCGACTGGGCCACGCCGCAGGCGGACGATCCGGGGGCGCCGGACCACGTGCACGCGACCTGCTCGAAGCGCGGCGTCGAGCTGCGGGTCACCTGCGCCTTCCGGGGCGACCTCGTGCCGTGGAATCACCAGATCGACGTGGAGGTGGTCTCGGGCGAGCTGACCCCGGGCGACCGGGTGGAGCTGGCCTGCCGGGAGTGGCGGGCCCCGACCTTCGTCGCTGCGGAGGCGGAGCTGCTCTTCCTGCTCAACCCCGAAGGGGGCCGCCGCTGGATCCAGCTGCCGCCGGTGCAGGGATTCCCCGTGGTGGCGGGTGAGCCCGTGAGGCTGTTCGCCCTGGCTCCCGCGGACGGGCTGGTCGGCGAAGAGCTGGAGCTGACCCTGCGCGTCGAGGACGAGTGGGGGAACCCGGCGCTTGTCGATGGTTCCGGCCCGGAGGTGGTGCCTGCCAACGGGGTGAGTGCCGTGTCCGTCGAGCCGGCCGGGGAGATGCCCGCCTACCGCGCCCGGGTGCGGATCGACAGCCCCGGCGTCCACCGCATCGAGGCGGCCCTCCCCGCCTGGGGACTGAAGGCCGTGACCAACCCGTTGCGGGTAGCGCGCGAGCACCCGGCCCTGCGCGTCTTCTGGGGCGACCTGCACGCCGGGCAGGGAGAGATCGGCTGCGGCGTCGGCTCCGTCCGCCACCACTTCGACTGGGCCCGCCACGTGGCCGGACTGCAGCTCTGCTCGCACCAGGGGAACGACCACCACGTCAGCCTGGACCTGTGGGAACGGACGCGCCGCGAGACGGCCGCCGCCGACGAGGAGGGGCGGTTCGTCGCCTTCCTCGGGTGCGAGTGGAGCGCCAATACGCCGGAGGGCGGTGACCGCAACGTCTTCTACCGCCGCGACGAGCCCCGCCTGCGGAGGTCGGGACGGTTCTTCACCGAGGACGTGCCGGACCCGGAGCCCGACCTGGAGACGGCGGCCGAGTTCCTCGAGGTGATGCGAGACGAGGACGTGCTCATCAACATGCACGCCGGCGGCCGGCCCACGAATCTGGACTTCCACGAGCCGCGCATCGAGACCCTGGCCGAGATCCACTCGACCCACGGGACATCGGACTGGTTCGTCCTCGACGCCCTGAGACGCGGCTACCGGGTCGGGATCACCGGCGGTACTGACGGCGTCGCCGGCCGGCCGGGGTGCGACCATCCCGGCAGCCGGCTGATCCGCAACGTGCGCGGCGGGGTCACCGCCTTCCTGGCCGCCGACCTCACGCGGGAGGCGCTGTGGGAGGCGATGGCGGAGAGGCGGTGTTACGCCACCGACGGACCCCGCATCCGGCTGGCGGTCACGGCCGACGGCCATCCCATGGGGAGCGAATACTCCACGGACCGCTGTCCCCTGGTGGCCATCGAGGCCGAGGGGACGGCGGGGATCGAGCAGGTCGATCTGCTGTGCGGGACCGAGCCGCTGTGGACCTGGCGTCCGGCGGCGGCCCCAGTCGAGGGCGCCGTGCGGGTCCTCTGGGGCGGGACCGAGAGGCACGGTGGCGCGCCCCGGCAGCGGGCCCCGTGGAAGGGGCGATTCACCGTCGACGACGGAAGCATCGCCGGGGTCGAGCCAGTCGCCCTGGTCACCCCCTTCGACCGGGTAGAGCAGACCGACGCCCGCACGGTCCGGTTCGACACGGTCACCGCCGGCAACCGCATGGGCATGTGTCTGAAGATCGAAGGGGGGCCGTCGACGTCATGCCGCTTCGAGTCCGGCCACGCCACGTTCGACTTCGCCCTGTCCCGGGTGCGGGAGCAACCGATGCGGGTGGATGCCGGCGGCGCCAGCCGTCACGTCATCGCCGGGCCGGCGCCGGACCCGGAACTGGCCTCGTGCGTCGAGCTCTCCTTCCGGGACACCCGCGCCGTCAGCGGCCTGTGCCCTTACTGGGTGCGGGTGACCCAGGTCGACCAGCACCGCGCCTGGAGCAGCCCGATCTACGTGGAGCGCCGGCGCGGCTGACCGCGGTCACTCCCAGATCGACTCATCTGGGGTCAGAGCCGGCAGCTATCCCATGGTCAGCGAGCACGCAGGGCATCGACGGTCCGCTCTGGACCACGCTACATCAACTCATGGTTGACGATGTCGACAGTGACGCTTGCGCTGTCAACCATCAGTTGCGAGAAAGGAGAGGGTGGCATGTTTGGAAGACGACTTCGGCTCGCCCGTAAGCGAGCAGGCCTTTCCATGCGGTCACTTGCGGAGCGGACGGAGCCGAGAGTCACCGCGCAGGCCATCAGCAAGTACGAGGCGGGCAAGATGATGCCCTCTTCGGCGGTTCTGGTGGGCCTCGGCAAGGCGCTCGATGTCTCGCTGGACTTCCTGATGAGCACCCAAGTCGAGGCGGTCGACGGCCTTGAGTTCCGCAAGCACTCCAGGACTTCCCCCAGCGACCGCGCCAGGGCCGAAGCCGTCCTCATCGAAAACCTCGAGCGGTACCTGACAATCGAGGAAGTCCTCGAACTATCGCCGCCAGGCGACTCGTTCGCGGATCGCCGCTGCGACAGCGTCGCCACCGAAGAAGAGATCGACACCAGGCCGATGAGGTCCGCAACGCGTGGGACCTTGGCAACGATCCAGTGCCCAGCCTGTGCGCCCTCCTTGAGGAGAAGGGAATAAAGGTGGTCGAAGGAGACCTCCCTGAGCGCATCAGCGGTTTGGCTTGCCACGTCATGCGAGACGGCAGGGTGGTCGTCGATGCAGTAGCGGTATCGAAGTGGACGACGGTGGAGCGCAAACGCCTCACCTTGGCCCACGAGCTCGCACACAGAATCATCCGTTCCACCGGAAACCCTGCCATCAAGCTGGAGGCGGCAATGAACCGCTTCGCAGGCGCCTTCCTCGTCCCACGCAAACATCTCCTGGAGGAAGCCGGAACAAGCCGTCACCGCGTCACCTACTACGAAATCATCCGCCTCAAGCACACCTACGGCGTCTCAGCAGCCGCAATGTTGGTCCGCCTCGGTCAAGTCGGCATCCTGCGTCCTTCCGCCGTCGAGCGCGCCTTCAGGACCTTTGCCCGCTCCTGGCGAAAGTCGGAACCAGAACCGATCGGCTCCGATCAAGGATTCGGGGCATTCGAGAAGCCCCAGCGCTTCGAGCGACTTGTCTGGCGTGCCGTCGGCGAAGAGCTGATCTCGCCGGTGCGTGCGGCCACTCTTCTCGACGAGTCCCTCGACGCGGTCGAGCAGCAGATCAGCGGTCCGCCCATTCAGTGACCTGTGTCAATCTGACAGCTGACGAGGTCGCGCAGGCATTCGCACTCAAGGGCCGCCACCGTGCCCTGTCTGCGAACGACTGCTTCTGTCTCGTTACCGCACATGTGAACCGGGGCATCTTGCTGACCGGCGACGCCTTCCTCCGGAAAGTGGCAACCGACAGGGGGCTTCGGGTCCACGGCGTGCTTTGGGTAATTGACGAGCTGGCACGTGCCGAAACCTGCGACATATCCCTGCTGGTGGAGGCTCTGCGGGCTTGGAAATCCGACGGCTCGGTCTTCCTCCCAAGGGACGAGATCTGCAAACGACTGGAGTCTCTGGCGGGACGGTTCTGACTGTTGGCTTGCGCTTAGTCGGAGACACCCCTACTGGGTGCGGGTGACCCAGGTCGACCAGCACCGCGCCTGGAGCAGCCCGATCTTCGTGGAGCGACGTGAGCAATGAGAGGAACCTGTGGCACCCGCGAGAGTTCAAAAGGGAATGACCCCGAAAGGAGGGACTGTGCCATGCAGAGACAAACGGCCGGCGTGAACCGTCCCGCAGGGGCCGCCAGACTCTCGGTCGTCCTGGCGCTGGCCCTTCTGGTGGTGAAGGGTGGACCGGCCGAAGCGACTCCCGAGAGCAACGCCGCAGCGCTGTTCCTGCTGATCTCCCCCTCCGTGCGGGTCAACGGGATGGGCCAGGCAGGGGTCGCCCTGCCCGACGAGCCGGCGGGCTACTACAATCCCGGCGCGGCGGCCCTATCCTCCCCCGCGCACACGTTCCAGAGCCGCCTCTACCTGAGCGAGATGCCGTGGCTTCGCGCCCTGGCCGACGACATGAGCTACGACTATCACGCCGTTCAGGCCTCGGCCGGAGGCGTAGTCCCGGCTCTCTCCTGGAAGGGCCCGGCAAGGGTTGAAGCGGCATTCTACGGTTACCGCACCAGGATCGATCTCGGCGAGCAGCTCGGCACCTCCCCCAGCGCGGACGCGTCCAACAATATCGGCGTAAGCCTCGCCCTGAGGTCCTTCGTGGAGGTGGGGGTCGGTGCGACCTCCAAGTGGATCTCCTCCGACCTCGGTGGCTGGGAGGGGTCAGCCAGGGCGCAGGATTACGGTATCATGGCGGTGGCACCCGTGGACGGTCTCCTGAAGCGTCTGACCGGCCGCGAGCTTGCCCTGGGTCCTCATCTCCAGCCCAGGCTCGACATCGGATACGGCATCGCCTGGCACAATCGCGGCTCCAGGATCGCGGCGGAAGACGACCCTCTGCCGGCGAACAGACGCCACGGATGGTCGGGCAGCCTTGCCATGGACTGGCATTCCGACGCCCTCCGGATCACGATCGGGAAAGTGACCTTGGCAACGGAGACCTACCGCCCCCAGATAGAGGGCGTCCAGGTCACGAGCCTTGCCGAGGACGACAAGAGGGGATACGAGGTCTCGATCCTCGAGACGATCTCCTTCCGCCGAGGCGAGTACGACGACTACGATGGGGAGGTCCACTTCAGGACGTCGGGAGAGACCGTGCGGTCCAATGGTCTCTTCAGGTACATGGCGCACCACCTGGAGAGAGCACCCCCCGGCACCTCCCGGGACGCGCTCCTGTTCGTCGCCAGGCACCTGTCCATCAGCTGGTCGCGGTTCGCCAACAACCCGGACTGGCCGGCGGAGGGCCACTCCTACCTGGGGCTTTCCTTCCGATCGCGGCGGCCCCCGGTCACTCCAGGCTGACCAGCCGCAGGATCCGCCCCGGCTTTTCCACCGCCAGGTAGACGGCCCCGTCGGGGCCGGTCTGCACGTCGCGCACGCGCGAATCCCCCTGGTAGACGATCTCCTCGTGGACCACCTCGCGGCCCTCCAGCCGCAGGCGGTGCAGGCGGTTGAAGCGCAGGGAGGTCACCAGCAGGTCGTGCCGCCACCGGGGGAAGCGGTCGCCCGTGTAGAAGTCGATGCCGCAGACGGCGATGGAGGGCACCCAGTACGTCTCCGGCTGTTCCATGCCTTCGGCGTGGGTGACATCGGTGATGGGGGTGCCGTCGTAGTTGATGCCGTAGGTGATCGCCGGCCAGCCGTAATTGAGGCCGCGGCGGATGTGGTTGAGCTCGTCGCCGCCCTTGGGGCCGTGCTCGGCGGACCACAGCTGACCGGTGACGGGATGCAGGGCCAGACCCTGCGGATTGCGGTGCCCGTAGGACCAGATCGACTCGATGGCTCCCGGCTGTCCTGCGAAGGGGTTGTCTGCCGGCAGGGCGCCATCGTCGAGGAGGCGGTGGATCTTGCCGTTGGGCCACTCCAGGCTCTGGGCGAGGTCGCGCTGGCCGCGGTCGCCGATGGCGAAGTAGAGGAAGCCGGCGCGGTCGAAGAGGATGCGCGAGCCGTAGTGGTGGGCGCGCCGGGTGTAGAACCGCTCCGGCACCCGGTAGACGATCTCCAGGTCGGCGAGACGGTGCTCCCGCAAGCGGGCCCGGGCGATGACCGTGTGGCCCACGGTCGAACCCTCCGGGCCCCGCAGAGGCTCCGAATAGCTCAGGTAGATCCAGCCCTGCTCGGCGTACCGGGGGTGCAGGGCCACGTCCATCAGGCCGCCCTGTCCCCGGGCGAAGACGGCGGGCACTCCCTCTATCGGCTCGGAGACCGACCCATCCTCTGCAGCGATGCGCAGGAGCCCCTCCTGCTCGGTCACCAGCAGCCGGCCGTCGGGAAGGAAGGCGAGGCCCCAGGGCACCCCGAACCCCGTGGCAAAGGTCTCGACCCGGAAGGGATGCTCCTCCGACTCGACGACGAGATCGGTGACATCGCCCGAGGCGCAGCCCAGGGCGAGCAGGGCGCAGGATGACAGCCGCGCCAGGCTGCTCATGAAGGATCCTCTCTATGGAGCGGGTTCAGCCTCGGCCGCCCGCATCAGGGCGACGAGGGCGTCGATATCGGCCGGCGTCAGGACCGCGCCGAAGGCGGGCATGCCGTCGGCTTCGAGGCCGTCGGCAACGGCCCGGAAGATGGCGGCGGTGCTGTCCCCGAAGGCCCAGCGGCCGTCCACCAGGCTGCTGGCCATGCCGCCGTCCATGTCGGAGCCGTGGCAGTCGGCGCAGTAGAGGGCGTAGTGGCTTCGGGCCGGGGCCGGAGCGGGTGGCGAGGCCCCTTCCTCCGGGGAGCGCATGCCGCGGAGGCCGAGATAGCCGGCTCCTGCCAGCAACAGGATCGCCAGAAGCACTCGCCGCGCTGACAAGCCGCGCTCAGCAGGATCCGTCGTCAGGCCTCGGCCGCACCGAGGTGTCGGGACCCTCGGCCCCCGGCGCGCGGCTCATGGGCCGTCCACCTCGTCGAAGCGCCGGAGGACCTCGTGGATGCACCGGGTGCCGAACTCGAGGCAGCGGGCCGGGACCCTCTCGTCGGCGGCGTGAATCAGCCGGAAGACCTCGATCTCCACGGGCAGGTCGAGGGGGAGGAACCCGTAGGTCTGGATCCCGAGGCGGCGGAACTCGCGCCCGTCGGTGGCGCCCACCATGAGCATGGGCATGGGCCGCGCCTCGGGGTCCCGGTCCTTCAGCACCCGCTCCAGGAGGGGCAGCAGCCCCAGGTCGGGCTCCCCCATGGGCTCGCCCAATGCCTGGGGCGGGTCGAACTCGACGTCGTCGCCCACCAGCGCCTTCAGGTCGGAGAGGAGCTTCTCCGGGCTGGAGGCGGGAAGGATGCGGGCGTCGAAGCCCAGCTCCACGGTGCTGGGGACGACGTTGAACTTCTCCCCGGCGTCGATCACGGTCACGTTGACCGTGTCGTGGAGGATGCAGTCGAAGGCGTCGCCCTCGGGCCCCATGCCGTCGAGGGTGGCATCCGTGCGGGCGGGGTCGAGCAGGCCGAGGACGGTCGCCGCTTCCGGCTCCGGCAGGCCGGCGGCCACGGCCTCGATCATCGCCGACGCCGCAGGGGTCACGTTCACCGGGAGCCGGTTGCGGTCCAGGGCCGTGAGCACCCGGCCCAGCCGGGCCATGATGCCGCCGCGGTGGACCATGGCCCCGTGACCGCCGGGACCGCGCAGGCGGCCGGTGAGGCGGACCACCGTCTTCTCCGAGACCTGGATCGGATAGAAGGACCTGCCCAGGACCCGTTCCCGGTAGCCGCCGAACTCCCCGAGGGCGAAGCGCACCCCCGCGAACTGCTCCGGATGCTGCTCGACCATGAAGCGGGCGCCGTGCTCGGCCCCGGCCTCCTCGTCGGAGAGCAGGCAGAGGATGACGTCTCCCGGCAGCTCGTCCCCATCGTGGGCGGCGCGCAGGAAGGCGGCGATCATCATCGCGTCGCCTCCCTTCATGTCGAGGGAGCCCCGGCCCCAGATCACGCCGCCGGAGCGTTCGCCGCCGAAGGGATCGCGGCTCCAGGGCTGACCGGCGGTGGTGACGACGTCCACATGTCCGTAGAGCAGCAGCGGCGGCTCGGAGCCGCCGCGGACGCGGGCCACCAAGTTCGGGCGTTCGGGGTCGAGGGCGAAGAGACGGGAGTCGATGCCGTAGGCGTCGAGCAGGCCGGCCGCCCACTCGATGCAGGGGCGCTCGCGCCCCGGGGGATTCGTCGTGTCGAAGCGAAGGAGGTGCTGCAGCAGCGCGCCGGGGTCGGCGTGGAGACCGCCCAGATCCTCCATCAGGCGCAGAGGGGGTGCTCGGTCTTGGGGCGGCGGAAGGGGATGTCGATCTTGCCGCCCTGGTTGATCATCGACATGTTGGCGCGCGCCTCGAGCCAGGAGCTGTGCCAGGCTTCGGGATCGCGGAGCTCGGTCGAAGGGTTGGCGCGGCTGCGGGCCACGAAGCCGGGGAAGGCGGTGCGGCCGGTGGGCTCGTGGGTGGGGTTGTAGCGCAGGTCGAAGCTGAAGCGGACCTCGTCGCTGACGTTGGAGAGCGAGCCGTGGACGGTCTGCTTGTGCATGAAGATGACCGCGCCCGGAGCCACCGGGAGGGCCCGCGAGTGCTCGGCGTCGAAGAGCTTCTCGGGGATCTGGGTGCTGCCGGCGGACTTGGGGCCGTTGCCCATGTAGTTGGGGCAGTGGGGCAGCAGGCCGGTGCGGTGCGAGCCCGGCACGAGGTGGAGGGGCCCCTTCTCCATGGGCGTGTCCTCGAGCGAGAACCAGACCGTGAGCATGCGGGTCTCGTCGGCTTCCTCGGTGACCACGCCGTGGTCCTGGTGCCAGTGGGTGGCCCCGAGGATGGCGTTGCCGTGGGCATTGGTGGGCAGGTGGCGCTCGGGCGGCTTGATGCGTACGTGCTGCACGGGATTGGAGTAGATCTCGGGGCCGATGAGGGACTCCACCGCGTCGAGCAGGTCCTCGTCGGTGAGGGCCCGGAAGACGGCGGGGCCGGCCCAGAAGGGGGTGTCGGGCCTGACGTTCTGGAAGGGCAGGGAGAAGTCGAAGTACTGGCTGTGGACGGCCCCGGTCTCGATGCAGATCCGGATGTAGCGGTCGCCGAACTCGAGGTCCTCGTAGCGCGAGGGGATCTCGCCGCGCTCGTGGAGCTCGCCGGCGAGCCGGTCGAGGACCTCGGCGTACTCCTCGATCACGGGATCGAGGGTCTTCTCCGGGTCGATGACGTTGTCGACGACGACGTAGCCCTGCTCTTCGAAGTGCTCGACCTGCTCGCGGCTGAGGGCGGGCATGGGATCCTCCGGGTGACGTTTGGGGGCCGAACCTCGACGGCAAATGTAGGCCGGCGGGCCCGTTTCGGGCGAGGGAGATCGCCGATGCTTCAGAAGAACATCTTGTAGAGCAGACGGAGGTTGCGGCCCGGCTCGGGCAGGATCTCCTTGACGCGGTTGAGGTGGTTGCGGTAGACCGCGTCGGTGGCGTTCTCCAGGGTCAGGGAGAGGGTGTGCAGGCGCCCTCCCCAGTGCACGTGGTGCTCGCCCGAGAGGTCGAGGACCGCGTAGCCCTCGGTGGGTTCCTCGAACTCCCCGGGGCGGTCCTGGTCGGCGGCCAGGCGCAGGGCGGCCGCCGCCTTCAGGGCCTCGGACGGCTCCCAGCTGAGGGTGACCCGCCCCTGCAGGGGGGGGAGGCGCGGCAGGGGCTCGTCGTCGAGGTCGGTGAGGTGGCCTTGCACGTAGCTGAGGGTTCCGGCCCCCTTCCAGTGACGGGCGAGGAACCAGTCGAAGGCGACCTCGGCACCGTGCATGAGGACCGGCTCCCCCACCATCCTGTAGAGGAAGAGATCGGCCCGGCGCAGGCTGCGCTCGCCCGTGTTCTTGGGGAAGATGTAGCCGTCGATGGCGTTGCGGAAGAAGGCCAGGTGGATCTGGCCGTCCTGGCGCCGGTACTCGGCGAAGACCTCCAGCCCCCGGCCGCGCTCGCTGTCCAGGTTCCCGTTGCCGACCTCGTAGGAATAGGCGGCCAGGTGGGGCCCCTCGGAAAACAGCTCCTCGATGCCGGGGGCCCGGAAGGTGCGCATCAGGGTCGAGCCCAGGGTCAGGCTCGAGGTGGCCCGGTAGTGGCCGGACAGGCCGGCGGAGAAGCCGCCAAAGTCGCGGCTGCGGATGCGGCCCACCGTCCGGGATTCCCGCTCCTCACGGGGCTCGACGCGGCGGGCGTCGAAGCGCAGGGCGGCGCTGGCGGACCACGGCCCGGCCTCCGTCTCCTGGTAGGTGTAGAGGGCCCCGGCGTACTCATCGGCGGCGGGGGTGAAGTTGAGCCCGGCGGCGGCGTAGTTCCGGTACTCGTACCACACGCCGGCGGCGCCGTCGGCCACGGGCCCCAGGGGCTCGAGGTGGGCCAGGGCGCCGAGGTGATGGGAGAGGACGCCGAACTCCATGCCGAGGGAGCCGTCCGCCTCGAACTCGCCGTGCTGGTAGCGCGAGAAGGAGTGGTGCAGCTCCAGGCGCTGGAGCCAAGCCGGGCCGGTGAGGATCTCGCCCCGCCCCTCGAGATGCTGGCGCAACAGCTCGACGGAGACGCCGTGGGGGTGGCCGCCCTCGGGGTCGGGGGGGATGCCGTAGTCGGAGTCGTAGAGGCTGCCGGAGACGCCCGCGTGCCCCCAGGGCCGCACCAGCCCGACGCCGACGGAGGTGTTGCCCGTGCGGATCTCGGTGTTGGGCAGCTCCCCGCGCGGGGTGCCGATGGCGTCGGCGTCGCGCAGACTGCCGTCGGCCCGCACCGCCACCGGCCCGAGAGCATGCTCCAGGGCCAGGCCGCCGGCCAGGCCCCGGTTGACGCTCTCCCCCTGCCAGGTGAAGGAGCCCCTCAGGCCCTCGGGCAGCTCGGAGGGCACGTATCCCCGGACCACGTTGACCACCCCGGCCAAGGCGTTGGAGCCGTGGAGCAGGGTCCGGGGCCCGCGCACGACCTCGATGCGCTCGGTGGTCATCGGCTCGATGGCCACGGCGTGGTCCGAGGAGGTGGCCGAGAGATCGCCGGTGCGCTCCCCGTCCTCGAGCACCAGCAGGCGGTCGCCTCCCAGGCCGCGCAGCACCGGCCGCGACGGCGCCGGCCCCATGGAGCGCTGGGCGATGCCCGGCTCGTAGTCGATCGTCTCGGCGATGGTGCGGCTCAGGTTCTGGCGCAGCTTGCTGCTGCTGAAGACCACCTCCGGTTCCTGGAGCGGGGAGAGGTGGACCCGTTCGCCCTCGACGACCACGGCCCTCACGGCGATCGTCTCGTGGCCGATCTGCAGATCGACGTGGGTCGTGTCCCCGGCGGTTACCTCGACCTCGAAGCGGGCCTCGTGGTAGCCCATGCGCAGGCTGCGCAGGACATGGACGCCGGGGGGTACGTTGGCGAAGAAGAAGTACCCCCCGGCGTCGCTGGTCCGCGCCCGGTCGAGGCCCTCGAGGACCACGGTGGTCCAGCCCACGGCCTGGCCGCTCTCGTTGTCGACCACGTGGCCGGCCAGGGCGCCGGTCCGGCCGCGGGCGGGGACCGCGGCCAGACCCAGGAGGAGAAGGGAGAGAGGGACGAGACGCAAGGTCTAGCCGTCGTCGTCGCCTTCGTCGTCGTGGCCTTCCTCATCCTCGTCCTCGTCGTCGTGGTCGTGGTCCTGGTCGGGGTCCTCTCCCGGACCGCCCTCCTCGACGTGGATCTCGATCTCCTTGGAGACGAAGTCGGCGTGTCCGGCGTGGTTGAGCTTGAGGACGAGGGTGGTCTCACCCTCTCCGAGGCCGACGATGTGGAAGGCCCAGGGGCCGTCCATCTCGTGCTGCTCCACCTCGGCGATCTCCTCGTCGCCGATCTCCCAGCCCAGGGAGAAGTCGTCGTCCGCGTCAGGGACGAAGAGGTCGCCGTCCTCGGCGATGAAGCGCACCGTGAGCAGGGGCGTCTCCCGGTCGTGTCCGACCTCGATGACGCCGTCGACCTCGCCGTTCTCGTAGCGGACGAGCTCCTCGCCGCTGCTGCGGATGATCAGACCGACGGCTTCGGCGTGATCTTCCTCACCGTGGTCGGGATCGACGGGGTTGTCGTCGTCGCCGCATCCCGTCAGGATGAGGAAGAGGAGAGCGGTGCTGAAGGTGGTGAATTTCCTGAGCATTTCCTGGGTTCTCCGTCTGAGTTGAGGGAAGGGGACAGCCGGCCCCTTGCCGGTCTGATCCCGGAGGTACGGCAGGAGAACGCATCCGCACCCGGCGGTGGACCGCCGAGGCGACTTCAGTCGATCAGGTGCGGATGCTCAGGAGCGGGGAGGTGCGCGGGGGCCCTGCGTGGCCAGGTGGATGGCGCAGGGCGCGACGACCTCGGGATGGCAGAGAGGGGTATCGCGGGGCGGCGCCGCCAGCGGCAGCAGGCCGAAGACGGCAAGGACGGCGAGGGACAGGACCGTGGAGAGAGCCGATACCGGGCACTCCTCGATCTCGAGCTGCCCGCCGTGGTGCAGGTGGTGCAGCAGAGGCAGGGAGAGGGACAGGGCGAGCACGAGGGCGGCGAGAGCCACGATGCCGCCGCTCAAGCCGTACCGCCGGCATCCGAGAAGCCTCTCGGTCATCGCCGATTCGTTGCGCATCGGTGTCAATTTAGGGATGCACGTCGAGGGGCGCCTGCCGGGGGTGCTTCGCCTGGAGCGTCAGGCGAGGATGCAGCGTCTCAGCCACCCCAGGTTGGGGCGGGGCATGATGCCGTAGTTGTAGTAGGAGAACTGCTCCACACCTTCGCGCCGGGCCGCCTCCACCTGGGCCAGCAGCCCGTCGGCGTCGACCGCGCAGGGATAGTAGGCCTGCAGGCCCACCACCAGGCGCCGCAGATCGGCCACGGTCTCTCTCATGGCCGCCAGCCGCTGGGTGATCTTCTCCGGGGCATCGACGTAGGCCAGGATCTCCACCAGGTCCGCGGTGGCGGCCATGCGCGCCGCGTCGATGCCCGCGCCCCAGCGGTCGCCCATGAGCAGGAAGGAGACCTCGACGCCGGTGGCCTGGCGGATCTCCTCCACCAGCGAGACGACCAGGTCCTCGCGCAGGGTCTGGTAGGCCTGCAGCTCGGCATGGGCGACGACGAGCTCCTCGAGGCTGCCTTCCAGGGGAGGGCCGCCGGCGAAGACCTGGTCGAGCCGGCCGCGCACCCACCGCTGCAGGCCCTCGCCGTCGATCCCCCGCTCGCGCGCTCGGTCCAGGCAGCCGGGGGAGAAGCTCAGACCGAACAGGTAGCGCCCCGCCGGGCCCAGGTTCACCCCGTCCTTGACGTGGTAGTGGGCGTGGCCGTACCCGCCAAAGGCGCAGGACTCCAGCTCCAGGCGCCGGACCCGGTAGTTGAGGACCAGGTCCTGGCACAGGGCGATCAGGTAGGCGCGCACGTCCGGCTCTCCCGGGCACAGGGACCAGCCGAGGTTGTCGCCGTAGGCGTTGCGCTCGGCGCAGCGGGGGTAGTTCACGGCCAAGTGGGTGTTGTGCAGGCCCACGGTCCACGAGATCAGGTCGAGCCCTTGGCGCTGGCAGGCCCCGGCCAGGCGGGCCAGGGGATTGGCGCGGCGGGCCAGGGGCGCAACCTGGGGCCGCAGCACGGTGTCGTGGTAGAGGGCGGGGTCGGGCTGGAAGTACACGGCCGCGGTGTTGGCCGTGAGCAGCTTGGCGCCGGGGCGCTGGGGGCGCAACTGCTGAAAGGTGTGATACGCGGTGGCGACGCTGATGGCGTCGAGGCCGAGCTCCTCTCCGAGGTAGCGGACGGAGTCCTCGATGCCGTCGTCGACCAGGTCCCACAGGTAGGACCAGATGGTGTGGTAGGCCACCTCAGAAGGCCCGGCTGAAGCGGGCGAAGTAGCGCCAGCCGCGCTGCGGTCCGTCCAGGGGGCGGGCCATGCCGACGCGGAAGTCCTCGTCGAGCCGAACGGCGAAGCCCAGGCTCCTCCGGAACCGCGCCTCCTCCTCCGGCCCCGGGTCTTCCCGTTCGAGGGCACGCCGGGCGCCTTCGGGGGAGTACCAGGCGGCGCCGGTGTCGAGCAGGACGCCGGCGTCACCGTGCCAGTACTCGACGTTCAGCAGCACCATCCGGTCGCCGGAGAACGCCTTGTGCGGGTAGCCGCGCAGGGTGGCGAACCCCCCGAGGTGGTAGAGATACTGGCGGGGAAGCTCGCCGGAGCCCCGCCCCAGGCGCAGACGCAGGTCCAGGTCGTTGCCCCCGTGGCGCAGGTATCGCCTGGCGTCCAGCAGGAACCGGCGAAAGGCGAAGTCGCCGCCGAGGCGGCCGCCGCCGTGCTCGACCAGGCCGTCGACCCGCCACTTGCGGCCCGACCACCACGGGAACTCCGGGCCCTTCGCCTGGACGTCGAGGCGCAGGCTGTAGGCCCGGCCTTCGTCGGCGGCCGGGTTGTCGTTGAAGGTGTCGCGCGCCAGCCGCGTGCGCAGCGGGTGCCAGCGCCCCAGGTGCCAGTCCACGGGGCTCCAGTTCGACCGGGACTCGAGGGAGGAGAGCTCGTCCCGGCTCCAGCGGCCCGTCACCCGCACCCGGCCGTCATGGTCGTAGCGGGAGTAGACGCTCCATCCCCGGCGCTGGTAGTAGTCGAAATAGTCCCGCCGGAAGAGGGCGGCGTAGACCGAGTTCTCCTCGGGGGTCAGCAGCCAGGTGTCCTGGGACTCGATCCGGTCGTGCAGCTCGACGCCGAGACTCTCCCGACTCCGGGGCGAGCCCCGGAGGAAGAACTCCTCGATGCCCACCTGGTACTGCCACTGGCGGGCGCCGAAGGCATAGCCCAGGTGGCCGTAGCTGGCCGACCCCCGACCGGTGGCGGCGGGGTAGGCGAGGTCCTTGCGGGCGCCCAGGTAGATCCCCTCGACGCGGTTGAAGCGCAGCTCCCCCTCTTCGCCGGCGTGCACCCCCGGCGCGGCCGCCAGGCCGGCCATCAGCATGGTTCGCCAACAGGCGTTCGCTCTGCTCATCGGATACCTCCCGGCGGGACCCTACCCGGCAGGGGAGAATCTGTCAAGGCGGCCGGGCGCGGCTGCCCGGCGCCAGGGCTCACTTCGCCAGCACCAGCCGCCGCGTGCGGATCTCGGATCCGGCCCGCAGCCGGTAGAGGTAGACGCCGGAGGCCACCTCGCCGCCGGTGTCGTCGGTGCCGTCCCAGGCGATCCGGTGCAAGCCCGAGGGCAGGTCTTCCCGGGGGAGCAGGTCCCGCACCCGGCGGCCCTGCAGGTCGAGGATGGAGAGCAGGCAAGCGGCGCGGGACGGCAGGCTGAAGCCGATGGTCGTCCAGGCGTTGAAGGGGTTGGGGTAGTTCTGGGCGAGGCCGAAGGCGCCGGGGGTGACGGGGCCCTGTCCCACGGCGGTGCCCTCCTCCACCGGGAAGACCCGCGAGTCGACGCCGAGGTGGCTGCGCAGCTGGAAGTGGGACGGGGGCCCTCCGGGGTCCGGCTGCATGGTCCCCGCGAAGGCTCGCCAGTCCCCCCAGTCCCCCGACCGGTCGCGGAAGCGCACGGTCGCCGGGTTCCCCCGCACCTCGTGGAAGCGCAGGGACCGGCCTCCGTCGGCGTCCATCTCGATCTCGAGGCGGGCCCTCGACAGGCCGCCCTGGATGCGGAAGAAGTGGACCTGGGAGACGTCGCGGCCCTCGGCCGTCCGGTAGTCGGTGAAGGTGCCGACGATGGCGCCGTCGGCGGTCAGCTCGCGGGCCCCGCCGATGGAGTAGGGATTGAAGCTCCCGTCGGAGACCGCGTAGTCGTACCAGGTCTCGCCGTTGTCGTCGCTGGCCAGGCAGCCCAGGCGACCGCCGGCGCTCGACACGTAGTAGAGGGGGGCCTCGGGCAGGGTGGCCCGGCTGGCGAAGAATCCGTCCAGGCTGGCGAGGCGGATCTCCTCGCCCTCGAAGGTGGGGTAGAGGTCGACGTCACGCGCCGCCGTGGCCAGGTCGTAGCGCACGTAGTGCTGCCGCCAGGACTCGGCCTGGGCGGCGTAGGCGAAGTGGGCCTTGCCGTCCTTCACCAGCAGGTTCGACAGCCAGGTGTGGACCTCGAACTCGTCGTCGAGGGTGATGCGGTCCGTGGGGCCGGTGTCGTCTACCGGAAGCGGGATCTGCAGCGGGGTGCCGTCCATGCCGCGCCAGCTTCGGGCGCCGTCGTCGGAGGCCATGTAGTGGATGTCCCAGTACATGTAGACGCCGTGCTGGAGCGTGGTCCAGGCGGCGTGCAGCACGCCGGAAGGGTCGAGGAAGGAAAGCGGGTACTGGGGAACCGCGTTGTCGCCGTCCACGGTCAGCTCCTGGCGCTCCAGGAGACCGCCTTCGAGGTCGAGGACGAAGAGGGAACGGCCCCAGGCGAAGTAGTAGAGCCGGCCCCGGGCCTCGTCGAGGTTCATGCAGTACTTGCCGGCGCTGGCGCCGGGGATGCGGGTCACGCCGGGTTGAGCGTAGCCGTCGCCGGCCTGGAAGCGGTAAAGGCTGGCGCTGCCGTCGACGAAGTCGGAGCGCACGAGGTAGAGGTTGCCGGCGGCGTCGGTCTCGATGGCCGGGGGGTTGGTGGCGTCCACCGACTCGTACACGGTCTCGAAGGTGGCCCCGCCGTCGACGCTGCGGGAGAGGCGCCACTGCTGGGCGGTGAAGGCCTCGTTGCGGGAGCGGAGGTGGGTGGTGAAGATGCCCCGGGCGTTGGCGGTCACCTTCTGGTTGTGGGACTGGAAGGTGGCGTACCCCCCGGCCTCGGCGTCGAGCAGGGTGAGGTCCACGCCGGTCAGCCCGGCGGCATGGGCCGTCACGGCGGCGGCGATGCCGCCGGCGAGGAGCAAGGGAATCCGCTGCATCGCTGTCCTCCCGTGGATGGCGTCATTCCTCCCCCGCGGGCGCCCAGCGGTAGGAGTAGAGGCTGGCGTTGCGGAGGGTGAACTTCAGGTGCACGCGCCCCCCGGCCTGGGGCGGGACGACGCCGCCGGCGGCCCAGCCCGGGGTCAGGGCGGTCCCGTCCCGTCCCGAGAGCCGTCCCTCCTCGGCGCCGTATCCGTCGATCGCCCCGCCGTCGGGGCGCAGGACCTCGACGCCGGCGTCGCCGGTGCCGGCGTTCAGGTTCACCGTGAGCCGCCGCGGCACGGTGGCGTCGAGGGCCGCGGTGAGCAGGAAGCCTGGGTCCATCCGGCCCTCGATGGAGACGAAGCCATCCCGCCGGATCGAGGCCAGCCCCATGGCCCGCTGGTGCCCGCCCTTGGAGCCGTGGTGGGTGCCGCCCCCCGAGTACCAGAAGCGCAGGCGGCCGCCCACGGCCTCCGGGGCGTTGTTGGTGGGGACCACCCAATGGGAGTCCCAGCTGCCCTCGCCGCCGCGGGGGAGCACCGGGTCGCGGTGTCCCACGCGCTGCCAGCGGCGGCCGTCGCGGCTCCAGCAGAGCTGCGTGTCCAGGCGCTCCACGGCGCGGTGGTAGACCTCCAGGAAGCCGATCATCCCGGGACCGTAGCGCAGGGGGAACATGCTGTAGAACTCGGTGCCGGGGCGGTCGTGCTCGTCGGCCCTCAGCAGGTGCCCCTGGAAGGACCAGGTATCCAGGTCCTCGCTCTCCCAGAGGGAGACCTCCCGCTGGCGCAGGACCCCGGCGGCGGTGGCCCTGCGGGTTGTAAGCATCCACATCTCGCGCACCGGATCGCGGGAGATGGAGTAGCGGTCGCCGGCGCGGATCACCGGCTCCTCGCCTACGGACCAGTGGATCCCGTCCGGGGAGGCGGCCCGGTAGATGCCCCGGCGCCGCAAGTTCCCGCTCTGATAGAGGGTGGCGACAAAGCGCTCGCCGGGGGCGGCGCCCGGCGCGTCGAGCCAGGGGAAGAGCAGCCGCGCGTTCGAGTCCCGCGGCAGGTCGACGATGTTGGTGGGCGACCCGTCCCCGTCGCGCATCACGTCGAGGGCGGGCTTCTCCCAGGCGATGCCGTCGGGGGAGGTGGCGTAGCCGGTCCCGTAGCGGCAGGGCGAGGGCTCGTTGGTGGTCGCCCCCAGGTACCAGCACTTGTAGAGCCCGTCCGCCGGGTCGTGGAGGACGCGGCGGGGCACGATCTGTCCCATCTCCCAGGGCTGGTCGGGGCGCAGCACCGGCTCGAGCGACTCGCGGCGCATCGGGTTGATCAGCCGCGTCACCCCGGCGAGGGAGTCGATCTCCTCGTCGCCCAGGAAGAGGTGCAGGTGGGGGTCGGGCCAGCCCGTCGGCATCGGCATTCGCGAGATCCTCCTTGCCGCCAATCTATCGGCGGCGGAGAGGCGGGCAACCTGGCGGCCCCGCTCTCGCCGTCGGTCCGGCGATCGCCTTTGTTACCCCCGCCCGCGGCAGGGACGCCGCCGGTCGAAAGGGAGGTCGGAGTGAGCAGAGCGGTACACGAGCCGGCGCGGGAGGTGCCGGTTCTTCACGAGACCGAGGTACTGGTGGCGGGAGCCGGGATCGCCGGACTCTACGCGGCCCTGGAATCCGCCGCCCACGGGGCCCGCACGACCCTGGTCGACGAGTACTCCGCCGTGGGCGGCAACTACGGCCCGGGCCTGGGGTCACGCCACGACCTCTGGCAGAGCCCGAGGCTTCACGACCGCGGCCTGGGCGGCCAGGTGGGCGACTTCCTGGCCGAGCTGGACCGCCGCGGCGGCATCCGCACCTTCGACTTCATCAGCGGCGGCGACAACGTGCCCTGGCGCTGGAACGGCATGGCGCCGATCCCGGTGATCGACCGCAACGAGTTCCAGCGGCTGGCCCTGCAGCGCCTGCGGGAGCGGGGCGTCGCCCTGCTGCTGTCCACCACGGTGGCGGGGGCGATCGTCGAGGACGGCACCGTCCGCGGCGTCTTCGTGGAGACCCCCGAGGGCCGGCGTGCGGTGCTCGCCCGGGTCGTGGTCGACACCACGGGGGAGGCCGACGTGGCCGCCGCCGCCGGCGCCGAGACCGACGAGCGCCACGCCAGCGACGAGTCCGGCATGGGGCTGTTCTTCCGCGTCGAGGGCGTGGACTGGGAGGAGTACGAGGCGTTCCGGGCCCGCGAGCGGGACAGGCCCCTGTCCGCCGGCGAGCAGCGCTGGGTCGACGAGGTCCTGGTCGAGGCGATGCAGATGGTCTGGAAGAACTACCCCCGGGAGCTGCTGCCCTTCATCATGGCGGACTGGGAGTCGGGTGCCTTCCGGTACGTGGCGCCGGTACCGGGCGGGGCCTACGCCTACAAGATCCCCTTCGGGACCCACGACCAGGACGTGACCACCGTCGAGGTGCGCTGGCCGCCGGGCAAGCTGTCGGTCCTCAACGCCCTGGACCGCTCCACCATCGAGGCGGCCGCCCGCCAGCACGCCTACGACACGATCGACTTCTACAGCCGCCACGTGCCCGGCTTCGGCGACGCCCGGGTGAGCCAGACGGCGCCCTACATGGGCAACCGCTGGAGCCGCACCATCGTCCCCGACTACACCCTGACCGAGAGGGACATCGTCGACGAGCGCCGGTTCGACGACGTGGTCCACGTGCTCACCACCCTCTACAAGTACGACGACGAGGCCCGGCGCGGGGGGAGCAAGCGGCGGCTGATCGATCTGAAGAACCGCGAGGAGGGCCACTACTTCGACATGCCCCTGAGGCAGTTCCTGCCCCGGGGGGTGGAGGGCCTGCTGGCCGCCGGCCGGTCGATCGGCCGGGAGCGCACCGCCAGCCTGCGCTGGCGCTGGATCGCCAAGGTCACCGGGGGCGTGGCCGGCATGGCCGCGGCCGAGGCCGCCGCCGCCGGCGTTGCGCCGCGCGAGGTGGACATCCGCTCCCTGCAGCGGGCCCTGGCGGAGGCCGGCTACTACCTGGGCGAGCCGGACCGCCTGGCAGAGTTGGGGATTGCCTGAGGGCCCGAACCAGCCTGTTCAGCTTGCTCGCCATTGCAGCAGAGTGCTCTCCAGTCCTTCCACAAGGGGCTGGATGGCACTCTCCTGTCGGTTGGTTTCCAACCGGGCGAGGACTCTACAAATGTCCTGTGGATTCCAATTCAGAGGTTCGGCGAGACCGTGGAGCTTTGTCTTGGCGATCTGTGCCGGAGAATCAGAGGCTGAATCGTACACTGAATCAAGCCGGTTCATCCGTCCAGACAGATCGCCCATCTCGATACCGATTTCCTTGGCCGCGTCCCCGAGGTTCTCGCGCAGCCCATCCCACACCCAGAGTTCAGGTGCAGCGCGGCCGGGAAGATAAAAGACCGGAACGTCGCTTCCCGCTTTCTCCTGGATTTTCCGTTCCATGTCACTGTCCCGCCCGTCCCCGTCGAGTATGAAAGCGAAGTTCTGTATCTGGCCGAATTTCCTGAAAGCAGTGGCGTGGGCGGGAAATTCGTCAACCCCTGTGTTCCGGCCTACGCGCACCGACTCTCGCTTGATTCTCTGCCGGGGCAGGAGGACATCGAACACGCCCTGCAGAATGCCTTCTGCCGCCTCGTCCTCGCAAAGGAGATTGAGGGCATCGCCTGAGCGGCCATAGAGCGCATCTTGAACCACATCCCGATAGGCTGGGCGCACCGCAACCCGACCTGTTTCCTCGCGCTCCAGGAAGATGCGGCCGTGGGGTGGCACCGAATCGAGAACCGTTGCGCTATGAGTGGTGACAATGACCTGAAGGTCGTTGCGAAGGGCGAGCTGTTGTAGCTGTAGCATGAGAAGCTGCTGCACCCAAGGATGTAGCCCTGCTTCCACTTCATCGATGAGGATCAGCGCACGTTTCAACTGAGCGATCTCCTGCGACAAGCGGAAGATTGCCCGTTCGCCGGCGGCCATGTGCAGTTCAGAGTACTCTGCGCCGCTCTCTTGGGCGGCGAAGAGGAGGTTCTTGCTGCCGCTGGACAAGGTGACGACCTCTGAGTACGTGAAGGGCAGGATTTGCTGGGCGAGTTCGATTTGGGAGGCGGACAAGGGAGTTTCCTGCGGCGCGGAACTCAGGCGCGACATGCTTAGAACGCCTCGCACCTCGGACGGATTGCTGAGATTGCTGAGCGTCCTGAGATAGACCGGCCGCTCGGGCTGGCTGGCGTTCTTGCGGCCGAGGAAACTGCGATTCCATCCTTTGGACCGCCTCCACCGCATTGAGCTCCGGCCGTCGGGAGTCGAAAAGTCGAAGTCGATGAGGACTTCGCTTTTCTCGTCCGCGCGTCCCCCGAGCTTGGGGCGATAGTCGGGAAAGAGCGTGGAGGGTACGAAGTCCTTGACTCCCGCACCTGGCACCTTGTAGGCGCAGGCGGCCGCGAAAAGCACGGTCGACTTCCCGCTGGCGTTGCCCCCGGCGATGACACTAACCGGGTAGTCGAACACTACTCGTAGGCCATTGATACCTCTAAGGCCCGCCAGGTGGATCTCTGCGAGGAAGTGCGGGAAGTGGGGTTTCTTGCCCTGCAACTGCTCCCAGAGGTCCCTGAGTCGTTTCTCAATCATGGGATTGATTCCTTCTCTGCACTAGATGGTGCTGGACTGAGCAGTGCCGGCTCGTGCTGCGCTTCTTGCATGGGGTCGCCCGGAGAGACTGACGGCGTTATTCTTGGGCCTCCGTGATCCCACCGCATTACGGTTCTCAGGTAGGAATGTACTCACCGGAAGGCGGCCCGTGAACGTCACCCTGCGGCGCCGCATCATCTACTTCTTCCCCCTGCCCGTCCTCTTCGGGTCCCTGCTCCTGGGCCCCTCGGCGAGCGCCGAGGCGGGGAAGATCCTCGCCTGGCTCTGGGGCCTGGTCTTCGGCGAGGCCGGCGGCGAGGAGTCGCTGGTGGGCACCATCGTCTGGGAGGTGCGGATGCCGCGCATCCTCCTCACCTTCCTCGTGGGAGGGTCCCTGGCCGCGGCCGGCAACGCCCTGCAGGCGCTGTTCCGCAACCCCCTCGTGGCCCCCTACATCCTCGGCCTCTCCTCGGGGGCCGCCTTCGGCGCCGCCCTGGCCCTGACCCTGCCGTTGCTGCCGGTGCAGCCGTCGGCTTTCGCCTTCGCCCTCCTCGCCGTCGGCCTCGCCTACTTCCTGGCCCGCACCCGCAAGACCGTGTCGGTCGTCTCCCTCATCCTCTCGGGGGTGATCGTCACCGGCATCTTCACCGCCCTGCTGACGATCGTGCAGTTCCTCACCGACCCCTACAAGCTGCAGACGATCGTCCACTGGACCATGGGCAACCTGCACAACTCGAGCTGGTCCAAGCTGCGCTCGGCGGCCCCGGGCGTGGGGGTCGGGGTGGTCTGGCTGTTCCTGTTCCGCTGGCGCATGAACGTGCTCGCCCAGGGCGACGAAGAGGCCCGGGCCGTGGGTCTCAACCCGGAGCGCGAGCGGGTCCTGGTGCTCATTCCGGCGACCCTGGCCGCGTCGGCGGCGATCGCCGTGGCCGGCGTCATCGGCATGATCGGGCTGGCGGTCCCGCACATGGTGCGCATGCTGCTGGGGCCGGACAACCGCCACACCCTGCCGGCCTCCTTCGCCTTCGGCGGGGCCTTCCTGCTGCTGGTCGACACCTGCTCGCGGACACTGGCCGCCTTCGAGATCCCCGTGGGGGTCTTCACCACCCTCCTCGGCGGGCCGTTCTTCATCTTCCTCCTCAAGAAGGCGCGGATCGGATGGGAGAACTAGGGCCCGCGATCCAGGTCGACGGACTCTCCTTCGCCTACGAGGGGAGGCCGATCCTCGACGACATCTCCCTGGAGATCCCGCAGGGGCAGTTCACGGTCCTGCTGGGCAAGAACGGCAGCGGCAAGTCGACCCTCATGCGCATCCTCGGCGGCATGCTGGAGTTCGAGCGCGGCGAGGTGCGCATCATGGGCGAGGAGCTGCTCTCCTTCTCCACCCGGGGGCGGGCCAAGGTCCTCGGCTACCTGCCGCAGCACCACCGCGCGGTCTTCCCCTTCGCCGTGGAGGACGTGGTGCTCACCGGGCGCGCCAGCTACGTGAGCTACGCGCCCAAGAAGGAGGACCTGGAGATCGCCGTCGACGCCCTGCGGCGGGTCGGCATCCTGCACCTGAGGGAGCGCCCCTACACCGAGCTGTCGGGGGGCGAGCAGCAGATGGTGCGCATCGCCCGGGTCCTGGCGCAGCAGCCCCGCCTCATCCTCCTCGACGAGCCGACCTCCCACCTCGACTTCCTCAACTCGGCCCACCTCCTGCGCCTGATCCGCGAGCTGGTGGACGCCGACCTCACCGTCCTCGCCGTCCTCCACGACCCCAACAGCGCCTTCCTCTACGGCGACCACTTCATCTTTCTGAAGGACGGCGCGGTGGAGCGTCTGCCGGCAGCCGAGCGGCCCTGGGACCGGGACTTTCTCGAGCGCATCTACGACACCGGCATGGACTCGATCCCGTACGGCGACCGCGCCCTGGTGGTGCCCAAGGGCTGAGGGCCTGGGTACCCGGGCGCGGCACTACCGCAGCAACAGCATCCGCCGCGTGCGCTCCCGGTCCCCGGCCTGCAGCCGCACGAGGTAGACCCCGGTCGCCGCCGCCCGGCCCCCCTCGTCGCGTCCGTCCCAGCGGACCCGGTGGGCGCCCGCCCGCCGGCTCTCCCGCACCAGCTTGCGCACCTCCTGGCCCACCAGGTTGACCACCGACAGCCGGACCTGTCCCGCATCGGCCAGCTCGAAGGGGATCACGGTGCCGGCGTTGAAGGGGTTCGGGTGGTTGGCGTGCAGGGCGAACCTGGTGGGCACGGGCGGGCCCGGAGCTGGTGCGGCTACCCGCGCCGGGATGCGGCCGTCGTTGAAGCGGGCACCCGTCACCGCCCCGCCGGAGAGCCCGTCGCCGCCCGGCGCGTGGATGCGGAAGAGCTCGCCGGGACCGGTCGCCGGCGTGGCGCCGGCCAGGACGACGCGCAGACCGTGGGAATCCCCCGCCGCCGGGGCCGAGGCGAGCAGGAAACCCTGCAGGTCGGGGGCCGGCTCGAAGCGCGTCTCCAGCCCCTCCGGCCACTGGAGCAGCACGTCCCCGGCGACGATCCCGGAGCGCTCGTCCAGCCACAGGGCGAGGTGGTCGCCCCGGTCCCGCAGCTCCAGGCGGCGAGTCGCCGCCAGGGGCCGCCCGGCTTCCGAGCTGGATTCGGCGGGGGGGTCCGGGGTGGACGGGGGATGGTTGACGGCCACCGGTTCCTGGACGGGAAACCGCCCCAGCAGGCCGACTCGCTGTTGCAGCACGAGGGCTGCGTCGTAGGGGGTGATGGCGCCGAAGGGAGCGAGGGAGTCGACGTTGGCGGCGAGGGAGTCGCGCTCGGTCAGCAGGGGCCCCAGCACGTGGTTGAGGATCCGGGAGGCGTCGTAGGCCTGCAGCCGGGCGTTGGCGTCGGCGTCGCCGAAGAGGCCGAGGACGTGAGTGGTGTCGGAGACCAGTCTCTCCGTGCCGCCGGTGTTGTGCAGGTCCCGGTAGGTCGGACGCAGGGTGTCGCCGCCGGCCACCGACAGACGGTCGCCGGTCACGAGGTGGCCGAAGAACACGCTGTCGCTCAGGCCGGTCTCCTCGAGGGACACGGTACGCGTGTCCTCTCCGTTGATGAGTCTGATGGAGGCCGTGTCGACGGCCTTCGGCCGCTCGTTGGCGTCGGCGTCGATCAGGCGCATCCACAGGGTGTCGCCCGGCTCGGCGACGACGGTGGCGTCCAGCCGGGCGTCGTGGGCGGGCACGGCCAGCACCGTGCAGCGCCGGGTCGTTGCGCCGCCCGCGTCGAGGGAGTCGTCGAAGCAGAGCTGGAGCCGGCGGCCGGGCCAGGTCCGGACCGCATCGGCGGAGACGGTCTCCCCTTTCGCGGCCCCGCCCTGGTGGAGGACGGCCAGGCGGCTGGCGAAGATCCCCGAGGAGATCCCGGTCTCGACAGCCGCGAGGGTGTCCGGCTTGCCGACGGCACTCCTGGAGGTTCTCTGACGGAGGTAGATCGCCAGGGTGTCCGGCTTCTGCGGATCCCGGTCCACATCGGGATCGGTGACGGCGATGCTCAGGGAGTCGTGCATCACCACCCGGGCGGGGGTGTGGACCAGGCTCGCGTCGGAGCCCAGGAGGGTCACGGCGCCGTCGCGGCCCCCGGCGGGCAGGCTGCCGTCGTTGAGGGAGAGGTGCTCGATGGTGAGTCCCGTGGCCGCGGGGCGGCGCAGGTCGGCGACCACGAAGCGCGCCCGCACGAGGGTGCCGTCGCCCGAGAGGGGGTTGGTGTCGGTGGCCATGGCGATGCGCAGGGTGTCGGCGTCGGCGCCGTCTCCCTCCAGGGTGTTGCTGGCCAGCTGCCACTGCCGGGCGTCGAAGAGCCCCGCCGGCTTCACCCCGAGCGGAGAGAGCAGGCCGCCGTCGTAGGCCACGAACAGCTCGGCCGCCAGCACGTCGCCGGCGCTGGAGTCGGTGAAGCGCACGGGTACGGCCAGGGTGTCGCCCCCGCCGGCGGTGGTGTCGGGCAGGGAGATGGTGAAGCCCTCCGTCGCCGCGGTTCCGGGGGTGGGCACCTGGAGAATGGAGAAGTCGGCGGCGTTGTCGCCGGTGTCGGTGCCGGCCACGTCCCGGGACAGGCTGTGGCCGGCCGGGGTCAGGGGCGCGGGGGTGCCCTCCCCGGCGTTGAAGGCACCGGCGTCGCCGAACTGCAGGGCGTCCACGATCTGGTCGTTGGAGTCGCGCAGCTGCACCGCGTCCGGACCGTTCTGCCAGTCCACGGAGCCGGTGAGATCCCGGATCGCGGCCAGCCCGGGGTTGGCCTTGCTGGCGGCCACGACCAGGATGCCGTCGGCGGGTATGGCGGCGCCGCTGAGATCGACGGTGCGGTACGGTTCCCCGTCGCCGCCGTTGACCCCGACGAGGGACCAGCCGTCCAGCGACGTGCCGGGCGGGCCGGACAACTCGGTGAAGACATCGACGACGTCGGAGCCGGCGCCGTCGTAGAGGACCTCCTGGATCCGCACCTGGGCGGCCGCGGGAGCGGCGGCGAGGAGCGCGGCGGCGGCCACCGCCGCGGTGACGACCACACCGGCCGCTCCCGGAGGGCGGCGGGTCCGGCGGTTCGAAGGCCGCCGCCGCGTCGGCGGCCCCTGGCAGCGGGGACGGCGGCGGGACCATCCGCTGGAGTCGATCCGGTGGAGATGGGAGCGTGTCATGGCACGGTCCTCCTGGCCGCGAAAGGTGGTGGAGGCAGGCCGTAGCAGGGGTCGTGCCATGCCCGCCGGGATCCCGGTGGGGTTGCCGCAACCTCCTGCGGCGGCGGAGGATCGGCAGCCGGGAGGCCGGGCCGGGGCCGTGTGCGCGGAAGGCCGGGTTGGGTGCCCTGGGTGACGGCCTTGTGGCCTCGTGGCGACACGGGGACGCCATCGGTCTTCCCTGGCGTTGCCGGCGGCCGGGTGGGCTTCTATCCTGTCAGGCTGACCCGCCCCGGCCGTTCAGCTTCCCGGAGATCCCCATGTCAGAGATCCAGCCGTACCTGGAACGCATCGCCGAAGACGGGTTCTGCGTGCTCGAAGGGGTGATCCCCGCCGGCGCCGTGGGCGGGGTCTGCGCCAGCCTGCGGGCCTCGGTGGCGGAGCACAAGATCGACGATCCGCGCAGCTACGTGGACAAGGTCTCGGGCACGATCAACGTCGATCAGTCCTTCGCCCCCTACTTGGCCGAGCCCCGCCTGATGGGGGTGTGCAAGGCGCTCCTGGGCGAGCACGTACGCGTCTCCTACACGACCTGCATGGTCACCTGGCCGGGCAACCCGCGCGGCGGCTGGCACGCCGACTGGCCCTTCAATCAGAACAACGCCGGCCACGTGCCGGCCCCCTACCCCGACGCCGTGATGCACCTGACGACGATCTGGATGCTCACCCCCTTCACGGCCGAGACCGGCACCCGAGTGGTGCCCGGGTCGCACCGGAGGGACGACAACCCCACGGGGGGCGTCGACGTCGATGCGGACCGGCCCCATCCGGAGGAGATCCCGGTGGAGGGTGCGGCGGGATCGGTGCTGGTCATGGACAGCCGCCTGTGGCACGCCATCAGCCCCAACGAGACGCGTGAGCCGCGGGTGGCCATGCCGATCCGCTTCGCCCCCTGGTGGCTGAACCTGGACTCCCTGAGGCCGGCATCGGACGAGCGCGAGCGGCTCACCGCGGGGGGCATGTCGGAGAACGAGGTGCCCCTGGTGCCGGCCGGGGTCTTCGCCGGCCTGCCGGAAAAGGTGAAGCCCCTCTTCCGCCACTGGGTGGACGACTCGTAGAGGCCGGGCGGCCTCAGCCCCTCAGTCCCACCAGCTCTCGCCCTCGGCGAGGTGGGCCCGCAGCAGCTCCTCGTTCAGCTCCACCCCGATCCCCGGACGGTCCGGCAGGGTGATGTGGCCGTCGACGACGACGGGTCCGCCCCAGTCGGCGGCGATGTCGTCCCACCAGGGGCAGTCGAGGCCGTGGTGCTCGAGGGCGAGGAAGTTGGGGGCGTTGGCGCAGACGTGGGCGGAGGCGACCGTGCCCACGGGGGTGCAGATGTTGTGGGGGGCGAAGCCGAGGTAGTGCTGCTCGCACAGCTCGGCCACCTTGCGGGCCTCCTGGATGCCGCCGAAGCGTGGGATGTCGGGGGTGATGATGTCGGCGGCCCGGCGCTCGATCATCGGCCGCAGTCCGTGGCTCATCCAGTGGTTCTCGCCGCAGGCGATCGGCACCGACGTGTGGTCGGTGACGTACTTCAGGGCGTCCAGGTCCTCGGGCGGGGTCGGGTCCTCGAGCCAGAGGATGTCGATCTCCTCCAGCCGGCGGGCCACCCTCAGGGCGTCGGCCGTCTGGTAGCACCAGTGCAGGTCGAGGCACAGCTCGGCGTGGGCGGGCAGGGCCTCGTAGGCGGCGTGGCTCACGGCGCTCATGTAGTCGACCTCCCGCCGGGAGAGGGCGCGGTTGTGGGCATCGGTCCGGTACTCCGCGGGGGCGCTGTTGTCGATGTCCACTTTGACCACCGAGTAGCCCGCCTCCACCCGCTCGCGGACGGCGTCCCCGTAGGCCTCGGGCGACCGGTCGCCGGGGCGGCCGGTGTCGGCGTAGATCCGCACCCGGTCGCGGTACTTGCCGCCGAGCAGCTGCCACAGGGGCAGCCCGGTGATCTTGCCGTGCAGATCCCACAGGGCCAGCTCCACGCCGGACAGCGCGAGGACGATGCTGCCGCCGGTTGACCCGGCGCCGGAGAGGGACCGGTAGATCTTCTGCGCCAGCGGGACCACCTGGCGCGGGTCCTCGCCGGCGATGATCTGCTCGATTCGTTGCAGGACGTCGGCCACGCCGATGGGCAGTTGCGCCTCGCCGATGCCGTGGATCCCCTCGTCGGTCTCCACCTTGACCAGGGTCCAGGTCCAGGGCACCCCCTGGATCCGCATCGACTTGATTCTCGTGATCTTCATCGCATCCCTCTCAGAAGGGTGTCCAGTTCGGGTCGTTGTCCCAGCCTGGGTGATCGGTGATCCGCTCTTCGGCACCGGAGTCTACCGAGACTATGTAGATGTCGGATCCCACGTCGTCACCCCAGTCGTCCTCGCGTCCGTAAGCGATGCGGGTGCCGTCGGGGGACCAGGTGAGGCCCCAAACCCAGGCCTCGACGGAGGTCACCTTCCGGGCGTCGCTGCCGTCGGCAGCCATCACCCAAACGTGGCTCGTGAGACCCGATTGCCTGACAAAGGCGATTCGGGCGCCGTCGGGGGACCAGGATGGGTCCGACACCCAATGGTCGCTGGAGAGGCGCTGGTCGACGCCGCTGGCCAGGTCGATGCGGTAGATCGCCGGGGGGCCGGCGGGAATATCCCGGTAGCTGATGTAGACGATGGACAGACCGTCGGGGGACCAGGCCGGGTCCCGGGCTTCCACGGGATCGAAGGTCAGTTGCTGAACGCCCGATCCGTCGGCGTCCATGATGAAGACATCGCTGTTGTAGTGGCCGCTTCCGGGGGGCCTCTCCCGTTCACCGTGGCGATCCGAGGTGAAGGCGATTCGGCGCCCGTCGGGGGACCAGCAAGGTCCCCAGTCCTGTGCCTCGTGCCGAGTGAGGTTCTCCGGCCGGCTGCCATCGGCTCGCATTACGTAGATCTCGTTGTTTCGGTCCCTGTACGAAGAAAAGGCCACCCTCGACCCGTCGGGGGACCGGGCCGGCTGCTCGCCATCGCTCAGCTGGACCGTCACGGTTTCCGGCAGCGAGCCGTCTGCAAGAGGTGCCAGGGCCAGCTCGGCGGACAGGTTCACGACCTGCCCAGTCTCCAGGTCCAGGGAGAACAGCTCGGGGTGGGCCTGGTACCCCGTGCCCCGCGTCGAGGAGAACAGCAACTGTGTCTCCTTCAAAGGCGCGACGCCGTCTTCGCTCGCGCCGGGTGCCCCAGGAGCCTCGAAGTCGACGGTCACCCCCCGCTCGCGCAGGCCGGCTAGGAACTCCTCCATCTCCGTGTCACTCAGGGGATTGCCGGTCAAGGACAGGCTCTGCAGGCTGTCCAGACCCGCGAGGGCCGACACATCCCGCACCGCGTTGTCCGCCAGGAGCAGGACCTGCAACCGCTTCAGGGAGGCCAGCGGCGACACGTCCTCGATGCGGTTGCTCTCCAGGTCGAGGAAGCGCAGGCGGCGAAGGCCGGCCAGGGGGGAGATGTCGGTGATTTCGTTGTGGGACAGGTCCAGGGCCTCGAGCCGGGTGAGCTGCTCGATCCCGCCGAGGTCGGCGATGCCCCGGTCCTCGGCGGTCAGGGAGACCACCTCGGCGCCGGCCCCGGCCTCGTCCACGGCCGCCTGCAGTGCCGAATCGGCGAAGGCCAGGGTGACGGGATCACCGGTCCCATCCGGGTCCGGACCGCTCGGGAGTTTCGGCTCCGAGGCGCAGCCGGCAAGGGCCAGGGCCAGGAGCGCCCCGCCCGCCACCTTGCCGCGGACCCCGCCCCCGGGGTGATCCACCTGCCGCTGTATACGCGGGGTCATGGGCTCAGGGCCAGAAACGCAACAAGCCCCCGGCGGTCGATCGTCGGGGGCCTGTCGGTGCAGGGCATCTGGTAGCGGCGCAGGGACTCGAACCCCGGACACTCGGATTATGATTCCGATGCTCTAACCAGCTGAGCTACGCCGCCATCTGTGTTGCAGGAACAGCTTCTCGAATAAGCGGACGGGGCTGAATGGGGGCAAGGGCTCAGGGGAAGAACCGCTCGTAGAGCTTGTAGGGCGCCTCCTCGAGGCCCATGGAGGCGTAGGTCGCCTGGGCCCGGCCGTTCTCGCGCTCCACGTAGAGCCGCAGGCCGCGCACGTCGCCGTCGGTCTCGGCCTTGGCGCGGACGTGCTCGAAGAGCTGCCGGAACACGCCCCGGCGCCGGGCGGCCGCCTCGACGTAGACGCTCTGGATCCACCACAGCCAGCCGTCGCGCCAGTCCGACCACTCGAAGGTGATCAGCAGGCAGCCGACGACGCGGCCCTCCAGCTCGGCCACGGTGTAGAACCCGGCCGCGGGGTTGTCGAAGAGCCTGGAGAGGCCGCGGCGCACGGTCGCCGGGTCCAGCTCGTGGTCCTCGGTCTCCCGCGCCAGGCGGCAGTTGAAGTCGACCAGGGACTCCAGGTCCCCGGGGCGGGCGGACCGGACGCGCACGGATCCGTCGCTGGCGGGGGGAGAGGTCAGGGTGCCTCCCGCAGGATCGCGTCGATGCGGGCGAGCTCGCCGGCGTCGAAGGAGACCTCCGCCGCGCCCACGTGCTCCTGAACCTGCTCGAGGCTCTTGGCGCCGACGAGGACGCAGCTGACCGCCGGCTGCCGCAGGCACCAGGCGATGGCCATCTGCACGAGGGTGATTCGCTTGTCGGCGGCGACCTCGCCCAGGCGCGCGGCCACGGCGCAGCTGCGGGCGAAGCTCTCCCCCTGGAAGCGGGGGGACTTCGACCGCTCGTCATCGTCGGGGAAGACGTGGCCGGGGGCGTAGCGGCCGGTGAGCAGACCCTTGGCCAAGGGGCTGTGGGCCAGGTTGCCGACGCCGTTGGCCTCGCACCACGGCAGGTCGGCCGCCTCGATCTCCCGGTGGAGCATGCTGTAGCGCGGCTGGGAGGAGACGAAGGGGGCGGCCGCGCGGGCGGCCTCCATCTGGGCGGCGTCGAAGTTGGAGACTCCCAGGTGCCGGGTCTTGCCCTCCTCCTGGAGGCGGGCCATGGCGGCCATCGTTTCCTCGATCGGGTCCCGCTCGCCGCGCCAGGAGTGCACCTGGTAGAGGTCGACGTGGTCGACGCCGAGGGCGCGCAGGGAGTCGTCCATGGCGGCGCGCACCCCGGCCGGGGAGTAGTCGCCGCTGACCTTGGTGGCCAGGAAGCAGCGCTCGCGGTAGCCGTCGCGCAGGGCCCGGCCGACGATCGACTCGCTGGGGCCGTAGGCCTGGGCCGTGTCCACGAGGGTGACGCCGGCGTCGATGGCGCCGCGCACCGTGCGGACCGCCTCCGCCTCGTCCACGCCTCCCATGCCGCCGCCGATCGGCCAGGCGCCCAGGCCGATCACCGGGATGCGGGGTCCGCCCTTACCGAGGTTCCGGTGCCGCATGACGCGCCTCCTCTCCGGCCAGCCGCCGCTCCCGCCAGGCCAGCCCCGCGAGGGTGGCCGCCACCAGGGCAGTCGCCACCAGGGCGGCCAGGTTCAGCTGGTACCAGCCGATGCGCGCCTCCAGGGCCCCGGACGAGAACGACGACAGGATCATGGTGGCAAAGATCAGGAAATCGTTGGCCGACTGCACCCGCGTCTTCTCGCCTTCGCCGGAGTAGGTGCCGGTGAGCAGGCTGGTGCACGAGACGAAGAGGAAGTTCCAGCCGACGCCGAGCAGGGTCAGGCCGGCCATGTACCAGACCACCTCGGTGCCGCCGAGGTTGACGAGGGCGGAGACGCCGATGAGCAGGATGCCGGCGAACATGACGGGCCGCTCGCCGAGCCGCTGCACGATGCTCCCGGTGAAGAAGGAAGGCACGTACATGCCGAGGACGTGCCACTGGATCACCCGCGCCGTGTCGTGGAAGGCGTGGTGGTGGCGCTCCATCGACAGGGGCGTGGCGTTCATCAGCAGGGACATGAGGCCCCAACTGGCCACGGCGCCGAGGAGGGCCATGCGGAAGGTGGGGTGGGCGGCGATGCGGGTCAGGGGCCGGCCGCCTCCGGCCTCGGAGCGCGGCGTCGGCGGCGGCAGGCGGGTGAAGGACATGACCAGCAGGATCAGGGCCTGGAGGACGACGATGCAGCCGAAGGAGCCGGCGAACTCGCGGCCCTCCCAGAGGAAGCGGGTCTCGGCGGCCATCGTCGCTCCGGCCACGGCGGCGATTACGCCGCCGGCCATGACCAGCGAGATGGCGCGGCTGCGGAAGGCCGGCGGCGAGACCTCGGCCGCGGCGAACCGGTAGTAGGTGGCGAAGCCGTTCACCGTGCCGATGAGCAGGGCGCCGGCGCAGAGCAGCAGGAACTCCCCGCGCCAGGCCGCCGCCGCGGCCACCAGGGCCCCGGCCACGCCGAGGGCGCCGCCGGTGAGGAAGCCGGCCCGGCGGCCGTGGCGGCGCATCCAGTGGGCGGCCGGGATCGTGGTCAGGGTGGTGGCCACCGGCACCAGCGCCAGGGGCAGGGTCGTCAGCGAGGGGTCCGGCGTCAGGCGGCTCCCCGCCAGGCCCATGGTGGTCAGCAGGATGACGGCGGAGGTGCGGGTCAGGGCCTCGCAGACGAACAGCAGCCCCACTTGCAGGTAGGGGCTGGACGGCCCTTCGGCCGGAGGGCCGGTCAACCGGTCCGGCCGGCGCGGCGCTGGCGGACCGCCCCGGCCAGCAGCTCCAGGATCTGCGTCGTCTGCTCCCAGGACATGCAGGCGTCGGTGATGCTCTGTCCGTAGGCCGGGGTCCGCCCCGGCACCAGGTCCTGACGGCCCTCGACGAGGTGGCTCTCCATCATGACGCCGAAGAGGTGGTCCGACCCGCCGGCGACCTGGGCCGCCACCTCCTCGGCGACGGCGGCCTGCCGGAGGTGGTCCTTGTCGCTGTTGCCGTGGCTGCAGTCGATCACCACCCGGTGCGGCAGATCTTCCTCGTCGAGGCGCGCGGCCAGGGCGTCGACGGTGGCGCGGTCGTAGTTCGGGCCGGAGCCGGCGCCGCGCAGGATCACGTGGCAGGCGTCGTTGCCGGTGGTGGCCACGATCGCCGAGATCCCCTGCTTGGTGACCGAGAGGAAGTGGTGGGCGCCCCGGGCGGCCTTGATGGCGTCGATGGCCAGCTGGGTGCTGCCGCCGGTGCCGTTCTTGAAGCCCACCGGCATGGACAGACCCGAGGCCAGCTCGCGGTGGACCTGGCTCTCGGTGGTGCGGGCGCCGATCGCCCCCCAGGAGACGAGGTCGGCGATGAACTGGGGGGTGATCGTGTCGAGGAACTCGGTGCCGGCGCCAAGGCCTCGGTCGGCCAGGTCGAGGAGCAGCCTGCGGGCGGTGCGCAGGCCCTCGTTGATGCGGAAGGTGTCGTCGAGACCGGGGTCGTTGATCAGCCCCTTCCACCCCACCGTGGTGCGAGGCTTCTCGAAGTAGACGCGCATGAGGACGATCAGGTCGCCGGCGTAGGGGCCGGCGGCCCCGGTCAGGCGCTCCGCGTACTCGTGGGCCGACTCCGGCTCGTGGATGGAGCACGGACCGGCGATCACCACCAGTCGGTCGTCGCGCCCTTCGAGGGCGGCGCGGACCTCGTCGCGGCGGTGGCTCACCGTGGCCGAGGCCGGCTCCGAGATCGGCAGTTCCTCCATCAGGATCGCCGGCGGGATCAGCGGCTTGATCCCGGCAATGCGCAGGTCGTCCGTCGGGTGCAGCATCGGTCTCCTCCGGGATGGCGGGCCATGGCGCGGAGCTGGCGGGCGGGCCTTATTCAGGCGCTCGATTTCCACGACCAAATATAGGAGCGTCCATGGGCAGGCCACGGGCCGTCATCACCGTCAACCTCGACATCGCCGGCCGCCGGCCCTCGGCGGAGATCTTCGACGCCGCCGGCATCGACTGGGAGCACCGCTACGGCGGACCCGACTGGCTCGACGACGACACCCGCGAATCGCTGAGCGGCGCCGACGCCATCCTCGCCGGCGCCGAGCGCCTGGACGAGTCGACCATGGCCGCCGCCGAGCGCCTGAAGGTCGTCTGCCGCAACGGCGTCGGCTACGACCGGGTCGACGTCGACTACTGCACGCGGCGGGGGATCGTGGTCTGCTACACCCCGGGCGTCATGGCCGACGCCGTGGCCGACCTCGCCATGGGCCTGCTGCTGGCCGTGGTGCGCGGCCTCTCCGCGCAGGACCGGCACGTGAAGGCCGGGGGCTACGAGGCCTTCATGGGCGAGGACCTGGCATCGATGACCCTGGGCCTGCTCGGCTGCGGGCGCATCGGCGCCGAGGTGGTCCGGCGGGCCCTCGGCTTCCGCATGCGGGTCCTGGTCCACGATCCCTGGGTCGATCCGGAGAGGCTGCGCGAGATCGGCGCCGAGCCGGTCGACCTCGACGGCCTGCTGGCCGGCTCCGACGCCGTCAGCCTGCACCTGCCCATGTCGCCGGAGAACGCCGGCATCGTCGACGCCGGCTTCCTGCGCCGCATGAAGCGGGGGGGCTGGCTGATCAACACCGCCCGCGGCGGCCTCGTCGACGAGCCGGCCTTGGTCGCGGCCCTGGAGGACGGCCATCTGGCCGGAGCCGGCCTCGACTGCCAGGCCACGGAACCGCCCGCCGGCGACTCGTCGCGGCTCGTCGCCCTCGAGCAGGTTGTCGCGACGCCCCACAGCGGCTCGAACACGGTCACCGCCCGGACCCGCATGGCCGAGCTCGGGGCGCGGGAGATCGTCGCCGTCCTCGAAGGGCGCAGGCCCCGCAACGTGGTCAACCCGGAGGTGCTGGAGAAGGCGGGGCTGGCCTAGACCCCGTCGGGGAGCAGCCAGCGAGGGGCAGCGGGCACCAGGCCCGCAGGGCTTCCAGGGCCGGGTGGCCCGGGCGGGGCCGGGGCTCCCTCAGACTCCGTCCGGACGCAGCCAGCCGAGGGGCAGCGGGCACCAGGCCCGGAGCGCGTCCAGGGCCGGGGGCACGTCGGTCACAAGCTCCGGCGCCAGCGGTCCGAAGAGGACGCGCATCGCCGTTCGCGGGTCCCAGGTGACGCCGCCGCCGGCATCCTCCCGCCGGCACTCGACCCTTCCGTCCCGCACGCGGACTCTCAGCTTCCCGTAGCCCTCGATGCCGAGGTCGGCCTCGCCCTCCGGCAGACCGTCGCAGACCCCCATCAGGGCCTCCACCGTGGCCGCCCAGTCGAAGACCTGCCAGTTCCCGGAGGAGGCCACGCTCACCGACTCGGCCACCGCGCCCAGCCCTCGCACCAGGCCCCGCCGCTCCGGCGGCAGGGTGAAGCGCACGGAGCCGGCGTCTCGCGCCTGCACCCACGCCGGGGCCATGGCCAGGGCCGTCTCCTGGTCGCGGCCGACCAGCTCGACCACCTGGCCGCCCTCTCCGCCGGCCACCAGGTAACCGGCCATCTCGCCGGAACCGTCGAGGGCCGCGTGGGGGCGGTTGTACCAGGCGCGCAGGTAGCGGTGGAACCAGGGCTTGCGGCGCCGGCAGTGGACCCGCTGGGCCCGGTGCATCACCCAGGCCTGCTCCAGTCGCTCGGAGTGGCCCGGCTCCAGAGCTTCGAAGCGCAGACCCGCCGTCTCCGGGCCGGCGTGGCGCAGGTTGGCCGGCCCCAGGTCGAAGGAGACCGTCTGGCCGCACTTCTCGTACCCGAAGTAGCCGTAGCGCTGGCGCTGTCCGCCGAGCCAGGAGAGGTGGAATCCCTCGGCCTTCATGCGCTCCACGCAGTGGCGCATGAGAACCCCCATGTAGCCCTTGCCGCGGTCGCCGGGGTGGGTGGAGACGCCGCCGATGCCGCCGACCTTCAGCAGGCGGCCGCCCACCTGCCAGTCGATGGGGAAGAGGCCGACGATGGCGCGGATCCGCCCGTCCACGCGCAGGGCGTGGTTGCAGGACATCAACTCGTCGCAGGGCTGGTAGATCGACGGCAGGAGGGTGGCGAAGTCGTGGGGCCGGTGCTCGCCGAAGACGCCGTCGAGGAACCCGATCGCCTCGTCGAATTCGGCGCCGGTGAGCTGCACGACGTCGAGGCGCATCAGGGGCGGTCCCTACTGGCCGGGGTGGGGCATGAAGAACTCGAACCGCGCCGGGTCGCCGTAGCCCTCCAGCTCGGTGGGGCGGATGCCGGCGCTGTCGCGGGCGGCGCGCACGATCTTCTTGTTGAAGTCGCTCACGCCCTCGGCCTCGTAGTACTCCTGCACCGGCATCCAGCGGCTCTCGGCGATCTCCTCCTCCTGGATGGTGATGCGCTCGTCGAGGGGCCGCAGGCGGCAGACGAAGTAGATGTCCGACTTGCCGTAGCGGTAGCCGTGCCAGTGGCGGAAGCAGACGAGGGCGTCGAACTCGGTGCGTACCCCCGTCTCCTCGAAGACCTCGCGGACGATGCCTTCCACCAGGTGCTCCCCTTCGTGCAGGGCGCCGCCGGGCAGCTTGTAGCTCCCGCGCCGGCGGGGGGTGCGGTGGTACCTCTCGCTGACCACGAGCAGCTCGTCGCGGTCGTTGATGGCCACGCCGCCGACGCCGATGTAGTGCGAGGCGTGGGCGGGGATGAAGGCGTCCTCTTCGAGGCGCGCCGTCATCATCAGGCTGTCGTCGTTGGAGTGGTGGAAGGTGAACCCGGCCGCCGCGGCCACGGGGATCAGCGCCGCCCGGTCGAGGGAGATCTCGAGCCAGACGACGCGGTATTCCTGGTCGCGCCAGCGGGCCATGGAGGCCTCGAGTTGGGCGGCGAAGCGCGCCGGGTCGGGGTCGAGGGCGCCCGGTTCGGGGATGACGCCCCCGAAGGGATTCTCGCCGGCGGGGATGACGTTCGGTTCGTCTGTCACGGGGGACCTTTGGGGCGGTAGATGTAGCCCGGCGGCTCAAGGCATGTCAAGGACGCCGGGGACGTGGCAGATTTCGGCGAACTTGGGTACTTTTGGCCCATCGATCCACACTCAACCGACGAGAGGAGCTCTCGCCCATGCCGTTTTCGTTCACGAACTCGAAGGGAACGTCCTACATCCTCCACCAGAAGACCACGACCCTGAAGAACGGGAACACCCAGAACATCTTCTTCTTCGCCAAGGAGGCGCGCGAGGGCGCCCTCGACGCGGTGCCCGACGGCTACCAGGTGGCCGAGAGCCGCAACGGCCTTCCGGTGCTCAAGCGCAACAGCTAGTCCCCACTCTCGGAAGAGAGACCAGGCATTTCCGGCGCCGGCGGGTCCTTCCCGCCGGCGCCTTTCTCTTTGCCAGGCCGGGGTCTCGGCGGCTTTGCCCCGGGCCTCCCGCGGCCTAGCCTTCGGCGGACCTGCCACCGGAGAATGCAGATGGAACGCCACCTGTCCCGCCGCCTCCTCGGCCAGCGCACCGCCAGCCGGGAGCTGCTCGCCTTCCTCGACGAGCGCCTTCCCCGCCTGGAGAAACCCTCCTCCCCCGCGGCCTGGAAGCGACGCGCCGCCAAGGCCCGCGCCGCCGTCCTCGAGTTGTTCCTGCGCGGCCATCCCGCCGGCATCCTGGAGGAGCAGCCCCGCGTCGAGCAGCGCGGCGTCATCGAGGCCGGCCCGGGGTACCGCATCCGCAAGCTGCGCTACGAGGGCTACCCCGGCTTGTGGGTGCCGGCCCTGCTCTACGAGCCCACGGGCCTGCGCGGCAAGGTGCCCGCCGTGCTCAACCCGAACGGGCACCACGCCGGCGGCAAGGCGATGGACTACAAGCAGGCGCGCTGCATCAACCTGGCCAGGCGCGGCATGCTGGCCCTGAACACCGAGTTCATCGGCATGGGGGAGCTGCGCTCCGACAGCGACCACATGCGAATCAGCCTCCTCGACTTCTGCGGCGTCGAAGGCGTCGGCGTGTTCTACCTGCTGATGAAGCGCGGCCTCGACGTGCTCCTCGCCCACCGCCACGCCGACCCGGAGCGGGTGGCCATGACCGGGCTCTCCGGCGGCGGCTGGCAGACCGCGGTCCTGGCCGCCCTCGACGAGCGGGTCACCGTGCCCGTGCCCGTGGCCGGCCACTCGCCGGTGTGGCAGCGGTGCCGGTGCGCCGCGGACATGGGCGACCTGGAGCAGTGCCCCGCCGACCTGTGCACGGCCGCCGACTACGACGTGCTCACCGCCATGTTCGCGCCGCGGCCGACGCTGCTGATCTACAACCGCGAGGACGACTGCTGCTTCCAGACCCGGCGCACGCGGCTCTCCGTGTACCGGCCGGCCCGCGCCGTCTTCGAGAGCCTGGGCGCCGGCGGCGACATCGAGCTGCACGACAACGTCGACCCCGGGACCCACAACTACGAGAGCGACAACCGCGGCCAGCTCTACCGCTTCCTGAACAAGCACTGGGGCCTGGACACGCCGGACGACGACCTGCCGTACGAGGAGGAGCTGCTCCCGGAGAGCGAGCTGAACGTGGGGCTGCCCGCCGACAACGCCACCCTCTACTCGCTGGCGCAGGACCACCTGCGGCGGATCCGCCGCCGGCGCGAGAAGGCCCGGCCGGCGGCGGCGGTGACCCGCCGGAGACTGGAGCGGGTCCTGCACCTGGGCCGCTACGAGGCGGAGGGCGCCCTGGCGAGGCGGGCCCCGAGGGGCGGCCTGGCCCTGAGCGACGGGGCCCTGCGCGTCGGCCCTTGGTCGGTGCCGGTCACGGTCCTGGAGCCGGGGGGAAGGGCGAAGGGCACGGAGATCGTGGTCAACGACGGCGGGCGCCGCGGGGCGGCGGCCCTGGCGCGGCAGGCCCTGGAGGAGAGGCGCCGGGTGCTGGCCTTCGACCTCTTCGGCGCCGGGGAGAACGCCTGCGCCTTCCAGTTCCACATGCTCCTGGCCAGCGCCGGGGAGCGGTCCCTGGGCATCATGGCCGGCCAGCTGCTGGCCGTGGCCGACTGGGCGTCCCGGCACTACCCCGGCGACCTGTACCTGCGCGCCGGGGGCCGGACCTCGCCGGTCCTCTGCCTGCTGGCGGCGGCCCTGCAGCCCCGGCGCTTCGCCGGGATCGTCACCGCCGGTCTGATCGACTCGCTGGACCGGCTGGTGGAGTGGCCCTCGTCCTACGCGGCCGACGCGCCACTGCTCTGCTTCGGACTGCTGCAGGAGATCGACCTGCCCGACCTGGTGAGGCTGTCGGCGCCCGTGCCGCTGGCGGATTCGAGCCGGGGGCCGCTGCGCTGAGGGGAGGGTGAACCAGACGGCGCTGGATGCCCCCCTAACTGCTCGGAACCTGCACCCCGGCTTGCTCTGGAAGAGCATCGACAAGGAGCAGAGCGACGGCGCTGCCGGCATCGGGGTGCGCAACAACGGCATCGGCGGAACTGGGCTCGGGGATCTCGTTGTCCGAGCAGGCCAGGCCTTCGAGATGGAGTGCCAGAGCTTCGGCGGCCACTTCCTTGGCCTCCTCAAGGGTGCGGCCGGCGGTGACACATCCGGGCAAGTCGGGGAAGCTCACCCCGTAGTCGCTCTGTTGCTCCTTGTGTACCAACCCGATGTAGGTTCGCTTCACGGTGGTCTACTACTTGTAGTCTGCCGCCGCCGGGGCGGTCGCCGCCTGGTTCCGCCGTGCCTGTGCGACTTCGTAGCTCGCCTGCATCCGCATCCAGTGCTCGGCGGTGCCCCAGCCGATGGCTTCGAGGGCCAGCGCCATGTTCGCAGAGACGCCCGCCTTGCCGTTCAGCACGCGCGACAGGGTTCCGCGTTCGCAGCCGAGATGGACGGCCGTCTCCGTGACGTTCCATCCGGTCTCATCCATGCTCTCACGGATCAGTTCGCCCAGATGCGGGGGGTTCAGCATGGGGCGCGCACGGCCATCGTCGTTGCTCATCGGTCGATGCTCCCTGTAGGATTTCATCTGACGAGATCATACCGATACTACACACTCATGGCACTCAAAGGAGGCACTCCTTCGCGGACCGAGTGAAGAGCATGACTCTGCGTGGTCTGGATCCCCAACTCGCCGCCAAGTTGAATGAGGTAGCCGAGCGGGAAGGCAAGAGCGTGAACCAGGTAGCGCTGGATGCCCTGCGAAGGCACTTCGGACTGGCCAAGTCCCGCCGCTTCACCGAGGTCCACAGAGACATGGATCACCTCTTCGGACGCTGGGACGAGGAGGAGTTCTCCCGGATTCAGCGGAAGATCGACTCCGGGCGGCGAGTCGATCCCGAACTGTGGCAGTGAACCGATCTCTGATGGGATGAGATCCCCCGTTCCGGTGTCCCTGGGCGTGGCCTGGATGGCCGGCTTCTACGGGCTCGCCGCCCTCGGCGTGGAGCCGGTGGCCACCTTCTTCTTCCTCTTCGCCTGGGCCGGCCTCCTCTTCACCTTCGACCAGCTCATCGCCCGGGCCGAGGGCCGTTCGCTGATCGCCCGCCTCGGCGCGCGATCCTTCGCCATGCTGATGGCGTGGTCCGCCGTGCTCTGGTTCGCCTGCGAGCTGGCCAACCTGCGGCTGCAGAACTGGCACTACGTCATGGTCACCGATGTGGACGCCGCGCGCCTGGCGGGGACCATCCTCGCCTTCGGCACGGTACTTCCGGGCGTGTTCTGGATCGACCACTGGCTCAGCGCCCGAGGCGTCGCCGCGTCGGTGCGCCTCCGTCCCCTGCGCTTCGGTTCGCGATCCCTGCTCGCCCTGCAGGCCGCCGGCGCCGCCAGCCTGGCGCTGTGCCTGCTCGATCCGACGCGGTTCTACCCGCTGATCTGGGGTGTCGCGCCCCTGATCCTCGCGCCGACGGTCTACCGCCGTGGAGCGGACGGCTGGCTGCGCCAGTGGGAGCGCGGCGAGTACGGCCCCACCCTGCGCATGCTGCTGGCCGGCGCCATCGCCGGCGGCTTCTGGGAGTTCTTCAACTACTGGGCCCGGGCCAAGTGGATCTACACGGTCCCCTTCTTCGACGAGCTCAAGCTCTTCGAGATGCCCCTGCTGGGATTCCTCGGCTTCCCGCCCTTCGCCCTGGGATGCGCCACCGTGTACCGGCTGCTCGTCTGGCACCGGCTGGCGCCCCCCTTCGGCTGCTTCGCTCAGCAGGGTCCCGCCGCGGGATGGCTGGCGCGGACGGCCGCCATCGCCGTGGCCGTGATCGTATCGGTGACTGGCTATCTCGCCGTCGACCGCGTGGTCGTCACCTCGCGCACGCCGAGGGTGGCCGATGCCGCGGCCATCAGTCCGGAGCAGCGGCAGGCCCTGCAGGCGGCCGGCGTGTCACACCTGACGCAGCTGACGGGATGGAGAAGCGAGCGCCGCTGGGCCGAGGTCGAGGCGAAGCTGGACCATTCGAGCGCAACGGATCTGCGGCAGGTGGTGGCGCTGTACCTGCATCAGGGGATCGGGACGGAGTACGGCAACCGCCTGGCCGCGGCGGGGTTCACCTCCCTGGAGAGCCTGCGCGGCTGGAGCGCCGGGGAGCTGTGGGAGAGGCTGCGAGCCGAGGACTCGCAGGGCCGGGTGCCGACGCGGGGCCAGGTGAAGGTGTGGGTGCGACGGTTGCCCGAGGGGGCTTACTATCCGCGGCCCGTGCGGTCGCGAACCTCGCGGAGGAATGCACCAAACGCCCCGAGATCGCTCAGCACCGCCGGATGGGCCTCGTCCAGGGTCGCCAGCAGGAAGTCGATGCGAGCCCAGTCGTACTCCATCGGAGCAACTCGCGGAGGCGGACGAGGCTGCGGTCCCCCACCACCTTCGCCCGTACCCCTTCGATCTCGAGGTTCATCTTCTCCAGCAGGGTGGCATGCCACACCCCCGCGGCAGGTCGCTCTCGAAGTAACCCGAGACCCGGACGAAGAAAGTCTCGAGGGCGGTGTAGTAGGTTTCGAGGTAGCCGGCCACGACCAGAGCGCCGTCATCGGTGCGGCCGATGCGCGGAAGCGTCGTGGCCCGGGCCTGGCCGAGCTTCGAGTAGATTGCCTCCACTCGCTCTCGCGCCCGTTCGAGCTCCGCGGTCAGCTCGTCGATGGCGCGTTCAGCCCCGGTCTCCATCTTCCCATGCCACTGTGCCGAACCGCCGGATGAGGTCGGCCCTCCCGGGCTCGAGGCGCTCCATGGCCACCAGGTCGACGTGGAAGTCGGTCATCGAATCCGCCTGCGTGCGGATGGCCGCCAGGGTCGGCTCGTCGCAGTCCATCCCCTCGACGGCGATGTCGATATCGGAGATCTCGGTGAAGCGTTCGGTACGGACGAGGGATCCCCACTGGTAGATGCGCAGGGGCCGGTACTGCGCGGCAATTGCGGAAATGATCCGGGCCGCGTCCTCCTGGGCCGACTGCAACCGCCGGCGAAGGGCCTTACGCCGCCGCTCGTGCCGGCTGACAATCCAGCGGGCGGCGGCGGCAGGATCGACAGCCATGCTCCCTCCCGAGTGAAGAGGACCAGCATACCTTCTGGGAACCCTCTGTCAAGAACCGGCCCCACTCGTGCACCGGTGCAGAACGCCTGGTAATCTCTGTGGGGCTCGGCCGGGGCGGCCCGGGCCGCACGTCTCGAAGACCATCGACAGGAGGAGTCATGCCGGAGGATCGAGCAATGTCGCTGTTCTGGGAGCTGCACAGTGGGCTGCCCCGGCAGGGACCCGGGAGCGCAGCCAGCACGCGTCGCGCCCTCGGGCTCGTGCCGGACCTCGGGCCGGGGACCCGCGTGCTCGACATCGGCTGTGGACCCGGCGCCCAGACACTGGTCCTGGCGGAAAGCTCACCGTCGCGCATCGTCGCCATCGACAACCATTCCCCGTTCATCGACGCGCTGAACGGCAAGGCGCAGGAACTGGGCATCGCGGATCGACTGGAAGCCCGCGTGGCCGACATGCGCCGACTCGACTTCGCCGACGGTTCCTTCGACCTGATCTGGTGCGAAGGCGCCATCTACATCATGGGGGTCGAAGCGGGCCTGCGCGACTGGCGCCGCCTGCTGCGGCGCAATGGGCACATCGCGCTTACGGAGGTGTGCTGGCAGAAGCCCAACCCTCCGGCCGCATGCGCCGCGTTCTGGAACCGGGAGTACCCGGCCATCCGCGACACCTCCGCGCTTCTGGAGGCCATCGAGGCGTGCGGCTACGAGACGGTCGGGCACTTTCCGCTCCCCGCGTCCGCATGGTGGGACGACTACTACCGGCCACTGCAGGACAATGTGACCACATTCCGCAAGCGCCACCACGACGCGCCGGACGCGCTGGAGCTGGCGGACCAGTGCCAGAGGGAAATCGACATCTGGTATGCCTACTCGGAGTACTACGGCTACGAGTTCTTTGTGCTGCGTGCCGGTTGAGACGATCCCGAGCGAGGTGTACCTGATCGACCATCAATGGAAGGGATGAGCTATGCCGATGAAGAACCCGCCCCATCCAGGGCTTTCGGTGCGGAACGATTGCCTGGAGCCTTTGGGGCTGAACGTCACGGAAGCGGCCAGGCACCTGGGGGTCAGCCGCAAGCGGCTTTCCGACATCGTGAACTGCAGGGCGGGCATCTCGCCCGAGATGGCGATCCGGCTCGACAAGGCCTTTGGGGGTGGAGCCGGAACGTGGCTGCGGCTCCAGGCTGCCTACGACTTGGCGCAGGCGATGAAGCATGCTGAGGAAACTGAGGTTGAGCGGGTGTGGCCAGCGAGCTGATGCGGAGTGCAACCCGGGATGTAGCCGATTCAGACCGGCTCAAGCGACCGGCGAAGGGTCGCGATCAGCTTCTCGCGGAAGTCACCGGGATCATCTTGGCACCAAGGGACAGTCATGCAATGGTTCGTATCAAAGTGAGTGCTCTCTTCTTTGAACTTCTCCTTCTCGCAAATATAAATGACGGGCTTTCCCAAACCCTCTGCATAGCCGGCTTCCCAGTAAGCGCCAGGGTTATCGTGTGTTAGATCGGCAATGACAAAGGCTGCATCCCGAATCTGGGTCCGCATGATGTCGTCGACTACCCCGGCACGAGATACATCGCGCATATCCACAAGATCGTAGCCGAGGTCATCACTCAGAGCAGGTTTCACAACGTCCCTTACGAAAGGATCGAGATCGGGATCTCCAAACTTCATGGCCATGAATCCATAGCTTCCTTGGAACTTCCCACGTTTCTCTTCGTCGTAGCGTTCCCACCCTTCCAGACTGAGATCGATGTTGGTAAACAAGCGGAGAGGGGGTCCATTAGTCGGATCCACACGGACGGCGGTACCAGGTGGGTCGGCGATAAGTGTTCCACGCTCGACCAACTCCTTCATCAGCCGAATGACAGCCTCGCGGTTCGGCGCCCCGATGATCGCATGGATATGATCTGGAGGAACGGATATGCTATCGCCGGTTTGGGAAACGTGGTCGCCGACATACCGGATCAGATTGGCAGTTCGTTCATGCGGGGTGGGAAGTCGACAATTCGATAGGAATTTTCCAAGCCAGATGGTGTCTACCATGAAGCGCTCGTTGTTCTCATGCTTCGTTCGCAATAGATGACTTAGAGTCGCGCGCTGAACTACTGTCAGCGCATCAGCCTCTTGACTCAACATGCCGCAGAATGCCGTCCTGGCTATTGCGTACTGGCCACACGTAGCGCAGTTGAACTTGAGGGCGTCTGTGCCGTCCTCGGGGTAACGCAAGCACTGGCCACCATCTTTGTTCTGACAGATAGGACACTTCGCAGACTCTTTCATGCATTCCCTTCAGTGAGATGCCGGGAAGGACGCTTCCCCTCTGGCATAGTTCATGGACAGCAGTTCATTCAGTGCCCGGTCTACGGAGATTCCCACCTCCCACCCCGTAGGCCTCGGCCACGGCCGCATCGAGTACCGCGTGTGTGTCTACGAGCCACTGCGGGCGGGTGTTGTAGAGGTTGGTCAGCGTACGCTTCTTCAGCTCCTTCTCCGCCTCTTCGTTGCGCGGTACCGCCCGCGGGGGATAGCCTGTCACAGGCTCGTCCACCCATTCTACCAATTCAGGCGGGTTCAGCCAGCGGTCCCGCAGTTCGACGAGCCGGCGGGATGCCTCAGCAATGGCGACCGGGCGCGGATCGTTCGCATAGTCGGCGGCGGGAACGTCGGGCGACAGCCCCTCGGGGAAGGGGAAGGTCTCGAAGGTGGTGGTGGGCGTGTATCGGGGGTCGTTTCCCTTGCCGAGCCAAGTGCCGAGGCGAAGGGACCACGCCTCGTGGAAGCGGCTGTGGAGGATGCCGAAGGTGGTATCGTCGTCGCGGGCGATGACGATGAGTTGGTGGTCAGGACAGACGCGCACGTCAAGCCAGGTGAACAGCCTGTGTTTAGCCACCGTAGGTGTGGCGATGTAGCGCGTTAGGCCGTCGAGCGCATCCCACATGCCACGCCTCGGCTCGACATGCCGCCACCAATAGGTGCGGTAGGCTTCCCGGCGGTTGCGCTGGCGCATCGGATAGACGTGCTCCATGGCGTGCTGGAACGGCGCCTCGTAGAGCGCAGCCTCTTCCCGCACCATGCTGCAGCCGAAATCGACGATCCACTTGTCCGCCGGACGCCGGGTCACGTCCCTGCCGTTCATCCATGGTTCCAAGACGTCGGAGTTGGGTCGTCCGTTCGGGTTGGTGGGCTCCTGTAGCCATTCGCGGGCGACTGCACCCGGGACGTCGAAGGGTCCGCCCTTCGTGTCCCCCATGAAGGCGACGCCCATGTTCCGAGGTAGGCGCCGCGTAGCTGTCAGATCGATGCCAGAGTCTCCTCGGGTCGCGGTCAGGTCGGCATGGATCGCATCGACGGGCTCGCCATCGAGCCGCCGTTCCGACACCGATCCGTCCTCCGGCCGCGAGAAGCAGACCATGGAAACCCGTACGGCCGCGCCATCGATCACCCACGGTTCGTCGCTCCAGGCATCGAAGATCGGCCGGCCCTCGACGGCGGCCTGCAAAGCCCGTCTGTTGGCGCCTCCGCGAATGGAATTGGTCGAGACGAGTCCGGCCCGCTTCGCCTGACCGGCGGCGAGGTGCTGTCCGGCCTTCACGAACCAGTAGCAGACGAGATCGGCCTCGGCCGGCACGCGGCCTTCATACACCTGGAACATTCGCGAGACGTACTCCTCCCCGAGGTGGGCGTTCAGGAGCTTCCCCCCGAGAAAGGGCGGGTTACCGATCACCACGTCAGCCTGCGGCCAATCCGGCTCACCGTTCTCCGGCGTCAGGATCGCGTCCCGGCATTCGATGGTGTCGAGAGGCTTGAGGATCGGATCGCGCAGCTCGCCGAATCCGTTGCGCCGCATCCACTGGATCTCGCCGACCCACACCGACACGCGGGCAAGCTCGGCGGCGTAGGGGTTGATCTCGATCCCCTGGACGTTGGCGGGCCCGACCCCTGGGAACTCCCGCTGAAGGCCCATGGCGTCCGCCTCCAGCTGCACGCGGTGCTCCAGGTCCTTGAGCGACTGCAGCGCCAGGTAGAGGAAGTTGCCTGAGCCGCAGGCGGGGTCGAGGACCGTGAAGCCCCGCAGACCTTCGAGGAAGGTGCGCAATAGCCGGTTCGCCTGTCCCCGCTGCCGTGTGGCCGCCGCCCTCGACCGGGCCTGGTCGGCGCGCTCCAGAGCCGCTGCGATCTCTCCCTTCACCTTCTGCCATTCGGCGAGGAGGGGACGGACGACCACGGGCTCAACGATGCGCATGATCTTGTCGCGGTCGGTATAGTGCGCCCCGAGCTGGGAGCGCTTGTCCGGGTCGAGGCCGCGCTCGAACAGGGTCCCAAGGATCGAGGGATCGATCTCTGACCAGTCGAGGTCCGCCGCCTCCAGCACGATGTCGATCTCGGGCTTCTCGAGGGACAGTGAGGTGTCGTCGTCGAAGAGGCCACCGTTGAACCACTCCACGGTCTCGAAGCCGACCCGGCCGCCCTGGCACATTGCCCCGAACAGGTCGCGGGCCATGTTGGCGAACTCGTCCGGCCGACCGCGCGCCTGCTGCAGCATCCGCGTGAACATGTCGTTCGGCAGCAGGCCCACATCTTCGGCGAACATGCAGAACACGAGGCGGTTGACGAAGTGGGCCACCGGCCGCGGATCGTTGCCGCGTTCGCGCAGAAACTGTGCCAGCGAAGCGAAGGCCTTGGCGGCGCGCTCGGTGAGGGCTTGGCGGGTTTCACCGGGCCGCAGCCGTTCGGGGTCGGAGACCGCCCACTTGAGCTTGTCGCGCACGGAGGCATCGGCGAGGTCCTCGATGTCGAAGTCGTGGATCTCGCTGACGCTGTTGGTCCAGTTGGTGCGGATGCGGAACCGCCGCATGTCGGAGACGATCAGGAGCGGCGGGTTCTCAAGGGCGAGAGCGTACTGCCGGAGCTGGTCGAAGGCGGCGTCGAGGTTGGCGCGCAGACCCTTGTACTCCCAGGCGAAGCAGTGCCGCTTCCACACGTCCGCCCAGCCGTCGCCGCCGGTCTCCCTGCGGGCGCCCTTCTCGAAGCAGTAGGTTTCGCCGGTCGGATCGGCCTCGGCCGGCGTCGGCTCGTCCAGGAGCCGGCACAAGTCGATGAAGTGCTCCTGCGAAGCCGAGCGCTCCTTCAGCTCCGAGGCCCGCCACTTGGCGATGAAGTCGCCCGGTGTCATGTCATGGACCATGCTGGCGCAGCGCGCCCGGAACTGCGTCCCGGTCTTCGGACAGGTCCGCGGTCAACCCCCTCCATCTGCTTTCGCAGCCGGTCTCGAGGATGCACCTGGATCCTCAACTCGTTCAACGGGGGGACCGCGTCCATAATAGGCGCACGTCGAACGGCACCGGGGTTGCGACCAGTTCTATCGGACGGGGACACTTCAGCTACGGTGAGGATCTTCACGATCCGCCAAGCCCTTAGCATCATTCCCAAGTGAGCACTCGCTCGACAGCACTTTGGGAGACGCCTTCGGCGCCGTCCAGGAAGACATCAGGGACCCCGGAACCGAAAAATCTGACGTTCTTGGCCTGGAAAACCTCACGTGCGTGCTTCACCGCATCAGGGAGTCTGCCCTTGGTATCGAGCTCTTCGGGATAGAGCCATCGGCTCTCGTAGCCGACTTCCTTGCCGATCACGCTGCACCGAACCGCGTCCTCTCCGTGCTCGGAACTCTTACGGATTCTTGCAGCGAGGAAGGCGCGGTAGGTGACGTCGTCGGGAGGCAGGGAGTATCCGACTAGAACGACGTGTTTTGCTTCCTGCACTACCACACGCATTTCGCGCTGTATCTCCTCAAGGAAAGGCGGTGGCGCGGTTTTGAAGCTCGTTTGCATCATCAGGGGTGTGTGGTGCGCATAGGTCAAGTGCCTGCAATGGACGCAAGCGCGGACATCAACTTCACCCATGTGCCATCTACATCTCTCCTTGTCATTTTCGAGCCAGCTCTCAAAGTGCCGGTCTTGCACGAAGGCCCTGAGCGGGGGCGGGGGGAGCAGCGATTCCGAACTCATCTCCCACTTGTCCCCAATGTAGGATGACAGCTTTCCGCAGTTCGGGCACTCGCGCCACCACAGGCACCCGTGCGGAAAGAGATACTTGCTCACGCGAATCCGCAGGTTCGCTCCGTGGGTGCGATCATTGAGTTGCCTGGCGGACGAGATGTTCATGGGTTGCCAGACGCTGTTTCCGGCGTGCCCCTTGTCAACTCTGGGCCCCGCCACGAAGTAGCCGAGATCGTGGTAGAGCTGTAGCCTATAGGCCGGACAACCGACGTGCGGCACATTGGAAGCTTGGTTTAGGGAGCGATTCGCCAAGAATTGGGCCCATAGCCCTACCGGGTCCCAGTTCATGCTCACGACGCTCACGTCCCCCTGGATGAAGTCGTCCAGCTCGAAGTCGTCAGGTCCAGCCTCCGTGTCGAACCTCAGGCCTTCACGTTGCACCTTGCGACCGAGCTCGAGGCCGAACGCCAAGTGGTGCTGAAGGTCCGGGCAGTCTCGGGCGCGGGAATGCCAGTCAACGTAGATCAGGGCTTGGATGAGCAGTACCAATGCCCCCCGGGCACCGATGACCCGTTGCGGGGGGAGAAACCTCTGCTGTCGGTCCGGGAACCCATGACCGCTCTGCTCGTGCATGTCCAGAAGGTTGAAGAGGTCAACTAGCTTGAATTGGGGCTCATGCCGCTCGCCCCCGGCGTCGCGGGGGACGCCCCTTGGGCACACGTTGATGGCGGCCACCAGCGCTGGCCAGTCGTAAAGGCCGCGCAGCTCGACAATGCGTTGGCGGAGCGCCTCATCCTCTTGGGATTCCCAGTTGTCCTTCATCGCCTCTATCTGCTCGGTGCGGACGTCAGCAGCTGAGAGCCTGTCCTCGGTGCCCTCCTCGCTGTCTCCGAGAATCTTGAGGAGGTCGCAGAACGCCGATACCCACTTGTCCGAAATGTCTTCCGCGAGGGCACTGCGAACTCGGTCCTCGAGTCTCTCCGACCGTTCAGGAAGGGGTGTGAGCGCACGGAGGAATTGCCCTTGGTGCTCCGTCATGTGAATCCCGAGGGATGCAGTCGCACCGGCCCCCCAGAACAGGACCGTTGGGGAGCGGGATCTCATCTCTTCGTACGGGGGCCAGGAATGACGATGCTCTCCAAAGTCAAGTTCTCTGCCTTCTTGGTGACTTTGGCTTTGACTTTGACTTCGACCGCTGTCTGCTGCGCAGCGGCTGCGACAAGGTCGGACAGCTTAGGGGAGCATCCCAACTTAATCGGAAGACCTCGGAGCGGGTCGCAGAAAGGGATTGCGACCCCGTTCGTGCATCCGCCGTCCGGAAGGAACACTGCGTAGTGCTTGCCGTTGCCCGAAGCAGAGTGTTCAGCGTTTGGTGAGAAGTAGATCTTCTGGTCCGTCGACAGATCCACCCGGATGGTGCCCACAGACTTCACGGTCTCGTTGCAGGTGCCGCAGGTCATACGCCCATACCTCCTGGGATTTGGCGAGAGTTTACCGCAGAGTGACCTGAGATTCCGCGAGAGATTGTCGTAGAACGACCCCATTCGCGAAATCGCCGTCGACCAATCCGCGCTGGCCATGGTACGTCCAGCCTTCCCTCACCCGTAGATCCCCCTCAACCGCCGCGCCGCCTCCGCCTGGTACTGCAGCTTCCGATAAACCTCATCCAGATCCACCCGCGCCGCCGACCCCGGCGCGAAGCCGCAGTCGGGGTTGAGGACGATGCGCTCGGCGCCGATCACCTCCACGGCCTGCTCCACTCGCTCCACGATCTGGGCGGCGTCGTCGATCTCGCCGGGGTGGACGCTGACGCAGCCGAGGCCGATCTCCAGGTGATCGGGTAACTGCTCCAGGACTTCCACGGCGCCGGCGCCGGGGTTGGTGAACTCCAGGGTCAGGTGGTCGGTGTCGAGCTGCTCCAGGGCGGGGACGATGGCGGTGTAGTCGCCGCTGTGGTAGGCCTCGCCGCGGACGCGGGCGCCGGCGCGGCGGCAGAGGTGCACGGCGCGCACGGCCTCGCCGGCGATGCCCACGAGGACCTCGTTGTCCATGTCCACCGAGAAGGCGGCCTCCTCGTCGGCGTCCCAATCCTCGTCGTCGTAGTGGGCGCGGACCTCGGGGTCGACGAGCAGGCACAGGTGGGGGTCGTCGACCTGCACGATGTCGGCGCCGGCTTCGACGACCAGCTCGGCCTCGCGCCGCAGGACCGGCGCCACGGCCTCGGCGAAGGCGCGGGGCGTCTCGTAGGCTTCGATGGACAGATCCTCGTCCCACATGCGCTCGGCCAGCAGGGCCGGCGACGGCAAGGCCACCTTGATCAGGCGGTCGGTCAGCGAGCGCAGGTGCTCGACCTCGGCGGCCACGACTCCCTGGTCCCGGACCTCCACCGCCCCGGTGACCACCGTCCACGGGCGGCCGTCCTCGGTCTGGCTCACCTCGAAGCCGTCGGCCAGCTCGGCGATGATCCCGATGTAGGAAGCGCGCCTCCACTCGCCGTCGGAGACGACGTCGAGGCCGGCCGCCTCCTGCAGCGAGACGGCGTGGGCCACGGCGGTGTCGAGGCGCCGCTGCCAGCCTTCGTCCCGGCGTCCGTCGACGACGATCTCGCGCACGTACCCGGGCCTGGGCAGGGAGCCGACGACCGATGTGGGGAAGAGGCTTCCGCGACGTTCGACGAGGGTGGGCATCAGGAGTACCTCCGGGGCCAGCTCTCGTTGGCGAGGGCGTAGTCCTCCTCGGTGTCGACTTCGGCGTACTCGCCTCCGGTGGTCACCATGTGGAACCTCTCTCCCTGTTCGAGCATGTCCTCGTAGAGATGGATGAGGTAGGCCTGGCGGAAGGTGGTCCCGTCCTTCCAGACCTGCCCGTTGTAGCTGGCCCGCACCCGGTGGTAGTGGCGGCGCAGGGCGGCGGCGCCGGCGGCCGAGAACCGGGCCACGCCGATGTACTCGCCGCAGGCCTCGGAGGAGGGGAGCCCGCGGCTGATCCGCAGCACGCGGTCGCCCTCGGCGAGGACCTTCTCGGCGTCGTCCTCGGGGTGCTGGCTGCGGTCGGCGTAGCGCTCCCGCCAGCGGGTGTCGACGCAGAGGACGGCGTCGCCGGGATGGTCGAGGGCCCGGCCCACGACGGAGGACCGGTAGAGGATGTCGGCGTAGGTGACGAGGAAGCCGCCGTCCATGTGATCCTCGGCGCACATGAGGGAGGCGAGGATGTTGGTGCTCTCCCAGTCGGGGTTGTGGCAGAAGGTCAGGTGCGGGTAGTCGCCGCGGACCTGGTCGATGCGGTAACCGCCGATGAAGACGAAGTCGCTGACGCCGGCTTCGCCCAGGGCCTGCAGCAGCCAGTCGAGGATGCGCCGGCCGCCGATGGGGGCGTACGGCTTCGGCTGCTCGTCGGTGAGGGCCTTGAGGCGGCGGCCCCGGCCCGCTCCCAGGATCAGTGCTCGCATGGGGGAACGATACTCCCTGCCCTGAACATGTCCTAACGCGGCCCCGGGGTCAGACTGGCTCGCACCCGGTCGATGGGCAGGTCCTGACGCCGCCGGTGGAGGAACATGCTCACATGGCTGTATCCGGCCTCCTGGAGCATGCCGAGGGCGTCGACGTGACCGTCGCCGACCCGCCGGGGGTCGTGGGCGTCCGCGCCGATGACCACCGGAATGCGGCGCCTCGCCATCTCCGCCAACATGGCCGGTCCCGGGTTCATCTCGGCATACGCCTTGTTGCGGCCCGAGGTGTTCAGCTCCATGGCCACGCCGGTGGCGGCGATGCGGTCGAGACAGGGGAGGATATGGTCCATGGCCCGCTCCGGGCACCAGTCCGACGGCGAGGAATTCTTGACCAGATCGGGATGGGCGAGGGTGTCGAACAGGCCGGTCTCGGCGGCCAGGGCCAGATGCTCGAAATAGGTGCCGCGAAAGGCGTCCACATCCCCCCGGTCGAAGCGGTCGAGGTATTGAGGGAGCTGGGGATGGACCGAACCGAGCACGTGGTGGAATCCGGCCATGCCGTGCAGCTTCTCCAGCCAGGGCTCCATGCCGGGCACGTAATCGCTCTCCATGCCAAGGCGGACATCGACCCGGCCGGCCCAGGCCTGGCGGGCGCGCTCGACCATGGCCACGTAGTCGTCGAGTTCGTCCACGCCCATCCGCGCCTCCGGCGACCAGCCGTCGTTCGTGGGGTTGTGGTCGGTGACCACGATCCCCTTCAGGCCCCGTTGCAGGGCCACTTCGGCATACTCCTCCGGTTCGCCGCGGGCGTGGTTGCAGAGCGGGGTGTGCATGTGCATTTCGTACAGCATCGGTTCAGATGACATGATCGCGATCCTGTGGTGGCGCATCGACCAGGTCCCCGTGATCGATCCGGCCGCGGGTGGTTGCCAGCGCCTGGACCAGGTCCGCGGGCGGCGGGAGGTACACATCGCCGGTCCGCAGGAACATCAGCCCCGGGACCGGGGAGCCACCGACGGCCCTCTCCAGGGCGGCAGCGTAGAGGGCTAGCTGAGGCAGGTAGGCCTGCGAAGCCTCGGCCAGCGACCGGCCCCGCAGATCGTCGGTCTTGAAGTCGAGAACATGCCAGGTGCCCTCGGTCTCGTAGGCGAGGTCGATGGTGCCGTGTACCGGCACGCCGTCCCAGTTCCACGAAAAGGGCAGCTCGCACCAGGCGCGGGTACCCCCGTCCCGCAGGGTCTCCGCCAGCGGGCTGGCGTCGAAGATGTCCAGCATGCCGTCGACTTCGGCGGCAACCCTGCGCACGGCCTGCTCTCCCAGACCGCTGTCGATCTTGCGGGTCAACTCGTCCAGGGCGGGACGCTCTCCGGTCCTGAACCAGTCCTCGATGGCATCGTGGGCGAGGCTGCCGCGGACCAGGCCGAGACCGTCGCCGTGGTGGAAGTAGCCGCCGCGGGAGGGCTCCTCCAGTCGCAGGGAGGTCACCGGGGTGCTGGAGCGCAGGGGGATCACCGGCGGCCGGGCCGCCAGCGGCGCCGTGAAGTCCTCTTCCTCGTCCTCCGGGGGGACCTCCACCGACCTGGGCGGCACCCGGTCGGCGACCGCCTTGAGGTCCACGGGCATGGGTGAACGGATCTCCACTCCTCCCGGGGCCGCGCCGAGGGCACTCCGAGCGGCCGTGAGCCATGCATCGGACCGTGTCGAATCATCGCCGGTGATGTACAGCACGTCGGCCGCACGGGTGGCCGCCACGTAGAACAGCCGCTTGTGCTCGGCCGCCTCTTCCGCCTTGTCCCGTTCCACGAGGTAGGAGTAGAACCCCGGGCGCCGGCGGCTGGTCTCGTCCGACTCGACCTCCTTCTGCAGCGTGACGGAGATGCCCTCCCCGGTACGCCAGCGGACCGCCTCGTAGCTCACACGCGACGGCAGATGGGCTTCCGGCACGAAGACGATGGGGAACTGGAGGCCCTTGGCTCCGTGCACGGTCAGCAGCCGCACGGCGTCGGACTGGTCGAGGACGGCCTGGCCTTCGCGGGCCTGCAGCTCGTCCCGCCGGCGCCGGACGTAGGTCACGAACTCGTCGAGGGAGTTGCCGGCCAGCTGCCGGGCCAGGTCCACGAACTTGCGGATGTTGGCCAGCGCCTGATCGCCTCCCTGCAGAGGCGCCCACGCGGCCTCGAATCCCGTGAGGGCCAGGGCTCTCTCGAGGAGCGCGTCGGCCGGCAGGAATGCGACACCGCGTCGCAGTTCCTGGAGCACCTCGGTGGCATGCCGGCAGAGCTGGCGCACCTCCGGGGGCAGGGACTCGGGCGGGTCCCCGAGCGCTCTGAGGAGATTCGGGCCATGGGACCGGAGCGCCAGCAGGGACTGGTCGTCGATCGTGAACAGCGGCGACCGCAGGGCTCCCGCCAGGGCGATGGTGTCGTCCGACTCGGCCAGCCACCCCAGGAGGTTGGTGAGGTCGAGGACCTCCTGCCTGGTGAAGAACCCGGCGCCGGCCACGGTGCGGCAGGAGACGTCGTGGCTCTCCAGGGCCTGCTCGAAGAGGTGGACGTTCGTCAGGCGGCGGAGCAGGACCGCCACGTCGGACGCCCGTGCAGGGCGGTGTCCGCCCTCGTCCCTGTCCCACACGATGGCGGGACGGCGCAGCAGCCTCGCCACCTCGGCGGCCACGGCATCCGCCTCGACCCTTCGGCGGTCGTCGTCGCCGGTCTTGTCGCCCGCGGGCGTTTGATTGGCGACCGGCAGCAGCACCAGGTGCGGCGACTGGGGCGCATCATCCCCTCGTCCGGTCATCGCCTGCATCGGCGCCTCGAACTCCTCCCGCGGGTCCGCGAAGACATGCTCGAAGAGGGTGTTGAGCGAGTCGACGAGCGGGTCGTGGGCGCGGAAGGACTGGCTCAGGGAGTGGATGGCGCCGGAGGCCGCGATCTGTTTGTGGAGGCGCGTGAAGTTGCGGACATCGCTTCCGCGGAAGCGGTAGATCGCCTGCTTCACGTCGCCGACGAAGAACCGCTCGGGTCCCTTCAGGAGGTCGAGGAATGCGATCTGGGTGGGGTTGGTGTCCTGAAGCTCGTCCACCATCAGGTGGCGCAGGCGGGACCCGTAGGAGGCGGCGATCTCCGGATGGGAGCCGAGCAGCTGCGTGGCCATGATCTCGAGGTCGAGATAGTCCAGGGCCACCAGCTCCCGCTTGCGGGCGGCGTAGCGATGGCAGGCGTCCCTGAAGAGAGTCCGCAGGGATGCGAGGGCCTCGAGGGCGATCTGGTCGTGCTCGTTCCAGCGAGGGAGGGCATTGAACCCCTTGACCATGTCCCGGATCGAGCCCATGGCCTCTTTGACCTCCTTGATGTCCACCGCCCAGTTCCGCGCACTGCCGCCTCTCAGGTTGACTCTGCCCCCCGCCTCCTCGACGCGGGCCAGCAGCTCGGACCAGTCTCCGGCATTTGGGTCGCCCAAGGCCGCCAGACAGTCGCGCAGGCGCGAGGACAGGGCATCGTCTCCGGAGCCTTCAAGGGCAGCTCTCAGCCACGCCGCCCGCTCCGCCAGCTGCGGGCGCGCCTCTTCCACCGCCGCCCGGAGCGTCTCGTCCAGCAGCCCCCGGACATGGTCCGCCCACTCCTCCACCGAGTCTCCCGGAAGCGCCTGGTACGCGTCCTCGACCTCGTCGCGTCGGGCAACCATCAGGGGAAGCTGGAGGGTCGCCGCGTACAGACCGAGCTCCCGCAGCGCCAGGGCCCGCTGGTCGTCGGCGTCGGCGGCCGCCTCCAGGGCATCGATGCAGGCCCTGGTCAGCTCGAACTCGGCCTCGTCATCGGAGAGGACCCTCGTGGCCGGATCGATGGCCGCCTCCACGGGATGCTCCCGCAGGATCCGGAGGCAGAAGGAGTGGATGGTGCCGATGATGGCGTCGTCGATCTCCGCCCGGTGATGGCTCAGCTCCTCCCTCGTGAGCACCTCCCGCCGCACGCGCTCGCGCATCTCGGTGGCGGCGGCGTCGGTGAAGGTGACGGCCGCCATCTCGGAGATGCGGTGCTCCGCGAGGAGGGAGACGTAGCGATCGACGAGGACACTCGTCTTGCCGCTGCCGGCGCCGGCGGTGACCAGCACGTCACGGCCGCGCTCGGCCAGGATCCCCGCCTGCTCCGATGTCACTCCCATTTCCATCGACTGAATCCGTTGACCCGGCAGACGTGGCGGAACGAGCAGTAGGTCGGACAGGGCTTCACCTTTGGGTTGACTCGGAAGTCGCCCGAGTCGACGGCATCGCGAACCTGCCGGGCGACCTCGGCGACATGGTCCAGCAGCAGGGAGTCCTCGGGGCGCGAGGAGTCGAGATCCCACTCCCTGGCCTGGGGATCGAGCCAGGCGTAGCGGGCGATGATCCTCTCCGCCCCTGTCCCGTCGCGTCCGGCGTACCCATAGAGCTGAAGCTGGACACGGCGTCCTTCCGCGAGGTCGGCCCGCGAGAACGGTCTGCCTGACTTGTAGTCGACGATCACCACTTTTCCCTCGCCCTCCTCCAGTCGGTCGATGGTGGCCTTCAGGCGCAAGGGCGGATCCAGCGGGAGCGAGGCCTCGACCTCCTGCTCGGCGCCGATGATCCGTGTCACTCCCGACTGCCCGCTCCGCTCGGCCTCCCGCTGCAGGAGCAGCTCCATCTTCCGGAAGGTGTCCTCCGCATCCAGCCGCCAGAGGGCGGCCCGGCCGAAGCCCATCCGCGCGGGGGCGCTGTTCCACAGGCCGGGGCCGTTGGCCCGGAGACGCGCCAGCACCTCGGGAAGTGTATCGGAAACCAGCGGGCGGCCCTGCTCCACAAGGGGAGCGACTGCGTCCTGCAGGATGTCGTGAACGACGCTGCCCCGGATGGCGGCGTCAGCGCTCTCCAGTTCCTCCTCGACCTCCCGCAGGCGGAGGGCGTACTGGCCGAAGAACTGGAAGGCGCAGGTCTGGTAGGACTCGATCCGGCTGGCGCTCCAGGTGGCGCAGGCACCCGTGAGCCTGGGCACCAATCCATCGGTCAGGCGGCCCTCGTACTCACCCGCATCCGAGAACGAACGGCGGAGCTGCTCGACCGCGACGGCAGAGCGCACGATGGGCCAGGCGGGCTCCGCACGCGGCCGCAGCCGGCCATGGTTCGGCCACTGCCAGGTGCAGGCGATGGCCAGCTCGCGCGCCGAGCCGGCTGTTTCGGGCGTGGACGTTCCCGCCTCGATGCGCGCGTCGGACGGCAGGCTGTCGTAGTAGTAGGAAGCCGCCACCGATCGGCCGCGTTCGTTGAGCCGGGTCCTCCACAGGGACAGCACACGGTCGGCGCGAGTGGAGACCGACTTCCACAGCTCATCCTCCGAGAGCCGGGCCAGCGGGGGGACTCCGAGGCCGCAGCGATTCAGCGCCTCGATGGCCTCTCTGTCGAGAAGGGAGTGGTGGCTCCTCGGCGCCGGGAACTCTCCCTCCACCAGGCCCCCTATGGCCACGAAGTCGAAGCGCAGGCCGTGCAGGGTGTGCATCGGCGCGAGGAGGACGCCGCCGGGCTCGCGCAGCAACACCGTCGGCGCGTCGAACTTCCCTTCGAGCCGCGCCAGAAACGACTCGAAGGACTCGGGCCCGCCTCCCAACACCTCGTGCGTATGGATCAGCTCCCGAAGCTGGCCTCGCAGCGCGTCGAGCTCCACGTCGACGCCGGGCTCCTTCCTGGAGCGGGGATCGACCAGGGCCTGAGCGCCGAAGAGCGCTTCGTCGAGATGGCGCGCGTGCTCCGCCATCGTCCCGCCCGGCCGCTCCAGCAGCGTGCGCAGATCCTCCAGGGCGGCCGACATGGCCGATGCAGCTCCCCGGCGCCACTCGCGGTCCCGGTCGCTCCTCTTGGGGTCCTCCGCCTCCGTGCGCAGCCCGTCCACGGCGCGGCCCAGCGCGTCGAGTCTCGCCCAGAGGTTGTTCCCGCGCGCCCGGCGGGCAAAGGCGGCCAGGTCTCCGCGGGAGAGCCCCCAGCGGCGGCGATCGACGAAGCCGCTGGAGAGCACGGCGACGACGTCGCGCAGGCGCCAGCCGTCCCGGGCCAGGTGCATCAGGCGGCGCAGCCAGGCCCCCAGGGGGCGGGCGCTCAACGGCTCTCCGGCGGCCGGGTCGAGGGGCAGGTCGTACTCGGAGAACACCTGCCGGGCCATGCCCAGGTGGGGCGATGCCTGCCGGAAGGCGACGGCGAAGTCGGAAGGGCGCAGGGACGGCTCGTCGGCCAGGCGCTGCTTGACCTGGCGCGCCATGGCCCGCAGCTGGGCTTCCCTGTCGGCCGCGGCGCCGGCCACGACGGTTGGGGGTGCTGCACCATCCTCCGCGAGCTCTGTCACTTCCGCCTTCGGGAACCGCCGGCGCAGGCGCTCGCAGTCGTGCGCCGCACGCTCGCCAGCACCCGGGTCCAGCGTGACGACGACATCGGCCTTCCCGGCGAGGGCTTCGAGGAGGTCCATCTCCGTCGCTCGGAAGAGATGGAAGCCGTCGAGCAGGATCGTGCCGGGCAGGGCCGCACCCGCCCTGACGGCGTCCGCTGCCGCCGCGCCGAGCTGCACCGGGTGAGTCCAGCCTCCCTCTCTCAGTTCGTCGCTGTACTCCCCGTAGATGGCACCGAGTGCCTGCAGGCTTCGTGATCCCGACCTCCCGGCGGCTTCCGACAGGGACCGGGGATCCACGCCCTCCGCCAGCAGGTCGCCGATGGCGCCGCCGAGGAGGCTCCCCAGCCCCCGGGTCTCGGCCACAGGCTTGAAGTAGGCGGCGGGCCCGCTCTCGATCGCACGGCGGATGGTCCGCCGCAGGAGTTCCTCGGCCAGCGAGTGGGAGGGGACCCTCGCGTTGGAGGCCAGGGAGCGGCTGAACTGGGCGATCGTCTCGACACGCAGCCGCAGGGCCACCCCGCATCGGCCGACGAGACGGCGGCGGAACTGGTCTCCGTGGCGCACCGTCGGGACCAGCACGGCCGCTTCGGAGAAGGGGTCGGCTTCGTACCGGGCGGCCAGCCTCGAGATGATCCGGTCCGTCTTGCCGCTGCCGGGACCGCCGACCAGGAGGGTGAGATCAGGCATGCACTTGGCGGCTGTCTTCAGCCGTGAAGAGGGCCGGGTGGAGGAGGCAGAGGAGTATAGGCAACGGGGCCTCTTTCCGGGGGGTGCTGCTGGAGTGAATCCCCCGGGCCCCCTATTTTCTGGCAGCGCAGGTGGCGCAGCCCTTCTCACCCCCGGTGGGCAGGGCTGTTTCTCTATTCCCGGATCGAGCATGAGCGAGTCGCGCATCCATCTGGCCATCGTCGGCTGCGGCGGCATGGGCCACCGGCACCTCTACGGGCTCGCGGAGCTGGCCCGCGCCGGTCTGTCCCCCTTCGAGCTGGTGGGCGCCTGCGACCCGGTGGAGGAGAACGCGGCATCCCTGGCGGACCAGGCGGAGAAGCTGCTCGGCCGGCGCCCGGAGGCGGCCGGCTCGCTGGAGGCCCTGGCGGCCGTCGCCGAGGTGCACGCCATCGACCTGACCACGACGCCGCGGGCCCACCACACCGTCGCGGCGGAGGCCTTCGGCCGGGGCTGGCACGTCATGTGCGAGAAGCCCCTGGGGCTGACGGCCCGCGCCTGCCGGATCATGGTCGACGCCGCGGAGGCGGCGGGGCGGGTCCTGTCCACGGCCGAGAACTACCGCCGCGACCCGATGAACCGCCTCGGCAAGGCGCTCCTCGACGCCGGCGTCATCGGCGAGCCCCGGCTGATGCTGCAGCACTCCCTCGGCGGCGGCGACCGCATGCTGATCTCGGTCTGGCGCCACCGCAAGGACGCCAGCGGCGTGCTGCTCGACGTGGGCGTCCACTTCGCCGACATCCTCGAGTACTACCTCGGTCCGGCGACCACCGTCTACGCCCAGACGCGGCTCCACGAGCCGGTGCGCAAGAACCCGGCCGCGGGCCGGGAGCCCGGCGATGGCGGACCCGCCGGTGTGTACGGCCGCTGGCAGAAGGACATGCCCGCCGAGTTCGAGGCCACCGCCGATGACGCCGCCTACGCCACGATTCTCTTCCAGTCGGGGGCCGTGGCCTCCTACATCGAGGACCACGCCGCCCGCGGCCAGGACCTGGGCAAGCGGGCGATCTACGGCTCCCTCGGCTCGCTGGACCTGCCGGGCGACCGCAGCGGCCGGCCCGTCACCCTGCACCTGCCCGGGCAGGACCCGGTGAGCGGCTCCGCGCTGCTCGACCTGGTGCCCGGGTTCCGCCTCGACGGGCCCACGGCGGCCCTCTTCGGCGGCGACCGGTTAGGGGAGTACGGCTTCGAGTTCGCGGTGATCGACCGCAAGGTCATCGCCGTGGAGTACGCCGACTTCGGCGCCGCCATCGCCGGCGAGGCCGGACGCCCCGAGGTCGACGGCGGGCTGGGGGCCCGCTCGGTGGCCTTGGCCTACGCCCGGATGGAGTCGCAGGCGGCCGGGCGGGCGGTCTCGGTGGACGAGGTCCTGCAGGACCGGCTGCACGAGTACCAGGACGACATCAACGAGAGTCTGGGGATCTGATGGCCGCCATCCTCTGCCCCCGCTGCCACAAGCTGATCAGCGCCGACGAGCCGCGGTGTCCGTACTGCGGCCAGATCCGCCCCGGCATGTTCGGCCTCGCCAGCCGCATGCGGCAGCTCGGCCTGAGCCTCGACTTCCCCCATGTGATCACGGTGGTCTGCGCCGGCCTCTACCTGCTGTGCCTGGCCCTGGACCCTGGCGCCGTCCTGCAGCCGCGGGGCCTGATGAGCATCCTGGCGCCGTCGTCGAGGGCCTCCCTGGAGGCGGGCATGACGGGCGCGTACCCGGTGCTCTACCTCGGCCGCTGGTGGACGGTGATCACCGCCATCTACCTCCACGGCAGCCTGCTCCACATCTTCTTCAACCTCATGTGGGTGCGGCAGCTCGGTCCCCTGGTGGGCGAGCTCTTCGGCCCGTGGCGGCTGTTCGCCATCTTCACCATCTCCGGGACGGTCGGCTTCATCGCCTCGGTGGCCATGGGCAGCGCCGCCACCCTGGGAGCCTCGGGGTCGATCTTCGGCCTCCTGGCCGCCGCCATCGCCTACGGCCGCCGGCGGGGCGCCGACCTGTTCACCCGCCAGTACCTGCAGTGGGCGGTGCTGCTCTTCATCTTCGGCCTCCTCATGCCGAACATCGACAACTGGGCCCACGGCGGCGGCTTCGTCGGCGGCTATGCCGCGGCCTGGATGTTCAGCCGCTCGCCGGACGAGCGCGAGGGCATCGGCACCTACCTCCTGGCCGGCCTCTGCGCCGTGGCCACGGTCCTCGCCTTCCTCTTCCAGTTCTTCGCCGCCATCAGCTCTTGAGCACCGCCCCCGAGCTGCTCGACGTGCTCGCCGAGGACGGCCGCGTCGTAGGCCGGAAACCGCGCCACCTCGTGCACCGGGACCACGACCTGCACGGACTCGTCTTCGTGTGGTCCGCCTTCGTCCGCGGGGAGCGGCCGGTGATGGTCCTGCAACGCCGCGGGCGCCCGGGGGACCCCTACGCCGGCCAGGTCGACGCCCTGGCGGGAGGTCACATCCTCGCCGGCGAGACCCCCGTGGACGCCGGGCGGAGGGAGCTGCTGGAGGAGGTGGGTCTGGCGGCGGCCCCGGCGGACCTGCTCTACCTGGGGTCGAGCCGCAAGGAGCGGCCCATGGGCGACTGCCGCAGCATCCTGCAGCATCTACTGCTGTATCCGGTTCCCCTCGACCTGGAGCGGCTGCGGTTCAGCGACGAGGTGGACGGGCTGGCCGAGGTCGACCTGGAGGAGTTCTCGGAGCTGGTCCTCGGGCGGCGGGCGAGCCTGCGGGGCCGGGTTCGCTTCGCCGGCGAGGAGGAGGAGGTCATCGAGCAGGAGTTGCCGAGGGCGGCGGTGACCGGCTATCCGGACGAGATCCTCGACACCTTCCGGCGCAGCCTCGCCTCCATCCGGGGCTGGGCGCGCACGGGGCGGATCGATCCTGGTTGTTTCGCGGAGTGACGGCGGGCTCGGCGCGGCGGGGTTGCAGGCCGGGCCGAATCGATCCCGGGTGGGTCCGGGCGGGCTCGGCCGGAGTGTTGGGGGCCGAATCGAGCCCGGCTGTGCCGCGGCGACTCGAAGGGCGGGGCCGGCGCGAGTGCTCCGCCGGGGACCCTCAGGCCAGGACCCGCACCTCGCCGTCCTCGACGCGCACCGGGTAGCTGGCCACGCTGCGCCCGGGTCGGGTGAGGCAGGCGCCGGTGGTGACGTCGAAGGTCCAGCCGTGGCGGTAGCAGGTGACGACGCTGCCGTCCAGGGAGCCGCAGCCCAGCTCGCTCCCCTCGTGGAGGCAGGTGTTGGAGGTGGCGTGGAAGGTGCCGTCCACGTTGAACAGGGCCAGGGAGCGGCCCCGGGCCTCGACCACGGCGGCGCGCCCCGGAGGCAGGTCGCCGGCCCGGGCCACCGTGGTCCACTCGGGGTCTCCCTCCGGCTCGGCGTCCTCCGCGGGGGCCGGCAGGTCGAGGGAGCGCAGCACCTGCACCGCCTCGATCACGTTGGTCAGCCCCGCCGCGGGGTAGGCGCAGAGGATGGCGTCGAGGACCTCGTCGCGGGTGGCCCCCTCGCGAATGGCGCGCGGGATGTACTGGCGCAGGCCGCGCGGCGACAGGCGCACGACCTTGGTGACGATGGAGATCAGGAAGCGGGTCTTGGGGTCGAGGTGGCGCCCCGACTCGCGGAAGAAGGCGAGGAGGTGTCCCATCGCCTCGGGGCGCTCCCGCGACAGCCACTGCAGTCCGCTGAGCTTGTCGCCGTCCCTGCCTTCGTCGCTGGCCATGGGTAGAATATAGCCGTGTCTGAGAGTTGTGATACGCGTGACGCCGGACGGCTGGGGGCCCTGCTGGAGCGGATCGACGGTTCCGGCTACCGGGCCTACCGCGACCTGCGCGGCGCCTGGACCCTCGACCGGGCGGGGACCCCCTTCCGCTTGCTCGTCGATCACGTGCAGGCCGATCCCTTCGCGGCCCCGAGCCGGATGCGCGTCCAGATCGATCCAGACGTGGCCGGTTTCCCCGGCCACACCTTCGCACCCGGACCGAGGCGGCGCGCCCTGTGCAACTACCTGGCGCTACGGTTCTCCGACGAGGCCGGTGATTCGGGCGCCGGGGCGCCGGATCGGGCCACCTCCGGCCTGATCGCCATCGACCGCCCGGGACAGCAGGTGCTGGAGCGGACCTGCGTCCTCGTCGACGACGAGGGCCGGGTGGAGGCCCGCTTCGTCGTCGGGTTGCCCGCGGCCGGCCGCCGGGTGTTGGGACGGGCCGCCGCCGACCTGCTGTGCCGCCGCCTGCCCGGGATCGTCGCCGCCGCCCTGCGCTGCGAGAGCTGCGACGGGGACGAGATCGACGCGTGGACCCGCACCGCCGAGGACGCCGCCGCCCTGCGCCAGGCCCTGGCCGGGGGCGGCTGGGCCGCCTTCGTCGCCGACGGGGCGGTGCTGCCCCGCCGGTCCGGGGTCGACGACCGCCCGCTGAGCGGCGCCGTCCCCTTCAGCTCCCCCCCGTCGCTGCGGGTGGAGCTGGAGACGCCGAACGCGGGTCCGGTGACGGGCATGGCCGTGCCGGAGGGCGTGACCCTGATCGTGGGGGGCGGGTTCCACGGCAAGTCGACGCTGCTGTCGGCCCTGGCCCGCGGCGTCTACGACCACCGGCCCGGGGACGGGCGCGAGCGGGTGGTCACCGACCCGACGGCGGTGGCCGTGCGCGCCGAGGACGGCCGCAGCACCGCCGGCGTCGACCTGAGCCCCTTCATCGGCGACCTTCCCTTCAACCACGACAACGCCTTCTTCTGCACCGGCCACGCCTCGGGATCGACGTCGCAGGCGGCGGCGATCGTCGAGGCCCTGGAAGCCGGCACCCGGTGCCTGCTGATCGACGAGGACACGGCGGCGACCAACTTCATGATCCGCGACGGACGCATGCAGCAGCTCGTGGCCCGGGAGCAGGAGCCGGTGCGGCCTTTCATCGACCGGGTGCGCCAGCTCCACGAGGAGGCCGGCGTCTCCACGATCCTGGTCATGGGCGGCAGCGGCGACTACTTCGGCGAGGCCGACACGGTGATCGCCATGGAGCGCTACGAACCCGTCGACGTGACCGGCCGGGCCCACGCCATCGCCGGCGCCCACCGGGGGGACCGCACCCGCGAGACCGACGGACCCGTGGCGGGGGCCGCCTCGCGCGTGCCCCTGCCCGAAAGCATCGACCCGAGGCGCGGGCGCCGGGAGGTGAGCTGGAAGGCGATGGGGCCCTTCGAGCTGCGCTTCGGGGAGGAGAGCATCGACCTGTCCGCCGTGGGGCAGCTGGTCGACGCCGGCCAGACGCGGGCCATCGCCGAGGCGATCCTTCGGGCGCGGGAACGCTACATCGATGGCCGGCGCAGCCTCGCCGAGATCCTCGACCGGCTCATGGCCGACGTGGACGCCGGGGGGCTCGACGCCCTCTCCTCCCGGCCCTCGGGGGACCTGGCCGGCTTCCGCCGCTTCGAGCTGGCCGCCGCCCTCAACCGGCTGCGCACCTTGCGGGTGCGCCACCCGGAGGAGGTCCCGGCGTGATCGCGGTGGAAGCGGTCACCCGCGTCTTCGGGTCGGGTGCCGGCGCCATCACCGCCGTGGACGGCGTCTCCTTCCGCGTCGAGCGGGGGGAGGTCGTCGGCTTCGTGGGGCCCAACGGCGCCGGCAAGTCGACGATGCTGAAGATGCTGGCCACCTACCTGCTCCCCACCTCGGGCAGCATCTCCGTCGACGGGTACGACGCGGCCGAGGACCCCCTGGAGGTGCGCCGGCGCATCGGCTACCTGCCGGGGGACACGCCCCTCTACGGCGACATGGTGGTCGAGGACCTGCTGCGCTTCGCGGCGCGCGCCCACGGCCTGCGCGGGGACCGCCTCGAGGAGGCGGTGGAGCGCACCGTCGACCTCTGCGGCATCGAGCCGGTCCGGAGCCTGAGGGTGCGCCAGTGCTCGACCGGGTTCCGCCAGCGCGTGGGCCTGTCCATCGCCCTGGTCCACGACCCGCCGGTGCTGCTCCTCGACGAGCCGACCCACGGCTTCGACCCGCTGCAGGTGATCGCCTTCCGCCAACAGCTTGCCGGCCTCAAGGAGGACCGGGCCATCCTGTTCTCCACCCACATCATCCCCGACGTGGAGGCCGTGAGCGACCGCGTCCTCATCATCCACCAGGGCCGCCTTCTCGGCGACGGCCCCCTGGCGGCGCAGGCCGAGGCCGCCGGCATTCCCGGGGCGGACCTGGAGACCCTCTTCGCCCACCTCGTCTCCACCTCCGGCGACGATCATGGCATCGGACGCTAAGACCGGCGGGCGGCTCGGCGCCCTCCGCGAGTTTGGCGCCGGCGCGGGTCTGGTGGCCGGCCGCGAGCTGCGCGCCATCTTCGATTCTCCCATCGCCTACATCTATGCGGGCGTCTTCCTCGTGCTCTCGGGGACCACCTTCATGAACGCCTTCTTTCTCGAGGGCGTCGTCGACATGTCCCCCTGGTTCGAGGTCCTGCCCTTCCTGCTGATCCCCTTCGTGCCCGCCATCACCATGCGCTCCTGGTCGGAGGAGCACGCCCAGGGGACGGTGGAGCTGCTGCTGACCCTGCCCCTGGAGCCCCTGCAGGTGGTGGCCGGCAAGTACGCGGCGGCCCTCCTCTACTTCGTCGTCGTCATCGCCGGGTCGCTGCCGATCGTGGCCATGCTGGCGTGGCTGGGAGAGCCCGACCTGGGCCTGATCCTGTCCGGCTACCTGGGGGCCCTGCTCCTCGGCGCCCTCTTCCTCGCCTCGGGCCAGTTCCTCTCCAGCCTGACCCACAACCAGATCGTCGCCTTCGTGCTGGCCGCCATGGTCGCCTTCCTCCTCGTCTTCAGCGGCCATCCCCGGGTGGTGGAGATCCTCGACGGCCTGGCCCCGGCCTGGCAGCCGGGGACCTGGCTGGCCGAGTCCGTCTCCTGCCTGCCCCACTACCAGGCCTTCACCGGCGGTCTGGTCGGCCTCGACCACCTCCTCTACTTCGCCCTCCTGTGCGCCTTCTTCCTGTGGATGACGCGGATCGGCCTGCAGCGCCTCAAGTACTGAGAGAGTCGCGTTGAAGCGGACCTTCCTGCTCCAGGCCCTGATCGGTGCCGTCCTCCTCCTGGGGGTCACGGTCTACGCCGGCCGGCTGCTGGGCGCCGCCGGGTCGGCGGTCCGCATCGATCTCGGGGGGCGCCATCCGGCCACCGTGCCCGCCGAGTTGCGGCGCTTCCTGCGCGGCCTCGACGGCGAGCTGGCGGCCACCCTCTTCGTCAGCGGGCGCGACGTCATGCCGTCGCATCTCAGGGACGTGGAGGAGACGGCCCGGGCCCTGCTCGAGGAGATGGAGGACGCCGCCCGGGGGCGCTTCAGCTACCGGGTCATCGATCCCGGCCTCTCCGGGGCGGCGGGCGCCCGCTACGCCGCCTCGCGCCGGGCGAGTCCGATCCGCGTGCGCCGGGTCGTCGACGACGCCGAGAGCCAGGCGGAGATCTGGTCGTCCCTGGTCTTCTCCCGGGAGGGGAGGCCGCGGCGGGAGGACGTCCTCATACAGGGGATCGAGAACGCCCACCTGCCGTACCTGGCCCGCCTGGTGGCGGCGCGCCTGACCGCGGGGGAGTCGGCGCCGCAGGCCTCCTTCGCCCTCTCGGCGCCGCCGGGGTACGGGAAGTTCCCCCGCTACCTGAGCCAGCACGGCCCCGTCGTCGAGATCGACGTCGACGGCGGCGGCTTCATCCCCCGCGACGTGGACGTCCTGTTCTGGCTGGAGCCGCGACGGGTGACGCGGCAGCACATCGCCGAGTTGCGCCGCTTCCTCGCCTCTGGGCGCACCGCCGTCCTGGCGGGCAGCGCCTATCGCGTCGGCTACTCCGACGGCGAGGAGGGCGAGGTCCGCTTCCGCGTCGAGGGGATGGGCAGCGCCTGGGAACGGCTCCTGGAGCCCTTCGGCCTGGAGCCGGTGGCCGACCTGTTGATGGACCGCAACTCGGGCCCGGTCACGGTCTCCGTTGGCGGGGTGCAGCGTGAGGTGGACGCGCCCTTCCACCTGCGCAACCTGCCCGCCTTCCGGGACTTCCGCCCCTTCCGGACCCCGGCCCGGGGCGGCCTGAGCTTCACCGCCGCCAGCCCCCTGCGCGTCGACCCGCGCCGGGTGGCGGCGGCCGGGTACCAGGCCCACGTGGCGGCCACCACCACCGAGCACGCCCGGGTGCGCCCGCTGCCGGAGGGCGAGTTCGGCCTGGAGGACCTGACCGAAGACCTGCGGGTGCCCAAGCAGAGCCTGATGGTCCTGCTCACCCCGGAAGACCCGTGGGCGGGGCAGCTGCTGGTACTGGCCTCGGCCAGCCTCTTCCGCGACGAGATCCTCGAGCAACCCGGGTACGGCCACGCCGTCTTCGTCCGCGACCTGGCGCGCACCTTCGCCGACCCGGAGCGGCTGGCGCGGCTGCGGGTCGACCGGGGACTGCCGGCGGGTCTGCCGCCGTTGTCGGGCGGGGCCCGCGTGGGCTGGCGTCTGGCGGTGGCGGGGCTCGTGCCCCTGCTATGGGTGGGGCTGGCCGTGCGGAGCTTGCGCGGCTCCATCCGTCCCGGCGGGTCCCGCCATCGCCGGGCTCGCGGGCCGGCCCTCGCGGCCGGAGTGGCGGTGGCAGCGGCGGCCGTGGTCTTCCTGGCGCTGCGCGGACCCCTGTCCGGCCTGAGTTGGGACCTGACGGCCGCCGGTGTGCACACCCCGGACGACTCGGTGGTCTCGGACCTGCGCAGCCGGGTGGGGAGGCTGAAGGCCGAACTGGTGCTGTCGCTGCGGTCGCAGCTGCCCCCGGGGGTGCGCGACGTGACCGACCGCCTCCGGGAGATCCTCTCCGGGGCCGGGGTCGGGGTGGAGGTGCGCCATCCCGTGGAGGGCCGCGCCGCCGGGGTGCCCGCCTTCGAGGTGGAGCGCGTACAGCGGGACACGAGCGTGACCACCGAGATCCACAGCGGGCTCGTGCTGCGCCAGGACAGCCGTTCGACGACGATCCCCCGCCTCGACCGGCACACCGGCACCCACCTGGACTTCCTCCTCGCCGCGGCCCTGAAGCGGCTCGACGAGGGCCGCGCCCCCGTGGTCACGGTGGTCTCGGACCTGCCGCGCCTGTCGCCGGCCGAGGCCCACGAGGACTACCAGAAGAAGGGCCTGAGCGCGCCCCAGGGGGTGGACGTCTACGCCCGCGCCAAGGAGTTGCTGCGGCAGTACGGGTACGAGGTGCGGCACGTGCCGCTGCGGGAGCCGGTCTTCCCGGAGCGGCCGGGAGCCGTGATCTGGTTCCAGCCGCGGCGGGACTCGACGCCGGTCCTGACCTGGCTGAGCCGGCACCTGGCCGGGGGCGGGCGCGCCGTGGTGGCCATGCAGCACTTCAACATCCAGCAGCGCCAGTACCGCGGCACCGGCTTCGGCACCGTGCACTGGCCGCAGCCACAGTTCCAGGACTTCGACCGCTACCTGGAGCTCTTCGGCGTCGAGCAGGTGCGCGAGGTGCTGATGGACCGCAGCCGCCACCACCTGGAGCTGGCCACGCAGGTGAACCGCACCGCCGTGCGCGAGTACGATCCGCAGCGCGTGGCCCTGCCCTTTCTGATCCGCGCCCTCGGGGCCAACCACTCCAGCTCCTCGCCGGTGACGGGCCGGCTCGGCGACCTGCTGTTCATCTGGGGGAACCGTTTCCGCCTGGACCCCAGCGCCCTGGGCGAGGCCGGCCTGCGGGCGCAGGTCCTGGCCACGACCACGGACCGCGCCTGGTCCTACGACTGGAACGGCGGCTTCCTGAAGGAGGAGGATCTCCGCGAGACCGGCGGCTACCTGCCCGGCCGGCAGAGCCTCGCCCTGACCCTGGAGGGCCGCTTTCCCGCGGTGGAGGCGGTGGAGACCGAGGGTGGCGGCACCCGCCTGCAGGTGGTTCCCGTCGACGGGGCCCGGGACGGCTGGATGCTGCTCCTCGGCTCCTCGGAGATGTTCAAGAGCCACCGCCTCTTCAGCGCCGGCTTCGCCCACGACCAACTGCTGCTGAACGCTGCCGCCATGGCCGCTCTCGGACCGCGGATGGCGGAGTTGCAGGGGCGCGCCCGCGCGCCGGCCAGGGGCTTCCCGGTGCAGGGTGGGGGCGACCGCGCCGTCTGGCGTCTGGCGGTGATCGGCGGGGCTCCGCTGGCCCTCGCGCTGGTGGGGCTCTGGCGCTGGCGGCGGTCCTTGCACCGGGGGCGGCGGCCATGATCGACGGCGCTCCGCTCGCGCCGGGGGTTCCGGGGGGTGGCGGGCGTCCCTTCCAGCGGGCGCGGCCGTGCTCAACGGCGCCTCGCTCGCGCAGGTGGAGCTCTGGGGGTGGTGGCGCCCTCTCGGCCGGGGGCGGTGGCGTGCTCGACGGCGCTTCGCTCGCGCTGGCGGGACTCTGGAGGTGGCGGGCGTCCAGCGGGCGTGGCCGTGCTCAACGGCGCCTCTCTCGCGCTGGTGGGCTCAGGGGGTGGTGGCGCCCTCTCGCCCCGGGGGCGGCGGCCGTGCTCAACGGCGCTCTGCCCGCGCTGGCGGGGCTCTGGCGGCGGCGTCCGTCCGTCCGGAGGCCGCGGCCTCGACCGGCGCTCCCCTCGCCCTGGCGGTCTGGCCCTGGCGCGGCGGCCGGGAGGCCGCGCCCGTGATCCGCCACCTGCTGCTGCTGGCCGCGGTCCTGGCCGCCTTGGCCGCTGCGGACGGCTGGCTGCGCCGGGCCCGGGACAGCGGCCGCGCCGAGGCGGCGGTCCTGCGGACGATCCTGCCGGCCTCCGGGCAGGTCGAGCCCGACCGGGTCCGCACCCTCTCCCTGCAGGTCCCGGGGTCGTCCCCCTGGGTCTACGAGCGCCGCGGCGGCACCTGGCGCTTCCCCGCCTACTTCGGCGCCTACGCCCACTCCGGGCGCGTGGACCGGCTCCTCCACGGGGTGCTCGGCGCCGCCGGCACGCTGGTCACCACCGACGAGGACGACTTCGACGACCTCGGGCTCTCCGAGCAGAGCGCCGTGCGCCTGACCCTGGCCGGCAACGCCGGGGAGTCCCTCGGGGAGATCTGGATCGGAAGGGGGGTCCCGGGGCCGTCCGGCGACGAGAGCTACGTCCGCAGGGCCGGCTCGGACAGCGTCCTCCATCTGCACGCCAACCCCCTGCTCACCGTGGGCGCCGCCCGCCCCCCCATGCTCGACCCCCACCTGCTGCCCCGCGACGAGCGCGGCGGTCCCGTGGTCGAGGTGCGGGTGACGGCGCCGCCGGAGGGGGCCTACCGGCTGCGGCGGGTGCTGGCCCCCCTGCCGGAAGATGCACCGGCCCTGCCCCTGCCCGCGGGCGAGCGCGAGCGTTACCGCTGGCTGCTGGAGCGGGAGCCGGGGGTGGAGGAGGACTGCGTCGACGCCAGCGTCTGGGAGTACCTCACCTACCTGCGGCAGGTGCGGGTGGAGCGCCTCGTCGACCCGGCGGCCTCCGCCGGATACGGCTTCGGCGCCGCGAGGGTGGAGCTGACCGACGAGGAGGGGGTGCGCGACGTGCTGGAGGTCGGGGGAGCCGCCGCCGCGGGGGAGCGCTACGTGCGCAACGGCCGGGCCCGGTTGACGGCGGTGCTCCCCGCCGCGCGGGCGGAGTGGCTCACGCCCCCGGTGGAGGTGCTCCTGGATACGCTGCCGGAGCCGTCCCCCTTCGAGAGGGCTGGCCGCTGAAGGGGGGCGCAGTTCAAGGCTCGTACCGGTAGACCACCGGCAGTTGCGCCACGTCGGTGATGCTGGAGTCCGCGTGGAAGTAGATGTTCACCCTTCCGGTGCCGCAGTCTCCGAACTCGTCGCAGCTGAGCTTGCCGATGATCCCCTGGAATCCCGCTGCAGCCCCGATCTCCTCGCGCAGGGCGGCGCGGTCCATGTGCAGCACTCCACCCTCCTCGACCGCAGTCGATTCGATGGCCTTGAGGAGCAGCGTCGCGGCGTCGTAGGCGTGGAAGAAGAAGTTGGCGTCCGTCGCGGCCTCGTACGCGGCCGCGAGGGCGGCCGCGTTCTTGCCGGTCACTTCGTTGACGTTGGAGCCGAAGTCCGAGTCGTGCCCGGACAGGTAGACCCCTTCCGATGGCGGGCTCCCGAGGAACTCCGACGTGCCCGCAGCCGAGCCGGCGATGAGGGTGGCCCCTCTCAGGGCGACGAGCTCCCTCAGCTGCCTGACGAGGTGAGCGGCCTCGGCCGCGAAGAGGGGCAGGAAGATGCCGTCGGGCCCGGAATCGGCGAGATCCTCCAGCACGGCACTCATGTCCGTGTCCCCCTTGCCGACCGAGGCGATGGCGACGACTTCCCCGCCGAGCGCGGCGAAAGCGTTGGCGAAGGAGGTGGCGAGCCCGTGGGTGAACGAGTCGCCGTCGTGGACGGTCGCCATCCGCCGCAGGCCCAGCTCGCCGTGGGCGAACCGGGCGACCGCCCGGGCCTGGTAGAGGCCGTTGCTGTACACGCGGTAGAAGCCGGGGTGGTAGTCGGGTCCGGGGTTTCCGGCGAGATCCGACGTGAGACCGGGGGAGGCGCTTGCCGGGGAGATCGTCACCAGCCCGGCGGCGCTGAGCACGGGGGAGGCACCCACCGACGCCTCGGAGCAGGCCGGGCCGATGACGCCGGCCACCTGGGGGTCGGCAACGATGCGCCGCGCGCCCTCTTCGCCGCCTTCTCTCGAGCACATGGTATCCACCGGCTGCCCGAGCGACACCGTGCGGCCATGAATGGGGCCAAAGTCCTCGATGGCCAGCTCGATCGCTTTCCGGATCGATTCGGAGACGTCCTGCAGGCCCGGGAGCGGCAGCATGGAGCGCACTTGCACCGCATCGGCCGGGCCGACCTCGACAGCGCCGAGAGGCCCGGCCTCGAAGCGGAGGGGTTTGTCCCCGCCGCATCCTGCCAGGAACGCCGCGAGCAGGAAGGCGAGGAGTGACCTGGTTGCGTCAGACATCGGTGAAGGTCTCCTGACCGTCTATCCTCTGGTTTCGTTCCGGCATAGATTGCGGCAGAACGCTATTCCCGATGCGAGTGTCGCGTCCAACAGCCCGAACACGGAGGCTACACTGATGAACCACTCCCGATTCGCCCGCGTCGCCGCGGTCGGGCTCGTGCTCGCGGCAGGTGCCCACGCGCAGTCGATCGATGGGGCAAGGACTGCTTTCGCGGAGGGCCGCTTCGTCGAAGCGGCCGGTATCGCCGAGGCCGCCGGGACCACGGAAGGCTATGCACTGGCGGCGCGATCGCTCGCCGTGTACGGGCACTACGCGGCTCCCGAGGAAGAGAAGAAGGAGCTGTTCGAGCGCGCCCTGCAGCTGGGGGAGGAGGCGGTGCGCGCGGATACGGCCAACCCCGAGGGGTACTTCCAGTCGGGCCACGCCCTCGGCCGCTACGCGCAGAGCATCGGCACCATGACGGCGCTCCGGAAGGGCCTCGGGGGCAAGACTCGCAAGATGTTCGAGGCCACCCTCGCCCGCGATCCCGACCACGCCCTGGCGCACTTGGCCCTCGGCGGCTGGAACGCCGACATCGTCAGCCGCGCCGGGCGCATGATGGCCCGGGTCATGTACGGGGCGACCAAGAAGGAGGCGGCCGCCCACTTCGAGCGCGCCCTGGAGCTGGCGCCGGGGTCGAAGGTGGTGCTGTTCGACTATGCGCTCAGGCTGCCGAAGCTCGCCGGCAGGAAGGGCAGGGAACGGGCGAGGGAGCTGCTGGAGAAGGCGGTCGAAATCCCGGCGCGAGATGTCTACGACGGGTTCGTCCACGAACGGGCGGTGGCGGAGCTGAAGGCGCTGGAGGGGGAGTAGTCTCCCTGCCACTCACCTGGGAGGACCGAGCCCACGGTCCCGGCCCAGCAGCCGGGACAACTTCGCCATAGCCGGATTCCTGGCCGATGCCGCGGCGGGCATGCTCTCCAACCGTTCCAACAGCTCCGATTCCGAAGACTGCCTTGGCCAGTCCAGATTGGCCGCGACCCGGTTGTTGTCAAGCGTGATCGCGGACAGCTCGAGCAGCCCGACGAGATCCCGCACAAAGGCGCGCAGAGGGAACTTGAGGCCGTCGTAGTCGCCCCGGACCGTGTCCGCCAGTTCATTCACGCTGATGGAACCGCCCTCCAGCAGGACATCCAGGACTCTCAGTTGGCGCCCAGCCAGGACCCGGCGGCGGGGACTGCGGAGCTGTCCGAACAAGGATCGGGCGAACTCCCGGAACAGGGTGCGCCGGTGGTAGATGGCGATCGCCTCCACGACCGCGTGGCAGCGCTCGGCGACCGCCCCGAGGGCGAATCGGAGGAAGGGAGTCAGGTCGTGTCCTCCGCTCCGCGAGGCGAAGAGGGCCGCCAGGTACTCATCCTTGTGCTCGTAGTAGTAGTTGGAGAGGCTGACCATCACCATGTCGTTGACCCCGGCCTGCCGCAGCATGAACGCCTCCAGCGCGCGGGCGGTGCGGCCGTTGCCGTCGCCGAAGGGGTGCATCGATCCCAGGTGGTAGTGGATGGCGATGGCCTGGATGATCCGGTCGTGTTGCCTGAACTCGCCGGCGATGGCGGCACAGAGAGAATCGAAGGCGAAGCGGCACTCGGCGCCGCCTTCGGCCCCCCGGCAGGGTGGCGTGCCGAAGGCGACGTTCCAGCCCTGGGGGCACAGCGCTCCGGGATCGCAGTGATCGTCGTCGCAGCCGGTCACGATGCGCCGGTGAATGTCCAGGATGAAGTCGGTGGTGATCCACCGGTCGGCCGGCTGTGAGCGCATCCAGCGGTAGGTGGCGTCGGCGGCTCGCAGTTGCCGCTGGGAATGGGTCAGGCCGGCGTGTGCGGGAGGGTCGGGAGCGAGGGCCTCCTCCTGCTCCCTCTGCGTGAACTCGGCGCCTTCGATGCGCGAGGTGCCGGCCGCCTCCAGCCGCAACTGTTCCTCGTGGACCTGCTCGATCCATCGGGGCAGATACGGCATTCGATTCAGGACTCCGGCGGCGGCCTTGGCCTGAACCAGCAGATCGAAGACCCCCGTGGGGTCGTAGCGGATCCACCGCTGCGGTACCGTGTAGCGGCTGATGGCCGGGGTCTCCATTTTCGGCTCATTTCCGTCCCGATTCGGGATCCATCCATTCCTAAGTCATTGTTTTTCATGTCAAGATGCAAGGGATGCACACGTCTCGTTTCCGTCTCATTTCAGGACCGTTTGTGGTCTCGGCGAACCAAGGAGAACGGGGGAATGAACTGCCAGGTACCCATCCTCGAGTCGGAGTTCCCCGGGGTCCTGGAGCGGCTGAGCGCCGGCGTCGTGGGAGGCGGGTCCGACAGCCTGGGAACGGACGACGAGCTGTCCCGTGATCACGACTGGGGGGTGGGTCGGTGCCGGCTGTGCCTGTCCGAGGATGAGGCGGCGGAGAAGGGACTGGCCATCTCGGAGGCCTGTCCAGGCCTTCGCATCAGCCTACTACACCGAGGACATGCGCCGATGGAATCGCCGGGGTCCTGTGGAACATCTGGCGCGTTGGGCCGGAGCCCGGGAGCCGTACGGCAGCCGCGGTGCGTGTCAGTCGCCCGTCCCGGTGCAGCCGCCTGGCTTCCCGACGATCAGACGGTCCGCCAGGGACTCAGGCATAGCCCCCGGCCATGATCCGGTCGAGACAGGCATGCACCTGATCCGCCCTGCCTTCGCGCAGCAGCTGATCCGGGGTGGCGCCACCGAATCCGGGCAGTGGCTCGGCGCGGAACCAGGTGTATGCGGCAAGCGGGGATGCGGAGGCGTCTTCGACGCGGTTCAGAATCTCCAGCATCTGGCGCAGACGAGTCTGTGTCTTCCGGGCCCTGACCCGAGATGCGCTCGAAAATGCGTCCTCTTCGAGGCCCAACGTGCCTGCGATCTCCGACTTGGTGGTGCGCAACGCGTTGGCGACGAGCGCAGGCGAAAACACCTGATCCTCGACGAAGTCACCGAATCTCATGGCCGAACCTCGCGGCACTCCGGTCTGGCCCGCGTGGGGCTGGACCCGAATCGTGGACCGGACCTGTAGGGGGGAGCCTTCGAACTGCTGAGAAGCATCCGGTTGGTTGAGGTGAAGGACCTCGTCCGCAACCACAATCTGGGGGTCCGGATCTGCCTACACGGACCGTTGGTGTTGGGATGGGTACAATGTCATGGAGCCAGCCCCTGTTTCAGATGGCCCCAGGAGGCTGGGGATACCTTGGTGGGAGCGCCCAGCCAGGGAGACCAGTCTACATCATCCACAACGTCGTCCGTAAACTCATGCACAACAACCGGGTTGGCTCCATCGGCATTGATGAGCTTGATCAGTCCACTCCGTCTCCCCGTGACCTCAATAACGGCAAGGCGTCTGGAATCAGGAGACCAGGAGGAACGTACACCCTTCGAAACAAATCTCGGATTGGAGCCGTCGATGTTCACAACGAACACGCCAGTGGTCTCAAGCCCATCGGCGCTAAGGAAGGAAATCATCGTCCCATCCGGAGACACCTCAGGAGAGCATCCCTGGTGTACGAACTGAGAATCTGTTCCGTCCCGGGAAACAGACCATATCTCCCGACCGTCCCAATCGCCACTACAGTAATAGATGCGGCCACTGGGAGCCCAATCGACAGAATGAGCGTACCCTTGCAGTTTTCCTGTGCGCCTTGCAAACATGAAGACATCCACATAATCCGATGGTTCTTCCTGGATCTCGTCCTGCGGCTTCAGGAAGGAGATAGTCTTGTAATCCATGAAAGCAATCTCCGATCCATGGGGCGACCAGGAAATCCCATAGTAAAAGCTGGGCAGGCACAGATCGTATCTCTCATCCTCGGTACGCCAGGAGCCATCAACCTCACACTTGCGTCTCTGTCGCACAAGCTGCCGCAGGTCGGTACCGTCTGAACGGATACTCCATATGTCGCTGTTCGGCGGCAATCCAGTAGCAGTTACGAACACGACTCTATCGCCGTCAAGCGACCATGCATGCTGAAAACACCACCCCGCAAAATCCCGGGCAAACTCGTCGATATGGTCTGGAGACAGGAAGGGAGTCGGGCCCGCTTCGACGTTGTCGGGGTCCAGAAGGCACAGACCCCCACATCCGGAAAACAGGAGTTTGCTGGCGGTCTCCGCCTCTGCCGAGGTCGCTGCCAGGACTAACGCAACGGCCAGACCGAGTCGTTTTTTGTTCCTATTGCCGTCCATGATTTGTGATGCTCTTTCGAGTCCCGGCTTGGTCAACCGCCCGGAACCGGAGCGCCTCCCCCCGTCTCCGCCTGACCTCCGCCCGCCGAGAAGTGGCGGGACAGGAACCGCCCCATGTCGTCGGTCAGCGAGTACATGACCGGCACGAGGATCAGGGTCAGGAAGGTGGCGAAGAGGATGCCGACGATGACGGCGATCGCCATGGGGCCCCACCAGGCGGCCTGCTCGCCGCCCCAGTAGAGGTTGGGGTCGAGGCTGCCGAAGAGGCCGAAGAAGTCGAAGTTGAGGCCGATGGCCAGCGGCACCAGGCCGAGGGCGGTGGTGACCGCCGTCAGGATCACGGGGCGCAGGCGGGTGCGGCCGGCGCGGAGGAGGGCGGCCTGGCGGTCGAGCCCGTCGCGGCGGCGCAGGATGTCGATGTAGTGGACGAGGACGATGGCGTTGTTGACGACGATGCCCGCCAGGGAGATGACGCCGACGCCGGTCATGATGATGCCGAAGGGCATGCGGAAGACCATGAGACCCAGGAGGACGCCGGCGGTGGACATGATCACCGACGTGAGGATGATGACGGGCTTGATCACCGAGTTGAACTGGGTCACGAGGATGAAGGCGATCAGGCCCAGGGCGGCCAGGAAGGCGGTGGCCAGGAACTCCATGGCCTCGCCTTGTTCCTCCTGCTGGCCGGTGTAGCGGACCGTGTAGCCCGGCGGCAGCTCGCTCGCGACGAAGGGGGCGAGGGTTTCCTGCACCTCGAAGAAGACGGCGTTCTTGTTGAGGCCGGCGCGCACGTCCGAGCTGATCGTGGCCATGCGGTCCATGTCCTTGCGGCGGATCGATCCGAGGCCCTCTCCCACCGTCCAGTGGGCGACCGAGACCAGGGGGATCGGCTCGCCCGGACCGTTCTGAACGACCAGGTCGCGCAGCGACTCGAGGTCCTTCCGCCAAGGCTCCGCGAGGCGCACGACCACGTCGTACTCGTCGTTGCCGGTGCGGTAGCGGCTCGCCTCCATGCCCTGCACGGCGGTGCGCACGACGCCGGCCACCTTCGCCGTGGACAGTCCGTACATGGCCGCCCTCTCCCGGTCCACGTGCACGGCCAGCTCCGGACGGGCCTCGTCGAGGTCGCTCTCCAGGCCGCTGAGCTTCGGCGCCACGGGGGAGCTTCTGAGGATCTGCAGCACGCGGTCGGAGAGGTCCTTGAGCACCCGGGGGTCCTTGCCGACGATCTCGATGTTCACCGGCGCCCCCTGGGGCGGGCCGTCGACCGGCTTGTCCACCGAGATCTCGGCGCCGGCGATCTCGCGGCCCACCCGCTCCTGCATGCGCGCCAGGGTCTCGAAGCTGTCGAACCGCCGCTCGTGGTACTCGGTGAAGTTCACCATGACGCGCGCGTCGTTGGCCCCGCTGGTGCCGCCGATGAGGGGGCTGCCGCCGGCGCCCACGGTGGTCACCGCGGACTCGGCGTCCTCGAAGCCCTCGACATCGCGCACCTGCAGCTCCAGGTCGCGGGCGATGCCGTCGAGGTACTCGACGCGGGTGCCCACCGGCGCCTGGGCGTCGACCCAGACCTGCCTCGGCGGGATGTCCTCCGGGAAGAACACGATGCCGCTGTTGAAGCGGCCGAAGGCGGCGACCATGACCACGAGCACCGCCACGGACCCTGCGACCACGACGAGGCGGTGGCCGAGGGCCCAGCTCAGGGCCCCCTCGTAGCGGTCGATCAGCCACGGCAGGTCCGCCCCCTGGAAGCGGTGCGCCAGGGGGCCGAGGACCAGTCGATGAGCGAGGATGGCCGCGGCGGCGGTGGCGGCCAGCAGGGCCGCGGTCAGGGCGTTGACCGCGGCCAGACCCGCGGCGGCCAGAAGGGCCAGCCCGATCAGCGCCAGGCGCCCCGTGCGCGGCAGCCCGGGGGGACGCTCTCCCTCCAGCCGCAGCCAGCGGCTGCACAGGACCGGGACGATGACGAGGGCCACGAAGAGGGAGCTGGCGAGGGTGACGATCAGGGTCATGGGGAGGTACCTCATGAACTCCCCCACGGTGCCCGACCAGAACAGGAGCGGACTGAAGGCGGCCAGGGTCGTCAGCGTCGAGGCGATGACGGGCAGGGCCACCTCGCCCGTGGCCTTGCGAGCCGCCTCGGCCCGGTCCCAGCCCTCCTCGACGTAGCGGTAGGTGTTCTCGACGATGACGATGGCGTTGTCCACCAGCATGCCGAGGGCCAGGATCAGGGAGAACAGGACCACCATGTTCATGGTCACGCCGAGCAGCCCGAGAACGAGGAAGGAGAGCAGCATCGACGTGGGGATGGCGACGCCCACGAAGACCGAGGTGCGCACGCCGAGGAAGAACAGGAGCACCCCCACGATCAGCAGCAGGCCGGAGAGGATGTTGTTCTCGAGGCTGCTGACCATCATGCGGATGTCGCGGGACATGTCGGAGGTCGTCTTGACCACCGTCGTCGGCGGCAGCTCCAGCTCCATGCCGGCGATGACGGCGCGCACGGCGTCGGCCGTCTCGATGATGTTCTCCCCCGTCCGCTTGATCACGTCGAGGGTCACCACCGGCCGGCCGTCGAGGCGGGCGTAGCTGCGGCGCTCGGCAAATCCGAAGTCGACGTCGGCCAGGTCGCGCACGTAGACCGGCCGGCCTTCCGGGGCGGCGACCACGAGGTCGCCGATCGACCGGGGGTCGTCGATCTCGCCGTCGACGCGAACCAGGAACTTCAGCTCCCCCACGTCGATGGAGCCGCCGGGGATGTTGACGTTCTCGTCGCGCACCGTCTCGACCACGTCCTTCAGGGTCAGACCGTAGTAGAGCAGGCGCGGCAGGGAGACGTCGACCTGCACCTCGCGCTCGCGCCCCCCGCGAAGGTCGACGCGCAGCACCGAGGGGATCTGCTCCAGGCGGTCCTGCAGCTCCTCGCCCAGCTGCTTGAGGCGGACCAGCCCGTAGTCGCCGGAGAGGTTCACCTGCAGGATCGGCACGTCCTCGAAGTCGAACTCGTAGATCCGGGGCTCCTCGGCGTCGGCGGGGAGCTCGCCCTTGGCCAGGTCGACCTTCTCGCGCACGAGTCGCATGGCCTCGTGGAGGTCGACATCGGTGCTGAACTCGGCGACGATGCTGGAGTAGCCCTCGACGGAGGTCGAGGTCAGCTCCTTCAGGTCCGGGATCGTCTTGAGCTCCTGCTCCAGCTCGCGCGTCACCAGGGACTCCATGTCCTTCGGCGACACCCCCGGGTAAATGGTGTTCACCGCGATGACGGGGATCTCGATCTGGGGGAAGGCCTCCTTGGGGACGGTGCGGTAGGCCGCGACGCCGGCCAGGGCGATGATGGCGAAGAGCACGAGCACGCTGGTGCCGTGGCGCACGGCCCAGGAGGTGAGGGGCAGCTCGTCGAAGGCGTCGACGCCGGGACGGTCGGTCATGGCACGATGCGCAGGCGGTCGCCGTCGGCCACCTGCTGCTGGCCGACGACGATCAGGCGGTCCGCCGGGGACAGGCCGGAGGTGGCCACCACCTCGTCGCCGCCGGAGGCGCCGAGGGTGACGGGACGCGCCCGGGCGACGGGGCCCTCCACGCCCTCGGCCGCGACGAAGGCGGAGAATCCCTCCTCGGTGCGGACAAGGGCCTGGTTCGGCACCACGATGGCGCCGGGATGGACCTCGAGGACGAGCATCACCTCGGCGACCATGGCCGGCTTGGCCCCGGCCACGGGACGCTCGAGGTCGAGCTCGACGGGGAAGGTGCGGTGGCGGCCGTCGATGGCGGCCCCCACGTAGGTCACCGCGGCCGCGCAGGTGTCCGCGAGATCGGCGAAGGCGACCGTCGCCGGGTCGCCGGCGCTCACCTCCGCCGCGTAGCGTTCGGGAACGCCGGCGGTCACCTTGAGCGGCTCCAGGTCGAGGATGTGGGCCACCGCCTGGCCAGGGGCGATGACGGAGCCGACCTCCACGAGGCGCTGGTCGAGGAGCCCGTCGAAGGGCGCCCGCACCACGGTGCGCCGGAGCCGCGCTTCGATCAGCTCCAGCCGGGCCCGGGTCTGCTCGGCGGCGAGACGGGCCTCGACGTACTCCCCTTCGGTGCCGATGTCCTCCTCCTCGTAGAGCTGCTTCTTGCGCGCCCAGCGGTCGGCCGCCAGGGCCGCCTGGGCCTGGGCCTCGCCGCGCTGGGCGCGCAGCAGCTCGTCGTCGAGACGGACCAGGGCCTGCCCGCGGCGCACCCCGTCGCCCTTGTCGGCCAGGATCGCGGCCACGGTCCCGCCCTCCTCGGCGGCCACGGTCACCTCCCGGTCGGCGTTGACCGTGCCGGTGAGGCGGATCATGTCGGTGAAGGGGCGCGGCGCCAGGGTCTCGACCTCGACGTTGATGACGCGGCGGGTGTCGGTGTCCTCCATGGCGGCGGACTCGTCCGCGGCCGGCGCCTCTCCGCAGCCGCCGAGGGCGAGCAGGGCCGCGGCGGCGGCCGGCAACAGGGCGCCGCGGACTCGGCGCCCCCAGGGCAGGGGATCTCTCACTCCGTCTCCTCCGGGTCGATGGCGGCCTCGCCGTCGACGGGGGGCACCCGTCCGATGGCGAGGCCCAGCTGGGCCCGACGGGCGAGCCGGTCGTGGGCCGCCCGGGCCATGTTGAATTCGCTCTGCCGCAGGGCGACCTCGGCGTCGGTCACCTCGAGCCGGCTTCCCACTCCCTCGCGGAAGCGGGCGCTGGCGATCTCCCACCCCCGCCGGGCCTGGGCCACGGCGAGGCGCTGGCCTTCCTCGCGCCGGTCGGCCTCGGCCAGGGCCTCCTCCAGATCCCGGATCTGGACCGCCGCCTGGTCGCGGGCCATCCGGGCCCGGACCTGCACCTGCCGCAGGGCGGCCTGCCTCTGGTCGATGCGGGCGTCCCGCTGCAGGCCGCTGAACAGGGGCAGCTCCACGGAGAGGCCGGCCATCTTGCTGGTGGCGCGGGTGCGGGCGCTGCCGAAGAAGTCCGGTCGGCCGTCCTGCTGCGCCTGCACGTCCCAGGTGGCGAAGAGGGAGATCTTGGGCAGGTACTCCACCTGCTCGAGCCGAACCTGCCGCCGGCCCAGCTCGGCGGTCTGCTCGAGCTGGCGCACGTCGGAGCGGTGAGCCAGCGCCGTCAGCAGGAGGTCCCCGTCCGGCAGATCCGGTGCCGACTCCGCGGCCGTGAGGGTTGTGGCCTCGGACAACCGCAGGCGGCCGGGTTCGTCGAGGGCCAGCTCCAGGCCCAGCCGGCGGCGCGCCGAGGCCCGGGCGTTGCGGGCCTCGAGCAGTCTCGGCTCGAGGTTGGCCAGCTCGACCTCGAGGCGCAGCACGTCGTAGTCGGAGGCCAGGCCCGCCCGGGCCCGGCCGCGCGTCTCCTCCAGGGCCAGCCGCAGGCGGTCGAGGGACCGCTCGGTGAGGCGCACCTCCTCGCCCCGCAGCAGCAGGTCGTAGCAGAGCAGGCGCACCCGGGTCGCCACCTGCTGCGACTGGCCGCGGACCATCTCCGCGCGCAGCCGCAGGAACTCACCGGCGGCGCCGAGGCCGACGAGGGCCCTCGGGTCGAAGAGAGGCTGGCGCAGGGTGACGGCGCTCTGCCAGCTGTTGTCGGCGCCGAACTCCAGGGAGATGAACTCCCCGGGGGGGGCTCCGGGGTTGAAGATCCTCGCCGGCACGAAGGAGACCGGCGGCGAGATGTTGCGCACGTAGCTGGCCGAGAAGTCGACGCGCGGCCAGACGTCCCCCCAGGCCTCGGCGCTCTGCTCCTCGGCCTCGGTCAGGAGCAGGCGGGCTTCCTCCAGCTCGCGGCTGCGCTCCAGGGCCAGCTCGACGGCCTCGTCGATGCCCAGCAGCAGCTCGCCGCCGGGGGAGGCGCCCTCCGCGGCAACGGGCGCCCCCCAGCCCACCAGGAGCCAGGTCAGGGCGGACGAGACCCGGGCGCGCAGGCGGCCCCTGCCGCCGGAGGCGGGGGCGGCCGTCGACTGCGACAGACTCTCGACGGCGCGGTCCATCTCCACCTCGTAGGCGGGGGTGGCCATGCCGGTGATCGCCCGCCGGCTCGAGGCCCGGTAGTGGCGGCGGAACTCCTCGGCGTCCATGTCGAGGCAGCCGCGCAGGTAGATGGAGATCAGGCCGTGGGCGTGGGCCCACAGGGTGCCGGAGACGTCGGCGGGATCGATGGGCTGGAAGAGGCCGGCGTCGATGCACTCGCGCACGCGGTCGTTGAAGAACCGGCCGACGCTGGCGACCTGCTCCGTCACCTGCTCCGGGAAGGCCTCGGCGCCGAGGGTGTGGGCTGGCGTGTAGAGCATCTCGTAGTACTTCGGCTGATCGAGGGCGAAGTCGAGGTAGGCCTGCCCCGCCAGGAACAACCGCTGGGCGGGGGTGCGGCCCGAGAGGGCGCCGTAGAGGCGCTCGCTCAGCCGCCGGTAGGCTTCGGCGACGACGTCGAGGAGCATCTCCTCGCGGCTGGCGTAGTGGCGGTAGAGGGCCGGGGCCGTCACCCCGAGATCGCGGGCCAACCGGCGCATGGAGACGGCTTCGACGCCGTCCTCCAGGTAGAGCTCGCAGGCCCTCGTGAGGATGTCGCTCCGGTCCATGAGTGAACGACGTTAACCGGAGGTCCCCACAGTGTCAACAGGGGATCGGGAGCAGCGTGTTAAACGTGTTCAGGGGTTCGGGAGGAGGGCGGGCTCAGGGTCCGAGGACGTCCATGCAGCACTTCTTGTACTTGCGGCCGCTGCCGCAGGGGCAGGGGTCGTTGCGGCCGGTGACGGAGCCGCGGCGACGCACGGTCTCGCCCCGGAGGCTGCCGTCCCGGCGAAAGGCGGCCAGGTACCCCGCCTCCATGGAATCCACCCGCTGCGCCCACTCCCCGCCCAGGGGGAAGCGCCCCGTGGCCGGCAGGTAGTCAAGGAACTCCCGGAGCAGGCGCGGGAAGGAGCGCCGCTGCGCCAGGGGCGCGTCGAGCCGGGCCACGCTCCTCAGGGCCCGGTCCATGGCCTCCTCGGAGACCACGTCCCCCACCTGCTCGCACCAATGCGCCAGCAGGGGCTCGGCGCCGGCCTTCAGATCGTCGTCCAGCAGGAGAAAGTGCTGAGAGCCGGCGAAGGGGCCGACCTCGTCGGTGAGCTTGGACATGTCTTGCGCGGAGTAAGGGTAGGTTGTCGAGAGGCGCGCCCCTGTGAGGAGGCCTAGCTGCAATGTGTTTGTCGGCTAGGTGGGAAGATCGCGAACCGGGCTCTCAAAGCCCCGGTGAAGGTCTTCCAGTCCATCGAGAAGCCACGCATACTGCTGGGACCAAGCGTCCTCATCGTAAAGGTCACCGTCCTGTCGAAGATAGATGGTGGGTTTCTCCCAAATCAGTTCCCGGCCTATCTCCTGCTCGATGCGGTCCCGTTGGGCTTCAAGCTGCGAGAAGTAACCGTCCGTCTTGGCTCCCTTTCTGATTCTCAGGGTAGCCCTTATCTCTTTCTTCTTGACAAAGGTCGCCGCGACGAGGTTGAAGCCGGGAACTGCCACATGACAGGGTCTCATCCACGGGACAGGGCCGCCTCCCTTTGCATCGGAAGTCGATTCTACTCGCGTTGCGTTGGCAGCAAGGTGGGCACGGAAGCCGGTCCAGAATTCTACTCGAAGCTGCTGGTCCTTGGTTAGAGCCTTCCTGGCTCTGGTCCAATCGTTCGGTCGAGCGACAATGTTGAACTTGGGCGCGGGCTCTGACTCCCCGATGCGCCAGACTTCGATCTCGAGACCGAAGTATCGGGTGCCCTGGGTCGAGTTCTCGTTGAGCCAGTCGATGGCCGCTCGGTGCTGATCAGTGAATTCCTTGGCGACCCACACTAAGGTATGGGCGTTGAAATGCGCAGCGTAGGTCAGGAGTTTGCCCAAGTGATCGTGATTTGTCGTTTCAAGCTGGTTCTCAATGACGATGTTCCCATCCTCGCTCTTGCAGAGGATATCTGTGGAGTAGGGACCAGCCTTCTTTTCGGTGGCCTCGAGTTCTATCTCCATCCCAAGGGCATCACCGAGGGACTCGAGGTTCTCCTCCCTTGCTAGCCATGGCGTGAAGTCACCGGCTTCGTTCGGCCAGACTTCCCGAAGGTCCACCCGTGCCAGCTTTCCGAGGCGTTTCAACTGTACCCTTCTTCTGGGGGGTTAGAAGGCTGTCGGGCCCGCCGGCCCTCAGGGCAGGCTGGTGGTGCCCATCAGGTAGCGGTCGCACTCGCGGGCGGCCTCCCGGCCCTCCTTGAAGGCCCAGACCACCAGGCTCATGCCGCGGCGCACGTCGCCGGCGGCGAAGACGCCGGGGACGCTGGTGGCGTACCGGCCCTCCTCGGCCTTGACGTTCGAGCGCGGGTCCCGCTCCAGGGCCAGGGCGTCGGGCAGGGTGTCCTGCGGGCCCAGCCAGCCCATGGAGAGCAGCACCAACTCCGCCGGCCACTCCTTCTCGGTGCCGGGCACCTCGCGGAAGGGGCGGCCGCCATCGGGCACCCACTCCACGTCGCGGGTCACCAGGCCGCGGAGGCGGCCGCCGCCGTCGTCGAGGAGCTCCACGGTGCTCAGCAGGTACTTGCGGGGGTCGTCGCCGAAGAGGGCGGCGGCCTCTTCCTGGCCGTAGTCGAGGTTGTAGACCTTCGGCCACTCCGGCCAGGGGTTGCCGGCGGTGCGCTCGTCCGGCGGCGCCGGGATGATGTCGAACTGGAAGAGGCTCCTGCAGCCGTGGCGCAGGGAGGTGCCGACGCAGTCGGTGCCGGTGTCCCCGCCCCCCAGGACGATGACGTTCCTGTCCTTCGCCGAGATGTACTCGCCGTCGGCGAGCCCCGAGTCGAGCAGCGACTTGGTGTTGACGTGGAGGAAGTCCAGGGCCTGGTGGACGCCCTCGAGCTGGCGGCCCGGCACGTCGAGGTCGCGCGGCTTCAGGGCCCCGGTGCACAGCACCACGGCGTCGAAGTCCTCAACGAGTTGCTGCGCCTCGATGTCGACGCCGACCTCGGTGCTGGTCACGAAGGTGACGCCCTCGGCCGCCATCTGGTCGATCCGCCGCTGCACGAGGCGCTTGTCCAGCTTCATGTTGGGGATGCCGTACATCAGCAGCCCGCCGGCCCGGTCGGAACGCTCGTACACGGTGACCCGGTGGCCGGCGCGGTTCAGCTGCATGGCGCAGCAGAGGCCCGCGGGACCGGAGCCGACGACGGCCACCCGCTTGCCCGTGCGCCGCTCCGGCGGTTCCGGGACGACCCAGCCCTCGCCCCAGGCCTTGTCGATGATGGAGACCTCGATGTTCTTGATCGTCACCGCCGGCTCGTTGATGCCCAGCACGCACGAGCCCTCGCACGGGGCCGGGCAGACTCGCCCGGTGAACTCGGGGAAGTTGTTGGTCTTGTGCAGGCGCTCGAGCGCCTCCTGCCACATGCCGCGGTAGACGAGGTCGTTCCACTCGGGGATCAGGTTGTTGATGGGACAGCCCGAGGCGAAGGGCGAGTCCTCGGGCAGGGTCGTCCCGGTGTGGCAGAAGGGGATCCCGCAGTCCATGCACCGGGCCCCCTGGTCGCGGACCCGCTCGTCGCTCAGGTGCCGGTGGAACTCGTCGAAGTCCCGCAGGCGCTCGACGGGGTCGCGGTCGGCCGGCAGCTCGCGCTCGAACTCCATGAATCCGGTCGGTTTGCCCATGTCCGGGAATCGCCCTCTCGCTAGTTGCCGCTGACGCGGGCCTCGTCGCCCAGGTTCTCGACGAAGGCCTCCATGACCGCGTCGTCGCCGGACAGGCCCGACGCCCGGGCCCGATCGAGCGCCTCCAGCATGCGCCGGTAGTCGCGGGGGTAGACCTTGACGAACCCGCCGGCCAGGCGGTCCCAGTCGTCGAGGATCTCCCGTCCTCGGGCCGACCCCGTGAGGCTCGCGTGGCGCTCCACCATCTCGCGCACCTCGGCGAGATCGTCCTCGTCGGGCTGTACCAGGTCGACCATCTCGGTGTTGCAGCGGCCGGCGAAGCCGCCGTCGTCGAGCACGTAGGCGAGGCCGCCCGACATGCCGGCCGCGAAGTTGCGCCCCGTGGGCCCGAGGACGACGACGCGCCCCCCGGTCATGTACTCGCAGCCGTGATCGCCCACCGACTCGACCACGGCGCGGACGCCGGAGTTGCGCACGCAGAACCGCTCGCCCGCCATGCCGCGGATGTAGGCCTGGCCGGCGGTGGCGCCGTAGAAGGAGACGTTGCCGACGATGATCTCCTCGCCCGGGTCGAAGGTCGATCCCCGCGGCGGGTAGAGGATGAGCTTGCCCCCGGACAGGCCCTTGCCGAAGTAGTCGTTGGCGTCGCCCTCGAGCTCCAGGGTCATGCCGGGGGGCACGAAGGCGCCGAAGCTCTGCCCGGCCGAGCCCCGGAACCTCAGGTGCACCGTGTCCTCGGGCAGGCCGTCGGGGCCGTAGTGCCTCGTGATCTCGCCGCCGGTGATCGTGCCGACGACGCGGTCGGTGTTGGCGATGGGCAGCTCCTCCCGGACCCTCTCGCCGCGCTCGATGGCGGGCCGGCAGATCTCCAGCAGCCGCGTCACGTCGAGGGAGCGCTCGATGCCGTGGTCCTGCTCGCGGCTGCAGAAGCGGCCGACCCCGGGGGGCACCTCGGGCTGGTGGAGCAGGGCCGTGAGGTCGAGGCCCTTGGCCTTCCAGTGGTCGGTGGGCCGCTGCCGCAGGCGGTCGGTGCGCCCCACCATCTCGTCGACGGTGCGGAAGCCGAGGCGGGCCATGATGCGGCGCAGGTCCTCGGCGACGAAGCGGAGGAAATTGACCACGTGGTCCGGAGTGCCCGTGAACTTCTCGCGCAGGGCCGGGTTCTGGGTGGCCACGCCCACCGGGCAGGTGTCGAGGTGGCAGACCCGCATCATGATGCAGCCCATGGCCACCAGGGCCGTGGTGGCGAAGCCGAACTCCTCGGCGCCGAGGAGGCAGGCGATGGCCACGTCGCGGCCGGTCTTGAGCTGGCCGTCGGTCTCGACCACGATCCGGTCCCGCAGGTGGTTCAGGACCAGGGTCTGGTGGGTGTCGGAGAGGCCCAGCTCCCAGGGCAGGCCGGCGTGCTTGATGCTGGTCTGCGGCGAGGCGCCGGTGCCGCCGTCGTGACCGGAGATGAGCACCACGTCGGCATGGCCCTTGGCGACGCCGGCGGCGACGGTGCCGACGCCGACTTCGGAGACCAGCTTGACGTTGATGCGCGCCTCGGGGTTGGAGTTCTTGAGGTCGTGGATCAGCTCGGCCAGGTCCTCGATGCTGTAGATGTCGTGGTGCGGCGGCGGCGAGATCAGCCCCACTCCCGGCGTCGACTGGCGCACCTCGGCGATCCACGGGTAGACCTTGCCGCCGGGCAGCTCCCCTCCCTCCCCGGGCTTGGCGCCCTGGGCCATCTTGATCTGCAGCTCCTTGGCGTTGACCAGGTAGTTGCTGGTCACCCCGAAGCGGCCCGAGGCGACCTGCTTGATGGCCGAGTTCTTCGAGTCGCCGTTGGCCTCCACCTGGTAGCGGGCCGGGTCCTCGCCGCCCTCGCCGGTGTTGGAGCGTCCGCCGATGCGGTTCATGGCGATCGCCAGGCCCTCGTGGGCCTCCTGGCTGATCGAGCCGTAGGACATGGCCCCGCTCTTGAACCGCCGGGTGATCGCCTCGACGCTCTCCACCTCGTCGAGGGGCACGCCGCCCTCGCCGGGCTCGACGAACTCCAGCAGCCCCCGCAGGGTCGCCATGTTGGCGCGCTGGTCGTCGATGAGCGCGGCGTACTGCTCGTAGATCTCGTAGTCGCCGGTGCGCGCCGCCTTCTGCAGCAGGTGCACGCTCTTGGGGTTGAAGAGGTGGTACTCGCCGCCGCGGCGCCACTGGTACTCGCCGCCCACGTCGAGAGCGCCGCCGTCGGCCTCGAACCGCGGGTACGCCGCCCCGTGCCGGCGCCGGCACTCCTCGGCGATCACCTCCAGGTCGACGCCCTCGACGCGGGAGTCGGTCCAGGTGAAGAACTCGTCCACCACCGACTTGCGGATGCCCACGGCCTCGAAGATCTGGGCCCCCCGGTACGACTTGAAGGTGGAGATGCCCATCTTCGACATCACCTTCACCACGCCCTTCTCGACGGCCTTGTTGAAGTTGTAGACCGCCCGGTCGAGGTCGAGGCCGGTGAGCATGCCCTCGCGGATCATGTCGCCGAGGGTTTCGTAGACCATGTAGGGGTTGATGGCGTTGGCGCCGTAGCCGAGGAGCAGGCAGAAGTGGTGCACCTCGCGCGGCTCTCCGGTCTCGAGGACCAGGCCGGTGCGGGTGCGCTTGCCCCGGCGCACCAGGTGGTGATGCAGGCCCGCCGAGGCCAGCAGCGCCGGGATCGGCGCCCGCCCGGAGTCGAAGCCGCGGTCGCTGAGGATGAGGATGTTGGCGCCGCCGTCGATGGCGGCCTCGGCCTCGGCGAAGAGGTTGTCGAGGGCGTTCCGCAGCGCCTCGGGTCCGCCGCCGGCGTCGAAGAGCATGGACAGGACCTTCACCTGGAAGCCGGGCCGGTCGAGGGCCTTGAGCTGGGCGAGCTCGGGATCGGTGAGCGTCGGCGTGGACAGCCGGATCTGGCGGCAGCTCTCCGGCTCGGGGTGAAGGAGGTTGCGCTCGGCCCCGAGGGTGGTCTCGGTGGCCGTGATCAGCTCTTCGCGGATCGGGTCGATGGGCGGGTTCGTGACCTGGGCGAAGAGCTGCTTGAAGTAGTCGTAGAGCAGCCTCGGCCGGTCGGAGAGCACCGCCAGGGCGGCGTCGTTGCCCATCGAGCCGGTGGGCCACAGGGCCCGGGTGGCCATCGACTGCAGGTGGACGCGCAGGTCCTCGAAGGTGAAGCCGAAGACCTGCTGGCGCTGCAGGACCTCCTCGTGGCCGCGCTCGACGGGCTCGTGGGGCGCCGGGGGCAGGTCGTGGAGGTCGACGAGGCCGGCGTCGAGCCACTGCCGGTAGGGGTGCTGGCCGGCGACCCCGTGCTTGAGCTCCTCGTCGGCGATGATCCGCCCCTCGCTGGTGTCGACCAGGAACATGCGGCCCGGCTGCAGGCGGCCCTTGTGGAGCACCTGCTCCGGCGGCACCTCGAGGACGCCCACCTCGGAGCCCATGATGACGCGGTCGTCGCGGGTGACGTAGTAGCGCGACGGGCGCAGGCCGTTGCGGTCGAGGGTGGCGCCGACGACGGTGCCGTCGGTGAAGGCGATCGAGGCGGGGCCGTCCCAGGGCTCCATCAGGCAGGCGTGGAACTCGTAGAAGGCCTTCTTCTCGTCCGACATCTCCTCGTGCCGCTCCCAGGGCTCGGGGATCATCATCATCAGCGCCTGGGGCAGGGTGCGGCCGCCGAGGTGGAGGAACTCGAGGCAGTTGTCGAACATGGCCGAGTCGGAGCCGTCCTCCTCGATGATCGGCAGCAGCTTGGCCAGGTCGCCGCCGAAGCGCTCGGAGCGCAGCATCGACTCCCGCGTCTTCATCCAGTTGACGTTGCCCCGGAGGGTGTTGATCTCGCCGTTGTGGATGATGTAGCGGTAGGGGTGGGCGCGCTCCCAGCTGGGGAAGGTGTTGGTGGAGAACCGGGAGTGGACGAGGGCGATGGAGGCCTCCACCCGCGGGTCCTTCAGCTCGGGGAAGTAGAGGGGCAGCTGGTCCGGCGTCAGCATGCCCTTGTAGCAGATCGTCCGGCAGGAGATGCTGGCCAGGTAGAAGGCGTCGCCCTCGGTCTCGGCGCTGTGGCGGATCTCGTGGGCGGCGCGTTTGCCGATGACGTAGAGCTTGCGCTCGAAGGCCATCTCGTCGTCGAGGCCCTCGCCGCGGCCGATGAAGATCTGCGCCATCACGGGCTCGTGGGACTTCGCCCACCCGCCGAGAGAGCCGTTCTCGGTGGGGACCTCGCGCCAGCCGAGGACGCGCTGCCCCTCCTCGCGGACGATCTCCTCCAGGGCCTGCTGGCAGAACCGCCGGTGGGCTGCGTGGGGCCGCGGCAGGTAGACCATGCCGACGCCGTAGGCGCCCGGATCGGGCAGCTCCGTCCCTTGGCTGTCGAGGGTTTCGCGGAAGAAGCGGTCCGGGATCTGCAGCAGCATGCCGGCGCCGTCGCCGGTGTCGGGCTCGGCCCCGCGGGCGCCCCGGTGGTCGAGGCAGCTGAGCATCTCGATGGCGTCCTCGACGATGCCGTGGCTGCGCCGGCCCTTGATGTGGGCCACGAAGCCGATCCCGCAGGCGTCGTGCTCGTGCCGGGGATCGTACAGCCCCTGCTTGGGGGGGAAGGCGGAGGGATACTTCAAATGGGGATCCTTTGGGGAGGCGCCCTTGCGTGGGAGGAGGGGCGCGGAGGGCTCGTTTCTCGAAGTGAACGGCGTAACATAGCCCTGGCGGAGGATGATGTCAACGATCTTCTTGCCAGGATTCGGGGTGGAATCGGTTGGTTAGGTCTACCACAATGGCGAAATATGGCCTAAATTGGTCGTTCGCCCCTATTCAAAGGTACAAATAAGGCCATGCATGATCTCGACGAGCAGGAGCGGCTCATCCTTCGTGCCCTGATCCGCAGTCCCAGGGCCCCGGAAAACCGTATCGCCAGGGAGACCGGGGTTCCGGTGCGCTCGGTGCGGCGCAAGCGCCAGCGGCTCGAGGAGCGGGGGGTCCTGAAGTACTACGCGGCCGTCGACCGGGAGGGTTCCCCGGGCGCGGGGCGTACCACCCGGCACATGGTCATCATCAAGTTCCGGCTGGGTGTGACCCGGGCCCAGGTCGAGCAGGAGATCCGCGAGGAGCCCAACGTGGCCAACGTGTTCTCCGAGCTGATCCGCGACAGCTACCTGGCCGAGACCGATGGCCACATCGCCCTGGTGATGGTCGTGGAGGGAGCTTCCGACTCCGACGTGACCGACAGCCTCCAGGTCCAGATCATCCCGTCGATCCGCAACAACCACGGCGACGACTGCATCGAGGAGGTGCGGACCATGCGCGTCCTCGGGCTCATCCGCCGCGAGCACAACTACCTGCCCGCGGTCAACATGGAGGGAGCCCGACTGGCCGCCGACTGGCCGGACGAGGCGATCTACGTGGGATGAGAGGGAGCGGCGGCGTCCACCCGCGCCGTCAGGTGAAGACGTAGCGGATGACGAAGAGGGCGCTGAGCACCCAGAGGGCCGGCCCCAGCCGGCCCGCCCGGCCGCGGACGACGGCCAGCAGCGTGTAGGACAGGAGCCCGGCGGCGATGCCCTCGGAGATCGAGTAGGTCAGGGGCATGGCGGCGATCGTCAGGAAGGCGGGCACGGCCTCGGCGTAGTCCGTGAAGTCGATGCGGGTCACCGGCTCCATCATGAAGACGCCGACGATCACCAGCACCGGCGCCGTGGCCACCGCCGGCACGTGGCCCACGAGGGGCGCGAAGAACAGGGCCACGAGGAACAGGGCCGCCGTGGTCAGCGCCGTCAGCCCGGTGCGGCCCCCGTCGGCGACGCCGGCTGCGCTCTCGACGTAGGTGGTGGTGGTGTTGGTCCCGAAGAGCGCGCCCCCCATGGTGGCCAGGGAGTCTGCCATCAGCGCCCGGCGGGCTCGCGGCAGCCGTCCCTGCTCGTCGAGGTAGCCGGCCTTCCCCGCCAGGCCGACGAGGGTGCCGGTGGTGTCGAAGAGGTCGACGAAGGTGAAGGTGAGGATCACCGTCAGCAGGCCGGCGCCCGTGAGCGCCGCGAAGTCGAGGGCGAGGAAGGTCTCGCCCAGCCCCGTGGGCCAGCTGACGATACCCCCCGTGCCGCTTCCGGTCACCCCCAGGGGCAGGCCGACGAGGGTGGTGACGACCATGCCCCACAGCAGCGCTCCCCGGACGCGGCGCACGACGAGGGCGGCGGTGACCGCCAGCCCCGCGAGGGCCACGCCGATGCTGGCCATGGAGGTGCCCGGCGGGAGCAGGGCGCGCAACTCGGCGTCGTCGAAGTAGCGGCCGTCCACCAGGCCGAGACTGCCGGTGCCCGGATGGAACACGACGAGGCCGGCGTTCTTCAGCCCGATGAGGGCGATGAAGAACCCGATCCCGACGCTGATGGCGCACTTCAGGCCCAGGGGGATGGCGTTGACCACCGCCTCGCGCAGCCGCGTCAGCGTCAGCCCCAGGAAGATCACCCCCGACACGAAGACCGCGGCCAGGGCTCCCTGCCAGGGCAGGCCCAGGGAGAGCACGACGGTGTAGGTGAAGAAGGCGTTCAGCCCCATGCCCGGGGCCAGGGCGAAGGGGTAGTTGGTCAGCAGGCCCATGAGGGCGCTGCCGAGCGCGGCCGCCAGGCAGGTCGCCGCCAGGACCCCGTCGGCCGGCATGCCCGCCTGCGACAGGATGAGGGGATTCACGACGACGATGTAGGACATCGTCAGGAACGTGGTCACCCCGGCGCGGACCTCGCGCCGCACGGTGGTGCCGTGCTCTTCGAGCCGGAACCGGCCGATCATGGAAGCCGCTGGAGGTTTCCCGGCGCGTCAGCGACGGGCCACGAGCTTGTCGTGGTACTTCTTGAGCTGGGACTCGACGCGGTGGGCGGCGTCGTCGACGGCCTTGAAGAGGTTGTTGTCCGCCGTCTCTCCCTTGCCCACGATGCGCTGGTTGGGAACCTTGACGATGATCTCCACCGACGTGGCGTGCCGGTGCTTCGCCTGCGTGTCGAGGATGACCTCGGTGTCGACGATGCGGTCGAAGAACTGGTCGAACTTGGCGCAGACCCCCTCGATGTGCTCCTTCGTCGACTCGGACAGCTTCGTGCTCTTCGCGTCGATTCGCACAGCCATGATGTCCTCCTCTTCGATGGTGTAGGTCCGAGGCCGGCGGTCGGCCTCGGCGGGTCACACCTCGCTCACGGGAAAGTGCCGGACAAGGGGCTCCAGGTCCTGCCAGAAGGCCTCGGGGATCGAGGCGGATCCGGCCACCGCGTTGGCCTCGGCCTCGGCGGTGGTTCGCGCTCCGGGAATGGTCGAGGCCACCAGGGGATGGCGGGTGCACCACTGCAGCGCCGCGGCGTTCATCGCCACCCCGTGATCGGCGCAGAGCCCCTGGATGCGGGCGACGTGATCCATGACCTCGGGCGTGAAGCGCCTGGCGAGGTAGCTGCGGCCCCGCACCTGGCCGGTGGCCAGCAGTCCGCGCTCCAGGGGCGTGGCCCCCACGAGTCCCACGCCGTGCTTCTGCGCCGCCGGCAGGATGCGCTCGGCGGCGCGCTGGTTGAGCAGGCTCCAGCACTCGGGGATCACGGCGGCGTCGAAGGCTCCGGTCTCGATGTACTCCACGTTGGTGGCGGGAACATTGGACGCCGTGCCGACCCAGGCGACCACGCCCTCGTCCTGCAGTTGGCGCAGGGCCCCGAGGGCGCCGTCGTCGGCCATGACCCGAGCCATGGGCACGTCCATGGCGTCGTGGATGTAGAGCAGGTCGAAGCGCTCGAGGCCGAGGCGCTCGAGGCTCCCCTCCACGTGCCGCAGCACCGCATCCCTGGAGTGGTCGATGTCGTTGTAGAGTTGGCCCACCTTCGTCGTCACGGTGACCCGGGACTTCAGATCGGGGCGCTGGCGCAGGGCGTCGCCGATCATCCTCTCCGACCCGGTGGCCAGGTAGAGGGGCGCGGTGTCGACGAGGGTGCAGCCGCCTTCGATGGCCGCGATGACGGCCTGGGCGCCCATCTCGGGATCGACCTCCACCTCCCAGGGGGCGCCGGGCACGGAGTAGGCCCGGGCCGCCTCGTTGGCGCCGGGAATGCCGAGGAAGGCGGTTCCCAGACCGACGATGGAGACCTCCAGGCCCGTCCGTCCGAGCTTCTTGGTTTGCATCTTGGGCTCCTGGAGTGGAGTGGACGCCGCAACGCGTCCACCCTCGAAGCCGAGGCCCGCTCCTAGCGGTGGTTCAAGGGCACGTAGCAGACCTCGGTCGGCCCGGTGTAGACCTGCCGCGGACGGTGGATCCGGCCCTTGGTGACGAAGCGGTCCTCGTACCACTGGGCGATCCAGCCGGGCATGCGACCCATGGCGAACATGACCGTGAACATGCTCGTCGGAATGCCCAGGGCGCGGAGGATCACGCCTGAGTAGAAATCGACGTTCGGGTAGAGGCTGCGTTCCTTGAAGTAGTCGTCCGCCAGGGCGGCGCCCTCCAGCTCCTCGGCCAGGCCCAGCAGCGGATCGTCCCGCTGGATCTTCGCCAGAACCGCTTCCGCCTGCTTCTTGATGATCTTCGCCCTCGGGTCGAAGTTGCGGTACACGCGGTGGCCGAAGCCCATGAGCCGGATGCCCGCCTTCCTGTCCTTCACCTGCTGCACATAGTCCTTCACCGAGATCCCCTGCTCGAGGATCGACTCGAGCATGCTCACCACGGCCACGTTGGCACCGCCGTGAAGGCGGCCCCAGAGGGCCGAGACCCCCGCCGCCACCGAGGCGAAGAGGTTGGCCCCGGAGCTGCCCACCATGCGCACCGTCGAGGTGGAGCAGTTCTGCTCGTGGTCGGCGTGCAGCAGCAGCAGCACGTCCAGGGCCCGCACCAGGGCCGGGTCGGGCTCGTAGTCCCTGTAGGGTTCGGAGAACATCATGTGCAGGAAGTTCTCGCAGAAGTCCTTCTCGGGGTGCGGGTACACCAGGTAGTGGCCCATGTCGTGCTTGTACGAGTAGGCGGCGATGGTGCGCACCTTCGAGATCAGCCGGGCCGCCGCCTCTTCGAAGAGCTCCTCGTCCTCGGTGTCGAGCAGCTCGGGATAGAAGCAGGCGAGGGAGTTGAGCACCGCCGACAGGACCGCCATGGGCGGAGATCCCGGGGGGAAGACCTCGAAGTGCTGGCGGAGCTGCTCGCGCAGGAACTGGTGATGGGTCAGGTGACGGCTGAAGCTGTCGAGTTGCTCCGACGAAGGCAGTTGCCCCCAGATCAGCAGGTGGGCGGTCTCGATGAAGGAGCTCTGCTCGGCCAGGTCCTCGATGGGGACGCCGCGGTAGCGGAGGATCCCCCGGTCGCCGTCGATGAAGGTGATGGAACTCTGGCAGGAGCCGGTGTTGCCATAGCCTTCGTCGAGGGTGATGTACCCGGTCTGGTCGCGCAGCTTGCTGATGTCGATGGCGTGCTCGTTCTCGCTGCCCACGACGACGGGGAGGTCGAACTTCTTCTCGCCGAGCTGCAGGTTGGCCGTTTCCGGCATTGGAGCCTCTTCTGTAGGTAGGGGAGAGGGGATACCAGTCTAACGGTCCATGGCAAAACGTGTCAACGTCGCCGCCAGCCCGGGGGGACCGCACCAAACCGGGGCTCGCGGCAGCCTCGGCTCAGCCCCGATCCAGGAGGGCGCGAACGAACTCCCGGCCGTCGAATGGCTGCAGGTCGTCGAGGCCCTCGCCCAGGCCGATCAGGCGGATCGGCACGTCCAGCTCGCGGCGCAGCGCGAAGGCGATGCCGCCGCGGGCGGTGCCGTCGAGCTTGGTGAGGGCCAGCCCCGTCAGCTCCAGGGCCGAGTGGAACTCCCGCGCCTGGGCCTGGGCGTTCTGGCCGGTGGTGGCGTCGAGGACGAGAAGCCTCTCATGGGGGGCCCCGTCGAGGCACCGGGCCAGGGACCGGCGGATCTTCTTCAGCTCCTCCATGAGGTTCACGTGGGTGTGGAGCCTACCCGCCGTGTCGACGAGGAGCACGTCCGCGTCCCGGGCCCGGGCGGCCTGGGCTGCGTCGAAGGCGACCGCCCCCGGATCCGCCCCCTGCCGGGAGCGCACGATCTCGGCGCCGGCGCGTTCGGCCCACACCTGAAGCTGGGCCACGGCGCCGGCCCGGAAGGTGTCGCAGGCCGCCATCATCACCTTGCGGTGCTCGCCGGCGTAGCGCTGCGCGAGCTTGCCGATGGTGGTCGTCTTGCCGGCGCCGTTGACCCCGGCCACCAGAATCACCCAGGGGCGCGCCGGCAGGTGGGTGACGTCGAAGCCTTCTCCATGGGGGAAGATCGCCTCCAGCTCCGCTGCCAGCAGCTCGAGAGCGTCCCCCTCCGAGTCTCGCACCCGGGTGCGCAGGCCGCCGGCGATGGCCGCCGAGGTGTCGACGCCCACGTCGGCCGAGATCAGGATCTCTTCGATCTCGTCGAGGAGATCGTCGTCGAGGCGGCGGTCGCCCACGGCGTCGGCGACGGCCTCGACCACGGCGGAGCGCGTGCGCGACAGGCCGGCGCGGATGCGGTCGAAAAACCCCTGCAAGGCGGGCCGGCGCCTCAGCCGCGGACCGGGCGGTGACCCCGTCCGGCGGCGGGTCGTTGGGTCGGGTGCATGCTTCTTCCCTGGAGGGCGGGTCGGTACACAGAATGCCGTCCGGTCCGCGCAGGTGTCAAGCAATCCGAGAGGGTGGATCGGCTGCCGCGATTGACGCGAAGGGAGTGGCCGGGTACATTGACCGGCTCCCTCTCCTGGAGACGCACCTCTTTGGGGTACAGTCAGTTACGAGCACCCGGCAAGCCCTTGGGCGGGATCTCCCGCCGTCTGCTTCGCGCCGCTTCCTGCATCCTGCTCTTCCATGCCCCGGCTCCTGCGGTCGAGCTGGCGCCGGTGTCGGAGCTCGCCCGGGGGATGCGCGGATACGGCCTGACCGTCGTCGAGGGCACCCGCATCGACACCTTCGGCGTGGAGATCCTGGGGGTCGAGCGCAACTCGATGCTTCCCGGGCGCGACGTCATCCTCGTCCGGCTGTCCGGCCTGGGGCTGGAGGAGACGGGTCTCGTGGCCGGCATGAGCGGCAGTCCGGTGTACGTCGAAGGACGCCTGGTCGGGGCCGTGGCCTGGGGCTGGTTCGCCGCCGACGAGCCGGTGGGCCTGCTCACCCCGATCCACGAAATGCTCGCGGTCATGGAGCGGGACCTGTCGACCCCGGCCCGGGGATCCGCCGCGGCGCCGGCGCCGGCGCGGCCCTCCGGCCTGGTGCGCCTGGCGGCGCCCGTCTGGGTGTCGGGCGTCGGCCGCGGGACCGCGCAACGCATGACCGAGCTCCTGTCGCCCCTCGGCCTCGAGCCCCTCCTGTCGCCGGCTGGAGACGATCCCTCCCTGGAGACGCCGCCGCTCCGGGCGGGCAGCGCCGTGGGAGTGCAGTTGGTCGGCGGCGATCTGAGCATGGTCGGAATCGGCACGGTGACCCATGTGGACGGAGACCGCCTGGTCGCCTTCGGCCACGACTTCGTCGGCAGCGGCGCCATCGACCTGCCGATGACGGGGGCCCACATCTTCGGCGTCCTCGACCACCGGTTCCGCTCCTTCAAGCTGGGCGCGGCCACGGCCACCGTCGGTGCCGTCCGGCAGGACCGCTTCGGGGGGATCGCCGGCCTCACCGGGGCGAGGGCGGGCGTTCTCCCGGTGGAAATGGCCATCGCCCCGGAGGGCGAGACCCGGGAGTTCCGGTTCGAGGTCGCCCGTCACCGGTTCTTCACCGCCGGCCTGATCCAGTCGGCGTTGATAGGGGCCCTGGAGTCCACCTCCAAGGTGATGGGCGAGGCCTCGATCGATCTGAACATCGACATCGAGCTGGACGACGGCCGCAAGGTGACGTGGGACCAGATCTACAGCGGGGTCGACGCCACCTTCGGCGCCGCCATCGATGCCGGCACACCTCTGCGAGCCCTGGTCCGCTCCTCCTTCGAAAGGGTCCGCCTGGCCGGCGTGCGGATGCGGGCCGATGTGAGGGAGGAGGTGCGTGTCGCGCGTCTCTCGGGGGCGAGCCTCGACCGGCCAAGGGTCCGCGCCGGGGAGGAGGTCACGGTCTCGGTGCGGCTGTCACCCTACAGAAGCGCCGAGAGAGTCCTGCAGGTCCCGGTGCGGGTTCCGGCCGACGCGGCCGGAGAGCTGGGGGTGAGGGTTGGGTCGGGTCGCTCTGCCAACGGCTGGGAGGAGGAGCGCCTGGGCGCCGGACCGCCGGCAGACTCCGAGGAGTTGCTGAGGCGTCTGAACCGGCCCCGGCGGGAGGACGAGCTGGTCGTGCAACTGACCGTCGCCGAGCCGGGTCTGACCGTGGACGGTCGCGAGCTGCCGTCGCCGCCTCCCTCGGTGCACCGGCTGCTGTCGCAGTCGCCGGTGGCGGGCAGCACCCGCATGGTGGCCTGGCGGGTCCTGATGGAAGAACGCGTCCCCGCCGGTTTCGTCCTGCGCGGGGAGCAGAGCCTCGTCCTCGAGGTGGACCCGGAGGGCCGCCGATGAAACCACTGCTTCGCCAACTGCTCCTCTGCCTGCTGGCCGCCCCCGGGTGGAGCGTCGATCCGGTCACCCTCCACCAGGCCCGGTACTCCGACTTCGAGGCCGGCACCGGCGAAGGCGTCGCCCTGCTCTCCGAGGGCGAGCTCGCCCTCGGCCCGGTCCTGGTTCCCCTGGCCGAGGTCGATGGCCGCCGCATCTGGACCCTGGCGGCCCACGGGGCCGATCTGTGGGTCGGCACGGGAGACGACGGCCGCATTTTCCGGTTCACGGACAAGGATACCCGGCCCCATCTGCTCTTCGACTCTCCCGAAGTCGGGGTACAGGCCCTGCAGCCGTCGGAGGGCGGGCTCTTCGCCGGCACTTCACCCGGCGGGCTCGTCTACCGCCTCGACCCCCAGGGGGAGGTGGCCTCGGAGACAAGCTCGGGGAGCCGCTATGTCTGGGATCTTGCCCTCGACCGCCGGGGGCGGCTGCTCGTCGCCGCCGGCGGACCGGCGCGTGTGCTGCGCCTGGCCGGCGGCGAGGTGGACACCCTGTTCCAGGGAGGCACCGCTGACCATGTGCGCGCCCTGGCGGGCGCCGGCTCGCGGTGGTATGCCGGCACCGCCGTCTCCGGGCCGGGAGAGGACGCTTCGAGGCCACCGGCCCGGGCCCGGATCTACGAGCTCACCGAATCGGGAGCCCGCCTGGTGGTTGAGACCGACGCAGAGGAGGTGACCCATCTCCTCGCCGTGGGGGACACTCTCTTCGCCGCCGTCGTCGGCACGGGACCGGCCCCGAAGGGGGGAGGCCCGGAGTCGCTGGCGACTCTGCTGAGGATCGATCCGGACGGGGGGTCCTACCCCTTGTGGCGCGGCCGTGGAGTGTGGGCCGGCATCGCCGACCTCGGAGGCGGCTGGCTGGCCGCGGTCCTGCGCGATCCGGCACAGGCCCTGCGGGTGTGCACCGAGGGGTTGTTGATCGAGCGCCTCGCCGCCGCCGATTCCTTGTCGCCGAACGCGCTTCTCCTCCATGGGGGCGACTGGATCCTCGGCGACGGGCTCACGGGGCGTCTGTCGCGCCTGACCCCCAGCGCCGCCGACAGCGGGTTCTTCGACGCCCCGGTGGAGGACCTCGGGGGCCACGGACACTGGGGGGCGGTGACCTGGGAGGCCACGGTCCCCGATGGCACCCGGCTCTTTCTGCGGACCCGCTCGGGCAACACCGCCACGCCGGACGAGACCTGGAGCGAGTGGTCGGAGAGGGTCGGGGAGTCCGGCACGGCGATCGCCAGCCCCCCGGCGCGCTACCTGCAATACCGCCTGGTCCTGTCGTCGCGGGACCCGCGGAACTCGCCCCTGGTCCGGAGGGTATCGATCGCCGCCCGGCCGACGAACCTCCCTCCCCGCATCTCCGAGGTGAGCACCTTTGCCTATCGCGGCAACCCCCAGGGCCAGGGACCTCCTGCGCCGCCCCAGAACGGACCCCGCGACGGAAACCGGGGACTCCCCCGGAGCAAGAGCCTGCGTCTGGTGCGCTGGCAGGCACAGGACCCGAACGGCGACGAGCTCAGCTACCGCGTCTACCTGCGCGGCGAGAATCAGCGGGAGTGGAAGCTGGTGGAGGACCGGATCGCCCAGACCACCCTGTTCTGGGACACGGAGAGCATGCCCGAGGGCACGACGCAGCTGCGTGTGGTCGCTTCCGACGCCCCGGACAACCCACGGGAGCTGGCCCTTGAGGACGACTACGTGAGCGCTCCCTTCCCCATCGACAACACCCCGCCCCGGGTCCGTCTGACGGCGAGCCGGGAGGGTGGCGGGATCCGGCTCCACGCGGAGATCGAGGACGCCGTCACCGCGATCCACGGGGCCCGCTACTGCGTCGATTACGACGACGAGGGCACGCGCCTGGCCGCCGTCGACGGGGTCTTCGACGGCGGGCGGGAGGAGGCGGCCTTCCGGGTGGAGGACCTGGAACCGGGAGAGCACGTCATCTCCGTGCAGGCGTGGGACGCTCTCGACAACGTCGGCGTGGCCCGCATTCTCGTGGAAGTCGAGTAGCCCCGGGTTGGACGACGCCAAGGCACTCGGCCGGGCCCTGGTCCTGGCCGCCCGGGGCCGAGGCAGAGTGAGCCCGAACCCGCTCGTCGGCGCCGTCGTCGCCGACCGTTCCGGAACCGTCGTCGGCGAAGGCTGGCACCGCAGGGTCGGCGGCCCCCATGCCGAGGTCGAAGCCCTGCGGGCGGCCGGCGAGAGGGCCCGCGGCGGCACCCTGTTCTGCAACCTGGAGCCCTGCTCCTTTCACGGTCGAACCCCCCCGTGCGCCGAGGCGGTGGCCGCCGCCGGCGTGCGCCGGGTCGTCTGCGCCCTGCAGGACCCCGACCCGCGGGTCGACGGCCGGGGCTTCCGGCGCCTCCGGGAGGCCGGTATCGAGGTCGAGGTGGGCGTCCGCGCGGCCGAGGCGGAGGAGCAGAATGCCGCCTACCTGCACCACCGGCGGACCGGACGGCCGCTGGTGGTGCTCAAGCTGGGCCAGTCCCTCGACGGGCGCATCGCCACGGCCTCGGGGGCCTCGCGGTGGATCACCGGCGAGCCGGCCCGGCGGCACGCCCACCGCTGGCGTTCCTGGACCGACGCGGTGGCCGTGGGGGCCGGCACCGTGATCGCCGACAATCCGGCCCTGACGGTGCGCCACGTGAAAGGCCGGGACCCGCGGCCTATTGTCGTGGACGGGCGCCTGCGCTGCCCGCCGACGGCGAAGGTCTTCGGGGGCCGGGAGCCGATCCTGGCGACATCGGCATCGGCCCCGGAGGCGGAGCGCCGGCGGTTCGCCGAGCGCGGCGTCGAGGTCTGGACGCTGGCCGACAGGGGCGGGACCTTCGAGTTGGGAGAGCTGTGGGCCCGGGCCGGCGCGGCGGGTCTGACCAGCGTCCTCGTGGAAGGCGGCCGCGGGCTGGCGGGCGCCGCCCTGCGGACCCGGTCGGTCGATCGGGTCATGCTCTACATCGCCCCCCGGCTGCTGGGCGGCGATGCCCTGCCCGGCGTCGGCGAGCTGGGCCTGGATTCCCTGGCGGAGACCCCGATCATCGAGCAGGCGCGAACCCGGCGCCTGGGAGAGGATCTGCTCTACACCGGGAAGGTGGTCTACCCATGTTCACCGGACTGATCGAGGAGGTGGGCACCGTCCGACGGGTCGAGGCCCGGGGGGAAGCTCTGCGGCGCCTGGAGATCGAGGCCCCGGGTATCTGCGAGGACCTGAAGACCGGGGACAGCGTCAACATCAACGGCGCCTGCCAGACCGCCGTGGACCTGAAGGGCGGCAGCTTTCTCGTCGAGTCGGTGGCCGAGACCCTTCGGCGCACGACCCTTGGGGAGCTGCGGCCGGGATCGCCCGTCAACCTGGAACGCTCGCTGCGGCCCACCGACCGGCTGGGGGGGCACCTGGTCCTCGGCCACGTGGACGGGGTCGGAACCGTGCGCCGGCTCGACGCCGCCGCCGGCGACACCGTCCTCCAGGTGGCTCCCCCGGCGGAGTTGGCACGCTACCTGGCAGCCAAGGGATGCGTCGCCGTCGACGGCATCAGCCTGACCCTCGTCGAAGTCGCCGCCGACGGCACCTTTACCATCGCTATCATACCGCATACATTAGTACATACGAACCTTTCACAGGTGCGCGCGGGTGCCCGTGTAAACCTCGAGATCGACGTGGTCGCCCGTTATGTGGAGCGCCTTCTGACCGGCCGCTCCGCCATCCCCGGCGGCCTCACCCTCGACGCTCTCCGGGACCTGGGATACACCTGAAACGCCCGGCTTCGGCCGGGCGTTTTCTGACCTTGTCCGACTTCAACAACATCGAAGAGAGCATCGACGACCTGGCCGCCGGCCGCATGGTGGTCCTGGTGGACGAACGCGCCGTCGACGTGGACGGGTCCGACGTCGTGGGCGAGGGTGAGCTGGTCATGGTCGCCGAGCTTGCCGACGCCGCCTCGGTCAACTTCATCACCCGGCACGCGGGAGGCCCGGTCTACGTCGCCGCCGACCGCGAGCGGCTCGAGGCGTCGGGCCTGGAGCTGGCCCGCCCCGGCGGCGGTGGCCCGCGGAGCGCGGCCTGCATGACCTCGGTCAACGCCCGCGAGGTGACGGGCACCGGGGTCTCGGCCCAGGAACGCGCCCTCACCATCCGCCGGCTGGCCGATCCGGACAGCCGCGGAGCCGACTTCGTGCAGCCCGGCCACGTGACGCCCATCGCCGCCCAACCCGGAGGCGTGTTGCGGAGGGCGGGCCACACCGAGGCCTCCGTCGACCTCGCCCGGCTGGCCGGCGTCGAGCCGGTAGCGCTCCTGGCCTCGGTCCTCGACGCCGACGGAGAGCTGGCGTCCACCCCCTACCTCCTCGAGTTCGCAGCCCGCCACGGCCTCAAGATCGCCACCATCCGCGATCTGATCGCCCATCGGCGCCGGTCCGAGAAGCTGATCGAGCTGCAGGCCCGGACCCCCATGCCCACGGGGCACGGCGAGTTCACCGTCTACGCCTACCGCTCCCTGGTCGATGGCAGTCCGTACATCGCCCTGGCCATGGGAGATGTGGCCGACGGCGCGCCGACACTGGTGCGCATGCACTCCTCCTGCGTCACCGGCGACGCCCTCGGTTCGCACCTGTGCGACTGCGGCGAGCAGCTGGAGCGGGCCATGTCTCTGATCGCCTCCGAGGGCCGGGGGGTGATCGTCTACATCCAGAGTCACGAGGGCCGCGGCATCGGGCTGATTCACAAGCTCAAGGCCTACGAGCTGCAGCAGAGCCAGGGTCTCGACACCGTCGAGGCCAACCACGCCCTCGGCCTGCCCGCCGACGCCCGGGACTACGGCATCGGCGCCCAGGTCCTCTACGACCTCGGCCTGCGGCAGTTGCGGCTGCTGACCAACAACCCGCGCAAACGCGTCGGACTCGAGGGCTACGGGCTGACCGTGGTCGAGGAAGTGTCGCTGGCGGCGGAGCCCAACCGGCACAACATCCGCTACCTGCGGACCAAGCGAGACCGCATGGGGCACACCAACCTGCTCTCCGAATAAGGGGACCCGATGCCGAAAGTGCATGAGGGCAAGCTCGAGGCCGGCAGCCGGCGCTTCGCCATCGTCGTGGCCCGCTTCAACAGTCTGATCACGGGCAGGTTGCTCGACGGCGCGCTGGACTGCCTGCGGCGCCACGGATGCCCGGAGGACAACGTCGAGATCGCCTGGGTCCCCGGCTCCTTCGAGCTGCCTCTGGTGGCGCGCCGGCTGGCGGTCACCGGGCGCTTCGACGCGGTCATCTGCCTCGGCGCCGTGATCCGCTCCGAGACCCCTCACTTCGACTTCGTCGCCGCCGAGACGGCTCGCGGCATCGCCCGCGTCGGCCTCGACAGCGGCACCCCGGTGACCTTCGGCGTCATCACCACCGACGATACCGAGCAGGCCGTCAACCGGGCCGGTGTGCGTTCCGGCAACCGCGGATGGGACGCGGCGATGAACGCCATCGAGATGGCCGACCTGATGGCCGGGATGGACTGAAAGAGGCCGTGACCGGCGCCGCCGACGAGTGGGGAGTGGAAGAGGAGGAACTGCCGGACAGTCGTACCGGCGCCCGGCGGCTGGCTCTCGAGGTCCTCTACTGGGAAGTGGCCTCACCGGGACAGCTCGAGGAGGCCCTGCGGCAGCGGGCGACCGCCGCCGGCCTCCGGCGGGAGAACCTCGAGTTCGCCAGCCGTCTGGCCCGGGCGGCCGTGGAGCACGCCGAGGAGCTCCATGGCCTGATCTCCTCCACCGCCACCAACTGGACCAGCGACCGCATCGCCCGCCTCGACGGGCTCGTGCTTCGGCTCGGGGCCGCCGAGCTGCTCTACTTCGACGACGTTCCCGGCCGGGTGGCGATCGACGAGGCCGTAGAGCTGGCCCGCACCTACGGCGGAGGCCAGTCGCATGCCTTCGTGAACGGGGTTCTGGACGGAATCGCGAGGGCCCGCGGCATCCGGTTGTGACCCGCCCCGGGGCCGGTGCGCCGGTGGCCGTTTTCGGGAGCGTCGAGTATCTTAACCGCGCTGGTTCCCGCAGGTCCGGTTGCGGGACCCCTTCCCCTGCCGTGAGGAACCTGGCCGCCGGCAGATGCTCCGGTGGCCCCGCGCGCCTGGCATTCGGAATCCCGATCTGTTCCCCATCACACCGAACCGCACACAGACCATGCTGGGTTCAATAAAGAAGCTCTTCGGCTCCCAGGCGGAGCGGGAGTTCAGGAAGGCCTCGCCGGCCCTCGCCGACATCAACGAGGAACTGGCAGGGCTGAGGACGCTCTCCGACGCCGAGCTCTTCGCCCGCACGGCGGGGTTCCGGGAGCGGATCCGCGATCACGTCGGCCCCCGCGCCGGGGAGCTGCGGGAGATCGAGGAGCAGCTGCGCAGCGACCTCGAGCCCGGGGAGCGCGAGGATCTCAACGATCGCCACGAGGCCCTGAACGAGGAGATTCACGCCGCCGAGGGCGAGGCCCTCGAGGAGATCCAGGAGGAGGCCTTCGCCCTGGTCAAGGAGGCCTGCCGCCGGCTGGTGGGGCGCACCTGGGAAGGTGTCGGGGGTCCCGAGGAGTGGTTCATGGTGCCCTACGACGTGCAGCTCTTCGGCGGCACCGTGCTGCACGAGGGCAAGATCGCCGAGATGGCCACCGGCGAGGGCAAGACCCTGGTGGCTACCATGCCCCTGTATCTCAACGCTCTGCCGGGCCGCGGCGTGCACCTGATCACCCACAACAACTACCTGGCCAAGCGCGACGCCATGTGGATGGGCGGCGTCTACAACTTCCTCGGTCTGTCCGTGGGCGTGATCCAGGATCAGCGCCAGACCGGCGGCGCCGAGGCCTACCTGCTGCCGGCGCCGGAGTCGCCCCCGGAGGAGTTCGTCTGGCGGCCGGCCACCCGGCACGAGGCCTACCGGGCCGACATCGTCTACGCCACCAAGGACCAGGTCGGGTTCGACTACCTCTACGACAACATGGCCACCCGCCGCGAGCACATGGTGCAGCGGGAGTTCAACTACGCCATCGTCGACGAGGCCGACTCCAACCTGATCGACGACGCCCGCACGCCGCTGATCATCTCGGGTCCCGTGCCCGAGGCGACGAACCGCTACGCCGAGTTCAAGCCCATGGTGGAGAGGCTGCTGCGGGCGCAGACGAACCTCGTCAACAAGCTCGTGGCCGAGGCCGAGAGCAAACGCCAGCAGGCGGACGGCGAGTACGAGGCCGGCATCGCCCTGCTGCGCGCGGTCCGCGGCGCCCCGAAGAACCGGCGTCTCATGAAGACGCTGCAGGAGGAGGGCACGAAGCGCCTCATCGGCCGTGTGGAGGCCGACTTCATGCGCGACAAGCGCATGACCGAGATCGACGACGAGTTGTTCTACGCAGTCGACGAGAAGGCCCACACCATCGACCTGATGGACAAGGGGCGGGACCTGCTGTCCCCCGACGAGCAGGCCCTGTTCGTCCTTCCCGACGTGAGCGAGGAGATCGGCCGCATCCGCAAGGACGAGTCGCGGGGCGAGGAGGAGCGGCGCACGGCCGAGGACGAAGCCTACCGCGACCACCAGCAGCGCACCGAGGCGGTGCACAACATCAACCAGCTCATGCGCGCCTACACCCTCTTCGAGCGCGACGTCCAGTACATGGTGACCGAGGACAGGAAGGTCGTCATCGTCGACGAGTCCACCGGCCGGCCCCAGCCCGGGCGGAGGTTCGCCGACGGGCTGCACCAGGCCCTGGAGGCGAAGGAGGGAGTCAAGGTCGAGCAGGAGACGCAGACGGTGGCCACCATCACCCTGCAGAACCTGTTCCGCATGTATCGCAAGCTGGCCGGCATGACCGGTACGGCCGAGACCGAATCAGCGGAGCTGTGGGAGATCTACAAGCTCGACGTCGTCGTCATCCCCACCCACCGGCCGGTGCGCCGCCTCGACCACGAGGACCAGATCTTCCGCACCAAGCGCGAGAAGTACACCGCCATCATTGAGGAGATCGGCTGGCTTCACGAGCGCGGACTGCCCGTGCTGGTAGGCACGATCTCGGTGGAGATCTCCGAGCTGCTGTCGCGCATGCTCAAGCGCAAGGGGATCCAGCACCAGCTGCTGAACGCCCGCTTCCACGAGAAGGAGGCGCAGGTGGTGGCCGACGCCGGCCAGCCGGGCACGGTGACCATCGCCACCAACATGGCCGGGCGGGGTACCGACATAAAGCTGAACCCCGGTGTCGTCCACATCGACCGCGAGCTGATCGAGTCGGAGACGACCTTGGAGGATGCCGTCGACGGCCGCCCTCTGGCCGAGGAGCTCACCGAGAACCCGAGCGGCCTGCAGGTGATCGGCACCGAGCGGCACGAGTCGCGCCGCATCGACCGGCAGCTGAGGGGCCGCGCCGGCCGGCAGGGCGATCCCGGAGGCTCGCGCTTCTACCTCTCCCTCGAGGACGACCTGATGAGGCTCTTCGGCTCGGAGCGCATCGCCTCGGTGATGGACCGCCTCGGGGCAGAGGAGGGAGAGGTCATCGAGCACCGCATGGTGACGCGCTCCATCGAGCGGGCCCAGAAGAAAGTGGAGGCGCGCAACTTCGAGATCCGCAAGCACCTGCTGAAATACGACGACGTGATGAACCAGCAGCGCCAGGTGATCTACAACCGTCGGCGCGACATCCTCGAGCGGGACACCGCCCGGGACCAGGTGCTCGACATCATCGCCGAGACCGTCTCCGGCCTGGTCGCCGCCCACGCCCAGGCCGACACGCACTCCTCCGAGTGGACCTGGGAAGACCTGGCCGACGACTTCTCGACCCGGTTCTACACCCCCTTCCCGGTGGAGGTGGCCGAGCGCGACGGCGTCGAGTCCTCCGCCCTGGAAGCGCGCCTCCTCGAGGCCGCCCGGGCCGCGTACGAGCACCGCCGCCAGGCCGTCGACGAGAACACCTTCAACGAGGTGGAGAAGGCGATCCTGCTGCACACCATCGACACGTGCTGGCAGGAACACCTCTACGAGATGGACGAGTTGAAGGAGGGGGTCGGGTTCGCCGGGGTGGGCGGCAAGGACCCCCTGCTGGTGTACCAGAAGGAGGCTTTCGAGATGTTCGAGAGTCTCATCGGGCGGATCGATACCGAGTCGCTGAGCAACCTGTTCCAGCTTCGCGTCGAGGCGGGGCCGGTACCGGAGAGACGGGCGCCCGCCGGCCGGGGCCGGTTCAGCGACATCCATCGGGAGGCGACGAACCTCGGCTTCCGCGGCGCACCGGCCGGTCCCGCCGAGGCCTCGGCGCCGGGTGCGCCCGCGGGTGACGGAATGCCCCTGGGGCGCCCGGCCGGGGCCCCCCGGGACGATCAGGAGCTGGTAGCGGCGGGCAGCGAGGGCGGCGGGCCGGCGAAGAGAGCGCCGGTGCGGGCCGGTCCGAAGGTGGGCCGGAACCAGCCCTGCCCCTGCGGCAGCGGCAAGAAGTTCAAGCATTGCCACGGCAAGGGCTGAAGGGGGCGGGGCGGGAAGGTAGGCCATGGCTGAGACGATCGACGGCCTGGGGGCTCTTTCGGCGGCGCAGATCGCCCTCCTCACTCTCTACTGCGTCACCGTCGGCCTCCTGAGCCTGTACGGGTTCCACCGCTGGTTCATGCTGCGCCTCTACTGCCGTCACCGCCGGGAGACCCCCGAGCCTCCGGGGCGCTTCCCCCAGCTGCCCCGAGTGACGGTGCAGCTGCCCATCTACAACGAGTACCACGTCGTCGACCGCCTCGTGGACAGCATCGGCGCCCTCCACTACCCGAAGGACCGGCTCGAGGTGCAGGTCCTCGACGACTCGACGGACGAGACCCGCGGACGGGCGGTGGCCGCCGTGGAGCGCCTGCGGGGGCAGGGGGTGGACGCTCGTTACCTGCGCCGGGACAACCGCGAGGGGTACAAGGCCGGAGCCCTCGCGGCCGGCCTGTCCCGGACCCGCAGCGAGTTCATCTTCCTTCTGGACGCCGACTTCGTGCCGCCCCCCGATGTCCTGAAGAAGGCCATCCATCACTTCACCGACGATCGCATCGGCATGGTGCAGCTGCGTTGGGGCCACCTCAACCGGCGCTTCTCACTGCTCACCCGCATCCAGTCGATTTTCCTCGACGGCCATCTCGTCATCGAGCACACCGCGCGCAACCGCTCGGGCCGGTTCTTCAATTTCAACGGTACCGCCGGACTCTGGCGTCGCCAGGCGATCGTCGACGGCGGCGGCTGGCAGCACGACACACTCACCGAGGACCTCGACCTGAGCTTCCGGGCGCAACTCGCCGGATGGAGGTTCCTCTACCTGCCCGACATCGAGGTGCCGGCGGAGCTGCCCGTGGAGATCAACGCCTTCAAGACCCAGCAGCATCGCTGGACCAAGGGCGCGGTGCAGACCGCCCGCAAGATCCTGCCCCGCGTGTGGCGGGCACGGCTGCCCCTGAAGGTGAAGGTGGAGGCCACCGTGCACCTGACGGCGAACATCTGCTACGTGCTCATGCTGCTCATGGCGGTGCTCATGCTGCCGGTCCTCGGGATCCGGCAGTCGATGCCCTGGGAGCACCGGTTGTTTCTCATCGACCTGCCCCTGTTCTCGATGGCGACGATGGCCATCGGGAGCTACTACCTGGTCTCGCAGAAGGCCCTGTACGAAGACTGGAAGAGCTCGATCAAATACCTGCCGCTGCTGATGGCGATCGGCATCAGCCTGTGCGTCAACAATGCCCGGGCGGTCCTGGAAGGGTTGCTGGGCTACAGGACCGGTTTTCAGCGCACGCCCAAGTACGGCGTGGGTTCCGGCGGTTCCCTTCCCGGAGCGAAGTACGCGGGGTCGAAAACCCTGGTGGCCCTGGCGGAGCTGGCGATGGCCGGCTACTTCGTGCTGGTCATCCTTCGAGCCTTGGAGGCGCAGCTCTACCTGGGGATCCCCTTCCTGCTGCTCTTTCACGCGGGGTTCCTGTACACCGGAACGCTCTCCGGCCTGCAGCCCTGGCTGGGTCTCGCGGGCCTGCGGTGGCTCGGTGCCAGGACCAGGGATGGGAGAGGACTGCGCTCAGCCGCCGGCGCCTGATCGGCGGCGGGCCCTCCAGGTCTTGAGGTTCGGGATTGTCGAGGGCACCGGCCGTGGCACGGCGGGCCCGCCGAGGCGCGCTCGGCCAGGGGAAATGCGGGGGCCGCGCTGGACGAGGGGGACGGCCGGGACCCGGTCAGAGGGCCCGGCCGCGTAACGGCCTACGTCAGGATGAGCGCTTCAGAGTTCCGGCCAGGCCAGTTCGTACTCGCCGCCCTCCAGTTGCTCCCGCGCCAGGAGGACGATCAACGACGGGTAGACGCGCTGCTCGATGTCGCGGCGCAGGTTCCGCAGGCCGATGGCCACGGAGTGCGCCTGCCGCCGGGTGTCGCCGGTCTCGTCTCGCGCCAGGCGGCGGGCCTGCTCGAAGGCCCGCTGGTAGAGGTCGTGGGTGTTGCGGATCGTGCGCTCGTCGAGGGCCGGGATGGTGTTCACGGCGTCGGCGTACTCGTCGAGCATGGCCCTGGCTGCCTCGATGTCGGCATTGGTGACCGGCACGCTTGGATCGTCGAAACGCAGGATCGTCCGCTCCACGCGCTCGTTGAAGTCCTGAAACTCCTGGATCGACTTCACATACTGCTTCAGTTCGGCGATCTCCTCCTCCCTGCCGCATCCGGTCAGCCCCACCGCCAACGTGAGTGTGAGCAGCAGCCCCCGTACCATTTCGACCTCCAGGCGTAGGTGGTGCAGGTTCCACGCGAGGGCCCGCCCGGCAGCGCCAGGGGCGCCGCCGATGACGGGCTCGGCCGTAACATACAACGCCCCGAAAGCCGAAGGCAAGGCGCTTCGTTGACGGGTTGCGGAGGCCGGGATACCTTCACCAAACCCCCTTCACCTGCACCCGATGGAGGCACTGTTGGTCAGCCGCGAACAGCTCCGCAACCTGCTTGACGACTGCCTGCTCGAAGCTCGCTTCGAGCGCTGGGCCGACTCCTACCACCAGGGGAAGGTCCGCGATATCTACCGCATTGCGGACCGCCGCATCCTGATCACCACCGACCGGCAGAGCGCCTTCGATCACGTCCTGGGCACCATCCCCCTGAAGGGGCAGGTTCTCAACCGGATCGCCCAGTACTGGTTCGAGCGTACCGCCGACATCGTGCCGAACCACGTCCTCCAGGTGCCGCACGCCAGCGTCACCGTTGCCGAGGAGCTGGACATGTTCCCCGTGGAGGTCGTCGTGAGGGGCTACCTGACGGGCAGCACCGAGACCTCGGCCTGGACCCACTACGCGCGCGGGGTGCGGGAGCTGTGCGGCAACCGGCTCCCCGACGGCATGATCAAGAACCAGCCATTCGAGGCGCCGATCATCACGCCCACCACCAAGTCCGAGGACCACGACGAGCCGATCTCCGCAGAGCAGATCGTCGAGCGCGGCCTGGTCGACGAGAGGACCTGGCGCCGGATCGAAGAGATCGCCCTGGAGTTGTTCGCCCGGGGGCAACAACTGGCGGCGGAGCAGGGGCTGATCCTGGTGGACACCAAGTACGAGATGGGCCGCAACGCCGAGGGGCGGATCGCGGTGGCCGACGAGATCCACACGCCCGACTCCTCCCGCTACTGGAATCTGGACAGCTACGAGGAGCGCCACGGGCGCGGCGACGAGCCGGAGAGCCTGGACAAGGAGTTCCTCCGTCTGTGGCTGAAGGACAAGGGCATCTCCGACGACAACATCCCCCATCTCGACGACGATATCCGCGTCGAGGTGGCAGGACGCTACGTCGATCTCTTCGAGCGGGTGACGGGGCGGGCCTTCGAGCCAGACCTGGGGGAGGACGGTTCCGTGAGGGACCGCATCGAAAGAGCGATCGAGCCGTTCTTCGCTCCCGGGGGCAAACCGGTGTGAGCACCGGGGCCGCGGAGCTGCGGAGCGCGCCGGCCCGCCGGTCGGTTCTCGGCCGGTTCCTGGGCGCCGTGCTCGTGTTCCGACTGGAGCTGCGGCTGCCGGCGATCGACGCGGGTCTCGTCCTGCTGGCATGGCTGCGGCGGCCGGTGATCCAGATGCCCGTGGACCGGGCGCGGGTCCCCGGGGCTTCCCTGCTCTCGATCGCGCCGTCTCCCGCCACGGACGCCCGCAGCCGCACCCTCCGGCGTCTCGACGAGATCTTCCCCTTCTGAGCGAGCCTCCCCGTGCTTCACCGTCAGCTGCGAACAGCCCTGGAGGAGATCTTCGGCGAGGACTACGTCGAGGAGGCCCTGCGTCACTCCGAGCTGGCGGAGCTGGTGATCTGCGAGCGCACCGACCAGTTCAAGGACACCGTCCTCGGCTTCCAGCGGCTCAACTACCGCGACGAGCAGTCCACCTACGCCGCCGGGCTGGAGCGCGAGTTCGGCGTCGCCCTCATCTGTTCCCTGCTGCACAACCCCACTCGCCAGCTGATCGCCGAGCTCGGCCTGAACTACCTGTAAGTGTACGGCGGCGTACGCAGGGGGCCGACAGGCCGGCGCCGGGGCACCCTCCGCGCGTGACCGGCAACCCGCTCCTCGCCTTCGACCTCGGCGCCGAGAGCGGCCGCGCCATTCTCGGCCGCTTCGACGGCGAGCGCCTGGAGCTGGAGGAGCTGCACCGGTTCCCCACGGGAGGCACGGCGGTCCTCGACCGGCTCTACTGGGACGTGCTGCGCCTGCACGACGGGATCAAGCAGGGGCTGCGGGCGGCTGCCGGGGCCGGGATCGCCTCCGTGGGGGTCGACACCTGGGGGGTGGACTTCGGCCTGCTGGCCGCCGATGGATCTCTCGTCGACAACCCCCGCCACTACCGGGACCCGCGAACCGAGGGCGTGCTGGACCGGGCCCTGGAGCGCGTCTCCCGGGAGCGCGTGTTCGCCGCAACGGGGGTGCAGCTCCTGCCGATCAACACCCTCTTCCAACTGCTGTCCATGCAGGAGCAGTCCGCTCCCCAACTGGGCGCCGCCCACCGGCTGCTGATGATGGCCGACCTGCTGCACTACTTCCTCACGGGGGAGCAGGTCTGCGAGTTCACCAACGCCACCACCACCCAGTTCTACGATCCGCGGCAGGGGCGCTGGTCGAGGGAGCTCCTCGAGGCCTTCGGCCTGCCGCACGGCATCCTGCCCGAGATCGTCCCGCCGGGCACGCGGATCGGACCGCTTCTGGAGAGCGTGTCCCGCGATTGCGGACTGGCCTCCGGGATCCCGGTGGTGGCGCCGGCCACCCACGACACCGGCGCCGCCGTGGCCGCCGTGCCCGCCGAGGGCGCCGACTTCGCCTACATCAGCTCCGGAACGTGGTCGCTCATGGGCGCCGAGCTGCAGGCCCCGGATCTCTCGGACGGCGCCCTGAGGTACAACTTCACCAACGAGGGCGGCGTGGGCGGCACCTTCCGCTTTCTGAAGAACATCATGGGTCTGTGGCTGGTGCAGGAGTGCCGCCGGACCTGGGCGGCGGCCGGCCGCGACCTCTCCTACGACGAGCTCACCCGGGCCGCGGCGGAGGCCCCCGGTTTCGGTCCCCTCGTGGACCCCGACGACGGGCGCTTCCTGCCTCCGGGGGACATGCCCGGCCGGGTGGCCGCCTTCTGCCGCGACACCGGACAGCCCGAGCCCGCCGGCGAGGGCGCCGTGATCCGCTGTCTGCTGGAGAGCCTGGCCCTGAAGTACCGCTGGGTCCTCGAGCGCCTCGAGGAGGTTCTGGGCCGGCGCCTGGAGCCGATCCACGTCGTCGGCGGCGGCATCCGCAACACCCTGCTCTGCCAGCTCACCGCCGACGCCACCAGCCGTCCGGTCGTCGCCGGGCCGGCGGAAGCCACGGCGATCGGCAACCTGCTGGTGCAGGCCCTCGGCTTGGGCCGCCTCGCCTCCGTCGGCGATATCCGTGCCGTGGTCCGCGCCTCCTTCGAGCCCCGGACCTTCACCCCCTCCGGCGACGCCGGCCGCTGGGAGGAGGCCTACGGCCGGTTCCGCGGGCTGCTGCCCGACTCCCCGGCCTCCGAAAGCTGATCGCGGAAAGGACCTACTCCCGGTCCGCGCGGGGGCTCCCGGCCGGGACAATCCCTCCACAAGGAGAGCACGAGTGACGGCTCCATACGATGGTTCCCCCATCGCCTACGACGTGATCTGCCGGAAGAACGTCATGGTCCCCATGCGCGACGGCGTGGGGCTCGCCGCCGACGTCTACCTCCCCGCGGTGGGGGAAGATCCCGCGGCCGGCCGTTTTCCCGTCATCCTCGAGCGGACCCCGTACGACAAGGCGGCGCCGCGGCAGGTGACCAATGCGGAGTACTTCGCCCGGCGGGGGTACGCGACCGTCATCCAGGACGTCCGCGGCCGCTTCGCCTCCGAGGGGGAGTGGTACGCCTTCGCCCGGGAGGCGCCGGACGGCTTCGACACGGTCCAGTGGCTCGGGGGCCAGGAGTGGAGCAACGGCGAGGTCGGCACCATGGGAGGCTCGTACGCCGGCAGCGACCAGAGCGCCCTCGCGACTCTGGCGCCCTCGCACCTGAGGACCATGGTCGTGGCCGTGGGCGCATCCAACTACTACCACGGCTCGATGCGCCAGAACGGCGCCCTGGAGCAGCGCTTCCACGTATACGTCTTCCGCATGGCCATGACGAGCAAGGAGGCCATGGCCGACCCCGGCCTGCAGGCCGAAATCATGAAGGCCTTCACCCAGGACATGCCCGACATCGTGCGCCGGTTCCCGCTGCGGAAGGGGGCCACGGTGCTGCGCCGGCTGCCGTCCTACGAGCAGTGGGCCATCGACATCCTGACCCACGGGGAGTTCGACGACTACTGGAAGCAGCGGGGCTACGCCATCGACGAGTACTACGACGAGCACGCCGACGTGCCGACCTTGTATCTCGGCGGCTGGTACGACTCCTACGCCCGCAACACCCCCACGAGCTACCGCAAGCTCAGCGACATCAAGCAGTCGCCGCAGGTCCTGCTCATGGGGCCCTGGACGCACGGCGGCTACGAGGTGACCCACGCCGGGGACGTCGACTTCGGGACCCACTCGCACATCAACCAGAACGACCTGCGGCTGGCCTGGTTCGACCACTACCTCAAGGGCATGGAGACGGAGTTCGCCGACTGGTCGCCGGTGCGCATCTTCACCATGGGCACCGGCAGCCAGCGGATGAACAAGCACGACTACGACCGCCGCCTCGACCACGGCGGCTACTGGCGCAGCGAGCCCGACTGGCCCCTGCCGGGCACGGTGGAGTCGTCCTGGTACCTGCGGGCCGGCGGCGGCCTCACCCGCGAGGAGCCCGCGGCGGATGAGGCGCAGTCCACCGGCTACACCTTCGACCCCCGGGATCCCGTGCCCACCATGGGGGGTGGCATCTCGGCCGCCGACACCATCATCCCGCCCGGCGCCTTCGACCAGCGGGGCCGGCCCGACTTCTACGGCTGCGTCGACGAGCTGCCGCTGAACAGCCGCCGCGACATCCTCACCTTCCAGACGCCGGAGCTGGAGGAGGACACGGAGGTCACCGGCCACATCGTCATGCATCTGTGGGCGGCTTCGTCGGCGCGGGACACCGACTTCACCGCCAAGCTCATCGACGTCCATCCGCCGTCGGCCGACTACCCGGACGGATTCGCCATGAACGTCACCGACTCCATCCTCCGCGCCCGCTACCGCAACGGCTGGACGCAGCCGGAGCTGATGGAGCCGGGGACGCCCTACGAGTTCGTGTTCCACCTCTATCCGACATCCAATATCTTCCGCCGCGGCCACCGCATCCGCCTGGACATCAGCAGCAGCAACTGGCCGCGCTTCGACGTCAACCCCAACACCGGGGGGCCTCTCGGCCTCGAGAGCCGCTGGGAGATCGCCCACCAGACGATCCTCCACAGTCCGGGGCACCCGTCGCACATCGTGCTGCCGCTGCAGGAGGGCGCCGCGAGCTAGCCGCGGTTCGGGGAACGGGGAACCGAACCGTGGCCGGGGTAGTCGGTGTCGGAGACGGCACTGCGCGCGGATTCCGGCAGGGCACTATCTTCCCCTGTTCGCCCGCGGGAGACTTCCGTCTCCGTTGCGCTCGATTTCCAGACTGAAGGAAGCCCCCGGTGGCCCAGTACAATCTCGCCGACCTGCATTCCCATTCGACCTGCTCCGACGGCCAGCGCACACCCCGAGAGGTGGTGGAGGAGGCGGCCTCCGCCGGGGTCCGCGTCCTGAGCCTGACCGACCACGACACCGTGGAGGGGGTGGCGGAGGCGACGGCCGCCGGACGGGAGTTCGGCGTGGTGACGGTTCCGGGCACCGAGCTCAGCGCCCACGTCAACGACCGCGAACTGCATCTGCTCGCCTACTTCATCGACTACGAGGACCGCCGCCTGGACTCCTACGTCGAGCTTCTCCACCAGCGCCGCCGCGACCGCGGGGAGGCGATCGTGCACCGCCTCAATCAGCTCGGTGTCGGAGTCAGCCTCGAGGAGGTGCTGGTGAGGGCCGCCGGCGGGCCCCTGGGACGCCCCCACATCGCCGCGGCCATGGTCGCCATCGGGGCGGTGCCGACGAAGGAGGAGGCCTTCCACCGTTTCATCGGCGACCGCCGGCCCGCCGACGTGCCGAAGCCGCGCAGCCCGGCGGCCGAGGTCATCGGTCTGGTCCACGAGCTCGGCGGCGTCATCGTTCTCGCTCATCCCGGTCTGGCCGTCTCGGAGACGGTGATCGCCGAGCTCGTCGACGCCGGCCTCGACGGTGTCGAGGTCTACCACCCCTCCCACAAGCCGCCCCAGATCGAGCACTACCAGAGCATCTCCAGGCGCTACGGCCTTCTCATGTCCGGCGGCTCCGACAGCCACGGCGAACCCGAGGGCCCGCGGGTCGGCGACTGCGGCATCGGCTGCGAGGCCGTGGAGGCGCTGAACGAGCGCGCCGCCACCTATGCCTGAGGCGCGATCGGCGGCATCCGTCCCCTTCCTTCGATACGGCGGGCTCCCGTGTCTGGTGGCCGTGCTCCTGGCCTCGACACCCGGCCGCGGCGCCGTTCCAACCGGATTCTGCAGGATGCCGAGTCACCCCCGACGCCGGGCATGCTCGGCTCCAGCATCACCGATGTCGTATGGAGCGGCCGCTACCTGTGGGTCTCCACGGAACGGGGCCTGGCCCGCCTGGATCGCTCACGGGGGGAAGGCTTCGAGGCCGGCGACTGGGTCACCTTCACGGAAGAGAACGGCCTGGGCCGGGGTGCGGTCAGCGCCCTGGCCGCCCACGGAGACACGGTCTGGGCGGCCACCCTCTTCGATTCCCTGACCGTGGGCAATCGCAGCCGGCAGGTCGGCAGCGGGATCTCCTGGTCCACCGACGCCGGCGCCCGTTGGCAGCGGATCTCCAACGAGGCCCTCTTCGACACGCTGCGCCCCGAGTTCGAGGACGGCCCATGGAGTCCGGTGGAGAACGCCTGTTTCGGGCTGGCCGTCGAGGGCGACACCGTGTGGGCCACGTTCTTCGCCGGCTCGGCGGTGCGCTCCACCGACTTCGGCCGGACCTGGGAGCGGGTGCTGCCGGGCGGGGCGGACAGGATCGTCTACAACGACAAGACCGAACGGATCCGCGTCGACAGCCTCGAGAGGGCTGGTGCTGCCGAGGACGTCATCGCCCGGGCGCAGGCCGAAGCCGACAGTGTCGACGCCCTGAGCTATCTCCACCGCACCTTCTCCGTCGCCGCCTACGGCGACACCGTGTGGATCGGCACCGCCCTCGGCGTGGCCTCCAGCTTCGACTTCGGCCGCACCTGGACCGTGCACCGGTCGCGGCGGGACGAGTCCGGCCAGGCTCTTCCGGGCCACCTCTCCGCCAACTGGGGGGTGGCGGTGGAGCGGCAGATCCGGCCCGACGGGAGATCCGTCGTCTGGGTCGGTACCGACGTCACCGACGACCCCCCCGGGCAGGTTCGGTCCATCCACCGCACCGAGGACGACGGCGCCACCTGGACCTCCTCGGGTCCCACCTTCGCCTGGGATTTCGCCTTTGCCGCCGACTCGGTGTGGGCGGGCACCGAAGAGGGTCTGCTCCTGAGCCCGGACCACGGGCAGAGCTGGGTCGAGGTGCCGGTGCAGGACATCCTGAACCAGGATCTCCTGCGGGCCCCCTTCATCGGGGTCGAGCGGTTCTCCCTGCCCGACGGGCGCGTCGCCCTGTGGGCCGGTGCCGACAACGGCCTGGGCCGTTCCCTGGACGGTGGCCGGACCTGGACGGTCCTCAGCTTCCCGGTGCGCGTGCGGGCCATCGACACCGGCCGGATGATCGAGGGGGAGGGGCTGGTCGACGCCCGGGGGGCCAAGACCTATGCCGCCCCGAGCCCCTTCGCGCCGTCCCGGGGACAGCGCTGCATGGTCGTGTACAGCCTGGCCGAGGCGGACGAGGTGAGCGTCGACATCTACGATTTCTCGAGCCGCAAGGTGCGCACCCTCGTGGACGGCGAGAGCCGCCCGGGGGGCCGCCACCACCGCGAGTCCTGGGACGGCCTGGACGACGGCGGCGGCCAGGTGGCCAACGGCGTCTACTTCTTCCGCGTCGAGACCGCGTCCGGCAGCCGGGCCTTCGGCAACGTGGTGGTCCTGGACTGATGCGGCGCACCCTCGCCCTCGCGGCCCTGATCGTGTGGCAGGCGGCGTCTCCGGCCGCTGCCGGGCGCCTCGGCGGCGCCTATCTCGAGACCGGCCTCGGCGCCCGGGCCCTCGGTCTGGGCGGCGCTCAGGCGGCCTCCGCCGAGGGGCCCGCCGCCGTGCTCTACAACCCCGCGGGACTGGCCACCTCGACCGGCAAGGGAATGCTGGCCTCGTACCAGCCCATGTCCCTCGACCGCACGCGGTCCGGACTGGCGGTGGCCATCAACCCCAGGGGAGACCTGGCCTTCGGCCTGGCCTGGCTGCACGCCGGGGTGGGCGGCCTGCGGGGGCGCAGCGGCTCGGGCGAGGCCACCGGCGACCTGGGGAGCGCCGAGGATGCCGTGATCTTCGGCCTCGGCCTTCGTCCCGCGGTGCGTCTGCAGATCGGCGCCAGCCTGAAGATCCTCCGGCATCGCATCGAGGTGCCGGTGAGCGGCGCCTCGACGGCCACCGGCCGCGGCGCCGATCTGGGGGTTCGCTGGAGCCTGTCCTCCCGGACCGCCCTGGGGGTAACGGCGCGCAACCTGCTCGACAAGCTGTCGTGGAAGGTGCAGCGGCTCTCCGACCAGACCAGCGTCACCGAGGAGGCCCTGCGATCCGCCCTCTCCGTGGGGGTCTCGCACGTCCTCCGCCCGGGGGCCATGGCCGCCGTGGAGGCGGAGGTCCTCGACCCGGCGGGGGACCGCGAGCTGCGCGGGCATCTCGGTCTCGAGTGGAGGCTGGGCGACCTGTTGACCCTGCGCGGAGGACTGCACCGCGCCGGTGCGGGGGAGGGCGTGGGCCGGCCCACCTTCGGTGTCACCGTCCGGCCCATGCGCGTCGAGGCCTTCGAGGTTCACTACGCGTACGTGGCGGACGAGATCGGCGCCGGCGCCCGCACCGTCTTCAGCCTTGCGGGTCGACTGCCATGAAGGTCCGCGCGCCCGGGGCCGTGCGAAGGCCGGAACCCATCCGGCCGCGGCGGGTTCTGCCGGCGGTCCTGATCGCGCTTTGGGCCTGCTGGAGGCCCGGCGGCATCGACGCCGACACCGGTCTCGGATTCCTGCGCCAGGACGCCGGGGCCCGGTCCGCGGCCCTGGGGGGAGCGGCGACGGCCCTCGCCGATCCGTCGGCGGCCAGCCTCAATCCGGCGGCCCTGGCCCCGGGCGCCTCGGCCGTGCTCAGCCATACGGAGTGGATCGGCGGCATGCGCCACGAGCAGGCCGCGGCCTTGTGGACGGGAGCGGCGGGCGACGTGTTGGCTGTCGACGTGCGCCTGGCCCATGCGGGAGGGCTGGAGCGCCGTCTGGGCCCGACCCGGGATCCCCTGGGGGAGTTCGGCCTCTACGAGTGGACGGCGGGCGCCGCCTGGTCCCGCCCCTGGGGGGAGCGCCTGCGGACGGGAATCGGCGCCAAGGTGGTGCGCCAGTCGATCGACGTGGAGGCTTCCGCGGGACTGGCCGCCGACCTGGGGCTGCTCTACGGGAGCGGCCCCTGGAGGCTCGGGGCGGCGGTGCGCAACCTGGGGCGGATGAACGCCCTCGACCGGGAGGCCACCGAGCTGCCCTTGCAGGCCCGCCTCGGCGCGGTCCTGGCGCGGGGCGCCCTGACCGCCGCCGCCGACGTGGGCGCGAGCCGGGGCACCGGCCCGAGCCTGCACCTGGGGGCGGAGTGGCGTCTGTCGCCGCGCCTGGTGGTGCGCACCGGGTACGGCACTCCCGCCTCCGGGAGTCCGGCCTTCGGGCTGGGCCTGACGGCCCGCCCCTGGCAGCTGGACTACGCCTTCCTGCCCTTCGGGGACGGACTCGGTGCCGGCCACCGGGTGAGTCTGGTCATGCGGGGGGCCTGAGATGAAGTGGTGGCGGAGGCAACGGATGCCGCTCCGCCCGACGGAGCCCCTCGAGGACTGGGACGGATCCTCTCCGTACTCACCCAGGTATGGAGTCGAGGGGGCCTGGTCCGAGGCCCGACGCCCGCCGCCGTCCACGGCGCCGCGGCCCTCCACCCACCTGCTGCTGTTCCTGATGACCCTGTTCTCCATGATGGTGGCCGGCGCCATGCAGCAGGGCGTCGACCCCCTGATGGAGCTCGGCCAGCTCGTTCACCTCGTGGAGGGCTGGCCCTTCGCGGCCACCCTCCTCGGCATTCTGACGGTGCACGAGTTCGGCCACTACTTCGCCGCCCGCAGGTGGGGGGTGAAGGCCTCCCTGCCCTACTTCATCCCCCTGCCCTACCTGTCCCCGCTGGGCACCCTCGGCGCCGTGATCCGCATCCGCTCGCCGATCCCGCACAAGCGCGCCCTTCTCGACATCGGCGCCTCGGGCCCGCTGGCGGGTCTGGTTGTGGCCGTCGCCGCCTGCCTGGTTGGGCTGCCCATGTCCAAGGTGGTGGAGCCCGGCTACTTGCTGGAGCTGCCGGAGAGCATGCGGCCCGGGGTCCTGCAACTGGGCTCGCCGCTGTTGTTCGAGGGGCTCTCGGCGTGGCTGCTTCCCGCCGCCGACGACAGCATCGTCCTCCTGAGCCCGGTCGCCTTCGCCGGGTGGGTGGGCCTGGTGATCACCGCCTTCAACCTGCTGCCCGTGGGCCAGCTCGACGGCGGACACATCGCCTATGCCCTCCTCGGCGACCGCCATCACGCCGTCAGCCGGCTGTGTTTCGCCACCCTGCTGGCCATGGGCCTCTACGGGGTGATGTCGGTCCTCTGGGACCTGCCGCGGGGGTGGCCCGGGTGGCTGCTGATCGCCCTGCTGCTGGCCCTCGTCGGCCGCCGCCACCCGCCTCCGTACCATGCCGCGATCCCCCTGGACGGCCGCCGCCGGGCGATCGCGGTCCTGTGCTTCGTCCTCCTGGTCCTGTGCTTCACCCTGGTGCCGCTCTCCGAGATGGCGGGATGAGTTCCAGGCTTCGCTACCTGCTGCCCCCGGCCCTGTGGCTCCTGGCCGCCTGCGGACTCGAGGAGGGCACGGAGGTCGAGTGCCGTTGCGCGAAGGACACGGATCTCACCGCCTTCCCGCGGTGCAGGGACGCCGCCATCGAGGCCGACTCCGGTGTGTCGAGCCCGTTGTCGACGCGCCTGCCGGAGTGTCCGAGCGGCGACCTCCTCTTTCTTCGGGACCCGACCATGTCGGAGGCGGTCGTCTTCAACCTCGAAGACTCCATCGAGGGCTTCAGCCCCACCCAGTACATGGACCAGCTCTCGGAGGACTTCCTCTTCGCGCCCGAGCTCGCCGGGGTGGAGCCCTTCGGGGAGGTCTTCGACCTGCCCCCCGGGTACCATCCCGACCCCCCCGACACCGACACCCTGTGGACCCGCGAGGACGAGCGCCGCTTCGCCTTCAATCTACTCGACCGCAGCAACTTCCAGCGCATCAACATCAGCCGCTGGTTCGATGCGAAGGAGGACGAGCAGAGGCTGTACCCGGACGATCCCCGGCTGGAGACGTATATTTTCCCGTACATCATCGACTTCACCACCCAGCCCGGCGACGAGCAGGAGGCGCGCATCTTCGAGGTGCGAGGGCGCATGCAGATCGACCTGGTGACGACGAGCGACGAGAATCCCACCTGGTCCATCCGTCGCTGGCAGGACTTTCGCGAGCCGTCCTCCGAACGCACCCTCACCGAGTTGCGGGGCGAGTTCGCGCAGTAGCAGGAGGGAAGACCCATGCCGCTCACAATCCCCATCGCCCTGGCCGGGCTGCTCCTGGCGGGCTGCAGCAACCCCTTCGCGCCCGATGTGGAGAAGGTGGCTCGCCGGGAACTGCCGCCCGCCCCCGAGGCGACCACGGCGCAGGTGGTGATGGACAACCTGGAGAGGGCCTTCAACGAACGCGACAAGGACCTCTACGAGTCTCTCCTCGACGACAACTTCTACTTCATGGAGGAGGACTGCACGGGCGACCTCGTCTACTTCTACGGCAAGGAGGAGGAGCTGCGGATCATGGGCCCCCGCGACGGCTCGTCCCAGGGGATCTTCGACATATACCGCACCATCGAGTGGAAGTACCAACCTTCCCGGCGCTATACGGAGCTGGGCATCGACTACCCTTTGAGCTTTGAGGGCGATCCCGACGGGCACCCGGACGAGGACTGGGAGGTCTTCCGCGGCCGGGTGGAGATCCGGTTGCGCGAGACCCCGGTGGACGGCTTCGACGTCAACCAAGTGATGAACTTCAAGATGCGCGAGGGCGAAGACGGCCTCTGGCGCATCGTCCGCTGGAAGGACGATCCCCTCTCCACGGACTGCGGCGAGGGCGCCGCCACCAAGCCGGTGGGCGCCGCGTCCTGGTCCGCCGTAAAGGCGAAGCACGGGGGCGCCCGCCCCTAGACCGCCCGAGTCCCGCCTCCCGGGGGACACTTGATCCGCTGGTCTTCCCACATGGTGCGGCGCCGGCACCGGCCGCGGTGGCACCTCCTGTTCAGCGCGGCCTGCCTGACCCTGTGCACGGCCGCGGCGCTCTACCTCGGGCGCCCGGAGCCGCCGCCTCCGCCGCCCCCGCCTCCGCCGCCCCCGCAGCCCGTGGACCCCGCCGCCTTCCCCGGGCGCATGCTCGCCGACGCCGATTCGGTGCTCGCCGACCTCGGCATCCCGGCGGGTCGGGTGCATCGGCGCGCCTCCGGTCCCGGGGGCCCCGATGTGCTCACCGTCCGCGTGCCCGGCGACCTGCCGCTGGCCAGCGTCAACCAGAGGCTGACCCGACTCGCGAGCCGGCACGGCGGGGAGGTGATGCGAGGCGAGGAGCTGGAGGGCGGGACCGGCGTCGACCTGAGTCTCGGCATCGACTCGTCGGAGACCACCCGCTTCCAGCTCCGGCAGGACCCGAGATCGACCCGGCGAGCGGGGCGCATCGCCCTGATCGCCGACGGCGGCGGGCCGAATCTCGACCGGCTGTGCGCCCTGCCGGCCTCGCTGACCCTGGTCGCGCTCGGGGCCAACCGCCGGGAGGTGGCCGAACGCTGCGGTCCGGGAGGCCACCGGGTGGTCGCCAAGCCGATCGGTCTGCGGTCGGCGCCCGACACGATCGATGGCGACACGGAGGCCGCTGCCGGCCGCCAGTTGTGGGCGCTGGCCGAGCGCGCCGCCATCGAGGGGGAGGCGGTGGCCCTGGTCCATGCGAACGGTCCGACGGTGGCGGCCCTGGAGGAGCTGATGCCGCGCCTCGAGAGCCGCGGCTACCGCTTCGTCACCACTTCCGGGATCGGACGTTGAGCTCCGCCCCGGCGGGGGCCTTCGGCTACGAGATCGTGGCCGAGGACGGTCCCACGGGGGCCCGCGCCGGCCTCCTGCGCACCCCCCACGGAGTGGTGGAGACGCCCGTCTTCATGCCCGTGGGCACCCGGGCGACGGTCAAGGCCATGAGCCAGCAGGAGCTGGCCGACCTCGACGCCCAGGTCGTGCTCGGCAACGCCTATCACCTCTATCTGCGGCCAGGCCACGAGCTCGTCGAGCGCCTCGGCGGGCTCCACGCCTTCATGGGCTGGCAGCGGCCGATCCTCACCGACTCGGGGGGCTTCCAGGTCTTCAGCCTGAGGGACCGCTGCCGGATCACCGAGGAGGGGGCGCTCTTCCAGAGCCACCTGGACGGCTCGCAGCACCTGTTCACGCCGGAGCGGGTGATGGAGATCGAGGAAGCTCTCGGAGCCGACATCATCATGGCCTTCGACGAGTGCACGCCCTGGCCCGCGGCCGAGGACGAGGCCCGGGAGTCGATGGAGCGCACCCTGCGCTGGGCCGGGCGCTGCGCCGCCAGCCACCAGCCCCTCCAGGCGGCGCGGACCGCCGCCGGCCGGCCGCCCCAGGCCCTGTTCGGGATCGTCCAGGGCGGCGTCTACCCTGGCCTGCGCCGGCGCAGCGCCCGGGAGCTGGCGGGCCTCGACCTGCCGGGATACGCCCTCGGCGGACTCGGCGTCGGCGAGCCCCGGCAGGAGATGCTGGCCAGCGTCGAGGCCGCCCTGCCGGAACTGCCGCCGCAGAGGCCCCGGTACCTGATGGGGGTCGGCCTGCCCCAGGACCTGGTGGACTGCGTCAGCCGCGGGATCGACATGTTCGACTGTGTCATCCCCACCCGCAACGCCCGCAACAGCACCCTGTTCACGCGCCGGGGGCGGGTGCGCATGCGCAACGCCGGACATGCCGACGACCCGTCGCCCCTCGACCCGGAGTGCGGGTGCCCGACCTGCCGTCACTATCACCGCGCCTACCTCCGGCACCTGTTCCAGACCGACGAGATTCTCGGCGTGCGGCTGGCCACGTACCACAACCTCCACTTCTACCTGGAGCTCATGCGCCGCATGCGCGCCGCCATCGTCGAGGGCACCTTCGTCGGGTGGCGGGAGGAATTCCGCGCGACTTACCAGGACGGCTGAGAGCGCCTATTTTTCCGGGTCGATCCTCCCTCACGAAAGGCCCGATGTGACCCTGCTCTTCCTCCTTGCGGAGCCCGCCCACGCCATGGGCGGCGGCGGCGAAGGCCAGGGCGGCACGCCCCTGGTCATCCTGCCGTACGTCCTGATGTTCGTCGTCCTCTACTTCCTGATCCTGAGGCCGCAGATCAAGAAGCAGAAGTCGCAGCAGAAGATGATCTCCGAGTTGAAGAAGGGGGACAAGATCGTCACCAGCGGCGGCCTCCACGGGGTGATCCTCAACCTGAAGGACGAGGTGATCACGGTGAAGATCGCCGAGAACGTCCGCGTCGAGATGTCCCGCTCCGCCGTGTCGCGAGTCCGCGACGAGGGCGAGTCCAAGTCCTGAAGGTCGTCCTCCTCGGCAACCCCGACTTCGCGGTACCCTCCCTGCGCCGCCTCGCCGCCAGCCGGCACGAGGTGGCCGCCGTGGTCACCAATCCCGACCGCGCCGCCGGCCGCGGCCGCCAGCTCCGGCCCCCGCCGGTCAAGGCCGCCGCCGCCGCTCTCGGCCTCCCCGTCCTCCAGCCCGATTCCCCGCGCGACCCGGCCCTGGCAGAGCAGCTGAAGGCCCTGGCCCCGGACGCCCTCGGGGTGGTCGCCTACTCCATCCTTCCGGAGCGTCTGCTCCGCGTGCCCCGCCTGGGCTCGGTCAACGTGCACCCGTCCCTGCTGCCCGCCTACCGGGGGGCGGCGCCCATCGTGTGGGCCCTGTTCGACGGGTGCACCGAGACGGGGGTCACCACCTTTCTGCTGAACCGGCGGGTCGATGCGGGCGACATCCTGCTCCAGGAGAAGGTGACCGTCGGCGGCGACGAGACCGCCGGAGAGCTGGAGGCGCGGCTGGCCGAGGACGGCGCCCGGCTGCTGATCCGGTCCCTCGACGGGATGGAGGACGGCAGCCTGCGCCCGAGGCCCCAGCCGCAAGAGGGGGTGTCGCGGGCCCCGAAGCTGACGCGCGAGGACGGCCGCATCGACTGGAGCTGGCCGGCCGAGCGGGTGCGCAACCGGGTGCGCGGCGCCAACCCGTGGCCGGGTGCCTTCACCGAGTGGGCGGGAGGCGTGCTCAAGGTGCATCGGGTCGAGCGGGTGGAGCCGGCCGCCCGAGCGGCGGGCCCGGGCGAGGTGCTCCGCTGCGGCTCGGAGGACGGAGTGGTCGTGGCCTGCGCCGACGGGGCCGTGCGTCTCGGCGAGGTGCAGCCGGCCGGCCGAGAGCGGATGTCGGGCGGGGCCTTTGCCCGGGGCTATCCGTTGCGTCCGGGGGACCGCCTAGGCGGTGAGAGCGGTGACCAGGGCTGAGCCCGGGGCCTGGGGGCTCGCCGGCCTGCTGGTCGTGCTGGTCACGGGCCCGGCAGCGGCTGCCCCGGAGTCCGCACCCAGCGTGCAGGTCGAGGCCGATTCCGCGGGGCGGACCGAGGATCCCCCGTTGCCCCGCCTGACCCAGCCATCCGGACCCGCGGAGCCAGCGGTGGCCGACCCGGTGCAGGCGGGCGGGCGGCTGTCCCCTCGGGCAGCCCTGGTGCGCTCCGCTGTCCTGCCGGGATGGGGCCAGGCCGCCGGCGGGCACTGGGTGAAGGCGTTGCTCTTCGCCGGCGCCGGCGCCGGCTGGTTGACGTCCGCCGTGGTCGAGAGCTCCCGCGTGGCCGACGCACCGACGCCGCAGGAGCACGAAGACCGCGCGGCCCGGCGCAACACGCGGGTCCTGCTCTATCTCTTGACCGCTACCTTGTCCGCCGTGGACGCCTACGTCGACGCCCATCTGGAGGACTTCGACCTCGACGCCGGGAACCTGGAGTCGTCCGGGGTCCGGCTGACCATCCGATGGGGTCCATAGGAAAGGAGGGAAAGATGCCGATGCTCACCGATGCGCATAGGCAGGAGTTTGACGACCGCGGGTACCTGGTCTTCGAGGGCGTGCTGGGGGGCGCCCGCCTCGCCCACTACCTGTCGGCCCTCGACGAGCTGGTCGAACGAGGCCGCGCTCTGAGCGAGCCGGAGGGACACTTCAGCCTCGAACTCGGCGCCGACGGCCAGCCTGTGCCCGGGCTGCTGCACAAGGTGCAGGGCGTGTGCGTCGTCGACTCCAGGATCCTGGACCTCGCCCGGGAGCCCGCCATCGTCGACAGGGCGGCGGAGCTGCTCGGCTGCGAGGAAGTGGACGTCTTCGGCACCAAGTTCTTCCCCAAGCTTCCGGGCGGCGGCACGTCCACGCACTGGCACCAGGACAACTTCTACTTCGGCACCAACTCGCGGCGGATCCTGTCCTGCGGCGTCTACCTGCAGGAGGCCGACCGCCGCAACGGCTGCCTGCGGGTCGTCCCCGGCAGCCACCACGACGGGGTGATCGTCGACCACCAGCGGGAGCAGGGCATGCACGGGTCCTGGACCCAGGTCGAGGAGTCCCGCGCCGTGGACGTGGCCGTCGCGCCGGGGACGGTGGTCCTGTTCTCGGCCAACCTCCTGCACGGCACCGCCGACAACGAGGACCCGGCCCGCACCCGCTACTCCACGGCCTGGCACTACGTGCCCGGCGGCCTGGACCTGGAGCGCTTCCGCCGCGGCGAGTACGAGGACCGCTGGACCGTCCGGAGGGCCGTCCCGGCCTGAGGGCGTGCCACCAGGGAACCCGGGGCCGTGTGCCCCGGGTGACATCCATCGCCCCGGGGGCCGCCCAGAAGCCCCGGGGACCATCGGTGGTCCCGGAGTTGCGTTGTCTTTCCCGTGGACTCCCGCCCTGGCACCTCCACCCGGCTTCCGCTGGTCGCCGCCCTGCTGCTGCTCGCCACCGCGGGAGCGGCCGTCGCCGCCTTCGAGCGGGGACCCTTCGCCGACCCGCTGCCGGCGCCGGACCGGCTGGGCGCCAACCCCGCCCGCCTCGCGTCGGTCACCGCCTCCCTCTGCGGCCATCTCGTCCACGACCGGCCCTTCGGGCTGCACGAGCTGGCGGGGCAGCACCTGCTGCTGGCGGCGCCCCGCCTCGGCATGTTGCGGGGAGGGTTCGGGCTGGCGGTGCGCGGGCCCCCGCGGCACCGGGAGCAGGCGGTGCTGGCTGCGGTCGCGGTCTCGCTGACAGGGGGGCTGGATCTCGGCGCCGCCCTGCTGGAGGCGCGCCTGCAGTGGAGCGGTCAGCCGGTCTGGCGTGGGCGGGTGCCGATCCTGGGGGCGCGCGCGGATCTCCTCCGCCGATGGCAGGTGGAGGGGTGGTGGCAGGGCGGCGCGGGGGGCCTGCTGGAGCGGAGGGGTTCCGTGCGGCTGCGCCGCGAAGGGCCGGAAGCAACCCTCTCCCTCGGGGTTGCCTGGCGGGGGCCGGCCCTGCGGCCCGAGATGCGCCTGTCCCTGCCCCTCGGGGGGCCGGCGGCGATGACCCTCGACGGGCTCGACCGTCCGCGCCAGTACGGCCTGGGGGTGGAGGCCGGGGCGCGCAGCCTGCGCATGGGGGTGCACCTGCGGTCCCACCACCAGCTCGGTGCCACGCCTTCGTGGTCGGCCGGCAGGGCCTGCCGCTGACTTTGCGGAGTGGGCGGGGGCGGGCGATCTTCTCTCTCCAGGACGCTGGACCAGGAAAGGAGTCCCCCATGCTGCTTCGCATCGCCCTCGCATCCCTCGCCGGCCTGTCCGCCTGCGCTGAGTCGGACTCGGTGGTCAATCCTCCCGGCACCGACGGGGTCGTCGCCCCGGTGGACGAGGGGGGCCTGCGCCAGCTGGCCGACCTGTCCGGCTCCTTCGCCGAGCGTTTCCGCATCGTCGGCGACGGTCTCGACATCACCGGGGCCGGGCAGGAGATCAGCCTCATCTTCGAGGTCGACGGCGCCGACCAGCTGCGTCAGTTCGACATCAAGCTGGAGGCCGAGCCTGCGGCCGCCTTCGACCTGGAGAACGCCGAGGCCACCCTGGAGACGCCCTTCGTCACGCCAGCCCCCAACGGACTGGTGGTGAGCGGCGCCGAAGTGCGGGTCCTGGGAGCCAGCCTGACCACCTCGGTCAGCGGCAGCCAGATCCTGGCGACGATGCGGGTCCGCACCGCCTCCGGGTACGACGCCTCCAGCGAGGTCCGGCTGGTCCTCACCAGCCTGTCCCTCGGACCCAGCTCCAGCGAGCGCGACGAGTACGACTCCGACTTGGGCGTGGGGATCACCCTCAAGCCCTAGCGGTTGGCGCAGGTGCCTGCGGCCGTTGACGATATGACGGCCGGGGGTTACGTTCTGAGGCCTTCCTGGGGGGCTGTAGCTCAGTTGGGAGAGCGCCTGAATGGCATTCAGGAGGTCAGGGGTTCGATTCCCCTCAGCTCCACCACTTATCAGCGCAACATGCTGGTTTCGGCTTAGGTAGGTTTCCTTACCTAAAGTCCATAACCCCCTGGTTATCCAAGAGGGCAGCCCGTGCTGGGATTCGTGGCTGCCCTTTCTCTACCCCGAGCCTCACCGGCCGATGGCCTTCAGGGGTTCGGTCCAGCCCCTCCGGCGGCGGCGGCCAGTCCCTGATCGAAAGTCCGAACCTCCCTGACTCCGCGGCGCCTGCAGCTGGCCAGGTGGCAGAGGTCCCGGGCGCCCAGGGCCGGATGCTGCTCGTGGAGCTGGCGCGCCAGGACGACATCCTCCTGTTCCAGAGGCCACACTTCCACGCGGGACCTGGTGACCAGCGACAGGGCGGCGTCGAGGGTCTGCTTCCGCCCGACGGGCAGGTAGGCGTGGGCCAGCTCCTGCAGCACCTCGGCCGAGGTGCACAAGGGCGTTCGGGAGCGGATGCAGTCGGCGAAGAACCCCCGCGCCGGATCGCGGAGCGGATGCGCCCGGCCTACGGCGTACATGAAGATGTTGGTATCGACGAAGATCACGTGCTGGAGGAGCCCCGCTTTCTCGATTCGTCGATGACGGTGAGGTGCTCCTCCCAGTCCGGTTCCACCCCGGGGCCTTCCAGCGCGTCGCAGGCGCGGAAGAATCTCTCGAGATCGTCCGGAGACTCGAAGGTGCGGGATTGCTGCTGCTCCTCCAGACGCCGGCGGGCAGCGCTCCTGAGCCATGCGCTCAGAGTCATGCCTTCCGTCCGCGCCTGATGGACGAAGCGGTCCCGATCCTCGTCGGGCATCACGAGCTGAACCCTTGCCATTGTCTCCGCCTATTCTATGCGTATGTGTATACGTAATACACATACCCTTTGCAGTCAACCCTTCCCCACGTCCACGACCCGCCCGGTCCGCCCCGACTCCACCGCAGCAAACACCGTGGCGGCGATCGCCCGGCTGTCCCGCGCGCCCAACAGGGTGTCGGTCCCCGAGTCGATGGCCCGGGCGAAGTCGTCCAGCAGGCGCCGCTCGTAGTCGACGCCGACGCGCCGCTGGCGGTGGTCCTCCGGCTTCAGGGACCTGGCATGGACCGAGACCTCGGGCCGCGGCTCGGCGGTGACGAAGGCCCCCCGGGTCCCGAGGATATGGAGCCGCAACTCGCCGATGTTGGGGTGGGAAGGCTCCCCGATGCGGCCGATGCACAGGGAGCCAGGGGTCCCGTCCTCCATCTCGAGCGTGACCGAAGCCAGGTCCTCCACGCCGCGGTCGGCGTGGCGCTGGAAGAAGTGGGCGGTCGTCCGGGCGAAGACGCGCCGCACGGGGACGCCTAGGAGCGCGTGGAAGTAGGCCAGGGGGTAGATCCCCTCGACGGTCAGCTCCCCCAGGACTTCGTGGCCGGCGGGGATCTCCTCCGGCTCTCCGGAGCCGACGAGCGGGCCGGCGTCCTTGGCGAAGAAGAAGTCCACGTGCATGGCGAGCGGATCGCCGAGGCCGCCGCCGGCGAGGACCTCCCGCGCCTGCAGGATGGAGGGGAAGGTGTTGCGGTTCCACATGAGGAACCGCACGCCGGCCTCTTCCACGGCCGCGACGATGCGGTCGCACTCGGCCAGGGTCAGCGCCATCGGCTTGTCCTGGACGATGTGCAGGCCGGCCTCGGCGGCGATCGCGCTCAGCCGCGCATGGCGTCCGGTCTCGGGGGTGACGCAGGCGACGCGGGGCCGGTACCGATCCAGGGCCGCGGACACCCCGCGCACGTACGGGCAGCCGAAGGCGGAGGCCGCGGTCTCGTTGCGTTCGTGCACCCAGTCCGGCGCCTCTTCCTCGTCGGCCAGGGCCACCAGCTCGAAGCGGGGATGGGCCGCCACCCCCTGCACGATGTACAGGTGCTTCACCCCGCCCAGGACCAGTACGGGCAGCACCTCAGGCGCGCTCATACCGCCCTCCCCACATCCGGAAGGCCGCGTCGGCGGCCCAAGAGGAGGCCGCCGCCTCGGCGACCCTGAGCACCGCCGCACCGTCCTCGCCGCTCACGGCGGGTTCCCGCCCCCCGCCGACGGCCGCGGCGAATTCCGACAGCACCAGGGCCGGCACGGATTCATCGGCTTCGGTGAGCACCGCCTGCGCCCGTCCTCCGCCGTAGAGCAGTTGCACGTTGTGGTGGTCGTCGGAGTGGGCGGCTCCGAGGGAGCCGATCAGGGCGAGGGAACGGTACCCGTCGCCGGCCGGCAGACAGCGGGCCACGTCGATGAGGGCCATGCCGCCCCCCTCGAAGCCGAGGTGGACCTGGAGGTACTCCGCTTCTCCGAGACCCGCCCGGGGAGGCCGCCCCCCGGCGTAGACGCAGATGGGCGGGCCGTCGAACATCCAGAGGGCCAGGTCCAGGGCGGCCAGGCCAGCGGGATCGCTGTGGCCGCCCTCAGCGGCCGGGGACCAATCGTGGATGCGAAGCAGCCCCGGCCGCCCCAGCTCACCCTGGTCGAGGCTGGCCCTGACGGTGCGGGAGTCGGCCCGGAAGCGGTCCCCGTGGGCGGGCATGAGCCGCACTCCGGAGGCGCGTGCGCAGGCGGCGGCGTGTTCCGCCTCGCTGGCGGTCCCCGCCAGGGGAGGCTCGACGAGGACGTGCTTCCCGGCTTCGGCCGCCTGCTCGATCAGGGAAGCCCGTGTCGAGGCAGGGGTGGTGACGATGACGGCGTCGAAGGCTTCGGCGGCGGCGTCGAGCAGCTCGTCGAGGGAGGCGGCCTGGAGCTGGACACCTGCCGGGAGGGCCGCCCGGGCCACCCGATCGGAGTCCGGGTCTACGACGGCCGCGATCTCCACGCCGGGGAGGTGCCGCGCCGCCGTGAGGTAGGGGCCGGCCTTGGCGCCGCAACCGATGAGGGCCACTCGGAGCATCGGCGCCGGCGGGTCGCTTCAGGGTCCGTTCAGCTCGAGAGGGCGGCCGTGCCGACGGCTCAGCGGTCCCAGCGCTCGGGAGCGATGGCCGGCGCGTCCGACTTCATGCCCAGCGGCTTGTGGGGCTGCTCCCAGTCGACGCCGGATGTGTTGAGGCTCTGCAGGAAGCGTCGCGCCACGGCCGGCGCCGCCGCCACCAGCTCGGGATCCCACTCCTCCATCGGCTGGATGGGACCGGCCCAGGCGGGGCGGTAGCCCAGTTGGATCAGCGTGCGCAGCGAGTCGTCCCGGTTGGGGTGGGTGCCGTGGAAGATGTTGACGGGGAAGACGACGGCGGTCCCGGCTTTCGCGCAGATGGTCACCTCGCCCGGGTGCGACGTGTAGCGGACGTACGGGTTGGCGTCGGCGTGGAAGGAGAGATGGGAGCGCGGCAGGACGCGCAGGGGCGCCCGGTCCGGGGTGAGGTCGTCGAGATAGTAGAGGACGCGCAGCAGCCGGGGGGAGCTGCCCTCGTACCCGAAGATCGAGGAGCCGAAGGGCTGGCCGTCGGTGTGCAGCGAGATGGGGGGCGAACCGGCCAGGGTGCGGGTGAAGAGCCCGCGGGTGAAGACGATCTCCTCCCCGCAGAGGGCCTCGAGGAACTCGACAACCGGGGGATTGGCGATCACCTCCGCCAACGCCGGGCTGTGCCACTGGGGCTCCTTGTGGAAGGTCTGGCAGTCGCTGTAGTCCTTGGTCCCCATGGGCGCGTCCGCCATCTCTGCGTTGATCCGGTCCATGTGGGCGGCGTCGAGCGCGTCCGGGAGGACCACGTACCCCTCGACCTCGAGGTGGCGCATCTTCTCGCCCAGGGTCATCGACGCGTAGTCGGTCTCGTCGATGTTCATGAATCCGATCTCTTCGGCGGCATCGTAATTCACGTCGCGCTTGGCCATGTCGGTTCTCCGGATGGGCCGCCGTGTCGGCCGGCCGAATGAGGGCTCACTCGCGGGCGCCGCGAGCCCGCAGCATCGCCGCGAGCTGCTCGTCTCCTCGCTCGACGGCGGCGGAGAGGGGCGTGGCGCCGTCGTTGGCGGCGGCGTCGATGTCGGCGCCGTGGGCGGCGAGGAGGTCGAGCATCTGCTCGCAGGAGGAGCCTGCCGGGACGGCGTGGAAGAGGGTGTGTCCGCCAGCGCCGCGAGCCTTGGCCTGCTCCGGGTCGGTCGCCAGGACTTCGGCCAGCTGCTCCGTCCGGCCGAAGGCTGCCAGGTCGAATGCGTTGCGGCTGTGATCGAGCAGCAGATCCCGCAACTCGAAGTGGCCGGCGTGGTTGGCGAATCCCACCGGCGTGGCGTTGTGCTCGTGTTCGCGGATCTCGCAGTTGCCGCCGCGGGCCAGAAGGAGCCCGACGACCTCGGTGTTGTTGGCCCAGGCCGCCCAATGGAGGGGGACGCGGCCCTTCTCGTTGGGCGCGTTCGGATCGGCGCCCAGCTCCAGCAGCAGCCGGGTCGTATCCGGTTTGTCGACCGCTTCCTGCAGCAGCTCCGGGTTCTCGATCAGGCCGGGCTCGGCCTCCAGCAGCTGTCGGGCGGCGTTCTCGTCGCCGCCCATCACGGCGGCGGCGAACCGGTCCTCGAGGGACAGCTCCCGGATCTCGGCGCCGCGCTCGACCAGCAGGGCCGCGATCTCCGGATGGCCGCGGAGCAGGGCGTTGGCGTAGTTCGAGCGGCCGTTGTAGATGTCGGCCGCATGGACGTCGGCGCCGTGGTCGAGCAGCAGCGACACCCGTTGCGCCATGCCCATCTTCACCGCCTGGCAGAGCTGGTAGTCGAGGGTCCGGATCGGCGGGTCCCCGTCGGGGTCGACCACGTCCGAGGCCTTCAGCCCGTGCGCCAGCAGCAGCTCCAGCCACTCGTCATCCGGCGTGAACATGGTGTTGTAGAGACCCTGGGAATCGTTCGGGTCGGCGCCGGCGCCGAGCAGGATCTCGACCAGCTCGCGGGCCCTCGCGTGGGGCGGCTGCTGCAGGAGGCCCTCCTCGCCTTCGCCCATGGCCCCGGTGAGTCCCGACCAGCGCCAGCCGCCCAGCTCCCTGGAGACCAGGAAGGCGGTGCCGTCGGCGCCTGCGGCGAGCAGCACCTCGAGGGCAGCCACGGCGTCGCGCTCCGGGGGGTCCTCCGGTATCCGGCTGTAGCAGACGTAGAGCAGGGGCGGCCAGTTCCGGGGACCGCCGGCGGCGCCGGCGGCGGAACTGTCCGCCGACAGGTGCTCCCTCAGGGCCTTCACGTCGAAGGCGGCGGCCGCGGCATGGCAGCTGGCGGCGGTGATCTCCGGTGTCTCGGCGAGGATCCGCGCCGCCTGCTCGCGGCGGCTGACGTGATCGACGCCGAAGTAGGCCAGGCAGGCCAGGTCGGCGAACTGGTCGGCCTGCTCCCGCGGGAGTGGGGCTGGCGGGTCGTTGGACATGAAGACAATTCCTTCTGGCGATTGTCGGGCGCGGATTTTAGGTTCCGGGCGACGGCCCGGTCAAAGGAGAGAGAAGATGCGAGTTCTCATTCTGTCAGGCGAGAACCACGGCTTCGACAAGAGCGCCGCGGTGATCCACGGGTTTCTCGATTCGGCCGATGACCTGGAGGTTCGACTCGACAGCGACAAGGACGTCCTCACCTCCCCGTCCCTGCGCGAGTTCGATGTCCTTCTCTTCGGAACCGGGTTCACCCGCGCCGTCGTAGGCCCGGACGGCGAGGTCGTCCGCGAGCGCGACCTCACACCGGACCAGGAGGACGGGCTCTTCGACTACGTCGCCGGCGGCAGGGGCCTGGCCGGCGTCCACGGCACCGCCTGGTGGGTGGACGCCCGCGCCGTCACCCTCCTCGGAGGCCACGCCAACTGGCACCCGCCGGGACTGACCTTCACGGTGAACATCGAGGACTCGTCCCATCCCGTGACCCGGGGCCTCTCCGACTTCGAGGTGGAGGACGAGATCTACATGTCCGCCTGGGACCCCGGCCTGCGGATCCTGGCCACCGCCGAGTGGAGCGGCAAGCAGCATCCCATGGCCTGGGTCCGGTCCTACGAGGAGGGCCGCGTGTTCTACACCACCCTGGGCCACACGGCCGACACCTTCCGCCGCCCCGCCATGCAGCGGCTCATGATCCAGGGCGTGAGGTGGGCGGGGTCGAGTTGACTCGCAGCAAGGAACCAGGGCATCCGACGATGCATGAGTGCCAGGCCAGGACGCCTTGCGGGGAGGCCTCGTGCGAGGGGGGCTGGCGGGTTCTGCATGCCGCAGGGCTGGCCCGTGCGCGATCCCCTGCCGGGGATGCTTCGCCGACCCGGGCGCAACCAGCAGGCGGGCCAGGAATCCGGCTCTCTCTGGTGGCCGCCTTGCTGGTCACCGGTCCGGCATGGACGGAGTCGATGGCCGACGAGGGATCCACGGTGATCGAGGCAACCCTCCAGGGCGGCGAAGCCTGGGGCCTGGTCGTCGAGTTCGCGCGATCGATCCAGGGGCGCCGGCCCGACTACACCTGGAGCGGGGTCACCGACATCTCCGGCCGGCTGGTGCTCACCATCCCCGCCACCGACCAGTCCCTGGTCAGCGGTGACTACCAGGCGAGGGCCGTCAACCTCTACGGCGAGGTGGTTGGCCAGTGGCGCCGCATCCCCGTCGACCGCGGGCGCCGCCAGGGGCTGGAACTTGCACTGGGCTCGGGCGGGGTGCGCCGCCTGCCGGCGCCGGAGGCAGGGCTGGTAGCCCACTACCGGCTCGACGGAGACGCCAGGGACGCGAGCGGCAACGCCTATCACGGCACCCCGTCGGGCGTTGAGCCCGGGGAGGACCGCTTCGGCAACGAGTCCGGGGCGCTGTTCTTCCAGGGGACGCAGGACCGCATCGATCTGCCCCACGAGGTGCTGGACGGCCTGCGGGACGTGAGCATCTCCTTCTGGCTCAAGACCACCAAGCCCGGCAGTCAGGCCGTCCTGAGCGCCGCCAACCGGAGCAACGACAACGAGCATATCGTCTACCTGTGGGACCAGAGGACCATCCATTTCCTCTCGCACGGGAGGCACAGTCACCAGAGCAGGAACTGCGTAGTAGGCATCCCGCCGATCGCCGACGGGCGGTGGCATCACATCGTCGTGATCCGCAACGCCGCCGAGGGGAACGCCGCCTTCTACGTGGACGGCGCCGGCCGGACCGATCGCTGCGGCAACCTCGAGTACGGAGCGCTGACGGTCGACGAGGGCGGGCTGATCCTCGGCCAGGAGCAGGACCGGCTGGGCGGCGACTTCGACCCCAACCAGGTCCTGGACGGGACCCTGGACGACCTGAGGATATACGACAAGGTGCTCTCCTCGGCCGAGGTCCGGGCGCTCTTCGACATGGAAGCGGAGGAGCCTTCCGCAGAGCGGACGACCCCGCTGGTCGCCTACTACCCCATGAACGGGGATGCCCGGGATGCCAGCGGCAACGGGCATCACGGAATCCAGAGGGGTACGCAGGCCGGCGAGGATCGATTCGGGAACCAGGCCGGCGCCTTGCTCTTCCGGGGGACGAGGGACCGCATCGATCTGCCCCACAAGGTGCTCGACGGCCTGCGCGACGTGAGCATCTCCTTGTGGCTGAAGACCGCCAAGTCCGGCACCCAGTCCATCCTCAGCGGAGCCAACCGGAGCAACGACAACGAGCATCTCCTCTACCTGCCGAGGGAAGAGCAGTTCATCCTGTTCTCTCATGGGAGAGCCGGTCAGCTCCAGTTCGAATGCGCCGTGGACGTCGAGCCGATCGCCGACGGGCGCTGGCATCACGTCGCCTGGGTCCGCAACGCCGCCGAGGGATACTCCGATTTCTACGTGGACGGCCGAGGCCAGACCGGTCTCTGCGGGCATCTCGAGTACAGGGCCCTGTCGGTCGAGGACGGGGGCCTGGTCCTCGGCCAGGACCAGGACCGGCTGGGCGGAGGGTTCGACTCGAGCCAGGCATTTCAGGGGTCGCTGGACGACCTCTGGATATACGACAGGGCTCTGACGGCCTCCGAGGTGCAGGCCCTCAGGGGCAGGATCAGGCCCGGTGCGGCCAGGGAGGCGGCCCCTCGAGAGGCGGCTCCCTCCAGCGGCCTCGAGCCCAACGTCCCCAACCCCTTCAACACATCCACCTGGATTCCCTACCGCCTGGCCGCCCCGGGACACGTGCGCCTGGAGATCTGCAACATGCTCGGCCAGCGGGTGCGCGTCCTGGTGGACGAGTTCCAGGCCGCCGGAGCCTACCGGGTCCACTGGGACGCCCGCGACCGGAGCGGGGCGGCGGTGGCGGCGGGCGTCTACCTCGCGCGGCTGATCCACCCCGGCGCCGTGCACGGCCGGCGGCTGCTGTACATCGAGTAGTGAATGACCCCTGATCGCCGGAGCCAGGCTTCCCGGCGCAACGGACCCGGGGCGGAAGCGCCGCGCCGTCCGGAAAGAGCCGCATGATCGGGACCCTCGTACGCAAGGAGCTGCTGACCAACCTGCTCACCTTGCGTCTTGGCGTGGCGGTGATCTTCAGCGTCGTCCTGTCGGTGCTGACCACCTTCATCGGCACCGTGGATTACGCCCGCAACGTGGACGTGTACGAACGCGAGATCCGGGAGACCGAAGAGCGTCTGGAAGAGGTGACCATCTACTCGCAGATCGGCCCGCGGGTCATCGTACCGCCCCAGCCCCTGGCCATCCTCTGCCGGGGCGTGGTGAGCACGGCGGGACAGTCGATCTGGATCAGCCTCGACCAGGTGCCGGTCTCGGCCTGGGAGCTGGCGGAGAGCTTCGACAGCAACTTCATGAGGATCCTGGTGCAGATCGACTTCGCCACGGTGGTGGCCCTGCTGCTCAGCTTCCTGGCCGTCGTCCTCGGCTTCGACGGCATCTGCGGGGAGCGCGAGAGGGGCACCCTCAAGCAGCTCCTGGTCAACCCGGTTCCCCGGGCCCACGTGGTCCTGGCCAAGCTGCTGGGCGGCATGATCTCCCTGTGGATCCCCTTCGCCCTGGCCTTCGTCCTCTCCCTGCTCATCCTGGTGGCCCACCCCGACGTGCACCTGGCCGGCGGCGACTGGGTGCGCCTGGGCGTCTTCTTCGTCCTCTCCTGCCTGTTCCTCGGCCAGGTCTTCGCCCTGAGCCTGATGGTCTCCTCCCTGGTCCGCGGCACCGACACGGCCCTGATCATCTGCCTCTTCGCCTGGCTGGTGGGCGGCGTGGGATACATCAACGTCCTGCCCTCGCTGAGCCGCTACGGGGTGAAGGCTCCGCCCGCCGACGAGTTCCGCGACCAGAACCGGCAGCTCTGGAACGAGTTCGAGAGGACGATGGAGGAGTGGGACGAGAGGAATCCCCCGCCGCCGCCCGCCTATCTCAAGGGCCTGGAGAGAGGCCGCGTGCTGCGTTACGCCCATCCCGTGGGCTACGAGTGGATGCAGCGGAGGAACGCCGCCGCCATGGACAGGCGCCTGGAGCTGGCCGACCGCCGCTACCGCTACCACTGGGCCAACTGGGAGCCCCTGGCGCGGATGAGCTACGTCGTCGACGAGTGGTCGATCCTGTCGCCCTTCACCAACTACCAGGTGCTCTCCTACCTGCTGGCGCGCACCACCCTGGATGACCGCTTCCACCTCGTCGAGGAGGGCCGCGACTACCGCCGGACCTGGATCGAGTACCTGCGCGGCAAGGATGCGTTTGCCAGCCGCCGCTGGTTCAGCGACGATCCCGAGGGCCAGGAGCCGATGATCGCCGATCCGGCGTCGGTGACCGGTGCGATGCTGGCCGCCGACACGCCGTTCATGAGGGAGCGCATGGCCTGGGCGGAGGCCCGGGAAGAGAGCCGGTCCGCCGGCGCGGTGGGGCTGGACCTCACCGACATGCCCCGCTTCGGCGGACCGTGGCAGCGGTCCCTGGGCGCCTCCTTCGGGGTGATGATGCCGGGCCTCGCCATCCTGGTGCTGAGCTTCGGCCTGGCGGTGATGGTCACCATCGCGCGTTTCCTGCGCTACGATCCGCGCTGAGTCGGGAGTAGTCCCATGGCAGCGATCTTCCTGCATCAACTTCGCGACAACCTGCAGTCGCTGCGCTTCCAGATCAGCCTGGTCATCCTGCTGCTGTTCTTCGGGGCCAACGGCGTCATCTACACGATGAAGACGGGCAACCTGGCCGACGAGGTGACCCGCATCACCCGCCTCAACGAAGAGCGCTACGGGCGCGTGGAGACCACGGCGGATGCGGCCTCCACCAGCTACAAGATCCGCTGCGCCGAAGTGGGCACCGAGTTCATGGCCGAGGCCGGCTCCGACTGGTTCCGCTACGCCATGTACGTCAACCCGGGTTCCGGCGAGATCCCCGGGTTCGCCAGCTCGCGCACCACCAACCGCTGGATGCGCCGCTTCGAGGTCGTCGACTGGGCCGTCATCGTTCGCTACGTGCTCTCCTTCCTGTGCGTCGTCCTGGCCTACAACGCCGTCTGCGGAGAGCGCGAGAACGGCACCCTGTTGCTGGTGCTGACCAACTCCCTCTCCCGCGGCCGTTTCCTGCTGGCCAAGGTCGGCGCCCACCTGGCCACCCTGCTGGCCGCCACCTTGGCGGGCAGCCTGCTCAGTCTGCTCATCCTCGTCCTCGGAGGGGTGCTCGAGCCGGACGGCGGGGTGTGGCTGAGCTACGCCTTCTTCCTGCTGGGCACCACCGTCTTCATCACCTTCTTCCTGCTTCTGGCCACGGGCATCTCCGCCCTGGCCCGCAGCTCGGCCTCGTCGCTGGTGCTGCTGGTCACCGCCTGGACCGTGCTCATGGTGGTCATCCCGCAGACCTCGTACCTGGCAGCGGTGACCGCGGTCAAGTCCCCGGGCGGGATCTGGCAGCAGATCGACACCCACGAGAGGGAGGTGCGCACGGCCCTGCAGCGGGAGGGGGTCGAGCCGCGGCCCCCGGAGCTGGCCCGGGTCGACGACTACGCCCTGGAGAAGCGCTACGCGCAGCGCATCCGGGAGATGGAGAAGGGCAAGGACCGCATCCGCCTGGAGGCGCTGGACCAGGAGATCCGGCAGTTCGAGGTGGCCCGGAGCGTGAACATGCTCTCCCCCGGGTTCGCCTTCCAGTACTCCCTGGAGGCGCTGCTGCGCAACGGCATCGAGCGCTTCCGCAGCTTCACCCGCCAGGGCTGGGACTACCGCGGGACCCTGCGCGAGTTCCTGAGGGCCCGCGACGCGGCCGACCCGGACTCGCCCCACGTGCTGTTCCTGGTGGGCTACATGTCGCAGGAGAAGCTGGACCCGCGCCACATCCCGCGCTTCGAGGCGGTCCCCCTGCCGCTGAGTGAGAGCCTCGCCGCCGGCCTGGCGCCGATCCTGATCCTGGTGCTGGAGACGGCCCTGGCCTTCTTCTTCGCCCTGTGGGCCTTCAACCGGACGGAGGTGGCGGGGTAGCGGCCAGGTGCACCGCATCGAAGGCCCCGGCAGGACCTGAGCCCGAACCCCAGGCTTCTCAGGACTCCCCCGCCATCAGCGCCCGAGAGGCCGCCATCCCGGCGGCGGCCGCCAGCAGGCAGCCGCCGACGCTCAGGCCGATGTTGGCCAGCATGGCGGTCCAGCGCCCCTCGTGCCACAGCTGGAGCGACTCGTAGCCGAAGGCTGAGAACGTGGTGAATCCACCGAGGAAGCCTGCCATCACCAGCAACCGCACGGCGGGGGCGGCGATCACCCGGTCGGCGAGAACCGGCGCCAGGAAGCCGATCGCCAGGGAGCCGATGACGTTCACCGTCAACGTGCCGTAGGGGAAGGACCCGGCGTGGGCCGCGACCCATCCGCCAAGGAGAAACCTCCCGGCGGAGCCGAAGAACCCGCCCAGGCCGACCACCGCCGCGTCTCTCAACCAGTCGCTCATCCGTGGACCTCTCTCCTCCGGGGAGAATGTGGATGGGGGTCGTCCGCAGGGAAAGAAGGGCAGCGATGACAGGGCGTTGCTACGGGCAGGTCGTGCGCCGGGTGGAGGCTCTGGCGAGCCAGGGCCGGACGGTGGAGACCATCGGGACGGTCGAGGGCCATCCGGTCCACTGTATCCGTGCGGGCACCCCGCGAAGGTTGCGTCTCCTGCTGACCGGTGGTGTCCACGGCGACGAGCCGGCCGGGGTGGAGGCGGTCCTGCGCTTCGTCGAGGAGGACCTGGGCTCCTGGCTCGGGCAGGTGGCGTTCACGGTCATACCCTGCGTCAATCCCGTGGGCTACGGCCTCGACACCCGCGAGAACGGGGCGGGATCGGATGTGAACCGCTCCTTCGGGAGCCACGACGTGCCCGAGGTGCAACTGCTCAAGGGGGCGCTGGAGGGATGCCGGGTCGACGCCTTCGTCGACTGCCACGAGGACTGGGAGGCTGACGGCTTCTACATGTACGAGGGACCGCGCCAAGGCCGCGCCGTGGGACCCGAGGTCATAGCCGCGGTGGAGGAACGGGCCTCCATCGATCCGGACAGCGGCGAGGACAGCGAGCCGGTGTCGCGGGGGGTGTACGAGATCTCCCCGTCCTGGGGACGACAGGGGCTGGGGCCCTATGTCCTGCACGGACACGCTTCCCGCGCCTGCATCTTCGAGACGCCGACGAAGTGGCCGCTGGAGAAACGGGCGGCCGTGCACCGGGTGGCGCTGGACGCCGCCCTGCGCCACTGGACGGGAGAGCGGGCGGGCGGCTGACTCCTCGATCGCCGCCCCGCCGGCCGATGTTCCCCGGTAGCTGGTGGATACGCACCACCTGGACCGTCCATCTATTGGAATCGCAGCGAGACGACCGCAGATAATCCTCCGCCCGGTTCCGGCCTCAAGCCAATCGAGTGGCGGGACTCGGGTTGATCGCGAGACCACTCGGAGGCAACGGTTGCCGCGATGACGGGCAGCCATAGGGTAGCTCCCAGAATGGAGCCACCTATCTCTGCCGATGCTATGTCGAGGGCCAATCCTGCCCCAAAGCCCAACAGGCTTGCGGCCAGTGGATAGATGGGGCGGTCGTGTCTATCGAAGGCACTCACGCCGGCAGCCATGCCTATCGGGATGGACGACACCAGCAATCCTGCCTGCAATCTGTCTGACCACCGATCTTCGTCCGGATCTTCTGGGCACTCAATACAGAAGGCGAGAGTATAGGTCCCAAGAATGAGCGCCGTAGCAGTACCTACTCCCGCAACGGTGCCGCCCAGCAACTTGAGAGCAATCCGATCCTGAGACGGGAGTCCTGGCTTGCCGGACGAGTCGGCCAGTGCCTCGGTTACATCGTCAACCGCGAAGGAGGGGCGGACGAGGGAGAGGATCAGCGCGATGAGACCCAGTCGATTCATGGATGATCTCCCTTGTCAAGGAAGGTGAACGCCATCCGGCGCCCGGGTCAGGGTGAGCAGGGCGATCTCGGAAGGGGCGCCGAGCCGCAGCGGGGGACCCCAGTAGCCGGTGCCCCGGTGGACGTAGATCCAGGTATCCCGAACCTTGTGCAGTCCGGCGATGAAGGGCTGTTGCAGCAGCACCGCGTACTTCCACGGAACGAACTGGCCGCCGTGGGTGTGACCCGACAGCTGCAGGTGGCAACCGGCGTCGGCGGCGGCCTCGACGCTGCGCGGCTGGTGGGCGAGCAGGATGCGCACATCGGCGCCGTCGCTCGCGGCAAGGGCCCGGGCCGGGTCCGACGCGTGGTCGGGGGCCAGCTCCCCGGCGCTGAAGTCGGTGGCTCCGGCCAGGGCGATGCGGGCGCCGCGGTACTCGATCTGGCGCGCCTCGTTGATCAGGACGTCGAAGCCCAGGCGGCGGGCCTGCCCGGTCCACCTCTCCAGGTCCGAGTAGTACTCGTGGTTGCCGGTGCAGAAGTAGAGCCCGAGGGGAGCCGTGAGCCGGGCCAGGGCGGCCGTGTGAGGCGCGAGTTGTTCGACGGCCCCGTCGGCGAGGTCCCCGGTGAAGACGATCAGGTCGGGTTGCAGCCCGCGGACCCGGGCGACGATGCGCTCCACGAAGGCGCCCTTGATGGTGGGGCCCACGTGGAGATCGCTGATCTGCACGATGCGCAGACCCGCCAGGGCGGGCGGCAGGTTCTGGATGGGGATCTCGACCCGGCGTACCGCCGGCGTGCGCCGGGCCTGGTAGAAGCCGTAGCCGGTCACGGCCAGGGCGAGAGCGAAGGCCCCCAGATCGATGCGGGCCTCGAGTCCCGCTCCGACGGGGTGGACCAGGCCCAGGAGCAGGCCGCCCAGATCGCGCACGGCCAGCAAGGTGGAGCAGACGGTGAAGAAGCCCATGGAGAGGTAGGCGATCCAGGCCAGGGGATCCGCCAACCAGGCCAGGCGCGGCCGGGACCGCAGGCGAAAGAGCAGCAGGGGCAGGAACAGGAGGAGGAGCAGGACCGATGCCGCGGCCCAATCCGCCGGGGAGGGCAGATAGGGGAGGAGCCGCCAGCCCGAATAGGCATAGACGGAGCCGAGGAGGGCCAGGAAGATCAGCACGAACATGACGGGATCCGGTCTGTCGGGGGGTGCGAAGGACCCGGTGCGGCATCCGCCGCCGTCATGCTCGGCTGGCGGACGGGGCCAGAGGTTCAGTGCCCTCGGCGAGTACCTCGAGGTACTCGCCATACACGAAGACCCTGTTCCGGCGTCCTCCGGTGATCTCTTCGGCAATGTTCAGAGCACACAGCCGTCTCAGGCCGTTGCCGACCGTGGGTGCGGAGAGTCCGGTGCGATCCACGACTTCGGCAACGTTGACGATGACGCCCGCGGTGAGCGCCTCGTGGACCCGCAGAAGGGAGTTCGCGCCACGGCCGCCGGCCGCAATCCTCGACCGGTCCGCCGAGGCCATGGCCGTCAGGCGCCGGGCGGTCTCGCGAGCGGAGTTGGCCACGGCCCCGACTCCCTCGAGAAAGAACTCGAGCCAGGTTTCCCAGTCCCCGGTGCGCCGAACGGCGTCGAGCAGCTCGTAGTAGTGGTCGCGGTGCTGCTTGAAGTGCAGGCTGAGGTACAGAACGGGCGACGAGAGGAGCCCACGGTCGATCAGCATGAGGATGATCAGCATCCTGCCCGCGCGGCCGTTGCCATCCAAAAAGGGATGGATGGTCTCGAACTGGACATGGGCGAGTCCGGCCCTCACCAGGGCGGGCAGGCCGTCCCCGGACGCGTGGACGAACCGCTCGAGGTCCGACATGGCCGCCCCCACCTCGGCCGGAGGAGGGGGCACGAAGGCGGCGTTTCCCGGGCGAGTCCCGCCGATCCAGCTCTGTGATCGGCGGAACTCTCCCGGCTGCATGTCGCCGCCCCGGGCGCCCGTCAGAAGAATCCGATGCGCCTCCCGGAGCAGGCGGTTGCATAGAGGCAAACCCTCTTCGGCGGAGAGTTGGGCGGTCGCGTGGTCCACGGCCTTCACATACCTCGATACCTCGAGGACATCCTGGACCGGAGCGCCCGGAGCATGGGCTGACTCGAAGCGCAGGAGGTCTGACAGGGACGACTGCGTGCCCTCGATCTGGGAGGACAGGACGGCCTCCTTGCGCACGTAGCTGTAGATGAAGAGGCCGGGATCAGGCAGGAGCGTGGCTGCACCGTCCAGCCGGCCGAGGGCATGGGTCGCCTCCTCGAGCAGCACCTGCAGGCGGCCCTCCATCTGGAGCGGGGGGGTCGGGGGCAGCGGCCGGGGCACGAATGCCCGGACCTCTTCATCGCCATGCAGCGTGGCTGCGTATTCGCCGGTCGGACCGCGGTACATCATTGCCCTCCGGTGCGCGCGCTTGTGCAAGTTCTTTGCGTAGCGGGCCATCCAATGAAAGCATCGGCGCCAAATTTACTTATGGACGCGAGAAAGACAAGGCTCTTTAGTATGGACAAAGGCTCAGCGGACACCATCTACAGTTGCTGCTATCCCGAGGAAGAGCGCCCTGCCTTGACTGCCGGCGAAGGGCTCTTTGAACTTCCCGGATCTCCGTGGAGTCCCGAGGGGGTCGCGACCGGCCCGACCTGAAGCAGGAGGCTGATGAAATCGGCGTTCGACATCACGTGGGAGCGCAAGAAGGGAATCGCTGTTGCCAGGATTCTCGGCCGGGTCGACGGCAGCAACGCCGAGAAGCTCCAGGCGGAGCTGGATTCCGGGATCGATGCCGCCGATCAGGCCCTGATCCTGGACTTCGAGCAGGTCTCCTTCATCAGCAGCGCCGGCCTCCGGGCCGGCCTGAGGGTTGGCAGGAGGTTCAACAGGCATGGCATGCACTTCGGCATCTGCTCCCTCTGCGATCCGGTGCGCGAGGTCTTCACCGCCAGCGGCTTCGATGAGGTCATCCCGATCTATGAGTCTCAGGCCGCGGCCGTCGGCGAGTTCCGGAAGGGCTGAGACGAGGTCCCTCGGATGATCCTTCTCGCTCTGCTGGCCGTCGTCCTGACGGCCGCCGCTCCCCTCGACGCCCAGGTGCGGGTCACCGCCCTCCACGAGTACCAGCTCGGAAACCTGCCCGACGCCGAACCGGCCGACCTGCGGGCCCTGTACCAGCAGGTGAGCCTCGGCTTCGAGTCCGCGGGGTTCCTGGCCAGCGCCCGCAGCGAGGCCTTCCGCTCCAGCGGCGAGGACCGCGGCTATCTCCATCTCGCCCAGCGGTCCCTCTCCTGGCGCCGCGGCGGTCTCGAGGCCACGGCGGGGCACTTCTACGCCCTGGTGGGACGCGGTGTGCTGCTGCACGCCTTCGAGCTTCCGGGCGTCATCACCGAGGACCGCGTCTCCCGCCAGCGTTACCAGATCGTACGCGACCTCGACGGCGCGCGGGTGAGGGGACGGTGGCGGCAGGTGGAAGTGCTGGCGCTGCACGGCGTGCCCGTGAACAGCGAGCTGGCCCCCGGGCTGAAGGGTCTCGACCGGCGCCAGGGCCGGGTCTCCGGGGGCGCCGTCCGGGCCAGGGTGAGCGGCGACATCGAGGTGGGGGCGGGACTGATCGAGTTCTCCTTCGGCGGGGAGGAGGAGCTCGGCGCCACCACCCATGGGGAACTGCGCTTCGGCTCCCTCCTCGAGAGGCTCGGACTGGGCGGCTGGTACGGGGATCTCTACGGCGAGTACGCCCGGATCGACCCCGCCCCCGGACCCTGGCTCTCCCTGGAGCGCGACCACCCGAGGGCGCTCTACCTGGCCGGCACCCTGACCGGCGGGACCTGGGGGCTGAGCCTGGAGCTGAAGGACTACCAGGACTTCGCCTTCCCGAGCCTCAACAACCCGCCGACGCTGATCCGGGAGCACGAGGCCTTCCTCCTCAACCGCGAGACCCACGCCCTGCTCGCCGACGACGAGGCCGGAGTGCAGGCCGAGCTGACCTGGGCCCTGCCCCGCGGCATCGGACTGACCGCCGCCTGGAACCTGGCCACTCGCCGGGGATCGGACCCGGGGGACGAGAAGTCCCTGCGCGAGTACTTCCTGCAGCTGGACTCCCCGGTGGGAGAGGCGCTGCACGGGCAGCTGTTCCTCGATTACACGCGCAACCGCATCCTCGAGAACGAGCGCCGCCTGACGGCAGGCACGCGCTGGGACTGGTCCGCCGGCGGACGCCACGCCGCGAGCGCCGACCTGCAGGTGCAGGATGTGGACCGGCGCTTCGGCCGCAGCGACTTCCCCTACGAGAACCTGCTGGGAACGGTGGAGCTCAGCCGCTATCCGGCATGGACCTGGTCCCTGCAGCTGCAGAGGTCCAACGATCCCCTGGAGGCGGGGGCCTCGGAGTCGGGTGCGACGTACTGGTGGGCCCTGGGCGCCAGCTGGCGGTTCCGCGACACCCACACGCTGGACGTCTTCGGGGGCCGGCGCAGGACGGGGCTGGCCTGCACCGGCGGCAGCTGCTACGAGGTGCTGGGCTTCGAGGGCATCGAGCTGCGCCTCACCAGCGAGGTGCTGTAAGGGGCGGGGGAGCCGGCCGCCCCCTACTTCAGCAGAGTGACCTTCCGGGCGATGGCCGCGCCCCCCTGGCGCGCGGAAGCGATGTAGACGCCGGAGGCGACCGCTTCACCGCCTTCGTCGCGCCCGTCCCAGGTCAGGGAGTGGGTCCCCGCACCGTAGTGTCCGGACCAGCCGCGCAGGACCCGCCCCTGCAGATCGAATATGGTCAGGGCCACGGGACCTGCCGCGGTCACCGTGAAGGAGAGAGTGGTCTCGGCGTTGAAGGGATTCGGCCAGGCCTCCAGGGCGAAGCCGGCGGGCACCCGGGGAGGGGTGGAGACCGCCGTGATCACTTCCTCCGGCTCCTCCTCCACTTCTTCCAGGGCGGCGGCCAGATCGGCCAGGGCGGCGTCGATGGCCTCGCGGATCTCGCCGTCGTTGTAGCGCTGGCCGAGCCTGGCGTCGGGCGACCGGTAGCGGATAACCCCCTCGTGGTCGATGACGATGTAGTAGTCCTGGACCACGCCGTAGTCCCGGGCCACCCCCGAACCGTTGACCAGTATCGGGTAGGTCGCCAGACCGTCGTCTACCCAGATGGACTTGACGCTCGATGCCCGTCCGTCCCAGATATCGATTCCGAGGGCGATGAGCTGATCGCCCCCGTAGTCCTGCCAGATTGCCTCGGAACTCGCGGCCTCCGCGACGCAGTACGGTCAGGTGTTCCCGAGGAAGTTGATGTAGACGACCTTCTCGTCGAGGAAGTCGCCCAGCGACACGAGCTCCCCGTCCACGGTCTCGAGCTCGAAGGTGGGGGCCGGATCGCCGGCCGCCTGGGCCTCGGCCTCCCCGGCTCCGGCCACGTGGAGAGCGGTGAGGGCGATCGCCGCGCAGGCGAACGGTCCCTTCCGCAGGACGCTTCTAGCTCTCATCGGCTTCCCCTTTCGTTGAATCGGGAACGGCCTCTCCCAGCAACTCCATCAGTCGGGCGCGCAGGCGGACCTCGTCTCCCGGCTTGTACCCGAAGTGCTTGTACACCACCTCGCCCTCCGTGGAGATGATCATCGACGCCGGCACCGCGGGCAGCTGGAACTGCTTCATCACCTGCCGCGAATGGTCGAGGAGGACCGGCAGCTCCAGGCGGTGGCGCTTGAGGAAGGGCCTCACTTTGGGCTGATTGCGCGGACCGTCGACATTGACGGCGTAGACCCCCACACCGCGATCCTCGAACTCCTTGGCGATCTTCTGCACCGCGGGCAGCCCCTTGATGCAGGGCTTGCACCAGGTGGCCCAGAAATCGAGGATCACCGGGCCCTCTTCCAGCGCCTTCTGCAGCGAGAACTCCTTGCCGTCGAGGGACGGCAGGGTGAACTGCGATCGGGTCGCCGCCCCGGCAGGCGCCGGAGGAAGGAGCACGAGGCCGAAGGCCGGCAGGATCAGCGCCATTCGGACCATGGCCGCGAGGGTCTTGCGGTCGCTCCTGCTCATCTTCTCATCCTCCCCGGCTCTACCTTATGGCCGCGGCGCCGGCGCGTGCAAGGCGGCCGCGAAGTCCGACCCTGCGGGCTCCTGGAAGACGCGCAGCTCGAAGCGCGGCACCACCGCCAGCAGATGGTCGAAGATGTCGGACTGGATCCCCTCGTAGTCGGCCCACACGGTGGTGCTGGTGAAGACGTAGATCTCGAGGGGCAGGCCCTGCCCCGTCGGCGCCAGCTGACGGATCAGGAAGGTCATGTCCTGGCGGATGAGCGGGTGGCTGCGCAGGTAGGCGGCCACGTAGGCCCGGAAGGTGCCCACGTTGGTCAGGCGCCGGCCGTTGACCAGTTCGGAGGCGTCGACCCGGGATTCGGCGTTGTGCTCCTCCACTTCCTTCTGACGGGAGGCCAGGTAGTCACGGATCAGCTCGAAATGTTGAAAGCGCTGCAGCATCTCCGCGTCGCAGAACCGGATCGAGTTCATGTCGATGTGGATGGCGCGCTTGATCCGGCGGCCTCCGCTGTCCTGCATGCCGCGCCAGTTCTTGAAGGAGACGTCCACCAGCTTGTGGGTGGGAATGGTGGTGATCGTCTTGTCCCAGTTCTGCACCTTCACCGTGTGCAGGGCGATCTCGATGACGTCTCCGTCGGCTCCGAAAGTGGGGACCTCGATCCAGTCGCCCACCTTGACGAGCCGGTTGGAGGCGATGGTGAAGCTGGCCGTCAGCGACAGGAGGGTGTCGCGGAAGATGAGGATGACCACGGCCATCAGGGCGCCGACGCCCGAGAGCAGCACCCAGGGCGACCGCCCCGTCAGGACCGCCACCGTCATGAGACCGCCGATGACGTAGAGGGCGATCTTCACGATCTGGGCATAGCTCTTGATCGGCACCTCGGTGCGCGCGTCGTAGTCGGCCAGCGCCTCCTGCAGGGCTCCGATCACGGCCCCGGCCACGAGCAGCACCACCATGAGCAGGCCGGCGTTGACCACCTGCAGGACCGTCTCTCTCGATCCCGGCAGACCGTCGGCGCCGTAGTAGAAGACGAGCACCGGCAGCAGCAGGGCGGCGCGGTTCAGCACGCCCCGGTCGAGCAGCACGTCGTCCATCCTGGTGCTGCTCGCCCGGATCAGGACCGTCATGGAGCGCAGCAGGACCTTGCGGCCCAGCAGGTGGGTTGCCCACGCAAGCAGAATGAGACCGGCGGTGTGGGCCGCCTGGCGCTCAAAGGGGTGCTCGGCGAACCACGCCCCCAGCGTGTCCATGAATTCATGCATGCCCGTAAGGTACGAAGGCCCCGCCGTTCACACCGTCGCGAACGGCCCGTACCTTCCATCGGATGAGCACCGCCGCCCCCCCCGACGCAAGACTGGTCGACCTCGAGCGCCGCCTTGACGGCTGCATGATGTCGGACCGCGTGCGCCTCGGCCGCCGGCTCCGCCGCCTGCGGGAAGCCCTGACCAGCGGCCGGCCGCCCCGGCGCCTGGTGCAGGACCTCGACCACATCGCCGAGCGGGCCCGCCGCTCGCGGCGGACCCGCGCCCTGCGCCGGCAGGCCCTGGAGGCGATGACCCTCGGCTTCCCGGCGGAGCTGCCGGTGAGCCAGCGCGCCGACGAGATCCAGGCCGCCATCCGCGCCCATCCCGTGGTCATCGTCGCCGGGGACACCGGCTCGGGCAAGACCACCCAGATCCCCAAGATCTGCCTCCTCGCCGGCCGCGGGAGGGACGCCCGCATCGCCGTCACCCAGCCCCGCCGTGTGGCGGCCACGTCGCTCTCGCGCCGGCTGGCCGAGGAGCTGGGCGTCGAGTGGGGGCGGGAGGTGGGCGCGAAGATCCGCTTCCGGGACCACACCTCGCCCGAGACGCTGATCAAGTTCGTCACCGACGGCCTGCTGCTCGCCGAGGTCCGCTCGGACCGCGACCTGCTGGAGTACGACACCCTGATCATCGACGAGGCCCACGAGCGCTCCCTGAACATCGACTTCCTCCTCGGCTACGTGCGCACCCTTCGGTCCCGCCGCCCCGACCTGCGGATCGTCGTCACCTCGGCCACCATCGACACCGAGAGGTTCTCCCGCGCCTTCGACGGGGCGCCCGTCGTCCAGGTGTCGGGCCGCGTCTACCCGGTCGAGGTCCGGCACTGGCCGCTGGAGGAGCTGCTGGAGGGGGAGGAGGGCGGGCTCTCCTACACCGACGGGGCCGTGGCCGCCTGCGAGCGGCTGCTGGCCGCGTCGACCCGCGGCGACGTGCTCGTCTTCATGCCGTCGGAGCGCGACATCCGCGAGACCCGCGACCTGCTGGCCGTCAGGCTGGCGCAGCGGCGCCAGGGCGCCGGCGGGGTGGAGGTCCTGCCCCTGTTCTCGCGCCTCGGCGCCGCCGAGCAGCAGCGCGTCTTCGGACCCCACTCGGGGCGGCGGATCGTCATCGCCACCAACATCGCCGAAACCTCGCTGACCATCCCCGGCATCCGCTACGTCGTCGACACCGGCCTGGCGCGGATCTCGCGCTACAACCCCCGGAGCCAGACTCAGAGGCTGCCGATCGAGGAGATCAGCCGCGCCTCGGCGGAGCAGCGCAAGGGGCGCTGCGGCCGCGTCGAGGACGGGACCTGCGTGCGCCTCTACGGCGAGGAGGACCTGCAGGCGCGGCCCGAGCACACCCCGCCGGAGATGCAGCGCGCCAACCTCGCCGAGGTGATCCTGCGGATGCTCGACCTGGAGCTTGGGCGGGTGGAGAGCTTCCCCTTCCTCGATCCGCCCTCCGAGGCCGCGGTCCGCGCCGGCTACCAGTTGCTCGAGGAGCTCGGCGCGATCGACGGCGACCGCCGCCTCACCCCCATGGGGCGGGACATGGCGCGCATGCCGATCTCGCCGGCGGTGTCGCGCATGGTCCTGCAGGCCCGCGACGAGGGCTCCCTGGCGGAGGTCCTGGTCATCGCCGCCGCCATCTCCGTCCAGGACCCGCGGGAGCGCCCGGCCGAGGAGGAGGAGAAGGCCGATCTCGCCCACCGGCGCTTCGTCCACCCGCGCTCCGATTTCCTCACCCTGCTCAACATCTGGACCGCCTTCCACGACCGCATGGAGGAGGGCACGCAGTCGCAGCTGCGCCGGTTCTGCAAGCGGCACTACCTCTCCTACCTGCGCATGCGCGAGTGGCGGGACATCCACGCCCAGCTGCGGGCCAACCTGCGGGAGCTGAGCGGCTTCCGGCTCGAGCCGGAAGCCTCCGGGGGCGAGGCCGCGTACGACGCCGTGCACCGCTGCCTGCTCACCGGGCTCCTGAGCCACGTGGGGCGGCGCGAGGACCGCAACCTCTACGCAGCGCCCCGCGGGCGGAAGGCGATGCTCTTTCCGGGCTCGGGGCTGTTCCAGCGCCCCGAGCCGAGGAAGCGCGGGCCCCAGACGCCGGCGGCGGATGGGCGGGACGGGGCGGGCCCCGTGGCCGAGGGGGCGGAGTGGGTGGTGGCCGCGGAGATGGTGGAGACGAACCGCCTCTACGCGCGCACCTGCGCCGCCATCCGGCCGGAGTGGATCCTGGACCTGGGGAAGCACCTGTGCCGCATGAGCCACCGGGACCCGCACTGGAGCCGGTCGGCCGGACGCGTCCTCGCGCACGAGACCATCCGCCTCCACGGGCTCGTGGTCTCCGAGGGCCGCGTCGGCTACGGCCGCATCGCCCCGCGAGAGGCTCGGGACATCTTCGTGCGCGAGGGTCTGATCGCCGGCGAGATCGACGGCGCCGGCCACGGCTTCCTCGACCACAACCGCCGCCTGCACCAGCGCCTCGAGGTCTGGCAGAGCCGCCGGCGCGGGGCATCTCCCGTCGACCTCGACGACGCCTTCCACGACTTCTACGCCGGGCTGCTGCCGGAGGGCACGGCTTCGGTACACGACCTCAACCGCGTCATCCGCGACCACGGGGGGCGCGACGACTTCCTCCTCGCCGACGAGGCCCGGCTCCTCGGAGGCGCCGCCGGCGTCGACGCCGAGGCCTTCCCCGAGGCGGTCGACATCGACGGGGTGCGGCTGGGGCTCTCCTACCGGTACGAGCCGGGCCAGGAGGCCGACGGCATCACCCTGCAACTGCCGTACCGGCTGCTGGACGCGGTGCGGCCGGAGGTCCTCGACTGGCTCGTCCCGGGGCTGGTGGAGGAGCGGGTCACGGCGCTGCTGCGGTCACTGCCCAAGGCCCTGCGCAAGCGCTTCGTGCCGGTGCCGTCCGCGGCCCGGAGGATCGCCGCCGACCTGAAGCCCACCCACGGGGACGGCACCTTCCTCGACGCCCTGGAGCGCTACATCGAGGAGCACTGGCGGGTGCAGGTGCGCCGCGCCGACTGGGACCTGGAGGCGGTCCCCGAACACCTGCGCCTGCGGGTGGAGATCGAGGGCGAGGGCGCCACCCTGGCCGCCGGGCGCGACCTGGCCGCCCTCTCAGGGCAGCTCGACCGGCCGGCGGGGGCCGGGGCGGTCAACCTCGAGGCCTGGGGGGAGGCCGCTCGCCGCTGGGAGCGGGAGGACGTGACCGGCTTCGACTTCGGGGACCTGCCCGAGCGCCTCGAGGTGACCAGGGTCTCGGGGGTGCCCGTCTTCGCCTTCCCGGGCCTGGTGCTCGAGGGGAACGCGGTCCACCTGCGCCTCTTCCACGACCGCGAGGAGGCCCGCGCCGCCACGCCCGCGGGTTTTCAGCGGCTCTGCGAGCTGGCCCTGAAGGACGAGGCGGTATGGCTCCAGCGGGAGCTGATGGACCTGCGGTCGCTGGCCGCCGACGGGCTGGCGGGGGATCCGGGCGAGTTCGAGGCACAGGCGTACGAGCACCTGGCCCGCTACCTGTTTTTGGAGGGCGGGGTCTTCCCCCTGACCCGGGAGCGCTTCGAGGCCCGGGTGGCCCGGTCCCGGGAGCGGCTCGAGGGCCTGTCGCGGCGCTTCCTCAACCTGATGGGGGAGATCCTGGAGCTCAGGTCCCGGCTGAGCGCCCAGCCGCGGCCCTACCCGGGCCTGAAGGAGGACCTGCGGCGCCTGCTGCCGGCGGACTTCCTGGATGGACTGGAGTTCGACCGCCTGCCCCACCTCGTGCGCTACCTGAAGGCCATGGCAGTGCGCGCCGACCGCTTCCAGGCCGACCGCGGCCGCGACGCGGGCAAGGCCGCCCAGGTGGAGCCCTTCGCCCGCGCCTGGGGGCAGATCCGGGAAGGCCTCGACGGGGCCTCGCCGGAGCGGCGCCGGCGGGCCGAGACCCTGCGCTGGCTGGTGGAGGAGTTCCGGGTCTCGGTCTTCGCCCAGGAGCTGGGGACGGCGGAGCGCGTCTCCGCGGCGCGGCTGGAGCGGGCGATCGAGGAGGTGGCGAAGGCGGACTGACGCCCCCGCCGCCTGGTCCCTTACTCCGGCACGTTATCCCGCAGCCACCGGTAGCACTTCTCGTAGCCGATCCCGCCCTCGCCCTCGGGGCCCTCGTACTCCACGGTCCAGGCGCCGGAGTACCCGGCGTTCCGCAGGCACTGGATCGCGTGGTCGAGGTGGATCTCACCCTCCCCGAGGGCGGCGCCCTTGTACTCGGAGCGGGAGCCGGTGCCGTCCTTGATGTGGGTGTGGAAGGTGTGGGGGGCGAGGATCTCGTAGAAGTGGTCGATGCGGTCGAGGTCGTGGCCGAACCAGCGGTAGTTCATGGTGTCGAGGTTGACCCCGAGGCGGTCGGAGCCGACGCGCTCGATCAGGTGCAGCTGCCAGTCGCCGTCGTTGGTGGAGACCCCGTGGTTGTCGAGGGCGATGCGCACGTCGAGCTCCTCGAGGAACCCGGCGCAGCGCTGGAAGGCCTCCAGCATCATGCCGTCCCAGCGCTCCTGGGGCACCCTTCCGCCGCGGTCCCAGCCGCCGTCGGAGCGCACGATGTCGGTGCCGGCCCTGGGTATGATCTCGCAGACCCGGCGGTAGCGGCGGATCTGGACCTCGAAGTCGTCCCGGTCGGCCTGGATGAAATCGTTGCCCGCGGAGACCGCCGAGATCTTCAGGCCGAGGCCCTCGAACGTGGCCCGCACCTCCTCGGCGCGGCGGCCGCCGTCGTCGTCGGCCTCGTCCCAGAGATCGCGGATGTGCAGCTCGCAGGACTCGTAGCCGATCTCGCTGGCCCGCCGGGCGAAGCCTTCGAGGTCGTACCCCGGCCAGTTGTGGTGGATGGCGCCGATCGTGCTCATGGTCAGTGGCTCCGCGCGTAGTGCCGTTGCAGGAGATCTCCGCCGAAGTCGTCGGCGAGATCGCGCCACACGGCGTGGATGTGGTTGGCGTCGTTCTGGGTGTTGTCGTACTCGGCCAGGAAGCCGGGCGCCAGGACCCGGTAGTAGTGGCCCTCGCCGCGGCGGTCCGAGCCGGCCCAGGCGAAGTGGGCGGCTTCGAGGTCCCGCTGCCGCAGCCTCCGCATCTGGCTCTCGGCCAGGGCCTCCGGCTGGCGCTCGACGTAGACGCGCACCAGGGCCTCCAGCAGCTCGCGCTGGCCGGGGCTCATGTCGCCGCCGGCCAGCCCCTCGGGGGCGACCTCGCCGCCGACGCGCGGCACGTTGCGGGTGAGGATGTCGTCCGGCGCCTGGGCGGAGATCACCGCCTGCGCCCGCTGCTCGCCGTCGAGCTGGGAGAGCAGGTCGCGGGCCAGGTCCTCCTCGGCGGCCAGGGCCCGCAGCCCCTCGCTCTCGCCGTGGCGGACCTCGGCGGGGTTGGCGCCGAAGAACAGGGGCGCCGCCGAGACCCGGTCCCCGAGGATGGTGTTGTTCAGCGAGATGTGATGGCCCTCGAAGCGCCAGCCCCAGGGCCCCTCGCCGCCGATCTCGCCGAAGAGGCTCACGTAGTAGAGCTCCTCGTCGCGGGCCCAGCGGCGGCCGCGCCCCTCGACCTCGGCCAGCACCGCCTCCAGGGCCATGATCGTCTGCGCCCGCTGGTGGGCCGGCGCGCTCAGCCCGGTGGCCACGAGATCCAGCGCCCGGGCCCGCTGGGCGGCGTCCATCTCCTTGATCGGCAGGCCGGCGCGCTCGCGGGGGATGTAGTGCCAGTTGGTGCGCTCGGCGTCGTCGCCGAAGTCGAGGCGCGCCTGGTTGCGCTGGGCCTCGTCGAGAGCGTCGACGAAGGCGAGGGCGGCGTCGGCCATGCGGCGGGAGGTGTCGGTGGCGCTCGTCATGGGAGGTCTCCGGTGTGCAGATCGATGGTGGTGAAGGTCTTGCCCTTCTCGGTCACGGCGACGCGCACGAAGTCGAGATGCTCCTCGCAGGGGTTGAGGAGGCCGTGGCCCTCGCCGGGGCGCTGCAGGGTGACGTGGCCGGGACCGATGCGCGTGGTGCGGTCGCCGATGGTCATGTCTCCGGCCCCCGAGAGGACGACGAAGACCTCGTCCATGTGCTCGTGGTAGTGGCGCCCCAGGGAGCTGCCCCGGGAGAGGACGGCGTGGTCGACGAAGGTCCAGCTGCTGGCGAAGTCCTCCGGCCCCCACAGGTGCCGGGTGGCGATGCGGCCGCCGCCGCCGTGGATGGCATCGCGCCAGGGCAGCCGGTCGCGGGTGAAGGGCTCGGTCAGGAACCGACCGCCGCCGGGGTCGGCGCCGCTGACCCCGATGGCGATGAGGCGGGCGCCCCGGGGCCCGGCGGTCACACGGTGGTCGGCACCCACGCCGCACAGGAGCGCCGCGGGCGCGTCCGCGGCCACGGGTGCACCCTCGGCTGGGCCGACGGCCGCCGTCCCGCGCAACAGCAGGTAGCCGCACTCCACGTCCGGGGCCGGGCGGGCCCCGTGCACGGCGCCGGCCGGCAGGTCGATCAGGTCGAGCTGCGGCCACGGGGTTTCCCGCGGGGTGCCCGAGAACAGGGCCACGGGCTCCCCCGTGGGGAGGGCGACATCGTCGAGGCGTTGGATCATCCCGGGTAAGGTAAGGCGGCACCCACCGGCGGCAACGCAGAGCTGCGTCCTCCGCGGGTGGCGCGCCGGCGGCAGACGGAGGTCCTCGGGGGACTCCCGCCGGGTGGCTGCGGTCACCTGCCCTTCGTAGTCTTGCCCGCGTTCTCCAACGACCACCCCTTCCGTCGAGCACGCCTTCCATGTCCGCCGCCACTCCGCGCCGCCGCACCTCCGGCCCGCTGCGCGTCGGCGTCCTGGGGCAGGGCCGCAGCGGCTACGGCATCCACTGCCGCTGGTTCGAGCAGTCGCCCCGGAAGTACCGCATCGCCGCCGTGGCCGATCTGCTCGCCGACCGCCGCCGGGAGGCCGAGAGCCGCTTCGGCTGCGACAGCTACCGGGAGCACCGCGATCTGTTGGCCCGCGACGACCTCGACCTCGTGGTCAACGCCCTGCCGTCGCACCTGCACCCGCCGGTGACGATCGAGGCCTTGAAGGCCGGCCACCACGTGGTCTGCGAGAAGCCCGCCGCCTGGAACGTGGCCCAGCTCGACCGCATGATCGCCGCCGCCGGCAGGGCCCGCCGCGTCCTGGCGCCCTTCCAGCAGTCCCGCTACCGGGCCCTGTTCCGCAAGACCCTCGAGGTCATCGACTCCGGCGTGCTGGGGCGCATCCTGCAGGTGCGGATCACGGCCAACGGCTTCGCCCGCCGCTGGGACTGGCAGACCCTGCAGGAGTTCAAGGGCGGCAATCTGCTCAACACCGGGCCTCACTTCCTCGACTGGGCCGTCTGTCTTCAGGGATTCCGCAAGCCGGACGAGGTGTTCTGCGCCATGGACCGGGCCAACACCTCCGGCGATGCCGAGGACTACGTGAAGGTGGTGCTCCGGAAGAAGGGCGCCCCGGTGATCGACCTGGAGATCTCGAGTTGCGACGCCTACCCGCCGGGGGAGACGATCAACGCCCAGGGGACGCGGGGCGGTCTGAGCGGCGGCAACGGCGGCCTGCGGTGGCGCTGGTACGATGAGAAGCGGACGCCGAGGCAGCGGCTGATCCGCAGCCCCCTGCCCGAGCGGGCCTACTGCCGGGAGGAGCTGGAGTTCACCGAGGACAGTTGGACGCCGTCGAAGGACGAGGCCGACGCCTTCCGGTGGATGTCGCGGCGGTTCTACGATCACCTCCACGAGGTTCTGCGCGGCGGCGCCCGGCTCGAGATCACTCCACGGCAGGTGCGCGTGCAGATGGCGGTGATGGAGGAGTGCCACCGCCAGGCCAAGCTGCCGAAGCTGCCGGCCAGGGGCTGGCCGAAAGGACGATGACCATGACCCCAGCCCGGGAGCGCGAGTTCGAGACCGCCCTGGCCGCCCTGCCCAGGGTGCGGCTGGCCTCGGTGCGCCCCACGCCCCTGGAGCCGATGACCCGCCTCGGCGCCGAGCTCGGCGGCCCCGACATCTACATCAAGCGAGACGACCTGACGGGCCTGGCCTTCGGCGGCAACAAGACGCGCATGCTCGAGTTCTCCCTCGCCGACGCCAGGGAGCGGGGCGCCGAGGTGATCGTCACCGGCTCGGCCGTGCAGTCCAACTACTGCCGGCAGATGTCGGCCGCCTGCGCCCGCCTGGGCCTGGAGCTGCACCTGGTCCTGCGCCCGGTGCGCGGCATCGACCGCGAGGAGGTGCAGGGCAACCACCTGCTGATGCGACTCCTCGGCGCCCATGTGACCGTCCACGACGATTCCGGCCGCCGGTCCCACGGCGAGGCCCTCGCGGACAAGGCGGACCAGCTGCGCGCCGAGGGCCGCAAGGTCTACGAGCCGCGCACGGAGGAGACGGTCGACCTCGACGCCCTCGCCTATGCCGAGGCGGCGCTGGAGGTGGTGCGGCAGTCGCGGCAGCTGGGCATCGAGCCCCGGTTCCTGTACGTGGCCGCCCACGACACCACCCAGGCCGGGGTCGTCCTCGGCCTCAAGTACCTGGGCAGCGGCATCCACGTGCGCGGCTTCACGCCTGTCGAGGGCTGGCCGCGCCGGCAGGAGGAGATGCGCCGCATCGCCCTTCAGGGCGCCCGCCGCATCGGCCTGGAGGTGGAGCTGACCGCCGACGACTTCGACAACGAGGAGTCCTTCGTGGGCCCGGGATACGGGATCCCCACCGAGGCCTGCCTCGAGGCGGTGCGCACCACCGCCCGAACCGAGGGGGTGCTGCTCGATCCGGTCTACACGGGCAAGGCGATGGCGGCCTTGTTCGCCCACGTGCGCCAGGGCAAGCTGACGAAGGGGGACGGCCCCGTGGTCTTCCTGCACACGGGCGGCAACCCCGCGCTCTTCGGCTATGCCCGGGAGGTGATCGAGTGAGCTCTGTCGACTACGCGGTGATCGACACACCCCTGGACCGCCTCGGGGTCGCCTGGTCGGCCGCCGGCCTGCGCCGCATCTGGTTCTACGGCGCCGACACGGCGCTGCCGGTGCCGGCGGAGTGGCATCGCCTGGCCGAGCCGGCCTTCGGCGCCGGCGAGCAGCTGGCGGCCTGGTTCTCCGGGGAGCGGGTCGAGTTCGACCTGCCCCTCGACGCCCGCGGCACACCCTTCCAGCAACGGGTGTGGCAGGCGTTGACGGAGATCCCCTATGGAGGCACGAGCACCTACGGCGAGATCGCCCGCCGCCTCGGCCGCCCCCGGGCGGCGCGCGCCGTGGGCGGCGCCAACCACCGCAATCCGCTGCCCGTGGTCGTCCCCTGCCACCGCGTCATCGGCGCCGGCGGGTCCCTGACGGGCTACGCGGGAGGCCTGCGGATCAAGCGCTTCCTCCTGGACCTGGAGGCCGGAAGCGGCTCCCGGGCCGCCGCCTGAGGACCCCCACCGAGGAGACCATCCGTGAAGATCACCCGCATCGACCGCTACGTCACCGCCGTTCCCCACATCCCCTCCATCGAGAAGAGCCGCCCAGGGCACTACCGGGAGAATCCGATCACCATCGTCGAGGTCCATACCGACGAGGGCCTCACGGGTCTCGGCGAGGGAGGGCGGGGCGACCTGATGGAGGGCGTCGACGAGACCTGGGTGGGAAGGGACCCCCTGGCCGTGGATCTGCCCAACATGGGCGGCGCCATGGCCATGGCCTGCTACGACATCGCCGGCAAGGCCTACGGCTTGCCGGCCTGCCGCCTGATGGGGGCCCGACACTGGAGCTCGGTCCCCGTGGGCTGGTGGTCGCCGCCCCTGGAGCCGGCCGAGTTCGCGGCCATGGCGGAGGAGGGGGCGAAGCTGGGCTACAAGACCCACAAGCTGAAGGCCCGCCCCTGGAACATCGTCGAGACCGTGGAGCTCATGACCCGGGCCGCCGGTCCCGACTACGGCATCATCGTCGATCCCAACTTCTCCTTCGGGGACCTGGCCACCTCGCTGCGCCTCGCCCGGCAGCTGGAGGGCTACAACATCCAGGCCTTCGAGGACCCCTTCCGGTACCGGCCCGGATGGCACCAGTACCACCACTTCCGCCGGCACTCGACGATCCCCCTGGCTCCGCACCTGGGCGACCCCGAGCAGGTGATGAGCGCCATCCGCGCCGACGCCGCCGACGCCTTCAACCTGGGCGGCTCGGTGGAGAGCGCCCAGGTCATGGCCGGCATGGCCGGGGCCGCCGGCCTGCCGGTGTGGCTGCAGGTGGTCGGCCTCGGCCTGGGGGTCTCCGGCGCCTACGGCACCCACGTGCACGCCGTGATCCCCAACGCCACGATCCCTTCCGATTCCCTGCACTTCACCCGCGAGAACGATCTCATCGGCGGGGCCCTGACGCCCAAGGACGGCCTGGTGCAGGTGCCGACGGCGCCGGGCCTGGGGGTGGAGCTGGACAAGGCGGCCGTGGAGAGGTACCGGGTGGGCTGAAGCAGCTCTCCCAGCTCTCCCCTTGTGTGCATGCGCCTGTATGCCTACATTGCAGGCATGGAAAGAAGGCACACGATCCAGTACACCCTTCGGGGCGTTCCCGATCACGTCGACCACGCCCTCCGCGAGAGGGCGGCGAGCTACGGCTGGAGTCTGAACCGGGTCGCCCTGGAGGCCCTCGAGCAGGGGCTCGGACTGCAGAGGGAGGAGAGACGGTTCCACGATCTCGATCACCTCGCTGGCACGTGGGTGGACGACCCCGGGTTCGACCGGGTGATCGAGGAGATGGACGCGATCGACGAAGAGCTGTGGTCGTGAGGATCGCCATCGACACCAATCGCTACCGGGACTTCTGCGCGGGCGATGCCGACTGCCTCGACCTGGTGCAGAGGGCGGAGCGCGTCTTCCTGCCCTTCATCACCCTCGGCGAGCTGCGGGCCGGATTCCTGGCCGGGGCGCGGACCGGCCAGAACGAGCGGGTCCTCGACCGATTCCTCTCCTCGCCGAGAGTGGAGGTCCTCTTCCCCACGGCGGCCACGACGCGCCAGTACGCCCAGCTGTTCCTGCAACTGCGCACCCAGGGGACGCCGATCCCCACCAACGACCTGTGGATCGCCGCGCTGGTCGTGGAGAACGATGTCCACCTGTACTCCCGAGACGCCCACTTCGACCGGCTGCCCCAGCTGCCCCGGGCGGCCTGAAGGCCCGACATGGTCCCCGATCTCGACACCTACCTCTTCGACCTGCGCGGCTACATCCACCTGCGCGGCGCCCTGTCGCCGGAGGAGGTCCTCGCCTGCAACGCCTGCCTCGACGCCATCCCGCGCCTGGAGCCGGGCCAGTGGTACGGCCACGTGCAGGGCCACACCTATGGGACACTGGACGGCCTCAACTACCAGCAGATCTACGAGGCGGGAGAGCCCTTCGAGCGGCTCATCGACCACCCCTCGTGGATCGAGCACGTCAAGCTCTTCGTCGGCGGCGAGGGCACCTTCGACTACCACCACGGCCCGCTCTTCATCGACGAGTGCTTCGCCAGCTTTCGCGGACCCGGAGAGGCCATCGGCCTCCATTCGGGGGGGTATCCGCCCATCCACCGCAACCAGTTCCGCTATCACGGCGGGCGCTTCATGTGCGGCCAGGTGAACGTCCTGACCGCCCTCACCGATATCGGCGAGGGCGACGGCTGCACCATGGTGATCCCCGGCAGCCACAAGTCGAACTTCCAGCACCCGGAGTTCCACCGGCACCACATGAAGCCGGGGGGCGCCACCGTCGAGGGGACCGAAGGCGCCGTGGAGGTGCACATCGCCGCCGGCGACGCCCTGGTCTTCGTGGACGGCATCTCCCACGGCTCGGCCCGGCGCAGCAAGCCGGGGGAGCGGCGGGTGTGCGTCTTCCGCTACGGGCCGTCGTGGGGCAACTTCCGGCTCGGGTACGCGCCCTCGCCGGAGCTGCTGGCGCGGCTGACGCCGGAGCGCCGCAGGATCGTGCAGCCCCTGGAGCTGCTGCCCCGCGAGCCCCAGGTGAAGCCGCCGGCGGTCGTCTCCGAGGGAGGTGCGGCACGAGCAGGCGTACCGCCGCAGGTAACGCCGCCGCCGGCCGTCTCCGAAGGAGGTGCAGCATGAGCAGGTGCGCCGCCGCAGGTGCGCGGGATCGGCGACCGGGGCCCCCGGGCCGGGAGGGGCGCCATGAGTGACCCCATTCTTCATCTGCCGCTCGACGACGCCGAGGCGCCGGCCGGGGGCCCGGCGCGTGCCCGGCGCTTCGACGGCGAGGGGATGACCCTGGCGTCGGCGGACACCCCGGCCCTCGGCACCGGGGACTTCAGCGTCGATCTGTGGCTGAACCCCGCCGCCGACGGCGGCACCGTGGGGGACCTCGTATCGCGCTTCGACCCCGTGTCGCGCCGCGGCTTCGCCCTCTCCTGCGTCAGCCACAGCGGCGTCACCTCCACGAGCCAGGCGAACCTGCGGGGCCTGCAGTTCGGCATCGACGCGGGGCGGCTGCCCAACGCCGCCGATCCGTGCGCCGATCCGCTCCTGCAGCCCACGCCGTGGGTCGACCGGGGCCGCCCCGGGGCCGCCGTGCACGTGGCGGCCCTGCACACCTCGGGAGGCGACCTGTTCGCCGGCACCTTCGAGATGGAAGCCGACGAGCGCGGCCACCTGTGGCGCTTCGGCGGGGGCGACCTGTGGCACGACCTCGGAGGGGCGCCGGACGGGTCCAGCGTCGTCGACGCCGTCGCCCGCTTCGACGGCGGCCTCTACTGCGGTACAGGGCGCTACATGCCCCAGGGTTCCGCCCTGGGGCCGGTGCGCAACAACCGGCCGGGGGGCACGGTGTGGCGCGTCGACGGCGACGGCGCCTGGGTCGACTGCGGACGGCCGGGCGGCGAGGACGCCACGCCCGAGGAGGTGGAAGTCGCGGGCTACGCCACGGGCAAGGCCGACCAGGCCTCGGCGCTCACCGAGTTCCAGGGACGCCTCTACTGCACCAGCTTCCACCGGCGCGGCGCCTTCGTGTACGAGGGCGGCAAGGACTGGCGCTACGTGGGGCCCGACGAGCGGCTGATCTCCTTCGCCGTCTTCGAGGGGCATCTGCTGGCCCTGGTCAACGGCGGGCCGGTGCTGCGCTACGCCGGCGGCGAGAGCTGGGAGGACTGGGGCCATCCGGAGGGCTCGACCCAGACCTACTCGGCCGCGGTCTACGGCGATCGCCTGCACGTGGGCACCTGGCCGTGCGGCACCGTGCACCGCCGCGGCGAGGACGGCGTCTGGACGGAGCTGACGCGTCCCGGCTACGAGCGCGAGATCATGGCCATGGCCGTCTGCAACCAGAAGCTCTACGTCGGCGGCCTGCCCATGGGCATCGTCTACCGCCACGACCCCGCCGACGGAGGGGGGGATGCCTTCTCCTACGTGGGCACCCTGGACGCCACTCCCGGAGTGGTCCTGCGGCGGGTGTGGTCCATGTCCGTGTTCGACGGCCAGCTCTTTGCGGGCACCCTGCCCTCGGGGCGGGTGTGGAGCCTGCGCGCCGGCGCCATGGCCACCTTCGACGACGTCCTGAGCCCCGGCTGGCACCACCTGGCCGCCGTGCGCCGCTCGGGGCGGCTGGAGTTGTTCGTCGACGGGAGGCCCACCGGCCGCTCGGCGGCCTTCGCCCCGGAGGACTACGACGTGGACGCCGGGGTGCCGCTGCGCGTCGGCGCCGGGTGCCATGCCGGCCTGCGGGGATGGCTGGCCGATGTGCGCGTCCACGGCCGGGCCCTGTCGGCGGACGAGGTGGCCGCGGCCTGCGGCGGGGGCGGCGCTCTCATGGTGAACGAGAAGCGCCCGGCCCCCTGGAAGTAGGGACCGGGCGCTGGGGGTGCTCAATACCCAGTTCTAGAGTGAGGAATCAGTCGCCAGCGTCGCTGGCGAAGTCCTCGAGCGGATCATTCGTCGGACCCCAAGCCGGTCCCCGCGGCCGAGTCCCGCGGCTGAGAAGTTTGAGGATCCGGTCGTATTCTACTTGGAACTGGGAGATTGAGACCTTTAGCTCCCTGGTCACTTTCCAATCTGCCCTCTGTTCTGGTCCCCCGGGTTGAAACCAGAGACGGCGCCCATGCGGAAATAAACCGCGGTCCTTGGCAGCTTGGATTGCGTCCGTCATCCGTCGCCACTCGGTCGATTCCATCGCCAGGTTAAAGGCCTTGAGTTGCATCTCAAGTCGGCGCCGTTGTGTCAGCGTGTGACCCTTCCGATGATAGGCCCGGGCTAGCGGCGCGCGGGGTGCCCGTTGGAGGGCCATACGAGGCGGTCGAGTCTGGCCGCAACCCTGGGGCAGTCGGGCATCATCCGCAAAGGATAATGACCCCGCGGTCGAAAGCCAATCGGCCAGTTATCAACTCGTGGGTGTTGCCGTCAGGACCTTGAGGCGGACGGCCCCGTGTCCCTCGGGCAGCGGCCTTCCGCAGGCCCAGGCAGCTGGGCTCGCCCCTGTCGCCACCAACCGCTTCTGCGTTCCACACCCGGAGATCCCCCATGGCAAGGAGCACCCGCTCTTCCGACCCCCAGCTCTCGCCCTCTCTCCACCACCGCTGGCTGATGGACCGCACCGAGCCGGCCCTGGCCTTCGACGGCGGCGACGTGACGGCCTGGCAGCGCCGGCTGCGGCGCCGGGTGCGCGAACGCATCGGACTGCCGCCGGGGGAGCGTGAGCCCCTGCGGGTGCGCTCCTTGTGGAAGCGCCGGCACGAGCTGGGAACGATCGAGAAGATCCTCTTCCGCGCCGAGCCGCGGGCCGACGTGATGGCCTACGTCTGCCTGCCGGAGGGCGTGGAAGGGCCGCTGCCGTGGTTCGTCTGCGTGCAGGGGCACACGACGGGGGCCCACTGCTCGATCGCGGTCGAGAGGGAGGACGAGACCCGGGAGATGGAGGTCGACGGAGACCGCGACTTCGGCCTCGGCTGCATGCGCCGTGGCATCGCGGCCCTGTGCATCGAGCAGCGCTCCTTCGGCGAGCGCCGGGAGCAGCACCAGGAGAGGGTTTCCCAGCACGGCTGTCACGACGCGGCCATGCACGCCCTGATGCTCGGGAGGACCCTGATCGGCGAGCGCGTCTTCGACGTCGACCGGGGGCTGGACTACCTGAAGACGCGGTCCGACGTCGACTGGAAGCGCGTCGGCGTCATGGGCAACTCCGGGGGGGGCACGATCAGCCTCTTCGCGGCCGCCACCCTGCCGCGCCTGCGCTTCGCCATGCCTTCCTGCTACTTCTGCACCTTCCGCGACTCGATCATGTCGATCTACCACTGCGCCGACAACTACGTGCCGGGATTGCTGCAGGACGCCGAGATGGCCGACGTGATGGGCCTCTTCGCGCCGCGGCCGGTGGTCTGCGTGGCCGGGCGGGAGGACGCCATCTTCCCCATCAAGGGGGTGCGCAAGGCCTTCCGCCGTCTGAAGGAGATCTACCGGGCCGCCGGGGCCGAGGACCGCTGCCACCTCGTGGTGGGCGGCGAGGGGCACCGGTTCTACGCGGACCCGGCCTGGAAGAAGATGCTGCCGATGGTGGAGCGGGGGTGAGGCGCGGCAGGGTGGTCCGGGGCGCCCCCGGACTCTAGTTGACGGGTTCGCTCTCCAACTCGGCGAGGACCTCGTCCATGGACCACAGCCGCTCGGAGTCCTGGATCAGGACCTCAATGATGAAGGGATGGGCCTTCACCGTTCGGCTGTCGATGAACTGGAAGCCCGGCGACCAGTTGCCGTCTCCGTCCTTGACGAACATGCTCTTGTCCTCGATGACGGTGATCTCGTCGTCGCTGCCGTTGGCGCCCATGTAGCGATAGTTCGACATCGCTTCCTCCCTTGCTGCCGTCCCACTTCGTCGTCTCGCGGAAAGCACATACAAATTCCGTGCCAAGCGGTATTGGGCCCCTGGTCCCGTCGATCCGGTCCGGTGGGCGGCCGGCGGGGGGCCCGGTCTCCTTCTCGGGGCCCCTCCTGAGGTGTCCGCTGCCCCCTGGGCACCCCCCGGGCCCCTGACCGGTCCGCCGCCGATCGGATTCAACTTCTTCATAATCAATCACATAGAGACAAGGCCCATGGGACTCTCCCGCTCTTCGATGATGATCGGCGGCGGGAGCTGCGCCGCAGGGAATTCCTGATACGAGTCTCAGATTTCCAAGGCGCCCGGGTCGGCCGCCGGGCGGGCTGGTGAGGAGCCACCGGGCCCGGCCGAGATGTTCACTACCGCACACGTGGTGTGTGCAGGCGTGCACGGGCAGCCAGGATGCATTATTTGCACCGGGAACCCATGCCCGGAAGGCAGCTCTTGTCAGTTGAGCGTGACGCCTTGCTTTGTCTTCTTTCTCAACGGCCATGACGATTCCGGTACGACCCTATCGCCCGGACGACCTGAAGGGCGTCCTCGACCTCTACAACGACCTGCTCGTGGGCCGCGTTCCCCACTGCTGGCCGGTGGCGGCCCCCGCCTTGGGCGGGATTCTGGGTGAAGCGGAGGTCGAGCACGACGGCAGGCGGCTCGTGGAGCAGGCCGTCCTCGTGGCCGGCAGCGGCGGCGACGGTTTCGTCCACGTGGGCCGGCAGGCGGCGGACGAGCACCAGGAGCAGGAGCGGGGCGTGATCCGCTTTCTCGCCTACCGCCGCGGCCAGCGCCCCGTGGGCGATGCCCTGCTGGAGGCCGCCGAGTCCTGGATGCGGGAGCGAGGCCTGGGGCACAGCACCGTCATGCCCCAGATCTGGCGTTACCCGTTCTACGGCTTCTCCCACGCCTACCTGTCCGACCACCTGGATCACGTGCAGGCCCTGGTGCGCTTCCGGGGCTATGCGCGGTCGGGGGGCGAGGTCTTCCTCGACTGGCCGGAGATGCAGCCGGAGCCGGGGGTCCAACCCGAGGGCCTGGACTTCGACCTGGGCGTGGAGGAGCACCCGGGGAAGGGCCGCCTGCCCGGGCTGAGGCTTCGGGCTCTCCAGGGTGACGAGATCATGGGCACGTGCGTCCTGGTGAGCGGGGCCGACTCCTCCCCGTCCGCCGACGAGGCCCACGACTTCGCCTTCTGCGACTGGCTCGGCGTGAGAGAGGAGCACCAGGGCGGGGGCCTCGGGCGGTTCCTGCTGGCCCAGGCCATGTTCCTGGCGCGAGAGCGCGGCTACCGCCACGGCGCCATCAGCACCGCCCTGAGCAACGACCGCGCCTTCTTGTTCTACACCAACCACGGCTTCCACGTGGTGGACTGGACCTACGAGTTCTCGCGGGAGCTGTCGTGACCGTCATCGATTCCCACGCCTACTGCTTTCCCCCCGGCGACGCCCCCGCCGGCCACGCCACCGCCGCCGACCACCTCAAGTGGGTCCAGGGCGGGCAGGCCTCCCACCACCAGCCGGCCTGGCGCATCCGCGACCGCGCCCCCGCCTCGTCCGAGGTGCTGGCCGCCCCCGGCGGGGCGATGGACTTCGACCACCTGCCCGACGTCGATTTCCGCGTCGATCACGACAAGGGGCGGGTCGTGTGGACCATCGACGGCGACGACTACACCAAGCAGTTCTACCCGCCCAACCTGGCGCATCTGCAATACACCCCGCACAACCTGATCGCCGAGATGGACTACGCCGGCGTCGACAAGGCCCTGCTCCACGTGGACGCCATGCTCGGCCGCGGCGCGGCCTTCCAGGCGGAGTCGGTGGCCGTGGACCCGGAGCGGATCTGTTCGATGGCCCCCGTCGACGAGTGGCGCCTGGCGGGGGAGCTGGACGCCGTGATCGCCGAGACCGTGGCCGCCGTGGAAGAGCACGGGCTGCACGCCATCAAGTTCAACCCGCCCCACGCCTACTACTACCGCTCCGACCCGTGGGACGGCGAGCACCTGCGCCCGTTCTGGGAGGCGGTGGCCGGCCTCGGGGTGCCCGTGTTCTTCACCCTCGGCACCGGCCCCGGCGAGGCCTCGGTGACCCAGGGCCTCGAGAGCCGGCGCCGCGGCTACCTGGCCGAGCTGGGGATCCTGGCGCGCTGGATGGAGCGCTGGCCGGAGGTCCCGTGCAGCCTCACCCACGGCTTCCCGTGGCGCCTGTTCCTCGACGACGAGCCCTCCGGCTCGCCGACGCGGGTCGTGCTGCCCGAGGGGGTCTGGGCCCCCTTCGACAACCCCAGCCTGAGCCTGGAGGTCTGCTTCCCGGTGCGCCTGGGCGACCTCTTCGACTACCCGTACCGGGAGCTGTGGCCGACCCTGGAACAGATGGTGGAGCGCATCGGCGCGGGGCGGCTGTTGTGGGGCACGGACATGCCCTTCCAGAACCGGTTCTGCACCTACCGCCAGTCGCGCCGCTGGATCGAGGAGTACTGCGAGTTCCTCTCCGCCGAAGACCTGGCGGCGATCATGGGCGGCGCCTGCGCCCGCGTCCTCGGCCTCGGCGGCGGGATGGGAACCTGAATCCGAGAGAGAAGGAGGAGAGATGTCCGAAGAGACGAGGTACCGCTCGGCGATCGTGGGGCTGGGCTTCATCGGGGGCGCGGACCAGGTGTCGGGCGACGGCGTCGGCCAGCGCGTGGTCGACCTCGACGGCACCCACGTGGCAGCCCTGCGCGGCCATCCCCGGGTCGATGTGGTCGCCGGCAGCAGCCGCGACGAGGGCCGCCGCGAGCGCTTCCACGCTGCCTACGGGGCGCCCGTCTTCGCCGACTGGGGCCAGATGCTGCGCGAGACGGCGCCCCTGGACATCCTCTCGGTGGCCACCTACACCCCCACCCACGCCGAGATCACGGCGGCGGCGGCGGAAGCGGGCGTGCGCGCCATCTACTGCGAGAAGCCGATCGCGGCGACCCTGGCCGAGGCCGAGGAGATGCTGGCCGCCTGCGCCAGGTCCGGCACCCTGCTGGTGATCAACCACAACCTGCGCTTCCACCCCGGCTACCGGCAGCTGAGGGACCGCATCGCCGAGGGCGCCCTCGGCACCCTGACCTCGGCGTCGGTGCAGTGGACGTCCGGACGCCTCGGCAACGTGGGCACCCACCAGTTCGACGCCGTGCAGATGGTCACCGGCCTGCCGGTGACCGCCGTCGCGGGCACCCTCGACCTGTCCGGGAAGCCCGACTGCCGCGGCCCCGACTTCGCCGATCCCGGAGGCTGGGGCATGCTGCGCCTCGGCCGCGACCTTGCCGGGGACGGCGAGGGGCCCAGCGGGGACCTGATCTGCATGGTCGACGGCGCCGACTACGGCACCGCGCCGGCCCGCCACCGCTACCACGGCACCGAGGGCTACGCCACCTGCCGCAAGCGCGACATCGAGATCGTGCGCGGCGACGACCGCGAGCTGATTCCCGACGACTCCCCCGACAGCGGCATGGACCGGGCCGTGGCCGAGATCGTCGACTGGCTCGACGGGGCGGGACCGTTCGGCTACGACGCCTCCGAGGCGGTGCGCACGCTGGAGGCGATCGTCGCCTTCCACGCCTCCCACCGCGCCGGCGGCGCCTGGGTCGAGATGCCGCTGGCCGGCGCCGACCGCGACATCGTCGTGCGCAGCGGCTGAAGGGGAACCCCATGTTCGGCGAGATCCGCAACTCCCGGGGCGAGAGGCTCGACTACACCTTGCACGAGGGCCGCGGCGAGGGCCTCGTCGTCATCGGCCACGGCGTCACCGGCAACAAGGACCGGCCTTTCGTGGCGGCCTTGGCCGAGGGGCTGTCGGCGGCCGGCCTCCACGCCCTGCGCTTCTCCTTCGCCGGCAACGGCGACTCCGAGGGCCGCTTCGCCGAGTGCACCATCTCCAAGGAGGTCGACGACCTGGGCAGCGTCCTGGCCGCCGTCGGCGAGCGGCCCCTGTGCTACGTGGGCCACAGCATGGGCGCCGCCGTGGGGGTGCTGCGGGCCAGCTTCGACCGCCGCATCGGCTGGCTCGTCTCCCTGGCCGGCATGGTCCACACCCGGGCCTTCGCCGAGCGCGAGTTCGGCGACGTCACCCCCGACGAGGGCTGCATGTGGGACGAGCCCGACTGCCCCCTCTCCGGCGCCTACATGCGGGACATGGCGGCCATCGGCTCGGTCGCCGACAAGGGTGCCGACATCTCCGTGCCGTGGCTGCTCTATCACGGGACCGAGGACGACGTGGTGCCCCTGCAGGACTCGCAGGACATCGTCGGCCGGGCCCCGCGGGCGGAGCTGGTGGCGCGGAGAGGCGCCGACCACGTCTTCAGCGACGATGCCGCCCCCATGGTCGAGCTGGTGACCAACTGGATCTCACTGAAGATGGGCTGACGTGGCCTGGACCTGGAGCGAGCGCCACATCGAGGAGCACGGCATGCGGGGATACACGGTCTTCGCCGGGATCGTGCCGCCGCCGCTGCTGACCGACCTGCGCCGCGTCTGCCGGCGGGCCCGGGAGCTGGCCCGCGAGCGCTCGGGTCCGCAGGCCCAGCGCCTGCAGCCGGTCTTCGAGCACGACCTCGATCACCGGCCCTTTACCGACTTCGCGGAGTTGCCGGAGCTGGTGGACGCCGTGCACCGGACCCTGTCGCCGGAGCACACCTACGGCCTGCGCGACGGCCTGGGGGTGCTGCTGGAGCCGGCGGACGAGCCCTGGTGCACCCACTGGCACCGGGACTGGCGCGACAACGTCCTCGACCTCGACCGCGAGCGCTGGGAGGCCGACTACCGCGACCCGGCGCTCTTCAACCAGTTGAACTGCGCCCTCTACGAGGACTCCTCCACGTGGGTCGTGCCCGGGTCCCACCTGCGGTCCGACCTGCCCGGCGAGGTGGCGCGCTTCCCCGACCGGCCGGTGCCTCGGCCGGAGCTGGACGGGCTCACCTCCGAGGAGCGGGAGCGCGCCTGCCTGGAATACTGCCTCTCCCTGCCCGGCGCCCGGCAGCTGCACCTCGGGGCCGGGGACTTCTGCCTCTACCGCAACACCCTGTGGCACATCGGCAGCTACGTGCCCTACCGCGCGCGGGCGACCCTGCACGATCACGTGGACACGCCCGCGTACCGGGCCTGGCGGGAGAGCGAACGAGAGGCGGCGCGGCGTCGGCGGGAGAGCTGATCGGCCGGGTCCTGCTCCCATGACGGAGAGCGACTATCGAGAGATGCTGCGCGCCTCGGTCCTCGAGAGCGCGACCTTCCTCCGTCTGACGATGAGCGGCAAGCGCCAGGGCAGCGATCTCCAATGGCACAAGGCGGTGGTTCGCCCCGTCCTGGTTCAGGGGCAGCCGCGGATGCAGTTCTCCTGGTTCGATGGGCGCAGGGACATCACCGAGAACTGCGCGGACCCGCACCTGGAGCAGAAGCTGGACGAGGCGCTCGCCTTGCCGTTCCGCCAGTTCCACCTGCAGGCGACCTCCGGCGACCTCTATGTGCGGGTCACCAGGAGGAACAGGCCCCTCATCGACCGCACGCCGCCGTCGCTGTCGGGCCGGCCCCCCATCGCCCATGACCGCGTGAAGGAGCATGCGCTGCCCCGTGGGACGCCGGACATCCTCCTGCAGGCCCTTGGCATCATGGACGCCGGCGGCCGCGTGCGTCCGCCCGCGCAGGGCAAGTTCCGCCAGGTGAACGAGTTCCTCCGGATCGTGTCACAGGTGGTGGAAGAAGCGGATGGATCGGATCGGCCCCTCGAGATCGTCGATTTCGGCTGTGGCCGCGCCTATCTCACCTTTGCCGCCTATCACTACCTGCACCACATGCAGGGCCGTCCGGTCCGCGTCATCGGAATCGACCGAGACCGCGAACTGGTGACCAAGTGCGACCGCCTGCGGGACGAGCTGGGTTGGACCGGCCTGAGCTTTCGGACGGCGGCCATCTCCGATCTCGTGCTGGAGCGCCCCCCGGACCTGGTGCTGAGTCTGCACGCGTGCAATACCGCCACGGACGAGGCCCTGGCCCAGGGGATCCTGCAGGACAGCCGCATCATCCTGGCCGCGCCCTGCTGCCAGCACGAGCTGCGCCCGCAACTCCGGGCCCCGCTGTTCCAGCCGGTGCTGCGCCATGGCGTGCTCAAGCAGCGCACCGCCGAGATCCTGACCGATGCCCTGCGGGCGCTGACGCTGCGCATCATGGGCTATCGCACCAGCGTCGTCGAGTTCGTCGATCCCGAACATACCGCGAAGAATCTGCTGATCCGGGCCCGGCGCGGACTGCCGCCCGGCGACCCGGACCTGGTCCGGGAGTACCGGGAGCTACGGGATTTCTGGCAGGTGACACCCACGCTCGAGGGACTGCTCGGCAGCACCTTCGGACAACATGTCGAGTAGCGGCGGCGGTTCGCCGCCAACTACGGCATCGTGACGCATCCTGAACGAACCAGCCAGCGAGAGGGGGAGACCTCAATGGATGTCCTGAGCAGGGAAGAGCTCGATTCCTTTGCCGAAGAAGGGTATGTCGTCGCTCGTCAGGTGATCGACCGCGATCAGGCCGAGCGTACGGCGCGGGCGGTGTGGGCGTTTACCGGAATGGACCCGGACGATCCCGGGACCTGGTACCCGGAGGACCGGCGCGGCATCATGGTCGAGATCTACCAGCACCAGACGATGTGGGACAACCGCACCGCCCCCCGGGTCCACCGCGCCTTCAGCCAGGTCTGGGGCAATGACAGGCTGTGGGTCAGCCACGACCGGGCCAGCATCAGTCCGCCGGCCCGGGACAAGGACGCCCCCGAGCACGGCCTGCATTGGGACGCCTCCCTGGACAACCGTCCCCTGCCCTTCGGCGTGCAGGGCGTGCTCTACCTGAACGACACGCCCGCCGAGCAGGGGGCCTTCGTCTGCGTGCCGGGGTTCCACCAGCGCCTGGAGGGGTGGCTCGACGAGCTGCCGGAAGGGGCCGATCCCCGCGGGCAGGACCTGCTGGCCCTGGGCACGCGGCGCATCGGCGCCGAAGCGGGGGACCTGGTGATCTGGCGCACCGCCCTGCCGCACACGGCGAGCCTCAACCGCGGCGACAGTCCCCGGGTGGCGCAGTACATCACCATGGGTCCCGCCGGCGACAGCGAGGAGGCGCGGCAGAAGCGCACCGACTTCTGGCAGCGGCGGTTGTCAGGGCTCGGCCGCTACGCCGAGGAACGCGAGGCCCGCGAGGGGAAGACGGCCGAGCTGACGAGTCTGGGGCGGAAGCTGGCGGGGGTGGATCCCTGGGATTGAGTCGGCGGCGGGAGGCGGCGGGCAGTAGATTTTGTGCCTGAGCAGGGATCAACTCCCCTGCGAGCGGCCGTCGCGGCATTGGGAGTTGGAGGAGAACGGGCAGCCGAAAAGCTCTGTCCCAGCGGAGGCGCTCGTCTGAGGACCGCATGAACTTCAACACCGCCAACAACACTTTCCGCCAGTTGATGGGCAATGGGCTGAGCTATCGCGTGCCCATGTTCCAGCGCGACTACTCCTGGGGGCCGGACGAATGGGACGATCTCTGGCAGGACATCGTCGCGCTCTTCGATGAGGAGCCGGAGCCGGCTCACTACATGGGCTACCTCGTGCTGCAATCAGCCGACAACAGGGCCTTCGAGATCATCGACGGGCAGCAGCGAATGACCACGCTGAGCCTGCTGATGCTGGCCGCGGTGGCGCATCTGACGCACCTGTCCCGGTCCGATGATCCGGATGACCCGCAGCGGCGGCGCGCCGAGCAGCTGCGCGGCAACTACATCGGCTACCTGGATCCGGTGAGCCTGGTGTCCCGCTCCAAGCTGACCCTGAACCGGCACAACGATCGTTTCTACCAGAACTACCTGGTGCCCCTGGAGGACCTGCCGCAGAGAGGGCTGAACGCATCGGAACGTCTGCTGCGCCGGGCCTTTCTCTGGTTCAGGGAGCGCATCGAGGAACGCTCGGGCGATGACGGCGAGGGGGTGGCGCGTTTCGTCGACGGCGCGGTGGACAGGCTGTTCTTCACGATCATCACCGTCACCGACGAACTGAACGCCTTCAAGGTCTTCGAGACGCTCAACGCGCGTGGCGTGCGTCTGTCGGCCACCGATCTGCTGAAGAACTACCTGTTCTCCGTCGTCTCCCGGGGCGATGCCCACGAATCGGAGATCAAGGCCCTGGAAGACCGCTGGGAGGGCATCGTCGGGCTGCTGGGCAGCGAGAGCCTTCCGGAGTACCTGCGGGTTTTCTGGAACAGCCGAAACCAGTTGGTGCGCAAGGCGGATCTGTTCAAGGTCATTCGCGACGCCATCCGCGACCGGTCAGCAGCGTTCGAGCTGATCCGCGCCATGGACCGGAGCGCCCGGGTCTATGCGGCCTTGCGCAACCCGGAGGAGGACCTCTGGACGGCAGAGGAACGGGACGGCCTGGCCCAGTTGCAGATGTTCAACGTGCGCCAGCCTCTGGCCGTGTTGCTGGCGGCCTTCGAACGGCTCGAGGAAGGCGATCGCGCCGGCTTCAGGCGACTCCTGCGGGCGATCGCGGTGGTGTCGTTTCGATACAACGTGATCTGCAGCCGGCAGAGCAATGAGCAGGAGGTGGTCTACAACCAGGTCGCCCGCGGGATCTCGTCAGGAAGGATTGACGGCGCCGAGGCCGCGATCGCGGAACTGCGTCCGGTCTATCCCGCAGATGCGGAGTTCAGAGCAGCCTTTGCGGACAAGACCCTGCGAACCACGAGCTCCCGCAACAACAAGGTTGTGCGTTTCATCCTGTTGCGGCTCGAGGCGCAGCTGTCGGGACAGCGCTTCGAGTCCGAGAGCGCCAGGTTCGGGATCGAGCACGTGTTGCCGGAGAATCCCGGCGACGAGTGGCAACAGTTCGACGATCAGCAGCGGGAGGCCTCCACCTACCGTCTCGGGAACATGACCTTGCTGGAGGCCGCGGCGAATCGCGATCTGGGAAACTCGGGATACCCCCGGAAGCGGCCGGTCTACCAGGAGAGCGGCTTTGCCACGACGCGCAAGCTGGCAGAGGACTTCGATACCTGGACCGTGGAGAAGATCCGCGCCCATCAGGGTTGGATGGCGAGACAGGCCACCGGCATCTGGCGGATCGACCTTCCCTCGCCGGGAGGGTGATCCAGCTGCCTGCCTGCCCGCTTTTCCCTTGATCCCCCCGCTCCTCCCGCCGTTTATTGGCCGCAACCCGTTCCGCCCCAAGCCCTGCGGAGGAGAGCATGACCACCGAGCTTGGTTCCCTGACCACCATTTTCACCGAGTTCTACTACTGGATCACGGTGGTGCTCATGTTCTTCATCCACGTGGGGTTCTGCATGTACGAGGTGGGGGTCTCCCGCCACAAGAACCACATGCACACCCTGATGAAGAACACGATGCTGATCCCCCTGGTGACGATCACATTCTTCTTCTTCGGGTGGTGGATCTACTTCGCCCTGCCCAACGGCCCCGGCATCACCGGCGGGCTGGTGGAGGCGCCCCACGCGACGGCCTGGAGCCAGCTCATGGGGCCCCACATGGGAGGCGCCGGCGACCCGGACGGCTGGGCCCGGATCAACGGCGTGTTCTGGGCCGCCTTCCTCCTGTTCTCGTGGACGGCGGCTTCCATCGTCTCGGGATCGGTGATCGAGCGCATCCGCTCGTCGGCCTTCTGGATCCTGGCGATCCTGATCGGGTCCGTGTTCTGGGTGATCGACGCGGCCTGGGGATGGCACGCCGAAGGCTGGATGGTGAAGGTCCTCGGCTATCACGACGCCTACGCCTCGGGCGTGATCCACGCCATCGCCGGCGGCTTCGCCCTCGGCGTGCTGGTCGTTCTCGGACCGCGCATCGGCAAGTTCGCCCCCGACGGCACCCCGCGGAGCCTGAACCCCCGCAACCCCTGGCTGGTGACGATCGGCCTCTTCCTGATCTACACCGGCTTCTGGGGCTTCTACGTGGCCTGCAACGTGCCCATGTGGGACGTGCAGAGCGGCGACGGCACCTTCTACTCCGCCACAAACATCTACCTGGCGCCCACCACCCTGTCGGCGATCACGGTGAACTTCCTCATGGCCCTCTCGGGCGGGCTTCTGGCGGGATACATCATCTCCCGGGGGGACGCCTACTGGACCTACTCGGCGGGTCTGGCCGGGATCATCGCCGCCTCGGCCGGCAACGACCTCTACCACCCGGTGCAGGCGATGATCATCGCCGCCCTGGGCGTGGTCTTCATGTACAAGGTCCACTACTTCGTGGAGCGCCGGTTCCGGATCGACGACGCGGTCGGCGCCGTGGCCGTCCACGGGTACGCCGGCTTCTTCGGCGTCGTCATCTGCGGTTTCGTGCTCTGGGGCTATCCGTCGTCTCCGGACGAGAGCTTCGCCAGCATCAATCCCCTGGGGCAGATCGCCGGCGCCCTGATCATGTTCCTGGTGCTGGGCTTCATCCCCGGCTGGATCGCGGCGAAGATCCTCAGCGCCGCGGGCATCCTGCGCATCCCGCGCCAGATCGAGCTGGCCGGTCTCGACTACGCCACCGCCCACGACCGGGCCCAAGAGGAGCAGGGCATCATCGACGCCGAGCGCGAGGAGCTCGGCAAGGCCTGAACCGCTTCGGAACGCACAGGAGAGAGTCATGGCTACTGGAAACGTGACAAGCTGGGCCGGCAACATCTCCGAGATCGGCCCCCTCTATCCCTTCGTGGGCCTGGAAGGACTGATGTTCGTCGTCGGCGTGGCCTTGTGGATCCTCTGGCACGTGGCGCAGGTGCGCACCGAGAACGCCACCTACGAGGACGAGATCAACCGCTTCGGCGACGAGGAGACGCTGGGCAGGATCCTCGACGCGGAGGACCCGTACGCTCCGTAGCCCATGCGACACTTCACACGGACCCCCTGCTACTCCGGCCCCGACGACCCGGAGCGAGGACAGCCGCGCGGCACCCTGAAGCTGGGCGAGACGGTCGTCGTCGAGACCGTGGGCGGCGCCGACCACGACTACGAGGCCGCCGGCGAGACCCGCGCCGGCATGATCGTGGCCGCCAACACCCCGCGTCACTCCCGCCACGGCGGTCCCTTCGTCATCGAGGGGATCGAGCCCGACGACTGGGTCGCCATCGAGATCCTCGACATGGAGTGCGGGCCCTACGGCTTCTACCGCAACGCCGGGCCCCACTGGGGCTACTGGCGGGCGGTGGCGCCGGTGCGGGACGGCCTCATCCACTTCCCGCCGGACTTCGTCGTGCCCGTCCGGCCCATGGTCGGCGTCATCCAGTTGGCGTCGGTGGCCCCCCATGCGATCGACCACGGCGGCAACATGGACTTCAACTCCATCCAGCCGGGAAGCACCGTGCACATCCGCGCCCAGAAGCCGGGGGGCTACCTGTCGATGGGGGACACCCATGCGCGCATGGGCGAGGGCGAGCTGACCGCCGCCGGCGTCGAGATCGACGCGGCTGTCACCATCCGCGTCGACCGCTCCCCCGGCTTCCCGAACGCCAGCCCCGTGGTCGAGAAGACCCGCCACGTGGAAGAGGCGGAGGAGTGGCTCACGGGGGGCATCGGACCGAACTGGGGGGAGGCGCTCAAGAAGGCCTGGATCGAGATGGTGGCCCTCATCATCGACCGCTACGAGACGACCTACGAGTACGCCAACATGATCGTCGGCACCATCGCCGACGCGCGGCCGGGGTTCGCCACCGAGTACATCGGCGACTACTGCACGGTGCAGCTGGCCATCACCAAGCAGCTGCGCCGCACCGGATCACCCTACCAGCCCTGAGGGCCGGCCGCCGCCCCGGGGGCCGCTACCCCTCCAGCCCCGTCTCCCCCATCTGCCGGGAGGCGAGCACCCACGGGTCCCGCGTCCGCAGGCGGAACTCCTTCACCTTGCTCCGCATCTCCTCGGCCACCGGCTGCAGGGCCGGCTCGTCGATGAGGTTCGCCGCCTCCACGGGATCGGCCTCGATGTCGAAGAGGGCCTCGGTCGGCTGGCGCAGGAAGGCCCGGGTCGGGCGCTGCCCCATCATCTGCATCCCCTCCCGCTCGACGGCCCTCCAAGTGGGGGAGGCCCACAGGTCGCTGGGCAGGGGACGCGTCAGCTCGGGGTAGAGGTTGCGCACGTACTTGTAGCGGCGCCCCCGCAGCCCGCGGTAGGGGTAGTAGTTGGTCACCTCGTGGAAGGTGTGGGAGAGGAAGGTCTCGTCCCACCCCGGCGGGTGCTCCTGGTCGAGGACCGGCATCAGCGAGCGTTCCGGCAGGCCGTCCGGCGGCTCCACGCCGCACCAGTCGAAGACGGTGGGGGCGATGCTGGACCAGTTGACCAGGGCGTCGCACTCCACCTCCCCGGCGCCGGGGCGCGCGATCAGCAGCGGGCAGTGGTGGCCGGAGTCGAAGGAGGAGGCCTTGGCGCCGGGGAAGGGCATGCCGTGGTCGCTCATGACGATGACCAGGGTCTCGCCGGCGCGGCCGGACGCCTCCAGGGCCTGCATGGCCAAGCCGAAGCCGAGGTCCATCCGCGAGACCGACTGGTAGTACTCGGCCAGCTCGGCCCGCACCTCCGGGTGGTCGGGCAGGAAGTCGGGGACCGGCACCTCCGCCGGGTCGTAGCGGGTCTCCTCCACGCCCTCGTAGCTCCGGCGGTTGCCGAAGTCGCGGTGCGGGTCGGCGAATCCCATGTGCAGGTAGAAGGGGCGGTCTCCGGCGTCGGCGAGGAAGCCCGCCGCCATCTCGGCCATGACGGCGACGTTGCGGCCCCCGCCGGGGACCCGCTGCAGGTCGTCGGTCCAGGGGTAGACGCTCGCCGGCTGCGTGTGCAGCTTGCCGATGATGCCGGTGGCGTACCCCGCGGCGCCGAGGCGCTTCGGGATCGACGGCATGGAGGCGGCGGTGTGGAAGTTGTGCACCCCGTGGGAGTGGCCGTACTGGCCGTGGGTGTGGCTGTAGTGGCCGGTGAGGATGTTGGCGCGGCTGGCGGCGCACGACGGCGAGGTGCAGAAGGCGTGGGTGAAGCGGGTCGCCCGGCGGGCGAGGGCGTCGACGTGAGGGGTCCGGATGACGGGGCTGCCGTAGCAGCCGGCCAAGGGGCTCCAGTCGTCGGCGATGAGGAGGAGGACGCTGCGGCGGTCGGGCATCAGCCGCGGTCCCGGGGGCCCACCGTGCGCACCACGATCTTCGGGTCCCAGGGGTTGCCGCCGGGATAGTAGGGCGGCACCAGGTGCCGGCGCTCCTCCCGGGCCGCGGCGCAGTGGAGCAGCGCCAGGGCCAGGACGTTGTCCTGGCTGGCGGCGCCGGCGGCGGCCGGCTCCTCGGCCAGCAGGCCGTCCCGCGTCCGCTCCGCGGCCAGGGCCTGGCCCAGGGACGCAGCCGTCTCGAGATACGCAGTCTCCCCCGTGGCCTCGTGCAGGTCGAGGAGGGCGAAGACGGCGGAGACGGGATCGGGGGTCCGCTCCCCGGGCGCGGGCAGGGGCACCGGGCCCCCCTCGCCGGTCCAGCCCATGGCGCCGGCCAGGGCCGCGGCCATCTCCAGCAGATCCTCGTCGCCGGTGACCCTGCAGGCCCGGGCCCAGGTCAGCAGGGCGCCGCCGTCGGCCGGCACCTGGACCAGCTTGGCCGGCGGGCAGTAGCCCCGCTGCTCGGCGTCCTGCTCGCTGAGCCGCTGTCCGTCGTAGAGGACGGGGTGGAAGCAGCCCGCGGCGGCGTCCCAGCTGTACTCCCTGAGGGCCCGCAGGTCGCCGAGGGCCACGTCGAGGAAGACCCGCCCGTGCTCCCCGCCGAGCTGTTCGTAGAGGTTCAGGAAGGTCAGGGCCGCCCGCTGGCCCCGGGTGACGATCGTCCCCGAGGTGAGGACCGTCGCCTCGTTGACGTCGGGACGGTCGCCGAGGGGCGGTTTGAAGGACTCGCGCACCCGGCAGGGCTCGCGGTGGTTGAACTGGTAGGCGCCCAGGCCGGTCCGGGGGTGCCGGATCTGGTCGTAGCGGGAGACCAGGTTCGCCGCCCAGCCCAGGGCCCGCTCCTCGCCCTGGAGGCGGAAGAGCTCCGCCGCGGCGTAGACCAGGTCGCTGCCGGTGTTGATGAAGGAGAGGGCCGTCTGGTCGACGATCGGCACCGGCCCGGCGAGGAACTCCGCCTCCTCCCAGACCCGCGACCGGTCCCACGGCCCGTATTCGCCGTGGCGGTTGAAGAGCAGGGTCGACCAGTCCCAGACGTGGCGCTGCCAGAAGGCCTCGACCAAGCGCCGCGTGGCCTCCGGGTCGACCCGGTGAAGGTAGTCGTAGAAGGGGTAGACGCACTTCAGCTCGTGGTTCCCCGGCAGGGGCCCGTCCTCGTCCAGGGCGTAGGTCGAGTGCCCGCCCCAGTGGAGCAGGCCGCCCTCGTCGGTGACCGCCGGCAGGGCGTGACCGATCCAGCTTTTCGCGGCGTCGCCGAAGCGGCTCTCGCCCAGCGCGTCGAGCCCCACGAGGACCCGCAGGAAGTGCTGCTGGCGGGCCAGGTTCGAGAGGACGCGGCCCTCCCAGCGCTCGGGCTCCCCCGTCGACAGGTCGACGTGGTCGGCCAGCATCGGGGTGCCATGTCCGCTGTAGCGGTCGGCGCAGAGCTCCAGGACCGAGGCGGCGTGGCCGGCGACGGCCTGGATCAGGCTTCTGGCGTCTGTCATTCGATCAGCCCTCCGAGCCCGGCAGGGGCGGCAGCTCTCCGAGGCGCCCGCCGTAGAGCTTGTTCAGCAGACCGGCGCGCAGGCTCTCGGCGTCGTCCTCGGGGAAGCGGTCGGGGTGGCACCAGCGGGCCACCATCTCGACGGTGAAGATGTACTTGAGGGTCCAGAAATCGCAGGAGAAGGCATCGGGCAGTTCGTGGACCCGCCCTTGGCGCACGGCGGAGACGGAGCGCCAGCCGGCCATCTGCCCCACGTCGGCCGGCCCGAGGCGGTCGTTGCACCACATGACGATCAGCTCGGGGTTCCAGACGAGGACGTTCTCGAGGTTCACCAGCAGGGCCTCCAGCGGGCTGCCGGCGGCCACGTTGGTCCCCCCCGCCAGGTCGATCAGCTCCTGAACGGTGCTGTTGCGGCCGGCCGTCTGCAGCGGCCCCTGGGCCCACATGAAGTAGACGCGCGGCAGGACGGGCGCCTCTTCCCCCTCGGCCGGGGAGATCTTGCGCCGCACCGTCTCCAGTTCCTCGTCGGCGATGGCCAGCAGCTCGGCGGCGCGCTCGCCGGTGCCGGTGAGCTCCCCGAGGGCGGTGATCTCCCGGTGGATGTCCTCGAAGCGCTCGATGAAGACCCCGAAGACGGGGATCCCCTTCTCCTCGAGGGCCTCGATCGACTCCTCCTGCCCCGACCAGACGATGACGAGGTCGGGCTCCAGGGCGACCATGCTCTCGATGTTGACGAAGTCCCAGTTGCCCGGCGTCGCCAGGGTGCGGTCGCGGATGCGCTCGTCCATGGCCGCGTAGTAGGGGAAGACGCTGCCCTGGTAGACGTTGGTGGAGATGCCCACGAGGCGGTCCTCGGCGCCCAGCATGTAGAGGCCGGTGAGGGCGCTCTCCAGCAGACAGATGATGCGCTCCGCCGGCTTGTCCAGCTCGATGCGCTTGCCGCGGAAGTCGGTGGCCGCCACCCCTTCGGCCGCCGCGGGGGCGCCGGAGAGGAGGAGGCAGAGGAAAAACAAACGCCCCGCGGCGGCCGCTCCCGGTCGGGAGGGCGCCGCGGGGCTGGAAGCGTCGGCGGACATGAACCTAGAAGCTGACCATCAGGCCGCCGTTGGTGGAGAAGCCTGGATCCTGGAAGCCCCAGGGCATCTCGAAGGTCTGGTTGGTGATGTTGTAGGGCTCGAGGAAGAGGGTCAGGTCGTACCCGTCCCGGGTGCTGACGCCGTACTGGACGCGGGCGTTCACCAGGACGTACCCGTCGAGGGCCTCGGCTGTCGTGCTGATGTCCTGGTAGATGCCGCTGTAGGACTGGGCCGTGATCGTCGCCCGCAGGCCCTCGGCCAGCGTCAGGTGGGCCCCGATGCCGATGGCGGTGTCGGGGACGAAGTTGATCTTGGCGCCAACCCTGTCCGGATACTCCTCGTTCTCGGTCACCTCGGCGTTGGTGTAGGTGTAGTTGGCGAACCACTCGACCATGTCGCTGAGGCGGTGGGTGACCTCCAGCTCGGCGCCGTTGGTCGTGGTCTGGCCGGCGTTGATGTCCTGGGACTGCGCGGGATCATCCGCGGCCACGGGCACCACGATCTGCGTGATCTGGTCGGTGAGGGCGATGTTGAAGCCCCGCACGCCGACCTGCAGGCCCTCCATGGGCCGGTAGTTCACGCCCAGGTCGATGCTGGTGCCCGACTCCGGCTTGATGTCCGGGTTGGGCAGGTGGCCGCCCTTGCCGTCCGGAGGCACGGTGCCGCCCACGGACTTGAGGGAGGGCGCCTTGAAGCTGGTGCCCAGATTGGCATAGACGCCGAGATCTTCGCTCTGGTTGTAGCGCACCCCGGCGCTGTAGAGGAGCTTGGTCCAGGAGTTGGTGGTCTCGTTCGGCGCCATTCCCTGCAACAGCTCGATGTCGTGGCCGATGTTGGTGAAGCGCGCCCCGGCCCGCAGGGTGATGTTGTCCAGGCGGAACTCCTCCTGGGCATAGAGGCCGAGGGCGGTGGCGGTGGCGTCGTTGCCGGGGGCGACCTCGCCGGTCTCGCGCTGTGTGGCGTACGAGGCGAGCTGGTAGTCGGCGCCCACGGTGAGCACGTCCGACTCGCGGGTGATGATCGAGACCGAGAGATCGGCCGGCACCACCGACTGGTCGACGCCGTCCTCGGAGCGCAGCTCGCGGCTCTTGGGATCCTCCCAGATGCCGTCCTCCTCCCAGCGCCGCACGTAGTCGCGGTAGCCGACCTTGGCGTTGGCGGTGATCTTGTCCGAGACCGGGTGGGTGTAGCCGGCGTTGAGGGTGGTGTAGGTGTGGCCGAAGTCACGGTTGATGCGGCCGGCGTCCCCCGTGTGCCAGGTGCGGTGGGCATAGAGGGAGGCCCGCTGACCGCTGTCGTTGAGGTAGTACGTGCCGCGCATGTAGAGCTTGGTCTTCTCGTACTCCGGGTTGTCGTCCATCTGCAGCCAGGAGCCCTCGGTGCCGTAGTCGGTGTAGTCCGAGTCCTCGTGGTGGCCGCCGAAGAACAGGTGCAGGTTGCCGGCGGCGCGCTGATGGAAGAAGCGGCCTCCGATCGTGCTGTAGGAGCCGCCGTAGACCGAGGCGCTGGTGCGGGTGCTGCGGACCCGCTCCTTGAGGATGAAGTTGGCCGTGCCCGCCAGCGGCGACTGGTTGCCGGCGAAGTCCATGGCCAGGTAGGTGGGATAGAGGACCGAGGCCGATCCGCGCTGGTCCTCGACGCGCTGGAAGGCCCAAGGGTCGAGGCTCTGGAGATCGACGAAGGCGTCGATGGGCAGGCCGTCGAGCATGTAGCCCTTGTAGGTGTGGGCCAGGCCGCCGGAGGAGCCCCAGTTGGCGTCGTTCCGGGACAGGACGTTGGCGAAGTTGCCCGGCGAGTAGGAGAGGAGCTCGGCCAGGTTGCCGTTGCCCTGGACCAGGGAGCCCATGTCGTCGGCGGTGATGATGGAGATCTTCTGGGTCACGTTCCCCGGCGTCTGCGGCAGCTTGGAGCCGGTGACGATGACCTCCTCCATCTCGTATACGTCTTCCGCCGCGGCGGGTCCGGCGGCGAGGCCGGCGGACAGCAGCGGCAGGAGAAGAAGAGTGCGCTTCATCTGAGTGCCTCCCTTGTGAAGCGGTGTGAAGGTTGATTGCGTAGCTTGGCGCCCGGCGGGTCCCCCGCCGGACGAGGCACAATGTGAGGCACAATATATGGTACCGGGGGCCCCGATCCGCTATACAAACGATACAAACGCCGGTCGATGAATCTGCTCGCGATCTTCGCCCATCCGGACGACGAGTCCTTCATCTGCGGGGGGGCCCTGGCGAAGGCCGCCGCCGAGGGGCGCGAGGTCCGCCTCGTCTGCGCCACCCGCGGCGAGGAGGGGGAGATCGTCCACCCCGCCATCGACGCGGACCGCCACCCCAAGGGCGAGGCCCGGGGGCGGTTGCGGGAGGCCGAGCTGGAACGGGCCTGCGCCGCCCTGGGGATCCACCCGCCGATCTGGCTGGACCACTGCGACTCGGGGTTCCCCATCGACGTGGGGCGGCGGAACCCCCGGGCGCTGATGAACCAGGAGGTGACCGCCCTCGAGCGGCAGCTCCTGCCAATCATCGGGGACCTGAAGCCGGAGGTGATCATCACCTTCGACCCCCACGGCCTCTATCCCCACGTCGACCACGTCACCATCCACCGCGCCGCCACGGCCGCCTTCTGGTCGGCGGGCAGCGTCGCTCGGCCGGCGCCGAGGCGCCTCTACTACCCGGTCTACCCGCTGGAGTCGGTGCGCCGCACCCAGGGGGATCCAGACGCCACGATGTCCGATGTCGACGCCGATCTCTACGGGGTGTCGGCGGACTCGGTGGCGGCCGCCGTCGACATCCGCGGCCAGCGGGACCGCAAGCTGGCGGCGATCTGCGCCCATGCCTCGCAGTTCGGCACCGGGGAGGAGGTGCGGGCCCAGGTCGACAAGAGGCCGCACATGATGGAGGTGGAGCACTACTCCCTCGGCGGCCTGCGGGGGAGCTTCCCGCCCATGCCGGTGGACTGCCTGTTCGCGGGTCTGGCGGGCGCCTGACCTCCGAGCCACCACCGGCCAGCCTGGTGCCCCTCGGGGCTGGCAAGCGCCCGTCAGGGGGGCGCTCAACGCGGCCTGGTGCCCGGGTCCCTCGGACCCTCCTTCGGCCCGGAGGCACCGGCCCCTTGCCGCCTCTGTTGCCCCGAGGTCCGAAGGCTCGGGCCGGCTCGGCGACCTCGAAGCCCAGACCATCGCGAGGGCCGGGCTCTCCTCCGACCGCCCGAGGCGCGGCGTCGCGACGGGCCAGGGGTTGCCGGTCCTGCGCTCAGGAACCGAGGCCGGCGGCGACCTCCTCGTAGACCCTCTCCTGATCGGCGGCGATCCGGTCCCAGCGGAACCGCTGCGCCCAGCGGCGGCCGGCGGCTCCCAGCTCCGCGCGCAGCCCGGGCTCGCGCAGCAGGCGCAGCATGGCGCCGGCGATCCCCTCCACGTCCTCGGCCTCGGCCAGCAGTCCGGTCTCGCCGTCGCGCACGGCGTCCACCAGGCCCGGGATGCGGGTGCCCACCACCGCCTTGCCCGCGGCCGAGGCCTCCACGGCGGCAATGCACCAGCCCTCGTAGCGGGAGGGGGCCACGTTGAACAGGGACCGCCGGAAGAGCTCGGTCTTCCGCTCCTCCGACACCGGGCCGATGAGCTCGACCCGCTCCTCGACGCCGGCCCGGCGGGCCAGCTCCTCCAGCTCGGCGACCCGCTCCGGGGTGCCGCGGCCGGCGACGACGAGGCGGACCCCGCCCTCCTGCCTGGCGACGCGTCCGAGGGCCTCCAGAAGCAGGTCCAGACCCTTGGTGTAGGTGTCGAGCCGGCCGAAGTAGAGGACATAATCGCCCTCTTCGGCGCCCTCCAGGAAGCAGCTGTCGTCGAGGCCGGTGTAGACCAGGTGGAGGCCTTGGTCGCCGCGGATGGCGGACAGACCCTCGGCGACACTCGGCGAGATGGCGATGACCTGATCGTAGGCGCGCAGGGTGGAGCGCTCGATGGCGGCGGCCGGCAGCCCGAGGACGGGGCGCTTGCGGGCGGCGTGCTCCTGCATGAGATGGAAGAACTCGAGGACCGAGGCCCGCCGGCGCGGGGCCGACGCCCACAGGGGGGCGAAAGCGGAGAAGGAGTAGACCCACAGGTCGGCGTCGGAGCGCGCCAGGAAGCGGCTTGCCCGCGCCGAGAAGGTGAGCCGGCTGACCGCATACGACCGGGGGCTGCCGAGATGGAGGACGCGCAAGCCGTCGCGCTCCTCCTCGGGAGCGGCGCCGGGGTAGGAGCCGCAGACGACGGTGATCTCGTGGCGGCCGGCGAGGCGCCGGCAGATCTCGAAGGTGCGGGCCGCGCCCCCGCCCCCGAGCCAGGGGTTGCGGGGGTCGTCGTAGGAGGTGTGGAGGATCTTCACCGGCGGCGCCCGCCCCGGCGGTCCCGCGGGTCCGCATGCCCCCGGCGTTCGGCCGGGGACTCCTCGGAGGGGGCGTGCGGCGCCCGGCACCGCGCGGGCAGCGATCCCCTGTGAGCGGGGCCCGGCGCGGGCTCCGGTGGGGCGGCCGGCGCCCGAAGGCGGTCCCGGCACCCAGGCGGGACTGGATGCCCCGGGCGCCCGTGCGGGGACTGCGCGGGCGGAGCGGCCGGCGCGAGAGGACGGTCCGGGGACTCCCCCGGGGCGGAGACAGGCGCCAGGAGAGGGCCGGCGGCTTGCCGAGCATCTGGGTCGCCTCCGGGCCGGGGGCGCTGGCCGGGCAGCGCTGGCGGCCGCAAGTTTGGCGCATGACCCGCGCCTTCCCCTTGCCGCCGCCCGTCGGGGACCAGTCCCTCTACGACCTGCAGTACCGGCGCTTCGCCGCGCCCATGGCGGTCCTGGCCCAGGAGGCCGGCCTCTGCGAGCTGCTCCTGGAGAGTCCCCGCACCATCCCGGAGGTGGCCGATGCCCTCGGCGTGACTCCGAGGGCCGCCGAGGCGATGGTCGCCGTCGTCGCCGCTCGCGGTTTCGCCCGCAACGACGGCGGGGGCCGCTTCGCCCTGACCGACTTTGGAGAGACCTACCTGCTGCCGGCGAGCCCCTTCGGCCGCCGCCTCTGCCGCGACGACGACCCGATCCTCCGGGAGTTGCGCGGCGCCTTCCGCTCCGGGGAGCCGGCGGCCCCCCTCGCCGTGGCCATGGGGGCGCTCCCGGAGGCGGAGGTACGCGAGTTCATCGGCCGCATGCACGCCCTCACCCTGCCCGCCGCCGGAAGCCTGGCGCGGCAGCCGGTCTTCGCCGGCGTGGGGCGGCTCCTCGACGTGGGCGCCGGCTCGGGGTCGCTCTCGGCGGCGGTCGCCGCGGCCCACCCCGGGGTGCGCTGCACCCTTCTCGACCTGCCGGAGGTCTGCGCCATCGCCGCCGAGAACATCGGCGGCTACGGCCTGGAAGACCGGGTCGCCACCTGTCCGGCCGACATGTTCCGGGACCCCTGGCCCGGCGGCCACGACGCCGCCCTCTTCGGCAACATCTTCCACGACTGGGACCCCGCCTCGTGCGCGGGACTGGCGCGCCGGGCCTTCGAGGCCCTGGAGCCGGGGGGCCGCATCCTCCTGCACGAGATGCCCCTGGCCGAGAGCCGCGACGGACCCCTCACGGTGGCCTGCTTCTCGGTGGCCATGCTGCTCTACGAGAAGGGGAAGCAGTACACCCTCTCCGAGCTCGAGGAGATGCTGACGGCGGCGGGGTTCGTCGACTTCGAGTCCGCCGAGAGTCACGGCTACTACCATCTGGTCAGCGCCCGCAAGCCGGAGTAGGCCGCGCCTCTCAGCGGTTGGGAGCGGCGAGGACGACGTTGGTGGCCTCCAGCTCCCAGGTCTCGTTGTAGACGGTGGGGCTCGGCCGCGGCGGCGGGTAGCCCTCCGGCTTCACCTCCGGATCCCACAGCTCCTGGCGGTCGCGGCCCCGGGGGCGGTCGAGCCACTCGCGCTCGGAGTCGGCGGCCTGCACCTCCCGCCGTAGGATGAACTCGACCCAGTCGAAGGCGGTGATCGCCACGTCGGCAATGAACACCCGCGACACGTTGGTCCCGTCCCAGGTGGCCAGGTCGGGCAGCACCACGGGGCCGGTGCAGACCTGGAACTCGCCGCCGGCCTCGTGGATGTTGATCAGGTTCACGGGGTACTCCACGGTGACTGTGAGGCCGCGCTCGCGGTCCTCCCAGGTGGAGCGCGCGCTCAGCAGGTCGCCGCTCAGAGTCGCCGCCGCGATCTCGCCGCCGTCGGCCAGTACCCTGTGCGGATCGTGTCTGCGAAGGTCGAGGCGGGTCTCGGCGAAGGACTCCGACAGGGGGCTCCGCTCCCCCGGCTCCGGCTCCCAGCTGGGACGCCGGGCGATGTCGACGCGGTCCTCGTCGCCGAAGACGAGACGCCACTCGGAGCTGGGGATCTGGAACATGTTGCGGCGGGCGATGGTGTACTCGGTGCGGCAGGGAGCGCCGGCATAGAGGCGGGTCACCTCGCCCGTGCCGGGGTCGAGGATCTCGCAGGCGGCTTCCAGGCGGAAGCGCACGTGGTAGGACTGGCCCTCCTCGCCGACGAATCCTCCGGCCCAGCGGTAGTGGGGGTCGTGGGTCCAGGGGCGGTGCTTCCAGGTGAAGAGGGAGCGCTCGAAGTCGATCATCGATTCTCTCCGGATTGTGAGGCCGCCCGCTAATGTACGACGGCCGTCCGTGGCTGGAGTACCCGCGCCCCTGTGCCGATCTTTCGCGCCCCGGCCGATTCCCCCTTCCCGACCGCGAGGCCCCATGACCGACACCACGTCCCTCGTCCCGAAGTACACCTTCCCCGACACCCTCGACGAGCAGGAGGCGGCCCTGGCGGCCAACCCCCTCCTGCGGCGGCTCAACGAGGCACGCCGCGCCTACGAGGGCGACCGCCACCGGCCGCTCTACCACTACGTCAATCCCGAGGCGAGGCTCAACGACCCCAACGGCCTGTGCCGCTGGCAGGGGCGCTGGCACCTGTTCTACCAGGCCTACCCGCCGGAGGACACGCGCCAGCACTGGGGCCACGCCGTCTCTGACGACCTGGTCCGCTGGCGGGACCTGCCTTACTGCATCTACCCCGGTCCCGAGGACAAGTGCTTCTCCGGCGCCACCTTCGTCGAGGAGGACCGGGTCATCGCCATGTACCACGGCACCGAGGTGGGGAACATGGTCGCCGTCTCCAGCGATCCGCTGCTGCTGAACTGGGAGAAGGTCGCAGGCAAGGCGGTGGTCCCACTGACCGCGCCGGACGGCTCGGCCCTGCCGTACCGCGTCTTCGATCCCTGCATCTGGAAGAAGGGGGACCACTACTACTCGCTCTCGGCCGGCACCAGGCCCGCGGGTCCGGCGGGCAAGCCGGTGCGCGCCAACTTCCTGCTGCGCTCGTCCGACCTGGAGCACTGGGAGTACCTCCATCCCTTCGTCGAGGACGACCACTACACGCTCGTCGGCGACGACGGCGCCTGCCCCTACTTCTGGCCCATCGGCGATCGCCACGTGCTGCTGTTCTTCAGCCACATGAGCGGCGGCCAGTACCTCCTCGGCGACTACGACACCGAGCGCGACAAGCTCGTCGTCACCCACGGCGGCAAGTTCAACTTCGGCGCCTCCGTCCCCTGCGGCGTGCACGCGCCGTCGGCCACCCCCGACGGCGAGGGCGGGCTGATCGTGATCTTCAACATGAACCCCGGCAAGCCGACGAAGGGGTGGAACCAGATCATGACCCTGCCCCGGCGGCTGACCGTGGACGGGGACGAGCTGTCCATGGAGCCGGTGGCCGCCGTCGAGTCCCTGCGCCGGGAGGGGGTGCGCCTGGAGGACGTGAAGCTGCCCGCCAACGAGGAGGTCCTCGTCGAGCCGGTGAGCGGCGACGCCGTCGAGCTGCGGGCCTGCCTCGACCCAGTGACCGCGCCCATGGTGGAGATGAACGTGCTGCGCTCGCCCGACCGGGAGGAGCACACGCGCATCGCCTTCTTCCGGGAGCGCGGCTTCAACGACCGCTTCGGCGACGGCCGCCGGCACAGCCTGGTCACCCTGGAGACGTCGTACTCCTCGCTGGCGGCGGACGTGACCTGCCGCGCCCCGGAGACGGCGCCGGTGTGGCTGGCCCCCGACGAGCCCCTGGAGCTGCGGGTCTTCGTCGACCGGAGCGTCGTCGAGGTCTTCGTCAACGGCCGCCAGTGCGTCGCCGCCCGGGTCTATCCCGAGCGCGAGGACAGCGTCGGCGTCTCCTTCCGCTCCCGGGGCGTCGACAGCCGCCTGCGCTCCCTCGACGGCTGGCAGATGGCCTCGATCTGGGCTTGATTCATCCCCCTCACCCACTCCCCCCACCAGGAGATCGACCGTGACCACCACCCTCGTCCACGTCGGCGTCCGCGCCTCCGACATCGAGGCCACCATCCGGTTCTGGCGCGACGGCCTCGGCCTGCCCGTCGTCGCCGACCGCGGCAAGTCCTTCGACTTGAGCGACGGCCATCACAACTTCCGCGTCTTCCAGCACGAGGGCCCCGAGCGCCCCGGCCACGTGAGCGGCATGCTCGACTACCTGCACATCGGCGTGCGCGTGCCCGATCTCGAGGCCGCGGCCCAGCGCCTGCTGGGCATGGGCTACGAGATCTTCTCCGACGGGCTGTCGGGCAAGGTGCCGGTGGACGTGAACAACATCGAGGATACCGCCTTCAAGGTGGAGGACCCGGACGGCATCACCGTCGACGTCACCTCCAGCGACGAGCAGTGGCCGGGTGTCGGCCTGCGGTAGGGCGGACCATGAAGCTGTGCATGGTCGGGGTCCGCGGGCACAACAACTACGTGCTGTCCGGACTGCCGCTGACCGACGTGAGCGTCGCCGGCGTGTGCACGGCCGCCGCCGGGGACGACGCGCAGGGGCTGCTGTCCAGGTGCCGGGATCTGGGGCACGAGCCCGAGGTCTGGGACCAGCCCGCGGAGATGCTCGATGCCGTGCAGCCGGACCTCCTCTCCATCGCCGGCCCCTTCCACCGCCACGCCGAGATCTGCGTCGAGGCCTTCCGCCGCGGGATCCACGTCTTCTGTGAGAAGCCGGTGGCCCTGACTCTGGAGGAGCTGGAGGAGGTCGCCGAGGCGCGTCAGGCGGCGGGTGTCCACTTCGCCGCCATGATGGGGCTGCGCTACGATCCCGCCTTCCACACCGCCTGGCGCCAGGTCCGCGAGGGCGCCGTGGGGGAGATCCGCCTGCTCAACACCCAGAAGTCCTACCGCCTCGGCCGGCGGGCGCCCTTCTACCACGACCGGTCCATCTACGGCGGCACCATCCCCTGGGTGGGCAGCCACGCCTTCGACTGGGTCCGCTGGTACACCGGCAAGGCCTTCCGCAGCGTCTACGCCGCGCACTCCGCCGCCCGCAACCGCGACCACGGCGAGCTGGAGGTCTCGGCCGTCTGCCACCTCACCCTCGAGGACGACGTCTTCGCCTCGGTCAGCATCGACTACCTGCGGCCGGGAGCGGCGCCGAGCCACGGCGACGACCGCGTGCGGATCGCCGGCACCGAGGGCGTCATCGAGGTGCTCGGCGGGGAGGTGATCCTCACCCGCGAGGGGGGCGACGGCGACGAAGGCCTGCCGGCCGAGTGCGACCGTCAGATCTTTCCCGACTTCGTAGCTGCCGCGGCGGGAGAGGTGCAGCCCCTCCTCGGGCCGGAGGACGCCATCGAGATGACCCGGGCCTGCCTGCTGGCGCGCGAGTCCGCCGACAGCGGCCGGATCGTGAGATTCCCGTGAGCGGCGGCGACCTGGAGCAGCGCTACCGCGAGGCCACCCCCGAGTCGCGCCGGCGTTTCGAGGCCGCCCGGGCCGCGACGGCGGGCGCCGTCAAGGGGGCCTACTACCACCCACCCTGGCCGCTCTCCATGGAGCGGGGCAAGGGCTGCCACCTCGTCGACGTGGACGGCAACCGCTACGTCGATTTCAACAACCACCACACGGCCCAGATCCTCGGCCACGGCAACGCCGCCGTGCGCGCCGCTGTGCAGGAGCAACTGGAGCGTGGCACGGTGCTCGGGGGGCAGGCCGGGGCCGAGGTCGAGCTGGCCGCCGAGATGTGCCGCCGCGTCGCCTCGGTGGAGCGCATCCGCTTCACCAACTCCGGCACCGAGGCCACCCTCCACGCCGTGCGCCTGCTGCGCGGCGTCAGCGGCCGCCCGCGGGTGGCCAAGTTCGAGGGCGGATACCACGGCAGCCACGACGCCGTGGAGATCAGCGTCGCGCCGCCCCTGGACAAAGCCGGCCCCGCCTCGGCGCCGGTGGCCGTTCCCGGAACGGGGGGGATCTCGCCGGGGGCCCTGGCCGAGGCCCTGATCCTGCCCTACGACGACGAGGCCGCCGTCGAGGCCCTGCTGAAGGCCCACCGCCACGAGGTCGGCTGCGTGCTGCTCGACCCGAAGTTCGGCATCCTGCCCCAGCGGCCGGAGTTCGTCCGTTTCGTCCGCGAGATCACCCGCGACCTGGACATGCTGCTCATGTTCGACGAGATCGTCGGCTTCCGCATGGGCCCCGGCGGCCTGCAGGCCCACTACGGTATCGATCCGGACGTGACGACCTTCGGCAAGATGGTGGGCGGCGGTTTCCCGGTGGGGGCCCTCGGGGGCCGCGCCGACCTGATGGAGCGCTTCGACAACACCGGACCGCCCACCGGCTTCAGCCAGAGCGGCACCTTCAGCGCCCACCCGGTGACCTCGGCGGCGGGTCTGGCCACCCTGCGGCAGCTCACGCCCGAGGCTTTCCGGCACCTCAACGGTCTCGGCGAGCGGCTGGGGGCGGGTCTGCGGGAGGTCTTCGAGCGCCGCGGCGTGGCGGCGGAACCCGTGGTCATGGGGTCCGTCTTCAGCATCCACTTCCTGGAGCCGCCCCTGCGCACCTGGCGCGACATGGCGCGCGCCGACAGGGGGCGCGGGTCCCGCGTCTTCCTCTCCGTGCTCCTGCAGGGCTGCCTGCTGAGCCACTCCATGGGGATGAACGCCCTCTCCGTGCCCATGGAGGCCGGGCACGTGGACGGCCTCGTCGAGGCCGTCGACAGGGCCCTCGACGCCTGAGGGATCAGCGCTCGATCGAGAACCGGGACATCGACAGCCGCCCGGTGACCTCGCTGGAGAACCCCACGAAGGCGAACCCGTAGCTCTCCGCCTCGGCCAGCAGCGGCTCGAGGCGCCGGGGCCCGTCCGGCTCGGCCGTCCAGCTGTTGTGCCACAGGCTCTCGTCCGGCGTCAGCCGGAAGCGGTTCGGCTCCGAGGTCCAGGCGCCGTCGCCGATCCGCAGGGGCGCGCTCGTCAGGTGCCAGCGGGTGCGCGTCACGTGGGCCCAGAAGTAGCAGCGGGCCCCGTCGAGATTCAGGTCGTCGCCGCGCAGGTATACCGAGACCTCGGCGTTGCGCAGGTCGACGGGGTCGGCGTCGACCCAGCCGCGGTAGTGCAGCAGCGGCAGGATGGAGAGGGGCTCCTCGGGCGTGTCGGCGCTCCAGCGGGTGTGGTCGGAGAAGACGCAGCCGCCGCCGTCGACGCCGCCGGTGCGGTCCCAGGTGGCCAGGATGAAGACGTTGCCGCCGGTGATCATGCTGGCGTGGTAGTCGTAGGAGCACCAGCCCTCCGGCCCGCGGGTGAAATGGTTGTCGATCATGTCGGCTCCTCGTGGTGGGGGGTCACAGCGGCAGGGGGGTGCCGATGCCCATCTCGACGGCGCGGTGGTAGACCCGAATCGCCGTGGCCATGTCCTCCAGGGCGATGCCGAGGTTGATGGCGATGGTGCGCTCGTCCTCGCCTTCCCGTCCCGGCTTGAGCCCCGCGACGATCTGGCCGAGATCGGCCTGCGGCTCGGGCGTGTCCCGGAAGTAGCCCCGCCGCCGGTAGTAGTCGAACTGTCCGAGGTCGTCGGTGGCCAGCCTGTCCGCCTCGGCGAAGGCGGGGCCCGTCCAGTAGGCGTCGAAGTCGACGGGAGAGGCGAAGGCGCCGGCCGCCAGCCAGCCGGCCTCGATCACCGGCTCGGGCTCCTCGCGGATCGGCCCGCTGGTGACCACCAGGTCGGCGCCGGTCACCGCTTGGCGGGGGTCGTCCACGACCTCCACATCGAGCCCCAGCTTCGCCGACATGGCGGCGGCGAACTCCTCGGCCACCTCCCGGTGGAGGTCGAAAGCGCGCACCGCTTTCAGGTCGAAGAGGCAGGAGAGGGCCTCCAGGTTGCTGCGCCCCTGCACGCCGCAGGCGATGATACCCGCGGACTCGCTCTCCGGCCGGGCGAGATGGCGGGCGGCCACGGCGGTGGCGGCGCCCGTGCGCTGGGCGGTGATCCAGGTGGCGTCCATGATCGCCGTGGGGACGCCGGTCTCCGGGTCGTTGAGGATCAGCAGGCCGTTGATGTAGGGCAGCCCCCGGGCCTGGTTGCCCGGGTAACCGGAGATCCACTTGACGCCGGCCGCCTCCAAGCTCGGGATCCAGGCCGGCATGGCGTGGATGAAGGCGTCGGGGCGGGTGTGGATGCCGGGCTTGGGAGGCATCTCGACGCGGCCCTGCCCTTTCTCGAGGAACATCGCCTCCAGGGCGTCGATGATGGCGGGCATCCCGAGGTCGACCGCTTCCACGTCCTGGCGGTTCAGGTAGAGGACGGTATCCGTGGCCATTCGCTGCCTCCTCGCGTCAGGTGCTGCGGTGCGCTCCAAGATAACCCGTGGCCGGCAGGTCGTGTGTGCGCGGCCCTTGCCGGGATCGACCCGGCGCCAGTCGCCGGGCCCAGGGGTCCGCGCCCCCTCGCCGCGTGGTTGACCGCTCTTTTTCGCCTCGCCTACCTTGGCCCTCTCCCTTGCGGTGATCCCCCCGGCAGGAGCCTGAACCATGTGGAACGTCGGCACGCGACGGCAGCTCTTCGTCGACGAGCGCTTCATCGAGCGGTCCGAAGGCGTGCACCTGCGCATGAACCCGCCCGTGCAGCATCCCGAGCCGGTGCTGACGGCCGACCGGCCCTGGGAGTCCTTCGGCATCGGCGCCTACAACACGGCCATGCTCGAGGCGGACGGCCGCTTCCGCCTGTGGTACGACGCCTGCGTCCTCGGCGGAGGTCCCGCCGAGGGCGCCCGGAGGCTGGGCTACGCCGAGTCCGAGGACGGTCTCACCTGGACCAAGCCCGACCTCGGCCTGATCGAGTTCCAGGGCTCGAGGGCCAACAACATCGTCGCCCCCCTGCTGGAGCGGCAGTCGATGCAGGGGGCGACCGTGCTGCGCGACGAGGCGGCCCCGGAGGAGGAGCGCTACAAGCTGTGGACGAAGTACCGGCCCACCGACGACGAGACCGCCGCCGGCGTCGAGCCCGGCCTGTGGGCGATGCACTCGCCCGACGGCCTGAGCTGGCGCTGCTACGACGGCCAGCCGGATCACCGGGGGGCCTGCGACACGCAGAACATGCTGTTCGTGGACGACCGGCTGCAGTGCTACGTCGGCTACACCCGGGTGAGCGCCACCCAGCACCGGGACGAGGCCGCCGACGCCGTCGGTCAGCCGTACCGCAGCGTCGGCCGCGTCACCTCCACCGACTTCCGCCACTGGACGCCGCTGGAGATCGTCTTCGAGGCGGACGGCGCCGACACCGGCATGCCGCTGCCGGCGGAGAACGAGTCCGGCCGCCCCTGCGTCGACATCTACACCAGCTGCGCCATGAAGTACCCGTGGGCCGAAGACGTGTACCTGATGCTGCCGGCCGTCTACTACCACTGGGGCCGGAAGCAGTTCCCGGCCACCCTGGACGTGCAGTTGCTCACCAGCCGCGACGGGATCAGCTGGGGCCGCGCCGGGGACCGCGAGCCCTTCCTGCGCCAGGGCTTCGACGGCAGCTCCACCAGCGGCATGATCTACGCCAACCCCTGGCTGATCCCGGTGGGCGAGGAGCTGTGGCTCTACTACTCCGGCACCGCCCGCTTGCATCGCAACCCCCGGCCGGGCGAGGACCGGGAGGCCCAGGCGCGGCTCGGCGGCATTTTCCGCGCCAGCCTGCGCCGCGACGGCTTCGTCTCCGCGGACGCCGGCTACGGCGGCGGCACCTTCACGACGCCTCTCCTCACCTTCGAGGGGGACCGGCTCGAGGTGAACTGCGACGGCAGCGCCGGCGGCTGGCTCCAGGCGGAGGTCCTCGGCGAGGACGGCCGGCCGCTGCCGGGCTTGAGCCTGGCCGAGGCGGATACGGTGCGCGGCAACAGCCTCCACAAGGCCGTGACCTGGCGCGGCGGCGACCTCGCCCCACACGCCGGCACGCCGGTGCGGCTGCGCTTCGTCATGCGGGGGATGAAGCTCTACGCCTTCCAGTTCGGGGAGGGGACTGAGGGCCGCTGACGACGGTTTCGCACCGATAGCGGGCCCCGGGCCGGCGGACCACGGCGTCTTGGCCCGGCGATCCCGGCGCCCGTACCTTGGGCCATGCGGACTCGCTTCTCTCCCATGCGCTTACGACCAGATCCCACCGCCGGACCGGGTCCTCTCGCGATCCTCCGAGGGCATCCCCTGCTCGTCCTCGCCGGAGCGGTGGCGGCCGCCATCGCCGCCGCCTCCCCCTCCGCCGCCGGACTGCGCCTGGTCGATTCCGGCGCCTGGGGTCTGCGCCTCGTGCTGGAGGTGGAGGACGGGATCGGCCCGGGAGGCCGGGGCCTCAGCGCGCCGGGGCTGCCCCGGGGGGCCGGTCCGGGAGGGGTGGACCTGCCGTACGTGGCGGCCCTGGTGGCGGCCCCGCCCGGCGCCCGCCTGCGGCTGTCGGTGGTCTCCGAGGCGCACCAGGAGTACTCAGGCGTGGAGCCGATGAGCGCGGACAGCCATGCCGTGGTACTGGACCCGCGCCAGGTGGCGGCCCTCGCCCATACGGAGCCTCTCGGGCGGCTGCGCGGCACACCCGCCCACCGGCTGCGGCTCTTCCCGTGGCAGGTCGATCCGGTCACCGGGCGAACCCGCGTGCACCGCCGGCTTCTGGTGGAGGTGGCCTTCGTCGGCGGGGGGGCCCACCGACCCGCGCCTCTCCCCGACCCCCACGGCGACCTGCTGCGCGGGGCCTTCATCAATCCGCCCCCCTCCTCCTGGGCGGCTCCCCGGCCGGCGGCGCGCCCGGCCTCCGACAACGGCTGGTACGACCCGGCTCTCCCCTGGATCAAGGTCCTGGTGCCGGCTGACGGCGTGTACCGCATCACGCCTGGGTGGGAGGCGTTTTCTCACTATGAGGCGGAATCGATCGATCCGCGGACCTTCCGCCTCTTCCACGCCGGCGCCGAGATCCCCCTGGTCGTGCGCGGCGGCGAGGACGACGCCTTCGACGCCGGGGACGAGGTGCTGTTCTACGGCCGCTACCGGCGCGCGGTCACCGCCGGCCGGGAGCGCGACCACGAGAGCGAGTACGGCCCGGAGGAGACGTACTGGCTCACCTGGGGTGGGGCGCCCGGCCGGCGCTACGAAGAGCGGGACGCCTCGCCGGAGCGCGGCTACCGGGAGAGGGAGTGGTACCTGCACGCGGCGCACCACGAGATCGACCGCAGCTTCGACCAACTCGGATTCGCCACCGACCCGCACATCGACCGCTGGTTCTGGCAGCCCCCCCAGGACGCGCTGACCGCCACCGAGCCGGAAACGCCCTCCAGCCAGAGTTTCGCCGGCGACATTACGGCCCTGTACGACGAGGAGGAGTACGAGGCGCGGGTGGAGGTCGCCCTCCAGGGGCGGACGGGCGAAGGGTTCGGGGAGCACCACACGGTGGTGCACTTCAACTGGACCGGCGCCGACTCGCGGGTCCTCGAGGAGGCCTACTGGGTGGGGCAGGTGCCGCGTCTGATCGACGCCTCCGTGCCCTCCGGCTGGCTGAAGCCTCGCAACCGGATACTGCTGCAGGGGTACGCCGACCGCATCAAGGTCGACCAGATCTGGTTCAACTGGTTCCGGGTCACCTACCGCCGCCGGTTCGACGCCGGTCCGGGGTTCCTGGCGGCGCCGGTCGAGGCCGCGCCGGAGGGCCATCGCATCACCGTGGAGGGGTTCCGGCACCCGGAGGTGCTGCTCCTCGACGCCGCCAACGACGCGCTGCTGACAGGGGCGGCGGTCACCGCCGCCGACACCTCTTTCCAGGCGACCTTCGAGGACGCTCCCGCCTCGCCGCCTCTCTACGTGGCCGCCGACAGCCTCTCCCTGCGGGAGCCGGAGGGCGTCCCCGACACGCCCTCCGACTGGCGCTCGGGGAGCCACGGCGCCGACTACGTGATCATCTCCCACCCGGAGTTCCTCGACGCCGCGCACCGCCTCGCCGGCCACCGGCGCGGCCACGGGCTGCGGGTCACCGTCGTCTCCATCGAGGACGTGTACGACGAGTTCAGCTTCGGCCGCGTCCAGCGCGAGGCGGTGGCCGACTTCATCCGTCACGCCTACGAAGCCTGGGCGCCGCGTCCGGCCTTCGTCACCCTCCTCGGGGACGCGACCTGGGACTACCGGGGGATCTACACCGGCAAGCCGAACTGGACGCTCGTGCCCACCCGCTACTACCTGGCGCGGGAACGGGGGTTCTCGCCCTCCGACTACCACCTCGCCCTGGTCGACGGCGACGACCTGCTGGCCGACCTCTCCGTGGGGCGGCTGGCCGTCGACTCGGCGGAGGAGGCGGAGCGGGTGGTGGACAAGATCATCGCCTACGACTCCAGCCCCGAGCCGGGGGACTGGCGCAGCCGCTCGGTCTTCGCCGCCAACTGGCACGCCAAGGACGAGTTCTCCGGCCCCCTCGACTCGCTCGCGGCGCGCTACACGGAGCCGGCGGGCCTGCAGTCGGTGCGCATCTACGCACCCGACGAGGCGCCCCTGCCGAACCCCCGGGGCAAGGCCTTCCTCGACGCCCTCAACGACGGCGCCCTGATCGTCAACTTCTCCGGCCACGGGGCGGCCGGGGCGATGCAGTACCTGTTCTCCACGGGGTACCCGGACTGGGAGTACCTGAACCAGGTGCGCAACGGCGGCCGCCTGCCGCTGATGATGGCCCTCTCGTGCCTCAACGGGCTCTTCACCCTGCCCACGGTGGAGGCCCTGAGCGAGCTGATGACGGAGCACGAGGAGGGCGGCGCCATCGCCTTCATCTCGGCCACCGCCCTGTCGCGGACGGCCCAGAACCGCCTGCTGAGCGACCAGCTCTACAGCCAGCTCTTCGCCGAAGGCCGGCTGCGCTTCGGTCCCGTCCTCGACGCCGCCAAGGCGCGGGTCCTGGCGGCCCACTCCAGCTACCGCGACGTGGTGGAGACGATGCAGCTCATCGGTGATCCGGCCCAGGAGCTGGCCCTGGCGCCGGACGCCGACTACGCCGCCGCCGACCTGTCCGTCCTCGGTGGAAGGGTGACCACCGGCGCCACGGTGACGGTCACGGGCCGGTTCCGCAACAACACCCGCTTCGGCGCCGACAGCCTCACCGTCGCCCTCCTCGGAGAGGCGCCGGGAGCGGTCCCCGACACCCTCTGGGTGCAGCGGCGCGGCCCCTTCGCCGGCGGCGACAGCCTGCGCTTCGACTGGGCCGTGGGCGACCGCCGCGGTCCCTACCTCCTCTCCCTGATCGTCGACGCCGACGACCAGGTGGAGGAAGCCGACGAGAGCGACAACCGCCTCGACCTCTCCCTCCGCATCCTCGATGCCCGCGCCGCTGCGCCCCTGTCGCCGTCCGACGGCGGCCTGGCCCCCGCCGCGGCGCTGCGCGCGCTGACGCCGGTGGACGCCTCGGGCGAGTCGGCGGGCCTGGCCTGCGAGTTCGCCCTCTCCACCGAGCCGGGTTTCCCCGACTCGGCCACGGCGTGGTCGCCGCTGGTCACCGCCCGGCAGGGCCTGGCGGAGCACGCCTTCGAGGGGTTCGCGACGCCGCCGGGGTCATCCCTCCATTGGCGGGTGCGGCTGGTGGACGATGCCGTCCCCGGTCCGTGGTCGGCGGTGCGGACCTTCGCGCTGGAGCCGGCGCCCCCCGGAGCCGCGGACGGCCTGTGGAGGAGCCGCGGGCCTCAGCTCCTGGCCCACGGCGAGTCGGGGGGCGGTCTCGCCGCCGAGGGGGAGGCGGTGGTGGTCTCCTCCCGCCGGCCGGCCTTCCGGCCCGCGGCGGCCACCCGCGAGGACGGGTTCACCGTCGGCGAGCTCGACGGCGCCGGGATCGTGGCCACCGACGGGGAGTACCTCTACGCCAAGCGGTGGTTCAACGACCCTTCCACCCGCTACGCCGGTACCGACTTCTTCGCCCGCATCGGCACCGGCTTCGGCGGCACCGAGCGCGGCCGGCTCTACGGGTTCCTGCCCGACTCGACCTCGGCCGGGATCGCCGCCACCTGTCACTCCGACGGCTACCTCTACTGTGACGCGGGGCAGACCTTCGAGCTGGAGCGCATCGACCCGCGCACGGGCCGGCTCGACACGGTGCGGGTCCCCGACGGCCTGGTGGACTGGAAGACGGGACGCGTCGTCGAGGAGCCGGCGCCAGGCCAGGTGATCCACGCCCTGATCACCTCCGACGGCCGCTACGTGTACAACGTCTCCATGAGCTCCGCCGTGGGCATGCGCGTCGGCTGGCGGGTGCGCGTCTTCGAGCCGGAGGCGGGCTGGCGGCTGGTGCGCGAGTTCGTGGCGCCGCCCACGGAGACGGGCTTCACCTACCTGTGGACGGACGGGGTCCTGGCCGACGGCGAGCGTCTCTACCTGATCGAGTACGCCGGCCGCCGCCGCATCCGCGCCGTGAGCGCCGTGGACGGATCCTTCATCGACGAGTGGACCTCGGACCAGGAGGAGACGGGGATCCTCGCCGGCCAGTACGACTGGGTGAACGACAAGGTCTGGCTGGCCGATCTCGGCGCCGTGGTGCGGCCGGGGCAGCCGCTGGACAAGACCGGCGCCTCCCTGTTCCGCTACGGGCGCCACGGCCGCAGGCAGCCGGCCCGCCTGTGGTCGCCGCCCATCGGACCGGCCGCGGCCTGGGGGACTCTGACCGTGGAGGGGAGCGGCGTGCAGGTGAGCGTCCAGGCTCCCGCGGAGGACGGCGGCTGGACGGATCTCCCCGAACGGGCGGTGGCCGCCCCCGGCTCGGTGGACCTCTCCGGCCTCGAGGCGGAGCGCTTCCGGCGGCTGCGCCTGGCGGCGCTCGTGGACACCGCCGCCGGCGCCCGCCTCTCGGAGTGGCAGGTGAGCTACACGGGTCTGGCGGACCTGGAGGTGGCCGCCGCCGAGGCCGGCGAGGGGGTGGTCCGGGCGGCGGTCCGCAACCGGGGGGAGGTGCCGTCGCCGCCGGCGTCCCTCCGCCTGGAGGGGAGGCCGGGGCAGCCGCTTCGGGAGCGCCCGCTGCCGGCTCTGCCCGCCGGGGCCCTGGTGGCCGCGGTCTTCGACTCCCTGGGGCCGCTGCTGCCGGGCACCCGGGTGCGCGTGCTCCATGGGGGCCCGGACGCCGACCCGGGGAACGATTCCGTGCTCCTGATCGCCCCGGGCCCGCGGCTGGTCTTCCGGGCCTGGCCGGGGGGCCACCAGCTGCAGAGCGGGGACGCCCTCGGCCCCCGGGCGTTGTGGGTCGAGGCGGACGGCCCGGGCCGCATCGAGCTCGCCGTGGACGGCTCACCGGTGACGGCGGATTCGACGTGGACCACCGCCGCCGGAGCGAGCGCCCTCTACCGGATGGCCGAGGGCCTGCAGCAGGTGGAGGCGAGACTGGTGGACGACAAGGGAGAGCTCGCCGTGTCGCGCATCGATCTCCTGGTCGGCCCCGACCTCCACGCCACCAACGTCCTCGTGCACCCCCACCCGGTGCGCGGCGAGGGTGCCGCCTTCACCTTCTTCCTGTCGAGGGGAGCCGAGGTCGGCGTCGATCTGTACGCTCTCGGCGGGCGCCGCATCCGCCGCCTGGGGCCCGTTGCCTTCGGAGCCGGATTCGGCCAGCTGTCGTGGGACGGCCGCGACGAGGTGGGCCGCCCCCTGGCCAACGGCACCTACCTCTACGTGCTGACGGCGAGGGCCGGCGGTGAGCGCGTCGATCACCGGGCGCCCGTGGTCCTGGTCCGCTGATCCCGTACACGGAAACGGGGACAGCAGCCGCCATGGCCGCCGTCCCCGTTGCCCCGCCTCGATCCCGGGCCCCGCCGCGATCACTCGCCGCGGCGGATGGCCTCGATCTTCTCGTCGCGCTCGGCGAACAACCCGTCGCGGACGGACTTCATCTCTTCCTGAAGCTGCTGCCGCTGCTCGGCGGCGGCCTGCGGATCCTCGCCGTCCCCGGCCTTCTCGATCCGCTGGCGGAGGACGATCTCCTGCTCCGCCCACCTGGCCTCGTAGGTCTTGCGGGTCTCGTCGATGGCGGCGATCTGCTCGGGGCTGAGCCTGGCGCGGTCCTTGTCGACGAGGCCCTCCGACTTCTCGAGGGCCAGCTCGAGTGCTGATTTCATCGCCGTGCCTTCTGCTTGAGTTTCGGTGAACGGCCGCTGAAGCTACGGGGGAGGAGGACTACCTTCAAGAAATTGAAAGGAGCTGGAACATGAGCAGACGATGGGAGGTGTACCTCTCCGGGGAGATCCACAGCGACTGGCGCGAGCGCATCCGCGCCGGCGCCGAAGCGGCGGGGCTGCCCGTCGACTTCACCCGTCCGGTCACCGATCACGGCGCCAGCGACGACTGCGGGGTGTCGATCCTCGGTCCGGAGGAGAAGGCCTTCTGGAAGGACCACAAGGGCGCCGGCATCAACGCCATCCGCACGCGCACGCTGCTGCGCCGGGCGGACGCGGTGGTGGTGCGCTTCGGTGACCGCTACCGGCAGTGGAACGCCGCCTTCGACGCCGGTTTCGCCGCGGCCCTGGGCAAACCGCTGATCGTCCTCCACGACGCCGGCCTCACCCATCCCCTGAAGGAGGTCGACGCCGCGGCCCTGGCCGTGGCCGGGGATCCGGAGCAGGTGGTGGAGGTGCTGCGCTACGTGACCGCGGCCTGAGGCCGGCGGCTCAGAGCCCCGGGAGGCGGCGCAGATCCCGCCCCCAGGTGAAGCCGATGTAGATGAACTCGCGGCCCATGGCCAGTCGCGCGCCGATGGCGTTGCCCGTGGGGGAGGGGAAGAACATGCCGATGGTGCCGTACACGGTGCGCGGGTCCTGGCCGCGCCAGCCCGGACCGAGGTGGAGCACCCCCGGCCGGTCGGCGACGTAGACCATCTCCACCGGCAGCAGGCTGAGATCGACGGAGAAGGAGCGCAGGGTGTTGGTCTTGCCCCGGCAGAGGCGGTAGGGGACCAGGTCTCCGGTCACCGTGTCGAGGCAGACGTCGTAGCCCCGGTAGAAGCGGGGCCGGTAGCGGATCTCCTTGGACTGCAGCAGGGCGAAGTCGGCGACGGTGACCGTCGCCATCACGTGGTGGCGCGGCGCGAGGGCGGTCAGGCCGAGAGGGATGTCGAGGCCCGTGCCGGGTTCGAGATCGACGACCCCGAGGCCGGCGGTGAGGAAGAGCCCGGCCGGCAGGGTCGGGGTCTCGATGACGAGAGGTTCGGCGCCGGCGGGGGTCAGGCCGGGCAGGAGGAGGGCGGCGAGGTGAAGCACCCGGCGCCGCACGAACGGCCGGGGCCCCCCGGGCCGAGGGCGGCCGGGGCTCGCGCTGGGTCTTGGTGATTTCTTCAGGAGGCTGGCTTGTCGCGGGGCCGGGGAGGGGGCCGGGACGCGGGGCCCGGATGGGGAAGTACGATACTCGGCCCCCTGGACGCGGGCAAGGCGGATGGGCGGGTCCCTACCGCCGGAGGGACGCGGTGATCTCCCGGTAGCGGGGCCCCTGCCGGCGCTGCGGCAGATCGCCGTCCATCCGGTCGATGCGCCGCTGCAGGCGCTCGATGCGCTCGGCCGTGGCCGGATGCGTGGCCAGCAGCCCCCCCAGGGGGCGGGACGAGCCTCCTTCCACCGACTGAAGGCCCTGGAACATGCGCACCATGCCGCGGGGATCGTAGCCGGCGGCGGTGATGTAGCGCAGGCCGAGGTCGTCGGCCTCGAGTTCGTCCTCGCGGCTGAAGCGGGCCATGGCGCCCCCGGCGCCGAAGTCCGCGAAGATGGCCGCCAGCGCCTCGGGATCCTCTCCGAGGGCGATGTTCGTCAGTATCTGAAGGCCCCACCTCGAGGCCAGCTGCTCGGCCGAGTGGCGGGCCACCACGTGGCCCAGCTCGTGTGCCAGCACGCCGGCCAGCTCGGACTCGTCGCCGGCGAGGAGCATGAGGCCGGTGAAGACGTAGGTGGGGCCGCCGGGGAGGGCGAAGGCGTTGACCTGGTCCGGATCGTCGAGGACGGTGACCCGGTAGTCGATGCCGGGCCGGTCGCGCCAGGCCTGCTCGATGAGTGGCCTGGCCAGGAACCGCACGTAGCGCTGGATCTGCCCGTCCCGGAGGACGCGGTGCTCGGCCTCCACCTTGGCGGCCAGCCTGCGGCCCAGCTCGATCTCGGTCTCCACCGGCACCAGGGTGGCCCCCAGGACCTGGCGGACGGAGGCGCAGCCGCCGGAGCCCGCGGCGGTCAGGATCGCGGCGGTGAGGACCGCGGCGGCCGGGGCCCGCAGCCGAAGTCGGGTGTGGATCACCATGGGGGCAAGGCGGGGAGGGTGGCTGGCCCCAAGGCAGCCGGCGGGCGGAGTCTGGTTCGCTTCATGGGTCTCCCGGAATCCGAGGACAAGGACCTGCCAGCCCCGCTGCGCCTTGCCGGCGCCGGCGTGGGTACGACGCGCTGCGAGGATGGCCGCGGCGGGACGGCCTGCCGCCGGAGTCGCGCTGGAGGACGGTCGCCCCGTGGCGCCGGCGCCTCATCGCGGAAGGCCATGCGACGATACCGCAAGGCACTGCCGCGGGCAATCGGAGCCCGCGGCGCCCGGCGAGCGCTTCACCTCTCGAGGGCCGCGCCGTACCTTCCCACCCGTCCCGCCTCCCCCACACCGGAGTCATCCCCATGACCGTGGAAACCTCCCCCATATCGGTCTACGACGGCGACGCCACGCCGCAGCCGCCGCCCGCGCCCGACCCCGACAGCCTCGTCTTCCACGAGCTGTGCCCCGCCGCCGATCTCGAGGAGGGAGCCGGCAAGCCCTTCACGGTAGACGGCACACATCTGGCCGTGTTCCGCTACGAGGACGGCTACTACGCCTGCGACAACCGCTGCCCCCACATGGGCTACCCCCTCTCCGAAGGGAGCGTGCGCGACGGCGTGCTGATCTGCCACTGGCACCACTGGGAGTTCGATCTCAAGACCGGGGGCTGCTTCCTGACCTTCGGCGACGACGTGGCCAGCTTCCCGGTGGAGGACCGCGGCGGCATGCTATACGTGGGTATCCCGAAGGGCGCCCGCGAGGCCGCCCGGCAGCGGCTGGTGGACCGCGGCAAGCGGGCCCTGGAGCAGGGGCTCAAGGACCGCTCCAGCTTCCTCATCGCCAAGGCCGTCACCGCCCTGCGCGAGGCCGGCGCCACGCCCCGGGAGATCATCCAGCACGGCCTGTTCTACGGCGCCCACAAGACCAGCGACGGCTGGTCCTCGGGGGTGGCCATCCTCACCCTGTGCGCCAATCTCTGGGACGACGTGGACCCGAAGGACCACAACCTCTTCCTCGTCCACGGGCTGGCCCAGATCGCCAACCGCACGGCGGGCAGCTCGCGGCGCCAGCGCTTCCCCTTCCCCCGCTCCGGCGCCGATCCCGACCTGACGACGCTCAAGCGCTGGTTCCGGCGCTACGTCGACCTGCGCGACCGGGGCGCCGCCGAGCGCATCCTCCTCACCCTGCACGACCGCGGCCGGCCGCCGGAGCTGCTGGCCGACTTCGTCTACACTGCGGCCACCGACTTCTACTTCACCGGCGACGGCCACGCCCTCGACTTCGCCAACAAGATGTTCGAGGGCCTCGACTACGTGGAGTGGCAGGGGGCCCACGAGATCCTGCGGCCGATCGTCGTCGACCTCGTGAGCCGCACCCGCCACGAAGAGACCTCGCGCTGGCAGGACGCAGTGCCCGTCCTCGAGGAGGTCTTCGGCCGCATCGACGAGATCTGGGAGGCCAACCAGGCCGCCGGACCGAAGGCCCTCGACGTGAGCGCCTTCGCCGAGGTCATGCTCGGCGACGACTTCGGGCCGATCGTTGAGCGGCTGGAGGCGGAGCTGCGGGCCGGCGTGTCGCCCCTCGACCTGTGCCGCGCCATGACCTGTGCAGGGGCGGTGCGCACCGTGCGCTTCCACCTCAAGAACGAGGGCGACTGGCACGACGTGGCCAACCTCTACTCCTACGCCCACGCCCTCTACCGCGCATTCCACCTGGCACCGTCGGCGCACCTTCTGCGCGGCCTCTTCCACGGCGCCGTGTTCACCACCTACCTGCGGTGGCTCAACATGCCGTCGGCGCGGGTGCCGCGGCCGGGACAGCGGCTGAAGGCGGAGGAGTCGTTCTCGTCGCCGCGGCAGATGCTCGACCGCCTGCAGGAGTTCGCCGACTTCCAGAAGGTCGCCGAGGCCGGGATCCTGGTGAACCAGTACCTGGAGGAGGGCCACGACGTGACGGCCCTCAAGCACGCCCTCGCCCACATCCTGCTGAGGGAGGACGCCGAGCTGCACATGTTCCAGGTGCTGGAGGTCGCCTTCCGCCACTACGACCTGTCCGACGATCTGGAGGAGAAGCGCATCCACCTGCTGGCGGCGACTCGCTACATCACGGCGCAGAAGGTGATGAAGAACATCCTCTGGTCGACGGAGAACGCCGAGCGTCTGCAGCGGGGCGAGCTGCTCAGCGACCGGGACGACGACTGAGCGCCGACAGGGTGGCGATCTCCACGGTGGAGGGCCCCGTCCACTCCCGGCCGGGGAAGAACACGAGCCGGCCGCCGCTGCCGCTCAGCTCGTAGCCGGGGTCGTCGGCCAGCACCAGCACCGTGCCCTCCGGGCGGGTCTCGGCCCGCTCGATCCGGTGCCCGTGGCGGAAGCCGGCGCCGTCGCTCACCACCGCCCACAGCCCCTCCAGCCGGACCCCCTCCGGCACCGCGAGATCGGTGATCAGGCCTTCCAAGTCGTCGCCGGCCTCGCGGCGCAGGGCGCCGGTGATCCCGCCGGTGAGCACGCCCGCGCCCGACAGCACCTCGCCCTCTACCCGCAGTTCCCGCCCCCCGACGAGGCGCATCGCCTCCACCCGGCCGGCCCGCCGCCGCACGAATCCCAGCCGGCCCTCCAGGCTCACGTCATCGGCCGCCAGGCGGCCGCCGTCCCGCGACAGGAGCACGTGGTCGACGGCGTCTCCCCAGGCGATGCGCAGGGCCACGCCGTCGCCCTCGGCCGGCAGTCGGCTCACCTCGCGGACGAAGGGTCCCGCGGCTCCGTGGCTCTCGAGGACGGCCACGAAGTCGCTCTGCAGGTCCTGTCCCTCGCGGCGGTGGACGATCATGGGCATGGTGTGCCGGTCGAGGGCGGCGTCGTCCTCGGCGGCCTTGCGGATCGAGGGCGCCGCGGCGGTGAACAGCCGGTCCCCCGGAAGGCCCGCCCCGTGGACGCGCACCCCCGCCTCGCTGCCGGAGCTGCGGAACCCCACCCGCCAGGGCCCGTCCACGGCGGCCTGCCGGACGCCGCGGATGAAGGCGTAGCCGAGGTTGTGGCCCCCGGCCTCCCCGGGGGTGGACTCGCCCGTCGGCAGGCTCACCGGGGTGCCGGGGGGGAGCAGCATCTCGCCGTAGGGCGACGTCGGCAGATCGTGCACGAGACCGCCGCCGTGGTCGGCGTCGCCGGTGAGCACGTACTCGTGGCGGCCGCCGCCGCGGACGCGGAACCAGTCGACCACGTAGGCCTGGTCATCGGCGCCGATCAGCAGCAGCAGGCGCCGGTACTCGTCGACGAGGCCGGGATAGGCGCGCTCGCCGGAGGCTTCGACGGCGGCGAGGATGTCGCCGTCGCCCGGCACGAAGAGCCGCAGGTCGCCGTCGCTCGGCTGGTCCTCCGAGCCCATGTGCTGGTCGCGGCCGTCTACGGTGACCGTGTTGTGGGAGAGAGTGGTGGTCGTCCAGCGGCGGTAGCGGGTGTGGGTGTAGCCGATGTCGCCGAGGCGCTCGCGGCCGTGGGAGAAGAGGGTCATGGCCAGCGCGTCGCCGTGCTGGTGGCCGTAGCCGCCGGAGAAGTGCAGGTGGGCCTGCACCTGGCCGTCGCCGGCGCCGCGCCCCAGGCGGGCGTGGCCGAGGGCCGGCAGCAGCATCGACTCCGAGGCGGGCATCGCCTCGCCGGCCTCCCTGGCCCAGGTGTCGTGGAAGGCGACGACGCGGCCGTTGGGGTAGCGCAGCAGGCCGGGCACCTCCCGCGCCCGGGCCAGGATGGGCAGCCGCGCGTCGAGATCGAAGTCGACGAGGCGGTCCTCGCCCCGGGGCGGGGCGTAACCGGGCGGGTCGGTCCAGCCTTTCAGCAGACGGGCCAGGATCTCCAGGCCCCGCACCGTCTGGTTGTGGTAGGAGACGGCCCCCTCGCGCCAGACGCCGTCGGCGAAGAACTGCCGCCGCGCCAGCAGCTCGATGCGGCGGACGGCGTCGTGGACGTACTCCGGCTCGCCGAGGACGCGGCCGGCGGTGATCAGCCCCCGCAGCAGGGTGGGGTCCATGTTGCCGAGGGCCGGCGGGTAGGAGCGCACGAAGGCGACGCTGGCGTGGAACAGGTCGTCCTCGATCCGCCGCTGCGCCGCCTCGTCGAGGGCTCCGCTCGGCCGCACCAGCTCGTACGCCCGCAGCAGGTCCTCGGGGATGTCCATGTAGGCCCACCAGTCCCACTTGGCGGCGCGGTAGTCGGCCACCGGCCAGGGGAAGGTCCGGTCCCCCTCGAAGATGATCTTCTGCCGGAAGGGGTAGTCGTAGTGGACGCAGTAGCCCGGGTAGACCTCGGCGAAGCGCGTCAGGATCAGGGCGGCGCGGCGGGCGGGCAGGCGGTCGCCGGTGGCGGCGTGGAGACGCGCCAGGTCGAGGGCCCGGCGGGCGAAGTACTCGCGGGCCTCGAACCAGCCCCGGGCCCGGAAGAAGTGGCGGTAGCCGTCGGCGTCGGCCCAGTAGGGATACTCCTGCACCTCTCCCAGGGGGTTCGTGACCCGCAGGGTATCGTCGTCGGGGTAGGTCTCGTTGGGGTAGCGGATGCCGCAGAACCGGCAGTGGACCTCGTGGGGACGCTCGATCGTCCACGCGAGCTGGTTCTCCTGGGTGCCGCCGTCGCAGTTGGGACAGCCGGTGAAGCGCAGCCCGGCCCGTTCGGGGATCAGGGCGAGCATCTCCGCCTCGGACAGGGCCAGGACGGGCTGCACGGCCGCTGCCAGGCGTTCGTCCGCGTCTGTGTCGGCCGCCATCATCAAGCCAGTCAGGATCGCCGCATGTGATCGGGGGAACCGCATCCGGTGCGGTAGAATACGAAGACGGGCCGCCCCGGTGCGGGGGAAGGCTGCCGCCAGGAGGTATATTGCACGCATGCTCTTCGTCGAGCCCTGCAGACTCGCCGCCGATCGTCCGCAAGGCACGGACACCGGCCCGTAAGCCATGTCGATCCTCGAGCCACGGACCCGCGCCCTGCGCGACGGCGGCCGGGCGGTGATCCGCTCCGCGCAGCGGGAAGACGCGGAAGGCCTCGCGAACCTCTACCGGGAGATCATCGCCGAGGGGCGCTGGACCCTGGTCCGGGCCGGCGAGCGGCAGCCCGAGGCCGAGGACGAAGCCGGGGAGATCGACCGCCTCAACGCCGCCGGCGGCTCCCTCTATCTGGTCGCCTGCGATGGCTCGCGGATCGTGGGCACGGCCCGAGCCGAGGAGGGCGGCTTCCGGCGCACGGCCCACTTCGCCGACGTGCACTCCGTCTGGGTCTGCCGGGACCGCCGCGGGAGCGGCGTCGCCGACGCCCTCATGGAAGCCCTCGTCGACTGGGCCCGCGCTTCACAACAGATCGAGAAGCTGGGGCTGTTCGTGTTCTCCACCAGCGAAGCGGCGATCGCCCTCTACCGGAAGCACGGATTCGTCGAGGAGGGCCGCTCCGCCCGGGACATCCGGTTCGAGGACGGGAGCTACGCCGACACCGTGATCCTCGGGATGCAGCCGTGACCTGGCAGGTCACCGATCGCGTCACCGTCTACCACGAGGCCGGCATGTACGCCCTCGCCCCCACGGTGACCCGCACCCCGGGCGGCGACCTGCTGGCCAGCTTCCAGCGCGCCCCCCACCTCGGCTACGCCCACCACGAGCATCCCCTCTTCCAGGTCCTCGCCTGCCGCTCCGCCGACGACGGCCGCACCTGGAGCGAGGCGGCCCTGGTGACCGCCGACCCCATGGGCGGGGTCATGGACCGCGGCCTGCACGCCCTTCCCGACGGCAGCCTGTTCCTGCACGCCTCCTGCAACGAGCTGGTCCCCGAGGGGGAGGAGGAACACGGCAAGCGCTGGGTCTCGCGGCCGGGGAAGCCCTTCTGGGTGCGCTCCCGGGACGACGGCCGTACCTGGACGGCGCCGCGGCGGTTCCCGCCCCTGCCGGACGCCGTCTGGGGCCACCCGGCCCAGCACTCCGGCGTCTGCCGCAGCGGGCTGCTGGCCCTGCCCGACGGCCGCCTGCTGCTGCCGAGCAAGGCGACCGACCGGCCCGGCGGCGCCTTCCCCTGCTTCGGCATGCTGCGCGTCTCCCGCGACCTGGGCGAGACCTGGGAGTACGGCGGCCGCATCGCCGAGGACGACGTCGCCCACTTCAGCGAGCCGGCGATCCACCGCACGCCCTCGGGGCGCATCCTCGTCCTCTTCCGCTGCCACCCGGGGGCCCTGGGCCCCGGCATCCTCCGGGACCAGGGCTTCGACGGCCCCACCGCGCGGGACCCCCAGTTCCTCAACCGCCTCCTGGCCCTCGTCGAGTCCGACGACGACGGCGCCACCTGGACGCCCTGGCGCCCGACCCGCATCCACGGCAGCCCGGCCCACCTGCTCGGCCTGGGGGACGGCCGCATCTTCCTCACCGTCGGCACCCGCTGGGAAGGCCGACGGGGCTGCACCGGCCGGGTCCTCGACCCCGAGGCCACGGACCTGGAGACGGCGCCGGAGTTCGTCATCGAGGCCGGCGGGCTCAGCCCCGACTGCGGCTACCCCTGGTCCGTGGAGCGCGAGGACGGATCCGTGCTCGTCGTCTACTGGCACCACTACGCCGACGGCCACCGCGGCATCGAGGCCGCCGTCGTCGAGGAGAGCTGACATGCAACCGCACACGATTCACTACGAGGTGCTGAACAACCACAACCCCGACACGGAGACCGGGAGCCGCTGGGAGGTGGAGGTGCACGCGGAGCCCGAGGAGTTGCGGGCCTTCGCGCGGTCCGGCTACCTCGTGCGGGAGGGACTCTTCGAGGGCGAGGCCCTGGAGCGGCTTCGGGACGCCCTCGACCGCCTCGAGGAGCGCGAGGGGGAGAAGCGGGACCGCGCCACCGCGGGGAAGCAGAGCTGGGGATTCATCCCGCGGCACCTGATGGACAAGGACGAGGCCTTCCTGGAGCTGCTGAAGTTCCGGCCCCTGCTGTCGATCGCCCAGGCGATGATGGGGCCGCTGGTGCGCCTGCGGGGGCTGAGCGCCCGCATCAGCTACCCCGGCCGCGAGCACCCGCACCGGACGCCCTGGCACCAGCACCTGCGGGTGATCTCCGACCCGCGGCCGCCCTGGTTCTCGCAGCCCCACTGCATCGACTGCCTGATCTACCTCGACGACCTGAACGACGACACGGGGGCCGTCGCCGTGGTGCCGGAGTCGCACACCTGGCTGGACCGCCCCTCGCCGCGCAGCTACGAACCCGCGGCCGGGGAGGTGGAACTGCGCGTCAGGGCCGGCGGCGCCGTGCTCATCCACGGCAACCTCTGGCACCGCGGCCTGCCGACGCTGAGGGCGAAGCGCCGCATGCTGATCCTCAGCTACACCCCGTCATGGCTGCGGGCCTCGCCGCACAGCGGTCCGCAGCCGGAGGACGGCCTGACGCGGGGCTTCCTGGAGGATGCGGACTTCGAGGCGCGGATGCTGCTGGGGGTGGGGGGGTATACGTGATGGCCGAATCACCCTTCGATCAGGACAGCGCCCACCGCTGGTTCGGCATCGAGCTGAACAACCGCACCATGGACGCGCTGGAGGCCGGGCGGGTGACGCCCGAGACCGCCGAGTCACACATCCACGCCGCCCACGCCAGCTGCTGGCACTGGATGCAAGTGGGGACCGCCGCCAACCACGGCAGGGGCGAGTTCGCCGTGGCCAGCGTCTATGCGGCGGCAGGGTTGGGAGAGGCGGCCCTGCGCCACGCCCGCCGCTACCTGGAGCTGGTGGAGGGCCACCCGGAAGAGATGGCCGATTGGGACCGGGCCTTCGCCTGCGACGCGCTGGCCAGGGCCCACGCGGCGAGGGGAGATCTCGATTCAGCGCGTCAGGCCAGGGAGCAGGCGAAGGCTGCGGGCGAGTCGATCGCCGGCGAGGAGGACCGCCTCTATTTCATGGGCTGGTTCGAAGGCGGGAACTGGCACGGGCTGCGGGAGGGATAGCCCCGCGCCGCCTCAGTCCAGCCTCCACCGGCTCAGGTCGGGCGCGTGCGTCCGCTCGCGCTGCAACTCGTACTCGTAGATCACCCTTCCCAGCTCGGCCAGGAAGGGGAACCCCACCTCGTCGTACTCGTACACCCCGTCGTTGAAGATCCCGTTCTCGTTGACCAGCAGGACCGCGGTCAGGAGGAACTCCACGTTCGCCTCCAGGTCGACGACATAGGCGTTGTCGACCATGTAGCCGTAGGCGAGACCCACCTTGTTGAAGATCCGCACGTTCGCGGGCATGGGGTCTTTGCTGTCGCCGAAGAGGAAGAACTTCACGTAGCTGTCGTAGTACTTCTCCGGGTCGTATGTCGGGTGGGGGCACTCCCGGGGCAGCATGGACATGCACCGGTGCAGGAAGGCGTGGTCGTCGGCCCTCAGGTCGAAGCGCCTGTAGGCGGGCCGGGTATCGGGGAAGAGCGCGGCCACCAGCAGGTCCTGCAGCACCTCCACCGACATGTAGTTCGATCCGGCGAAGTCCTTCGGCGCCTCGACCAGCTCGCCGCCGCGGATGTGTCCCTCTCCCTTGAGGATCGGCCCGGGGGAGCGCCAGGTGTGGGGATTCACCAGCATCGGCTGGCGGTGGAGGACCTGGTCTCCCCGATAGAAGGTGAAGGGGTTGGTGCGGCGGTTCTCCTCGGCGGACCTCGCCACCGCCAGGCGGTGGGTCAACCGTGCGTCCTCGTACCCCTTCTGCCACAGGCCCTCGTTCAGGCGATGCTGCCCGAGGAACTCGTAGAGGCGGTTGTAGGCGTCGTTGTCGCTGACGGCGAAGAGCTTGCGGATGTAGTGGGCGATGGTGGGCCGCCCGCCGGGGGCGGTGGAGTCCTGGTGCACTGAACTCTGGCGGCTGTAGGCGCTGTCGATGCGGACCGCCTCGTCCCGGGAGAGCCCGAGGCGGTTCAGCTTCTCCAGGGCCAGCAGGGCGCCGGCCAGCTTGATGGCGCTGGCGGGGTAGAAGTAGGCGTCGGGATCGACCCGGTAGCGGTGGCGGGTGAAGCGGGGCCGGTTGCCGGCGCCGCGGTCGATCTGGGTGTAGAGGATCTGCAGCTCGTGCCGCTCCACCTCGGCCAGGAAGGGTGCGCAGACGGGATTCGCGCGCAGCAGCGAGTCGATCAAGGCGGGCCCTTCAGCCCATGCGGTGCCCGAGCAGGCCCACAGGGTGCCGGCGAGCGCCGGGAGTCGCGCAATCGATCGGAGGGTTCGCAAAGGGAGCCAGGGGATCAGCGAGGCCTGCTCATGCTGCGCAGGCGCAACCAAAAAGCAAGGGCCACTCCGAAGAGCGGCCCTTGAGGCGACAGCACGCTGCCGCCGGGTGCGGGAGGAATCTACGGGCGATCCCGGGGCCGGCAAGTCATGGCCGGCCCGGTCGCCGCAACGCCCTCTCGGCTCAGAGCCCCCGTTCCTGGATGATGTTCTCGGTCACCACGCGGCCGTCGAAGAGGTGGATGATCCGGTGGGCGTGGTCGGCGTAGGCCGGCGAGTGGGTGACCATGACGATGGTCGTGTCGGACTCGTTCAGCTCCGTGAGCATGGCCATCACCTCGTCGCCGTGGCGGGAGTCGAGGTTGCCCGTGGGCTCGTCGGCGAGGATCAGCCGGGGTTTGGCGACGACGGCGCGGGCCACGGCCACCCGCTGCTGCTGGCCGCCGGAGAGCTGCTGCGGGAAGTGCTTCTCCCGGTGGGCGATCTGCACCTGGTCGAGGGCCTCGGCGACGCGTTGCCGCCGCTCCCCGGCGGGCAGGCCCAGGTAGAGCAGGGGCAGTTCCACGTTCTCGTACACGGTGAGCTCGTCGATGAGGTTGAAGCTCTGGAAGACGAAGCCGATCGTCCCCTTGCGCAGGTTGGCGCGGTTGCGCTCGGAGTACGAGGCCACCTCCTCCCCGCACAGCCAGTACTCCCCGTCCGTCGGGTTGTCGAGCAGGCCGAGGAGGTTCAGCAGCGTCGACTTGCCGCATCCCGAGGGACCCATGATGGCCACGAACTCGCCCTCGTGGATCTCGATGTTGACGTTGTCCAGGGCCGTGGTCTCCACCTCCTCGGTGGTGAAGAGCTTGCGCAGTCCCTGGGTCCGGATCAGCGACTCCCTGCCGTTGCCGTTGCTGTTTTCGTCCGTCATCGTCTCTTCTCCCTCTGTATGGGTTCTGGTTCCGTGGGTCACTTGAGGACGAGGACGTCCATGTCCTCGCCGAAGCTCTCGTAGCCGGAGGTGATGACGCGCTCCCCGGGCTGCAGTCCCTCCAGCACCTCGTAGACCTTGGGGTTCTGGCGGCCGAGGCGGATGTCCCGTTTCAGGGCGCGGTCCCCCGCCGGCTGCAGCACGTAGGCCCAGTGGCCGCCGGTGGCCTGGTAGAAGCCGCCCCGGGCGACCTGCATGGCCTCCTCGAGATCGCCCAGCTCCAGGCGGATCTGCAGGGTCTGGCCGCGGCGGATGCCCTCCGGCGCGTCGCCCTCGAAGACGAGGTCGACCTCGAAGCGGCCCTCCTCGACCTCCGGGTAGACCTTGCGGATCACGAGGCCGAGGGGGGTGCCGTCGTGGTCGAACTGGCCGCGCTGGCCGCGGTCGACGCGGGCGATGTAGTGCTCGTCGATGGCGGCCCTCACCTTGAAGCCGTCGACGATGTCGATCTTGCCCAGGCGGGTGCCCGACCCCTTGCTCTCGCCGATCTCGGCGGCGAGGGCGGTGAGCTGCCCGGAGACCGGGGCGCGCACCGTGAGGTCGTCGAGGCGCCGGCGGATGATCTCCAGGTTGCGCTCCATGCGCTCCACCGCCGCCCGGGCCTGCACCACCCGGTCCACGGCCAGCAGCGAGTCCTGGCGGTGGGTCTCGCGGGTGAGGGCGAGCTTGCGGGCCTGGAACTCGTAGTTGTCGCGCAGCTTCTCGTAGTCCTGGAGGGGCATGATCGCCGCCAGATCCTCGCGCGACAGGGAGCTGTAGCGCTCGAAGTTGCGGCGGTCGATCTGCGCCTGGTACTCGATCTCCATCAGTCGCTGCCGGGAGCTGAGCAGGTTCTGCTCCATGGTCAGGCGGCCGTTGCGCAGGTCCTCGATCTTGCGCTGCAGCTCGGACTCCTGCCGCAGCACGTGCAGCTCGAGCTCGGGGTTGGCCAGGCGCAGGAGCGGGTCGCCCTCCTTCACGTTGGTCCCTTCCTCGACGAAGAGGCGCTGCACCTGGCCGCTCTCGAGGGCGTCGAGGTAGACGGTGCGGATGGGCAGCACGGTGCCGCGCACGGGGGTGTACTCCTGAAAGGGGCCGTGGACGACCTCGGAGATCGTCAGCCGGTCGCGGTCGACGTTGAGCTTGCGCACGCCGCTGTCCTTGAGGAGGCCCCAGGCGGCGAAGACGGCGAAGAGCCCGGCGCCGGCGGCCCCGGCGATCCTGCGCGGGGGCCACCTCCGCCTGCTTATCTTCCTGTCCATCGACGCGCCGCTGCCGGGGCTGCCTTCGGCGGTGCCGCCTTCCACGAGGGCCGAAGCGAGGGGTATTTCAACGGTTGTGGGCATGATGCTTGCAGTTTCTCCTGTTGCACGCTCCGCGATCGCAGACCGCAAGATGCATGCCATTTCCCCCAAGATACTGGAGCGCAACAAGATGAGCACTTTTGGCCCGAACCGCCCGAGAGACGGAGGTGCACGCCGGCGATACACGCGGTGTCCGTTGGCGTACACCGGGAGGCTGCCATGAAGCCCGCCGCCGAGCCCAGGGTCCTGATCGTCGACGACGATCCGGACGTCCTCGTCGCCGCCCGGCTGCTGCTCAAGCAGGAGGGCTACCAGGTCCGCACCGAGGCCGATCCCCACGCCATCCCCGCGGTACTGCGCGACGACCCGCCCGACATCGTGCTCCTGGACATGAACTACACCCAGGACGCGGCCTCGGGCCGCGAGGGGTTCTACTGGCTGCAGCAGATCCACGAGCTCGACCCCGAGTCCGTGGTCATCCCCATCACCGCGTACGGCGACGTGGAGATGGCGGTGCGCGCCGTCCGCGAGGGGGCGGTGGACTTCGTCCTCAAGCCGTGGCAGAACGAGAAGCTGCTGGCCACCCTGTCGGCGGCGGCGCAACTGCGCAGCTCGCGGTCAGAGGCCCGGGGCCTGCGCTCGCGCCAGGACCAGTTGGCCGCCGACCTCGACCAGCCCTTCGTCGACATCATCGGCGACTCGCCCCCCATGCGCGAGATCTTCGACACCATCGCCAAGGTGTCGGCCACCGACGCCAACGTCCTCATCCTCGGCGAGAACGGCTCCGGCAAGGAGCTGGTGGCCCGGGAGATCCACCGCCGCTCGGCGCGCGCCGGCGAGGTCTTCATCTCCGTCGACATGGGCGCCGTCTCCGAGAGCCTCTTCGACAGCGAGCTCTTCGGCCACGTGAAGGGCGCCTTCACCGATGCCCGCTCCGACCGCGCCGGCCGCTTCGAGGTCGCCTCGGGCGGCACCCTGTTCCTCGACGAGATCGGCAACCTGCCGTTGCCGCTGCAGGCCAAGCTGCTCACCTGCCTGCAGAGCCGGGAGGTGGTGCGCGTCGGCTCGAACAAGCCGGTCCCCATCGACGTGCGCCTCTTGTGCGCCACCAACATGCCGGTGTACGACATGGTCGGCGAGGGCGGCTTCCGCCAGGACCTGCTCTACCGCATCAACACCATCGAGGTGCGCATCCCGCCCCTGCGCGAGCGCCCCGGCGACATCGAGGCCCTGGTGGACCACTACCTCGACCAGTACGGGAAGAAGTACGGCCGCCCCGGGCGCGGCCTCTCCGGCGGCGCCCTGGAGAAGCTGCGCGCCTACGCCTGGCCGGGGAACGTGCGCGAGCTGCAGCACGCCGTGGAGCGCGCCGTCATCATGGCCGAGGGCCCCCGCCTCGAGGCCGACGACTTTTTGCTCACCGCGCCCGGACCGGCCCCCGCGGGGGAGGCGGAGACCTTCGACAGCTACAACCTCGAGGACGTGGAGCGGGTGGTCATCGAGCGCGTCCTGCGCAAGCACCAGGGCAACGTCAGCCACGCCGCCCGCGAGCTGGGCCTCACGCGCACCTCCCTCTACCGGAGGATGGAGAAGTATGGCCTCTGATCGGCCGCGGCGGCGACGATCGGTGTTCGCCAACTTCCGCGCCCAGGTGGTGATGCGCGTCCTGCTCCTGGGCCTCTCCCTGATGCTGCTCCCGCTGTCGCTGCGGAACCTCGACTACCCGGCGATCCCCCTGGTCATCGGGGTGCTGGCGGCCTTCCAGGTGTGGTCGCTGATCCGCTTCGTGGACCGCACCAACCGCGACCTGGCGCGCTTTCTCCAGGCCGTCCGCTACGCCGACTTCTCCCAGACCTACGTCACCGGCGGCCTCGGGTCCTCCTTCGACGAGTTGAAGCGGTCCTTCAACGAGGTCCTCGACGCCTTCCGCGCGACCCGCGCCGAGAAGGAGGAGCAGGGCCTCTACCTGCAGATGGTGGTGCAGCACATCGGCGTCGGCCTCGTCGCCTTCGACCGGCAGGGCGAGGTGTCGCTGATCAACAACGCCGCCAAGCGTCTGCTCCGGGTCAACCGCCTCGCCAACGTCTCCGACCTCGAGTCGCGGGGCCCCGGCCTGGTGGAGACCCTGACCACCCTGGGCCCGCGCCGCAAAGCCCTGCTGCGCCTGGAGGAGGACGGGGAGGTCCGCCAGCTGGCCTGCTTCGCCGCCCTCTTCCGCACGGGAGAGGAGGAGCACCGCCTCGTCTCGCTCCACGACATCCAGTCCGAGCTGGAGGAACAGGAGATGGAGGCCTGGCAGCGGCTGATCCGGGTGCTCACCCACGAGATCATGAACTCGATCACGCCGATCGCCTCCCTGTCCGCCACGGCCGAGGGCTTGCTGCAGCAGGAGACCGTCGCCGGGGAGGACGTGAACGACGTGCGCACCGCCGTGCACACCATCCACCGCCGCTCGCAGGGCCTGCTGCAGTTCGTCGACGCCTACCGAGACCTCACGCGCGTGCCGGCCCCCGACTTCCAGATCACCCCGGTGAGCGGCCTCTTCGAGCGCGTGACCCAGCTCATGGGCCACCAGTTCCAGGAGGCGGGGGTGGAGCTCGTCCACGCCGTCGAGCCGGCGTCCCTGGAGGTGACCGCCGACCCCGGGCAGGTGGAGCAGGTGCTCATCAACCTGCTGCGCAACGCCTGCGACGCCGCCGGGGGCCGTGACGGGGCGCGGGTGGAGCTGACGGCCTCCATGGATCGCGACCGCGTCGTCATCGACGTCGCCGACAACGGACCCGGCATCGTCGAGGAGGCCCTGGACCGGATCTTCATCCCCTTCTTCACCACCAAGCAGGAAGGCTCGGGCATCGGTCTGAGCCTGTGCCGGCAGATCATGCGCCTGCACCGGGGCACGATCTCGGCGCGGTCGGAACCGGGGGTGCAGACGGTGTTCTCCCTGCGGTTCTGATCCGTTGCCATAACAGGGCAATCATGGCATTTTACTGCCATGAAATTCCCCCAATTGCTCGAGATCGTCGGGGAGGAACCGGTCTTTGAGACGGGTTTGCTCCTCTCCGGCGCCGTCGATCCGGCGGACGTGCGGCGCCAGTTGTCGCGCTGGACCCGGGCCGGGCACCTCTACCAGCTGCGCCGGGGACTCTACGCCCTGGCACCGCCTTTTCAGAAGTCGAGACCTCATCCCTTCCTGGTAGCCAATCGCCTGGTGAGCGGTTCCTACGTGAGTTGCCAGGCGGCCCTGACCCACCACCACCTGATCCCGGAGTTCAGCCCGGTGGTCACCAGCGTCTGCACCGGAAGGCCCAACCGCTGGGACACCCCCCTGGGCCGGTGCGAGTTCCGCCATCTCGGCCCCGCCCTTCTCTACGGCTACCGGGCGGCCGACGTGGGAGATGGCCAGCAGGTCTTCGTGGCCAGTCCGGAGAAGGCCCTGCTGGACCTGGTCCACCTGCAACCCGGGGGCGACGGATTGCCCTACCTGCACGGGTTGCGCCTGCGGAATCTCGACCTCCTCGATGCAGCCGAGCTGATGCGGCTGGCCGCGCGCTCCGGCAGCCCGAAGCTGATGCGCGCGGCCCGGAGCGTGGTCTCCCTGATCGAGGCCGAAGCGCAGGAGTACGAGACGCTGTGAAGGGCTCGTCGGCCGCCACGTCACCCTTCGGCTGCAGCACCACGACCGGGCTTCGCTGTTGGCGGGCAAGCTGCACGCCGTGCTGCACCGGCCCTGGCCCAAGGGCCGCGACTTCTACGACCTGCTCTGGTACCTGAGCGATCCCGACTGGCCGGAGCCCAACCTCGTCCTGCTCGACAAGGCGCTGCAGCAGAGCGGATGGGAGGAGGAGCGTCCGGCACAACACACCTGGCGCCGGATCGTCCGCGGCCGGCTGGGCACCGTGGACTGGGATCGCCTGAAGGCCGACGTCGGCCCCTTCCTCGAGCCGGGCGCCGAGACCGATCTGATGTCCCGTGAGAGCATGGAGCTGGTCCTGGGCAGGGGACCCTGAAAAGAGCAAGGGCCGCTCCGAAGAGCGGCCCTTGAGCCGACAGCACGCTGCCGGCGGGAATCTGGACAGGCGGCGGCGCCGAGGAGTCCGAGCCAGGCGAACTCGCGGGCCCATGAGGGCGGCGAGGCCGGGCGCGGAGGTCGACGATGTGCTTACCGAGCTTGGTCGACGCCGGTGGGATGTTTCATGGGTCTCCCTCCAGGTGGCGGTCGAGGCGGTCGTGGAGATGGCGCAACTCGGTGCGGATCTCCTGGCGCAAGCTGCGTAGCTCCGTGTGGAAGTACCGCCACAATCCCAGGCCGACGGCGACGACCAGGGCGGGGGTGATCCAGTCGACGATCACGGGGTTGGCTCCCGAGTGATGTGGAATGCTGGCGCCAAGGCCAAGCTACCCCACCCGAGACCGGTGTCAAAGTGCTGGAGCACTACCTCGGGAGAACCTGGATCTGGTCCTGCGTGAGGACCCCTGAGGCGCCCCGCTCCGCAGGGGGACGCAACGGTCCAACGGGACGGCACCGAGCTGTCCACGGATGGACACTTCTGTATCGCAGGCGACCACCGCGCGCCGTGCCGGAAGCCTCCGATGATGCCGCAACTACCGGTGGGACAAGGAGTAACGCCTCGTGGCGCGGCTGTTGCTACGATCGTGTCGAAGCGTGGTCTGCAACCCTGCCGCGAATGGGGAAGCCATGATCCTGGTTGTCGACGACGATCCCATGGTGACCACGAGCCTGGCCCTGTTGCTCAAGAAGGCCGGATACCGCTCGGCCGCCGCCGCCTCTCCGGCCGAGGCCCTGCAGCGGCTGGAGCACGGCGACTGGGAGCTGGTCCTGCAGGACATGCACTTCTCCCGCTGGGCCAGCGGCGAGGAGGGCCTGGAGCTGCTGAAGGCGATCAAGGGCCGGCGGCCGCAGGTGCCCGTCGTCCTGATGGCGTCGTGGGGGTCCAACGAACTGGCGGCGCAGGGCCTCCGGGCCGGGGCCGCTGACTTCGTCATCAAGCCCTGGACGAACGAGCAGATCCTCCGGGTGGTGGAAAAGGCCCTGGGCCCGGCCTGACCTCGCGCAAAGACCGCTGGCTCCGGTCCGTCCTCCGGCCCCGCGGACCCTGGGTTCGCCGGCTGGCTTGACTATGTCCACGATCGCGCCTAGCTCGGAGAGGAGTGTGGACACGGTTCAAGGAGGGGCCATGAGGTTGCGCGCGACCATGCTGTCGCTGCTGGCAGTCGTTTCGTGCGGCGGCAACGAAGTGACGATTCGAATCGAGGGCGGCGACGGGAACAAGGTCCGGCTGGACGCGGGTGAGGTCCGGCCCGGATTCAACCGCCTCGTCGACGCGGGGTCCGTCTCCTTCGGGGATGTCAGGGAGGGGGCCTACGCCATCAACGTCGTGACCAGCCAACAGGTGATGAGCCGCGAGTTGAAGGTGGAGCCGGCGTCCGTCGCCGGCGTTCGCAGCTACGGGTTGACGATCACCATCCCCGGCGGTCACAACGGCGGCTATCAGCCCCGGGGAACCATCCTCTACGCCGCCACGCCGGTCGCCGTGCGGGACTGGGACCTCTACACCATGCCCGCTGCCGGCGGCGAACCCACCCGCCTCACCGACACTCCCGAGTTCGAGCAGTACCCCGCGTGGTCCCCCGACGGCAGGGAGATCGCCTTCGCCCGCGGCCACGTGACAACCAACATCGACATCTACGTGATGGCGGCGGACGGCGGCGCCGAGCGGCGGCTCACCGAGCACCCCGAGCGGGACGACCAGCCGGCCTGGTCCCCCGACGGCGGCACCATCGCCTTCCACAGCCATCGCGACGGCGACGTGGCGATCTGGCTCATGGACTCCGACGGCGGCAACAAGCGCAAGCTGGTGCTGGGCCGGGAGCCGGCGTGGTCTCCGGACGGAGACCACATCGCCTTCACCTCCAGCCAGTACGACGGCAATGACGAGATCTACCTCGTCGACGCCGATGGCTCCAACCTGCGCCGCCTCACCCACGACTCCCACTACGACTGGCACGCGGCCTGGTCTCCCGAGGGCAGCCGGCTGGCCTTCAACTCCGAACGGTTCGGAGGCGAGGAACTGATGCTGGCCGATGTCGAGAGCGGCAGGCAGGTGCGCGTCACGGTGGCCAAGCACACCTTCGAGCAGGACCCGGTCTGGTCACCGGACGGCCGGGCCCTGGCCTACCAGGGGAAGATGAACTTCCGGGAGGACGGCACCCTGGACGTGCACTTCAGCAACAGGACCGGCAAGTACACCCCGCAGGGCGCCTTCGACATCTTCATCGTCTCCGCGGTCGGCTTCGACTGGGACCACGTCGAGGAGCGCCCGGTCATGCCGGTCAATCTCACCAACACCCCCGACCGGGAGGAACGGTCGCCGAGGTGGCGGCCCTTCTGAAGGCAGGTCAGCCACCGGCTGGAGCGGCAGACCCCTGACCGCCGGGGCTAGCCTGGGCGAGGTGGCCCGCGATCTTCTTCAGGGATTCCGCCATCTCCTGCTCGGGCGGCGCTCCGAGGCTGCGGAACCCTTCGAACTGTCCTGCATCCAGCAGGAACTTCTCTGAACGTGGCTTGCCGTCCAGGTCCTGGTAGGAGACCGCGACATGGAAGGGCCGAAGCCGCGGTTTCCCGAGCAGGCGATCGACCGCCCCGAAGAGCACGGCATACGTCTCTCCCTGGGGAAGGAAGCCGAGGGGTCGCCGGTCGGGGGTGTTGCTCACACTGACTCCATGGCTCTCGAAATCGGCTTCGCTGGTGAGAAACCGGAAGCTCACGTTCCGGGCGGCGCCGCGGCCGACATTCGAGAGGTTGGCCAAGTAGGCGACAACCCTCGGCTCCGAGTCCGCCTTCCTGAGCAGCCGGTTCTCCCTGATGAGAGCCCGCGTCAGGATGGCGGAGACGGTCGTGCCGCCCGCAATGAACAGAGTGGAAACGGCGGTGAGACCGTGCCAGTGCAGGGCGATGTCCTCGATCACTTCGATCACGGATCTTCTCCTACTCGTCGCTCAGCGAGTGCACCGGGTTCATGAGGGCCGCGCGCAGGGCGTGGTACCCCGACACCAGCCAGGTCAGGCCGAGGGCGATGAAGCCGCCCGCCAGGTAGCTGAGCAGGTCGAGGTCGATGCGGTTCACCTCCTCCGCGAGAAAGCGCTCCGAGAGCTGGTAGGCGAGGGGCAGGCCGATGGCCACGGCGAGCAGCACCAGCCTCGTGGACCGGGACGACAGCAGCACGACCACGCTCGTCACCGAGGCGCCGTGGACCTTGCGGATGCCGACCTCCTTTCGGCGCTTGCTCACCGCGAGGGAGGCCATGCCGAAGACGCCGAGACAGGAGATCAGGGCGAGGAACCCCGGCCAGCCAGCGCAGGCGGCTGGCGAGGACTCCCCTGTGCCGGTGGCGGTCGGCGATATGGTCTTCGAGAAACCGGTAGCTGAAGGGCGCCCCCGGCGCCAGCCGGTCCCAGGCCTCGCGCAGGCCGGCGAGGGCGCGGGACGGATCCCCGGCCCGCAGGCGCACCAGCACCGTCTCGATGGGGCGGTCGGGCCGCACGCTGATCAGGGTGGGGTAGGAGGCCGGGATGTAGGACTTGTGCTCGAAGTTGGAGACCACGCCGATGATCCGCGGCTGCTGCCCGCGCTCGCCCACCAGCTCGGTACCGATCGCCCGGCCCTCCAGGCGATCCGCCAGGCCCTGGTTGACGAGGGCCAGACCGCCGCTGGCCACCGCGTCGGGCGGGAAGTCCTCGCCCTCGATCAGCTCCAGGCCGAGGGTGCGGACGAAGCCGGGATCGACCTCGATCTGGGCGATCCAGGGCCCCTCCTTGCCCTCGAGGTGGAAGCTCCCATGTCCCGAGACGAAGTCCGTCGAGCCGGACACGTCGAGGACGCCCGGAAGGGGCCGAACCTCGCGGCGGAAGATCTCGAGGAAGCGTTGGGACGGGTGCACGCCGTCCGCCGTCGATTGGGCGAGAGTCGGAAGGCACACCACCGAGCCCGGGTCGTAGCCCTGGTCGAGGGAGGTCCAGTGGTCGACCTGCCTGCTCACGACCAGGGCCGTCGTGAGGAAGACGGTGGAGGCCGCGAACTGCAGGACCACCAGAACGCTGCCGGCCCGGGTTCCCGCCTGGAGGCGATTCCGCAGAATGTCCAACGGCTGCATGCGCGACTGCACCAGGGCCGGGTAGGCGCCGGCCACGAGCCCCATGACGACGGCGAGGCCCGCCAGGGCCGCCGCCGTTTCCGCCGTATAGCGCATGTCGAGTTGCAGGAGGGCCTGGCCCCAGGTCCCGAGGCGGTTGAGGCCCGGCAGCAAGCTCTCGGTGAGCGGCACGGCCAGGGCCAGGGCCCCGAAGCTGAGCAGCACGGCCTCTGCCAGGTACTGCCCCATGACCTGTCCCCGGCCGGCGCCGATCACCTTGCGCACCCCGACCTCCCGGGCCCTCGTCAGCGACAGGCCCGCCGCCAGGTTGGCGAAGTTGATGCAGGCCAGCAGGAGCACCAGGAAAGCGACGAAGGCGTAGCCGTAGACCAGGGTCATCCTGCCTCTGCTGAGGCCCTGGTGCAGCCGCTTGTCGAAGAGGGGAACCAGGGCCAGATCGTCGCCCTGCTCATCCTTCTCCATGTAGCGGTCGAGGTCGAAGGCCCGGGCCGCCTCCACGCCCTCGGCGTCGGCTATCTCCAGGAAGGTCTGGCCGGCCGTGACCCAGGGACTGGCATCCTCCCCGTACGACCGGTCGATATGGTCCAGGTGGTGGACGAAGGGGATCACCCAGTCGAAGCGCAGGCTGGACGCGTAGGGCACGTCGTCGGCGACCCCGGTGACGACGAAGTCCCCGCCGTCCCCGCGCCACCCGAGCTGGACGGTCCGGCCCATCGGTTCCTGGTCGCCGAAGAGCCGCCGCGCCAGCCGCGTCGAGACCACGATCGATCCGGGCGCGGTCAGGGCGGTGGCCGGATCGCCGGCGACCAGGGGGAAGGTGAAGAGCTCGAAGAACCCGGGATCGGCATGCAGTCCCTGCTCCTCGAAGACCCGGTCCTCGTAGCTCAGCAGGGCCTGTTTCTCCTCCTCGAGGCGCACCGAGCGCAGCACCCCGGGGACGGTGGCCACCATCTCGGCGCCCAGGGCCCCCGGCGTCCAGCGGTAGGAGTTGCGCAGCGCCTGGCGGTCCTCGGCCTGACGCCAGATCACGTAGACCTGGTAGATCCGCTCGCCGCGGGCGTGGAAGCGGTCCCAGGTCATCTCGCCGTGCAGGAACAGGCCCACCATGATGGTGACCACGTAGGCCGCGGCCAGCCCGCCCACGTTGATGACGGAATACATCCGGTAGCGCCACAGATTGCGCCAGGCGCACACCAGGTAGTTGCGCAGCATCGGCTCAGTCCTCCCTTCGAGTGCGTCGTGTCTTCACGACGGCCTCGAAGGGGAACGCAACCTGCGTGCCACGGTCGTTAGTGGTTGAGCCGCCGTGACTTATGGAAAGGGAGGGCGCTGCGGGGCTGTCCGCAGGTGCTACAATCGCTGTCCGCTGGCGGACAGCCGGGGGATGCGGGCGCGCGGGATCCTGGCTTGAGGGCGCCGGAGGTCGGTCAGTGCGCTGAGGGGAACGCCACCTCGGTCACAACAACTCACCCCCGGCTCCGCGGCGGCCCTGTATGATGTTGTGATAGCGGTCCTGCCTCTTCACCTCAACGGCCAGGATAGGCTCTTGGGCTGTGTCGAGCCGTTAGAGTCAGTCGTCTGATCTTATTGTCCCGTCGCGTGATAACCGATTGCGGCACAATACGTTGCGAGATACGCTATTCGTATCGCAGCGCCCGCACCGGGTCCGCCCGGGCCGCCCGCCAGGCCTGGTGCCCGGCGCTGATCAGGACCGCTGCCAAGGCGATGGCGGTCCCGGCGGCGAAGTGCCAGGGGGCCAGGTCGATGCGGAAGGCGAAGCCGTCGAGCCAGTCGCGCATCCACCACCAAGCGAGGGGGCAGGCGGCGGCGGCGCCGAGGAGGCCGAGCCAGGCGAACTCGCGGGCCATAAGGGCGGTGAGGCCGACGACGGTGGCGCCGAGGGCCTTGCGGATGCCGATCTCCTTGGTGCGGCGCCCGACGGCGAGGGCGGTGAGGGCGAAGGCGCCGAGGGCGGAGATGAGGACGGCGCCGGCGGCGGCCCAGGTGATGACGCGGCGCCAGCGCAGCTCGTCGCGGTAGGCGGCCTCCAGGTCCTGCTGCAGGAAGGAGAAGTGGAAGTCCGCGTGGTCGACGATCCGGGTCCACGTCTCGTCCATGTAACGGATGACCTCCTGCAGGTCTCCCGGCTTGACGCGCACGAGCATGAGTTCTGCCTCGTAGATGTCCGGCCCCAGGTGGGGGTTGAGCAGCAGCAGGCCCGGCGGGGCCTCCTCGTAGCCCGACTCGAAGGTGAAGTCCTTGACGACGCCGACGATCCGGGCCCCGTCTCCGCGTGCACCGCTGATCTGGCTGAGCTCCGAGTTCCTCATCGACCCCACCTTGATCATCTGATCGATGGGGTCGGACAGCCCCAGGCGCGCCGCGGCGCTCTCGGAAATCAGAGCCAGACCCTGCTTGTCGCCTTGCTGCACCGAGAAGTCGCGGCCGCGCAGCAGCTCCAGGTCCATGGTCCGGACGAAGTTGTGATCGACCACATAGGGGCGGACCTTCGTCTCCCGTCCGCTCTCCGCCACGGCCAGGTCGACACTACCGTGGGGATCCTCCAGGAAGTCTTCGTCCACCAGGGTGGCCGAGGCGATCCGGTGATGCCGCAGGAACGCCTCCACGAGCGCTGGATGGTCGGGGTCCATGTCGTAGAGAGCTGCGGCATGCACGGCGATGACCCGCTCCTGGTCCATGCCCACGTCGCGGGCCATGACGTGCTCGAGCTGGTGGTACATGACCAAGGTGCAGGTGATCAGGCCCGCGGAGATGGCCAGCTGCGCACAGACGAGCACGCGGCTGAACCGCGCCGTTCCGGCCATGGAGACGCTTCGCTGGATCGCGCTCAGGGGCGCCAGCCGGGAGAGGACGAGGGCCGGATACCAGCCGGCCCCCAGGCTGACGAGCAGCAGCAGCGCCGCCAGTGCGGCCAGCATGCCCGGTTCAAGCAGGCCGAGGTCAAGCTCGTGGGAGAAGGTGGCGTTGAAGGCCGGCAGCAGCAGCGCCGCCAGCACGCAGCCGGCACCGAGCCCGAGGACGGCGAGCACCGAGGACTCGCCGATGAACTGGCGGATCAGCTGGTCCCGTCCGGCGCCCACCGCCTTGCGCACGCCCACCTCGGGGGCGCGCTGGGAGGCTCGCCCGATGGCCAGGTTGACGAAGTTGATGCAGCCCATCAGCAGCACCGCCAGGGCGATGCCGCCGAGCACGTAGGAGACGTACGGGTCCCTCGGTTCGACAACGCCGTGCCCGACCCATCGCATCAGGCCCGTGTCCGAGCGCAGGTCGGTGAGCGGTTGCAGATGGTAGATGGAGAAGTCCTCGGGCATCTCCCCTTCTCCGGAGGGGAGCAGGTTCCGCGTCATCTGCGCGAGGGCCGGCACCACGTCGGCGGCGGCCGAGCCGTCCGCGAGCAGGACGTAGGCATTGCAGGAGCCTTCCCACGCGTCCGGCGAGTCGTGGAATAGAAGGTCCGTATTGGCAGCAGCATGTTGAAGCGGATCGACGAGGTGCGCGGGACCGGTGCGGCCACCCCGGTGATGATGAAGTCCTCCACATCGACGGTGGCCAGCGAGGCGATCGTCAGGCTCTGCCCCAGCGGATCGGCGTCGCCGAAGAGGCGCCGAGCCATCTCGTGGCCCAGGACGACGGAGTTGCGCTCGGCCAGGGCCGTGGAGGCGTCCCCCCGCAGCAGCGGGAAGTCGAAGACCTCGAGGAACGAGGGATCGACGAGGAGGAACTCCTCGTCTTGGGAGCTGCCCTCGAAGGTGGTGCGCACCACTCGGTCGTCTCTGTCGCTGCCTCTCGCGGCGCTGAGACGGACGGTGCGCTCCACGTGGGGGGAGAGGGCCTCCAGCTGCGGCGCGAAGGCGAACGGGGTCGCATCGGCCGTCTGCATCGGCGCCCCTTCGGGGCCCTGGAACAGAGAGACGACGCGATAGATCCGGCCGGCCTTGCCGTGGAAGCGGTCGAAGGACCACTCCTGGGAGGCGAAGCGCCAGGCGAGCAGGCAGAAGGCCAGGCCCAGGCTCAGTCCCGCGAGGTTGATGGCCGTGTGCAGGCGGTGGCGCATCAGGTTGCGCACGGCGATGACCAGGTAGTTGCGCAGCACTTATTCCCCCAGCCGTATGTTGTCGATCGGGTTGCTGAGCGCAGCTCCTGCCGAATGGAATGCTACCGGCACGAATGCGATGGCCATCCCCAGCAGTATCGCAGCCGCGAGGAATTGAGACCAGATATCAACGCGATAGGCGAAATTCTGGAGCCACATCGCCATGCTGTAGTACACGACCGGCAATGCGACCAGATTCCCGACCAAGGCCAATTCCCCGAACTCTCCAATCAACATGAGCACAACGCGCCCCGTGGAGGCACCCACCACCTTCCGGATGGCGATTTCTCTCTTGCGGATCTCGGTACGGTACGATGCCAAACCGAACAAACCCAGGCAGGCCGTGAGCATTGCGAAGCCCGCCAGAAGCCCGAAGACCCGTGCGTCCTGGATATCCTGACGATACAGTTCATCCAGTTCCTCCTGGAGGAATGCGTACGAGAAATCGCCCTGGACCGCGGCAACCTCTTCCCACTTCTCTCTGACCAGGGAGATCGTCTCCCGCAGCGATTCATCATCATGGAGCTTGACGAAGGTCTTGTTCACCGTACTGGCGGGAATCGCCTCCGAGTGCATTACCAACACCATGGGTCGCATTTCCTCATGTAGTGCATGCCAGTGGAAGTCCTTGACAACACCGGCAACCTGCGCCTTCCGGCTCTGCCTCCAGAACTCGAACTCGACCGTCTTGCCCACGGGGTCCGCCCATCCCCACTCTCGGGCAGCCCTCTCGTTTATCAAGACAGGTGACTCGCCAGATCCGTGCCTCCCGTCAAAACCCGCTCCAGAAACCATCTTCAGATCCATCAAGTCCACCAGGTCTTCGTCCACAAACAGCAGATCACAGTCAATGGGCCCGGATCCGACTCCGCTTCCGGTGCATCTCCTTGCTGTCGAAGGAGCCTGCCGCGCCGGGCTGCTGGAGACACCCGATACGCCGGCGATCTTCGGGCTCTCCAGGAGTTCACTCTTGAACAGCCCGAGGTTCCACTGGTTGATTCCTCCGTCGACGACCAGGATCCTGTCCGGCGCGAATCCAAGGTCCTTCACCCCGAGGTACTCCACCTGATCGTAGGCCACACCTGCCGCTCCTACGAATGCGGTGGCGGTGCCGAACTGCAGCACTGTCACTATCTTGCGCACCCCGCTCTGACTGGCGCCGCTGAAGTGGCGGCCCTTTATGCTCTCGACTACTCTCAGGCGAGAGAGCAGTAGTGAGGGATACGTACTCGAGACAGCCCCTACGAGCAATGCAACGCCGAGCATGACCACCCATGTCTCCCAATTGGCGTAGGCCCCGGGCCTGAATTCGTCACCAACGACCGAGTTGACCAACGGTACAAGTGCTTCGGCCAGCGGAATCGCCAAGAGCAACGCTGCCAGGGAATGGAGGGTCGACTCGCAATAGAATTGCAGAATCAAGGAACGACGTTCAGCGCCGATGGCCTTGCGCAGACCGACTTCCCGCGCACGTCCAACCCCCTGGTTGGTCGACATACTGATGAAGTTGAGGCATCCTATCAGCAATATGACACACGCTATGCCTCCATACTCATACAGATCACTCAAGGTCCGGGTCGTCCCCCAGTCGTGCTCCAGCCCGGAGGAGAGGTGGACGTCGGCGAGCGGTTGAAGGTCCACATCGCAGGTGATGTCATCGCTGGCTCGACCGGGGGCTGCATTCTGGCACTCCTGGTGGGTCAGTTGCAGCTTGTCTGTCACTTCCGCGACATCCGTCCCACTTGGAAGCACCACGTAGAAGTGCGCCCGTACAAGGTCGAGGAAACCTCCGGGAAGACCTTGCTGTTGCGGAGAGAAGAGAAAGTCGAAGTCCAGATGGGAGTTGGGGGGGAAGTCTTCGATGACGCCTGACACAACGGCCCTTGTGCCGCCTTCGTACGGGAGGTGTATCTCCTGGCCAAGGGGGTCGGCGTGACCAAAGTACCTGGCCGCAGTAGTCTCGGTGATGACGACGCGCCCGTTACCTTTCAATGCCGTCTCGGGATTGCCCTTCAGCAGGGTGAAGCTGAAGACAGCGAAGAAGTCACCGTCCACGGCTGTGAGTCGGGAAGGTTCCTCGAGGAAACGGTCGCCTCCCCTTGTTACCACGACCTCCTCGGATAGGGCGAACCCGAAGAGCCCCACGCTGGATTGGAACTCCGGATACCTGGCATTGAGATCCCGCAGCGCTCTCAGCCTGATCGTCGCCAGATTCCTCTCGGACTCCCCCTTGCTCACTTTCAGAGTCACCCTGAAGATCCGGTCCGCCTTCTCGTGGAAGCGATCGTAGCTCAACTCATGGCGGATCAGGTCCGCAACCAGGCTGCACGTGGACATGCCGACGGCGAGTCCGAGAATCGCAATGAGGGAGTGGAGCCACTGGCGGGACATGTTTCGCCAGGCGACTGTCAGGTAGCTAAGTAGCATTCGGCTTCACTCGTATCGCAGACAGTCCGCCGGGGGGCGCCGGGCCGCGCCGGCCGATGCCAGGGCCACGAGCGCCAGGGTCAGGGTCATCACGGCCCCGGTGGAGAGAGCGAAGACCCACGGAGCCAGGTCGATCCGATAGGGGAAGTTCTCGAGCCAGGTGCGCAGCGCCATGTAGCTCAGCGGCCAGCTCAGGGTGCTGGCAAGAACCAGGAGGGCCGTCGATTCCGCCGCCATCAGCCTGACGACCTGGGGGACCGTCGCCCCCAGCACCTTGCGGATGCCGATCTCCTTGGTCCGCCGGGCCACCGCCATCGTCACCTGACCCAGAAGGCCCAGGCAGGTGATCACGATCACGAAGCCGGCAGAGAGACCGAGGATTCTCGTCCAGCGTTGCTCCTCCCTGTATTGGGCTTGGAGGTTCGCATCGAGGAAGGACCACTGGAAAGGCTCCTCGGGAACCACCCTGTTCCAGACTTCCTGGAGTTCTCCCAGCATCTGCTCTGGAGCCCCGGGATGGAGACGTACAAAGACATGGTACAACCCGTGGTAGGCCGGGTTCTGGGTCAGGAAGAGCGGCTGGATCGGCCGGTGCAGGGCGTCGAAGTGGAAGTCCCTCACGACGCCGATCACCGTCGGTTGCGGCTCGTTGTTGATTGTCGAGATCGGAAGGGTGCGCCCCAGCGGATCAGCCCATCCAACGAGATCCGCGAACCGCTCATTGATGATGGCCGTTCCCACGGCGTCCGCGGCGCGCCCCTCGTCGAAGTTTCTTCCCGCCGCCAGCTCCATCCCGAGGGTTGGCAGGTAGCCGGGATCGACGCGGATCACCCGGATGGGGGTGTGAGTCGATCCGCCAGTCTTCAGCCCGACCGATTGACTGCCGCTGGTGAAGGAGCGGTCGCTCGCACCCGTGCTCACCACGGAGCTGAGTCCGCTGGCCGCCTCCTGGAAGCGCCTTGCCTGGTCCTCGCCAGGAACCGCCACGACAAGCACGTGCTCGCGGTCGAAGCCCAGATTGCCGGTTCGCATGAAATCCCACTGGCGGGTGACCATCACGGCGGCGGCCATCAGCCCCACGGCGAGGGCGTACTGGATGAGCAGCATGGACTGCATGAACCGCCTGCGAAGCGGTCGGCCGCCCCTCCCCTTCAGCACCGCCACGGCCCGGGGCCGGGACAGCACGATCGCCGGGTAGCACCCGGCGGCCACGCCTGTCACGAGGAGCATGGCGAGCAGGAAGGCGGGACCTCGCCAGCCCTCCAACTGCGCCATGGACAGGGGTTTCTCGACCAGCGAAGCGAAGGCCGGCAACGCCCAGGCTGCCACGCCCACTCCGCAGACAGCCGCTCCGAGTACCAGCAGTTGGGCCTCGCCCCAGAACTGGCCGATCAACTGCTTCCGCTGGCCTCCCAGGACCTTGCGGACGCCGACTTCCAGCGCACGGCCCGCCGACACGCCGATGGACAGGGTGGTGAAATTGATGCACGCCACCAGGAGCACCACCAGACCCATCCCCGACAGCATCCAGGCGTAGGTCGAGTTACCCAGCACGACGTAGTGGCTGTCGACGTCCCGGTCGAGGTGGACCTTCGAGAGAGGCTGCAGAGTGACGGCATACGCCCCCAGGCGCTCGTCGGTGAGTCGGGCCCGGAGGTCCCCCAGGGCCTGTGACAGGAGTTCGGGTGGCGCCGAGACCGGCCATCCGCTCTGAATGAAGGAGATGAGCTGTGTTCGAGTCAGCGTGGTCAACGCCTCTTCGACGCCCCGAACATCGGTCCCCTCCCCGAGTTCGACGAAGATCGAGGTTTCTCCCACATTGTTTCTATGGAGGGAGTAACTCCGGCGATTCTCGTAGGAGACGAGATAGTCGAAGCGCAGGCTTGAGGCCGGCGGCACGTCCTCGAGAACACCGGTGACGATGTGGTCCCTGTCTTTCACCGAGATGGTTCGACCGATGACGTCGGAGAGTCCTGCTCCATGCTCGCCGAAGAGTCGCGCCGCCGCGGTTCGGGTGATCACGACCGCATCCCGACTCTCCACGGCTGTTCGGGGATCACCGTGCAGGAGGGGAAAGGTGAAGACCTCGAGGAAGTCCGGGCTCACCAGACCGATCTGCTCGTCCAGCACCGAGTCCTGCCATCGCACCCGCGCCGTGGAGCGGATGAAGGCCGCCACCCTCACACCGGGTATGCTCTCGGCGACCGGTTGCGTCATGGCACCGGGGAAGAGCGTGCCGGTCTCCCTCTCTTCCCCGTCCTCGAGCAGAAGCCTGTATACCCGTTCGCCCTTCTCGTGAAAGGCGTCGTGGCGCAACTCGTGGTCGACGTACAGGTAGATCAGGACGCAGCAGGCGACGCCGATGCTCAGGCCGAAGAGGTTGATGAAACTGTGGCTCTTGTGCCGCCGCAGCGTTCGGAGGGCAACGAGCAGATAGAATCGCAGCATCTTGGTTTCCTCACTCGTATCGCAGGGCCCGCACCGGGTCGGCCCGGGCCGCCCGCCAGGCTTGGTGCCCGGCGCTGACCAGGACCGCGACCAACGCGATGGCGGTCCCGGCGGCGAAGTGCCAGGGGGCCAGGTCGATGCGGAAGGCGAAGCCGTCGAGCCAGTCGCGCATCCACCACCCGGCGAGGGGGCAGGCGGCGGCGGCGCCGAGGAGGCCGAGCCAGGCGAACTCGCGGGCCATGAGGGCGGTGAGGCCGACGACGGTGGCGCCGAGGGCCTTGCGGATGCCGATCTCCTTGGTGCGGCGTCCGACGGCGAGGGCGGTGAGGGCGAAGGCGCCGAGGGCGGAGATGAGGACGGCGCCGGCGGCGGCCCAGGTGATGACGCGGCGCCAGCGCAGCTCGTCGCGGTAGGCGGCCTCCAGGTCCTGCTGCAGGAAGGAGAAGTCGAAGTCGGTGTAGTCGACGACGCCGCTCCACGCCTGCCGCAGGTGCTGAAGGACCTCCTGCAGGTCGCCCGGCTTGACGCGCACGAGCATGAGCTCCCCTTCGCCGGGCAGGCCGGGATGGAGCGCCAGCAGGCCCGGCGGGGCCTCTTCGTAGCCCGACTCGAAGGTGAAGTCCTTGACCACGCCGACGATGCGGTAGTGGCCCCGGGACTTGCGGCCCGAGGGGGAGACGCGCATCAGCTCGACCGTCTCGCCCACGGGGTCGGCGAGTCCGAGGGGGGCGACGGCGCTCTCGGAGATGAGGACCACGCTCTCCTTGTCCCCCTTGGCCTGCGAGAAGTCGCGGCCCTGGATCACCTCCAGGCCCATGGTCTTCACGAACTGGTGGTCGACCATGTAGCGGCGGGTCTTCGACTCGCGGCCCTCGAGGGTCACGACCCGGTAGTCGGAGGGATACTCGTCCCGCAGGAAGTCGTCGTCCGACAGGGTGATGGAGGCGATGCGGTGGTGGTTCAGCATCGGCTCCACGAGCCGGATCTGATCGAAGTGGTTGACGGGCTCCGTGTGGACGGCGATGACGCGCTCCTGGTCGAGTCCCATGTCGCGGGCCATGACGTGGTCGAGCTGGTGGTACATGATCAGGGTGCAGGTGATGAGGGCCACGGAGATGGCCAGCTGCACGCCCACGAGGACGCGGCTGATGCGGGTGATCCCGGAGGTGGACAGGCTGCGCCGGATGGCGCTCATCGGCGCCAGGCGCGAGAGGACGAGGGCCGGATACCACCCGGCCCCGAGGCTGACGAGCACCAGCAGGGCCGCCAGCGCGCCGAGGGTGCCCGGCTGGGTCAGACCGAGGGACAGCTCCTGGGAGAAGGTGGCGTTGAAGGCCGGCCGGAGCAGCTCGGCGAGGCCGCAGCCGGCGCCCAGCCCGAGGACGGAGAGCACCGCCGCCTCGCCGACGAACTGGCGCATCAGGTGGCCGCGGCCGGCGCCCACCGCCTTGCGCACGCCCACCTCGGCCGCCCGCAGCGAGGCCCGGCCGATGGCGAGGTTGACGAAGTTGATGCACCCCATCAGCAGGACCGCCAGGGCGATGCTGCCGAGGATGTAGGAGACGTAGGGGTCCCTCGGCTCCACGACGCCGTGGCCGACCCATCGCAGCAGGCCGGTGTCGGAGCGCAGGCCGGTGAGTGGCTGCAGGCGGTAGGGCGAGGCGTCCTCCGGGAAGTCGGCCGGCAGGTCGTCCTCGTGGATTCGCAGCCAGGTCTGGCCGAGCTGCGCGAGGGCCGGCGCCAAGTCGGCGGGGTCGGCGCCCGGCTTCAGGAGGACGTAGGCGTTGCAGGTGCCCTCCCACTCGTCCGGGGAGTCCATGAAGAGGAACTCCGAGTTGTCGAAGGGCAGCAGCATGTTGAAGCGGATCGACGAGGTGCGCGGGACCGGTGCCGCCACGCCGGTGATGGTGTAGTCCTCGGCTCTGTCCCAGTCCGGAGAGACCAGGCTGAGGCTCTGCCCCAGCGGATCGGCGCCGCCGAAGAGCCGTTGGGCCATCTCGTGGCCGAGGACGACCGAGTTGCGATCCGTTAGCGCCGTGGCCGCGTCGCCCAGCCGCAGGGGGAAGTCGAAGACCTCGAAGAAGGAGGGATCGACGAGGAGGATCTCCTCGTCGCTGGAGGCGCCGCCGAAGGTGGTGCGCACGAAGCGGTCGCTCTTGTCGCTCCCCTCACCCGAGCTGAGGCGGACGGTCCGCTCCACGAGGGGCGAGAGGGCCTCCAGCTCGGGGGAGAAGGCCAGCTCGATCATGTCGGCCGAGGCGATCTTCCCCATCTCCGGCAGGGTGATCTCCATGTAGACGCGGTAGATCCGGTCGCCCTTGCCGTGGAAGCGGTCGAAGGACCACTCCTGGGAGGCGAAGCGCCAGGCGAGGAGGCAGAAGGCCATGCCCAGGCCGAGGCCGGCGAGGTTGATGGCCGTATGCAGGCGGTGGCGCATCAGGTTGCGCCAGGCGATGATCCATTGGTTGCGCAGCATGGCTATTCCTCCTTGACGAATACCAGTACTCCCCAGTACTCCGGTTCGTGGAAGGATCCCGAGGTGGGGGAGACCCCCCACCCGCTGGCCACGTCTCCGTCCTTGTACCCGATCTGGCCCCCCTCGTCATCGGTGATCACCTTGGCCTCTCCCCGGCCCTGGTCGAAGCGATTGAAGTTGGCCTTCCACCTGTCGCCGGCCTTGGGAGGGACCGCCCGTTCGCCCAGCACGTCCCTCGCGTCCACCTCGTGGCTGACGCCATCCCTCTCCCAACGCAACTCCAGGGCCTTCCTGCCCAGGCCGCTCCAGGGAAGGAACATCTCCACCGTCCACCACTCGTCCCGGTCCGACCGGTCCAGGACGGTGCGCTCTCCGGTGACCGCGCACAGGAGGCCGGAATCCCACTTGCGCGTGGAGGTCCGGCCGCCTGCTTCGGGGACGAGGAGGTCCCTCCTCGCGCTGCGGGGATTGACCGCCACCTGGAGGTAGTTCGCGCCGTCCATGTCCGGGTCGAGGAACAGCTCCACGGTGTCGTCGATGTACACGCGCCCGTCGCGCCCGGTGACGGTGGCCTGGATGTCCGCGTCCAGGCAGTGGTAGAGGACCAGCAGCCCCTTGTCGTTCCACAGGGCCTTCACCTGCGTGCTCACGGAGTCGATCGCCATCAGGCCGGGGTAGTGCCGGTCGGTCAGCTCGATGGCCGGAGCCAGGGCCCAGCTCTTCTCGAGGGCCTGTCCGTCCAGGGTCATCTCCTCCTCGGTGAAGCGGACCTCGTAGGAGAGTTCCGTCGAGTCGGCCGCCGCGGCCGGGAGGGACGCGAGCAACAGCAGCGCTGCCGCGAGGGGCATGGGACGGCTCATGACTCGCCCTCCTCCTTCACCTTGCCGTCCAGCAGGTGCACCACCCGGCTGCCGTAGCCGGCGTTCTTCTCCGAGTGGGTGACCTGCACGATCGTCGTGCCCTCGCCGTTCAGCTCCCGCAGCATGGCCATCACCTCCTCTCCCTGCCGGGAGTTGAGGTTGCCCGTGGGCTCGTCGGCCAGGATCAGGCTGGGCTGGCCGATCAGGGCGCGGGCGACGCCGACGCGCTGCTGCTCGCCGCCGGAGAGCTGGTGCGGGAAGAGCTCCTTCTTGGCCACCATCTGGAAGCGGTCGAGCAGCTCGCTCACCCGCGCCTTGCGCTCGGAGCCCTTCACCTTCTGGTAGAGGAGGGGCATCTCCAGGTTCTCGTAGACCGTCTGCTCGTCGATCAGGTGGTAGGCCTGAGCCTGGCGCAAGCGGCCCCCACGCTCGAAGCCGGCTGATGTAGGCGCCCGCCGCGGTGTCAGCACTCGGTGCGGATGACTCCTTCTCCAGCCTGCATAACCGCTGGCACCAGTCCGACTGGGAGTTGGCGAACCTGGAAGAGGGCCTTGCGTAGGCACGCCTGGCCGTCACGTAGCCGGCGATCGTCGGAGCACCATGGCCCACAAAGCGAGGTGCATGTTGGCGGGCCGATGCAATCTCCGGGTCGACTGCAGGGCGTGCCGGCAACCCCCCGGCCGACTCCGGACCCATGCGGCATGGAGACGAACTTCGCCTCCAGGGGCTTCTCCACCCAAGGAGAGCAGTGCCGAGAACTCAATGAGGTGGGAGGTGGCTCTCCTACGATGCCATCGATACAGTGGCGCTTCGTTGTAGGGAAGGGGGGGTACTTCTTCGTTGTCTATGCGGATGACCTCCTGGCGAGATACCATGGGATCGCTCTCTCACGTAACGGTCAAAGAGCATCGCCGGGCCAGTCTTGTTCGGTCACCCCAACGACGCGCCCGACCATGGTGTAGGGGCGCCGACACCTGCGAAGGCGGTCCTGGAGGCGTCGGCCGCGCGTAGGAGCGGCACGACTGAACATGCGCAATCCCATGATCTCGAAGTCGCCATCTACGCATGGGCTAGGAGAGAGCCCTTCTCCTGATTCCGTTCTCTTCGGCGATACGGTTGTCCAACCCTGAACCAGGGCTGCGGCTTAGCCCAACGGGGGTTCCTGAGCGGGTTCCTACTTCCTCGACTTCGGGCTGGATTGCTCCTTCGAGGGCGATCGTCGAGAGGTAGCGGTACGGTATTGCCCTGCCGGATCCACCATGTTCCCTTCAGGACTATGCGGTATACCCGGTCCTTCTTCCCGTGGAAGTGCCCACCGAGAGCTGGTGGGCCCAACTGGATGACCAGGGCAGGAACGGGCCTGCCATGGCACCGAAGCGGCCAGCCCGACTGTGAGGTACCGATCGCCAGGAGTTGGCGTAAGCTGGCCGCGCTCACCGGCCTTGCATGCCTGTTTCAGGTGGCGAAGCGGTCGTCAGGTAGCTTCTCGGCATGCGTCCTGGCCGCCAACCGTCAGCCCGGCGATGAGGAAACACAGGGCGCCCGACACCATGAACAGGGCCACGCCGACTTCGACGCGATAGACATAGTCCTGCAGCCAGTGGCCGGCCAACCCGTAAGCGACTGGCACGCTGAGGAGGAAAGCGATGGCCACGGGCTTGGCGAAGTCGCCTAGCAGCATGGCGGTGATGCGGCCGGGGGAGGCACCGAACACCTTGCGGATGCCAACTTCTCTGGTCCGTGCTTGAGCGGCGTGAGCGGCCAGACCGAAGAGCCCTACCAGGGCCACGGCGATGGTCAGAGAGAGGAGGAGAGTGAGCGCGCGTCCTATCTTCAGTTCAGCGGAGTGGAATCTCGCCACCACTTCTTCGAGGGACTCACGCCGGATGGGGAGGTACGGTACGGCGGCCATCCACTTGTCGTCGATCACTTGGAGGGCTTCTTCGAGGTGCCCGGGGCGCACTCGCACGATGATGGCACCCACGTAACGGTCAATCTGTCTCATGACCAATGGTTCTATCTTGTTGCCGGGACCCTGGAAGTGGAAGTCCTCGATCACCCCAACGACGCGTCGATCCGATTCACGGCCACGTATACGGACATGGGGAATCGTCCTTCCCAGGGGCTGTTCCAATTCCCATCTGCGAACGGCGGTCTCATTTATCACGACCGCTTTGGCGTCGGCCGGCTCGTCGGTCAGGGGGCGCCCCTGGACCATGCGCAATCCCATGATTCCAGCGAAGTCGCCATCTACTCTATAGGAGTAGTAGGAGGGGAGCTCCCTTTTCCCTTCTCCTGACGTAGACCTTCGTGAGTAACCCTGACCAGGCACTGATGTAGAGAGAATGACCGCGGCGATACGGCTGTCTTGAAGCAACTCAGCTTTGAAAGCGCGGGCCTGGTCTGCGGTCAGGGCCTCTCTATGGCGGTTGTCGATAATGACAACCTGTTCCGGTTCCAGTCCCAGGACGGAGTTCTCGCGGAACATGCTCTGGATGAAACTGACCTGGTGCCATATCAGCAGCGTCATCGTCAATAAAGTCGCAGTAACGGTGAATTGCGCCAGGATCAGACCCTGGCGCAGGCGTGCGCCGCCGATACGGCCCTCGCGCTCCAGGACCGCCGGCTGAAAGCATGCCACGACCCAGGCCGGGTAGGCACCCGCCGCCAGTCCGACCGCGGTCGCCAGCACCGCAGCCCCGGCGCAGGTCGAGAGAGTCCAGCTGGATGCCCATTCAAGGTCAACTCTTCCAATCGCCGGCAGGAACGGGGTCACAGTCTCTGCCATGGCAACGCCAAGCACGGTGGCCCCGAGGCTGAGCAGTACCGACTCGCACAGGAGTTGGCGCACAAGCTGGCCGCGATGGGCGCCGAGGGCCTTGCGGATGCCTGTTTCCTGCAGCCGTCCCTGGGCACGCGCCGTCGCCAGGTTCACGTAGTTGAACCCGGCGACCGTCAGGAGCACCATGGCCAGGGTGACGTACAAGGCGAGGTGCATGGGGTTGCCTTTCGGGCCGATGCTGGTGCCAATCTCCGTGTCGAAGTAGATCGATTTGAGGGGCTGCAGGGCGTAGGAGTCGGTGTCTTCGTGCAATCCCCCGGCATCCTTGACGATGCCGGGAATGCGCTTGGCTACCGTAGCGGCATCTGCACTGAAGTGGAGCTGTACGAAGGTTTCGTAGAGCGACGACCAGGGCATGATGGTAGCTCCCCGCGGGCCCAGGCGAGCAACGTCAGCCAGCACTGGGTGGCCCTCCTTGTCCACAGTCGCCAAGGAGAGCAGTGCCGAGAACTGGAGCAATGAGGTGGGAGGTGGCCTTCCTACGATGCCGGTAACGATACAGTCGAAGTCCTGGTTGTAGCGGATGACCTGGCCCATGGGATCGCTCTCTCCAAAGAGCCGACGGGCCAGTGGTTCGGTCAGCACCATGGTGTAGGGGCGCGACAAAGCGGTCTTGGCGTCGCCTCGCAGGAGCGGCAGACTGAACATTTCGAACACGCTGGATTCTGTCCAGAGAGCCTTCTCCTGTATTGCGCTCTCTTCTCCAACCCTGAACAGACCCCGATGATCCGACACAAGTCGGACTGTTTCCTCGACTTCGGGCACTTGCTCCTTGAGGGCGGACCCAAGAGGCCGCGGCGTATTGTTTCCCCCAGCTTCCTTCAGTATGCGGTATACCCGGTCCTTCTTGTCGTGGAAGTCACCCACGGAGAGCTGGTAGGCCGCCAACTGGATAACCAGCAGGCAGAGGGCCAAACCGACGGCCAGCCCGAAGAGGTTGATCGCCGCGTAGCCGCGCTCTCGCCACAGGTGGCGAAGGGCCGTTGTCAGGTAGCTTCTCAGCATGCTTGTCCTTGGTGGCGGGATCCGTCCCTCTATTTCGTGTGCAGGGTCCTTGCGGGGCTGGTCAGGGCAGCTCGCATCGCCTGGCCGCCAACCGTCAGCCCGGCGATGAGGAAGGACAGTGCGCCCGACACCATGAACAGGGCCAAGCCGACTTCCACGCGATAGGCATAGTCCTGCAGCCAGTGGTCGGCCAACCCGTAAGCGACTGGCACGCTGAGGAGGAAGGCGATGGCGACGGGTCTGGCGAAGTCGCCCAGCAGCATGGCGGTGACGCGGCCGGGGGAGGCACCGAACACCTTGCGGATGCCGATCTCCCTGGTTCTTGCTTGAGCGGCATGGGCAGCGAGACCGAAGAGCCCTACCAAGGCGACGGCGAGGGCCGCAAAGAGAAGGAGGGTGAGTGTGCGTCCCACCCTCTGTTCGTCGGAGTGGAGTTCGGCGACGACCTCTTCCAGGGAATGGCGCTGGATGGGGCGGTAGGGAACGGCGGCGGCCCACTTGTCGTCAATCACTTCGAGAGCTTCTGCGAGGTGGCCGGATTGCACCCGCACGATAATGACTGCCACCCCTTCATCGAGTTGTGCCAGGACCAGGGGTGCAACCTTGTGGCGCGGACCTTCGAAGTGGAAGTCCTCGATCACTCCCACGACGCGCTCGTCCGTATCCCAGGGCCCCAGGGGGTTTCCAAGAGGCTCTTCCAAGCCCAACGTGCGCATGAAGGTCTCATTGATGACGACCGATGTGGCATCGGCCGGCTCGTTGGTCAGAAATCGTCCCTGAACCATGCGTAATCCCAAGACTTCAACGAAATCGCTATCTACCTCGTACTCGGTCCTCACTATCTCCGTCTCCGTACCCCCGACCCAACTCTTCACAACCCAGGCGTGACCAGGTACTGCCTTGGAGAGACTCACGGCGGCGATACGGCTGTCTTGAAGCAATTCAGCTTTGAGAGTCCGGGCTTGGTCTGCGGTCAGGCCGCCGTTCCCGGGGTTCTTGACGATGACAACTTGCTCCGGGTCCAACCCCAGGACGGAGTTCTCGCGGAGCATGCTCTGGATGAAACTGACTTGGTGCCATATCAGCAGGGTCATCGTCATCAACGTCGCAGTAACGGTGAACTGCGCCACGACCAGACCGCGACGCAGGCGCGCGCCTCCGATGCGTCCCCCGCGCTCCAGGACCGCCGGCTGAAAGCGGGCCACGACCCATGCCGGGTAGGCGCCCGCCGCCAGTCCGACCGCTACCGCCAGTGCCGCAGTCCCGGCGCAGGTAGAAACCGTCCAGCGGAGTGACCACTCAAAGTCGATTCCTCCAAACGCCGGCAGGAACGGGGTCACGACTTCTGCCATGGCAACGCCAAGGAACGTGGCTCCGACGCTCATCAGTACCGACTCGCTCAGGAGTTGGCGAATGATCTGGCCGCGATGGGCGCCGAGAGCCTTGCGGACTCCGATTTCGTGTATCCGTCCCTGGGCACGCGCCGTCGCCAGGTTCACGTAGTTGAACCCGGCGATCATCAAGAGCACCATGGCCAGTGTGGCGAACAAAGCGAGGTGCATGGGGTTGCCACTCGGGCCGATGCCGTTGGGAGACTCCGTGTCGAAGTAGATCGATTTCAAGGGTTGCAGCGCGTAGGAGTCGGTTGCTTCGGCCAACCCCCAGGCTTCCTGAACGATGCCTGAAATGCGCTCGGCGACAGTAGCGGCATCTGCATTGGTGTTCAGCTGCACGAAGGTCGGGTAGGCCCAGCTTCGCCAGCCCAAATCCTCTTCCCTCTCCGTGTGCTGCACAGTGGCCAGGGAGAGCAGTGCCGAGAACTGGAGCAATGAGTTGGAGGGCGCCTGGCCGATGCCGGTGACCTCGCAGTCGAAGGCTTCGCCATAGCGGACGATCTGGCCAATGGGGTCGCTCTCTCCAAAGAGCCGACGGGCGAGTGGTTCGCTCAGCACCATGGTGTAAGGGCGCGACAGAGCTGTCTTGGGGTCCCCGCGCAGGAGGGGCAAGCTGAACACTTCGAAGACACTGGATTCTGCCCAGATAGCCTCCACATTGATCCCACTCCTGTCTCCGACTCTGAGCAGACGCGGCCGCCCCCCGGTGATTCGGACTGTTTCCTCGACTTCGGGCACTTGCTCCTTGAGGGTGGGCCCAAGAGGTAGCGGCATACTTGAAGAGATCCGGTGACCCAGGGGCCCCGGATCTTCTCTTTTCTTCAGTATGCGGAAGACCCGGTCCTTCTTCTCGTGGAAGTCGCCCATGGAGAGCTGGTAATCGGCCAACTGGATGACCAGCAGGCACAGGGCCAAACCAAGGGCCAGCCCGAAGAGGTTGATCGCCGCGTAGCCGCGCTCTCGCCACAGGTGGCGGAGGGCGGTGGTCAGATAGTTGGCTAGCATGCAGGTCCCTTCCTTGGCATGATCTGGTTCCAGGCTACTCAGTCCGCAGCGTCTCCACCGGATTGGTCAGGGCCGCGCGCATCGCCTGGTGGCCCACCGTCAGTCCGGCGATGAGGAAGGACAGCGCTCCCGACACCAGGAACAGGCCGGCGCCCATCTCGACGCGGTAGGCGAAGTCGTGGAGCCACTGGTTGCCCAGCCACCAGGCGAGGGGGACGCTGAGGACGAAGGCGATGGCCACGGGCCGGGCGAAGTCGCGCAGCATCATGGCGGTGAGGCCGCCGGTGGAGGCGCCGAAGACCTTGCGCACGCCGATCTCGCGGGTGCGCTCGTGGGCGGCGTGGGCGGCCATGCCGAAGAGCCCGACGGCGGCGACGGCGATGGCCAGGAAGAGGAAGGCCGTGAGAGCGCGGCCCACCATCAGCTCTTCCGAGTAGAGTTTGCCGGCGACTTCCTCGAGGGAGTGGCGCTGGATGGGGCGGTAGGGCGCGACGGCGGCCCACTTTTCGTCGATCACTCCGAGGGCCTCGTCGAGATGGCCGGGCTGTACCCGCACGTTGATGACGCCCGCCGATCCATAGAGCTGTTCCATGACCAGGGGCTCTACCTCGCTCCTGGCGCCGTCGAAGTGGAAGTCCTCGACCACACCCACGACGCGCCTGTCCCCCCAGGTGGGGATCGTCTCTCCCAGAGGCTCCTCCAATTCCAGGACCCTGGCGGCGGTCTCGTTGATGACCAGCGCCCGGGCGTCGGCGGGTTCGTCCGTCAGGGGGCGCCCCTGGACCATGCGCAGGCCCATGATCTCGACGAAGTCCCCATCTACCTGGTAGTTCCAGATGGTGCGTCCTTCCGCCATGTGCGCCGCTCTCGTACCCTCGCCCGGCACCGTCATGGCCAGACTCACGGCGGCGATACGGCTGTCCTGCAGCAATTCCGACTTGAGAGCGCGAGCCTGATCCACGGTGAGGGCGCCGCGGTTCCTGACCACCACCACCTGTTCCGGCTTGGACCTCAGGATGGAGTTTTCACGGAGGAGGTCCTGGACGTAGTCGAGCTGGTGCCACATGAGGAGGGTCATCGTCAGCAATGCGGTGGTTGCCGTGAACTGGGTCACCACCAGACCCCTGCGCAGGCGCGCACCGCCCACCCGGGTGCGGCGCAGATTGCCGGTCGGCTGCATGCGCGCCACAACCCAGGACGGGTAGGCCCCCGCCAGCACCCCGACCCCCGCCGCCAGCAGCGCGGCCCCGGCGTAGGTGGAGGTCGACCACTGCAACGTGGGGAAGTCGAAGGAGGAGCCCGTGATGGCGGGTATGAGCTGGAGCAACACCGCGGCGAGGCCCGCTCCCATCACTGTCGCGGCGGTGCTCATGAGCACCGATTCGCTCAGGAGCTGTCGAATGAGCTGGCCGCGATGGGCGCCGAGGGCCTTGCGCACGCCGATCTCGTGGATCCGCCGCCCGGCCCGCGCCGTGGCCAGGTTCACGTAGTTGACCCCGGCGATGGTGAGGATCACCACGGCGAGGACGGCGCTCAGGGCGAGGTACATGGGATTGCCGCGCGGGCCGATGGTGTTGGGCACCTCCGTGTCGAAGTAGATCGATTCCAGGGGCTGCAGGACATGGGGAGGCGGCGCCTCGGACAACCCCCTGGCCTCCTTGACGATGCCGGAAATGCGCGCAGCAGTCGCAGCCGGGTCCGCGCCAGGCGTCAGCTGCACGAAGGTCCTGAAGGCGGAGGCGTTCCACCCCATCATGTCCGGATTCCGCTCGTATCTCGTGGCGAAGGAGATCAGCGCCGCGAACTGGAGCAGTGAACTGGAGGGCGGCCAGGCGACGATGCCCGTGACCTCGCAGTCGTACGCGTCGTCGACGCGGATCACCTGCCCCATGGGGTCGCTGTCTCCGAAGAGACGTCGGGCCAGGGGCTCGATGAGGACCATCGTGTAGGGGCGGGTCAGGGCCGTCCCGGGGTCCCCGCGCAGGAGGGGCAGGCTGAACATGTCGAAGACACCCGTCTCCGCCCCGATGCCCTCTTCGTATACGCCCTCCTTGTCCCCGACTTGGAGCAGACGCGGCCACACCGAGCTGAAGCGGACCGCCTCCTCGACTTCGGGCAACTGCTCCTTGAGGGCGGGCCCAAGCGGTCCCGGCATTGATCCCGTGTGCTGGGACCCACCCCAGAGGTCAGGTCCAAGTACGCGGTAGACCCGGTCCTTGTTCTCGTGGGAGTCGCCCACCGAGAGCTGGTAGGCGGCCAACTGGATCACCAGCAGGCAGAGGGCCAGGCCGACGGCCAGTCCGAAGAGGTTGATCGCCGCGTAGCCGCGCTCTCTCCAGAGGTGGCGGATGGCCGTTGTCAGGTAGTTCCCGAGCATGCTCGTCCTTTCGGGGCGGGATCCGCCCGTCTACTCCGTGCGCAGCGTTTCAACAGGGTTGGTCAGGGACGCCCGCATCGCTTGGTGACCCACGGTCAGGCCGGCGATGAGGAAGGACAGCGCTCCCGACACCACGAAGAGGCCCACCCCCATCTCGACGCGGTAGGCGAAGTCGTGAAGCCACTGGTTGCCGAGCCACCAGGCGACGGGAACGCTGAGGACGAAGGCGATGGCCACGGGCCGTGCGAAGTCGCGCAGCATCATGGCGGTGAGGCCGCCGGCGGAGGCGCCGAAGACCTTGCGCACGCCGATCTCGCGGGTGCGCTCGTGGGCGGCGTGGGCGGCCATGCCGAAGAGGCCGACGGCGGCGACGGCGATGGCCAGGAGGAGGAAGGCCGTGAGGGCGCGTCCTGCCATCCGCTCCTCGGAGTAGAGATTGGCGGTGATCTCTTCGAGGGAATGGCGCTGGATGGGGCGGTAGGGGGCGACGGTGGCCCACTTGTCGTCGATCACGGCGAGGGCCTCGTCCAAATGCCCGGGTTTGACGCGCACGGTGATGACGCCCACCGACTGATCGACCTGCATGATGGCCAGGGGCTCCACCTTCTGGCGCGGGCCGTGGAAATGGAAGTCTTCGATCACGCCCACGATGCGCGACTCTCCCCTGGAGGCGTTGATCTTCTTGCCGAGTGGCTGCGCCCATCCCATTCGGCTCGCGGCGGTCTCGTTGATGACGACAGCCTGGGCGTCGACCGGTGCGTCGGTCAGGGGACGTCCCTGTGTCATGCGCAGACCCATGACCGGCACGAAGTCGCTGTCTGCCTGATACACATTCATCATCACCGGGTCATCTGTCGTGAAATCCGCCACGATCTGGAAATCGAAGCCTTCGCCCGGGACTTTGTGGGAGAGACTCACCGCGGCGATGCGGCTGTCTCGAAGCAGTTCCGTCTTCAGGGCCCGGGCCTGATCCACGCTGAGCCCGTGGTTCCTGATCACCACCACCTGTTCGGGCCTCAACCTCAAGATGGAGTTCTCGCGGAGGCGGTCCTGGAAGTAGTCGAGCTGGTGCCACATGAGGAGCGTCATCGTCAGCAACGCCGTGGTCGCCGTGAACTGGGTAACCACCAGACCCCTACGCAGCCGCGCACCGCCCATTCGGCCCCCGCCCAGGTTGGCCGTCGGCTGCATGCGCGCCACGACCCAGGCCGGCCAGGCCCCCGCAAGCACTCCGACCCCCGCTGCCAGCGCCGCGGCCCCCGCGTACGTGGAGATCGACCAGTCGAGGGAGGAAAGGTCGAAAGCGGATCCCGCGATGACGGGAATGACCTGGAGCAGGGCCCCTGCGAGGGCCGCTCCCAGGGCCGTGGCCGCGGTGCTCAGGAGCACCGACTCGCTCAGGAGCTGGCGAAGGAGCTGCCCGCGATGGGCGCCGAGGGCCTTGCGCACGCCGATCTCGTGAATCCGCCGCCCCGCTCGCGCCGTGGCCAGGTTGACGTAGTTGACGCCTGCGATCGTCAGGATCACCACGGCGAGGATGGCGCTCAGGGCGAGGTACATGGGATTGCCGCTCGGCCCGATGGTGTTGGGGGAGTCGGTGTCGAAGTAGATCGATTCCAGGGGCTGCAGGACGTAGGAATCGGCGGGCGTCGACGGGGCGTCGGTCGCCGTCTCGGAAACGACCGAGAACGACGCCGTCCCCTTCGGCGAGGAAGGCGCCACTGGGCTCTTGAACACCGTGATGCTCTTCGCGTTCGCGGACGATGCCTCCGCGGATCCCACCGATGCGCCGCCGGCGCTCTCGGTCGCCGTCTCGGAAGCGACCGAGAACGCCGTCGATCCCTTCGTCGAGGCAGGCGCTCCTGGGTTCTTGAACACCGTGATGCTCTTGGCGCTCGCGGAGGATGCCTCCGCAGATCCCATCGATGCGCCGCCGGCGCGGGTGTCGCGCTCGGTCAACCCCTTGGCCTTGTTGACGATGTCGGGAATGCGCGCGGCTACCGCGGTTGCGTCGGCCCCGGGGGTCACTTCCACGAAGGTCCTGAAGGCGGAGGCGTCCCAGCCCTGCTCCAGCATCGGGTCCGTGGCGCGCGCAAGCGACCTCAGCGCCGAGAACTGAAGCAGCGAGCTGGACGGCAGTTGCCTTGCGATGCCCGTGACCTCGTAGTCCGAGTCCTCTCCGACGCGGACGACCTGTCCGAGGGGATCGATCTCGCCGAAGAGCCGGTGGGCCAGGGGCTCGCTGAGCACGATCGTGTAGGGACTCGACAGGGCCGTCTTCGGGTCGCCGCGCAGGAGGGGAAGGCTGAACATGTCGAAGACGCCGGCCTCCGCTGCGCCGACCTTCTCGTAGATCCCCTCCTTGTCCCCGACCCGGAGCAGATTGAGCCTTTCCCAGCCGAAGCGGACAACCGCCTCGACTTCGGGCAATTGCTCCTCGAGGGTGGGGCCAAGGGGTATCGGCAGTACGTCGGTGTACCGGGCCTGACCCCATGAGGCGGGTCCCAACACGCGGAAGACCCGGTCCTTCTTGTCGTGGAAGTCGCCCACCGAGAGCTGGTACGCGGCCAGCTGGATGACCAGCAGGCAGAGGGCCAGGCCGACGGCCAGGCCGAAGAGGTTGATCGCCGCGTAGCCGCGCTCCCGCCACAGGTGGCGGAGGGCGGTGGTCAGGTAGTTCGCAAGCATGCGTGTCCTTTCGTGGCGGGATCCGCTCGTCTACTCGGTGCGCAGCGTCTCCACCGGGTTGGTCAGGGCCGCCCGCATCGCCTGTTGGCCCACCGTCAGTCCGGCGATGAGGAAGGAGAGGGCGCCCGAGACCACGAACAGGCCGGCGCCCATCTCGACGCGGTAGGCGAAGTCGTGGAGCCATTGGTTGCCGAGCCACCAGGCGACGGGGACGCTGAGGACGAAGGCGATGGCCACGGGCCGGGCGAAGTCGCGCAGCATCATGGCGGTGAGGCCGCCGGCGGAGGCGCCGAAGACCTTGCGCACGCCGATCTCGCGGGTGCGCTCGTGGGCGGCGTGGGCGGCCATGCCGAAGAGCCCCACCGCGGCGACGGCGATGGCCAGGAAGAGGAGGAGGGTGAGGGCACGGCCCACCCTCAACTCCTCGGAGTAGAGCCTGGCGGTGATCTCTTCGAGGGAGTGGCGCCGAATGGGGCGGTAGGGGGCGAAGGCGGCCCACTTCTCGTCGATCAGCTCGAGAGCCGCGTCCAGGTGCCCGGGTTGGACTCGCACGATGGTGACGCCCGCCAATCCATAGAGCTGTTCCATGACCAGCGGCCCCAGCTCGCTTCGCGGACCGTCGAAGTGGAAGTCCTCGAGGACGCCCACGATGCGCTTGTCTCCCCAGGTGAGGATCGTCTCTCCCAGTGGCTCCTCCAGTCCCAGCACCTTGGCGGCGGTCTCGTTGATGACGAGGGCCCGGGCATCGGCCGGGTCGTCGGTCAGGGCTCGTCCCCGGGCCAGGCGCAGGCCCATGATCTCGGAGAAGGCCGCATCTACCTGGTACGCCTCGATCAACCGTCCTTCCACGATGTGCGACGCTCTCGAGCCCTCGCCCGGCAGCGCCGAGGAGAGACTCACCGCGGCGATGCGGCTGTCCTGAAGCAGCTCGGCCTTGAAAGCCCGGGCCTGATCCACGGTGAGGCCGCGGTTCCTGACCACCACCACCTGCTCCGGGTCGGCCCCCAGGATGGAGTTCTCGCGGAGGAGGCCCTTGGTGAAGTCCAGCTGGTGCCACATGAGGAGCGTCATCGTCAGCAACGCCGTGGTGGCCGTGAACTGGGTCACCACCAGCCCCCTGCGCAGGCGCGCGCCGCCTACCCGGCCCCCGCCCAGGTTGGCCGTGGGCTGCATCCGTGCCACGACCCAGGCCGGCCAGGCCCCCGCGGCCACTCCGACCCCCGCTGCCAGCGCCGCGGCCCCCGCGTACGTGGAGGTCGACCAGTCGAGGGAGGGAAGGTCGAAAGCGGATCCCGCGATGGCGGGCATGAACTGGAGCATGGCCCCCGCGAGGGCCGCTCCCAGCACCGTCGCCGCGGTGCTCATGAGCAGCGACTCGCTCAGGAGTTGGCGAATCAGTTGCCCGCGATGGGCGCCGAGGGCCTTGCGCACGCCGATCTCGTGAATCCGCCGCCCGGCCCGCGCCGTGGCCAGGTTCACGTAGTTGACGCCGGCGATCGTCAGGATCACGACCGCCAGAAGTGCGCTCACCACCAGGTACGTGGAGTTGCCGCTTTTTCCGAGGTTGTTGGGTAGTTCAGGGTCGAAATAGATCGACTTGAGAGGTTGCAGCACGTAGGGAGGCGGACTCCCGGCGGCAGCCTGCCGCGGGAGCTCGAGCGCCTTCGGAGGGAGGTGCCCCCCTCCCTGTACCGGCAGGGTGACGACCGAGGTCGGTCGCAGGGTATCCGGCGTCTCTGCATGTGGGTGGTCGTGAGGCGTTCCGTGGTCGTGAGGCGTTCCGTCGAAGACGTGGAGCTTGTCCTTGCCCTGAAGCGGCCCCAGGTCTCCCAGGCCCGCTTTGCCCACCACCTGCACCGACACGCCGGCAACGGGAGTCGCCGGAGTCGCAGGCACTCCCGTGATCGCCTCGACGACGCCGGGGATGCGCGCCGCTACCGCCTCGGGATCGGCGCCGGGCGTCAGTTGCAGGAAGGTGGGGAAGGCGTGGACGACCATCCCGGAGGTCATCCCGGGATTCTCCTCGAGCTCCGTGGCGAGGGAGAGCAGGGCCGAGAACTGGAGCAGCGAACCCGGCGGCGGCGGGCCGACGATGCCGGTGACCTCGCAGTCGTAGCTCTCGTTCACGCGGACCACCTGTCCCATCGGATCGCGCTCCCCGAAGAGACGGCGGGCCAGGGGCTCGGTCAGCACCATGGTGTACGGACGTTCCAGGGCCGTTTCGGGGGTACCTCGCAGAAGGGGAAAGCCGAAGACACGAAGGACGCCGGGATCCGCGGTCAGCACTCTGTCCGAGATCCCCTCCCTCGTACCTGCCCGGAGCAGTGTCGATCTGCTCGCGGTGAAGCGGACCCCTTCCTCGACTTCGGGCAGCTGGTCCTCGAGGGCGGGTCCAAGCTGTACCGGCATCGAAAAAGTGTACCGGTCGCGGTCCCAGAAGGTGGTGCCCAGTATGCGGTAGATGCGGTCCTTCTTGTCGTGGAAGTCGCCCACCGAGAGCTGGTAGGCGGCCAGCTGGATGACCAGCAGGCAGAGGGCCAGGCCGACGGCCAGGCCGAAGAGGTTGATCGCCGCGTAGCCGCGCTCCCGCCACAGGTGGCGGAGGGCGGTGGTCAGGTAGTTCCCCAGCATGCTTGTCCTTTCGTGGCGGGATCTGCGTCTACTCGGTGCGCAGCGTTTCCACCGGGTTGGTCATGGAAGCCCGGATCGCCTGGCGTCCCACGGTCAGGCCGGCGACCAGGAAGGAGAGGGCGCCCGAGGTCAGGTACAGGCCGACGCCGACCTCCACGTGGTAGGTGTAGTTCTGCAGCCACAGGCCGCCGAGCCACCAGGAGATGGGGACGCTGAGGACGAAGGCGAGGCCGACGGGCTTGGCGAAGTCGCGCAGCATCATGGCGGTGAGGCCGGTGACGGAGGCGCCGAAGACCTTGCGCACGCCGATCTCGCGGATGCGCTTCTGGGCGGCGTGGGCGGCCATGCCGAAGAGCCCCACCAGGGCCACGGCGATGGCGAAGGAGAGGAAGACCGTCAGGGCCTTGCCCATCATCAGCTCCTCCATGTAGAGGCCGGCGAAGACCTCCTCCAGGGGCATGCGCTCGATGGGCCGGTGGGGGGAGAGGGCCGCCCACTTCGCGTCGATCAGCTCGTTGACCTCGTCGAGGTGTCCGGGCCGGGCGCGCACGGAGATGGGGCCGACGTTGGTGACGGGAGCCATGAGCAGGGGCTCCACCTTCTTGTGGGGGCCGTCGAAGTGGAAGTCCTCGACGACGCCCACGACGCGCAGGTCCCGGCCCATGTAGCCGGTGATCGCCTTGCCCAGGGGATCCTCCCACCCCATCCTGCGCACGGCGGTCTCGTTGATCACCGCCGCCCGGTCGTCGGAGGGATCATCGGTGAGGGCTCGGCCCCGGCTCATGCGCAGGCCCAGCATCTCGAAGAAGTCGCCGTCCACCCCGTAGGTCCTCACCTCCACCTCCCCCGCGTCCTCCCCCTTCACCCCGTACCACGTCCTGCTGAGGTTGCCGGGCAACGTCTCGGAGAGGCTGACCAGGGCGATCCGGCTGTCCTGGAGCAGCTCGGACTTGAGGACCCGGGCCTGTTCCAGCGTCAGCATCTGGTTGCGGACGACCGTCACCTGTTCCGGCTCGAACCCGAGGGCGGACTCGCGGCGGAGCAGGTCCTGGACGTAACCGACCTGGCTCCAAATGAGGAGGGTCATCGTCATCAGCGCCGCGGTGACCGTGAACTGCCCCACCACCAGGACCTGGCGCAGACGGGCGCCGCCCGAGCGGCGGCGGACCACGGCCGCCGGCTGGAAGCGCGCCACGAGCCAGGCCGGGTAGGCGCCGGCCGCCAGTCCGATTCCGAGGGCCAGGGCCGCGGCCCCCGCCGCGGCGGGGATCGTCCAGCGCATGAAGGGCAGATCGATGGGCATTCCCGTGATCAGGGCGGGGAGGCGGACCAGGATCTGCGTCGCCGCGGCGCCCAGGAGCGTCGCCCCGGCGCTGAGCACCACCGACTCGCACAGGAGCTGGCGGATGAGCTGTCCGCGCTGGGCGCCGAGGGACTTGCGCACGCCGATCTCGTGGGTCCGCCGGTCGGCCCGGGCGGTGGCCAGGTTCACGTAGTTGACGCTGGCGATGGCCAGGATCACGGCCGCCAGGGCGGCGCAGACCGCCAGGTAGAGGGGGTTGCCACTGGGGCCGAGGCTGTTGGACACCTCGGAGTCGAAGCGGATTTCTTTCACCGGCTGGAGTTTGTAGGTGGCGCCCTCCTCCTCCGGCAGGCCGGTGAGCTCCTCGGCCATGGCGGGCAGTCTCGCTTCGATGGAGGCGAGGTCGGCGCCGGGGCTCAGCTGCACGTAGGTGATGAAGGCCTTGGCGCTCCGGGACTCCATCATGCCCCGGTTCTCCTCGTACATGGTGGCGAAGGAGAGGATCGCCGAGAACTCGAGGAGCGAGTTGGGGGGCGGCTCGGCGACGATGCCGGTGACCTCGCAGTCGTACTCCTCGCCGACGCGGAGCACCTGTCCCATGGGGTCGTCGTCGCCGAAGAGGCGGCGGGCCAGGGGCTCGGTGAGGACCATGGTGTAGGGGCGCGCCAGGGCCGTCTGCGGGTCGCCCCGCAGCAGGGGGAAGCCGAAGACCTGGAGGACGCCGTCCTCCGCCATCAGCACCCAGTCGGAGAGCGACTCCTTGCCGGCGAGCCGGAGCTGCGTCGGCCACTTGCCTCGGAAGCGGACCGCTTCCTCCACCTGGGGCAGCTGGTCCTCGAGGGCGGGTCCCATGTGGATCGGCAGACTCGTGCCGAAGGCTGAGCCGCGCCACCCGGGTCCCAGGACCCGGTAGATGCGGTCCCCGTTCTCGTGGTAGGTTCCCACGGCGAGCTGGTGGGAGGTGAACTGGATGATCAGCAGGCACAGGGAGAAGCCGATGGCGAGGCCGAAGACGTTGATCGCCGCGTAGCCGCGCTCCCTCCACAGGAGTCGCAGGGCCGTGGTCAGGTAGTGAGCCAGCATGATCCTTCCCTTTCCTCTTCCTGGTTTCCGTTCGGGGCCGGCCGATCGGCGGATGGCCCTCACCCCACCTTTAGCAACAACCGCGCCACGGTGCGTTACTCTTTCTCCGACAGTCATTTGTGCTGCTTTGAGCGAAATCGGCCGCCGGACTGGATGGCCGCTGGCGATACAGAAGTGTCCACGCGCGGACAGTTTGAGCCGGCCGCAACCCTCCGCCTGGATGGCGGGAGGCCGGCCGGCGCGGGCACCGGTTGCCAGCCGGCGGGCGCAGCCGCAGCTTTGGTCCCCATGCTCGAGTTCGGGGTCGTCCTCTACGCCACTCTCGTCCTGCTCGTCGTCATGTTCCTGCGCCGGGCGTGGGGCCGGAGCTTCGACGACGTCCTCGCCCGGTCCGAGGCCGAGCACCACCAGGTCCACGGCGTCCATTCCCGCCACCCCCTGGGCGGCACGTGGAAGCAGTTCCGGCAGTGGATGGAGGAGGAGGAGGAGCGATGAAGGTCACCGTCTTCGGCGCCGCCGGCTGGGCCGGCCGCGCCATCCTGGCCAACCTGAAGGGCCGCCACGAGGTGCGCGCCGTCGACTACGGTCCGGGCGCCTGGGACAACCTGCGCGACGTCGACGGCGACTGGGAGGGCGAGACGGTCCACGCCGACATCTGCGACTACGAGGCCGTCCACGCCGCCGTCGAGGGCTCGGACGCCGTGGTGCACGCGGCGGTGTACAGCGCCCGCAGCGGCGACGGCGGCTACGGGCCCGCCAACGACCAGTCCTACCTGGTCAACCTGAAGGGCCTCTACAACGTCCTGGAGGCGTCACACCTGCTGGGGGTGGGCCGCATCGTCCACATCGGCTCCTGCCACGTGGAGCACCCGAAGGGCGTGTTCTTCGACAGCGAGGTGCGCCGGCCCGACGGCAGCCTCTACGCCGTCCACAAGCGGCTGCAGGAGGAGATGTGCCGGCAGATGCACGAGGCCTTCGGCATGTCCATCGTCGTGCTGCGGCCGTGCTACATCGTCGACAGCCGCCTGGGCATCGGGAAGTCGCGCTACGACCTCCGCGGCCGCTGGAGCACCGGCTGGGTCTGCCGCCACGACCTGGCCGAGGCCTGCCGTCTCGCCGTCGAGCGGGAGGGGCTGGAGCTCGAGGTGCTGAACATGGCCGGCGCCGAGGAGGCCGACGCCTTCTGCAACCGCCGCCACGGCATGGAGGTGCTGGGCCTGGAGTACCGGGGGGACCTGGACCAGTACCGCTGAGGGGGGGATCCCCTCGGGGAGCTTGTGCCGCGGCGCCGGAGGGGTGGCCCCGGCGCTCAGCACCCCGGTGGCAGAGAAGCCGGCCGATCGGCTGTCCCCAGTGGGCGCCGAGGGGCTTGCGCACACCGATCTCGTGGGTCCGCCGGTCGGCCCGGGCCCCCGCACGCAGACCGGAGCCCAAGAGAGCCGAGAGCCGCTGCCCGAATCACATGCCGTCACCGCCCGAACGCCCCAACCTCGTCTTCGTGCTCCCCGACCGGCAGCGCCGCGACACCCTCGCCTGCTACGGCAACGACTGGATCCAGGTGCCGCGCCTGAACCGGCTGGCCGGGGAGAGCCTGGTCTTCGACAACTGCTACGTCACCCAGGCGGTCTGCTGCCCGTCCCGGGCCTCCATCCTGTGCGGGCGCTACCCGGTGGACGCCGGCATGCCCGTGAACCGCCGCATCCTGCCCGGCCGCGTGCCGACCATCGCCGAGATGCTCCCCGGCGGCTACCACAGCGGCTACATCGGCAAGTGGCACCTGGGCGACGAGATCCAGGCGCAGCACGGCTTCGACGAGTGGATCGGATGCTTCGACCACTGGTGGCCGGAGTACACCACCGAGGCGCTGAAGAAGCAGCTCTCGCCCTACCACCACTGGCTCGTCGAGCACGGCTTCGAGCCGGACGCCCCGCATCCGGCGGGGGCCATGTTCTCCGACGACTTCCGCGCCGGCCTGCCCCTGGAGTACCAGATGGCCACCTGGCTGGGCCGGCAGGCGGCCGGGTTCATCGAGCGCAACGCCGGACGGCCCTTCGTCCTCTACGTCAGCTCCAAGGAGCCGCACCCGCCCTTCACCAGCCCATGGGACGGCCTCTACGACCCCGAGAGCCTGCCCGTGGACGAGACCTTCCGCGTCTACCCGGAGGGTCACTCGCTGTTCAACCGCATCCGGGCCGAGTTCTGGATGCAGGCCGTACACGACGGGGGCTTCGACCTGAGTACGGATTCGGGGTGTCGGCGGATGCGCGCCAACTACTACGGCTGCGTGTCGCTGGTGGACGGCATGGTGGGCCGCATCCTCGACGCCATCGACGGGGCCGGGCTGCGGGACGAGACGATCGTCGTGTTCACCAGCGACCACGGCGAGATGGTCGGCACCCACGGCCACGTGGAGATGCGCTCTCCGTACGAGGAGTCGGCGCGGGTGCCGCTGCTGGTGCGCGCCCCGTGGCTGCACGAGGGCCAGCGCCGCATCGGCGGCAACTTCAGCCAGATCGACTTCGTGCCCACCCTGCTCGACCTGCTCGGTCAGGACGTGCCCGAGGGCCTGCCCGGTGCCAGCCGGGCCGCGGTGATCCGCGGTGAAGCCGATCTGAGCGGTGAGGACGTGTTCATCCAGCACAACGGCGTCGGCGACCGCGACCTGACTTCGGCGGCCGAGTCGCACACCATGCCGCCGGAGCGCGTGCGCCAGCTCAACCTGCTCAAGACCGCGCCGTGGCGCAGCGTGGTCACCGCCGACCGCTGGAAGCTGACCTTGTGCGCCGCCGATCAGGGCGAGCTGTTCGACCTGAACGCGGACCCGGCGGAGACCACCAACCTCTTCGGCCGGCCCGAGCACCGCGACCGCGTGCGCTGGATGGCGGCGCGCCTGCGGCTGTGGCAGCAGCAGGTCGGGGACACGGCGCCCCTGCCGGGGGTATAGGACCCGCTGACGGCGCTCGCCCGGGGCGCCGACTCGAGCCGGGCGCCGCGGCACGGGGGCCCGGCCCTCGCCGAGACGGGGCGCCGGGACTCTTCCTTCTACCTAAGAACAGCTCCAGCTGGGCGCCGCGGCTCCGGGGGCCCGCACCGCGCCGACACGAGGTGCCGGGACTCCTTCCTTCTACCCTAGAAGAGCTCCAGCTGAGCGCCGCGGCGCCGGGGACGCGTGTCGGCGTCCTGCAGCTCGCACAGCTCCGGGGGCAGGTCCGCCAGGAACGGCGACGGCGGCAGGCTCGCGCGCTGTCCGCGCACTGTGCGCTGCCGCGACCGGGTGAGGATCAGCCGCTCCCGGGCCCGGGTGAGGGCTACGAAGAGCAGGCGCCGCTCCTCCTCCAGGTCGGCGGCGCCGTCCCCGTCGCGCAGCGGCACGAGGCCGTCCTCCACGCCGGAGACGATCACCACCGGAAACTCCAGGCCCTTGGCGGCGTGCATCGTCATGAGGGCCACGGCCTGCGCGGCGGGCCGGCCGTCGCGGCGGGTCACGTCGCCCTCGCGGCCCAGCAGCAGCGTGTCGAGCAGCTCCCCCATGGAGGCGGCTCCCGCGGCGACGCCGACGAGCTGCTCGAAGGCCGGGGTGGCCTCCACGCCGAGGTCCTCCTGCCAGACGCGCAGCACCTTGTCCGGGGGCTCGTTCTCGGCGCGGCGGGCGTACCCGGCGGCGGCCCGGCGCAGGGCCTCCACCTGGGCGGCGGCCTTGGTGGGGAGCCCGCTGGCGGCGGCCTCCAGCTCGCCCGCTGAGCCGATGGCCTCCGACAGCCGCCCCAGGGCCGCGGCGCCGGCGTCGAAGGGGCCGGTGCGCAGGGCCTCCAGCATGCGCAGGGGGCGCCCGGGCTCCAGGGCGTAGCGGAAGAAGGCCACCGCGTCCCGGGCGCCTCGCTCCTCCAGGAAACGCCGCGAACCGGAGACGGAGTACGGCAGGCCCTCGGTGAGGAAGCACTCCTCCAGCGCCGCGGCCTGGCGGCCGGTGCGGAAGAGGACGGCCACGTCGTCGAAGCCGTAGCTCCCGGGCTCGGGGGTCCCGCTGGCCTGATCGGTGGCGACCATGTCGGTGCCGCCCACCAGCTCCTGCACGGCGCGGACCACGGCGATCGCCTCGGCCTGCTCGCTGCCGGCCTCGACGAGGCGGATGCAGGGTCCGGGGGGAGTTGCGCCGCCGTCGCTGCCTGGGGCCGGCCGCCACTGGCCGCCGATCACCGCTCGGGAGGCCGCGCCGCCGCCGCTGACGCCCGCCGGGGGGCTGCCGCTCGCGATCACCGCCCGGGAGGCGGCGGCCACGCCCGGGGCGCTGCGGTAGTTGCGCTCCAGCCGGTGCTCGCGAAGGTCCGGGAAGTCCTGCCCCAGGCGGGCGAAGTACCGCGGGTCGGCGCCGCGGAAGCCGTATATCGCCTGGTCCGGATCGCCGATGACGAACAGGCCTTCGCCGGAGGCGGCCAGCCGCCTCACCAGCTCGTACTGAACCGCGTTGACGTCCTGGAACTCGTCGACGAGGAGGTGGTCCTGATCGGCCGCGGCCCGACGGCAGACCGCTTCGTCGCCGCGCAGCAGCTCCAGCAGGTCGAGGAGGAGGTCGTCGTAGTCGCGGGCGCCGCAGGCCTCCAGGCGCTCCTGGTAGGCGGCGTAGGCCCCGGCGAGGGGTTCGCCGGCCAGGTCCCCGGGCCGCAGGCCGTCCGCCTTCCACCGCGAGATGCGGTCGCGGAGATCGCGGGTCTGCGCCCCGGCCGGCCGCGAGCGGGCCAGCACGTCGCGCAGCAGGCCGAGGGACTCGGCCTCGTCCACCACCAGCGGCGGTCCGGCGCCGGTGATCCCGGCGGTCCAGTCGATGGCCAGCCGGTGGAAGGTGCCCACGCGCACGGCCCCGGCCTGCTCGCCCAGCAGATCCTCCAGGCGCTCGGCCATCTCCCGGGACGCGCGCTGGGTGAAGGTCACGGCGGCGATGCGCTCCGGCGGGCAGGAGCGCTCCCGCACCAGCCAGGCGATCCGCCGCGTCAGGGTCCGGGTCTTGCCCGAGCCGGGTCCGGCGATCACGGCCACCGGGCCGGCGGCCCTCACCGCCTCCCTCTGGTCGTGGTCCAGATCCTCCAGGGCCTTCTCGCCGGTGGACTCCTCCGCGGCCTCGAGCAGCGCGTCCAGGCGCGGCGTCCCGTCAACAGACTCCAGGGCAATGCGCTCCACCACGTGTGCGGCGTCCAGGGCCTTCGCATCGACGGGCGGGGCCGCGGACGGCGCGGCGACCGCCCCGGTGTCGACGGCGGCGGGCTCCGGGGCGATGGGTTCCACGAGGTCGGCGGCGTCCACGGCCGCGGCCTGGGTGCCGGTGTCGGCGGGCGGTGGCTCCGCCGGCAGGTTGAACAGCCGGCCCTGGCCCTCCAGCCGCCGGCGTTCCTCCTCGGTGAAGACCTGGATCACCCCGTACTCACCGTCGTACCCGGGCTCGATGGCGACCCGGCCCTCGCGCATGCGGCGCACGCCCTCGGCCACCAGGGGCTCCCCGCAAGCGGCCATGCGCTCCGGGTCCACGGCGCGCAGCACCGACAGCTCCGGGCCGAGCTGCTCCAGCAGGTGCCGGTGGATGCCCTGCACCCTCTTGCTCTTCGGCCCCACGCCGATGCACGAGCCGATCACCTCGTCGAGGGCGATGAGGTACTCGAAGGGCCGCTCCACCGTCGGCTCTTCCTCCTCGCCGCGGTCGGCGAGGCTCTCGACCCGGTGCAGGACGCCCACCGTGAGCTTGCGCCCGCACTCCGGGCAGAGGCCGGCGGCGGCCCGGGTCTCGGCCGGCTTCCAGCGGACCCCGCACTTGCGGTGCCCGTCGTAGTGGTACTTCCCCTCCTCGGGGTAGAACTCGATGGTGCCGGTGAACCGGGACGGGTCGCGGGAGCGCAGGGCCTCGCGCATCCCGGTGTAGGAGAGCTCCGTGTCGAAGCAGGTCGCCTCGCGGCCGAGGCGGGAGGGCGAGTGCGCGTCGGAGTTGGAGACCACGGCGTAGCGGTCGAGGGCGGAGAGCCGGCTGTTCATGGGCGGGTCGGAGGAGAGGCCGGTCTCGACGGCGAAGATGTGGGGCAGCAGGTCGTCGAAGCACTCCTCGAGGCTGTCGAAGCCGGAGCTGGCGCCGAGGACGGCGAAGTGGGGCGTCCAGATGTGGGCGGGGATGAACAGCACCCGGGGATCGACCTCGAGGCAGATCTCCAGCAGGTCGCGGCTGTCGAGGCCGAGGATGGGGCGCCCGTCCGAGCCCAGGTTGCCGATCGCCGAGAGCCGCCGGTTGAGGTCGTCCACGGCGTCGAAGCCGGGCAGGCAGACGACGTTGTGGACCTTGCGGGTGCGCCCGCCCCGCTTGTAGATCGAGCTGATCTCCACGGTGAGCAGGAAGCGGACCTGCCCCCGGCACGAGGGCGGCACCTGCCCGTCGACGGGTTTGGCGAGGTCGGGCCGGAGGCGGAAGAGCCCCTCCTCCGCCGGCTCCAGCTTCTCCTTCAGCTCCGCCAGCCACTCGGGGTGCGTGAAGTCGGCCGTGCCGACGACGCCGATCCCCTTCAGCTGCGACCACTTGTGCAGGTTTTCGGGGTTCAGGTCGCGGCTGGTGGCCCGCGACCAGCGCGAGTGCAGGTGGATGTCGGCGACGTATTCCATTCGGGGCATGGGGAAGGGACGGAAATATACCGCCCTGGTTCCTCGGGCGCGTGCGGAGGGGGCCCTCAGGCCCTGTCCGGCTCGGGGGCCCGCGGCGCCGTATGGGACACGGCGATGCCGGCGGCCACCAGGGCCATGCTGCCGACGACGGCCGGGGTCGGCACCTCGTCCATGATCCACATGCTCAGCGCCACGCCGACGGCGGGGGTGACGAAGCCGTAGATGCCGAGGCGGCCGGCGCTGTGCCGGGTGAAGAGGTGGACGAGGATGATGAAGCAGGCCCCTGCCACCACGATTCCCTGGTAGAGCACGCCCAGGACCGCCCCCGCATTCCAGGCGTACCCCGACGTTCCTTCGAGGAGCAGGCTCAGGCCCGCGAAGACGGGCACGCTCAGCAGGGCCTGCCAGAACAGGACCTTGTAGGGATGGAGGCCGGAGACGAGGCGCTTGATCACCACCTGGCGCAGGCCCAGCAGGGCGGCGCTGAGCAGGACCACCGCGTCACCGAGGAGGTAGGCCATCGACCGCCAGGAGAGGCTCTCGGCGAACATCCACACGATGCCGGCGAAGGAGAGGACCATGCCGAGCACCATCCGGGGCGCGAGACGGTCGCCGGGGATCAGCAGGTGGGAGAATACGGCGGTGAAGAAGGGGTAGGCCGAGATCACCACGATGGCGCGGCTCGAAGTGGTGTGGTCGGAGCCGATGTTGAGGGAGGCGATCTGGGCGACGAAGAGCAGGGTGAGGCCGACGAGGGGGCGCAGCTGCCCCGGAGCCAAGTTCACCGGCTCCCGGGTGACGGCGGCGGCGACGGCGACCACCGCCCAGCCGATGGCGAAGCGGGCGGCGCCGAGGGCCAGGGCCGGCAGGCCCTCCAGGGCGGCCTCGATGGCGACCTGGTTGCCGCCCCAGAGAACGGCGGTCAGCAGCGCCAGGGAGGCGGCGCCGGGACCGATGTGGTCGGTGCGGTAGCCGGCCAACGGCCCCGGCTACTCGATCGTCGCGCTCAGGATGGCGTCGAGATTGGGGAAGTGCTTCTCGAGGAAGGCGTTGCCTTCCGCCCCGATGCGCTGCTGGTTGTCGGACGGGGTGCGTCCGTACTCGGCGTTGAAGGACTCGACCACCTCCATGCCCTCGACGACGCGGCCGAAGGGGGCGAAGCCCTGGCCGTCGAGACCGGCGTTGTTCTTGTAGTTGATGAAGAGCTGGGTGGTGCGCGTGTTCGGGCCGGCCATGGCGAAGGTGATGGTGCCGGCCTCGTTGCTGGCGATCACCGGGTCGTCGGGGATCCGGGCCTGGTGCCATTCCTTGTTGAGGGCCGGGTTGCCGCTCATCCCCCACTGCACCACGAATCCGGGGATGACGCGGAAGAGCTTGGTTCCGTTGTAGTAGCCGTGGCGCACCAAGTTGTAGAAGCGGTCGGCGCCGCGCGGCGCCAGCCGGCGCTCCACCTCGACCACGAAAATCCCCTTGGTAGTCTCGAACCGCGCCCGGAAGGTGGCCGGAGCCTCCTGCGTCATCTCCGCGCCCGCCGGGTCCATCAGCGCTCCCATGTCGCCTCCCATCGTGTCCCCCTCCTCCGAGGTTCCGCAGGCCGTCATGCCTGCCAGCGCCGCGCCCGCGGCGATCGTCGAGATCCGTCTCATCGAGATTCCCTTTCCGTTTCGAGCGCCTGCGCGCGCGGTCTCGCGTGAATCCGTCCGCGAACCTGCGTGCAGGCCACAGGTGTCATGACAGCCTTCGGACCGCCGCCGCCAGCCCCCGCCGGGTGATGCCGAAGTGCCTCCAGGTCTCCATGTGCCCGTCCGAGGGGGCCGTGGTCGGATCGGTGATCCCCAAGTGCTCCACGGGCAGGCCCGCCTCGGCCGCCTTGGACGCCACCAGCCCCGCGAAGCCGCGCACGCCGGTCTGCGGCGTGCCGATGAAGCCGTCTTCCACGGTGACGATCCCGCCCGGGTAGGGGGCCAGCAGCTTCTCCAGCTCGCGCTCCGTGAGTGGCAGGCCGTTGACCACGTGCGCGTCCGTGGGCAGACCCTGGCGGCCCAGGGTCCCCGCGGCCTCTCCGGCGAGGAAGGCCGGCGCCCCGAGGGCGAGGATCGCCCGCTCGGCCCCCTCGGTGCGGCGGTAGGCGGTGACGGGCTCCCACGGGTCCGTTGGCTGCCACAGCGGTCCGGAGCCGTCCTGCTTCTCCAGGACCGGCAGGTTGTCGCGGGGGATGCCGATGACGTGCCCGCCGTAGTGGGCGGCGAGATCGACCACGGCGAGGAAGGCGGCGCGGGCGTCGGCCGGCGCGTAGAACCGGTGCAGGTAGGGCAGGTAGGTGAGGCCCACGTTGATCCAGTCCAGCCCCCAGCCCGAGAAGTGGTCGCGGCCGGTGCAGGCGCCCACGTGGGAGAGGTGGAAGGTGACGTTGAGGCCCTCGTTGACGCCGGTGAGGTTGCGCTGGTAGCGCCACATGTCGAAGCCCTCGCGGGCGATCCCCTCGAAGAAGGCGGCGAAGGTGGAGACCACGTTGAGCTGGGGCTCGCGGGAGCTGACGGCGAGGCCGTCGGCGATCAGACAGGCGGCCTGCTCCTCGATGCTCATCTCGAAGGCGTGGTCCGGCGCCAGCAGGGCCCGGGCCTTGCCGAGCTTGGTCGAGGCGTCGAGGTCGCAGCTGACCACGAACATCGCCTCCGGATGGGCCGCGGCCACGGCGGCGTACGCGGCCTCGGAGCCGTTGCGGGGGCTCACCTTCTCCCCGGCGCCCGGAAGGTCGGCGGCCGACCGCTGGTCGTCGGTGAGCACGAGGTTGGGGCTGCCGGGCGCCGGCCGGGCGCGGGTGACGACCTCGCGAGCCTCCCTCCTGCGCAGCCGGCCGAGGGCGGCGCGCTGGTCGCTCGTGGTCTGGAACATCGGCCCCGCCAGGACCTCGGCCTCGCCGCGGTCCTTCATGTGGCCGTCGTGGTGGCCCTCGCCGCCGGGCAGGTCGTTCACCAGGAAGAGGCACTCCACCATGGGGCCGTCGTCGCGGAAGCTCATCAGCGACCCGGGGACCCACACGGGCCGGTCCATGGAGACGCCGTGGGCGGCGGCCATCTCCTCGACCCGCTCGGTGACGCCGTAGCGCTCGCCGAACCAGCGCAGGTCGACGATGCCGTGGTCCTCGTGGGAGCGGTAGCCGGTGGGGTAGATCAGGTTCGGCGTGCCCTCCTGCGCCAGGCGCCAGCCCTCGCGGTAGGCCTCGAAGAGGGCGGCCGAGTCGTGGAGGGTGGGGATCTCGAGGATGCGCACGCCGAGGGACTCGATGATCGGCCGCGGGTCCTTGTCCATGATCGACCGCGTCGCGCCGGAGAGCTGGATGCCGTTGCGGTGCATGACGAAGGTGATCGGCGCCCGGCCCACGTCGGCGCCGTTGAAGCCGTTGAGGGCCTGTCCCGAGACCCAGCCCGCGTCGCCGCAGTGGGCGATTACCCAGGCGCCGTCCTCGCGCCGCGCCCCCTTGCCCAGGGCCTGGCCGACGGCGGCGGGGATCATGACGCCGAGGCGGCCGCCGTTGAGCTGGGTCCCCCCCGGCAGCCAGGAGACGTGGCCCGGCAGGTCGAGGCCCCGCCGGAACCGGTCGACGACGGCGTCGTCGTCGATGAACCCGTAGGCGGCCAGGGCGCCGTAGTAGCCGACACTCGTGTGGGCGTGCTCGATCGTGTACTCGACGCGCTCGTAGTCGGTGACGGCGAGGGTGAGGGTGAGGGCGGGGATCAGCTCGAGGCCGCCGCCGAGGTGATCCAGCTCGCCGATGGCGGCCAGCGAGGCCAGGGACCGGATGGCGGTGCGCGCCGCCTCGATCTGCAGGCCCTCCAGGGCGTCGACCTGCTGCTCGGTCAGACCGGAGGCGGAGGAGACGTCGACCTGGAGGGGCAGGACGGTGGAGGAGACGCTCTCGCCGAGGTAGCGGGCGCCTGCGAGCAGCTTGCTGTTGCGGCGAGCCTGGCCCGCGACGGCGGCCTGGATGCTGTTCATGCTCTCTTCCTGACTGGGAACAGGGGGGCGGATTAGGGTACCGCCGGCCGGGGCCCCCGGCAAGCAGTTCTCGGGCTCACTCCCCGTCCCAGTAGCCCACCGCATCCCCCTTGCGGAACCTGCCGGCCCGCAGGCCCACCTTGTCCGAGTCGGGGTACTCGCACACGTCGTGGGTCATCTGCTCTCCCACGGCCAGCAGGACGCAGTCGGCGGCGCTCTCGTTGGTGAACTTGTGGGTGCCGCTGGGCCCAGGAGGGCAGGCGATGCAGGAGCCCGAGCGCACGCTCCAGGAGCCCCGGTCCGAGCGCAGGGTGCACTCCCCCTCCAGGACGACGAACAGCTCCTCGGCGCAGTGGTGCAGGTGACAGGGGAAGGTCGACTGACCCGGGGGCAGGCGGATCAGCTGGTAGCCCAGCCGGCGGGCGCCCACCAGGGGATCCAGGTCCTTGTGGTCCCAGCGGTAGCCGTCCCGGTCGAGGCCGGGCCGCCACCGCAGGTCATCGGCGTGGATGTGGTTGATGTGGATGTCCGTGCGCGCCTCGAGGCAGCGCAGCAGCTGCTCGCGGGCCCCGGTGACGAGGGAGTGGCCGTCGCCGACCAGGATGGCGTCGAACTCGAGGGCCAGGAGCTTGCGGCACTCCAGGGCGGCCGCCGGCGCGTCCTCGAGCTTCTCGTCGGCCAGCAGGCTCAGCCGTCCCACCGGGGCGCCGACCACCAGATCGCTGGCCAGGATCACCTCCCGCTCCGGCCAGTGGAGGGCGATCTCGCCCGGGCTCTTGCCGTGCTCCAGGGGCACGGCCCGCAGGCCGGGGAGGATCTCCCCTTCGCCGACGGCGCGGTCGACGCTGGTGGTCAGGGTCGCGGCGTCGGCCTCGTGGGCGATCACCCGGGCGCCGGTGCGCTGGCGGAAGGCGCCGGCCTCGCGCTCGTGGTCGCGGTTGGTGACCACGATCCAGGCGGCCCCTCCCAGCCGCTCGAGCTGGGCCAGATCGGACTCGATCATCGGAACCGGGTCGAAGAGGACGTTCCCCTCCTCCCGCACCCACAGATGGCCGTTGAAGTCGATCTGCCGGTCCTCGTTGAAGACGGACCAGCAGTACATGTCGGGGAAGACCTGTTTCATGGAGGCAACCTCCTGGTCAGGTGATGGGCCGGAGGCGGTCTCTCCGACCTCGTTGGGGGCCTTTGACAGGACGGAACAGGTGGGCGACTACGCCCAACCCGTTCAACCCCGTCCCGACGGTTCTCTGTGCACTGCCCGAGGCGGCGGAGGTGGAACTGACGGTGTACAGATTGGCGGGTCAGGTGGTCGTACTCTTGTCGTGGGACGCGACCGACGATACCGGACACGGCGTGTCGTCGGGGATTTGCTGATACCGGCTTCAGGCGGGAGAGTCGTTTCAGGCCGTCAAGAAGATGCTGCTGCTCAGGTAGCCGGTGCCGGAGTCTTCAGGCGGTGCGCCCGATGTCGGGTCGCCCGCAGGTAGGGAGCATGTGCCATCAGCCGTGCGCCGGTGCGCCGCGGGCGTCCGCTTCTGACTCGAGCGCCGCTTCGGCACGCAGCTTCAGGCCCAGCGCGCCGACGACCCTGAGGACGGTTTCGAAGGTGGGGTTGCGGTCCCCGGAGAGCGCCTTGTAGAGGCTCTCGCGGGAAAGGCCGGCCTCCGTCGCCACCTGCGCCATTCCCCGCGCGCGAGCGATGTCGCCGAGAGCCTTGGCCACGAACGCGGCATCGCCCTCCGCCTCCTCGATGGAGGCTTCCAGATACGCGGCCATTTCCTCGCGAGTGCGAAGGTGCTCAGCAACGTCGTAGGGCACTGTAGCGGTCTTCGCCATGGTCTTCACCTACAGGTTTCTCGCCAGCCGCTCGACCCGAAGGAGCACCCGGGCGCGAGCGCGGACATCCCTCAAGCCGTCGAGCCAGCTGGCATAGACCTCCGTCCTGCGAACTTCCAGCACTCGCCCAAAGTAGCCGACAGGCTACACCGATGTCAATTCCCTCCAAGCCTGGAGCCGCGTCCGGCGCGGCTCTATCTTGACTCTCCTCGCCACTGCAGCGCAGCACCATCCGAAGGCACCGCCCTTGAGCGCCGACCGCAGACCGAAGATCGCCGCCGTGGTCACGGAGTACCGCAAGTTCTCCCACGGCCAGCACATCGTCGACCGCTTCCTCGAGGGCTACGGCTGGAACGGGCGCCACCACCGGCCGCCGATGGACCTGGTCTCCCTCTACGTCGACCAGCACCCGGAGGGCGACCTCACGCCGGACCGCCTGGCGCGGTTCCCCGAGGTGCGGGGGGTGCCCACCATCGCCGACGCCCTCACCCTGGGCGGCTCCGACCTGGCCGTCGACGGCGTCCTTCTCGTCGGCGAGCACGGCCAGTACGGCCGCAACGAGAAGGGCCAGCAGCTCTACCCCCGCTACGAGTTCTTCCAGCAGATCGTCTCCGTGTACCGCACCACCGGCCGCTCGGCGCCGGTCTTCAACGACAAGCACCTCTCGTGGAACTGGGACTGGGCCCGCCAGATGTACGACCAGTCCGTGGAGCTGGGCTTCGCCTTCATGGCCGGCTCGTCGCTGCCCGTCACCTGGCGCACGCCCTCCCTCGAGATGCCCCTCGGGGCGCGGGTGGAGGAGGCGGTCTGCGTCTGCTACGGGGGCGTCGACAGCTACGACTTCCACGGCCTGGAGACCCTGCAGTGCATGGTCGAGCGCCGGGAGGGGGGCGAGCACGGCGTCGTCGGGCTGCAGGCGTACCGCGACGAGCGGTTCTGGCAGGCCCATCACGACGGGGTGTGGTCCCGGGAGCTGTTCGAGTCGGCCCTGAGCCGCAGTCACACCCGGTCGCAGCCGCGGCCGGGGTTCAACGACGTGCGGCCCAACATCGACGAGCTCAAGCAGCTCTGCGAGAGCCCCGTGGCCTACGTCTACGAGCACGCCGACGGCCTGCAGTCGTCGATGCTGCTGATGAGCGGCCTGGTGCAGGACTTCAACTTCGCGGCGCGGCTGGCGGGCGAGGAGCGGCCCCTGTCCACGCAGATGTACCTGCCCATGCCGCCGGCCCGCACCTCGCTGGCCAACTTCTTCAGCCCCCAGGTGAACAACGTGGAGCGCATGTTCCTCACCGGGCGGGCCACCTACCCGGTGGAGCGCACCCTGATGACCACGGGACTGACGGCCGCGGGCGTGGAGAGCCTCCACCAGGACCAGGCGCGCCTGGAGACGCCGCACCTGGCCGAGGTGACCTACCAGCCGAACCCCGAGTCCACCTTCTGGCGCACGTGAGGACGGAGATGCCCGACGACCGCGAACCGAGGCTGGCGGTGGTGGCCACCATCTACCGCTACCTGTCCCACGCCCAGCACTTCGCCGACCGCTTCCTCGTGGGCTACCCGTACGAGGGCGAGTGGCGCCGCTCCCCGGGGCGGGTGGTGTCGCTCCACGTCGATCAGTCCCCCGAGGGCGATCAGGCCGTGGACCGGGGGCGGGAGTTCGGCTTCGAGGTCTACCCCACGGTGGCCGAGGCCCTGCGCTGCGGCGGCGGCGAGCTGGCCGTGGACGGCGTCCTGCTCATCGGCGAGCACGGCGAGTACCCGGACAACGAGCTGGGGCAGAAGCTCTACCCGAGGTACGAGCTGTTCAAGGAGTGCGTCGCCGTCTTCGAGGCCGACGGCCGGGCGGTGCCGGTCTACAACGACAAGCACCTCTCGTACAGCTTCGACTACGCCCGGGAGATGGTGGAGGACGGGCGCCGCCTCGGCTTCCCCATCCTGGCCGGGTCGTCGCTGCCGGTCACCTGGCGGCTGCCGGACCTGGAGATCCCCCACGGGGCCGGCGTCGAGGAGGCCCTGATGATCGGCGTCGGCGGCTCCGACGCCATGGACTACCACGCCCTCGAGGCGATGCAGTGCATGATCGAGCGCCGCCGGGGAGGCGAGACCGGCGTCGCCGCGGTGCAGCTGATCGAGGGGGACGAGGTCTGGGAGGCCGGCCGCGAGGGCCGCTGGTCGATGCGCCTGCTGGAGGCGGCCCTGTCGCGCTCGGACAGCCCCCGGGGAGCGACGCTGGAGGACGGCCGCACCCAGGACCTGCTCGCCTCGGGGGAGATCGAGCGCCTCGTCGAGGCGCCGGCCGCCTACCTGCTGGAGTTCCGGGACGGCCTGCGGGCCACCCTGCTGATGGTCAACGGCGCCGTGGGCGACTACTGCTTCGCCGCGCGGATGGAGGGGGAAGCGGAACCGGTGTCGTGCCAGTTCCTGCTGACGCCGACGCCGAACGTCACCTACTCGGCCTGCCTGGTGGCCAAGATCGACGAGATGCTGGCCACCGGGTCGGCGCCTTTCCCGGCGGAGCGGACGCTGATCGTCTGCGGGATCCTGGAAAGCTGCCTGCGCTCCCGGCACGCGGGCCACCGCCGCCTGGAGACGCCCCACCTCGACGTGCAGTACCTCGCCCCCGAGGCGTCCCACCACGCCCACAGGTAGGCAGGCCCCAGGCGCGTTGCTCGCGCCCTCGGGGCCTCCACCACGCCCATGGACACAGGGGCGGCGCAAGGCGCGTCACCCGGGTTCTTCCTGGAGGCTTCCCGCCAGGCGGTGCCAGGGTAGCCCAGGCCGCGAGACTACACTGCGCTGCCGGCCGCGTACCCTGCCGCAAGACGCGGGTCAGACGTCGGCCTGCGTCCAGTCTCCGTCGATCAGGCGCCAGACCCCGCCGGGGTTCTCGTCGCGCAGCTCCACCGGCAGGCGGTGGGGGCGCACCTCGTCGTAGCAGCAGAGCATGGCGAAGCGCAGCATCGAGGCGGGGATGCCGACGGCGGTGAAGCCGGGGTGTCCCGTGGCCGGGTACGGTCCGCCGTGGTTCATGGAGGGCACCACCGCCACGCCGGTGGGCATCTTGTCGTTGAGCAAGCGCCCCACCCGCCGCCGCAGGGCCGGCGCGATGCGCTCGTAGGCGTCGTCGTCGGAGCCGCCCGTGTCGGAGTAGATGCAGCCGGTGAGGTTGCCCTCCAGGCGGCGGGCCACCTCGGCGGCCTCGTCGACGTCGCCGGCCACCACGAAGAGGCTCTCGTTGCCGAAGGCCTCGGTCTGCAGGGCCTCGGGGTCGGCGAGGAACGTGCGCGCCGTGGTCCGCAGCAGGGTGTTGCTGTAGCTGTACCCGGTGCCGCCGCCGGTCCTGCCGCCGGTGACCAGCTCGGCGCCGGCGGCCTGCAGGGCGCGGACGCTCGCCTCCATGCCGCTCTCCACGCCGGCGGCGAGCAGGGTGCCTATCGGCGCCTGGTCGAAGCCCTCCGCGGCCCGGGCGATGAACCCCTCGGCCTCGTCCCCGGCCAGGAGCACGACGATCCCGGGGTTGGTGCAGAACTGCCCGGTCCCCATGAGGCAGGAGGTCTGGAACTCCTCGACGATCTCGGCGCCGCGCTCGCGGATCGCCCCGGGCAGCACGTACACGGGGTTGATGGAGCTGAGCTCCAGGTAGATCGGCTTGCCGGCGGCGTCGGCCGCCGCCTTGAGGGCCAGACCCGCCGCCCTCGACCCGGTGTAGCCGGTGGCCCCGATCTTCGGGTGCGAGACCAGCCTCTTGCCGACCTCGTGATCGGTGCGGTAGATGAGCTGCACCGTCGCCTCCGGCAGACCCGCCTCCCGGACCGCCCGCAGCGCCTCCTCGGCGAGCAGGCGGGTCGTGCCCGGATGGGAGGAGTTGGCCTTGGCGATGACCGGGCAGCCGGCGCCGACGGCGGCGGCGAAGTCCCCGCCGGAGACGCTGTTGAAGGCGAGGGGGAAGTTGTTCGGCCCGAAGACGGCCACGCCCCCGTCGAGGGCCCGGTACATGGAGCGGATGCCGCTGCCGGTGTCGATGGTGGGCAGGCTCCAGGATCGGCCCCGGGCGGCGGCCGCGGCCTGGCGGAGCTGGCCGGTGGTCCGGGGCAGCTCGATCTCCGCCAGCCGGGGCGCGGCGGGCAGGCCGGTCTCGGCCTCGGCCATGGCGACGATCTCGCCGGCGCGGGCCTCGATGCGGCCGGCGAAGGCCTCGAGGAAGCCGGCGGCGCCGGCGGGATGGGAGTCCTGTAGCGCCTCGGAGGCGGAAGCCGCCGCCTCGACGGCCTCGGCCACCTCCTCGGGACCGCTGACGGGGTAGGTCTCTCCCGTGGGCTCCCGGGTGCGCGGGTTCGTCGGCTCGAAGGTGCCCGCGGCCCTGGAGTCGCGCCATTCTCCGGCGATCAGGACCGGCTGTGTCTGCGCCATGGCGCGGAGTCCTTTCCGTGTGCGTGTGCGAGGTTCAGAACGTGCTCTCGCGGTTGGTGATCGGGCACCAGCGCGATACCGTGAGGAAGTCGTAGAGGGCCTGCCGCGCCTCGGGAGTGCCGATCCTCTGCAGGGCCTCGACGCCGTGGTTGCGGACGTAGCGGTTGCCGTCGTCCAGGGCCGCCACCAGGGCCTCGGTGGCCGGGGCGGCCTCGGGGCCGCGCCGGGCGAGCCCGTAGGCGGCGTCGAAGCGCACCTGGTCGTTATCGTCGGCGAGCAATTGCTGCAGGGCGGGGACCGCCGCCTCCGGCCGCCCCTGCATGGTGCCGAGGGCGTCGGCGGCGTTGCGGCGGACGAACTCCGAGGAATCCCCCGCCAGGGCGGCCACCGCCTCCACGGCCTCGGGACCGGCGGCCATCTCGCCGAGGGCGAAGGCCGCGTAGCCGCGGCTCGATTCCGAGTCCGCGGTGCAGGCCGCGATCAGCGCCGGCGCCGCCGCGGAACCGGCGGCGGCGAGTCCGTAGGCGGCGTTCAGTCGTGCGTGCTCGACCTCGTCGTCGAGGGCGTCCACCAGGGCGTCGACGGCGTCCTCGCCGACGGCCCCAAGTCCGTAACCCGCGTTCAGGCGCACCGGCTCGGCCCCGTCTCGCAAGGCGTCGCGCAGGGCGGACACGGCCGCGGGGGAGGCCCCGGTGCCGCCCAGGGCGGTGGCCGCACCGAGACGCTCCTCCACCTCGCCGCCCCGCAGGCGGTGGATGGCCTCGTCGCCGCCCTCGGCGGCGGGTGCGTCGAAGGGCTCGCCGCGGTGCCAGCTCCAGGCCGACCTCCACATGGCGTCGTGGCGGTCGCCCAGGCCGTTGCCGCCGGGCCAGTCCTGCCTGTCGGAGCGCCAGGTCGGGGCCGCAGGCTCGGACATGCGGGTGAACTGGAACTTCATCATGAAACGGGTGTTGTCCGTGTGGTTGGGGAAGGCCCGGTGCCACAGGTCGAAGTGGACGAGGACGGCGGTGCCCGCGGCGCCGAGACAGGGCACGGCCTCGCCGTCGGTCTCCCAGGACTCCTTCGCCACGTAGTTCTGGGAACCCGGGACGACTCCGGTGGGGCCGTTGGCCTCGGAGACGTCCTGGGGGTAGTAGAACAGCATGGCCCAGCGTGTGCGGTGGTTGCGCGGCACCCGGTTGAAGCCCCAGTAGCTGTCCTTGTGGGTGCCGCCGCCGTCGCTGCCGCCCCGGTTCACGTGGCAGTGGCGGTGGGAGTGCATGATGTAGTCGGGGCCCAGCACGCTGGTCAGGGCGCCGCGCAGGGCCGGGTCGTCGAAGACCCGCCGGAGCTGCGGCACCCGTGGCAGGATATTGTTGCCCGGGTTGCCCTCCTTCTCCAGGACATCGGAGGTGCGCCGGTAGATCTCCTCGTGGAGCGTGGCCGGCAGGCTCGTGTTGAGCACGAGATAGCCGTTGGCGATGTAGTCGCGCATCTGTTCGTCGCTGAGCAGGTATTCTGGATCGATCACGGAGATCCTCCTCTTCCAGGATGGTCCGGGTGGCGGAGCGCTACCTTAGCCGGAGCCCGCCTTCCCGGCAAGGTGCAGGCGGCTTCGTCCGAGGGCGGGCAGTTGCCGCCGCAGCTCGATCACGGCCCCGAGCCGGTCACGGCCGGGAGCCGGGGGGCCCGGCGAAGGGCGGAGTCAGCGCTTCTCGCCCCCTGGAGGAAGGGGCCGCAGGCGCACCAGGGTCGCTCCCCAGCCGCCGCCTCCGGTGCCGGCCAGGGAGTAGCGCTCCACGAAGGGGAGGCGGTCCAGGGCGGCGTGGACGGTGCGCCGCAAGGCGCCCGTGCCCTTGCCGTGGATGACGCGGGCGTCCAGGATGCCGCGCTTGCGGCACTCGGACAGGTAGTCGGCCACCAGGTCCGCCGCCTCCCTGGGCCGGAAGGTGTGCAGATCGAGGGTGCCGTCGATCGGCAGTTCCACCGGCTGCTCTTCGAAGTGCCTCTCGTCGCTCATCGCTGCTGGCTCCTTTGGGCGGGCAGGCCTTTACCTTATACAGGACCGCGGGCTCTGTCTCGGCCCCCACCACCGGCAACCCAGCGAGGAGTCAGAATCCCATGCCCCATCCCGTCCGCATCGGCGTCATCGGCGCCGGCTCCGCCACCTTCTCCCTCGGCCTGGTGAAGGACCTGTGCCTGACCGGGAATTTGGCCGGCAGCGAGGTCCACTTCATGGACATCGACGCCGACCGCCTGGACGCGGTGACCCGCATGGCCTCGCGCTACACCGACGAGGTCGGCGGCGACCTGCGCTTCCGGCAGACCACCGACCGCGAGGAGGCGCTGAGGGAGGCGGATTTTGTCATCAACACCGCCATGGTCCAGAGCCATCACCACCAGGTCGACATGCGCCGCCTCATGGCCCGGCACGGCTACTACTACAGGGGCGTGTCGGCGGGCTCCTTCTACCAGTTGCGGCTGATGATGGAGGTGGCCCGGGACATGGAGAGGCTCTGTCCCGATGCCTGGCTCATCCAGTCGGGCAATCCCGTCTTCGACGGCTGCACCCTCATGACCCGGGAGACGGGGCTCAAGGTCTGCGGCCTGTGCCACGGTCACTACGGCTACCATCGCATCGTCAGGGAACTGGGCCTCGACCTGGAGCGCGTCGACTTCCAGGCGCCGGGGGTCAACCACTGCATCTGGATGACCCATTTCCTCTACGACGGGGAGGACGCCTACCCGCGGATCGAACGCTGGATCGACGAACACGGCGAGGACTACTGGCGGACCCACGAAGCCGACGGCACCCACGACATCCAGCTCTCCCGCGGCGCCGTGCACCAGTACCGCATGTACGGCCTCTTCCCCATCGGAGACTCGCCCCGCGTCGGCGGCTGGTGGTATCACACCGACATCGAAACGAAGAAGCACTGGTTCGGCGAGCCCTACGGAGGGCCGGACACCCATATCGCCCGGCCCGTCCACGTGGAGCGCCTGGAGAAGCGGCTGGAGCAGATCCGGGCCGCCTGCGAGGACCCTTCGGCGCGCATGACCGAGCTCTTCGGCACCGGGCGCACCCGCGAGCAGCAGGTGCCGATCATCGACGCCCTGACCAACGACGTGCGCGGCACCTTCCAGGTGAACGTCCCCAACCGGGGGGCGCTGCCGGGGGTGGACGACGACGTGGTCGTCGAGGTGCCGGCGGTGATCGACCGCAAGGGCATCCAGCCCCTTCGGGTGGCGCCGCTGCCGAGGAAGATCATGCTCGAGCAGCTTCTGCCCACGATCCTGGGGATGGAGCGCGGCCTGGAGGCCTACCGGACGGGAGACCGCAGCATGCTGCTGTGGGACGCCCTGGAGCACCACCAGACCCGCTCGTACGACCAGGCCTACGCCGCCCTGGAGGACCTGCTCCGGGAGCCGTCGAACCGCGAGCTGGCCGAGCACTTCCGCTACCCCTGGACGGACGGCGAGGGCGGGCGCTACCTGCAGTCCCCGGAGGGGGTGGCGGCGGGCTGATCGGGGGGGGGGGGGGGTGCCCACGGCTCTCAGGAGGGCGCGGGCGGCCGGTCCCCCCGGGCGAGACCCCAGAGCTCGGGACGGAACTCCACGGCGTTCACCGCCTTGGACTTGCCCGTTCCGTCTTCCTGCATCTCGAACTCCACCATCGTTCCCCGGGTCTTGTACTGGGCGAACTGGGCATTGTCCAGGGGCCGGCCCTCGGCCGAGCGCAGGTCGGTGATGTGGAGGAAGACGTCCTCGCGCACGCTCTCCATGCCCATGCCGGTCTGCACGGTGAGGAACCCGTAGCCCCTCTCCTCGTTGACGGCGTGGACGATGCCCCGGAGGCGCTCGGGCTCCGTCCGGTCCTCGGGCAGCAGTCCGGGCACGAGGTACCCGGAGAAGTGGTTGTCCACCTCTTGGCGCAGCCGCGTGCTGGTGTTCATGAACGACAGCAGGTCGACCCGCTTGCCCCGGTTCTGCAGGGCCCGCACGAGACGGAGGAAATCACCGTCGCCGGTGCCGAGGAGCACGTAGTCGAGCCTCTCCGTCTGCAGCAGGGCGTCCACGGCCAGCTCCAGGTCGGCGTTGGCCTTGGTTATGACCTGGCCCTCCGTGTCCCGGTAGATCTGCACCTCCTTGAGCACCAGGTGATAGCCCTCGCGCCGGACCCGGTTGCGGTACTCGGCCTTTCTCTGCCCGTACTCCGGATCCCTGGCTTCCCGCTCTCGGTCCACCGCGATGTAGGCGTTGGCGCGCACGACGACGGCGCCCTGGGCCTCGGCCAGGGCCTTGACGTGGCGGTACTGGAGGGCGTAGCCGCCGCACCGGTTGAGGTTCTCCATGTCCAGAAAGATGCCCGCCTTGAGCAATCGTCTTCTCCCGTGTGAAGTGTATGCGGATCGGGACTGCAGCCGGGTGGAGGAATCAGCTCGCGGGGGGGATGCGGCGGCGGGACAGAAAAGACGGCGGCCCCCCGGAGGCTCGCGCCATCGCAAGGGCGAGCCTCCGGGGGGACCGCGGGAACCGACTGCTTACAGGAGGCTGCTGCTCCGGGGAGGCGCCTCCAGGGCGCTCATGGCGCTGCGCCCCGGAAGCACGGTTCAGCCAGCCCTTACATGCTGTAGCTGTACTTCACGTACCAGAAGGCCCCGCCGAAGCCGAAGGGGCTGAACTGGCTGTAGGTGTTGCCGATCGTGGCGGCGGCGTTCGGGTTCTCGTCCGGATAGGTGTTGAGGATGTTCTGGGCCCCGATCCCTATGGAGGAGGAACCGCCGTCGAAGGAGACGCTGGTCTCGAGGTCGAAGAGCACCTTGCCGTCATAGGTCTCACCGTCCTCGGAGTCGAACCAGGAGCCGAAGTAGCTGGCCCGCGCCAGGGCGTCCCAGCGATGGGTCAGCGGCCGGGTCAGGGTCAGGTTCCCGCGCTGCTTGGGGAGGTTCTCCTCCAGTTCCTTGAGCCGGAGATCGTCGAGGACCTCCGGGTTGTGGTCGGTGACTTCGCTGGTGGTGTAGTTGTAGGCCAGGTTCAGCGTCCCCGAACCGACCGGCGCGGAGACCACGAGGTCGATGCCGTTGGTGGCGGAATCGAAGTCGTTGGTGAAGAAGCGGAACTCCTGCAGACCGGCAGCGCTGGTCAAGCCCTCTGCGATCAACTGGGTCCGCTGTTCGTCGTCAAGGGCGAAGTCCTGCGAGACCGTCAGCCGGTCCGACACCTTGATGTTGAAGTAGTCGATGGTCGCACTTGCGATGCCCAGATCAACGACGAGGCCCGCAGAGAGGTTGACCGACTTCTCGGCATCGAGTGCCGGCCCCCCGCCGGGCAGACCAAGGACGAGGCCGACGGCGCGGCTGGTGGAGGGGACGGTGCCGTTGTTGACCAGGTCGTTCTTCTCGAAGTTGAACTCCGTGGTGATGTTGAAGGCGTTCTGCTGGCCGGGGGTGGGCGCCCGGAAGCCGGTGCTGTAGCTGCCGCGCACCTTGATGTCGTCGGTGATGCCGTAGTTGGTGGCCAGCTTGTAGTTGGTGGTGCTGCCGAAGTCGTCGAAGTCCTCGGCGCGCAGGGCCAGCGACAGCAGCCACTGGTCCATGGGGAAGTAATCGCTCTCCACGTAGACGGCCGAGTTGGACCGGTCCCAGATCCCGGCGGCGACCGGGCTGAAGCCGGAGAACCCGTTGGTGGCGGGCTGGAACCCCTGGCTGGCCAGGGGCTGGCCGATGATGTACGACTCGATCTGCCCCTTGACGATCTCGAAGGTCTCGGTCCGCCGCTCCAGTCCCGCCGCCAGGAGCAGGCTGGTGTTCACGGGGTAGGTGACGTCGAAGTTCAGGTTGACGTCGGACTGGACGTAGGTGCCGGGATCGAAGTAGGTCGGCGTGTCGGGACCCATGGAGGCGTTGACGGTATTGAAGATGAAGTAGTCCGCCTCGTGCCGTCCGTACGACGCGCTCAGGTCCCAGCGGACGCCGGCCTCGAAGCCCTGGAGGCCGAGGACGAGGGACTCGTCGGTGGTGAAGGCCCCGAACCGCGGCGTGAAGCCGCCGGGGAACATCTTCAGGAAGGAGAAGCAGTTGGGATCGTCGCGGATCTGCAGCCACGACTCCTGGTCCACCTTGTTGTCGATGATCGGTACCGGGGCGCACTCGCCGCCCTGGCCGACTCCGTCAAGGTCGCCGACCAGCAGGGAGCCCACCTCCTGGCCGTCCCAGTCGATCCTCGGTCCCCTGAAGACGCCGCTGCGGGTGTGTGGATTCCGGAAGTAGAACCCCCCTTCCGTCTCCTTGCTGGCATAGTTGGCGTGGCCGTAGAAGTCGAGGCGGTCGCCGAGGTCGGCGCCGTAGTTGGCGAAGAACTTGATGTCGTCCCGGATGTAGGGCTGGCCCCAGATCTGGGCCGGATTGGCCACGTCGAGGTTCCCCGCGGCCTCGAGGGCGGCGGCATCGTCGCGCTGCACCGAGCGCACCGTGGCCCCGGAGTTGCCGTACTCCAGGCTCAGGTTGGCCCAGGCGCTCTCGTTGCCCAGGCCGATGTTGCCGGCGACGGAGAACAACTCGCCGTCGCCGAGGAACTTGCCGTCCCCGTCGAGGAAACTGCCGGTCTTGGTCTCGATGGAGATCCCTTCGGTGTTGTCCCTCAACTGGAAGTTCATCACCCCGGCGATGGCGTCGGACCCGTACTGGGCCGAGGCGCCGTCGCGCAGGACCTCCACCCGCTTGAGGGCGATGGCCGGGATGACCGACAGGTCGGGACCCTGGGCGCCGTCGGCGACGCCGTTGCCGAGCCAGTGGATCACCGCGGCGCGGTGGCGGCGCTTGCCGTTGACCAGCACAAGAGCGTGGTCGGGCGCCAGGCTCCGCAGGTTGGGCGGCCGGACGACGGTTCCCGCGTCGCTGATCGGCTGGGTGTTGACGTTGTACGAGGGCACGACGTTCCTCAGCAGGTCGGCCAGGTCGGTGCCGCCCTGCTTGACGAACTCCTCGCTGCTGACGACGTCGATGGGCACGGCCGACTCCGTCACGGAGCGCGCCTGGGCGCGGGAGCCCGTGACCACGACTTCGTCGAGCACGATCTCCTCCTCGAACTCGGCGACGTCGTCTTCTTCTTCCGCTTCTTGCGCCAGGGCCGCGGGCACGGCACCCATCAAGAGCAGTGCGCTCACGCCGAAGGCGAGAGCCGGGACTTCGAATTGGAGCAAGCGCTTCATCGGAGTGGTCCTCCGTTCAGGGAGTGGGTGTTTCGGGAGAGAGATGGGTTAGGGGTCAACGAACAACCGGAGGCGCCGTTGTAGTCCCAGTGCTCTCCGGGCGAAGGTTTGCCTGGCCCGCCGTCTCCTCGGGGTCTGCTTCCGGCACCGGGTTCAGAAGGCTCTGCACCCCCCAGTCCGATCCGGAAGCCATGGCTCTTTCCCGTGAGGGCGATGCGATCCTCGGTGGCAATTTCGTAACAGCCGATGGTCAGGTCCAGATCGCCGGTGAAATCCATGGCGGTGCCGCCGGAGAATCGCACCGGCTTCTCCTCGCTGAGATCCACGCCGCCCGGGGCCCCGGCGATGGGACGGGCGGGGAGCGCCTCCCCGCGCCCGGTGAGGCCGCCGGGGCCCGAAGGGACGCCGGCGATCGCCTCGGAGCCGCAACGAGCGCCGGCGCCGGTGAGAAGTGAACCGGTCAGGGCGGGACTCGGGAGCATCGCTCGACGAGGGAACATGGGAACATGGCAGATTCCTCATCCGGGGTCCAGGTGCCATCCCAGGGATTGAGACGCCTCCTCCTTCCCCCCGGGACGGAATTTTGAAAACGTTGGCAAAGCTCTTACTCTACTACTAGAGCTGTCAACCAGTCAGGGAATAGTCAGCTGCCGGCACGGCAGCTTCAACTTGCAAAGCCTGCCCCGCCTTGTGGCGGGCATCGGGGCTTATGATCTTTCCCGGCGGGACGGCCGGATCCTCGGTCGCTGCCGCCTTGGGGAGGCCGCCGGCCCCGGCCGGAATCCGTCCCTTTGTCCCGAGGGATGACGAGAATGGATGTCACTCTGAGATTCGACGTCAGCCTCGACAGTGAGGAGCCCCGGCGCATTGCGGAGCAGTTCGAGCGTTTCGGGGCCGAGAACGGGCTGCCGGAGAGGACGGTTTTCGGGTTTCAGCTGGCCCTGGACGAGATTCTGACAAACGTGATTTCCTACGGATTCCCGGAGGACGCTCAGGACGCGGTCATCACCGTGACTCTCCACCTCGACGATACCGAGGTGGGGGCTGTTATCGTTGACAATGGAAGACCTTTCAACCCCCTCGAGGACGCCGCCGAGCCCGATGTGGCCCTTCCCGCCACGGACCGTACCATCGGCGGCCTCGGCATCCACCTAACCAAGGCATTCGTCCAGAAGCTCACCTACGAGCGGGTGGACGGATGCAATCGCCTGAACCTTGTGCAACCCTTGGAGGCTCCGGAGGACGATGCATGAACGTTGAGACCAGCCAGACCGGAAGCACGGCCGTCGCCGCGGTCAGCGGCCGCGTGGATTCCGCGAATGCCAAGGAATTCGAAGAGGAGCTGAGTGCCATCATCGACAAGGGGGCCACCGGCCTCGTGGTCGATTGCGGCGAGCTCAACTACATCAGCAGTGCCGGGCTGCGGGTCTTCCTGATCGCCATCAGGAAGACGAGCGCAGCCGGTGGCGGGCTGGCCCTGTGCCGGGTGCCCGACCACATCAACGAGGTCCTGGAGATCAGCGGCTTCTCCCGTCTCGCCAAGGTTTTCGAAACGGTGGAGGAGGCCCGCGACAGCTTCGGGTAGGCCCGAGATCCATGGAGTGCAGCGCATCCGCGGGAGGCCGTCGGCGCGGAGTGTCCGTCGGCGCACGGCCCGGCCAGGGCGGTGCTCGCGCGAACACCACCCATCGCAAACCGATGAACGGCACATGCCGAAATCCAGCGCAGGAGCATATCGAGATGAGAGTACGTCAAGACCAACCTGCCACGGAACGAAAGTCGCGGATCCCCGGAATGGCCGGCGCCGCCGGGATCCTCGCCATCGCCGCGATCCTCCTGGCTCCTTCGCCGGCGTCGGCCTCCGCCGAGACCGACTTCGTCCTCAACACCTTCTCCTTCCTGGTCTGGGGCGTCCTCATCATGTGGATGTGCGCCGGCTTCACCATGCTGGAGTCCGGCTCGGTGCGCTCGAAGAACGCCTCCATGATCTGCCTCAAGAATATCGGCCTGTACTCCATCGCCGGCCTCGCCTACTACATCATCGGGTACAGCCTCATGTACGTCGATGTGGGGGCCCTGATCGGCTCCTTCGACCTCTTCTACGGGCCCTCCGCAGCTGAACGGGCCCTGCTGGGCGGGGACGAGTCGGCCCTGGCGGGGGTGGCGGCCAGCAATTACTCCACCATGTCGGACTGGTTCTTCCAGATGGTCTTCGTGGCCACCACCGCCTCCATCGTCTCGGGGACCCTGGCCGAGCGGGTCAAGCTCTGGGCCTTCTTCGCCTTCACCGCGGTCCTGACCGCGATCATCTACCCCGTCGTCGGCGCCTGGACCTGGGGAGGGGGCTGGCTCGCCAAGATGGGTTTCCAGGACTTCGCGGGTTCCACCATCGTCCATTCCACCGGCGGCTGGGCGGCCCTGGCGGGCGCCATCGTCGTGGGGCCGCGTTGGGGCAAGTTCCGCAAGGACGGCTCGGTGAAGGTCACGCCTCCGTCCAACATCCCCGCCGTCACCCTCGGGGTCTTCATCCTCTGGCTGGGCTGGTTCGGCTTCAACGGCGGCTCCCAGCTGGCCCTTGCCGGCGTGTCCGATGCGGTGGCCATGAGCAATGTCCTGGTGAACACCAACCTGGCCGCCGCGGCGGGCGTGGTAACGGCGATCCTCGTGTCGCGGCCCATCCTCGGAAGGACCGATCTCTTCGCCGCCCTCAACGGCGCCATCGCCGGCCTGGTGGCGATCACCGCCGGGCCGGACATCACCGATCCCAGGTGGGCGATCGTCATCGGCGCCGTGGGCTCGGTCCTGTGCACGGCGGGACTGAAGCTGCTGGAGCGCTTGAGGATCGACGACGTTGTCGGGGCGGTTCCCGCCCATCTCCTCGCGGGCATCTGGGGCACCCTGGCGGTCTGCATCGCCGCGGGAGGGAAGTTCCACGTGCAGCTCATCGGAGTGCTGAGCGTGGGAGCCTTCGTCTTCACCGTTTCCCTCCTGCTGTGGCTCGGGCTGAGCAGGACCGTGGGCGCCCGGGTCTCGCGCGACGTGGAGGACATCGGCCAGGACGCGGGTGAGCTGGGCATCGACGCCTACCCCGAATTCGCCCTCATGGTCGATGCCGAGGAGGGGGGGGACTTCCGGGACCCGGACTGAACAGCTCCGCACTCACCGCCGGCGAGCCGTCCCATGGACTTCGACGCCTACGATCTCGACGCCGCGATCTACGACGAGATGTTCCTGCCGGACGGCACGACGCGCGGGCACTGCCAGCCTCTGTACGACACCTTGAGCCAGCTCTCCGCGGAGGAAGCGGGCCGGATCCAGGAGCGGGTCACGCGCTCCTTCTCCAACGAGGGCATCACCTTCACGGTGTACGGCGACGACGAGGCGGACGAGCGCATCATCCCCGTCGACTGCGTTCCCCGCATCCTCTCCGCCGAGGAGTGGCGGCACCTGGAGACGGGGCTCACCCAGCGCCTGGCCGCCCTGAACCGCTTTCTGGAGGACGTGTACGGGGGGGCCCGGATCATCGCCGACGGCGTGGTCCCTGTCGACCTGGTGCGCGGTTGTCCCCAGTACCGCGTCGAGATGTGCGGGGTTCCGGTGTCCCACGGGACCTGGGTCGCCGTCTGCGGCACCGACCTGGTGCGCACCAACGACGGCTGGCTGGTGCTCGAGGACAACCTGCGGGTGCCCTCCGGAGTCTCCTACATGATCGCCAACCGCAAGGTGGTCAAGTCGAGCCTGCGCCGCCTCTACCGCGACTGCCGGGTCCGGGAGGTGGAGCAGTACGGGCAGGTGCTGCTCGAGACGCTCCGCGAGCTCGCTCCCGGCGGGGGTCCCGACCCCTGCATCGCCCTGCTCACCCCGGGGGTGGCCAACTCGGCCTTCTACGAGCACATCTTCCTGGCCCAGGAGATCGGCGCAGCCCTCGTTGAAGGCCGCGACCTGCTGGTCAACGACGGCTTCGTCTACATGCGCACCACCGAAGGACTGCGGCGCGTGGATGTCATCTACCGCAGGGTGGACGACGACTTCCTCGACCCCCTCGTCTTCCGTTCCGACTCGCTCCTCGGAGTGCCGGGGCTGATGCACGCCTACAAGAGCGGGCGCGTCGCCCTGGCCAACGCCCCGGGGACGGGGGTGGCCGACGACAAGAGCGTCTACGCCTTCGTCCCCGACATGATCCGCTACTACCTCGGCGAGGAGCCGATCCTCGCCAGCGTCGAGACCTACCTGTGCCGAAGGCCTGGCGACCTGGAGTACACCCTCGACAACCTGCAGGACCTCATCGTCAAGCGGGTGGGCGAGTCCGGCGGCTACGGCATGCTCGTCGGTCCCCACTCGACCGCGGAGGAGCGCCACGCCTACGCCGAGGAGCTTCGGGCCGACCCGGCGGCATTCATCTCGCAGCCGGTGCTGGCCCTGTCGCGTGCGCCCTGCTTCATAGAGGGCCGTCCGGAGCCGCGCCATGTCGACCTGCGCCCCTTCGTCCTCCACGGCCGAGAGACCCGCATCGTCCCCGGGGCCTTCTGCCGGGTGGCGTTGCGCCGGGGCAGCATCGTTGTCAACTCGAGCCAGGGCGGCGGCGGCAAGGACCTCTGGGTGCTGGAGAACTGAATGCTCGCGCGCAGCGGCCAGGGCCTGTACTGGATGGGCCGCTACCTCGAGCGGGCGGAGCATCTCTGCCGTCTGCTGCGCCTGCAGGTGGAGTCACTGGTGGACCGGCCCGTGGAGGAGATCCACTGGGGCTGGAGCCGGATCTACGCCGGCCTCGGCCGCCTGCCCCCGGGCGGGGATCTTGGTACCGGCGGCAGCGACGACTACGTCCTGGCCGATTCCTACACCCTGGCCGGGGACCTCACCTTCGAGCGCTCCAACCCGGATTCGGTGCGCCGCTGCGTCGCCCTGGGCCGCGAGAACGCCCGCCAGATGCGCAACTGCATCAGCGCCGAGATGTGGACCTGCCTCAACCTCTCGTGGCTGCGCATCCGCGACATCGGCATCGAGGACATCTGGAAGGTCTCGCCGGAGAGCTTCTACGCCGAGACCACCCGGGAGATCGACACCTTCAGCGGTGTCGCCGAGGCGACCATGTACCGCGACGAAGGCTGGCGATTCATGCGGCTCGGCCGCTTCATCGAAAGGGTCCAGCTGCTGTCCGCCTTCCTGCAGGCCCAGCTCGCCGGCCGGGAGCAGGGAGGAACCGCCGACCGGGGCTGGATGAGCCTGCTGCGCGCCTGCCAGGCCTTCGAAGCCTACAAGAGGAGGTACAGCGTCGAGGTCCAGGGCGACCGGGTGCTGGACCTGCTGGTCACCGATCCCCTGCTGCCCGGCTCCCTGTGCCGGGCCCTCGACTCCCTGGCGGAGGAGCTCGCCGCCAGCGGTTCCGGGCCGGGGGCCCGCGCCGGGGCGGCGGCCGGGCGTCTAGGCGGCCGCCTGTGCGCCCTGATCCGCTACGAATGGCCGGACCGGGAAGACCGCGAGGTCCTGCTGGCCCAGGTGGGGGAGCACTGCCGGAACCTGCACGACCTCGTGACCGCCGCCTTCTTCGACTACGCGGTCGAGGACTCCCCGGTGCACTGAGATCGATGTCCGGAGCCGTCCGTTACGAGATCGAGCACCTCTCGCGCTACAGCTATGACAGCAGCGTGCGGCAGTGCGTCATGCTGCTCTGCCTCGAGCCGCTGCAGGACCGCGGCCAGCGGCTCCTCGAATTCGAGATCGAGACGCGTCCGGCGGCTTCCCTCAACCGCGAGACGGACAGCTTCGGCAATGCCAGGCATCTCCTCGACCTTCACGGCGAGCACCAGAGCCTCGAGATCAGGACCCGCTCCACCGTCGATGCGGCCCCTGCCCCCGCCCTGCCGGAACGCCTGAGGGACGGCGCCTGGGCGGAGATCCGCTCCCCGAAGGGGACCTTCGCCGACTGGAGCTTCACGCGCCCGAGCGCTCTCGTGCAGCCCTCGCCCGGTCTCGACGCATTCGTCGCGCGCCATGGCATCGAGCCCTGCGGCGACCCTCTCCAGAGCCTGTCGAGGCTCTCCGACACCCTCTTCGGCCGCCTGGAGTACATCCCCGGGAGCACCTCGGCGGAGTCCTCCGTCGAGCACATCCTGGAGACGGGGCGCGGGGTCTGCCAGGACTACTCTCACCTCATGATCGCCATCGTCCGCTCCTGGGGCATCCCCGCCCGCTATGTCTCCGGCTACGTCCACGGGACCGGCAACGCCACGCACGCCTGGGTCGAGTGCCGGCTGCCGGGGCTCGGCTGGGTGGGCTTCGACCCCACCAACCAGAGCCTCGCCGGCGGGGGCGGGGAGGTGCGCATCGCCACGGGCCGCGACTACCGGGACGTCTCTCCGACCCGAGGCATCCTCCACGGCGGCGGGGAGATCCGGCTCGAGGTCGAGGTATGGGTGACCGCCGCCGGCGGGGACCCTGACAGCGGCATGATGGCGCAGTCCAGCGACGCCTCTTCGAGGCAGAGCCAGTCGGCACTCCAGGGCCCCGTGGAGACGAAGGTGGAGCCCCGGACCACCTTGACCTGAAGGAGCTGAGTCATGCTCAAGCGCATAGTCGGCGTCTTCCTGACCGCGGTGGCGGCAGCGGTCGCCGTTCACACCGTCCTCGAACCTCTGTACCACGTGTCGAGTGACGGGCAGCCGTACAGCCCCGCCTGGAACATCCTGGACCCCCTGATGGCAGTGGCCATCGTCCTGGGCCTCATCCTCGGGTACCGGCGGAAGCAGGAGGCCGACGGCCAGGGAACCGACGCCGGAGTGACCCGCGAGTACCTCGCTGCCAACACCCAGCTCTACGGGCTCCTGTGCGTGGGCATCCTCTTCTTCTGGAGCTGGTTCAACCTGCTCATGCCCCGCTTCACCGCCCCGGGCAACGATACGGCCACCCTGGTGTGGATACTCATCGACGCCACCCTTCCGCTCCTGTTGGGCGCCATGGGGATCCATCTCCTGAGGAAGAGGGAGTAGCAGGGAGATCGTCGTGAAGCGACTTCGTGCCGCGGTCATTCCGGGGCTGGCCGGCCTCGGGCCCTCCCCCGTGGCCTCCACGTGATTCGCCAGGAGACGTGACCATGTTCATAACGATCAGGAAGTGCTCCCTCCCGGTCCTCGCCGTCCTGGCGATGGGATGCGGCGGCGAGGATGACTCCGTGGGCCCCGAGCCCGGACCGCTCGGCGCCGTCGAGATCGGAGCCGACGAGGCCGTGCAGATCCGCTCTCTGCTCTCCATCACGGTCGTGCCGTCCCTTGGGGCGGCGCTGCGCCAAGGGTGCGAGCTGGCCGTGGCGGACTTCGGCAGCATCCACGGTCACGCGGTGGATCTCGGCGAAGCGATGGACGCCATGTGCTCGCCGGAGGGCGGCCGCGCCGGCGCCGAGCAGATCGCCGCCGATGGCCGGGTGCTGGGGATCATAGGCACCTCCTGCTCGGCCGCGGCCGTCGCCGCGGCGCCGGTGATCAGCGAAGCGGGGCTGGTGATGGTCTCGCCGAGCAACACCTCGCCCCTGCTGACCTCCGACCTGGCCGGCAATGCCAATCCGGACTACCACGCCGGCTACTTCCGGGTCTCCAACAACGACCTCTACCAGGCACAGGCCGTGGCCGACTTCGCCTACAACGAGCTGGGCTTGCGGCGCATGGCCGCCGTCGACGACGGGGACCCGTACACCTCGGCCCTGGTGAGCGCCTTCGCCTCGGCCTTCCTCGCCATCGGCGGAGAGGTTCCCGTCACGTCCACGATCGACAAGGGCGCCACGGACATGACCTCCGTCCTCGCGGAGTTCGCCGAGGCCGGCCCCGACGGCATCTTCTTCCCCCTCTTCGAGGGGGAGGGCACGCCCTTCGCCGAGCAGGCGCGGGCCTTCGACGGCCTGGAAGGGGTGACCCTGATCACCGGCGCGGCCCTGTTCGTCTCGGAGTTCCTCGGGACCCCGCAGTCGGAAGGCATGTACTTCGCCGGTCCGGAGGCGGACCTCGGGTCGAACGTCAACGGGTCGACGGGGAAGAGCGCGGACGAGGTGCTCGCCGCCTTCGAATCCACCTACGGCGGCCCTCCGACCTCTCCGTACTGGGCCCACGCCTACGACGCCACCACGGTGCTCCTCAGCGCCATCGAGTCCGCCGCCGAGGAGGACGGCGGGACCCTGCGGGTCGACCGCGCCACTCTGCGCGAGGAGCTCGGGGCCACCGAGGGCTTCACGGGCCTCATCGGGACCCTCTCCTGCGACGGCTTCGGCGACTGCGGCACGGGGAGGGTGAACATCTACCACCACACCGACACGGGGGTCACGGATACGGCCGGGCTGCCGGTGGTCTTCCACTTCGAGCCCTGAGCCCGGGCGTCTTGGAGAAACCCCAGCTGGAGGAAGAGACCCGCTACGGACCCGACGAGCCGTGTCCCCCGTTCCTCGCCCTGGGGGTCGGAGCTCAGGGTATCCTCATCGTGCTGGCGCCCACGGTGCTGGTCGTGGCCATCACCGTGCTCGCCGCCGGCCAGGATCAGCGCGTCATGTCGTGGGCCGTCTTCGCGGCCCTGCTCATCACCGGGGCGGCCACGGCCCTGCAGGCGGCCCGGATCGGCAGGCTGGGCGGCGGCCACCTGCTCATCACCGGCGTCACGCCGAACTTCATTCCCGTGTCGGTCCTGGCCCTGGAGACGGGGGGGCCGTCCCTGCTGGCCAGTCTCGTGGTCCTCTCCTCGCTCTTCTACATCGCCGTTGCGACGTGGCTGCCGCTGCTGCGCCGCATCATCACGCCGGTCGTCTCGGGCACCGTTCTCATGCTGATCGCGGCCATGGTCCTGCCCATCGCTTTCGATCGGCTGGGGGAGATACCGGAGGGCGCATCGGCCGTGTCGGGCCCGCTGGCGGGCGCGGTCACCCTCTTCGTCACGACGATGCTGATGCTCCGCGCTCCCGGCACCTGGAGGCCGTGGTCGCTGCTGATCGGCATCGCCGCGGGCTGCGCCGCGTCGGTGCCATTCGGACTGTACGACCTCGGCCGTCTGGCCGGGGCTTCCTGGATCGGGGCTCCGGAGATCGGATTCCCGGGACTGGAGCTGAGGCCGACCTCCGGGCTCTGGGCCCTGCTTCCCATGTTCCTGATCGTGACCCTCGTGCAGGCGATCAAGAACCTCAGCGACGGCATGGTCGCCCAGCAGGCGGCGCGGCCCCGGCCCCGGGCGACCGACTTCCGCCTGGTCCAGGGCTCGATCTACGCCAACGGGGCGGGCATCATGATGTCGGGCCTGGCCGGGACGCCGCCCACGAGCTCCTACTCCTCGTTCACGGCCTCCCTGATCCGCCTCACCGGGGTTTCGGCCCGCAAGGTGGGATATGCCATGGGGGCCCTTCTCGCGGTGCTGGCCTTCTGTCCGAAGGTGACCGGAGTGATTCTCGCCATCCCCAACCCGGTCATGGGGGGCTTCCTGCTGGTGGCCCTCGGCATGTTCTTCATGGAGGGGATACAGACTCTCGCGCGGGCCGGCCTCGACCTGCAGAACGCGATCGTGGCGGGACTGGCGTTCTCCATCGGTCTCGGCATGGAGCACAGCGACATCCTCGACGGCCTCATGGGAGATCCCTGGGGGCCGTTGCTGGGCAACGGCATGACCATGGGCACGGCCACGGCGATCGCCCTCACGGCCTTCCTGGAGGTGACCAGCCCCCGGCGCCGGCGCCTGGAGGTCCGGATGGTCCCTTCCGACCTTCCGCGGATCGACGCCTTTCTGCTGGAGATGGCCGCCGGGATGGGTTGGGGCGCCGAGGCCGCCGGGCGGCTGCGCTCGGCGGGGGAGGAGGCCTTCGCGAGCTTGCTGCAGCAGGAGGACGGGGCCGGGGGAGAGGCGCCCCGCCTCCTCATCTCCGCACGGCGCCAGGGCGGGTCCGCGGAACTGGAGTTCCTGGCCGTCTTCGACGAGGAGAACCTGGAGGACCGTCTCGCCTACCTGGAGGAGGAGGCCGAGACCGTGGACGAGAGGGAGCTGTCCTTCCGCCTGCTGCGCCACTACGCGTCTTCGGTCCGGCACCAGAAGTACCAAGGCCTGGACATCGTCACGGTACAGGTGGCGGGGTAGGGACCGGGAGCTGCCCGGAACCCCTCGAGGCCCCGCGCGGCTGCAACAGCGGCGGCAGATCGGCGCCGCGGGTCAGGCGGGAGCGTTCACCTCGAGGAACTCGCGCATCAGGGCGACGCACTCCCCGGGTTGTTCCAGCTGCAGGAGGTGGGTCGTCTCGGGCAGGAAGTCGTAGTTGACCGTAAGGATGTGGCTGAGGTCCAGGGTCGGCAGGTAGGAGAAGGGCAAGGTGGGATCGGCGCCGATGACCTTGATGGGACAGCGGAACGCGGCGAAGTCGACCAGGACCGCGTAGGGCGCGGCGTAGTCGACGATCTGCGCCTCGTACTCGCGGGGACAGCGCAGTTCGTATCCCTCTCCATCGGCGCACTCGCGCAACGTCGTTCGGGCCACCAGCTCGTAGACACCGGGCACGGACCGCTGGTAGGTCGGCAGGTAGGGAAGGACCTCTGCCAGCTCTTCCCTCGTCTTGAACTTCGGGGTGCGCCGTCGGGTCATGGCGGCCACCCGCTCACTGGCCGCATCGAACTCCTCGTAGCTGGCTCCACGCTTGCACAGGGGCGGATCGAAGAGGATGTAGGCGGAGTACTCGCTGCCCTTCGTGGGAGAGAGGAGCGTCGTCAGGGCGGCAATCGAATGGAAGACCCCGACTTTCGGCTTCTTGCCGTAGTGGCGGTCGATCGCCTGGAGAATCAGGTCGTGGTCGCTGACGAAGGTCGGCACATTGTGGCTCTGGAGAGGGCTGACGGCGTTCCAGCCGTGGTTCCGGAGATCGTAGACGATCAGGTCGAAGTCATCGGCCAGGAGTGACCAGAAGGGGTAGTAGAGATCGATGGCCAGGCCGTTGCCGTGGCTGAGGACGAGGCGCCGTCCCTCCGGATTGCCGTGGCGGCGCACGGTGATGGAGGTGTCGCCGTCGACGGCGACCTCGCAGGTCGAGATCGGCTCGGGGATCTCCCACACGGTCTCGGGAGCCCCGCTCAAGTCGCAGCCTCGGGGAGCATCCCCGTCTCCTCATCCCGGGGCAGTTCATGGGCGATGGCGGCGGCGAAGTCATCGGTGCCCAGATCCAGCAGCCTCCAGCCGACTTCCGGCATCCAGGGAAACCGGAAGGTCTCCGTCGTCATGCCGCGGCGCAGGGGCGTGGGGATCTCGAACCCGGACATGTCCCGGGAGAGGCCTGTGCCCAGGGCCTTCAGCAGTGCTTCCTTCATCGTCCAGACGCGGTAGAAGGCGTGGAGCTTGCGGCTTCCGCGAAGGGCTGCGAGGTCGGCCCTTTCGTTCGGGGCGAAGGCGGTGCCGATGAGGCCGTCGAGATCGCGGCGGGCGGCGCGCTCCTCCACGTCCACGCCGAGCCGGCCACTCGGCGCCACGGCGATCAATCCATGCCGGCCTCCGTGGCTCACGTTGAAGCTGATGGCCGCCGGGGTTCCATCGACCACGGCAAAAGGCTTTCCCTGGCTGTTGGCGGCGAAGGCGAGCTCTCCGTTCGCGCAGCCGAGTCGATCACAGAGAAGGGCTCGGAGGGCGGCGCGGCAGAAGGCGAACCGGCGGCGAGGACCGGGGTGCTGGAAGCGTCGCCAGCGCGAGGACTCCTCCGGGTCGAGGCAGGCGAGAGCGGCCGCCTCGCGGGCATCATGAGGCGAGAGATCGACGTAAGTGACGGCGGCGTTACCGATCCTTCGGAAAGGTTGCCACCAGCGCCCGGCAGGGGACGCGGGGGTTGAATGTCGTGGGTGCCGCACCGGTGCGGGGCCGGGCGGCGGCGGTCCCCGTTCCAGCGGAAAGACCGCCGGACGGGGACGCCGCAGGTTCTGGCTGGAAGACCGGTCCTCCCTTGTCGAGAAGGGGTCAGCCAGCCTTGCTATCGATGAACTCGACCACCTCGCGCAGGCTCTTGAGCTGCGTGCAATGTTCGATGGTGAAGGTGACGTCGAACTCCTGGGCGACCACCTTCGCGAAAGCCACGAGATCGGTAGAGGAGACGCCCGCGTCGAGGAGGCTGATACCGAGATCAGCCGGAACGTCGATTGCCTGCCCGTCTACCTCCAGGTTCTCGGCGATCAGTTGTCGCAGGCGGTCCGAGGTCGAAGCCATGTGATTCTCCTTCCTTGTCTTCAAGGGTGAATGGCATCGAGAAAACGGAAGCTCAAACCTTAACATGAAGGGCGGTAGGGGGTCAATGGTCAGGCCCCCGGCCCGGGAGCTGATATCCCCGGCGCCCGGATCCAGTGGCGGCGGCGCTGGAACGGATAGCCCGGCAGGGAGACTCGCCGCCTCGTCTCCCCGGAGAACAACCCCGGAAAGGAGACCGCCAGGCCCGCCTCGTAGGCTCCCGCAACGGCCGCCACAAAGCCGCCGCAAGGCTCCGAATCCCGCCGCAGCGAGGGGAGCACGGTTGGGGCCCCGGGACTATCCGCCGCCCCCGGCCAGGCCGCGGCCACCATCGGTCCGAGCACCGCGTCGGGGCCGATCTCCACGACGACCTGCACGCCCAGTCCGGCCAGTGCCTCGGCGCAGCGGTCGAAGGCGGCCGGCTCCTGGGCCTGCCGGTGCCAGAGGGCCCCGTCGAGCTCGTCGGCCAACGTCAGCACCCGCCCGTTCGCACCGCTCACCAGGGAGATGGCAGGAGGCGCCAGGGCGATGCCGCCAAGGGCTGCCTCGGGGCCGTCCGGGGAGGCCGGTCCACCCTCCGCTCCCAGGGCCGCCGCCAGCCGCAGGCCCTCCTCGACGCCGAAGACCCCCGCCGCCTGCGCGGCGGCCAGCTCCCCGAGGCCGTGGCCGACCACTACCCCCGGCCGGATCCCCACGCTCGACCACAGGGCCGTGAGGGCGCACTCCACCGCGTAGAGGGCCGCCGGCGTCGACGCCGGATCCCCGGCCCCCTCCCCGCCGAGGACCTCCTCGAGGAGCGAGGCGCCCTGCCCCTGCCGGAGCTCGGCGTCACAGCGGTCGAGGACCGCGCGGACCACGGGCTCGGTCTCGTACAGGGACGGGACCATGCCGGACCACCGACTCTCCTGGCCGGCGAAGGCGAAGGCGACCTTCGTCGCCGCCCGCGGCGGAGCCCTCCCCTCCGCCTCTGCGAGCGCCTGCAGCCCGTCACGCAACGAGGCGCCGTCCTCGAAGACCAGCCCGGCGCGGTGTTCGAAGTGGCTCCGTCCCACGCCCGCCGTCCATGCCATGTCCGCCAGCAGGCCCTCGGCGACACCGTCGGAAGAGGCCTCGGCAGATCGCTGGTCGAGCCAGGAGAGGTATCCTGCGGCCAGGTGCCGCAGGGCGCCCTCCGACTTCCCGGAGAGAGGCAGGAACCTGCCGGGCCGCCCCCGGAACTCCGCTTCCTCCGGCGGCGGCAGATCCGCCACCGGCTCGGGCAGGGTGACGTCGACGGTCAGCGCGGGACCCGCCGACAAGGGCTCCTTCTCCGGACCGGGGGCGTCCGCCTCTCCGTACCCTTCCACCACCACATGGGAGTTCGTTCCCGAGATCCCGAAGGCGCTCACCCCGGCCCGCGGCGGCCGTCCGGGATGGCTCGGCCAGTCGGTCATGGCGGACACAACCCTCACGGGGAGCCTGTCCCAGTCCAGGTGGGGGTTCGGGTCGTGGAAGTGCAGGTTCCCGGGGATCAGCCTCCGCCTCATGGCCAGCACGGTCTTGATCAGGCTGGCGACCCCGGCCGCCGGCTCCAGGTGGCCGATATTGGTCTTCACCGAGCCGATCAGCAGCGGGCGGTCCTCCGCGCGCCCCCTGCCGTACACGGCCGCGGCAGCCTGCACCTCGATCGGGTCGCCCAGCTCCGATCCGGCCCCATGGGCCTCCAGGTAGTCGATCTCCGAAGGGTCGACGTTCCCCCGGGCCAGGGCCTCTTCGATGGCCCGCTCCTGGGCCGGTCCATTCGGCACCGTCGGTCCGGCACTCGCCCCGTTCTGGTTGACCGCCGATCCGAGGATGACCCCCCAGATGCGGTCGCCGTCGGCCTCGGCCTCGCTCAGCCGCTTCAGGACGACCATGCCGCAGCCCTCGCCGCGCACGAAGCCGTCCGCGGCGGCGTCGAAGGCCCTGCATCGCCCGCTCGGCGACAACATCCCCAGCTCGGCCATCTCCCGGGTCAGATCGGGCGACAGGACGGCGTGGGCGCCTCCGACCAGGGCCATGTCCACCTCGCCCTGCCTCAGGGCCGAGACCGCATAGTGCACCGCCACCAATGAGGACGCGCAGTTGAGCTCCACCGGGATCGTCGGCCCCTCCAGACCCAGGGCGAAGGAGACCCGGCCCACGGTCATGCTTCCGGCGGTGCCGAGATAGCTGACGCCATGGTCGCCGCCGGTCATCAGGTCCCGGTACTCGCTGGTGCCAATGCCTGCATAGATCCCGGTGCGGCTGCCCCGCAACCGGTCCGGGTCCACCCCCGCGTCCTCGAAGGCCTGCCAGCTCGTCTCGAGGAGCATCCGTTGCCGCGGATCCATCAACCGCGCCTCGATCGGCGCGATCCGGAAGAATCGCGAGTCGAACTGCTCGATCCCTTCCACGAACCCGCCCTGGCGGTAGGCGGCGTACTCAGAGGGGAGGTCCTCGGCGAGATCGCCCCAGGAACCGGAATCCCCGCGGCCGTCCGTCACGGCGTCCTCACCCGCCTCGAGCTGGCGCCAGAAGGCCGGGATATCCGGGGCGCCGGGGAACCGGCATGCCATGCCGACGATGGCGATGCCGTCCTCGTCGCGCCGGGGCATCGCCTCCGTCGCCGGCTCGGGCAGCGCCTCCGCCTGAGGGGCGGGCGCGCTGCCGGCGCCGCCGAGCTCGCCGGCCAGATGCCGGGCGAGACTGGCGATGTCCGGGTAGTCGAAGACCACGGTGTTGGGCACGACGTACTGGTCGGCGAAGGCGCGGTTCAGGCGGTTTCGCAGCTCCACCGCCATGAGCGAGTCCATCCCCAGATCGAAGAATCCCACCGTCGGCTCCGGCGTCGTCGACAGCCGCAGCACCGCCTGCAGCTCCTGCTGCAGGAAGGAGGCGAGCAGCTCCTCGCGGGCCTCCGTTGCCTCCGGCAGACTGGAGAGCAGGTCCTCCGACGAGGCGGGGGCGTCGGCTTCGTCGTCCGAGGCGGCCGCCAGCAGGTCCTCCAGCAGCGGGGGACGCTCATCCACCGCCTCGGCGAAGACCGACCAGTCCATCGACATCACCACGGAGGTCGTCACGTCCTGGCGCACCAGCTGGTCGAAGGCCCGCATGCCCTGCTGCGGGGTGAACCAGCGGCCTCCGAGCGCGGTCCGCTGGCGGTCGATCCGGTCCCGTTGCTCGGCGGCCTCGCCGATCTCGGACCAGGCGCCCCAGGCGATCGCCTGTCCGGGGAGCCCCAGGGCGCGCCGGTGAGCGGCGAGCTGATCCAGGAACGCATTCGCCGCGGCGTGATTCGCCTGGCCGGGATTGCCCATGACTCCGACGCGGCTCGAGAACAGGATGAAGAGATCCAGGTCGCGGTCGGCCGTCGCCCGGTGCAGGTGCCAGCCGCCGATGATCTTCGGCCAGAGGACCGTCTCGAACCGCTCCCAGCTCTGGTTGGTGAGGGCGCCGTCCGACAGCACTCCGACACTGTGGATCACACCCCCGAGGGGCGGCAGCGCGGCATCGATCCGCGCCAGCATCTGATCGATGGCGGCGGCGTCGGTCACATCCGCGAGCTCCACCTGCACCGTCAGGCCCCGTTCCCGCAGGCCGCGGATCGTCTCCTCGGCCTCGGCGTCCGGCGCCCGTCGTCCGTTCAGCACGATGGCCCCGGCTCCGTGGTCGGCGAGCCAGCCGGCCACGGCGCAGCCGATCCCGCCCAGACCGCCGGTCACCAGGTAGGTCCGGTCCTGGCGCAACCGGCCCTTCACGAGCGGCGGCGGAGTCACCACGATCTTGCCCATGTGCCGGGCGGAGCGCATGAAGCTCAGGGCGGCCCCGGCCTCGGCGAGGGGCCACCTGCTGTGGACGATCGGCTTCAGCTCTCCCGCCGTGAGGCGCTCCATCACCCCCCGCAGGACCCTCCCCACCCACGCGGGTTCGGTCTTCTTCAGGACATCCAACTCCAGGATGGCGTAGCTCACGTCGGGACGGACGGCGGCCATCTCCTCCTCGCTCAGGATGTCCCGCCGGGCCATCTCCACGAAGCGGCCGCCCTGCCGGAGGCAGGAGAGACTGGCCTCGATGAAGCCCTCTCCCGTCAGGCTGTTGAGCACCACGTCCACGCCCGCGCCGCCCGTGGCTTCGAGGATCTCCTCGCCGAAGCCGGTCTGCCGGCTGTCGAAGATGTGCTCGACACCCAGCGACCGGAGATAGGCCTGCTTCGGGGCGCTGGCGGTGGCGAAGACCTCGGCGCCGGCGGCCTGCACCCACTGGATGGCCGCCAGGCCGACGCCGCCGGCGCCGGCGTGAATCAGGACCCGCTCGCCGGCCTCCAGCCCCGAGAGCTCGAAGGAGAGCGCCGCCGAGACGAAGGCGCTCGGCACCGTGGCGAGCCCGGTGAGCGAGAATCCCGCCGGCGCGGGGGCCACCAGCTCCTCCCGGGTGATCATCTGCGCTCCGAAGGCGCCGAACCCCAGTCCGACGACGAGGTCGCCGATGGAGACGGTCGACACCTCGGAACCCACCTCGAGGATGCGGCCGCACATCTCCCGGCCCAGCAGCCCCTCCTCGATGAAGCCGAGGGAGCGGAATACGTCCCAGAAGTTGAGCCCCGCCGCCTCGACGGCGACGCGGACTTCCTTCGGCTCGAGGGAGCGCGCCGGCAGGGGCTGCACGAACGGCCTGTCGAAGACGCCGGCCGGGTCCGGAGCCAGCACCCAGTCGGGCTCCTCGGGCAGGGAGAGCCGCTCCGACTCGGCGCCCGCCCGAACCAGGCGCGCCGCCCGGCGGCGCCCGCCGCGGTAGGCGATGTGGTTCTCGGAATCGGGGTACAGGAGCTCCCTGACGAGGTCGGGGGCAGGCGCCATGTCGCCGGGGTCCAGATCGATCATTCTCGTCTGCAGGTGGGCGGCTTCGCGGGCCACCGCCTTGCCGAAGCCCCAGAGGGCCGCGCCGGAAAGCTCGCCGCCGCGCTCCCGCTCCAGCACCTGGGCGCCGCGGGTGATCATCCAGACGCCGTTGGCGGGCACCGCGTCGGCGTCGGCGAGCCCCTGCACCAGGGCGAGCGCACTCGCTCCCGCCCGCCTCACGTCCTCGGCGATCTCGCCGGTCGTGGCGCCTTCCCCGTGGCCGTCCAGGCCGGCGAGATGCACGACGCCGGCGAGAGGCCCCTCCGCCGGCAACCCGGCGAGGAGCTCCCGCCACGACTCGCGCCGGTCCGGTTCCACGGCGGTCCTGAAGACACCGGGACCGGCTGCGGCCGGACCATCGTCCTCCGGCGTCTCGGTGGCTGCCAGCACCACCGTCTGGTTCCGCGCCGCCAGGTCGTCCGCCAGCCTGGCGGCCAACCCCCCCTGGTCCGCTGCCAGAACCCACACTCCGGCGGGCTCGGCCACCTCCGCCGGACCCTGGGCGACGATGACCCCCTTGTCCGGTGTCCGGGACGGGTCGGACTCGTCCGGTCCGAGTACCTCCGCCGCCTCGAAGCCGGCGTCGCCGAGGGCCTGGCGCCACACGGCGGGGCTCGCGAGGGCGTGGTGCGGGCGGTAGTCGTCGGCGAACCGCCACCAGCCGTCCAGCTGGCCGAAGGTCAGGTCCATCCAGCCCAGGCCGCTGAGGTTCTCGAGGGCGATCAGGTGTCCGGACGGCGCCAGCAGGTCGCGGCAATGGCCCAGGGTCTCCGGCAGGAAGCGCGTCGCGTGCAGGACGTTGGAGGCGATCAGCAGGTCGTAGCCATGGGAGTCGAAACCCTGGGCGATCGGGTCCTTCTCAACATCGAGGGGACGGTACTCGATGCCCTGGTCGCCGAAACGCGCCTCCGCCTCGGCAAAGAAGCCCGCCGAGATGTCGGTGTAGACGTAGTCGAACCGGCCTTCGGGAAGCTCGGGCAGCACGGAGGCGGTCGCCGACCCGGTACCCGCGCCGACCTCGATCACCCGCAGGCGCCGCCCCTCGGGCAGGGCGGCCACCAGCGTCCGGACCGCCTCGGCCAGCATCTGGTTGGCCGCGCGCGCCACGGGTGCCTTCAGGTACAGGTCAGCCGCGGTCGGCTCGCCGCTGCTGAAGAGCAGCGTCAGGGGGTCCTCGTTGCCGCGCAGCACCTCGGCCAGGGCGCCGCCGGAGCGGCGGAAGAGCCCGATCTCGGTGAGGCCGTGGGGCTGCTGTTCGGCCAGCCGGGAGGCGAAGGCTTCGAGATCGCCCGGCATCTCCTCCGGCAGCGGATCCCCGGGCCCCAGGACCACGGCGAAACCGTCGTCCCTTTCCTCCAGCACCCCGGATCTGGCGAGCATTTCCAGCATCCGGCGAAAGAGCCGCCCGTGCTCCGGGATGACATCGAGCTGCTGCCGCAGGTCCTCGGGATCCACGGCGGCGCCGGGCCTGCGCTCCCAACCCAACTCTTCCAGGGTCGCCAGGGCCCGGGACCAGGACCATCGCTCCAGGTCCGCCAGCAGGGTGTCCCGGTCGCCGGGATCGACACCCGCGTCCGTCAGGTATCCAGCGAACAGCTGGGAGCCGGCCGCGACCGCTGCCGGACCCGGGAAGAAGTCCGCGGGTGTCACTCCGGGTGGAAGGCCGCGCTCCCGCCACACCACCTCGTAGAGGAGGTCCTTCACCCCTTCGACGGCCGAGAGCAGGGCTTCCGGCGTCGCCCGCTTCACCGTGTACCCGCTGATGCCGCCGAGGGGCGCCCCGTTCGGATCGTAGATGCGCAGCTCGCCGCTCAGGACCTCGGCGGGCTCCCCCGGGCCGGTCTCGGCGTCGACCGAGGCGTCGTTCAGGCGCACGTGGCAGACGACCCGGTCGGGCAGCCGCCCCGTCAGCCACAGCCGCTCCCAACCGAAGGGCAGGTACGTGGCCCCGCCCTCGGCGCCGGCCAGGTTGCGGGCCACGCCCACGACCTGGAAGCAACCGTCCAGCACCAGGGGATGGAGATCGAGTCCGTGCCTGGTCAGGGCTTCGGGCAGGGAGACCTCTCCCAAGGCCTCGCCCGGGCGGGACCAGGCCCTGCCGAGGGTGCGGAAGGACGGACCGAGATCGACGCCGGTGCTCGCCCTGTGGCGGTAGTAGCCGGCCACGTCCACCGGCGACAGGCCGGCCTTCAAACCTTCCAGGTCGATGCGCCCGCCAGCTTCCGGAACAGGGGCACCCGACGACACGCGGCCCTCCACGTGGACCGTCCACTCCTCTTTGCTGCCCTTGCTGAAGATCTGGACCCCGCGCGACGACGCCTGCTCGGAAGCGTCGAGCACGACCTGCACCTTGCGTCCCTCTTCCCCCGTCTCGTCGTCCTCCTCGAAGACCAGCGGGTTGTGCAACTGCAGGTCCTCCACGACCACCGGCCCGACTCCCTCGAGGAAGGAGGCGGATGCCGCCATGGCGCCGTAGAGCGCCCCCGGCGCCACGATCCGGCCGAAGACCTTGTGATCGTCCATCCACCCCGGATCTGAAGGAAAGACCTCCGACTCGAAGGTGAGCTCCCCGCGGGCGGACTCGTGGCGGACGCCCAGCAAGGGGTGGCCCGAGCTCCGGCTCTGACCCCGGGGGGCCTCGACCCAGTGATGCTCGCGCTGGAAGGGATAGCCCGGCAGGGAGATCCGCCGCCGACTCTCCCCCGCGAAGAGTCCCGCAAAGCGGATCGGAAGGCCCGCCTGGTAGGCCTCCGCGACGGCCCCCAGGAAACCGTCGTGGGCGCTTCCGGACTCCTCCGTGCCGCCCGAGGGCGGGCTGAGACTCGAGAGCACCACCGGCGCCGGTGCGGAGGGCGATTCCGGCCAGGCGGAGGCTGCCATGGGCGCCAGCACCGAGCGCGGGCCGATCTCCAGCACCGCGTCCACCCCCAGCTCCGCCAGCGTCCGCACCCCCTGGGCGAAGGCGACCGGCTCCCGGGCATGGCGCCTCCAGTAGGCTCCGTCCTGGGCCTGGCCGGCTTCGACGGCCCGGCCGGTCAGATTGCTGACCACGGCGAGAGCGGGAGGCTGGACCGCCACGCCCTCGAAGAACGCTTCCAGCTCGTCCAGGATGGGCTCGACCAGGGCGCTGTGGAAGGCCTTGGTCGTGTTCAGGCGCCGGACCCGGATTCCCTCCTGGTCGAACTGCTTCGAGATCGCTTCGATCCCCGGGACCGGGCCGCTGACCACCTGGTGGCTGCCGTTGTAGCCCGAGATGCTCAGGCCGGGGCCGGTGGAGGCCGCGTTCACCGCCTCCACCGCCGGGGCCACGCGCTCGGCGGGTGCGAAGACCGCGGCCATGCCGCCCTCGGCCATCTGCGACATCAGCCGGCCGCGCACGGCGGCGAACCGCATCCCGTCCTCGAGGCTGAAGACGCCCGCCGTCTGCGACGCCGCCAGTTCCCCGATGCTGTGTCCGACGACCACGTCGGGTCGTACTCCGAGGCTCGACCACAGCGCCGTGAGGGCGCACTCCAGGGCGTAGAGGGCGGGCTGCTCCCACGCCGTATCGCCGAGCTCCCCCTCCCCCCCGTCCCGGCCGAACATCACGTCCAGAAGAGATCCACCCCGTTCGTCGCGGAAGACGGCCTCGCAGCGGTCCAGAACCACCCTCGCCACGGGCTCGCTCTCGTAGAGGGCCCGTCCCATGTCGACCCACTGGCTTCCCTGTCCGGTATAGACGAAGGCGATCCTGGCCGGCGTTCTGGCCGCGGGACTCGTGCCGGACTCGGCGAGCGGGGCGAGGCCCTCGCGCAGCGACGCGAGATCGCCGAATACGACGCCGGCCCGGTGGGTGAAGTGACTGCGCCCGACACCCGCCGTCCAGGCCATGTCCGCAAGCAGGGACTCGCATTCCGAGCCATCTGTGCCGGCGTGCTCGTCGAGCCACGACAGGTACAGCTGCCCGAGATCCCGGAGCGCTCCATCGGACTTCGCCGACAGCGGCAGAATCCGGCTCCGGCGGGGCTCGACCTCCTGCTCCGCCAACGGCAGATCCGCCAGGGCCGCCGGCACCTGGACCGCCACCGCCTTCGGCAGGCCGGGAGCCTGGTCGCCCGAGGATGCGGCATCCGGGTCGGCGTACTCCTCCACCACGAGGTGGGCGTTCGTCCCGGAGATGCCGAAGGAGTTCACGCCGGCCACCCGCGGCCATCCGCGGCGCGGCCAGTCCATCATCTCCGACGTGATCCGTACCGGCAGCCGGTCCCAGTCGACACTCGGCTCGGGATCCTGGAAATGGAGGTGCTTCGGGATCACGCCCCGCTTGAGTACCAGGGCCGCCTTGATCAGTCCGGCCACGCCGGCAGCCGACTCCAGGTGGCCGATGTTGGTCTTCACCGAGCCCACCAGCAGCGGGTGATCCGGTTGACGCTCCCTGCCGTAGACGGCGGTCACCGCGTTGATCTCGATCGGATCGCCCACGGTCGTTCCGGTCCCGTGGGCCTCCAGGTAATCGACCTCCGACGGAGGGATGCCCGCCTCCGCCAGGGCCGCATCCATCACCTGTTCCAGGGCGGGCGTGTTCGGAACGGTCAGTCCGACGCTGGCGCCGCCGTTGTTCACCGCCGCGCCCCGGATCACCGCCCAGATGCGGTCGCCGTCCGCCTCGGCCTCGCTCAGCCGCTTCAGGACGACGACCCCGCAGCCCTCGCCCCGCACGTAGCCGTTTGCGGAAGCATCGAAGGTCTTGCACTGCCCATCGGGAGAGAGCATCATCGCATCGGCGCGCAGCTCGTAGATGTGGCCGTTCAGGAGGGCCTGCACGCCGCCGGCGATGGCCAGGTCCGCCTTGCCCTGCTGCAGGTCGGCCACGGCGTCGTGGACCGAGACCAGGGACGACGCGCAGGCGGCGTCCACCGCCTTGGCCGGTCCCATGAGACCCATCACGAAGGAGACCCGTCCGGCGGCGCCGTTGAGGTTGGTGCCGCTGAGGGCGTAGAGGCACCCGGCGGCCTCTGCGGGTCGGCTCGACTCGAGAACCAGCATGCGGTACTCGTCGTTGCTGATTCCGGTGTAGACCCCGGTCAGGCTTCCCTTGAGACCGTCCGGATCGATACCCGCGTCCTCGAGGGCTTGCCAGCTCGTCTCGAGCATGAGCCGTTGTTGAGGATCCAGCAGTTGCGCCTCGACAGGCGATATGCGGAAGAACTCCGCGTCGAAGAGGTCGATGTCGTCGATGAAAGCGCCGTAACGGCAGCCTTCGCTCTGAACCGTCCCTTCCGAAAAGAGCTGCTCCCATCGGCCCGCCGCCGAACCCGGGACCCTTTCGCGGACAGCGTTTCCACCCTCTTCGAGGAGACGCCAGAAGGCGGGGATGCCCGTGGCGCCGGGGAATCGACACGCCATGCCCACGATCGCTATCGGTTCTGCTGACCTGGAAGCCTGCCGGCTTCCGGCTTCTGTCGGGGTGGGTGACTCCCTGTGCAAGTCGGAAGAGCCGTCCCTCCGCCCGGTGCCTCCAGTCTCGGAACTCATCTGCCATCTCCTCCCGATCCGGTCGCTGTCCGCTGCCTGGAATATACCGCCTCCCCGGGGTGCACGCCGCCACCCCTTTCCGTCAATGACAGGCCGCTTGCGGCGGGAAGGCACGGTGCCGATCCGAACCGGTTTGCCCGCCCCCGGGACGGGCTTGCGGGTCAGACAGCCCGTGCGCTACACTCATCACCGTGCGTACCTTACCGTCTCGTGAGGTGCCCTTCAAAGGCCAGTGACCGAAATGTCCAACCCTGCAGCGACGATGGTACCGAAGATCCTCGTGGTGGACGACGAGCCGGACCTGGAGTTGCTGCTCCGGCAGAAGTTCCGCCGCAAGACCCGGTCCGGACAGATCAACCTCATCTTCGCGCAGAACGGGGTCGAGGCCCTCAAGCAGCTCGAGGATCACGACGACGTCGATCTGGTCCTGTCCGACATCAACATGCCCGAGATGGACGGCCTCACCCTCCTGCAGCAACTCGGCAATCTGGACTACGACCTGCGGGCGGTGATGGTCACCGCCTACGGGGACATGAAGAACATCCGCACCGCCATGAACCGGGGCGCCTTCGACTTCGTCACCAAGCCGATCGACTTCGACGATCTCGAGGCGACGATCGACAAGACCCTGGAGCACCTGGTGATCATGCGCGAGGCCCTGCGGTCCCGGGACGAGTTGGTGGCCCTGCGCCAGGAGCTGGGGGTGGCGGCGCAGATGCAGGAGTCCATCCTGCCCACCGATTTCCCCAGGGATCCCCGCTTCGAGCTGCACGCTTCCATGATCCCGGCGCGCGAGGTGGGCGGCGATTTCTACGACTTCTTCCGTCTCGAGGACGACCGCCTGGGTATCGTGGTGGCGGACGTCTCCGGAAAGGGCGTGCCGGCGGCCCTCTTCATGATGGTGAGCCGGACCCTCATGAAGGGCACCGCCATCGGGGAGGGCGACCCGGCGGCCTGTCTCACCGAGGTGAACCAGCTCCTCACCGAGTCGAACGAGGAGTCGATGTTCGTCACCGTCTTCTATTCCAGCTTCGATCCGGAGACGGGGCGTGTGGAGTACGCCAATGCGGGGCACAATCTGCCGTACGTGGTCAAGGCCTCCGGCGAGGTGCGGCAGATCGACTGCCCTCCGGGTCTCGTCCTCGGCGTGCTGCCGGAGTTCGACTTTCCGGGCGGGGACCTCGACCTCGAACCGGGAGACGCGTTGTTCTTCTACACCGACGGTGTCAACGAGGCGATGGACGAGAACGGCGAGGAGTTCGGCGACCAGAGGCTGACCCGGATCCTGGCGGAAGCCGCCGGATCGAGCGCCGCCGACTTCAGTCAGCGGGTCGTGGAGGCCGTGCACGCCCACGCCGGCGAGGCCCCCCAGTCAGACGACATCACCTGCATGACCCTCCGTTACCTGGGAGATAGCTCCTGAGATGACCCGGCTGGCCCTCCTCGCCGCCGCGGCGCTCGGGCTGGCCCCGGCGGCGGCGGACGGACAGGGGGCGCAGGGAGGCGGCGACGGCGTCCATGCCGACTCCATCCTCTTCGGTCAGTCGGCGGCGCTGAGCGGCCCGGCTGCCGAACTGGGCCGCAACATGAACCTCGGCATCCGCGCCGCCTTCGAGGAGGCCAACCGGTCCGGCGGCATCGACGGCCGCAAGCTGAAACTCCTGGTGCGGGACGACGGCTACGAGCCCGAGGCCGCCGTCGCCAACACCCGGGAGCTGATCGCCCGCGGCGTCTTCGGCCTCATCGGCGCCGTCGGCACGCCCACCTCCAACGCCGCCGAGCCGATCGCCAGCGGCGCCTCGGTTCCCTACATCGGACCCTTCACCGGCGCCGAGCTGCTCCGGGGGAACGACCAGCGCTACGTGGTGAACGTGCGCGCCTCCTACTTCCAGGAGACGGAAGAGATGGTGGCGCGGCTCACCGAGGACCTGGGGTTCCGGCGCATCGCCATCCTCTACCAGGACGACAGCTACGGCAAGGCCGGTCTGACGGGTGTCCGGCAGGCCCTCGAGCGGCGCGGCATGGAGCTGGTTGGCGAGGTCACCTACATGCGCAACACGGTGGCCGTGAAGCGGGCCCTCCTCGGTCTTCAGGACAGCGATCCGGAGGCCGTCATCATCATCGGCGCCTACCGCCCGGCGGCCCACTTCATCAAGTGGGCACGGAAGATCGGCCTGGACGCCGTCTTCGTGAACATCTCCTTCGTGGGCAGCAACGCCCTGCTGAAGGAGCTGGGCGGCCTCGGCGACGGCGTCGTGGTGACCCAGGTGGTGCCCTTTCCCCGGGACACCGGGGTCCCGGTGGTGGTCCGCTATCACGCCGCCCTGAAGGCGGTGGAGGCGGCGGCTCAACCGGGGTTCGTCTCCCTGGAGGGGTATCTCGCCGGCCGCCTGGTGGTCGACGCCCTGCGCGCCTCCGTGTCCGGGGCGGGCGGATCCGTCCCGCCCTCCCGCGAGGCCTTCCTCCGAGTTCTGGAGGAGGCCGGCCCCATCGACCTGGGGGGCTTCCAGGTCGAGTACGGACCGGGGGACAACCAGGGGTCCGACAGGGTCTTCCTGACCATGATCCGCAGGGGCCGGTTCGCCCCGGTGACCCACCTGTCGCGGTGAAGAGGATGGACGACCGCATTCACGCCGCCTTCGCGTGGTTCCTGAAGCGACTCCCCAGCCGCCTCGGGGCCCGCGTGCGCAAGGCCACGGGTGGCCGTTTCGGCATCGGCAGTCAGATCGTCGTGGTCCTGGGGGGCGGCGTGACGCTGACCATCGGCGCGGTGGTCCTGGCCCTGGTGCTGATGAGCGTCGTGAGCTCCCGGCAGAGCGAGGTCACCGAGGGCCACATGCCGGCCCTCGTGGCCGCCTTCGAGGTGGCCCGCAGCAGCTCCGAGCTGGTGCGGGCGTCGCCCCGGCTCCTGGCCGCCGACGACCCGGCAGACCTGAAGCAGGTGGGACGGGACGTGGCCCGGGAGGAGAAGACCCTCCGGAGGTGGCTCGTCGAGGTGAAGAGGGCCGAGTCCAGGGGAGGCGTCGAGGGTGGGGTGGGGCACCGGGTGGTGCCGCTGGCCGACAGCCTGGTGGAGAGCATCACCCGGATCCAGGAGTCGGTGGGCCGCAGGATGGCGTACCGGGACCGGCTCCGGGAGCTGGAGGGCCAGGTGGCGAGCCTGGCCCTGGAGCTGCAGCTCCAGCTGGAGGAGCTGGTGGACGACCAGCACTTCTTCATGCATACCGGGCTCCGCGGTCTCGACGACGCCCCGGTCGCCGCCGCCCGGCGGACGTCGGGGTCGGAGCTCGCCCACTACGCCGGCCTCCTCGACTTCCAGGCTTCGCAGAACGTCACCACCACTTTCGTGCAGCAGGCGATGACGGAGAACGACCCCGAGCTGCTGCGGGCGAACCGGGAGCGGGTGGAGACGGCCATGAGCGACGTGCGGCGGGCCCTGTCGGGGATCCGGCCCGAGATCCGGGCGCGGCTCCAGCCGCGGGTGGAGGTGCTGAGGGGTCTCTACGCCGCCTCCGACGGCGCCTTCGAGACCCGCACCCTGGAGCTGGCGGAGATCCGCCGCTCCGAGGAGCTCCTGGCGCGCAACCAGCAGACCACGGCGGACCTGGTGGCCATGGTGGAGGGCCTGGTGATGGACGCCGAGGTCTCCACCCGGAACGCGGCCAATCGATCGCGCAATCTCGTGCGCCTCGGGTTCTGGTTCCTGCTGGGGGTTACCCTGCTGACCCTGGTGGCCGCCTACTTCGTCTGGAAGCTCTTCGCCGAGCGCCTGCTGGCGCGGATGGCCAGCCTCTTCGACGCCACCCGGCGGATGTCGAAGGGCGACCTGGAGGTGCAGGTGAGGATCGAGGGCAACGACGAGGTGACCGACATGGCCGGGGCCCTGGAGGTCTTCCGGCAGCACGCCGTCGAGGTGCAGCGGCTCAACCTCGTGGAGAAGCTGGCGGCGGAGGTGCAGGCCAAGAACTCGGAGCTCGAGACCACCAACTCCGAGCTGGAGACGACGTTGGAAGACCTCAAACGCACCCAGCAGCAGGTCATCAGCCAGGAGAAGCTGGCCTCCCTGGGCGCCTTGACCGCCGGCATCGCCCACGAGATCCGGAACCCCCTGAACTTCGTGAACAACTTCGCCGGCCTGTCGTCGGAGCTGATCGACGAGCTGCGGGAGGAGATGAAGGGAGCGGCCAACGGCGAGGACGGCGAAGAAGGCATGGACCGGGGACTGGTGGAGGAGATCCTCGACGATCTCAACGGGAACATGGGCAAGGTCAGGGAGCACGGCGAGCGCGCCAACCGCATCGTCGAGGGCATGCTGGCTCACTCCCGCAACGAGGCGGGCCAGGTCGAGTCGGTGGACGTGAACCTGATGCTCGACGAGTACGCCAAGCTCGCCTACCACGGACTCCGGGGAACGGATTCGACCTTCAACGTCAACCTGGTGCACGAGTACGACGACGACGCCGGCCAGGTGCAGGCCGTCTCGCGGGACCTGAGCCGGGTCTTCCTCAACGTGGTGACCAACGCCTGCCATGCCACCATCGCCCGCGGCGAGGAGGCCGAGGGTCCCTACCAGCCCACCGTGTGGCTGAAGACCGAGAGCCGCGGGGAGACCGTCTGCATCTCCATCCGCGACAACGGCACGGGCATCCCGGACCATATCGTCGACAAGATCTTCGACCCCTTCTTCACCACCAAGTCGGGGACCCAGGGCACCGGTCTGGGGCTCTCGATCTCCCACGAGATCGTCCGCGAGCACGGCGGGGAGTTCCAGGTGGAATCCGAGGTGGGGGAGTTCACGGAGTTCAGGATCGTGCTGCCCCGGGAGGGCCTCTCTCCCGCGGTGGACACTTCCTGATTCACCCGCTCCAACTCCCGGGGACCGAGTCATGAAGACGGCAGGCGCCGCCCTGGCGGCCGTGGTGCTGGCCACCGGAACCGCGGCGTCCGCACAGACCGAGTTCCACCTGCAGTACGGCGAGCTGCTGAACCCGTTCTCCGCCACCGCCGAGGCGACGCTCGTGCTCACCATCCAGAGGGCTTCGGGATGGCAGTTCGGGGACAGCTTCTTCTTCGTCGACTACCTCGACGACGGCGGGGAGGACGGCTTCAACGACAGGGAGTTCTACGCCGAGTGGTATCCGACCCTGAGCCTGGGCAGGCTGTCGGGCCGGGAGCTGCGCCTGGGGCCGATCGTCGACCTCTCCCTGGTGGCGGGCGTCAACGCCCGCGGCGACGGCAAGGTCCTGAAGTACCTCCCCGGCGTGAGGGCCTCCTGGGACCTGCCGGGGTTCCTGTTCCTCAACACCGACCTCACCGCCTACATCGACGCCAACGCCGGCCTCGCCGCCGGAGGCCCTCCGGAGACCGGCAACAGCCTGATGCTCGACGTCAGCTGGGCCCTGCCCCTGGAGGTGGGCGGCCAGTCCCTCGCCATCGCCGGCCATGCCGAGTACGTCGGCGGCAGCACCGACGAGCTCGATGGGGATGTCAGGGGGTGGGTACTCGCCCAGCCGCAGTTCACGTGGGACCTGGGGCGGGCGCTCCTCGGGGCGCCCCAGCGGCTGCTGGCCGGCATCGAGTACCAGTACTGGCGCAACAAGCTCGGAACGGACCAGCAGGAGAGCACGGCCCAGCTGCTCCTGGTCTGGCGCCCCTGACAGGAGGAAGCCTTGGAGAGCGAGCGCGGCAACGAGAACATTCGCTTCGAGCCGGACGAGAGGCCCCCCCACCTGGTCGCCGCCGGGGTCGGCTTCCAGGCGGCGGTGGTCGTCCTGGCGCCGGTGGTGCTCGGCGCCGTCATCATCGGGCGGGCCGGCGGTCAGGGGGCGGGGTACATCGCCTGGATCGCCTTCGCGGCCCTGGTGGTGAGCGGGCTGACCACGGTTCTGCAGGCGGTCCGCCTCGGGCGGATCGGGGCCGGACACGTGCTCATCATGGGTACCTCCGGGGCCTTCATCGCGGTCTGCATCACGGCCCTGGCCCAGGGGGGCCGCCCCTGATGGCCAGCCTGATCGTGGTCTCCGCCCTCTTCCAGTTCGCCCTGGCGGCGCGGCTCTCCCTGTTGCGCCGGGTTATCACCCCCGTCGTCTCGGGAACGGTGATCATGCTGATCGCGGTCACGGTCATGCCGATCATCTTCGGCCTGCTCGCGGACGTGCCCGAGGGCACGTCCTCCGCCGCGGCTCCTTCGGCGGCGGGGGCGACCTTTCTCGCCCTCGTGGTGCTGGCCCTGCGCGCCCCCGCGACCTGGCGGCTGTGGGCCCCCCTCATCGGCATCGCCGCGGGCTGCGCCGCCGCCGCCCCCTTCGGCCTGTACGACGTCCAGTCCGTGATCGACGCGCCGTGGGTAGGCCTTCCCGACAGCTCGTGGCCTGGACTGGACCTGAGCCTGGGCCCGGAGTTCTGGGCGCTGCTGCCGGCCTTCGTGGTGGTCACCATCGTCGGCGCCATCGAGACGATCGGCGACGGCGTCGCCATTCAGCGGGTCTCGCGGCGCCAGCCGAGGGCCACCGACTTCCGCCTGGTCCAGGGCGCCCTCAACGCCGACGGGGTGGGCAACCTGCTCTCCGGTCTCGCCGGGACGCCTCCCAACACGACCTACTCGAGCAGCATATCCCTGGCCGAGCTGACCGGGGTCGCCGCACGCCGGGTCGGGGTGTACCTCGGCGTGATCTTCGTGGCCCTGGCCCTGTCGCCCAAGGTCACGGCCCTGGTGATCGCCATCCCCAACCCCGTGGCCGCGGTCTACGTGACCCTGCTCATCGGCATGCTCTTCGTGCAGGGGATGAAGATCGTCGTCGGCGACGGCCTCGATCACCGCAAGGCCGCGGTGGTGGGCCTCTCCTTCTGGATCGGTGTCGGCTTCCAGAACCAGGTGATCTTCGCCGACCTGCTCGGCGGGACCTGGGGCACCCTGCTCGGCAACGGCATGACCGCCGGCGGCATGGCGGCCATCGTCCTGACCGCCTTCATGGAGTTGACGGCGCCCCGGCGCCGGCGCCTGGAGGTGGAGCTGGCGGCGGAGGCGTTGCCGGAGATCGACGCCTTCCTCCAGAAGTGTGCCGCCCGGGTCGGATGGGGCGAGCCGTCGTTGGGACGGCTGCGCTCCGCCGGCGAGGAGACGCTGGCGATCCTGCTGCAGCAGGCCGGGGAGGACGAGGCCGTCGGCGAGGGGCGGCGCCTGATCCTCGCCGCGCGCCTCGCCGAGGGGGCGATGGAGCTGGAGTTCTCGTCGGCCTCCAGCACCGAGAACCTGGAGGACCGGCTGGCCTACATGAGCGCTCAGCCCGAACTGGTGGACGAGCGCGAGATCTCCTTCCGCCTGCTGCGGCACTACGCCACGTCGGTGCGCCACCAGAAATACCACGACGTGGACATCGTGACCGTGCAGGTCGAGAAGTCGCCGTAGCGGGGGTCCCGCTGGCGGCCCCGCGCTTTGCCACTGACTCCAGCCGAGCCTTACCTTTCGAGCGGACCTCCCTGGCCGCCAGGCCCATGACCCCCGGACGGCTGACGCTCCTCTCGACATGACGACGCCATCACCGCCCTCGGCGTACATCGAGGGGTACGCCAATGCCCGTCGGCACGACGCCGAGAGGGCCGACAACTACATCCGCCACACCCACATCGGCGATCCTCCGCTGGACCCGGTGATGGAGGAGCTGGCCTCCCTGCCGCCTCCCGACCTGCACCGCTTCATCAAGGCCGGCATAGACCAGGACAGCGAAGGCCTGAGCACCGCGCCGCGGGTCATGCGCGAGTTCTTCGACCGCGTCGACTCCGAGAACCCGCCCTGGTTCGACTACGATGCCTTCAGGCCCGGGGTCCGCGCCTTCCACCTGAACGCCACCCGGGTGCTGGTCGCCTTTGTCACGGGGGTGCTGATCGAGGGGTTCTCGACGCTCATCGCCAAGTCCTTCGCCACCACCGGGCGCGTGCTCAACCGCTCGACGGCGAGAAGGCGCCTCATGCAGAACAACCGGCACCTGCTGGAGGTGTTCTTTCCCGGCGGCCTGCGGCGGAACGGCGACGGCTGGAAGCTGTCCATGCGCCTGCGCTTCGTCCACGCCCGGGTGAGGCACCTGCTGGCGAACTCCGACGACTGGGACCAGGAGGTCTACGGCACCCCGTTGCACGCGGCCCACCTGGGTCTGGCCACGACCGTCTTCTCCATGCGGCTCCTGCAACACGCCGCCGCCGTGGGCGCCACCTTCGACCAGGAGGAGCAGGAGAGCGTCATGGACATCTGGCGCTATACCGGCCACGTCATGGGTGTCCCCGAAGAGATGCTCTTCATCGACAAGGCGGATGCGAAGGAGATCTTCAAGGTCGCCCACATGTGCGAGCCGGCTCCCGATCAGGACTCGGCCACCATGGCGAACGCGCTGGTCGGGGCGATTCCCCTGACCGCGGGGATATCCGACCCGGACGAACAGGAAGCCGTGATCAAGCTCGCCTACACTCTCTCGCGGGCGCTGATCGGCAACGAGATGGCCGACCAGCTGCAGTTCCCGAGGATCAGGACCTTCGGGGCCCTCTTCGCCTACCGGATGAAACAGCGATTCCGGGCCCTGGTGAGAAGCAAGGAGCTGCTCAGGTCGGAGAACTTCTGCCAGCTCCTCGAGATCTCGGCGTACGACGAGTCCCAGGAGGCCGGCATGAGCTACAGGATGCCCGACCACGTACGGGCCTCGAAGTCGAGCCCCTGGTGAGAGATGGCGGGAGCGCGACTGGACCGCTACACCGCCGCTGTCCTCGCCTACCGGTGGCCCGTCGTCCTCCTCGCCTCGGTGGCGATGCTGGCCCTGGCGGCGGGGGCACGTTTCATCACCGTTACCAACGACTACCGCATCCTCCTGGGCGAGGACAACCCGCAGCTGGCCGCATTCGACGCCCTGCAGAACACCTACTCCGTCTCCAACCAGGCGCTGATCGCCGTAACGCCCCGGGAGGGCACGGTCTTCAGCCGCGAGGTCCTCGGCGCCATTGAGGAGTTGACCGAGGCCGGGTGGCGCACTCCCTACTCCGGCCGGGTCAACTCTCTCACCAACTACACCCACAGCGAAGGCATCGAGGACGACCTGGTGGTGGGCCCCCTCGTCGAGGACGCCCAGTCCCTGAGCGACAGCGACCTGCGGCGCGTGGAGAGCATCGCCCTCGGCGCCGCCGACATCGCCGGCCGCCTGGTATCCCGGGACGGACGCACGGCCGGCGTGGCGATCGACTTCGTCCTGCCCGAAGAGCACGATCAGGCCGTCGTGGAGATCACCGACTTCCTCCGTTCGGAACTGGAGCAGGCCCGGGCGGACCATCCGGACATCGACTGTTACCTGACGGGCGACGTCGTCATGAACCGGGCCTTCGCCGATGCCACCCGCGACGATCTGGAGCGCCTGACTCCGATCGTCCTCGTCATCATCGTGGGCCTCACGGTGGTGATCCTGCGCTCCTTTTCGGGCGCCGCGGCGATCGTGGCGATGCTGATATTCGTCGTCAACTCCACCGTGGGCCTGGCGGGCTGGAGGGGGGTCGTCTTCAGCCCCACGAACGCCGGCATACCGATCATCGTCATGGTCATCGCCATCGCCGATTCGATCCACATCGTCAGCAGCGTCCTGCTGGGCCTGCGCCGCGGCCTGGAAAGGCGCGCGGCCATCGTCGAGGCGGTACGCATCAACGCCTATCCCGTCCTCATCACCTCGGTGACCACGGCCATCGGCTTCCTCAGTCTGAACGCCTCGGACTCGCCGCCCTTCCGCGTCCTCGGCAACTACGTGGCCTTCGGCGTGCTCTGCGCCTTCCTCTACACCATGACCCTCCTGCCCGCCCTCCTCTCCCTGCTGCCGTTGCGCGCCCGTGCCGCTCCCCCTCAGCGAGGGAAACCGGCGTTCTTCGACCAGCTGGCGGATTTCGTCATCGCCCGGCGCAGGCCCCTCCTCGCATCCCTCTCCCTGGTGATCGTGGTCCTGATCATCGGCATACCGCGCATCGAGCTCAGCGACAACATGGCCCGGTACTTCGACGACCGCTACGAGTTCCGGCGCCACACGGACTACATCGTCGACCACCTGACGGGGGTGGACAAGCTGGAGTACTCCCTCGACTCGGGGAGCGAAGGGGGCATCACGCGGCCCGAGTACCTGCGCAAGGTGGAGGCCTTCGCCGAGTGGTTCCGCCAGCAGCCCGAGGTCACCCACGTGCAGGCCTTCCCGGACATCATGAAGCGTCTGAACAAGAACATGCACGGCGACGATCCGGCGTACCATCGCCTGCCCGAAGACCCGGACCTGGCGGCCCAGTACCTGTTGCTCTACGAGCTTTCCCTTCCCTTCGGGAGCGACCTCAACGATCGCATCGACGTGGCCAAGTCGGCTACTCGCATGGTGGTGGTGACGCGGAACGCCTGGTCCCGGGACCTGCGCGAGCTGGACCAGCGGGCCCGGGACTGGCTCGCGGCGAAGGCGCCCGAATTCTCCCAGCCGGCGTCCGGACTGAGCGTCGTCTTCGCCCATCTGTCCCTGCGGAACATCCACAGCATGCTCCGGGGGACGATCGTGGCCATGGCCCTCATCTCCTTCATCCTCATATGGATCTTCAGGAGCGTCCGGGTCGGTCTCCTGAGCCTTCTCCCCAACTTCGTACCGGCCATCATGAGCTTCGGCCTGTGGGGCTACCTCGTGGGCCACGTGGGCATCGCTTCCTCGGTGGTGATCGCCGTCGTCTTCGGGATCGTGGTGGACGACACGGTTCACTTCCTGAGCAAGTATCTGAAGGCGCGGCGGGAGGGCCTCGCGGCACCCGAGGCGGTGCGCTCCGCCTTCAATACGGTGGGCCATGCCCTGTGGACGACCACGGCGGTGCTGTCGGCCGGTTTCCTGGTCTTCGCCACCTCCGGCTTCGAGGTGAGCTGGGCTCTCGGTCTGCTCGTCACCACGACGATCCTCTTCGCCCTGATCGCCGATTTCCTGCTGCTGCCCACATTGCTGATCGCCATCGACCGGAGGAACTGACCATGCCCCTGCCCCGGGTGCGGACCCCGCTCCGCCTCCTCTTCATGGCCGCCATGGCGTGGGCTCTCCTGGAAGTCCCGTCTCCCGCTCCTTCGCGGGGATCCCCCGCCGAGGCGGCGGGACTCCGGATCGCCAGGGACGCCGAGTCCCTGGAGGAGGGCTTCGGCAGCTTCACCGCCCGGCAGGTCATGGTGCTGCGCAACAAGCAGGGGCAGGAGAGCCGCCGGCAGCTGCGCGTGAGGGTTCTCGAGGTCCCGGGGGAGGGCGACAAGAGCCTCTTCGTCTTCGACGACCCTCCCGACGTGGAGGGCACGGCCCTGCTCATCCATGCGAACAAGGAGGACTCGGACGATCAGTGGCTGTATCTCCCCGCCCTGAAGCGCGTCAAGCGCATCAGCTCGTCGAACCGGTCGGGCTCCTTCATGGGCAGCGAGTTCGCCTATGAAGACCTGACCCCCCAGGCGGTGGAGAAGTTCACCTACCGATACCTGCGGGACGAACCCTGCGGCCCGTCGACCTGCACGGTGACGGAGCGGTTCCCCGTGGACAGGAAGTCGGGGTACAGCCGGCAGGTGGTCTGGCGCGACAAGGAGGAGCTCCGGGTGTGGAGGGTCGAGTACTACGACCGCAAGGACGCCCACCTGAAGACGCTCACCCTCGATGACTACCAGCGCTACCTGGAGCGCTACTGGCGGGCGGGCGAGATGACGATGGAGAACCATCTCACCGGCAAGAGCACCGTCCTGACCTGGACCGACTACCGGTTCGGTACCGATCTGGACGCGCGCGACTTCACCCGGACCGGGCTGAGACGCGCCCGTTGATGAGGCTTCGGGGCGGTCCGTACCCCGCGCTGCCCCCGGCGGTCTGGATCCTGGTCTCCGCTCTCGCCGGGGCCGCGGGCGCCGCCCCCTGGCTGGAGCACCGGTTCTCCGGGAGCGCCCGCGTCGAGACGCGCTGGTTTCGGGAGAGCCCGGCCCATGCGGACCAGGGCCGCCACGCGAGCGGGTTTGCCGCGGCCCCGCGGCTCTACTTCTCGGACCCCGAGGGCCGGAGCCTCAGCGTGGCACCGTTCTTCCGCTACGACTCGGCCGACCCCCGCCGCACCCATGCCGACCTGCGGGAGGCGGCGCTGCTGCTCTTCGGGGCCGTCGGCGACGGGGAGTGGGAGCTGCGGGCGGGCCTGGACCAGGTCTTCTGGGGCGTCGCGGAGTCCCAGCACCTGGTCGATATCATCAACCAGGTCGACTTCGTCGAGCATCCCGACGGCGAGGTCAAGCTGGGGCAGCCGATGGCCCACCTCACCTGGTCCGGGGACTGGGGCGCCGTGGAGGTCTTCGGCCTTCCCTATCACCGGGCCCGGACCTTTCCGGGGCCCTCGGGCCGGCTGCGCCTGCCTCTCGTGGTGAACGAGAGCCGGGTCGAGTACGAGAGCGAGGCCGGGGCGCGGCACCTGGATCTGGCCGCCCGCTACAGTCATGGCGTCGGCCCCGCCGACATCGGCCTGAGCCTGTTCAGGGGCACCAGCCGGGAGCCCTTCTTCCTCCTGGGCGCGGAGCCGGAAGGCGGGCCCACCCTCATCCAGCGCTACGAGCAGATCCGCCAGGCCGGGTTGGACCTTCAACTGACGACCGGTTCGTGGCTGATCAAGCTCGAGGCCATTCACCGCGCCGGAGCCCGCAACCGCCTCGGCCGGGACGAGGACTACGCCGCCTCGGTCCTGGGCGCGGAGTACACGCTCTACTCGGTGCTCGGCTCCACGGCCGATGCAGGTCTGCTCGGCGAGTGGAGCTACGATGGACGGGGGCCCAGGGCCACGCCGGGACGCTCCCCGAATACCCTGGAGAACGACCTCTTCCTCGGCGGACGTTTCGCCCTCAATGATGTTCAGAGCACGGAGATTCTCGGCGGCCTGCTGATGGACCTCGGACGATCCACGCGAACCCTCGCCATCGAGCTCAACCGGCGGGTTTCCGGCCGCTGGTCCCTGCGCCTGGAGGCGATCGATCTCATCGCCATCGACGCGGCGGATCTCCACTACCCGACGCGCCGCGACAGCTTCGTCGATCTGGGGCTGAGCTGGAATCTGTAGGCTGGCGGCGGAGCTCCGCTCCCGTCAGTCGGAGGCGGGGGCGGCGGCGGGATCCAGGATGTCCGGCAGGCTGAAACGCACGTTCTCCTCGATGCCGTCCATGGTGGAGAGCTCGAGGTCGGCGTGCTCCCGCAACCTCTCGATCAACTCGCTCACCAGTTCCTCGGGCGTGGAGGCGCCGGCGGTGACGCCGATGCTCTCGACTCCCACCAGCCAGTCGGGATCGAGCCTCGAAGGGTCCTCGAGGAGATAGCTGGGCACGCCGCAGTCGTTGGCGACCTCGCACAAGCGGTTCGAGTTGGAGCTGTTCTCGGCGCCCACCACCAGCAACAGGTCCACCTGGGCGGCGAGGGCGCGCACGGCGGCCTGGCGGTTCTGGGTGGCGTAACAGATGTCCTTCACGTCCGGTCCGACGATCTCGGGGAACCGTTGCCGCAGGGCCGAGATCACCTCCCGCGTATCGTCGACCGACAGGGTCGTCTGGGTGATGTAGGCGACCTTTCGAGGATCCCGCACCTTCAGCGCCGCCGCCCCTTCCACGTCGCTCACCAGGTGGACCGGCCCCGGGATCTGACCCACCGTGCCTTCGACCTCGGGATGGTTCTCGTGGCCGATGAGGATGATGTCGTATCCCCTGGCAGAGTAGCGCCGGCCTTCCTTGTGCACCTTGGAGACCAGGGGGCAGGTCGCATCGAGGGAACGCAGGTTCCGCGTGGAGGCAGCCTCCTCGACCTTCCTGGACACGCCGTGGGCGCTGAAGACCGCAATGGCGCCCTCGGGGACCTGATCGATCTGTTCCACGAACCGTACGCCCCGGGCTCTCAGGTTCTCCACGACCCGCGGATTGTGGACGATCTCGTGACGTACGTAGATGGGTGGTCCATGCTGTTCCAGCGCCGCCTCGACGATCTCGATGGCTCGTTCGACGCCGGCGCAGAATCCGCGGGGCTGGGCCAGAATGACTCGCATCGACTGTTTCTCCTGGCTACCGGTCCGGAACCTTCTTCATGTCCTGGTGCCCTACCGCCTTCGGGTCCGGTGGCGAAAGCGGCGGCTGGAGGCGCCCTCCCCCATCGGCGCGGGGAAGCCCTCGAGTGAGGGCCTTGAAGAGGAACTTCAAGGCCAGGTTGGAGCGCACCAGGGTGCTGGTGACCAAGGTGACGGCCCGCACGCTGCGGCGGGAGATCTTCACTTCCTGTCCGTCCTTGAAGGCCGGGGTGGCGTGAATGCGGCGCAGGGTGAGCACGGCCATTCCCAGGGCCCACAGACAGTGGCGGCGGATGCCGGCCTCGCGGGCGGGGATGATCAGGATGTAGCGCAAGGCCTTCTCCAGGTGCCAATGGGCGATGGCCACCAGCTCCAGGAGCCCGTCGATGAAGGCGGGGTCGCCGCGCCCGGCGGGGAGGGAGCGAATCTCGGAGCCGGCCTCGAGGAAGATGTCGCGCGGCAGCCAGCAGGCGCCGCGGCGGCGGTCGTCCCACATGTCCTTGAGGATGTTGGTCATCTGCAGCCCCTGCCCGAAGGAGACGGAGAGGGCGAGCAGGTCCTGACGCCGTCTGGCGATTTCCGGTGAGTAGTCGCAGAACAGCTCGGTGAGCATCTCGCCCACGACGCCGGCCACGTGGTAGCAATAGCGGTCGAGGTGTGGAAGATCGTCCAGGCCGTCCACCGTCGCCTGCTGCTGGAACTCGGACATCCCCCGGGACATGATCCTCACGCAACGCTCGAGGGCGGACCGCTGGGCCGGGCGGAAGCCGCGGGTGAGGCGGATGACCCGGGCGGTGTTGGCCACCAGGTCGCGCTCGCTCTCGGTCGTCGAGGAGGACAGCAGGGACCCGAGGTCACGGGCGAAGGGCTCCGCCCCCTGGCGGCCGGCGACGACCTCCACGAAGCGCTCCGAGAACGCCTGCTTCTGCGGGGCCGAGAGGGCCGGCTCGTCTTCGATGGTGTCCGTGATGCGGCACAGGAGGTAGGCGTTGCCCACCACCTCGCGCAGCGGCGCCGGAAGCTGCGGGATGGTGAGGGCGAAGGTCCGCGAGACCCCCTGGAGGATCATCTCCTGGTAGGCGAGGTCGCTGCCTCTCGAGCCGTTTGCCGAGGACGGCGTCATCCCGGGGCCTTGCCGGCCGCGGGTATCCCGAACCGGTCGAGGGTGCTCTCCAGCGTCGGACGTCCGAGGCGGATCCGCCCGTCGTTCAACAGGTAGGAGAACAGGTACCCGGCGGCGAGCATGAGGATGCCGATGAGGAAGCAGTACATGACCGCCCTGTCCGGATAGACGTCCTTCAGGTGTCCCACGTAGAGCGGTCCGGCGATCCCGGCGGCGGCCCACGCCGTGAGGACCGCTCCGTAGATGGTGGACATCTTCTTCGAGCCGAAGACGTCGAGGACGAAGGGCGGCATGGTGGCGAAGCCTCCCCCGAAGCAGAGCAGGACGTAACAGACGAGGATGGAGAAGATCCAGGGGTTGGTCTCGGTCATGAGGATCCCGAAGACCACCATCTGACTCGCGAGAATCACCCGGAAGATCGCCACCCGGCCGAAGCGGTCGGAGAGCAGTCCCCAGAACAGGCGCCCCAAGCCGTTGCAGATCGAGCTCACGGCGATGAGGGTGGCGCCGTACTCGGCCAGAGTGGTGGGCTCGATGGTGGCGTCCGCCAGGCCCCAGATCTCCTGGAGGAGCTCCGACTGGAAGCTGATGACGGAGATCCCGGCGGAGATGTTGAAGAAGAAGACAGTCCACATGACGGCGAACTGGGTGGTGCGCAGGTAGGGGCCGGCGGAGTCGGGCTCGCCGAATCCGGGGGCATCCTCCGAGGCGGCGGCGGGCAAGGCCGACTCGGGAGGATCGCTGAGGGCCAGGCTGCTGGGAATCAGGATGCAGGCGAAGACGATGCCGAGCCACACGAAGACCAGGGGCAGGGCTCCGGCCGTGCGGATGATCAGGAAGGGAGCCAGCCCCTTGCTCAGGAGAAAGGCGCCCACGCCGAAACCCATGACGACGATGCCGGTGGCCAGCCCCTTGCGGTCGGGGAACCACTTGGCGACCGTCGCCACCGGGGTCACGTATCCGAGGCCGATGCCCGCCCCGCCCACCACCCCGTAGCCCAGGTAGAAGAGGGGCACCGAATCCAGGTGGAGGGCGGCCCCCGAGATCAGGTATCCAACCGAGAACAACAGGCTGCCGGCCACGGCGAGCCACCGCGGCCCGACCTTGGGAAGCATGTTGCCCGCCCAGGCGGCGGACACGCCCAGGGTGAAGATGGCGATACTGAAGGCCCAGGCCGTCTCGGTATGGGTCCAGCCGACCTGGCGCACCAGCATCGTCTGGAAGAAGCTCCAGGCGTAGACCGTGCCGAAGCAGACCTGCAGGATCGTGCAGAAGAGGGCGATGGCGCTTCGCGGAATGCGCATCGCGGAACCGATCCCCTAGGGCCGGCTCTCCGGCTCGCCCGGGGCCGGGGATCGACCCGAGACGTGGCGGAAGAGGCGGGCCAGGTCCCCTACCTCGTCATCGCGCGCCAGGAGATCCTCCTTCGCGGCCCCTTCCTCGCCCTGGCCGCCGGAGAGCTCCACTGCGTAGGAGAGCAGCGAGCCCAGCGGCTTGGCGGCGAGGTTGACGAGCCAGATGGAGGCCAGGACGCCGACGACGAGGAAGATGCTGATGAGGATCACCTGCTGGCCGATGGCCCGCTGAATCTTGAGACCGATGATGTCGAGGTCCATGCCCACGTGGACGGTCCCGCCGACGCCGGCCAGGATCGGGCTGCCGACTTCCATGAAATCGCCCATCCCCGGAATGCTGCGGTGGACGGGCTCGGTGCTGGCGGGATCGCTGGCGAGGACTTCCTCGGGTATGCCGGGCACGAAGGTGTGGGCCAGGTACTCGCCTTCCTCGCTGGTGATGTAGATGTAGCGGATCCCCTGGATCTCGACGAACTGGTCGATGAGCGATTGCAGGGTCGCGAGGTTCCTGTTGAGAAGGATGTCGACGCTGGAGTCGGCGATGCTCTTGGCGATGTTCCTGCAGTTGGTCTCGTACTCCTTCGACAGCTGGGTGTCCACCGTGTATATGCACAAGGCGGAGGTGGACAGGACGATCAGCCCGAAGAGGGCGAAGATGCCGAAACGGGTCCTCTGGAAGAGCTTCTGGATCTTCATCAGGAGAGCCACCCCTGCCAGTCGTCGAGGGTCACGAAGCGGCCGTTCCGGACGACGGTGTAGTAGACCCGCTGCAGGCCCTGGCGGCGAGTGGGTCCGAAGGAGACCTGCTCACCGATGCCGAGATCGAAGTCCCGCACCGAGAACACCGCCTCTTCCAGCCCCGCCCTGTCGGGGACGCCCTCCAGGCGCCGCAGGATCTCGGCCATCAGCTTGGCGTCGAGGAAGCCCTCGAGGCTGACGAAGCTCTGGGGGAACGGGGTGTAGGGTTCCTCGACGAGCTCCTCGGGGATCTGGGGATCGTAGTGGGCCATCAGCTCGCGGTACTCCCGGACCGCGGGAATGGAGGTGTCCTCGTAGCTGGGAACGACCTGGGAGTTGACGAGGAGCCGCGTGTAGGGCTCGGCGTCGTCCCGGCTCTCGGTGAGCAGCTCGAGGAGGTTCTCGCTGCCCACGAAGGAGAGATTGGCGATCGGCACCCGAAGGCCCAGGTCGACGGCGTCGCGGGCGAAGCCGGCGCAGGCCGCGTACGACCCGATGCAGATGACGGCGTCGGGGGAGGCCGCCGTCAGGATCTCGACCTGGCGCCTCATGCTGCCGGTGAATCTCTGACCCCGGCGGTAGGTCGCTTCGCCGACGATCTCGCCGCCATGCCTCTTGAGGGCCGCCCGTACGCCGGCCCAGCCGCTGCGGCCATAGGCGTCGGCCTGGTAGAAGACGGCGATGCGCTTCCGTCCCGCCCGGACGAAGTTGTCCACGAGGCCGGCGGTCTCCTGGCGGTAGGAAGCGCGGAGGTTGAAGGCGAAGTCGCCGTAGGGCGGCTCCCTCTGGGGCTGGGCTCCGGTGAAGGGGAAGAACAGGTAGACCCGCTCGTCCTGGAACTTCTTGAGCAGCGGCAGGACGCGCGTGACGGTAGGCGTCCCCACGTAGCCGAAGAGCAGGAAGACACGGTCCTCCAGCATGAGCTTCATGGTGTTGCGAACGCAGGGATCCGGCTGGTAGCCGTCGTCGTAGAGCTTGAGGGAGATCCTGCGGCCGCCGATCCCCCCGTTCTCGTTGACGTGGTTGAAGCAGGCCTTGGCGCCGCGGTAGAGCTCGCTGCCCAGGCCCCGGGAGGGACCGGAGAAGGCGGCGGACATGCCGAGGACGATCTCGTCCTCGGAGGCCTGGTAGGGCTCGACGCCTCCGGCCCTGGCCGCCGACAGGAGGACGCCGGCGCCCCCGGAGCCGGCGCCCCACCCCATCCAGGGCGCCGCCAGCAGGCCCGCCAGGCCGCGGCGGAGCAGCGACCTCCGCGTCAGGACCCTGTCGTCGAGGTTCATCAGAAGTTGTGGGTGAAATGGAGATTCACCCGGTTGGCCGTCCCGTCTGCGGGTCCCTTGTACTCGGTTGTCCAGTTCACATACTCGACGGCGGCCTGGAAGCTCTTCCAGGGCCGGTAGCGGTTCACCAGGTAGAACGCCTGATTGCCGGTGCGCCCCCCTTCGGGCACCGCCTCCTCGTCGGGGGTGTCCATCATCGCTCCGGCGTAGAGCTTCCAGCCCTCGGCCGGCTTGATCAGGAGATGGACCCAGCCTCCGGAAGCGGCGATCTCCTCGCCCGTCGCCGTGTTGACTCCCTGGCCGATGCCGCCCCGGATGTCGGAAAGGTTGCTGCCCGTCCAACCTTCTCCCTCGACGGCCAGCCTGTCCGTGGGAGATACCGAGAAGTCGAGGCCCACCACGGCCGAGGTGAAGCTGGTACTGCCACCCACGGGAGTGCCGGTCTCCTCCGACCCCCTATGGGCCCAGGCTCCGGCCTTGAACTTCGCCTGCTCGATCCCGATCCGCGCCTGCAGGAAGGGCGCCATCGCCTCCGAGCCGTCGAGGATCCCGTTCTTGTCGAGGTCCTTCTTGTCCACCGCCCCCGTCTGGCCGAGGGCGACCGCGGCGGAGACGCCGGTCTCCGGCTTCCAGGTGAGCCGCGCCTGGGGATGCCGGTCTCCGAGGTTCCCGGTGTTCCACATCATGCCGTCGTTGTTGGCCGCGGGAAAGAGGGGAGAGATGAGGTCCCAGGTCTGACCGGCCAGGAAGTGCCAGTCCCCTTTCCTGAGGTTGAAGTACGCCTTGCGCAGGCGCAGGATCTGCCGCGACTCGCTGCCGCCGTTCTGGAAGTCCGTCTCGATGACGCCGCTGATCTCGCTGTCCTCCCCCAGGTCGACCGGGGCCAGCTTGGCCCCGAGCCGCGTCAGCCGGGGGTGGATGGTCAGGTTGCCGTTGCCTTCCGCGCCCGGCGGCTCCGGCAGCACCCAGTTGGGATACTGATGGTGGTTCAGCTTCGAGTCGTCGAGGACGGCGTCGAAGCGGACGAACCCGTAGGGAGTGAGTTCGCCGCCTCCGGCGTGGCCGATCCAGCCTGGGAGACAGCAGAGCACGGCAACTGCAATGACCTTCTTCACGAATCGCTCCTTTTGGTATAGGGTCCTGTCGTCGGGCGGCCGGTAACTCTAGGCAGGCCACGCCGGGCTGTCGAGCGGACCGGAGCCGCTGCTGCGGATTCGGAAAGAGGGCGCGGGCGGGACGGTGAGAGGCGGGGGGAGAAGGGGTGGATGCGCCCGGGGGGGGGGGGGGGGACCTCCGCAAGAGCCTACAACTCGACGGTCTCCTTCTCGCCGTCGCGGTTGCGGAACCGGTCCACGTAGGACTGTCCCTTGTCATACGCTTCGGAGACTCCGCGGCGCACCGAGTCGCGGGACTCGCGGCCGCTGCGGGGAGCGAGCAGGATGCCGGCGCCCAGTCCGAGGGCCAGGCCGCCCAACAATCCGGCGCCGAAGAGTCCCATGGAAAGCCCTATGGTCTTCGCATGACGATTCACGCGATCCTCCTGTGAAATGGGAAGAGCCGGGTTTCGGGAGATCCGCATACCCACTTTGGCTAGGATAACCGCAACTCGCCGATTTCGTCAATCGGATCATTCGCCGATGACACTGGGCCTGTGCTGGTTGCCGCACAGCAGCTGGGTCACCAGATCGGCAGGGTCGTCGATCCTGGCGAGCTGGCTGCGCATGTCCTCCTGGGGGATGAACCACGGCATCAGGTACATGCCGAGCAGGCAGGACCGCGGCCGGCCGCTGCGGTTCGGCCGCGACGTGTGCCACCAGGCGCCGTGGGCCACCACCACCGAGCCGCGCCGGCCGGTGAGGATCTGGCCCTCGGGACGCCAGCGGTCGGTGGGGGCGTCGGGCGGATGTCCCTTCCGATGCGAGAAGGGGACGATCCCGGTGGCCCCGTTCTCCTCGGTGAAGTCGTCGAGAAGCCACATGGTCTGACCCGCGAAGCGGCCCGTCGGCCAGGGGGGTTTCAGGGACCAGAAGGGATAGTCGGCGTGCCAGCCGATGGCGTCGTGGCCCGGGTAGAGGGTGTTGGCCGTCCACGAGGAGCAGATGATGTCGTCGCCGAGGTAGCGCTTCCAGAGCGACACGATCAGCGGATGGCACATCAACTCGAGGAAGACGGGGTGCTTGTGGGCGATACCGCCGACGCGCTGGTGCTTCCGCTCCCGGACGCCGTCGTCGATCTCGGCCGCCAGGAGTCCCTCGAGAACGGTGCGCACCCGGTCGGCCCGTTGGGGAGAGATCACACTCGGGATGGCGCTGTAGCCCCGGTCGTCGATCTCGGCGATCACCGCGTCGAGATCGAGGGCGGCGGCAGTGGTCGGGGGCTGGCAGTCCGGCTTCGTTTGCATTTCCGTTGACGACCTTTCAGCGGTTGACGTCACCTTTGGAGAAGAGCATGACCCTGACGCAAGGGATGCGACGGATCGTCCTCACGGCCGTGCTGGCCGCGGTTCCCGCCGCGGTGGAGGCCGGCACCCCGGGGGACCACGGCGATGAGGGGACGTCGGGCCTGGAGAACACCCTCAAGGAGATGGTGGGCTCCGAAGAGCTGAGCGCCGGTATCATCCTCGGAGCCCTGGCGCTGGCCCTCCTGGCCGGCGCCGCCCACGGCCTGGAGCCGGGACACGGCAAGACGATCGTCGCCGCCTACCTCGTGGGCAGCCGCGGCACCGTGGGCCATGCCATGTTCCTCGGGGGCGTGGTCACCTTCACCCACACCTTCAGCATCCTTCTCCTGGGCCTGGCCGCCCTCTTCGCCACCCAGTACATCGACTACAGGGAGATCATGCCGTGGATGGGCACGGCCTCCGGGCTCCTGATCGTGGCCCTGGGCGGGTGGCTGCTGGCCAACCAGCTCAGAGGCTCCGGCCCCGGCCACGGCCATCACCATCACCATCACCACCACGGAGACGACGACCACGGAGACCACGACCACGGGGACCACGACCACGGCGATCACGAGCACGGCCACGGGGAGGATCATCACCACGGCCGTGGCCACAGCCACGAGATCCCCGCCAAAGTGACCCTCGGCAGCCTGCTGACCCTGGGTATCTCCGGAGGCATCGTGCCCTGTCCGGGGGCCCTGGTGATCCTGCTGCTGGCCGTGGGCCTGGACCGGATCGCCTTCGGCCTGGTGCTCCTGGTGGTCTTCAGCTTCGGCCTGGCGGCGGTGCTCATCGCCGTGGGGGTGGCCTTCGTCAAGGCGCGGCCGCTGGTGGAACGCTTCTCCGGCGACGGCCGATGGATCCAGCGTCTTCCCATGGCGAGCTCGGTGTTCATCATCTTCGTGGGTCTTGCCATCACCTTGAAGACGATCATGGACATGGGCGTGCTGGACATCCACCTCTAGGTCGGAGGGACCGCCCTCACTTCGGCTTCCGGGCCACGGCGACGAGGGCGAGCCCCGGGAGCGGCACGACGCGGTCGAGGATCCGCCAGAGCCACACCAGGGAGTCGAAGATCTTGAGCTGAATCAGCCCGAGTCTCCTCCTCCTCAGGAGCCTGCCGCTCACGAGCCACGGCAGGCAGCTGATCCGGTTGAAGTCGAAGAGCTTCTCCACCTCGAGTCCCGCCGCTTCACAGCTCTCGCGCAGCAGCCTCTTCGAGTAGCGCCGCCGGTGACCCAGGGCCCGGTCGAGGGCCCCCAGGAGCAACCGGCCCTGGGGTACCAGCACGATGGCGGTCCCTCCCGGCTCGAGGGCGCGGTGGATGTTGGCCAGACCCCGTTGCGGCTCGGCCAGGTGCTCGAGGACATTCAGGCAGACCACGGTGTCGAAGCTCTCCTGCAGCGGGTCGAAATCCCCTTCCTCCTGCGCGTCCACACGCCGCACCTCGACATTGGGATAGCCCCGGAACCGGTTTTCCAGGTACTCCAGGTGCAGCTCGTCCGAGTCGGTCACGGCGTAGCGGTCCGTGGGGATGAGCTGGAGCGTGATGGTGCCCAGCCCTCCCCCGATCTCGAGGACGCGGTCACCCACGTGGGTGCGGATGGCGTCGGCGATCCAGCGGTTGAACCGGTGCGTCCGGGAGAGCGAATGGAGAAGGGTGTGGCCGTAGCGCTCCTCGTAGAGGTCGTCGACGATGCGGTAGTAGACCATGGTGGCGAAGGCCTTCACGCCGTCCCACCAGGTGATCTTCTTGCCTTCCTGGTAGCTCCGGCCCCGGTAGGAGATGGGGACCTCGTAGATCCGACAGCCCCGCTTGGCGAGCTTGGCCGTGAGCTCGGGCTCGATGCCGAACCGGTTGCTGCGGATGGGGAGGGACTTGAGGAGGCTGGTCTTGACGACCTTGTAGCACGTCTCCATGTCCGTCAGATTGAGGTTCGTGAAGGCATTCGACACGAGGGTCAGGAACTGGTTTCCCACGGAGTGCCAGAAGAGCAGGACCCTGCGATACTCGCTGCCGGCGAACCGCGAGCCATAGACGACGTCGGCGTCGCCGGCAAGGAGCGGCCGCAGGAGCCTGGGGTAGTCGGCGGGGTCGTACTCCAGGTCGGCATCCTGAATGATGCACACGTCTCCCGTGGCCAGCTCGATGGCGGTGCGGATCGCCGCCCCCTTGCCCTGGTTGGTCTCGTGGAAGTGAATGCGGAGGCGTTCCGGATGGGCCCGGCCGAGCTCCCGAAGGATGTCCCGCGTGCCGTCGGTGGAGCCGTCGTCGACGATGACGAGCTCCCTCTCCAGGCCGCCCGGAAGCTCCTGGGCCAACACGAGCGAGACGATCTCGCGGATCGTGAAGCGCTCGTTGTACGCGGGGATGAGGATGCTGAGCTTCTCGAAGTCCATCGATCCAGATCTGCAGGGGGGCGCGAAGCGCGGCCCCTATTGTAGGGGGGGGCCCGAACCCGGTCGACCCGGGGCGGGGCGGTGCGGACGGCAGCCTGCCCCTATTTTCCCCGGCGGACCGACTCAATGGGAGAACGACTTGAACAGCGCGCCTGAGACGGCGGGCGGGACCATCCTCTCCGTCGACATCGGCGGGACCTTCACCGACCTCGTGATCTGCCACGGCCCCACGGGCCGCATGGAGATAGCCAAGGTGTTGACCACCGACCCGGACCCGTCCGAGGGCGTGCTGGACGGGGTCCGCCAGCTGCTGGCCTCCGGCGGGGAGCCGGCAGGGGTCGGCCGGCTGATCCACGGCACGACGCTGATCACCAACGCCCTCATCGAGCGCAAGGGGGCGCTCACCGGGCTGATCACCACCGAGGGGTTCCGGGACGTTCTCGAGATCGGCCGCGAGGGCCGCTATGACATCTACGACCTCTTCCTGGAGCTGCCCGAGCCCCTCGCGGAGCGCCGCCTTCGGCTGGAGGTGGCCGGGCGCCTGAAGTCCAGCGGCGAGGTGATGGCGCCCCTCGACGAGGAGGGTCTGCGGCGCGCCTGCTCGGTCCTCCGGGAAGCCGGCGTCGAGGCGGTGGCGGTGGCCTTCCTGCACTGCTACGCCAACTCGGCGCACGAGCGCCGGGCCGCGGCGATCGTGCGCGAAGAGCTGCCCGGGGCCGCCCTCTCCCTGTCCCACGAAGTGGCGCCGGAGGTCCGGGAGTACGAGCGCACCTCGACGGCAGTGGCCAACGCCTACGTGCAGCCCATGGCCTCGGGCTATCTGGCCAACCTGGAGCAGGGCTTCCGGGCCGACTGCGGGATCGAGGCGCCGCTGCACATCATGCTCTCCAACGGCGGCACCTGCGCCGCCGAGACGGCGGCGAGGTTCCCCGTGCGCCTCGTGGAGTCGGGCCCCAGCGGCGGCGTGCTGGCGGCGATCGACGCCGGCCGCCGGTCGGGCTTCGAGCGGGTGCTGGCCTTCGACATGGGCGGCACCACGGCCAAGGCCTGCCTGAGCCAGGACGGCGAGCTGCCGGTGACCACCGAGTCGGAGGTGGCCCGCGTCTACCGCTTCAAGAAGGGCAGCGGCCTGCCGCTGCTGGTGCCCGTCCTCGACATGATCGAGATCGGCGCCGGCGGCGGCAGCCTGGCGCGCATCAACGAGCTGGGCCTGCCCCAGGTGGGGCCCGAGAGCGCCGGCTCCGAGCCCGGTCCGGCCTGCTACGGCCGGGGGGGCCGCGAGCCGACGGTGACCGACGCCGACCTCGTCCTCGGTCTGCTGAACCCGGCGTTCTTCCTGGGAGGGCAGATGGAGCTGGACCCTTCCGCCGCCGAGGCCGCGGTGCAGTCGCTGGCGCGGCGCCTGGACCAGGAGCTCGTGGCCGCGGCACGGGGCATCCATCAGCTGGTCAACGAGAACATGGCCAACGCCGCGCGCGTCCACGCCGCCGAGCGCGGCATCGACCTGCGCGGATTCGCCATGGTGGCCACGGGCGGCGCCGGCCCGGTGCACGCCTGCGGGGTGGCGGAACGCCTCGGCATCGGCACCGTGATCGTGCCCGGCGCCGCCGGGGTCGGGTCCGCCGTGGGCCTGCTGCTGGCCCCCATCAGCTTCGACTTCGCGCGCAGCTACGTGACCCGCCTCGGAGAGGTCGATCTCGCCCGGCTGCGCGGGCTCTTCGAGGAGATGGAAGGCGAAGGCCGCCGGATCGTGGGCGAGGCCGGGGTCGCCCCGGCGCAGGTGCGGGTGGAACGGACGGCGGACCTGCGCTACGTGGGCCAGGGTCACGAGATCCGCGTGCCCGTCTCCGGCGGCCAGCTCGACGGGCCCGCCCTGGAGCGGCTGCAGGCCGACTTCGACCGCGAGTACACCCGGCTCTACGGGCGCACCTGCGAGGGGGTGGACGTGCAGTGCATGCACTGGCGCACCACGGTCTCGGGACCCCGCCCGTCCCTTGGCCGGCTGCACCAGGACCGGCCCGGCGGCACCCGGTCGGCGCAGAAGCCCTCGCGGCCGGTGCGGTTCGAGAGGCCGGGAAAGGAGGGGGAGACACCCGTCCTCGACCGCTACGCCCTTGGCGCCGGTTTCCGCGCCTCCGGTCCGGCGATCGTGGAGGAGGCCGAGTCGACCACGGTGGTCCCTCCCGGCTGGGGGCTGGAGGTCGATGACGCCGGCAACCTCATCGTCAGGAGAGAGGCGGGATGAACGATTCCCGGCGGGGCATGGATCCCGTGCTGCTCGAGGTCCTGTGGAACCGGCTGATCTCGATCGTCAACGAGCAGGCGGCGGCGCTGATGCACGCCTCCTTCACCACCGTGGTCCGCGAGGCCGGGGACCTGTCGGCCGGGATCTTCGACCGTGGGGGGAACATGCTCGCCCAGGCGGTGACCGGCACGCCGGGGCACATCAACACCATGGCCACCGGCGTGCGGCACTTCGTCCGGGCCCATCCGATCGATTCCCTGGAGCCGGGGGACAGCCTCCTGACCAACGACCCCTGGATGGTCTCGGGCCACCTCCACGACATCACCGTGGTCACCCCCGTCTTCCACGGCGGACGCGGGATCGGCTGGTTCGCCAACACCTGTCACGCCATGGACATCGGTGGCCGCACCCTCGGCGCCGACGCCCGCGAGGTCTTCGAGGAAGGCCTGGCGATCCCGATCATGAAGCTCTTCCGCAAGGGGCGGATCAACGAGGACCTGGTGCGCATCGTGCGGGCCAACGTGCGCGAGCCGGACGCGGTGGTGGGCGACCTCTACGCCCAGCAGGCGGGCAACGACGTGGGCGCCGCCAAGCTGGCGGACATGATGGAGGAGTACGGCCTCGAAGACGTGGAGGACCTCGGGGAGCAGATCCGGGGCCGCTCGGAGCAGGCCACGGGCGACGCCATCGAGGCGGTAGCCGACGGCACCTGGGAGGACGAAGTGGAGATCGACGGCTTCGACGAACCCCTCGCGATCCGCATCGCCCTGACCGTGGAGGGCCGGCGGCTGCTCGTCGACTACGCCGGCACCTCTCCCCAGGTCGACCGCGGCATCAACGTCGTCTACAACTACACCCATGCCTACACCACCTACCCCCTGGCCTGCGCCATCAGCCCTCACGTGCCCAACAACGAGGGCAGCTTCCGACCGGTGACGGTGACCGCCCCCGAGGGCTCGATCCTCAACGCCCGCCGTCCCTGCGCCGTCGGGGCCCGCCACCTCATCGGCCACTTCCTCTCCCAGGCGGTCTTCGGCGCCCTGTCGCAGGTGGTTCCCGGCCGCGTCACCGCCGACGGCTCCGCCGGCCTGTGGAACACGCAGCTGGAGGGCCGCGGCCCCGACGGCCGGCTCTTCGCCTACATCTTCTTCTCCGCCGGCGGCATGGGCGCCCGCCCGACCTCCGACGGTCTCTCGGCCACGGCCTTCCCGAGCGGCATCCGCGGGGTGCCGGCGGAGGCGATCGAGTCGGTCTCGCCGACGCTCATGCTCAGGCGGGCCCTGCGCCCCGACTCGGGCGGGGCCGGCCGCTTCCGCGGCGGCCTCGGGCAGGAGATGGTGCTCGCCGTCGACAGCGACGAGCCGGCCCTGCACTCGCCGATGTACGACCGCACCCGGTGCGCCGCCCGGGGCTTCGCCGGCGGCCGGGACGGGGCCGTGGGCCAGATGGTGCTCTCCGACGGCACTCACCTGCACCCGAAGCGGAAGTACCTGCTCCAGCCCGGGCAGCAGGTGACCCTGCGGCTGCCGGGCGGCGGCGGCTACGGCTCACCCTTCGAGCGGGATCCGCGGGCCGTCCTGGAGGACGTGCGCCAGGGCCGGGTCTCGGTGGAGGCGGCCCGGCGGGAGTACGGCGTGGCCCTGGACATCGAGGGCTGGTCCCTGGACGAGGAGGAGACCCGGCGCCTGCGCGGGTGAGGCCCGGGGCTCACCGGCGGCGCGCGGAGCCCGGCGGAGTCAGCAGACCGATCCGCCCGGGGACGCGGCCCTCTCCAGCGGCTCGAAATCTGCGCCGAGCCGCTCCTGAGCCGTCTCAGTGCCGGCGGCCGGGGCCCGGCAGTTGCAGCAGACCGATCCGCCCGGACGCGTCGGCCCTCTCCAGCAGCTCGATCTGCTCCGCCGTCTCCTGCAGCAGCGTGACCCGCCCCCGGGGGTGAGGCAGGGTCGGCCCCTTCGGGTCGGCATCGGGCGGCCGGGCTTCGAGATGGGTCTCCAACTGCTGCAGCACCTTCGCCCGCGTCTCGGGCTCCATGTGTGGACCCTCGAAGCAGGCGGCCGCGAAGCGCTCGATGCCGGCGCGGGCCACCGGCAGGCGCAGGCGATCCAGGGCCAGGGCCGCCACCAGGTGCCGCAGCAGCAGCGGGAAGTCGGCCGGGGGGTGCCACTTCCGCAACAGGGGCCGCAGGGCGTCGTCCGGCAGGCTGTCGAGGAACCGGGCCCGCTCCGACACGTGCAGGTAGCGGGCGAACTCCGCCGGCGGGTCCACGGGCTCGGGAGCGCCGCCCGTTCCCGCGGCGGTCCAGGACTCCGGGACCAGCGTCGTCCAGCGTTCCAGCTCGGGAATCCACTCCTCCAGCAGCGCCGACCAGGGGCTGCCCAGGTGTGTGGCCGATTCCCGGCGCATCTCGTCGAGGGTGTTCCAGGCCCGCTCCCACCCCTGCCGGCGGAGGTCCTCCAGGTCGGCGGCTGCGAGCAGCTCGATCGCCCGCTCCACGTCGTCCGCGGCGGCGGCCTGCAGCGCCACTTCCACGCAGGTGAAGCCCTGGCGCACCCCGGCCTCGAGGGAGTCCCGGTCGATGGCGATGCCGGTGCGGTAGCGCCGGGCATGGTTCGTGGCGTGGAGGCGGAGGAAGGCCATCAGTCCGTCCTCGAGTCCGCGGGGCAGGCGGTGGTGGTCCCGGCCGATGACCAGCACCCTGCCGAGGAAGCGGTCCGTGCCGGCGGCGATGCGGTTGAGATCGGGGTGCGCGAGACCGGTCATCCGGTGCCGTGGAGGCGGCGGGTGGCGTTGACGACGGTCGAGGCCAGCAGCTCCGGCGCCGCCTCCCAGAGGGCGTCGAGGACCTCCGCGGTGGCCGCGTCGGCGACGTAGTCGGAGGGGCGGGTCCAGGCGAATCCCTCGGTCATGGTCTGGAAGAGGCTGACGGAGGCGACCTCGGTACCGCCCACGACCTGCCCCAGATTCAAGTCGGTCAGCCGGTCCATGACCGCCTCCTCCAGGGCCGCGGGGTCGACGGCGCGCAGCAGCGCCGCCGCCTGGTTGGGGTCGTGGAGGGCGGCCACGGCCTCGAGCCACTCCCAGGCGACGCTCGTGCGCAGGTCGGGGTTGTCGATCGGATCGAGCACGTCGCGGACGGTGCGGTCGAAGACCCGCGGCGACATGGCCCGCAGGACCGCCGGGTTGTAGCGGCTGTGCCGGGTGCCGGGAGCGGCGAGCCGGGCCAGCAGCTCGGAGGGCAGGCGGTCGACCACCTCGCGGCTGTAGGCGGGCAGGCCCCGCCCGGCGGAGGCGGTCAGGGCCAGGACCTGCTCGGGGTCGGCGTCGATGGCGACGAGGGCCGCCTGCTCCTCGGCGGACCGGGAGCGCAGGAGGGCGCGGGCCTCGTCGACCCGCTCCTCGGACAGCAGCCGGTGAAGCCGCCGGCTGTCGTCCGCCAGCTCGGCCAGGTTTCCGGACCACTTCCCGGAGCGGACGATCGATCCTTCGACGCGGACTTCTTCGGCGGAAGAGGAATCACGGCCGTCGGCCATTCCAGGCACCTCCTTCGGGGGGTGCAGGGAAGAACAGACCGCCGTTGGATTATGTCAATAACTATCTGTAAGTACTGAAGTTACGCAGAATTGAATATTTGACGGGAGGACTCCAGCGGCGTATTTTCCACATATCACGGCGGGCTCCGCGCGCCGGTTCCTCCGTTCGGCCGCCTCCAGGCCGGCCTACCCCTCTACACAGCGCTTCAGCTTCTCCAGACCCTCGCGGGCCACGGCCTCGGGACCCCGGGCGCGGTAGCTCTCGTTGAAGAGCTCGAGCGACAGCATGCCGTCGTAGCCGATGGCCTCGAGCATGGCCGTGATCCGCGGCCACGGCGCCAGCCCGTCCCCTGGATAGACGCGGTCGGCATCGGTCGCCTCGGAACGGCCGGGCGTGGCCGGGTAGTCGTTCACGTGCACCAGGCCCAGGCGGCCCCTGCCGAAGTGCTCGAACCCGAAGTGATGGCCGCTGCCCTTGTACATGTGGTAGACATCGGCCAGCATCAGCACCTCCGGACGCCCGCACTCCGCCGCCACCAGCAGCATCTCCCCGCGGTCCCCAGGGTCCGCGCGATCCCCCAGAACTCCAGGAGCGGCGTCACTCCCGACTCGGAGGCCAGGTCCACCAGGGCCGCGTAGCGCTCGGCCACCGGGCGCAGCTCCACCCGGCGGTCGTGGATCCCGGAGGGCGGGGCGGCCACGTGGGGGCAGCCCAGCTCGCGGGCGATCTCGAAGCAGCGGACCGCCTCCTCCAGGCCCCGAACCCGGCGATCGTCCTCGGGCACCGCCCACTCCGGGAAGCCGATGAGGTTGACCATGGCCAGGTCCCGCTCCTCCGCCCGCTCGCGGACCTGCTGCAGGGTGCCGCCGCCGGCGACCCAGTCGTCCAGCTCCTGAACCCAGGGCTCGATGCCGTCCCAGCCGGCGTCGGCGGCGGTGTCGATGGCGTCCACGATGGAGGAGCCCTCGGTGCGGATGGTGCTGGTGTTCAGGCAGTAGGAGAATGGCATGTCTCATCCCTCGCGAGTGTCGTGTCGGCCGCTTGCCGTTGCCCGGCAGGTGCGCCACCTTTGGCGATGTCCCAGGAGCGGGAAGCGCTCGGAATCTAACCTCAAGAACAGGCGGGGACTTCCATGCTGAGATTCCCGGAAGAGCTCATGCTTCTCATCCTCGACGACGAGGACGGGAAGTTCGCCAGGGTGCCCGACCGCCAGCTGCGCTACGCCCTCGCCGGCGGTGTGCTGATGGACCTGGCCCTGGAGAACCGTATCGACACGGATCTCAAGCAACTGATGCTCGTCGATTCGACCCCCCTGGGCGACGATCTCCTCGACCCCACCCTGGCCGACATCGCCGCGGCGGAGGAGACCCACGACGCCCGCTTCTGGGTGGAGCGCACCGCCCTGCGCAGCTCCGACGCCATCCGCGAGGCGGCCCTCGATCGCCTGGTGGAACGGGGGATCCTGCAGCGCCAGGAGGACCGCTTCCTGTGGGTCTTCCGGTCGCGGCGCTACCCGGTCATCGACGACCGGGTGGAGCGGGAGGTCAAGCTGCGGATCATGGAGATCCTCTTCAGCGACGAGATCCCCACTCCGCGGGACGTGGTGATCATCGGCCTGGCCCACGCCTGCAACCTCTTCGAGCAGATCCTGTCCGCCCGCGAGGTGGAGCACATCGCCCCCCGCATCGACGAGGTGCGCCGCCTCGACCTGATCAGCCGGGCCATGGCGCAGGCGATCTCCGACATCGAGGTCTCCCTGGCCCTGGCCATGCACATGCCTCCATACAGCTAGGGGATGGCTGACCGCCCGGAGGTGCGCCTCGGCGCCCCGGCGCGTTTCGAGTGGCGCGTCGAGGCCGTGACGGACACCGCCGGACACCGGCTCTCCGGGGGCAGCGGCGCCAGCGGCTGGGGCTACAACCAGTCCAACCTCGTTCGCTCCGGCGACGATCTCTACGCCCTCAGCTGGCGCGACGACCTCACCCTTTGCGTCTTCCGGCGGCTGTCCGCGGGGGACTGGGAGGCGGGACCGGTGCTGCCGCCGGTGCCGCAGAACGGCAACCTCCTGGTCGACTCCACCGGACGGCTGCACGTCATCGGCGGCGACTGCGCCAGCTGGCACGTGCGCTTCGACGGGCCGGGCCGCCTCGACCGCTGGGAGCTGCGCCGCCGGGTCAGGGCCGACTCCCGCTTCGGCGCCGCCATCGACGGCCGCGACCGCGTGCTGGTGGCCGGGGGCCTGCCGCGCCTGGCCTGGTACGTCCTCGATGGGTCGGACGACTTCACCCCCGCCGCCGAGGGCGAGATCGGCCACGACACGGCCCGCGGATACCAGTTCGTCCTCTTCCGGGACGGCGCCGCCCACACCTTCTGCTCCGACGACTACTTCGTCGCGGGGGACCGGTATCCCGACCAGTCCATCACCCTCCCCGACCCGGACACGGGCGGCACCCGCACGCAACGCACGCCCAGGGGCATCTACCCGGTCCTGAAGGCGTGGTACTACTACAACCCGGATCTGCTCCGCTCTCCCGAAGACTGGCGGTGCACGCTGGTGAGCGACGTGAGCGACACCTTCGACGAGGACTCCGGGGCGCGCGGTACCACGGACCACCAGGACCTGTTCGCCGACGACGAGGGCCTGGTCCACCTCGTCTACTACGAGAACCGCCAGCCGGCCCGCAGCGTGTGGGCCGCCACCGACCAGGACCCGGCCCGCTCGCGCCTCTACCACGCCGTCGGGCCACCCGGCGGCCCCTTCCGGGCCTGGTGCCTGGGCGCCTTCAACAGCGGCCGCCTCTACCAGACCCCGGACGGACGCGTCCACTACCTCCTGACCCGAGGCCGCCGCTCGGCCGCCGAGTCGGTGTGGTACGCCAGCGGCGAGCCCGGCGACTGGGGGCGCATCAGCGAGCCGGTGGAGCTCGAGGGCATCGGGCCTCTGTGGCACCTGTTCCTCAGCTCGACCCGCGCCGGCGGCACCCCCGCCGGGGTCATCGACGCATACTGGACCGGTCCCTTCGGCGGCCACAGCAACGCGGTGTTCTACGGGTGCCTGAAGCCCTCGTGAAAGGTCTGCCATCATGAATGTCTGCATCGTCGGCGCCGGGATCTTCGGCATGGCCGCCGCCCTGGAGCTGCGCCGGCGCGGCCACGAGGTGACCCTGGTCGAGCGCGGCGAGATCCCCAACCCGGAGGCGTCGAGCACCGATGTCTCCAAGGTGATCCGGCGCACCATGTACCCGAACGAGATCTACGTCGAGCTGGTGACGCGGGCGGCGGTCCAGTGGCGGGAGTGGCACGAGCGCACCAGCCGCTCGATCTACTTCCGGACGGGCAAGCTGATCGCCGTGCGCGGCTTCGGACCGGACCACGAGGCCCTGGCCGGCTGGGAGACCCTGAGCCGCCTCGGCAAGGACGTGACCGAGCTGACGGTGGAGGAGGTGAACCGGCGGTTCCCCCAGTTCGCCGTGAGCGCCGAGGACCGGCTGTTCCACGATCCCTGGGCGGGGTACCTGCGCAGCGGCCAGGCCCTGGCCGACCTGGCGGGGCTGGCCCGGGAGGCGGGGGTGGCGATTCTCGAGAACACCCAGGTGACCGCCCTCGAGGAGACCGCTTCCGGCGCCAAGGTGACATGGGCCTCGGAGTCACGGGACTGGGACCGCGCGGTCGTGGCGGCCGGACCCTGGGTCGGGGAGCTGCTGCCGGCGATGAAGCCGCGGGTGCGCATCACCCGGCAGCAGATGGCCTTCTTCGTGCCGGCGGACCCGGCCCCTTTCGAGGGCGGCCGTTTCCCCGTGTGGTCGATCCTGTCCCCCGGCAACCTCTGGTACGGCTTCCCGCGGCTGCCCGAGGGGTTCGTGAAGGTGGCCGAGGACAGCAAGGTGGATGACGCCGCCGTCGATGTCTCGCGGGAGCCGACGCGGGCCTTCCTGGACTGGGCGCGGGAGTTCGTGGCGGAGCGCATTCCCGCCCTGGCCCGCGCCGAGCTCGTGGGCGGACGGTCCTGCCTCTACACCAACATGGTCGACATGCGGGACGAGGAGTTCGTCATCGACTGGGCCCCCGGGTGCCAGAGGGTGCTGATCGCCGGCTGCGGCTGCGGCCACGGCTTCAAGTTCGGGGGAGCGATCGGCCCGGTGATCGCCGACGCCCTCGAGGACCGGGAGAACCACCTCGGGGATCTGTTCAGAATCGGGAGACGTTTCGAGAAGGGAGCGCCGTGATGTCGAGCGAAGCGAGGAGGATCTACGACGAGTCGGTGGTGATCGACGGCCTGAACGTCAGCAACTGGGAAAGCGACGCCGTGTTCGAGGGGCTGCGGGCCGGCGACGTGACCGCCATCAACGCCACCGTGGCCACGTGGGAGAACTTCACCCAGACCATGGCCCACCTCGCGGCGTGGATGCGGCGCTTCCGGGAGCGGGACGACATCCTGCAGGTGAAGGAGACGGCCGACATCCACGCCGCCCGGAGGCTCGGAAAGACGGGGATCATCCTCGGCTTCCAGAACGCCTCGCCCATCGAGAACGAGCTCGACCGCCTGGGGCTGTTCCTCGCCCTCGGGGTGCGCGTGATCCAGCTCACCTACCACGAGACCAACCTCCTCGGCAGCGGCTGCTGGGAGCGCAACGACGCGGGGCTGAGCAACTTCGGCGTCGACGCGGTGCGCGAGATGAACCAGCTCGGCATCCTCATCGACCTCTCCCACGTCGGGCCGAGGACGACCCTGGAGGCGATCGAGACCTCCGAGCAGCCGGTGGCCATCACCCACGCCAACGCCCGCAGCCACTGCGGCCACCCGCGCAACAAGGAGGAGGAGGCCCTCGTGGCCCTCGCCGAGAAGGGGGGCGTCGTCGGCGCCACCTCCTTCGCCAACTTCCTTCCCAGGGGATTCGACTCGACCCTGGAGGACTTCGTCGACGCCATCGACGACATGGTGGAGCGCATCGGCATCGACCACGTCGCCTTCGGCACCGACTCCACCCACGACCAGCCGCTCGAGTTCTGGCATTACATCGTGTCGCAGCAGGGCACGAAGTTCCCCTCGACCTTTGCCGACGGGTCGGTGCCGTACACGGAGCTGAGCTTTCAGCCGAAGGGGATGGAGACCCCGGCGGAGTTCCCCAACCTGGCGGAGGCCCTGGCCGCCCGGGGCTACGGCGCCGAGGAGATCGGCAAGCTGCTGGGGGGCAACTGGCTGCGTCTCTTCGAGCGGGTGTGGAACCCGTGAGCGAGGGGCCGCGGAGCGAGGACAGCGTCCGCATCGGCGACCTCACCGGCCGGCGTCCCACCGGCTTCCGCAGGGCCGCCGGCGGCTATACGCCGGCCGAGCGCTGGGTGGTGGCGCTGGAAGGCGGCGACACGGTATTCGCCAAGATCGGCGTCGATTCGAGGACGGCAGGGTGGCTGCGCGACGAGCACCGGGCCTACACAGCCCTCGCCGGGGACTTCATGCCGCGGCTGCGGGGGTGGGACGACGGCGAGCGGCCGCTGCTGCTCCTGGAGGACCTGAGCCGCTGCTCCTGGCCGCCCCCCTGGGACGGCTGCATGGTGGGCCAGGTGCTCGACGCCCTCGAGGAGCTGCGGGCCGCCGATGCCGGCGGCGCCCTGCCGCCGGTGGGCGAGTTCGCCCGGGAGCTGACCGGCGGCTGGCGCCGGGTGGCCGCGGAGCCGGAACCGTTCCTGTCCCTGGGACTGGTCACTGAACGCTGGCTCGGCGACAACGCCCCGATGCTGGCGGCGGCCGAGGACGAGGCGCAGATCGACGGACCCTGCCCGGCCCACCTGGACGTGCGCAGCGACAACCTCTGCTTCCGCGGCGGCCGGGCGGTCCTGGTGGACTGGAACCACGCCGTGGTCGCCCACCCCGACCTGGATATCGCCGGCTGGGCGCCGAGCCTGCATGCCGAGGGAGGACCGCGGCCCGAGGAGATCCTGCACGGCGCGGGAGCCCCTGGCCGCCGTGATCAGCGGTTACTTCGCCGAGAGGGCCGGCCAGCCCGGTGATCCCCACGGCGCCGCGGGTGCGCGAGGTGCAGCTCCGGCAGCTGCGTACCGCCCTGCCCTGGGCGGTGCGAGCCCTCGGACTGGAGCCGCTCGACGGACCCGCTTCACCCCCACTCACCAACGGAGGATGATCCCGTGACAACCCTGCCCGAGCTGTGGCTTCCGATCGTGGTGTCGGGAGCCCTGGTGTGGATCGTCAGCGCCGTCGTCTGGATGGCCCTGCCCCACCACAAGTCCGACTATCGAGGCCTGCCCGACGAGGAGGCCGCCCGCGGGGCCCTGCAGCCGCAGGGCCTGACCCCCGGACTCTACAACATCCCCAACATCGCCTCCCGGGCGGCGCTGAAGGAGCCGGAGAACCAGCGCAAGTTCGCCGAGGGCCCGGTGGCGTTCATGACGGTGCTGCCCAACGGAGACCCGGCCATGGCCCGCCAGATGGTGACCACCTTCGTCTACTTCCTGGTGGCCGGGGTCGCCGTGGCCTACGTGGCCGGCCGCGCCCTCGGGCCCGGGGCGGAGTCGATGGCGGTCTTCCGCCTGGCCGGCACCGTGGCCTGGCTGCTCTACGGCTGGGGACGCGTCCTGGAGTCGGTGTGGTTCGGCCTGCCGTGGTCCATGCAGGTCAAGCAGCTCTTCGACGCCCTGCTGTATGCGCTGGCGACCGCCGCGGTCTTCGCGTGGCTGTGGCCGGCCATGGGCGGGTAGCCGCTCCTCGGGGCGGAAGATCACGCCGAAGGCGGCCGTCGTCCTGGCGTCCGCCATCAGGGGGGGCGGCCGGTTCGTCCATCGAGCCGCCCCGGCCTATCCTTTGCCCGCGGCGGTCAGGAAGGATCCCACGTACCAGGACCCGAAGGCAAGGCGAGGAGCGCGAGATGACGATGTCGAAGATCCCCGGGTCGAGGGGGTGGCCCCTGCTGGCGTTGATGCTGCTGACCGGCGTGCGGTCCGATCCGGAGGAGAGGGAGTGGCAGGACGCCCGGATGAAGCGCAGCGCCGAGGGCTACGAGGAGTTCCTGGAACGCTATCCCGAGGGCCGAGTTCGCAGCCGACGCCCGCGAGGCGCTGGAGACCCTGCGCTTCAAGCAGGCCCAGAAGGAGAACACCCTCGACGCCTTCACCGGATTCCTGGAGCTCCATCCGGACGGCCAGCACGCCGACGAGGCCACCCGAACGGTGGAGATGATGCACTGGGTCCAGGCCCAGAGGCAGAACACCCAGGGTTCCTACGAGCGCTACCTGGAGAAGTACCCCGAGGGCCGTTTCGCCGACGACGCCGGGGAGCGCATCGCCCCCTTCCTGCTGGCCGGGCTCGCCCGCAGCCGCGAGCCCGCCGACTTCGAGGCCTTCCTGGAGCTCAATCCCGAGGGGGCGGCGGCCGACCACGCCCGCTCCCTCCTCGAGCGGCTGCTCTACCAGAAGGCGCGCGCGGCGGGCACGCCGGAGGCCTACCAGGCCTTTCTGGAGCGGTTCCCGGAGGGCCAGTACGCCGACGAGGCGCGGCTGCGGGGTACTCCCGGCATCCGTGCCGCCGCCGGCGAATCGCGTTCGTGGACGCACTACGACGGCGCTGCGCCGGCCGGGTCCGGTGGAGGCTGGTCCTTCGCGGGTAGCCCTCCCGCCGCCGTCTCCTACGGCGAGGGCGAGGCGCCGGCGCCGCCGTCCGGGGCCTGGCGCGAGGTGATCGTCTTCCTCGAGAACGGGGCGTCCGAGAGCCGGAGCATCACCTTCGAGGAAACGCTGGCCACGGGGTCGAGCGCCCTGCTCGCCGATGGACGGCGGACGCTGGAGCGGCCGGTGGAGCTGCGGGCCTTCAAGATACCCGGCACGCCGGCACAAGGGGCCTCGCTGGCCGCCCCGGAGCTTGCGGGGGCGCTGGAACTGCGCCTCGACGCCGGCGAGAAGACCTGGCTCCTGCTGCTGTTCGATGTCCCTCCCAACCGCAACTCCCTGACGGTCGAGGTGGCAGGCCTGGACCCCGTGGAATTCGCCCTGCAATAGGGGCACGGGCGCGTGAAGGGGGTGCGGGGCTCGAAGGTCCTGCTGGCGATCGGCGGCCTGGCGGCCGGCCTGCTGCTGAGCGAAGGGCTGCTCGGCTGGTGGAAGCCGCAGCTCTCCCGCCAGCCCTCCCTGTGGCGCTTCGACGACCGGCTGGGATGGCACCACATCCCCGGCGCCTCGGGGTGGATGCGGCGGCCGGAGTTCGAGGTGGAGATGCGCATCAACGCCGACGGGCTCCGGGACCGGGAGTATCCGCTGGACAGGCCGTCCGGCGGTTGGCGGCTCCTGCTCTTCGGCGACTCCTTCGTCGAGGGCTGGGGGGTGCCGTCGGAGGACGCGGTGAGCAGCCGGCTGGAGGCCCGGCTGCAGTCCGAGGCGGCCGCCGCCCCGGTGGAGGCGATCAACTTCGGCGTGGCGGGGTACGGCACCGACCAGGAGCTGCTCCTCTTCGAGCAGTCGGGCAAGCGCTACCGGCCCGATCAGGTGCTCCTGTTCTTCTACGCCAACGACCTGATCAACAACGCCAGCGACAGGGGGATCGGCTCGGAGCGCGGATACAAGCCGTACTTCCGCGTCGACCCGCGGGGCCGGCTGCGCCTCCTCGGCGTGCCCGTGAAGAGGAGCCGCTTCTGGGACGGATCGAGCGCCTGGCCGTGGGAGCACCGGCTGGACAAGTACCTCAGGGAGCGTCTCCACGTGTACGCCGCGCTCCGCAAGGCCATGTCCGGCGCGGGGGTGCCCGAAGGGTCCCGGCAGCGCTTCTACGAGGTCCTGTACGGGGTGGAGGACGATCCGACGGCCGAGCGTTACTGGCGGCTCACGGGGGAGATCCTGCGGGCCTTCCGGGAGAGCGCCTCGCGGGCCGGGGCCGAGCTGATCCTGGTGTACGCGCCGGCGATCGTGCAGGTGGAGGAGGAGAACTGGCGGATGAAGCGGGACCTCTTCGGACTGATCGGCGAGTTCGACCTGGACAAGCCCAACCGCCGCCTGGCGGAGGAGGCGGCCCGGGACGGCATCCCGCTGCTGGACCTGTCCCCGGCGTTCCGGAAGCATGCCGGGCACCGGCGCCTCTACTACGAGGAGAGCCACTGGACGCCGGAGGGACACGCCCTGGCGGCGCGCCTCGTGGCCGACTACCTGCTGCGGCGCCGGGCATCCCCCTGAGGGCCCGGGCAGCGGTCTCGCGTGGATTCCTTCGCCGATGGATCGAGGGCCGCCGCCTTGGGCCCTGGCGCCTCCCCGTGACCCGGCCCCGGGGGGCCTGCACCGCCAGGCGCCGGGAAGTCCGCGCCGCGGCCCGGGGCCGGTGACCGCCGATGAGCGTCGTCGCCGCGGTGCGCGGCTTCCGGCCGCGCAGCTTCAACCGCAATGTCCGGTCCTTCTACCTCTACGGGTTGTCCATCAACGCCGGGATGACCCTCTACTGGCTGCTCTACAACCTCTACCTGCTGCGCCTGAGCTACCAGGAGGACTTCATCGGCCAGGTGGCGGGCATGGCGCCCCTGGCCACGGCCCTGCTGGCCCTGCCCACGGGGGTCCTCAGCGACCGCCTTGGGCGGCGCCCCTTCCTGATCGCCTCGGGTCTGCTCCTGGCTCTGTCCCAGATCGGCCTCTGCCTGTCCACGGCCTCCATCGCCCTGCTGGCCTTCTCCTTCGTCGGCGGCGTGGCCAACGCCTTCATCTGGGTCAACCACGTGCCCTTCCTCTCCGACAACGCCCAACCCTCCCGGCGCGCCGAGGCGATCGTCGTCTGGTCCGCGGTGCAGATCGTGGTGCGCATGCTCCTGAGCCTCGTGGGCGGCTTCCTCCCCGGAGCGATGGCCTGGTTCCTCGGGACCTCCACCGAGGTGCCGGAGCCGTTCCGCTATGCCCTGCTCCTCGGGGCCGCCTGCTCCCTGATCTCGGTGGTGCCCCTGCTGCGCATTCGCAGGCAGCCGCAGGCGGCGCCGGTGCAGGAACGGGGCCCGGACGAGGGGGAGGACCCCCGCCGGCCGAGGGGCGTCTTCGCCGTCGTCGCCGTCACCGCCGGCATGCGCGGCTTCTCCATGGGGCTCACCTACCCCTTCTTCAACGTCTTCTTCGAGGAGGAGCTGCACATCGGTCCGGCGGCGATCGGCGCCGTGTTCTTCCTCAGCCACCTCGTGGGCCTGCCCTTCACCTTCAGCGTGCCGGCCCTGGTGCGCCGCTTCGGCGCCACCCTGACGATCCTGGCCAGCCGGGCCGCCTCGGGCGGAGCGGTGGGAATCATGGGCGCCTTCGTGAGCCTGCCGGTGGCGCTCCCCATGTTCCTGCTGGCCCGCGCCGGTGAGGTCATCGACATCCCCGCCGACCAGCACTTCACCACCCAGGTGCTGCCGCGGCGCTACTGGGCGAGGGTCCAGTCCATCCGCGTCTGCGGCTTCCAGCTGCTGGCCTTCCTCGGCAGCCTGGCCGGCGGCGTCCTCATCCTCGAGCACGGCTACCTCCTGGTCTTCGGGCTGGCCGGTCTCTCGCGGACGGCGAGCGGGCTGGTCATGGCGGCCTGGTTCGGGATGAGGCCGGACAGGGCGGCGCCATGAGTCCGGGTCCCGAGAGTCCGGCGCGGGTCCGCCGCAAGGTCCTGGCCACCGGCGGATTCGCCCACGCCATTCACGACGGGTTCACCGACTGCATCTACGTGCTGCTGCCCATGTGGGCGGCGGCGTTCGCCCTGACCCACACCGAGGTGGGGGCCCTCAAGCTGGTCATGTCGGGCTTTCTGGCGGCGACCCAGGTGCCGGCCGGCCTCGTCGCCGAGCGCTACGGAGAGCGGGCCGTGCTCGTCGTCGGCACCGTGCTGGCCGGGGTCGCCTACGTGCTCCTGGGGTGGGCGGGCGGCTTCCTGAGCCTGGCCGCCTTCCTGGTCGTGGCGGGAACGGGCTGCGGCACCCAGCACCCCCTGGTCTCGGCCATCATCTCGAGGGCCTACCCGGCGTCGGAGCGGCGGGCGGCGCTGGGCACCTACAACTTCACCGGGGACCTCGGCAAGGTGGTGGCGCCGGCGGCGGTGGCGGCGGGGGCGGCGGCGTACGGGTGGCCCGCGAGCGCGGCGGCGTACGGGATCTTCGCCCTCTGCGGCGCCCTGGCCCTGGGGGCGCTGCTTCCGGGGCGGACCGCCTCGCCCAGGGAAGCGGAGCCCCGGGCGCGGGAAGAGGCCGAGAAGGGATGGGGCATCACCGACCGGCGCGGCTTCGCCTTCCTCTCCGTCATCGGCATGATCGACAGCGGCGCCCGCCTCTCCTTCCTCACTTTCCTGCCCTTCCTGCTGGTGGAGAAGGGTGCCTCGATCGCGACGGTCGGCCAGGCGCTGGCGCTGGTCTTCGCCGGAGGGGCCGCCGGCAAGCTGGTCTGCGGCCACGTGGCCGAGCGCGCCGGCATCCTGCGGACGGTGGTCCTCACCGAGACCGCCACCACGGCGCTGATCGCGGCCGTCATCCTCCTTCCCCTGGACATGACGCTGGTGGTCCTGCCCCTGGCCGGGGTGGCCCTCAACGGCACCTCCTCCGTCCTCTACGGGACGGTCGGAGACTTCGTCGAAGGCGACCGCCAGGCGCGGGCCTACGGGTTGTTCTACACCCTGGGGATCGGCGCCGGCGCCGTCTCCCCCCTGGTCTTCGGCGTGGTCAGCGACCTGTGGGGAGTGGCCACGGCCCTGGCGGCGATCGCCGCCTTCGTGGTCCCCGTGCTGCCCATGTGCCGGGTGCTGGGGCCGCGGCTGCAAGGGGGGATGCCAAGCCAGACCTAGAGCGCCCAGATCGGCACCTGCGTGCCGTCCTGGCGCCAGCAACGGCGCTCAGAGAGTTCCTGCATTACGTAGGGCATCAGCGCTTGCCGTTCCCTGATCACAAGCTTGCCCAGATCTGCGATGCCGTACTCGTGCTCGTAGCAGAGACGCTCCTCGTCGGACAACTCGGCGGAGAAGAAGAAGGTCCGTCTCTCGAAGGCATGCCACTCGTCGTCGTTGTCCAGACCGACGAAGTGGCCACTTGGGGTCGGCCAGGCTTCGATTGAACGGTTGGGCACCATGTCGACGTAGCGATCGTCCAGTCGATTCCCGAGGGCATCGCTTCCATCCGCCCTGTAGCCCCGCAGGTGGTACCGCCCCCGGGAGCGCACGACAGCCGAGGGGCTGAAGGCGAACTCCTGCCGTCCGGTCTTTGCAGCGTAGATGACGGTGACGGCTCGACGGTCGAGACAGGCGGCCAATACTGCCCGAGCGGCCTTGGTGGAAGTCAGAGCCGAGATCGCGAGATCGTGGCCACCTCCGGGAGGTGCAACGGCCGCAAACGGGTTCCCGGGCAGTCGGTCTGCCAACAGAAGCAAGGACAAGGCGACTCTGGGATCGATCACGTCAGGTCCGGGGACGAACTCTTCCGCCGGCAACAGGCGCCGCCCAAAGGCCGCCCGGTAACGCGGAAGGATGCCGGCTTTGCGCCACTCCGAAATCAGGCTGCGTGCCGTGCGCTCGGAGACGCCCAGAAACTCCCAGACATCCCTTGCTTGAAGGTGGCCTCGCCAGAACAACATCGTCTCGGCAAAGCGACGCGCTACCCTCCTGCCAAGCTGCATGGGCCGTTCCCCGGGGGGTGGACTATCTTGGGAGAATATGACTTGCATATTTTGCAAGTTGACAGAGTATCTTGATAAGCGCATGTTCCTCTGTCAACTTTCTTCATCGCGAGTCGCGAGAGAGAACCCCATGAGAGTCAGATTCTCGGCGCCCCGGGGCGAGCGGGTCCGGTTGTGGTTCATGGACAGTTTGCATGGCGCTCTCGTCAACGCCTGGACCACCTGCGGCGCCCGTGGCGAGGATGTGGTTGGGCGCACCGCCGGCAACTGGTCCTTTGGCGCAGTTGGAACAGCGTCTCCAAGGGGCTTTGTGCTGAAGTCCGTGGTGGTTGGCGCCGAGGGGGCGCCCCTTGAACCCGTGCTGCCCGCGTTGTCCCCTGAGACCGTCCGCAAGACCTCAGTCAATGGCGATGTGGTGGATCTGTCCGCCTGGGACATCTCCGTCGAGGAGTTGCCCGTTGTTTGTCAGCCAGACGCAACGGCCTCCCTGCCGGCGATCATGCTCTCTCCCCTGGCGCTTTCTGTCCGCGGCGAGGAAGGACGCTGGCATGATGACCTGAGGAAGGTCGGACCAGGCCTGGAGGAAGCCGTGAACTACCGACTCTCGCGCCTGACCGGCCGCAAAGTGCAATTGAAGATCGCGCCCGACAGCCTTTACCTGCGCGCCAACCCGAAGCACTCCACCTTGATCCGCACGCGCTTCGTGAGCGGCGGCAAGCCGGCCTTCGTCATCGGCATGATGTGCCCGCTCACCATCAGCGGACGAGCTGAAGACCTGGGTTCCGCCTGGGCCCTCGGTATCGGCGAGAAGAACCGCTACGGCTTCGGCTGTATCGGTCGGGCGGGGGGCGTCCTGTGAGCATCAAGCAGCCCCGGGACTTCGCCCACCGAACAGCGGTCGAGGTATACGGCGCATTCATGGAGGAGTGCATCGTCGCGCGAGTTGGCGAGGACCGGGCCGGCGAGCCCGGCAAAGCCGCCGCCGGAAAGATCGATGGCCGGCCGGTGCGCCTGGTCACGATCAGCGGCAAGGGCGGGTGGTCGGCCGACCCTGCCATGGCACAGCGATGGAGCGAGAGCGACAACATCAGCCTGCTCGACCACCTGCTCTCGGTGACGCGCGGCGCTCTCATGTTCCTCCTGGCCGACGCCCCCCGCGCCTGGTCGAGCGACTCCGACTTGGAGGAAATCGAACGGCTGGCCTACGGGGCTGCATGCATCGCCTTCCTGCACGACATCGACAAGGATCTCGCATTGGAGCGCGGCGAGGAGATTTCCGTGGAGGCCGTGAGCGAGCGTATGGATCGCTACGGCATCGACGCGTTCCTGGCGACCCACGGCCTCCGCATCTCCCCCGCCGCGATGCTCAACTACATCGAGGAGGTGGAGGGCACACAGGCTGCCCGAAGTCCTGCAGCAATCGACTACGACCGCAGCGTCGCCGCGACATGTCGCTACGTCGAGTTAGCGGACAAGCTGGAAGGCATCTTTGCCAGCCGAGCACCGGACGCGGGCGTCGACGGGCTGATCGCCTCGCTAGGCGATCCCAATCGCTGGCCCGTGCTGAGAGACCGTGGTCTCACGCAGTGGTCCAAGGTCGAGATCCACGACCACCTGCACGTTTTCCTGCTGGATCGATTCCAGCGGGCGCTCTCTGCCGCCTGCAAGGACCTTACCGGTGGCCTGCCGCTGATCGAGATCGTGCACGATGGCCGGCTGGTCTGCGTGATTCCTTGGGAACAGGCGAATGCCATCAAAGAGCAGGCCCTTGACCGCTTTCTCTGCGATCTCCCGTATGGCCTCGAGTTCTCCGTCAACAACCGCTTGGCCTGCGAGTTCGTCGGTGGAGCGGTGTCTTGGGCCGCGTGCCGTGCCGTCATGCAGCGCACGGGCGACTGGCGACGATTCACAAACCTGCTGGCTCTTCCAAGGGAGGTTGCCCGGGCCCACATCGCAGAGGTAGACGATCTGTTCGAGGCGGCGGGGATGGAGACCTCGTGGAGTCCGCTCGACGATGGCACCGGGGCGACGGTGAAGCCCGCGCTGGATCATCCCGGAGGGGATTCACGCGATCTCGACATGACGCCGGCGGAGGCCCTCGCGCTCCTGACGGTCACCCTCAACCACACCGACAGCAAGCGCAAGGGCGGGGCACCGGACGCCGAGGCTCGGGAGCAGGAACTCGTGGACCTCCTGCGCGACGAGGGCAGGGAGCCTCCCCCGATCGTCACTGACGAGGCCGCCCAAGACGGGCGCGCACGGCGGGTACTTCTGGCCCTGTGGACGGTCGCGGAGGTGTGGCGGCTGGCCGAGGACGATGCGGACGAGGCTCAGGCCCTTCTGGACCGCGTCGCTGGCCCTGCGGGTCTCGTCGGACTGTGGCTGGAGGGCAAAGATGGCAGGAAGGGCCTTGCCGACCAGATCGTAGATGTGTCCAGCGATATCCTGGAGGCTCTGCGTCTACGTTTCGCCGCCTATCTGAATGGCAGTCCGACGGAACCGTTCGACGGCGATGCGCCGGCAAAGCGCTGCATTCTGTGCAACGAGCCGGTCGGTCGTTCGCGGAACGTCCGAACCGCATCGCGTGCACACGGCATCAAGGCGTCCGCTTTTTCGGGGCGGGATGGACGCAACGACCATCTGGCGTCCCCGGCCGGAGATACCCATCTGTGTCCGATCTGCCTGGCTGAATTGCAGTTGCGTCGAGACGCGCAGGAGGAGTTCAAGGGCAGCAGCGACCTCCCTCCCCTCATCTCTTCGCCGGCCACCACAGGGCTCTTCGGCGGCCTTGCGTTCCAGCGGGAGGATGCCGACATGTCCATGGGGCTGAACGACCTCAACCGCCTGGATCTCAAGAAGGGCGCCGTGTATGAGGGGCTGGACTGCCAGACCAAGCGCATTCGAATAGCCCGGCTGGAAACCCTCCCGAACAAGGATGCCGCACTGGTGGAACAGCTTCGCATGACGCTCTCCGCCATTCAGCGGCTCGGTCGTCCCATCCACGTTTTCCGGGGCGCGCCTCGCCGGCAGCCGGCCATCTTCCACTCTGACGCCATGCCCCCTTGGCTGGAGCGCCTGCTCGGCGGCGACTCCCTGCGCATCGAGCAACTCCCTGAAGCGCTGGTAAAGCTCGCCTTGTTCGAGAACATGGCGGACAGTCCCGGCCTGGGAATCGAGTGGGCGAAGCAACTCGCCGATCCCGACCCGGCAGTCCAGCTCGGCGCCCTTTGCGTCGCCTGGGGACTGGCCGTTGACCAGCGGGGCACCGGAGGCCAGGAGCATTCCTGGTTCGTGATCGAAACAGGCACACGCGAGCGGGCGCTCGCGCTCATCAGAAGACACAGCGGAGGTGAATCAGTGAGCCTGAAGAACAATCAGGATCCCCTGATCCGGCTTGCATGGCTCGCAAGCCGGATCCAGAAGCGTCGCAGCACACGCGACTCGACGAACAAGCAGCTACTGTGCTGGAAGATCGCGCTCGACTTCTATCCGGCTGCCAAGAGGTCAACGACCCAGGACAGGACGGCTCTGATCCTGGGACTGGCGGGAACGCTCGAAGAAGAGCTGAGCCGCAAGAGTGACGCAGCTGCCAAGAAGCACCGGGAGGATCGCCCGCTCAGTGACGCGTGCGTCGAGTTCGCCCGTTACTTCGCAACCGAGGTGTGGTCGAACGTGTTCAAGGGGAAGGAGCCCCCGTCGCAGGAGCAGCGACGGGCGGCCGCGATCTACCGGTTCGCCCTGCTGGAGACCTACCGGGAGCGCGGCATTCCCGAGACCGAAGATGACGACAGCGACGACGACAACCTCGGTGCCTGAAACGGCACCCGAACGCAAGGAGATGATCATGATCGACAGGTTCAAGCCGTACCTGAACGACGGCGACCTCATGGAGGAGGTCGTTGCGGCGAACGGCAAGGACACGTACCTGATGCCGACGCGCCGCAACGCGGGGCACGTTGCCATCGCCATCGTCCGCGAGGTTACGGCGCCGACAGTGTTCCGCAACGCCGAAGAGGAAGTCACCGACATCGAAGACCGCGACGGCGTGCGCAGGGTGCGGGCCACGCCGAGCAAGTTCAAGTTCGGCGAACGCGGGCGGGGCCTGCTGGTGCTCCGCGCCTGGGACGTCGGAGGCCGCCTGCCCCAGAACCGGACCGCGGTCGGCGACCGCATGCCGGTTCGCGAGGCGCTTGACCTGAACACCCTCGTCTTCGGGGACTCGGCGATGTGGGGCACCCGCGTCCTTCCGGTGAAGGCGGCGGTGCAGTACTCCGACGCCCTGAGCACGGTGCCATACCGCGATGCCGTGAGTGAGAGCTTCCACCACCGGGGCGACGAGACCGGTACCCTCTGGGACGCCGAAGACAAGAAGAATACCGAGAATCTGTTTACCCGGCACTTCGTACTGCCCGGCACCCTTCTGGTCCAGGTGCTCACTAGCAACGGCCGACAGCTACCGCCGATCGGTCTCGACCACCTACTGCTGAGCCTCGGTCTGGCCGGCTCCTACGGTGGACAGACCTCGGTCACCGGGGTCAACGTCCGCACTCACATCGCCGGCATCTTCGCTGCGCGCCTGGAGGCGCCCATCTCGTCTCCGTACGAGTTGCTTCGGGATCTGCCGTCGGACAGCAGGTCGGTGACCGAACTCTCGGCAGCCGTGGTCCAGGCGATGTCCGGGCAGTACCAGACCCAGGCAGACACCGATGAAGCGGGCACCTACCAGCGAGACCTCGTCGATGCCTTCGAAGGGGATGATCCAGGCCTGCGGGGCCGCTACGAGGAAGCCGCTCCCAAGATCGCCGACCTCTTCGAGCACCATTTCAGCCCGAAGAAGGCGTGATCGGTGACTGAAGCGGTCTTCCCCTTTCGCCTGACGGCGCTGTCTCCCTGGGCATGGCATGGGCTCGCGGTGCCGTCGGGAACCTCGACCCTTAGCGATGTGGTCACCGACACGGCGATCGCCTTCGCAACCGCGGCTGCACTTGGCATGATACCACGCTCCCCGTGTCTGCCGAGCGCGCCCAACTACCGAGGGCACTTGGCCGCCTTGCCGTTCAAGACGACCCTGTTCCTGGGCCATGGAAACCGGCTGAACCGTCCTCTTGCACGTCGCCTGAACCTCGATGCGGAATCGGGCATGCCCAAGAGCGTCGATGACGCTCGGAAGAGCGGCAACATCAAGGACTACTATCACATCCAGGAGGTAGCGGCAGGCTCGGTCTTCCATGGCTGCTTCCTCCACGCGGACCCACTTTGCATCGCGCAGGAAGCGTATGGGGCAGGCGCCGAGCGGCTTGTCATCCGGCTCGGACTCGGCCGCAACGGCATGGGCGCCATCGAACGCTGCGCGGACGGGCACGACATCTGCCTCAACCTGCACACGGCAAGGCTGTTCGATCCACATGTCGACCTGCGGGCGGGTCCGTACCGTCTGCACAACATCCAGCCCAGCCAGCCACTCGAACCGGACGCAGCGTTGAGGATCACCTCCGGCTGGTCATAGGTCAGGCTGATGATCATCAGATCGCACTCGGTCCCGACCTTGGCCAGCGGACTTTCGCCGATGCAGGAACGACTGCTCCGTTCCCAGAAGCACGTTCGGCTCGTGTCGGCGCCGACCGGCTCCGGCAAATCCTACGCCTTCATGCGGGCGGTGCTCGACGAGGGCGCCCACGTGCTGTTCATCGTTCCGACCAAGCGGTTGCTGCAGAACCTGATCGAAGATGCCCGCGGGCAGGCGCGAGACCGGCTCCGGGAGCGCGGGCTGGACGACGCTCAGATCGGCGCCTGGATCGACGAGTGTCTCATCGAATGGTCAGGGAACCAGGCCAGCGACCAACGGGGGAGACTCTCCGCCACGCGGGTCCGGCAGTTCCTCGACGGCGGGGACTCTGGAGGGCGCGTGATCTTCGCGATCCCCGAAGTAGTCGTCAGCATGATCTCCGGCATCGCGGTGACAGGTGCCAGCGTGCTCAACCCGTTTCTCTACCTCCGGCGGTTCGACCACATCGTCTTCGATGAGTTCCACACCATCGACGATCGCGCCTTCGGGCTGGTCTGCCTGCTGTCGATGATATCCATCTCGGAACGCCGTGGGAAGGTTTCGCTCCTGTCGGCAACCCCGATCGACGTCACAGAGGTGCTCGCACGGGTAGGAGTAGGACCAGACCAAGTCGAGACAGTCGCGGAAGAGGTCGTCGATGGACATCCTGCCGGGCATCGCCCGATCCACGGGAACGTCACGATCTCGGTGGGCGAGGGCTCCCTCCCCGAGGCGTTGACACTGAGCATCGACGCCGTGCGAGCCTCCATAGAGAACGACCGTAGCGTCATTGTCATCTACGACTCGTTGCAGCGACTCAAACAGGAGGAACCCTCCATACGCAGGACTCTCGGCGCCGCAGGTGTCGCAGACGCGAGGGTTCTCACCATCAACTCGATTGACGACTCGGCAAGAAAGCCGAATGAGCCCCGCCGCGGCCGGCGGTACGATGATCCCCTCGAGTACGATGTCCTGCTGTGTACCTCGTCCGTGGAATTGGGCGTCACGTTTCGAAGCACGCTCATGTTCACGGAACCGGGCCACGGGCTCGCCAGTTTCGTGCAGCGGGTCGGACGGGTGTCACGCGGAGCCGACGACGGCCAAGTCTTCGTGTCCTTGCCTGAGGGGCTTCGCAATCGGTTCCCCTGGACGCGACGAATCGTCTCGGTCGTGAAGGACGACGACGAGCTGGACATCGACACCTTCATCAGGGAGCTGCTGCGTGATGTGCGACGGCGTCTTGAGCCAACGCGCAAGGAAGCCCAGGCCGATTCAGTGTTGGATGACCCCACGATACCGCTCTATCGCCGCGCCTCATGGCGAGGGATGTTCTGGGCCGCCCTGTTCATCGTGGCCGTCCGGCGGACAAAGATGACGGTGCAGAGAGAGGCGAACCTTCGATTGCGGGATATCGCTCCCGGCGTCGTGCGATTCGTCGAGGCGAAGATCGGAGAAATACTGTCGGTGGACGTGGTGAACGACAGCCTGAGGCGGCAATCCCAGCCGCACAGACGCTGGGTGGACGCGCTGCTCCGGAGCGCTCTCACCTACCGCGACATTGGCGCCACGGTCGTCGTCGTGGATCCCAACGGCACCCGGCACACGGTAAGGGAGTCGTTCCTGCGAAGGGCGACCGATGTCCTCCAGCGCCACATTGCGTACGATGAGGAGGGAGAGCGAGTTGTCCAACTCATGGCGCGGACTTTGGACGACGAGATCAGGGCGTTTCCCGGGGGACACGATCCACAACGGTTGACGCTGTACGTTCACTCCCCAATCGACGACGGGAGCTTCGCCCTGTCCATCCGGGGGCGCGACAAGGGCAGCGAACAACTCAACGCCCGCTTGGTAGAGGAGTGGCGACATCACTTCGGCCGGTTCATACCGAAGGCCGGAGACCATCTCGGCGATCCCCGGAAGAAGGTGATGGGAGCGGCTACTGCCTTGGTCGAGAAGCTCGGCAGGCCGCCACTGGATGAAGACTACGAGGATTCTTCGCAGAGCGCGCTATTTGCGTGAGCTGGCCGAGAAGTACGAGCTGCACGGGCTCTATTTCCAGCACGTGGCCCTGTGCCGTCGACGTGCTTGGCTGCATCTGATGGGGGCGACGCATGCGGTGCACCATGCTCGGGTGCAGCGTGGACTTGCCTTGCACCAGACGGAAAAAAGGCCGGGTGAGGCTCCCAAGGGGCTCGGAATCGCGCCGGACGCCCTTGATTTCGAGCGGAGAGTGGTGGTCGAACGGAAAGGCAGTGGGAAGGGGGGAGATGCGGTATCCCGGCAGGCGCTGTTCTACGCCGCGTTCATGATGGGGGCCACCGGTGACCCGTGGAGCGCCGAGGTTCACGTATACGGCTCACGGAAGAAGATCAGCTACGACATCACCGAAGCAGTGCTCGATCAACTAATCAGGGATGCTCGGGAGAGCGCGGATCTTGAGACGGGTCCGCCTCCGCCAGCAGTGCGGATTCGTCTCTGCGAAGCCTGTAGCGCCAACCCGCTGTGCTGGGACGGAGAGTGAGATGGATACGGTCATCATCCCGCGGGACTCACGCTTGAACCGCCGGGAGAACGCCTTGGTCGTGACATCCGAAGACGGGCGCAAGGCGATTCCTCTGAACGGCGTCAAACACGTTGTGTGCATGGGGGAGGGATCTATCTCGATTCGGCTGCTCAAGGACATGGGGCGGCGGGGGATTCGCTTCACCGTTCTCGACGCGGGGGGCAGATTCCTCGGCGCCTTCGAGCCGGAGGAGGAAACACCCTCGGGGCGAGTCCGCATCGGGCAGGCGCAACTGTATCTGGACGAACGGAGGCGGATGCGTATCGCGAAGGCCATCGTACGAGCGCAAGCCAGTGCGATGCGCGGGCTGCTGCAGCGCTATCGCCGCAACGGGGCGAGCGCTCTCGATCCGGTGCTGGAGGGGATTGAGAGTGCCGGTGAGGCGATCGAGCGGGCCTCCACGCACGAGGAACTGATGGGAGCGGAAGGGCTGGCACGAGCGTTCTTGCACGATTCCTTTGGCCGAGTGTGCCCGGAAGCCAAGCTGGAGCGCAGAATCCGCCGACCGCCCCCCGACCCGGTGAACTGCCTGATGTCCTTTTTCAACATGCTGCTCTATTCTGCTTGCGCGAACGAGCTTGCGAAGACCCACCTGGACCGAAGCGTTTCGTTTCTCCATGCGCCGGGGACGGGACGGCGGTCGTTGTCGATCGACATGGCGGAGACCTTTCGCCCGGTACTGTCCGACGCCCTCATCCTCTCGGCGTTCAGGCGTGGTCAGGTCGATGATTCCTGGTGGACCAGGACACCAGGTGTGTGTCTGCTCAGCGAGAAGGGCAGAATCAGAGCGACGGAGCGCTTCTGGTCGCGTATCGAAGAACGTTGCGGGAGCGAGACGCTGCGCCAGGCGATCTACCGGCAGTGCATGTCACTGGAGCGCGAGGCGCTCGGAATCGGAGAGTTCAAACCGTTCATCTGGAGAGGGTGACCGCATGTTTGTAATGGTCTGCTATGATGTCCCCGCGCACCGAACGGAAGTGTACAGGAAGTTGCTCAAGGAGTACCTCATTCACGAGCAGGCTTCGGTATTCATGGGTGATCTCCCGGAGTCCGAGATGATCCGTATGCTCGACAAGATTTCGCGCAAGATCAGGCCGGAAGACAAGGTGCTCAAGTTGATGTGCCGGAATCGGCACAACGTCCAGGTCACCCGCCTCAGCAAGGAAGCACTTGGTGGTCAGATGCGTCGCGAAGAGGATAGTTGGCATGGGAAGAACTGGTCAGTCGTGTAAGCGGGGGAAGGTGCGCCTGAGTGAAAAACCCCCTCCACCATGGGGCTCAAGCGCACTGAATCCAGGGGCAGGCGCCGAATTGTCATCCCGCAACCGTCATGATCGTCGCCAAACGACGGGGAGAGCCGTCCAAACCCGTCGAGAGTGGTCCTCTGATGACCTGGGGGCAGTAAGCAGAAGCGGGCCGGTTCCTTTCGGCCTAGGTGGAGGGTTCCCGATCCCCATGAGGGGTAATGAGATGATATGGCGGTCCGCGTCGAACTCCTCGACCTGCCAGTTCCCGATCCCCATGAGGGGTAATGAGTACTGGGGCACCACCGGCGGCGTCGCAGAGTTGGCCTGCACAGGTTCCCGATCCCCATGAGGGGTAATGAGCAGCTCGAGGTGGGTTCGAACCTCCTGGATCGCCGCGGTTCCCGATCCCCATGAGGGGTAATGAGGACTGAAGAAGTGGGCGATCTCGCGGGCCAGGGGCTCGAGGTTCCCGATCCCCATGAGGGGTAATGAGCACGTGGCGACGGCGTCGGCCACGGTGTCGGGCAACGTTCCCGATCCCCATGAGGGGTAATGAGTATCGGATTGACCGCGCGAAGCCGGCGAGGCCCACGGCGTTCCCGATCCCCATGAGGGGTAATGAGTCGCAGGAGGCCACCTGCGCGCCGGCGTCGGTGAGGGTTCCCGATCCCCATGAGGGGTAATGAGATGCCGATGGTCCCGATCATGCAGGCCGCGGCGGTCTTGTTCCCGATCCCCATGAGGGGTAATGAGGTCAAGCGCTCGGCGCTGCAGGACGCGCTGGCCCGGGCCCGTTCCCGATCCCCATGAGGGGTAATGAGCCGTCAAGGCGGTCGAGACGCTGGCGAATCGGCACGTGTTCCCGATCCCCATGAGGGGTAATGAGCGCGCCAGACCGAGGCGACCGTCTTCGGGTCCGCCTTCCAGTTCCCGATCCCCATGAGGGGTAATGAGTGAATCCACTGGGACGTGAAGTCCCCGCAGATCGCCAGTTCCCGATCCCCATGAGGGGTAATGAGTTGTCCGAGACCGGGGAGTTGAGCCCTCCCAGCTCGACCGTTCCCGATCCCCATGAGGGGTAATGAGCCGAAACCGCGTCGTGGCCCGGGCGGCCGCCTCCGCCGTTCCCGATCCCCATGAGGGGTAATGAGTTTCGGAAAGCATCGACCTGACGGCCGTGGCCTGGGCCGTTCCCGATCCCCATGAGGGGTAATGAGCTCCGCCCGGACCAGGCCGCGCTCGATGTGGGCCCGGGTTCCCGATCCCCATGAGGGGTAATGAGCGCGGCCTGCGCGAGGGTCTCGGCGCGGACGGAGTACTGTTCCCGATCCCCATGAGGGGTAATGAGGAGCTCGTCAGCCCCCGCGCCTGGCCTTGCAGCTCCTTGGTTCCCGATCCCCATGAGGGGTAATGAGCCGGAGAACGCCAGCGTGCTGCTCGCGCTGTGCGGGTGTTCCCGATCCCCATGAGGGGTAATGAGGAGAAGGCGATCCTCGGCCTGCTGGGCGAGAACAACGTGGGTTCCCGATCCCCATGAGGGGTAATGAGAGTCCGAGGGCCACGCCTGGCGCAGCGCCGAACTGGAGGTGTTCCCGATCCCCATGAGGGGTAATGAGCTGCTGGCGATCTCCGGGGTGGTCTACGTGGAGCGCATGTTCCCGATCCCCATGAGGGGTAATGAGCGCGTGCCCGCCGATACGGTCCGAGGGGTGTTCATCCCGTTCCCGATCCCCATGAGGGGTAATGAGGCGCACCAGGCTCTGCTGACCCCCGAGGAGCGGCAGGCGTTCTAGTTCCCGATCCCCATGAGGGGTAATGAGACCGGGGCCCTGGAGACCGTCGGGCTTCTCGATGAAGAGTTCCCGATCCCCATGAGGGGTAATGAGTCGACGACCGGAACGGTCCGCTCGGTGAGCCCCAGCTGTTCCCGATCCCCATGAGGGGTAATGAGTGGCGGATCGCCGAGGAGTCCGAGGGCATGACCATCCCGTTCCCGATCCCCATGAGGGGTAATGAGTCCGATCCGCACCGCGTCCCCGTTCCGCACGGTGAGGGGGTTCCCGATCCCCATGAGGGGTAATGAGTGATAGACCACGGTTCGTCTATGCACCCCGAAGTCCTCGTTCCCGATCCCCATGAGGGGTAATGAGCGCTTCAGGGCCGCCTTGCCGCCGATGGCCTCCAGGGTTCCCGATCCCCATGAGGGGTAATGAGGTACTTGGCCGCCCGGGCTGACTGTCCCCGGTACAAGTTCCCGATCCCCATGAGGGGTAATGAGCGGCCGCCGGCCGCTTCTTCCTGGAGCACGCGTTCGCGTTCCCGATCCCCATGAGGGGTAATGAGGGTGAGCCTCCTGTGGGCTTTCCACCAGCTCGCCTGGTCCAGGTTCCCGATCCCCATGAGGGGTAATGAGCAGAACGCGCCTGGCTACGACGACGGCCAGGTCCTGCCGTTCCCGATCCCCATGAGGGGTAATGAGGGCACGTTGACCAGGGTGTCCGGCTCGCCCACCCGGAGGTTCCCGATCCCCATGAGGGGTAATGAGCCGAACCGCAGCCGCTCCACCACCCGCTGGCGGATGTGTTCCCGATCCCCATGAGGGGTAATGAGGCTTGGGGTTGCGGGGAGACCAGAGACCGCGGAAGCCCGTTCCCGATCCCCATGAGGGGTAATGAGTCGAGATCGCCCGGGTTTTCCGGGTGCCTCCCCACGTTCCCGATCCCCATGAGGGGTAATGAGACGGTGAGCGGCGAGACGCTGGCCGCCGTCGACGCGGTTCCCGATCCCCATGAGGGGTAATGAGATGGAGCGGCCGCAGCAGGCCCTGGACGGCTACGCGGGTTCCCGATCCCCATGAGGGGTAATGAGGCCGCCGTGCTGGCCCTCGGGGCCGTCCTTTTCGGCGCCAGTTCCCGATCCCCATGAGGGGTAATGAGCCCCGAAGACGCGGATGTCTCCCGTATTGCCGCCCAATCGTTCCCGATCCCCATGAGGGGTAATGAGTGGAAGAAGCCGATGTCCATCGAGCCATCCTTGCCCTTGTTCCCGATCCCCATGAGGGGTAATGAGGACAGGGCCATCGGTGACGTGGAGCGCGAAGCCGACAGTTCCCGATCCCCATGAGGGGTAATGAGACGACGATCATCCCCACGGCGAACTGCTCGTCGTCGTGTTCCCGATCCCCATGAGGGGTAATGAGTCCAGACCCTGGCCCCGCTCCAGCGTCGGCACGATGCCGGCCAGTTCCCGATCCCCATGAGGGGTAATGAGCTGGACGCTCAGTACGTGCGAGTGCACCCACTCCCTCGCGTTCCCGATCCCCATGAGGGGTAATGAGCGTGGCCAGCCACCGTTCCTCGCCGACGGCCCCCGCGTTCCCGATCCCCATGAGGGGTAATGAGTGGCTATCCGGGACGTGGAACGCGAAGCCGACAACCACCGGTTCCCGATCCCCATGAGGGGTAATGAGCTCCGGGTCTCCAGGTAGGAGCGGCTTCTGATATCGGTTCCCGATCCCCATGAGGGGTAATGAGTCGTCGGCCGTCATTCCGTCCACCACCGGAACCGCGCCCCGACGAGTTCCCGATCCCCATGAGGGGTAATGAGCACACCTGGATTTGCCCGGAAAGGGTGCCGGTATCCGGCAGTTCCCGATCCCCATGAGGGGTAATGAGCAGTCGATGGCCAGCCGGCGACGCACGCCGCGCAGGCCCTGAGTTCCCGATCCCCATGAGGGGTAATGAGCCGAAGCCGGTGCTGGTGACGGCGGTGGCACCCTAAGCGTTCCCGATCCCCATGAGGGGTAATGAGTCGATGCTGGTCGTCATGCTGCTGTTCCCGGCCAGCGTTCCCGATCCCCATGAGGGGTAATGAGATCGAAGACGACTTCTCCCTGCAGGCGGCGTCGGCTATGTTCCCGATCCCCATGAGGGGCAATGAGAGCGTCTCCCATGGGGACCATGGGGCTCCTTACCAGCTGGCATCTGTCAGTCCTGGCAGATAGCCCATCCGAGAGTTCGCATGGCTCGAACCCAGATCTTCGGCTTGGCCCTGCTGCTCCTCGGCGCGTCCGCCCAGGACGGCTCGGCCCGCGAGCATGCCGTCCTGACTCTCCCGGAAGCCGTCCGCCAACGGCTGGGCGAAGCCGTCCTCTTCGGCGGCATCGCCTGGTCGCCCGACGGCGCCTGGCTGGCGGTGCCCGCCAGCACGGGAATCTTCCTCCACGATGCGCGCAGCGGACGGCTCGAGACCCATCACGACGCGGGTCTCGCCAGGTCCGTTGCGTTCTCGCCGGACAGCGGGACCCTGGCCGCCGGAATCGGCAGCGAAGTCCGGCTGTGGGAGGTCGACACGGGCCAGCCGAGGGCCGGCTGGGAGGGCCGGGCCTTCCTGCGGTCCGTTGCGTTCTCGCCGGACGGCGAGTCTCTTGCCAGCGGTGGCACGGACCACGCGATCCGGTTGTGGGAGGTGGAGACCGGCCTGCTCCAGGCCACTCTCGAAGGACATGCGGGCGAGGTCGAGTCCGTAGCGTTCTCGCCGGACGGCAGGACCCTGGTTAGCGGCGGTGGCGACTACACCGTCCGGTTGTGGAACCTGGAGACCGCCGCGCAGAGAGCCCTCCTGCAGGGACATTCGGGACGGATCGAGTCCGTAGCGTTCTCGCCGGACGGCAGGACCGTGGCCAGCGGCGGCTGGGACGGGACCGTCCGCCTGTGGGATGGGGAGACCGGCCAGCCCGAGGCCATTCTGGAAGGGCGAGGGAGGTACGGATCCCCTGGCTGGGTCTGGTCCGTGGCGTTCCTGGATGACGGGACGGTGGTCAGCGGCCATGACGACGGGATCCGGTTGTGGGATGGGGAGACCGGCCGGCTCGAGTCCACCCTCACCCTCGAGGGACACACGAGCTGGGTGTCGTCGGTGGCGGTCTCTCCCGACGGCAGGACCCTGGCCAGCGGCAGCCGGAGCGGCGGGGAGAGCCGAAGCGACGGCCGGTTGTACACGGTGCTGCCGTGGGATCTCCGGCCCCGCGCAGAGGTGGAGGCCAGGGTGACAGGTCCGGGGGCCGCCGGCCTGACCATCGACTTTTCCAGGAGCATCTCGGGCCGCCGGCCCCACTACGCCTGGAGCGCCGTCACCGACGGGTCCGGGCGGCTGGAACTGACCCTGTACGGCGGAGCCACCGGTCTCTACCAGGCCCGCTCCCTCACGGCCGCCGGCGAGGCGGCGGCCAGCTGGCACAGCCTTCCCATCAACAGTCACCGGGTGGAGTCGCTGGACCTGACCCTGGCGGGTTCGGCGGCGGCCGGGCAGCCTGCGGCGGGGAAGGCGGCGGCTTCCGGGGAGCCGGCTGGCAGCGAGCTGTACCCCAACGCGCCCAACCCCTTCAACGCCGGCACGCAGATCGCCTACCGGTTGGCCGACTCCGGCCCGGTGCGGCTGAGGATCTACAATCTCCTGGGACAGCCGCTGCGCACCCTGGTGGACGAGGTCCAGGCCGCGGGGGTGCACCGGCTGTCCTGGGACGGACTCGACCTGCGCGGCGCCCCGGTGGCGGCCGGCATCTATGTCGTACGGCTGGACCATCCCGGCGGCGTGCACACCCGGAGACTGATGTGCCTCAAGTAGGCGGGCGGCCCGGGAGCCGCGGGACCGGCTTGCCCATGGAAAGGAACCCTGCCATGCGCGTCGTATGGAACACGCTCCTCGTCCTCGGCTGTCTCCTCGGGTACGGGGCGGCCGCGGCCGGGGCGCAGGACGCCTCCTCTTTCGTCGTCGATGGAGACTGGCGGGATTGGGGCGGCGGCGGACCGGGTGAGGGGGACGAGTTCTTCGATGTCGCCCCCGACTCCAACAACACCATAGATGTCATCACCTACGCCTACGGACACGGGTCCTTCGGCGAGCGCTCCCTCTTCACCTTCATCTTCCGGTTCCTGGAGGCTCCCTTCCAGGGATCCAGCGACACCTCGGTGCAACTGTTCTTCGACGTCTCGGCGGACACGACCGAGGGCGAGGCCCAGCCTCCGTGGGTCGGCTTTCTCCCCGAGTACCAGATCGAGATCGTCGGCCGCGACGGCGGCCTCGCGACGGAGATCCACCGCCGTCTGGCCGGCGATGAGTGGGTCGTGACCGAAGGAGAGGACATCGCCGAGGTGGAGGTCGCCCTGTCGGGTGAGTGGTTGGAGGGAGCGGTCCCCTGGCCGGCGCTGGGCGATCCCGGGACCACGGCGGAAGACGAGGAGCGGGGATACTGGTTCTTCAGGTGGGCGGCCAGGACGAGCCAGGACGGCTCCCACGACTACCTGCCCGACGGGACGAGCTATCCCGATGTCCCATGGGGTCCCTTCGGAGGGCGCGTCTCGACCATGGTCTCCTCCGGAGGCTGGGGGCGGATCAAGAATGGAGTGTCGGAGTGAGCGGCCTCAGGGTGCCGCATCTCGCGCTTCTGTTGCTCCTCTTCCCCGGCATGGGGCTGGCACAGGAGGAGTTTCCCATCGGGGCCTGGTTCCCCGGTCTGTTCGACGATCAGTCCGACCGGTTCGAGGAGCGCCTCGACCAGGTGGCGGCAGCCAACTTCAACACGATTCACGCCGCCCTCGAAGTCAGAAACGATGCCGTCGTCAACCGCGTCTTCATGGACGTGGCCCGCGAACGGGGGCTGAACGTCCAGTTGTACAGCTGGAACGTGCTCCCCGGGTGGCGGGCCGAGAGCCGGCGCTACTGGAGCAAGGTCCTGGAGGCCGAGGACACCGGGCTCTTCGTCCATCCCGCGGGCGAGCGCGACGGCGATGCGTGGCATGCGAACACGGCCGCCCACGGACCCGGCGTCATCGTGGACACCCCCGAGGAAGGCCCCGGCATCTTCCTGCGTTACGTGGAGCACAGGCTGAACAGCCGGGGGCAAGTCGTGGCCAACCGGGCGCGCTACTCGATACACGTCTTCCGCCTGAAGACGGACGACAACACCGGCAGCGACAGGATCGCCACCCTCAGGATTCTACGGCACTCCGACGGCTCCGTGCTGCGCACGCGGAGTGTGAGGAAGCTCCAGTTCCACGCTCCAGACGCCTACCAGGACTTCGTGATCCGATACGCCGTGCCCCCGGGCCGGAACCTCGTGCGCTACCAGGTCGAATGGAGCGGTGCAGGCAATCTCTGGGTCGATCAGATCCGGGCCCACGACACCGACGGCCACAGGCTCTTCTCGGGCAACCACGACGGCCAGCTCGAGGCCGAGCTGAGCGCCTACGACGGCATCGCGGCCGATCCGCCCTGGCGGTTCTATGCGGACGACGAGCCCCGGTGGACGGAGAAGGACTGGAGCGTGGCCTACGTGAACGAGTTCATCAAGGCCCATAGCGGAAAGTCCGGCGTGGTGGCCTTCCACCAGAAACTCGAAGAGTTCATGCAGCACTTCGTGGACACGGTGTCGCCTTCGGAGTTCCTGGTGGACTTCTACCCCATCCTGGGTTCGGTGCCGAGGCGGGGCGATGAGGGGTATGAGGCCGGCCTGAGGAGGGCCCTCGACGACTACGTCACGTGGTATGGGCGCGCCCGGGAGGTGGCGGTCGGGGCGGGCATACCCCTCTGGGGAGTGATGCAGGCCCATAGCTGGGGTGGGGGCCTCCGGGACCCGGCGCCGGAGGAGATCCGGGTCCAGGTCCATCTGGCCCTGGCCCACGGTGCGACGGGCATCTACTACTTCATGTATTCCAGCCACGCCAACGACGACGGCCGGCCCGACCTGCAGGGCCTGGTGGACCCGTACTACAGAGTCACTCCAAAGTGGCGCGAGGTACAGGCCCTCAACCGGATGCTGCGGGAACACGACGACATCCTGCTGCAGCTGAGTTCCGACGCCGTCTTCCCGGGCAAGGCTCCCGCATCCTTCGTCCAGGAGCTCTCCGATCCGGTCGACTTCCACCTCGGCACCTTCACCCACGCCGATGGCACCCGGCACCTGATGGTGGTCAACCGCCGCTGCGAGCCTCCCAGATCCGGCGGCCCTCGGACGGTGACCATCGGCCTGAAGGCGTCCCAGTTGGGCGGATCGGCCCTGTCCTACCTGGTCAAGGAGGTCTACGCCAGGAGGACCGCACTCACCCGCCACGGCGCCTTTCCCTCCTTTTCCGCCTCCTTTGCACCCGGTGAGGGCAAGCTGTTCCGGGTCGAGGCGTGGGACGACCGCGTCACCTTGGCGGGCGACGTGACGATCCCCCCGGGGCTGAAGCTGACGATTCCCGCGGGAAGCACGGTGGTCTTTGCCCCGGGCGACGAGACCGGGGGCGGTGAGGACGAGATGCGTTCGGAACTGATCGTCGAGGGCGCTCTCGACGCCGGGGCGGGGGGCATCACCTTCCGGTCATCGGATGATGCCGACCCTTCCGCCGACGGCTGGTACGGCATCCGCGTGGCCCCCACCGGCCATGCCGACCTGTCCGGCGCCACGATCCAGGGCGGACTTCGCTGCGTCGAGGCCTGGGAGGCGAGCACCCTCGATGTGACGGGCACGAACCTGGTCGACTGCGGCGAGGGGATCGCGCGGCTCTCGACGTCGCCCTGAGCGGATCAGGCAGGCAACTCGAAGTACCCCAGCTCCTCCATCCTGCGCAGCCAGCGGCCCCGCCTCGGGCTGCCGGCGGGATTCCGCAGCCATTCTGGCGGATAGGCGGGCTCTCCCGGCCGTCCGAACTGGGCGCCCACGTCCCTGGAGCCCACGGCGCGCTTGCGGGCGGCGGCCTCCTCGACCTCCCCGCGGGGGTTGTTGTAGAAGACGCAGGTGCACATGCGGCGGCCGGCGCCGCCGCCGGAGCTGGCGTGCCAGCAGCGCATGTCGAAGGCGACCACGTCGCCGGGTTCCGACCGGCAGACGTACGCGGGGACATGGGCGACCTCGAGCTCGAGGGCTCCCAGGGAGTCGCGCAGGTGTTCGTGGAAGCCGCGGCGGTGCGACCCCGGGATGAGCCGCAAGGCGCCGCTGGCGGCGTCGACCGGATCGAGGTAGAAGGCGAACTTGACGCCGTGGCAGTCCTCGTCCGGATCGGCCCGGTGGTCGGGGTGCCAGCGGGTGTCGCCCACGTAGCGGTTGGCGTCGGTGCCGATGCCGATGACGTCCTCGCCGTAGAGCTGCTCGGCGACCCGGCAGAACCGCTCGTCCTCGAGGAGGCTGGCGAAGAGGGGGGTGCGCGGGTGCAGCATCATCGCCCAGTAGCGCTTCTCCCCGGTGAAGGGCTGGTCGGCGTAGACGTGGTCGAGCTCGGTCTCGTACTCGTCGCGCAGGGTCTCCACCTCCTCCGGGGTGAAGAGGCCGCGGAGGGTGACGAAGCCGAAGGTCCGGAAGTGCTCGAGCTGCTGGTCGGTCAACATGGAAACCTCCAGGGAATCGGGATGGGAGGGATCAAAGCCCCGGGCCGGGGGGAGTGCAAGGCCCGCGGTTACCCGGGCCGGGGCCTCCGGCTATCTTTCGGGACAGAGAGAGGAGACGAGATGACGAAGCAGCTGCTGGCCGGCGCCGGAGGCGCCCGGATCACGCCGCCCACCGGGCACCCCATGGGCGGGTACGGCGCCCGCGACCACGGCGCCGAGGGCGTCCACGACCACCTGAATGCCCACACCCTGTACCTGGACGACGGCACCACCCGGGCGGTGATCATCAGCAGCGACCTGATCGGCATGCGCTTCGAGCACGTGGCCCGGGTGCGCGAGCTGGTGAACCGGGCCACGGGGGTGCCGGCGGACCACGTCTTCCTCGCCTTCTCCCACACCCACGGCGGCCCCCTGATGTACACCGATTTCAGGAAGCTGGAGGAGGCGGAGGCGACCTTCATCGACGCCCTCTGCCACTTCATGGCCGGCACCGCCCTGCAGGCGGCCACGGCGGCGGGGCCCGTGCGCTGGGGCACGGGCCGGCAGCCGCTGCGGGTCGGCGTCAACCGCCGGGAGCGGCAGGCGGACGGCACCACCCGCATCGGCGTGAACCCGGAGGGGCCGGTGGCGCCCTGGGTCGACGTGGTCTGGTTCGAGCGCCTCGACGGCACGCCCTTGGTCGTGCTCTGGCAGCACGCCGCCCACGGGACCTGCCTGGTGAGCGACAACTACCTGTTCACCGCCGACTGGATGGGGGTGGCCATGCGGAAGATCGAGGACGAGCGCCGGGGCGAGACGGCCCTCTTCCTCAACGGCTGCGCCGGCAACATCAACCCCCACCCGCGGGGCACCTACGAGCTGGCCGGGATGCACGGCACCAGGGCCGGAGGCGCCGTGCTGCAGACAATCGGGGAGGCGGGGGAGATGCGGCGGGGAGGGCGGCTCCGTTGCGCCAGCCACGCCTTCGAGCTGCCCCTGGAGCCGATGCCGCCGCTGCAGGAGTGCGAGCGCGAGCTGGCCGAGTGGGAGCCCGCCTTCCGCCAGCTGAAGGGGGAGTTCCACCGCGACTGGCGGGTCTGCCGCCACTACACCGCCGCCCGGGAGCGGCTGGAGGCCCACCGGCGCGGCACCGTGGCGTCGGGCCTGCCCCTGGAGATCCAGGCCCTGGCCTTGGACGACGTGGCCCTCGTCGGCCTGCCGGGGGAGATCTTCGTCGAGACGGGGACGGCCATCGCCGAGGCCTCGCCCTTCGCCATGACCCTGCCGGTGGGCTACGCCAACGGCGCCATCGGCTACGTGCCCACGAGCGAGGAAGTGCCCCACGGCGGCTACGAGGTCCTCGACGCGAGGGCCCGCCACCAGGGGCGCATGCTGGCCGACGACGCGGACCGGGCCCTGGCGGCCGGCGCCCTGCGGGCCCTGGAGCTGGCCGTCGAGGCTTGACCTCCCCTTCCGTGGGCTATCTCGAAGCGCTGCTGGCAGGTGTCGACGGCCTGGGAGAGCGCCTGCCGGCGGTCTCCGACGCAGCAGGGCGGATCGCCGCGCGGCTCGAGGCCGGGGGCAGGCTCTTCCTGGCCAGCGTCCGTCCCGACTTCACATCGGAAGGCTATACCCGCTCCGGGGGGCTGATGCTGGCGGAGGAGTGGACGCCGGAGACGGTGCTCTCGCCGGAGGACGCGGTGATCCTCGGTTGGACCGGAGCCCCGCCGGAGCGTGAGCGGGAACTGCTGCGGCGCCTGCGCTCATCGGGCGCTCTGGTCGCCGCCATCGGTCCGGCCGAGCGACCCGGGGACAACCCGCGGCCGGACGATATCCTCCTCGACAGCCCGGTCCCTCCCCGCGAGGAGGCGGCCGCTCTCTTCGGCGGCGAGGCCTACCCGCTCACCTCCCTGCAGAGCCTGCTCCTCCTGTGGGCGCTCACCGGGGAGATCGTGGCCGCCCTCACCCGCGCCGGGCGCATGCCCGCCATGTACCAGAGCGTGCTGGTGCCGGGGGCGAGGGAGCGCAACGCCCGCTTCGCCGACGCGCCCTTCCACGAGACCCACCGGGTGCCGGCGATCCCCGCGGGGCGGTTGGGCCGCGACTACCTGGACCGCATCGGGGCGATCCTGCGGGCCCTGATCGAGGAGGAGGCGGGTGCGATCGAGGCCGTCGGGGCGGTCTGCGCCGAGGTCCTGGCGGCGGGCGGCCGAATTCACGCGGGCCTGATCTCGCACTTCCCCATGTATCAGCTCGGGGCGCCGGGGGATCCGCCGTACATGCGGCCCCTGGCGCGGCTGCGGGGGGAGTCCCCGCGGGTGGGCGAGCTCGAGGAGAAGCTGCGGCCGGGAGATCTGCTGTTCTTTCTCGGGTACTACCGGCGGCCGGTGGACGCCTACGCCGCCGCGAGACGGGCGGGGGCGCGGATCGTCGAGGTGATCACCGGCGACGGCACGGACCACCCGCCGCCGGCGCCGGACCACGTCATCCGGCCGAAGTGGCCCTTCGGTGACGCCGTGACGCCGGTGCCGGGATACGACATCGAGATCCTGCCAGGCTCGGGGATCGTGCAGGCGGCGGTCTACTGGGCGGTGGTGGCGGCGGTCCGGCGGGCGCGGGCCGGGGGCGGATAGCAGACCAGGAGAGAGGGTGATGAACTCAGCGGAGAACAGTACGGTCCGGCTCGGCACCGGGGAGGAACTCACCGTCCGGGTGTGCGAGCCGCCCTTCCCCGGCGGAGGGGAGGAGCTCTGCTGGTGGGGGGACGCGGCCGGCGACGTGATGGCGGGGAAACTGCGGCCGTGGCTCTACACCCCCTGGTACCTGGGAGAGATCGCCGGGGAGCGGGCCGGATACATGAGCTGCTGGACCCCCGCCGAGGGCCGCGAGATCGGGATCGTGGAGTTCGTCTCGACAACGGAGGCCCACCGGCGCAAGGGGGTCGCCGCGGCCCTCCTCGGACGGCTGGTGGAGGACTTCACCCGGGCCGGGGGACTGGCCCTCTACCTGTGCACGACGAACCCCCATGCCGGCCGGCTCTACGAGAGCCGCGGGTTCCGCTATCTGGTCGGGGACGGGATGCGTTACCTGGCGCCCGGGGCCGGGGAGTTCGACCGGGACTACCTCGGCGGCGGCGGTCCGGCCGTGGTCCGCGACGCCACCCTGGCGGACCTGCCCCGGGCGGCCGCCCTCTTCAACCATCCGGAGCCGCGGTGGATCGTGAAGGACTCCCTGAGCCGGTGCTTCCACGACACCCGCTACGAGAGCCACTTCCTGAAGACCTTCCTGCGCCTGAAGGGGGGAAGGGGCGTCTGCGTGGCCCTGGAGAACGCCGCCGGCCGCCTGGTGGGCCTGGCCACGGCCGAGCGGCGGGACACCTTCGCCGAGCAGCACACGGCCGTGCTGAGCTTCCGCGTGGCGCCGGCCTTCGCGAGCCGCTCCGCCGCCCTGCTGGGCGCGGCCGTGGAGCGCTGCGCCGCCCTGGGCATTACGGCGCTGAGCGTGCACGCCGCCGACTGCGACGAGGACCAGAAGCGGCTGCTGGAGGAGGCCGGGTTCGCCGAGGAGGCGCGCTACAAGGCCCGGCTGCGCGTCGGCGGCGGATTCGTGGACCTGGTCGTCTACGGGCGGAGGTCATCGCCGCCGCCGGCGGCTCCCTCCTTCGACGAAGGCGAGTTCTACGGCGGGCGCCAGCCGTGGCAGCGGCAACGCGTGGCCGAGGCCGGCGGCGACTCGAGCTAGAGCCCGTACTCTTCCTTGACTTCGGTAAAGGCCCGGACCGCGAAGTCCAGGTCCTCCCGGGTATGCGCCGCGGATATCTGGGTGCGGATGCGCGCCCGGCCCTCGGGGACCACGGGATAGAAGAAGCCGATGGCGAAGACGCCCTTCTCCAGCAGGCGGGCGGCCACCTTCTGGGCCAGCACGGCGTCGCCGAGCATGATGGGGACGATGGGGTGTTCGCCGTCGTTGAGGTCGAAGCCGCGGGCCGACAGGGCGGCCTTGAAGTACCTCGTGTTGGCGTGGAGCCGGTCGCGCAGCTCACTCGGAAGCCGAGAGGATCTCCAGGGCCTTGAGGGAGGCGCTGACGATGCTCGGCGCCAGGGTGTTGGAGAACAGGTACGGCCGCGACCGCTGGCGCAGCAGGTCGACGATCTCCCGGCGGCCGCTGGTGTAGCCGCCGCTGGCGCCTCCGAGGGCCTTGCCGAGGGTGCCGGTGATGATGTCGACGCGGTCCAGGACCTGGCAGTGCTCGTGGGTGCCGCGGCCGTTCTCGCCCAGGAAGCCGACGGCGTGGGAGTCGTCGATCATCACCATGGCGCCGTGCTCGTCGGCCAGGTCGCAGACCCCCTTCAGGTCGGCGATGATGCCGTCCATGGAGAACACGCCGTCGGTGACGATCAGGCGGAACCTGCAGCCGGCGGCTTCCACCAGCTTCGCCTTCAGGTCTTCGAGGTCCGAGTTCCGGTAGCGCAACCGCCTCGCCTTGCAGAGGCGGATGCCGTCGATGATGCTGGCGTGGTTCAGCTCGTCGCTGATCACCGCGTCCTCGGGCCCCAGGAGGGTTTCGAAGAGGCCGCCGTTGGCGTCGAAGCAGGAGCTGTAGAGGATCGCCGCCTCGGTGCCGAGGAACTCCGCGATCCGGGACTCGAGCTGGTGGTGGATCGGCTGGGTGCCGCAGATGAAGCGCACCGAGGAGAGGCCGTAGCCCCACTCGTCCAGGCTCGCCCGGGCGGCCTCGACGATCTCCGGGTGGCCGGCCAGGCCCAGGTAGTTGTTGGCGCACATGTTGAGCACGCGGCGGCCGGCCACGTCGACCACGGCCTGCTGCGGCCCGGCGACCACCCGCTCCCGCTTGTAGAGTCCATCCTCCTCGATCTGCGCCAGCTGGTCTTTGAGGTGTTCCTTCATCGTTCCGTACATCATTCCTCCCGAATCGCTCAGATCATCAGATCGCCGCCGTTGATGTCGAAGGCGGCGCCGGTGATGTAGGGGGCGTCCCTCACCAGGAACAGGACCAGCCGCGCCACCTCGTCGGGCGTCCCGAGGCGGGAGATGGGAAAGCTCTCCTCGTAGGCCCGCAGCCGCCCGGGAGGGCAGTTGGCGCGGACCATCTCCGTGTCGATCAGGCCGGGGCAGATCGAGTTCGCCGTGATGCCGTGGGGCGCCATTTCCTTGGCCAGGGCCCGCGTGAAGCCGAGAACCCCGGCCTTGGCGGCCGTGTAGTGGGCGCCGCCGAGGGTGCTGACGCTGCGGCCGGCCGACGACGACATGTTGATGATGCGGCCGTACCCGTTCGCCTTCATCGGGCCGAGGACCGCCCGGCTGCACAGGAAGGTCCCCTTGAGGTTGGCCTCCACCACGAGGTCCCACTCCTCCGCCGAGATCTCCTCGATCCTCGTCGGGCGCAGGACGCCGGCGTTGTTCACGAGGATGTCGACCCTGCCGAACCTCTCCAGGGCCGCGGCCACCAGCTCGTCGACGGCGGACTCGTCGGTCACGTCGGTGCGCCGGCCCACGGCGCGGGTCCCGTCGGGGTCGATCTCGGCCGCGGTCCGCTCGACCCGATGGCGGTTCAGGTCGCAGAGCACGACGCGGGCACCGTCCTCGGCCAGGGTCCGGGCGATCTGCGCGCCCATTCCCTGGGCGGCGCCGGTGACGATGGCCACCCGGGCCGTTGGCTCAGCCTGTGACATGGATCCTCCCGTGTCTCGCGCCGCCGTCGGGGTCAGTCGGCCTCCGGCCACTGGTAGACGTGGACCTCCAGGGGCTGGAAGAGGTCGGTGAAGCCGCGGGACTCGGTGCTGGCCGCGCGGTCCTCGAACATCGCCAGGGGCCGCACGGGCCGGTCGAAGCGCCACGTGCCGAGGGCCAGCTCCGGCGTCACGTTGACGGCGATCAGGGTGTGGACGCCGTCGTGGAGCCGTTCCGTGAACTGGATGGCTTCCCCTTCCTGCTCCAGCTGCACGCTCTGCACCGCGGCGCCCGCGGCCAGGGTCGGGGCCAAATGGCGGATCTCGCCGGAGAGCTTGAGGACCTCCGTCCATTGCCGCGGATAGATCGCCACGTCGTTGGTGTACGGGGTATCGGGGATCCTGCCCCCGGCCGCGTAGAACACGAGTCCCTTCACGCCCCGGGCCAGGGCCAGGTAGTTCATGGCCCGGATCTCCTCGCGGCTGGGGCGGAAACCCCCCTCGAGGGTGACGATCCGGCCGCGGTTGCTGTCGAGGCGGTAGTCGAAGGTCTGGGAGCAGAACCACACCTGCTTGCCCTCGGGTCCGGCGGCCTCGAAGGCCGCGTCGAGAGTCAGCTCGTCCATGGAGGTGATCGAGTTGTCGGGCAGCAGCGGGTTGAGGATGGGGTAGGAGTAGACGAAGTAGGCGTCGCCCAGGGCACCTCCCCACTGGAGCATGAAGGTGACGGGGTGGTTCGGGTCTCTCTCGCGGATGAACCGGTAGGTCTCGGCGGCCAGGGCCGCCTGGTTCTCGCTGGCGTACTCGTTCCACCAGGCCAGGGTGGCGGGGTGGTCCTTGACTCGGGCGATCAGGTCGGTGAGATGGCCGGGGTCGCCGCGGCCCAGGGCCTGGGAGGCGTAGTAGAAGTGGATGAGCCCCTTCATTCCCGCGGCCAGCAGGTCGTCCAGGGTCCGGGTGGAGGCTTCGCCGATGAGCTTGTAGTTGATCCCGGCCTCGACCGCCTGGGCCAGGTAGGGCATGTGACTCTTGTGCGAGACGTTGGAGGAGTAGATGCCGACCGGGAAGAAGGGCTCGCCGTTGACGCGGAAGACGTCCCCGTCGAAGCCCGACACCACCGGGACGGGCGCGTTGACGCCGAAGCGCCAGCGCAGCCGGTTGCCGGCGTTGCCCGCCCGGTCGGAGAGGGAGACGTCCACCCGGTGGATGCCGTCGGCCAGGCTCCCGGCGGCGTAGCGGAACCCGTCCCCTGTGATCTCGGCGCGGGAGGTGACGTCCTCGCCGTCGAGCAGGATCCGGATCGAGGCGGGGTCGATCCCCGAGCCGTCCTCCCGGAACCCGGCCGAGAGGACCGGCGGACCCTCCACCGTCGAGTCCGGCACCGGACGGGGGAGGACGAGGGCCGGGGGCGTCGTGTCCTCTTCCGAGACCGGGGAAATCCGCGCCTTCATGCGGTCCAGCACCGAGATCCTCAGTTCCTTCCCGGCCTCGTACTGGGCGGCGATCTCGGCCTCGGAGAGGGCCCGGCCGTAGAGCCGGACGTCGTCGATCAGGCCGGTGAAGAAGCCGCCCGGGCCCGGACCGTAGACGCGGGTCCCCACGTAGAAGGACGCCTCCAGGGTGCCGGCCTCGAAGGGGTCGTTGTCCTGCGTTCCCCGAAGCTGGCCGTTCACGTAGACCCGGACCTCGCCGTCCTCGAAGGTGCCGGCCAGGTGGGCCCAGGTCTGCTGGCCGGGGCCGGGCCCGCCCGCCGTCCTGCCCTCGGGACAGTCGGTGACGTTGAAGTTCACCCGGTTCCGCTCGAGGCTGAGACGGTAGTTCTGGCGCAGGATGCTGCAGCCGTTCTTGGCCAGCACCGCCTGCGAGGAGTTGACGGGCGTGTTGATCCAGCAGCTCACGGTGTGCGGCCCACTGAAGCGCAGCCGCTCCGAGTCCGGGACCTCCACGTGGTCGTCCTGGCCGTCGAAGCGCAGGGCGTACCCCTCCGGCAGTTTGACGTACTCCGCCCCGTGGATGACACCGTGGAGACCGTGGCCGCCGGCGTCGCGGGCGACGGTGCCTTCGCCCTCGTTGAAGGGGTAGTGGGCCACGAGGCCGTCCTCCTGGGCCGGGGCGCCGGCCGCCAGGAGCAGAGGGAGCAGGGTCAGGGTCATTCGTCGCATGGGGGATTCACTCCGAGAGGGGCGTGACTTGCCTTGGGGCTGGGAATCCCCAAGTCTAGGCGCCTCTGCCGCCATCAGCCACGCGGAGGACGAGATGCCGGAACACCGCACGAAGCCGGGGCCCGACTGGGAATGCGTCACCCGCCAGGCCCCCTGGCAGGCCCGGGACTCGCAGGGGGAGTTCGTCCACGACGATCACCTGTGGATTCTGGGCGGCTGGTTCTCGCCCACGACCACGGGGCCCCGGGACGTCTGGAAGTCGCCGGACGGCGCCCACTGGACCTGCATGGTCGAGGAGGCCCCGTGGGAGTACGGGGACCTTCCGGCCACCCTCTCCTGCGGCGGCCGCATGTGGGTCATGGGGGGCCGGCGCATGCCCGGCGCCGCCAACTGCAACCAGGTCTGGTCCTCCGCCGACGGCGCGAACTGGACCCTGGTGAACGCCAGCGCCGGCTGGTGCCCCCGGGTCTCGCCCTCCTTCGCCGTCTTCCGGGACCGCATGTGGATCATGGGCGGCACCGAGAACTTCTACGAGGACACGGCCGACACCCTGAAGAACGACGTCTGGTCCTCAGTCGACGGGAAGAGCTGGCGCCTGGAGACCCGCCGCGCCGAGTGGCCCAAGCGCACCCATGCCCAGGCCGCCGTCTTCGGCGGGAAGCTGTGGATCATGGGGGGCGGCGCCTGGCGGCCGAAGACGATCCCCCGCAACGACGTGTGGTGCTCGGAGGACGGCGTCCGCTGGACCTGCGTCACCGAGGCGGCGCCGTGGAAGCCGCGCATCTGGTTCTCCGTGGTCGTCCATCGGGGATGCATGTGGCTCCTGGGCGGCTGGAACCGCGAGGACGGCAACCTCGGCGACGTCTGGTACAGCCGCGACGGCGCCCGGTGGACGGAGGTGAGGTCGAGTGTGATCTGGAGCCCCCGCCACGAGCACTCGGCGTACGTACTCCGCGACAGGATCTGGGTCGCCGGCGGCTACGGCGAGGAGCTCGACAGCGAGGTCTGGTCCCTGCACGTGCCGCCGGACTTCCCGCTGGACTGACCGGGAACGCGGGTTCCGCTGGGACCTCCCTCACCCTCGCAGCGAGTCCAGGAAGTCCCGCACCTCCGCATCCGACCGCAGGATCACCACCTTCTTCTCCCCCCGGACCTGCTCCAGCCGCCGCAGGATGCGCGGCAGGTGAATGCTGTTGTACCTCCAGATCCAGCGGAGGAACTCGAGAGTGGGCAGCCGCTCCGGGCACCCGGGGGCCAGGTCCCGCCGCCTGGGTCCCCATCGCCGGAGGCTCCGCTTGAAGACGCGGAAGAGACAGGTGGCCCGGGAGGGAGCCAGCAGGATCACGGTGTCGCTGGCGGAGATGCGCTCCTCCATGGTGCCGCCGTAGTTGCCGTCGAGGATCCAGGCTTCGGGCCCAAGGAGCTCCCCATGCCGGCGCCGCCACTCCTCCGTCGGCGGCCTCTGCCATCCGGGGTGCCAGTGGACGGCGTCCATGTGGATCACCGGCAGGCCCAGCACCGGTCCCAGCTCGACGGCCAGCCGGGACTTGCCCGAGCCGGAGCAGCCGATGATGGAGACCCTCCGCACTCTCCGTGACTCCAGCGCCGCTCAGACCGCCTCGAGGAAGTCGACGATGACACCGGCCAGTTCCCGCGGCTTGTGCCAGCCGACGTCGTGGATCGTGTCGGGGATCCAGTGGACGCGGCCCTTGGGGATGGTCCGCGCCGCCAGGTCCATCATGCGCTCGCGCATGAGGTCCCACTCGGTGGGGGTCTCCTTCGCCGGGGGGCGGGCGGGCACCACCAGGGTCGGGCAGCCCAGGCGCGGCCAGGCGTCGGTGACGGGGTCGTCCCAGATGGCACGGATGATCTGGGCATGGTTCTCGGGCTCCAGGATGTCGTACGTCAGTCCGTCGCGGTCGTAGACCATGGTCTGCACGATGCGCTCGACCTCGCGGTTCCAGCAGACGGCGAGCTGGCCGCTGATGCGGGCAAGGAACTCGGCCCGGGTCCCGGACACGTCTCGCGGTCGGAACCTGGGGCGGAACTCCTCCCAGGTGGCGCCGGGCATCATCTTCGGATCGATGAATCCGCCGTCGATCAGGACCAGCGCCCGCACTCGCTCGGGGAAGTGGTCCGCCGCGGCGGCGGCCACGTTGCCGCCCCACGAGTGCCCGAAGAGGATGGCCCGCTCGATGCCCAGCGCGTCCAATAGTCCCACGGCGTCGGCGGCGATCGAGGGACCGTCGTAGCCGTCCGGGGCCTGGGTCGTGCGCCCGTGGCCGCGCTGGTCCGGCGCGACGATCCGGAAGCGCTCGCGCAGCTCGGGAGCCAGGAGGTCGTACCAGTGGGCCGAGGAGGCCAGCCCGTGCAGGGCGAGCACGGGATCGCCGTGGCCTCCCCAGTCGAGGTACCGCATTCTCAGGGAGCGCACGTCCGCCCACTTCTCGACGGGGCGGTGATTCACGGGTTTCGGCATGAGGGATCTCTTCGATTCCGGGTGACAGGGGGGTCAGACTCCGCGGTCCGGGGCCTCGGGGCTTCGATCCGCCTCGGGCCTGGGGCACGCATCGGCAATCCCCTTGAGCATGCCCGCGAAGATAAGGCGGTGCAGGGGCCAGACGGCGTGCCAGTAGGCCAGCCCGAGGAGCCCCGCGGGATCGAAGATCGCGGTCTGGCGAATGATCGAGGTCCCCTCGTCCCCCTCGACCAGGAACTCCAGCCAGGCGCGGCCGGGCAGCTTCATCTCCGCCAGCAGCCGCAGGCGGCGGTCCGGCTCGAGGAGCTCGACTCGCCAGCAATCGACGACATCGCCGGCCGCGAGGGTATCGGGGTGGCGCCGGCCCCGGCGCATGCCGACGCCGCCAGCGGCCAGGTCCAGGAGGCCGCGCAGGTTCCACAGCCAGGTGCCGTAGTACCACCCCGTGCTTCCGCCGATCCGCCGGATGGGCCTGAAGGCCGCGGCCGGCGGGCCGTCCACCCGCACGGTGCGGGAATCGACCAGCCGGTTGCCGAAGCGCACGCCGCCCCAGTCCCGCACCTCCCCGCCGGAGGCCAGGGAATCGGACCAGCGGGTCTCCGCGAAGTGCCGGTCTTCGTTGCGCAGGGCACTCTCGATGGCCTCGCGGACGCCCTGCGGCCGGATCTGGGGGAAGGCTCTCCGGGCCCCGTCGCCGCGGACGACGGTGGGGTGGCGGATGCTGTCGATGAGCTTGCGCCCGACCCTTGCGAAGACGGGGGTCACCAGGCCGAGCCAGAGGCTGGAGAGGCCCGGGGTCAGGAAGGGGACGGGAACCATCAGGCGCCGGAGCCGGCGCTGACGCGCGTACTCCCGCATCAGATCGCCGTAGGAGACGGGCTCCGGGCCTCCGACCTCGAAGATCTGGTGCCCTGAAGCCTCCAGGTCCAAGGCGGCGGAGAGGTACTGCAGCAGGTCCTCGATCGCTATCGGCTGGGCGGTGACATCCACCCACTTCGGGGTCACCATGAGGGGGAGCCGCTCCACGAGGGACCGGATCATCTCGAAGGAGAGGCTGCCCGAGCCGATGACGATGGAGGCGCGGAACTCCAGGACCTGCACGCTCGACTCCCGGAGAACCTCGGCGACCTCGAGGCGGCTCCTCAGATGGGGGGAGAGCTCCTCGCTCCCTTCGCCGAGACCGCCGAGGTAGATGATGCGCTTGACCCCGGCGAGGCTCGCCTCTTCGCCGAAGTTGCGGGCGCCCCGGCGGTCCTGCTCCACGAAGTCGCCCCTCGACCCCATGGAGTGGACCATGTAGAAGGCGGCCCGAACGCCGTCCATCCGCCCCTTCAGGCTCTCCCGGTCGAGGACGTCGCCCTCGACGATCTCCGTGGCCGCCGCGGCGCGGTCCCGCAGGGCCTCGGGACGCCGGGTCAGGCAGCGGACGCGATGCCCCGCCTCTTCCAGCGCCCGCAACAGCCGGCCGCCGATGTAGCCCGTGGCGCCGGTGAGGAGGATCGGGGAGTCCCGGTCAACCCCGGGTGCGGCGCTGGTAGGCAATGGCGTAGAAGGCCCGGGTCCGGCCGCTGCGGTTGGGCTCGCTGCGGTGCCAGGTGTAGTTGGTGAAGAACAGGCCGTCGCCCGGCCGCGTGGCGACCAGCTTCTCCCGGCAGGAATCGACCTGCTCCGGAGGCACCCGGTGGCGCTTGAAGGGCTTGAACCCGTCGTCGTCCATGCGGCCCATCGGTGGATCGTCGTAGTAGGACTCGTGGTCGACGAGGCGCCAGCCCCGGTGGCTGGCGGGCATCACCGCCAGGGCGCTGGCCTCCGCGGCGACCTCCGTCAGGGGGATCCAGCAGTTGCAGCCCAGCTCGGGGGCGATCTTCCAGTAGAACGAGTCCTGGTGGAAGTAGCTGCGGCCCCCCTGCTCCTCGGCGACGGCGGCGTGCTTGACGCCGATCTGATCGGTGTAGCGCTCCACCGGCCCGTCCAGCAGGGCCGCCATGGCCGCTGCCAGGCGCGGGTGGTCGGCGATGCGGGCGAAGACGGCCTCCTGCCCGGCCGGCTGCTGGATGCCGCCCGGGAGCGGATCTCCCCCGGCCGACTTGTAGCGTCCCGGGTCGAGCACCTGGAAGTGCCGTGACGGCCAGTCGGCCAGGCCCCGGGCCAGCTCCATGGTCCGTTGGCGCGCGGCCTCGACCAGATCGGCGGGGATCAGGCCCTCGATCAGGCAGTAGCCGTCCTCGCGGTACTGCCGCAGGTGGGTCTCCGCGGCGGCGCCGGTGTCGCGGGTGTCAGTCATGACGGGGCCTTTCTGGCGACGACGATCATGCGGTCGCTGCCTCGGTGGCAGGGCTCGCCGTTCAGCGAGCCGAAGACAGATTCCACCTCCAGCCCGGCAACGGCGAGGAGGCGGCGCATCTGCGCCGGCGTGTAGAGGCGCTGGGAGGATCGGCTCTCGTCGTTCGGGATCCCGGCGATCACGCGCTGCACTGTGATGCGCTCTGCCCGCGCGTCCCACCGGGACAGCATGCGCACGCCGTGCTTGAGGTCCGCAGGCCGGAAGTTGCGCAGGATCCTCTCGCGGTTCAGCTGGTCGACCAGGAGCCGTCCCCCCGGGCGCAGGGCGCGGGCGAACCGCCTCGCCACGTCGGCGTTCTCGGCATCGGAGAAGTATCCGAAGCTGTTGAACCAGTTGCACACGGCGTGGAACTCGTTCTCGAAGTCGATGGAGCGCAGGTCCATGCACCGGAGATCGGCCTGCACGCCCTCCTTCCTGGCGCGCCGCCGGGCGCGGTCCACGAAGGCCCGCCGCAGGTCGAGGCCGACGACCTGCACCCCGTGCCGCGCCAGGGGAAGGGCGACGCGTCCGGCGCCGCAGGGAGCATCCAGGAGGCGCTGCCCCTTGCGGATCCGCAGCATGCGGCGGAGGGCCTCCGCCTCCGCCTCCCCGCCCTCGTCCGGGCGCAGCCACAGGTCGTCGTGGAGGGTATCGAACCAGTCCTGGCGTGACACTGGATCCCCCCGGGAAGGCGCCGCCATAGCTCTGCGCAACGTCACGATTCCCATCCCGGAAGGTCGGATGGGATCTCCAACTGCTCCGCGCAGGAGCCGCACTTCACCCGGATCTTCGTGAGGACAGTCGGCACGCGATTCCGGGATTCGCACCTGGGACAGCGTACCTGACGCGGCTGCAGGGGCTGCTCTAGGACTCCTGCGCGCGGGGTCTTCCCGCGCTGCACGGGAAACGCATTTGCGGCCACGTCCATGGCCTTCACGATCACGGGCAGAGGCGCCTGAAAGAATTCCTTGCCCCGATTGACGCGATGCTCGTCCAAAGCTGTGTGAGCTTGGCCTTCCGCGCGATCGCGATTCGACACATGGACGAAGTAGACGAGCTGGAAGTCCCGATAGACCGAAGTCGAGGAACCCAACTCGGATACACGCAGACTCGGGGGTCGCGCTGATTGGCCGACCTTGTAGACGGAATCCACGAAGGAACTGTTGCTGCATGCATAGATCCAGCCCACCCGCCGGTACTCGCGCCGTCTCCTGTCGAAGGATGCGATCGCGGCATAGCTCGCCAGGATCTCGGCTTGGAGGTGAGAGTTCAACGCTTCCGTCCCGCGATGAGGAGCTTCCGGGGCAGGCCCTCGAGGGGGGCGTGCTCCCAGGACTCGGCATCCTCCCCGATCTCGTCGAACCGGACCAGGTCGGCTCCCTGCTCGATGACGGCGTTCAGGTACTGGGCGACGGTCCAGTGGAACTCGTACTGACGGACCCCGTCGGCGCTCTCGTACTCGTGGGGACCGCTGTCGTGGTAGCTGCACGCGAGCTCCAGGCGGTCCTCCCGGTCCTTCCAGATCCGCCGGAAGGGATGGTACTCGGTGACGAGGAAGAGGCCCCCGGGGCGCAGGATCCGGATCGCCTCGCGGTAGAAGGCCCTCAGGTCCGAGACCCAGACGCCGACGTGATCCGCCGTGTACGCGAGGTCGAAGCGCCCGCTCTCCAGGCGCGCGAGGTCGGTGACATCCGCTTCCACGAACTCGATCTCGAGGCCCAGCTCGTGGGCGCGGTGCCGGGCGACCGCCAGCTGGCCCGAGGAGATATCCACCGAGGTGACCCTCGCGCCCATTCCGGCGAAGGCGAAGACGGCGAGGTTGTCACCGCTGCCCAGAACGCAGACCTGCCGGCCTTCGATCGGCCCGATCAGGTCGAGCTCCTGCTGGAGAAAGACCTTCTCCGGCTGCCTCCACGCGCGGCGCGGGTCGTGCATGGCCGCGTACTCGGTGGAGGCGAGGTTCCAGCGGTCTCTGTTGGCGCGGTGATATCGATTCAAGGGAGTCGGCGCCGGAGTCCGGGCGCTGCCACGGCCGGCCGGGATCCCTACCGGGAGAAGGACAGGCGCACGTACATGTAGCGGCCCAGGAAGTCGTAGGTGTTGGAGTCGGAGGTGCCCAGGAAACCGTTGAAGATCACCACCGGCGGCTGGTCGAGCAGGTTGTTGATGCCGACGGTCAGCACCGATTCGCCGAGGTCGGTGTTAAGCTTGCAGGAGGCGTGCAGATTGAAGGTGCTGTTGGCGTCGACCTCGCGGCTCGGGGGTTCTCTCTCGACGTCCTCGCGGTAGAAGCCCTTGCAGTCGTCGTCCTCGCACTCCCGGAAACCGCCCACGTAGCGCCAGCTGAGCCCCACGGAGTACCGCGCCTTGGCCAGGGTCGCCGAGGCGTTGTGCCGCCAGTCCGGGAACACCCCGAGGTCGTAGTAACCCTTGCCCTTGACCACTACGGTGCTATCGGGCTTCGCCGTGGGCAGGGTCACGTCGTAGTCGAGCAGCAGGGTGCTCGCCAGCTGCGTCGAGAGAATGCCGAAGGGCAGGTCGGCCACGTGATGGAGGCCCAGGTCCACGCCGCGGGTCTCGGTCTCGCCGATGTTGTCGGCGGGGTTCAGGATCCGCCGGATCAGGTGATTGTCGTCGCGTATCACCCGGTCGCAGTGGGAGGGCGATTCCTGGGAGTAGCAGTTGCTCAGGATGAGGCCGGCCCCCAGGGCGGCGATCTCGTCCCTGATGGTGGCGGTGTAGTAGTCCGCGGTCAGATCGAGCCCGTCCACGAACCCGGGCTGATAGACGACGCCCGCCGTGAACATGTCGGCCTTCTCCGGATCGAGGTCCGCCGATCCCCCCAACTTGGCCGCCAGTTGCGCCCGCGAGTCCTCGAAGTCGGCGGGTACGCCCCGGGCGGCGCAGTTGAGTTTCTGCTGCTCCGTCAGCTCCCGGGCGTTTCCGGCTTCATCCACCGTGCTGCAGGGATCGCTCACCAAGGGGAAGGAATCGGTGGAGCCGAGGAACATCTCGCCGATGCTGGGGGCGCGGAAGGCGTTGGACATGGTGGCCCGCAGGGCCAGCCCCTTCGGGAGCTGGACATGGGAGCCGCCCTCGTAGGTGAAGCCCGAGCCGAAGGTGTCGTAGCTGAAGGCGCGTGCGGCGGCCGTGAGATCGAGGCTCACCGCGTCCGCCCCGTACACCGGCACCCGGGTCTCGAGGTACGCGTCCCGGACTTCGTACGAGCCGTCCGTGGGCGCCTGCTTGCTGCCCGTGGTGTTCCCCGACGCCGTGAGGGGATCGGGGATGTAGGCTCCCGCCTCCCAGCGCCAGGAGGCGCCGACGGCCGCGGCCAGGGTGCCGGCGGGCAGGTTCGTCACGTGGCCGGTCAGGTTGTACTGCAGGATCCGCTGCCGGGAATACCCCCTGGCGATGCCCGTGTACTGGATGTAGTCGAGCATTTCCGGGGTGATGGTGCCGGCCCCGTGGAGGATGTCCAGCGGCACGCAGTCGCCGGTGCAGTCCTCGTCCGGACCGAGGGCCCGCTCCAGGTTGCCGCGGATGAAACGCCCCTCGTTGACGTTGGTGCCCTCCGTGCGTCCGTAGGAGAAGGACAGGTCGCCCTCGTAGCCCATGAGCTTGTGGTTCAGGCCCAGGACCATGCGGTAGGTATCGATGTCCTGGAGGTAGTTGCGGTTGCTGGCCTCGACGAAGCGCCGGCGCACGTCGATGAAGTCGCGGCCGAACTCGTTGTAGCGGTTGGCGGCCGATAGCGAGATCTCCTCGAAGTGGATGAACAGGGGCGTGGGGGCCAGCTTCTGATCGGACTGGCGGTTGGTGTAGAGCACCTCGAAAAAGGCGGTCATGTCCGGGCCAACACTTCGGGAGCCGCCGAGGAAGGAGCTGTAGCGGGTCTGCGGCGTGTAGAGGTAGTTCTCGGGCTGGTAGTTGTAGAGATCGCCGCTGCCGTCGGAGGAGATCCCGGCCCGGTTGAAGGGGCGCCATCCCTTGTCCGGATCGAGGTGGTAGTCCCCGGCGTCGTCGGTGGCCGCCACGAGGGCCTGCCAGGCCTCGTTGCCCACCTCGTCGAGGCGGTCGATGATGTGGCCTTCGGGCGTGGCCGAGCTGCCGTTCTTGTTGAAGGTGCCGTCGTTCGTGGCCCAGTTGTAGGCCTTGTCGGTCTTGCTGAAGCTGCGGTCACCGGTCCACACCGGCTCGCGGTTGTGGTAGCTGGCCGAGAACAGGATGTGGCCCTTGCCGCTCTGTACGCCGTAGCTCACGGAGACGTCGCGGACCTCCCCGTCGCCGGCGCCGGAGATCCCCTCGTAGACCTCGACCTCGAGCCCCTCCATCCCGGAGCGGGTGATGATGTTCACCACGCCCCCCACGGCGTCCGACCCGTAGACCGCCGAGGCCCCGTCCTTGAGGACTTCGATGCGCTCGATGACGGAGGCGGGAATGGAGTTCAGGTCGACGGAGCCGTTGGCCCCGGTCCCTCCGGCCACGTAGCGCCGGCCGTTGAGCAGCACCAGGGTGCGCTGGGAGCCGAGGCCTCGCAGGCTGATGCGGGTGGAGCCGTCGCCGCCGTTGTTGGCCTGCGTGTTGATGGCGTTGGACTGCACGGTGAGCGTCTGCAGCACGTCCCCGATGGAGGCCAGGCCCCGGGCCCGGATCTCCTCCGTGGACATGACCACGATCGGCGCCGGCGACAGGCTCTCCTCGCTCTTGATGCGCGAGCCCGTCACCGTGACCGCCTCGATCTGGTAGACGCTGCTCTCTTCGGCCTCTTCCTGGGCGAGGGCCCCCACGGAGAAGACGGCGGCGGCGACAGCCGCAAGGAATGGATGCCTGGTGCCCATGGGTCCCCCCTCAGCCCTTCCGCTTCTTCATTTCCGCCACCGTGAAGTCGGGGGAGCTGTAGAAGGCGTGGATGCCGGCCTCCATCTCGCGGACCTCGCCGGCGACCTTGACGACCTCCTCCGCGTCCTTCACCGGAATGCGCACGCAACCGTCGAGATCGGCCAACAGCAGATCCCCCGCCTGGATCCGCAGCTGTCCGGCGGTCACCGAGGCCCCGCAGCGTACCAGGTGGAAGGCGCCGTGGCCGGGGACGGCCCCCCAGGCCCACACCGGGAGTCCGAAGCGCCGGATCCCGGGCAGGTCGCGGGCGGTGCCGTTGACGATGGCGCCGGTCACGCCCAGCCGCTTGTGGAGGGCGGCCATGCCGTCGCCGATGCAGGCGCCCCGGCCCGGCCGCGAGTCCACGTCCTGAAGGACCGTGACCATCGGTCCCTCGAAGCCCTCCAGCCACTCGTAGTAGTCGGTCCAGGGGATGCTGGGCGAGTCCGGGTCGTTCGTCGTCACCTCGGCGGTGACGGCGTAGCCCACCGCCGGACCCAGGTCCGGCAGCAGGCAGCGGATGGTGTGGTCGGTGTACTCCTCGTTCGGCAGGCCGGTGATCTCGGCCAGGGCGTTGAAGAGGGTGGGGGAGTCGAACCGGCTCAGGGCTTCGACGATGGCGGGGTCGGTGGGGGTCATGGCGTCTCTCTCGCCGTTGGGATTCACAGCACCAGCTCGACCAGGCTCAGGCTCTTCTTGTCGAGCTCGCGGAGGTCGGGAATCTCGAAACGATTGCCGTCCACGTCGACCAGCAGCAAGCGGTGATCTCCCAGCCACTGGGCGCTCTCGGCGGCGTTCTGGACGACGAACTCGCGCCGGCCGCGGTTCGTTTCCACGTCCCAGTAGGAGGTGCCGAACTCGTTGCGCATGGACAGCACCCGCCGCACGGCGGAAGTCAGGTAGCGCCGGTCGAGCTCCGCCTCGACGATGGCGCGCATCTCCCCGTCGAGCTCCTTGACGTCGGGGATCATGCAGACCTCCTCGTCCTTCTCGTCGAGAAGGGAGATGTAGCGGGCCGGATGGGACAGGGGCGCCGCCCGCACGACCTTGACGCGGGTGTAGGACCGGTCGCCGTCGATGGTGAGCCGCAGCATCCACGGGGGCTCGCGGAAGAGCCGCACCCGGGAGATGTCGACCTCCTCCGGGTGGGTCACCGTGATCGGCGCCGGCTGGTGCCCGGCCTTCATCCGCTCACGGCCATGACGGCCGTGGTCTCCTGCTGGGTCTTGACGAGCTTGTAGAAGAAGCCCTCGCGGCGCATCAGCTCCTCGTGGGTCCCGGTCTCGACGATGCGGCCGCCGTCGAGGACGACCAGCCGGTCGGCGGACCTCAGCGTCGACAGCCGGTGGGCGATGGCGAAGGTCGTGCGCCCTTCCACCAGCCTCGCGATCGCCTCCTGGATCTTCTTCTCCGTGGGCGTGTCCAGGGAGGAGGTCGCCTCGTCGAGGATCAGGATCTTCGGATCGTGCAGGATCGCCCGGGCGATGGCGATGCGCTGCCGCTCGCCCCCGGAGAGCCTGCCGCCCTGCTCGCCCACCACCATGTCGTAACCGTCGGGCAGCTTGATGATGAACTCGTGAGCGTTGGCCGCCCTGGCCGCGCGCAGGACCTCGTCGAAGGAGGCTCCGGGCTTTCCGTAGGCGATGTTCTCGGCCACCGTGCCGTTGAACAGGAACGACTGCTGGGCCACCAGTCCGATCTGGGAGCGCAGGTCCTCGAGCCGCAGGCGGCGGATGTCGACGCCGTCGATCTCCAGCCGGCCGCGGGTGACGTCGTAGAACCGGCACAGGAGGTGGATCAAGGTCGACTTGCCGGCCCCGGACTTGCCAACGAGGCCGATCATCTCGCCGGGCTCCACCTCGAGATCCGCCTCGCGCAGCACCGGCTTTCCCGGATCGTAGCCGAAGAAGGCGCCGCGGAAGCGGACGCGGCCTTCGAGGCCTGGCCTGGGAAGCGCCCGCGGATCGTCGAAGGGCTCGGGCCTGGCGTCGATGACCTCGAAGATGCGCTCGGCACCGGCATAGGCCCGCATCATGAACCCGTAGAAGTCCCCGAACCACTTCAGCGGCTGATAGAGCATCATGATGTACATGATGAAGGCCCAAAGCTCACCCGGTTGGAGTCCGCCCAGCACCACCTGGCGGCCTCCGAAGTACCAGACGAAGAACACGCCGGCGCTCATGAACAAGTTGGTGGTCATCCAGAACACGATCCAGTGGCGCTCGGCGCTGACGCTCACGTCGCGCAGGTCGGTGTTGCGGCGCTCGAATCGCTCGCCCTCGCGCTGCTCCTGGGCGAAGGCCTTGACCACGCGGATGCCGCGGATCGACTCGTTGAGATGCGACGACAGGCGCGACCAGCGGGTGGAGAATCGCATCCAGTGCAGCTCCATGCGGTTCCAGATCAACGTCGAGACGGCGAGGATCGCCGGGATCGGCAGCAATACCCAGAGGGTCAGCTGCCAGCTGGTTGACAGCAGGATGGCGAGGATCGTCAGGATCAGCAGCCCGTTGCTGACGACGAAGGGGATGTCGAAGATCAGGTACTCCTCCACCAGGTCGGAGTCGTTCGACATGCGCGAGATCAGTCCCCCCACCTTGCGCTTGTCGTAGAACCGCAGCGGCAGGAACTGCAGCGCCCGGTAGAGCTCGGCCCGCATCGCCTCGATGGCGCGGAAGCCGATCCAGTTGCCCACCCAGCGGCGGCCGACCCAGGCGCACCAGGCGAAGACGTTGATGGCCAGCAGGCCGAGGACGTACTCCACCAGCAGGCCGCGCTTCTCCCGCGGCTCCAGCTCCTCGCTGACGAGCACATCGTCGATGACGACCTTGGTGACCAGGGGCGGCAGCACATCGACGGCGGTCTCGACGATCAGCAGCGCCAGCAGCAGGGCCGCGCGGCCCTTGTACGGCGCCATGTAGCGCAGCAGGCGCCCCAGGGTGCTCAGCTTGCTCACGCAGGCCGGGCAGACGCCGTCCTTCTCGGGCAGCACGCGGCCGCAGCGCTCGCAGCGGCTGCGCTCGACCTCGGTAGCCAGGTTCGGCGTCTCCCCCGCGGCCAGCTGGTTCAGACTCTCCGCGACCTCGGCGAACTTGGCCGCCAGGCTGTTGGAGTAATACAGGTGCGCGGGCGCCCCCCGGCGGCGCACCACCTCCATGCGGCCACCGCCGACGAGGGCCTCCACCCGGGCGGCGCGCACCTCGGCGAGAGGCACTTCCTCGACCGCCGCAAGCTCGTCGCCGCCGCCGGAGGCCGGGAGCAACAGCACCCTGCGGTCGGTGATCACCAGCCAGCCCTCGGCGTAGACGCCGGCCTCGGACATGTCCGTCGCCACCCGGACCCAGACCGGCTCGTCCGCCTCCGTCCGGCGGCGAACCCGCTCCTCCACCGCCGCCGGTGCGGGCTCGCGGAAGGGCGACGGCCCGTCGGTGATCAGCTCTGTGGTGGTCGGCTTCATGGGCTTCATTCGGCGACGGCGATGATCCTCGAGGCCTCCTGCTGCATCCGCACGAGGTCGTGGAAGACGCCGCGCCGCTCCATCAGCTCCGCGTGGCTGCCGACCTCGACGATCCGTCCCTCCTCCAGCACCACCAGGCGCTCCGCGTCCCTCAGGGTCGACAGCCTGTGGGCGATGGCGAAGGTGGTGCGGCCCTGGACCATGCGGTGCACGGCCTGCTGGATCTGCTTCTCCGTCTCCACGTCCACCGACGAGGTCGCCTCGTCGAGGATCAGGATCTTCGGGTCGTGGAGCATGGCCCGGGCGATGGCCACCCGCTGGCGCTCGCCGCCGGAGAGGCTGTTGCCCTGCTCTCCGACCTGGGTCTCGTAGCCGTCAGGCTTGGCGACGATGAAGTTGTGGGCGTTGGCCAGCCGGGCGGCGGCCATGATCTCCTCGAATTTCGCTCCCGGCTTGCCGTAGCCGATGTTCTCGGCGATGGTGCCGGAGAACAGGACCGGCTCCTGGGAGACGATGCCGATCTGGCGCCGCAGGTCGCGCAGGTTGATGCGCCGGATGTCGACGCCGTCGATCTCGATGGAGCCGTGATCGACATCGTAGAACCGGGCGATGAGGTTCACCGTCGTCGTCTTGCCGACCCCGGAGCGCCCCACGAGTCCGATCATCTCCTCGGCGCCCACGTCGAGGTCGATGCCCTTGAGGACGGGCTTGCTCTTGTCGTAGCCGAAGGTCGTGTCCGCGAACCGGATCCGTCCCCGCATCCCGGGCATGCGCACGGCCCGGGCGTCGTCGTACGACTCGGGGACCGTGTCGATGACCTCGAAGACGCGCTCGGCGCCGGCGAAGGCACGCGTCATCCAGGAGTTGACCTGGCCGAACCACTCCAGGGGCTCATAGATCCTCACCATGCACCAGCTGACGGCCAGCAGGGTGCCGAGGGTCAGCTCGCCGGCGATCACCTCCTGGCCGCCGAAGTACCAGATGATGATCGCGCCGAGGCCGGTGAGGAAGGAGATGGTGGCGAAGAACACGGTGCGGTTCACGCCGGTGCGCACGCTGATCCCGGTGATCCTGCGATTCAGGCGCGCAAAGGCGCCGATCTCACGGCCCTCCTGGGCGAAGGCCTTGACCACCCGGATGCCGGTGAGGGCTTCGGCGGTGCGATCGGTCAGGTTCGACCACATCTCGCCCCAGCGTGTGAACAGCCGGCGCAGGCGCTTCCAGAACAAGGCGCCCCACATCATGATGAAGGGAACCGGGATCAGCGCGTAGATCGTCAGCTCCCAACTCAGCCAGAGCAGGATGCCGAGGATGACGAAGATGATCAGACTGTTGATGATCAGGTAGGGGAGGCCATCGACGAGGAAGTCCTGGAGCCGGCCCGTGTCGCGCGTGACCCGCGACATGAGGGCTCCGACCTTGCGCTTGTCGTAGAACTGCAGCGACAACATCTCCAGCCGGCGGTAGAGCTCGCCGCGGATGTCGGCCGTGGACCGGGCGCCGAGCCAGGCGGCGATCCACCCGTGGACCCACTCGGCGGCCCAGCTGACCAGGCGGATCCCCACCAGGGCCAGAACCAGAAGGCCGAGCAGCCGGAGGCGGGACTCCGGATCTGCCGGGCTGCCGTCCGTGGGCGGGGGCACCAGGACCTCGTCGATGAGATGCCGGATCACCAGCGGTGACGCCAGTTCCGCGCCGGTGGTCACCAGGGAGGCGATGGCCAGGGTCACGACCTTCCAGGGGTACGGCGCCATGTAGCGCGCGATGCGCTTGAGGGTCGACCACTTGCGGATGCAGGCCGGACAGATCCCGTCCTGTTCCGGCAGCAGGCGCGAGCACTTCTCGCACCTCAGGCGCGCGAGGCGGGGGGTGATGAGAAAGGGCTCGCCGGCGCGCAGCTGCTCCAGCCCCCGGGCCGCCTCGGAGAGCTTCTCCGCCATCGACCGGGTGTAGGGGATCGCCACCGTCGGGGCCGAGCGGCGCTCGATCTCGAGCCGTCCACCGCCGACGAGGGGCTCGGTGCGCACCCGCGCCACCTCCGCCATCGGGATCGACAGGGCGCCGTTGGCCGAGGCCTCGTCGACGACGACGATGCGGCGGGAGGAGGCGGCCAGCCAGCGGCAGCCGAAGGCCCTGCCGTCCGCCGCCATGTCGGTCTGGACCTGGATCAGGGCCTCCTCCCGGCCCAGGGCCGCCTGGAGCCTGGCCTCGACCTCGGGAGAGGCGGCCTCGATCAGTCGGGGGGGTGGGCTCGTCATGGTGCGGAAAAGTAGCGCCCGCCGGCCCGGTGGCGCCCGGACCGGCGGGCGTTGGTCGAGGATTGTCTCGCGGCTGCCGGGGGCAGCCCTCTCTCCGGCTCTCGCGTCGGAGCCGGGTCCGTGTCTCCTAGGCCCGGGACCGCGCCGCCTGGCGGGCGTTGCGCTGGCGGGCGAAGGGAGTCTCGATTCCGTACTGGCGGCAGAGGCGGCCGAAGGTGCCCCCCGCGATGCCAAGAGCCTTGCTGGCCTCGGCGTTGCTGTTGTAGACCCGGGCTGCTCTTTCGATCCACTCTCTCGGGACCTTCTGCATCGGTCTCCTTCCTCTCGCGATGCATGCGAACGTCGCCGCGGTCTCGCCGCCGCGGGGGGTTCGCGAGTTCGGGCGGGACGACGCTGGCCTCCTGTTCCAGCAGCCGTGACCCCGCCGGGCGGGTGGATGCCGGCGGGCGGTGAGTGGGCCCGGTCCTGCGGACACCGCCCCCGAATTGTGAACCCCCATCCGTCGACGGAGGTTCCGGCGCCGGCCCGCGTGCCGTACCGATCGCGGGTCCCGCGCTTCTTCGGAGTCCGTGGGGAGCGACCCCGGCGGACTCCGGATGCAACAAAAAAACCGGCTGCAGGTGTTCCCCTTGCGGGAGCCTGCAGCCGGCTGGCAAAAGCCGTTGGGATCCGATCCCCACGGCTGTCGTCGCTGTCGCTTCAGCGATTCAACCTCCGGGATCTCCTCCCGCTGCAGGCCCCGTCCGGGGCTTGATGACCGCCCCGCCCACGGTGGAACCGGGGACGGTCATCGGGGTGATCTCGTTCCTGTGGAGCCGGTGGAACCCCATCCCCCCTTCGGCCGGGCCCGATACGCCCCGGCAGCCGCCAGAGGCGGAGGGGGCGGTCGTCCCGGAGAACGCCGCCTGCTGACCCGTAAACCTGATCGGGTGCGAGGGGGAATGTGGGATTCGGCTGATCATCCGGCTCTTGAAAGCTCCCCGAAGTCCATCTGGTGAGTTCCGATGCAACGCGGATCAACCTATCCGGGGCTCTGGCACAATGTCAAGGGAAAAAGCGTCCCCGGTTCGGGCGGCGCGGGTTCGTCGGGATCCAGCAGCGGAGTCCCGCCGGTCGGCCTCTCCCGCCTCGGGCCGGTGTCAACCGACGGCGGCCCTGAAGGCCTCTCCCCGGGCGGCATAGCCGGAGAACATGCCGAAGCTGGCGCAGCCCGGCGACAGCAGCACGACGCCGCCGGCCGGGGCCAGCCCGGCGGCCCCGTGGACCGCCGCCTCCATGGACGGGCAGTCGGCGGCCTCCGGTCCGCGGAATCCGGCGGCCCTGGCGGCGGCGGCGATGGCCGGACCCTCCTCTCCCAGGGTCACCAGGGCCGCCGCCGACCGGGCGATGGCGGTTCCCAGTCCTTCGAAGGTCCCGCCCTTGGAGGCTCCCCCGGCGATGAGGACCACCGCTCGGCCGGCATACGCCGCCAGGCCCGCCGCCGCCGCCTCCGGCGTCGTCGCCAGGGAGTCGTTGACGAACAGCACGCCGCCCCGCTCTGCCACCTCCTCGAGGCGGTGCGGGAGGGACTCGACGGCGCTCAGACCCTGTCCGACGGCCGCGGCGGAAGCGCCGCACAGGCGCGCCGCCCCGGCGGCGGCGCAGGCGTTGGCGAGGTTGTGGGTCCCCCGCAGACGGAGATCGCTCACCGCGGCCAGGCTCTCGACCCGGCCGTCCTCCCGCCAGCGGATCTCGCCCCCCTCGCTCCAGCAGCCATCGCCCTCCAGGGGCGGCGCGGCCCGGAACCCGAGGCTCCGTCCAGGGCTCCGCGCGGCGAGCTCGCCGGCGGTGGCGTCGTCGGCGTTGGAGAGGACCCAGTCGCCGCGGCCCTGGCCGCGGCAGATCGCCGCCTTGGCTTCGACGTACTCCGCCCGGCTGGCGTGGTAGTCGAGATGGTCGAGGGTTACGGGCAGGATCACGGCCCCGTGGGGGCTTCGATCCAGATCCTGGAGCTGGAAGCTGGAGAGCTCCAGCACGACCACGTCTGCAGCGGACAGGTCGTCGAGGAAGCTGACGGGCGGTATTCCGATGTTGCCCCCCAGGTGTGGGGACAGACCGGGCTCCCGCCGCAGGATCGAGTCCAGGAGGGAGGCGGTCGTGCCCTTGCCCTTGGTCCCGGTGATGCCGATCACCGGCGCCGGGCAGCGTTCGAGGAAGAGCGCGGTCTGGCTGCTGACCTCCGTGCCGCGCCGGCGGGCCTGCTCCAGCTCCGGGCGCAGGGCCGGGATGCCGGGGGAGCGGAAGAGCAGATCGAAGTCGTGGAGTCGGTCGAAGCACCCGGGACCGAGGCGCCAGTTCCGGACCGCCCCCTTCCAGGGGTCACCATCGAGGCGGCGGGCGGGATCTGCATCGCAGACGGCGAAGCCGAGTCCCCGAGAGGCCAGCCAGCGGCCCAGGGCCTGGTTCTCGACGCCGAGACCCAGGAGGGCCAGGCGGCGGTCCTGCAGAGCGGCGAGCTCCAAGGGCGGCCTTCAGAGGGCGGCGACGTACTCGAAGAGGGTCCGTTCCAGATTGTCGAAGACCGTCCAGCGCACAACCTCGTAGCCGTGGGAGTTCTCCCGCGGATAGCCGATGGTGGCGCAGCGGGGGGCGCCGCCGGCCTCGAGCACGCCGGTGGCGTCGGATGCGGCGGCCGAGTAGACGGCGTACTGAAGGCCCGTCCCGGCGCGAACGGCGGCCTCGTCCAGCTCCGCGATCAGGCCCTGGTGGAAGTGGACCCGGCTGTCGCGCGACCAGGTGGCGGGCCTCCCGTCGAGCTCGAGGGAGGTGCCCCGCGGCATGGGCGTGGAGTCGACGGCGATGAAGGTCTCCACCTCGTTGCGGCGCACCCAGCCCCTGGCGCCCAGGAGTCCCGTCTCCTCCTGAACGAGGAAGCAGAGGTGCAGGGTCCGCCTCGGCTCGAGGCCGGCCTGCCGCAGGCGCTCATACAGCTTGAGCAGCGTCAGGCTGCCGCCGCGGTTGTCGAAGATCCAGGCCGAGACCAGGGGATCCTCCTCGGGGCCGAAGACGTTCGGCCCCCGCACGCCGGCCGACGGCACGGCGCAGGTGCCCACCCGGACCCCCAGGTCGGCCAGTTCCCGGGGGGACCGCCCGGTGATCAGGCGGGTGTGCGCCCAGGTGATTCCGTGGCGGCCCTGGGCGAACCCGGTCATCGGATCTTCGGGATCGCTGGTGTGGGTGGAGCCGAAGCTCAGGTGAGCGGGCACGTCGCCGCCGTCGGCGACGAGCACCACCGGCCCCTCGCCGAGCTTGAAGGGGTGGAGCCCGCCGGAGCGCTGCACGCGAAGGGCGCCGTCGGCCTCCACCGCGGTGACTACCATGCCGATCTCGTCGGTGTGACTGGCGATGGCCACCCCGGGTCCCGGATCGCGGCCGGCGATCTCGACCCAGAGGTTGCCCTGGCCGTCCTGGCGGGGCCTGGCGCCGAGGGCGCTCAGCTCGCCGGCCAGAAAGGCCGCCATGCGCTCCTCGCGGCCGGAGGGGCAAGGGACTTGCAGCATCCCGGTGAGGAGGTCGAGAGAGTCGAGAGGTCCGGGTGACATGGGGCGGGAAGGTAGCGCGGGGGGAAGCCCCCGGCCATTGACGCTTGCGGCCGGGGGCCGCAATCTCTGCCGGGCTCCGTGGACCCTTGCCTGGAGGCCCCGTGACCGTCCCCCGCCGGTGGGCGCAGGCACTGCGCCTGGCCGCTGTCCTCCACTTGGCCGCCGCCGATACCTGGGCGCAGGAGTCGGCCCACGGAGGGTCGGCGGTGGGGCTCTTCGCCGCCGCCAGCCTGACCAGCGCGCTCACCGAGATCCTGCCGCGCCACACCTTCCCGCGGGTGCGGCTCTCCTTTGCCGGCTCCTCGTCGCTGGCGCGGCAGATCGATGCTGGCGCCCCCGCCGATCTCTTCGTGTCGGCCAATCCGCGGTGGATGGACTACCTCCAGGAGAAGGGGCGCATCGACGCCGGGACGCGCTTCGACCTGCTCGCCAACCGCCTGGTGGTGGTCACGCCGGCGGGCAGCGGCCTGGAGGTCGAGCCCCGGCCCGGGTTCGACCTGGCGGGAGCCTTCCGTGGGCGCCTGGCCCTGGGCGATCCCGACCACGTCCCGGCCGGGATCTACGCCCGCCAGGCGCTGCGGGCCCTGGGCTGGTGGCCGGCGCTGAAGCACCGACTCGCCCCGGCCCCCGATGTGCGCGCCGCCCTTCTCTACGTCGAGCGCGGCGAGTGCGAGGCCGGCGTCGTGTACGCCACCGATGCCGCCGTCAGCCGGCGGGTGCGGGTGGCGGCGGAACTGGCGGACAGTCTGCACGCGCCGATCCGCTATCCCGCGGCGGTGGCCGCCGGCCGAGACTCCCCGGCGGTGCGGGAGCTTCTCGGGCGGCTGCGGTCGACCGCGGCGGCGGCGGTCTTCCGCCGGCACGGCTTCACCGTCCTCGGCGGCGACCCTCCGCCCCCGGTGGAGTAGCCCTTTGCTCACCCCCCAGGAGTGGGAGGTGCTGGGGCTGTCGCTGCGCGTGGCCCTGGCCTGCGTCCTCCTCAGCCTGCCCGCGGCGGTCGCCCTGGGATGGCTGCTGGCGCGGCGCGACTTCCCCGGCAAGTTCGTCCTGGACGGACTCTGCCACCTGCCCCTGGTACTGCCGCCCGTGGTCACCGGCTACCTGCTGCTGCGCCTGTTCGGAAAGCGGGGGCTCCTGGGGCCTCTGCTGGACGGTATCGGACTGTCCCTGGCCTTCGACTGGAAGGGGGCGGCCCTGGCCTCGGCGGTGGTCGCCTTTCCCCTGTCCCTGAGGGCGGTGCGGCTGGCCATCGAGGACGTGGACCCGCGCCTGGAGGGGATGGCGCGGACCCTCGGGGCGGGGCGGGTGCGGGCCTTCCTCACCGTCACCCTGCCGCTGGCGGCGTCCGGGCTCTGGGTGGGCGCACTGCTCGCCTTCGCCCGCAGCCTCGGCGAGTTCGGGGCCACCATCACCTTCGCCGCCAACATTCCGGGCGAGACTCGCACGATCCCGCTGGCCATCTACACCAGCCTCAACCAGCCCGGCGGCGAGGCGGCCGCCCTGCGGCTGGTGTGGATCTCGGTGGCCGTGTCGCTGGCGGCCCTGCTGGGCAGCGAGTGGGCGGCGCGCCGCAGGAAGCGCGGGTGAAGCCGTGCTGACCCTGCGCCTGAGGCGCCGCCTGGCGGACTTCGAGTTCGACCTGGACGTCCGTTGCGGGGGTGCGGCCACCGCCGTCTTCGGGCCCTCCGGAAGCGGCAAGACCTCGCTGCTCAACATGGTCGCCGGTCTGCTGCGGCCGGAGGCCGGCCGCGTCGAGCTGGACGGCGAGGTCCTCTACGATGCCGAGACCGGCATCGACCTGCCCCCGGAGGCGCGGCGGCTGGGCTGCGTCTTCCAGCAGGACCTGCTGTTTCCGCACCTGAGCGTGGGGGACAACCTGCGCTTCGGCTACGACCTGCTGCCGGCGGCGCAGCGACGCTTCGAGCCCGGGCGGATCGCCGAACTGCTCGAGATCGGACCGCTCCTCGACCGCAGGCCGCGGAACCTGTCCGGCGGCGAGGGCCAGCGCGTGGCCCTGGGCCGGGCGCTGCTGGCCTCGCCGCGGCTGCTGCTGATGGACGAGCCCCTGGCCTCCCTCGACCAGGGCCTCAAGAGCCGCATCATCCCCTACCTGCGGCACGTGCGCTCCGACCTCGGAATCCCCGTCCTCTACGTCAGCCACTCGGCGGCGGAGATCCTGGAGCTGACCCGCGAGGTGATCGTCCTCGACCGGGGGCGCGTCGTCGCCCACGGCGATTTCTTCCGCATCGCCTCCGACCCGAGGGTGCTGCCTCTCGTCGACGAGTTCGGCTTCGAGAACGTCCTGCCCGTGGAGATCGTGGCCAGCGATGGGGAGAGCGGCGCCTGCCGGGCGCGCTGCGCCGGCCAGGAGCTGCGCATCCCCTGGTGCGACCGGCCGGTGGGCACGCGGTTGTTCCTCGGGTTGCGGGCCGACGACGTCATCCTCACGCGGGTGGCGCCCGAGGGGCTGAGCGTGCGCAACGCTCTCGCCGGGAAGGTCACGGAGATCGCCGAGGTGGGCGCCACCCGGCTGGTCCACGTCGACGTGGGCCGGCGCCTGGCGGTCAAGGTCACCCCCGAGGCCGTGGGAGAGCTGGGCCTGGCGCCCGGGCTGCCCGTGTTCTGCCTCATCAAGACCCACTCGCTGCGCCTGGGACCGGAGCTGGATTGAGGCCGGCCTCGGGTGATTGCTGCCGCTGCCGAAAACGGTTAGCGTAGCCTGCATGGCCCTTACCATTCTGCGAACCGTGCGGCCGAGCCCCACCTGGCAGGACACCCTGATCTCGGTGCGCCAGGGGCAGCGAGTCGTCTTCGACGTGGAGGAGACCTGGTCGCCCGACATGCGCGACCAGATCGCCTGGTGCGGCGCAGACGGCGTCTACAACCACACCGCCGACGAGGGCTACCTGATGCCCGGGGCCAACGTGGGCGCCCTGATCGCCCGCATCGGCGACGGCCCGGTCTTCGCCGTGGGCAGCCGCTGCGACACCCTGGCCGACTGCGAGGGCACCCTGTTTCTCGCCATGAACGACCACCCCGGCCACAACTGCCAGGCCGGCAAGGTGGTCGCTCAGGTCATCCTCTTCGATTAGTGGCGGCCGGCGCGCCGCCCACCGAGGCCCAGTGGACGGCGGCGGTCCACGACCGTCTGCGAGAGGTCGTGCCCGGGCTGGTTCCCGGCCGTCCGGCGGTGGCCGCCATCCACCGGATCGCCGAAGACGTCTGGCGCCTGGATCTGTCGGACGGCGGGCGGGTGGTGGCCAAGCACCAGCTCCAGGGGCTGCTGACCCGCGGCGAGCCTCACGACCTGGTGCGCCTCGAGGTCGAGGTCCTGCGTCACCTTCGCCGCCGCGGCTCTCCGGTGCCTGCCGCCTTCGGCGCCGACCCCGAGGCCCAGATCATCCTCCTCGAGTACGTCGGTCCGCGCACCCTCGCCGAGGTGCTGCCCGTGGAGAGGGATCCGGGCACTCGACGCCGGTGGCTGGCGGCGGTCTGGCGCGGGATCGTTCGCATCGAGACGGCCCTGTCGGAGGGCGAGTGGGAGGGACGGGCGGCCCCCGGGGCTTCCCGCCGGGATCTGGAGCGCGCCTGGGCGGAGGCGGGGGAGGAGGCCGTCACCGTCCTGCGGGACCTGCTGCCGCCCGGCGGCGGTTGGCCGGCGCTGGCGGAACGATCCCTGCGGCGGCTGCACCGTCGACTGGCGCGGTTCCCGTCCTGTCTCGGGCCCACCGACTACCAGCCGGGGAACATCGTCGTCGACGCCGGCGGAGTGCGCCTGACCTTCCTCGAGTTGTCCAAGATCGGCTGGGACTGGACCCCCCGAAGAGCCGTTCAGTATACTTCGATCGCCGACGCCGAAGGGCCGGCGGAGACGTGCCTGCTCGACCCCGGCAGCCTCGCGGGCTGCGGCCTCGACGAGGGGTCGCGATCCTGCCTCGACGGGCACCACCTGATCTACCATCTGCTGCTGGCCGGGCGCTGGCGCCGGGACGGCGCCGGCGCCCTCCCCCCTCCCCTGGCGCGCAAGCTGATCGAGCCCCTCAGCGCGGACCCACTCACCGCCGAGTTGCGCCGCCGGCTCGGCGCCAACCACACCCTCTCCTTCCAGGATCGACCCCGTGAGCGATAGCCAATCCTTCGACTTCAAACCCCGGGCGCGGGGGCTGGTCATCGGCGACATCCCGTGGCTGGCCCGCATCACCGACAAGGCGCGGGCCACCGACCAGGGCCGCATCGGCGCCTACATCTATCCCTGTCCGGCGGACCAGCGGTTTCTGCAGAACGTGCGGATGTCGGCCGAGGAGTTCACCCGGCTGGTGGCCGAGTGCGAGGACGACGACGGCGTCATCGCCAGGATGAAGGCCCACCTGAAAGAGAAGGGACTGGATTGACCGGTTCGGCCCCGCGCAGGCCCCGGCGCAAGGTGCGGGAGATGGAGGCCGTCGTCGCCGAGGTCCGGCAGGAGACCCACGACACGGCGAGCCTGTTCCTCGACATCGGCGACGAGCCGCGCGACTACGAGGCCGGACAGTTCATCACCATCGACCCCCACCAGTTCGGGTTTCTCCAGCAGACGATCGCCTACCTGGAGGAGATCAAGAGCGCCCGGGAGAAGCCGAGGGCCTACTCCATGGGCTCGGCCCCCCACGAGAAGCACCTCCTGATCACGATCAAGGAGGAGACCTACTGGCCGGGCGAGTCGAAGTACCCCCCCGTGCTGTCCCCGCCGCTGGCCCGGCAGTGTCCCCCGGGCACCAGGCTGGAGATCCGCGGCTTCACCGGGCCGTACACCCTCTCGGCGGCGGCAGAGGGCACCCGCCGGATCCTCCACATCTGCGCCGGCTCCGGGATCGTCCCCAACTTCGCCCTCATCAAGCACTCCCTGCACGCCGGCGACGGTCTGCGCCACGTCCTGCTCTACAGCAGCAAGACGAAGGGAGACATCATCTACTACGACGACTTCGCCCGTCTCGCCGAGCGGCATCCCGACCACCTCGAGATCCTCCACTGCATCACCCGGGAGGATCCGGAGGGCGTGGAGCCGCAGGCGCGGCGGGGGCGGATCGACCTCGAGCTGATCGAGAGCCGCATCGATCCGGAAGAGTCGATGGTCTACTGCTGCGGGCCCGGGGTGCTGCCCTGGGAGCGGAAGGAAGCCCGGGAACGCGGCGAGGAGCCGGAGCCGAAGTTCGTCGAGCACATGATGGCCATCCTGGGCGGGCTGGGGATCGAGGACAAGCGGATCAAGCGCGAGAGCTGGGGATAGGGACTGGCGCGCAGCTTCGCGTACGACGAGAGCGCCGGTCCGGGGATTGTACCGCCGAACGATTCACCCGAGACCGCGAGCGCAGGCACCCGGCGGCCTCCACCGTTCGCCGGCGGGCAGCAGCTCCTCCGGCGGCCGGCAGTACAGGCTGATCCGCGAAAGCTCGACGGGGTGGGCGCAGCTGACCTGCATGGCGTGCAGGTGGTAGCCCATGTCTCCGGGCCGCGTCGGCTTCTGCCCGGCCGCCGGCTGTCGAGGCCGCCCCCCCGCGATGTAGAGCGGTTCCCCCACCAGCGGAAACCCCGCCGCCGCCAGATGGATGCGGATCTGGTGCGGCCGTCCGGTGGGGATCTCCACCTCCACGAGAGTGGCGCCGTCGGCGGGGCGGCGCTCGATCACCCGTACGTGGGAGACGGCCGGGCGGCCGTCGGGGCGGGCGGCGAAGACCTGGCCGGGGTGGGCATGGGCCACGGGGCCGATGGGTGTCTCCACCGCGAACCGGTCCTTCATGTCGAGGCCCTGCACGAGGGCGCGGTAGAGCTTGTGGACGCGGCGGTTCTCGAAGGCGGCCGCCAGTCCCCGGCGAGCCTCCGCCGAGCGCGCGAAGAGCACGATCCCGGAGGTGCCGCGGCCCAGCCGGTGGGCCGGCGCCGGACGTCCTCCCAACCCTTCCCGGACCGCGTGCAGAAGGGTGTTCTCCAGGAACTCCGCCGCCGGCAGGACCTGCAGCCCCGGCGGCTTGGCCACGGCGAGCAGGTCGCCGTCGTCCCGGATCACGTCGAAGCGTCGGGGTGCGGGCGGCTCGGTCCAGGGCGGCCGGTGGTACTCCAGGCGCTGGCCGGAGCGCAGGCGCTCCTCGGGGCCGAGAGGTCCGCCGGGGCCGCGGATCCTGCCCTCCTCAAACCGCCGGCGCCACTGCGCCTCGGTGGAGTGCGGATAGCGGCGCACGTAGAACTCGAGCGCTTTCCAGCCGGCCGCCTCCGCGGCCACGACGTCCGGGTAGACCCATCCGCGGTTGCGGCGGCGGCTCCATCCCGGCCTGTCGTCGGTTGACTCCGGGGAGCTCAAGAGTTAGTATTTATTATCTATTTTGGAATAATTATTCATTTGCGGAGCGCCCCGTGAGCCGCCCTGCGATCTACATCGACGGTCAGGAAGGTACGACGGGCCTGCGCATCCGCGAGCTGCTGGCAGGACGCGCCGATCTCGACCTGCGCCTGATCGCCGACGAGGACCGCAAGGATCCGGGAGCGCGGCGCCGCCTTCTGGACGAGGCCGACCTCGCCATCCTGTGCCTGCCGGATGACGCCGCCGCCGAGGCGCTGGCGCTGCTGGCTCCCGGCTCGGGCACCCGCGTCATCGATACCAGCACCGTCCGGCGCGTCGACCCCGACTGGGTCTACGGCCTCCCGGAGCTGTCGCCGGAGCAGCGCCGGGCGATCCGCACGGCGCCCCGGGTGGCCAACTGCGGATGCTACCCCGTGGGCTTCATCCTCGCCGTGCGCCCCCTGATCGAGGCCGGTCTCCTCGACGCCGCCACGCCCCTCACCGTCAACGCCGTCTCCGGCTACTCCGGCGGCGGCCGGCGCATGATCGAGGAGTACCGAGACCGCCCCGGCGCCGACGGCGAGGCGGGGTTTCCCCTGTGCCTGTACGGGCTAGAGGGCGATCACAAGCACCTGGCGGAGATGCAGCGCTTCAGCCTCAGCCAGCACCCTCCCCTGTTCGTGCCCTCCGTCGACCACAGCTACTGCGGCATGCTCACCAGCACGCCCGTTCCGGCCGCGGCCTGGCGCCGGAGGGGTACGACGGCGGCAGAGGTCTTCGAGGTGTGGGCGAGCCGCTATGCCGGGGAGCCTTTCGTGCGGCCCGTCGATCCCGCCGAGTCGCCGGACCATCTGCGCGGCGGGCGGTTTCTCGAACTCGGAGGCGCGAATCACACGAACCGGCTCGACCTGTTCGTCTTCGGCCGCCCGGAGGTCGGACTGGTGCTGGTGGGGAGGGAGGACAACCTCGGCAAGGGGGCTTCCGGCAACGCCGTGCAGTGCCTGAACCTGATGCTGGGCGTGGACGAGACCACCGGGCTGACGGCCTGACCCCGTGGCCCTGTCCCTCACCGACAGCCACTGCCACCTCGACCAGTTCGACCCCCCGGAGCCCGTGCTCGAGGCAGCGGCGGCGGCCGGCGTCGACCGCCTCGCCGCCGTCGCCCAGGACGCGGCCTCCATGGAGGCCGTGCTCGACCTGGCCGGCCGCTTCCCCGGCCGCGTCATCCCGGGCCTGGGGGTGCATCCGGTGGAGGTGACCAGGCGCGGTCTGGCGGGGATCGAGCCCGACCTGGAGCTGCTCGCGGCCCGCCTGGGGGAAGCCGCCATCGTCGGCGAGACGGGTCTGGACCACAAGTGGGCGGTCGCCCCCGATCAGCAGGCCGAGCAGACCCGGGCGCTGGAGCGTCACTTCGAGCTGGCCCACCGCCACCGCAAGCCGGTGAACCTGCACTCGCGGCGCTGTCCGCGGCAGGTGATGGAGGCCGCCGCCGCGTTCCACCGGGACACGGGCCTGAAGGCCCAGCTGCACTGGTTCACCCATTCCAAGAAGCTCGTGCGCATCTGCAACGACGAGGGGCTCTTCATCTCGGTGGGACCCTCCGTGATCTCGGACCCGGCCGCCGCCGCGGTGGCCTGCGAGATCGACGACGATCTGCTGCTGCTCGAGACCGACGCCCCGGTGCCGGTGGGGGGGGTGGCCGGCCATCCGCGGAGGGTGCGGGAGGTGGCCGAGGAACTGGCCCGCCTCAAGGGCGTCGACATCGAGGAACTCGCCGTCCGCCTGGAGCGCAACCGGGTCCGCTATCTCGGTTGACATCGGCCTTCCGGGGAACCTTTCGTGAGACGAATCTGCACCATGGGCAGCGGCTACGTGGGCCTGGTGACGAGCGCCTGCCTGGCCGATCTCGGCAACGCCGTCCTCTGCCTCGACATCGACGAGAGACGGGTCGACCGGCTGCGCGATGGTCACCTGCCGATCTACGAGCCGGGACTCGAGGAGTTGGTGGGGCGCAACCGCGACCGCGGGAGGCTGTCGTTTTCCGCCGACGTCGCCTTCGCCGTCAAATCCTCCGAGATCGTCTTCATCTGCGTCGGCACTCCCTCCCTGCCGGCGGGGGAGGTGGACATGTCGTACGTCCATGAGGCGGCGCGCTCCATCGGGCGCTACACGGAGGACTACAAGATCGTCGTCAACAAGTCCACGGTCCCCGTGGGCACGGGCGGCGAGGTTGGGTCGATCATCACCGCCGAAGGGCCGGATGCCGACGTGGACGTCGTCTCCAACCCCGAGTTTCTGCGCGAGGGCTCGGCGATCGACGACTTCCTCCATCCCGACCGGGTCGTCATCGGCGCCTCCAGCCGGCGCGCCAGGGACGCCGTCATCGACCTCTACCGGCCCCTCTACGAGCGCGACGTGCCCATGGTCCTCACCGACCTGCAGAGCGCGGAGATGATCAAGTACGCCTCCAACGCGATGCTGGCGGCGAAGATCTCCTTCATCAACGAGATCGCCAGCCTGTGCGAGGCCTGCGATGCCGACGTGGCCGCCGTGGCCCGCGGCATGGGCCTCGACGATCGCATCGGTCCCCGCAATCTCGGCGCCGGCGCCGGCTACGGCGGCAGCTGCTTCCCGAAGGACGTGCAGGGCCTGGCGGCGACGGCGCGCAACAAGGAGGTGGAAGCCCCGGTGCTGCAGGCCATCGACCGCAGCAACTCGATCCAGCGCCAGCGGATGGTCGACAAGCTTCGAGGCCTGCTGGGGGGCTTCGAGGGCCGCACCGTCTGCCTGCTCGGGCTGTCCTTCAAGCCCGACACCGACGACATCCGCGAAGCGCCGGCCCTGGAGATGGCCGAGACCCTGCTTGGCGAGGGCGCCGCGGTACAGGCCTACGACCCCGCGGCCATGGACCTCGCCGCGGCCGTGCTCCCGGCCCTGGGCTGTTGCGGCGATCCCTACGCCGCCGCCGAGGGGGCCGATGCCCTGGTGCTGATGACGGAGTGGAACGAGTTCCGCAACCTCGACTGGCCGCGCATCCGGGCGGGTCTGGCGGCGCCGAGGCTGCTGGACTGCCGTAACCTCTACGATCCGCGGGAGATGGCCGGACTCGGCTTCGACTACGTCAGCGTCGGCCGCCCGGGCCCCGGTCCCGGCGAGGACCCAGGGCGCCCGGACCCGGTGGGCTGAAGATGGCCAGATCCCTGCTGATCACGGGCGGCTGCGGCTTCATCGGGGCCAACTTCGTGCGCCACGTGCTGCGGGAGCACCCCGACTACGAGGTCGTCAACCTCGACAAGCTGACCTACGCCGGGAACCCGGCCAACCTGAGCGACATCGAGCAGGACCCGCGCTACCGCTTCGTCCACGGCGACATCTGCGACGCCGGACGGGTCGGCCCCCTCGTGGCGGAGGCCGACTGGGTCGTCAACTTCGCCGCCGAGAGTCACGTGGACCGCAGCATCCTCGGCAGCGCCGATTTCCTGAGCACCAACGTCCACGGGACCTACGTGCTCCTCGACGCGGCTCGCCGCCACGGCGTCGAGCGCTATCACCAGGTCAGCACCGACGAGGTCTACGGCAGCATCGACGAGGGAGCCTGGGACGAGGACGAGCCCCTGAAGCCGCGGAACCCGTACTCGGCGACCAAGGCCAGCGCCGAGCTGCTGGTCCGCGCCTTCAACGTCAGTCATGGCGTGCCCACCCTCGTCACGCGGGCCTCGAACACCATCGGTCCCTACCAGTACCCCGAGAAGCGGGTGCCGCTGTTCATCACCAACGCCATCGACGACCTGCCCCTGCCGGTCTACGGCGACGGGCTGCAGGTGCGCGATCACCTCTACGTGGACGATCACTGCGCGGCCATCGACCGGGTGCTCCATTTCGGAGAGCCCGGACAGGTGTACAACGTGGGCGGGGAGAACGAGGCCACCGGCATCGAGGTGGCGCGGGCGATCCTCGGGAGGCTGGGCAAGCCGGAGGGGCTGCTGCAGTTCGTCGAAGACCGGGCCGGCCACGATCTGCGCTATGCCCTCGACTCGAGCCGCATCCGGCGCCTGGGATGGTCCCCGGCGGTCAGCGTCGAGGAGGCGATGGACCGCACCGTGCAGTGGTACGTCGATCACGAGTCCTGGTGGCGAAAGATCCGCAACCGGGAGGACTACAGGGCCTACTACCTCCGTCAGTACGGAGAGCGGCTCAATTGTTAGCCGGTGGCGGCAGCGGCGGCCTCATCGCGGCCCCCCCTGGAGGCTCGCACCCTGCAGGCGCTGGCCGCGGGGTGTCTTCATGAGCGGCGGCGGTCTTCGGATCCGCGTGATTGTCGACTCCGGCCACGGCCCGCCGCGGTACGAGACGCCCCACAGCGCCGGCATGGACCTGCGCGCCCATCTGCCGGAGGGGATCGACCTCGCCCCGGGAGAGCGGGTCCTGGTGCCGACGGGCCTGCGGCTGCAGATCCCCCCCGGGTACGAGGGCCAGGTGCGCCCCCGCAGCGGCCTGGCGCTGAAGCGCGGTCTCACCGTCCTCAACGCCCCGGGCACGATCGACGCGGACTACCGCGGGGAGGTGGGGGTGATCCTCGTCAATCTGTCGGCGGAGCCGCAGCGGATCGAGCCGGGAGAGCGGGTCGCCCAGCTGGTTATCGCGCCGGTGACCCGCGCCTCCTGGGAGGAGGTGGACGAGCTGGACGCGTCGGAACGGGGTGGCGGGGGCTTCGGGTCGACGGACGCGGGTCAGCCGTAGAACTTCTCCACCAGCTCCGCCCTCTTGCCGCTCACGGTGGCGGGATCGAGGGCCCCGGGGCCGAAGACGACGGGAAAGGTCATCCCCGTGTCGAGGGTGCGGGTGCCGGCCTCCATGTAGGTGGAGCTGAAGGCGCGACGGGGGCGGTCCGTCGGATTCGTCCCCGACCGGTGCAGCATCAGGTTGTGCAGCAGGATCGCCTCCCCCGCCTCGGCCTCGAGAGTCTCCACCTTGTCGGGGGGCGCGTAGCGGGTCTCCTCTTCCGGTGTCAGGAAGTGGCGTTCGTTGATCACCCCATGGGCATGGCTGCCGGGGACGATCTCCATGGCGCCGTTGGCCGCCGTCGCCTCGTCGAGGGCCGTCCACACGGTGACGATGGGATTGCGGTCGATCCCCCAGCCGGCCCCCACGTCCTGGTGCCAGGGCAGGGTCTGCTCCCACCGGGCCGGCTTGTTCATGAACATGGACCGGAAGACGGAGACGACCTCGCCGACGCAGCGTCGGCAGATCCGTTGAAACAAGGGCTGCTGCATGTAGGCCAGGAACAGGGGATCCTGCTCCAGGTCGTCGATGCGCCGGTACGACAGGGTCGCCGCCTCGTTCCCCAGCGTCCGCCGCAGCTTCCCGGTACCGGTTTCGAAGAGCTGCATCCGCATGTTGGGATAGCGGACTCGCCCGAGCATGAGGTCGTCGATCCGGCGCTGAAGGCCGGCCAACTCCTCCGGCGCCGCCACCTTGCCGAGGCGCAGGTACCCCCGGGAGAGGAAGCCTTCGTGGTGGGTGTCGTCGAAGACGGTCACGGGAGGGGGATGCGGAGCCGGCGCCGCGGGGGCGCGGCGGGTCATCGAGGCCGGAGGGATCCCCCGCTGATGGCCGGCAGGAAGTGGACCTCGCTGGACGCCCCCACCTGCCGGCGCATGCCCTCGGCCGACACCTCGCCATCGACGGAGACGGCGATGTCCGGGCGGATCCGGTCCTTCTCCTCGTCGACGATGCGCTGACGGAAGCCGGGGTACTGCGTCTCGAGGGATTCGATCACCTGGCGGACGGTCTCACCCGCCACCTCGACCTGCTGCCGCCCGCCCGTGAGCTTGTCGCGCCAGGGCGCGGGCACCCATACGGTCGGCACGGATCGGCTCAGTCGCCCGCCGCCATGGAGATGGCGCCGGATCCGAGCCCCGCGGTGATCCGGTCCGGGCGCATGGGCAACTCGTTGAGGGACAAACCGGTGGCGCTCTTGATCGCCGCCGCCAGAGCCGCCGGCGGCGGGGCGATGGAAGCCTCGCCGACGCCGCGGACCCCGTAGGGATGGCCCGGGTTGGGCACCTCGACGATGATCGTCTCGATCATGGGCAGGTCGAGGGTTGTGGGAATGCGGTAGTCGAGGAAGGTGGAGTTGGCCATCCGGCCGTCCTCGGTGTAGAAGTACTCCTCGTTGAGCCCCCATCCGATCCCCTGCACGCTGCCGCCCTGCATCTGGCCCTCCACGTAGCTGGGATGGATGGCCTTGCCGGCGTCCTGGATCACGGTGAAGCGCAGCACCGTCACCTTGCCGGTCTCCGGGTCGACCTCGACGTCGGCGATGTTGGCGGCGAAGGAGCCGCCCACCCCCGATTCCGGGTCCACCGACCCGCTGCCGACGACTGGGCCGCCCGTGTCGTCGATCTTGCCGGCGAGCTCGCGGAAGTGCATTGACTGGCTGCCGTCGGTGGTGCGGAAGGCGCCGTCGGAGAACTCCACCTGGGCGGGATCCACCTCCCAGACCTTGGCGGCGCGCTCGATCATCTGGTCCTTCACGTCCTGGGCGGCCTCGTAGGCGGCCCAGCCGGTGGCGTAGGTGACGCGGCTGCCGCCGGTGACGTCGGTGTAGCCGATGGCGCTGGTGTCGCCCACGCTCGGGTTGATGTCCTCCGCCTCGAGACCGAGGGCCTCGGCGAACTGCATGGCCACCGAGGTGCGCGTGCCCCCGATGTCGGTCGATCCCTCGACGAGCTGCACCGTGCCGTCGTTGTTGACGCTGGCCGTGACCGCCGACTTCAGGCCCACGTTGAACCAGTACCCGAGGGCGATGCCGCGTCCCCGGTTCGGCCCTTCGAGGGCGGAGCGGTAGTGCTCGGAGTCGCGCAGGACCTCCAGGCACTCCCTGGCCCCGATGCGGGGATAGACGATGCCGTCGGAACGGCGGGTGCCCTCGACGGCGACGTTGTCGAGGCGGAACTCGACGGGGTCCTTGCCGAGCTTCTCGGCGAGTTCGTCCATGGCCTTCTCCACGGCGAAGGCCACGTGGGTGGAGCCCGGGGCGCGGTAGGCGAAGGAGCGCGGCTTGTTGACGACCACGTCGAAGCTGTCGACCACGGCGTTGGGGAAGTCGTAGCAGGAAAAGACGCACATGGCGGCGGCGAAGACCGGAGAGCCGGGGTAGGCGCCGGCCTCGAAGGCGATCCAGGCCTCGCCGGCGGTGAGCTTGCCCGAGGCGTTGGCGCCGATCTTCACGCGCACGCAGGACCCCGGTGTCGGCCCCGTGCCCTCGAAGCAGTCGGCGCGGGTCATGATGATCTTCACCGGCTGGCCGGTCTCGCGCGACAGCAGGGCGGCGACGGGCTCGAGATAGCTGGGGATCTTGCCGCCGAAGCCGCCGCCGATCTCCTGGGGCACGACGCGGACCTTGCCGACGGGCAGGCCGAGGATGGCGGCGATCTGCTTCTGGGCGGTGAAGGCGCCCTGAGTGCTGGTCCAGACGGTGAGCTGTCCGTCCGGGCTCCAGGTGGCGGTGCCGTTGTGGGGCTCGATGTAGCCCTGGTGCACGGTCGCCGTGTGGACCTCGGCCTCGGCGGTGACGGCGGCCTCCTCGAAACCTCTGGCCAGGTCGCCGAGCTCGTGGCGCATGTGGGAGGCGATGTTGCTGCCGCGGCCCGTGTCCTCGCCGAACTCCTGGGTCGTCATGTCCTCGTGCAGCATGGGCGCGTTCTCGCCCATGGCGTCGAGGACGTCCACCGCCGCCGGCAGCACCTCGTAGTCGACCTCGATCAGGGCCAGGGCTTCCTCGGCGGCGTGCAGGGTGGTGGCCGCCACGCCCGCCACGGCATGGCCGCGGTAGAGCGCCTTGTCGGTAGCGAGCACGTTGTCGCGCATGTGCTTGATGCGCGCCGGCCCCTCGCCGAGGTCGACGATCTCGTCGGCCGAGGCCGGGGCCGGCAGGTCGGCGCCGGTGACGACGGCGCGCACACCGGGCACCCGCGACGCCTCGGTCGTGTCGATGGAGCGGATGCGGGCGTGGGCGTGGGGCGAGCGCAGCACCTGCCCGTAGAGCAGTCCCGGAAGGCGCACGTCGCCGCCGTAGACGGCCCGGCCCGTGACCTTGTCGGTGCCGTCGTGGCGGATCGGACGCGTGCCGATCACGTTGTACTGCCGGTCGCCGAAATCGCGGATCTTGCCGTTGCCGTCAGCCATGGATCATTCCCCCGATTGCCGGGTGGGCAGGCAATCGGCGCCGAACCTCCTCGAGACCCGGCGCCGGTTCGTGTGCCCGGTGTGCGGAGCCGTCAACCGTCCTGACCCGCCGCGTCGAGAACGGCGCGGACGATCTTGTCGTAGCCGGTGCAGCGGCAGAGGTTGCCCGCCAGCCAGTGGCGCACGTCGTGCTCGCTCGGATTCGGATTGGCGTCGAGCAGGGCCTTGCTCGCCACCAGGAACCCCGGCGTGCAGATGCCGCATTGGAGGCTGGCGTGCTCCAGGAACTTCCGCTGCAGCGGATGCAGCCCGTCGGCGCTGGCCAGCCCCTCGACGGTGGTGACCTCGGATCCATCCACCTCGGCCGCCAGGACCAGGCAGGAATCGACGAGCACACCGTCGACCATGACGCTGCAGGCGCCGCAGTTGCCGTCGTTGCACCCTTCCTTGGTGCCGGTGAAGCCGAGATCCTCGCGCAGGACCTCCAGCAGGCTCTGACGGGCCTCGCAGAGGAACTCCTCGGACTCGCCGTTGATCGTGCAGGAGACGTGAATCTTGCTCATGTCGTGTGTGGTCCTCTCGGTCGGGTCGGGTTACAGCGAGTACGCGGGATGGCCGTTTTCCTGCACGGCATTGGGAACGAACTGGCCGCGGGCGCGCTTGACCGCGCCGACCAGGGCGCGCCGCGTCAGCACGCCCACCAGGTGGGTGCGGTACTCCGCCGGTCCGCGCATGTCGGAGATGGGGCTGGCCACGGCCTTGGCCGCCTCGGCGGCGGCGGCGATCGACTCTTCGTTCACCGGCTGGTCTTCGAGCCCGGCGGCGGCGGCGTCGGCGGACAGCGGCGTCGGGGCCACCGCGCCGAGGCCGATGCGCACCTTCCGGAAGGTCTGCCCCCGCCCCCGGCCGGCCAGCTCGACGTAGGCGCCGGCGCCGACGACGGCGATGTCCATCTCGTTGCGCGGGATGAAGCGGAGGTAGTGGGCGCCGGAGTTCCTGCGGTTGAGGGGAACCTGGATGCCCACGAGCAGCTCCCCGGGCTGCAGCACGCTCTGCCCCGGGGCGGTGCAGAAGTCCTTCACCAGGACCCGGCGGCGGCCGTCGGGCCCGGCGATCTCGGCGCGGGCGCCGTAGGCGATCAGCGCGGGGATCGTGTCGGCGCTCGGGGAGGCGTTGCACAGATTGCCGCCGAAGGTCGCCCGCCCCTGGATCTGGATGCCGCCGATGATCGCAGCCGCGTCGACGATCCCGGGATAGCGCTCGGCGATCTCGGCGTCGCCGTAGATGCGGTGGCAGGGGACGGCGGCCCCGATCCTCAGGCCCGCGCGGGGGCTGATGCGCAACTCCTTGAGCTCGGGGACCTTCTTGACGTCGACGACGCGCTCGGGCTGCAGGCGGCGGATCCGCATCTGCACGATGAGGTCGGTGCCCCCCGCCAGGGGCCGGGCGTTGTCGTGGGAGAGCAGCTTGACCGCCTCGCGCAAGGTCTCGGGGGCGGCGTATTCGAAATCCTTCAAGAGTCGGCTCCCTCGTCTCCCGGGTCGCCTGCCGGCCCGCGGATCGGGGGGGCCGGGACCGGCGACTCTCGGCTTGATGGCTCATTATGGTATTGATGCAGGGGCGGGAAAGATACCCGGCCGGGTACGCCTGTCAACAAGCCGGGAGGTCTCGCCGGCCCGCCCCTTCCGGCTCACATCGCGGTGGCCTGGGAGGCCTCTTCCGGGGGCCCGCGCAGGCCCGCCCAGCGTTCGAGAAGGAGCTCCAGAAGCTTCATGCCGGCGGGTACCCCGATCAGGATGATCACCGTCGCGAAGAGGATCCCGAAGGCGAGGCTGACCGCCATGGGGATCAGGAACTGGGCCTGCAGGCTCCGCTCGAGGATCATGGGCAGCAGGGCGAAGAAGGTCGTGGCCGAGGTCAGCAGGATCGGCCGGAAGCGTTGGCGTCCGGCCTCGACGAGGGCCTCGTCCCGGGGGCGCCCGTCGGCGCGCAACTGGTTGTAGAAGGAGAGCAGGATCAGGGAGTCGTTGACGACCACCCCGGAGAGGGCGACGACGCCGAAGAGGCTGAGCATCGCCAGGTCGAGCCCCATCAGCACGTGGCCCCAGACGGCCCCGATCATGCCGAAGGGGATGGCGCTCATGACGACCAGGGGCTGGGTGTAGGACCGGAAGGGAACGGCCAGCAGGGCGTAGATGGCGACCAGGGCGACGACGAAGCCGCGGCGGAGACTGGCGAAGGACTCGGCCTGCTCTCGCTGCTCCCCCTCGTAGCTGTAGCGCAGTCCCGGGAACTGCCGGGCCAGGAGGGGAAGGAAGCGCTCCTGGAGATCCCGGTTGATCTCGTCCGCATTGGCCGCGCCGGCGTCGACGCCGGCGGTGACGGTCACCACCCGCTGCCCGCCGCTGCGCTGGAGAGTGGCGTACCCGTAGTCGAGGCTCACGTCGGCGACATAGGGCAGGGGCACCTCGCCGCCGGACGGGGTCCGAACGCGCATGCCCTCGATGTCGGCCGGGTTGCGCCGCTCGGCCTCCGGATAGCGGACTACCACGCGGGCGTCGTCGCGTCCTCGCTGCAGGCGCAGGGCCTCGGCGCCGTAGAACCCGTGGCGCACCTGGGTCGCCAGGTCGGCCATGGTCAGGCCGAGGACGCGGCCCCGGGGCTTGAGATCGAGGCGCATCTCGAGCTTGCCCTCCTGGAAGCTGTCGCGGACCTCCTCGGTGCCCGGGTAGCCGCCGATCTCCTCCTTCAGCCGCTCCGCCCCCGCCGCGAGCAGGTCGAGGTCGTCGGCGGAGAGCTGGATCTCGATGGCGTTGCCCACGGTGAACAGGCTCGACTGGTAGACCACGGACTCGGGTCCGGGCAGGGGGCCGACGGCCGAGCGGATGCGGGTCACGATCCCGGTGCTGGGCAGGCGCCGCTGCTCGGCGGGCAGCAGCTCGATGGTGATCTCCGCCAGGTGCGCCTGGGCGCCCGGACGGCCGGCGACGTCGAAGGCGGTGCGCCGGAGCATGGGCTGGTCTCCGATGATGCTGAAGACGTTGCGGTAGATCGACGGCTCCTCCGGCTGAGAGGCGTCGATCTCGTCGCGCACTCCCATGGCCGCGGTCTCGATGCGCCGCACCACCTCCCGCGTCTGCCCGGCGGTGGATCCCTGGGGCATCTCGACGGCGATGGTGACCCAGTCCGAGTCGATCTCGGGCATGAAGACGAACTTGATGTGGCCGCCGGCGATGAACCCCGCGGTGGCCAGCAACAGGAAGAGACCGGTGGCGATGGTGACGAAGGGACTGACGAGGGCCCGCCGCACCGCCGGGGTGTAGCAGCGCTCGATCACCCACCGCAGGCCGGTGTTGACGCGCTCCGAGACGCGCCGGTGAAGCCGCAGGGGCGCCGCGAGGGCCGAACCGAGGATGCGGGAGGGGAGGCCCGGCCCGGTGGAGAGGTGGGCGGGCAGGATGTAGAGGGCCTCCACCAGGGAGAGGAGGAGCACGGAGATGACGATCGCCGGGATGACGGCGATGAACTTGCCCATGTTCCCCTCGACGAAGGCGAGGGGGAGGAAGGCGGCCACCGAGGTCAGGATGGTGAAGACCACCGGTTTGCCGACTTCCAGGGTGCCGTCCACGGCGGCCTGCACCAGGCCCTTCCCGAGTTCGCGGTGGGAGAAGATGTTCTCGCCCACCACGACGGCGTCGTCGACGACGATGCCGAGGGCGAGGATGAAGGCGAAGAGGGAGAGCATGTTGATCGACACGTCCAAAGGCTCGATGAGCAGGAAGCTGCCCAGGAAGGAGATGGGGATGCCCATCATCACCCAGAAGGCCAGGCGCATGTCCAGGAAGAGGCTCAGGCAGACGAAGACCAGCGCCAGGCCGAGCTGGGCGTTGCGCAGCAGCAGGTCCAGCCGGCTGCGCAGGAGCCGCGCGTCGTCGCGGACGTAGCTGATGTCGATGCCGGCCGGAAGGCTTCCCTGCCGGTCCTCGACGTACTCCTTGACGTGCCTGGAGATCTCGAGGGCGCTCTCGTCGCCGGTGCGGTAGACGCCGACCACGGCCGCCGGCCGTCCCTGGAACCGGCAGATCAGATCGCTGTCCTCGAAGCCGTCGACCACGCGCCCGATGTGGCCCACGGTCAGCGACGTTCCGTCGGGCCGTGTCTGGACGACGACGCCGTCGTAGTCGCGTCCGTCGTAGAGCAGGCCCTTGGTGCGCACGAGCACCTCGCCCCGTTCTCCCTTGACGCTGCCGCCGGGCAGGTCGAGGCTGGTGCGCCGCACGGCGTCGGCCACCGCGCCGAGGGTGAGCCCGTGACGCTGCAGGGCCGCCGCGGGGACCTCGATGGCGATCTCGTCGGTGCGCACGCCCACCAGCTCCACCTGGGAGACCTCGCCGGAGACGCGCAGATCGTCGCGCACGCCCTCGGCGGCGGCCTTCAGGGCGCGCTCCGGCACTTCGCCGTAGAGGACGACGTCGATGACGCGGGTGCGCCGCACCAGCTCCTTGATGACCGCTTTCTCGGTCTCGGCCGGAAAGGTGTCGATGCGGTCGATGGTGCCGCGGACGTCGTCGACAACCCTCTCCATGTCGGCGCCCAGCTCGAGCTCGACGGTGACCGCCGCCATGCCCTCGGCGGAGGTGGAGCTGATCCGGCGGATCCCCTCCAGGCCGGTGATGCGTTCCTCGATGCGGCGCACGACGCCGGCCTCCACGTCCTCCGGGCTGGCCCCTGGATAGGGGACCTGGATGCGGATGCGGTCGAGGTCGATCTCCGGAAAGGTCTCCTTCTTCATGCGCAGCACACCGAGGGCCCCGGTGAGGAGGACGAAGACCATGAGCAGGTTGGCGGCCACGTGGTTGCGGGCCATCCACGCGACGGATCGCTTCACGGCGCCTCCGCCCGGTGGGGGGCCACCGCCATGCCGTCGGTGACACCCCTGAGCTGAGAAGTGATCACCCTGGCGCCGGGGGCGGCGTCGAAGCGCACGAGGGCCTCCTCGCGGCCGAGGTGGACCACCTCCACGGGCTGCTGCCGCAGCCGGCCGTCCTCGGCGAGCCAGACCTCTCCGCCGTCGTGCAGGGCCCGCCGCGGGATGGTGCGCACCGCCGTCAGCGGGCGTCCCTGGATCTCCACCTCGACGAAGAGACCGATCATGAGCGGCGCCGTGGCGGAGTCCCGGGGGTCGTAGGGGGCGTCGACCTCGACGATGAGGTTGATCATGCGGCTGCGGGGGTCGACCTGCCCCTCGGTGCGGACCACCCGCCCCTTCCAGGTGTGGTCGCGCCCGGCGTGGCGCGCCCGCAGCAGCACCTGCCCGGGGCCGGCCTCATGGGGGAGCTCCGGGGGGGGCACGTCGGCGGCCGGGGACGGGCGCGGCGGGACCGGGGGCGAGGGGACGTCGATCCAGGCCAGCTCCTCGTCGGGTACGGGGACCGGGACCTCGGCCCGTTCGATGCCGTAGAGACGGGCCACCCCCCGTCCGGGAGAGACGTACTGGCCCAGGTCGAGATCGGTGGAGCGGACGCGTCCGGCGAAGGGGGCCCGCAGGCGGGTCCGCTCCAGGCGCAGCCGCGCCTCCTGGCGGCGCGCCCTCGCCGCCTTCAGCGTCGCCTCGGCCAACCTCACCTGGGGGATGTGCAGGGCCAGGTCGGAGGGCTCGGAGCCGCCGCCGGCGCGCAGCCTCTCCCACTCCTCGGCGGCCACCTCGGCCTCGCCCCGGGCGATCTCGAGCTGGTAGAGGGCCCGGGCCACCTCGGCATCGGCCTGGTCCAGGGCGAGGGCGAAGTCCTCCGGGTCGATGCGGGCCAGCTCCTGGCCGGCGGAGAAGAAGCCGCCGGTCTCCATCTGCTCGGAGATCCAGACGATGCGGCCGCCAACCTGGGGCACGAGGTCGATCTCCCGGTCGGGGCGGACCGTCCCCTGGCCGCGGACGACGACGCGGGCGGTCGACGGCGGCGCCTGGACGGTCTCGACCAGTGGAGCTCGGTGGACGGGCTCCTCCCGGGGGGGCGGCGAGCGCAAGCGCAGGAGGACCACGAAGAGGACCACGCCGGCGGCCAGGATCGCCACCGGCAGGAGGAACCGCATGGGCTTACTCATCGGTCGGGGCGCCGGCGGCGGGACGGGTGAACCCGCCGCCCAGGGCGACGTGGAGGTCGACGCGGGCGTCGACGCGCCGGCGCCGCGTGGTGAGCAGCCGGCTGTGCGCTTCCAAGGCCCGGCGCTGGGCGTCGAGGAGGGTGATGAGGCCGACCAGGCCCCGGCGGTAGCGGCCGTCGGCCAGGGACTCCGCCGCCGAGGCCTGGTCCGCCGTCTCCACCAGGGCCGCCTCCCGCTCGGCCAGGGCGGCTTCGGCCGCCAGGGCCCCCTCGACCTCGGCGAAGGCGCTCAGCACCAGGCCGGCGTAGGCGGCCGTCAGCGCCTCGCGGTCGGCTTCGGCCGCCGCCGCCCGGGCCCGCAGCCGGCCCCCCTGGAAGAGGGGCATGGTCAGGTTGGCCGCCAGGCTCCAGACCGAGAAGTCGCCATCGAGCAGGTCGGCCAGCTCCTCGCTGGAGCGGCCGCCGCCGCCGGTCAGCCGGATGCCGGGCAGGAGGGCCCGGCGGGCCGACGCCAGGCGCTGATCGGCCGACGCCAGGCGGCGCTCGGCGGCCGCCAGGTCCGGGCGCCGGCGGACCAGGTCGGCGGGCAGTCCCGCAGGCACGAGTCCGGTCACCGCGGGGGGCGCCTCGGCGACGGCGAGCTCGGCGGCCGGGTAGCGCCCGAGGAGCACCTCGAGCCGGCGCGTGGCGGCGTCGAGCTGGAGCCTGCGCTCGGCCAGGGCGGCGCGGGCGCCGGCGGCCTCCGCGCGCGCCAGGCGCAGGTCGAGGGAGGTCCGCAGGCCGAGGTCGTACCTGTCTTCGATGCGCTCCCTCACTCGCTGCCGGTTGCCGGCCGTGGCCTCGGCCAGGTGGGCCTGGCTGCGAGCCTCGGCGGCCGCCGCGTAGGCGCGCACGATCATGGACTCCAGGGAGAGGCGGGCCCCGGCGAGGTCGAAGCGGGTGGCCTGCGCCTCGGCGAGGGCTGCTGCCTGGTCGGCCCGCAGCCGGCCCCAGAGATCGGCCTCCCAGCTGGCGCTGAAGGCGGCGTCGAAGGTGCTGGTGGTCAGGGCCGGCAGCTCGCCGGACAGGCCCGGGAAGGCGGGGAAGCCGGGGAAGTTGCGGCGCGAGCGGTTGGCATGGCCGTCGACGCCTGCCTGCGGCCAGCGCCCGGCTCCGGCGATGCGCGTCCGGGCAACGGCGAGTTCCACCCGGGCGGAGGCAACGGCCAGATCCTGGTTGTACGCCAGGGCTTCGGCGATGAGGGCCCCGAGGTTGGGGTCGTCCAGACCGCTCCACCACGGCGCCTGCAGGGTGTCGGCCGCCGAGGGGCCGTCCCCGCCGGCGGTCCAGACCGGGGGGGTGACGGCCACGGGAAGAGCGGGATCGAAGGGCGGCGCCGAGGTGCAGGCGGCCAGCCCCAAGGCGAGGGTGAGGGCCCCCGCGGCGGTGGTGGACCCCGGCCGCTGGACGGCCTCCGGAGCGGCGCGGTCAACGGTCATCTTCCGGCCCTGGCGGCGGCGGGGTTCGCCGGAACCACTCCACCGTCCGGCGGAGCCCCTCGTCCGGATCAACCCTCGGCTCCCATCCGAGCAGGTCGCGCGCCCTGGTGATGTCGGGCAGGCGCACCTTGGGGTCGTCCTCGGGGAGGGGCAGAAACTCCACTCGGCTGCGGCTTCCCGTGAGCTCGATGATCCTCCTCGCCAGGACCTCCATGGTCAGCTCGGAGGGGTTGCCGAGGTTGACGGGGGTGGTCACGTCGGAATGCATGAGACGGCAGATGCCGTCCACGAGGTCGCTCACGTAGCCGATGCTGCGCGTCTGGCGGCCGTCGCCGTAGACGGTCACGTCGTCGCCGGCCAGGGCCTGGGTGATGAAGTTGGGAATGGCGCGGCCGTCGTCGTGGCGCATGCGCGGGCCGTAGGTGTTGAAGATCCGGGCGATGCGCGTGTCGACCCCGTGGGACCTGTTGTAGGCCATGGCCATCGATTCGGCGAAGCGCTTGGCCTCGTCGTAGACCCCGCGGATGCCGACGGGATTGACGTTGCCCCGGTAGTCCTCGCCCTGGGGGTGCACGAGGGGGTCGCCGTAGACCTCGGAGGTGGAGGCGAGGAGGAACCGGGCGTCCTTGGCGCGCGCGAGTCCCAGGGTCTTGTGGGTCCCCAGGGCGCCCACCTTGAGGATCTGGATCCCGAGGCGTTCGAAGTCGGCGGGACTGGCGGGGCTGGCGAAGTGGAGGATGAAGTCGAGAGGGCCGTCGACGTGGAGGTACCCGGTCACGTCGTAGTGGATGAACTCGAAGTCGGGGTTGTTCCTGTGGGCCTGGAGGTTCTCGATACGGCCGGTGAGCAGATTGTCCATGACCACCACCCGGTGGCCCTCCTCGAGGAACCGGTCGCAAAGATGGGACCCGATGAATCCCGCCCCCCCGGTGATCAGCATGCGCACGATTGGCCTCCTCCGGCTCTGGAGTCGGTAATAGAAACTCCCTCTCTCGCCGCGGCAACGCCGGCGATTGACGGCCTTCCGCCCCCCCGATAGGTTGCCTTGGGCATCCCCTCACACGTCACCGGCCGCCCCCCACGGCGGCCCGGGAGCCAATGGCCAGCGCCGAGTTCGTCCACCTCCACGGACACAGCGAGTACAGCCTCCTCGACGGCGGCTGCGCCATCGACGCCATGGCGGCCGCCGCCGCCGAGGCCGGCATGCCCGCCCTGGCCGTCACCGACCACGGCAACCTCTTCGGCGCCATCGCCCACCACCGGGCCTGCACCGACGCCGGCATCCGGCCGATCTTCGGGTGCGAGGTCTACGTGGCCATCGGCAGCCGCCACGACCGCACCGGCGCCCGCGGCCTGGCCCACGGCTCCAACCATCTCATCCTGCTCGCCAAGGACGCCGCGGGCTGGCAGAACCTGATCCAGCTCGTCTCCAAGGGGTACACCGAGGGGTTCTACTACAACCCGCGCGTCGACAAGCAGCTCCTGCGGCAGCACGGCGAGGGGCTGGTCTGCATGTCCGCCTGCGTCTCGGGAGAGGTGGCCCACCTGATCCAGGAGGAAGGGGTGGATCAGGCCGAGGCCGCGGCGCGGGAGTACATGGAGATCTTCGGGGACGACTACTACCTGGAGATCCAGCGGCACGGGATCGAGGCCGAGGCCAAGGTCAACGACGGACTCCTGCACCTGCACCGCAAGCTCGGGGTGCCGCTGGTGGCCACGAACGACTTCCACTTCCTGCGCGCCGACGACCACGCCGCCCACGACGCCCTGGTGTGCATCCAGACGGGAAAGAACCTGTCCGATCCCGAGAGGATGTGCTACCCCTCCGATCTCTACATGAAGAGCCCGGGGGAGATGCAGGAGCTCTTCGCGGACCTGCCCGCGGCGGTCGAGAACACCCTCGCCATCGCCGAGAAGTGCCGGGTGGAGCTGGACTTCGACCGCTCCCTCATGCCCGTCTTTCCGATTCCCTCCGACTTCGCGTCGGCCGACGAGTACCTGCGCCAGCTCGCCCAGGACGGTCTCGGACGGCGCTACCCGGAGGTCGTTCCCGAGGTCCAGCAGCGCCTCGACTACGAGATGGAGGTGATCACCAAGGAGGGCTTCTCCAGCTACTTCCTGATCGTCTGGGACTTCGTGCACCACGCCCGCGAGAGCGGCGTCACCGTCGGCCCCGGGCGCGGGTCGGCGGCCGGCTGCCTGGTCTCCTACTGCCTCGGCATCACCGACACCGACCCGATCCGCCACGACCTGCTCTTCGAGCGCTTCCTCAACCCCGAGCGCATCGAGCCGCCCGACATCGACATCGACTTCGCCGACACGGGCCGGGACAAGGTCGTGCGCTACGTGGTCGAGAAGTACGGCGAGGAGAACGTCTCGCAGGTGATCACCTTCGGCACCATGGGGGCCAAGGCGGTGGTGCGCGACGTGGGCCGGGTCCTGGGCATGCCCTTCGGCGAGGTGGACCGCATCGCCAAGCTGATCCCGGGGGAGCTGAAGATCACCCTCGACGAGGCCATCAAGCGGGAACCCGAGCTGAAGCAGATGGCCGAGGCCGAGGGCGAGCCGGGACAGCTGATCGAGTACTCCCGCAAGCTCGAGGGCCTGGCGCGCCACGCCTCGGTCCACGCCTGCGCGGTGATCATCGCACCCTCCCGCCTGACCGACTACGTGCCCCTCTACCGGGCGCCGAAGGACGGCACCGTCACCACCCAGTTCGACGGCGACACGTGCAAGGACGTGGGCCTGCTGAAGATGGACATCCTGGGGCTGAAGGAGCTCTCCCTGATGGACGAGGCCGTGCGCCTGATCCGCCAGCGGGAGTCCGGCTTCGACCTCGGGGCCGTCCCCTGGAACGACGGCCCCACCTTCGAGCTCTTCAGCCGCGGCGAGACGGTGGGCGTCTTCCAGTTCGAGAGCCCGGGCATGCGCGACCACCTGCGCCAGCTCAAGCCGGACAGGATCGAGGACGTGATCGCCATGAACGCCCTCTACCGGCCGGGTCCGATGCAGCGCATCCCCGCCTATATCGCCCGCCACCAGGGCGCCGAGGAGATCGAGTACGACCACCCCATCCTCGAGCCGATCCTGAAGGAGACGTACGGCATCATCACCTACCAGGAGCAGGTGCAGCGCATCTGCCGCGACCTTTCGGGCTTCACCCTGGGCCAGGCGGACGGCATCCGCAAAGCCATGGGTCAGAAGCGTCCAGAGGTGATGGAGAAGTACAGACAGGACTTCGCCGAGGGAGCGGCTGGCAAGGGCGTCGACCGCAAGACGGCGGAGAAGATCTGGTCCGACATCGAGGTGTTCTCGGGGTACGGCTTCAACAAGTCCCACTCCGCCAGCTACTCGGAGGTGGCCTACCGGAACGCCTACCTCAAGGCCCACTACCCCAGGGAGTACATGGCGGCGAGCCTGACCACGGACCGCAACAACACCGACCGGCTCACCGTTCTCCTCGACGAGTGCCGGCGCATGGAGATCCCGGTGCTGCCGCCCGATGTCAACGAGAGCGCCGTCAACTTCGTCCCCACCGGCGCCGGGATCCGCTTCGGCCTGGCGGCGATCAAGAACGTCGGCGCCGCCGCCGCCGGGTCGATCGTCGCCGGACGCGAGGAGCACGGTCCTTCGAGGGACCTCTACGAGTTCTGCGAGCGTCTCGACCTGGGCGCCGTCAACCGGCGCGTGGTGGAGAGCCTGGTCGCCGCCGGCGCCTGCGACAGCCTCGGCGGGCACCGGGCGCAGCTGCTCGAGGCCCTGGAGCGGGCCATGCGCCACGCCCAGTCGGTGCAGGACGAGCGCCGCCGCGGCCAGATCAGCCTCTTCGGCGGCGACTCGGCGCTGGAGATGGAGCACCAGCCGGCGCTGCCGGACGTTCCGGAGTGGACCGAGACGGAGCGGCTCTCCAACGAGAAGGAGCTGCTCGGGTTCTACGTCTCCAGCCATCCTCTGAGCCGCTTCGAGAAGGATCTGGCCTACTTCGCCACATCCCTGCTGGAGATCGACGGCCGTCAGGACGGGGATACGGTGCGTGTCGGCGGTCTTGTCAGCCGCGTCAGCCCTTCGAGCGACCGCCGCGGGAAGGCGATGGCCTTCGTCACCCTCGAGGACCTCTCGGGCAAGGCCGAGGTCGTGTTCTTCTCCGACGCCTACGACAGATGCCGGGACCTGGTCGTGCAGGACGCGGTGGTCCTGGTCGAGGGCCGTCTCAACCGCCGCAACGGGGTCATGACGGTGCAGGCCGAGGGTGCCGCGCCGATGGACCAGGGCCGGGAGCGGCTGACGCGCTCGGTGAATGTCGACCTCCCGTACGAGGCGGTTTCGGACCAGTTGCTGGCCGATCTGCGCCGGTTGTGCGGCGAGCACCGGGGGAAGTGCGACCTCGTCGTCCACCTGAGGGGCGCCCCTGCCGCTCCGGGGGGCCGCGAGCCCGCCGTCCGCTCCCGCAGCCTCCGCGTGAGCCCGACGGACGAGCTGCTGCAGGCCATGGGCCGCCTCGCCGGGCTGGAGCGGGCGCGGATCACGGCCATGCCGCCCCAGGCGGGGCAGCGCGCCTGAGAGTGCGACTCCGGGTCTTCCGCATGGGGCTGGCGGTCCTGGTCCTGGCCGCCTGGGCCTGCACCGGGGGCGGTCCGGAGGGCGGGGCCGAGGCGGAGTCCGGCTTCGTGGGCGGGGTGGAGGGATTCGACCTTGACGCACTACGAGGGCCGGGTGGTGGTCCTCAACTTCTGGGCCACCTGGTGTGGGCCCTGCCGCATCGAGATCCCCGCTCTCGTCCGGCTGCGGCGGGACTTCGAGGAGGTGGCTGTCGTCGGCATCTCCATCGACCGCGGACCGGTAGAGCAGATCGTGCCCGTCATCGAGCGGTTCGTCTCCAGCTTCGAGATCAACTACCCGATCTACCTGGATGCGGAGCAGAAGGTGGCCAGGGAGTACGCCGGCTCGGCGCCGTTTCTGATGTACGTGCCGACGACGGCGGTGATCGACCGGGAAGGCCGGCTGGTGAAGCTGTATCAAGGGGTTCCCGGCCGCGGCCTCGACCCCTACGAGGTACTCGCCGCCGAGGTGGAGGCGCTGCTGGACGGCGCCTGACCGTCCCGGAGGCCGGGACGCGCCGGGCGGGATCAGCTCTTGTAGTCCTGGAGCTCTCTCTTGCCGTGACGCTTGACGAGGACCTTCCTGAAGGTCTCCAGGGTGGTGCCCTTGCGCAGCTGCTGCAGGGCGATCCCCTTCGACATGACCATCATGGTGCCGCGGCGGTAGTCGGGGAAACGGCAGAAGCTCGAGGAGACCTCGTCGCCGGAGACGCAGCAGGTGTCTTCCACCTCGAGCTCGCGCTGCGAGCCGGGGTCGAATCCGAAGTCCGTCGAGTCGTCGTCGCGGCTGTTGGTGCTCTTGGCCATCGTCCGTCTCTTCTGTCTGTTTTCGGGGGCGGGGAAGTCGATAAAAGTACGGCGCCCAGCAGCCTGCGCAACGGAGGGGGCTGCTCAGAAGGCCAGGTCGTCGAAGCGGGACAACACGTCGGGTCCGTCGTCGGTGATCGCCACGGTGTGCTCGAACTGGCTCGACAGGGAGCCGTCGACGGTGACTGCCGTCCACTGGTCGTCGAGGACGCGGACCTCCGGCGCTCCCGCGTTGACCATGGGCTCCACCGTGAGGACCGTGCCCGGCTCCAGGCGGCGGCCCTGGTCGGGCTCGCCGAAATGCAGCAGTTGCGGCTCCTCGTGGAAGGCGCGGCCGATGCCGTGGCCGCAGTAGTCCCGGACCACCGAGTAGCCCCGCCCCTCGACGAGCCGCTGGATGCGGTGCCCCACGTCGCCCAGGCGGGCGCCGGCGATGCTGGCCTCCAGGCCCGCTTCCATCCCCCGGCGGGTCGTCTCCATCAGATCGCAGGCCTCGGGGTCGACCTCGCCCACGGCGAAAGAGACGTTCATGTCGCCGTGGTAGCCGTCCTTGCGCACGGCGATGTCCACGGAGAGGATGTCGCCGGCCCGCAGCCGGCGCCGCCCCGGGATCCCGTGGACGACCTCCTCGTTGACGGAGACACAGATGCTGCTCGGGTAGCCGCGGTATCCCTTGGCGCTGGCGACACCGCCCCGCCGGCGGATGTGGTCGTCGGCGATGCGGTCGAGGCGCCCCGTGGCGACCCCCGGGGCGATGGCGCCGCCCACGAGGGCCATGGCCTCGGCGGCGATGCGGCAGCTGGCGCGGATCCGCTCGATCTCGGCGGCTGACTTGAGGTGAATCATCCCTGGTCCCGGTTGGTAGCGTGCCGTGGTAAGCACGGTTACCATTCGCCACTGTCAAGGGTCATGGCATGTCGACGCCCCTCGTCTCCTTCCTCCTGCCCACCTGCAACAGCGGCGCCACCCTCGCAGGGGCCCTCGACAGCCTGGAGGAGCAGACGGAGAGGGACCACGAAGTCGTCGTCGTCGACGACGGATCGACGGACGGCACGGCGGCCCTGCTCGAGTCTCGCGGCGACCCCCGCCTGCGGGTCCTGCGGATCGGCCGCGCCGGCCTCCTGGCGGCCCTCAACCGGGGACTGGCCGAGTGCCGGGGCCGCTACGTGGCGCGCATGGACGCCGACGACCTGTGCCGGCCGGAACGCCTGGAAGGGCAGCTCGAGATCGCCGAGGCCGACGGCGACGTGAGCGTCGTCGGCACGCAGGTGGAGGTGTTCTCCACGGACGGAGAGGTGGCGGAGGGCTTCCGCCTGTACGCGGAGTGGCAGAACTCCCTGGTCCGACACGAGGAGATCTGCCGCGAGATCTTCATCGAGAGCCCCATCGCCCATCCGTCGGCGCTGCTGCGGCGCGAGGAGTTGCTGGCCCTCGGCGCCTACGAGGAGCGCGGCTGGGCGGAGGACTACGATCTGTGGCTGCGATACCACGCCGCCGGCCGGCGTTTCGCCAAGGTGGCGGCGCCGCTGCTGCGCTGGCGCGACCACCCCGGCCGCGCGACCCGCACCGACAGCCGCTACTCGGTGGAGAACTTCCTGCGCGCCAAGGCCCACTACCTCGCCCGCGGTCCCCTGCGGGATCGGGACGGGCTGGTGATCTGGGGCGCCGGGCGCACGGGGCGGCGGCTCTCCAAGCACCTGATCCGGGCGGGCCACGAACCGGTCTGCTTCATCGACGTCGCCCCCGACAGGATCGGCGGCACCCTGCGCGGCGTGCCGGTCCTGGCCGCCGGGGAGCTGATGGCGTGCTGGTCCTCGCAACGACGGCCGATCCTGCTGGCGGCGGTGGCCTCCCGGGGGGCGCGGGCCCTGATCCGGAACCAGCTGGCCGATATGGGTCTGACAGAGGCAGAGGACTACCTGTGCGTAGCCTGAAGGACCGGATCGAGCTCTTCCGGGGAGACATCACCAGCCTCGCCGTGGATGCCATCGTCAACGCCGCCAACGAGAGCCTCCTCGGCGGCGGCGGCGTCGACGGCGCCATCCACCGGGCCGCGGGGCCGGAGTTGCTCGCCGAGTGCCGCACCCTCGGAGGCTGTCCGACGGGCGAGGCCCGCATCACCGGCGGCTACCGGCTGCCGGCGCGGCGCGTGATCCACACGGTGGGGCCCGTGTACACCGGGTCCGCCCGGGACGCGGAGCTGCTGGCCGCCTGCTACCGCAACAGCCTCGCCCTGGCAGCGGCTCACGGACTCGCCAGCGTCGCCTTTCCGGCCATCAGTTGCGGAGTCTACCGGTACCCGGTGGAGGAGGGGTGCGCGGTGGCGGTCGAGGCGGTGCGGGAGCACCTGGCGGGGCACCACCTGCCGGAGCGCGTCCTCTTCGCCCTGTTCTCCGGGCGTCACTACGCTGTGTACGCAGCCGCCCTGGGGACCGGCGGTCCGGGCGTCAGAGGCCGAAGACCTCGCGCGTGACGGTGGGCAGGCGATGGAAGTCGCGCAGTTCGTAGCGGTTGCCGTCAGCGTCCTCGATGATGGCCCGGTTGCGGGACAGGACGCGGATGTGGGAGCGGATGTTGCGGATCTCGATACGCCGGGGTCCGCTCGACGTCTCCAACTCGGCGTGGACGACGCCGAAGTCCTCCGCGATCCCGGTCACCGAGGTGATGACGGGCAGGAAGTAGGTCAGGGCGAGCTGGTCCTCCAGGGCGGTGCGGCTCTCCGCGTCGAGGCCATCGAGGGTCTCGAGGAGGCCGATCTCCTCGCCGCCGGCCTCGAAGAGGCCGATGAAGCCGTCGGCCATCTCCAGGGGAAAGGCGCGGCGCACCGAGACGTCGTCGAAGCTCTTCCCTCCCGTCTCCACCGTCAGCAAGGCGCGGCCGTTGCGCCGCAGGCGCAGGTTCGCCGGATCGAGGACCGGATCGTCTGCGGGAACCGGCTGGTCCGAGGTCACAGGGCCCTCACTCGGGCCAGCTCGGTCTGCATGTCCACGAGCCGGCGGTAGACGCCCTCCTCGCGGACGAGCAGGTCCGCGTGGGAGCCCTCCTCGACAATTCGGCCTTTGTCGAGGACGAGGAGACGGTCGGCGTTCTTGAGGGTGGACAGGCGGTGGGCGATGGCGAAGGTGGTGCGATTGGCGATCAGCCGTTCGAGAGCTTCCTGGATCTCGTACTCGGTCTGGGTGTCGACCGAACTCGTGGCCTCGTCGAGGATCAGGATGCGGGGGTTGCCGATGAGGGCCCGGGCGATGGAGATGCGCTGGCGCTCGCCGCCCGAGAGGCGGCCGCCGCGCTCGCCCACCTCGGTGTCGTAGCCGTCGGGGAAGCGCATGATGAAACCGTGGGCGTTGGCGGCCCGGGCAGCGGCGATGATCTCCGAGCGGCCGGCCTCGGGCAGGCCGTAGGCGATGTTCTGGGCGATCGACCCCTGGAACAGCAGCGGCTCCTGCAGAACCACGCCGATCTGGGCGCGCAGCCGCTTCTGCTGCAGACCGACGATGGGCTCGCCGTCGACGAGGATCTCGCCGTCGGTGGCTTCATACATCCGGGAGATCAGGTTGACGAGAGTCGACTTGCCGGCGCCGGAGTGGCCCACGAGGCCGATCATCTCCCCCGGCTCGACGTCGAAGCTCACCCGGTCGAGGATGCGGCCCACGCCGTCGTAGGTGAAGGAGACGTCGCGGAACTCGACGCGTCCCTCAATGACCCCCGGATCCCGGGCGCCGGGTTCGTCCATCACCTCAGGTTCGGTGTCGAGGATCTCGAAGACGCGCTCCGAAGACGTGGCCGCTCTCTCGAGCTCGTTGGAGAGCCGGCTCAACTGCTGCACCGGAGCGTAGAACCTCATCATGTAGCCGATGAAGATCTGCAGGTCGCCTATGGACATGGAGCCCTCGAGCACCCGGTTGCCGCCGAACCACCAGAGGATCACGGCGCCCGTGGCGGTGATGAAGGCGATGCCGGGCTGGAACCAGGCCTGCATCTTGACCGAGACCATGCGCGCGGCGAGCAGCTCGCTGTTGCGCCGGCCGAAGGCGCGCATCTCGCGCTCCTCCTGGGCGAAGGCCTTCACCACCTTGACCCCGGGGATGGTGTCGGCCAGCTGTCCGTTCAAGTCGGCGACGCGGCGCCAGATCGAGTGGAAGACCCAGTGGATCCGCTTCCGGTACACCTGCGTGACCAGGAGCATGACCGGCGTCGGCAACAGGACCAGCAGGGCGAGGGTCCAGTCCTTCAGGAGCAGGATGACGCCGATGCCGACGAGCGTCAGCAGGGCCACCAGCAGGTCCTGGAAGCCGGTGGTGATGAAGCCCCGCATGCGCTCCGTGTCCTGGGTGACGCGGGTCATGATGCGGCCCGTGCTGTGGCGGGAGTAGAAGGAGAGGGACAGGTCCTGCAGGTAGTTGAAGATCTGGATCTGGAGGTCGTAGGTGACGCGCTGACCCAGCCACCCGAGGGTCCAGGTGCGCGCCCCGTTGAGGATCATGGCACCGAAGTGAGCGCCCAGCAGGCCGAGAACGACCGCGGCCAGCAACGCGACGCTCTCGGGTGGAGCAACCCGGGGCTCGGCGGTGGAGGAGATCTCGGGCGGCGGCCCCTGGGGATCCTCGGCAGGCGGCATCCCGGCAGGAGGAACCGGAACTCCCTCGGCCGTCGACTGCCCGCGGTCGATGAGGACCGGCGTGATGACATCGTCGATGAGGTATCCGTTCAACAGCGGCGGCAGCAGGCTCACGACGGTCATGGAGGCGGTCAGGAGGAGGCCGAGAGCAGCCGTCTTCCTGTAGGGCCTTACGTAGGAGAACAGACGCCAGAGGGTCTCCCGCTTGCGGATGCAGTGGGGACAGACCTTCGAGCCCGGGCGCAGGGCCCGGCCGCAGCTCTCGCAGTGCTCGACCCGGCGCGGCGGGGCCGCCTGCGGCTGCTCCTCGTCGGCGGCTTCCACCGGCTCGGCCATGGCCGCCTCCACGGCCTGGGGCACGGCGGAGAACTTGAAGTAGTTGCCCTGGGAGAAGCGCACGAGCTCGTGCGTGCCGTCGGGCATCTCCAGCATGAGAGAGCCGCTGCCCACGTGGCTGCGCGTCTGGACGCGGCGCACCTGCTCCAGGGGCCAGCTCCGCACCTCGGGAGAGCCGCCGTTGGCGTGCACCACGAGAAGGCGTTCGTCGGTCAGGGCGAGCCAGTTCTCCCCGTAGCGGCCGTCCAGATCGAGGTCGGAGGCCAGCAGGGCGAGCAGCAACTCGCCGGGGTTCAGTTCACGGCGGAGGTGGGGATCGAGAACCGGCGAGATCGGCTCGAGGAGGTCCATCGATCAGCTGTTTCCGAGGCGGGTGGGGTCGGGCAAGGGACGGCGGCGAGGTGCCGCGGCGGGGGGCATGGGTGGCCTGATTCTCGGTGCCCTGAGGAGCGATCCGGGCTCCGGAGGCGCGCCTTGACTTGACGTAACCATAAGGTAAAGCATGTAGTTACGCATGGCAACAGGGTATCCGTCCGATTGTTTCGGCGGCACCCGCCACCGTAGATTCCCGGCCACGGGAGGATCGAGGAGATGACGACGACCTACACGCCGGAGGAGTTGCGCGAACGTCTGGACCGGCTTCCGCGCCTGCGCCTGGCGGCCTTGCCCACCCCCCTCGACGAGCTGCCGCGGCTGTCGGCGGCGGTGGGTGGACCCCGCATCTGGATGAAGCGCGAGGACTTGACGGGCCTGGCCTTCGGCGGCAACAAGGTCCGCGAGTTCGAGTACTCCATCGCCCAGGCGGTGGAGGCCGGCTGCGACGTCCTCGTCCACGCCGCCGCGGCGCAGTCGAACCAGTCGCGCCAGACGGCGGCGGTGGCGGCACGGCTCGGCATGAAGGCGGTGCAGGTGGGCCGCGCCGACGCACACTCCCAGGCGCAGGGCAACCTGCTCCTGTCCCACCTCTTCGGCGCCGAGGTCCACCTGCCGCCGGTGTCCGAGCAGGGGGCGGCCCTGGAGGCGACCATGGCGCGGCTGCGCGCGCAGGGGCACAGGCCCTTCAACACCAGCTCCGACGGCGGGCTCTACCGCGGCATCGCCTACGTGGACGGTTTCCTCGAGCTGTGGGCCCAGCTCGAGGAGCGCGGCCTTCAGCCCGACGCCGTGTACGTCTGCTCCGGGGCCCACACCCACACCGGGATGGTCGTGGCGGCGCGCGCCCTCGGCCTCTCCCTGCGTTTCGTCGGCATCAGCCCCAGTCCCCGCGATGACGGCGAGGCGGCTCGGAGCATGGCCCGCCTCGCCGCCGAGCACTGCCGGATCCTCGATCTCGATGTCGAGGTCACGGCGCGGGACATCGAGAGCTACTCCGACTTTGTCGGCCCGGGGTACGGCGTGGTCACCGACGGCAGCCGCGAGGCCCTGCAGCTGACGGCGCGCACCGAGGGACTGGTCCTCGACCCCTGCTACACGGGCAAGACCATGGCCGGCCTCATCGCCCACGCCCGCGCCGGCTGGTGGACGCCCGGGCAGACCATCCTCTTCGTACACACCGGTGGGACGCCGGCCCTCTTCGCCTACGCCGGCGAGCTGGGCCTGGAGCTGGACGGAGGAGCGGCGCGATGAACCAGGCCGAGCCGCAGCCGCAGCGTCTCGCCCGGCGCGCGGAGTTGGTCCGGCGTCTGGGGCGGCTCGTCGACGAGGGAGGGCTGATCCACCGGCCCGAGGATCTCGTGGCCTACGAGTGCGACGGCCTGTCCGCCTACCGACAGGCGCCGTTGGCGGTGGCCCTGCCGACCTCGGCCGGGCAGGTCTCCGGCCTCTTGCGCGCCTGCACGGAACTCGACATCCCCGTCGTCCCCTGGGGCGCCGGCACCGGTCTCTCGGGCGGCGCCCTGCCCCTCGGCGACGGTGTCGTCCTGAGCACGGCGAGAATGAACCGCATCCTCGACATCGACGTGGAGGATCGCACCGTCACCGTCGAGCCGGGGGTGCCCAATCTCTCCGTCACCCACGCGGTGGCGCCCCACGGCTTCTACTACGCCCCCGACCCGTCGAGCCAGATCGCCTGCACCATCGGCGGCAACGTCGCCGAGAACGCCGGCGGCGTGCACTGTCTGAAGTACGGCACGACGACGAACAACCTTCTCGGCCTGCAAGTGGTGCTCTCCGACGGCGAGATCGTCGACATCGGCTCGGCCGCCATGGAGCGTTCCGGTTACGACGTGCTCGCCCTCCTGACCGGCTCCGAGGGGCTCCTCGGCGTGATCACCCGGGCGACCCTGCGCATCCTGCCGAAGCCGGAGTCGGCGCGGGCCCTGATGGCCGTCTTCGACTCGGTCTCCGCCGCCGCCGGCGCCGTGGCCGCCATCATCGGGTCCGGCCTCGTCCCCGCCGGCATGGAGATCATGGACCGCCTCTCCATCGAGGCGGTGGAGGAGTTCCTCGGGTGCGGCTACCCCCTCGGCGTGGAGTCCCTGCTGCTGGTGGAGGTGGACGGCCCCGCCGCCGAGGTGGAGGAGCAGATCGACGCCGTGGAGCGGACCGTGAGCGCCGCCGGCGCCACCCGGGTCTCCCGCGCCGACTCTCCCGAGGAGCGGCAGCGGCTGTGGGCCGGCCGCAAGGCCGCCTTCCCGGCCATGGGCCGCATCAGCCCCGACTACTACTGCATGGACGGCACCATCCCCCGCGGCCGGCTGCCCGAGGTGCTCGAACGGATCGCAGCCCTGTCGGAGGCCTACGGTCTGCGCGTGGCCAACGTCTTCCACGCCGGCGACGGCAACCTGCATCCGCTGGTCCTCTACGACAGCAGCGCCGGCGAGCTGGAGCCGGCCGAGGAGCTCGGCGGCGAGATCCTGAAGCTGTGCGTCGAGGTGGGCGGGGTGCTCTCCGGCGAGCACGGCATCGGGGTGGAGAAGCGCGATCTCATGCCCTGCCAGCTCTCCGACGACGACCTCGACCTGCAGGAGGAGCTGAAGGGCGCCTTCGACCCGGCGAGCGTGCTCAACCCGGGCAAGGTCTACCCGAGCCTGCGCACCTGCGCCGAAGGCCGCATGCACGTGCCGGGGGGGCGCCTGCCCTTTCCCGAGCTCGAGCGCTTCTGAGGGACCGCGGGTTCCGCTGGTTCCCAGCCCGTGGCTGCCCCCGCCCCATCGCCCGAACGGGTCCCGACACCCTCCGACGCCGCCGAGGTGGAGGAGCTGGTTCGCGACGCGGCGGGCTCCGGCCGCCGGCTCGAGCTGCGCGCCGGAGGCACGAAGGCCGGCCTCGGCCGGGCCCTGACCGAAGAGGCCACGCGGGTGGATCTCTCGCGGCTGACGGGCGTGGTCACCTACGAGCCGGAGGAGCTGATCCTGGTGGTGCGGCCGGGCACGCGGCTGCTGCAGGTGGAGGAGTTGCTCGCCGGGTGCGGCCAGCATCTGGCCTTCGAGCCGCCGCACTGGGGCGAGGCGGCCACCGTGGGCGGCACCCTCAGCTGCGGCTGGGCGGGTCCGCGCCGGTTCCGGGCGGGCTCGGTGCGGGACTTCGTCCTCGGCGTGGAGCTCGTGGACGGCCGCGGCCGGCGGCTGAGGGCCGGCGGCCGGGTGGTGAAGAACGTGACGGGCTACGACCTGTGGCGCGCTACGGTGGGGGCTTTCGGCACCCTGGGGATCCTCACCGAGGTGTGCCTGAAGCTCTGGCCGCGGCCGACCGAGGAGCGCACCTTGCGGGTGGGTGGGCTGGCCCCGGCCGAGGCCGCCGCGGGGCTGCTCGAATGGTCGCGCCGCCCCGAGGAGATCAGCGGCCTCGCCATCGACGCCGAGGGCCGCTTGCTCGCCCGCGTCGAGGGCTCGGAGCGGGGGGTGGCGCAGCAGGTGGCGCAGCTGGCCCCGGAGGCGCCGGGGCCGGTGGAGATCCTGGCGGCGGACGAATCGGCGCGGCTGTGGTCGGGTCTGCGGGAGGCGGAGCCCTACCGGGCGGCTCCGGGCGAGGCCCTGTGGCGCATCGCGGTGCCGCCCTCGAGGGCTCCGGCGGCGGTCTCGGCGATGGCCGCCTTCGGTCTGCGGCGCAGCGGCCTCGACTGGGGCGGGGGGCTGTTGTGGGCGGTCCTGCCGGCCGATGCCGACGCCGCCGGCGTGCACGAGGCCGTGGCTCGGCTGGAGGGCGCCGGCTGCCGCCTGGCCACCGGTCCCGGCGACGCCAACCCCCGGGCCTTCACCCCCCTGAGCCCCGGTGTCGCCCGCATGAACGGGATCCTCAAGAGCACTCTCGATCCGCGGGGCCTGTTCAACCCCGGACGGATGTATTCCGGCCGCTAGAGGAGCGGCGCCGGTCGACGGCCTCCACCCGTCCTGAGGCTCGTTGACAGTGCATCCATGCTTCGTTAAACTTCATGTTTTCCCGAAGGTTACGTGAATCTCACCCTTTTGCCTCCCCTGCTCCCGCCGACCAACGCCGCCGCGCGAGCGCGACGCACCCCCTGATGACCTCCTCCGGTTCGCTGGGCCAGATGCTCGGGCCCATACAGAAGGAGATCGACCACTTCGAGCGGCGCCTGGACGAGATGCTCCAGGCCGATGTCGACATGGTCCACGAGGTGGCCCGTTACATGGCCGCCCTCAAGGGCAAGCGTCTGCGCCCGGCTCTCACCGTGCTGTGCACCCGCGCCACGGGGCGCTGGGACGACCGCGTCATCGACGCCGGCGTCGGGGTGGAGATGATCCACGCCGCCACGGTGATCCACGACGACGTCGTGGACGGGGCCGGGACGCGGCGCGGCCAGGCGACGGTGAACAGCAAGTGGAACGACCACGTGGCCGTGCTCATGGGCGACTTCCTCCTCGCCCGCGCCCTCTGCCTGCTGGTCAGCCTGGGCGATCTCCAGGTCATGGCGGCGGTCTCCGGGGCCACGGAGCGGCTGAGCAAGGGCGAGATCTTCGAGTTCCAGATCGGGCTGCAGGCCGACACGAGCGAGGCCTCGTACTTCGCCATGGTGAGCGACAAGACGGCCTCGCTGATTTCGGCCGCCTGCCGCATCGGACCCCTGCTGGCCGGGGCTCCCGCGGAGGTGGTGGAGAGCCTGACGAAGTACGGCGAATCCCTGGGGCTGGCCTTCCAGATCGCCGACGACATTCTCGATTTCACCGGTGACGAGTCGACCCTGGGCAAGCCCGTTGGCCGCGACCTGCGGGAGCGCAAGATCACCCTGCCCCTGATCAAGTCGCTGGCGGCGGCTCGCGAGGCCGAACGGGCCGAGATCGTCCGTGTGTTGTCGGCTCCGGAGCCCCAGGAGGAGGACTGGAACCGCGTCTTCGACTTCGTCGACCGGCGCGGCGGGGTCGCCGCGGCCAGCGCCGCGGCCCGGGAGTGCGCCGACCGCGCCCAGGCGTGCCTGGAGGTGCTCGAGCCCTCCGTGGAGCGCACGATCCTGGAGACCACGGTGCGTCTGGTGGTCGAGCGGGACAGCTGACGGGCCCTTGAAGGCCAGGGTCCTGGCGGGCCTCGCGGGGCTGGCGGCGTTCCTCTGGCTGCTGCCGAGGCCCGGCCCGGCCGTTCCCGTCGAGGGCTATCACGTGGCCATGGGCACGGTGGTGCGCGTGGCCCTGTTCGCCGACGAGGACCGGGCGCCGCCGTTGTTCGCGCAGGCCTGGGGGCTGATCGACCGGCTCGACTCGGCGCTTACGCACTACGGCGGCTCGAGCGAGATCGCACGGCTGCACGGCATCGCCCCGGGGCAGCCGGAGGCGCTGTCGGAGGAGTTGCACCAGGTCCTGGCGCCCGCGCTCGAGCTGGCGAGGCGTACGGACGGCGCCTTCGATCCGGCCCTGGGGGCCCTGACGGCGCTCTGGGGGTTTCCCGAGGCGCGTCGCCCTCCGGCACCGGCCTCGATCGATTCGGCCCTGGCCCTGGGCGGCTACGAGCAGGTGCGCCTGAGCCAGGGCCGGGTGATCTTCGAACGGGCCGGCGTGCGGCTCGATCTGGGGGCCGCGGCCAAAGGACACGTCGTCGACCGCACCGTGGACCTGCTGCGGGCGGCCGGGGTGGAGGCAGGCGTCGTCGAGGCCGGCGGCGACCTGCGGTTCTGGGGGCGGAAGCCCGACGGACGGCCCTGGCGCTTCGGCGTGCAGCACCCCCGCGACCCGGCGGATACCGTCGCCGTGGAGGATGTGGGGCTGCCGGCGCTGGCCACGTCGGGCGACTACGAGTTGGCCTTCGAGAGCGAGGGCCGCCGGTACCACCACCTGCTCGACCCGGCCACCGGGTATCCGGCCGGGAGGGCGGTCAGCGCCACCGCCTGGGCGCGCACTGCCCTCGAGGCCGATGCCCTGGCCACGGCGGCCTTCGTGGCCGGCCCGGGTCCGGCCCTGGAATGGGCGGCGGCCGACGACAGCCTCGAGGTGATGGTGTACTACGAGGACGGAGGCTATCTGCGCCGCGTCCACTCGGACGGGCTGCAGGGCCGCATACAGGCCGCCCCGGCGCCGTGAACCTTTTCCCGACCCGCCCGATGGGTTACCGCAAGCGAAGCCGATGAGACAGAACTGGAAAGCCCTGCTGATCCTGGCCCTGCTGGCCACCGCCATCTACCACCTCTACCCGACGGTCCAGTTCTACAGCATGGATGCGGCCGAACGGCAGCGGATGGAGCACGACCGTCCCGGGTCCTTCTACGACCTGCAGAAGCGCGCCATCAACCTCGGGCTCGACCTGCAGGGCGGCATCCATCTCGTAATGGAGGTCGACCGCGAGGGCCTGACGGAGGAGGAGGGCCGCGACGCCGTGGACCGCGCCCAGGAGGTGATCCGCAACCGCGTCGACCAGTTCGGCGTGGCCGAGCCCACGATCCAGCGCCAGGGAGAGAACCGGATCATCGTCGAGCTTCCCGGTCTGCAGGACGTGGACCGGGCGAAGAACCTGATCGGCCGCACGGCGCTCCTCGAGTTCCAGCTCGTGGAGCCCGACGAGGACCGCTCGCGGCTGCTGGAGCGCATCGACGCCGTGCTGGCGGCGGGGGGGGACCGCGGAGAAGGGGACGAGCAGGGGAAGTCGGGAGAGGAGGCCGTCGACGCGGCGGAATCCGAGACGGCGGCGGCCGATACCGCGGCGGCGGCGAAGGAGGAGGAGGCGCCGAGTCTGTTCGCCGGCGCCGACGACACCACGTCGGCGGCGGGACTGTTCGAGGACGTCCCTGAGGAGCCGGAAGAGAGCGGCGGCGGCCTGCTCACACGCCTGGTGCAGGTCGGCGGCCAGATCGGTGTGCTGCAGCGGGACCTGGCGGCGGTGAAGTCGCTCCTCGCCGATCCGCGGACCCGGGACGTCATCCCCGGCGACGTGGAGTTCCTCTTCAGCAGCCGTCCCGACGGGCCCGAAGGCACCCCCTACTACCTGCTTCACCTGGTGCGCGCAAAGCCCGAGATGACGGGGGCCCTGATCTCCGACGCCCAGGTCTCGATCAGCCAGAGCGTGGAGTACCTGGGACAGGCGGTGGTCAACCTGGAGACCACCGACGAGGGCGTACGCCTCTTCCGGCGGGTCACCGGCACCCACGTGGGCGAGCGCCTGGCCATCGTTCTCGACGGCGCCGTCTACATGGCCCCGACGATCCAGGTCAAGATCATGGACGGCCGGTCGCAGATCACCGGCATGGCCAGTGAGGAGGAGGCCAAGGACCTGGCCATCGTCCTGCGAGCCGGCGCCCTGCCGGCCAAGGTGGAGATCATCGAGGACCGCACCGTGGGCCCCTCCCTCGGACGCGACTCGATCGAGCAGGGCCGGGTGGCGGCGCTGATCAGCATGGCCGTGGTGGCCCTGTTCATGCTCGTCTACTACCGGTTGGTCGGCCTCGTGGCCGACCTGGCGCTGGCCCTCAACGTCCTCTTCGTGCTGGCCGTGCTCGCCGGCTTCAACGCCACCCTGACCCTGCCCGGCATCGCCGGCATCATCCTCACCATCGGCATGGCCGTCGACGCCAACGTCCTCATCTTCGAGCGCATCCGCGAGGAGCTGCGCACGGGCAAGACGGTCCGCGCCGCCATCGATTCGGGCTACGGCAACGCCCTGTCCGCCATCGTCGACGCCAACCTGACGACCTTCATGGTGGGTATCGTCCTCTACGAGTTCGGCACGGGCCCGATCCGCGGTTTCGCCCTCACCCTGTGCATCGGCATCGTGTCGAGCCTGTTCACGGCCCTCGTCGTCACTCGCTCCATCCTCAACTTCATCACCTCGAGGAGTGGCCCCGGCGGCCTGAGCATCGGTCCGGTGGGAATCCTCTCCGGAACGGCCGTCTCCTTCCTCTCCATGAGGAAGTTGGCCCTTGGGGTTTCGGGCACGGTCCTGGCTATCGGCGTGGCTTCCATCGTCGCCCTCAACGGGCTCAAGCCCGGAATCGACTTCGCGGGGGGCACCCTGCTCGAGCTGCACTTCGACCCGGCGGTGGAGGTCGAAGAGGTTCGCGATCCCTTGAGTCGCGTCGAGGTGGGCGGACGCACCCTCGATCTGTCCTCGAGCGAGATCAAGCACTTCGGCAGCGCCAACGACATCCTGATTCGGGTCGCCGAGGCCGAGACCGGCACCGGCGTGGCCGACGGCATCAAGGCGGCCCTGCGGGCGGCCCTGCCCGAGAACCTGGGCCCGGAATCGGTGCGGCGGCAGGAAAAGGTGGGCCCGAGGATCGGCGAAGAGCTCAGTGGCGCCGCGCTGCGCGCCGTGGCCTTCTCCCTGGCCCTGATCCTCGTCTACATGGCCTGGCGCTTCAAGCAGTTCCTGTACGGAATCGCCGCCGTCGTCGCCCTGTTCCACGATGTGCTGCTGACCCTCGGCCTGCTGTCCCTGCTCGACATCGAGATCACCCTGGCCGTGGTCGCCGCCATCCTGGCCATCGTCGGTTACTCGCTGAACGACACGATCGTGGTCTTCGACCGCATCCGCGAGAACCTGCGCAGCGCCCGGAGGTTGACCTTCTTCGAGTTGATCAACGTCAGCATCAACGAGTGTCTCAGCCGTACCGTCGTGACCTCTGTGACAACGCTCATCGCCGTGCTGGTGCTGATGGTCTGGGGCGGCGAGGTGATCCGCGACTTCACCATCACCCTGCTGATCGGCATCCTGGTCGGAACCTACTCCTCCGTGTTCATCGCCAGCCCGACCCTGTACTACGGCCACCTGCGCGCGGAGGGTTCCGGCAAGGAGGACTGAGGAGGCCGGGCCCGCCGGCAGGGTCGACCCGCCCATGCGCAGCTTCGGAGTCTGTGCCATCCTCCTGGCCCTGGCGGCGGTGGCTCCGCCGCCGGCGGGGCGCACGGGGTACGAGTCCCTGTGGGGGTTCGGCGTCCTCCTGCTGCTGGCGGTCACCGCCCAGGGCGTCCTCGCCCGGGCCGGCCTGCCGGCGCTGACGGCGTGGATCCTCGGCGCCTACCTGCTCGGCCCCTCGGCCCTCGACGCCATCGACGCCTCCCGCGAGCCCCTGCTGTCGCTGGCCGGAACCGGGGCCGGCGTATGGGCAGGGCTCCTGGTGGGGCTGGGTGCGCGCTGGCCGTCGGAGCGCCGCAGCCGCTGGCTGCCCCTGGTCGTGGCCGGGTCGACGCTGGTCACCTTCGCGGCCCTCACGGCGGTCTTCGGGCTGGCGGGACGGCTCCCCTGGCCGGTGGCTCTCGTGCTGGCCGCCATCGCCTCCTTCTGGGGCCCCCTGGTGGCCGAGTTCCAGCGCGGCCGGGAGACCCAGGTCATCGCCCTCCTGGGCTCCGGCATCGCCCTGCTCCTGCTCGCCGCGGTGCTGCTGCTGGAGGCCGGATCCCGCTGGGTGGCCCCAGAGGCCCGGGAGTGGCTCGCCCTGTTGGTCCTCTCCGGAGCCGGGGGAGCCGCGGCGGCCCAGGTCCTGCGGTGGACGCGTATCCTGGAGCGGCGGGACAGCTCCCTTCTCGCCCTGGGAGCGCTCACCCTCATCGGCGCCTGCTGGGCCTTCCACGCCGGTCTGCCGTCGCTCCCCATCGGTCTCGGCGCCGGGCTCCTCCTGGGAGCGCGCGAAGGGCCGGGGGGCGACCTCGAGCGGCGCCTGGCGCCGGTGCGGCCGATCTCGATCCTCCTCTTCGCCGCTCTCCTCGTGGTCTCGACGGATGCTCTCTCCCTGGTGCCGCCGCGAGCCTCGTGGCCGTACCAGATCCTGCTCGCCCAACTGGGGGTCCTCCTGGCGGCGCGCGTCGTCGGGCCGGCCCTGTGGTATCCCCTGCCCGCGAGCGGCGAGTTCTCCCGCGGGTCGGGATGGCTGCTGCTGCCAAGGGGCATCATCGCGGGGGACCTGGTCCTCGGCAGCGGCGCCTTCGCCGCGTTCCTGTCTCCGGAGCACGGCGATCTTCTGAGGCGGGTCGTGCTGGCCGATCTGCTCCTCTGCGGTGTCATCCTGGCGGCCCTCGCCGCCTGGCGGCGGCGCGAGTCGGGCGGCGACTAGCCACGGGCCGGTGTTCTTGTGTCAGTACCACGCGCCCAGTACCTTCCGCATCCGTCTCGTGCACAGGCCGTCATGAACCCCATCGCGCGCAACTGGGAGGAGGTCCGGCGGCGTGTCGCCGAGGCCGCCGAGCGCTCGGGGCGGCGGCCGGACGAGGTGCAGTTGGTGGTGGTAACGAAGGGCCGCACCCCCGGGGAGGTGGCCGCGGCCCTGGAGGCGGGCGTCACCGACATCGGTGAGAACCGCGTTCAGGAGGCCGGGCCCAAGAAGGAGGCCGTAGCGACGCCGGCGCGCTGGCACCTGGTGGGCGGCCTGCAGCGCAACAAGGCGGGCCGGGCCGTCGAGATCTTCGACATGGTGCAGTCCGTCGACAGCCTCCGGCTGGCCGAAGCGCTCTCGCGCCGCGCCGCCGTCGAGGGGCGCACCATCGAGGTGCTGCTGCAGGTCAACACGGCCGGCGCCGAGCACCAGGGCGGTGTCGATCCCGGCGACCTCCCCGCCTTGGCAAAGACGGCGGCAACCCTCGAGGGCCTGCGGGTCCGGGGTCTGATGACGATCGCGGCCCACAGCAGCGAACAGGAGCGGGTGCGGGCCTGCTTCCGCTGCCTGCGGGACCTCGGTCGCCGCCTGCCGGCGGGCATGACCACCCTGTCCATGGGGATGAGCGGCGACTACGAAATGGCCATCGAGGAGGGCGCGACCATGATCCGCGTCGGCACCGCCGTCTTCGGCCCCCGGCCGGCGGCGCCGGCGGCCCCCGGCAGGGAAGGCTGAGTCGACGTGTCCGATTCCGAGCTGTCCGTCTTCGACGGCTCCGGATTCCTCTCCGGGGTGATCGACCTGATCGACGGCCTGCTGATGGTCTACCTGATCATCGTCGTGGCCCGGGTCATCATCTCGTGGATCAACCCCGATCCCTACAACCGGCTCGTGCAGATCCTGTGCGGGCTGACCGATCCGGCCCTCGACGGCCTGCGCCGCTACATCCCGCGGTTCATGTGGTCCTCCGGGCTCGACTTCACCCCCCTCGTGCTGATCCTGCTGATCCAGGTCGTGCAGCTCTTCCTGAGGAACCTGCGCCTGTGACCGCCGCCGCCCCACGCCCCGCGGCGCCGGCCTTCGACAAGGTGCCGAGCCAGGTCGACTTCCCCGCCCAGGAGCGCCGCATCCTCGAGCTGTGGCGCGCCGGAGACCTCTACCGCAAGTCCGTCCTCGCCCGGCCCGCCGAGCGGCCCTTCCGGTTCTACGACGGCCCGCCCTTCGCCACCGGCCTGCCCCACTACGGGCACCTGCTGGCCTCGATCACCAAGGACGTGGTGCCGCGCTACTGGACGATGCGCGGCTACCGGGTCGAGCGCCGCTGGGGTTGGGACTGTCACGGCCTGCCGGTGGAGAACGAGGCCGAGCAGCAGCTCGGTCTCGGGTCGAGGCGGGACATCCTCGAGTACGGGGTGTCCCGGTTCAACGAGGCCTGCCGGGACCTGGTGCTGCGCTACACGGGCCAGTGGCGCAGCCTGATCGAGCGCCTGGGGCGCTGGGTCGACTGGGACGATCAGTACCGGACGATGGACCCCGAGTTCATGGAGTCGCTGTGGTGGGTGTTCAAGTCGCTGTGGGACAAGGGCCTGGTCTACGAGGGCCACAAGTCCCTCGCCTACTGTCCCCGGTGCGCGACGCCGCTGTCGAACTTCGAGGTCAACCAGGGCTACCGGGAGACCCAGGACCCGTCGATCACGGTTCGTTTCCCCGTGGCCGGGGAGCCGGGCCTGTCCCTGCTCGCCTGGACCACGACGCCGTGGACCCTGCCCTCCAACATGGCCCTGGCCGTGGGCCGCGACATCGACTACGTGCGCGTCACCACCGCCGACGGAGAGCGGCTGATCCTGGCCGCCTCCCTCGTGGACGGCATCTTCCGCCGGCACCACAGCGAGGTCGCCGAGGTGACACCCGTCGCCGTGGACGACCTCCTCGGGCTGCGCTACGAGCCCCTCTTCGACGACTTCGCCGGCCTCGCCGACCAGGGGGCCTTCCGCGTCGCGGCCGCCGACTTCGTCTCCACCGGCGAGGGCACCGGCATCGTCCACATCGCCCCCGGCTTCGGCGAGGACGACTACCAGCTCGGCCGCGCCGAGGGCCTGCCCGTCGTCTGCCCCCTCGACGCCGACTGCTGCTTCACCGGCGAGGTCCCGGAGTTCGAGGGCGTCTTCGTCAAGGAGACGGACACCCCCATCATCCGGCGGTTGCGCGCCTCGGGACGGCTGCTCTCCGAGAGCACCATCGAGCACTCCTACCCGTTCTGCTGGCGCTGCGACTCGCCCCTCATCTACCGCGCCGTCTCCACCTGGTTCGTGAAGATCGAGGGCGAGGTGAAGGAGCGGATGCTGGCCGCCAACCGGCGGATCCGGTGGGTGCCCGGGCACATCCGCGACGGCCGCTTCGGCAAGGGCGTCGAGTCGGCCCCGGACTGGGCCGTGAGCCGCAACCGCTACTGGGGGACGCCGCTGCCGATCTGGCGCAACGACGAGACGGGCGAGGCCGTGTGCATCGGCAGCCGGCGAGAGCTGAGCGAGCTGACCGGCCGCGAGGTGGACGATCTGCACAAGCACTTCGTCGACGATCTCGAGATCCCGGCGCCTTCGGGCCGGGGAACCCTGCGGCGTGTGCCGGAGGTCCTCGACTGCTGGTTCGAGTCCGGCGCCATGCCCTACGCCCAGAGCCACTACCCCTTCGGCCGGCGCCAGGACTTCGAGGCCTCCTTCCCGGCCGACTTCATCTCCGAGAACCTCGACCAGACCCGGGGGTGGTTCTACACCCTGACGATCCTGGCGGCGGCGCTCTTCGACAAGCCGGCCTTCCACAACTGCATCGTCGGGGGCATGCTGCTGGCCGCCGACGGGCGCAAGCTGAGCAAGCGCCTGAAGAACTACCCCGACCCGGCGGAGATGCTCGAGACCTACGGCGCCGACGCCCTGCGCCTCTACCTGCTCAACTCGCCGGCCATGAAGGCCGAGGAGATGCGCCTCACCGAGGAGGGCATCAAGCAGAGCCTGCGGGACGTGATTATCCCCCTGTGGAGCGCCTACCACTTCTTCGTGCTCTACGCCAACACCGACGGCTGGTCTCCGGACGCCGCGGACGGGAGACGGCCGGCCAACAGGCTCGACCGCTGGATCCTGTCGGAGCTGCAGACCCTGGTCCACACGATCAACGAGGAGATGGAGGCCTACCGGCTCTACCGCACGGTACCGGCCATGGTCGCCTTCGTCGACAAGCTGACGAACTGGTACATCCGCCGCAGCCGCCGCCGGTTCTGGAAGGCCGAGGAGGGCGCCGACAACGACTCGGCGTACGCCACGCTGCACCGGGTCCTGCTCACCTTCGCCAGGAGCCTGGCGCCGGTGCTGCCGTACGTGACCGAGGCGATCTACCGCAACCTCGCCCGGGAGCCGGACGCGCCCGAGAGCGTGCACCTGTGCGACATGCCGGCGGCCGACGAATCGCTGCGCGACCCCGAGCTGGAGGCGCAGATGGGCCTGGCCATGCGCGCCTGCGCCCTCGGCCGCATGCTGCGCAGCCGCCACGGCCTGAAGGTCCGCCAACCACTGCAGCGCCTGCTGCTGCTGCCTCCGGACGAGAAGGGCCGCGCCCTGCTGGAAGACGTGGCCGACCTGATCGCCGACGAGCTCAACGTCAAGGAGGTCGTCCTCGTGGAGGACGAGGCTCAGATCAGCGAGGTCTCCTACAAGCCGAACTACCGGGCCCTCGGCCCGCGCTTCGGCAAGCGCACGCGCGAGGCGGCGGACTTCATCAGCGCCCTGACCACCGACCAGGTGCGGCTGCTGCAGGAGGGCGGGACCCTCGGCGCGGCGGGCGGCTCTATCGGCATGGACGACGTCGAGGTGCAGCGGCGCGAGCGCCAGGACGTGGTGGTGGCGGTGGAGGAGAACCTCGCCGTCGGCCTGGACATCCACCTTACGGAGGATCTCATCGCCGAGTGCGGCGCCCGGGAGGTCGTCAACCGCGTGCAGAACATGCGCAAGGAGGCGGGCCTCGACGTGACCGACCGCATCCGGCTGTGGGTGCAGGGGAGTGAGGCCCTGGAGTCATGGGTCGGGGCTTTCCGCGGCTACGTGGCCGACGAGACCCTGGCCCGGGAGATCTCGGTGGGGGAGACGCCCGCCGGCGGAGAGGCGTCGATGGCCAAGGAGTGGGAAGTCAACACCGAACCCTGCAGGATTGCGCTCGTCAGCCTCGGGCCGGGCGCCTAGGGAGGCGGGAGAGATGAATCAGGAAGACCTGGCACACTTCAAGAAGCTGTTGCAGACCAAGCACGAGCAGGCCAGCTCCGATCTGGAGGAGTTCGAGCGCGTCTCCCGGTCGGATGTGGCCCAGGAGTCGTCCGAGGAGAGATCCGCCTACTCGCTGCACATGGCCGACCGCGGCACCGACGCCATGGAGCGGGAGAAGAACCTGCTCTTCGCCCAGCGCGAGGGCAGCTACCTCGACTACGTGCAGGAGGCCCTGCAGCGGATCGAGGACGGGACCTTCGGCGTCTGCCGCGTGTGCGGAGGCGAGATCGGCCGCCCCCGCCTGGAGGCGGTGCCGACGGCGACCCAGTGCATCCAGTGCAAGAGCGGGACCGACCAGAGGAAGGAGTGAGCCCCGCCGGGGGGCGCGGTGCCTCGGTCCTGTGGATCGTGCCCGCCGCCCTGCTCCTCGACCAGGCGACGAAGCAGATCGCCCTCCACGCCCTGCCCCCGCAGTCCCCGGTCCCCGTCCTGGGGGACTTCCTTCGCCTTACCCTGATCCACAACCGCGGCGCCGCCTTCGGCCTCACCATCGGGGGGCCCCTGGTACACACGGCGGTCGCCGTAGGCGCCCTGGCGCTGCTGGCCTGGATGTACCGCGGCCTCCCGGCGGAGGCGCGGCTGCAGCGCGGCGCCCTGGCCCTGGTCCTGGGCGGCGCCCTCGGGAACATCGTCGACCGGGTGCGCCTGCACGAAGTCGTCGACTTCGTCGATGTGGGCCTCTCCGCCGACGGCTGGCGGTGGCCGGTCTTCAACGTGGCCGACTCGTGCGTCACCGTCGGCGTCCTGCTCCTGGTCGTCTCCTACTCGCGGCAGCAGAAGCCGGCGGCGCCCGGCGCGGTCACCGCCGACGAGCCCGCCCCGGGGGGGTAGCGAGGTGACCGGGCCTCCCGCCCGGGCGGCCGGCGTCCGCGGCTTCCGGATCCAGGAGGAGGACGAGGGAGAACGCCTCGACCGCTTCGTTCCCCGCGTCCTCGAGGAGTTGTCCCGGAGCCGCGTGCAGGGTCTGGTGGCCGAGGGCGCGGTCCTCGTCAACGACGCCGCAAAACGTCCAGGCTACCGCCTCCGCATCGGCGATCGGGTCACCGTCGAGGTGCCGGAACCGGAGGAGTTGGCGGCCCACCCGGAGGACCTGCCGCTCAGCGTGATGTACGAGGACGCCGACCTGCTGGTGGTGGACAAGCCCGCCGGCATGGCCGTCCACCCGGCGCCGGGCAGCCCCGCGGGAACGCTGGTGAACGCCTTGCTGCACCACTGCCGCGACCTGTCCGGCATCAACGGCGTGCTGCGGCCCGGCATCGTCCACCGCCTCGACCGGGACACCACCGGGCTGCTGATGGTGGCCAAGAGCGACACCGCCCACCGCGGCCTGGCGGCACAGCTGGAGGAGCGCAGCGTCGAACGCGGCTACATGGCTCTCGTGTGGGGAAGGCCCCCCGAGGAGGGCGTGGTCGACGCGCCCCTGGACCGCAGCCCCGCCGACCGCAAGCGCATGGCTGTGGCCGAGGGCGGCCGCCGGGCGGTGACCCGCTTCCGGCGGCTGCGGGAGCTGGGCTTGTTCAGCCTGCTGGAGCTGCGCCTGGAGACGGGTCGCACCCACCAGATCCGCGTGCACATGCAGCACCTTGGGTACCCGGTCTTCGGCGATCCGGTGTACGGAGGGCGCACACGCGTGCGCGGCATCGACCCGCGCCACCGCCCTTTGGCCGGGCGCCTGCTCGAGGGCCTCGACCGCCAGGCGCTGCACGCCGCTTCGCTGGGGTTCATGCATCCCCTCTCGGGGGAGGGACTGAGGTTCGAGAGCCCCCTGCCCGGGGACATGGCCCGGACCCTGCAGGGGGCCTCGGAACCTCTCAGCGGAGAGCCAGGCGCACCGTGACACCGTGCTCCGGGGCTGCGTCGCCGCTGGCGAGCCGGGTCCCCTCGAGGTTGAGCGCCAGCCCCTGCCGGCGGGGCCGCTCCAGGCGACAGCCAACACGCACCTCGTGCAACGCCTCTGATCGACCCACCCCCAGGTAGGGGGTCCCCGTGGCCCGGCCGTCGAGGACCGCGAACCCGTACGCGGTCTCCGCGTCGAGACGCCCGCCGGGCGAAGCCGATTCGGTCACGGCGAGCCCCGACAGGGTCTCGCGCCGGAAGAGCGCCTCCACGCCGCCCGTGGACGGCGCCCCCCAGGACGGCGTCAGGGCCACCGACGGGCCGAGGTCCGACGATGGTCTCGGGTCGAACCGCAGGAACCCCGAGATCCCCCAGTCGCGGAAGCCGGATGTCTGGTGGGCCACCAGGCCCCGCACCGCCACCCGGGCCGTCAGGCCCCGCGCCGCGTCGGTGAATCCCGAACCGCCTCCGATCTCAAGCCCGAGGCCGGTCTCGGCGTCGCCGCCGTCATGGCGCAGACCCAGCTCGACGGCCGGCCTCAAGGACTGGCCGCCGTCCAGGGCCAGCTCCAGGGATCCCTCGAGGCCGATGCGCAGGCGGCTCACGTCCGCCGCCGCTGCCGCCAGGAGGCCCGACGGTCCCGACGCCGCATCGGAGGCCGTGCGCAGGAACAACGCGTCCGACTCGACCGCCAGGGAGGGTCCTCCCTCTGGACCCACCGACAACAGGTCGCCCCGCAGACCGGCGGCAGCCATCCTCAGGTCCAGGCCGGTGCGGTAGGACTCCCCGTCCTTCATGGTCAGCGTCAGGTCGCCCTGGCCGTAGCCGGCGGTGCCCCAGAGGGACAGACGCTGGCTGAGACGATAGCCGGCGTAGGGATAGAGCCCGGACAGCGACGAGGCCATGCGGCCTTCGCGGCCCGGTGATTGCCAGTGGCCGTCGCCCAGACTGACCGCCAGGGGCAGTCCCAGGACCCAGCCGCCAATGGCGTAATCGGCGCCGACCATCCCGGTGGCCACCCCGCCGTCGAGGGCCAGGGCCTCGGCGCTCCCGCGGAAGGCCGAGTAGGAGCCGCGACCCCAGAGAGTGCCCAGGCCGCCGCCGGTCGGCCCGCTCAGTGTGAAGCCGCTTCCCGTGGCCAAGTCGCGCAGCGCCGGCTGGCGTGGCCGCACCCGCCCCTCGGCCGCAGCGGGGGAGAACCGGCCGGGAACCGCTGCGAAGCGATCCCGGGCCGCCATGCCGGCGCCCCCGGCTCTGAACGCGGCTTCCTCGCCCGGGCCGCCGAGGGAGTGGCCCGCAAACGTGGCCCTCACCCCCGCTTCCCGGGGCGCCTCAAGACGGGCCTGCACGCCGTCGAGGATGCGCTGGGCGGCGGTGCGTCCGAAGCGCGCCAGCCAGGCCCGCTGCAATGGATCGGCGTTCTCGATCGTCCCGGTCCCCACGTCGTCGGCGATGCGCGCCCCCGAGGCGTTGCTCAGGGTCAGCGTCAGGGTCTCCTCCCCCTCGTCATGGGCGTCGTCGAGAACTCCCACCGAAACCGTCTTCTCCGTCTCACCGGGTGCGAAGGTCAGCGTTCCGGTCGCCGCCGTGTAGTCCTGGCCCGCCTGTGCCGAGCCGTCCGCAGTGGCATAATCCACCGTCACCGTCTGCGAGGACGCCCGGTCCAGGGTCACCGCGAACTCGAGCGTGGCGTCCGCCCCCTCCGTCGTCCGCGCATCGGCCACCGACAGCCTGGCCGTCGATCCGGGGACGCAGTGGACCGACCCGTCCTCCAGGACGGTGCAGTTGACCGACCCGTCCACCTTGTGACCAGGGTCGTCGGCCACGCCGGGGTAATAGCGATCCACGGGCCACAAGCCCAGACTGGCGACCAGGGTGGGCACGAACCCGACGAATCCGGTATCCGGTCCGCCCTCGTCGACGCTGATGCCGTTTGCGTCGACATCGTCCAGCCTCACCTCATAGCGGTAGATCAACCGAGTCGTGAAGGTGCCGGAGAGGTAGGCTGCCTGGCGGGCGACATTGCCGACCTGAATGCCAATGGACGAGCGCGATTGGCCCTCGGGCACGTACACGGGCGTGTTGAACGTCAGGGCGATATCGATGTTCTCACCTACCAGATAGGTGTCGCCGCTGGCCGGCGTCGATGCGATCTCCGTCCTGTAGGCACGGTGGTAACTGGGACGTCCCTTGACCTCTATCCTGAGAATCAAGCGAGCGTCCCATTTCCAGGAGGGATCGCCCGCGGTCCGAAAGCCGAGATGATCGTGGATATCCCATCCTTCTTCGGCCCCGGGGTCCTCCTCCCCGCTGTAGGTCGTGAGGAACTGGGCCATGTTGTCATTTGCGCAACCCGCCGTGCAATCGAGCAGGAAGTAGTACTCCGTGTCCGGCTCGAGATAGGTGTTCGCAGGTGCCCGCCACTCATTGGCCGCATAGTCGTTCAACCGGCCTCCGGTGAGCTCGGCGACGGGGGTGAAGCCGGACTCATCCCAGAGATAGATGCCCGCGTCCAGCGTCATGTACCGGCTCTCGTGCGTATCGTGCACATGCAGCACAATGCTTGTCAGTTCATACCCCCCGGTGTTGGGGCCGGTTCTGAATGCCTGATTCAGTCCGTCCTGATTCGCATTCAGCAGTACGACCCTCTCTGACGGGGCGTCGGCATTCTTCACCAGCGTTCTGATCGGCGGGTCATACTCCTGAGCGGGGGCAGCCGCGGCGATGGCAAGGGCGGCGGCCACGGCCACAAACACCGCAGGCACATGGTCTTGCCGTTGCCATAGTCGAGCCCGGCGCCGGAAGTCCAACCCCCTGGGGCGGCGATGGCCTGTCGCCCGCGGCTGCGAGGTCCCTCCGCCGTCGTCTGTCCCAACCCCTCTCTGCTGGTCCGAACCAGTGATCGGACCTGTCCGGTTGGTCAGCCATGCCCGCGCGGGGTCCGACCCCACCGCCGCGTCGGGGTTGCCGAAGAGCAGGCTCTCCATGATCCACCTCCTTCCGTTCTCCTGGATTCGGCCAGGGAGCGCTTTCTCGCGCGCCAGGTACCTGGGCACAAACCGTGCCAGGGGTCCCGGAAGAGAGTGATAAGTCCTTGTGTCTCAAGGATGTCGGGTGGATCGACGGGAGGCGGGCGGCCCCCGGGCGAAGGATGCGGAACGCATCGGCCCAGCCGTCGGAGGGGAATCCCGGTGAGGGAGCTATCCCCATGGAATCAGGCCACTTGCGGGTGGTGCGGGCAGCCCGGGGAAGAGGTGTTCGATCTACACCAGTGTGGCGTTCTGCAGCAGCGGCGCCGACGACGCCCCGTCACTTCTCTTCCAGAAGGCCGTACTTCCTCAACTTGCGGTACAGGGTCGTGCGATTGACATCCAGCACCTGGGCGGCCCTGGAGATGTTCCGGTCCGAGGCCTCGAAGGCCCGGACCAGGGCCTGCCGCTCGGCTTCCTGGAACGAGAGGATCCGTTCGACAGGCTCCCCAGGATCGCCCGGAGATGGTGCCGCGGCCGAGAGCCGGGGTGGGAAGCTGGCGAGCTGCAGCCGGTCCGAGGGCTCCAGCAGGACGGCGCGCTCGATGGCGTTGCGGAGCTCGCGCACGTTCCCCGGCCAGTCGTGGGCGAGCAGTCCCTGAAGGGCGGCGGGTGAAAAGCCGCGCAGAGTCTTGTCGGCCTTCTCGGCATGCTCTTGCAGGAAGTGGGCCGCCAGCATGGGGATGTCCTCGCGATGGTCGCGGAGGGGTGGGAGGGTGAGGGGAAAGGCCGCCAGGCGGTAGTAGAGGTCGGCGCGGAAGGCGCCGTCCCTGGCGGCGGCTTCCAGATCCCTGTTGGTGGCCGCGATGACGCGGATGTCGATCGGGATCGGGTCGGCTCCGCCAACCCGGCGGATCTCGCGCTCCTCCAGGACACGCAGAAGGTTGGCCTGAAGGGGGAGGGGCATGTCGCCGATCTCGTCGAGCAGGATGGTCCCGCCCTGGGCCCGCTCGAACTGCCCGATGCGCCGCGCCGCCGCTCCCGTGAAGGCGCCGCGCTCGTGCCCGAAGAGTTCGCTCTCTATGAGGGTTTCGGGAATGGCGGCGCAATTGACGGCCACGAAGGGTCCCGCCCCTCTCGGGCCGTTGAGGTGAATCAGCCGGGCCACGAGCTCCTTGCCGGTGCCGCTCTCGCCCTCGACGAGGACCGTGATGTCGCTCTCGGCCGCCCGCTCCATCAGGGCATAGACCTCCTGCATGCTCTTGCTCCTGCCGACGATGCCGTCGAATCCGCAGGTCGTCCGGAGCTCGCTGCGCAGGCGCAGGACCTCGGCCTTCATCTGCTCGCTCTCCACCTCCTTGGAGACATCGCGGTACACGGTGATATGGCCCATGAGATCCTGATGATGGTCACGGACGGGCGCCGTGGACCGGTGGAACAGACGCGGGTTGTCATCCCCGGCATCGATGACCTCTTCGGCGAGGTTGGCGGCGTCTTCGAGGAACAGGCTGCGTCCCGGTTCGGGCAGGAGGGGCGGCCGGAGGCGGGCCTCGATGCGGGCTGCCAGGTCTTCCGGGGACATCTGCCTCAGCTCGTCCTCGGTGGCGTCCAGCAGCTCCTCGTACCCCTGATTCGCAAGACGCAGGCGCCCCTCGGCGTCGAACATGCCGATGGCATCTCCCGTGGCGTCGAGGACGGCGCGCAGCCTCTCGTTGCCGGCTTCCAGGCGGCGGTTGCTGGTCTCCAGGTCCCGCTGGTGCCTGACCAGCTCCTGCTCGACGTTCCACTTGCCGACGAGAGAGAGGGTGAGCTGCTGGATCTCCTCCCGGGAGAAGGGCTTTCGGATGTAGAGCAGCTTGTGGACCGCTTCCATGTCCTCGACGATGTCGGGCAGCGTCTTGTCGGAGTAGGCGGTCATGATCACGACCTCGATCTGCCGCTCGAACTCCCGTATCCGGCGTACCGTCTCGATGCCATCGGTACCGGGAGGCATTCGGACGTCTATGTACGCCAGGGCAAAGGGGCGCCCCGACTCCCGTGCCTCCTCGATCAACCCGCAGGCCTGCTCCCCGCTCGTGGCATGGGAAAGCTCAATGCGCGGCAGGAAGGCTCTGTCGGCCTCCGGGACAAAGGCACCCGCCAGCGCATCGGTGGCCCGGGCGGGTCTGCCCGGAGCCAGCATCTCCTCGAAGTCCTTGTGAATGGCTTCCTGGTCATCGACGATCAGGACGCGGCCGTTCCAGGCATCATCCACCGTCATCTTGCCCGCCTCGATTCGTGGGAGAGGGAGGGATGGGCAGCGTGACGCGCATGGTGGTGCCTGCCCCATGGCCGCCGCTCGACGGTTGGATCTTCCCCCCGGAGCCGGTGATGAAGTTGGCCGCCGAGTGAAGGCCCAGCCCCGTCCCTTCCCGCTTGGTCGTATACCCGGGCCTGAAGATCGCCTCGAGTTCTTCCGCCGCGATTCCGATGCCGTTGTCCTCCACGTCAAGGGCCAGGAGATCCCCCCGGACTCGGGCCCTGACCTCTATGCGGGGAGGGCCGCCGAGGCCGCCGGCCTGCTGGAGCTCATCGATCGCTTCCATCGCATTCTTGAGCAGGTTGACCAGCATCTGGTTGAACTGAGTCTCCGGGATGCGGATCTCCTCGGGGGCGTTGCCGCAGTCCACGTGCGTCCGGATCCCCCTGGCGGCCAACGACTCCTGGAAGATCCTCACGGCGGCGGCGATGGCCTGACGCAGATTGACGTCCTTGCAGGTCATGGCGTTGCTGTCGAAGCCCCGCTGAGCGCGGACGATGTCCACGATGTGGCTCGTCTGGCTGCTTACCCGCTCCACCGTCTGCCGCAACTGGCGGTTCTGGTCGACGAAGTCCTCGGCGAGGGCCATCAGGAAGGGCCGGACCTGCCGGCCTTGCGGGTCCTGGCGGACGTAGTCGGCCCAGTCCTCCGGGTGCGCTCCGGCGGCCTCGGCCAGGGCCGAGAGGCGCTCGATGAGCGGATCGTTGCGCAATTGTTCCTGCAGGGTCCCGATAGCGATGGCGGCGCTGTTGACGGCGTTCCCGATGTTGTGAAGGATGGTGTCCATGACCTCCAGGCGCCCCTGGGCGAAGGCCTGGGCCCGGGCCTCCTCGGCCTGCACTCTCTCCGTCACGTCGCGGAAGACGGTGACCCCGCCTCGTGTGCCGCCCGGCAACGTGATGGGCCTGCCGCTGGAGCTGATATGGACACCCTCCGGCTTGGCGGCGGTGCGGATCAACATCTCCACCTCGTCCGTCGCCTCGCCGCGCAGGGCGCGCACGAGGGGCAGCTCGTCCGTCGGGAAGGGGGTGACCTTGTCGGAGCAGAAGATGCTGTACTCCTCCGTCCAGCGGTCGGGGACCGCTTCCACAGTCGTGCCGATGATGCGCCGGGCACTGGGATTGAAGGTGAGGCCGCCGCTCTCGTCGGCGACGATGACGCCGTCGCTGATGCTGTCGAAGATGGCCTTCATGAGCCGGATCTCATGCTGCAGCTCGTCGATCGTCTTGCTCACCTCGATCTCCATCTCCCCTCGGCACAACGCTGGCAGCCAGCCGAGGGCCGGAGGGGCCGCGGCCGGCGGATTGACGGAGACTCAGCCGCCGGCGGCTTTCACGGCGCCCCAGGTGGCCCGGGCGACGGCGGTCATGGCACCGTCGAGGCGGTCGAACTCCCACGCGCCGCCGTCGGCATCGGCCGTCAGGGTGAGGAGGTGGTTGTCGATCGACCAGGTGCGGGTCCCCCCTTGCTCGCCGAAGACGGCGAGGAACTCGACATCGTCGAGGACGACGAGGAACTCCTCCACGTAGGCCTCCTCGAAGCCCGGGTAGTTGTCGTCGGGGACGCCGTGGGAGTCCGCCGCCTGGCGGGCCAGATCGCGGGCGAGGCGGGTGAAGAACCCGGTGAGATCCTCGCCGTCGACGCGCAGGTCCAGGTCGACGATCTCCACCGAGAGCCGGTCATCCTCGACTTCGTAGGTGCCGCTGCCGCTTGCCGTGATCTGGCCGATCGCCGGCGCGGCGGCGAGATCGACGCCGGCCAGGAAGTCGTTCTTCACCTCGATGACCTGGTCGATCTCGAAGCTGCCGTCGTCGTCGAAGATCAGGCGGGTGGTGATCTCGCCGACGCGGTCGTCGACGAAGGCCCCCTCCCAGGTGCCGTGGAGGTCCTCCTCGGCCGACAGGGGAGGCAGGAGCAGGAAGAGGGGGAGGAGAGAGGCCAGCAGCCGGCGCATGCAGTCTCCTTCGAAGGTCACGCGTACAGGTGGGCGACGTACTCCTCGTAGCCGTTGTAGAGCAGGGTGTCGCGCCGCTCGAAGCTCGACAGGCTCGTGGAGATGAAGCGCTCGCTGGCCTGGGACCACCGGGGATGGGGGACCTCGGGCTCGACGTTGGAGAGGAAGCCGTACTCGTGGGGCGCCTCGGTGTTCCAGAAGGTGGCCGGCTGTTCCTCGACGAACTCGATCCGGACGATCGACTTGAGGCCCTTGAAGCCGTACTTCCAGGGCGTCACCAGGCGCAGCGGGGCGCCGTGCTGGGTGGGCAGGGCGTGGCCGTAGATGCCCGTCACCAGCAGGGTCAGCTCATTGGTCGCCTCGGCCATGCTCAGACCCTCCACGTAGGGCCAGGGGAAATCGGGCCGGTCCCACTGCCCCGGCGCGACCGAGGGGTTGAAGAAGGAGGTCATGCGCACGAAGCGGGCCGACGACAGGGGCTGCACCAGGTCGATCAGGGCCTTCATGGGAAAGCCGGTCCAGGGGATGGCCATGGACCACGCCTCGACGCAGCGGTGGCGGTAGAGACGCTCCTCCAGGTCCATGCGGCCCACGAGGTCGTCGATGTCCCAGGTCCTGGGCTCGTTCACCAGGCCGGCGATCTCCACCGTCCACGGGGAAGACTCGAACTTGTCGATGTACTTCCAGACCTGCTTGGTGGTGGTGAACTCGTAGAAGTTGTTGTAGAGACCGGCGATCTCCTCGTCGGTGAGGGGCCGGTCGAGGGTGGCGAAGTCCGGGTTCACCGGTGCCGGGTACCACTGGTCCGGGGGGATCGGCTCGCGGTCCTCGATCCCCAGGAAGGGCCTGGGATCGAGGAGGTCGGTGGGCTGCAGGAGCCGGTCGGGGATGCAGCCCGAGATCAGGCCGATGGTGCCCAGGCCGGCGCCGCGGAGGAACTTGCGGCGGTTCAGATAGGCGGCCTCGTCGGTGGCCTCCCGCTCGGGGATCTCCCATTTCCTGCGCGGCATTGACGGCCTCCTTTCCCAAAGTGGCAGAGAGAATATACTCGTCTGCCCGCGTCGCGGCGCCTAGCCCTTGAAGGCCAGCCCCAGGGCATAGGTCGTGCCCGCCGCCGTGTTGCAGCCCGAGACGATGTGGAAGAGATCGGCGCTGATCTCCACCCGGTCGCTGAGGGACCAGATCAGCCCCGGAGACAGCTTGAGGTTGTTCTGGTCGCCCACGAGCCCGCCGCCCTCGCCGGTGGCCCCGCAGTCCCCCAGGGTCTGGATGCCCTCGATCACGCCTTTGACCAGCAGACGGTTGAAGGAGTAGCCGCCCTCCAGGCCGTGGAACAGCTCGTCGCCGTACTCCCCGCCGCGGCGGCGGTAGCCGAGGGTGCCGGTCACGTACCCCGGCACCGGGTAGAGCGATGTGCCCACCAGCAGGCGCACCTCGGCGTCGGTCTCGCCCGTGCCCAGGGGGACGTAGCTCTCCGGGATTTCCGTGGGCACCTCGTAGCCCAGGGGGATCTTGCCGCCCGCCGCCAGCGAGACGACGGCCGGGTCGGCCAGCAGCCGCCAGCGCAGGCGCAGCTCCAGGTCGGCGAGACCGGAGCTGGACTGGTCGGGATGCTGGCGGAGGATGGTGCTGTCGAGGGCCGCGAAGTACCTGGCCTCTGTCGGATTCCTGAACTCCAGGCTCTTGTACGGCAGGGAGGCCACCAGGGTAAGGTGGTCCAGCAGGCCGTACTCCAGGTAGGCGGATCCGCCCCGGTCGCTCAGCTTCTCCTGGGGGTCCTTCGCCCGGTCCCGGCGCTCGCCGTCGAGATCCAGGTAGGCGACGGAGCTGAAGGAGAGGCCGGCCAGCTTGGAGTAGAACCCGCCCTTGGGCTGGGTCCAGGCGCCGGCGTGCAGTTGGCCGGGGGCCGCCGCCAGCAGCAGGGCGGCCAGCGGGATCCACGGGACCAGGGAGTGGAAGGACTTGGGTCGCTCAGGCCCGGTCATGAGAGTCTCTTTCGGTGGATGGGTTTCAGCAGTACGGCCGGCAGGCGCTTCAACCTTTCGTTGCGCGGATCGACCTCGAACCCACCTGATTCCAGGGCGGTGACGCCGAGCAGCGGCTCGCTCCCCTCTTCTCCGTACACGATGGTGCCGCCGACGACCTCTCCCTCGAACTCGATCTCGGCGATGGTTATCTCCAGGGTGATGGGCTTTCCGTCGGCGAGCACGTACTCGCGGCTGCCCCTCGGTTCGAGTCCGATGCCTTCGAGATGCTCCCTCGGAACGAGCGAGTCGAAGGCGCCCGTATCCACCAGGAACTTCCCGGTCCAGCTGCGGTGCGGGTCTGCCGGGTTGCGGACGGTCACGTCGACATAGGTCGCGCCCATGGTGGCGGTCTCCCTATCGGATCAGCACCAGCCTGGCGGACTGGGCGAGGTCGGGTGTCCGGAAGAACTACCAAGTATACGCCCGATCCGGCGTCGGTTCCCGAGTCGGTGCGGCCATTCCACCATCGTGCAAGAGGCGGACCCGCTGTCCTGCCAGGTTGAGCAGAGAGATACGGAGCCTTTCCTGACTCCGTATGGTCCCCGATGTATCCCACTCCTCAGCCGCCTCGGGTCAGCCGCCGCCAACTCCCACTGGGAACTCTGTATCTTCGCGGGGCCATCCGGCTTGGGAGGAGCAGAGTCCAAAGCCTGGGCCCACAGTGGAGGGTCAGGTCCGACCGCGACCATGCAGAACGCGATGGCCAGTGCGAGCGGATCAAGTGGGCATGTACCGGCCTTGGCTACCTGTCGCCTCTGCAGATTTCCTGCCCTCGCCCTCACAACCCCACGCCCCGCTCCCCCGCGTCGGCCGCCGCCTGCACCCGCAGGGCCATCTCGGAAGAAGCGAGGACTTGTTCCGTTGTCAGTTCCCCCTCCTGGCGGGAATCGCCGCGGATCCCCTTGAGGAAGGCGTCCAGGTATCCGCCGCTGTTGCCGGGGGGCAGGGGACGCCGCTCGACCTTGCGGCCCTTTGCCGGGGCCAGCTCCAGGTGATCGTCGTTGGTGGCGGTCTCGAGGACGCCTTCGCGCCCCCAGAACGTCATCCGCCAGTAGTAGGGCAGGCCGTAGCCCGGTCCGTCGGGGGCGAAGTAGGAGACGTCGCCCACGACGCCGCAGCCGTTGTCCATGGTGAGCAGCATCTGGGCGCCGTCGTGGAAATGTGGGGTTTCGGGGGCGAAGGCGTTCCAGCAGCGCGCCGCCTCCAGCCGCGTGAAGCGCAGGCCGGTGATGAAGGGGATCCCGTCGATGGCGTGGATGCCGATGTCGTTGATCGTGCCGCCGTGCTGTCCGGGCTCGAAGTACCAGGCCGGGCGGGAGCCGAGCATGAGGGGGTGCTGGCCGCCGAACTGCACGGCGTGGACCTCGCCGATGGCGCCCTCCCGGATAAGCTCGCGCACCGCGCGGGGGCCGGCGGCATCCCGCATGGTGAGCATGCATCCGACCTCCTGGCCGCCGGCGGCGGAGAGGGCGCGGATGGCCTCCACCTCCTCCAGGCGGGTGCACAAGGGCTTGTCGGCGATCACGTGGCGGCCCCGCTCCAGGGCGGCGATGAGCCGGGCGCCGCGGAGGGCGTACACGTCGCCCACGGCCACGGCGTCGCACTCGACCTCGTCGAGCAGGCGGTCCGCTTCGTGGTGGGTGATCTCGATGCTCGATCCGGCCAGGGCCCGGCGGGTCTCCTCGTGCTCCTCGCAGGCCCCGGTCACGCGCACGCCGGGCGTGGCGAGGGCGCGCTCGTAGAGGCTGTGGATGTGGGCATGGCGGAAGCCGATGAAGGCGATTCGCACGTCGTCCAAGGGTGGTCTCCGGAGAGGATGGAGTCAGTGAACCAAAGGCCGCGGCGCCCGTGGTCAAGCGGCTGGCGGCGGCCGGGCGCTGCCGGTTACCTTGAGCCGGGGGCCGGAATCTCATGGGGGCAGACCTGAACTTCCAGAGCGCCGTGGTCGTCGGCGCGGGCACCATGGGCCGCGGCATCGCCCAGGTGCTGGTCGAGGCCGGACTCCGGGTGGGGCTGCACGACGCCTCCGCCGGAGTCCTGGAGGCGGCCGTCGATTCGGTGCGGGAGCGCTTGCGCCGCCGCCGCGAGCGCGGCGAGGTCCGCGGCGATGCAGATGAGATCGCCGGGCGGCTGCGCGCTCTCGCGGAACTGTCGGACCTGGCCGGCACCGACCTCGCGATCGAAGCGGTTCCCGAGCGCCTGGATCTGAAGCAGCGGGTTCTGGCCCGGCTCGATGGCGTGCTGCCGCCGGGGGCGGTGATCGCCACCAACACCTCGGGCCTGGACCTGGAGGCCCTGGCGGGCGCCGCGGCCCACCCTCATCGGGTCGTGGGCCTGCACTTCTTCAACCCGCCGCCGGCCATGCCCCTGGTGGAGATCGTCGCCGCGCCGCAGACGTCCCCGGAGGTGGTGACGGCCGTGGCCGAGCTGGCGCGCCGCTGCGGCAAGACCCCGATCGAGGTCGGCAACCGGCCGGGCTTCGCCGTCAACCGGCTGCTCTTCGCCATGGTCGCCGAGGCGGTCCGGGCCCTGGAGGAGGGGGTCGCGTCAGCGGAGGACCTGGACCGCGCCGTGCGCCTGGGCGCCGGCCATCCCATCGGCCCCCTGGCGCTGGCCGATTTCGTCGGTCTCGATGTCTGCCTGGACATCCTCGAATCCCTCGAGGCGCGCCTCGGCCCGCGGTACGCGCCGCCGGCGAGCCTCCGCCGGCTGGTCGCGGAAGGCCGGCTGGGGCGCAAGACGGGGCGCGGGTTCTTCAGCTATTGAGACATCCGCCTCCCAGGCCCCCGTTCTCCCGGGCGAGGGAGGGCGCACCCGCCCCGGGAGGTGCCCTGCGAGGTCGGGCGCCATGCTGAGATACCCCCGCGCAAGTCTGCTGGCCGCCGGGGGGGTGCTGACCGGCGGCTTCGTGTGGCTCCGGGCGACAGGCGATCTCGGCGAGGACGTGCCGGGGATGTGGCTGGCCCTGCTGCCGGCCCTGGCCGCCTGGGCGTACGCCGCCTGGCTGGTGCTGCGCGCCCCCTGCGCGGCGCCCGGCACCGCCGCCGTCGTGGCCGGCTTCGCCGTCCTCTTCCGGCTGCTGCTGCTCGACACTCCGCCTTCCCTGTCGGACGACATCTACCGCTACCTGTGGGACGCGCGGGTGCAGGCCGCCGGCGGGAATCCATATGCTCAGGCGCCGGACGACGCCTCCCTCGCGCCGCTGCGGGACCACGACTGGGGGCGGATCAACCATCCCGAGCTCGTCACCATCTATCCGCCGGTGGCGCAGTGGCTCTTCCGGGGCGCCCACGCGGCGTGGCCGGGGGCCACCGGGCTGAAGGCGGCCCTCGTCCTCTGCGACCTGCTCCTGATGGCCGTGCTCTGGTGCCTGCTGAAGCACCGCGGGCAGAATCCGCTGCGGTTGCTGCTCTATGCCTGGCATCCGCTGCCCGTCATCGAGATCGCCGGCAACGGCCACGTCGACGTCCTCGGGGTGACCCTGATGATGGTGGGTCTGCTGTTCCTGGCGTCGGGCCGCCGGCACGGGGCGGCCCTGGCCCTGACGGCGGCGATCCTGTCCAAGGTGGTCCCCGTGCTGTGTCTGGCCGTCTTCTGGCGATCCTGGGCGCCGGCGGACTCGCGGGGCTGGCGACGGTGGCTCGATCCGATGCCGCGCCGGCCCCTGGTGTGGGTGCCTCTCGGCATGGCCGCCGCCTGGCTCGCGTACGCCGACGCCGGCGGCGCCATGTGGTCGGGGCTGCGGACCTTCGCCGTGAAGTGGCGTCATAACGACAGCCTCTACGGCCTGGTCTACTCCCTGCTCTCCGACCCGAAGCCCGGCTGGGAGTGGGACGACGGCGCCCTGATGACGGCCCGCTGGATCTGCCTGGCGGCGCTGGCGGCGGTGACCGCCTGGGCGGCCGCCGGCTGGCGGGACCCGGTGCGCGCCGTTTCGGCCTCCATGGGGGCCCTGCTGCTGCTGTCCCCCGTCGTGCATCCCTGGTACCTGCTCTGGATCCTGGCCTTCCTGCCCATGCACCCGGCCCTGCCGTGGATGGCTTTCAGCTGGCTCGCCTTCCTCGGCTACGAGGCGCTCATGCCCTACCGCGGGACGGGGACGTGGCAGTCCTCGGAGTGGGTGGCCTGGGTCGAGTACGGCCCGGTATACCTGCTGCTCGGCTGGTGCCTGGTCCGGTGGGCCGCCGCTCGACGCGGCGCCGTGAGCGGAGAGACGGTCTCCGAACGGGCATGAAGCCGCCGGTACCGGTGCGTATATTCAACCTCTTCATCCTCGCCGACGTCTCCTCCTTCCCGATCCAGGTCTCGTCGTGAGTTCCGGTACCCCCAACTGGAAGCTGTCCCTGTGCCTGCTCGCACTGGCCGCGGCCGCCTGCACCCAGGTCGCCCGCCAGCCGCGGCAGAGTGCCGTGCCCTGGTGGGAGGCGGAGGGGAACCCCCCCGGGGCGGAGGAGGTCCAACAGGACACGGTGTCGGCGCTGGAAGACGCGCCGCCGCCCGACTCCCTCGGCGCCGCCGCGGGGAGAGCTCACCCGCCGGAGGCCGTGGAGGGTCCGGACTCCCTGGCGGCCGCTGCACCGCCGGCCAGACCGGCTCCGGCCGGTACCGAGCCGCCGCCGGAGGTCGAAGCTGCCCGTCCCCCGGAGAGGCCCGCAACGTCCCCGGAGGTGGTGCAGGCGCAGCGGCGGGCCTACGAGTCGCGCACGGGGGAAGACCGGGAGCGGGTCGAGCGGGTGAACGAATACGCTCTCTGGTGCATCGAGCGGGGCCTCTGGGAAGAGGCGCGGATCCACCTCGAGCAGGCCGTCGCCGTGGACAGCCTGTCGGCGAGCCTGCACAACAACCTCGGGATCCTCTACGAACGGCTCGGAGAGCGGGAGAAGGCGCGGGCGGCGTATGAGTTCGCCGCCCGGCTGGCCCCCGGCAAGCGGTTGTACCAGGCCAATCTGAGCTACCTCCGCAAGGCCGCGGAGGCGCGCGGGGTACCGGAGGACAGCGTCGACATCGACGGACTGCCGCGGGCCAGGGAACGCCGCCGAGGGAGCGCCCCGGCTCGGGAAACGCCGGAGGAAGGGTGATGCCCACCATGAACTCTCATACACGCCGCATCCGCGCCGGCGCCCTGCTGCTGGCCGCGTGCCTGGCCTGGCTGCCCGGCGGCGCCTCGGCCCAGGACATCCTGTCCTCCCAGTTGCGCCAGGGATTCGGCAAGAACAAGGTGCGCTACAAGGACTTCGACTGGCACTTCGTCGAGAGCGAGCACCTGCTCCTCCACTACGAGCCGGAGTTCGAGGATCTCGCCGACCGGGCCGTGGAGTACCTCGAGGAGGCCTACGTCCACATCAGCGCCCTCATGCGCCACGAGCTGTCGACCAAGCCGCCCATCGTCATCTTCAAGTCGCACTACGAGTTCCAGCAGACGAACATCATCCAGGCCTTCCTGCCGCCCGGGGTGGCGGGTTTCGCCGAGCCCCTGCGCTACCGCATGGTGATCCCCTTCAACGGTGATCTCGACGACTTCCGCAACGTCCTCACTCACGAGCTGATGCACATCTTCCAGTACGACATCGTGAACCGGGGACCGGTGCGGCGCATCTCCAACCCCATCGCGCGGCCGCCCACGTGGATCATGGAGGGCCTGGCCGAGTACTCGACGGAGGAGATGAACACCATCGACGAGATGGTGCTGCGCGACGCGGTGCTGACGGACCGGCTGATCCCCCTCGAGGTCATGGACTCGAGTTGGAACTACCTGCCGAATCCCTTCCTGGCCTACAAGCAGAGCCACAGCCTGATGGAGTACCTGGCGGCCAACTTCGGGCCCGAGAAGGTGAGCCGCATCCTGCGCGTGTGGGACCAGCAGACCGACACGGACAGGCTCCTCGAGCGCCTCATCGACATGGACATGAGCACCCTCGACGAGCGCTGGCAGGCGCACATGCGCAAGCGCTACTGGCCGCTGCTGCAGCACCGCGACTACGTCTCCGAGTTCGCCAGCCGCGTCGTCGACAACGACGAGATCCACGGCCTGTACATGTCGCCGGAGTGGTCCCTGGGAGGCGACATGCTCGCCGTCCTCAGCACCGACGGCGTGGAGCAGCACGTCGACATCATCCGGGTCAGCAACGGCCGCCGGGTGCAGCGTGTCACCACCGGCATGCGCACTCGCGTCTTCGACGACCTGACCTTCGGCGACGGCACCGTGGCCTGGGCCCCGGACGGGAGCACCATCGCCCTGGTGGGCAAGGACGGTCCGAAGGACGCCATCGTCCTCTGGGACCTGTACGACAAGAAGCTGGTGAGCACCCTCTCCTTCGACGACATCGAGATCGTCGAGGGACTCGACTGGGCGCCCGACAGCCGCCGCCTGGCCTTCGTCGGCACCGGCTACGGGCAGAGCGACCTCTACATGGTGGACGTGGCCACCGAGCAGGTCCGCCAGCTGACCGGGACATCCCGGCGGGAGGACCACCCCGACTTCCATCCCGACGGGAGGAGCCTCGCCTTCAGCGCCAAGGTGGAGGGCCAGTTCGACATCAAGCTCTACGACCTCGACACGGGGAGCCAGTCGACGCTGGTGGCCACCCCGGGCGACGACCTGTGGCCGGAGTGGACTCCGGAGGGCGACAGGGTCCTCTTCGTCTCCACCCGCGACGGCATCAACGACCTGTTCCTGCAGGACCTCGGCGACGGCCGCGAGTACCGCCTGACGCGCACCCTCTCCGGCATCATGAACCCCTCCCTGTCCCCCGACGGCCAGCAACTGGTGCTCAACACCTACTACCACAGCCGCCGCGAGATGTACCGCATGGACATGCCCTCCATGCCGGAGCTGCGGCGGCGCAGCGAGGAGCTGGCGGCGCGGGTCGGCGCCGAGCCGGTCGCTGCCGAGGCCACCGAAGCCGGTGAAGGGCCGTCCGGGCACGACCCCATCCTCCTCGTGCAGAAGGGCGCGGCCGACACTGCGGCCTCGGCCCTGGCCGGCGCAACCCGCCTCGGCCTGGAGGAGGCGGTGGCCGTCCTCGACCGCAAGGCGGACACCAACCAGGCGATGAAGCTGGCGGAGACCTCCGGCGGCGACGCCGGCGCGGTCGCTGCCGGCAAGGGCGGGACACCCTCGCCGGGGGGAGGCCTGGAGGACCTGGGCGACGCCCTGCGGCGGGACACGGCGCGGCTCCCGGGCGGTCCCGAGAGCGCCCTGGAGGGCCTGCCCCGGCGGCGGTACACGCCCAAGCTGGAGTTCGACGGGGTGGCCCTGCAGATGGGCTACTACTCGGGCTTCCTCGCCGGGGTGGCCCAGTTGAGCATGAGCGACCTCCTGGGCAACCACGACCTCACCCTGTTCACCGACTACGTGGGTTCCCAGGAGATCAACAACGATTTCACCTTCGCCGCCGGCTACAGCTACCATGGCCGCCGGCCCACGTACAGCGCCATGGTCTTCAACTGGAACCAGTACTTCAACGACAACGAGGGCCGGGGTCCCTTCGGGGGCTACTACGGGATCGGTGCCCGTCTCACCCGGGGGCTGGTGCGCAGCCGCCAGACCGGGGTGCTGGCGGACATCAGCTACCCCCTCGATGTGTACCGGCGCGTCGAGCTGTCGTACTCCTTCGTCGACGAGCAGCGCGAGATCGCGTGGCCGGTGCAGGAGCCGATCGACGGCTCCAGCACGCACCTGTTCAAGGCCGCCTACGTCCACGATTCCCTCAATATCGGGCTCCTCGGGCCCACGGCGGGACGGCGCTACTACCTCTCCGCCGGGCGCACGCTGGCCCTGAGGGAAGGGGACCGCAACTTCACCCACGTGGAGATCGACTACCGCCACTACCTGCGCCTGGGCCGCTGGTCGGTCCTCGGGTTGCGGGGCACGGGCATCGGCTCCCTGGGGCGCGACGGCCTCGAGTACAACCTCGGCGGGCCGGCCTGGTTCCTGCCCTTCTACCCGGGGTACAACCTCAACGTGGGGCCCTTGCGGGGCTACGCGTTCTCGAAGTTCACCGGCACCCGCGTGGCCCTGGCCAACGGAGAGATCCGCGTCCCCTTCATCCGCAACATCACCTTCGGCTGGCCCGGGACATTCGCCATTCCCGCCGTGGACGGCGCCATCTTCGCCGACCTGGGGAGCGCCTGGAAGCGGGACCAGACCCTCGACCCGTGGCCGCTGCAGAGTCCCCACGTCGAGATCGACCCGGCGGCGGAGCGGGTACGCCTCCAGGGAGGCGTCGGCTTCGGCCTGCTCGTCTACTTACTGGCGCCGCTGAACTTCGAGTTCGCCCGGCGCACCGACTTCAAGGACATTTCCGGGTGGCACATGCACTTCAGCTTCGGGCGGAGCTTCTGAGAGTGGCGGCCGGGCGTTGGGCGCGCCGGGCAACGGTCTGGATGGCCCTCCTGTGCCTGTGCGGGTGCGGCGGCCGCGGCGCCGGCATGGGTACGGCCGTCGAGTTCCGGGCGCCCTCCGTGCCCGACGCCGAGATCCGCCCCCTGCTCGAGGGCGTGGAGACGATCGGCGTGCTCTCGGCTACCGACATCATGCCGCTGCAGGACCTGGACATCGAGAAGGTCATGGGGCGCCTCACCGACGCCACCGCCGGAGGTCTCCGGAACTTGTCCGACCGCACGGTGATCGGCCAGGACGAGATCCGCTGGCACTTCCGCGACGTGGAGCTGGACTCGGCGGCCGTCTTCGGCGACAGCCTGAAGAGCGCCATGGTGAGCGAGCTGGGCCTCGACGCCCTCGTCTTCGTCACCCTCCGCAGCCTGGACGCGCGCATGTCGCCCATGACCCCGACCCCCTACGGAGGCATGGCCGCCAGTCCGAGGGTGAACATCACGGTGAACCTGCACCTGCTGCTGGTGAACCTGGCCACCGGCGGGCACTGGAGCCACGAGGGCCGGCACAGCAGCTGGCAGCCGGTGCAACTGGACCTTCTTGGGGGCGGCCGGGACCGCACCGAGCGGCAGATGCTGACGGCCCTGGCCCCGCCGCTGCGGCAGTTCCTGGCGCGGGTTGCGCCGCCGCCGAGCCGACAGACGCGTCGCTTCGATAGCAGCGGGGACTGAGCCGGCGCGAAGGACGGGCGCCGGAACAAGAGAAAGGGGGCGGCTCCGGCCTGGAGCCGCCCCCTCTTTCCTGCGGGCCTCGCTGTCGGCGTTGGGTTCCGTCAGCGGCGCTTCTTCCGGCGCTTGGCCGCCGAGCTGCCGCTGCTCTTCTCCTCCGAGGAGGCGGGTTTCGGGGAGCTGGAGGAGGAAACGGTGCCGCTGGACTTGGGGCTCTCCGGGGACCGGGTGGTGCGCTGACCGACGGTCGAGCGCCGCACCGTCGGCTCGACCCGCTGCGTCCAGGCGCGCTCCTGGCTCTGCCGCTGCCGCTCCCGAAGGGCGGTTTCGTCGACGGTGGGGGACTCCGAGGTCGGCCCCCTGCTGGTGAGTCCGGCCCTCAACTCGGACAGCTCGGTTGTGGTCACCAGCTCGTACCCCGGGGGCACGTAGCTGCCGCGGGAATAGTAGGGGTCGTAGCCGTAGCCGTAGGGTCCGTAGTAGGGGCTGTAGCCGTAGGGTCCGTAGCCGCCGTACCGATGGCCGTATCCGTATCCGTAGCCCGGACCGTATGCGAAGGGCGACCCGAAGCCGTACATGCCGTACCGGGAGTCGTAGCCGAAGATCGGATAGCCGCTGCCGTAGGAGCCGTAGCCCGGGGTGTCCAGGCCGCGGTCGTCGGTGAACCGGCCGATGCGGGGATCGCGGTCCGCTGGCTCTTCCCAGGTGGCGGAATAGGCGGGTTCCTCGGGGGTGGTGAAGCCCCCGGGGGCCCGCAGGACGGTGTAGCAGCCGGTGGCGGAAACCGCTGCCAGCGCGAGCAAGAGACCTGTGAGGGATCTGGTCATGTCGCCACCTCCTGTCGGTGCGGCGCCCTCGCCGGGCGCTCTTGGGTCAATATATGGAGGGAGCCCTCGCGGTCAACGGCTCTCGGGGGCTCCCCGGGGGCCCTCGGGGACGGGGTCAGAAGTGGTAGCGGACCCCCATGAAGACGCGGTTCACGTCCACATCTTCCCGAAGCTCCAGCTCGTTCTGGCCTTCGGCCTGCTCGTAGTCTCCGCGGGTGTAGGCCAGCTCGATCCGCACCGCCTCCTCCACGGCGACCCCGGCGCCGAGGGTGTAGAACCGCCGGTCCCGGAGCACCCGGATCAGGGGATTATGGACCGGGTCCGGAGCACGGGTCGGGTCCCGGGGCCCGACGAAGGGCAGGGGGTCGGAGTAGTACCCGGCGCGCAGATCGACGGCGGCCCACGGCACCTGCCACTCGGCCCCGAGGTGCCAGCGCAGGACGTCGGCGTACTGGTCCTCGAAGGAGGTGTCGGTGCGCAGCTCGAAGGGGTCGTCGTCGGTGTACTCGGTCTGGGTCCACTCGGTGGCGTGGACCGAGGCGGCCAGCGTCACCTGGGGCACGGGCCGGCCGGAGAGGCCGAGCCCGAAGGAGAGGGGCAGGGCGATGCGGTAGCTGCTCTTGAACTCCTCGCTCGGAGTCTCGACCACGGTGCCGTCGTCGGACTCGACGGAGCTGAAGTGTGGTTGGGGCGGCGCCCGCCAGGTGTAGCTGACCTTGTGCGACGACCCGGTGGCCATGGTGACGCCCAGGCGCACGCGCGGGTCGTCCCGGGGGGTGCGCACCATGGCCCCGAGGGTGGCGGTCCAGGTGGTGCCGTAGTCGTCGACGAAGACCTCGCGCTCGGTGAAGCGTCTCTCGTAGAAGAAGTTCTCCGTGTCGATGGAGACGAACTCCGAGGTCCACTCGTCCTCGCCGCCGATGAGGCTGAGGGTGGCGCCCACGGAAACCGAGGGGCTCACGTCGATGGCGCCGGCCACGGAGGTGATGGCCAGCTCGCCTTCGTGGCGGAAGCTGTCGTCGTAGGCGAGGCTGTCGCCGAGGACGGCCCCGTCCGCATCCCGCACCACCGGCACCAGGGGGTAGTCGAGGGCCCAGTCGAAGTCCTTGACGCGGTTGAAGCCCGCCGCCAGCACGAGGCTGCCGCGGTACACGGGCACGGGATAGACGAAGCCCAGGCTGCCGAAGCGGGTGTTGCTCACGTCGGCGATGGCGCTGCTCTCGATCGGGGTCCCGAATCCGGTGACGGCCCGGTTCTGCCGGGCGTTGCGCAGAAAGGCGACGCTGATCTCGCGCTGGCGCATCTGCGCCAGACCGGCCGGGTTCCAGTAGACGGCGGTGAAGTCGTCGGCGAGGCCGGCGAAGGCGCCGCCCATCCCCATGGCGCGGACGCCGACGCCGGCGAAGTTGTCGATGGCCCGTTCTTCCTGGCCGGCCGCGGCCGTGGCCAGGACGAGCAGGGCGAGGGGAGCTCGGAAATGGCGCATCAGAAACTCTCGCTGTAGCGAACGGAGATCTCGCGGCTCAGGTCGGCGGAGGGTCCGCCGGGCGCCGTGCGGTCCCCGTTCTGGAGGAAGTTCTTGAGCAGGAAGCCGAGCCTCAGGCTCGGGGTGGGCGACCAGTGGGCGCCCCCGTTGGCGTATCCCCGATTCACGGCCCAGGAGTCGTCGCCGCCGGCGCGGGCGAGGTCGTACTCGGCGGTGAAGATGAGTCTGTCGCTGAACCGCTTGTCGGCGCCGAGCCACCCGGAGAGGCCGCCCCCCTCCTCCTCGAGAGACCAGTTCAGGCCGCCGTGGAAGCCGAGCTGGCCGAGGGTGGTCCCGTAGTTCTTGCTGGCGGCCAGGTAGATCCCCTTGCCGCGGACCTGGTACCTCCCGTGGGTGTGCGCACCGTATCCCTGGGTGTCGTATCCTGCCGTCAGGGCGGGCATGCCCGTGCTCTCCTCGACGAGGCGGCAGCGAGCCGCCGCTTCGACCCCGGGATGCCAGTCGACGCTCTCGTCGCCGATGACCCCCTCGCCCCCGAAGGCCAGGCCGATGGCCAGGCGCTGGAGGAGTCCGGCGTCGACCTGGCCCATCAGGCCCCCTCCCGCGAACAGCCTCAGTTCGATGGCGTATTGCCCCTTGTCGACGAGGCCGGCGGTGGGACTGTCGACAAGGCGCACCAGCTCCGGGGGCCCGTACTGGGCGCCCGCGGGACCCGCCCGGACCGCGGCCAGCATCGCCAGCGCCGGAAGCCATGAGCGGTACGAGGTCAAGCGTCCCTCCCGGGAGCGGCGCCGGTGTCGGGCCGCCGCCATCGAATGCGCCGCTCCTGCTCCTGCTCTCCGTACCGGAGCTCGATCCGCCACCGCTTCTCGGGGAGCAGCTCGGGCAGGCGGTCCGCCCACTCCACGAGGGTGACGGCGTCGGCCTCGTGGAAGAACTGGTCGGCGCCGATCGCCGCCAGTTCGTCCACCGTCCCGAGGCGGTAGAGGTCGAAGTGGTAGACCCGGCATCCGCTCGCCTCCCCCGCGCCCTCGTAGACGTTCAGCAATACGAAAGTAGGGCTGTTGACCACCTCGTCGACACCCAGACCGGCGCAGATTCCCTGCACGAGGCAGGTCTTGCCGGTGCCGAGGTCGCCTTCGAGGGCCACCAGGTCTCCCGGCATCAGGGCCGCGGCCAGCTGGCGGCCGAAGCGCCGGGTCTCGGAGGCGCAGCGGGTGCGGCGCTCACCCTCGCGGGCCAGATCCGCGGTCACCGTAGAGGGAAGCACGGTTCGAGTGGGGTTGGGCGGGGCATCTGCATGGGCGGCGGTCGAGAGGTCCCTGACAAGAGAGACCATCTTGCCGTTGGGATGTTCCTGCGGACGGGGAGGACGGGTCCGGGCCGCCAGGGGAGCGGCGGTACGGAGGCATCCACCGCGTGAGAGCGGCGGCTTCCCCGGGGTTGGTGCTTCAGCCGCCGGAGGCGCGTCGGCTGTCCATGGGGATCACCGACTCATCCCCGCCCTCGAGGGGCTCGGGCGCCTCCGCCCCCATGGCGTCCACACCTTCACTCTCGTCGACGTCCATGGAGCAGTTGCCCTGGAACACGGCGCCCTCGGAGATGGACAGGGCGTTGGAGTTGATGTCTCCCACGACCCGTGCCTGGCTGTCGAGGCGGACCTTGTCCCCCCGCACGTTGCCGTGCACGACCCCGTTGATGTAGACATCGCGGCCGTCGAGCTGGGCATGGGCCTCGCCCGACTGGCCGATGGTGAGCGTTCCCGAGCACGACAGCTCCCCCTTGAAGGTGCCGTCGATGCGAACGCTGTTGTCCACCTTCATGACTCCCTCGAAGAGGGTGCCGCGGCCGACGATCGTGTTCAGAGTCTCGCCGCCGCCGCTCTCTTCCTTCTTGCCCAGCATTTCTTTGCCTGTCCTCCGGCTGGTGCCGGTGAAACCGGGCAAACCGCCCAAACTGTCGAGCACTTTGTTCATCAACCGGCCAATATAGGATCGGGCCGCGGGAGGGAAAAGGGCCGCGAAGAATCCGGTCATTTCCTCTTTTTTTTGGCTTTCCTGCCCTCGGCCTTGCCGTTGGCGCGAAGCCGCTCGACCACGGCGAGCACGGCGGCCTGCGTCGGTTCCTCGACGGCGGTCATCTCGATGACGGGGATGTCCTCGTCCTCGCAGCCCCTGAGGATGTGTTCCTGGATCCGGAGGATGCGATCGAGGTTGGAGAGGGACTTGCGCGGCGTCCGGGCCGGGGCCTGCACCTCCCGCTTGGCGAAGCGAGTCTCGTAGGCCTCGCGGTCGGTCAGGGCCAGACAGATGGGCACGATGATGGCGTTCTCCTCGAAGGCTCTCCACCGCGAGATCCCGGGGAGCAAGTGCACGCCGTCGATGATGACGCTCGCATTCTCCTCGATGCAACGAGACATGATGGCGCGCACGCCGACGCCGACGACCCGGGACTGCTCGTGGAAGGCGGTTACCACCGGGTCGAGGCCGTCCTGGATGTCGGCAGCCTCGGCGTCGTAGGAGGAATCGTGGATGGAGGGCATGAAGTCCCTGGCCAGGGTCAGACGCAGGATCTGCCGGATGTCGTCAGTGGCCACGACGCGGGGGATGTCGAGGACGTTGGCGAGACTCACGGCCAGAGTCGTCTTGCCGACGCCGGTGGCGCCCCCGATGAGAATCACGAGGGGCTTGTCCAGGTCCCTCCAGGCTCGCCAGGTCCGGTAGAGCTCGGCGGAGCTCTCGCCGCATCTCTCGAGGATGACCTCCTGAACGAGGCTCTCCAGTTGGTCGTGGCCGATGCGGCCCGTCCGCTTGTCGAGGAGGTGTTCCTCCACGGTGCGGGCGAGCTCGTAGGAGCGGTCGGGAGAGAGGCCGGCGGCCTGGATCGAGTGGGACAGCAGCTCGCGCGAGAAGGGACGGGGGCCGGCGTCGCGGTCGACGGTGATCGTCGTCGGCGACGGTTCCCAGAACAGGAGGTTGCCGAGGGGGCGGTCGGGATGGTCGCGCCTGAGGAGGTCGGCGATCAGATCGAGGATCTGTCCCCGTTCCACCTCCTTGCGCCGGCGCACCTCGGTGCGCACCTCGTCGGCGATGCCGTAGGCCTCGTCGTGATCGAAACCGCGCTGGAGGAGATGGTGGACGAGCATCCCCCGCATGAAGGGGATGCGCTTCTTGCCGTCGACGATGGTGGCCATCGGCGCAAGAAACTACCCGGGCCACCTGGAAGGGGCAAGGCGAGCGGCCCTCGGCGGGGTATATTACCCGCCGCCCTCCAACCTCTGCCTTTCGATGGGAGTGTCAGGTCATGTCCAATCCGATTTCCGATCTTGGCCGGCAGGGCCAGAGCGTCTGGTACGACAGCATCCGCCGGGGTCTCCTCACCAGCGGCGAGCTGGGGCGGCTGATCGCCGAGGACGGCCTGCGGGGGATGACCTCCAACCCCGCCATCTTCGAGAAGGCCATCGCCGGGTCGGACGACTACCGGGGGGTGCTGCGCCGCCACGCCGACGCCGGTCTATCGCCCCTGCAGATCTACGAGGCCATCGCCGTGGAGGACATCCAGTGGGCGGCCGACGCGCTGCTGCCGGTGCACGAGGAGTCGCAGGGGCGTGATGGATTCGTCTCTCTCGAGGTGTCGCCGCACCTGGCCCACGACACGCGGAAGACCGTCGACGAAGCTCTGCGGCTGGCCGGCGATGTGGGGCGCCGCAACCTGATGATCAAGGTGCCCGGGACACCGGCGGGCGTGCCCGCCATCGAGCGGCTGATCGGGGAGGGGGTCAATGTCAACGTCACCCTGCTCTTCGCGCGGGACCGGTACGCCGCCGCCGCCGAGGCCTGGCTCAAGGGCCTGGAGAGCCTGCTCGAGAAGGGCGGTGACGTGGCCGCCGTCTCCAGCGTCGCCAGCTTCTTCGTGAGCCGCATCGACACCCTGATCGACGCGCGGATCGACGAGCGCCTGGCCGCCGAGGGCGACGCCGTGCGCCGCGTCGCCCTCGGCGCCCTGAAGGGCCGCGCCGCCATCGCCAACGCGAGGCTCGCCTATCAACACTACCGCGGCCTCGTCGCCGGGGAGCGCTGGTCCCGCCTCGCCGCCGCCGGCGCCAACCCCCAGCGGTTGCTGTGGGCCAGCACGAGCGTCAAGAACCCGGCCTACCGCGACGTGCTCTACGTGGAGGAGCTGATCGGCCCCGACACGGTGAACACCCTGCCGGAGGCGACCTTCGACGCCTTCCGCGATCACGGGGTCGTCGAGGCCACCCTGGAGAAGGGCGCGGACGAGGCCGGCGACGTGATGGCCGCCCTCGAGGGGCTCGGCATCTCGATGCAGGAGGCCACGGACCAGCTGCTGGACGACGGCGTGCGTCTCTTCGTGGAGCCCTTCGACAAGCTGCTGGCCGCCATAGAGAGCCAGTGCGAGGCTGTGCCGCGCCGCGCGTGACCGCCCCTCCCGGCGCGGGATTCAAGCGCGCACTGCCGGCGGTCCTGGCCGCGGCCCTGATGTCCGCCCAGTGCGCCGACCGCGGGGCCGGCCCGCCCCCCCTGCCCGGCTTGGACGGCGAGGAGTGTCCGGCATGCACCCCCGAGGACGCCATGGAGAGCCTCGATCGCGCCTTCGAGGAGCGCGACCCGGACCTCCTCGCGAGCCTGCTGGACGACGGCTTCTGGTTCACCGAGGAGAACTGTCTGGGCCAGCTCATGTATTGGAGCGACAAAGAGGAGGAGCTGGAGCTCATGGGCGGGGGCGACTCGACGCGGGGGATCTTCGACGTCTTTCGCACGATCGAGTTCGATTTCTGGACCTCGAGGAGGTACGAGGAGTCGGGGGCCGACTCGCCCATGGCCTTCGAGGGGGATCCGGACGGCCACCCGGAGGAGGACTGGCTCGTCTTTCGGGGGCGGGTGGAGTTGCTGCTGCTGACAAAGCCGGACGAAGGGTTCTACGTCGACCAGTTGATGACCTTCAAGCTGCGCCAGGACGAGGACGGCATGTGGCGCATCCGGCGCTGGGTGTGCGATCCCTTGTCGAGGGATTGCGGGGAAGCGATTGGCAGGGCGGCTGCCGAGGGCAATTCCTGGGGCTGGGTCAAGGCGTGGGTCATGGCGGCGGCCAGTGGCTGAGCGCGGCCGGGCGGCGGTGCTCGTCGACGACTACCGCTTCGAGATTCGGGAGCTGCCGGCTCCGGATATCGAGCCCGAAGGCATCCTGGTGAAGGTCACCGGTTGCGGCGTGTGCGGTTCCGACCTGCACCTGTGGCGCGGGGACATCCGCATGCACGGGTGCGTTCACGGCCACGAGCTGGTGGGGCGCGTCCACTCTCTGGGCTCGCGGGTCTCCACCGATCACCTGGAGCGGCCCCTGAAGGAGGGGGACCGGGTGATCTTCAGCTACTTCACTCCCTGCCACCGCTGCTACCACTGCATCCGCGGCGAGTTCACCGACTGCCTCCACAACTTCGAGATCGTTCGTCCGGTGGAGGAATGGCCCTACTGCCACGGCGGCTTCGCCGACTACTGGTACGTCAGGCCCGGGTCCTTCGTCTTCCGCGTCGACTCCGATCTGCCGGACGACGCCCTGACCTCCGTCAACTGCGCCGCGGCCACGGTGATGGAGGGCATCGAGCGCTCCAACCCACGGGCCGGGGACGCCGTCGTCTTCCAGGGCGCGGGGGGTCTCGGCCTGTACGGGATCGCCTATGCGCGGGAGCGGGGCGCGGGCCCGATCATCGCCATCGACGGGCAGCAACCGCGATTGGAGCTGGCCCGCCGGTGCGGCGCCGACCACACCATCGACATCAACGAGATCCCCGACCCGGAGGACCGGATCGCCCAGGTGAAGGAGTGGGTCGGCGGCGGCCGCTCGGGGGCCGACACCGTGGTCGAGGTGGTGGGCTTCCCGGGGGTCGTGCCGGAGGGCCTGGAGATGCTCAGGCCCGGTGGCCGCTACATCGAGATCGGCAACATCTCCCGGGAATCGATGGTGGAGATCGACATCAACAGGGTGCTCCACGGCATCAAGTACATCGTTCCTGTCTCGTTCTACAGCCCGCGGCTGCTGCCGGCGGCGCTTGAGATGCTGGAGCGCAGCCGCGGCCGGTATCCCCTGGCCGATCTCATGTCCCACAGCTTCGGCCTGGAGGAGATCAACGCCGCCTTCGAGACGGCGGAGTGGTTCGGGCGGGACCGCACGACGGCGGTGACCCGGGCGGTGGTGAAGCCTTGAAAGGGAGTGTCGGACACCCCACATCCGGGGAGTGCCTGGCCACTCCAGTCAGTCCAGGCGAAAGAGGATCTTGTACAGCACCGGCACGAACAGCAGGGTGATCACCGTGGCAAAGAGCAGGCCCACCATGATGGAGACCGCCATCGGCTCCCACATCAGCCCGCCACCGAGATAGAGGGGGACCAGCCCCAGGGTCGTGGTGCAGGTGGTCAGCAGGATGGGGCGGAAACGCTGCCGGGCCGCGGCGACGATCGCCTCGACGGTGGGACGCCCGGCCCGGTCCTGTTCGATCTGTATGCGGTCGAGGAGAACGATGGCGTTGTTGATGACGATGCCCGCCAGCGAGATCAATCCGAGAAAGGCGAAGAAACCGAAGAACGAGCGGAAGATCAGCAACCCGGCGACCACCCCGATCAAACCCAGTGGGATGGTGCTCAGCACGATGAAGGTCTTGCGGATGGAGTTGAACTGCAGGATCAGCAACCCGAGGATGATGCAGGCGGAGAGAGGCAGCTTCGAAAGGACGGCGCCCATGGCATCGCCGCTCTCCTCTGATTCCCCTCCCAACTCGTAGCGGTAGCCCCGCTTCCAGGACCTGCTGTCCTCCTCGAGCCAGGGGACGAGGGCGTCGGTGACCTCCGTCGCGGTGAATCCCCTCCCGGCGTCGCAGGTCACCGTCATGGTGCGGTTCAGGTCGCGCCGCTTGATCCGGGGCAGCTGCCACTCCGGAATGACCTGCGCCACCTGTCCCAGGGGTACGCTCTTCCCCGATCCCTGGGCGAAGATGTTCAGGCTCTCCAGCTGGCGCACATCGACTCCCTGGCTGCCCTCGTGGCGCAGGACGATGGGAATGCTCCGATCGCCCGGGCGGAAAGCACCCACGTCGAACCCCGCGAGCGCGGCCTGCAATGAGAGGGCGATATCCTGGTTGGTCAGACCGGCCTTCCGGGTCCGGGACTGGTCGATGTCGACGACGACCTTCTTGGTCTTCGGCCCCCAGTCGTCCCCGATGTTCTTCGTGCCGGGCATCCGGTTGAGTTGTTGCTTGATACGCCCGGCGATCGCGAACAGTCCGTCGGGATCCGGCCCGGTTATTCGCACCGCCACGTCACTTCCGCCGCCGCCGCCCCCGGACAGCCTGGAAACCCTTGCCTCGGCATCGGGGAAGGAGCGGAAGCAGAAGCCGTCCAGGCGGTCGATGATCCACTGGTTGTCCTCGCCCGAAGTGGTGTTCAGCAACAGGTGGGCGGAACCCGGATTGCCCTCTCCCGGCTGGTACCCCAGGTCGTAGGATGGGGGTCCCTCGCCGATGAAGGCGGCCCAGTCGGTTACTCCCCGGCTTCGCTGGTCGCTCACCAGGAGACTGTCCGCGATGTAGGATTCGATCGTCTGCACCCGTGAGGTCGTGGTCTCGATGCGGGTGCCCAAAGGCAGGCTCAGATTCAGCGTCAGCAGGTTGCGCTGGCTGTCGGGAAAGAAGATGAACGGCAGGAGACCGAAACCCAGAAGCGACAGCAGGAACAGACCGGCGATGGCTGCGCAGAACGACCAGGGGCGCCGAAGGGCTTTGAGCAGCAACCCATTGTAGAGCCCGTTCAAGCGCTCGATGAGGCTGCTTCTTTCCGACCGGGCGGCCTGCTGTTTCACCCGCAGGAAGAACACGGCCAGCAGGGTGATCATGGTCAGGGAGAGCAGCCAGGACGAGAGCAGGGCTACGGAGATCACGCTGAAGAGGGGCGCCATCATCTCCCCCATGATGGACGGGGCCAGGAAAAAGGAGAGGAAGGCGGCCGAGGTGGTGAGCGATGAAACCAGGAGTGGCACCGCGAGCTCGCGAGCCGATTCGATGGCGGCCTCCCTGGCGCCGGTGCCCCTCTCCGTCTTCACCGAGATCGCTTCCGACACGACAATGGCGTTGTCCACCAGCATGCCCAGCGCCATGATCAGCGCCGCCAGCGACACCTGGTTGAGGCCGATATCGAACAGACCCATGACGAAGAGGGTGGCGACGATGGTCATGGGAATGAGGCTGGCCACCACCAGGCCCGTGCGCAGTCCCAGGAAGAGCAGCATGGTCACCAGGACCACGGCGACGCTTTGCAGGAGGTTGCTGGTGAAGTCGGCGACCGACTTCTCCACCTCGAAATCCTGGGAGGCCACCCTGTTGAAGGTGATCCCCAGGGGGGCCCGCTCCTGGTGGAAGGCTACCAGCCGGTCCGTCTCCCTTCCCAGGGCGATGATGTTGGCCCCTTCGCTCAGAGCCACCGAGAGCGACAGCCCCGGCTGACCGTTGATCCTGACCAGGCGCCGGGGGGGTGCCTCGTACTCCCGGACGATGCGGGTGATGTCCCCGAGGTACACCCGGCCTCCCTGGCCCACCGGAATCAGCGTCCTCGCCAGGTCATCCAGATCGGCGTAGCTGCCGGTCGGCTCGAGCACCAGGCGCTCGTCCTCGAGGCTGACCTCGCCGCCGGGGAAGAGGATGTTCGTGGCGGCGATGTCATTCCTGATCTGCCGGGCGGATAGCCCCAGCTCCGCCATTCGGGCGTCGTTGAACTGCAGGTAGATCCGCTCCTCCTGGATTCCGCTGATCCTCACCCTGGAGGCGCCGGGCAGCTTGATGAGGTCGTCCCGCAGTCTCCTGGCGAATCCCTCGAGTTCGGCAAAGGTGAAGCCATCCCCTGTCAGGCCGATAACGATGCCGTACACCACCCCGAGCCCATCGTCCTTTACCTCGGGGCCATGGATGCCCTCGGGCAGGTCCGGGCGAATGGTGTCGATCTTGCGCCGCAACCGGTCCCATACAGCCTGGAGCTCTCCCGGCGATGTTTCCGGGTCGAGCTGCACCGACACGACCGACAGGCCGGTCCGCGACTCACTGGTGACGGTCTGCAGTTCGGGCAGCTCCTGCGCGACTTCCTCGATCCTGGCGGTGATCAGGGACTCGATGCGCTCGGGAGCGGCGCCGGGAAAGCCGGTCACCACCGAGGCGGCGCGGATCGTGAAAGGAGGCATGCTGTCGCGGGGCATGGTCCGATACCCGGCCAGGCCCAGGACCGCGATGACGAGCAGGGCCACGATGGTGGCGCGGCTGTTGTCCAGGGCGATTCGGGTGGGATTCATGGTGGCTCGCGGTCAGGTCGGGGGCTGCTCACTCCTGCAGGAGCCGCACCTTCATCCCGTTCACCAGGGACCCGAGGCCTGCCGTGGCGACCAGCTCCCCCTCGGCGAGCCCCCCTTCGACGACGAACCCGTCCGCCACCAGGCTGCCGACGCGGACCGTCCGCCGCTGAACCGTCCCCACGCCCTCGTCGACTCCGCCTATCACAAAGACGTACCGCCCGGCGGCGTCTTCCCCCACCGCCTTGATCGGGACCACCAGCGGTTCCGCCGGCCCGCCGGTGCCGAACAGAAACTCCGCATCTCCTGCCATGCCGGGCCGGATGGACGGGGAGGGGGCGTCGAGCCGCACCCGGACGGGATAGGTGCTGGATGCATCGAGGGCGTAGGACAGTTCCCGCACCCGGGCGGCGAACTCCTCCCCGGGAAGGGCCGAGAAACGCACGCGCACGGGGTCTCCGTCCCGGATTCGGGCGATGTGGCCCTCGGGAATCCCCACCTGCATTTCGATATCCTCCCCCGCGCTCAGTTCCACCAGGGGCGCCCCGGCCTGAATCACCTCGTTTACCTCGAAGCGGACCGCCGTCACGATACCGTCGACAGGAGCTCGAATCTCGCTGAATTTCAACTGTCGCTCCTGCAGATCCAGGCTCTTGCCGGCGGACTCGTGGCTGGACGCGGCGGCGGCATAGCCGGCCTTGGCCTGCTCGTACTCGGCGAGGGAGACGTTGTCGGCCTGGTAGAGCTGGCGGACCCGGGTGAGACTGGACTGCGCATTGGCTTTCTGCACCCGGGCGTTCTCCAGCGCCGCCCTCGCCTTCTGGTACGCGAGAGCGGCATCCCGGCTGTCGAGGGCGGCGAGACGTTGGCCGGCTTCCACCCGGTCGCCGGCCTTGACGTCGATCGATTCGATGAGCCCTCCGCTCCGGAAGCTGAGCCTGGCTTCGGTGCCCGCCCTGGCGGTGCCGGCAAAGCGCTGGCTCAGGACCGCGCTTGCGGGGCGAACCTCGGCGTACTTCACCGGGCGGACCGGTTCGGGGGCCGGCGGCTCCTCTCCGCAGCCGGTCCACAGACCGAAGGCAAGTGTGCTGATCGTCCCTCGCTTCATGGGGCCCTTCTTCTCTCGGAGAAGAACGCCGTCAGGCGCCCGACGAAGGCTTCCCGCTCATCGGGAGTCATGAACATGGTGTAACCTCCCAGACTGTTCTCCAACTGCAGATAGCTGACCAGGTACTCGTACACCGCCCCGGCCTCGGCCTGGCTGGCGGAGAGGGCGGCTCTCTGGGCATCCACCAGCGGAGCGATTCCACGCAGGCCCTTCTCATAGGCATCCTGCACAAGCTCGAAGCTCTTGCGGGCGCTGGCGGCGGACACCTGGGCAAAGTGGATGTTGGTGCTCCTCGAAACCAGGTTCGTCATGCGCACCCGGACGGCCTGGGAGAGTTGTTGCCGCAAGCTCTCTTCCTGAAGGCGGAGCTGCTGCTGCTGAACCGCCGTCCGGTCGACGGCGACCTTGCGCTGGTTGCCCTGGAAGAGGGGGTAGGTGAAGTGAAGGGCGAGGTTCCAGGTCCCATCGAGGGGAGCCGCCGAGGCCTGCGGCATCCCCTGGCCGTCGCGCCAGAAGGTGTAGTCGGCCTGCCCCCGCAAGGCCACCGACGGCAGGTAGTACTGCCGGTAGTTCATCCGCTGCCGGCGCTCGGCCGCTTTCCTGTTGGCCTCCAGCTGTTTCAGCGAAGGCATGTTCCCGAGGGCCTCCTGGACGAGGAAGTCGGTCAGGATCTCCACATCTCCTGCGCGGCGGATCAGATCTCCCATACCTGTCGGGTCGAAGCCGTTGAAGAGATCGTCGGAAAGCGCGGCATCCTCCACCTCGAACTCCTCGCCGATATCGGGCTGGTTCAGCAACCGGTTGAGCTGCACCTTGGCGAGGTACAGGGAATTGAAAGCCTGGATGGAGGCCTGGGTCGCCTGGGCGACTTCGCTCTCCCAGCGGTACACGTCGGCGACGCCGGCGTAGCCGACGGCGTGGCGGGTGCGGGCGATCTTCAGGTTGCGGCGCGAGGCTTCGAGGTTCTCGTCCTGGATCCGCCCCGCGGTCCTGGCCAGCAGGATATCGAAGTAGGCCGTCGCCAGGTTCAGCACCACGTCCAGGGCCACGAGGTCGGCTCGATGGCGGGCGGCCTCGGCGAGGTAGCGCTGGATCTCCACGTTGGCCAGGGCCGGCTCGGAGTACAGCACCTGCTGCACGGTACCGGTGGCCTTTCCGGTGCGCTCCGGCTGTTGACCGAAGGCGCGTTCCGCCGCCTCCGGGTCGATCTGCAACAGGGTGGCGGAGGTCTCCACGGAGGGCAGCAGGGACGACCTGGCCCTGCGCATCTCCTGCGCGGCCAGATCGACGTGGCTCTTCTCGATGCGCAGGTCGAGGTTGCTCCGCAAACCCTCGGCGATGATCTCCCGCAGACCGAAGCGCGGAGCCCCGGACGGTTCGTCGGCCTTGAGGAAGCGGGCGGAGAACAGCGTTTCGAAAGAGAGGTCGAGGCCGATCTGCCGGACCGTTGCGGCGTTCAGCACCCACTGCTCGTCGAGGTTTTGCTGGACGGGCATCGACGCCAGCTCCTCCCCGAGGGCGACTCCCTCGACGATCAGGGCCAGGCTGCGGACGATCCGGTCCCGGGCGTTCTGGTCGCCGATACACCCCATAATGCCCGCATCCACGTAAGCCCGGCTCATGGCGAAGGAAGGCAGCCCGCGCCCGGCAATGGCCTCGGCCAGGGCGGTGATCTCCTCGGGCCGCCTCTCGAATGCAGTGGTCAGGTAGACCGCGTCGACTGCGCCGCCGAGCACCGGGAGGGGGTTGTCCGCTCCCCAGAAGACCAGTTCCGCCCCGGCCTCGTAGGGGGCGGTGAGACGCTGGAAGAAACCCTCGAAATCAAGCCGGCCTCTCAGGCTCTCGCTGACGATGACGGCCAGGTGAGAGAAAGGATGGATGCGGTGGAACGCCGCCAGGTCCTGCTCGATCGCATGGCTGCTGAGGACATAGGTGAAATCGGAGACCCCGGAGACGCCGGGGTCGACCAGCGGCATCCGCTGCAGTTCCACGTCGAGGATCCCCACGGCGATCGTCGGTTTCGGCAGACCGCCCTGGGCGGCCAGCATCGACGCGCTCGCCGGCCCCACGGAGATGATCAGATCGACGGCGGGATCGTTCGCCAGGGACAGGTAGCCCGCCAGCCCCGCGCCGAAGCGCAGGTGCTCCGGGAGGAAGTGGACCGACCTTTCGGCCCCCAGCACCCTGTGAATCTCCCCCCTGAGGAATTCCAGATCGCTTCCGGAGTCGGTCTCATGGGGCCGGGCATCGAGCAACAGTCCGACATGGAGATCGATCTTCTTCTCGCTCTGCGCGCATGCCTGCGGCAACGGCAGCGCCAGGCCGATACCCAGAACCGCGGAGATGGCCGTTCTCAGCACTTGGGCCGTGCTCCACCCCTGTGGGTTTCAACGGATGTACAGGATTGGTCAGCGGGGCCTGTCGACCTCGCAGGACCACCGAGACCTGTCGAGAAGCCGGAGGGCCCCTGCCGGACCCTGCCTGCGTCTGGCCTACACGAACCGCACCAGCCTGACGTCCAGCGCCCGGGTGGAGCCGCCGGGCTCGTTCCACTGGACCAGGATCGGGCTCTGGTAGGTGCCCCAGCCGATCTCGCCGGCGCCGTTGGACTCGCGGTCGAGGACCGGCAGGCTGATCCCCCGCTTCATCCGCAGGAAATGGGAGACCGGGAGCGCCAGCGCCCGGTTGACCACTCTCTCCACCATCGAGTGTCGCATGCCGGCGCGGTCGAGGATCGTGTTGAAGATCTGCACCGCGTCGTACTGGGCGTAGTTGAGGGCTTTTGCCGGTATGCTCCGGGGAACCTGCAGGGCGCCCCGGCCCATGCGCGCCATGTAGCGGAAGGGGTTGGCGAGGACCTCCCGCAAGTCGTGGGTCATGAGCAGGGTCTCGTACTCGTTCACCGTGAGACCCGCGTTGCGGTCCGCGGGGGGCAGGGAGATGTCGAAGCGGCCGAAGGAGACCTTGTGCTCCCGCGCCAGGCTCTCCAGCTGGCCGATGAAGCCGAGAGCGGGGTCGCGCAGGTTCTGGGCGTCGATGGCGTGGGGCGAGGCCGTCACCGGCACCTGGATGCGGGTCACCTCCTCCTCGCCCTTGTAGGCGACCACCGTGGTGCGGCGCTGCCGGGTGCCGCCCACGTGGACGCCGTCCAGTTCCACGAACCACACCGGCTCGTCGCCTTGAAGCTCGTAGGAGGTGGAGGTGTGGAGCCCCCCCCCCATGAAGGTCAGGTGGGAGTCGGCGTTGCGCGGCTCGGTGGCGCGCTCCTTGTCGGAGAGCTCGGTGCGGCGGTCCAACTCGTCGTGGACGTAGCCCGCGTCGGGGGGGAAGAGCTCCTGGAAGAGCTTGAGGTAGTCCTGGATGGTGGCGCCGTCGTGGTCGAAGACCTCCGCCAGGCGCTGGTCCAGGTAGCCGGCCGTGGTGTGATCGGAGATGTACAGGGCCCGGGGATACTTGGTGAAATCCGACCCGAACTCCTCGCGGAGCTTGCCCCGCACGTCGATCAAGTCGACGCGGGAGGAGGGCTCGATGCGCAGGGTGGCCTGAAAGGGGGCTTCACCGGCCCGCGTGTGCCGGTTCACCAGAATCATGGGCGGCTCGTCGATCTTGCGCCGGAAACCGTGCGGGGGACGAGTGCCGGTCCCCTTCGACTTGACAGGCCAATGTAGGTCCCGGGTCGGCGGTGTCAATCCGCTGGGCGGACCGGGAGGTCATCATGAACACCCCCTTTGGAGGACGCCCTGCCGCGGTCCAGGCTCTCCCTGGCGTTGTGCGGCGGGGGCGCAGGTCAGATGGGGGCCAGCCAGCCCCCGTCCACGGGCAGGGCGGTGCCGGTGATCCACTCGGCGTCGTCGGAGGCGAAGAACACGCAGGCACGGCCGATGTCGCGGGGCCGGCCGAAGCGGGGCAGGGGGGTGGCCTCCCGGCTGGCCTCGATCTGCTCCGGGGTCAGGTAGTCCTGGATCGCCGTCTCGATGTACCCGGGGCAGACGGCGTTGGCCGTGATGCCGCGGCCGGCGAGCTCCACGGCGGTGTCCCTGGTGAGGTTGACGATCCCCGCCTTGGCCGGCGCGTAGGCGGGACCGCCGCCGCCGGCGAAGGAGTTGACCGACCCGATGTTGATGACGCGGCCGGCGGACGACCGCTCCAGGTGGGGCACGGCGTACTTCGTCAACAGGAAGGGACCCCGGAGGTTGACGGCCACCACCCGGTCCCACTGGGCGGTGCTGAGCCCCTGGGTGTCGCCGGGGATGTGGATGCCGGCGTTGTTGACGATGATGTCGAGGCCGCCGAAGGTGCTCACCGCCTCGTCCACGAGGTTCCGCACCGCGCCTTCGTCGGCCATGTCCGCCTGGACGAAATGCGACCTCCCGCCGATCTTTGCGATCTCCTCCACCGTGGGGGTTGTGGTGTCCTGCTCGTGGTACCGTCCCTTCCTGGGGGCTTCGCGGACGTCGGACACCACCACGCGCGCTCCTTCGCGGGCGAACTCCTGGCAGACCCCCCGGCCGATGCCGGAGCTGCCTCCGGTGACGATGGCGACGCGATCCTTCAGTCTCATGCGTATCCCCTTTCCGGCTGCGGGCGGCGGCGAATTAACCCCCGCGTCCCACGAGCGTCAATCGGGTCGGTGGGTGGTTCTCGCCCTTCTGGCCCTGCTCCTCGCCGGCGTCGGCGGGGCCGGCGCGGCCCCGGGCGGAGAGGCCTTCAACGAGAAGATCGAGGCGACCCGGGCCCTGAAGGACAGCCTCTTCCGCGACGGGCCCGAATCGCCGCTGCCGCCGGAGGTCGCAGCCGGCTTCCCCGGCCTGCGCTACTTCCCCGTGGACCCGGCGTGGCGCATCCCCGGGGAGTTTCACCGCTACGGGCGCGTGCGCCGGCTGCCGATGCCCGACAGCGCCGGCGCCACCACCGTGGTGCAGCGCCTCGGGCGCTTCCTCTTCGAGCGCGGAGGACGGTCGTTCCGGCTCGAGGTCTACGGCAGCGATCAGGACCCCGGACTCAGCGTGTTCTTCACCGACGAGACCAACGGCGGCCAGACCTACGGGGCCGGCCGCTACGCGCCGGTGGCCGCCGACGGGGACGGCACCTGGGTGCTGGACTTCAACCTCGCCTACAACCCGTTCTGCGCCTACAATCCCGAGTACATCTGCCCCCTGCCGCCGGAGGAGAACCGGCTGCCCTTCGCCGTCCGCGCCGGCGAGCTGAATCCTGGTCCCGATCTTGCTGTTCGCGATCTTGCTAAGTGATGCGTATGGCCCTAAGTTCAACGGTGGAAGCATCTTGTTGACCCAAACAAGGGAGATTCACATGCCCGACGCGCAGCGTACGATGTTCAACCGCGAAGTCGACTTCAGCCTGGAAGGCACCGACAACTCCTACGCTGCCTGCCGCGCCCTCTCGCAGAGGGCACGCGAGATCAACAGCCGCTTCCGACAAGTTCCCGAAGGTTCCGAGATCGATACGCCGAACCCGACCGTGGGCGCCCTCAACGACTACTCCGACGGCCGCATCGTCGTCACCGAGGAAGGCCCCGCGGAGCAGCCGCCCCCCACCCCCGAGGGCTGAAGGCCGGAGAGCTTCCCGAAGCTCTCCCATCTGCACGAGCGGGCCCCTCCCCCGGGCCCCGCCATCCCCTTTGCACCGGCGCTGCGGTGGCCCGCCGGGCCGCCGCGAGAAGCAGCCGAGCCGCCGGTCCCTCCGGCCGGCGGATGGCAAGGAGCGCGATGGCCTCGTCCGAACCCGCCCCCCAGAGCGTGCTCCAGCTCCATGCGGACATGCCACTCGAGGAGGCCTTCGCGGCCTCGTCCTCGCTCTTCGAGGACACGGCGCGGCGCTACGTGGAGGCCTACAAGCAGCTCGAGGAACGGTTCGAGTTCCTCAACACCCGCCTGGAGGAGACCAACCGGGAGCTGCGGGACAGCCTCGAGGAGAAGGACCGGGTCAGCAACTACCTGAACAATATCCTCGAGAGCATGACCGGAGGCCTGCTCGTCCTCGGCCTCGACCGTCGCATCACCCTCTTCAACCGTACCGCCGAAACGATCACGGGCCGGTCGCAGGACGAGGTCCTGGGCCGCGCCTACGAGGAGGTCATGGGTCGCCCGGAAGAGAGGGAGGAGTCGGTCCTCCACACTCTCGACAAGGGCGAAAGCCTGCAGAACCGGGAGAAGGACCTGCGCCTCCCCGACGGCCGCTCGATCCCTCTCGGCTTCAGCACCTCCGTGGTGCGCGACGGCAACGGCGACGTCCTGGGCGCCATCGAGTTCTTCACCGATCTGACCGAGGTCAAGCGCCTGGAGAGCCAGGTGCGGCGCATGCACACCCTGGCCGCCCTCGGGGAGATGGCCGCCACCGTGGCCCACGAGATCCGCAATCCCCTGGGCGGCATCGCCAGCTTCGCCAGCCTGCTGGAGCGGGACCTCGCGCCGGACGACCCCAACCGGCGCCTGGTGGGCAAGATCACCGAGGGCGTGGCCCGGCTGAACCGCATCGTCTCCAGCATGCTGAGCTATACCCGCCCCCTCAACCTGAACACGCAGCCTGTCGATCTGGCGATCGCCGTGGAGGAGGCGGCGGCCTTCTTCGAGGTCGACGCCGAGGGCCGCAGCCCCGGAGTGACCATCCGCCGCGACTTCCCCGGCCGCGCCTGCATGGGCCAGGTCGATGTCGAGCGTTTCCGCCAGGTTGTCCTCAACCTCCTCCTCAACGCCGCCCAGGCGATGCCGGAAGGCGGCGCCATCGACCTGGGAATCGACGAGGTCCGCGGGGAGGACGGTGACTGGGCCCGGGTCTCCGTTCGCGACTCCGGCGCCGGCATCGCCGCCGACATCCGCGACAAGCTCTTCACCCCCTTCTTCACCACCAAGGAGGACGGCACCGGCCTGGGGTTGGTGACATCCCGCAAGATCGTCGAAGCCCACGGCGGCCGCCTCACCGTGGACAGTGCCCCCGGGGAGGGGGCGTGCTTCACCATCGCCCTGCCCAGGCAGGCGCATCCAGGGAAGGACTCATGGCGACAAAGCGGATCCTCGTAGTCGACGACGACTCCTACGTGCGCAGCGGCACCGAGGAGATCCTCCTGCGCAAGGGTTACGAGGTGGACACGTGCGGTTCCGGCAGCGCCGCCCTGCAGGCCCTGGAAGGAGCGGAGTACGACCTGATGCTGTCCGACATCAAGATGCCGGGCATGAGCGGCCTGGAGCTGCTCGAGAAGGTGGTGCCCCGGTGGCCCGAGCTCACCGTGGTTCTCATGACCGCCTACGGCGCCATCGACGACGCCGTGCGGGCCATGCGCATCGGCGCCTACAACTACGTCCTCAAGGGCGACGGATCGGCGCCGGAGGAGATGGAGATCGTCGTCGAGCAGGCCCTGAGGGTGCAGGACACGGAGCGCGAGAACCGGCGCCTGCGGTCGGAGTTGGACAGCCGCTACGGCTACGGCAGCATGATCGGCAAGTCGCCGGCCATGGTGCAGGTCTTCGACCTGGTGCGCACCGTCGCCGACAGCCGCGCCACGGTCCTGGTCACGGGGGAGAGCGGCACCGGCAAGGAGCTCGTCGCGCGGGCCCTGCACTACAACAGCCCCCGGGCGGGGGGTCCCTTCATCCGCCTCAACTGCGCGGCCCTGCCGAGGGACCTGATGGAGAGCGAGCTCTTCGGGCACGAGAAAGGCGCCTTTTCCGGGGCCATCCGCCAGACGCGGGGACGCTTCGAGATGGCCCACGGGGGAACCCTGCTCCTGGACGAGATCAGCGAGATCGATCCCGCCCTGCAGGCGAAGCTGCTGCGCGTGTTGCAGGAGCGAGAGTTCGAGCGCGTCGGCAGCAGCGAGACGATCGAGGTCGACGTGCGCATCGTGGCCACCACCAACCGGGACCTGGCCAGGGAGGTCGAGGAGGGCAACTTCCGCGAGGACCTCTACTACCGGCTCAACGTGATCGAGATCGGCCTTCCGCCGCTGCGCCAGCGGCCGGAGGACGTGCCGGCCCTGGTGCGGTCCTTCATCGAGCGCTTCAACAAGGAAAACGACAAGGGCATCGAGGGTTTGGAGGAGGCGGCTCTGGAGCTCCTCGGCCGTTACCACTGGCCGGGCAACGTGCGCGAGCTGGAGAACTACGTGGAGCGCGCCGTGGTTGTCTCCCCCGGGCCGCGGCTCACCGCGGCGGACTTCCCGCGCAAGCTGGCAGAGGGATCCAACGGCTCCCCCGGGGAGCTGGCCTCACCGGTGGGTCTGACTGTGCACGAGATGGAACGGCGGCTGATCATGAGCACCCTGGAGGCCCTCGGCGGCAAGCGCACCGAGGCGGCCGCCCAACTCGGCATCAGCACCCGCACGCTGCGCAACAAGCTCCACGAGTACGGCGCCATGAACGCCTTCAAGCAGGAAGCCGCCACCGCGAGTTGAGCCTCCGGCGCTCGCCCTGGTCCAGCCCCAGGATGCGGTCCATCACTCGGGCCGTGCGCAGGGCGCTGTCGCCGGTGCTGGGACAGGCGCCGCGGCCGAGCAGGTCGTCGACGACGCTCTGGATGAGGGGTTGCTGCACGTGGGCAGGCGCGGGCACGGCGAACTCCTCCACCTCGGAACCACGTTCCAGGCGCACGGGCCGCTCCAGGTCGAAGGCGGCGAAACGCAGGCGGCCATCGCCGCCGGTGATCTCGATCTCCTCGACGCGGCTCGACGCGTCGGAAACGAAGCACCAGGCGCCGCTGCCGGCGGCCCCCGACTCGTGCCGCCAGGAGGCGGTCACCGTGTCGCGGCAGGCGTAGAGGCCGCCCTGGCACAGGGCCACTCCGGCGGCCGCCTCGATCGGGCCCAGCAGGTAGTCGAGGAGGTCGAGTTGGTGGCAGCCGAGGTCGTGGAAGTGGCCGCCCTCGCCGGCGATGACCGGATCGACACGCCAGGGCCGGCGGTCCGGGGTGCGCTCGGAGCCGCCGGCGGGCTTGAACAGCCGGATGGTGACGGTGCGGACGCCGCCCACGGCGCCCTGGGCGAGCAACTCGGCGACCCTCACGTGCACGGGCAGGCGGCGGCGGTAGTAGGCGACGAAGAGGGGCACCCCGGCGCGGCGGCAGGCCTCAACCATCTCCTCGCACTCGGCGGCGGTGCGCGCCATCGGCTTTTCCACGTAGACCGGCTTGCCCGCGGCGGCGGCGCGGAGGGTGTACTCGGGGTGCGAGTCCGGCGGCGTCGCCACGTACACGGCGTCGACGCCCTCGTCCTCGATCAGGGCGCCGGCGTCGTCGTACCAGCGCGGCACCCCGTGGCGCCGGGCGTAGTCCCGGGCCTTGTCGCGGTCGCGGCGCATCACGGCGGCCAGCTCGGAGCCCTCCGCCTTGCGCAGCGCCGGGCCCGACTTCACCTCGGTCACGTCGCCGCAGCCGATGATGCCCCAGCGCACCGGGGCCTCGTGGATCTTCATTCGCATTCCTCCGGCGCCAAGGGTAGAGGGGGTCTCGGTCGATTGACAAGGACGGAGCCTCTGGGGTAAGATCTAGCGCTCTCACCCCCCCGGCCGAGAATGCCCCCTACTCCCCTCCTCAACCCACGTTGGACGCGCCTGCTGCCGGCGGCGGCGCTGCTCGCCCTCGCGGCCTTTCCTCTCGGTGGTGAGGAGACCCCGGCCGGCGAGTCCGGTCCGGCCGCCGAGGAGGCCCGCCAGCCCCTGATCCACCTGCTCCGGCTGCGCACCGTGGACACCGAGGGCGGCATGATCGACCCCGGGATCACCGCCTACGTGGAGCGCGTCGTCGAGGACGCCGACGAGGCCGGCGTCGACGCCCTGGTCTTCGAGATCGACACCTTCGGCGGCCGCGTCGACGCCGCTTCGGTGATCCGCGACGCCATCATCGACGCCGAGTCCCTGACCATCGCCTTCATCGACAAGCGGGCGATCTCCGCCGGTGCCCTGATCTCCCTCGCCTGCGACAAGATCGTCATGGTCAGGGGCGGCACCATCGGCGCCACGACGCCGGTCTCCGGCACGGGGGAGAAGGCGGGCGACAAGTACGTCTCGGTCATGAGCGCCGAGATGCGGGCCACGGCCGAGCGCACCGGGCGCGACCCGGAGATCGCCGAGGCCATGGTCGACGAGCGGATCTACATCCCCGGCTTCAGCGACGAGGTGGGGAGGCCGGCCACGCTGACCACCAACCAGGCCCTGCAGTACGGCCTCGCCGACGAGACCGCCCAGTCCCTGCCCGAGCTGCTGGCGATCTACGACCTGGCCGAGGCCGAGGTCGTCGAAGTGAACATCAACATGGCCGAGCGCGTGGTGCGCCTGCTCACCCATCCCATCGTCACCTCGATCCTGCTGTCGGTGGCCCTCTTCGGACTCATCGCCGAGGTGCGCACCCCCGGGTGGGGCCTGGGCGGGTCGATGGCGCTGCTGGCCCTGGCCCTGTTCTTCGGCAGCCACCTGATCGTCCACCTGGCCGACTGGGAGGAGCTGCTCCTGTTCTTCGTCGGTCTCGGGCTGCTCTTCGCCGAGATCGCCTTCATCCCGGGCTTCGGCCTGGCCGGCGTGGCCGGGTTCCTGTGCATGCTGGCCAGCGTGCTGCTGACCCGTCTCCCCGCCTTCGAGTTCTGGAGCCTCGAGCAGATCAGCGGTGTCGTCGGTCAGTTCGCCCTCTCCATGATCCTCGGCATCGCCGCCGCCCTGATCCTGCTCCGATCCCTGCCGAAAGTGCCCGCCTTCCGACACCTGATCCTGGCCGGGCGTACCTCGGCTTCCGAGGGCTACGTCTCGGCCTCGACGGACCAGGACCACGAGCTGGTCGGCATGGAGGGCGTGACCCTCACCGAGCTGCGGCCCGTGGGCATCGGCCAGTTCGCCGGCAAGCGGCTGGACATCATCGCCGAGGGCGAGTACATCGACGAACAGACGACGGTGCGCATCGTTCAGGCGCGGGGCAGCCGCGTCGTGGTGCAGGCCATCTGAGTCGGAGGAGACGTGGAAGAACTGCTCAGCGCCGAGGCGCTTCCCTGGATCTACAGCGTGGGCCTGCTCGTGCTCGGCCTGGTGCTGGTCCTGCTCGAGATCTTCGTCGTCCCGGGGTTCAACATCTTCGGGATCCTGGGCTTCGGCACCGTCTGCCTCGGCGTCCTCTTCGCCTACAACCGTCTCGGGCCCGAGGCGGCCGCCGTGATCGGCGTCCTCGGCTTCAGCGGCACCGGCGCCTTGGTGTGGCTGCTGATCCGCAATCGGGCCTGGCAGCGGATGGTGCGCGAGGACCGCACCGACCGGGCCTCGGGCTACGACTCGGCCACGGGCGAGCAGGAGGGACTGGTCGGACAGGAGGGCGTCGCCCTCACGGCGCTGCGGCCGGCGGGCCGGGCCCGCTTCGGCGACCAGATTGTGGACGTGGTGACCGACGGCGCCTTCATCGCATCCGGCGCCGCCGTGGCGGTGCTGGAGGTGCACGGCAACCGAGTCGTCGTCCACGAACGCGCACAGTAACGGAAACCAAAGGAGATACCAATGCCAGAGGCTCTGCTCTACATCGCGATTCTATTCGCGATCATCATCTTCCTGAGCCTGTTCACCTACTTCGTGCCCGTCGGGCTCTGGATCACGGCGTACTTCGCGGGGGTCAAGGTGGGGATCTTCCGCGACCTGGTGGGCATGCGCCTGCGCAAGGTGCCGCCCGGCGCCATCGTGCGGCCGAAGATCAGCGCCGAGAAGGCGGGCCTGGAGGTGGCGCTGGAACGGATGGAAGCCCACTACCTGGCCGGCGGCAACGTCGACGCCGTCATCCTGGCCCTGATCTCGGCGGACAAGGCGAACATCGAGCTGACTTTCGAGCGCGCCGCCGCCATCGACCTGGCTGGCCGCGACGTGCTCGAGGCGGTCAAGGTCAGCGTCAATCCGAAGGTCATCAACACGCCCCTGATCGCCGCCGTGGCCAAGGACGGTATCCAGGTGAAGGCCACGGCCCGGGTGACGGTGCGGGCCAACATCGACCGACTCGTGGGCGGCGCCGGCGAGGAGACGATCATCGCCCGCGTCGGCGAGGGCGTGGTGACCACCGTCGGCTCGGCCGACACCCACAAGCAGGTCCTCGAGAATCCCGACTCGATCTCCAAGACGGTGCTGGGCAAGGGGCTCGACTCGGGGACGGCTTTCGAGATCCTGTCCATCGACATCGCCGACGTCGACGTGGGCGACAACATCGGCGCCAAGTTGCAGACCGAGCAGGCCGAGGCCGATCTCAAGATCGCCCAGGCCAAGGCCGAGGAGCGGCGCGCCATGGCCCAGGCCCGCGAGCAGGAGATGAGGGCCCTGGTGGAGGAGATGTCGGCGCGCGTGAAGGAGGCCGAGGCCGAGGTGCCGCGGGCCATCGCCGAGGCCTTCCGTACGGGCAACCTCGGGATCATGGACTACTACCGGATGCGCAACATCCAGTCGGACACGGAGATGCGGACGTCGATCTCCGAGACCGGCGAGGGTGAGTCCGGCGGCGACGACCGCAACCCGGGCGCCTGAGCCGTGGAGCAACTGCTACTCATCCTGTTCCTGCTGTTCAGCGTCATCTCGGCGCTGCTGGAGCGGCGCAAGCGCCGGCGGCAGATGGAGGAGGAGCAGCGCCGCCAGCAGCAGACGGAGGACGGGGCGCCGGTTCCTCAGCCGGAGCAGGAGAAGGAGGAAGAGGAGGAGTGGGGCGGGTGGCCGTTCCCCGGAGGGGATCCCTTTGAGCCCCGACCCACTCCTCCCCCCACGGCCCAGCGCGAACCCGACGAGGGCGAGGTGGTCGTGCTCGAGTCGGCGGCGCCCGCGGACGGCCAGTCGCTGCTGGACCAGTTGGAGCGCCAGGCCCAGGAGGCGGAACAGCGCGCCCGGGACGAGGAGGAGCGGGCCCACGAGCGGGCCCAGGAGATCCAGCGGTCCCGGCAGCGCATGGCGGCGCGGATGCGCGAGCTGGGGTCGGCCGGACCGGCTTCGGACCGGCCGCGGGGCCGGAACCGGTGGAGGTTGACGCCGGACCGGGCCCGCGAGGCGGTGGTCTACGCCGAGATCCTGGGGGCCTGCAAGGCCGACCGGGGCGAGGAGTGGCGCTGGTAACGGTCGATTGGCCGAAGTGGCGGAACTGGTAGACGCGCTGGATTCAAAATCCAGTGGGGGCAACCCCGTGTGGGTTCGAGTCCCACCTTCGGCACCACTAGTTAGGAGTCTATAGGGGGTGGCGCACAACGGCTTGGGAGAATCTCTCTCCTGAGCCGTCATTGCGTTTTGGTGCTTCTCCTCCTGGGCAGGCTTCCTTCGCTTGCCTCTCGACGAATCCCAGTATCCAAGACTGTGAATACCCGGAAGGGAAGGTAGCAGTCCGCCCAAACCCTTCTACCCCGGCACGGAAGGTGTGAACCCCCACCGCGAAAAACACCTCGCCGTGCTTTGTGGAGTTGGTGCAGACATGAGTGGGAAGTGCCCATTGGGTATGTGTCTGCGCGCCTGGAGAGAGCCCAGCGGACAACCCTCCGTTTATCTCCAACTTGGAAACCCGCGAGTGAGGACCATGTCTCGTCGCCGATTCCCACGAATTGCTCGAAATGGGTCTTCGGTTGGAACGGGGGGAGCAGGTGAGGGACAGAGTCCTCCACGGCCTGGAGTGGACCGCAGCCGAGGCGCTGCTACCAGGACTCTGGCGTTCGGGTCATGGGGCCGCCGGCCTCGGCGAGGAACTTCCGCCACCACGCGAAGTGCTCGCTGGTCTGCAAGTGGCGGTCACGTTGCGAGCGCAGGTAGCGCACGCCGATTTCGATGCCGGAGAGGTTCAGTGCCAGAGACTGGGGCAGTCCCTCGACCGGCGGCAGGGGTCCCCGATAGTGGGAGAGGAGATCCGAATTCTGGAGCAGGTCGGAGATGATGATGATGGCGTCGCCTCTCCGCTTGCTGCTGGCGATCTCCACCGGACCGGGGAACTCCTTGTTGCGCACGTAACGGATCGTCTCGATGATCGGTGAGGTCGGCGCCGACGATCGGGTCACCGAGTCCGGGAAGGCACTGCGCATCGCCTTGGTGAAGTGCGACCACCGCACCATGACAGCGACTTCCCCCTCCGTGAAGCCGGCGACGGGTCCTCTGTCCTCGGGGGAGCCGGGATTGCACATCCGAAACACCTGCCGGGGAGTCCCGCCCGGATCGCCAGCGCGGGGCAGCTCGTAGACGACCAGGAGATGCCCCTTGGCCACGTAGTTCTCGGAGGGCCGGAGCTCCCCGTCGGGCCTTCGAGTCTGCTTCACGAGGGACTCGGTGAAGCGCTCCAGGGAGGCGATCTGGTGAGATGCGAGGGGATCGGACGTGTCCAGGATCAGGGCCGTCGTGGACTCGGGGCCCCCTTCAGAGCAGAGTGTGTGGGGATCGACCTGGCTGCGGGCGCAGCCTAGGAGGCAGGCAGCGGCGGCAAGCGCAAAGGCTCTGAAGATCCGGTGAGCGGCACCCACATTATCCCTCTGTCCCCACTGCAGCAGGAAGGCCATCGAGATCTCTCCTGATCTCTTCCAGCCTTCCAAGGGGATCGGAAAAGGCACGGTGATTCACGTCCTGGGGATCGAGGGCCGGCAAAGGGGCGAAGACCTCGGAGCTGTAGCGTCTCCGGCCCTCCAGCACGACCCGGTCGCAGTCTCTTCGCAGTCGACTGATGGGTCCCTTCAGGACGGGAATCTCAGGGGGCGCCGGCGGATCCGCCACCTCCGGGTCGACCGCGAAAGCCTCGAAGGGGCCATTGAGCGACGCCGGCCACGGCTTGACGGCCCCACTCGTCCGCCGGTAGAGGCGCAACTGTCGATCGCCCGCCTCCTTCAGCTCCTGTACAAGGCCCCGGTAGGCGGAGTTCCAGGATTCGATCCGGCTATGGGCCTCGGCGGCCCCTGCCGATGCGACTCTGGCTTCGATGCCGGCGAACGCTTTGGACGCATCCGCCGCCCTGCCCTCGATGCGGCTGCTGATGGCGGCGATCTCTGTCTTGTACTGCCCCTGGGCCTCGTCTCGTTTGCGGGACAGGGCGCCGAAACCCGGATAGGGATCGTCTGCATGGTAATGCTTGTACGCGACGAGGCTGGACATGAACATGCCCCCGAAGATCAGCACCACGGTCTGCATGCTCTGGGGTATCCACTCGCCGGAGAAGGCCGTGGCCAGGGCGGTGCGGAACAGACTGGCCCAGACCGTCACGTAGGTCTCGTAGTCGCCGGCTGCAATCTGGCTCTGCAGACTCACCAGGGCGTCGCGGTAGTGTCCGAATACGAAATTGAAGAGGGGAATGAGAAAGACCAACAGGGCCACGAGGCACCAGGAGAAACGACGTTTGCCGCGAAAGCTCTCGTGGAGGTTCTTCGTCCGCAGAGCGAAGCTGAGGACAAGTCCCGCAAAGACGTTGAAGGCGGTGAAGAGAACCATCTCCGGCAGCACACCCAGGAAACCGGACGGGTGGGCCGTGCCAAGGGTCCAGGCGTTGAGCAGAAGCTCCAGGCCGGCGACGGCGGCAATCACCCATTTCGCCTGCAGGTCCCTGGCTTGCGCAGCTCGGCCGGCGAGGCCGTTCTCCACTGCAAAGCTCGAATACTCGTTGCGTACCTCGTTGACTCTCGTCTTCGCCGGTTCGGCGCTGTCGATGCCGGAGAGGCAGATCTGGTGCATGTCGGCCAGGGCCTCGTCCTGCTCTCTGAGAAAGTCCACATCCGCGTCGGGCAGCCGTAGAGAGTCGTTCACCATCGCCCGGTGTTTCTCCAACTCGGTACGGGCCGCGCTTGCGACTTGGCGGGTGGCCGTGCGTACATCCATCAGGAACCGGCAGTTGCCTGCATCGGCGGGGGGTTCGCCGTGCGCCCCATCGGCCTTGGCCCTGCTCTCCGTGTCCAGTGCCCTCGCGAAGGTCTCCTCGTCCCAGGTGAACCGGGGAACACTGGGGTTGAACTGCACCTGTGGGGAGAACATCGGACCTGCCTCCAGCAGGGGAAGGACTGAGGTCACCAACTGCTGACTCCGGCGGGGGTGCCAATATCGTCTGCAGAGGGTAGCCGGGCAAGGCGGAGGACCGCAGCCCCGGAGCTGCGGCATGGAGCGGATGCGAAGGGTGCAGGAGGGTCGAGGGACGCCGCCCTCAGGCGGTCCGCTCCTCCTGCGTCACGTCCGCGTAGAAGTTGACGATGTTGCCGTCGGGATCGCGGAACCAGACGGAGCGCCGGCCCCACGGTTGGGTGGTGGGTGGCTTCACGATCGGCACCCGCATCGCCCGAAGCCGGTCGAACTGTCGGTCCACGTCGGCGACCTCGAACTCGATCGTATAGCCGCCGCGCCCCGCGCCTTCCATGCTCCCCTCTGCCATGTGCTCCATCTCCTCCTCGGAGAAGATCGAGAGGGAGGCCCCCTTGGTGGAGAGACCGACGAAGGTGCTGTTCACACTGCCCTCGACGCCGATGACCTCGATGTAGAACCGGGCAAGTCGGCGGACATCCTTCGAGACGATGCAGATTCCATTGAAGCGCATGGGGCCCTCCGGGTGATCGTCCACTCTCACACGTCCAGCACGTAGCGCGCCAGCGGTGTCAGCCGCCGGTCCGTCTCCGGCCTCAGGTGCTCCCGCTGGTCGGTCTGCTGCCGGTGCTCGCGGGCGATGAAGGCGCAGTGCAACAGGCGCCTCTGCGCCCCGGAGCGGTTGTGGGTGCAGCTGTGCCAGGCGCTGCCGTTGAAGACGCCCACCGACCCGGCCGGGGCCTCCAGCAGGACTTCCCCCGGATGGGGCGCCAGGCGGTCGGAGACCTCCTCGCCCACGCGGCCGGGGAAGAGGTGGCTGCCGGGCACGATGCGGGTGGCGCCGTTGTCGGCGGTCATGTCGTCGAGCATCCACATGGAGTTGACCACGTGGTAGCGGCCGGTTCCGCGATCGCCGCCCCAGTCGGCGTGGAGCTCCTGCTGGCCGTGGCCGGGCAGGGGATCGTGGCCGTTGAGGGAGTGCAGCTTGAGGGGCCGCCGCAGCACGTGCCACACGGCGGCGAGAAGGGCCGGATGCAGGTAGACGCCGTCGAAGACCTCGCCCTTGTTGACGAGGTCGGCCAGCCGGCGCACCCCTTCGACCTGGGCGACCTCCTTGCCGGCGTCTCGCCCCTCGTCTTCGAAGACAGCCTCGAAAGCCTGCCGCAGTTCCTCGAGCCAGGCGGCGCCGATGATACCTTCGAGGATCAGGAAGCCGTCCTCGTCGAGCCGCTTCCGTTGCTCGAGGCTCAGCTCGACCGGCTCGAGGCCGAGATCGGTCAGTCGTTCGTCCATCACGACAGCTCGTCCAGGGTGAGGGAGAAGGCGGGCACGAAGCGTTCCATGAACCAGGCCACCTCGGGCAGGTCGAGGGCCTCGATCTCGGCCTCGAGGGTGGCCCTGGCGCGGGCGAACTCCTGGTTGCCGCTGTTCTCCTCCTCCAGGCACTTGAGGTAGGCGCAGAGCTTGTCGGCGGCCTTCACCAGACTGGCCGACCCGTCCTCCCCATCGGCCATGATCAGCGGGCGGTAGGCGCCGCGCAGCTCTTCGGGCAGCATCTCGAAGAGGCGGCGTCTCGCCGCGTCCTCGATGCGTCCGTAGGCCGAGCGCAGGGCCGGGTCGTGGTACTTGATCGGGCTCGGCAGGTCGCCGGTGATCACCTCGCTCACCTCGTGGAAGACGGCCAGAGCCATCACCCTTTCCGGGTCGACCGGCCGGCCGAAGATCTCCCGCGCGATCAGCGCCAGGCCGTGGGCGATCATCGCCGCCTGCAGGCTGTGCTCCTGGATGTTCTCGGTCCGCGTGTTGCGCATGACCCCCCAGCGGGCGATGTACTTCATGCGCGCCAGGTAGGCGAAAAAGTGGCTCGGCTCCGGCAAGCGGTTCGGCTCCTTTCCCCCGCGTTGACAGTCTTTGCGGGGCCCGGTTATTTTACGCCTTTCCTGCCGCCGCCGCGGCAAGCAGCTCTCCAAGCCGCTGCAACGTCTTCATTCCCAGCTACATACAGGCTTTCCAAGGGCCTTTGCCGTCGACATGGCCGTTGCGCCCGCCCTCGATCCCGTCGCCCGAACGACCGCCCAGTCCGCCCCCGTGCGGCAGGTCCTCGACCGGCTCGCCGGCGGGCAGGAGGTGCGGGTCCACGGACTGCCGGCGAGCCTCGGCGCCTTCCTGCTGACGGCGGCCCAGCGCGAGCTGGAGCGGTCGATCCTGGTGGTGGCCGCCGACGAGAGCCGGGCCGAGGCCTGGCGCGACGACCTGACGGCGGTGGCCGGTGAGGAGGTGGTCCGCTACTTCCCCATGTGGGACATCGATCTCTACGACGGGCGCTCCCCCGACGTGGAGGTCTCGGCCCTGCGCATCGAGGCGGCGGCGAGGCTGGCGGACGGCTCCCCGACGATCGTCGTCGCCCCCGCGGCGGCCCTCCTGTCGCCGCTGATCCCGGCCGCCGTCCTGGAGCGCGCCACCCTGCGCCTGGCCTGCGGCCAGGTCCAGCCCCTCGACGACCTGGTCTCCCATCTCGTCGACGCCGGCTTCGAGCGCGTGCCCATCGTCGACGGCCTCGGCCAGTTCAGCTCCCGCGGCGGCATCCTCGACATCTATCCCCCCGGCGTCGAGCACCCGCTGCGACTGGAGTTCTTCGACGACGAGATCGAGTCGATCCGCACCTTCGACGTGGGCACCCAGCGCTCCCTCGAGGCCTGCCCGGAGGCGGTCGTGCTGCCGGTGTGCGAGGTCGTCCTGCACTCTCCCTTCTTCGACGATTTCGTGCCCAATCTCGAGAGCGCCGAGAAGGAGACCGGCGTCGACCTCATCGAGGTCAAGGACCAGCTCGAGCTCGGCACCGCCACCTTGGAGGGCATCGAGGCGGTGATGGGCGTGCTCTACGGCCCGGGCGACGGCCTCTTCGAGTACCTCCCCGCCGATGCCGTGGTCTGGGCCGACGAGACCGACGACATCGACGCCGACGTGGAGAAGCAGCAGGCCCCTTCGCGGCGCGATCACGAGCGCCACGCCGGCCGCGGCACCCATCTGCCGCCGGAGCGCCTGGTGCGCGAGACCGCCTGGCTCCACCGGCAGGTGGGGCGCCATCCCCGGGTCCGGACCGCTCCCGTGGGCGAGGGCGGGGAGGCGGTGCGCTTCGGCGCCGCCGAGCCGCGCCTGGTCCAGGGCGACCTGAACGTCCTCCGCGAGGAGGTCGCCCGCCTCGGCCGCGAGAACTACGCGGTCCACATCCTCAGCGAGACCCGGGGCCAGTCGAGCCGCCTGCAGGAGATCTTCGCCGATTGGGGCGACGACGTCGTCTTCGGCCTCGGCAACCTCAGCCGCGGCTTCGTCTACCCCGAGGCGAAGGTGGCGATTCTCAACGACCACGAGATCTTCTCGCGCAACAAGAGCCGCCACCGCTACCGCCGCTTCAAGGCGGCCAAGCCGATCTCCTCCTTCGACGCCCTGGGTGTTGGCGACTTCGTGGTCCACGTGGACCACGGCATCGGCCGCTACCTCGGGCTGCGGCGGCTGACGATCACCAACCGCGACCACGACTGCCTGGAGGTCACGTACCAGGGCCGGGACAAGCTCTTCGTGCCCGTGGAGCAACTCGACCGGCTGCGCCGCTACACCGGCGCCGACGGGGCTCCGCCGCTGCTCAGCAAGCTCGGCTCGGGGGCCTGGGAGAAGCTCAAGGAGCGCACCCGGGAGGAGATCTTCAAGGCCGCGGCCGAGCTGATCCAGCTCTACGCCGAGCGCAAGTCCCTGCCGGGGGTCGGGTTCTCCGGGGACTCGCCGATGCTGCGCGAGCTGGAGGCCTCCTTCCCCTTCACCGAGACGCCGGACCAACTGCGCACCGTGGAGGAGGTGAAGCGCGATATGGAGGCGCCCCACCCCATGGACCGCCTGGTCTGCGGCGACGTGGGTTACGGCAAGACGGAGGTGGCGGTGCGCGCCGCCTTCAAGGCCGTGTGCGACCACAAGCAGGTGGCGGTGCTGGTGCCGACGACGATCCTGGCGCAGCAGCACCTGCAGGTGTTCTCCGAGCGCATGGAGCCCTTCCCGGTGAGGGTGGAGGTCCTCTCCCGGTTTCGCACGGCGCGGGAGCAGAAGCAGGTGGTGGAGGACGTGAAGGCGGGCAAGGTGGATATCCTCATCGGCACCCACCGCCTCCTGGGCCGCGACATCCGCTTCCGCGACCTGGGGCTCCTGGTGGTCGACGAGGAGCAGCGCTTCGGCGTGCGCCACAAGGAGCGCCTGAAGCAGCTCAAGCGCCAGGTGGACGTCATCACCCTCACGGCGACGCCGATCCCGCGGACCCTGCACCTGTCTCTCATGGGGGCCCGCGACATGTCGGTGATCAACACGCCGCCCCAGGACCGGCTGCCGATCCACACCGAGATCATCACCTTCGACGAGGGGCGTATCTCCGCGGCCATCGAGCGCGAGGTCGAACGTGGAGGGCAGGTCTACTTCGTCCACAACCGCGTGCAGTCGATCCACAGCCTGGCGCAGTACCTGTCCGAGTTGCTGCCCCAGGTGCGCTTCGCCGTGGCCCACGGCCAGATGCCGGCCCGCCAGCTCGAGAAGATCATGCTCGACTTCCTGGAACGGAAGTACGACTGCCTCGTCAGTACCATGATCATAGAGTCCGGCATCGACATCCCTTCCGTGAACACGATCCTGGTCAACCGCGCCGACATGCTGGGCCTCTCCCAGCTCTACCAGATCCGGGGCCGCGTAGGACGCTCGAAGGAGCGCGCCTTCGCCTACCTCCTGGTGCCCAAGGGCAAGCGGCTGACCCGCAAGTCGCGCCTGCGCCTGCGCGCCGTGGAGGAGTTCGCCGACCTCGGCTCGGGCTTCAACATCGCCATGCGCGACATGGAGATCCGCGGCGCCGGCAACCTCCTGGGGGCGCAGCAGCACGGGTTCATCACCGCCATCGGCTTCGACCTCTACACGCGGCTCCTCGACGAAGCGGTGCGGGAGCTGAAGGGGGAGCGGGTGGAGCACGCCGCCGATCCCGACATCAAGATCGCCGTCACCGCCTACCTGCCCGACGACTACGTGCCCGACACCGACCTCAAGATGGAGTTCTACCAGCGCCTGGCCGGGGCGGGGCGCATCGTCGACCTCCTGACCGTCCGCGAGGAGCTGGAGGACCGCTTCGGACGCCTGCCGTGGCAGGCGGCGTCCCTGCTCCACATCATGGAGATAAAGGTCATGGCGCGGCAGCTCGGGCTGGAGTCGGTGCAGCTGGAGAAGTCCCGGTTCCGGATGAGCTTCCCCGAGACCCGGCAGGTCCCCCCCGCCGACCTGCAGCGGCTGGTGGAGAAGTCGTCGTCCGAGCTGGAGTTCAAGGTCGGCAAGGGGCTGACCATCGAGACCTTCCTGCGCGCCGCGGACGAGCAGGAGCGGCTGGCGAAGGCCCGCGACCTTGTGGAACAACTGGTGTAGCCGCCCGGCGGGGGCCCTCCTCGCCGCCTCCCTCGCCGGCTGCTCCTCGCCCGAACGGGAGGAGGAGGTGGCCCGCGTGGGCGCGTCGTCCCTCACCCGGCTCGAGCTGGAGGCCCAGGTCCCCGGCGACGCGGGGCTGGAGCAGCGGCGGCGGTTCGTGGGGGACTGGGTCCGCCGGCAGCTGCTCTACCAGGAGGCCCTGGAGAGGCAGGTCCACGAGAGGCCGAGGATCCAGCGTCTCGTCGAGCAGTCCCGCGAGGACGTCATCGTGGCCGCCTACCTCGACAGCGAGTTCGAGAGCCGGTCGATCGAGATCGACCCGGGGGACGTGCAGGGCTACTACGACCGCAACCCCGGGGAGTTCACGCGCCAGGAGGACGAGATCCGGGCGCAGCACATCCTGCTCGACTCGCGGCGCGCCGCCGAGAGCCTGCGGCAGGAGCTGCTCAGCGATGGCGGCTTCGACGGCCGCGTGGCCGAGGTCTCCCTCGACGAGGCAACGGCGGCGTCCTCGGGCGACCTCGGCTACTTCTCCGCCCGGGAGAGGCCGGAGCTGTGGGAGGCCTGCGCCGACCTGAAGCCGGGGGAGGTCTCGGACGTCGTCGCCACCGGCCGCGGCTGGCACATCGCGCGCCTGCGGGACCGGCAGGGGGCCGGCAGCCTGCGCTCCCTCGACGAGGCGGGGGTGCGGCGGAACATCGAGGAGGCCCTGGTCCGGGAGGGGTACCGGGGGCGCATTCACGCCCTCGTCGACAGCCTGCGGGAGGAGCACAGCTGGGAGATCGACGAAACCATGTTGAGGGGCCGATGAAGGCCTGGGCGCGCTGGTTCCTCGGCCTCCTGGCCTGTTGCGCCCTCTTCCCCTCCCGGGGGCAGGCGGAGCCGGAGCTCCTGGACCGCATCGTCGCCGTCGTCGACGACCAGGTGGTGTTGTGGTCGGAGTTGGAGTTGCGGACCCTGCTCCAGCTGCAGCAGCAAGGGCGCAACCCGGCCTTCCTCGAACTCGAGGATGTGGCCGAGGAGCGCCGCCGCGTCCTCGAGGACATGGTGGCCGAGCTGGTGGTGGTGAAGAAGGCGCAGAAGGACAGCATCGAGGTCGATCCGGTGCAGGTCGAGGAATACCTCAACGCCGAGTTCGGACGCATGCGCGCCTCCATGGGGCCGGGCGAGCTGGAGCAGCTTCTGGAGAACTCGGGCATGACCGAACGCCAGTTGAAGGCGCGGGAGCGCAAGCGCATCCGCAACCGCCTCCTCTACGACCAGATGGTCTCGCAGCTGGCCTACCAGCAGTACCTCACCCGGCGGGACGTGGAAGCCTTCCGCGAGGCCTGGCTCGATTCGCCGCCGCCGAAGGTCTCGGTGAGCCAGATCAACCTCAAGATCGTCCCCGCCGACTCGGTGCGTCTGCGCGCCCGGGAGCGGATCGACCGTATCCAGGGGCGCCTCGACTCGGGAGAGGAGTTCGCCGAGGTCGCCCGCCGGCTGTCGGAGGATCCCGGCACCGCCGCGGCGGGGGGCGACCTGGGGTGCTTCTCGCCGGGCACCCTCACGGCCGACTTCGAGCGCGCCGCCATCGACCTGCGTCCCGGCGAGACGAGCGCGCCGGTGCTGACGCGCTTCGGCTTCCACCTGATCCTGCTGCACGAAAAGCGCGAGGGGGAGATGTGCGTCAGCCACATCCTGGTGCGGGCGCGGACCACCGAGGCCGACCGGGAGCGGGTGCGGGACCGGCTCGAGGATCTGCGCCGCCGGGCCCTGGCGGGGGAGGACTTCGCCCAGCTGGCTCGGGACCACTCCGAGGACCCGCACTCGGCCCGCCAGGGCGGGCTGTGGCAGATCCTCGACCGCGCCGCCATTCCCGACGTCCTGGACCCTTTCATCGGGCACCTCGGTCTCGGCGGCGTGAGCGAGCCGGTCATCCTCGATACGGGCGGCCACATCTTCAAGATCAACGACGACTTCGCGACCCTGGAGGCCCTGGTCCGCGAAGAGCGGGTCGCCCACCGCATGGAGGAGGTCATCGCCGAGTACCGGCAGGAGATCCACGTGGAGGAGCGCCTCGACGACGAGTGGCTCTGGGACCCCCTGGGCGCCGCGGCCGCCGATTCGGCTGCTCGGCAGGACTCCGCCGCGGCACGGGAACCCGGGGAAGACCGCTGAGCCCGTGGTGCGCCTCGACGCCTTCCTGAAGAACGCGGGTCTCTTCAAGTCCCGCTCGCGGGCCCGGCGGTCCTGCGACGAGGGCCGGGTGCGCATCGGCGGGACCCCGGCCCGCGGCTCCCGGGCGGTGCGCGTCGGCGAGATCCTCGAGGTCGAGGCCGGCGGCCACCGCCTGGAGGTGGAGGTCCTCGACCTGCCGCTGCGGCCGGTGGCGCGCTCGCAGCGCTCCCACTACGTACGCGAGCTGCGGCGCGAGGCCCTGCCGGCGGAGGTTCTGTCCTTCGATGACGAGCCCTGAGCCCGCCGTCCTCGAGCGCCGGCCGTACGAGGGCCTGGCCTCGATCTACGACTTCGTGATGCGCCACGTCGACTACCCGGCCTGGGCCAACTATGTCGCCTCCCTGCTGCGGCGCCACGAGTGCGAGCCCGGCCGTCTTCTGGACCTGGCCTGCGGCACCGGCAACGCCTCCTTCGCCCTGGCGGCGGCGGGTTACCGCCTCACCGGGTACGATGCCTCCGAGGAGATGGTCCGGGTGGCCCGCGAGAAGGCCGCCCGTCAGCAGGGGGACCTGCGCTTCGGTGTCCGCGACCTGCGGGACCTGTCGGGGGTCGGGGAGCACGGGGCCGCCGTGTGCCTCTACGACAGCCTGAACTACCTGCTGACCCTCGAAGAGGTGGGGGAGGCCCTGACCCAGGTGCACGGCGTGCTGCCGGAGGGCGCGGTCTTTATCTTCGACATCTGCACCGAGCAGAACTCCGTGCGTCACTTCGGGGACGTGCGCAGCTCCGAGCGCGGCCGCGGCTTCAGCTTTCGCCGGCACAGCCACTACTCCTCCGACGAACGCCTCCAGCACAACGACTTCGACATCTGCTTCGAGGACGGATCCCGGGTCCGGGAGACCCACGTGCAGCGCATCTACGAGTGCGGCGAGCTGGCCGCCGCCGTCGACGCCAGCCCCTTCGACCTCGTCGAGCTTCTCGACGGCTTCAGCCTGCGGCCGGGCTCCGACCTCTGCGACCGCGTCCACTTCGTCCTGCGCCGCTGAGCCGACCATGCCCGCCCGGCCCACAGAGATCCCGGTCTCCGATTTCGATGCCGCCGCCGACTTCCTGCGCGGAGGCGACGGCTTCCTGGTCACCTCCCACGTCAACGCCGACGGCGACGCCATCGGCGCGGTCCTGGCCATGGAGGGCCTGCTGGGCCAGCTCGGAAAGGCCTCGACGGCGGTCCTCGAGGAGAGGCCCGGCGACGCCTACGCCTTTCTCCCGGGGACCGGCGGCATCGTCGAGGCCGGCGCCGCGGGCGGCGGCCACCAGCGGGCCATCGTCCTCGACAGCTCCAGCCTAGCGCGCACCGGCCCGGTGGCGGAGTGCCTGGCCGACGGCGCATCGGTGCTCAACATCGACCACCATGCGGACAACCAGCGCTTCGGGTCGGCGAACCTGGTCTCCGACGCCGTCTCCTCCACCTGCGAGATGCTCTACCACCTGGCCGTGCACATGGACCTGGAGCTCGACCGGAGCCTGTCGGAGCTGCTCGCCGCGGGCCTCCTCTTCGACACCTGCTGCTTCCGCTATTCCCTGACCACGCCCACGTCGATGGAGGTGGGCGCCGACCTCCGGCGCCGGGGGGCGCGGCTCGACCGCGTCGCCGACGGCCTCTACAGCAACGCCACCCTGGGCTCGGTCAAGCTGATCGGGCGGGCCATCGACTCCCTCGAGCTGCACTGCGGGGACCGCGTCGCCCTCCTGGGGCTGAGCCGGCGGGACCTGGCCCTGGGCGACCCCGAGGCGATCGTCAACTACGGCCTGATGGTGAGGGGGGTGGAGGCGGCCGCCCTGCTCCGGGAGGAGGAGCCGGGCCGGTTCCGCGTCAGCCTGAGGTCCCGCGACGACGACATGGACGTGAGCGCCGTGGCCCGCCGCTTCGGCGGCGGCGGCCACCCCCAGGCCTCGGGCTGCCGCATCGAGGGACAGGCGGGGGCGGTGCGGTCGCGCCTGCTGGCCGCGGTGGAGGAGATGTTGCCATGAACCCCGGCCACCTGGTGACGCTCAAGGACTGGAGCGCCGCGGAGATCCTCCAGGTCGTCGACGCCGGCCGGCACCTGAAGGCGGACCCCGGGGCCTTCATCGAGGCTCTGAAGGGCCGCTCCCTGGCGCTGCTGTTCCAGAAGACCTCGACGCGGACTCGCTGCTCCGGCGAGGTCGGCATGGCGCAGCTCGGCGGACACTCGGTCTACCTCGACTGGCGGGCCACCAACTTCGGTCTCGCCCACCTGGCCGACGAGATCCGCGTCCTGGGGCGCTACTTCGACTTCCTCCTGGTGCGCTTCCTGGACCACGCCGACGTGGTCACGGCGGCGGCCTCCGCCGAGGCGCCGGTGATGAACGGCTGCTGCGACCGCTACCATCCGCTGCAGGCCTTGTGCGACCTGCAGACGGTGCAGGAGAAGCTCGGCCGTCTGGAGGGGGTGCGCCTCACCTACATCGGTGTCCGCAACAACGTCACGAACTCGCTCATCGCCGCCGGCCTCAAGACCGGCATGCACGTCACCGTCGTCGCCCCCGAGGTGAACGAGGCCGCCGTCGACGACGGGCTGCTGGCCGAGGCGCGGGCCTCCGGCCGCTACGTGGAGACCGACGATCCGGCGGAAGGAGTGGCCGGCTGCGACGTGGTCTACACCGACACCTGGCTCGACATGGAGTACTTCGACGATCCCGCCTTCGCCGCCGAGAAGGAGCGGCGCCTGCGGGCCCTGCGGCCCTATCAGTTGAGCCGCGACCTGCTCCGCGGCCTCGACCCGCTGATCATGCACTGCCTGCCCGCCCACCGGGGCTACGAGATCGAGGCGGAGCTGGTGGAGGACCCGCGCTCGGTGGTCTTCGACCAGGCCGAGAACCGCATGCACAGCCAGAAGGCGGTGCTACTCAAGCTGGCCGGCCTCCTGGGGTGACGTCCGGGGACCGCGGTCAGCGCGCGTAGTCGCCGCCGGCGCCGCCCCGCTTCTCCAGCAGGCGCACTTCGTCGATCACCATCTCGCGGTCGACGCCCTTGCACATGTCGTAGATCGTCAGCAGGGCCACGGCGGCGGCCGTGAGGGCCTCCATCTCCACGCCGGTGCGGTCCGCCAGCCTCGCCGCGGTCTCCACCTCGACGCGGTCCTCGCCGAGGGTGAACTCCACCTCGACGGCGGTCAGGTTGAGGGAGTGGCAGAGGGGGATGAGGTCCGCCGTCCTCTTGGCGGCCTGGATCCCGGCGATGCGCGCCGTCTCCAGGACGTTGCCCTTGGCCACGGTCTGTTCCGAGATGCGGCGCACCGTGGCCGGGCGCATGCGGATGCGGCCGCCGGCGCGGGCCAGGCGCTCGCTCACCGGCTTTCCGGAGATGTCCACCATCTTCACGCGGCCCGACTCGTCGAGGTGGGTCAGGCGTCCGGAGTCGGCCACGTCAGGACCCCCAGGGGGCGATCGCCTCTTTCAGGCTGCGGTAGCCCTCGAGGAACCCGGGCCGGGTGCCCCCGTAGACCTCGTCGAAGGCGTCCAGGGAGCGGTCGAGCCACTGGCGCAGCTCGGTGTGGCCGGGGTTCGCGTCGAGATAGGCGTCGCGGATGAGGACGAAGTGGATGCGCGGGTCGTAGGGCCGCTTGGTGCCGCCCATGGACTCGTCGCCGTCGAGGAGCCTCTGGAGCATGGCGTCGGCGGAACCCAGGGTCTGCTCGTGGATGGGGGGGCCGGCCATGCGGTGCATGACCGAGGTCATGTCGCGGCCGTTGCCGGTGGTGTAGCCCATGCGGCCCCAGATGTCGTCCATCCTCGCCCCGGAGCCGACGTGGTCGACGACGAGCTGCCCGAAGTGGCGCAGCGGGTCGGAGACATCGGCGAGCAGGTCGGTGAGGCGGTCGCCGTCGAGGTCGGTGGCCAGGACGATGACCTCCTCCTTGTTGATGAGGTCCCAGAGCAGCAGGCCGTAGCTGGTGTCGGCGATGTGCTGCTCGATGCGGCCACCCCAGCTCTCCATGCCGGACTTGAAGTCCGGCGGCAGGAGGGAGATGATGCGGTCCACGTGCTCGCGGTGCTCCACGTAGCCGTCGACGGCGTACTTGCGGCCCACCTCGAAGCGCGTGTCCTGCAGCAGCCACGACAACAGGCCGGCGTTGATGCCGTCCTCCATGGCCTGGGTCGGCTTGAAGGCGACGCGCCCCAGGCGGCCGGTCTCGTGCACCATCTGCAGGAACCGCCGGTTGGCGTAGGCCATCTGGATCCCCGGCGTGTTCATCTCGGAGTGGATGTGGCCGGTCCCTCCGTCGACGGCGAAACGGGCCCGGTCCTGGGAGTACGGCAGGCAGGGCATGCAGCGCACCACGGTGATCGTCCCGTAGGGGCGCACGTTGCAGTAGACCCCGGCCTGGGTCCGCAGCTGGGCGTTGCCGGACTTGCCCTTCACCACCACGCGGCCGCCGCGGCCGTCGTTGACGTAGGCGTCGCCGGCGGTGGACCACTTGATCGACGTGCACGGCATGTTCCCGAACCAGGCGAGCGGGGCCAGATCGAGGTCGTGGCGGTACTGGGCCCACATGGGGACGCCGTAGCAGGGCAGTCCAAGGACGTCGAGGGCGGAGAGGGTGCCGAGGAGGGCATAGGCGTCGGTGAGGGAGTGGGCCACGGGGGCCACCCCGGCATCGTGGTTGCCGCCCTGCCAGATGACGGCGTCGGGATAGCCTTCGGGGCGTACCTCGCTGGACTCGAAGAGCCCCTCGAGGAGGCCGAGGAGGTCGCCGCCGGCGGCCTCGGTGCGGGCGATGTCGAGCAGGTCGATCATGAGGGTCCGCTAAGTTGTTGTTTTCGTTGAAGGAATGGGGGATTTTCGCAGCCGTGGAAGATAGCCGGTCCGGGATTTCCCGGCAACCGGGGTGCCCGCCGCGCCGGGGCCCGCGCGGCCATGCGGCCGTTGGCGGGTCCGGGCGCCCGGTCCGGCCGTGGCCGCCCGGGGGCTTCCGGAAGAGCCGGGGGTTGGGGAGTGCCGGGCGGGCTCGCCCCGGGGGGGAGTGCGCCTGCCAAGCGGCGCTTGCGCTCCCCACACTCTCGCGGTAACTTCTCGGACTGAGAAAAGGCGTGTAGCACTCTCGTAGCGGGAGTGCTACGGACTCTCGTAACGATCTCCCTTTCAACCCTTTAGGAGGATTTTTACAATGGCTGCCAAGCAGTTGCAGTTCGATTCCTCGGCCCGCGAATCCCTTGCCGAGGGCGTGGACCGGCTGGCCGATGCGGTCAAGGTCACGCTCGGCCCCAAGGGCCGCAACGTGGTCCTCGACAAGAAGTTCGGCTCCCCTACGGTCACCAAGGACGGGGTCACCGTCGCCAAGGAGATCGAGCTCAAGGAGCCCTTCGAGAACATGGGGGCCCAGATGGTCCGCGAGGTCGCTTCCAAGACCTCCGACGTCGCCGGTGACGGCACGACCACGGCCACCGTCTTCGCCCAGGCGATCTTCCGCGAGGGCCTGCGCAACGTCACCTCCGGCGCCAACCCCATGGATCTCAAGCGCGGCGTCGACGCCGCCGTGGCCGCCGTGGTGGGCACCATCCGCAAGTCGGCCCGCACGGTCAAGAGCCACGAGGAGATCGCCCAGGTCGCCCGCACTTCGGCCAACAACGACTCCGAGATCGGCGACCTCATCGCCGACGCCATGGACAAGGTCGGCAAGGACGGCGTCATCACCGTCGAGGAAGCCAAGTCGATGGACACCGCTCTCGACGTCGTCGAGGGCATGCAGTTCGACCGCGGCTATCTCTCCCCGTACTTCGTCACCGATCAGGAGTCCATGGAGGCCGTCCTCGAGGACGCCTACATCCTCATCCACGACAAGAAGATCTCGAACATGCGCGACCTCGTTCCCGTGCTCGAGAAGGTCGCCCAGCTGGGCAAGCCCCTGCTGGTGATCGCCGAGGACGTGGAGGGCGAGGCCCTGGCCACCCTGGTGGTCAACAAGCTGCGCGGCACCCTGCGCATCGCCGCCGTCAAGGCGCCCGGCTTCGGCGACCGCCGCACGGCCATGCTGGAGGACATCGGCATCCTCACCGGCGGCCGCGTCATCTCCGAGGACGCCGGGCTCAAGCTCGAAGGCGCGACCCTGGAGGATCTCGGCCAGGCCAAGCGGGTGGTCATCGACAAGGACAACACCACCATCGTCGAGGGCTCCGGCAAGGATGCCGACATCAAGGGCCGGGTGCAGCAGATCCGCATGCAGATCGACGAGACCACTTCCGACTACGACCGCGAGAAGCTGCAGGAGCGGCTCGCCAAGCTGGCCGGGGGCGTGGCCGTCATCCACGTGGGCGCCGCCACCGAGACCGAGATGAAGGAGAAGAAGGCCCGCGTCGAGGACGCCCTGCACGCCGCCCGCGCGGCCGTGGAGGAAGGTGTCGTCGCCGGCGGCGGCGTCGTCTTCATTCGCGCCATCAAGGCCCTGGATGACCTGGAGCTCGAGGGCGACCAGGCGACGGGCGCCGCCATCATCCGCCGGGTGCTCGAGGAGCCCCTGCGGCAGATCGCGGCCAACTCCGGCCTCGAGGGCGCCATCGTCGTGCAGAAGGTGGCCTCCAAGGCCGGCGCCGTGGGCTACAACGCCCTGACCGACACCTACGAGGACATGGTCAAGGCCGGTGTGACCGATCCGGCCAAGGTGTCGCGGACGGCGATCGAGAACGGCGCCAGCATCGCCAGCCTGCTGCTCACCACCGAGGCGCTGGTGGCCGAGATCCCCGAGGAGAAGCCGCCGGCTCCGGCGGGCGGCCCTCCGGGCGGGGACATGTACTAGGAGCGGGCAGCTTCGGCTGCACCGCGCGATCGACAAGGAAGGGGTCCACCGGTCGTCCGGTGGACCCCTTCTGCATGTACCGCCGAGGCCGGGGAAGGCCCCCCTCAGCCCCTCACAACCAGAGCTGCCGACAGACGGAGGTGCGGTCGCGGCCCTGCTCCAGGACCTGGAAGCGGAGCCCGGGGGGCGCTTCCGGCGGCCGGGCGGTCAGCCCGAGGGGCTGGCCCTTGTGCACGTAGTCCCCGGCCTCGACGGCCATGGCGCCGATCCCGGCGTAGCTCGTCATGAGGCCGTGGCCGTGATCGAGACTCACCTCGTACCATCTCGAGGAGAGGTCGAAGCGCGTCCGGTCGACCCGTCCCGCGGCGCTGGCCCGCACCAGGGTGCCGCCCGGGGCCAGCAGCAGCACGCCCTGGTCCGTGGGGTCCCAGGCGGGGGTGCGCACCGGCTTCAGGGTCGGCACCGAGCTCAGGCTCCCGTAGCGGAGACGGTGGGTCAGGGGGATGTAGGCCTGCCGCTCCTGGGGTGGCGGCGCCGGGGCTTCAGCCCCCTGGAGGCCGAAGGCCTCGGCCGTGAGCATGCGCAGCTGGTCGTTGCGGGTCTTGAGCCCCTGGAGGATCTCCTCGAGCTCGACGATGGAGGCCACCTCCTCGGCGAGGATCGCCCGGTCGTGCTCCAGCCGCTCGACCCGCTGCGCCAGGTAGTCGGCCCTCTGGTGGGCGCGCCAGCCGACGACGAGGAGTCCCACGAGGCCGGCGGCGACGAGGCCCAGGCCCCACAGGTAGATGCGGGCGACCTTGAACTCGTAGGTGGTCCCGCCCTCCTCGGGAATCACCAGCAGGGTGAGACCGCGCCTGGGCAAGGGGTCGCGCCGGGCCTAGCCGAAGACGCGGCGCCGCAGGCCGACGAAGAACCCCGCCTCCCGCGCCACGGCCGCGTCGAACCCGTCGGCGGGGAGGTGGAACTCGCAGTGAATCGACGCCGGGCCGCCGTAGCCGTGGTCGCGCAGGATCTCGAAGACGGCGGTGAAATCGGCCATCCCCTGCCCGGCCTCGACCACGTCCCGGACCTTGCGGCCGTGGCCGTGGCGCTCCTCGCGGCGCAGCAGGAAGTCCTTCAGGGCCACCGCCGACAGGTGTTCCCGGTGGATGGCCAGGGCCACGGCGAACTCCTCGCCCTCGCCGACGAGATGCCCCGTGTCGAGGTAGGCGCCGACCCGGGCGGGGTCGAGGCCGCGCAGCAGGTGGGCGAGCATGCCGGCATTCAGCCCCAGGCAGCGGTTCGAGTGGGTGTGGTAGACGACCTGCACGCCGTGGGCGGCGGCCAGCTCTCCCCAGCGGGACAGCCTGTCGCGGCCGGCGTCGACGGCCTCCCAGTAGTCGGCGGCGGGATCGAGTTTGAAGTAGCCGAGCTTCACCCGCGGCACCCCGGCCCTGGCCATCGCTTCGAGCAGCGGCTCCGCCCCGGGAGCGCCGGGGTCGACCAAGCCGGTGTCGGCCGTGATCAGGGGGATGTCGAACCCCCGCCGCCGCAGGCTCTCGGCCGCCGCCGGCAGGGCCTCGGAGACGTTCTCCGGATTCACCGGGTGGCCGGGCCTCACGGCGAGGTCGTAGCCGTCGATGCCGAGGCGGCCGGCGAGGTCTCCCAGCTCGTCCACGCCGAGGGTGGAGAGCATCTTCGAGAACACGATCAGCTTCATCGGGCGGCCCTCCGGCGGCTCAGTCGGCGCTCAGGGTCAGCTCGGTGCGGCCGCCGAGCCCGTGGACGACGGGGAAGGTCATCTCCCGTGGCCTGCCCTCGCCCGGCCGGTAGCGCACCGTCGGCGGGAAGTAGGCGTAGAGCGCCGTGTGCCGCGGCCTCGGGCTGTTGTTGGGCCCCGAGCCGTGGACGATCAGGCTGTGGAAGAGCAGGGCGCTGCCCGCCTTCAGGGGGACCTGCCGGCACTGGCTCATGTCGACGTCCTCGCGGTCGGTGAGGGGCTGGTCCCGCTGGCGGGTGATGTGGCCCCACCGCTGCGGCCCCCACTTGTGGCTGCCCGGGATCACCTGGATGCAGCCGTTCCCGGGATCGCTGTCGGTGAGGGCGATGCTCACCGTCACCAGCGAGGGCGGCTCCATGGGCCAGTAGGGCGAGTCCTGGTGCAGGGCGTGGGCCGAGCCGTGGTGGGCGGGCTTGAGCATGAGGGTGCTGCGGAACAGCAGCAGGTCGTCCCCGATGAGCATGCGGATCGTCTCGAGCAGCCGCGGATGGGCGGAGAGGTCGCGGAAGACGCCGGAGTGCTGCCGGGTCTTCTCGATCTTGCGCAGCACCGGCCGGCCGCCGCCGGCACCGGCCTCGGCGTAGGGCTCCAGCTGGAAGCTGCGCCGGCGCCGCTCCTCCTCCGGGAGCCCGGCGGCGAGCGCGTGCAGACGCTCGATCTCCCGGGCGCAGGCCTCGACCTCGTCCTCGTCGAGCAGGCCCTCCAGCACGAGGTAGCCGTGCTCCTCGAAGAAGGTCCGCTTCTCTTCCGCCGGCAGGGTGGCCGTCGTCATCGTCTCGCTCCTGACGTGGGTCCGTGGTTGGCCGGCGGGGAATCTACGGGACGCTCCGCGGCCCTGCCATCCCGGCGCCCGTCCCCTATCATTCGCGCAACCGCCCCCATCCTCCCTCCCACAAGGTGCAACGCATGCGATCCAGATCCTCGATCCCAATCGGTGCCGCGCTGCTGGCGGCCTGCCTGGCCGGCGCCGACGAGCACCCGATCCCCGAGGCCCCCGACCAGGTCCGGCCGCTCCTCATCGGCAGCGAGGCGCCCGGAGGCGTGTGGCCCGATGCTTCCGGCGAACCGTTCGATCTCGGAGAGGCCCTGAGGGCGGGTCCCGCGGTCGTGGTGTTCTACCGCGCCCACTGGTGACCGCACTGCCGCAAGCAGTTGGTTCAACTGCAAGCAGACTCCGATACGCTGGACGAGCTGGGATTCCGCATCATCGCCGTATGCATCGATCCACCGGAGGTGCTGGCCAGGACCGCCGTGGACTGGGGGCTGGGGATGCCCCTGCTCTCCGACCCCGAGCTGAAGCTGGCCCACGCTTACGGCGTCGCCTTCCGGCCCGAGGGCCGGACGGGGCTGCCCGTGCCGGCGGTATTCCTCGTCACCGAGGGCCGGGTCCGCTTTCAGTACGTCAATCCGACATACCGGGTGAGGCTGGCGCGGGAGGTGCTGCTGGCCGCGGCCCGGGAGCTGTCGCCGCGGCGCGGGGAAGAGTGAGTCGGGGCGGCCTTCAGACCGCCGCGTAGGCGAGGCCGAGGACGGCCAGCACCAGGCTGCAGGCCAGCCCCAGGCCGAAGGGCCGGGCGCCGCCCACGGCCAGGGCGCGCAGCTGCGTCATCAGGCCGACGGCGGCCATGGCGGCGGTGATCAGCCACCCGGCCGCGCCGGAGGCCAGCTGCGCCAGGTTCCAGGTGCGGTCCCCCTCGCCGAAGAGGAAGCGGTCGGTCATGTGGAAGGTGACGTCGGGCAGGAACCCCGTGGTGCGCAGGAAGGCGGCGAGCACGAAGAGCAGCAGGAACCCGGGTACCAGGCCCGAGTAGTCGACCCGGCGGCCGACGTAGGCCGTCTGGCGCCGGCGGTGGCGGGCGTAGAGGGCGCCGAGGACGAGCACCGCCGGCCCCAGCATCGAGATGCGGACCAGCTTGACGATGGTGGCCACCTCGCCGGCCGTCTGGCCGTCCCCCGGGTGGGCGAAGCCGGCGGCCAGCACCTGGGGCGTGGCGTGGATCGCCAGCCCGCACCAGAGCCCGTAGATCTCCGGCGACAGGGCCAGCACCGCGGCCAGGGCGGGAAAGGCGAGCATGGCCGTCACGCCCAACAGGTTGACGGTGGCCACCGAGACCGCCACCTCCCGCTCCTCGCACTCCAGGACCGGCGCCGCGGCGACGATCGCCGAGGTGCCGCAGATCGCCGTGCCCAGGCCCAGGAGCAGGGCCAGCTTGCGCCCCAGGCCGAAGCGGGGGGCCAGGGCCCGGGCCAGCAGCACGATGAGCACGATGAGGACGACGACGCCGGCGAGTACGCCGAGACCGATGCGGACCAGGTCGTGGAAGTCGAGACTGGCCCCCAGGAGGACGATGCCGGCGAGCAGCACCCGGCGGATGACGAAGTCGGCGCCGGGCTTAAGGCCGGCCGTGGCCGGCACCAGGTTCCGCAGGGCCATGCCGAGGAGCAGGGCCAGCAGCACCGGGCTCAGGGGATGCTGGCCGCCGGCGAGGGTGAAGGGCGGCCAGGGCAGGTCCCGCAGCTCGAAGGCGAGCCAGGCCAGGACGCCGCAGAGGAGGACCCCCGGCGCGGGATGGCCGCGGTGCCACTGCGCCAGCTGGCGCCGGAAGCGGCTCTCGAAGGCTCTCTCCGTGCGCTGAATGGCCACCGGACCGCCGCCCTCAGAGCCAGCCGCCGCCGAGGGCGTCGCGGTCGCGGAAGTACTCGGCCACCGAGAAGTAGCGGGTACCCGTGTCGCACAGGACGGTGACCACCGTGGCCTCCGGGGGCAGCTCCTCGGCGACCCGCCGCGCGGCGACGACGTTGGCCCCCGAGGAGATGCCGACCAGGAGCGACTCGCGGCTGGCCAGGGCCTCGGTCATGTCGAAGGCGTCGCGGTCCTCCACGGTGAGGACGCGGTCGATGATCTCGCGGTTGAGGATCGAAGGCACGAAGCCGGCGCCGATCCCCTCGATGGCGTGGGGCCCGGCCTGGCCGCCGGAGAGCACGGCCGAGGCCGCCGGCTCGACGGCGACGATCTCGAGGCCGTCGACGGCGTCCTTGAGCACCTGGCCGGCGCCGGTGATCGTGCCGCCGGTGCCGACGCCGGTGACGAAGGCGTCGATCTTCCCCCCGGTGGCCTCGAGGATCTCGGGGCCCGTGGTGCGCCGGTGGACCTCCGGGTTGGCGGGGTTCTCGAACTGGCGCAGCTCCAGGCAGTTCGGGTTGCGGGCGATGATCTCGCCGGCCTTCCGCACGGCGCCGGCCATGTCCTGGTCCCCCGGGGTGAGCACCACCTCGGCGCCGTAGCGGGTCACCAGGGCGCGGCGCTCGAAGCTCATCGTCTCGGGCATGGTCAGGATCAGGCGGTACCCCAGGCTGGCGCAGAGCATAGCCAGGCCGATGCCGGTGTTGCCGCTGGTGGCCTCGACGATCGTCGTCTCCGGCTCGAGCACGCCGCGGGCCTCGGCGTCGCGCACCATGCTCAGGGCGATGCGGTCCTTGACGCTGCCGCCGGGGTTGAGGTACTCCATCTTGCCGAGGATCGTCGCCCCGCCCTCGGGCGACAGGTGGCGCAGGCGGATCAGCGGCGTGCCGCCGATCATCTCCGTCACGTGGCCGTGGATGCCGGTCGTCATGGTCACCTCAGGAGCATCACCTTGCGGGTGTGGCTGTCGCCGCCGGCGCGCAGGCGCAGGATGTAGACGCCGCTGCCGAGAGTGCTCCCGTCGGCCAGGGTCCCGTCCCAATGCGCCCGGTAGCGCCCGGGGGCCATCCGTTCGCTGCGCAGGGTCGCAAGGGGGCGCCCGAGCAGGTCGTGGACGCGCAGGTCGACCTCCGCCTCGCGGGCGATCTCGAAGGCCAGGACCGTGCCGGCGTTGAAGGGGTTCGGGTAGGCGGGCTCCAGCCGGCTCGCCCCGGGTGTGGCCGCCGCCAGGCCGGTGACCGCCGTGGGCGGCGCCGTGCGGAAGCGCGCGAACCACAGCTCCAGGTTCGGGTGGGGCCCGCTGCTGAAGACGGCGCAGGGCCCGTCGGGCAGCACGCTGCCGCTGGACGGCGAGATCCCGTAGAGAAACCACACGCCCTGCAGGCCGCGGCCGTCGAAGCCGGCCAGGTCGGCCCTCGTCCACTCACGGCCCCGGTCCTCGGCGCGGAAGAGCAGCAGGGCGTTGCCGTGGGTCACGGTCATCCACAGCTCCCCCGGCCGGGCCGGGGCCTCGTAGACCGCGGCCACCGCGGCCCCCCCGATGACCGTCTCCTCCCACTGCCGGGTTTCGGGGTCCCGCCGGTAGACCATCAACCGGTTGTTGCCGCCCTCGGGCTCGTACTGGCCGGTGAGGTAGAGGGCCCCGTCGGCCGCCTTCCACATGGCCTCGGCGTAGGCGATGTTCTGAGTCCAGGGAACGACATCGGCCACCACCTCGACCTCCGCCGAGAGGGGATCGGCGTAGGGCACGTAGAGGTAGTTGATGCGGTTGTAGTAGGAGCTGAGGTCGGCGTTGTTGCTGACCACGAGGTGGAAGCCGTCGCCGTCTGGCCAGATCACGGGGTAGAGCCAGGTGGTGTACGGCTCCTCGGCGCGCTGCTCGCGGGCCAGCAGGTGGGGGCCGCCCCACTCGCCGGTGTCGAGATCGACCCAGGCGACGAGGAAGGAGTAGGTCGCCGGGTCGGCGATGTACCCGAGGACCAGGCGGTCGCCGTCCATGGCGGCGCCGACGTAGCCGGCCTTGCCCAGGCCTGCCGGCAGGGCCACCTCCTCGAAGCTGTCCGGGTCGCCGCGTTGCTGCTGGTGGAGGATGCGGGGACCGTCGAGGAGGCGGGGGTGGACGAGCACCAGCCGCCGCTCGCTGTCGAGCAGCACCAGGCCCGGCTGGTAGTCGTGGGTCCCCCAGTCGTAGAACCGCTCCCAGCCCTCCTCGCCGCCGCGGTAGACGACGCCCTGGGCGGTGGACGGATCGAGCCCCCACATGCCCACGGCGTAGAAGTCGTCGCCATCGAAGACCAGCTTGGGCCCGTTGTATCCGAAGTAGGGACTGACCCACACCTCGCCCGAGTCGATGCGGGAGAGGGTGAAGTCGATGACCCGGTCCTGGGCGTGGAGAGCGAGGGGAAGGGAGAGGCCCAGCGGCAGCAGCGCGAGCCGGAGGCGGGAGGCGGTTCGGCGGGTGGAGTTCATCGGGCACCTCCAGGGTTTTCAGCTACCGCAAAGCAAGGGCCCGGGACCCGGCGGCGACAGCCCGGTCACGCCGGTCCCGCCGGGGCCGGCCGCACCTCTCCCCCGACCTCGATGCCGCCGTGAGGCCCGGTCCGCAGCCGCAGCAGCGACGGCCGTCCCATCTCGAACCCCTGCTCGATGCGGATCTCGCCCCCGTCGGGGTGGAGGCCGCCCTGCACCGACAGGCAGGCGCCCAGGCAGGCGGCGGCCGCGCCGCTGGCCGGGTCCTCCAGGGCCTCCTCATCCCCCGGCAGGAAGAGCCGCGCCGAGAGGTGGTTGTCCGCCGAGCGCGTCTCCCGGCAGAAGGCGTAGACCCGGGCGTGGAGGGCCTTGTGGCGCACCATGCGCACGCCGAAGGCGCGGAAGGCGGCGGGGTCGAGGTGGCAGGCGTGCAGCTCCTCCAGGCCGGCGACGGGAACGACGAGGATGGGGAGACCGGCGCCGGTGAGCCGCGGCGGCTCCAGCCCGCCGGGGGGTGGACCGCGCAGCCCCAGGGTCGCGCGGACCTCGGGGGCGGGCCACGAGGAGCCCAGCTCGATGGTCGGCGCCGTGAGCCAGGCGGTGCCGTCCTCGAAGCGGACGTCCACGTCCCCCAGGGCCATCGCCAGGACCACCTCGCCGGCCGGGTCCGGCTGCAGGTGCTCGTGGACCGCCCAGGCCGCCCCGAGGGCGGCGTGGCCCGAGAACGGGATCGGCCGGCTCGCCGTGAAGACGTCCACGCGGCACGGTCCGCCGTCCGTGGGCGGCAGGAGGAAAGCGGTCTCCCGGCTCTCGTGACCCGCGGCCTCGGCCATCATCCGCGGTGGCTCCAGGGGCTCGTCGAGGGTCCGCACCGTCAGCGGGTTCCCTCCGGCCCCGTCGCAGGGGAAGACGTCCAGGACGAGATCAGCCATCGTCCGCACCCGGCGCCGCGAGGAGCAGGTCGTGCGCCGGCGGCTCCTCGGCGACGGCGAGCACCCCGACGAAGGCGCGGGCGTCGGCGGGATCGTTGGTGAACACGACCCCCCGCGAGATCTGCCGGCCGTCCCCGGACATCTCCAGGGGCAGGCGCCGCCGCAGGAGGTCGGCCCAGGCCGCCGCCGAGGCGTGGCCGGCGGCCTCCAGGTCCTTCAGCCGCCACAGGCGCCAGACCGCGGACCTGGAGGCCAGGACCCGCTTCTGCAGGGCCAGCCCCACCCGCCCCATGGTCAGCCGCGGGTTCAGCTCCACCACCGGCTTGAGCCGCAGGCCGCCGCCGGCCCGGTCCCGGTAGACGAGGGCGTCCACGCCCAGCGGCCCCCGGAAGTCCGCCGGCAGCCGGCGGCCGAGGTCCTCGCCGAGACGGCGGCAGAGCCGCTGCAGCCGGCGCCCGTCCCGCCCGTCGCCGTAGAGGAACCGCCGCGTCTCCTCGTCGAGGCCGGCCGCGAGATCGTGGAGGACGACCCCCTGGAAGCGGCCCCCGGGACTGGTGAGGAACCGGGTGGTCCCCACCAGGCGCACGGAGCCGTCCTCTTCCGCCTCGTACTGGGCCGACAGGTCGAGGACGCGGTCGAGCCAGGGCTCGACGACGACGGTCCCGCCCTCCTGCAGGACCCCTTCCAGCCAGCGGCGGCGATGGTCCGGGAGGTCTGGAGAATCGACCAGGACCCGGCGCCCGCCGGCGGCGCCGAAGGCCGCCTTGACCACCCCCCGGCGCCAGCCCGCCGCGAACCCGGCGGCCAGCGCCGCGGCGACCTCCTCCGGCGACGCGCAGGGCGCGCCCACGACCTCCGGCCCGCAGAGCCAGTCCCCCTCCTCCTCGCGCAGCGACGGCAGGATGCGGGCGAGCCAGTCGGCGCTCCAAGCCTTCGAGTAGAGCTGCCGCCTCTCCTCGTGCCAGAGCCCCTCCGGCGCCGGCTCGCCGGCCGGCAGCTGGTCCGCCAGCGGACCGAGGGCGGCGACGCTGTCCGGGGCCCAGCCCCAGGGCCGCAGCCCGGTGAGGCGGCGGCCGTCCAGGGCCGCGGGCATCTCCCCGGCCGCGGGGTCCCACTCCACCAGCTCCGGCACCGGCAGGCCCGCCGCCCGCAGCTCCTGCAGAAAGGCCAGGGACGGCCGCCCGGGGACGAGCACCACGTCGTCGGGGGCGGCCAGCAGGGCGGGCAGCAGCGCCAGGTCGCGGGACAGGTCGCGGAGCGGCGCCGGCGGCGTGAAGGGGGCGCCCCGGCCGGCGGCGAGGTCGCACAGGGGGTTGAACCAGTGCAGCCACGGGCAGCGGCCGTGGGAGTGCACGAAGAGCTCCAGCTCGTCGACGAAGGTCCTGGGCAGACCCGCCTGGAGCCGGCCCTCGCGGTTGAACCCGATCCCCTTGGCGCGGCTCGGGCTCAGGGGGAACCCGAGGGCCTGCTGGAAGGACTCCCACTCGCTCTGCGACGGGGCGCGCCAGGTGTTGAACCAGTTCAGCCCGTGGCGCACGTGGCCGATCTCGTCGCGGTAGATGCGCCCCATGAGTTCCGCCGTGCCGGCGTCGCCGAGCTCGTCGAAGAGCCGCTGGTAGTGGGGCGCGTAATCGAGGTTCGCCTGCTCCAGGGTCAGGCTCAGGCGGGTGACGAAGTCCAGGGGCGTCGGCATGGGGGAGATGGCGCGCCAGAAGAAATCGCTCACCGGGATCTGGCCGAAGGCGACGCCGGAGGCGGCCATGCGCTCCATGTAGAGGCGCAGGTGCTCCTGCTCGTCGCGCAGGGTGCGGGCCACGCCGCGGCGGAAGCGGGCCGGCGCGTCGGGGAACTTCAGCAGCACCAGGGCCATCAGCTCCGCCGCCATCAGCTCGTGGTTGGCGAAGAAGTGCAGCACGAGGCCGCGGTCCTCGTCGCGCTCCAGGGACCGCACCTCCTCGAAAGGGACGCGCCCGGTCTCGCTCCAGCGGTCCAGGGCCAGCTCCGGCGGGCGCCCCGGCGCGTCGGGGGACTTCAGGGGGCGTCCCGGCCGCTCGTCGGTCAGACGGCCGGCGGGGGTGAGCTTGTGCTCCAGGGTGTCGCCGAAGAGCACGGCCTCGGCGAGCTCGCGGATCTCCATGGCGGCAAAGCTACCCTCCCGGGGAAGGTCCGGCGACCTCGGTCCCTCGTGGCGGTCCCCCGGGCCAGGGCCTACAATGACCGCTCCCATTCCAGGACTACACAGGGACGGAAGCGATGGCCAAACGCAAGAGCAGTTCCGGGTCGCGGGACGTGACCCGCAAGGGGGACATCCCCCGCACCTTCGAGACCCGGACGGGGGAGTACAACTACACCCGCCAGGAGTCGATGGTGCCCATGCGCGACGGCGTGAAGCTCTTCACCCTGATCATGATCCCCGAGGGCGCCTCGGGGAAGATGCCGATCGTGCTGACCCGCACGCCCTACAACGCCAAGTCCCGCGCCGCGGGCACCCCCAGCCCCGACATCGCCATGGTCCTGCCCGCTGCCGACGAGGACCTGGTGCGCGACGGCTACATCCGCGTCTACCAGGACGTGCGCGGCCGCTTCGGCTCCAAGGGGAAGTACACCATGACCATGCCGGTGCGCGGCCCCTTCAACGAGGGCGAGGTCGACCAGGTCACCGACGCCTGGGACACGGTGGAGTGGCTGGTGGAGAACGTGGAGGGCAACAACGGCCGCGTCGGCATCACCGGCACCTCCTACGACGGCCTCCTCACCCTGATGGCCCTCATCGACCCCCACCCGGCGCTGAAGGCGGCGGTCCCCGTCAACTCCATGGTCGACTCCTGGCTCGGCGACGACTTCTACCGCCACGGGGCGTTCCGCACGGTCATGTTCCAGTACATCTACCGGCAGACCTCGACGAAGGACGCCGGCCACTCCGTCCCCTGGGGCTACCGCGACCACTACCAGGCCATCCTCGAGGCCGGCTCCCTCGGCGAGCTGGGCCGCCGCTACGGGGCCGACCGGCTGCCGGCCTGGAAGCGCCTGCTGGAGCACCCCGCGTACGACGACTACTGGAAGGACCAGGCCCTGCAGGAGCACCTCGCGCGGGCGCCGCGGCGGGTGCCCGTGCTCAGCGTCCACAGCCTCTTCGACGCCGAGGACCTCTACGGCGCCGTGCTCAGCCACGAGGCGATGGCCGCCAACGACCCCCGCGGCGCTCGCACGCACCTGGTCATCGGCCCCTGGTCCCACGCCCAGACCTGGGGCGACGGCTCGGCCCTCGGCAGCCTCAAGTGGGGGGAGGACACCTGCCTGCGCTTCCGCCGGGAGATGTTCAAGCCCTTCTTCGACCGCCACCTCAAGAGGAGGCGGCCCTCCGAGCCGCTGCCGCCGGTGACCGCCTTCGAGACCGGGAGCAACCGCTGGCGGCGGTACCGGAGCTGGCCGCCGGCGAAGGAGACCGAGGTCCGCCAGCTCTACCTGCAGCCGGGGGGCGGCCTCTCCTTCAAGCTCCCCCGGGCGGGGGAGAGCTGCACCGAGTACGTCTCCGACCCGGCCAAGCCGGTGCCCTACCGGGTGCGGCCGATCGTCCCGCCCTTCGCCGGGGAAGGCACCTGGTTCCGGTGGTTGGTCGACGACCAGCGGCCCTTCTCCGACCGCACCGACGTCCTCGTCTTCGTCAGCGATCCCCTTCGGGAATCCCTCACCCTGAGCGGGGAGCCGTCGGCCACCCTCTTCGCCTCGACCACGGGGACCGACGCCGACTGGGTCGTCAAGCTCATCGACCTCTACCCCGACGAGGTCCCGGGCGACCGCGACATGGGCGGCTACCAGCTGATGATCTCGGGGGACATCCTGCGGGGCCGCTACCGCGAGAGCTTCGCGAAGGCGGAGCCGATCCCGCCCGGGCAGGTGCTGCCCTACCGCGTCCTCATGCCCCACGTGAACCACACATTCCGGCCCGGGCACCGCATCATGGTGCATGTGCAGAGCTCGTGGTTCCCGGTCTGCGACCGCAACCCGCAGACCTTCGTGGACCAGATCGCCTGGGCCCGGCCCGAGGACTTCCAGAAGGCGACCCACGCCATCCACCACGACCGCGCCGCGTCCAGCTTCCTCGAGCTGCCCGTGCGCAAGGGAGATCAACCGTGAAAGTCGAGTCCGTCGAGCTGACCCTTCTCGACCTGCCCTTCACGAAGCACACCGGCAGGCACATGCAGTACTGGCTTCCCCACTGGCGCATCGTGCAGATCTGCCGGCTCACCATGAGCAACGGCGTCGTCGGCTTCGGCGAGACGATCCCCAACTACACCTGGGCCAAGGTGCCCGAGGGGATCGAGGAGCGCGTCGTGGGCCGCGAGGCGGACGCACTGATGTGGGAGGACGACCTAGGCGCCGGCGTGCAGATGGCGCTCTTCGACGCGGTGGGCAGGCACGAGAACGTGCCCGTCCACCAACTCCTGGGCTCCCGGGTGCGCGACTACGTGCCCCTGTCGTGGTGGGCCATGGACATGCCGCCCCGGGACTGGGCCCGCCAGTGCCGCGCCGCGGTGAAGGCGGGCTACATGTCGGCCAAGCTCAAGGCGCGCACCTGGTACGACATGCACGCCGGGATCCGGGCCATCCTCGAGGTGGTGCCGCCCCAGTTCCGGCTGGACCTCGACTACAACTCGACCCTGGACAACACCTCCAACGCCGTGGAGCATCTCAAGTCGCTCGAGCAGTACGAGCAGGTCGCCATGATCGAGAGCCCCATCCCGCAGAGCGACGTGGCCGGCAACAAGCAGATCCGCCGGCGCCTCGACCGGGCCGTGGCCATGCACTTCGGCCAGCCGCCGGCCGAGACCGCCCTGGCCGAGGACGTGACCGACGGCTTCGTCGTCTCCGGCGGCGCCAGTCAGGTCCGCTCGCAGTCGGAGATCGCCCACGGGGCCAACAAGCCTTTCTGGCTGCAGCTCGTGGGCACGGGCATCACCACCACCTGGGCGGCCCACCTCGGCGCCGTCTGCCACGAGGCCAAGTGGCCGGCCATCACCTGCATGAACATCTGGAAGGAGCAACTCGTCCGTCCTGCCATCGAGCTGCGCGGCGGCTATCACCGGGTGCCGGACGGGCCCGGCCTCGGCATCGAGCTGGACGAGGGACTGGTGGAGAAGCACGCCGTCGACTACGCCTGGGTCGATCCCCCGAGGCACGTCTACCGGTACGCCCGGGCCAACGGTGAGGTCACCTACCTCGGGTGCGGCAAGCAGGAGCTGACCCGCGTCTACCCCGACCTGGCCATGCCGGTGAGCGAGGCGGGGTCGGAGTGCGTGCCCGTGGAGGACGACGGCTCGCAGGAGTTCGAGGAGATCTGGCAGGCGGTGCGCGACGGCCGCACCCTGCGGCGGCGGGAGAGCCGGAAGTGAACGTGCCGCCGACCGACGGCCTCCGCGTCGCCGCCTCCGACCTGGAAGAACTGGTCTTCGGGATCTTCCGGGCGGTGCCGATCCCCGAGGACCACGCCCGCCTCATCGCCGGCAAGCTGGTGGAATGCGACCTGCGCGGCGTCGTCAGCCACGGCGTCTTCCAGGTCCACCGCTACGTCCGCTCCTTCCAGGACGGCTCCATGAACCCGAACCCCCGGATCCGCGTGCTCAAGGAAGGTCCGGCCACCGCCGCTCTCACCGGCGACGGCGGCCTGGGCTATCTCGTCGCCAGCCGTGCCATGGAGATGGCCATCGCCCGGGCCCGGGAGCTCGGCATCGGCGCGGCCACCTCCACGTACCACGGGCACCTCGGCAGCGCCGGCATCTACGCGCGCATGGCCATGAGCCGGGACCTGATCGGCATCTGCACATCCGGCCGCAACGCCGCCGACCACTACGACCGCGAGCAGACGATCCGTCGCTCCATCCAGGGCAGCCCGCCCCTGGCCTTCGGCATGCCCGCGGGAGAGGGGAAGCCGGCCTTCCTCCTCGACTTCGCCAGCCACTTCGCGGTCGGCGATGACACATTTCTGAAGTACCCTCCGGTTTTCATAAAGGCCATCGGAATCTCGCACGTGGGCAACATTCTCTCCGGCGCCCTCGGCGGACAGATGCTGCCGGAGTTCTCGCGCGGCAACGTGGAGTTCAGCGGTGCCGACCAGTCCGGCTTCTTCCTCGCCATCGACGTGGACCGGTTCTCCGACCTGTCCGCCTTCAAGGCCGACATGGACCACCTGATGGACGAGGCCGGCCGCATGAAGCCCCTGCCCGGCTTCGGCGAGTCCTACCTGCCCGGCGGCAAGGAGCTGGAGAGGGAGACGGAGTACCGCCGGGACGGCGTGCCGGTCTCGGCGCGGGCCGTCGAGGGGCTGGAGGAGGTGGGGCGGGAGCTCTCCGTGGCCACGCCGTGGTAGCTACAGGCGGACGTCAGCAATGCGGGCGTAGGCGAGACCGACGAGCGCATTGCACGCCGTGTTGAGGATCAGCTCGAAGCTCGGCTCGCCGCCTTCCGACGAAGCCTCCGGGAGCCAGCTCCCGTCCGGCTGCTGCGCCGCCACGAGGTAGGCCGCGCACTTCTCGGCGGCTTCCTCGTACTCGGTGGTGGCCGCGACCTGCTGAAGCTCGGCGAGCCCCCACAGGTACTTGTGGCACTCAACGCAGAGATACAGCTCGTCCCGGGCCAGGAACAGGTCGGCATAGCGGCGGGCGCAGGCGAGGTGGGCTGGATCGCCGGTCAGGCGATGGAGCCTCACCAGAAACGCCATGGCGGGTCCGAACCGGGCCGGCCGCTGAGCGGAGCCTCTCAGATCGACGTAGTGGCGTGAGCTGCGCTCGCGGAAGAAGGGGGCGGCGGCGCCTTTGCGTCCATCCCAGTCGGCGGTGAGCCGCCGGTTGGAGTCGAAGCCGGCCGCCGGGTCCGCCTGTCCTACCCACAACTCGTCCAGGAACCGCGCGGCCCCCGCGCCGGCTCGATGCGCCCGGCGGCCAGAAGCCCCAGGCCGGCCATGCCGGCGGTCATGGCGCCCTGCAGTCCCTCGCCCGAGGCGCGTGCCTCGGCGGAGTCCCAGAAGCCGCCGGTTCGGTGGTCCTGGTAAGCAGTCAGATCCTCGGCCAACGCCTGCTGCAGGTCGTGGCGTTCGCAGAGCGCCGCTCCCCGCGCCAGCCAGCCGCGGTCGTAGGTGTTCACCGGGCGGGAGCGGTCGACCTCGTCGGGCAGCCTGAGGGGGCCGTCCGCCGCCAGCAGGTGGCGCGCGATCCAGTCGAGGACGAGGCCTGCCGTTCGCCTGCGGCCGTTCAGCGCCAGGGCGGAGGGCACCTTGTAGTAGAGGCCCGGGGCGCGGCTGCCGCCGACCCAGCCCTCGGCGTCGATGTGGGCGGTCAGCCAGGCGGCGGCGCGTTCGGCGGCGAGGGCGATAGCGGCGCCGCTGTCGGTGGCGGAATCCTGGGCCATGGCAGGCAAGATGCTCGGAGGCGGGTTGGCGTGCAAACCGGTGCTGGCGCTATCTGCAATGGGGGTTGCCCGGAGCCATGGAGCGGGGTCGACTCCCTTGTCAGACCGCCTCCCGCGGGGTATGGTAGCCTCTGACGGGCAACCCTCTCTCCGCCGGGCTCTCAAATGCACCTGTCCCGCCCGGCAAGCCGGAGAGCCACCTCTGTCCTGGCACAGTCCCATGGCCAGCACCGCCCTGCCCCGCCCTCTCCTGTCCCTACTTCGAGCCGGGGCTCTTCTGTCCCTGGCCGCCACCGGGCTGGCGGCGCAGACCGAGTTCCCCCATGCCGCCGGCACCGATCTCACCGGCCGGGCGCAGGCGGTGAGCGATGCCGCCGGCCGAGTGATGATCGAGTCGCCGGAGTTCCCTCGCGGCCTGTGGGTGGATCTGGTGGATAGGGGGGAGGAGGCGGCCGGGATCCAAGTGGAATACGGGGGCCGTCCTGACAGCCTCGTGGTCCTTCGCTGCGTCGATCCATCGCATCCGCGCTATGAGACATGGCTCTGGACTCGCCCCAGCGGCCGTCCGCTGAGACTCCAGACTGTCGGTCGACTTTGGAGGCCGCTAGTTGAGGGGCGCGTCCGCATCCGCTGGAGGATCGACCGTAGCGTCGCAACGCTACTTGAGTCGGAGCAAGGGCACGTCCTATCCAGCTGGGAGGCGGCAGCGGCCTTTCTGCTGGGGAGTAGCGTGCTCTTGGATGTCGATAGCAGCGTCGCCCCGGCATTCGATCCGGATCACCTCAGGGGTCTGTCGGCCAGGGGTGGCCAGATCGTGGATGTGAGTCCCCTGGCCACGTTGGGCAACTTGGAATGGATGGAGCTGGATGACAACCAGATCGTGGACGTGAGCCCCTTGGCCTCCTTGACCCGCTTGGATCGTCTGAGGCTGGGTAGCAACCAGATTGTGGATGTGAGCACCTTGGCCTCCTTGACCCGCTTGAAAGATCTCGGGCTGCGTGGCAACCAGATTGCCGATGTGAGCCCCTTGGCCTCCTTGACCCGCCTGGAATATCTGGAGCTGTTTGGCAACCAGATTGCGGATGTGAGCCCCTTGGCCTCCTTGACCCGCTTGAAAGATCTCGGGCTGCGTGGCAACCGGATTGTGGATGTGAGCCCCCTGGCCACGTTGAGCAACTTGGGATGGCTGGTGCTGGATAAGAACCAGATTGTGGATGTGAGCCCCTTGGCCCCCTTGACCCGCTTGGATCGTCTGAGGCTGGGTAGCAACCAGATTGTGGATGTGAGCCCCCTGGCCACGTTGAGCAACTTGGGATGGCTGGCGCTGTACCGCAACCAGATTGCCGACGTGAGCCCCTTGGCCTCGTTGACCCGTTTGGAATTTCTGGAGCTGGGTGGCAACCAGATTGCGGATGTGAGCCCCTTGGCCTCGTTGACCCGCTTGCGTTATCTGGCGCTGGGTGGCAACCAGATTGCCGATGTGGGACCGTTGGTCTCCCTGACCAACCTGTCGTCCCTGGTCTTGTCCGACAACCAGATCCACGACATCAGTCCTTTGGTCGCCAACACCGGCTTGGGTCAGTGGGATGAGGTTATGTTGGTAGGCAACCCCCTCAGCGACCAGGCCATCAACGAACAGATCCCCGCCCTGAGAGCACGGGGTGTCAATGTCAACTACTGATCCAACCTCCACCGAACCTGTCCTCGCCCGGCAGGCCGGAGAGCCCTCCTCTTCCAGGCACAGTCCCATAACCAGAACCGCCCTGCCCCACTCTCTCCCGTCCCTCCTTCGAGCCGGGGTCCTTCTGTCCTTGGCCGCCCCCGCACTGGCGGCGGATACGGAGTTCTCCTATGCCGCCGGCACCGATCTCACCGGCCGGGCGCAGGCGGTGAGCGATGCCGCCGGCCGGGTGCTGATCGAGTCGCCGGACTTTCCGCGCGGCCTGTGGGTGGACCTGGTGGATGAAGCGGGGCAGGCGTTGGCCGGCATCGAGGTGGAATACGAGGGCCGGCCCGACAGCCTGGTGGCCCTTCGTTGCGTCGATCCTTCCGGTCTTCGGCGGGAGACGCTGCTATGGACCCGTCCCGGGGGGAGCCCTCTGCGCTTCGCGCTGAGGCCCGGTGAGCCCGCGGACCTGCCGGCGGGGCTGACCTCCATCGACTGGCGGGTCGATCCGAGCGCCGAAGGGCTGCTGGAGTCAAGCCGGCTCGTCGGCTGGGAAGCCGTGGCCGGATTCATCCGGCAGAGCTGGACAGGTCAGGACGGAATGCTGGCCGTCAGGCTCGACGATGTCGCCGTAGTGGTCGACATGGGTCAGGCGGAGGCCATAGAAACACTGGTGAGGCACTTGCAGGAGACGCATCAGCCTGTGATCGAATCACTCGAGAACCCCATCTTTGGAGCGGCGGTCTACCAAGGCAGCGACGTGCTTCCACCCAGCGGGCTGATTCTTCATTCCCACTGGTTTGAGGATCGAGATCTCGAAGCAGCCGTGAGGGAAGCCTTGGTGCGTCGGTATGGGCGAGTGACCGGACGGGGAGTCACTTCGCTGACTTTGCTGGAGGTAGAGGAGAGGAACATCCGTAGTGTGGTGGGTCTCGAGTACTTGACCGGCCTTGATACGCTGAATCTGAAGTACAATGAGATTGTCGATGTGAGCCCTCTGGGCGCCTTGACCAGCTTGGAATGGCTGCAGCTGGGTTACAACGACATAGTGGATGTGAGCCCACTTGCCTCCCTGACCCGCCTGGAAACGCTGCAGCTGACTCTCAACGACATAGTGGATATGAGCCCACTGGCTACTTTGGCCAACCTGCAGAGGCTATGGCTGACTGGCAACTTGGTGGACGTGAGCACCCTGGCTTCCCTGACCAGCCTGGAAGTGCTGGCCCTGGCTTACAGCGGCGTGGTCGATGTGAGTCCCCTGGCCTCCCTGACCCGCCTGAGAACGCTGTTTCTTGGTAACAACGGGATCGTCGATGTGAGTCCTCTGGCCGCCCTGACCAACCTGAGCTGGCTGGACCTGAGTGACAACGAGATTGTCGATGTGAGTCCTCTGGCCTCCCTGACCCGCCTGAGATTTTTCTCGCTTCGTAACAACGAGCTCGTCGATGTTAGCCCTCTGGCCGCTCTGATCAACCTGGAGAGGCTGGGTCTGCGTGACAACGGGATCGTCGATGTGGGCTCTCTGGCCGCTCTGACCAACTTGGAACGGCTGGTACTGGGTAGCAACAAGATCCTCGATGCAACCCCTTTGGCCGGCCTGACCAGCCTGGAGTTGCTGGAGCTGGAAGACAACCAGATCCAGGACATCGGCCCCCTGGTCGCCAACACCGGCCTGGGTCAGGGCGACGAGGTCAACTTGGCGGGCAACCCCCTCAGCGACCAGGCCATCAATGAGCAGATCCCCGCCCTGGAGGCACGGGGTGTCAAAATCACCTACTGACTCAACCTCCGCCTTCCCTCCCATGGCCAGCGCCGCCCTGCCCCGCCTTCTCCTGCTCCTGCTTCAAGCCGTGTTTCTCCTGGCCGTCGCCACCACCGCAGCGGCGGCGGAGACCGAGTTCCGCCATGCCGCCGGCACCGACAGCACCGGCCGGGCGCAGGCGGTGAGCGATGCCGCCGGCCGCGTGATGATCGAGTCGCCGGAGTTCCCCCGCGGCCTGTGGGTGGACCTGGTGGACGAGGCCGGGCGGGCGGTCGCGGCATCCAGGTGAAATACGAAGGCCGGCCCGACGGCCTGGTGGCCCTGCACTGCGCCGATCCGTCCGGTCGGCGGCAGGAGACGCTGCTGTGGACCCGGGCCTTTGGGGACCCGTTGCGCCTGGGGCTCAAGCCTGACGAGCCATGACATCTCGAGACTCTCGCTTGTACAAGCCCATTTCCTGCATCCCCGGCGTGGGTTGGTTCGCCGGCTTCCGGGACACGGAGGGCAACGTGATGGGTTTCCAGAGGGACGCCCAGCTTGTCCGGGAAACCGGACGAGTCCGGCCTGCGAGGGACTGGTTGTCCAGGAAACTGGAAGGATTGTCGATTTTGAGCAGCCCGCGCCGGCCAGTCGAGAGATGATGCACGGTGAGAACCTGAAGGCACGCTTCTTGCATTCCCTTCCCGGGGAAGTATCGGCCACCCCGCCACATGCGCACGGTCACAGCGGACGTCTCCGCGACTCCCTGGGGAGGAACAGATGTGCACACAATACTGTTACTACCGCCATACTGGTGAGCGGCCGGCCGGTTCTCACACCGCCGAATGGGGATGCCACGGATGCGTCGGGGCAGTCGGTGGGGGCCGGCGTCTACGAAACCCCCAGCGATGTCTACCATCGGGCGGGCTGAGCGCGGGGGGCTCCTCACGGCCCGCGTGGCCCGGCCTGGTGCAAGTCCGGGAGGCCGGGCCTCGATCCGCGCGCCGGGGCGCAGTACCGCTCCACTACATCTCGAGACTCTCGCTTGTACAAGCCCAATTCCTGTCCAGTTGACGGGGTACATTCCAACCTCCGCCGTTGCCTCTCCTGCGAAAGGAGCCCCGCCATGAACTCTCGACACATCCTTCTCACCGCCGCCCTGCTGCTGACCCCGCTGCCAACCCTCGGCATCGGTTACGTGTACACCGGCGTCGGCGACGACGGCCGCCAGCACCTGGAGTTGACGAGGGTGACCGTGGACGTGCGCATCGACGAGCGGGTGGCGCGCACGCGGACCGACCAGATCTTCACCAACCACGCCGAGTGGGAGGTGGAGGGGATCTACGAGTTCACCCTGCCCGAGGGGGCGATCATCACCGACCTGGTGCTGTGGATCGGGGACAAGCGGATCCAGGGGCTGATCATGGAGAAGGAGGAGGCGCGGCGGGTCTACGACGACATCGTGCGCCAGCGCATCGACCCGGCCCTGATCGAGCAGGTGACGCCGAACCAGTTCCGGCTGAGCATCTTCCCCTTCCCGGCCAAGGGTTCCCGCCGGGTGGAGTTCGAGTACATGCAGCTACTGGACGCGCGCAACGGCCGCATCGACTACACCTTCCCGCTGGCGCCGGAGACCGACCAGGCGCTGCAGATGGAGCTGTTCGTGCTGCGCGCCCACGTGCGCAGCCAGCACGTCTTCGAGGCGACCACCTCGGGCTTGCCGCGGCTCACGGAGGTGGGCCGTCCCGACGCGCACACGGCGAACGTGTTCTTCGGAGACGAGGACCTGACGCCGCGGGAGGACTTCACCCTCAGCCTGCAGCGGACGGGGGACCTGGAGCTGCCCACGGTGCTCAGCTTCGCGCCGGAGGAGGACGAGGCCCTGGGCTACTACGCCCTGTGGCTGCCGCCCGTGCCGGAGCTGACCGCGGCCGATCCCCTGCCTCGGAGCCTGACCTTCGTGATCGACATCTCGTCGAGCATGCAGCGGGGCAAGCTGGAGGCGGTGAAGGGGGCGCTGGTGGCGGCGCTGGAGAATCTGGTGGAGAAGGACCTGTTCAACATCGTCGTCTTCAGCCACCGGGCGGATGCCTTCGCCGCGGCGCCGGTGCCGGCCAACCGGTCGAACCTGGAGTCGGCGGCGGCCTTCATCAACCAGCAGGACGCGTTGGGGGTGAGCAACTTCGAGGCGGGTCTCGGAAGAGCGATGCAGCAGGCCTTTCCCGCCGGCCGGGTGAACCACGTGATCTTCCTCACCGACGGGCTGCCGAATATCGGCGAGATCGAGCTGGGGCCGTTGAGCGAGCTGGTGGGGCAGTGGTCGGGGGGGAAAGCACGGCTGTTCACCATCGGCGTGGGCGGCGACGTGGACCAGAACTTCCTGACCGTGCTGGCCGAGGAGCACGGCGGCGAGTCGCACTTCCTGTCGGAGGAGGGAGACATCGAGGCGGCCCTTCGCGAGCTGTTCGAGGACTTCACCTTCCCGGTGCTGCTGGTGGACGAGCTGTCCTTCGGCACGGCGGAGATCCACGACGTGCACCCGCGGGGCGTGGAGGCCCTGGCGGCGGGCCGGGAGCTGTTCCAGGTGGGCCGCTACCAGCAGGGCGGGCTCTACACCCTGAGCGTGAGCGGCCAGGTGGGGGAGGCGGACGTCCTGGTGGACTACCCGCTGGAGTTCACGGATACCGACGTTTCCCTGGAGTTGTTGCCCCGGTTGTGGGCCTACCAGAAGGTGCTGGCCCTGGAGGAGCAGATCGCCCGCTTCGGCCCCGAGCAGGAGCTGCTCGACGACATCCTGGCCCTGGGGCTGGACTACCGCCTGGTGACGCGGCGGACATCCCTGTTCGCCCCGGACGAGGGCGTGGAGGTCAACCCCGAGCCGCGCGACCTGGCGGGCGGGGGCGACGACTTTGACCCCTGCCCGACCTGCGATGGGGCCGCGGACGGCGCGGACGATGGGGACGAGGACTTCGGGACGACGACGGACGTGGAGGAGACGGCGGCCACCGCCCACTGGATGGGCCGCGATTTCGTCCTGCGCGACGACGTGTGGATCGACCGGGCCTACCGGCCGCTGATGCCGAGGCAGCTCTATGAAGGGCTGGCCGGCCAGCCCGAAGAGCTGGCCGTCTTCGCTCAGTTGGGGCAGGCCATGGTGGTGGTGATCGACGACGAAGCCTGGGAGATCCGCCCGGGAGCGGGCCCCGCCCGGCCGGTGCTGCAGCAGAACGCGCCCAACCCCTTCAACGCCTCCACGGTGATCCCCCTCCAGGTGCCGGTGAACCTGGCGGGCGAGGCCATGCGCCTGCGCATCTACAACCTGTCGGGCCAGGTGGTGCGGGAGTTGCAGGTCGACGCCCCCGGGGCCGGCGAGCACCGCCTGTCCTGGGACGGCCGGGACGAATACGGCCGGGAAGCGGGCAGCGGTGTCTACGTCTACCGGCTCGAGACCCGCGAGTGGGCGGTGCACCGGCGAATGCTGCTGCTGCGGTGAGGGGGTGGGTTCAGGGGCTTCTGTCGCGTCTGCCGATCACGCCGCCGCTCGCCGCGTCGTGTCCTCGTGGTGGTCAGACGACGGCCACCAGCCAGGTGCTGGCCTCCTCCCCACCTCCTGCACGTGCCGGCCGTGGAATGGGGGGATGACATACACGTGCTCCGGGATCTTGGTGGTTACCATCAAGGGATGGCAGTTGGGCTCGATCAGGCGCCGGGCACAGGTCGTTCACCTGCAACCAGGAGGCACACGCTGAGAGGGCACCCATGAAAGTCCTTGTGATCATGTTTCTAACCTGGCCTGTCCTGGCTCTTGCGATCCCACCCGACGCCCCCGGAGCACTAGGACAGGTTCAGCCGAAAGCGTCCTTCCCAGGACAGCTCCTGAAGGTGATCGACAATGAAACCATCGTGACTTCGGAAATAAGAGGAAGATCACGATTGCTGACGCTCAGGTACTGGAATGTCGACAGCTACGAGATCGTCGACAGCGTCGAAGTGACGCCCGTCCTGGAAACCGTCCTCGACAGCGAGGACAAGAGGGAAACCTTCTATTGGCAATATGCTCTTGCCCTGTCGCCCGATGAGAGTCTCCTGGCGATTATGCTGGACGACTCCGTGAACGTCGTCGTTGTCCGCCTGGATAGCCTGACGATCGTGCAATCCTTCAAGGACGACGCGGCCAAGGGCGATCGAAACATAGAGTTCCTGACCGACGGCAAGACGATTGCCTTCAACAATCAGAACAATGGAATCAACCTGTGGGATCTTGCCACGGGCTCACTCGAAGTGACCTACTTTGATTCATTCTCCACTTCTCGCGCCGTCTCCCCCGACAGGTCGCTGGTCGCCTATGAGTTACGTCACTTCACTGAACTGGCGGATGTGAACGGTCGATGGTTGGTTCGTCTGAACACATGGGGCTATGGAAGATGGGACTACGAGGAGGACATCTCCGGCCGAGTCGAATTCTCTCCTGACGGCCGGTTCCTTTGCGCATCCAATCAAGCCCACTCTCATAGATTCTCTCGGGATGACGACGACCATTATTACCACAACACCTGGCTATGGGACCTGTCGCACTTTCCGCCTCACAATGCCGTGTCTGGAGAAGTGGTTGTCGTCGACTCTCTCGGGAATCCGATCGAAGGATTGAAGATGACGATGTCATCAGACGGATACGACTTCTTTGGGTTCTTCGAGGCCGTCACCGATTCGAGGGGCCGTATCCCCGTGGTAACTCCCCGAGACGGACGCTACAGGTTCCACACCTTGTACCTGTGGGAAGATGTCGATTGGTCTGTGTACATGTACCGACCTAGAACCAGCTGGCCTTCCATCCCCATCAGAAGAGGTCCACCGTTCACCTTGAAGTTGGTTCTTGCCGGAGGCCTCTTCGCTGACCGGAGCAGGCCCTGGGAACTCTCAGGGCAGACGGTCGGCCGAGCTGACTTGGAGATTGAGATTCCGGGGTATGCCGCACTTGTAGAAGAGCGGCATACCCCACAATTCATTGGATACCCCCTTCTTCCTGTGCTGCATCTCAGGGTGTATCGACCTGTCTCCGGGACCAGAACCCGTCCTGTATACTCCTTGCCCATGAACGCTTCCTGGGACTCTCTGTCCCAAATAACAGGCCGTGCGGCCTTTACGATTTCTGACTATCAATCCGTCACTGGATTGTATGACATCGAGCTGTCCGACAGCGACAGCATTGAGAGATGGTCTGGAATTCTCATCAACGATGGACACCGCCTCTCTTTGCGACTACCCCTGGGGGGCACCCCTGTCCGTCTCTCTGAGGTGCAGCTTGTTCTACGGCACCCCCGGACTCTGTCAAAGCTGTCTGGTGACAACCAGCGGGGATCGCCCGGCGGCGAGTTGGTCGATCCCTTCGTCACTTCGGTGCGGGATCAGAACGGGGAGCCCCTCCCCGGTGCCGTGGTCACCTTCGCCGTCGCGGGCGAGGGCGGTACCTTGTCGGCCGTCAGCGACACCACCGATGCCGAGGGCCTGGCGGCCACCACCCTGACCCTGGGCGAGGAGTTCGGGATCTATACCGTCGTCGTCACTGTGGCAGATCTCGAGTCCGTGACCTTCACCGCCACCGCCGGGGCCACTCCGGACTTCGACGCCGATGGACAGGTCGGATTCTCCGACTTCTTCCTCTTCGCCGAGGCCTTCGGGGGCAGCGACCCCCTCTTCGACCTCGACGGCAGCGGCAGCGTCGACTTGGGGGACTTCTTCCTCTTTGTGGACCACTTCGAAGATCCGGCCCGTGGCAAGCTGCAGGCCTTGGCTCGGGAGCGGCTCGGGTTGCCCGACGGCCCGCAGCTGCAGCAGAACGCGCCCAACCCCTTCAACAGCGGAACCGTGATCTCCTGGTTCCAGCTGCAGCCGGGCCCAGCCCGGCTGGAGGTGTTCGCCCTGACCGGCCAGCGCGTGGCGGTGCTGCACGAGGGCCCGAAGGAGGCGGGGTTGCACCGCCTGCGCTGGGGCGGACGGGATGAGCGAGGCCGTCCCCTGGCCAGCGGGGTCTATGTCTACCGCCTGGTGACGGCGGAGGCCGTGCAGTTGCGCAAGCTCACGGTCCTGCGTTGAGGGCGATGATTGTGCTCCGTCAAATCCGACCTGAGCCCCTCCAGGCTCGCCTTGGCCGGGGCCAAGGGGGCCCCCTTCTCGGTCTCGTCGCGGCTGTCCTCGCGGATGCGGTCGAGGATGGCGCGTGCGCTCGGCCTCCCCCCCAAGTCGAGGTTCATCTGTGCTTCCGTCATGGAGAGGCCGCCTCGATATCGGTGCGCGCGAAGTCCTCGCCCTTGAACAGCAGGGGCTCCCCGGTCGTGCGCGCCAGAGCGTAGGCGAAACAGTCGCCGTAGTTGAGCGCCGCCGGATGGTTGCCCTTCCCGAAGCGCCGCCAGGCGAGCCTCGCCTGCTGTGCATGCTCGGGCGTGACCGGTTCCGGATCGATCTCCGCCTTGTCCAGAAGGGCGTCGCACTCCTGCCCCGCCGCGGTGCCGCCGCGGCTCTCCACGACGATGAACAGCTCCAGCAGATTGGCCACCGACATGCGGCAGGTCTCGGCGCGGGCGATCGCGTCCTCGTAACGCTCCGCATCCGCCTCGCGGAAGAGGACGGCCGCCAAGGCCGAGGTGTCGACGATCACTCGGGCAATCCGCGTTCGTCGTAGAGCAGATCGCCGTGCTCGGTCGCAGAGGGGCCGGGCCCCAGCAGCCGGGCACAGCGCTCGGCGATGGCGCGAAGCTCCCTCTTGCGGGTTTCGACGCTGCGCTCCCGCTTCTCCCGTTCCAGACGTTCGCGCAACGCCACGGTGATCGCTCCCGTCTTGGTCTCGCCGGTCAGGTGAGCGAGCTCGCCTGCGAGCCGGCAGGTCTCGTCGTTCTTGATGTTCAGGCTCATTCCCGTTCCTCCCAGGGTAGAATCGGAAAAGCCGATTCTACCCTGATTCTACGCAGCGCTGTCGCCACCCGCCAGACCATTGGAGGTCAGGCGGGCGAGCTCGTCGGCCAGCCGGCAGATTTCGTCGTCAGGTAGCATCGCCGGACAGCACGATGGGCGCCGCCTCCCCCGCCCCCCGCACCGCCCCCGCACCGGCGATGACCACCTCCATCGCCCGCAGCCCGTCCTGGTGGGTGACCGCGAAGGGCTCGGCGGCGCGGCACCGGGCCACGAAGTCGGCCACCTCGGCCTTGTAGGCATTCCCGAAGCGGCGGATGAAGACGGGCACGGGCTCGCCGTAGTCGCGCAGGTCGAAGGCGAGCTGCTCGATGATCTCGTGGTCGCGGCCGAAGGCATGCACCCGCGCCCGCAGCGGGTCCTCGTCGAAGTGGCCCACGTGGATCAGGCCTTCGGCGCCGTAGAGGAAGGTCTCGTTGCGGTAGCCGGCCACGTGGTTGCGGCTCACCTGGATCTGCGCCGTCGCCTCGTCTCCGAACCACATCTGCACGAGGACGTCGTCGAAGTCCTCCTCCACGACGCCGGGGATGCGCTGGTTGTGGAGGCGCGCGCCGACGCCGGTGATCGCCGTGGGGGTGGCGCCGCCGAGCCAGAGGATCTCGTCGGCGTTGTGGACGGCCATGTCGGCCAGCAGGCCGGGGCTCTGGTATCCCGGGGGCGGCGGTTCGGGGTCCTCCAGGACGGAGACGGTCTTGAAGAGGCGGCCGATGGCGTTGGCGCGCAGCAGCTCCCGGGCCCGCAGCAGGGCCTCGTCGTAGCGCCGCTGGAAGGCGAGCATCACCGCCCGGCGGCGGGCCTCGTCGGCCTCGAGCCAGGCCGCCAGGTCGCGGGCCTCCTCGAGGGAGTCGGCCAGGGGCTTCTCGAGCAGCACCCGGCCGCCGGCGCTGACCATCGCCTCGGTGTCGCGCCGGTGGTCCCGCGTTCGCGAGGCGATGACGGCGGCATCGGCCACGCCCGCCTCGGCCAGGGCCTCCGCCGAGTCGAAGGCGGCCACCGGCTCCCGGCCGTCGGCGCTCAGTCTCGCCGCCGCCCGCTGCGCCGTGTCCCCGTGGCGGTCGGCCACGGCCACCAGGCGGCAGGCGCCGGTCTCGTCTCCCACCTCCTGCACGTGCCGGGCGTGGAAGATGCCGATGCGGCCGACGCCGATGGCGGCGACTCGCAGGGGATCCGGGGCCATGGAGCCTGCCTCCGCCTCAGTCCCAGTACCTGCCGTAGAGGGTCCGCAGCCGCGCCCGGACCTCGGGGCTGATCATCTCCGGCGCGGTGATCACGGCGAACCTCGCGGCGCCGTGGCACTCGCAGTCGGCGGCGGGCGGCAGCCGCCCCGAGAGGGTGCGCACGATGCGGCAGCCCAGCTCGGCGTTGGCCCGCAGGACTTCGACCACCGTCTCCACCGAGACGTTCTCCTCGGTCTCGTGCCAGCAGTCGTAGTCGGTGCCCATGGCCAGCAGGGCGTAGCAGATCTCCGCCTCCCGGGCCAGCTTCGCCTCCGGGATGGCGGTCATGCCGATCACCGTGGCGTCGACGGCGCGGCGGTAGAAGTGGGACTCCGCCTTCGACGAGAACTGGGGACCCTCCATGCACACGTAGGTGCCGCCCTCGTGCACGGTGGCGCCGCACTCCCGGGCCGCCGCCGCCAGGGCCGCCGTCAGCCCGCCCGGGCAGAAGGGGTCGGCCAGCGACACGTGGCCGGCGACGCCGTCGCCGAAGAAGGTGGCCGGCCGCACGCCGCGGGTGCGGTCGAAGATCTGGTCGGGGATCACCATGTCGCCGGGGCGGACGTGCTCCTTCATGATGCCCACGGCGCTGACCGCCAGCAGGTGGGTGACGCCCGCCGACTTCATGGCGTGGACGTTGGCGCGGTAGGGCACCTCCGAGGGCAGCAGGCGGTGCCCGCGGCCGTGGCGCGGGAGGAAGAGCACGGTGCGGCCATCGATGAGGGTTTCCACGAGAAGGTCGGAGGGCGGGCCGAAAGGGGTCTCGATCTCGTGCTCGCCGACGATCTCGGCGCCCTCCATCTGGTAGACCCCGGAGCCGCCGATGACGCCGAGCCTCACGGGGGCGCCGCCAGCCGTCATCGCTCTCCTCCCGCGTCGGCGGAGAGGCCGAGCAGGCCGAGGGAGTCGCGCTCGATGATCGCCTCGATGGCGTCGGGGTCCACCCTGGGCAGGGCCGTGCCTTCGACGGTGTCGTTGACGGCCCGCAGGCGCTCGATCGACTCGCCCACCTCGGTGATCGGCCAGTCGCTGCCGAAGAGGATCTTGTCGAGGACGTTCCACTCCGCGGCCTTCACCATCTGCTCCCAGAAGGAGAAGGGCCGGTAGAAGTTGGCCGACAGGTCGGCGTAGACGTTCGGGTGCTTGCGGACGACGACGCAGGTCTCCACCTGCCACGGGTGGCCCAGGTGGGCCATGATCATGCGCAGCTCCGGGTAGCGCATGGCGATCTCGTCGATGACGAGGGGATGGGCGTAGCGGATCGGCGCGTCCTGCACCGGCGACGTGCCCTGGTGCAGCATCACCGGCAGGCCGTGGCGCTGGGCGTAGTCGTAGATCGCCAGGGCCCGCGGCTCGAGGGGGTCGAAGTTCTGGTAGTTGGCGCCGAGCTTGACGCCCTGCATGCCCAGGTCGACGCGGCAGCGCTCCAACTCGTCGAGGCAGTCCGGGTCGAAGGGGTGGACGGCGGCGAAACCGATGAGCCGGCCGGGGTGGGCGGCGGCGAACTCGGTGACGGCGTCGTTGATGTTGCCCTCCGACCAGTCGGGGTCCGCGGGGTAGGGAGGGCCGCCGGGGCTCATGGCGATGCCGAAGACGACCGAGACCTCGGCCGGCGCCTGGCCGGCGAAGTAGTCCTGCCAGGTGGTGGTCACGTTCACGGGGCGGTCGGGGCGCCACTTGTCGTTCAGCTCCGGCTCGGCCCCCGGCGGCAGCTCCCGGTGTCTCGGCGGGTGGGTGTGGATGTCGACGATCATCGGCTCTCCTCCGGGAGGGGCAGGTCGACGCCGAGCTTGTCGGCCCACTGACGGACCTGCCGCCAGGTCTCGTCGTCGACGGGGATGCCCTCCTGCTGCCGGCGCCGCTGCACCCGGCCCTCGATCTCCCCCGGCAGGAGGATCCCGTCGAAGCCGGCCGCCGGCGGCGACGACTTCACGTGGGCGAAGAAGCGCTCCGCGTGGCGGTGGAACTCGTCGAGGGGCAGGAAGCGCTCCACGTCGAGGGCGATCAGCAGGACGCCGTTGCCGAGGGGCTGACCGCCGCCGATGCAGCCGGTCCCGCTCAAGGCGCCGGCGAGCAGCTCGAGGGCGACGTTGAGGCCGTACCCCTTGTGGCCGGCGGCGCTGCCGCCGAGGGGCAGGATGCTGCCCCCCGGCTCCCCGTAGAGGACGTCCGGATCCGTCGTCGGCCGGCCCTCGGCGTCGATCAGCCAGCCCTCGGGGACGGGCTCCCCGCGGTTGCTCTGGACCCGCACCTTGCCCTCGGCCACGACGGTGGTGGTCATGTCGAGGACCACGGGATCGCCCTCGGCGCGGGGGACCCCGAAGGCCAGGGGGTCGGTGGCGAGGCGGGCCTCGGTGCCGCCCCAGGGGGCCATGCGGTAGGCGGGGATGCCGACGGCGTTGACCAGCAGCAGGGCCGCCAGGTCGCGGCGGGCGAGGCGCTCCACGTAGCTGCCGAGGCGGCCGATGTGGCTGGCGCTGCGCACGGTGACGGCGGCGAGGCCGTGGTCCGACGCCTTGGCGGAGGCCAGCTCGACGGCCCGGGTCATGGCGACCTGGCCGAATCCCCGGTTGCCGTCGAGAACGGCGGTGATCGGCGTCTCCCGCACGACCTCGGTCCCGGCGGCGGGATCGATGCGGCCGTCCTCGATGGCGGCGAGGTACTGGGGGACGCGGATGAGGCCGTGGGAGTCGTGGCCGGCGCAGTTGGCCTCGGCGAGGAGGCCGGCCACGGTGCGCGCATCCTCGGAGGAGGTGCCCGCGGCGATGAAGAGAGAGGCGGCGGCCTCGGCGATCTGGTCCATCGTTAGAGTAGGCATGGGCGAAAGAATCGGGGGTGGCGCCCTCTTCGGCAACGGCCCGCGGCGAACGCCTATATTCCCACCCCCCCATGGCGCCGGACACCGACACCCTCGTACAGATCCCCGTCCGCGAACTGGTCGCCTTCGTGCTGCGCTCCGGCGATCTGGGCTCCGCCTTTCTCTCCGCCAACCGGGCCGTCGAGGGCACGCGGGGCCACCGCTTCGTGCAGGACCAGCGGCCGGAGGGCTACCGCAGCGAGGTGCCGGTGCGCTGCACCGTCGACGCCGGCGGCTCCCTGTCCCTGGAGATCACGGGCCGCGTCGATGGCGTCCTCCACGACGGCGGCGACCTGCTGGTGGAGGAGATCAAGACCACCTACGGCGCCCTCGAGGAACGCCCCGACAACCCCCTGCACTGGGGACAGGCCAAGCTCTACGCCCACATCCTGGCCCAGGATCTGGCGCCGGAGCGCGTCGAGGTGCGGCTCACCTACGTGCAGCTCGACAGCGGCCAGGTCCTGGAGGACGGGCGCCCCTTCACGCCGGAGGAGCTGGCCGCCTTCTTCGACGATCTCGTCGGCCGCTACCTGCACTGGGCCCGGGCCTGGCACGAGTGGTGCGGCCGGCGGGACGCCTCGATCGCGGACCTCGCCTTCCCCTTCGCGGAGTACCGCCCCGGCCAGCAGGAGCTGTCCGAGGCGGTGCGCGAGACAATCGCCTCCGAGGGGCGGCTCTTCGCCATGGCCCCCACCGGCATCGGCAAGACGATCTCCGTCCTCTTCCCGGCGGTGCGGGCCCTGGGCGAGGGACAGGTGGAGAAGGTCTTCTACCTCACCGCCAAGACCAGCGGCCGCACCGTGGCCGAGAGCGCCCTCGACGACCTGCGCGCCTCCGGCCTGCGCCTCAAGTCGTGCACGATCACCGCCCGCGACCGCATCTGCTTCAACGCCCGCGGCGGCCGCCCCTGCGACATGGAGACGTGCGAGTTCGCCCTCGGCTACTACGACCGCGTCAACGACGCCCTCGAGGACGCCTTCCGCACCCACGACGACTTCACGCGGACCCACATCGAGGAGACGGCCCGCCGGCACACGGTCTGCCCCTTCGAGCTGGGCCTCGACCTCTCCCTGCTCTCCGACGTCCTCATCTGCGACTACAACTACGTCTTCGATCCCAAGGCCTACCTCAAGCGCTACTTCCTCGAGTCCAGCGGCGACTACGCCTTCCTCGTCGACGAGGCCCACAACCTCGTGGAGAGAGCGCGCGACATGTACTCGGCCGAGGTCCGCCGCGGCGAGGTGCGGGCGGTGATCAAGGCCCTGGGCGAATCGCAGCCGGCCATCGCCCACGTCCTCGGCACCCTCGACCTCTACCTGGCGGCCCAGCTGCGCCGCTGCGACGACGAGGGCGACGGCCGCGGCTGGCTGGACCGCGAGCCCCCGGAGGACCTGCTGCCCCTGCTGACGCGCGTCCAGGCCGAGATCGAGCCGGTCCTGGCGCGGAACCGTCCGGCGCCCTGGCGCGAGGCCCTGACCGACCTGTTCTTCGCCATCGCCGCCTTCCTGCGCGTGGCCGACCTCTTCGACGGCCGCTACGTCACCTACGGCGAGAAGCGGGGCCGCGGCGACCTGCTGCTGCGCCTGTTCTGCCTCGACCCGTCGGGCCGCATCGGGCAGGCTCTCGACCGGGGCCGCTCGGCCACCTTCTTCTCCGCCACCCTCACCCCCCTCGACTACTTCCGCCGGCTCCTCGGAGGCGGGCGCGAGGACTTCACCCTGCAGCTCGACTCCCCCTTCCCCCGGGAGAACCTGCTGGTCATGGTGGCCGACCACATCGACACCAGCTACCGGGGCCGGGGCCGGTCGTACGACGATGTGGCCGCCGCCATCGCCGCCGCCGTGGGCGGGCGCCGCGGCAACTACATGGTCTACTTCCCCTCCTACAAGTACCTGCAGGAGGTGCTGCCGCGCTTCGAGGCCCTGGCGCCGGCGGGCACCCTGGCCATGGCCCAGATGCCGGGCATGGGGGAGGCGCAGAAGGAGCGGTTCCTCGGTCTCTTCCGGGTCGACAATCCGACCACCGTCGTCGGCTTCGCGGTCATGGGCGGCATCTTCGGCGAGGGGATCGACCTGGCGGGGGAGCGCCTCGTGGGGGCCGTGGTCGTCGGCGTCGGCCTGCCGCAGATCTGCCTCGAGCGGGACCTGATCCGCGGCTACTACGACGAGGAGGAGGACGCCGGCTTCGCCTACGGCTTCGCCTACGGCTACGCCTACGGCTACGCCTACCCGGGGATGAACCGCGTGCTCCAGGCCGCCGGCCGCGTCATCCGTTCCGACACCGACCGCGGGCTGCTGCTGCTCGTCGACCGGCGGTTCTCGCGGGCCGACTACCGGGAGCTGTACCCGCCGTCCTGGGGCACGCCGCGGGTCACCCGCAGCGACGAGGCGATCCGCGAGCAGGTGGGCGCCTTCTGGGGCGATGCCGGGGCGCCTGCGGTCTCGCCGTCGAGCCTTCTTGAAGCCCGCCCGGGAGAGACCCCATGAGTGCGGCACCCGCCCGGCTCGCCATCGGCGCCGGCATGGATTCAACTGTCAGGGAGGATGAAGAATGAAAGTCGGAAAGTTCATGATGCCGTTGCATCCGCCGCAGAAGGATCGCACCCAGACCTTCGATGAGGACGTGGAGTGCGTGCTGTGGGCCGAGGAGCTGGGCTTCACCGAAGCCTGGATCGGGCAGCACCACACCGCCCTGTGGGAGCCGATCCCAGCCAACGACGTGTTCATCGCCCACGTCCTGCCGCAGACGGAGAGGATCCGGCTGGGCACCGGGGTCACCATCATGACCCAGCATCACCCGGCGAACGTGGCGGTCCGCCTCGCCTATCTCGATCACCTGTCCAAGGGACGCATCAACGTCGGCTTCGGGCAGGGGGGCGTGCCGACCGACTGGCCGCTCTTCGATCTGCCGGACCCGCGCACCCAGGGTCTGATGAACCTGGAGGCGATGGACATCGTCCTGAAGCTGTGGACGGAAGACGGTCCCTTCGAGTTCAAGGGGGACTACTGGAACGTGACGATGGCGGAGAGGGTCCCCGAGCTCGGGTTGGGGGAGGTGCTGAAGCCGTACCAGAAGCCCCATCCGCCGATCGCCATGAGCATCGTCAAGGAGGAGTCGATGGCGGCCACCACGGGCGGCCGCCGCGGGTTCCTGCCGATCAGCATCAACATGGCGCCCTTCCACAAGGTGAAGCGGCACTGGGAGATCTACTGCGAGGGGGCCGCGGAAGGGGGCCGGCCCGAACCGGACCGGCGCGACTGGCGGATCTCGCGCAGCATCTGCGTCGGTGAGACCGATGCCGAGGCACGGGAACACGCCCTCGGCGGCGCCTTCGCCGACTCGCTGGTCTACCTTCGGGGCATGCTCGAGATCGCCAACATGCTGGACCTGCCGAAGAGGGACCCGGGTATGTCCGACGCGGACCTCACGCGCGAGTACTTCATCGACGAGATCGCCATCGTCGGCAGTCCCGACACCGTGACCGAGCGCCTGCAGGAGCTGTACGACGTGACGGGCGGCTTCGGCACGGTGCTGATGATCGGCCACGACTGGGACGACAAGGCGAAGATGAAGCGCTCGATGGAACTGATGGCGAAGGAAGTCATCCCGCGTCTTCCATAGGGAGTTCCACTCGCTCCGCCGCGCGCTGCACGGCCGAAACCGGCCGCGGCGCCGCGTTCCACTCCAACCAGGGAGAGACCCCATGAGTGCGACACCCGCCCGGCGCGCCATCGTCGCCGGCATGGACGGCGCCAGCATGGAGCTGGTGAGGAACATGGCCGAGGCCGGCCACATGCCGAACGTGCGCGCCCTGATGAATGCGGGCGTCTGGCGACCCATGGTCGGCGTCTTCCCAACCCTCACGCCGCCGGGCTGGACGGCCCTGTCCACGGGATCGTGGCCGGGTACCCACGGCGTGATGGACTTCAACATCCGCCACGTGGGCGAGGGCCTGGACCGCACCCTCTGGGGGATCGACACCTCCCTGTCGCGCTCGGAGTACATCTGGAACGCCTTCGAGCGCGGCGGCAAGAAGCCGATCCTGGTGAAGTGGGAGATGTCGTGGCCGCCCACGGTGCGCTCGGGGGTGCAGGTGGAGGGCACCGGCCCCGGCGTCTCCAACCACCACCAGGTGGCCGGCTACCACCTGTTCGTCGGGGGCAAGTGGGCGCCGCGGCGGCTGGAGGCGCAGCGCGACCCGGAGACCCTGGACCCGAGCGCCCTGCAGGGGGTGCGCGAGTTCGATCCCGTGACCCTGGAAGAGGCCCGCGGCTGGATGGGACTGCCCGCCTCGAAGCGGATGCCGAAGGAGGCGGCCCTCACCATCCAGCCCCTGGCCCGGGGCCGCGAGGAGATGAATCGGGGCCGGGAGGGGACGCCGATGCAGCTGCACGCCCTGATCTACGCCAGCGGCGGGGGCGGCTACGACCGGGTGCGGATCTGCCGCTCGAAGAACGCGGGCCGGCCCCTGGCCGACCTCGGCGTGGGCGAGTGGAGCGACTGGTGGCTGGACCGCTTCGAGATCGACGGCCGCAAGGTGCGGGGATACGTGCGCGCCAAGCTGATCACCCTGTCGGCGCGGGCCGACGCCTTCGAGCTCTTCATCCCCCAGATCTGGCCCCCCGACGGCTACACGAAGCCGGCCTCCGTGGCCCGCGAGATCGACCGCCACGTGGGCAACTTCCTGCAGAACCCGGCCCGCGACGCCCTCGGCCTGATCGACGACGACACCTACTTCGAGCTGCTGGAGTTCCACCACGAGCGCCTGGCGGACGTGGCCGGGTACCTCGCCGGCTCCCGCGACTGGGACCTGCTGATGACGGAGACCCACGCCTCCGACTACACCAGCCACTTCTTCCTGCGCGCTGCCGATCCCCACTCCGGGGCGCCGCCGTCGGTGCAGCGGCGCTGCCGCGAGGGGGTGGAGCGCACCTACGCCTCCATCGACCGCTGGATCGGCCGCCTGCGCCGCCTGGCCGGCGACGACACCGCCTTCTTCGTGGTCTCCGACCACGGCGGCACCTCGCAGCAGCACACGGTGGTCAACGTGGCGAAGGTGCTGGAACAGGCGGGGTTCTTGAAATACGAGGGCCGCGGCCCCAACCGCCGCGTCGACTGGACGCGCACCCGGGCGGCCGACGTGGGCCTGGTGCACATCTTCGTGAACCTGAAGGGGCGGGAGCCCGGCGGCATCGTCGATCCCGGGGACTACGACGCCACCTGCCGCGAGATCATCCAGGCCCTCCACGACTACGAGGACCCCGAGACGGGCCGGCGTCCCTTCGCCCTCGCCCTGACCCGGGAGGACGCGGAGATGGTGAACCTGTGGTCGGACCGGGTGGGCGACGTGGTCTACGCCCTGCGCCCGGAGTTCGACGGCGCCCACGGCAAGCAGCTGCCCTCGGTCGCCTTCGGCATGGCCGGCCAGCACTCGACCTTCATCGCCGCCGGCGCCGGCGTGCGCGCCTCAGGCCAACTGCAGCGCCAAGTGCGCGTCATCGACGTGGCCCCCACGATCTGCTACCTCACCGGGGCGCCGATGCCGCGCAACGTCGAGGGCGGGGTGATCTACGAGGCGGTGAGGGACCCGGACCTGCACCGGGCGGGGTGATGGCGGCGGCTTCAGGGGGTCGGGGGCTGACCCGGGATGGGTGACATCGCAGGGGTTGACAGTACTTGTGCAGCCTGTACTCTCACCAAAGCTGGATTTGGAGGAGCAGCCACGGTCCATCGGGTGTTCATGGTTGGGATGGAGACTTACAGGCTGCCCCCCGGGGGCAGGAGGTGGTAGCCTCCTCGCCCCCACATAGTGCGGCAGATGCCCCCGACCCTGGTCACCGGGTCGGGGGCATCGCTTTGTGTACGAGAGACCCTGTGCATTCGGCATGGCCGGCCAGCACTCGGCGTCTATCGCCGCGTGTGTCGGCGTGCGCCAAGTGCGCACGGTGATCGAGGCGCGGCCTCTTGGGGGGCGGCGCGGCTCCGAATCGCATCTTTGGATGGGTCAGGGAGAGAGCGGAATCAATGGGTTCCAATGAGCGCTTGGAAGTCCTGAAGAACGATCTGGTTTCCCGCCTATTCGTGGATACTGCGGACTATGCCCTTGCTCGGATAGCTCATCGTATGCAGATGGACAATGGCTTCTTCTGGCTGGCTGGTCAGGCAGTTGAGAAGCTGCTCAAGGCATCTCTACTGTTGAATGGGCACTCGGCGGCAAGAGACGGCCATAACCTCGTTGAGCTCTATAGGAAGGTAACTGTCTACGCTTCGGACCTCCTGCCCGAGAAACTGGATCAGCCCTGTTGGTTGGAGTTTCAGTCGGGGGATTCCTGGCAAGCAGAAACTCCTCTTGCGTTTCTGGAGAGGATTCGAGTCTACACCGATCCTGACACGAGGTACAACGTGTTCGGAACTTCCCTCCGGGGCGAAGACTTAATCCATCTGGATCAGCTGATCTTTGCGCTCAGGCGAGTAGCCTTTCCGCTGGACGCATTTCCTTTTTTCGGAAAGCCTACCGGGAAACCAGGGAGCCCTCAGACCGTCAGAGAAATGCTGGAGCGATTTCCCAAGTATCAACCTCGCAAAGGGCCTTTTGAACGTCTCTGGACGGCTTCTGGAGTGGGGAAGGATCTCTCGGTGTACGAAGCTGTCGTTTTTCTGAACCGCTCCTTTGCTCCAGACTCTGAAGTTTCGGGATTGTCTTTCGTATGGGATAGACATCAGGTGTCGCCGTTGTATACGCGTATTCTTGGTCTTGTCGGCAAGGCCAAGTCGCATAGTACCGCCGAGGCGGCTGAATTGGCCGATTGGGCCGTGGACAATATCAAATTGCCGAAGGAAGTGATGGCTGAACTACGGAAGGCGACACAGAAGCTGCGCGGCAGCTAAAGGAATGGTGGCCTTGTGGCCTGCAAGGGCCAGCCGTATAGTAGAAAGGCAGTTGCTTCTGTAACCGCCCGACCGGAGGCAATCCCGTGACCACCGTAACCGACGATATCCCAGCCACAGAGCGCCTTGCCCGCATGGAGGGCGCCTATCAGCACCTCGCCACCAAGGCCGATCTATACAAGGCATTGTTTCTATTTGCATTGGGACAGACTGCGTTGCAGGTCTCCGTCATCGTTCTGATTCTCCGAGTCCTCCGGTAGACTCCCGCCCCAGCAGTTGTACCTGCCTGGCCTTCCCCCGCGTGAACTCCGCGGCTGAGGCGCACATTGTTCTTGCCAACGTTAGCAGCACCCATCCAGCGCCGGCACGCCGTGGGCCGCCGCAAAGCGCGGGTTCCAGGCCACGGCCCCTGACACCACGTCCTCCAGCGCCAGGCGCTCCCCGTCGCGCTCGGCCGAGGCGTTGGCGCCCAGAACCGCGGCCAGGCTGTTCAGGCTCGGACCGTAGGGGCTGAGGGTTGCCGCCGGGTCCGCCGCCCGCACCGCGGCGACGAAGGCCTCGGCCTGCAGGGCGAAGGAGGCCCGCCCTTCGGCCTCCTTTTCCCACACCGTCTCGCCGTTCTCCACCACCTTCGCCGCCGACCACTCGATCAGGGCGTCGTCGCAGACGACCAGCACCTCGCGGCGCCCCACCTGCACGTTGGTGAGCACCCGGGAGGTGGTGAAGCTGCCCGTGACCCCGGAGTCGAAGCGGTAGTTCACGTCGTAGGCGTGGGGCAGGTTCATCGGCTCGGGGCCCACCCCGGGCTCCCGCCAGTGGTAGAAGGCGGAGACCTGGGCGATGTCGCCGAGCCAGTAGCGCACGAGGTCGACCATGTGGATGGTGTTCTCCACGAAGGAGCCGCCGCACTCCTCGTAGCGGCTGGTCCACCAGCGGATCGGGCTGCCGCTGTAGAGCAGTTGCACCTGGGCGTGGCGCGTGGTGCGCGCGGCCAGGCGCTCCCCGACGACCGCGGAAGAGGGGCAGTAGCGGCTGTTGAAGCCGACCTGGGAGACGACACCGGCCTTCTCGATGGCGGCGGCGAACCCCACGGCCTGGGCCATGTCGAGGCTCACCGGCTTCTCCACGAAGAGGTGGAGGCCGCGCTCGGCGGCGAGGCGCACCTGGTCGGTGTGCAGGGTCGGCGGCAGGTTGACGTACACGGCGTCGAGGGACTCGCGCTCCAGCATGCGTTCGTGATCGGTGTAGACCGCCTTGGCGCCGAAGGCGGCGGCCTGCTCCTTCCCGGTCTCCTCGTCGAGGTCGCAGAAGGCGGTGAACTCCGCCTGGCCCGCCTCCACCAGGGGCTGCAGTGCGGGCAGGTGGGCGCGCTGGGTGATGAACCCCACGCCGATGAATCCCAGTCTCACGGGTCGGGCCATCAGGCCTCCTCGATCTGGCGGATCAGTTCCGCGTCCAGGGGTCCGGCTTGCGAAGCGGCGACGGACCGCTCCAGCTCGGCGACGCTGTCGACGCCGGAGAGGACGGTCCCCACGCGGGCATCCGACAGCAGGTAGCGCAGCCCGGCGTCGGCGGGGCTCAGGCCGTGGCGGTCCAGGACCGCCTCGACCCGCTCCAGGCGAGCGTAACGGTCCTCGAAGCGGCCCTGCCGCCGCCAGTGGTCGCGCCGCGAGCCGAGAAGTCCGCCGTGCAGGGGCGAGGCGCAGATGAGGGCGGCGTCGGCGGCGACCGCGGCCGGCACCAGGACCTCGCGGGCGTCCTGCACCAGCAGGTCGTACTTCAGGTAGGTGATGACGGAGACGAACTCGTCCGTGGCGCCGAGCATGCGCACCATGAGGTCCAGGTCGGAGCCGGTGAGGCCGATGTGGGTCGCCAGACCCTGCTCGCGCAGCTCGATCAGCGCCTCGAGGGTGCGCCCCTTGCCGAAGACCCCCTCCCAGCCGGCCTTCTCGGTCTCGTGGATCTGCACCAGGTCGACGCGGTCCCGCTGCAGCCGCTTCAGGCTGGCCTCGAAGCCGCGCATCACCGTGTCGCGGGTGTAGTCGAAGGGCTCGGGGAGGTAGCCGACCTTGGTGGCCAGATAGAAGGGCTGCTTCACCCCCTTCAGCGCGTGGCCCAGGACCTCCTCGCTGCGGCCGCTTCCGTAGAGGGGGGCCGTGTCGATGTAGTTGACCCCCAGCTCCAGGGCGCGCTCGACGATGGCGGCGCCGTGGGAGACGGGCCGCGGGCCGAACTCGGGACGGCCGTAGAACCAGGCGCCGCCGAGGGCGATCTCGCTGACCTTGCCAGCCGGTTTGGCCGAACCGGCGACAGCGCATCAGGGCGGCGGCGCCGGCGGGTTCGCCCGGCGCTCGCCGTAGGAGATGTCGCAGAGGTCGTCGCAGGCCATCTCGGGCGGGACCCGCCCGAAGCGGTAGCGGTTGCGGGCGACGATGGCGTAACCCAGCCGGAAGAGCCAGGTGAGCACCGGCACCCGGTAGAGCCAGGCAACCAGGTTCAGGGGCGGCAGCCGCCGGTAGATGTGGTAGACGCCGTCGGCGCCGACGTGGACGGTATCCGTGTCCGGCACGAGCCGCAGGCCGGTGTTGAAGTCGCTGTGCTTGAGCAGCGGGAAGCGCTCCTCGGCGCCGGGGGCCTGCCGCGGCAGGTACTCGAACTGTCCGTCACGGTCGAGGCGCTGGATGCGGGTCACGCTCCACCGGCAGAAGCGGCACTCGCCGTCGTAGACGACCACGGGTCTGTCCATCGCTCAGGGAACCACGACCACCTTCATCGAGCCCTCGGTCCCCGTCACCTCGATGCCCTCCTCGGTCTCGTCCAGGCCCAGGGTGTGGGTGATGAAGCGATCCAGCGGAGCGCGGGTGCTCCTGAGGAAGGAGAGGGCCGTCTTGAACTGCATCGCCGGGTAGGCCCACATGCCGCGGATGTCGAGGTCCTTGAAGCAGACCTGGTTCGGCCGGATCTCGACGCCGCCGGGGTCGGTGAAGTGGCCCACCTCGACGACGATGCCGCCGCGGCGGACGAAGTCGAGGGACTCCTTGAAGACGACGGGCACGCCGGCGGTCTCGATGACGATGTCGGGGCCGACGCCGTGGGTCAGCTCCTGCACCCGATCCAGGCGCTCGTCGAGGGGGGCGTCGGCGGCGACGAGGTGGTGGGCCCCCATGGCCTCGGCCAGGGTCAGCCTCGACGGGCTCAGGTCGGAGGCGATGATGCAGTCGGTGCCGACGTGGGCGAGGGCGGCGATGACGAGCTGACCGATAGGGCCGGCGCCGAGGACCATGACCGACTTGTCCATGCCGAGGCCCTCGGAGATGTGGGGGATGCCCGGCGCCAGGGCGCGCTCCACGGCGCGGGTGGCGACGGCGGCGGGCTCGGTGAGGACGGCGATCTCGGGGGAGAGGCCCTCGGGGATCTTGAAGATCCAGGAGCGGGAGGTCAGGTGCATGTACTCGGCGAAGCCTCCCCGCGGCGCCGGGGCCACGTCGCTGGAGACGAAGCCGTGGACGTAGCGGTCGGCGCACAGGGCCGGCCGCTGGGGCTGGTGCAGGCAGTACCAGCAGCGGCCGCAGGCCACCGAGCTGGGGGTGGTGGTGACGAGGTGGCCCTCGGCGATGGGGCCGCCGATGACGGCCATCTCGTCGGCCGCTTCCGAACCCAGTTCCTCGATGACGCCCACCAGCTCGTGGCCGGGGATGACCGGGAACTGCAGCGGCATGTGGCCGGCGTACATGTGCTTGTCGGAGCCGCAGATGCCGGCGCGCTCCACCTTCAGCAGGATCTCGCCGCCGCCGATGGCGGGCCTCGGGAACTCGCGCAGCTCCACGGCCCCGGGGCCGGTCATGACGGCAGCCTTCACGGCGGCCATGGTCAGCGCACCTTTCCGCGGGCGGCGACGGGCCACACGGCTTCGAGCCGGCCGCCGCGCACGGCGTAGAGGTCGTCGTAGAGGTTGACGGTGGTGCAGCCGTGGCCGGGGATGAACTCGATCACGTCGCCGCACTCCAGGTGGCAGGGCCCTCCCTTGGCGCGCAGGCGGCCGTGCTCCTCCGACAGGGACTCGCACTCCAGGTGGCGCAGCCCCTGGGGGTCCCAGCCGACCTCCACGCCATCCCGCGAGGGCAGCTTGACGAGGGGGAAGCCGTGCTCGGGGGTCGCCGCTTTCAGGCCGGCGTCGGTGATCACCTGCTCGGGGGTGGGCCGGCTGGTGACCGTGGTGAGCACGGTCATGGCGTTGCGGAAGCCGAGGCCGAGGCGGCCGTAGGCGGCGTCCATGAGGGCGTAGGAGCCGGCCTGCACCTCGGTGACGGCGTCGTAGGTGGTGCTCACGTAGTAGTCGCCGGTGGCCGAGGTGCTGACGATCTCCACGGGGAGGCCGTCGGCCTTCACCCGCCCGGCGCAGTCCGAGAGCCGCTGCAGGCACTCGCGGGCGCCGGCCTCGCGCTCCCCGGCGTCCTCCAGGGCGACGATGTGGCCCTGGTAGCCCATGAGGCCGGCGAAGCGCAGGTGCTCGGCCCGGTGGGCGGCGCGGCACAGCTCCAGGGCCTCGTCGGAGCTGGCCAGGACGCCGCAGCGGTTGTGGCCGATGTTGACCTCCACCAGGATCCGCGGGGTGACGCCGGCGGCGCCGGCGGCGGCGTCGAGGTCGGCCAGGTTGTCCGGGTGGTCGACGGCGGCCATGATGTCGCAGCGGCGGGCCAGGGTCATGAGGCGTTCCACCTTGCGGCGGCCCACGACCTCGTTGGCGATGAGCACGTCGTCGATACCGGCGTCGGCCATGACCTCGGCCTCGCCGACCTTGGCGCAGGTGACGCCGATGGCGCCGGCCTGCAGCTGCATGTGGGCGATGGCGGGGGTCTTGTGGGACTTGGTGTGGGGGCGCAGGTGCTTGCCCGCGGCCTCGAAGTGGCCGGCGAGCTTCCTGATGTTGAACTCCAGGTCGTCGAGATCGACCAGCAGGGCGGGGGTGTCGATCTCGGCGACGGGCATGCCGATGTACTCGCCGGGGCTCACCATTCCAGTAGATCGTCCCTTTCGTCGAATGTCATGTCAGCGGGTTTCTCCAGCACGGACAGGTCGGGGCGGGCCTCCACCTCCCTGGCGTAGGCCTCGGAGACCAGCAGCTCGCCGAGGTGCAGGGTGTCGCGGATGCGCAGGACCTTCGCCCTGGCGGGCTCCACGAGTCCCACCGTGGTCAGGGCCTGCTCCAGGCACTCGCGGTCGGTGGGGAAGTGGACGGGCACGGCGGCGCCGGAGGGGGCGTTCCCGGTCATGCAGTTGATGACGGTGGCGTTCACGTCCATGGCGTCGACGAGGCGCTGGTGGCAGTACTCGGCCATGCCGATGCCGGCGGCGTTGCCGTGGGTCTCCGGGGTCAGGCCGCGGACGAAGATGCGCGTCACCTTGGGGAACTCCTTGGCGGCGGCGCAGTGGTCGTAGTACTTGCGGCCCACGACGTTGGTGTCCATGCCGGAGCCGGAGATGTTCTTGCCCATCCGGTCGACGATGAGCAGGTCGACCTGGTCGAAGGGCAGGCGCGGCATCCACTGCTTGGCCAGGACCAGCAGCTCCTTCTCCCGCTCGACGAACCTGTCGGGCGGCACGGCGTCGATCTCGGCCGTCCGGTCGTACTGGTTCTCGACGATGGCCAGCCCGAAGAGGACCCGGCACTTGTCGATCACCTGCTGGCCCACGGCGCGGATGATGCGGTCGAAGGAGTACTGGACGATCGCCTGGTGGTAGACGGCGGCGCCCCGGTGCTTGCCCAGGCCGATGAGCATCATCTTGTGGAGGCCGGACTCGATCTCGCCCACGAACCCGGTGTGGGGCTTGACCCGCCCGGCGACGACCACGTGGTCGGCCTCGCTGGCGTACTTGTCGAAGTAGACGGGGACCTCGCCCTCCACGGTGCCGACCTGGACGACCTCCATGGTCGAGCGGATCGGGCAGCCGACGAACTCCTCCGTCACGCCGTAGCTCTCGACGATCTCGCGCTGGCCCTCGGCGGTGCCGCCGCCGTGGCTGCCCATGGCCGGCACGATGAACGGTTCGGCGCCGAGCTCCTTCAGGGCCTCTACCGCCGCCCGGGTGATGACGGCGATGTTGTTGACCCCGCGGCTGCCCACGGTGATCGCCACCGAGTCGCCTCTGGCCACCTTGCGGGACAGGTCCAGCGTTCCGATGCGCTCCTTCACGGTGCCGGAAACGTCCTCGATCTCCGGCGCCTCGAAGTGCTGGCGCACCTTCATCATTCTCGGGAATGGCATGGTTCCTCCGATCAGAGTCCGCAGGACTTGCGGAACAACTCTTCCATGTCGGTCAAGGTCGTCTTGCGCGGGTTCACCTGCACGTTGCCGCTGCGCATGGCGGCCTCCGCCAGGCCCTCGATGTCCGGGTCCCGGACGCCGGCATCGCCCAGGTGCCCGGGGATGCCGAGGTCCTCGTTGAGGCGGCGCACCGCCTCCACCGCCAGGCAGGCGGCATCGTAGTCGCCGTGGCCGTCGGTCTCCTCGCCGAGGGCGGCGGCGACGGCGGCGAACTCGGGGACCCGGGCCTGCAGGTTGTACTCCATCACGTGGGGCAGGATCACGGCGTTGGCCAGGCCGTGGTGGACGCCGTGGCGGGCGCCGACGGGATGGGACATGGCGTGCACGTTGCCGAGGCGGGTCTGGGAGAAGGCCAGGCCCGCCAGGCAGCTGGCGATCAGCATGTTCCCGGTCGCCTCGAGCTCGTGGTCGTTGGCGCAGGCCCGGCGCAGGTTGCCGCCGATCAGCTCGATGGCGCCCAAGGCGAGGCCCTCGGTGAAGGGCGTGGACAGCAGGTTGGTGTACGACTCGAGGGCGTGGGTCAGGGCGTCCATGCCCGTGGGGCCGCCCACCGAGGCCGGCAGGGCCACGGCCAGCTCCGGGTCGAGGACGGCGGCCCGGGGCGCGATGCGCCAGCTGATGACCGGCTCCTTGTTGCGGGTGCGCGGGTGGGTGAGCACGGCGAAGGGGGTCACCTCGCTGCCGGTGCCGTAGGTGGTGGGCACGCAGACCAGGGGCGGAAGCTGGCGGGTGACCTTGTCCTGGTAGCCGATGTAGCTGCCGATGCGGCCGCCGTGGCTGACGATGACGCCGATCATCTTGGCCACGTCCATGGGGGAGCCGCCGCCGACCCCGAGGAGGGCGCCGCAGCCTTCGCGCCCGTAGAGGCGGGCGCCGGAGGAGACGTTGCGGGCCACGGGATTGGCGGTGACGTCGGTGAACAGGGCCCAGGCGACGCCGGCGTCGTCGAGGGTGGAGGTGACGCGCTCGACCACGCCGGCCTCCTCCAGGCCGCGGTCGGAGACGACGAGGGCCTTCTCGCCCCCGGGGAGAAGCTCGGGCACGCGGGAGACCGAGCCGGCCCCGTGGACGACGCGGGTCGGAGAGCGGAAATCGAAACTGTTCGGAAGGGCCATCACCGGCCGGAAGGCGTTGGGGTTGGGAGGGGCGAAGGTAGGGGGGGTGGAACGGGCGGGCAAGGACGGCACGCCTTAGACTAGGCGCCAGGGGCCTGCCCCCGAAGGCCGCAGTTCCGAGCGGGCCACGAACGCCGGCGGGCCTCTGTGACGACCTCCTGTGATCCGCTCCCTCCGCAACCGCCGCGTGGTGCTCTGCCTGCTGGCGTCGCTGGCGGTGCACATGCTCTTCCTGTGGGCCTACCAGCGCTGGGCGGCCCAGCCCGTGCTGCGGGTGCTGCGCCCGGCGCGCTTCGAGCTGGCCCCGTCGCTGGAGCCGCAACGCTTCGAGCCGGCGCCGCGCGCCACGGTGCCGGATGTCGTGATGGAGCAGCTCCGCCTGGCCGAGCTGCTGATGGAGGCGCCCCTGCCCGAGGACGCGGCGGCGGTGCCATCGGTGGGGCTGGAAGGCCTGGCGCCGGCGCCGGGGCTGGAGGCCGATCCGGGGCTGGGACCCGCCGTTCTGCCGGGGGACACCCTCTCCTACGACAGCGCCCTCGCCGACCTCTACCGCCGCAAGCTCGTGGAGCTGCAGGGGCGCCGCATCCGGGTGCTGCCCCTGGCCGACGCCACCTCCGAGGCCGGCCGTCGGCGCGCCCGAGCCCGGGAGATCATCGACCGCGCCATCAAGGCCATGGGCGGGCTCGAGCGGCTGCAGGCGATTCGGGACAAGCGGATCCGCGTCGAGAGGTGGGATGGCGAACGCCAGATCTGGAAGTCGGTCGGCACGCGCTCCTACTTGCGCGGTGAGCGCTACCGCCTGGACATCGGGCCCAACATGGCGCGCGGGCATGACGGGCATCGGAGCTGGTACCTGTACTACGGGCTGCTCCTGCCTCCTCGGGACGAGAGGTACAACGCCGAGCGCTGGGACTTCCTGTCGAGGTTCCGCGGGGATGGCGTGGTCGTGGAGTTCGTGGGCCACCGGGAGATGCAGTTCCGGACCCTGGCAGCGGTGCGCGTCATCGACACGAAGTTCGGCCGCCAGCGGTTGGCCTACTTCGGCATGGAAGACAGCCTGCTGTACGCCGAGGTAGAGGGAGGCCGCACGACCACGTATCGGGAGTACCGGCAGACCCAGGGAGTGCTGACTCCCTTCGAAGTCCGCGGCGGGTACCGCTGGCATACGGAGCTGAACACGGGCCTGGCCGCGGCTCGGTTCGACGTGCCGGAGGAGGCTTCCTGGGAGCTGGAGTCGGTACGGACCGCGGTCTTCGAGCACGTCCCCGTGCCGCCGGGAGGAGCGGCCGGGCTGCGCCTTCAGGTGGAGAACCTGACCCAGGGGGAGCGCTCGCCAGACAATGCGAGGCCGGGACTGATAGCCGGGGGAGGGCCCTGGCTCATGCCTCCTGATGCGTACCTGTTGGACACCTACATGAAGAGGAAACTGCAGGCGGGTGGTGTCCTGGCGGGCGCCGATCCCCCGGAGTGGCGGTTGGCCTGGCGAGTGGAAGGGTTCCGGAGAGTAAAGCAGCTTCGCGATGACGAGGCGCCGCCGATCGGGGAGGGCCATACTATCGAGATAGCGACGCTGAAGATCGCTGTTCGCGTCCAGAGCCTGCGAGACGGAGACTGGTGGGAGGGGTTTGTGGACCACCGATGGATCGTCCCCCACTCCCGAGGCAGAGGAAGACGAATGGCTCCTCAAGGCCACCTCCATCGACGACCTCGTGGCCGATGCCGTCACCTGGCAAGTGATCCTGAAGGCTCGGTGGGCATGAAGCAGCTTCTCGACGCCCGCGCCGCCGCCGCTCAGCCAGCGTCGACTCCGAGCGGCAGCAGCTCCGGCGTCGAGTAGATCACGGGGCGGCCCGTGCCGTGGTCTTGACGACGGCTCTGAGATTGGAACACGAGCCGGCCTGGAGGTCATCAACCGCAGGATGGGCATGAGCCGCTCCCTCCGCAATCGCCGCGTGCTCCTGTGCCTGCTCGCTTCGCTGGCGGTGCACATGCTCTTCCTGTGGGCCTACCAGCGCTGGGCGGCCGAACGCGTGCTGCGGGTGCTGCGCCCGGCGCGCTTCGAGCTGGCCCCGTCGCTGGAGCCGCAACGCTTCGAGCCGGCGCCCCGCGCCACGGTGCCCGATGTCGTGATGGAGCAGCTCCGTCTGGCCGAGCTGATGATGGAGGCGCCCCTGCCCGAGGACGCGGTGGCGGTGCCATCGGTGGGGCTGGAGGGCCTGGCGCCGCAGCCGGGCCTGGAGGCCGATCCGGGGCTGGGACCCGCCGTCCTGCCGGGGGACACCCTGTCCTACGACAGTGCCCTCACCGACCTCTATCGCCGCAAGCTGGTGGAGCTGCACGGGCGCCGCATCCGGGTGTTGCCCCTGGCCGACGCCACCTCCGAGGCCGGCCGTCGGCGCCGCCGGGCCCGACAGATCATCGACCGCGCCATCGAGGCCATGGGCGGGCTCGAGCGGCTGCAGGCGATCCGGGACAAGCAGGTCCGGGTCGAGAGGTGGAACGCACGGCGCCGGGTCTGGGAGCCGGGCAGCGTGCGCTCGTACCTGCGCGGTCAGCGCTACCGCGTCGACATCAGCCCCGATATGGCGCGCGGGTACGACGGCATGCGGAGTTGGTACCTGCGTTACGGACTCCTCCTGCCCCCGCGGGACGAGAGGTACGCCGCCGAGCGCTGGGACTTCCTGACGCGGTTTCGCGGAGACGGCGTGATCGTGGAGTACCTGGGCCGGCGGGAGATGAGGTTCCGGACCCTGGAGGCGGTGCGTGTCATCGACACCGCCTTCGGCCGCCACCGTCTCGCCTATTTCGATGTCGGCGACAGCCTCCTGTACGCCGAGGTGGAGGGCGGCCGCACGACCACCTACAGGCAGTACCGTGAGACCGGGGGCGTACTGACGCCCTTCGAGGTCCGGGTCGACGCGCCGAGGGATGTCCGGTACCGCTGGCACACGGAGTTGAACACGGGCCTGACGGCCGACCGGTTCGATGTGCCGGAGCAGATCTCCTGGGAGCCGGAGCTGGTGCGGACCCTGGTCTTCGAGTACGCCCCCGTGCCGCCGGGAGGTCCCGCCGCGCTGCGCCTTCAGGTGCAGGACCTTGGCCAGGTGCACCGCCCGCAGGACGATCCGCTTCAGCCCCGGGGGCGGCGACGCGAACCCCGCCCGTGGCTCGAGTCCATGGAAATGCACCTGCTCGACACCTACATGAAGCGGAAGCTGCAGGCGGCCGGCGTCCTGGCAGGCACCGAACCCCCGGAGTGGCGGTTGACCTGGCGGGTGGAGGAGTTCTGGGTCAGACCGAATCGAAGGCCGCCCGTTGCCTCCATCGTGATCTCGGTGAGCCTGCAGAGCCTGCGTGGTGAAGGCCTGTGGGAGGGGGAGGTGCGGGACCAATGGAAGGTTCTCGGCCGGCCGATCAACGGCGGCAGCGCCGACAACCTCACCACCCAGGTGATCCTGCTGGCATCGGCAGGCATCAAGGCGATCCTCGACGCCCGGGACGCGGCGGCTCAGCCAGCGTCGACTCCAAGCGCCGGCAGCAGGTCCGGCAGCGAGTAGATCACGCGGCCTCCGTCCCCGGACCACGATGATCCGCTCCCTCCGCAACCGCCGCGTGGTCCTGTGCCTGCTGGCGTCGCTGGCGGTGCACATGCTCTTCCTGTGGGCCTACCAGCGTTGGGCGGCCGAACGAGTGCTGCGGGTGCTGCGCCCGGCGCGGTTCGAGCTGGCCCCGTCGCTGGAGCCGCAACGCTTCGAGCCGGCGCCGCGCGCCACGGTGCCCGAGGTGGTGATGGAGCAGCTCCGCCTCGCCGAACTGATGATGGAGGCACCCCTGCCCGAGGCGGCGGCGGCGGTGCCATCGGTGGGGCTGGAAGGCCTGGCGCCGCAGCCGGGCCTGGAGGCGGATCCCGGGCTGGGACCCGCCGTCCTGCCGGGGGACACCCTCTCCTACGACAGCGCCCTCACCGACCTCTACCGGCGCAAGCTCGTGGAGCTGCACGGGCGCCGCATCCGGGTGCTGCCCCTGGCCGACGCCACCTCCGAGGCCGGCCGTCGGCGCCGCCGGGCCCGGGAGATCATCGGCCGCGCCATCGAGGCCATGGGCGGGCTCGAGAGGTTGCAGGCGATCCGGGACAAGAGGGTTCGGGCCGAGGTATGGAGCGGAAAGGACCAACGCTGGTACCCCGCCGGGGTGCGCTCCTACCTGCGCGGCCGGCGCTACCGCGTCGACACCGCTCCTGGTGTGGCCCGGGGACACGACGGCCGGCAGAGCTGGTACCTGCGCTACGGACTGCTCCTGCCCCCCCGGGACGAGAGCTACAACGCCGAGCGCTGGGACTTCCTGTCGCGGTTCCGCGGCGACGGCGTGATCGTCGAGTACGTGGGCCGCCGGCGGATGCAATACCGGCCTCTGGAGGCGGTGCGCGTCATCGACACGAAGTTCGGCCGCCAGCGTCTCGCCTACTTCGACCCCTACGACGGCCTGCTTCACGCCGAGGTGGAGGGCGGCCGTACGACCACCTACAGGCAGTACCGGGAGACCGGAGAGGTGTTGACGCCCTTCGAGGTCCTGGTCGGGGTCAAGCGCTACCGCTGGCACACGGAGCTGAACGCCGGCCTGACGGCGGACCTCTTCGAGGTGCCGGAACCCGTCTCCTGGGAGCCGGAGGCGGTGCGAATGGTGGTCTTCGAGCACGCCCCCGTGCCGCCGGGAGGTCCCCCCGCGCTGAGCCTTCGGTTGGAGGAACTGGACCCGGGGGTCAATCTCGAGGGCCGGGCCTGGATCGACCCCATCGCAACCAACTTGCTCCGGACCTACATGAAGAGGAAGCTGGAGGCGTCCGGCGTCCTGGCAGAGGCCGAACCCGAGTGGCGGCTGACGTGGTGGGTGGAGGGGTTCTGGGTGGTGCCCGGGCTGGATGGGGGCCCGCCGGTGGCCACGATCGTGTTCGCCGTGCGAGTGCAGAGCCTGACTGACGAGGGCCTGTGGGAAGGGGAGGTGAAGGACCGCTGGAGGGTCCGCGGCGCTGCCATCGACGACCAGGCGGCCGATCACCTGACCTTCGAGGGGATCTCGCGGGCATCGGCGGGCATCAAGGAGCTCCTCGATGCCCGCACCGCCGCGGCTCAGCCGGCGTCGACTCCGAGCGCCGGCAGCAGCTCCGGCAGCGAGTAGATCACCAGGCCGTCCCCGTCCTCGCCGTCCCCGTGGTTGTCCAGATGCACGTAGGGGACGCCCGCCGCCTCCGAGGCCATGCGGTCGTAGCGCCCGTCGCCGACGAAGACCGCGTCGGCGGAGGCCACGCCGAGCCGCTCCAGGGCCAGCCACAGCAGGTCCGGGGCCGGCTTCAGCAGTCCGTCCTCCCGGCAGAGCATCACGTCGAAGCTCAGCCCGAAGGCCGCCACCACTCGCTCCATGGCCTCGCGGTGGTTGTTGGTGATCAGGGCGCGCATCAGGGGCGAGCGGTCCAGTCCCTCGAAGAGCTCCGCAAGCCCCTCGTTGGGGACCGCTGCCGCGGCCGCCTCCAACTCGGTCTCGAGGACCATGCCCTCGGCGCGCCCGGCCTCGTCCGGCGGCAGCCCGTAGATGTACTCCATGATGCCGGCGCCCTCGGGCACGCCGACGCGGGCGCGCAGGGATTTCCAGTCGATGTGGGGGACGGTCAGGGTGCCGTCCATGTCGAAGAGGATCGCCTGCAGGTTGGTGTTGTTCATGCCGGCAAAGTTGCGCCCTGGGGCCGTGTAGCGACAGGGCCTCCGCGACATGTGGGCCGGAAGACGGCCGTGATCCCGGGCGCGGTTTGCAGAGCCCCGGCCGCGGTCCGTTGCGTATGCAGAAGGCACCACCGACAGCGCGACTCCGGAGGGGCAGGAAGTTCCGGCCCGGAACGCGGGGGCCACGGGGCGCGGGACCATGGACGCCGGACGATGATCCGCTTCTTCCGCAACCGCCGCGTGCTGCTGTGCCTGCTGGCGTCGCTGGTGGTGCACATGCTCTTCCTGTGGGCCTACCAGCGCTGGGCGGCAGAGCGGGTGCTGAGGGTGCTGAGGGTGCTGCGCCCGGCGCGCTTCGAGCTGGCCCCGGCCCTGGAGGCGCAACGCTTCCAGCCCGAGCCGCGCGCCTCGGTGCCCGAGGTGGTGATGGAGCAGCTCCGCCTGGCCGAGCTGATGATGGAGGCGCCCCTGCCCGAGGTGGCGGCGGCCCCGCCGGCGGTCGTGCCGGAGGACCTCGCCCCGGAACCGGGGCTGGAGGACGATTCCGGGGCGGGACCCGACATTCTGCGGGACACCCTCTCCTACGAAGACGCCCTCACCGACCTCTACCGCCGCAAGCTCGTGGAGCTGCACGGCCGCCGCATCCGGGTGCTGCCCCTGGCCGACATCACTTCCGAGGCCGGCCGGCGGCGCAGCCGGGCCCAGGAGATCATCGCCCGCGCCATCGAGGCCATGGGGGGTCTCGAGCGGCTGCAGGCGATCCGGGACAAGCGCATCGAGGTCGAGCAGTGGAACGGCCGGCGCAGTATCTGGGAGGGGATCGAGGTCAGATCCTACCTACGCGGCCAGCGCTACCGCCTGGATCTCCGGCCCCGGCTGGCGCGCGGATACGACGGCCGGCAGAGCTGGTACCTGTACCATGGACTTCTCATTCCCCCCCGGGACGAGAGGCACAGCGCCGAGCGCTGGGACTTCCTCACGCGGTTCCGCGGCGACGGCGTGATCGCGGAGTACGTGGGCCGGCGGGAGTTGCACTTCCCGACCCTGGAGGCGGTGCGCGTCATCGACACCAAGTTCGGCCGCCAGCGTCTCGCCTACTTCGACCAGGAAAACGGCCTGCTGTACGCCGAGGTGGAGGGTTGCCGCAGGACCACCTACCGGGAGTACCGGGAAAGCCGGGGGGTGTTGACCCCCTTCGTGGTCTGGGTTACCGAACCCGTCCTTCCGTGCAGGGGAACCCCCACGATCACCGGATACCAGTGGCACACGGAGTTGAACACGGGCCTGACGGCGGACCGGTTCGAGGTGCCGGAGCCCGTCTCCTGGGAGCCGGAGCTGGTGCGGATCTCGGTCTTCGAGCACGCCCCCGTGCCGCCGGAAGGTCATGCCGCGCTGCGCTTCTGGTGGAGGACCTGGATCCGGGGTGGAATCCCGAGACGCACGCGCCATGGCTCGGCCCCCTCTCCAGGCACCTGGTCGACACCTACATGAAGAAGAAGATGGAGGCCGCCGGCGTCCTGGCCGGTACCGATCCACCGGAGTGGCGGCTGATATGGCGAGTTGAGGAGATCAAGAGGGCGTGGAAGATCGCCGTTCACGTGCAGAGTCTGCGGGACGACGCCCTCTGGGGGGGGATGGCGGTCTACCACCACGGGGGAGTCAGCCTGGACGACCTCGTGGCCGATTCCGTCACCTGGGAGGTGATCCTGCAGGCGTCGTGGGGCATCATGGAGCTGCTAGAGGCCCGCGGCGGCTCCGCTTCAGCCGGGGGCGACCCTGACGCCCCAGGCGAGTAGATCACAGAAGCCATAAGCCATCGACTTCGGGAGGATGTCCATGCAACAACGAGCCCTGGGCCGGACCGGCCTGAAGGTCAGCGAGATCGCCATCGGGGGGATCGGCCCCATGGGCAAGTACGGCCCGGTCGCCGCCGACGGCACCTCCCCGCATGAGCCGGGCCGGCCAACGGGCACCTACCGCGGCAACCCCCACTTCGAGGTGGCGCCCGAGGGATTCGCCCGCACCATGGCGCGCGCCGAGGAACTGGGCGTGAACCTCCTCGACACGGCCCCTTCCTACGGCCGCAGCGAGGAGGTCTTCGGCCACTACCTGAGGGACCCCGCCCATCGGAGGAACTGGGTGGTGTGCACCAAGACCGGCGTCTGCGGCAGCATGGGCGACGGCGAGGCTCTGCGGACCGAGGAGATCGCCGCCCAGGCCGAAGCCAGCCTCGCCCGGCTGCAGATCGACGAGATCGACATCCTCCTCATCCACAGCGTCGACCAGTACGGAGAGGGGGCCGGGGCGGTCGAGCGGATCATCAACTCCGGCATGGTCGAGGCCCTGGAGCGGCTGAAGGCGGCCGGCAAGATCCGCTTCCACGGGGTCAGCGGCATGCTGCCGGAGCTGACCGAGGCCGTCCGCACGGGGCTGTTCGACGTGGCCCTCACTTACAACACCCACAACCTGCTGGTCCGGGACGCGGAGAAGGAGTTCCTGCCGGTGGCGGCGGAGCGAGACGTGGGGGTTCTGCTCGCCGGCGTCTTCCACGGCGGCCTGCTGTCGGGAGACGCGGCCTGTCGGTCCCTGACGGCGACCGAGCGCTTCTACGAGAAGGGCGACCCGGGGCTGCACGAGACCGAACGGATCCTCGAGGGGGCCCGCAGGCTCCAGGAGTTCGCCGGGGGCGGGTCCGCCGGCCTGCGCCGGCTCGGCATCCGCTTCGCCCTCTCCAACCCGGCGGTCTCGTCGATCGTCTCCGGGATCCGCAGCATCGCCGAGATCGAGGAGAACGTGGCCGCCGCCTCGCAGGGTCCGCTCTCCGAGGACGAGCTGGCCCGGCTCGCGGAGGTTACCGCGGACCTGCCCGAGATCAGCTGGCGTTCCCCGGCGGCGGCATGAGCATGGGACGGATCTACGAGTTCCGCACCTACAAGCTGCACCCCGGCAAGCTGGAAGCCTTCCGGAAGCGCTTCGAGGAGGGCAGCGCCCGCTGCTTCGAAAAGCACGGCGTGAAGCTCCACGGCTTCTTCGAGATCGGCGAGGTTCCGGCGGAGGCGGTGGCCGAGCACTCGGCCGGAGGCATCGTGCTGCCGGCGGAGGGCACCCGGTTCGGGCGGGACGAGGTCGCCTACATCGTCTCCTTCGACAGCCTCGAGGAGCGCGACGCCGTCTGGCGGCGGTTTGTCGCCGACCCCGAGTGGCACGCCCTCCGCGCCGAGAGCGAGGAGCGCCACGGCGCCATCGTCGCCGAGGAGCGCGCGGTCATCCTGACGCCGGGGGCCTGCTCTCCGATGCAGTAGGCCTACCCGTAGGCGCCGCTCGGCAGGAAGCCGAGCAGACGGCGGCGCCGGTCGTCGGCGCCGGCGTACACGTGCTCCGGCATCTGGTAGTTCATGAAGGGATGGTACTTGTGCCCGATCAGGCGCCGGGCATAGCTGATCTGGGTGATGTAGCGGGTGCGGTCGCTCTGGTTGGGAGCGCCCCGGTGCCAGACCTGGTTGTTGAACATGATCACGCTCCCCGCCGGGCCGACGTTGGAGACCACCCGGTCCTCGTAACCGCTGCCCTCGATCGGGTTCGGCGGCCCGGCGCCGAACAGGTGTGAGCGCGGCACCGTCTGGGTGGGCCCGTGCTCCACGGTGTCGACGTCGGTGAGGTAGTAGTTGCAGGTGAAGAGCAGCACCGGCAGATGGACGTTGTCAGGCGGTTCCCCGTGGGTGACCTCGAAATGGGGGGCGTCGTCCTGGTGCCAGCTGCTGATGCCGCCGCCGGTCGGGGTACGGAAGCTGTTGTTGTGCATCACGTGGCAGTCCGGCGCCACCAGGCGCTCGGCGAAGGTGACGATCGGCTCCAGGTCGAAGAGCCGCAGGTTGGCCTCGCTGGTCTCGAACATGCGGGGGTGGAGCTGCTTCCCGGTCCCCGCCTCGGGGCGGCCCAGAGCGCTCTCGAGGTCGCGGCGCAGCTCGGCGCACCAGTCCGGCGGCAGCACGTTGCGCAGGAAGAGGCAGCCCTCGCGGTGAAAGCGCTGGACCCAGTCGTCGATGACGGCGTCGTCGGGGGGCTGGTTGGCGAGGCAGGACTGCTCTGTGGACGCTGAAGTGCTCATGGTGTTCGTATCCTTTCATGATCTGGCGGCGCCATGGCCGGCCCGGCGCCGGTGGGCGGGGGTGCGCAACCTAACAGGATCGATCGTAAGGGTCCAGCAACGGGGCGAGTGGAATCTTGATCCGCGGGCTGCCGGAGTACCTCCGACCCTGGAAGCGAGTGAGCGCGTTGCTCAAGATTGAGAACGAGAGGAATACGACTTGGCCCTGGATCGGCTCAACGGCCTGATCGATGAAGTCGGCACTGATGAGCAGCATCCGCTCTATTCTCTGCTCGACACGCTTGGTGCCGTTGTCCACGCCTGGGAGGAACAGCATCAAGGCGATTCGGCGTCTCGCCCTCAGTATTCGTGTAGGCCAAGGCGAAGGCCTCTGCGGAACCGGATCGATCGTCGGGGTCCACCTTTGCGGCTCTCTACACCTGCACATACCTTCGAGTCGGATATCCCACCTGGCCAAGAGGAAGATCGGATGAAGCGAACCCTTGCACTGGATGTCAGGACCGTAGCGGACGGCATCGGAATGCTGGGCGCGAGTGTCTGCGCTGTCCACTGTATCGCCATGCCCACCCTTCTCGTTCTCGGGGCCGCGGTGCCCACTGTATTCCTTGAGGATGAAGCCTTCCATCGCCTGATGTTGTGGTTCCTTGTGCCTTCTGCCGTGCTGGCTTTCTCCCTTGGCTGCTGGCGGCACAGGGACCGATGGATGGTCCTCTTCGGAGCGCTAGGTCTCACGGGCATTGTCCTATCGGGCCTGGTATTGCACGACCTGGTTGGAGAGCTGGGGGAGCGGCTTGCGACCCTGGGGTCCGCAGCCCTGCTCGTCGTCGCCCACACCCGCAACTACATGCTCTGCCGGTCCCGGTCCTGCAGGCACGACGCGGAGTAGGCGAAATACGCCTCTGCCGAGCGGATCCCGCGTCGGTCTCCCGTTCTCACCAGAAAACGCCAAATCAGACGAAAGGACCAGAAATGAAGGCATCCGATCCACTTGAGAGAGGCATCGCAGCCGGTGAGGCTGCGGCTTCCGCCGCCGGAGGCGCATCGCAGACATCGGGAAATGGGGAGCGCATGTATGTGCGCACCCAGGGCTTCGGGTCGACGGACGAGGAGTTGCGTTTCCTGCAGCGCTGCGGCGTCCGCCACAAGGCCGCCAACTTCCCCTTCCACCCCGGCCGGGGCTGGGTCCTCGAGGAGTTGATCCAGGAGAGAGAGCGCCACGAGGCCTTCGGCCTGTCACTGGATCTGAGCCTGCTGCCCATATATCAGGAGTTCCCCAGCATCATCTACTGGGGGAAGAGCCCGGATCGGGACCGCGACATCGACCTCGTGTGCGAAATGATCCGCACCGCCTCACGCGCCGGCATCGACTCTCTCCGCTACAACACCTGCATCCTGAACATCGACCGCACGGAACAGGAGGAAGGCCGCGGCGGCTACATGCACACCGCCTTCCGCCTGGAGAAGATCCCGGCGGAAGAGCAGGCCAAGCTCACCGAAGCGGGGCGTGTCACCGCGGAGATGCACTGGGAGCGGATCGAGTATCTCCTCGATCGCATGATACCCGTGGCGGAGGAGTTCAAGGTTCGGCTGGGCAACTCCCAGGAGGATCCTGCCGTACCCCTCGGGTACAGGGGCGTGGACAAGGTCCTCAACGAGTTCGAGGGCATGAAGCGTTTCATCGAGATACAGCGCAGTCCGTATCACGGGTGGAACTTCTGCGTTGGTTCCGTCGCCGAAGGACTGGAAGATCCGGCGACTGAGATCTACCCCATCATCGAGTACTTCGGCCGCCGCGATACGATCTTCCTGGTTCACTACCGCAACCTGCTGGGGGGACGGTACAGCTTCCGCGAGGCCCTGCCCGACGAAGGAGACATGGACTTTCACCTGGTGCTGAAGGCCCTGAAGGACACCGGGTACTGTTACGGCATCGATCCCGACCACGTCCCGCGCACCGCGGACGATCCGAAGGGCCACTACCAGTCCTACGCCTACTGCTTCGGCTATATCAATGCCATGATCCAGGCCGTGTACGGGTAGGTCCGACATGCACCCATGTTCGTTCTGCGGGCAGTCGGTCGGTGGTTCCGTCCTGCTCGTTACGGGCCGGTCCGTGCACATCTGCAGTGACTGCGTGGCCGCGTGCGGTGGGGTGCTAGCGGGAGAGGCCGCCCCCGGCTGGCAGATCAATGCCGAAGAGCCGTGCCGGTGTTGTCATCGGGGGCTGGACGAAGTGCCCACCATTCTCTCGAAGCGTGGCGCCGCGGGCACGATCTGCAGCGAGTGCCAGAAGCTGTGTGCCGAGGTCCTGAAGGAGCATCCCCAGTCCTGTCAACTGTGAGCAAGCCATGAGCAGGTGTGGGATCCGGCCGCAGCCAGCTCCAGGGGGAGACCCAGTGGAAATCAGGATTGCGGAGGGCGGATCCGAGCTGGAGGTCGTCGGAAGTCTGATGCTCCAGCTGCGATCCGGCTATGACTTGGACGGCATGGTCTCGCAGATCGAGGCCCAGCAGGAGAGGGGGTACAGGATCGCCTACGCCGAGGAGGATGGCCGGGCGGTCTGTGCCGCGGGATTCGTGATCGAGACCAGGCTGGCCTGGGGAAAGCACATGTACATCGAAGATCTGGTCACGGACTCGGAGCGGCGATCCTCGGGTCTGGGCCGTGCCATGATGGACTGGCTCAAGTGTCATGCCCGAGAGAGTGGATGCGAGCAGATCCATCTGGATTCGGGCGTTAAGCGGTTTCCCGCCCACAGGTTCTATCTTCGCGAGGGGTTCAAAATCGCGAGTCATCACTTCTCGATCGTGGATCTCAGGTGACTGAGCGGAACGCCCCCTCTGAACTGGAAGTGAGCAAGTAGGATGGGAATGGACTTCGGCTTTGTGGCGCTTCTTCCCCGTCTGGCTCTCTGGGTGCTGCTTCTGATCGTCGGGGTCGAGGCATACCGGAGGTACGAGCTGGTAAGTCTGCCCTGGCTGGCCCTGTACATTGTTGCATCTTTCGGAGTGGAAGTGGTATGGAAGGCGCTCGACGTCCATGACATCCTCTGGGCTGCCTTCTTGCATGACGCGACCAGACTGGTTCTGGCCATTCTGGTTCTGTCGGATGTACTGTTCGTGCTTTCGAAGGCCAACATTGCAGTGGAAGGCAGGCTGTGGAACAAGCTCATCAGGGTGCGGGAACGCAGTACCACCTGGGGGATCGTCATGCTCATACTACTGCTGTCGAGCGCAGCTTTGGTCCTGGTCCCCTGATCTCCAAGAGCCGCGCCTGAAAGGAGGGAACAGATGGATCCGTACCTGGGTATTCTTGCAGTTCTTGCCTGGGCTCCCACCCTCGTCCTGTGCGCTCTGCTCCTGATCTTCGGCATCAGGATGAGCCGAAGCTGCAAGCTCGAGAGTCTGCGCTGGCTGGGGGTCTACATCTTCGGGTCGGGCGTATTGGCATGGGCGTCGCCCGCTGTGCGCCTGGGAGTGGAGCTTTCGGATCTGGATCGTGTCCCCGGTGGATGGACTGCGGCGACTTTCTTTGTCTTTCTGTCCTATTGCGGGGCCTTCCTCTCAAACCTTGCCGGCCTGGTTCTGGGCATTCTCATTCTGTCCGACATACTGTTCCTGCTCTCGAAGTCGGGTGTTGCCATAAAGGGCGGACTTCTCAACTGGCTTCTGAAGGTGCGTGACGGGAGCCTCATTTGGGGCAGCGCAATCGTCATCCTGCTGCTTGCGAAACTGGGCCTGTGCCTGATCCCCTATCGGTACTGAGGATCAGAGCCGAGGGACACTCCCGAGACGGAGTGGCCCTACAGCGTCCCCGACAGCGCCAGCGTGACCCGCCGCAGGGGGCGTATCTCGCGCTCCGACAGGATGTAGTGGTAGCGCAGCAGGTTGTCGACGCGAAGAGTCAGCGTCGCCGCGCCGATTCGGCGTTCGACGAAGGCGTCGACGAGGTAGACGGGCAGGTGGTCCCGCCCACACTCCGCGAACAGCCCTGACACCCTGTCGAAGCGGCTCGTGTAGCGGAAGGTCACCCCGCCGCGGCCGTGCCCCCTCGCCATTCCCAGGCTGGTCGTGACGGCGTGGCGGGATCGGTACGGCAGGGGCGCCGTATCCCCGGGGCTCAGGTCGTCGTGACAGTAGGGCGGCAGCGGAACCCCTTCCGCGAGGAACTCCTCGGCATCGACGTAGGTGTAGGAGGCCTTCCACAGCGCCCCGAGGGGAAGGGCCAGCTGCTGCTCCAGCTCGAGTCCGCGAATGCGCGCCCTGGAGATGTTGCGGAAGCTGGCCCTCGGGACGACCGAGGAGGTCGGATCGGGCCGGGCCTCGATCAGCCCTTCGAACTCGTTCCAGAACAGGGCGGCGTCGACGGCGAGCGCGCCGCCGAGGACCCGCCGGATCCCCGCCTCGTACGACCAGCTGCTCTCCGAGGCGAGATCGGGGTTCGGACAGACCAGGATTCCCGAAGCGTCGGCCTGGACGTGGATCTCGGTGACCGAGGGGGCCCTGAAGCCGCGGCCGGCCGAGAGCCGGAAGGCGCCCGGGGCCGCCTTCCATGACAACCCGATCTGGGGGCTGAACTGGGCCTCCGAGTGCGCCGCGATTCCGTCGCTTCCCGCCGCCGACCCACACGGGCCGCCGGCCGGCGCGGCTTCTCCGGCGCCGCGGCGATGGAGGTCGGCGCGCAGTCCGAGGGTGAGCTCCAGGTCCCGGAGGTCCACCACGTTCTGGGCGTAGAGCGCCGTGTTGAGCACGGTCCGCTGCCCGAGGAAGTCGGCCGGCGACCGCGCCAGGTCGTAGATCCCGGTGGCGCCGACGATGACTCCGCGGCTGCCGAGGCGCTCCCCGAGGTCGAGCTGCGTCTCGGTGCCGATCTTGTGTCCCGCCGACGCCAGGCCCCCGGCGGCGCGGGTGTTGTCGAAGTCGGTGCGGAAGTAGAACCCGCGCCAGGTGAGATTCGTCCCGGGGTTCAGTAGGTGGGTCACCTCGGTGTTGAGGTTGAGCTTCCACGAGACGGTGGCCGCGCCGCGGTCGCCCTCCGGCACCAGCAGCGGCGTGGCGCGGTCCTTCCACTGCAGGAAGACCCCGTGGTCGTCGTGGGCCCAGCTGGCCAGGCCGGTCCAGCGGGTGTGCCGGCCGAGCCGGCGGGTCCCCTTGGCGAAGAGGTTGTAGCGGGTCGCCTCGTTGTTCTCGCGGTACCCCGACCGGCGCTTGTGTCCCGCGGAGACGAGGTAGCCGCCCGCGGCCGTCGTGCGGGAGTGGCTGAGGTCGACGCCGCCGAGGTACATGAGGTCCCGCCACTCCCAGGACGGGTGGGCCGGCTGGTCGTAGAGGCCGCTCACGAGGCGGAAGCGGGTCTCCGGAAGCTCCGACGGCGAGCGGGTGATGACGTTGATGACGCCGCCGAGGGCCCCGGTACCGTAGAGGGCCGAGCCGGCCCCCTTGATCAGCTCGACCCGCTCCACCTCGGTGACGGGGATGATGTCCCACTTGATGTCGGCCTGGTCGGCCGAGAGGGCGGGGACGCCGTCGAAGAGCAGGAGCACGCGGCTGCCGGTGCCGCGGCTGTACCCGCTGGAGCCGCGGATGCTGACCTGGCTGCCCACCTGGCTGACACCGGGCAGATGGCGCAGGGGCCCCGACAGGCTGAAGGAGTTGAAGCCGGTCAGCTCGCGCCGGTCGGTCACCGACATGCTGATCGGCGCTTCGGAGAACAGCTGCGGCCTGCGGGTCGCCGTGACCACCACTCCGGGCAGCTCCACCGCGGACTCCTCCAGGAGCAGGACTCCGAGATCGAGGGACTCCCCCTCCCCGACCTCGACGGGAACCGTGCGGGTGCCATAGCCGAGGAAGGAGACGACGAGCAGCTCCGACCCCGGCTCCACCGCGAATCGGAAGCGGCCTCCCTTCCCGGCGAGGACCCCCTGTCCGCTCTTCTTCAGGTAGAGACTCGCCCCGGCCAGGGCGGAGCTGTCGCCGGCCGCCGCGATCCGGCCGCTGATCCCGGCGCCGGCCGCCGGGGCCGCGGAGGCGGACGAGAGCAGGCCGCCTGCCAGCAGCGCCAGGAGGAACGGACGGGCCGCCATCACTCCTGTCCCGCCTGGGCCGCCTCGATCAGGCTCTGGGGCAGCACCGCCGTGCAGGGGGTGGAGCCGAGCTCGGGAGGATCGGCGATCACGCCGAGGTCGATGGTCAGATCGATGCCGCTGGTGACGAGGCCGGGAGAGACATCGACCGCCCCGGGAAGCGAATCGCCCTCGGCGTGATAGCACCCGAGGAGGGAGGTGAAGTCCCAGAAGGCCTCCGGCCGCCGCCAGGCGACGATGATCCAGCGGTATGTCCCTTCCCTCTGGATGGGCACGAAGTAGTCGTAGCTGCGGCTGCCGAGGGGAACGTTTTGATCGGTGCCGCTGAGCCCGAAGAGGTCCGCCGGCTCCTCGGGCAGATCGCGGTACACGGCGACCGCCACCTCGCCGATCTCCTCCGGCCACTCCCCCAGAAAGGTCACGGTGCCGGCGATGCCGGTGAGGGGCGGCTCGGCCTCGAGGCCGCGGTCGCATGCCGTCGTTGCGAGTACGGCGGCGATCGCTGCGGCTGTCAGGGCTCGAGGGCCACGACGGCAGGGTGTTCTGGACGACGGCATTGTCTACAGGGAGACTCCAGCGGGAGAGCGGCGCACTGCGCGGTGCCAGGCCGGGAAGATAGCCTCAGGGCAGTTCGCCCTGCTACACCGGGAGGGAACCGTGCAACATGACCGTGACCCGGCCCAACTGGACGAGAAGGATAATCCCCACGAGGGCCCTGCGGGTGCGCCGTGCCGGGACGTTGACACTGTGGCGATCGACAGGCTACGTGAGTACCTCGCCACACGGAGAGCAACTGGAGGCTCCGAATAGCGGGGCTTGCCGGGAGCACAAGAGTGGGCCGGCGCTACACACACTGGGTTGAGCTGATCACGGCGGAGTCCGAAGCGTCGCGGTTCGTCCGCCACCGCCGGATCATCCGCTTCCCCCAGCTCACCATGCCGCTCATCGCGGCGTACACCCCCGAGCACTGGCGGGTCACGCATACCGACGAGATCGTCCAGCGGGTCCGCTTCGACCGCCCTTACTCCCTGGTGGGCATCACCGCCAACACCGCCGCCGCCCCTCATGCCTACGGGCTGGCCGGGAGATACCGCGACCTGGGGATCCCGGTGGCCATCGGCGGTCCTCACGCAACCCTCATGCCGGAAGAGGTCGGCGAGCACGCGGATGCCGTCGTCGTCGGCGAAGGAGAGCTGCTCTGGCCGCGTCTCCTCGAGGACTTCGAGGAGGGGCGGCTGGCCAAGGTCTATGACTGCGAGACCCTGCCCGACCTGAAGGGCATGCCGCCGCCCCGTTGGGACCTGATCAAGGGCCGTGTCTACTGCAAGGGGGTGACCATCGCCACGCGCGGTTGCCCCTTCGACTGCGACTACTGCACGATACCGGCGATGTACAAGCGGCGGATGCGCTACCGCCCCGTCGGCGAGGTGGCGGACGAGATCCGCCGGATGCCCGGCAAGGCGCTGGTGTTCTGGGATGACAACATCAGCGCGAACCGCAGGTATTCCAAGGAGCTCTTCGAGGCGATCGCTCCACTGGGCCGGTGGTGGACGAGCCAGGCGACTCTGGATGCGGCCTTCGACGACGAGTTTCTGCGCCTTGCGGCCAAGAGCGGCTGCAAGGCCCTCTTCATCGGCCTCGAGTCGGTCTCGCAGGCGAGCCTGAACGGCGCCAACAAGAAGCACAACGACGTCTCTCGGTACCACGAGGCGGTGAGCCGACTTCACTCGCACGGAATCGCGATCCAGGCCGGTACCGTCTTCGGTTTCGACAGCGACGAGCGGTCCATCTTCCGGGACACGGTGGACCACTTCCGGGAGATCGCCGTCGATTCGGCCACCATCGGGATTCTGGTGCCGTTCCCCAATACGGCCTTGTTCCGCCGGCTGGACGCGGAGGGGCGCATCCTGACCCGGGACTGGTCGAAGTACGACGGCAAGAAGCACGTCGTCTTCGAGCCCGCCCGGATGTCCCCGGAGGAGCTGCTGATGGGGACGGAGTGGGCGGCCCGGGAGTTCTACTCGATCGGCTCCATGGCCGAGCGGATGCGGCGGTCGAGGACAGGCCTCTGGTGGAACATTCTCCGGAACGTCGGATACCACCTGGCTCTCAGGAACTTCGGCCGGATCGGCCGCGATCCGGCGGCAGCGGCCGAAGGGAGGCTCTCCACATGCCCGGCGTGACGGGGACGGGAAGACGCCGTTCTCTGCGGGCGAGGTCGAATGGCTGATGTCTGAGGCCCCGCAGCCGGAGGGCAAGACCTCCACGAAGACCTGGCCGCGGCTGACCACCGGTCGGCTGGTCCTGCGCCCCTTCTCCCTGGAGGACGCGAAGGACGTGCAGAGGCTGGCCGGCGACCGGGAGGTGGCCGCCACGACGAACGTGCCCCACCCCTACGAGGACGGCGTGGCCGAGGAGTGGATCGGCGGTCATGAGGCCGCCTTCCAGCAGGGGTCCCGGATGGTATTCGCCATCACCCTGAGATCGGGAGAGCTTGTCGGCGCCATCGGCATGAGCATTGACGAGAAGCATCGACGGGGAGAGCTGGGCTACTGGATCGGCAAGGCCTTCTGGAACTTGGGCTACTGCACCGAGGCCGTGCAGGGGGTGGTCCGGTACGGCTTCGAGGAGCTCGGCCTGAACCGGATCGAGGCGCGACACATGACGAAGAACCCCGCCTCGGGGCGGGTGATGCAGAAGGCGGGGCTCAAGCTGGAAGGCATCCTGAGGCAGCAGGTGCTGAAGTGGGAATCCTTCGAGGACCTGGCGATCTACGCGATCCTGGCCTCCGATCTCGACCCGCCGCCGGACAGTTGACGCTTCGGGACATGGGAGGCTACCCTTCCCCGCCGCCATGCGGCGCCCCTCGCGCCCCCCGTCGATGGCCGCTGGGGGCCTCCTTCTCACGATCGTGCTCGCGGGAGCCTGCAGCCCGGAGCCGGAGCCCGGCCCGAGCCCGGACGCGTCGGCGGTCCCGGCTTCCGAAACGGCGATGATCTGGCCCGATCCCGACTCGGCCGTGGCCTGGCGGTCCTGGGGGCCCGCGGCCTTCGACGACGCCCGCCGCCGAGGGATGCCGGTCCTGCTCTACGTCTCCGGCCCCGGCTGCGGGGGCCTCTTCGCCGGCGACGAGGGGGTGGCCGCCTGGAACGCGGAGACGCGCTTTCTGCCCGTGCGCATCGATCCCGAGAGACAGCCTCACGTGGCGCGCCGCTACGCGCCGGCGGGATGCCCGTCGATCAGCGTCCTCGACTCCACGGGCCGGGAGGTGGTTCGCGCCACCGACATTCCCGCGGACAACGTGACCCGGCTGCTGACGCGCGTCCACCACCACCGGCGCCAGGATCCCTCCCGTCTGCGGGTGCCGCCGCCGCCCGCCGCCGCCCGCCGCCACCGGCTCTCGGCGAAGAGCGTCCATGCCGCCGTGCTCTCCGACTACGACGAGCGCTTCGGCGGCTTCGGCGGACCCCACAAGTTCCCCGAGCCGCAGGTGATCGCCTTCCTCCAGGCCTGGGCGGACCTCCACGCAGACCCCGAGGCGCGGCGGATGGCGCGTCACACCCTCGACGCGGTCCTGGCCAGCCCCTTGTGGAGTTCGAGGGGGGTCCTGGCCTACTCCCACACGCCCGACTGGACGACGCCGCGGCGGGAGATGAGCGGCGCCGCGCAGGCCGGCCTGCTGAGGGTGCTGGCCGCCTCCGATTCCTCCTCCCACCGCCAGGCGGCCGGGACTCTGTTCGAGATCCTGCGGCGGGACTGGTACGACGCGGACCGCGGCGTCTTCCGCACGCGGAGGCTGGGTGCTTCCGACGGCCGGTGGTGGTCCGATCCCACCGTCTACAGCGGGGACAACCTGCTGCTGATCCGTGTCCTCCTGGGCACGGGAGCCGCCCTCGGCCGGGAGGCCGCCGCGCGGGAGATGGCGGCAGCGGCCGGCGACTTCCTGCTGCGGGAATGCCTGGACGCCGACGGCAGGGTCCGCCGCGACGACGGCCCCGAGTCCGGCGCGGGTCTGCTGAGCGACCAGATGCTGGCCTCCCTCGCCTTCGGCGACCTCGGCCGTCACAGCGGCCGCGACGATTTCGCCGATGCCGCGCGGAAGGCCCTCGGATGGGCGGACCGCCACTTGTGGGAGGCGACCGCCGGCGCCTACGCCGACGCCCCCGACCCGGCCGCCCCCGGGGCCTGGCCGCGGCGGTACGCCCTCGACGACGACGGCCGGCGGCCGGCGGGACAGGCTCTGGCCGTCGAGGCGCTGCTCGCCGCCGGCGAGACCGACCGCGCCCGAAGGATCGTGGAAGGCCTCCGCTACCCGGTTCCGCCGGCACGGCCCCAGGCGTCGATGGCCACCCTCCTGCTGAGGCTCGAGGACGGGGCGGAGCCGCGATGAAGCTGCTGGTCACCGGCGCCCACGGGCTGCTGGGACGCACCCTCCTGGAGACCGACTGGGGCGCCGATGCGGAACTCGTGGGGTGCGGCCGGCGTCCCGGTGCCGTGGGTGGACGCGAGTGCCGGGTCGTCGACCTGACCGAACCGGGCGCCGTCGGCGAGCTGATCTCCCGGGAGCGGCCGGACCGGGTCATCCACACGGCGGCGGAGACCAACGTCGATCTGTGCGAGACCGACCCCGCGCCGGCGCGGCGGATCAACGTCGACGCCGTGGCCAACCTCGTGAACGCCTGCGCCGCCTCGGGCTGCGGCGTGGTGCAGCTGTCGACGGACTACGTCTTCGACGGCGCCGCCGGACCCTACTCCGAAGAGGACGAGACCAACCCCCTGTCGCGCTACGGGCGCATGAAGTTGGCGAGCGAGGCCGTCGTCCTCGAAGGGGCCGGCCCCGGACTGGTGGTGCGTACCTTGTGGCTCTACGGTCACCGCCGGGGGGCGCGGCCGAACCTGGTCACCTGGCCGCTGGCGGCCCTGGCCCGCGGCGAGACGGTGCGCGTCGTCGCCGATCAGTGGGGCAACCCGACGCCGGTGGCCGATCTCGCCCGGGCGGCCGTCGAGTTGTGTATCCGCGGCGCCGCCGGGTGCTTTCACGTGGGGGGGGCCTCGTTCATGACCCGGGAGGAGCTGGTGCGCCGCACCGCGGCCTTCTTCCAGCTGGACTGCGGGAGGCTGGAGACGGTGACCACCGCCGAGGCCGGGCAGGCGGCGGCGCGGCCGCTGCGCTCGGGCCTGCGCACGGAGCGGCTCGAGGGCGAGCTCGGCTGGGCCCCGGCCGACCTGGAGTCGGGGCTGGAACGGATGGCCTCCGCAGAACCCTTCCGCCGCGACTTCGCGAACCTCGTCGACCTTGGGGAGATGCCCCGCAGGTGAACGACCGGCTCTCCATCTCCCTGGTCGCTCCGACCTACAACGAGCGCCAGAACGTCGTCCTCCTGGCCGAGGAGATCTTCGGCCTCCTCGGCGGCTGCGACGACATCGACCTGGAGCTGATCATCGTCGACGACAACTCGCCCGACGGCACGGGGCAGGCCGCCGAGGAGCTGACGGGGCGGTTCCCGGTGAGGGTTGTGCACCGCCCGGGCAAGCTCGGCCTCGGCTCGGCGGTGATGGAGGGATGGCGCCACTCCGAGCGCCCCTGCCTCGGCGTCATCGACGCCGACTTGAGCCACGACCCGGCGATCCTGGCCGATCTCGTGCGCGGCCTGCGCACCCACGACCTGATGATCGGCAGCCGCTTCGGCGAGACCAGCCGCGTCATGAAGTGGGCCCTGCACCGCAAGATGATCTCCTTCCTCGGCGTCGGCCTGGCGCGGCTCATCACCGGGGCCGAGGATCCGCTCTCGGGGTACTTCTGCCTGCGGCGGGAGGTGCTGGGAGACCTGCGCCTGACCTCCGGCGGCTACAAGATCCTCTTCGAGATCCTGGTGAAGGGCCGGTACCGCTCCCACCGCTCCATCCCCTACGTCTTCCGCAACCGCCAGTTCAGCGCCAGCAAGCTCGACTGGCGGGAGTACCTGCTCTTCGCCAAGCAGGTCCTGGTCTTCGGTTGGCGGCGCCTTCTCCGACGCCGCGGCTCCACGTGACGGCCGCCGAACCGACCCGCGACGCGGGCTCCGCCCCCGACGACTCCGCCGCCGGGGTGGACCTGAGCGTCGTCATCCCCAGCTACAACACGCGGGAGCTGATGGAGCAGGCCCTGCGCACGGTGGACGAGGCCAGCGAGGGTCTGCGGGTACAGGTGATCGTCGTCGACAACGCCTCCCGGGACGGGAGCCAGGAGATGGTGGAGGCCGGGTTCCCCCACGCGGAGCTGATCCGCAACGACCGCAACCTCGGCTTCGGCGGCGCCAACAACATCGCCTTCCGGCGGGTGAAGGGACGCCACGTCCTGCTGCTCAACTCCGACACCATCGTCCGCGCCGACACCCTGCGCACCTTGGTGGAGTTCATGGACCGGCATCCCGAGGCCGGCGCCGCGGGGTGCCGGATCCTCAACCCCGACGGCAGCCTGCAGCTCGACTGCCGGCGCGGCTTCCCGACGCCGTCGGCGGCGTTCTACAAGCTCACCGGCCTCAGCCGCCTCTTCCCGCGGAGCCGCCGCTTCGCGCGCTACAACCTCACCTACCTGGACCCGGAGGAGACGAGCGAGGTCGACGCCCTGTCGGGCTCGTGCATGATCGTGCGGGGCCGGGTCCTGGAGGAGGTGGGGGGATTCGACGAGGACTACTTCATGTACGGGGAAGACCTCGACTGGTGTTTCCGCATGGGCCAGGCGGGATGGAAGATCTACTACGTGCCGGCGACGCAGATCATCCATTTCGGAGGAGCGAGCGGGCGCGCCGAGTCGATGCGCATCCAGTTCCGCAAGAGCTCGGCCATGTCGACCTTCGTCAGCAAGCACATGCGGGACCGCTACCGGTTCTTCCCCACGTGGATGCTCCACGCCGGCATTCTCGCCTACGGGCTCTACTCCTTCCTCGGCCATCTGGCGCGCAACCTGGCTCTGCCCGTACTCGACGGGCTGCTCTTCCTCCTCTCCGTGCGCCTGGCCCTGCTGGTCCGCTACCACGCCGACCTGCTGCCCCTGATCGCCGCCCTGGAGCGCGTCTGCCGGGGTCTCGGCCTCGACGTGACCCCGACCAAGTGGGTGGCGCCGCCGAGCTACACCGACTTCCAGTGGCTCCTGGTCTACATCGTGCCGGTGGCGATCTGGTCGGCCTGCTTCTTCGCTCTCGGTCTCTACGACCGCCGCCGCTACTCGCCGGGCGTGGCGGCCCTGGCGGTGGCCCTCGGATTCGCCGCGGTGGTGACCACCGCCTTCTTCTTCAGGGACTACAGCTTCTCGCGTCTGGCGGCGGGCGCCGCCTGGGTCTGCAGCACGGTGCTGGTCGCCGGCTGGCGCCTCGGGGCCCGCTGGCTGACGCGCTCCACCTCCGGGCGCCGCCTCGGGCGGCGGCGGTTGCTCATGGCCGGCACCGACCCCGCCATGCGGGAGTTCGTGGAGCTCGTCCAGGCCCGGGGCGGGCTCGACTGCCAGATCGTCGGCTTCGCGGGAAGCAGCGAGGAGCGGGGCCGGATCGTGTCGGGGGCTCCCGTCCTGGGGGTGCTGGAGGAGCTGAGCAGGCTCGTGCAGGAGTACGACGTGGACGAGGTCCTGTTCTCCGCCGACACGGTCACCGACGGTCTGGGCCACGTGCGCGGCCGCTGGCGGCGGTCCCCGCGGCGGCGGCTGGTGCCCGGCGGCCTCGCCGGCCTCGACCTGGCGCCGGAGTCGGTGGACGACCTGCCCCTGGTCGACATCCACTCCGGCTGAGCTTGATGGCCGCCCCCGCGGGGCCGTACCTTCCCGGGTCCTGTGGCCAACTCTGAGAGGACGAGATGACGGAACACGCACTGGCGGGCGGGCGCTCGATCTCCCTGCCCATGAGCAAGGCCCTGGAGATCAGCCTGCGGAGCCTGAAGATCCGCTTCGGCCGCTCCCTGATCACGACCAGCGGCATCATCCTCGCCATCGCCTTCCTGATGTCCGTGTGGAGCAACAACGAGATCATCGGCGCCCTGCGGGCGGCCAACAAGAGCGACATCAACCTGCTGTTGCAGAAGAACGGCATCGAGACGATGTCCGCCGAAGGCGAGGCCGCCGCCTCGGGCGAGGCCATGGCCCGCCTCGAGGAGGAGCGCTCCAAGCAGGCGTGGCTCATCAGCCTGTCCCTGCTGGTCTGCGTCGTCGGCATCGCCAACGCCATGCTCATGTCGGTGACCGAGCGCTTCCGCGAGATCGGCACCATGAAGTGCCTCGGCGCCCTCGACTCCTTCATCATCAAGCTCTTCCTCCTCGAGTCGACCTTCCAGGGGGCGGCGGGCACGGCCGTGGGCATCGTCCTCGGTCTGTTGATGACCCTGGCCCTGGCCCTGCTCGACTACGGCATGTTCGTCATCGACTACTTCCCCACTGCGGGCATCCTCCGATCGGCCCTCGCGGCGATCGTCTCGGGCACCTTGCTGTCCCTCGTGGGCGCCATGCTCCCGGCCTACAAGGCGGCCAAGATGGAGCCGGTCGAGGCGATGCGCTCCGACACCTGAGAAAAGGCGGCTGACCATGACAGAGACGACGGCAGCACCGGCTGCGGCAACCGCCGAGAAGCGCGACGGCGCCGAGGAGGAGAAGCGCACGGTGGTGCGCACCCAGCAGGTCAAGAAGGTCTACCAGATGGGCGAGATCGAGGTCCACGCCCTGCGCGGGGTCGACCTCGAGATCTACGCCGGCGAGTACCTGTCGATCATGGGCCCCTCGGGCTCCGGCAAGAGCACCTTCTTCAACATGGTTGGCGGCCTCGACAAGCCGACGGAGGGCAAGGTCTACATCGACGAGGTCGACGTGGCCCAGCTCGACGCCTACGAGCTGGCCTGGCTGAGGTGCCGCAAGATCGGCTACATCTTCCAGTCCTTCAATCTGATCCCGGTGATGACCGCCCTCGAGAACGTGACCCTGCCCATGGTCTTCGCCGGGCTCACGAGCGACGAGTCCCGCGACAAGGGCATGGACCTGTTGGGCAAGGTCGGTCTCGGCGAGCGCCACTCCCACAAGCCCTTCGAGCTGTCCGGCGGCCAGCAGCAGCGGGTCGCCGTGGCCCGGGCCCTGGCCAACGACCCGGCGGTGGTGCTGGCCGACGAGCCGACGGCCAACCTCGACCTGCGCACGGGCACCGAGATCATCGAGCTGCTGCGCAGCATGAACGAGAGCTTCGGCGTCACCGTCATCTCCGCGACCCACGACCACAAGATGCTCAGCGTCTCCGACCGCGTGGTGCGGGTCAGCGACGGCCAGGTCGAGCGCATTCAGCTGCGCGAAGATCTCGAGATCGAGACCGTCGCCGTCGGCGACGAGGAGACCTAGTCCCCCCGGGGAGAGGCCCCCTCGCGGGACCCCCGCTCCTCTACCTGACCCGCACCCCCGCCTGGAAGACCGCCCTCACGTCGCTGAGGGCGGCCACGTCCTCGGTCGGATCTCCGCCGAAGGCCGCCAGGTCGGCCGCCTTTCCCGCCTCGATCGTCCCCACCTCGTCCGCGATGCCGGCGGCTTCCGCCGAGATCCGGGTCGCCGCGACCAGGGCCTCGGCGGCGGTGAAGCCGCATTCCACCAGCAGTTGCAGGTCGTAGTCGATGTGGCCGAACTCGAGGGTTCCCACCCCGGAGTCGGTGCCGGGGACGATCCGTTCCTTCAGGCAGTAGTCGAGCATCCTCCGCATCAGGTCGATGCGCTTCCCCGCCCGCTGCTCCAGGTGGGCCAGTTGCGCCTCCTCCGCGGCGCCGAGATCCCCCTGCTCGCGGCGCCGGCGCAGCCGCACCATGGCGGGGTAGTTGGTCCAGGCCTGCAGGGTGGGGCTGAGCCAGACTCCCGACTCGGCCAGCATCTCGGCGACCTTGGGATCGAAACGCATCTGGTGGTCCGGGTCGAGGAACTCGACGTGCTCGATCAGGTCGATGCCGGCCTCGACGGCCCGCACCATCGACTCCTTGGCGCGGCAGTGGGCCGCCGTCAGGCGGTGGAACTGGCGCGCCTCCCCCACCAGCGCCCGCAGCTCCCGGGTGGAGTAGGAGGCGAGCCCCGGGATGGTGCCGGCCGTGCCGCCGCCGGAGGCCATCACCTTGATGTAGTCGGCCCCCTCGTGCACCAGCCGCCGCACCGAGCGGCGGATCTCCTCCTCGCCGTCGGCGATCTCGTTGCACATGTGGAAGTGGCCCCCGGTGCAGGTGATCGGGCGGCCGCTGACCAGCATCCGAGGCCCGGGGATGTACCCCCGCCGCAGTCCTTCCTTGAGGATGAAGCCGACCCGGTTGCGGGCCCCGTGCTCGCGCAGGGTGGTGATGCCGGCGTCCAGGTGGCGGCGCAGGTTCATGGCCCCGATGAGCACCATGGTCTCGTCGCTCTCACCGAAGGTCTGGTTGTAGGGGCGGCCGTCGCCGGGCAGGCTCAGGTGGGTGTGGCCGTCGATCAGTCCGGGGGTCAGACAGCAGCCGGGCAGGTCGACGGCCTCGGTCCCGGGGGGCACCTCCTTGTCGACCGCTGCCGCCGGTCCCACCGCGGCGATGCGGCCGTCCCGCACGAAGACCGACTCCCCGGCCCGGGCCCTGCCGCCGAGGCCGTCGGCGAGCAGCCCGGGCCGTATGAGTACCGTCCGCGAATTCGACTCTGCCATTGCTGTCTCTCCTCTTGGATTTCAGGGTGGCCGCTCCGGGGGATCCTCGGCGCGGGCCTGCCGCTGTCCACCCAGACCGCGTCGGCGTCGCGGATGCGGCGCCAGACCCAGGCGAGCTGACTCCGCGAAGCGCCCGCCGTCCCGGCCCGCACCGCCATGGGCTCCGCCCCTCCGGCGGTGATCTCGCCGACGACGAACTGGAAGACGTAGAACGGGTCCAGGCCCATGCGCAGATCGACGAGCACCACCCGCCGCCCGTCGAGGCGCGCGGCGTAGTACCCGTCCGTGAACCACTGCAGCCGCCGCACCGCCCAGCTCCCCGAGAGGGGCTCCAGCAGCCGGCGTCCGCCGTCGCCGCGGCGCAGCGCGGGGGGCCGGTCGACGCCGTCGGCCAGGGAGTGGTAGCCCTCCAGGTAGTCCCCTTCCGGCGTCATCGCCAGGATCCGCCACAGGAGGCTGTTGAAGGGGGTGGGCGTGGCCATGATGCGCTCCACCTCCACGCCATCGGCCGCCGCCGTGCGGGCCCCCACCTCCTCCACGTGGTTCTGGGCCGCGGCCGTCCACAGCAGGTAGGCCGTGCTCAGGCAGAGGCCCGCCGTGTTGCATCGGTGCGCCACCCGGCCCGGCCGCACCAGGACGGCGATCACCCCGGCCAGCAGCGGCAGGGTGTAGGCGGGATCGACGATGAAGATCGTCGACCAGGCGACCGGCGTCGCCGGCAGCGGCCACAGCAGCTGGGTGCCGTAGGCGGTGAAGGCGTCGAGGAGGGCGTGGGTCCACAGGCAGGCGAGGACGAGGACCGACCAGCGGCGGCGATCTTCGCGCACCTGGGGGTGCAGCCGGCCGAGGGCCCACACCAGGACAGGCGCGGCGGCGGCCATCACCGGCAGGGAATGGGTGAAGGAGCGGTGGGAGGTGAACTCGAGGACATCGTTGCCGAGGGGGATGAAGACGTCGAGATCGGGCAGGGTCGCCAGGGCCGCGCCCCAGGCGGCGGCCTTGCGACCGGCGCGGCGTCCGCCGATCGCGTGTCCGACGGCGGCCCCGAGGGCGGCCTGGGAGAGGGAGTCCACCGGCCCTATTCGTAGCGCTCGCGGGGGCCGCGCAGGATCGGCTCGAAGCGCTCGGGCCAGTCCAGGTCCTCCAGGATCCGGCGCCAGCGGTCGGGATGGCTCCCGTGGGCGATGACGGGCTCGAACCCCATGCGCAGGTAGATCCGGAGGGCGGCAACGCGGAAGTCGTCGGTGAGCAGGAAGGCCCGCCGGAGGCCCTCGGCGGCGGCCTGGTGCAGGGCGGCCAGCGACACCAGCCCGCCGAGGCCCCGGCCGCCGTGGCCGGGGTGGCGGGCCACCCAGTGCAGCATGGCCGCCTCATCGCCGAACCGGGGCAGGCGCCAGCACGAGGCGGTGGCCACGATGCGCCCCGTCCCGTCGAGGACCAGCTTGACCCGCTCCGGCCGGTAGGGGTCGTCGGCGGCCATCTCGCGCGCGAAGTCGGACTGCCCCGCCCGGCGCTCGAAGGCCAGGTCCATGAGCGCGTTCCAGCCCGCCTCGTCGCCGGGGCGGAAGTGGCGCAGCTCGTAGCCCTCGGGAGGGACCGCGGCCGGCACCTCCCGCAGGTGGGGCCGGCGCATGATCAGCTGGGGCCTGGGGCTCACGGCGTCCCCGTCCAGGCGCGGCTGTCCGGCACCGGCTGCCAGCCGCCGCCGGCGGCCATGGAGGTCTGGCTCACCAGGCCCGGCAGGGTCTGGTCCATGGCCTCGTGAACCCCCAACTCGGCCGGGGCGTCCCCGCGCGCGGCATCGACGAAGGCGCAGATCACGCGGGTGTCGCTGCCGCCGTGGCCGTGCGCGTCGTCGACGGTGCCGCTCCAGCGCGCCGGCAGGAACTCCTCCACCAGGTCCTCCAGGTCGAGCCAGGTGCCCTCGTCCGGCGAGCGCGACCGCAGCCACAGGCGGTGCCGCTCGCCCGGGGCGCGGGACGACTCGTAGCAGCCGTCCGTCCCCTGGAGCTGGTAGGTGGTGGTCACGCTGGGGCGGTCGGAGATCATGTCGACGCGCACCTTGACCAGCCCGCCGCCGGAGAGCCGGCCGAGCATGACGTGCGTGTCCTGGTGGTAGGGATCGCCCCGGGGGTCGAGATGATGATGGCCGCTGCCGGCGCAGCAGACCTCCGTGATCCGCCCCGGCAGCCACCGCAGGATCGGCCCGAGGCTGTGGGTGCCGTAGGTGATCCCGTCGACGCCGGTCTGCCAGCGCCGCCGCCAGGGGGTGCGCTCGTTGAGGGCCTTCACCTCGTGGAGGTACTCGCCGTCGGCGAAGTAGGGGGTGCCGAAGAGGCCTTGGTCGACGAGGGCGGCCACCACGAGGTTGGGCACCGTGTAGTTGCAGTTCTCGGCCAGCATGTAGAGGCCGGGGGAACGGTGGGCGGCGAGCACCAGGCGCCGGCACTGCTCGAGGTCGACGGCGGCGGTGACCTCGCTGAGCACGTGCAGGCCGGCGTCGAGGGCGGCGGTGGACTGCCCGGCGTGGAGGTGCATCGGCGTGGCCACGACCACGGCGTCGAGGCCGCCGCAGGAGAGCAGGTCGTCGAAACAGGTGAAGGCGTGCTCGGCGCCGGTCTGGCGGCGGACCTGCCGCAGGCCCTCGACGTCGGTATCGCACACGGCGGCGACGCAGGCCACCGACTCCCGGGCCGAGAGCCCCGTCAGGAAGGCCCGCCCCCGGGCGCAGGCGCCGGCGATGCCGATGTGGAGCTTCTCGACGCGGTTCACGGCGGTTAGATTCGCCCGGCGCCGGCACCATCGCAAGAGCCCGGAGCCGTCCCGTGCCGAAGTATCGAATCGTCCTCGCTCTGTGCGCGGGCTGTCTGACCGCTGCCCAGGCCCAGAAGGCGCCCAACCCCACCTTTGCCCGGGGGGACTCCCTGCCGGCCGGATGGAGCCTGCGCGGCGAGGGAGAGTGGCGGACCATCGCCGGCGATCCCGGGATCGTCGTCCGCGGCGATGGCCGGGGCTCGGGCTGGTGGCGCTCGGACTCCCTCGCCTTCGAGGCCGGCGGCCACTACCGCGTGCGCTTCCGGGCGCGGCGCCTGGAGGGGAGCGGCGGCGGCACCGTCACCTCGGGGGCGGGATTCGCCAACCGCGACCTGGGGGAGACCGGCTTCGAGTGGCGGTGGTTCAGCTCCAGCTTCGCCGCCCCTTCGGCCTCGAACCCGTACCGCTGGCTGCGCTTCGGCCAGTGGCGGCTGCCCGGCGCCGCGGCCTTCGACGACATCGAGCTGGACCGGGTGCGCGCCGTGCACCGCCTCGTGGGCGGCGGTCTGCGCCTCGGCCAGGGGGAGCGCCTCGAGGCGGGCCGGTACGTCTTCGACTCCCCCCAGCACACGCCGCTGGCCAACATCAGCCGGCCCCTGGAGAGCCACGACGCCGGCTTCAACACCTACCGCTGGGTCTTCGGCCCCGGCCAGGAGGTCGTCTTCCGGCACGAGGTGGGGGACTTCCCGCAGCGGGAGGCAGGACTCCGCGTGAACCTCAACCACCACACCGGGGGCCACCTGCTCGTCGAGGTCTCCACCGGCGGCGGGTGGATCCCCCTCGGGGTGATGCCGGAGGTCGCCTCCACCTCCTTCGACGTGCCCGACTCGCTGCTGCCCGCCGCCGCCGTGCGGGTGCGTCTGCGCGCGGCCGGCGAGGGCGGCGGCGCCTTCCAGGTGGACGACTACGGGTACCAGGCCCGCCTCGACGGGGAGGTCCCGGAGGGGGAGGGGTCCACCCTCCTGGTGTCGGAAGGCGGACGGGCGGGGTCCCTGCGCTGCCGGGTGCAGGACCCGGGCCTGCTGCGGCCGGGTCTGGCCGACACCCTGCGCCTGCTCGTCCACAGCTCCTCCGCCGAGACGCTGCCGGCCCGGGTGCGCGCGGTGACGGGGGCCCTCGGGGAGGAGCCGCCGGAAGGGGGCTGGCGGCCGGTGGAGCTCCACCCGGGGGAGAACCACCTCGCCGTGCCCTGCCGCATCTCGGGGACGGGCGCCCTCGTCCTGCACCTGCAGGTGCAGGCGGACGGGCTCTGGAGGGCCGAGGCCGATCTGGCCCTGTCGATGCTGCACGCCGACGGCTACGGCGAGCTGCTGAGCGCCGAGAGCGCCGACCCGGCGGTGTGGTGGGCCTCCTCCGGCTGGAAGGTGTCGCGCACGAGGGCCGCGCCGCGGCGGCGGGGCACGTCGATCGCGATCTCGGCCGCCGGCAACGAGACCGAGGCGGCCCAGCTCGTCCTGCGCCCCGGCTACCCCCTGCGCGGGCTGCGCCTGCGGCCCACCGACCTGACCGGCCCGGAGGGCGCGGGCATCCCCGCCGATCGCATCGAGGTGCTGCGCGTGGGATACGTGCCGGTGCGGCGCCCCACCGACCTGGCCGGCGAAGCGGCGTGGTGGCCCGATCCCCTCCTTCCCATCGACTCCGCCCTCGACCTGCCGGCGCGGCGCAATCAGCCCTTCTGGGTCCGCGTATCCGTGCCGCCCTCGACCCCCGCCGGGACCTACGAGGGGGCCCTCGTGCTGACGGCCGCCGACTACGAGACCCGCGTTCCTCTGCGCGTCGAGGTCTTCGGCTTCGACCTCCCCCGCCGCATGACCTGCGAGACCGCCTTCGGGTTCCACCCCGGCCACATCTGGCGCTATCACGGCGTCGACGACGAGGCCGACCGCCGGCTCCTCCTCGATCTCTATCTCGAGAGCTTCTCCCGCCATCACATCTCCCCCTACGATCCCGCCCCTCTCGATCCGCCCGTGACTACCTGGCCGGACCTGGCGGGACGCGCCGTCGCCGAAGGAGAGGTCATCGAGCCGGAGATCGACTTCACCGCCTGGGACGCGGCCATGACGCGGGCGATCGAGGAGCACGGCTTCAACACCTTCCGCCTGCGCCTGCCCGGCATGGGGGGCGGCAGCTATCACCGGCGGCGGGAACCGGCGCTGCGCGGATTCGCCGCGGACACGCCGCAGTACCAGGCCCTGTTCCGCGGCTGGGCCGGCGCCCTGGAGCGCCACCTGCGCGGCAAGGGCTGGCTGGACGAGGCCTTCGTCTACTGGTTCGACGAGCCGCAGCCGAAGGATTACGCCTTCGTCATGGACGGCTTCCGCCGGCTGGCGGAGGCCGCCCCCGGTCTGCGCCGCATGCTCACCGAGCAGGTCGAGCCGGCGCTGGCAGGGGGCCCCGACCTCTGGTGCCCGCTGGCGAGCCGCTTCGACCCGGCGGCCTCGGCCCCGCGCCGGGAGGCGGGAGACCGCTTCTGGTGGTACCTGTGCACGGTGCCGAAGGCGCCCTACCCCGGCCTGTTCATCGACCGCGCCGGCACCGATCCGCGCGTCTGGCTGTGGCAGACGTGGCAGGCCGGCGTCGACGGGATCCTCGTGTGGGCGACCAACTACTGGACGAGCGCCGCCGCCTATCCCGAAGGCCTCCAGGACCCGTACGAGGACCCCATGAGCTGGGTGTCGCTCCACTCCGGGTCCGTGGGCTCCCGGAGGCCGTGGGGCAACGGCGACGGCCGCTTTCTCTACCCACCCCCGGGGGCTCCCGGGGGGGCTCCGGTGCTGGCCGGCCCCGTGGAGAGCGTGCGCTGGGAGATGCTGCGCGACGGCATCGAGGACTACGAGTACCTGGCGATGTTGAGGCGGTCGCTGCGCTCGGGGACGGAATTGGTCGAGGCCGAGCGCGGCCGGTTGGAGGCGCTGTTGTCGGTGCCGCCGGAGATCAGGGTTTCCCTGACCCGCTTCACGAAGGACCCGGCGCCGATCGAGGTGCGGCGCCGGGAGGTGGCGGCCGCCGTGGAGAGGCTGGCCGGAGGCTGATCCTTCAGCCCGCCCCGGATCCCACCGGCTGGCAGTGATGGACCCGCCCGCAGGAGGGACAGCGGCAGCGCACCCGCCCGAACCAGTCCTGGCTCAGCAGATGGCGCATGGTGGAGGCGCCGAAGAGGTGCTCGCAGTCCGGGCAGGCGTAGCGCCGGCGGCGGGCCTGCCAGGCGGCGGCGCCGATGCCGGCCGCCAGGCAGGCGGCGAGGACGACGATCAGGCAGGTCACCAGCCCGAAGCGCTCGATCAGCCACGGGCGGGCGAGGACGTAGAGGCCGGCGACGAAGAGCAGCATCACCGCCGGGGCGCGCCAGGAGGTCAGCACAGGGGCGGGTGGGGCGGGACAGAGGGGGGAGGATGTGGGCGGCTTGGGGACATGGGGCGCCGTAAACTAGGCATCTGCCCAGGAGGGACCAATCGCGGTGGTCGTCTCCGGCGCCTCCCGGAGGTCCTGATCTCTCGGGAGGTATGCCTCTCCAGCGGCTGGACCGGGGCGTCCGGCGGCCCACACCGGGCGGCGCTCGCCAATGCTGGATACCGCTTGCGAGAGGCAGGCCCCTGGGCCTGCCGTCAGAGTTTGATAACCCCGATGAGGATGCCGGTGATGGCGACCAGGGTGGTCATGGTCCACCTGAAGTTGGCTTGCATGCCCTTGTGCAGCGTCTGGATCTGCTCGCCCAGGGACCGGTTGGTCTCGTCGATGCGCTCGCCCAGGGATCGGTTGGTCTCGTCGATACGGCGGTTGGTCTCGTCGACACGCTCGCCCAGGGACTGGTTGGTCTCGTCGATGCGTTCGCCCAGGGACCGGTTGGTCTCGTCGATACGCTCGCCCAGGGACCGGTTGGTCTCGTCGATACGCTCGCCCAGGGATCGGTTGGTCTCGTCGATACGCTCGCCCAGGGACCGGTTGGTCTCGTCGATACGCTCGCCCAGGAACCGGTTGGTCTCGTCGATACGCTGGCCCAAAGACCGGTTGGTTTCGACGATACGCTCGCCCAAAGACCGGTTGGTCTCGTCGATGCGGTGATGAACGCTCCCTACCTGGTTGCGCAGATCCTGGATATCTTCCCGCAGAAAGCCGAGGCCCCTGTGCAACTCTTCGGGGGTGGGTCGGGATTGGGGGGTGGCGCCTTCGGGCATCGCCGCGGCTCCTTCCAACTGCAGGGGGATGGGGGGAATATGACGACTCAAGGGAAAGCCAAGCAACCTCCATGCCCGGTTCCCGTCCCTGTGTCGAGGGACCCGCCTCGTGAGCGTGGAGGTCTCCCGGATCTTCCAGGGGTCCCTCTCCGCGCCTCCCGGATGCCACACTCATGACACCGGAGGTAACATGCCCGCATCTCCCGGACCGATTCCGCATGGCCGGCACCAGCACGCCGGCCTCGATGGCTGCTCCAGCGAACCGCGGTGTGCGCTGTCCGTCACGGCGGTCCGTGGAGATCCCGAGACCTCGAGGACCACCCCTCATGGCAGCCGAGGTTCTCTTGACCCCTTCTCCACGCCGCCTACCTTGAGAGACGACAACCGTTGGGGGTGGCCGGTGCTCCGGCCTGAGATCAGATACCCTTCGAACCTGACCTGGATCATTCCAGCGTAGGGAAACGGACAGGCGCCCTGGACGGCCGCTTTCCCCTGCTGGAGAAAGCGGCCTTTCTCATGCGCAACGCGATTCCCCTCGGCGCCGTCCTGGCGTCGATCGCCATTCTCCTCGCCGCTTCCGGCGCCACCGCAGATACCCTTCGCGGCACCGTCGTCGACGCCTCGACCGGGGAGCCCCTGGCGGGCGCCCATCTGACCTCCGCAGAGGGCGTCGTCGCGGCCGACGGCGACGGCCGCTTCGAGCTCTCCCTGGCCGCGGGTGACTCGGCGATCGTCAGTCACGTCGGCTACGAGCCGGCGGTCCTCCACGCCGGGCCGGAAGCGGCGCTGCCCCTCACGGTGCGGCTCGTTCCCGTGGCCCTGCCGGTGCCCGAGACCGTGGTCACCGGCGGGCTGATCGAGCAGGCCCTGGCGGAGGTCGCCTCCTCGGTGACCGTCCTCGACCGGCGGCGCCTGCAGGGAGCCGAGGGCCACCACTTCCAGGATCTCATCCAGGCCGTGCCCAACCTCAACTGGGCCGGCGGCACGTCCCGGCCACGCTACTTCCAGATCCGGGGCATGGGGGAGAACAGCCACTTCGTCGGCGAGAAGCCGCCCAACTACCTGGTCGGCTTCGTCCTCGACGGCGTCGACCTGAGCGGCCTGGGCACGGCCGGCGTGCTCTTCGACCTGGACCGTGTCGAGATCTTCAAGGGCCCCCAGTCGACGATCTTCGGGCCCAACGCCATGGCCGGCCTGATCAGCATGGAGTCGGCCGATCCGCTGCCGTTCTCAAGCCACGGGGTCACCGTCTCCCGGGGCAACGACGACCTGCTGCAGGCCGCCGCTACCGTAAATGTGCCGCTGAGTGAGAGACTGGCGATCCGCGCCGGCTACCACGAAGCCAGGTCCAACGGCTTCAGGAGCAACCTGTTTCTGGATCGAGAGGATTCCAACCGCCGATGGGAGAGGTTCGGCCGTGCCAAGGTGCGCTACACTCTCGACAACGGCCTGCGTCTCCTGGGCACCGTTTTCAGCGCCAACCTGGACAATGGCTACGATGCCTGGGCCCACGACAACAACGAGGAGCTGGTCACCCATTCCGACAATCCGGGCAAGGACCACCAGGAGACCACCGCCTTCTCCCTCAAGGCGGAGGCCCCCCTCGGAGGTCTGGAACTGGTCTCGATCACGGCTTGGTCGAAGACCGAACTGGAGTACAGCTTCGACGGCGACTGGGGGAATGACGAGGAGTACTGGCGCGGGGAACCGTACAACCTCGATCCCGAGAGGGATGGATGGACCAACGACTTCTTCGACCGAACCCTCCGGGAGCGCACGACCTTCACCCAGGAACTGCGCCTGCTGAAGAGCGATCTGGGCGGCCATGGAGAGGCGGTTGCGGGGACCTTCCTCAAAGCCCTCGAAGAATCGGACGATGCCACCAGCTGGGTCTTCGGCAGCTCTGTCCCCATCGATCACAACAGCACCTTCGAGGTGGACAACCTGGCATTCTACGGTCAGTACAGCCGAGGTCTGGGCGATGCCGTGAAGCTGGCCTTCAATCTTCGTCTGGACCGCAATTCGACTTCCTATCAAGGGGCCACGGCGGACGAAGACGACGTGAGCTTCGACGTGGCTCAGTGGCTCAGCGGCGGCAAGCTCGCCCTGACTTGGCGGCTGGCTCCCGGTACGACCATCTACGGTGCAGTCTCGCGGGGCTACCGGGCCGGCGGCGTGAATCAGAACCCGCGCCTGAGCGATCGCGACCGGCCCTTCGACCCGGAGTACGTGACCAACCTCGAGACGGGTCTGCGCATGGGGGGAACAGCGCTGACGCTCTTCCACACCCTGCGGTTCGACCAGCAGGTCAGCCTCTCCAGGCAGCAGAATCCCGACGACCCCAACAGCTTCTCCTTCTTCATAGACAATGCCTCCAAGGGGCGCAGCAGCGGCATCGAGCTGGAACAGAGATACCGGCCGCTGCCCGGACTGCATCTGTTCGGCTCGCTGGGATTCCTGAAGACCCACGTGGATCCCTATACCTTCGAGACCGACAAGGGATCTGAGACGCGAGGCGGTCGGGCCGCCGCCCACGCGCCGGAGTACACCTTCAGCCTGGGAGGCGAGTATCGCCATCGGTCGGGCCTTGGCGGGCGTTGGGAGGTGGTGGGCATGGACGAGTTCTTCTACTCGGGCAGCCACAACCAGGTCTCGGAACCCTACCAGTTGATCAACGGCCACATCTCCTACCGCTGGGGTGCGTGGTCCCTGCAGATGTGGGGCCGCAACCTTCTCGATCAACGCTACGCGGTGAGGGGATTCTACTTCCGTCTCGAGCCGCCCGACTACGAGAAGAAGCTCTACAAGAGCTATGGGGACCCGCGCCAGGTGGGCCTGCGGCTGACGGCGCGGCTGCCGGCGGGGGACTGAAGGCCATGGGCGGCCGCTCGGCGCTGATCGTCGGCAACGGCGAGCCCCCCTCGCGGGAGCTGTTCGCCGCCTGCGTCCGCGAGGCCGACCTGGTCCTGTGCGCCGACGGCGGCGCCGACACCGCCCGGCGCCTCGGTCGCGCCCCCGACTACATCGCCGGCGACCTCGACTCGGTCAGCGGCCCGGGGATGGAGGGGATCGGCGCCGACCGCCTCGTCCGCGTCGACGCCGACGACACGGGAACGGACATGCAGAAGATCCTGCGGCTGGCCCTGGAGATAGGGGTCGGCCAAGCCGACCTGCTGGGCTTCACCGGGGGGCGCACCGACCACACCCTGTGGAACCTGAGCCTGCTGCGGACTTTCGGCGAGCGGCTGGACCTGCGCCTGATCGACGACCACTGCGAGATCCGCCTGATCCGCGGCCGGGTGCGCTTCCGCGCCGACGTGGGGCAGAAGCTCTCCCTGTGCCCGCTCGACGGACCGGCCGGCGGCATCGAAACCGAGGGCCTGAGGTGGCCCCTGCGGGGGGAGAGCCTCGTCCCGGGCCGCCGCGACGGCATCTCGAACGAGGTCACGGCCAGCCCGGTGGAGATCCGGGTGGGGCGCGGCGACCTGCTGCTGTGCGTGCAGCGGCAGAGCGCCTCGGGGCGGATCGAGCTGCTGGACTAGCGGGTCAGGCGGAGCAGCGGGCCCCGCCGAGGACGCAGAACTTGGCGCAGTGGGGATGGTTGAGCTTCACCGGCCCCCAGGCCTCGGCCAGGGTCGCGCCCATCTCGAAGGCCTCGTCATAGGGCAGGAGGGTGCAGGAGAGGACGACGGGGGCTGGCTCGCCCTTGCGCTTGACCACCATGCGCGACGAGGCGCACATGACGTCGTCGGGGGACTGGCCGAGGATCTCCCAGCAGCCGCTGGTGATCTCCGGCACGTCGACGGACGTGTCCATCTCCGGGAAGAGTACCAGCCGGGCGGGGTCGGCGGCGTCGATGATGACCCCGAGGTCGGCGAAGAGACGGCCGAAGCCGGCGCGCAGCTCGTCCTCCCCGCCGCCCCAGAGGGTGCGTCCGGCGGCGGTCAGGTTGAAGCCGGAGTCCGAGAGCCAGCGCAGGCCCTCGACCATGGGCGCCCAGGAGCGCGGCCCCCGTTCCTCCTCGTGCAGGACCGGGTCGTAGTGGTCGATGGAGACGCGGATCGCCAGCCGGTCGCCGCAGGCGTCTCGCAGCCTCAGCAGTTCCTCGCCGCACTTCATCATCGGCCGCATGGCGTTGGTCAGCACCAGGCACTCGAAGCCCCGCTCCAGAACCTCCCCGAGCATGTCGAGGATGTCGGGGTTCAGGAAGGGCTCGCCGCCGGTGAAGCCGATCTCGCGGGTGCCCAGCCCGCCGCGCTCGATCTCGTCGAGGAAGGTGGAGACCTCGGCCGCCGTGAGGTAGGCGAGACGGTCGTTGCGCGGACTCGACTCGATGTAGCAGTTGGCGCAGGTGAGGTTGCAGAGGGTACCCGTGTTGAACCAGAGGGTGTCGAGGCGGGTCAGAGCCACCCGGGCCCGCTCCTCGCCGCCGGCGGTGATGTCGGGATCGCGGAACTTGCGGGGGTCCAGGCGGGCCGGGGCCAGGGTCATGGCGAGGCCCTTCTCTCAGGCACCGTCCACGGCCTTGCGCAGGTCGTCGCCGTTCGCCTTCCACCAGTTGAACAGGATGGAGACGTCGGTGCCGATGCAGAAGTGCCGGACCCCCAGGTCGAGGTAGTACCTGGCGCCGTCGGCGCCGCCGATCTCGGCGCGCGGGTGCACGCCGGCAGCCAGGCAGGCCTCGATGACGCGCTTCTCCACCGCCTTGATCTCGGGCGACCCTCCCTGGCCGGCCTTGCCGACGCTCATGGAGTAGTCGGACGGCCCCCACTGCACCATGTCGATGGGCAGCTCTAGGATCTGATCCAGGCTCTCCACGGCCCCCTTCTTCTCGATCATCAGGACGACGACGATGTCGCGCAGGGTCTGCACGTAGTCCATCGATCCGCCGTAGCCGGCGTGGGTGAACCGCCGCGAGGCGACGCCGTAGGTGCCGCCGTCCTCCGGGGTGTCGGGACGGGCGATGCGCAGGCACTCTCGGGCGTCGTCGACGCCGCGGCTGTCGGAGAACAGGACCGACTCGAAGCCCGAGCCGATGGCGCGCTGGGCGATCCACGAGCGCGGCTCCTGCTCGACCTTGATCATCGTGCCGAGGTCGTGGAGCTCGGCGGCGCGGCAGATGTCGTCGAAGGCGTAGAGGTCGTAGGGGCCGTACTCGGCGACGAACTCGACGTAGTCGTAGAGGCCGGTCTGACCCAGGATCTCGACGACGTTGGGCCAGGTGGTGTGCACGTGGGTGCCGAGGGTCGGCTTCCCGTCCTTGAGGAGCTGGCGGAGCTTGTTCGGTTGGATGATGGCCTCCTTCAGACCGTGGCCTCGCGGCGCTGTCGATTCCGACGCGCAGCCGGGGCGGGCGGTTTCTCAGCGAAGCATCCTGATGCACACCGGGGAAGGGGTCTCCACGCTCTCTCCCGTGTCCTCGAGCCGGCCCGACCCGTCGACGCGGAGCCTGGCGATGCGGTCCGTGTGGTGTCCGCCCGAGTGGAGCCAGCGGCCCGTGGGGTCGATGGCGAAGTTGCGCGGCGCCGACGGCACCGGCGTGTGGCCGAGGAGGGTGAGCTGTCCGCTGCCGGCGTCGACGGCGAAGGCGGCGATCGAGTCGTGGCCGCGGTTGGAGCCGTAGAGGAAGAGGCCGTCGGACGACAGGTGGATGTCGGAGGTGTGCGTGGTCTCGGCGTAGCCGGCGGGGAGGGTGGTCACCTCCTCGACCTCGATCAGGGAGCCGCCGTCGTCCCCGCGGGCGAAGACCGTGATGGTGTTGGACATCTCGTTGATGACGTAGGCGAAGCGACGGTTGGGGTGGAAGGCCATGTGCCGGGGACCGCCGCCGGGGGTCACCCGGCCCGAGCCGCGGGGGACCAGCCGGCCGGCCTCCAGGTCGAGGGCGTACACCAGAATCTCGTCGAGGCCGAGATCGGCGCAGAAGGCGAAGCCGTTGTCGGGATCGACGTTGATCGAGTGGGCGTGCGGCCCCTGCTGGCGCCCCGGGTCGACGCTCGAGCCCTCGTGCTGATGGAAGTCGGAGATCTCGCCCAGGCTGCCGTCGCCCCGCACCGGGTGCATGGAGACGCTGCCGCCGCCGTAGTTGGCGCTGAGGACGTAGCGGCCGCTGTGGTCGACGGTGTTGTGGCACGGCGCCGAGCCGCCCGTGGGCTGCAGGTTGAGGAAGGTGAGGGCCCCCGAGTCGGCGTCGATGGAGAAGGCGCTCACGGCGCCGCCGCCGTCGAAGTGCGCGACCTCGTTCACGGCGTAGAGGAACCGGCCGTTGGGATGCAGGGCCAGGAAGGAGGGGTTGTCCTCGCAGGGGGTGCGGCCGTGGATGCGCAGGGCCCCCGAATCAGGGTCGGCCTCGCCGTAGTAGATGGCGGCGTCGTCACCGCTGGTGTAGTTGCCGATGAAGACGAGTACCCGGTCAGCCATGTGCGGTTACGCGCTCCGGTGGAGGTCCGCTGCCGTCGCGAAGGGGGAACGGCGCAAGGTACGCAGGGTCCCCATTGACGACAAGCTCCCGCTGGCGCCGGTAGTGCCGTAGATGCGCCCGGTGGAGCGGTACTCTCACAGCTTGCAGTCCAGGGCCAGCGTCCCATCTCGGTACACTTTGGCGATAAACGGCCTATCGTGGGCAGCGAGGAAACGCCCAAGTCGGGGAACGGCCTTTGCCAGTGCAGCGGCCATGCTCTCTCCGCGCTGATTGCTGCTGATCAGTACGAACAATGCCACTCCTGCGTTCTTGACGGCCATCCTCTCATGCTGCCTGTACCTGATCCTTCGATCCTTTGTGATCACAATCCAACCGCGTTCTCCAACTTCAGCGATCCACTTCTCGTCAGCCGCGGCGGGGTCGAAATGCTCCTCGAGTGTATGCACCACAACCCCTTCATCTCGAAGTACCTGTACAACAATCCTGCTTCCTATGGAGTGATCCAGAAAGAGCGGAGGTAGGTCAGGCGGCGAGGGGGAGGCCTTGGGCTTCGAACCGGATGGCTGCCTGGATTTCGAGCGGCTCTCGCCCATAGTCATAGGACAACTCTTCGATGGACTCGCCGGCCCCGAAACGCTCGGCTATGACAGCAGTGGGTATTCCGGTTCCAAAGATGGATGGACGACCAAAGGACTTGCTTGGATCGATTACGACAATGCGTGGTTCGCTCAGTGAGTCGGCCGCTCTGGTGGTGAGGGGAAACAGCCGAACGGCAAGTCCATCCTCCTTGTCAATTCGGCTCAGACTTGCTTCGATCAACTCTCGGAGAACCAACTGGCCACTCCTCGATACTGCAATCCGGGTTACGAAGAGATCGATGCCGTCGGTGTCTATGTCCAGTTCGGCAAGGGGATGCCCGGAGGCAAAGGCCCCCTGCATATAGTCAATGGTGCGACGCATCCTTTGGAAGGAGATCCTGTGTCTCTTCCGGATGAAACCAAGAACATGCGCTTCCACCAGATTGGTGAAGGAGAGTTGGTCGCTGCCCACTGGAAGATGGAATATGGGCGCAAAGCCACGGCCGCCGCGAAACCAGGACCTCAATGTGGAAGATGGGATGCGCAGATAGTGCGCAACCTCGACGACTCCATAGGCTGGCAGAGTACGAACGTCCTCAGTGAAGATCACTGGCTCCCCCAGACCGTGGCCGGCTCCTCGTTGGGAGACTCTGGGAAGGTGTGGGAAGGTCGAAGGGCCCCTTGCGTTTGGGTCTCGTGCCGAAGGATGGGAACGAGGGTGGCGACTCCCGGGCGGGCAGGCGCAAATCAGTCTGCGAAAGTAGCTCTCGAATCATGGCGGGTCAATCCTCCCAAAGCAACATTTGTGCCGGACTGACCAGACCGAGCTTTCGGACTGCAGATACGTCCTGTCCGCCCTCCCAGAGCCGCGGCCTGGAAGGGAGCTTCGGCTCAGATCACCTCCCGCGCGTCCGCGTCGGGCAGCTCGGGAAGGGCCGCCGACGGCAGCGTCTGGTACCAGTAGACGACGGAGGAGATGTCGTCCTGCAGGGCCAGGTAGCGGCCCTCCGAGCGCCAGCCGAGGGCCTGCATGTGGACCCGCAGGCCGCTCTTGAAGAACACGGGGTCGTGGACGTGGAAGCGGTACAAGGTCATGCGGCAGCCCGGCTCGCCGGAGGTCTTCACCACCTGCCGGAAGCCGGCGTAGGGTCCCGAGAAGTCGCGGCGGTCGAAGCCCCAGGCGCCGCAGAAGTAGTCCTCCGTGCCGGTGCCGCAGATCGTCGGGTCCTCGCCGTCGCCGTCGAGGAACATCTTGATCTCGCCCTCGCCCCACCAGCCGGCGCTGTTCTGCTGCCAGGCCATGAAGGTGCCCACGTACTGGCCGCGGCCTCGGATGCCGTCGGCCATGACGTACTCCTGCGCGTAGGGCAGCGGGTTCGTGCGCCGCCACTGGGCGCAGAAGGCGAGGGCTTCGGCCGGGACCTCCTCCAGCGTGTAGTTGATCGTGTAGAAGAACCCGGACAGCTCGTTGACGCCGTCGTTCTCCACGGTGATGCGGGCGTGCTTCCGGAAGGGCATGGGGAAGTAGACGTTCATGCCGCCGTGGGGGTTGACGTTGACCGGCGCGCCGAGCACGTCCTGGCGCTCGTTCCAGGCGTTGCAGCCGAAGTCGCCCAGGGGCGCCTCCACCGAGGGGTGGTCCTGTCCGTCCCAGTAGATGCGCAGGATGACCGAGCGGTAGAAGCTGTTGCGGAAGGTGAACCACATGTGGCGGATGACGCCGGGTCCCTCGTGGTCCATCAGGGTGGTGGTGCTGCCGGGGGCCAGTTTCAGGCACGGCCGCACCTTCCAGCCCTTGCCGAGGTCGCGGGCGGCGCTGCCGGGGCCGGGCTCGGCGCGGGCGCCGCCGCCGACGGCGCCGTCGGGGTTCTCGGCGCTCAGGGAGCGGGACTCCGCCCGCCGGTCGAGGTAGAGGTTGCCCAGGTCGATGGGTAGCATGTCGCCCTTTCTCAGGAGAAGCGGTCGGGATCGAGCAGGTCCAGGTCGTGGCCGGGCTCCTCGCCGGCCACCAGCCGGGAGACGATGCGCCCGGTCACCGGCCCCAGGGAGAGGCCGATCATGGCGTGGCCCGCGGCGACCACCACGTTGCGCCACCGCCGCGGCCGGCCGAGGAGGGCCATGCCGTCGGGGGTGCAAGGCCGCAGCCCGCGCCAGACCTCGTGGACGCGGAAGCTCGAAGGGTCCCAGTGGGGGATGTAGCGCGGCACGCCGCGCATGATGGCGTCGACGCGCCGCTGGTTGATCGACAGGTCCATGCCGGCCAGCTCCAGGGTGCCGGCGAAGCGCACCCGCCCCCGGCCCATGGGCGTCATCGCCACCCGGGCCTCGGTCAGCATGAGGGGCAGTTCCGGCGTGCCCTCCGGGGACTCGACGGTGACCGAGTATCCCTTGGCCGGCTGGATCGGCGCCTTCACGCCGAGGCCGCGGGCCAGCTCCGGGCTCCAGGAGCCGGCGGCCAGGACCAGCTGCCGGGGGCGGAAGGCGCCGCGAGTCGTCTCCACCGCCTCGACGGCGTCGCCGCGGGTCAGCAGCCGCAGTACCTCCGCCCCCTCGACGACGGTGACACCGGCCTCGGCGGCGCGGCCGGCGAGGCCGCGCACGAAGCGTCCGGGGTCCATGTGGGAGTCCTGGGAGTAGAAGACGCCGCCCACGCAGCGGACCTCGAAGCCGCCCAGTCTCGCGGCGGCCTCGGCCGCGTCCAGGCTCTCCACCTCGATGCCGGCGGCGCCCATGTGGCGGGCTTCCTCCTCGGCGGCGGCGAGCCCCTCCGGGGTGTCGCACAGCATCAGCCGCCCGATCTCGCCGTAGCCGAAGTCGAGGCCGCTGTCGGCGATCTCGCGGAAGAGGCCGCGGCTCTCGAGGTGAAGGTCGCGGAGGATCGGGACCGCCCGGTCGACGCGGGCCTGGGTGGCGGCGCGGCGGAAGCGCCACAGCCAGCGCAGCAGGTCGCCGTCGAGGCGCGGCTTGATGTAGAAGGGGCTGTCCGGGCTCATCATGTAGCGCAACCCGGCGCGCAGGGCCGCCGGCTCGGCCAGGGGCACGCTGTGGCTGGGCACGACGAGGCCGGCGTTGCCATGGGAGCTGCCCGAGCAGACGGCCCCCTTGTCGAGGAGGACGACCTCGGCGCCGGCCTGGCGCAGGAACCAGGCGCTGCAGACGCCGACGGAGCCCGCGCCGACGACGAGGACGTCGACCTCGCGAGTCCGGCCGAAGGCGGGAGCGGGGGAGGCCGAGGATTCGCTCATCGCCGGCGCAGGCCCCGGGTGAAGACCTTGCCGCCGATGAGGAAGGCGGGGCCGCCGCCGGGGCCGCGCTCGCGGGCGAAGAGCTGGCCGCACCGTGGGCAGCGGTAGTCGCCGCCGGTGAAGTCCTCGGCGATGCGCTCGGGGCGGATCTTCACGAGGCCGCCGTCGCCCCCCTTGCGGTAGCGCAGCAGCCGCGTCCGGCAGCCGGCGCAGAAGACGGAGACCGTGCGGGCGTCGGCGGGCACTCGCGCCCGCGCAGGGGCGGCGCTCACGAGGGGTGGACCCCGGCCACGCGGCTGGCGAGCCAGGCCGAGGGCACGAAGACGAGAACGCTGAGCACCATGAACCACAACGGGTGCGGGATCACCGCCAGGTTGGAGATACCGGCGAGCATCATCACGCCGCCCACGAGCAGAGCGGGGAAGGGCCGGCCGGCGATGCGCGCCGCCAGCCAGGCGCCGCAGAAGGTGCCCAGCGCGTAGGCGAGCAGGACCATGAGCAGGGCGCCCACCGGCATCTGGCCGACGATTTCGGCGAACGCCTCCGGGTCGGACGGGTCGAGGCCCTCGGGCGGCGGGTAGAGCTGGTGGCCGAGGGACTGGAACAGGGCGATGCCGCCGAAGGCGACGGCGATCCCCGCGGCGACGGCGAGCAGGGCTCTGATCAAGGGTTGGATCCTCCTGCAAGGGCAGGCCAATCTACCTCGCGCCGCGGCGGCCGGGCAAGGATCCGGGGGGCCGGTTTGCGGCCGCCTGTGTATCTTCGTGACACCCCCCCTTTGACCACACAGAAAGGCGCAACCCCAAATGGCCGACAAGATCCGGGTCGGCGTCCTCTTCGGGGGCCGCTCCGCCGAGCACGAGGTCTCCGTCACCTCGGCGCGCTCCGTGCTGGAGTCGATCGATCGCGAGAAGTACGAGGTCACCATGATCGGCATCGACCGCGACGGCCGCTGGCTGGCCGCCGGCGACGCCACGGCCCTGCTGGCCGCGGGCCGGGTGGGGGGCGAGGGCCTCCAGCCCGTGGCCCTCGACTACCCGGGGGGCGATCTGGTCATGCAGAACGGCACCGCCGGCACCCAGGCGGTGGACGTCATCTTCCCCATCCTCCACGGCCCCTACGGCGAGGACGGCACCGTGCAGGGCCTGATGGAGCTGGCCGGCGTCGCCTACGTGGGATCCGGCGTCCTCGGCTCGGCGGTGGGCATGGACAAGGACATGATGAAGCGGGTCTTCCAGGCCGAGGGCTTCGACCAGGTGGAGTACGCCCCGGTGCTGCGCAGCCGCTGGCGCGCCGAGCCGGAGGCCGTGCGGAGCGAGCTGGAGGAGAGGCTCGGCTATCCCATGTTCGTCAAGCCCGCCAACCTCGGCTCCAGCGTCGGCATCTCCAAGGCGCGGGATGCGGCGGAGCTGACCGCCGGCCTCGACGAGGCCGCCCGCTACGACCGCAAGCTCGTCGTCGAGGCCGAGGCCGCCGACTGCCGCGAGGTGGAGGTCTCGGTCCTCGGCTACGAGGATCCCGAGGTCTCGGTGACGGGGGAGATCGTGCCCGGCAACGAGTTCTACGACTACCGCGCCAAGTACCTCGACGACAACTCGGATCTCATCATCCCGGCGCGCATCCACCCGCGGACCCAGGAGCGGGTGCGCGACCTCGGGCGGCGAGCCTTCCTGGCGGTGGAGGCGGCGGGCCTGGCCCGGGTCGACTTCTTCGTCAGCCACGGCGAGGAGGAACGGGTCTACGTGAACGAGATCAACACCATGCCGGGGTTCACGCCGATCAGCATGTACCCCAGGCTGTGGGAGGCCAGCGGCGTCAGCTATGCCGAGCTGATCGACCGCCTGATCCAGCTGGCCCTCGAGCGCCACCGCGACCGGACGGACACCTCCACCGACCGGGGCCTGCCGTGAGCGAGGGTTCCGCGCCCGCGGGCCCGGCGGCGGAGATCCCGGGCCTCCGGGGACAAGACCCCGGCTTCTGGACCAAGGGGAAGATCTCCAACGGCTGCTCTCTGCTGGTGCTGCTGGCGGGGCTGGGCCTGTCCGCGGGATCCCCCGGGACCCCCGGCTGGCTGGTGGCGGCCGCTCCCTGGGCGCTGGCGGCCGGGCTCTTCGGGTTCGCCGGCGGCATCACCAACTGGCTCGCCGTGAAGATGCTCTTCGACCGCGTGCCCGGCCTCTACGGGTCGGGGGTGATCCCCAACCGCTTCCGCGAGATCCGCGCCACCATCAAGACGCTGATCATGACCCACTTCTTCGACGAGGCCTACCTGCGCCGGTTCTTCGAGGAACAGGGGGGCCGCGGCGAGGGGCCGCGCCTGGGAGAGGAGATGCGGGCCCTGCTCGAGTCGGAGGAGGCCGACGCCGCCATCGAGGCGGAGGTGGAGAGCCTGAAGCAGGGCCCCATGGGGATGATGATCCGCATGGCCGGCCCCGACGTGGTCAAGGTCCTGGCGCACCAGTTCGTCGGCGCCCTGATCGACCGCCTGGCCCCCATGGTGGAGGAGCGGCTGCGGGAGGACCCGTCCGCCGGCATCCCGGCCCTGCGGGCGCAGGTCGACCGGCTGCTGGAGGCCAAGCTCGAGGAGCTGACGCCCGCCGTGGTCAAGGAGATGATGGAGCACGTGATGCGCCGCCACCTCGGCTGGCTGATCGTCTGGGGCAACGTCTTCGGGGGCCTGATCGGCCTGCTGTCGAGGGCGGTGGCCGCGGGCTGGGGCCTGCGGGGGGTGCCGTGACCGACCGCTTCCGCCTCGACGGACAGGTCGCCGTGGTCGTCGGCGGCACCGGGGCCCTCGGCGGCGCCATGGCCCGCGGTCTGGCCGCGGCCGGAGCGGCGGTGGCCGTGGCCGGACGCAACGAGACCCGCGGCGGGCGGGTTGTCGCCGACATCGAGGCCGCGGGAGGACGCGCCGCCTTCATCACCTGCGACGCGGGTTCCCGGGAGCCGCTGGCACAGGCGCGGGAGCTCGTCCTGCAACGGCTCGGCGAGCCATCGGTGCTGGTCAACGCCGCCGGCGGCAACCAGCCCGCCGTCACCCTGAACGAGCAGCTCCGCTTCGAGGAGGTGGACCTGCAGGCCTGGCGTGACTGCCTCGATCTCAACCTGTCCGCCGGGGTGCTGCTGCCGTGCCAGGTCTTCGGACCGCCCATGAGGGCCGCCGGCCGCGGCTCCATCGTCAACATCGCCTCGATCAGCGCCCACGTGCCCCTGTCGCGGGTGGTGGCCTACTCGGCGGCCAAGGCGGCCGTCGTCAATCTGACGCGGTTCCTGGCCCGCGAGTGGGCGCCGGCGGTGCGGGTCAACTCGATCACCCCGGGCTTCTTCCCCGGCGAGCAGAACCGCCGGCTGCTGTTCCAGGAGGACGGGGAGCCCACCGATCGCGGCCGCCAGATCCTGGCGCACACGCCCATGGGGCGCTTCGGCGATCCGTCGGAACTGGTGGGAGCGGCCGTCTTCCTGGCTTCCCGCGAGGCCAGCTCCTTCGTCACCGGCGCCGACCTGTGCGTCGACGGCGGCTTCCTGGCCACGGCGGTCTGAGCCCGGGGCGCCGGCCCCGGGTGGATCTTCTTCAGGTCAAGAGCAGCTTGAGGTAGTACAGGGGGCTGGTCAGTTCCTTCTTCGGCACGGCGTTGGCCATCATGCCGCAGATGTGCTCCGAGACTTTGGGCGAGCGCGCGCCCTTGCCGATGACGAAGTTGAGCAGCGGCCGCACGCGGCCCATGCGCTGCATCTGGTAGCTCACCTTCAGCTCGGGGCCGAGGGCCTCCCAGAGGCGGTCCTCGTAGCGGCCCAGGACGGCGGCCGAGGTGTCGTCCTCGTCCACGGCTTCGCGGCAGACCTCGGCGGCGATGCGGGCCGAGTAGAGGGCGTTGCCGATGCCCTCGCCGGTGAAGGGGTCGATCAGGCTGGCGGCGTCGCCCAGCAGCAGGAAGCCGTCGCCGTGGCACGGGCGCCGGCGGCTGCCCACGGGCAGGTTCCAGCCCACGGGCCGCTCCAACCGCCGGGCCTCGGCGAAGCGCTCGGCGAAGGGCGGCCGGCCGATGACCTGCTCCAGGGCGGCCTTCAGGTCGACGTCCCGGCGCTTCATCTCCGAGTGCACCATGCCGATGCCGATGTTGGCGCCGCCGTTCTCCAAGGGGAAGATCCAGAAGTACCCGGGCCGGACTTCGTCGACGAAGTGCAGCTCGATCTCGTCGGTGGTGCCGGTCACGCCCTCGTAGTAGCAGCGCAGGGCGACCACCCAGTGCGGGGGATCGTGGGAGTAGAGTCCGGCGCGGCGGGCGACGATGGAGTTGAAGCCGTCGCAGCCGAGGACGACCCGGGCCGTCAGGGTCTCCTCGGGGCCGCGGTGGCCGTTGCCGTTGCCGGAGCCGCCCGTCCGATGGCCCCGCACCCCGACGACGCGGCCTCCTTCGTCGCGAACCAGGTCCTTCACGGCGAACCCCTCCCGCACTTCGATACCCTGGGCGCGGGCCTGGCGCACCAGGAAGTGGTCGAAGACGCGCCGGCGGATCACGTAGCCGCGAAGCGGCAGCTCGCGGCCCGTGAGGGGGTCGTGGTGGCGCCGGTCGCGCAGGTCGACGCTGAGGCCGACGTGCTCGGGGCTGGCCATGAGGACGCGGTTGATCTCGCTGCCCTCCAGGGCGGCCGTGCCCTCCAGGAGTCCGAGCTCGTCGAGGACGGAGAGGGCCTTCCCGGACAGGGCGTCGCCGCAGATCTTGTCGCGCGGGAAGGTGTCACGGTCGACGACGATGGAGGTCAGGCCCTGGCGGGCGGCGTACATGGCGGCGGCGGTGCCGGCCGGGCCGGCGCCGACAATGAGCAGGTCGCAGTCGGTTCCCATGGCAGCAGGAAGATACGGGCGCCGCCGGAGACCGGCCAAAGGCCCGTCTTGCCCCGGTCGGGGGCGGCCGTAAATTCACTGGCTTCCCGAAGCCGCGACACCACCCACCTTCCGAACACGCCCATGACGACCGAACATCGCACCACCAGCGAAGAGGACGCCCAGGTCGAGGAGCGGGCCTTCCAGACCGAGGTCCAGCAGGTCCTGCAGATCCTCGTCCACTCCCTCTACACCGACAAGGACGTCTTCCTGAGGGAGCTGGTCTCCAACGCCTCCGACGCCCTCGACAAGATCCGCTTCCGCTCCCTCACCGACCAGGGCATCGTCGACCCCGACGCCCAGCTCGAGATCGACATCCGCGTCGACAAGAGCGCCAGCAAGCTGACCATCCGCGACACCGGCGTCGGCATGACCCGGGACGAGGTGAACCGCAACATCGGCACCATCGCCCACTCCGGGTCGCGCGAGTTTCTGGAGAGGTTGTCGTCCGAGCAGGACGAGGAGCAGCGGCTCAAGCTGATCGGCCAGTTCGGCGTCGGCTTCTACTCGGTCTTCATGGTCGCCGAGCGCGTCGTCCTCACCACCCGGTCGGCCGATTCCGACGCCGAGGCGGTGGTCTGGGAGTCCACGGGCGACGGCAGCTACACCGTGGCCACGACTCGCGACAAGACCGACCGCGGCACCGAGATCGAGGTCTTCGTGCGTTCCGACTGCGAGGAGTACCTCGACGCCCACCGCCTGGAGTCCGTGGTGCGCCGCCACTCCGACTACGTGGCCTACCCGATCAAGGTGGCCGGCAAGCAGTCGAACGAGGCGTCGGCGCTGTGGGCGCGCCCCCGCAACGAGATCACCGAGGAGCAGTACAAGGAGTTCTACCAGCATCTGTCCGGCGACCACCAGGAGCCCCTCGTCTGGGAGCACGTGGCCGTGGACGTGCCGATCCAGTTCTACGCCGTCCTCTACGTGCCGCGGCAGTCGCCGCTGGAGCTGCTGTTCAGCCCCGACCCCAAGGTGCGCGTCAACCTGCACGTGAAGCGCGTCTTCATCCAGGACGACTGCGAGGTCCTGCCCCTGTACCTGCGCTTCGTGCGCGGCGTCGTCGACTGCGACGACCTGCCCCTCAACGTGGCCCGCGAGTCGCTGCAGAACAACCCGGTGGTGGCCAAGATCCGGCAGACCCTGACGCGGCGGGTCCTGTCCTGCATCGAAGGTCTCGTCGACCGGGACCCGGCGGCCTTCCTGACCTTCTGGGAGTCCTTCGGCATCGTCCTCAAGGAGGGGGTGGCCCGCGACTTCGAGCACCGCGAGCAGGTGGGCAAGCTGCTGCGCTTCTACTCCTCCTTCTCCCGGAAGCTGGCCACCGACGCCGGCCCCGCGGAGGCGGAGACCGGGGAGGCTCAGGCCGAGGAGGCGGGGCAGCAGGCTGACGCCGGGGAGGCGCAGGCCGAAGAGGCGGGTCAGCCGGAGACCGGGGAGGCGCAAGCCGAGGAGGCGGCCCAGGAGGCGGACGCGGAGGGGCACACCGCGGAGGAGGCTCAGGACGCTGACGCCGTGGCCGACGCGGAGGCCGACGCCGATGAGGGCGCCGGGAGCGAGGAGAAGAGCCGCACGCCACAGACCGAGGGGCTCGTCGCCCTGCAGGACTACGTGGACCGCATGAAGTCGGACCAGGAGAAGATCTTCTATCTCAGCGGCGAGAGCCGGCCGGCCGTCGAGCAGAGCCCGCTGCTGGAGGCCTTCCGGCGCCACGACCTGGAGGTCCTCTACCTCACCGACCCGGTGGACGAGTGGGTGGTGGGCTCGATGCAGGACTTCGACGGCAAGCCCTTCCAGGCGATCGACGCCGAGGACGTGGAGCTGCCCGAGGAGGTCAAGCTCGAAGGCGCCGAGGACGCCGGCGAGAAGGAGCGCACCATCGAGCTGGTGAGCTACCTGAAGAAGGAGCTGGAGGAGCGGGTGGGGGACGTGAGGGAGTCGAGCCGGCTGAGCGACAGTCCCTGCGCCCTGGTGACGCCCAAGGGAGGCGTGAGCCAGCAGATGGAGCGGCTCATGCGCATCAGCGACGAGAGCTTCCCCCTCACCAAGCGGACCCTCGAGATCAACCCCGGGCACGCGGCGATCCGCAACATGGGCGAGCTGCTCAGCGCCCAGCGCGACTCGGAGGAGCTGAAGTCGTGGTCCCACTTCCTGGTCGACTACGTGCTCCTCGCCGAGGGGCAGGTGGAGGACCCGCAGCGGGTGATGGGGCAGATCCAGAAGATGATGGGCGCCGCCAGCGAGGCGGCCCTGTCGGCGCGCAAGCAGGAGGACTCGTGAGCACCGCTGCCCAGGCCCCCGCCGATCTGCGCGCGATCGCCATGGAGGCGCGGGATGCGGCGCGCAAGCTGGCGGCCACTCCGGGCCACGTGCGCGACGCCGGCCTCGAGGCGATCGCCCGGGCCCTGGAGGCCGAGCGCGAGGCGATGCTGGAGGCCAACGCCGCCGACCGTAGCGAGGCGCAGGAGCTGGCCGCCCGGGGCGAGCTGGGCCAGCCGCTGGTGTCGCGCCTCGACCTGTCCTCGGGCAAGTACGAGCGCGCCGTCGAGAGCGTGCGCAGCGTCGCCGCCATGGAGGACCCGCTGTGGCAGACCCAGCGAGCCACCGAGGTCGACGACGGGCTCCGCCTCTTCAAGGTGAGCGTGCCCATCGGCGTCCTCGGCGTGATCTTCGAGTCGCGTCCCGACGCCCTCGTGCAGATCGCCGCCCTCTGCCTGAAGTCGGGCAACGCCGTGCTCATGAAGGGCGGCTCCGAGGCGTCCCGCTCCAACCGCGCCCTGGCGGACCTGATCGCGCGCGCCACCGCGGCCGTCGAGGGCCTGCCCGAGGGCTGGCTCACCCTGCTGGAGACGCGCGAGGACGTGCGCTCCATGCTCGACCAGGACGACGCCATCGACCTGATCATCCCCCGCGGCAGCAACGAGTTCGTGCGCTACATCATGGACAACACCAAGATCCCCGTCACCGGCCACTCCGACGGCGTCTGCCACGTGTACGTCGACGCCGCGGCCGATCTCGACAAGGCCCTCCAGGTGGCGGTGGACGCCAAGGTGCAGGACGTCTCCACCTGCTGCACCGCCGAGACCCTGCTGGTCCACGCCGACGTGGCCGAGGCCTTCCTCGGGACGGCGCTGGGCCGGCTGACCGAGGCCGACGTGGAGCTGCGCGGCGACCTCCGCACCTGCAGGATCGCCGGCGACGGCCGGGTGGGGGAGGCCTCGGAGGAGGACTGGAGGGCCGAGTACCTCGACTACATCCTGGCCGTGAAGGTCGTGGACGGCCTCGAGGAGGCCGTGGACCACATCAACCGCTACGGCAGCGCCCACACCGACTCGATCGTCACCGAGGACCGGGCGGCGGCGGTGCGCTTCCTGCAGGGGGTGGACTCGGCGTCGGTCTTCGTGAACGCCTCGACGCGCTTCGCCGACGGCTTCCGCTTCGGCCTGGGCGCCGAGGTCGGCATCAGCACCGGCCGCCTGCACAGCCGCGGGCCGGTGGGCCTGGAGGGGCTGACCACCTACAAGTACCTGATGGAAGGAGAGGGCCACACCGTGGGTTACTACGAGGGAGACCAGCCGAGGCCGTACGCGCATCGGCGACTGGAGGAGGAGTGGAGGGCATGAGCGAGCAGACCGACAGCACGATCCGGCGTCACATCTTCCTGTGCGCCACCCCGACGAAGCCGAAGTGCCACACCGACGGCACCGGCGAGGAGTGCTGGGACTACCTGAAGAACCGCCTGCGCGAGCTGGGCTACGGCGATCCCACCACCGGGATCCACCGCAGCAAGGCGGACTGCCTGCGGGTCTGCGAGCGCGGCCCCACGGTGCTGGTCTACCCCGAGCAGACCTGGTACCACTCGATGACGGTGGAGAAGCTCGAGCGCATCATCACCGAGCACCTGATCGGCGGCAAGGTGGTGGAGGATCTCGTGAACGAGGCGCCCTTCCGCCAGATCGAGGCCGAGAAGGGTTAGGCGTCTCAGCCGCCGGCGCCCAGGTGCCGGCCGAACCACCTTAGAGCCTCGGCCTGGATCTCGGCGTCATAGCAGTGGTCCTTGTCGGGCCGGAAGTCGCGGAAGCTGTCCCCGAGGCCCGCCCACTCGTACCCCGCTTGGATCTGGCGCGCGGCGTCGGCCTGACCCTCCACCGGGAACAGCTCGTCCCGCTGCCCCGAGACGACCATGGCGGCTCCCGGCGCCGACATGATCGTCAGGTCGGGCACGTCGAGGCGGTCCCACACCCCCGGCAGCAGGCAGAAGGTGCCGATGGCGCCGTCCACGTTGTAGACCTGCTGGTAGTCCCCCGTCGTCATCCAGCCCACGCTCACCGACGCCCTGATGCGCCCGTCCAGGGCGGCGAGCATGTTCGTCCGCCAGCCGCCCCCCGACAGGCCGGTGCATCCGATCCGCCCGCCGTCCACCTCGGGCCGTGAGAGCAGGTAGTCGACGCAGCGGCTGTCGTCCCAGTAGTTGACCCCCATCCATGTGGTGCCGGCCCAGTTGAGCTGACGCACGCCCAGGTAGAGGGCCTGCCGCACCCGGCCGTCGAGCTCCTCGTACTCCTCCTCGCCCAGATCGAAGGGATCATAGCGGGCGGGGATGCCCAGGCCGCCGGCGTCCAGGCCGCGGGGGGCGCGCTCGCCGAAGTGCCAGGCGTCGACGACGATCACCGCGTACCCGGCAGCAGCGAAGACCTCGGCGAGGTAGCGGCCGCCGTAGTACTTGCGCCGGTGCTCGACCAGCACGGGATGGTCGCGGCCGCTGTTGACGATGCGGTCCCTGCCGAAGAGCATGGGCCCGCCCCAGGCGTGGAGGACCACGAGGCCGGGCAGGGGCCCCCCGGCGTCCGAGGGGCGCAGGAAGTACCCGTGGAGGCGGCTCCAGGGGGTGGCGTCGAAGGCGACGCGCTCAACGATCAGGCCGTTCCGCTCCTCAACGGCGAGCACCTCCGGGCGCAGATCCGCGGGCCCCGGGTCGCAGTGCAGCCCCTGCAGCAGACAGCCCCGGGCCTGCTCCCTCCACATCTCGAAGGAGCCGCCGGGGTGGCGGGCCCGCCAGCGCTCGGCGTTCAGGTCGAGGGGGCGGTGGGCCCGGATGCGCCGCACCGGCTCCTCGAGGCTGCCGTAGTCGCCGTGGGCCGGGCGGGAGAGAGGCAGGTCGCCGAAGCGGCTCATTGGGTTGCCTCCGGCGGGCAGCGGCGGCGCGCACCTTCCCGCCGATGACGAGGCTCTGGGGTCCGTGCCCTGAGCCCCCCGCGATTGACAGCCTCTCGCGGTATTCGGTATGATAAATTGCCATACCAGGAGGGCATGGAGACATGGGGAAGGCCAAAGTCGCGATCACACTGGACGAGAACATCGTCAGGCATCTGGACTACCTGGTCGGTCAGCGCGCATTCAAGAACCGAAGTCAGGTGATTCAGGAAGCCGTAGCCGAAAAACTGGAACGGCTCAGACGCGGCCGACTGGCCCGGGAGTGTGCGCATCTGGACCCCGTCGCCGAACAGGAGTTGGCCGAGGAGGGGCTCGCGGAGGACGTGAAGACTTGGCCAGAATACTGAGAGGGGACATCCGCTGGGCGGACCTGAATCCGACCCGGGGCCAGGAACAGGCCGGACATCGTCCGGTTCTCGTCTTGAGTCACGAGGTATTCAACCAGCGCTCCGGTACGGTGATCGCCATGGCGATTACGAGCCAACGGCCACGAGCGGGTTTTCCACTGACCCTGCCTCTTGCTTCTGAAGATCTGCCCAGGCCATCCTGGGTCAAGGTGGGGCAGATCCGCACCTTGTCCATGGACCGAATTGGTCGAAGACTGGCGTCGGCATCTCCCGAGGAGTTGGCACGGACAGTCGAAGGGTTGGACGAAATCATCGGCCCTTGAGGCTCCACGGCCGGTCATCCGAAGCCGGCGCCTGCGGCACAGCCATGCACTTCCACACCCCTGAATGGATCGAGCAGGTCCCTTCCACGAACTCCCTCCTCCTCGAGCGCATCGGGAGCGAAGCGGGCGTCCCTCCCGGGACGGTGCTGGCCACCGACGATCAGACCGGGGGCCGCGGGCGGGGCCGGCGCACCTGGGTGTCGCGGCCGGGAAGCGACCTCGCCTGCTCCTTCGTCCTCGATGCCGCGGCGGACCCCCGCCACCTGGGATCGCTGGCCATGGCCGCCGCCCTGGGCGTGGCCGACTGCCTGGAGGAGCACGGCCTGGCGGCGCAGACCAAGTGGCCCAACGACGTGATCGTGGGCCGCCGCAAGATCGCCGGGATCCTGCCCGAGCCGGCGCCGGGGAGCGGGCCACCGGGCCTGGTGGTGGTCGGCGTCGGCCTGAACCTCGGCATGACGCGCGAGGAGGCGGAGGCCATCGATCAGCCGGCCACCTCGGTCCTCGTGGAGACGGGCTCGGCGCCCGAGCCGCGGCAGGTGCTGCCCCGCCTGCTGCTGCGGCTGCAGCCATGGCTGGAGGCCTGGAGTGGGGGATTCGCCGCCCTGCGCGGCGGCTGGGAGGCCCGCTGCGCCGGCCTGGGGGAGCGGGTCACCGTGGTCGACGACGATCAGCGGCTGAGCGGGGTGCTCGCGGGGTTCGGCGAGGAGGGGCAGTTGCTTCTGGAGGAGGGTGGCTCGGTGGGCGAGGTCTGGACCGGGAGCTTGGCGCTCGGGCCTTCCACCCGATGATGATGCGATGCTTTAGCGCGGTATACTGTGGCCAACGATTCCGGAGTTGAGGGATTCAGGTGTAATCGATAGTCTCTCCCCCGGCGGCGATATGCAGTGAATTGCCGCTAGTTGAGCGCTCCGTGCGGCCCACGACGCGGCCCTCCACGCCAAATCGGGCGGCAATATCGATGATCTCCTGGCTTACCGATGGATCGCAGGCGAGTTCCAGGCGGTGCCCCATATTAAACACGATCAGCATTTCGCGCATGCTGCGCCCAGCGCTGGATTGGATAAATTTGAAGATGGCGGGCGGCTCAAAAAGATTGTCCTTGATATACCGGATGTTCTCGCCAAAGTTCAGACACTTGGTTTGTCCGCCGCCGGAGTTGTGGAACACGGCGGAAATAGATTGACGGAAGCGCTCCAGGACCAGCAGCATGATCGGAGCATAAGTGCGCGTGGGCGATAGCAGGGCGTCTCCAACCGTCATCTCCGAACCGGGAAGGGCGTCGTCGATATCGGCTGGACCGGTGTAAGCGACTTCGGCGATCTCAGGAGCGAACGACTCGGGAAACTGCGTGCGGAAACGGCTGTGGAGTAGGTCATGCCGAGCCGAGGTAAACCCATTGGAGCCGATGCCCGAATTGGGGATCGACTCGTAGCCAGCCCTGCCGAACGACGCCAAGCCCACCAAGTCGTGACCGGGCTGAACCTTGGCGCAGTCAATAAAATCCGAGCGCAGCATCCGTGTCGCCAGCGTGGAATCGATAGTGATGGTGCGCACCAGATCGCCTAAGTCGGCCGTTTCCCCGCCGCAGGAGACGATCTCTACGCCGTGGGGACGCAGCGATGCGGCGAAATCGCTATAGCCGCGGATAACCGCCGCTATTACTTCCCCTCCGATAGCGCGCGCATTGCGGCCGATGATGTTTGAAAGCGCAAATGGTCCGACAGCGCCAACGCAGAGGAGGTCGTCGAGATTCATCGCCAGCGAATCCTGCGCCAGGCGTTCGAATACGCGGATGTCGCCGTGGCGTCTATAGTGCAGATATGCCAGCGAGGATTTTGTGCCCGCGCCGTCGGCGTGCAGAATGTAGCAATGCTCGGGCGAAGCGCCCAGTACATCGGGTATCGCCTTGCAGAATGCGCCGGGGAACAGACCGGGATCGACGCCCACTAGAGCGTTGTGAACGTCGAGCTTGTGCGGCGATACGCCGCGGGCCTCGTAATCTACCATTCCTGAACGACGACTATGTAATGAGTTCGTTGTCCGGCTGAAGCCGCATTTCTGCCTATAGGCTCATGGCGTACGGGCATTTGGCTGCTGATGCTTTACCTGAAGGCGAGAGGGGGCGCACAGTACGCGCCCCTGTGGCCCTTCAGGAGCCTGCAGGCGCTGCGGGGCCGGCAGGAGAACCGGAGCACGACTTACGAGAGTAAGCACAAGTCCTTAGCACAGCAACTCAAGTCAGGCTGAAAACAGCTCTGCCCCCGGTCCCGGTCGAGGAAGGTTGTCCCCCAGGTCGCGTGCGGGTCGGAACCGGGAATCGAGATCGTCGCCTCCAGGCGCCGGTGGAGTCCCGGCACGGAGATGAAGGCCCCCTGCTGGGTCGGCGTGTCGTTCAGGTAGAGCACGCCCTGCACACCGAGCGACAACGAACGGTTTTTCTTGGACGACACACTGGACGAATCGAGATGCCCCAAAGACCGATCCTCAGCGAGAAGGAGGAGGCCAGGGGGCCAATCCACGAAGGTCGTGCCTTGAACGGTTACAGCCCCCACCACCAGTTGCCCTTGACCAGGAAGATGCTCTGCCCCGGGTCGAGGAAGGTGCTGCCAAGGTCGTCCCCGGGGCGGAACCGCGGGTCGAGGGCATCGAAGCCGCGGCCCGGCTCTGCTGCCAGACGAGGTAGAGGGTGCTGCCGGGGCGGAACTCCCAGCGCAGCACCAGGTTGGAATGCAGGGAGCGGAAGTGGAAGTCGGGGTTCCCGTCGAAGTCCGGGTATGGGAGGAACTCGTAGGACCGGGGGCGGGCGAGCTCCTTGATGGCCCCGTAGTCGCCGGTGGTCACGAAGGGCTGGGCGTAGAGCTGCAGGCTCAATGTGGGCGTGAAGGTCCAGTCGCCGCGCACGCTGATGTCCAGGACGCGGCTGTCGAGCTCTCCGAAGATGAAGCGGTCGGCCTCGCCGTCGCCGTCGTCGTCCTTGTTCCGCAACCACTGGGCGAAGTTGCGCTGGTAGTTGTAGCTCGGCCCGATCGTCACCCTCAACTGGACATGGGCCTGAACTCGAGACCCACCCAGATCCCCGATTGCAGGTTGTCGCCGGCCCGGCTCTCGAAGAAGCTCCAGCCGAACCGGGCGGTGACGGGCTTTCGATCATCGCTCCACACACTCAGGTTGATCCGGGTGTCGGACGGGGCGACCATGATCTGCCCGCCGCGGGTGACCACCTCGTCGAAGCCCTCGAAGTTGCGGATCACCCGGGCCCAGAAACCCCAGTAGTTGTGCAGCTGGTGTGAGGTGCTGGAGGCGATCCTCCGGAACAGCCGCACGCGCGCGTAGTTCCAGCGGACCAGAAGTCGAGGTCAAACCAGGAACGGCGGGCGAACCAGTACGGGTGGAGCTTCTGGTGATAGAGGCCCAAGCCCGCCTGGATGCGGTTGCGGGGCTTCATCCATCCCAGGTCGTTGACCTGGAAGGCGGGGGATCGCGCGTCCACGTGGGCCTGGCCGCCGAAGGCGCCTCCCGACTTCTTGAAGTTCATCAGACCCTCCCAGCCGGTGCCGCGCTCCTCCTCCTGTCCGGTGCGGCTCACGGCGAGGCGGGTGTAGATCCGGTAGGCGTTTTCCCGCCACTTGAGGTGCAGGTCGCCGGCCCCGACGTAGGCCGGGTCGAAGCCGCGGCCGTTGACCGCCGTGACCTCGGCGCCGGCGGTAGAGTTGGTCAGCAGGTCCTGTTGCACGCGGCCAACGAGGTAGTTGGTGACCGGCTCGATCTCGACGTGGCGCACCGTGTCGGCCTGCTCGATGAGCACTTCGAGGGCGGCCGGCCGATGCGCCGCGAGTGGAACAGGCGCGCCTGCCCGGTGACGCCGGTGATGCCCGGGCGGGGGGACTGGAAGATCTGGATGCCCTCCAGGAAGAAGGGCCGGCGCTCGCGGTGGCGCGTCTCGAAGAGGGTCAGGTTGAGCACCGCCGGATCACCCTCGACCTGGCCGAAGTCCGGGGTTGATGGTGGCATTGAGGGAGATGTTGGGGCAAGCGTCTCAAGCCCATCCCCAGAGTAGCGCGAGATCTCCACGGCGATTACTTCGGCCGGGTCCATCTGGTCATTCAGGAACTCAACCACTCGTTGCAGCTCCGACGGGATCTCGTCGGCTACGAACACGAGGCGGATTCGTCCTGCCTGGAGATTGGTCTTGACCACCTTCCAGAACTCCTCCGGCGATTCATGATCAATGAAACCGCGCAGTTGAAGATCGGGATCGTCCCCGGACGCCTCGAATGACCCGCGGAAGAGATCCTGGAGTTGCTCAAGCGGCCAGTACGCGACTCCATTCGCCGCGTACTCGAGCATCTGTCCGACAACCTCTCGGCGTAGTCTCGTGTCCGAGCTTCGCTTGACCTCGACCAGAGTCGGCACTCCATCCTGATCGAGGAAGAGGTGGTCGAGCGACCACCGGTCACCGCCGTCGCTCTGGCCGGGTATCCCTGCCTCCCGCGAGACCAACAACCACCGGCGGGGAGCGGTTGGATCGATGTCATCGCCGGGAAGCAGGTCCGGGAAGCGGGCGAGAAGGTCCTGCAACTGATCCTCCGAGGAGTACTGCTGCTGATCGAGCGGCTTGAGGTCGCCATCGGCGACCAGGAACATCTTGCCCACGGTGTTGCTTCCTATCTGGGCCGAGAGTGACCAGGATCAGTGCGGAGTTCGGAGGCACCGGTGCCCGGGGGCACGATGAACCTGCCAGAACTCACAGTAACCTATTGAAGGATCGCGGACAGGCCCAGGAGGATCCGACTCGCAAGGGGGTTGGCAGAGGGCTGTTCACTCCGTATGGTCGAACCAATCCAGGGAGATAGACTTGGGGAGTACGTGATCGAAAACCATGGCCACATCGGCGTCGGCAAGATCGATCCGGACGCATCTCTTGCAGCGAGGTACGACACCGTCCTCCTCGATCTGAGGGAATTGCTCCGGGCCCGCGGACCTGCGGGCCGCTCACCAAGGGGATCTGACCAATGACAGCCGCAAGACGAACCAGTCGATTGCGAGTTGCAGCATGCTTCATGGTGTCCATGGCCCCGTCCCTGGTCCTGGCACAGGATGATCCGAGCGAATCGGACAGGTCCTGGTGGGAGCGCTCCCATGCGCAGTACGAGCAGGTCTGGAGCGGCCAGGGCACCTTGGTGTACACCGCAAGGAACCCCGGACGCCAGCAATACATCGAGGACATGATCGCCGATCCCAGGCAAGACTACGACCCGACCACGTCGGACTATCTTCCCGAGATAGGGCCCGATACACTGAGACTGGCCTTCGACAAGAGAGCGAACAGGATCCGCCTGGATGGCACGGAGACCCTGTATTACTTCCCGGATGGCCCCTTTGGTGAGAGACGGACCCGACAGACCAGGAGCCAGGTGTGGAATGGTGAAGAGCTGAGAGAGCTGAGCAGATCAGCTTCGGGGAGCCTGGACGGCGTTCTCGCCTCGACGCGAAGTCGCCTGCACCATCACCATACGCTCGAGTTCCCGCTGGTGTCGTTGCCTTCGCAGCGCCTGCTGCCGGAGCTCATCCTCAGGGAATCATCGAGGATCGAGCGGGTGCATGACTTCGCAGGTGCGGACGGTGAGGAAGCCGTTGGACGGTTCCGGGTCATGATCCGTGGCAGGTGGCAGACGCTGGACATCGACAGGGACCAGGGATTCACCGTCCTGCGTCGTGAGCATCCAGCGACTCCGGGATATCCCTACCGGACCGTGGTCAGCGTCGTCAACAAGGAGTATGAAGAAGGTCTCTGGTACCCCTCGCAGTGGACGTCGAGCGTGTATCAGAAGGACACGGACAGAGTCCTGAGCGTCAGCTCGCTGGTAGCGCTCGACTTCACGGTGAACATGTCGATCCCCGCCCATCACTTCGACCTGGAGTTCCCGGCGGGAGTGGACATCATGGATCAGCGGGGTGAAGGGAGATCGGTGAGGGTCTGGATCGGACTGGCGCTGGTCGTCCTCGCGGCGATCGTTCTACTCTACCAATTGTGGCGTTACCGGACTTTCCTGACCTGACCCCGGGGTCAGTCCCTTCCCTCTCTCAACGCCGTGGCCCGCACGCTGCCCTCCGCCGGGAAGTCCACCCGCGCCGTCAGCACCGTGTAGCGGCCGTCGTCGCTGGTGACCGCCGTCTCCAGACGGCCGCCCTCCACCGAGTACTCCCCGGCGGGCAGCACGTAGGTGACGCGGCCGTCAGGGAAGTCCTCCTTCAGCCGGTTGGTCACCGTGGCGGTCACCCGGTCGTGGGTCCCGTCGTTGGCCGGGTCCCAGGCGACCTCGAGGGGTGAAGGTCCTTCCCGCAGGAAGGGGACAGGCGCTATGGGGTCGCCGAGATAGGTCAGCGACGCCACGCGTCCGTCCTCGAAGCGGACGACCCGGAAGCTCTCCTCGTCGTACTTGCCCGCCCGCATCGTGGGGGTGGCGCCGATGGACTGTACCTTGGGTCCCGGGCCGTGGGCGTCGTGGATCAGCTGCACCCGGTGCCGGTCCAGGAAGTCCTCGACCGGCGCGTTGGGCTCGTAGGCGTTGATCACCCTGGTCCGGGCGTCGGCCCGCGAGGCCATCAGCGCCTCGGCCCTGGACAGGTCCACGTGCCAGGCGTGGCCGAAGTTGAGGATGCACAGGTCCGGGCCATAGTCGATCATCCCCACCGGATCGCCGTACCAGCGCTCGTGCCCGTAGAACTGGTGATTGCCGAAGTTGATGGCGTAGGGCACCTGCAGGGCCTGATGCGCCCCCGAGATGTAGGCCGGGTTCACCGAGTTGCTGATGAGGACCATGTCCGGCGCGACGAGGTTGGCGACCCGGGCCAGCCGTCTCTCGTACTCCGCCTGGTACTGCCCCTGTGTGTCCAGGTGTCCGAAGGTCATGAAGACCGGATCGTCCGGGTACTCTCGAACGACGTACACACTCGCGGGGGAGTGCCGCTCCCAACGCCCGCGCGAGCTGGCCAGCCAGACCCACAGATCGTACAGCCCCGGCGGAACGTCCGGCGGCAGCGTCAACGTGTACTCCCGGTCGTAGTAGTAGGCCGCCTCCGGATCCTCCTCGAAGGGTAGAGCCCGGGAGATGGTGGCCGGGCCGACCTGCCGCGAGATTCTCAGCTCCTCGATCGGGTTGCCGTAGGAGACGACCCTGGCGCGGAAGGACTCGCCGGGCCTGCGGACGGCCGGGTGTCCGAGCATGGGGAACCGGACCCCCCGCGAAGCGGTCCTCGGCTGGCGGGGCAGGTAGACAGGCGGCAGGCGTGTCTCCTCCCCTTTGCGGATGGCGATGCCGTCGATCCTGCGGGACTCCCATCCGAGGGCGGCCAGCTCCAGGGAGTATCCATCTCCCGCGGTCAGACCCGTGAGCCGGCAGGCCCCGGTCAGCCAGTTGCGCACCAGCACGTTTCGGACCACTTCGCCGCCGCGGCGCACGACCGCCCTGGCGTCGACGAAGAAGGCGCTCTCCTCGCCGTCGAGGAAGAAGGAAAGATCCCCCGTGTCCTGGCCCAGGACGCGGAACCCTGACACCCGGCATCCCATTTCTCCCTCCTCGGGCTGGTGGACCACCCGCACCCGGTGCTCCCCATAGGGCAGGCCCCGGGCCAGCACCACCTCCCGTCCCTCCTCGGCCGGGTAGAGGACGCGGGGACTGCCGTCGTCCACGGTTGCGATCAGCCGGCCCAGACGCGGCCCACCGTAGGCGGGGACGCCGAGTTGCCCCAGACCGAGGGCCACGCCCGTTGCCGTGAACCCGAAGGTCAGCGCCGCGCCCTCCTCCCGCGTGTACAGACAGGTGGTCCTGGCGTAGCGGAACCGGGAATCCCGCCACGATCCCGACCGCTCCACGCGGAGCGAATCCAGGGCCGACACCCATCCCTCTCCCTCGGCCGATGCCGGGGAGGCGTAGGCCGCGGACGGGGAGCCGGTGGCCGCGATGGCCGCCGCGGCCAGGGTCAGGTGAAGCAGGCGCATCCAGAAGGTCATGTCGGGCTCCGTGGAAACCAGCACAGGAGGGATGGCACCGCCGGCGTCTCCGGGGTTCACGGGGCTATAACGGCATGGGCCCGGGACGGTGTCAAGGTGGATCTGTCAGGCACGGATCGGGCCCGCATCGCCGCGAAGCCTGGTACAAACATCTGCCCCTCTCGCTCGTCTCCCGTGTGAAGGAGACAAGCTCTTGTTGCGCACAACTACCCACCTGGCGGGCCTACCCGCGCTCCTGGAGAGAGACGTCAAGCTGTACATGGCCGGCGCCGCCCTGATCGGGTTCTCGGCCTTCGGCATCTACGCCGTCCTCTTCAACCTCTACCTGCTGCGCATGGGGTATGGCGTCGACTCGATCGGTCAGTTCAACGCCGCCGGTCTGCTGGCCTTCGCCCTCTTCAGCCCGGTGGCCGGCCACTGGGGACGCCGCGCCGGGTGCCGGCGTGCTCTCGTGGGAGGCGCGGCTCTCATGGTCGCCGGATACCTCCTCATGTCCCTGGCCGGGTTCGTCCCGGGTACGCTGCGCTCGGGATGGATCGTCTCGGTGAAGGTGGCCATCAGTTGCGGCTTCGCCACCTACATGGTCAACAGCAGCCCCTTCCTGATGCAGGCGGCGGCCGCCGGCAACCGCTCCCTGGTATTCTCCCTTCGAGGGGCGGTGTGGCCCCTCTTCGGCTTCGCCGGCAGCGCGCTGGGGGGAGCTCTGCCGCAGGCACTCGAGCGGCTGACCGGTAGCGACGGGCTCCTCGCCTACCAGCTCAGCCTGCTCGCGGCCTCGCTCTCCCTGGCGCCGGCCGTGGCTCTCTTCGGGTTCACGGCGGCTGACACAGGACGGGAACAGCCGGGGCCGGCCGGGCCTGGAGAAGAGGAGCCACGGCCGAATGCGCCGCTGCTGATGATCGGGCTGATCAGCCTGCTCGCCGCTCCGGGGGTCGCCGTGGCCCGGACCTTCTTCAACGTCTACCTGGACTCGGAGCTCGGGGTCCCGCCGTCCTCCATCGGCTGGCTGATCGGGCTGGCGCAACTGCTCTCCGTGCCCGCGGCGCTGGTCATGCCGCAAGTGCTGGCCAGGGTGGGTCACACGCGGGTCTTCACCGGCACCACCCTCGGCATCGCCCTGGCCCTGCTGCCGATGGCCCTCATCCCCCGCTGGGAGGCCGCCGGCCTGGGGTATGTGAGCATCATCGTGCTGATCGCCGTGCGCATGCCCGCCTTCACCGTCTTCCACCAGGAACTGGTCTCCACGCGCTGGAGACCGACGATGTCGGCGGTGACGGCGAGCGCCGCCCTGGTGGGCTTCGCCATCACCTCCTTCGGTGGGGGGCGACTCGCTCTCGAAGTGGGCTATGCCCACCTCTTCCTGCTGGGAGTGGCGATCACCTGCGTCAGCGTGGTGCCCTTTCAGGTGCTGGCCGGCCGGCAGGCCGCGGAGGAAGAGGGGTGAGGATCTGGTACATCATGGCCGCCCTCACTCTCCCGGGGATCCCCGAGGCCGTCCCCGCCGGATCGGAGATCCATGGCGCCCGGACCGTGGCGGCCAGCCGGACCGACACGCCGCCGGTGGTCGACGGCCACCTGGGCGATCCCTGCTGGGAGCTGGCGGCGCCGGTGAGCGGCTTCGTGCTGCTGGATCCCCTCGAGGGTGTTCCGGCCGCGAACCAGACCTTCGCGAGGGTTCTCTACACGGAGGACGAGCTCTACATCGGCCTCTACATGGCCGATTCGAACCCGGAGAACATCGACGCGCAGGATCGTCCCGAGGGACGGCCGCTTCGCGCCGCGGGACCTGGTGGGAATTCTACTCGACACCCAGCACGACCACCGCAACGCCTACGGGTTCTACATCAACCCCCTTGGCATTCAGCACGACTTCCAGATGACAGACGACGGCGCCGGAGGATACGCGGCCAACAACAAGGGCTGGGACGGGGTCTGGCGGGCGGAAGCCGCGGTCCTGGACAGCGGCTGGTCGGCCGAGCTGGCGATCTCCTTCTCGACCCTGGCCTTCGCCGGCGGCGAGATGGTGTGGGGATTCAACGTGGAGCGCCTGGCCATCACCGGCAGGGAGCGCAGCCACTGGGCGGCGATCTACCGGGAAGACGGCTCGGTGTTGAGAGTCTCGAAGGCGGGTCACCTGGTCGGCCTGCGGGGGATAGACCCGGGGCTGCACCTGGAGCTGCTTCCCCATGTCGCCTCCGGCCTCGGCCGGCCTGACGCGGGGCTGGACGTGAAGTACGGCGTGGCCACGAATGCGATTCTGGACATGACGGTGAACCCGGACTTCGCGCAGATCGAAGCCGACGAGGAGGAGATCAACCTCTCCCGCTTTCCTCTCCTCCTCAAGGAGAGGCGTCCGTTCTTCGTCGAGGATGCCGACTTCCTCGGCAGGCACGGGCTGTTCTACAGCCGGCGGATCTCCGATCCCGACTTCGGCGCCAGGCTCAGCGGCCGGACCGCGGGATACACGGTAGGGATCCTGGCCGCCCAGGATCGGGGCCCGGCCGGCGAGAGGCCCCGGTTCGGGGTGATGAAGCTGGAGAGGGAGCTGGCTGGAGGTTCCACTGCAAGCGCCTTGTTGGAGGGGGTATGGGAGGGCGGCAAGGTGATGCAACGGATCGCGGCGGTGGATTCCCGGCTGGAGTGGGGGGATCGATACACCTTCAATGGCCATGCCGCGCGAAGCGGCGACCATGGCCGGGGCAGCGGCTACATGGCAGGCGTCGACATGGAGTATCGCCACGGCAGCCTCCTGGGAGGCCTGTCCTGCAGGTCGATCGGGACCGCCTTCAGCGCCGACAGGCTCGGCTTCATCGAGAGGGATGCCGGCGTCGGGTCGAGATCGATGGAGATCTCGGCGGACTGGCGTCCACGGATCGGGAGCCTCGGCCAGCTGAGTCTCGGCCAGGCCGTGTCGATGGAGCGGCGATCGGTGGAGAAGGGTTGGGGCTGGGAGTGGACGACGGCGGATCTATCGCTATTCACATGGGACCACTCCTCTGCCTCGCTCACCCACAGCTTGTGGCGCTGGCCCTGGCAGGGAACCTCGTATGAAGGACAGACGTTCGACGTGGGGTTCGATACGGGCGACAGCAGAAGGTGGAAGCTGGACGTGGGCGGGGGATTCCAGGACCGGTTCGACTTCGACGACGGGTACTTCGGGGCGGCCAGAAGTGTCCGGGCGGAGCTGCAGGTCAAGCCATCGGCGTCGCTGGCCCTCGAAGGAGGCGGGTCCCGCGTCTGGGAGTACCTGCCGGGGGGCGAGCTGGACGAGGGCAAGACGATCTGGCGGGGACGGGCGACCTGGTTCGCCACCCGGCGCCTCTTTGTGCGCGCCTTCGTGCAAGACGCCCGCTACCTGGGGGAGCGTGACATCAACCTGCTCGCCAGCTACGAGATCGCCCCGAAGAGCCGGGTCTACCTGGCCTGCAATCTGGGGGACTCTGTCCGAGAGGCGGCGGAGAGGGTGCGCCTGAAGGTGGCGTACCTGCTGCCCTACTGAAGAGTTTCAGGGTGAACCATGCACATCGAGAACGACCCGGAAGACGAGGAACTGGTACGGCGCTTTGCGCGTGGGGACGTGGACGCCTTCGCCCGACTCGTCGGCCGCTACCAGGGAGCCGTCTACCGGTTCTTCCTGCGCATGACAGGCCGCGGGCCGGATGCGGAGGACCTCGCGCAGGAGACCTTCGTGCGCGTATACGAGTCCCTCTCGGGCCTGGAGGACCCGGGGCGTTTCCGCTCGTGGTTCTGGGCCATCGCCAGCAACCTGGTCCGCGACCATCACAAGTACCGCCAGCGCCGGAGGCACCTGTCGATCGAGGCCGACATCGATCTCGACCGTGATCTCATGGAGCCCGGATCGAGGCCCGCCGCCGAGCTGGCGAGCAGGATCCAGTCGGCCCTCCAGGAGCTTGACGACCCGAGGCGCCTCGTCCTGACTTTGCGCGAGTACCACGGCCTCTCCTACGAGGAGATCGCCGAGACGGCGGGCTGCTCGGTCGGAGCCGTCCGCTGGCGTCTGCACTCGGCGCGCCGGCAACTGCGGGCCCACCTCTCCGACCTGATCGAGTGAGGGCGATGAAACCAGAGCATCCTCGAAGGGGGGACGGGCTGTCACAACTGCTGTCCGAGTACGACCCCGCCACTCCGGACCACCTCGCCGCCAGAACCCTGGGCCGACTGCTGCAGAGGGAAGGCGATCCTCGCCGCCGGAGGGAACTGCTGAAGGCCTTCTCCGCCCGGGTGGAAGAGTTGAAGAACGGATTGGGATGCACGATCTCGGCCGTGTACGTCGGTGAGCATGCGGTCGTGATTCCCACTACCTCCGCGCCGGAGGGCCTCGCCCGCCGGGACTCGTCCAGGGCCGCAGCGAAGGGCGAGTCGGTAGTGCGCAAGGTCGACAGGCGCGAGGTGCCGGTCGGCGTGGGCTACACGTTCACCGCCGATGCCCAGGGAGAGCCAGTTGACTGACCGCAGCGACATCGAGGAGATCCACCGACTGCTGAACCGCTACCAGCAGGCCCACAAGGAGCAGGACTGGGACGCGGTCCGGGCCTGCCATGACGAGAGCTACTTCCGGTGGTTCGGGTGCAAGTCGACGGATCCCATGGACTGGGTTCCCCACCTCTTTCTGATGCAGAGCGAGATGCAGGAATGGGGCGAGACCCGCATGCCGGACGGCGCCCACTACGAGCAGGAGCAGGAGATCCTGAAGACGGAGATTCGCGGGAACATGGCAGTCTCCGTGGTTCGGGAATCGGGGCGCTGGCGGTCGGACAGCGGCGAGGTGTACGTCCGCTGGGACGACACCCGCAATGTGTGGTTCACCGGCCGCATCAAGGGCGAGTGGAAGATCATCGCCGCCTTCTTCCCACAGGTGACCCCCCGGAGTTGAGGCGCCTCGCTCTTTGGCGCCGGGGATGCCCTGGCTCCAGGCCCTGGCCGGTGCCTGTCGATCACCGGAGACGCTGACACCCCGGGGGCGCCCGGGTGCCTTTCCAGGCAGGCCCCCGAGGCCTCGGGGTGTTTCTTGACACTGTCCGCCTTATGCCCGTAGAAGGTTCCTGTCCTCGGCCGATCCCGGCCGAGGCTCGGAAGGCTCTGAGCAGATTGGAGGAGAGATGAGCACGGACCGAGACCTGGAGACCTACTACACCCTCTGGCGGCTCAGTTGCGGCGCCGAGGCCCAGGACGTGGTGGCCTGCGCCGTCGAACTCGGGCTCTTCACCCGGCTGGCGGACGGGCCCAGGACGATCCCGCAGATCGCCGAGGCCATGGAGATCCGGACGCGGCCGGCGGAAGTACTGGCCGTGACCTGCGCTTCCATCGGCGTGCTGCGCAAGGTCGGCGATCGCTACGGGAACGTGCCCGACATGGAGGCCTTCCTGGTCGAGGGAGGGGAGATGTACAACCAGTACACCGCCTTCGGACGGGCCGGGTACGTGGACGCCGACCGCGGCGACAAGATCAGGCAGGCCGTGCTCACCGACAAACCACGGTCCGGAGACGGATGGCTCGACGCGGCCACGGGCAAGAAGCAGCCTTTCCCCTTCTACCCGAAGCGCCATCGTCTGCGCATCCTCTGGGGCGACTGCGTGGCCAAGGCCTTCGACTTCACGCCTTTCCGCATGGTCACCGACCTGGGCGGAGCCACGGGCGGCCACCTGGTGGGCATCGTGAGGCGCTTCCCTCACCTGGAGGCGATCGTCTTCGACCTGGAGTACAACCGCGAGGCGGCGGAGGAGGGGCTCTCCCGGACCGACGAGTCGGGCACGATCCGTTTCCAGACCGGGACCTTCTTCGAAGACGAGCTGCCGCACGGAACCGACGTCTTCCTGCTGTCCCACATCCTGCACGACTGGGGGCGGGAGCGGTGCCTGCGGATACTGCGGCGCGCCTGCGAGGCCCTGCCCGACGACGGCGTGGTCCTGGCCGAGGAGTTCCTGCTCAGCGAGGAGAAGACGGGTCCTCTGCTGGCCGCCTTCCAGGGGCTGCACGTGTTCTACAACAACATCGAGGCCCGCCAGTACACGGGTACCGAGATCCAGGAGATGATGGCCGAAGCGGGGTTCGCCCGCAGCGAGGTCCGGCCCATCGATCCCGAGCAGAGCATCGTCATCGGCTGGAAGATGTGACGGCCGCCTCCGGCGGAGGCGGGATCCACACCATCGGGGGTGAGAAAGGCGGGGCGCAGGTGCCGGTCATCACCGTGAGGGGGCTGTCCAAGACTTACCGGATTCCCCGCAGGGAGCCGGGGCTCAAGGGGGCGGTCAGCAACCTGCTCTTCCCGCGAAGCACGCTGCTGCCCGCCATCCAAGACCTGGATTTCACCATCGAGGCGGGAGAAGTCGTCGCTTACCTGGGGCCCAATGGCGCCGGAAAGTCGACGACCATCAAGCTGCTGACCGGCATCCTCACGCCTTCGGCAGGACGAGTCGAGGTGCTCGGCCTCGAGCCCTATTCAAAGCGCATGGAGAATGCGAGAAACATCGGCGTAGTCTTCGGGCAGCGCTCCCAGTTGCGGTGGGACCTTCCCGTGATCGAGTCGTTCGAGCTGCACCGCAGGTTGTACGGCCTCTCTTCCTCCTTCTATCGAGACCAGATGGGCCTCTTCTCATCCACTCTCGATGTCGGCGGCCAGTTGGGAAAGAATGCCCGCAGCCTGAGCCTGGGGCAGAAGATGCTGTGCAACATCGCCCTCTCCCTCCTCCACAGGCCACCGATCATCTACCTGGACGAGCCCACCATCGGGCTGGACATCGTCATCAAGGAGAAGATCCGTGACTTCTTCGTCCATCTGAACCGGGAGCATGGCGTAACGATCGTACTCACGAGCCATGACCTGGAGGATGTGGAGAAGCTCTGCGAGCGAATCATGGTGATCGACAAAGGGACGATCCTCTTCGACGGGGGCCTGGAGGAGTTGAAGGGCATCTATGGAAAGACGCGGACCATGACCTTGGAGCTCGGCCACCCACCCCGAAGACTCGATGGCCTGAAGGAGGTGGCGGAGGTGGACGGGCAAGGCAACAGGATTCGCGTGCAATTCGACGGCTCGCAGCTGTCGACGACCCGACTGATCACCGAGATCGCCGCCCACAACGACGTACGGGATCTCGTCATACAGGAGCAGGAGATCGGCACCATAGTCAAGAGGCTGTACCAGGAGAAAGCGGCGGCGGACTAGCAGGATGGGCCGTTTCACAGGAGTTGTGAAGGTCACCTTCCAGGAGGGGCTCGTATACAGGACCCAGTTCCTGGCGGACGTGTCAGCCGGCTGCGTGTACCTCCTGTCCTGCTACTATCTGTGGCGGGCCGTGTACGCCGGGCGGTCGGAAATAGAGGGCATCTCCCTCGCCTCGATGATCGCCTACACGCTGGTCTCGACGCTCATCGGCTTCGTGGTGCGGCAGGATGTGAACGTGATCGTGGGCAACAAGGTCTATGGAGGCGAGATCGCCATCGAACTGACCAAGCCCATCGACTATCAACGGGTGCTCCTCTACACGGCCGTCGGACAGGCGATCTTCAATCTGCTCTTCAAGGCCTTGCCCGTGGTCCTCGTCTTTGGCTATGTCCTCGACATAGCCGTCCCCATGGAGCCCGCCCGGGTGTTGGCGGCGGTCCTCAGCTGCGCCCTGGGTTTCGTCGTGTACTTCCTGATCGACCTGTCCCTGGGAAGCCTCGCCTTCTGGATCACGCAGACGTACGGCGTGAACATGTTCAAGAACGTATTCATGACCTTGTGCGCGGGAGGAATCATGCCACTGGACTTCTTCCCGGCCGTGGTGCGCGATGTCCTCGCCTTCATGCCTTTCAAGGGTTGCTTCTACACGCCGCTCTCCATCTTTCTGGGCCTCGAGTCTCCCGGCGGACCCTCGCTGCTGATCGCCGAGCAACTGGGATGGATACTGGTCCTGCTGCTTGTCTCCCAGGTGCTGTGGAGAAAGGCACTCCCCAAGGTCGTCGTTCTGGGAGGGTGACAGTTGACCCGGTACATGAGCCTCTACGGCTTCCTCTTCCTCAGTCATCTCAAGAGCATGGCGGAGTACAAGGCCAGCTTCTGGCTCTCCTTCCTCGCCATGATTGCCACCACCGGCGCGGGCCTCGCCACGATCGGCGTGGTTTTCACCCATGTGGAGGAGATCGCCGGATGGACTTTCCCGGAACTGTTCTTTTTGTACGCGCTCTCCATCATCGGCATGAGCTTTCACCACGCCTTTACGAACAGTGTCATCTACCTGGATGAGAACATCAGGGACGGCACCTTCGACCAGCTCCTCTGCCTGCCTGTCAACACCCTCTTCTACCTCGTGGCCCGCCGCTATACCCCCCTGGGGCTGGGCAACCTGGTGGTGGGGATCGTCTACTTGGTGGTGGCGGCCCAGATCGCCGGAATAGATTGGGGGGTGGCCAATCTCCTGTTCCTGGTGGTGACCGTGGTCTCCGGGAACGTGATCTGGTTTGCCATCATGCTCTTCATCGGAACGGCTTCCTTCTGGGTGACTCGAACGCACTCGGTCTGCAGTCTCGTCATCAGCGTCTACGAGCTGACGCGTTATCCTCTGAGCATCTACGGGCCTCCCTTGAGAGGATTGCTTACCTTCGTCCTCCCATACGCGTTTGTCGCGTACTATCCGGCGCTCTTCCTGTTGGGAAAGAAGGAGGCGGGGAGCGAATGGGGGCTGTTGTCGCCACTGGTGGCGGTCGTGCTCGTCCTGGCGAGCTACCAGTTCTGGAGACACGGGATCAGGTCGTACCGAGGCACTGGATCGTAGGCGTAGGGTTCTTCGTCTTCCCCCTGCTTCTCCTCGCCGATCTGGCCCTCGCTCGACCGATGCCGCCGGACTCCGTCTGGGTAGAGCCGGCGACCTGGCCTGACGGAAGGTCGGGCTACATCGTCTACTGGACAGCCGTGGAGGGCGCGGACGGGTATCGGATCTACCGGGAAGTAGCGGTTACAACAGGTCTTGACGAGGACGGCAACCTTGTCGAGCTGGAGCAGCCGAGGTTCGAGTGGATCCCCTGGGGGTTCGTGGAGACGACAGAGCCTGTTGAGTGGATGGCAGCTACACTCGACGGGGACGCCGCGGTCTTCGCCATCGCTACCGTTCAGGGGGACGAGGAGTCCGAGTTTGCGTATGTCCATCTACCGGAGATTCCGCGGTTTGTCCCGCCGCCGCCGGACTCGGTATGGGTGGAGCAGACCACCAAGCCTGACGGAGCAGTTGCCTATGTCATCTTCTGGTCGGCGGTGGACGGGGCCGTGGGGTATTCGATCTACAGGGAGATGGAAAGCTCCGACCTCGATGAGCCACGGTTGATGCTTGTGGCACAGGTCGAAGCCACGGAGCCCATCGTCCAGTGGAAGGTCGACGAACCAGATGACGGCCACGCGGTATTCGCCATCAGCGCCTTTTCGCTGGATGAGGAATCCGAACCCGTGTACGTCCGTCTGCGGGAGACCGCCACCGCCGTCAGGCCCAGCTGGGGACAGGTGAAGGCCCTTGGGACAAGTGGCACCTCCAGGTAGGCTGGGTCCGTGAGAGCATGCCAGTGCGCAGACTGATCCTGGTCCGCCATTGCCAGGCCGCGGGGCAGGACCCCGACGCTGCCCTGACGACGGAGGGGCTCAGGCAGGCCGAAGCCCTGCGTGACCTCCTGTCGGGGGAACCTGTCGACACGGTTGTGGCCAGCGAGTACTGGCGAGCGCAGCAGAGCGCCGAACCGCTGGCCGCGGCGTTGGGCCTGCCCCTTCGGGTGGATGGCCGCCTCAACGAGAGGAGGCTGTCTGACGTTCCCCTGGAGAGCTGGAGGGAGGTGGTCCGGGACTCGTTTGGGGACCTGGACCTGCGCGCGCCCGGCGGGGAATCGGCCCGGGAGGTGCTGGCCAGGGGCTGGGCGAGCCTGAACGAGCTTCTGCATGGAGAGTTCGGACTGCCAGTGGCCGTTACCCACGGAAACCTGATGAGCCTGATCCTGAACTCCATCGACGCCACCTTCGGCTACCGGGGATGGGAGGGACTGTCGAACCCGGACGTGTATCTGCTCACGGGCCCCGGAGACGAGCCGTTGAGCTTTTCCCGGCTGTGGGAGGAGTGAGCATGACCACAATCCGATCTCATGTGACCATCGCCCTCAGGGCGCAACAGGATTGCTACAGTGGAGAAGAGTGAGCCCATTCTGGACTACGGCCCATTCCGCGGATACCGCGTGCCGGTCGCTGTCGCCCGGGACCTGTGTGAACGTGAGGGTCTGCCTCGACCACGTCGCCTGGTGCGGATCATGCGCGGCGAGGTGAATGCGTCGTTCCGTCTCGACTTTGACGATGCGGATCCGCTGATACTCAAGGTTTGGGTCCGAACGTCAGACCCGGAGCGAATGCAGCATGCAGAGTCTGTCGCTCGCCAACTCCGGCAACTGACGGGTGTGCCGACGCCTGCCTGGATCCACCAGTCCCCCGCCGATGATCTGATCGACTATCCCTATGCGCTGCAGGAGCTTGCCGGCGGTGAGGACGCGGACGAAGCCTGGCCTGGGTTCAGCCGACGAACGAAGGACGCCTTCATGGAAGAGTGCGGGCTCGTCTTGAGAGAGATGCACGAGTCCGGCATCGATGTCCCAGGTCCCGTGGACGCGCAGGCATGGGCCGCTGAAGACCTCACCCGATTCGCCGACGCCGTTGAGCAACTCAATGACCAGGCCTGGATGCCCAGGGCCTTGCTCGATCGAGCCGTGCGCTTGTGGGAGGGAAACTCAAGTCTGCTCCAGGAGGCAGGGGGACTGTCTTTCGTCCACTATGACTTCCAGCCGCACAACCTCCGAGTCGAGCCTGTCTCCGGTCGAATCGTCTCGGTCCTCGATCTGGACAGCAGTACGCGCGGCCCGGCGTTCTCGGATATCAGAGATCTCCTGCTGACGGTCTTCGTCCCGGATCCCGGTTCAGCCGAGCCATTCTGGCGGGCGTATGGCCCTGTGGATGAGCAGAGGAGAATGGTCTTGCGCCTGCACTCACTCGCTCGAGTGCTCGATGTCCTCTGGGCTTACGCAGGCCCCGCTCCAGAAGGATGGAATCACACCACAGTGGCGACCTTGCTCGAGGACATAGAGACGGCCTAGAGTGGCACTCGGTGGTCGTCTGATGTCATAAGGGCCAGCGACCCGGAGGAGACCTGCCCAGGTCGCCCATATCGGCTCCATGCCGAGCCGCCGGGCCCCGCGAGCTCTGAACTGCCGCCGTCGCCGACGAAGACCGCCTGCGAGGCGGCGCACCCCACGCGCCGCAGCGTCTCCGCATAGATCGCGGGTTCGGGCCTCATCGCGCCGACCTGGAAAGAGAGGACGGGGTCCTCGATCAAGTCCGACAGCTCGCACGAGTCCCAGGTCCCGAAGACGTCCAGGCGCATCTGGCAGGCGTGGGAGCGGCACGAAAGGCGACCCCACTCAGCGTCACTGTATAGTCGGGGACCAGCAGCACTATCTACTTGGGCGCCAATCCGTTGAGTGCATCGGGGGCGCACCGGGGTGTTCCCTGGTTACTCGCTCAGGACGGGTGCGAAAGAACAACCCGCATTGGCACAACTCCCTGTCTATCAATCGATTGTGGCAGTCTCACCGGCTTGGGTACATCTCTTGCGGATATCTGCGTCGACAGGCCCTCAGTTGTCCAACTTGGAGTCCCAAGAGAGCGGATCATGACGAGAGTTTTCCCGGAGGCCCTGGAGCGAGTGGCTCGCCTCTACCATACCAACGCGGAGGCCGCAGCCGCTCTGGGCATGACCATGCGCGGCTTCGGCCGCGCCTGCCGGGTGCAGGGAATCGAGACTCCCTATGTCCGAAAACGCAGGATGCGCTGCTCGCCCGGCGTCCGGCCTGCCGAGGTCCTGCACTCCGAGTGAGGCCGGCCTTGGCCCTGCGAAAAGCAGGCGACCGTCGCCGCCTTCCCGCCCGGCAACATCTCCCAACTCATCAAGTGAGAACCAGCCCATGCTGCAGACGATCGACCTGACGAAGCGTTACGAGGACGGGGTGCTGGCCCTCGACCACCTCAACCTGACGGTGAGCGGAGGGGAGCTGTTCGCCCTTCTCGGGGCCAACGGGGCGGGCAAGACGACGACGATCAACCTGGTCCTGGGGTTCATCGATCCCACGGAAGGCACCGCGGTCATCGACGGCGTCGACGTGGTCGAGAACCCTCTCGATTCCAAGGAACGCGTCGCCTTCCTGCCGGAGAACGTCACGCTCTACGGCAACCTCACCGGGCTGCAGAACCTCCACTTCTTCGCCCGGCTCGCGGGCAAGCAGTGCACGCGGGAGGAATACGCCATGGCCCTGCGCCGGGTCGGCCTGCCGGAACGGGCCTTCGGGAATCGCGTGCGCACCTACTCCAAGGGGATGCGCCAGCGTCTCGGCATCGCCGCGGTCCTGGTGAAGGACGCGCCGGTGGTGGTCATGGACGAGCCCACCTCGGGCCTCGACCCGGCCGGCGCCGCCGACTTCTGCGACCTGCTGATGGAGATGCGCGACGCGGGCAAGGCGGTCTTCATCTCCACCCACGACATCTTCCGGGCCCGGGAGATCGCCGACCGCGTGGGGATCATGAAGGAGGGCCACCTGGTGATGGTGCGCGACCGGGAGGAGCTGAAGTCGGAGGATCTGGAGCGCATCTACCTCGACTACATGCGCGCCGCGTGAGGGCTGAATCCGTGATCCGCGCCATCGCCGCCAAGGAATTCCTCGCTAACCTGCTGACCTGGCGCTTCGGCTTGGCCGTGGCGGCCAGCGTCGTGCTGATGTCGGTGAGCGCCGTGGTCCTGCGGGCTGACTACGCCCGGCGCCTCGACGCCCACGAGGCCGAGCTGGCGCGCATCAGGACTGGCCTCGAGAAGATCAGTTCCTACTCCAGGCTACGTGAGACGGTGTCGCGGCCCCCGTCGCCGCTGAGCGTGTTCAGCGAGGGGCTGGAGAAGCGCATGGGCACGATCCTGCGGTTCTCCCATGCGAAGGTGCCCACGATGCTGACCTGGAAGAAGGAGACGAACCCGCTGGTGGCCGCCTTCCCGCCCTTCGACCTGGCCACGGTGGCGGGCCTTCTATTCAGCCTCATGGCCCTGTTCTGCGCTTTCGACGCGATCTCGGGAGAGCAGGAGAGGAACACCCTGAAGCTGATGGCGGCGAATCGCGTGGCCCGCTGGCAGATCCTGGTGGGCAAGTGGCTGGGGGGAGGGGCGTGTAGCCTGCTGCCGGCGGCGGTCGGTTTCCTCCTGGCGACGCTGATCCTGGCCGGCTCGCCCCGGGTGTCCCTGTCCGGGGGACAGTGGCTCCGCGTGGGACTGATCTTCGCCACGATGCTGCTCTACACGTCGACGTTCTACCTGGTCGGTCTGGCGGTCTCGTCCCGGGTCCGTCAGTCGGGGACGGCCCTGGTGGCCTGTATCTCGGTCTGGGCGGGCTGCACGATCGTGGCCCCCACGGCTACGGCTTACGTAGTGGGAGAGATCGCCCCGCTCCCACCGGAGCGGGAACTGAGGTCTCAGTGGGAGGAGATTGACCGTCGAGTGAACGATGAGTTCTGGACCGGCTTCCGGGCGATGGAGAAGGCCTATGCTCGTCAGCTTGGTGTGACACACCTGGGATACGGCATTCTAGGAAAGTCCTTTACTCATGTCCCCATGTCCGTTGGAGAGATCGTCCTGGTTGGTGAGCCGGATAGGGAGGCCATTCCGAAGCTCACCTCGTTCTACGGACGCTTCGAACCTCTGCGGATCGCCGCTGGCCGGGATATCGCCGAGTTGGAGGACCGCCTGATCCTGGCCCGGACACGACAGGTATGGCTCACCCGGAGTGTGAGCCGAATCTTCCTCGCCGCCGCTTTTCGCAACGCCGTGTCAGCTCTGGCTGGAACCGACCCATACTCCTTTGAGGAGTTCATCGCTCACGCCCGCAGACACCGTGCGACACTGGCCGACTGGATGCGGGAGCAGGGCTTGTTCACGTCACTTCACTTCTTCAGCCCGGTGCCTGAAGGCGTCGACACATCCCGCGTGCCACGCTTCCCGGATTATCGTCCGTCCTTCGGCAGTGTCTTCGGCCGGGCCGCTCCCGACTTGGGTCTCCTGCTGGCCGCCAACGGGCTCAGTCTCTTCCTCGGCTTGCGCTGGTTCGTCCGGCGCCAGATCGGCTGACCTGCCTTGCTTCGCGTCCTTGTGTGGAAGGAGCTGCTCGAGCATCTGCGCAGCCTGCGCTTCGCCGTCAGCTTGGTGACCATCTTCGGGCTCTTCGTCCTCGGTGCCACTGTCTGGAGCGTGCGCATCGCGGAACAACGGGTGGGCTATGGTCTCGCTGTGGAGGAGTACGAAGAGAGTATCCGGGCAGCTGAGGACGTGGCCGCGCTGGAAGCCTCAACGCTCCACCTCTGGTTGCCGCCGGCCGGTCTGACTTTCGCTTGCTGCGGATATGGCCACGGCCTGCCGAACGTCGCCGGCATGCGGGCACATGGATTCGGAATCGCGTTCGAGCAACGCGCCGACCGAAACCCCATGTTGTTCCGAAACGCCCCTGACTGGATCTTCATCGCCGGGACGCTGGGCACGCTGATGGCCCTATTGCTGACGTACGACGGTGTCGCTGGCGAGAAGGAGCGCGGCTGTCTGCGGCAACTGCTGGCCAACCGGGTGCCCCGCGACCAGGTGCTGATGGCAAAGTACCTCGCCGGCCTCGCCATGGCCGCTGCTACGATACTGACTGGTGCCGGGGCTGCCGTCACCATCATCCAACTCAACGGCGAGGGACGGCTGGGGGATGTTTGGATCACCTTGGCGGCAGTGATCACCGCGGCGCTGCTCTGCGTCTCCGCCTTCCTCTGGCTGGGCCTGTGGGCTTCGAGCCGGACCCACAACTCGGCGCTCGCACTGCTCGTCAGCTTGGTGGTCTGGGCGCTGCTTGCCGTGTTTCTCCCACAGGCTGGGATACTCGCGGGGGACTACCTCGTGGATGTCCCCAGCTACAGCGCGGCTCGGTCGGCCAGCTTCAAGGCGGGAGGGGGAGAGGGCTACTTCGAGTCAGTACGGTTGATAAACCGAGCTCAACAGCACTACCGGACCCTGCTCTTGCACCAGGTTGAAGTAGCTCGCAACACCACATTGGTGTCGCCCGTGGCGGCCCTGAGCCTTGTGTCCGAGGCCCTGACTGTCACCGGCGTCGTCCGTCACCGGGCCTTCGTCAAGCAAGCGTATGATCACCGGCAGGAGTTCGCCGACTTCCTGCGTCGCGAGGGCTTCGAACACCCCCGGCTGCGTATCCTTGGGGGCAACTATCGTACAGAGCCGGTTTCTAAAAAGGAGGTTCCCCGGTTCCAGTTCCGCCCGCCGGGCCTGCGCGAACGCCTCGACGCGTCCCTGGCCCCCCTTCTGGTCCTCGTCATCGCCAACGGCATCTGCTTCGTCGGTGCCTACTTCTCCTTCCGCCGGTACGACGTGCGCTGACACCGCCGACGTCGTGGACCACCGAACCGCGCTCGACGGTAGCTTCTCGCACATGGGCACCCTCTGCATCTTCCACGGCCAGCCCCGGCCCCGCCGCAGGGCCGGACCGCCCTCGTGAGGCCCGTCATGTCGTGGCTTCGACGGAGGCCGCCGTCGCGCGGCGAGGCCAGGAAGCACCGGCCAGGCCCCACGACCGCCCTCGGCCTGGTGACGGACTTGGAACCCCTGGCCGAGGGAGAGGTCGCCCGCCTCCGCACCGCCCTCGGCGCCCGGTGCGCCGCCCTGCTGCTGGCCGAGGACGGGCGAGAGCCCTTCACGCCTTTCTGCCACCGCGGCTGCGACGAGGGCGCGCTGGCGGACCTGCGCTTCGGCCGGGACAGCCGGCTGGTGAAGTGGCTCGTGGTGAACGAGACCGCCCTCGATCTGCTCGAGGCGCCGCAGGTCCGGGACTACCTAACCGACGCCGAGAACGCTCTCCTGCGCCGCCTCGGCGTCGACGTGATCCATCCGGTGTTGTCCATGAACCACCTCGTGGGTCTCCTCCTCCTGGGGGAGGTCCGCGTCTCCGCTTCCGAGCGCGAGCACCTTCTCCGCGATCTCCTGCCCCTCTTCGGCCTGGCACTGCACAACGCCCTGCTTCTGCGCCAGGGACGCCAGCGGGTGCGCGGTCTCTACCGGGCCGAGCGGCTGGCCACCCTGGGGGAACTGGCCGCGGGGGCGGCCCACGAGATCCGCAATCCCCTGACCAGCATCCGCAGCACGATCCAGTACCTCCGCCCCGACTTCGACGAGGGCTCGGAGAAGGCCGTCCTCGTGGACGAGCTGCTGGGCGAGGTGGACCGCATCAACGGCATCATCGCCGGTCTCCTCTCCTTCGCCCGCCCGGCGCCGCCCATCCTGGAGGAGGTCGACGTGCCGGCCCTGCTGCAACAGGTCGGACGACTGCTCGACAGCGCCGCCCGCACCCAGGGAGTCGAGTTCGTGCTGCCGGAGGGGGAGGGACGCACGCGCGGCGACCCGGACCAGTTGAAGCAGGTCTTCCTCAACCTGTGCATGAACGCGCTGCAGGCCATGCCCGAGGGCGGCCGGCTCTCCCTCGGGATGGTCCGCTCCGATCACACCCTCCGCGTCAGCGTCGCCGACACGGGCCCCGGCATCCCCGCCGAGGATCTGGACCTCGTCTTCGACCCCTTCTTCACCACCCGCGAGGAGGGCACCGGCCTCGGCCTGGCGGTGTGCTACGGGATCGTCTCCCGCCACGAGGGGCAGATCGACATCGACAGCCGTCCTGGCGCCGGCACCACCGTGCACGTCCGCCTCCCCTTCGACGGGAGGGAGCGATGACCCGCGCCCGGGGCCGCGTCCTCATCGTCGACGACGAGGCCCGCATCCGGAAGATCGTGACCCTCCTGCTGCGGGAAGAGGGGCTCGACCCGCGGGCGGTGGAGTCCGGCGAGGCTTGTTTGAGCACCGCCGCCGAGGATCCGCCCGACCTCGTGCTGATGGACCTCACCCTGCCCGGGCGGGACGGCCTCGAGACGATGGGGTGCCTGCGCGCCAAGGGATGGGACGGCGAGGTGGTGATGATGACCGCCTACGGCAACGTCGCCACGGCGGTGCGCGCCATCCAGGAGGGGGCCTTCCACTACCTGGAGAAACCGTTCGACAACGACGAGCTGCTCTCCCTCGTGCGCCGCGCCCTGGAGCGGCGCCGGCTGCGGGGCGAGGTCGCCGCCCTGCGCGAGCAGCTGGACGAGCGCTACGCCCTCGACAACGTCGTCGGCGTCAGCGGCGCCCTGCGGGCCGTCTGCGCCCAGGTGAGGCGGGTGGCCCCGACGGAGGCCACGGTCCTAGTGGAAGGAGAGAGCGGCACCGGCAAGGAGCTGGTGGTGCGCGCCCTGCACAACCTCAGCCGGCGCCGGGAGGGGCCCTTCGTGGCCCTCAACTGCGCCGCCCTGCCCGCGAGCCTGGTGGAGAACGAGTTGTTCGGCCACGAGAAGGGCGCCTTCACCGACGCCCGCAGCCGCTACGAGGGCCGGTTCGAGCAGGCCGGCGGCGGCACCCTGTTCCTCGACGATGTCGGCGAGCTGCCCGCCGAGGTGCAGGCCAAGCTCCTGCGCGTGATACAGGAACGCGAGATCAGCCGCATCGGCGGCACCGCCGCCATCCCCGTGGACGTGCGCATCGTGGCGGCCACCAACCGGGACCTGCACGAGCAGGTCGGGGACGGCGCCTTCCGGGAGGACCTGTTCCACCGCCTCAACGTCGTCTCCCTGCGCCTGCCCCCGTTGCGGGAGCGGCCGGAGGACCTGCCCCTGCTCGTGGAGCACTTCCTGCAGCAGGTCTGTCCCGAGTTGGACCGGCCCGTCGAAGGGGTGACGCCCGGCGCCATGGACCTGCTGCGGTCCTACGGCTGGCCCGGCAACGTGCGCGAGCTGGAGAACGTCATCCGCGGCGCCGCCATCCTCTGCAACGGCCGGCAGGTGGCCGAGACGGACCTGCCGCCCCGCCTGCGCCGTCCGTCAGAGACCCCGTCCGCGGGCACCCTGGCCGAACGTCTCGCCGCGGTCGAGCGCCAGGCGATCGCCGAGGCCCTGGCCGAGGAGGGCCACAACCGCACCCGCACCGCCGCCCGGCTCGGGATCACGCGCAAGACGCTGCTGGCCAAGATCACCGCGTACGGGCTGGAGTCTTAGCCGCCACGATCCGCCAAGCCACGGGCGAAGAGGGTTTTGCAGGTGAGATACTACTTCCGCGAGAATGCCCGGCGTTACGAGATCATGACCCGGATGGGCCTGGAAGACTGGGCAACGCAGATGTATGGTGGCATCGACTTCCACGACTTCTCCTGGGGCGGCGCCCGCTGCGGATCCGAAAGTGCCGGAGAGGGCCAAGCGCCGGCACTTCAGTGCCCAATATCCTCCGAGATCCTGGGGATCCCCCTGAACCGGCCCGCCAACGCCGACGACGGATGAGAGCGGCGGTCGAACACATGTGCCGTGTCCTGAAGATCTCCTCCAACGGCTACTACGCCCGCCGGCAGCGGTGGTCCACGACCCGTCGCTATCCCCACGGCCGACTGGCCACTGTCCGCGAAACCAGGTAACTCCAGGAGGAAGGTTCAATCCATGACCATCAGTGTCTTGCTGGTACAGGATCACACGACGACGCTGGAAGGGTGGCGAGTACTGCTTGAGGTTGAAGACAATATAGAAGTCTGCTGCGTAGCTAGGGACGGGCGCACTGCCGTCGACTTGGTTCGCGGCAGTCCGCCCGATGTGGTGGTCATGGAGGCCGTCTTGCCGGAACTGAACGGCGTCGAGGCAACGCGGCAGATACTGGCCGAAGCCCCCGGGGTCCGGTTGGTTGGCCTGTCCGTGCACAACGACCGCCTCATGGGCAAGATGATGGAGGCCGGAGCCTCGGCCTATGTTGGAAGAGCGGACGGCCACGGAAGCTTGGTGGAAGCAATTCGGCAGGTGGAGGCAGGAAACAAGTACGTGAGTCCGCAGTTGATCGGCGCCTTCAGCGAGTCTATCCGTCGCTCGCTGAGCGGCAGATCGTCCACTCTGACACCGAGGGAGCGAGAGGTGCTCCAGCTCACTGCCGAAGGCAAGAAGGTTAAGGAAATAGCCGCGACATTGGCGGTAAGCGAAACCACCGTGCGCTCCCAAGTCTGGGCTGTCAGGAAAAAGCTCGGCTTGGACAGTTCTGCCGCTCTGACCAAGTATGCGGTCAACGAGGGGATCACCTCGCCCAATCCATGACTCCAACGGAAAATCCGGGGTTGCGATTAGAGGGAAACTCCACACTTCCCAAGGCGGATATCAAGATTGCCCAAGGCGGATATCAATATTTCCCAAGGCGATTTCCAAAAGATGCGGCTATTGGATTGTCGCGGTGGTGGCGCTACACTTAGGCACGCTGAGAAGAGGACGGTGAGCGTCAAGGGTTTTTGACCCCTACCCCCTTTAAGGCAGGATCACGATCCCCATGAGATACCTCTACCTCGCTCGGACCACAGATCGCCACCGACGATCTGTTCAGCCATCCCGGAGTTGCGTTGCGAATAAGGTGCTTTCCTGGGTCCGAACTCTGGTGCTCGCTGGGGTGCTCGTCAGCGTCCCAGTAGAGGGGGGCGATGAATCCAGCATTCTGGAGACGCCGGTACAACCCGCGGGGGAGATTGGTCTAATCTTCCAAGGCCAAGTTGAATTGGCCTTGGATGAAAGGACGCCAACCATCGGATCGGTGAGTTGGATGCGCGTATCCCCTGACAGCAGCTTGTTGCTCGTTGATCGCGTTGGCCAGGAGGCACATGAATTCAGCCTGCTTGACGGACGCTACATTCGGTCATTTGGGAGGAAAGGTGCCGGGCCGGGTGAGTATACTTCACCGATTACTATTTCCGTAGATCCTACGGGTTTCGTTTACCTTCTACATAGTGCCGGTGTCATCCGATATGATCGACTTGGAAATTACTTGGATCAATGGACCGGCTATGATGATTCACGTGCCTTGACCGGACGGGAGGGAGAGCTGTTTGTGTTGGGAAGGGAGGGTGACATGAAGGTGTCGCGCCTCGATCCCGCGACTTGGGAGATGAGCTTTCAGACTCCTGTTTCGACGGACCGAGAGCGGTTTCTCACGGCTCGGATGGGTCGTTTCTACCACTTGTGTTACAGCACCTCCCGGCATCGGCTGTACTACCTGGGGGTAAATGACTACCATGTAAAGGAGATTGACGCCACTACAGGAGAGATCACAAGAAGGTTTGGTTTCCGTCCTGAAGGGTTTACTCCCTTACCTGAGCGATTCCACGATGTTGGTACTGGCAGCCGAGAGCTGATCCAAGAGGTGATGAGTTCGGGGATCACTTTCTTGAAAAGCATGACTTTGTTCCAAGATAGATTTCTCCTTGTTTCTCATCGCGCCCTTGTTTCTAATCACCATGAGTGGGCCATCTACGACCTTGAAGGGGCGTCGACAATCAAGGTGTACGGACTTACCCCAGATGCGGAGGAGCGTATGCGCCTGCTGGCCAACCGCATGTCTTGGAACAGCATTGCAGCTTGGGAGGAGAGGCTTTGCATCTGGAAATCTCCACCGGAAGAAGAGTCAGAGACCTCCAACGGAACCATCGAACTGTACGGAATCACCTTGGCTTCAGGACACGGAGGTTAGGCAATTCTCAGCTCTCCAGTTTCATTTCATCCTCACGTTAGCTCAAAGGAGGCATCTCAAAGTGAGAACCCTCACCAGAAAGTCGCCTGCTAGGCGAAACCACGCGGTCCTTGCCTACACTGATGAACATACGGGCTGGATAGCAGTTGGTGAGCCTTTTGTTGATCCCGAAACCGGGTGCGTCAAAGTGCATACTATGTGCGTTTTGTCCTCGGATTTCGAGGAGGACAGTTGCACCGCAGGCGACTTGGGTCTGGAGTCCACCTGCGACGACGACTAGCGACGACGACGATCCCCTGCTACGCCTGTTCCTCCTTAAGCGCTTTTTTCGGAGGGACATAATCTAAACTCTCGTCACCCCCGCCGGTCCGAGTTTGGCGTTCCGGCGCCAGCAGGGGAGGCAGGGACAGGTCAGCAAAGTTCCATTCTCAGTTTGAAACAGCCCAGCACAGCGGTGAGTAGGGGTCAGCCCCCTCATATCGCGAGCTATCTTGAAGCCGAGTTCTGGCTCTGCAGGGCTTGCCCCAGCCCATTCGGTCGAGCAGAGCCGTGGCACCCAAGCTGTGACAAAGGCCAAGCCCGGTTTCAGGCCCCTTCCAGGGATGGCTTGGAGCTTCTCGTACGTCGGTTGCTCGTAGGCTCCTGTCAGGGGGCGCCCGGTGTGGAGTTGACCCGCTCTCGTGCTGGTCCGGGCCGGGCCGGAGCGTCGCGATGGGGCCGAGCCGTCCGAAGCAGAAGGAAGTTGCGCCCCGTGTTCTGAAGCTTTCTCAAATGCGAAACGTGGTGATAGAGCGACATCGGCATGGGAAGTACCTCGGGGCGGCAGCTCAGGTTGTGGGAGATTCGCGACTCACGCAGGTGGGGGACCAGCTTCGGAGGACTACCCAGAAGTGGCTCGTCCTGAGAAACCTCTGCCTGAAGGGTCATGTGAAAGCGACGGAGTCAATACTGGAGCGACTGCACGACCGCCTTCTGGAGATCGCGGCCTTGGAGGAAGAGGCCTTGGCTCTCTTCGAAAGCTGTCCGGCCATCGGCGCTGGGGCGGACTCTGAGGAAAGATCCTTGTCCGAGCCGTCGTCTGTCTCGGCAGGACAACTCTGACGGGGATAAGCCATGGTCCAGGGAGAACGCTTGATGGAGCGGGGCCGCGTCGAGCGAGCCGCCCGCATGTACTCGACGAACGAGGCCGCTAGCCGGGCCCTCGGCATCGAGCCGCGCAGCTTCAGCCGGCTGTGCCGCCGGTACGGCATCGAGACCCCCTACGCCCGACGGCTGCGCGAACGCCGGTGAGGCACGCCAGGGAGACCACGACGGAACGCTCAAAGGAGGGTCTCTTGCTGAAGGGAGATTCCAGCTACTCGAGGGAGAATCCAGACGCAAGCATCAGTGATCGAGAGAGACTGATCGTCCATCTGCACAACCAGAGCCGAGTTGATGAGGTCTTTGAAGTGCTAAAGGTGTGCCGCTTCCTTGAGGATTCGTACTGCCGCCTCTCCGAAGAGGAAAAGAGTTTGGTGAGGAGTGAGACGCCTTTGTCGAATGGGCTCGTTTTCCGAGGCTTCGAGACCCACTCTGAGGCCAGCCATCTCAGCATTGCCGACTTCATTATCAACAAAATGGATCTGTTCACGGAGTTCAGGAATCGAGACCTCAGGTCTTCTGAGCCTCTATTAGTCAAGTACCGCCAAGTGCTGCAAGGGTTCTATTCTGTAATCCTGGACCATGATTTGCCCAGGCTTCTGGATGCCACCCAGATAGTCGCGATTGCCAAAGCTTCGGCCGAAGCCAGAGAGCCATAGTTCCAGGACGGCGACGAGCCGGGCTTCCTCCTCGCCGAGGCCCCGCCGGCCTCGCGGCGGGTCCCCTGAGGCCAGCCGCCCGGCTCCTCCATCCCCGCCTCGGCCAGCGCCTCCAGCAGGCATGGGACCCCGAAGAACAGCAGGCTCAGACCCATGGGGCTCATGCCCACGGAGCCCCGCCTCGTCTGGGCGCCGCTCCAGTCCTGCATCCCCATGAGCCGCTCGAGGACGGCCCGGGCGATCTGGAGGTAGGGCCGGTGCCCCGTGAGGCGCCAAGCGTAGGCGAGGTGCCGGCAGACGATCCCGTAGTAGTGCTGCGACAGGGCGAAGTGCGGCCTCGTGGACCCGGGGCCGCCGCAGAACCAGTGCACGGCCCGCACGTAGGCGGCGGCCACGTCCTCCCTCCCGGTGAGCCGGTGCAGCAGCTCGACGCCGATGAGCAGGTAGTGGGTCTGGTAGCCCTTCTGCTCCTCGAGTTGCCCCGCTTTGGTGGACACCCTGTCCCTTGAAGAAGGGGAGGCTGTCTAACCATGCCGAGACGCCCCGCCGGAGTTCGGGAGCAGATGGTCGAGCTAGTCCGGGCGGGCTGGAGCCCGGAGGCCTGGCCCGGGAGTTCGAGCCCTCGGGCCAGACGATCCGCAACTTGGCAGGTCCAGGCCGACCGGGATGAAGGGATCCGCCGAATGGTCGAACCGTGCGGAGCAGAAACACTGGCGGCGGCGGTGGTCACAGACCCGTCGCCATCCCACGGCCGGGCGGCCACTGTCCATGAGACCGGATTAACTCCAGGAGATACGTTCATCCATGACCATCAGTGTCGTGGTAGTACAGGATCACACGACCACGCTGGAAGGGTGGCGAGTACTGCTTGAGGCTGAAGACGGGCGTACTGCCGTCGACTTGGTTCGCGGCGGTCCGCCCGATGCGGTGGTCATGGAGTGCGTCCTGCCGGAACTGAACGGTGTCCAGGCGACGCGGCAGATACTGGCCGAAAACCCCCTGGTCCGGTTGGTTGGCCTGTCCGTGCACAACGACCGCCTCATGGGCAAGATGATGGAGGCTGGAGCCTGGGCCTATGTTGGAAGAGCGGACGGCCACGGAAGCTTGGTGGAAGCAATTCGGCAGGTGGAGGCAGGAAACCAGTACGTGAGCCCGAAATTGCATCGGCGCCTTTAGCGAGTCTATTCGTCGCTCGCTGAAGTTAAGGAAATAGCCGCGAAATTGGCGGTAAGCGAAACAACCGTGCGCTCCCAAGTCTGGGTTATCAGTAAAGAGCTCGGCCTGGACAGTTCGGCCTCTCTGACCAAGTATGCGATCCTCGAGGGGACCACCTCGCCCAATCCATAATTCCAACGAGAATCTGGGGCGAGCGATTAGAGGAGAAACTCGACATTGCACAAGGCGGAAATCATAGTTTCACAAGGCGACTACCAAAGATGCGTCTATTGGATTGGGTCGCGCTGTGGCGCTATACTCAGCATGTGAAAAGTGGACGGTGAGCGTCCAGGGGTATTGACCCCTACATCCCTTAACAGTCAGGATTACGATCCCATATGAGATATCTCCCTCTCCCCTCCGATCGCCACAATCGGCGATCTGGTCAGCCATCCCGGAGTTGCGTTGCGAATAAGGTGCTTTCATACGTCCGAACTCTGGTGCTCGCCTGGGTGCTCGTCAGCGGCCCAGTAGAGGGGGTCGATGAATCCAGCATTCTGGAGACGCCGGTACAACCCGCAGGCGAGATTGGTCTAATCTTCCACGGCCAGGTCGAACTGGCCTTGGACGAAGAGGCGCCAGCCATCGGATCGGTGGATTGGATGAGCGTATCCCCTGACAGCAGCTTGTTGCTCGTTGATGGGGTTGGCCAAGCGGCACATGAATTCAGCTTGCTTGACGGACGCTACATTCGGTCATTTGGGAGGAAGGGGGCCGGGCCGGGTGAGTATACTTCACCGCTTGCTATTTCCATGGATCCTCCTAACGGTTTCGTTTACCTTCTACACACTGCGGGTGTCATCCGATATGATCGGCTTGGAAGTTACTTGGATCAATGGACAGGCTATGATGATACACGTGTCTTAACCGGACGGGAGGGAGAGCTGTTTGTGTTGGGAAGGGAGCGTTACGTGACGGTGTCGCGCCTTGATCCCAAGACTTGGGAGATGAGCTATCAGACTCCTGTTTCCACGGACAGAGATCGGTTTCTAGCGGCTCGGCTGGGTCGCTTGTATCACTTGTGTTACAGCACCTCCCGGCATCGGCTGTACTACTTGGGGGTTAATGAATACCATGTAAAGGAGATTGACGCCGCTACAGGAGAGATCACAAGAAGGTTTGGCTTCCGTCCCGAAGGGTTTACTCCCTTACCTGGGCGATTCCACGATGTTGGTACTGGCACCAGGGAGTTGATGACTGAATTGATGAGTTCGGGGATGACTCTCCTGAGGAGAATGACTTTGTTCCAAGATAGATACCTACTTGTTCTTCACGCCACGGACCGAGGATGGGCTATCTACGACCTTGAAGGGGATGGGGCGTCGACAATCAAGGTGTACGGTCTTACTCCAGATTGGGAGGAGCGTATCCGCCCGTTGGCCGTACACGCGCCTTGGAACAGGATTGCAGCTTGGGAGGATCAGCTTTGTATTTGGAGACCTCCATCAGAAGAAGAGTCAGAGATCTCCAATGGGACCATCGAACTGTACGGAATTGCCTTGGCTTCAGGACGCGGGGGTTAGCAACCCTCAACTTCTTAGGTTTCAAATTGAAACCTAGAGTTATCATTCATCATCCTCTACTCAAAAGGGAGGCATCTCCAATGAGAGCCCTCACAAAAAAGTCGCCTGCAAGGCGCAACCACGCGGTCCTTGCCTACTCGGAGGAGCACCTATCCTGGGTGGTGACTACAATCGTCTATGAGAGTGTGCCGTGTTTCAAGCAGATCACTGCGTGCGTGATGTCCTCGGCCACCGAAGACGTCTGCTCGGCAGGCGACGGTTCGTGTGTCAGTACCTGTGAGGCTGACCCTTGTCCGGAGGAGGAGGACGACTGAGGGGCGCTCAGTCGTCCTTCCTTGGCCTGGTGCCCCCGCCTCGGCATGCGCACGACCCAGGTCCCATCTGCGCTTGCTTGGGTGGGGGCACCTCGGCGGAAACGGGGAAAGCCCGGGCAGCTACTTTGCCTTCCATTGATGGGATTAGCAGTTGGGCTCCCAGATTGAGGATCTGCTGGCCTCCCTTGGTGGGTCCAACGGGTGTATCCACGTCACATCGAAGTTTCTCGGGGGCGGGGGCGACGGACGCAGCAGTACACCGAGGAGGTGCGACCCCTCGTAGCACCGCTCTTTGAGGGCCCGGAGACCTCCAGCGAAGACCGATTCTGCGGTGGCGCCACCCCCCAGGCCCGGGTCCCCCCCCAGCCGGGTCGAAGGCAGCAGCGACTGCAGCTCCTCCAGCGGCGGCAGGTTCCCCTCCACCGAGACCCTGCTCGGCCGGCCCCAAGCTTGATCATATCTGTTGCCGGGACTCCGGCGGGTGAGGGGCGCGTTTCGGCATGGTTGGACAGCCCTCCCTTTTTCTTCATCAAGAGATGGCGTGTCCACCAAAGCGGGTCAACTCCAAAGGCGCGATTGTGTGGGCCTCCTGCCAGGACAGCTGGCGCTGGTCGAGCCGCCACTGCACCGACCACATGCGCGAAGAGCTGAGCGAGAGGCTGAAGGCGCTCAGCCGGGTGCGACCGTGCAAACTCGAGCACGTGCACCCAGGGCTCGACCCAGTCCTACCTGCGCCTGGCTGCCCGGCCGCACCTCCACCCGACGCAGGGGCCGCACCTTCGGCGGCGGCCGGCGGCGGCGCACATAGGCCACCGCCTTGTAGGTCCCCCGGTGGCCGTGCTCGCGGACCAGGGTGTCGTAAAGGCCCGCACCGGCTCAGGCCGCTGGCCCGCTTGCAGACGCTCGTGCTGTCCCCTGGATCCACGTCCGAATCACGAGCGAACGCTGTGACCGCCTTGGACGGTCAAGACTTGCGCACACACACCAGATCTTCGTCCCGCAACTTGGTCATGCGCGGCCCCCTTGGCTGAGGAACGATTCCTCCAGGGATGCCGAGGGACGGATCGCGGGGTGCGCGAAAGTAGATGTCCCTTAAGGGGGAAAATCGGTGGATTCCCTACATTCGTCTAATGGAGGCCAGGGTGTCTGATTCCGCGACCGCCCGGTCCATAGCCATCTGGTTCATTCGGTACCTGCTCCCTTACTGGTACCAATGGCTGTTCGTACTGCTCTGTGTGCTCTGTGTGACCGCCCTCTCCTTGGCGCCGCCGTATATCATCAAGGTCATCATCGATGATGTACTGCCGTCTAGACAGCTCGATTCATTGTTGATGGCCCTCGCCGTATTGTTGATCCTTGGCGCGACTCGATTGGTTCTCTCTGCTTCGTCCAACTATCTGTATAACTGGGCTGGCAATCGCGTTGTGCGGGACATACGGGTAGATCTCTTTCGACATCTTGTGAACCTGCCGATCGACTTTCATCACCGGCAGAAAACCGGGGAACTGGTCTTTCGGCTGAACAACGACGTGGGAGTAGTCCAATCGGTCTTGACCTCGAGCGTGCTCCGTTTCCTGCACAGCATCCTGACCCTGATCGGCTTGGTGATCGTTTTGTGCTGGCTGAACGTCACCTTGTTTCTGCTCTCCATCACGGTCGTTCCCCTGTTCGTAGGCAACCTGCTGTACTTTCAACCACGAATCAGAGAGACCGTCGAATCCTTGCAGCAGCAGGGAGCCGGGATTTCCAGCTTTACCATCGAGCGGTTCACCAACGTACCGCTGATCCAACTCGCCAACAGTGACGGCCACGAGACCGGTCGTTTCGCCTCGGCCATAAATGCGATGATCACCATTGCCATGCGGAATGTCCGCTACTCGGTTTCCATGAGCACGGTTTCGTCGGGGCTGGTCATGATGACCCCGGCGGTGATCCTCGGCTGGGGCGGGTATCAGGTGATACAGGGCGTCATGACGCTCGGTACCCTGATTGCCTTCCTTCAATACACCAGGCGCCTGTTCGGCCCGATCCAGGGACTGCACAATCTCTACATGAGCCTCGTACGGGGTTTGGTTTCGATGCGGCGAGTGCTGGAGTTCATGCAGGTTCCGACCCAGGAAGACACACACAGAGGCCACCGGTCGTTCACCTATGAGCACGCGATTGAACTGCAGGACGTTCATTTTCGTTTCGACGACCAACCCGTCTTGCAGGGCCTGAACCTGGAACTGGTCAAGGGCAAGACGTATGCCCTTGTCGGCCTGAGCGGCGTCGGCAAGACGACCCTGGCGCATCTGCTATGTGCATTCTATCAACCCGGCCAGGGCCGCATTCTCGTAGACGGGGTGCCGCTCGAGGAGATCAGCCTGCGCGAGCTGCGGGAGCAGGTCGGCTTGGTAAGCCAGCAAGTCCACCTGTTCGACGATACGATCCAGAACAACGTCCGCTACGGCAATTTCCAGCGCGACCCGGCGGAGATTGAGCAGGTGATCCAACAGGTCCGCCTGAACGATCTGGATGTGGAGGCGAAGGTCGGGGAGCAAGGCGGGCAACTCTCCGGTGGCCAGCAACAGCGGATCGCCTTGGCGCGGACCCTGTTGTGGCCGAAGGAGTTGCTTATCCTCGACGAAGCGACCTCGGCGCTGGACGCGGAGAGCGAGGAAGCAATCATCCGTCTCCTGGGGCAACGGTTTCACGACAAGACGATTCTCCTGATCAGCCACCGGCTCAGCGCCGTGCAGGGGGTGGACGAGGTGATCTGCCTGTCCGAGGGCCGAGTGGTGGAGCAAGGCTCGCCCGCCGTCCTCCTTTCGCGGCACGGGTATTACGCGCGGTTTGTTCACCAGCAAGGCGAGGCCCGCACCAGCGCGGCGGTAGCCCCATGAAGTTTCCCTTTGCGAACCGGACCGGACGAGGCGTCAAGGTGGCGGTGGTCGACAGCGGTATAGTTCCCGACCACCCCAAAGTCGGGCCGGTGGCCGGCGGCGTCGGCCTGAGCTTGGGGCCGGCCGGCGAACCGGTACAAAGCGACGACTACTCCGATTGCGCCGGCCACGGTACCGCCTGCGCCGGGCTTGTCCGCCGCAAGGCATCCGAGGCCGAGCTGCACAGCGTACGGATTTTCGATGAATCCCTTGCAGCCGACCCCCGCCTGCTGATCGCGGCCATCAAATGGGCGGTGGACCAGGGAATGGACCTCGTCAACCTGAGCCTGGGAACCACCGAGGTGGGGCATCGCGACGCCCTGGAGGAGGTCTGCCAAGAGGCCGTGGACCAAGGCGTCTTGCTCGTCGCGGCCGAGCACGAAGAAGGCCGGGAGAGCTGGCCGGCCCTGTTGCCCCAAGTCATAGGCGTCGGAGCGGGCAAGGTGCGCGGTCTCTACAAGTACCACTACCGCGTCGGCGCGGCTATCGAGTGCCTGGCCCGTGGCGACCCGCAGCGGCTCTGCTGGCTGGAGCCGCGCGAGATCCTGCTCGGGGGCACCAGCTTTGCCGCCCCCCATATTAGCGGTCTGCTCGCCCTGATCCGCGAGGCACACCCATGTGCCTCCTTGGGGCAGATGCGGGCACTGTTGCAGGCCAATGCCCACCCTGAGCCGGCCCCGCCCAAAGCAACCAAACCTTCAGAACCACACGGAACGGAGGACTCATTCGCCTGGATCGGGAAAGCGGCCCTTTACCCCTACAACAAGGAGATGCACGCCTTGGTGCGGGCGCGCGACCTGCTCGGCTTCGAGATCGTCGGTGTGGCCGATCCAGCCGGGAAGGGTCTGGTCGGAAAGGACGCCGCCAAGGCGGTCGGCCTGTCCTCGGCCGGCCTGCGCATCGCCCCTCGCCTCGCCGCGGCCCTGCAGGGGGCCGACACCCTCATCCTCGGGTACGTAGATGAGCTGGGCCGCATCCGAAATAGAGATGTGCTGCGCGAAGCCGTCGAGGAGGCGCTGGAGCAGGGCGTTCACGTCTTCAGCCTGCTTGCGCTGCCGCGCGAGCGCTACGCCGACCTGTACGAACGGGCAGAAAGCAAGGGGCTTCGCCTGTACTATCCCGCGCTGTCGGCGGAAGAAGCGCGGCACACCCTCGACTCGGCGTCGCAGTACCCTGCGGTGGACGTGCCGGTGATCGCGGTCATGGGCACCAGTTCGCAGCAGGGCAAGTTCACCCTGCAACTGGGATTGCGCCGCCGCCTGCAGGAACTGGGCTACCGGGTTGGCCAGCTCGGCACGGAGCATCACTCCGGGCTGTTTGGCATGGACTGCGCGTTCCCGATAGGGTACGCCCCGTCGGTGGAGATACCCTTCGATTTCTACGCCCCCTACCTCGACGCCAAGCTACGCGAAATCAACCGTCGCAGGAGCCCGCACCTGATCCTGGCCGGCAGCCAGTCCGGCACCGTGCCCTACAACGTCAGCGAACCCCAGACCCACACCCTGCCCTCCCTCGCCTTCCTGATGGGAGTCAAGCCGGACGCCTGCCTGCTCGTGGTCAACAGCGTGGACACCGACGACTATATACGGGACACTATGGACGGCATTCGGGCCATATCCCAGGCCCCGGTCCTGCTGCTGGCCATGAGCGACAAGGCGAAGCATGTGCGCGAGGCGTACGGACGCACTTCGATCAAACCCCGGCAGATGCCCGAGGAAGACAGCCGTCGCAAGCTGCGGCACCTCGAAGAGACCTTCGACCGGCCGGCTGTATCGATCGCCTCCGAGGCCGGTATTGAGAAGGCCGTCGAGGTAGTGGTCGAGTATTTCGCCGACAAGAAGAAGTAGCGTCACTTCATGTTGAAGAACCTCCTCTACGTGCTCCTGGGGCTCGGGGTGGGGCTCTCGGTGTGGGCGTTGGTCGATGACTCCACGTCGACAGGCACGGATGCAGGCGGGGCGGACGAGATTTCGCTCGAAAAAGGGCGCGCGCTCGACGAGCTGCCCCCGATCGAGCCCCCGGTAACGCCGGTGGCCGTGGAAGAGATCCGCCGTCGCGACCTCGTACAGCGGATCTCCTCGGGTGGCGTCTTCATCGCCCACCGCGAGACCGATCTCGTCGCCCGGGTGTCGGGGCCGGTGATCCGTCTTGCCGTCGATGAGGGCAGCTTCGTGCGCGAAGGGGATCTCGTTCTTGAGATCGATCCGGAGCCGTACGAGATTGCCTGCCTGCTGGCCAGGGACGTAGTGACTCGCTCGGCCCGGGAGTACGCCTCGGTCGCCCTGCTGAGCAGGCAACTGCAACGAACCGGCCGCGTCCGGGATGAGATCGCGGCGGCGGCCGACACGACTGATCCCAATGACCGTACCGCCCTGAGGTTGTTCGCCGAGTACGCGCCCAAGGAGTGGATCGCCAGCACCACGGGACTCACCCGGGCTCGGCTCGGCCTGCGACGGGCCGAGCTCGACCTCGAGCATACCGTGGTCAGAGCCCCGTTTGACGCGTACGTGACCGGGCTGGAGGCAACCCTCAACGGCACGATCTCGCAAGGCGGCAAGCTGATGCGGCTGGTGGCCCCCGATCCGCTGCTGCTCGAAGTCGGCATCCTCGAGAGCGAGTTGCGCCTGGTGCAGGCCGGCGCCGAAGTCTCCATCCGACCCCATGCCTTCCCCGGGGAGCAGTTCCGGGGGGTCATTGCGGCGGTCAGCCCGGTAGTCGACCCGGAGAGCGGGACCTGCGATGTCCGCATCCGCATCGACAACCCCGGCCACCGCATCAAGCCAGGCATGTTCGCGCAGGTCGCGGTCGAGACGAGGCTGTTCGTGCGGCGGCTGCTCGTGCCCCGGGACGCCCTCCTCGTGCGCGATGACCGCAAACTTCTGTTCGTGCGCGAGGGAGGGCTGGCGAAGTGGCGCTACGTCAAGACCGGGCTGGAGAACGACGACTTCATCGAGATCACCGAAGGGGTGAGCGAAGGCGAGGAGCTGATCGTGGCCGGCCACTTCAACCTGGGCCACGACGCCAAGATAGTGGTGGTCCAGGACTGAGACCCTGCCATCATGCGTGTCGTGAGGTTCGCAGTGCATCGGCCGGTGGCGACCACGGTCTGTTTCCTGGCCGCGGCCATGATGGGGGTCTACTCCTTCTTCCGGCTGAGCGTTGACTTTCTGCCCGAGATTGACGTGCCCCGGCTCCTTGTGCGCACGGATGTGCCGGGCATGAACGTCCGCGATGTGGATGAGTACGTCACCAGTCCGCTCGAGGCCACGATCAGCGCCGTAAGCGGTGTGAGCCGCATCGAGTCGGTTTCGCGGGATGGCCTCTCCTTGGTGGACGTCCGCTTCCGCTGGGGAAGCGACATGGACCTCGGCTTCATCCAATTGCGCGGTTATCTCGACCAAGTACGTCTGCCGAGGGCCGCCGACCATCCCAACATCCTGCGTTTCGACCCTTCCGCGGCACCTGTGATGACGCTGGTCGTCACCGGGGAAAGGGTCGAGAACCCCCGCTCCACCCGGGATTACCATGAGGCTCTGACGGAGCTGAAAGGAGTCGCCGAGGCGGTCGTCAAGCGCCGGCTCGAGCAACTCGACGGTGTGGCCTGGGTGCAGGTGGCCGGCGGTCTCGACCGCGAGATCAACGTCTTCCTCGACGTCGAGAAAAGCCGCCGCTACGGTGTCGGTTTCACCGAGGTGGAAAGGAGCCTGGAGCAGTTCAACGTTGCAGGCCTCGGCGGCGTCATTCGCGACGGGTATTCAGAGTTTCCCCTGAGAATACAGGCGGAGTTCACCAGCCTCGACGAAATCCGGCAGATCCCCGTGAGACTTGAGCCCCGCCTGATCCGCCTCAAGGAGGTCGCCCGCATCGAGGAGGGGTACCAGCAGCGCCGTGGATACACCCGTTTCAATGGCCACGAGGTCATCACCCTGCACCTGTTCAAGGAGGCCGGAGCCAACACCGTCAAGACCTCGCGCAGGGTGTACGGCGACCTCTACCGGTTCTCCCGAGACTACCCCGATTTCGCCGTGCGGGCGGTCTTCGACCAGGCGGAGTTCATCCGCGAGTCGATAGACAGCGTCCTGCAGGCGCTCTATCTCGGCTCAGTGTTCGCCATCCTCACCCTCGTCTACTTCCTCCGGGATCTGAGGAATCCGCTCGTCGTCGGTCTGTCGATACCGGTCTCCATGGTGACCACCTTCGTCCTCATGTATCTCCTCGACATTCACTTCAACATCATATCCCTTGGCGGGCTGGCCTTGGCCATGGGCATCTTGGTGGACAACTCTATCGTCGTGTTCGAGAACATATACCGCCATCGCGAAACGGGACTTGCCCCTGGCGAAGCTGCCGTTACCGGTACCACGGAGGTGGGCTTGGCCATCACCGCCTCGACCCTGACCACCATGGCCGTCTTCATGCCCATGGTGTACGTCGAAGGAATCGCCGGGGCGCTCTTCTACCAGCAGGCGGTCACCATCTCCCTGTCTCTGGCCGTCTCGCTGCTGGTATCGATCACCTTGTTGCCGATGCTCTCCTCACGGAGTCAGGGAAACGAGGCTTCTGTTCCAAGCCGCCCGCAGGCAGGGACAGGCGGGCCTGCGCCCGTATTCCTGCGGCCCGTGCGCTTCTGCTTCCGGTTGTTCGGTCGCGCCCTGTTTCTGTTACTGCGACTCCCCCTGCGCCTGTTCACTTGGTCTGTCCACCTTTTCCAGCGCATGTTCAGCAGCATCTCCACCTTGTACGAGCGAGTTCTCAGCCGCGCTCTCGACCACCGAGGCAAGGTGCTGGGCGCGGTGCTGCTTCTGCTGCTGTTGAGCGTGTGGATGGCGGAGCACCTCGACCGGGAGGTCATGCCGTCCGTAGACAGGAAACACCTCGTGGTCCGTGCACAATTGCCCGCCGAGGCGAGCCTGGCGGCGACGACCGCGGAAGTCACCCGGCTTGAGCGTCTCCTGCTCCAGGAGGAAGGGGTGCGGTCCGTGCTCTCTTCGGTCGGCATCACCGGAAGAGTCGACTTGAAGCGTCAACCAGGTCCGAACAAGGCGGTCATGGACATCGAAATCGAGGAAGGCATGAGTAGCCGGGAGGTGGCGGCAGACCTGGAGCGGGTCTTCGTCGATTTCAGCGGGATGACCTTTGTTGTGGAACAGCCGGAAACTGTCTTCGAACACTTGTTCCAGACGCGAGACGCCTCCTTTGACCTCAGAATCGTCGGTCCAGGAGTGGAGACCTTGGCGGACCTCGGGGGTCAGATCGTCGAATACCTGCAGCAGACGAAAGGATTCGTGAACCCAAGCTCGAATCTGCGGCCCAGCAAGCGCGCCTTGAACCTCGTGGTCGACCGTAACGCCGTCATCACCTACGGCATTCGCGTTGCTGACCTCACCGATTTCATCGAGCGGCAGTTGCAGGGAAGTACACCGACCCAATTCCTTGATTTCGTCGAACACATCGACATCCGCTTGCTCCCCGAGGGCCGTGATGATATGGACCCCTGGAACCTGCTCAACATGCATTACCCCGTCCGTCGGGAAGGCAGGACCGTGGAGGTGCCACTCTCCGAACTGATCCGGCTCGATCCCGGCTTGGGGTACGAAGAGATCCACCGCGAAGACCACGCGCTCACCGTCACCATAACGGCCGGCCTCGAAGGGATCGACCTCGCGCAAGCCCACGCGAGGCTCGCGCCGCTGCTAGATCGCCTGGAAGTTCCAGGCGGCTACTGGATCGACACCGGGTCGCAGGAGGCGGAGCGGCAGGAGCAGTACCGCAGCCTGTACGTAGTTCTCGCCATATCCGTGACTCTCGTCTACTTCATTCTCGCCGCCCAGTTCGAGTCCCTCGTCGTCCCCTTTGTCATCGTCGCCGCGGTTCCGCTGGCGGTGGCCGGGGTGGTGTTGACCCTGTGGCTGACCGGCCACAGCCTCAACGTCATGTCCCTGCTCGGATGCATCGTACTGGTAGGGATCGTCGTCAACGACTCCATCGTCAAGGTCGACTTCATCCACTCGCATTTCCGCGTCGGAGGCGATCTTCGGGCGGCCATTGCCGAAGCCGGCCGCATGCGCTTTCGCCCTATCTGCATGACCACCATGACCACGGTCTGCGGCCTGCTGCCCATGGCCCTGTCCAGCGGCAGTGGGGCCGAGCTGCGGCACCCCTTGGCCTGGGCCGTGGTCGGCGGCATCACCCTGGCCAGCCTGCTGACCCTCGTCGTCGTTCCCCTGCTCTACTCGGTGGTGGTCAAGACGAGGGGCTGAAAGTATGGGTGCAGGAACCGCTCGCGCCCTGCTCGACCGGCCCGTGGCCGTCGGCGTGGCCGGAGCGGCGTTCTGCGCCCTGGGTCTCCTGAGCTTCCCTCTCATACCAATCGACGTCTCCGAGGAAGTGCAGGCCCCTCGGCTCACGGTGAGCGTATACTGGCAGGACGCCCCGGCGACGGCGATCGAAGCGAGAATCACCGCCCCCCTCGAAGCCCTCATGCAAGGGGTGGGCGCCGTCGAGGAGTTGAGGTCCACCACCTCGCACGGGAGCGCCTTCGTCACCGCGGACTTCGCCCGCGACGCCAACCTGCAACTGGCCGAGCTGGAGCTCAGGGAGCGGATATACTCCTTCTTCCGCGAGCGGCCGGAGGGGGTCTCCTGGCCGCGGGTGCGGCGCTCGGAACCCGACCTGCTCCAGGAGATCCGGGGGTTTATCCGGTTCGATGTCCTTGGCGGCGTGTCCCCGAGCGACCTGCGCAAGCTGGTGGAGGAGGAGGTGCGGTTGCCCCTGCAGGCCCTGCCCGGTGTCCGGGAAGTCACAGTGCACGGCGGCGGGGAGGAGAGCGTCCGTATCGAAATGGATCGGGCCCGTGCCCGGCGCTTCGGCATCGGCCTCGCCGCGGTCAGGGGGGCGCTGGCGACGCACGGCATGCAGACCCGTTCCCTCGGGGCCGCGGAAGGCCACGGCATCCGCACCGGCATCGAGGTTCCCGGGGGCATCGAGGATCTCGACGCGCTGCGGCGGATTCCGCTGCAGCGGCTGGAGGAAGGCCGCGTCCTCTCTTTGGGGGACGTCGCCACCGTCCGCTACCACCCCGGCGACCCACGGGTCCTCAATCGGATCAACGGCCGCAACGCCGTTGCCGTGCAGGTCGACCATGCGGCCGGCAGCGACATGACCGCCACCTCCCGGCGGGTGCGGGAAGAACTCGTCGCGCTGTCGGCGCGGTTGCCCGCTGGAACAGAGATCGTGGTGCTCAACGACGAGGGCGCCGAGGTAGCGGCCGATCTCCGCTTTCTGTTGCGGCGGTCCGTCTTCTCCATCCTGCTGATTTCACTGGTGCTGCTGGCGGTCTTCAAGCGCTGGGAGGCCGTGCTACTGATCCTGTCCTCGGTGGTGCTGTCCGTAACCGGGGCGATGAGCCTGTTCTTCTTGTTCGGCATGCACCTCAACCTCGTCACACTGGCCGGGCTCACTCTCGGCTTCGGGCTGATCGTCGACAACGCCATCGTCGTCTACGACTACGTCCATCGCCGCGCCGGGGACTGCGTCCGCAAGGGGGATCTCAAGGAGGCCGTGGCCGCGGGGCTGCGCGAGGTGACGCACCCCATCGTCGTCTCCAACCTGACCACCCTCGGCGCCTTCCTGCCGGTGCTGTTTCTCTCCGAAGAGCTGCAGCGGTTTTTCAAGTCCTTCGCCCTCTCCCTGGGCCTGACCCTCGCCCTCGCCCTGGTCATCTCCCTCACCCTGATCCCCGTCTTCTTCTGCCGCACCGCGCTCGTCCGTCCCCGGCCCTTCGGCGAGGGCCGCCTGTACCGCGGCTACCGAAGCATCCTCGACCGCTGTCGGCGGCGCAGGGCATGGGTACTGGGGCTGGTGGCGTGGATGGTGGGGCTTCCGATCTGGCTGCTGCCGCCCGAGATCGGCAAGGGCCCGCGGCGGGTCGAAAGACAGGCGCCCGGAGAGGTGGAAACGCGCCAGGAGTACCGCAAGTGGTTGGCGGCAAGGGACTCTCTCGACGCCGGCATGCTCGATCGTCATGTAACACATCTCGACGAGCAGCAGGGTTGGGGCTCGCTCCGCGAACGGCTCGCCGATCGCGGGACACAACTCTACAACGGAGTGTGGGGCGCCATCGGCAGCGCCAGACCTGTGCTCTTCAGATTGTTCGGAGGGGCGAGCTATTACCTGTACCACGACGTCAGCTCGCGATTGGACAGGAGTCATTACAGGGGACGCCTGAGGGAGACGGTCGAGGGATTCTCACTCAGCGTGTTCCTCAGGATGCCGGGCAACTCCCACATAAGCAGGATGGACGGCCTTTTACAAGGCTTCGAAAAGCAGTTGTACCCCTTCGCTCCCTACGTCAAGGGAATCATCACCCAGACCTGGGGCGGCAGCGGCCTTATCCAGGTGTTGCTGAAGGAGGAGTACCGAAAGACCGAGTTGCCCTACGTGCTCTACGACCAACTGGTGGCGTATGGAGCCAATCTCGGCGGCGTCTCCTACTGGGTGTACGGCAAGGACCTCGACCCCGCGGGCCGAAGCCTGAGCCGCTCCGTGACCCGGTCGCTAAAGATCAAGGGGTACAATCTCAGTAAGGTGGGTGAGATTTCCGAGGCGGTTGCCGAGCGCTTGCGGGAACGCCGCTCACGAAGGATCAAGGACATCCGCCTGGATTACGCCCACGGCTCGCTTAGCTACGAGATGCTGGCCCGGATCGATCATGCCAGGACCGCGACGCTGGGAATTGACCACGCCGAGGTCATAGACGAGATACAGACCCGGCTCGACCGGGGCGCCCAAGTCGGAGACCTCTACGTCGACCGGCGCCAGTACCCGGCCGAGGTCGTCGATACGGCCGGCGATCAAACCGACTTGCGCGCCCTGAACCAGGTTCTCCTGAATGGACACGCCGCCCGGCTGGGTGACGTGGGCGAGGTGCGCAAGCAGATGGCGCCGCCGGCGATACAACGCGAAAACCAGCGCTACCTCAAGAGAGTCGGCTTCACCATCCTCGGGGACTGGACGTACAGCAGGAGAGTGGTCCAGGACCTGCTCGACCACACCCCCGTGCCGTACGGGTACAGCCTGTCGGGAGGCTGGACCTGGACGGGATTCAGTAAAGGGGAGGAAAGAGAGCTGGCCCTGATCCTGCTGCTCTCGGTCCTGCTGGTCTGGATGGTCACCGCGGCCCTGTTCGAATCCTGGACAAAGCCGCTGCTGGTGCTCATCGCCCTGCCCCTGACCCTCGTCGGCGTGGGCGCCGGGTTCTACCTTTCACACGCCCCCTTCAACCAGGGCGGCTACGCCTCGCTGTTGCTGCTGATGGGCATTTCCGTGAACAACTCCATCCTGCTCGTGCACCATGTTTCCAGCGCCCTCAAGGGACAGCCTTCTTCCCCCAAGGAGGCCGTCATCCGGGCCGCCTTCCAGCGCCTGCGGCCGATCTTCATCACCACCTTCACCACGGTAGTGGGATTCGTGCCTCTCCTGTTGCAGGGGAACCGCTCCGACTTCTGGTACACCCTGGCCCTCGGGACCTCGGGCGGCCTGATCTCTTCCTCTGTGCTGTTGGTGCTGGTGGTGCCGCTTCTTCTGATGAGAAGGGATGCGCCGGGATTGCGGGCGGCATGACGCCAGCCGGCGCCATTGGAACCCTGGACGATTCGTGATAGATTGAGTGCGAAGTGGAAGATCGCTTGCTTGCCAGGAGAACGAGGAATGTCACACGACCAAGACGAGGTCAAACCCTTAGCGAATCACGCGGACATAACCCTGCGGGTGAAGAGACTCATCGTTGAGGCGCTCAAACTTCAGGTCAAACCCGAAGAGATCCCCGATGACGAGGCGATCTTCGGTGGCGGATTCGGATTGGACTCGATCGCTACCTTGGAGATCGTCTTCGCCATGGAGGAGGAATTCGGACTGGAGGTAGAGGACGACGAGTTGCAGGCAGGGCTCTTCGATTCAGTGAAAGCTCTGAGCAAGTACGTCGAAAGCAAATTGCCGGCACACCGCGCGATATCACCATGACGAATCCCTGGATTGCCTGTCAGATTCTCGACCTGACTCCCTATTTCAACAACGACGGGATTTCATTCGACCACAATCGTGGGGATGGCGATTTCGCCGGACAGGGAGTTACCTATCCAGCGGAGGACTTGCCGCCCTCCAATGCTCTGGTGGTGTGCCATGGCGTGCCCTTTCGCTTCCCCGACAAGGGAGACGGCCTGAACAACAACATTTCGATGGAAGGACAACGCATCTCCGTATCGCAAGCCACGTTCGCCAACCTCTTCCTGCTGGGCGCTGCGGAGGAGAACAGCCTGGAAGATGTCATCCGATTCGTGTATGTCAGTGGCAGGCAACATGAGACGCCTCTGGGATTCAGCTCTTGGCGCCTGCGTCACGACTTGAAGTACGGAGAGCGCGTTGCCATTGAATGCCGAGGTTATCACTTCCTCACGCACGATGTCCATACCGATCTTCTCGGCGTTGACTACGGTATATGGCTCCAGACGGTAGCCATAGACCCAACGGAGTGCCTGGCAGCGATAGAACTTCCGGACAACCCTGGAATGCACGTCTTTGCAATGACCTTGCAGTGCCCCGGTTGCCACAAGGGGGAACAATGAATCGAATCGTGCTGGATGTGCCCTTTGGGAACTGCGAGTACTACCCTTGCGGTCTCAGTGCCATGGAGGCCCTTCTCAGGTTTCATGGGTACTGCGTCCCACTCGTGTTGCACGATGCATGGGTCTTTGGCTACGTGCGACCTGAAGATGGAGATATGCGCCTCATTGACCGTCTCGTTCCTTTTATCGAGAGCCTGCGGAGATGCAGTATCCGAATAGCAAATCACCAGGATCCAGACGGAGAGGCCGCTTGGGCGCATGCCAGAGCGCGGATCGCTCAGGGCCATCCCGTGGTGGCTGCAGCCGACACTTACCATCTCCGGACCCATTACTTCCCTGGCCACCGGAGGCGTCACTCGGAGCATTACATCATTCTCGCCGGCTATGACGAGGCGGCAGGGACGGTGCACGTCGTCGACCCTGCCTGGCCTGTGCAGTTCCGGGGGGACTTGCCCCTCTCGGCCATCAAGGAAGTCTGGGGATCAGAGGGTATCCCGCAATATACCTGGATGGACTATCATTGCCCGGAGCCGCGCTGGAGGCTCACGCGAGGGCAGGCGGTAGGGGCCATCCGGAGAAATCTCGAGGCCATGCGATTGGAGACATCCACGGGCGAGGAATCCCTGGGCCTTGGGGGACTGCGACGACTGGCCCGGGACTTCGCCTGCTGGAAGGAACTGGAAGCCGATCAGGCGCGGATTCGCCTCAAGGAGATGTACTATCAAATGCGAAACGTGGTGATAGAGCGAGATCGGCACGGGAAGTACCTCGAGGCAGCAGCTCAGGTTGTGGGAGATTCGCGACTCACGCATGTGGGGGACCAACTGCGAAGGATTACCCAGAAGTGGCTCGTCCTGAGAAACCTCTGCCTGAAGGGTCATGTGAAAGCGACGGAGTCAATCCTGGACCGACTGCACGACCGCCTTCTGGAGATCGCGACCCTGGAGGAAGGGGCCTTGGCTCTCCTGGAAAGCTGTCCGGGCATCGGCGCTGGGGCGGACTCCGAGGAGAGATCCTTGTGCGAGCCGTCGTCTGTGTCGGCAGGACATCTCTGACGGGGATAGGCCATGGTCCAGGGAGCGCTTGATGGGATGGGAAGAGGCTCGTAGCGGAGGTGCAATCCTACGGCTTCGAGTGTGTTCTGCAACATGGCGAGCATGGGGAGAACTCGATCTATGTCCATAAGGGGAGCGGGATGGCTCCCGGGTTCGACCCTGCAAGGCCAAGACCGCTAGGTGCTCCGCAGTGAGTTCTGCTGAGGATTGGCTGTGCAGGTGTATCGGGCGACGAGGCCTGGTGGTCAGTTGTTCTCGGGACATGGGAGGAAAGAGTGGCTGCGGTTTGTGGAGCTGCGATGTAGAACTGGCCGGTTTGTTCCAGTCTGCTTCCGAGCGCGAGCACCATCTCCGTGACCTCCTGCCCCTCTTCGGCCTGGCGTTGCACAATGCCCTGCTCCTGCGCCAGGGACGCCAGCGGGTGCGCGGTCTCTACCGGGCCGAGCGGCTGGCCACCCTGGGGGAGCTGGCCGCGGGGGCGGCCCACGAGATCCGCAACCCCCTGACCAGCATCCGCAGCACGATCCAGTACCTCCGCCCCGACTTCGGGGAGGGCTCGGAGAAGGCGGTCCTCGTCGACGAGCTGCTGGGCGAGGTGGACCGCATCAACGGCATCATCGCGGGTCTCCTCTCCTTCGCGCGGCCGGCGCCGCCCCACCTCGAGGAGGTCGACGTGCCGGCCCTGCTGCAACAGGTCGGACGCCTGCTCGACAGCGCCGCCCGGTCCCAGGGGGTCGAGTTCGTGCTGCCGGAGGAGGAGGGACGCACGCGGGGCGACCCGGACCAGTTGAAGCAGGTCTTCCTCAACCTGTGCATGAACGCGCTGCAGGCCATGCCCGAGGGCGGCCGGCTCTCCCTCGGGATGGTCCGCTCCGATCACACCCTCCGCGTCAGCGTCGCCGACACGGGCCCCGGCATCCCCGCCGAGGATTTGGACCTCGTCTTCGACCCCTTCTTCACCACCCGCGAGGAGGGCACCGGCCTCGGCCTGGCGGTGTGCTACGGGATCGTCTCCCGCCACGAGGGGCAGATCGACATCGACAGCCGTCCTGGCGCCGGCACCACCGTGCACGTCCGCCTCCCCTTCGACGGGAGGGAGCGATGACCCGCGCCCGGGGCCGCGTCCTCATCGTCGACGACGAGGCCCGCATCCGGAAGATCGTGACCCTCCTGCTGCGGGAAGAGGGGCTCGACCCGCGGGCGGTGGAGTCCGGCGAGGCTTGTTTGAGCACCGCCGCCGAGGACCCGCCCGACCTCGTGCTGATGGACCTCACCCTGCCCGGGCGGGACGGCCTCGAAACGATGGGCTGCCTGCGCGCCAAGGGATGGGACGGCGAGGTGGTGATGATGACCGCCTACGGCAACGTCGCCACGGCGGTGCGCGCCATCCAGGAGGGGGCCTTCCACTACCTGGAGAAACCGTTCGACAACGACGAGCTGCTCTCCCTGGTACGCCGCGCCCTGGAGCGGCGCCGGCTGCGGGGCGAGGTCGCCGCCCTGCGCGAGCAGCTGGACGAGCGCTACGCCCTCGACAACGTCGTCGGCGTCAGCGGCGCCCTGCGGGCCGTCTGCGCCCAGGTGAGGCGCGTCGCCCCGACGGAGGCCACGGTCCTGGTCGAGGGCGAGAGCGGCACCGGCAAGGAGCTGGTGGTGCGCGCCCTGCACAACCTCAGCCGGCGCCGGGAGGGTCCCTTCGTCGCCCTCAACTGCGCAGCCTTACCCGCGAGCCTGGTGGAGAACGAGTTGTTCGGCCACGAGGCGGGGGCGTTCACCGACGCCCGCAGCCGCTACGAGGGCCGGTTCGAGCAGGCCGGGGGCGGCACCCTGTTCCTCGACGACGTCGGCGAGCTGCCCGCCGAGGTCCAGGCCAAGCTCCTGCGCGTCATACAGGAGCGCGAGATCAGCCGCATCGGCGGCACCGCCGCCATCCCCGTGGACGTGCGCATCGTGGCGGCCACCAACAGGGACCTGCACCAACAGGTCGGGGAAGGCGCCTTCCGGGAGGACCTGTTCCACCGCCTCAACGTCGTCTCCCTGCGCCTGCCCCCGTTGCGGGAACGGCTGGAGGACCTGCCCCTGCTGGTGGAGCACTTCCTGAACGAGGTCGGGCCGGAACTGGAGCAGCCGATCGAGGGCGTGACGCCCGGCGCCATGGACCTGCTGCGGTCCTACGGCTGGCCCGGCAACGTGCGCGAGCTGGAGAACGTCATCCGCGGCGCCGCCATCCTCTGCAACGGCCGGCAGGTGGACGAGACGGACCTGCCGCCGCCGCCTGCGCCGTCCGTCCGAGACCCCGTCCGCGGGCACCCTGGCCGAGCGTCTCGCCGCGGTGGAGCGGCAGGCGATCGCCGAGGCCCTGGCCGAGGAGGGCCACAACCGCACGCGCACCGCCGCCCGCCTCGGGATCACGCGCAAGACGCTGCTGGCCAAGATCACCGCCTACGGGCTGGAGGCGGAGCGGAGCGGCTAGGCGATCCCCCGAAATCGATAGGAGACTTGCCCTGATGAAGGATGAAGTCATAGCTGCCTTGTGGAGGGTCAAGGAGGACATAGCTCGCGAACACGACTATGACGTGGACCGCCTTGGCGCCATGATCCGCGAAAGGGAGCGTGAGTATGCCCACAGAGTTGTGGACTGGGCCCACTCCAAGAGACGGCCGGTCAGCGAAGAGCCGGGAGTCTCCTGATCCCCCAGATCGCAACTCATGAGGGCACTCCCTGACCACCATCCGCCGCATAATCCCTGGACCGTCTGCTTGACGCGTCCCAATCCCTCCGTAACGCTGCAGGCAATGGACCGCGCTGCGAGGGCTATGGGCAAGAAGCTCCGCATCGAGCTGACCTGACTCCGAAACCACATGCCCATGAAGAAGCCGCCGCACCCCGGCAAGGCCGTGCGTGTGTCCTGTCTGGAGCCGCTCGGCCTCACTGTCACGCAAGGAGCGAAGGTCCTTGGGGTCAGTCGCCAGGCCCTGTCGAACCTGGTGAATGGTCGCGCCCGGATTTCCGGGGACATGGCCGTCCGCCTGGCCAAGGCCTTCGGGTCGACGACCGAGACCTGGATACGGCTGCAGGCGGCCTACGATGTCGCGCAGGCAAGGTGAGATACTACTTCCGCGAGAATGTCCGGCGTTACGAGATCATGACCCGGATGGGCCTGGAAGACTGGGCAAGGCAGATGTATGGTGGCATCGACTTCCATGACTTCTCCTCCCGGGAATTCCTCGAGTTGGCCTTGCCGAAGCTCCGGTTCGAGACGCCCGATCCGGAGACGCTTGAACTTGGCACGGGCGTGGGCCCGGTGGCCCTGTACCTTGCCGAGCGGGGCTACAAGGTCACCGGCTATGATCTGATTCCGGAGGCGATCCGGAAGGCCCGGGAGATATCCGCCGTCCGAGGTCTGGCCATTTCATACGAGGTCGTGGACGTGACGGCGATTCCGCGGAATGGGCGCCAGTTCGACTTGATACTCGACAGCTACTGCATCAACCACATCGTTTTCGCGAGGGAGCGCAGGTCCGTCTTCGAGAGTGTCAAGGCCATGCTGAAGCCCGAGGGCTACTACCTCGTGAGTTCCTCTGTCTATGAGTCCGGACGGCATAGCCCGGAAGAGAGAGTCGTAGATCGCTCCACCGGCCAGACCTACGATACCTATGACGGCGATTGCCTCTACGATCCGTCAACAGACTACTACTACGAGCCGCTGGAAAAGGCTCCTTCCGAACTGGAGCAGGCAGTTCCCTGCAGCGACACACTGGTCATCAACGGCAAGACCTACATTCCCAAGCGGTGCTATCGAGATGGGAAGAGGCTCGTAGCGGAGGTGGAATCCTATGGTTTCGAGTGTGTGCTGCAACATGGCGAGCATGGGGAAAACTCGATCTATGTCCATGAGGAGCGGGATGGCTCCCGGGTTCGACCGACTGGGTTCTTGGCCGCTGGATGCTCCACATGATCACTGTTGAGGATTGGCTGTGCAGGTGTATCGGGGGAAGAAATCCGGTGGTCACCTGTTGCCGGGGAATGACTGGAGGCTGAGAGAGCTGAGGGAGAGGGGCTTTGCACAGACGTAGACGAGAGACCCATTCGACGAGAGTCGGAGGGAAGAGACACATCTGGTACACGGACCGGCTGTGGAAGCTGGCCCGGGAGCTGCCCGAGTTCGAAGTCGAGGTGGAGAGCATTCGGGAACTGGACCGGGACTGCTGGTTCGGCGCGGGTCGCAGGCCGACCATCCGAGAGGTGGCCGGCCACTGCAAGCGGATCAATGAGGTCAACTCGGAATTCCCGATTATACTCAACGAGAACGGCGGTCTGATGGACGGAGGTCACCGCCTGGCTCGAGCCTTGCTCGAAGGGAGCAGGACGATCAAGGCCGTCCAATTCGCGAAGACGCCTGAGCCGGACGTGATCGAAGAGATCGGATAGTGCCCGCAGGCTCAGGAGGAGAAGATGGAGAGCGCTGCGCTTTTGAAGCTCGCTTTCTCGCATCCCGCCGCGCCCAGGAAAGGAGCCGACCACGATGAATCCCGAGTACTGCCCGCGCTGCCGCGCCTCACGCAACGTCTCCGTGCAGTCCACCAGCCGGCGAGTGACCCTGCCGGACGGTGAGGTCCGCTCGGTCCGGACTCGCAGCTATCACTGCGCCTCGTGCCGTCGGTTCATCCGCAGCGAGGAGATCGAGGAAGGGGCAACCCTCTCGTGAGCGCCACGGGACCAGGGGACCGGCCCCTCCGCGGCAAGGTCGCCGTCGTCACCGGGGCCGGCCGCGGCATCGGACGGGCCATCGCCCTCGCCTACGCCGAGGCCGGAGCGGCGGTCTGCTGCACGGCCCGCACGCGGGAGCAGATCGAGGATACCGCAGACCGCATCCGCGGCGCCGGCGGGACCGGGATCGCCGTGGCCGCCGACGTCACCGACCCCCGGGCCGTGACGAGTATGTTCGAGGCGGCGGCGGAGGCGATGGGCGGTGTCGACATCCTGGTCGCCAATGCCGGCGGCGTCCTCGAGTCGAAGCCGATCCTGGAGGGAGACCCCTCTCTGTGGGAGGCCACCTTGGCCGTGAACCTCTTCGGCGCCTACCACTGCATCCGCGCCGTCATCCCGCACCTGAAGCGGCGCGGCGGCGGCAAGATCCTCACCATGGGCTCGGGCATGGGCCACAACGGTCTGGCCGGAGACTCGGCCTACTGCTGCGCCAAGGCCGCCCTGTGGATGCTGACCCGCGTCAGCGCCCGCGAGCTGTGGGCCGACGGCATCAGCGTCAACGAGCTGATCCCGGGGCCGGTGCGCACCGACGCCACCCGAGGCGGCGGCGCGGTGGCCGGGATCGACAGCGAATGGGTGAAGTCCCCGGAGGAGGTGGTGCCCCTGGCCCTCTTCCTGGCCACCCAGCCGGACGTGGGGCCCACGGCGCAGAGCTTCAGCCTCATGCGCCGCGACGGCTGACTCTCTTCCCCGGGCCGGCGACGTCCCGGATCAGAGGGGCGGCCGTTCCTGGCTCCAGGGGGCGAGCTGCTCGAAGGCCCGGGCGGCGCGCAGAACGGCGAGGTCCTGGCGCCAGCCGCCGATGATCTGCAGGCCCACGGGCAGGCCGTCGACGAAGCCGCAGGGCACGGTGGCGGCCGGCAGGCCGGTGAGGTTCACCGGGTAGGTGAAGGCCGTCCAGCTCAGGTAGGTGGTCTCGCGGCCGGCGATCGAGCCCGGGTGGTCGTCGCCGGCGGCGAAGGCGGTCACCGGCAGGGTCGGTGTCAGCAGCAGGTCGCGGCTCTCGAAGAACTCCCGCCAGAGGTGATAGTAGGGGTTGCGCTCCAGGTAGGCGGCGGCCACATCCGTGCCGCGGAACCGGAAGCCCTCCTCGACGACGGCCCGCAGACCGGGGTCGAGGCGGTCGGCGATGTTGTCGAAGTCGTCGCGGAAGGTGGCGGCGAAGGCCGTCGACCACAGGGTGTGGAGAAGCCGCCAGGGATCGGCGGTCTCGGGGTGCGCCTCCTCGAGGGTGCAGCCGAGGTCCGCGAACCGGAGAGCGGCGGACCGGGCGGTCTCGACCACCCGGGGATCGACGGCGGCGTATCCGAGGTCGGAAGACCAGGCCGCGCGCAGTCCCTCCATCCCTCCCTCGATCTGGTCCAGGGCCACGGGCTCGGCCGGCATGGAGGTGCGGTCCCGCGCGTCGGGGCCGGCCATGGTCTGCAACATGAGCACGGCGTCGCCCACGGTGCGCGTGATCGGACCGGCGTGGGACAGGGTCTCCACGACGCTGGCCGGGTGCTGGGGGATCCGTCCCCAGGAGGGCTTGAAGCCGAAGGCGCCGCAGAAGGCGGCGGGGATGCGGATCGAGCCGGCGCCGTCCGTGCCCTGGGCCAGGGCTCCCAGGCCGGCTGCCACCGCCGCCGCGGCGCCGCCGCTGGAGCCGCCGGGCGTGCGTCCGTGGCGCCAGGGATTGTGGGTCGGTCCGCAGACGCGGTTGCCGGAGTCCCCCTTCCACCCTAACTCCGGGGTGTTGGTCTTGCCGAGGAGGACCATGCCGGCGTCGCGCAGGCGTTCGGTGAGGGGCGCGTCGAAGTCGGGGACCCAGTCGGCGGTCGACAGCGAGCCCCGGGTGGTGCGGATCCCGTGCGTCGCCGTCAGGTCCTTCAGGGAGCCGGGAATGCCGGCCAGCGGCGGGACCTGATCGCCGCCGGCGTACGCGGCCTCGGCGGCGCGCGCTTCGGCCATGGCCCGCCCGGGAGTGACCGTGACGAAGGCGTTGAGCCCGCCGTCGACGGCCTCGATGCGGCGCAGGACCGCCTCGGTGACCTCCACCGGGGACAGCTCCCGGCGCCGGTAGAGCCGCCGCAGCTCGAGGGCGGAGAGCCAGCACAGGTCCGCGTCGTTCACGCCAGCACCACCTCCCGGCCGGTGCGGGAGGACTCCAGGCAGGCGGCCATCACCTCCACGAGGTGGCGGGAGTACCCGGCGGTCACGGGCGGCTCCGTCCCCGCGTCGATGGCGTCCACGAAGGCCTGCAGCTGCATCGCCGTGGTGTCGTGGTCCTCGGTGACCTCCACGGGCTCCCAGTTCCCCTCCCTGCCGATGAAGAGGTCGTCCCCCCCGGACTCGATGCCCCGGTGCAGCTGGATCATGCCGTCGGTGCACACGAACTCGGTGCTGAAGCGGGTGCCGCCCGTCTTCCACCAGACGTGGATGAGGGTGGCGTGGACGCCGTTCTCGAACTGCAGCAGGGCCATGGCCACGTCGTCGGCCGAGAACTCGAAGAAGCGGCTGTCGACCAGGGCCTTCACGGCCGCGACGCGGTGGCCCGTCCACCAGCAGGAGCGGTCGATGAGGTGGATGCCGTTCTGGTACCACAGTCCGCCGTAGGTGGCCTTGTCGAGGTACCAGGCCCGCCTCTTGGGCTTGAAGGGCCGGTAGCCCTCGTCGCAGAGACAGACCAGCTCGCCCAGGGCCCGCTCGCTCAGCAGCTTCTTCACGGCGCGGTTCGGCGGCGAGAAGTGGTGCATGTGGCCCACGGTGAGCTGCCGGCCCGAGCGGCGGGAGGCCTCGATCATGGCGTCGCACTGCTCGACGTCGACGGCCATCGGCTTCTCCACCAGGACATGCTTGCCCGCCTCCAGGGCGGCCACGGTCGCCTCGCAGTGCAGGGCGTGGGGCAGGCAGACGATGGCCAGGTCGACCCGGTCGTCGTCGAGCAGTTCCTGGTACGTGGAATAGCCGCGGCAGCCGTGCTCCGCGCTGACGCGGTCGCGGGCCTCCGCCCGGGTGTCGGCGACGGCCCGCACCTGCGTAGATTCAAGGGCCGCCGCCGCCCGCAGGTGCCCGTGGGCGACGCTGCCCGCTCCGATGATTCCTACCCCGTGCGGTCCCATGCCTCGAATGCTAACCCCGTCCTCGTCCGCGCCTCAAGCTCGTCGCCCGGCAGCCCCCTCGATCCGGGCCGCGCGGCCCCGGGGGGCCTGACCATGCCGCGCCTGAATGTCCCGGCCCTGCAAAGACAGATGATGCGGAGGAACTTCCTCTTCAAGTTCCAACTGGCCAACCAGGTCGGAATCAGCTACGACCGCCTGACGGCGATTCTCGTCGGCGGCGAGACCGAGGTGGAGGAGGAGATCGTCGCCCGCTTGTGCGCTGGACTGGACTGCGAGGCTTCGGAGATCCTGGCGAAATGAGGAGACGCGCGGCGAAGCCATCTCTCAAGGGGGCCCGGCCAGGACGGGCCGGGGGCGAAGGGTCCGTCGGAAAGCCGTCGGGTCCCAACGCCCGCCGGACCGACAGCGGCCGCCTGCGCGCCGCCTGGGGCGATCCCGTCGACGAGGGCGCGGTCCGCCAGATCCACGCCTGCATGGCCGACGGCACCGGCGCCGTCGGCGGTGTCCTGATGGCCGACCATCACCTCGGATACTCCATGCCCGTGGGCGGGGTCGTCGCCTACGAGGACCGGATCTCGCCCTCGGGCGTGGGCTACGACATCGCCTGCGGCAACAAGGCGGTGCGCGTCGGTCTCAGCGCCGCCGAGGTGCGGCCGAGGATCTCGGAGCTGATGGACGAGATCTGGGAGACGATCTCCTTCGGCATCGGCCGCAGGAACAAGGAGACCGTGGACCATCCCCTCTTCGAGGACGATCCCGCCTGGAGCATCGACGTGGCGGCGGGGCTCCACGGCCTGGCCCGGGGGCAGCTCGGCACCGTGGGCGCCGGCAACCACTACGTCGACGTCTTCGCCGACGAGGAGGACCGCCTCTGGATCGGCGTCCACTTCGGCTCCCGCGGCCTCGGCCACCGGCTGGCCACCCACTTCATGCGCCTCGGCGGCGGGTCCGACGACTTCCACGCCCCTCCCGTGCTCTTCGACGTCGACTCCCGGGCGGGGGAGGAGTACCGCGCCTGCATGGAGCTGGCCGGACGCTACGCCTACGCCGGCCGCGACTGGGTCTGCGGCCGCGTCTGCGAGATCCTCGGGTCGCCGGCCCTGGAAGAGGTCCACAACCACCACAACTTCGCATGGCTCGAGGAGCACGGCGGCCGCCGGCTGTGGGTCGTGCGCAAGGGCGCGACGCCCGCCTTCCCCGGACAGCGCGGCTTCATCGGTGGCTCCATGGGCGACGTCTCCGTGATCGTCGAGGGCGTCGACACCGAGGAGGCGGCCCGGGGCTACCGCTCCACCGTGCACGGCGCCGGCCGCGTCATGTCGCGCACGGCCGCCGCCGGCCGCGTGCGCTGGAAGAGGGGGAAGGGGGGCCGCAAGAGGCCCGTGGTCGTCAAGGAGGGCCGGATCAGCCGCCAGATGATGGAGGACTGGGTCCGGGACTGGGGGGTGGAGCTGCGCGGCGCCGGCACCGACGAGTCGCCCCACTGCTACAAGCGGCTGCCGGAGGTCCTGGAGCACCACGCCGGCTCGATCCGCGTGCTCCACACCCTTCAGCCCCTGGGCGTGGCCATGGCCGGTCCCGAGACCCACGACCCCTACCGGGACTAGCCCTGGCTTGAGCCGCGCCTGGACGCGGGCCGTGGCTGCTCTCGACTGCCGTCCCACGCAACCGACCACGATGTCGGCGCACGCCCGACTGGGGCAGACTCAGGCTGACCCCTGATCCGCCCGCGGCACCCACCTCGGGTGATCCGCACCCCGGCTGTCGATCCCCCGGGTGAGGAGCCGCTGATTCCGGCCATCCCCGTCCGCCACCCAGACGGCCGGCGGTTCCCCCGTCTTCGCCCGGCAGAAGACGATCTGCCCGCCGTCGGGTGACTCGCTCTGCCGGAAGTCCCAGACCGGCGGGTCCGAGCGGGTGAGCCGCACGAGGGCGCCGCCGCCCGGATCGATCCGGCAGATCTCGGTGCCGCCGCGGGCCAGCTCCGGCTTGTAATCGCGGTTGAAGTGGTCCATGTCCGGACGCTGCGGCTGGTGCTCCCAGGGCACCTTGGAACCGGGCAGCCGGCGCGACACCAGGATCGACCCGTCCCGTGACCAGACCGGCATGTTGGAACCGCCCCCCCTGGTCTCGGGAGAGCCGTACGACGCCCCGAACCACAGGGCCTGCCCGTCCGTCAGTTGCCGCGGCTCGGAGCCGTCCGGGCGGTTGATGAACAGGTCGGACCAGTCGTGTCCGGAGTCGTGCCGGAAGAGGCATCCCTGGTAGACCAGCCACTCGCCGTCGGGGGACCAGTTCGGCCCGAAGAACAGGTACTCCTCGTGAGCCGCCACCAGGACGCGGTTCCCCCCGTCCACGTCGCTGGTCCAGATCTGGTACCCCGATGGACCGGCCAGGTGAAAGGCGATGCGGCTGCCGTCCGGACTGAGACTGAGCCCGTACGCCAGGCCCTCGCCCGCCTGGGTCACCTCCCGCGCATCGGTGCCGTCCGGGTTCATGCTGTAGGCCTGGGCCGTCCTGTCTGCAAAGACGACCTGCACGAGCATGCGCCCGTTTTTCAGCAGGAGGTACGGTTGCTGGGAGACGGCCAGCCGCTCGCGAGTGAGGATCTCTTCGAGCGTGTCCCCCTCGGGATCGTAGATCCAGGTGTGGGTGGGCGTCAGGTGGTAGTACTCGTCGAAGGACTTGCCGGGCCCGTCGCGCCGCGCCTCCATGCTGGTGAGCAGCATCCTGCCGTCGGCGAAGAACTCGCCGGGGTGCCAGGTCTCCTGGAGGGGCACGTCGAACTCGAAGTACCGCAGACCGCTGCCGTCGGCGTTCACGATCGCCGTCCGGCCCTGGGAGACGAAGACGATACGGTTCATCAGCGGCGGCGCCGCTTCGGGCGCGGCGCGGACAGGCGGGGACGGTACTCGTCCCGGCGCAGGCCGATGCGCTCCAGCGGCAGCGGCTGGAAGCCGGTGACGCGCAGGATCCGGGCGTCGTCGCGCAGGGCCCAACCGGCGCGGCCCGGATCCTCCGGATCGACCCAGCCCGGATCGCCGGCTTCGGGGACGAGCCAGTTGTCGCGGATGTCGATGATCTCCTCCTCGGCCAGCCAGAAGATCCGCAGCCACCAGCCTTCGACGAAGAGATTGCGCAGAAAGCGGTTCCCCTCGGGCGGCACGCCGGTGCCGGCCGCGACCCAGCGGTCGATCTCCATCAGCTCGGGATAGCGCTCCGAATAGGGCGGGTTGTGGTGATCCATCTCCCGCAGGCTCTCCGCCAGCCCCAGCACCCCGTTTGCCCAGACCGGGCTCTTGTCGAGGCCGCGGGCGTCGATGCCGATGGCCGGGTGATTGTCGACGAAGACGTTGTTCTCCACCAGGCAGTCGCGGCCCCCCCCGATGCCGACGGCGCACTGCGTGTTCACGATCAGGTTGCCGTACACGGTGATGCCGCTGACGCAGTCGTCGAGATAGACGACGAGGGCTTCGCCGTTGCCGGGACCGCGGATGTCGTGCATGTGGTTGTAGCGAATGATGTTGTCGCGGTAGGTCCAGTTGCGGCCCGTGTAGATGGCGCCCACGTCGCCGGTCTCGTGACAGACGTGGTGGATGTGGTTGTACTCGATCAGGTGGTCATTGCCCCAGAACAGGATGGCGCAGTGCGGGTGGTCGTGGATCTCGTTGTTGGAGACGCGCGTGCCGACGCCCTCCAGGTTCACGGCCGGGTAGTAGCAGCGCGACCAGCGGGCCTGGTGATGGAAGTGGCAGTTGTGGACGAAGTGCCGGCAGGGGGTGATGCTCTTGCGGTCGCCGCCGCTGAGGCTGACGCCGCCGTCGCCGTTGTTCCAGATATCGCAGCCCTGCACCCCGTGGTCGGTGCCGCCGTCGATCCAGACGCCGTAGTTGCCCGTGTTCGAGATGCGGCAGCCGGCGACGAGGCAGCCGGTGCCGCCCTTGACGGCGACGGCGTGGCCCCGGGTCGCCGTCAGCTCGAGGTCGCGCAGGACGACGTGGCGGGCCCCCCCGAGGGCGACGAGGGGACTCTCGAGAAGCGACAGCATGACCTCGGCGCTCCTCAGGGGCTTGGGCGGCCACAGGTAGAGGATGCCGGCGGCGCGGTCGACGAAGTACTCTCCCGGCGAGTCGAGCTCCTCGAGGATGTTGAGGAAGTAGATCCGGTTTCCGGGCCGGAACCCGTGGTTGCCGTGAGGCGGGAGGGTCTTGACGAGGCGCGCCTCGACGTCGATGGAGGCGATGCGCTCGTAGCTGTTGGCCCAGTCGTAGGCCCAGTAGCCGTGCACCCAGGCGTCGTCCACGGTCGCCCACCGGCGCGGGCGGTCCCCTTCGTAGAAGAAGCCCTCTTCCAGGAGCCCCAACTGCGTGCCGTGGCCGTCGTCGCGGCTCTTGCCCTCGGGAAAGCCGGCCATGCGGGCGAAGGGCTCGTCGGCATCGGCGTTCGGCCAGCGGGCCACCGTCTGCGGTTCGCCGTCGACGAAGAGCTCCACGTGGGCCGCTGTCATCTGGCGGCCGAAACCGCGCGACCGCATCGGCGACAGGCGCCCGAGGCCGAGGGCCTTCAGGTCCACCTGGCGCACGTGGCGGCGCGCCGCGGGGTCCAGCCGCGCCCGGACGGCGGCATCGCGCACCGGGGTGAAGCCGGAGAGGGTGATGCCGCCGAGGAGGCGTACCCGTTGATCCGGCAGGGAGCGCCAGGTCACCGGGGCCTCGGGACGGCCGCCGTCGCGGCGGCCCAGGCGCAGGCTCTCGGTCAGCGGGTAGTCGCCGCCGCCGATCCAGACGGTGCTGCCGGCGCGCTCCTCGGCCGGCAGGGCCCGCAGGGCATCGCGGGCGCGGGCGAGAGTGGCGAAAGGTTGCTTCCGGGTTCCGGAGTGTGTGTCCTTGCCATCGACGGCGACGTGGATCTCAATGCTCACGGTGGGTCTCCATTCGGGGGTATGCAGGATCGGCCGGCGCCGCTAGCGCGCCTTGACCGTGGTCCGGGTGCGGTCGCTCTTGCGGATCATGTCCATCATCCTGGCGAAGCGCAGGCCGACCTCGGGAGGGCAGGGATTGGCCTGTCGGCCGGCGCGGACCTTGAGGAACTGCTCCCACACGCCCCGGGAGCGGGGGTGGCGGACCTCGGCGAAGGCACTCTCCTTCACCGGTTTGAAGAGCAGCCGCTCCCCCCAGATACCGGTCCGCAGGATCCCCCGGTCGCCGATGACGGTGACTTCGGAGGTGCAGTGGATGGAGTCGCCGGCCGCGGCCAGCGAGAGCAGGGTGCCGTCGCGGAAGCGGCCGCTGACGGTCGAATTGATGTCGACGGGGGTGCCGCAGTCATCCATGAGGGCGCAGACCTCGACCACGTCCTGGTCGATGAGATCGACGACCGTGTTGACCATGTGCGATCCCGTGTCGAAGAGAAAGCCCCCTCCGGAGATCTCCGGGTCCTGCCGCCACTGGCCGACGGTCATCGCCTTCCAGTTCTGGTGCGCGTAGGCGGAGACGGACGTTACGTGGCCGAGCTTTCCGCCCGCGATCATCTGCCTGGCTTTCCTGACCGCCGGCGACAGGCTGCCCGGGAAGGCGACGACGAGCAGCTTCCCGACTTCGTCGCGGACCTTGATCAGGCGCCTCGCCTCGGAGGCGTTGATCACCATCGGCTTCTCGAGCAGGACGTCGACGCCGGCCCGCAGGCAGTCCCGGGCGTTCTCCAGGTGGTACTTGTGCGGCGTGGCGATGAAAGCCGTGTCGGGCGCGCCCTGGGCCGCGATGAGTGCCTTGATCGTGTCGTAGAAGGGCGGGCACCTCCTGCCCCGGCTCTCGAACAGGTCACGGGTCTGCTGCCGCTGGTCATCGGCGACCTCGACGAGGCCGCAGATGCGGGTGTTGGACATGTCGAGCATGACGCTCATGTGGTGGCGGGCCATGCCGCCGGTGCCTACGACGATCGCCGAGGTCTTCGCCATTTCTCTTCTCCGGGGGGGCTCCCGGCCCCCGTGTGTGCGTGGAGGGGCTGGAAATCAGTATAGAATAGTGTTCATGGACCGACTCCTTCCCTTCCTCCGCTGGCTCCCCGAGCTGCGCCGGCCCGGCGTCCTGCGGCGGGACCTGGTCGCCGGCGTGACGGTGGCCGCGGTGCTGGTGCCCCAGGCGATGGCCTATGCCGAGCTGGCGGGGCTGCCCTCGGTCTACGGCCTCTACGCCGCCTTCCTGCCGCCGGTGATCGCCGCCTTCTGGGGATCCTCCCGGCACCTGGCCACGGGACCGGTGGCCATGGCCTCCCTGATCAGCGCCGCCACCGTGGGGTCGGTGGCCGCGGCGGGCACCGAGGCCTACGTCTCCTGCTCGATCCTGCTGGCCCTGATGGTCGGGGTCCTGCGGCTGGCCCTCGGGGCGCTGAGGCTGGGGATGCTCGTCAACCTGCTCTCCGTGCCGGTCATCGCCGGCTTCACCAACGCCGCCGCCCTGATCATCGCCAGCTCGCAGCTGCACCACCTCCTCGGCGTGGACGCCGAGGCCGGGTCGTTCCATGTGGAGACGGTGTGGCGCGTCCTGGCCTCCGCCGCGGACCTCCGCTGGACGACGGTCGGCATGGCGGCCCTGGCCGCCGCCGTCCTCATCCTGCTGCGGCACCGCTTCGAGAAGGTCCTCGCCGCCGTGGCCGTCACCACCGCCCTCTCCTGGGCGGCCGGCTTCGACGGCGAGGTGGTGGGCCACGTCCCGAGGGGCCTGCCCGCCTTCGAGCTGCCGGCGGTCGACCCCGGCCTGGTCCTGCAACTGCTGCCCGGCGCCGCGGTGCTGACCCTCATCGGCCTCATGGAGGCGATGTCGATCGCCAAGACGATCGCGGCGCGCAGCAAGCACCACATCGACGTCGACCAGGAGCTCGTCGGGCAGGGCCTGGCCAACGTGGCGGGCAGCCTCTTCGGATCGTACGCCGTCTCCGGCTCGTTCTCGCGGTCGATGGTCAACTTCACCAACGGCGCGGTCACGGGCTTCGCCTCCGCCGTGACCTCCGCCGCCGTCCTCCTCACCCTCCTGGTCCTCACCCCACTCTTCCACCATCTGCCCCGGGCGACGCTGGCGGTCATCATCGTCGCCGCCGTGGCCGGCCTGGTCGGCATCAAGCCGGTCCGCCGCGCCTGGAGGGTGTCGCGCACCGGCGCCCTCATCGCCGCCATCACCTTCGCCGCCACCCTCGCCCTGGCCCCCGCCCTTCACTGGGGCATCCTCATCGGCGTCGCCCTCTCCCTGCTGCAGTTCCTGCGCCGCACGATGCGTCCCCACGTGGCCTACCTCGCCCGCCACCCGGAGGGCCATCTCGTCGACGCTGACGCCCACGGCCTGGCCCTCGGTCAGCGCATCGCCATCCTGCGATTCGACGGCGGTCTCTACTTCGGCGACGCCGGCTGGTTCGAGGACAAGGTGCTCGAGGCGCTGTCGCGGCTGCCGCAACTGCGCTATCTCGTCTTCGATGCGGGGGGCATCAACGAGATCGATGTCACCGGAGTCGAGGCTCTGCGCCGCGCCGTCGAGGAGTTGCGGGGCGTCGGGGTGGAGGTCCACGTGACCCGTGTCAAGCACGGGGTCTACCAGGTCCTCGAGAGCACCGGCCTGGCCGACGAGATCGGCGCCTCCCGCTTCCACGACTGGAACCAGCACGCCCTCGAAGAGTTGTGGGACCGGATGGAACCCTCGTACCGGGACCGCTGTCCCCTCAACGTGGCGACTCCGCAGAACGCCGGCGAGGGGCCCTGACGATCCGGCGGGGTTCGGGCGGACGCCCGGCGGGAGCGGGCGGAAAGCGGCCGGCAAGGCGGTGCGGGACTCGGGAGAAACGGACTCCGGCGGGGTGCCGGATCAGGGTGTTCAGGAGGCCGAGGCGGTGCTCGGCTGGCGGCGGCCTCCGGGGTAGAGCCGCCCCACCTCGCGTCCGAACCGGTAGGAGATGTCGACCTTCTCCACGGGCTCGTCGCGGTAGTCGAAGCGGGTCACGGCGCCGTGGATGGTCAGCGTCAGGTTGGCCACGTCCGAGTGCAGGCTGCGGAAGACGAGAAACCCCTCCAGCTCCTGGCCGCTGAAGATCATCTCCTTGGGGAACATGGTGCGGTTGAGCAGGTCCTGGCGCTCGCGGAAGCGGCCGTACTCGTTGCCCCGGTAACCCTGGGCGTAGGCGCGGTAGTAGTTGGTCAGCTGCAGGATGTCGAGAGACCAGTACTCGCGTCCGTTGTCGGCGTAGAGGGCGATCTTCATCGGATCGATGAGGACCTTGGGATACTCGTAGTTCTTGACGCTCAGGAGGAAGACGGTGAACCGGTCCTCCGACTCCTGCTCGGGCCGCTCGGCGTTACCGAAGGTGTAGGGATTGGTCGAGTGGACGCCGTGGACCGAGGCCGACTGGAACCGCCGGTTGAGCTCGTCCTCGGTCATGGGCCGCACGCGGACCTCCAGCCGGCCCTGGGTGAAGTGGACGCCCCCGTCGTCCTGCACCTGCAGGTGGGGGGCCTGCGATCCGAGGGGCTGAAGGGGTTCGGAGTAGTAGGAGTAGCCGCAGCCGAGGGTGAGCAGAAAGAGGGGCAGGGCGGCTCCGAGGCGTCTCATCTTCCGTCCTCCGGCGAGGGGCGAGGGCCTTGGTCAGACGATCTTCGCCAGTATACACCGACCCTATCCGAGGGGCAAGGGGCGCCGTGGGCGCGCGTTCGAGGGCCCGGGACGCGCGTCCGGAGACTCGCGAGGGCCGCCTTCAGGCCCCCAGGCGCCGCAGCGCCGCGTCAAGGTCCGGGATGCGCCGCGGCGGGGCGAAGGAGACCGCCTTGCGCAGGAAGGCGAGCCCCCCGGCGCGGCGGAAGCGCTCCCGGTCGACGGGGGTCAGGCGCGCGTAGAGATCCAGCTGCTGCCGGACCAGCCCGGCCACGCGCTCGCGCAGCAACGGCGGCGGCGAGAGGTAGGGCATGCTGCGCAGGAAGTAGATCAGGTCGTTGCGGGCGAGGGCGTCGGCGAAGCGAGTGTACCCGAGGCGGTCCCGGCAGGACTCGAAGCCGTCCGCCGGCCGCGGGGTTCCCCAGGCCGAGGCCGGAGGGCGGCCGGCCATCTGCTCGATCAGGGTCCGGGCCAGCAGGTAGTGGCCGTAGACGGTGGGGTGGAGGTAGTCGGTCATCAGCTCGTCCCCGACGATGCCCCCCGGAGAGGCGGCGGCAAGGGCGGCCTCCACGTCGGCGACGATCACGTTGGCGTGGCGGCGGCCGGTCTCGCGCACGACCTCGTTGAAGACCGACGGCGCCCGGAAGGGCACGCGGTCCTGGTCGCGGGCGAGAGCAAAGGAGGCCTGGGCCTCGCGGTCTCTGCCCTCCATCCTCTGCAGGCGGGCCAGCTCGAAGTGGGCGGCGGCGCAGTAGGGGTCACTCCTGAGCGATTCCCTGGCCAGGGACCGCACCCGCTCCGGCCGGCCCTGACGGAGGAGGTCGTCCGCCGCGGCCGCCAGCTCCGGGCCGGCGAGACCGCCGCCGCAGTCCGACCTCAGGGGGTAGAAACCGCCGAGGTTGGACGCCAGGGTCCCCAGCAGGACCGGGACGCCCCTGTCGGCGGCCGCCTGCGCCAGGTCGTCGAGGTTGGCGCGGTAGTTGTCCACGGTGCTCCCGTAGCTGGCGTCGGTCCAGTCGATCTCGCCGGTCACCAGGTGGAGGCCGAAGCGGGGAGGCTCCCCCCCGGCCAGCGAGGACAGGCCGAAGAACACCTCCTTGGCGCCGTGGAGGAGCCTGGATCTCTGCAGCTGCATGTGCGCCCGGATCAGCGGGCGTCTCTGGCCCAGGCGGACGAAGGGCGTCGTCGGCCCGTAGGGTCCCACGAACTCATTGTGGCCCATGTAGACGACGAGCAGATCGGGCTCGTAGTCGAGGACCTCGCGCCCGAAGTCGAGGACGCAGTGGCTGTTGACCGCGGTGATCCCGCAGTTGACGACTTCGAACCTGCGGTCCGGGAAGGCATCGGCGAGCATGAGCTGCAGGAAGCGCGGGAAGTCGAGGCCGGGAGCGTTGGGAAACCCCACGAGGGTGGAGCCGCCGAGGGCGAAGATGCGCACCGTGTCGGGCGGCTTGCGGGCGGCGAAGTCGAGGGCCACCGGCCGGCGGCGCAGGTGTGGCGGGAAGAAGCGGTGCGTGACCTCGGGGTTGGCCGTGTAGGATCCCGCGGTCTTGTCGAGCAGGAAGAGACGGTTCGGCGGCCCGTAGCCGACCGCCCAAAGGGCCAACTCGGCCAGCCCGATGACGCCGAAGCCCCCCAGCAAGGCCAGCAGGTTGGCCCGGGAGAGCCGGGGGATCAGTAAGCGACGGCGATGAGCCGTTGGTCGGCCCTTCTCGAGGCGCCGGCGTCGTCGACATCGACCACCACGCGGCACAGGTACAGGCCCGGAGCCACGAGGTTGCCGGAGCCGTCCGAACCGTCCCACTGGAAGCTCTGGTCGCCGAAGGTCAGGCGCTCCTCGCGCCACACCAGGCGTCCGCTGAGGTCGTGGATCCGCAGCTCCACGGGACGCGCCACGTTGACGTTGCCCACCGAGAACCGGACCTCGGTGAGGTCGTTGATGCCGTCGCCGTTGGGGGTGAACGTCCTCGGCTCGACCTGGATGCCGCGCACCACCTGCCGGCTGATGGGAACGGCGATGCTGAGGCCGTCACCCGGCTGCAGGAGCGTTGCGTTCCCCGGGTCGACCTGTTGCCAGCCGCTCCCGCCCTCGGAGTCGCGGATGGCCACGTCGAGGGTGGTTCCGTTGAGCAGCACCTTGGCGCGGAAAGCGATGCGGACCAGCTCGCCGGCAGCCTGCACGCGGCCTCGCTCGGCCTGGGGCAACTGGTTGTACGCGGCTTCGGTGAGGGGCACCCCCTCGCGGTCGTAGGGGAACTCCCCTCCGGAGCCGACGAGCTTGCGGAAGTAGCGGATCTCGCCCTTGGCGGAGTCCGGCAGGGCTCGGTAGTCGAACTCTTCCACCTGCTCCTGCAGGGGACCGCCCGCGTCGGTGCGCCCGGTGATCTCGAAATACAGGATCCTCCCCTGCTGCTCCATGGGAAGGCCGAGGTAGGTCAGCTCGTTCAGGATGCGGCCGTCCTCGTCCACCGGCACCTCTTCCTCGACCTCGAGGATCTTGCGGTGGAAGAGCCGGTCGCCGTCGCCCGCGGGCAGGGGGGCCACCCTCCTGGGCAGCCTCAACAGCACCCGGGAAGCCTCATCCGGCTCCGGCGCGGCGATCCCCGGCAGGCCTCCCTGCAGCACCTTGAGGGTGTCGCCCGAGGACGGGTCGAGGAGGGCCAGGAAGGGGCCGTCGTCGCCCTCGAACCAGTTCGTCGGAGCCCCTGTATCCGGGTCGGTCCGCGACGCCGGCTCGGAGAACCGCTGGGCCGTGCCGCCGTCCTCCATGTCCCCTTCGGCACCGATGGCGATGTGGAGCAGCTCGAACTCCTGGATGGGGTCGGCGTCGACCAGGATCTCGTCGAAGCGGCTGCTCGGCTCGCCGTCCGGATCCTCCTCGATGAAGGTGGGCCGCACGAAGAGATCGAAGACCTCCATGTGGCCCGGCGTCGCCTCCGAGGGCCACACCTCGGCCAGGGAGCTGGCGGCCGCCGGCGGCAGCAGCTCCACCTCGATGGAGCGCAGGGTGGCGGCGAGGTCCGGCGTCAACGACAGCAGCCGCGCCTGGATCTGCAGATACCTCCGCGGGCTCGGGGAGGTCACGCGCTGGCCCGGGACCAGGTAGCGCTGGCTCCAGGAGCTCCAGCCGCCCCCGGGGACCCGCCGGGGCACGACGGGGCCCTTGAAGCTGGTAGGCAGCTTGTTGTACTCGGCCTCGGTCTTGGGCTCGCCGCCGCTGCCGTAGTACTCGGTCACGTCCACCAGGCGGTCGCCGGTGCGCGTGCGGATCTCGACGTCCGCGAGATCCGGGTTCGGAACGTCCGCGTCCCAGGTGATGGCGCCGAGGAAGGTGGCTCCCGGCAGCTCGATGATCGGGGAGGAGAGGGTGACCTGGGAGGGGTAGCCGTCGCCGAAGATCTGGAACTCCCGGATGCGGTCGCCGGTGTTGTATCCGCCCGCCCGCCCGGGTGCGTCGGAGAAGATCTGTGTGCGCAGGTAGCGCACCGGCATGGGCTCCTCAAGGGAGATCTCGATGTCGCTGCGCCCCTGTCCGCTCGGGTCGCGGTCGATCTCGGTGAAGCGCAGGTTGCCGTTGGGGTCGCGGCTGCCGTCGGAGACCCAGGTGACGATCTCGTCGACGCCGTTGAACCAGCCCACCATGCGGAAGAAGTCGAGCCAGAAGCGGGCCCCCAGGTCGAGGTTCATGATGCCCCGGTTGGAGTAGCGCGCGTCCGAGGACCACACGAGCTGCAGGTAGTTGGTCTCGTAGAGGCCGTCGAAGCCCGGGTCGCCGACGCGGGCCCCCGTCAGGTCGACGCTGCCGCCGCCGTCGATCACGCCTAGGGAGATGTTGTCCCCCTGGGTCCAGACCTCGATATCGGCCAGGCGCGGACGCTCGCGCTGGTAGTAGACGCGGGAGCCCTTGCGATCGTCGTCGACCTTGTCGTAGACCTCCCTGTCCACGCGGGTCTCGGTCCCGGCGGCATTGACGATGTGGTACTCGATGCTGCCGCGGTCCTGCAGCGGCAGGGCCAGGTACTCCTCCTCGGAGGCCAGCCGGCGGAAGCGGTCGAAGCGGCTGTCGGTGACGGCGATGCGCAGGCGGTGGAGCTGCTGGTAGCCGCCGGGAGTGTCGAAGTCGATCACCGCCTCGGAGCCGACGCTCGGGGTGGCTGGTCCCGATCCGAGCTCGAAGCTGACGACCTGGTGGTCCTCGTTCGGCGTGTTGGTGCGCGCGATCAGCCCCAGGGGGGCGTCGCGCAGGTGCGAGGCGGTGCCGAGGATGCGGAACTGGCGGAAGGGCTCGCCCACCTCGGGGTCGGCGAAGCGGAGAACGATGAACCGCACGGGCAGGACACGCCCGAGCTCGATGTCGACATACCACTCGGAGAGGTCATGGCTGTGGTACTCCACCTGCCGCTCGTTGGTGGGCGCCGACAGCCAGGCCAGCGAGTCCACCCGGGCAAGATCGCCCGCCGCATCGGGAGCGAGAAAGATCTTGGGTCCGCGCCTGGCCTCGGGCAGGTCCAGCCACTCCCCCTCGGTGACCAGGGTCGTGGGCTCCCAATAGCTGGAGGGATCGCCGTCCAGAATGTTGGACGCCGACTCGGCGCTGCGCGGTGTGTGGCGGATACCGCCGAAGTAGTAGAACCACTCGATCGGGTCCCCCGCCTTGATTCCCTTCTTCTCGTTGTCCTTGAGGTGCACGATGGGGACGCCCGCCACCGAGGCCGCCTGGGAGCGGATGTTCATGGGCATGGCCCCGCCCTCCCGGTCGACGTCCTTGACCAGCTTGTCGAGGGCCCTCTGATCGCCGATGAGACTCGTGAACTGGTCCATGCCGGGAATGGCGTTGATCTCCCTGCGCACCAGCAGGGGACGCACGAACCCGCCGTCCGCGTCGATCTCGGTGGCGTGGGAGGGACGCCGCCACTGGCTCCAGTCCTCCGCCCGGTCGATGACGATCCGGTCGCCGCTCATGCGGAACCCGTCCGCGGCGTCCGCCGTGTCGGCGGCACCGAGGCCGGCACCCGCGGCGATGACCCCCAACCAGCCCCAACATCCGAAGGTTCGATTCATCGGCAACCATCCTCCTTGGCCGCACCGGGGCACGCCGGCGCGGCGGTGGCCGGAAGCGTCCCCAATGTAGCGCGGGGGAGCCCCTCGGTCACGTCTCGTTCTCGAGGACGACCCCGGCCAGCAGGGCCTCGGGGAGGGCGGCCTCGAGGAGGTCCTCGAAGACCCGGACCTCCCCCTGCCGATCTTCCCGCACGCCCGCCAGCCAGTCCTCGAAGAGCCGTTGCTGGAAGCCGGCCACGAGGGAAGCCCTGGCGCGGCCTCGGGCCTCGTCGAAGGTCTGGAGTCTCTCCGGCTCCCGGCGGACGACCTTGATCAGCACGTACGCCTTGTCCTGCAGCGATACCGGACCCGTCACCACCCCCGGCGGCGCCTGCTCGAGGACGGCCCAGAGCTCGGGCAGCACCTGACGGGACGCGCTGTTGGCGCACAGCAGGCCGTCCGGCCGGCGCCTGCGGACCTTGTTGCCGCGCCGGCGGGAGAGCTCGAGGAGCTGCGCGTCGTCGTCGATCTCGCCAAGGGCCTGCTCGGCCTCCTGGCGGGTGCGGAAGAGGATCTCGTCGAAGCAGACCTCCTCGGGCAGGCGGAAGCTCTCCTGGCGTTCATCATAATAGGCGCGCACCCGCACCTCGGTGGCCATCGAGTCGGCGCCCCGGATCACCTGGGCGCGAAGGCTCCGCAGGAGCATCTCGGGATGCACCTGGTCCCGCCAGTCGACGACCCCGGGCTCTTCGGGGATGCCGAGGCGGTCGGCGGCGACCAGGAGCAGGGCGCGGGCCTGGAGGAGGCGCTGCCCGAGGGCCGAGGCGAAGGCGCTGTCCGACAGGGCCCGGGCGGTGCGTACCCTGTGCTCGCGGACCGCGTTCAGGTATTCATCGACGGTCACGGCGCCGCCCTCGAAGGTGAACAGCGGCATCCGGGCCTCGGAGGGGGTCAGCTCCCGAAGGCGGCGGCTTCCGGTGTCGAGGCCGGCGAGAAAGGCCAGGCCTTCGCTATCGGGCGCCCAGTCCAGCTCGCGGGCGAGCAACTCGACCTTCTGGTCCTCGATCTCCTGGCGGGCCTCGCGGACGAGGCGCTGGCGCACGCGGTCTCGCAGGACGGGGTCGGTGGAGGTGCGGTCGTCGATGAAGCGCACCAGGCGCCAGCCGCCGCCCAGGGGCAGGGGCCGGGAGACCTCGCCCACGGCCAGGGTATCGAAGACCGGCGCCGGGACGCCCGCCCGCGGGGCCGTGAGGCGGTTGAGGTAGCCCACCACGCTGCCGCGGGAGCCGGGCCGTGCGGCCGCCAGCTCCTCGAAGGGCCGTCCGCCGGCGAGCTCGCCGAGAAGCCGCTGCGCCTCCTCCTCCGACTCCGCCGGGATCGCCTCCGCCAGCCGCTCCCGGTGCAGCCCCAACTCCCGGATGTGCGTCTCCACCTCTTCGGCGGTCACCTCGACGGCCGGGATCTCCCGCTGGCGGTAGAGGGAGAGGACCCGGTCCTCCACCTTGCGCTGCAGCCGGCCGAGCAGCTCCGGATCCTCCTGCAGGCCCCGCGCTTCGGCCTCCAGCAGCATGAGCTCCCGATCGATGAGCGTCTGCAGATAGTCGCGGCGGGCCTCCTGCCCCTTCTTGGCGGTCCTCAGCCCTGGGGGCAGGGTCATCACGAGGCGCCGCAGGGACTCCTCGTCGATCGGCCGCCCCGCGACCTCGGCGACGACGGCGGGCCCCCCGCCGCCACAGCCGACGAAAGCGGCTCCGATGACGCCGGCGATCAGCGCCGCAAGGGGTCCTCCGGCTCTTTGCATGGTCATTCCGCGGCTCTATCCTGAAAGAGGAATGACGAATATACGGGGCCTCCGGGGACTCTCAACCGCCGCCGCACCGGCCGGCGCCGCCGTCCTGACCTGTCTCGTCTACGCCGGCAGCCTGGAGAACGGTTTCGTCTTCGACGACTCCGCCTACCTCGGCAGCCAGGCGGTCCGGGACTTCGACCTGCGCGGCCTGGTGCTGGGCAACTGGGCCGGACTCGATCTCTACCGGCCCCTGACCCTGGTCTCCATCGCCGCCGATCACGCCCTCTGGGGCGAGCGCGCCGCCGGCTTCCACCTCACCAACGTCGTTCTCCATGGAGGCGTGACCTGGCTGGTGTGGTGGTTGGTCCGCCCCCTCGCGGGACCCTCCGCCGCGCTGGCGGCGGCCCTGGTCTTCGGGCTGCACCCGCTGCAGTCGGCCGTCGTCTGCTGGATCTCGGCCCGCGCCGACCTGCTCTCCGCCGGACTGGTGGTCCTCGGGCTGGGCGCCCACCTGCGAGCCGGGCAGGAGGGAAGGCGCGCCGGCGGCTGGAGGTGGCTCACCATCGGCTGTTGCGCCCTGGCGCCCCTCGCCAAGGAGACCGGCGTCGTCCTGCCCGCCGCCGCCTGGTGGCTCGACCGCTGCCGTTCGGCACCCGGTGGGCGGGACCCCCTGGTGCGCCACGGACTCGCCTGGGCGCGCGGACACGCCGGCTGCCTCGCCGCCCTGGCGGCGGCCCTCGTCCTGCGCACCCTGGTCGTCTCCGGGGGCGGGGAGCCGCCGGCGAGCGCCAACTTCCTGGCCGCGGCGGGGATCGCCGACCGCTGGGCGACTGCGATCGCGATCCTGGGGCGCTACGCCTCGCTCCTGGCTTTCCCCCTGCGCCTGTCGGCGGACTACTCCTTCGACTCGATCCCCCTCAGCGGGGTCCGCGACCCGTGGCTCTACGCCGGCCTCGCGGTCGTGGTGGTCCTGGCCCTCGCCGTCCACCGCCAGCAAGGCGTGTCCTCCCTGGCTGCAGGCGGCTTCCTGCTGGCCTGGCTGCCGGTGTCGAACCTGCTCGTGCTGGCTCCGAGCGCCATGGCGGAACGGTACGTCTACGCCGGGGGCTGGGCCGTCGCCCTGGCCGCGGGATCGGCCGCGGCCCGGCTGCTGGAGGGGAGGCCCGCCCGGCGTCGTGCGGCCATGGCGGGACTGTCCCTCGTGGCCGGTCTGTGGATCCTCCGCGCGGCGGACCGGAGCCGCGACTGGCGTGACGACGGGACCCTGTTCGCCGCCGTGAGCGAGCGGTTTCCGAGAAACGCGCGGGCCCTGGAGAACCTGGGTCACTGGAAGGCCCGCCAGGGAGACCTGGAGTCCGCCGTCGGCCTGTACCGGGAGGCCCTGGTGGTGCGGCCGGAGAACCCGCGGGCCCTGGTCAACCTCGGGCTCCTGGAGGCGCGGCGGGGGCAGCTGCCGGAGGCCGCCGTCGCCTTCACCGCCGCCCTGAGCCTGAGCCCCGGCCGCCGCGACGCCCTGTTGGCGAGGGCCCGCGTCTTCGAGGCGATGGGCCGCCTCGAGGCCGCCGCCGCCGACTACCGCGGTCTCCTCTCCCTGGCCCCCGGCCACGCCGCGGCGGCGGAAGGGCTGGATCGCCTGCAGGACGGCGGCGCCCACGGGGGGGGACCTTGACCGCCGGGGGGGAGGGCAGGCCCGACGCACCGAGCCGCTGGCGGGTCCGGCTGCCGGCCCTGGCGGGCGGGGTGGTTCTCGTCGCCGGCGTCGAAGCCGCGCTCCATCTGGTGCCGGGGTTCCGCCCGCCGCCCCTGGTGCTCACCCTCGCCGAGGAGGTCGGATCGGGGCGGGCCCTGCGCCAGCTCAACCCCCTCTATCCGAGGCGGTTCTTCGCCGGCTCCATGGGCGGGTTCGATCTGGGGGGCGTGCGCCTGGCGGCGCATCGCTTCGTCGATCCGCCCCCGGATTCGGCGCTGCGCGTGGTCGTCGCCGGCGCGTCCACGGTCCAGGGGTACCCCCATCCGGCCCGTCTCGCGGCCCCGGCCCTCCTGGAGACGCTGCTCTCCGGGGCCCTCGAGCGCCCCGTGCAGGTCCTGAACCTGGGCATCACCTCACTGGCGAGCTTCGCCGTGGCCCGCGTCGTCGTCGACGCCCTCGAGAGCCTGCAGCCGGACCTGGTCGTGGTCTACACGGGCCACAACGAGTTCTACGGCGTGTACGGTGTCTCCTCCCTGCGCCAGGGCGGCTCCAGCCCCTGGATCCGCCACCTCCACTATCGCCTGATGGGACTGCGGCTCACCGGTCTCGTGCGCTGGCTCGCCGGGCAGGTCCGGCAGGGGCCGGCGCCGGAGATGAACCTGCTGGCGGCCATGGGTTCGGCGGGGCCGGTGCCGCCGGGAGACCCGGCGCGGGACTAGGCCGTCCGGCAGCTGCGGTTCAGCCTCGAGGAGATCGCCGCCGCGTGCCGCAAGGCGGGGAGCCGGCTGGTGGTGTGCGCGCCGGCCGCCAACGACGCCGGGTTCCAGCCCGACACCACCTCGGAGGGAGGCCGCCGGGCGGCGGCGGCGGCGGACCGTGGGCGCGAGCTGGCCGCCGCCGGGCGCCTGGCGGAAGCGGCGCGGGTCTTCGCCGCGGCCCGGGCGGCCGACCCGGCGCCGTGGCGCGCGCCTCTGGATCTGGTGCGCACGGTCCGCGAGGCCGCCGCCCGCCACCGGGTGGCTCTGGCCGACGCCGAGGGGCGGCTGGCCGCGGCGGCCGCCGGCGCCGCGCCCGGGTGGGGCCTGATGGTGGACCACGTCCATCCCACGGCCCGGGGACACGCCCTGCTGGCGCGCTCGGTCGTCGCCGCCCTCGTCGGCTCCCCGGCTCCTTGGGACGTGCCCGCCGACTGGGAGTCCAGGGCCCCCGGGGACGCGGCCCTGCTGGAGGCCCACGGGGACCTGCCCATCGAAGCGCTCGCCCTGGCCGAGGCGGGGGCCCGTCTCCTGTCCGGGCCACCGCTCCGGCAGCCGGACGCCGCCGAGCGGCTGCGCCGGCAGGCGGGGGAGATCCGGTCCGGACTCGGTGAGCAGGAGCGCAGAGGCTACCGCGCCTGGGAGAAGATGGGCCGGCGTCCGCCCCTGGTCCTGCCCGTGGCCGACCAGCTGTTCGGGGGCCGCAGGTTCGCGGAGGCCGCCGAGCACTACCGGGCCGCGGTGCGGGAGGTCCCCTTCACCGCCTGGGGAGACCTGTGGCCGTCCCTGCGGCTGGGCCGGTGCCGCCTCTACCTGCAGGACGGCCGCCTCACGCGGGAGCAGCGCGCCGAGGTGGAGGAGGCCGTCCGGCGAGCCGGCCTGGTGCTCCCCACCGTGGACCCGGAATTCGTGCGCACTTTCGACGACTATGCCCGCAGGCTCCTGGCCGCGCCGTCCCGAAAGGGAGACGGAAAGGGGGGCTCCGGAGGGTCCCCGGAGGGCCGATTTTCTCCTTGACCGGACGGGGGTGATTCCCTATCTATTCCCCCGTTTCCGGCGACCGGCTGCAGGCCGGCCCAGACAACCCTCCGACGCAGCACCACACCCAGCCTGGAGAAGGCACCATGCGCAGACTGCTTTCGATCCTGACCCTGGCCGCCCTGGCAACATCGGGCGCCTGGGCGCACTCACCCGAGGGTGAGTTCCTCTTCGCCGTGCAGTTCCCCGATGCCAACGTGCCCACCGTGGACGGGGATCTGTCGGACTGGGAAGTCGTTCCCCAGATTCCCTACGAGTACGGCAACGACATGTACAGTGATTCCGCCTTCGGCAGCGGAAACCGCGGCGAGATCGACGTCTCCGACCTCAGCGTCCGCCAGATCGTCGGCTGGAACGACAACAACAACCGCCTCTACCTGATGGCCGAGGTCTTCGACAACGTCCACAACTCGGACCGCGAGGATCCGGGCCAGTTCTGGACCGACGACGCCTGGGAGATCTACATCGCCCCGACCCACCCCGACGACGTCACCGGCGGTCCCTACGCGGCCGGCAACGGCGGCATCACCAAGCAGTCCTTCAACTTCGCCATGCCCCCTGTGGGTGGAAACTGGGGACAGAACCTGCCCGACTTCGAGTGGCGCGTCGACCCCTTCAACGACGACACCTGGAAGATGGAGTACACCTTCACGGGTGAGGAGTTCGGCGAGAGCACCTACTACTACGAGATGTGGATCCAGCCCCTCGACTTCATCCCCGACGACGGCGACCGCGAGGCGGCGGAGGAGACCGATCTCTTCGAGGGCCAGGTCATCGCCATGAGCTGGACCTTCGGCGACTTCGACGAGCCCGGGACGGTCTACCAGGGCTTCTGGTCGGTCTCTCCCGAGTCCTGCTGCCAGGCCACCAACGACATGGTCATGAGCGAGGCCGACGACAGCATCGACTGGGGTACGCAGATGCGATCGGCTGTCGAGGGCGACTCCTGGGGCCGCATCAAGTCCCAGTTCGTCGAGTAGCGAGCAGCGGGGGAATCCTCTCTTCGCCGTCCGGCGAACGTCGGCGCGACCGGGATCCCACCGATCTACCCGAGTGGATGGGGGGCGATGGGGAGCACGACCCATCGCCCCCTTTTTCTATGGAGGCCTTCGGGGGAGGCAGAGCGATGAAGCGGTTTCTCGGAGTGGGGTTGGCCGCCGTGGCGTGGGTGCTCACCGGGGTGTCGGTAGAGGCCATCGACTACGGCACGAGGCTCGGGGTTCAGCGGGGAGGGGAGGTCGACTACGCGCCCCGTGGGCCGGGGGTGATCTTTGACGCCCTCGATCCGGCCCTGCGGAAGTGGTACGTCCCCCAGGAGCTCTACAACGACTATCGCTGGCGGCAATGGGAGTATTCCAACTACGCCCGCCGGGAGTACCAGCGTTACGTGAGCACAAGCCTCGAAGGAGACTACTTCTACGACTTCTTCGGCAACTACGTCACCCGCGGGTGGCTGATCTACAACAACGTGCAGCGTCAGCCCGAGCAGCGCGGCAGTCAGTTGTTCAAGGATGGCCGCTTCGGCAATTTCTTCAACAGCGTGGTCGTATCTTCCGACAGCAAGGGGGAATACCACTACTCCATCACCATCGCCAACGGCCTGCGCACCACCCTGACCCCGCTGACATTCTCCAAGCCCGATTTCGACGGCGTCCAGTTCGACCTGGCCACCGACAAGTACATGGCCACCGCCCTCTACTCGAGAGTGAGCGAGTCGGGCGGCAGCAACACCTTCGCCGAGGGCATCAACCGCACCAACAACACCACGCTGATGGGTGGCCGCAGCACGGTGCAGGTGGGGGACTTCACCACCCTGGGGGTCAACTTCGTCAACGCCCACCAGTCCAACACCCTCATCGACGGCTTTCAGGGCAACCCGCTGGCCGGAGAGCTGACCGTCGATCAGAAGGCGGAGCCGATCAGCTGGATCGAGGTCCTGCTGAGCGACGATTCCCCCGGCGATGGCGAGGGGGGGGCAGCGTTCTTCCCGGCCGGCTCCGACATCATCATCACCTACCTCGACGGGTCCGTCGACGAGGGCAAGGAGATCGGCTTCGCGCCGACCGTGGAAGGCGGCTTCCCCCAGGAGGGCTTCGTGTCGGCCGACGGGGAGGAGCAGATCACCCTCCGCTACGACTTCGAGAGCCCCGACTTCCTGCTCACCGCCTCCCAGGACAAGACCCAGATTCGCAAGGTCGAGTTCGAGCTCGTCCTCGGCAACGACTACAAAGTGCAGTACACCTCCAACCGCCAGCAGGGAAGCGCCAGCGACCCCGTCTTCCTCCTCGTGGCCCAGGCCCGCGGCAACGTCAAGGACAACACCAACCTCTCCCTCATCACCTTCGAGTACGGCCTGCCCACGGCGACCAGCATCTTCGGCTTCACCGTGGAGCTCACCGACGTCAAGGGGGTGAACGTCTACGGCGAGTGGGACAACAGTCGCGTCTACCGCAAGTATCCGTACCCCAGCAACGATCAGGGCAACACGGATCACTCGTCGTCATCCGGGACCGACCAGCGTCCCTCCGCCAGCGCATGGATGGTCCACGCCGACAAGAAGGAGTATCCGTTCTTCGCCTACGGCGAGGCCTTCGAGATCGACCCGCAGTACGCCACCAGCATCTGGGTAACGGAGCAGGACGGCACGATCGACTACACCTCGGGCTACTACCAGCGCGGCCAGCCCGGGCGCATCGAGCGGTTCGTCTACGAGTTCATCGAGGACAACGACGATCAGGACCGGACCCCGGACTGGGGCCGCAACGACGCCCTGGCCACGGACTACGCCGTTTTTCCCGGCTGGGATGAGAACAATGATTTCATCCCCGACTTCAACCAGAACGACAACGGCCGCATCATCAACCTGATCCCCGACTACGAGGAGCCCTTCCTGCGCCAGCACGTGGACCGGCCGGAGTTCCTCTACGGCATCGACGCCAACAACAACACCTGGGTCGATCGGTTCGAGAACGACAACGACCCCGATCTGCCCTACAAGAGGAACCGGCGCGGATGGAACGCCTATGCCGGTCTCTTCCTGACCCCCGAGGTTCGCGTCGCTGCCGGGCGTCTCGAGGAGGATGAGATCACCTCCGACCGGAGCAACGAGACCTCCTATGCCCTGGTAAACGTCGATGCCGACCATCCTCGCTGGGGGCGGCTGCGCATCTTCAAAATGGTCAAGAGCATACGGGATGACCTGCCCGACGACATCCTGCAGTGGGACAACCGCAACACCCTGCGCAACGACCGCAACGTGGAGGTTCTCGATCCCCTCCTCGGCCGCGACACCTTCGCCAACACCATCGCCGTGGCCCACTCGGTGGAGCCCCTGCCCGGCTTGCGCGTGAAGAACAGCTTCAAGTGGGATCTGTGGAACCAGCGATTGAGCGCCGAGGAGCGACAGCCCCTGGGCCTGGGAGCCAGCGAGTTCTTCGTCGGCCTGATCAACAAGGCGGAGTATCGATTCGACCTGGGCCGCGCGCAGATCGAGCCCCGTTGGAAGAGCGAGTTCCGCAACCAGACCTTCGACCTGTTCTCCAACCGCGAGCGCCGCGAGCTCACCGAGATCGTCGGCACCATCGTCGAGTTCCCCATGCTCAGTCATTCCGTCGTTTCGGCGGGGCTCGAGTATGTGCGTTTCAGCGATCTGGACAGCGACCTGAACGACTTCCAGTCCTTCATCGTCGCCGGACAGTTGACCAATGTCTCCGCCTACCAGGGTTATGAGCTGACCACGCAGGTCGGTCTCAAGCACGACCTGCGGGATTTCGAGGATCCCTCGGTGAGGACCAAGTCCATCACCTCCGGCTTCATCACCGTCTACGCGGGTCTGGGCACCTGAAGCCCCTCCCACGGCACGGCGGCGGCCAGGAGGCGTGCGGGCGCTCCTGACCGGCTTCCGCTGGCGCGGCGGGCCGGGGGCGGCGGCGGTCTTCACCCTGGCCCTCGCCATCCGTCTCGCCTACCTGGGCGGGATCGGCGACAGCCCCTTCTACGACGCGCCCGTCGTCGACGCCCGTACCTACGCCGACGCGGCGCGGGAGTTGGCCGCCGGCGCCTGGCTCGGGCCGCCGGCGCCCTTCTGGCAGCCTCCCCTCTACCCATACTTCCTGGGGGCGGTCTGGGCCCTCACCGGGGTCGACTGGACCGCTCCCCGGGTGCTCCAGGCCTTCATCGGGGCGCTGACCTGCGTTCTCCTCTGGCGGCTGGGGTGCCGCACCCTGACGCCGGCTCTCGGGCTGGCGGCGGCCCTGGCGGCCGCCCTCTGGGGCCCCCTGGTGCTGTTCGGAGGGGAGCTGCTGCCGGCTGTCCTCGCCGTCCCCCTGGACCTGGCGGCGCTGCTGCTGCTGCTGCGCGCCGCCGAGGCGCCTTCTCCCGGGGCGAGGGCCCGCGGCTCCCTGCTCGCCGGGGCTGCCATGGGGGCGGCGGCGCTGTGCGTGGCCAACGTGTTGGCCTTCGCGCCCGTGGCCGCCGCGTGGCTCAGGCGCCGGCCCTCGGCGGACGCGTCCCCGTGGCTGGCCCCGGCCTTGCTGCTTCTCGGGGCCGCCCTGGCCATCGCCCCGGTGACGGCGCGCAACCTCCTGGTCGGCCACGACCTCGTGCTGATCTCCTCCAACGCCGGGGTCAACGCCTTCATAGGCAACAACCCCGACTTCGAGCGCACCGTGGAGATCCAGCCCGGACCGGAGTGGGTGGAGCTGGTCTCCCTGCCGCGGCGGGAGGCCGGAGCCGTGACCCCGTCGGACCAGTCGCGGTGGTTCCTCGGCCGCGCCGTGGAGTTCGCGGTCACCGAACCCGGGCCCTGGCTGAGGCTCGTCGTTCACAAGGCCCAGGACTTCCTCCACGGCGCCGAGGCCGGCCGCAACCTCGACCTGTACCAGGCGCGGACCTGGTCGGGGCTGCTGTCGGTCCTGCTCTGGAGCCACTGGCTGGCCTTCCCCATGGGGCTGGCCATGCCCCTGGCCCTGCTGGGGGTCCTGCTGGGATGGCGGGGGGGTTGGTTCCGGCGCCCGGAGGCGCGCCTCCTGCTGTGGTTCCTGGCGGTCTACGGGGGCACGGTGATCGCCTTCTTCCCGGCCTCCCGCTACCGGCTCCCCGTGGTGCCCGTGCTGCTGCTGCTGGCCGCCCTCGGCGCCTGGGAACTGGCGGCGCGGGTGCGTCTCGGCTGGAGGCAGGCGGCGCTGCCCGCAGGGGTCCTGCTCGCCTTCGGCGCCCTGTGCAACACCGACGCCCCGGTCATGGACCCCGAGGGAGGCGCCGGGACCCAGCACAGGCTGGGGTTCGTCTATCAGCAGAAGGGGATGGGGGCCAACGCCCTGCGCCACTACCGCCGCGCCCTGCAGCTGGACCCCTCGATCCGGGCAGCCCGCTACAACCTGGGGGCCCTGTACGCCGAGCAGGGGCGGTTCGAGCGCGCCGCAGGGGAGTTCGAGGCCTACGTGGAGCGCTTCCCGGAGGACCCGCAGGGCCTGCTGGCCCTGGGCGATGCCAGCCTGCGCGCCGGCCGGCACGAGCCCGCCCTGGAAGCATACGAGGAACTGCTGCACCACCCCGGCCTGTCCAAGGCCCGCGAGAGCGGCGCCATGGCCGCCGGTCCCGTGGAGATCAATGGCCGCCTGGCGGCGACGTACGCCCGGCTGGGCCGGCTCGCGGAGGCCGTGACCGCCTACCGGTCCCTCCTGGAGCTGGCGCCGGATTCCCTCGACGCCCGCCTCCAGCTCGGCATGGTGCTGGAGGAGCAGGGGCGGTACGCGGAGTCGGAGAAGCAATACGACGCGATCCTGCGGCGGGACCCGGCCCGGGTGGAGGCCAGTCTGCGGCTGGCCCGACTGATGTTCCGGGAAGACCGCCCCGCGGAGGCCAAGTCGCGCCTGTTGCGGGCGATCGAGCATCGCCCGGGGGCGGTGGAGGCCCGGTGGATGCTGGCGGCGCAGCTCATCGTCGAGCACCGCGGCGCCGAGGCCCTGGAGCAGGCGGAGGCGATCCTGGCGGTCGACCCCGACCACATCGGGGCCACCTGGGTCGCCGGCCATCTCCACCAGGTGGTAGGGGACAGCCGGGTGGGGGCGGCCTACATCGAGCGCCTGAAGCGGCTGCACACGGACCGCCGCCACCAGGACTTTGCCGAGAGCCTCAAGCAGGACCTGCGGGAGATGATGGAGGGGTTGCGCTGAGCGCCTGACGCCGCCGGGCGCTCAGTAGGCCACCGCGATGGTGCGCACCTGCTCGCTGGTGCGAGCGTCTCCGGCGACGGAGGCCCGGAGGATGTAGATCCCGGGGGGCACGGGATTGCCGTCGTCGTCGCGGCCGTCCCAGCTCAGCCGGGGTTGCGAGCCCGAGTCGTAGTGTCCGCTCAGGTCGGCACTCTCGTAGAGCTCCCGCACCTGCCGTCCGGACAGGTCGAAGAGGACGATCGACACCTCCGCCGGACGAGTGACGGCGGTGATGTCGTAGGCGACCTCGAGGGCGTCGTTGATGCCGTCGCCGTTGGGCGTGAAGGGGTTCGGAGCCAGCTGGATCGCGCCCACCAGGCTGCTCTCGGTGATCGAGGGGCTCAGCACCGTGATCCCCGATGCGGTGGGCAGGTCGCCCTCGCCGAGGAAGGCGGCGTTCCCCGGCGTGATGCGCTGCACCGTCCCGGCCTCCGCGGCGAACCCCGCGGCCCCGCGGAAGACGGTGCTGTATAGCAGGACCCGGCTGCGGAAGTCGATCTTGACCAGCCGCTGGCCGCCGGTGGAGGGCCGCTGGACAGGTGGAAAGCGGACGGCGAAGCCCTGGTCGGTCACCGATTCGACGCCGAAGGTGTCTCCCTCGGCCGAGGTCACGATGTACGGGATCGAATGCCGGCTGCCGTCGGCCAGCACCACTTCCGGCACCTCGCCGGAGCTGATGTCGGCGTTGATCCCGGCCTCGAGGAGCACGTTCTCCTCCGGCGAGCCGTCGATGATCCGGATGCGGTCGATCCCCAACACCCGCGTCGGGGTGGAGACCTCGAAGCGGTCGAAGCCCTTGATCCCGGGGATGTCCATGAGGGCGCGAACGGCGTAGGTGAAAGGCACGGCCTCGAAGGCCTCCACGTCGCGGGGGTAGATCTCGGCGATCAGGTCGTCGGCGATCGGCGGGGAGAGGTACTCGATCGACAGCTGCTCGATCACCTTGGTGGCGTCGATGGCCTGGTTCCTGAACTCCACGGAGAACTGGATGAAGCGCCGCGGGCCGGGTGACAGGATCGGCTCGCCGCCGGGGAGATGCCCGGTCCGATAGGGCGCCGACCAGGGGCTCCACCGGCCAAGGTCGTCGGTGATCTCACCCTTGTCCCACACCTCGGGAGGGACCGCCTCGAGGTTCGGGCTCAGACCCAGATACTCGTCGCGGCCCAGCGGCTGGGTTGGATCGGCGAGCGACTCGGAGCGCTCGGGGTCGCTGATGCGCTCCACGTTGCGGCGCCAATAGAGCAGGGGCGAGGCATCGCTCCCCGTGCGCGTGCGCACCAGGACCTGGGAAACCTCCTCCCCCGAGTCGAGCTGGGCCGGTCGGGCGGCGGGACCAGCCACCCTCTTGGCTCGTCCGGGGGTCACGGTCTGACCGCCGAGGTCGTCGCGGCAGACCGTCTGCGCGCAGTTCCACACCGTGATGTATCCGGTTCCGGGACGGTTCTCCCCGACGGTCTCGCAGTCACCCCAGGTCTCCGTCACTTCCTCGGCGGTGGCGAACTCCTTCTCGAAGACCTGGCAGTTGTCGTCCGTCTCCTGGGCGCCCTCGCCGGTGTCCAGGCGCCGGTCGATGAAGCGCTCGATCCAGCTGATGTTGCCCCAGGTCGCCACGGAGCCGAGGTCGTAGACCGGAGACAGGTAGCGGGCCTCGGAGATGAAGCCCTGGCCGAAGACCTCGATCTCGTCGAGCTCGTAGGGGAAGGAGGAGATCGCCTTGAGGCGCACGAAGCGCACGAGCCGCGCGGGGGATACGGCGATATCGACCACGGCGTCCTGGTTGTCCACGGTGCGCCGCAGCACCTCGTAGTCCTGCAGCTGGGGAACGAGGCGGCCGGTGCCGTCCAGCACCAGGTTCTGGCCGCCGTGCAGCATCAGCTCGAACTGCCGCAGGAAGTCGTTCTGGAAGGGATAGTTGGGAGCCGGCTGAACGGTGTTGCGGGGGTAGAAGCGGATCCGGTTGACGCCGATGGGGGCGCCGAGGTCGAGGACGACGAAGGTCCCCAGGGCCCCGCGTTCTCCCTTGCGCTGGAAGGCGTCCTCCGAGCCTTCGGGCGTGATCAGCTCGAGCAGGACTTCCTCCAGCTCGGCCCGGGGGACGTCCTTGACCGCAGGCGCCTCGATGCGTCCTCCCCAGCCGAGGGCCAGCTGGGCCACGTTCTGCCCCCGGGCCAAGTGGTCCGGCGCCAGGGCGACGGGAAGCACCACCGGGTTGATGCCTGGCTGCCGCACCTCTTCGAGGGCCTCGTCCAGGGCCTCGGCAGCCGACAGCAGGTCGGTGCCCGGCTCCAGGCGGAGGATGACGGCGAAGAGGTTTCCGCCGGTGACGATCTCGGTATCCTCGACGCCTGGCATCTGCTCGAGGGCGGGGAGCAGTGTGGAGGAGGTACGCTCCGTCAACCGGGCGAGGTCGCGGTCGGCGGCGTCGATGACGGTCTTGACGAGCAGCCGGGGCGCCGTATCCCGGAGGCGTTCCAGGTCGATGAGGTTCCCCGGGGTGCTTCCGACCTCGGTGAGTTGGCGCTCGACCTTGTACTCGGGCGGGATGGTGGTGACGCCCTCGAGAAAGGACTCCCCGGACCAGGACACGTTGCCGGACATGCCCACGCGCAGGGTGTCCAGCGACATGGCGGGAACCGCCGCGGCCAGGACGCAGGCCAACGCGGGAAGCCACGCTCTTCCAAGGGTCATGGCTCAGCCTCCAGTGGCGATCGGCCCGGGGAAGGCAGATTGATTCCCCGGGCCGGCTGAATGATATTGTAGCACATTCCTTTCTCGCTGACGAGCCCCGTTTGAGAGGGGGAGAGCATGACCCGCCGCCGCCCGGCTGGCCGCATCCCGCAGGCGCTTTTCGCGATCTCGTGGGCCCTCTGGAACCCGGACCCCGGGGCCGCCTTCGACGTGTACGGAATCGGAGGGGAAGACGGCAATCCCTGGGGGACGCCCATCTCCTTCGAGCCCGGGGTCTCGCAGGTTCTGGACGCGGACGGACAGGTGATCCGCACCCGGAGCCTGTCGACGATCCAGGACTTCCCCACCTGGGGCGACACCCTGACCGCCCTGGTGGACAGCCTCGGCGGCGTGTGGCTGCAGCCGTTCTACATATCCCCCAACCTCAACCTTGCCCGGGACGGGGTCCGGGACCGCATCAGCCGGGGCATCTCCAACAACATCATCACCAGCGGGACGTGCTACAACAACATCTCGCAGGTGACCAAGGCGCGGCCCATGTTCGACGGAGATCCGACGACGGCGGCCTTCTACACCGCCAACGCCTCGGACAGTCCGGATGTGCGGCGCGGTTTCTACATCCAGAACACGATCATCGACCTCGGCCTCAACTACCCTGTCAACCGCGTCCGCTTCTACCCGCGCATCGGCAGCGAGAACGTCAGGTTCGACGAGATCCTCGAGGCGATGGATGAGCCCGGGCTCGATCCCGAGGCCCTCCTGGAGGAGGACTTCTCCGGGAACTTCCTGCCCTGGTTCGAGGTGGCGGGGGCCCACGCGATCCACAACTTCGCCGGCAACTGCTACTGGCGCACCAGCACCAGCCCCTTCTTCCGGCGCATCCAGTACACCGCCAGTGCGCAGTCCGATTCCCGCTGGGACATCATCGCCTCCGAGACGGAGAACCAGGAGATCGTCGTGGACCTGCGGTTCCCGACACGGATGTACCAGTGGATCACCTTCCGGCCCCTGCACCCGATCCGAAACTGGGAGATCGCCGAGTTCGAGGTCTTCGGGGAGGGCTTCGTCCCCCGGGCGGTCTACACCACCTCCGTCCTCGACCTGGGGCAGCCGATGGCCCTGGGGAAGATCCGCTGGGACGGCGCCAGGGATCCGGAGGCGCGGCTGCTGCTGCGCACCCGCACCGGCCAGGATCCCGACCCCAACCTATACTGGGAGCCGAGCACGATCCCGGGGGAGTTCCAGCAGATCGACCGCCAGCAGTGGGAGCGGTCCGACATCACCGCGCGCCGGGTCACCCTCGACGCGGAAAACTGGAGCTTCTGGTCCTCCCCGTACGATTGGGAGGAGTCCCTCGTCGATCCCGACGCCGATCCCGACGCCTGGACCGACGGCGCGCCGATCCGGTCTCCCGGGCCGGCCCGCTACCTGCAGGTGCAGATGGTCTTCCTCTCCAGGACGAACGACGCCGCCAGGCTGAGAGAGATCGAGATCCAGTTCTCCGACCCCGCCGCGAGCCTGGTCCTGGGCGAGGTCTGGCCCGTCGACGCCGAGCGCCTGGGATCGACCCGCTTCACCTACAGCGTCCTGCCGGACTTCGAGACCGAGGAGCAGGGCTTCGACCGGCTGGAGATCTTCACCCTCACCCGGGCCGACACGGTGCGGGCGGTGCGGGTCGACGCCGTGGAGATCGACCTCACCGGCGAGTTCAGGCCGGAGATCCAGGAGGACCGGATCCTCCTCTCCCTGCCAGAGCTTCGGGGTCCGGGCGACGCCTTCAAGCTCATCGAGGTGGAGTTCGATACCAGGGTCGTGCGCTACGGCACCGAGTTCGCCGGGTGGGTCTTCGACTCCGGCTCCACCGGCGTCAGGCAGCAGATCGTGGCCGGCGAGGCCAACATCAGCTATCCCGGCAACGTCCTGGGGGTGCGCACGGGGGAGGTCGGATCGGGCCTGATCACCGGCGTGGAGGCGGGGCCGAGTCCGTTCACCCCCAACGGAGACGGCGTCAACGACGAGGTCTACTTCCGCTTCCAGGTGCACGAGCTCTCCGATCCCAGGATCCTGGAGGTCTCCCTCCACGACCTGTCGGGCCGCCTGGTGCGGCGCCTGAGAGACACGGCTGTCGTGCGCGGGATCTTCGGAGAGGCCGGGGCCGGCGTCCTGGGCTGGGACGGCCGCGACGAGAACGATGCCGCCGTGCCGGCGGGGGTCTACCTCTACCGGATCGTCCTCGAGACCGACTCCGGCGAGGAACAGCGGCTGGGCACGATTGCGGTGGCCTACTAGGGGGGACCGGCCGGTTTCGCCGTGCCTGGTCGGCCTGGTCCTGGCGGCGGCCGGATGCGCCGGTCCCGATCCCGGACAGGAGAGCCGCCCGCCGCCGTCCCGACCCGCCGACCGGGGCGAGATGGTCCGCATTCCCGGCGGGCCCTTCCAGCGCGGCGTCGACGACTCCAGGGGCCCGGACGAGGGCCCGGCCCGGTCGATCCACCTGAAGCCGTTCTACATCGACCGATACGAGGTGACCTCCCGCCGATTCGCCGAGTTCGCGGCCGCCACGGGCCGGGTGACGGCGGCCGAGGCGGATTCGCAGGGGTCGCGCTCCTGGCGGGCTCCGGGCTCCGGCGGCGAGGCGGGCCCGGACCATCCCGTCGTCTACGTCACCTGGGACGAGGCGCGCGCCTGCTGCGCCTGGCGCGGCGCCCGTCTGCCCACCGAGGCCGAATGGGAGAAGGCCGCCCGCGGGACCGACGGACGGCAGTGGCCCTGGGGCCACCGGCCCGTGGCGTCCCTGGCCAACGGCTGGGGGCTGGCCGACCCCTGGGCGGAGACCTCGCCGGCCGGAGCCTTCCCGGCCGGCGTCAGCCCCTACGGAGTCCACGACATGGCCGGCAACGTCTGGGAGTGGTGCGCCGACTGGTACGACCCCGACTACTACGTGGTGGCGCCGCGGCGGGACCCGCCCGGCCCCGAGAGGGGGCGCCTGCGCGTGGCCCGGGGCGGCAGCTGGACCAACCCGATCACCGTCCTGCGCACCTCCAACCGGCACGCCGTGCACCCGGACGATGCCGGCCCGGGCCTGGGATTCCGCTGTGCCGCCTCCGAGTAGGATCGGCGCCCTCACGGGGCTCCTGCTCTCCGCCCTCTCCCCCGGGGCGGCGGAGGTGATCGATCTCGGCTTCGACGGGGTGGAGTGGCGCTTCGAGAGCCGGGGCCGCTACCTGGAGGTCGCCGATCCGCGCGGCCTGCGCCAGATCTTCCATCCGTGGGCGGAGGCGGAGGCCGGCGACTACGGATCCCTGACCACCCGCGTGCGCCTGCCCGCCCACTGGCAGGGGCCGGTCTGGCTCAACCTCTTCGCCGAGGACACGTACGTCGGTGAGGGTTGGGACCAGGCCCGGGCCGGGTGGACCCACACCTACGCCTCGGCCCACCACTTCGCCGGCCACCGGTTCAAGCAGGTCCTCGTGGACGGGCGCCTCGTCTGGGAGCGCGACGTGGGCGACGCCGAGGGCGCCGGCAGCTACGTCCACGTCGACCTCGGCGAGCTGGCGCCGGGGGACGAGTTCGACCTGACCCTGCGCATCTTCGACCGGGTGGCCTCCGCCGAGCGGCTGCCGGGCGACGAGTTCTACCTCGGCGTGTGGAGCTGGGACGGACTCGCCGACCCGGAGGCGGCGCGGCGGAAGTTCTACACGCGCTCATTCTTCGGCGACGCGGCCCTGAGCGCCGAACCGCTGCCGTGGGAGCGCAACCCCGCCCGCCGGCCGGTCCCCTTCGCCCCCGTGAGGCCCGCTCCGGCGGGTCCGGCCGCCGAGGGCCGGCACACCTTCCGGCTGGACGCGCCGGGAGGCCTGCCGCCCGAAGGCTACCCGGCGACCTGGGGAGTGCCCTTCGCCCGCGGCCGCCTCCCCGACCCGGCCCGGGTGCGCCTGGCGGGGGCCGATGGAGAAGCGATCCCCCTGCAGGGGCGGGTGCTGACGCGCTGGGACGACGGCAGCGTGCGCTGGCTCCTCCTCGACTTCCCGGCCCGGGCGCAAGACCGCGAGAGCGGCCTCACCCTGGGGTACGGCGCGGCGGTGGAGCCGCGGCCTCCGGCTGCGGGACTCACCGCCGCCGCCGACGGCCAGGGGATTCGCGTCGACACGGGGGTCCTGAGCTTCCGGGTCAGCCGCGGCGCGGAGACCCTGATCGAGGCGGTGGATCTGGGGGGCCGCCGCCTCGTGGAGGGATTCGTGGGCCGCGTCGTCACCCGCGACGGCTGGGAACGCACCCGCTGGCGGGCGGTGGCCGATTCGGTGTCGGTGGAGGAGGCCGGGTCCGAGCGGGTGGCGGTGCTCGCCAAGGGGAGGCTGGCCGCCGCCGACCGCAGCCTGGGGCGGTTCACCCTGCGCGTGCACGCCTACCGCGGCCGGCCCTGGATCCGCCTGTTCTTCCGGATCTTCAACGACACCGCCGCCCCGGCGCAGCTGGTGGAGGAGATCTCCCTGAGACTGCAGACCACCCTGAAGGACGGGGAGGCGGTGGCCGGCTCGCACCGGTCGCCCACCGGCGCGTCGGAGATGGAGCGCCTGCTGGTGCGCCAGCACCGCGCCGACGGCTTCGAGGTCTTCGGGGGCGACGACGGGCGCAAGGAGCGGGGCACCCACTGGGAGGCGCCCATGGCCATCGAGGCCGGGGGCCTCGGGGTGGCGGGCCGGGTGAGGCACTTCCGCCAGCTCTATCCCAAGCGCATGTGGGCCGGCCAGGGGGGCCAGCTGGTCTTCGACCTGTTCACCCCCACCATCGAGTACGAGCAGTACGTCATGTCCCGCGGGGAGGCGCGCCGGCACGAGTTGCTGCTCTGCTTCTACGAGGGAGGCCTGGAGCCCCACCTGCCCGCCTTCGAGGCCTTCGCCCGGCCGCCGGCGCTGTTCTCGCCCGAGTGGTACGCCGGCAACGGCGCCCTCGGCCTCGGGGCGCCCCTGACGGCCGCCTCGGACGCGCCCCTCCACGAGCTGATCGCCGCCGTCGGCGCCCCGGGCCTGGCCTGCACCCAGCCCCTGGGCCTGCGCAACTGGCCGGACCACTACTCCGACTCGGTCTACTCGGCGTACCGGGGCACCTGGGGGAACATGTACCAGGAGGTCGACTACGGGTCCCTGGCCGTCTCCCTCCTGTCGGGGCGGCGGGACTTCCTCGACTACGCCGAGGCCTACCAGCGCCACTTCATCGACCTGGACATCTGCCACTACCACCCGGACCCGCAATTCGTGGGGGCCAGCTACGGCATCGCTCCCTATCACACCGGCAGCCGCCCGTACGCCCTCAACGCGCCGGTGGCGGGCCTCTTCCTGCTCTGGTCCCTCACCGGCGACGAGGACGCCTTCGCCGCCGCCGCCGGAATCGCCGACTGGCTGGTGAAGGAGGAGATCGGCGTCCGCGCCGGATCGGGGCGCGCCGCGGGGTGGCCCCTGCGCAGCGCCGTCATCGCCTGGGAGCACACCGGCCGCGACCGCTACCTCGAGTTCGCCGCCGGCCTGGCCGGAGCGGCCCTGGGACAGCTCCATCCCCGTCTCGGCCACTTCAGCGAGCCCCCCGCCACCTGGCACTACCGGGGCGGGATCCCGGGGATGAACGCCATCCTGACGGCGGGCCTGATGCGCTACTGGCGGGCCACCGGCGCCGAGGCGGCGGGGCGGGCCGTGTCGCAACTCGCCCACAACATGGCATACAGCTGGATGTCGCCCACCGAACCGGGCTTCATCCACGGCAACGACCCCCTGCAGCACGTCCACCTGGTGGCTTACGCCCTGCAGGACGTGCTGCCCCTGTTCTGGGGCTACGAGGTCACGGGGGACGCGGCCTTCCTCGACAAGGCCCGGCAGGTGATGGAGGCCTGCATCCTGGCCGACGACTTCCGCGGACGGGCCCTGGGACTGAGCCGCTACTGGGAGCTCCAGGACGTGCTCCACTACCGGGCCGTCCACCGCCGGCTGCAGGCCGGTGAGTAGCGGCAGGCGGGCGGCGGTCCTGCGCCGGGCGGCGGCCATGGCGGCCTGTCTCGCCGCCTGCACGGGAGACGCCTCCCGGCCGCCGCAGGAGGCCGCCCCCGCCGCGGGCGCGGAGGCCGAGGGGGAGGTCGGCGCCGGCCCCCGCTTCACGGACGTCACCGAGGAGGCCGGGATCCGCTTCCGCCACCGCGCCGGGGGCGGGGTCAAGGACTACATCGTGGAGGCGAAGGGCGGCGGCGGCGCCCTCTTCGACGCCGACGGGGACGGCTGGCTCGACCTCTACCTCGTGAACGGCGGCACCCTGGAGGAGGACGATCCCGCCGCCTCGTCCGACGCCCTCTACCTCAACCGGCGGGACGGCACCTTTGCCGAGACGGGCCTGCCCGCCGCGGCCGGGGAAGGCTGGGGCATGGGGGCCTCGGCGGCCGACGTCGACAACGACGGCGACGCCGACCTCGTAGTCACGCGTCTCGACGGGGCCGGCCTCTACCGGAACCTCGGCGCGGAGGGGGTGCTCTACGCCGAGGACGGTTCCCTGGACCTCGGCGGCTGGTGCACGGGCGCCGCCTTCGGCGACTACGACCTGGACGGCGACCTCGACCTCTACGTCGCCCGCTACGTCGACTTCGACGTCGACGCCATCCCGCCGCGGGCCGGGATGTGGAAGGGTCTGATGGTCTTCGCCGGCCCCATGGGGCTGCCCGGCCACGCCGATGCCCTGCTGCGAAACGACGGGGGCCGCTTCGCGGAGGTCGGCCGGTCCGCGGGAGTGGCCGGGGTGGACCCGACGTACGGCCTCGGGGTCGTCTTCACCGACTACGACGGTGACGGCGACCCGGACATCTACGTGGCCAACGACTCGGCGCCCAACTACCTGTTCCGCAACGAGGGCGGCGGCGGACCGCGGTTCCGGGAGGCGGCCTGGGAAGCCCGCGCCGCCTTCAGCGCCGAGGGCACGGCCCAGGCCGGCATGGGCATCGCCAGCGGCGACTACGACGGCGACGGCGACGGCGATCTCTTCGTCACCCACTTCGAGGACGACTACAACACCCTCTACCGCAACGACGGCGGCGGCCGCTTCACCGTCGCATCCCACGAAGCCGGTCTGGCCCAGGTGGGCCTGCCGGGCCTCGCCTTCGGCACCTGCTTCCTCGACGCCGACAACGACGGCGATCTCGACCTGGCCGTCGGCCAGGGGCACGTCTACCCGCAGGTCCGTCTCCTCGACGGGCCCCGCTACGCGCAGCCCGATCTGCTGCTGCTCAACCTCGGCGCCGCGGCGGGACACCGCTTCGAGCCGGCGCCGGGGGGGGATCTCGCCCGGCCCGGCGTCACCCGCGGCCTGATGAAGGGCGACTGGGACGAGGACGGCGACGTCGACCTGGTGGCCATGCGCCTCGACGACCGGCCGGCGCTGCTGCGCAACGACGGTCCTGCGGCGGGGCACTGGCTCATCGTCGATCTGCGGGGCACGGCGGCCAACCGCGACGGCGTCGGCGCTCTCGTGACGGTGACCGCCGGCGATCTCTCGAGGACGGTGGAGATCGCCGCCGGCGGCAGCTACCTCTCCCACAACGATACCCGGGCCCACTTCGGCCTGGGGCCGCGGGCCACGGTGGACGCCGTGGAGGTGCGCTGGCCCGGCGGCGGATCGCAGAGGCTGGGCCCGATGGCGGCCGACCGCGTCGTGCGGGTCCGCCAGCCGTGAGGCCCGTCTCCGTTTGCGGGCCGAAGGGCCCCTGCCTACGTTGCGCCGGCCGACTCCCGTGAAGACATCACCCGACCCAGGGAAGACCTCCGCGCCCGGGCTGCGCGCCCTCCTCGTGGGCGCCGCCGGATCGATCGCCATCGGCGCCGGGGTGCCCTACTGCAACATGGTGCTCCACGGGTCGCGGATCGCCTCCTACTTCAACACCCCGGCGGCGATCATCCTGTTCTTCTTCCTGGTCCTCTTCGTCAACACCGCCATCGGCCTGATGCGGCGCGGCTGGATGCTCAACCGCGGCGAGCTGGCCCTGGTCTACATCATGTGGATCGTGGCCACGGCGATCCCCGAGTGGGGGCTGACGGCCTTCCTGCTGCCCGACATCACCTCCCTGATCTACTACGCCACGCCCGAGAACGCCTGGAACGACGTCCTGGTGCCCTCGGTGCCGGACTGGATCATCCCCCACCACGAGATGGAGGCGGTGCGCAGCTTCTACGAGGGCGCCCCCGAGGGCATGGGCATCCCCTGGGGCCTCTGGCTGCGGCCCCTGGCCATGTGGATCCCCTTCATCCTGGCTCTCTACGTGGCCATGATCAGCAGCATGGCCATCCTGCGGAAGCAGTGGGTGGAGCGGGAACGGCTCGTCTACCCCCTGGTGCAGGTGCCCCTGTCGATGATCGAGGAGGACGAGGAACGCCCGTCCCTGATCAAGCCGTTCTTCCGCAGCCGGCTCATGTGGATCGGGTTCCTGGTGCCCGCCGTGGTGCAGTCCCTCAACGGCCTGAACCACTACTTCCCTTACATCCCCACGGTGCGCCTCGACGCGTCGATCCCCCTCTTCCGCGAGAGCGTGTCGGTCCCCATCCGCCTCAGCTTCCAGATGCTGGGCTTCACCTACTTCGTCAATCGCGACATCGCCTTCGGCCTCTGCTTCTTCTTCCTCCTCAACACCTGCCAGCAGGGGATCTTCAACATCCTCGGACTGCAGAAGATCGACCCCGTCCTCGGCGTCTACAGCGCCTACACGGGCTCGATCATCGTCCACCAGGGGTTCGGCGCCATCATCGTCCTCGTCCTCTACGGCCTGTGGACGGCCCGCGGCCACCTGCGCGAGGTCGCCCGCAAGGCCCTCACCGGCGATGCCGCCGTCGACGACTCCGACGAGATCCTGTCGTACCGCGCGGCGGTGGTGCTGCTGTTCTTCAGCCTGGCCTTCATGGGCGTGTGGCTGTGGCAGTCGGGGCTGCTGCCGTGGCTCACCCTCGTCTACCTGTTCCTCGCCTTCGTCCTCTTCCTCGGCATCACCCGGGTCGTCGCCGAGGGCGGGCTGGCCCACATCTTCGCGCCCATGATCGCCTCCGACTTCGTGGCCGCCAACTTCGGCACCCGCGCCCTGGGATCGAGCGGCGTCGTCGCCCTCGCCTTCACCTACATCTGGGCCAGCGACATCCTGACCTTCGTCATGGCCTCGGCCGCCAACGGCCTCAAGCTGGTGCAGGAGGCGATCCACCGGCGGCGGCGGCTGGTGTTCTGGGCGATGCTGATCGCCATCGTCCTCACCCTGGCCAGCTCGATCTGGTCGATCCTCCAGCTCGCCTACGAGTACGGGGGGATCAACACCGACCAGTTCTTCTTCGGCGGCGCCGCCCGCTATCCCTTCGACAATGCCGCGGCGCGCATCCAGAGCCTCGATGGGCCGCACTGGGAGAACTGGATCTACACCGCCGTCGGCGGCGGCCTCATGGGCTTCCTCATGTGGGCCCGCCACCACTGGCTGTGGTGGCCCTTCCACCACCTCGGCTTCCCCATCAGCGCCGTCTTCGGCACCATGTTCTTCTCCGTCTTCCTCGCCTGGCTGTTCAAGACGGTGGTCCTGCGATACGGCGGTCCGGGGCTGTACCTGCGCACCCGGCCCTTCTTCCTCGGCCTCATCCTGGGGCAGTTCGTCACCGCCGGGGTGTGGTACGTCATCGACCACTTCACCGGCACCAGCGGCAACCCGGTCATGAGCTGGTGAGACCGGCCGGGGCGGCGGACCTCGAGCGGGACCGCGGCGATCCGGTTGCGGGCCGCTTCGGGGGGTTCGTACCCTAACTCCGTCATGTTCGGGACACTCTGCCAACGGAGCGCGGGCGCCTGGCTGCTCGCCGCCGCCGTCCTGGTTTCCGGGGTCCCCGCCCACGGCTACAACGTCTACGGCCTCGGGGGGGAGCAGCCCAACCCGTGGAGCGCGGCGGTCTCCTCCGAGCCGGGCGACTACATCGTCGCCGGCCGCGACGGCCTGGGCACCCGCCGGGTGGCCGTGGGCACCCAGACCTCGTACCCCACGTGGCGCGAGACCCTGGCCGTATCCGTCGACAGCACCGGCGGCCAGTGGCTGCGCCCCTTCTTCCTGCCCGACACTCTGAATCTGGCCCAGGACGGCGTGCGCGACCGCATCAAGCACGGCATCCTGCACAACATCGCCATCAGCGGCTGCAACAACATCGTCTCCGCCGTCGTCGTGGTGCGGCCCATCTTCGACGGCGACCCGAAGACGGCCGCCTTCTTCCGCGCCAGCGCCAGCGAGGACCCGAACGTCAGGGCCCAGTTCTACGTGCAGAACACGATCGTCGATCTGGGCGCCGACTTCCCCATCAACCGCGTCCGCTTCTTCCCGCGCATCGGCCGGGAGAACCCCAAGCTCGAACAGATCCTGGCCGATATGGATCCCCCGCGCCTGAAGCCGGAGGACCTCGGCGACCAGGACTTCTCCCTCAACACCCTCCCCTGGTACGAGATCTCCGTGGCGCCCAACTCCGCCAACTTCGCCGGCCACTGCTTCTGGCGGGGCGGCGGCCAGCCTTGGTTTCAGTACATCCGCTGGTCGAACCCGCAGTCCGATCCACAGCTCACCCTCCTGCGCCTGGAGCGGGAGAACTTCGACGTCGTCGTCGACCTCCGTTTCCCGACCCGTCCGCTGCAGTGGATCGCCTTCCGGCCCGTGGACCCCATCGCCAACTGGGAGATGGCCGAGTTCCAGGTCTTCGGCGAGGGCTTCGTGCCGCGGGCGGTGTACACCACCGCCGTCCTCGACTTCGGCGAGCCCATGGCCTGGGGCCGGATGCGCTGGCGCGGCGACCACGACCCGAATGCGCGGATCATCGTCCGCACCCGTTCCGGATCCGACTCCGACCCGGACCGCTACTGGATCCCGACAGAGGTCCTCGGGGTCGACGAGGAACTGACCCGCGAGCAGTTCGACCGGGCCGACATCGTCAATCGCTTCACCACCCTCGACGAGCGCTGGAGCTACTGGTCGGCGCCGTACTCCTGGGAGGAGGGCCTGCGGGACACCACGGTGAGCGCCGAATCGTGGCTCGACGGAACGCCGATCCGCTCCCCCGGTCCGGCCCGTTTCCTGCAGCTGCACATGGTCTTCGAGTCACCCCTGCAGCAGACGGTGCGGCTGCGGGACCTGGAGATCCAGTTCGGCCGCCCCTCGGCGGCCCGGGTGGTCGCCGAGATCTGGCCCCTCGACGTGCCGAGGACCGAGGCGACGACCTTCACCTACAGCGTCCTCCCGACGCTGGAGGACGGCCAGGGATTCGACCGGCTCGAGGTCTTCACCCTGACCCGGGTCGACTCGGTCCGCGCCGTGCGCGTCGACGGCGCCGCCATCGACCTGACCGGCGCCGTGGAGATCGCCGACGACGGGTTCCTCGTCAGCCTGCCCCCCCTGCGAGACGCCCGGGACAGCTTCAAGCTCATCGAGGTGGAGTTCGATTCCCAGGTCGTGCGCTACGGCACCCGGTTCGACGGCTGGATCTTCGACACCGAGGGCGGCGGCGTGCGCCAGCAGGTGACCGAGGGCGACGCCACCGTGGCCTATCCCGGCAACACCCTCGGCGTGCGGACCTCGGATCTGGGCGCCTCCCCCCTCGCCGTGGTGCGGGCCTCGCCGAATCCCTTCAGCCCGAACGGCGACGGGATCAACGACGTCGCCCATCTGCAGTTCCGCGTCCACGAGCTGACGGTGCCGCGCCGGCTCACCGTCGACATCCACGACCTGGGGGGCCGCCTCGTGCGCCGGCTCGAGGAGCGCGAGGTCCGCCGGGGACTCTCCGGGAGGAGCATCCCCGAGCCCGAGTGGGACGGACGCGACGACGACGGCCGGATGGTGCCGCCGGGACTCTACCTCTTCCGGATCCACCTCGAGACGGACGCGTCGACCCGCGTTCACTCCGGCGCCATCGCCGTGGCCTACTGATGAGAGAGTCGCAGACCGACCCCAAGGCCCCCGGCCTGGTGGCCTCGGCCGTGGCCCTCGGTGTCGCCGCCGGGGCGAGCGGCGAGGCGGGGCCCCTCGACTTCGAGCAAGAGCAGATCGTGACCCGGGCGCGCCAGGCCTGGCGCATCGACATGGGCGGCACCGTGGACGGGGCCAACACCCGCGACCCCGTCGGCTACGGCGTCTACGGACAGGCGTGGGAGCCGAACCGCTACGTCCTGATGGAGAACGTGGGCGACGACGAGGTCGTGAATCCCTGGGTCCTCGTCGACGGCCGGCGCGACTGGCGCTCGATGGACCACATCCTCTCGGGGATCCTCGAGCCGGAGATGACGGAGGCGCAGAAGGCGCGCGCCATCTGGGAGTTCGCCCGGCGGCGGCGCTACCACTCGACGCCGGGCACGGACGAGGTGAAGGACACGGTGAAGATGCTCAACGTCTACGGCTACACCCTGTGCTGGGACGCGGCCTACACCATGTCCAACCTGTGGCAGCGGGCGGGGCTGAAGATCCGCCGCGGCCTGCCCCACGGCCACTGCACCACCGAGGTGTTCTTCGACGGCGCCTACCACCTCCTCGACAGCGACGAGCACCTGCTGGTGCTCATGCGCGACAACCGCACGGTGGCCGGCGAGGCCGAGATCTCGCGCGACCACGACCTGATGAAGCGCTCCCACGCCTACGGCATCCTGGCCGCCGAGGACCGCCGGACGAACGAGTTCTCCGCCTCCCTGTTCTGCTACCTCGGACCGCGGTCGGGAGGCCGGCCCTACATCGGCGGCCACCGCATGGAGATCACCCTGCGGCCGGGCGAGGGGCTGCGCTGGGAGTGGGCCGACCGGGGGCGCTACCACGGACTCTCCGAGCGGCCGCCGCCGCGGCTGGCCAACGGCCGCCTGCACTACCGGCCGCGGCTGGACTCCGCCTTCGGGCGCTGGACGGAGGCGTCGGCGAACCTGGAGGCCGGGGACGACGGGCTGAGGGTCCTCGACCCGCAGGAGGAGGGGAGCGTCGTCTACCGCCTGCGCAGCCCCTACGTCTTCGTGGGAGGGCGCGTGCGCCTGCAGATGGCGCCGGAGAGCGGCCCCTGGAGCCTGGAGCTGGCCCGCGAGGGCGAGGAGGGCTGGACCCACCTGGCGGACATCCGCGGGGACGGCGAGTTCGCCCTCGAGGACGGCTTGCCGCGGCTAGAGGCGTGCTACGACTACCGCCTGCGGCTGCGCGGTTCCGGCGGCGGCATCGCCTCCCTCGAGATCGAGTCCGACCTGCAGATGGCGCCCCTGTCGCTGCCGGCCCTCGAGCTGGGGGCCAACGAGATCGTCTACACCGACGAGAGCCCGGGCCCGCGCCGGGTGCGCGTCGTCCACGCCTGGCAGGAGCGGCACGACCTGGCGCCTCCCCCGCCTCCGGCGAAGGCCCTTCATCCGCTGGCGGGCGCCGAGGTGGCGGGAACGCAGGTCGAGTTCCGCTGGGAGCCGGTGCCGGAGGCCGAGGACTACCACTTCGAGCTGTCCCGCCATCCCGACATGCGCCGCATCCTGTCGCCCGTCTTCGAGAAGCTCTCGTCGAAGACTCCGGCCGCGGGCGAGGCCCGCTGGCAGGTCCCCTTCGAGGGGCTGCTGAACGCGGGCGAGCGCTACTACTGGCGGGTCCGGGCGCGCAGCGCCGATGGCCTCTGGGGCCCCTGGAGCGAGGTCTGGAGCTTCACCCCGAGGGCGCCGGGCGTGCCCCGGGACCTGGAGCTGGCCACCGACTGGGAGGCGCGGTCGATCACCCTTCGCTGGCGCCCCGCCGAAGAGGGGACGCCGCCCCGGAGCTACGAGATCTACGGCAGCGACGAGCGCGGCTTCACGGCCAGCGCCGACTCCTACGCCGTCTTCGACGGCGCCGAGTCCCGGCATGTCCCGGGCAACCGGCTGGCGGCCAGCGGCGACACGTCGATCGTCGTCGCCGGCGCCGGGATTTCGCCGGAGGCCGGCAACCGCGGCTTCTACCGGGTCGTCGCCGTCGACGCCGACGGCGTCCGCAGCGGCCCCTCGGACTACGTGGAGGCACCGCGGCCGTTCATCTACTCGACCCCGCCGACGGCCATGGCGGCCGGTGAACGCCTCCAGTACCGGGTGAGGGCGATCCGCTCCATCGGCGATCTGCGCGCGATCACCGATCCGGAGAAGCAGGAGGACCCGGGGGCCGGCGGGCGCTACCAGGCGGCCTTCCGGGACGGCGACGAGCTGCTGTTCATCCTCGACGAGGCCCCGCCCTTCATCAGCCTCGACCGGGAGACGGGGGTCATGACCCTGGCCCCCGGGCCGGCCGACGTGAGCACCCACACGGTGACGATCCGCGTCCAGAACCGCAACGGCGGCGTCGACGTGCAGGGCTGGGACGTCCGCGTCGACGAGGCTCCGCCGGCCACGCAGCCGGTCCCCTGAGGCTCAGCCCCCCGGCTCCTCCATCCCCGACTCGGCCAGCGCCTCCAGCAGGTACGGCACCCCGAAGAACAGCAGGCTGAGCCCCATGGGGCTCATGCCCACGGAGCCCCGCCTCTTGGGGTCGTCGCTCCAGTCCTGCATCCGCATGAGCCGCTCGAGGACGGCCCGACCGATCTCCAGGTAGGGCCGGTGCCCCGTGAGGCGCCAGGCGTAGGCCAGGTGCCGGCAGACGATCCCGTAGTAGTGCTGCGACAGGGCGAACTCCGGCTCCGTGGACCCCGGCCCCCCGCAGAACCAGTCCACGGCCCGCACGTAGGCGGCGCCTACGTCCTCCCTCCCGGTGAGCCGGTGCAGCAGCTCGACGCCGATGAGCAGGTAGTGGGTCTGGTAGCCCTTCTGCTCCTCGTAGGGCATGACCCGCACGATCGGCCGGTCCCGCCCCCGCAGCTCCAGGTGCTCCTCGTCGCTGAAGGGGGGCGCCCCCAGCTCCACGGCCAGGGTCGTGCCCTCGGAGGCCATGCCGTAGGGGTTCTGCAGGGCCAGCCGGTCCGGCGTCGACACCTGGAAGCGCTTGTGCCAGCTGCCGTCGTCGTTCTGCCCCCGGGCGATGACCTCCCAGACCTCCTCGGCCCGCCGCAGGAAGGACTCCTCCCCAGTCACCTCGTAGAGGTAGAGGAGGCCGCGGAAGGCGTTGCCGATGCCGCGCAGGCTGAAGCTGTACTGGGCGTCCTCGGTCCAGTGGAAGCGGTGCAGGAAGCCCCCGGCCTCGCGCAGGACCTCCAGGGTGCGCAGGTCGCCGGTGAGGTAGTAGTGGTCGACCCAGTTGTCGATGAAGGTGTGGGAGGCGCAGGGCTCGTCGCCGAAGTGGTCGGTGCTGTGGCGGTAGCAGCCGCCCACGAAGTAGGGGCGGAAGGGGTGCCAGTGGCAGGTGTCGACGTCGGTGGAGTGGCGGGTCATCGCCTCGCCGAGGTCGAACCAACCGGGGTCGCCGGTCCGGAGGTACTCGATCCAGACGCCGTGGCGCGGGTCCCACTCGCTGTTGCACCAGCCCCAGCGGCCGGTGAAGCGCCAGTCGTCATCGGCCTCGTCCCAGGCCACGAGGGCGTCGCCGTAGTCGAAGAAGCCGTACCAGCGGCCGATCTCGATCTGCCGCTGCATCCACTCCATGAAGCCGGCGAGCATGCGGTCCGAGCGCGGGAAGGCGCCGCCGGCCGGGGCGAACCCGCCGGTGGCCCGGCACCGCGCCAGGTGCCCGGGGTCGACCGCCGCGTGGGGCGGATTCAGCAGGCCCCGCAGGTTGTCGACGGCGCTCTCCGAGTCGCCTGAGGCGAACCAGGCGGCGAAGATCTCGCTGGTCCGGGCCGCGCCCGTGCCGTCGGAGTAGACCCCCTCGCCCTCGTGCCAGGCGACCTCCTCCGAGTAGCGCTCCAGGCTCAGGAGCCGGCCCTCGGGGTGGTGCCAGGGCATGGCGGCGAGGCCGCCGCCGGAGACCCGCAGCGCCGTGGGATGCTGCTCGGCCATGTGGCGCATGGCCAGGCCCAGGCCGCCGGCTCCGCTCTCCGCCGTGAGCCAGCCCTCGGTGCGCTCCCCCTCGCTGACCCGCCCTTCGCCGCCGGTCTCGATCTGGCGGAAGTGGGCGTCCTCCTGCTGGGCCAGGAGCAGCTCGCCGCCGGCGGGCAGGCCCACGGCGCGGTGGGGCTCCGCCGCCGAGCGGCAGAGGACCCCCTCGCCGCCATCGGGCAGGGGCAGGCGTAGGCCGATCTCGGCGACCTGCGTCTCCCGCGGGTTGAGGGTGAAGACCACGGTGTGCTGGAGGCGCAGGAAGGGTTGGCCGGCGAAGGCGTGGATGCGCACCACGAAGCGCAGGGGCCGGTAGCCGGTGTAGTGGTGCATCGGCGCCCGCTGCTCCAGGGCGCCCCGGCAGGTGACGACCGTACGCAGGGGGCCGGCCTCCTCCACCTCCACCGACCACTCCTCCGGCGCCAGGCTGGCCAGGCACTCGCCGCCCATGCCGTAGATCCGGCGGCGGGTGCCGCCGAGGAACTCGCCCTCGCGGATTCGGGCCCACAGCTCGCCGCCGTCCCCGGACAGGTCGGCCTCCGGCTGGAAGACGCCGTCGACGCGGCGGCCGGTCGCGACCTCCTCGAAGAGCCCGGGGCGCAGCCGGGAGAGGGAGAAGCGCAGCGGTCCGGTGCACACGACCACGGCCTCCTCCGTCTCTGTCACCTCGACCGCCTCTTCCGGGGAGACCGCGGCGGGCTCACCGGCCCGCAGGTGGTAGACGGGGGTCCCGCCGCCCTCGACGCGGGCCTGGAAGTCGGCCAGCACCCACTTGAGGGAGCCGTCCGGCCAGCGCGCCAGGGGCCGGAGCTGTACCGGGACCGCGCCATCCGGTCCGGCCAGCGTCAGCTCGCCGGCATCGCCAACGGCCCCCTCGGGGAGGGTCACGCCGCGGGTCAGCGGCCAGCTCGAGCGCTCCTGGCCGTCGCGGGCCGTCACCGTCAGTCGAATCGGTTCCATCGTCATCTCTTCCTTCAGATCACCAGGGTCCCGGCTTCGAGGCTGCGCTCGCCGATGGCGCGAACCTCGTCGGCGCTCGTGCCGCCGTCGCCGTAGAGCTCGGCCGCGTAGCTCACCTCGAAGACCGTGCCGGCCGGCACCGGGTCCCGCTCGGGGTGGAGGTTGACGTGCACGTCGATGTAGTTGCCGCACACGGAGTAGTGAAGGGGGATCTGCGGGTGTTGGGGGTTCTCGAAGAAGGCCAGGACGTTGCCGTGGTCGGCGGCGAAGAGCCCGTAGAACAGGTGCGGTCCCGGGTCGCCCTTGGCGGGGCTGTGGGCGCTGCAGTCCGGGCGCAGGTTGTAGATCAGGGTCGAGCCGCCCCGGGTCATGAACAGCACGGCGTCGTGGAGCCAGGTCTCCACCAGCCGCGAGGGGTAGGGGAAGATGTCGGAGAACTCGACGTTGGCGCCCTCCCACTGCTCCTCCACCTCCATGCGCATGCGCACCTCGATCCGTGGCCGCGGGTGGCCGCCGGGGATCGTCAGCCAGGTCCTGGAGCGCGCCCTTCGGTTGGGGTTGGTGCCGCTGAAATGGAGCCGCACCCGCTCCGCTCCGTTCTCCAGCACCTCGAAGGTGTCGTTGGTGTTGCAGTAGTGGTGGCGGGAGATGCCGCACGAGAGGAACCAGGCCATGGGCATCTCCCACAGGACCGGGTCGGTCTGCCCGTGGTTGGTCCAGCGGTGCACGGCGCCGCTGAAGAGGTCGAGCTCCAGCTCGGGGCGCTCCTTGTTGCGGCTGCTCCAGACGGCCACGTCGCGGCGGTTGCCGGCGCGGCGCTGCAGGTCGAGGCCGGCGATCTCGCTCTGGTAGGTCGCCTGGATGCCCGGGACCTTGTCGATCCCGATCGTCGTCGGCCCGTCCGCCTTGAGGACGGCGCTGACGATGACGTCGTCCACCGAGTCGTTGCGGTGGCTCATCTCCATGACCACGCAGATGTCGTCGGTGAGCTCCCCCTCCGACATCAGCTGCGCCCGCGTGACCTGCCCGTCGACGGTGGCCACCACGCCGCCGCGGTGGCGCGGGTCGGTCTTGCGCCGGTAGTGGCGCAGGCGCACGGTGCGCTCGTGCTCGTCGGGGGGAAGGTGATCCGCGTTGAGGCCGGGTCTCCCTGGCCGATCTCGTAGGTGCCGTCCTCGGGGGTGTAGCTGCGGAAGCCGCCGCCGTGGACCTCGGGGGTCAGCGGCTCCTGCACGGCGGCGATGCGGCGCTCCAGGTCCGCCTCGTCCGCGGCCACGGAGAGGACCAGGGTGGCGGCGTGGGTGATGTCCGGCTCGGCGCCGTCCTCGAGCCAGCAGAGCCGCACCCGCGGCCCCTCGCCGCAGAGGCTCGCGTCCACCGCCGCCGACGGGGAGCGCTTCCAGCCGAGGTTGCCCCGGGCCCACTGCTGCATCCCCGTGGGCCAGCGCGAGGCGTAGAAGGGCGGCACGACCCCGTGGTCGTAGCCCATGGTCAGGGCCTCTCCCTCGTCGCGCTGCCAGTAGAGGCCCAGCGGGGGCCGTCCCGCGCCCGAGAGCAGGATCCGGCGGGAGGCCAGCTCCTCTCCGAAGGCCCGGCGCGCGCTCGTCCCGGACTCGCTCAAGTCGGCGTCCCCCAGGCTCACCCGGCGATACCCGGCGTCGCCGTCGACCTCGGCCCAGACCGCCTCCACGGGGCCGTGGCCCACCGGATCGACGGTCTGCAGGGCCCAAGTCACGTGGAGGTCGCCCTCGGGGTAGATCCACACGTCCTGGCGGCCGTCGCCGTGGTAGCGTCCGTCCTCGTCGAGCAGGTCGAAGGCGACCCGCATGCCGAGGCGCACCGGCCCCTCCTCGAGGAAGTGGAACTTCGGCGCCGGGTCGTTCTCCTGGCGCACGAGGCGGGTGCCGCCGCCGGAGCGGGACCGCAGGCGCAGGCGCGTCCCCAGGCGCACGAGGTGGGCGGGCGCCTCCCCCGGCGCCGGGGGCTCGGGGACTTCCCCGGTGTCCCGGGCCACGTGCAGGACGCCGCCCTGGTGGCGGGCGAAGTGGACGGCCGCGGTCCCGATGCGGCCGAGCCAGTGGGTGCGCAGATCGACGAAGGTGCCGTCCGCCATGGGGCTCTCCTTGGTCAGCAGGGTGGCCGGCGAAGGCCGGCTACGGAGCCCGGAATCATAGGGGCCTGCATCGGCGCCACCCAAGGGCGGGGCCTCCGGCGCGGGTCACCTCACTCGATCCAGAAGGAGTAGATCCCGGCGCGCTCGAGGCGGAAGGCGAGGCGCACGTAGCGGTCCTTCAGGGGCCCCAGGGAATCGCCGCCCGACCACGACACGGGCGCCCGCAGGCTGTCGCCGTCCAGGGGAGCGCAGTCGGCGAAGCCGAGACCGGCGATCGGCGTGCCGTCCTCCTCAAGGACCGCGGCTCGCACCGACCCGCCCCGGTCGGCGCGGGCGTTGACGCACAGGGTTCCGGCGCCGCTGAAGACCAGGGGCCGGGTGATCACCTCGCCGGGCTCTTCGCCGGCCTCGAGGGAGACGAAGCGGTCGCGGTCCACGACCCCGAGCCCCAGGGCGGACTGCCAGGTGTCCTTGGGCAGGGTCAGCCCCTTGCAGCCGGGGACGCCGCCGTAGTGCCCGTGGTAGTAGAGCCGCACCTCGTCCTGCGCGATCACCGGGCCGGCGACGGTCGTTCTCTGGGCCATGCGCAGGTAGTGGGCGTCCCAGCCGTCGTCGGGGCCGACGGGGATCAGGGGCCGGCGGTCGCCCAGGTAGTACCAGTGCCTCCCGTCGCGGCTGCCGGCCAGCCGGATCCAGTTGCGCTTGAAGCCGCCGGCGTGCCTCGGTGTCGCCTCGCAGGACGGGTCCGGGATGTTGGCGGTCATGGAGAGACAGCCGAGCCACATATCCTCGTAGGGGAACCCGTCGGCCTCGTAGATCCCGTACATCCCCGGCATGCGCGCGTCCTCGGCGTCGGGGTAGGCGTAGATCCGGGGGGCGCTCCAGTGGACCAGGTCGTCGCTCTCGGCCCAGCCGGCGACGCGTGCCTCGTAGCGGCCCGTCGAGCCCCCGTCCCGGTCGTGGAGGAAGAAGGGGAAGCGCGGGTCCGGACCGACCGTGTGCTTGGTGTGGGCCACGTACTTCTCGAGGACCGGGTCCCAGCGCACCTGCAGCACGTCGCCGAGGCCCTCGGGGAAGGGGTCCTCGGGGCCGGTGTGGCGGAGGCCCGAGGTGCCCTTGCGCAACAGGGACGTGTCGGCCCGCCAGGTCCAGCGCAGTCCGTCCGGCGAGGTGTAGAGAGAGATGGAGACGGTGGGCCCGGTGAACGGCGTCTCTCCCGGCGGCTGGCGGGGCCTGGCGCGGTCGAGGATGATCATCTTCCAGCGGCGCTCGGGATCGGACTCCCAGGGCTCGAAGAGCAACCCGTGGAGCTGGCCCTGCATGGGCCGCCAGGGGGCGGACGCATGGTCGCGGGCCTGGACCGGATCGGGGTCGAACCGCCAGCCGAGGCCGTCGTCGGAGCGGGCCGTCCACACGATCCGCTCGCGGGCCTCGGCGGGCTCCGGCGCCCCGGCGAGCCGGCCCCGCCAGCCGTTGGCGAAGAGGCGGTAGCCGCCCTCCGGCTCGGGGTGCACCCAGCAGGCCCAGAGGTCCTCCACGAGCGGGTTGGCCGGATGCTTGCGCACCTCGTGCAGGCGCCGCTCGAGGTTGGTGCCGCGGGCGATCCAGAAGGTGTCGGCGAAGAGCTGATGGGAGCCGTCGATCCGGGTGCGCCAGGACTGGAGGTCCTGTGGGAACTGGGCCTTCTCGTTCAGCAGCAGGCTGTACCCCTGGGGAAAGGCGGACCAGTCGGCGGTGGGCGAGGTCATGGGATCATCCTGGGCTGCGGTGGGCTTCTCCCGGCGGGTCAGGCCGCCGGTGGAAGGGGGTCGAGGCGGCCTACGTTACCCGGGGGACGGAGTACCGGTCAACCAACCCGTCCCGGCGCAGGGTCCCGGTCCTCCGGCGGCCGCACGGCTCCGGGCGGTCGGGAAAGGCCTGTGCGGTGCTCGCGAGACCCGGAGTCCCCCGGCCGCGGGTCCCGGCGCGCGGGATCCCGGGTCCCTGCCGCCGCGTCCCTGCCGCCGTGCGCCTCCCGGCGGCGGCTTCAGACGATGGCCAAGCGACGATCGCGAGCCCCCGTGCCCTGTCGCGGCCGAGGCTCCGGGTGGCGCCTCGGGGGAGGCCTGTGCGGCGCTCTCGAGACCCGGGCCGCCGCCGCCGCAGATCCTGGCGGCGAAGCCTGGGCGACGATCGCCGGGATACCGCGCCGCCGCCGTCGACGTCCGGTCCTGGCGGCTCGGTCGATAGCCCTGCCGCCGGTCGCCGGCCGCGCCGCGGGGCGGTATCGTTCCATGACCCCGGGCAACCGGCCCATGGCCCGAGCCGGCGCCCGGAGAATCCGCGAGCGAGCATGCCGACCGTCCTTCTCGTCGCACCCTACTTCCTGCCCCGCCGGCGCGTCGGCGCCATGCGGCCGCTGCGGTTCGCCATTCACCTGCGCGAGTTCGGCTGGGACCCGGTGGTCATGACCATCGCCTCCCGCGGGTCCCTGACGCCGCGCGAGGCGGGGCTCCTGAAGGGGATCCCCGTCGTCGAACTGAGCCCGCCCTTCGATCTCACGGGAGGCTCGGAGAGCCAGCTGGGGGAGGGGCCGGGCCGGCGGCCGGCGGCGCGGGGACTGCTGCGGCTGCGCCTCCCGGTGGACGGCTGGCTGCCCTTCTTCCTGTGGTCGTACCGGCGGATCCTCCGGGAGGTGCGGCGCATCAACCCCGACGCCGTGTGGAGCACGGGCGACCCGTGGTCGGGCCTGGTGATCACCGAGATGCTCTGCCGGCGCCTGGGCATCCCCTGGATCGCCGACTTCCGCGATCCCTGGACGATCTGCCGGGTGCGCTCACAGGGCCGAGGGCCGATCGTGCGGGCCCTGGACCGGCGCTTCGAGGGCCGCGTCCTGCGGGGGGCGGATGCCGTCCTCTTCCAGGCCACCGAGACCGAGCGCCGCTACCGGGAGCGCTTCGCGGAACTGGGTCTGCGCACGACGACGATCACCAACAGCTTCGACGAGGCCCTCCTCGCCGACCCGGTGCTGGAGGGGGGAGCCCCGCCGGCGGGGCCGGGCGGCCGGCTGCGCATCGGCTTCTTCGGACGCTTCCGGGAGATGTCTCCGGCCGGCCCCGTGATCGAGGCCCTCGCCGAGGCCGGACGCCGGGACCCGCAGCTCGCCGCGGCGGTTCACGTCCACTCCTTCGGGCCCCTCAACGCCGAGGACCGGTCCCGCGCCGGGGCCCGCGGCCTGGCGGACCGCTTCCACGCCGAGGAGGCGGTACCCCTGGAGCAGGCCCTGTCGGCGCTGCGGCGCTTCGACGTCCTCCTGCTGAGCACCCACCCGGACCGCGACGAGATCATCCCCGCCAAGCTGCTGGAATACCTGGCGGTCGGCCGTCCGATCCTGTCCCTGTCGCCGAACCCCGAGGTGGCGCGGATCCTGGAGGAGACCGGGACGGGCGTGCAGCTGCCGGTGGACGACGCCGCGGGACTCGCCGACCTGCTGCTCCGCTGCGCCGGCGCGAAACAGCAGGGAGACCCGCTGCCGATTCCCTGCGCCCGCGACCGGGAGCGGATCGCCGCCTACGAGGCCCGGGCCACGACCCGCCAGCTCGCCGACCTCCTGGACTCCATCGCCCGATGACCGAGGCCCCGGAGCGGCGCCTGTCGCAACAGGTGGGCGTGGTCGTGGCGGCGCGCATCACCAGCACCCTCGTCGACATCGCCACCGCCGTGGCCACGGCCCGGCTCCTCAGCAAGACCGACTTCGCCGTCCTCAGCTACCTGCTGGTCCTCTACCAGGTGCTGCGCTACCTGGCGATGATGGGCTTCCCCGACAGCGTCTTCTACTTCTTCGAGCGCCTCTCCGGCTCCGCCCGCCGCGCCTTCTGCCTGCAGACCTTCCTCGTCCTGGCGGCCACCGCCGCCGGCGCCGGCGGTCTCCTCCTGCTTTCCGCCCACGCCGTCCCCCATCTCGTCAGCGGCGAGTGGACCGGCGGCAACGTCCAGGACCTGCAGCGCTTCCTGCCCTGGCTCGCCCTCGTGGCGGTCCTGGAGATCCCCACGTGGCCGGCGATGAACGTGCTCCTCGCCTCGGGCCGGCACCGCCACGCCGCCCTCTACGAGGTCCTCTTCAGCGTCCTCACCTTCGCCGGCCTCATCGGCCCGCTGGCCCTCGGCTACTCCCTGCGCTACGCCCTGATCGGTCTGGCCGTCTACGCCGCGGTGCGGCTGCTCGTCTCCGTGACCTGGGTCTCGCTGGTCCTGCCGGCGTCCACGGGGGAGCGCCACCGCGGCCTGCTGAGGGACCAGATCCGCTTCGCCATTCCCCTCGGCAGCTCCCTCCTCGTGAACCGCATGAACCGCTACGCGGACAAGCTCGTCGTCGGCGCCATGCTCACCCCCGCGGCCCTGGCGGAGTACAACATCGCCTCCCAGGAGATCCCCCTGGTGGCGGTCCTCCCCTACGCCGTGGGCACGGTGCTCATCACCCGCTACGTCCGGCTGGTGAAGGACGACCGCCGGCGGGAGCTGCTGGAGCTGTGGTACCAGGGCATCCGCAAGATGTCTCTCTTCGTGGTGCCCGTCACGGTGCTGCTCATCGCCATCGCCCCGGAGGCGATCCCCCTGGTCTTCGGCCGCGAGAACTACGAGGCCTCGATCCGGCCCTTCCAGATCTGCACCACGGTGCTGCTCCTGCGGGTCGCCTCGTTCTCCAGCATCCTCCAGTCCTTCGGCGACACCCGCGCCGTCCTCTGGGTCGCCCTCTCCCGGTTCGCCGGCAACGTCGTCCTCACCATCCCCTTCACCCTCTGGTGGGGGACGGTCGGCACGGCGGCGGCCACCGCCCTGGCCAGCTTCCTCAACCTCTTCCACATCCTCGCCATCCTCTCGCGCCACATGCAGCTGCCGGCGCACCGGGTCCTGCCCTTCGGCTACTACGGCCGGGTCCTGGCCGTGGCCCTGGTGAGCGCCGGCGCCACCTGGGGCCTGCGCCTGCTGCGCGTCCTGCCCCTCGAGGAGATCCCCCGCATGGCGGCGACGGTCGTGGCCTACGGCGTGGTCTTCCTCGTCGTCGGTTCCGTCAGCGGCGTCATCAGCCGCGAGGACCGCGGGCACCTGCGGGACTGGCTCAGCTTGAAGTACCTGCGCTGAGGGGTCCGGTCCGCCCGTCGGCGGGAGCCCCCGGCCTCGGGTGTCCGCGAGGGACCGGGATCCCCGGCCTCGCTCGAGGTCCGGCCAGGGCCTCAGGGCTTGCGCAGGACCAGGATCACCCGCGAGCCCGTGCTCTCCGTGGCCTCGCAGACCCGCCGGTCGAAGGCGGCCAGCAGCAGCCGGCGCAGCGGCCCGGGTCCGATGTCGAGGCGGCAGAGCAGGAAGGAGAGCAGGTGGTAGAGGGCGGAGCGGCGGGTGAGGAAGTGCCGCTCCAGCACCTCGCAGCCGGGGAAGTGGGCGGCCAGGGCCTCGGCCGTGTAGTGCCGGTGGTGCTTGGCGACGAGGGGCAGGTTGGTAGACGGCGCCGTCAGGATCAGGGTGCCGCCCGGAGCCAGGACCCGGTCCACGTGCCCGGTGAACGCCGGCAGGGCCTCGTCCGGGACGTGCTCCAGGACTTCGACCACGGTGACGGTGGAGAAGGCCCCGGTCTCCAGCTCCGCCACGTCCCGGCAGCGGAACTCGAGGCCCTCCGCCTCCGGGGCGAAGGCGCGGGCGAAGCGGATCGCCCGGGCGTCCGGGTCGATCCCGAGGGCCCTGAAGGCGCCGTCGAAGGCCGGCCCCCGGGCGAAGTGGTTGAGGAGGAAGCCGTCTCCGCAGCCGACGTCGAGGACGTCTCCGCCGCGGTGATGGGTCTCGAGGAGGGCGAGGGCCCGTCCCATGTAGGCGGCGTAGTCGAGGCCCCAGCCCAGGTGGGCGGAGAACCGGCGCTCCTCGAGGTCGACGAGGTAGTGGTAGGGGAAGCGGTACTGGTCGCTCTGCAGCTGGCGGGGAGACCGGCCCATGACCCGATCAGAAGGCGCCCCGCAGCCTCAGGAAGGCCTCGGGCAGACGCCCCGGCCGCAGCCGGTCGAGCCACCCGCCCCAGGCGAAACCGATGATGACCAGCTCGGCCATGAAGACCGTGAAGAAGATGTTCATCGTCCAGCCGATCCCGAAGTGCATGGCGATGAGGGCGGCGGTGGCCCACGGGCGGGTGCGCCGCCACCACAGCAGGACCCCGATCAGCTCGGTCCCCAGGCCGATGCCGAGAACGGCCGTGGCCGCGATCCAGTGGTCGGCGGCCAGGCTCTGCAGCAGGTTGGGCTCGTAACCGCCGGTCTTCGAGATCGTGTCGGAGGCCTTCTCCGCCATCCACAGCCACAGGTGGCGGCCGTCGATCCACCCCGGGCCGGTGGCCGCGAGCTTGCAGACCCCCGCCGAGGCGTAGCCGAGGCCGGTGAAGAACCAGACGCTGCCCCACACGAACCGGCGCTGCGCCGCCGCGTCGCGGAAGCAGGCGCCGCCGACGGCCAGGGAGAGCAGGCCCATGCCGACGAGGTTCGAGCTGTGGGGGATCTCCCCCAGGCAGAAGCGGGTGGCGTACTGCAGGTGCAGGAGGGCCATGGCCGCGGCGTAGGGCCACCGCGACCCGAGGCGCAGGAAGCCGAGGACCACCAGCGCCGTGAGGAGCCCGGCGTTGACCAGGGGCAGGGGACCGCCGATCAGGTGGCCGATGTCGATGTAGCGGGCGATGCCGAGGGGCAGGACGATGTCGGTGATGCGCAGGCTCTCCCAGCCCCAGAGCCAGGCGTAGCGGACCGCCTGGAAGCCGATGAACAGCTCCCAGATGCGGAAGTGCAGGGCCTCGCCCGGCGTCTCGTCGCGGGCGCGGTCGAAGTCGAAGAGGTTGTCGAGGATCCCTCTCACAGGTCCCGCGCGTAGGCCGCCGGCGGCAGTTCCGGGTTGCGGGCCGTGCCGCCGCCGGTGAGCAGCAGGAAGGGGGTGGCCTCGACGACGACGGAGTCGCCCGCGGCGAGATGTCCCCGGACCTTGTAGACCATGAGCTGGCGCGACCGCAGCAGATCCTCGGTGAAGAGCGACCGCAGGCCGCCGACGCGGTCCTCGTCCCAGACCCGCGTCTTCGACAGGAAGTTGGCGAAGTCGATGGGATCGATGCCGATCTCGGGCAGCACCACGGGACGGCCGGGCAGGCCGTCGAGATCGGTCACCCGCCAGCGGGCCGAGTCGGGCAGGGCCTCCACGTCGCGCACGAGGGCCCGCGTCCAGGGCCGGCCGGCGATGGAGAACATGGGATAGATGCTGGCCGGCCAGAACTCGCCCTCGTTGGCGGCCACGAGGAGGACGTAGCCTGCGAGGCAGAGGGCCAGGACCCGGGTGGCGCGCCCCTTGAACCCCACGAGGTTCAGTCCGCCGCCGGCAGCAGGAGGAGGTTGTCGAAGTCGACCTCGGCCGACTCCTTCGTCGAGTCCGAGTCGCTCCACAGGGCGATGGTGCGCGGGCGGTCCGGGGGCGCCTTGCCGAAGGCGCGGCGGTAGTCGGCGGCGACGTCGCGCTCGACGGACTGCCAGTTGCCGCGCTGCCCGAGGCCGGAGGCCACGACGAGGACCTTGAGCGGTCCGTACTCGGCCAAGGTGCCCGGGGGCAGGGAGGAACTGTAGGTGTACTTGAGGCCCTTGGTGCGGCCCTTCCAGTCCCGGGAGAAGATCACGTAGACGGCGGCGCCGGCGTCGTTGCGGCTCTTCCTGTCCTCTCTCGCTCCCTCGGGGAGCTGGTGGACGCGCCAGTCCCAGCGCAGCCGCGGATGGGTGGCCAGGTCCCACTCGTAGCCCTCGCCGTTGGGCAGGCCGATCCAGATCGCCTCGGCGCGGGTGAAGCCGCGCAGGAAGCGGCCTCCCGCCTCCTCGCGGACCACGAAGTACTCGTCCTCGTCGATGAAGCGGGGGCCGAAGGGATGCATCTTGCGGCCGATGCGCCAGGCCGGCAGATCGCCGCCGCGGTAGCTCTCGAAGTCGTCGATGAGGATCCGGCCGGGGCCCGCCGCCGCGGGGGGGTGGCCCGGGCCGCCGATGGCGGCTGCGGCGAGGAGAACGGGTATCAGGCCGCGCCAGGGGCGGCGAGGGCAGGCGCAGGTTTTGGTGGACCTCCCGGGCCGGGTCGGCATGCTCACCATCGGGAACCGTGCTTCGGGCATGGTCTCACTCGTTCGGGCGGTCTGAAGCTTGCAGGCAAAGATACGGCTGGAACCGTGGAGGGGTCCCGGAGATACGGCCCGGGGGATGCGGCCCCCGGCCATCAGTGGGGATCTCGCCGCGGCTGTCTCCGCGGTCAGCCGTCGCGAGCCCGGATCGTCGAGGGGCCGCGCCGGGCGCCGCCGCGGCACGGAACGCGTCCCACCGGAGGACCGGCCCGGCCCGGCGGTCAGTCCGCCGGCCGGGCGACGCGGGCGTAGTCCTCGATCAGGCCGTCGAGGACGGCGGTCCAGGTGCGGCCGAGGGCGGTCTCCCGGCCCCGCCGGCCCAGGCCGCGGGCCAGCTCCGGATCCTCCACGAGTCGCCGCGCGGCGGCCACGAACCCGGGGCGCGACTCGGCGTCGAAGAGCAGACCGTTCTCCTCGTGGCGGATGATGTCGAGCACACCCCCGGAATCGGCGGTGACCACCGGCAGGCCGGAGGCGCAGGCCTCGAGGACGACATTGCCGAAGGTCTCGTTGGCCGAGGGGAAGGCGAAGAGGTCGCTGCTGGCGTACGCCTTGGCCAGCTCCGCTCCCCGCAGGTACCCGGCGAAGACCGTCGGCGTGCCCTCGAGCCGGGCGCGGAGTTTCTCCAGCCCCGGGCCGCCGCCCACCACCGCCAGGCGCGCCCCCGGCACGCCCTCGAGGGCGTCGGCGAGCCAGTCCACCCGCTTCTCGGGGGCGACGCGGCCGACGTAGAGCAGCAGGGGAGCCTCCGGATGGCCGCCGGAGAGGAACCCGCGCATCTCGGCCGAACGCCACTCCGGCGAGAACCGGCCGGTGTCGACGCCGCGGGTCCAGACGCGGGCGTTGCGCACCTGGCGCTCCTCCAACTCCCGGCGGGTGACGCTGGAGGGGCACAGGTTCAGGGCGGCCTGGTTGTGAAGCCAGCGGATGTAACGCCAGAGCGTCCCCTCCAGGAACCCGAAGCCGTAGCGGCGCGAGTAGCCGGGGATGTCGGTGTGATAGGAGGCGACCAGGGGCGCCCCGGCGCGGCGCGCGTAGCGGACCCCGGCGACGCCGAGGAAGAACGGATTGAGGACGTGGACCAGGTCGGGCCGGAAGGCGTCCAGACGGCCGCCGACGTCGGTGAGGGGATTGACGACCTTGAGCTCGGGGTAGAGGGGCAGGGGGAGGCCGCCGAGGCCGACGACCTCGGTGGCGGCATAGCGTTCGGGGCCGCCGCGGGGCGCGAAGAGGATCGACGGATGCCCCCTCTCCTCGAGGTGGTGGAGGAGGCGGCAGAGAGTGTTGACGATGCCGTCGATCTTGGGCAGGAAGGTCTCGGTGAAGAGGGCGATGCGCATGGGGGAGGCGGCCGCCCGGCGGCCGGTGCCGTGCCAGAGGCGCCGGCGGCGCCTCAGAGAGCGGGAAGCCCGGCGAGTGCCGGCAGCCACGTAGCGCAGCCGGCGGCTGTGCCGGCCAGGGTCTGTCCCAGGGTGTGCCGGCGCAGGAAGACGCGGGACCAGGCGACCACCGGAACGAGGGCGAGCAGCACCAGGGCCCCGGACCCGTAGAGCCACCCGCAGAGGACGGCCAGTCCGGCGCAGCCGGCGCAGTGGGCGCTGATCTTCCAGCGCAGGGTGACGCCGAAGAACAGGAGCGACTGCACCGTCCACACGGCGGCCACGACGATCGGCAGGGGTCCGGCGCCGCCGGCCCACAGCAGCCCCAGGGCCATGGCCGCGGAAGCCGCCGCGGCGGCGAGGGGCCGCCGGCGCTCCCGGCGCACGTTCATGTGCAGGTCGCTGAGCTGTCCGCTGCGGTGGAGGTACACGGTGTAGCCGGTGGGGAGCAGCACGCCGACGGCGATGAGCAGCGCCGCCCAACCCCAGGCGGCGGCGGTTCCCCCGTGGGCGGCCACGGCGGCGGCGGCGGCGGCGGCGCACATGGGCGGGGTCAGGGTGCCCGAGACCCACCGCGCCAGTCTCTCGGCCCTGGCGGCAGAGCGCGAGAACGGCCGTCCGGTCAGGGTCTTGCCGAGGGTCAGTTCCAAGTGGTCAGCTCTTCGGAGTCTTCAAGCACAGACGGCCGGGCCTCGCCGAAAGATCCCCGGCGGGCCGATGGCCGGGCAGGACCGGGCCGGCGGCGGCGGCCGGGCCACGCACAGGAGAACGTCGTCAAACCGGCCCACTCGGGCCAGATGCGGAGGCCGGGCGGCCATCGCCGCCAGGAACCCGACCTCGTGGGCGTGCGTCCGGAGATGCAGCGACCACTCAAAGCATGGGACCCTTCTGACACGGCGCGGTTCAGGCGAAGAGGCCGAACCGGCCGCCGCCAGGGCCGCATCGGCCAGGGGCCTCCACCTTCCCGGCACATGACCCCGGTTGTCCTTGTCCAACGCTGATCCGGAGACGCCGTTCCGCCCGGGCGCCGCTCCCCGGGCCGGCCGCCTCCGCGGGCGGCCGGCGCTGCGCGCCGCCGGTGTCCTGTTCACGGCGGGCGTCGCCGGGTGGGTGATCCACCAGATCACCGAGGTGGGGTGGCGCCAGGTGGCCGACTCGCTGCCGGCGACCCCGTGGTTCTACCTGATCTTCGCGGGGATGTACCTGGTACCGCCCCTGTCGGAGGTCTTCGTCTTCCGCCGGCTCTGGGGGGCCGTCCCGGGGCTGTGGCCGGCGATGCTGATGCGGCGGCTCTACTCGGGCCACCTCATCGACTATTCGGGGGAGGCCTGGCTCTACCTGTGGGCGCGCCGCCGCACGGACCTGCCCCATCGCCGCATCGTCCACGGCATCAAGGACAACGTCATCCTCTCCTCCGTCGTGTCGACCCTGTTCGCGGCGGCCGTCCTCGGCGTTCTGGCCGCCGGAGGCTGGCTGGTCCTGGAGGCGGGCGCCCTCTCCGGGCGCTGGGGGTGGCTGCTGGCCGCTCCCCTCGTCCTCGGCGCCCTGTTCGCCGCGGCCCGGGCCATGCGCCGCCGCCTGCTGTCGGCTCCGCCGCCGGTGGCGGCCGTCGTGGGCGCCGCCCACCTGCTCCGCCAGGCCGCCGTGCACGTGCTGCAGGTGGCCCTCTGGGCCGTGGTCGAGCCCTCGGTGCCGCTGACCTCGTGGCTGACCCTGCTGGCGGCCCAGATCGTGCTGACGCGGATCCCCTTCCTGCCCGGCCGCGATCTCCTCTTCGTCGGCGCCGGACTCGGCCTGTCCGGGTACCTCAGCCTCGAGTCGGCCACGGTGGCGAGCATCCTGCTCACCACGGCGGTCCTCGACCGCGGCCTCAACCTCGTCCTCTACCTGCTGTGCAGGTGGTGGCGCCCGATCCGCGCCGCGGCCCGGCCGCGGCGGTCGCCGCGCCAGGCCCCCGAGGGCGCCGCGGTCCGGCGGAACCGCTCCGGGGCGCCGTTGCCCTTCGGTGGAGCCGAAGCGAGATTTGGCCCCCTCCCCATGAGCCTCTCCGACGCCGTCCTCCAGCCTCCGGTGCGCGTCCTCTTCGTCTCGCACACCTTCCCCCCGGCGGGTCGCCCGCTGTCGAGCGTGGGCGGCATGCAGCGGGTGGCCACCGACCTGCACGAGGCCCTGCTGCAGCATCCGGAGGTGACCGTGAGCACCCGGGTCCTGCGCAGCTCGTGGCGCTGGATCTACCTGCGCACGCCGCCGTACCTGGCGCGCCTCTACCGCCACATCGAGGGGCTGGCCCGCCGCGGCGAGATCGACGTCGTCCTGTTCTCCTCGGTCCTCCCCGCCGTCCTCGTCAGCTTTCCGCTGCACCGCACCCTGCGCGAGTGCGGCGTGCGCACCGCCGCCGTAGCCCACGGCGACGACGTCACCTTTTCCCTGGGGCCGTACCAGCGGCGCCTGCGCCGCGTCTTCGACGGCCTCGACGCCGTCGTCTCCGTGAGCCGCGCCACCGGCCGCGCCTGCACCGACCGCGGCCTCGACCCGGCCCGGCTGCACGTGATCCCCAACGGCATCCGCGAGGACCGCTTCCCGGAGGCCGACCCGGAGAGCGCCTCCCGCGGCGACCGGCTCGCCGCCCTCGACGCATCGGCCCGGCGCCTGGAGGACGACGCCTTCCTGTTGTGCAGCGTCGGACGCCAGGTCCCGCGCAAGGGCTTCGCCTGGTTCGTCGACGAGGTCATGCCCACCCTCCCCGACCAGGTCCACTACTGGCTGGCCGGCAGCGGCCCCCAGACCGGGGAGATCCGCGCCGCCGCCAGCCGCCGCGGACTCGACGAGCGTCTGCGGCTCCTCGGCCCGGTCACGGAGGAGCACCTGGGCCTGCTCTACCGCAACTCCGACCTGTTCATCATGCCCAACATCGCCGTGCCGGGCACCATGGAGGGTTTCGGCGTGGTCATGCTGGAGGCGGGCTCGTGCGGGCTGCCGACGATCGCCTCGCGCCTGGAGGGGATCCAGGACGTGATCTCGGAGTCGGAGAACGGCCACCTCGTCACCAGCGGGTGCGCCGACGGGTTCCGCAGGGCCATCATGCGCTACGTGGAGGACCGGTCGATCCTCGAGGCGGTACGGGGCCGCGCCGTGGAGCACACTCGTCGGTTCCGGTGGCCGGTGGTGGCCGACCGCTACGTGGAGCTCATGCGGTCCCTGGCGCGAGGCTCGCGAACCACCGGCTGACCCTCACCCCGAGGGGCCGCTGCCGCGGTCCTCCAGCCACTGCAGCAGCGCCGGCGTGAACAGCACCGCCGCCAGCCAGGTGGAGCCGATGCCGACGATGGCGAGGACGCCGATCGTCTCGATCCCCGGGTGGAAGCTCAACAGGGGCCCCGAGAACCCGATCGCCGTGGTCAGGGAGCCGACGGTGATGTGCTCGCCCGTGGAGCGCAGCACCGGCAGGATCGAGCCGCGGCCCTCCTGCCGGTAGCGGTGCACGAGGTGGGCGCCGGCGTCGTTGCCGATGCCGAGGACCGCGGGCAGGACGATCATGTTGTAGAAGTTGAGCCGGATCTGCAGCAGCTCCATGAGCAGCAGCATCCACAGCACGCCCACCACCAGGGGCAGGCAGGCCAGCAGGCCCCAGCGCAGCTTCCCGAAGTTCAGCCACATCAGCAGGAAGACCAGGACCGCCGTGGCCAGCACCATCCACGGCGACTCCCGCTGCACCAGGCGCAGCACGTCGGCGGCGACGATGGTGGGCGACGCCGCGTGGTAGGTGCGGCCCTCCACCTCGATGCGCGACACGTCCTCGGCGAAGGCGATCGAGTTGCGGCCGTCGGAGAGCCCCACCGAGGGGTAGATGCGCAGGAAGTTGCCCGCCTCTCCGGACTTGCTCAGGAAGGGGTCGCGCAGCGATCCCGGTACCTGGTCGAGGGTGATCGCCGCGCGCGTCTGCGAGGCCTGCCGCAGGCGGCGCAGGTCCTCCGACTCCACGCCCTCGAGCAGGGGATCGTCCAGCAGGGCGCGGATGCGCGCGATCCGGTCGAGTCTGGCGCCCTGGGCCGCCGCGTCCATGGGGAAGCGGTCCTGGATCGTCACGACCTCGGCGATCGTCGGCGACAGGGTGTCCTCCGCCGCCCGGCGGCGCAGGGCCGCGGCCACGGCGGGCACGTGGGCGGGGGTATCGGTGACGATGTAGGCGGCGTTGCGTCGGCCGTCGGGCGGGTACACGGCGCGGACCTTCTCGCGCCGGGCGTTGTACTCCGAGTAGGTCGGCTCCAGCTCCCCGAAGCGGTACTCGAAGCGCACCTTCCCGGGCGCCATGACGATGGCGGCGGCCACCGAGAGGAGCCCGGCGGCGATCACGGTCCGCGCCAGGGGGAAGCGGCCGCCGCGGCCGGCCTCCAGCGCCCCGCCGCCGGCGCCCGCGTCGAAGCGCAGCAGCGACCAGCCCTCGAAGAGCGAGACCAGCGCCGGCAGGATGACGATCATGGCGAAGAGCGCGAAGAGGATGCCGGCGCCGGCGATGAACCCGAACTGACTGAAGCCCTTGAAGCTGCACGCCATGAGCACGAGCAGGGCCCCCGCCGTGGTCAGGGCGCTCACGGCGATCGCCTGGCCCGTGCTCGTGAAGGTGATCTCCGCCGCGCTCACGGCGTCCCGTCCCGCGCCCCGCTCCTCGGTGTAGCGGGCGTAGAAGTGGATGCCGTAGTCGATGCCGAGGCCGAAGAGGACCAGCCCCAGGGTCGACGTCATCAGGTTCAGGTCGCCGTGGACGAGGCGGGCCAGGGCGAAGGTCCAGGAGAGGCTCATGAGGAAGGGCAGCCCGATGAGGACGGCCATGACCGGCATGCGCGCCGCCGTGGCCAGGGCCAGGCGCAGGCTGTGCCGCCCCCGGGAGCGGGCGCGGTACGACTTCCAGGCGAAGTAGGCCACCACCACGAGGAGGACGGCGGTCACCCCGGCGCCGAAGGAGCGCCGCACGTCCCCGGTGATCGTGCGCACCTCCGTGAGACGGCGCAGCAGCCGGCCCGCCGAGGTCACCTCCAGCTGCGGGTGCCAGGCGGTGGTCCCCACCGCGGCGGCCAGAGAATCGACCGAGCCGTAGAGGTCGGCGATCATCCCCAGGTCGGTCTGAGACCCCGCCGGGTGGAAGCGCAGGACCAGGGTGGTGCTGTCGGGGGAGACCGGGTACTCGCGGACGACGATGGCGTCGTAGATGCCGCGCAGCTCCCGCTCCTCCTCCTGCCGGCGGTCCTCTTCTCCCAGCTCCTCGTCGAGACCGAAGTAGAGTGGGTTGGCCGCCAGCCGCGCCTCCTCGATGCGCTCCTCCAGGTAGCCCTCCAGGCGGTCGAGCTCGCCGTCGGTGGCGAAGTAGAGGGCGTTGCGCCGCAGGAAGTCGGCGTCCCGGCGGTACTCGACGCGCTCGAAGCAGGGCGCTCCGCCGCGGCAGCGCAGGTCCATGGCCCGCGCCAGGAACTCCTCGGCCCAGGCCTGGTTGGCCTCGAAGGAGGGACTCTCCACGGCGATGTCGACGCGGTCCTCGCCGCCGACCACCTGGCGCAGCCGGTCGAGGGCGATGACGCTGGGGTAGTCCCGGGGGATCAGGTTCGCCAGCTCGGCGTCGATGCCGAGCTGGAGGGTGAAGCGCAGGGAGGCCGCCGTCAGCAGGCCGCAGGCCGTCAGCACCAGGCCGGGCCGCCGCATGACCCACCGGATGAACGGCCTCAGCGAGTCGAAGAGGCGTTCGAGCACGTCAGGGCGGCCAGCCTACAGGGGGGCGCCGGATGTCTGCCAGGGCTGTTCGCGGAGGTTGAGCTGGCTCAGGTTCCGGCGTTCGAACCGGGGGCCGAGGAAGCCGTAGAAGTACCAGTCCTGCAGGCGGTAGGGGGTCAGGTGGTAGAGGCAGCGTTCGAAGAGGTTCCAGCGCACCCGCCGGCGATCGCTCCGCCGGAGGGAGGGGACGCACCAGAGGTCCATGTGATAGAGGCTGTGGCCGTAGCGGAAGATGCGGTTCAGGATCTCGTGGTCGAGGAGGACGTAGTTCCAGTGGCGGGTGGAGAAGCCGCCGGCCCTGCGCAGCGCTTCGGCGCGCATCACCTGGCCGTAGCCGCCGACGAAGCCCTGGCGGCTGAAGACCCGGGACAGGGCCACGCGGACGCCGCGCCGGACCCGCGACGAGGCGCCGCGGGGGTCGCCGTTGGCGGGCAGGGCCATGAGGCAGACCACGCCGGGCGCGGCTTCGGCGGCCAGGCGGGCGCAAGTCTCGATGTAGTGGGGCGGGTACCAGGTGTCGGCGTCGGAGAGGACGGCGAAGTCGGAGGTGACTCGGGCGCAGCCGGTCTCGAGGGCGTTGGTCTTCCCGGCCCGGTCCTCCCTCGCGTAGACGACCTCCATGTCGTCGGGGAGACCGACCACCCGGCGGCAGATCTCGGCCGATCGGTCGGTCGATCCGTTGTCGACGAGGATCAGCTGATCGGGGCGGCGGCTCTGGCCCAGCCACGACCTCAGGGTGCGGGGCAGGAACTCCTGCTCGTTGTAGTAGGGCAGGACGACGGCGAAGGTCGAGGACAAGGCAGGGGCTCGGAGCGGGGGAGGGGCTCGGTGGAACGAAGGCGGAGAAGATAGGAGAGCGGAAACGGCCCGTCTACCGGCCTGGCGGCGGGTCCGGGGCGGCCGTCAAGGTGAACCCGAAGGTCGATCCGCGGCCCAGCTCGGTGTCGACGAAGACGCGCTCGCCGTGGAGCTCGAGGGCGTGGCGCACGATCGACAGGCCGAGACCGGTGCCGCCGAGGACGCGGGAGCGCCCCTTGTCCACCCGGTAGAACCGCTCGAAGACGCGCTCCACCTGGTCCGAGGGGATGCCGATGCCCGTGTCCGCCACCTCGACCACCACGGCATCGAGGTTGGCCTCGCCGTCCGTCCGGTTCGCGGCCGGGCTGCTCCAGCCGCGGCCGTCGAGCTCGGCCCCCGCCCGCGCCCGGGGGAGCCGGCGGGCGGATATGCGCACGGTGTCGCCCTCGGAGGTGTACTTGACGGCGTTGTCCACGAGGTTGATGAGGGCCTGCTCGATGAGCCGGCGGTCGCAGCGCGCCGCCAGGCCGGCCGGCACCGCCGACTCGATGCGGATCTCCTTGTGGGCGGCGGCCTCCGAGACCGCGTCCCGGGTCGCCTCGATCAGCCGCTCCATCTCGACCTCGGCCGGCTCCGGCGTCGTCTCCTCGGACTCGAGGCGGGCCAGGTCGAGGAGATCGTTCAGCAGGGTCGTCAGGCGGTCGGCGTTGCTGTTGATGACGGCGACGAAGCGCTGCGCCGCCCCGGGGTCGCGCAGGGCGCCCTCGGCCAGGGTCTCGGCGCAGCCCTTGATCGAGGTCAGCGGCGTGCGCAGCTCGTGGGAGACGTTGGCCACGAAGTCCTGGCGCATGCGCTCCAGGCGGCGCAGGTGGGTGATCTCGTAGAACACGGTCACCGTGCCGGAGACCCCCTCCGGTCCGGGGATCGGCGCCGTGTGGACCTCGAGGTAGCGGGGCGGCCCCGTGCCCTCGGCGATCTCGCAGGAGGTGGGGCCGCGGCCGGCGAGGGCGCCTTCGACGGCGTCGCTGACGTCGGCGTTGCGCACCGCCTCGACCATCCTGCGGCCCAGGAGGGGCCGGGTCAGGCCGTAGAGGTTGCGCAGGGCGCGGTTCGCCATGAGCACGCGGCCGTCGCCGTCGGTGACCAGGATGCCCTCGGTGATGCTGTCGAGGATGACCTCGAGCCGTTCGATCTCGCCGCGCAACTCCGAGGTGTCCCGTCCCTGCCGGGCGTTGAGCTCGCCGACGGCCCGCTGCAGCTCCAACAGCTCCGTCGATGGCAGCCGGGGGGTCGTCCAGGCGTCCGGGCCGCCGTCGGCCATGGTCCGCACGGCGGCCGCCAAGCGGCGCAGGGGGCGCGCCAGGACGACGCCCATGGCCAGGCCGCCGCCCCCGCCGGCGGCGACGATGCAGAGGATGAAGAGGGGATCGGTGAGCCGGTTGCGGCCGGCCGGCCCGGCGTAGAGGTGGCAGAGGAGGAGCACGCCCACGGCCAGGACGGCGCCGCCCATGGCCAGGTGCCAGTGCAGTCGCACACCCACGTTCCGCGCTCCCGGCGGCAGGGGTCAGCCCAGGTCCCGGCGGAACCGGTAGCCCACGCCTCGAACGGTCTCCACCAGGACATGGGCGTCGCCGAGCTTCTCGCGAAGCCTGCGGATGTGGGTGTCCACGGTGCGGCCGTATCCCGAGTACTGGTACCCCCACACCACGTTCAGCAGCTCCTGGCGGCTCTGTACGCGGCCGCGCCGCTGAAGAAGGATCGAGAGCAGCTTGAACTCGGTGGCGGTCAGACTCAGGGGCCGGCCCTCGACGAAGGCGTGATGGCCCTCGGGATCGACGGTCAGCGGCCCGGCGGTGATGCGGTCCTCCGAGCCCGCCGCCTCCGCCGCCGCCCCCCGGGAGCGTCTCAGGATCGCCTTCACCCGCAGGACGAGCTCCCGGGGCGAGAAGGGCTTCACGACATAGTCGTCGGCCCCCAGCTCGAGGCCGACGATGCGGTCCACTTCCTCCGCCTTCGAGGTCAGCATGAGGACGGGGATGCCGCGCACCGAGACCCGCTGCTTCAGCAGCCGGCAGACCTCGAGGCCGTCCATTCCGGGCAGCATCAGGTCGAGGATGATCAGGTGCGGCTGGCTTCGCTCCGCCATCTCGAGGGCGGCCTCCCCGTCCTCGGCGGCCTCCACCGCCATGCCCTCCTGCCGCAGGTTGTAGGAGACGACCTCGACGATGTCGGGCTCGTCCTCCACGACGAGGATCCGTTCAGTCACTCTCCATGCCCTCCCGTGTCAAAGGGTGTCCTTCTGGTGACGGATGATCCGTCCCTCGGCCAGGAAGACCGTGTTCTCCGAGATGTTGGAGCTGTGGTCGCCGATGCGCTCGAGGTGCCGCGACACGAGGATCAGGTGGATGGCCCGGTCCACCGTGTCCGGCTGGCCTCCGCGCATGTAGGTCAGCAGCTCGCGGAAGACCTGGTCCCGCAGCAGGTCGAGCTCGTCGTCGCGCCGGCAGACCTGCCGGGCCAGCTCCGCGTCGAGCTTGACGAAGGCGTCGAGGGCGTCCTTCACCATGCCCTGGGCGATGTCGGCCATGCGGGGGATGTCGATCAGGGGCTTGAGCAGGGGAACCTGGTTCAGCTCCAGGGCCCGCTCGGCGATGTTCACCGCCTGGTCGTTCATCCGCTCCAGGTCGTAGTTGATCTTCATCATCGTCGCCACCAGCCTCAGATCGCTGGCCACCGGCTGGTGGGTGGCCAGCAGGGCGAGGAGCTTCTCCTCGATCTCCACCTCCCAGGCGTCGATCCGGTCGTTGCTGGCGATCGCCTCGCGGGCGACGTCGTCGCTGCGCTCCGTGAGGGCGAGGATCGATTGCGCGATCGACTCCTCCACGGCGGCGCCCATGCGGAGGAACTCGCCGCGGAGCTCGTCGAGCTGGTGGTCAAGCTGCCGTTCCATGTTCACCTCGATCAGCCGAAGCGCCCGGAGACGTAGTCCTCGGTCTGGCGCAGTCTGGGGTTGGTGAAGACGCGCTCGGTGTGATCCATCTCCACGAGCCGGCCGAGGTAGAAGAAGGCCGTGTAGTCGGAGACCCGGGAGGCCTGCTGCATGTTGTGGGTGACGATGACGATGGTGTAGCGCTCCTTCAGCTCGGCGATCGTCTCCTCCACCCTCGAGGTGGCGGTCGGATCCAGGGCCGAGCAGGGCTCGTCCATGAGCACCACCGAAGGGGAGACGGCCAGGGCCCGGGCGATGCACAGGCGCTGCTGCTGGCCGCCGGAGAGGTCGATGGCGCTCTCCTGCAGGCGGTCCTTCACCTCGTCCCACAGGGCCGCGGAACGGAGGCCGCTCTCCACCGCCTCGTCCAGGACGCGGCGGTCGGTCTCGCCGGCGATGCGCAGGCCGTAGGCGACGTTCTCGTAGATCGACTTGGGGAAGGGGTTCGACTTCTGGAAGACCATCCCCACCCGGCGTCTGAGCTCGATCACGTCGTAGGCGGGGTGGTAGATGTCGTCGCCCTGCAGCGTCACCCGGCCGGAGATGGTGACCCCGTCGATCAGGTCGTTCAGCCGGTTGAGACAGCGCAGGAGGGTCGACTTGCCGCACCCCGACGGGCCGATCAGGGCGGTCACCTGTCTCTCGGGCACGTCGAGGCCGACGTCGAACAGGGCCTGGGTCGAACCGTAGTGCAGGCTCAGGTCGCGCACCGTGACCACGGGGCTGTCGATCGCCACCGTCGCCGTCTCCGGGATCTCGGGAATCCGCGGCATCCCGCCCTCAGAACGCGGCCATGGCGTATCGCTTCCGCAGCCTGCTGCGCACGACGATCGCCGCGAGGTTGAGGATGAGGACGACCACGAGGAGGAGGAAGGTGGTGGTGTAGACCATGGGCCGCGCCGCCTCGACGTTGGGCGACTGGAAACCGACGTCGTAGATGTGGAAGCCGAGGTGCATGAACTTCCGTTCCAGATGCAGATACGGGAAGATACCGTCCAGAGGCAGGTCCGGCGCCAGCTTCACCACACCCGTGATCATCAGGGGCGCCACCTCGCCCGCCCCTCGCGCCGTGGCCAGGATCACCCCCGTGAGGATCCCGGGCAGGGCGCTGGGCAGCACCACCCGCCAGATCATCTGCAGCTTCGTGGAGCCCAGGGCCAGGGAGCCCTCGCGCAGGCCCATGGGCACCGAGGCCAGGGCTTCCTCCGTGGCCACGATCACCACGGGGAGGGTCAGCAGGGCGAGGGTCAGCGAGGCCCACAGGATGCCGCCGGTGCCGAAGGTCGGCGTCGGCAGCGACTCCGGATAGAAGATGAGGTCGATGGTGCCGCCCACGCCGTACACGAAGAACCCGAGGCCGAACATGCCGAAGACGATGGAGGGCACGCCGGCGAGGTTGTTCACGGCGATGCGCACGGCGCGCACGAGGAGGCCCTGGCGGGCGTACTCGCGAAGGTAGAGGGCCGCCAGCACGCCGAAGGGCACCACCGCCAGGGTCATGAGCAGGACCATCATCACCGTGCCGAAGAGGGCCGGGAAGATCCCCCCTTCGGTGTTCGACTCGCGGGGCTCGCCGGCGAGGAACTCCCAGACCTTCTCGGCGTAGAGACCGGTCTTCGAGGCCAGGCCCATGTCGTTGGGACGATAGGCGCGCACCACGTGGGCCACCTTGAGGGGGCGCTCGGCGCCGCCGTCGATCTGGAGAAAGGCCACGTAGCGCTCGCTCCGATCCCGCAGGCCGGCCAGGTCCGCGGCCAGCTCTTCGTAGCGCTCCCAGAGGTGGTCGCGGCGCCTGTCGACTTCGGCGAGGGCCTCGGCCGGGGCTCCCGACATCTCCAGTCGCCGGCGCTCGAGGCGCAGGGCTTCGATCTCGGCGTTGACCGCCCCGAGCTCGCCGGCCTCCAACGCCTCGATCCGCTCCCGCAGCGCCGCCGTCTCCGTCCGCGCCCGGTCCAGCGCCTCCCAGGCGCGGCCGCCTTCCCCGAGGGTGACCCCCGCTCTCTCGACCCGGCGCAGGTAGCCGTGGGCGTCGCCCCACTCCAGGCGCTCGAAGACGGCCGCCGCGGCCGGCCGCTCCCGTCGGGCGATGGCCGCCTCGTCGATCCAGCGGAAGTCGAGGCCGTAGAGGTCGCGGTTGCCGACCTTGGCCTGCACCCGGAAGGCCCCCGGCCGGCCGGGGATCTCCTGGCGGTCGATGGTCCGGGCCAGGAGGACCTGGCCGTCGGCCAGCTCGAGACGGTCCAGATCGCTCGGCCAGAAGAACCCCAGACCGTTGACGATCACCACCAGCACCAGCCCGCCGATCATCACCAGGCACAGGGCCAGGGCGCTGCCCGCCAGCCAGATGAAGGGATCGCCCGACCGGAAGAAGCCTCTCATACCCGTCGGTACTTCTCGCGCAGCCGCAGGCGGATCTCCTCGGCCGCGGTGTTGACCGCGAAGGTCACGAGGAACAGCAGCAGGCCGCTGAGGAAGAGCACGCGGTAGAGCGTGTCCTGGTGGGGCGCCTCCGGCAGCTCCACGGCGATGTTCGCCGAGATCGTGCGCATGCCGGTGAAGATGCTCCACTCCATGACCGGCGTGTTGCCCGTGGCCATGAGCACGATCATGGTCTCGCCCACGGCGCGGCCGAAACCGATCATCGCCGCCGAGAACACGCCGGGCAGGGCCATGGGCAGGACCACCCGGGTCGCCGTCTGCCAGCGGGTGGCGCCGAGGGCCAGGGAACCGGCCCTGAGGCTCGCCGGCACGCTCGCCAGGGCGTCCTCGCAGATGCTGAAGATCAGGGGGATCACGGCGAACCCCATGGCGAAGCCGATGACCAGGCAGTTGCGCTGGTCGTAGCGCAGATCGGTCGCGGCCGACAGCCAGCGCGCCAGGCCGCCCTCGAAGAGGGCTCGCTCGAGGGCGGGGCCGAGCCACAGGGCCAGGGCGGCGCCGCCGGCGGTCAGCAGCAGCAGGGCGATCAGCTCGGCCTTCGAAGGCAGGTGGACGCGGACCCTGCGCGGCAGCCGGCGCCACCCCCAGGCGCCGGCCACGACGAGGAGCGGCACGCAGAGGAGGGCCAGGGCGGTGCCGACGACGTGGTGCTCGAGCCGGGGCGCCAGCCACAGGCCGGCGAGGAACCCCAGGATCACGCTCGGCAGCGAGGCCATGATCTCCACCGTGGGCTTGACGGTGTTGCGCACCGCCGGCGTGGCGAACTCGGCGGTGTAGATCGCCGCCAGCACCGCCAGGGGCAGGGCGAAGAGCATGGCGTAGAGCGTGCCCTTGGCGGTGCCGAAGATCAGGGGCACCAGGCTCAGCTTCGGCTCGAACTCGTCGGTTCCCCCCGTCGACTGCCAGACGTGCCGGGCCGCGTCGTAGCCCTCGTACCAGACGCGCCCGAAGAGCGATCCCCAGGTGACCTCGGGGTGGGGATTGTCCGTGTCGTAGTCGAGGATCCGGCCGTCCCCGAGGACGGCCAGGAACCCGTCCGCCTTGGGCGCGAAGGTCAGCTGGCGGACAGGGACCCGGCCCAGGTCCTGCCGCCAGAAGGTCTGCTCGGTGGTGGCATGGTGCAGGGCGACGGCGCCGGACCCGTCGGCGGTGAGGAACTGCTTGTCCCGCTGCGACGGGGCCACGGCGAGGACCGCGGCCCCGTGGCGGGCCAGCTCGTGGATGCGCCGGAACCGGCGATCCCCCCCGGCGCCGACCCGGAACCAGGTGTGGACGCCGCCGCCGGCGTCGCCCACCACGAGGGAGAGGTCGCCGAGGAGGTAGGCCAGGGCGGTGACCGCCGCGCCGGCCTCGAAGGCCTCCTCGAGCCGGGGGGGCCCTCCCTCGGCGAGGCGCCACACCTGCACGCGGCCGCCGGCGGTGCCCACCGCCAGCTGGCGGGCCGGGCCGTCGAGGGCGACCGCGGTGACCGCTTCCGTCAGCGCCAGGTCGTGGGTGGAGGCCCGCGCTCGAGCGGCGCCCATCGGGGTGGTCCGCCACCGGGCGGTACGGACGACCAGCCGTCCGGAATCGCCGACGGCGGCCATCGCCGAGCGCCGGCCGCCGTCGTGGCGGTAGACCACCGAGGAGGGGGCCCCGGCGAGCAGCCGGGCCTCCTCCTCCAGGTGCACGCGGGGCCGCACGATGCGGCGGCCGTCGCGGTAGGTCGGTTCGAAGACGACGCGCACCGCCTGGATGCGGCCGTCGCTCAGGCCGAGGGCGACGCGGCCGTCCGGGGCGCGGTCGGCGGCGGTGACCGCGGCGCCGCCGAGTGTTGGCGTCTCCACGGCGAGAGGGGCGGAGGCGGCGATGTCGGCGAACCGGAGGCCGTTCCCGTCCACCGCGAGCAGGACCTCGCGGTACGGATCGACCGCGGCCAGCAGCACGCCCCCGCCCGGCGGGGCCAGCTCCCCGGCCCCCGGCTGCACCCGGGCGGGCCGGAAGAGCGGCGCCGTCTCGCGGCCGATGAACACGAAGATGCCGAGGACGGCGGCGACGATGCCGATGCCGCCCGCCGCGATCACCAGCCGCCCGAGCCGGTCGTAGAACCGGACCCGCCGGTTCAGTCTCTCGTGCTTCGTCGGGCGAACCATCCCGGCCGGGGGTCACTCCCCCAACATCGCCAGCTCTTCGACGACGACCTCGAAGGGCACGGGCATGTACCCGTCCTTGATGACGATCTCCTGGCCCTCCCTGGAGAACACGAAGCGGGCGAACTCCCGCACCAGGGGATCCATGGGCTCGCCGGGGGTCTTGTTGACGTAGAGATAGAGGAAGCGGCCCAGCGGGTAGGAGCCGTCGAGGACGTTGGCCAGGGAAGCGCTCACGAAGGGCATCTCCCCGGCCTCGGCCAGGGGCACGACGCGCACGCCGGAGGTCCGGTAGCCGATGCCGCTGTAGCCGACGCCGTAGCGGTCCTCGGTGACGCCCTGGACGACGGAGGCGGAGCCGGGCTGCTCCTTGACCTCGTCCCGGTAGTCGCCCTTGAACAGGGCGACGCTCTTGAAGAAGCCGTAGGTGCCGGAGGCCGAGTTGCGCCCGTAGAGGCTGATCCGGGCCGTGGCCCACTCGCCGCCCAGCCCGAGCTGTCCCCAGCGGGCGATCTGCTCGCCGTGGCCGCCGCGCCGGGTCTTGGAGAACACCGCATCGACCTGGGGCAGGGTCATGCCCTCGAGGGGGTTGTCCTTGTTGACGAAGACCGCCAGCGCGTCCAGGGAGGTCCGCAGCGGCGTCGGGGGATAGCCGAACCTCTCCTCGAACCTGTCCTTCTCCGTGGACTTCATCGCTCTCGACATGGGGCCGAACTGCGCCGTGCCCTCGATCAGGGCCGGCGGCGCCGTGCTCGAGCCCTTGCCCTCGATCTGGATGCGGACGTTGGGATAGTGTCTGCGAAAGCCCTCCAGCCACAGGGCCATCAGGTTGTTCATCGTGTCCGAGCCGATGCTGCTGGCGCTTCCCGAGATGCCCCTCGCCCTCTGGTAGGGCGGGATCCGGCTGTCCACCTCCACGGCCTGGGCCTCGAGGGCAACGGCCGCGCCGAGCAGGCACAGGGCCAGGATCTGCGGCGACGGGGGGCTCATTGGATTCCTCCTGTGGTCGTTGATCTGCGCTGCGGCCGCAACGAAAGCTAGGGCTCCGCGTCACGCGACAGTCACCTTCGGGTTACGATTCCGTGCCGGCGCGGCATCGTAACACGTTCGCGGCCGGCCCGTCACGCTTACACCCCCACCCTTACACCCCTTCGTAACCTGGACAGGGGCCCCGCCCCGCTTCTTCCACGGCCACTCCACAGAGGATCAGAGGATCACATGTCACGCTACGGCTGCGTCCTGTTCGCCGGCGCCCTCCTGACCGCGGGCGCAGAGGCCCAGGACCGGGGCACCATGAGCGGCACCGTCTTCGCGGATTACTACTTCGTGGTCTCCGCGGACGACGGCACCGGACTGGAGAGGCGCAACGCCTTCCAGTTCCGGCGCATCTACCTGACCTACGACCGCGACCTGTCGGACCGCTTCGCCGCCCGGGTCCGCCTGGAGGCCCGGGACGCCGGCTTCGGCGAGCGGAGCCGGATGACGCCCTTCGTCAAGCACGCCTACCTGCGCTGGCGCCGGGCCGTGGCCGGCGCCGACCTCTACGCGGGCGTGTCGGCCACGCCGACCTGGCGGGCCTCCGAGACGCTCTGGGGCTACCGGTCGGTGGAGAAGACCATCCTCGACCTGAACGGCATCGGCTCCTCCGCCGACATCGGCCTGAGCCTGAAGGGGCGCGCCGCCGGGCTCGGCTACCACCTGATGGTCGCCAACGGCCCGGGACAGCGGCCGGAGAACGACAACGGCAAGAAGCTCTACGCCGCGGTCCGCTTCGAGCCCGGCGGGGGCGGCCTGTTCGAGCTCTGCGGCGATCTGGACATGCGCCCCGGGGGCCGGGATCACCTCGTGGCCAAGGCCCTCATCGGCCTCGCCCGCGAGCGCCTGCGCCTCGGGTTCGAGCCCCTCGTCCGCGTCCGTCGCCTGGCCGAGGACGAGAGGCTTACGGGCATCTCCGTCTTCGGGTCGGCGGCGGTGACCCCCGCCGGGTGGGTCTTCGCCCGCCTCGACGCGTTGGAGGAAGGGGGCCGCAGCGACCGCCTCGCCATCGCCGGGTTCGACTGGGAGGCGGCTGCGGACGTCCACCTGCAGCCGAACCTGCACCTCCAGCTCCCCGACGGATCGGACCCGATCCTGCAGGTCCGGGCCACCTGCTTCCTCCGCTTCTGAGCCGGGGGATCACGGCCCGGACGGCGGCCCTCCGGGTGCGCACGATCGTCGCCGCGCCGTAACCGCGCTTCAACAACCGCCCCCTACACTCGTACGCACACAAGGCCGGAGTGCCGGACTCGCTCCATGACCCCATCCGGGAGAGTGAATTGAACAGGACCGCCCGGCTCGCAACCCTCGCCGTCGCCGCGGCCGCTCTCCACGCCGGCGCCGAGGCCCGGGACACCGGACGCATCGTGGGCACCATCGTCGACGGCGAGACGGGGGACCCCCTGATCGGCGCCTTCGTCATCCTCGAGAACCCCGACGGCACGCGCACCGATCTGGGGGCGGCCACCGACCTGGAGGGCGACTACCGGATCGCCAACGTCCCGGCCGGCACCTATACCCTCGCGACCTCGATGATCGGCTACAACCGGACGACGATCACGGAGGTCGTCGTCGAGGCCGACGGTGTCGTCGACCTCGACTTCACCCTGAAGTCGGAGGCGATCGAGGTGGAGGCGGTGGTCGTCGAGGCCAGGGCCCTGCGCAACACCGGGGCGGCGCTGCTCAAGGAGCGCCAGAAGGCCTCGGCCCTGAGCGACGCCATCAGCGCCGAGGAGATCTCCCGGGCCGGCGCCGGCGATGCCGCCGAGGCCATGACCCAGGTCACCGGCGCCACCGTGCAGGACGGCAGGTACGTCACCATCCGGGGGCTGGGCGACCGCTACAGCACGGTGCAGCTGAACGGCGCCGAGCTGCCGAGCGCCGACCCCAACCGCCGCGCCGTGGCCATGGACATGTTCCCCGCGAGCATGCTCGAGAGCATCGTCACCGTGAAGAGCTTCACCCCCGACAAGCCGGGCAACTTCACCGGGGGCGCCGTCGACATCGGCACGCGGAGCATGCCCGACGACTTCCACCTCTCCTTCTCCACCTCGACCTCGTACAACACCAGCACGACTTTCGAGGAGGTGCTCACCTACGAAGGCGGCGGCACCGACTGGCTCGGCATCGACGACGGCAGCCGCGATATCCCCGCCGAGGCCTCCGGCGACATCCCCGACTACGCCGCCACCTTCGGGGATCGTTCCCGGGCCGAGTCCCTCGACCGGATCTCCAAGGCCTTCACCAACGTCATGGGCCCCACCCGCGGGACGGCCCCCCTCAACTACAGCACCTCCCTGGCCTTCGGGGATCGGTACAGTCTCAACGGCCGGCCCTTCGGCTTCATCGCCAGCCTGAACTCGAGCCGGAAGCACGTCCACTACGACGGCGGCACCCGCGCCCGCTGGCAGCTCACGGGCCGCGTCGACCGGACCGGGTCCCTCGTGGACCAGCTGAACCTGATCGACGCCAGGAGCTCCGAGGAGGCCCTGTGGGGCGGCATGGCGAGCGCCGCCTGGCGTCCCCACGACGCCCACGAGCTCGGCTCGACCTTCATCTACAACCGCAGCGGCGAGGACGTGGCTCGGTACCTGGTGGGCAAGTTCGACGAGACCCTGGACGAGGACGACTTCTACGAAACCCGCGTGCTCCACTTCACCGAGCGCGAGATCCGCTCCCTCCAGGTCTCGGGCAAGCACCATCTCGAGCCCCTGCGGGGGACTCGCCTGGAATGGTCGGGCTCGACCTCCTCCTCCACCCAGGACGAGCCCGATCTCCGCTACTTCAGCGACAACTACACCATCCGCGGCGGCGACACCCTCTACTCGATCAAGCCCTCGAGCTATCCCGACCCGACGCGCTACTTCCGCGACCTCGACGAGACCAGCCGCGAGGCCAACCTCGGGCTGAGTCTGCCCTTCCGGCAGGGGCACGGACTGACGGGGGAGATCAAGGCGGGGGCCTTCGCCCAGAACAAGAGCCGCGGCTTCAACGAGACCCGGTTCCGCTATCAGCGCCCGAGCTCGCACCGCTTCGGCGGCGACGTGGACGAGTTCTTCACCGACGCCAACGTCGGCATCATCGACACCACGGGCGCCCTGCCGCGCTTCGGCAACTACATCGTCGACGCCACCCTGCCGTCGAACACCTACGACGGCGACCAGCGGATCGCCGCCGGCTACGGGATGGTCGAGCTGCCCCTCCACCGGCAGCTGCGGCTCATCACCGGCGCCCGCTTCGAGGCCACCCGCACCCGCGTGGCCAGCGCCAACCCGGAGCTGCCCGCCGGCGAGTTGGAGACGAACGACCTGCTGCCCTCGGTCAGTCTCGTCTACCAGGTGGGCGAGGCGAACATGCGCCTCTCCTACGGCCGCACCCTGGCCCGACCCACCTTCCGCGAGCTGGCCCCGTTCTCCTCCTTCGCCTTCGTGGGGGACTTCATCCTCACCGGCAACGAGGAGCTGAAGCGCACCCTCATCGACAACTGGGACCTGCGCTGGGAGTGGTTCCCCAACCCCGGCGAGATCCATGCCGTCAGCGGCTTCTACAAACTCTTCCAGAACCCGATCGAGCGGGCGATCCTGACCACCAACGGCGAGATCCAGTACCAGAACGTGAACGAGGCCGCCGTGGCGGGCGTCGAGTTCGAGGCGCGCGAGAACCTGGGCATCCTCGGAGAGCGGTGGAGCGACTTCTTCGCCGGCGGCAACGTGTCCCTGATCCATTCGAAGGTCGACATCCCCGGGAGCGAGATGGCCATCATCCGGGGCTTCGACCCCGACGCGGAGACCAGCCGCTCCCTCCAGGGCCAGTCGCCCTTCGTGGTCAACCTCGACGTCACCTACGATGATCTCGAGACCGGCACGGCGGCGGGCCTGTACTACAACATCTTCGGGCGGCGCCTCTCGGAGGTCAGCCTCGGAGGCACGCCCAACGTCTTCGAGGAGCCCCGGTCCAGCCTGGACTTCACCCTGTCGAAGCGCATCAACGGGTTGTACACCGTCAGGCTCGCGGCCAGGAACCTCCTCGACTCCGAGTACCGCTTCGCCTACCCCTTCAAGGGCCGGCAGTACGTCGCCCAGGAGCACCGCAAGGGCCGCTCCTTCTCGATCAGCGTGGCGTACAAGCTCGGCGACTGACCGCTCCGCATCCTCGCCGCCCGGCTCTCCGGGGACCGCCCGTCGGCGCGGCGGTCCCCTTCCGTTACATCGAAACGCCGCCCCTTCGTGACCCGTCGTTCACCGAACCGCCGCTGGCCCGCCAATGGCGTCTCCCACCTTTTGCGCCAGAGCATCCGCCACTATCAGCGCAACCAGGAGGAACCATGCGAAGCACAGGAGGAACCATGGGAAGCAGCGGAACCCGGATCCCGCGGCCGGCGGCCCTGGCCGGGATCGTCGGGATCGTGTGGACGGCCCTCGCCGTCCCGGCGGCGGCCCAGACCGTCGTGCAGGTCACCGAGGACATCGGCCAGGACGCCGTGTGGACACCGGCCACACCTACGTGCTCAACGGCTTCGTCTTCGTCGACGACGGCGCGACGCTCACCATCGAGCCCGGCACCGTGGTCCGCGGCAAGCCGGGCCAGGGGGAGAACGCCAGCGCCCTGATCGTGGCCCAGGGCGGCCGGATCTTCGCCGAGGGAACCCGCGACAACCCCATCATCTTCACCGCCGAGGCGGACGATGTCTCCGATCCCTTCGACCTGCCCCTCGACACCCGCGGCCTTTGGGGCGGCGTCATCCTCCTCGGCAAGGCGGTGATCAACACCTCCACCGGCGTCGGCGCCATCGAGGGCATTCCCACCACCGAGCCGCGCGGCGCCTACGGCGGCACCGACGACGGCGACGACTCCGGCGTCTTCCGCTACGTCTCGATCCGCTACGGCGGCACCGACATCGGCGCCGGCAACGAGATCAACGGCCTGACCATGGGCGCCGTGGGCAGCGGCACCGTCGTCGAGTACGTGGAGGTCTACAACAACCAGGACGACGGCTTCGAGTGGTTCGGCGGCACGGTGAACAGCCGCTACCTGGTGAGCGCCTTCAACGGCGACGACTCCTTCGACATCGACGAGGGCTGGCGCGGCGACAACCAGTTCTGGTTCGCCGTGCAGGCCGAGGAGATCGGCGACCGGGCCGGGGAGCACGACGGCGGCACCGATCCCGAGGACGGGCAGCCCTACGCCACCCCGCAGATCTGGAACGCCACCTTCGTCGGCTCGGGCGTCGAAGCCAGCAACCCCGACAACCCCGAGGCCCTGAAGCTTCGCGACAACTGGGCAGGCAGCTACTTCAACAGCATCTTCACCGACTTCGTCGGCGCCGGCGTCGACGTGGAGGACCTGCCCGACGGCGAGGACAGCCGCAACCGCCTGGAGGAGGGCACCCTCAAGCTGCGGAACAACATCTGGTGGGGCTTCGGCGCCGGCGACGACGTGGGCGGCGTCGCAGACTGCTCCGGCGACGGCTGCGGCGACCCGAAGGACGACGGCTTCGTGCAGACGGCCCTGCTGGACGGCGGCAACCGCATCGAGGACCCGCAGCTGCGCGGCATCAGCCGCACCATCGACGGCGGCCTCGACCCGCGGCCCGTGGCCGCAGGCCCCGCGACCTCCGGCGCCCTGACCCCGCCGTCCAACGGCTTCTACACGTCCACCAACTACCTGGGCGCCTTCTCCTCGAGGGAGTCGGAGTTGTGGATCGCGGGCTGGACCTTCATCAGTCGGCTCGGGATCGTGGTGCAGGGCGACTTCACCGGCCCCGACACCGCCATCCTCTTCGAGGAGAGCAGCCTCTCGTCCTCGGTGCCCGCGGCCTACGAGCTCGACAACAGCCCCAACCCCTTCAACCCGGGCACCACGATCCGCTACTCGCTGCCCGTCGGCGGCGAGGTCAGTCTCACTCTCTACAGCAACACCGGACAGAAGCTGGCCACCCTCGTGCAGGGCTTCCGCGAGGCCGGCACCTGGTCGGTGCAGCTCGTCGGCGAGGATCTGGCCAGCGGGGTCTACCACTATCGCCTGGTCAGCCCCAACGGCATCCTCAGCCGCAGGACCACGCTGCTGAAGTAGACCCCCCTCCCGGGAGCGGCAAGGCCCTCCGGCACTGCGCCCTGGGCGCGCCCGGCCCGTTCGGTCGGGACGCGCCCAGGGCCGGTTGCGGAGGACCCGCTCTCGGAGGACCTGCTATATTCATCCGGTCCCGCCCGGCGCCTGCGCACCATCTCGCCGGGCCCAACCGGGGAGTCCGACCGTGGCCGACGTGCTGTCCATCGATCCCGAGCACCTCAAGGGCCGGCACCTGCGCCGCGCCGTGGAAGTCCTGAGCGGCGGCGGCGTCATCATCTACCCCACCGACACGATCTACGGCCTCGGGTGCGACATCACCCACAAGACGGCGGTGGAGCGCATCCGGCGCATCAAGGGCCGCGACGCCCGCAAGCCGATGTCCTTCGTCTGCGCCGACCTCAACGACATCGCCCGCTACGCCCGGGTGTCGAACTACGCCTACCGGACCCTGCGGCGCCTGCTGCCCGGGCCCTACACCTTCGTGCTGCCGGCCACCAAGGAGACCCCGCGCCTGCTGCGCAGCCGCCAGAAGACGGTGGGCATCCGCATCCCCGACCACCCGGTGACGGCGGCCATGGTGAAGGAACTGGGGCGGCCGATCCTGAGCACCAGCGCCAACCGCTCCGAACAGGACGCGATCACCGATCCCCTGCAACTGGAGCAGGAGCTGGGCCACGACGTGGACCTGATCCTCGAGTGCGGCCAGCTGCCGGTGCTGCCCTCCAGCGTCGTCTCCCTCGTCGGCGACGAGGCCGTGGTCCTGCGCCGGGGATCCGGCGACCTGAGCCAGTTCCAGGAGTCTGCGTGAGGCGCCCGACCCGTCCGGCCTGGCCCCTGCTGCTACTCCTCGCCGCCGCGCCCGCCGCCGGCCAGTTCGCCCCCTACGCGGCGCGCAGCGAGCTGGCCCCCGCGCCGCCGGGGGTGGCTCCGGCGGGGATGCTGGGCTACCTGAATCCCGCCGTCCTGGCCCGCCTCGAAGCGGCGGAGTCGGCCGCGGCGTGGTCCTCCGCCGGCGGCGGGGACGGCTCCGCCGAGTGGGGGATGTTCACCGCCGTGCCTCATCTCGGCTTCGGGTTCCTGCGCCGCACCGAGGGCGGCGAGGGATACCGGGACTACCGGCTCGGCTTCGGCGCCGGCGACCGCGGCGCCTCGGCCGGCCTCGCCTGGGGGTGGTCGAGCCAGGACGGCCGCCGGCCCGTGTGGGTCGCCGGCGCCGTGTGGCAGCCGTCGACCGCGTTTTCCCTGGGCGCCACCTGGACGGCCTCCCTCGACGGGGACACCGGCGAGTGGGCCGGCCACGTGGGCCTGCGTCCCTTCGGCTCGCCGCGGCTGACCGTGTACGGCGAGGCCGCCGGCGCCGACTCCGGCGAAGAGACCTGGAACGCCGGGGGCGAGGTGCGCCTGTGGGAGGGGATGCACCTGTCGGCGAGGTACCACGAGGACGGGGCGGTCACCGCCGGTCTGCGCGTCGAGCTGGGCGGACTGGGGCTGTGGACGCGGTCCCGCCGCGACGGGGACCGCTCGCGCAACCTCTTCCTGGTTCGCCTCGGACCCAACCGCGGGACCGTGCTGGCGCCCCTGCACCGGCGCCGGCCGCGCATGGCCCGGCTCGAACTGCGCGGCCCGGTGAAGCACCGTGTGGCCCCCTTCTTCGACGACGGCCGCTCCCACCTCGACCTGCTCCTCTCCCTGCGCCGGGTGGAGCGCGATCCCGCCCTGGCCGGCGTCGCCGTCAACCTCTCGGAGGTACGGCTGGACCCGGCCATGTCCTGGGAGCTGCGCCGGCGCCTGCAGCGCATCCGGGAGGCGGGCAAGCGGGTCGTGGTGCACGTGGACCGCGCCGACCTGCGCGGCTATCACCTCGCCTCGGCGGCGGACCACGTCGTCCTCGACCCGCTGGGGGGGATCGCCTTCCAGGGGTTCGCCGCCGGCCGGCTCTACCTGCGCGGCGCTCTCGACAAGCTCGGCATCGGCAGCCAGGCCTGGCACTATCACGAGTACAAGACCGGTCCCGAGGCCTTCACCCGCACCGACATGTCCGGGGCGGAGCGCGAGCAGATGCAGGCCCTCGTGGACGGCGCCTACGAACGCGCCCGATCCGACATCAGCGAGGCCCGCGGCCTGACGCCGGAGGCCTTCGACGGGCTGGTGGACGAGGTCGCCCTGTTCACGCCGGGGACCGCCCTGGCCCGGGGCCTCGTGGACTCGGTGGGACGCTGGGACGCCGAGGAGGGACCGTCCCTGGACGACCTGCCGCCGCCGCCGGTGGACGAGGCGTGGGGGGCGCCGCCCACGGTGGCCCTCGTGTACGCCCTCGGCGTCTGCGCCATGGACACCGGGATCCGCGCCCGCCAGCTCTCCCGGGAGCTGCGCGACCTGGGCGGCCAGGAGCGGATCGGCGCCGTGGTCCTGCGCATCGACTCCCCCGGGGGGGACCCGCTGGCCTCGGACCTGGTGGCCGAGGCGATCCGCGAGGTCCGCGCCGAGAAGCCCCTCGTCGTCTCCCAGGGGCGCTGGGCGACCTCCGGCGGCTACTGGGTGTCGATGGAGGCGGACGCCATCACCGCCACCCCCGAGACCGTCACCGGCAACATCGGCGTCTGGGCGAGCTGGCTCTACAACCAGGGCTTCCGCGAGCGGCTGGGGCTGTCCGTCGACTACGTGCAGGCCGGCGAGCACGCCGACCTCGGCCTGGGCATGCCCCTGCCCCTGCTTGGCGGGACCCTGCCCGACCGCCCCTTCGACGACGAGGAGGCGGCTCTCTTCGGGGCCGCCCTGGAGACGCTCTACGACGGCTTCGTCGACCGCGTCGCCGAGGCCCGGGGCCGCACCCCGGAAGAGATCGAGGCCGTCGCCCGCGGCCGCGTGTGGTCCGGATCCGGCGCCCTGCAGGCCGGCCTGGTGGACACCCTGGGCGGGCTGGAAGCGGCCCTGGCCGCGGCCGGCGAGCGGGCCGGCCTCGACGCGGGGCGGCTGCGCGTGGTGGAGCGGCCGCCGGCGGAGCCCTTCTCCCTGCCGGCCCTGGCCGACCTGCTGGGGGGCGCCCGGGGCCCCGCCGAGAGTCCTTTCTGGATCGACTGGCTGCGTCTGCGGCTGGACCTCAACGGCCGGCCTCTGCTGATGCCGCCGGAACCCGTTCTCGACGAGCTGGGCCCGCCCCGGCCGCACCCCTGAAGGAGAGACCCGTGGACCCGACGCAGGCCCGAGACCTCTATGCAGACCTGGGCGCCGTGCCCGTGATCAACGCCAAGGGCAACCTCACCATGCTCGGGGGCTCGGCGCCCTCGCCGACGGTGGCGGCGGCCATGGAGCTGTCGAGCCGCTACTACGTCGACATGGACCAGCTCCTGGCCGGCAGCGGCGTCGTCGTCTCCGGCCTCCTCGGGTGCGAGGCGGCCCTGGTGACCCCCGGCTGCGCCGCCGCCCTGGTCCTCGGCACGGCGGCCTGCATCACCGGCGACGAACCGGAGCTCATGGAGCGGCTTCCCGACACCTCGGGCCTCAAGGGCGAGGTCGTCATCCAGGCGCCGCAGCGCTACAAGTACGACCGCGTCGTGCGCATGACCGGGGCGCGTCTCGTCGAGTCCGGCACCCCCGAGTCGTGCACCCGCGACGACTTCGCCGCCGCCCTGGGCCGCGGCACGGCGGCCGTGCTCTACCCCTGCGTCGCCGAGCCGGCGGGATTCCTGTCCCTGGAGGAGGTCCTGGAGATCGCCGGCAACGCCGGCGTCCCCGTGATCGGCGACGCCGCCTGGCGCGTGCAGCCCCTCGACGTCTTCCGCCACTTCGCCACCTGCGGCGCCGACCTCGTCGGCTTCGGCGCCAAGTACTTCGGCGCGCCGAACTCCTCGGGTCTGCTGTGCGGCCGCCGGGAGCTGGTGGAAGCGGCCCGGGCCCACGCCTTCGCCGCCTTCGAGCGGCGCGGCTTCTCCGGTTACGGCCGCCCCCTGAAGATCGACCGCCAGGAGGTGGTGGGCGTGGTCACCGCCCTGAGGGAGTGGCTGCGCGAGGAGAACCATGCGGCGCGGGACGAGGCGGCCAGCCGCCGGGGCCGGGTCCTGCGCGACCGGCTCGCCGGCCTGCCGGGTGTGAGCCTGGTGCCGGCCGACGGCGACAGCGTCACCAGCCTGGGGCTGATCCTGGGCGCGGAAGCCCCCGTCGACGGCGCCGGCCTGGCGGACCTCCTGGAGCGGGGCAACCCCTCCATCTGGGCCCACGGCGAGGGCGCCTCGGTGGGGTTCTCCATGTACACGGTGGAGGACGGCGACGAGGCCGAAATCGCGCGCCGGGTGCGGGAGATCCTGGAGGGGTGAGGCCGAGGAGGCGCCCAACATGGCGTCCCATCGCGCCGGTCCGGCCCCCTCCCCCCGGAGCGGCCCCGTCTTCGTCTCCACCTGGGCATTCGGCCGGGCGGCCAACGAGACCGCCGTCAGGACGCTGGACACGGGCGGCCTGCTGGACGCGGTGGAGCAGGGCATCCGCCTCGTGGAGGCGGACCCGGAGGAGCACTCCGTCGGCCTCGGAGGCACGCCCAACGCCGACGGGGTCGTGCAGCTCGACGCCTGCTTCATGGACGGCGAGGGACAGCGGGCGGGCAGCGTCGCCGCCCTCGAGGGGATCGAACACCCCGTCTCGGTGGCCCGCCGGGTGATGGAGGTCACCCCCCACGCGATGCTCGCCGGCGAAGGCGCCCGGCGCTTCGCCCTGGACGAGGGGTTCGAGTCGGCGGGTCTGCTGACCGAGGACCGGCGCCAGCGCTGGGAGGCCTGGCGCCGGGAGCAGCAGGGGCCGCCGCCGATCTCGGAGAGCCACGACACGATCGCCCTCCTCGGCCGGGACGGCGGCGGCCGCCTGGCCGGCGGCTGCTCGACCAGCGGCTGGGGATACAAGCTCGCGGGCCGGGTGGGCGACTCGCCCATCGTCGGGGGCGGTCTCTACGTGGACGGCGAGGTGGGCGCCGCCGGGGCCACCGGCCTCGGCGAGAACATCATGCGCTACTGCGGCTCGTACCGCGTCGTCGACCTCATGGCGCGCGGCGCCGATCCGCAGTCGGCCTGCGTGGAGACGGTGGGCCACATCCTGCGCCGGGACCCGCGCCCGGCGGAGCAGCTCTCCTGCTTCTTCATCGCCCTGGACAAGCAGGGCCGCAGCGGCGCTGCCGGCACCTCCGGCGGGTTCAGCTACTGCGTGACCACCGGCACGGGCAGCCGGCTCGTCGACGCGGAGGTCGTCTCTTCCTGATGCAGAGGCGGGGATTCGTCAAGGCCCTGGCGACGGCCACGATGCCCTGGCCCGGGCTGTCCGGGGCGGCCCGGGGGCTGGAGGAGCTGGAGAAGGACCTGGCCGCCGCGGGGGCGGGGGCCTCCAGGTGGAGCCGCCTGCGGCGGGAGTTCCAGTTGAAGCCTGGCTTCGCGCACTTCAACACCGGGAGCTGCGGCGCCGTGCCGAAGGCCGTCACCGAGGCCGTGGCCCGGTACGACCACCAGCTCGAAGGCGATCCGGTGAAGAACACCTTCGGCGGCCTGGGGAGTCGGATGGAGGATGTCCGCCGTCTGGCCGCCGAGTTCCTCGGGGCGGACGTGTCGGAGATCGCCCTCACGCGCAACACCACCGAGGGCATGAACGGCGTCGCCACCGGCATCGACTGGGAACCGGGGGACGAGGTGCTCACCACCAACCACGAGCACGGCGGCGGCATGGTCTGCTGGCAGCATGTCAGGAAGCACCGCGGCGTCGTCGTGAAATACCTGAAGATGCCGACTCCACTGAGGGACAAGGACGAGTTCCTCCATCTACTGGAGCGGCATCTGACCCCCCGCACGCGGGTGTGCAGCCTCATGGACGTCGACACGATCACGGGTATGCGGTATCCGCTGGCCGACGCGGCCCACATCACGCGCCCCCGCGGGGTCCTGCTCGTCTGCGACGGGGCCCACTCCCCGGGGATGCTCGACGTCGACGTGAAGGCTCTCGAAGTCGACACCTTCGCCTCCAGCAGCCACAAGTGGATGCTCGCCCCCAAGGGCAGCGGCCTGCTCTACATCCGCCGGGAGGTGCAGGACCGGGTGCAACCCGTCTTTCTGCATTCCGGATACGCCGGCTACTCGGCCTCGTCCGGCACCCGCGACGTGGCCGGGATCCTCGGCCACGGCGTGGCCATGGAGTTCCACAACCTCCTCGGCCGGGACCGCGTCGAGGCCCGCTGCCGGGAGCTGAGCGCCCGCCTGCGGGGGCACCTGGAGCGGATTCCGAAGGTGAGGATCCTCACTCCGGCGCAGCCGGAGCTCTCCGGGGGAATCCTCACTTTCTCGGTGGACGGCCTGAGCGCAAGTCTGTTGGCGCGCCGGCTCCTGGAGGAGCACGACATGGCCGTCAAGGTCGCCCAGGGGACCTATGCCTGCGTCCCCGACGACGACGTGGAGGGAGAGAGCTACAACGCGCTCCGGGTTTCCACCCACATCTACAATGGCGAGGCCGACGTGGACCGGCTGGCGGCGGCGGTGGAGGAGATGGCGGGCTGAACGTTTCGAGAGGGCCAAACTCGCACCGGGTGGGCGACGTGCCCATCGTTGGGGGCTCTAAGTGAACGGCGAGGTGGGGGGGAGGGAGGTCAAGCTCCCCCAACCGATCCAGTCGCTCAGCCCTTAGGGAAATAGACCGAGTGTGCCGCGTGGACTTGCCAAGCTGCATGTGCTGCAAGGCGCCGAATGGTCTCTGGGGACAAGGAGGAGAATCCAGTCCTCACCCGGTTCAGTCTTTCCGCACTACTGTCTCCTCCAAGTTGGCCATGATAGTGCACCGCCGCGGAGAGGTCGCAGCCTACCCCTTCCAGGTAGTCTACGATGCGTGCGGGATCGTCATTGGAAGGTATCGCGGATTCGGACCCTCCAGAACGTTCGGCGAGCTCCACGAGTCTCCATCTCGGGATTGAAGCAAAGAAGGAGTTCCAACTCTGGGCCACGCGTACAAACAGGAGTGCCCGTCGTCGCAGGTTTGGTTCGTGGTCCAAGTAGCTCGCTACACCCTTGAGAGAAGCGCTGGAGCTCCGCCTCAATTCATCAGCGAGCCACGAGCGAATCAACTCGTTGTGGACCTCGTGCCTTGCCCACCGGTTCTGCTTGTCGTTCATCAACAGCATGAGCCGACCAAGAGTCTGTCCGCTCAAGACCCACATGCCGAAACCCCTGGCTGAGTCGACAATCCCTCCATTCCGCCAAGGTCGGTCATGAACACCCGCATCACTCACAACGAGGTTCCACGAGGCATAGCGCCGGCTCTTCAAGAGAGTCTGAATTCCAAGGTTCTCAAGCACACCACCGTCAGTAAGGCAGATTCCCTTCGCCCCAGCCAGCGAGCCTCTGAATTCGGTCCCGCGTGGGAAGTCCCTTAGCCCTAGGGTTAGAGGTGGCAGGCCGATGGGGAACGCTGCAGAGGCGGCGACGGCACGTGCCAAGGGAAAGTTTGCCCAAGGCACCACATGGGGGGGGTCGCCTCCAGGGACCGCGATTCCCCAAGCCGAGAATCCATCCCGGGTCAATTTCGCTATCTGGCCCGTATTCAATACTGTCGTGTTTATGCACAGAGCCGGGCGTTCAGGGAGACGCCCGAGGGTAAGTCCCTGGAACAGGATGCGATCAAAGGTCTCTGCGAGCAGGTGAGTTCGAGAGTACGATGCAGTAGGGATCAACACGCGGAGCAGGGACGGCCTGATTGACCTAACGATGAACCCGCGGGACAGTTCTGCCTGCATATTCCGGGTGAACTCCCCCAAGCTCTGTCCCCCAATCTTTGCTGCCATCCAAGCAGCACCAAAGAGAGAGCCCCCAGATACCGTAGAAACAACGTCTATCTCGTCAACTAGATGCAGCTCGGAAAGAGCTGTGACCGTTCCACAATGGAATGCGGCGGCGCGAGAACCCCCTCCAGACAACGCAAGTCCAAGATGGTACATCAGCACCCCGCAGACGATCCTCTAGCTATCTCCGATGTGGCACTGAACCCCTGTGTCTCCGACGATCAAGACGATTCCCGGAAGTCCGTCTGATCGCATGTGCTTGGCCACGAACCGTAGGACCTGCTCATCGTCAGGACTCATTCCCAACGAGCTGCCTGAAGGATGCGAATGCCACTCTCCTATGTAGTGTACGGCCTGACCTGTCCACTCTGTGATTCTCTCCACGCGTTCGCGAAGCCCGACTGAGCCGCGGATGAATGCGGTTGGCCACTCTTCGCTATCCGGGGGTGCCGGTAGTGCATCCACAACTAGAGTAGTCTTCCGGTGCGTGTCCACCACCCCGACCAAAACACCCCCAGTCTCACATGGCAGAGCATTGCGACGAAGCGTCAGGAGGTGACCCTCGAGACGGGAGTCGATACCTATCGTCCAGTTCGATCCCTCAAACCATTGGCTGACCGCAACCGATAGGCAGTGTCGCTGAACAGAGAGTTCATCTGTCAGGTGCCAAACGGAAATGAACCCTTCTCCTGTAAGGCGCTGTACTGCGCCAGTCGCTATCCCCGCGTGTAGTCCCACACGATCCTGAGGGATGTGAAGTGAGATGTCGGCGCAGGAGCCGCCGTATCGAAGTGATATGGCCTCATCTAGGTAGAAGTCGTGAAGACTCTCCGTTTGGATGAGCAGGCGGTAGTACTGTGCCTCCAACTCATGGAGGGTTACGGTCCGGCTGGCGTCCTCGGCAAGTATCACGAGATATCTGCCGCTTGGACCCAAGAAGATCGAGAGTCGGCGTGCTTTCACAAGAGTATCATCGGCTAGATGGCGTGCCACCGCGATAGACGCGGAGAAATCGAACACGACATCCGCCTCACTCAGAGCCGCAGTGAGATCCTCCGACTTGTCTCTTGGATTGAGCACATCACAGACCAGAGCCTGCACCACGGAGTCCTGAACTGTATCCGTCAAGGCGACTGCCATATGCTGAGCCTTCGGGAAGCCCGGGCTTCGGCCGATGAGGGCATGGCGCGCGAGGTTGTGGGGCAAGAGTACATCGTGATCAATAAGGGTCCATGAGCCGAACCCAGTGCGAATCAAATTTGAGACCACCTGGGAGCCGAGAGCCCCTTGTCCCACGGCCACTGCTTTGCGTAGGTCGGGGCCTCGTCCGGTCACCTGTGCCGCGGTTCCCATAGAGAGCTGGGACACAGGGTGTAGGCATACCAGCGGGACCGCGTCAGCGTTAGGGGTAGCGCGGGGGATCAGAAAGCCGGCGTGTCCCCCTGTTATCTGCCATAGACCGAGCTTTTCCCCAAGTGTCGTGACTGTTTCCTCGATGGAGAAGGCGAAAATGTCCGTGGCCTCCACGGCCTGGCCGTTGCTTCGGACTTTAGGGAGAACTGTGATTAGAATGGGCTTTCGGGCAAGTAGTTCGTCGTCTTGTCGCCAATCCTCAAGTCGAGACATCAGGGCCCCAAGCGTGTCAATACGGGCGGGAGTAAGGAGGTCATGGAGCTGTGCGAGTGTACGTGGCGTACGTGCGATGATTCCGTGCTGTTGCGCGGTGCCGACGAGAACAGTGGCAATTGACTCGATGGCGTAGGCCCGCTCAAAGTCTTGGATGTCCTCCGGGTCTCGTGCGACGAGGACGGGCCGTTCCATCTCGGGTGTCTTGACGACGAGTACGTCAAGGCGAATCGGTCTTGCTCCTTCCCTGATCTCGGTCGGTAGAATGAGTGGCACACCTGTACCTAGGAGTAGTGGCTCTAGGGGCTGATCGTCCCCATGTAGATCACCCCGTGCCGTTGCCTCAAGCCACGCGCGCAGGTCCGTTACGAAACGACCCGGTGTCCACCAAGTACGCAGCTCACTCCAAGGGGCCGCAGAGAGACAAAGACTTCTGGGGAGCTCGGAAGGACGTAAGTTTAGATGTGGTACAAGGGGAAAGGAACTACGTAGGGCAAGAACCTCCGGCGCTTGCGCATCATCGTGGCAGAATTCGACTGAAATCCGCTCACGGGGACGGATGTCGTAGACCCGATCTTGTGCGAGTTCCACATCGACCTCGAGGGTGACGATTCCCGTACCGTTGGACTCTGAGAGGGATAGGAGACGTGCAAAAGGAATCTCGCTTGCTGCCAAGCGCTCCGCCAACTCACGAGCACGGGGAGGAAGGGCGGTGCTGTCCTTGCACAGGACTCCCTGTGGGGACAGCCAGCAGTCCTTGGTCATCAACCGGCCCGCGGTGCCGCGCGGCTCAGGAGTGGGCCACCGACTATGGTGCTCTTCTTTAGGGAGGCGCCGAGGTTGCCAATCTCGATGATGAGCCGCTCGGGCGCGCTCTGCTTGGGATGCTCCATCGTGACGGCAAACTCTCCTCGGAGAAGGCCGGCCACTGTTGCATAGTACTTAGCTGCCTGGCGATGAGGAGGATCAATAGTGTCCTCGGGGGGAATGGGGTCGCTGGACGACACCAGGATCGCTCTGGATTGACCCTGGTTCTGGTAGAGCCACTCGACCTCTGGAACCGGCTGGGTCGAAATGGTTCCCTTTTCGGGGGCGAGGGAGAGATAGCTACAGTGATGAGGCAGCTTGACGACATCGCATTGGAGACGCTCGTCGTTAGCGTGTGCTTTGGTCACGCGGACAACTCCGGCGAGGTCCTCGTGGTGTAAATCGGCGGCAAAGAGAACACGGGTGAATCGGTCCCCAACCTTAAACGTTGCTTGCAGTGCAAGTGAGGAGGAATTCCTCACGATGGCGCGGCCGTCAGAAGCCGCCTCGGCAAACGGGGAGTGAACAAACATTTCTACTCCACCGGATGCGTACGAGAAGCCAGGCACGACACATCCGGCATCGGTGATGAGGTGCGCTCGGTCTGTGAGGTTGAGGCCCTGCTGGTTGAGCCATTCTTCAAGGGCCTCGGGGCGTGAGTAGACGCGGATGCCCTTGCCCTCCTTGAGCCGGTACCGTGCCTCCGCCCGAATGACCTTGGCCTCCGTGGCGTCGAGTCCCTCCTCGACGATGACGGCGGCGGGCACCCAGAGTTCACGGATTCTGATCCGGTCGTCGCTCTGGTACTTGGCCGCATGGTCAAGATAGAAGAGGTCGCTGACTCCGCCGTAGTGATCCTCGTCCAAGTGAGAGATCGCTAGCACGTCCACATCCCTGCGAGTGCCAAGGTCCTCCCGAAGGGCATCTGGAAGGTCAATACGGAGGTCTTCTGGGTCGTCTCCTCGCGCTGCGGAGAAGTCCATGAGGAGAAGGCGCCCATCAGTAAGCTCGATCAGGCAAGAGTCTGCGTTACCGAGCGGGTAGAGGGTCAATCTTGGCTTCACTGTGACGATTCTCCTTGGCGCCCGGGTGGGTCCCTGGTCCTTGCCCGCTTGGCGCCGTGAGGGGAGGAAGTAAAGATATCATATTGACAAATATGGGATCTGTGGTTACCTTGTCAAGTTCGCGGAGGCAAGACGATGGCTGGTGAGCACATTGCGGCGAATGTCGCCCGGTTGCGACTAGACCGGGGGTTGACCCAGGAGAAGCTCGCCGAGAGGGCAGGAATCTCTAGGATCGCGCTTGGGAAAATCGAGCGGGGTGCGGTTGTACCGAGGTCGCGGAGTCTCTCCGCCTTGGGGAGAGCACTGCAGGTTCCGGTGGGCGACCTCATCTCGCCGGTGCGGGTTCTGGAGACCGTGCGTTTTCGGGCCAGTGCCCGCGTTCTCGGGCGTGCCCAGATTCTGGCAGAGGTTTCCAGGTGGCTAGAGGCCTATAGCCAGATCGAGTCTGATCTGGGGGAGTTGTGCGCCTTCCGGTTCCGGCCTGTGGGCACTCGATCTGGGAGTCCAGTTGAAACCGCACGGGCAGCCCGTGGAGCCATTGGAATCGGGCAAGAAGAGCCGGTGCGAGACATCTGTGGGTTGCTTGAGGAGAACGGGGTGAAGCTCCTGCTTCTCGACAAGAAGAGCGATTCCTTCTTCGGGTTGAGCGTGGCGGAGGCCGATGGAGGTCCGGCGGTGGTGGTCAATACCTGGGATCGGATCTCAGTAGAGCGCTGGATCTTCACCGCGGTGCATGAACTAGGTCACCTGTTGCTCCATCCGGCCGAGTACCAGCGGGAGGCTACCGAACCCTCGTTGGCTACGGAGCGGGAGGCAGACGCTTTTGCGAGCCAGTTCCTGATGCCGGAGACCGCCTTCGCTCCACGGTGGGAGGAGACCCGGGGACACCCGCTCCTCGTCCGGGTCCTCAAGGTCAAGCGTATTTTTCGAGTGAGTTACAAGACCGTGCTATACCGGCTCGTGGAGACGGAGCGCGAAACATCGAGTATCTGGGGCGCCTTCCAGCGGCAGCATCAGGGCCGTTTCGGCAAGACCCTGCGAAGAACCCAGGAGCCTCTGGCCCTTGAGAAGAGCGAGTTCGCTTGGAACTGGAGCCGCTCGGGCGAGCCCGATGGTCTCTCCAGGCATGACTTCATCGAGAACCGACTCTCGCGGCTGGTGCGGCAGGCCCTTGAGCAGGGCAACCTCTCAATGGGAAGGGCAGCCGAGATCCTGGGCCTGACCCGGGAAGAGATGAGGAGTCAGGCGCGTGAGTGGGCGGGGTAGATCAAGATGGTCGAAACGGTGCTTCTCGCCGATGCAGATGTCCTCATCGATTACCGGGACGCGGCGTTGGAAGTCCTGGAGCTCGTGGCGGCCCATATGGGCCGGCTGGTAGTCCTGGCTCCCGTGCTGGAGGAGGTGCGGGGCCTCGGGGCGGCGCAGTGCACGCAACTCGGCATGGAAGTTGTCGCCGTCGAAACAGAGCGGTTGGCGCAGGCGTCCGAGGTCGAGTCCGGTGTTTCCTTCAATGATTGCCTCTGCCTGGTCGCGTGTCGCGAGGAGGGCTGGACTTGCGTCACGAATGACGGTGCGCTCCGGCGTCTCTGCAGACGTCACGGGGTGAAGACGAGATTCGGCCTCGGCCTCATGGTGGACCTGGTTGCTGGCGGCGCCCTCACGAGGCGCCGTGCACTGGCTGTCGCACGCCGGATGCAGAGGCTGAATCCACTCCACATCAACGAGGGCGTTGTCGAGCGGTTCAAGGCAGCGCTTTCGGCTTAGGACAATCCCGCGGTGCAGGACGCCTTATTCGGGTCCGAGTAGCTTCTGCCTCACGGGCTCCCACTCCAGGACCGGATCGGTCGGATCGCGGAGCCGTTCCTCGGCAAGGGTGAGGTCGTCGAGGTCCTCCAGATAACGTTCCAGCGCCTGCCGGACGATGTCGGACCGCGTGCGCCCCAGCTCCGCAGAGGCCTTGTCGAGCATTCCACGGAGCCCGGCCGGTACACGGACTGTGATGGTGGTCATGGATGACCTCTCGTGGGTGATCCGCTGCCGACGGCGCTCAAAGATACGCACCGGTTGACACCGGTGGGCGCGGTCCTTAGTATCGAAGACTCGATTCGAAGCGCACGGAGCACGCACAAAATGACATACAATCGCACCGACAACCCGCGCCGATGGTGGTGGCGCTTCTGGTCCTACGAGACAGGACAGAGGTGCGTCCACCCGTAAGGCGGGTGACCGGCAGACGGAAACCACACAGGCCGCGGGCGCACCGACAGCGCTCGCGGCCTTTTCCGTGCCCAACGGGCTCTTGCCGTTTCCGCTGCCGGTGAACCGCGTCCGCAACGAGCGGAGCAACTGAGATGAACACCACAGCCACGGGCCTCGGGCCCACGCTGGAGCGTTTCGCGGAACTGGCCGCCGAAGGCTTCACGGTGCCCGTGTACCGCGAGATCCTCGCCGACACGGAGACGCCCGTGTCGGCCTACCTGAAGCTGCGCGAGGAGAGCGACTTCACCTTCCTCTTCGAGAGCGTCGAGGGAGGAGAACGGGCGGGGCGCTACTCCTTCCTCGGGATCCGTCCGAGCCTGCTGTTCCGGTCGCGCGGCCACCGTGTATCCATCGAGGACCGCGAGACCGGCAGCACGCGCGACTTCGAGGCCGACCCGCGCGAGGCCCTGCGCCAGATCATGGAGCCGCGCCGGGGCGCCTCCCTGCCGGGGCTGCCGCCGTTCACCGGCGGCGCCGTGGGCTACCTGGCCTACGACGGCGTGCGCCTGGTGGAGGAGATTCCTGACACGGGCGAGGACGACCTCGGCCTCGACGACATGGTCTTCGCCCTCTACGAGACGGTGGTCGCCTTCGACAACCTGCGGCACACGGTGATGATCATCACCAACGTCGGCGCCGCCGGCGGGACCACCGCTCAGGAGGCCTACGAGGAGGCCGGCCGGCGCATCGCCGAGGTCGAGGAGATCCTGGCGCGGCCGGTGCCGCACCGAGCCTTGCAGGGCATCGGCGAGCCCGGCGAGGTGCGCTCCAACATGACCCGCGAGCGATTCACGGAGGGCGTGGAGCGCTGCCTGGATTACATCCGCGCCGGGGAGGCCTTCCAGATCGTCTTCGCCCAGCGCTTCGAGCTGGACCTGACCGGGGACCCCTTCGACGTCTACCGGGTGCTGCGCACGGTGAACCCGTCGCCGTACATGTTCCACATGACCTTGCAGGACCTGCAGGTCCTGGGGGCCTCGCCGGAGATCCTGGTGAGGGTGCAGGACGGCACCCTCGAGGTGCGTCCCCTCGCCGGCACGCGGGGCCGCGGCGCCACCGAGGAGGAGGACGCGGCCCTGGCCGACGAGCTGCTGGCCGACGCCAAGGACTGCGCCGAGCACGTCATGCTCGTCGACCTGGGGCGCAACGACGTGGGGCGGGTCTCGGCGTACGACACGGTGCAAGTCACGGAGATGATGGAGGTGGAGCGCTACTCCCACGTGATGCACATCGTCTCCAACGTCCGCGGCCGGTTGCGCCCCGACATGGACGCCCTGGAGGCCCTCTTCGCCTGCTACCCGGCCGGCACCCTCTCGGGGGCGCCGAAGGTGCGGGCCATGGAGATCATCGACGAGCTCGAGCCGACGCGGCGCGGGATCTACGGCGGCGCCATCGGCTACCTCGACTTCTCCGGCAACCTCGACACCTGCATCGCCATCCGCACCATGGTGGTGAAGGAGGGTACCGCCTACGTGCAGGCCGGGGCCGGCATCGTTGCCGACTCCGTGCCCGAGGCCGAGTTCGAGGAGACGGTGAACAAGGCCCAGGCCCTGCTGCGGGCGGTGGAGATGGCCCACCGCGGCGGCGTCGCCCCGCCGCCGGCCGCGGCCCCGGTCCTGCTCGCGGAGGATGGCTCATGATCCTGGTGATCGACAACTACGATTCCTTCACCTACAACCTCGTGCAGTACCTGGGCGAGCTCGGCGCCGAGCTGTCCGTGTACCGCAACGACCGCGTCACCACCGACGAAATCGCCGGGCTGGCGCCGGAGCGCATCGTCATCTCCCCCGGGCCGTGCACGCCCGACGTGGCCGGCATCTCCATCGAGGTGGTGAACCGCTTCGCCGGCCAGGTCCCCATCCTCGGCGTCTGCCTCGGGCACCAGTCGATCGGCCAGGCCTTCGGCGGCGTCGTCACCCGCGCTCCGTACGTCATGCACGGCAAGACATCGGAGATCCACCACCACGGCGGGGGGATCTACGCCGGCCTGCCCAACCCCTTCGTGGCCACCCGCTACCACTCGCTGATCGTCGACCGCGAGTCGCTGCCCGACTGCCTGGAGGTCGTCGCCGAGACAGAGGACGGGATCGTCATGGGGCTGCGCCACCGCGAGCTGGACGTCGAGGGCGTGCAGTTCCACCCGGAGTCGATCCTCACCGCCGAGGGCCAGCGCCTGCTGGGCAACTTCCTTGCGCGGGATTGAACCCGGGATCTTGCTTTCCGAAGGAGGAGACCAACCATGATCCAGGACGCGATTCAGCAACTCATCTCCGGCCGCGACCTCGACCGGGAGACGGCCACCGCCGTGATGGACCAGATCATGAGCGGCGAGGCGACCGACGCCCAGATCGGCGGCTTCCTCGTGGCCCTGCGCTGCAAGGGCGAGACGGAGGACGAGGTGGCCGGGTTCACCGAGGTCATGCGGGCCAAGGCGACGCGCATCTCCGGCGGCCGGCCGCCCCTGCTCGACACCTGCGGCACCGGCGGCGACGCCTCGGGCACTTTCAACATCTCCACCACCGTCGCCTTCGTCGCCGCCGGCGCCGGGTGCACGGTGGCCAAGCACGGCACCGTCGCCATGTCGAGCCGATGCGGCTCCGCCGACGTCCTCGCCGAGCTCGGCGTCAACATCGAGGCCGACCCGGCCCGCGTGGGAGTCTGCCTCGACGAGGCCGGCATCGGCTTCCTCTTCGCGCCCGCCCTGCACGGCGCCATGAAGCACGCCATCGGCCCCCGCCGGGAGCTGGGCACGCGCACGGTCTTCAACATCCTCGGGCCGCTCACCAACCCGGCGGGGGCGACGCGCCACCTCATGGGTGTCTTCGCGCCGGAGCTGACCGAGCTGCAGGCCCGGGTCCTCGGCGCCCTGGGCTCGGAGCGGGCCTTCGTCGTCCACGGCCTCGACGGCCTCGACGAGATCACCCTCACCGGTCCGTCGCGGGTGAGCGAGCTGACCGATGGCGAGGTGCGCACCTACGAGATCGAGCCCGGCGACTTCGGGATCGACCGCGCCGGGGCCGCGGACCTGAAGGGCGGGGACGCGGCGGAGAACGCCGCCATCCTGCGGCAGGTCCTCGACGGCGCCGCGGGACCCCGGGCCGACGTGGTGCTCCTCAACGCCGCCGCCGCCCTGGCCGCCGCCGGCGTGGCATCGGACTTGGCCGGCGGCCTCGAGGCCGCCCGCGAGTCGATCGCCTCGGGCCGGGCCCGGCAGGCCCTGGCCCGGCTCGTGGAGGTGAGCAACGCCTGAGGCGGCGGGCATGGCCGGCATCCTCGAAGAGATCGTCGCCAGCAAGCGGGACTTCCTGGCCCGGCGCGTCCACGACGCGCCCTCGGCCGAGGTCCGCGCCCGGGCTCTCGACGCGCCGGACCCGGCGGACTTCGCGGGCGCCCTGGCCGCCGAAGGCGTCTCCCTCATCGCCGAGGTGAAGAAGGCCTCCCCCTCCAAGGGCGTGATCCGCGAGGACTTCGACCCGGCGGCGATCGCCAGCGCCTACGCCGGCAACGGCGCCCGCGCGCTTTCGGTGCTCACCGACGAGGCGTACTTTCAGGGCTCCGACGCCCACCTCCAGTCCGCGCGGCAGGCCGCCGGGATCCCGGTGTTGCGCAAGGACTTCACCATCGACCCGTACCAGCTCTTCGAGGCCCGCGTCATCGGCGCGGACGCCGCCCTGCTCATCGTCGCGGTCATGGACGGCGGCCAGTTGGAGGACCTCCAGGGACTGGGCCGGGAGCTGGGCCTGTCGGTCCTCGTCGAGGTCCACACCCGGGAGGAGCTGGAGCGCGCCTTGGCCGCCGACGCCTCCCCCGTGGGCATCAACAACCGCGATCTGCGCACCTTCGAGACCAGCCTTGACACGACCTTCGAGCTGCGGCCCTTCGTGCCGGAGAGAGTGACCCTGGTCAGCGAGAGCGGCATCGAGCACCACGATCACCTGCGCCAGCTCGGCGAGGCCGGGGTCGACGCCGTCCTCGTGGGCGAGTCCCTCATGCGGGCCGAAGACCCGGGCGCCGCCGTGCGCGACCTCCTCGGCGGCGAGGAGAGCTGACGTGGCCCCGCGCGTGTTCTCCGGCATCCAGCCGTCGGGCGAGCCCCACCTGGGCAACTACATCGGCGCCATCCGCAACTGGGTGGCCGACCAGGAGCGCTACGACAACTACTTCTGCATCGTCGACGAGCACGCCATCACCGTGCCCTACGAGCCGGCCCAGATGCGGTCCAGGGTGCGGGAGCTGGCGGCGGTGCTGGTGGCCTGCGGCATCGACCCGGAGCGCAGCGTCCTCTTCGTCCAGTCCCACGTGCCCGAGCACACGGAGCTGACCTGGCTCCTGATCTGCAACACGCCCATGGGCTGGCTCGAGCGCATGACCCAGTTCAAGGACAAGGCCGGCAGCCGCCGCGAGCGGGTCGGCGCGGGCCTCTTCACCTATCCCGTGCTGATGGCGGCCGACATCCTCCTGTACCAGACATCCGTCGTGCCCGTGGGCGACGACCAGAAGCAGCACGTCGAGCTGGCCCGCGACATCGCCGGCCGCTTCAACAACCTCTACGGCGAGGTCTTCACCGTGCCCGAGCCCGTCATCCGCGAGGTGGGGGCCCGCGTCATGGGGCTCGACGACCCGACGAAGAAGATGTCCAAGTCGGTGGAGGGGCAGCATCACGCCATCGGGCTGCTGGACGAGCCCGACCTGATCCGCCGCAGGATCGGCCGCGCCGTCACCGACTCGCTGCGGGAGATCCGCTTCGACGAGGAGCGCCCCGGCGTCCACAACCTGCTGACCATCCATCACGCCCTCTCCGGTCAGGAGAAGGCCGCCATCGAGGCCCACTTCGAGGGCAAGGGCTACGGCGACCTGAAGAAGGAGGTGGCCGAGGTGGTGGTGGAGGCCCTGGCCCCGGTGCGGCGGCGCTACGCCGAGATCACCGCCGACCCGGAGACCATCGACGGGATCCTCGAGGCGGGGCGGCAGCGGGCGCGGCCGGCGGCGGAGGCCACCATGGAGTCCGTGCGCCGGGCCATGGGGCTGCGGTGAGCCCATGGCCGACGGCAGGGACATCGATGACTGGCGGGCCCGCATCGACGAGGTGGACGACAGGATCGTCGAGCTGATCAACGAGAGACTCGGCTACGCCATAGAGATCGGCCGGCTGAAGCGGGCCAGCGGCCGGCAGGTGCGCGACCGGGCGCGGGAGCGGGCCCTGATCGAGCGGCTCCAGGCCCTGAACCAGGGGCCCCTCAGCCGGGAGGCGATCGCCGACATCTTCGACCGCATCATGGCCGAGGCCCGCATCCTCGAGGGCGCGGGAGAGGGGGAGCGGTGACCACCGCCAACCGGGCCTCGCGGTTCCAACGGATCGGCATCGTCGGCGTCGGCCTGATCGGCGGCTCCATCGGCCTGGCCCTGCGGCGCACGGGGTACGCCGGCTCCATCGTCGGCATCAGCCGGCCCGAGACGGTGGAGAAGGCCGTCGCCCTCGGGGCCGTCGACGAGGGCCGGGACTACGAGGAGGTGGACCGGGGGCTGGCCGAGGCGGACCTCGTCTTCCTGTGCTCGCCGATCCGCCACATCATCGACTTCCTGCCGCGGGTGATGGCGGCGGTCCCCGCCGGGGCGCTGGTCACCGACGCCGGCAGCACCAAGCGCCGCATCGCCGCCGCGGCCGCTGGCTCCGGACGGTCCGACGCCTGGTTCCTCGGCGGCCACCCCATGGCCGGCTCCGAGAAGTCGGGGGTGACGGCCGCCGACCCGTTCCTGTTCCAGAACGCGATCTACATCCTCGTGCCCGACGCCGCCGTGCCGGGCGAGTTGCACCAGGGCCTGCGCGACCTCCTCCGCGGCCTCGGCGCCCGCGTCCTCGAGCTGTCCGCGGAGGACCACGACATGGTGGTGGCCGCCATCAGCCACCTGCCGCAGCTGCTGGCCACCTCCCTCGTGGAGATGGTCGGCCTCCTCGACGAGGAGCGGGAGGGCCTGCTCCTGACCCTGGCGGCCGGCGGCTTCCGCGACCTGACGCGGATCGCCTCCAGCCCCTTCGAGCCGGTCTGGAACGACATCTGCGCCACCAACCCGGACCGCATCCGCGAGATGGTCGACCGCTTCCTGGCGCGCCTGGGGGAGGTGCGGGACAAGGTGGGCGCCGCCGCCCTGGAGGCCGACTTCGAGTACGCCAACCGGGTCCGCGACGGCATCCCCAAGGACGCCAAGGGATTCATCCACCGGCTGGCGGAGGTGCTGGTCGTCTGCGAGGACCGTCCGGGGGTGATCGCCGAGATCGCGTCGGTGCTGGCGGAGAAGGGCGTGAACATCAACGACATCGAGGTGATGAAGGTGCGCGAGGGAGAGGGAGGGACCCTGAGGCTGGGGTTCGACGCCGATGGGGTGGCCGACCGCGCGGTGGAGACCCTCGAGGCCGTGGGCTACCGGGCGAGGCGCCCCTGATGGTGCGCACCGTCTCGAGGGCGGCGCGCCTGAGGGGCGAGGTCCGCGTGCCGGGCGAGCGCGACCGGGCGATCCAGGCCCTGTGGATGGCGGCCGTCTCCGAGGGAACCAGCCGCATCGGCGGCGTGCCCCCCGGGGCGGCCGGGACGGTGGACGTCCTGCGCCGGCTGGGCGTCGGCGTCGAGGGCGAGGACCGCGGCTTCCGCGTCGACGGCCGCGGACTGGCGGGGCTCGAGCCGGCGGACGATGTCCTCGATCTGGAAGGCTCGGAGGAGGCGGTGCTGCCGGCCCTGGCGATCCTGGCGCGGCAGCCCTTGCCCGGCCGCGTGCGGGTCCCCGAGGCGGTGCGGGACCGGGCGGATCAGCTCCTGCGGCTGCTGGCGCCCGCCGGGGTCACGGCCGCCGCGGAGGCCGACGGCGTCCTTCGGCTGGAGGCCGGTTCGGCCCCCGGCGGCGGCGACCACGAGGCGGCGGACCTGCCGGCATCGGTGAAGCTGGGCCTGCTGACGGCGGGCCTCTTCGCCGAAGGGCCGACGGTGGTGCGCGAGCCGGCCTCCTGCCGCGACCGCGTCGAGGCGCCGTGGAAGGAACGCGGCGTCCCGGTGGAGAGCCGCCGCGAAGGCGATCCCCCGGTGCGCAGCCTGACCCTGTCGCCGGGCTCGGCGCCGGAGGCCCTGGACGTGGACGTCCCCGGGGACCTGGCCGGCGCCCTCCCCGTGGTGGTGGCGGCCCTGGCCGTACGCCGCGCGGAGGTCGCCGTGCGCCGGGTGATGGTGCGCCCCGGCAACCGCCTCTTCGTCGACCTCGTGCGCCAGATCGGCGGCGAGCTGGAGATCGCCGGGGCCGACGACGGCAGCGTCGATCTGCTGATCAAGGGCTCCGGCAAGCTCAAGGCGACCCGGGTGGCCGACCGCCGGGCCCGGGAGCTCCTGGAGCACGTGGCCCTGCTGGCGGTGCTGGCGACCCAGACGGAGGGGGAGTTCATCATCCGCGACATCGAGTCGCTGCGCCGGGGCGAGTACGACTTCGTCGACCACCTCGTCGGCCAGTTGCGGCGGGTCGAGGCCAAGGTCGGCGAGTATGCGGAGGGCGTGGTCATCGAGGGCGGGCGGCCGCTCAAGGGGGAGCGCATCGAGGGCCGGGGCCACGCCGGACTGGTGCAGGCCTTCGCCGTGGCCGGTCTCGTCGCCCACGGGGAGATGGAGATCGACGACGCCGGGTGCGTCGACGCCTCCTTCCCCGGGTTCTTCGATCTACTCGACGGGTTGCAGGCCCCAAGGGCCAGGGAGAATGCGTGATGAGAGCGATGTTGCGGTTGCTGGTGCTCGGCGCCGTGGTCTTCGGCGGCGGCGTCCTGATGATCAAGGTCCTCTACGGGGCCAGCTGGAGCGAGTCCCTCGAGATCGCCGACCAGTTCCTGGAGGATCTCCTCGGTTGATCTCCGGGCGGACCGGGATCCTGGGCGTCATCGGCCACCCGGTGACCCACTCGGCGTCCCCGGCGATGCACAACGCGGCCCTGGCCGCCACCGGTCTCGACTACGTGTACGTCGCCTTCCCGGTGCCGCCGGAGGGCGCCGCCCATGTGGGCGCGGCCATGCGCCACCTCGGGATCCGCGGCCTCAACGTCACCGTGCCCCACAAGCAGGCGGTCCTCTCCTTCCTCGACGAGGTCGCCCCCGAGGCGCGGGCCATCGGCGCGGTGAACACCATCGACCACCGGGACGGCCGGCTGGTGGGGCACAACACCGACGCCTGCGGGGTGCTGGCCAGTCTGCGCGAGGGCGGCCTGGAGCGGCTGCCGCCGAAGGTCGCCCTCCTAGGCGCCGGGGGGGCGGCGAAGGCCGTCCTCCACGCCCTGCTCTCCCGCGGGGAGGTGGAGGAGGTGATCCTGCTGAACCGCACCGCCTCCCGGGCCGAGAGCCTGGCCGAGGCCATGGACGATGGCGGCCGGGTGCGGGTGGCGCCGCTGGCGGAGAGCGGCTCCCTGCGCGAGGCGGGACTGGTGATCAACGCCACCTCCATCGGCATGGAGCCGGAGGCCGGGTCCTCGCCCCTGGGCGACGGGAGCGTCCTCCACGACGGCATGGCCGTCCTCGACATCGTCTACAAGCCGCTGCGCACGCGTCTGCTGGAGCAGGCTCTGGCCGCTGGCGCCCGGGCCCTGGACGGGCTGGGGATGCTGGTCCACCAGGGCGCCCGGTCCTTCGAGATCTGGACCGGGGTGCGGCCGCCCGTGGACGCCATGCGCCGGGCCATCGAGCCGTGAGGGAACCGGGATGAACCCCTTCCTGGAGGAGATCGTCGAGAGGACGGCCGCCGCCGGCGGCCTGGACCCGTCCACCGTGCGCGGCCTGCTCGCCGTGCCTCCGGAGGAGAGCATGGGAGACTACGCCCTCCCGTGCTTCGTCCTGGCCAAGGAGCTGCGCCGCAACCCGGCGCAGATCGCCGCCGACCTGGCCGCCCGCATCGAGCCGGAGGCCGGCCCCGGGGGCCGCATCGCCGCCGTCGCCGCCGCCGGCCCGTACGTCAACTTCACCCTCCACCGGCCCGCCTTCATCGGCCACACCCTCGACGAGATCGCCGCCGCCGGCCGGGAGTACGGCACCCGCGGCCAGGGCGCCGGCCGCACGGTGGCCATCGACTTCTCTTCCCCGAACCTGGCCCGGCCCTTCTCCATCGCCCACCTGCGCTCCACCGCCATCGGCCACGCCATCTACCGCATCCACGAGTTCCTCGGCTGGCGCTGCGTCGGCATCAATCACCTCGGCGACTACGGCGCCAACTTCGGCCAGCTCCTGGCGGCCTACGCCGCCTGGGGCGACGACGAGCGCATCCGCGCCGACCCGATCCGCGAGCTGGTGGGCCTCTACGTGCGCTTCAACCGCGAGGCCGAGGAGCACCCGGAGCTGCGGGACCGGGCCCGGGAGTGCCTGCGGGCCCTGGCCGCCGGCGACGACGAGATGACCCGGCTCTGGCGCTGGTTCTCGGAGGAGGGCCGCAAGGAGGCGGAGCGGATCTACGGCATCCTCGGCGTGCGCTTCGACGAGACCCTGGGGGAGAGCCACTACGCCGGCCGGCTCGACGAGGTGATCGCCTTCTTCGAGGAGCGGGGGCTGGCGGCGGAGAGCGAAGGCGCCCTCATCGTGCCCCTGGAGGACCAGCCGGCGCCGCTCATGCTGCGCACCTCCAACGGCACCAGCACCTACCACAGCCGGGACCTGGCGGCGCTGCTCTACCGGCACCGGCGGCACGCCTTCGACAAGATGGTCTACGTCACCGACAAGCGGCAGAGCCTGCACTTCGAGCAGCTCTTCGGCGCCCTGCGGCGGGCCGGCGTCGACTGGATCGACCGCTGCGAGCACGCGCCCTTCGGGCTCATGTCCTTCCGCGGCCGGGCCCTGGCCACGCGCAAGGGCGAGATCATCATCCTCGAGGAGGTCCTCGACAAGGCGATCGCCCTCACGGAGGGCATCATCGCCGAGAAGAACCCGGATCTCGCCGGCGCCGCGGAGGTGGCGCGCCAGGTGGGGATCGGCGCCGTGGTCTTCGCCGACGTCAACAACCGCCGCACCCGGGACATCAACTTCTCCCTGGAGGAGGTCCTCAACTTCGACGGCGAGACCGGGCCGTACGTGCAGTACACCCACGCCCGCTACTGCAGCATCCTGCGCCGCCACGGCCGCCCCGTGGACCCGGCCGCCGACACCGGACGCCTGGGGGAGGACGGGGAGATGCGGCTGGCGCGCAAGTTGTCGGAGTTCCCCGGCGTCGTCGAGTCCGCGGCCGGGGAGAACGAGCCGTCGTACGTGGCCGGCTACCTGCTGGAGCTGGCCACGGCGGCCAACAAGCTCTACAACGAGGTGCCCGTGCTGGTGGCCGGGGACGAGGGTCTGACGGCGGCGCGGGCGCGGCTCGTGGACGGGGCGCGCGGGGTCCTGCGCACGGGGCTGGACCTGCTGGCCATGAGCGCCCCCGAGGAGATGTAGTGGAGCGCGCGCGGCCGATCTTCCTCACCGGCTTCATGGCCACCGGCAAGAGCCGCATCGGCCGGCTGCTGGCGGCCCGTCTCGGCCGCCCCTTCTACGACACCGACCAGATGGTGGAAGAGCGCGCCGGGCAGACGGTCCCCGAGATCTTCGCCGACCGCGGCGAGGAAGCCTTCCGCGAGCTGGAGTCCGCCTGCGTGCGGGCGGCGGCGGCCCTCGACGGGGCCGTCGTCGCCCTCGGCGGCGGGGCGATCACCCGAAGCCGGAACCGGGAGGCGATCCGCGGCGCCGGCGCCGTCCTCGTCTGCGTCGAGGCCGACGTGGAGTCGATCCTGAAGCGGCTGTCCCGCAAGGAGGACCGGCCCCTGCTGGCCGGCCTGACGCCGGATCAGCGGCGCCGAAAGATCGAGGAGATGCTGGCCGAGCGGGCCCCTTTCTACGGCGCCGCCGACATCACCGTGCGCACCTCGGAGGAGACCTCGGCCGAGGCGGTGGCGGGCGGCCTGGCCCGGCGCCTGGAGGAGTGCCGAAGATGAGAGAGGTCCCCGTGCGCCTGCCCGACGGGCGATCCTGCGACATCGTCGTCGGTCACGGCGCCGTCGGCGTTCTCGGGGAGCGCTGCCGCGGCCTGGGGCTGGGGATGAGCTGCGCCCTCATCGGGGACGCGGCACTGGCGGGTACCTTCGTCGACAGCGCCCGCCGCAGCTTGAGCGAGGCCGGCTTCGAGGTTCTCGTACTCGAGTACGCCGCCGGCGAGGAGGGCAAGAACCTGGCCTCGGTGGAGGAGCTGGCCTCGGGCCTGTCCGGCGCCGGCCTCGACCGCGGCGCCTGGGTCGCCGCCGTCGGCGGGGGCGTCGTCGGCGACCTGGCCGGCTTCGTGGCCGCCAGCTACCTGCGCGGGGTCGACGTGGTGCAGGTGCCGACGACGATCGTCTCCCAGGTCGACGCCAGCATCGGCGGCAAGACGGCGGTCAACCTCCGCCACGGCAAGAACCTGGTGGGCGCCTTCCACCAGCCGCGGCTGGTCCTGGCCGACACCGACAGCCTGCGCACCCTGCCCCGGGAGGAGGTGGTGGCCGGCCTGGCGGAGGTCGTCAAGCACGGCGTCATCCGCGACGAGGAGCTCTTCGCCTTCCTGGAGCGGCGCCTCGAGGAGGTCGTGGAGATGGGCATCGGCGCCGCCGAGCTCGACGACCTGATCGCCCGCAACGCCCGGATCAAGGCCGAGGTGGTCGCCGCCGACGAGCGCGAGGGCGGCCTGCGGGCGATCCTCAACTACGGTCACACCCTGGGGCACGCCATCGAGGCGGCCTCAGGCTACGGCTTCCGCCACGGCGAGGCGGTGCTGCTCGGCATGGCCGCCGCCGCCGAGATCGCCGCCCTCCTCGGCCTGTGGGAGAGCGGCGGGGCGCGGGCCCGGCACGACGCCCTCATCGAGCGGCTGGGCGTGCGCCCCGGGGTCGCCGGCATCGACGCCGGGCGTATCTTCGAGCACACCCGGGCCGACAAGAAGCGCGCCTCCGGGCGCAACCGCTTCATCCTCGCCCGCGGCATCGGCCGCGTCGAGGTCGTGGACGGCGTCGAGGACGACATCGTCCGCGAGGCCGTATCCTTCCTGCAGCGCAAATACCCATGAGCGACTCCCGCGTCCACCTGATCAGCCTCGGCTGCCCCAAGAACACGGTCGACTCCGAGCGCATGCTCGGCCTGCTGCGCGGCAACGACTACGCCCTCACCGGCGACCCCGGGGAAGCGGACGTGGTCATCGTCAACACCTGCGGCTTCATCGAGCCGGCCAAGGAGGAGTCGATCGACACGATCCTGGCCGCCGCCCGTCTCAAGGAGTCCGGCCGCTGCAAGGGGGTGGTCGTCACCGGCTGCCTGTCGACGCGCTACGAGGAGGAGGTGAAGGCGGAGCTGTCCGGAGAGGCCGACGTGGTCCTCACCCTGCGCGAGGAGCGGGACATCGTGCGCCACGTGGACCGCCTCCTCGGCCGCAGCCGCGGCCACTACGTGGACCGGCTGCCGCGCACCAGCCTGACGCCGCGCCACTGGGCCTACCTGCGCATCTCCGACGGCTGCGATCACCAGTGCGCGTTCTGCGCCATCCCCGCCATCCGCGGCCGCCATGTGAGCGAGCCGGTGGAGGAGCTGGTGGCCGAGGCGGAGCGGCTGGCGGCGGCCGGGGTGCGCGAGCTGGTCCTGGTGGCCCAGGACTCGGTGCGCTACGGCGCCGACCTCTACGGCCGGCCGCGGCTGGTGCCGCTGCTGGAGAAGCTGGCCGGGGTGGAAGGGATCGAGTGGCTGCGGCTGATGTACACCTACCCGGCCTTCTGGACGGGGGAGATGCTCGACTTCTACGCCGGCCACCCGAAGATGTGCCGCTACGTGGACATGCCCCTGCAGCACATCGCCGACCCGGTGCTGCGGCGCATGAAGCGGGCCACCACGCGCCGCAAGACCCTCGACCTGCTGGACCGCCTGCGCCGGCGCATGCCCGGCGTCGGCCTGCGCTCCTCCTTCATCGTCGGCTTCCCGGGAGAGACGGAGGACCAGTTCGAGGAGCTGCTGGAGTTCATCGAGACGACCCGCTTCGACAACGCCACCTGCTTCCTCTACTCCGACGAGGAGGGCACCGCCGCCTTCGAGCTGGACGGCAAGCTGCCGGCCCACGCGGCCGCCGAGCGCTACCGCCGCCTGACCCAGCTCCAGGAGCGCATCTCCGCCGCCATCAACCACGACATGGTCGGCACCCGGCGGAAGATGCTGATCGACGCCGTCTCCGAGGGGCGGATCACCGGCCGCCTCGAGCGCGACGCCCCGGAGATCGACGGGCAGGTGGTTCTCCAGACGCCGGGGACGGAGGGCCTGACCCCCATCGAGGGAGCGGCGCCGGAGGCCGCCGACGCAGACCGGCTGGTGGGCCGTTTCGCCGAGGTGGAGATCACCGGCGCCCACGCCTACGAGCTGGAGGCGCGCCTGGCCGGGGAGGTCTGGTGATGCGAGGTCTCCAGGAGCGCAGGAAGCGCCGGCCGGAGCGGATCGACCTGGGCGACGAGGCCCTGAGCATCCGCTGGCAGGACGGCCGCGAGAGCCGCTACGACCTGCAGGACCTGCGGATGCGGTGCCCCTGCGCCATCTGCCGCCAGAAGCGCGGCGAGCCCCACGGTCCGCAGCTGGTGGCGGCGGAGCTGCCCCTCGTCACCACCGAGGAGCTGACGCCCACCTCCGAGGCCCGGGGCTTCGACCCGGTGGGCCGTTACGGCATCCGCATCCACTGGGCCGACGGCCACGAGGACGGCATCTACACCTTCGAGATGCTGCGCGGCCTCGACGCCTGATCAGGCCTCCCGGGCCGCCCCCTTCGGCAGCGGCGCCCGCCCGATCCACAACTCCAGCAGCAGCAGCACCAGCGCCAGGACCAGGCACTCCCGCCACAGCTCGCGCCCGTGGCGCAGGGCCAGGACCCGCTCCCCCACGGGCGCCCCGTCGTCGAGGAAGTGGAGGCTCGTCCCCGGGAGCCGCTCGCGGACCTCCTCCTCCGACAGGGCGGTGAGGTCGGACTCGGCGGCGTCGACGTTGACGGCGAACTCGTCGCGGACGCCGCCGTCAGGCCCCAGGAGGCGCCAGATGCCCGCCTCGTCCAGCGGCGGCAGGGCCCAGCGCAGGTCCCCGAGGGAGGTCTCAGCGCGGATGAACCGTCGGCGGCCGGAGGGCGCCAGCGCCTGCACGCGGTCGTCCACCTGCGAGCCGGGAAGGCGGCGCCAGGCGCGGTCCCCCACCGTGTAGGCGGCGTCCCCCGCCGGCCGCGCGAGGTAGCGGCAGAGCCGGTGCAGCAGCGGCACGAAGGAGCCGCGCCGCGGCCAGTCGCTCCAGGCCAGGTCGAGGGGCACGGCCCACAGCAGGGCGCGCCCCTCGCCGGGCCGGCCCTCGACGAGGGCGGCCTTGCCGTCGTCGAAGCGGGCGAGGACGGCGAGCTGGCGCCGGGTGACCACGTCGAAGCGGGCGTGAAAGCGGGGCCGGTCCCCGGGCTCGGCCAGGAGGCCGGCGAAGAGCCCGGCGTCGGCGGTGTTCGAGTCGAGAACGGCGTAGGCCTCCTCGCCCGGCCGTCCGGCGACGCCGGCGAGGGTGGCCGGCACCAGCCCCGGCAGCCAGTCCCGGTTGAGGCGGGAGAGGTCGGCCGCCGGACCGGGCAGCAGCAGCAGCCCGCCCCCGGCCTCGACGAAGCGCCGCACCTGCCTCGCCTGCGCGGCTGTCGCGTTCTCCAGGTGGCACAGGACCAGCACGTCGACGCCGGCCAGTCTGTCCTCGTCCAGTTCGTCGAGGGTGGTGGACTCCACCTTCAGGGCGGCGTCTCCGGTGGCGGCGGCGGCCAGGGCGCGGCGGGCGTAGTAGGTGTCGCTCCGGGCCGGCCCCGCCAGCAGGACGGCGATGCCGTCGGGCACCTGGAGGATGAAGTAGCGGCGGTTGTCGGCGGGCAGATCGTCGGCCTCGACCTCCACGAAGCCGGGGAGCCGGCCGCTGCGCCGGGGGGCTACGGTGAAGGCCACCTCGGCCGCCCCCGACGCCGGCACCTGCACCCGCCGCCGCTGCACGCGCTCGCCGTCGAGGAAGAGGTCGACGGAGAGATCGGCCTCGCCGCCCCCCGACTGCCCCACCCGGGCGCCGATGCCGAGGCGCGAGCCCGGGGCGGCGAGCCAGCCCGCGGCGCGCACCCTGGAGACGTGGAGGTTGCGCTGCCGGCCGCCGGCGGGAGAGACGACGAAGAGGGACCGCGGCTCGGGGCCGAGGAAGCCGGGGCGGACGTCCTCCCAGCCGGTGCCCGCCAGGTCGGTGAACAGGAAGACCTCCCCCCGCGCCGCCGGCGTCCGCGCGAGCTGCCGGCCGGCGGCGCGCAGGGCCCGGGACACGTCGGTGCCGGCCTCGCCCGGGGCGACCTCGGCCAGGCGTTCCCGCAGGAGGCTCACCGCCGAACCGTCGGCACTGTCGGGGCGGGAGGCGAAGGGGATCACGCTCACCCGGTGGCGGCCGTCCTCGTACACGGACAGGACCTCGTCGGCGCGCTGGCGGAGACGGTCGAAGGCGCGGCCTCCGGGCGGGCTGTGGCGGGTGCTGAGGGAGCGGTCCAGAAGGAGCACGGCCGCCGCCGGCCGCGAGCCTCCGAAGAGGCCGGCGCCCTCCTGCAGGGCGGGGCGGGCGCAGGCGAGGGCCAGGCAGGCGACGGCGAGCATGCGCAGCAGCAGCACCAGCCACTGGCGCAGGCGCAGGCCGCGCATGTGGCTGACGTGGACCCGCCGCAGGAAGGCGACGTTGCTGAAGGGGACGACCCGGGGGCGCCCGCGGTGCAGGAGGTGGACGGCGAGGGGGACGAGAGCCGCCGCGAGCCCGGCCAGGGCCAGGGGGTTGAGGAACTGCAAGCGGCGCCGCCGCTACCCGGCGGGCGGGTGGTTCTTCTCTTCTTCTCCGATGACCTCGAGGATCTCCTCGGAGGACCCGGCCTCGATCAGCTTCTTCTTGAAGCTGTCGTTCTTCAACATGCGGGAGATGCGGGCCAGGGCCTTGATGTGGGGGCCCGAGATGCTGGCGGGGGAGACGAGGAGGAAGAAGACGAAGGTCGGCTCGCCGTCGAGGGCCTCGAAGTCGACGCCGCGCTTGTGGATGCCGAGGGCGGCGGCGAGCTCGAGGACGGCGTCGGACTTGCCGTGGGGGATGGCGATGCCGTCGCCGATGCCGGTGCTCATGATCTTCTCGCGCTCGAGCACCGCCTGCAGGACCTTGTCCCTGTCGGTGATGGAGGCGCCGACATCGAGCGAGTCGACGAGCTCCTCGATGATGTCGTCCTTGGTCTCTCCCTCGAGGCCGACGATGGCCGATTCCACGGAGAGGATATCGAGCAGGCTCATGGCCTCCAATATAGGCCCTGTCCCGTTGAACGGCTACCGGCGCGGAGGGCCGTCGAACGGTTTGAGGCGGCCCCCGGGGACGCCTTAGTTTCGGCCTTCTCTCGACTGATGACGCCACCGCCGCAGGCCACCCCGGCCGACGGGGCTCCGCCCCTCCGGACCGTTCTCTTCGTCGCCTACCACTACCCGCCGATGCGTTCGCCGGGCGTGGAGCGCTCCGCCCGGTTCACCCACTATCTGCCGGAGTTCGGCTACCAGCCGCGGGTGGTGGGCACGGGCGCCTTCGGAAGGCCGAAGGACGGAGTGATCCGCGCCTGGGAGCCGCTGGGGCTCTACCGACGCCTCTTCAACCCCGCCGCCCGGCACCGGGGCGCCGCCGCCACCCGCACGCGCACGCGGGGCCCCCTGGCCGGCCTCTCCGCGGGGGCGCGGCGCTGGCTGCTGGTCCCCGACGGGCAGATCACCTGGGTTCCGTGGGCCGCGCTCGCCGCCCTGCGCTGGGTGCGGCGCCACGGAGCGGAGGCGATCTACACGACCAGCCCGCCGGCCTCGGCGCACCTGCTCGGCGGCCTGCTCAAGGCGCAGACGGGACTGCCGTGGATCGCCGACTTCCGCGACGCCTGGCTCTACGACCCGCTGGAGCCCGCCCTGCTGGAGAGGCCCTTCCGCCGCGAGCTGGAACGCCGCCTCGAGGAGCGGGTGATGGCCGGGGCCGACGCCGTGATCTCGGCGACGGGGACCGCCGCCGACGACTTCGTCCGCCGCTATCCGGCCGAGGCCGCCAAGGTGCGCGTCATCACCAACGGCTTCGACCCCGCCGACGGGGAGGCTGCGCAGGCCGAGGCCGATCCGGAGGGGGCGCCGGTCTCCGGGCGCCTGAGCCTGGTGCACACGGGCAGCTTCGCCTACAGCCACCCCGGCCGCTCCATCGAGCCCCTGGAGCGGGTCCTGCGCCGGCTGGTCGACACCGAGCCGGCGTGGTGCGACCGCCTGGAGGTGATCCTGGTGGGCGAGCTGTCCCCGGCCGAGCGGGAGCGGGTGTCGGCCCTGGCCGAGCTGGGCGTGGTGCGGCTCACCGGCGCCGTCGACCGCGCCACGGCCCTGGCCTTCCAGAGGCGCGCCGACGTGCTCCTCCTCGTGGACCACCCGCGGCCGTGGCCCGCCTCCAACGCGCCGGGCAAGCTCTTCGAGTACCTCGCCGCCGGCAAGCCGATCCTCGGCCTCTGCGGCGAGGGGGAGACGCGGCGCACGGTGGAGGAGCTGGACGCCGGGCTGTGCGCGGCCCCGGGCGACACCGACGCCATCGAGGCGGCCCTGCGGCGGCTGTGGGCGGGATGGCGGGAGGGGTCCCTGCCGCGCGCGGAGACCGGCCTGGAACGCTTCCACCGGCGCCAGCTGACCCGCCGGCTGGCGGAGTGCTTCGACGAGGTCCTCGGCGCCTGATGCGCCGTCCCCGGATGGGCCTTGCCGGATGGCTCTTCGCCGGGGCCGCGGCGCTGCGCATCCTGTACGTGAGCGCCGCCCCCGAAGCGCCGCCCCAGGACACCCCCGACTACGACGAGATCGCCCGCAACCTGCTCGCCGGGGAGGGGTTCGTCTCCCACGACAACTGGTTCGGCCACCCGGTGCGCTCGTGGCGGGCCCCGGGCTATCCGCTGATGCTGGCCGCCGTGTACGGGGCCGCCGGCTTCGATCACCAGGCGGTGAGGATGGCGCAGGCGGTCCTGGGGGCGCTCACGGTGTCGCTGGTCTACCTGCTGGCCCTGCGGCTGCGGCCCTCGGCGGCGCCCGCGGCCGGCGTGGCGGCGGCCCTCTACCCGCCGCTGCTGGCCAGCGCCAACGAGGTGATGAGCGAGTGCCTCTTCACCGGCCTGCTGGTGGCCGCCCTCTGGGCCGCGGTCGAGAGCCGCCACCGTCCCGGCCGCCGCTGGGCCTTCGCCGCCGGCGCGCTGATCGCCCTGGCCGGCCTCACCCGACCGGTGGGCCTGCTCGCGGCGCCGGCGGTGCTGGCCGTGGCCGCCTGGGAGGACCGGGCGGCGCTGCGGGGCTGGCTCTGGCGCTGGGCGCTGCCCCTGGGGGCCGGTCTCGTGGCGACCCTGGCGCCGTGGACCGCCCGCAACGCCCTGGTCCACGGCGCCTTCATCCCGGTCTCCACCCACGGCGGCTTCATCGTCGCCCGCAGCAACGCCGACCGGCCGGACTGGCGGCAGCCCGACGGCTGGCGCATCGACGGCGGACACTTCGAGGCCGTGCCCGGCGAGGTGGAGCGGGACCGGCGCTGGTGGCGGCAGGGCCTCGGCTGGATCGCCGCCCATCCCCTGGGATACCTGCGCCTGGCGGGCGAGCGCTTCCTGCGGTTCGGGTACTTCTTCCAGCCCGGGTACAACGCCGCCTTCGTGCTGGCGGCGCCGTTCTGGGTCTGGGGGCTGGCCCGCTGGGGGCGGAGCCCGGGGTTCCGCTATCCGGCGGCGGTCGTCGTCCTCTCGACGGCCGTCTTCTGCTTCCTGCTCTACGGCTCGACGCGCTTCCGCCTGCCCCTGGAGCCGTTGCTGCTGATCTTCGGCGCCGCCGCCGCCCACGAGGGCTGGCGCCGCGGGGGCCGCCTCTTCGCCGGGGCCTGCGCGGCCTGGGCGGCGCTGCAGGGGCTGGTGTGGTGGCAGGCGGAGGCGGCGCGGGCGGCCGTGGTCTCGGTGCTGGAGGCGGGGGGTCTGCGGTGAGCGCCCCGGAGCTGTCGATCTCCATCGTCAGCTGGAACACCCGCGAGCTGCTGCGCGACTGCCTGGGCTCGATCCGCGAGGACCCGCGCAGCGCCGCGTGGGAGCTGTTCGTCGTCGACAACGCCTCGGCGGACGGCAGCGCCGACATGGTGGAGGAGTGCTTCCCGGAGGCGGCGGTCATCCGCTGCCGCGAGAACCTCGGGTTCAGCGGCGGCCACAACCTCGCCCTCGGCCGGGCTCGCGGCCGCCACCTGCTGCTCCTCAACCCCGACACCCGCGTCGACCCGGGGGCCCTGGGCGGGATGGTGGATTTCGCCGACCGCAACGCCCGCGTGGGGGCCGTCGGCCCGCGCCTGGAGGACGGCCGCGGCAACCTGGAACTCTCCTGGGGAGAGACCCCGGGAAGGCTCTCCCTGATCGCGCATAAGCTGTTGTTGCACAGACTGTTCCCCGACCGTAGATTGGCCCGCCGCCGCGGCCGGGCGGAGGATGTGGGCTGGGCCACGGGCGCCTGCCTCCTGGTCCGCCGGGAAGCCGTCGAGGCCGCCGGTCTTCTCGACGACGGCATGTTCATGTGCCACGAGGACGTGGAGTGGTGCATGCGCCTGGGCCACGCCGGCTGGCGCGTCGTCTACTTCCCGCGGAGCCGGGTCGTCCACCACGAGGGCCGCAGCATCCGCCAGCGCCTGGGGGAGATGCTCGTCGTGAGCCAGCGGAGCCAGTACTACCTCCATCAGAAGCATTTCGGCCGCGGCCGCCTGCACCTCCTGCGTCTGCTCACCGGCATCGAGATGATCCTGCGCGCCTGCCTCTGGTCCCTGCTCTGGCTGGTCCGCGCCCGCACCCGGGGCGAGGCCCGGGAACGCCTCGGCGCCTACCGCCGCATCCTGTGGCGCACCCTCGCCGACCGCGGCTTCTGGGCGCCGCGGGATCCGCGGCCCGGAGGAGCCTCTTGAGCGAGCGCATCCAGCTCTTCCGCCCCACCCTCGGCGCCGCCGAGAAGGCCGCCCTGTGCGAGACCCTGGACAGCCGCTGGGTCGGCCGGGGGCCGCGCAGCATCCACTTCGAGGAGCGCTTCGCCGAGTACATCGGCGTCGACCACGCGGTGGCCCTCAACTCGGCCACGGCGGCCCTTCACCTGGGCCTGCTGTGCGCCGAGGTCGAGGGCCAGGAGGTCCTCACCAGTTCCCTGACCTGGGTCTCCTCGACCCAGGCGATCCTGCTCGCCGGCGGGCGCCCCGTGTTCTGCGACATCGAGCCCGACACGCTGAACCTCAGCGTCGACGATGTGGCCCGGAAGATCACCCCCACCACCCGGGCCATCGTCGTCACCCACTACGGCGGCCAGGCCTGCGACATGGACCCCGTCCTGGAGCTGGCCGCCGCCCACGGGCTGACCGTGGTCGAGGACGCCGCCCACGGGTGCGGGGGGCTCTACCGGGGCCGCCGCCTCGGCTCCCTCGGCGACGTGGGCTGCTTCAGCTTCCAGGCGACCAAGAACATGACCACCGGCGACGGCGGCATGCTGGTCACCGGCGACGAGGCGCTGGCCGGACGGGTGCGCAAGCTGCGCTGGTGCGGCATCACCCGGCCCACGTGGGAGCGCTTCCGGCCGGGGCAGCCGAAGCGTTCGTGGATGTACGAGGTCGAGGAGGTGGGCTGGAAGTACGAGATGAACGACCTCGCCGCCGCCCTGGGCCTGGCGCAGATGGACAGCCTGGAGGCCAACAACCAGCGGCGGCGGGAGTTGATGGCCCGCTACCGCGAGGCCTTCGCCGGCCTCGACGGCGTCGACTGTCTCGCCGCCCGCGACTACGCCCTCAGCGCCTGCTACAACGCCGTCATCCAGGTCGACGACCGCGACGGCCTCTTCGCCCACCTCGACGCCTGCGGGATCGACTCCAACGTCCACTTCTACCCCAACCACCTCTACCGGCTCTTCCGCCCCTGCACGACCCGTCTGCCGGTGACCGAGCGGGTGTGGCAGCGCATCCTCTCCATCCCCCTCTACCCGGGCCTCACCGAGGAGCATCAGGACCGCGTCATCGCCGCGGTGCGCGCCTTCGCCGAGGGCGAGCGCCGGCAACCGGCGGCGGCGGGCTGATGGAGGCCGGGCGCGCCGTCCCGCGCCCGTAGCGCCCGGTCAGCGCCGCCGTGCGCGTCCTGTTCGTCACCAAGTACGGCCCGCGCGCGGCCAGCAGCCGCACCCGCGTCTTCCAGTACCTGCCCTACCTGCGGGCCGGCGGCGTCGACTGCGAGGTCCTCACCGTGCTGCCCGACGAGGCCCTGGGCGGCTCGCAGCTGGCGGCTTCCGGCCGGCCCCTGGCCAAGGCCCTCTACTACCTGCGCGCCGCCTGGCGCAACGCCGCCTGCGGCCTGCGGGCCTGGCGCCGCGCCCGGGGCGCCGACGCCCTGTTCCTGCAGAAGGTGATCTTCCCGGCGCCGGTGCGCTGGCTGATCCACCGCACCGGGGTGCCCGTGGTCTATGACTTCGACGACGCCATCTTCACCACCGAGACCGGGGGGCGCCCCGGCGGCCTCCTGGCCCGCTGGCGGGAGCGGCGCGCCGCCGCCGGTCTGCCCGCCATGCTCCGCCTCGCCCGCCTCGCCGTGGTGGAGAACCCCTACACGGGGGAGTTCGCCGGGCGCTACGGGCCGGTGCTGACCATCACCGGCCCGATCGACCCGGCGCCCTTCGCCGGGATTCGCCGAGACGGGGGGGCGGGCCCGGTGGTCCTCGGTTGGATCGGCAGCGCCTCCACCGCCGGCTACCTGGAGCTGATCGCCGAGCCGCTGCGGCGGGTGGCGCGCCAGGAGCCGGTGAGGGTCTGCGTCGTCGGGGCCGAGTGGAGCCTCGGCGGGGTGGAGGTCGAGTGCCGCCCCTGGAGCCTGGAGCGGGAGGCGGAGGACCTGGGCGGCTGGGAGGTCGGCCTCATGCCTCTGCCCGACGACCCGTGGACGCGTGGGAAGGGGGGTTACAAGCTGCTCCAGTACATGGCCGCGGCGCTGCCGGTGGTGGCCCATCCCGTAGGCGTCAACGGCGAGATCGTGGCCGACGGCGAGACCGGGTTCCTGGCCGCCGACGAGGCCGCCTGGGAGTCGGCCCTCCTGCGGCTGGCCCGCGACCCGGCCCTGCGCAGGGCCTTCGGCGAACGGGGGCGGCAGCGGGTGGAGGATCGCTACGGCCTGGCCGTGCACGCGCCGCGGCTGCTGGCCATGCTCCGCGGGCTCGGAGGCTCCCGGTGACCGCCGCGCGCCGGGCGGCGGAATCCCCTGTCCACGCTTTCACCGTGGACTTCGAGGACTGGTTCCACGGCCTGGAGATCGATCCCGCGGACTGGAGCGGCTTCGAGCGCCGGGTGGCGGTGGGCACGGACCGGCTCCTCGACCTGCTGGCCGCCGCCGGAGCGCGGGCCACCTTCTTCGTCCTGGGAGCGGCCGCCGAGTCCGCGCCCGGCCTGGTGCGCGAGATCGCCGCCCGGGGCCACGAGATCGCCACCCACGGGTACGGCCACGGCTTCGTGAGCCGCATGGGGCCGGAGGCGTTCCGCGCCGACCTGGAGCGCTCGCTGGAGGTCCTGGCGGGCCTGGTCCCGGCCCCGGTCCGGGGGTTCCGCGCCCCCTACTTCTCCATCCGGCGGGGGACGGGGTGGGCCTTCGAGATCCTCCGGGAGTGCGGCATCCGCTACGACTCCAGCGTCTTCCCGGTGCGCAACTACCGCTACGGGGTCCCGGAGGCCCCGCGCTGGGTCCACGAGACCGGGGCCGGCATCGTCGAGCTGCCGCCCTCGACCTGGCGTCTGGGCGGGGTCAACCTGCCCGTGGCCGGTGGTGCCTACTTCCGGCTCTACCCCTATATTGTGACCCACTTCGGCCTCCGGCGGATCGCCGCCGAGGGCCACCCGGCGGTGTTCTACCTGCACCCCTGGGAACTCGATCCGGAGCACCCCCGGATCCCCATGCCGCGCCGCATCGCCTGGACCCACTACCTCAACCTGGCCCGCACGGAAAAACGGTTGCGCCGACTCCTGTCCGACTTCCCCTTCACCACGGCGGCCGAGGTCCTCGCCGCCCGGGGGTGGCCGCTGGCGGGGTCACCGGAGACGGGGTGAGCGCAGCCGCCACGGTCGAGGCCGTCCGCCGCCACTTCGACGGCGAGGCGGCGCGCTTCGACGCCATCTACGACACCGAGAAGGGCCTCGCCCGGCGCTGCCTAGACGCCCTGTTCCGCGGCGTCGTTCACCAGCGTTTCGCCCTGACCTTCGCCCGCTGCGGAGACGTCGCCGGCCAGCGGGTCCTCGACGTGGGCTGCGGCTCCGGCCGCTACTCGGTGGAGTTCGCCCGCCGCGGCGCCCGCGTCACCGGCCTCGACATGGCGCCGGCCATGCTCGCGATGGCGCGGGCGGCGGCCGCCGAGGCCCGCGTCGACGGGCGCTGCCGGTTCGAGGCGGGGGAGTTCCGGCAGTGGCAGGCGCCCCACGACTTCGACATCTGCCTCGGGATCGGGTTCTTCGACTACGTGCCCGATCCGGCGCCGGTCCTGGAGCGCATGCGCCAGCTGACCACGGGCCGCGGCGTCTTCAGCTTCCCCATCCGCTGGCGCCTGCGCACGCCCACCCGCTGGCTGCGGCTCAAGGCGAGGGGGTGCCCCGTGTTCTTCTACGACCGGCGCCAGGTCGAGGACGGCCTGCGGGCGGCGGGCTGGCGTCACGTGCGGGTCACGACGCTGAGCCGGGACTACCTGGTGGAAGGACGGCCATGAAGGTCCTGATCACCGGCGGCGCGGGCTTCATCGGCTCCCACCTGGCCGAGCGCCACCTGGAGATGGGCGACGAGGTGGCGATCATCGACAACCTCTCCACCAGCCTCATCGAGAACATCCAGCACCTGCAGGAGCACCCGCTCTGCACCTGTCACATCGACGACATCCTCAACGCCGCGGTCATGCGCGTCCTCGTGGAGGAGTGCGAGCTGATCTACCACCTGGCGGCGGCGGTGGGGGTGGAGTACGTGCTGGAGAACCCGCTGCAGACGCTGAGCACCAACATCCGCGGCACCGAGATCCTCCTGGAGCTGGCCAACGAGGGCAAGAAGCGGGTCGTCCTGGCCTCGACCTCCGAGATCTACGGCAAGAAGAACGGCCACGTGCCTTTCAAGGAGGACAGCGACCGCATTCTCGGGCCGACGACGGTGCTGCGCTGGAGCTACTCCACCACCAAGGCGGTGGACGAGCTGCTGGCCCTGGCCTACTGGCGCGAGAAGCGGCTGCCCACGGTGATCGTGCGGCCCTTCAACGTCATCGGCCCGCGCCAGACCGGACGCTACGGCATGGTGGTGCCGCGCTTCATCAAGCAGGCCTTGCTCGGGGACCCGATCACGGTCTACGACAACGGCGAGCAGCGCCGCTGCTTCACCTACATCGACGACGCCGTCGACGGCCTCGTGGCGATGGCCGCCAGCGACCGGGTGGTGGGCGAGGTCCTCAACCTCGGGTCGAACTACGAGAGCAGCATCCGCGACCTGGCGCACAAGATCAAGGAGCTCACCGGCTCCAGCTCCGAGATCGCCTACATCCCATACGGCCAGACGCGCCGCAGCGGCCTCTACGAGGACCTGGAGTACCGCGCCCCCGACCTGCGCAAGATCCGCGGCCTGATCGGCTACGACCCCAAGGTCGATCTCGACGAGGCGCTGCGCCGGATCATCGAGGACTTCAAGAGGTAGTCCGGGTCTCCGGGCGCAGGCTCACCAGCCGAGGCTCCGCAGCAGCCGGGGCGTGACCAGCCACTGCAACTCTCCCTCCAACGGACCCTCCCAGCGGGGGACCTCCAGGTCGACGCCGGCCACGGCCGCCGTGGGCAGGCGCACGCGGGCGCCGGTGAGTCGGGCGATCCACTGCTCCATGCCGGGGTTGTGGGCGATGACCATGGCGGTGCCGGCCTTGCCGGCGGTGCTGGCCAGCACCTCGGAGAGGACCTCCGGGCCGGCCATGTACAGGCGGCCGTCGAGGACCAGCTGGGGGCCCTCCTCCAGCTCCTCCACGAGGCGCGCCGCCGTCTCCTGGGCGCGCACCGCCGCCGAGGCCAGGACCAGGTCGGGCGGCCGGTCGCAGGCTTCCAGGAACCCGGCCACACGGGGCACGTCCTTGCGGCCGCGCTTGTTCAGGGGGCGGTCGAAGTCCTCCTGGTCCGGGCTCGACCAGTCGGACTTGGCGTGACGCATGACGAGGAGTCTCTTCACTCTCACTTCCTCCTGGCGGTAAACTAACGGCATGCGCGTCGATCCCTCCATCTTCAAGGCCTACGACATCCGCGGCCTCTACCCCTCCCAGCTCGACGAGTCCACGGCGCTGGCCGTGGGCCGCGCCTTCGCCACCCTGCTGCGGCCGCCGCAGGTCGTCGTCGGCCGCGACATGCGCCTGTCGAGTCCCGCCGTGTGCGCCGCCCTCGTGGAGGGGCTCACGCGCCAGGGGGCCGACGTCCTCGACCTCGGCATGGTCAGCACCGATCAGTACTACTTTGCCTGCGCCACCCGCCGCCGGCCGGGGATCATGGTCACCGCCTCCCACAACCCGCCCGAGTACTGCGGCTTCAAGATGGTGCGCGAGATGCCCTTCCTGCTGTCGGGGGACGAGGGCATCCAGGATCTGCGGCGGCTCATCGAAACCGAGAACTGGCGCCCGGCTCCGGGCTCCGGCCGCGTCCAGAGCCTCGACCTGGGCGAGGGCTTCGTCGACAAGGTCCTGTCCCTGGTGGAGGTGGACCGCTTGCGGCCGTTGAAGATCGTCGCCGACACCGGCAACGGCATGGTCGGCCCCGTCCTCGAGCGCGTCTTCGAGCGCCTGCCCGTGGAGCTGACGGGGATGTACCTCGAACCCGACGGCTCCCTGCCCAACCACGGTCTCGACCCCATGCAGGAGGAGAACCGTGCCGAGCTGCAGCGCCGGGTGGTGGCCGAGGGGGCCGACGCGGGCTTCGCCTTCGACGGCGACGGCGACCGCTTCTTCGCCATCGACGACCGCGGCCGCTTCGTCCCCGGCGACTTCCTGACGGCGTTGATGGGCGCCTGGCTGCTGCGCCGCGAGGGCGGCGGCACCATCGTCCACGATGTGCGCTGCTCGTGGGCGGTGCGCGACGAGATCCGGGCCGCCGGGGGCGAGGCCCGCCAGGAGCGGGTGGGCCACTCCTTCCTCAAGCCGCGGCTGCTGCGCGAGGGCGGCGTCTTCGCCGGCGAGCTGTCCGGCCACTACTACTTCCGCGACTTCTTCGGCGCCGACTCCGGCCTCGTCCCGGCCCTGGTGTTGATGCAGATGATGTCGGAGAGCGGCCAGCCCCTGTCGCGGCTGCTCTCGCCCCTGGAGTCCCGCTACTTCCTCTCGGGGGAGATCAACTCCCGGGTGGACGATCCCGCCGCCATGTTGGAGGAGCTGGCCCGGCGCTACGCCGACGGCCGCATCGAGCGCCTCGACGGCGTCTCCGTGAGCTTCGACGACTGGCACTTCAACGTGCGCGCCTCCAACACCGAGCCCCTGCTGCGCCTCAACCTCGAGGCCCTGAGCCCGCGGCGGATGGAGGAGAAGCGCGACGAGGTGCTCGCCGTGATCCGCGCCTGATCCGGAAACCCGCCCCGGTCAGTAGAACACGGGGATGACGTTGCCCACCGTGCCGGTGAAGCAGTCGACGATCAGCCACAGGCCGGCGATCACCAGTTGCCCCAGGATCAGCCCCACGAAGAACGGCTTGGTGCGTTCGTAGGTCCGGGCTCCGCAGTACCGGAGCACGGCGCGCTTGATCACCCAGGCGAGGCAGATGGAGGACCACAGGACCCCCATGGTCCACCCCGGGGCGACGGCGAACCCGAGGGGGTGCAGGGGCCAGGCGGCGAAGTGATGGCGGGCCACCATGAGGCCGGTCATCACCACCCCGCCGCCGAGCATCCACAGGAGGCCGGTGACGCTCGGCCCCGTGGGGTTGTCGAGCTGGTACATGGCCTGCTCCCCGGGGTAGCGGGGGAAGGAGCCGAAGAACTGGCCGTGCAGGTTCAGGCCGCCGTGGTGGTAGGCCATGCGAAGGGTGAACCAGACCGACACGGCCAGGGTGACCAGCATGGCCAGGGCGATGGCGGCCAGCAGCCGGCGCCGGTTGCCGGAGGTCTCGCTGCCCAGGCGCAGACCGTTGGCCAGGGGCGCCATCATGAAGACCAGCAGCTCCCCGCACCACACGAGGCTGTGGCCGGTCGCCAGCAGGCCGGCGGGACCCAGGGCCGGCCCGCCCACGGCGGCGACCACGAAGCCGGGCGCCACCATGCCCGGTGAGATCGTGGGGATGCCCCCTTCGGCCACGGCCCGGGTGAGCCCGGTGAAGATCACGAGGGCCGCCACCACGAGGATCGGCGCCGCCCACCCCGGCATGCCCGCCCGCCACAGCCACACGGTCATGCCCCCCAGGCCGGCGCCGCCGCCGAGGACGGCCCAGCGGAAGGGGAGGATCTCGCCGCCGTCGTCGATCGAGGCGTCCCCCCGGACCGCCTTGCGCCACACCGCCCGCAGGTGCCCGCGGGCGTACCAGAGTCCGGCGGCGATGAACACGATCAGGGCCCCCATCGACTGCTGCCCGAGGACGGGCTCCGTCCAGTAGCCCTGGCCGAGGTGGGTCGTGTCGACGCCCGCCATGTGCAGCAGTTTCCTCTGCACCGCGGTGAGCAGGTAGAAGAACCAGAGACTGAAGGCGATGCTGGTGTTGATGAACCAGGCGAAGCCCAGCATCAGGAAGTTCACCCCGATCCGCACCGGCACCCCCGGGAGCAGGTCGACGCTGGTCGCCAGCTGGGGCACCGGCACCTCGGGCAGGTAGTGCTGCAGCCCCTGCAGGCCGCCCACCGCCGCGGGCACGGCGAAACCGACCCACAGGCTCAGCCGCCGGAAGACATCCGGCAGGATGGCGCCGCGTTCCTGCCGGAACAGCGCCAGCGGCACCTGGGCCATGGGGAAGGGCAGGCGCTCGTGGTCCACCCACTGGCGCCGCAGGATGGCCATGACGCAGACGAGGGTCAGGTAGAAGGCGGCGTAGAAGACCAGCCACCCCAGCAGCGGCGGAATCCAGCTCGCCCAGGGCACCGGCATGCCGCCCTCGTAGAGCCCCTGCACCGCCTCCGGATCGCCCATGAGCGTCCATTCCGCCAGGTACGGATGGAGCTGCTCGGCCCAGCGGTTCTCGGGGGAGGCGTAGTAGTAGATCCCCGAGATCATGGGCAGGAGCATGCCCGTCACCCCGCGCGTGGGGATCGCCGCGGCCACCATCATCATCACCGTGGCCGTGATCAGCTCCCCCCGGGTGAACCCCCAGGTGCGCCGGCAGCATCGGAGCAGCACGTGGACGAGCATGACCGCGAAGAGCAGGAAGAAGGCCGCCGGCGTGCTAGAGGAGAACCCCATGGGCGTCCCCCGCAGGAGCATGGTCGTGTACGGGGCCCCGACGCCGATGACCGCGCACAGGAGGCAGCCCACCGCGATCCCCCGCAGGGAGACGGTGGAGTCGGGCCCGGCGGGGGCGCGGGCGAGATCTCGCCCCTGGAGGGTGGAGTGGGAGTCGGGGGGGATGCGGTCCATGGGGGTGGGTAAGGAAGGGCTATCGACCCCGCGGCGCATGAGGAGAAGCGCGACGAGGTCCTCGCCGTGATCCGCGCCTGATTCAGTAGAGCACGGGGATGATGTTGCCCACCGTGCCGGTGAAGCCGTCCACGATCAGCCACAGGCCGGCGATCACCAGCTGTCCCAGGATCAGCCCCGCGAAGAACGGTTTGGTGCGGTCGTAGGTCGCGGCCCCGCCGAAGCGCAGCACCGTCCGCTTGATCAGCCAGGCGAGGCAGATGGAGGACCACAGGACGCTCATGGTCCAGCCCGGGGCCACGGCGAACCCGAGGGGGTGCAGGGGCCAGCCGGCGAAGCGGTGGCGGGCCACCATCAACCCCGCCATCACCGCGCCGCCGCCGAGCGTCCACAGGAAGCCGGGCAGACTCGGGCCGGCGGGGTTGCGGAGCTGGTACAGGGCCTGCGCCGCCGGGTAGCGCGCGAAGCCCCCGAAGTACTCGCCGCTCAGGTTGACCCCCCCGTGGTGGTAGGCCAGCCCCAGGGTGAACCAGACCGACACGGTCAGGGTGACCAGCATGGCCAGGGCGATGGCGGCCAGCAGCCGGCGCCGGTTGCCGGAGGTCTCGCTGCCGAGGCGCAGACCGTTGGCCAGGGGCGCCATCATGAAGACCAGCAGCTCCCCGCTCCAGATCAGGCTGTGACCGGCCGCCAGCAGGCCGGCGGGGCCGAGGGCCGGCGCGCCAACGGTGGTGACCACGAAGCCGGCCGGCACCATGGCCGGCGAGATCGTCGGGATGCCCCCCTCGGCCACGGCCCGGGTGAGCCCGGTGAAGATCACGAGGGCGGCCAGCACGAGGACCGGCGCCGCCCATCCCGGCATCCCCGCCCGCCACAGCCACACGGTCATGCCCCCGAGGCCGGCGGCGCCGCCGATGACGGCCCACCGGAAGGGGAGGATCTCGCCGCCGTCGTCGATCGAGACATCCCCCCGGGCCGCCTTGCGCCACACCGCCCGCAGGTGTCCGCGGGCGTACCAGAGCCCGGCGCCGACGAGCACGATCAGGGCCCCCATCCCCTGGTGCCCGAGGACCGGCTCCGTCCAGTAGCCCAGTCCGGCGTGGCTGGTGTCGACGCCCATCAGGTGCAGCAGCCGCCTCTCGACGGCGATCACCAGGTAGAAGAACCAGAGGCTGAAGGAGATGCTGGTGTTGATGAAGTAGGCGAAGCCGAGCATCAGGAAGTTGAGGCCCAGGCGCACGGAGACCCCCGGCACCAGGTCGATGCTGGTGGCCAGGACGGCTGACGGCACCTCGGGCAGGTAGTGCTGCAGGCCCTGCAGGCCGCCCACGGCCATGGGCACGGCGAACCCCACCCACAGGGCCGCCCGCCGGAAGATGTCCGGCAGGACGGCCCCCCGCTGCTGCCGGAACAGCTCCAGGGGCACCTGGGCCATGGGGAAGGGCAGGCGCTCGTGGTCCACCCACTGGCGCCGCAGGATGGCCAGGACGCAGACCAGGGTCAGGTAGAAGGCGGCGTAGAAGCCCAGCCAGACCAGCAGTACCGGCATCCAGGCGGCCCAGGGAACCGGCATGCCGCCCTCGTAGAGCCCGCGCACCGCCTCCGGATCGCCCATCAGCGTCCACTCCGCCAGGTGCGGGTGGAGCCGCTCCGCCCACTCGTTCTCCGGGGAAGCGTAGTAGTAGATCCCCGTGACCAAAGGCAGGAGCATCCCCGTCACGCCCCGCGTGGGGATCGCCGCGGCCACCATCATCATCACCGTGGCCGTGATCAGCTCCCCCTGCGTGAGTCCCCAGGTGCGGCGGCAGCACCGGAGCAGCACGTGGACGAGCATGATCACGAAGAGCAGGAAGAAGGCCGCCGGCGTGCACGACGAGAACCCCATGGGGGTCCCTCGCAGGAGCATGGTCGTGTACGGCGCGCCGACGCCGATGACCGCGCACAGCAGGCACCCCACGGCGATCCCCCGCAGGGATACGGCCGACTCCGGGCCGGCCGGGGCGCGGGTGGGCTCACGCTCCTGGAGGGCGCTGCGGTAGTCGGGGGGGATGGTGCGGTTCATGGGGGGGCGGGATCAGAAGGTAGCCAGGCAGGCGCGGCATCCGAAATGTCCGTGAATGTCTCTTTCAGAGCCCCTGAGCGGTAGCGGGAGGCGCTCCTGGAATAATGACAAAGGGATATTCGAGGGCACTTATAGGCCCTTAAGTGCATCTTAAATGGGCATATATCTGGCTTATATCTGTTGTCAAAACATACTATAGAGGTTATTGTAGGTCCAGTAGCACTCAGGACCCTCCCCCGGCCATCAAGCTTGAAGAGGAGCTTGCCATGAAAGTAGACGCTGACCGGCTGCGCACCCTACGCGAGGGAAAGGGTTGGACCCGGCCCTATCTCTCCCAACGCACCGGTCCCAACCCCCCACCCATTCCCGCACGCACGATCCAACGTCTGGAGAACGAACCAGAACGATGCAGGACAACCCGTGAGGACATCGTGAACAGACTTGCCAGCGCGTTCGATGTCAGCCCAGGGGTGCTCACCGGCGAGCTACCGCTTCCAGAGTCCGAGAAAGCACGCTCTCCCGAGCTCGGGAGAGTCCCGATCGGCGCGCGCATCACAACGAAGGCCCGGCTCGCCTATGACCTCGTCAGACGGCGATACGGAGTCAGTGACACCGAAATCATCGGTATGGCTCCGCTCTTCTTCGCCCTGCTCGCCGAGGGCAGCCTCGACCGGCGTCGAAAGAGGCTGAAAGAGGCATGTGAAGCGATCGGTCACTTAGGGGAGAATGGCTTCGAGTTGCACCCGGACGAGACGATCGCGTACGAAGAGGAGTCCATTGAAAATGCGGATGTCTTCGGCGAGCAACGTCTCAGCGGGCACGAAGGGCTCCCCGAGGCCTTCTGGCCGATCAGAGGCAATCCGTTTGCTGAATACTTGCACTACCTGGATGCCGTTGCGGTCGGTGAGCTCGAAGTGGACAGCTCTCGAATGAACATTGACTACGCCGTCTGCTGGGACGACCTGAAGGGAATGGTCAATGGGTCCCAAAGAGCGTGGAAGTGCCTTACGACCGGCCATGCGAGAATCCGCGACATTCCGGAAGAGCTGATGGATAAAGACGCCGGGGACGAGCGTGTGAGGTGGCTTGAAGAACGGATGCCGGAAGACTACAAGGAAGAAGAGGAAGGGCTTGACGAAACCCTCGGAGTCGGACCGATGCAGATGGGAGCTGATCAATGAGTAACGTCAGGTGTACCCTGCATTTCAGGACTCGCATGCAACAGCGAGGAATTCGCGTGGAGGATATTCCCCTCGCCCTCGCGTGTGCAGTGCCGATCGACGAGGCGACTTGGTTGGTGCACGGGTGCGAGGTGGACCGAGAGATCGAGTCCCGGAAGCGGGAGATTCAATCGCTGGAGCACCTCAAGAACCAAGAATTCGTGCTGCGGGACGGACGCTTGGTGACGATCTATCCTTCCAGGCGCGAGCATCTGAAACGAAAGCTACGTCGCGGGAGGCACCGGGGATCGCGCGATTTCAGGAGATGGAACTGATGACGGAAGATGGCGGGACGAGGGAGGTCGAGATTGAGTCCTGGGAGATGTTCGTCAGAGAAGTCTCTGAGATGGATCAGAGGCCGGGCGAGTTCGTTTACAGAGGCCAGAAAGACTTCAGCTGGAGCCTGGAGCCCAGCCTAGGGAGACTATGGGGGGCGTTTGACGAATCCAGGGAAATCGAGATGAGGATCCACACTGCGTTCATGAGAAGATCAACTACACTGCTCCATCCAAGTGTCGACAACGTACTCACGACAAGTAGGAACATCTTCCTTTGGTGGGGCCAAATGCGCCACTATGGGGCCCCTACTCGAACCCTGGATTGGACAAGGTCGCCTTACGTGGCAGCCTACTTTGCCTGTGAATCCGGGGAGGCATCAGGGACGGTTTGGTGTGTGGATAAGGCGGCTCTGGAGCAGGAAATGTATGACTCTCACGGCGACAGATACAGTGCGTTTGACAAGTATCTTGGATCTAAGGCGCCCATGGAGGATCGCTGCACGGGGGAAGCACAGCTGTACGACGATACAGCACCGCACTTGATCGCCTTCGCCGATGCGCACCTGATGCCTGATCGTATGGCACGGCAGCAAGGCTTGTTCTCATACAGCAATCTACCCCACAAGGATCACGCCGAGGCAATGAGGCGCCCTGGGATTCTGACAAAGCTGGTGATCCTGGAGGAAGTGAGGTATGCTCTGAAGAGGGAGTTCATGCATCAACTGCGCCTGATGAACATAAGCGGGTTTAGCCTGTTTCCTGACTTGGACGGGATCGGCAGATACTGTACAGAGATAGCTCGGCACAATGTGGATGCGCGGTAGCAACGGGCAATGCTGATAGTGGTGAGCGACAGCTACCTTGAGGCATGGCGCCCGGGCGCCGGTCCAGCATGGAAGGCCTCCGGCGTAGCTCGAAACGCACCTGTGAGGAGGTTTGGTCGGCCGCTGATGGTGATCCAGGAACAGGGCAAGGAGACCTACGCCGCACAGGGCTTTCTGATACTCGCCGTCGTCATGGCCCTCTCCGCCTCCAGCCAGCCTCCGGAGGCCGCCGGTGACCCCGCCTCGGCCGAGCCCCAACGCACCCTGTCCTGGCATCTCGACCAGCACTTAACCGAGATCTACACCGGTCGCAACAGCCTCGCCCACATCGGCGCCGTCTGGGCCACCTGGCTGCTGACCGAGTCCGACGTCGACGGGCGCAGCCGGCGCTTCCGCTTCGGGTTCCTTGCGGGGCGGCGTCTTTCACGGGTGGCCTTCCGGACACACGATAACGAACATGGCCCTGGCGGCGTCCCTGAGCAGCTACTACGTCGACTCCAGGCGGGTCAGGTACTGCGGCTACGGCTGGGCCGCCTATGTCATGGCGGCGGCGACCATCGGTGACCAGGGCGGCGTGCACTGGCTGTCCGACGTGGTCGCCGGCGGCCTGATGGGCTGGGCCATCGGCCAGGCGGTCGGGGAGGGCTTCGCGAGGGGGCGCCTGCAGCCGGTGGCTGCCCCCGCCCGCCTGGGACTGCAACTGACACTGAACGCCGGGTAGCTCCCGCCGCCCGCGACGTCCACATCACAGGGCTTCCTTGCATGGCTCACCATGATCACAGATACGAGTGGCGCCGCGTCACCGGGAAGGCGGCCTTCGCCGCCCGGGACGGCGCCGGCGCCCTGACCTTCCGGGACAGGATGTGGCTGCTGGGCGGATGGAACCCCGGCGACAAGGACCACTTCCCCCTGATCTGCAACAGCGAGGTCTGGTCGTCGGCCGACGGCGCCGCCTGGACGCTCGAGAGCCTCCAGGCACCTTGGGAGGGGAGGCACTGCGCCGGATACGTGGTGCATGGCGGCCGCATGTGGATCGTGGGCGGGGACTGCAACCAGGGCCACTACCAGAGCGATGTGTGGAGCAGCGCCGACGGGATTCACTGGGATCTGGTGATTGACCGCGTGCCGTGGGCGCCGCGGGCGCTCCACTACACGGTGGCCTTCGATGGCCGGATCTGGGTGATGGGCGGCCAGACGATGCCCGAGTTCGCGGGCGGCGACGAGGTCTTCTACAACGATGTGTGGTGCACCGTCGACGGCGTCAGTTGGACCCGCGTTGTGGAGAGCGCTCCGTGGACGCCCCGGGGGATGATCGGGGGAGCCGCCGTCCTCGGCGGCAGGATGTGGATCCTGGGCGGGGGCACGTACGACACGCCTGCAACGCCGGTTCGGAAGTTCTACAGCGACGTCTGGAGCTCGGCAGACGGAGTCAACTGGGCCCGGCACCTCGCGCACGCCCCGTGGGCGGCCCGGCAGTACCACGAGGTGGCCGTCTTCGATGACCGCATGTGGGTCCTGGAAGGCTGGGCGGCGGCGAGCGGGAACCGCCGGGACGTGTGGTTCTCGGCCGATGGTGTGGAGTGGACCGAATTGCCAGGTACCCCCTGGGCGCCCCGACATGCGGCGAGTGTGTTCGTCCACCACGAGTCGCTGTGGATGGTGGCTGGCAACAACATGGAGCCGGATGTCTGGCGGCTTGCGCGCAAGGGATAACGCTGGCGCATCCGGCCGCGATTGACCATCCTTGGGCCATCCCCGACTCTCCCTGGAATGCTCAACTCGAGAGGCATTGGAATGAAGACAGCCATTCTCTTCATCATCGGGCTGGCAGTGTCATGGAGCAGTGCAGAGGCCGAGTCCCGGGTCGAGGGTCGGGTGCTCCTGCCCACGGGCGCCCCGGTGGCCGGGGCCCAGGTGCTGTTGCTCGATCTGACCGATCTGCGCGACGCTCCGCTGGCTGCCATCACGGACCGGTCGGGGCGGTTCAGCCTGCCGTTGCCCACGCCGGCGGCAACTCTGCCGGCGCGCTTCCGGCTGGGGTCGAACTACCCCAATCCCTTCAACCCCTCCACCCTCATCCCGTATCAGTTGCCAGCCTCGATGGCCGTGCGCCTGGAAGTGTTCAATGTCCTGGGGCAGCGCGTGGCGACCCTGGTGGACGGGGAGCAGCCGGCCGGCTTTCACACGGCGCGGTGGGACGCCACCGATGCGGCGGGTCAGGCTGTGGGCGCCGGCGTCTACATCTGCCGGCTGAGCGGGGGCGGGGCGGAAATCACCCGGCCGATGCTGCTGATCGACGGACAGGCGGGGATTCCGTCGGGGGCAGGCTCCGTCGGGGAGGCTCCGGCCGCCGAGGCCGGAGCGCCGGCCTACGGATTGATCGTCTCGGGGCCGGGTCGGGTCCCCTACGTCGATCCGGCTTTCCGGGTGGAGGCGGGCCTGGCCCCGCTGGATGTGGTGGTCGAGGCGCCGGGCGACATCCCCTCTGCGAAGGTGGCCTCGGGGGCCATTCTGGGCGACGTGGACAACACCGGCCAGGTCGACTTCTTCGACGCCCTGCTGGTGGTGGCGTACAGCCTCGATCCTTCCATCGTCATGCCCAACGGCGGCGATGTCTCCCTGGGCGATGTCAACGCCGACGGCCGGATCGATCTGTCCGACGCCTGGACGATCGCCGCCTACCTCAACGATCCATCCGATCCGGCGCTGCCCGCCGGCATCGGGGAAGCGACGGGTCCGGCCGTTTCCTTGTCGCCGGACTCCCCGACGCTGTCGTTTGCCGACGACGGCGCCTGGCACCGGTTCACGGTCGAGGCCGACGAGCCGGTCACGGTGGTGGTCAATCCGGCGGGCACTCCACGGCTGCTGGAGATCACCAGGCGCAGCGGCCGGGGCAACTACTGCCCGGCCGAGGCCGAGGACACCGGCTCGCTCCAGGACGGACAGTCGGTCTACCTGGCCGGGTGCGGGGAGGGTGTGGGCACGGTGGAGTTGAGGCGCGAAGCGGACGGCACGGTCCTGCGGACCTACACCTTCGAGGTGGCCGGCAGCCCCGCCGACCTGGTCGTTCAATCGATCCTCGTCAGCGACAACACCTTGACGCCGGGGCAGGTCTTTACACTCAGCGCCACGATTCGCAACCAGGGCACGGGTGAGGCGGCAGCGACGACGTTGCGCTACTACCGCTCGTCGAACCGGACGATCTCCACGCAGGATACACAAGTCGGCACGGATCAGGTGGGCGCCCTGGCCGCCTCCGGCGCCAGTGCCGAGTCGATCGACCTCAATGCCCCATCGGCTGAAGGCACCTACTACTACGGCGCCTGCGTGGACAGGGGCGAGGGCGAGAGTGCCAGCAACAACTGCTCCGCGGGAGTCCGTGTTACGGTGGAAGCCGCGAACCAGCCGCCGGTGGCGACAGTGAGCTCGCTGCCGTCGCAGAGCCTGCGGGCCGGCCAGTCCGTGGACGTGGACGTGAATGCGTTCTTCAGCGACCCCGACGGAGAGGCGCTGACCTACTCGGCGTCGTCGTCGAACGAGGGCATCGCCATGGTGTCGGTGACGGGCCGCACGGTGACGTTCACGGGAGTCGCCGAGGGAGTGACCACGGTGATGGTGACGGCCAGCGACCCGGGAGGTCTGGAGTCGACGCCCCTGAGCGCGAGCGTCACCGTGACCGCAGATGCGGGAGATTACACACCGGTTGACTGGATTGAAGTGGTTGCAGGCGGAGGAATCCAGGTCCAGGTGGGCGCTCTGACAGTCTGGGTCAGTCCGGGACAAGACTGCCTCACTGTTTCCCACACCGCCACTTCTTTCGGCATCTCCAAGTGGCAGATTCGCGGAGAGTCCGGCGAGTGGGTGGACGTGGACGGCACGGAGCGCGATGGCGAGACCTGCGGCGACCATCTCCCTGAAGTGCCGGGCGAATATCGATGGGTCGTGGAGATCACCACCGACGGCGTAACGGGCAGATACGCGAGCGGGAACACCCTGGTGGTTTCCGGATGAGCTCGTGAGTCCCCCCGGTTCGTCATCGAGCCGCTGTACGTAGAGACCGCCCTGCCGGTGGCAGCGGCACGTCGCCCACGCCCCGCGGGCTGCCCGGCGCGCGGCGGGGGTGTTCGCCCACGACGGTGACAGGACCGGATGCTGGACTTCAAGCGACCTGAGCCGAGTACGGCCGTGATCCGGATCGTACGGGCCGTCGTACCCCTGGCGAACCGCCTGTTCCTGAAGGGGTTGAAGCTGGATGTCGATGCCGGGTCCATCGCCCGGCTGGAGGCGGTACAGGGGCACTCCGCGGTCCTGGCCCCCAACCACCCGGCCTCGGCCGATCCCGTGGTCATGTTCCTGTTGTCCACGCGGGTGTCGCAACCGTTCTACTACATGGCGGCGCGGGAAGCCTTCGACAAGGGCCGGTTCGGGGCCGTCCGGGGCTGGCTGATGCAGCGGGTCGGCGTCTACTCGGTGGTGCGCGGCACCGTCGACAGGGATGCCTTCCGGACGACGCGGCAGCTGCTGCTCAAGGGGGAGTGGCCGGTCGTCATCTTCGGAGAAGGAGAGGTCTCGCGCCAGAACGACACGGTCATGCGCTTCGAGAGGGGCATCGTGCAGATGTGCTTCTGGGCCCTGGACGACATGGTGAAGGCGGATGTCGGCAAGCCGCTGTATGTCGTGCCCGTGGGCCTGAAGTATCACTACCCGCGCGACATGTGGAGTTCCATCGACGCCGCCCTCAAGAGGCTGGAACGGCACATCCTCCCCCCCGCCGAACGGACGCCGGCCGAGCGCTACGATCGGCTGCGCCGCATCGGTGTGGCCGTCTTCCGAACCCTGGCGGCGGAGTACCAGTACGAGATCGACGAGACCGTCTCCCTCGATGTCCATATCGATCGGTTGAAGGATGCGATCCTGGCCCGCGCCGAGGGGATCATGGGGGTTCAAAAGGGAACGGACATCCTCGCCAGGACCCGCGCCCTGAAGAACCTCGTGGATACCCAGGTCCACCAGGACACGGAGGAGATGACGGAGTACGAAGGCCGGATACACGCGGAGCAGCTCCGGAAGATCCAGCAGTTCTATCCCGATCTGGAGCGGTTGATCAACTTCATATCGATCACTGACGGATATGTCGCCGAGGAGCCGTCGCCCGAGCGCTACCTGGATGTGATTCTCCGCCTCGAGCGGGAGGTCTTCGGGAGGTCGGAACCGCGGGGACCGCGGGTGGCATCGGTCCGCGTCGGCGAACCGATCGATCTCCGGGAGCGCTACGACGCCTATCGAGCCCGGAAGAGGGAGACCGTCGAACATACGACCGCTGAAGTCGAGACAGCCGTTCAGAGTCTGGTCGGCGGGTCGAGGAAGGAACGGGAATGCAGCTGACCGCGAAGGTGAACTTCGGGGAAGACCTCGGGCAGAACCTGGGGACCGTGTTTCAAGCCCGGGACGGCGATGGCAGGGTGGTCTTCGGCGCCGGGTTCATGGGGCTCTTCAACACCCATTTCCGCATGGACCGGTGGACGCTGCAGCTCTTCGTGCGCCACGACGGCGCCGAGCCGACCTGGGAGAAGCTGCCCATTCCGACCGAGGACGGCGGCAACTACCTCTTCGATCTCGACGGCCGGGTCTACCAGTTCAGCCCTCATCACGACCGCACGGCGCGCTGGTACGACGACGAATCCGGAGCCTGGGTCGCGGACGAGCGGTTCGGCGTCGGGGAGACGGCGAGCGGCGAGGGCATGATGCGCCTGGCCGGCAGGCTGCTGCAGGTCAAGGGCGGCGAGGCCTGGTACGACGGCGCGAGGATCCTGGACCGGGCGGAGGAAGGCCGTTACCACCACTTCTACTACTCCCACGGCCACCTCGTCTTCTACCAGAACAACACCCCCGAGTGGAGCAAGCTCCATGCGGTCCCCTGGCGGCCGGGCGACGGTCCTCTCGACCTGGACAGGGCCGTCACCCTCGACCTGCGCTACGCGGGCGAGAGCTCCTTCTCCGCCGGACAGCTGGGGGACGAGATCATCCAGTCCTCCAACCTCGGCGGAGTCTACGCTTTCGACGGGTCGGCGTGGCGGATCATCCGCCAGTCCCTGAAGGGCGTCAGCCACCAGCTCTACTCCATGCTGAACTGGTACGACCGCATGCTGATCGGCCACTACCCGACGGGGAACCTCCTGGAGTACGTGGAGCGGGGGACGGAGCTGCGCCACCTGCGGGACTGGCCGCCGGTGATGCCCGGTGTCTCGACCGAGGTCCGCGAGGCCCAGACGACCTGCCTCTTCGGGGGAGACCTGCACGTGGGGGTCTGGCCGTGGGCCGAGCTGTGGCGCTACGACCACCACGGCGACGAGTGGCGCTTCGTCCGCAGGATGTTCGAGCATCCCCCGGTCACGGACGAGTGGAACCACCCTTGGGAGGACCGGACCGTGGGCTACAACGAGATCCACGGCGACAGGATCGTCTGGAACGACTGGGGCAACCGCACGACCGGCCTGGCGCCGATGGGTGACTCCCTGTTCATCTCCACGAGCGCCAAGGGCTGTCAGCAGCGGGACATGAGGATGGAGTTCCTCCACGACGACGAGATCTGGGACGAGTACCGGACCGTGCATCGCATGCGCAGGCCGGGATGCGCCGCGGGGCCCGTGGCCTGGCGGGAGGGGGAGACCACCCTCGAGTTCATCGCCGAGGGGGACCGCATCGCCATCGCCCAGGACGGGGGCGAGATCGCCTCGGCGCCGGCCGATCCGAAGGTCGTGGCAAGCCTGGAATCGGCTCGGATCGAGTGGGGGAAGGGCATGTACGGACCGTTCGCGGGGGAGGTGAGGCCGCGATGACTCCCCGGACGATCACGGAACAGGACAAGGAGATCTACGCCGAGGAGGGGTTCCTCATCCTGCGGCAGGCCTTCTGGATAAGCCGCATCGAGTCCCTTCTCGAAGGGGTCGAGCGCATGATCGACAAGGGGCTGGCGGGAGAGTGCGAGCTGGGCTGGATCGACCGCGAGCGCCGGCTGCCGTCACGGACCGGCCACATGCTGCACCCCGGGAAGTACCACCCCGCCTTCGCCGACTGGATCGACGAGGACCTCTCCCCTCAGCTGGAAGCCCTGGTCCGCGGACCGGGGGTGCGCCACAGCCTCTTCGGCATGCTCGCCGCCGGCGGCGGGCAGGCGTACACCCAGCGGTGGCACCGCGACCTCGGCCGGCCGGGCGACCCGGACGAGACCGCGTACCTGCGGAAACACGAGGGCCGGTTCGTGCAGTTCAACGCCCCCCTCGTGGCCGGCGACCGCTTCCTCCACATCGTCCCCGGGAGCCACCTGCGGGCCTCGACGGACGCCGAGATCGAAGCCTCCCGCAGCGAATCCGGCGAGATGCCGGGCGCTCTGGTCGTCGACCTGGAGCCCGGGGACATCGTCCACTACAACGCCAACCTCTGGCACCGCGGCTGGAACCCCGAGGGCCGCAAGCGCTGGACCCTGCACTGCGCCTTCTGGAGCGCCGGGGTGACGGTGATGAAGCACGAGCACGGACAGCGCGAGGCCCTGACCCGGCCGGGGCACCTGGAGCGGATGCCTCCCGTCACGCGGGGTTGCATCCAGCGGTATCTGGATGACTATCCAGAGGGGAACCCGCCTTCTCTGTTTGATTTGTAGGTCCTGGCATGTGGACCACCACGAACCTGCATCCCTCGGGGCCTTCGGTTCGTGGGCGGTCGCGCCGTACCTGTCCGGGAAACCGGACGAGTCCGGCCTGTGAGGCACTGGTTGTCCAGGAAACTGGAAGGTTGTCGATCGAGCCGCCGCGAGGGCAGTAGAGGCACGCTTCTTGCGTTACCTTCGTTGACCCTGCTGAGGCCTCTCCAGACAAGGATTGCAGAATGAGCATCGGAAGCACGAAATGGGCTATCGGTTGTCTTGCACTTCTCGGCCTGGCCGATGTGGCCGGGGCCGCAGGCTCCCTCGAGGGGCGGGTGCGGCTGCCCTCCGGGGCCGCGGTCCCCGGTGCCCAGGTGAGGATCTTCGATCTGTCGGAGTTCCGCCTGTTGTCCTCTGCGACGACGGACGAGGTCGGCCGATTCTCGCTGTCCCTGGAGGGAATCCCCGGCCCCTCGGCCTTGCCGGAGGGTTTCTCCCTCGGACCCAACTACCCGAACCCCTTCAACCCTTCCACCCTGATCCCCTACCAGCTTCCGTCCCCCGCGCCCGTGCGCCTGGAGGTGTTCAACCTCCTGGGCCAGCGGATCGCCATGCTGGTGGAGGGGGAACAGCCCGCCGGCTTTCACCACGCCCGCTGGGACGGCACCGATGCCTCGGGCCGGGCCGTGGGGGCCGGGGTCTATCTCTACCGGCTGCAGAGCGGGCCAAGGGTGGCCACCGGGCGCATGGTGCTGGTGGACGGGCAGGCCGGGATCCCGGCCCCGGAGAGGATGCCGAGCGGCGTTCCCCTTGGGGCCGAGACTTCGGCGACGGCCACGGGCGTCCATGGTCTAACCGTCACCGGTGCGGGACTGGTCCCCTACGTGGATCCCGCCTTCCGAGTGGAAGCAGGGTTGGCTTCCGTGGACCTCGTGATCGAAGAGGGCGGCCTCTCCCCACGGGAGAAAGCCGCCTCCAATGGCGCATTAGGCGACGTGGACAACAACGGCCGGGTCGACATCGTGGACGCCTTGCTGGTGGCCACGTACATCGCCGACAACTCCGTCACCATGCCCAACAACGGCGATATCTCCCAGGCCGACATGAACAGCGACGGCCAGATCGACTATATCGACGTCTGGCTCATCGTCACCCAGTTCGTGCTTCAGCAGATCGGGGAGCAGGACGGCCCCGACCGCGATTCCAGGATGTACTGGACGGACTCCATCTCGGACAAGATTCAAAGAGCCAACGTCGATGGCTCCAACGTAGAAGACCTGGTAACGACTGGATTGAGGGCTCCGGGTGATATTGCCCTGGATCTCACCGAAGGCAAGATGTACTGGACCGATCAAGGCACGGACAAGATCCAGCGGTCCAACCTTGACGGATCCAACGTCGAAGACCTCATCACCACGCTGGACTATCCCTCGGGCCTCGCCCTGGATCTGGCCGCGGGAAAGATGTACTGGACGGATCTGAACACGGACAAGATCCAGCGGGCCAACCTCGACGGGTCCAACATCGAAGACCTCGTCACAAGGGGATTGATCACCCCAAGGGGCCTGGCCCTGGATATCGCGAGAGGCAAGATGTACTGGGCGGACCATGGCACGGACAAGATCCAGCGGTCCAACCTCGACGGATCTGACGTGCAGGATCTCGTCGCCACGGGGCTGGACGTCCCCGACAAACTGGCCCTGGACTTGGAGGGGGGAAAGATGTACTGGACAGAGTCCGGCCAGGGGAAGATTCAGCGCGCTGATCTCGACGGCTCCAAGGTGGAAGACCTCGTCACTGAACTGGGCCAACCCCGGGGCATAGCCCTGGATCTGGATGGTGGCAGGATGTACTGGACGGAAATCATGCCGGACAGGATACAGAGCGCCGATCTCGACGGTTCCAATATCCAGACCCTCGTTACCGGCCTGAGCGGGCCCACGGCACTGGCCCTGGCCATATCCAGCGGGGAAGCCGCCCCTGTGGCCACGCTGTCGCCGGACCCGTCGACGGTGGAGTTCCTCGACGATGGCGCCTGGCACGCCTTCACCCTCCAGGCCAGCGAGTCCGTCGTCGTCGTGGCCAACCCCACCGGCTCCACCCCGAGGGTTGAGATCACCGGCAGCGGCGGGGCTTCCAACCGATGCCCCGCCGTGGCCCGGGACAGCGTAACCCGCAGCGACGGCCAGACCCTCAATCTGTCCGGCTGCGAAGCCGGGCCGGGCAAGGTGGAATTGCGGAGGGCCTCGGACCAGACCCTCCTGAGGACCTACACGTTCCACATCGAGGAGCTGCCGCCCGCGACCACCGGCCCCGGCATCGCCACGATCTACTGGACCACCGGCGACAAGATCCAGCGCGCCGATGCCGACGGCGCCAACGTCGAAGACCTGGTCGCCTTCGGCTCGCCCCGGAGCCTGGCCGTCGACGTGGTGGAGGGCCACATCTACTGGACCGACCAGGGCAGCCGCTGGATCTGGCGCGCCGACCTCGACGGCTCCGAGACGGCGGCCGTCGTCAACGCCGGGCTGATCCGTCCCGTGGCCATCGCCCTGGACCGGGACCACGGCCACCTCTACTGGACCGACGCCGGCTCCAACAAGGTCCAGCGGGCCAACCTCGATGGGTCCCGAGTCGAGACCCTGGTCTCCGTGGGCCTGCACAGCCCCGAGGGCCTGGCCCTGGATGTGGACGGCGGCAAGGTCTACTGGTCCGACTACGGCACCAACAAGATCCAGCGGGCCAACCTCGACGGCTCCAATGTGGAGGACCTGATCACCACCGGCCTGAAGATCCCCGGCGACCTGGCTCTCGATACGGGGGCCGGCAAGATCTACTGGACCGACTACGGCACCGACAAGATCCAGCGGGCCGACCTCGACGGCTCCAACGTCGAAGACCTCGTGACGACCGGACTGAGTATCGCCAGGGGCCTGGCTCTGGATCTGGCCGGCGGCAAGATCTACTGGGCCGACGCCGGGACCCGGAGGATCGGGAGGGCCGATCTCGACGGATCCAACGTCGAGACCCTTCTCACCCGATCAACCGACAGCCCCACCGGCCTGGCGCTGGCCAATCCCTTCGCCTCCCTGTCCCCGAATCCGGCCTCGGTGTCATTGCCCCGGAGCGGGACCTGGCGCCGCTTTGAGGTCCAGGCCACGGAGCCGGTCCTCGTGGTGGCCAACCCCATCGGCAGCCCCCCTCGAATCCTGATCGCCCCGTCCGAAGGGGAAACCGGCCAATGCCCGGCCCAGGCGGAGGCCAGCCTCACCCGCCACCACGGGCAGTCCGTCTACCTGGCCGCCTGCGAGCCGGGAGAGGCCAAGGTGGAGTTGCGCAGGGTCTCCGATCAGGCGGTGCTGAGGACCTATGCCGTGAGGATTCCCGACAAGACCAGGATGTACTGGACGGACTCCCGCCGGGACATGATCCAAAGAGCCAACATCGATGGATCAAACGTGGAGAACCTGGTCACGGGAGGATTGAGGGATCCGGGTGATATTGCCTTGGATCTCACGGAGGGCAAGATGTACTGGGTGGATCAAGGCACGGACAAGATCCAGCGGTCCAACCTCGACGGATCCAATGTCGAAGACCTCATCACCACCCTCGACTATCCCTCGGGCCTCGCCCTGGATCTGACCGCGGGAGAGATGTACTGGACGGATCTGAACACCGACAAGATCCAGCGGTCCAACCTCGACGGATCCAACATCGAAGACCTCGTCACAAGGGGATTGGCCACGCCAAGGGGTCTGGCCCTGGATATTGCGAGAGGCATGATGTACTGGGCGGATCAAGGCACGGACAAGATCCAGCGGGCCAACCTTGACGGATCGGACGTGCAGGATCTCGTCGCCACCGGACTGAATAACCCTGACAAATTGGCTTTGGATGTGGACGGGAACTGGATGTACTGGACAGATAACTTGGCAGGTAAAATCCAGCGGGCCAACCTCGACGGATCCAATGTCCAGGACCTTGTCACGACTCTGAGCGGCCCCAGGGGACTGGCTCTGGATGTAGAGGCAGGCAGGATGTACTGGACCGACAGCGGGACTCGCAAGATCCAGAGCGCAAGCCTCGACGGATCGGACATCAAGGATCTCGTTTCCGGATTGCCGGGTCCTACGGCGATCGCGCTGGAGTAGCCTTGTTGCCCCGCTTCTACGAGTCCGAATCGCCACAACCAGGAGCACGGATCATGAAACCTGCCGTTCATCTCCTGGCCTGTCTTGCCTTGCTTGGCTTGATCTCCCGGCCAGTCTCGCTGGTCCACGCAACCGTCCTTCCCCCGGACAGCCTGCACTTCTGCCAAGTCCTCGATATCGAGCTGCAGGACCTCGAGGTCCAGGGCGCGGGCAAGCGACTGGCGGACCTGAACGCCGGCGAGCCCCGCACGGTACGGATGTTCTATTTCCTGCCCAGTGACCGCCCTGTCCGCGAGGGAATCATCCAGGGGATGAAGGATGAGATCCGCACGATCCAGACCTTCTTCGGCGAGCAGATGGAGGTGCACGGGTACGGCCGCAAGACCTTCGCCTATGAGACCGACGACGCCGGCGAGCCCGTGGTCCACCGCGTGGACGGCCAACACCCGGACAGCCACTATCTCGACCGCACATTCTACTCGATGTACGAAGAGATCGGTCAGAGATTCGATCTCTCGAAGAATGTCAACCTCTTCGTCATTGACAATCGCTCAAACCGGATCGGCAGATCCGCCTGGGGAAAGGCCGCCCGGTGGTCGAAGCAGAGCGGTGTCGCGGTAGTGTCGGCAGGAGCTGTCTGGCAGACAAAGGCCCATGAACTCGGCCACGTCTTCGGACTGGCTCACAACTTCCACGACGATGCCTACATCATGTCCTATGGGCAGATAGATCGAAGGGCTCTGTCCGCGTGTGCCGCCTCCCACCTGGCCGTGCACGCGTACCTCAACCCCGAGGTGCGCGTGGAGGAAGGCCAGCCCCCCGCCATCGAGCTCCTTTCGTCGCGGGCCTATCCGGCAGGCTCGGAGAGCGTCCCTGTTCGACTCAGGGTCGACGATGCCGACGGGCTCCACCAGGTGAGGATGATCGTGAATACGAGATGGACACACGACGGGGACATAGGCGCAGGCGGCCTCGAGCTGAAGACCTGCCAGGAACTGACGGGTGAGAAGGTGACCGTCGTGGAGATCGACTACGACGGTGTCATTCCATCTGGCGCTACCTGGAATCTGTACGATCTGTCCGACCCACCCGTGCATCCGATCCACATTCTGGCCACGGACAGGAACGGCAATACCAGCTGGTCCCAGTACCGGCTGTGGGAGGTCTCCCCGCAGCATGTCTCCACTCTGGAGGCAGGTTCCGTGCATTCGTTGGCCTTTGCAGCCGACGGCACCCTGGCCTCGGCCTCCCTCGGTGCGATCAGCCTGTGGGACATCGACAGGCAGACCTCAACCCCCTTGTCCGGCGGGACCAACGCCCTGGCCCTCTCACCCGGCAGCGCAACCCTCGCCGCCGGATCGCGCGACATCGCTCTATGGAACGCCGAGACGGGTGAGTTCCTCGCCTCTCTCCTGGGACCCGGGAGCCAGACCGGTTCGGTGGCCTTCTCCCCCGACGGCGCGGTCCTCGCCGCCGCGTACGCCGATGAGATCCGGTTGTGGGACATGACCACACGCACCCACACGGCCACCCTGCCGGCCGGAGCCTCTGCCGTGGCCGTTCCGCGGACGGCATCCTCGCCGCTGCCGATGGTGATCAGATCACCCTGTGGGACATGGCGGCGCAGGCGAGTACCGCGGTCGTCCGGCATCCGGGGACTTCCGGCTGGAGCCCGGAGGTCAATGCGGTGGCCTTCTCACCCGACGGCAGGATTCTCGCTTCGGGGTCTGATGACAGGACGGTCCGGCTGTGGGATGCGTCCACGGGGGAGAGCGTGAGCGTCCTCGGGGTGCATGGCCGGCCTGTCAGCTCGGTGGTCTTCTCTCCCGACGGGACCTTGCTCGCTTCCGGGGGACGCCAGGGGGATGTCAAGCTCTGGGACGTTGGGGGAGGCCGCAACCTGGCCACTCTCCGGGCGCCGGCCAAGGGCGCCAGTGCCCTGGCCATTTCGCCCGATGGCCGCGTCCTCGCCGCCGGGTCGGATGCCGCGGTCGAACTGTGGGACATGGCAGAGTGGCTGCAGCCTCGCCCCAGGAGGCTGGTCGTCATTTCGGGAGACACCCAGGTGGGCCCGGCCGGCGCTCAACTGGATGACCCCCTGGTCCTCGAGGTGAGAGACCAGTACGACAACCCGCTCCCGGGGTCGAAGTCACCTTTGCCGTCACCGACGGCGACGGCCACTTCGGCGGCAGGTTCACTCTCAGGAGGATGAGGACAGATGCCAGCGGCCGGGCGGAAATGCCCCTCACCCTCGGGCCGGAGCCGGGAGCCAACACCGTGGAGGCCACGATTGCCGGGCTCGAGATCGTGACGTTCAGCGCCACGGGAAGCCGCAGCGACATGTCCGGTATGGAGGGTGACTTCCATACATGGCATCTGCCCGAGGGTGCAGTCCTGCGGTTCGGAAGGGGGAGGCTCAGTTCGATTGACAAGGCCGTCTCCCTTTCCCCGGACGGTCGCTACCTCACTGCCATCAGCACTACCGGTGTCTGGCTCTACGATGTGGCGACCTTCCGTCCGCACGCGCTGCTTGCTCCCAGGGAGCGGGCCACCGCGGTGGCCATTTCGCCTGACGGCAGAACCCTGGCATCGGGCGCAGGGGATGGAACGATCAGTCTGTGGGATATGGATTCGGGCAACCAGATCTTCACCATCCCCGAGGGCCACGCAAGTTGGGTCGGCGCGCTGTGGTTTTCCCCTGATGGCACAACCCTCGCCGCCGGGGGGAACGGCAATATCAGCCTGTGGGATGCGGCCACGGGCAGCAATACTGCGTTCATCTCTCCAGGGGCAGGCCACCCCGCCGCCTTTTCCCCTGATGGAACGATCCTTGCCGCCGAGACCCTTGACGGTACCGTCAAGCTCTTCGACGTGGCTTCAGGCAGCAGCCTGGCCACCCTGGACGGGCACAAGGACGTGATCCAGTCCCTGGCCTTTTCCCCCGATGGGAGCATGCTCGCATCAGCATCGATGGATCGCACGATCAAGCTCTGGGACGTGGCGACCGGGACCGATACCGCCACTCTCGAAGGACACACAAGCTGGGTCATGAGCGTGGCCTTTTCCCCCGACGGCAGAACCCTCGCTTCCGGGGCGGCGGCGCTGGACAATTCCGTCAAGCTCTGGGACGTGGCGACAGGTGCCAATACCGCCACTCTCGAAGGTCATGGATCCATGGTCAGGTCTGTAGCTTTCTCCTCCGACGACAGGACCGTTGCCTCCGGGTCGCATGATGGCACGATCCTGCTGTGGGATGTGGCCACGGGGGATGCCGCCACCCTTACGAGGGAGCACCCGGGTTGGGTCCGTTCCGTGGCCCTCTCCCCCGATGGGAAGACAGTCGCCTCTGCCTTCGAGTCGGGAAGGATCGACCTGTGGGATGTAGCGATGGCCAGGATTACCGCCACTCTTGAGGTGCACACCCGAAGGCTCAATGCCGTGGCCTTCTCCCCTGATGGAAAGACCCTTGCTTCGGGGGATTCGGATGCGGCGATCAAGCTCTGGGATCTGGCCACGGGCACCAGCACACTCACTCTCGAGTCGCATGAGTTCCGGAGCTGGGTCAACGTCGTCGCCTTTTCGCCCGACGGGACGAGGATCGGTTCGGGCCATGGAAATGGAACGGTCAAACTGTGGAACACGGCGACGGGGGACAGCGAATGGACTCTCGATGGGCACACCGACAGGGTCCAAACGGTAGCGTTCTCCCCCGATGGAACAACCCTTGCGTCGGGGGAAGGGACGGGATTCGGGACGGATCCACTGGTCAGATTGTGGGACGTGGCCACGGGCGACGAGACAGCCACCCTTGAGCTGCCCGTGGATTTCCTTCTCGCTGTGTCGTTCTCGCCTGACGGGACGCCAATTGCATCAGGGGGGCTATGGGGTGGTACGGTCGAGTTGTGGAACGTGGCGACGGCCTCCCGTATCGCCACTCTCTCCAATGACCATACCAACGGCGCCCACGGTGTCGCAGCGTTCTCCCCCGATGGAAGGTTGTTTCTCTTCAACGGCAGTACCCGCTCCAACAGAAGTACGATCGAGGTATGGGACATCGAGACCCAGGAGAACATCGCCTCCGTGTGGGGTATATATGCCGGGTCCCTGGCTTTCTCTTCCGGACAGCAGATCTTCGTCTCCGGGTCCTCCTCCGGGACGGTCCTCGTCTGGGACATGCGACTGATCCTGCCCCATCCCAGGAGCCTGACCAGGCTCTCCGGCGAAGAGCAGGAGGGGCGGCCCGGGCTTGCCCTGGACGAGCCCTTTGTCATCGAGGTGAGGGACCAGAACGGCGCGTGGTTGAAGGACGTTGAGGTCACCTTTGCCGTCACCTCCGGCGACGGGACCCTCTCCGTGGAGAGCACGACGACCAACCTGCGCGGCCGGGCTTCCACCACCCTGACCCTGGGCAATGCGCCCGGCCCGACCACCGTCGAGGTCACGGTGGCCGGGGTCGATCCCGTAGCCTTCACAGCCACGACCCTGGCGGTTCCCTGGACCTTGGCGAAGGTCAGGGGCCTCGAGCAGGAGGCGCCGGCCGGAGAGCCCCTGCAGAGCCCCCTTGTCGTCTCTGTCCTCGACCAGACGGGAGCGCCTCTGGCCGGCACGGCCGTCGCCTTCCTCGTCACTACCGGCGAGGGGACCCTCTCGGTGAGCACCGCCACCACCGACGCTGACGGCCTCGCCTCCACCGCCCTGACCCTGGGCTCGCAACCGGGGGCCAACACCGTTGTGGTGACCGTGGCCGGCCTCGACCCCGTGACCTTCAGGGCCATGGGGCGCGCCGTTCCCCGGACCCTGACCAAGGTCCGCGGCGATCTGCAGCATGGCACGGTCGGAACCCGGCTGGCGGATTCCCTGGTCGTGGCCGTGCGCGACCAGAACGGCTCCCCTTTGCCCGGGGCCCCGGTCACCTTCACCCTCACCGACGGCCAGGGGACCCTCTCCTCCACCTCGGATACCACCGACGCCGAGGGCCTCGCGTCGATCACCCTGACCCTGAGCGGGGAGCCGGGGGCCAGCACCGTGGAGGTCGCCGTGGCCGGTCTGGAGCCGGTGACCTTCAGCGCCACCGCGCGTCCGTCCCCGGACTTCGACGGCGACGGCGTGACCGGCTTTGAGGACTTCTTCCTCTTCGCCGAGGCCTTCGGCAGCAGCGATCCCCGCTTCGACCTGGACAACAGCGGGTTGGTCGACTTCGCCGACTTCTTCCTCTTCGCCGAGAGCTTCGGTCACCCGGCGCGGGCCAAGCTGCTGACCCTGGCCCGGGAGCGGATCGGCCTGCCCGACGGCCCGCAGCTGCAGCAGAACGCGCCCAATCCCTTCAACAGCCAGACCGTGATCCCCTGGTTCCTGCTGCAGGAGGGCCCGGCGCGCCTGGAGGTCTACGCTCTGACCGGCCAGCGGGTGGCCGTGCTGCACGAGGGGCCGCACAAGGCCGGCTTCCACCAGCGGCGCTGGGACGGCCGCGACGACCAGGGCCGCCCCCTGGCCAGCGGCGTCTACCTCTATCGGTTGGTGACCGCCCAGGGGGTGCACACGCGCAAGCTCACGCTGCTGCGCTGAAGGGGCGACTCGACCACCGGCCGGCGGCGCACCGCCCTCACCCCCCACCCACCACCGCCCGGTTGTTCCCCCGGTACAGCTCCCGCACCCCGTCCCCCGGATCCACCGTAACCACCAGCTGACCCGCCGGCGGCAGCCCCGCCACCTCCACCCACGCGGAGCGCTCCACGAAGTCCGTCGGCGCCGGGAGCGGCGGCACCTCCGCGTCCCCCAGCTCCGCCCCCTCCGCCGAGCGCACGACCAGCCGCGCCGGCGGTGACGCCTCTGCGCCGACGTTGGAGACCCGCACCCTCAGGGTGGAGCCGCTCCGCTCGCAGTCGTAGTCGGCCACGGCGAGGTCCGGCAGCAGGCCGTCGCCGGGGGCGGGCTCGACCCGACGCACGCCGAGGATCACCTCGCGGCCCGGCGGCACCTCCAGGGTGATCGTGTCGTAGCGCTGCAGCTCCCGGCGCCGGGACCACAGCGTCTCTCCCGCGGCTCCCTCCTCGAACTCGTGGAGGGTGATCTCGAAGGTTCCGGGGTCGATCCGGTAGAGCCGCGCCGTCACCTGGCGGGGCAGGGGATCGAAGGAGAACAGGCGGCACTCCAGTCCGGTGCTGTCGGCCCAGGTCACCCACTGGGCCAGGTCCTGGCCGCCGCCCTGGGGCCAGGAGAGGGTGATGCTCAGGTCGTCCGAGTTGGGGTTGCGCGTCGACTGGCCCCAGCCGCCCAGGACCATGCCGGTGATCACCTGCTCGCCGCCGCGCCGGGCGTTCCAGGCCTCCGTGTAGCGGCGGAAGCGCATCTCGTCGCTCTGCTTGTGGTAGTGGATCAGGCTGCCCATGACCTGGGCCTCCGGCGGGCTCCGGTAGGCGTGCCTCGGCCCGGTTCCCCAGTACCAGCGCAGCACGTTGTAGTCGTAGAGGAAGGGCCCGCCGCCGAAGTAGTACTGGGGCGTGCGGTCCGGCTTGCCGAGGTGCCACGCCGTCTCCAGGGCCCGGCGCACGACCTGGGGATCGCCGAGCTCGTAGAGCACGGAGTGGAACCGCGTGCTGGTGAGGTCCTCCGTGTGGAAGTGGTCCATGGGCGAGATGCGCACCCAGCCGCCGCCGAGCATGTTGGTGCGGTCCAGGCCCTCGAAGAGCCGCCGGAACATCCGCCGGGCCCCGGGGTGGCTGTCGAGGGGCACGTCGTAGCGGCCCACGAGGAGGAAGACGTCGTCGTTCCAGCCCTCGCCGAGCTGGCCGTCCGAGTTCTGGTTGCGGACCATCCAGTCGATGACGCGCAGGCGGAACGCCTTGAGCCGCTGCTGCAGCCAGGCCCAGGGGGGCACGCCCTCGGGCACCCGGTCCGGCGAGAAGGAGACGGGCGGCGGCACCGCCAGCCCGTAGGCCTCGCGGGCCCGGGACAGGACGCCGGCCATGTCGAGGTAGTCCTGGGCGATGATGGAGCGGGGCAGCACCCGGCTCACGGCCAGGGCCGGCATGACGGAGTCGAAGTGGCCGCCCAGGGTGTGCGGGTTGTCGAGGTCGGGCGTGATGCGCTCGAAGATCCAGGGCCGGTAGTGGGCCTTGGTGGCTTCGGCGACCACGGGCATCAGGCCCTTGCTCTCGTAGGCCGCTTCCGAGGCCTCGAGGGGCGCCTTCCTCAGGACGATGCGGCTCGCCGGCTGGCCGCCGATGCGGATGCGGGCGTTGTAGTGGCTGGCGGCATCGAGCCAGATGCGGTCGCCGGCGGGCAGGATGAGGGGGGGCGGGTCGAGGAGCAGTCGCAGCCGGCCGCCGTCGCCGTCGAAGCCGCGCAGCTTCACCTCGGCGTGGGTCCAGACCCGGTGGGGCAGACCGGGGTCTCGCAGGCGCACCACGAGCAGGTCCTCCCGGCTCCGCGTCCGCACCTGCAGGTCGAGGAGGATGGCGCCGACGCAGGTCCTGCCGGTCACCGGCGCCGTCACCAGGTGGAGCCGGTTGAGGTAGCCCGTCTCCACCCACTGGGGGTCCCCCTCGGGCGGGGTCCGGTAGGCGAAGAGGGTCTCGCGCTCCCCGAGGCCGTGCTGGGTCCGCAGGGCCAAGTCGTACCGCGGCTCCAGGCCGCCTCCCCGGCGCAGGTAGTAGGCCGTCTCTTCGGGCTCCGGCGAGTACGGCTGCAGGGTGACGTCGAAGAGGCCCACCTCGTGGACCCGCGTGGGTCCGGTGAGGGGCAGCCGCAGGTCGCCCTCGAAGCCGGGGGGCGCTCCGTAGCCCTGGAGAAAGGGCAGGTGGAAGGGGCCGTGGGCCTCGCGGGGCAGGGTGGCGGCAAAGAAGAAGCGTTCGTCCCGCGGCAGGTCGAGGAAGACGTCGCCCTCGAAGAGCCCCTCCTCGCTGCGGCGCAGGTCGGTGAGGGTGGCGGGGATCTCGGCGAAGTGGCCCTCGAGGGTGAGGTAGTTGAAGACGGCGCCCTCGCCGGGGTCCACGTCGAGCCTCTCGGCCTGGTGGGCGGCGTCCCCCGGGATCGGCGTGAACACGTCCTGTGGGTGCGGCCAGGCCAGCTCGTAGCGGCCGTCGCGGCAGAAGAAGGCGGGGATGTTCTCCTCGCCCACGAAGGCGGGGACGATCTCGGTGAAGGTCAGGGCGCGCCCGGCGTCCAGGGGCTCGAGCACGGGCAGGTCCGCGTCCGGTGACAGGCCCGAGGCGCGGGCCAGCCGGTCGCGGTCCTTGCGGGTGCGCGCGGTCGTCTCCGTCGAAGCCGGCGGCGTGTTGGTCCGCGCCAGCGCCTCGATCTCGGACCGGCCCAGGGGGCGGGAGAAGGCGTGCAGCTCGTCGTACACGACGTGGGGCATGGGCAGGTGGAAGAGCCCGGGCAGGGCCGTCTCCCACCAGGCGTCCCGGCCCCGGGCGGAGGCCGCGGTCTCGCCGTTGACGATCAGCTCCAGCCCCCGGGCCTTGTCCCAGTTGAGGACCACGTGGTTCCAGCGGTCCGGGTCCCACTCCTTCCGGGAGCGGATCTCGTGGCGGACGTAGCGGGCGTCCACGAGATGGGCGGCGAGGCGCCGGTCGGCGCCAACGGTGATCGCCAGCAGGTGCTTCTCGGCCCGCCCCCAGGCCATGGCCGACTGGTTGAACAGCTCCCCTTCCGTCAGCTCGCCCTTCACCCAGAAGGCCACGGCGCCGCTGCCGGTGTTGAACCGCCCGGCGCCCCACAGGAAGGGCTGGTTGTCGGTGGTCCAGTGCTCGCGGTGCCTGTGGGTGCGGAACATGACGGCCACGACCTCGTCCAGGTCGCCGCCGCTCATCTCGTCACGCAGGTCGATGTGCGGGGTCAGGTTCATGCGCAGGCCCCGGCCGAAGCGCCCCTCCTCCAGGGTCAGGCCCCTCTCCTCGATGGTCTTGTGGCCGCCCCGGGCGACGAAGTCGTGCTCGAGGAAGCCGAAGTCGTCGAAGGAGAGGTGGAGGGTGGCCGGTCCGGCGGAGTCGGCGCCGGCGGGCTGGAGGGCGGAGAGGAGGAGGGCGAGGGCGGGGAAGAGGCACGAGGCCCGTGCGCGGGAGGCCAGGGTCCTGAATGCCGGTCCCCCGCCGGCCGGACAGGGCAGGCGGGGGATGGCGGTGAGCCCGAGGCCGGGCCTGGACGGGTCGCGGTGGGCGCGGGTTCTGCGAGGGTTTGCCATGCCGTTGCCTTGATTCTCCTGTCGGGGGGGAAATCGCGGTTCCGCTGGGTGTCGAAATGATAGCGCCGAAGGGAGACCGGCGTCGCAAGGCACCGGGTCGCCCGTCGAGGGCTGCGCGGGGGCGACTCCCCGGGCCCTTCCCCGCGCTGGCCGTTGCGGCAGACTACCTTGTCTCGCCGCCGCGGGCTTGTACCCCGATGAGGGCCGCGAGTCAGGCAGAAGAAGCAACCCATACAGGAAAGCGGGAACCATGCCGCGACACCGACTCCAGGACGTCAACACCACCGATTTGGCGGACGCCATCCGCCTCGGTTGTCAGAGCATGTCGCGCTGCTTCAACGCCGACGACGGCGACCTGCCCTTCGGCGGCGCCCGGGTGCGCCCCGACGCCCGGCTCGCCGGCAGCTTCGAGTCCCACATCCCGGGCCGCCACCTCAACGCCATGCTCAGCGCCGAGGAGGCCGCCGGCGTCACCCTCGAGGAGAGCGCCGTCGACAAGCACGCCCGGGCCGCCTTCTTCTCCTGTTCCCGGGCGCCCCTGCCCTTGCACCGGGGGGGCGGGCACACCGGCGGCCGGGGGGATCCCGTCCTGCTGCAGGACCACGACGTGCGGGAGGGCTTCCACGCACTCTACGCCCTGGCCCGCTACCGGGACTCGTCCCGGGCCCTGGAGCAGGCCGAGGCCAGCATCCGCCTCATCACCGAGTACTGGCTTCCCGGGGAGCGGTGGGACCTGCCGCGGCTGCAGGGCGACTGGTCCGTGCAGGTCCTGCGCGACGAGGCGGGCACCTTCATCCAGCGCCTGGCGCGGGCCATCGGCCCCCTGGTCAAGATCCACCGGGCCACCGGCTGCGGGCCCGCCCTGGAGCTGGCCCTGGCGCTGAAGGAGAAGGCGACGCGCGGGTTCTTCGGCGAGGACGGGGCCTTCTCCAACGACCTCTTCGGCCCCCACGCCCACTCCACCACCTGCGTCATGTCGTCGCTGGCGCAGCTCGCCGATCACACCGGCGACGCCGCCCTCCTGGCGCGGGTGAAGGCGTTCTACGACAACGGCCTGTGGGAGATGCGGGACCAGATCGGCTGGTCGATCGAGGTCACCGATCCGGCCAGCGACTGCCTGCGCGGGGAGGCCAACAACACCGGCGACATCGTCGAGACCGCCCTGATCCTGGGCGCCCACGGCCACCCGGAGTACTACGAGGACGCCGAGCGCATCCTGCGCTCCCACCTGCTGCCCAGCCAGCTGCGGGACGTCTCCTTCGTCGTCGAGCCCGACAACCCGGAGGGGGTGGACGGCCTCCGGTGCGTGGGCGAGCGGCTGCGCGGCGGGTTCGGCTTCCCGGCCCCCTACGGCCACGAGCCCGCGGGCCTGTGGGAGTCGAACAAGCCCCGCGTCGGCTTCAACCTCGACATCGTCGGCGGCGCCGTCGGCTCCCTCTGCGAGGCCCTGCGCCAGACCACCCGCCGCGACGAGGACGGCCACTGGGTCAACCTGCTCTTCGACCGGGCCACCCCCGAGATCGAGGTGCGCTCCCCCTACACCCACGGCCGCCTCGGCGTCCGCCTGCGGCAGCCGGGCGCCCTGCACGTGCGCCGGCCCTCGTGGGCGGATCCGGCGCGGGTCACCGTGGACGGGGGTGGGTCCGCCCGGCATGTCGGGGGCTACCTGGTGCTGGACGATCCCGCCGTGGGGCGCTGGATCGAGTTCGACCTCGACCTGCCGTTGCGCGAGACCGAGCTGACCTGGCGCAACCTGCGCACCCGGGTCCGCTTCCGCGGCGACGAGGCGGTCGCCATGGACGACTTCGGAACGGACCTGACCTTCTTCGAGCCCTTCGAGTAGCGGCGGGAGATGGCAATCCGTCCTGCTCAGGGTCCTCGCTCCTCCACGATTTGCAGTTCGGCAGCATCCACTTCGCTGGCTCCGAAGTATCCCAATGCAAATCGCTGGGGGTTGGTCAGACTCTCCACGTTGCCCCTGATCAACGACGCAGGCGTGGGGAAGAGGGGATTTGCCCTGTTTCCTCGAAGAGCAGGAAGTAGTATTGGAAGGCCTCTTTCGATAAGGAGAGCTGTCTCACGAGGACCACCTGATCCGACTCTACCGTGGCTTCCTGGTAGGGTTAGAAACCGATGAACATCTCTCCGTCAAAAACTCATCCGCTCCGACGAAGTTGAGCGCATTGCCAGGATCGGGTTCTGCCTGCAGTACGCCGTCCGCGAGTTGCTCCCACCAGTAGTAGTCTTCGCGACCCGGGGCGCCTTTATAGTCGATCTCTACTCTCGAATGCCTCCGTCCGCGAACGAATCGGGCTTCTCGAATTGCTGGTAGATCGAGTCGATGGGCGCCACGGGAAGTAGTGTTTCGCCGGCTCGATAGGATTCGCCCTCAAGGTCGATCTCAAGGGTGTAGGTCCTGCCGACCTCCGGCCGCATGTCCGTGTCTTCGTAGATGCCGGGTTTGCGCGAGGACTCGGCGAAGAGGTAGGCGGCGCCCTCATCGTCGTGTACGACCACCTCTGCTCCGCTGACCACAGGTGTGGCCTCATTGCTCAACTGAAGTACTATTGCGGTACTTGCAAATGCGATCGGTGCGGCGACAATAGTTTGAAGGAAGGTGTGCCTATTGCGGTAAACCCTTGCCCATGAAATGAACGGCAACAGGAGGAACAGACAGAACAACTGGCTACTGATTAGTGATGCGAGCCCTGTCATACAACCTGCGGCAACCCCGGTGTGAAAGCTGATTTTCCACACCTGCGTGATTAGGGTAAGAAAAACCACGTTGATTACACAGGAAATGCCAAACCAGATAATCTCCATTGGTGCATTGAGGAGGTCTAAAATGCCGGTGCCAACAAGGGAACTCACAAGGGAAAATATCAGGGGTTTGGCGCGCTGTTCTCGGACAGTCAGGCGGACATCGTTCAGTTGTCCTAAACGGAAGAGTAACAGAATAAAAAGCATCGGAAGTACACTGCCAAACAGCATGGCAACCACTATCCATAACAACCTGTCCTGCATAGTTCCACCATATACGCGGAGGATCAGCAGAATTGACGCCATCGCAATAAGGAATGGACTGAAGAGAACAGATATAGTAGCCGCAACTCGATCAAGCATTACTTCCTTCAGTCCATAAGGGCATTAATTGGTCTTCCCCTGTAAACCTCAGTGCAAAACCGGCTCCTGGAGAACAGGGTGACGATCCTCATGGGATAGGAGTTCGGCATACCGCCCAAGTCGGCGTTCAAGCAAGTGGTGATAAAATTCGGGTAGTCCATCCGAGTGACCTTCGTGGAAGGCTCTGAATCTAGCATCTGAGGCAAGCATCCCATGGATGCGGTGGAGTCTCGCATACATGGTCTTGTGTCCCAGATGCCGCAGGACGTGTATGAGGCGTATCACGGGGCGTATTGGCGTACAAAGCCGCTGCCATAGCATATCTTTTGCTATCACCATCTTATGAATTCTATAAGATGGCTGTAATAACTCAGTGGATCGTAATGCTTGAGCGTGATGGTCAGATATGGATTTGTAGTAGAAGCAAAATGGCAGAGCTCGCAGTATGCGACCTTCTTGGTAGAGCTGATCGTAGAGAGGGGTACCGCCGAACGGGCAAGGGATATTGATGGTCGGCCAGGCTTCGGGGACTCGCCTGATTAACTCCTTGGTCAGGGCCACTGGGGTAGCACCAACATCAGAGTCGCTGCCAAACAGCATATTGACCTGTAATCCGGGAACATAGTGGGTCAGAGTCTTTAGATGATCAACGACCTGATCGAGCTTGTCCTGCCCCTGTTTGCGGCCAACCCCCGACTTATTGGAATACTCGACCCATGACTCAATACCGGGTGCCACATACAGGCACCCGGTTTTCTTCAATCTCGCCAGGCGATTCTCTTTGAGGATTGATAGCGAACTCTCCATAACGTAGGGGTTTCGCTGTCCTTCAGGCACGGCCTCAATGACGTCCATGGTTTCGTCGAACCGCACCGCGAAGTTGGGATCGTGATATCCGATAGTCAACTGCGGCCAGTTCTGTGAAAGGTAGTGGAGGTCGCGGCACAGATCTTCCTTTGATCGGAGAGAATAGTTGCTGTTCCAATCAACACAGAAGTTGCAGGTGTACGGACAGCCGATACTTGAGAGCACAGGAACGATGCTGGTGAACGATGGCCTCCCATTGTAAAACGATGCGATCTTGATCTCCGGCATCCGTTCCTCGACCGAAGGGAAGTCCATGAGCGGACGACCACTGGTGATCACCGCCGGCGGATGATAGTGACCACGCAGAATGTCATCAACCAGCTCCTTGCTGCAGTCGCTCACCACCAGATCGAAAAAACGCAGGCAGTCGGTTGGAAAGGAACGTGCGTGTGCGCCCCCAATTACGGTTAGTGTTCCCCTGTTGCGAAATACTTTGGCAAGTGCGTAGGCCATGGCACTTGCCTGCGTGTACGATGCCACAAATAGCACGTCGAGGTCGTCGGGAAGAAGGTGTAGTGGGTCCTTCTGCCCGTAGAAGGTGCAGTAGTGTACCTTGTGACCGAGTTGTCGGCACCAGACAGCAATCGCTTGAGGCATGATACTCATGTACTGCCTTTGAAAAACAAACCGATAGAACCTTTTCCCCCAAGTGCTCGAAAGTTCATCAGACAGAATATCAATAATGCCGACTTTCATACTGATAGATCCTCACTGTATCGCGGATTGCGCGAATCCGTGAACATCACAAGGGACTGTGTATTGCGCCGTGGAGTGGTCATCTCGCGAGCGGCACAACCAATACTACGGTCCGGCTGTTAACTGAGGATTGCTGATGGGTAACGAATTGTAACAGGATGTGAACGGCGTGACCGTTGCGCGCACGGGGAATTCGCGCCCAGGCAGGCTCGGTCCTGCCTCAGGCGAAGATGATCGAGGGATGTTGTTATGAGAAGCTATTGAAGCAACCGGGTTGATGGGTAACAGAATAGACCGGGATGATGGGTAACACTTCGAGGTCAGGGTTACTCCCGGACGATCATGTCCCTCTCGTCGACGGTGGCGAGCAGGACCTGGTTGAAGTGGGTGGCCCAGATGCCGTCTCCGACCTCCTCGAGGCCGACGTAGAGGTCGCTCAAGGCCAGGGCCAGGAAGATCAGCTTGTGCCGGAGTCGGATGGTGCCGGCCCGGGTGACGTGCTTGACGACGAAGTGGCCCGGGTACTCGATGGGCGGCAGCGGGTGGGGATACGGCCGAGGGGACCCGCAGTACCTGGACCCGGGGGTGTCGCCGCCGAGGGCCTCGTGGGGTCGCTCCTCGTTGTAGAGACGCCGAAAGCGATAGAAGGCCCTCTGCTGGGCGGTCGGGTTGGCCGACGGGGGCCGTTCTCCTGCGGCGAGGCGGGTCGGATCCGCTGATGCAGGATGCCGAGCCGCAGCCACCAGACGTTGAGCCTCCCGAGCCCCTGCAGACCTCGGGAGGGGAAGGGCACCCCGTTGTCGGTGCGGATGGCTCGAGGCAGCCCGAACGCCCGGAAGGCCCGCTCGAAGACCGGTCGGGCGCCCTGGGTCTTGGTGTCCGGCAGAGCTCGGCAGCTCAGCAGGTACCGGGTGTGCTGATCGCTGATCGTCAAGGGGAAGCACCAGACGCCGTTTCGGGTGGGAAACTGGCCCTTGAAGTCGGCGGTCCACAGGTCGTTGCCGCCTCGGTGGTCGGCGGTACCGCCCCCGGGTGCTGCCGGGGCCGTCGTCGCCGCCGTTTCTTCACCAACCCTTCGCGGGCAAGCAGATCGCCCGTCGTGCTGACCGCCGGCCACGACGAGATCCTCGGGTGACGAGGCGCCAGCCAGGCCAGCAGCTTCCGCGGCCCCCAGTCGGGATGCCGTCGCCGCGCCCGGAGGATCAGCCCGGCGATCTCCGGCTCCAGGCGGTGGGGGCAGTGGTGCGGCGCATGGCTGCGATCCTGCAGGCCCGGCTGCCCCTCCTCGGCGTGTCGTCGAAGCCACTTGTAGCCCGTCTTGCGGCTGATGCCGTAAGTGACCGGGTCGGTGATCGGCAATGAATCGCTCTCTGCTCCACGGGTGCAGTCTCCATCCACGGCATCGACCAACCTCCTGCTGGGGGGTCGGTCCAAGATACCGGGGAGTGTCACCCATCAACCCGGTCAGGAGTGTTACCAATCAACCCGGTTTGTACCTATTCGGGGCCACGTGGATGCGCCCTCATTGTCTCTACTGCCAGTCAGTCGACAACCCGGGCACCGACAACGGAGCGGGTGTGGTCACGGATTTGGGGAAATGTGAGCAGGACGCATGTCCCCTTGTTCGGTTGGCTCGTGATATCGATCCCTCCTCCGTGGGCCTTCATGATTTTCTTGCACACGCTCATCCCCAGGCCATAGCCGCCAGTCTGGTTGGAGCGAGATTTGTCCACGCGGTAGAAGGGCTCGAAGATGTGGGGTAGATCCTCTTTCGGGATGCCTGATCCGGAGTCTTGCACCTTGACAAGGATCTTCCCTTCCTCCCGGGCACAGGTGACTTCGATGGGATCATTCGCGTGGGAGTGTCTGGTGGCATTCGAGAGGAGATTGTTGAGGACCGTTGTCACTCTTGTCGGGTCGACTCTCACTATGAGGTCTTCAGGTGAGCATTGGAGGACGACGCCAGGCTTCTGGTCCTGGTAATTCTTGCACGTATCCATCAGGAGATCAAGGATGTTGATCGGTTCGGGTTGGAGTCCTCCATAGGAGCTGTTCAGGCGCTCGGTTTCGAGGACTTCCGTCACCATTGCTTCCATGTGCTTGATGTTTCTGTGGAGGGTCTGCCTGGTCTTATCGTCCTTGAGAAACTCGAGGGCTACCAGCATGCGGGTCAGCGGTGAGCGCAGCTCGTGACTTACGTCGAGCAGCAACTGGTCGCGTGCCTGGAGGGACTCACGGATTCGCCGGGTCATATGGTTAAACGAGAGTGCGAGCTGGCCAAGCTCGTCGACGCTGTTGGTCTTGATCTCGTAATCGAGGTTGCCTTCCCCAATTTCCCTTACGCCCTCATGCAGCGCTTTTATGGGTTTGAGTTGGTTGCGAAGTGTGAGGTAGATGGCGAAGAAGGAGAATATGACGAGTCCAAGTGAGATGAGATCATGGAGTTCATCTTGAGGTAGATGGTCGGCTTTGAGGAGATTGAGCTGATAGTCGCCATGGTCTGATTGCAGATCTACGAATATGCCTCCGCCTTCCTCGCTGATCATGATCCTGACTCGATCATCCTCCTCATAGGGGATCATGGCCTCTCTCTTCTTCACCTGCATGTCGGGGTCGCTCTCCCAGATGACGCCGTTGCTTTCATACCTGATGTCTACCTGCAGGCTGTCTGCTGTTCGTTGCAGTCGATTCGGATCGGGGTGTGGCCCCAGGTCGGCTACAATGCCTTGGGCGTGCCTCACCATGAGGCCTGACATGGCGGGTAGAATGCTTCTTCGCAGTTCACGGTCCTCAAGCCAGAGAAGGAGGGTTGTCATGATCGTGACGGTGAGGAGGAACAGCAGGGAGATCCTCAGAAAGAGCGAGCGCTTGATATCCAAGAGTCTCATACTGCTTCGCTGGCGCCGAGGAACATGTACCCTGCACCGCGAATCGTTCGTATGTAGCGAGGGTTTTTCGGGTCGTCTTTCAGCTTGCTGCGTATTCTGGAAATGAGGACATCGACTGAGCGGTCGAAGGCCTCCCAGTCTACTCCTCGAATGTTCTGCATGATATAGTCTCGACTGAGGACTCTTCGCTGGCTTTGGACGAGGAGAGCCAGCATTTCGAATTCTGTTGTTGTGAGGTTCAAGGCGGCGCCATCGAGTGTGGCGGTGTACTTCTCCAGGCTGATTCTGAGACCGCCCACGTGGAGAAGGTCTTTCCCGGCCGGCTTGTGCCCTCGTCTGAGGACTGCCTGTATTCTGGCGACCAGCTCTCTCGCTTCAAATGGCTTTGGAAGGTAGTCGTCTGCTCCCAGTTCGAGTCCGACGACACGATCTGTGATCTCCCCGCGGGCCGTGAGCATGATAATGGGCAAGGTACTTGTTTCGCGGATGGTCTTGCACACCTTGAATCCATCCAGTTCCGGTAACATGACATCAAGAATGACCAGGTCGAAGTCGCTCTTTCCAAGAAGCTCGAAACCGTTGGACGGGGTGTGCACAGCGCTTGTCTGGTAGCCGAATTCTCCCAGGTAGGTCTCCAAGAGGTCGGTGAGTTCCTTGTCATCGTCGATGATCAGTATTGAAGCCATACCATGAGTCCTTGCTTCTGGTAAGGGGAAGGAAGCCTTGCAGTGTAAATGGGTCTTTTCTGCTGTGTAACAGATTGTAACCGTGGAGGGGTGTTGTACGGTGCGGGCGTTCAGAGAGCTGGCGTACGCGAAGGCGGCCTGGAAGAGCTTGGGCAGTGTTGCGGGCTTGAGCGGGTGGGGGGGCCGCCCGTCACTCGTCGGGGCCAGCCCCGAGGAGGTCGAAGGACTGCTTGAGCCTTTCGTCATTCATGCAGGAGGGTCCCCCCCTTTCGCAGGAAGTCGCACCATGCCGAATGGGAGCCGGCGAGGAACACGGCGTCCTCCGCCACCTCCGCCAGAAAGGCGGGTTCCGCACGCGTGAAGTCGACGAGCTGCACCGTCAGCAGGGACTCCTCGTTCCACTCCGCCACCTGGTCCAGGAGCCGCGAGTAGAGGGGAAGCTCCGGCGCGGGGTCGCTGAAGAGACCGAGGTCGTAGTCGGAATGGCGCCTGGCATCGCCGCGGGCCCGGGAGCCGAAGAGGATGAAGGCGGCACCGGGAGTCTCCGCGTGCAGGGCGCCCACGAGGTCGGACACCGCCAGGCCGGGGATCCGGCGGCGCGGCCGGTCCCAGGAGAGGACCTCGGAGGGCGCCAGGTCGAGGGCGTCCAGGATCCTGGAAAGGCCCTGGGGCAGGCCCGCCTTGCCCGAGAGGTAGTTCCCGATCGTGTTCCGGTGGACTCCCAGGGTCTCGGCCAGGCCCTTCACCGACATGCCGCGCCGGCGGATCTCGAGCTCCACGCGCTTGGAGTCCAGGACGATCTGGGGCGATGTGTCATCCATGTGCATAGTATAGATAGTCAAGAGACCAAGAGCAATGGGCACTACTACTTCGGGGGTGAGAGCATCAGCTCTCGCTGATGCTCGCGGATGTGGCCTCGCGGCGCCGGCAGGGAACCGGTCGTCCCGTTGGGCTCGAAGCCCATGCGGGCGTACAGGGCGATGGCGGGCCGGTTGTGGTCCCCCACGTCCAGCAGCAGGCGCCGGGCGCCGCCGGCCCGCGCCCACTCGACGACGGCGTCGATCAGCGCCTCGCCCACGCCCTGTCCCCTGACCTCCGGGGCCACCCACATGGAGATCAGCCAGGCGGTGTCGGGCCGCGAGTCGTCGCGGGCGCCCCGCACGATGCCCGCGTCCTCCCCATCGACGACCGCTACGAAGGTGGGGATCTCCCGGAGTTGGGCGGCCCAGGTGTCCGGCGGGCGGGCGGCGGCCTCGCCATAGGTGCTGCCGAAGGCGTCCGGCGCATCGGCCAGTGACCGCAGGCGGATCGTGCGCAGGCGCAAACCCTCCTCGGCCGCAAGTCGAGTGATCGTGAAGTCCATCGCCGTCACCGCCGGGAATATGGCCAGCGCCGGAACCGCCGCACAGCCGGGGCTCGGGCATGCGCGGGGGGGCGCCGAGGGCGTGAGGTCCTCTGGCCCCAGCAATCTGGAGACCCTAGGCTTCCCCCGGCCACCCGAGCCAGGCGGTGCCCATGTTCAACGCCCGATCCACCCTCCACGGACCGACCCGGACCGGCCGCGGCCGCCGGGCCTGCGGCGCTTCCGGCACCCGCGGCTACCCCCTCGGCGGCGGCGCCGGCTACCGGGAGGTCGTGCGCCCCACCGGCTCGCCGGTGCGGCACCTCGACGAGTTGCTCGAGGCCCTGGCCTCGGCCCGGGCCGGCGACACGGTGTACGTGGCGGGCGACGCCGTCATCGAGTGCACCGAGCGGGTCCACGTGGAGGAGCTGGTCCTGGAGCTGCCCGGCGGGGTGACCCTGGCCGGCGACCGCGGCATCCGGGGGGCGCCCGGCGGCCTGATCCGCTCCGACACCTTCGCCACCAACCCCCTGATTCAGGTGACCGGTCCGGACGCGCGCGTCACCGGCCTGCGCCTGCAGGGGCCGAACCCGCGCCAGTGCCTGGAGCACCACTCCCGCGCCTACTACGAGGGCCGCGGCGCCGGGTACTACTACAGGTTCCCCACCTCCGTCGGCATCCGGACGCGGGAACCCCGGCTGCGCGTCGACAACTGCGAGCTGGCCGGCTGGAGCCTGGGGGCCGTGTACATCCTGGCCGGCGACGGCCACCGTGTGCAGCACTGCTTCATACATCACAACCAGTACCAGGGCCTCGGGTACGGCGTCTGCCTCGACGAGGCGGAGACGCTGATCGAGGGCAACCTCTTCGACGCCAACCGCCACTCCATCGCCGGCACCGGCCGCAGCGGCTCGGGGTACGAGGCGCGCAACAACGTCGAGATGGGCCGCAGCCTCGGGCATTGCTTCGACATGCACGGGGGCCGCGACCGCCAGGACGGCACCGACATCGCGGGCGGCTGGATGCACATTCACCACAACACCTTCCGTGTCCCCAACCGCCGCGCCCTCCTCATCTCCGGCACCCCCGAGGACCGGGCCGTGGTGGAGCACAACTGGTTCCACCACCGGACCGAGCGCGGCGCCATCGTCTGCGAGGACCGGGTCACGGTGCGCCACAACGCCTGGGGACGGACGGACCCGGTGGTGCGCTGAGGTCTCGGCGTGGTCGTCCTTCGCATCCTGCTGCTTTTCGCTCTGGCGTCGGGCGCGGCGATGGCTGCCTCGGCGGGTCCCTGCGCCGACTTCGACGCCAACGGGACCGTCGACCGCGACGACTTCGCCCTCTTCGTCTCCGCCTTCGGGACCCGGAGCGGCGACCCCGGGTTCGGGTCCGGGTTCGACCTCGACGACGACGAGCGGATCGACTTCACCGACTTCTTCCTCTTCGCCTCGGCCTTCACGGGGCCCGGGCCTGCGCCGAGCGTGCCGGCCACGACCACCGACTGGTACCGTGCCTTCGTGGAGTGGGACGCAGAGCACGGTGACCGGTACCTGGACGGCCGCGACGGGGGCACCTACGCGTGGGCCCCCTCGGGGTACGTGCAGCGGATGTACCTGAACCTCTACCGGACCTTCGGCGAGACGGTCTGGCTCGACAGGCTGGCGGCCCAGGTCGACCGCGTTCTGGAAGCCCGCTCGGACGTGCCGCCCTACGAGAGCTACGATCCGCGGTACGTGGACGGGTTCAAGGGCTGGGGGCAGGCGCGCTACAGCCAGTACACGCCCGAGTACACCGAGTGGTTCAGCGACGACGGGCTGATCATCAGCCCCATCGTGGCCTTCGTCGAGCTGGTCTGGCAGGATCCGGCCCTGCATCCGTCCTACAAGGCCAGGGCCGACGAGTTCCTACGCATCGTGGAAGAGGACGTGATCGCCAAGTGGCAGGCCAACTGGGAGCCGGACCCGGGGTGGACCGAAGAGGACAACAGCCGCTTTGGCGAGAACGGCGGCTACCACCTGTATGAGTGGTCCGGGTGGAAGAACCAGCCTCTCAACATGTTCCTCTCCTTCACCGATGCCCTCGTGACGCTGAGCCGTCTCTCGACCTCGCCCCACTACACGCCCCACAGGGAGGACTTCGGGCCGTTCTACGCCGAGCAGAGCGAGCAGATGCTTCGGTTCTTTCACGATCAGCTGCAGCACGACGCGGCGGCGGACGCCTACACCTGGAAGTACGGCCCCAACAGCGCCTGGCCCGACCTGATGGAGGACGTGGGCCATGGATTCATCGACATCCAGGCGGCGCTGCAGGGGGTGCGGAGCGGCCTGAGCTTCACCGAGACGGACCTGGTGAGGATGGCCAACACCTTCGTCCACAAGGTCTGGAACGGGAGTCTCGAGGAACCCGCCTTCACCTACTACGTGGACGGCGTCCCCAACGATCTCGACGAGGCCCGGGGCCATTGGGGCTGGGGGTTCCTCTACCTGGCCGGGTACGACTACCGGATCCGGGAGGCGATGGCCGCGTACTACGACAAGGAGGTTTCCATCCAGGGGAAGGCGGCCCATATTGCCGCTACGGCGGCGATGCTGGCCGTGGCCGCGCAGTTGCACGACACGTGGGCGCCCGGCGCGCCGCTGCAACCCCGGGTGGTCTGCAGCGGAAGGGACCTGCGGATCTCTTGGCGGCCGCCGGCGGCGGACGCCGACGGCACGGCCCTCACCGGGTTGCGGGGATACATCGTCCATCGCGCGGCAGGGCCGGAGGGGCCCTTCCGGCCTCTGCACGAGGATCCGCTGGACGCGACCCAGTACGTGGACCGGGATGCGGCATCCGAGGCCTGGCACTACCGGGTCACCGCCGTGGACTACAGGCAACCTCCGAACGAGGGACCGCCCTCAACGACGGTCTCGACGCTACTCACCAACTGACGGAGAGATCATCATGAGCGACCTGAACGTCGGCATCGTGGGACTGGGCTGGGTGGCCGGCGCCCACATCGAGGCATTCAAGGCGGTGGAAGGCGGGAACGTGACCGCCATCTGCTCCCGCAGGGAACACGACGAGGCCGACCTGGAGGCGCAGTTCGGCACGCCCCTGAAGGCGTACACCGACTACGACGCCCTGCTGGCCGACGGCGACATCGACGTCGTCGACATCTGCACCCCGCACCCCTTCCACGCCGAGCAGGCGATCGCCGCGGCCCGGGCCGGCAAGCACCTGATCATCGAGAAGCCGATCTCCCTCACCTGGGAGGACGCCGTGGCCATGGGCGAGGCGATCCGCGAGACGGGGGTCAACGTCTGCGTCTGCTTCGAGTGCCGCTACAGCGCCCACTTCACCATGATCCGCTCGGTCATCGACGAGGGTTTGCTCGGAGAGCTGCACTACGCCGAGGTCGACTACTACCATGGCATCGGGCCCTGGTACGGACAGTACGGGTGGAACATCAAGAAGGAGATGGGCGGCAGCTCACTTCTCACCGCCGGCGTCCACGCCCTCGATGCCTGCCTGTTCTTCATGGACGGGAAGGTGGAGGAGGTGTCGAGCCACCAGGTCAAGTCGAAGGGGACCGACTTCGCGCCCTACGAGTACAACACCACCAGCCTGAGCACCCTGCGGTTCGCCGGCGGCGACAGGCTCGCCAAGGTCACCTCCTGCATCGACTGCCTGCAGCCCTACTACTTCCACATCCATCTCGTGGGCAGCGAGGGCAGCCTCCTCGACAACCGGATCTACTCGAAGAGGCTGAAGGGGATGGTGAAGGACCGGTGGAGCACCCTGGAGACATCGCTCATCGACTCGGGGGACGTGAGCGACCACCCGTACGAGCCGCAGTTCCAGGCCTTCGTCGACGCCATCGGCAAGGACGAGGCGATGCCGCTCACCGACTGGAAGACCGCCCTCGAGTCGTCGCGGGTGGCCTTCGCCGCCGATCGCGCCGCCGCCGAAGGAAGGCCGGTGAAGGTCGCGGAGTTAGGGTAGCGACACGGCACCACCCAACCAGCGAGGCCACCATGAGTGCACCCGAGCTGCGCTTCCAGTGCCCCAAGTGCCGTCACACCGGGTGCGAGATCGGTGAGATCCGCGCCGCGGGGGGGTTCTGGTCCAAGATATTCGATGTCCAGAGCCGAAAGCTGTCGACTGTGACTTGCGGGCAGTGCCGCTACACCGAGCTCTACGCGGCCGACAGCTCGACACTCGGCAGCATCTTCGACTTCTTCACGGGATAGCGGCGGCGGTCAGCCGTAGTCAGGCCCGCCCACAGGTCCCAGGAGCGCGCGGTTCTCCTCGGGCGTCTCCACCTCGTCGAGGAACTCCGCCAGGGCCTGCCGCATGCGCCGGGCCACCTCCGGGTGCGCGCCGATCACGTTCTCCTGCTGCCGGGGGTCGGCCTGCAGGTCGTAGAGCTCGGGCGCGCCGCCGTGCTCGCCATGGGCCAGCCAGGTCCAGCCCTCGCCGGTCACGGTGGGCCCGCCGTTGCGGATGAAGGTGGAGCTGAAGGCGTACTTCCGCGGCCACGGGGCGGACCCGTTCAGCAGCGGCGCCAGCGAGTGGCCGTGCATCTCCAGGGCGTCCGGATCGACACCGGTCAGGGCCGTCAGCGTCGGCAGCAGGTCCACCGACTGCGTCAGGGCGCCGACGCGCCGTCCGCCCGCGGCGCCGGGGGCGGCGATCATCAGCGGGATGCGGCTGATCTCCTCGTACAGGGGCCAGACGCGGTCGTCCTGGGGGTGGATGTTCGACTTGCCGGTGCGGTCGTGCTCGCCGACGAACATCCCGTGGTCCGATGTGAAGACGACGACGCTGTCCTCGAACAACCCCAACTCCTCGATCTTGTCGAGCACGTAGCCGATCCACTTGTTGACCAGGTAGATCTCGGCGGCGTAGTGGGCCTGCAGGTTGGCCAGCTCCTGTGAGGGGTAGACCGACGCCGGGCCGTAGTTGGGGTGGATCATCGGAGGGCCGTCGTACCCGGAGCTGTCGTAGCGGGCCACGAGATGCTCCGGCGGGTCCCACGGCTCGTGGGCGTCGAAGAAGTCGACCCACAGCAGGAAGGGCTCGCAGCCGCGGTTCTCCTCCAGCCAGCGGCTCACCGTCCGCGCCGTGCGCGCGCAGAAGCGGTCCTCCTCCCAGGCCCAGTCGCGGTTGGTCCACGAGTGCTGGGTGGCCAGGTTGCCGAAGCGCGTCTTCGCCATGTGCGGGTCGACGCGGGTCTTGGCGCCGTCCACCTCCAGGCGCGGCGGCAGGTTGCCCTTGAGCAGCGGCTTGTCTCCCTCCTGGCCGCGGATCCAGTGCGCCCCGTCGAAGCCCCGGTCGAAGTGGTGGACCCCCTTCATCAGGTGCGGGGTGTCGCAGATGAGCTGGCTCTGGTACCCGGCGGCGCCGAAGATCGTGCTCAGCACCGGGATCTCCGGGTCGAGGGGTTTCCAGCCGTGGAAGGGGAAGCTGTAGCGGCCGGTGAACAGGTCGGTGCGGTTGGGGATGGTGGGGAAGCTCGACAGGTAGTGGCGGTCGAAGCAGACGGCGCGCCCGGCGAAACGGTCGAGGGCCGCCGTGCCGATCCAGTCGTTGCCGTTGCACCCCAGGTAGTCGTAGCGGAAGGTGTCGCTCACGAGGACGATGACGTTCATGGCTTCTCGATGCTCACAAGAATCGCGGCGTGTCTCGCCGATACCGTTCGTACTCCTCGCCGTATTGCTCCTTCAGCCACACCTCCTCACTCAGGGGCGCGATGATGAACACCAGGGTGAGCAGAGCGTGGGTGATCCAAAGGAGTTCCGAGTTGGCGACGATGCTCAGTCCCAGGAAGAGCACGTTGTCGCCGAGGTACTGCGGGTTTCTGGTGAACCGGTAAGGGCCGGAGGTACTGAAGCCGTCCCTCACGCCCGACGAGTTCTTCCAGCCGATCGTGACGATTCCCCAGATCGCCAGCAGTCCTCCCACCAGAGCCAGAGGGATGCCGACGAGAAACCGGAGGGCTCCCCCGAAGACCCAGGAATTCCAGTCGAGAAGCAACAGGGCCACGTTGAGCCCGACAGCCGCGGAGGTGCAGATCCAGGTCAGGACATACTGCCAGGAGCGGCGCCCCGGCGGAGGCCAGATCCGGCGGCCGGGCTGGACTACGGACCAGACGATTCCGGTCAGCAGCAGAAACAATGCGACAATGTCGAACATGAATACGACAGTTGTCATGACATGCATATCCGCCTGGACACTGTTCATGGCTCAGGTCGCCAGCGGAGGGCCGCCGGGGATGGAGATGGGCCGCCGCGCGCGAGGGCCCGTACGGACGGCGGTGAACCGGGCGGTGAGGTACTCCCCGAGGTGAATCGTACCCGAGATCTCCTCCCCCTCGGCCCGTCCCGAGAACAGGAAGGGCACGTTGTCCCCCGGTCTGCTCACGGCGCTGCTCAGCCGCACCTCGTCCCCCTCGACGACGCCGGACAGGTCCTGCACCGAGAACTCGCTCTGGTGGGAGCCCTCGATCCAGTTGCCGTCCTGGGCGATCGTCAGCCGGTGGCGGCTCGTGCTGGTGAAGTAGTCGACGTCGAGGTCCCACCGGCCGCTGACGTCCACGGCGGCCGGCTCCAGCCCGTCCGGTCGCGGGCCCCGCGGCTCGGCGAGGATGCGGCGGATGCGGTCGATCACCACCTCCTCGTCGCCGGGCTGCATCTGACTGGGGTTGATGCGGATGCCGGCCCTCTCCCCCGAGTCGGCGGCTCCCACGGCGATGCGCGGCCTCTTTCGGGCGAAGTCCTCGGCCACCTCCTCGCCGGTGATGTTCAGGGCCCCCGGGTCCCAGCTGATGGTCAGGGCCGGCGCCCGGTTGGACATCCCCGCCGGGTCGTCGACGCGGCAGGCGACGGTGTCGATCTCCGCCACCGATCCCGAGATCCGGTCCAGGATCCCGAGCCACTCCTGCCACTCGGCCTCGTGGTCGCGCCGCACCCAGGCCTCGACCGCGGCCAGCATCCCCAGGATCTCCTCCTTGCCGATCTTCTCCGAGCGTCCGGGGCCGTGGTGGGGAGCGCTCGCCTGCCAGGCCGCCATGAGCAGGTCCTTGCGCCCGAGGACGAGGCCGGCGCACTGGGGGCCGCACAGGGCCTTGCCGCCGCTGTAGGCCGCCACCGTGGCGCCCCGCTCCAGGTGCACGCAGGGGATGGTCAGGTTCTCGGCGGCGGCGTCGGCCAGGATGGGGATCTCCCTCGGCCGGGCGATCTCGGCGATCACCTCCAGGGACAGGGGCTGCCCGGGGTCGGTGGCGGGGCCGGTGACCACGTAGATCATCGCCGTGCGCGGGTTGACGGCGCGCTCCATCTCCTCCGCCGTGTCCACCATCACCAGTTCGACGCCGACCACGCGCAGGGCGTGATCGTAGGCCGTGCGCGAGGTGCGGGGCAGGATCACCTGGGTCTTGTCGAAGCCTTCGAGGTTGGGCACCCGGATCAGGCGCTCCGGACTGCCGCCGGTGACGCAGGCCGTGGTCACGTGCTTGAGGCCGGCGGCGCAGCCCGCCGAGATCAGCCCCCACTCGGCGCCGGTGACCGCGGCCAGGCGCCGGCCCACCGCCTCGGCCAGCTCGTCGTACTGCGCGAACCAGCCGTGGGCGGCGTCCATGGCGGCCACCACCTCCGCCAGCTCCACCGAGCCGCCGAGGATGGTGAAGGTGCCGCGGCAGTTGATGATCGGCTCCACGCCGATGGCCTCGTAGATGTTGCCGCTGTCCGTGTCTCCGTCGAGGAACGGCAGGACCGCCAGCCGCTCGTCAGCGTCGCCCAAGGTGAGCTCCTTTCGGGGGGATCGGTTGTCAGGGGCGGATTACCCTAGCGGCTTGCCGGTTCTCCCGCCAGAGCCGTACGCTTGTCGCCGCATCGAACAGGAGGAGGTTCCCCATGTTCAACGCCCGATCCACCGTCCAAGGACCGACCCGCACCGGCCGGGGCCGACGAGCCTGCGGCGCTGCCGGGACCCGCGGCTACCCCCTCGGCGGCGGCGCCGGCTACCGGGAGGTGGTGCGCCCCACCGGCTCGCCGGTGCGCCACCTCGACGAGCTGTTGGAGGCCCTGGCCAGCGCCCGCTCCGGCGACACCGTGTACGTGGCGGGCGACGCCGTCATCGAGTGCACGGAGCGGGTCTACGTGGAGGAGCTGGTCCTGGAGCTGCCCGGCGGCGTGACCCTGGCCAGCGACCGCGGCATCAAGGGCGCGCCCGGTGGGCTGATCCGCTCCGACACCTTCGCCACCCGGCCCCTGATCCGGGTCACGGGCGCGGACGCGCGCGTCACCGGCCTGCGGCTCCAGGGGCCGAATCCGCGCCAGTGCCTGGAGCACCACGACCGCTCCTTCCGCGAAGGCCACGGCGGCCACGGCTACTACTACAAGTTCCCAACCTCCGACGGTGTCCAGACGGAGGAATCGCGGCTGCGCGTCGACAACTGCGAGCTGGCGGGCTGGAGCCACGGCGCCGTCTACCTCGCGGGCGGCGACGGCCACCGCGTGCAGCACTGCTTCATCCACCACAACCAGTACCAGGGTCTCGGGTACGGCGTCAGCCACGACCGCGCCGGGTCCCTGATCGAGGGCAACCTCTTCGACGCCAACCGCCACTCCATCGCCGGCTCCGGGCGCCCCGGCTCGGGGTACGAGGCGCGCAACAACGTCGAGATGGGGCGCAGCCTCAGCCACTGTTTCGACATGCACGGCGGCCGAGACCGCAAGGACGGCACGGACGTGGCGGGCGGCTGGATGCACGTCCACCACAACACCTTCCGCGTCCCCGGCCGGCGCGCCGTGGTGATCCGCGGCACCCCCGAGGACCGGGCCGTGATCGAGCACAACTGGTTCCACCACCGCAGCGAGGCCGGCGCCCTCCGCTTCGAGGAGCACGTCGTCGTGCGCGACAACGCCTGGGGACGCCGGGACCCGGTGTATGGCTGAGGGGAGGGGCGGTCCGTTTATTCTCCCCGAGGAGGCTTTCGACGATGCCGATTGGTGAAGACCACAGACACACGCCCACCTATACCGTGGCCGAAGTCTCCTCGTATCTCGGGCTCCCGCGGAGCACGGTGCGCGCCTGGGTTCGAGGGCAGGGTGGCTTTCGTCCGCCGATCTCGCGACCGGATCCAGCCTCGAGTGAGATGTCCTTCATCAACGTCGTAGAGATTCACGTCCTGTCGGCAATCCGCAGAGTGCATGGGGTTCCTCTTCAGAGAGTGCGCAGAGCGCTCGAAATTCCTCCAGGAGCAATTGGGTCAGCCGAACCCGTTGGCAGCTGTCGAGTTTCATACGAACGGCATCGACTTGTTTGTCCGCTGGTTGGATGAAGCTGACTTGGTGAACCTCTCGCAGTCCGGCCAACTCGCCATGCGCGAAGTCCTGGAGGCATATCTGCGGCGGGTCGATCGGGACATGGCTGGTGTCGCTCTACGGCTCTTTCCCTTCACGCGTCCAGGTCATGCGGATGGACCTCGTGTGGTGGTCATCGATCCCCGAATGTGTTTCGGACGGCCCAGCATTATCGGCACTGGCATTTCTACCGAGATCGTTGCGGAGCGGTACAAGGCCGGTGAATCCATGGATGACCTTGTTTCGGACTACGGTCTGGGACGCCAGTTGGTGGAGGAAGCGATCCGGAGTGAGCTGCCGGCTCAAGCCGCATGACTCCTCAGTCCGCGGGCGGTGTGTTCTTCGTCGACCGTTCGCTGGGAGGATGCCGGGTCGTCGAAGCCTTGAGGCAGTCCGGGGCCTCCGCGATTGCCCATGACGAGGAATTCCCGATTGACGCGACGGACGAGGAGTGCCAGGCCCCTTCATTGCGAGGATACAACCGAGTGGCAGGGTCAGGCTCTGGATGCGCCGGGCAGCATTGCGGCGCTTGATCAGACAATATGGGCGCAAGCAGTAGTTTGCGTGGGCTGACGCTCCTTGCGGCCACCGCGCTGCTGTTGGCGGCAACCGTCTCCGGCGACGAGAGGATCGCCGGCCACTGGGAGGGAGAGATCGAGATCCCCGGCCAGCCCCTGGTGGTGAAGGTCGATCTCGAGAGCAACGCCGGGATCTGGAGCGGGTCGATCGACATCCCCGCCCAGGGTGCAGCCGGCCTCCCGCTGGAGGCGATCGAGGTCCGCGAAGACGCCTCCCAGGTCACCTTCTCGATCCGGGGCGTTCCGGGCAACCCGACCTTCCGGGGCACCCTCGACGGAGGCGTCATCACAGGCCGCTTCACCCAGGGCGCCGCCGCCTTCGGCTTCCGCCTTTCGCGGGAGGCCGCCGCCGAGCCGGCCCGGCCCCAGGAGCCGCGTCCCCCGTATCCGTACAGAACCGAGGAGGTCAGCTTCCGGAGCGGTCCCGTCACCCTCGCCGGCACCCTGACTCTGCCGCCGGGTGAGGGCCCTTTCCCCTCTGTCCTGCTCATCTCGGGCAGCGGCCCGCAGGACCGCGACCAGACGGTCTTCGGCCACCGACCGTTCCTCGTCTGGGCCGACCATCTGACCCGCGCCGGCCTGGCCGTTCTGCGCGTCGACGACGCCGGCGTCGGCGGTTCGACGCCCCATCCGCAGTCGCCCACCACCGCCGACTTCGCCGGTGACGCCGCCGCGGCCGTGGACTTCCTCGGGCGCGACGAGCGCATCGGCCCCGTCGGTCTGATGGGGCACAGCGAGGGCGGCGCGATCGCCGCCATCGTCGCCTCGCAGCGGGAGGACGTCGCCTTCGTCGTGCTTCTGGCCGGCCCCGGGGTGCCGGGCGCCGAGCTGCTGCGCCGGCAGAACGAGCGCCTCTTCGAAGCCGCCGGCATGCCGGTGGTCCACCGCCAGGCGCTGCTCGCTCTCCTGGACCGGCTGTTCCCGGCCCTCGCCTCGGACCGGGACGAGGCGGATCTGCGTCCCGAAGTGGAGGAGATCGTCCGCCGGCAGTTCGAGATGAACGGCGTGCCCGCCGCTCAGCAGGACGAGAGCCAGGTGCAGGCCGCCGTGGACCAGGCCCTCGATCCGTGGATGCGCTGGTTCCTCGCCTTCGATCCGCGTCCGGCCCTGAGTGCCGTCCGGGCGCCGGTGCTCGCCCTCAACGGCGAGCTGGACCTGCAGGTCGACGGCCGGCAGAACCTGACCGCCATCGCCGCGGCCCTCGAGGCGGGCGGCAACCGCAGGGTCACGGTTCGCAGCCTGCCCGGGCACAACCACCTCTTCCAGCGCGCCTCCACGGGGCGGATCGACGAGTACTCCGCCATCGAGGAGACCCTCTCGCCCGAGGTCCTCGACCGGGTGCGCGACTGGATCCTCACAGTGACTGGAGAATGACCATGGATACCCGCACCCTCGGCCAGACCGACCTCACCGTCACCCGCCTCGGCTTCGGCGGCGCCCGCATCGGCTACGAGGACGTGACCCCGGACCAGTCCGACCGGCTGCTCAACGGCCTCCTCGACATGGGCGTGACCTTCTACGACACGGCCGCCTGTTACCACGACAGCGAGGAGCAGATCGGCCGGGCGATCGGCTCCCGGCGGGAGGAGTACGTCCTCGCCTCCAAGTGCGGGCACGTGACCGGCGGCGCTTCCGGCCAGGAGTGGTCGGCCGAGGTCATCGCCCACAGCGTCGACCGCTCCCTCGAGCGCCTGCGGACGGACCGCCTCGACCTGCTGCAGCTGCACAGCTGCTCGGCGGCGGTGCTCGCCGAGGGCGAGGCGGTGGAGGCGGTCCTGCGTGCGAAGGAGGCGGGGAAGGTGCGCTACGTCGGCTACAGCGGCGACGGCGAGGCCGCCATGAAGGCGATCGGCATGGGCGTCTTCAGCACCCTGCAGACCTCGTACAACGTCGTCGACCAGGACGCCCGCCTGCAGGTCCTGCCGGCGGCGCGGGCGGCCGGCATGGGGGTCATCGCCAAGCGCCCCCTGGCCAACGCCGCCTTCAAGACGGAGGCATCGCGCTACAGCTACGCCGACGTCTACTGGGAGCGGGCCAAGAGCATGGAGGTCCCCGAAGGCGCCCCCGCCGACGGCGTCGAGATCGCGCTCCGGTTCTGTCTCTCCCACGAGGCGGTCGACACCGCCATCGCCGGCACGTCCCGCATCCAGAACGCCGAGAAGAACATGGAGATCATCGCCCGGGGCGATCTGCCCGAGGAGGTCGTCACCTCCCTCTGCGAGCAGTTCGACCGGGCCGGCGGCGACTGGGCCCCGCAGATGTGACGGCTCCAGGGGCATGACCTACAGAGTGATCCAGGTCGGCACCGGCGGGCGCGGCCGCTCCTGGTGCCAGGGCATCCTGCCTCCCAACATCGAGGACGGCCTGATCGAGGTGGCCGCCGCCGTGGACACCAACCCCGAGGCGCTGGCCAACGCCCGGGATTTTCTCGGCCTGCCTCCCGAAAAGTGTTACACCGACCTTCAGCAGGCCTTCGCCGAGAACGACGCCGACTTCTGCACTGTCGTCGTACCGCCGGCCTTTCACGAGGAGGTCGTCGACGCGGCCCTGGCCCACGACATGCACGTCCTCTCGGAAAAGCCGATCGCGGACACACTCGAGGCGTCGTGCCGCATCGCCGAGAAGGTGCGGCGGACGGGGCGGAAGATGGGGGTCACCATGAGCCACCGCTTCGCCCAGAGCAAGAGGACCCTGTGGGAAACCCTCAGGTCGGGAGGCTGCGGCGCCGTCGACTACCTGGTCATGCGCTTCACCTGCGACACGCGCGAGCACGGCGACTGGGGCGGCTTCCGCTACGAGATGGAGGATCCCCTCCTGATCGAGGGCTCGGTCCACCACCTCGACATCCTCGCCGACATGGGCGGGGCCGACTGCCGCACGATCTACGCCCAGACGTGGAATCCCCCGTGGAGCGCATACCGGGGAGACTCGCAGGCCCTGGTGACGATGCAGTTGGAGAACGGCGTCCGCGCCCTCTACGAGGGAGCGAAGACCAACGCCGTGGGCCTCAACGGCTGGAGCCGGGAGTACCTGCGCGCCGAGTGCGAGCTGGCCACCCTGATCATGGACCACGGTGGGATCGAGCGGTTCGACCACGACAGCGAGGCTCGATCGGTCGGCGTCCGACATGGTGAGGGAGCAGCCGTCCCCTTGCTGGAGCAGCGCAAGTGGAGCGACGCCTGGCTGGTGGAGCAGTTCGTCCGGTGGCTCGACGGGGGAGAGCCGATGGAGACCCACGTGGAGGCCAACCTGCAATCGGTGGCCATGGTCTTCGCCGCCATCGAGAGCTGCCGGACGGGCGGCCCCGTCGAGGTGCAGGAGTTCCTCGCCGCGGCGCGGGCCCGGGCGGCGGCGGAGCTGGATAGCTGAACCTGGCGCGTCAGCGGGGGACCTCCCAGTGGTCCGGAGTCGAAGGTCATGCATCGAGTTGGCCAGGGTTCGTGTGTCCCCTGTATACTCCTGTCCTTCCACCTGCATCCCGTCACCTGAGGGAATTGCCATGACCCGCTTCTTCGCCAGGGCATGGTGGATCGCGGCCGTCCTCGCCGTCGCCACCACCTCCTGGTCCCAGCCCACGCTGATCCATGCACCGGACCCGTCCGATCCCATGGCCGTTCACGTGTACCGGTTGGAGAACGGCCTCACCGTCTATCTCAGCGAGAACGACCAGAAACCACGGTTCTACGCCGAGATCGTCGTCAGGGCGGGCAGCAAGCACGACCCGGCGGTATCGACGGGGATCGCCCACTACCTCGAACACATGCTGTTCAAGGGGACCACCCGGCTCGGCACTCTCGACTACGAGGCCGAGGGGGTTCATCTCGACAGCATCACAGCTCTCTACGAGCAGCACTTCGCAGAGTCCGACTCGACGAAGCGCCGGGAGCTGTACGCCCTGATCAACGAACAAGGGCAGCTCGGATCCCGGTACGCCGTCCCCGGCGAGCTCGACAGGATCTACAGCGCCCTCGGCGCCGAGGGCCTCAACGCCCACACCTGGGTCGAGGAGACGGTGTACAAAGTCGACCTGCCATCGAATCGTCTCGCCCACTGGGCGAAGCTGGAGGCGGAGCGGTTCTCGCAGCCGGTCTTCAGACTGTTCCAGACCGAGCTGGAAACGGTGTACGAGGAGAAGAACCGCTCCCTCGACAACAAGAACCAGCTCATCCGGGATGCGGTGAACCGGCACCTCTACAAGGCGCATCCCTACGGACAGCAGACGACCCTCGGCTCGGTGGAACACCTGAAGAACCCGTCTCTCAAGCTGATGTACGACTACTACCGGACGTGGTACGTGCCGAACAACATGGCCGTGATCATCTCGGGCGACGTCGACGTGGAGCGCGCCATGGAGCTGATCGACCGGGAGTTCTCCAGGTGGGAACGGCGAGAGCTGCCGAAGCCGAAGAAGTGGAGAGAGAAGAAGCTGAAGGAGATCGAGCGCGTCGAGGTCGTCTACCCGGGCGAGGAGTACGTGTTGCTGGCCTTTCGCACCGCCCCGAGCACCCACGAGCACACCGAGGCGCTGCAGGTCCTCGACTACATCCTGGACAACGCCACCGCCGGGCTGATCAACCTCAACCTCAATCAGAAACAGCGGGTGCGCCGCGCCGGCTCGTGGACTACGTCACACTACAACCGCAATGACTACGGAGCCCAGTACCTGTATGGAGTGCCCAAGGAGGGACAGACGCTGGAGGAGGTCGAGGCGCTCCTGGTGGAGCAGCTGGACCTGATCAAGTCGGGCCGTTTCGAAGACTGGATCATTCCGGCCATCGTCACCGATTGGAAGAAGACCTACCGCCGGAGGCTCGAGTCGAACAGCTCCCGGGTGGCCCTGATGCACCAGGCCTTCCTGTCGTTCCAGGAGTGGGACCACGCCCGGCGCAAGCTCGAACGCATGGCGGCCCTGGGCAAGGAGGATATCGTCGAGGTGGCCAGGAAGTACTTCGACGACGGCTACGTGGCCGGCTATCGCCGTGATGGCGAGCCCTCCCTTCCGGCGATCGACAAACCGGCGCTCGATGCGATCGCCATCGATCCGGCGAGAGAGTCCGCCTTCGCCGCCGGGATCCTCGCTCTGCCGAGTGAGGAGATCGAGCCGGTATTCGTGATACCCGGCAAGGACTTCACCAGGAAGAGACTGCGCGACGGGATCGATCTGTACTATGCGGCCAATCCGCTGAACGACCTGTTTTCGCTCGAGATCTCGGTCGACGTGGGCAAGCTGGCCGCGGGCCGGCTCGCGATGGCGGGGCGGCTGCTCGACAAGTCCGGCGCCGGCGGACTGAGCTCCGAGGAGCTCAAGAAGGAGTGGTATCGTCTCGGGACCGAGTTCGCCTTTTCCCCCGGCGATCACTCCACGGCGATCTCGATCTCGGGACTGGACGAGAACTTCGCGCCCTCCATCGATCTGATGATGTCGGCGCTGCTGCAGCCGACGGCGCCGGATTCCACCCTGGACGAGTTGATCGAGATCATCCTCGTGGAGCGGCAGGATGCCGTCAAGGATCACAACACGGTTCACCGCGCCCTGTTCCAGTTCAACCGTCACGGCGAGAACTCCTCCTACCTGCGGGTGCCGTCGAACGAGCAGCTCCAGCGCTTGACGGTGGGGGAGCTGCATGCCCTGGCCGGCAACCTGTTGTCGCACGAGCACGATCTATCGTATACAGGATCCCTGCCGATCGATCAGGTCGTGGAGACGCTGTCGGAGCGCTACGTCCTCCCCGCGGCCGAGTTGAGGGCCCCGCCGCCGTTCGAGGCCCTGGAGATACGCCGGCCCGCGCAGACGGAGATCCTGTTCTTCGACAAGGAGATGGCCCAGGCCCTGGTCCGCATCGAGTCGGGGGGTGAGACCTACGGCGAGGACAGGCGCCCTCAGATCGATCTCTTCAACGAGTACTTCTACGGAGGCATGGCCGGCATCGTCTTCCAGGAGCTGCGCGAAGCGAGGGCCCTGGCGTACTCGGCCTGGGCCTGGCAGTTCCACGGAGACCGCAAGGAGGCCCACGATCTGTTCTCCGGCTTCATCGGCTCTCAGGCGGACAAAGCGCCAGAGGCCGTGGGAGCGTTCATCGAGCTGATCGACGACATTCCCGAATCGGAGGAGCGCTTCGCCGCTGCGAGAAAGGCACTCGTCGAGCAGTACCGCACCCGGCGGCTCGGGTTCAGGGATGTGCTGGGGGCGGTGCGCAAATGGGAACGCCAGGAGGTCCCTGTCGATCCACGGGCCTGGCGTTTCGAGCAGATCGAGAGCGCTTCACTCCCCCACCTGCTCGACTACCATGCGGGACATATCGAGGGGCGGCCGAAGTTGATCTCCATCGTCGGGGATGGATCGAAGATCGACCTGGACGAGCTCGGGCGTTTCGGAGAGGTGGTCGAGGTCGGAGTCGAGGATATCTTCGGGTACTGATCGTCCATCGCGGCCGCGGCGCGGGCACGACCTACAGCTCCAGCACCTCCTCCCAGAACCGCCGCTCCACCGGCACCCCGAGGCGCAGGGCCTCCCGGCGCCGCCCGGCGCTGCGCTGCCCCGGCCAGGCGACCTGCTCCCCGGGCAGTGAGCCCGCGGATCCCAGGTCGGCCAGCGACTCCTCCACGGCCTGCCGCACGCGGTCGGGATCGCCGGTCTTCGCCAGATCGATGGCCACGAACATCTGCGACACCCCCGCCTCCTTCGGCTCGCGGGAGATCTCCGCCGTGGTGCGGCCCCCGGAGACGAGCGCCGCCACGAGGTCCAGGCACAGGGCCAGGCCGCTGCCCTTCCACAGGCCGATGGGGAGGGGGCGCTCCAGGGCGGCGGCGTCGGTGGTGAGCCGGCCCTCGGCGTCGTAGCCGCCGGGCACGGGCAGGGGCTCGCCGCTGCGCTCGTGGATCTGCACCCGTCCTCCCGAGAACTGGCTCATCGCCATGTCGAGGAGCACGGGGTCGCCGCCGGGCGCCGGGACCGCCATCACCAGGGGGTTGTTCCCCAGGAGCTTCTCCGCCGAGCCGTGGGGCGGCATCAGGCGCGTCGTGTTCGTCCAGCAGATGCCGATGCAGCCGGCCGCCGCCGCCCGCAGGCCGTAGGTGCCGGCGCGCATCCAGTGGCTGGTGTTGCGCAGGGCCACGGCGCCCACCGCGTGCTCCCGGGCCAGCTCGACGGCGCGGTCCATGCAGGCGAGGGCGTTGAGGATGCCGGGGCCCCGGTGGCCGTCCCACTGCTCCAGCGCCCCGAGGGCGGCCACCCGCCCGGCCCGGGCCGCCGGGTGGAGCCGCCCGCCGCGCACGTCGCGCACGAAGCCGGGGAAGCGGTTGATCCCGTGGGAGGTGACGCCGTCGCAGGTGTTGTCGGCGAAGACGCGCGCCAGCGCCGCCGCGTCCGCCTGGTCGAACCCGGAGGCCGACAGGGCGCGCTCGAACTCGCCGAGCATGCGCTCGTAGGGTACGCGAAAGGTCATGGCCCCAGGGCCCCGACGGGGATCACGCCCACGTCCCCGATTCCCGCGGTGCCGTACCCGCTCGGGACGATGACCGCGAGGGCGGACGGCTTCTCGTGGTCGCTGTGCTCCATCCGGCGGGCCAGCCTGCGGAGGTTCCTGGCGCCGTCGTCCACCCAGCGCTCCCCGAGCTTGATCTCGAAGGCCGCCCAGCGCCCGTCCGCCGCTTCGACGATGGCGTCCACCTCCAGCCCCTCCTTCTCCCGGTAGTGGAAGACCTGGGCGTCGGCGGCCTGGGCGTAGACCCGCAGGTCGCGGATCACCATCGACTCGAAGAGGAGGCCGAGGAACTCCAGGTCGGCGGTCAGGCGCTCGGGAGTGGCTCGCAGCGCCGCCACCGCCAGCGAGGGATCGACGAAGTGGCGGACGGGCGCCTCCCGGAGGGTGGTGCGCGATCGCAGGTGAGGGGACCAGGCCGGCTGGTTCTCCACCACCATGAGCCGGTGCAGGGCGTCGAGATAGCCTGCGACCGTGTCCGCCTTCAGGGGCGCGTTGGCATCGCCGGCTTCGGCGGTCAGCTTCGACATGGAGACCGGGGTGGCGATGTTGCGCGCCAGCGACCGCAGCAGGCGCCCCACCCTGACCGGGTCCCGTGTTCCGCCGCTGACCGCCGATACGTCCGTGCGGCGTATCTCGTCGAGGTAGGCGCGGTTCGCGCGCAGGGTCTGGGGCAGCGTCCGGCCGGTGTTGGCCGGCCAGCCCCCGGCGCAGACCAGCTCGGCGACCGACAGGATCGGCAGCTCGGACCGCTGCGCCCGCTGTTCGCAGCCGTCCAGGAGGCGGCTCAGGGAGATCTCGCCGGTGGAGCGGCCGGTCTCGAAGAGAGACATGGGGCGCATGCGCAGGCGGGCGAAACGGCCGGCCCCGGTGTGGCGCGTGATGTCGTCGGCGGGAACGGCCGAGCCCGTGAGAATGAACTGCCCGGGGGCAGCGCGCCGGTCGACGGCCCTGCGCACGTGGTTCCAGATGGCGGGCTCGAGCTGCCACTCGTCGATCAGCCGCGGCGTCTCCCCGATCAGCAGGGCTTCCGGGTCGGCGCCGATCAGCCGCCGGGCATTGTCGTCGACGTCCAGCATCACCGCGCTCCCGGCCGCCCGCATGGCGGTAGCCGTCTTCCCGGATGCCTTGGGCCCCTCCACGAGGGTTGCACCGGTAGCCCCGAGCAGCTCCGCCAGTTCGGCATCGGCGATTCTCGGCAGGTATCCCATGGGGTGGGTAGAGTACGCCCGACCGCCGGGCACGGCAAGCTCCAGCGGGTGATTCGGCGGAATTTCAGCGGGTGATTCGGCGTAAATACAACGGGTGATTCGGCGGATACTTAGAGGGTGATTCGGCGGACACTCAGCGGGTGATTCGGCGGATTCCTCACAGCCTCGGATCCACCGGCTCGCTCTCCAGGGCCAGGACCCCGAAGACGCACTCGTGCACGCGGTAGAGGGGTTCCCCCTCGACGAAGCGGTGCAGGGCCTCCAGGCCGAGGGCGAACTCGCGCAGGGCCAGGGAGCGCTTGGTCGACAGGCGCCGCTGCCGCAGGCGCTCGATCTGTCCGGGAAGGGTGTACTCGGGTCCGTAGATGATGCGCAGGTACTCCCGCCCCCGGCACTTGAGGGCCGGCTGGGCCGGCCCCTTCCGGCCGCGGGCGAGCCAGTCCAGGGGCTTGACCACCATGCCCTCGCCGCCGCTCCCGGTGAGCTCCCGCCACCAGCGGGTGCCCCGCGCCTCGCTGTCGCCGTCTGAGGTGTCGACGAGGAGGTGCCGCGTCGCGAGCAGCAGCTCGTCGTCCGCCCGGCACAGTTCCGCCAGGGTCTCCATGTGCCAGAGGTGGTCCTGATCGGTGTGGACGCGGCCCTCGGTGGCCAGCAGGTGGAAGGGGGCGATGCGCAGGTCCGAGAGGTCGTCGACGGGCCAGCAGTAGCGCCGGTAGGCGTCGACATAGCGGGAGATGCAGCCCTGCCGCTGCCGAAGGTGGTCCGTGAGCGCCTCGCTGCCGCCGTCCCTCTCGCCGGCCTGTGCCAGGGCGGCGAGGGCAGCCTCCAGACCAGCCGAGGCCGCCGCTCCCGCCGGGGCGTACTGGGTGCGCAACAGCTCCTGGGCCTTCTCCGACCAGGGCATGATCTCGGCGTCGAGGCAGATCCAGTCGCTGTCGAAGCGCTCCCAGAACCCCGCGCCTTCGACGGCGGCGCGCAGTCGCTCGACCACCGCCATGCCGCGCTCCGGGTCGCTGAAGAAGGGGCGGCCGGTGCGGGTGTAGATCACGCCGGCCTCGCCGCCGCCGGCACCGAACCTGCGCCGCGCCGCGGCCTCGTCCCGGCAGACCAGGATCACCGCCCGCGATCCCATGTGCTTCTCCTGGCAGATCACCTTGGAGACCCCCTGGGTGCGGTAGTAGGCGAAGCTCTCGCGGGGGTGCTCGAGGTCCTCTCCTTCCGGAGCGGTGTCGGAGGGGGCCATGGTCGGCGGCAGGTAGACGAGCCAGCGCGGGTCGAGGGCGAAGCGGCTCATCACCTCGAGAGCGGCGGCGGCGTTCTCCTGGCGGATGGCGACGGCGCGGTGGACGCGGGTGGCCACGACCCGCCGGCCGAGGACGTCGCCGATGTCGAGGAGGTCGCCGTACGGGCGTGTCTCCTCCGAAGCGGGCAGGGGCCGCACCGGCTCGCAGTACACACGCCCCGCGGGGACCTGGACGATCTCCCTCTCCGGGTAGCGCAACGCCGTCAGCCGGCCGCCGAAGACGCACCCGGTGTCGATGTTGATCGTGCCGTTCACCCATTCCGGCTCCGGCACCGGCGTGTGGCCGTAGACGACCGCCGCCCGGCCGCGGTAGGCGGCCGCCCAGTCGCTGCGCACCGGCAGCCCGAACTCGTCGGTCTCGCCGGTGGTCTCGCCGTAGAGGGCGAACTCGCGGACCCGGCCCGAGGCCCGCCCCTGCAAGGCCTCCTCGAGTCCGGCGTGGGCGACGACGAGGTTCCCGCCGTCGAGCACGTAGTGGCTGACCAGTCCGCCGATGAAGGCCGCGGCCTCGTCGGCGAACTCCCCCGGCTCGCCCTCGAGCTGCTCCAGGGTCTCGGCGAGTCCGTGGGTGACCTGCACGTCCCGTCCCTGCAGCTTGCGCAGCAGCTTGACGTCGTGGTTCCCGGGCACGCACAGGGCCGTCCCCGCTTCCACCATCCCCATGACCAGGCGCAGCACCTCCGGGGAGCGGGGGCCGCGGTCGACGAGGTCCCCCAGGAAGACCGCCTTCCGTCCCTCGGGATGGCGCGGTTCCGGCCCCGAGGGTCCGGGGCCGATCTCCCAGCCGAGGGCGCCGAGCAGCTCGACCAGCTCGTCATGACAGCCGTGGACGTCGCCGATGATGTCGAAAGGTCCGCTCTCGCCGCGCCGGTCCGGCCACAGGGGCTGGCGCTCGATGACGGCGGCGTCCGCTTCTTCCGGGCTGCCGAGGACGGTGACCGAGTGGAAGCCCTCCCGCCTCATGCCGCGCAGGGAGCGGCGCAGGGCCTGACTCTGGCGCCGCACCACCTGGGGAGGGATGTCGCGGTCGGCGCGTTCCTCGTTGCGATCCTGGCAGAGCCGCGCCGGCAGGTCGAGGACGATCGCCGCGGCGAGGAGGTGGTGCTCGCGGGCCAGGGCGACCAGGCCGGCGCGGTCCTCCGCCTTGACGCTGGTGGCGTCGATCACGGTGAGCCGGCGGCCGGCCAGCCGCTTGGAGGCGATGTAATGGAGGAGGTCGAAGGCGTCGCCGGTGGCGGACAGGTCGTTCTCGTCGTCGGAGACCAGGCCCCGGCAGCGGTCGGAGGAGATCACCTCGGTCGGCCGGAAGTGGCGGCGCGCGAAGGTCGACTTGCCGCTCCCCGAGGGACCGGCGAGGACGACGAGGGAAGGCTCGGGAACGGTGATCTTCACCGCGAGAACACGGCCATCTGCGTCGGGGAGCCGAGCTCGGCGTCCTCTTCGCCCACCGGCAGGAAGCGGACCGTGTACCCGAAGCGCCCGGCGGCGGCCTCCGCCCAGTCGCGGAACTGCGGCCGCGTCCACTCGAAGCGGTGGTCGCGGTGGCGGAACTGGCCCGCGGGGAGGAACTCGAAGCGGCTGTTGTACTCGGCGTTCGGTGTGGTCACGACAGCCGTGGCCGGCCGCGCGAACTCGAAGAGGACGCGCTCGAAGGCCGGCAGCCGCGGCGGGTCGATGTGCTCGACCACCTCCACGGCGCAGGCGGCGTCGTACCCGGAGAGGCGCTCGTCGCGGTAGGTGAGGGAGCCCTGGAACAGCTTCAGGCGCTGCCGCTGCCCCGCCGGAAGGCGCTCGAGGCCGAGGCGCTCCCCGGCGATCTCGAGGGCGCGGTGGGAGACGTCCATGCCGGCGATGCGGTCGCAGTCACCGTCGTCGAGCAGGGCCTTGAGGAGCTTGCCCTCGCCGCAGCCGAGATCGATGACGCTGCGGGCCCCCGCCTCGCGGATCACCTCCCTCACCGCGGCGAGGCGCTGGTCGTTGAGGCTCAGGGGGCGCTCGAGACTCTCCTCCCCCTCCCCATGGTCCGGTTCGGCGCCGGCGTTGGGGTCTTCCTCCACGATGAGCCGGTCCAGCGCCTCCCGCGCCAGGTAGCGCTGATGCTTGAGGTAGCGGCGGGCGATCTGCTCCCGCTCCGGGTGGGAGGACAGCCAGCCTTCCCCGCGGGCCAGCAGCTTGTCCAGCTCCTCCTGTCCGACCCAGTAGTGCTTGTCGTCGTCGAGCACCGGCAGCAGGACGTACAGGTGCGAGAGCAGGTCGCGGAGCCGGCAGGTCCCGGCCAGCCGGACATGGTAGTAGGGGCTCTCCCCCCACTCGGGGAACCGCTCGTCGAGGGGGAGGCGCCCGGCCTCGACCGAGTACCCCAGCGGCTCGAAGAGGCGCCGCAGGAAAGGCTCGCCGCCGCGGCAGGGGAGCACGGCGACCTCCGCCTCGAGGGGGATCGGGGTGTCCGCGAGCTCGGGCCGGTCCCGGCTGCTGCCCTTGAGGGCGGATCCCAAGACGCGGGCCAGGGCGACGCTGAGGAAGGACGAGGCCACGTAGGGGCGGTCGTTCACGTACTGCCTCAAGGCTCCGCCGTCGCCGGGGTTGGCCCCCCGGGGGCCGCGCACGAGGCCGACCGGATCGAGGTCGAGCATCAGCGCCGCCTCGCAGCGGTCCTCGCGGGCCACCGGGTAGAAGACGTGGGCCTGTCCGAAGGGCAGGGGGAAGGACTGGCAGCGGGCCGGGTTCTTCACCAGCAGGAACCCGAGATCCGTCGCCGGCCGCAAGGTGGTGGCGATCGTCAGCAGCATCGGTCAGGCAAGGGGCCTGTTCAACCCGGGTCCAGCATCCACGCGACGAACGCCTGGACCCGCTTCCGAAAGGCAGCGAGAGTCTCCGGCAGCCGCTCTTCCAGGGACGCCATCCGCTCCGCATCCAGGACGCCGCCGTAGACGTTCCGGAAGAGATGCCGGAATCGGAGGAAGTCCCCGAGAGCCCTGGCAAGATCCTGATCGATGACAGCCGGGCGGACCTCGGGGATTTCGAGGGTCATGTCGTCGAGGAGGTCCCGATGCCACTGGTCCCCCCGCGGCACCCCTCCATTGAGTTCCCGCGCGATGCGAAGGAAGACGCGTTCGACGCCGTTGTAGAAGTCGTGGAGAATCGAGCCGCGGGCCCTCAGGAAATAGGTGTCGTCCCGCCGTGGGGTCCTGGCGAGCTCCTCGTCCAGGGCCGTCAGGCCGGCCAACTCGGATTCGATTACCGTGGCAAGCCTGCGAGCCACGTCTTCACGCCCAACGTCTCGACGTCCGCTCTCCCTGACGACGCGGCGCAAGGCCTCCGTGGCCACCTCCAGGGGGGTCAGGTCCAGCCTGAAATCGGTCATGGCGGCGGCGCCGGCGGAGACCGAGAAGAAACGGGCCGGCTCGATGCCCTCGACGACGAGGTCGATGTCCGAGCGGTCCGTGAACGGCCGGGACGGCTCGAAGGCGGATCCGATGCCGACGACCCGGCTCGCCCCCTGTTCAACCAGGTAGGCCGCGATGCGCCGCGCATCGGACAACGCCAGCTCGCGGTCGCCCGACTCGAAGTGGGTCGCCCGGATGTGGTTCAGCAGAGTCTCGCGGTCCATGCCACGAATCTACTCGATCGCCGTGAACAGTGGGAAGGAGCCCGCCCTCGGTCCGCATGATCCGCCGGCCGGCCATGCTGTCGGCGGACCTGCAGAGCCCGGCTCGCCGTGAGCCTCCGTCGGGCCGTTGGGCTGGCCTTTCACCAGGCCGACAACACCCTCCGCGCCAGGGCCTGCGATTCATTCCGGGGCTCCCACGGATCGGACGCAAGCCGGGCGAGGGTCCAGAGCCGGACGCGCTCGCGGTCGACGCCGAGCAGGTCGGAGAACCGGCCGATGGTGGGGCCCGGTCTCGCGCGCAACCGGCCGGGACAGTTCAGCAGATGCTGGGTCGCGTCGTAGGCGGGATCTCCGACGAACGGCTTGGGATCGATGACGAGCCACGGCTCGCGTTGCGCCCGAAGGACGTTGCCCGCGTGCAGATCGGTCGCCAGCAGGACATCCCCAGGCGCATCGGCCAGCAGCGCCCGGTAGATGCGCAACCCCTCCCTGGCGAGTCCCGCGTCGGGCAAGAGGTCTGCTCTCTCCTCGGACTCCCGGGTCCACTCGGCGATCATCTCCGACAGCGGCCGGAAAACGCCCGAGTCAGGGGCCGCGCGCCACAGTCTCTTCAGCAGTCCTGCCACGACCCGATCCTGCTCCTCCTCCGGCCGCTCTCGCAGGGCTGCCCCCGGCTCGCAGCGTTCGAGGAGCATGGCGTTCAGCTCGCGGTCGGCCTCCAGGACCCTTACGGTCGGATCGCCGTCCCAGAGCAGCAGGCCGTCGATCTCGTCCCGGGCCTCCATGTGCGGCCAACCGACCTTCAGCACCGCCGGTGAGCCATCTCCCCGGGTACAGGGTGCCACCCAGGAACAGCTCGCTCCCTCATAGGGTGCGCCAAGGGTCAGGGACCAGCGCTGTGCGAGAGCGCGGATGGCTCCGGGCAACCGATCCAGCCACGCGGCGCCATCGGTCCGCCCGCGGAAACCGGTCTCGAGCCGTTCGGGAATCGCGACGGGGTTCACCCCAACAGCGCCGCCACCGCCTCCGCCGACCGGTCCCAGAACCACCCGGGCGCCGCCCCCATGGCCAGCACCACCAACGTGGCCGCCGCCGCCGCCGCCAGCGAGGCGCCGCCGGCGCGCAGGGGCGCCTCGTCCTCGGCCGGGGCGAAGTAGGCCTGGCGCATCACCAGCAGGTAGTAGTAGAGGGCCACCGCCGAGTTGACGGCGGCCACCAGGACGAGGGCGAACTGGCCCTGGGCGATCGCCGCCGAGAACAGGAACCACTTGCCGGTGAAGCCGACCGTCGGCGGCAGTCCGATCAGGCCGAGCAGGCCCACGAGCAGCAGCGCCGCCAGCACCGGCGAGCGCCGGTGGAGCCCGGCCAGGGAGTCGATGGTGACGAGGTCCCGGTCGCGGGCGACCTCGCAGACCACCAGGAAGCAGAGGAAGGAGACGGCGGCGTACCCGAGGCCGTAGAACAGGGCCGAGGTGAGACCCGCGCCGTCCAGGGTCTGCACGCCGATCAGGGCATAGCCGCCGTGGGCCACGGCGGAGTACCCGAGGAGGCGCTTGAAGTCCCCCTGCCGCAGGGCCGCCAGGTTGCCCAGGGTCATGGCCAGGACGCTCATCCACATGAGCACCGCCCGGGCGGCGGCCGGGTCCTCCTGGGGCATGGTCAGGGAGACGATGCGGCAGAGGACGGCCACGGCGGCCACCTTCGACGCCGAGGCGATGAAGGCCGCCACCTCGTGGGACGCCGTCTGGTAGGTGTCGGGCGCCCAGAAGTGGAAGGGGAAGACGGCGAGCTTGAAGAAGAAGCCGGCCAGGGCCAGCAGCAGGGCCAGCCAGAACAGGGGCTGTTGGGACAGCGTGGGGAGCTGGTCGGCGATGTCGACGAAGTAGGTCGATTCCGCCAGGCCGAAGAGGAAGCTGAGCCCGTAGAGCGATACGGCCGAGGCCACCATCCCCTGCACCATGTACTTGGTCGAGCTCTCGCCGCTCACGGCGCGGCTGCGGTGCAGGGCCACGGCGACGTAGAGCGGGTAGGCGGACAGCTCCATGGAGATGTAGAGGGTGAGCAGTTCGGTGGCGCTCACCAGCATCATCATCCCCACCGTGCTCAGCAGCAGGAAGAGGGGCAGCTCCGGCCACGCCTCCTCGCGGGTCGTGCGCGGCTGCCGGGCCACGGCAGCCACCACCAGGAAGCCGGCGGCGAGGAAGGTCTTCACCAGCTGCGAGAAGAAGTCGACGCGGTAGATGCCGGGGAAGAAGGGCTCCCCCGACAGGGGCCAGGTGTGGATGCAGGCGGCCACCGCCGCCAGGCCCCCGGCCAGGGACAGGCCCCAGGCCACGGTGTAGCGGGCCCCGGCCACCTGGGCCACGAACACGGCCAGCGCCGCCAGCAGGCAGACCGTCTCGGGCAGGAAGAGGATGAAGTCGGTCATCGGAAGCCGGCGATCATGGCTGCCGTGGTGCCGTCGATCACGTCGAGCAGGGCCCGCGGATAGAAGCCGAAGAGCAGGAGCACGGCGATCAGGATCGCCCTCGGCACCAGGTGCACGCCCGTCAGGTCGAGGTCGCGCAGGCCGTTCCAGCGCTCGTTGACGGGGCCGAAGAAGGCGAGGGAGAACACGCGCAGGACGTAGACCGCGGTGAGCACGAGGCCGGCGATGACGGCCACGCCCATGACCGGGTAGGTCTTGAGGGCCGCCAGGAAGACGAGCAGCTCGGCCCAGAAGCTGGCCAGCCCCGGCATGCCGGCGCCGCACAGGCCGGCGACGATGAAGACCGAGACGGCCCGCGGCATCTGCGACCCGAGGCCCCCGAAGTCGGAGATCGTCTTGGAGTGGGAGCGGTCGTAGATGAAGCCGACGATGGAGAAGAACAGGGCCGTCATGATGCCGTGGGCGAACATCTGGAAGACGGCGCCGTTGAGGGCGTCGGCCCCGGCCTTGCCGAGGACGGCGAGGTTGAGGCCGAGGATGACGATGCCCATGTGCGAGACCGAGGAGAAGCCGACGACGAACTTGAAGTCGCTCTGGCGCATGGCCACGAAGGCCCCGTACACGACCCCCACGGCGGCGAGCACCGCGAAGACCGGCGCCCAGTGCACGGCGCCGATCGGCAGGATGCGGATGCCGGCGGCCAGGATGCCGTAGGCGCCCAGCTTCATCAGCACCCCGGCGTGCAGCATCGACACCGCCGAGGGCGCCGCCACGTGGCCCGTGGGCGACCACCCGTGGAAGGGGAAGAGGCCGGCGAGGACGCCGAAGCCGACGAAGACGAAGGGGTAGACGAAGATCTGGAAGTCCGGGTCGAAGGCGTGCCGCGACAGGACGACCATGTCGAAGGTGTTGAGGCCGGAGGCGTGGTAGATCGACAGCAGGGCCGGGAAGAGCAGGGCCGAGCCGGCCAGCAGGAAGAGCATCAGCTTCATCGCCGCGTACTCGCGGTGGCCCGAGCCCCAGATCAGGATCAGGGGATACATGGGCACCACGGCGACCTCGTAGAAGAAGAACAGGAAGAACAGGTCCTGGGAGAGGAAGACGCCGTAGACGCCGACCACCAGCAGCAGCATGAAGGCGAAGAACCCCTTCACGCGCTCCTCGAGGTCCCACATGGTGAGGACGCCGGTGAGGTAGACGATGGAGTTGAGCATCACCAGGATGGTGGTGAAGCCGTCTACGGCGAGGTGGTAGGAGATGCCGAGGGCTTCCACCCAGGGGATGCGCTCGACGAACTGCATGTCCCCGGCGGCGGCGTCGTAGCCGAGCCACACCTGCAGGCTGAGCCCGGTGGCCACCAGCGACGACAGCAGGCTGATCCAGCGCACCGCGGTGCGGGCGCCGGCCGGCACGAGCAGGACCAGCACGAGGGCCGCCGCGGGGCACAGGAGGATGGCGGTGAGGACCGGCATCGATCAGGGACCCCTGCGCATCAGCGCAGCCCCAGCCAGGCGGCGGCGAGGCCCACGAGGACCACGGCCCAGCCGCCGTAGAACTGGACCCAGCCGGTCTGCAGGCGCGTCGAGCCGGTGCCGGCGCCGAGGATGCCGAAGCCGAAGCGCTCGAAGTTCAGGTCCAGGCCCCTCACCTCGAAGGCGTGCAGGACCCGGGCGGCGACCAGGGTGAGGCGCACGATCACGGCGCGGTAGAGGGCGTCCACGTACCACTGCCGGGCGAACAACGTCTGCAGCGCCGGCACGCGGCGGATCGAGCCGGTGCGCGGCGCCCCGGCGCGGCCGAAGTCGAGCCAGGCCCACAGGACGCCGAGGGCGACCACCGCCAGGGCCGGCGCCATCGTCGCCAGGCCGTGGGGCGCGGCCGCCACGCCGAGGCCGGCGGCGATCTCCCGCCCCCAGAAGCCGGCGATCACCGACCCCAGGGTGAGCACGGCCACCGGCAAGGCCATGACCCAGGGCTCGGCGCGACCCTCGTGGTGGCCGTCCCCGCTCTCCGCCTCGATCCGCTCCGGCCGCGTCACCAGGAAGATCATGCGGAAGGTGTAGTAGGCGGTCAGCAGCGCCGCCAGGAGGGCCGCCGCGTAGGCTGCCGTCGCCACCACGCCGCCGCCGTGGCCGAGGCTGGCGAAGATCTCCTCCTTGCTGAAGAACCCGGAGAGGGGCGGCACCCCCGCCAGGGCGGCGCCGCCGGCCGCCAGGCCGACCGTGGCGAAACGCAGCCGCCGTCCGCCGCCGCGCCCGATCCCCTCCATGTCGTTGGTCCCGCAGTGGTGGATGAAGAGCCCCGAGCACAGGAAGAGGAGCGACTTGAAGAAGGCGTGGGTCACCAGGTGGAAGACGCCGGCGAAGAGGCTGCCGGCGGCCAGCCCCATGAGCATGAAGCCGAGCTGCGAGATCGACGAGTAGGCCAGGACCCGCTTGATGTCGCGCTCCACCATGGCCATGGTCGCCGCCACCAACGCAGTGAGGGCCGAGATCGCCAGGATCACGGTGGGCCCATGGTCCGCGGCCATGAACAGGGGGTGCAGGCGGGCCATGAGGAAGACGCCGGCGGCGACCATCGTCGCCGAGTGCAGCAGGGCGCTCACCGGCGTGGGGCCCTCCATGGCGTCGGGCAGCCAGGTGTGCAGGGGCAGCTGGGCGCTCTTGCCGGCGATGCCGGCGAAGATCAGCAGGGTGACGACGGTCAGCAGCAGGGGCGCCGCCGTGCGCACCATCCCCGACTGCGGGTCCAGCAGGGTGGGGATGTCGAAGCCGCCGGCCACGTGCAGGATCATCAGCAGGCCGATGAACAGGCCCACGTCGCCGATGCGGGTCATGACGAAGGCCTTGGTCGCCGCGTCGCGGGCGGCGGGCTTCTCGTACCAGAACCCGATGAGGAAGAAGGAGGAGAGGCCGACCAGCTCCCAGAAGATGAAGGACTGCAGCAGGTCGACGGCGTAGACGAAGCTGAGCATTGACCACTCGAAGAGGCCGAGCAGGGCGAAGTAGCGGGTCCGCCCGGGGTCGCCGCCCATGTAGCCCACCGAGTAGACCATGACGCACAGGGTCACCAGGGCGACGGCGGCGCCGAAGATCAGGCTCAGCCCGTCGAGCCAGAACCCGAAGCGCAGCTCCACCGGCCCGCTGGTGAACCACAGGAAGCGCAGCGGCTCCACCGGGCCGGCCATCAGCAGCGCCAGCGCCCCCAGCAGGGAGACGGCGCCGCCGGCCACGACCACGGCCTGCGCCAGCCGCGGCCGCCCCACCAGGAACAGCAGGGCCACGACGCAGGCGGCGAAGGGCGCGAAGGTGGTGGCCAGGGCGAGGGTCAGGGTGTCCACGGTCAGCCCTTCAGCGCGGTGAGCTGCTCGACGTCGATGTCGCGGCGCAGGCGGTAGAGGTTGAGGATGATCGACAGGAAGATGGCCACCTCCGCCGCCGCCAGGCCGATGATGATGAGCACGAAGACCTGCCCCGTGCTCGGGTCGGTGACGCAGAAGCGGTTGAAGGCCATGATGTTGAGGCTGGCGGCGTTCATCATCAGCTCGACGCCGATGAGCACGGCGATCAGGTTGCGCTGGGCGATCACCGCGTACAGCCCCAGGCAGAAAAGGGCGAGGCCGACCAGCAGGTAGCCCTCCAGGCTCACGGCGCCGGCTCCCGCCCCGAGCGGGCGATCAGGATGGCGCCGATGATGGCCAGCAGCAGCACCACCGACAGGGTCTCGAAGACGAGGTTGTAGTGGGTCAGCAGGGCGTGGCCGATGCCGGCCACGGGCCAGGTCTCGAGGGGGGCCGCCGCCGCCCGGGCCTCGAAGGGCGCCGCCCGCAGCAGCGGCAGCACGGCGGCCCCGAAGGCGACGGCGCAGACCCCGGCAAAGACCGCCTTGAGGCGGTTGCGCGGCGCCGGCGCCACGGTCATGGCGATGGAGAGCATCATGGCGAAGACGATGGCCACGGTGATGCCGCCGATGTAGATGAGCAGCTGCATCGCCGCCACGAAGGGGCTGCCCAGCAGCAGGAACAGCCCGGCCACGCCGAAGAGGCTGACGCCGAGGCCGATGATGGCGTAGAGGATGTGGCGCGCCCAGGCGGCGGCGAGACCTCCCGCCAGGACCAGGGCGGCGAAGAGGAACGGGGCGTTCTGCTCCAGCACCCGCTCAGCTCTCCGGACCGGCCTCGGCCGCGGGCTCCGCCTTGGCTTTGGCCGCCGCGGCCTTGCGCTTGGCGGCCGCCGCCTTCCTGGCCGCCGCCTGCTCTGCCTCCAGGGCCCGCAGGCGCTCCCGGGCCTCGGGCTCCCCCTCCCGCCACGGGATCATCAGGTCGTAGAGGAAGTCGCCGCGCTGGTACCCGGCCTGGTCGTACTCGCGGACGTATCCCAGGGTGTCGGTGGGGCAGACGTCGAGGCAGAGTCCGCACTCCGAGCAGAGGGCGAAGTCGACGTCGAACTTGGTAGCCCGCCTGCGCTTCATGCCCTCGGGGCGCTCGCCCTCGATGTAGATGCAGTCCGAGGGACAGACGCGCTCGCAGGCGCCGCAGTCGATGCAGTCGTGGGAGCCGATGCCCTCGATCTCGATGAGGGCGATGACGTTGCGGAAGGCCTTCGTCATCTCGATCCGCTCGCGCGGGTACTGGGAGGTCAAGGGCGGCCGGAAGACGTGCTGCAGGGTCACCTTCATCCCCGTCAGCAGCGACCAGGCGCCGAGGAAGGTCTGTCTCAGCATGTTCCCCGTCTCACAGTTTCAGGACCACGGTGGTCACGAGCAGGTTGATCAGGGCCAGCGGCACCAGCACCGCCCAGGCGAAGGTCATGAGCTGGTCGAAGCGCAGGCGCGGGAAGGTCCAGCGGAACCACATCATCACCAGGATCAGGCCGTAGACCTTGACGAAGAACCACAGCCACCCCGGCAGCAGCGGCCCGTTCCAGGCGCCGAGGAAGAGGATCGTGGCCACGGCGCAGACGATCACCATGTGGGTGAACTCGGCCAGGAAGAACACGCCGAAGCGCATCCCCGAGTACTCGGTGTGGAACCCGGCCACCAGCTCCGACTCGGCCTCGGGGATGTCGAAGGGGGCGCGGTTGGTCTCGGCCGTGGCCGAGATGAAGTAGATGAGGAAGGCCAGGGGCTGCACCAGCACGAAGGGCCAGGAGGCCTGGGCGCTGCCGATCTCGTGCAGGCTCAGGGAGCGGGTCATGACGACCACGGGGATCACGGCCAGCAGCAGGGGGATCTCGTAGGAGATGTTCTGGGCCACGGCGCGGACCGCCCCGAGGAGGGCGTACTTGTTGTTGGAGCCCCAGCCGGCGGCGAAGATGCCGATCACGTTGAGGCCCGAGAACGCCAGCAGCAGCACCAGGGCGATGTCGTAGTCGTGGAAGACCCAGTTCTCGGCCACCGGCAGCAGGGCCAGCAGCGCCAGCAGGGGGGCGAAGACGAGGACCGGGGCGGTCAGGTAGAGGGGGCGGTGCACGTGGTCCGGCGTCACCAGCTCCTTGCCGACCAGCTTGACCACGTCGGCCAGCGTCTGCAGCAGGCCGAAGGGCCCCACCTCGGTGGGCCCGTAGCGCCGCTGGATGCGGGCGCTGACCTTGCGCTCGAGCCAGATGAGAGCCAGGGCGTTGACGGTGATGAAGCCCATGATCGCCGCCGTCGCCGCCAGCACGCCGATCCAGACGTTGGGGAGGCTCTGCACGAGGCCGGTCGACATGGGCGGCGCCTACCGGTCGATCTCGGGGATGACGACGTCGACGCTGCCCAGGATCGCCACCGTGTCGGCCAGCATCGTCCCCGGCAGCACGGCGGGCATGGTCGAGACGTTGGCGAAGGAAGGCGTGCGCATCTTCATGCGCACCGGGATGTCCGTCCCGTCGCTGCGGATGTAGATGCCGAAGTGGCCGCGGGCCGACTCGCAGGCGAAGTAGTGGTCCCCCGCCGGCGGCCGGATGCGCTTGGGCACCTTCGGCGCCTGCACCGGCCCCTCGGGGATGCCGCGCAGGGCCTGCTCGATCAGGCGCAGGCACTGCTCCATCTCGGTCATGCGCACCATGTGGCGGTCGAAGCAGTCGCCGCCGGCGCCGGTGGGCACGTCGAACTCCAGGCGGTCGTAGATCCCGTAGGGCTCGTCCTTGCGCACGTCGCGGGCGATCCCGGCGGCGCGCAGGCAGGGCCCGGTGACCCCGTAGTCGAGGCCCAGCTCCTCGCCCATGACCCCCACGCCGCGGGTGCGGTGGCGGAAGATGACGTTGCCCGTCACCAGTTTGTGGTACTCCTCCAGGCGGTCCTCGAAGTAGTCGCAGAAGTCGGAGACGTTGCGCAGGAAGACGTCGTCCACGTCCATGGTGACACCGCCGAAGCGCCCGTAGCAGTAGGTCAGGCGCGAGCCGGTGACGTAGTCGAGGAGGTCGAGGATCTTCTCGCGGTCGGTGAAGGCGTAGAGGAAGGGCGTGAACCCTCCCAGGTCGAGCAGGTAGGTGCCCATCCACAGCAGGTGGCTGGAGATGCGGTTCAGCTCGCCGGCGATGACGCGGATGTACTCGGCGCGCTCGGGCACCTCGATCTGCATCGCCTTCTCTACCGCCTGGCAGTAGCCGAGGTTGTAGATCATCCCCGACAGGTAGTCGATGCGGCTGGTGTTGGGCAGGAACTGCAGGTAGTCGCGGTTCTCGGCCATCTTCTCGTGGGCCCGGTGGCCGTAGCCGATGACCGGCTCGCAGGCGAGGATGCGCTCCCCCTCCAGGTGCAGGCGCAGGCGCAGCACCCCGTGGGTGGAGGGGTGCTGGGGCCCCATGTTCAGGTAGTAGGTCTCGCGGTCGGCCTCGTCGGGGACCAGCTCCATGGTCGGGGAGGGACTGGCGGTCACGACGGTTCCTCCTCCTCGCCCGCTTCCTCCTCGACCACGACCCCGGAGAGCTGGTGGCGCAGGGGGTCCTCGTCGACGAAGTCCTTGCGCAGGGGATGGCCGCTGTACTCCTCGGGCATGAGGATGCGCTTGAGATCCGGATGCCCCTCCACGGCCACGCCGTGCATGTCCCAGACCTCCCGCTCGTACCAGTCGGCGCCGGGGAAGACGGCGGCGATGCTCACCGCCGGCCGGCCGTCGTGCAGCCGCACGCTGACAAGGTGGCGGTCGGGCTCGCCCGGCCGGTTGAACTGGTAGGTCAGGGTGAAGGCGTTCACCTCCTCGTCGCCGCGCTCGTCGAGGCAGGTCAGGTGCTCGAGGCTGTAGCCGGCGTCGCGGAAGGCCCGGGCCACCTCGGGCATGGCCTCGGCCGCGGCCTCGTGCCGGTGGTGGTGGCCCCGGGTCGGGTAGTCCTGATCGGAGGAGTCGGTGACCCCGGCCGGCTGCGGGAGGGGGCCGGTCACGCCACCGTGGCCGGGGCCGTGTCCCCGGACTTGATCTTCTCTTCGAGCTTGAGGATGCCGGCGAAGAGGGCCTCGGGCCGGGGCGGACACCCCGGGACGTAGACGTCGACGGGGATGATCTTGTCGGCGCCCTCGATGATGGCGTACTGGCCCGGGTACTTGAAGGGCCCGCCGTCGATGGTGCAGCCTCCCATGGCGATCGACCACTTGGGCGACGGCATCTGGTCCCACAGGGTCTTGATCACCGGGCCCATCTTCCGCGAGATCGTGCCCGCCGTGATCATCACGTCGGCCTGACGGGCGCTGGGGCGGAAGACGCCGGCGCCGATGCGGTCCAGGTCGAAGCGCGAGGCGCCCACGGCCATCATCTCGATGGCGCAGCAGGCGAGGCCGAAGGTCAGGGGCCACAGGGAGTTGGCGCGGGCGTGGTTGAGCAGGTTCTCGAGCTTGTCGAGATGGACGAGGGGCCGCGCCTGCTCCAGCAGGACGTCGGACGATTGGCTGGCTTCCGTCACGGTTCTACCTCCAGTGCAGGACGCCCTTGCGCCAGGCGTAGATCACGGCGAGGAAGAGGATGCCGATGAACAGGGAGAGCTCGATCAGGTCGCGCCAGGCGTACTCGCCGAAGACCACGGCCACCGGCAGGATGTAGAGGACGTCGACCTCGAAGGCGACGAAGATCAGGGCGAAGAGGTAGTAGGCGATGTCGAAGCGCACCCAGGCGCTGCCCTCGGTCTCCATGCCGCACTCGTAGGTGTCGCGGGTCTTGTCGCCCAGGGACCGGGGCGCCAGGAAGAGGGGGGCGATCACCGGCGCCAGGCCGAGGACCGCGCCGATGACGAGCAGGGCGCCGAAGAAGCCGTATTCGGAGACCAAGGGACCTCGTTTCAGTATCAGGACCTGCAGCGGAACACGGCGGTCGGGGAAATATCCTGTACTCGGCGGCCTCGTGCCAGACGCGGGGGCGGCCTGCCGCCCGGGCGCGTTGCAGGTTCGCGTACGCACAGGTCGCCGGGGCGGCCGGCTCGCGGGGCCCGTGCGGCACTCAGGAGTCCGCCCGGGGCTCGGCCAGGGACCGCGCCCGCCGCTGCCAGCCGTAGCGGTTCTCTCCCGTCAGCAGGGCCCGGTGCTCCTCCGGCAGGCCGGCGGCGAACTCCGCGTCGGGCTCGTACCCGTTCCATGTCTGGAACATGGTGGGCGTGTAGCCGCCGATGATCAGCACCCGGTCGCGGTCGGAGCGGATGATCCCCGAGGAGTGCATGAGGGACTCGAAGAACAGCAGCGTCGACCCCGCCGGCGCCTCCACCTGGTGGATCAGCCCCGGGTCGGCCAGGGCCGCCTGGGTGATGGCCTGTCCGCCGACCTCCTCCGGCACCTTGTGGGAGCCGGCGATGACCGTGGTGCCGCCGTCGTCGGGCCCCAGGTCGGTCAGGTTCGTCAGGGTCTTGACGAAGCTGAAGTGGTAGAGCCCCTGGTCGGTGTGGTGGAAGCCGGGGTTGATGCCGCGGTGAAAGCCGTAGCGCGGCTCCTCCCCCGTCACCGGCCGCCGGATGTGGGCGTCGGACTGCTCGAGCCGCACCGAGCCGCCGACGATCTCCTGCACCATGCCCAGCAGCCGCGGGTGGGTCAGGTAGTCGAAGTAGCAGGGGGCCAGGTGGGGCAGGTTGTCGACCCGGAAGTAGTCCTGGCGCGTGGCCGACAGGTGACAGTTGGGCCCGGGAAGCTCGCCCGTCTCGCGGTAGCGGCGCTCGACCTCGTACGTGGTCTCCCGCAGGGCCTCCACCTCGTCGGCGCCGAGAACCCCCTCGACGACGACGTACCCGTTCACCTCCAGGTGCAGCCGCTGGGAGGGGGTCAGGGCCGGGAAGGGGACGGTCACGGGGTGCCCGTGCCGGGCACGTCGACCTCGACCGTCATGATGCGCCCGTCGCCGGGGTGGCGCTCGTGGCCGAGGACCGTCGACTGGCACAGGAACAGGGTCCGCATCTGGGGCCCGCCGAGGGTGCAGGCGTAGGAGGCGACTCCGTCCACGTCGATGCGGTCGACGGTCTCGCCGCCCTCGCGCAGGCGCAGGAACCCTCCCGGGCCCCCGTAGGCGTAGCAGGGCACGGCCACCCAGAGGCAGCCCTCCACGTCCATGGTGATCCCGTCCGGGGGCGCCCCGATGTCGGCCCAGACGCGGCGGTTCGCCAGCGAGCCGTCCTCCTCGACGTCGAAGGCGGTGAGCCGGTTGGCGAAGGTCTCGGCGACGATGTAGGTGCCCCCGTCGGGGGAGAGGACGGCGCCGTTGGGGTAGGTCACGCGGTCGGCGGCGATGCGGGCCTCGCCGTCCGGCTCGACGCGGATGATGTGGCTGAAGCCGGGCATGTTCCCCGGCCCCCAGGGGATGGACTCGTCCAGGCCCTGCCAGCTGCCGACGTAGGCGCCGCCGCGGCCGTCGACCACCATGTCGTTGCAGGGGAGCCCGTCCACCGCCTTCATGTCCGCGGTCTCGGTCAGCGAGCCGTCGGCGCCGACGGCCATCAGCCGGCCCTCCTGCACGGAGACCACGAGGAGCGTCCCGTCGGGGCGCCAGCCGAGGCCGGAAGGCCACCCCGGCACGGTGGCGACGGTCTCCAGCCGCCCCTCCAGGTCGACGCGCTTCACCTCGCCGCCGAGGACGTCGGAGAACCACAGGCGGCCCTCACCCCCGGGGCCGGCGCGCCAGCGCGGGCCCTCGGGAAAAAAGAGGCCGTCGACGAGAAGCTCGGGGGTTGTCGGCATGATTCCCTTCCTTGGGCGGATCAGGAGGTGGGCGCGCCCGCGGCCACCCAGTCGACGATCCGCTGGATCTCCTCGGGGGTCAGGGGATCCATCCCGATGGGCATCCGCGTGCCGGATCCGGTGCCTTTCACCTTGCTGATGAGGTACGAACCGTCGGGGTTGCCCGGGTCGATCAGCTTCGCCCCCTCCTCCTGGTGGCTCGCCGCGCCGATCATCTCGGCGAGCCGGTCCGCCTCCAGGGACAGGGCCGCCGCCGGCGAGGCCCCGGCGTGGCAGCCGCTGGTGGCGCACCGGGGGGTGAAGATCTCGACGGCGAGAGCCGCCATGGTGACCGGCGTCGGATCGCCGTTCTCCTCCTCGGCGGGTCCGAGGGAGGAGTCGCCGCCGCCGCAGGCCGGCAGCAGGGCCATCAGCAGCCCCGCCGCCCCTCGTCGAAGTCTCATCGTGCCACTCCCGGCCGCTCCCGGCCTATCCGGTGAAGCCCGCGTCGCGGTGGGCGCCGTCGCAGAAGGGCTTGTTCTTCGAGGCGCCGCAGCGGCACAGGGCGTAGTGGTCCTTCGAGACGGGCGCCGCCCCGCTCGCGTCCACCAGCTCGGGGCCCCCGCGCACGTGCAGGGGGCCGTCCTCCGAGACGAAGATCTCGGCCTCGGAGAAGTACTCGTCGTGGAGCTCGTCCCCGAGGCGGTAGGCCAGGGAGCCGGAGGGGCAGCGGCGGATCGTGTCGATGATCTTCTGCCGCTCGTCGGCGTCGGGCACGGCTCGGCGCTCGTCCCCCTCCCACCGGAAGAACACGTCGGGCGCGCCGTCGACGCATTCGCCGGCGTGGCAGCAGGCGCCGACGTTGTCGACGATGGTCAGCTCCTGCCCCTCGCAGACGCGGACCTCCTCCTCCTCCGGGGAGCCGCGCTCGCCCGCGAAGTCGTTCTCCTTGTGGGTGCCGTCGCAGAAGGGCTTGTTCGCCGAGCCGCCGCAGCGGCACAGGGCGAAGAGGTTCCTGTCGCTGTCCGCCCTCTCCGTGGGCCGGTCGATGGAGCGGCCGTCGGCGCCGGTCAGCTTCGTCAGATTTCTGACCAGCAGGGGACCGCCCTCCAGCACCTCGATGCTCGGTCTCTCGTCGCTCATCTCGCAGCTCTCCTCTCCGGGGTCTTCTTCACTTCGTTCCAAACGGAGTCCATCTCCTCCAGCGTCGCCCTCTCCAGGTCGCGCCCCTGCTCGCGGAAGACCTCCTCCACGCGGCGGAATCGCCGGTCGAACTTGTCCACCGCCGCGCGCAGGGCCTGCTCGGCGTCGATCTCGAGGAAGCGGGCGGTGTTGACCAGGGCGAAGAGCACGTCGCCGAACTCCTCCTCGACCCGGCTGCGCGCCCCGGCACCGCCGCGCCACTCGGCGCGCAGCTCCTCGAACTCCTCCGCCACCTTGTCGAGGGGCTCGTCGATGCGATCCCAGTCGAAGCCGGCGCGCGAGGCCTTGGCCTGCACCCGCTGCGCCCGCAGCAGGGCGGGCAGCGGCTTCGGCACCCCGTCGAGGGCCGAGGCGGGGCGGCCGGCGTCCTTCCGCTCGGCGCGCTTGATCGCCTCCCAGTTGGCCGCCACCTGTCCGGCGCCGCCGACCTGCACGTCGCCGAAGACGTGGGGGTGGCGCCGCACGAGCTTGTCGTGGATGGCCCGGCAGACGTCGTCCATGGTGAAGCGCCCGTCCTCGGCGGCCACCTGGGCGTGGAAGACGATCTGCAGCAGCAGGTCCCCGAGCTCGGCGCACAGCTCGCCGCCGCCGTCGTCGATCGCCTCCAGGACCTCGTACGCCTCCTCCAGGAGGTAGGGTTTCAGGGTCCGGTGGTCCTGTTCCCGATCCCAGGGACAGCCGTCCGGCGAGCGCAGCCGAGCCATGATTTCCACGAGCTCGGAGAAGGGGGAGGGCGGGCGCGGATCGGTCAAGGGGGTCCCTGGTGGGGGTGGAATCACCTGCCGGAGCGGCAAATGTACGCGCGCCGGGCGCGGGCGCCACGAAGGGTTCGGATGGGCAGGTTGACGCCCCCCGCGGGGGCGGCATACCTTGCCCGACACACGGCTGCAGCGCTCTTCAAAAACCGTTTTCCCGGGCGTGTCCCGGCGCGGTTCGTTCCCGGAACCGCGCTATTCCTGCGTGCTCACAGGCTGCGAGACTCATGGGCCGAATCATCGCCGTCGCCAATCAGAAGGGCGGGGTGGGAAAGACGACGACGGCGGTCAACCTCTCGGCCTGCCTGGCCGAGGGCGGCCATCCCACCCTCCTGATCGACATGGACCCGCAGGCCAACGCCTCCAGCGGCTGCGATGCCGGCCCCCTCGGCATCGAGGGCTCGGTCTACGAGGTCCTGCTCGGACACGCCCCCCTCGAAGCGGTGATCATTCACACCGCCATCCCCGACTTCGACCTGGTGCCCTCCCACATCTCGCTGGCCGGCGCCGAGGTCGAGATGGCCTCCATCCTCGGGCGCGAGAGACGCCTCTCCGAGGCCCTCGAGTCGACCCGGGAGGACTACGAGTTCGTCATCGTCGACTGTCCTCCCTCCCTCGGCCTGCTGACCCTCAACGCCATGACCGCGGCCAACTCCTGCCTGATCCCCGTGCAGTGCGAGTACTACGCCCTCGAAGGGCTCAGCAAGCTGCTCAACTCGATCCAGCTCGTGCAGCGCTACCTCAACCCGTCCCTGGAGATCGAGGGGGTCCTGCTGACCATGTTCGACGAGCGCCTGCAGCTGTCGCGGAGAGTCGCCGCCGAGGTCAAGTCGTACTTCGACGAGAAGGTCTACACCACCGAGATCCGGAGGAACGTCAGCCTGGCGGCGGCCCCGAGCTTCGGGCGGCCGATCATCCTCTACGAGCCGCGCTCCACGGGCGCCCTCAACTACCACCGCCTCGCCGACGAGATCAGCGGCGCCCCGCCGGTGGCCATCGCCTGATGCGGATCGTAGACACCCACTGCCACGCCGGCCTGCTCAAGTACGAGCCCGTCGAGTCCCTCCTCTACCACATGGAGACCTCGGGGGTGAGCCAGGCGGTGCTCATCCAGTACGGCGGCAACAGCGACAACGGCTACCTCGTCGACTGCCTGCGGCGCTACCCGGGGCGCTTCGCCGCGGCCATGATCGTCGACCCGGACGACGACGGCACCGCCATGCGGCGCTGGGCGGAGGCCGGCCTGACGGGCATCCGCCTCGGCGTCGAGTCGCGCGCCCGGGCCGCCGATCCCCTGGCCCACTGGCGCACGGCCGACGAGCTGGGGCTGGTGGTCAGCGCCGTCTCCACCCCGGAGCAGATGCTGTCGCCGGCGTTCCGGGAGGTCCTGGAGACCTTCCCGGAGCTGTCGATCTGCATCGAGCACCTGGCCAGCGTGGGGCGCGCCGACACCGACGCGGAGTACCGCAAGGGCCTGGACGAGATCGCCCACCGCCCGAACCTGTCGATGAAGCTGCCGGGCTTCGGCGAGTTCTGCACGGGGCCGATGCCCTGGGACCCCATCCCGCCGGTGGCGCGCCTGGCCCTGGAGGCCTTCGGGCCCGAGCGGCTCATGTGGGGCTCCGACTTTCCGCCCGTCAGCGGACGCGAGGGCTACCACAACTCGCTGCGGGTGCCCCTCGACTACTTCGCCGACCTGGGCGACTCCGACCGCGAGTCGATCTTCGGGGGCGCCGCCCGCGCCATCTGGGACCTGCCGCCGCTGCCCCGCTAGCCCGGGCGCACCACCACCGACCGCAGACTCCCGCCGCCGCAGTCCTCGCCCGGCCCGGGCGCCGGCTCCATCCGGCCGCCTGCCGCGAGCCCCCGGCGCACGGCGCCCTCGAAGGCGCCCTCCTTCCAGCTCTCGCACCCCGACGAGACCAGCATCCACCCCTCCGGGGACAGCAGCCCCACGCACTCGCGCACCACCGCCGGGAGGTCGCGCTCGACGCTCCAGAGGCCGGCGTCGCGGCCTCGGGACCGGGCGAAGGCGGGGGGATCGCAGATGACGGCGTCGAACCGGCGGCCCCGGCGGCGGCAGCCCTCCACCAGCAGGCGGGCGTCGACGGCGGCGTACTCGACGGCGGCCGGGTCCACTCCGTTGAGGGCGGCGTTCTCCCGGGCCCAGTCGAGGTTGGCGCGGCTCACGTCGTTCTGCACGACCCGGGCGGCGCCGCCGGCCAGGGCGGCGATCCCGAAGCCCCCGGTGTAGGCGAACAGGTTGAGCACGAGGCCGCCGCGGGCGTGATCGCGCACCCAGCCGCGGTTGCGGCGCTGGTCCAGGTAGAGGCCGGCCGACTGGCCGCCGGCGGTGCGCAACTCGAAGCGCAGGCCGCCCTCGGCGGCGATCCACGTCTCCGGCGCCCCGGGGGAGGACCAGGTCCGCCGCAGCCCGGGGTCCCGCCCCCGGTCGGGCATGTGGCGCAGGTGCCAGTGGACGGCGCCGGCGGCCCCGGTGAAGGCGGCGAGGCGCTCGAAGTCCTCCGCCCCGGGGGAGGCGCCGCCGTACCAGGAGAACCAGCAGACCGGACCGTAGCGGTCGCAGCGCAGTGACGGGTCCTCGTCGTCGAGGATCCGCGCGCAGAGACCGGACTCCGACAGGTCGAAGAGCCGGCGCCGGCGGTCGAGGGCATGGCGCCAGGGGGCGGGCAGGGCGGTCATCCGGGTCTCGGCGGGGTGCGCAGGCCGCAGCGGCGCAGCCGGTCGTAGAGGGTGGAGCGCTTCATCCCCAGGAGCCGCGCCGTGGCGGCGACGTTGCCGCCGCAGTGCTCCAGGGCCTGACGCAGGCGCCGGCCCTCGTCGACCTCCTCGGTGGGGGCGGGGTCGCCGCGGACGTCGTCGCGGGAGCACGCCGCCCACAGGTGCTCGGGGGTGATCACCGGGTCGTCGCACTCGAGGACGACGCGCTTGATGACGACGTTGAGCTCGCGCACGTTGTTGGCCCGCCAGTCGCGGCTCTTCAACCACGAGACGGCGCCCTCGCTCAGACCGTGGACGTGCTGGCGCCCGAAGCGCTCCCGGAAGTGGCCGAGGAAGTGCCGGGCGAGGTCGGGGATGTCGGACCTCCGCTCCCGCAGGGGAGGCACGGAGATCACGTAGTCGGCGAGGCGGTAGTAGAGGTCGGCGCGGAAGCGGCCCTCCTCCATCGCCGGCGACAGCTCGCGGTTGGTGGCGGAGACGACGCGCACGTCCACCGGGACCTCTTCGGCGCCGCCAACGGGACGGACGCGCCGCTCCTCGAGGGCGCGCAGCAGCTTCGGCTGCGAAGCCGCCGGCAGCTCCCCCACCTCGTCGAGGAACAAGGTGCCTGCCCGCGCCTGCTGGAACAGGCCGGGGCGGTCGGCATCGGCGCCGGTGAAGGCGCCGCGGCAGTAGCCGAAGAGATGGGACTCGAGGAGGTACTCCGGCAGGGCCGCGCAGTTGACGGCGACGAAAGGACCTGTCTTGCGCTCCGGGTCGGCCTCGTGAAGCAGGCGGGCCACGAGCTCCTTGCCGGTGCCGCTCTCGCCGACGACGAGCACGTCCACATCGAGTCCGAGGACGCGGTCGGCGGCTTCGACGACCTCTCGCAGACCCGATTCGGCGCCGATCAGGAGGTGCCCGCAGGAAGGCCTGGCGCGGGTCTCGAGGGCAGGCATGCGTTGAAGTATGCCCCTGCCACAGGGGGATTCAAGCAAACGTTCCAGTCCGCCCCTCCCCGGGAACCGCACCGTCGCCGGCTGCCGGGTGACGGCCGGTACCGGTATCCATCGCCCCGGTACCGGATCGGCGGCAGGCCCCCCCGAGAGACCGCCGTGCCGGTGCGGGGGCACGGAACTCGCTACGGATGCGCTCCCGCTTCACGACCACCTCACGACCACGCAAGGCAAAACGGCGACGGAGAGCCCGCCCATGCAACCCCCACCCACTCCCCGGGAACCCACGCTCAAGGTCCACGCCAACCCCGTCCCGGTGCACCGCCGGCCCGGCGATCCGCTGCTGGCGTCGGAGAGCGCCGGCATGCGCAGCGTCCTGGTGCAGGTGCTGCGCGTCGCCGACGCCGAGGCGACGGTCCTCCTCCAGGGGGAGAGCGGCACCGGCAAGGGGGTGCTGGCGCGAGTCCTGCACGACCGCAGCCCGCGCTCGGGCGGGCCCTTCGTGGAGGTCAACTGCGCTGCCCTGCCCGAGGGCGTCCTCGAGTCGGAGCTGTTCGGCCACGAGAAAGGCGCGTTCACGGGGGCCGTCCGGCAGCGCCCCGGCCGCCTGGAGCAGGCCCGCGGCGGCACGATGTTCCTCGACGAGGTGGGCGCCGCCGACTCGCGCGTGCAGCTGCGGCTGCTGCGGGTGCTGCAGGAGCGCCGCTACGAGCGCGTCGGCGGCGACCACACCATGGTCGCCGACGTCCGCGTGGTGGCCGCCACCAACGTGAACCTGGCCGCCGAGGTGCGCCGGGGGCGGTTCCGCGAAGACCTGTTCTACCGGCTCCACGTGATCCCCGTCGAGCTGCCGCCCCTGCGGGACCGGCGCGAGGACGTGCCCCTCCTGGTGGAGTTCTTCCTGCGGCGGCAACGCCCCGGAACGCCGCCGCGGTTCCCGCGGGAGATCGACGACGAGGCCGTGAAACTGCTGGTCGACTACCCGTGGCCCGGCAACATCCGCGAGCTGGAGAACACCCTCGAGCGCATGGTGGTCCTGTCCCGGGGGGCGCGGCTGACGGCGGCGGACGTGCCCGTGGAGGTCTCCGCCTGGCGCCAGGGGCGGGCGGCGGAGGCCCTGGAGGACCTGGGGGAGGTGAGCTACCGAGAGGCGCGGGAGTGGTTCGACCGCCGCTTCCTGAGCCACGCCCTGCGGCGGCACAACGGCGTCATCACCCACGTGGCCGACGCCATCGGCTTGTCGCGAAAGTACCTCTACACGCGCCTGGAGCAACTCGACATCGATCCCGGGCACTACCGGCCCAAGTCCCTGCGCGCCGGCTGAGTCCGGCCCCGGGGGGATGGGGCGGCGGTCAGCCGGCGTCGAGCTGGTCCCGCATCTGGCGCACGAAGGAGTTGTCGTCGAAGCCGCCGCGCACGGCCGCGAAGTCGCGCTCGCGCTCGCTCTCGCCGCCGTCGAGGCCGTAGCCGAAGCGCGCGATGGGGTCGAACTCCTTCTCGGCGTCGGCGAGGATCCGGCGCACGAAGGAGGCGGCGGCCTTGCGGTGGTCGGCCTCGATCTCGTCGAGGCAGGCCGGCGTGAGATCCTCCGCCGAGGTGCCGGTGCGGTCGCGCCAGACGGCGCGCACCCACTCCCACTCGTCGGCCTCGTACGCGGCGGCGGCCTCGGCGAAGGCCGCGTCCAGGGCCGCGGGGGAGTCCAGCTCGCCGCCGGCGACGGCGGCCTCGATGCGGCGCAGACGCTCGCGGGGCATGAGCAGTCCCCCCACGTCGGTCCAGTCGGCGCTGTGGACGCCGTCACCGGAGGCCAGGACCCGCCGCAGGGCCTCCGCATCCCCCGCCCGGCGCGCCTCCGAGGCGCGCTCGAGGACCCGGCCGCGCAGGTAGGCGTCGATGCCGTCGGCGTAGTTGCGGGCGCTGCGGCGCAGCAGCAGGCGCTTGATCACCACGCCCTTGTGGCGCACCAGCTCCACCTCCCGGCTGGTGCCCTCGTACAGCTCCTTCAGCAGGGCCTCGCCGCGCAGCATCTTGCCCACCGTGTAGGGGCTGTAGACCTCGAAGCGGATCTGGTCGCGCTTCGTCGTGCCCTCGCGGCGGTCCCGCGTGGGCCACTTGTCGCCGTCGCGCACGGTGCCCACGGTGAACATGTTCATCGCCGGCGTGCAAAGGGACTCGCCGTCCTCCTCGGTGACGTAGGAGAAGGGCAGGTCGCCGATGTCGAAGTTGTTCAGGTGCTTGCCGATGATGACGCAGAACGGGCCGACCACGGTGGGCCAGCGCATGTACGAGAAGGAGCCGTTCTTGGTGCCGCGCTGGATCACGCCCTGGTGCACCGGGCCGAGCTTGTACATGTGGTTGGACTGGTTGGTCCCCGAGCCGGCGTTGTAGAAGGAATAGACGCCGGCGATGAGCAGGGTCGACTTGTGGTGGGTCACGGTGTAGGGGCCGGCGAAGATCGAGCAGGCCTCGCCGTGGAAGCCCTCGCAGTTGGCGAAGAACAGGGAGTTCTCGGCCGAGAACTGCTTGCCGAGCTGCACCCCCTGGCCGACGAAGGCGGTGTGCAGCACCACCCCGCCCTCGACCTCGGCGCCCTCGGCGATGATGAAGTCCTCGGCGCAGACGCCGGCGCCGACCCGGGCCGGCGCCTCCGGCTCCGACAGGATCGTGCCGTTGCCCAGCCGCTCGGCGCCGAGCACCCGCGCGGCGGGTCCCACGTTCACGTCGATCATGCGGCCCACCTGGTCCACCCGGGCCCCGGCGCCGATCCGCCCGCGGTCGCAGGCGGCCCCCTCGGCGTAGCCCTCGGCGATCCGCCGCAGGCCCTCCACCAGGCCCTCGCCGTGCCGGTGCATGGCCATCAGGTAGGCGTACTGGCTCGACATCTCCGCGTAGAGGGTGACCTCGCGGCCGCCGCCCTCGTTGACGGGGCTGGCCTCCACGCCGTTGCCGAAGCGGGCCCCCGGGCGCGTGATGGCGGAGCCCACGCCGGTGACCACGGCGCCGTCCTCCACGCGGTAGCGGGCCAGGCAGCCGACCCCGGAGACGAGCACGTCGTCGCCGATCTCGCAGTCGACGATGGTGGCATCGGACAGAGCGGCGGGCAGCGGCACCCCCTCCTCGACTTCCGCCGAGCCGCTCAGGTTGCCCAGGCGGACGTCACCGGCGAAGTGGACGTTGCGCACGCGGGCGGGATCGAAGCCGGCGGAGACGCGGACGCGGCTCCAGTCGTGGCAGGTGCAGCCGCGGGTCTCCAGGGCGGAGACCGCCTCGGCGGTCAGGGGGAGGTGAGTGGTCATGGCGGAGCGCGCCAAAGCTAGCCGCCCCCCGAGGAGTGTCAAGGTGGCGCCCGGGCGGGCCCCCGCCGGCGGTTTTACCAGAATTCGGACCTGTCGTACATTCGTGCCCCGAAAACGGCGATCTCCTCCCCAACCCCAATCCCCCCTGCTCCCCAATGTCCGGCAACATCAAGCTCGAAATCTGCGACCACGCGGAAGGCGTGGCGCGCCGGGCGGCGGCCGCCCTGGCCGGCGTCATCCGTTCCCGCTCCGAGACCGTTCTCGGCCTGGCCACCGGGTCCACCCCGGAGGCGACCTACGCCGAGCTGGCCCGCATGCACCGCGACGAGGGCCTCCGCTTCGCCGGCGTCACCAGCTTCAACCTCGACGAGTACTGGGGCCTCGGCGGCGACCACGACCAGAGCTACCGCCACTTCATGGACGACCGCCTCTTCCGGCACGTCGACATCCTGCCGTGGAACACCCACGTCCTCAACGGCCGGGCGCGGTTCCCGGAGCTGGAGTGCCGCTCCTTCGAGGACAGGATCCTGTCGGCCGGCGGCGTCGACCTGTGGCTCCTCGGCATCGGCGGCAACGGCCACATCGCCTTCAACGAGCCGGGCAGCCCCGTCGATTCGCGCACCCGCCTGGTGAGCCTCACGCAAGAGACGATCGACGCCAACAGCGACGGCCGGTTCTTCTCCGACCCGGCCGAGGTGCCGCGCTGCGCCCTGTCGGCCGGCATCGGCACCATCCGCGAGGCCCGGGCCATCGTGCTGCTGGCCACGGGCGACAAGAAGGCCGACGCCGTGGCCGCGGCGGTGGAGGGCCCCTTCACCGAGGACTGCCCGGCCAGCCTGCTGCAGGACCACCCGGACTGCACCTTCATCATCGACGCCGGCGCGGCGTCCAAGCTCGCATCGAGGTAGGGAACATGGACAGGGACGACGTCAAGCAGAGGGTCTACGGAGTGATCGCCAGCGTGCTCAAGATCGACGAGGGCCGCATCGAGGAATCCCACTCCTTCACCGCCGACCTCGGCGCCGAGTCGGTGCAGTCGGTGGAGCTCATGGCCGGGTTCGAGGAGGAGTTCGAGATCGAGATGGACGAGGACGACGCCCTCGCCGTGCAGACCGTGGGCGGCGCCATCGACTTCATCGGCAAGCATCTGGATTAGCAAAAGGAGACGGAGAGATGACGGTGGCCACGACAGGCCGGCTCGAGTTGCGGGAGGTGGAGGAGCCGAACCTGCTCGACGAGATGTTCGACTACGCCCTGCCGCCGAAGATCGAGTTCGACGCTCCGATCCACGAGGAGATCGACGGGCAGGTGGTGACCTTCGATCCGGCCGATATGCTGGCCCGGGACCTGGTGATCACCGACACCACCCTCCGCGACGGGCAGCAGGCGCGCGCCCCGTACACGGTGGAGCAGCAGGTCGCCATCTTCGACATGCTGGCCCGCCTCGGCGGGCCCAACGGGGTGATCCGGCAGACCGAGTTCTTCCTCTACACGGCCAACGACCGCAAGGCCCTGGACGACTGCCGCGCCCTCGGCCACCGCTACCCGGAGATCACCTCCTGGATCCGCGCCGACAAGGGCGACTTCCGGCTGGTGAAGGAGGCGGAGGTCAAGGAGACGGGGCTGCTCACGCCATCGTCGGACTACCACATCTTCTACAAGCTCAAGAAGGACCGGCGCAAAGCGTTCGACGACTACATCGAGGTCATCGAGGCGGCCTGGGAGGCGGGCATCCGTCCGCGGGTGCATCTCGAGGACCTGACGCGGGCCGACTTCGACGGCTTCGTGCTGCCCTACGTGTCGGAGCTGAAGCGCCGCTCCGAGCAGGTGCCGCCCGACCTGCACGTGAAGATCCGCCTGTGCGACACCATGGGCTTCGGGGTCCCCTCGCCGGGGGTGGCCCTGCCGCGGTCGATCCCCAAGATCATCTACCGCATGACCCACGACGTGGGGATGCCGCCCGAGTGCCTGGAGTGGCACGGCCACAACGACTTCCACAAGGTGCACGTCAACGGCGCCACGGCCTGGCTCTACGGCTGCAACGCCGTCAACACCACCCTCCTCGGCTTCGGCGAGCGCACCGGCAACCCGCCGCTGGAGGGAGCCCTCATCGAGTACATCGCCCTGCGCGGCGACCTCTGCGGCATCGACACTCGGATGATCCAGGAGATCGCCGACTACATGCGCTCCCTCGGCGTCGAGATCGCGTCGAACTACCCCTTCGTGGGCCGCGACTTCAACACCACGAGGGCGGGCATCCACGCCGGCGGCCTGCGCGCCGACGAGCGCATCTACAACATCTTCGACACCACCGCTCTCTTCGGCCGGCCGCCGCGGGTGGCGATCACCGACAAGTCCGGCGTCGACGGTGTCGCCCTGTGGGTCAACGACTTCCTCGGCCTCGAGGGCGACGCCCGGTTGTCGAAGATCAAGGTCCACAAGGTGGCGCGCTGGGTGATGGACCAGTACGAGGTCCACGGCCGCCTGAGCGCCATCACCGACGAGGAGCTGGAGGAGCAGGTCAAGGAGCACCTGCCCGACCACTACGCGCGGCGCGTCCGGCGCGCGGGATGACGGCACCAGCCCACATGTTCCGCGGCGCTGTCCGGCCGGGGGACCCATCGCGGAGGTGAACCGATGCTGACCCGGGAGATGGAGCGCGCCCTCAATGAGCAGGTGAACGCCGAGCTGCAGTCGGCCTACCAGTACCTGGCGCAGTCGGCCTACTTCGAGTCGATCGACCTCAAGGGCTTCGCCCACTGGATGCGCATCCAGTACCAGGAAGAGCGCGCCCACGCGCTGAAGATCTACCAGTTCATCATCGACCGGGAGGGGCGCGTGAAGCTGCTGCCCCTGGCCGAGCCGGTGGCCGAGTGGGACGACCCGACCCGCGCCTTCGAGGCCGCTCTCGAGAGCGAGCGCGACAACAGCCGCCGCATCCACCATCTCTGCGACCTGGCCATGGGCGAGAAGGACCACGCCACCCTCGCCTTCATGCAGTGGTTCGTCAACGAGCAGGTCGAGGAGGAGGCCGTCGCCTACGACCTGCTGCAGAGGCTCAAGCTGGTGGCCGACAGCAACGCCGGCCTCTTCATGCTCGACCAGGAGCTGAGCCAGCGCACCCCGGCGCCGGAAGCGGCGGACATGCCCGGGGCCTGAGGCGCCCCGTGAGAGTCGCCGTCACCGGCAGCGCCGGCCGCATCGGCGCCGCGGTCGTGGCCGATCTCGCCGGCCGCGGCCACGAGGTGACGGGGCTCGACCTGCGCCGCGGCGACCATCCCGGCGTCCGCCACCTCGCCTCCGACCTCACCGACGCCGGCCACGTCTACTCCGGCCTGGCCGGCGCCGACGCCGTCGTCCACCTCGCCGCCTGGTCCGGCAGCGTTCCCGACACCGAGGTCTACACCGCCAACAGCGCCGGCGTCTTCCACGTCCTGAGGGCCTGCGCCGACCTCGGCATCCGCCGCGTCGTCACCGCCTCCAGCGCCCAGGTCTACGGCTTCAAGCTCAGTCCCCCCGTCTACGTCCCCGTCGACGAGGACCACCCCCTGCGCCCGCAGAACAGCTACTCCCTGGCCAAGATCGCCGGCGAACAGGCGGCCGGCTATTTCTGCGAGCGCCACGGCCTCGAGGCCGTCACCTTCCGCTTCATGGGCATCCGCCGGCCCGGGGAGATCCCCCCGCAGATCGAACCCCTGAGGGAAGATCCCGCCTCGGGCGTGGGCCTGCTGTGGACGCGGACCGACGTGCGCGACGCCGCCCGCGCCTGCACCCTCGCCGTCGAGGCGGACAGCGTCGAGCCGGGGGTCTACAACCTCACGGGCCGCAGCACCATCGCCAGCGAGGAGACGGCCGTCCTCGTGGAGCGCCTCTTCGGCGCCGCCACCGAGGTCCGGGAAGAGCTGCCCGGCCGCCGCTCGCCCATGAGCTGCGCCCGGGCGGAGGCCGCCTTCGGCTGGCGCCCCCGTTTCGTGTGGACCGCCGACGGCCTGGCCGAGGGGGAATCCGCATGAGCCGCGCCGGTACCGGGCCTGCCGAGGACCGCGCCGCGCCGGAACGCCACCCGGAGGCTCCCCGGCCCGTGCACCTCTGCCGGCCGGAGCGCCGCCGCCACCCGGTGGCTCGCCGCCCGGAGGCTCCCAGGCCATGAGCCGTGCCCCCACGGGGCCTGCCGAGGCTCTCGCCGTACGGGGGCGCGCCCGGCCGCCGGTGGCTTGCCGCCCAGAGCATCTCCCCCGGCCGAAGCAAGGCCCCCCTTCCGGAGGATCCCCGCCATGAGATTCGGCATCATCGGCTGCGGCTCCATCGCCGCCAGCTCCTTCGCCCCCAGTCTGCTGAACGCCCGCGAGACCGACCTGGCCGCCGTCTGCCGCCGCGACGCGGACGGCGCCCGCGACTTCGCCCGCCGCTTCGGCGGCTGCGCCGCCTACGACTCCGCAGAGCGCCTGCTCGCCGACGACGCCGTGGAGGCGGTCATCGTGGCCACCCCCACCGACACCCACTGCGAGCACACCCTCGCCGCCGCGGCTGCCCGCAAGCACGTCCTCTGCGAGAAGCCGATGGCCCGCGACCGCCACGAGGCCCGCCGCATGGTGGAGGCCTGCCGCGAGGCCGGGGTCGCCCTCGGCGTCGCCTACCGCCGCCGGCTCTTCCCCCAGGTGCTGGAGGCGAAGCGGCGGCTGGCGGCCGGCGAGATCGGCCCCAAGGTCTTCACCCGCACCCACTACAGCGGCGGCGGCGGCCTCGGCTCGGGGCCGTGGCAGATCCAGCCCGGCATCGGCGGGGCCCTGATGGAGATGGCCGTGCACCGCATCGAGGTCCTCCTCAACCTCGCCGGCAGCGAGGCGGTGGAGGTCTGCGGCCTCCTCGACACCGTCCACCACGACTGGCCGGTGGACGACACCGACGCCCTGCTGCTGCGCTTCGCCGACGGCACCGCCGGCGTCCACTCGACGATCCTCACCTCCAACCCGCGCCGCGACTTCGCCGAGGTCGACGGCACCCACGGCCGCATCGTCATCGACGGACTGGAGTACGGCGGCGAGGCGATCGAGGTGGAGACCGCCTCGGGCCGGGAGTCGGTCCCCGTCGAGCCCCTGCAGGCCCCGTACTTCGACCAGCCCATGATCGAGGACTTCGTGAGCGCCGCGCGGGAGGGCCGCGAGCCGGTCTGCGACGGCGTCACCGGGTACCGGGTGCAGGCGGTGGCCGACGCCGCCCGGGAGTCCTCGGACAGCGGCGCCCGCGTCGCCGTGGAACCCTGGGACCCGGGGAGCGCCCCATGACCGAACGGCCCAACATCCTCTTCATCCTCACCGACGACCAGGGGCCCTGGGCCCTCGGGTGCGCCGGCAACGACGAGATCCGCACCCCCGGCCTCGACCGCATCGCCGCCACCGGGGTCCGCTTCGAGCACTTCCTCTGCGCCTCGCCGGTCTGCTCGCCGAGCCGCGCCAGCTTCCTCACCGGCCGCATGCCGTCCCAGCACGGCGTCCACGACTGGATCCGCGACGGCAACGTCGGCGACGACGCGGCCCTCTACCTGGAGGGCGAGACCGCCTACACCGACATCCTCGCCGCCCACGGCTACACGGTCGGTCTGTCCGGCAAGTGGCACCTCGGCCACAGCCAGCTCGTGCAGCACGGGTTCTCGCACTGGTACGTCCACCAGCGCGGCGGCGGCGACTACAACCGCCCCCCGATGATCCGCGACGGGCAGCTGGTGACCGAGGACGGCTACGTGACCAACCTGATCACCGACGACGCCCTGAACTTCCTCGACACCCACGCCGGCGGCGACGCGCCCTTCTACCTCGGCGTCCACTACACGGCCCCCCACTCGCCCTGGACCGGCCACCCCCAGGAGATCGTCGACTCCTACGACGACTGCCCCTTCGACTCCTGCCCCCAGGAGCCGATCCACGACTGGGCCCGCGGCCACGGCCTGTCCGAGAGCTGCCTCGGCAACCGCGAGATGCTCAAGGGCTACTTCGCCGCGGTCACCGCCCTGGACGCCGACGTGGTGCGCCTCCTCGACCGCCTGGAGCACCTCGGCGTGCGCGAGCGGACCCTGGTCGTCTTCGCCAGCGACAACGGCTTCAGCTGCGGCCATCACGGGTTCTGGGGCAAGGGCAACGGCACCTTCCCGCTCAACATGTACGAGAACTCCGTGACCGTGCCCTTCCTCGTCAGCCAGCCCGGGCGGGTGCCCCAGGGCGCGGCCGAGCCCGGCCTGTTCAGCGCCTGCGACCTCTTCCCCACCCTGCTGGAACACGCGGGACTGCCGGAGCCGGACGACGGGGGAGGCGGCCGCTCGGGACGCAGCTTCGCGGGACTGCTTGGGGGTGGCGACGATGCGGATGCTGGCGGCGGCACGGATGGCCGCGAGGCCGTTGTGGTCGACGGCAGCCGCTGCGCCGAGTACGGCGCCTCGCGCATGGTCCGCACCCGGGACTGGAAGTACGTCGACCGCGGCCGGGAGCTGCCGGCGGAGCTGTACCACCTGAAAGACGATCCGGACGAACGCGCGAATCTGGCCGACGACGCGGGCTACGCCGTCCGCCGCCGCGAGCTGCATGTCCTGCTGGAGGACTGGTTCCACCGCCACGGCGCCGGCGGCGAGCGGGACGGCCGGCACTGGGAGGTGACGGGCGCGGGGCAGCTGCGGCCGGTGGGCGGGGGGTGGGAGGAGGACGGAGGGGCGGCGTTCGCGGGGCGGGGGCAGTAGGGGCGAAGGCGGTCGCTGGGTGATGGCATGGAAGTTGCGAGCCAAAGGGCGGTTGGCCGTTGAGGGCCCCGGCCGTTACCATGGTAGACAGGACCTTGGCCCCTGGGACTGGAGTAACGCCTATGTCGAACCCTGGAGCAGTTGGCCCTCCGGAAGGCAGTCCGGCCCCTCTCAACCGAGAGCTGGTCGAGAGTCGACTGACCCAACTGGAGTCCACTTCTGAAGCTATCCGTATAACCACCGACGAGATTCGGACCGATGTAACGACTCTCAAGGAACGGTCGAGGCATACGGCCACCAAAGCGTGGGTCCTGGCGGGCGTCCTGGGGGGCATGGTGGCAGCAACGGGACTGGCCGTGACCGTCGCCAGGCTCTTCTGAGAACCGCTACATGCCGATCTATGTCGTGATACCGTCGCAAGAGTCCCTCGACGAAGATGTCAGGGTGATCGTCCCCCAGGAGGAGTCCTACCAGATGGAGTCCGTAGGATACGCCCCGTGAAGTCTCCTTCACGTAGAAGAGGGAGTCCTCACCGACGGCTGATTCGCCCCGCCGATGTCCCGGAAGATCTGCAGTCGAAGATGAAGCCCTCCTTGTTCATACCGGATCCGAGACACTTGGATCGGACCAGGGACAGAGGGCTGGGGCCAGACAAGTCTCCTTGCGATGACAAGAGGCAGATGTCTCTCCTGGAAGCCAGGAGGCTATTCCGGGAAGGAGTTCGTCGTCGAACAGTGAGTTCCAGATCGATCAATGGTCTTCCCAAGAACGTCTGGGCGGTAGATCACGAGGGATGGGTCTATGAGGCCAATCAGTCTCGTGGCACATACCATGGATACCGATTGGACGATCGGAATGACAGAGTTGGCAAGAGACTCAGCAGGGAAGTCCTCAAGAGATGGAAGGGTGCCGGATGAGTCTGGATTTCAGCATCAGCACCTATGGGGCTTCTGAGCCCGGCGTGGGATTGTTGAGAATCATGGCGGACGACCGGTGCCTGACTCAGGGCTTGGTTGCGGGAGAGGATGGGCAACCCATCTATCGCGAAGGCCCAGTGATCGATCCGCAGCCGTTGGCCTATTGGCTGGTCTGGAATTGGTGGAGGCTGAACTGGGAGCCCTACCCGTCGGGTCAGTCAGGCCATGACGAATGGGATCTTGCCCACTCCATGCTCGCCGTAGGAGAAGGATGGCTGTGGCCCCGGATCACGATTCACTCGGACGGGGTCTTTACCTATCTGGAATCCAAGCCGTCCTCCGATGACGAACATCCCATGATCTTCAGGTATCTGGCAGACAAGGTCGTGCAGATTCCTCGCACAGACTTCGTTTCCGAAGTCGACCGCTTTATCGGAGAGTTCCTGGATACGACGGAGCAGGGCTCGGATCTGTCGGTTCTATGGGAAGACCTCTCTCGCGAAAGAGAAGATCGCGAGCTTTCTCGGTTCAGGAAGTTCGAAGCACTGCTCGGTGCGGACCCGGACGATCTTGACTCTGATGATCTGATCTCCCGACAAAGGGAGATCAGCGAGTTGGGTAGAACGGCGGCAGAAGAGATTGCCTTGGGATCAGGTGGAGTGGACCACCTGATTTCGGCCTCGGAGATAAGGTCCCTTACTCAAGAGAAGGGCTTTGATGTTCGACTTGAGGACGGGATCGCCGGCGATAGTGACCTTCCAATGGAAGGGATCAACACGGAAGGCTTCGAGGGGATCGACTCTGGTGCGCATGCCTTCACTACCCCCGCGTGGAAGGTCGGCTCTGATTTGGCCAAGGAGATCCGCGGCGCGGCAGACTTGAATGGCGATCCGGTCGAAGACCGCAAGCTCGCTGAACTCTTGGGAACGATCTCGAGTGCCATCAGCAGCCAGAAACTGACCGATCAATTCTCTTGGATCCTGGGGGATGCGGGCGGCAGGAAACTGGCTCTTCGTTCCCGCAGCAAGACCGGGAGAAGGTTCGATGCCGCTCGGCTCCTGGGTGACAGCTTGCTGTTTTCCATGCGCGGGGAAGCACTGCTTCCTGCCACGAGGTCCTACAGCTATCGCCAGAAGATGCAGCGGGCCTTCGCTGCGGAGTTTCTCAGCCCTTGGCATTCGGTAGACGACAGACTCAGGGGCGACTACTCGCCGGAGAGTCTGGAACGAGTCGCCAATGGCTTCTCCGTATCATCTTGGGTGATAGACAACCACCTCAGGAATCATGGCCTTGAATCGCCTTTGGGGCGTCCTCCTACGTGGTGATTGCCAGCCTTGCGGCAGTATATATTTGAGCAGTATATTGCCCAAGTAGATGAGGCACTTGCCCCCCTCCCCGACTGGGGGTAAGGTTTCGCGCGCAGCCTCCCCCTCTCCCCCCGGGAAACTACCAGACCTTGAGCCACCCGCCCCCCGAGGTCTATCTCGACAACAACGCCACGACCCCGCCCCTGCCGGAGGTCCGCGCCGCGGTGCTGAACGCCCTCGCCGCCTTCGGCAATCCCTCCAGCAGCCACACCGCCGGCGAGCGCGCCCGCGGGCAGTTGCGCGAGGCCCGCTCCTCGCTGGCCTCCCTCCTCGGCTGCGGCCCCGCCTCCATCGTCTTCACCAGCGGCGCCACCGAGGCCAACAACACCGTCCTCCGCAGCTTCTCCGGTCTCGGCCGGAGGATCGTCTCCACCCGGGTCGAGCACTCCTCCGTCCTCGCCGCCCTCGACAGGTGCAGCCGCGAAGGGACGGATGTCGTGCTGCTGCCCGTCGGGCGCAGCGGCCTCATCGATCCCGACGACCTGCGGAGGGCTCTTGCCGAAGAGGCCGCCCTGGTCTCGGTGCAGTGGGTCAACAGTGAGACGGGGGTGGTTCAGCCGATCGAGGAGATCGGGCGGTTGTGCGCCGCAGCGGGGGTGCCCTTCCACACGGACGCGGCCCAGGCGGTGGGCAAGCTGCCGGTGTCGCTCCGGGATCTGCCCCTCGACTACGCGTCGATTGCGGGCCACAAGTTCCATGCCCCCGTGGGCGTGGGCGCCCTCTACGTCAGGCCTGGCGCCGCACTCCAGGGCCTCCTGGACGGCGGCGATCAGGAGTCCGGCCTGCGCGCCGGCACCGAGAACGTCCCCGGCATCGCGGGCATGGGGTGCGCGGCCCGGCTGCGCCAGGAATCCCTGGACGAGACGATCGCCCGCCTCGGCAGTCTGCGCGACCGGCTCGAGAGGGAGATCATGGACCGCTGCGGCGGCGTGACCGTGAACGGTGACACCCGCACCCGTGTGTGCAACACCACGAACCTGCTCTTCCACGGGGTGGATGGAGAGGCGCTGGTGGCGCGCCTGGATCAGCGCGGGGTCCGATGCTCGCAGAGCTCGGCGTGCACCAACCAACGGCCGGAGCCGTCGCACGTGCTGCGGGCCATGGGCCTGTCCGAGGAGGAGGCCTACGGCAGCGTCCGCTTCAGTCTGTCCGTGCTGAACGACGCGGAGGAAGTGGAGGCCGCCTGCGCGGCCGTGGCGGAGGAGGTGCACCGGGTCCGGGCGTTCTCCGGGTGGAAGGCGGCGGACCGGATGGAGCTGTCGGGGGTGGCGGAATGAGGTTCGGAGGACACGAGACCTTCCCCGTCCGGGAGGGGTGGCTGCACAAGGGGCTGAAGCTGGTGGCCGAGGAGCCCGAGAAGCTGGGCGACGAGCACGTCGCCGACTGGCTCGGCGTGGGCCGCAACATGGCCAAGTCGATCCGCCACTGGCTGCAGGCGACCGGCCTGTGCGAGCAGGTCGGAGGAGGCCGGCCCCGCAAGAGCGCCCTGCTGCAACCCTCCGGCCTGGGCCGCCTCGTCTGGGAGCGCGACCCCTACTTCACCGACATCGGCACCTGGTGGGCGCTGCACGTGAACCTGATCAGCAGCCCGGCCCACGCCGTCACCTGGGACTGGTTCTTCAACAACTTCAAGCTGCAGCGGTTCGACAAGGCGGTCTGCCTCGACAGCCTGCAACGGTTCCTGCAGATGCAGCGCGGCCGCGTCCCGAGTCCCCGCACGCTGGACCGCGACGCGAGCTGCCTGCTCCTGAGCTATTCGAGAAGCATCCCCGACCGGGGGGTCGATCCGGAGGAGGCGCAGGAGTCTCCCTTCACCGAGCTGGGCCTGCTCTCCCACTACCGCACGAGCGGCTACTACGAGGTCCACCGGGGGACCAAGGCGATCCCCGCGCACATCCTGTGCTACTCCCTGGCGAGGGCCTTTGGGGGCGACGCCGAGGACGGCCCGATCCAGGCCCCGGTGCAGGAGGCGTCATGGCGCCGCGGTGGTCCGGGCAACGCCTTCTGCATGATGGCCGAGGACCTGTACGAGACAGCCGTGCAGACGGAGCACGCACGGATGGGTCTTGAGATTCAGGGACTGGCGGGGGAACGAAGATTCGTCGTGGAACGACGGCCCGAGATCGACTGGCTCGTAGCGCACTACGCGAGTGAGGGATTGAGTAGCCAGGCCGCGTAGGAAGAAGACCGTGTCAGAGCGACTTGCCTCCCGCGACGTGCGAACGGAATAGGTGCTCGATGGCCAGCATGCAGGAGGCGCTCGACAGCCTCTCCGACAAGAGCATCCGCCACATCGTCAGCATCTCGGGCGGCAAGGACTCGACCGCACTTGCCCTGTATGTGCGTCAGAGCTACCCGCAGATCCCGGCGGAGTACGTGTTCTGCGATACCGGTTGCGAGTTGCCCGAGACCTACGAGTACCTCGAGCGGCTCGAGGCTCTCCTGGGCGTCGAGGTGCAGCGGCTCAACGCTCTCGACGATCTGAAGGTGGCGAGAAAGCCCGGGCGCAATCCCTTCGACATCTACCTGAATGAGCTCTACGGGGGATTCCTGCCCAATCCCCGGTCGAGGTGGTGTACCCGAGTGCTGAAGATCCAGCCCTTCGAGCGCTTCGTCGGCGACAACCACGCCTTCAGCTACATCGGCATCCGCGGCGACGAGGACCGGGAAGGCTACCAGTCCAAAAAGCCCCCGGTCATCTCCGAGCGGCCCAACATCCTGCCGGTGTATCCCTTCAAGGACGCCGGGATGACCCTGGAGGACATCAAGCGGATCCTGACCGAGTCCGGCATCGGCATCCCCGGCTACTACCGGTGGCGTTCCCGGTCGGGCTGCTACTTCTGCTTCTACCAGCAGGTGGGGGAGTGGCAGAATCTCAAGGAGGTGCACCCGGATCTCTTCCAGAAGGCCATGGGGTACGAGCAGGACAGCGTAGGGGATCGCGGCTACACCTGGGTCGACGGTCGGCCGCTGCTCAAGATCGCCGAGTTGCCGGAGCGGGAGGAGATTCCGGCGCCCGATCTGGCAGAGGGGTGTGCGGTGTGTCATTTGTAAGGGAAGGGGAATCCCGAGTGGCCGACATCCAACTCACCGTGGAAGAGATGAGGGACAAACTCACCCAAGCCAAGGCGGCCCTGACCGACGCGGAGGCCGCCCTCTTGGACTGGGTGGAAGGCGGACCCCTGACCACCATCAAGCAAGCCTACAAGGACGTGCTCGACCTGGAAGAAGCCCTCGACACGGCCACCAACCCCCATCAGCTCACCGCCAGCGTGGACCCGTCCTGTGGTCGGGTCGTCCGCACCGAAGACAATGCGCACCCCGTCATTGTGTGGTCGATCTTCGAAGGCGCGTACGACGAGTCGATCCCTTACGACAGGCAGGTTCTCGATATCGACGTCAAGGACACCGACGGCCAGCCTGCCCACTTCAAGGACGGGGAGTACACCGTCGATGTCGGTGAAGGCTCTCGGGCGCAGGGGGTCACCATCAAAGATGGTCGGTTCGACATTGGCCCGACCTGCGATGCCCTGCACAGGGCGCAGAGCCTGTACTATGCACACACCAACTACGATCATCGGTTCCTGGAGTACCTGCGCTACAGTCCGCAAAAGGACGTTTTCGTGGCGCACTTCGGCAGCTGATAGCCCCACACTGCCGAGTCCGCTTGCGTCCTTAGCATCCTTTCACCGACAAGCACCGGCACCTACCCCTACCCCTGGCCTTGCGCGAGTACTCCGTGACCACGCCCGGGCAGTCCCTGCCCGAGGTTCTGTCCCGCCGCAGTCCGCACCGGGACTGGGGAACCGAGTTGTCGCCGACAACCGGAGTTTTTCCTACTCTTGGCCCGTCAACACTTACTCCAGTTGGGCCGGAGCAACCGGGTTGGTCGATACTGTCCAATGGTACGAGGTCCGCGCCAGATCTCGCGAAGATGGTCCGCGTGAAAGTGGGCCTATATGGGGGGCACGCAGCCGTAACAGTATCTCGATGGAGTGATGTCATGTCCAAGACAATGGGAGTAGACCGGGGACAAACGATCCAGTTCGCGGAGAGAACTCTTGCGTTGCTCGACGAAGCGCACACGACGGCGTCGTACAAGTACGCCCTTCTTCTGGCACTTATCGACGAGTGCCAAGACAGCGCCGGCGGAGAGAGAGGTCCGAGGGGCAGTGTCACGACCCGCCAATTGGCAGAGCGGGTCGCGGCGAACTACTGGAAGCAAGTTCGTGTCCACCCGAAAAAGGGCGGGATGCTGAAGCAAATGACCGGCGGAGGGCGCTCGATTCCGAATCTGATACAGGAGTTCGTGGCGCGACATGGGGAACGAAGAGTGGGCACTCCACACCGAGCAAAGAGGATTGCATCCGAAGAATACGAAGGCTTGTTGGACGAGATCGAGTGGATCTTGATCAGGTGGCCCATCCCGCTGCTACAGCAAGTCGGAAGTGAACCCGTGGACCTGCTGTACAGAGTGAGTTGGCAGCCAGGCGGCCCACCGGGAGTGCGCGCCTATCAACGCCGTCTCCGCGGGGGGGCGCGAGGCGTTCTCACCGGGGAATTTGACAATCGATTGGTATTTGTCCCCGGTGTCGAAGAGAACCTGAGTCTCTTGGCAGGCTTGTTGCGTCCGGTGATTCGGCGTGAATGGTCCCGATTCGTTGCCCGGAGAAACCCTGAAGCGGTTGAGGACATTGAGGAATTCCTCTTCGAGCCGAACAGGATCCATCTGGGGAAGCTGCGAGATCCCCTGGACCAGCTACAGGATGGTAGGTGCTTCTATTGCCAGGAGAAGGTAGGCAAGCCGGTTATCGACCATTTCCTGCCATGGACGCGCTGCGCTGACGACAGCCTCGCCAACCTGGTCGTGGCGGACCAGCGGTGCAATGGAAGGAAGAGCGATCACCTCGCAGCGGTCGCTCACTTGCACCACTGGGGCGATCGACTGGTGAGGCATGGCTCGGATCTTGAAGAAATTGCCGAGAGAGAGGTTTGGCCGTATGACGAAGGGAGATCGAGGAACCTCACTCACTCGGTGTATACGGGGATTCCCTCCGAAGTGCCGCTATGGCTGCAGGGCAGGAAGTTTGAGGGCGCCGAACAAAGTGAGATTCGCAAGGCACTGACTGCAATGAGGAGAAAGGCATAGGCCGCAACAGGCAGCGTATGCTTGCTTGCGGGTTGTCGCGCATACTGAGGATCCCGAGAGAGAGCCCAAGCCTCCGCCCCAGCCGCTCGGGGAAGTCCATCCACCATCAGCCAGGCACGAGGATGCCAGCCCCCATGCCATACATAGACTCCCACGTCCACATCTGGACCGACGACTACCAGACCTACCCCTTCGCCGCGGACAGCGACCCCGCCGACGCCAGTCCCGTCACCTTCCACGTGGAGGACATCCTCGGCCACGCCCGGCCCTGTGGGGTCGACCGCGTCGTGCTGGTGCAGATGAGCTACTACGGCACCGACAACCGCTACATGCTCAAGGCCATGGCCGACTCTCCGGACGTCTTCGGCGGCATCGGCATCGTCGACTGGGACGATCCCGCCGTCGAGGAGGTGATGACGCGCCTCGCCGCTCAGCGGGTCTACGGCTTCCGCGTCTATCCGCGGGATGTCCCGCCGGCGACCTGGTGCGACGGCCCCGGCTTCGACAGGATGTTCGCCGCCGGCGCCCGCCAGCGGCTGGCCATCTGCCCGCTCATCGCCCCGGACGGCCTGCCGGCCCTGGCGCGGCGTTGCGAGCAGTTCCCCGGCGCGCCCGTCATCATCGACCACCTTGGCCTCGTCGGCGCTCGGGGGCCGATTCGGGAAGAGGACGTGGACGCCCTCTGCGCCATGGCGCGGTTCGAGAGCGTGATGGTGAAGGTCTCCGCTTTCTACGCCCTGGGCGAGAAGAAGCCGCCCTACCACGACCTGGCCGGCCTCATCCGGCGGGTCGTCGACGCCTACGGCCCGCAACGCCTCATGTGGGCCAGCGACGCGCCCTACCAGGTCCTCGGAGAGCACACCTACGCGGCCAGCGTGGCGCTCATGGAGGAGGGTCTGGACTTCCTCTCCGCCGCCGACCGGGCCGAGATCATGACCGGCACGGCGGAGCGGTTCTTCTTCCGTTGACCGCCCCGCTCCGCCGCCAGCCGAGTGAGCCGACAGAGGTCCACGAGCCGCCGGCTCCCTTTTCCGCTCAACCGGGAGACAGACATGTGCGATCGCTATCGTCTAACGTCAACGCAGCCCCTGATGGACATCCTGCGTATGAAGGTCCCAGGCCTGATCGTGGCAGCAGCGCTTCTGGGCTGCTCTCCGATGCCGCTGTCGGAACTCGCTGAACTGGAATCCGACCTTGGAGAGTGCGCCTTGGCCGTTGTGCCGCCAGGCGTAGAGCTGCCGTGCGGCGCCACGGGAAATCCGTTCCTGACCTCGGAGCGGACAGACCTGGACTGCTTTCGGCGCCATGCTGTTCCCAACAGGCGGACGACATCAGCACCATCAACCCTCCGACGATTCAGGACGAACCTCGACATCCAGTGAAGCCAGTCCCCTCGTGGCGGAGATGGAGGAGTTCCTGCTGTCCGTGTATCACGGTGAAGGGGGAGCGGAAGCGGGGATCTTCGGGCTCAGATTCTCCGATGGGAAGACAGCTCAGAGTGCGGCGGATCTCCTTCGCGCTCGGAGAAACGAGGGCACGGAGGTACACCTGAAGGGAAACCTTGTGGTAAGGGTGTGGCACGACAAGGGCGGTGACGGCTGCTTGGCCAGGTTGGACTCGCTCGTCAGGAGGCGCCTGTGAAGGGATTCGACCTGTCCGAGAAGGTCTTCCGGGAGGTGGGCCTTCCCGTCATTGAGGGACGCTTGCCCCAGTGTGTGCCGAGGTGGGACATGTGCAGGCGCGAGTTGGTCGAGCGCATAGAGGGGACCTACACGGAGATGCTTCAGCGGCGTGGGTTCTCGCCAGCGGAGCGGACGGCCGGCAGGAGACTGGCCTATCCGGACAATGCTGCTACTGTATGCCCAGGGGATCCGCAGCACGATCCAATCCCCGGATGTGACGAAGCTGCACTTGAGAGAAGATCTGGCCCATCCAGCGACTCGAGCCGCCTGGATGTGGCTTCGATAGAGGCCCCGGTGGCTGAGGCCAGGTACGACGGGCTGGCGGAGTGGTACGACGATTTCCTGAACCACCCCATCTACCATGACGTGCCCGAACACGTCGGCCGCCTCGTCGGTTCGGGACCCGGGCTCTGCATCGATGCCGGCTGCGGCACCGGGGCGCACCTCGGCCTGCTGGCGTCGCGGGGATGGAGCGTCGTCGGACTCGATCTCTCGGCGGATCAACTCCGGCTGGCGCGTCGGCGATGCCCTTCCTTGGTGCAGGGCGACGCGGGATCGATGCCGTTCACCGACGGCCGGGCCTCGCGGGTGGTTTCGGTCCTGACCCTCACCGACCTCGACGACGTGGAGCCCTTCTTTCGAGAAGCGAAGCGTATCCTGTCCCGCGATGGCCTCCTCGTGGTGATCTCGGTCCATCCGTGCTTCGCGGGCCCTTCGGTCAAGATGGAGGACGGTCGTCCTCACGGCGTGGCGGTAGTCCATCCAGGCTACTGGAATACCGAACGAGTCTTCGACGGGCCGGGTATCGGCCCAGGGGTCCGGTCGCGCGCGGGAGTGCGCCATGTACCGCTGTCCGAGCTGCTGAACAAGCTGATCGCGTCGGGTCTCCGGCTCGAAGCGGTAGAGGAACTGGGAGAGGGGACCGTGCCCTGGCTGCTGGCGCTCAAGGCGCGGAAGCCAAGGCGCACCTCATCAAGCTGAAGCCCCGGCTCCCGCGACCGAGTGGGCTACTCCGTCCCGGAGGTACCTGGCTCGGCTCTTCGACGTTGAAGGTGACCCGGCACGGCGGAGCGGTTCTTCTTCCGCGAGCAATAGAGCTCCAGGCCAACCGCTCTTCTCTTCGCGGGCGACTCGCAGACTGTCGGCCCGTCCCTGAAATACCCCCCCGCTGCGACGCGATCTGTCGCACCTCCTGGCTACGTTCATCTCCAGACAGACGGAGATGTCCGAACCCCATCGCCAGGAGGATGCCCATGCTCAACGCCTGCGAACGTCAGCTTCTGTTCCTCTACCTCTCCAACGCCGCCTCACGCCTGCGGCACACCAGTCCGGGAGCCAGGAGTCTCGCCGAGTGGGTGGGCGAGAACGGGGAGCTTCTGGAGCTCGAGGAGGACGGGGAGGAGCAGGAGGACGACCTGCTGTCCGAGAGGAAACTGTCCGCGCGGGAGTGGCGGCGCCTGGGGGAGGCCCTCGAGGCGAAGCACTCCGCCTGCGAAGGGGTCCCGCCCGACCGAACGGGGCAGCGGCTGCGGTTTCTCGGACGGGAGATGGACCTGACGCCGCAGGACGTGGCCATCCTCGAGCTGCTGTTGCGCTACCGCGCCCAGCCGGCCCTGGAGTCCCTGGTCGATGCCGTCGGAGACGGCGAGGGTTTCCGGCGCCACAGGCCGGCTCTCAACGTCTCCAACCCCTACCTGGGCGGCCTCCTGGGCCTGTCCTCCGGCGCCTTCCAGTCCCGTCTGGCGGCGGACGCGCCGCTCATGAGGGCGGGCCTCGTCTCCGTCGACTACGATGGCGAGCTGGAGCCCGTCCGGAGGCTGCACCGGCTGGTCCACCTCCCCGACGAGAACGGCCTCGACGTGCGCGGACTGCTGCTCGACGCGGCGGCGCCGGGCGAGCTGGAGTGGTCGGACTTCGATCACGTGGCGGAGGACCGGGACCACATCGAGGAGGTGGTCGCGGGGGCCCTGGGCTCCGGCGCCCGCGGGGTGAACGTGCTGGTCTACGGACCGCCGGGCACGGGCAAGACCGAGTTCTGCAAGACCCTGGCCGCCCGCCTCGGGGCCGACCTCTACGGCGTCGGCGAGGCCGATGACGAGGGGGACGAACCCGCCCGCCAGGAGCGGCTCCAGGAGCTGCGTTTCGCCCAGCGCCTGCTGGCCGGGGGGAGCGGGTCGATGCTGCTCTTCGACGAGATGGAGGACCTGCTCTCGGACCCGGGGGACCGCTGGCTGCCCTTCGCGCCCTTCGGCTCTTCCAAGCTCCGGGCGCGGGGCTCCAAGGTCTACATGAACCGGCTCCTCGAACGCACGCCCGTGCCCACCCTGTGGACCTCCAACGCCGCGCGCGATACCTGTTCCACCGTCCTGCGCCGCATGACCTTCGCCCTGGAGTTGCGCCCGCCGCCGTGCCGCACCCGGGCGCGGATCTGGAGCCGGGAGCTGGAGCGCCACGGCATCGAAGCCACCGAGGAGGACGCGGGCTCCCTGGCGCGGGAGTTCGACGTGGCGCCGGGACTGGCTGCCGGCGCCGTCGCCGCCGCGAGTCTCTGCGGCGGCGACCTGACCGCGGTGCGCCGCGGCGTGCGCAGCCTGTCCCGGGTGATCTCGGGGGAGAAGCCGCCGGCGGCCCAGGGGGCGCCCGAGAGGTTCGACCCCGGGCTGATCCGGGCCGACCTCGACCCGGTGCGGCTCGCCCGGCGCCTCGAAGGGACCGGGAAGAGGCGCTTCTCCCTGTGCCTGCAGGGCCCGCCCGGTACCGGCAAGAGCGCCTTCGTGCGCTACCTCGCCGAGCGCCTCGGCCTGCAGGTCATCCACAAGCGGGCCTCCGACCTGATGTCCATGTGGGTGGGACAGACCGAGCAGCAGATCGCCGCCGCCTTCGCAGAGGCCCGCGCCGAGGAGTCGATCCTGGTCTTCGACGAGGCCGACTCGCTGCTGGCCGACCGCCGCGGCGCCGTGCGCTCCTGGGAGGTGAGCCAAGTCAACGAGATGCTCACCTGGATGGAGAGCCACCCCCTGCCCTTCGCGTGCACCACCAACTTCGGCGAGCACCTCGATCCCGCCACCCTGCGGCGCTTCACCTTCAAGATCGCCCTCGACTACCTCACGCCGGCCCAGTCGAAGGCGGCCTTCCGCGCCTTCTTCGGGATCGACGCTCCGCAGGAGATCGAGGAGCTCACCACCCTGACACCGGGGGACTTCGCGGTGACGCGCAGCAAGGCCGAGATCCTCGGCCACCTGCAGGATCCGGCGGCCCTCGCCGGGTTGCTGCGCGCCGAGTGCGAGGCCAAGCCGGGCCACCGCGGCAGGATCGGGTTCAACCCCTCCTGAATCGCACCTGTCGGGCCGCATGACCGCGTTGGCGGCGGGGGTTACCTTCGTCCTTCAGGAGTACCCCGGTCGTCCGCACAAAGCACCTTCACGGAGGCTCTCATGCGCCCCTGGCCCCTCGTTCTCGCGGTCATCGCCGGTCTCTCCGGCTGCGCCGACCCGCCCCCGTCGCCCACGGCGCCGCTCCCGGACGCACAGGAGTACCGGCGCCTGGTCGCCTGGTTCTCCGAGCGCGGCGTGGTCCTCCCATCGGAGCTGCCCGCCCGCGAGCCCGCCGCCAGGGCCGCCGGCGTCCACCAGGACGAGGAAGAGGAAGAGAGGGTGCGTCACCTGGGCGACGCCGACGGCAACGGCGTCCTCAGCTTCTGGGACATGTGGGCCCTCTGGCACTACCTGACGGGGTTCACCTACATGGCCCAGCACTACGACTTCGACCTGCTCGATATCGACCGCGACGGCGACAACGACTGGGACGACCTCAAGTATTACGGCGAGTTCCTCTTCGGCGGCCCGGGGGAGAATCCGTGGGGCATCGGGCTGCCCGTCACGCCGTTGATCCAGGCTTCCCTGTCACCGGACCCGGGCCAGACGCGGTTCACGGTCGAGGGCACCCTCTGGCACCCGTTCACCCTGCAGGTGCAGACCCGCGCGGGCGAGGTGTCGGACGCGACGGTCCGGGTGATCGTCAACCCCGGCGAGGACTCCGACCTGGCCGTCGAGGTGTCCACCGCCTCCTCGGCGCCGTCCCGGAGCTTCTGCGCCGCCGAGCGCGACGACCGGACGCGGAGCCTCGGCCACGGAGAGACGGTCTACCTCTCGGGCTGCCTGGCGGGACAGTCGAGCGTTCTCATCGAGACCGAGGAAGGGGACAGTCTGACCTCCTACTCGATCACCGTGCTCGATCCGGCACAGGCCGATGACTCCTTCGACATCGAGCTTGTCTTCGTGGCCGACTTCAGTCCGGGCCACCGGGCCCTGATCGAGGAGGCCGCCGAGGTGTGGGAGGCGGTCATCTCCCAGGGTGTCCCCGACATCGACTTCGGGGTCCACCCCTTCGACAGCAGGGATCACGACTGGTTCGAGCCCAACTACGGCTGGTTGGGAGACCTCGTCATCCAGGAAGGAGTCGTCGATGACGTGCGCCTCTATGTCGGGCGCCACCCGGACGACGCCCCGTTCCTGGCCACCGGCGGGCCCTTCTGGGTCCGCAGGAACTACCTCCCTGTACTGGGGATCATCCGCTTCCACAAGGACTCCTTCATCTACCACCTGAAGGACCTCGCCGTGCACGAGATCGCCCACGCCCTCGGCTTCCATTCCTCCATATGGGCCGGTCTCGGTCTCGTGGAAGTCGGCGATGGTGATCCCCACTTCAAGGGGAAGGGTGCCCGCAGCGCCTTCGACGTCGAAGGCGGATGGAGATACGAGGGCATGAAGGTGCCCCTCGCCGCCGACTACACCCATTGGCGGGAGTCCGTCTTCGGAGACGAGGTGATGACCCCCTACAAGGACTGGGACAACACCCTCTTCAGCGCCACCACCCTGCACGCCATGGGCGACGTCGGATACTGGGTGGACCCCAGCCAGTCGGACGCCTACACCTTGCCGGGGCTGTCCAAGTTGGCAGCCGTCGGGATTCCGCGCGTCTTGTGTGGCGTGAAGGGGTTCGCCCCCGTGGGGGTTGCGCCCTACTAGTCTCCGCTCAGTCCACCTCGGGCGGCTCCTGGCTCGGCTCTTCGCCGTTGAAGGCGACGCTCAGGAGGATGGTGGAAGAGCCCTGGGCGCCTGCCTCGGTCCGGCGCCAACGAGTTGGCCACAGGATCCCCTGGATCTCCTCGTATTCCCCATAGCGGGTGGTCCAGACCGGGCTCTTCCTTCTCTGATGGCCCCGCTGGGCCCTGAACCATTCCGCTTCCCTCTCCGACAGCTCTTCCTCCACGGCCACGAGCAGGGCGTCATCGGAATCGAAGTGGGCCAGGAAGAGGCGGCCGAACTTCCGGTCGTCGACGAACACGGATCGGACGGAACGCCGATCGAAGGTTCCCTTGCCGGCGTATCGCAGTTGCACTCCCTCGCCGAGGAACCGGTGGACGAAGTTCCAGCGTTCCCCCTCCGATCGCTCACGGTGAGTACGGCTCCAGGGAGGGGAGGACCGCCAGCGATTCTCGAAGAAGTTGAAGAAGGCCCCGACCTCGTAGTAGGGGACCATCCCGGTCAGGCTGGGGAGCCCCCCCTCCCGGGCGTAGGGCCTGCGCTCCCAGTCCCCGCTGCGTTCGAAACGCCAGACGGACACGGGATGGACATAGGGAGCCACTGTATAAACCCATGGGCGCTCTCTGCCGACGGGGGGCATGAAGCTGCTCGTGGCCCGGACCCACACGACGGCGGCCATCGAGTGGAGGGCCTCGAGCCGGTCCACGCCGCCCATGGCGTTCAGGCACGCCAGGACGATCTGGCGGGCCCTTCTGGCGGGGGCGCTCTCCTGATCCGTCGGGTCGGCGTCGGGCACCCACAGCCGCGCGTAGGCGTCGCGTTCCTCCATGGGAAAGGAGGGTCCCAGGTCCTGGACCCGGACCTCCGCCGAATCCTCGGCCGGCACCTGCCTCACGAAGGAGAGACCCCTCCCACCCACCTCGATGGGTCCCGCCAAGGTGTCGCCTGGTGCCCCACGCGGCGCGACACTGTCGGAGACGGTGGAGGTGACAGCATCCACGGTTCGGGACAGATCCGGCAATCGGCCCGCCACCTTCCTCATGGCGGGGGCCTCGGCCTCCGGCTCCCGACCCGTGAGGCGAGGGGTGGACGGGGCTTGAGGAGGGCGGAAGAAGGGGAGGTGGCCGGGGGAGGGCGAGGGGGCGAGCAGGTGGTAGCCGGCTATGAGAAGCAGGTGCAGGAACGCGGACAGGAGAAGGGAGAGACCAAGTCTGAGCCTGCCCGGAGCTCGATACCGCATGGGGTCACCTCACCGATCGCCGGGAGACGCGGAGAGGCTGTCGTACTGCACGGAGAGGGTCTTGTAGGCGGAGATGACGGTCTCTTCCAGCAAGTCCCTGAATTCGACCGGCTCACCGCCAAGGTGAGCCGTCCTGCTCGCGGCGATCACCTCCGAGTGAAGCCGGTCTCCCGTCTCGACCTCTCGCAACACGAAGCGCGTCGACAGGGTGACCCGCACCCCGGCCCTGACGGCCCTCCGCTCCTCGAGGTTCTGCTCGTAGAGGCGCCGCAACTTGAGATCGAGGACGGTGAGGGAGACCTCGTACAGGCCGCGCCAATCCGACTTCCGCAGGATTCCCCGGGCGATCCTGGCGCGAAGCCCCTCCAGAACCTGGACGTGCAGGTCCTTCAGTTTCTCCCTGAGCCACCCGGCCTGTTCGTCGCCGAAGGTCGTCTCCAGGATACCCGGCCGGAAGATCTCCAGCCGCTGCACCGCCTTGCAGTTCCGGGAGGGGCAGTAGGAGTTGACGGCCCACACCACGAGGCCCTGGGACAGGGAGTCCCGGACCGTGATACCCAGGCTGTCGACCCGGGTGGTCTCTGCCGGGGCGGGCCCGGGCTGCGCGAGGGCCACTGCGAGGGCGATGACCGCGGGCGGCAGAGCCACCACGGTGGAGGCCATGGCTGCCTGTAAGGCATTGCTTGACAAGTGCTTCCTCCCGTCATCTAGAGTCATCTTCGGAAGCACACTGCACAAGGCGCTCAGGATGATCGAGAGACACCCTTCCATTGACCCGGTGCATCCGGGGGAGATCCTGCGCGAGGACATTCTGCCAGCGTTGTCCATCAGCAAGACCGCTGTAGCCAATGCCCTCGGGATATCCCGGCAGACGCTCTACGACATCCTCAACGAGAAGCAGCCGGTCACCGCCGAGATGGGGGTGCGTTTCGGCAAGCTCTTCGGCAACGGGGCCGGCTTCTGGGTAAGCCTGCAGCGAATCCACGATCTGGCGGTCGCGGAGCGCACCGTGGACGTCTCCGGGATACCAACTCTCGACGTGCCTCGGAGCGTCGGGTAAGGCACGGGTTGATGTCCTGAGAGAAGACAGTATATTCTACCGTCGCAAATTAACAAAAAAAGTCAATTATTGCGTCGAGAGTATAGTAACCATCGCCCAATCACAGCCTATCCCGCGCGGGAGGCGCCGGCTCGTCTCGGTCATACAGGGCGCCGGTGAGGTCATTCGTGCCGCCGACGTGGAGGCCATCCTGTCGGTCGACAGGACGCAAGCCTCGCAGCTTCTCTCCCGCTGGACCCGGCAAGGCTGGCTGCGCCGGGTGGCCCACGGAGCCTATGTCTCCGCCTCGCTGGATCTGCTCGACAGCCCTCAGGTTCTCGACGACCCGTGGGTGCTGGTCCCAGCCCTCTACGACCCGGCCTACGTGGGCGGCCGCACAGCGGCCGGGCACTGGGACCTGACCGAGCAGTTGTTCCGGGACATCGTTGTCTTGACCGCCCGGCCGGTGCGCCACAAGCACCAGGTGCGCCATGGTGCTCACTTCACTCTACATCACATCCATGAGAGAAAGATCTTCGGCACCAGGCCGGTCTGGCGGGGGCAGTCGAGAGTCCTGGTCTCCGACGTTCACCGCACCATGGTCGACATGTTCGACGATCCCGCCCGCGGCGGCGGGATTCAGCATGTCGCCGACTGCCTGGAAGCCTACCTGAAACACGAGGACCGCAATGACGACACCCTGATCGATTATGCCGAGACTCTCGGCAATGGTGCGGTCTTCAAGCGACTCGGCTCTCTGCTCGAGGGGCATGCGGAATCCGGCGGCCTACGCGAGGAATGCCGCACGCGGCTGACGCAGGGCAATGCCCGGCTCGATCCCACCCTGGATTGTACGCGGCTGGTATCACGGTGGCGCCTTTGGGTGCCGCCGAACTGGGTGCCGGAGCGGCGCCCATGATCGACAAGCGGGAGATCATCGAAGCCGCTGCCGCGCTCGGCCTGAATCCCCACGTGATCGAGAAGGATTACGTGATCGGCTGGCTTCTCTGGGGCATCCATGGCCATGACGCGCTTGCGGAGAGTTGGATGTACACCTGCTGTTCAAGGTCATCAACCATCGCTACGAGTGTGGGAGCACCCTGATCACCTCCATAGGAGCACCCGTGAATGGCCGGAGATGCTGGCCGGCGACGAGGTCCTTGGCCACGGCCATGGGTTCGTCTGTTGCCCTACTGCCATGTCCTTGCAGATCGACGGCCGTAGCTTCCGCCTCCGCGACACAAACCAGCAACTGGCCCAGGACCGATGACACAGGCTGAGGATGGCGGAACCGGGGCGACATCTCATTCCCTCGCTCGACGAGGGTTACTCGCTGGGGCCGGGGGCTTCGCCCCGGGGTGCGTTGCAGATCCCCGTTCCTGGTGCCACGCCTCACCTCAGGGTGGAGGAATACCGATCCGGCACCAACCAACCCTGATCAGCCGGGTGCGCGAGTCTCTGTGTCCCTTGACATCCTTGGTGGATCGCTTGGAGGGGGGCGGGGTAAAGTGCATCAATGGCATTTGACAATCAGCGGGTTCGCCCAAGCCCTTAGGATATTTTGTCTATGGAGACAGGTGGTGCAGTTGCTCCGGAGCTCCGCAAAGCGGAAGTCGAGATTGATCGCGCCCACTTGGTCAACGAACTGCTGAACAGGCCATTTGGAGAAGCTGCGTGGCACTATCTTGCTGCCTGCGAGGCCCGCTTCGTCGTCCCAATGATCGCCGGCTCGATGTCCTTGCTTCTAGACAATCAGGCGATGGCAGCTCTCGCCGATTCGGTCATAACACAAGCCAAGCGGCCCTTACTATGGATGTGGAAGACATGCCGCGAGGGTGGGAGTATTCCCCACAAGCATGATCAAGAGATGCTCGACGCAGCACTTGCTCTGTCGGATCTGTCTGATAGCTATCTGGATTTTGAGGCTGCGTATACCTACGCGAGTATCGGTGTTATTGGCTTGACACTTGATCACAATACGGTAGTCCCCGATCCCCTTCTGAAGCAGAACGCGCGCTACGAAGCCTACGATCGGCTTGTAGATGGCGGGATTGATGAGTTACACCCAGAGAGTGGCGCTCAGATACAGTTGGCGCAGCAGATTGGCGCGTCGTTGCGACTGGAGGGCGAGAGATTCTCCTACCGTCTGAATCCACGTATGGTTCAACTAGCAGAAAGTGCAATGGAGGTTTCTCTCGGTCCAGAACCTCCACTTCCTGCTCAGTGGACCTTTTCTCGATACTCGGTTGGGGAATTCCAACGTTGGGCTCGTGTGCTGCGGGCTCTGTGTGGAATTCACGTTCTCGCCAGGGTTCAGGCCTCGCAAGCAGGCCTACGCGAGTGGGGCTTTGCAGACAGTCTGGTCATCATGGACAGGAGGGAAATCCACCGGCGTATGGTCCGGTACACCGGGCTGGACGAGGAAACCACCGGAGCGTTGCTTGAGGATCACACATACGGGACGCGCGGGATACAGCAGCCGGATCTGGCATTGCAGCCGCTGATTCCGCTGCTTCCGGACAAGCTTGGCATCGCACCCAATCTTGTGCTCTGTTCGCGACTGGAGCGCAACTTCGCGGTCCTCATGAACCGCATTCCAGAGGAACGAGTCATCTACAATTCGCTAAGCTCGGACAGGGAAGCTCGGTCACGCGGGCGCATCGTCGATACGCTAACGCCAATGCGAATGCGTCACTGGCATGGCAATGTACCGGGGTGGGATGTGGCCTCTGAAGTCGATCTGGCGCTCATGGACGAGGAGAGCAAACACTGTCTCATTCTCGAACTGAAGTCTTTTGTGGCACCGGCAGAGGTACGCGAGATTTGGGAGCGGTCGAAGGAGATAGCCGAGGGTTTGCGCAAGTACGAGTCCGTCGGGAACTAATCGACACACGCGGAGATGCGCTTTACAGTGTGCTGGGAATCGATGAGAATTGGAGGGTTGATTGGGCGGTTGCATCCGAATCTTCGGTGGGTGGCGGATATGTGCACACGGAGGATGTGCCCGTCGTGCGAATACCACACTTGCTACGCAAGATCGTGAGCAACTTAGGCCTTGAGGGAATCGGCGAATGGCTTCGCAAGCGAGCCTATCTGCCCGTTGAGGGACAGCATTATCGAGTAGTAGAGGAGGAACCGAGCATGGCCGGTTGGAAGGTCCACTGGTATAACATTGAGATACTGATCGACAACACCTATCTGTAGCCACGTTTACCTCTGCTCAGCGTGGAAACCAAGATCGGCAACTTGGAGACGTTGAGGTTTCGCCCGCGCACTGCCACCCGCACCCCTCACACCCCTTTCCCGCCAAGAACTGCGACGCCCCCTCGGCCGTCCCAGCGGCACGGTCTCTCTTGAAGGTCGTCCGATTTGCGGCGGCAACCGGCTACGCGTGGAAACGCGGCTGTCGTGGCTCGACGCGGCGCATCGAACCGTACTCCCTGCGCCGAACCCTAGACCGCAATGTCCTATTACACGCTCACAGTGTGGACCGGGACACGCACAGCAGTTGCCACGTCGATCGCATTCAGGATGTGCGGGTTAGCTGTCGAACTGACGCCCAGTTCGGCCGGTACTAAGGGCGAACGGACGAGTCAGCCACCTGCGCGGGCGATGTCAACCACCAACTGCACGTCGTGGCGGGCCTCCGCCAGCGGCGTGCGGCAGGCCTCCCCCTCCGTCACGCAGGCGTGGAAGTGGCGCAGCTCGGCGACGAAGGGGCTCTCCCAGTCGACGGAGGGCCGGCGCTCGAAGGGCTCGCCCTCCTCCGAGACCCCTCGGATCACCACCTCGCTCAGCTGCCCCCGCGAGAACCCCGTCGGGTAGGAGAGGATCGCGCCGCGGTCCGGACCGTAGACCTCCAGGGTCTCGCGGAAGTGGCGGATGCGCTCCAGCTCGACCCAGGTGGCGGCGCAGCGCAGGCCGCCGGCCCACCCGAGGATCGTGCTGATCCCCAGGCCGCCGCTCCAGATCTCCGTGGCGGCCACGCGTTCCGGCGGCCCGAAGAGGTGGCGCAGTCCGTAGAGGTCGTGGATCATGCTGCCGGCGAGGTGGAAGAAGGCCGAGCGCACGTGGCCGAGGACGTGGCCGAGTGCGCGGTCGGAGTCGGCGTTGCGGAGGGCAGTTGTTTCCCGGAGGGCCGAGTCGGGCAGGTCGTCGGCGCGCCGCAGCCGGAAGTGGGCCAGGTGATGGCGGTTGTCGGTGTGCAGGTGGTTCACCTGGGCGAAGCGCGGCTCCGGCCCCATGGCCCCGACCTCGCGCTCCAGCAGGCGGAAGGCGGGATCGTAGAGCTTCATGTACGCGGCCTGGGCTACCACCCCGGCGTCGGCGGCGGCGCTGGCCATGCGGTCCACGAAGATGACGACGATGGCGATGGCGCTCCACAGAGAGAGAGTCCTGCGCGAGTCAGCATGAGGTCCTCACTGGGATGCCTTCAGGGTGCCGAGGGACGTTGGCTCGACAGCCGTCTGGAAGTGGGAGTTCGCTACGTCTTGCGCGTCTATGATCTTGGTAAATGGGTCGTTGTCCTCACCCCACTTCCAGCGGAAGATCTCGTGGTGATTGGTCACCCAGTACACATTGTCGTTGTGTGCGATTAGGTCAATGATCGGCCTTTCGTCCTCTGGGTCGTATTCCACTGTGTGAAGTCTGTACGCTCCATCATCTACATCAGGGTCTGCGATCCTACACGCTCTTAAGACACCATCACCCGTCCCTACCCAATAGAAGAATCCTGTTATGTCGTCCAAAGCGTAATGGAATCCGCACTGAACAGGAGCCATGGCTTCAATTCGATCATCGATGCTGTCGTCGTAGTCATGTACGTCAATAGGTGCCGGGGGGGAAAACACACCATCTAGGCTAATAGGGTCTGTCATCAGTTTGAAAGTGTCTTCATCGCCCGGCCAGTCATCAAAAGCGACCTTGATTGAGAATCGGCTCTCCGTGTCTCCGCCATGGCTGACCCACATGGACAGATGCATATAGGGGCCTTCGATGCCGATGAAGAATCGATGCATGGCCCATGTCCACCCGTGGAGAGGACCCGGGCCGAGGTCACCCTCGTGAAAGAAAGGGCCGGCCCAATGCTCGGCATCAGAGCCATCTGGGTTTGATCGATAGATGGTGGAACGGTACGTCCAGTACAGTTTGCCATTGCGTCGATCTATGGCCAAGTCACTAATCCTATCGTTCACCAATAATCTATGCCAATAGGTGCCGACGCCGACAAAATCGGAGTAGTGGTAAGTAGGTTCGTGGCATTCCCAATGTTCCCACTCATAGGCAAGGGCGGGGGTCAGAAGACATCCGACAATGATTCCGCACATCGTCAGGCCAGTCCGCATGGAGTACCTCCTCACGGCGCGAAGGGAGACGGCAGCTCCCGCCCCATTCGTGAGGGGCGGGAGCCACTTGCCCAAGGATAAGTTCGGCAGGGGTGCCTTGGCAAGGTTTTCGTCCGGCGCTCCAGAGCCTTGGGCAGGCCCCGGAAATCCGTGCCGAGTTGCTGACACTTCAACAAGAACTTGACAGCTACCCAGTTCGGATCGAGGTTCTCCCCCCTTCCCGCAAAAGTGGAGGACTGGCCCCGTCATCGACGGGCATTCCTTCCTACCTCTCTGATAGAACGAAGGAAAGATCAGCGATGCAGATCTGCATCTTGCTGGCGATCCTGCCAGCTGTCCTCGCGTCCGGGGTTCAGGCCCAGACGACGACGTACCAACCTTCCGACTACCTCCCCCTGGTGGTCGGCAACTCTTGGGTCTACAAGCAAGAGGCCGGCGATTCCGACGATGGGGTGATGGGCTTGTCGGAGGGAGCCTATCGCGAGGTGACCATCACCATCGACACCACCGAGGTGATCGATGGGAAGACCTACTACGTGTTCAGCGGCCTGCCTTCAGGGACTTCCGCCCCGCCTCACTGCATGGTGGGCAAGAAGGTCCGCTGGGACGGCCGGCGTCTCATGGAGCACACAGGCAGCGAAGAGGTATCCATCTTCCGCTTCAAGCCGAATGCTGGGTCCTACACGATCCCCTCTACCGAAGGAGACACGGAGGTCTCTATCTCCGGTCACTTCTTCGACGAGCCAGCCTCTCAGAGACCTCCCATGCGCTCCTTCGAGTTCTCCGGGTATAGCGGCTACGCTGACTGGATCGACCGCGAAGAGGGGAATGGCTACAGCCGCCGAGTGTCCTTTGTGGCTGGCTACGGCATGGGATCATGCGGGGAGTGGGTGAATGCAGTCGATTACGGCGTGGCCAGCAACCGCCTCTACTCCTTGCGAGCCACCCTGAGAAGCGATCCGGAGGACTTCGATTTCAGTCTCGGGAAGACTCCCCCACCTCCGACGACCTCTTCCTACTGGGATTCCCAGTTCCCGGACCTCTCTCAGGACTGACGTTGTAGCAGGGCAGTTTTCTCATTCTGAGAAACCCGTCAAATGACAGAGTTTCCTGCTTCTCAACCAACCGCAAGGGATCGTTTCGATGAAGCGCATTCTTCTGGCTACTCTTCTTCTCACAGCGATGCCTCTGATGGCCCAGAGGATCGATCTCCAGCACACCTGGTCGAGCCCCATGAAGCTCTACGTGGTCTTGGTCAAGTTCAAGGACGTCAGCGAGAACCATGACAAAGACAAGCACGGCCATTCAGAGCATGACACTCCTTATGGCTGGAGCAAGAATTCTGACGGGGAGTGGGAGCCGGGGGATGACGCGTACACCTTGGAGGACTTTCAGAAACTCTTCGGGGAGTCCGGAGCTCCTTCGTTCAAGGGCACCGGCATCACTGTCGCCGACGGCAACGAGGATCTGCCGGAGGTGTTCGGCAGCGTCAAGGACTACTACGATGAGATGTCTGGTGGAGACCTTGACTTGCAGGTCGAGGTGGTCAATGATCCTATGGACGACCATGAGGAGTACCCGGAGTGGATCGAATTGCCTCGTTCGAGATGGTACTATGAGGTAGAGGAGGGGGAGTACTGGGAGCACTGTTACTTGGCCGCTGTGGCTGCTGGCCACACCCTTCCAAGAGGCAACACCATTGCCAACCGCAAGGCCAACAAGATCCTGTTTCTTCATGCGGGAACCGAGATCGCCGACAGGGGTCAACTCCATCCCCGAGTCGAGAAAATCACCACTACCGATCCTTCCTCTACAGACGTGATGAAGTACGGCTACCGGTATGTGATGGCAGAGAGGAGAGGGTCAGGGAACCCCGGGCATACTGATGTGGACGCATTCGCAGCCATCGGTCTTCATGTCCATGAGATAGGGCACCTCCTTGGTCTTAATCATTATAGGGGAGGTTACCCCCCGACACTGAATCCCTATACGGGAACAACAGCGACTACTCTAGGCACAGATGACGGAATTCAATACCATGGCAACTGGAGCATCATGGCATCCAACCAGCATGGTCCTCCTATATGGAAGCAGCACACGACGACAGAGGATTACGATGAGTTCGTTTACGCCTATGGGTCCTGCCCCGTGCACTTCGACGCCGTCTATCGCAAATGGTTGGGCTGGAGTGGCGGCGAAGTGTTGATCACAGAGACCGTTCAGGATCGGACCATTGATCCGGGGCCAGACAACTACTATCGGATTCGATCCATGGACCATCCAACCCTCCCATCGGAGTTCTTCCTCGACTTGGTGACAGCCGAGGAATATGGGCAGTACATCGGCTGGCATCGGTTCGAGAAGATGGTCGGCCTCTTGGTCTGGAAGGAGGTCCTTGAAGAAGACCATGTTGGTAGATCGCTCTATATCGATTACCCGCGTGTGATCTGGGACGACCCTCGGCTCATTCCCGCCGATGGACGATGGATACGAGACGCCAGAGAGACTCAAAGCGATGAGACACCTATCGGCGCATCCCTTGTATCCGGGACGGACGTACCGGTGGTGGAGGACGACAGCGACTACACCTACACTTGGCAGGATCAGATCTCCGATCCCTTCGGGTTTATTGAGGGTGTAGCCTCCACTTTACGCAGACTTCCAGAAAAGAGGGACCCCCACTCCGGGCACGAATGTATCTTTGGGTGCAACGACTTACGCCCAAACCCGGAAAGGGGTCCCGGATGGAAGATACGAAGAATCTGCGCGCGCGCCTGACGAAATTGGAGGAGGATCTCCTCCAGTGGGAGCATCGCCTGCAATCGCCGGAGGCCGGACCGGAGGAGTTCGAGCAGATGATCCGCCAGTTCCGAGGGTCGGTGGACGACATCGGCCGAGTGGGATTTCGGCGGCTGGCCCAAGCCTGTGAGATCGACGACGACACCGTGGTCCACCAGGGTCGGATCTACCGCTTCAAGCAGGACGTCCCCAAGGAGTGGATGACCCTGTGGGGCAAGGTCCAAGTGCCGCGTCGGCTCTATCAGCCGGACCGGGGCGGCCCCAGTTGGGTGCCCTTGGATGAACGCTGCGGCATGAGCCAACGATTCATGGTGCCGGCCCTGGAGCGGGTCACGGTCCTGCTGGGCGCCCAACTGGTCCCGTCCGAAGTCGAGACCACCTTGACCGAGCTGCTGCCGGAGCCGCCGTCGCGCACCGCCATTCAGCATCTGTTGACCACCGTCGGGCAGTATGCCGAAGACCACGCCGAGCAGCTGGAGCTGGCCTTGCAGGACGCGGCGCCGCTGAAGGCCGAGGCCGACACCTTGGTGGTCAGTTGGGACGGCGTCCACGTGCCCCTGCGGGAACCGGCGCCCAAGCGCGGACGGCCCGCCGAGCGACCGACGGACCCCGACCGCGACCCCGCGCCCACCGCCTGGAAGGAGGCCGGGGTAGGGATGGTCGCCACCTATCAGACCCCGCTGCAGACCGGGGACGAGCCGCAGCGCGTCGATGTGCGCTATGCCGCGCGCATGCCGGAGCCCAAGATGAAGACCCTGGTCCACAACTTGGTGGAGCAGACGACCCAGGCCGTACAGCAGGGGGCCTATGAGCACCGGGTGGTGTTGGCCGACGGCCAGCGCGAAATCTGGCGCACCGTGGACCGGCAACCGGTGTTCGACGGCTTCACCCGCATTCTCGACTTCTATCACGCGACCCAGCACCTGTCGAAGGCCGCTGAGCATCTCTTCGGCAAGCTATCGGCCCAAGCCCGCCGCTGGTACCGGTCCTGGCGGCACAAACTGAGGCATGAGCCCGGGGCCGTGCAGGGCCTGATCCGCTCCCTGGCCTACCATCGCCGCAAACTGCGAGAGGGCTCCGAACGGCATCGCGCGGTGACCACCGAGTTGGGTTACTTCCGAAACAACCGGGACAAGATGGACTACGCAGGCTATCGGGAGGCCGGGCTGATCCTCTCCAGTGGTCCCGTGGAAGCCGCCGCCAAAACGCTCGTCGGCCATCGCCTCAAACGCAGCGGCATGCGCTGGACCCGCCAAGGAGGCCAGCGGATCCTCAATCTGCGAGCCCAAGTGCTATCCCATCGATGGGAAGCCTTCTGGAACTGGTACCTGCAACAAACCTTCAAGAGGGCTGCGTAAAACGGGGGCTACACCCTTTATTGATGACAATGGTCTTCCCTCGGGGGTCACCCTCCCGATGCCGGAACTTCGGCCAGACGTGCGGAACATCGACGACAGCAATCACCTGCTGGACGCGGAGAACCGAGAGGACTTCCCTCCTTCGAGGGTAGCCATTCGACGCATCCGGATGATCCCGGATGCGGATGACGCTGCGACGGGCCAAGCCCAAGTCAACATCTTCGTCAATCACTGGATCGGAGACATCGAGGAGCAAGTCCATGGATCCGAGACGGTCTCCGACTACTCCGCCGAAGGCGACGTCTATATCGGCGGCGATCTGACCATCCAGAGCGGGGCCACCTTGACGATCGAGGAAGATGCCGTCGTCTACTTCTTGGAGCCGGTCACCTTGGATGGCAATGGGAACAAGCGCTCCGATATCATCGTCGCCAATGAAGGGAGTCTGAACATTCGCAAGGGCGTCGTCTTTCGATCCGCGCTGGAGACAGGCAGAGAAGCCGAGGCCGGCGACGAAGAGCACGGCTTGGTCATCCAGTCCGGCGGCACTGTCAACATGGAAGGGCTGACCATCGCCCAAGGGCAGCACACCTTCAAGGGGAAGGCGGTCGCCAGTGCCGACATATCGGTGGGAGATCCATCCGCCAGTGACTCGGATCGCCCCGAGGCCACCCTCATCATGGACTCTTCATCGGAGATCGAGTTCAAGAACAACACCGACCTGGAAGACGTAGGCAACTCCCCGGACCTGGCTGAGATCGTCGTGCAGAAGGGGTCCACCCTGAAGGTCAAGACAGCGACCCTCCGGCCCCGGAAAGTGGACCCGCAAGACCCGGGGTGGTATGGGATCTACAACAAGGGGACGGTCTCGCTGGCCAGCACGACCCTGCAAGCGGGCGAGTACTGCTACAACAGCGGCGATACGGATGCGTCCATCACGCCTACGGCTGTGGCGTTCGAGGACTGTGGCATGTTCACCGGCAACCGGGCTCTCACCGTCCAAGAGGGAGCCCCGACGACCACCATCCTCGGGTCCTACAGTGCCAAACCCGAGCTGTCTGACGCCGCCGCCTTCGGATCTCTCTTATGGACCAAGGAGGGAGACGACAGTGGGGATTTCGCCTTGAGCCAAGGCGTACTGACGTTCCGCGAATCCCCTGAGTACGACGACGACGGCGACAACTCCTACGACGTCACCGTCAAGGCGACGGCGAGCAAGTCGGGGGCTGTCACCGCGACGGCCACTCAGGATGTGGACATCCGCGTTTCGGAGGCCACCACCGACGACTCGGGGCCAGGGCCTGGCAATATCCGCTTTGTCAAGACATCGGGGACGGAAGGGCAGGTGCGGGCCTCCGTAGGGACGGACGGCTCATCCCGAGCCCGGATGATCCTGTATCGAGTATGGTCTGTAACCCTCGAAGGGGAAGACCTGCAATGGCACAGGGGGAGTGCTTCGCAGTGGAAGAAGAAGGATGTCCATTTCTACTCTGACAATATCTACCGGATTTGGCAAACGAACGGAGCCTTGCTCAAGTGGCCTATCAGCAAGGGGCGCACGTATACCTTCGAGTTGGAAGTGGGCATGTGCCGCGCCGATCGGCTGTCCGAGTGCAATAGTGACCGTGATCAAGGGTATTCGTCCGTAGACCGGGACGATTACTGGATGAGCTCCTTGGCCTCGGATTCCTTCACTGTGCCTCGCTCCGAGACGTTCACCATCAGCGGCCCCGATGAGCCGGATGTCTGGAATGACGATGCCGTCGGCGAGGCGCTGGCGACGTACTCCGCCACAGATGCGTCGGCAGATCCTGTGACCAACGGGACGTGGTCTCTGGTGGACAGTCCGAAAGGGTTCGCCATCAACAACCACGGGCAACTCATGTTCACCGAAGACAGGCCCTTCTTCGACCACGGTGAGAGCAACGAGTACAAACTGGTGGTCAGCGTGAGGACGGAGACGGAGGTCTCTTCCGACTACAATGTGACTCTGACCTTGGTCAAGCCAACCGATGGCGTGCTGTCCTTCGCGGGCGGAGACCGGTCAGCCGCAGAAGGCACACCCATTACGGTGACTCTCACAGATCCGGACAATGCAAGAGACATCAGATTCACCTGGATGAGGGAAGTGGTGTTTGGTGGGAATCACCGAGTCCATACGTCAACCCATACGCCCGCCACTATATCCACCACGTCAACCTATACGCCTGTGGCTCTGGACGTGGGGAACAGACTCGTGATCACCGCAGCCTACCAAGATGATCATTCGATTCACCGCAACTCCCCCATTATCCGTCCATCGGTCGCCATACATACTCACACTGTCACTGGTACGAATACGCCCGGCACATTGACATTCGACCCGAATCCTCCCATCAAGGACACTAAGTTGACGGTGAACCTTGTTGATCCCAACAATGTGGACATCAAGCCCCCCGGTCCCACTTGGACATTGACACGTGTGCCAGATTCCGGGGACGAGGTGTCGGTCCCGTTGGAGGATGCCGACCGAACGAGTCGGCAGTTCTCGTACACAGCGAAGACGGCGGATGTCGATGCCCAGTTGAAGTGGAGCGTAACCTACACGGATTTCTTCGGGGAGCAGACGGCTACAGGCACCACCCTGGCTGTGCTGGAAGAGGACCCGAACAGTCCCGGCACGGTGACGCTGGACCCGAATCCGCCCAAGAAGGGCCATACGCTCACGGCCACCTTGCATGACGACGACACCGTTGAGGAGGATGACCCAGCTCCAAACTGGACTTGGGAACGGATACTCGTGGGTCGAGATGTGAGGCCCACCGTGTTGACAGGCGACGGCAACACCTACGAGGTGGTCGAGGAGGATGTCGGCCATAGAGTCAGGTCCTCGGTGACCTACACGGATAACCATGGGAGTACTTCGGCCAGCGTAACGTCGGAGATCGTCATCAAAGACAGGCCAGGGTCCGTCACCTTGTCGCCAGACCCTCCGGTGGCCACCAAGACCCTCACCGCCACCTTGGAGGAAGACGACACCGTCGAGGATACCAGTCCGGCTCCTGCATGGACATGGCAGAAGATCGTTACGGGCAGCGACCCGGTGACACTGACCGGGGACGGCAACACCTACCAGGTGGACGAGGATGATGTCGGTGACATGATCAAAGCCACCGTGACCTATACCGACAATTTCGGTTCGCACACCATCAGCCAGACTTCAGGCGTCGTGTTGGCGGCTCCGGTCTCTCCGGGCACCAATAGCCCCGGCGAGGTCAGTTTCACCTTTGAGCAGACCGACCCGGCTGGCGTGCCTCAGAAGACCAAGGTTGTGACGGCCTCCGTGAGCGACGATGACGGCGTGTCCAGCGTCACTTGGGGGGATTGGGTGCGGGTGGACGGGACCACCGAGACCACCCTGACCTCCACGGATGCAACCGACGGCAACGCGACGTACACCCCTGTCGCGGACGACGTAGGCAAGAAACTGAAGGTGACAGCTACGTACGACGATGACGACGGGGAGCAAACCGCTACGGGGACCACAGGCACCGTGGTGACAAAGCCGAACGCCCCCGGCGAGGTCAGTTTCACCTTCGCTCAGACCGATCCCGCCGACGTGCCTCAGGAGACGAAGACGGTGACGGCCTCCGTGGCCGACGACGATGGCACGTCCGATGTCACTTGGGGGGATTGGGTGCGGGTGGACGGCGCCACCGAGACAACCCTGACGTCTACGGATGCGACCGACGGCGACGCCACGTATACGCCTGTCGCGGCGGACGTGGGCAAGAAGTTGAAGGTGACAGCCACGTACGACGATGACGACGGAGAGCAGACCGCCACCGGGACCACTGGCACCGTGGTAGCGAAGCCCACTGCTCCGAGCACCAACACCCCGGGCGAGGTCAGTTTCACCTTCGCGCAGAGCGATCCCGCCGGCGTGCCTCAGCAGACGAAGGCTGTGACGGCCTCCGTGGCCGACGACGATGGCGTTTCCGACATCTCTTGGGGGGATTGGGTGAGAGTGGACGGGTCCACTGAGACCACCCTGACGTCCCTAGATGCAACCGACGGCACTTCAACGTACACCCCTGTCAAAGATGACGTGGGCAAAAAGCTGAAGGTGACGGCCACGTACGACGATGACGACGGGGAACAGACCGCCACCGGGACTACAGGCATCGTGGTGCGTAAACCCAACGGGCCAGGGGTGCTGGGCATCTCTCCGGATCCGCCGGTCAAAGGCCAGACGGTGACGGCCACCTTGATCGATGAGGACAACCACCGTCAGCACACATGGAGGTGGGATCGTGTCGGGGCCTCCAGTAGTGATGAGAACTCCGCCAGGACCACCACCCCCTCTTTGAGCGCCACCGACACCTACACCCCCACCTCAGGGGACGTGGGATCCCATCTCAAAGTGACGGTCAACTACAACGACGAGTATGGCAATCACACGGTCCGGAAGACGACGAACTCGCCCGTCATCGCCACCGATTGCGTCATCACCGTGGACGAGGTTCCGGACACCAAGCAGGACGTCCCTGAGAACACCACGCAGTCGGCGGGGACCTACGAGGTGGGGGCCAACTCCTACTGCGGGGACCTGACGTGGTCTCCGGGCGGGACGGATGGCAGTTCCTTCGATCTGGAGGCCGTGGCGGGTCACAGCGACCGGAGGACTCTGGAGTTCAAGTCGGCTCCCAACTACGAGTCGAAGCACATCTACTCCGTCAAGATCCAAGTCAGCGACGGCGAAGTGACCGGCACGGCCAATCGGACGGTCAGGGTCACCAACGAGATCGAGACAGGGTCCATCACCTTCAACAGCAGTGCCCCTCGCGTTTGCTCCAGCCTCCAAGCCACCCTCACGGATCCTGACGGGGGGATCGACATGTCGGATGACGATCACGGCTGGACGTGGGACGGGGTCGAATTGTCGGAGACCTCGGCGACCGTTACTCGCTCGATCCCTTCCTCGCGTGTAGGACAGAAGATCTCCGTCATCGCCGAGTATGAAGACAACGCCGCCGCCGACAACACCCTTACGGTTTCGACGGGCACTGTCTTGGCCAGCGTCCCGATGCCTCCGAGGAACCTCTCCGGGAGCGTCGGGACAAAGAGCATGACATGGACTTGGGACGCCCCGTCCAGTGACTGCGGGTCGGCGGTGGCCAGGTATCAATACCGATACAGGGTGAATTTGTCCGGTGGAACTTGGTCTCCATGGACGTTCAAGACCGCTCGCACCGCGACGGCCTCCGGCCTCTTGGCCGGCACGGAATACAAGTTCGAGGTCAGGGCCGTCAACGCCATCGGCAGCGGGTCCTCTGTCACAAGCACGGCAACTATTCCTGCCAACGATGAGCCCGAGGTGTCAGGTCGGACTCAGGTATCTGTCCCGGAGAATACCTCCAAGCAGTTCGTTGGAGTCTATACCGTCTCGGATGACGATCTCCCCGATGACACCATCACCTGGTCTGTGAGCGACGGGGCCATCTTCAGCCACTCGGCGGGAGCCACCGACAACACTCGCAGGGTGACGTTCGCGATCAGCCCCAACTACGAAGCCAAGAAGTCCTACTCCCTCCAAGTCACCGCAACGGATGCCAGCGGCGCATCCGACAGCCACACGACCGCCATCACCATTGAAAACGTAGACGAGGACGGCACCGTCACCTTGTCCAACAACGCCCCGAAATGGGGAGACTCCGTCACCGCGTTGCTCTCGGACCCGGACGGAGACCTTGGATTCGAGGCGAACTGGGAGTGGTCCACCACCAGTTCCAGTTCGTCACAAGGCACAGCCTTGGATGACCATGACTTCGCACTCTCCAGTGACGGCCGGACCCTCACCATCTCTTCCAAGTATCTCGTCGGCAAGTTCCTGAGAGCCTCCAGGGAATACTCGGACGGCCATGGAGACGGGAAGTATGCCTCGGCCACCACTACGAGCGTGGTCAGCGCCAAGAAACCCCTGCCTCCGCCAAATCTGAACGCCTCTCGCGGAGACGCAAAGGTCACCCTGACGTGGGATGCGGCGGACGACCAGGGAGCCAACATCGACCGCTACAACTATCGGTTCAAGGTCGATGGCGGGTCGTACACCGCCTATAGCAGAGTCACCTCGCGAACCAAGACCATCGAAGGGCTCACCAACGGCACCCTCTACTACTTCCAGGTCCGGGCACACAACCCCGCAGGGTTTGGACCGCCCTCGACGGACTCCGCCACCCCAGCGGGCAATCCCGACGCGCCCAGTGGATTCAGTTACCGCCGGCCGATCACCGGGTCCGTGCGCATCGAGTGGGACGAGCCTGACGACAACGGGGCCTCGATCACAGACTACATCTGGAATCGGAAGGTCGGCCAGATCTGGAACAACGACACCCACACGAACGGAGACAGGAATTTCACCGCCACAGGGATCCTGGCCGGAATCACCTACACCTTCCGGGTCAAAGCCAAGAACAGCATCGGGTGGGGGCCGTACGCAGAGTACACGGTCCCTGCACACGTAGGAGACAGCGTCACCAACGAAGCCGGGAAGGTCCTCGTCTCCATGGGAGGCCCTGACGAGCTCGCCATCTATGCGGCCCCCAATCCGTTCAACCCGACGACCATGTTCTACTACCAACTGCCCGAGGACGGCCCGGTCAGCTTGGTCATCTACAACCTCTCAGGGCAGGCGATCGCCACCCTGGTGGCCGATCCCGACGTCCCCGCGGGCGTCTACGCCAAGCAGTGGGACGGCACCCGAAACGGCCAGGAGATCGCCGCAGGGATCTATCTGTGGAGGCTGATTGCGGGGGACCAGGTCAGGTTCGGGAAGGTGGCGCTGGTGCGCTGAACACAAGTGCACCATTGTACTCTATTCTGAAAGTTCGTTCTATTGTGGTTCGGTGAGGGTGGCGGGACTCGAACCCGCAACCCTGCCTCTGCGTAAAACGGCTGCTCCATCCTTTTGAGCTACACCCTCACCCACTTGGCCGGGGCCGTGGATCCATCGCGGCCCCGCCCTCAATCTATGAGACCATCCCCACCGAAAGAACCCCTCGCCGCCAAGGAGTGGGACGGAACCCCGAAACGGCCAAGAGATCGCCACGGGTCTATCTGTGGAGGCTGGTCGCGGGGGACCAGGTTAGGCTTTGTCACGAATCAACTGAACTACTGCGGGGCGCCCTTCGGTCGGCAGAACCTCGACTTATGACTCGTTTATTTGTTCGCGGAGCCTTAGGTTCGGGAAGGTGGCGCTGGTTGGCGATCTCTGCTGGCCAAGGTGACCTACAAGGCTGAAAGGGCCGGGTAGCCACTTTGTGCAGGTGGATCCTAGTGCTCACTTGTACGAGTTATCGTCATAACGTATCTTGGGGGCATGCCACGGCCCGCGACCCAGATTTTGTTGACGGAAGAGGATCGCGCCACGCTGTCGCAATGGGCGCGATCGGGGACCACGGAACAGCGGCTCGCCTTGCGGGCGCGCATCATTCTGGCCGCGGCGGCCGGCGAGGCGTCGGCGGCCATCGCCCACCGGCTGGAGCTGCGCCCCGGCACGGTGAGCAAGTGGCGGACGCGCTTTGCCGCGCACGGCCTGGACGGGTTGCAGGACGCGCCGAGGCCGGGTCCGCCGAGGCGGTATGACGAGGAAACCGAGCAGCGCATCCTCGACGTGGTGTCCCAACCGCCGCCGGAGGGGCACGCGACCTGGACCGGGACGCTGGTGGCCGAGGCCATGGGCGACGTGTCGGACGATCACGTGTGGAGGGTGCTGCGTCAGCATGGCATCCATCTGCAGCGGCGACGGTCCCATGAGGTGAGCACGGACCCGGAGTTTTCGGCCAAGGCTGCCGATGTCGTGGGGTTGTACCTCGACCCGCCGGAGAACGCCGTGGTGCTGTGCGTCGACGAAAAGCCTTCCATCCAGGCCTTGGAACGAGCCCAGGGGTATCTGCGGTTGCCCAATGGCCAGGCCATGAGCGGCGCCAGCCATCGCTATCAACGCCACGGCACCACGACCTTGTTCGCCGCCCTCGAGGTCGCCACGGGGCGCATCCAGGCTGGCCACGCAAAGCGACGACGGCGCCGGGAGTTCCTCGACTTCATGAACGACCTGGTCCGAGAGTATTCGCCCCACCAGGCCATTCACGTGATCCTGGACAACCTGAACACCCACAAGCCCAAACGCGACCGATGGCGGGCCCGTCATCCCAACGTGCACTTCCACTACACGCCCACCAACGCCTGCTGGCTGAATCAGATCGAGATCTGGTTCAGCATCCTCACCCGCCGCGCCTTGCAGGGGGCCAGCTTCACCTCGCCCCGGCAACTGCGCCAAGCCATCGACGCCTTCATCGCCGCCTACAACTCGACGGCGCAGCCCTTCGAGTGGAAGAAGCGGAACGTCGTCCCTACGGAGCTTCATGATACATACGCTGAACTGTGCAGGTAGGCACTAGGGACATGGCGTGCGGTTTTCGGGAGAAGACTGGGCGTGATCGACATGGGAGGCCCGTGCAACAAAGGTGCCCTCTCGGGAGGATATGGCTACGGCAGCGATCTGCGGAAATACCCGACGGACAACGATGCGCCGAAGCCGCTGCTGGAGATGTTTGGCCACGCCATCATCCATGACGAGAACAACAGGGACTTTTCCCGTGGGAGGAGGTCGCCAACGGCATCATGATGTGCTGCGCGCACGAAGTGCGACAAGACTTGGTTGCAGGATTCAGGTGAGAAGGCCGTGTCCTCTTCTTCGATCCCCTTTCTGACGGTCGGACCTCCAAGGGAAAGCCGCCGCTGTCCATGCAGCGGAATCGGGTAGGTAGTGCCACCAGGAACCGCGTGGGTAGGTCTCGGTTTCCCACCTAGGGGATGCTGCGCTCTCCACCACGCTCTAACGGACTTCCTGCAGAAGTGCTTCGCTGATCCACACAAGACGCTTGGGCTGCTGACGCCTCCGCTCACCTTTCCTCTTCCTGGCAGGCTGCCCGGGCCATCGCGGACAGCCAACTCCCCGTCTGGACGGTCTACGTCGGAACGGGGTCTCCCGTCCTCCAGACCTACGGCCCAGTCTTCTTCTGCCTCGTGGGGCTCGTCCATATGGTCCTCGGCGACTTCTTCCTGTCAGTGAAGGTCGTCCTGCGCACCGCGCACGTGTCTTCCGGCATCGGCTATGTAACCCTTGGCGGCCAGCCTGTACCGTTCGCGCTCTGCCGGGTTCATCGCCGGAATGGCCTATGCCCTCTGCTTCTGGCCTACCCAGCACGTGCTCCCCATCGGCCGCCTGTCCCTGTCCCTGTTCTATGCGTTCCTGCAGTGGGCGTTCTACTGGATCGAGCAGGTGGTCGATGGGACGCGCAGGATGCAGGCGGCCCTCCTGGGAGGAGTGAGATTGGCCCTGCTCACTCGGACTCACCCCGGGTACGGAGCCTTGCCATGGCGCTGGGGGGCTGAAGGAGTTCCTCAAGCCGATGACCTCAGCCAGAACCGCCTGGCCCTCGCAATAGGAGTGCCGCCCCGGCGTATCAACGAGATCGTCCTGGGCAAGCGAGGCATCTCCGCGGATACGGCCCTGCGTCTGGCCCGCTATGAGTTGGATTTAGCCGAAGACGAACTGGCTGATCGTCTGGACCTGGAGGTGCGGCCCCACGCGTGGAGGCCGGAGGGGTCAGTTAGCCGTGCGGGCGATGTCCACCACCAGCTGCACGTCGTGGCGGGCCTCCGCCAGCGGCGTGCGGCAGGCCTCCCCCTCGGTCACGCAGGCGTGGAAGTGGCGCAGCTCGGCGACGAAGGGGCTTTCCCAGTCGACGGAGGGCCGGCGCTCGAAGGGCTCGCCCTCCTCCGAGACCCCGCGGATCACCACCTCGCTCAACTGCCCCCGCGAGAACCCCGTCGGGTAGGAGAGGATCACGCCTCGGTCCGGACCGTAGACCTCCAGGGTCTCGCGGAAGTGGCGGATGCGCTCCAGCTCGACCCAGGTGGCGGCGCAGCGCAGGCCGCCGGACCACCTGAGGATCGTGCTGATCCCCAGCCCGCCGTCCCAGATCTCCGTGGCGGCCACGCGTTCCGGCGGCCCGAAGAGGTAGCGCAGTCCGTAGAGGTCGTGGATCATGCTGCCGGCGAGGTGGAAGAAGGCGGAGCGCACGTGGCCGGGGACGTCGCCGAGGGCGCGGGCGGCGTCGGCGTTGCGGGTGGCGGTCGTCTCTCGGAGGGCCGAGTCCGGCAGGTCGTCGGCGCGCCGCAGCCGGAAGTGGGCGAGGTGATGGCGGTTGTCCGTGTGCAGGTGGTTCACCTGGGCGAAGCGCGGCTCCGGCCCCATGGCCCCGACCTCGCGCTCCAGCAGGCGGAAGGCGGGATCGTAGAGCTTCATGTACGCCGCCTGGGCCACGACCCCGGCGTCGGCGGCGGCGCTGGCCATGCGGTCCACGTCCTCGGGGACGAAGGCCACCGGCTTCTCGAGGAGCAGGTGGCGGCCGGACTCCAGCACCTGGAGGGCGGCGCTCACCTTGGGGTCGGACTGGCACAGCAGGACGGCGTCGGGATCGGCGGCCAGCAGGTCGCGCAGGTCCGTGAACCAGTCGGGGACGCGGTACTCCTCGGCGGCGGAGCGCGCCAGCGTCGCGGACAGGTCGCAGAGGCCGGCGATCTCGAACTCCTCGCGCAGGAAGGCGAGGTTGGGCAGGTGCTGCACCTGGGCCACGGCGCCGCAGCCGACGACACCGATCCGCAGCCGGGGAGCCGCGCTCATCCGGTCTTCCCCGCCCGCGGCGCCAGCCGGTTCCACTGCTCGGCGGTCTCGTGGAGCTTGTCGACCACGCCGCGCAGGGCGAGCCACATCGCCTCGCGGTGGCGTCCGGCGGCTTCCTCGTCGCCGGCGGCGAGAGCCTCCCGCAGGCGGGCCCCCGCCTCGCGCTGCTCCCCGGCCGCGGTGGCAGCCGCCGAGGCCAGTTCCTCCGCCAGGCCGACGAAGCCCTCCAGCAGTTCCTCCGCCGGGGCCGGGTCCTCCTCCACGTCGTAGGCGGATGACGGCTGGAAGCGGACGGGCAGCCGTTCCCCGTCCTCGGTGCGCCCCGTGTGCGTGGGCTGCACGTGCGGCGTCACCGAGAGATACATGGTCATCGGCTCGTCGCCGATCACGCTGACCCGGTGGGGCTCGTGGGCCAGGGCGAAGCAGGCCTGCCCCGGCCCGAGATCGGCCACCTCTCCCGAGATCTCGAACCGCGCCCTCCCCTGCAGGATGAGGAAGATCTCGTGGCCCAGGTCGTGGCTGTGCAGGTCCGCCTGCTGTCCCGGCTCCATGCGCAGGAATCGCGAGCGCATCTGCGAGGAGACGAAGATGTTGCGCACGTCGCGGCGGTAGTCGAAGACTTCGATTGGCATCCTTCCTTCCGACGTTTAGGGAGTCCCCAAGGGGAGAGTGGCGGATTCAGAAAAACGGGGCAGCGGAGCGAGGGGGAAGTGGCGGAGTCGTCTCAGCTTGCTGGATGCCCATGCCTCTCGTCCACTTGGCGTTCGTATGCGGTAATCCACTCATCGGCTTCTGCCCTATTGTAGGTTCCGACACGAACAGAGCTGTCTTCGGGAAGTTCAGCGCTATCTGGCATAGCAATGTGCGGCTTGAGTAGTTTCCGCAACTCCTTTGCTGTGTCCTCTGACAGGTTCTCAGTGGAAGACTCTATGGCACTCTTGCTCAAGCCGCCATTCAGCACTGCTCCTGATACATCAGTCTTGAGTCCGATCGAATCCCTCATCACTTCTTGGAAGCCGCTGGAAGCCGTCACTTCTCTAGCAATTTCACTGTAGTCGACCGGCGGATCATTGCTTCGTACCCCTCTTAGGTCTGCTTCACCGACAGAGGCCCCCTGGACTTGTGCTTCGACAAGGGAAGCTCCTTGGAGATGTGCACAGTCAAGGTATGCTCCCTGGAGGTTTGCTTGTTCAAAGGACACCCCTTCGAGGTGTGCGCGGACAAGGAAAGCCATTTGCAGTTGCGCCTTGTCAAGGGAAGCTCCTTGCAGACTTGCTTGGACAAGATTTGCACCTTTTAGGTACGCACTTTCAAGATCAGCCCCGTGCAACCGTGCTCCCCCAAGCTGGGCACCATTCAGCCAAGCGCCCTGCAGGTCGGCGTAGGAGCTGTCCAAGGGTTCGTAGTCCTGCACGAATACAAGCCTCAGGAGGCTCTGAATCTCCTCAGAGGGATTTGTGCGGTACCTTCTCTGGTACTTTCGCTTGGCTGTCGTTCTCCGAATGTGTGCACATAGGATATCAAGCACCATGTCATTCAGCTCTTCACCTTCCTTTGCCAGATGGAAGAGCTCGTAGGCTCCGCCCAATCGCACAGACTGCTTCTTGTTGCCCAAATGCTCAATCGCATTCTTTAGGCGTTCGTGCTGCTGGCCCTGTTCAGAAGTCGAAACTCTATCCTCCATTGCGTTGGCGCGTCTGTATGACATCAGTGCCTGTAGCGCTACCAAGATGCCGCCCATAGCTAGTCCCAGGAACTTCAGAGTCTCGTACTTGGATCTCTCCAGTTCCTTGGTTCCCAGGAGGTCGAGAGCCCACGAAGGATTGTCTGAGCACATTACAGTGAGAAACACAATGCCCAGGAGAAGTAGAAGTCCAACCAAGATCGCTCGAAAGACAGGAATGGTGTCAACTCTTCGTACGACTCTTGACCAGAATCGGAGCACCGCATGGGGCCTACCAGACTCCTGAGCCATCACGACCTCCTCCGCGATTGAGGGACCCTCTTGCTCCATGGCAACAGACTAGCTCGGCCTGTCTGTGAGCATTCATCTATCGCCTCAATCCAGGTAGTCCATCTCCGGCCGCAGGTCCCACCGGCACACGTCCGGCGGCTGCACCCGCCGCCCCCACTCGGCCAGCACCCGCCCCTCGGCCCGCCTCCGCGCCAGCTGCTCCCGCACCCACGCCGGGTCCCAGCCGTCGAGCACCAGGCGCTCCAGCTCGGCCCGTACCCCGGCGCAGGCCGGGTCCGCGGCGCGGTCGCGGGTCTCGCGGGGGTCCTCCTCCAGGTGGAAGAGCTGGCTGGGCTGGCCGTCGTAGTAGTTCAGCTTCCACGGCCCGCGGCGGACCATCCGCTGCACCACCTCCCCCGCCACGGGTCCGGCGGCCCCCGCTTCGTCCAGGCAGAACTCGCTGAAGGCGACGTCCTCCCACTCCGCCGTCCCCGGCGCCCGCAGCAGCGGCAGCAGGCTGCGGCCCCGGGAGTGGGGCAGGGGCGGGCACTCCAGGGCGTCGAGCATGGTGGCGTTCAGGTCCAGGCTGCTGGTCACCCGGCCGCAGCGCTCGCCCTCGGGCAGCCGCCCGGGCCACGACAGGACCGCCGGCACCCGCACCGAGTCCTCGTAGAAGGTCTGCTTCCACCACAGGCCGTGCTCGCCCACCTGCTCGCCGTGGTCGGAGGTGTAGAGGACGAGGGTGCTCTCCGCCAGGCCGGCGGCCTCCAGGGCCTGGAGGATGCGGCCGATCATGTGGTCGAGCCGGGTCACCAGGGCCCAGTAGGCGGTGCGCGCCCGCAGGACTTCCTCCTCCGTCACCTCCTCGATGCCGCAGGCCCGGCGCCAGGCCCGCAGGTGCGGGTGCAGGGCGTCGGAGAACGGTTCGGGCGTCCGCGGCAAGGTCATGCGGCCCTCGTACCGGGCGTAGTCCTCGGCCCGGGCGACGAAGGGCTGATGGGGCAGCATGAAGCCCACGGAGAGGGAGAAAGGCTCGTCCTCCCCCGCCCGGCGGCGCTCCCCGAGGCGGTTCAGCCAGTCCACGGCGTGGTCCGTCACGTCCTCGTCGTGGACCTGGTAGGCGCTCTGGCCCGGCCCCGATTTGACCAGGCTGACCCGCGCCGGACCCGCCGTGCCGGTCAGCTCGCCGTGGTCGACGCCGCGCCCGCCGAGGTGGTTGGGGCCGTGGTCGCCCACGAGGCGCTCGGCGTAGCCGTGGAGCTGGTCGGGGCCGAGGGCGTGCATGCGGCCGATCAGGGCCGGGCGGAGGCCGCCGGCGCCCATGGAGTGGGCCAGGGTGGGGATGGCGGAGTCGAGGACGTGGCTGTTGGTCCAGACCCGGTTCTCGAAGGGGTGGCGGCCGGTGAGGGCGGACATGCGCGACGGCACGCACAGGGGAGAGGGGCAGTAGCAGGCGTCGAGGACGACGCCCCGGGAGGCGAGGCGGTCGAGGTGGGGGGTGCGGACCAGCTCGTCGCCGTAGCAGCCGGCCACGAAGGGGCTGTGCTGGTCGGAGTGCAGGTAGAGGAGGTTGGGCCGTTCGCTCACGTGGGTCTCTCGCGTAAGAGGTGGCGCCGGTGGGCGCGGGGGGCGGGAATCTTAGGCGATGCGGGAGATCCGGGCGACGGCGGCGGCGGGGCGGGGCCGTGCCCCGGGAGGCGGATCGTGTCTATTCTATCGCTAGATCCGTGAACCCCATCAAGACGAAACGAGGCGATGGATGGAACTGAACTGCCCGGACCGCAACGCCGAGCTCACCCGTGACTGCGACCTGCCCAGGGACCGCTTCGGCCGGCCCCTGGTGCCCGACGACATCCTGGAGCGCATGAAGAGGGTGACCACCGAGGAGGCCTGGGGCGTGCTCATGGGCCACGAGTTCCGGCTGCAGTACGACGGCGGCTGGATGAACCTGCACCCGGAGCGGATCCTCGTGGGCCGCGCCGTCACCTGCCGCTACGTGCCGCAGCGCCCCGACCTGCACGCCCTGGTGGAGGAGGAGGGCAAGGAGAAGGAGCGCGTGGGCGGCCAGAACTCGTGGGTCATCGACACCCTGGAGAACAACGACGTCCTCGTCGTCGAGCTCTTCGGCAAGATCGAGCGCGGCACCTTCATCGGCGACAACCTCGGCACCGCCATCGCCACCCGCACCGGGGGCACCGGGCTGGTGGTGGACGGCTCGATCCGCGACGCCCAGCGCGTGGCCCAGCTGCCGATGAACGTGTTCTGCCGCGACGTCCACCCCACCGCCATCGGCGACGTGACCCTGGCCGAGATCAACGGCCCCGTGCGCATCGGCGAGGCCACGGTCATGCCCGGCGACGTGGTGCTGGGCACGCCCTCGGGGATCGTCTTCGTGCCGCCGAAGCTGGCGGCGGAGGTCGTGGAGAAGTCGGAGGAGACGCGCATGCGCGACTACTTCGGCAAGATGCGCATCCGCGAGGGCGTCTACACCCCGGGCGAGGTCGACCGGGCCTGGTCGGAGGCGATGACCGCCGACTACGACCAGTGGAAGCAGTCGGTCCGGGTGGAGGACCTGGAGCCGTAGCGGCTCAGGCGGCCGGCCCCGCGAGCCACGAACCTGGCTCAGGGCTCTCGGCGATCTCCGCGGCTCTTCCGAGGACCTCGCCGATCCGGCGCCGGCGCGCCTCGTCCGAGCCTTGGACCTCCTCGATGAGGGCGGCCCTCCCCTTGCCGGCGGCCAGCTCCCGCACACGGATGCGCAGATCGTCGGGGAGGGGTCGCGGCCCAGGGCGGCGCGGTAGACGGAGCACGAAGGTTTCCGCGTCCAGACCGTCGATCCGGTCGGCCGGCGTCATGACGAAGGCCCCCACGGTCCGGGCCAGGCTGGCGGCGAGCCAGGTCTTCTCCTGCGTCCGCTCTCCCAGCAGCTGCTATGCATCGGCTCGCCGTCGAGGGTCAGCGGCCGGTCGACCCCCCCCGGCTCCAGGCGGCCAGGGCCTGCGACCCAGCCCCGGAACCAGGTCCGCCGCTCTCGTCGACCTGCCAGCTCCGCGTCAGCATTTCCACCGCCGGATAGCCGGACAGGGGCCACTGCTGACGGCTCGCGGGTGACGTTGCGCCACAGTCCGGCTTCCATCGCCCACGGCGTCCGGCGCCGGCGTGGCTGCCCCCTCCAGAAACGGACACTCCCTGTCCTCTTGGAGCGTAACCTTGCCCCCTTGGAGGGAAGCTCCGTTGGCGGATCCTTGAGGGAGGAACGGAAATGAAGCATCTGGTCGTTCTCATTGCCGCTGCACTGTTCGCTCTCATCCAAGCAGGTTGCGGCGGGGACAATCCAGCCGCCGTGCCGCGCAACGCCCAACCCGTCGTCGAGGAGATTTCCGACCGGACGCTGGAAGACGGCGATACCATGACCGTCAGAGTCCGGATAGAGGACGAGGACGTGGTCGACGTGCATACGATCAGTGCCACTTGCGAGGACCGAGGGATTGCTCAGTCCTCCATAGAGGACAAGACCATCACCATCACGGCCATGGGGGTGGGGACAACCTCCTGCACTGTGTACGCCACAGACTCAAGCGGGCAGGCAAACGCGCAATCGGCGTCTGTCATCTTCAAGGTAACGGTCACCGAGCCGCCCATTGACCTGGGAGCATGTCAGGTTGGTATGGAGGTGCGGCCAGGAGAGAGCTGCAGCTATCCAGCCGGGGCCTATCAGGTCAGGTTCTCAGTCAAGCCCGATGGAAGCTCGTGCAGAAAGAGCGACAAGCCCATTACGCAGGAAGTCTTTGGTGGCCAGGTCACGATAACAGGTCTCGGTGACTTCTGTGTACAATATGACATAAGAGAAGACGATGTCTTTGACACCCGTTTCGCGGCTGCCAGGAACTCGGATGGCAGCTGGACGGTTCAGGGTGTTCCATGCCAGATTCCCCCTCTGCACACGGACTACCATGGCATGCCAGCCATATTCCGAGGATCTGACTTGACAGCGGTCTTGCTGTCCGATGGTGAGTTCGTGGCCTTCGCTGTCAGGAGTCGGGAGTCTCGCACTTCCTTGGTGATGGGGGGCCAGGTTCAGACCTCCCGCAAGGCAACAGTTGAATTTGGTGGAGGTGATCTTCTCAACCGGGATGGAGCGAGGACTCCTGACGGTGAGCTGACGGAGTTTGAAGTGAGCAACACCATTGAGGGTGACCTGGAACTGGCGGGGGACTTCTCGGCCATGAGACTCAACGTTCCTGTCCAGAGCGGAACCCGATCCGCGGATCCAACGTGTTGACAGACTATCATGTGCAGATCAGCGGACCCGCCGACTGCATGCCGGTTTCGGAGGATCCCGCGGCTGAGGTCCTGACTCAGCTCGCAGAGGACATGCTCGGTATCATGCGGGATGTTCGGTGAAGAGTCCGGCCAACATGCAGGATCGGTCTTCCTGCGTAGGCTCGGCGCCCCGGGCGGTGCGTCGCCGCTCCAGGCAATGGGCTCGCCTCACTCCCGCCGCAGGTTGATGTCCTGGCCGGCGTCGATGCTGATCTTCACGGAACCGTCGCCGACCGTGAGCCGGGCGCTGCGCTGGTCGCCGCGGGTGGCCGCCGGAAAGTCGGACTGGATCCGTCCGTGGCGCGTCCGCAGGGAGGCGTTGAACCCGGTGCCGGAGGGAAGGGCGAGGGTGACCGGCTTCCCGGAGGTGGCCAGCGTGATCCTTCCGCCCTGCGTCCGGCGCGGGATCTGCGAGACCTCGATGGGGCTGTGCTGGCCGCGCACGGTGATCGAGCCCGAGGCGCCCTTGATGGTGACGGGCTTGTAGGAGTTGGTCACCGTCACGTCGCCGTCCACGGACCCGACGGTCACGCTGGACGAGGTGCCGCTCACGGTGAGGTTCCCGTTCACGTCCTCGACCCGGATCGACTTGTACGAGGTGACGATGGCGGCGTCGCCCTCCACGGACTCGACCGTCACGTCCGACGAGGTGCCGCTCACGGTGAGGTTCCCGCTCACGTCCTCGACCCGGATCGGCTTGTACGAGGTGACGATGGCGGCATCGCCTTCGACCCGGTCCACCTCCACCTCGCTGGAGTTGGCGCTGACGGTGAGTCCGCCGCCGACGCGGGAGACGCGGACCGGCTTGTAGCTCGACTCGATCGAGGCGTTGCCGCCGACGCCGTCCAGGCGCACGCTGCCGCTCTGGCTGACGACCTTAAGGGAGCCGGAGACCTCCTCGAGGTCCACCCTCTTGTAGGAGTTGCGCACCGTGCAGTCGCCCTCGATGCCGCGGCCGGTGACCTCCCCGCTGAGGCTCTGCACCGTCACCTGTCCCCGCACCCCCTCCAGGCGCACCCCCTTGTAGGACGTGCTGACGTTCACCGCGCCGTCCACCTCCGAGAGGGTGACCTCGGTGCTGTTGCCCCTCACGGTCACGGGTCCGCGGAAACCGTGCACCCCCACCTCGCCGTAGTCGTTGGCCGCCGACAGGGAGCCGCCGGCGTTGAGGACCTCCACGCCCCCGGAGTTGTTGTCGAGGCTCAGCTCCCCGTCGAGGCCTTCGACGCGCACGTCGCCGTAGCGGTTGAAGAGATCGACGGAACAGCGCGGGGGCACGCGCACCCGCAGCCGCGTGGAGATGGACAGACCGAGGTTGGCTCCCCCGTCCTCGTAGAACATCCCGCGCAGGAAGCCGACGGCCGTCGTGACCTCGCCCTCGGGCCGTTCCGGCGTGTCGAGGCGGGCGTAGAACCCGTCTCCGTCGCTCTCCAGGACCAGGGTCACGGCCTGGAGGTACTCCTCCACGGCCGCCGAGTCGCCGCCGCTGATCTCGACCACGGCCTCCGCGGCCAGCGAGTCGCCGCCGGTGCCGGTGATGGTGATGTCGGCGTTGTGGGCTTCGAGCCGCAGGCGGCTTCCCGACTCGGCGGGAGCGCTGCGAGCGTAGGTGCGCCGCATCATCTCGCGGGCATCCGCTCCCGCCTGGCTCCAGAAGGTGGCCGCGAGCAGGAGGATCAGAGTCAGGTTGGGAATGCGTCCCATGGGTTCCTCCTCTACAGGTTCGCGTTGACGAGGGGCAGCAGCCGGGCCCAGCGGGGGTTGTTGCCGGCGTAGTTGAGCACCCCGACCTGCACCCCCTTCAGCTGGCGGCTGTAGTTGACCAGTCCGACGGACAGGCCGGTGAAGCGTTCGTTGACGGGCTCGAACCAGCGGCCGGAGCCGCCGGGCAGGTGACGGCCTCCCACGGAGATGCCGTTGGCGGCGCTCACGGAGAGCCCGCGCACACTCGGCGCGAAGGCGGTGACCCCGCCGGCGATGAGGCCGCTCAGCCCCTCGCCGGCGCCGACCCCGACGAGGCTGAGGAGGATCCCCCGGCCCGAGCCGCCGGCGACGACGCCCAACCCGCCGACGGCGATACCGGTCAGGTCATGCCCCGCGGCGACGACGCCGGCGGAGCCGGCGGCGCCGCGCAGGTCGTGGCCCACGCCCGTGACCAGACCCCCGGCGAGGATCCCCGTGAGGTCGTGGCCCACCCCGGCGCCGAGACCGCCGAAGACCAGGCCGCGGGCGTCGTGTCCGGCTCCGGCGCCGAGTCCGCCGCCGAGGATCCCCCTCAGGTCGCTCCCGACGCTGGCGCCGGCCCCCCCGAGGACGATGCCGCGGGCATGGCGTCCGACGCCGGCGCCGACCAGGCCGATCACGGCGCCCCCTTGCAGGTCGTGTCCGACCCCCGCGCCGAGGCCGCCCGCGGCCACTCCCGTGAGGTCGTGTCCGACGCCGCGCCGAAACCGCCGACCACGAGTCCGCGGCCGTTGTGTCCCGCGCCTGCGCCCAGCCCCCCGCCGACGATCCCGGTCACGTCATGTCCCGCGCCCGCGCCGACACCCCCGAGGACGATCCCGCGGGCGTCGTGGCCGACGCCGGCGCCGACCAGGCCGACCACGGCGCCGGCTTCCAGGTCGTGCCCGGCCCCGGCGCCGAAGCCGCCGAGGATGATGCCGCGGGCGTCGTGACCCGCCCCCGCCCCCAGCCCTCCGGCGAGGATCCCCCCCAAGTCGCCGCCGATGCCGGCGCCGAGCCCCCCGAGGATCAGGCCCCTGCCGTCGCCTCCGGTCCAGGCCCCGCCCGCGGAGAGCAGGGCGCCGCTGGCTTCCTCCCTGGCCCGGGCGACCAGCCCCCCGGCGAGGACCCCCCGGGCCTTGCCCCCGGCCGAGGCCAGACCCGGGGTGACCGCCGCCCCGTGCACGTCGCCGCGGGCGCCGGCGCGGGCGCCGGCCAGGGCGATCCCCCTCAGGTGGCGGACGGCGACCACGCCGCCGAGGCCGACCCCGATCCCGTGGATGTCGCGGCCGGCGTCGACGCCGAGGCCGCCCACGGCGATGCCGCGGAGGTCCTGCTCGGTGATGGCGAACAGCCCGCCGACGGCGATGCCTTCGAGGCGGTGGGCGTACGGGCCCACGAGGCCGACGGCGACACCGCGGACCAGGGCGTCGGGGTTCCGGCGGGCCTTCCACAGGGTCAGGTTGACGCCGGTGACGCGGCGCACCTCGTGGTCGACGAGGTTCACCCGCACCCCGGTGATGCGGCTGGAGTTGCCCAGGCTCAGGCCGACGCCGCCCACGGCGATATCGAGGGAGTCCGCCTTTCCGGGAAGGGGGACGGCCAGCAGGGCCAGGGACAGCAGCGCGGCGGTTCGAGTGATCATGACGGTTCCTCCCTTTACAGCTCGAGCTGCACGATCTCTTCGAGGGTCTCTCTCTTGTCCCGCAGGGCCAGCAGCAGGTAGCGGCGGATGTGGGTGTTGGCCGGGTTGCCGCTCAGGGCCCGCAGGCAGCGGTCGATCTGGGTGTCGATGGTGGCGATCTTGTCGCGGTAGAGGAAGGCCAGCTCCGCGTCTCCCGCAGGGCCAGCAGCCATGCGCTCCATGCGCTCGCCGGCGATCTCCTCCAGCTCCTCGATGGCGGCGGCGTACTCCCGCTCCCGGTCGCGGACCTTCTCCAGGGCCTCGGCCGTGTAGAGGCCGGTGGCCGGCTCGGGGATGCCGCTCCCCTGCTGCATCAACGCCCCCAGCCCGAGGCTGACCACGAGGACGGCGGCGGCCCGGTAGACCCACGTGCGCCGCCGGGCGCGCCGCTGCTCGGCGCGGAGGGCCCCCTCGACGCGCTCCCACAGAAAGGGGGGCTCGGTCACTTCCGGGAGGTTGGCGGCCAGCTCGTCGATGACCTCGTCCTGGCGCAGGCGCTCCCGGCAGATGTCGCAGTCCTTCAGGTGGGCCTGGAAGGCCTCTTCCTCCAGGCGTCCCGTCTCGCGCTCGCGGTAGCGGTCGCAGCTCATGGCGAATCCTCCTCGTCGGTCAGGATGGCCCGCAGGCGCTCCTTGGCCTGGAAGACCTGGGCCTTCACGGTGCCCTCGCGGATCCGGAGCATCTCGGCGATCTCCTTCTGGGGGAAGCCCTCCACGGCATACAGCACGAAGCAGGCGCGCATGCGCTCCGGCAGGGAGAGGATCGCCTCCTGCAGCTGCAGCCGCAGGTCCGGTCCGGGCCCGGGAGCGGGCTCGGCGGGCCGGAGCTCGAAACGGCGCTTCCGCGCCCTCAGCATGTCGTGGCAGACGTTGATCAGGATGCGCATGAGCCAGGTGCCGAGGCCGGCCTCGCCGCGGAAGCGGCCGATGCTCCGGTAGAGGCGGACGAAGGCGGTCTGCACGGCGTCCTCGGCATCGGCAGGGTCGCCGAGCATGCGCGCGGCCACGCCGAGGAGGCGCCGCTGATGGTCGCGGAAGACCCGTTCGTAGGCGCCCAGGTCTCCCCGCCGGCAGGCGGCGATGGTCTCGCGCTCGGCTTGCTGTGGGTCGGCGGGCAAGGGGCCCCTCTTCGGGAGGCTCGCCTCGAGGGCGAGTGCGGCTGGCATCGGCGACCGGCTCCGCTGTCGAGGTTTGTTGTTTCTCGACAGGTTTGACGAAGCCGGAGGGCCGGAGGTTTAGACCCTCGCGAGAAAACCTCCGGCCCCGGCCCGCCGGTCCCGGGCGCCGGTCCCGCTCAGGCCAGGAACCGCTGCAGCACGTTGCGGGTGATGCGCGAGACCTGCTCGTCCACGGGCAGCGACGCCGGCCACGAGATCGAGCCCACCGAGAACACGTGGCCGCCGGAGGGGGTGTCGAAGCAGACGATCTCGGCGCCGCCGTCGTCGGGGTTGAGGCCCTTGGCCAGGGGCTTGGCGTTGGCCGGGGAGCTGGCCGAGACCTTGTCGGTCTCGTGGCCGGAGGCGCCGCCGGGGCAGCGCATGTGCAGGCACTCCTCGCCGAAGAGGTCGCCCTGGCGCAGGCCCGTGTTCTCGAAGATCCAGTGGCCGGGCTCGATGACGCGGTACGGGGCGCCGGTCATGATCCCGGTCTCCGAGCAGGTCACGCCGAGGAGGTTGGCCTCCGACTCGTGGCGCAGATGGAAGCGGCTCTCGTAGCCGATCTTCTGCAGGTGGAAGAAGCCGCCGCCGTAGGGCCCGTTGTGGACGGTGATCGTCGTGTCGTCGAGGAACTCCACCTCGCAGTTGAGGCCGTTGCCGCCGAGGTAGAGCAGCTTCCCGCCGCCCTCGAAGACCCACTCCTTCAGCGCGAAGTACATCTTCGCCGACCAGTACTCGGGGTGGGCGCTCACCGCCAGGGCCCGGTACTGGCCCAGGTCGAGGCTGCCGTCGTGGAGCTGGGTCTCGGCGTAGAGGTCGTAGTCGTAGCCCTCGCGGTCGAGCCAGCCGAAGAACCGCCACTCCGCCGGCGCCACGTGGCAGTTGCTGCGCCCCTCGATGGGGTCGGTGATGCGTTCGTGCTCGTCGATGTGGTTGATCGGCTCGGGGCGGTCGAAGGACAGCGGCGGGTAGTGGTCGGCGGCGAAGAGCATGTGGTCGGGGTCGGTGTAGCGCAGCAGCTCCAGGCGCGCGTTCATCGCCGGCGACGGCGTCAGGCCGTCGGCGTGGATGTAGTTCGAGCGGCCCCCGAAGTTGTTGTAGCAGTTCCAGTTGATGTTGGCCGCCAGGACCGCCAGCGGGGCCCGCGGGCGGTCGGGAGCCACCAGCCAGGGGAAGGAGAAGAAGGCCCCGGACTCGCCCTTGGCGTGCAGGTAGTAGAGGCCGGAGCGGTTTGGGGCGGTGAGGAACTGCTTGTGGGCGCTGCGGGCGTATCCCCGGTGGTTGAACTGCACCCCCGTCTGCGTGTAGTCGCCGTCGGGGGTGATCTGCACCGTCGCCCGCGGGCCGTGCTCGTCGTACCAGCCGATGGTACGGATCAGCTCCTTCTCCCAGCCGTAGCGCCACAGCTCCAGCTTGTAGGCCTCGTCGGAGTGGACGCGGAACTCGGACCTCTCCCCGGAGCGGACCCACTTGGGCCACATGTAGCCGATCAGCTGGTCCCGCAGCAGCCGGAAGTGGTGGGGCTCGGCCAGCGGCAGCTCCAGGGTGGTGCGCTTGGCGCCGTAGCCGTCCCGGCCGAGGGCGACGTTCCAGCGCCCCGGCTCCAGGTCGGCGCGCACGGCGCCGGTGATGCTCGACCGCGACTCCACGACGCGGCCGCTCTCGTTCTCGAACTCGAAGAGGACGTCGGGGACGGCGACGTAGCGCTCGTCGCTGACGTATCCGATCAACACGGGCGAAACTCCTTTCAGGGTGGGCCGAGGTCCGCCTCGAGCCCGGCGTACCAGGTGCGTCCGGGGGCGGGCTCGAAGAAGCGGCTGCCGAAGGCGTTGGGGGTGATGGAGCCGTTGTACGCGGCGTCGAGGAGGTTGTCGATGCCGGTGAAGAGGCGCACGCCCCCGAAGCCGAGGGTGAGGGGGGCGGTGAGGCGCAGGCCGGTGACGGCGTAGGTGTCGTTGCGGAAGTCGCTCGGGGCGGCGGCGCTTCCGGGCGGCGGTCCGTTGTGGTCGTTGGCGTAGTACCCGGCCACCCACTCGGTCTCGATCTCGGCGCGCAGTCCGAGGGGCAGGTCGCCGGCGGCGTCGAGCAGCAGCCGGTGCGGCGGCAGGCCGGGGACCCGGTGGCCGGAGAGCTGCACGGGCTCCTCGCCGGAGCGGATCACGTAGTCGTCGAAGCGGAAGTCCATGAAGGTATAGGAGAGATCGGCGCGCCAGGCGCCGCGGCGGGCGCCCAGGGCCGCCTCCAGGCCGCGGCTGGAAGTGCGCCCGGCGTTGCGGTAGTACACGGCCTCGCTCGCCGGGTCCTCCACCTGGAAGGGGATCAGCATGCCGTCCACCGCCAGCCGGTACACGGCGGCGTCCCAGGTCAGGCGTCCGGAGCGGTCGCTCCCCCGCAGGCCGACTTCGAAGCTGGACACGCTCTCCGGGTCGAGGTCGGGGTTGAAGCCGCCGCCGCCGTCGGGCCGGTTGCCCAGCTCCACGGTGGTCGGCGTCTGGAAGGCGGTCCCGTACGAGGCGTAGAGCAGATTCCGCGGCGTAAGCTGCCAGCCGAGGCCGGCGGAGGGGCTGAACTGGGAGAGGCTGCGGGTGCCGGAGTCGTCGCCGTCGTCCAGGAGGCGGTCGGAGACCTCGAAGCCGTAGCGGTCCAGGCGGCCCCCCAGGCTGAGGGTCCAGCCCGGCCGCGGATGCAGGGCGAGGGCGGCGAAGGCGCCGGCGCTGCCCACCGACTCCTCCTGGTCCTGCAGCAGGGCCCCGAGGGCGACGCTCTCCGGCACCCGGGCGGGGTCCGTGTCCGGGTCGGCGAGGCCCTCGTTCCCGTGCTCGCGGCGGTCGTCCCGCTGGGCCTCCAGGTCCACCCCCGCCTTCCAGCTGCCCGGCAGGCCCGCCAGGCGCAGGGTCCGCCCGTGCACGGCCCGCAGGCCGCCGGCGCGGCGCTCCAGGTCGATCACCGCCCCGGGGATCGGGTTCAGCAGGCCGCGGTCGACCCCGTAGAGGGTCAGCTCGGTCCGCCCGTTTCCGCCGGTGTGGCGCAGGGTGATCCCGCCCTGGCTCTGCCGCGCCTCCTTGGAGGCCCCCTGCCGGACGATGAATCCGCGGGCGAAGCGCGGCCGGTCGCGCGCGTCCCCCCGGATCAGGGAACTCGGGTTGAGCAGGTACGGCGCGTCGTAGAGGTTGACCACCCACACCAGCTCCCAGGACGGACGCAGGCGCGAGCGCACCACCGCGTTCAGCCCCCGCACCCGCGCCTCGGAGTGGTCGCGGTAGCCGTCGAGGTCCAGCTGCCGCGCCGACAGGTGGAAGGAGTGGCGTCCGCCCCCGGTGAGGGTGGCCTGGCGCAGCCACAGGCCGTCGCTGCCGGCAACGAGGCGCGGCTTCACCCGCACGCCCGCCGCCTCGGGGTGGCGTGTGTGGACGGAGACCACGCCGCCGCCGGCGTTCCCGTAGAGGCTCGAGTTGGGTCCCCGCAGGACCTCCACCCGGCCGGCCGCGGCCAGGTCGATGTTGCCGAGCTGGGTCTGGCCGTCGGGGGTGGTCAGGGGCACCCCGTCGAGCAGGACCTTGACGCCGCGCACCCCGAAGGCGGCCCTCGCTCCCAGGCCGCGCGCCATCAGCCGCGGCCCCTGGGACGGGTTGTTGCGCTCGGCCACGTGCAGCCCCGGCACCTGGCGCAGGGCCTCGGTTAGGGAGAGCGACTTCTCACCGGGCGCGAAGCGGTCCTGCCCGACGGCGGAGACCGCCAGCGGCAGGCGCTCCAGGGGGGCCGCCTCCCGGACCGCGGTCACCACCACCGGCGGCGCCGTGTACTGCGCTGAGTCGGGGGGCTCGGGCTCGGCGGCGAGGGCGGCCGTCGGTGGCAGCAAGAGGAGCGCCGGGAGGGAGGGGAGCCGCGGCCCCCGGCCCGGGGCCGCCGTCGGCAGGATCCTCCCCGCCGGCGAGGCGGTCGCTCCGCCAGAGGCAGTCCCCCCGGGAGCGGGGTCGGGGCGCGAAGTGGACTGGTCTCGGACCATGGGCGGGACGGGTCTCCTCATCCTTGGCGCGGGGGTGCGGAGCGGGCTATGGTAGTGGCCTGCCCTGGACCTGCGCCACCGGCCGACGTGCCCTCGCCTCATCCCTGGACCCCATGCCAGACAACCCCATCCCCTCCAGAGGCCACCGCGTCGTCGTCCGCCCCGACGGCGGGATCGGCACCGAGCCCTTCGAGATCGCGCCGCCCGGCCCGGGCCAGGCGCTCGTCGAGACCGTCCGCACCCTCATCAGCGCCGGCACCGAGCTCGGCAGCCAGGAGCAGCAACGCACCCGGGACTACATCCCCGGATACTCCAACACCGGCCGCGTCCTCGCCCTCGGCGACGACTCCGGCGAGTACGCCGTCGGCGACCGGGTCCTCTCCCTGGGCCACCACGCGAGTCACGTCACCGTCTCCACCGAGCCGCGGTCGCTGGCGAAGCTGCCGGAGGGCGTCTCCTTCGACGACGGCGCCTACGGGGTCCTGGGCAGCGTCTCCATGCACGGGGTCCGCAAGGCGCGCCTGGAGTTGGGGGAGTTCGCCGCCATCACCGGCATGGGCCTGGTGGGCCAGCTCGCCCTGCAGCTGGCGGCGTGCACGGGGTGCGAGCTGCTCATCGCCGTCGATCTGAGCGCCGCCCGCCTTCAGACCGCCGCCGCCTCGGGCGCCACCCACACCCTCCTGGCCGGCGACGACCTGCCCTCCCGCGTCGCCGCCGTCACCGGGGACCGGGGACTCGACATCGCCATCGAGGCCTCGGGCTATCCCGACATCCTGCCGGTGCTCTTCGACATGGCCCGCATCGGGGGCCGCATCATGGCCCTCGGGTCGATCTGGCACCGCAAGGTGGAGGTTGACTTCATGGACTTCCACCAGAAGGAGCTGACCCTGGTGGGCTGCCACCAGCCGAAGTGCCCCACCACGGCGACGCCGGCCTGGCCCTGGACCCAGCAGTACAACCGCCGCCAGGTGCTGAAGATGATCGAGCGCGGCGAGCTGGACGTGGCCGGTCTGACCACCCACCGCCTGCCTTGCACCGAGGCCGCCGAGGCCTACCGGCTCCTGCGCGATGAGCGGGACAAGGCCCTCGGCGTCCTGCTCACCTGGGGACAGCCATGAAGGTCACGGAGATCGAGGTCCACCAGATCACCCTTCCGTACGTCGACTGGATCAGCTACCAGCTCAACCACTACTACGGGCCGACGCGGCGGACGATCTACGTGGCCCACACCGACGACGGTCTCACCGGCCTGGGGGAGAGCGGCTCCACCGAGCCGCAGGAGACGGTGGACCGCTACATCGGCACCAGCCCCTTCGACCACGTGGGCGACGAGGTCTCCCTCGGGCTGGGCACGGCGATGTACGACCTGATGGGGCAGGCCGCGGGGGTGCCGGTCTACAAGCTCTTCGGCCAGAAGCACCGGTCGTGGGTGCCGGTGGGCAGCTGGACGGTCTCCACCCATCCCGACCGCATGGCCGAGGCCGTGCGCCAGTACTCGGCGCAGGGCTACACGTGGCTGAAGTACCACCTCTCCCCCTTCGAGAACGTCATCGACCAGACCGAGGCGATGCAGGCGGCGGCGCCCAAGGGGTTCCGGGTCCACTACGACTTCACCATGCACGGCACCGACGACCACATGTTCACCCTCCTGACGAAGCTGGCCCGCTATCCGATCGCCGGCTGCTTCGAGGACGCCCTGCCCGCCGAGGACCTGCCCGGCTACATCGAGCTGCGCAAGCGCAGCCCCCTGCCGGTGGTCCTCCACCACTGTCCCCTGGGGGCGACCTACGAGGTCCTCATGGGCGCCGCCGACGCCTACATGCTCGGCCACTCCCGCATCGGCGACGCCGCGCGCCGGGCCGGGCTCTTCGCCGCCGGCGGCATCCCCTTCATGCTGCAGAACGTGGGCGGCGACATCACCCGGGCCATGACCTGCCACATGATGGCCGCCTTCCCCACGGCCAGCTTCCACTTCTTCAGCGACTGCGAGACCTGGGCCGACGACGTGGTCCACGAGCGGTCGCAGCCGGTGAACGGGTTCCTGCGGGTGCCCGAGAAGCCGGGCCTCGGCGTCACCCTGGACCGCGGCGCCCTGGAGCGCCTGAAGGGGCTCGAGCTGCCCGAGCAGCCGAAGTGGATCGTCCGCTCCCGCTTTGCCAACGGCGCCCGCATGTACAACATCGCCGATCCCGCCGAGTCGATCTTCATGGTGCGCCCCGACCGTCGGCGGCTGATCCCCATGAGCTACGACGCCCCCATCGAGACCGACTACTGGGACGACGACGGCTCGCCGGAGTACCGGGCGATGTTCGAGCGCATCGAGCGCGAGGGGATGGTGCTGGAGCGCTGATCCCGCCCCGGGGTCGCCGGCGGCCAGGAATCCTTCCGCCTCCTCCGCCCGCACCATCACCGGCGACGAGACCGCCCCCTGCCGTGACTCCAGCGGGTGGCCCCGCCTCTCCAGCTCCAACCGCACCTCCGCTCCACTGAATCGCTGATCGCCAGGGCTTGGTGCAGCCGCTTGTGCAGGTACGTCAGGGCCGTTCCGATCGCCTCTTCGGCCTCGTCCGAGACCGGCTGCATGCGCTGCAGACCCCAGACCACGCCCGTCGCCTCGCCGCAGAACAGGCGGGCCAGGGTCACTTCGTCGACTAGGTAGAAGCGAAACCCCTTGGCCTCGCGGTATTCCCCCTGCCAGCGCTTTCGCCGGGCCCGGCTCTTCTTGCGCCCGGGACGCGTCCCTTTGGCGGTTTCGGGACGACTGGGCACGTCGGCCGCGTCGATGGCCAACACCACGATCGGCCGCCACTTGCGGCCGGCGGCCGCTTGCGCAATGCGATCCTGGATGTCGGCCGCGTCCGGACACACCTGCAGCACGTCCAACGCCCCGGTCTGTTGCAGCACCCGTGAATCACACTGTCGCTCACCGACGCGTCCGTGAGCTCGTCCAACAGCTTCGAGGCGCGCTGGTGGGACATCTCCAGCACCAGCTTGACCCCGGCCTGCTGCACGTCCCCCTGCTTGCGGTGCCCCGACAGGGCCAAGGCCTCGTCCAGCGGATAGAACCCGTGGTGACAGGCCGGGCAGTAGAAATAGGGACGCTCCAAGGTCACCGGCCCGAGCAGCGTCTCGACCGTGCGCGAGCGCGATGGACGCGCGGGCAGGAGGCGCTCACACTCGGGCAAGCAGCCTCTTGTTGCGTCAGCCACGGGCCATGGCGGCGTTCGACGAAGGCCTCCACCAGGGCTGCGGTGAGTCCGGCGCGCTCTTGGGAGACCGTCGGGTTGGGTCATGCCCGCCTCCAGCCGATCCGGCAACGCATCCAGGGCTTCGTGCGTGTGATCTCGGAAGCGCTCCCACAGCTGCCGCTGCTGAAAGGGCGCCAGAGAGAGAATCGCGGTCATCGCCCCCCTCCTTCGTCAAGGCGGGGGAGCCGGCGGGGGAGGCGGCCACCGACAGCAAGTCACTGGAAAATATACGCATACGTCCCGAATCCCCGCTATAGCAATCGCCTAAGGTGCCCGCAGGTCTCATATGTTGCTCGCCTCGGTCCGGGATCTGATTCGGGGTGAAGGGGTCGAATCCGTTTGAAAAATAGGCCCGAGACACACAAGAAAACATCCCCTGCCCCCCCGGAAGGCACACAAGAATCACATATCCGTAGGGTATTATTCCTAATGGAAAGCCGAGGAGGCCGAGAGGATTCGCTTGGCCTTCGGCAGGCTGGTACCGCGTTCGGCACAGCAGGCGCGCGAGGCGCACGATGTTGTCGGCGACCAGCCCTACGTGCCAGTATAGAGTGAGACACTTTGCCATCCGAGTTTAGTATTGTTGGAGGGCGGCAAGGAGAGCAAGGATGAGCACGGACAATGGTCGAAGGGAGCCAGGGTCCCTGGAGGGCCCTCCAAGGCGGCGCCCGCTCCGGATTCGGAAGTGCCGGAGAGGGCCAAGCGCCGTCGCTTCAGTGCCCAATACAAACTGCGGATCCTGGAAGAAGCCGAGGCCTGCCGGGCGCCGGGCGAGGTCGGCGCCTTGCTGCGCCGCGAGGGCCTGTATTCTTCGCAGCTGACCGCCTGGCGGCGGGCGCGCCGGGAAGGCTCGTTGCAGGCCCTGGCCAAACCCCGGGGGCCCCAGGGCCGTCGCCGCGACCCGGTGGCCCGCGAGAACGAGCGGCTGCGCCAGGAGAACGCCCGCCTGCAGCGGCGTCTGGCGCAGGCCCAGGCGATTCTCGAGATCCAAAAAAAGCCTCCGAGATCCTGGGGATCCCCCTGAACCGGCCCGCCAACGCCGACGACGAATGAGAGCCGCGGTCGAACAGTTGGCGCCCTTGGTCGGGGTGGCGCCGGCGTGCCGGGCTCTGGGGGTGCCCCGGGCCTCGATCTACCGGCACCGCCAGCGGCCGGGGGCCCGGCCGGGTCCGGCCCCGCGCCGTTCGCCTCGCGCCCTGGCGCCGGCCGAACGCGCCCAGGTGCTGGCGACCCTGCACGAAGACCGGTTCGTCGATCAGGCCCCGGCCGCCGTCAGGCCGCCGTCTACGCGAGCCTGCTGGAGGAAGGCCGCTACCTGTGCTCTGTGCGCACGATGTATCGTCTGCTGCACGACGCCGGCGAGGTGCGGGAACGTCGCCGCCAACGCCGCCACCCCCGGGCCGAGCCGCCGCGGCTGGTGGCCACGGCCCCCAACCAGATCTGGACGTGGGACATCACCCGCCTGGCCGGTCCGCGTCGAGGGGAGACGTATCCGCTCTACGTGGTGCTGGATCTGTTTTCGCGCTACGTCGTGGCCTGGATGGTGGCCACCGGGGAAAGCGCCGGCCGCGCCCGGCGCCTGGTCGAGGCCGCTTGCCACCGGCAAGGGATCGCGCCGGGGCAACTGACCCTGCACCAGGACCGGGGCGCCCCCATGACGGCCAAGAGCTTCTCGCAGCTGCTCGTCGATCTCGACATCCGGGCCAGCTACAGCCGGCCGCGCACCGCCGACGACAACCCGTATTCGGAAAGTCAGTTCAAAACGGTCAAATACGCCCGCACCTACCCGGGCCGCTTTGCCGACCCGGAGCAGGCTCGAACCTACTGCCGCTCGTTCTTTCCCTGGTACAACACCCAACATCGCCACAGCGGACTCGGCCTGCTGACCCCGGAAGCCGTCCATCAAGGCCGGGCCGGCTCGCTCCAGGCCGAACGGCAACGCGTCCTCGAGGACGCCTACGCACGCCATCCCGAGCGCTTCGTCCAGGGGCCGCCCCAGGCGCCCGAACTCCCGGCCGAAGTGTGGATCAACCCGCCTCCGAAGACCATCGAATGCGAGCCGAAGGAGGACAGTAAACTATCAACCGAAGTGTCTCATTCGCATTGACACGTTCCGCAGAGACCCCTAGCATGCGGCACCATCGACAAGTGCCGCAAATCCGCCTCGGAGATCAGCAAGTCTTTCGAGGCAAAATTCTTCATCATCGAGAAGCTCACTGACGAGTGGGCTCCTCTCAAGGAGTAGAATCATGCGCTGCAAGATTTTGGCGGGACTCCTTCTGCTCGGATGCGTCCTGATCGTCAGTGACGTTTACGGGCACGGATCACTGGTCAGGAAGGGGGAGAAGCAGAAGATCGGAGAAAGAGAGGCCTGCGTAAGCGGGCTCTCCATCTACCGGGTGACAACCACCTGGAAGAGATCCAACCTGTACAGCGAGGACCCCGGCGGCGACACCCACAGCAAGGCCGTCAATCCGGTCAACCACTACCACGTATCCGAGTGGACAACCTCCCAGGACTTCACCTATCCCCACCCCCGCTACTCCTACGACTGTGACGTGTGGGAGAGCAAGTGCGCGGACGAGAAGGTCAAAAAGCCGTATGGGAACTCCCTCGGCTACTGCTTCTACAACGACACGAATTGCCAGGACGGTTACCCGGAAGAAACCTACCTGCCCGTGGACGACGGAATCTCCGGCTACGACTACTACTATTACCACCACTACTACCCCTGCTGGTATGTGCGCAAGACCTCGTGAAAAGGCTCATCTTCGTAGGCTCGGCATTGGCCTTCACCTGGGCCGATGCCGAGCCGGAGGATAAGTATGCTCTTGGGCTGACCGTACCTGACATGGACAAGGTCAGCGTCTGGAGGAGCAGCGGTAGCTCGGCCTGGGGACTGGAAATAGGAGGGTTGATCTCCAGCAGCCAGGGTGAGGTATCACAGGTCACCACGGGGCCAGAAGGGGAGTGGGTGAAAGAGGAGATCGGAGACCTCGAAGCCGGTAGGGTCAGCGCAGAGATAAGCCTGATCCACCACCGCTACCGGGAGGGCAAGGGCAAAATCAAACCCTTCTGGTTCGTCAGCTTATCCGAAAGGAGTAGCCGACACACCAGCGAAGGAGAGCTAAAGGGCAGCACCTTGATTTTGGGGTGCGGAACAGGGATCGGGGTAGCCTGGAGGCCCTTCAACCGGGTCGGCCTGCGGACTCAGAAAGGAGTGTCCTTGCGTTACACCAGGATGAACCGGCCCAGGGACGGCCGAGACATCGTGCGAACCATCTTTAGCCTTGCTTTAGGAGGGGCGAGGACTGAGGCGTTCTTTTCGTTCTAACTCACTCGCAGGGAGGAAAGCATGAGAATCACTATCGTCGTCGGGCTGGTGGTCGCGGTCCTGGGGCTGGCGGTCAAGGAGGCCGAGGGACACGGCTACAAGCACAGGATCGGGACGCCCAAGAAGCTGTATGACTGCTGGGGCTGCAAGTTCCCGTCTCAAACCGTGATAGACACCCGGTGGGAGCGGAAAGACGTGTACAAGGTGCTCCCGGTGCCGCACGACGGAGTGGGCCGGGGCAAAGCTCTGTACTACCACTACCACACCAGAGAGTGGACAACCACCGAGGTTATCGCCCGCCTCGACGGGGACCCGAGATACGAGCCTCAGTGCACGTCCAAGGAATCCGACTGCCCTGACGACGTATGGGAAAGAGGGGATGCCGTAGCCGAGTGCGCAACGTTCGACTTCTCCGCGGCGGGGATCAAGTGCCACAACGACGCACTGCTGATCTCCAACGACTCGGAGGACAAGAACGGGACCACCTACTACTATGACGGGGAGTGGGTGAATCCTGAACCAAACTGCACGAGGACGAAGATCCTCGACCCCTGATTGATCGGAGGGGGAGAAGGGGCTGATCCGGGGACCTCTGGTGCCTTCCCTTGGGAGGTCCCTTCCCTTCTTCTCCTCCGCTGAAATAACCTTAACTCAAGGAGTTATACATGACCGACCTAAGCGAAGCCATCAAAGAGAGCCGCGAGGCCATCAGAGAGAACGCAAAGAGGGTTCTCAATCTTAGCGTCTCCAGCCGTGACCACAAAGCAGAAACACCCTTCCTCCAAACGATTACGGTGCTGGAAATTCCATCACATTTCTCCTCGTTAATTTGATGGGTCGAAGAACTTCTTCAACAATCCGGCCGCGGAATCAGTTCAAAGAGCATTTAGAAGTGTAGCAGGTAGTTCAGTAGGCAAGAAAATCCCTCCATACAGCTATCCTACAGGGAGGACTAGGGCTTTGTCACGAAACAGATGATTCACTTCGGCTGGCCGATGTGGGCCGGATCGTGTAGTTCCAGTCCCCGTGAAACTCATGCGGCAAGAGATCGATCCGCTCCATTTGCTCGTCCTTGACGACCACAGCTTTGGGATACGATCGCTTGTCGATCTCCGAGCGCACTCGAAGCCCTTTCGTCGTGGTCGTCCGGCCGATCAGGTTGACCACCGTGGCCAGACTGACCAACGGCTGGCCTCGCCAGTTCTTGGCGATATAGGAGAACAGGCGATGCTCGATGCGGTTCCACTTGCTCGTGCCCGGAGGATAGTGACAGCCGGTGATCGTCAGGCCCGTGCGATCGGCAAAGCGCTGCAATTCCCATTTCCACAATCGCAGTCTCGGGCCGTTGCTGCCCCCCGCATCGGCCGTGATCCACAGGTGCGAGGCCGCCGGGTAGGCCGGGCGTCCCATGCGTTGCCACCAGCTGCGGATGGTGTTCACCGCGAAGTGGGCGGTGTCGTGGTCGACCCCAACGCTGACCCAGCCCTCGTTGCGGCTCAGGTCGTAGACCCCGTAGGGAATCGCCTTGCCCTGGGTGGGGATGAGGAAGTCGTGGACCTTCACGCGTTCCGGATCGCCCTTCGGACGCCAGGCTCGACCCCCGTTCTTGAAGTCGCCGATCAGCTCCTTCTTCTTGGTGTCCACCGAAATGATGTAAGGAATCCACCGATTTTCGCTCTTAAGGGACATCTACTTTCGCGCACCCCGCGATCCGTCGCTCGGCGCCATCCTTGGAGGAATCGTTCCTCAGGCAAGGGGGCCGGGCATGACCAAGTTGCGGGAGAGAGATCTGGTGTGTGCGCAAGTCCTGACCGCCGAGTGCGGTCACAGCGTTCGCTCGGCGGCCCAGGAGTTGGGGGTCGCCGAGAGCACCCTTCGCTACCGGCTCAAGCGTCGAGCCGAGGGGGCGGAGGACGGCCGTCGGTGCAAGCCGGAGGCCTGTTCGGCCCATGACGGGGTGATTCAGGCGTGGATCCAGGGACAGCAAGAGCGTGTGCAAGAGGGCCAGCGGCCGGAGCCGGTGCGGGCCCTCTACGACACCCTGGTCCGCGAGCACGGCTACCGGGGGACCTACAAGGCGGTGGCCCGCTATGTGCGGCGACGCCGGCCGCCGCCGAAGGTGCGCCCGCTGCGTCGGGTGGAGGTGCGGCCGGGCAGCCAGGCGCAGGTGGACTGGGTCGAGCCCTGGGTGCAGGTGCGCGAGCTGGGTGGTCGCACGCGGCTGAGCGCCTTCAGCCTGTCGCTCAGCTTTTCGCGCATGTGGTCGGTGCAGTGGCGGCTCGACCAGGGCCAGCTGTCCTGGCAGGAGGCGCACAATCGCGCCTTCGAGGCGGTACAGGGGGTGCCCTGGAGCGTGCGCTTCGACAACTGCAAGACCGCCGTGGTCCGCCGCGGCGGGCCGTGGGCGATCCTCAACGACGACTACGCCGCCTACGCCCGGCCGCTGGGCTTCGTGCCGGACGCCTGCCGGATCCGCCGGCCCACCGACAAGGGCAAGGTCGAGCGGCGGGTGCGCGATGTGCGCTGGAATCTGATCCGGCGCAACGAGCGCTTCGAGACCCTGGCCGAGTTGCAGACGGCGTCCGATCTGCGGGTGCTCGAGTCGGCCGAGCGCCTGCGCTGTCCGCTGACCGGCCAGTCGGTGGCCGAGTCCTGGCAGGTGGAGCGGCCTCACCTGGCGCCGCTGCCGGAAACCTTGCCCACCCCCTTCGACACGCAGGTGCAGCGAGACGTGGGCCGCGACGGCTTGGTGCGCTTCGACGGCCGCGAATACGGCGTGCCCTTCGCCTGGGTGGGCCGCGCCGTGCAGGTGCGCGGCTGCGCCGCCACGGTCGAGATCTACGTCGAGGACCGCTGTGTGATGAGCTATCCGCGCCATACGGCCTGTCGCCGTCTCATCGATCAACGCTGTTACGAGGGGGCGCCGCCGGATCATCTCGAGGCGCCCACGCCCCTGGGGCGCTTGGCCCAGCAGATCGTGCTGCCCAAGAGTTGGGACTGGCAGGCGCCCACTCGGCCCCTCGACGGCTACGCGGCGCTGGTGGAACGCGCCGGGAGGCGGGGCTGATGGCCGCCCGTCCCCCCTCGCAGAGCGAGCTGGACGACACCCGCACCCTGCTGACGCACCTGGGCCTGGAGTGGGTGTCCCAGTGCCTGCCGGAGTTGCTGGAGCGGGCCGTCAAGGAAGAGCTGAGCCTGCCCAAGTTCCTGCACCTGGTCTGCCAGCGGGAGCAGGAGTCGCGGGAGGAGCGCCGCGTGCGCACCGGCCTCAAGCTCTCCGGCCTGCCAGGAGGCAAGACCCTGGACACCTTCGACTTCGCCTTCCAGACCAGCGTCGACAAGAGCCAGATCGACCTGCTGGCTACCTCCGAGTTCGTGCGCCGCAAGGAGGTGGTGCTGTTGTTGGGCCCCCCGGGCGTGGGCAAGTCCCACCTGGCGGCCGGGCTGGGCGTCAAGGCGGTGCAGAACGGTTTCTCCGTGGCCTTCATGAGCGCCGACGACCTCGTCGACGTGGTCCGCCGCGACGAAACCGCCGACGGCTCGCGGCTGCACCGGCGCAAGTACATGACCACCAGTCTGCTGATCATCGACGAGCTCGGCTTCCAGGCCCTGGACCGGCACCAGGCCCACCTGCTGTTCAAGGTCATCAACCATCGATACGAGCGCGGCAGCACCCTGATCACCTCCAACAAGAGCATCCGCGAATGGCCGGAGATGCTGGCCGGCGACGAGGTCCTGGCCACGGCCATCCTGGACCGCCTGCTGCACTACTGCCATGTACTGCAGATCGACGGCCGCAGCTTCCGCCTCCGGGACATGGAGCAGCAGCTCGCCCAGGACCGATGACCCGTACGTCGTTCACCGCCAGGCCTCTTCGAAGAGGGGCCCTTCGTGGGAGCGGGGGCTCCGCCCCGGGGTGCATTGAAGACCCCCGCGCCCGGTGCCACGCCTCACCTCCGGAGGGAGGGAAACCGATCCGGTACCACCAACCCCGACCATCCGGGGTGCGCGAATCTGGGTGTCCCCTAACTGCGCGAATCTGGGTGTCCCTTGACAAATGACCGGCTGGCCTTGGGCCTGGGCCCTTCGGACCTGGTCGTTGAGATAGTGAAACTGGGCGTCCCGATCCGGGTGTTGGGTGCCTTCTCTCGTCTTGCGATTCGCCTGCAGCGTGTAGCCGAGCTCGTGCAACAGTCCGCTGACGAGGCGAGGACTTACCGAATGGCCCAAGGCCTGCAACTCGACCGCCAACTTGCGGGTGCTCTTCGACGTCCATCGCAGGGGACTGTCGTCCGGCGCCCCGGCGGTGACCGGCTCGACCAGGGCGTTGAGGTCCGACAACAGCGTGACGTCGGTATCGACGCGCCGCTTGCGGCCGCCGCCCGGTCGGCGCACACGGCCGGGGGGGCGTCCGACCGCAGTTCCTGCAGGCCGCGAGCGATCCGGGTCCGCGACAGGCCCGTCGCCCGGGCCACCACGGCAATGCCGCCATGCCCCAGGGCTTGCGCCTCCGACGCGGCCCACAAGCGCCGGGTGCGCTCGTTCAACATCGGCGCCAGGGCTTCGCATTTCGCCCGCAGGGTGCTCTCCGTGTCCACGCTTCAAAGATAACACCCCTCCATCAAAAAGAACAGCGTTTATTTCTGCGCGATGCCTTAGCAACAGCCGCGCCAAAGTGGCAATCAAATTGGGAGGCGAGCAAGACCAGAACCCTCCCATTTCGATGGTATTCCTCAAAGTGAATTCGGTAGACTGTCATGGCGGAGACCCCCAGCAGCACATCCCCTCCTCAGGCACCTGGAAGCCGCGGGGTGTGGAATTCTGGGAGGCTATTGATTCCATCGATGTCGACCCCTATGACAGGTGGTGGAGACCGGGCCAAGTGGAGGAGTGGCCCATGTCTCCCGGCAGGACCTACACCCTGGCTGTCAAGGCAGGTCACTGCATCCGAAGCGAATCCGACTGCATCAGGGACACGAAGGCCGATCGCGACAGTGACATTGACGAGGAGCACTATCGGTGGAGCGGCATCTATACGCGGGACTTCCCCGCCCCTCCCGTGCCGATAGTTGTCGAGGGGAGAGCAGCTATACCCACTGGACGCACCGGGGCAATGCTCTGGGGCAGTACTCGGTCCCGGAGGGGACCTGCGGAGGAGCCTCCGTCGAGTGGTCCTTGACCAACAACAACGACCGCTACTTTGCCATCGATGACGAGGGCAGCCTGACCCTTGCGGATGCAGCCAGCACCCCAGCAGGGACGTACGACATTGATGTCGTGGCGACCATCAACCCACAGCGTCGAACGTCCTATGACGTGTCTGTGGACGTCAAGAAGAACATTCGAGGCACCGTGACGCTCCAGACAGGCGATCCGCCAAGGATTGGCACGCCAATCGTTGCGACCTTCAACGACCGCGATAATCCGAGGAGGGTGGGGTGGAGATGGCAGGAGATCACAATGGAGGGCCGGCCGGGTGACTATGTGGACGGGGAAATCACCAACACCTTTACGCCAGACGACGACAGGTATCTGAACAGGAAGTACAGAGCCACAGTGACCTACAACGACGATGCGCATCCAGTGGCGAAGGTTAGGCTCCGCGAACAAATAAACGAGTCATAAGTCGAGGTTCCGCCGACCGAAGGGCGCCCCGCAGTAGTTCAGTTGATTCGTGACAAAGCCTTACCGCCCAGAGCGAGCCCACCGCTCCTCTCCAGCCGAGACTGACTACCGTGCAAGCGCTGGTCATCCGCGGCCCGACGACTCTCGACTACTACCAAGGATGGTCGCGGGCCATTTGGCCGGTACGCGGCAGAGACTTCCGACGGCGAGAGTATATCGGACGTGACCTGGAGACTGAGCTCCAACTCCGATGGATATTTCGCGATCGACGACAACGGCGACCTGACCTTCACGAGTAGTCGACCGGACTACAATGAAACGGACCCCGACGCTAACGTATACACCGTGGGCGTCAACGGCAGCACGGCGACCCATGCCTCCACGGAGGCCTACTCCGTCACCGTGACTCTCAAGCAGAACACCGTCGGAGAGATCTCCCTGGACAACGCCGATCCTCCGGTTCAAGGGCAGGTCATCACAGGGAGATTGATCGACCCTGACGACGCGGAAGAGATGAGGTGGTCCTGGTCGAAGGCAGGAGGAACCGTCGAGTCAGCGGACGATCCGGACCTAGCAGTCCGTTGAAAAAGGCGCGGATGGGGGAGGGGACGATTGTCCCCTCGTACCGGTCTTTTCTAGAGGCTCATCCGGGTTGAGAGTGGGGACCCCCAAGATGTTGTGGTATCATAGGGACCGAGTCTCGCAGTCCCTTGCCACCGCCATCGGGGAGGGCCGTCCATGGACGACCTCAAGCAGTTCTATGCCCATCTGCTGCGAATCGAGCGCCCTTGGATTGTGCTCGAGGTGCGGTTCCAGGACCGGGAGCGGGTCGATGTCTACGTGGACCATGAGCGCGGCGTCAAGATGCGCTGTCCCCGCTGTGACGCCTGGTGTCCCGTCTACGACCACGCCCCCGAGCGGGAATGGCGCCATCTGGACACCTGCGATCGGCCGACCTACGTCCATACCCGCCTGCCCCGGGTCCAGTGCCGGGTCCACGTCGTGCTCTCCATCGCTTCCGAGTGGGCCGAGCCCGGCTCGGGTCTGACCCGGGCCCTGGAGGCCCGCGTCATCGACTTGGCCAAGGAGTGCAGCCTGCAGGCGGTGAGCCGCCTCACCGGGCTCAGTTGGGATCGCTGTTCGAGCGTCCTGGCCGGCGCCGTTCGCCGGGGCCAGCGCCGCAAGGTGTGGAGGGTGCCGGTCCATCTCGGCGTCGACGAGAAGGCCTTCGCCAAGCGCCACCAGTACATGACCCTGGTCTGCGACCTGGAAACCAAGAGCGTGGAACACGTGGCCGACGGTCGTCGACGGGAGAGCCTGGAGGAGTATTTCCTCCCCTTCGACGAACAGGAGTTGAAGCGGATCGAGGCCATCTGCCTGGACATGCACGACCCCTACATCGCGGCCGTGAAAGCCTGGGTGCCCGACGCCGGGGACAAGATCGTGTTCGACAAGTTCCACGTCCTGCGACTGATGAACGAGGCCGTCGACCGGGTGCGCCGCCAGGAGCACAAGAAGCTGCGGGCCCAGCAGGACGAGGTGCTCACGGGGACCAAATACCTCTGGCTCTACCACCCCGACCGGATCCCCGAGGCCCTGCTGCCCCGGTTCGAGGCGTTGCGGGCCATGGACCTGCAGGTCAGCCGCGCCTGGGCCCTGAAGGAGAATCTGCGCCAGCTGTGGACCTACCGCCGGGAAGGGTGGGCTCGTCGCTTCTTCCGGCGCTGGTACTTCTGGGCCACCCACAGCCGTCTGCCGCCGGTGATCGCCGTGGCCCGCACGCTGAAGCGGCGGCTGGACAACATCCTGACCTACCTGCGCCACCGGATCACCAACGCCCTCAACGAGGCGGTGAACGCGCAGGTGGAAAAGGTCAAGCGCCTGGCCCGCGGCTATCGCAACCGCACGAACTTCCAGACCGCCATCTACTTCCATTGCGGCGGACTCGACCTCTATCCGAGACCACAACATGTTGGGGCTACCCACAGTAATCCCGGATGAGCCTTTCTAGATTCGGCATAGGCCACGTACCCAAGGAGCCGGATCGATGTCGATGAGTCGACGACCCGAGAGTCAGCAACAGGAGATGTGGGTGCCGACCCACACGCTGCCGGAGGCGCCCGGGTGTCCGTTCTATACGCAACTGAATCAGCTGCTGGCGGCGCATGGATTTGACCGGTTTGTGGAATCCCGGTGCGCGCCGTATTACGCGGAGAAGCTGGGCCGGCCGAGCATCGCGCCGGGGGTCTATTTTCGCATGCTCCTGATCGGCTACTTCGAGGGCCTGGGCTCGGAGCGGGGCATCGCCTGGCGGGTGGCCGACTCGCTGTCGCTGCGGCGGTTTCTGGGCTACGCCTTGAGCGAGGCCACGCCCGATCACTCGAGCCTGACGCGCATTCGTCAGCGTCTGCCGCCGGAGGTCTACCAAGAGGTGTTCAACTGGGTGCTGACCGTGCTGGCCAAGGAAGGGCTCCTGAAGGGCAAGACCTTGGCGGTGGACGCCACGACCCTGGAGGCCAACGCCGCCCTGCGCAGCGTCGTGCGGCGGGACACCGGGCAAGGCTACCGCGAGTACCTGGAGGAGCTGGCCCGGGCCGAAGGGATCGAGACGCCGACGCGCCAGGACGTGGCCCGGCTCGACAAGAAGCGGCCGCGCAAAGGCTCCAACCAGGACTGGCAGCATCCCCACGACCCGGAGGCCCGCATCACCAAGATGAAGGACGGGCGGACCCACCTGGCACACAAGGTCGAGCACGCGGTCGATCTGGACACCCAGGCCCTGGTGGCCACCCAGGTGACCGGCGCCGACGTGGGAGACACGGCATCGCTGTCTTGGACGCTGATCCAGAGCGACCTGAATCTGCAGGCCGTGTCGCAGGATCCGACAGCCAAGAAACATCTGCATGGCCAACCGATGTCGGAAGTGGTGACGGACAAAGGGTATCACAGCAACGACACGACCAAGATGTTGAAGCGCGCCCGGATCCGCGGCTACCAGTCCGAGCCCGACCGCGGGCGCCGCCGGTGGAAGGACCGGGACGCCCAGGCCGCCGTGTATGCCAACCGACGCCGGATTCGAGGGGCCCGAGGCCGCGCCCTGCAACGGCGTCGGGCCGAGTGCGCGGAACGCAGTTTCGCTCACACCTACGAAAGCGGGGGTCTGCGGCGGACGCCCCTGCGGGGCCACGCCAACATCTCCAAGCGGCTGAGCCTTCATGGCAGCGCCTTCAATCTGGGCCTGGCCATGCGGAAGCTCACCGGTTGCGGGACCCCGAGGGGTCTGCGGGCGCGGGGGGCGGTTCTTGGGCTCTTCCAGGCGTGGCGGCAAGCCGCTCGGGGCCTCTCGGGTCGCGCCGGAGGCCCCTTCCTCACCTGGGCCCGGGATCGACGATTTCTCATCCCTCGGCGCCTCTTCCACTCAGATCGACCGAACGTGTGCCAAAACGTGACATTATCAACGGCCTGCTAGTGGGCCCTGCCTATACACCGAGCGCCTCCGACGTCGGACGCAGACTCCGGGCGACGGTGATCTACAACGATGACTACGAGGACAACACCACCCTCGTCAAGACCACCCCGGTGGTCCCTAGAAGAGGTGGGACCGATGACGGCACGGATGACGGGAGTGACGACGGCACCGATGACGGGACCGACGACGGCACCGATGATGGCACTGAGAATCACCAGCCGCAGTTGACCGTCCTCCATGGGAGGACCTCGGGAGCTCGTCATCCACTCAGCCCCGAACCCGTTCAATCCGGCGACCATGTTCTACTATCAGTTGCCCGAGGACGCCCCGGTGAGCCTGATCGTCTACAACCTCTCCGGCCAGCCTGTGGCCACCCTGGTGGCCGATCCTGGCGTCCCCAGGGGCGTCTACGCCAAGGAGTGGGACGGCACCAGCGATGGCCGTGAGGTCGCCGGCGGGGTCTACCTGTGGAGGCTGATCGCGGGGAACCAGGTGAGGATCGGGAAGGTGGCCCTGATCCGGTGACCTGGGGTCTTCGGGGGATCGACCTGGACTCGGGGGACTGACCGAGCTCGGGCACCACCCCGGCGCCGCGCCTCAGAGCCCGGCCGCGTGCCGTCCCGCGTCGGGGTCGCCGGCGGCCAGGAATCTTCTGGACTCCTCCACCCGCAGCATCACCGGCGACGAGATCGCCCCCGCCTTCACCCGCAGCGGGTGGCCCCGCCGCTGAAGCTCCGCCCGCACCCGGGAATCCACCGACTCGTTGATCTCCAGGGCCCCGGCGTCGGTGAAGGTCTGGTCCCGCCGCGGGTTGGGGTCGAAGGAGTTCTGGTGGTGGAAGGTGCTGAACCGGGGCGCCCGCACCGCCTCGGCCGGGGTCATGCCGAAGTCGATGGCGTCCAGCAGCAGGGCCAGGGTCGTCTGGTCCTGGCGGTCGCCGCCGGCGACGCTGACGGCGAAGGCGGGCTGGCCGTCCTTGAGGACCAGCGTCGGCGTGAGGGTGATGCGAGGGCGCTTGCCGGGCTGGATGCAGTTGGGGTGGTCGGGCGTCGTGTTGAGGCTGCGCAGGCGGTTGCCGTAGGTGACCCCCGCCTCGCCGCCGTCCATGCGGCTGGTGTCGACGTTGGCGCTCGGCGTCGCCGAGACGACGTTGCCCCAGCGGTCGGCGACGACGCAGGTGGTGGTGCCCTCGCCGCCGGGCCGGAAGACGCCGCCTTCGACGACGGCCTCCAAGGCCAGCGGGTTCCCCGGCCGCGCCTCGGGGGAGGCGGAAGCCATGTCGATCAGGGGCTGCCGCAGGCCGGTGTAGGCGTCGGAGAGCAGGGAGTCCAGGGGCACGTGGACGAACTCCGGGTCGCCGTAGTGGGCGTCGCGGTCGGCGAAGGCGAGCTTGATCGCCTCCACCACCACGTGGACGTAGTCGGCCGACAGGTGGCCCATCGCCGCCAGGTCGAAACCCTCGAGCAGGCGCAGGGCCTGGAGCAGCGCCGGCCCCTGGGTCCAGGGGCCGCACTTGCAGACGGTGTAGCCGCGGTAGTCGGCGGTGGCCGGCGCCTCGATGGTGGTGCGGTGGGCGGCCAGGTCGGCCCGGCGCAGGAAGCTGCCGTGTCTGACGAACTCGGCCTCCAGCTCCTCGGCGATGTCGTTGCAGCGTGACGAGCGCCCGTAGAAGCGGTCGCAGGCGGCCTGCAGACGGTCCTCGCGGGAGCCGCCCGCCAGACCCTCCTCCTCCACCATGCGCCGCAGGGTATGGGCCAGCTTCGGCTCCCACTCGCGGTCGCCGGCGTCGAGGATCTCCAGGGTCGGCGCCACGACCTGCTCCAGGGGCATGGTCCCGTAGTGCTGCAGGGTGGTGATGCACAGGTCCACCACCGACGGCACCGGGGCCATCTTCATGTCCCCCCGTCCCGGGATGCCGTTGGCCATGTACCAGTCGATCGCCGCCGGGTCCAGGGGCGCGCGGCCCTGCCCCGAGAGGGACTTCACCTCGCCGCGGCCGGCGTCCCAGATCAGCAGCGGCACCTCGCCGCCGATGCAGCAGGCGATGTGGTCGGTGACCTGCAGGGCGAAGATGGTGGCCGCCGCCGCGTCGGCGGCGTTGCCGCCCTGCTCGAGGATGCGCATCCCCGCGTCCACGGCGCCGGCGCCGCCCGCGGCCACGGCGCCGGCGTCGCTGGACGCCTGCCAACCGATGTGGTCCGTTCCTTGCGTCATGCTCGTCGGGTCTCCGGGTCGCCTACGGGTGGCCTTCCAGGTGACGGTCGATCCGGGCGTTCAGGGCATCGAATCGTCGCTCGAGGTGGTCGATCCGGGCTCCCAGAACCTTCCAGAGGAAGGCGGTGGCAGCCACCACGACCGCCGGGGTCAGATAGGATTCCAGGCTCATTGGGTAGTCCTCCTTTCGCAAGAACCTTCCCGCGCCGACGACCCATGTCAAGCCATCGGAGGAACCGCGGGATCAGCGCCTGCGGGAGCCGTCCTTCACCCGTCCCCAGGACCGCGGGGCCACCCCGGTGGCGGGGGAGACCACCAGCTTGACCCGGGGCAGATCCTCCTCGGCGGGGCCCTCCAGGTAGCGGCCCTCGATGTCGAACCAGCTCTCGTGGCAGGAGCAGGCGATGAGGCCCTCCTCGTCGGGCAGGGTGACCTCGCAGCCCCAGTGGGGGCAGGCGCTGCTGAAGGCGATCAGCTCGTCCTCGGACAGGCGCACGACGATCACCGGCTCGAAGCTGCCCTCGGGGACCACCTTCATGGCGCCGCCCACCTCGCGCAGGGCGGCGAAGCGCGGGTCGTCGAGATCGACGACGACCTCCACCTCCCGCCGCTGCAGGGCGCCGGCGTCGCCGGTCCCCCGCCAGACGGCGGCCCCGGCGACGGCGAGGCTCACCACGCGCCGCCCGAAGCAGCGCCGGTCGATCGGTTGTTGTTCCACGGTCGGGCGAATATGGGCGCCGGCCCCCGCTCCGTCTACTCGCAGAACAGGCGCACCCGCTCGCCGTCCTCGCCCTCGATGTTGACCTCCAGCTCCGCCAGCGAGTCGACCAGTTCCTCCGATGCCATCTCGAAGAACTGGTCGATGTCGAAGCCCTCCTTCTTCAGCTTCTTCAGTTTCTTGAGCTTGCCCTTGGCCGAGTCGGGCACCACGGCGCCCAGGCGGATGCCGGTGCGGATGAGGGCCAGCGGGATCTGCAGCTCCACCTTGTCGTCGTCGTCGACGATGTGGATGCGCAGGTAGCGGGGCCCGCTCCGGGCCGGGGGATCGCCCGGCGCCACGGCCGGCACCGGCGCCGGCGGCGGCTCCACCTTGTCGAGCAGCCGGTCGGCGTCGTCGACGCTGATCTGGTCGGCGGCCAGCATGTCCAGGATCTTGCGGCGGTCATCACTCATCGGAGGTCTCCTTCTTCGAGGGGGGTTTCAGAGCACGCGGAGCAGGAAGCGCTCCCCGGAGCCGCTGCGGAGGCTGACCCGCAGACCCCGCGCCGCCGCGGCCAGGCGCAGGAGGGCGATGCCGCGGGGGTCGCGGGCGATGCGGCCGTGGGCGATGACGAGCGGGGCCAGCGGCCACAGGAGAAAGACCGGGATGGGCACGGGCACCATCCAGGGACCGCGCCCGAAGGCGACGAGGACGAACATGGGAGGGATCAAGACAACTCCTCGAGGGCCTGGGCGGCGGTGATCTCCCCCCGCGCCAGCCGGTCGAGGACCTCGGCATTGTCGGAGCGCGGAGGCGTGAAGGCCGCGTCGAGGCGGGCCACGATCTTGTTGAGCCGGTTCTTCACCGTCGGGTAGCTGACCCCGAAGAGGGACTCCATGCGCCGGATCGACCCGTGGCCGCGCAGGAAGGCGGTGACGAAGACCTGGTCGTCGAGGTCGAGCTGGCCGAGGGCCGAAACCTCGATCTCGCCCTCCACGGCCACCCCGCAGGAGCGGCAGACCATGCGCTCGACCTGGAGGGCCCTGGAGCATTCGGGGCACTGGGCTTTCGATACATCCATCGGTCATCCTCCAAATATGAAACGATTATACGCGGATATATCAAAAAACTCAAGTCCAGACTTCAATAATTTGATATTTCGCGGTCTCACTGAAGCAGGCATCATTTTTTATGGAATTACCAAATTCTTGCCGCGAAACGGCTTCATGTGTTTCGTTCTTTGTCGTAACAGGAGAAAACAGTCTTGAGAAAGGTCCTGGAACGCTGTCCCGCCTGCGGCGGGGAGCTGAGCATCACCCGCCTGAGTTGCGGGGGTTGCGAGACCGACGTCACGGGGCGGTTCGCCGCCACCGTCTTCGACCGCCTGTCGCCGGGGTCGCTGGCCTTCGCCGAGGCCTTCCTGCGGGCCCGGGGCAACGTCAAGGAGATGGAGCGCGAGCTCGGCGTCCCCTACGCGGCGGTCCGCAGCCGCCTCGACGAGGTGATCGCCGAGCTGGGCTTCGAGAGCCGCGGGGAGGCCCCGGCCGCCCCTCCGGGGGACGGAGGCCGCCGCGGCGTGCTGGAGCGCCTGGAGCGCGGCGAGATCGACGCCGGGACCGCGGTCTCCATGCTGGAACAACTGAAGGAGGATGGATCATGAGCGACGAGCGGTCCAAGGTGCTGCAGATGCTGGCCGACGGGAAGATCTCGGTGGACGAGGCCGAGCGCCTGCTGAAGGCCCTCGGCAACGGGGACCCGCCGCCCAGGCGGGGGAAGTGGCCCCGGGTGAAGTGGGGCCAGGTCGGTGATCTCGGGAACCAGGTGGCCGTGGAGTGGGAGGAGCTGGAGGGCGAGGTCCGCGACCAGTTCGACCGCGCCCGCCGCACGGTCCGCGCCTCCATGCCGGGGGTCCGCCGCACGGTGCGCGACGCCATCCCCGACGTGGATCACCTGGTGGACGAGGCGTTTGCCGCCATCCCCGATCTTGGCGAGGCTTTGAACGACATGGGACGGACGATCAGCGAGGCCTTCGCCGAGGCCGGCGAGGTGGACGACGACCGCGACTACGCGTTCACCGTCGAGTACAACCTCTCCGAGCAGGCGCCCCTGGCCCCGGGCGAACGCCTGGCGCTGCGCAACCTCCGGGGGTCGATCCAGGTGAAGACCTGGGACCGCGACGAGGTCCGGGTGGAGCTGCGGACGGTGACCGGCGCCCACGACGAGGAGACGGCGAGGAACTGCGCCCGCCGCGTCGGCCTGAGCCTCGACCGCACCGAAGGCGCCCTGCGGGTCGAGGCCCAGGGCTCCGGGACCATCAACGAGGGGCCGGCCCGGGTGACCTGTCACTTCGTCGTGCGCGTGCACCCGAAGGTGTCGGTGGACCTGCGCAACGCCCGCGGCGAGGTCGACGTCGCCTCCCTCGAGGCGGATGCCACGATCGACGCCCGCCACGGCCGCACGACCCTGCAGGGCATCGGCGGCGACACCGTCCTCCGGCAGCGCCACGGAGAGGCGGACCTGCGGCAGCTGGGAGGCGGGCTCACCCTCGACGCCCATCACTCCAAGGTGAGCGTGAAGTCCGTCGAGGGCCCGGCCAACCTGCGCCTGCAGCACTCGCCGGCCAAGGTGCGGCGCGCCGGCGGCTCCCTCGAGCTGTCCGGCGCCCACGGCCCGGTGAGCATCCGCCGGGTCCGCGGGGCGGCGCGGGTCCGCGTGCGCCACAGCCCCCTGGAGGCCGAGGGCCTGCGCGCCGGTCTCTCGGTCGATGGCAGTCACTCGCCCATGACCATCTCCGGCGTCGCGGAGGACCTGCAGCTGACCACCTCCCACGGCCCGGTGAAGCTCGACGAGGTCGGCGGCGGCGCCGTGGTGCGCGCCAGCCACGCCCCCGTGACGGCCTCCGCCGTGGGCGGCAGGCTCGTGGTGCGCAGCTCGCGCTCGCCGCTCAAGGCCTCCGCCGTCGGCGGCGGCGCCATGGTCCGCAGCGACCACGGCCCCGTGGAGCTGCGCGAGGTCGCCGGAGACGTCGCCCTGCGATCCAGCGGCGGCCGCACCCTCCTCCTGGAGCCGGGCGCGGAGGTCACCGTCCAGGGCCAGCGCGGCGACGTCGAGATCCGCTGGAAGCGGCCCGTGGGCTCCCCCTGCACGGTGCAGTGCTCGCGCGGCAACGTCCACCTGCAGGTGCCCCGCGATTCGTCGCTGGAGGTGCTCGGCCACGTCGACCGCGGCCGCGCGGCCACCGACCTGCCGCTGGAGGTGGCGGCCAACAGCCGCGGCGGCCACACCGTCAGCGGCCACCTGGGCGCCGGCGGGTCGCCCCTGCAGATCGAGGTCGACCGGGGCCACCTGTCCCTCATGGCCGCCCCTGAAGAGGCGCGGAAGGAGACGGCGGAAGCCGCGGGAGAGAGCCGATGAGACCCCTGTTCCTCTTTCTGCTGGCCGCCGGCACGGGGCCGGCCCTCGAGGCCGGCGCCGGCGACATCGAGCGGCGTACCGCCAACGACGGCCAGGTCGTCCTCGAGAACGTGCCCGAGGTGCCGGAGGAGCTGCGCGGCAGCCTCAACCGCTACCTCAACACGCGGGGCGCCGGGGTCCGCGACTGGACCGCCGACGGCCGCGGCCTCTACCTCTCGACCCGCTTCGGCAACGTCTACCAGCTGCACCGCGTCGACCAGCCCGGCGGCGCCCGCCACCAGCTCACCTTCTTCGAGGAGCCCGTCGGGGGCGCCGGCCGCCGCCCCGCCAGCCGCCAGCTGAGCTTCACCATGGACGCCGGCGGCAACGAGGTCACCCAGATCTTCCTCTTCGACCTGGAGACCGGCGACCACCGGATGATCAGCGACGGCGAGTCCCGCCACCGCTCGGCGGTCTGGAGCGAGGACGGCGAATCACTGGCCTTCCAGAGCACCCGCCGCGACGGCCGCTCCAACGACGTCTGGGTGATGGACCCCGACGACCCGGAGTCCGCCCGCCTCGTGGTCGAGTCGCCGGACGGCACCTGGTGGGGCCCCATGGACTGGAGCGCCGACGGCCGCCGGCTGCTGATCGCCAACTACGTGAGCATCGCCGACTCGCGGATCCACGTCCTCGACCTGGACAGCGGCGAGCTGACCCTCGTCGCCGGCGATCCGGAGAGCCCCGTCAGCGTCCTCGGCGTCGGCGGCTGGTTCGACAAAGGCGACGGGGGGGTGTTCTTCGCCACCGACGAGGACGGCGACTTCCGGCAGCTCGCCCACCTCGACCTGGCCAGCGGCGAGCGCACCGTCATCACCGCCGGCATCCCCTGGGACGTGGACGACTTCGAGCTCAGCGACGACGGCGAGCGGGCCGTCTTCGGGGTCAACGAGGGGGGCCTCTCCCGCCTCTACCTGCTCGACCCGCGGAGCCTGGAGTACCGGCCCGTGGAGGGCCTGCCCGTGGGCCTGGTGGGCGGTCTGGAGTTCAGTCCCGACGGCCGCCGCCTGGCCATGACCCTCAACACGGCCCGCACCCCGAGCGACGCCTTCACCCTCGACCTGGGGGACGGCCCCCTGGAGCACGGCGACCTCGTGCGCTGGACCTTCAGCGAGGTGGGCGGCCTCGACACGGACGCCTTCGTCGAGCCCCGGCTCGTGCAGTATCCCACCTTCGACGGGCGGCAGATCCCCGCCTTCCTCTACCAGCCCGCCGGCGACGGACCCTTCCCGGTGATCGTCCACATCCACGGCGGGCCCGAGGCCCAGTACCGGCCCTCCTTCAGCAGCACCTTCCAGAGCTGGATCGCCGAGCTCGGCGCCGCCGTCGTCGCCCCCAACGTGCGCGGCTCCAACGGCTATGGGAAGGACTACCTGACCCTCGACAACGGCATGCTCCGCGAGGACTCGGTGCGCGACATCGGCGCCCTCCTCGACTGGATCGCCGCCCAGCCGGAGCTGGACGAGTCGCGGGTGGCCGCGTACGGCGGCAGCTACGGCGGCTACATGGTGCTGGCCAGCCTCATGCACTACGGCGACCGTTTGCGGGCCGGCGTCGAGATCGTCGGCATCAGCAGCTTCGTCACCTTCCTCAAGAACACGAAGGCCTACCGCCGCGACCTGCGCCGGGTGGAGTACGGGGACGAGCGCGATCCTCGGATGGAGGCCCACCTGGAGCGGATCAGCCCCGTCAACAACGCCGCCCGGATCACGGCGCCCCTCTTCGTCGCCCACGGCCAGAACGACCCCCGGGTGCCGGTCACCGAGGCCGAGCAGATCGTCGCCGAGGTCCGCGGCGCCGGGTACGACGTCTGGTACATGAACGCCCTCGACGAGGGCCACGGGTACCGCAAGAAGGAGAACTCGGACCTCTACCGGCAGATCGTCGTCATGTTCCTGCGGCGGCACCTGCTCGGCGAGGCGGCGGACCCGGGCGGCGGGTGAGCCGGGGCGGTCCCCGGCGCCGCCGCGGCGCGGCCGGCGCCCGGTCCAACGTCGTCAGGGGTTCCACGCGGGCGGCCGGCGCCCCGGCCGGGACCCGCCGGCGCGGAGGCAAGAGGTCCGCGGGACCCGCCCACCTGTGGACGGCGGCGGCCCTCGACGGCACCCAGGAGATCGTTCGCGGAGAGCTGGCCCGGCGCTTCGGCGGCCGCTGCCGCCTCGTCCCCCACGAGCGGCAGGACGAAGTCCACTTCACCTTCGAGGGCGAGCCGGAGGAGCTGCTGCGGCTGGCCACGGCCCAGAGCCTGCTGCTGCGCCGGGACTTCGCCGTGCAGCGCCCACGCACCCTGCTCAGCCCCGAGCACATGACCGCCCTCGTGGAGCTGGTCGAGCGGGCCCGCGCCCTCGGCCGCCCGCCCGGCGGCTTCCGCTTCGACGCCGCCGGCGCCGGATCGCCCACCATGGGGCGCATCGCCGCGGCCCTCGAGGAGCGGCTCGGCATGCCCTGGGACCCCGAGGACGGGGACTGCCTGATCACCTTCCGGCCGGGGCGCCGGGGCTGGGAGGTGCTCTGCCGCGCCGGGAACCGCCCCCTGGCCTCCAGGGATTGGCGGCGGGTCGACTGGCCCGTCAGCCTGAACGCCGCCATCGCCGCCTGCATGGTGGAGCTGAGCCGCCCCCGGCGGGAGCAGCGCTACCTGAACCTGATGTGCGGCGCCGGTACCCTGCTGATCGAGCGGCTCCTGCGGCGGGGCGCCGCAACGGCCGTGGGGGTCGACAACTCCCGCGAGGCCCTGGCCGCCAGCCGCGGGAACCTGGCCGCCGCCGGTCTGGCGGAGCGGGTCCGGCTGGTCCGCGGAGACGCCCGGGCCACGGGGTTCCCCGGCGGCGCCTTCGACGCGGTGACCGCCGACCTGCCGTGGGGCGGGCGGCACGGCTCCCGCGGCTCGAACCGCGCCCTCTACGGCGCAACTCTGGCCGAGGCCGCGCGTCTCTGCCGCGCAGGCGGGATCATGGTCATGCTGACCCAGGACAGCGGCGCGCTGCGGGCGGTCCTGGGGGAGCCGCCCCCGGCGTGGGATGTCCTCGACGAGCGGCGGATCGTGCAGCGGAGCTACCGCCCCCTGTGCCTGACCCTGCGGAGAAGGGGGTAGGGCTTGCGAAGGCCGGCACCGTGTCTATGCTCATTCACCCTTCCGTCGGCGCTGCAGGGCCTGCTTCTCACGCGCCGACGGAGTTGCAGAAGCGCGCCTGCTCGCGCGTCCGTCGTCCTGATCTCCGCCACTGTGACTGCGCCCCGCTCGGAGGAGGAGCCGTATGATCCACAGATCTCTGCCCGTCGTTGCCTTCCTGTTGATGCTGACCGGCGTGACGGCAGCTCAGCAGTCCGCACACGTTCACGGGATCGCAACCCTCAACCTGGCCATGGAAGCCGACGAACTCGAGATCGAGTTCGTGTCACCGGCCGGCAACATCGTCGGCTTCGAGCACGAAGCGGTCACCGCCGCCGAGCGTCGAGCGATCCGGGATGCGATCGAACAGCTGAGGAAAGGCAACGAGCTGTTCGACCTGCCCCTTGCGGCCAGCTGCAGCCTGCATGTCGCGGAAGTGGAGCACGGAGGTCATGGACGCGGCGCTGATGACGAGGACGAGGACGAGGACGAGCACGGCGCGCACATCGGACATGAAGCCGCACAGGACCACGGCGACGAGCACGGACAGGCCGTCGAGGAAGAGGACGGCACGGACTCCGGACACGATGACGGCGACGAGGACGGAGAGGCCGGCGAGGAGGGGGAGACGCACTCCGAGTTCCATGCACGCTACCGCTGCGAGTGCAACGGATCAGCCATCGGGACGATCGGGGTTCGTCTCTTCGAGTACTGGCCGCGAATCGAGGAGATCCGCGTGCAGGCCCTGACGCCGGACGGCCAGTTCGGTGGCGTTGCCAAGGCGGATGACCCGGTGATCAGTTTGAGATAGCACGCGAGCCGACGCCCGACGTGAACGAAGAGCTCATCGAGATCGAGGGCCTGCGCTTCGGTTGGCCCGGCGCCGCGCCCCTGCTCGGCTGCGACCGCTTCCTCCTGCGACGCGGCGAACACCTGTATGTCCGCGGTCCCTCGGGCAGCGGCAAGTCGACGCTGCTGAACCTGGTGGCGGGAGTACTGACGCCGGATTCGGGCCGCCTGTCGCTGATGGGGCGGGATACGGGCTCGCTGGCCGCGGCCGCCCGCGACCGACTTCGTGCCGACCACATCGGGTTCATCTTCCAGCAGTTCAACCTGGTCCCCTACCTCAACCTGGCCGAGAACGTCGTCCTGCCCTGCCACTTCTCCCGGCGCCGAGCCGCGCGCGCGGCCGAGGCGCACGGTGGCGTGACCGCGGCCGCGCGGTTGCTGCTGCGGCGCCTGTTCGTCGAGGAGGAGCTGGACCGGACGGCACCGGTGTCCAGGCTCTCCGTCGGCCAGCAGCAGCGCGTAGCCGCGGCGCGAGCCCTGATCGGCGATCCCGAGATCGTGATTGCCGACGAACCGACCTCGGCACTCGACTTCGATGCACGAGCGCGCTTCATCGAGCTGCTCTTCGAGCAGGTTCAGGCGTCGCGGGCGACGCTGGTCTTCGCCAGTCACGATCCAACCCTCGCGGCGCGCTTCGACCGTACCGTCGACATCGACGAATTCCGAGCCGAGGCTCGCCCGTGAACGTGCTGCGTCTGGCCTGGAAGAGTCTGCTGAACCGGCGCGATACGGCGTCCCTGACCGTCCTGACGATCGCGGTCAGCGTGGCGCTGCTGCTCGGCGTCGAGAAGGTCCGTTCCCACGCGCGCCTGAGCTTCGCCAACACCGTCTCCGGTACCGACCTGATCGTCGGCGCCCGCAGCGGCTCGGTGCAGCTGTTGCTCTACTCGGTCTTTCGCATCGGCAACGCCACGAGCAATGTCGCCTGGTCCAGCTACTCGGACATCGCGACCTGGCCCGGCGTCCGCTGGGCCATCCCGATCTCCCTCGGCGATTCGCACCGCGGTTACCGCGTCATGGGCACCTCTACCGGCTACTTCGAGCACTTCCGCTACGCCGACAAGCGTCGTCTCGGCTTTGCGGAAGGTGGACCCTTCGCCGAGACGCTGGATGCCGTCCTCGGCGCAGAAGTGGCGCGCAAGCTCGGGTACCGGCTCGGCGACGAACTGGTCGTCACCCACGGCATCGGGACAGAAGGCTTCGGCGACCACGACAACCACCCGTTCAAGGTCACGGGCATCCTGGTGCCGACGGGCACGCCCGTGGACCGCACCGTTCACGTCGGCCTCGCGGGGATCGAGGCCATGCACATGAACTGGAACCGCGTCGAGACCGATCTCCGGCGGGCTCGCGGTCAGGACCTGACCCCGCGCCAGATCACCGCCTTCCTCCTCGGCCTCGACAACCGACTCGCCGCCTTCAAGCTGCAGCGCGACATCAATCGGTACGGCGCCGAACCCTTGCTCGCCATCTTTCCGGGCGTGGCGCTGCAGGAACTCTGGGACCTGATGCGCACCGGCGAGCAGGCGCTGCGGATCGTCTCGATCCTTGTGGCAGCCGCGGCGCTGGCGGGCCTGCTGGCGGTCTCGCTGGCGGGACTCAACGAACGCCGGCGCGAAATGGCCGTGCTGCGCTCGGTCGGCGCCGGCTACCGCCACGTCATGGAGCTGCTCATCATGGAGTCAGCGCTGCTGACACTGCTCGGTATCGTACTGGGAGTGGCGATGCAGAGCATGGCGCTGAGGGCCCTGCAGCCCTGGATCGTCGAGCGCTTCGGCCTGCTCCTGCCGATCGGCTTGCCCACCGCGGGCGAATGGCCGCTCCTCGGCGGTCTGATGGCCGCCGGCCTGCTCGCCGGCCTGGTGCCGGCCTGGCGCTGTTACCGGAACTCGCTCGCCGACGGACTGTCGACCCGTCTGTGAGCGCGGGACACTCTCCGTCGCAGATCGGGAGGACCATGCCCATGTCTCGCCAACGATTGCTCATGTTGCTGCTCGTCACGAGCGCAGCCGCCTCGGACCCACCGCGCGAGATCCTGTGGGACCAGCTCGTTCCCGAGGACTGGAATCCCTACGCCGCCTTCGATGAGCTCAGCGACGAGGAGTACGCCGCACTCAGCGACGAAGAGTACCTCGCGTTGCAGGAGAAGGCCCAGGAAATGCTCGACCAGGCGCCGGTGATCGAGGAGCTCGATGGCCAGACGGTCAGGATTCCGGGCTACGTATTGCCCCTGGAATACGAAGAGGCACGGATCCGCGAATTCCTGTTGGTGCCCTATCTTGGGGCCTGTCTGCACACCCCGCCGCCGCCGGCCAACCAGGTCATCCGCTGCAGCCTCGAGCAGGCCCATGAGCTGCAGGAGATGTGGCGCCCGGTCTGGATCTCCGGCCGCCTGAAGACGGGTCACGGTACGAGCGAGCTTGCTGAGGACGGCTATGACTCCCTCCTCGATGTCAGTTCCGGCTACTCGATGGACGTCGAGTCGATCGAGCCCTACACGCCGGCGGCAGCCCGGTGAGCTGCATCAACCGAATCGGGCCTGGAGAGGCCATTGCGCAGCGGCCTTGCCAGGAGTGCGATTCCGAGGATGACCAGCGGTATGCTGAGGATCTGACCGACACTGAGAGCAAGGTCCGCGCCATACGCCGCCTGTCGTTCTTTGACGAATTCGATGAGGAACCCGAACCCGAAGACGGAGACGAGGAAGAGGCCGAACAAGAACCCTCGCGGGGTTCGGGCTTCGAGCCGGATGTAGAGTCGATACAACCCCACGAAGATCATTCCGTAGGCGATCGACTCGTAGAGTTGTGCGGGATGTCTCGGGGTATCGTCGATCCGGTCGAAGACGACGGCCCAGGGGAGATCGGTGGGGATTCCGAGTATCTCCGAGTTGAGGAAGTTCCCGAGCCGGATCAGCAGTCCTGCGAGGGCGACGACAATGACCATCCGATCGAGCAGCCACAGATACGGTTGATCGGGGTGGCGTCGGGCGTAGACGAACAGCGCGGTCAGAATGCCGATCGCGGCACCGTGGCTGGCGAGCCCGCCTTCCCACACCATCAGCATCCTGTGCGGATTGCCGAGGTAGTATCCCGGGTCGTAGAAGAGGCAATGACCGAGGCGCGCGCCCACGGTCGTGCCGATCAACATGTACGTCAGGAGCGTTGCGAGATCGGATTCCGGCTTGCCCTCTCGCCGGAAGACGGAACGGATGATGTTGTGTCCGATGAAGAACGAGAGCGCGAAGAGGACTCCGTAGTGCCTGATCGTGAGCGGACCGACCTGGAAGAGGATCGGGTCGACACTCCAGAGGATCGGGTCAGATTGAGGCAATGTGGTTGACCTGCCCGGGTGTTTGGGTGGAGTGCGTCGTTGCCAGGTTACAGCGCAGGCGCTCGGCCGACTCCCGCACCCACCGACCCGAGGTCGTCTGCAGCTCGGCCAGAGTCTCGAAACGCTCGTTGCGCCGGATCAGGTGCCCCGGTAGCCGTGCTCGCCTCCGGCTTGCGCCGGCGACCGTCCTCCGCGCCCTCGGCCCGATTCGACTTGCCAGCTAAATGATAATGACTTATCAGTATCATGCCAGGCGTTGGTGCACCTCGAGCTTTGCCTGTCAGGGGCCGACTCCGTTCGACGCCGAGAAGTTGTGGGCGATCCTCAACGACGGAGAAGACTGGCGCGGCGTGGTGCGCTCAACTGGATCGGCTGATCATCGGCGGCGGGCTCGTGGGCTGACACAACCAGGAGAGCAAAGTGAGCAATTCGCCCTATTCGGAGAGACAGAGCGTCCAGCAGGTCGAGGAAGGAGTCCAACTGGCCCCCAGGTTCGATGAGCACGGGCTGATCCCCGCAGTCACCACGGACTTCATATCCGGCGAAGTACTCATGCATGCCTACATGAACGCCGAGGCGCTCACGCGAACGATCGCCATGGGCGAGGCCGTCTATTGGAGCCGGAGCCGCAAGTGCCTCTGGCACAAGGGCGCAACGAGCGGCTTGGTGCAGCGGGTCCGCGAGATCCGAATCGATGACGACCAGGATTGCATCTGGCTGCGTGTGGACGTCCAGGGCGGGGCCAGTTGCCATGTAGGGTACCGCTCCTGCTTCTACCGCGCCGTGCCCTTTGGCGATCAGGCCGGCGAGCCCCTGGGATTCACGGAGACGCAGAAGGTCTTCAATCACCAGGAGGTCTATGGCGCCGCCCCCAATCCCACCCAACTCTAGGCCAACCTGGATCGGACACTGCAGGAGGAGAGATGCGAGAGTCTTGGACGAAACCCAGGCCGGCGCTCCCAGGGAGGCAACCTCATGAGCAGCAGACGCACCAGCCAACGCAGCGCCATCGTGAGGGTTGTTCGCGACGCCCCCGGGCCACTTCGGCCCCTGGAAATCCTCGACTTGGCGTCCCGCATAGTTCCGACGCTGGGCATTGCAACGGTCTATCGGCAGCTCAGGCGCCTGCAAGACGCCGATGAGGTGCGGGCGGTGGACCTGGGCGTCAATGATGTGCGCTACGAGCCCACCGACCGGGGTCATCATCACCACTTTCTCTGTCGTGAGTGCGAGGAAGCGTTCGATATACACGGATGTCCGGGAGAGATGGCAGAGCTGGCGCCGCCGGGTTTCGAGGTCGATGAGCACGAGATCACCCTCTATGGACGATGCGGCGAGTGCAGCGCTGGGCAGTAGCTGAGGCACAAGAGATTGAACACGACGACGAGCATGACCGAGACCGGCTCGGTTTGGCTTGAGTAGATGCGCGGCACCTCCAGGAGAGAGATCCAATGGTTGAAGATCGAGACCTGTCAGAGCCCATTCCAGTAACAATCATCAGCGGCTTCCTGGGTGCGGGCAAGACCTCCCTGCTCAACCACATTCTCAACGCCGACCACGGGTTGCGTGTGGCGGTCCTGGTCAACGACTTCGGAGAGATCAACATCGACGCCGAGTTGATCTCCGGGGTCTCCGGGGAGTCCAGCATCAACCTCGCCAACGGGTGTATCTGTTGCTCGATTCGCGATGACTTGCTTGAAGCAGCGGTCCAGTTGATTCAGGACGACCGAAACTCGCCGGAGTATATCGTCGTTGAAACAAGCGGCGTATCCGACCCTGGGGCTGTTTCAATGACCTTCCTGGCTGGCGAGTTGCAGTCCCGGACGCGAGTGGACAGTGTGCTCACCGTAGTCGATGCGGAGCAGATCCACCAGGTGAACGAAGCGCATCGCAGGCTCGCGGTGGAGCAGATCGCCATGGCAGACATTGTGGTGCTGAACAAGCTTGACCTGGTCGATGATGCAAGGCGGGAGGAATTGGGGGACCTGGTCAGGGATATCGTTCCGAGTGCGCGTATCCTCGAAGCTACTTTTGGCAAGGTCCCGCTCGATCTGGTACTCGGAGTGGGGACATACGACCTCCAGCGCTTTGCGGGGAAGCCGGGTCCGGATGTTCACATTCATGCGGACGGCGAGGAGCATGAGCACGAACACGCTGACAGGCATCATCACCAACACCACACGGACCATACGCTTGTCTTCAACACCTGGTGCTACACGACTGACAAACCTCTGTCCCGTGGGGCGGTGCGTGATGCGGTGAAGACCCTGCCTGCGACCATCTACCGCGCCAAGGGGTTCGTTCACCTCGCCGACAATCCCGGTCGTAAGGGAATGGTCCACGTTGTTGGCAGGCGGGCGCGTTTGATCATGGGTGAGCCGTGGGGCGACGAGACTCCGGGGACACAGCTTGTCTTTATCGGTGAGGAAGGTGGAATCGACGGCTGCGAGCTGCAATTGCGCTTCGATGCGTGCCAAAGGGACGGTGATGCTCCTCAGGATGCCGCGTCTGATGCCGCTTTTGAGTTGCTTCGGTAGCTTGGCAGCGAAACAGGACCAGGCGATGGCTGGCGCGGCCGTACCTTCGACGCGGTGACCGCCGACCCGGCCCTGGGGGAGCCCCCCGGGGCTCGAAGCCGGCCCTCTACGGCGCCGCCCTCGCGGAAGCGGCGGGCCTGTGCCGCCGCGGCGGGATGATGGTCGTGCGGACGCAGGACAGCCCCGCGCTGCGGGCGGCCCCGGGGGAGCAGCCCCGGCGCGGGACGTCTCGACGAGCGGCGGATCGTGGAGCGGGGCTTACCGCCCCCTTGCATGACTCTGCAGAGGAGGCGGTAGTCCTCAGTACTTGTAGTGCTCCGGCTTGTACGGCCCTCCCGCCTTGATCCCCAGGTAGCCCGCCTGGCCGCTGTTCAGCCGGTCCAGCCGGATCCCCAGCTTCTTCAGGTGCAGCCGCGCCACCTGCTCGTCCAGCTTCTTGGGCAGGCGGTAGACGCCGACCTCGTGCTCGCGGTTGAACAGCTCGATCTGGGCCAGCACCTGGTTGCAGAAGGACATGGACATCACGAAGGATGGGTGGCCGGTGGCGCAGCCGAGGTTGACCAGCCGGCCCTCGGCCAGCAGCAGGATCGAGTGGCCGTCGGGGAAGGTGTACTCGTCCACCTGGGGCTTGATCTCCGTGTGCCGGATGCCGGGGAACTTCTGCAGCGCCTCCACCTGGATCTCCACGTCGAAGTGGCCGATGTTGCAGACGATGGCGCCGTCCTTCATCGCCTTCATGTGCTCGAGGGTGATCACGTCGCGGCAGCCGGTGGTGGTGACGAAGATGTCCCCCTCCTTCGCCGCCTGCCTCATGGGCATCACCTCCAGGCCCTCCATCGCCGCCTGCAGGGCGCAGATCGGATCGACCTCGGTGACGATGACGCGGGCGCCGAAGCCCTTCATCGAGCCCACCGAGCCCTTGCCCACGTCTCCGTAGCCGGCGACGACCACGGCCTTGCCTGCGGTCATGATGTCGGTGGCGCGCTTGATGCCGTCGAGGAGCGACTCCCGGCAGCCGTAGAGGTTGTCGAACTTCGACTTCGTCACCGAGTCGTTGACGTTGATCGCCGGGATCTTCAGTTGGCCCTCCTCGAGCCGCCGGTAGAGGGCGTGGACGCCGGTGGTCGTCTCCTCCGAGGTGCCGCGGATCTCGGGCAGCAGCTCGGGGCGCTCGTCATGGACCCAGTTCGTCAGGTCGCCGCCGTCGTCGAGGATCATGTTCGGCCCCTGGCCCCGCGGCCAGTTCAGGGTCTGGTCCGTGCACCACCAGTACTCCTTCTCCGTCTCCCCCTTCCAGGCGAAGACCGGCGTGCCGGTGGCGGCGATCGCCGCGGCGGCGTGGTCCTGGGTGGAGAAGATGTTGCACGAGCACCAGCGCACCTCGGCGCCGAGGGCCTGCAGGGTCTCGATGAGCACCGCCGTCTGGATCGTCATGTGCAGGGAGCCGGCGATGCGCGCCCCCTTCAGCGGCTTCTCCTCGCCGTACTCCTCGCGCAGGGCCATCAGCCCCGGCATCTCGCGCTCGGCCAGGCGGATCTCCTTGCGGCCCCATCCGGCCAGCCCGATGTCCGCCACCTTGAAGTCTCCGGCGCGGCCGTTGCGACCTTTCGCCTTGCGGGTCCTGCGTGCGGGGGTCGCGGTCTTGCTCATGGTTTCCGTCCTCTGAATGTGATGAGTTGAAGGGCTTCCGAATCCGGTGCGGCGGAACCGGCCTCGACGACCTCGAAGCCGGCTGCTTCGAGCCAGCGGCGCACCTGTTCGGGCTGGAACCCGAGCCACAGGTCGGCCAGTTGGTCCCGAAGGCTCTCGTCCGTGTGCGGGGCCAGGTCGATCAGCGCCAGGTCGCCGCCCGCGGCCAGGGCCCGGTGCGCCTCCTCGAGCGCCTGGGACGGCGCCGAGACGTGGTGGAGGACCATGCACGCCAGCACCGCGTCGGCCTCGCCGTCGGCCACGGGCAGGTGCTCCAGGTCGCCGAGGCGGAAGTCGCACCGGTGCGCCTCGGCGCCCGCCGACTTGCGCGCCAGGTCGAGCATGGTGGTGGAGGAGTCGACGGCGATGACCCCCCCGGCGCGCTCCAGCAGGGCCGGCAGCATCAGGCCCGAGCCGGTGCCGAGGTCGAGGATCGTCCGGGACCTTGGGGGCAGCACCGACAGCGCCACGCGGCGGTAGTAGGTGCCGTCGAGGGATCGGTGGCGCAGCTCGTCGCCGGGGGAGAGGCTGTCGAAGAAGCTGCGCGTCTGCTCGCGGCGGCGCTCCACGGCCGTCTCCAGCCGCTGCACGTCGGCCTCGTAGTGGGGCAGGCCGCGTTCGTGGGCGTCCAGCAGCGCCAGGGTGTCGCTCACCAGCGGGGATCCGCTCTCGGAGATGATGCGCTCGTAGTAGATCCAGGTGCCCTCGCGCCGGCTGGTCACCAGGCCCGCCTCGGCGAGGATGCGCAGGTGGCGCGAGACCCGGCTCTGGCCCATGCGCAGGATGCCCAGGATCTCGTTGACGTTCAGGGGCCCCCGCGCCAGCAGGCGCATCAGGCGCAGGCGCGTCTCGTCGGCGAGGGCCTTGTGGATCTGCAGGAGCTCGGGCACGGGGGGGAGGGGGACGGGGTGGGTTGGGGGTCCTTGCGGGGGCGGGAGGGCAGAAGGTAGGGAAGGCCCCCGTCGAGGACAAGATATCAAGATTCATTGATGTATCAGGGAGAGCCGGACCCCCTGACCTCTCGTTCCTGAGCTAGTTCAAGCGTCTGTCGACCTCGTCCGCGGCCTTGGCCGCAGTTCGGCCTCCTCCCTGCCGATGCTGGTCACCGGGGAACCGTCCGTTCCCATGGGCGCCTCTTGCGCTTGGACTTCATGGGGTTCCCTCCAAGTAGCGGTCCAGGCGGTCGTTGACGCGGTCGATGCGGCCTCCCAAGTCGTCGTTGACGCGGTCGATGCGGCCTCCCAGATCGGCGCTGGCGTGGTCGATGCGGCTGCCAAGGTCATGGCGCAGGTCTCGGATCTCGGTGCGCAGATCCCGGATCTCCGTGCGCATGAAGCGCCATAGCGCCAAGCCGACGGCCACGATCAAGGCCGGGGTAATCCAGTCGATTCCTGTCAATGGTCGTTCCCTCCGGCGCGGATCTCCTCGATCCAGGCGACCACCTGCTTCACCCTGGCCGTCAAGCCGGCGTAGTCGCGGGTCTGGACGATCTCCCGCGTCACCAGGTTGGAGCCGATGCCGACGCAGGCGACGCCGGCGGAGAACCAGGCCTCCAGGCTCTCGCGGGTGGCGTCGACGCCGCCGGTGGGCATGATGCGCGTCCACGGGCAGGGGCCGAGGACGGACTTGACGAAGGCGGGGCCGCCGACCTCGCCGGCGGGGAAGACCTTGACGATCTCCACCCCCAGCTCCTCGGCCTGGGCGATCTCGGAGACGGTGCCGCAGCCGGGGGAGTAGGCGACCTTGCGGCGGTTGCAGAGGCGGGCGACCTCGGGGTTGAGGAGGGGGCCGACGACGAAGTCGGCGCCGCTGGAGATGTAGAGGCCGGCCGTGGCCGTGTCGACGATGGAGCCGACGCCGAGGATGATGTCGAGGTCCTCGGCCACGAGGCGCTCCATGGCCTCGACGAAGACCTTCCAGGCGAGGTCGCCGCGGTTGGTGAACTCGACGCAGCGGGCGCCGCCGTCGGCGCAGGCCCTGATGATGTCGATGGCGGCCTGGGGGTCCTTGTTGTAGAACACGGGCACGACGCCGATGTCGCCCATGGCGCCGAGGACGGTCATGCGGTCGTAGCGGGCCATCAGAAGGGCGCCGGCGTGTCGGGGTAGTGGTGGAAGGCGTCCTCGCCCCGCAGCAGGACCGGGCGCCAGTCGAGGCCCACCGAGTTGGGGCGCACCTGGCGGGCCTCGGGCGGGATGTAGCGCACCGTGAGGCCGCAGCGCCGCCGCCGCGAGAGGTTCGGCTGGCTGGCGTGGAAGAGCTGGCCGTTGTGGATGGAGATCTGCCCGGCCTTCAGCTCCAGCGGGACCGCCTGGCTCGAGTCGACCAGCTCGTCGGGGATCTCCTGGTTGATGCTCAGCAGGTTGCCGCCGCGGTCGGAGGTGCCGTGCTCGGCGATGCCGTCGCGGTGGGAGCCGGGGATGACCTGCATGCAGCCGTTCTCCACGTCGGCGTCGTCCACGGCGATCCAGGCGGTGTGGGCCTCGGGCGGCTCGAGCCCCCAGTAGGTGATGTCCTGGTGCCAGGCGACGAACTTCGTCGATTCGGGGTCCGGGTACTTGCAGAAGAAGTGGGTGGACAGCAGCATGATGTCGTCGCCCATGCAGGCCGCCATCGGCTCGACGATGCGCGAGTCGGAGGCCATCTGCCAGATGAACTCCTCGTCGAAGTGCCGGCCCTGGAGGCCGATCTGGCACTCCTCCCGGCCTTCGCGGGCCTCGAGCTCGTCGAACTGGGCGCGGAAGGCGGCGATCTCGGGCTCGGTGAAGATGTCGAGCCGGGTGACGAAGCCGTCGCGCTGGTACGCGGCGGCCAGGTCGGTGGTGGTGACGGTCATGGGGAAGCTCCTGCGATGGGGTGAGCACGGCGAGTATAGGCGCCGGGGATGCGCAGGGAAAGGAGGAGGAAGGTGAGCACGGAACCGCTGGTGAACGAGCAGTTGCTGGAGCACGAGGAGTACTTCGCCACCGACGAGCGCCGGGAGGAGATGAGGGAGATCTTCGGCTTCGAGCGGCGGCGGCTGCTGCTCGGGGAGGGGGCGGCCAGCCGGCTGCCGGAGGAGTGCCGGCGCCTCGGCGCGGGGTCGGTGATGGTCGTCCACGACGCCGCCCTGGAGGCGGTGGCGGCGCCGGTGGTCGAGGGGCTGCGGGAGGCGGGCCTCCGCATCGCCGCCACCTTCACCGGCATCGTGCCCAACCCGACGGTGGCCTCCGTCGACGCCCTGGCCGAAGCCGCGGACCGCAGCGGCGCCGAGGCGGTGGTCGCCATCGGCGGCGGCAGCACCATGGACACCGCCAAGGTCGGTCTGTGCGTGGCCGCCAACGGCGGCTCCACCGCCGACTACTTCGGCTTCGACCTCTTCGAGCGGGGGCCGCGCGGGCCCCTGGTCTGCCTGCCCACCACCGCCGGCACCGGGGCCGAGGCGAGCTGCGTCTCCGTGGTCGTGGCCGAGGGCGGCAAGCAGGCCGTCTACTCCGAGCACCTCCATCCCGCCGCGGCCATCGTCGACCCGCGCCTGTCGGCGGGCATGCCCCCGGGCCTGACGGCCACCACCGGCCTCGACGCCCTCGGCCACGCCCTGGAGTGCACGGCCTCGAAGAAGAGCGGCCCCCTGGGCGACGCCGTGGCCCGGGCCTCCCTGGCGGCGGGGATGCCCCACCTGCCGCGGGCCATCGCGAAGGGCGCCGCCGATCCCGAGGCGCGCCTCCAGATGTGCCGCTGCAGCCTGCTGGCCGGCCTGCTGCTGAGCCCGATCAACACCGGCGCCGCCCACGCCCTCGGCTACGGCATCGAGAAGCTCTCCCACGAGAAGGGCCGGCCCGTGCCCCACGGCACCGCCGTGGCCCTGGTCCTGCCGGGGGTGATGGAGCACAACGCCCCGGCCGCGGCCGACAAGTACTACTACGCCGCCGGCGCCGCCGGGCTGGACCTAGGGGGCAAGAGCCGCGAGGAGGGGGCGCGCCTGGCGGCCGGCTGGATCGACGACGTGCGCCGCCGCCACACGCCCTTCGCAACCCTGAGCGACGCCGGCCTCGGCGAGGACGACCTGCCGCGCATGATCGAGGTGGCCCTGCAGGTGCGCCGCCTCCTCGACCCGAACCCGGTGGAGGTGACGGCCGGGGACGCGGAGCGGATCTACCGGGGCGTGCTCGCCTGACCCAGGGCCCAGGCGATGCCGTTGCGCACCAGGCGCAGGTAGTCCAGCTCCCAGAAGTCGCGCTGGTGGCCGAGGGAGGTGTAGAAGGCCCGTCCGGCGCGCTCGCAGGTCCAGGCCACCGGCTCGCAGTGCTCGCCCTCGCGGCCGATGAGCAGGGTCGTCGTGTCCGCCGCCAGCGGCGTGTTCCGGTAGAGGGAGCCGTAGGCCTCGAAGGGCTCCACCTCCTCCAGGACCGGGTGGTCCCCGGCGCCGTCGGCCGCGGTCACCCGGGTGATCTCGCCGGCGCCGAAGTGCCCCTCGTAGTGGCCGCCGAGGACCTCCGCATCGAACTCGAGCCAGCGCTGGAAGGCGTGGCTGGCGGTGCGCAGGCCGACCACGGGCCGGCCGTCCCGGCAGTAGCGTTGGAAGCGCTCCAGCTCGGCGCCGTCGGTCAGCAGCCGCCGCGTGAAGAGCACCACGGCGTCGGCGCTCTCCAGCGGCTCGAGGGAGACGGCGTCCGCCTCGCTTTGGAAGACCAGCAGCTCGCAGGACCAGGGGGCGTTGGCCAGCAGGTAGTCCCGCAGGATGACCAGGGACTCCTCCGAGTCGTACTCGAAGGAGCCGGAGATCAGCAGCAGGCGGGGCTCGCTCACGGCCGGATCTCGATCGCCCGCGGCTCGGTGGGGCGGTCCTGGCGCCGCCGCCGCTGGTCCAGGGGGATCCGCTCCAGGGCCGCCACCCACTGGCGGCGCCACTGCTCGAAGTCGGTCAGCTCCGAGGCCGGGCACGCGCGGCTGCGGGCGATGAAGGCCGGGTAGTCGTCGCGGCCGGTGGGGGTGCCGGCGCGCTGGTAGCGCAGGTCGAGGCTCCAGCGGATGCCGCCGGTGCGGTTCGGGGTGGAGCGGTGGGGGATCAGCTTGTCCATGAGCAGCACGTCGCCGGCGCGCATCGGCAGGGTGACGGCCTCGCCCGCGGGCAGGTGCTCGTCGCTGACGCCGAAGCCCTCGCCCCAGTAGACGCGGCGCTTCCGGTGCACGCCGGGGATCACCTGCAGGCAGCCGTTGTCCGGGGTGGCGTCGACCAGGGGGACCCAGACGGTGACGATGGCGTGCGGGTCGGCGGCCTCCAGGTGCACCTGGGCGTCCTGGTGCCAGGGAGCCACGTTCTCGCCCACCATGGCGTCCCGCTTGCGGCGGGACTCCTCGTCGTCCGCGGCCGGCCGCACCGACTCCGGGAGCTTGGCCCGGGCGTGCTGGATGGGGCTGCAGGTGATCTCGGGGCCGACGATCCCCTCCACGAGGTCGAGCAGCCGCCCGTTGCGCAGGAACCGGAAGACGCCCCGCAGCCGGCAGTACATCAGGTCGATGCGGTCGTAGATGCTCGTCTCGTGCTCGCAGATCCGGGCGAGGCGGCGGTGGAAGGGCTCCTCCTCCCACGGCCGCGGCAGCACGCCGGCCGCGTGCAGGCGGCGCGCCTCGGTGTCGATGAAGCCCTCGTAGGCGGCGATCACCGGGGCCAGGTCGCCGGCGGTCAGTCCGCCCTCGACCACGACGTATCCGTGCTCGTCGTAGTGCTGCCGCTGTGGTTGTGTCAGGCTCATGGGCTGTCTTGCCGGTCGTCCTCACGATACCCCAACCCGCGCCGGCCGGCAACGGGCTGCGCTCTCGGGCGGTCCCTCGTGCCCGTCGAGGACCTGGGGGTCCAACTCGTGTCCGGATCGGATGGTGTATACATTCTGAGAGATGTCCGAGTTGGGCGATCGAATCAGCGGTTCGCCGTCAGACCCCTCGAAGCCCGGGGGACAGAACGGCCTCGGTCTCGAGATGAACCGGACCGTCTTCTGGGCGGCGGCGGCCCTGGTGGTTCTCTTCGTCGCCTTCAGTCTGCTGAACCTGGGCGGGATGACCGAGGTCTTCGACGCTGTCCTCGAGTTCATCACGGCGAGCGCCGGATGGTTCTTCGTCCTCTGTGTGAACGTCTATCTGGCCATCGTCCTGTTCTTCCTGTTCAGCCGCCACGGCCGCATTCGTCTGGGCGGCGACGAGGCGCGCCCCGACTTCAGTTACTGGGGCTGGCTGTCGATGCTCTTCAGCGCCGGCATGGGCATCGGGTTGATGTTCTGGAGTGTCGCCGAGCCCATCTACCATTTCGGCAGCCCCCCGTGGGGGGAGCCGCATACGGCCGAGGCCGCCCGCCTGGCCATGGGCATCACCTTCTTCCACTGGGGATTTCACGCCTGGGGTCTCTACGGTCTGATGGCCCTGGCCCTGGCCTACTTCACCTACAACCGCGGCCTGCCGCTGACGGTGCGCGCCACTTTCTACCCGCTGCTGGGGAAGCACATCCACGGTCTGGCCGGGGACGCGATCGACATTCTGGCGACGCTGGCGACGATCTTCGGCCTGGCCACGTCGCTGGGGCTGGGTGCGCAACAGGTCAACGCCGGGTTCGCCTACCTCTTCGACATCCCGCAAAGCGTGACGGTGCAGGTCGGTCTGATCGCCGGAATCACGGCCATGGCGACGATCTCCGTGGTCCTCGGCGTCGACCGGGGAATCCGACGCCTGAGTCAACTCAACGTCATCATGGCCTGCCTGTTGCTGCTGTTCGTCGTGGCGGCGGGCCCCACGCGTTACCTCCTCGATGCCCTCGTGCAGAACTTCGGCATCTACATGCAGAAGCTGCCCCGGCTGAGCCTCTGGACCGAGGCTTACCGCAACACAGGCTGGCAGCATGGCTGGACCCTCTTCTACTGGGCCTGGTGGATCGCCTGGTCTCCGTTTGTCGGGATGTTCGTCGCCCGTGTGTCGCGCGGCCGCACAGTGCGCGAATTCGTCGGTGCCATCCTGCTGGTACCCACCCTGGCCACCTGCGTCTGGCTGACCGTGTTCGGGAATGCGGCACTGCACGTCGAGCTCTTTGGCGCGGGCGGCATCGCCGCGGCTGTGAAGGAAGACGTGGCGGTTGCCCTCTTTCAGCTGCTCGAACACTATCCACTGACCTCGCTCACCGTGACGCTCGCGGTGTGCATCGTCATCACCTTCTTCGTTACCTCCTCGGATTCGGCCTCCCTCGTCGTAGACATCATCACCGCCGGCGGCCATCTGGATCCGCCGCGGATCCAGAGGGTGTTCTGGGCTTCCATGGAGGGCGTCGTCGCCGCCGTGTTGCTCATGGGTGGAGGGCTGCTGGCATTGCAGACGGCGGTGGTGACCACAGGTCTGCCCTTCGCCGTCGTGCTGCTGCTGCTCGGCTTCAGTCTGGTTCGCGGCATGAGCGCGCAGCGCAAGCGGTCAGCCGAACGGTAGCCCCACATCGCCTGAGTCGGCGCCTCCGACCGCCGCCGGGGTATCGGTCCTCCGGGAGGCTGCCGCAACTGTCCGCCGACCTCCATACCCGCTCCGCCCCGAGCGTGCAAGAGGGCGGCGCTCCCGGGCGGTCCCTTGCCCCCGCCCCGGGCGGTTGACTACCCTCGCGCCATGACCACGCCGGACACCACCGAAGCCGTCGAGCACCTGGACACCTACGGCTACTGCCTGCTCCCCGGCCTCGTGCCCGCCGAGCTGGCCCGCGGCCTGGCGGAGCGCTGCCTGGAGCTGCACGCCGAGGAACGCTGCCGGCCCTTCGTCGTCGGCGACGAGCACTACCAGACCCTCTTCGGCATGCTCAACCTCGACGACCGCACCTGGCAACTGGCCTTCCACCCGGCGGCCGTGGCCGTGGCCCGGCACTTCCTCGGGCCCCGCTGCCGCGTGGTGGAGGCGTGCTCCAAGCCGACCTGGCCCGGCGCCCCCCACCAGCCCCTGCACGTCGACTCGGCCGGGCACTTCCACGAGCTGCCCGGGGTGCCCTGGATGATCAACTCCATCTGGATGCTCACCGACTTCACCACCGACAACGGCGCCACCGGCGTGGTGCCCATGAGCCACCGTTCCGGCCTGCGGTCGCCGCCGCCCGATCTCGACGTGGACGGCCCCCTCGTGCGCACCGTCACCGGCACCGCCGGCAGCCTGCTCATGTGGCACGGCGGCGCCTACCACATGGCCCGCTCCAACTCCGGCTCCAGCGTGCGCGTCGGCCTCAACGTGGCCTACTACCCGAGGTGGTTCAACAACTGGGTCGAGAACAACCACCAGCCGGTCTGGCCGGAGACGTTCGCGCGCATGCCGGCGGAGATGCGGGCCCTGTGCACGGGCCGGCAGGCCCGCACCCGGGACGAAGCCTACGAAAGCTGAAGGAGAACCCCATGCGCCTGACACAGCAGCAGCTCAACTTCATGGAGACCTTCGGGTACCTCCACTTCCCCGGCCTCATCGAGGACCGCATCGAGGCCGTCATCGACGCCTTCGAGGAGATCTGGGCGGGACACGGCGGCGGCCACGACGGCCGGCCCCACGACGGCACGGCGCGTTCCTGCATCGTGCCCTTCGCTGGGCAGAGCGAGTACCTCTCCAGCCTGCTCGACGACCCGCGCATCGACGGCATCCTGGGCAGCCTGCTGGGGGACGACTACGTCTACCTCGGCAGCGACGGCAACTACTACGTGGGGGACACGGGCTGGCACTCCGACGGCGGCTGGCCGCGCCCCATCGTCTACTACAAGATCGCCTTCTACCTCGACCGGCTGACGCGCGACAGCGGCGCCATCCGCGTGATCCCGGGCAGCCACCGCTACGGCGAGGGCTACGCCGAGGCGCTGCAGGCGGGCGTCCGCGAGTCCGAGGAGACCTGGGGCGTCTCCGGCGACCGGGTGCCGGCGGTGGCGGTGGAGACGTCGCCCGGCGACGTCGTCGTCTTCCACCAGGGGACCAAGCACTCGGCCTGGGGCGGCGGCGACCGGCGGCGGATGTTCACACTGAACTGCACCCGGCGCCACACCGAGGAGGAGCTGCCGATCATGCGCCGGGAGGTGGCCAACTTCTCCCGCTTCCTCACCGACTCGGTCTACGGGCCGGCCATGGTCGACACGGCCACCCCCGAGCGCATGCGCCACCTGGAGCAGCCCCTGGCCAACCAGGACCACCTGCCGGAGCTGTCGGCGCAGGCGCGCCGGGAGCGGGGCGAGCCCTCGCGAGGCTGATGGTGGTCGCCAGCAGATCGGCATGAGTTGCCAGGCACTCTCGGGTCCCTCCGCTGTCTCGGGTCCCCTCTGCTCGGTATATTCCTCGCCCCGAGGAGGGACGAGTGACAATGAGCCCTGAGTTGATCGGCATCCTGAGCGTCGGCGTCGCCCTGGCGGCGCTGCACTTGGCCAGCCTTCGCAGCCTGCGGGAGGAGATACACCGCCTGGATGCACGGCTGGATCGCCTGGAGACCCGCCTTGACGGCATGGAGAGCCGTCTCGACTCCCTGGAGCAGCGAATGGCGCGCCTCGAGGGTGTCCTCGACGGACTGCGGGAGGCGCTGTTCGGACGGTCTCGGGAGGCGACGCAGTAGGACCGCTGGATAGCAGGTGCCGGCGCGCCTCGGGGACGACTTCTCCGCTCCCCTGACCGCGCGGACGCCAACCCACCCGAGGGCCTGCGGTCCTCCCTTCACCTTGCCCACCACCCCTGGTTCGCCGACGAGGCCGACCCGGCGTTGCGTCCGGCGCCGCGACGAGCAGCGCAGCCGTCGTTGCGGAAATCCTGAGACTTGCCCGGAGACCGACAGATGAAGAAGGACCGGATGGTGGGGACCCGGCTCCCCTTGGAGCTGCTCCGTGAATGGGAGGATGGGAAGCTCACCCTTGCACGAGCGGCACGCGAGGCCGGGGTGTCCCTGTGGGAGATGATGGACTACGCTCGCGCCAGGAAGGTGCCGGTCCAGTACGACCTAGAGGATCTCCAGCGGGACGTGAGAACCATCCATGGAGTAACCTGATACAGTTGACGGGAGACGAGGGATGACGGGGCTTCTGCCGGACACGAACGCCGACGGCCTGCCCGTGGTGCCCATGACCGACGAGCAGCGCTACTTCTTCGACCTGAAGGGGTGGCTGCTGCTGCCGTCGCTGCTGACGGCGGAGCAGCTCGGTCCGATCCGGGAGCACCAGATGCGGTTCCTGAAGGACCGGGAGTCGCTGCCGCCCGAGGAGCGGGACAACCACGGAGGCCCGTCGCAGGTGCTGGTGGACCATCCGGCCGTGGTGGGCGTCCTCAACGAGATCCTGTCGCACCAAGCCCTGGCCACGGCCGACTGCTACGGCTTCCGCTACGACCACACCTACACCAGCTTCCGCGAGAAGGGCCACGACAACTTCAACCCCCACGGGGGCGGCGGCTACTTCAACTTCGAGGGCAACTCCCACATCTACCAGATGCTGCCCGGCAAGGTGCATGCCGGGCTCACGCGGGTCGTGTGGGAGCTGAACGAGGTCGTCCACGGCGGGGGCGGCACCCTGCTCCTGTCGGGCAGCCACAAGACGGCCTTCCCGCGGCCCGAGGGGCTGAGCGGACGGGACAGCCCCGTGTGGGAGACCTACGGCTGTCCCGCGGGATCGGCCCTGATCTTCACCGAGGCCCTGTGCCACTCGGGGACCCGGTGGACGGGCGCCAACCCGCGGCTGAGCCTGTTCACCTGCTACAACACGGTGAACGCCAAGTGGGGCAAGGGACGGCCGGCGCCGGAGGTGATCGCCGCCATGCCGCCGAAGCGCCAGACCCTGTTCCGCGGCGTCTGGCACGGCATGAGCGAGGTCCCCGGCATCAACCAGTACCGCGACGAGGCGAACACGGCGGTCTAGGTGACCAGTCAGACTCTGGCACGAGCCGCCCCGGGTGCGGTGCTCTCCGAGCACAGCCTGCTCCGCTACGCGGCCCTCACCCTTCTCTACGCCGCCCAGGGATTCCCCTACGGTCTGCTCTCCGTCGCCGTGCCGGCCTACATGGCCCAGCAGGGACTCAGCCCGGCGCAGATCGGCTCGTACATGGCCATCATCCTGCTGCCCTGGAGCCTGAAGCTGATCAACGGCCCCATCATGGACCGCTGGACTTTTCTGGCCATGGGCCGCCGCCGTCCGTGGGTGCTGGCCGCCCAGGCGGGGATGATCGGCACCTCGCTGGCCCTGGCCCTGGTGCCCGATCCGCTCGAGCATCTCGCCCTGCTCACGGCCTGCGGCTTCGCCATCAACTTCTTCACCGCCTTCCAGGACGTGGCCACCGACGGCATGGCGATCGAGATCGTCCCGGTGGACGAGCAACCGCGGGCCAACAGCTTCATGTGGGGCGGCAAGGCCCTGGGCAAGTCCGGGGCCGTCTACGGCGGCTCCTTGCTGCTGGACGGCTACGGCCTGGCGGGCGCCATGGTGGCCCACACCGCGGCGGTGGGCGTGGTGATGCTCGTGCCCCTGCTGCTCCGGGAGCGCCCGGGCGAGCGCCTGCTGCCGTGGACCCGGGGGCAGGCGTCGGAGATCGCCCGCCACCTGCAGCTGGAGGGCTGGCGGGACATCGGACGGAGCCTGCTGAAGGTCGTCGTGTGGCCCGTCAGCCTGCGGGCGGCGGCCTGCATGTTCCTCTTCAGCCTGGGGACCGGATTCCTCGACGCCCTGCTGCCGGTGTTCACCGTGCAGGAGCTGGGGTGGGACCACACCGAGTACTCCGGGCTCAACGCCACCGCCGGCTTCGCCTCCGCCATCACCGGCGCGCTCACGGGCTGGATGCTGATCGAGGTCCTCGGCCGGCAGCGCACGATCGCCGTCGGCGCCGCCCTGCTCGGCCTGGGCTCGGTGGCCATGGGCCTGATGCCCGAGCTGTGGGAGCACGAGCTGCCGGCCCAGGCCTACATCGCCGGCTACCTGCTGATCGACGTGCTCGTCATCATCGCCTTCCTGTCGCTGATGATGGCCATCTGCTGGCAGCGGGTGGGCGCCACCCAGTTCTCCCTGTACATGGCGATCTCCAACATGGGGACGTCGTCGGGCAACGCGTTGCTGGGGCCCCTGGAGGCCGTTCTCTCCTACCCGAACCTGTTCCTCGTCCCGGCCGCCTTGACCGCCGTCGTCGTCTTCCTCGCCTTGGGCGTCGACCTGGCGGGGCAGCGCCGCCGTCTGGCCGAGCTGGATGACGGCGGGGACTGAGCCTGAGCGGAGCGCGATGCGCCCCGGCAGGGCATCAGCGTGGGCGCGAGATCGACCCGCACGGCGAGTTGGCCCACAAGGCGGCCAGGGCCGGCCCAGCGGAAGGCAGACCTCGCCGCAACCGGGAGACCTGCGATGAGGTTCGTCCTGCTGATCCTCCTGACCCTGGCCATCGGCGGCTGCGGACCGGCGCCGGCGGCAAAGCCCTCGGAGTCGGCGCCGGCCGAGATCCTGTGGGACACCTGGGGCGTGCCCCACATCTTCGCCGCCGACGCGCCGGGGCTGTTCCACGCCTTCGGCTGGGCCCAGATGGCCGCCCACGGCGACCTGCTGCTGGAGCTCTACGGGCAGGCGCGGGGACGGGCCGCCGAGTACTGGGGGCCCGGCCATCTGGAAGGGGACCGGTACGTCCGCGCCATGGGGGTGCCCGCCCGGGCCCGCGACTGGTACGCGGCCCAGGGCCCCCCGATGCGCGCCGGCCTCGACGCCTTCGCCGCCGGCATCAACGACTACGCCCGGGCCTGGCCGGAGCGGCTCGACGCCGGCCGGCGGCAGGTGCTGCCGGTGGGGCCCGAGGACATCGTCGCCCACGTGCAGCGGGTGATCCACCTCTCCTTCGTCGCCGGCGGCCAGCCCCGGGCGGCGATGAGCTGGCAGGGAGCCGGCTCCAACGCCTGGGCCGTGGCGCCCTCCCGCTCGGCCAGCGGCCATGCCATGCTGCTGGCCAACCCGCACCTGCCCTGGGGCGGCATGACGACCTGGTTCGAGGCGCAGCTGCGGGCGCCGGGGGTGGACGCGTACGGGGCCGCCCTGGTCGGCTTTCCGCTGCTCGGCATCGCCTTCAACGACTACCTCGGCTGGACCCACACCAACAACCCCATGGACGGCGCCGACCTCTACGAGCTTGAGCTGGTGGAAGGCGGCTACCGCTGGGACGGCGGCGTGCGGGCCTTCGAGCAGAGCCTGGACACCCTGCGCGTGCGGCAGGAGGACGGCACGCTGGCGGCGGTGCCCCTGACGTTACTGCGCTCAGTCCACGGACCCGTCCTCGCCCGGAAGCAGGACCGGGCGGTCGCCCTGCGCCTGGCGGGCCTCGACCGCCCCTACCTCATGGAGCAGTACTGGGAGATGGTCCGGGCCACCTCGCTGGAGGAGTTCGAGGCGGCCCTGCGGCGCCTGCAGATGCCCTTCTTCAACGTCCTCTACGCCGACCGCGACGGCCACGTCCTCTATCTCTTCGGCGGCTGCACCCCGCGCCGGCCCCACGGGGACCGGGCCTGGTGGCAGGGCCTGGTCCCGGGGAACACCTCGGCCACCCTGTGGACGGAGTGCCACGACTACGACGAGCTGCCGCGCCTGCTCGACCCGCCCGGCGGCTGGCTGCAGAACGCCAACGACCCGCCGTGGACGGCGACGGTGCCCTCCCTGCTCGACCCGGCGGACTTCCCGCCCTACCTGGCGCCGGCCCCCCGCCTGGGGTTCCGGCAACAGCGGTCGGTGCGCATGCTGAGCGAGGACGAGTCGATCACCTTCGAGGAGCTGATCGCCTACAAGCACTCGACCCGCCGCGAGGCGGCCGACCGCGTCCTCGACGACCTGCTGCGGGCCGTGGTGGAGCACGGCGGCGACGCGGTAAAGCCCGCCGCGGCGGTGCTGGCGGCGTGGGACCGGCGAGTGGACGCGGACAGCCGCGGCGCGGTTCTGTTCGACGCGTGGTTCGCCCAGACGGGAGGCCGCCCCTTCCTCACCCCCTGGCGGGTGGACGACCCCCTGGGCACGCCCTCCGGACTGGCCGATCCCGAGGCCGCGGTGGCGGCCCTGGAGATGGCGGCCGTGCAGGTGATCGATGTCCACGGGGCCCTCGACGTCGCCTGGGGCGAGGTCCACCGCCTGCGCCTCGGGGACCGGGACCTGCCGGCCAGCGGCGGCCGCGGATTCCGCACCATCTGGTTCCGCCGGGGGCCGGACGGCCGCTCCTGGGCGCGCGGCGGCGACTCCTTCGTGGCCGTGGTGGAGTTCGGCGACCCGGTGCGGGCCCGGACGCTGCTGGGCTACGGCAACGCCAGCCAGCCGGGGTCGCCGCACGTGGGGGACCAGTTGGAGCTGATGGCGCGGCAGGAGCTGCGGCCGGTGTGGCGCACCCGCGCCGAGGTGGAGGCGAACCTGGCGCGGCGCGAGGTGATGGGAGCCGCGGCCGGGGGCGCGACCCGGTGAACGCTCGTCAACGTGCGGTAGCCGCGACCGAAGGCTCGCGGTTTTCTATCGCTCGGCTCGCCGCAGGCGACCGGGTCGCCAATAGCCCGCGGCCCTCAGGACAGCCATGCACTGGCAAACACGAGCGCTCCCGGAATGCCGAAGAATGCACCGAGGATGTAGACGATGGCCAACCACTTCCGTTCACTTCCCAGTCCTGCAAGCCACTCGGCTCCCGCGATCGGTATCTCCCGCAGCCAGGGGATGCCATAGATGACGACAACGCCAAGCAGATTGTAGAGGAAGTGCGCGATGGCGATCTGGTGTGCCACGGCATGGGTGGCACCGGTGATCGCGGTTGCGGCGAGAAGGGCGGTGATCGTCGTCCCGATGTTGGCTCCGAGCGTGAACGGGTAGACATGACGCAGTCCGACCACGCCTGATCCTGCCAGGGGCACGATGAGGCTCGTGGTGGTCGAGGACGACTGCACGAGCACGGTAACGACAGTGCCGGAACATACGCCGGCGATCGGCCCCTTGCCGACGGCTGCCTGCAGGAACTTCCGGGCCCTGCCCACGAATACGCTCTTCAGCGCAGCTCCCAGATACGTGATCGAGAGCAGAATGAGCGCGACTCCTGCGACGATCAGCACCAGACCCTCCCACACGTCGGGGAGGGAGGATGTCAGGGACTCTACAAGGCCGGTACCGAAACCGATGACGACCTTGACGATGCCCTTTCCCCCTGCATCGACAGAGCCGATGTTCTCGATGATATGGGTCAACACGCCGCTCAGTCTTTCGATGAGACCGAATGCGAGTTCCAGCGGCAGGAATATCAGGATGCTCAGGAGATTGAAGAAGTCGTGTATGGTAGCGGCGGCAAAGGCCCTTCGGAATTCCCCCGATCGGCCCACGTGACCGAAACTGACGAGCGTGTTGGTGATCGTCGTCCCCACATTGGCACCCATCACCATGGGTATGGCCATGGCAATGGGCATTCCCCCCGCTACAAGACCGACGATGATCGATGTGACGGTGCTGGAAGACTGGAGCAATGCCGTCGCCAGTATGCCGAGAACCAGTCCGACGAAGGGGTTCGTGGCAAGTGCGAACAGGGACTCGACGCCCTCCGCATCGCCGAACTCCATGCGAAAACCCTTGCCGATCAGGCCAACGGCCACGAGCAGCACGTATATGGACGCCACAACGGCAAGCCAACGAACGAGCTCTGGCCGACCAGCGATCTGTTCTTTCGACTCCATGTGCGCAAGCCTCCTTACGGGGGGAAAGAGGGCCGGGGGCGCGCCCCTCTCACGAACCTTGCCGCAGCGGGTGCGCTGCGCTGACGCCGGGGGAGAGATGATCGACGAGAAGATGGAAAGCTACTTTGCCGATTGGGCCAGGCGGGAAGAGGTCGCCGAGTCCATGGTCCCGCTCATCGGCAAGCTCTATCGGGATTCCGGCGTGGTCACCACGATCTACGGCCGCTCCCTGGTGCACAACTCCGCGATCGACATCCTCAAGGCTCATCGCTTTGCCCGCCAGGTGATCACGGACGAGCTCTGCATGTCTTCGAGCTTTGCGGTCCTCCAGGGCCTGTCCCGGCTGAACCTGGCCCCCACGCGGATAGATATCGGCAAGTTGACCACCAGGTTCCAGGAGAGTAGCGCGAAGGGGGATGTGGACGCTTTCCTGCGCCGGGAACTGGCTGAAATCCATGGCGGGAAGACGCTGTCGGGAAAGCCGCAGGACGTGGTGCTCTACGGCTTCGGCCGGGTCGGACGCATACTGGCGCGGATCCTGATCGCACGCAGCGGCGGGGGCGACAAGTGGCGGCTGCGGGCCGTGGTGGTGCGCACGGGCTCGGAGGACGACCTGGTGAAGCGGGCCAGTCTGCTGCGTCGAGACTCCATTCACGGCCCCTTCCGAGGGACCATCGTCATGGACCGGGAAGAGAACGCCATCGTCGCCAATGGCAACATGATCCGCCTCCTCCATTCGGATACCCCGGAGGACGTGGACTACAGCACCTACGGCATCGAGAACGCCATTGTCCTCGACAACACCGGTGTCTGGCGGGACCGCGAGGGCCTCGAGCGCCACCTCCGGGCCCCGGGGGTCGCCAAGGTCGTCCTCACCGCACCCGGCAAGGGCGATGTTCCCAATATCGTCTACGGCATCAACAACGACTGCATTGTCGAGGAAGAACGGATCCTCTCCGCCGGCAGCTGTACCACCAATGCCATCACGCCGGTACTCAAGGTCGTGCATGATCGCTACGGCATCACCAGCGTCCACATCGAGACCTGCCACTCCTACACCAACGACCAGAATCTCATCGACAACTATCACAGGCACGAGCGGCGGGGGCGCGGCGCACCGCTGAACATGGTCATAACGGACACCGGGGCGGCCAGCGCCGTGGCCAAGGTCCTGCCGGAACTCGAGGGCAGGGTCACGGCCAATGCCATCCGCGTGCCCACTCCCAATGTCTCCCTCGCCATACTGAACCTGAACCTGGAACGGGCCGTCGGCACCGAGGAGATCAATACCTACCTGCGGGATATCTCCCTCGATGTGCCCCTGGGGGGCCAGATCGATTACACCAGCTCGCCCGAGGTCGTATCGAGCGACTTCGTCGGCAGTGAGAGAGCCGGTATCGTCGACTCGGGAGCGACCATCACCCAGGGCCGACGCTGCGTGCTGTACGTGTGGTACGACAACGAGTACGGGTACGGGGCCCAAGTGATCCGCATCCTGCAACACATATCCGGTCTCGAGCTGCCCCATTTCCCCAAGGGATGAGGGTCAGGTCGCTCCTCTTGCACGCCAGGCCATTGTCGCCAGCAGTGCGGCGCCGATGACCGGCGAGTGCCTGGCCGTGGGCCGCCGTGGCAGACCCAGGCGTTGGGTCACCCGCTGCGAGAGGGCGTTGTCGTTGTCGAGCAGGCCGCCGGCGAAAGCGATGGGCGCGCTCCCGTAGTCGAGGCGCGACCGCATCAGATCGACCTGCCGGGTGAGTTGCCCGGCCGCCGAATCAACGCAGATCGCAGCCCACTCGCTGCCGTCCGCCGCCGCGTCGAGAACGAGCTCGGCGAGGCCTGCTATCCGCGTGGCCGGCGCCTCTTTGGACCTGTAGAGCCAGGCGATCAGCTCGCGCGGACCCGCCAGGCCAAGGACATCCATGCACGCGCGGGAGAGCGCGTCCTCCTCGCTCGAGGCGCCCCGGTCGTGCCGCGCAGTGATGTGGCGCAGGAGCTGCGAACCGATCCAGTAGCCGCTGCCTTCATCGCCCAGCAGGTAGCCCCAGCCGCCGATCTGCAGGCGCTGACCGCCTGGCGCGACGCCATAGACGGCGCTGCCGGTGCCGGCCAGGAGCAGGATGCCGCGGCGCTGCCCGAGAGAGCCGGCCAGGGCGATCTCGAGATCGGAGCTGGGCACGAGCAATGCGTCGGGCAGCGCCGGTGTTACGGTCTCGAGCAGCCAGTCCTCGCTGTGCAGGTTGGAGGCGCCGGCGATGCCGATGCCTGCGGCGGCGATGTCCTGCGGCTGGAGGCCCGCCTGCCGCAGGGCGCCGGCGATCTCGTGTCGTACGAGGGACCGGGCGCTGTCGTGTCCGATGGCACTCGGATTGGCGGGCCCGCTCTCGAGCGAAGCGAGAGGCCGCAGGTCCGCGTCGGTGATGGCGATACGGAGCTTGCTGCCGCCGCCATCGATGCCCAGGAAGAGCGGCCCGTCCATCATGCGTCCCATGTCTCGGCGATCCGGCCGTGAAGAGCGCCCGCCGGCGAACTATCCGGAGCCCTGGATCTCCCGGGCCACGGCCTGCACCTCGTCCAGCACCCTGAGCAGGTTTCCGCTCCAGAGCATGCCGATCTCCTCCTCGGTATAGCCCCTGCGCACCAGCTCGAGCGTCACGTTGAAGGTCTCGGACGCATCGTCCCATCCGGTGACCCCGCCGCCTCCGTCGAAGTCGCCGCTGATTCCCACGGACTCCGGACCGATGAGCCCGACGAGGTAGTCGATGTGGTCCACCAGGTCGCTACTGCGTCGCTTTCCTCAGCGCGCCTCTGAAGGCCCTCTCGATCTCGCCGCGGGCGACGATGGCGTCCTTCCACACGTCCGGAAAGCAGTCGAGGGCATAGCCGGAACCCCTGGGCCCCAGCTCCACCACCGCCCACAGCTCGGTGGCACCGCGCTGTCCCTTGACCCAGTTGTAGAGCAGGTGCTTGAGGAAGTTGTCGCGCCAGGTGATGAAGTCCGCGTCCAGCACGCCGCGGCCATTGGTGATCGGGGTCTGGCAATGGCTGCCGGTGAAGGTGCGAAAGTGAATCAGCTCACTCATCATGAGCAGGTCCGGGCGGTATTCGGCAATGCGCTCCCAGAAGCTCTCGGGCCGCAGCTGTTTGATGATCGCCGGATGGGAGTGGTCGAAGTTCGTGCGCAGCTTCTCCTTGTACCGCTTCTCGTACTGCTCGGCCAGGGCCAGTCCCTTCTCCGGCGTCTCGGTGCAGGTATCGCGATGCCACTCGATCGCCGGCTTGAGCTCGAGCTCCTTGCCCGCCTGCATCACCGCCCGCGCCACGGTCACCGCCCTGGGAATCGCCGTGTCGTGGTCGCAGAGCTGGACGTTGATGTGCCTGGCGCCGGCCTCCTTGAAAGCCGCCAGTTTCGGCCCCGCTTCTTCTACCGTGGCGATGTCGACTCCACCAACGAGCTGAAGCCCGTGCCTGGCGCAGGCCGCGGCGATCTCGGGATCCGCCCCGGCGCTGAAGCCGACAAAGCCGGCGTCCCTGGCCGCGCGGACCTTGCGGTCAATCGACCACTGCTTGTCCTCCGACGGGTAGTTGGTCAGCGTCCATGCCGCGGCACAGAGCTTGAGTTGCGGTCGCTTCTTCCTGGCCATGGTTTCTCTCCTGTTACATCCGCTATACGCCGCAGAACGCGGAAAAGCCGCCGTCGATGGGCACGATGGCCCCGGTGACGAAGGCGGCGGCGTCCGAAAAGAGCCACAGGGCCGCGCCGACGACTTCGTGGGGGTCGCCGAAGCGGGCCATGGGGACGTTCTCGAGGATGGTCTGGCCGCGATCGGTGAGATCGCCGCTCGCCTCGTCGAGGAGCAGGAAGCGGTTCTGGTTGGTGATCATGAAGCCCGGGGCCACGGCATTGACGCGGATCCTGGACGCGTAGGTCGTGGCCATGTGCACGGCCAGCCAGCGGGTGAAGCTGTCGGCGGCCGCCTTGCCGTTGGAGTAGGCCAGGGCCCGCGACAGCGGCAACCCGCCGCCGATGGAGGTGATGTTGACGACCGCTCCATCGCCTTTGGCGGCGAAGACGCGGCCCACGGCCTGCGAGGGCAGGACGGCGCTCAGATAGTTGAGGTCCATCACCATCTTGACCGCTTCTGGATCGATGTCGAAGAACTCGAGATCCGGGGAAGTGGTGGTATCCTTGTGGCTGCCGCCCGCCCCGTTGAGCAGGAAGTCGATGGTGCCGAAGTGCTCGATGGTCTTTGCGAGAGCGGCTCCGACGCTGTCCTTGTCGACGACGTTGCATTCGACGGGCAGGACCTTGTCGGGAAAGTCCTGGTTGATCTCGTCGGCCTTGGCGCGCGCTGCCTCTGGGGAAATGTCCCAGATCGCCACCTCGGCGCCTGCCCGGGCGAGGCTGCGGGCGATCTCGCCGCCGATGGCACCGCCGGCGCCGGTGGCCACGGCCTTCTTGCCGTGGAAGTCGAAAGTAGTCAAGGGTCCCTCCCCATGGCCGGTGCCAGCGCCGCGTAGCCGGCCGCGCAGGATTCGTCGAAGTCCATGGTGACGAACGTCTCTATCGCCAGGGCTTCGGCAAAGCCGATCCCCCGGAGCCCCTGCACGATGCGCGGATAGTCGAGGCTCCCCTGGCCGGGAATCCTGTGGTCGTAGTCGGGATACGTGCCGATGTGGTCCTTGAGATGGGCGTGCAGGATGCGCCCCTGCCACTGGCGGGCGACCGCGACCGGATCCAGGCCGAGGAGCGTCAGGTAGCACGGATCGAAGTTGACGCCGAAGGACGCGCTGCCCACTTCTTCGTGCAGCTCCAGGAAGCGCTCGGGGGTGTCGGTGAGCCAACCGGTCCACACGCCATCGACCGCCAGCCGCACGTTGCGCGGCTCCGCGTAGGACAGCGCATCCTGGAGACAGGCGACCACCCGCCGCCAGGCCTCGGCTCGCCGGGCGGCATCGTCCTTGGGGCCGCCCATGTGGAACACGACGAGCGGTGCGCCAACGTCCATGGCCAGATCGACCGACCCCTTGAGGTCGAGCGGTTCGCCGGTGAAGAGCGAGTCGGCGAGATTGGCGTGGGTGATGACGGCTTCGATGGTGAGGCCAAGTCCCTCGGCCATGCTCCGCGTCTGCGCGCGCAACCCGGGCGTCACCGAGCGCGGGTCGGCCGACGGCCCATGGGTGCCCGAAATGTCGATGCCGTCGTAGCCGGCAGCGGCGATCTTGGCCAGTGCCGGCTCGAGGGGCATCTTGAGCCGGTCGGTGTAGCTGTAGGTGTAGAAGGCGAGGCGCATGGCTCAAATTAGCGGAGGAGGCACGGCATGGCACAACCGTTGGGCGAGGCCTACAGGCAGATTGCGGCGACGGAGCCGCGAGGAACGTATCGCGGCGCGGTCGTCGGCTGCGGACGGATGGGCAGCACCATCGACGACGAGCACATCGGGATGTCGAACTATCCCTGGCCGTGGGCCCACGCCCCGGCCATGATCGAGGCGCGGGGCATCGAGCTGATCGGCGCGGCCGACCTGGACCGGGCCAGGCTGGACGACTTTGGCCGGCGCTGGGGCGTGGACGCCCTCTACGAAGACTACCGCGAGCTGGTCGCCCGGGAGCGGCCCGACCTGGTGGCGGTGACGACGCGGCCCGACGAGCGGGCCGAGGTGGTCGTCGGTCTGGCCGAGGCCGGGGTGCGGGCGGTCTTCGCCACCAAGCCGATGTGCCGCACCCTGGCCGAGGCCGACGCCATGATCGCGGCGTGCAAGGCCAGGGGCACCATCCTGTCCATCGCCTGTCATCTCAACTGGTACAACTGGTACACCAATGCGCGGCAGGCCATCGCCGACGGAGCGATCGGCCGGCTGCGCTCCATGGTCTGCCACAGCCCCCACAGCCTGTCGAATCTGCAAAGCCATACGCTGGCCTTGTTTCGGCTGTTTGCCGGCGCGCCGGCCGAGTGGGTGATGGGCGAGATGGACGACGAGGAGCAGGCCGCCGCCGACCGGGACCTGTCCGGATCGGGCTACATCGCCTACGCCAACGGCGTGCGCGCTCTCCTGAACTCCCGGGCCGACCGCTCGGGGCGTGCGTGGACCCTGGAGTTCATCGGCGAGAGCGGCAGGATCGTCTCGCGCAACGCCCACGCGCAGTTCGAGCTGTGGGGAGCGCACCCGGAGACCGGCGAGCCGATCCAGCGGCCATTCCCCAACCCGTGGCATCCGCGCTCTTCCATGGTCGATGCGATCGAGGGCGTCTGTCGGGCGATCGAGGAGGGGGAGGAGCGGATCTGTCCCGGGGAGTTCGGGCGCGAGGCGCTGGAAGTCGCCATTGGCATGCGCGAGTCCCATCGGCAGGGAAACGGGCGGGTGGACCTGCCGCTGGCGGACCGGGAGCTGCGGATGGGATAGCGGGCGTCGTAAACAGCCAGCGTCGCGCCACCGTCCTCCTCGCCTTTGGGCGTCGACCCTGGCGGCAGCCGGCGCCTGGGCTGCGTTTCCGGTGCCAATCGGTTAGGGGGCCAGCACCAGCCGGTTGTTGTGCTCGGCGATCTCGGGGATGCGGTCCTCGGGATCGACGACGATCACGTCCCCGGCGCGGGTCCCCTCGAAACGCACGGCCACCCGGCGGGGGTGGAGGTCGAGGGGGGCCTCGATCCTCTCGATGGTCCGGCTCTCGACCACCCGGCCCCCGCGCCGGAGGTCGACGCGAACCGCCGCGGCCTCGACGCTGCCGATGTTGTGTACCCGCACGCCGCCGGCGTCACCCCGCGACAGGGCCAGGTCCGGCCGCCGGCGGAGGCCGCCGAGGGCCTGCAACTGCTCGACGCGGACCACCGTCACCTGCCGGGGCGGCAGGTCGAGGGGGATGGCCGAGTAGCGCTGCAGGGTCGCCGTGCGGCGGGCGGCCTCCTCGAAATGCCCGTCGTCGTCGAGGTCGAGGCCGGTCTCGACGCGGTAGCGGCCGGGCTCGAGCCGCCAGACGCGCATGCGGCCCCTGACCTCCTCCTCGCGGAAGTTGTAGAGGGCCACCCGCAGCGACCGGGGGCCCGCCTCCCAGACGAGGGCGGCGAAGTCCTCGCCCCGCAGGCCCTCGTAGCTCACAGCGGTCAGGTTGAGCCAGCGGTTGCGGTTCGGCGCGTCGCCGAGGTAGCAGGAGATGGCGGTGGTGGCCCGGTAGGTGAGGATGCGGTCGGTCTTCTGCTCGGCGGCGGTGGTCATGTAGCGGTAGCGGCGGTACCAGGTCAGGGAGTCGGAGAGCCAGCGCTCCAGCAGGGCCCGGTCCTGGTTCACGAAGAACCCGGCGTAGCCGCTCTTCGGACCCGAGAGCTTCTCCTGGAGATGGCTCGCATAGGGCTCCTCCCAGGGCACCAGGGCGTGCGGCGCCCGTCCGTAGCGCGCCTGGACCCCTGTGAAGCCGTCGCCGTCGACGCCCATGCGGTAGGCCCGGTGCCAGTCGGGGTCCCCCGTGAGCAGGTAGAGCCCCAGCAGCTCGGTCAGGGGCGCGATGTTGGCCGACGGGGGCAGGTCCGTCACCCGGATGGGCTCGCCGGTGGGGATGTCCACCTTCTCGACGAAGGCGCCGGGCCGCTGGTATTCCAGCCAGGTCCGGCCCCAGGCCGCGTAGCGCTCCAGGACCGCGGGGTGGCCGTTGTAGTCGGCCACGACGTGCATGGGATGGAGGAAGAGGCGGGCCGGCGCCCATCCGAAGGCGCCGGGGCTGGCGCCGATGTCGGCGAATCCCCGGCGCGCCTCCTCGATCCCGAGGCGGTCGCCGCCGAAGTGCATGCGGCCGTCCCCGGTCTCCACCAGCAGCCGCATGGCCGAGCGCGCCGACGCCATGACCCGCTCGAAGTGGAGGGGATCGCCGTACTTCCACCAAGCGTTGAGGGCGAGCTGGTTCACCCCTTCCTCGTAGGCGTGGAGGGCGTCCATGGAGCGCCTGTTGATGCCCTCCTCCAGGCGGTGCTCCACGACGAGGTCCGCCAGCCTCGAGGCCGCCTCCCGCAGCCGCGCTCCCAGGGGCTCGCTCTCGACCATCGGCAGGCACTGCCAGACCTGGAACAGATCGGTGTCGTCCTGCGGCCCTCCGCCGAACTCGCCGTTGGCCACCAGCCGGTGGTCCAGCCACCACCGGGCGATGCGCGCCTGCTCCTTCCAGTTCTCGCGCAGCAGGACCGCCCAGCGGGGCGCCCCCGGCTCCTCGGGCAGGACCGGCGGCGGCAGGGGCTCGCGGCGGTCCATGTTCTGGTAGATCCAGTCGTGGTACCGGGCGATGAGGGAGTCCTCCGGCGCCAGCAGGCGGGCGGCCTCCACCGTCTCCAGCAGCTCGGTGAGCGAGGTCCGGTAGCGCTCGATGGGCGGGCTGGAGGCGATCTGCTCCCGCACCGGGCTCCCGCGCTTGAGGTGCATCCACGGCCGGGGCTCGCTCATCGCCGAGAACAGGCCGCGCAGGAGGAACCGCCGCCAGGCCGCCGCCTCGGGAAGGGCCTCGGCGCGCGGGACGGGGTGCGCCTTCGCCCTCACCGACGCGAGCCGGCAGGCGCCTCCGGACTCGATCGACACCCGGACCCGCGGCTCCGGGGCCAGGGGTCCCGCCATCCTCGGGGGCCGCGCCCAGTCGTCCCGCGACGGCAGGAAGACCTGGTCGGGCAGATCGAGACCGGCCACGTAGCGCCCCGGACCGTGGAGGCGGAATTCGACGGTCATGGCGTCGCGGCGGGCGTCGAGCACGTCGCCCACGCGGACCGAGAGGATCTCGCTCGGGCCGGCGCGGGAGACCTCCAGCTCCAGGGTGAGCGCCGCGATCCCGAGGGACGGATCGGCCCAGGGCGTTGCCAGCTCCACCGGGGTTCCGGGCGCCAGCTCCAGCTCGCTGGAGCCGGCAGGGACGGCCAGGTCCACCGCAGGCCCACCAATCTCGCCCCGGTCGACCCGGAGGACGGTGAGGTCCCTCAGCGCCCCGTCCTGGCCCGGCTCCTGGAAGAAGGAGAGGCGGCGGGCCTCCACCCGCGGCTCGAACCGCCGGTGGAACGCTCCCTCCCGGGGCCGCACCTCGCACAGCGGCGGGCCGTCGGGCGGGTGCAGGTCCTCGCCGCCGGCGTAGACCCGGCCCCGCCAGCGGCCGCGGGTCTGGATCGCGTCGAAGCCGGTCTCCGCCAGGGTCACGTGGAGCCCGTCGTTGCCGTTGAACAGGCGGTAGTTCACCGCCGGGGTCCCGTGCAGCCCCTGCCACTCGCCGACTGTGCCGGTGGCATAGCGCGTGTCCACGCGGCCGTCCACCGGCGAGTGGGTGAAGCCGCGGACGAGGCGGCAGTCCGCGGGCCGGATCTTGCGCACCTTCAGGGGCTCACCGGGATGCAGGTCGATCCCGCCCGCAACGGCGGGCCCGGCGACGCTCAGGGTCCAGCCCAGGAGGCAGATCAGCGCCCACGGCCGGACCCGCGAGCCGGCGGGCAGCGGCCGGCCGGCGCCGGCTGAGGTCCAGGAGAGCAGGCGGTTCGGCGCACGAGGCCCGAGCCGCGGGCGGGCAGGGGGCCCGGCGCCGGCGAGGGCGCACCGGAGCCAGGTCAGCGCAGCAGGCCGGAGCAGGGACGCGGCCGCGGGCCCCGGCCGGGATGCGCCAGCGAAGGTCAGCAAGGCAGGCAGGTCAGGGCCGCGGCGACGGGCCGCGGCGGGAGGCGCGGGCAAGGGTCCAGCAGAGCAGGTGGGGCGGCACACGAGGCCGGGGCCGCCGTCCGGTCGCGGACATCGGCCGGGAGGCGCAGGCAAGGGTCCAGCGGAGCAGGTGGTGCAGCCCACGAGGTCAGGGCCGCGGTCCCGTCGCGGGAATCGGCCGGGCGGTGCTGCCCAAGGTCAACAGGAAAGGCAGGTCAGGGCGCCGGCGAGAGCCGGGGTTCGGCGAGGGCTCAGCATGGCCAGGGGGTCGGGTCCGCGGCACGACGGCGCAGGCGATCCGGGCCCGTCTCAGCCGCCCGACTTTCGCGGAGGCCAAGTGACGAAGTACTCCGGCGCCCACCGCCGGGCCAGGTGGAAGCGGCGCTCCTGGTAGGCCCCGGCGGGCGGCTCGGCCTCCGCCTCGATCCAGGCCTCGGCGCCGGCCAGCTCGGGAAACTCGAGGATCCAGACCAGCGCGCCCTCGTCGGCGGTCCCGAGGAGGCGGAAGACCTCCCCGTGCAGGAGGCCGTGCTCGCCGGCCACCTCCCGCAGCCGCTCTCGGCGCTCCTCGTCCCCCCGGGTTCGCGGGTCGACCTCGTCGGAGCCGCGCCGCCAGCCACCGAAGGCGAGGACGACGACCGAGGACGGGTCGGCGGACAGGGGCGCGATCACGTGCGCATCGGCGTCCGGCGGGACGGGGGGCTCGGGCCGGCGGGGCAGCCAGGACAGGCTCTCCGGCTGCCAGCGCCGGGCGAGGGAGTAGTCGTGGAAGCCGTAGCGCCCGTAGGGTGGCTCGACCTCCGCCTCCATCCAGGCCTCGGCGCCGGCCAGGCCCGGGAACTCGACCGTCCAGAACCGCACCCAGTCGCCCAGCGGGGCCAGCAGGCGGTACCCGTGCAGCCCCATCAGGCCGTGCCGCTCAGAGACCGAGAGCATCAGGTCCACGTGCTGGCGCTCGTAGTCGGCCTGCTGGGCTTCGCTGAGCAGGTGCCACGTGGGCAGGCGCCCGCCCTTGAAGAGGATGACGACGCTGTCGCCTGTTGCTGAATTGGTCATGGGGGAGATGCCTGGGAGAGGAATCGAGAGAACCGCTGCTCCAGGAAAGCGGCCTTCGGCCAGTCCTCCCGGTCGGAAGGCAGGCGGAGACGGGTTCCCTCGAGACCCTTGAGGGTGGTGAGCAAGTCGCCGTCCCTGCGTTCCTGGAGGGGCGGCGATACGTGGATCCGGAAGTCGGGATCAACCCCGATCAAGTGCGTGTCGAAGGCTGTATGGTGAAGGGTGGACATGCAGATCCCGTTCCTCACGGAAGGAGGACCGCCGTCGGCGTCGGGAATGATGTGGGCCCCCACCAACAGTTCACGCACCGGAAGGCCACTGAAAGCGCACTGATACCCGTATGCGGCCTTGGTGCGGGCGCTGAACCACGCCTGATGGTTCCTGGACTGGGCCGTCGTAAGTGAGTAGGACCGTTCGGGTCCCTCGTGTGCGAAACTCGCCGCCGAGTCCACGTTGTCCGCAGTAGCGAGCAGGACCTCGCTCTCGCGGAACTCTTCGACCCAGATGGGGAACACCGGCTGATACACAGACGGTGAGAGACCGGCGAAGTAGATGAGCGGAGCGCCGCGCTCTTTCGCCATCCTCAGAGATCGGTTGGTCGACTCCCCGGGTCCGCCGCGGGCGAGATCGTAGCGCAGAAGGCCGGTTGCGTGATCGCTCCGGGCCGCAAGGGCCTGGTCGCGGTACCAGACTCCGCGGCCGGACCGGGGGACGACTGTCTTGATGCTGAGGGCGGCGCTCATCTGTCTCGGTTTGAAGATGCCTTTCGCACGGTTGGCGAAGTGGACCCTCTCACCTCCGGCGTGGAATCCCTTGTGGATGTCCGCCCATTGGACTCTGCCCCCGTGTTGGCGGGAGAGCCGTTCGATGGCGGTGAGAGCGGCGGCTCGGATGTGCCGATCGGGATCGCTCGCGGAGATCCCTTGTGCCAGGTACACTCCCGACTCTCTGCTTCCCGACGCTTGCATGGCCGGTCCTGAATGAACGGAAAACCCCCTTGTCCGTCATCCAGGAGCAGCCCGGCCAGCGGCTTCGCGTTGACCGCAGACCTCGAGCCGGGGTACCTTCCGAAACAGTGCTCCCCGGGGGAGCGCCCACGTTCGCGGTCAGGGCCAAGCCCACCCCGCCTCGCGGTACCCATCGACCTTCTTTCTGCCGGCCTTGGCGAACCCCCCGGCGCTTCGGAAAGAGGTCAGGCATGTCCCGTTCCCTTCCACGTCGTCCAAGCGCGGAGCACCTCAGGAAAGAGGCGCGGCGGCTGCAGAGAGCCTGCCGCACCGGCCGGGTGTCCGCCATCCGGCTGCTGCGCGCTCACCTTCCGCGCCTGGCCGGGCAACCTCGCGACGGCCGCGGCTGGCACGCCGGCATCACCGTGCAGGAGGCGCAGTTCACGCTGGCCCGGGACTACGGCTTCGAGAGCTGGCCGAAAATGATGGCCTCGGTCGATGAGAAGGCGGATGAGCTGGTCTTTGCCGACTCGATCCGGAAGATCCTCGAGTTGGCGTGCACGGAAGCCGCTCGTCGAGGAGAGCGGGAAGTGGGCTCCGGACACCTGCTGCTCGCCGTGGCGGGAGAGGAGATGTGTCCCGTTGCCGGCCCCATACTGGAGAGACTAGGGGTCACGCCCGACGAGGTCCGGCGCAGGGCCGAGAATACCGTGTCCGCAGGAAGCTCGCAGGCCAGCGAAGGGCCGGCCGATTCCAGGCCGTCCCAGTTGCAGAGCTTGTTCGGACCAACCGCCAGGAGGGTTGTCCAGTCCGCCGCAGCCGAGGCGAGGGGGTCCGGTGCGGGGGCCGTCCAGTGCGAGCACTTCCTGCTCGGCCTGCTCAGGGATTCGGATGCAGCCGCGGCGCGGGTACTGGAGTCCATGGGCCTGCGCTACGAGGCCGCGAAGGAGCAGTTGACCAGCCGGGTATCGCCGCAGTAGGGTGCTCGACCGCTGCACGAGTCTACGGGGAGACACCATGCCCGCTCTCGACATTGCCGATTGCATCAACGAGACCTGCCCGTGGTCGGGCAAGCCGGTGCAGGCCGACTCGCTGACCGAGTTCGACGGCCAGGTCGTCGGTGCTCTGCAATCCCGGGTGCCGGGACAAGTTCGAGACGGCGATCCGCCACTTCGAGGAGGCGAAGAGTTTGCGCGTCACCTTGAAGACCTTCAAGGGACGAGGCCTGCAACCCGGCGTCGATCTGGACGACGGTTCCTCTCTGCTCGATCTGACGGACCAGGACGCCGGTCCTTCCTGACCACCATGCCCCGATCCAGAGCCATCGCGAGGATGCCCCCGTCTGGCGCTCGCCAGACGACCCGGTGAGACTCGTCGTCGACACGGCGCTGCCCCCGGCCGCCCGCTGGGCCCTCGACGAGTTGACACGCGTCCTTCGCGCCCGAGGGGAGTCCCCCGAGATCACCTCTGCCCCCGGCGTGGGTCCCGCCTTCGTCATCGGCCTGGCGGGTGGATCGCCGGCCGTGGAGGATGGCCTCGCCCGCGGCGGGGTACGCTGTCCCGCCGCGGCCGAATCCCTGGTCCTCCAGCCACTCGCCGGCGGCGGGTTCCTCGTCTGTGGCCGGGACGAGCGTGGCCTGACGTACGCCCTCCTCGAAGCGGCGCGCGCCGTCGAGCTGGCGCCGCCGAGAGCCGATGCCTTCGCGGCCATCGCTCCCGCCGTCCAGTCCCCGCAGCTCGCCTGGCGCAGCATGCAGCTCTTCCTCTGCAACCGCCGCCTCGAGGAGGCCTGGTTCTACGACGACGGTTTCTGGGAGGAGTACCTGGGCCGGCTGGCGCGGTGCCGCTACAACAACCTGAGCCTCACCTTCGGCCACCAGATCGCCTACCTGTCGCCGCCGTATCCCTTCCTGCTGGAGGTTCCCGGGTTCCCGCAGGTCCGCCCCATCGGCTTCACCGCCGAGGAGCGGTCCCGGCACCTGGAGATGCTGGTCCGCGTCGCCGGACTCACCCGCGGGCGGGGCCTGCACTTCACCTTCGGCGTCTGGTCCCAGCACGCCCACGACTACGGCGACCCCATGGTGGAGGGCCTCACGCCGGAGATCCTGGCGGCGTACAACGCCGCGGGCCTGGCGCGGCTGCTCGACTCGTGTCCGGGGATCGACGGGGTCCAGTTCCGCATGAACTCCGAGTCCGGCGTCGCCGAGGATCGCCAAGCCGAGTACTACGAGCCGCAGTTCCGCGCCGTCGCCGGGTGCGGCCGGCCCGTCCGCCTGGACCTGCGCGCCAAGGGGCTGACCGACGACACCATCCGACTGGCGCGGGAGCTCGTCCCGGAGACGATGGTCTCCACCAAGCACTGGTGCGAGCACCTGGGCCTGCCCTACCCCATGCCGGCGATCCAGCGGTTGGACCGGAACAACTACCGCCGCTACGGCACCTGGGACCTGCTGCGAAAGCCGCGTTCCTTCCCGCTGATCCACCGGCTCTGGAGCGCGGGCAGCCAGCGCGTGCTGCTGTGGGGGGATCCGGAGTGGGTGCGTCGCTTCGCCCGGTCCTGCACCTTCGGCGGCGACGGCTTCGAGGTGATGGCGCCGCTGACCAACAAGGGGGTCCGGGACGAGGGGCCGCCCTGGCCGGCGAGCACCGATCCCGCCTTCGCGTCCCCCGCCGCGGAGCACGGGCGCCACTGGATGTTCCACCTGCTCTTCGGCCGCCTGGGATACGACCCGGACAGCGATCCCGAAGTCTGGCGGCGGGAGCTGCGTCATCGCTTCGGGGGAGCGGCGGCCTCGGTGGAGGAACTCTACCGCATCGGCGGCCGGATCCTGCCCCTGCTGACCGTGGTGCTGCAGCACTCGGCCAGCCTCTGGACCTTCTGGCCCGAGCGCTACGCCGGCCGCGGCCTGGAGGAGGACGCGCGCACCGAGCCCAGCGACCCGACCCGGTTCTACGGCATCGACGAATACGTGGGGGATGCCCTGGGGGGCCGTCTCTGCGGCAAGTGGACGCCGCCCCAGGTGGCCGGACACCTGCGCCGGATTGCCGCAGAGGTGCGCGGTATTCTGTCCGGCCTAAGTGGAGATCCGGGGGAGCCGGAGCTGCGGCACACCCTGCTCGACTTCACCCTGCTCACGCACCTGGCGGAGTACCATGCCTGCCGCCTGCTGGCGGCGGTCCACCTCGCCTTTCACCGCAAGGCGGGGGACTGCCATCGGCTGCCTGACGTGCGCGAGCTCCTGCTGCAGGCGCGGGACCACTGGTCGGCCCTGTCCTCGGCGGCCGAGGGCGCCTACGGCGGCGATCTGGTCTTCGGGTTCCGGGAGAAGGGCCACACCGGCCACTGGAGGGATGACCTGGCCGTGGTCGAGCGGGACCTGGCGGCCATCGATGCGCTCCTCGCGGAACAGCCGGAGAGCGGATCCTCGGCTCCCGTGCCTTTCCCTGGCGGGGAGGTCCACCCCGATCCGCCGCAGGTGGCCTTCGTTCCTCCAGCCTGCGCCACCGCCGGGCGCGACTTGGAGCTGCACATCCGGTGCGAATCACCCACGCCGCGCTTCATCCGCTGCTTCCACCGGATCGCCCATCAGGCCCTGGACTTCGACAGCATCGACATGCGACCCGCCGGCGACGGCCACTCCGCCGTGATCCCCGGCCAGGCGATCGATCCCGCCTGGGACCTGATGGTGTTCTTCGAGTTCGGCTTCGGCGATGGCCGGGCCACCCGCTGGCCCGACTGGCGCATCGGGACGCCCTACTTCGTCATCAGGACGGAGTGAGGTATTGACAACAGTATCATTAATGCTACTACTTCGGAGATCCGCGCCAGAAGAGCACCAGTCATCAGTCTACCGGACACCGTGGCTTGGAGATCCGCGTGTGAACATCCAGAACGCCAAGGGGGATGGCGAAACCCTACCAGGTGCGCCAAGTCATCAAGGCCATCGAAAGGCTGGAGGGCATGAGATGAGCGACCATTACACCTACCGCATCACGTGGTCGGCGGAAGACAACGAGCATGTCGGTCTGTGCGCGGAGTTCCCCTCGCTGAGCTGGCTGGCACCTACGCACGCCGCGGCGCTGTCTGGAATCCAACGCCTGGTGCGCGAGTGCCTCGCAGACATGCAAGTCACCGGAGAAACCGCCCCCGAGCCGATCGCGGACCGCAGCTACAGCGGGAAGTTCATGGTGCGGGTGCCGCCGGAATCCCATCGAGCGCTGGCTATCCAGGCTGCCGAGCAAGGGGTCAGCCTGAACCGGCTCGTGAGTGCGCGGCTGGAAAACGGGACCTGATCCCTCAACACCCACACCTGACCTCCGTCCCGGGCCGCCCGCCGGTCCCCGCGGTGGCGTAGCCGTCGCGCTTCCACCAGTCCAGCCCTCCGATCAGCTCGCGCACTTCGAAGCCCAGGGTGAGCAGCTTCAGCGCCGTCTTGGTCGAGGCGTTGCAGCCGATGCCGTCGCAGTAGCAGACGTGGACCCGGGACTTGTCCAGGGTCCGGGTGGAACTGTGTGAGATTTTCCGGTGCGGCAGGCTGACCGCGCCCGGAATGTGCTCTTCCGCGTAGGCCTCGGCAGAGCGGCCGTCGATGACGGTGACGGGTTCGCTCTCGCCCAGGGCTTCGTAGAGGTCCCACGAGTCCATCTCGCAGGCGAGCTTGCGCTGGTAGTGGTTCATCTGGTCGATGGACATGGTCAGTTCCCTTTCCGTGGATCCGGTCCCGTGTATCTCGCGCGCGGGCGGATGAGGCGTCCGGTCTGGTACTGTTCCATCGCGTGGGCGATCCAGCCGATGGTCCGGCCGAGGCAGAACAACAGCAGGGCGGCTCCTCTCTCCAGGCCCAGGGACCGGCGCAGGGCCACCAGCGCCAGGTCCAGGTTGTGGGAGAGCCCCGTCCGTTTCCCGACCTCCCCGATCAACTCCCTCGCGGTCTGAAGTTCCAGGGCCTCGGGGACCGCTGCCTCCAGCAGGTCCAGGAGGATCTTCGCCCGCGGGTCGACGCCGCGGTAGACCACGTGTCCGAAGCCCTCGACGGGGTCCCCTCTCCGGAGCCTGCTGGCGATCGTCTCGCCTGCGCCGCTGGCTTCCGCTTCGTCCCAGAGGGCCTCCAGGCGACCGGTCGATCCGCCGTGGCGGGGTCCCTGCAGAGCGCTGAGTCCGGCCGTGACCACCGCGTGGAGGCCGGCCCCGCTCGACGCCACGGTGCGGCAGGTGAAGGTGGAGACGTTGAGCTCGTGGTCGGCGCAGAGGATCAGGGCGGCCTCGAGGAGCCGGGCGGTCTCCGGTCTTTCCGGCAGCCAGGCGGTCTGCAGGGTCCGGGCGATTCCGCTGCCGGTCCGCGGCCGGCCGGCGGCGATCAGCGTCATGAGCCGGAGGATGCGGGCCCCGCTGCGATGGATCCGCGGAGGCGCCGTGGCGTAGGCCGCGGGATCGCCCGCTCCGATCACGGGCAGCAGCGCCTGCATCCGTTCGACGGCCGACAGCGGCGCCAGCTCCGCGTCGAGGGCGGGGCCGACTCCTTCGAGCCGGATCTCGCCGGCGAATCCCTCGATGGGCCGGGACCGGTCCCCCGTCCACAGCAGGGCCGCCACCTCCTCGGCCGTGCTCTGCCGCGCCAGCTCGCCGACGCTGATCCCCCGGTAGTAGAGGTCGTCGTCGTCGATCCGGCTGAGGGCGGACTCCAGGACCGGATCCCGGGCCCGCAGGGCTCGTCCGGCGGCGGCCTCGGGGTGGGCCCGAAGCTCCTTCTGGTGGCGGAGCCGCTCGATGTCCTCGCGGTGGTACTGGCGGGTGCGGCGCCGCTGGTCCCCGCTCTCGGAGCGGACCAGACCGCGGCTCACGTAGGAGTAGAGGGTCTGCGGCTGGATTCCCAGCTCGGAGCAGGCCTCGGTGGAGGAGAGGTAGCGTGAAGGAGGCATTCGAGGACTGATAGATTGATTATTGGATCAACATTGACAATGTATGGGCTCGTGGTACAATCGTCAATCGAACCCGGACCGAAGGGAGCGGAACATGACGGTGGGGATCGAGGAAGGCCTGGAAGGCGTAGTCGCCGCCCGCACGCGGTTGAGCGGGATCGACGGGGAGGAGGGCCGGCTCTGGCTGGGCGGATTCCCGGTGGAGGAGCTGGCCCCGAGGGCCTGGTTCGAGGAGACGGTCTGCCTGCTGTGGACAGGTGAGCTCCCGGACGCCGAGCAGCTCGACGCGCTCCAGGGACGGATCTCAGGGTGGACCCTTCCCGCCGGCACCCGGTCCCTGATCGAGGCCGCCGCAGCCGCAGGCCAGAGGCCGATCGACATCCTGCGCCTGGCCCTCGACTCGCTGTGCCTCGAGGACCCCGGGTCGGATGCCGCCCTCGTGGGCGCCACCCCCGTCATCGTCGCCGCGGCAGCGCGATCGATGGAAGGGAAACCGGCGGTGCAGCCGGACCCGGGACTCCGCCTGGCGGCGAACTTCCTCTACATGCTGACGGGCCGCCGGCCGACGGAGGCCAGGGCCCGGGCGCTGGACACCTACCTCAACACCATGGTCGACCACGGCATGAACGCGTCGACCTTCACGGCCCGCGTCATCACCTCGACGCGCTCGGATCTGAAGTCGGCCGTGGTCGGCGCCCTCGGCGCCCTGAAGGGCCCGCTCCACGGCGGCGCCCCCGAGCCGGCCCTGACCATGCTGCGGGAGATCGGGGTCCCCGGCCGGGCGGAGCCCTGCATCCGCAACCTCCTCGAGCGCGGCGAACGCCTGATGGGTTTCGGGCACCGCGAGTACAAGGCGCGGGATCCCCGCGCGGCCGTCCTCGCGCAAGCCGCCCGGGATCTGTGCGCGGCCGAGGGAGAGACAGGCCTGCTCGACCTTGCGGGAGCCGTCGAAGCGGAGGCGGTGAGACTGCTGGAGGAGTACAAGCCCGGCCGGCGCCTGTATGCCAACGCCGAGTTCTACACGGCGGTCCTGCTCCATGGGCTCGGAGTCCCGCCGGAGCTGTTCAGCTCCACCTTCGCCGTGAGCCGCATGGCCGGCTGGATCGCCCACTGCCGGGAGCAGGAGGCCGTGGGCCGGATCTTCCGGCCCCAGTCGGAGTACGCCGGCCGCGAGGATGGTGCGTGGGTGGACCTCGAGGAGCGCGGCGCCGTGACTCGTCAGGGTTGATGCCAGCGCCACGCAGGGGCCAGGGCAGCTTTCTCGGCCAGTGCGCCGAGGGGAGGCTCCCCTGGCCTCAAGGCTCCTCTTGTTCGAGGGCCGCTGCGCGGCGGAGGAATTCCGCGAGGGGCTCGAGATCCCGGATCGCCCGGACCACCTGCTCGTAGTCCAGGGCGACGTACTCGTGGATCAGGATGTTGCGGAACCCCGGGAGGCGGGAGAGCCCCGCCACGAGCTCCGGCGGAAACTCCTCGTAGGCCGACAGACTGCGTACGGCCTCGGTGTAGTCCTCGAAGCGCTGCCCGCGGCGGGCGCCCAGTTCCCCCGAGATGTCGATGACCAGTTGTGCCACGGTCAACAGAGAGAACATGACATCGTTGTGAAGGCTCAGGTCCCGCCGCAGGGACTCCGGCCCCTCGACTCTCGGTTCCAGCCCCCTGAGGTGATCGAGGTGCTTCCGCAGCTCGGCGAGCCGTTCCACGAGGTAGGTCACGTGGCAAGAGCCTTCAGCTTGATCTGCCGCATCCGCCGCAGGAATGGATCGAGATCGGCGGCGAGGAGCTGCACGTCGCGGCAGAAGGCGTGATCGGCCTCGGGGTCGGCCACGTACACGCGGACCCCCGCGGTGATCGCATGGCGGCCGAGGCCCGGCGGGACGTCGTTGAGAACGACGAGGTCGACGTCGTTCCTGGCGAGTACGCGGATCAGCTCGGCGGTGAGCCGCACCCGCTCGTCGGCCCGCTGCTCCCGGGAGGGGAAGCAGGCGCGGTCCAGGAGCACGGCCACGTCGATGTCGCTCTGAGAGTGCTCCTCCCCCCGGGCTGCGCTTCCGTAGAGATAGACCGCCGCCACTCCGGGCGGGCGCTCCCGGTGGAAGAACTCATCCAGCGCCTTCTCGGCCGGTCTCTCACTTGTGTGGTCGGGCCGCATCACCTTGGGTCTCTCCGTATCCGGTGGAATATATGAAGGCCATCCTCTTCGACCTCTACGAAACCCTCGTCACCGAGAACCACCCGGAGTGGCATGTCCCGGCGCCGGCGCCGGGCGAGCGGCTCGGAATTCCGCGGGAGGAGTTCAACCGCGAGTGGGCGGCCCGCTACGGGGCGCGCATGTCCGGCCGGCTGCCCCTCTACGGCGACGTGCTGAGGGACATCTGCCGCGCTTGCCGAATCGACCCGCCCGAGGAGGAGATCGCCTCGATGCAGGCGGAGCGAGCCGCCGCCAAGGCGCGGCCCTTCGAGCCGCTGGATCCGGCGGTCGTCGAGACCCTGCGGGCCCTGAAGGCGACAGGGTACCGCATCGGGCTTGTCTCGAACGCCTCCCATGACGAGACCGCCGCCTGGGACTCCTCCGGGCTCTCGGCCCTGGTCGAGGAGCCGGTCTTCTCCTGCGTGGAGGGGCTGATCAAGCCGAATCCCGCCATCTATCTCGCGGCCTGTGACAGGTTGAGGGTCGACGCCGGTGCAGCCTTCTTCGTGGGGGACGGCGGCAGCGACGAGCTGCGCGGCGCGGACGCGGCGGGCCTGAAGCCGATCTGGGCCACCTGGTTCATCGAGAGGTGGCCCTGGAACTGGGTGGAGAAAGCCGCCAGGACGTCGGACGCCTTTCCCCGGTGCCGGAGGATCGAGGACCTGCCGGCCCTGCTGAACGACCAGGCGCGGACCTGAGACCCGGTAGCGGTCCCTCTATGGCAATCATCGCCGCAGGAGAGAGAGCATGAAGATCGGATTCATCGGCTGCGGCCGGGCGGCGCAGACCGTGCACCTGCCCTGGTTCGCCGCCTCCGACCAGTGCGAGATCACCACCCTCGTGGACCGGCGCGTGGAGCTCGCATCCGAGCTCGCGTCCACCTACGGCATCGGCAAGGTCGCCGGGGACCACCGCGTGTTGTGCGACGATCCCGACATCGAGGCGGTGGCGATGATCCTGCGCGAGCCTTTGCACGCGCCGGTGGGGATCGACCTGCTGCGGGCCGGCAAGCACGTCTTCACCGAGAAGCCCCTGTCGGACCGGCTGCCCGAGGCGCGCCGGCTCGTCGACGCGGCGACAGAGACCGGCCGCCTGTTGATGGTGGGCTACATGCGCCGCTACGACCCCGGCATCGAGAAGGCCCGCCAGCTGCTGGCCGAGGTGCGCGCCTCCGGGGAGCTGGGCCGGGTCGTGCAGGCGCGGCTCCACATCCATGGAGGCGGGGGGTCGCCCCACAACTACGGCTCGAGCGAGCCGGTCACCACCGCCGAGGAGAAGCCGCCCGTGCCCACCGGCCCCGACGACGGCCTTCCCGCCGAGGTCCACCAGCTGTCGTGGAGCACGAACTTCATCGACACCCACCTGAGCGACATGCTGATCCACCTCCTCGATCCGGTGCGCGAGGTCCTGTACGCCGACATGGAGCCGGAGACCCGGAGCCGCATGTTCATCTACGACCACGGCGCCTACAAGACCGTGCACACCGGCAGTGCCTCAGTGGTGGGCGACCGCGACGAGAGCATGGTCGTCTACTTCGAGAAGGGCCGCCTGACGATCCGGCCCTCCTCCAACTTCCGCCGCGACGAGCACGCCCGGGTGGAGCTGCTGCGCGGCGCCGGTCCGTCGCCGGTGATCGAGCGGCCCCTGGTGGCCGGGCCCTGGTGTTTCCGCGCCCAGGCCGAGCACTTCCTGCGCTGCGTGCGCACCGGGGAGCGGCCCCGCTGCACCGGCGAGGACGCCATGGCCAACGCCGAGCTGCTGCACGCCATCCTGGGCAGGCTGGCCGGTCGGGGCCCGTGAGGCTTGGCCTGAACGTAGCGGGAGGTCTCTGCCTCCTGGCCCTCCTCCTCCACAATCCTGCCGGAACCGCATGGGCGCAGACGGCAGCCGACGGCATCTGCGGCCGCACCCCGCAGGTGCAGACGGCCATCCTCGATCGGATCGACGGCGTCAGCGATTGCGCGGCGGTGACCGAGGAGCGGTTGGCGGCGATCACCGGTGGGCTGGGTCTCTCGGATGCAGGGATTTCGAACCTGCGGGAAGACGACTTTGCAGGCCTGAGCTCGGTGCAAAGGATCGGTCTGCAAGGCAACGATCTTTCGGCATTGCCAGCCGGTCTGTTTGCAGGTCTGGGTTCCCTGGAATTCCTCGGCCTGAACGACAACGCTCTCTCGACACTGCCGGCCGATCTTCTTTCAGATGCGATGTCGCTGGCAAGACTTCAACTACAGAACAATGATCTTGCGTCATTGCCCGCTGGTGTGTTTGCCGATCTAGTCTCCCTGGAGTCCCTCTATGTTGAGAACAACGCTCTCACGTCGTTGCCTGAGGGTGTTTTTTCGGATCTATCCTCGCTGAGGGTCCTCTCTCTGAGAAGCAACCTCCTTGCGTCGCTGTCTCCGGACGTGTTTTCCGGTCTGCCGTCCCTGAAATTCCTGACCCTGAAAGACAACGCCCTGACGTCGCTGCCCGCCGGTGTGTTCTCCGATCTGACCTCGCTGGAACTGCTCACTCTGGACCACAACGCCCTTGCGTCGTTACCCGCGGGGGCGTTTGCCGGTCTGCTGTTTCTGGAATGGCTCACTCTGGACCACAATGCCCTTGCGTCGCTGCCCGATGATGCCTTTGCGGGTTTGAGATCCCTGGTACGACTCGATCTGTACAACAATGCCCTCACCTCTTTGCCACCTGCCGTATTCCGGGATCTGTTGTCGCTGGAACGGCTTGATCTCCATGGCAACGCTCTCTCGCAATTGAGTGCTGACGTATTCCGGGATCTGTCGTCCCTGGAAAGGCTCAGTCTGCACAACAACACCCTTGCCTCTCTGCCTCCCGGCGTGTTCTCGGATCTGTCATCCCTGGAGAGGCTCAGTCTGTACGCCAACGCCCTTGCGTCCCTGCCTCCTGGCGTGTTCTCGGGCCTGTCTTCTCTGGAGTGGCTCATGCTGGGCGGCAACGCCGTGGAGAGACTGCCCGTCGGCCTGTTTGCGGGCCTGTCGTCCCTGGAAACGCTGGAGCTGTGGGACAACGCTCTCGAGTCCCTCCCGCCCGGCGTGTTCTCGGATCTGGGTTCGCTGGAGAGGCTCGATCTGGCCGCCAACTCACTCACGTCGCTCTCGGCCGAGGTGTTCTCGGGTCTGAGATCTCTCCGACACCTCGACCTGCGCCACAACGCCCTCGAGAGCTTGCCCGCCGATGTCTTCAGTGAACTGCCATTCCTGCAACGGCTCCAGCTGTCCGGCAACCCCGGCTATCCGCGGTTCGAGCCCACCACCACGACAATAGCCGAAGGACCGCGGGCGGCCGTTCCGGTAACCAGCGGTCTGGATCCGAGCTTCCCCAATCCCTTCAACAGCACCACCCGGATCCCCTACCGTCTGGCCGCGTCCGGTCCGGTGCGGCTGAGGATCCACGCGGTCTCGGGTCAGCCCGTGCGCACGCTGGTGGACGGCGTCCAGGCTTCGGGTCGATACCAGGTCTCCTGGGATGGCCGGGACGAGCGGGGCGTTCCGGTGGCGGCGGGTGTCTATCGGACCTGTCTGCACTACCCGGGCGGGCGGCAGACCAGGCGCGTGCTCTACCTCAAGTAGCCAGCGAGATGGACAGGACGGAGACTCGAGCCAGGGAAGCCACGCCGGGAGGTTTGCTCTGCCTCCTTGGTGTCGCCGTCCAGATTCTTGGAGGGGCCGCGTGGGGGCAGACGGCCTCCTCCGGCATCTGCGGCCGCACCCCGCAGGTGCAAACGGCCATCCTCGAGCAGATTGACGGCGTCAGCGATTGCGCGGCGGTGACCGAGGAGCACCTTGCGGCGATCCGCAGGCTGGCGCTCCAGTACAAGGGGATTTCCAGCCTGCTGGGCGGAGATTTCGCTGGATTGACCTCGCTGAGAAGGCTCGATCTGTCCAGCAATGCTCTCGTGACACTGCCGTCGGGTCTATTCCATGGTCTGACGTCGCTGCTAGTGCTTGATCTGGGCGCCAACGGCCTTGCGTCGCTGTCTTCGGATGTGTTTCGGGGTCTGACGGCGTTGTATACGCTCGATCTGCGCCACAACGCGCTTGAGACCTTGCCCAAGGACTCGCTTCAGGGTCTGGCGGCGCTCCATTCGCTCACTCTGTCCGGCAACGCTCTCTCGTCGCTGCCCCCGGATGTGTTTCGGGGTCTAAGGGGGTTGTACACGCTCCGTCTGTCAGACAATAATCTCTCGACGTTGCCGTCGGGCATGTTCCGCGGTCTGACCGGGCTGCGATCCCTCTCGTTAGACGACAACGATCTCGTATCCTTGCCTTCGGATCTGTTTCGCGGTCTGACCGCGCTTGACAGACTCTCCCTGCGCAGGACGGGCCTGACGGCCTTGCCCGCCGACATGTTCGCCGATCTGACCTCCCTGAGGAGCCTGCAGCTGTCCGGCAACGCTCTCGAGAACCTGCCCGGGAATGTGTTTCGCGGTCTGACCACCCTGGAAGGGCTCTCCTTGTCCCACAACGACCTCGCATCGTTGCCTTCCGATCTGTTTCGCGGTCTGACCGACCTGGAAGCGCTCTACCTGGCCTACAACGACCTCGCATCGTTGCCTTCCGATCTGTTTCGTGACCTGACAGCCCTGCGCACGCTCGATCTCCGCGCCAACGACCTCGAAGTACTGCCGGAGGATCTGTTTCACGGTTTGACCGCGCTGGAATCGCTCCATCTGTATTTCAACCCCGGCTATCCACGGTTCGAGCCCACCACCACGACGATGGCGGAAGGACCGCGGACGGCCGTGCCGGTCACCAGCGGTCTGGACCCGAGCTTCCCCAATCCCTTCAACAGCACCACCCGCATCCCCTACCGTCTGGCCGCGACCGGTCCGGTGCGGCTGACGATCCACGCGGTCTCAGGTCAGCCCGTGCGCACGCTGGTGGACGGCATCCAGGCTTCCGGTCGATACCAGGTCTCCTGGGATGGCCGCGACCGGAAGGGCGTTCCGGTGGCGGCTGGCGTCTACCTGGCGCGTCTGGACCATCCGGGCGGCAGGCAGGTTCGCCCCCTGCTCCTCGTCAAGTGAAGCCTCTCCGTTCGAAGGCACCACCTGGCCCCGAGGCAACGGTCAGCCTGCGCGAGATCACGGCGGAAACCCTCATGTCCATTCTGGAGCTTCGGGTAGCCAGGGGGCAGAGACGGTTCGTCGCTTCGAATGCGGTCTCCATCGCCCAGGCCCACTTCTCGCCCGAGGCATGGTTTCGCGCCATCCATGCGGGGGAGGCGCCTGTCGGTTTCCTGATGCTGTCCGTCGAGCCGGAGGAAGGGGAGTACTACCTGTGGCGCTTCATGATCGATGCGCGGCATCAGGGGAAGGGGTACGGACGCCGCGCCATGGAGCTCCTGATCGAGCACGTGAAGGGGCAGCCGGAGGCGAAGGAGCTCACCCTCAGCCATGTGCCGGGCGATGGAAGTCCGGAGGGCTTCTACCGCAAGCTGGGCTTCGAGCACACGGGCGAGGAAGAGGGGGAGGAACTGGTGATGAAGCTGACTCTTGATTGAAGGGGCGGAGTGAGGCGCTGCCGGCGGACCCGGCAGCCACGGGGCCTTCGAGACGACGGCCCTCGGAGCACGGACCAACTCGGGCTGTATTCCGATTTGGTCTGACCAATCCGGAGTAGAACCCCGTGCCCTGCATCCGGACGCTCCTCGGCACCTTGGTGGAGCCCTTCAGCCGCCGGCGCTCGCGCCAGGTCATCACCCGGGCTCCCAAGTTCCATCTCTTCAGCGTCGGCGTGGATCTCTGGTCCGGCGCCATCATCGACTGAGCCACGAACAGGAGAGCTGCATGAGACGGCGCAGGACGATCTACCACAACGACGCGCGGCACTCGTATCTCTGGTACTTCGAGCCGCCCATGCGGCTCGAGGACGCCTGGATCCCTGTCGACGAGGTGGCGGGGACGGCGGTCGACACCTTCAGCTACTGCGTGGAGCGCGGCGACGGCGCCTACTACCCCACGAAGGTGGGGAAGCTGTTCTCCGTCGAGGACGGCCGGCCGCGGTCGAAGCAGAACTACGAGTGGAGGGCCGCCGCGTGCATGCTCAGCCTCATGGAGCGGGGTCTCGACCCCCTGCGGGTGCTCGTCGACCGCGCTCACGAGCACGGGATGGACTTCCTTGCCGACGTGCGCCTGCAGCGGCTCGGCGGGGTGTACCCGGAGCTGGAGATCGAGAACGGCGGCCCCGGCTGGGCCGACGAGCGCGTCCAGGACCTCAAGCTCGAGGTGCTGCGCGAGCTCGCCACCGGGTACCCCATCGAGGGTGTCGAGCTGGACTACACCGCCGCCTTCAGCGAGAGCGGATACTTCTACTTCCAGGACGGGGGGACCCCCGAAAACACGGCCACCATGACCGAGTGGGTGCGGCGCTCGGCCGAGATGGTGCGCTCACGGCCGGGGGAGCCGGGCCTGGTGGGGGCGCGGATCTTCCCGACCGAGAAGGGCAACCTCGAGCAGGGCCTCGACGTGAGGACGTGGCTCGCCGAGGGGTTGCTCGACTTCGTCGTGCCCGTGGCCTACATCTACACCGTCCTCGACCCGGACATGCCCTTCGACTGGGTGGTGGGACCCGCCCACGAGGCGGACGCCTCGGTCTACGGGTTCCTGCAGCACTACACGCAGGACAGCGTCGTCGGCGCCAGCGGCCGGCGGTACGCCAACCTGGAGCAGTTCCTGGCCGCCGCGGCCATCTACTGGGAGAAGGGCGTCGACGGCCTCTACACCTGGGCGCTGGACTGGCCTCTCGGCGACGCCGAGCGCAACCTGCTCACCATGATGGGGTCTCCGGAGCTGGTCGGCGGCCGGGACAAGCACTACGTCGTGGCCCGGGAGTACGACGGCGCGGCTCGGGTCGACTATCACCATCACATCCCCCACGAGCTGGCCCCGCCCCTGCCCACCGCGGCCCACGCGATCCCCTTCACCATCGCCGACGACATCGCCGCGGCCGACAGCCGCGTCAGCGCGACGAAGCTGCGGCTCTACCTGACCAACGTCGTCTCCGCGGACCGGTTCAACGTGTCGCTGAACGGGCGGTCCCTGGAGGGCGAGACCTGCCGCCGCGTCTGGAAGGAGAAGGAGAGGGACGACGCCTTCCCCCACACCAACCCGCGGAACCACTGGCTGGAGTTCGACCTCGTCGACGTCGTGCCGCGCAAGGGGGAGAACGTCCTGAGCGTGTCGCTGGAGAGCCGGCCGGAGGGCCTCACCGGCAGCGTCACCATCGAGGAGGTCGAGGTGGAGGTGCGCTACAACCCGTATCCGGGGGGATTGGCATAGTTGTGCGCCTGACGTATGCTTTTATGTATGAGGACGACGATACAGATCGACGATCAGTTGCTCTCGGAGGCCAAGCAGCGGGCTGCCCAGACGGGCCGAACCCTGAAAGCGGTGATCGAGGACGCGCTGCGCGAAGCCCTGGCGAGGAAGGATGCCCCTCGGGCCGATGCCCGCATCCCCTTGAAGACCTTCAAGGGCCGGGGTCTGCAAAGGGGCGTCGACCTCGACGACAACTCATCCCTGCTCGACTTGATGGAGAGGGATGGTGGTCCTGCTTGACGTCAATGTCCTGCTATATACCCATCGAGAGGAAATCCCGGACCACGCGGACTATCGGGACTGGCTGGAAGAGCTGATCTACAGTCCCCAGGCCTATGGCCTGAGCGATGTCGTGCTGGCCAGCTTTGTCCGCATCTCCACCCACAGCCGCATCTTCGATCCGCCCAGCCCGCTGGACACGGCCCTGGCCTTCCTCGACCAGGTGCGCGACCGACCCAACCGCGTGGCCATCGCACCGGGCGCGCGTCACTGGGAGATCTTCACGCGCCTGTGCCGTCAGGCGCAGTGCAAGGGGAACCTTGTCCAGGATGCGTACCTGGCCGCCCTGGCCATCGAGTCGGGCAGCGAGTGGATCACCACCGACCGCGACTTCAGCCGCTTTCCCGACCTGCGCTGGCGCCACCCCTTCGCCGCGCGGCGGTAGCCGCTACCGCAGCTCCCCGATGAGCCTGCGGATGTTGGCGTAGTTCGTCTCCATCGCCTCCACGGGGGAGCCGCTGGGGGGCAGGAAGTGGGTGGCGATGGAGAGGATCACGTCGCAGCGGTTGTCGCGCAGGTTGCGCAGGATCGTGGGGTAGTCCACGTCCCCCTCGCCGATGGGGGTGTACTCGAATTCCAGCTTCGAACCGTCGATGGTGCGCAGGTCCTTGGCGTGCACGCCGTGGAGGTAGGGGCGCAGGTTCTCGAAGCCGGCGGTGGCGTTGTCGGCCTCGCCGCAGTTGAGGCTGTCGGCCGGGCACCACAGGGCCTTGAACCGGCGCGAGCCCACGGCCTCGACGATGCGGCGGAAGTTGCGGCTCGTGTTGCCGTAGTTCCACTGCATCATCAGGAAGGCGATGTCGACGTCGTGCTTCTCGGCGAGGTCGGCGAACATGGAGAAGGCCTCCACCAGCTTGGCCATGTCGCCGTCGGAGATGATGCCGCCGCGGGTCGCCCAGCGCATCGGCCAGGTCGGCTTGCCGCCGGTGTACTCGGCGGGCCAGGCGAAGCTGCTGCACGAGACCGCGCCGATCCCCAGGCGGGCCGAAACCACCATCGACCGTTCCAGCTTGGAGAGATGCTCCCGGAAGTCGGCGTGCTCCAGCATCCGCCCCGGCGCCAGCTCGGCCAAGTGCACGGTCTTGAACAACCCGCCGCCCTCGATGAGGAAGAACTCCAGGCCGTGAGCGGCGACCTGCCCGGCGGCCACGTCGATCTCGGCGTCGGAGAGCTGGTAGAGGCTGCGGCCGTCGGAGTGGGCGCCGCACCAGACGTAGCGGGCGCCGAGGTCCCGCGCCGTGGCCAGCGATTGCTCCCAGGGCTGGCGCAGCTCCCCGAGGTACATCCCCATCTTGAACTCGTAGTCGCTCATGGTCTCCTGTCTCCGTGAGGCGGGCCGAACCGATTACTCAACATACTGAGTAATTTCACGCGGCATACTGAGTAATCTGCGCGGGATCCGGTCAGCGCGGGAGAAGTCGCGAGCGGAAACCGAGGTCGAGCGGCGTGGGCGCCCCCGCCGCGGGCGTGTCCGCGGCGAGGGGAATTCCCGGCCCGCGCACCCGAGAGGCCCCTTTGGGGCTGGGGCCGCACCGGGCGAAATCCCCCGCCTGCCCTTACTATAGATGCCGCCGTGGCCCCGGGCCGGCATCCCCGCCGGCCTTGCGGCTTCCCCCTCGGGTCGCGGCTGCCGGCCGGCGCTTCTCCTCCCCCGGGAACGCCGGGATCATCTCGCCCGCTACGACAGCTGCTGTCCCTGCCCTCTTGGCTGGCGGCCCTCGGCCGCTCCCAAGGGCGCCGGGATCCTCTCGCCGAAGGACCCTGCTCTGGTCTCGCACGAGAACAGCCCCGCCCGTCTGCACCCGCTCACGCGGCCCCTCCGGCCAGCGATCCGGCTCGCCTCGGTGCGCCCGGTCTTGCCCTCCTCGGCGCTGGCCGCTGCCCTGCTACCGCTGATCTCCGGGCCCGCCCGCTGCACCCGCCGGCGCGGCCCCTCCCGCCAGTGATCCGCCTCGCCTCCAGGCGCGCGGCCTGCCCAACCGCAGCGCTGGCCGCTGTCCTGGCCGCCACCCTCCTGGCCCTCATCCACGGCCCCGCCGCCGCCGAGGGCGGGACCCCCACCCGCACCCCGGCCGTCCACGCCCTCGCGGTGACCGGCGACCTCAAGTACGGACCCGGCTTCACCCACTTCGACTACACCGACCCGGGGGCGGTCCGGGGCGGGGAGGTGCGGCTGGCGCGGGTGGGCACCTTCGACAGCCTCAACCCCTTCATCCTCAAGGGGGTCGCCGCCGCCGGCACCTGGAGCCTGATCTACAGCCGCCTGTGCGAGAAGGCCCAGGACGAGCCGCTGTCGGAGTACGGCCACCTGGCCGAGTCGATGTGGCTGGCCCCCGACCGCAGCTCGGTCACCTTCTTCCTGCGCCCCGAGGCGCGCTGGCACGACGGCGAGCCGGTCACCGCTCACGACATCGTGTTCTCCTTCTACACCCTCGTGCGCCACGGCACCCCCTTCTACCGCACCTTCTACGCCGACGTGGACACGGCGATCGCCGAGGACGAGCGCACCGTCACCTTCGAGCTGGCCGCCACCGACAACCGCGAGCTGCCCGTCGTCCTCGGCCAGCTCCGGGCTCTGCCAAAGCATTACTGGGAGGCCCGGGACTTCACGAAGACGACCCTGGAGCCGCCCCTGGGCAGTGGCCCTTACCGGATCGAGTCGGTCGACCCGGGCCGCTCGATCACCTACGCGCGGGTCGAGGGGAACTGGGACGAGGGCCTGCCGGCGCGCCGGGGGCAGCACAACTTCGACCGCATCACCTACGACTACTACCGGGACGACACCGTCGCCCAGGAGGCGCTGAAGGCCGGCGAGTACGACCTGCGCGCCGTCGGCTCGGCCCGCGAGTGGGCCACCGGCTACGACCATCCCGCCGTGCGGGAGGGCCGCCTGGTGAAGGCGGAGCTGCCCAACCGCCGCATCCGCGGCATGTCCGGCTTCGTCTTCAACACCCGGCGCGCCCGCTTCGCCGACCGGCGCGTGCGCGAGGCCCTGGCCCACGCCTTCGACTTCGAGTGGACCAACGCCACCCTCTTCCACGGGCTCTACACGCGCACCGAGAGCCACTTCGCCAACTCCGAGCTGGCCGCTGCAGGTGCGCCCCGCGGGCGCGAACTGGCGATCCTGGAGAGCTACAGGGGCCGCGTACCGGACGACGTCTTCGGGCAGGCCTACAGGGCGCCGTCCACCGACGGCGACGCCTCGATCCGCGCCAACCTGCGCAAGGCCCGGCGCATGCTGCGCGACGCCGGCTGGGTGGTGCGCGGCGGCGCCCTCGTCCACGAGGAGACGGGGCAGGCCATGGCCTTCGAGTTCCTCCTCGTGCGGCCGTCGTACGAGCGCGTCGTGGGGCCGGTGCGGCTGCACCTGGAGCGCCTCGGCATCGCCACCACGAGCCGCACCGTGGACGCCTCCCAGTACTACCGCCGGCTGCAGGAGTACGACTACGACGTGATCGTCCGCGCCTGGAACCAGTACCTGTCGCCGGGCAACGAGCAGCGCAACTACTGGTCCTCGGCCGCCGCCGATACGCCGGGGAGCCGCAACTACGCCGGGGTCCGCGACCCGGTGGTGGACGAGCTGGTGGAGCGCCTCATCGCCGCCCAGACCCGCCCCGAGCAGGTGGCCGCGGCGCGCGCCCTGGACCGCGTGCTGACCTGGGGCCACTACGTGATCCCCCACTGGCACACCACGGTCCACCGCCTCGTCTACTGGGACCGCTTCGCGCGGCCGGCGATCGTGCCGATGATCTCCCTCGGCTTCCCGGAGACCTGGTGGATCGACCCGGCCCGGGCCGAGGCCCTGGAGGGGCCGCGGTGACCGCCTACATCCTGCGGCGGCTGCTGCTCATGGTGCCGACCCTGCTCGGCATCATGGTCCTCAACTTCGTCATCGTCCAGGCCGCCCCCGGCGGCCCGGTGGAGCAGGTCATCGCCCGCATGCAGGGCCACGACCTGGGGGCCGCCGGCCGCGTCACCGGGGGCGCGGGGGAGGTCGCCGCCGCCGACATCGCCGGCACCGAGGTCACCGCCCGCTACCGCGGCGCCCGCGGCCTCGACCCGGACCTGATCGCCGAGCTGGAGACCCTGTACGGCTTCGACAAACCCGCCCCCGCGCGCTTCGTCGAGATGATGGGCCGCTACCTGCGCTTCGACTTCGGCACCTCCTTCTTCCGCGACCGCTCCGTCGTCGACCTGGTCCTCGACAAGCTGCCGGTCTCGATCTCCCTCGGCCTGTGGACGACCCTGCTCATCTACGCCATCTCCATCCCCCTCGGCGTGGCCAAGGCGGTGCGCCAGGGCTCGCGCTTCGATGTGTGGACCTCGGGGGCGATCGTCGTGGGCAACGCCGTTCCCACCTTCCTCTTCGCCATCCTCTTGGTGGTGCTCTTCGCCGGCGGCCAGTACTGGCAGTGGTTCCCGCTGCGGGGGCTGGTCTCGGCCAACTGGGAGGAGCTGTCGGCCATGGGCAAGATCCTCGACTACCTCTGGCACCTGTGCCTGCCCGTGCTCTCCCTGGTCATCGGCGGCTTCGCCGGCCTCACCCTGCTGACCCGCAACTCCTTCCTCGACGAGATCGGCAAGCAGTACGTGGTCACGGCCCGGGCCAAGGGCCTCGGCGAGAGACGAGTCCTCTACGGCCACGTCTTCCGCAACGCCATGCTCATCGTCATCGCCGGGTTCCCCGCCGCCTTCGTGGGCATCCTCTTCACCGGCGCCCTGCTCACCGAGATCATCTTCTCCCTCGACGGCCTCGGCCTCCTCGGCTACGAGTCGGCCGTCAACCGCGACTACCCCGTCGTCTTCGGCACCCTCTACGTCTTCACCCTCCTGGGCCTGGTCCTGCAGCTGGTGGGCGACCTCACCTACACCCTCGTCGACCGCCGCATCGACTTCGAGGCGCGCTCGTGAGACTCTCGCTCCTCAACCGCCGCCGCCTCGCCGTCTTCCGGGGCCACCGCCGGGGGTGGTGGAGCCTGTGGATCTTCCTGGGCCTGGTGGCCGTCACCCTGCCGGCGGAGTTCGTCGCCAACGACCGGCCCCTGATGGTCTCCTGCGACGGGCGCTGGTACTTCCCCGTCTTCGCCGAGCACGCCGAGACCGAGTTCGGCGGCGAGTTCGAGACCGAGGCCGACTACCGCGACCCCTTCGTGGCCGGGCTGATCGAGGCCGGCGACGGCTGGATGCTGTGGCCGCCGGTCCGCTACGGACCGCGCACCGTCAACTTCGACCTGCGCCGTCCGGCGCCGTCGCCGCCGTCGGGCGGGAACTGGCTCGGCACCGACGACCAGGCCCGCGACGTCCTGGCGCGGCTGATCTACGGCTTCCGCCTCTCCGTGCTCTTCGGGTTCTGCCTCACCGCGGTCAGCTCCGTCGTCGGCGTCGCCGCCGGCGCCGTGCAGGGCTACCTCGGCGGCTGGGTCGACCTGCTGCTGCAGCGCCTCATCGAGATCTGGCAGGGCATGCCCACCCTCTACCTGCTGATCATCCTGGCCAGCCTCGTGGAGCCCAACTTCCTGTGGCTCCTCGGCCTGATGCTGCTCTTCAGCTGGATCCAGCTCGTGGGCGTGGTCCGCGCCGAGGTCCTGCGGGCCCGCAACTTCGACTTCGTCCGCGCCGCCCGGGCCCTCGGCGTGCCGGAGGCGACGGTGCTCTTCCGGCACGTCCTGCCCAACGCCGCGGTGGCCGCCCTCACCTTCCTGCCCTTCGTGCTCACCGGGTCGGTGGCGATCCTCGCCTCCCTCGACTTTCTCGGCTTCGGCCTGCCCGCCGGCTCGCCCTCCCTCGGCGAGCTCCTCGGCCAGGGCAAGCGCAACCTCCACGCCCCGTGGCTGGGGCTGACGGGGTTCTTCGCCCTGGCCGTGCTGCTGTCGCTGCTGGTCTTCATCGGCGAGGCGGTGCGCGACGCCTTCGACCCGCGGCGGACGATGGAGCCCTCGTGAGCCTCCTCGCCGTCGACGATCTCCGCGTCTCCTTCCGCGGCGAGGGCGGCCAGCCCGGCGTCGACGCCGTGCGCGGGGCCAGCCTCGACATCAACGAGGGCGAGACCGTGGCCCTCGTGGGCGAGTCCGGCTGCGGCAAGTCGGTGACCGCCCTCTCCGTGCTCGGGCTGCTGCCCTATCCGAAGGCCCATCACCCCGGCGGCTCGATCCGCCTGCGCGGCGAGGAGCTGCTCGGGGCCCCCGCCGACCGGCTGCGCCAGGTCCGCGGCGACCGCGTCTCCATGATCTTCCAGGAGCCGATGACCTCGCTGAACCCCCTGCACACGGTGGAGCGGCAGGTCGCCGAGACCCTGCGCGTGCACCGGGGCCTGGACCGCGGCGAGGCCCGCCGCCGGGTGCTGGAGCTGCTCGACGAGGTGCGCCTGCCCGAGCCGGAGCGCATTCTGACGGCCTGGCCCCACCAGCTGTCGGGGGGGCAGCGGCAGCGGGTCATGATCGCCATGGCCCTGGCCAACGAGCCGGACCTGCTCATCGCCGACGAGCCGACCACCGCCCTCGACGTGACCGTGCAGGCCCGCATCCTGGAGCTGCTGCGGAGCCAGCAGCGGCGCCTGGGCATGTCGATCCTGCTGATCACCCACGACCTGACGATCGTCGGCCGCCTGGCGGACCGCGTCTTCGTCATGACCGAAGGGAGGATCGTCGAGCAGGGCGAGACCGGCCCCCTGATGGCGGACCCGCGACACCCCTACACGCGGCGGCTGCTGGCCAGCGAGCCCCCGCCCCGGGAAGCCGCCGGAGAGGCGGAGGGCCCGCCTCTGGTGGAGGCGAGCGGCGTGCGCGTCCACTTCCCGATCCGCACCGGCCTGTTGCGCCGCACCACCGGCCACGTGCGCGCCGTGGAGGACGTGAGCCTCTCGGTGCGGCCGGGGCGCAGCGTCGGCGTCGTCGGCGAGTCCGGCTCCGGCAAGACGACCCTGGGGCTGGCCCTGTTGAGGCTGCAGGCCTGCGAGGGGGAGCTGCGCTTCGACGGGCGGGACCTGCGGACGATGCCGTCCGCCGAACTGCGGCCCCTGCGGCGGCGCATGCAGATCGTCTTCCAGGACCCCTTCAGCTCCCTGAGCCCGCGGCTGACGGCGTTCCAGATCGTCGAGGAGGGACTCCTCGTCCACGGCATCGGCGCCACCGCCGCCGAGCGCCGGGAGCTGGTGGCCCGGGTCCTGGGCGAGGTCGACCTCGACCCGGAGGGGATGGACCGCTACCCCCACGAGTTCTCCGGCGGCCAGCGGCAGCGGCTGGCCATCGCCCGGGCCGTCGTCCTGGAGCCGCGGTTCCTCGTCCTCGACGAGCCCACCAGCGCCCTCGACCGCACCGTGCAGCTGCAGATCCTGGAGCTGCTCCGCCGCCTGCAGGAGGAGCGCGGCCTCGGCTACCTGCTCATCAGCCACGACCTGCGGGTGGTGCGGGCCCTGGCCGAGGAGCTGATCGTCATGAAGGAGGGGAGGGTGGTGGAGGCGGGTCCCGCGCAGCGGCTGTTCGAGGCGCCGGCCAGCGACTACACGAGGGCGCTGATGGCCGCCGCCTTCGAGGCCCGCGCCGTGGGGCGGGACGAGGGGGACTGACAAACCTGCCGTCGTAGGCGATTGCGGGAGTTCGCGCGGTCCCTGCACGTTCTGTAGCGACCTCACCCGGAGATGACCCTTTGACGGCGACGCTGGGCGACCAGGAAATGGAGAGGCTGCTGGCCGACCTGGAGTCGGACCGGGTGCGGCGCAAGCGCTCGGGTGCCGATCGGAGCAGGATTCGAAGGACGATCTGCGCCTTTGCCAACGACCTGCCGGGACGGGCGGAGCCGGGGGTGCTCTTCGTCGGCGTGAACGACGACGGCACGTGTGCGGATCTGGAGATCACCGAAGGCTTGGTGAGCACCCTCGCGCAGATGCGAACGGACGGCAACATCCTGCCGCAGCCCAGCATGGTGGTCGAGAAGCGGATGGTGAGGGGGTGTGAGCTGGTGGCCGTCACCGTGGCTCCCTCGACCCAACCGCCGGTCCGCTACCAGGGCCGGGTGTTCGTAAGGGTGGGGCCGACGGTACAGCTGGCCACGCCGGAGGAAGAGCGGCTGCTGACGGAGCGCCGCCGCGCATCGGATCTCCCCTTCGACATGCGGCCGGCGGCCGACGCGAGCCTGGACGATCTGGACCTCGACTTCGTGCGCACGGAGTACCTCCCGCGAGCGGTGGCCCTTGATGTCCTCGAGCAGAACCAGCGCGGGCTCGATGCACAGTTGGCGGGACTCCGTTGCCTGACCGATGGGAGGCCGACCCAAGGTGCCTTGCTGGGCTTGGGACGAGAGCCTCAGCGATGGCTGCCCGGTGCCTACGTGCAGTTCCTTCGCGTCGACGGCACGGCAGCGACCGATCCCATCCGCGATCAGAAGGAGCTGACCGGAAGACTGAACGAGGTTCTGAGGCAACTCGACGAGTTGCTGCAGCTCAACATCTCCGTGCGCACCGAGATCAAGGGAGGTCCCCTGGAGGCTCGCCGCCCGGACTACCCGATCGTGGCCCTGCAGCAGTTGACGCGCAACGCCGTCATGCACCGGTCCTACGAGGGGACCAATGCTCCCGTCCGGGTCTACTGGTTCAATGACCGCGTGGAGATCTCGAATCCCGGAGGACTGTACGGACAGGTGACCGGGGAGAACTTCGGGAAGGGAGTCACCGACTACCGCAATCCCCTGGTAGCCGAGCTGATGCACCACATGGGCTATGCTCAGCGTTTCGGCGTGGGGGTGCCGCTGGCGCGTGAGGCCATGGAGAAGGGAGGGAATCCCCCGCCCGAGTTCGATCTCCACGCCTCGACGGTTCTTGTGACTCTGAGGCCGGCGCCGTGAAAACGGTAGCGTTCTTCAACAACAAGGGCGGGGTCGGCAAGACAACCCTGGTCTACCACCTCGCCTGGGTCTATGCCGACCTCGGAGTCAAGGTCCTGGCCGTCGATCTTGATCCACAGGCGAACCTGAGCGCCATGTTCCTGGAGGAGGACCGCCTGGAGGAGTTGTGGCTGCTGGGGAGGGGGCGGACGCTGCTTGGGCCGGTGCGTCCCTTGCTCGAGGGCGAGGGGGGGATCGAGGATCCCCACGTGGAGCCCGTCGGGGATCTGGGTCTGTTGGTGGGCGACCTGTCGCTCTCGGGTCTCGAGGACGAGCTGAGCCAGCAGTGGCCGCACTGCCTGGACGGTCGAAGGCGGGCGTTCCGGGTGGTCGCCGCGTTCCACGAAGTCCTGTCCCGCGCGAGCACAGCCCGGGAGGCGGATCTGGTCCTGATCGACGTGGGGCCGAACCTGGGCTCCATCAACCGGTCGGCCCTGATCGGCGCAGACCACGTGGTGATCCCGCTCGTGCCTGATCTCTACTCGATCATTGGTCTGCAGAACCTCGGACCCCGGTTGAGGGAGTGGGGCAAAGAGTGGGAGGCAAGACTCGAGAAGAGCCCGGAGGGGCTCGATCTGCCACAGGGACTCATGAAGCCTGTCGGCTACGTCGTGACCCAGCATGCCGTGCGGCTGGACAGACCGGTCAAGGCGTACGCCCGGTGGACGGCGCGTATCCCCTCGGCCTACCGGGAGTCCGTGCTTCAGGAGGGGCCCGTCGACTTCGCCGTTGAAGAGGATCCCTGTTGCCTGGCCCTGCTCAAGCACTACCGCAGCCTGATGCCTCTGGCCATGGAGGCCCGGAAACCGATGTTCCACCTCAAGCCGGCTGACGGAGCCATCGGCGGCCACACGGCCTCCGTCCAGGACTGCCACCGCGACTTCCGCGATCTGGCCCTGCGCATCGCGCAGCAGATCGGAGTCGAGATCTAGACCGGCATCGTCCGCCCGGTGTGGGCCCGTCCGAGGCGGGCCTGCTCCTCGCCGGCGCCGGGGATGATGCGCACGCCCGCGTCGATGCGCTCCACCAGGTCGCCGGTGCCGTCGAGGAAGGGCAGGCCGTTACGGCGGCAGGCGTCGAAGACCCGCTGGCGCGCCTCCAGGATCTCCGCCGAGTAGCTGCGGTCCGCCGCCATGTGGCCGAAGGACATGTGCATGTCCCCGGGACCCCACTCGGCGAAGGCGACGCCGGGCACGGCGAGGGTTTCGTCGACGCGCTCGAGGGCGCGGCGGTTCTCGATCTTCAGCCCGATCATCAGCTCCCCCTCGGGGTTCAGGGGCCACGGGTCGGCGCGGCGGGCGTACTCGTCGACGTCGACGCCCCAGGCGTGGGCCGCCATCCCCTGGCCGCCGGCGCCGCGCCGGCCCTCGGGGGCGCCACCCGTCTCGCCGCGGAAGGCGTAGCGGCAGATCTGCACGAGGGCGCGCACCGCCTCCGGGTCCTCGGCGTGGCACAGCAGGATGCCGTGGACGCCGCGGGCCAGGGCCTGCTTGAAGACCCAGGCGTTGGCGCGGATGTCGGCGGCGCTCGTGCCCTCCGGGGGCAGGTCGACGATCACCGCCGGCGTGCGGTGGCCGCTGGCCGTGGGGCCGGCGTCGGCGAGTCCGCGCATGAAGGCGGCCAGCCCGGGCATGTCGAAGGCGCCGTGCTCCATGCTGACGTTGATGTAGTCGGCCCAGGTGCCGGCCATCTCCCGGCCGGTCTCGTAGTCGACCTCGTGGGTGCTGGCGTAGTACACGGGCTGGTCCTGCTCCAGCAGCTCGATCGCCTTGTTGATTCGCTCCGCCATGCTCACCTCCTGTCGGCGGCGCAGACTAGGCCCGGCGCTCCGGCGCGTCAAAGGGGACGGGCCGCCGGCTTCCGGGCGGCATAGATTGACGCCGCTGATCCAACCGTCCGAGAGGAGGAACCCCATGAAGCTGCTCGTCCCCGGCGATCTCGAAGCCGATCTCGTGGAGCGCATCCGCGCCGTCGACGGGGTGGAGGTCCTGCAACCGCAGACGGACGACGCCCGGGCCGAGGCCGTGCCCTCGGTGGAGGTCGTCTTCGGCGGCCTCTCCCGCGAGGAGTTCCGCCGCGCCGGGTCGCTGCGCTGGATCCAGGCGCCGGCCGCCGGCGTCGACGGCGTGCTGACGCCGGAGCTGCGCGTCAGCGACGTGATCCTCACCAGCGCCAAGGGCTTCGTCGGCATCCACCTCGCCGAGCACGCCATGGCCCTGCTCCTGGCCCTGAGCCGGCGCGTCGCCCGCGCCGCGCGCACCCGCACCTGGGAGGACAAGTGGCCGATCCGCGACTCCTCGATCGAGCTCTACGGCGAGCGCATGGGCATCGTCGGCCTGGGCGGCACCGGCCGCGAGCTGGCCGTGCGCGCCGCCGCCTTCGGCATGGAGGTGATCGCCGTCGACCCCGAGCCGGTGGAGGTCCCGGAGTGCGTCTCCGAGTGCGGCTCCATGGACCGCTTCCACGACCTGCTGGAGCGCTCGCGAGTGGTGGCCGTGTGCGCGCCCCTGACGCCGGAGACGGAGGGAATGTTCGACCGCGAGGCCTTCGCCCGTATGCGCAGCGACGCCCTGCTCGTCAACGTCACCCGGGGCCGCATCGTCGACGAGGAGGCCCTCCTCGAGGCCCTGCGCGAGGGGCGGATCGCCGGCGCCTGCCTCGACGTCACCCCGGTGGAGCCCCTGGCCGACGACCATCCCCTGTGGACGATGGACAACGTCGTCCTCACGCCCCACACCGCCGGCGCCTCGCCGGCCCGCGACGGCCGCGCCGTCGACCACCTGTGCGACAACCTGCGCCGCTACCTGGCGGGCGAGCCCCTGGTGGGCCTCATCGACAAGGAGAAGGGGTACTGATGGCGCCCACCGTCGCCCTGCTGAGCCCGGGTTCCATGGGCGCCGTCGTCGGCGGCGTGCTGCGCCGGCACGGGGCCGAGGTGATCACCTGCCTGGAGGGCCGCAGCCCCGCCACCGCCGCCCGGGCCCGGGAGGCCGGGATCGAGGCGGTGGCCGACGACGCCGCTCTCGTGGAGCGGGCCGACCTGCTGCTGTCGATCCTGGTGCCCTCCGAGGCCGTGAGCGCCGCCCGGCGCGTGGCCGCCGCCCTCGAGGCCACCGGCGCGGATCTCGTGTACGTCGACTGCAACGCCGTGGCGCCGGCAACGGGCCGCGAGGTGGCCGACGTCATCGCCGCCGCCGGGGGGCTTCCGGTGGACGCCGGCATCATCGGCGGCCCTCCCAGGCGTCCCGGTATCACCCGCTTCTACGCCTCGGGGGAGCACGCCGGCCGCTTCGCCGTCCTCGGCGACTACGGTCTGGACGTGCGCCTGCTGGGACCGGAGATCGGCCAGGCCTCGGCCTTCAAGATGTGCTACGCTGCCCAGACCAAGGGCCGCTACGCCATCTACCTCGAATCCCTGGTGACGGCGGCGAAGCTCGGCCTCTACGACGCCCTCGTGGAGGAGCTGCAGCTCAGCCAGGAGGCGGTCCTGGGCGACACCCGGCGGTCCCTGCCGGGGGTCCCCTCGAAGGCGGGGCGCTGGATCGGCGAGATGGAGGAGATCGCCGCCACCTTCGGCGGCATGGGACTGACGCCGGAGATGTTCGCCGGCGCCGCCGACGTCTACCGGTACGTCCACGACGCCGCCGGCGGCGGGGGTGACCCCGAGACGCAGGGGGAGGAACAACTGCGGGCGCTGGTGGAGAAGCTGGCCCGCGCCCTCCCCTGAAGGTCAGCCCTCCTCTTCTTCCTCCTGCTGCAGGGCGTAGATCGAGGTGTAGCCCCCCGACCAGTCCGGCGGCACCAGGCACGGCCGCGGATCGTGGCGCGCCCAGCGGGCCGGCCGGCCGCGGACGATGTCGCCCAGGTGGGGGCTGGTGATGCCCGGCGAGGTGTAGGGGAAGGCGTCGGCCGCGGAGAAGGCGTTCAGCAGCAGGGGCCGCCCGCGGGCGGAGAGGTTCTTCTTCGAGCCGTGGATGGCGCGGCAGTTGTGCACCGTCACCGACCCCGCCGGCCCTTCGAGGTAGCGCACCTTGTCGGCCGGGATCCGCGCCGCGTCCTCGTCGCTGAGACAGCCGACCCAGTTGTCGTCCCCGTCGTACTGGTCGAACAGCTCGCCCTCGTGGCTGCCCTCGACCACGGCCAGCGGCCCCTGGTCGGGCCCCACGTCGGTGAGGTAGACGCCGATCGTCAGGGGGCTGTAGTTGGTGTGGGGCCAGAAGGTGATGTCCTGGTGCCACTTCACCTCCTCGCCCCCCTCCGGCCACTTGAAGTTGAGCTTGGAGTGGTGGTAGCGGACGTCGGGGCCCACCAGGTCGGCCGCCAGGTCGACGATCGCCCCCCGGGAGGCGAACTCCCAGAACAGGGGATGGTGGTCCACCGGGCTCGACACCCGCCGCAGGCGCGGGGCCTCGGCCGTGTGCCCCGGCTCCAGGTCGAAGATCTCGTCCGAGACGGTGACGGCGCGGCTGCGCTCCACCATCTCGTCGGTGGCCGCCCGGAGCCGCTCCACCTCGTCAGGCGGGATGTAGGACTTGACCAGCAGGTATCCGTTATCGAGGTAGGAGTCGCGCTGGTTCTCGGTGATCCGCAGGGGGGGCGGCAGGGTGGTCTGGGTCATGGGGGGGCCTCTTGCGGCTGGGAGGTAGGCGGCGCAGTGCCTGTCATGCCTTCAGGGAAAGTAGAGGAAGCTGTCCCGGGGTGGTCAAGATATCGGATGCGGGGGGGAAGTCTGTTGCAGTTGTTCAGCCCTATGGATAGGTTCGGCTCCCACCCCGGCAGGAAGCAGTGATGCATAGGACGCACCCAGATTGATCCAATCCTTCGCAAACCGGGACACAGAGGAACTGTTCCGCAGAGGAAGCAACCGCCGCTTGGCGGCCATATCGCGGGTGGCGTTGCGAAAACTCATCCAGATCAATCAGGCTCGCAGGCTCAGCGATCTCTCCGTACCGCCGGGCAACCGTCTGGAAGTACTCAGGGGCAACCTGTCGGGGTTTCACTCCATTCGGATCAACGACCAGTGGCGGATCGTCTTTCGGTGGACCGATGAGGGACCTGACCAAGTGGGGATTGTGGACTATCATTAGGCACCAGCATGTCATGACGCCATGGGGAAAACCCTGAAATGGAAAACCCGATTACGCCTGGTGAGATTCTCCTGAAGGAGTACCTCGAACCCATGGGGATCTCGCAGAACGCCATGGCCCGTGCCATCGGCGTGGCTCCTCGCACGATCAACGAAATCGTTCACGCGAGGCGCTCGATCACACCAGCCCTGTCCATTCGTTTTGGCGCCTTCTTCGGTCAATCGGATGAGTTCTGGCAGGGCATCCAGGTGGAGTGCGACTTCCGCAAGCTGGCTCAAGAGCGGAACAGGCTCACCGATGGCATTCTCCCAGCGTCGACCCTGATCCGTACCCCCTGAGGCAGGCTGGACCGGGCCTCTCTGCGCCCTTCGCCAAGCTCGTAGCGTGGATAGTCGATCTCCAACAGCAGTGCAGGAGGTTGCCGAGGCCAGTCTTGCAGACTTCGACCTGGTGGGAGGCTCGCTCCTGCTGCTGCAACACCTGGTGAACACCTCCTTCCGCGTTCAACAGGACCGTCGACAGTGGTATCTTCGTGTGTACAGTCCCGGCCGGCACGACAGATCAGCCATCGAGTCCGAACTCCTGTTCCTCGAAGCTCTCACCGAGGATGGCTTTCCGGCGCCGCGGCCCTTGCGCAGACGCAGTGGCGGGATTCTCTGGGAGGCGTCAGCGAGCCCAACTGTAGAGGCAATCGGGGTCTCCGTCTGCTCATGGCTCCCGGGCGAGACATTGCAGCATGACAGGACGCCAGGGCACTATGCCGGGTTGGGGGCCGCGTTGGCAGGACTCCACGAGTTCTCCGCCCAATGGAGGCCTCCCGAAGGGTTCGTACGTCCTCGCTGCGACAGTGAGGGCATCTACGGCACTCTGGGTGCTTCAGGATCGATGGTCACGCGAGGCTGGGAGAGCATCGACAGTCCCCTTCGCGCGGATCTCGAGGATGCGCAACGGGCACTTGAACAGGCCGAGGCCGCTATTGGTACGGAATGCTCTCGCTATGGTCTGATCCACGGCGATCCGAGTTTCGGCAACGTCCTGTTTGACGGCGAACGGCCAAACCTGATCGATTTCGATGACTTCGGTTACGGCCAATATGTCTTCGATCTGGCAGTGGTTCTTGCCGGCGCCTGGGGGAAACCCGGCTTCAAAGAGAATCGCGCCGCCCTGCTGGAAAGCTACGGGCAAGTACGGGAACTCTCGCAGGCGGAGGTAGGGGCATTGCCCGCGGCCATGGCAGGGCGAGCGGCATCGCTCACTCTCTGGGCTGCGGCCCAGACACCAGAGCATCCATGGATTGATGGGCAGTGGCAACGCCTGAAGGAGTACATGGAGTCGTGAGCGAAGGGTGGCAACATGCCGCGCATCGATGAATCCTGGTATCAGCGCCCAGAGGGAACACCTGAGCGCGTAGCAAGCGGCGGAGTCGTCGTCCGTGTATCGGGTGATGGGACCTTCGTCGCCTTTACGCGTGAAGGCGACACGCAGGGGTTTGTCCTGCCGAAAGGTGGAGTCGAGCCCGGCGAGAGTCTGCTCGAGGCTGCCAGGCGGGAGATCGAAGAGGAGACCGGGTTGTCGGAAATCACGCTGATCAGAAAGCTCGACGTGCTGGAGCGGTTGACTCTGGACAAGCGCTGGTGGAATGTCATGCACTTCTACCTGTTCTGGACCGACCAGGTCGATGCAACGCCTACCGAGACCGACAATCACCGAGAGATGGGCTGGTTTCCAATCGATGCACTTCCGGGAGCCCTGTGGCCGGAGCAGCGGGAGCTGATCGAGGCCAACAGGGATGCCATCGTGAGGGATGCCGGGGCCGCGGTCTGAGCATGGCCAGGCAGCCCCTGCAGGTCATCGTGATACCGTTCAGAGAGCGCGAGGGCGGCGGATACGAGTTCGCCGTCTTCCATCGGGCCCATGTCTCCATGTGGCAGTTCATCGCCGGCGGCGCCGAGGACGACGAGACAGCGGAGCAGGCCGCGCGGCGCGAGGCGGAGGAGGAGGCGGGGATTCCGGGGGGAGCAAGGCTGATCCGGCTGGACTCCCGAGCCTCCGTCCCCAGGACGGCATTCGGTCCGACAGAGCACTGGCCCAGGGATCTCCTGGTCGTCCCTGAGTACTCGTTCGCCGTTGATGCCACAGGGCAAGAGCTTGCCTTGTCACGGGAGCATGACAAGGTCAGCTGGTTGTCCTTTGAGGAAGCTGCGAGAGTGCTGACATGGGACAGCAACCGGGTCGCACTATGGGAGCTGAACGAACGTCTGAAGGCCGACCAGTGAGGGAGCGCGACTTCGACCACCTCGTGGCCGGCGTCAAGCAGGCCGGCGCGGTCAGGCGTGGCCAGATGAAGCCAGGGAACACGAACAGTGGCGCAGCCCCGATCGGCCGGCGGATCCACGTGGTCGGCAACAGTTGCTCCGGCAAGAGCTTTCTGGGCGAACGGCTGGCGGCCGCCCTGCAGGTCCCCTTCGTGGACCTGGACGCCCTCAACTGGCTGCCGGGCTGGGTGGGGCTGAACGAGACGGATCCACAGAGGCTCGAGAGTCGCATGGCGGAGGCGACGGCTGGAGATGGATGGGTCGTCGCCGGCTCGTACATGAGCTTCTCGCAGCGTGCCTTCTGGCCGCGATTGGAGACCGTCGTCTGGCTGGATCTGCCCAGGCACCTGCTCGTCCGGCGGGTGCTCTGGCGGTCGTGGACACGGTGGCGGTCGAAGGAGCTGCTGTGGGGCACGAATCACGAGCGGTTCTGGCCCCAGCTGATGGTCTGGAGGAAGGAGGACTCCCTCGTCTGGTGGATCGTCACGCAGCATGAGCGGAAGCGTCGGGACATGCGCCGCTACATGTCGGAGCCCCGCTGGCGGCACATCCAGTTCTTGCGTCTTGCATCATCGGCCGAAGTTGAGGCATTCACGCGTGGATGGCCTGACGTCCTGGGAGGCGAGGCAAATGAAGCTGTTGACCAGTAGCGCATTCGAGAGAGCAAGGACCTTCGTGATGGAGCAGGGCCGGGAGATGGATCGCCGGCTTCTGTCCTGTCACTTCGATGGTGCCCCTCAGGCCGCGGTATTGGAGGAACTCGCCAGCTACCAGAATGAGGACGGCGGTTTCGGCCGTGGCCTCGAGCCCGATGTCCAGATGCCGGGCTCCTCCGTCATGACCACGACGATGGCGCTGCGCATTCTCAGAGAGGTCAAGGCAACCAGTAGTGACGAGATCGTCCGGAAGGCGATCGAGTACCTGCTGGCGCAATACAACTCGTCTCGGAGAGTGTGGCCGATCGTCCCGGAGGAGGTGGATGAGTTCCCGCATGCGCCGTGGTGGAACTACGACAATACGGCGGAGACCTTCGGGCAATTCCTGGCCAATCCCCGTGCGGAGGTCGTGGGCTATCTCCATGAGTACCCTGAGCTGGCGCCTGCGGGTCTGACCAGGCAGCTCACCGAAGAGGTTGTGGAGCACATAGCCGGGTTGCCAGATGAGATGAACATGTACGATTTCATCTGCTGTGTTCACCTGGTTGAGACGCCTGACCTGCCACAACGCTGGAAGGACACCTTGACGGAAGTCCTGACTCGGAGAGCAAGACACGTCGTCGCTGGTTCGCCCGAGGAGTTGAAGCAACCTTCTGCCAGACCGCTCTGGCTGGCCCCCAACCCCACCTCGGTGCTGGCAGAGACCCTGACGAGCGAAGTAGAGATGAACCTGGACTTCGACATCGAGCATCAGAATCCAGACGGCTCCTGGTCCCCTGCCTGGAGCTGGTATGGCCAGTATCCGGAAGCCTGGGAGCAGGCCGAGCAGCAGTGGAAGAGCTGTCTGACCGTCGAGGTGCTGAAGGCGTTGAAGGAGTTCGGGCGGATCTGATGGAACGAGAGGACTACCTCCGATGGGCTGACCGGGCCGCCCGCTGGGGCGCCGAGTACCTGGCCACGCTCGACGAGCGGCCCGTTCGTGCCCAGACCGCGCCGGGCGAGATCGCCGCCATGCTGCCGGAGGTTCCGCCGGAAGAGCCGGTGGACATGGAGACGATCTTCGCCGACTTCGAGCGCATCGTGCCGGGGGGCATGACGCACTGGCAGCACCCCCGCTTCTTCGCCTACTTCCCCGCCAACGCGGCGCCGGTCTCGATGATCGCCGAGAGCCTGACGTCGGTCATGGCGGCCCAGTGCATGCTCTGGCAGACCTCGCCGGCGGCGACCGAGATCGAGACCCGCATGGTCGACTGGATGCGCCAGGCCCTCGGGTTGCCGGAGGGGTTCCAGGGGGTCATCCAGGACACGGGAACCACCGCCAACCTGTGCGCCGTCCTGACCATGCGGGAGCGGGCCCTCGGATGGCGAGGGAACGACTCCGGAGTGGCGGGGGAGAAGCAGCTCCGGGTCTACGCTTCACCGGAGACCCACTCGTCGATCGACAAGGCGGTCCGAATCGCCGGGATCGGGCAGCAGCACCTCGTCAAGGTTTCGACCGATGGTTCCCAGGCCCTCGATCCGGAGGCCCTCCGCGCGGCGGTCGAGGCGGATCTCGCGGCGGGTCTCCTGCCGGCCGGGGTCGTCCTGTGCGTCGGGGGCACGTCGGTCGGCGCCTCCGACCGTGTGCGCGAGACCATCGAAGTGGCGCGGGAGCACGATCTCTACGTCCACGTCGATGCCGCGTGGGCGGGTTCGGCGATGATCTGCCCCGAGCTTCGGGAGTTGTGGGACGGCGTCGAAGGGGCCGACAGCATTGCCTTCAACCCCCACAAGTGGCTCGGTGCGCAGTTCGACTGCACCATCCAGTTCCTGGCGGATCCCGAACCGCAGGTCCGCACCCTCGGGGTCCGTCCGGACTACCTCCAGACGCTCGGCCAGAGCGAGATCACCAACTACAGCGAGTGGACCATCCCCCTGGGGCGCCGGTTCCGGGCCCTGAAGCTCTGGTTCCTGCTGCGCGCCCACGGACTGGAGGACCTCCGCCGGCGCATCCGCAACCACGTCGCCTGGGCCGGGGAGGCCGCCGCCGCCATCGCCGCGCTGGAGGGCTTCCGCCTGACCACGGACTGCCGCCTCTCGCTCTTCACCTTCCAGTACGCCCCCGACGGCGAGGACGCCAACGCCGCCACCGAGCGCCTGCTCCGCGCCGTCAACGACGACGGCCGGATCTACCTGACGCAGACGGTCCACGAGGGCCGGTTCGTCATCCGCTTCCAGGTCGGGCAGTTCGACTGCCGGCGGGAGGACGTGCTCTTCGCGGTCGACGTGCTGCGTGAGCTGGCTCATGCGAGAGATGAGCAGTAGACCCAGGTGCATCATCGTCACCGGCCGGCCGGGATCCGGGAAGACGAGCCTCTCCAGGAAGCTCGCCCGCCGGCTGTGGATGCCCGTCATCAGCCGCGACGAGATCAAGGAAGGCTATGTCAACACCCACGGCGTCAAGCACGATCAGCTTCCGCCGGAGACCAACGCCGTGGTCTCCGACTTCTTCTTCGAGCTGGTGAATCAGTATCTTGCCGGTGAGGTCTCCGTCGTGATCGAGGCCGCCTTTCAGCATGAGGTCTGGGAACCGAGGATGCCCTGGATCCTCGAGCTGAGCAGTCCCGTCATCATCGTCTGCGCCGTTGACCCGATGGTGGCCGCCAGACGCCATCTGCAGCGGGGCCTGGATGATCCGAACCGGGAGTTCTACCACGGCGACAGGCGCGTCGAGGTATACAGGGAGACAGGCGAGATGGCGCCCCCGGGCGAGTATGCAGCCCCGGAGTTCGACGTGCCCACGATTCATGTCTCGACGGAAAAGGAGTACTCACCCGGCATGGATGAGATCGTGAAACGAATCCGAGGACCAGAGGAATGACTGCGGAGTGGTGGAACACCTTTTTCGCCGGCAACTGGCTGGACGTTCAGAGAGAAGCGCGGGCCGGGCGCACCTCGGACGAGGTGGACTTTCTCGCGCGCGTGCTCGACCTTGAGCCGGGATCCCGGGTCCTCGATGTGCCATGCGGCAACGGCAGACTGGCGATTCCCCTGGCTGAGAGGGGATGCAGGGTAACGGGTGTCGACATCACGACAGCCCTGCTTCAGGAGGCGCGATCCGCTTCAGAGGAAGCGAACCTCGACCTTGAACTTGCCGAGACCGATATGAGGGACCTGCCGTGGACCGAGAGGTTCGATGGGGCATTCTGCTTCTGGGGCAGCTTCGGATACTTTGACGACGGCGGGAACAGACGGTTCTTGGAAGCAGTGCATCGAGCTTTGAAGACCGACGGGCGGTTCGCCCTGGACATCCCCAATGTGGCGGAGACGATACTGCCGAGACTTGAGCCTCGTAGTTGGAGCAAGGTAGGCGAAACCATCGTGCTGGAGGACAGGAACTACCGGCACGTGGAGGGCCGGATCGATTGTGATTGGACCCTGATCGCGGACGGAGTCACCGAGACCAGGACGAGCTCCATGCAGGTCTACGGATATCGGGAGTTGACCCTGCTCTTTTCCGAGGTGGGCTTCGATGTGTGCGATGCCTACTCGTCACTCGACGGCGAGCCCTATGAGCTGGGGAAGCGTGCCTTCTTCGTGGTGAGAAAGAGGTAGTCGGCTCCGAGATCTGGCGCCGCCCTGGAGAGTTGATGGACATCCGCCACAGAGCTTACGCGTACATCACGAATGGAAGTCGCCTGCTCCTCTTCACCCACCCCGAGGCACCGGAGGCCGGCATCCAGGTTCCAGCCGGGACGATTGAAGCCGGCGAGACTCCCGAGAGTGCCGTGATGCGGGAAGGGAGGGAGGAGACCGGTCTGACTCAGCTCAGGCTCGAGCGGTTTCTGGCACAGGATACCCGGGACATGCGGGATTGGGGGAGTGATGAGTTGCAGCACCGCTGGTTCTTTCACTTGTCCGTAGAAGGGCCAACGAAGGAAACCTGGCGCCATGGGGAATTCGCGGAGGACGGATCTGTCATCCATCCCTTCGACTTCTTCTGGGCGGAGGTGAAAGCGCTTCCCGAACTCACGGGCAACAATGGGGACAAGATCGAGCTGCTGCTGGAATCGATGGAAACTCGCAGGAGGGGAGGCCGTCGGTCACCCCGGAGATAGGACGAGCATGCTGCTGACAGCCGCACAACTGGACGAGTTCAAGGCCGAGGGGGCGGTCCCGGTTCCTGGCCTGGTGCCTCCCGACGTGCTGGAGGGATGGCAGGCGGAGTTCCGCCGCGCCTGCTCCGCCGACGGCGTCGACCTCGACGACCCGGCCACCTGGCCGGCCGGGCGGTACGCGCCCGAGGGCGGGTGGCCCAAGCTGAGCCCCTGCCTCTACGACCTGCCCGGCCTCCAGTCGATCGTGGAGCAGCTCGGCGGCGGCGCCTTCGCCCCCTCCCACCCGGCGGGGCAGCCGTGGTCGCCGCAGGTGCCGATGACGCGGGTGATCCTGCCGAGCGAGCCGGGCACCGAGTGGGTCCCGCCTGCCGACGGTCATCTGGATGGGTACGCGACCGGCTGGGGCGGCGGGTTCATGGCGTTCCTCGTGGTGCTGCTGTGGGACGTGAGCAGCCCCAGGGGCGGAGGCACGGCCTGGTGGCCGAGGTCGCACTTGGCGAACCACCGGTATTTCCTCGAGCACCCCGAGCGATTCGACGGCTCCTACCTCTTCACGGAGCCGGTGCGCAGCGGCGGACACCGGGCGATCCTGGAAGGGGACCCGCGCGTGGGCGAGGTGGAATGCATGACGGGGAGAGCAGGGGACGCGTTGCTGCTCCACGGCCTCACCACCCACGTCAACTCGGCGAACGAGGCGGGGTCACGGCAACCGCGGGTGGCGCAGTTCGCGCGCTACTCCCACAGGAAGATGCGCGAGCAGGCGCCGATGGTCATGTTCCCCGACAAGGACGGGAAGCCATGGACGCCCCCGCCGCGGGGCAAGGACTCGCCTGAGGAAGTGACTGGGACAGGTTTCCTGCCGCCGGACCACCCGGGGCGGAAGCTGGAGCGCTACGACGTGCCGCGGAACCTCTGGAAGTACTGGGGTCCCGCTCTCAACACCTGACTCTGCGCAGCAGGTACGCGCTCCTACGCCGGCGGTGGATGTCGGGTGCTAGGAAGTACTCGCAAGCCGTTCAGATCGGGACTCGCGCCGGATATTCCTTCCTTGGAGCCAAGTTGATGAGTGAAGAAATGCAGAGATTCGTGAGAGTGGACTTCCACAGGTTCAAAGCCTTCAAGCGGTTCACTCTGAATATTCGACACTTTAATATCCTGGTAGGTCCCAACAATTCTGGTAAGTCGACAGTCCTTGCAGCATTTCGGGTCTTGGCAGTTGCACTGCGACGAGCAACCTCAAGGAGACCTGGACCGGTGCGGGGACCTCATGGCCAAGCCTTTGGATATGTGATAGACATCAGCAGTGCATCCGTCGCCGAGGAGAATATCTTCTATGACTATGATGACTCAGAGCCTGCGTCCGTGCTATTCACACTATCGGATGGAGGCTCCCTAAATCTGTACTTTCCGGAGACGGATACCTGCATTCTGATTGCGGAAGGCAACCAAGGCCAACCCACCTCACCATCAGCCTTTCGGCGACAATTCAACTGTCCAATTGGGTTCGTGCCGATCCTGGGCCCAGTGGACCACAATGAGCAGCTATACCAAGAGGAAGCTGCGAGACGTGCTCTGTACAACTATACAGCGGCCAGGAATTTCCGAAACATCTGGTACCACTATCCTGCTCCTTTTAAGCAATTCAGCCTCATGCTAAGAGAGACTTGGCCTGGAATGGAGATTGAGAAGCCTATCCTCGATAGTACACACGGGAAGACGCTTCTGAGAATGTTCTGTCCAGAGGACCGGATTCCTCGTGAGTTGTTCTGGTCAGGCTTTGGCTTCCAAGTTTGGTGCCAGATGTTGACCCACATAGTTCAGTCGGAAGACAAAGCTATCTTTCTCATTGATGAGCCGGACATCTATCTGCATGCGGATCTGCAAAGGCAGTTGCTGGGAATCCTGAGGAATCTTGGGCCCGACATAGTAATTGCCACACACTCAACGGAGATGATCTCTGAGGCTGAGCCTGACGACATTGTCTTGGTGAACAAGAAGCGCCGGAGCGCAAGGAGAATCTCACATCCCTCGGCGCTCACGGAGGTCTTCGGTTCTCTGGGGTCCAATCTGAATCCCTTACTCACTGAGATCGCGAAGACCCGGCGGGTTGTATTTGTCGAAGGTAAGGATTTCCAGATAATCGCGAAGTTCGCCAAGAAGCTCGGATGTACAGTAGTGAGTAATCGAAGCAATTTCTCCGTGGTGCCAGTCAGAGGGTTCAGCCCAGAGAGGGTACGCAGTTTGAAGGCAGGGATGGAGAGCACCCTCGGAGGCAGAGTGGCGGCGGCAGTGATATTGGATCGGGACTACCGTTCAAGAGAGGAGTGCGAGGCTCTTGTTGCTAGTTGCAGGGCCTTCTGTGACGAGGTTTGGTTCCATGATTGCAAGGAAATTGAGAACCTACTTCTGAGCCCAACAGCGATCGATCGAGCAGCGAGAAGAAGGCTTGCTGATAGCATCAGGCGTGGCGGCACAAAGCACGAGTTCGTTCCTTGCGCCGAGGAAATCCTCGATAGAACTGCGGAGCACAGACGCACGTTTGTAGTTGCCCAACGCTTGGCTGCCACCCGGAGGTATGCAAAGAGCGTCTCACCCGAGACAGATGAGACAACCTTTGACGAGAAGGCGCTCAGTGAGTTTGAGTCAGGGTGGAGTGATGATGCTACAAGGCGATCCCTTATTCCAGGTAAGGAGGCATTGGGACACCTGAACCAGACACTTCAGGAGCGATACGGGATTTCGGTAACGCCAACTGCAATAATCGATGCAATGGGTGCAGGTGAAATACCGGAGCAGGTAGGGCGGCTGGTACGCAGTCTTGAGTCATTTGGCAAGATGCGTCCGGGGGCAGCAAAGCGAGAGACGGGGACAAGAGACAACCTGCGTGAAGTACACCGGGGTCAGTAGGGGTAAAGGCGTCAAGTGAGAACCAGTTCAGGGCGGCGTGTAGCAGAGGTCCCGCTCTCAACACCTGAATCCCCGCAGCGGGTTGATGGTCCTACGCCGGGGGTGAATGCCGGCCGCCGAGCAGCTGGTCCAGGCGGCTGCCGGCGGGCGGGCGCTCGTCCTCCGGGACCGGGACCGCGTTCATCCAGCCGAATCGGCGGTAGGCCCAGTCCACCGCGTACTGTGACTGCATCAGGTAGCGGGTGCGGCCGGAGGTGTTCGGGGCCCCGCGGTGCCAGCACTGCGGATCCTGCAGGTAGATATCCCCCGCCTTGCAGAACACGGAGACCGGACCGCGCCCCTCGAACTCGGGATTCTCCGGGTCGTTGGGGTCCTTCCCCGAGAGGTGGCTGCCCGGGACGTACTGGGTCGGCCCGTGCTCGATCCGGTCGATGTCGGTGAGGGCCATCTGCACCGTGATCCACAGGACCGGCGGCGGGATCCGCGGGTCGTGGCGGGGCACGCCCTCCGGCACGGGGAAGTGGACGGAGCCGTCCACGTGCCACCGCTCGATGGCCACGCCGGTCTGGTTGCGCAGCACGTTCTGGCCGCAGAACCGGCAGTTCGGTCCGACCACCGCCTCCGCCAGGCTCAGGATGGGCTCGCGAGGCAGCATCTCCCGGAAGATCGGGTCCAGGGCGATCGTGCCCCGCAGGATGAAGGGCTTCCGGTCGTCGCCGCGGGTCATCTGCACGTAGCGGCGATCGTGCAGTTCGAGGTCCTCCACTTCCGCGAGCCGGGGATCGTCGAGCAACTCGTCCGTCCTGTCCCGCAGCGCCTGCATCTCACCTTCTTCGAGCACGCCGGGGACGTGTGCGAAACCGTCCCTGTGGAAGGCGGCGACGATCTCCCGCGTCTTCTCCTCCGAGAATGGCTCGCCGGACTGGATCGGAGTGGTCATCTATCCCCCTCGGGACTCGCCCCTTGCTCTACGATTTCCTGCGCTCTTCCTGCCTCTTCGCGTGAGGGTATGCCGACGCTCCTGGTCCGGCAACTACACGCGTGCCATCACTCCGCCAGCGGGAGCAGCATGCCGTCCTCGCCCCCGATCATCTCCGCGGCCCCGCTGAAGAAGCCCCGTCCAACCAGGGCCGCGGCCACGGCGTCGAGCTCGTGTCCGCTCAAGCCGGCCCGCAGCCCCCGCACTCCCAGCCGGGCCAGGCCCCTGCGCAGCCCCTCGCGGTCGTGCTGCTGCCGCGGCAGCCCCCAGACGTCGATGGCCCCGCCGGGGTAGCACTCCACCGGCACCAGACCCTCGGCCTCGATCCGGGCCTTGAGCCGGAGCCCGCGCTCGGTGAGCATGCGCATCGGCCCCAGGGTGATCGGGAAGAAGCGGATCCCCCGCCGCTGCAGCTCGCGGTCGCACGGCCGGAAGTGCTCGCCGTTGCGGTCGCCGATCTCCCGCCGGCCCGGAGGCAGGCTCAGCGGCGCGTCGATCGGCACGAGATCCGGGCCCGAGGCGCGGACGAGGTCCAGGATCTCCGCGTCGTCGAAGGCGAGCTGCGTGCGGGCGCGGTCCCCGGTGAGGATGCAGATGCCGGTTGGTCTCGCGGGCGACCCGGCGAGGTCGATGCCGGTGACGACCCAGCGCCCGGATTGGATCGGAGTTGTCATGGTGGCAGGGGTGTCGAGATCGACTGAAGGATAGTCCAACCGGGCGGCTCGTGGTTCAGGTCATCGCGGATGCATACGTTCTGTTTCACCGTGCAGAAGCTCGTTTCACAGACGGAAACCCCCGCCACGGTGGCATCCCTGAAGGCCGATCTCCGCGCCCTCGGCGTCACCCCGGGCATGGTGGTGCTGGTCCACTCCTCCCTGAGCGCCATGGGCTGGGTCTGCGGCGGACCGGTGGCCGTCATCCTCGCCCTTCAGCAGGCCCTGGGCCCGGACGGGACCCTGGTCATGCCGGCCCACTCGAGCGACCTGACCGAGCCGAGCCGGTGGGAGAGCCCTCCCGTGCCCGAGTCGTGGTGGCCGGTCATCCGCGAGAGCATGCCGGCCTTCGACCCGGACCTCACGCCGACCCGCTCCATGGGCGTCATCCCCGAGACCTTCCGCAAGCAGAGGGGGGTCCTCCGCAGTGACCATCCCCACGTCTCGGTCTGCGCCCTCGGCCCCCGGGCGCGGGAGATCACGGCCGACCACTGCCTGGTCAACGGCCTCGGCGAGGACTCGCCCCTCGGGCGGCTCTACGATCTGCACGCCCACGTCCTGCTCCTCGGCGTGGGGCATGAGCGCAACACCTCCATGCACCTGGCGGAGTACCGGGCCGACTATGCCACCAAGCGGATCATCGAGGACGGGGCGCCGGCCGCCACGGGATGGGTCACCTTCTCCGAGTTCGAGAACGACAGTTCCGACTTCGACCGCGTGGGCGAGGCCTTCCTGCAGTCGGAGGCGGGCCATGGGGTCCGCCGCGGCCGGGTCGGTCTCGCCGACGGCCAGCTGATGCCGCAGCGGGACGTGGTGGACTTCGCGGTCTCCTGGCTGGAAGAGAACCGGACGAGCTGATGCCGGACCGGGATTTCAGCCGCACCTGGTATCACGGCTCCCAGCAAGCGCTCACGCGCCTGCGGTCCGGCAGCTCGATCACCCGGCGCCGGGACGTGGCCAAGGCCTTCTCCCACAGACCCACCCTGCTCTCCATGTCCGACGCGAGCCTGAAGCACGACGGCGCCACTCCGGGGTATCTCCACATCGTGGCCGAGGAGATCGCGCCCGACGACGTTCATCCCCATCCTCACCCGGTCAACGCTGAACGGTGGGAGTGGCTGACCCGCCGGGAGCTGAGGCTGGAGCTGATCCAGCGGACAGAGGTGACGGTTGAGGAGAGCCTGACGGATGAAGAGATCGCGGAGCTGAGGCGGAAGCAGGAGGAGAGGGGTGAGGAGTCGTTCGCGGATGGAGCCGCGAAGGAGGACTCGCCGTGAAGTCACTCGTCTTCGTGTCGATGTGGGTTCTGCTCTGCATGGGCTGCTCCCACAGCCGCCTCGTCCTGCACGACCCGGCGCGGGGAGAGTCCGTCGAGGATCGTTTCCGGGCCGAGGTGATCTTCACCGCTGATGGGGACATCGACAGCACCTCCGCCGTCGACAGCGAGACCAGGCCCGTCGCGGTGAGCGCCGTGGCGCCGAAGGGGCGGTATCTCCTCGCGTCCTCGAAGCAGTTGAAGACGGAGCCCGACTCCGTTTCCGACAAGCCCACCGTCGCCGTGCCCTTTACATACAGAGACCTGCGGCCGCGAACCTCCTTTGCGGAGCGGCTGGGTCAGGTGCCGCGGTGGTCCCTCCAGGGGGCCCTCGGCGGCCTCGACACGATCGACTCGCTCCTTGCGCCGCGGAGGTACCTCGCAGGGGACCGCGATCTGCTGGCCGCCGATCTGAGCTACGACCGGGACTTCTTCATGGCCGCGTCGGTTGTGGGCGGCGTCGGCGGCGCGGTGCTCTATCCCCTGGCGAGGCTGTTCTGTCCCGAGTCCCGGAAGATGTCGCGCAGCTATCGCAGCAACGGAGACTGAAGGATGCAGGGACCAACTTTGGCCTCCCGGTTCGCCCCCCTCGCCCTGGTGGCGCTGCTGGCGCCCGCCGGCACCACCTCCGCCGCGCCTCCCATGACCGAGTGGAAGACCACCCTCGAGGCTGAAGCCCTCGCCGGCTGCACCCGCGACCGCTTCACCGACTACTGCGCCGACGCCGGCGGGCTCTGCCTGGCGCCGAGCTATCTGATCGCCGACGCCATGGCGCGCAGCTCCAAGATCCGGGAGAGCCTGACGCCCGATGTGGAGGCGAAGAAGCTCTTCGACCTGCCGGCGGCGGTGGAGTCGGCGGAGGTCCTGTTCCACGGGGGCGGCGGCACCGAGGAGGAGCCCCTGCTGATCACCGTCAACGGCCGCGAGATCCGCCACGTGCAGGACCTCGAGAGGATGCTCACCGGCGGCTGGGACCGGGAGACGATCCCCGGCCACTATCTGCGCCCGGGCCGCAACGAGCTGGTCTTCTCCGGCGCCGGGTCGCTGGTCATCGACGCCGACGAGCCCGGCCGCAACAGCTTCAAGCGCCTGGGGGGCCATGGCGAGTGGAAGGGGGACATGCTCGGGGCGGCCAACGACCTCACCGGGGAGTATGTCGTCCGCCTGAGGGTCCGCGGCCATCCGCAGGAGGGCGTGGCCACATCTCCGGTTATGGACCTGGCCGCCGGGCCTGCCGTGGCTCCCGGGATGGAGGTGAAGGCCCTGCGCCTCTCGGCCACTCCGGAAACGCCGCCGGGGACCTCGGTCCGCTTCGAGGTGAGATCCGGCTCGACGGCGCTCTACGCTTCGGACCGGTGGACCTCCTGGCGTGCTGCCGATTCGGGAGAGGCCCTGCCTGCTGCGCGGTTCGTGCAGTGGCGGGCAACCCTCTCCAGTCGGGATCCCGCCGTCACCCCGCTGCTCAAGAGCGTCACCATCGAGGCCTCGGGACGGGCCGTCGGCGCCAACCTCCGGCGGATCGAGGTGGTCGAGGCGCCGGAGAACGACCTGGCCGTCTCCTCCTATCCCTTCGACTACGCCGACCCGCACCACCCCCGCATGCGTCACCTGCGCGAGAAGCACCGCCTGGAGGAAGTCGTGGCGCCCGGGCAGACCGAGATGGAGCGGTTCGCCCTGCTGCGCCAGTGGGTCCGCCGCCAGTGGGAGGGCTGGAACGACAACACCTACAACTACTGCCCCCAGTGGGACGCCCTCGAGATCCTGGAACTGGCCCCGCAGAACCTGGCCCTGGGCATGTGCACCCACTACGCCGCCGTCTTCAGCCAGTGCGCCGCCGCCCTCGGCTACCACGCCCGCGCCCTCATCGTCGACCACCACTGCCTGGCCGAGATCTGGTCCGACGAGCACGGCAAGTGGATCCTTCAGGACCCGGGACTCCTGCCCGGCCACGAGGTCGCCTTCCAGTACGAGGAGTCCGGGGTCCCCATCAACGCCCTCGAGATGCACCGCCTCGCCGCCGCCGGCCGCATGGGGGACCTGGAGTTCGTGCCGCCGCCGCCCGTCCCCGACGAGCGGCTCCGGACGATGTTCGCCCAGCTCTACCAGCGCTTCGGCATGCCCTTGCGCAACGACCACCTCTACCGCCCCGAGCCGCAGGAACTGGAGCAGGGGATGGACCAGTACCACTGGGACGGCCACCTGTGGTGGACGGACAGCCTCGACCCGAGGTATCCCGAGTACTCGCTGCAGACGAACCGGCCGGAGGACTTCTACTGGGACCTGAACCGGACGCGGATCGACCTGCAGGACACGAAGACGGCCGCGGCCCTGACGGTGAGGCTCTCCGGCCCCATCCCCCACCTGGACCGCTTCGAGGTCAGCCTCGACCGGGGAGAGTGGGAGGAGAGCGAGCCCTCCTTCGAGTGGGAGCTGCGTCCGGGCCGCAACCGCCTGCGGGCGCGGGCGGTCAACACCATGGGCCTGAGGGGCCCCGAGAACCGGGTCGAGATGGAGTACCGGCCGGGCTCCTGATCACGAGCTCAGCACACATCTGCCAAGGAGAGATTGACTCTATCGGAGTCACCGGATACTGTACATTCCTTCACCATCCTGGTGGAACGACGTGAGAAGCAAGCGAAAGAAGGCTGAGAAGAACCAGGGTAGAAACCGCGGAGAACAGGCATGAGCACACTTGTCCAGCCGCCAGCAGGAGCCGGTGAGACGATTCGGAACGTCACTGGCACGATGGTTTGGCTCTCTGAGCCGTTGAGGGCCGATGTGGACCTGGAGAGATACAGAGCGCTCCGTGAGGGACTGGCCCCTTTGGTCGAGGAGTTCCACAGACGATTTGCCGAGCTTGCCAAGGACTACCCGGAGGATGACGAGATTGATCCTGATGACACTGCCGTTCCTCTTCTGGAGAAGGCCGAGGGGTACTTTGACGCGCAACGTGCCGAACTACGACATCTACGGTCTGACTTGGTTCACAAAGGCTACAAGGAACAGATTGGGGAACTGGATCAGTTAGATGATCTCTACAGAAGACTCACGATCATCCTTGAAGAAGCTCGATGGACCATTCTGATCCATGACGGCCAGGCTTCTGAGGTTGCCGGAACGATCAGGGGCGGAGATGGTCTCATGAAGTTCTTGCGAGACGACATTGATGCGGATTCGTAGTTTCCATGCAACCAACAGATTTCGCAAGGCTGCTCGCAGGTTACATCCCAAGGTGAAGAAGGAGTTGATTGATCTCTTCGATGAATTCGAGAGGGGAGAACTGTCGCCAGGCCGAAAGCTCGAGAAGCTGGGTGGGCAGCGAAGGAACCAGCCCGCGCTTCATTCCGTAAGACTGGATGACAAGCACAGGTTCATCTTTCAAGATCTCGGGCAAGGAGTTGGCAAAGCAATCGCTGTCGGTCCCCATGACGCATACAGATTGTGAGACATTCGATCCATGTAGCTCGCCTCGCCATCACCCGGAGGACGGGTGTCTCGGCGCGGGTTTCCCTATCAGCAAGCTGCCGTCGATCCGGGACGCCATCTCGTCCCCCCGGTTGAAGAGCTTGTACGTCCGCAGGGACAGCCAGCCGTAACTCGTGCACCCGGTCAGGCTCTCCTTCAGCCTCTCAAGCGTCGCGGTCCGCTCCTCGAGCTGATCCCTCCAGCCACGGTGCTGAGGGATGACGCCTTGTCACGGCACTACGTCAGGTCCGCTCAAGCACCGGGTGAGGGTGTAGCCCCAACGGGGGCGTCCATGCGTCCAGGGAATCGCCGAGGCTCCCCGCCTTGTATAGCACTTTATCGGTGGCTATAGTGTCGAATCGCCCCTGACCGATTGCCGTCCGGCTCACCCGACCTCTACCCGCATGGACACACCTCGCGTCTTCGGCTGCACCTACCGCGGACTGATCGTCGGCACCCTCGGGTGCATCGTCGTCGGGGCGGGGTTCAACTACTCCACCTACGTCCTGCGCGTCGGAGCCTTCTCCACCTGGCACTTCGCCATCGGCGCCAACCTCATGCTGTTCCTGATGGCGCTGGTCGTGAACCCCCTGCTGGGACTCCTCAACCGCAACTGGGTGCTGACGCCGCCCGAGCTGGCCCAGGTATACGTGATGTGGATCGTCGGCTCCGGCGTCGCCACCAACGGCCTGCCCGACTACCTGCTGCCCCACATCACCTCCATGGCCTATTACATCTCCCCGGAGAACGCCTGGGCCGAGGCGGTGATCCCCTACATTCCGAGCTGGGTGGTACCCTCCCATTACTTCCAGGACATCCGCGGTTTCTACGAAGGGTCCGGCGACGGCACGGTGCCGTGGGGGATGTGGCTGCCGGTGCTGTTGATCGGCTGGGGGCCGATGGCGATGTCTCTCTGGGTCGCCATGGTCTCGGTCGCCGTCATCCTGCGCAAGCAGTGGATCGACAACGAGCGGCTCGTCTACCCGATGATGCAGCTGCCGATCGCCATGATCCAGGACGACGCCGGCGAAGGCGCGCGCCCCGGTCTGGTCAAGCCCCTGTTCCGCAACTGGATCTTCTGGCTCGGTTTCCTCCTGCCCTTCATCATCGGCGTCAACAACGGTCTGAGCCGCTACTACCCCCTGGACCCGATCCACGTGGGCGGGCAGTACGTCTACCTCTTCCGCGACGTCGCGCAGGTGCGCATGGGCATCAGCTTCATGATGCTCGGGTTCGCCTACTTCATCCGCCGCGACGTGACCCTGGGGATCTGCTTCTACTACTTCGTCTACATGGCCTACCAGATCGTCTCGACGCTGACGGGGGGCGGCGACACGGACCCGCTCATGAGTCCGTGGACGCGCTCGCCCACGACCTTCTCCTTCGAGGGGTTGGGCGCCTTCATCGCCCTGGTGGTCGTCGGCCTGTGGAACGGGCGGAGGCACATCGTGGCCGTCGGGCGCCGCGCCCTGGGTCTGTCGTCGGAGGTGGACGCCAGCGAAGGGGACGAGATCATGTCCTACCGCACCGCCGTCCTCCTCTTCGCCGGCAGCTTCTCGTTCATCTGCTTCTGGCTCTGGCTCCTCGGGCTCCCGGCCTGGATCGCGCCCCTCTACCTGGGGCTGGCCTTCCTCCTCTACCTGGGGATCACCCGCGTCGTCTGCGAAGGGGGGATCCCCTGGTTCGCCTGTCCCATCATCGCCTCCGACGCCATCGTCGGCGGTCTCGGGACCCGCGCCCTGGGACCGACGGGGATCGTCGCCCTCGGGTTCACCTATGCCTGGGCGGCGGACATGATCATCCTGGTGATGGCCTGCGCGGCGCAGAGCCTCAAGGTGGTGGAGGAGACCATCCGCCGGCACCGCCGGATGCTCCTGGCCAGCATGCTGATCGCCATCGCGGTGTCGATCTGCGGCGGCATGGCCGTCTTCCTGGGCACGGCCTACGAGCACGGCGGCCTGAACATCACCCACACGCTGAAGGAGCAGGGGTACTACCAGTGGCAGGACGCGGCCGCCCGGCTGCAGACGAGCACCGAGACGAACTGGGGTTATTGGGGCCACACCGGCATCGGGGCGCTGGTGATGGGGCTGCTGATGTTCGCCCGGCAGCGCTTCGTGTGGTGGCCCTTCCACCCGATCGGCTTTCCAGTGAGCCTGGCGACTTACAAGATGTTCCTCAGCATCCTCATCGCCTGGGCGATCAAGACCGCCGTCCTGCGCTTGGGGGGACCGCGGCTCTACAACACGCTTAAGCCGCTGTTCCTGGGACTCATCATCGGCGAGTGGAGCCCGAAGATCGTCATCCTGGCCTGGGAGTGGGGGCTGCAGAACCTGTAACGGTCCGGCTTGTCGGTCGCACAGGACACACAAACGACGCGCGTGCCTCGATCGAGCCGAGTTCGGTCGGTGCTCCCCGGCGCCGTCACCCGGAGGACGGGCGTCTCGGCGCGGGCTTCCCCATCAGCAGGCTGCCGTCGACGCGGGAGGCAATCTCGTCCTCCCGGTTGAAGAGCTTGCACGACCGCAGGGACAGGCAGCCGCAGCCGATGCACCCGGTGAGGCTCTCCTTCAACCTCTCCAGCGTCTCGATCCGCTCCTCGAGCTGATCCCTCCAGCCCCGGGACAGCTTCGCCCACTCCGCCTTGTTGGGGGTGCGCCCGCTGGGAAGCCCGTCCAGGGCCGTGCGGATCTCCCGGAGGGACACGCCGATCCTCTGGGCGGCCCGGATGACGGCGACCCGCCGCAGCACCGCCCGCGGATAGCGGCGCTGGTTGCCGCCGGTCCGCTCCGAGGAGATCAGTCCTTCCTCCTCGTAGAAGCGCAGGGCGGAGGTGGCGACCCCGCTTCGGGCCGCTACCTCACCGATGGTCAGGGACTCCGCAAGGTGGGCCATGAAGTTTCTCCTTGACTTCAAGTATACTTGAAGTTGCAGATTCGGTCCACGGCTCACGGGGAGCCGCCATCCGAAGGGAGAGAGTCATGGACAGATCAGCGGAGAGACTGTTGGACGCGGGGACCCTGGACGAGATCAGGAACAAGGGGAGGGCCCTGGTCTCGGGCGGACCCGTACCGATCGTCGTGTTCTACTCGGAGGGCAACCTCCACGCCGTGGACAACCGCTGTCCGCACATGGGGTTTCCGCTGCACCGCGGGACCGTGGAGGACGGCATCCTGACCTGCCACTGGCATCACGCCCGCTTCGACCTGAAGAGCGGCTGCACCTTCGACCTCTTCGCCGACGACGCGACCGTCTACCCGGTGGAGGTGAGGGACGGACGCGTGTACATCGACGTCTCCGCGCCCCCCCGCGACCCGGTCGAGCGCGGCCTGGGCCGGCTGGAGGAAGGCATGGACCAGAACATCCGGCTGGTGATGGCCAAGGCCGTGGTCTCCCTCCTGCGCGCCGGGGCGGACCCGGACGACGTGGTGCGGGCCAGCAGCCTCTACGGGGCGCGCCGGCGGCGCTCCGGGTGGTCCAACGGCATGACGATCCTCTCGGCCATGGCCAACGTCAGCGACCACCTCGACGGCGACGAGCGCATCGCCCCGTTGTACCAGGGGATCCTGCACGTGGCGTCGGACACCAGCGGCCAGCCGCCGCGGGTGCCGCTGCGGCCCCTCGAGAGCAGGGAGATCCCCCACGCCGCGCTCCGGCGGTGGTTCCGGTACCTGGTCGAGGTCCGCAACGGCGACGGGGCCGAGCGCACCCTGCTGGCCGCCATCGAGGGTCCTTCGAGCCCGGCCGACCTGGTGGAGATGATGGTGGCGGCGGCGACCGACCACTTCTACCTCGAAGGCGGCCACGTCATCGACTTCGTCAACAAGGCCTTCGAGTTGCTCGACCGCATCGGCTGGGAGCACGCCGCCGACGTCCTGCCCTCGCTCATCCGCCAGCTGAGCGCCGCCCAGCGCAGCGAGGAGCAGAACAGCTGGCGCTCTCCCGTCGACCTCGTGACCCTGCTGAGCGAGACCTTCGATTCGCTGGATCGACTGCTGGAGGAAGGCCGGGGGAGGGAGTGGAAGGGCAGTGGCGAGTTCACCGACGCCCTGTTGCAGGACGATCCCCACGCGATCGTGGAGGGATTGAACGAGGCCTTGAAGGAGGGCGCGCGCCCCGTGCAACTGGCGGAGGCGGTGACGATGGCCGCGGCCCTGCGCATCGTCCGGTTCCACGTGAACAACGAGTTCTCCGACTGGATCGCCGTGCTCCACACCTTCTCGTACGCCAACGCCCTGCACCAGATGCTGAAGAGGGCGGAGTCGCCGGAGATGCTGCGCGGCGTCTACCACGGGGCGATGCGCGTCTACCTCGACCGCTTCCTCAACGTCCCGCCCGCCCGCCTGCCCAACCAGGGAGCGGCCGCGGCGGACCCCGACGAGGCGATGGAGGAGTACCTGCAGCTGCTCAACCAGCAGCAGCAGGTCGACGAAGCCGGGCGGCTCGTCTCCGGCTACCTGGTGTCAGGGGGCGAAGCGGGACCCCTGTTCCGGGCGCTCACCGAGTCCCTGGTGAGGGAGGACGCCGAGTTCCACAGCTTCCAGATGCTCGAGGCCGCCATCCGCCAGCACGGCGAGCGGACCGACGCCGATGAGCAGCGGGTGCTGATGGTGGCCGCCGCCCGCTACCTGGCGGCCAAGGTGCCGACCCAGCGCGAGCTGCTCCAGACGCTGCAGATCGCCCAGCGGCTGCACCGCGGCGAGGCGGTCTACGAGGAGGGGTGATTCAAGTCAGAGAGAGACCCGAGCCGCGGGGCTACTCTTTGAAGAGATCCGAGTGCGTCCCGGTGCGGATCAAGTGCAACTCGTCCCCCTGGACGCGGTAGATCAAGAGCCAGTCCGCTTCGAAATGCGACTCACGGTAACCTCTCCAGATCCCCCGTAGCGGATGGTCGCGATAGCGCGCGGACAACGCCTCCTGGTGGATCAGGGACGCCAGAAATGAGCGAAGTTTCGTCAGGTCCTTGCCTCGACGCTCGGCCCGTCGCACATCGCGCTTGAACTGCGAGGAGCGGATAGGAGTCAGCATGGACAATACACTTGTCTTGGCAACCGCGATGACCGCCCCCGTCATCTGACCGAGGTGAAAATCCCCTCACCTGTCAGGACATTCAGAGAATCGGCTTCGTCTCCATCGTAAGGCGTATATCTCTGTCCGGATTCGTCGAAGTACTCCACTTTGACAAATATCGGCCTAACCCTTGCCGGGAATTCACCTCGGACCGGACGTTCCTCCACTGGAGTATACATGCGAGTCATGGCATCACGTATCGCTATCTCAGAGGCAAAGGGAAACGCCCGCCTCTTTCCGGGAGGGATACATCCTGTGTATCCATATTCCAACGACTCAGGTAGCACAGCCAGTTTACGTCTCAATTCCGAGTTCTCAAGTCGCTCCCCGCCTGCGATTATGAAATCGACCTGTACACTCTTTGCGGGATGATTACCGACGTTCTCTATCACAAACGTCAACCCAGTTGTGTGTCTTTCCCAGTAAGCATTTACAATAGGCCGATCGGACCGCAATCGGACATTCTTCAACTCCTTGGCTACCCTGTATTGCAGGAAGGGGATGTCCCGATCTTAGTTGAAATAGCACAGGCTCCCACCGTTTCGTTGGTGCGAAGATGCCCTGGGGGGGTATCACGCACCGGCAACAGAAAGGAGCCTGCCGTGGGCAAGCTATCCGGCCGGAAAGGCCGCGTCAAAGGGCGCATCGAAGTGGGGAACGCGAACCCCGCCGCTGAGGCGTTGACCGAAGGGTTGGACGCCCGGATCGAGGCCATCCAACTGCTGATCCCGTTGGGACTGAGGGCCGTCATGGAGGAACTGCAGCTGGAAGTGGCGGCGCTGGCCGGGCCCCGGTATCAGCGCAACGCCGAGGGTCAGCCGCTGCGGCGCTGGGGCTCCCAGCGAGGCTCGGTCTACCTGGCTGACCAGAAGCTGCCGGTGCCGGTGCCCCGGGTGCGCAACGTGGAGGCCGACACCGAGGTGGCCCTGCAGGCCTACCAGGCGTTGCAGACGCCTCGGCAGCTGGACGAGGGGCTGCTGCTGCGCATGATGAAGGGCATTGCCACCCGCAACTACGAGGCCTGCGCCGAGGCCGTGCCGGAAGCCTTCGGCATGTCCCGCTCGTCGGTCTCTCGGCGCTACGTGAAGGGCACCGCGCGGAAGCTGGCCGAGTTTCAGGAGCGCTCTCTGGACGGCTACGACCTGGTGGCGCTCTTCCTCGACGGCAAGGCGTTTGCCGACGAGGAGATCCTCATCGCCCTCGGCATCACCCTGGACGGCCAGAAGGTGCCTTTGGGCTTCGTGCAGGCGGCCACCGAGAACGAGCGGGTGTGCCGACGCTTCCTGACGGACTTGGTCGATCGCGGGTTGCAGTACCAGGCGGGCCTGCTGGTCGTGCTCGATGGCGGCAAGGGGCTCCACAAGGCGGTGACCACGGTGCTGGCCGGCCAGGCCTGCGTGCAGCGCTGCCAGTATCACAAGCGCCAGAACGTGCAGTCGTATCTGGCGAGGAGCGAGCAAGCGCGTATCCGTCGGAAGATGGAGGCGGCCTACGCCAAGCCGACCTACGAAGAAGCCAAGTCCGCCCTGGAGGCGCTCAAGCCCGGGCTGAAGTTGATGAACCAGTCGGCGCTGACCAGCCTCGAGGAGGGCTTTGAGGAGACGCTCACGCTGCACCGGCTTGGTCTCATGCCGATGCTGAAGTCCCTGCGCACCACCAACCCCATCGAGAACGTCAACAGCCTCCTGGGGCAGCTGACGCGCAACGTGCGCCGCTGGACCAACTCCGTCCAGCGACACCGCTGGGTCGCCGCAGGCCTGCTCGACATCGAGCCTCGCCTGCGCCGCATCAACGGATACCGCCACCTGCCGACCCTCCGTCATGCTCTGCAGACGGAACTCGGCATCAAGCAGCTCGCGAAGGCGGGCTGACACTCACCCGGACCTGTGCATTTCAACTAGAAACGGGACTTGACCTGCAGGAACGCAACTATGGAGAGGACGCAGCCGACCACGATACCTATGACCGGTGAGGCAGCCTGGATGCCTGTCAGCCATGGGATCCTGAAAGCCCATTCTGCGCAGACTCCAGCGAAATGCAGTATTACCTCGTGCATTAGGAATCCCAGCTCAGGTGGCAGGGGCTATCCGCCCCTACCACCATCCCCTCTATTCGAAGAAGGGGAACAGCGTGACTACGGAGACTGCTGGCGCTCAACATCGTCCGCCAGCCGACGCAGTAGATCAGGAACGTCCCGGTCCTGCATGGGACCCCAACTCTTCAACGAGGAGTCGAACAAGGATTGCGAGATCTGCGCGATCGAATAGAAGAGACGGGACGAGTGTATCCGAACAGACGGAGTGCAACGTGTGATGGGTCACATGGATTTAGGTGCAATTCAAGGAGTCCATCCGGATCTGCTTTCTGCAAGTGCAAGGAGTTGCTGTGGCTTTAGCTTCCGCCTCAGTTCGTTCCAGGCACTCAGTCTACTCACCGGCCTCATATGTCGAGGTCTCGGAACAACTCCTCGGCAGTGTCGAATCGCTGCCCCCTGCCCTCCTGCAACTCCTTCATGGCCTTGACAGTCGTCGCGTTGGGAACCTGGACGGCAAAGGGCAGCCGCTTCTCCTCCGCCACGCGCAGCAGCAGCATGCGGATCGCGTCGGACACCGACAGGCCCATGTCTTGCAGCGCTTCGGTGGCGCGGGCCTTGGTGTCGCTGTCGATCCGGGCCCTCACAACGGTATCGGTGCTCATCCCGCACTCGCCTCCTCTTGTAGCTTTGCTGTAGCTACAGCGTAACCGTGCGGTGAAGTCATGTCAAGGGTCCCGCCGCATAGTAGGGTTCAGCTTGGGGGCTGCGGGATTCAAGGCTCGCCAGGCCCGCGGGACTCCCGCTCCCGCTCCATCTCGAACCCCTGAAGCAGGTCCCGCGCCACCGTGCCCTGGGACTGGCGCGGGGCCTCGGCACCCAGCAGGTGGCAGAAGGTGGGGACCACGTCGGCGGCGTGGATGTAGCCGAGCTTCTCCGCCGGGCGCTCGTAGCCCGCCTTGACGCCGGGTCCCGCCAGCAGCCACGAGCCGAAGCTGGAGGAGTCCCGGCTCTGGGTCGGCAGGAAGCCGCCGTGGTGGGCGCCGTACACGTTGGGCGCACCGACGCTGGCGTCGCCGGCGATGCCCCGCCACTGGCCGTAGTAACCGCTCACGTAGCCGTGGTCCCAGGCGAAGACCACGTCGCCGCACTGGTCCCCCCACTGGCCGAGGATCCAGGCGTCGCGCCGGGGCAGTGCGATGGCCACGGGGTTGCGCCCCACCTCCTCGTCGACCCAGGTGCGCAGGGCCAGCAGCAGCTCCGCCTCGATGCGGTCGAACTCGGGCCCGGGCTCGGCGTTGATGAAGATGTCGAAGCCCTTGTCGTCCTTCAGGTAGGCCCGGGTGCGCTCCCAGTCGATGTCCTCCTCGCGGACCTGGTCGCGCACCAGGTTCTCCTGGCCGCCCGCGAGGGCCAGGAAGCCGCGCTCGTGGAGGAACTGGCGGATGTTGGCCACGCGCACGTCGGGGGAGCAGCCGTGGTCGGAGAGGACGCCCACGAAGGTCCGGTCGTCGGCATCCTCCCAGAGGCGGCCGAGGATGCGGTCGCCCACCTGGTAGGCGCGCCGGAAACAGTCGAGGTACTCGTCCGCCTTGTCCGCGTCGTACCCGGGGCAGACGGGGTCGACGTCGCCGAGGTGGATGTGGTTGAGGTAGTCGTAGAGGTGCCAGTGGCAGATGAAGAAGGAGCAGCCCCGCTCGCGCAGCATGTAGCGGGCGACCTCGGCGAACCACAGGCCCTGGTACTCGCACTCCTCCAGGGCCGTGTCGAAGTCGGCCATGCCCGCCGTGTAGGGCAGCATGGAGGCGTGCTCCTGGTAGGGGCCGAAGCGCTCGATCAGCTCCCCGGCCAGGTCGTCGGGCACGGTGAAGCCGTCGGCGAAGGTCGCCTGGGTGCGGTAGAGCTTGAGCCGGCTGCCGTCCGGGGCCAGCTCCATCAGCTTGAAGCGGACCGAGGCCCGCTGCCGGCCGCCGTCGATGGCGAACTCCTCCAGCGCCCACTCGCTCCACTCGCCGACCCGCGCCTGCGCGACGCGGCGGCCGCCGTCCCGACCCCGGCAGACGAGCACCCGGTCGTACCCGCGTCCGCCGCCGTCCACGGCCAGCAGCTCGAAGGCGGTCACGTCGCCGCCGAGGCGGGCCTCCACCTCGATGCGGCTCTCCAGGGGCGGCGCGTGGCTGTCGGGCAGGTTGCTCCACCCTTGCGCCGGCTTCAGGGGCGGGATCGGCTCGACCCCGCTCTGGGCCGCGCGCACGGCCGTGCCGTCGTGGTCCATCTCGATCTCGGCGGCCAGCTCCGCCTCGGTCGTGTAGGCCTGGCACGTAGCCACCTCGAAGTCGGTGCGCCGGTGGCTGGGGTGGCCGAAGCCGTCGACCACGAAGCCCTTCTCCACGCCGGAGGGATGGGCCCCCGGGTAGTGGACGGCCACGCTCGTCATCCCGGCCCGTTCGAGGGCGTTCCAGATGCGCTCGGCGTTGTTGGCCCGCCCGTCGAAGCTGTCGATGCGCCGCCCCGGCTCGACCTCCACGCGCCAGCGGGTCACCCCGTGGGTGCCGGTGTGGGCGCCGGTGGACAGGGTCGCCCAGTTAGTGGGGGTCCACACCGGGAAGGAGGGCAGGGTCTGGTTGACCGCCCCCTCCCGCAGCATGCGCTCGAAGTGGGGCACGGCCCCCTCGGCGGCGAAGCGCTTCATCATGGGGACGATGAAGCCGTCCATGCCGAAAGCGTAGATCTTGCGTGTCATTCACTTGCTCCGTGGGTGGGTAGTTCCTGGGGGTTGGCCCCGTGGGCGACGAGCAGGTCGCTGATCTCGCGGCGCGAGACGGAGGGCGGCCAGTTCTTGACCAGGGCCGTGGGCAGGTGGTGATCGCGGCTGCGGATATTGACGTCCGCGCCCTTTTCCAGCAAGAGCCTGACGGTCTGGGTGGACTCGCTGTCCACGGCGTGGTGCAGGGCCGTGTTCTGGTACCAGCCGACCTGGCGGTCGATCCCGGCGCCGCGGTGCAGCAGCAGCGCCGCCACCTCCGCGCGGTCGTTCATGGCGGCGACGATGAGGGGCGAGTGCTGGTGCCAGGGCAGGTGCTTGTTCCAGTCGGTCTCCCCGGGCGTCAGCCGCCCCTCCACCAGGGACGGGTCCGCCTTCAACGTGGAGTCGACCAGCTCCACCCGCCCGAGGGCCGCGGCGACGCTGATCGTCATGGGCGCGCCCAGCTCCACCAGCAGGTCGACCACGTGGCCGTGACCCCGGCTGGCGGCCCAGTGAAACAGCTCGTCGCGGACCAGCTCCCGCTCGAACAACTCGGGCGCCTCGGCCTGCACGGCGCGCAGGTCGCCGGTCCGGCCCTCGATGACCGCGTCCACCAGGTCGCCCCGCAACCGCAGGAGACGGGCCTCCCGCCCGGACCCGTGGACGAGGCCCATCAGCTCCTCCAGCAAGGCGGTCCTCAGGACACGCTCCGGGCGGCGCGGTCGCCCGTCGGACTTGCCCACCATGTCGGGCAGGCCCCGGCCGTCCGCGTCGATCGTGTCGATGTCGACGCCGTGGGTGACGAGCAGCTCGATCATCGGCCGCCGGCACAGCTGCACCGCCAGGCGAAGGGCACTCTCGGCGCAGGGGCTCGACGGATCGCCGCCCCGGTCGAGCAGGAGCTTCACCCGCTGCAGATTGCCGGCTCGCGCCGGCCACTGAAGGCCGGACCAGTTGGTAAGGGTGCAGTTCGGGTCCGCGCCGCCCTCCAGGAGCATCTCCACGGCGGCGATGGTGCCCCCGCGCAGGGCCTTGTAGAGCGGCACGTGGGGCCGGGGCGGCGCCGGCACCAGGCCGAGAGGGGGGTCCGCCGGGTAGGTGGAGGCCCCCGGCCAGTCGGAGGGGTCCGCGCACTCGGGCGAGGCCCCCTCTTCCAGCAGCATGCGCGCCATCTCGTCGTATCCGTAGGAGATCGCCGTGTTGAGCGGGTTCGGCCGGATGTCGAGAGGCACGTCCTGCTCCAGGATCAACTCCAGGATGCGCGTCGAGCCGGACCAGACCGCCCAGATCACGGGCGGGATCGGCCCCCGTCGCGGCCAGCAGCCCACCGGCCGCGCCTGCGACGGGTCGGCCTTCAGGATCGCCTCGACCCGGGCCTCTTCGCCGGCCGCCAGGGCCCCGTAGATGTCGTCCTCGACCCCCATCTCCAGCAGGGCCTGGACCTCCTTGTCGCTCTTCGGGGTCCGCGCCGCCTTCAACGGCGTCAGGCCGAGGGAGTCCTCGGCGTGGATGTCCGCCCCGTGCCGCAGCAGCAGCTTGAAGATGCCGGGTCGGCCCACGGCCAGGTTCAGCGGCAGCCCGTGGTCGGTCTCGATGTTGGCGATGGCCGGGTCGGCCGCGAGCAGGGCCCGCGTCTCCGCCATCATGCCCAGGCGCAGGGTGTGGGAGATGTCGTACCTGGCGCCCGCCGCGATGAGGAGCTTGAAGATCTCCCTCCTCTGGTAGAGGACGGCCACCTCCACCGGCGGCACCTCGACGTGCAGTTCCACGTCGGCGCCGTTGGCGATCAGAAGCTCCGCCATTCCCGGATGCCGCGACCAGGCGGCCATCTCCAGCGGCGCCAGGGACCCGCCCTCCGTGCTGTTCACGTCGGCGCCGTGATCGATCAGCAGCTGCGCCACCCGCAGCTCGGCTTCGCGCCAGCCGAGGGCGGCCCGGTGCAGCAGCGTCGGCAGGGGTCTCCGGGTGCGGCCGTCGTGCTGAAGAGGGGTGTTCACGAGGGAGGGGTCGGCCTCCAGCAGGGGGCGGAGGGCCTCGGGATCGCCGGCTTCGACGGCTTCGAGGGCGGACTGGAGGGGTGGGGGGTTCATTGGGGAATCCCAAGTCCCTCTGGGCACACTATTTCCTGTGCTTCGCGAGGAATCGTCGGATCCTTTCTGCCTGAGGATTGTCGGGATCGAGCTCCAGGACTCTTGCAAGGCTTGATCTGGCTTCTTCCATGCGCTTCAGCGCCCGATAGGCCATGCCCAAATTGAGGTGGGCCTTTGGTAGGTTGGGGTTGATCTCCACGGCTCTCCGGAAGAACCGAATTGACTCTTCGTACTGCCCCATGATGTAACGGCTGTATCCGACAGCCAACCAGTGCCGAGGGTTGTCCGGGTTGGCGTCGAGGGCGCGCTGGTAGGCGTTGAGGGCGGATCCTGGGTTGTCCTGCAGGTGGTAGTAGCTTCCCAGCGTTTCCCATCCATAGGAGGCCGCATGGCCAGTGAGTCTGTCCATGAGGTGGGCGTATCGGGTCTCGGCGGCCGTGGGACTGGCATTCAGACCGATCCACATGAGACTGTGCAGGGCGGCAGCACCGCAGATGAGGAAGGCCGCCTGGAAAGCGCTGTTCGGATCACGCATTCGTGAAAGGAGCGCGGAGGCTGCCCAGAGCGTGAGCGGCAGGGCCGGGAGGGCGAGAATGTCCCAGTCTCGGAAGGCACCAATTTCGGGGTTGGCGAGAAAGGTGAAGAGCAGGGGGAAAGCCGCGGCGGAGAGAAGGAAGGGGTGATGGCCGAAGGATCTCTTGCCGAGCAGGAAGAGGGCCATGCACGCGGCAGGGGCGGCTAGTAGTTGCAGGTTGAGAAAGTCGAGGAGGTGAGACAGGGAGAAGAGGCGGTAAGGATCGCGAAAGTCAGGTTGTGCAAGAACGGGCAGGAGATGGCTGTCACCAGCGCGTCCCAAGTAGGCCAGGAACTCAACGCCGGAGAGCCAGAGAAAGAGTGCCGCCCCCAGCGGGACCACACATACTGCCGTCGCAGTAGAGAGCCAGTTTCTCCAGCGTGGACCGAGACCCCGCTTGTTGCAGTAGTTGCGATAGACGAGCATGAGCAGGGACGGGCTAAAGAGGGCAAGAGCGAGATGAAGGTTGACAAGCAAGCTCAGCAAGAGCGCGGGAACGTAGATGGACATGCGGTTCTCGAGGACTCGCATGCCCAGAAGAAGGTAGAGGAGGATGCCCGGCATGTAGAGGGCGTAGTTCTCCACATAGCCGGAGAAGAGTTGCAGGAACCCGCCGGTCAACAGGAAGGCCAGGACGATGGACTTCTTCAGAGGGGTCTTGCCGAGGGTACCGGCAACGGGGAAGGCGATCAGAACGTAGATGGCGCCGGAGACGTAGCTGTAAGTTCGGTAGGTGTTCTCAGCAGTCTCCCAGAGTGGGCCCCCGGTGCTGTGCAGGAAGCGAACAAGGACGAAGGTAAATGGCGCTCGGTGGGTGGGCTGCAGGATGCCTGCGTCCAAGTCCCGCAGAAGGAGGTAACCATCGCCCAGAAGATGGCAGGCCGAACGCAGGGCGACGAAGACGGCGAGCGCGATGAGCAGGACCAGGGCCTTGATGAGCCAGGCACTACGTCCCGACTCCCAGGGGGAGAGCGGAAGGGTTCGAGCAATACCCTGGACTCGGCTCCGGATGGCGGGGATGAACAGCAGGACAGCGAGCAGAATGAAGATGCCCCGGTACAATGGGGCATGGTAGAAGAGGAGATCCGCGCCCCACAGAGGGTTGGGCCTCCAGAGGAGGGGAAGTACGTGGAGAGCCAGAAAGACAGCTGCGACAAGTGCAGGTCTGGTCAAGGTTTCCTTGTAGTCCACGAGAACTGATGGACGCCGCGGGTCACCCCCGCTTGAAGAACAGGCACTCCTTGCGCGCCACCTCCAGCGGTGTCTTCCCCTGCCGGTTGGGGATGCGCACGTCGGCGCCGAGCACGATCAGGATCTCCGCCTTCTCAAGGTCACCCCCATACATCGCCTGGTGCAGCGGCGTGCGGCCCTTGCGGTCCTGGGGGTTCAGGTTCGCGACCTTCCCGGCCAGCAGCCACAGCATCTCGGGGCCGTCGGCCATGTGCAGGGGGGTCCGCCCCGCCGCGGTCTGAGCGTCCACATCCGCTCCGTGGTTCAGCAGCCACCTGGCGCAGCGCAGCGCGCCGGCGCGGGATGCCCAGTGGAGGGGGGTCATCTCCGCCTCTCCCAGGGAGCGCGCCACTTCGGGCTCTTCCCGCGCGCACTGGCGCAGGCGGTCGAGGTCGTCCCGGGCGCTGGCGGAGAAGGCGTCGTAGTGGGCGCCGTGGTCGATCAGGGCCTGGACGATCCCGTCGCGGCTGCCCAGTCCGTGGACGCAGGCCTCCTGCAGGGCGGTGCACCCGCGCTCGCCGTTGCCCTTGAACTTGACCTCGGGGTCGGCGCCGTGCTCCAGCAGCAGTCGGGTGAGGGCCTCGCCGTCCCCATCGTCTCCCCCCTGGACGGCCGCCCAGTAGAGGAGGGAGACGTTGTCGGGCCAGCCGGTGTGCGGGTTCGAGGTGCTCCTGGGGTCGGCCATGCCGCGCTCGAGGAGGATGCGCAAGTTGTCGGTGGAGACCGCCCAGGCGGCCTCGTGGACGATGTCGTACTCGGACGCCTTGCCGCCTTTCGCGCGGTGCTCGGCCACCGAGAACACCAGCCCCCGGTCGAGCAGGAGCTCCAGGGCCGGGGCGCAGCCGCCCCGGTACGCGGCGATGTTGAGCACCGCGGGTCCGATCGTCTCGAGCAGCGAGGGAAGGCGCTCGACGAGGGCCGTCATGCGCTCCACGTCGCACTCGCCGCTCCAGCGGTCGGAGGTGAGGCGAACGGATGCGTCCACGAACTCCTCCTCAGCCGGCGTCAGCGGGCGTTCGTGTTCCGACATCCAGGCCTGTCTCCAGAAGGCGGCGGTCTCCCTGCGATCCATGCGATCCTCTCCCTGGGTGTCATTCACCTGCGCTGTGAGGGAGCTGTTCCTCGGGGTTGGCCCCGTGGGCGACGAGCAGGTCGCGGATCTCGCGGCGCGAAACCGTGGGCGGCCAGTTCTTCACCAGGGCCGTCGGCAGGTGGTGGTTCCGGCTGCGGATGCTGACGTCGGCGCCCCGGTCCAGCAGGAGCTTGACGGTCTTGGTGGACTCGCTGCTCACGGCGTGGTGGAGGGCCGTGGTCTGGTACCAGCCGACCTGGCGGTCGATCTGGGCGCCGCGGTCCAGCAGCAGCGCCGCCACCTCTGTGCGGTCGTTCATGGCGGCGACGACGAGGGGCGGGTGCTGGGGCCAGGGCAGGTGCTTGTTCCAGTCGATCTCCTCGGGCGTCAGGTCTCCCTCCACCAGGGACGGGTCCGCCGCCAACATGGAGTCGACCAGCTCCGCCCGCCCGAGGGCCGCGGCGACGCTGATCGTCATGGGCGCGCCCAGCTCCGCCAGCAGATCGACCACGTGGCCGTGACCCCGGCTGGCGGCCCAGTGGAACAGCTCGTCCCGCACCAGCTCCCGCTCCAGGAGCTCGGGCGCCTCCGCCTGCACGGCGCGCAGGTCGCCGGTCCGGCCCTCGATGACCGCGTCCATGATGTCGCCGCGCAGACGCAGGAGTCGCGCCTCCTGCCGGGACCCGTGGAAGAGCCCCATCAGCTCCTCCAGCAAGGCGGTCGTCAGGACCCGCTCCGGGCGGCGCGGCCTCCAGTCGGACTTGCCCACCATGTCCAGCAGACCCCGGCCGTCCGCGTCTACCGTGTCGATGTCGACGCCGCGGGTGACGAGCAGCTCGATCATCGGCCGCCGGCACAGCTGCACGGCCCAACGGAGGGCGCTCTCGGCGCAGGGGCTGGACGGATCGCCGCCCCGGTCGAGCAGGAGCTTCACCTGCCGCAGATTGCCCGCCAGCGCCGGCCACTGAAGGCCGGCCCAGTCCGTCAGGGTGCAGTTCGGGTCCGCCCCGGCGTCGAGCAGCATTTCCACGGCGGCGATGGTTCCCCCGCGCAGGGCCGTGTATAGGGGCACGTGGGGCCGGGGAGGATCCGCCGGAAAGACGAAACGGTACGGCCGCAGCCTGGAGGCCCCCGGCCAGTCGGAGGGGTCCGCGCACTCGGGCGAGGCCCCCTTGTCCAGCAGCATGCGCACCATCTCGTCGTAGTCGTAGCCGATGGCGGTGCTGAGCGGGTTCGGCCGGATGTCGAGGGCCACGTCCTGCTCCAGGATCAGCTCGAGGATGCGCGTCGACCCCGACCAGACCGCCCAGATGACGGGCGGGACCGGCCCCCGTTGCGGCCAGCAGCCCACCGGGTGGGCCTGTGCCGGGTCGGCCTTCAGGATCGCCTCGACCCGGTCCTCGTCGCCGGCCGAGATGGCGCCGTAGATGTCGTCCTCGACGCCCATCTCCAGCAGGGCCCGCACCTCCTTGCCGCTGTCCGGGGTTCGCGCCGCCTTCAACGGCGTCAGGCCGAGGGAGTCCTCGGCGTGGATGTCCGCCCCGTGGCGCAGCAGCAGCTTGAAGATGCCGGGTCGGCCCACGGCCAGGTTCAGCGGCAGCCCGTGGTCGGTCTCGATGTTGGCCAGAGACGGATCGGCCGCGAGCAGGGCCCGGGTCTCCGCCATCATGCCCAGGCGCAGGGTATGGGAGATGTCGTACCGCGCGCCCGCCGCGATCAGGAACTTGAAGATCTGCCTCCTCTGGTAGCGGACGGCCACCTCCACCGGCGGCAGCTCGACGTGCAGCTCCACGTCGGCGCCGTTGGCGATCAGCAGCTCGGCGATCCCCGGGTGCAGGGACGCCGCCGCCATCTCCAGCGGCGCCAGGGTCCCGCCCGACGTGCTGTTCACGTCGGCGCCGTGATCGATCAGCAGCTGGGGCACCTGCGGCTCCCCTTCGATCCAGGCGAGGATGGCCCGGTGCAGCAGCGTCGGCATGGGTCGCCGGGTGCGGCCGTCGTGCGGCAGGGGAGTGTTTACGATGGAGGGGTGGGTCTCCAGCAGGGGGCGGAGGGCCTCGGGGTCGCCGGCCTGGACGGCTTCGAGGGCGGCCTGGAGGTGTGGGTCGTGAAGGGGTGGGTTTCCGGCGTCGAGACTTCGCGTCGCGCCACGAGTGGTTTCGGTGCGCGTCACCGCATGTCCGCTCCGGTCAGTATGTACTCCAGCCGGTCGCACTCATGAGCCAGCGTCTCGAGGTAGAACTTGATCTCCTTGGGGTTCACGCTCTCGATTGGCTGATCGATCAGACCGATCACCCGGTCCCGGCGATCAATGGTGAACATTACCACTGCCTTCAGGGCATTTCGCCGCCAGAGCCGGAAGGCGAGCGCCCTTCGGTCTTCATTCAGCGCGGCTACGCGGGCGATGACTGAAGAGAATACGTAGCGGTCACTCCGCCGAGCGACCCGTACGACCTGCGAGCGCCCGGTTCGCGAGCGCGAGATCCGTACCTGGTTGCCGATGCGGGTCCAGGGAAGACGCTCCTCTTTGATCAGCTCGTCAATCCCGTGAAGCAGACCTTCCATCAGTCAACGCTCGTGCCGAGCAGGCCGGTGCCTTCTAGGAAGGCGCGCAGGTGGACTGCGGGGGGAAGAGTGTTCTCGAACATGGCGAGAACATCCGTGAGGCGGGTGGCTTCAGGGTGGAACAGCAGCTCACGCCGGACGTATATCTGGTCCTGATGCTTGCCGACGCGCGGATCGACGCAGAGCTTCACCCCACTGGTGCCATCGAGGGCGTCCATCAGTGCATTGACGACGTCGTCTTCCTGCAGGTCGACAAACCCGATCGTGCTCTGACACTCGATCAGGATCTCGTCCCCCGCTACTTGGGAGCGCAGACCGAAGGTGAAGGGCTGCATCCGGCCTTGGGCAGCCGGGAACTCTCCACGGCGCAGGTGCTTGAAGACGGATGTCGGATTGGCGATCCGGTGATGCTCGCAAAGCCCTAGCCAGAGTGTTTCGAGATGAGAGTACTGGCTCTCCCAGTCGGGCACGGTGACATCGTCGGCGCCCAGATCGCCATCGAGCCAACCGGCCTCAATCGGGAACGCGGACTGGAGCTCTCCCTTGATCGGCGGCGTGTCTTCGACCTCTTCGAGCAGTGCACGGGCCGCGTCGATGGCATGTCCGTCCGCCCCCGCCGCAGTGTCGCCGCGGTGGATCAGGCGCAGGAACCTGTTGAGGCGGCGGAGCACGCGGCGCACCTGCAAGAGTTCAACCGTGTCGCGCAAGTGCGGATAGTAGACCTGGATGAAGTCGTCGGCCGCAGCAGGCACGGGGGAACCGTCGAGGCGGCGCTGCACCAGACCCCCGATGCGGTCCACCCGGCCCGTGCGCTGCTCCATCGCCGATGGTGTCCAGGCGATTCCGTAGTGGACGATCCGCCGGCAGAAGGTGTGGAGGTCCTCGCCTTCCTGCAGCACGTCGGTGGTAACCAGCAGCAAGGGGAAGCCGGGCATGCGGAACTGCCGCACTAGGCGCTGATTGACACCTCCCGACATCCGACCCACCGGCACCTGCTTCTGCAGGGTGAGGCCGTAGAGCCGGCGGAGATCCGGCAGGGGGCAAGTCGGCACTGCGGGGAAATTGACGGACAAGATTTGGTCAAAGGCTTCCGCGGCCTGCGAGAGCTCGTGGAAGGCGTGGAATCCCGGTTCACCCTCCTGGCGATCGAGGAGGTTGACGAAATCCAAAGCCAGTTCAGTGGCGGACTCGGCTTCCCGGCGCTGGCCGAGGGCGAACGAGCCGATGCGCCGAATCGCCAGCAGATAGAGATCGACATAGGGGGCACCGAGGCGGCTCATGCCGCTCAGGAGCTCGCGGCGCTGCTCTTGGTCGCGAAACTTGGTCCGGAACTTGCTCTGGTCTCTGCGGACGTCGGGGTGTTCTTCCGGCCAGAGATGCTTCCGTAGCGCAGGGCGTTTGCGGAGTTCGGTGAAAACGGTAGTGATGCCGAGCCCTACACCAGGTCCGGGAAACCCGGGGGGCGGCTCGAGGGAAGTGGGACGGAAATCCGGGAACCGCTCTTCCAACATCACCCCGGCTTGCTTGGCGATCTTCCCGTCACACTGCCGAAGAAGCGCGAGGCCAGCTGCTTGGTAACCCTCGAACACGTACAGCCGCGGATAGCCCTCGCGCTGCCGGCTGCGTCCGTGGAAGACTCCGAATGCGAGAGTCCGCAACCGTCCTTCGCAACGCTCCAGAGATTCGCCCGTCACCCGGGCGAGGGAGTTGAGCACCTCACCTCCTTCGACCCCGAGGAGGCTTGCCACGTAGTCGTCCTCGAACAAGGTGGCGTACGCGGAACTGGTTGATGACAGGCGGTTCTTCTGAAACGCGGCCCCAGAGAGCACGCCGGACGGACCGTCTCCGCGGAAGAACCAGGCGAAGAAGCTCTCCGCCCCTCCCTCGTCGTCTTCCTCGAGGTCGTCCCTGCGGTCCATGCGCTCTGTTTCGCTTGAGAGATCGGCGTCGTCCTCGGTGGCTTCGACTTCGTCGGGCCGGCTTAGCCGTTCCTTCGCGTAGCGATTGAACAACTCACCGATCTCATCGTGAAGCTCCGGGAGATGCCCCTCCATCCGTGCCTGGATCCAGCGATCGAATCTCTCGTCCAGCTTGGCCGCCAACTCCTCTACGGTTGCCACTCGACGCACGAATACGAGTGTCTTCTCTCCGGTCTCGAACGCACTGGACAGAGCCTTGGCAGTCACATCGAGTTTCGGATGAGGCAGGGTGCTTTCAAAGGACTCCCGATAGGAGCGCACGACCTCGGCGATTGCCTCGGTGTCGATGCCGTCGCGTTCCCTGTCGCTCAAGCCGCGCCGCTGCTCTTCGCCATCGAAGGCTGGCTCCTCCTCCCGCCGCCGACGGCGCGCGGTCTCCACAGATTGCAGGAAGCTCTCGAACGAGGACAGCATACCGATCTGGAAATGGTTGTTGAACCGCTCAGTCTGCAAGACCTCGGCCACCTTCTTCTGCATCAGGGCCACGATCAGGCGCTGCTTCGGATCATCGATCTCAATTGGCTCGTCGTGGTGTTCGAGCCCGCCCCGTCGCCACTCGCGCCGGTACATGTTCTTCGTATGCAGCCTGCCCGCGATCTTGAGGCCCGAGACACGGCGAATGAGAAGGCGTTGGGCGATCCGGCGCTTCTGATCCTCCGCGACATCGGGGTCGGCGAGGTCTGTCACCTTGGCGTCGGCTTCACCACTTGCCCCTCTGAGTTTCGCGTTACCGAAGCCGAAGACCTCGAGCTGGCGCTGGATGGCGGCGTAGTCGTCCTCAAAGGGTGTGGCCGAGAGTAGCAGCACCCGCTTGGCTCTCTTGACGTACCACGGTCGTCCAAGGGACTCCCCCTCCGGGTGGCCGAAGGCGAGTCCCATGACCCTGTTCCGTGTGCTGCCCTCGGCGCCGAACCCATGCTTCAGGTTGTGGGCTTCGTCGAGAATGACCAAGTCGGCCTCCGGCACCGCGCGGTTCAGGGCAAGGGCGAAGGCGTCACGAAATTCCTCGGGACTGTAATTCGGCACGTCACGGCGTTTGAGCCAGGGGACGCTCTGGAGCAAGGCGTCGCGGGTCTTGCTCCGGTCTTCGGAATCCGCCAGCCTGATGCTGAAACTCGTCATGCGCAGGAAGAAATCCCGGTCCTGGTTGACCAGTGCTTCGCGGGCAAACTCGACGAGCGAGTTGCAGACCACGGGCTCCCACACCGGTCTGCCCTGAAGCGATCTCACTCGGTTGCCGACGACGCGCCAGTTCCGGCCCACGAAATTGTGTAGCTCCTTCACCCATTTGCGCTGGATGTTCTCTCTTGGCGCGATCACGACAATGCGTGCATGGGGATCGAAGTAACGCAGGAGGCTCATCACCCCGAGGGCGACGTATGTCTTGCCCATGCCCACCTCGTCAGCCAGATACGCGCAACCGTTCTGTGCCAGCATGTTGAATGCCGCCACCGTTCCTTCGCGTTGCTGGGAGCCGAAGGCCTTGTCGCGATCCTCGCCGGATGGTGCGAAGTCAATCAGTTTGTCGAGGAACTTGGGGGTGATCGGGCGCATCAGAGACGTCCCAGGTCCTTGAGAAAGACGGGCTCGAACCATTCGAGGAAGGCTCGTGTCTGGTCCTCGTCGTGGGTAAACAGCTCGTCCCGCCGGTTGACTCCGGCTGCAATCAGCCTGTCGAGTTCTCGCACGAGCAGTTTGCGGTCGCGAAGGAATTGCCGGTGACGCTTGTCGAGGGAGCGCCGAAGCTGCTTTGCGGTGAGGAAGGTGACGTACCGGAGCACCGGATCGCCATCCTTGCGTTCTAGTGTCTTCCGGAGCAACTCGGGCAGAGAGTCATACTTCGCGCCCAGCAACCTCATTTCCACCACCTCGAGGTGGCCGTCCTCAAGGGCCTTCTCGACAGTCCGACGCAGGCAGCCGAAGGCGTGGTACACCCCCGCGTAACGATCGAACAAGGTGTCGCCGGTCCCGAGCGATTCCCTTTGGGTAGCGGGGATCCCTTCAATCTCCTGGTCGAATGCAGCATGACGCTCGATAAAGGCAGCACGCTCCTCGGCCGAGAGCAAGGACCAGTACTCCAGGATCTCCTCGGGGCTCAGCTCGCTCAGAATGGAAGGGCGGTGCGCCATGCCTTCCTCACGCACCAGCACGCGCCAATGAGCGTTACCGTGACGCACTTGCACGAAGCTGCTCGATTTGAGGCTCTTGCTTACCGCGGTTGCCGCGTTTCCATCGCAGAGAAACCATCGCTCTACATCTCCGTGTTGGATGGTGAACAGCGGCCGGCCCGAGATATCCATCACCTCGATCGGCAGCGCTATGTCTCTCTCGACGCGCACCGCAAGGGCGCGCTCGCCCCAATGGTAACGGATGGAGACGCCGAACGGTGGCTGGTCAAGGCCATCGCCTTCTTCCGGCGGGGTCTCGGGGAAGCACTCGGCGTCGTACTCGAGGGGCCGAAGCCACCAGCGCTTGGGAACCTGATGGTCCGAGATGTCGACCAGGAATGCCGCCTCGAGGTTGCCCGCCCCTCCTCGGCTGTGCGCCGGACTCGTGCAGTTGACTGAACCCACGAGCACGACGTCACCGCCACCTCCGCGCCAGAGCCGGTACACTTTCGCGTGCACCCGGCGGGGGGTGAGGCGCTCCCCGGACCCCCTGCCGGAGCGGCGCGTCATCTCCTCTGGCAGTTCCGCCCATCGCACGCCATCGAGGGCGGCCGTGGCACTGTATGCGTCTACTGTCACCAGCGGCGAGCCGTCCGCATCGCGCGGCAGATGGACGCGCGTCTCCCGCACCTTGAGTGCCTCCGTCAATCGCTTGAGCGGAGCAGCCCCGCGAGCATCGAAGTAGGGAGAGATTACCTCCAGATTCCAGTCGTCGCGACCGAGACCGCGCTCTTGCAGCCAGTTGGCGAGGTCGGACCTGCCTTCGCCGCCGAAGAGGCGTGTGTGCCAGCGTCCTCCTGCGCTCGCATTTACGTATCGCTCGGAAGAGACACGTTCGCGGAGGAAGGCATGCACCGCATCGAGGGCTTGGTGATCATCATCTACTGCACAGGCACGGATGCGACGCAGAATGGCGAGGAGGTCCCGCCGGTACGGAACCCGCTCGGGTGCACGATCCTGATCCTGGACTTCCACGATGTGGGCGCACTCGAGGTTTTCCCACCACCCAGCGCGGCTCAGGTTCGCTGAGAGGCAGGCCACCACCAGTGACTGAGAGGTCTCGCTCGGGTTGTCCTCGGGCTCATCTACCAGCACGAAGGCGAGCTTGGGGTGAAAGACACCGGTCCTTTGGCGGACATCGATACGCCGGTAGTCGAGCCGGGCCGGCTCCGCGTCTTGGGAGAGAGCGCCGCGATCGTAATAGACCGCCAGGTGGTCAACACCGCGCAGAGCATCCTCAAGCTGAAGCAACCGCACCTTGTCCACTTGGCTGAAGCTCTGGGAGAAGAGGAATGGCAGCACCTGCAACTCGAAAAATCCGGGATCGAAGTTGAACGTGGTGAAAACGGCGCTGCGCACCCGTCGGCCCTGTAGCGCCTCGGCAAGCCGACCGGAGAGCACTGCTCTCGGAAACCGTGCTGAGGTGGTCATGCCGCGTTGCCAAGTTGCCGGGTGATGTCCTTCAGGGAATCGATGAAGTATCCGTTCCGCCACAATTGAGGCAGTTCATCCCTGGACGGCAATCTCTCGTCCGCTCCTCGGTATCTCACGTCCAGCGACCCGTCCTCCCTGATCTGCACCCATGATGCGCCGCCCCTGCTGTCCATGATGCTCTTGTGCCACTCGAGCAACGCCCCCAAGACTTCCAAGTAGTCTCCGGCGGAAAGCCCCCGCAGGCAGCGTTCGAAGCATCCGAGAACTGCCTCGGACCAAACCAAGCCGACGCCGGCGAGCAAGTCTTGATTCTTCTCCACGTCGATGAACGGGACCGCATCCCCCCAACGATCTCTGAGCTCTTCCGCCATGTCGCTTAGTTGTCGGTGGTGGCATGTAAGCATGAAGTCGAAGAGTGACATGGCAGGGGCGAGCACGGCTTCGATCCGGGCAATCTGATCAAGGCGACTTGCGAGGTCGTCATCCACCGAGCGAGCGGCTCCCTGCAATTGCACGATTTCGCTGCGGTCGGTCGGCGGGGTTAGTTCGGTGTGCTGGACGAGCAACTCCCGGAAGGTCCGCTGGCGGCCGGATTCCGCTCCCTTGACGTGGAGGCCGTCGCGAAGATGCTCACCGTAGAAGTGTTGCTCTTCTACCGTGAACGACTCCGACAACACCTCGCTCAGGGCCGAGAAGATCGCATCGGGCTTACGGGTATCGAGCCGCCCATCCCGCGCGACAAGCCGCAGCAGTCGCTCCATGGTGGGCTCCAAGATCGGCAGATATGCGCGTTCGATGAAGGCTGTCGCCTCGGGTGTCAATCCGATGGGGCCATCCGGGATGAGGCGAGACACCCGGGCCGAAACCGAGAATAACCCCCACAGTCCGTTGACTCGCTGATCGCCGAGAATGAATCCATCGGAGTCCGCTCGAATCGGGACCAATCCGCGGTGCTCGTCAAGCCTGGATCGTACTCGGTCGATGCCGCGGATGTCTCCTGCCGCGTCGTGTGCTATGTAACGCACGTACGCCCCGATCTGCTCGAAGCGCAGGAAGGCATCAAGCGCCAGTTCGCGACCGATCCGGCCGTCCTCGATCGCTCGCTCGGCGAGGTAGCGTCCCAGAAGCAGGATCGTAAAGCCGCGTGTGGAGTTTGTCTGGGTTGTGAGATTCGTGACGACGTGCCGTCCGAATGCTGTCCAGATGGGCTGCATGCCAAGGGGATCCCGTGAACCCTTGATCCTGGCGTTGGGGTCTTCCAAAGTGAAGAACATCGCGATTCCCTTACCCTCGCTTGAAGAACAGGCAGTCCTTCCGCGCCACCTCCAGCGGCGTCTTCCCCCGGCGGTTGGGGACGCGCACATCGGCGCCGAGCACGATCAGCACCTCCGCCTTCTCGAGGTCTCCCCCGTACATCGCCTGGTGCAACGGCGTGCGGCCCTTCCGGTCCTGGGCGTTCAGGTCCGCGCCCTTCCCGGCCAGCAGCCACAGCATCCGGGCGCCGCCGGCCATGTGCAGGGGGGTCCGCCCGGAGACGGTCTGAGCGTCGACATCCGCGCCGTGGTTCAGAAGCCACTTGCCGCAGCGCAAGGCCCCGGCGCGTGCGGCCCAGTGGAGGGGGGTCATCTCCGCCTCTCCAAGGGATTGCGCCACGTCAGGCTCTTCCCGTGCGCACTCGCGCAGGCGGTCAAGGTCGTCCCGGGCGCTGGCGGAGAAGGCGTCGTAGTGGGCGCCGTGTTCGATCAGGGCCTGGGCGATTCCGTCGCGGTTGCTCCGGCCGTAGACGCAGGCTTCCTGCAGGGCCGTGCATCCGCGCTCGCCGTTGCCCTTGAACCTCACCTCGGGGTCGGCGCCGTGCTCCAGCAGCAGCCGGGTGAGGGGCTCGCCGTCCCGTCCGCCCACGTTGTGGAGGGCCGCCGGCCAGTAGAGGAGGGAGACGTTGTCGGGCCAGCCGGTGTGCGGGTTCGAGGTGCTCTTCGGGTCGGCCATGCCGCGCTCGAGAAGGATGCGCAGGTTGTCGGTGGAGACCGCCCAGGCGGCCTCGTGGACGATGCCGTACTCGGACTCCTTCACCGAGAACACCAGCCCCCGGTCGAGGAGGAACTCCAGGGCCGGCGCGCAGCCGCGGCGGAAGGCGGCGATGTTGAGCACCGCGGGTCCGATCGTCTCCAGCAGCGAGGGATGGCGCTCCACGAGGGCCGCCATGCGCTCCACGTCGCACTCGCCGCTCCAGCGGTCGGAGGTGTGGCGAACGGCGGCGTCCACGAACTCCTCCTCGGCCGGTGTCAGCGGGCGTTCGTGCTCCGACATCCAGGCCTGTCTCCAGAAGGCGGCGGTCTCTCTGCGGTCCATGGCGATGCTGATCCCCTCTCGCGTTGTCTAGTGCCCTTTCAAGCTACCCCACGACATGGGCGCGACATTCGTCTGTCCTGCCAGATAGATGCCGGAGCCGATGACGGCCTTCTGGTCCGAGTTGGCCACCGAGAAGCCCACCGCGTAACCGAGCTTCGGCGAACCGGTGTCCTCGTCTCCCTCGATGGTGGGGTCGTCGTAGTAGTACTGCAGGAACCTCCGACCCTCGCGCCGCGCACCTTCGATCAGCTCCTCGGCGAACCGCACTCCGTTGATATCCGTCCTCGTCAGGTCTGTTTCCTTGCCTTCGCGGAACGGCTCGGTTGCGTGAAACAGGATGATGCCCGAGCCACTGACGACCCACAGATAAATGGAGCCTGACTTCCAGTCCCCTCCTTCCACCCGGAAGGCGTTTCTGATCCCGGTGAGGGCGCTGTAGCCTTCGGACTGGACGGCTTCGGCGTACACCTTGGCCGCTTCCTCGACGAAGGTGATGAGTGTCTCGCGGTCCACGACCTGCGATGCGGTGACGGCGGGCTTCGGCAGATCTGCGGTCTGGATTGCGACATGGGAGACGTCCTGCGAGTAGCCGCCGACCAGCACGAACTGTCTTCCGGTGATCCCGGAGGTGTATTCCACCGCGTATGCCGTCTTCGCCTCCCCGTCGTGGTATTCGACGAAACCGCCGCCTCCGGCAGCGGCCGCGAGGAGTTCCTCGACGACCTTGAGTCCGTTGTCGTCCTCGACGCCGATCAGATTCTTGCTCTCCGCCTCGCGGTCGTTCCCGTGGATGAACGGTTCCCCGCTCTTGAGGAAGATGATGAGGAACATCGATCCGGACTTCCAGGGGCCCTCCGTCCTCAGCCTGTCCCTGAGCTTCGCTCCTTCGTTTACGTCCGTGATCGCCTCGATTTCCGCCTTCGCCCCTTCGACAAAGGCCTTGAGGGTTTCATTGTCCACGACCTGGTCGGCGGTCGTCTGGGCCCTGGCAGCCCCGCTCGCCAACATGACCAATGCCAGAACGGCAAGGGCCGGCGCTGCTTTGAGGTTGAGTCGCATCGCGTTTCCCTTCATGGTGAACGGGTTGTCATGAACTTCGGATTCACAAAATCAATGTATCCCGCATATCACGAGGTGTCGGACTCGATGGTGATCCGGTCCAATGTCGCCATGAATTCAGCGTAGACACCCGCTTCAGATCGGTCAAGCGATGGCCGGTTACGGCTACGGCTTCAAGTACTTGCAGCCGAGCCGCGCCAGCTCGATCGCCGTCTTGCCGCCGCGGGTCCGGAGCCGCGTGTCGGCTCCCAGCACGATGAGCGCCTCCGCCGCCTCGACCTCGCCGAGGTAGGTGGCGCGATGGAGGGGCGTCCGCCCCTTCCTGTCCTGCGGATCCAGATCGGCGCCGTACCCGGCGAGGAGCCAGACCATGTCGTCGAGTCCCCACTCGGCGGCGATGTGCAGGGCCGGGCGGCCGGTGAGCGACTCGGCGTTCACGTCGGCGCCGTGGTCCAGCAGCCACCTCGAGCATTCGGGGGACTTGCCGCGCACCGCCCAGTGCAGGGGGGTCAGGTCGGCGGCGCCCCGGGTTTCGATCAGCGCCGGGTCCTCGGCGGCCAGGGTCCGCAGCCGGTCGAGGTCGCCGCGGCCGCAGGCGGAGAAGATGTCGTAGTACGCCCCCTCCGAGAGCAGGAACTCCGCGAACCTCATCCCCTGGGCCCAGCGCTCCGGGTTGTGCCAGGGCAGGCACCCCCCGCCCATGGGAGGGGCCACCGCGTTCTGCAGGGCCGTGCGGCCGCTCTCCTCGTTGAAGGGGAGCTCCTCGTCGGGGTCGACCCCGTGCTCGAGGGCGAAGCGCGCGTACTCCAGGGGCCGGTAGATCGACATGCGGAGCAGGGTCGTCTTGTGGGGCCAGGAGACCCACGGCATGTTGGCGAAGGAGGCGTCGGTGACGCCCGCCTCGAAGAGGGTCCGCAGGGTCTGGAAGTTCCCGCAGTAGAAGGCCCCCGAGACCGCCTCGTGATTTCCCTTGCCGGCCAGCCCGGTCTCGCAGTCGTAGAGGGTGCGCACGCCGCGCTCGAGGAGGAAGACGACGGCGTCGTGGGTGCCGTGATAGGTGGCGGCCATCGACAGGGCGAGGGAGCCGACCGTGTCGAGGAGCGACGGCTGCTCCCGGAGGAGGGACCTCATCCGGTCAACGTCGCAGGTGGCGTGGCACTCGTCGGCGGCGTCATGGGCGGAGGCGATGGCGAACTGCCGCTCGCGGTCGGTCATGCCGCGGCCTTCGCGCAGCTGGAAGGCGCCCTCCATCTTGGCAAGCAGGTAGGAGTCGTCCGTAGCCACTCTCTCAGTCCTTCAGGAACTTGCAGTCGAAACGCGCCGACTGGAGGGCCGTCTTGCCCGTGCGCGTCTCCAGACGGGTGTCGGCGCCGAGCACGATGAGGGCCTCCGCCGCCTCGACCTGGCCCAGATAGGCGGCCCGGTGCAGGGGCGTCCGGCCTTTGGTGTCCTGCGAATTCAGATCGGCCCCGTGACCCGCCAGCAGCCAGATCATCTCGGTGAGCCCCCACTCCGCCACCAGGTGCAGCGCCGTGCGGCGCGAGACCGTCTCGGCGTTCACATCCGCGCCCCGGGCCAGCAGCCACTGCGTGCACCGGCCGGCGTCGGCCCGTGCCGCCCAGTGCAGGGGAGTCATGTCGGCCTCTCCCGGGCGTGTGACCGCGCCGGGGTCGCCGGCGGCCAGGGTGCGGACGCGTTCGAGATCGTCGCGACCGCAGGCCGAGTAGATGTCGTAGAAGGCGCCATGGGAGAGCAGGAACTCGGCGTACCGCATCCCTCGCTTCCATCTCTCGAGGCTGTCCCATGGCGCGCTGGCCCCGTCGAAGGGCGGCGCCACCGCGTGCTGCAGCACCGTCGTGCCGCGCTCCCCGTTCCCGGAGATCGGCGCCTCGGGATCGGCGCCGTACTCGAGGGCGAACTCCGAGAACTCCAGCCGCCGGGTAGACCGCCCAGTAGAGCAGGGAGGTGTTGCCGGGCCACCCGACGTGGGAGGTGGAGATGACCGAGGCGTCGGCGATGCCCGCGTCGAACAGGGTCCGCAGGGTCCGGAACCGCCCGGCCCGCGTCACCTGCTCCGCGTCCAGCTCCGCGTTCTCTCCCATGCCCACGTAGAAGGCGTGGGTGATCGGCTCGTGCTGCTCCTCTCGCGGCCTCTCGGTGTGACTGTCGTACAGCTCCCGGACCCCGCCATCGAGGAGGAGTCGGACCGCGTCGTAGCTGTCGCAGCGGACGGCCCAGTTGAGGGCGACCGGTCCGATGGCGTCGAGCAGGGACGGCTGTTCGCCCAGCAGTGCGCGCATTCGGCCGACATCGCAGGTTGCGCCCCGGCCTCGCCCGTCCCCGCCGTGGCCTGCGGCGTGCAGGAACTGCAGCTCCCGGTCCGTGAGCTTGCGGCCCTCCCGGCTCTCGAAGGCGCGGGTCAGCTTGTTGTCCATGGTTCCCCTTTTTGCGTGTCGAGGTCCCTGGCGCGTCGTCCGCCCCGCTGCCGCAGGAAGTCCGCCACCGGGCCGGAGTCCGTCTCCAGGGCGTAGTCGAGGGCGGTCAGGCCCTCCGCCGACAGGGTGTTGACGCCGGCGCCGTGGTCGAGGAGCAGCTCCATGGCCGGGATGTGCTCCCCTCTGCGGGCGAGCTCCCGCGCCTCGACGCCGTCGGGGGCGACGAGGGACTGCAGGGTCGTGGTGCCGCCGCGGCTCCTGCCGAGGCGGTCGGGGTCGGCCCCGCGGCGCAGTAGGAGCCGGGCCACGTCGAGCCGTCCGTGCCGCAGGTAGTGGAAGAGGAGCGAGCGGCCGGGGATGAACTCCCCGTTCACGTCGGCGCCGGCGTCGATCAGGATCTCGGCGAAGGCGGGGTCCCCCGCCCGGGCCAGGGGCGACTGCCCGCGCCAGAAGGTCAGGGGGATCCCGTCCCGGCCTTGGGACTCGGCGTCGGCGCCGGGCTCCCAGCCGCCGGAGTCTGGATCGGCCCCGAGGCCCAGGAGCAGTTTCACCATCTCCAGGTCGCGGCGGCGGAGGGCGTGCATCAGGGGCGGTTCCCGCTCCGGGTCCAGGGGCCGGTTGACGAACCCGGGGTCGGCTTGGGCGAGTTGCCGCACCTCGTCGAGCTTCCCCAGGCCGACGAAGACCTGGGGGCTCGCCTCGGCTCCCGCTTCGAGGAGGTGCTCGGCGACCCTCTCCCGGCGGTTGAAGACGGCCCACTCCAGCGGGGTCCGGCCCCGCAGGTCGTCGCGGCGGTCGAGGAGCCCGTCGCCGGCGGCCAGCTGCCTCTCGACCTCCTCCAGGTCGCCCACCGCCGCCGCCGAGTAGAGGTCGTGCCGGGCCCCGTGCCGCAGGAGCAGCTCGATCTTCTCGGCGTCGTAGTGGTTGATCGCCGCGTGCAGGGCCGAGCCCCCCGGACGGGACGGGAGGTTCGGGTCCGCTCCCGCCTCCAGCAGCAGGCGCACCGTCTCGGCCGTGCCCTCCCAGCAGGCCAGCACCAGGGGCGGCGCCCAGCCGTGGTTGCCCTCGTACCCCAGGGCGTCGACATCGGCGCCGTGTGCGATGAGCAGCCGCAACAGGCCGGCGTGGCCGTAGGCGGCCAGGTGCACGGCGCGGCTCGTCTGGTCCGGGGCCCGCTCCCACCCGGCCGCGGTCCGTCTCGGGCCGCCGATCCACGCCCTACCGTGCAGGTCCGCGTCGGCGAGGCCTGGGTCCGCTGTCAACATCTCCGCGACGCCTGCGAGGGCGAGGCGGCTCACGGCTTCCACGAAGGGGTGATCCAGCGGCAGGGGCCCGTTCGGGTCCACCTCCGGGCCGGGGGTTTCCATCATCAGTTCCCGTCCAGCTCCGGGTTGCCCCGGTCCTCGATCTCCAGCGCCTCCCGGGCGCGGCGGACCACCTTGTCCTCCAGCTGCCCCTGGCGCGCCAGGTCGGCCAGGGCGGCATAGGCGATCATGCCCGCGTCCACTTCGAAGAACCGGCGCAGGGCGGCCCTCGACTCGCTGCGGCCGAAGCCGTCGGTTCCCAGGGACACCGGCGGCCTCGGGAACCACCTCGCCACCGAGTTGGGCAGGGACTTCACGTAGTCGCTGGCCACGACGAAGGCGCCCGTCTCGCCCTTCAGGCACTGCTGCACGTACGGGGCGCGCGGGGCCTCGCCGGGGTGCAGCAGGTTCCAGCGCTCGGCGTCGGCCCCCTCCTGGTGGAGCTGCTTGAAGCTGGTGACGCTCCACGCGTCGGCGGCGACGCCGTACTCCTCCTCCAGGAGCCGCTGCGCCTCCAGGACCTCCGTCAGGATCGCCCCCGAGCCGAAGAGGTGGGCCTTCCTCTTCCGCCGCGGGTGGGCCGTCGGCCGCAGCCGGTACATCCCCTTCAGGATCCCCTCGCGGGCCCCCTCGGGCATGGGCGGCATCTCGTACGAGGCGTTGGTCACCGTCAGGTAGTAGATGACGGGCTCGCCTTCCTGCTGCATGCGGCGGATCCCCTCCTCGACGATGACGGCCACCTCGTAGCCGAGGGCGGGGTCGTAGGCGACCACGTGGGGATAGCCGTAGGCGGCGATGTGGCTGTGTCCGTCCTGGTGCTGCAGGCCCTCGCCGTTGAGGGTGGTGCGGCCCGAGGTGGCGCCGATGAGGAAGCCCCGGGCCCGCTGGTCGCCGGCGGCCCAGATCAGGTCGCCCACGCGCTGGAAGCCGAAGATCGAGTAGAACACGTAGAAGGGCAGGGTCGGCACGCCGTGGGTCGAGTAGGCCGTGCCCGAGGCGATGAAGGTGGAGAGGGCCCCGGCCTCGGTGATGCCCTCCTCGATGAGCTGGCCGTCCCGGGCCTCGCGGTAGTAGGTGAGGCTCTCGGAGTCGACGGGCTCGTAGAGCTGGCCGATGCGGGAGTAGATGCCGTACTGCCGGAAGAGGGCCTCCATGCCGAAGGTGCGGGCCTCGTCGGGGACCATGGGCACGATGAGGCGCCCCAGCCCGGGGTCGCGCAGCAGCTTGGCGAGGATGCGCACCAGCACCATGGTCGTCGAGGCGCGGCGGCCTCGGCTGCCCTGGTGGAACTCCTGGAAGAGCCCCTCCGCCGGGGGATCGGAGGGGGCGGCCGCCTCGGAGCGATCGGGCACGAACCCGCCCAGGGCCCGCCGCCGCTGCAGCAGGTAGCGGATCTCGGGGCTGTCCTCCGGCGGCCGGTAGAAGGGCAGCTCCTCCACCTCCTCGTCGGAGAGGGGGATGTCGAAGCGGGTGCGCATCTCGCGCAGGACCTCGGTGTCGAGCCTCTTGAGCTGGTGGGCCGTCATCGCCCCCTCGCCGACGCGGCCCATGCCGAAGCCCTTGATCGTCTTGGCCAGGACCACCGACGGGGCGCCCCTGCAGTCGACGGCGGCGCGCAGGGCGGCGTGGACCTTCTCCGGGTCGTGGCCGCCCCGCCGGATGGTGCGGATGTGCTCGTCCGTCAGGCCCTCCGACAGCCTCATCAGGCGCTCGTCGCCGCCGAAGAAGTGCTGGCGCTGGTACTCGCCGGTGGAGACCGAGTACTTCTGGTACTGGCCGTCCACCAGCTCGCCCATGCGGCGGGCGATGAGCCCCTCCGGGTCGCGCGCCAGCAGCGGGTCCCAGTCGGAGCCCCAGATCACCTTGATCACGTTCCACTCGGCGCCGCGGAAGACGGTCTCCAGCTCCTGGATGATCTTGGCGTTGCCGCGCACCGGGCCGTCGAGGCGCTGCAGGTTGCAGTTGATGACGAAGACGAGGTTGTCGAGGCGCTCGCGCGAGGCCAGGGAGATCGCCCCCAGGGCCTCGGGCTCGTCCATCTCGCCGTCGCCGAGGAAGGCCCAGACCTTGGCGGCGCCGGGCTCCTTGAGGCCGCGGTCCTCGAGGTAGCGGTTGTAGCGCGCCTGGTAGATCGCCATGATCGGCGCCAGCCCCATCGAGGCCGAGGGGAAGGGCCAGAACCCCGGCATCAGCCGCGGGTGGGGGTAGGAGGGCAGGCCGCCGCCGGGCCGCAGCTCGTGGCGGAAGTTGAGGAGCTGCTGCTCGCTCAGGCGGCCCTCCAGGAAGGCGCGGGCGTAGATGCCGGGCGAGGTGTGGGCCTGGAAGAACACGTGGTCGCCCTCGAAGCGCTCGGTCCGCCCCCGCAGGAAGTGGTGGAAGGCGACCTCCATCAGGGTCGCCGCCGAGGCGTAGGTGGCGATGTGGCCGCCCATGGTCGGGTCTTCCTGGTTGGTCCGGACCACCATGACGGCGGCGTTCCAGCGCAGCAGCTCGCGCAGCCGCTGCTCCAGGCGGTGGTCGCCCGGGTAGGGGGGCTGCTGCTCCGGCGGGATGGTGTTGACGTAGGGGGTGTTGCTGGCGAAGGGCAGGCTCACGCCGCGGCGGCGGGCACGGTCCTGCAGCCGGTCGAGCAGCTCGATGACGCGCTCCGGCCCCGAGGCGGCCAGGACGTACTCCAGCGAGTCGAGCCACTCCCGGGTCTCGACCTCGGCCGCCTGGCGGATCGGCTCCCTCATGGGCCGGCCCCCGGGGGAGTCACCCCCGCTGCCGGTAGACGCGCCCGTCCTTCACCACCGCCACCGGCTCGAGGTTGCGCGCGCCCGTGCGCGCCACGCCGCGGGCGTCCTCCAGCTGGAAGCTCCCCTCCTGCATCTCGGCGACCACGGCGTCGCCCACGGCTCCGGGGGCCAGGGTGCCGAGATCGTTGCGCCGCAGCACCGACGCCGCCGGCACGCTGGTCACCATGGCGATGACGTCGTCGAGGGGCAGGCCCAGGTGCAGGAACTTGGTCATCACGTTGGCCAGGTCGTACACGGGCCCGTGGAGGTTGTAGACGTGCAGGTCGGAGGAGATCGTGTGGGGCAGCACGCCCTGCTCCAGGGCCGCCTCCACCACCGGCCAGGAGAACGAGCCGGCGCCGTGGCCCACGTCGAGGAGGACGCCGCGCTCGATCGCTTCGCGCACCGCGGGGCGCACGCGGCCGCCGTCGTCGAGGATGCCGCAGGTGGAGTTGTGGAAGCAGTGGGTGAGGATGTCGTCCTTCTTCATCACCGCCAGGATGTCGTCGAGGGTCTCGCACCAGGCGGCCTGGGGGTGGATCATGATCGGCAGGCCCACGGCGTCGGCCGCCTCCCGGGCCCGGTGCAGGGGCTCCAGGCCGGCCTCCTCGCCGACGATGGTGTTCCTCGTGAGCCGCGCCTTGACGCCGATGAGCAGGTCGCGGTTGGCCTCGATCATGCGGCGGCAGGCCTCGACGTCGGCCAGGTCCAGCAGGGACAGCTCGCCCACCTTCGAGGTGATCATGCCCTGGGAGGAGATGTTCAGCTCCGCCAGGATGCGGGTCCGGGCCGCCTCGATGACGAACTTGCGGAAGCCGGGGAAGATGTCGGCCCCGGCCGAGCCGGCGTCGACCACGGTGGTGGCGCCCCGGGCCAGGCAGGTGGGGTCCGGCTCGATGCCGTAGTGGGTGACGTCGGGGAAGACGTGGACGTGCACGTCGATCCACCCCGGGGTCACGTAGCGGCCCCCGGCGTCGATCACCGCCCGGGCCTCGCCGGCGGGCAGGTCCGCCCCCACCTCGGCCACGGCGCCATTGGCGAAGGCCACGTCGCGGCGGTCGTGGATCCCCTGAGCGGGGTCGACGAGGGTGCCGTTCTCGATGAGCAGGTCGTATTTCATTTGCGGGGATCCTCTCCGGTGGCGGGGTGGACGTAGAATTAGCGGTCCCGCCCTGATCCGTCAAAGGAGCAGAACCCCTTGATTCCCACCGTACAAGCGGCCCGGCCGTGCGCGCCCCCGGCCTGGGCGCGGCTGCAGCGCCGGCTCCTGGCCACCATGTCCGAGGCCGCCCGGCAGGCCTCGGCCCGCTACAGCCTTCCCGACGGCACCGCCACCTTCGTCGACGACGTGGACGACGGGTACGAGGCCCGCGCCGGCCGCGGCGCCCTCTACGCCCTCGGCGGGGACGACGACCTGCGCCGCATCGCCCGCCGCGAGTGGGAGGCCACCACCCGCCTCTTCGACGACGCCGGCCCCGGCTGCGATCACCCGAGGTACGTCGCCCAGCTCACGGACGAGTACTACAACCTCGCCGTCCCCTTCGAGTGGTTCCACCAGGGGGAGGGCAACCAGTCCCTCTACGAGCTGGCCCTCTCCGAGCCGGACTCGGCCGCCTTCCGCGACAGGGCCGCCCGCTTCGCCGACCTCATGATCGGCGAGGCCAACTACGACGCCGGACACCGCGTCTTCCGCTCGCCCTTCCCGTCGAGCGCCGGCCCCCTGACGAGCGCCCGGGACCGCGTCGATCTCGCCCGGGCCCACCTCACCTCCCGCTACCGCAGCGATCCGGCCAGCGCCGCCCTGCGCGCCTCCCTCCACCCCTTCGTGCGGGACCTGGAGGAGGACTGGCCCGACGATCCGCAGCGCCGCCGCCGCATCCTCGACCTCTTCGACCGTGTCGTCCTCGGCGGCGACGTGCCCACCAACCTGACCGCCGCCGGCCTCGTGACCCACGCCTTCCTGTTCACCGGGGACGACCGCTACCGCCGCTGGGTCCTCGACTATGTCCAGGCCTGGATCGAGCGCATCGACACCAACGGCGGCCTGCTGCCCGACAACGTCGGGCCCACGGGGCGCGTCGGGGAGCAGCGCCGTGGCCAGTGGTGGGGCGGACTCTACGGCTGGACGAGCCGGTGGGCGGGGGACATCAACTTCGGAGGCCCCACCGTGGCCGCCGAGTGCGCCCTGCTGCTCTCCGGGGACAGCGGCTATCTGGAGTTGCTGCGCAGGCCCCTGCTGGCGCTGCTCGAGAGGGCCCGCACCACCGCCGAGGGCCGGCTGGAGTTCCCGAAGCGCATGGGGCCCGAGGGCTGGACCGAGTGGGCGCCGCCGCGGCTGCTGGAGTTCGCCCACCTCTATCACGCCTCCATGAGCACCGCCGACCGCGGCCTGATCGAGCGCCTGCGCGAGGGCGACCCCGGCGCCGACTGGAACCGCGTCGAGAGCCTCCCCGACCGCCGCAGCCAGCAGGCCGAATACGCCCGGTTCCAGTACTACGACGGCCGCAACCCCGACTGGCCCGAGGCGATCCTGGGCGCCGAGCTGGCTTGGTGCGAGAGCCACTTCGAGCGGATCCGCGCCGAGGAGCGAGACCCCGAGACCCTCCTGCGGGAGAGCACGTGGCCGCCGAACCCGGTGGTCACCAAGGGGCTGACCCAGGTGACCACGGGGGCGCCCCAGACCGTCTACAACGGCGGCCTCCTGCGCGCCACGGTGCGCCACTTCGACCTGGACCGCCGCCGGCCGGGCCTGCCGCCCGATGTGGCCTGCCTTGTCGAGGGACTCTCCGCCGATTCGGTGGACCTGCGGCTGGTGAACACCGGGCGGGAGCGGCGCCGGGTGCTGGTCCAGGCCGGCGCCTTCGGCGAGCACGAGTTCACCCAGGTGGAGGCCGGCGGGGAGAGCCTGCAGGTCGGGGGCCGCCACTTCGCGGTGGAGCTGGCGCCGGCGGCGGGGACCCTGCTGCGCGCCGGCCTGCGACGCTTCGCCCGGACGCCCTCGTACGGGGCCGCCCTCGAGCCGCTGAAGGCGGGGTCGGCGGCATGATCCGCCTGCCGCTGCTCCTCACCCTCTGCTCGGCCCTCACCGCCGCCGGGGCGTGGGCCCAGGCCGCGCAGCCGCCGAAGCACGAGTTCCGGGGGGCGTGGATCTCCACCGTCTTCAACCTGGACTGGCCCAGGGCGGCGGCGCCCGCCGAGCAGCAGGCCGAGCTGCGCCTGATGCTCGACCGCCTCGGGGACGCCGGCATCAACGCCGTCTTCCTCCAGGTCCGCTCGGCCTGCGACGCCATGTACGACTCGCCGCTGGAGCCGTGGTCCTACTGGCTCACGGGGCGGCAGGGGGCCGCGCCCGATCCGTGGTACGACCCGCTGGCCTTCGCCGTGGGGGAAGCCCATCGGCGGGGCATGGAGCTCCACGCGTGGTTCAATCCCTACCGGGCCCAGGCGAGCACCGCGTACGAGGCGTCGGCGGCCCACGTGACGCGGACCCGTCCGGAGTGGGTCCTGGAGTTCGGCGATCTGCGCGTGCTGGACCCGGGCCGGGCCGCCGTGCGGGACCACGTCACCCGCGTCGTCATGGACGTGGCCCGCCGCTACGACATCGACGGCGTCCACTTCGACGACTACTTCTACCCCTATCCTCCGAACCACATCAGCACCGAGGACGCGGCCACCTTCGCGGAGGAGAGCCGGGGCTTCACCAGCCTCCCCGAGTGGCGCCGCGACAACGTCAACCTCTTCATCGCCCAGGTGGCCGACAGCCTTCGCGCGTTCAGGCCGGCCCTGAAGTTCGGCGTCAGCCCCTTCGGCATCTGGAAGAACGGCGTGCCCGAGGGCATCCACGGCCTGGACGCGCACGACGTCATCTTCGCGGACCCCACGGCCTGGCTCGCGGCGGGGAGCGTGGACTACCTCGTGCCGCAGCTCTACTGGCCCTTCGGCGGCCCCCAGGACTACGAGAGCCTGGCCTCCTGGTGGGCGGAGCAGGTCCGCGGCCGGCACCTCTACACGGGCCACGCCCTCTACCGGGCGGCCAGCGAGACCAATTCGGGGACGCTCTTCGCGCCGGAGGAGATTCCCGCCCAGGTCCGGTTCAGCCGCGACCTCCCGGAGATCCTGGGGAGCGTGTTCTTCCGGGCCCGGAACCTCACGCACCATGCCTCCCAGGGATTTGCCGAGGTGTTGAAGACGGATCTCTTCCGGCATCCCGCCCTCACACCGCCGATGGCCTGGAAGGCGTCGGAGCCTCCCGCCGCTCCCGGCGGACTGGACCTGACCTCGCTCGAGGAAGGGGTGGTGGAGCTGTCCTGGCATCCCGTGGAGGGGGCGCGCCGCTACGCGGTCTACCGCGTCCGGTCGCCCACGAGCCCCGACCCTGGCGCGGCGGCCCTCGACGCGCGCAACCTGCTGGCCGTCACCGGGGAGACCGCGCTCGTGGACCGCCCCGAGGGGCCGGAGCCGTCCCACTACTTCGTGCAGGCCGTCGGCGGCAACTCCAGCGAGAGCGGACCGAGCGCCCTGGTCAGCTCCGGCGGTCCGACGACGGGAGTCGCGATGGTCGGGGGAGCACCCCACACCCGCCTCGCCGTCTATCCGAACCCCTTCAACGCCACCACCCGGATCGCCCTCACCGTGGAGGAGTCCGCTCCCGTGTCGCTGCGCGTCTACAACCAGATCGGGCAGAGGGTGCGGAGCCTGGCCGAAGGCGCGTGGCTCGGTCCCGGGGCGCTCATCTTCGAGTGGGACGCTTCGGATGACGCGGGCCGGCCCCTCGCCAGCGGCGCCTACTACCTCGTGGCCGAGGTCGGCGGCCGTCGCCTGGCGAGGTCCCTGGCCCTGGTGCGGTAGGCCGGACGTGCTTCGAGCGTATCGAGGCCGTCCATCCTCAAGGCGCTTCCCCTCCCGCCGTCCGTAACTGCTTGAGCCCTTGGATGGCTGCGGCGTTGCCGGGGTTCAGCCGAAGAACCTCCTCATAGGCAGCTTCCGCGGCGACCCGGCGGCCCAACTCGACGCAGAGGCGGGCGAACTCCAGTCGCGACTGCCAGTGGCGGCGATTCAGGGCAAAGGCCTTCTCGAAGTGATCCGCCGCTCGGGCCGGCTCCTTGAGGCTCTTGGCGAGCAGTCCTGCCGAGAAATGCAGGCTGACCACGGGGGCCGTTCGCCATCTGGAGGCGACGTGCCCGATGAACAACTCCGCCGTTTTCAATGCCAGTTCCGGCATTCCCCAAGCCAGCAGCCGATTGAGTGCCGTTTCTGTGCAGAGGGGCTCCGGCACCCCTCTCAGGGAGGGGACGCGTCCGTGTGCCTCCGCGAGCAGGAACTGCCCCACCAGAATGCCGGGATGGCGCCGGGTGAAGGCGTCCAAGCGGGCCCTTGCCTCCTCCGTGCGCCCGGCCCGAAGGGCCTCCGCCCCCTCGACGAGCAGGCGTTCGTCGCCGCTGCTCTGGCGTTCTTCCCATCCGGCCAGGGCCGCCTCGACCGCTGCTTGGTCGTGGCGCCGATAGATCGTCACCGTCGGATGATCGAAGGCCGTCATGGTCGGTTCGTCGTACCGCCGGGGGAGTTGAACCGGACCGATCCCGGGTTGTATCCGGAAATGGGAGACAGGGGAGAATCCGAGCTCCCCCGATCTGATGCGGGCGTACAGGCCGTATCCCACTGGATAGCTTCCGGCCGCGGCGAGGAACTGGCGCTCCCGGTTCTCCTCGACGAGAGCGATCCAGCCGATGTCCTCGAACTGTCTCCTGACGTACTGGATCTGGCCGAGCTGGGTGTCGCAGTCCTGGGTACGAATGAAATAGGCGGCCCTGACAGGCCGCTTGCTGCGCGGCGGCGAGACCATCCAGTCGGTGGGGAAGCCGCCAACCTCGGTCAGCACACTCTCTCCGCCCGGGACGTGGGCCTCGATCCACCTCGCCGCCTCGATTCGCGCGTCGGTCCTGTCGTAGATGTTCCAGGTGGTGAGCCCGATGACCATCGCAGCCGATATCACGATGGCTGGCAGACCGAAGGCGAGGGGACGGAACCCTGCCCGCCGCAGACAGAGGGTGCAGGCCCAGGCCGCCAGGACGACAAGAGGGGGCAGCAGCGGCAGGACGTATCGGACCGGCTTCAGGTGGTGTCCTCCCACCGCGACGAAGTAGACGGCGATCCAGGAGAGCAGCACCAGGGCCGCCCGGTTCCGAAGGATCACGGCCAGAAGACATCCGGCGACCGAGGCGGCGAATAGCGGCAGGCCGAGCGAGTAGGGGAGCAGATCGGTGAGGTGGAACAGGAATGGCGTCGTGCCCATGTCGTACAACGACCATGGGAAGACCACCTCTCCATGGGAGACCTGCAGGCTCTTCCTCCAGGTCAGCAGTTCGCTCTCGCCGAAGAACCGCTCGGGTTCCAGAACGCAAAAGGGCTCGCAGGCGACGGCGGCGGCGAGGAGGGTGGCGAAGAAGAGGCCGGTGCGAACCGACAGCAGGGCGGGAAGGACGCGGACGGGGCTCCGGTACCAGTCGGCGGGAAGGTGCTGAACGACGAAGGGAACCACCAGGAGCACGCCGACCAGGCGGGTGCCGACGGCTGTCCCCACGAGGGCGCCGCACGCCGCGTACGTCCCTGCGCCGGCTTGCGGCATGCGCTGGATCAGGTACAGGCACGCCACCATGATCGCCGTCAGCAGCGGATCGACCGTGTAGTAGTGCGCCTGCTGGATGTGCCCGAAGCAGAAGGCCAGCAGCACCGCGGAGAGGGCGGCTGTCAGTCCTCCCCCGAGCGTGCGGGCGATCAGGAAGACGATCGCGATGCTGGCGATCGACATCGCCGCCGTGATCGACCGGGCCAGGATGTGGGCGTCCCGAAGTCCGCTGTTGCTCTCCGGTGAGAGGGAGACGCCGGCCAGGCTGGAGACCCCCCACAGCAGGTAGGCGGGGAAGAACCCGTACGGCATCTGAACCTGCCGCAGGTCGGTGCCGACCCAGCGGCTGTTGCGGACTATCGTGCTCTCATCCGGATGGAACGCGTGGAACCGGCCGGTCTCCGGATCCGTGCCCCAGTCGATGCCGTTCAGGCGGAGGATCGAACCGCAGACCAGGGCGGCGAGGAGAACCCCGAGGGCGCGGGAGTTCATGCTCTTGCCTCGACCGCCCCTACTCTGCAGGCACGGCCTGCACGCTCACCCCGCTCCGCGCGTCCTGCAGGTCCATGCGGGCGCCGTGGGGGTTGCGCACCCGGATCGAGCCGGTCACGTCGAAGAGCCCCTCGGCCGGCTCCTTCTGGAGCGCCGACAGGAAGGGCCGGTCGCGGCCGTCGACGATCTCGCAGTCGACGAAGTCGATGCCGCCGTGGACCGGCGTGATCGCCTCGGGCCGCTTGTTGTAGATCAGCAGCGGCGCCTGTGTGTCGACGCTGTCGACGCGGGCGAAGGCGTTGCCCAGCCCCGTGCCCACGTCGATCCAGCGGGTGCGGGTGAAGCGCACCCGGGCGCGCTCGGGATGCTTGTCGTAGACCAGGGCGCCGACGCCGGCCACGTCCTCGACGACGCAGTCGCGGAACTCGATCAGCCCCTCGGGGCCCGCCGCCTTCAGGGCGCCGAAGACCAGGCCGGAGCCCATGCGGCTCGTGACCCGGCAGCGGTCGAAGAGGATCGACACGTCGTCGGCGTCGGGCCCGTTGAAGCGCAGGTAGACCTGGATGCCGGCGCCGTAGTTGTCCCGGAAGAGGCAGTTGCGGAAGACGATCTCCTGCGCCTTCTCGTCGGGCCCGTTGGGCTCGATGTCGACGCCCGCCGACGGCGGCGTGCCCCAGGTGTTGGAGAATTCACTGTCCTCCACGGTGAGGCCGACGACGCTGATGACGCTGATCCCCTGCCGGTAGTGGTTGTCGCAGACGACGTCGCGGATGGTGATGTCGCGGCTGTATTCGCGGCCTTCGCCGCCGCTGACGTAGATCCCGTCGCCGCCGCTGTCCCGGATGGTCAGCCCCTCGATGACGGCCTTGTGGACCCCGCGCAGGGACAGGGTCATGCGCCACTCGGCCTTGGGGTAGACCTCGCGCTTCGTGTAGTCCATGTAGTCCTGCTTGTGCATGCGGATCGTGGCGCCGTACCCGCGGACCGTCACGTCATCGACGCCGCTGGCCAGCAAGAGGCAGTCGCTCTTGCCGCGGAACGCCCCCCGCCGGGCGGTGACCACGACCCCGCGCTCCAGGAACAGCTCCTGGTGCCCCGCAAGCCGGATCGGCCCGACGATCCAGTCGGAGCCCATCTTCGGCACGACCACCCGCCGGGCGCCGGAGTCGATCGCGGCCTGCAGCGCCTCGGTGGCGTCCTTGGCGTCGAACCCCCACCAGGCGGCGTTGGCCGTCGCGCGCCGGCCCTCGGCGACCTCGCGCACCGCCTCGGGGCTGGGTGTGTTTCCGGGAATCGTCATGTCCGCCGCGGCCGGCAAGGCCAGCAGGAGTGAGCAGCTGAGGGGGAGAGCAGCACGGGCCATGGTCGGGTCTCCTGGAGGCTGTTCCGGGAGGGGCGGCCGAGGCCGTCCGCATCGCCCGGGGCCGGGTGCCGCCCGCGCCCGAAAGTGGGACGGGGTCGGCCGGCGCGCCAGTCGGTCCGGAGTCCGCCGCGCCGCGATCTGCGTCTTCGGCGGCGCGGCTTGCCGGCGGCCGGCGACCGCGTGAGCTTTCGCCAGGCTGCCATGCCGTCCCGCCCTCCACCCGTCCGGCGCCGTCCATGAGCCTGTCCCGACAGCTCGCCGGGCTGTCGCCCGGCCACATCACCACCGTCGCCGGTGTCGGCTACCTCGACGGCGTGCCCGCCCGCGACGCGCCCGCCGGTACGCCCCAGGGGGTGGTGCGCACCGCCGCCGGCGACCTCATCGTGCTGGACATGTGGGGACACCGCATCTGGCGCATCGACACCGAGGGCGTGCTGCACCTCTTCGGCGGCGACGGCGTCCCCGGGGGCCGGGGCGACGGCGGCCCGGTGGCCGGGGCCCGCTTCCACGATCCCCACGACCTGACCCGCGACCGGCACGGCCATCTCTACCTGACCGACCTGGGCAACCGCGCCGTACGCCGCATCGACATCGACACCGGGATCATCACCCGCGTCGCCGGCTCCGGCCGCGTCGGCTGGGGCGGCAACGGCGGCCCGGCCCTGGAGTGCGAGATCGACAACGACTCCGGCATCGCCGTCGACGACGACGGCAACGTCTACCTCTCCTGCGAGTGGTCGAACGTGGTCCGCCGCATCGATGCCCGCACCGGCGTCATCGACCACTTCGCCGGCCTCGAGGCCCGGCATCACGGCCTCGAGCTCGGTTCCAGCCGCCCCTTCTCGGGGCCGTGGCTCAGCCTCGGGGGCTACTCCGGGGACGGCGGCCCCAAGGAGCAGGCCGGCTTCCACCATCCGGAGCATCTCGCCTTCGACTCGAAGGGCGACCTGTACGTCTGCGACAACTCGAACGACCGCATCCGCAGGATCGACATGACCACGGGTCTCGTCAGCACCGTTCTCGGCAACGGCCTGCGGGCCTCCAGCGGTGACGGCGAGCTCGGCCCCGACGCGGCCGTGCTGATGCCGGACGCCCTGTTCTTCGACGTCCATGACAACATGTACGTGGGCGAGAAGTACGGCTTCCGGGTGCGGCGGGTCGATGCGGGGACGGGCCGCGTCTCCACCGTGGCCGGCAACGGCCGGCCGGGCTGGGGCGAGGAGAGGCTGCCGGGGCCCGAGAGCCGCATCAACTCCGTGGAGGCCGGCCTGTGGGCCGACCCCGACGGCACCGTGTTCTGGGGGGACTCCTCGGGCCGCCTGCGGCGGTGCGACGGCCGCACCGGCATCGTCACCACGGCTCTCGGGGGCACCTCGATCCACGATGGCGGCCCCGCCGCGGCGGCCTTCCTGCGGGGGCCCTGCGGCCTCTCCGTGGCCGGCAACGGCGACATCTACGTGGCCGACACGTGGAACCAGCGGGTGCGCGCCATCGACGCCGGCACCGGCGTCATCCGCACCGTCGCCGGCGAGGGCGCGCGCGCCTACGGGGGAGACGGAGGGCCCGCGACCGAGGCCTTCCTCGGCAACCCCGCCGACGTCTCGGTCGGCCCCGGCGGCGACGTGCTCATCGCCGACACCCGCCACAGCCACGTGCGCCGCGTCGACGGCGACGGCGTGATCCACAACCTCGCCGGGACCGGCTCTCCCTGGGACCTCGGAGACGGCGGGCCGTCGATCAATGCCTGCCTGATCTCGCCCGCCGCCGTCGAGCACGGCCCCCGGGGCGACATCTGGATCGCCGACGCCGGGGCCCACCGGATCCGCAGGGTCGACGCCGAGACCGGGATCATCACCACCGTTGCCGGCAACGGTCTCGACGGCTGCACCGGGGACGGCGGCCCGGCCCGTCAGGCCCGCATCGGGCGGCCCGAGTCCCTGCGCTTCGACGGCGCCGGGAACCTGTTCTTCGTGGACAGCGCCGCCTGCGTCGTGCGCCGCGTCGACGCCGCCTCGGGCCGGATCGAGACCGTCCTCGGTTGCGGCACCGGGGGCTTCTCCGCCGACGGGACACCCGCGCGCGAGGCCCGCCTCGGCCGCCCCCGGGGCCTGGAGGTCAGCCCCGACGGGGGCACGCTCTACGTCTCGGATACGGAGAACTTCCGGGTGCGCGTCGCCGGCCCCGACGGGGTCCTGCGCACCCTGGCCGGCTGCGGAGACGGGGGTGATGTCGGCGACGGGGGACCTGCGACCCGGGCCCGGCTCAACCACCCCTGCGGGCTGCGCCTCTACCGGGACGACCTGCTGCTCATCTGCGACCACTGGAACAACAAGCTGCGCGCCGTCCGCCTCGGGTAGCCCCCGCGGCTATCCGTCGTCGAGCGCATACCGCTCATCCCCCACCGCCTCCTGAAGCCGGTGCAGCTCCGCCGTCAGCTCCCGCCGCACGGCGGCCTGGGACTCGTCGTGGTAGAGGCTGCGCAGCTCGTTGCGGTCGGCCTGCAGGTCGAAGAGTTCCCACTCCGGCGGGTGGCGCTCGTCGCCGCTGCCCGGCTGGCCGCAGCCGTCGTTGTAGAAGTGGATCAGCTTGTGGCGGTGGGTGCGCACGCCGTAGTGGGCGTAGACGTTGTGGTTGCCGTCGCCGTGCATCCAGTAGCGGTAGTACATCGACCGCTGCCAGTCGGGGGGCGTCTCGCCGTGCAGCAGCGGCCGGAAGGAGCGGCCCTGGAACTCGTCGGGGATCGCCACCCCCGCCAGGTCGAGGAAGAGGGGGGCGAAGTCGACGTTGAGGACGAACTCGTCGCAGGTGGTGCCCGCCTTCACCTCCCGGGGCAGGCGGGCCACGAAGGGCATGCGCAGGGACTCCTCGTACATGAAGCGCTTGTCGAACCAGCCGTGGTCGCCGAGGAAGAAGCCCTGGTCGGAGGTGTAGATGACGAGGGTGTCCTCGGCCAGCCCCTCCCGGTCGAGGTAGTCGAGGAGGCGGCCCACGTTGTCGTCGACGGCGGCCACCACCCGCAGGTAGTCCTTGATGTAGCGCTGGTAGCGCCAGCTCCTCTCCTCGGCCGGCGACAGGCCGGAGGGGACGTCGGCCTTCAGGTCCTTCCACTGCAGGTCCTCCATGCGCATGCGCGCCGCCGCCGCCGCGGCCGAGCGGTTCCGGTAGTCGTCGTCGAAGGTCTCGGGCTCGGGGATCTCCTCGTCCTCGTACATCTGCGCGTGGGTGGCGTCCGGCTCCCACTCGCGGTGGGGCGCCTTGTGGTGCACCATGAGGGCGAAGGGCCGCGAGCGGTCACGGTTCCGCAGCCACCGCAGGGACATGTCGGTGATCACGTCGGTCACGTAGCCCACGTGCACGCGCTTTCCCCCCGGATCGATCATCACCGGGCTGTGGTAGAGGCCCTGCCCCGGCAGCACGCACCAGTCGTCGAACCCCGCCGGCTCGTGGGCCGGCCCCTGCCCGAGGTGCCACTTGCCGAAGATCGCCGTCTGGTAGCCGGCCTCCCGCAGCAGCTTCGGGTAGGTGGTCAGGCGGTTGTCCATGTGCGTCGACAGGGTGGTGACGCCGTTGACGTGGTTGTAGGTGCCGGTGAGGATGGCGGCCCGGCTGGGTGTGCAGATGCCGTTGGTGCAGAAGCAGTTGTCGAAGCGCATGCCCTCGTCGGCGATGCGGTCGAGGTTGGGCGTGCGGTTGATGCGGCTCCCGTAGCAACTCATGGCGTGGGAGGCGTGGTCGTCGGACATGACGAAGAGGATGTTGGGGCGGTCGGATCGCATCATTCGCAGACCTGGCCATGGGCTTGGGGAACGCCTTCGAGCCACTCCTGGAAGGCGGCGTCTGCCGGCGAGCAGAGCCCGGTGCCGCGGAAGTCGATGTACTTGAGATCCGACAGCTCCGTAAGGCTCGGGGCAAGAGGGCCGGTCAGTTGCGGGTTGACGGAGAGATCGAGGGTCCACAGCCGGGAGAGGGTGCCCAGGGTGTCGGGGACCCCTCCCGAGAGATCGCAGTGGGACAGGTTGAGGAAGACGAGGTTGGAGAGGCGGCCCAGGGCCTCGGGAATCTCGCCGCTGAGATCGTTGTCCTGGAGGAAGAGGCCGCTGAGGTTGGACAGGCGGGCCAGGGCCTCCGGAATGGGCCCGCTCAGATCGTTCTTCGCCAGGCCCAGGTGCCCGAGGCGGGACAGGCCGCCCAGGGCCTCGGGGATGGGGCCCGTGAGGTCGTTGCCGTCCAGCCGAAGGAAGGTGAGGCTGGACAAGTCCCCCAGGGCCGCGGGGATGGGTCCGCTCAGATCGTTGTCGGCCAGGCTCAGGTGGGCGAGGTCGGAGAGGCGGCCGAGGGCTCCGGGGATGGGTCCGTTCAGGTCGTTGCCCGGGAGGTTCAGCCCCTGCAGGCTGTCCAGGCGGCCGAGGGCCTCCGGGATCGGGCCTCTCAGGTCGTTGTCGCGGAGATCCAGGAACCGCAACGACTGCAGGCCGGCCAGGGTGTCCGGTATCTCTCCGCTGAGTCCGTTGGAAGCGAACAGGGCTGCCTCCAGCTGATCGAGGCGGCCGAGGATCCCGAGGGCCTCGCCAACAGCACCCTTCAGATTGTTCTCTTCGAGAATGAGGGACTTGACCCGTCCGTCTGCGACGGTGACTCCGTGCCAGCTCTCCAGGTCGTCGGTCAACCAGTTCGCGGCCTCCTTCCAGTCGGGGCCGCCGGTGGCGTGATGGAAAGCGGCCAGGACCTCGCGCTCGCGGGCGGCCCTCTGGAGTTCAGAATCGACGGTGACCCGGAAGACCGCCGCGTGCAGCCGCCTCCCGGTGGGGGCGGAGACGGAAACGGTGACGGTGGCGGTCCCCGTCTCGACCCCGGTGAGAGTGAGAACGCCTTCGCTCACGGATACCGCGACCACCGTGGTGTCGCTGGAGTAGGCATGCAGGAAGTGGTCTCCCGGCCCTCCGCTGAGGCTCACCGTCAGCTGCACCTCGTCCCCGGTGTCCAGGATCTGATCCTCGATGGGATCGACAGTGAGCTGAACGACGATCCGGTCCTCGCTCTGGCAGCCTGAGAGGAGGCACCCGGCGCCCAGTAGCGGCGGCAGCAGGCGACCCATCGCTGGTCCTCTGGTTCTAGCGTGAAGAGTGGGCATTGAGTTTCTGACCTTCACCAGCCAGGCATCGGCTCATCGCAGCAGGGTGAGCTTGCGCGTCTGTACGCCTTCCCTCGTCACCAGCCGGTAGACGTAGACTCCGCTGGCCAGGGAGCGGCCACGCTCATCCCGGCCGTCCCAGCGCAGGCGGTGCGACCCCGCCTCCTTCCGGCCCTCGTGCAGCACCGCCATCCGCTGGCCCGTCAGCGCGAAGACCTCCAGGCGCGCTGACCCCGGCTGCAGCTGGAACCAGGAGATGATCGTTCCACTGTTGAAGGGGTTGGGCGCGTTCTGCTGCAGCTGCGGGCCGTCGGGCAGGCCGAGCCGCTCCCGGGCCAGGGCCACCAGCTTGGCCTGCTGCGGCTGGCCGAAGCTCTCGGCGAAGAGGAGGAAGTCAGCGAGGTCCACCGAGCCGTCGCCGTTCAGATCGAAGCGGGGATCGGTGCCCCCGAAGGCCTCGGCGAAGAGGAAGAAGTCGGAGAGATCCGTCACACCGTCGCCGTTGAAGTCGGGCGTCGCCTCAGCGGTGGCCGTGTAGGTGATCTCCCACGGCCTTCGACCATAGAGCCCTCCAACAAGAGACAGGTTCAAGGTGAATGGGGTGTCACGTTTCAGGGGGATTCCCCGCCATCTGGTGGTGTAGAGATGAGATCCAAGCGAGGTCCAGTCTATTCCCGAATCCTCCCACCGGTAGAAGGTCTCAACGTCATAGGAGCTGTCGATAGGGACAATCAGGGGAACACGGCCGTTCTCATCCGTAACGGCATGAAAGAAGAAGTTGTCTGTCATGGCGCCGTCGTAGATTTCACGAAGTTCATGGGTAAGACGGATACTCAACCCTTCCACAGGATTCCCGAGGGAGTCCGTGACGACAGCCTCCGCAGACGTGAGAGTGATGGGTGGAAAGGGCACGAGGTCCCACACCCAAGTATAATCAGCGAAGTCTTGCTGAGATCCAGCAAGTAACAGACCGTCAGGGAAGTAGTTGATTCTTCCGACGTCAAGTTCGTGGCCGCCAGCGAATCGTCGGGTAAAATCCCTCCGCGTGTCCGTATGTAGCTTCACGGTCCAAAGGCTATCCTTCCTGTCAACCAGGAAGATCTGCACTCCGTTTGTGTAGGAAAATGTTCGCCAATCAGGAGACACGGCCACCGAGCTGGAGATGGAGGTGTTGTGCCGGACTTCTGCGAGTGCCCCATCGGAAACACGCCAGTAATTGACACCTCGGGTCTTGTTGTTCAGGGCAAGCATGCGACCGCCATCAGAGAATTCCATGTGCCGCTGTCGATCGGGCTTGGCTTGGTCATCCAGGAAGGACGATACGACCTCTCCCGTGTCAAGACGGAGGATCGACACGTTGACGGAGTCGTCAAACATCACGGCCAGGAGCTCCCCGTCTGGTGACATGGCAAGACGCGAGTACTGGCCTTGTATGAGAGGAAGCAGATCGAGTGTGTCCGTCATGCCGAACTCAAGATCCCAATACCTCAGGATCCTTCGATCGGCAGAGGGCTCTCCGAAGCTCCAGGCATCCTGAACGGTCACGACGATTCCGTCGTTCAGGACCCTCAGGAGTCGGCCCTCGAAGGTCGCTTTGGGCGTGACCCATCCGTATTTGGCAATCAAAGAAGGGGGAGTCGACAGGGCCAGACTCGGCCAAGCCCCCAGCAGGATCATCAGAGCTCTCATGGATATGTCACTAGTAGCAGGTCTCGCAGGACCGGCCGTCCGGGCCGGGTGTTGTGGGCTTCTCCATCGGGGGCCCTTACCGCAGCAGGGTGAGCTTGCGCGTCTGGACGGCGTCCCTCGTCACCAGCCGGTAGACGTAGACCCCGCTGGCCAGGGAGCGGCCACGCTCATCCCTCCCGTCCCAGCGCAGGCGGTGCAACCCTGCCTCCTTCGGGCCCTCGTGCAGCACCGCCATCCGCTGGCCCGTCAGCGCGAACACCTCCAGGCGCGCTGACCCCGGCAGCAGCTGGAACCAGGAGATGACGGTGCCGCTGTTGAAGGGGTTGGGCGCGCTCTGCTGCAGCTGCGGCAGGCCGAGCCGCTCCCGGGCCAAGGCCACCAGCTTGGCCCGCTGTGGCTGGCCGAAGCTCTCGGCGAAGAGGAAGAAGTCGGCGAGGTCCACCACGCCGCTGGCATCCAGATCGAACCGGGGATCGCTGCCGCCGAAGGACCCGGCGAAGAGGAAGAAGTCCTCAAACCCGACCTCGCCGTCGCCGTCGAAGTCTGGGCTGGCCTTGGCCGTGATGGTGAAAGTCACCGGCTCGAGATCTGCCACCGTGGCGACGACGGTATAGGTTCCGAGTTCCTCGCCCAGGGTCAGGGCGGTCACTGCCAGGCCCTCGGCGTCGGTCGTGTCGCTCACGGCCGACAGGGTCCCGCCCTCGCCGGCAACGGCGAAGGTGACCACGACGCCGGGCAAGGGCTGCCTGTTCTGGTCCTTCACCGAGACCACGAGGGGCTCGGCCAGGAGCTTCCCGCTCGGACCTTGCTGGGCATCGCCGCCGACCTTCTTCAGGGTCGTGGGAATCGACCGGGTTTGCAGCTCATCCTCTCGCAGAACCCAATTAGGGTCAACGATCTCAACCAACGTCCACACCTTGCCTTCCCGAGAGATTCTAAGAGCGTGACGTAACGTCACCGAGTCCCTCGGCAACTCGCTCCCCAAGATCACGCCACACGGACCAAGATTGGTCTCTCCTCGGTAGACACACACCAATAGAGTGGGACCATGTTCAGGATGCTCTGTATAGGCGTTTCTGATCAGCCAATCAGTTCCGGTGCACTCCTCGCCAACGTCCAACTCAATCCCAATGTAGCAGGGAGGCTTGTCTCGATACTCCTCCTTCAAGGGGCCTGGAGGATCGGATGGCGGAGGAGGATCGGGAGGAAGGTCCAACGCCCATCCGTAGAACCCGGCCGCAACTGCCCCATTCCTCGTGCCTACATAGAACTGATAGCTGCTCTGTGTCAAAAGGGGTAGTTCCCCTTCCTCGTCAACATTCACCCAAGGAGCGGGCTGGAAGTACCAATTTGCACGAAATGCCCAAAGACCCCTCTCCTCCAGACGAGTGATGAAGGCAAAACTCAACGTGTCCCCCTCGACCAGATCCTCAAACCGGATCTCCGAGGGCTCGATAGAGATTGGATCAGGAGGCCTCCACGAGAACACCCTGAGACGAAGGTCACCATCAAACAGCAAGGTTATTCGAGTAGTCACCCGAGCTTCGTAGACTGAGGAGTCTACCCAAACAGCAGAATGCTCACCGATTGACAGCGGTCGCTCATGTGTAATCGGACTAGCGTCATCAGCCGCGGCAACTGAGCCAAGAAAGAGAACGGCGACAAGACGAAGCATATTGGGACTCCCCTTCCAAAAGGTAGGTTCCAACGGGGCAGCGGTCCCCCTCGTACGGCAGGCTCTCTCCCTCAAGATCGCCATATGTCCCATGGACCACGATTAAAGGATTCAGTCTGCATCCTCAACGGAGCACTAGTCCTACTCTGGGCGGATCAGCAGGTTTCCGAAGTCGTCCACGTCGGCGCGGTACCCGGGGTGCAGCAAGGTCGTCGAGTCGAGCTCCTGCACGACGGCGGGCCCTCCGATGCGGGCGCTGGCGCCGAGCCCGGAGCGCTCGTACACCGGGCAGGCCACGAACCCCCCTGCCTCCTCGAAGTATACCGGCCGCGACCCCGCCGGGCCGGCGCCGGCGTCCGCCTCCAGCCGGCGCAGCTCCGGCCGGGAGATCCCGCCCACCGCCGACAGGCGGATGGTGACGACCTCCACCGGCTCCCCCGGCGCCTTGAAGCCGTAGGCGCGCTCGTGCTCCTCGTGGAAGCGGCCGGCGAGGCGGCCCACCTCCTCCGGGGGGAAGCCGGCGTCGTCGACCTCCACCGCCAACTCGTAGCTCTGCCCCACGTAGCGCAGGTCGAGCTGGCGGACGAACCGCATGCGCGCCGGGTCGACGCCGTCGGCGGCCAGGGCTTGGCGCCCCTGTCTCTCCAGGGCCTCCAGGGCCGCCGCCAGGCTCCCGGCCCCGGCCGCCCCCAGGGGCTCCAGGTGGGTGGCGTTGAAGTCGTGGCGCAGGTCGGTGGCCAGCAGGCCCATGGCCGAGAACGTCCCCGGGCTCGGCGGCACCAGCAGCTCGGGGATCTCCAGCTCCCGGGCCAGGCGGTTGCCGTGCACGGGCCCGGCGCCTCCGAAGGCGACGAGGGTGAACTCCCGGGGATCGTACCCCCGCTGGATGGAGATGCGGCGCAGGGCGCCGGCCATGGCCGCGTTGGCAATCTCCACGATGCCGCGGGCGGCCTCCACCGTCTCCAGGCCCAGGGGTTCGGCGCAGCGCTCGCGGACGGACCGCTCCGCCGCCTCCACGTCGAGGCCGATCTCGCCGCCCAGGAAGTAGCCGGGGTCGAGTCGGCCGAGGACCAGGTTGGCGTCGGTGATCGTCGGCTCCCGGCCGCCGGCGCCGTAGCAGGCCGGCCCCGGGTCGGCCCCGGCGCTCCTCGGCCCGACCCGCAGGGCGCCGCCGCGGTCGATCCAGGCGATGGAGCCGCCGCCGGCGCCGATCTCCACGAGGTCGATGACGGAGCTGCGGATCGGGTAGCCCCCGCCCTTGGCGCCGTGCTCGCTGGAGACCGCCGCCGAGCCGACCTCGTACTCCTTGGTGATGCCGGGGGCGCCGTCCTGGACGAGGCCCGCCTTGGCGGTGGTGCCTCCCATGTCGAAGGAGATCAGGTCCCGCCGCCCCAGCCGCTCCCCGAGGGCCCCGGCGGCGATCACCCCGGCGGCCGGTCCGGACTCGACCATGAAGACCGGTTTCTCCGCCGCCGCTCGGAAGGAGTAGACGCCGCCGCTGCTCTGCATCAGCAGCAGGGGGGCCTGCAGCCCGGCCTCCCGCAGGCGCGTCTCGATGCGCTCCAGGTAGCGGGCCACGGCGGGGCGGATGCCGGCGTTGATCACCGTGGTGCTGGCCCGGAAGTACTCGCGGAAGTCGGGGGCCACCTCGCAGGAGAGGGAGACGGCCTCGGCGCCGAACCGCTCCCGCAGGATCTCGCCGGCGCGGCGCTCGTGGGCGGGGTTGACGTAGGAGTGGAGGAAGCAGACGGCGATCGACTCCACACCCTCGTCCCGGAGCCGCGCCGCCGTCTGGCGGAGGGCGGCCTCGTCGAGGGGGCGGACCACCTCGCCGGCCGCGTCGAGGCGCTCGGGCACGCCGAAGCAGCGATGGCGGGGCACCAGGGGCGGCGGCTTCTCGAAGTGGACGTCGTAGAGGGAGGCGCGGATCTGGCGCTGGATCTCCAGCAGGTCGCGGAAGCCCTCGGTGGTGACGAACCCCGTGGGCGCCAGGCGGCCCTCGATGATCGAGTTGGTGGCCACCGTGGTCCCGTGGACGACGTAGCTCACCTCCTCCGGCGGGACCCCCGCCTGGTCGAGGATGCGGGAGGTGATGCGCAGGAAGCCCTCGGAGGGGTCGGCGGGGGTGGAGGAGAGCTTGCAGATGTGGACCCGGCCGCTGGCCTCGTCCACGAGGGTGGCGTCGGTGAAGGTGCCGCCGATGTCGACGCCGAGGCGGAAGCCCGCGGCCGGGGGCGCCGCCATGCTCACGCCGGCCCCTGGTCCCTCAGCCGCCGGGTCTCCTCCTCGTCGACCTTCCAGGCGTCGGTGTCGACGGCGACGCGGTAGATCTCGCGGGCCCGGGCGGGATCGACCTTGCCGTCGCGCACATCCTTCAGGACCCGCTCCGGGTCGCGCTCCTGCGGGGGGCCGTAGCCGCCGCCGCCGCAGGTGCGGTAGCTGAGGACGTCGCCGGGCCCCAGGGTGACGGTCACCTTGGAGCCGAGAGGCGTGGTCTCGCCGTCCCGCTCCACCGCGTAGCTGGCCTTGCGGCCCTCCTGTCCGCCGAAGAGGCCGTGGGGGCCCCAGCGGTCGCGGTCGGCCAGGATCGTGAAGGTCGCCTCGCCGGAGGGGAACCGGTAGTCGCGGCGCATGCCGAGGCCGCCGCGGTGGCGGCCCGGGCCCTCGGAGTCCTCCACCAGCTCGTAGCGCTCGATGCGCACCGGGTAGTTCAGCTCCGTCTCCTCCACGGGGGCGTTCTCCGTGTTCTGGCCGTGGGCCTGCACCGCGTCGGGCCCGTCGCTGCGGCAGCGGCCGCCGTAGCCGCCGCCGAGGGTCTCGAGGAAGCAGAAGTACTCGCCCGTGGCCGGGTCGACGCCGCCGAAGCCGGAGTGGCAGATCATGCCCTTGGTGCCGGCCGGCATGCGCTCGGGCAGGGCCTGCGAGAGGGCCCGGAAGGTCACCTCCACGAGGCGCATGTGGGTCTCCCAGCCGCCGACCACCGGCGCCGGCGGCCGGCAGTTGACCACCGTGCCCTCGGGCGCCACGAGGCGCACCGAGCGGTAGAAGCCGGCGTTGAGGGGCACGTCGGCGCCGATGGCGCAGCGCAGGACGTAGGCGGCCACCGCGTAGGTCATGGAGAGGGTGGAGTTCACCGGCGCCGGGCGCTGCTCGGCGCAACCGCTGAAGTCGAAGAGGATCCCCTCGTCGTCGATGACGACCTTCGCCGCCAGGCGCACCGGCCGGTCGGTGAAGCCGTCGTTGTCGATCACGCCCTCGGCGGCGAACTCCCCCCGCGGCAGGCGGGAGATCTCGTCGCGCGTCAGCCGGTCGGCGTAGTCGATGAGCCGTTCCGCGTACTCCTCCACCGTCCCCCGGCCGTGGCGCCGGTAGAGGGCGGTGAGCCGCCGGATGCCGGTGTTGTTGGCCGCCACCTGGGCCCGGAAGTCGCCGGCCGTCTCGCGCTTGGAGCGGATCTGCCCGAGGATCAGCCGGAAGACGTCGGGGTTCATCTCGCCTCCCGTCACCAGCTTCACGGGCGGGATGATGACCCCCTCCTGGTAGACCTCCTGGAAGGCGCCGACGCTGGCCGGGGCCCCGCCTCCCACGTCGACGTGGTGGGCGAGGTTGGCGACGAAGCCGCACAGCTCGTCGTCGTAGTAGAAGGGGGCGATGAGGAAGATGTCGTTGAGGTGGACGCCGCCCCGGTACGGGTCGTTCATCACGATGGCGTCGCCCGGGGCGAGGTTGTCGACGCCGTACTCCTCAAGGGCGAGGGGGACGAGGCGCACCATCGACCCGAGGTGGTTGGCCTGGGCGAAGGCCTGGGCCAGGACGTTGGCGTCGCGGTCGAAGACGGCGCAGGAGAAGTCGCAGCGGGTCTTGATGTTGGTCGAGTAGGCGCTGCGCCGCAGGGCCGCGGACATCTCCTCGGTGGTCTCGCCGAGGGCGTTGCGGATGACCTCGAACTTGATGGGGTCGGTCTTCACGGGCTCGTGGCGGGTACCGCGTCAGGCGCGGTTGCCGGCGCCCCAGACCGAGGTGAAGTAGTCGCCCTCGTGGAACCGGTTCGGCCGCAGGGGATGGAGGTCGACCTCGGGCTCGTGCCCGGCGATCGTCTGCGCCAGGGACTCGCCGATGGAGGGGCCCAGCTTGAAGCAGTGGCCGTTGCCGGCGACGCATGCGTAGTACCCGGGCACCTGCGGCTCCGGCCCGATCAGGGGGTGCCAGTCGTCGGTGATGGTGTAGAAGGAGGACCAGCCGCGCACGAAGGTCCCCTCGCGGGCGGCGGGGACGCGCTGGCCGAGGAGGTCCTCGATGCGCCGCCGGGTGGGCTCGTCGATCTCGGGGTCGTAGCGCTCGATGTCGAGGGGCTCGATCTCCTTGGGGAAGCCGAGGCCGGCCAGCAGCCGCCGGGGCCCCGCCGGCCTCGCGTAGAACCGCAGCCGCGGGTCGGAGAGCCACGGGAACCCCTCGGTCTCGAAGGGGACGTCCAGGACGATGTCGGACTCGCGGCTCCAGCGGAAGGAGTAGTTCAGCCCCACCCACGAGGCGACGACGCGCCCCCAGCCGCCGGCGGCGTTGACCACCACCGGCGTCGAGATCGGTCCCGCGTCGGTCTCCACGCCGGCCACGCGGCCCCCCTCCCGGGCGATGCCGGTGGCGCCCACGCCCTCGCGCACCGTCAGCCCCAGCGGCTCGGCCGCCGAGGCCAGCAGCCGGGTGGTGGCCAGGGGGTCGGCGTACCCGGACCGCGGCTCGAAGATGCCGGCCCCCACCCGCTCCAGGTCGACCACGGGGAAGCGCTCCCGCAGCGCCTCGGGGGAAAGCTCCTCCACGGGCACGCCCTGGTGCCGCTCCATGTCGGCCACCTGCCGCCCCTGGTCAAGGCTGTCCTCGTCGAGCAGGGTGAGATAGCCGCTCTGCCGGAAGCCGCAGGAGCCGCCGAAGGTCTCCTGCGCTCCGGCGAACATCCCCGCCGATCGGATGGCGAGGCGGATGGTCAGGGGATTGGAGTAGAAGGTGCGGATCGCCGCGGCCGAGTGGCCCGTGCTCACCGCCGCGAGGGTGCGTTTCTCCAGCAGCACCACCGACCCGAAACCCAACCGGGCGAGGAAGTGGGCGGTGCTGACGCCGAGGATGCCGCCCCCGATGACGACGGCGTCGGCGGTCGATGACATGGCTTTTCTCCGGTGGATGGGGTTGGTTGCCCCGGCGGGTCAATTAACGCAAGTTGCATCGCATGGGCCACGCGCCCCAGACAGAGAAAGGAACGTCCCCTTGAGCGACAGTACAGGACCCCGGATCGAGGGCGCCGTGCCCGTCCTGGCCATGCCCTTCGACGACGAGGGGGTCATCGACGAGGACGCCATGCGGCGCCAGCTCGACTTCTGCGTCGAGGCCGGGTCGCAGGCGGTGGCCTTCGGCATGGGCAGCGAGAGCGCCGTCCTCACCGACTCGGAGAAGACGCGCGTGTGGAGCCTGGCGGCGCGCCACGTCGACGGCCGCGTGCCGGTGATCGCCGCCACCGCCCACGCCAGCCGCCCGGGCACCCTGGAGCACACGGCGATCGCCCGCGACTGCGGCGTCGACCTCGCCATGGTCAATCCGGACCGCCACGGCGGCGACGAGTTGGTGCGGCTGTTCCGCGACCTGTCCGAGCAGGTGGGGCTGCCGCTGATGGTGCAGGACGCCGGCGGCAACGCCCCGGCCGAGGTGCTGCTCAAGGCCGTGGACGAGGCCCCCCGCGTCACCTGCCTCAAGCTGGAATCGCAGGGGGCCCCGGACAAGATCGGCGCCGTCGTCGACGGGCTGCGGGAGCGCGGCCTCCTGGGCGGCGGCCCCCGGGAGCTCACCGTCCTCGGCGGCGGCAACGGCAACTGGCTTCCGGAGGAGCTGGACCGCGGCTCCGTGGGCAGCATGCCCCACCCGGCCCTGATCGACTCCTTCCGCACCGTCTGCGACCACTACGCCGGCGGCGATCCCGAGGCCGGCCGGCAGGCCTACCACGGCATCGTGGCCCCGGTGCTGCGGACTCTCATCGTCGGCGCCGCCTCCCCCCTGTGGCTGCACAAGACCCTCTTCGTGCGCGCCGGCATCTTCCGTAGCGCCTACAGCCGCCGCGGCGGCTCGGCCCTGCCCGACTGGCTCATGGAGCGGGTCATGGCCCACATCGAGGCCCACGACTTCGCCATCTTCCGGCGGATCGCCGGCCGGGGCTAGCCGGATGTTCCTGGAGGCACCGTGGCGCCCGCGGCACCCAGGCCGGATGCGCGAACCCGAACAAGCGCACGGTCCCCGGCTCGGTGGATCGCCGGGCCGGGCGGCTGACCGGATGCCCCTGGAGGCACGGCGGCTCTCGGAGCGGCCAGGCCGGATGTTCGTCTGTGCGCCGGGGCGCGGCTCCCGGACCGGGCCGCTGAACCCGCTGCGGCCCTCACTGTTGCGGAGTTGCTCCCTGCCCGGGGTAACCACGGCCGTCGCTGCCCTGCTCTGCGGCGCCTGGACCGGGCCCCTGGCCGCCGCCGATCCCGCCGAGACGGACGAGCCGGCCTGCGGCGAGGTGACCATCGCCGAGATGAACTGGGCCTCGGCGGCGGTGGCCGCCCACGTGACGGCGATCATCCTGTCGGAGGGCTACGGCTGCACCCCCGACCTGGTGCCCGGCGACACGGTGCCCACGGTGACCTCCATGACCGAGAAGGGCGAGCCCGACATCGCCCCCGAGGTCTGGATCAACGCCGCCCGCGAGGCCGTGGACAAGGCCGTCGCCGAGGGGCGGCTGAAGATCGCCGGCCAGATCCTCTCCGACGGCGGCCTCGAGGGCTGGTGGATCCCCGACTACATGGTCGAGGAGAACCCGGAGCTGACCACCCTGCAGGCGGTGCGCGAGCGGCCGGACCTCTTTCCGGACAAGGAGGAGCCGGGCAAGGGTCGGTTCTACGGCTGCCCGCCGGGCTGGGCCTGCGAGCACCTGAACGTCAACCTCTTCAAGGCCTACGGCATGGAGGAGGCGGGCTTCTCCCTCTTCAACCCCGGCTCCTCCGAGGGGCTGAAGGCGGCCATCGCCCGGCAGTACGAGCGCCGGCGGCCGATCTTCGCCTACTACTGGGCGCCCACGGCGATCCTCGGCCGCTACCCGCTGGTGCGGCTCGGCGGCATGGAGCACGATCCCGAGACCTGGGACTGCATCGCCGACAAGGACTGCGCCGACCCGCGGCCCAACGGCTGGCAGCCGAGTGTCGTCCTCACCGTGGTCACCTCGCGCTTCGCCGAGGAGTCGCCCGGGGCCTTCGACTTCCTCTCCCGCCTCTCGTGGTCGAACGAGGTGGTCAACGGCTTCCTGGGCTGGCAGGACGAGCGCCAGGCCACGGCCCGCGAGACGGCCGAGTACTTCCTCGGCAGCCGGGAGGAGGTCTGGCGGGCCTGGGTGCCGGACGAGGTGGCGGAGAAGGTGAAGGCCGGCTTGTAGCCCGCCCGGGAGGCCCGCCTCTCCCCCCGGCGGCTGGTCCGGCCGCGGAATCCACCGAACAGGGCCGGCGGACCGCCGGCAGGACGGAGAAGCGCCGATGGCGGACTGGCTGCGGGAATTCCCGACCCTCGAAGTGGGCCAGCTGCGGGCCCTCAAGAAGTCCTTCGACGCCGCGTACCGGGGGTTCTCCCGGGAGTACGGCGAGGCGATCGAGGCGTTCTTCGACCCCCTCCTCTACCTGCTCATCCGCTTCGAGCAGCTCCTCCTGGCGACCCCCTGGTGGCTGATGATCGCCGTCATCGCCGGGCTCTGCTTCCTGGCGAGCCGGAGCCGGCTCCTCACCGCCGGCGTGGTGGTCACCTTCTTCGCCATCGGCTGGCTCGGCATGTGGGAGGACACGATGCGCACCCTCGCCATCATCCTCGTCTCCACGCTGATGGCCGTGGCCGCCGGCATCCCCGCCGGCATCGCCATGTCCCGCTCCGACCGGGTGCAGGCCGTCGTCACCCCCGTCCTCGACATCATGCAGACCATGCCGATCTTCGTCTACCTGATCCCCGTGGTCATGCTCTTCGGCCTTGGCAAGATCCCCGGCGTCATCGCCGTGGTCGTCTACGCCGTGCCGCCGGTGATCCGTCTCACCAACCTCGGCATCCGCCTCGTGGACAAGGAGGTCCTGGAGGCGGCCGACGCCTTCGGCGCCGACTCCCGGCGACGGCTCCTGGGCGTGCAGCTGCCCCTGGCCCTGCCCAACATCATGGCCGGCGTCAACCAGACCATCATGATGGCCCTCTCCATGGTCGTCATCTCCTCCATGATCGGCGTCAAGGGACTCGGCCAGCCGGTGCTGCGGGCGGTGACCAACCAGTACTTCGCCCTCGGGCTCTTCAACGGCGCCGCCGTGGTCGCCCTGGCCATCGTCTTCGACCGCATCACCCAGAGTTGCGGCCGGCGCCTGCAGGCCAACCGGTGAGCGCCCCGGCCGGCATCGAGATCCGCGGCCTCTACAAGATCTTCGGCCGCGATCCGGACTCGGCCATGGCCCTGGTGCGCCAGGGCGTCGGCAAGGACGACCTCCTCGCCGACCACGACCACATCCTCGGCCTGCGCCGGATCGACCTGACCATCGAGGCGCAGACGATCCAGGTCGTCATGGGCCTCAGCGGCTCCGGCAAGTCGACCCTGATCCGCCACGTCAACCGCCTGATCGAGCCGACCGAGGGCGAGGTCCTCGTCGGCGGCCGGGACGTGCTCGCCCTCGACCGGCAGGAGCTGCAGCACTTCCGCCGGCACGAGGTGAGCATGGTCTTTCAGCGCTTCGCCCTCTTCCCCCACAAGACGGTGCTGGAGAACGTCGCCTACGGCCTGAGGATGCAGCAGGTCCCGCGCGCCGAGTGGACGGACCGCGCCGGCCGCTGGATCGAGCGCGTCGGCCTGCAGGGCTACGAGGACTCCTACCCGGGGCGCCTCTCGGGGGGCATGCAGCAGCGCGTCGGACTGGCGCGGGCCCTGGCCACCGACGCCGGGATCCTGCTCATGGACGAGCCCTTCAGCGCCCTCGACCCCCTGATCCGCACCGACATGCAGGCCCTGCTGCTGGAGCTGCAGCAGGAGCTGCACAAGACGATCGTCTTCGTCACCCACGACCTGGAGGAGGCGATCGAGATCGGCGACCGCATCGCCATCCTGCGCGACGGCGCGATCGTCCAGAACGGCGACCCCCAGCAGATCGTCCTGGAGCCGGTGGACGACTACATCGCCGACTTCACCCGCAACATCAACCGCGGCCGCGTCCTGCGCGTGGGTTCGCTGATGGGGCCGGTGAAGGAGAGCCTGCAGGGGCCGCCCCGCATCTCGACGGAGATGTCCCTGGGCGACGCCCTGCCCCTGCTGACGCCGCCGGCGCCGACCGAGGCGGTGGTGGTGGATGACAGCGGCGAGACGGTGGGGTCGATCTCGGCGGGGCGGATCGTGGGGGCGCTGGGGGAGGGGGGTTCGTCATAGTGGGCAGCGCCACGAAATTGAGGATGGAAGCTCAAGGCCGGTTGGCCGGCCCCGTCCAATTCGTCGACGAACTCTTGCGGACTTGGCAGCTGAACCCTGACGACGCCGCACCCTTGCTTGGACTCAAACCGGCGGATATGCCCTATCTGCGCGATCTGCTGAATGGTCGTGCTGCTCTCAGGGGACGCGACATCGAGGACCGGGTCGTTCATCTCTTCCGCATTCGAAAGACTCTGTCCGCGTTGTTCCCAAGCGAGGAGAGCGAGAACAAGTGGCTCTGGGAGCCGCACCCGGCGTTGGAGGGAGAAACGCCGATGCAGCGGCTGCTGGACGGATCGAACGAAAGCCTGCTGCTGGTGAAGGAATGCGTTGAGACGGCCGCCGGCAGGTAGGAGTGCTCGACGGTCTGCGAATCAGCCGCCGCCGCGGTCTCGAATGCGGAACGTAACGCGCACGAACTTCCCGCCCTCCTCCTGCACGAGCTCCGGCTCGGTGCCATTGAACTCCCGCATCGCCTGCCGCATCACCGGCCATCCCCGTCCCCGCTGCTCCATCAGGCGGGCGACGAGGATGGCGTTGGCCATCAGCTCGTTTCGCGACCGGGGGTTCCCGCCGGAGTAAACGTTCTCGACCCTCATGTGATTCGGCAGGGTGCCGGGGCTGGTCACCTCGAGGCGGTCCCGGAACACTTCCAGCAGGACCTTTGCCCCGGTGATCGCGTAGTCGCGGTGGACGACGGCGTTGACCATCGCCTCCCGCAACGCCTTCTCGGGGATCAGGGGCCTGTCCTCCCGTTCGAGGCCGTGGTACCGCTCGGTCCAGCCCAGGCCTCGAACCCATCCCGCGGCGCGGCGTACCTGCTCATCAAGACGCTCTTTTCCCTCTCCGGAGAGAATGACCTCCGAGGCCCGGTCCTCGCCGGCATAGGCGGTGCACTGGACGAAGAAGCTCGCCGTCTGGGGGTGCGCCTGCGGCTCCCTGCCGAAGGCCATCAATCCGTAGAGGGTAGGGCACAGGGTTCCGTCGAACTCCGCGACAATGCGCCGGTTGCGGAGGTCGTCGCCGATGGGCGGCTGCGGTTCCTCCTCGGTATCGAGCCCCTGGGCGCGCAGGAAGGACCGGAAGGCTCCGGCGTCGATGTCCTCCATGCTCGCCGCGGGGATGACCTGCTCTTCCGTCAGAACAAAGCCGAAGGTGTTGTACAGCTCCTGGAGCTCGGTGGGCGACGGCTCCACGCTGCTGCGTTCCCGCCGGATCCATACGCGTCCGCGGTGGTGGAGCGGCTCGAACCCCCGCTGGCGGGGCACCTCGATCCAATGCACCCATCCGTTGGCGGCGTCGTGCCGCCCGCAGCGCGCGGAAACCGGAGCGCTGCATCCCGAGTGCAGAAAGCTGGTCATCCTCTCCTGGGCCGCATCGGGATCCTCTCTCACGCCGACGATGGCACCGCGGTCGTCGACGCCCAGGATGATCAGGCCGCCGTCGGCGTTGGCGAAGGCGCAGATCGCCCGGCCGATGCCGGAGAGTTCCGCGAGATCCCGTTTGAACTCGGTCTTCCCGTCCTCACCTGCCTCGATGCGCCTGGCGATGTCGCGCCAATCCATGGGAACCTCTGCCCGGAAGTTGCCCCGCGCCCGCGGCGGGGGTCAGCTTGCGCGCTAGCTTAGGGGGGCGTTCAAGCTCTCGTCAACAGCGGCCGGGCCTCCCTCCGAGGCGTTCCTTCCGGCACGCCGGAGACGGTCCGAGGCCGGGCCGTGGAAGTCCCGAGGAAGCACGGCGGCACCTGCATCGAGATCGAGGCCCAAGGGAAGCGGGTCCTGCTCGACGTGGGCTTGGCTCTGGACGCGCCAGAGGGACGGCGAATCGTGGGAGGTCTGAGGGTGGACCTGCTGCGGCCGGAGGCCTTACCGTTGCCGGTGACCACCACACTACAACGACCTCTCGAAGGGAGGACCAGTGGAAAGTTCCACGACGACGGTGCCCGCGGGCATCTCGAGTCAGTGCAGGCGGACGGACCGTCTGCTGTGGGAGGCGTACGAGCGAAGCGAATGCCAGTCGAACGACACCGACAGATGTCGCCTCCTCTTTCCGCGTTACCGTGGGAAGAAGGAGGGCGAGAAGGGGGATTTGCGTGTCAGTGAGCAGGGGGCCAGGTTCGCCTTCGTCGAAGCCTTGTGCACGGCCGGGCAGTTCAGGTATTCCGTCGAGACGCCTACCGACAAGACCTACCAGTTCACCGGTGAGACGAAGGAGATCTCAGCTCAGACGGACCTCACCGTATATGACCTCCAGACGAGATGCCGCCGCTGCAACGTCGAGTTCAAGGCGGGTGGGTGGTCCACTAAGGGTGGAGAATCCAACAAGAGTAACGTCTTTCCAATCCACAAGGACGTGCTGAAGCTGATGCGCGAGCCTGTTTGGGGCCTCTGGTTCCACCTCTTGGAGAGCACCGACAACTCGACCATCGCCAATTTCCTGGGGGTGATCAGGGAGGGGATCGGCGTGGTGCGGGGCGGCAAACACAAGGAGGATCTGGAGGCCGAGGGGCTGACCCTCCACGTGTGCGTGTTGAAGCACGGATTCTCGCTGCAGAAGGATGTGCCCCTTTCAATGGATGACTCCGAGCTGAAACGCCATCTGGACGTGGATCTGCATGTGTCCCGGGAAAAGCTGCTGGAGGTAAGGAGGCTGAACGGCTGGAAACTGAACCAACGCCCGTGCAAATCCCAGAAATAGCGATGCCCACCAACCTCTGATGGACAGCCCCATGCCACCCCCCGACCCGCTCACCCAACAGATCCAATTCATCGTCGCCGTGGACCGCCTCAAGCAGGTCTTCCGGCGGTCCCGCCTCACCGACGACAGCCGCTGGGAGAACGACGCCGAGCACTCGTGGCACCTGGCGCTGATGGCGGTGGTCCTGCACGAGCACGCTGCCGCGGAGGTGGACCTGTGCAAGGTGCTGACCATGCACCTGATCCACGATCTCGTGGAGATCGACGCCGGCGACACCTTCGCCTACGACGAGGAGGCCAACGTCGGCAAGGAGGAGCGTGAGCGCGCCGCCGCGGAGCGGATCTTCGGGCTGCTGCCCGAGGACCAGGGCGACTCCCTGCGGCGGCTGTGGGAGGAGTTCGAGGCCCGCGAGACTCCCGAGGCCCGGTACGCGGCCGCCCTCGACCGGCTGCAGCCGCTGATCCTCAACTACCACATGGAGGGCGTCACCGGCTGGCGGCGGCACGGCGTGCGCGCGGCCCAGGTGGTGGACCGCAACCAGCACATCGCCGACGGCTCGCCGGCGCTGTGGGAGTTCGCGCGGCGGCTGATCGCCGATTCCGTGAAAGAGGGAAAGCTGGAGGGCTAGGGACCGGCCTCGGTGGGCTGGAAGCGCTCCAGGCTCCAGCGCTCGGCCCAGGCGCGGCCGAGGCGCACCCGCAGGCGGACTTCGCGCGGGTCGTAGGACTGCTCCAGGACCTCTCCCTGCTCGTGCAGCTGCGACAGCAGCCGGCCCTCGGCCTGGGGGATGCACAGGTCGAGGGTGACTTCCTGCTCCTGGCAGTGGCCGCGGATCGCGGCGCGCAGGTCGTCGAGGCCCGTGCCGGTGAGGGCGGAGACGGCCACCACGTCCTCCCGGCCGCAGGCGGTGGTCTCCTCCTCCTCATCTCCGTCCGGATCGAGGCGGTCGATCTTGTTGTGGACCACCAGCAGCGGCCGGTCCTCGATGCCGAGCTCGGCGAGGACGCCCTCGACGGTGCCCATCTGGTGGGCGTACTGCGGGTGCGAGCGGTCGACCACGTGCAGCAGCAGGTCGGCCTCGGCGGCCTCCTCGAGGGTGGCGCGGAAGGAGGCGAAGAGATGGTGGGGCAGGCGGTTGATGAAGCCCACCGTGTCGGTGAGCAGGATCCGGGGCCCGCCCTCGAGGTCGACGGAGCGGGTCGTGGAGTCGAGGGTGGCGAAGAGTTGGTCCTGCACGAGGACGTCGGCGCCGGACAGGGCCCGCATGAGGGTCGACTTGCCGGCGTTGGTGTAGCCCACGAGGGCGACGCGGAAGAGATCCCCGCGGCCCTTGCGCGCATTGGCCATCTGCGAGCCGATGCGGTTGAGCTCGCTCTGCAGGGTGCCGATGCGGGTGCGGACCAGGCGGCGGTCGACCTCTAGCTGGGTCTCCCCAGGGCCGCGGCCGCCGGCGGCCCCCATGCCGCGGATGGCGCCGCCGCCGGCCTGGCGCGACAGGTGGGTCCAGGCGCGGGTCAGGCGCGGCAGCAGGTACTTGAGCTGCGCCAGCTCGACCTGCACGTGGGCCGAGCGCGTGCGCGCGTGGCGGGCGAAGATGTCGAGGATGATGGCGCTGCGGTCGAGGATGCGCATCTCCGTGAGCTTCTCGAGGTTGCGCATCTGGGCGGGGGACAGGTCGTTGTCGAAGAGAACCATGTCGGCCCCGCAGCCCTCGGCCAGCTCGCGCAGCTGGTTGGCCTTGCCCTTGCCGATGTAGTAGGCGGGGTCGACGCGGGGGCGCGTCTGCAGCAGGCGCTCGGCCACGGCCAGGGTCGCGGTGTCGGCCAGGCGGGCGAGCTCGTCGAGGGACTCCCGCACTTCCCACGCGGGCATGCCCGGCAGGGCCAGGCCGACGAGCAGGGCGGACTCGCGGGGCGCAGCGGTGGGGTGACTCATGCAGCCACTATACCGGGATCACGCGAACGATGTCAAGCGCCGGACCGGCGCGCCGGAGACCGCCGCGGGCCCCCCTCGACCTTGACACGGGACAACACAGAAGTGGAGATTTATCCGTTACTTACGAGCTCAACGGAGGGCCCTTTCCGGCCATCCGGAGAGACCCAGGAGAGAGTCTTGAGCCAGGCCTCCGACACCCCCGAGAGCACCCCCGCCGATCCCGCCCCGGAGCGTCGGATGGCGCTGTTGCCGCTGCGCAACACCGTCGTCTATCCGCACATGCCCAACCAGCTCACGGCGGGGCGCGAGCGCTCCCTCAAGGCGCTGGAGAGCGCCGCCGAGGAGGACTCTCCCATCGGCATCTTCACCCAGCGGCAGGTCGAGGTGGAGGAGCCGGGGATCGACGACGTCTTCCCCGTGGGCACGATCGCCAAGATCCACCGCATCTGGCGCCTGCCCGACGGCTCGGTGCGCTTCATCATCCAGGGGCTGACACGGGCCCGGCTGCAGTCGATCGAGACCGCCGATCCCTTCCTCGTGGGGCAGGTGTGCGAGCTGCAGGACGCCGGCGACGAGGAGTCGACCGCGGTGCAGGGGCTGATGCGGGGGGTCAACGCCCAGTTCCAGGCCGTCGTCGACCTCTCGCCGCAGCTGCCCGAGGAGCTGAAGGTCGTGGCCGTCAACATCGAGCACCCCGGGCGGCTGGCCGACCTCGTCATCTTCTACCTCGACGTGCCCCTCGAGGAGAAGCAGAAGGTCCTGGAGGAGGTCGACATCTCCGAGCGCCTGCAGTTCGTGTCGCGGGTGCTGGCGCGGGAGCAGGAGATCCTCGAGGTCGGCGCCAGCATCCAGCACCAGGTGCAGGAGAAGATGGGCAAGACCCAGCGCGAGCATTACCTGCGCGAGCAGCTTCGCCAGATCCAGAAGGAGCTCTCCGGGTCCGATCCCTCGGGGGCCGAGCACGAGGACCTGCGTCAGCGCGCCGAGGACGCCCAGCTGCCGGAGGAGGCGAAGGAGGCGGTGGAGCGCGAGCTGGGGCGGCTGGAGCAGATGATGCCGGCGTCGCCGGAGTACTCCGTGGCCCGCACCTACATCGACTGGATCCTCGACCTGCCGTGGGCGGTGTCGACGCCGGACCACCTCGATCTGGGCGAGGCCGAGGGGATCCTGGCCGACGACCACTACGGCCTCGACAAGGTGAAGGAGCGCATCCTCGAGTACCTGGCGGTGCGCCGGCTGCGGGCCGAGACCAAGGGTCCCATCCTCTGCTTCGTCGGACCGCCGGGGGTGGGCAAGACCTCCCTGGGCCGCTCCATCGCCCGCGCCATGGGCCGTGCCTTCACGCGCATCAGCCTCGGCGGCGTCCACGACGAGGCCGAGATCCGCGGCCACCGGCGCACCTACGTGGGCGCCCTGCCGGGGCGCATCGTGCAGGGCATGAAGAAGGCCGGCTCCAACAACCCCGTCTTCATGCTCGACGAGATCGACAAGGTGGGCGCCGACTTCCGCGGCGATCCCTCGGCGGCCCTCCTCGAGGTCCTCGACCCCGAGCAGAACTCCGCCTTCGAGGACCACTACCTCCACGTCCCCTTCGACCTGTCGCAGGTCATGTTCATCACCACCGCCAACCTCCTCGACACGGTGCCGCCGGCCCTGCGCGACCGCATGGAGGAGATCCCCATCCCCGGGTACACCCCCGAGGAGAAGCTGGAGATCGCCCGGCGCCACCTGCTGCCGCGGCAGATCACCGAGCACGGCCTGACCCCGGCGCGGCTGAAGATCGCCGACGAGGCCGTCCTGCGGCTGGTGGAGGAGTACACCCGCGAGGCGGGGGTGAGGAACCTGGAGCGCCAGATAGGCACCGTGTGCCGCAAGTCGGCGCGCCGGTTCGTCGACGGGCGCAAGAGCCCGATCAAGGTGGCGGCGCGGCGCCTGGACGACTACCTGGGGCCGGCCCCGTTCTTCCCCGAGGTGGCCGACCGCGGCGACGAGGTCGGCGTGGCCACGGGCCTGGCGGCCACCGCCGCCGGCGGCGAGATCCTGTTCATCGAGGCCACCGGCATGCACGGCAAGGAGAACCTGATCCTCACCGGCCGACTCGGAGAGGTCATGCGGGAGTCGGCCCAGACCGCCCTGAGCTTCCTCAAGGCGAGGGCCGGCGACCTCGGCATCGACGTGAAGGGCCTGGAGAAGTCCGACATCCACCTGCACGTGCCGGCGGGGGCGACGCCCAAGGAAGGCCCCTCCGCCGGGGTGGCCCTGGCCGTGGCCCTGGTGTCGATGCTCACCGGCCGCCCGGTGCGCAGCGACGTGGCCATGACCGGCGAGATCACCCTTCGGGGCCGGGTCCTGCCGGTGGGGGGCATCCGCGACAAGGTGCTGGCGGCGCAGCGGGCCGGCATTCGCACCGTGGTGCTGCCGAGGCGCAACCAGAAGGACCTGGAGGAGGTGCCCGCCGAGGTCCGCGGCGCCGTCTCCTTCGTGCTCGCCGACGACTTCGACGACGTGCTGAAGGTGGTTCACGCCGGCCGCGGCAAGGCCGGTCCCCGGCCGCCGAAGACCGGTGCCGGAAAGCCGGCCGTCCGGGGCCGCGGCCGCATCGGCCTGCCCAAGCCCAAGGCCGCCTCTCCCGCCCGGCGCCCCAAGGACAAGGGGCGGAGCCCCGCCAAGTGAACGCGGGCGGCCCCGGCCTCCGGAACTCCGCCGCCGGGCGGCCCTGAGCGGCCCCGGCGATCCTCCAGCCCGAGCCATGTCCCCGCCCCAAGGCGACTCCAGGGACGGACTGCTGCGTGATCTGCGCCGGCAGCTGCGCGACCGCGGCGCTTCCACCGAGGCCCGGCTCGGCTTCTGGGAGTGGCGCCTGGAGGAGTTGTCCCGCGCCCACAAGGCCGGCGCCGGCGGCCTCGAGACGGCGGCGGGCATCGCCGCCACCGCCGACGCCGTCGTCCTCGACGCCTGGGAGACCGGGGCCGGCCCCCACCCGGAGGTGCGCCACGCCCTGGCCGCCCTCGGCGGCTACGGCCGCGGCGAGATGGCGCCCCGCTCCGACGTGGACCTGCTCTTCCTCTTCGCCCGCAAGCGCGACAAGAAGGCGGAGCTCGTCGCCGGGGTCCTGCACCCGTTGTGGGACCTCGGCTTCGACATCGGCCACAGCAGCCGCACCCTCTCGGAATGCGTCGAGATGTCGCGCGACCTGGAGTCGTGCACGGCCATGCTCGACGCGCGCCTGCTGGCCGGCGACGCCGGGCTCTTCGCCGACTTTCGCAAGCGCCTGCTGGCGCGGCTGCCGAAGGGCACCGCCGGGCGCCTGCGGCGGCTGCACCTGGAGCGCGGGGCCCACACCGGCTCGGTGCAGTTGCTGGAGCCCAACGTCAAGGAATCACCCGGCGGCCTGCGCGAGATCCACCTGCTGGAGTGGGCCGTCAAGGCCCGCGAGCGCACCGCCGACGCCGCCGAGGGCCTCGGCCGCTACCTCGACGAGCAGGACCTGCGGGCCCTGGCGGGGGGGCGCGACTTCCTGTGGCGCATCCGCCACGAGCTGCACTTCTCCATGGGCCGCAAGCACGACGTCCTCGGCAACGAGATCAAACCCGTCGTGGCCCGCAGCCTCGGCTACTTCGACCGCGCCGTCGGCGCCCCCGGGGAGCTGCCGAGCCAGGGGGACCTGCTGCGCGTGGGGACGCCGGACCGCACCGGCGCCGACCGCGGCCGCGAGCTGGCCGTGGAGGCCTTCCTCCGCGACTACTACCTGCATGCCAGCCAGGCCTTCCACGCGGCGCGGCTCGGTTTCGACCGCCTGGCGGCGGGACCCCGGCGGGGCCGGCGGCTGCTGCTGGAGCCGGGGGTGGTGGCCGTCGACAACCAGATCGAGCTGCCCGGCGGCGCCGAGTGGCTGGCCGCCGACCCGCTGCGGCTGCTGTCGATCTTCCGCCTGTCCCAGACCCGGCGCCTGTACCTGTCGGAGCCGGTCTGCCGCCTCCTGCGCCAGTCGACCCACCTGATCGACGACGGCGTGCGCCGCCGCCCGGAAGCCCGCGACCTCTTCCTGCGCATCCTCGAGCGCCGGCGGAACACCGCCGCCACCCTGAGGGCGATGCACGATCTCGGCGTCCTCGGCGCCTACCTCCCGGAGTTCGGGGACCTGACCTGCCTGGTGCAGTACGACATCTACCACCTCTACACGGTGGACGAGCACACCCTGGTGGGCCTGGAGAAGCTCGAGGAGCTGCTGCGCGGCGAGGGACCGCCGTCGCTGGTGCTGGCCGCCTCCGAGATCGAGCGCAAGGAGCTGCTCTTTCTGGGCATGCTCCTCCACGACATCGGCAAGTCCCGCCGCGAGGAGCACATCAGCGTCGGCCTGCGCATGGGCGCCGGGCTGTGCGAGCGCATCGGGCTGTCCGAGGCGGATACGAGGCAGGTCCTGTTCCTCATCGAGAACCACCAGGAGATGGTGACCATCTCCAAGCGCCGCGACCTCGACGATCACCGCATGATCGCCGACTTCGCCGGCCGCTTCGCCGAACCCGACTGGCTGCGCGCCCTCTACCTGATGTCCTACGCCGACCTGTCCGCCGTCGCCGCCGACGCCTGGACCGACTGGCAGGGCGCCCTGCTCTGGGAGCTCTACCACAAGACCATGGAGCAGCTCGCCTCGGGCATGGAGAGCCTGGAGGAGCGCGCCCGGGCGCGGGCGATCGTCGACGGGCACCTGGAGGGGGTCCGCGGCCGTTGGGCGCCGGAGAAGGTGGAGGCCTTCGAGGCCCACGTGGGGAGCCTGTCCGAACGCTACCTGCTGGCCTACGATCGCAAGCAGATCGAGCGGCACCTGGCGCTGGTGGAGGCCCGCGCCTCCGGGGGGGAGCGGGTGCTGCTGGAGTACGTGGAGCACCCCGACCACACGGAGGTCGTCGTCTGCGCCGGCGACCAGCGCCACCTGCTGGCCGAGATCTGCGGGGTCCTCGCCGTCCACGACATCAACATCCTGCGCGCCGACGTGCAGACCCGCGACGACGATGTCGTCATCGACACCTTCCAGGTCACCGACGTGGACGGCACCGCGGCCCTGCCCCCGTGGAAGAAGCAGCGCCTCGAACGGCGCCTGTCGCAGGTGATCGCCGGCGAGCTGGCCGTGCAGGAGCTCTTCGACCGCTACAGCGCCAACTGGAGCCGCCGCCGCGACCGGCCCGTGCGCGATCCGGAGGTGCTCTTCGAGAACCAGGTCTCCGACCGCTACACCGTGGTCGACGTCAACGCCCAGGACGAGGTGGGCCTGCTCTACACCATCACCCACTGCCTCGGCGAGCAGGGCTGCCACATCCACATGGCGATCATCAATACCGTCACCGACCGCGCCACCGACGCCTTCTACATCGTCGACGCCGAGGGCGGCAAGATCGTCAACTTCGATGTCCTGGAGTCCCTGCGCCTGCAACTGCTGGAGCGGCTGGCGCCGCGTTAGCCGCCGCCGCCCGTCCCTCCGGGAAGCCCCACGTCCTCCTCCTCCCAGGCCCGCCACTTGGACGGGCTGTCCCTGACCTTGGGGCCGGCGTACTGCAGGGTGAACTGGTACGACGGCGCATCGAGGAGGGTGGAGCCGCCGCAGTCGAGGCGCATCGCCTCGGTGCAGGCGTACGAGACCGACCCCTCCCGGCGCCGGGCCCACACGAAGCGGGCGTCGGTCTCGATCCAGCCGTAGCGGGTGCGGCCGGAGTCCCAGGTGTAGCGCGGGCGCACGTCCTCCATGAGCAGCTCCTCCTCGCGGTCGAGCTTGACGCCGACGAGCGTCTCGCCGCGGTCGGAGTCGACCACGAGGCCGGCGGCGGAGGGGCGGTCGACGCCGGCCACGCGGATGCGGGCGGCGATGGCGGCCGGGTCCTCGCCGCGGCCGTGGGGCGCCAGGACCGAGTAGAAGACGACCCACTTGCCGGCCGCCAGCCGGCCCGAGGTCGTCTGGTGGAGCAGGACCTCCTCCTGCCAGTGGCGCCGGACCGGCTCCCGGCCATGCCAGAACCACGGCCGCGGCGGGTAGACCACGGCCAGGGCGGCGGCCTCCTCCGGCGCCGTGTAGACCTCCCCGCCCGCCTGGGCGCGCACGGAATCGATGGCCGTGTCGAACCAGCCCTCCCCCTCCTGGAGCACCTTCTGCGTGTGGTAGAGGTTGGAGAAGGTGAAGACGTCGTCCCGCAGGGCCTGGATTCCGTCGATGACGACGAACATCTCCTCGTCGAGGAGCCAGGCGATGACGCGGTCGTGGAGGTACCCGGCGCCGCGGTCGACGACGCGGGTGCGCGAGAACTCGACGCGCGAGAACCGCCGGTAGTCGATGCGGCTCGTCTCCACCGGGCGGTAGCGCCCGTCGTTGTGCAGGAAGTCGTAGAGCGAGTCCCCCTCGCGCATGAGCTCGTTGCGCGCCACGACGCGGTTGTGGTAGAGGTCGGCCCGGTAGTGCCCGTTCGGCAGCTTCTCGCGATAGCCGCCGTCGTGGAGCAGCAGGGCGCCCCGGCTGGTGAGGGTGGAGATGCTGTTCTCGTCGGCGTGCCCGTGATGGGCCTTCTCCGCCTCCACCGGGATCGTGTGCTCGAGGTAGTCCCGCTGGGTGCGGCCGTAGTCGCTGTCCGGCTTGTAGTTGAGCAGCAGGAAGGTGTCCTGCCGCGACCACCCGCCGCGGAAGACGACCTTCTTGCCCGCCAGCTCGTCCAGCACCTCGCGGCCCCTCCAGGTGGGGGCGCGGGGCTCGACGGTCTCGTCCATCCAGTTGGCCGCCTGCACCCAGATCACGGGGTCGCCGAAGGGTCCGGGGCCGTGGCGTTCCATCAGGCGCTCGAAGACCTCGCCGGCGGCCCAGCGCAGGCAGCCGTCGCCGTACTCGCGGGCGCCGCGCTCGAAGATGGGCAGGTACTTGGGCAGGTTCGATCCCCACCAGGAGTCGCCGAAGTCGGCGACGCCGCCGATGGGACACAGCAGGTTGAGGTAGTACTCGAAGTAGAAGCGGCTGGTGGGCTGGCGGAAGAAGGCCGCTTCCCCGCCGGCGAGATCGAGGTAGCCGAGGATCGCCTGGGTCCACATGGAGTGGTAGTGCATGGCGTCCTCGATCGTCCAGCCCTCGAGGCTGTCGGCCATCAGCTCCCGCGCCATCCGCTCCCAGCGTGGGGAGCGCGGGTCGCCGTCACAGGCGCGGGCGGCGGCGAGCAGTCCCCAGGCGCGGATGGCCGTGCGGTTGTGGGCCCCCCACTCGGGGAAGGCGAAGATGAGGTCGCAGCTCTCGGCGAGGATCCCGCGGATCGCCCGGTGCTGATCCTCGGTGACCGCGGCGCTCTCGCGGATGCCCAGGTAGGCCTCGGCCATCGTCGACAGGTGGAAGAAGTTGGGCTGCGCCGGCAGGCCGCCGGCAAACTCGGGGCGGTCCGGTATGAGGTCGCGGGGATAGGCCTCGGCGAAGCGGCCGTACCCGGCCAGACGCCGGGCGGCCGCATCCGCCAGGGCCTCGTCGCCGTCCTCGCGGGCCAGGAAACCCTCGGCCAGGGCCAGGTTGATGGGCAGCGCAGGCGGTTGCTGCAGGCCGGAGAGCGGTTCCGGGTCGAGGCTGGCCAGCCAGCTGTCCAGGAGGCCCTCGGCCTCTCTTCGGGCGCCGGGCACCCAGAGGCGCAGGCGCTCGACGTAGCCCTGGCGCGAAGTCGGCGTCATGCTGTTCTCGCATCGGCGAAGGGGAGGGGGGCGCATCCGGTGGCCGGGAGGCCCGCCGTCAGGAACCAGGAGGCCCGGGCCCCGGTGCGAGGGGCTCGCTGAACCGCGAAGATGGTCCGGCCTGTCGTCGAGGCGCAAGGGATGCGGAAGCGAGCCGCCCGCGGGATCGAGCACCCCGTGGCGGGCCGGGGGGCCGGGCTTGTCGGGGCCGCTGGCCGCCCCCCACCTTAGTCCCGACCCCGTCCTCCTTCCCGCGGACCTGCCCGATCCCCGGATCCACTCCCATCCCTGCCCGATCCACCTCGCGCCAGGGCGCGGTGACCTTCCGCGCCCTCTTCGCCGGCGCCGTGGTCTCCGTCCTGCTGGGGGTGGCCGCTCCCTACGAGAACCTGATCGTCTCCGGCTCGCCGCTGCACTTCGACTACAGCACGCCGGGGGCGGTCTTCTTCTTCCTGCTGTTCCTGCTGGCGGCCAACCCCCTCCTCGGCCTGCTGCGGCGGAGCTGGCGGTTCGCCGCCGCGGAACTGGCCACGGTCTACATCATGGCCGCCGTGGCCTGCACGATCCCGACCCTCGGCCTCGTCTGCCAGCTCCTGCCCCACATCTCCTCGGGGACCTATTTCTCCACGCCGGAGAACGGCTGGGCCGAGGAGATCGTGCCCTTCCTGCCGGAGTGGATGCGGGTCTCCGACTCGCAGGCGGTCAAGTGGTTCTACGAGGGGCTGCCGTCGGGCACGCCCCTGCCCTGGATGGCGTGGCTGGCGCCGCTGCTGGGGTGGCTGCCATTGCTGCTGGCGGCGTACGCGGCGATGACGGCGCTCATGGTGCTGGTCCGCAAACAGTGGATCCAGCACGAGCGGCTCACCTTCCCCCTCGTGCAGGTGCCGATCTCGATGATCGGCGAGGAGGGCGAGGGACGCAGGGTCGTCAGCGGCTTCTTCCGCAATCCCGCCGTCTGGATCGGCATCCTGATCCCCTTCCTGCAGTACTCCCTGCGGGCCCTGCACAACTACTACCCCATCGTTCCCGAGGGGGTGCCGATCTGGAAGTACTACTACTTCTGGGACGGGAACTTCCAGTTGCGCTGGTCGATCAGCCACGCCGTGGTCGGCTTCGGGTTCCTGCTGAGCACCAAGCTCGGGTTCAGCATGTGGTTCCTCGGGCTGCTGACCACCCTGGAGCGGGCCGTCCTCCTGCACTTCGGAGTCCCCGGGACTCAGCGCGTCGAGGGGATCGCCCTCGGTTCGGCCTACCTGGCCTACCAGGGCTTCGGGGCCCTGGCGGTGCTCGCCGCCAGCTCCCTCTGGGTGGCCCGCCACCACCTGAAGCGGATCTGGCGCCATGTCGCCGCCGGCTCCGGCGAGGACGGCGACGAGATCCTGTCCTATCGGCAGGCCGTCGGTCTGCTGGGGGCATCGGTGCTCGTCATGTGGATCTGGCTTCACGCCGCCGGCATGGCCTGGTGGCTGGCGCCGCTCCTGATCGCCACCGCCCTGGGGGTGATGTTCGGCCTCAGCCGGATCGTCGCCGAAGGCGGGCTGGCGGTGACCAAGGCCCCCCTGGTGCCGGTGGATGCCCTCCTCGGCACCTTCGGCGCCAGCGCCCTCGGACACGCCAACCTCGGCGCCCTCGGCATGACCTTCACCTGGGCGGGGGGGATGCGCGTCACCCTGATGGCCGCCGTCATCCACGGCCTGCGGCTGGCCGAGCACTACATCACCCGGCACCGACGCCGCCTGGCCGCCGCTGTCCTGCTGGCCGTGCTGTGCGCCGCCGGCGCCTCGGTGGTCACGGTCCTGACCCTCGGCTACCGCCACGGCGCCCTCAACCTCAGCTTCTGGTTCTTCGGAGAGAGGGCCGCCACCCTGCCCTACACTTTCACCGCCTACCACCTCGCCAACCCGGCGGGGTTCACCTGGGAGTTCCTGGGCGTCACCGGCGCGGGCGGGGCGGTGCAGCTGGCCCTGACCCTGGCCTCCAAGCGGTTCCTCTGGTTTCCGGTGCACCCCATCGCCTTTCCGATCAGCGCCATGTGGACCACCCACCACCTGATGCCGAGCATCTTCATCGGCTGGCTGGTGAAGGCCTCGGTCCTGCGCTACGGCGGCGTCACCCTCTACCGCCGGGCCAGGCCCTTCTTCCTGGGGCTCATCCTCGGGCACTACGCCACCGGGGGTCTGTGGTGCCTCATCGACGGGATCACCGGCATGACCGGCAATCACCTGTTCTTCTGGTAGTCCGACCGCAGGGGCAGGCCGGGCAGCCGGTCCGGGAGCTCCTCCCGGGGCCCTGGCCTCGGGGCCCACCATGCAAACGTTGCGACGAAAAACGTTGCGTCATCCGGCTCTCCGGCCGTAACTTAGATGTTTCACGCTGTACCGAATTCCCAGTCAATATCCGCTGTTCCGGCTCCGCAGGGCGGAGTCCTGAGGAACCACTCTGGAGGAGAGCCATGGAGGTGCTGCAAAGGGTTCGACCCGCACTCGCCCTCGTGGTCCTGGCCCTGGCGTTGGGCGTCCAGCCCGCGTTGGCCAGCTACGGCAAGATCTCGGGCACGATCACCGACGAATCAGGGCAGGCCCTGATAGGGGCCCGGGTGAGCACCGAGGTCGGCGGCTTCCGTGTGGGGACCGTCACCGACGACGAGGGGCGCTACTTCATCCTCAACGTGCCGCCGGGGCGCTACGCCGTCGAGGCCGGCTACGTGGGCCATCAGACCGTTCAGAAGACCGATGTGGCCGTGCGGCTGGACCTGACGACCACGGTGGACTTCTCCCTGGCCGCCGAGGCGATCAAGGGTCCCGTGGTCGTGGTCCTCGCCGAGCGGCCCCCGGTGGAGAAGAGCCTGACCTCTACTCGTCAGACCATCGACCCCAGCGAGATCAACAACAGCATGCCGGTCTCCGGCCTGCAGGACCTGATCAACACCACACCCAGCTCTTTCCGGGGCTTCATCCGCGGCGGCCGCCGGGCCGACACCAAGGTCCTGCTCGACGGCATCGACGTCTCTGACAGCTACTTCCGGGCCGGGGAGGGCAACGGCGTCTACTCGCCCTACACGGCGACGCACCGCTCGGTGGGCAGCGAGTTCACCTCGGTGGGCGTCAACGCTTCCTCCGTGCAGAGCCTGGACGTGATCTCCGGGACCTTCAACGCCGAGTACGACGCGGCCACCGCCGGCATCGTCAACGTCGTCTCCCGGGAGGGCGGAGAGAAGCTCGAGACCCGTGTGTTCTACCGCACCGGCCCGGGCACGAAGAACGCCGGCCCCGACGTCTACAACGATCTGTCCAAGTATCTCGAAGAGCGCGCCGCCCTGGCCGATGCCGACGACGATGCGCAGAAGGACAAGGCGGCCTACTACAGCTTCGACGAGGGCACCATCGACGAGATCGGCTACGGCGACGCTCTGCGCCACGAGCTGGAGCTGTCCGTGGGCGGCCCCCTCACCCGCCGGGGCAACTTCTTCTTCAGCGGCCGCTTCCTCGACGACCGGGGCAACTTCGCCAACGCCCTCAACCGCGGCGCCCGCTTTTCACTCAAGGCCACCCACCGGCCCACCGATGCCCTCAAGGTCACCGCCAACGTGTCGGTCGACGACGGCGGCCAGCTCGGCGGCTGGGTGAACCGCGACTTCAACGGGCGTTTCAAGTTCTACCCGCAGGGGGCGATCGGAAACAAGAAGCTGGGGGTCCTGGCCTACCTGGGCCTGAGCCACACCCTGTCGGAGCGGACGATCATCGACGTCAAGCTCTCCCAGCTCAACCGGACGAGCGAGTTCGGTTTCTCCGACGACAACGGCGACGGCGTCTCAACTCTGGACGAGGGCGGGGACTTCATCCGCATCGACACGGCCGCCGAGTCCGAGCTCTACCTGGGCGTGGGGGGCAGCGCCGTCGACGCCGACGGCAACTTCACCTTCTTCACCTCCGACCCGGGGAACGAGAAGTTCTTCACCCTCGGCTTCTCCAACAATCAGTACCGCTTCGGCCAGCCCGGGTTCTACTACGAGGAGCTGAAGCGAAACGTGACGCAGCTCAAGGCCGACCTCACCCACCAGTACAACTTCAACCACCAGTTGAAGACCGGCCTGCTCTACCGGCGCCACACCCTGGACCAGTTCCAGCAGCGCACCCAGGTCAAGGTCATCTACGACCCGAACTTCCCCTTCGAGACCACGGCGTACACCCTGAATCCTGTGGAGACCGCCCTCTACGTGCAGGACAAGATCGAGTACGAGGGCGTCATCGTGAACGCCGGCGTGCGCCTCGACATGTTCAACCCGGGGGCCCAGGTCCTGGCCGACTTCTTCAATCCCTCGATGCAGGATACCCTGTCCAACGGCCAGATCACGCGCAAGGCGCGCCTCGGCGACGACGCCGAGACCAAGATGTTCTGGCAGCCGCGCCTCGGCATTTCGCACCCGATCTCCGAGACGGCGGCCATGCACTACTCGTGGGGCAAGTTCTACACGCCGCCCCCGTTCTCGCAGCTCTACGACGAGTACGGCACCTTCGCCAACCCGTCGCTGCCCAACGTGCGCGACGTGAACGCCGACCCGCCGGAGGCCACGGCCTACGAGATGGGCCTGCAGTGGGGCTTCCATCCGGACTACCTCGCCGACATCACCGCCTACTACCGCGACATCGAGAACTACGGACGCATCGGCTACGCCATTAACCCCGACCCCGCCGCCGGCGCCGGCTTCGGCTCCTACACCTTTACCACGAGCTTCGGCTACGCCGACGCCCGCGGCATCGAGCTCTCCCTCTTCCGGCGGCCGGGCAAGATGATCTCGGGGCGCCTGAACTATGCCTTCAGCTACATCAAGGCCTCGGGCGGGGCCGGCCGGCTGACGCCGTACCCCGACAAGACGAGCTACGCCTTTGCCGCCGGCGACACGGAGGTCCCCCTGGAGGACCGGGAGACCTTCAACACGGTGGAGCGCAACGTCCAGGGAGGAAACAACTCCCTCACCACCGGCTTCGACCGCGCCCACCAGTTGAGCCTGTCCCTGCTGGCCCAGTTGCCCGCAGGCATCGACCTGTCGCTGATCCAGAGCCTGGAGAGCGGCTTCCTCTACGCGCTGGCCCAGACCTCGGAAGACCCCCGCGAGCGCGCCACCGAGCGGGGCCCGATCAACGCGAGCACGGACGTGCGCCTCACCCGGGGGCTGGAGCTGCTCGGCACCCGGGCGGGCTTCTTCCTGGAGATCACCAACCTGCTGGACAGGGAGAACGTGCTGGCCTTCGACAATTCCACCATCCCCAGCCAGGTCCTGTGGGAAGAGGACCAGGATCCGACGGGGGAGTTGAACCGCGCTTTCAGCGGCCAGTCGATCCCGCTGTACGGTCCGCCGCGCCAGATCGGGCTCGGCGTGAGCCTGGACTTCTGAGCCGATCAGGGACTCATGGGAGGAAATACGATGATCAAGTACCTCAAGCCGGCACGCGCCGGCATCCTGGTGTTGCTCCTCGCCGGGACGGCAGGTGCGCAGGGCCCGGGCGTCATCATGGCGGGCGACCTGTGGGAGACGTACCTGCCGACCAACGTGGGCAAGACCTACTACGAGGTGGAGACCGATCCCAACCAGCTCTACTACCTGTTCCGCGTGGGCAACCTCGACCGCCAGTGGACGACGCCCACCCAGATGTACCCCGGGGGAGAGAACATCCACATCCCCTGGAAACAGGCCGTGGAGATGATCGAATACAGTCCGGGGATCAACAACTTCACCACCTCCTCCGATCCCCGCGCCAAGGACTACGTGTACGCCTTTCAGGCGCCGGCCCTCGGATCCGGGACGGCGGACGACGGCGCCCGCTGGGTGGACCCCGGCAACCGGCACCAGATGATCTATGAGGGCTCGACGCCGACGAACATCGGCGTGGACGTGAAGTACCGCATCCGCCAGTGGTCCCTCAACCACGCCAACATGAACGACTTCCTCGTCCTCGAGCTCGAGCTGACCAACACGGGGGTCTTCGATCCCGACGGCGACGGCAACCCCGAGCAGACGGGGCGCAAGATCGAGGCCCTGGTCCTCAACCTGCGCAACGAGCTGATCAACTCCATGTCCAACAGCCAGGCGGGCCGGCGAGGCGCCAGCGGCTGGTTCACCGGTCCGGTGAGTGGCTACGACGCCACCCCCGACGCCGACGGCAACCCCTGGGACGTGCCGGTCACCTTCACCGGTCCGGCTCCCTCGCAGCTGAGCGAGACCGGTCCCGACGACATTCCCTGGGCGCCGGACGGCAGCCGCGAGCTGGGCAACACCATGCGCCGGCGCCACTACTACTACGACATCTACACCGGCTCCCAGTGGATGGCGGTCAAGGAGGGCGCCCTCCCGGCGGACGGCTCCAGCTTCGACCAGCCGGACAAGAAGACGATCTTCGACAGCCATCCCGTCGGCACCGGGGCGGAGCGCGGCTGGTACACCTCGGTGAGCAAGGGCTACGGCAACAACGACCACAACCCCTGGGAGAACCACGTTCTCTCCATGGGCACCTTCTACGAGAACGGGGGCCGGATCTCCGACCGCACCGCCTTCGTCCTCAAGCCCGATCCCAACTACTTCGACGCCACCCATCCCGACATCGTCGAGGGCAACCCCCTGTCCTTCGTGGCCGCCGTCAAGCCCGAGGGGGAGCGGGGGCAGCCGCGCGGGGACATGAAGTACAACGGCACCTTCGCCCAGAACTGGGAGAAGGGCAACGCCGGCGCCCTGCCCGACGGCAGCGACTCCGACTGGGACGCCGGGTACACCATCGCCCACGGCTTCGACGGCGACCACTACGTGGGCCTGGGTCCCTTCTCGCTGGAGGTGGGCGAGACGATCAACATCACCATGGCGGAGTACGGCGGGTTCCGGCTGCAGGGCGTCCGCCGGGCGCGCTCGGCCGCCCAGTGGGCGTACGAGAACAACTGGCAGGTTCCGGCGCCGCCTCCGACGCCCGACATCAAGGTGGCCCCCAGCCGTCCCGACCCCGACCTCAACATCGAGGTCAAGTGGGACGACCGGGCCGAGTCGGCGGCGGACTTCGCCGGCTACAAGATCTACCGCTCCACGCCCTTCCCGCGGGTGGACACGCGCCAGCTCGGCATCCGCATGCTCGACCGCTATCACGAGCAGACGGAGGCGAATCCGAGCGACGCCCAGCTGGCGGCCTTCGGCCGGGCCAACAACCCGAACATCAGCTCCGACGCCTACCGCGACCAGGAACCCAACGCCTGGGGCCCCTACCGGCTGATCGCCAACATCCCCGCCGGCGACCTGGGTTCCTACATGAACGACGGCGACGACAGCGGCACCTACAAGTACAAGTTCACCGACGACAGCGACCTGGTGAGCTTCGGGTTCACCTACTACTACTACGTGGCCGCCTACGACGACGAGCAGGGCGAGATCAACGGCTGGCCCTACACCTCCCTGGAGACCCACCGCAACAACGTCAACGGGGCCTCCGGGTCGTGGGAGGGGACCTACTGGTGGACCACCGCCAACGCCTTCTACCCTGACCCCAACGATCTGAACTCTCTCAAGGACATCGGCGCTCCCTTCATCCTGAAGGCGCCTCTGGCCGATGCCGGGGACCTGGTGGCGGGCAACCTGGCGATCCGGGTGCTGCCGAACCCCTACAAGCGCCAGGCCCTGCACGACACGGGTGAGCAGCACAAGATCCTGTTCATCAACCTGCCCACGGGGACGGAGATCACCATCCTCGACGTCTCCGGGCAGGTGATCGACGTCCTTCGCTTCGACGGCACCAACGAGTTCGACGGAACCCTGTTCTGGGACATGTTCTCCAAGGACGGCATCGAGGTCACCAGCGGTCTCTACATCTACGTGGCGGAGTACCCCGGCGGCAAGCAGACGGGCCACTTCGCCATCCTGCAGTGACTCCACTGGGCAATGCGGAACGGAGGATCGGAAAGATGAAGCTTCACAAGAGCGCGGTGTTGTGGCTGGCCCTCGGCGCCCTCGTCTGGGCCGACTCGTCGGAGGCGGCCGTTCGCAAGTCGGGCATCACCGGCGGCGCCTTCCTCAAGATCGGTGTCGGCGCCCGGGCGGTGGCCCTCGGCTCGGCCTATACGTCGGTGCCCGGCGACGCCACGCAGATGTTCTGGAACCCGGCGGGCATCGCCCTGCCGCGGGGCCGCAGCCAGGTGACCTACTCCTACAACCAGTGGATCGCCGACCTCGGCCATCACGCCGTCGGCGCCACCCGGAACTTCGGCGACATGGGCACCTTCGGGATCGGCGTGATCAACCTCTCCCTGGCCGGGATCGACAACGGCGGCGGCCTCGACCGGGACCAGGTCCCGGCCTTCCTGGACGCCACCTACACCGGGTTCCGCGACACGGGCTCGGGCTCCTACGACTACTCGGACCTGGCTCTGCAGGTGACGTGGGCCCGCAACGTGACCGACCGGCTGGCCCTGGGAGCCACGGGCAAGATGGTGCAGCAGTCGATCGATGGCGTCGGCGCGAGCGCCATGGCCGTCGACTTCGGCGCCATCTACCACGTGGGCTTCCGGAATGCCCGCCTGGGGGCGCGCATCAACAACCTGGGCAACGACCTCACCTTCTACAACATCGGGGCCCCTCTGCCGCTGGCCTTCAGCGTCGGGGCCGCCATCGAGGTCTACGAGCAGGCGGACCAGGTGAAGGTGACCCTGCTCTCGGACGCCACCAAGCCCCAGGATGGCGAGCAATTGCTCTACAGCGCTGCCGAGGTGGAGGTGATGGAATACCTGAGCCTCCGTGGGGGCTACAAGCTGAACTACTCCGGCGTGGAGGACAGCAAGGTGGACGAGGTCACCGGCGCCGGCTTCGACGCGCCCCGCACCGAGGAGGGAGCCAGCTTCGGCCTCGGCGTCCACGTCCCCTGGTCGAGCTACGACGTCACCGTGGACTACGCGTACACGCAGTTCGGCATCCTCGACAACGTGCACCGGGTATCGCTGCTGCTGGGGTTCTGATTCCGCCGGAGCGCGGGGCAAGGGCAGTCAGTACCGGAGGCCCCGGGGGCGATTGTCCCCGGGGCCTTCGTGCGTTCAGCCGCGAAGCTGGCGCACCGCCTGGACCACGCGGTCCACGTCGGCGGCCAGGCTGAAGACGTGGGGGGAGACGCGCACGGCCTCCAGCCCGCCCTCGTAGATCCCCCGGGAGCGGATCCGGTGCTCCCGGGCCAGCCGCTGCTGCAGCTCCGGCCGGGGCACCCCCTCGAGGCGGAAGGTGACGATGGCGCTGTGCTCGTCCGGCTGGAGGGGGGAGAGGACCTCGGCTCCGGCCTCCTGCAGACCCGCGATCAGCCGCCGGCCGAGGTGCTGGTCGCGTTGCCAGACGCGCTCCATGCCCAGGTCGAGGAGGAAATCCATGGCCGCTCCCAGGCCGTGGAAGAGGGGGGTGCTCATGGTGCCGTACTCGTAGCGCTGGGCGGAGGGGTTGAAGGCGAACTCGCCGGTGGCCATGTCGAAGGGGCCCTCGTTGGACCAGGCTCCCACCCAGCGGGCCTGGATCGCGTCGAGGGCGTCGCGGGCAACGTAGAGCAGCCCCGTGCCCTTGGGGCCGAGGAGCCACTTGTGGCCGCTGGTGGCGTAGGCGTGACAGCCGATGTCGCGCACGTCGAGGACGAGCTGGCCCGCCGACTGGGCGCCGTCGATGAAGTACCACAGGCCGTGGCGGGCCGCGAGGCGGCCGATCTCCTTCACCGGCAGGACCTGCCCCGTGGTGGTGGTCACGTGGGAGATGGAGATCGCCCGCGTGCGGGGGGTGATCAGCCGGGCGATGCGGTCCACCGTCTCGGCGGGTGATTGCACCGCCGGCTCGAAGACGCGCATGCGGATCCCGTCGCGGCGGGCACGGGCGATCCACGAGATGGTGTTGCCCACGTGCTCGTGGGTGGAGGTGATCACCTCGTCGCCGGCGCCCAGGGGCAGCCCGTTGCAGACGATGTTGACGCCCTCGGTGGTGTTGCGGGTGAAGGCGAGCTCCTCCGGGTCGCAGCCGAAGAGGCGGGCCCCCCGCTCCTTGATCCCCTGCCACACCTCCTGCGTATGCCCGGTCTCCGAGATCTCCTCCAGCTCCATGGTCTTGCGGTGGACGGCGTCGATCACGGCCTGGGGCGAGGGGCCCAGGCCGGCCGTGTTCAGGTAGATGCGCTCCCGGGTGAGGGGGAACCGCTGGCGTACGCTGGTCCAGAAGGCCTCCCCGTCTGCGGCCGGGGGCGGTTCGGAGGGTGCGCGGCCGGGACCGGGGGAGGGCTCACCCATGGCGGTGCGCACGGAGGCGGCGCCGAGCACCCCTGCCGTCTTGACGAGGAAACCTCTGCGTCGCACGTCCCACCTCCTCGGTCACTCCCGTTGGAGCCGATGCCACGGGGCCGGGCGGAGGGCCGGGCGCGCCAGGCCACATGCCGGCGCCCCAGGAAGGGTGAACCCGCCATTTCATCGCGCCCGGGGGGTGATCGGCCCATGTCCACCGCTCCCGGCGGGTTTGACACCCGTGGAGGGGGCCAACAGCTTGTGCCGGTCCGCCACCTCCGCGAAGAACCGCGGCAAAGCTAAGCTCCGGCGGCCTCTCATGCGTCACCGCGACCCCGACTGCGCCCATCTCGATCCGACCTTCCGCTCCACGCGCCGGGAGGCGGCCGTCATCTTCGCTGTCTGGGTGGCAGCGCTGCTGTGGACGGTGCCCTTCTGCTACCTGGCGGGGTACGGCGACTCGGCCTGGACGGACACGGTGGCCGGCATCCCCCGCTGGGTGCTCTGGGGCGTTGCCGCCCCCTGGGCGGCGGCCTCCGCCTTCGCCCTGTGGTTCAGCCTGCGGGTGATGGGCGACGACGATCTCGGCGAGGAGCCGGAGGAAAGGGACTCCCCGGAGGGCGCGCCGTGAGCGCCGGCGGCGCCCTCACAGCGTTCCTCCTCTACGTGGCGGGGGTCCTGGTCCTGGCGGTAGTCGCCAACCGCCTGCTGCGCCAGCGCCGGTTCCTCAGCGAGTACTTCCTCGGCAGCCGCAGCCTGGGCATGTGGGCCTTCGCCCTCACCTTCGCCGCCACCTCGGCCTCGGGCGGCTCCTTCACCGGCTTCCCCTCCAAGATCTACAGCCACGGCTGGGTGCTGGCCCTGTGGATCGGCAGCTACATGGTGGTGCCCATCTGCATGATGGGCCTCATCGGCAAGCGCCTGAACCAGGTGGCGCGCAAGTCCGGCGCCATCACCGTGCCCGATGTCTTCCGCGACCGCTTCGATTCCGCCGCCTTCGGCCTGCTGGCCACGGGCCTCATCGTGTTCTTCATGGCCTTCAACCTGGTGGCCCAGTTCAAGGCCGGCAGCCTCATCCTCAAGACCCTCCTCGACGGGGTCGGCGCCTTCCACGGCCTGGCGGCGGATCTCGGAGGGCACCTCGGACCGGGCGGCGTCGATCCCGAGTACCTCCTCTGCCTGCTCGCCTTCGGCGCCGTCGTCGTCCTCTACACCACCTACGGCGGCTTCCACGCCGTCGTCTGGACCGACGTCATGCAGGGGGTGGTCATGGTGGCCGGCGTCGTCATCCTGCTGCCGCTGACCCTGCACCAGGTCGGCGGACTGGAGCGGGCCACCGGCGAGCTGGCGCGGATGACGCCGCCGCGGCTGGGGCCCGCGGCCCTGGAGCGCGTCTCCGCCGAAGGGGAGGTCCACGTCCCCGCCGGGAGCTGGGCCTGGCTCGACGGCGATCCCGGCAGCGGCCGCCTCTTTCGCGTCGCCAGGGCCGCCAGCCTGCCGGCAGGGGAGCGCCGCCTGCGGGTGGAGGTGGTGGAGCTGACCACGGCGTCCCAGATCCGCCAGGTGGCCGAAGACCCGGCCACGGCGTGGGTCCCTGGGTCGGTGCGCCTCCGGCAGCCGCAGACGCGTCCCTACGCCTACGGCGACGGCCAGCCCGGCACCTACGTGAGCGGTCCCGGCCCCAGCCCCGCGGACCCCGAAGGCTTCCTGCCCCTGAGCCTGGCCGTCTCCTTCTTCATCATGTGGGCGATCGCGGGCACGGGGCAGCCGGGCAACTACGTGCGCCTCATGGCCTTCCGCGACGCCCGCACCCTGCGCCACTCGATCGCCACCGTCACCATCTACTACTCCCTCATCTACTTCCCCCTGGTGATCATCTTCTGCTGCGCCCGGGTGCTGCTGCCCGGGATGGAGGCCGAGTCGGACCGCATCATGCCCGCCATGGTGATCTTCGTCACCGAGAACGCCGGCCTCGCCTGGCTCGGCGGCCTGCTGGTGGCGGCCCCCTTCGCCGCGGTCATGTCCACGGTGGACAGCTTCCTGCTGATGATCTCCTCGGCCCTGGTGCGCGACGTCTACCAGCGCAACCTGCGACCCGGCGCCCCCGAGGGGCGCATCCGCGTCCTCAGCTATGCCGTGACCCTGCTGGTGGGGGCCGGCGCCGTGGCCGGCGCCGTCGACCCGCCGCGCTTCCTGCAGGACATCATCGTCTACACCGGCAGCGGCCTGGCGGCCTGCTTCCTCGGGCCCACCGTCTTCGCCCTCTACTGGCCGCGGGTCAACACCTTCGGCGCCATGGCCGGCATGGTCGCCGGCTTCGCCGCCCACCTGGCCCTGTACGCGGCCGGCGCCTTCGTCAACGGCAGCTTCTTCCGCCCCGTCCGCCCCCTGGAGCTGGACCCGATCCTGGCCGGCCTCCTGGTCTCCTTCGCGGCCACCTGGATCGCCGCGCGGCTGACCGCGCCGCCGCCGGTGGAGCAGGTGCGCCGCTACTTCCACCGCTGACGAGGGACCCGTGCGCGAGGGAGAGCCGGTGGTCGTCGTCTCGGGCCTGCCCCGGTCGGGGACCTCCATGGTCATGCAGATGCTGAGCGCCGGCGGCCTGACCTGCGCCACCGACGGCATCCGCGCCGCCGACGAGGACAACCCCCGGGGCTACTTCGAGGTGGAGCGCGTCAAGGGGCTGCACAAGGAGGGGGACAAGAGCTGGGTGCGGGAATACCAGGGCCAGGCGGTCAAGGTGATCAGCTTCCTGCTCAGCCACCTGCCGGGGGACCTGCGCTACCGGGTGCTGCTCATCCACCGGGACCTGCAGGAGGTCCTCGCCTCCCAGCGGCGGATGCTCCAGCGCCGGGGGGAGGATCCCGACGCCGCCCCCGAGCCGGAGATGGCCCGCGCCTTCACCGATCATCTGCGCGAGGTGGAAGTGTTTCTCGAAGGGGCCCCCAATTTCGATGTGCTTCCGCTGGATCAAGGGCGGATCCTGGCCGACCCCGCGGAGGCCGCCCGCGCCATCGACGGGTTCCTCGGCGGCGGGCTCGACCGGGGGGCCATGGCCGCCGCCGTGGACGGCTCCCTGCACCGGAACCGGCGGCGTTCACAAGGCGAGGAGGCATGAAGAGCGATCACTTGGCAGCGATCAAGGAGTGGCTCGACAGCCGCTCGATCTCCTACCGGGAGGTGCACCACGCACCGACCGCCACCTCGGAGGAGTCCGCGAAGGCCCGGGGCGAGGAGATCTCCGTGGGGGGCAAGGCCCTGCTGCTCAAGGTGGACGACACCTTCAGGCTCTTCGTGCTGAGCGCCGCCCTGAGGGTGGACGCCGGCCGGATCCGCAAGCACTTCGGCGCCCGCAAGCTGCGTTTCGCCACGCCGGAGGAGCTGCACGAGCTGACCGGCCTCGTCCCCGGGGCGGTTCCGCCCTTCGGCGAGCCGATCACCCCCTTCGAGCTCTACGTCGATCCCTCCGTCGCCCGCAACGACCGGATCGCCTTCAACGCCGGCTCCCTCACGGATTCGCTGATCCTGTCCTCCCGTGACTACCTGGAGGCGGCGGCGCCGGCGGTGTTCGAGTTCTCGAAGGAGTAGGGGGGACAGCCGGGACGGAGGTATCCGCGGGACGGCTTCGGAGACAACCGTCGACGACGGACAGGAGGGTCCCGACACTCCGGCAATACGGCAATCCCGTATGATGCAATCCGCAGGATCCTCTGTTTCGACAGATTGCATGGACCCACATCGGCGCACCTGCCGTATCGATACGAAATCTCCGTATCGAACTGGCGTACCTGCGGATGGGGAAACCGATATCAGAGCTCTCTGTCAGTACACATTTCTCCGGTTGCCGGCGCTGGGGAAATTCCCCACTGTGAGTGACCGGACATGCGCGCCTCTTCCCCACTCCTCACGGCAATCCTGCTCGGACGGGTCCTGGCTGGACCGGTCCACTCCTCGGTCTACGAGTTTCCGGAGGAAGGGGGGCGGCCCGGGCCCGCTTCCAAGGTGCTGGCCGGGGACTGTCCGTCCGTGGACCCGGCCGCTCTGGAAGGGGATGACCTGACCGACTATCTGCGGACGACCTCGAAGCCCTGTGTCGACCGCACGATCACGATCGCCGGGAACCCCTCGATCAGAGACGATCTGCCCACCATCTACAGCGATCGCAATCTGCGGTCGGTCCTGTCCGAGATCGAGCGATTGGCCGTCACCTACGACGGCACCAACAGCGCCGGCATGCTGCAGCTCTGGCGCTACGTCCAGGTCGCCTACACCTACATGAGGCACTTCCCCAGCCTGGGGGTGGGCCCCTTCGACGCGGCAACGGATCGCGCCTACCTCGCCGCCTCTGACGCCCTGGCCGCCAGCGACCACTTCTACGACCCCGACGACGAAGCGGCCTGGATCCTGTACTACTACTTCCATGCCGCCCATGGCGCCCGGTTCCGGCAGAATCACCTGGCTCCGGTCAAGCGGGTCCTCTCCGGGTTCACCGCCGAGCGGGCGGTCACGGAGAGTGATGAATGGTCGCCGCAGAGTTGGGCCTTCATCAACGTCCTGCAACTCGTGCGCACGGCCTTTGAGGACTCAGACCGGGAGTTCATCAGTGCCGCCGCGGAAGATCCGGGATTCATCGAGGCCATTCTGCGGGTGACCCGGTATGACTTCTTCTTCTACTTGGATGGGGACGATCGCTTCCATGAGAGGATCGAGTACCTGGACCAGGCGGTCGACGTTCTGGTCCGTCTGGCTCAGGAGACGAGCTCGAGGGAATCCGCGATCTCCGCGCTCAAGGCCATCGTCGCCGAGCAGGAGCGCCTCAGCAGCGCCTTCCTTGTGGCCGCGAAGGCATTGGAGGGCCGAGTCGACTGCGGGAGCCTGAACATCTGCAGGGAGGTGATCGAGAGGGAAATCCTCGAAGGCGCGGTACCCCACACCTACAGCTTCGACGGCGGAACGCTGGTGTTTCAGACGTACCTGTACCCCCTCGAGGAGGTGCTGCCCCTGTACCACGGGATCAAGGAGGTGCAGGCCCAGTTTCACCGGTTGGTGGGGACCGACAATCCAGCCGGCGGCGGCAAGGACGTGTTCACCGCCATCATTTACGGCAACCGGTTCGACTACCAGGTCTTCGAGTCGTACCGCATCGGCGCGGAGACCCGGGGGATTCACGTCGGCGGCATATACAAGAGCGGAGAGATGTCTTCCTGGATCCGCAGGCGTCCGGGCGATCTCACCGTCTACAACGACTCCGTCGAGGAGGTTGTCCGCCATGAGTATGCCCACTATCTGGCCGACCGCTTCGGACTGCTGAGCTTCGGAGGGCCATGGTTCGACGAGGGCCTGGCCGAGTTCCTGATGGGCAGCACCCAGGCGGAGGGTGTTCGAGTGCGTCGCACCTCCGTATCGGGCAGCGCCGGGCGGGAGCTCCGGCTCAGTGTGGCCGGCCTGTTCAACTCCCGTTACAGTGCCGGCTGGGATGGCGGGGTGTTCTACAACTTCGCAGCTGTTTTCTTCCATTTCATGTATCAGGAACGACGTACCGAATTGCTGGATCTGCTCGACCTGGTTCGCAGCGGCGACTCCAGGTCCTACTTCGAGCAACTCGAAGAGTGGAAGGGGGATTCCCGGCTTGCCGAGGCCTATGATGCCTTCATGGACGATCAGATCGGCAGGACGGATTTGTTGGGGGATCTCCCCCCTGCCGACTTCATCCCCCGGGACATCCTCACGAGTGAGAGTGTGGATGAGATCGAGTCCGCCCTGCGGCAGATCGACGGCGTTCTGGACCTCGGCTGCCGAGCCGTCGATTCCGAGTTGTATCCGAGCTTCAGGTGCAGCGGCCGACTTGCCGCACACACCGGGTTCACCGGAGACCGCGGCGCCCTCAACGAGCACTTCAACGACCGCCTGGACACGATCATCGGCGCCGCCCTTGGGCACGAGCAGATCAACAACTTCCAGGACATGAACTGCTACTTTGCCGATGCCACCGGCCATCCCCCGGTAGCCGATCTCTCCTGCGACGGCCCCCTGAGGCCCGCGGGTCTTCCGACGACCGACGTGTGGGATGGCCCCGGGTGGGGGGTGCCCCTGCCCGACTGGGCCACCTTCCGCCTGGGAAGGGGCGGCCTGGGAGCAGGTCTGGGCGCCGAGGTTGCGTTCTCGGCCGACGGGCGCCGCCTGGCCGTGCCATCCAGCCTCGGCCTCTGGCTCTACGATGTGGCCACCGCCCGCGAGATCGCCCTGCTCCCCTATGGATGGGTCAGCTCGGCGGCCTTCTCCCCCGATGGCGCCACCCTCGCCGCCGGAGCCAGGGACGGAAACATCCTGCTCTGGGACGCGGCCACGGGGGAGAGGACAGCCACTCTCCACGGGGATGATGGAGAGGTTCGATCCCTGGTGTACTCACCCGACGGCGCGGCCCTCGCCGCCGTGGCCCGTACGGTGCGGTTGTGGGATCTGGCCCGCGGCGAGGTCACGGTCACTCTTGATGGAGGGGTGCGGTCCGTGGCCTTCTCGCCCGATGGCGCGGTTCTCGCCATCCTGTCCGGCGATGGTGGTTCCGTCAGGCTCTGGGACCTGGCGGCGGCGGCCTCCATCGCCACTCTCAACGATGGGTCAGAGATGGAATCGGTGGCGTTCTCGCCTGACGGGGAAACCCTCGCCACCGGATCCTGGAGCGGGGTCAAGCTGTGGGATGTCGAGCAAGGCCAGGAGATCGCCAGTCTCGAGGGCCACACGGGGAAGATCAGTTCCGTGGCCTTCTCCCCGGACGGGGCCACCCTTGCCGCCGGGTCCCGGAACAAGGCCGTCTGGCTGTGGGACGTGGCCTCGAGAAGGCAGGTCGCCTCCGTCACCCACTCCGATGCGGTCAGGTCGGTGGTGTTCTCGAAGGATGGCGTCACCCTCGCCGTCACGCCCTGGAGGGGCGACATCCAGCTGTTGAATCTCGCGACAAGGACCGCGGCCCGAGTTCAGGGGCATGCCCTGTCGTTCAACTCGCTGGCCTTCTCGCCCGATGGCGTCACCCTCGCCACCGGTTCGGGTTCCGTGGTGAAACTATGGGACGTCAGGACCGGCCGGGAGACGGCCACCCTGGAGACTGGACCGGTGGCTGCGGTGGCGTTTACGCCCGATGGCGTCACCCTCGCCGTCGCAAGGGGCCAAGTCGCCTTGTACGATGTCGCGAGCACCGAGATCATCGGCGTTCTCACCCCGGGGGCCGCCAATGGTCCGCTGGCGCTCTCGCCGGATGGCGGCACCCTCGCCGCCGGGTCCTGGCGCGGCACGGTCCTCTGGGATCTTGCAGCTGGCGAGCAGATCGCCAATCTCGAGGGAGGCATCGAGTCCGCGGCCTTCTCGCCCGACGGCGCCATTCTCGCCATGGGGCGCTCGGATGGGACCACCCGGCTGTGGGACCTCGAAGCCCGGCAGGAGATCGTCAGGCTCGAGAGCGTAGAAGTCAGTTCCCTGGCCTTCTCGCCGGAAGGCGGCATCCTCGCCATCGGCTCCCGGGACGGAAGCGTTCGGCTGCTGGAGGCCGGGTCCTGGAGCGAGCTCGAGACTCTCCGGGGGGAGAGCGGGGTCCACTCCCTGACCTTCTTCCCCGACGGCGCCACTCTCGCCGCCGGGTCCGGGGACGGCACGGTCCGGCTGTGGAACGCGGAGTCCGGGCGACGGGGCCTCACCCTCGAGGGGCACACCCACGAGGTCGGTTCCCTGGCCTTCTCCCGTGACGGCGTCACCCTCGCCTCCGGATCCCGGGATGGCACCGTCCTGCTGTGGGACCTGACGCCGCAGCCCTATCGATTGTCCAAGGTCTCGGGCGACGCCCAGGAGGGCGGCCCGGGTGAGCTCCTTCCTGGCTCCCTCGTCGTCGAAGTCATGGATCAGAACGGTCAGCCGCTGGAGGGTGCCAGGGTCACCTTCACCCTCACCGGCGGCGGCACCCTCACCACCGGAACCGCGACGACCGATGCCAGGGGTCGAGCCGCAACCGAACTGACCCTTGGGAACGATCCCGGACCCAACACGGTCGAGGTGACCGCCACCGATCTCGAACCGGTGATCTTCACCGCCCGTACGCGGTCGGTGCCCACCACCCTGAGCAAGGTCGAGGGCGATGGCCAGCAGGGGGCGAGCGGCGAGGCTCTCGCCGGGCCCTTCGTCGTCTCCGTGCTCGACCAGAGCGGCGAGCCCCTGGCCTCGGCGGTCGTCACCTTTTCGGTCACCGACGGCGGGGGGAGCCTTTCGGCAACCACGGACACCACCGGCATCGGGGGCCGGGCCGCCACCACCCTGACCCTGGGGCCCGATCAGGGGATCAACACCGTCACGGTGACGGTGGCCGGGCTCGACCCGGTGACATTCAGCGCCGTCGGCGAGGCGGTGCCAAGGAGTCTGGCCAGGCTCTCCGGCGACGGGCAGCAGGCAGAGCCCGGCGGGCAGTTGGCGGAAGCCCTGGTGGTCTCGGTGCAGGACCAGACCGGGACGGTCCTTGCCGGCGCCGTGGTCCGCTTCGCCTTGGTCGGCGACGGCGGTACGCTCTCGGCCGCCGCCGATACCACGGACGTCGAGGGCCGGGCGGCCGTCTTCCTGACCCTGGGCGAGGAACCTGGCACCTACACCGTGGAAGTCACGGTGGAGGGACTGGAACCGGTGACCTTCAAGGCCACCGCCAAACCCTCGCCCGACTTCGACGGCGACGGTATCACCGGCTTCTCCGACTTCTTCCTCTTCGCGGAGGCCTTCGGCGGCAGCGACCCCCGCTTCGATCTCGACGCCAGTGGCGTCGTCGACTTCGCCGACTTCTTCCTCTTCGCCGAGAGCTTCGGCCAGCCGGCGAGAGCCCGGCTGCTGGCCCTGGCCCGGGACCGGATCGGCCTGCCCGGCGAAGTTCGGTTGCAGCAGAACGCGCCCAACCCCTTCAACAGCCAGACCGTCATCACCTGGTTTCTGCTGGCGCCGGGGCCGGCGCGCCTGGAGGTCTTCGCCCTGACCGGGCAGCGGGTGGCGGTGTTGCGCGAGGGGCCGCTGAAGGCGGGCTTCCACCGCCTGCGCTGGGAGGGCCGGGACGCCTGGGGGCGCCCGTTGGCCAGCGGTGTCTACGTGTGCCGGCTGGTGACGGCCGACGCCGTGGACACGCGCAAGCTCACGCTGCTGCGGTAGCGGGAGGCTACATCCCCCACACCGTGATCCTGGGTTCCCCCGCGTCGTCGCGGCGGAAGATCCTGTCCTCCCACGACACACCGGCCGTGCGGTCGAAGACGACGAGATGCCCCTCGTCGGCGGCGCACCGGTCCATGTACGCGCGGGTCTGCTCGAGGCCCTCGCGCACGGTCTGCTCCAGGCTCTTGTACAGCAGCTTGCATTCGACCACGGCCCTCTGCACCGCCTGACCCGGCCGGGCCTGCCCAGGTAGCGGCCAGAGAATCAGCAGGTCCGTGCGCCTCCGGCCCAGGCCGTACTCGCGCTCGATGCGGCCGCCGCTGTTGACGACGCGCTGCAGGAACGCCTGAAGGAGCAGCTGCGGACCGGCCTCCTTGTACTGGAAGCGCTCGACCCAGTGCTCCGAGTGCTCGCGGAAGAAGGTCTGGAAGGCGGCCAGCAGGTCGGCGACGCGCAGGGCGCCGTCCGCATCGACGTACCAGGCGGGATCCTGGTGGAGGAACTCCTGCGTGGTGCAGGTGAGGTCGCGGGGGATGACCTCCTGGTAGATCGGGTTGGCGATGGCGACGGGGCCCTGCCGGCGCACGAGGCCCAGGTCGCGGACGTAGTCCAGGTCGTCGACGGGGATCTTCTCGACGGACTCGCTGCCGCTCAACAGCGGTTCGACCACGCGCCGGACGCGCTCCTCCTGCAGCTTGTCCGTGAGTTGATCGAGATGGGTCTCGCGGCGCAGGATGAGCTGCTCGCGGGCGTGGAGGATCGCCTCGACGGTAATGGTCCGGCCGCGGTCCCGCCCCGCCTTGTTCCGGAAGCAGGCTTCGTACGCCAGCGCGTTCACCAGCCAGGGCTGGCCCCGGGTCAGTTCCCAGATCCTGCTCCGGGCCTCCTCGGTGAAGACCTGGCCGGTCTCCCCGGTGTGCTGCGCCAGCAGCGCGCGCACCTCGACCTCGGTGAAATCGCCGAGGCGCAGGGACTCGGCGCGGATGTTGAAGGCGCTGCCGCCGGCGACGACGGCGTTCTCGGCGCTGGAGTGGATGCGGTAGTCGCGCACGTCGCGCACGCCGCACAGGATGACGCTCTGCGGGAACCGGCGCGGGCGCTCCGGGTAGCCGGCGCGCAGTTGCCGCAGCACCGCCAGCAGGGTGTCGCCGATCAGCGCGTCGATCTCGTCGATCATCAACACCAGGGGCCTGGCGTCGGCCGCGGCCCAGCGTCCGAGGACCTCCTGCAAGACGCCGTGGGGGCCGGCGTCTTCGCGGGCCTGGCGCAAGATCTCTCTCACGCTCCGGTCGCCCAGGACATGCTCGGCCTGGGAAGCCAGTTGGCTCAGGATCGCCCTCATCGCCTCCGCCACGTCCTCGCGGGCGGACTGGCCAATCTCCACGTTCACGTAGACGCAGCGATAGCGGCCGCTGCCGTTCAACTCCTCCAGCAGCGCCAGCAGGGCCGAGGTCTTGCCCGTCTGCCGGGGCGCGTGCATCACGAAGTAGCGCTTCTGCTCGATCAGCAGCAGCACCTCGTCGAGGTCGAGCCGCTCCAACGGGGGGACCTGGTAGTGATCGGCCGGGATCATGGGACCGGCCGTGTTGAAGAAACGCGTGGGCCCGTCCTGGACCCGGGACCGGGTCCGCTCCCCGGGTTCGTAGGTCGGCGAGTCGTGCGTCAAAGCGCTTCCTCCTCGTCCAGCTCCACCCGGAGGTAGAGGTCGAGGGCCTCTACCCCGCAGGCAAATCCCGCACGGCCAAGGCGTCCGGAATGATCACTCCCGGCGCTCCTGCAACCGCGCCGTCTTGCGGAGGAACCCGGCGATCTCCGGATCGTCGTCCAGCTCGCGCAGACGGGCCGGATCGAGTCCGGTGCGCAGGCGGAGCGGACGCGATTCGACCACGAAGGGGCGGGCCTCCGCCTCCGAGCCACGAACCCAGACCCCGGCGCAAGGCATCGTTCAGGGTCTCCTCCCCGAGCCGCTGCTCGACATCCGCATCGAGGGTGACCGTGACTCTCATCCCTCCCCCTCTGCCGCCCCCGCCAGGTCCAGCAGGAACGCGTAGACCAGGGCCGTCTCCCGGTACCCCCGGTAGCGTCCCGACGGCCCGCCGTGGCCGGCGACCATCTCCGTCTTGAGCAGCAGCCGCGAGTCGCCGGTGCGCAGGGTGCGCTGGCGGGCGACCCACTTGGCCGGCTCCCAGTACTGGACGGCGGCGTCCTCGACGCTGGTGAGGACGAGGAGGTGGGGGTAGGCGCCGGCGGCGAGGTTGTCGTAGGGGGAGTACGACAGCATGTAGTCGTAGTACTGCCTCTCGTTCGGGTTCCCCCACTCGTCGTACTCGCCCGTGGTCAGGGGGATGCTGTCGTCGAGCATGGTGGTCACCACGTCGACCCACGGCACCTGGGCGACGATGCCGTGGAACAGGTCGGGGCGCATGTTCATCACCGCGCCCACCAGCAGGCCGCCGGCGCTGCCGCCCTGGGCGTAGAGCCCCTCCGGGCGGGTGTAGCCCTGCTCGACGAGGTGCTCGGCGCAGTCGATGAAGTCGGTGAAGGTGTTCTTCTTGCGCAGCAGCTTGCCGTCGTCGTACCAGGCGCGGCCGAGGGCCTGGCCGCCGCGGACGTGGGCGATGGCGTAGACGAAGCCGCGGTCGAGGAGGCTCAGGCGGTTGGAGGCGAAGGAGGCGTCGATGGTGTAGCCGTAGGAGCCGTAGCCGTAGAGCAGCAGGGGATGGCTGCCGTCGCGGTCGAGGCCCTTGCGGTAGACGATGGAGATCGGCACGCGGGCGCCGTCGCGGGCGGTCGCCCAGAGGCGCTCGGTGCGGTAGTTGGCGGGGTCGAAGTCGCCGCCGAGGACCTCCTCGCGCTTCACCAGGACCCGCTCCCGCGTGTCCATGTCGTAGTCGTAGTCGGAGTCGGGAGTCGTGAGGGACTGGTAGCGGTAGCGCAGGGTCGAGGTGTCGAACTCCCAGTTGCCGTAGGTGTAGGCGAGATAGGCGGGCTCTCCGAAGTCGATCTCGTGCCCGGCGCCGGAGTCCAGCCGGCGGACCCGCAGCCGCCGCAGGCCGTCCTTGCGCTCGGCGGTGACGAGGTGGCGGTCGAAGACGTCCACGTCCTCCAGGAGCACGTCCTCGCGGTGGGGGATCACCTCCTCCCAGTGGTCGCGGGCGGTGGCGTCCTCGGGGGTGCGCATGAGGCGGAAGTTGCGCGCCCCGTCGTTGGTGACCAGGTAGAACCAGCCGTTGCCGTGATCGATGGTGTACTCGTGGTCCCGCTGCCTCGGCTCCAACAGGCGGAACTCGGCCGTGGGCTCGCCGGCGGGGACGAAGCGGTACTCGTTGCTCACCGTCTGCCAGAGGCCGAGGACGATCCAGGCCCGTGAGCGGGTCTTGAAGACGTAGGCGTCGAAGGTCTCGTCCTCCTCCTCGTAGACGAGGACGTCCTCCGCCGCGTCGGTGCCCAGCTCGTGGCGGTAGAGGCGGTACCAGCGCAGGGTCTCCGGGTGCTGGCGCACGTAGAACAGGGTGCGGTCGTCCTCGGCCCAAGCGAGGTTGTGGGTCGCCGAGGAGATGCTCTCCTCCCGTACCTGGCCCGTGGACAGGTCCTTGAAGTGGATCGTGCAGATGCGGCGCCCCGTGGTGTCGGCGGCGAAGGCGAGCACGTCCTGGCCCGGGTTCACCGCCCAGGAGCTGACGTCGTAGTACTCGTGGCCCTCGGCCAGGTCGTTGACGTCGAGGAGGACCTCCTCTTCCGCCGCCATCGAGCCGCGGCGCCGGCAGTGGATGGGGTACTCCTTCCCGTCCTCGTAGCGGGTGTAGTAGAAGAACTCGCCGCGCCGGGAGGGCGCCGTGGAGTCGGTCTGCTTGATGCGGCCCTTGATCTCCTCGAAGAGCCGTTCCTGCAGCGGCTCGGTGTGGGCCATCACCGACTCGGCATAGTCGTTCTCGGCCTCCAGGTAGGCGGTGACCTCCGGGTTGTCTCGCTCCCGCAGCCAGTAGTAGTCGTCGACGCGCACGTCGCCGTGGGCGGTCAGCTCGTGTGGGCGCTTCTCGGCCGCGGGGGCGGTCATGGGCTCGGGTTTCACCTTCTCCTCTTCCTGTGACGGGGCCGCCGCGGTGAGGACGGCCAGGGACCCCAGCGCGAGGGCGGCCCTCACGCCCGCGCCTGTACCGAGGCCGGGACCGGGGCGCGCTCCTTCTCCCCCGGGCGGAAGCCGGAGACGACGATGTTGTCGTTGCGCGGCAGGATGTTCTCGGGGTCGATGCGGTGCGGGTCGTCGTCGGCGCGGCCCACGGGGCGCATGGCGGTGCTGTGGTAGCCGAAGCGGACCGCCTTGCGCCACTCGTCGGTGCGGTTGCAGTCGGACCAGTGGATGGCGAGATAGCTGAAGAAGACGACGTCGCCCCGGGCCGCCGGGATCGTCACCGTGTCGATCAGGTCGGGGTGGTACTCGTCGGGGGGCAGATGGGGCGCCGTCTCCGGGCCGAGGACGTGCTCCAGGGGCCCGTCCTTGTGGCTGCCGGGGACGATGTGCAGGGCGCCGCTCTCCAGGGGCGCGTCGTCGAGGTGCAGGAGGCAGTCGACGAAGTGCGGGCCGTCGTGGGGGTAGAAGGGGTAGTCCTGGTGCATGGGGAAGGGCGTGCCCCGCTCGGGCGGCTTGGCGTGGAGCACCGTGTGGTGCCACTGCACGCTGTCGCCCACGAGGTCGCGGACGCCGCCCACGAGGCCCTCGTGGTGGATGACGCGGGACCACACGGCCGAGTAGAAGTCGGGCCGGTGCAGGAAGACGGCCTTGGTGTTGAGGCGCTCCTCCTCCTCCAGGTAGCGGTCGCGCCAGGGGCCTCTCCAGCCGATCGTCTCCTCCCCCCACTCCTCGATGATGCGCACCATGTCGGCGGCCAGCTCGTCGGTCTCCCGCGGCGAGAACAGGCCGTCCACCTTGACGAAGCCGTGGCGGTGATAGTGGTCGATCTGGTCCTTCGTGAGCATCGGTCGGGTCTCCTGTGTCGGGTGGTCGGGCAATGGTAGACAGAGCCCCCGATCCCCGCTACTCTCTCTGCATGGCCGTTTCCGAGAGATTCACGAGCACCCGCTTCGCCGCCGGCGTCGTCGGCAGCCTGCCGCGGCCGATGATGGTGCGCGAGATGCTGCCCGAGCTGCCGGGGCCGGCCTCGGCCGCCGCCGCCCGCTCGCCGCGGATGAACGCCGCCGTGGGCTACGCCATCGCCGTGCAGGAGCAGGCCGGCCTCGACCTGGTCAGCGACGGCGAGTGGCGGCGCCACGCCTACACTCACGTCATCGCCGACATCGCCACCGGCTTCAGCGAGGACGCGCGCACCGAGCCGCACCGCTGGGGGATCTCGGTCACCGAGCCGATGGAGGTCGTCAACCCGGGGCTGATCGCGCAGGAGGCCCGCTTCCTGGTGGAAGCGACCGACCGCATGACCAAGGTCTGCGTGCCGTCGCCGTACCTGCTCGGCGTCCGCCTCTGGGAGCGCGAGGTCTCCTCCCGGGCCTATCCGACCCGCGACCGCTTCATCGAGGAGGTGGCCGTCATCCTGCGCCAGGAGCTGCTGGCCCTGCAGGAGACGGGGGTCACGGTGGTGCAGGTCGACGAGCCCCACCTGTGCGTGCTGGTCGATCCGTCCTACCGCGACAGCTTCGAGGACGCCCGCTACGAGATGGACCTGGCGGCGGACATGATCAACGGCATGATCGCGGGCCTCGACAAGGTGCAGACCGCCCTGCACCTGTGCCGGCGCAACTACGGCCGCCGCGGCTGGGGCGCCGAGGGCGGCTACGACCCGATCGTCGAGACGATGCGCAGGATCGACGTCGACCAGTACGTGATGGAGTTCAGCATCCCCGTGGCCGGCGACGTCTCCGTCCTGCGGCGGCTGCCCGAGGACCGCCTCATCGGCCTCGGCGCCGTCGAGTGCCGCTTCGAGAAGATCGACACCACCGGGCAGATCGTCGGCCGGGTGGAGGAAGCCCTGAAGCACGTCGACGCCGGGCGCCTGAGCCTCAACCCGGACTGCGGCTTCGCCCCCGGCCTGGCCATCGACATGCCCCTGGAGGAGCCCTACCTCAAGCTGAAGAACGAGGCCGAGGCCGCGGCTCTCCTGCGCGACCGCCACCCGGCCTGAGGGTTGCTCCGCCTTCGTTGAAGCTCCCGGACGGCGCCTCTATCTTCAGAGGTTTCCGCCAGATACGCCCAGCCCCCGAAGGAAGCCGCGCCCGAGGATGATCGAGCACGAGCCCTACCGCATCGCCGATCCGGACGGCCTGGAGACGCCGGCCATGGTCGTCTTCGAGGACCTCGTCGACCACAACCTGGCCGCCCTCTGCGAGCAGGTCGGCGGCGCCGCCAACCTGATGATGCACGTCAAGACCCACAAGGCGGAGGCGATCGTCCGCAAGCAGCTGGCCGCCGGCGTGGCCGGCTTCAAGTGCGCCACCCTCAGGGAGCTGGAGATGGTCCTCGACGCCGGGGCCCCCGAGGCGGTCCTGGCGTATCCCCTCGTGCAGTCGATCAAGACCGCGCGCTTCGCCGGGATCACCGCCGATCACCCGGAGCAGCGCGTCTACGCCACGGTGAGCGCCCCCATCCACGTGAGCCGCCTCGCCGAGGCCGGGCAGGCCCGCGAGCGCAAGCTGCGGGCCATGGTCGACGTCGACGCCGGCATGCGGCGCACCGGGGTGGCGCCGAAGGGGGTCCGCGACCTCTACACGGCCATCCACGGCGAAGAGTGGCTGGAGGCGGCGGGGCTGCACGTCTACGACGGCCACGAGCACTTCCAGGACCCCTCCGGGCGGGAGGCCGCGGCCATGGCCCACGTCCGCGAGCTGCAGGCCCTCAAGGAAGAGCTGGAGGCCGCCGGCATGCCGGTGGAGCGGGTCGTCGGGGGCGGCTCCTACTCCTACGAGTACTACGCGCGCACCGAGGGCTTCCACGGATCGCCGGGGACCGTGACCTACTGGGACATCAACGGCGTCCTGGGCAAGCCCGGCCAGCCCTTCCGCTGGGCCGCCCTGGTGCTGTGCCAGGTCGTCGACCGCTATCCCGACCAGTTGACGATCACCACCGACCTGGGGAACAAGGCGGTCGCCGCCGATCCCGCCCTGGAGCGGCGCGCCTGGCTGCTGGGCCACAAGGACGCCCGCCTCCTCCTCCAGAACGAGGAACACGCCGTCTTCGAGTTGCCCGAGGACACCCTGCCCGAGATCGGCGACTACCTGCTGGCCGTGCCCGGCCACGTCTGCCCCACGGCGATCCGCTTCCCCGGTTGCTACGTCATCGACGGCGAGGGTGCCGTGGTCGACTACTATCCCCACACCGCGCGCGACCGGCTGTAGCGCCCGCGCCGGTCGTGCCCCTCACGCCCTTCCACGTCAACTGGCTCGTCCACCGAATCCACGCCCGCCACGTGACCGCCGCCGTCGAGGCCCACGCCGGCGGCCGGCTCCTCGACATCGGCTGCGGCGCCCGGCCCTTCGCCGAGCTGCTGCACCGGCACAGCGAGCGCTCCGTGGGCGTCGACCCCGACCGGGAGCGCTACGGCCCGGCCGCCGGGGGCGGCCCCCGGCAGCTGCCCGAGGCCTGGGCCAGCGGCCTCGACCTGCCCTTCCGCGACGCCTGCTTCGACACCGTCCTCTGCCTGCAGGTGCTGGAGCACGTGCCGCGGCCGTGGCGTATGCTGGACGAGATCGCCCGCGTCCTGCGCCCCGGCGGCGCCCTGGTGCTCACGGCCCCCCACATCTGGGGCCTCCACGAGGAGCCCCGCGACTACTACCGGTTCACGCCCTACGGGCTGCGCCACCTCGGCGAAGCGGCGGGTCTGCGGGTGGTGGCGGTGAAGGCCCTGGCCGGGTACTGGGTCACGGCGGGCGCCCGCTTCGTCCACTACCTGCGGCGCCTCGAGAGGCTCCGCCTCTACCCGCTCACGCGGCCGCTGATGGCGCTGGTGCAGTTGGGGTGCCTGGTCCTCGACGGCATCCACCGCGTCGACAGCGACGCCTGGAACCACCTGCTGGTGGCGCGCAAGCCGGCGCCCTGCGGCGGGGCCTGAGATGACGGCGGCGGCGGTTTCCGGCCCCTGGCGGGTGGCCCCCGACAACGGCCGCCTGATCGCCGCCGCGGCGGCCGCGGCGGTGCTGGCCACGGCGGGGCCCCTGCTCCTGCTGGGTACGGCTCTGCACGTGGTGCTCGCCGCCGGAGCCCTGGTCGCGGCGGCCCTGGTCCTGTTCTCGCCGCGGCGGACGCTGGCGGTCCTGCTGGTGGCCACCGCGGCCCTGCCCGTCCACCTCCTGGACGCCACGCGCCTGCCCCTCGGCCTGCGGCCCTGGGAGATCCTCCTGCTGGCGGGCGCGCTCTTCGCCCTCATCGACCTGGCCGCCTTCGACCGCTGGCGGCTGCGGCGCACCAGCGCCGACGGCCTGGTGGCCGCCTTCCTGCTGCTGGCCCTGCTCTCCGGGGCGGTCGGCCTCTGGCACGGGAACGAGGCCGTCCTGCGCAACCTGCGCTATCCCCTGTACTACGGCGTGTTCTTCCTGGTGCTGTGCGCGGCGCGCCCCGGCGACGGCGCCCGCCTCTTCGCGCCCCTGGTGGTGCTGGCCGGCGTCGTGGTGAGCGCCGAGTACCTGCTGGAGTTCCTGGGCGCCATCGACCCCGCCGCGGGGGAGCGCTTCGTGCGCGTCAGCCGCCGCCAGGGGATCGTGCTGCCCGTGGCCATGCTCCTGCTGGCCAACGGGTTCGTCCACGATCCACGCCGCTGGGGACGGCCGCTGCTGCTCGCCCTGTTCCTGTTCATCGGCCTCGGCTTCGCCATCACCCTCGGCCGCGGCATGTGGGCCGCCTTCGGCCTCGGGCTGCTGGTGACCGTGTGGGTCTGGCACCGGGGCCAGCCGGCCGCCGGGCGCCGCGCCTGGAAGGCGGCCCTGCTGGCGGCGGCCGTGGTCGCCGCCCTGATCCTGACCGCCCTCGCCTTCCAGCGCCTCACCGGCGCCGCCCTCTCGGCCCACGCCGTGGAGCGCTCCCGCACCTTCCTCGACGTGACCCGCGACGTCCAGGTGGTGGGCCGCTTCCTCGGCTACGCCAGCGCCTGGGAGGAGATCCTCGAGCACCCCTTCCTCGGCGGCGGCCAGGGGGCCACCTTGACGGCCTGGTCCTTCAACCCCGACAGCGGCCGCTTCGAGACCTGGAGGGCGTGGACCGTGGACAGCCTCTACCTGACCTTGTGGCTGAAGATGGGGCTCGCCGGTCTGCTGCTGTTCCCGTGGCTGTGCCTGCACGTGGGCCGGCGGGCCCTGCGTCTGTGCCGCGGCGCCGATCCCCCCACCCGCGCCTTCGCCGCCGGCTGCGTCGCCACTCTGGCGGCCATGGGGCTCCTGGGCGTCAGCGACGGCTCGATGATGAACGGCCGCTTCGCCCTCCTCTTCGGAACCCTCTTCGGCCTGGTGATGGTGGCCGGCAAGGAGAACCCGTGCAGCGCCTGATCGAGAGCGCCTCCAAGGAGTCGCGCCGCGTCGTGGGACTGATGACGGGCACCTCCGCCGACGGCATCGACGCCGTCCTCGCCGAGATCGAGGGCTGGGGCGAGAGCACGGAGTTCGAAGTCCTCGCCCACCTGACCCACCCGCTGCCGGAGGCGCTGCAGGCGGACCTGTTCCTGCTGTTCCAGCCCGACGCCCTGGTGGAGGACCTGTGCCGGGTGAACTTCGCCCTCGGCGCGGCCCTGGCGGATGCCACCCTGCAGGTGACGGAGGCGGCCAACCTCGAGCCGGCGGCGATCGACCTCGTGGGCAGCCACGGCCAGACGGTGCGCCACCTGCCCAGGTCCGATCCGCCCTCGACCCTTCAGATCGGCGAGGCCGCCGTCGTCGCCCGGCACACGGGGATCCCGGTGGTGAGCGACTTCCGGCCCGCCGACATGGCCGCCGAGGGCGAAGGGGCGCCCCTGGTGCCGCTGGTGGACGTGCTCCTCTTCGGCCACCCGGACCGCGGCCGGCTGCTGCTCAACATCGGCGGCATGGCCAACGTCACCGCCCTGCCCCCGGGGGCCCGCCGCGAGCAGGGGGTCCTGGCCTTCGACCTGGGGCCGGGCAACGCCCTCGTGGACGCCGCCGTCATGCACCTCACCGGGGGGGTGGAGCGCTTCGACGACGGCGGCCGCCGGGCGGCGGCGGGGGAGGTGAACGAGGAGTGGCTGGAGCGGCTGATGAAGCACGAGTTCTTCCGCCGGCCGCCGCCGAAGTCGACGGGCCGCGAGGAGTTCGGCACCCTGTACCTGGCCGAGGTCGTGCGCCAGGCGCAGCTCGGGCCGGCGGACCTGGTGGCGACCCTGACGGCCTTCACGGCGCGCGCCATCGCCGCCGGCGTCGACCGCTTCGCCGATCCCGAGGGCGCCCTCGAGGAGGTCTGGGTCGGCGGCGGCGGGGTGCGCAACAGCCACCTGATGGCGCTGCTCGAGGAGGCCCTGGCGCCGCGGGAGTTGGGGGCCATCGACCGCCTTGGCGTGCCTGCCGACGCCAAGGAGGCCCTGGCCTTCGCGGTCCTGGCCAACGAGACGCTCATGGGGCGCGCCGGCAACGTGCGCGCCGCCACCGGGGCCAAGGCCGACGCCGTCCTCGGCAAGATCTCGCTGCCGCCGGTGCCGGGGCAGGGATGGTGAGTCCCATCGAACCGGGGGCCGCGCCAGCGGCCGGGGAGAGACCGAATTGATCGTCGACACGCACGTGCACGTCTGGGAGATCGATCCGCCGCGCTACCCCGTGGGGCCCACGGCGCCGAACTGGACCTCGGAGCCGGACGAGCCCGGCACCGCCGACGAGCTGCTCGAGGAAATGGACGCCAACGGCGTCGACCGCTCGGTGCTGGTGCAGACCTCGTGGTCGACCTGGGACAACGGCTACATCGCCGACTCGACGGCGCGCTTCCCGGACCGCTTCATCGGCCACGGGCTGATCGACCCGCAGGACGAGGCGGGCAACGCCGAGACGGCCCGCTACTGGATGGAGGAACGCGGCCTCGCCGGGTTCCGTTTCCATCCCATGTACTACCCGGAGGAGGAGGTCCTGACCACCGGCGGCAACCGCGCCATGTGGGAGGTCCTGGCCGCCCGCGACGCGGTGATCCAGTTCCACACGAGCCCGCCCTTCGCCGGCCAGATCGCCGAGATCGCCCGCCGCCATCCGCGCATGAAGCTCCTCATCGACCACATGGGCTACCCGCGCCTCGAGGACGGCCCCGAGCCCTGGGAGCCGATCACGGCCCTGGCGGAGCTGCCCAACCTGTTCGTCAAGATCTCCGACGTGAAGGGGCGGTCCCTCTCCAAGGAGTTCCCCTTCGCCGACACCCACCCCTACGTGCGCGCCCTGGTCGACGCCTACGGCGCCGAGCGCTGCCTCTGGGGCACCGGCTATCCCGGACACCACCGCACCCGCCACGGCTGGCTCTCCCTGGGCGAGGAGCTGCGCCTCGTGCGCGAGGGCTTCGACTTCCTCACCGCCGCCCAGCGGGACCGCATCCTCGGCGGCACGGCGGCCGAGGTCTGGGGGCTGTCATGAGCGCGCATCGGTTCGAGGCGGAAGCCCGGCGCAGCATCCCCGAGCTGGGCTCGGAGGCGACCTTGTACAGCCATCCCACGGGGGCCCGGCTCATGTCGGTCGTCAACGGCGACGACGCCAACAAGGTCTTCGGCATCACCTTCCGCACGCCACCCTCCGACTCCACCGGCATCGCCCACATCCTCGAGCACTGCGTGCTCTGCGGCTCCCGCAAGTACCCGGTGAAGGAGCCCTTCGTCGAGCTCCTCAAGGGGTCGCTGAAGACCTTCCTCAACGCCTTCACCTATCCCGACCGCACCTGCTACCCCGTGGCCAGCCAGAACCTGCGCGACTTCCACAACCTCGTCGACGTCTACCTCGACGCCGTCTTCCACCCGCGGCTGACGCCCGAGGTCCTCAAGCAGGAGGGCTGGCACTACGAGGTCGAGGAGGGGGAGCTGGCCTACAGCGGCGTCGTCTACAACGAGATGAAGGGCGCCTACTCCTCGCCGGAGCGGGTCCTGGGCGAGGCGATCCAGCAGGGGCTGTTCCCCGACACGACCTACGGCGTCGAGTCGGGAGGCCACCCCAGGCACATCCCCGACCTGACGTGGGAGAGCTTCTCCGCCTTCCACCGCGACCTCTACCACCCCGGCAACGCCTTCATCTGGTTCTACGGCGACGACCCGCCCGAGCGGCGCCTCGAGACCCTGGAGGCATACCTGGAGGAGTTCGAGCCCCGGAGCGTCGACTCCTCCGTCGGCGTCCAGCCGCGCTGGAGAGAGCCGCGCCGCTGCGACCACACCTACGCCGCCGGCGACGGCCACGAGGGCGGCAAGCACTACGTCACCGTCAACTGGCTGCTGCCGCCGGCGCCGGACTTCGAGAGCCGCCTCGGCCTGGAGATCCTCGACCACGTCCTCCTGGGCACCCCCGCCTCGCCCCTGCGCAAGGCCCTGATCGAGTCCGGCCTGGGGGAGGACCTGGCGGGGTCGGGCATGGAGACGGAGCTGAAGGAGACGATCTTCTCGGCCGGCCTGAAGGGGGTCGCCGACGCCGACGAGGACAAGGTGGAGGCCCTGGTGACGGAGACCCTCGGCCGGCTGGCCCGCGAGGGCCTCGACGGGGAGACGGTGCGGGCGTCGCTCAACACCTGCGAGTTCCGCCTGCGGGAGAACAACACCGGCTCCTACCCGCGGGGGCTGATCCTCATGTTGCGGTCGCTGACCACGTGGCTCTACGACGGCGATCCCTTCGAGCCCCTGAGCTTCGACGCGCCCCTGAAGGCGGTGCGGGCCCGGGTCCTGGAGGGAGGCTGGCTCGAAGGCCTGATCGAGGGCTGTCTGCTGGACAACCCCCACCGCACCACCGTCCGCCTGCGGCCCGACGCCGGACAGGTGGAGCGCGAGGAGGGGGACGAGAAGGCGCGTCTGGCGGCGGCCCGGGAGCGGATGGACGCGGCCTCCGTGGAGCGGGTCCGCGCCGAGGCGCGGGAGCTGAAGGCCCGCCAGGAGGCGCCCGACGATCCCGCCGACCTGGCGAAGCTGCCGCGGCTGCAGCTGGCCGACCTCGACCGGCAGGTGCCCACCATCCCCCTGGAGCGGGGTGAGGCGGCGGGCTCCCCGGTCCTCTACCACGACCTGTTCACCAACGGCATCCTCTACCTCGACATCGGCTTCGACCTGCGCGCCGTGCCCCAGGAGCTGCTGCCCCTGATGCCCCTCTTCGGGCGCTGCCTCCTCGAGATCGGCACCGAGACCGAGGACTTCGTGCGCCTGTCGCAGCGCATCGGCGCGCGTACGGGCGGGCTCGCGGCCCACAGCCTGGTCACCGGCCAGCGCCGCGGGGACCGGGCCGTGGCCCGGTTCTTCCTGCGCGGCAAGGCGATGGTCGGCCGCACGGGGGATCTCGTCGACATCGTGCGCGACGTGCTCACCACGGTGCGCCTGGACAACCGCGAGCGCCTGCTTCAGATGGCCCTGGAGGAGAAGGCGGGGGAGGAGGCGGGGCTGGTCCCGGGGGGCCACTCGGTCGTCGCCCTGCGCCTGTGCTCCCGGTTCGACGAGGCCTCCTGGGTGAGCGAGCAGATGGACGGCGTGAGCTACCTGTTCTACCTGCGCTCGCTGGTGGAGCGCATCCGCCACGACTGGCCCTCGGTGCTGAACCAGCTGGAGGCCGTGCGCGGACACCTCGTCGACCGCGACACCCTGCTGATGAACGCCACCGTGGCCGACGCCGACCGCGCCGCCGTGGAGCCGCACCTGGCCGGCCTCGCCGGGTCCCTCCCCGCCCGCGGGGGGAACCTGCAGGAGTGGTCGCCTCGCTACGGCGCCGGCGACGAAGGGCTGACCCTGCCGGCGCAGGTCAACTACGTCGGCAAGGGCGGGGACCTCTACGCCCAGGGCTACGAGCTGCGGGGCTCGGCGGCGGTGATCACCAAGTACCTGCGCACCAGCTACCTGTGGGACCGAGTGCGGGTCCAGGGCGGGGCCTACGGCGCGTTCTGCTCCTTCGACCCCTTCACCGGCGTGATCGGCTTCGGCTCCTACCGGGACCCCAACTTGCTCGACACGATCCGCGTGTACGACGGCGCCGCCGCCTTCCTCCGCGGCCTCGACCTGTCGGAGGAGGAGCGCGCCAAGGCGATCATCGGCGCCATCGGCGAGATGGACGCGTACCAGCTCCCCGACGCCCGGGGATACACCTCCATGGTGCGCGAGCTGACGGGAGTGGACGACGACTACCGCCAGGGTCTGCGCGACGACGTGCTGGCCACGACGGCGGCCGACTTCCACGACTTCGGCGAGCGCCTCGAGGGGCTGGCCGAGACCGGCCGGGTGGTCGTCCTCGGGTCGAAGGAGGCGATCGAGTCGGCCAACGCCGAGCGCGGGGGGAGCTGGCTCGAGGTCGTTTCCGTCCTGTAGGGGTCCCCCCTGATCCGGGCCGCCACAGGTCTCGCCGGCCACCGCTTCGCCGGGATTTCCGTCTTCGCCCTGGCGCTTCTCCTGCGCCTGCTGCACCTGCTCGACATCCGCTCCCTGCCCCACTTCGGGACGCTCGTCCTGGACGCGCACGAGTACGACGGCCTGGCGTCGGCCCTGCTCGCCGGGCGGTGGCTGCTGGACCTGGAGACCGCCTACGTCCACGGTTTCCTCTACCCGGTGCTGCTGGCGGCCTGCAAGGGCCTGGGGATCGGACTGGTGGGCGCGCGGTTGCTGCAGGCGGTCATGGGGGCCGCCTGCTGCTGGCTGATCCACCGCATCGGCCGCCGTTGCGCCTCGCCCGCGGCGGGGCTGGCCGCCGGCCTCCTGGCGGCGGTGTACTGGCCTTTCATCCTCTTCGGCGGCGAGCTGCTGGCCACGACCCTGGTGCTGCTGCTGGAGCTGGTCCTGGTGGAGGCGCTGCTGGCCGCCGGCAACGGCTCCGGGGACGGCCCCGCCGGAAAGGGGGGCGGCGCCCGTTCATCCCCCTGGCCGGCGATCACCGCCGGGGCGCTGCTCGGCCTGCTGGCCATGACCCGGGCCAATACGATCCTGCTGGCGCCGGTGGCCGCCGGGTGGGTGTGGCGGCGGCAGGGAGGCCGGCGGCTGGCGCAGATGGCCCTGGCCATGGTGCTGGTCCTGTCCCCGTACCTGGCGCGCAACCAGATCGTGCAGGGCAGTCCCGTGCCCTTCCAGGGGGGCTGGAGCTTCTACCAGGGGGCCAACCCCGGGGCCGACGGCACGCCCTATGTGCGCCAGGGGGCCGAGTGGCAGCGCCTGGAGTTGCAGGCGGTCCGGGCCGGCGCCGTCGAGCCGGCGCAGCGGGGCGCCTACTACACGGACCAGGCCCTGCGGTTCATCGCCTCGGAGCCCGGCCGCTGGCTGGAGCTGCTCTACCGCAAGCTGCGCCTGTTCTGGCACCACCACGAGGTGCCGGTGAGCGCCGACCTGCGCACCATCGAGGCCGGCTCCCCCCTGTATCCCTTCCTGCCGGGGATGGGTGTGGTGGTGCCCCTGGCCCTGGCCGGGCTCGTCCTCGGCGGCGGGCTGCGGCGGCCGGAGCATCGGCTCCTGGCGGGCTGCATCCTCGCCTGGCTGGCCTCGTGCCTGATGTTCACGGTGAGCGCCCGCTACCGCCTGCCGGCGGCCCCCTTCCTGATCCTCTTCGCCGGCATCGGCGTGGAGGGCCTCTGCCGGGCGGCGGCCGGCCGCCGGTTCCGGCGCCTGGCGGCGGGCGCGGCGCTGCTCGCCGGCGGGGCCGCCGCGGCCCACACCGGGGTCGACATCCGGGGGCTGGACCACCTGCGGTCCGAGTGGCTCCTGGGGCACCTGCACATGCGGCGGGGCGACTACCCGGCGGCCGAGGCGGCCCTGACCGCGGCCCTGGTCCGCGACCCCGGCAGCCCGGACGCGCACAACAGCCTCGGCGTCGTCCACGAGCACCTCGGCCGCCCCGTGGAGGCGGAGCGCTCCTACCGGCGCGCCCTGGAGCGGGACCCGCGCTACGCCCGGGCCTGGCTCAACCTCGGCCGGCTGCAGCTGCGCCGGGAGCGGCTGGCCGAGTCCTCCAGGGCCTTTGCCCGGGCCCTGGAGATCGATCCCCGGGAGGCGGTGCAGCACGAGGGCTGGTACCACCTGGGACATCTCGCCCTGGTCCGCCGCGACCCGGCCCGCGCCTGGCGGGCCTTCACCCGGGCCCTGGAGGCGCGGCCGTCGGCCGGGGCCGCCTGGTACGGGAAGTCGGTGGCCGCCGCCGGCCTGGGACGGCTGCAGGAGCAGGTCCGCTGCCTGGAGCGGGCCGTGGAGCAGGACCCGGGCCTGGCGCCGGCCCAGCGCAACCTCGGAGCCCTGTACGCCCGGGCCGGCCTCCTCGAGGAGGCCGAGCGGGCCCTGCGGGCGGCGGCGGCGGCCGCCCCGGCTGACGCCCTCACGCGGAGGCACCTCGGGGGGCTGTACCAACGCATGGGCCGCCCCGAGGAGGCCCGGCGGGCCCTCGAGACGGCGGATCGGCTGGAGGCAGGCGGGGGGCCCCGCCCGGAGATCAGTCCCGGGCGGTGAGCTCGATGCTGCCGTCGTGGTAGCGGCGGCCCACGTCGCGCCGGAAGCGGTAGGTGATGTCCACCATCTCCACCGGCTCGTCGCGGTAGTCGAAGCGCAGCATGGCGTCGTTGATGACGACCTCGACCTCGGTCACGTCCGGGTGCAGGGCGGGGAAGACGATGAAGCCCTCGGTCTCCTGGCCGTTGAAGACGGGCTCGGGCTGGGCCAGGGTGCGCAGCATCACGCCGGACCGCTCGTTGTTGCGCTCGTAGGCGTTGCCCCGGTAGCCGACGGCGTATATCCGGTAGTAGTTCTCGAGCTGGGAGATGTTCAGGCTCCAGTAGTGGCGCCCGTTGCCGGCGATCATCTGCACCTGTTCCGGCTCGATGATGATCTTCGGGTACTCGTAGTTCCGCACCGCCAGGCTGAACACGGTGAAGCGCTGGGGGTCCTTCCTCCCGATGAAGAAGTCGGTGTCGCCGAAGGTGTAGGGGTTGGTCGCCTTCACCCCGCCCCGGGAATGCTCGGCGAACTGGCGGTTCAGCTCCTCGTCGCTCATGGGGCGCAGCACGACGTCCAGGCGGCCCCTGGCATAGGTGACGCTGCCGTCGTCGGCCACGGTGAGCGCCGTCTCCTGCTCGCCGGTGGGCTCCAGGGGGCCCGCGTAGTGGTGGTAGCCGCAGCCGGAGGCCAGGCAGAGGAGCAGGAGGCCGTGAAAGGGAGTTCTCATGATTCACCCCATCCTTTTGCGGGGGAAGGACATGCCCGCACGGTAAGGCGGCTGCGGGCGGTTGTCAACGGGGCTTTGGCCGGCAAGGCCGGCCTCGTGGTGATCCTGGAGGGCTACCCGGACTGCGGCGGCATGGGGCGCCCTGTCCCTCAGGAGGTTTGCCCCGGAGCCCTTGCGGTTCAGTTTACATTCTGTAGATTGACAGAGTCGTTTGGAAACTTTCCGCGGGGGAGAGTGATATCTTGATCGGCCAGAGACTCAAGCTTGCTCGTACGGCAGCAGGCCTTTCACTTCGCGGCCTGGAGGAACGCATCGCCAGACGCGTGACGGCGCAGGCGATCGGCAAGTACGAGCGCGACGAGTCCATGCCGAGCTCAGGAGTGCTGATCGCGCTGGCCGATGCCCTCTCGGTCCCGGTGGACTACCTGGTCGGTGAGCAGGAAATGGCTCTGGAGTCCGTCGAGTTTCGCAAGAAGAGGATCACGGGCAGGCGTGATGAGGCGCAGGTCGAGGCGAAGGTACTGCACCTGCTGGAGCGGTATCTCATGGTCGAGGAGTTCCTCGGGTTGACCAGTGTAAACTGGGACAAGCCCCGGGAGGCACCGTTCCCCGTCGTCAGCCACCCCGGGGAGGCCGACCGGGCCGCACACAGCCTCCGCTCGTACTGGGGCCTGGGGCTGGACCCTATCCCTAACTTGGTCGAGGTGATGGAAGAGCACGGCATCAAGGTGCTCTCGTGCGCTCTCGGAAGGATCGATGGCCTCACGGCCCGGGTGCGTCGCGCCGGCAACACGACGATTCCCGTCCTCGTTGTCAACGACAGCGACGGGGGCGAGCGGCAGCGGCTGACGATGGCCCGCGAGCTAGGACATCTGGTCTTGGAAGTCGCCCCGAAGGTAGACCCCGAGAAGGCCGCCTTCCGTTTCGCCGGAGCGTTACTGATGCCCGCCGAGGCCGTGTGGGCCGGCATGGGCAAGCACCGCACCTCCATCGGCTGGGAGGAACTCTTCGATCTCAAGCAGTTGTTCGGCGTGAGCGTTCAGGCACTGACCTATCGGTGCAAGGATCTTCAAATCTTCAGCGAGACCCTGTACCGGCGCCTGTTCAAGGACATCTCGCAGTTTGGCTGGCGCACGCCCCCCTACCAGGAGCCCCTCGCCATGAAGAGGGAGGAGCCCCGACGCTTCGAGCGCCTGTGCTTCCGCGCCCTGGCCGAGGGCGCGATTTCCCAGGCCAAGGCTGCGGAGCTGCTGGGCGTCTCAGCCCACGACCTGAACCAGCGCATGGAACAACCGCCAAAGCTGGAGAGTGCAGCCCATTAGCCGTCCCAGACCTCCTGTACGAGCGCGAGTTGAAGGACCACGGGGGCGCTGACCTGCTGGGGCTTGGGCTGAGAATCGAGGGGCTGGAGGGCGCCGGAGTCGTTCAGGCCCTTGGCTACCGGAGAAAGCAGCCGTCTCTCTCGCTCCCGGACAGCTTCGCTCTTGCCCTTGCGGCGGGCAACGGTTGGACCCTGCTCACCGGTGACCAGGTGCTGCGTGAGTTGGCAAACGAGGAGAACGTCGATTGCCACGGGGTTCTGTGGCTCCTCGACCGCATGTTCGAGGGCTCCGCTACAAGCGCGAGCATGCTCTACGCAGGCCTGAAGCGATCTGTGCTCACCCTCGGTGCAGGCTGCCCAAGTCGGAAACCAACAAGCGTCTAGTGCGCTATTCGGCCAGCAAGTGACCGCCGACCACCCTGTACCTGCGGAGCGCCGGCACCTTGTCCATTCGCGACGACTCTGAGAAGGTCTGCTGATTCCGAAGGATCTCCTTCTGGCTCATGCGCGAGGAGGGGTCCTCTTCGTGGTCGGCGCCGGAGTTTCGACGTCCGTAGCACTGCCCGACTAAGGTACTGGATCCCGGGGACAGCCAAGCCAGTAGTTCGAAGACCATGGGTTCCAGGAGTCCTAAGCCGACCTCCTCGAACTCTGTCCCCAAGAGGCCGCCAGCCCACGGCGCTGAGCACCTCCGGGCATTGAGGCGGGATCAGAGATACCCAGGCTCTCCAGGGCCTTCCCCGTCTCCTCGTCGACCCGCCCCTTGGGCCCCGCGGCCCCCGGCGCCGGCAGCGCCTCGAGAAAGCGGTTCAGCCGGCCCATCATCGCCTCCGCCCGCCGCGGCTGAGACGCGAAGAGATTCTCCTCCTCCCCCGGGTCCTTCTCCAGGTCGAAGAGCTGGTGGTTCCCCAGGCTGTTCCAGAGCAGCTTGCGGCGCCCCTCCAGCAGGGCCCGCCAGTGGCCGTCGGAGCTGAGCACGGGCAGGGGGTAGGCCTCGGCTGCCACCGGGTGACGGATGTCGGGGGGCCGGCCCGCCTGGACGCCCTCGGGCAGGGGCAGCTCCAGGCGCTCGAAGAGGAGGGCCATCACGTCGACGAGCTGCACGGGGACGTCGGTGCGCGCGGGTCCCACCTCACCGGCGGGGTACTTCACGAAGAGGGGGACGTGGATCTCCTCCTGGTGCAGGTAGTTGCCGTGGCCGAAGCGGCCGTGCTCGCCGAGCAGCTCGCCGTGGTCGGCGGTGATCACGACGAGGGCGTCGTCGTACAAACCCAGGGCTTTCAGTTCCTTGAACAGCCGGCCGATGTAGCGGTCCATGTAGAGGATCTCGCCGTCGTACAGGGCGACCCGTTCCTCGAGGGTGATATTGCGGCCCCGCAGGTCGGGCCCCGCGGGCACGAAGGTCCGGGCGAAGCGCTCGGGCGGGTTGTAGGGGCTGTGGGGGTCGTAGTAGTTGAGGAACAGGAACAGGGGCTTCTCCTCCCGGGCGCCGGTCCAGCGCAGGGCGCTGCGGGTGACCTCCGGGGCCAGGCGGCCGGAGACCGAGCTGATCGAGGAGTCGTCGTAGAAGTCGAAGCCCTTGTTGAGGCCGAAGATCTTCTTCATCCAGGGGCCGCCGAGGACAGCGCCGGTGGCGTACCCGGCCTGCCCCAGGAGCTGCGCCAGGGTCGGCTCCTCCGGGGACAGGCCCCGCGCCCGGAAGACCTCCCACGAAGCGGGGGCGTCGATGGCGCGGTCGAGGCGCAGGGGGCCCTCGGGGTCGTAGCGGGCGCCGTGGGAGGCGGTGAACTTGCCGGTGAACAGGGCGGCGTGGGAGGGCAGGGTCCAGCTCGAGGGGGCGGTCGCCTTCTCGTAGAGGACGGACTCGGCCGCCACCCGGTCGAGGTGGGGGCTCGTGTGCCGGGCATAGCCGTAGCAGGAGAGGTGGTCCGCCCGGGTGGTGTCGAGGGTGATGAGGATGACGTGCGGGCGCCGGCTCCGGCGGCCGCAGCCGCCCAGCAGCAGGGAGGGGGCGAGTCCCGCCGCGAGGCTGCCGTAGAGGCCGCCCTTGAGGACCGCGCGGCGGCTCAGGTTCCCCTGGATCTTCGTCGATTCGTCTCTCACGCCGGGCAAGCATAGGCCCTCGCCGGAGCGGATTCCAAGGCGGGGGGCCGCTTGTCGAGGCGCCGGACCCCGCCCTATGCTAGGCCCGCTTCCGGCGTCCCCGGAATCCCGCCAACACGCGGAGGACCCCTTGCCCCTGGCGATCCACTCCGGCGACCCCCTGATCACGGATCCCTTCCCGGGCTGGCCGATCCAGGACGGCACCGAACGCGCGCGGGTGCAGGCCGCCCTCGAGAGCGGCACCTGGGGGGTCGGCGGCGAGTGTCTGGCCGAGTTCTCCCGCCGTTTCGCCGAGTTCCAGCAGGCGGGCCACGTGCTGCCGGTGGCCAACGGCACCGTGGCCATCGAGATGGCCCTCGAGGCCCTGGGCCTCGGTCTTGGCGACGAGGTCATCGTCCCCGACTACACCTTCGTGGCCACGGCCACCGCCCCCATGCGCCTGGGGATCCGGCCGGTCCTGGTCGACGTGCGGCCGGACACCTTCACCATCGACCCCGCCGCGGTCGAGGCGGCGGTCACCGAGCGCACCCGCGCCGTCATCCCCGTCCATTTCGGCGGCAACCTGTGCGACATGGAGGCCACCCTCCTCCTGGCCGACCGCTACGGCCTAGCCGTGGTCGAGGACTGCGCCCACGCCCACGGCGCCCACCTGGACGGGAGGTACGCCGGCTCCTTCGGCGAGGTCGGCACCTTCAGCTTCCAGTCCAGCAAGACCCTCTGCTGCGGCGAGGGCGGCGCCGTGGTCACCCGGTCGGAGCGGCTGCTGGCGAGGATGCGGGCCATCCACAGCGCCGGGCGCCACGGCAGCGAGGACGACTACAACCACTTCACCCTCGGCAGCAACTACCGCCTCTCGGAGCTGCAGGCGGCCCTGCTCCTGGCCCAGATGAGCCGACTCGAGGAGCTCTGCGACCGGCGCGACCGCCACGGAGCGCTGCTCAACGAGCGGCTCTCCGCCATCGACGGGGTCCGCCCCCAGGAGCGCCAGCCCGGGCTCGGGCGGCACGGGCACTACCTCTTCCCCTTCGTGGTGGAGGCCGACGTTCCTCGCGACGCCTTCAAGCGGGCCCTGCGGGCCGAGGGCGTGCCCGTGGAGGACCAGTACCCGGCCCTCCACGAGGTCGTCTGCCTGCGGAACAGCGGCCTGGCGGAGGGGGAGTTCCCGGTCTCGGCGGAGCTGTCGGCGCGCTCGGTCTGGATCTTCCACCACGCCCTGCTCGCCGGCGAGGATCAGGTCGGCCTGATTGCGGACGCGGTGAGCAAGGTCCTCGACCACCGCGGCGAGCTGGTTTGAAGACCGTCTTCCTCACCGGCGGCGCCGGCCGCATCGGCCGCCGGCTCCTCGGCAAGCTGCTGGACCGGGGCTACCAGGTGCGCGTCCTGGTCCACAACAACGAACCCGAGGGCATCGCCTCCAGCGATATGACCCTGGTCCGCGGCGACGTCCGCGACCGTTCCACCTTCGCCGACGCCGTGGCCGGCTGCGACTTCGTCTGCCACCTCGCCGCCGTCTTCGAGATGGGCACCGCCGTGGAGGACAGCCTCGAGAACGACCATCTCTTCGACCACCTGGTGCGCGGCACCTACAACGTCCTGGAGGCGGCGCGCCAGGCGGGGACGGTGCGGCTCCTCGCCTTCGCCAGTAGCGACGCCGTGTTCTGCGCCATCTACCGGGCGCACGAAGAGGTGATCACCGAGGAGGTGGAGATCACCCTGCGGCCGGGCCGCTTCTACTCCCTGGCCAAGGCCACCCTCGAGAGCATGTGCGTGAACTACCAGAAGTCCTACGGGCTGCCCTGCGCCATCCACCGCGTCGGCTGGACCCTCGACGAGAGCGACGTGCTGCAGGCCTTCGAGCCGGAGTTCTGGGAGACCCTGCTGGCGCCCGGGGAGCAGGAGCGGCTCGACGCCCTCCGCGCCGAGGGCCCCGGCCTGATCGCCCCCCTCTACGAGGACGGCACCTCGGTGGAGGTGCAGCTGGCCCACGCCGACGACATCGCCGACGGCTTCGTCCTGGCCCTGGAGAACCACGAGGCCGCTGCCAACCAGATCTTCAACATCGCCGGCGACGCCCCCTTCCGCTTCCTGGACTGCATCGAGAAGGTGGCCCGTGGGCTGGACCGGCCGTGGGCGGGGATCCGCCTCTCCGGGCTGGGGCGCTACCGCATCAGCAACGACAAGGCGGGGCGCCTGCTGGGGTACGCGCCGCGGTACACCATCGACCGGATGATCGACCTGGCCCTGGAGCGGCGGACGGGCGGCTGATGCGGGTCGCCATCGGCGCCCTGATGCACGAGTCCAACACCTTCGCGCCGGGGCTCACGACGCTGGACCACTTCCGGCGCACCCAGCTCATCACCGGCGCCGACATCGTCGAGGCCCACGCCGGCACCGGATCCGAGGTCGGCGGCGCCCTGCACGAGCTGCGGCGGCATGGCGCCGAGATCATCCCCACCTTGTCGGCCTGGGCCATGCCCTCCCCCCTCGTGGAGAGGTCCGCCTACCTGGAGATCCGCGGCGAGCTGCTCCGGCGGCTGGCCGCCGCCGCACCCCTGGACGGCATCCTCCTGTGCCTGCACGGAGCGATGACGGTGGAGGGGATCGAGGACCCCGAGGGGGACCTGCTGCAGCGGGTCCGCGCCCGGTGGCCGGAGACGCCGCTGGCCGTGACCCTGGACCACCACGCCAACGTCACCGGGGAGATGGCCGCCACCAGCGACATCCTCGTCGGCTACCGGACCCACCCCCACGTCGACCAGTTCGAGGTCGGGCGGCGAACGGCGGAGCACCTGGTGGAGCGGATCGACGGGCGGGTGGAGTTCGCCACCGCCTTCGTCAAGCTGCCCCTGATCACGCCGGCCGAGAACCGCGGCGAGCCGATCGACGGGCTGCGCGCCGCGGCCGAGGAGATCGACACCGATCCGTCGGTCGTCTCCAGCTCCTTCTACGTAGGCTATCCCTGGGCCGACGTCAGCATCCAGGGCGCCGCCGTCTCGGTCACCACCCGCGGCGACTCCGCCCTGGCCCGGGCCTGCGCCCGCCGCCTGGCGGCGCGCATGTGGTCCATGCGCGACCAGTTCCGCTTTCCCATCCACCCCGTGGAGGAGGCGGTGCGCATGGGCCGGGCCGTCCCGGGGCGGCCGGTGGTCCTGAACGAGCTGGCCGACTGCACCCTCGGCGGGGCCTCGGGGGACGTGGTCTCCACGGCCCGCTACCTCTACGAGCACGCCATCGGGCAGTCTGCGGCGGTGGGCGTCGTCGACGCCGTCTCCGCGCCGGTGGCGGCGGCCGCGGGTCCGGGAGCGCCGGTGCGGCTCTCCATCGGCGGCCGGGTCTGCACCGAGGACAACCCGCCCTTGGAGTTCGCCGGCGTGGTCCGGTCCGTGCACCGCGACGTGCACGGCCACACCTCCATCCACTCCGGCTACGAGACGCCCGTGGGCGCCATCGCCGTGGTCGAGGGGCGGGGCCTGTCGATCGTGCTGATCGAGCGCGCCGGCAAGCTCGGCGGACCCACCTTCCTCGAGGAGGTCGGCCTCGACCCCCGGGCGCTGGAGTTCATCGTCGTCAAGGAGGGACTCAACCCGCTGGTCACATACAAGGACGTGGCGGCGTCGATCCTGATGGTGGACAGCCCCGGCTTCGACCGGCAGATCCCGCGCCCGCGGGACTACAGCCGCCTGCGGCGGCCCGTCTACCCGCTGGACCCGGAGACCTCCTGGGCGCCGCCGGGCTGAGCGCCGGACCTGGGCGGACACGTCACCGGCCGGCGTCCATCGCGGGTTCCCGCGGCGCCACGCGGTTCAGCGCAGCACCCCGGCTTGCGGGCCGGTACCCGGCCCTCGTCGCCCCCGGGCCGGCCTCCCGCAAGTCCGTCCGCCACCCGCTCAGCGCAGCACCCGGCCTTGCGGGCCGGCATCCGGCCCTCGTCGCCGCCCGGGCCGGCCTCCCGCAAGTCGGCCTCGCCACCCGCTCAGCGCAACACCCGGCCTTGCGAGCTGACATCCGGCCGCTCCTCGCCCTCCGCAGGCCCCCCGCAGGCCGCCTCGCTACCCAGCTCAGCGGAGCACCCGGCCTGCCGGCGGGTATCCGGCCCTCGTCGCCCCCCGGGCCGGCCTCCCGCAAGTCGGCCTCGCCACCCGCTCAGCGCAGCACTCCACCCTTGCGAGCCGGCATCGGGCCGCTCGTCGCCCTCCCGCAGGCCCGCCGCAAGCCGGCGCCGCCACCCGCTCAGCGCAGCAGCACCACCTTGCGCGACTGTGTCCAGCCGCCGGCGGTCAGCCGCACCAGGTAGAGGCCGCTGGCGCGGCCCCCGCCGTCCCAGCGCACCAAGTGGCTGCCCCTCGGCAGCATCCCCTCCCGCAGGACCTCGAGACGCTGGCCCTCCAGGTTGAGCAGCTCCAGCCGCACCTTTCCCGCCGCCGCGAGAGCGAAGGGGATCGCCAGACCCGCGTTGGCCGGGTTGGGATACGGTGGCAGCAGGGCGAACTCCCGCGGCAGCACCTGCTCTCCCGCCGCCGCCTCGACGGCGGTCGGATCTTCCAGACGCTCGATCCAGCGGCCCACGAGCCGGGCCCCCAACGTGTCCACCAGGGTGGTCGCCAGCGGCGGCATGCGCCAGCGGCCGGCCTCGAGCATGCGCAGGTAGAGCAGGGAGCGGCGCGGTTCCCCCGGCTCGACGATCCACCCATCCGGCACCCCGAGGTTCACCAGACGGGCCTTCTCGAGGAGGCCCGTCTCCTCCAGGGGCGTGTCGAAGCGCAGGTCGAACCGCGCCCGGATGGCGTGGCCCGGGAGATGGCAGTTGGCGCAGTTGGCGGCGAGGTAGGCGCGGGCCCGCGGCTCCAGCGGGGCGGCCCCGTCGGCCGGCTCCGGCCACTTCGCCCAGCTCTCCGGCGGCGGCAGATCGCCGGCGAACAGCCCGTCCCGCTGCCAGCGCTCGATCAGGCCGCCGCGGTTCATCTGCCCGGTGCGCAGGCCGAGGACATACCCCGAGGCCGGGGTGTGGCAGTCGCCGCACTGACCCCTCGACGGGAAGTAGTGGCTATGGCTCCCGGCCCCGTCCGGCGAGGAGACCGCGAACTCCCCTGTCTCGGCCACCCTCGAGCAGGAAGGCCTCGCTCCGTTCGTCGTTCCACTTGTAGGAGTACCCGTCCCATCCCGGGTGGCCGGTCCGCTTGATCAGCAGCCGCGTCTCGACGATCCGCTCTCCGAGGTGGAAGCTCTTCACCAGCACGGTGCCGTCCGGCAGCTCCCAGGCGCCGTCGCCGCGGAAGCGGATGCGGCCGCCCTCCGGCAGCGCCAGGTAGCGCCTCTTGCCGGCCCCGTCCGACCACAGCGGGGCGTTGACCTCGTACGGCCTCACCCCCGGGGCCGGCTCCAGCGGATTCATGCGGGAGAAGAGCCCGGTCTGCGACAGCCGCGGCGGCGGCAGCTCGCGCCCGGCGGCGGACTCCAGCCGGTACACGCCGTCACCGGCCAGCACGTACAGCTCCTTCTCCGCGTCCCTCCCGAAGGCCAGGACGTGGTCGTCGGCCACCGCCAGCAGCTCGCTGCTCCACGCGTCCCCGTTTCGGCGCAGGGCCCAGAGCTTGCGGGAGCCGAAGTCGCCGAAGAGGTAGCGGCCGGCCAGCTCCGGCCAGCGGCGGCCCTCGTAGACGAAGCCCCCGATCACGGCGAGTCCGTCCTCCCGCCCGTACTCGAAGACCGGCGGGACGAGAGCGGGATCGTCGCATCCTTCGGGGTCGCGGCAGAGGCTACCCTCCATGCGCGCCCAGCCGTAGTTGCCGCCGCGCTCGACGAGGTCGATCTCCTCGCGGTCCTTCTCGCCCACGTCGCCCGCCCAGATCAGGCCGGAGAGCGGATCGAAGCTGAAGCGCCAGGGATTGCGCAGGCCGAAGGCCCAGATCTCCTCGCGCCAGCCGCGGCCGTTGCCGGCGAAGGGGTTGTCCGCGGGAATGGCGTAGCCCTCGCCGCCGGCGTCGACGTCGATCCGCAGGATCGCGCCCAGCAGGGTGGTGAGGTCCTGGCCGTGATCGCGGCGGGGCTCCCCCTCCACGCCGCCGCCGTCGCCGAGCCCCATGTAGAGGAAGCCGTCGGGCCCGAACTCGATGTGGCCGCCGTTGTGGCTGTCCGTCGGCTGCGGGACCACGAGGAGGATCCGCTCCCGGGGGCCGGCGCGGTCCGGGTCGTCCGCGGAGACGCGGAACTCCGAGAGCACGGTGCGGAAGTTCCTCCCCGAGTAGTGGACGAAGAACCGCCCGTTGGCGGCGAACCCGGGGTGGAAGGCCATCCCGAGGAGGCCGGTCTCCGGCCGGAAGTCGCGCGCCCGGGGCCGCAGGTCGATGAAGATCCTCCCCGTGTCCTGCCGAGCCGGGTGGAAGACCCGGACGAGGCCGGACTTCCCGGCGACGAAGAGGCGGCCGCTGCCGTCCCCCGACGGCTCCATGTAGACGGGGGCCGCCAGCGGCAGGGTGGGGAAGGCCCGCACGAGGGTGAAGGGAGGGGCTGCCGCGGCTTCGGCGGCGGCGGTGGTGGCCGCGAGGATCAGCGGGAGCAGCATGGCGAGGCCCGGCGGCTCTGCATCGGCGCGGGCGGCGGCGGGTGGTCTATCCGCCGGAGTCCGGGATCTCCCGGTCCCCGCCGGCCGTCCCGGCGGACTTGACGGGGTCCACCCACTGGCTGGCGACCGTGGACAGCAGGGCGAGGACAGCGGCGGTGAGGAAGATCACACGGTGGCCGAAGAAGTGCCAGGCGGTCCCGAAGAGGAGGGGTACCGCCACCGCCGCGAAGTGGTTCATGGTCACGCCCATGGACAGGGTCGGCTTGAGGTCCTCCGCCAGGGCGATCTTGTTGATGTAGGTCGTCAGGGCGATGCCCGACATGAAGAGGAGGTTGTCCAGGCAGAAGAGGACGTAGAGCGTCGGCCGGTGATCGATGAGGCCGTAGCCGACGAAGACCAGGCTCAGCAGGGCGTAGCCGATGGTGAGCATGCGGCGTTCGCCCAGATGGTCCACGAGGCGGCCCACGGCAGGCGCCGTGAGCGTCACCAGCACCTGGTTGATCAGCAGCAGGGTGATCGTCGTCTTCACCGGCATGCCGTGGACCTTGACGAGGGCGAAGACGGCGAAGGTGGTGAAGATCTGCCGCCGGCAGCCCTCCAGGAACTGGAGCAGGTAGAAGAGACCATACCGCCTCTTGAGGACGAACCCCTTCTCCTCCACCTCGGCGTGGCCCCGGGAGGCGAAGATCAGGGCGGCGCCCCCGAGGACCGTGGCCCCCCCGGCGAGCAGGTACATCCCCTCGTAGTTCACCAGGTCCAGCAGGACCATGCAGGCGCCGATGGTGACGAGCATGGCGATGCTGCCGATGGCGCGCAGCTGGCCGAGCCACCGGCCCTTGCCGCCGGACGGAGAGAACCGCAGGGCCAGGGTCGCCTCCATGGGCAGCCAGCAGTGGAAGCCGACGCTCCACACCACGGAGTAGAGGATCAGGGCCGGCACCGAGCCCACGTCGGCGTAGGCCATCAGGCCGAGGCCCATGATCGCCAGGGCCGCGGCGGCCACCAGCGAGGGCGCCATGCGGATCATGAGGGCCACGAAGAGGGCGTTCAGGAACCCCGGGACCTCGCGCAGGGACTCCACCCAGCCGAGCTCCCGGGCCTCGATGTCGAGGCGCTCGACGATGAAGTTGTTGAACAGGGTCAGCTGCACCCCGAAGAACACGCCGACGCCGGCGACGGCGGCGGCCAGCAGGGTCCAGTCCCGGGTCCACTCGGCGAGGGGGCTGCGGAGTCGGGGCATCGGTCACCCCGGGGGCGGCAAGAATTTCATTGACAATTGCTCAGGCGGGCATACCTTCATACAAAAGTTCGGCAAGCCAAACATAAAACCTGATAGACAAACGACAGTGCCGCTAAGTAGACGATGGTGAGGAACACAGTACAAATGGAAGATCAGCAAGACGACCGCCACGAGTAAGCACAAAAAAGGGCTATTGGCTGCGCCTGCCAGCACTTCGCCAATAGCCCGTCGAGAAACGCAAGCCCAAGACGACGGCACCGGTCTGCGACCGGAACCCGTCCGGGCTTTTTCGTCTCCGACGGGAAAGATACCTCATGGAGCCCATCGTCAGCAATCCCCCCGTGGCGACCATCTACCGCTGTGAGCACGGCGGTATACACCTGGTCTGCCAGAACGTCAACATCGGCATGCCCCCGGGCGAGTTCCGCGACCTGAACCGGGAGGTGCAGCGGGCCCGAAGCCTGGTCGACGCCGGCCTCCTGAGCTGCTCGTACCTGTCCCTGGCCTACGGCACCACGGTCATCTGCCTGAGCGCCAGGGCGCTGCCGGACCTCGCCGCGGCGATGCAGGAAGCGGCCGCAGCCATCGAGAAGACCCTCGAGCCGGGCCAGGGACCGTCTCCCGAGGGGGTGTGCCCGCCTCGCGGCGCCCGCCTGGAGGTGTTCTCGGGCCCGCGGGTCAAGCCCCAGCAGATGCACGACCTCAACTGAGGATGGCAGGATGAGGAGATCCGTCTTCCCCGCCGGCCTGGCGGTATGGCTGTGCGCCGTCAGCGCCCTGTGCTGGATCGTGTTGGCCGGCTGCGAGAGCGACCCCGTGCTGTCGCCGCAACCCGACGAGGAGGAGGAGGGCAGCTACGGCCGCAGCGTCCTCACCACCGGCGAAGCCGAAGATCCGGGCGCCCGGGCGCCCAATCCGACGGTGTTCTGATGCGCGGGATTCCGAGGTGGATGGTCATGGCGGGCCTGCTGGCGGGCGTCCCCGCCGCAGAGCCGGCCCCCGGTGCGCCGGCGGAGATCGTGGGGCGAGTGATCGACGCGGAGACGGGGCAGATCTGCGGAGCGGTGACGGACAGGGAGACCGGGCAACCGGTCCCGGGGGGTCTGGTAGGCATCGAGCGGGAGGGCGCGAGGATCCGCAGGGCCGTCACCGGCCGGACCGGCGCCTTCTGCCTCGACGAACTCTCCCCCGGCGGCCTGCGCCTCACCGTGAGCCTCATCGGCTACTCCTCCCACGTCGAGGAGATCAGCCTGGCGCCCGGAGCGGCCCTCGATCTGGAGATCGCCCTGCGGAGCGATCCGATCCAGCTGGCCCCGGTGGAGATCATCGGCGAGTCGCCCCTGGTGAACCGGAAGCGCACGGGCACGGTCTCGAAGCTCAGACCGAAGACGGTGGAGCTGATCCGGCCGGTGGGCACCCAGGAACTGCTCGAGCTGCTGCCCGGCATCAACGGCTACGCCGACGACGGCTTCGGCAACTCGCGGCTGAGCATCGGCATCCGCGGCCTCAACCCCCGCCGCAGCTCGCGGGTGCTGATCCTCGAGGACGGCGTGCCGATCCAGCCGGCGGTCTACGTCTACCCCAACGCCTACTACAACCCGCCCTCGGAGCGCATCGACGCCATGGAGGTGGTCAAGGGCAGCTCGGCCGTCCGTTTCGGCCCCCAGACCATGGGCGGGGTCATCAACTACACCACCCGGAGGCCCGACGGCACCCGGGGGATGGTCAACCAGCTCGCCGCCGGCGGCAACGGCTACTACAGCCTCTACTCCGAGTGGCGCGGCGTCGGCGGCGGGAGGATCGCCTCCGACGCGCAGCTCCTCTACAAGCACGGAGACGGCTTCCGCGACAACAACACCTTCGACCAGCTCAACGGCACGGTGAAGACCCAGGTCCGCCTGAGCGGCCGCAAGGTGCTCTACCTGAAGCTCAACGGGAACCTCGAGAGATCCAGCGCCACCTACACGGGCCTGACGGAGTACTCCTTCCGCAACGACCCCGCCTTCAATCCCAAGGAGCACGACCTCTTCGACGTCCGGCGGGCCTCCCTCGACCTGATGTACGCCAGCCGGATCACCCCGGATCTGGCGGCCAACACCACCCTCTACCTGAACGTCTTCGACCGCCGCTGGTGGCGCGAGGACGACATCTTCGTGCGCGCTTCGGCCCTGGAGACGGGCGATCTCACGCCGGTGCCGTACTACCAGGGCGGGGACCTTGTGCGGCTCGGCGGCGGCGCCGGCAACTTCGGCATCCTGCGGACCTTCTTCGTCGGCGGCGCCGCCCAGGACTACACCCTCCGGCACACCGTGGCCGGTCACGCGGCCCGGGCCGAGGCCGGGGCCCGCGCCCACTGGGAGCGCTTCGTCGACGACCGCAAGATCGGCGACGCCCCCGACGCCCGGGAGGGCGTCTACTACAGCGGCACCCCGGGCGATCCCGGCGACCCCGTGAAGATCGTCGGCCAGAGCCACCACTACGAGACCGCCGCCCTCGCCCTCTACGCCAAGGAGCGGGTCGAGTGGGGGCGGTGGACCCTCTCCCCGGGAGCGCGCTTCGAGATCTTCGAGCAGGAGCGGGTCGACCGGCTACGCGGCGCCATCCTCGCCGACAAGCTGTCGTGGGTGCTGCTGCCCGGCCTCGGCGTCAACTACCAGCGCGGACGCGTCAACCTCTTCGCCGGCGTCCACCGCGGCTACACCCCGCCGTCGAGCGGGGCCCTGAAGATCACCAACTTCGGGCAGGACGCCGGCGCCGGCGGGCTCGACCTGGCACCGGAGAAGAGCTGGAACCTGGAGGCCGGCGTGCGCTCCCGGGGGCCGGCCCTGTCCCTGGAGGCCTGCGCCTTCCTGCTGCGGATCGAGGACCTCGTGGCCGCCGGCCGGGGCACCGCCTTCCGGAACCTGGGCGAGGTGGAGACCTACGGCCTCGAGACCGCCCTGGCCCTGTCCACTTCCCGCCTGGGCCCGGTCCTGCCCGACCTCCACCTCGCCCATACCTGGCTGCGGACCCGGATCGCCAGCGGCCTCGTGACCTCGGCCACCCGGGCCGGCGACGTGGAGGTGGACATCGCCGGCAACGAGCTGCCCTACGCGCCGCCCCACACCCTCACCGTCAGCCTGGTGAAGGAGACGCGGGGCCTGCGCTTGCGGACCGACGTGCGCTTCGTCGGCGAGGTCTTCACCGACTTCGAGAACATCGAGGGCACCTTCAACCGCGGCGACACCGGCCCGATCCCCGCCTACTCCATCGTCAACGCCAGCGCCGACTACGCCTTCGCCTCGCGGTGGAGCGCCTTCGTCACCGCCAAGAACCTGCTCGACGAGGTCTACATCGGATCGAGGCTGCACTCCAACGCCGGCCAGCCCCAGGCCCACCTCAGCTCGGGCATCCTCGTGGGCCCGCGGCGGCAGGTGACGGCCGGCTTCCGGCGCGGCCTGTGATCGACAACCCTACGCACAAAGGAGTCTGGAAATGAGAGCACCCACTCCCATCCCGTTCCTCGCCGCCGTCCTGCTCGTCGCCTGCGGCGGCGACGACAAGAACCCCGTCGACGGCAACGGCGGCGAGACCCCCGGGGCGATCGACGTCCCCTCGGCCTACGTCTTCGACAGCCGCTTCAGCGAGGGCGAGAGCAGCGTCGCCTATTCGGGCCAGACGGTGCGCAACCTGCTGCTGCAGGACCTGAAGATCCTCATCGACAGCATGGGCAAGGACGGCGCCCGGCCGGTCTCGGTGCAGGAGATGCTCGATCTCTACGACTACGACGACGCCCTCGACCTGGAGTCCCTGACCACCACCGGGGACCGCCCCGCCATGGAGAGCCGGTACTCCGCCATCTCCACGGGGAAGAACCTGTCGGGCAAGATCTCGGGGGACGTGGTCATCGGCTACGGGCAGACGGCGGACGAGATGGTGCGCGGGTGGTTCGAGGTGATCGCCGCCAACGCGCAGGACGCCGACAAGATAGGCACCCCGGCGGTCTACACCGACGAGAACGGGGTCGACCTGACGCAGATGATCAACAAGGTCCTCATCGGCGCCGTGCCCTACTACCAGGCCACCGGCGTCTACCTGGCGGGACTGCTGGACCGCGGCAACGGCGAGCCCCACGGCGAGGGCAAGGCCTACACCTCCATGGAGCACGGCTGGGACGAGGCCTTCGGCTACTTCGGCGCCGCCCGGGACTACTCCCGCTACACCGACGCGGCGCTCGCCGGCTCGGTGGGCGACTACACCTTCGACTCCAACGGCGACGGCCGCATCGACTTCAAGTCGGAGTACAACTTCGGCCTGTCGAGGAACGCGGGGAAGCGCGACAAGGGCGGCACCGGCGTCGACCTCAGCGGCGACATCTTCGCCGCCTTCCTGGCCGGGCGGACCCTGATCGTCAACCAGGGATCGGAAGGGGAGATCGCCGCCCGGCGGCAGGCCGCGGCCAACGGCATGGAGAAGGTCATCGCCGCCACCGTCGTCCACTACATCAACGACACCCTGAGCGACATGGCCGCCCTCGGCACGGGCGACGAGAGCAGGGTCGACCTGAACAAGCACTGGGCCGAGATGAAGGGCTTCACCGTGGCCCTGCAGTACAATCCCTTCGCCCTGATCAGCCAGGGCCAGCTCGAGGAGCTGCACGGGATCATGGGACAGGCGCCTTCGTACGATGCGCCGGGATCCGCCGGGTATGACGAGACCGTCCGCAACTACGGGCGCGCCAAGGAGGTCTTCCGGGCGGCCTACGGGTTCTCCGACGCCAACATGGCCAACTGGTAGGGCGGCTTCGTCGCCGGATGGCGCCGGGCACCCCCCGTGAGCGAGGGCAGGGCATGGGGCGCACTGCTGGTCCTGTGCATCGCATCGCGGCTGCTCGGCGCCATCCACTACGTCGAGGACCTGGACAGCCTGCGCTTCGCCCTGGCGGTCGTCGACTACGACGTCCCCCGGCTGCAGCCCCACTTCCCGGCCTACCCGGTCTTCTGCTTCGCCGCCAAGATGTTGTACACCCTGACGGGCCGCTACGCCCCGGCCTTCGCCGTGCTGGGGGGCCTGTCAACCTTCGCCACCCTCTTCTTCACCCTGGGGCTGGCCCGCATCCGGGTCGCCTCGCCCCAGGGCCTGACCGCCGCCTTCCTCCTGCTCTTCAACCCGCTGCTGTGGCTGATGAGCAACCGCTGGATGCCCGACGCCATGGGCGTCGCCTTCGTCCTGGCCTCCCTGTGGTGCCTGGCCCGGCCGGAGCGCGGGAAGGCGGTCTGGGGGATTTGCATCGCTGGCCTCTCCCTCGGGGTGCGGCTCTCGTACGCTCCCCTGTTGCTGGTGCCCCTGCTCCTCCGGCTGAAGGAACCGGGGCGCCGGCTGCATCTCATCGGCGCCGGCACGGCGGGCGCGGCCCTCTGGCTGGTCCCGCTGATCGCCGTCACCGGCTGGCCGGAGCTGGTGCAGGCGGCGCTGGCGCAGACCCGGGGCCACTTCACCGACTTCGGCGGCACCCTCTCCACCGACCCCGGGGTGCTTCAGCGTTGGGCGGTGATCTTCCGGAGCCTGTGGGCCGACGGCTTCGGCCTCTACTGGCCGGGGCGGCACCTGCTGACGGCGTGCACCACCGCGGCCCTCCTCGCCTTGCTGGGCGCCGGCTGGCGCGGCATCGCCCGGCGCGTCGACAGCCGGGTCCTGCTCGGCGCGCCCCTGGTCGCGTGCCTCCTCTACCTGGGCTGGATCTTCCTCTTCCAGAACGTCCTCCACAAGAGCCGGCACGTGCTGCCCCTGCTGCCCTTCCTGGCGCTCGTCCCGGCCTATGCGGGCGATTGGATCCTCCGGCAGGGCGCCAGGTGGCCGCGACTGGTCCTCGCCGTCTTCCTCTGCTGCTACGGCGCCGTGACCCTGCATCTAATGGTCCAGCACCGGGGCCCGACCGCCATCGCCCAGGTCCACCGGCACCTGGCGGCACAGGAGACCGGGGGCCTGCGCATCGCCTCGGTGCCGCTCATCGAGTACTACCTGGCCTCGCAGGCCCTGGAGGCTGAGTATATCCCCGTCGAGAGCCCGGAGGACCTGCGCGTCATCGACCCGGCCGCCGCCGGCGACCTCGTCGTCATCGGCAGCCCGCTGCCGGACCGGGAGCCCAAGGCGGTCAGGACCTTCTACCACAACCCCTACGTGAACCGCCTGTGGCCGGAGCTCACGCTCTATGAGTACTGAGTCCCCCGGCGCGGAGATCCACATCCTCGGCGGGGGCCCGGCCGGCCTGGCCGCGGCCTACCACGCCGCCAGAGGCGGGCTGGACTTTGAGGTCTTCGAGGCCGGGTCCCGGCCGGGCGGCAACTGCCGCACCCTGCGCCTGGGCGAGTTCCTCTTCGACACCGGCGCCCACCGCCTCCACGACAAGGACCCGGAGGTCACGGCCGAGTTCAGGGCGCTCCTCGACGGGGAGCTGCTCGAGGTCCGGGCGCCGAGCCAGATCTTCTCCGAAGGCCGGCTGTTCGACTTCCCCCTGCAGCCCGGCAGCTTGGTGCGGGGGCTCGACCTCGGGACCCTTTGCAGGATCGTCCTGGAAAACATGTCCCCCCGCCCCCGAAGGCCAGCGGAGAGCTTCGGGCAGCTCGCCCTCGACCGCTACGGCCGGACCCTCGCCGGCCTCTTCCTGCTCAACTACTCGAAGAAGCTGTGGGGAACGGACCCCTTCCGGCTCTCCACGGAGGTGTCGGGCGGGCGGCTGAAGGGGCTGGACCTGGCCGGCTTCCTGCGCGAGACCTTCCTCGGCAGGACCCGCCCTCCGGGGCACCTGGACGGGTCCTTCCTCTACCCCCGGCACGGGATCGGCGCCGTCGTCGACCGGATGTGCGAGGCCATCGGCGAGGAGCGGATCTGGCTCGACAGCCGCGTGACCCGCCTCGCGCACTCAAGAGGGCGGCTCCACCGCGTCGTCCTCAACGGCCGCGAGGAGGTGGAGGTCTCCACCGTGATCAACACCCTGCCCCTGACGCTCTCGGCGAAGATCCTCGACCCGCCGCCGCCCCCCGAGGTGCTGGCCGCGGCCGAGGCCGTGCGCTACCGGCACCTGGTGCTGTGCGTCTTCGCCTTGGACCGGCCCTCCTTCACGCCGAACGCCTCCCTCTACTTCCCGGGGGAGGAGTTCCCCTTCACCCGCCTCTACGAGCCCCGGAACCGCAGCCGGCACATGGCCCCCGAGGGCCGGACGGCGATCGTCCTCGAGATGCCCTGCTTCCCGGAGGACCCGCTGTGGAGCCTGCCGGACGGGGAGCTGCGCCGCCGGGCCTGGCGGGCCCTGCAGAGGGTGCAGCCGATCGAGGAGGGAGAGGTCCTGCGCTTCGCCGCGCTCAAGCTGCCCTTCGCCTATCCCGTGCTCGAGGCGGAGCTGGCCGGCCGGGTGGAGCTGCTCGTCGACTACTTCCGCGGCTTCGAGAACCTGCACCTGGCGGGGCGGAGCTCCCTCTTCCGGTACCTGCATCTCCACGATCTGTTCAGAGAGGGGCGGGAACTGGTGCGGTGCCTCTCTGGAGCTGCGAGAGGGCACCGCCGGGTATCCCGGCAGGAATCATCCGTGTACACTTCCTGAGTAAGAGTTCAGGGATAGAGGTTCCCTGCCTGCCCCATATGGAGGTTCCCATGACGACCGCCGCAGGGGTCACCGCCGACGAGTTGTTGCTGATGAAGGACGATGGTTTTCCCTACGAACTCGTCCGGGGAGAGTTGAGGAAGACGAGTCCCGCCGGCCACCGACACGACAGAATCGCGCTCAATCTCACCACCCCCCTGGACCAGTTCGTCCGGGCGAATCAACTCGGTGCCGTCTATGCTGGTGGAACCGGCTTCTAGCTGGCCTCGGACCCCGACGTGGTGGGGGCCCCGGACGTTGCCTTCGTCCGTCGGGAACGGGTCGAGGCGGTGGGCGAGACCGGAGGCTTCTGGCCGGGTGCACCCGACCTTGCAGCCGAGGTCCTCTCACCCGGCGAAACCTCCGGGGAGGTGGAGGACAAGATCGCCGACTGGCTCGACGCCGGGACCCGCCTGGTCGTGGTGGTCGATCCGGAAGACCAGACGGCAACCCTGTACCGCTCGCACGAGGACGTCCGAGTCCTGACCATCGACGACGTGCTCGAAGGCGGGGAGGTCGTGCCCGACTGGACCCTTCCGGTGCGGGATATCTTCCTCTGAGAAGCGGATCGTCTCTGGCTGTCAACGTCCGGGGCTGGCAAGCAGGCTGTCGTCAGTCCGTCTCATCAGCAGAGATCGACCAACGGCATCAGTGAACTCCCACTTCTGATAGAACTGGACGAGTTCCGGCTGACAGACGAGTTCGATACTCCGAACGGCAAGGAGACGTGGGTGGGAAACGACCGCATCCATCAGGAATCTCCCGACACCCTTAGGCACCGCGCAGAAATAGATGAGTCAGCAGTAAAGGTGTTGCCGGGGACGACCGCCGCCGCAGTAGTTCAGTTGATTCGTGACAAAGCCTTACCGCGCTTCCCCCTGTCGACAATCACATCGAGAACGAGAGCATAGTACACGTCATCGGTCAGAACACGGGCGAACCCCAGTAGATTCCCGGCGCTTTCCTCCGTGACTACGAAGAGTACGTCGCTGCTGTGAAGCATCCGTTGGACATCAGGCCGTGTACGTGAACTGGACCACCACTCGCCCTTGTACAGTTCCATCAGCTGCTCCAACTGCCCGTCCGTCAGCTCATCACTCACCAAGAGGCCCATCGACTACCTCTTCTGGTCAAGGTCGGACTCGACGCGTGTTGGATGACGCGGCGAGTTGTTTTGTCGCCCCGTTCCCCACCAGGGCAGCCGAGGTGAGGCGCCGCCCACGGGGTTGGGCTTCCAATGAGTCCCAGGTCTCCATCTCTGAGTTGTTGAACCCCTGGAGGAAGGACACCCTCTTGCCCCTGGCTATATGCTGAGCAAGTTGCCAGTCCGGATGGATATCGGGATACCTTCCATCTCCTGATGACTTTGCCACATCCTCACCTGACACTCGGTCTCTCCAGCTATTGGCGCTATGGCAGAAACCTACCCTTCCCGACCACCTCCCGATTTCAGCGTATGACCACTTCTCTCCGTCATAGAGAAAGCCCAGAACGCTGACATCGTATCCTCTGGGATTCTGTACTTGCCGGGGGGAGTCCGGATCAGCAGGACCTCAGCTTTTCGGCAGCACGATCTGCTGGGCCAAGCGCCCCAGGGGCGTGGGCGCCTCGAGATGATCCGGCGGCGCCCCCTCGTAACAGCGTTGATCGATGAGACGGCGACAGGCCGTATGGCGCGGATAGCTCATCACACAGCGGTCCTCGACGTAGATCTCGACCGTGGCGGCGCAGCCGCGCACCTGCACGGCGCGGCCCACCCAGGCGAAGGGCACGCCGTATTCGCGGCCGTCGAAGCGCACCAGGCCGTCGCGGCCCACGTCTCGCTGCACCTGCGTGTCGAAGGGGGTGGGCAAGGTTTCCGGCAGCGGCGCCAGGTGAGGCCGCTCCACCTGCCAGGACTCGGCCACCGACTGGCCGGTCAGCGGACAGCGCAGGCGCTCGGCCGACTCGAGCACCCGCAGATCGGACGCCGTCTGCAACTCGGCCAGGGTCTCGAAGCGCTCGTTGCGCCGGATCAGATTCCAGCGCACATCGCGCACCCGCCGCTCGACCTGGCCCTTGTCGGTGGGCCGGCGGATCCGGCAGGCGTCCGGCACGAAGCCCAGCTGCCGGGCGTAGGCGGCGTAGTCGTCGTTGAGGATCGCCCACGGCCCGCCGCGGCGGACCACGGCGGTCTTGCAGTTGTCGAAGCGCACGCTCCAGGGCACCCCCTGTACCGCCTCGAAGGCGCGATTGTGCGCCTCCTGCCAGGACAGCTGGCCCTGGTCGAGCCGCCACTGCACCGACCACATGCGCGAAAAGCTGAGCGACAGGCTGAAGGCGCTCAGCCGCGTGCGACCACCCAGCTCGCGCACCTGCACCCAGGGCTCGACCCAGTCCACCTGCGCCTGGCTGCCCGGCCGCACCTCCACCCGACGCAGCGGGCGCACCTTCGGCGGCGGCCGGCGTCGCCGCACATAGCGGGCCACCGCCTTGTAGGTCCCCCGGTAGCCGTGCTCGCGGACCAGGGTGTCGTAGAGGGCCCGCACCGGCTCCGGCCGCTGGCCCTCTTGCACACGCTCTTGCTGTCCCTGGATCCACGCCTGAATCACCCCGTCATGGGCCGAACAGGCCTCCGGCTTGCCCCGGCGACCGTCCTCCACCCCCTCGGCTCGACGCTTGAGCCGGTAGCGAAGGGTGCTCTCGGCGACCCCCAACTCCTGGGCCGCCGAGCGAACGCTGCGACCGCACTCGGCGGTCAAGACTTGCGCACACACCAGATCTTCCTCCCGCAACTTGGTCATGCCCGGCCCCCTTGGCTGAGGAACGACTCCTCCAAGGATGGCGCCGAGCGACGGATCGCGGGGTGCGCGAAAGTAGATGTCCCTTAAGGGCGAAAATCGGTGGATTCCTTACACCGTGTATGCCAATCGACGCCGGATTCGAGGGAACCGGGGCCGCGCCCTGCAACGGCGTCGAGCCGAATGCGCGGAGCGCAGTTTCGCTCACACCTACGAAAGCGGGGGTCTGCGACGGACTCATCTTCGGGGCCACCCCATCTCCAAGCGGCTGAGCCTTCAAGCCAGCGCCTTCAATCTGGGCTTGGCCATGCGGAAGCGCATCGGCGGCGGGACCCCGAGGGGTCTGCGGGCGCTGGGGGCGGTTCTTGGGCTCTTCCAGGCGTGGTGGCCAGTCGCTCGGGCCCTCTCGGGTCGCGCCAGCGGCCGCTTCCTCACTGGGGTCCGGGGTCGGCGATGTCTCATCCTTTGCCGCCTCCCCCACCCAGATCGACCGGACGTGTTCCAAAACGGGCCATTATCAGCGGCCTGCTAGTGCACCCCGGCCCCTTGGATGAGTCCATCCGAGGGGCTCTTGGTGATGGAGCAACCATCCGTTGAGATCCTTGATCTCGAGATCCACGCATCGGTTGTCATCTCCAGACTGGCGGGATCTCATGTCGATGGCAAGAGACGCTTCGAGGTCGGATTGGGTATCGACGGGGACCTCTCTGTGCAGGGAAAACCCCTGGTACAGGAAGCACATGTGGATGGTGATCGTTGGACCGAGTTTGCACTTCTCCCCGTATTTGGTCTTCGTGTTCAGAATGTCCCGCTTTATGGGTGTCGTATACCTATGAGGACAGAACTCAAGACCCTCCCTCATGCTGTCGATGTCAAAGAGGTAGAAGCCTAAGCCTTGGCAGTTTTCGGCGAGTAGTTTGTTCATGTCAGCTTCCGGCCAGAAGCTGGTGCTGGCGCTCTGCTTGAACTCTATGTTCCACCTTCGGTCGATTCCTTTTGGGTCAGAATAGAGGGACAGATCCATCAGTCCAGCTTTGGGATAGATCGGATTCTGGGTGGGAGTCTCTACGGAGTAGTAAAAGGGGCTTTGCGCCAAGGCTTCGACAAAGCAGAATCGCGCTTCTTGTTCGCTCACCCGTCTCCACAATTCGTCTTTGTCATGCTTCAGCGGGAAGACAAGCCGTCCACCTCCTCCTCGCCAGTCGCCGGGCCAAGCGCTTGGCCAAGATCGAGAGAAGGATTCCCATAGGAAGCAATCTGCAAGCCTACATGCTTTTTGCAGATGATACTTGATTGCGGTTTCGTCCATGTGGACATCCTCCTTGGCCTGAGTGCGTTCTCAGAAGAACCGAGATCTCCGTCTCATGAAGAGGCAGTCATATACTTGACTTGACAGTCTTCGTGCAGCAGGTCGTTCCTCTTGAGCCCAAGCATCGCCATTTGTCGAGGTGCAGGGGATGCTGACATGCTGGAGGACTTCAAGCTCGATGTGTTCCGGTAGGGCCGGCTCGCCATGGGCCAGGACGGATGGCCCCGTCGCGACTTTGCGAGGGCAATGGCGACCAGGGTTGTCAAACGGAGCATCGTCATATGCTCCTCCGCTTTGGGTCCACCATGCTTAGGCATTGCGACGAAATAACTGAGTCACCGTCGGTGTAACCCAACACCGTCGGTGTAACCCAAGAGGGAACGCCACCGGGAGGAGCTGTAGTTAAATTCGTGACAATGGCTTAGCCATCCTCGCAAAGCAGCAGTTTCCGCCTTCGTCTTACCAAGTCCTCATAGGCTCCCTCCAAGCGGGCGACGCCATCCTCACTCCCCCACCTGTCTGTTCGGCCCCGAGAATCCCGCCTAAGGCAGCATAAGAAATCAAACTGCCTCCTCAGGTTGCTGTCCCTTCGGCAACCGGTAGCCGACGCCCCGCTGGGTAAAGAGGTAGGTGGGGTTGTCCGCAGCGTCGTTGAGCTTGCGGCGGAGCCTCTTGGCGACGGTGCGGATTCTGCGCAGATCGCCGGAGGGGTTCGAGCCGCCCCCCAGCCTTCGCAACAGCCGGTCGTAGGTGACCGTCCGTCCGGCGTGGACCGACAGCTCGCGGAGCAGGCCGTACTCGGCTGGGGTCAGCTCCAGCGTACGTTCGGCCAGGGTAACGCGGCGTTCGCCGTAGTCGACGGTCAGCTCGCCCAGGACATACGGTTCGCCGGGTTCAGCCCAGGTTCCGGTACGCGACCTGCGCAGGGCCGACCGGACCCTGGCCACCAGCTCCGTCGACGAGAAGGGCTTGGCCACGTAATCGGCGGCTCCCTTCTCGAAGGCCCGCGCGATGACCTGATCCCTGCCGTAGCCCGACAGGAAGATGACGGGCACGTCGGCGACACCGAGGAGGTCCGTCATCAGCTCGATGCCATCGGTATCGGGCCATACCAGGTCGAGCAGGACCAGGTGGGGCCGGCTCTCCTTGGTGAGGACCATCGCCTGACTCGGGTCGGCGGTCACGATCGGCTTGAATCCGGCCTCGGAGAGCACTTGCCTGACGTAGGTGAGCGCTTGTGGGTCGTCGTCGACGACGAGGATGCGATCTTCCCCTCTCTCCTCCTGTCGCGAGGGCGTTGTGGAGGGCGGCCCGGCGTCTCTACCGGCGGCCTCGACCACCGGGATCGTGAAGGTGAATCGCGCTCCCAGGCCGGGCCCTCCGCTCTCGGCCCGGATGCGGCCTCCGTGGGCCTCGACGATCCCTTGGCAGATGGCCAGGCCGAGACCCGATCCTCCGATCTCCCGGGCCCCCTCCCCTCCCTCGGTCAGGGCGAACTTCCCGAACAGGTTCGGCAACCGCTCGGCCTCGATGCCGCGGCCCTCGTCGGCGACGGCGACGGCGACGTGGACATCCTCCCTCGCGGCGGTCACCCGGATGGCCGACGACTCCGGCGAGTGCCGGGCCGCGTTGGACAGCAGGTTGCCGATGACCTGAACGATGCGCCGCCGGTCCGCCATCACCAGGGGGAGATCTGGCTCCAGGTCGAGGTCGAGAGTCTCTCTCCCGCCTCCGCCCAGGAAAGTGTTCCGGGCCTGGTCCACCAAGCCGGCGATCTCGACAGGCTCGGGCACTATCGGCAGCGTACCGGCCCGGATGCGCGTCACATCGAGCAGGGCGCCGATCAATTCGAGCATTCGGTCCGACTGCTCGACGATGATCCGGTGGAACTGTTCCATCACCGCCGGTTCCAGGTCGCCGGGGGCGTCCAGCAGGGCGGTCGCCGAACCTCTGATCGAGGTCAGCGGCACCCGCAGATCGTGGCTGACCATGCTCAGGAACTCGGCCTGCAGTCGCTCGAGATCCTTCAGTGGAGTCAGGTCCTGAAGGGTCACGACATAGGACTCGACGCCTCCCTCCTTCGCAGGGATGGGCGTGGCGTTGATCAACGTGGTGACCGACCGCCCGTCGGGCACTTGCATGACGATCTGCTCGGCTCGAACGGTCTCCCCGGTGTTCAGCGCCGCCGCGAGGGGGACCTCTTCCAGGGAAATCTCCCGCCCGTCGCCGCGCCGGAAGGTCAGGCTCCGCAGCAATTGCTCCGGCGGCTGGTCCGGCTTGCGCAGGCCGTCGACGATCCGGCTCGCCTCCCGGTTGAAGGAAATCAGGGATCCCGTCCTCGCGTCGAAGACCACCACGCCGATCGGGCAGGTGTCGATCAGGGCCTCCAGGTCGGCCCGGGCCCGCCGTTCGTCCCTTCGTCGGCGGGCGTTGGAGATGACCAGGGCGGCCTGCGAGGCGCACAGGACAAGGATTGCCTCGTCCTCCCGGGTGAACTCCTCGGCCCCTTCCTTCCCCGCCAGGAACAGGCCCCCGACCCGCTCCTCTCCGTGGAGAACCGGAGCCGCAAGAAAGGAGACGAGGGAACCCACTTCTACAGGGGGACGGAGCTCCGGCAGGCCCCTCGACCGGAGATGGCCGGGCAGGTCCCGAACCCGCAGGGGCGCCCTGATGCTGCCCAGGTACTCGAAGAACCCCATCCCGTCGGGCAGGTTCCAGAGTTGCTCCGCCTCCTCAGGGGTCAACCCGGACGACAGAGAGTCCTCCAAAGCACCCGAATCGTCGAACAGCGTCACCACCCCGTAACGGGCTCCGGCAAGGGACCGGGCCGAGTCCAGGATCTCCTGCAAGACGGTGTTGAAGTCGAGGCTCTCGTTGAGGCGCAGGCTGGCCTGGCTCAGGCGGGACAGGCGCTCCTGCAGAGCCTCCAACTCCTGATAGCACGGATCGGCTCTCTTCAAGTCGGGTGCTCCCTGGCTTGGCGCTCAGTCGCGGAAACCGATCGGATCCACCGGCGGGGAGTCACGAAGAAGTCGCAAAGAATTCCCCAGATGTCACCCACGGGTCACGAACCAGAGGGTATATTAGCAACACACGGGATCGCTGGAAAGTGAGGTCCTGAACCCGGTGGCGCGGATCCCCCGGCATGGCCGTCCTGCCCAGTAGTACGAGGGGGGTGAACGCCAGATCTGGTCCCGAGTTCGCGCTCGCGACCGAGCCACCAGGCCACAGCAACAACGGAAGAGAGCCAACCTTGGCGTCCAGAAAAGAGCCAGGCACCCCCCGGCCCCAGTCACACCACCGCTCCTACGACGGCCTGACCTCGTCCCAACGGCGTTCGAGATCGCGGGACGGTCTGCGCACCACCTCAGCCTCGGGAGGATCGGTCAGGGGCATGACCATGGGGCCCTGGCTCGCCCCCAGGCGATCTACAGCCCGCTCGATGGTGCGCTCCGTGCTCTCCCGGACCCGGTCCGTCCTTCTCCTCGCGATGACTCTCCTCTCCTCCTCCTGCACGGATCCTCCCGCCCAGCCGACGGAGCCAGATGACAGGGCTTCCTCCTACGCCGCCCTGGTGGCCTGGTTCGCGCAGCGGGGGATCGTCCTGCCGGCGGAGCAATTCGCGCCGGAGCCCGCCCCCAAGGCGGCTCAGGACGACGAGGAGGAGATCCTGCTCGGGGACGTGACCCGGAACGGCCGGGTCACCTCATGGGACCTGACGGTCCTGTGGCACTACCTGACGCGATACGACTTCATGGCCAGTTACTACGACATGGACATCCTCGACATCGACCGGGACGGAGACACCGACTGGGTGGATCTCCGGCACCTCGGGGAATACCTCTACGTCGCCGGAGTACGGGAGCACAATCCCTACCGGATCGGGGAGCGCATCGACTACGCCAAGGAGCGGTTTCAGATCGAGTTGATCTTCAAGGAGGGCCATGGGTTCACGGAAGAGGAGATCGAACTCTTCCGAAGGGATACCGCCAGGTGGGAGAAGATGGTGACAAGCGACCTCCCTGATTTCGACTTGTCGGGAGACCCCCTCGTCCTGGATGGCGTTCGTCTGGACGGCGTCGTAGACGATATCGTCGTCATTGTGGAGAGTGTCCCGTACAGACAAATCAAGGCCTGGGGAGCGGCGGGCACACCAAGTACAGACCGGATGACTTCCCGCTGGTGGGAAAGATACTGATCAGCACCTACGCCCTGAGCGTATCGAGGAACAAGGAGACCTGGGAGGACCGAAGCGAATGGCTGTCTCGGGTGTTTTCTGCACGAGATGGGCCATGTGATCGGTGTCTCCTACGGCCGCAAGTTCCGAAGACTCTCTGTGATGGACGACGATCCGCACTTCACCGGCCCCGAGGCGATCAAGCGTTTCGATGAAGTAGGGGGAGGTCCCTACCCCGGCAAGAAGGTGCCCTTGCAAGGCCCAACGAGCCGACACTGGAGATCCGACGTCTTCGGACCTGAGGTCATGTCCTCGGCCAACTATGGGCGCAAGACGAAGATCAGCGTTGTCAGCCTCGGCGCCTTGGAGGACATCGGGTACGAGGTGGACTACTCACAAGCAGAGCCCTATACCCTGTGGTGGGCCTACATCCGAAGCAAGCCTACCGCGCCTCTCCAGTTCGATATCCCGCTGTGCAGACTCATACCATTGGAAGGAGACCAACCATGACTCACCTTATCCTGGCAGTGCTCACCGCATGCGCCGTCGCGGCTCCCGCGTACTCCGATCTCTCGGACTACTTGCCTCTGAACGTCGGCAACTCATGGACGTACTCCCATGGGTACTATGAAAACCTCAACCGCCGAGCGCCAACGGACGCAGTGCAGGAATCCCAACCCGTCACCCTTCGGATCTCCCGTACGCAGGTCATCGACGGAGAAACCTACTACGTCTTCACCGACTTCCCAGGAACGCGTGACGCTCCTCCGCACACCTTGTTCGGCAAGAAAGTACGGTGGGAGGGGGACTCCCTCATGGTGCATGACGGCACCTCTGACTATCCGCTGTTCAGGTTTGCGGAGATCTCCGAAGTAGATGAATGGATCGAGGAAAGGTACTCCGTTGATCCATTGAAGGCCGAAGGCGACACAGAAGTGGCCCGCAGCGATTGGCTCTCCGGCTACAATGGCACTTACCATGTCACCTTCCGATTCTACGGTTCATCCATGATGGACGTAGAGAATCCCGAATACCGCCGGTATGTAAAATTCCTTCGCGGATACGGCATGGCCCTGTCTGGAGAGTTCGTTGACCCAGGGGATGACTACTCGTCGTTCATCAATATACTGGAACCTAAGGCGGCCCGGTTGCTTGAGCCTTCCTCCCATGAGGATGAAGAGTCGAGATCTTCATCCGGGTCTTCCGAGTCGGGCACCTACAGGGAGATCGAATACTATGACGCCCGACGGTGAGGGGTTGATGTTGCACGAACACACCACAGATACGTCCTCGTCTTCCTGGGGCCGGATAAAGGAAAGGGAGATGAACTGATGATCCGCTTCGCGGCCGTCTCCCTCCTCGTCTTGTCTGCTTGCACCTCTGCCAGTTCACAGTTGGACCGAACCTACGCGGCCAACACCAACCTTTACATCGCACTGATCGACTTCGCTGGATCATCGCCTCACGGATGGTCCGGCACTCCTGCCGAGGCCGGAGACGATGCCTACACGATGGAGGACTTCGAGCGGCTCTTTGGAGAGGGTACGGAGGGCTTTGGGCCGACAGATGATCATACGGTCGCCGACGACGAGGAACTGCCGAATCTGTACGGTACGAGCGTCCAAAGCCTCTGCCGCCGGCTCAGGGAGCTGACCGCGCGGAGGTCCGGATGGCTGTCCCCGGAGATGCTCGTAGGCCGCCTCAACCGGCTCTTGGCCGGGTGGACGAACTACTTCATTCTGGGTCAGGTCAGCCCGGCCTATGCCGCCGTGGACCGGCACGGGACCCGACGGTTGCGCCAGTGGCTGTGTCGGAAGCACAAGGTGAGGACCGGAAACCACGTGCGATTCTCGGACGAGCGTCTCTGGCACGACTGTGGGCTCACCCGCCTTGTACCGCGCACGACCGGTTTTCCGTGGGCGAAGGCATGATCTCGTCCGAGAGCCGGATGCGGGCAATCCGCACGTCCGGTTCGATGAGCGGGGTGTGGAAACGGGGCAGCGTCCGGCTATTGAGGCACCGGCGGACGAAAGGGCTGGAAACAGATAGGCCGGGCCTACACTACCGCGCCACATCCCGACTCTACCCCGGAAAAAAGGAAAGGGAACCTCATCGATGATTCCAGGAGCAGGGCTCTGTGTGATCTGTGGTGGGCCTGAATCCGAAGTGAGCCTACTGAGCCGATACCCCCGACATCCCGTCCTGCACACTCGTGCCATTGGAAGGAGACCAACCATGGCTCGCATCATCTTTGCGTTGCTGATCGTAGGGACCACCATGGCTCCCGTGCTCTCGGACCTGTCCGACTTCTTGCCGCTGAATGTCGGCAACCGGTGGACGTATACGCATCTCTACTACGAAAAACTCGGCAGCCGAAGCGCATCAGAGGCAGTCCATGAAGTCCAGACCGTGACTCTCGGCATCTCCCGTACGCGGGAAATCGACGGGAAGACATACTTTGTCTTTAACGAAATGTCAGGGACCCGCCCCGCTCCTGCTCACACGCTATTCGGAAAGAAGGTTCGCTGGCAAGGTGACTCCCTCATGGTGCACGCCGGCACCTCCGAGTACCCGCTATACAGATTCACGGAGGCATCGGTACCAGAACAATCGGTTTGGGAGACGTACTCTCTTGATCCGTCAGTCGATGACGACACGTCAGTGAACCGACATGCCCGGCTTAGTGGGCCTACGGGATTCCATACCAACGTCTTCTGGTTTCTTGGTTCGTCCTTTAGGGACATACACAATCCTGAATACACGCGCCATGTCACCTTTCTTCGCGGATTCGGAATGGCCATATCCGGAGAGTGGGTTGAGTACAGTGGGAACGACTATGAATCGTTTACTCACTCCTTGTACCCGGAGGCAGCGCGTCTTCGATACCCCTCGTCTGAACAGGAGGAGGACACATCTCACTCGTCGGGGCCTTCTGATGAGGAGGACGCTTACCTGGAAATAGACTACGGTCGCAGGTATGACGCAGGAACAGAAGGCTTGATGTTGCACAACCACACGACAGGAACTTCCTCCTCTTCGTGGGGCCTCATTAAGGAGAGAGGAGCCTACCGGTGAGTCGATGGCCAGGTTTCCTTGTCGCCAGTATCGCACTTTGGTGTATTCCCGCGGGTGCCCAGTTGAATGAGACCTACGCCGCTAACACCAACCTCGTTGTTCGTCGGCTCCACGCCTTCCCGGCGGGCGAAGGTCCACAGCGCCGGCTCCAAGTCGAGGAGGTTGGCGCAGGTGGCCGCGGTCGAGGCATCGGCGAACTGCTGCCCAAACCACAAGGCCAGACGAACGCGCCCACGCAGAGTGCTGACATAGACCTGGAAGCTGGAGCGTTGCAGGGTGCCGTCGCGCACTCGATGCCACCCGGCAAACATCTGATCGGTGGATTCCAGCAACTGCTGGCCGACGTCGGCGGCCGGGCCGGCGCGGGCCGAGAAGTCCTCGAAGGTGCGTCGCAGGTGGGCCCAGCACACTTGCCGGCGCGTCGGCGGCCGATGCCCGTAGGCCGAGTAGCGATCCGAGCCGACCACCGTCGGGCTGTCGGCGCCGAGCAACTCCTCGACCACCTCCCGGCCGCGGCTGGGGCGAATGGCGAAGACCGAGACGCCCTCTGTCACCGCGGTCCACAACCAGGCCCGGGCGCGGCGCTGCCGCCAGCCCGTCTCGTCCATGTTGACTCGGGGCTGTTGGCGAACGTAGGCGCCGGCTTCTTGCACCGGCGCGGCCAGCGCCGCCGACACCTCTTGCTGCAACGAGCTGACCGTGCCCACCGACAGCTCGACGCCAAAGGCGTCGGCCAACAGGGCCACGATGTTGCGATGACTCAAGCGATACGCGCCGGCCAACAGGCTGACCCAGGCCTGCACGCTGGGCCCGAAGGTGCGCCGGGACACCCCCGCGGGCCCGTCGGCTTCGGTCAGCCCGTCGCAGGCCGGACAACGCAGCGTGTGCAACTGATACTCGAGGACCTCGGCTCGCACCGGCGGGATTACGACCTGCTGGTGACGCCGCGGATGGGGGACCTCGCCCGTGAGCCCCTGCCCGCATCGGTGGCAGGCGCGGGGCTTGACCGGGATCCACTGATCCACGCGCTCGGCCGGCATCAACGATCGGCCCTGGCCTTCGTGCCCCGGCTGGCCGCCCGGCGAACGTCCCGAGGATCGCCGCCGGCGGGGGCGGTCGCTGGGGTCCGAGGAGGCCGAGGCCTGGGCGCCGCGGCGGCCTCGGCCCTGGCGGCGGGCCAGTTCCTGCTCCAGGGCCGAGAGGCGGGCGGCCTGTTGCTCCACGACCTGCTCCAGGTGCGCCACCCGCTCCCCCAAGCGGACCACCAACTCCTGCACGGCCCGCGGCGTGCGCTGCCATCGCGGTCGGACACCGAAATCTGAGGGGGACTCTCCACGGCTTTGCCCGGAGGAGGACGCTGTGCCAACAACCGGTCCCAAGATACCCACAAAGGCCAAATCAGAACAGCGACTTTTCAACATGTGGACGCAACCGTAGGGGACTGAACGGTTACATCCCGATATCCCGCTGTGCAGACTCATCCCATTGGAAGGAGACCAACCATGACTCACCTTGTCCTGGCAGTGCTCACCGCATGCGCCGTCGCGGCTCCCGCGTACTCCGATCTCTCGGACTACTTGCCTCTGAACGTCGGCAACTCATGGAAGTACAGATACTCATACCATGAGAATCTCGACCATCGAGCAGCATCGGAAGCAGTCCGAGAAAACCGAACTGTGACCCTTCGCATCACGAGCACCCAAGTGATTGAGGGAAAGACGTACTACGTCTTCAACGACTTCTACCCGGATCCGAACCCTGCTCCCCCTCACTCCCTCTTTGGCAGGAAGGTCCGGTGGGACGGGGACTCCCTCATGGTATATGACGGTACCTCGGAGTATCCGCTATTCAGGTTTGAGGAGATATCGGTAGTAGATGAAGGCGTGAAGGAAACATATGCGGTCGATCCATCGAACGCCGAGGGCGACACGGAAGTGACTCGCACGGATTGGCTTTCTACGAAGGCAGTGTACAAATCCTCTTTCCGCTTCTATGGATCCTCAATGCAGGATATATCCAATCCCGAGTACTCTCGCTATGTATCCTTCCTCCGCGGATATGGCATGTGGACTGTTCTCGAGACCGTTGACCTCGAATCTGATTACTCGTCGTTCATCAACAACCTTAGTTCTGAAGAAGCACGGTTGCTTGAGCCCCCCACTAGTAGGGACGGAAGAGGAAGTGAATCAAGATCTTCCGACTCCGGAGATGCGTATAGAGAGATAAGTCGCAATGAAGCCAATAACAACGAAGGCCTGATGCGGCACGACCACGGCACAGGTGCCACCAACAAATCTTCATGGGGTCAGGTAAAAGGAGGCACCTACCGATGATCCGAGTCTCAAGGTTCTTCGCCGTCGTCTCCTGTCTCTTGCCCATCCCGCCTGATGCACAGTCGGACTACTTCGATGCCAACACCAATCTCTATATCGCGCTGGTCCGGTTCAGTGACACACCTCCACATGGTTGGTCGGGAAATCCTGCTGAACCTGGGAATGACGCCTACACGATGGAAGACTTCGAGCGTCTCTTCGGCGAGGGCAGCGAGGGATTTGGTCCGACGGATGACCATACGGTAGCCGACGACGAGGAACTGCCAAGTCTGTACGGCAGCGTCAAGGACTACTTCCACTATTTGGCCGGCAACAGATTCACTGTGGAAGTCGACGTGTTGAATCCTTCAGATGAGGATGGATATCCGGTGTGGCTCGAACTCCAAAACACCAAGAGCCACTATGAAGATGAATCCCACACCGAACTGTATGACGACGCATACGCTGCGCTGACAGCTGCCATGTCTACGGCGTCTTGGTACCCAGACACCCATGAAGACTACGACCTCCCCAACGACGAGTCTACAGCAGCCATTAGATCCGCCAACAAACTGGGTTTCATCTATGCAGGATATACCTCTGTGGATACGGGCCTTCATCCTCGTGCGGATCTTCGGTCCTATGCCCAATACATGATGGGGGAACGCCTTGGGAGTGATGATGATGCTGGCCGCTTTGCGGGTATCGGCACTAACGTCCACGAAGTGGGACACCTTCTTGGCCTGAATCATGGACTGGGAACATCGCAAGACACCAACCCGTATACCAGCGACCCCATTGACCAACTCCAGAGCGCCAACTTCATGTTCTGGTGCTCCATGCAGTCCGGCGCCGACGGCCCCGTGGTGCAAGGCGGCAGCCCGTCTGACGCTACCTTGGCCTACATGTACCAGTCCCAATCCTGCCCGAATCCGTTCAACCCGTTCTACATGAAGGAACTTGGGTGGGGCACCCATACCGAGATCACCTCCTCGACCCAAAGCCAGATCATCCTGCCTTCCCCCGGAAACTACCACTACATCTATGGTCACGGGGCCACAACGCTGTATCTTGAGTTCCGCCCTGTCACTTCCTTCGGCAAGTACATCCAATGGTTCAAGTGGGATGAACCCCCGGGCCTCCTCCTGTGGAAGGAGGACTACAATGGCAGCGACCCCCACATCAACCGGCATAGAAGGTTGATCCCGGCAGACCAACGGTCCATCGCCAACGCCCTGACCCAGACGTCCGGTGGGGCTACGTCCATACAGGTCACCAACTCCACGCTGTTCCCATGGCTGGACTTGATCTCGGATCCCTTCGGAGCGGACATGCACACGAGCAATCCGAACGGACTGAGAACGACCATTGCCACCATGAAGTACTACCAAGACAACCCCGGCAGTCTGCCGACGAACCTCTCTCTGAGGGATCCAGCTCACCGGAGAACTCCCGACTGGGCATCGGATGCCTCGCATTTCCTGAAGAGGAACATCGGCTCAACCACCACCGAGGACGCCCCCACATATCTGGCGGTACGCAACATCCACATCGTGAGAGTCGAAGAGTCCGGCCATGCGGTAGCCAACGTCTACAAGAATTACCTCGGTGGCGATCTGGTGGCGAGCGTCGAGTTATCGGGGGACATCTACGTCGGGGATGACGTGGTCATCGGGGCCGACGAGGTGCTGACGATCGCTGACAATTCGACCGTCTACTTTCTGAATCCCAAGAGTCCTGACACCAACTCCCGGTCTGACTTCGTCGTCGAGGATGAAGGGCGCCTGGCAATCGGTCAGGGTGTGACCTTCCGATCTACCCAGGAGGAGTACACGAATGATGATGGAGACCGAGTCAAGGGCGGCATCGAGAGTCATGGCCTGATCGTGAAGGCTGGTGGCCGGGCCACGATTGATGGCCTGACCCTCTACGAGGGTACGCACACCATGAAGGGCGAGATAGAGATCAACGGAGACATCTCTGTTGGGGACGGCTCGATCACCGTTGATGCGGACCGGCCGGCTGCCACCCTGGTGGTGGACCCTGGCTCCGAGTGGGTCGTTGCCTCCAAGTCGGACGCGAGCAACTCCGGAAGTCATACCGACCGCGTGGAGGTCTTCGTGCAGAACGGGTCTTCCATGACCCTCAATGGGACCACCATGGGCCCTGAGAGCCCAACCAACGAGGCGGTGTGGAGAGGCCTGGTCGTCAAGGGCAACTTGAAGTTCGTCAACGGGGCTACCTTCAAGTCCGGCTCTCTGTGCATGTTCAAGAGTGGCGGAAAGGTACTGTACAACGGCACCGTCTCCTTCGAAAACTGCGGCATGGTGACGGGGCCGAACGCAAAGAGCCTGAGGGAGGATGACGATAGCGTTCTCCAAATCGGCACGTACAACAGGTACTCCCAGACGCCCACTACTGGAACGTGGAGTTTGGAGGGAAAGGATGCCGATGACTTCGTCCTCAGTGGCAGCCGAGTCCTGTCGTTCGATGACGCCCCCGACTACGAGAAGCCCACGGACCGGAATTCAGAAGGAGAGTCGAATTGCGTGAGCAACCGCCCCCCTGGCGATTCCCGATGCGACAACATTTACGAAGTCAGGGTGCTGTATGCGGTTGAGACTCGGACCCTGCTCGTGAAGTGGTCTCAAGATGTATTGGTCACCGTCACGGATTACCCTGAGCCGACGGCCCCGACAGCTCCTACCATCGAACCGGATGCCGAGGCATGGACAGATCTGAAGGGCGCTGTGCGCCTGAAGATTGGCCCGGAGACGGACATCGCCTCCATTGAGTGGAGGATCTACTATCTGGACTCGGATGGATTGAAGGTGTGGAATCCGGGATTCGCCAATGGCCGGTGGAGGAGCCAGAGTATCCCGGCCAGCCTGTATAGCGCCTTCAGAGATCTCGGGCGTCTCATCGATTGGGATCTGTACCCGAGCAGAACCTATGGGGTCGAAGGCCGGGTCAGGGATCCTGACATGTACAGCGATCCCTTCACGTATCGGAGGACGACCGGTCCCCCCATCGCCATTACGGTTTCGGGGACGACCGAGCCGTTCTACTACAGCGACTGGGAGGATCGCACCATCGGCACCTACTCTGCTAGCGACAGCGATGGGGACGCTGTCACTTCGGTGAAGTGGTCCATCGAGAATCGCACGGAGAGGGATGTAGCCCAGCATCTCAAGATCAGCAGGAGCGGGGTGCTGACATGGAGCAGTGGGCCGCCTTCCGTTGGCCAGGCCTGGGAGTCCTACCAGTTTCGAGCCGTCGCATCCAGTCGCATACACACCACCAGCAAGTTGGACGCCAGCTTTTCGTATCGCCGGAATTCCACCGGGACGGTCTCTCTTACCTTCTCCAAGCCCCCAAGGATGAGCACGGAGATGACGGCCGGCCTCACCGAAGGAGACCCTTACCGAAATCTGAAGTGGTCATGGCACAGGATTGATGCAGACGACGACGCCGATGTTGAAGTGATCCACGACGGAGAGGCCGAGGGAGCCACCCTCAAGGCCACGCACACTCCCGGACTGAGTGATGTCGGCCACAAGATCCGGGTTACGGCTCATTACGACGATGACCACAGCACCGGCGTTGAGGCAGAGCTCGTCACGGTGGCTGTAGAGGCGGCCAGGACCGATCCCACGGACGGCACCTTGACGCTGTCTCTGGCCGAGGGCACGGAGCTGCCCCGCGTCAATTTCAGGATCAACGCTGAACTGGAGGATCCCGATGTGCCGCTCAGTGATCACGATTGGACATGGGAACGAGTCACCGTGGCCGGGGTCTTTGTGAAGACCGTGAAGAGAGGAGGCATGCATTACACCCCCAAGGTTGAGGATATCGGATACCGGATCCGGGCCGAGGTCACGTACACCGACTTGCATGCCCCAGGCGAGACCGCCTCGGCCACTACGGATGTTCCTGTGGTCCCAGACAACCGTCCCGGTCCCCCAAACGGCTCCATCAATCTGACAAACGTAGACCCGCCCCGAGCCGATCAGGAGATTGCCGCGGAGGTGGAAGACGAGGACGGAGTACGCAACGTCAACTGGACCTGGGTGGTGTTCACCCCACCCACGGAGGACGGGACCGCGAGGCAGGCTGACGACCCGAATCATGGGCCGACCTTCACTCCGGGGAGCAACGATGTGGGCAAGAAGATCCGGGTGACAGCTCTCTACGACGACAAGCACTCCACGGGGATCTCCTTGACCAAGGAGACCGAGGTGGTGCAGGCGGCGATTTCACCGCCGGAGCCAAGCAACACGGATCCCCACATCAGTGGAGATTCATCTGTGCGTGTGGACGAAGGATTCACGGGAATCCTGGATACCTACATCGGGTCGGATGAAGACCTCGGAGACGAGGTCTCCTGGCTCGTGATGACGGGCACTGACGCGGCCTTGTTCGATCTCGCCGACCCCGACGACGATGACGATACGGATCGGCGGGTTTCCCGGACCCTCTCCTTCGACTCGGCCCCGGACTTCGAGCACAAGGCCACCTACAACGTGAAGCTGCGAGTCTCGGACCGTCACGACGCCAGAGACACCAAGGCGGTCACTGTCCATCTGAACAACCTGGACGAGGCAGGGAGCATCCGTTTCCCGGACATCCCGAAGACCTGTGTCGATGGAATCAGGGCGACTCTCACGGACCCGGACGGAGGGATCTCCTTCGCCGATCCCCCGCCCGACAAGACCTATGGATGGCAGTGGAGGATCCAAGATTCGCCGCCGGAAGGGGGCGATGCTCCCGCTCCGGTGTCGGTCGAGGAAGTCTACGAACCGAAGAATCGGGACGCTGGGAAGACTCTCCATGTGACCGCAAAATATGAAGACGCGCAAGGGCCGTTGAAGACGGCTGCTGGCTCATCCATCACCATCGAGGCCAACGTGCCGAGAAAGCCGACGGCACTGACGGCGACGACCGGACAGAACCGGGTTCGGCTGTCATGGACGGCTGCGGATGATTGCGGGAAGGCTCTCACCCGATACGAGTATCGATACCGTCGGCAGGGCACGTCCTCATGGACGACCAAGCTCCTGCGTAACGGCTCCGCCACCTCCTTGACCGTCACCGGCTTGGCGCACGAGACGACGTATGATTTCGAGTTGAGGGCCAGCAACCGCTCCGATGACGACGAGGGATATGGCGCAAGGACTTCCGTGTCGGCGACGACCCCACCGGAGGCCAACGTGGGTCCCGTACTGACAGAGGTCACCAGGCGAGACGTGAGAGAGGCGACCGAGGTGATCGCCGGAGTCTACAGAGGCACCGATGCCAATGGCGATGCCATCACGTGGTCGCTCCTCGGGGAGGATCGAAGCTCGTTCGACCTGGCAGACGTGGAAGGGCATTCGGATCGGCGTCGGTTGGAGTTCAGGACCACCCCGAACTATGAAGTCAAGAGTACATACGATGTAGACATCAAGATCACCGAGGTCACCTCCGAGCAGTTGTCCGACACGATCGAACGCACGGTCAACGTCCTGAACGGACCAGACCCTGGTTCCATCAGTTTCTCCCCCGCCTCTCCCCAAGCCTGTCGTAACGTTACCGCGATCCTTACGGATGAGGACGGGGGCATTACCATGAGGGGAGAGGACGAGCCGGATGATTTCGAGTATGGGTTCTTCTGGGAGAAAGAGAGCGCCAGTCAAGCCGCGTCGGTGTCACAGCCTTCCGGTCAGACCCTTGCTGGATCGAAGGACTTGGATGGCACATGGGCGGGGAAGAGGATCCGTGTGACGGCGAAGTACGGAGACAACTACTCTGATCGCAATGAGGCGGAAGCCCGCTCTGTGGGCGTCCGCTCCGACGTGCCCAAGCGGCCCCCTGGCTTTACAGCGGACAGCAGCGATGATGAGCGCGGCACCATTGCGTTGTCATGGAAAGCCCCGGACAACTGCGGGGAGACCATCGACTACTACCAATACAGTTACAAGAAGGACTCGGAGACCGAGTGGGTGAGGGATACCACCACAAACCGATCAGTCACCTTGACCGGTCTCGACGATGACACGGATTACGACGTCAGCGTCAGGGCGCACAACAACGACGGGTTTGGATCCAGCGCGAGCACATCCGCAACCACCATAGAGCCTGTCAACACTCCCGGCACCCTGACGATTGATCCTCGCACACCTCAGGCCGGAACGGGGTTCACCCTGACGGTGACGGATCCCGATGGTGTGTCATTGACCAGCTTCGGATGGAACGACGTTGACGCTTCTGACACGGAGAGTTCATCCCGGGCACAGTCCGAGCGAAGCAATTCCTCCTCCTTGGACTTCTCCACGCCGACTCTGGCTGTGGGCAAGAGAATCAAGGGGTTTGTAGACTACACCGACGCCTTCGGCCCAGGCCAATATGCCAGCGTCCTGTCCAATGTCGTCGTCGCCGGTGTGCCGACCGTCCCCCGGAGTGTAGACGCCTCGCGCGGCGATGAAGAGGTGACCCTTGGATGGGAAGCTCCGGGGGACGACCGGGGATCCAAGATCACGGGGTACGACTACAACTACAAGATCGATGGAGGTTCCTGGCTCAGCACAGATGAGAACACCTCTTCCACGTCCGTCACCATCACCGGGCTGACCAACGGGTCCCTGTACCACTTCCGGGTCCGAGCTCGCAACCCGGTCGGCACGAGTGGCTACGTTACCGACACCGCAACCCCCGCGGGTGTACCAGACGCTCCAAGCGGATTCTCCCACGGCCGCTCCTCCGCAACCAGCGTCACCGTCTCTTGGGACGAGCCAGAGGACAACGGGGCGGACATCACTGGATACTTCTGGTACAAGCGGCAGGGGCCTATGTGGAGCGCTCCGATCTGGGTGACCCACACTGAGTTCACCGACGACAATTCCCTGAATACCCGGTCGCACAGATATGGGTTCAGAGCCAAGAACCCCGTCGGGGAAAGCTCGATGTCTGAGTACACGGTGCCCGCGGAAGAGCGATCCGCGGGCAGCAAGCCCGTCGCCGACTGGGCCGACTCGGTGGGATTCGGAGTCATGGCCGCACCCAACCCGTTCAACGCCGAGACCATGATCACCCTGTCCCTCCCGGAGGAGATGGCGGTGACCCTCACGGTCCACAGCATCACGGGACAGATGATCGCCAAGCTCCACGAGAGCGAGATGCTAAAGGCCGGGGTGCATACCATTCGGTGGAGAGGGAGGGACGAGCAGGGACGTTTTTCGGGCTCAGGGATCTATCTGTACCGCCTGATCGGGGGATCGCAGGTCCGCGTCGGGAAGATGGTGATGCTCCGGTAGACAAAGGAGATGGAGAGCCGTGTGTGAGGATACCACCGGTCTTGGCTGTTAGGGGGCATCTGCGGTATAATCCGGGTTGATTGGTAACACTTCTGACCGGGTCGATGGGTGACACGCCCCGGTATCTTGGACCGACCCCCAAGCGGGAGGTTGGTCGATGCCGTGGTGGGGAACCGCACCCGTGGAGCAGGGAGAGGGATTCATTGCCGATCATCGAGCCAGTCCCTTGACGATGACGGAGCTGTGCCGACGACGGCAGCCGAAGACGGGCTACAAGTGGCTTCGACGACACCCCGAGCAGGGGCGGCCCAGGCTGAAGACCGCAGCCATGCCCCCCACCGCCTGGAACCGGTGATCGCCGAGCTGATTCTCCGGGCGCGGCGCCGGCATCCTGATCAACAGCCGCGAGGAGGTCGAGGTCTCCACCGTGGTCAACACCCTGCCCCTGACGCTCTCGGCGACGATCCTCGATCCGCCGCCGCCTCCCGAGGTGCTGGCCGCGGCCGAGGCCGTGCGCTACCGGCACCTGGTGCTGTGCGTCTTCGCCTTGGACCGGCCCTCCTTCACGCCGAACGCCTCCCTCTACTTCCCGGGGGAGGAGTTCCCCTTCACCCGCCTCTACGAGCCCAGGAACCGCAGCCGGCACATGGCCCCCGAGGGCCGGACGGCGATCGTCCTCGAGATGCCCTGCTTCCCGGAGGACCCGCTGTGGAGCCTGCCCGACGGGGAGCTGCGCCGCCGGGCCTGGCGGGCCCTGCAGAGGGTGCAGCCGATCGAGGAGGGAGAGGTCCTGAGCTTCGCGGTGCTCAAGCTGCCCTTCGCCTATCCCGTGCTGGAGGCGGAGCTCGCCGGCCGCGTGGAGCTGCTCGTCGACTACTTCCGGAGCTTCGAGAACCTGCACCTGGCGGGGCGGAGTTCCCTGTTCCGGTACCTGCATCTCCACGACCTGTTCCGAGAGGGGCGGGAGTTGGTGGGGTGCCTCGCTGGAGCTGCAAGACGGCACCGCCGGGTATCCCGGCAGGACTCATCCGTGTATACTCCCTGAGTAGGAGTTCAGGGAGAGAGGTCCCCTGCCTGCCCCATATGGAGGTTCCCATGACGACCGCCGCCTTGGTCACCGCCGACGAGTTGTTGCTGATGAAGGACGATGGCTTTCGCTACGAACTCGTCCGGGGAGAGTTGAGAAAGATGAGCCCCGCCGGCCACCGACACGGCAGAATCGCGCTCAATCTCACCACCCCCCTGGACCAGTTCGTCCGGGCGAATCAACTCGGTGCCGTATACGCTGCTGAAACCGGCTTCAAGCTGGCCTCGGACCCCGACGTGGTGCGGGCCCCGGACGTTGCCTTCGTCCGGCGGGAACGGGTGGATGCTGTGGGCGAGACCGGAGGCTTCTGGCCGGGTGCACCCGACCTTGCGGCCGAGGTCCTCTCACCCGGTGAGACCTCCGGGGAGGTAGAGGAAAAGATCGCCGACTGGCTCGACGCCGGAACCCGCCTGGTCCTGGTGGTCGATCCGGAAGACCAGACGGTAACCCTGTACCGCTCGCACGAGGACGTCCGAGTCCTGACCATCGACGACGTACTCGAAGGCGGGGAGGTCGTGCCTGACTGGACCCTTCCGGTGCGGGATATCTTCCTCTGAGAAGCGGATCGTCCCTGGCTGTCAACGTCCGGGGCTGGCAAGCAGGCTGTCGTCAGTCCGTCTCATCAGCAGAGATCGACCAACGGCATCAGTGAACTTCCACTTCTGATAGAACTGGACGAGTTCCGGCTGACAGACGAGTTCGATACTCCGAACGGCAAGGAGACGCGGGTGAGAGACGACCGCATCCATCAAGAATCTCCCGACACCCTTACCACGGTGCCCCCTGTCGACAATCACATCGAGAACGAGAGCATAGTACACGTCATCGGTCAGAACACGGGCGAACCCCAGTAGATTCCCGGCGCTTTCCTCCGTGACTACGAAGAGTACGTCGCTGCTGTGAAGCATCCGTTGGACATCAGGCCGTGTACGTGAACTGGACCACCACTCGCCCTTGTACAGTTCCATCAGTTCCTCCAACTGTCCGTCCGTCAGCTCATCACTGACCAACAAGCCCATCGACTACCTTCTTCTGGTTGAGGTTGGAGGACTCTGAGGTTCCCGTCAGGAAGCCGTTGGTGTTGCCCCGTTCTCCACCAGGGCCGCGGAGGTGAGGCGCTGCCTACGGGGTTGGGCTTCTAAGGATTCCCAGGTCTCTGTCTCTGAATTGCTGAACCCCTGGAAGAGGGAAACCCTCTTGCCCCTGGCTATGTGCTGAGCAAGTTGCCAGTCCGAATGGATGTCGGGATACCTGCCATCTCCTGATGACTTTCCGACATCCTCACCTGACATTCGATCTTTCCAGCTATTGGCGCTGTGGCAGAAACCTACCCTTCCCGACCACCTCCCGACTTCCGCGTATGACCACTTCTCTCCGTCATAGAGAAAGCCCAGAACGCTGACATCGTATCCTCTGGGATTCTGTACCTGCCGTGGGGATTCAGGAATCAGTAGGACCTCGCCAGAAGTTCCGACAACCGCATCCTCATATCTCACTAGTTCCTGGAAACAGGGAACGTCTTCCCATCTAAGACCACCCTTGCACTCAACGTATACGGGGGTGTCGCCCTTGAGAGCGAAATCCGGCCGCCATCCGTTCAGCGGACGCCTCGGCTGCTCCCATTGCCAGCCGTACTTGTTGAACAGGGCAGCACAGGTGGCTTCGTGGAAGCTGTCGAACTCATTGTCCTGGAAGCGTACCGTTCCTCCGTTCAGTCCGCTGCTCATCTATCTCCTCCTGTCCATGCTGATCCTCTGTTGAGATGACGGTTCTTGAGATTGCCTTCGCATCCCGTTCCGGCGCCGGAGGCGGGTCGAGAAGGCAAGCCAGGCGGAAACTACACAGTGGGTGCGGCTGTGCTTCGGAGGGACGACGCCGGGCGCTGGGCCGGAGTTCCCCGTTCCGGGAGGGGAGGGAGCTGGTGCGCTCCCTCGCCCGGGGCGAGCGCAGGCCGGAACCGGGGCGAGGCGGGCGGTTGCCCTCTCAACGCTGCTCGTAGAACCAACCGGGCTGGATGCGGGCGACATGCAGGCCGTCCAGGGCGTGGTAGCTCACGAGCGTGAGGTCATCCAGGTGCAGGACGCTGGGATAACCGAAATCCCCGTAAGGATCGCCCGCGATGACTCTCTCGTTCTCCCATGTTTCCCCCTCATCGCGGCTGATGACGGAGGTGAGCGGCGTGCGAATGTGATACCTGTTTCCATCTGCTCTGTTGTACACGCGAGGCCTCTCCCCGGCCTCCTCGCCGCCGTTCCCGGTAGAACGCACCAGCAGTAGATCGCCGGTCGACGGGATACGACTCACGTGGAGCGCAGAGCTGTTCATGGGAAGCTCCAGTTCCTCCATGATCTCACCTTTCGACCAGGTCTGGCCCCGATCCCGTGAATCGGCCCGCCCCACATACCCACTGTAAGTCCGGAACAGCATCATCACTCGCCCGTCCCGCAGCTCGACGAGGTGAGGCTCCTGGGCTTCTATGCCCTGCTCCAACATGCTGACGTCGTTGTCACTACGATGCCAGGTATGACCATCGTCATCGGAGTACCAGGCCGTACTCACGAATCCGCGGTGATCGCTGTCCAGCCCGATATCGACCCTCAACTCGGCCGGAGCGAGGATGCGACCGGTGGAGAGGCGCAGCAGCTTCGCGTTGTGCATCTGGCAGATCCGTTCTCTGCCGGGCGTCAACACTCTCGCCTCGCTCCAGGTCTCTCCCTCATCATCCGAGAACCGGTAATACGAGTGTCCGCATGGGTCGGGACGACCCACACTCCATACATAGGCCATCATCAGCTGGCCGTTCTCCCGTCGCATGAAGCTGGCTATTCCCACCCATTCGCCGGCGGGTGCCGAGAATCGCGCATCCGGTCCTGAAAGCCGCTGTTGCGGCTCGCTCCAGGTCTGCCCCCGGTCGCCGGAAGAGCAGGCGTAGATGCCGGATCTCCCGTCGGGCAAATCGGAAAAGGCATACAACAGCCGGCCGTCCCGAAGCTCCGCGATGTCTCCGTTCATCCCCCTGGTGAAATACGGAGCCTCGACTTCAAAGACGTGCACATCACTGAACATACGCTCACCTTTTCTGCAACATCCTGAAGGGGTGGTCCTTGATCTCCTCCACCCCCCAGAGGTTCCCCGACAGGTAGTTGTTGATGTTGCCCCGCTGGCCGCCGACGCCGCCCAGGTGGTAGGCGCCGTCCACGGGGTTGTCCTCGACGTGGCTCACCACGGAGTCCCGTGTGCGGAGCAGGGCCTCCAGGTGGGCGGGGTCCTTCGTGCGGTTCCAGGTCTCGGCCGCCCGCCGGGCGCCCATGAGCCGGTCGCCGTACTCCACCTGGGCCGCCAGCACGTCCAGGCGGACCCGGACCTGGTCCGAGCCTTTCGCCTCCCGGCCCTCGCGGATCAGTTCCTTCCCCCGGGCGATCACCTCCGGCGACAGGAAGGCGCCGAGACCCTTCATCATCGGCTCGTGCTCCACGAGGGCCTGCTCGAAGGCTTCGTGGAGGTCCCGCACCGGCTCGGCCGCCGCGCCGTACAGGCAGCGGAAGTAGTCCTGCTGGAGGGCGTCGAAGTCGACGTCCACGTCCCACATCGTCCGGGACTGCACCAGGTGGTTCAGTCCGTAGAAGCCCCACAGGGTGCCCTCGCTCTGGAACTGGGCGCCCACGAAGCCGCGGCGGTGCAGCCAGCGGATGTCCTGGTGGAACCGCCGCCCCGCCGGGAACGGGGCGTGGGCGAAGGTGCTGTGCGGGTTGTACCCGTAGTAGGCCAGGGGCACTCCAAGCTCCGCCCAGCCCTCGATGGCCCGCTGGAAGACCCAGTGGTTCCCCGCGGGGTCCTCGAGGGGCCGGTTGAAGGCGGCGAACCCGTGGGGCGAGCACGCCAGCTCCCGGGCGGCCGTCTCCTCCCCCGGCGTCGGGTCCGCCGCCACCTCCACCGAGCAGCGCGCCCGGCCGCCGGCGGCCAGGACCACCGGCCTATCCATTGTCGGACGGGTCGTTCATGTCGTTCCAGGCGCAGTAGCGGTGGTACGCGTCCTCGAGGGTCCCCTCGTTCACGAAGATGATACCCTGTCGCTGCTGCTGGTGCTGAGGCTCGCAAGGGCCGAACTCAGGGTCGGAATGAAGGCACCTGACGCATCCGGCCCGGTTGAGGAAGAGCCGCCGCGCCTGCTGCCAGGCATACCCGAGGACATAGCGCTCGTCTCTCGAGACCACGAACAGGGCTGGCGCCGCCAATCGGCGCCTCGCGCCCTCCTTCATCGGCAGCTCTTCACCCATCCAGGCATAGACCAACCTGCGGCGCGGAGGGAAGACGAGGTCGGCGCTGGCGACGAATCCCTCGTCGCTGACCAGGTAGGTCCGGGTGTCGTCTTCGTCCAGGTAGTCCGGGGCCGCCGGCCGCTGCAGGCAGATGCTGGTCTGCAGACGCGACCATGGCGTGCGGCCGATGTTGGTGATTCTCAGGGCGAGGTCGATATCGGTCTCTCGCCACCGGGCGCTGCAGTCGATGAGGGCCAGTCCGTCGAACGCATCGACGCTGTGGAGGACCTTGCGGACCGCCTGTCCCCTCTTCATGTCGCCCATCGACTCGTTCACGTATTTCCACGAGGCGCTTCGCCTCTCGAAGGTGTACTCCCAAAGGAGATTGTCCTTGGAGTCATGGGCCAGGATCGACTCGGGAAACCACAGGCGCAGCAGGTTGGCGGGCGCCCTGCTCTCGGGAGCGTTTCGGGGTTCGTTCAGCCAGATGTCGAGACAGGTGGGGGCATAGACGTTGACCTGCTGTTGATCCTCCGGCCTATCCATCGGTCACCTCCACGTCCCAGGTGTACTCGGCGGAACCGTTGACGTTCTCAGCGCGGCACGTGACCCGGTAGAGTCCGGCCGTCTCCGCCAGGAAGCGCCGGGACCCTCCCTCCCCGGGGATCGCCTCGCCGTCGGCGGACCAGGAGAGCTGCAGATCCGGGTCCTCAGCCTCGGAGACGGGCAGCTCCGCGCACCCGATGTGGCGGTAGACGCCGTCCGGGTCCCGCTGGCGGGAGCCGTCGGGGGCGGTCCACCAATCATCGAGGTCGCGGGCCGAGTAGTACATCAGGTAGCGGCCCGGCAGCTTGACCACGTGGGGGGTGGAAGTGTAGCGGGCGTCGAAGGCCTGCCGGTCGGGGCTCGGCGGGAAGATGGGCATGTCGTTCTGGTAGTACCAGGTGCGGCCGTCGTGGGCGCGACCGAAGGAGATGTCGAAGTACCCGCCGTCCCGGTGGCCGCCGAACCACATGGCCAGCCCGCCCCGGTCCGGCATCACGAAGGGATAGACGCAGGAGCGGTACATGCCGCCGTAGCGGACGGCGTCCCCTTCCGGCTCCCAGTGCAGACCGTCGGCGGAGCGGAAGGAGGCGATGTTCAGGGTCATCTTCAGATCGGGGTCCTCCTTCGACGGCGCGTTCACCCACATGCGGTACGTCCCGTCGTCCAGCTTCAGCACGCAGGGTCGTCTCCCCGTCCTCAGCACCGGCCCGGGATGGAAGGTCCAGGAGAGCCCGTCCGGGCTCTCGCCGTAGCCGACGCGCTGGTTCAGGTACGGGGCGCCTTCGGTGTCGGCCTGGTCCACGGCCGTGAACCACATCTTGTAGACCCGGTCCTGCAGGTCGTAGAGGACGTGGGGCGCCTGGAACCTGTGCCCCCAGGGGATGGCGTCGTCGGTGACGATGGGGTTGTGCGGGTCTTCCTCCCAGCGCAGTCCGTCCGTGGACTCGGCATATCCCAGGTGTATGTACGAAGGCGCGCGGGCGTGATCGGAGCTGCCCACGTACCACATTTTGAAGAGGCCGTCGGCCCGGACCACGCAGGGCATGTAGAGGATCACCCGGCACCAGTGCTGGCGCGTGGCGGCGGCCGAGAGGATCGGCCCGGGGAGGCGCCGCCACTCCTGCCTGGTGGGCAGACGCTGCAAGGGCTCCAGCTCCAGCCGCAGCGCCACGGCTTCGCCGACTCGCGCCGATACCCTCGGACCGGTGGGATCGACCGCGAGGATGCGGGGCACGTGCCATGGCTCGACGGTCGGGCCACACTCTGCCATACGATTCGAGGCGCGTCGCCCGGCCATCATTCCCGGAAGCGTGTCGGCCTGCCAGCGCCCGCCGGATGCCGCGGCCCCGTCATCGATCTTGGGAGCCCTCGCCGTCGGTGAGAGCCGCCGCCTTCTCTCCCAGCTCCAGCAGGCCTTCCGTGATCGTCCGCAGGCGCGGCCGGGCCAGGAGGGCGGGGTCGACGTCGAAGGCGTGGCCCGCGTAGTGCTTCATCGAGCGCAGCTTGGCCTCGGTGTCGGGCGGGGTGACGAACTTGAAGGCGACGTAGCGGCGCTCGGGGAACTTGCCGTAGGCGGAGTGGAAGAGGCTGTGGTGGAAGTAGACCACGTCGCCGGGCATCGTCTCCAGGGGGCAGCAGGGGACCTCCTCGCCCCCGTCCAGGCCGAAGCTGTCGCCCACGGTGCCGTCCTTGAAGTGGTTGGCCTGCAGGGGCCACAGCCACTCGTGGAAGGGCATGCGGTGGGAGCCGGGGATCACCCGCAGCGCGCCCCGGTCCCGGGTGGTGGGCGCCAGGTAGACCATCATCTTGAGCCGACGGTACTCGGTCTCGGCGGCCCCGGGGCGGTCGGCGTGCCAGTTGTGCTCCCCGTCGTCGGCTCCGTCCTTGTTGCCCTCCGATCCCGACCACAGGAAGCCGGGGCCCAGCAGGTCGGAGGCGACGCCGAAGATGCGGTCGTCCTCCGCCAGGTCCAGGAGCCGGGGGCTGTGCTCGGCGAACTTCCCCAGGCTCTGGGGCCGCCCGTCGTCGGGCTCTCCGCCACGGTCCTCGAGCCACAGCTGGTCGGCGGCCTCGGTGATCTCCTGCATCTCCTCCGGGGAGAAGATCTGGCGCAGGCAGAGGAAGCCGAAGACGTCGAAGTGCTGCAGTTGTTCTTGCGTCAGCATCGGAGGTCTCTCCGGTGGCGTTTGCGAGGATCGGCAAGATAGAGGGGGGGCATGCCGCGGCCAACCGGTGTCGGGCCTGGCGCCCCCCGGTCTCTATCTCTGCCAGGTGGGCGGCTTGGCGGACTCGGAGGCCGGGAGGCGGAAGCCCCCCCGAGCGCCGCGCCGGTCCTGGCCGGATCCTCAGCGACAGGGGGCGGCGCCCTGCCTGCGCCCGCTCCCGCCTATATTGCCGGCCCGGGGAAGAGAACCCCACGGGTGTCCCGCGCAAGGAACCGCTGCCCCCATGACCGATCATCCCACCGCCGCCGAGCGCTTCTCCTTCGATGTCGACGGCTACCTCGTGCTGGAGGAGTTCCTCGCCCCGGACCGGGTCGAGGCCCTCTTCGCGGCCCTGGAGCGGACCATCGAGCGCCGGCGCTCGCCGGGGTTCCGGCGGGAGCACGATCCGGCCTTCGCCGACCGGCTCGACGGGCCCAACGCGCGGGTCATGCACCTGCTCGACGAGGACCCGCTCTTTCTGGAGATGCTCGACCACGGACCGATGATGTCCTACGTCCACGGCCTCTTCAACGAGATGCCGCACCTGCACTCGACCGACGCCTTCTACGAGGTCGAGCCCGGCGAGCACCACGGGCGGGGCTGGCACATCGACGGGATCCAGGACGGCTTCCGCAACCTCAAGCCCCACATCCCGCTGCTGCAGTTCAAGGTCGGCTACTACCTGAGCGACATGAGCGCCCCCGACCAGGGCAACCTGACCGTGGTCCCGGGGAGTCACAAGGCGCTGCTGGAGCCGGAGGCGGAGGGTGCGCTGCCGGGGGCGGTGCAGGTATGCGGCGGGCCGGGGACGGCGGTGCTCTTCCACAACGCCCTGTGGCACTCGGCCGGCCCCTTCACCCGCCCCGGGGGAAAGCGGGTGATGCTCTACTACGGGTACGAGCACCCGTGGATGCTGGCCTGCGCCGAGCAGTGGCGCTACGGCCGCGACTTCCTGCAGGGGCTGTCGCCGGCGCAGCGCCGGTTCTTCCACGGCTTCGTCTTCGATCCGCCGGAGTACCGCTGGGGGTGAGCCGACCCCGGGTTCCGCGCCTCCATCCGGGCGGGTGAGCCGGCCCCGCGCCGGGCAGGCGCTGTGCGGCCCCCGGCCTTGCGCGCAGGGGCGCACAGCCTGTATGGGCCGGAGTCGGATGTCGTGGACCTCGCGCTCGATCCGCGGGGCCTCATCGCGCACTGCCTCTACGTCCCGGAGTCGTTTCCCCGCCCCCTGACCGAGTCGCCGATGTCGCGGACGGCGCCCTCCAGTCGAGCCAGGCGCTCGTTGGTGTCCTGGATCTCCTGCTGGATCTTGGTGACGATCCCCACCTGCTCCTCCAGCTCCTCGGCCTTCAGCGAGTCCTCGTCGCTCACGAGGATGCTGGTCAGGGTGGCGGTGAAGACACCCACCAGCACCATGCCGGTGATCACCAGGAAGACGGTGAGGATCTTTCCGGGGGCGGTCTCGGGGTTGTGGATGTCGGGGTAGCCCCCGGTGACCAGCGTCGTGAAGCTCCACCAGAGGCTCGGCCCGAAGCCCGAGCCGGACTCCATGCGCTCCACGCCCATGAAGATGATGGCGCCGAAGACGAGGGAGAGCAGGCCGTAGAGCAGCGACCGCTTGAGTAGCCTCACGTCGAGGGTTGTGCTCAGGTGGTCCATCCCCCGCCAGAAGAACAGGGCGATGCGGAACAACCGCAGGGCCCGCAGGATGCGCACCGCCCGGAGCAGGCGCCCCAGGCGGATGACGCCGAAGTCGCCGCCGGCGGCTGCGATGATCTGGAACGGGGGCAGGGGGATGGAGGTGATGAAGTCGATCCAGTTGTTCTTCCAGTACCACTTCTTGGAGGCGGCCAGCTTGTGCTCGAAGATGAAGTTGGCCATGAACAGGGCACAGCAGATGACGTCGATGATCCAGAAGATCCACAGCTTGGCCACGGAGAAATGGGGGAGGACCTCCACCACGGGGTCGACGTAGCTCTCGCCGCGGTGGATGATGTCCACCTGCGTCAGCTTGCCTCCGGTGACCTCCCCAATGGCGAGGCCGCCCGAGCCGTGGGCGTCGGCTATGTGGAGGATCACCCGCTCGTAGCCTTCACCGCCCTCCAGAATGGTGATCCGATCGATGCTTCCCTCCACCACTTCCGCGCTGGCCAGGGCGCCTCCTCCCGTGGCCCCGATGCCCATCAGGTCGACGACGAGGATGGTCACCAGGCCCAGGATGAGGAAGAAGATCAGCAGGTCCTTGATCCTCACTCGGGCGGTGCCGCCCAGCACCCGGGCCTGCTCGTCGAAGAGATGCCGCTTCTGTCTGGCCTGCTCGATGAGCCGGAGCTTGTCCTGCAGCTTCTCCCGGGCGGCGTTCAGCTTGCCGACCTGGGCTTCGGCCTTGTCCAGGCCCAGCTCGTACTGGCCGTGCCTCATGCTCAGGCTGACCGTGTCCGCCTTGGCGGTCATCTCGTCCAGCTCGGCTTCGACCTCGGCCACCTGGCCGTCGATGCGGCCGATCTCCTGCTCCACCACCTCCTTCATGCGGGTGATGCGTTCGAGAGAGCAGGATTCCAGCCGCCTTGATATCGACATCGTGAGTTCGTCCTTGTTTCAGCCGTCTCCGAGGCGTCTCTTCAGCTCGCCGCGGCGCTGCAGCTCCTCGAGGGTTTCCTCGGTGCCCAGGTACTCGCCGTCGACGAAGATCTGGGGGATGGTGGAGTCCCCGCCGGTGCGCCGCACCATCTCCCTGAAGCGGGCCGTGGGCAGCTTGATCCCGAAGTAGAAGCGGATGGGGATCTTCCGGTAGCGGATCCCCTCGCGCCGCAGCATGAGCCGCGCCTTCCAGCAGAAGGCGCAGAACGGGCTCAGGTAGATCTCGACTCTCGGCATGGAGGGAGCGGCAGCCGCCCGGGCGGGCGCCACAGCCTATAATACGGCAATTCTCAACCCGCGCACCGACCGACCCGGAGGAGGCTCCCTTGGCCAAGCTCGTCCTGGCGACCTGCCAGTTCCCCGTCGACGAGGACCCCCGCCGCAACCTGAGGTTCGCGGCCCGTCAGATCGCCTCCGCCCGGGCCCGGGGCGCCCACCTCGTGCACTTCTCCGAGGCCTGCATCTCCGCCTATCTCGGTGTCGAGGTGACCGCCCACGACGCCGCCGACTGGGAGCGGATCACGGCGGCCATGGAAGGGGTGATGGCCGCGGCCCGGCGGCACCGGGTCTGGGTCGTCGTCGGCTGCAACCACCGCCTCTCGGGGAGACACAAGCCCCACAACTCCCTCTACGTCATCGACACCCGGGGGCGGATCGTCACGCGCTACGACAAGATGTTCTGCACCGGCGGCGCCGGCGGGAAGGACGGGGACCTCGCCAACTACAGCCCCGGCGAGGCGCTGATCACCTTCCGGGCGCGGGGCCTCACCTGCGGGCTGCTGATCTGCCACGACTTCCGCTATCCCGAGCTGTTCCGCGAGTACAAGCGGCAGGGCGTCGACCTGATGCTGGTCTCCTTCCACAACGCCGGCGGCCCCAAGGAGGCCCGCGACAAGTACCGGGTCACCGTGCCGGCCACCCTGCAGGCCGCGGCGGCCAGCAACTACTACGCCGTGAGCGCCAACAACGGCACCCGCCGCTACGCCTGGCCGAGCTTCGTCGTCAACGCCGAGGGCCTGATCGTCAACAAGGCGCCGTCCCACCGGCCCGCGGTGCTGATCACCGAGATCGACACGGCGAAGAAGCTCTACGACGCCTCCGCCGACTGGCGGGACCGCTGCATGCGGGGGGTGCTCCACAGCGGCCGGCTGGTGAGGGACGGGCGGTCGCGGGACCGGGGGATCCTGTAGGCAGGCTACACACCGGCCATCTTGCTGCAATCCAGCGAGAACCTGAGCGGCAAACTGCGGTCTGGAATCTCCCAGTGACCCCGCCCGTTCAAGCGGCCGGGAGGACTCCCCCTTCGCGCTCGACTCGGGGTGCGGACTACCAGCGCGACCTGCCGGGGGTGGTCAAGAGTGCGCATCAACAGGTCCAGTTCTCGACCACGAGGCTGGGAATGCGAGAAAACTCCCTGTCGTTGTTCGTCACGAGGGTACAGGCGAGGGCCAATGCGTGTGCTGCGATCAGGGTGTCCAGCGGGCCAATCGGGGTACCTTGGCGCTCAAGAAAGGTTCTGATGCGGCCGTAATGTGCTGCTGCCGCGTCGCCGTACGGGATGATCTCCAGGGGAGCGGCGAATTCGGCCAGAGCCAGCTTGTTGTGCTCTGGTTTCGAACTCCTCGAAACTCCGTACTCCAATTCGCTGAGCGTGATCGTGGAGATTCCGACTTGCGAGACATCCAAGGCTTGTAGTCTCGCCAAAGCTTGCGGCGGTTGTCTCTTGATGAGGTAGATGCAGGTGTCGGTGTCGAGCAGGAAATCGATCACAGGGATGCTCTCTGCTGCTGGTCGGGCTGGTTCCTCTCGTCCATGAAATCACTGGAAAAGCGGTCCAGGCTGTCCACGAGCGAGGTCCAGGGGGAGTCCCTGGGCAAGAGCATGACGATGCCCTGGTACTTCTTGATATAGACATCACCTCCGCTGAAGCGAAACTCCTTCGGGAGTCTCACGGCCTGGCTGCGGCCGTTGTTGAACAGCTTCGCTGTCTGCATGGGTGTACCTCCTGCAGCATGATGGCTGGTACAGAAACCGGGGTATATACCTGAGTATATACCCCGGGGCATGGCTGGTCAATCAGATCTCACGGAATGGCCGATGCCGGCCGAGCAACCCCCCCGTGAAGGAGGAACCAACCCACCCACTCAACCGACTGAGAGGATGAGACCTCGAGACCTTCGCTGACTCGGCCGACCCAACCACCTGAAGACCAGCGGCTGTCGCCTGGATGTGTACACACTTCCGGACGGCGGCGGGGGCTTTCCCGGTCACAAGGTGAACGGTTACCCGGGCGGCTGAGCCAGGTGGCGGCATCCTCCGCCGGCCGACTATCTTTCCCGCCGGAGGGAGCGGCGCCGGTCAGTCCTTCAGCTCGACGATGATGTTCCGCCAGGGCTCGTCCCCGGCGTTGACGGCCTCGTGGACATCCTCTCCCGGGATCTCCCGGAAGACGACGTGGCCGTCGGCCATCTCCCTGGGCTCGCCGTCGGACCCTCTCAGGGCGCCGCCGCCGATCACGACGTAGAGGTAGTCCCTGGTGTGGCGGTGGAGACCGGTGCTCTGGCCCGGCTCGAGGCGCAGGTCCCAGACACGCACGCGATCGTTCTCGAAGAGCAGCTTCGACCCGACGTCGTCGGAGACGGTTCGTTCCGGCATGGCGGCCTCCAGGTTGGTTGGCGGGGCCGTGAAGGTGGACCGGGGGCCGGACCGCTGTCAATCGGAGGAATGGATGTCCCGAATCACGGAAGTCGGCGCTCACGTCCTGAAGTCCTACGAGTACCCCAACGGCGGCTGGGTGCTGGTGCGGGTGCGCACCGACGAGGGGGTCGAAGGCCTGGGGGAGTGCTTCGTCCCCGACAGCGACGGCAGCGGCGTCTTCGCCGCCAAGGAACTGATCGACCGCCGCCTGGCGCAGGAGGCCGTCGGCCAGGAGGTGCTGGCCACCGCCGTCGTCTGGGAGCGCATGTACGACGCCTGCGAGCGGCTCTACGACCGCCGCGGCATGATGGTCCACGCCATGAGCGGCATCGACATGGCCGTCCACGACGCCGCGGCGCGCACCCTGAACGTCCCCCTGTGCGATCTGCTGGGGGGCCGCTTCCGGGAGCGGGTCAAGGTCTACGTGAGCAGCATCTGGGTCGACAGCTCCAGTCCGGAGGGGGCCTACGCCTCCACGGAGGAGTACGTCCACCAGGGGTACGGGGCGATCAAGTACTGGGGCTGGCCCGACTTCGGCCACCGCCCCTCGCGGGACACGGCCATCCTGCGGGAGATCCGCGCCCGCGCCGGGGAGGACGTCGATCTCATGCTCGACCTCGGCCGCCCCGCCAGCCTCGCCGAGGCCCTGCGGACGGCGCGCATGATCGAGGACTCGGGCGCCGGCGTCTACTGGTGGGAGGAGCCGCTCTCGAGCGCCGACCACGCCGCCAACATGGCCGAGCTCACCGCCCGCACCGAGGTGCGCATCGCCGCCGGCGAATCGGACATGACCGCCTTCGCCTTCCGGGACCTGATCGAGCGCCGCGCCGTCGACCTGCTGCAGCCCGACCTGTCGTGGGTCGGAGGGCTGACCGAGGCGCGCCGCATCGCCGAGATGGCGAGACTGGCGAACATCCCGGTGGTGCCCCACAACTGGGGGACGGCGGTCAACTTCGCCGCCAGCATCCACCTCGTGGCGGCCATGCCGCGGGGATTCCTGTGCGAGTACCCCATCACCCCCCGGGGAAGCATGGAGGACTGGCACCACGGCCCGAGCCCGATGATGACCGAGCTGGCCAGCTCGCCGGTAGTCGTGGCCGACGGCTTCGCCAGCGTCCCCGACGGCCCCGGGTTGGGCATCGAGCTGGACGAGGAGGCCGTGGCCCGCTACATCATCGATCCCTGAAACGGAGAGAGATATAGTGGAACAGTTGCGGTTGGCCCTCGTGGGATGCGGCAGCATGGCCGGGGCCCACGTGCAGGGCCTGCAGGAGCTGCGCAAGGCCGGGATCGACGACATCGAGGTCGTCGCCTGCTGCGATCAGGTGGAGGAGGCGGCGCAGCAGAAGGCCGCCGAGCTCGCCGGATTCCAGAGGGGCAAGCCGGCGGTCCACACGGACGTGGAGGAGATGCTCATGCGCGTCGACGGGCTCGACGCGGTGGACATCTGCGCCCCCCACTCGCAGCACCACGTCCTCGCCGTGCCCTGCCTGGAGGAGGGCAGGCACGTGAGCATCGAGAAGCCCCTGGCCATCACCCTGCGCGCCGGCCGCCGGATCCTCGAAGCGGCGGTCGACAGCCGCTGCCAGCTCGCCGTGGCCGAGAACTACCGCCGCTCCCCGGGGGAGCGGGCCCGCTCGTGGGCGGTGGCCGAGGGGCGCATCGGCCGGCCGCGCACCTTCTACTGGGTCGAGGCGGGACTGCAGATGGGCAAGTGGGGCTGGCGCAACTTCCGGCGCGAGGCCGGGGGCGGGTGGCTCCTCGACGGGGGCGTCCACTTCACCGACCTCTTCCGCTACAGCCTGGGCGCCGAGGCGCAGCAGGTGATGGCGCGGGTCCGCGAGTTCGAGCCCTACCGCTACGACAAACCGGTGGAGCGCGAGGGCGCCTGGCCGGGGACGTGGAGGACAGCGCCATGGCCCTGATCGACTTCGACGGCGGCGCCGTGGTGCAGTGGACCTGGCAGGGCTCGGCGCCGGGCCAGGGGTTCGGCCGGCGGACGATCTACGGCAGCGAGGGCTGCATCGACTGGGGGAGTGGGCTGTGGACCCGGGACGGGCAGAACGTGCCCAACGAGGCGTTGGTGGCCGAGTACCGGCAGAGCCTGTCGGAAGAGGAGGAGGAGCGGCTCTTCCCCGGCGGCGTGGAGAACTCCGTGGCCACGGAGCTGAAGGAGTTCGCCGACGCGGCGAGGGGCGAGGGGGTGCCGGAGGTCGACGGCCTGGAGGGCTACCGCTCGCAGGCGATCTGCATGGCCGTCTTCGAGTCGGAGTGGTTCCGGCGGCCGGTCACCATGGCCGAGATCGAGCGCGGCGACCTGGAGGGGTACCAGGCCGAGATCGACGAGGCCCTGGGAATCCGCTAGACGCGCCCCTCGAACTCGCGGCCCCGGATCAGCATGAAGCGGAACTCCCCGCGCCGCTTGCCGCACTCCATCTTCAGACGGTGCTCCTCGTTCTCGATGCCGAGGTACATCGTCTCGGAGCTGAGGTAGTGAAGGGCCAAGCCTCGCCGCCGGTGGGGGGTGGGGTTGGCGCCGGTGCGGTGGAAGTTCAGCCCGTGGTGGAAGAGGCAGGAGCCGGCGGGCAGCTCCACCGGTACGGGATCGGCGACCAGGGGGTTGTCCACGAAAAGGGCTCTCTGCTCCTTCCCGATCGGTCCCCACTTGTGGCTCCCCGGCAGCATGGTCATGCAGCCGTTGGCCACGGTGGCGTCGTCGATGGCGACCCAGCACGAGACGTGGTCCTGGGGCGCGAACTGGGGCCAGGCCACCGAGTCCTGGTGCCAGTCGGTGACCGTGCCGTGATGGCGGGCCTTCATCATCAGCTGGTCGCAGTAGAGCTTGATGTCCGGCCCCAGCAGCTCCTCGACGACGTCGACGATCTCCGCCTTGCGGGCCACCGCCTCGAACAAGGGATCGAAGTAGCACAGGTGAGTCATCTTGCGCACCTGGTCGAGACGGTCGACCTCGGTCTCCCCGTTGCGGAAAGCGATTTCCAGCTGCACGTACTCCGCGGGGACGTGGGGGGCCTCGCCCCGGACGATCTCCTCGCTGCGCCGGCGCAGGGCCTCGAGCTCGTCGTCGGAGAGGACGCGGTGATAGGGCAGGAACCCGTTTTCCTCGAAATGGGTCTTCTGTTCTGAAGTCAGGGGCATCGGCGTCTCCTTCGTCGATATTCAGTCCGGGGGCAAACTAGCTGCCTATGCACCTGCCAACGCAAGAAGTCGAATGTGACATCCTCGTCGTCGGCGGGGGTCTGGGCGGCTGCGCGGCCGCCCTCCGCGCCGCCCGTCTCGGGTACCGGGTCTGCCTCACCGAGGAGAACCCCTGGCTCGGCGGCCAGTGCACCTCCCAGGGCGTCTCGGCCCTCGACGAGCATCAGTACATCGAGAGCTGCGGGGCCACCTCCCTCTACTACGAGTTCCGCGAGAGCATCCGCGACCACTACCGGAACCGCTGGCCGCTCTCCCCCAAGGCCGAGACGGCCCCCTTCTTCAATCCCGGCGACGGCTGGGTGAGCCGCCTCTGCTTCGAGCCGCGGGCCGGCCTGTCCGCCCTCCGCGGCATGCTCAAGCCCCAGGTCGAGGCCGGCCGCCTGCGGATCTACCCCAACGCCTGGACCATCGGCGCCAGCCGCGAGGGCTCGACCATCGGCTCCGTCACCGTCGCCCAGCCCGGCCGCCAACGCCACCTCCGCTTCCGCGCCTCGTACTACCTCGACGCCACCGAGCTGGGCGACCTGCTGCCCCTGCTCGGCCTGCCCTACGCCAGCGGCGCCGAGTCGCGCGACCAGACCGGCGAGCCCGACGCCCGCGCCGATGGTGCCGACCCCGCCCTCGTGCAGACCTTCACCTTCCCCTTCGCCGTCGACTTCCGCGCCGGCGAGAACCACACCATCCCCAAGCCGCCCGGGTACGAGCACAACCGCGACCACCAGCCCTACACCCTGACCCTCCGCTACGGCGAGCGCGACCTGACCTACAAGGTTTTCGAGGGCGTGGACGACCTGCCCGGCTCCTTCTGGACCTACCGGCGCCTGGTGGCCGCCGACCAGTTCGCCCCCGGCCAAGTGGAGGGGGACCTGGCCATGATCAACTGGGCGGGCAACGACTTCAAGGGCGGCAACATCATCGACGCGGCCCCCGCGGAGAGGGCCGGTCTGCTGCGGAGGGCGAAGGATCTGAGCCTGGGGCTGCTCTACTGGCTGCAGACCGAGGTGCCGCGGGACGACGGCCAGGGCCGCGGCTACCCGGAGATGCGCCTGCGCCCCGACGTCATGGGCACCGCCGACGGGCTGTCGCAGTACCCATACATCCGCGAGTCCCGCCGCATCATCGCCCGGCGGACGGTACGCGAGCAGGACGTGCTCGCCCGCCTGCGGCTCGGCGCCCGCGCCGAGCCGTTCGCCGACAGCGTCGGCATCGGCCACTATCCCATGGACATCCACGGCGTGCCGGGCGACGTGGCCGCCACCGGGCCGACCCTGCCCTTCCAGGTCCCCCTCGGCGCCCTGCTGCCGGCCGACGCCGACAACCTGCTGCCCGCCTGCAAGAACCTCGGCGTCACCCACATGACCAACGGCTGCTACCGCCTGCACCCGATCGAATGGAACATCGGCGAGGCCGCCGGCGCCCTGGCCGCCTTCTGCCTGGGCCGCGCCGTCAGGCCGGGGTCGGTTCTCGACGACGCCGGTCTGCTGCGGGCCTTCCAGAGGCAACTGCTGGAGGTGGGGGTGCCGCTCTACTGGTACGATGACCTGCCCCAGGGCCATCCCGCTTTCGCGGCCGGTCAGCTGCTGGCCCTGGAGGGCCTGTGGCCGGGCGCCGGGGACCATCTGCACTTCGAGCCGGACCAGTTGCTGAGGGCGGACGAGGCGAACGCCATGTTGAGGGAGGCCGGCCTGAGCGCCGACCGGGCTGATCCGGTGACTCGGGGGGATCTGGCGCGGGCGGTGGCGGAACGGCGCTTCGGGGCGTCAGCCGACTGAGGGAGGTCGTCCCGCGGACGGGGATTCCGCTACACGTGCGTTCCCCTCAGTCCCAGACGTCCTCTCGTGTTTCCCAGTACGCCTTCACCCGGTCGAATCGATCCATCCTGTCCCGGATCTTGGCGATCTCCCGCGGATAGAACTCCATCATCACTTCGCACAGTTGCAGCATCCATCGCTTTCGCGAGTACTGCTCCCTGACTCGAATCTCTTTTGCATCCGCGATCTGGATCTGGCCCCAGCCCAGCGCGCCCACGGTGAGACAGTCCCAGTCCAGGAATTCGATCGGCGAGAAGATGACCTCCGATACGGTAAGGCGGATCTCTTCGATGGAGTATCTGATCAGCATGACTGAGAAGACGTTGGTATCACACTCGTAGAATCGAGCGAGCCGCTCTACCGATGTGAGGTTCGGCATATTGAATCGCGTCTCTTCTCGGTGTGTCTTCACGTCCACCACGGAGTAGATCCCTTCCTTGTCGGTGAACGCCAGGTCGGCCATTGCACGGCGTGCGAAGTCGCTGGAGTACTCATGACACCAGCTACCAAGAAAGGTGTGGAAGTGCTCCGCTACGAGTGACTCTATCGCATCGCCAACCGCCCTGGGACTGCGAGCCGTCTGGGGAGTAAGGAAGTCCGGAGTGGAATTCAGGTGCTTCCGGATACTGGATGCGACCTGCCGATGGTGACCATCGTAGTAGAAAGCCGACTTCATGGGAACATGTCAGCCTGGCTGCCGGATCCCCTCTTGCGGCGTTGGCCCAGCTTGGTGTTCCTCTCCAGGAACACACCATCGTCGTATCCCTGAATCGCAGGATCAGTGCGCGCCGCGGCCAGCCGCTTGAGCCCCCAGCACAGGTACTCGGGTTCTACCTCGACTCCACACCATCGGCGCGCCAGCTTTTCGGCCACCACCGCGGTAGTCCCGCTGCCAACGAATGGATCGAAGACGTAGTCGCCTTGCTTCGAGCTGGCGAGTATCAGCTTTGCAATCAGTTTCTCAGGTTTTTGGGTAGGATGATCGGTGTTCTCCGGCATCGACCAGAACGGCACGGTGATATCGGTCCAGATGTTCGACGGATGGGTCATCCGGTATCTGCCTTCCGAGTCCCGGGTCCAGTCTTTGGGCGCGCCGTTCGCACGGTAGGGGGCAACTACTCTGCGTTTCAGCTTCACGGCATCGACATCGAAGTAGTACTCGTCCGAGATCGTGCAGAACCAGATGTCCTCGGTATTGTTCTTCCAGTTGCGTTTCGCTCCCCGGCCCTTCTCGCGTTCCCAGGTTATCCGATTCCGAACCTGCAGTCTCGACTCCAGAATCGGGAACACAAGCGCCGATGTTGCCCAGTCCGAGCATACGTACACCGTGCCCTGCGGCTTCATCATCGGCAGGAGTCGGTCAATGAGATCGGCGAACCAGCGGCCATACTCGTCGCCGTTCCTCTTTCGGAATCGAGTGCCATTGTAGCTCTTGGTCAGATTGTACGGAGGATCCAGAACAAGCAGATCGACGAACTCGCGCGGGAAGTACTCTGCGACCTCAAAGAAGTCGCCCCCCACAAGCCGGCCTTCGAGGTCACGACAGCGCGCCGGCTCTTCAAGGCGCATGATGTCGCGGCTCAATCGGGCTCGTTCCTCTGTCGTGCAGGAGAGCGTTCGGTTGCGGGGGGCTCGGTCGGGCATGGCGGAAGTTCCTGTGCTACAGTGCTTCGGTGAGGCGGTAGTTCGGTGAGGGGTAGAAGGTAGAACAGAGTCCCCTTTCGTCGGTTCCATGTCAAGGCGCAGACCGCAGGCCTGAGGAAGGAGCAGTCGGGGCTCCCTCAGCCCACGTAGAGCGCGTAGAGCCGCCCGTCGTGGCGCCGCAGCCCGTCGAAGCTCACCCGCAGGCGGAAGGGGCCGTCGATCCCGCTCACGGAGTCCCGGTCCTTCCAGAGCACCGGCTGCCGCAGGCCCGGCTCCCGCAGGGGGACGCAGGCGTCGCCGGACCAGCCGGGCAGCGGCCGGAACCCCTCGTCCAGCACCTCCACCGCGATCGCGGCATGCTCGCCCACGCCGTCGACGTTGGCATACACCCGGGCCGGTGCGTCGCCGGCCCGTATGGGACAGGTGATGCAGTGGCGGGCGGCGTTCTCCCAGCGCGCCGGGGGGCGCCGGCCCAGCTCCTCGGGCTCGAAGGCGCGGAAGCAGCCCAGGCGGTCGCGCGGCCAGCGGGCCAGGCGCACGCCGCCGGTGGTCCAGACGCTGTAGTAGAGGAACGTCTCGTCGCCCCAGTTGCACATCCCCTGGCCGTGGGTGATGGCCGGTCCGCCGATGATCGGCGGCATGCCTTCCTGCGGGAAGAGCGCCCCGTCGCCGCCCTGCTCCTCGGCGGCCGGGACCAGCCGGAAGTCGGGGGCGGGCTCGTGGTAGTGCATGGCGTTGTGGCTGATCACCAGGCCGAGGTCCATGGCCACCAGCTTGCGGTCCCCCGACGGGTGGCCGTGCCAGAGGTCGTAGACGCCGAGGATCACGTTGCCGCGGTCCCACAGGCCGGCGCCCAGGTGGACCTGCTCGCCCGAGTTGCCGCCGGTGGCGACGCCGGCCATGTCGAGCAGGGGCAGACGGTCGCGCTGGAAGCCGAGGGCGGTGGCCTCGGTCCAGTGCTCGAAGTCGTACGAGGCGCAGGTCACGAGATCGCGGGCCGTGCCGAAGTGGAAGCCGCCGTGGCCGTTGACGTAGTAGCAGCCGTTGAAGCGGATGATGCCGCTCAGCTCGAGCATCGGTCCCACCGGGTTGCGGGGCGATTCGGTCCAGCGCAGACCGTCGGGACTGAAGGCCACGGCGAGGCTCTTGTTCTCGTAGCCGCGGCACTCGAAGGCGAGCTTGAAGCGCCGCTCCGGGTCCGGGTCGTGCGGGTCGTGGAGCACGGGCATGGCGAGCACGTCGGGGGCGCCGCCCCGCAGGTCCACCATGTTGTTATTCGTGCTGCCGTGGTAGTCCACCAGGCCGAGGTCCGGCTTCTCCCAGTGGAGTCCGTCGCGGCTGACGGCGTAGCAGACGCGGTGGGAGCGGAACCCGTCGCGGCGGCCGCTGCCCAGGTACCACATGCGCAGCTCGTCGCCGAAGGGGATCACCGATCCGTAGAACCGGACCCGCATGTCGTCGTGGGCCCCCTCGGGCCCCGGCTGCACGACCAGCGCCTCGGGCCCCCGGGCCTTGCCGCTCACCATGTGCAGCCGCAGCCCCGACGCGAAGGGGATGCTCTCCCTGTCGAAGGGGAACAGGACCGCTTCGTTCACCCGCGGATGGGGAAGGCCGTTCTGTACCTCGATCATGAGTCTCTCCCGTGTTGTTCGGCCAGGCCGGCCCCCGACAGGGTGGTCCGGTGCATGACCCGGCGATGGCGGCCGTCCCAGGGCCGGCCGCGGTGCGGGCAGCCGACGTTGTCCCACATGACCAGGTCGTGCCGGCGCCACTCGTGGCGGTAGACGAAGCGCGGCTGCGTCGCCCATTCGAGCAGCTCCGCCAGCAGGGCGCGGCCCTTCTCCAACGGCCAGCCGACGATGTGGGTGGCGTAGGAGCCGACGAGGAGGGCCTTCTCCCCGGTCTCGGGGATGGTCCGCACCAGCGGATGGGGCGCCGGCGGCGTGTCCCTGAGGAACTCGTCGTCCATCAGGCCGGGGGCGATCTGCTGCCGCGACCAGGCGATGCTGTGCTCGGCCACCAGGTCCTCGATGAGGGCCTTGCGCTCCTCCGGCAGGGTCTCCCACGCCACCCGCAGGCTGGCGTACTCGGTCTCGCCGCCAGCGGGAGGCACCTCCCTGGCCGACAGCAGCGATCCCCGCAGCGGCGCCTTGCGGAAGGCGCCGTCCGAGTGCCACAGGCCGTTCCCCTTCTGGTAGAGCATGCGCCTGTCGTCGAGGGGGATCACCTTCCCCTTGTCGTCGACGTTGCTGATCACCCCGACCGGCCCGCCGTTGCCGATGGGATCGCTGGGGATGGTCATCTCCAGGGGGCCGAAGCCCTCGCTGAAGGCGACCTGCTGCTCGTCGGTGATCTCCTGGCCGCGGAAGACGAGGACCGAGTGCCGGTGGAAGGCGTCGCGAAGGAGGGAGGAGGTTCCGCCGTCGAGGGGGGAGGCGATGTCAACGCCGCGGACCTCGGCGCCGATGTGCTCCGTGAGCCTGTGGGTTCTCATGCTCGTCTCCGGTCGCGGTAGCTGATCCAACGGCATCTTCCGCCATTGTCCAGAGCGCGTAGGAGCGGGTCTGCGTCTACCAATCGCTCACCGCCCTGCGGAGTTGGCGGTATTCCGACGTGAACTGGGCGACGCGATGGCCGTTGCCGGCGGAAGGGTGCGGGAAGCCCCAGAGCGTCCTGCGAGAGCAGTCGAGGCCGAGATGGGCGAGGGCCCTTTCCACGGCGCGCCCAAGGGGGACAATCAGTGCATTGGGATGCTGTTGAAGCTCAGGCAGCAGGTTGGCGCTGGTGAGGTCCGAGAGAAGCCGCGAGCTGTCGATGTTCGGCGAGCCGCTGTAGTTCCGCCCGCTCTTGAGCACGGGGTAGCGTAGTGCGGACGTGGAGTGAAGGTACCCGGATGCATCGTCGAACAGCGCGGCCGTAGTCGGGAGATCGAGACGTTCGGCCACGCCGATCTTGTCGAGCATTGTGATGAGATTCCTCCTCATCGGGCCTGCGAATGCCATACGCCGTCGGATCTCGTCGAATATCCGCGGTGGACGCCACCCCTCGGAGAGCAGCGTCCTGGCGGCCTGGAGTGCCTTCAGCACTTGCGATTTGCCGGGCGTGAGGCCGACGATGACCACTCGCGCACCGGTGGTGATGCCATGGAGGGGTGCGTAGTAGACCTCCAGGCGGTCCTCGCGGTCCAACAGGAAGCGGCTGGTGAGCACGTCGCTCTCTTCGGGGACGGAAGGCAGGGAGCGTATCTTGTCCGCGTAGTCGTCGAAGTTGGGTGTCATGTGCCGACGGTCTCCTCACAGCCGTCGAGTCTCATGCTCGTCTCCAGCCCCGCCTCTGCCGAACCAGGGGCGTCCATCCGAACCGCCTGTGGAACCTGCCGGCGCCAGCCTGTTCGTCGTCACGCGCAACCGGCACCACAATACGATCGTACCGGCCCAGCCTCAGCCACTCCACGGCGTGGCGGACGACCCACGAACCGACTCCCCGATTCCTCATCGCTTCGTTCGTCTGGATCTCGAAGAGCTCGGCCCATCCGGCCAGGGAAGGCAACTGGCCGCCTTCGGTGAGGTCTGCAATACACTCACACTCCGCGATCTCCTCTCCATCGAGGCGGGCGACGAACCGCGCGCCGAACGTGCCCATGGCGCGGTGGATCGTCACACCTTCCGTCGGCGCCTCACCAGGCGCAGGGATACCATCCAGCGTGCCGGCATAAAGCGACTCGTCGAATTCCTCCTTCGCCGAATAGCCGAATTGCTCCATCAGACCGCTTATGTGCGGCCAGACGTCCGGTATTCCCGCCAGACCAGGACCCGGCAGGGAACCGACTCGCTCCTCCGTTACCCGCCAGGCCTTCATCTGGCGCCGGCACTCGGTCATGACCGCTTCCCCCGGCTCGCGCTCTTCCGGCCAGAACAGGATCCAGCCGATCTCGCCGACTCCCTTCCAGCGCGTCTCTTCGCCGTATCGGCGGAGGTGCGCCGCGGCGCAGACGCGGTCCTTGACGATCCCGACGATCGACCTTCTCTCGACAACCCAGGGATCGGTCACGCTTTCCTGGGGCTCCCTGTGCAGGCGCCCCCAGAGGTAGTCCGGCGTCAGGCTCCACCCGGGTATCGCCGCGCCGAGATGACTGTTGACGAGTTCCAGAGCCTGGGGGAGATGGAAGCGATCGAGCGGTGCGATCTCGGTCATACCTCGCCTCCTACGCCGGCGCCTCGTTCCCCCACGGATACGACTCCACGCGCAAGTCGCGGTCGTCCGCGGGCAGCCGCACCCGCGCCCCGTCCCGCTGCGACGAGGACCAGATGGCGAAGCCGATCTCGGTGGCGCGCCGGGCCTGCGGGACGTCGCAGGCGGTGCGTCCCCCATCCTTCACGGCCCGCACGAGGTCGGCGACCATGCCCGCGCCGGCGGGCCAGCCCTCGGCCTTCGGCGGCAGGGGGATCGGCTCTTCGGATTCGTCCCCATGGATGCGTACGGCTGTTGCGTCCGAGTACACGGAGATCCGCCCGTCCTCGCCGGCGATCTCGAAGGCGAGGCCCCTCGGCCCGTCGCAGGTGACGTATGCGTGGACGCCGTCGGCCAGGCCGATCTGGGCGCGGCAGGGCGGATCGCTGCGGCGGCGCTCGTCCTCCGGGTCGCCCGGGTCGAGGAAGCCGCTGACCCACGCGGGCTCGGGATCGCCGAGGAGCATGAGCAGGGCGTCGTACGCGTGACAGCCGTGGTTGATCGTGTTGGAGAGGCCGTACGCCGTGATGCTGGTGATCTCGCCGACCGGCTTGGCCTCAAGGGCCGAGCGGAGGGCGTGGTAGGCGGGGTTCCAGCGCCGGTCGAGGGCGAAGGCCAGGGGCGTGCTCTCGCAGGCGGCGGCGACGCGGTCCAGCTCGGCGAGGCGGGTCACCAGCGGCTTGTCGCACAGGATCCCGCGCACGCCGGCGGCCACCGCCTGCTCGACCTGGTCGGCGTGCATGGTCTGCCGCGTGGCGATGCAGACGATGTCGGGTCTCACCTCGTCGAGCATCCGCCCGTAGTCGTCGAAGGCCGGCACCTCGCCCCAGATGTCCCGCCAGCACTCGACGAACCCGGCCCGTTCCTCCGCGCCGTAGTCGAAGACCCCGGCGACGGCGGTCTCGGGGTTGTCGCGGAAGGCGGAGGCGAAGTTGTGGCTCCCCGGATTGCGGAGGAGCTGCCGGTGGCAGCCAACGATGGCGACGCGAAGCATGGGACTATCCTCCCCTGGCCGGGCGGCCTGCATCCGGCTCGGACCTCGGCGTGAGGCTACGTGTGAGGCACCCGAGGTTCATGTCTGGCTCCGGCCCTGACGTGGGGCGAGGTTGCCTGTGGCGCACCTGAGCATCATGTGGGTTCCCGGCCCCGGCGCGAGAACACCTCCGCTCGCGGCTCGAAACCGACATCCTCGTCGAGCGGATACATGGGGCGCCGGCAGACCGTGTGCCCCAGGCTTGGAAGGTTGGCGCTCGTCGACCCGGGGGCGTCGATGTTGAAGTTCGCCGCGGCCCAGGCGGTGAAGAAGCGCTCCTGGCAGTGCGGGGACTTCACCACCACGATGTCGAAGAGCCGCGGATCGCAGCCGTGGGCGAGGAAGAGGGACCGGTCGAAGAGGTAGACCGGCAGCGAGGTGACGACGATGGTCATGCCGCCGGACTGGAGCAGGGCCGTGTCGCCGGCGTCCTGCCGGGTGCCCCACGACTCGAAGGGGTAGTCGCCGGTGCGCAGCATGGTGACCCTCGCCTGGAGTTGCAGCGGTGTGAAGCGGGGATCCAGTGCGCCGCCCAGGGAGAAGCGGCCGGAGTTGCCGACGCCGACCTCGAAGGCGCGCCGGACCGCCGGCGGATCGACGAGGGGGGCGAGCACGCGGCCTCCGTATCCCGCCTCCAGCAGTGCGGCGAGGATGAAGTTGCTGTCGCCGCTGGCCCCGGAGCTGGTGGCGTCCGCGGCGTCGGCGAAGATCGCCGTGCCCTCCAGGTCCCGTGCCTGCGCGATCGCTTCCTCTACGCTGACGAGCGGCGCCTGCATGCGGGCCCGGTGGGGCCAGAAGCCGAGCGCCAGCTCCAGCGCCTCCCGCTCCGCGGCCTCGGGGTCGCCGTCGGTGATCACCACGCTCTGCGAGCACAGCTCGGGCACGTCGGTGAAAGGGTTGCCGATCATCATGCCCGCGGCCAGGGCCGTCCCCGAGCGTTCCAGCTCCTGCGCCCGGCGGATCGACTCGCCGTAGATGCCGGTCTCGGTGATCAGCTCGTCGCCGCGGACCAGCGCCGGCACGACGACGCGCCCAACCACGGGGCGCAAACCCTCGTCGAGGATGCGCAGCAGCAGGCGGGCGGCGCGGGCTCCGGTGTCGACGAAGTCGACGTGGGGATAGGTGTGCAGCAGGGTGAGGGCGTCGCAGTGCTCCAGCATGCGCCGCGTGAGGATGCCGTGGAGGTCGAGGGAGATGACGAGGGGCAGGTCCGGTGCAACGAGGCGCCGCACCTCCTGCAGCAGGAACCCCTCCGGGTCGAGGTCGCCGGTGGCGCCCATGGCGCCGTGGAGGACGAAGTAGAAGCCGTCGGCGCCGTGGCGGTGGCGCTCCACGGTCTCGAGGAACTCCGCGGCCAGCCGCTCGAAGTCCTCCTGCACCAGCAGGCCGGAGGAGCAGGCGTCGGCGCCCCACAGCGGCACCGCGTCCACGTCGGGCCGCGCCTCGAAGACCTGGAGGGCCCCGCTCACGTAGGACTCGACGCCGCGGTGGCGGGCGAACAGCTCCTCCCCCCGGCGCACGCGGAAGTGCTCGTACCGGGTCTCCACCGGATTGAAGGAGGAGACCTCCTGCATGCACTCGGCCACCAGGATCCGGTGCATGGGTATCAGTGCCCGTAGTCCGACTGCAGGGTCGACTCGTCCCGCCACCTCGGGCTGTGTTGCTCCGCCTCCCGGGTCTTCCTCGCCAGGCAGGAGCAGCTCTGCGCCAGGACCTCGAAGATGCGGTTGGCCACGAGGCGGTGGCCGAGGTCGTTCTGGTGCACGCCGTCGTGGTGGACCGTCCAGGGCGCCTCGCCGCTGGCTTGCAGCAGGTCGACGTGGAGACAGCCCAGCTCCTCGGCCAGTTGGGCGGTGGCGGCGTTGAAGCTCTTGAACAGCGGCAGGTCGGCGTGGCTCCAGTCCCGCCCCCCGACGGTGAAGTCGGTCATGAAGTAGGGGCCGGGGAGCACGATGAGCGGGTCCATGCGCTCGCGCACTCGCTCCACCAGCAGGACGAGGTCCTCGAGAAACTGCGGCAGCGGCGTGCCGCCGCGGGCGTCGTTGAGGCCGTAGGAGATGACCAGCAGGTCGGGGTCGTGGGCGAGGACGTGCTTCTCCAGGCGCTCGGAGGCGGCCGGCTTGCCGCTGGCGTCGTAGGACGGACTGCGGGTGGAGATGACGTTGGCGCCGATCCCGGAGTTCACCACTCGGGCCGGCCTCTCCTGGAAGTCGTTGATCAGGGCGCCGAGGACGGCGACCCAGCAGCGCTCGGGCGAGGTGCTCCAGCCGCCCGCGGTGGTGCTCTCGCCGAGGGCGACGAGACAGCGGAACTCCTCGGCTCGCCAGTCTCTCCTCACCGATCGATGCATCTCAGGCCGGCAGCACCTGGCGAAGCACCCGCAGGTAGTTGCCCCCCATGATCTTCGCCGTGTCCTCCTCGGAAAAGCCGTCCTCGAGCAGTGCCTCGGTGATCCAGGGCAGGACCGCCGAATTGAAGTGGGTGCCGATGCCGACGTGGTCGGCTCCCATCAGGTCGACGGCGTAGCGGATCTGCTTCAGGGTCTGCTCCATCTCTCCGTCGTCGATCGACTCGTACGGGGCGTCGCCGTGGGGCCGCGCGATGGGCGGCATGATGCCGAGGAGACCCCCCTTCTCCGCCAGGGCCTTCATGACCTCGTCGGAAGTGCTGCGCGGACTCGGGTCCTTCTCGAGGGCGCGCGGGCCCGAGTGGGTGTCGATCACCGGCCTCTCCGAGACTTCGATGGCGTCGAGGGCGCAGGGGTCGTTGGTGTGGGCCAGGTCGATGAGGATGCCGCGGCGGTTCATCTCCTCGATCATGCGCACCCCGAGGGCGGTCATGCGGCCGCCGGAGCGCAGCTCGCCCGAGACGTCCCAGCCCAGCTCGCGCGTCGCCTGGCCGATGGTGACCATGCGCAGGCCGAGGCGGGCGAACTGGCGCAGGGCCCCCGGGCTGTCGCCGAACCAGTCGCTGCGGTTGGCCCCCATGAGCACGGCGATGCGCTCGGGGTCGCTCAGGGCGCGGTCGAGGTCGGCCACGGTGCGCACAAGGATCACCTTGTCGGGGTTCTCCTCGACGTTGCACAAGAAGCGGTCGAGCACCGCGAGGCAGAGCAGGGTCGGGCTGTTGATGGCGAGGCTGAGGTACATCGGCTCGCTGTCGGGGCGGCCGGGCCGGAAGGTGGGATCCTCCAGCCACTTGGGGGCGAAGTTCATCTCCGGCACCGCAGCCCCTCCCTTGCACATCGCCACCTTCAGGCCCCAGTCCCGGAACTTGGGGAAGTCGCCGCGGCAGGAGGTCTCGTCCCTCCGGCCGAGGTCGATGTCGGCGATGGTGAAACGGGGATGGGAGAGGTTGAGGGCGAGGAGGTCGGCGATCGGGTGGTCGCGGTGGAAGCGGCGGGCGCGTTCTGAGATCGAGTTCACAGGGCGGGTCCGGGGATGCGGTTCCACTCGATCGGCCGGGCGCCGCCGTCGTACTCCGGAAGGAGGTGGGCGAGGCGCCGGCGCGTCCCGGCGGGCCAGGTGTCGATCTTGCGGTCGCTGATGATGTAGGACCGGATCGACTCGGGAAGCTGGTCGAAGGCGGGGAAGTACCACAGGGTGATGACGGTGCGGCGTTGGGCGGAGTCGTTGCCGTGGGCCGAGTGCAGCAACCGCGAGTCCCCGATCACGAGGTCGCCGGCCCGCACCGGCACGTCGACGGCTTCCTCCACGGCCTGGTAGACCGGGCTGCGAGGGTCCTCCATCTCCCGCAGGGCGTTCGTGTGGGCGTTGGGAGCCGCGTCGTGCAATGGATGGCGCTCGAGGTGCGATCCCGGGATCAGGCGCAGGCAGCCGTTGCCCGGGGCGGTGTCGACCGTGTAGTACATCAGGAAGAGCTGCTGCGGCACCGGGTCTCCGTAGCTGACGGGGTGGTTCCAGCCCCACCAGTCCTGGTGCCAGAACAGCGGCGGAGAGTGGGCCGGCTTGCTGATGACGAACCCCGACCACCACTTTGGCCGCGGGAAGCCGAGACGGCCCAGGGCGTCGATGGCGGCGGGGCAGCTCACCAGCTCGGCGAAAGCCGGGTCGTCGTACACGGAGATCATGCTGCCCGTCGACTTCTGCTGCTCGAAATGCTCCGGCGGCTGCCGGTCGAGGAGGGCGTCGGCGATCGTGCGGGTCCGGTCGAGCAGCCTGCCGTCGAGGACCTGCTCGAACAGGCAGAACCCGTCTCGCAGCAGTTTCCGGCGTTGGTCGGCGTCGATGGCGATTGTCATGGCTACTCGAGCTTGACCATCTTGCGGGCGCGCGTCTGCTCGTCCACCTGCAACCGGTACATGTAGACTCCGGCGGCGACGGGTCGGTCCCGCCCATCCCGGCCATCCCACGTCAGCTCGTGTTGGCCGGCTGGCAGCGGACCCGTCCACACCTGGCGCAACGGCTGTCCCAGGACGTTGTAGATCGCCAGGTCCACGTTCCTGGCGCCATCGGGCACGGCCAGGGGGATGGTGGTGCCGGGATTGAACGGGTTGGGATAGTTGGCACCCAGGGCAAAGGCCGTTGGCGTGGCTGTCTCGCCGGCCACGGCGCTGGCCGTGCCCTGGTTGATGAAGACGAAGACGCCGCCGAGGTCGCTCCCGGCGCTCTTTCCCAGCACGACCAGATCGGTGTCGCCATCGCCGTTGACGTCGCCGGTGAGGATCTGACCACCCTCTCCGGACAGGGGGTACCAGCCTTCGAAAGCGGGTATGTCGTCAGCCCGGCCGAGCCACACCATCAGGGCCGGACCGACGGGCAGGTTGCCGGCGACCATCGCAATGTCCGGGAGTCCATCGCCGTTGAGATCAGCGGTGGTCATGCCTGTCGGGAGCACCTTCCAGTCGAGCAGGGAGTGGCGCGTCAACCCGCCCGAGGCGTCCAGAAGCCACAGGGCCAGGCCATAGCCCCGGGTGCCGAAGTTCGTCGCAATGCTCTCGGGGAATCCGAGCAGGTCCACCATCCCGTCGCCGTCGAAGTCGGCCAGCACGGAGGAATAGCCCGGAACCTCCACAACGAGCGGGGGTTCCTGAACGGCTGCCCACGGCCGTGTCAGTGTCCAGATTCGGGGGTTGCAGAGTCGCTGCCCGCAGGGTGGGACCCGCACCAGGACGGCGGCTTCGCCCAGGGGTTGTCCGGCGGGCAGGTAGGGGGCCATCTCCTCGCTGTCGTAGTCGAGTCTATCGCTACCGAAGAGGCCGTAGGCTTCGCCGCGCCACAGGGTCACGTAGGACGATTCCGCGTCATGCCCCACGACCCACAGATCCACATGGCCGTCACCATCCCCATCGGCCAGGCCCATTGGCCGGACCTTGGCCAGTTCGAGGGTGGGATCGTATTCGTCTCCCCAGTTGTACCATACCTCGACGAACCGGCCCTTGTTGACGACCAGATCCAGGAGTCCGTCGCCATCGAAGTCGCCTCCCTGAAGGCTGACGAGTCCATAGGGGTCATTCCAGAAGGCTGAGGCTGAGAGGGGAATCTCCCGGGTGGGCTCAAAGCGGCCCAGCCCGTCGTTGGAGGCCATGAGCCAGCCTATCTGGGCTTCGCCGTCCATGTAACGTACCCAGGCCGCTGCGAAATCCGCGTCGCCATCGTCGTCGATGTCGCCCACCGCACCGCCATGCCACCGCCTGATGGGGCTTCCGAAGGAGTTGAAGTCGAGGGCGGCGAACAACGTGCCGGGAGGGCCCACCTCCACCGCGATATCCCTGGGGACCAGTTCCCCCTGCGCCGACTCTGCGGCTCCTGTGAGCTGGATGCTGTCTATCTCCAGGAACGTGGGATAGTCATCCACGTCCCGAGAGCCCCACATGGTCAGATGGAAATTGAAGAGGGTATCCTCCCAGGTGGCCGGATAGTCCCGGACCGCTGGACCTGCTTCCGCCAGGGCGCGCAGATCGACGGTGATCTCTTCCCATTCGATGGGATAGAGTTGACGGCGTTCCTCGCGAAATCTCGCTGCATTCACGCTGAAGTCGGTGCGGCGGTTGTACTTGACATTGGACCAGTGCATCCAGAGGTGGCCCTCGATGGGGCTGTGGTGGATGAAGCGCATCCGCAGGGTGAGGCGGTCGAAGAGGGCCGAGTCTTCGCCGATCACCGGCGAGATCAACTGAACCATGGGGTACTGCCCGGGTACCAGCGCCAGGCGCCAGACGCCATCGACGACCTCGCTGTGCAGTGGGGCGTTGGTGCCTTCCCGATTCATGGGAGGAACCGTTGGCCGGGCGGCCCAGCCCCAGGTGGAGCCGTCGTCGAATTCCCAGGTCAGGGCGGCCGCTCCCCGTGGAGCGACCAGGAGCAGAAGTGCAAAGAGCGCGTAGTGCATGGGATCTACTCGATGCCGAGCAGGGCGCAGGCGTTGCCGCCGAAGATGAGGTCCTTCTCCCCGGCGGGGATGTCCAGCTCCTCCACCAGCCGGCTGAGCACCTCGATCCGGACCCATGGGTGGTCGCTGGCGAAGAGCAGGCGGCCGCTGCCGGCGAAGTCGTACGCCAGCTTCAGGGCCAGCGGCGAGGGGGAGACGACGTCGAGGTAGACCCGGTCGTAGTAGGCGCCCACGGGTTGGCTGATGCTCTCCCGGCCGCGGCCCATGGTGTCGGTCTGGTGCACGACGCGGCCCCACAGGTAGGGCAGCACGCCGCCGCAGTGGGGCTGCACCACCTTGAGCCGGGGATGGCGCTCGAGGACGCCGCCCAGGATCAGCTGCAGGGTGGCGAAGCTCTGGTGCACCATGAGGCCCGCCATGGGGATCATGGAGTGCCGCCGGATGGCACCGCCCCAGGTCGGGACGCTCGGATGCAGCACCACCGGCACACCCAGCTCGGAGATGCGCGCGTAGAGCGGATCCAGCGCCGGGTCGTCGACCGGGACGCCGGTGATGTGCGAGTAGAGCATCACCCCCCGGTGGCCGAGGCTGACGACGGCGCGCTCCAGCTCCGTCAGGGCGGCCGCCGTCTCCTGCCAGGGCAGGCACGCGAGGCCGACGAAGCGGTCCGGGTGCAGGGCCGCGGCTTCGGCCAGGCCGTCGTTGGCGGCGCGGGCGGCGGGGACCGCCAGATCCGGCGCCAGGTTCTCCGGGCCGGGCATGTTCACGCTCAGGGCGCTCACGTCGACGCCGGCCTCGTCCATGTCGCGCAGCTTGCGCTCGAGGCTGTACGCCTCGCCCTCCATGACGAAGGTCTGGGCGTCCCCGTAGGTGAGGACGTAGCGGTCGCCTTCGATCACGGTCCGCGGCCACTCGGGATTGCGCGCCAGGACCTCCGCGTACTCCCGGGGGATCACGTGGGTCTGGCAGTCTACGCGAACGCCCATGGCCGGGTTACCGCACGCAGGCGGCCAGCTCCTCCAGCTGCGCCGGCGACTTGACCCCGGCCACCACTGAGACCACGCCCGGCCTGTCGAGGAGCCAGCGCACCGCGTAGCATGCCGGCGGGACACCCGCGGCGGCCGCCTCGTCGTGGAACGGCTCCAACTCCTGGTAGGGGATCTCGCTCTCGTCGATCCAGGCCGACTCCGAGGCGCGGCTGCCGGCCGGGGGCGCGCTGCCGCGCCGGTACTTGCCGCTCAGCAGGCCGCCGGCCAGCGGCCGGTAGGGGGTGATGGCGATGCCGGCTTGCTGGCAGACGGGCAGGTACCCGGACTCGAGGTCCCGCTCCAGCCAGTTGTACTGGGGCTGGGCCATCACCGGCGGCGGCGCCGCCCCGCCGCGGCAGAGGTCGAGCATCGTCTCGATCTGGTCCGCGTCGAAGTTGGAGAACCCCCAGTGCCGCACCTTGCCGGCGGTGACGATCCGGTCGACGGCGGCGAGGGTCTCCTCCAGCGGCGTCTCGGCGTCGGCGATGTGCAGCAGGTAGTAGTCCACGTAGTCGGTCTGCAGGCGCCGCAGGCTGGCGTCGATCTGCTGCTCCACGTGGGCCGGGCCCAGACCGGTGCCGAAGTAGTCGGCGCCCGCCGGATGGTCGCCGTCCGGACCGCTGCCGACGGGGTTGCCCACCTTGGTGGTGATGAACGCCCGGTCGCGCCGCCCGCGCAGGGCCTCGCCCAGGATCGCCTCGGCCACGCCGCCCGGCGAGCCGAGGTAGCGGTCGTAGCCCTCGTAGATGTCGGCGGTGTCGAAGAGGTTGACGCCGAGGTCGAGGGCCGCGTGCACCAGGTCGATGGCGTCCGGCCGGGGGACGGGACGGCCGAAGAGCATGGTCCCCAGGGTGATGACGGAGACTCCCTCCGGCATGCCCGTCATCGGTCGCCGCTCCATTGATCGCTCCTCTCGGTTGCAGTCGCCGGCTATGGCCGCCCGGCGCTCGAGTTCGGTTCCGCGCCCGGCGACCCGGACTCGCCCCTGACGGCAAGCAGGATCGGGTGGACTTCCTCCTGGGCCTCGGCGCCTGCAAAGCCGCCGCCGATCACGCCTTCCCGCTCGATCCGGAACCCCGCCTCGGCCAGGAACCGCCTGTAGGCCGCGGGCCCGAAGTTGCTCCAGTACATGGTCTGCCCGAAGAAGTCGTCCTCGGTGTACCCGGGGCCGTCGTCCCTGGCGGCGACGGTGACCAGCAGCAGCCCGCCGGGCCGCAGCCACCGGGCGAACCGCCGGAAGAGTTCCGGGTGGTCCTGCCTCGGCACGTGGAAGACGGCGTAGAAGCTGACGATCCCGTCGAAGCTGCCCGGAGGGAAGTCGATCTGTGTGGCGTCGGCGGTGACGATCCTGGCGGACGGGACGTTCCTCCTGGCCAGGGCGGTCATCTTCGGGGAGATGTCGACGCCGGTGACGCGGAACTCCGCCGCCAGCTGCGCCGCCACGGGAACGCCGGCGCCGCAGCCGACGTCGAGGATCCTCGAACCCGCCGTCAGGCGCCCGGTGATCCAGCCCAACTCGGGGCCGGCCGCGGCGAGCCGCTGTCCGGCATACGCCTCGGCGCAGCGGTCATAGGCGGCCCGGACCAGCTCGCGGTAGTCGGTGTCGGGATCGGCGGCGATCTCGAAGGGCATGCGTCACCCGGGCCGCGCCGGCGGTGGCAGCCTCAGGCGAACCAGCGGGGCCAGACGGCCTCGGCCACGAAGACCTGCGACTGGGTCCGGTCCCCCGAGGCGTAGACGATCCAGCGGCCGTCCGGCGAGAACGAGGGGTGGGGATGGACGTGGGCCCACTGCGTGTCGTGGCGCACGAGTGGCCTCATCTCGAGGAAGGCGCCGCGCTTCTTGAAGACCCCGATCCAGGCGCCCGACCCCAGCCAGTGGTAGTCGTGGTTCTCCGGGAGGGGGGGACAGGCCTCGGGATCGACCTCCTCGAGGCGGCGCGCCTCGTCGTCGCGCCCCTCAAACCACAGGAACCCCGGGTCGGCGGTGTCGCCGGCCCACAGGTCGCCGGCCCGGTTGCGCTGGAAGTGCAGCGGCGGCTGCCCGGGGAACAGCCACCGGCGCGCCGTCCCCGTCCGCAGATCGGCGTCGAGCATGAAGCCCAGGTACTCGCCCTTGCGGCTGACGAATCCCTTCCACAGGTCGGCCAGGGGCATGCCGTCGCGTTCATACCCGGAGTACTGGTAGAGGAGCATCTCGGCGTGGGCGTCCGGGGCCGGGTAGTAGTGGTTGATGAAATCCCAGGGGAGCTGGCGAAAGAGGGGCCGGGGGTGGCGGCGCGCCGCCAGGACGTCGGTGTCGCACTCGAGGGCCCAGGCGGTCTTGAAGCCCGCCGGCGGCAGGCGGGTATAGCTGCCCCACCAGACGAAGGAGGGATCGTCGCGGCTGATGAAGAGGTGGCTGTCGGCGGCCACCGGCACCTCCGTCGAGGGCCCCTCGTAGACCACGGCCTGCTCGCCCCGCTCCGCGTCGCACAGGACGACCCGGTTCCAGCTGCCGTAACGGAAGGAGGTGTCCGGCCGGGTCTCGTCGGCCACCTGCTCCGGCCGGGCGCTGATCACGAGAAAGCGCCCGCAGGAGGAGACGTCCTCCAGCCCCGGCCGTCCGCAGCCCGGCAGGCGCCCGGAGACCGGCTCGTCGGCCAGGGTCTCCGCGTCCAGGGCCCGCACCTCGTCGCCGGAGGCGTAGTAGACCCGGCCCTGGTGGGGCACCGCGGCGAAGTTGCCGACGTCGGTCGGGGCGTCGGTGAGCTGGACGATCTTCCCCGAGTCGATCTCCACCTTGTAGATCTGCCGCACGCCGCTGCGGTCGGAGTAGAAGACCACGCTGTCGCCGATGAACTGCTCGTAGTTGTAGTAGGCGTTGACGTTGGCGCAGGCGGCGCTGGTGAGCTGGACGGCGCGGACGCCGGTCTCCGGCTGGGTGAACTCGCGCTTCTCCGAGGGGAAGATGTCTCCGCGTGCCATGGGGGTCCAAGATAGGGCGGTCGATCCGCGGGACAACCCGCCCTAACTTGACCGGGCCATGACCAGGGCTCCGAACATCCTGCTCCTGATGACCGACCAGCAGCGCTGGGACGCCATGGGCTGCAGCGGCGGCTGGGTGCGGACGCCGAACCTGGACCGCTTGGCCGCGGAGGGGGTGCGCTTCACCAACTGCGTCGCCACCTCGCCGGTCTGCATCCCCAGCGCCTCAGCCTGGCCACCGGCCTGTATCCCCACAACACCGGCGTCTGGAACAACATGCAACACCAGATGCCCGCCGACGCGCCCACGTGGATGCAGGCGGTGCGCGGCGCCGGCTACCGGACCAGCCTCTTCGGCAAGACCCACCTCCACCCGCACCAAGGCGACCTGCGCGACCGCGAGGGCCTGATGCATGCCTACGGCCTGGACGACGTCGACGAGATCGGGGGCCCCCGGGCCAGCGCCCAGGTCCTGTCGCACATGACCGCCGGCTGGGAGGCGAAGGGGCTGTGGGAAGCCTACCGGGCCGACTACCGGGAGCGGTTCCGCACCAAGCCTCACCTCGTGCGCCCGTCGACGCTGGGACTCGAGGACTATGCCGACGTCTACGTGGGCCAGCAGGCGAAGCGGTACCTGCAGGGTTACGACCGGCAGGAGCCGTGGTGCTGCTGGGTGAGCTTCGGCGGACCCCATGAGCCGTGGGACACGCCGGAGCCCTACGCCTGCATGTACGACCCGGGGGAGATGCCGCCCGCCATACCGCGCCAGCCGGCCGGCGAGCGTCCCCGCGGACAGCTGGACAGGCTCATGGCGCGGATGAATCCAGCCTTCGAACCGGGTGAGGTCGGCAGGCTACGCGCCGACTACGCGGGCAACCTCACCCTCATCGACGACCAGATCGGCGAGATCCTCGACGCGGTCGAGGCGCGGGGGGAGCTCGACAACACGGTCATCGTCCACACCTCCGACCACGGCGAGATGAACGGCGACCACGGGCTCATCTACAAGAGCAACTTCCTCGACGGCGCCGTGCGCATCCCGCTGATCGTGCGGACCCCGGGCGGCGCCAACGCGGGGAGCGTCTGCGACAGCCCGGTCGAGTGGATCGACATCGGTCCGACGCTTGTCGAGCTGGCCGGCGGAGAGCTGGCGCACCGCCAGTTCGGGAAGTCGTTGCGCGAGGTGCTGGCACAACCGGAGACGACCCACCGCGACTTCGCCATCTCCGAGATCGATGGCGAGGTCATGCTGCTGGATCGGGAGTGGAAGGCCGCCCTCAACGCCGAGGGAGAGATCTACCTGCTCTTCGACGTGCGGGAGGATCCGGACGAGACGCGCAATCTTGCTGGCCGGCCCGAAGTGGCGGAGATCGAGACGGCGTTGCGCCTGCGGATCCTGGAGCGCCTCGTGCAGACGCAGCTGAGGCAGCCCTTCGGCCGCTGAAGGGAATCCCCGGATGAGCGGCACACTCCGAATGGCCGTGGTCGGCGTCGGGGCCGTGGGGGGCTGGCAGGTCGAGGCCGCCCGCGAGCTGGGCCGCAAGGTCGAGGTGACCTGCCTGGTGGATCGGGACCCGGACCACCTGAAGGCCCGGGCCGGGGAGTTCGGGATCGAGCGGACCTGCACCGATCTCGACGAGGCCCTGGCCGATCCCGAAATCGATGCGGTCTCCATCTGCACCCCCCATGCCGAACACGCACCGCAGGCCGTGGCCGCCGCCGGCGCCGGCAAGCACGTGCTGGTGGAGAAGCCCATGGCCCTCACGGTGGCGGAGGCGACGCGGATGATCGAAGCCGCCGACCGCGCCGGGGTCCGCCTCTACGTGGCGGAGAGCATCTGCTACCACCCCATGGCGCGCTTCCTGCGGGAGGAGGTGGCCACGGGACGCCGCATCGGCGAGGTGGTCTCGGCCTCGGTCTCGGCGGGCTTCCGGGCCCGGCCGACCTACGCCTATACGGGGCGGCGCGAGTGGCTCTCCGACCCGCGGCGGGGCGGGACCGGCACCTGGATGCTCCACGGCATCCACACCATGGCGATGGTCCGCTACGTCCTCGGCGAGGCCGCCTCCGTCTACATGCGGGAGCACCACGCCCGCGGCTTCCAGCGGGACGACGTGGAGGGAACGATGACCGGCCTGCTGCACATGGAGGCGGGGTTCCAGGCCACGGTGCTGCAGAGCTGCGAGGTGAGGTTCCCCGAGCCGCCGGGCGGCTGGGTGATCTGCGGCGACAGGGGGCTGCTGCAGGCGACCCGGGAGTCGTGCACGACGTGGAGCGAGGCCGACGGCGACCGGCAGCAGGAGCTGGACTATCCCGAGGACGCCCTGTCGCCCTTCGCGCGGGAGATCGAGGCCTTCGCCGACTACGTGCTCTGCGGCGCCGAGGGGCCCACCTCGGGGCGCGGCGAACGCAGGAGCCTGGCCATCGTGCAGGCGGGGTACGAGTCGGCCCGCAGCGGCGAGGTCATCGACCTGCGGGAGAGGTTCGGGGAGCTGTGAGCTCCTTCTCCATAACGATGATGTCGCGGGTCACGCCGGACGGGAGTCTCTCCGGAGAGCGGCTCACCTCGCTGTAGCCGCGTGCTTTGTAGAAGAGGGGCGCCGCCACGTTGTACTCGGTGTAACGCAGTCGGCAGATCTCGTGGCCGGCGCGGCGGATCTCCTCCTCGCAGATCCCCAGCAGAAGAGTGCCGATCCCGCGTCTCTGGAAGGACGGATGGACCCATAGTTCGGCGACCTCCCGGCCGTCGGCATGGGAGAGGCCGAGGATCCGGGAGCAATGCTCCGCGACCGTGACCCTCGGCCAGATCTCCGGATAGCGCCGGCTCTCGCGGTCCTCCTCCATCCAGTGGCGGACGGCCTCCATCGGGGCCAGCTCGCAGTTGCCGGAGAGCCAGGAGCGTTGCGCGAGATCGATGAGGGCGGGGACGTCCGCTTCGACGGCGCGGCGGGTCCGGACGGCGAGTCTCATCGCCGTGCCAAGAGGTCCTTCGGAATCCTGGAGCTACCCCGTACGGTGGACGCTTGAGTGCTCTCGGCAGGTTGCGCAGGGGAACGCCCGCCTGCGGCGCCTACCGTCTCCATCTCTCGAGGGCGGCGCGAAAGTCGTCCATGAACGCCTTCAGGGAGGAGTCGGTCTTTCCGGCCCGGTAGAGGTCCATGGCATCTGCCAGATCAGGAGCGAACTCCGTTCCACCAAGAGTCGAGGGGTGCCCGGCGCTGCGAATAGTTGTGGTGAGCAGGTGCTTGTAGTACTCGCGCTCGCACTTTGCCCTGCCCGGACTGGGCATGGCTCCCACTACCTCCTGGAAGGATGGCGGATCAGCGAGGAACCACCGCTCCACGTGCGGATCCGGACACGCCGGGACAACCCTGTGCTCGTAGAGTGGTAGCGTCGCCTCCCTGATTTCGCTTCTGCTCCTGGAGAACTCGGAGCAATTGGTGTCGATGGCCACGACGATCAGATCGGGCGTCGGTACATCGAGTCGACTGCTGGAGATGAATCTCTGATAGAGTCGGAACTCCTTGATCGCCCGTGGATGGCCTCCCCGGGCCGAACGCGTCCGACAGGTGACCTGGATCTCCTCCTCCCTCGCGATCCGCCTGATCAAGGCGCCTATCAGGCTCTCGTGCACCTGGTCCTCGGCGAAGAAGTCCAGAAGCATGCGGCTACTCATCTATCAGGCCGCGCAGAACCAAGCTCTCGAACAAGCCCTCCTCGCCGCGGTCGGAGAGTTCCGTGAGGATCTCCGGATCGGCAAGCACTGGGTCGGTGTTCTCGAAGGGTTGCACGACTGTCTGATGCGCGTCACGCCGCACGTTGAAGAGGCGCACCTCCTGGCTCGACCTGTTGCGCGACTCCCGGAGTATGGCGTCACAGAAGAGAGGGGAGTGGGTGGTGACTACAACCTGTCGCTGCTGGTCCAGCGCGAGGGACGCGAGCATCTGGGCGACGAGTTCGATCCGCCGCGGATGGACTCCGTTCTCGGGCTCCTCGAAGGCGAGCAGCGAACTGCTCCAGGGATTCACGGCCAGGGCGCAGAGGGACAGGACCCGCAGCGTTCCTTCCGAGACGACGCGAGACGAGTAGAAGACTCCGTCCTGGAGCACGAAGAGATCGAGGGTGCCGCGTTGCTCATCCAGCAGAACTCGCACCTCCTCGATGCTGGGGATGATGGAACGCAGTGAGCGCGTTACAGCTCCGAAGTGCTTCGGATGTTCATTGTTGAGCCGATACAGAAAGGGCGCCAGATGCTCCCCGGAGGTCCCGATGTCTACCACACCCAACGGGGATGCTGCTATTCGCATCGCTGCCGGATTGAAGTAGTACGCTCTCCAATCCTGTAATTCCGCACGCACTCTATCGATGGTACGGTAAGCGGGGCTGACGAACCGACGATCCGAGAGCAGCGCATACTGGCCCAGTTGCTCTGCCCGCGGCCGGCCTCCGCCCGTCTGCCGGCGTACCAGGGCACGATCGCCGTCGGGCTCGATGACCGGACGCCCCTTCGGCTCTCCGGAAACGGATAGCGAGGAGAGGAACTCGTTGCGATTCGTCAGTACGCCGGACCGGGTGTTGATTCCGACCTCGATGCGGTAGCGATAGCCAGAGGGCGTGCCGCCGTTCTCGGAGGGAACGGACAAGTCCGCCTCCAACTGGAAGCTTGCCGCCTCCATCTGAACCAGGTCGGGGATTCCGCCGGCAGGCATGCTCAGCGCCTCGAGCGGGTAACCCCGGATGGAACCTCCAAGGGCGTCGGCCAAGGTGCGCTGCGTCCCGATCCACGAGAGCACCCGGATGGCTTCTACCAGATTGCTCTTGCCCGCCGCGTTCGGACCGAAGAGCACGGCAAGGCGCGGCAATTCCACTTCGACCTGACTCAGCGACTTGAAGTTTTCGACGGCAAGTCTCTTCAGCACGTTGTCTTGATCCTGTTCAGGAGTTGGGCCGGCACCGTCGCAAGCTCAAGAACAAGTATAGGCAGGCAAGGCAGGTGGAGGCTCGCCGGCCGACCCGCCATCGTCACGCCCTGTCGAGCAGTCCGAGCTGACGCGCCGGATCGCGCAACTCCCGCTGCAGCCACTCCGGCGCGTTGAGGTAGGGCGGCCGCACCAGGGGCGAGTCGAAGATCCCCTTCCAGTGAAGCAGGTGCTTGCAGACCGATGAGGCGTCCCAGCCGCAGACCAGGACCGCGAGAACGGCCCGGCGGTCCTCTCACTCCCGGGCCGCCGACTCCCCGCTCTCCCGCTGGCCGGCGAGGGAGTCGCACTGCGCGCGGGTGGGCTCGCCGCCGGGCCAGCGGAGGCCGGGGCGGGCCGGGGCCATCAACAGCTTGAGGCTCTCCGCGAAGGGCGCCGCCAGGCCGTCGCCGGCCCCGGCGATGCGCGCGGCCAGGTGGGCGGCCCCGACGTTGCTGTACGAGTTGCCGTACCCCGAGAACCCGGCCATGCCGTGGACGCGCCGCTCCGGGTCGAAGAGGCCGACGGCGGGCAGGCCGTCGAAGGTGAACGACTGCAGGCCGCCCCAGCGGTGGGTCACCGGCGCGCCGGCCAGGTGGGGGAAGATCTCGGCGAGGTGCGCGTGGATGCGGCGCTGATGGGCCGCCGTGGGCCGGAAGCCGGCGCTGGCGATGCGCCCGCTGCGGCGGCCGCCGGCCCCGTACTGCGGGAAGAGGCTGTCCGGCTCGTCGCGGTCGCGGCAGCCGCCGAAGAGCAGGCGGTAGCGGCCGTCGGCCTCGCGGATCTCGCGCCACCACGCCTGGCCGGCGGCGAAGCAGCCGCGGCAGGGGCGCTCGTCCAGGGGCGCCGTGACCAGGACCTGCCCGCGCTCGGCGCGGAAGGCGGGGGTCAGCTCCGGCAGGAGCTGCGGCACCAGGGCGTTGGTGGCCACGCACAGATGGCCGGCGGTCACGCTGCCCCGGGAGGTGCGGACCCGGTGGGCGCCGCCCCCGTCCGGGGGCTCGATCGCCGCCACCGGAGACTCCTCGAAGATCCGCACCCGGGGGGAACGGGCCACCGCCGCTCCCAGGCCGACCACGAAGCGGCCGGAGTGGAACTGGGCGTCGCGGCGGTGGCGGATGCCGCCGGCGAAGAGGGGGTTGCCGGTGACGGCGCGCACCTCCGCCGCGTCCGGGCAGTCCACGGCGAAACCGTCTTCCGCCATCATGGCGGTGTCCCGCCGCATCCGCGTCAGCGTCTGCTCGTGGTCCGCCTCGTCGCCCCGCACCAGCAGGATCTCGCCGAGGACCTCGTAGTCGCAGGCGATCCCGTGGCGCTCGATCTGCTCCTCCAGCAGCTCCTGGTTGTGGTGGCAGAGATCGACCAGGCCGCGGGCCACGGCGCGGGAGCGGGCGGCGGCGAGGTCGGCGTAGGAGACCGGCAAGCCGGTGACGATGCAGCCCTGGTTGCGGGAGGAGGCCCCCTCGCCGACCCGCTTCGCCTCCAGCACGACGCAGCTCAGCCCCCGCGCGGAGAGGTAATCGGCCAGCTTGAGGCCGGCGATGCCGGCGCCGATGACAACCGCGTCGGCGTGGGTCTCCGTCTCCAGCGCCGGGTAGCGCGGACGCTCGATGTCCAGCCAGTAGGGCAGGCCGTAGCCCTTCAGATCGATGGCGCGCGGCGGCATCACTCCTCCTCCCTCAGGCGGACGGCGCGGATCTCGCGGTCGCCGTCGACGAAGTCCGTGTGGAACACGCAAGAGCAGCTGGCCGTTCGCCAGCCGCACGACGCCCGGATAGCCGCAGGGGGCGGCCCGATCGCCGGCTGGATCACCATTCCCCCCTATTGTCGGTCGAGATTGGACCTTAAATTACGTTTGCAACATCACAGCCTCATAATGAAAGGGGGAACCCTCGTGCAACGTCTGATCTCAGTACTCATCCTCGGGCTGGCCTGCCTCCTGCCCGCCGCGCGGCCCTCCACGGCCCAGACCCCGGAGGTACCCGCCAGCGAGGTCGTGGACGAGCAGACCCTGGCGGCCTTCGTGGAAGGCGTGAAGGCGCGTATCGTGGAGATAAGCGAGGGCAAGGAACTTCTGACGCCTTTTCTCGCCAGCCTCAGGGAAGAAGGAGACTGGAGGCAGGGGAACCTGTACATCATTCTCCTGAGCGATGAAGGGACGGTCCTGTTTCACGCCGACGATGAGACTGCGGGAGACAAGAACCTCCTGGCCCTCGAGGACGACCGTGGGACGCCGGTCGTCCAGGACCTCATCGCGGCCTCGGCCGCGGGGGGCCATGTCGAGTACTACTGGGACGATCCGGCCCAGGACGGCGACGAAGACACCCCGAAGACAGCCTATGCCACCCAGTTCTCCGGCGAGGCCTACGGCAACACGAACGTCCTGGTCGGTGGATTCTACCAGGATGTGTCCCATGTCCCGCCGCCCGTGTACGACCTCTCGCTCATTCCGCGGCCGGAGGTGACGGCCGCCGACGTTACGGACCTCGAGAGTCTCCGGGCTTTCGTCATCGGGGCGCTTCAGGCCTATGTCGCCGCATTGCAGGAGCACGGCGTCGGGCGCTACAGGGACATCTTCAACGTCTTCCGGGCCGCAGAAGGAGACTGGCGGCACGGCTCCATCTACCTGTTCATGTTCACCTCCAACGGCTACGTGATCTTCCATGGAGCGGACCGGACGCAGGAGACCCGGACCGTGCTCGACTCCGAGGATATCAACGGGGTGAAGATCGTCCAGGAACTCATCCGGGTGGCCGGGGATGGGGGCGGCTACGTCCAGTACCACTACGACGATCCGTCGGTAGCCGGAGACGAAGACACCGGTTCCCCCAAGGTGAGTTACGCCCAGTCCTTTACCACGAAGGCCGGCCGGGAGATCATCGTCGGCGCCGGCATCTACGGCCTCTCCCTCGAGTCCGCGGTTGACGGAGAGTCCTGGGGACAGGTCAAGAGCCGCTGACGCAGCAATCGTCCCGGGCGCCCGGCACTCTTCGCATGCATGGCGGCGCCCGGGACCTCCCGTTGAAGGACTGGTGAACCCCGGTCCATCAATCCGCGGGACCCGGCGTCCGCCCTGGGCGCCGGGATCCTCTCCGCCAGGACCCTCCCGGCCCTGTCTGCCGGAACCACCGTGGAGGTCGAGGGGGGAGGCGCCCTTCGTTACCGGCTCGCCACCTCCCCCCATGAGGAAGTAGCGCCCCCTCTACCGCGCCTCACGCCTGTCGCCCCTCCAGAGTTGCTCGCCCCCAGGCCGAAGGGCCGGGTTCGATCTGGCTGGTTCCTGTTGTCTATTATATGTCTAATAATTGCGAGATAAAACTTGACTGAACTTATACAGTCTCCATATTCCAGGCATGGAACCCCCGGGACACCCGATCAAGGTAGCCGTGAGGAGGACCGGGCTGTCGGCCCACGTGATCCGCGTCTGGGAGAAGCGCTATGGCGCCGTCGTGCCGTCCCGGACCGGGACCAACCGACGCCTCTATTCGGACGAGGACATCGCCCGCCTGCAATGTCTGCAGCAGGCGGTGCAGGCCGGCCAGAGCATCGGCCGGATCGCGCGTCTCCCCATGGCCGAGCTGCTGAAGCTGGTCCGGCCCGAGGGAGAAGCGGCCCCGCCGTCCCGGAGCCGGACCGGCGGAGAGGGGGAGGGTAGCGGCGAGTTCCTCGAGGCCGCCCTGGCGGCCGTGCAGGGCCTGGACGCCGCGTCGTTGCAGGAGCAGCTGGACCGGGCTTCCGTGGCCCTGAGCCAGCGGGCCCTCCTCGAGGAGGTGGTGCGGCCCCTGATGGAGCGCATCGGCCGCATGTGGCAGGAGGGCGCCCTGCGGGTGGCCGCCGAGCACATGGCCACGGCGGTGGTGCGCAGCTTCATCGGGAACCTGCGGCCCTTCCAGGGGAACGGGGCGGCGCCCCGGGCCGTGGCGACCACGCCGGCGGGGCAGAAGCACGAGCTGGGGGCGATGCTCGCTTCCCTCGTGGCCGCGTCGGAGGGCTGGAACGCGACCTTCCTGGGACCCGACCTGCCGGCCGAGGAGATCGCCGGAGCGGCGGCCGGGACGGAGGCGCGGGCCGTCCTGCTCAGCATCGTCTATCCCGGGGACGACCCCCGCCTGGGCGGCGAGCTGGTGCGGCTGCGGGGCCTCCTCGGCGGCGAGGTGGCCCTGCTGGCCGGCGGCCGCGCGGCCCCGCAGTACGCCCCCTTCCTCGAGCGGGCCGGCGCCGTTCCCCTGGCCACCCTGGACGACCTGCGGGACTCCCTGCGCCTCCTGCGCGGGGCGGCCCTCCCGGGTTGAGCCGCGGGCCTGCCATGGAACCACCCCCGGGACGGAGCGTGGCGGTGGTGGGGAGCGGCGTCTCCGGCCTGGTGGCGGCCTGGCTGCTGCACCCGGAGCACCGCGTCACCCTCTTCGAGGCCAACGGCTATGCCGGGGGCCATGTCCACACGCTGGAGGTGGAGGAGGAGGGCCGCTCCCACCCGGTGGACACGGGCTTCATCGTCTACAACGAGACCCACTACCCGCGGTTCACGCGCCTGCTGCGGCGCCTCCGGGTGGCGTCGCGGCCGACGGAGATGAGCTTCAGCGTCAAGTGCGCCCGCACCGGCCTGGAGTACGCCAGCACGCCCCTGGGCAGCCTCTTCGCCCAGCGCCGCAATCTCCTGCGGCCCTCCTTCCACCGCATGCTGGCCGACATCGTGCGCTTCAACCGCACCGCGCCGGAATTGCTGCGCGACCCGGGCGACGCCACCCCCCTCGGGGACTACCTGGCCGCCCGCCGCTACTCCCGGGCCTTCGTCGAGCACCACATCATCCCCCTGGGCTCGGCCCTGTGGTCGGCGCCGCCGGACCGCATGTACGAGTTCCCGGCGCGCTACCTCGTGGAGTTCCTCGCCAACCACGGCTTCCTGCAGGTGCGCGGCCGGGCGCCGTGGCGGGTGATCGAGGGAGGCTCGCGGCGCTACGTGGAGGCCCTCATCCGCCCCTTCCGGGAGCGCATCCGGCTCGACTGCCCGGTGGTCTCCGTGCGGCGGCTGCGCCACGGGGTGGAGGTGCGCACGCCGACGGGCGGAGCCGAGCGCTTCGACGAGGTCGTCCTCGCCGTGCACAGCGACCAGGCCCTGCGGCTGCTGGCCGAGCCGACCCCGGCCGAGCGCCAGGTCCTGGGGGCCATGCCGTACCAGGCCAACGAGGTGGTGCTGCACACCGACGGCTCGGTCCTGCCTCGGCGCCGGCGCGCCTGGGCGAGCTGGAACTACTACATCCCGCCCGAAAAGGGGTGCCCCGCCACCGTCACCTACAACATGAACCGGCTCCAGGGTCTGCACAGCCGCCGGCCCATCTGCGTCACCCTCAACCGCACCGCCGAGATCGCCCCGGAGCGGGTCCTCGCCCGCATGACCTACCACCACCCGGTCTGCACGCCCGCCTCGGTGGCGGCGAGGAAGCACCGGCACCGCATCGACGGCGTCGACCGCATCCACTACTGCGGGGCCTACTGGGGCTTCGGCTTCCACGAGGACGGGGTGGCCAGCGCCCTGGAGGTGACCCGGCGCTTCGGGCAAAGCCTGTGAACCGGCACAGCTGCATATACGAGGGCCGGCTGCGCCACCGGCGGTTCGCGCCGGCGGCCCACGCCTTCGAGTACCGGCTGTTCATGATGTACCTCGATCTGGCCGAAGGGCCCGGCCTCTTCGAGGGCCGGTGGCTGTGGTCGTGGGAGCGCCCCAACCTCGCCTCCTTCCGCCGCGCCGACCACTTCGGGGAGACCGGCCGGCCCCTGGCCGAGTGCGTGCGGCAACTGGTCCGGCAGGAGAGCGGCCGCTCTCCCGAGGGGCCGGTCCGACTGCTCACCCACCTGCGCTACGGCGGCCACTGCTTCAACCCGGTCAGCTTCTTCTACTGCTTCGACCCGGCCGGGGAACGCGTCGAGAGCGTGGTGGGAGAGGTGAGCAACACCCCCTGGGGCGAGAGGCACTGCTACGTCCTGCACGAGGGACTCGACCGGGGGCGGGGAGCGAGCAAGCGCTACGAGTTCTCGAAGGCGTTCCACGTCTCCCCCTTCATGGCCATGGAGCAGGAGTACACCTGGCGGTTCACGACGCCGGGACGCACCCTGGCGGTGCACATGGACAACCGGCAGGACGGAGGCCGCCTCTTCGACGCCACCCTCCTGCTGCGGCGGCGGGAGTTGGGCTCCGCAGCCCTGGCGCGGGTGCTGACGCGGTATCCGCTGATGACGGCCCGGGTCATCGGCGCCATCCACTGGCAGGCCTTCCGGCTGTGGCTCAAGAGATGTCCGGTCCACCCCCACCCCAAGTGGTCGGCTGGAAAGGGGGAGCATGCCGCACCTGGCCCTGTCGGGCGCAGCTGAGAGAGGGGCCCGCGGCCCGGGCTGGATGGACCGGTGGGCGAGGCGGGCGGTCTCGGCGCGGCTGCGGCGCCTGCGCGGGGGCACGGTCCGCCTGGTCGAAGACGGCGGGCCCCTGGCCCCCGGCCCCGGCGACGGCCCCGAGGTGGTCCTGGCGGTCCATGACCCGCGGTTCTACCGGGCCCTGGCCTTCGGGGGGACCCTCGGCGCCGCGGAAGCCTACATGCAGGGGTGGTGGAGCTGCGGCGATCTGCCGGCCCTGTGCCGCCTGGCGGTGGCCAACATGGAGGCGATGCACCGCGGCGAACGGGGCTGGGCGCGGCTGGCCGCTCCCGCCCGGAGGATCGGCCACGCCCTCCGGCGCAACACCCTCCGCGGCAGCCGCCGCAACATCGCCGCCCACTACGACCTGGGGAACGACTTCTTCCGCCTCTTCCTCGACGAGGAGATGATGTACTCCAGCGCCGTCTTCCCGCGGCCGGAGAGCTCCCTCGAGGAGGCCTGCCGCCACAAGGTGGACCGCATCTGCCGGAAGCTGGCCCTCGAGCCCGGGGACCACCTCCTGGAGATCGGCACCGGGTGGGGCGGCTTCGCCCTGCACGCGGCGCGGGAGTACGGCTGCCGGGTGACGACGGCGACCATCTCCCGGCGGCAGTGCGAGCTGGCCCGGCAGCGGGTGCGCGAGGCCGGCCTCGACGGGCGGGTGGAGGTGGTCCTGTCCGACTACCGCGACCTGCGGGGGCAGTACGACAAGCTGGTCTCCATCGAGATGATCGAGGCCGTGGGCCACCACTACTTCGACACCTACTTCGGCTGCTGCGCCCGCCTGCTGAAGCCGGAAGGGGTGATGCTGCTGCAGGCGATCGTCATCGCCGACCGGGCCTACGAGCGGGCCCGGCGCTCCGTCGACTTCATCAAGGCCTGCATCTTTCCGGGCAGCTGCATCCCGTCGGTGGCGGTCATCTGCAGCTCCCTGGCGGCGGCCACCGACATGCGCCTGGTGCACCTGGAGGACATCGGCCCCCACTACGCCCGCACCCTCCGGGCCTGGCGGCAGCGGTTCCACGGCGCCCGGGAGCAGGTGCGGCAGCTGGGCTTCGGCGACGAGTTCGTCCGCATGTGGGACTTCTACCTCTGCTACTGCATCGGCGGCTTCGAGGAGGGCTACATCTCCGACGTGCAGATGCTCCTGGCCCGTCCGGGCCACCGCCGCCCGGCAACGCCGGCCGAGGGAGGGGGCTGGTGACCGTGCCCGTCCTGCTGGCCTGGAGCCTGGCGGCGGCCGTGGCCGTCATGACCGCCCTGTACCTGCTGCAGCGGCGCCGGGGGGACGCCGGCGTCGTCGACGTGGGCTGGGCCGCCGGCATCGGACTGGTGGCCGTGGCCGCCGCCTTCACCGGGGACGGCTGGGGGCCGCGGCGGCTCCTGGTCGGCCTCATGGGGGCGGCGTGGTCCTTCCGCCTGGCCGCCTATCTGGTCGACCGGGTGCTCCGGGCCGGCGAGGAGGACGGCCGCTACCAGATGCTTCGCGCTCAATGGGGCGACAGGGCCCAGGCCCGCTTCTTCTGGCTCTTCCAGGCCCAGGCGGTGCTGGTGGTCCTATTCGGCCTGCCCTTCGCCGCCGTGGCCGCGAAGGTTGAGCCGGGCTGGACCGCCTGGGACGCGGCCGGCCTGCTGGTCTGGGCGGCGGCCGTGGCCGGCGAGTGGACGGCCGACCGGCAGCTGGCGGCCTTCCGCGGGCAGGCGGCCAACCGGGGGCGCACCTGCGACCGCGGCCTGTGGCGGTACTCGCGGCACCCCAACTACTTCTTCGAGTGGGTCCACTGGTGGGCCTACGCGGCCATGGCAGCCGGGTCACCGGTCGCGTGGCTGGCCTGGGTCGGGCCGCCGCTGATGCTGTTCCTCCTCTACCGCGTCACCGGCATCCCCTACACCGAGAAGCGGGCCCTGGTCACCCGCGGCGAGGACTACCGCCGCTACCAGCGCGCCACCAGCCCCTTCCTCCCGTGGTTCCCCCGGCGGGAGGAGCCTTGAACCCCGTCGACTGGGCCGAGCGGGGCCTGCTGCCCGACGCCCTGGTCCGCCGGGGCATCCGCCGCCTCCACCGCCGGCGGCTGCTTCGGGAGCGCGGCACCGACTGCGAGGCGGAGCAGGCGGCCCTGGACCGCTTCATCGCCTCGATGGACCGGGCCCCCGTCGCCCTGCATGCGCAGAGCCCCAACGACCAGCACTACGAGCTGCCGCCGGAGTTCTTCCGGCTGGTCCTGGGCCGCCGCCTCAAGTACAGCTGCTGCTGGTTCCCGTCCGCGACGGCCACTCTCGACGAGGCCGAGGAGGCCATGCTCGACCTCACCTGTCGGCGCGCCGACCTGCACGACGGCCAGCGGGTGCTGGAGCTGGGCTGCGGCTGGGGCTCCCTGACCCTGTGGATGGCCGAGCGGTATCCCGGCAGCCGCATCACCGCCGTCTCCAACTCCGCCCTGCAGCGGGGCTTCATCGAAGAGCGCTGCCAGGCCCTGGGTCTGAGCAACGTCGAGGTGATCACCGAGGACATGAACCGGTTCGCGGCGCCGGGCCGCTACGACCGGGTGGTCTCGGTGGAGATGTTCGAGCACATGCGCAACTACCGCGAGCTGCTGCGGCGCATCGCCGGCTGGCTCGAGCCGGGCGGCTCACTGTTCATCCACGTCTTCGTCCACCGCTGCCACGCGTACGGCTTCGAGTCCGAGGGAGACGGCAACTGGATGGGACGCCACTTCTTCACCGGCGGCATGATGCCCTCCGACGACCTGGTCCTCCACTTCCAGGACGACCTGGTCCTTCAGGAGCGGTGGCGGGTCGACGGCCGGCACTACGCCCGCACCGCCGAGCACTGGCTGGCCAACCTCGACGCCCGGCGCCCGCAGGCCCTCGCCGTCCTGGAAGGCCGGTACGGAGCGGCGGAGCGGGGCCGCTGGCTGCGGCGCTGGCGCATGTTCTTCATGGCCTGCGCCGAGCTGTGGGGCTACCGGGGCGGGCAGGAGTGGTGGGTCTCCCACTACCGCTTCGGGGACCGCTCCCGCCGGCGCCGCAGCAGCTCCTGAATGCGCTGGTGCCGCTCGTCTGTGAGCGGCATGCAGCGCAGGACGAGCCCGGCGCCGACGAAGAGGACCCCCACCACCGGACCGAAGAGCAGGGCCAGGCGCCAACCCGTCTCCGGCGACAGGGCGGCCGCCCCGGCCGAGAATCCGATCAGCCACAGGCAGACGCCGTTGAGACCCAGCCCCAGGGCGCGGGCGAGCTTGGTCCCCATGCGCCACACCCCGAAGTAGAGCCCCTCCCGGTCGAGGCCGGTCCGGAGCCGGTCGTAGTCGATGGTGTCGGCCACCAGGGCGTCGAGGAGGACGACCGCCCCGGCCAGGCCTCCGCCCGCGATCCCGTAGATCAGCGGCGGCGTCAGCTCCCCCACCGGAAAGAGGGGATAGGCGACCGCCGTGGAGGCCCCCAGGCCGCAGACGCCGAAGACCCCGGCCCCCCTCTTGCCCCAGCGGCGGGCGGCCCGGATCCACAGCGGCAGGGAGGCGATGAAGCTCAGGAAGAAGGGCAGCAGGACCCACGCGATCGTCTCCTGCTCGGTCAGCTGCAGGCGGTACTCGTAGTAGTAGAGGGCGATGGAGGCGTTGAAGGTGCGGGCCACCGCGGCGACGAGGAAGGCCAGCAGCAGCACGCGGAAGTAGGGATTGGCCAGGGCCCCCGCCTGGTCGGCGAAGAGGCGCCGGAGACGGAGGGGACCGGGCCGGGCATGGTCGGCGGATCGATCGAGGCCGCGGGTGGCCCGGAGGGTGACCCAGGCGCAGACCACGATGGGAGCCGCCAGCCACCAGCTGGCCAGGCCGCGGGCTCGGTCGGCGCCGTCGCCGGGACCGTCCCACTGGGCCATCAGCAGACCGGGCAGCAACAGGCCGGCCAGGGCCCCCACGGTGCCGAAGAGCCGCCGGTAGGCGAAGAGCTGGGTGCGCTCGTGGCGGTCGAAGCTCAGCTCGCTCCCCAGGGCCGCGTGGGGCACGCCGACGACGGTCATGGCGGTGTTGAGGAGGATGAAGGAGAGGAGGAGGAAGGCGAAGCGGGCGGCGTCGCCGTCGAGGGGCGGAGGGTTGAAGATCCAGAGGAAGGAGACGGCCAGCAGGCCGGCCCCGGGCACGAGATAGGGCCGCCGGCGGCCGCCGGCCCAGCGGGAGCGGTCGGAGAGGCCGCCCATGAGGGGATCGCTGACCGCGTCCCAGAGGATGGCCAGGGCCAGGGCCAGACCGGTGTAGAGGGCGGGCAGACCGACGACGACGTTGTAGAACTTGAAGAGGTAGACCTGCACCATCGACTCGACGGCGGCCAGGCCCAGATCGGCGGCCCCGTAGCCCGCCTTGACGCGGTGGGGGAGAGGCCTCACGCCCTCCGCGCCACCCAGACCTGCTCCCCGCCGTGGCGGAAGGGGCCGCGGTCGAAGCCGCCGCAGAGGGCCTCCACGGCGAAGCCGCTCAGCTCCAGCAGGTGCTCCATCTCGTAGCGGTAGACCCAGCGCAGGGAGATCGGCGCATGGGTTCGGGACACGACCTGCCCTGCCTCCAGCTCCTCGAGGACCCGCTCCTCGTCGATCGTCTGGTTGGCCGCGTCGAAGCGGCGCCTCACCCACTCGACGACCTGGCGGCCCGTCTCCGGATGGGTGAACTCGCTCTCCTTCTCCAGGGCGGCGGATTGTCCGAGATGGGAGGCGATCATCTCCAGCCGCGGGTCGAAGATGTTGAACACGAGACGGCCGCCGTCGGCCAGGTGTTCGCGGATGCGGCCCAGGGCCTGCCGCTGGTCGGCCGGGGTCATCAGGTGCAGGAAGGAGCGGAAGGGGATTATGGCGAGGTCGAATCGCCGGCCAAGGGAGAAGGAGCGCATGTCCCCCTCGATCAGCTCGACGCGCTGCCGCGTCGCTTCCGGGAGCCGGGCGAGTTTCTTGCGCGCCGCCGAGAGCATCGCCGGCGACTTGTCCACGCCCACCACCGGCACCCCCGCATGGGCGATCGGGATCAGGACCCGCCCGGTGCCGCAGGCCAGGTCCAGCACCGGGGCCCCGGCCCGCCGGGCCTCCTCCACGTAGAAGGCCACGTCGCCGCGCTCGCCCTCCAGCTCGGCCCGCCCGAAGGTGGAGTCGTAGAGGTCCGCGGCGGAGTCGTAGAAGTCCATGATCGCAACACCAGAGATACGCGAGTCCGGGTGTCTCTGAGCTGGGATGGGGCGAAGGCCGGGGCTGGCCCGCCTCCTTCAGCCCGGCTACTCAGGCACGCATGTTCGCGAAGGCCAGCAGGCCTGCGAGGAAGGTGTCCGCCTGGATGCTCCTTCGGACCCTCTTCCAGTCCGCAAATGCATCTTTCGTCTGGTCCAACAGATCGACCACTTCGCCCCTCGTGAACCTGCGAGCCGTGTCGTAATCCGCTTCGTGACGGGCCTGTTGAAGGTCCACAAAGGCGGTAGCGACATTGACGATCTCAGGCTGGAGTGTCGCCCCGTTCAGCCCGGGGCCGAGCCTTGACGCGAGGGTTTGACTGGAAAATTGCAGAGCTACTCTCTTCATGTCGCCGTGGACGAATGCCCGTGCAAGACAGCTGCGGAGCGAGGCCCGACTCCTGCCCGGGAACATGCGACGCGTCGCGTCATCGACCAGAAGGTGGAAGATGGCGTAGTACGCAGCGGAGACTGCGCGACGCAGACTGACCTGCAGAGGCCGCTTCGGCTCCCTGAAGGTCAGATGTCGAGCTTGTCGCAGAAGGTCCGTATGCAGATTCATCGGGCCCTAAATGCTCTCCGAGGCTCCGCGGAATCGCACGTAGACCCAGGGCGGATCGTGAGCCAGGCGGCTTACCGCATGCCGAATGATTTCCCGCAGGCGGGCCCGAGTCCCGCTGTCGACATCTTCCTCCTCCAGCATGGCCCATACCCATACGGCGGGATCGTCCGTGGCGTCCAGACCCGTCTCCACCTGCCACGAAGCGACGGGGGTGGGGAGCCCCTGGAGGCCCTTGAGCTCGGACTCTATGACAGTTGCGGAGGGTTCCATTCTGCGCTCCCTGGAGACATGTCCGAATGAGGGCCGTCCCGAGGAGAAGAGCATAGCAAGGAGGGCAGATACCCTCAACCAGGAAGGCATGCTCCCCTTCAGCGCAGCAGCAGCAGCTTGCCCACCCCTTCGTACGGCCCCGCCCGCAGGCGATAGAGATAGGTGCCGCTGGCCATCGGCCGTCCCGCGTCGTCGCGGCCGTCCCACGCCACCGAGTGCAGCCCCGCGTCCCGAGGGCCCGCCGCCAGGACCGCCAGCTTCTGGCCGAGCAGGTCGTAGACGGCCAGCTCCACTTGCGGCTGGTCCTCCGGCAGGGAGAAGGAGAGGTGGGTGCGGCTGTTGAAGGGGTTGGGGTAGTTGGGGTGCAGGGCGAAGGCGTGGGGCTCGGCCTCCAGGTCAAGGGACGTGGCCACGGGCAGGATCTCGAAAAGGGTCACGGCCCCCACGTAGGTCAGGCTTCCAGCCGGACCCAGGTACATCGACAGCCGGTAGGGGCCGGTCGGAGCCTCGTCAAAGAGCAGCTCGCCGTCGAAACGGCCCGACTCGATCGGCAGGGTCACGGCGGTCTGGCGGGTGGCAGAGACTTCGACCCCATCGAGGGGATACAGGACCAACTCCATCCGGGTCGCCCCCGGCTCCGTCACTTCGCCGCTGAAGTGAAGGGGCTGACCGGCGCGGACGGAGGTCGGCAGGGGACGGTCGAGGCGCACCCTGTTGAAGTAGCGGGTGGGCACCTGGATGGGGCCCTGACCCCGGGTCATCTGCATGGGGTGGAAGCTGCCGGCGAAGGGAGTCGGCTGGCGCCTGTCGACGTAGACGTGGAGGGAGTAGCTCGAGGCCTCCTCGTGGTAGAAGTAGATCGTCCGTGAGAACCTCCCCTCGTCGACGAGGAGGAAGTACTCCCCCGGCTCGCCCCCGTCGTCGGGGAAGAACTCCATGTGGATCCGGGCGACGCTGTCGGCCGTGGTTCCCTGGAGGACGAGCGGCGCCCCGGTGGACAGCTCCAGGGGCAGGGGCGGATCGAAGGTGATGCCGGCGAAGTGGTCGGCCGCCATGGCGGCCGGGGCCGCGACCTTGGCCACCGGCAGGGCCACGGCGCCCAGGCGGGCCTGCGGCTCGGCCTGCAGGCTCAGACGGGTTGTGGCGTCACCGGCCACGCGGAGGAACTGCAGCCCCCAGGGCTGGACCGCCAGGGCCGGCGGGTCCTCTCCCGGCCGCCAGGTCAACGAGGCGGGCGGGGGGAATCCCCGGCCTTCCGGCGGATGGAGGGAGGCCAGGCGATAGTTGAAGCGCGGATGGCCGCTCCGGCCGGTGCCGCTGAGATAGAGCTGCGCCCCCCAGCGGGCCATCAGGTCGGCGAAGCTCTCGCCGGTGGCGGCCTCGACGTTCTCGCGGTCCACCCGGTCGGTCTGCACCAGGCGCAGCAGGATTCGCTCCCCGAAGAGATCGACGAGGCTGCGCACGAACAGGTAGGCGGCCCCCCGGGTGGCCAGGGTGCCGGGCGTGCTCAACCCCGTTCCTCCCGGCTGCCTCAGATAGGCGCGCACAAAGGCGTAGTTGTTGTTCTCATGCGTTACCAGGTCCTGGGCCACGTGGGACAGACCCTCGTTGAGCCAGATCTCCTCGACATCGGAACGGCGCACAAGAGCGTGCTGGTTGAAATTGATGAGATGCTGGAAGTAGTGGGCGAGCAGGACCCGGTGGACAACCGCCAGCGGGCTCAGCCAGATGAGATCGGTCATGTTGCCGTTGCCGCCCACCCAGGCGGGCACGACGTCACCCGCGCTGAAGAAGGCCTCGCGGCCGATCTCGGGCACCAGGTGGCTGAAGAGCAGGGCGATCCTGCCGTCGCCGTCGACGTCCGAAGGAGCTCCGAAGGCCTCCACCAGGATGGGATAGTCCTCGGCGAACTGGTCGGTCACCCTCCGTATCCCGTCCTCGTCGATGTTCTGAGGGTGCTCCCGCAGGTCCTGCTGGACGAAGGCCACGGCGCGCTCGTTGACCGCCACGACCCGGGCTTCGATGTCCTGGTCCAGGGCATCCCGGGTGGTGTCGAGGCGGAAGGAGCGGCGGTCCCCGACCTCGTACTGCACCGCCGCCGGCTTGCCCGCCCAGGGGCCGCTCTGCTGGACCCGCAGGGCCAGTTCCTTCTCGAGACGGCGGTCCTCGAGCTCGATGGTGTCCGGGGGGTCGGCCGCCGGGGGCCGCGCGGGTTTGCCGCTGGCCCGGCCCAGGAGGATGTCGTAAGGCGCCTCCGGGCCCGGCGCGTCCAATGGCGACGCATAGAGGGCGAGAACCACGTCCCGCTCCCGGAGATCGAGGTCGGCCTCGAGACGGCCCGAGGCGTCGGCCCGCAGGTGCACCAGGTCGGATGACGCCTCCCTGCGCTCCAGCCCCGAAAGGGCGACGGAGACCCGGGGCCGGAAGGGATCGTCGCTGACCACGGTCAGCAGACCCCGGTCGTCCCCCGGGCCGCTGTAGCTCAACACGACTTCCCCGGACTCGCCGGGCTCCAGCACGGAGGGGTAGTCCACGACCGGGAAGGGCCCTTCGACCCGGGGCGGCTCCAGCTCGATGGCGCCGCTTCCCCGGTTCCGCAGCGGGACCGCCGTCTCCTGTCCGGCCAGCAGGGAGACGGCCAGCACCCCCACCTCCAGGTCCGGGAGGGGCGAATCCACCCCCTCGATGGCGATGCGGCCGGCGACCCGGGGCGCCCCTTCCTCGAACTCGATCGCCAGGGACAGCAGCACCGGGCCCAGCTCGTCGGCCGTCAGGCGCACGGGAAAGCGGAAGCGTCCCTCCTCCAGGCCGAAGGCGAGCACGCGGCGTTCCCCTTCGACCGGCTCGAGAATCAGCCGGGCGGCGTGTACCCAGGGGCGGACCTCGCCGGCGAGGACCACCGGACGGTGCAGGGGCCACTTCACCGGGAGCGGCTCGTCGAGGACAAACCCGTTGAAGAAGTGCCGGGGCACCTCGACGGGTTCGGCCCCGGCCTCGACATCGAGGAAGAGGTACCAGGCCATGACTAGCAGGGGCCCTTCCCACGGGCCGAGGTACACGACCAGACCATGGGCATCCTCGGCGGCGCGGGGCAGGAGCAGGGTCCGCTCGAAGCGGGTCTCCTGGGCGACGATGTCGAAGTCCAGGTTCCCGGCATCGGACAGAAACCGGAAGCGGAGCATGGCGGGCGGGGCGATCCCTTCCAGGGTGCCGGCCACGTACAGGGTGTCCCCGGTAGCCAGGCGGGTCGGTAACGGCTCGTCGAGATGCACCAGGGGGAGGAAGCGCGGCGACAGCATCACGGGTCCCTGCCCCCGGTCTATCCGCAGGCCTTCGAAACGCCCCAGGGGGGTGAGGGCTTCCGAGGTGAGGGCTTCCGGGCCCTTTCCGGCCTCGACCAGCAGACTGTACTCTCCGTCGAGGCTGTGGGGAAAGACGATGTCGCGGATGAAACGGCCCTCGACGACCCAGTCCCAGAACTCCTGCTCGGCCCCGTCGACACGGGTGAAGAGGAAGCGAAGGAAGTAGATGCCGGCGTCCACGCTCCCGGCCAGGGACAGCGGCTGCCCCGTCTCGAAGGTGGCGGGTATGGGCTCGTCCAGAACGATGCCGGGGAAGTAATCCCGCGGCACCTCGTCGGCCCTCAGCAAGAGGGGGTTGAGCAACAGCAGCACCATCGGGAGGGCCAGACGCAGGGTTCCCTTCACGGGGATCTCCTTGGTGACATCGGTTCAGCGCAGCAGCAGCAGCTTGCCCACCCCTTCGTACGGCCCCGCCCGCAGGCGATAGAGATAGGTGCCGCTGGCCATCGGCCGTCCCGCGTCGTCGCGGCCGTCCCACGCCACCGAGTGCAGCCCGGAGTCCCGGGGCCCCGCCGCCAGGACCGCCAGCTTCTGGCCCAGCAGGTCGTAGACGGCCAGCTCGACGTGGGGCTGGTCCTCGGGCAGGGAGAAGGAGAGGTGGGTGCGGCTGTTGAAGGGGTTGGGGTAGTTGGGGTGCAGGGCGAAGGCGTGGGGCTCGGCCGTCGGCTCGACGGAGGTGGGCGCCGGCGGCAGGATCTCGAAGACGGGGACCGCCCCCACGTAGGTCAGGTCCCCGGGCGGGCCCAGGTTCATGGCCAGCCAGTAGCGGCCTCTGGGGACCGCGAAACTCACCAGGCCGTCGAAGCGCCCCGCCTTGACCGGCAGGGTCAGGGTGGTGTCCGGCGTGGCCCCGCGTTCGTCGTCTGCGTCGAGGGGATACAGCTCGAGCTCCAACACGGTCGCCCCGGGATCGGAGACCTCGCCGCTGACGCGGAGGGGCTGGCCGGCGTGGACGGAGACGGGCAGGGGACGGTCGAGGCGGACTCGGTTGAAGTAGCGGGTGGGAGCCAGCACGGGACCCTCGCCCCGGGTGACGCGCAGGGAATGGAAGCCCCCGACGAAGGGAGTCGGCCGCCGCTCCACCACGTAGACGTTGAGGGAGTAGCTGCCGGCCTCGTCGTGGCGGAAGAAGACGGTCCGCGCGAACCGCCCCTCGTCGACGAGTAGGAAGAAGGTCTGCGGCTCGCCGCCCTCCTCGGGGACGAACTCCAGGTGGATGGTCTCGACGGTGTCGGCGGTGGTCCCCTCGAAGAGCAGGGGCTCTCCCGTGGCCAGCTCCAGGAGCGGCGTCGAGTCGAGGGTGATCCCGGCGAAGTGGTCCGCGGCCATCGATGCGTCCGGCGCGGACCTGGGCACCCGTAGCGGCACCGCCCCAAGGCGGGCCCTCGGCTCGGTCTGCAGGCTCAGGGTGCCGCGGCCGTCGCCGGTGACGCGGAGGAACTGCAGGCCCCAGGGCCGGACCCCCAGCCCCGGCGGCTCCTCGCCCCAGCGCCAGGTCACCGGGACCGGCAGGGGAAACCCTCTCCCTTCCGGGGGCCGCAGGGAGGGGACGCTGTAGTTGAGTCTCGGATGGCCGCTCAGGCCGGTGCCGCTGACGTAGAGCTGGGCCCCCCAGCGGGCCATCAGGTCGGCGAAGCTCTCGCCGGTGGCGGCCTCGACGTTCTCGCGGTCCACCCGGTCGGTCTGCACCAGGCGCAGCAGCACCCCCTCGCCCAGCAGGTCGACCAGGCTGCGCACGAAGAGATAGGCCGCCCCGCGGGTGGCCAGGGTGAGCATGCCCCTGCTCAGCCCCACCGCGCCCGGCTCGCTGAGGAAGATCCGCACGAGCTGATAGTTGTCGTTCGGCGGCTCCTCCACCAGGTCCTCGGCCAGGTGCGACAGACCCTCGTTGAGCCAGGAGGCCTCGCTGAGTCCCTGCCGCACGAGGACGTGCTGGTTGAAGTTGATCAGGTGCTGGAACTCGTGGGCCAGCAGGGAGCGGTAGGACTCCTCGGGAACGAGCGGGTTCGTCCAGAGCAGATCGGTCACGTTGCCGTCTCCCCCCGCGCGTCGGGGCACCAGCGAGGAGGCGCGGAACTGCCCGCCGGCGCCGACATCCTGCATCAGGTGGGTGACGAGGACGGCGATCCGGCCGTCTCCATCGACGTCGGAAGGGGCGCCGAAGGTCTCCACCACGAGGGGGTAGTCCTCGGCGAACTGGTCGATGATCGCCTGCATCCGCCCCGCGTCGATGTTGTCGTCGTCCTCCCGCAGGTCGTCCTGGATCCAGGCCACGACGAGATCGTTGACCGCTGCCGCCGTCGCCCTGAAGGAGTGCGTCGGGACCCGGCCCTCGCCGGTGAAGCGGAAATCACGGCTGTCCCCGACCTCGTAGTGCACCGCCGCCGGCTTGGCCGCCGGCCGCCCCTGCTGCTGCATCCGCAGGGACAGGGTCCGCTCGAGCTGCCGCGCCCGGTAGTCGACGGAGTCCCGGCGGTCGGGCCGCGCGCCCACCGCCGGCCGGGCCAGGGCCGTCGAGCCGTCGAGGGAGACGTCGTACGCCCTCGACGGATCGAAGCGCCCTGTCGGCGCCGCGTAGAGGGCGAGGACGAGGTCCCGCTCCTCGAGATCGGCGCCGGCCTCGATGCGACCCGAGGCGTCGGCCCGCAGATGCACCAGGTCGGAGGCCGCTTCCCGGGGCTCCAGCCCCGAGAGGGCGATCGAGACCCGGGGCCGCAGGGGATCGTCGCTGACCAGGGTCAGCAGACCCTGGTCTCCGCCCGAGCCTCCGTAGTTCAGCACGATCTCCCCGGCCTCGCCGGGCGCCAGCGTGGAGGGATGGTCCTCGACCTCGAAGGGCCCTTCCACCTCCGGCGCTTCCAGCTCGACGGCGGCGCCTCCCCGGTTGAGCAGGGGGACCCGGCCCTGGCCGCCGGCCAGCAGGGACAGGGCCAGCACCCCTACCTCCAGGTCCGGGAGGGGTGCGGCGACTCCCTCGATGACGATCTCCCCGGCGGGCCAGACCGTGTAGTCCCGCAGTTGGAGCATCACGCTCAGACGCACCGGGCCGCTCTCGTGCGCCCTCAGCAGCACGGAAAAGCGGAAGCGTCCTTCCTCCACTCCGGGAAAGATCAGGCGGCGCCCGCCGCTGCCGAGCGGCTCCAGAACCAGCCAGAACGAGCGCACGAAGGGACGGACCTCACCCGCCAGGAGGACGGGTCTGCGCACCGGCCACCGCACCGGCTGGGGCTGATCCAGCTCGATCCCGCTGAAGAAGAGCCTGGGGATCTCGACCGGCTCGGCCCCGCCCGTGATGTCCAGGTGGGAGTACCCATCCAGGGCTACCGGGTCCTCGTCCGGCGGCAGGAGGTACAGGACCAGGTAGAAGGCGTCCTCCGCTGCCCGCGGCAGGACGATGGTGCGCTCGAACCGGCCTTCCTCGACGAGGAACTGGAATGTCCAGTACGTCTCCTCATCGGACCCCACCAGGAGGAGGAGGTGCGCCGGCGCCGAAGTTCCCTCCAGCGTCCCGGCCACGTGCAGGGCCTCGCCGGTGGCAAGGCGGGTCGGCAGCGGCTGGTCGAGGTTCACGAGGGGGAAGTAGCGCCGGGGGAGCGCGATCGCTCCCCGGCCCCGGTCGATCCGCAGGCCGTCGAACCGTCCCAGCAGGGACAGGCTCTCCTCGCCCTTGTCGGCCTCGACCACCAGATCGAATTCTCCCGCCGCGCTGTGGGGGAAGACGACTTCCCGCTCGAAGCGGCCCTCGACGACCCAGGCCCAGAAAAGTTGCCTGCCGCCGTCGGCGCGCCGGAAGGAGAAGCTCACGAGGCCGATGCCGTCATCCTCCACGCGCCCCGACAGGGAGAGGGCCTGCCCCGTCTCGAAGCTGGTGGGTATGGGCTCGTCCAGAACGATGCCGGGGAAGTGGTCCCGCGAGACTTCCTCCGCCTCCACCCGCAGAGGGTTGAGCAGCAGCAGGGCCGCCGGGAGGGACAGCCGCATCAGCTTCCGCGCGGACCTCACCGGCCGGGGCTCCCTTGCGGGCGATCGCCGGAGGCCCTCTCCCCGGCGGAGCGCGCGCCGGGATCCTCCATCAGCTCCTGCAGGACGGCGTCGGCGACCTCGGTCTCCGTCTCCCGGCCGAGGTGCGCGGCCGATTCCACCGCGGCCCGGGCCGCCGTCTTCCCCGCCTGCTGCTCCGAAAGGCCGAGGTTGGCGGCCGCCCCGCGCGCCGCCTTGACGGCGTGTCTGACGGCCTGGCCCACGTGCAGTCCGGTCTCGCTCGCCCCCTGGATAACGCCGTGCATGGCGCCGCGCAGCGCGTCGAGGGGATCGGCCGCGGTCCGGGCGAGGGCTTCCATGGTTCCCTGCATCGCCTCCTCCGCCGCGCGTCCAACTTCCATCGTCAGGTCCGCCGCCGCCCACATCGCTCCTTCGGTGGCGCCCGTGGCCACCTCGGCGCCCTGGCGGCCGATCTGCTCCACCGCGCCGGCGGCTTCCTCCACCCCCTGCCGGACGCGCACCGTCAGCTCGCCGGCCCGCATCTGTCCGTAGTCGAGTCCCTCCAGGGCCGCCTTGATCGTCGAGGAGAGCTGGTGGGCGGTGACGCCGACGGCCACGTCGAGCCCGGGGATGGGCGGCAGCCGCCGCAGCGACGCCACCGGCAGGTTGGCCACGAAGCTCAGGCCCGGGACCGAGTTCAGCACCCGCAGGTTCTGGCGGGTCTGCGACGCAAGCTCGTCCATCACCACCTTGCTCTCCGCTTCGCCCTCCTCCCGCAGGCCGGCCAGCACGCCGAGGGTGACGAGGCCGAGGACGAAGGCGATGGCGAAGAGGAAGTCGAAGCCGGTGAGAAAGACGGCGGGGAAACCGACGGTGCGGACCGGATCGACCCACTGCACCGCGATCTCGAGGTGACGGACGCTGAAGAAGTCGGCGAAGGCGCCGCCGAGCAGCGGGCTGACGCCCGCCCCGACACTGGAGGCCAGGGAGGCGGCCGTCAGGTAGGACATGGCCTGGGCCCGGGGGGCCATCTTCATGCGGATCGTCGTCGTGGCGATGTTGATGCCGGCGCTGGCGATCCCCATGAGCATGTGCAGGGCCACGAGGAGGGGCACGGTGAAGGCGTGCTTCTCGGGCAGGGTGGTGAAGGTCCAGCCGAGGATGACGAGGAAGTAGAGGGACGAGCACAGGGAGAGGACCGCCTTGCTGCCGAACTGATCGACGAGGGGTCCCCAGACCCGCAGGAAGAGGACGTTGGCGACCTGGCTCAGCACCCCCAGCCCCACGACCCAGGTCAGGCTCATGCCGAGCTTCGTCAGCATGTAGACGGTGAAGAAGGGTACCGCCAGGTGGGCGACGAAGTTCCAGAGGAACAGGAAGCGGATCAACTGCCGGAAGTTCCGGTCGCGGAAGGGGGCCCCGAGGGTGCCGAGCACCGAGGGGCGGCCGCCTTCGGGGACGACCATCCGCGGCTCCGGCATGCGCGCCATGAAGCCGACGGCCCCGAAGCCGAGCACGACGCTGCCGAAGAGCATGGCGTAGGAATAGGCGAAGACCTCGCCGCTCGGCCCGGAGCTCTTCCACCAGTCGATGTAGAGGGCCGCGATGATCCCCGCGGTGGCCGAGGCGATCGTCGCCACCCGCAGGCGCCGGGCGAAGAACCCGCCCATGAGGTCCTGCGGCACGAGGTCGCGGAGCCAGCCGTTCCAGCTCGGGCTCACGAAGGCGTTGCCCGCGCCTCGGAGCCCGATGAAGACGAGCATGAGGGTAACCGCCGCGGCGCCGGGCACCTCGAAGAGGAAGGGGAGCAGGGCGATGGGGACCCACGTGGCGTAGGTGACGAAGTAGGCGGTGACGGCCACGGCCTTGCGCAGGCGCAGGCGCTCGACGGCGAGGATGGCCACCAGTTGCAGGGGCTGCATGGCGAAGGGGATCGCCGTCATGATGCCGATGTGGAAGTTGGACGCGCCGAGGATCAGGGCGAAGGAGGCGAGGAACCCGCCGGAGGCCAGGCCGTCGGCCCCGGACGCCCAGATGGCCTGGCGGGTCATGTGGCCCAGCCCGCGCCGGCGCTCTCGGTCGTCGAGGTCGGGAACGGGTTGGAAGAGTCTGGGAATGGCCATGTGCTTTCCTGGCGGGAATACCGGCCGGACCGGACTTTCTCCCCGGGACGCGGGGCGGTTTAATTCAGCCTCTTGGCCGACCGTCGAAGATAGCCGGACCTCCCATGAGACACACAACGACCACCTGGGCCCTCTCCTGGGCGCTGAGTCTCGCCCTCCTCGGACTTCCGGCCGAGGCGCATGCCGGCGGTCCCGGTGAGCAACAGGCCGGCCCCGACGACCGGCGGTCCGGCCGCCGGGGGATGGTGACCTGGGCGACGATCTACGGGTTCAGCCTGTACGGGCCGGGGACGATCCAGCTGCTCGACGTCGAGTCCGAGCGCCGGGTGGCCGGACTGCAGATGCTGATCGGCGGCGGCTCGTTCTTCTGGGCCCTCGAGGGCACCCGCGACTACCGGCTCGGCGCCGGACGTTCCCTCCTGATCCTCGGCGGCAGCTGGGCCGGCACCCTCTACGGACTTGGCGTCCCCGTGCTCTTCAAGTCGGAGAACGACAAGGCCTACTGGGCCGCCGCCATGATCGGCACCCCGGCCGGCGGACTGCTCGCCTACGGACTCAGCTCCCACCGCTGGTTCGAGAGGGGCGAGACGGACCTGATGATCGCCGGCGGCGTGACCGGCGGGCTCTACGGCGTCGCCATTCCCTATCTCCTCGACATCGAAGATCTCGACGAGTGGACCCAGGCCCGCATCTACGTCGCCTCCGCCATGGTGGCTACGCCCGCGGGTGTGTGGGCGACCACCGAATGGTTGCGCGGCCGATCGCTCAGCCAGGGCCGGGCCCATCTGCTCTCCCTGGGGGGAGTCGTCGGCGCCGGCTATGCGAGCGGCGTCCTCAGCCTCGGCGACGTGGAGAATCCGCGGGCCCATGTCCTGGCCGCCATGGTCGGCGCGCCCCTGGGGACCTACCTCGGTCACCGGTGGACGGGCGAGGAGGAGTACACGCCCGGCCGCGCAAGATGGATCATCCTCGGCGCCTACGTGGGAAGCCTCTTCGGCACCGGCGTTGCGTTGCTGACCGACTCGGAGGAGCACCAGCCCTACGTCCTCGGGAACATCCTCGGGTCGGCCGCCGGCATCTGGTATTCCCACGGTTTCACACGCGACCAGACCCCCGGGCCGGACCGGGTCTCGATCTCAGTGCCTTCGCTGGACCAATGGGCGGCCATGGGCCTGACCGGGATTCCCGTGGAGCTGTTGCGTATCACGTTCTGACTCACGAAAGGGGATGTTGGAGGATGACCGAAGCCTACGTGGTGGACAAGAACCTGGGGCAGCCGCTGGTGGTGGAAGAAGGCGACCTGCCGACTCACAACGCCGACGGCGAGCCCGTGGTCGAGCTGACGGACGAGCAGAAGTACCTCTTCGATGTCCGGGGGTGGCTGCTGGTGCCCGGGGTGCTGGCCGACGACGAGATCGAGGCGATGCGCGAGTACGCATTGCGAGTGACGAACCAGCCGGAGTCGCTGGCGGAGCACGAGCGTTCCTACGTGGCCGGACCGCTGGAGAAGCTCACCGACCACCCGGTGGTGGTGGGCTTCCTCAACGAGTTCCTCGCCTTCCCGGGCCTGTCCAGCTCGGAGTGCTACGGGTTCCGCATGGAGGGCGCCCACCTGCGCAACCCCGCGGCCACGCCCGAGCGGCAGGGCGCCTTCAACCCCCACAACGGCAGCGGCTTCTTCCGCTTCGCCGTCGACTCCCACCACTACCAGAGCATTCCCGGCAAGTCCTTCAGCGGCCTGACCCGCGTCGTGTGGGAGCTGACCCCGGTCAAGATGGGGCAGGGCGGCACGCTCCTGGCCACGGGAAGCCACAAGGCCGCCTACCCCGGGGGCGCTGCCATCCAGGACCCGAACTCGGCTCTGTGGGAGACCTACGAGTGCCCCGCCGGGTCGGTCCTGTTCTTCACCGAGGCCCTGGCCCACAGCACCTCGCCGTGGACGAATGCGGACAACGAGCGGGTGGGCGTCTTCAACCTCTACAACAGCGTCGGCTCCCGGTGGAGCTCGTGGTCGCCGCCGGATGAGCTCGTCGAGCAGATGCCGCCCATGCGCCGGACCCTCTTCCGCGAGACCTGGTGTGCCGACAACCTGCCCGGCTACCGCTACGGAGGGCAGAACCAGCGCGACCGCCCGGTGGCGTGATGTACATCCAGGACCAGGTCTCCGTCGACCAGCTCGACACCGGACACCTGGGTTTCTTCCGCGCCATCGGCGTCGACTCCATCCACCTGGACCTGCGCGGCGGCGTGGCCAACGCGGCCGATACCTCGCTGGCCCAGGACCTGAGAGCCGGCAAGGACTGCACCGACGCCCTGGCCCGGGCGCGGGAGAAGGTCGAGGCCCACGGCCTGAAGCTGAACAACATCTTCATGCCCGCCTGGGAGGAGATCACCCTGGCCCGGGAGGACATGGACGAGAAGATCGGCCACTGGTGCCGCATGGTGGAGAGCGTGGGCCGCGCCGGCATCCCCTGCGTCGGCTGGAACTTCAAGCCCATGGGCAACTTCCGCACCCCCTCCGATGTCGGGAGAGGAGGCGCGAGATACAGCACCTTCGACTACGCCGTCTTCGACCGGGACCGCCCCGAGCCGCACGATCCCCCCGTGGACGAGGCCCAGATGTGGGAGCGCATGGAGCGCTTCCTCGCCGCGGCCGTCCCCGCCGCCGAGAAGGCCGGCGTGCGCCTGGCCCTGCACCCCGACGACCCCCCGATCCCCGAGCCCCTGGGCGGCGTGGCCCAGATCTGCTCCACCCTCGAGCAGTTCCGCCGGATCTTCTTCGAGATCGCCCCCAGCCCGAGCAACTCCATGCTCTTCTGCCAGGGCTGCATGACCGAGCTGCTGGGCCCGGAGAAGGTCTACGCCGCCATCGCCGAGATGGCCTCAGCCGAAAAGATCGCCTGGGTCCACTTCCGGAACGTGCGGGGGCAGTTGCCGCAGTTTACGGAGGTGTTCATCGATGAAGGCGAGGTCGACATGCGCCGGGCGATGGAGGTGTACCGGGACAACGGGTTTGAGGGGCCCTACATGGTGGACCATACGCCGGCGATCGGGGAGGGGTTCGGGGCGTTGCATGGGAAGGCGTATGCGATCGGGTACATCCGGGCGCTGGTGGAGGTGGTGTATGGGTGAGGGGGGCATCTGGGACACAGCACTGGTTGCGGTAGCCACTCGGAATCATGTGCCCGAGCTTCCAGGCTGCTACTGGTCCAAGTGCCAGACCTCCCGTGCTAGTTTCACAAGCTCTTCTTGACGCTTGGTCACGGCCGCATGGTTCCACTCCGAAAAAGGCTGGAGTCCTGCCACAGCAGCATCGATTCTGGTGTTTGCCCCGACCTGCGGCAGCTCGGCGAGAGACCTAGTCAAGAGGAGTTGGGACTGCCGATATACTTTCCGCTTTCGGGAATAGGGCCGATTGCCGAGGGAGGCGTTGATCGATCCCTCAACCAAGACCAGGTTCCCCAATAATTCGGTAACTTCTGGATCTTCCACCTCTCCAAACTCTACTGCCGCTTCTTCGCTTGGCTGACCAGGGAAGATGTGCTCGATCTGAAAACCGCTTCCCGTGAACCGGCTCAGCCATCGCGTACCCTCAGTTTCGCCAAAGGCCCGCAGTTCGATGTGCTGTGTCAGCTTTGCCAAGATGTAACGCAAGCGATACTGCTGTACGTAACCGACATGGAGACGCTTCATTGCATCGTCGAAGCGGATTGAGAGATCAGCCTTTGAAGCCGCGAAGCGATGGGCAATGAAGTCCTCTAACTCAGCCTCCGTGTGGATTCTCCTCAACTCCTCTGCCCATCGAACGAATTCCCTCTCGAAGTCCCGGGTCGGCTCACGTGTAATGACGTACACAAAGAACAGATCCTCCACTTCACGGGAAAGCTGATCAAACAGGCTGTCTCTAAGGTGGCGACCAGCTAGCAGCAGGATCAAGTGCTGCCGGGCGGCTCTTCCTCCGAGCAGTTGCATGTTCTCGAGGTGTGGGTTCTTTGAACCGTTCTCATCTTGACCGGCCAAGAAATTTCGGTAGGCTCGGGCAGATCGGAGAAGCTCCTTTGCGAAAGCAAGGGGGTCTGCAGCATACCCGCACATCTCCTCGTTCTCTGCAAACCAACCGTAGATCTCGTCTTCGCGTAGGACATCGACGTCATAGTGGCTGAAGATAAAGTAGCGGAGAAAGCGGAGCGGTTTCTCCCGCATTTCAAATATGACGTCCTGTAGCTCCTTCCAATCGACCCTGAGCTTTTCGAACTGGTCGCGGTCAGCTTTCATGAAGAGCAGGTTCTTCAGAAGATCCATAGAGTCGAGGCCGACGCCACGGTCGTTGATGGTCTCAAAGATCTTCAGAGCTTTGGCGACATCCTTCGTCCGAATGCGGATCAGCTTAACCTTGTTGATCAGGTATCCGTAGAAGATTCTTAGCGCTGCTGCGTCTTCCCCAAACTCCCGCTTCAGAAAGTCGCCCGTTACTCTGTAGGCATTGCGGATGTTTTCGATCGAACGTGTGGACGTTTCCTCTCCATCGAGCGTACACTGAGCGATGCGCAACAGGATGTCCCCACTGTCTTCGTATTGAAGTTCAAGGCGAAACCGAAAGTGATCCTCTCCAGAGGCATCGGTCCATGTTGCCGAAATCAGAGAATCGAGGGAACCAGGAGGCTTTTCTCCGAGTTCCTTTGCTCGGTCGCGAATGGCGCACAGCGTCAGGTAAAGCGTAGTCATGCGTTGCTGTCCATCGATCAGTTCGAAGACGCCGTCTCTTCCCGGGCAAACGACGATGCTCCCGATGAAGTACTCGGATGCTCTGGCGGAATCGTTACCGGCGAGTTCGGCGTTGATGTCGGTTAGGAGTTGCTCTACCTGCTCGGTCTCCCAGACGTACTCGCGCTGGTAGTCAGGCACTGCGTAAAAGGCCTGAAATACACTGGTAACAGTGATATCATGGCTTTCGATCGTCTGTTCAGTCATGTCGTTGTTCCCCGATTCGTTTCACCCGAAAGCTGGCAAATATAGGCGCTACCACGCCAGCCCGCCCCCCCGCCCCCGCAGATCCTCCCGCCGGCGCTCATAGTCCGGCATGATCCGCCCGAGGGCCTGCCAGTACTCCCGCCCATGCCCCCGGTGCCGCAGGTGCACCAGCTCGTGAACCACCACGTAGTCCACCAGTCGCATCCGGGCTTGGATGATCCGCCAGTTCAGTCGGATGGTCCCACTGCGGTCGCAACTGCCCCACCGCCTCTTCTGGTCTGAGATCACGACCCGGGGCATCTCCATCCCGGCCCTCGTCCGCCACATCTCCACCCGCTCCGGCAGCCGCTCAGCGGCGTGCCGCCGCATCCACGCGACCAGCGCCGCTCGCACGTGATCCCGCTGCCCCGCCCCGGCCGGCGCCGGCACGTTGAGCCACCCGCCCCGCAGCTTCGCCTCTCCCGTCTCCCCCGGAAGAACCCTCAGCCGGTAGTGCCGGCCCAGGTACATCACGCTCTCCCCGCTGACGAACTCCCGCGCCGAGGGCGGCACCCCGTTTGACCCCACCCCCCGCAGGCGCCGCACAATCCACGCTGCCTTCCGCCGCGCAACCTCGTCCAGCCGGCTGGTGGGGAAGTCCTCCGGTGCCAGCAGCAGCACCCCGCCGCCGGGATCCACCGTCACCGCTACCGTCTTCTTCCGGCGGGCGCTGCGGCGGATGGCGTAGGTCAGGCGCGTGTCCCCCAGGTGATGGCGGAGGTCTCCAGAGTGCCGGTCATCGCTCGGTCCGCACCTTGGCGAGGTCCACGATCTCGGCGGCGAGGGAGTCCGTGGCCTTGGGGTCGATCCCGCCGGCCCGGAGCTGCCGCTTGATCCTGCTGCGCATCTGGCGCTGTACGTCCTCCTTCTGTTCCCAGTCCACCAAGTCGGTGAAGGGCTCGACCGCCTCGTCGATGAGAGACGCCAGGTCGCGGTTGGCGACGTCGTAGGTGGCCTTCTTCTCCGCGAGGGGGCTCGCGCGGTGCTGCTGCAGCAACCCGTAGATGGCGAAGCCGCGGCCGTCGAGACCGATGTCCCGGGCCTGGGTCTGTTCCCCCTTCAACTCTTCCCGCAGGCTGTTCAGGAGGGAGAGCTGCTGGGCGTCGTCGAGCCGTTCCATCCGGCGCTGCTCGATGATCTCCTCCAGCCGCTGGCGCAGCGACTGGTAGAAGGCCGGGTTCTCCTCGACGCGGACGTTGATCTCGTGGCGGATGGCGTGCTCCATCTCGCTGGCCTTGGCCTCGTCGCTGTTGAGGGCCTCGACCTTCTCCTCGAACTCCGGCGAGAAGATCTGGACCTCCTTGACCAGGATCTCGATGCCGTCGGCGGCGACCGCGTCGGCGATGAGCTGCCGCACCTTCTCTCCGCAGCCGGACAGGTCGAGGCGATCGTCGCGGTAGCGGGCGCGGGCGGTGCCCCGGATCTTGCCGAGCCAGCGCAGGTCGGCGTGGTAGGCGAGGGCGCGCTGGTCGGGCAGCAGCATGTCCATCGACTGGCTGAAGCGGCGGAAGGCGAGGTCGAACTCGGCGCGCACGTCCTCCGGCTCCAGCACCCGCACGCAGGCATCGAGGTCGTTGGTGTCCGCCACCGACTGGAAGAACCTCATCGCCGCCGCGTGCCGGCTCTGCAGCCGCGGCAGCTCGTCCACGCTCGGCGCGAGAGCCCCCTGGATCTCCGTGGTCGAGAAGATGTCGAGCGCCTCCTGCAGCTTGGCGGACACGCCCCAGTAGTCGACGACGAGGCCGTAGGACTTCTCGTCCCCGTGCGGGCGGTTCACGCGGGCGATGGCCTGCAGCAGGGTGTGCTCCTTGAGCGGCGCGTCGAGATACATGACCTGCTCGACCGGAGCGTCGAAGCCCGTGAGCAGCATGTCGCACACGACCAGCATGGCCAGGGGGTCGTCGTGGTCCTTGAACCGTTCGATGAGCCGGTCCTGTTGCTCCTTGCTCAGGTGCCAGCGCGCCAGCCGCTCCTCGTCGTTGTGTCCCGCCGACATGATCAGCGCCGACTCCGGACCGTTCAGCAGGTCCAGCGTCTCCTTGTAGCTGACCGCGGCCTGGCGGCTGGTGGCCACCACCTGGGCCTTGAATCCGTTCGGCGCGATGTGCTGGGTGAAGTGTTCGAGGAGGTTCAGGCAGATCGTCTCGATGCGGCGCGGGGCGCAGGCGATCTCCTGCTCGGTGGCGAACCGTCGCTTGATGACGGCCCGTTCCTCTTCGCTGCGGTCGGCGAAGACGCGGTCGAAGACCTGGTCGATGGTCTGCCCGATGATCTGCAGCTCCGCGAGCCGGCTCTCGTAGAAGATCGGCACCGTCGCCTTGTCCCGGACCGCCTGCTCTATGGTATAGGTGTCGATGTAGGAGCCGAAGGTCCGCAGGGTGCTGCGATCCTTCTTGTCGATCGGGGTGCCGGTGAAGCCGAGGAAGCAGGCCTTCGGAAGGGCCTGCCGCATGTTGGCGGCGAGGCTCTGGTACTGGGTGCGGTGGGCCTCGTCCACCATGACGAAGATGTTGGCGGCCGCGGACAACGTCGGATGGACCTGCCCCCGCCGTGGCCCGCCGCCGGGGCCGGTCAGCTCCTGGAACTTCTGGATCGTGGTAATCACCGTGCGGCCGGTCGGATGTTCCAGGAGCCGCCGCAGGTCGCGCACGCTGTCCGCCCGCTCCGGGTTGGGGAAGCCGCACGCCCTGAATACATCGGAGATCTGTTTGTCGAGCTTGGTGCGGTCGGTGACGATGACGACGGCCGGCTGCTGCTGCGACTCGTCGCGGCGGAGCTTGAGCGCCAGCCAGAGCATGGTCAGGCTCTTGCCCGACCCCTGCGTGTGCCAGACGATCCCGCCCCGCGCGCTCGGTTTCCGCGCCGTCTTGATCCGCCGCATCGCCTCGTTGACGGCGATGAACTGCTTGTAGCGGGTCAGCTTGCGGACGGCGCGGCTGTCCTCGACCTCGAAGACGACGAAGTTGCGGACGATGTCGAGGAGGTTGCGCGGTTCGAGGAGCCCGTAGAGCAGGATGTCCTGCGGCGTCGGTGCGCGCCCGAGTTGCTCGCCGAGCTGCTCCACGCCCAGGGGATACGGCTCCTTCCATTCGAGGAAGAACCGCTCCGGAGTACCGACCGTGCCGTAGACGGCGCGCTCCCCGCAGGTGCCGACGAGGATCTGCGCCGCCTCGAACAGCTTCGGCGCCCCCTGGTCCTTCCACCGCGTGTCGGCCTCCTGGTACCGGTGGAGCTGCTTGACCGCTTCGGCCTTCCAGGCGTCGCCGATGGTCGGGCTCTTGCACTCGATGACCGCCAGCGGCAGGCCGTTGACGAAAGCGACAACGTCGGGGATGACATGCTTCTTCGACCCGTGGACCCTGTACTGCCGGGTGACGATCCACTCGTTGCGGTCCGGCTCGTCGAAGTCGAGGAACCGGACCGTGTGGCTCTTGCGTCCCTCGCCGCGATCCTGCTCCAGGGCGATCCCGTAGGTGAGGGAGGTGTGCAGGGCCTGGTTGGCCTCGGCGAGACTGGCGGCCGGGACCTGCGTGACCGCCCTTACGGCGTTGGTGAGGTTCGGTCCGGAGAGCCAGGGGTTCAGGCGTTTCAGGGCCTGGGTGAGGCGGCCGGTGAGGATGGGCTCCTTGAAGCTGGCGCGTTCGCGTTCGAGGTCCTCAGGCGGGACGTAGGTGTAGCCGAGGGATTGGAGGAGCTCGACGGCGGGGTCCTCGGCGAGGTGGAGTTCGTTCCAACTGGTTGCTTTGGGGGTCATGGGGGTGGCAGTCTCGGTGTACTCAATCGTCCAGACCGGGCGATTCTCTTAGCTCGGCGGCTTCTTCCATAGCCGGACGATGAAGCGGTCGTCTTCCTCGATCAGGTCCGGCTCCGTCCCGTTGTGTCGCCGCATGGACTCGATGATCCGGTTGCGGACTCCCATTCCGTAGTGCTCGATGTAGCCGTAGTCGCGGAGTATTTCCTTGAGCAACTCGTTGCGGGCCGCGCGGACAACGCCCTCCCTCATCTTCTCCACGGTGACGCCGTTCGGAAGCCGACCCGGCGAAATGACCTCCAGCCGGTCGTCATAAAGGGACACCTCGATGTCGGTGCCTTCACGAGCGTAGTCGCGATGGGCGACCGCGTTCACTATCGCCTCTCGAACCGCCTCGAGCGGGAAAGCCCGCTTGCGGCGCCGCCGGCCTCCTTCAAGCCAGGCAACGCTTCCCATGTTGCGCTTCACGAAGTCCACCGTGCGGTGGATCACTCCCGCCTCCACCGCGGCGCCGCGCCTCGAGACGCGAGACGTCAATGGGCCCCGAACTCGCTCTTCATCGACCGTGTTGTACTCCTTCTCGGAGCCGGGAAACGCCACCGCGGTCACGCCCGCCTGGGGTAAACGGCGCTTCGGGTGTTCGCCGAACAGCAGGAGTCCGGACACCGATGCGCCAACATCCCCTCCGACCGCTACAAGCAGGTCGGAGTTGAGCAGGAGCCGCCGCCAGTGATCGGAGTCGGACCGAGCCGGGACAGAGCGCTTCAGGACATCGCGGAAATAGTTCTCGACTCGATCCATGTCGAGAGCTTCGAGCCCCGTGTCCGGCACCGCCTTGATCTCGTATCGGACCAGCTGGGCCGCCTGGTAGAGCCTGGCTTCTTCCTCCCTTGTGGCCTCGCGTGAAGTGCTTCCGACGCGAGTGACCGTAACCCACGCTCCTCCCCGCCTTGCCTTGTGCGGCTTGCCAGAACTGTCTGCGGGGAGTTCCACCGCTCCTACCTCGGCTCCGTCCGGCATGGCGACGGTGCTCCATACGGGAAGGACCGCAGGTTGAAGGTTGTTCTGGGCGATGTTCATCACCCACTCCTCGGCCTCCTCGCGGCTCCGGGTCAGTCCGGTAATCCGCCCATCCTTCTCCACGCCGAGCAGAATGGCGCCGCCCTCCAGGTTCAGCAGGGCGGACATCTCCCTCGCCAGGGAATCGGGATGGACATCGTCTCGCTTGAACTCGACGCGCGAGTTCTCCCGGTTGGCGATAAGTTCGAGCAGTTCCGTTCGGTTCATCACTCAGAACCCGTACTTCCGCCGACGCCTCTCGAACGCCTCGCGGCCTCCTTCGAGAATCTCTTCAACGAGTTCGCGCACCGAAGGGGAATCGATCGAGCCGGTGTGCTCGGGCGCGACGCGCGCTTGCCCGTGGTCCGCCTCCCCGGCGGCTGACAGTCCGACGATCAGCTCAGCGTCACCGAGCACGGGAATGTTCGCGTTGTGGGTCGAGAAGATGAACTGCCTGCGCTGCTTCTCCTCGCGCATCCGCGGCACGATGCCTTCGGTGATGAAGCGGTTGTCGAGGTCGTCCTCGGGCTGGTCCACGATCAGGGGGGCGCCTGATTCGAGGAGCAGAAGCAGGAGTACCGCCGTCGCCTTCTGTCCCGTCGAGAGCTCTTCCAGAAGTTGCCAAGCCGGAGGTTCCCCCGCTGATGCGGTGTTGAGGCGGATCGCCGTCGTGGGGGCGAGCTCCAGTTCTTCGATCCGCATGAGCACCTCGGCCTCGGCACCCGCGAGCCGTTCCGCCTGACCGGGGGGGATGCCGTACGTCCCGCGAAGCGCCTCGGCGCCCGTGCGGCACGTTTCGACGAATTGCGTCAGGGACAGTTCGGAGGCGGTTCGCAGACTATCGATGCACTCCGACATGCGCCCGCCGATCTCGTCCCGCAGCAGCTTGAAGAGCGGCTCCCGATCTCCGGCGCCCGTCACCTCCACCTGTACGCGACCGCGAAGCTCCTGGCTCACCTTCCTTGCCGCCTCATCCAGGTTGCGGAACTCGGCGGCCTTGACGTCTTCCCATTCGGCCAGCAGCGTACGACGCCGATCGGCATGCTCGTTCTCCAGCCGGCGCACGAGCACAAGGCGCTCCTGAAGTGGGCGCAATTCCTCGATCTGGCGGCGAAGGCGGATGAACTCCTCCCCGTCCACGCGTGACTTCTGCAGTTCACGCAGAATCTTCTCGTACTCGGCCTGAACCTGTTGCCGTCGTACGTCCCAGGAGGTCCGCAACCGGTCGACGTCGTGATCTGCCCGCGTCAACGCCTGGTCCAGACTCTCCGCAATGCCCCGGGTGGCCCGCTCCAATTCAGAGAGGGTTCCAGTCGCCTGGGAGAGGATGTCGCGCCCAGGCAAGTCCTCGAGGGCCCGTTCCGACAGGAAGGCAAGGTCGATCGGCAGCTCTCTTCGCAGCATCTCCAGAGCCTCGCGAAATGGCGCCAGCCGCTCGGGAACCGAATCGAGCACCCGTTCCTCGCGGACGAGCAGGCTCTGCTCGCGCAGGCGTTCCTCGAGGCCTACTTCCTGGAATCGCTCGAGCGTCTGCTCCAATCCGGGAAGGGCGGCCAGACGCTCTTCAACCGACGCGATCTCGGCTCGCGCTTCGCACAAGGCACTGCGGTTCCGGGCCAAGTCCCGGCTCAGCGACGCCTTGCGGCCAGAGAGGGACTCATCGCGTGCGACGAAGCGTTCGAGCAACCGGGTGAGTTTGTCGGGACTTCTCGCAAGCTCCGAGATCTCGTGTTGGCCGTAGGCTTCGATTCTCGGGAGAATCTCCGTTGGCGCGAGATGCAATACCTCGCCGTTCTCGCCGCGGGCCAGCGGAGGATTGGGAATGGTCCGCTCGATGCGATACTCGTGAAGCCCGGGGCGGCGCACGCGGACGAGCAGGGAGATCTTGGTTCCGTTGCGCAGCACGTGGCGCACGATCCCATCATGCGCCTTGCGCGCCTCGTCGCCGATCGGCTCAAGTCCGAGCGCGCTGCGGATACTCTCGACAACGGTCGACTTGCCGGCGCCGCGGCCCCCGACGAGAACATTGAGATTGGGATTGAGGCGCACGGTCACCCCGTCGAGGAAACCGCCTTCCCACCCGACCGTGACGATCTCCATGTGCTCGTCGGGCACAAACTCGCCTTCCTTGGTATTCAGGCGAATGCGCGAGCCCGGGTCCAGGAAGGCTTGGCGCAGCCCGTCTATGGAAACCTCCTGCATCTTGATCCAGCAGGTCGCCGAGGGCGCCTCGAGGTCGCCGGGCTCCACGATGTCCTTTGCGTTGACGACAGCGACTGCAACGCCGTCTTCGGGTGTTTGACTACGGCGGTAGTCGGGGTTCCGGTTCTCAAGGATTTCGCGAATGTTCGGCGGCAAGTCGTCGGTGACGCCGGGGATCTGGACGGCGAGAAGGTTCTCATCCCGCCATGCGCGGATCCTCGGCTGACCCGACAGGACCTTGAAGAGCCCGCTATCGTTGGTGACATGCGCCGCTATGGCAACCCCGCCCTGGCTGTCAACGGCCGCCAGAATCTCCGCAAATGCCCTGGCGGCGGGCTCACTGGACGGGGTCGTTTCGCGGACGCCGAATTCTCCAAGGTACCGGCCGAGTTGGTCGCCGTCTGTATCCGGCGGGTACAGGCACAATAGATGCACGCCCTCGGAAGAGGACAACTCGAACCCGGGGAACATGTGGATCGGACGGTTGCGCGACGCGGCTCGAAAAGCCGCGACGCCGTCGACGCTGTTGTGATCCGCAATGGCCAGCACCTCGATACCCACCTGCACGGCCTTGTCAACGATCCCCTGGGCATGGCAGAGCGCGTCTCCTTGGGTAGCCTGCCCCCGATAGGTCTGGGCATAGTGGTGCGGATTCACCTGCAGTGCGCACCGATAGAAACGCGCCCCACCGGGGGGCTGAGCCGTCATGCCAGCGGCGTCCTCTATGGTCATGTTCCTGCCTCGCTCTCCCCTGTCAAGTCCGGGCTCACTCGGGCTCAAGGGCTGGCGTGACTCGAAGTTTGCCGGTGAGTAGAACTGACATCAGACCATGCTTCAATGCCTGTGCCTGACGGACCAGCGCCTCGATCTGTGTCGTGTATTCATCAACCGAGGACAGGATCGCTGCGATTCTTCGCTGCTCGGAAAGTGACGGTAGAGGCACTCTGAGAAGTGCGAGCTTCTCCCTAGTAAGGTGAGCAATGCTGGATTGCGACGTCAAGTCGGTGAACAACCCCGTCTCAGCGGCGAACCGCATAAAGTGTAGAATGAAGCGGGGTGCGATTTTCTCTTGGTCTCGTACTCGCAGACGGTGAATTGCCTTTTGGTAGTAGCACTCAAACCCACCCTTCCAGAGTGCCGTACGGCCAATCTCGCCCCCCTCACACACAAGCAGATCATCAGGAAGTAGTCGAAACTTTTCGCGCTCTCTCTCAGTGAAGTGCATCTCACGCAGTGCCGAGACATCGAAGCGTCCCCATTGTACATCTCTGTTGCCAAGGTACGGAAACTTCGGGAGTGTCTCTCTCGCTTTCTTGTTCAACATCTTTCCAAGCTGCAGTGTGAAGAGGTCGCCAAGACTCTGCTCAGCCCACTCGGTTGGACTACCGATTCCGTTCCTCTCCTTCCGGGTGAGCAGCTCCTGCATCAGGCCGCGCTTGACGACCTGCACTTGGTCCATGACCGCCCGGGTCTTCGCGATGGCCTCGTCCACCGAGGAGAGGATCGCGGCAATCTTGCGCTGCTCGGGCAGTGGCGGCAGGGAGAATCTGAACTCCCCAAGTTGCTTCCAGGATGTTCTTGGCATCTTTGTGCCAGATGAAGTCGCAACTGCATGCCGCTGCAAGGGGTGCCATTGTGCAAGTTGGGCCAGATATCTGGTTTCAAGGCCGTCTTCACCGAAGAGCGGAAGGATGTCGGTAGAACACAACCCATCGAATGGTGCGGGAGCTGCTTTCCGAAGGTTCGGCCGTAGCTTTCCGAAAAGCACGTCGCCTTGGCGAAAGGTTGTCTTTGCGCTTGCGGCAGTACCAGCGCGTGACCATCCAAGTACTGCTGGACGTCCTTGCGCAAGGTGTTCAAGCGCAATGTATGGACGCTCATCCTCGGCGAACGGGGTGATTTTCTCGGTTCGCTGGTTCGCAACTTCAGCAAGCCGGACGCTTCTCCAGTACGCCTTATCCATACCCCAACTCCGCCAGATACCGGTCCATCTTCGCCTCGGCCTCCGCCCGCTCCTCCTCCAGTTCCCTCAGCTTCCGCACCGCCTCCCCGACGTCGATCCGGTCCTCCTCGTCCGAGGTATCCACGTAGCGGCTGATGCTGAGGTTCCAATCGTTCTGATCGACCTCCTCGAGCGGCACCACCCGCGCGTACTTCTCCACGTCGCCGAACGCATGGAACACCGTCGAAATGTGCTCGACATCCTGGTCCCGGAGCCGGTTCTGGTTGGTCCCCTCCTCGAACTCCGCTGACGCGTCGATGAACAGCACCTTGCCCTTCCGCTCCGGCGCCTTGTCCCGGTTCAGCACCAGGATCGACGCCGGGATGCCGGTGCCGTAGAAGAGATTCGGGGCTAAGCCGATGACCGCCTCGAACAGGTCTTCCTGCAGCAGGCCCTGGCGGATCTTCCCCTCGGCGCTGCCGCGGAACAGCACGCCGTGCGGCATCACGACGCCGAGGCGGCCCTCCGCGTTGAGGACCGCCACCATGTGCTGGACGAAGGCCAGGTCGCCCTTGGTCTTCGGTGGCACGCCGAACCGGAAGCGCCCGTACCCGTCGCTCTCGGCCACGTCGCGGCCCCACTCGTCGAGGCTGAATGGCGGATTGGCGATCACCCGGTCGTAGAGCAGCAGGCCCGACTCCTCCACCAGCTGCGGGTCCCGGATCGTGTCCCCCTTCTCGATGCGGGCGTCGGGCAGTCCGTGGAGCAGCATGTTCATCTTGCAGATGGCCCAGGTGCCGAGGTTCTTCTCCTGGCCGTGGAGGGTCAGGTTGCGCGGGTTGCCCCCCTGTCGCTCGATGAAGTGGGCGCACTCGATCAGCATGCCGCCGGAGCCGGCGGTGGGGTCGCAGATGCGCATCCGTTCGGTCGGCGCCAGCAGCTCGACGATGAGCCGGACGACCATCCGCGGCGTGTAGAACTCGCCCCCCTTCTTGCCGGCGTCGTCGGCGAACTGCTCGATCAGGTACTCGTAGGCGCGGCCGAGAAGGTCGGGCTCGGCCATGCGGTCGTTGCGCAGCGAGACCTGCGAGAAGTGCTGCACGAGACGGGCGAGCACGGTGTCGCGGTTGCGGGCGTCGCCGAGCCGGCGCTCGTCGTTGTAGTCGATGCCGGCGAGGACGCCTTCCAGCGCCGGGTTCTGCTCCTCGAGCGCCGCGCACGCCTTGTTCAGCGTCTCGCCGATGTTGTTGGCCGTCCTCTGGATGGCGCCCCACCGCGCCCGGTCCGGCACGAAGAACTGGTGCTCGTCCGGGTCGGTCCAAGCGACATCGGCGGACTCGCCCTTCTCGATCAGCTTTTCCGCTTCCTCCTCAAACCGGTCCGACAGCCGCTTCAGGAAGAGCAGGCCGAAGATGTAGGTCTTGTAGTCGCTGCTGTCGATCGACCCGCGCAGGATGTCCGCGGCCGACCAGAGATACTGTTCGAGCTGGGCGACGCTCAGGACTTCCGGGAAGAGATCAGGGGCGTCGGAGGGGGGAGGGGGCGAGGGTGCAGGCTGAGGCGCGGCATCGCCGCCGTTCTTTGGTGGCGCGGCGTTCCCCGTGGCGTTTCCGATGAGACGGGCGGCGATCGCCGCTTTCTCGCGCCCGGAGTCATCGAGGCCGAAGACCCGGCACAACTCCTTCAGGCGGTTCCGTGAGAGGTCGGGCAGGATCTCGTCGAGCCGGGCCTTGCGGGACCCGGCCAGGGCCTCGACGAGTTCCGTCTTGACGCGGCGGTCGTAGACCTCCAGCTCGTAGTACTCGACGTTGGCGCGGAGTTCGTCCGCGGTCAGCTCAAAGAGGATGGCGCGTTTCGTGGGCATCGAAAAGGACTCCGAATCGACTACCTGATCATGGCCAACATGCTATCGTGGATGTTCTGCCAGTCCTCGGCGAGGTCGATACTACAGGCTCGGATCGAGAAGCCTTCCAGGCGGATGTCGACGGCCACCGGCTCGTCAACAGTCGGATAGAGGAGGATCCCTTCGTGTTTCGGACCTGAGGCTACGGTGGCTTCGCGATTCCTCAGGTAGGCGAGGAGTTGGTAGAGATTGGGCGAGTGCAGTTTCCCGCCGTACCGGCCGCCCAAGGCCGCCCGGTAGTACTTGGCATCCAGGATGATCCGCCGATCAGGTGCTTCGAGGATGACGTCCGCTACCATCTGTGGCAGCTTGGAGCGCTGGTGGTCGGCGGTGCCCTCGTCCTGCCAGGCGATCACGCGCCCGCGATGGTTCACCCGATATCGGTCCTGCTCGCGGCGATAGAACTCGATGATGAAGTCCTCGTACAGTCTCTCCATCCGCTCTTCGCTGAACTCGGTGAACCGTGCCTCTCCTGACCGTTCGTCGACCAGCAATTGCTCATGGATCAGCCAGCACACGGACAACAGGAATCGGTAGTACCGACGGTTGCGGTCGAGCTGCACCTGCTGGAACAACCGGCGGCTCAGAGGCACCACGCTCACCCCGCCGAACTTCGTGTAGGCGTTGCGGACTTCGGCCTGCACGTCGGGATGCAAGTCCGGAAGTCGCAGAAGGGACTTGAGCGTGGATCGAAGGATGCGGTTGTGCAATACGTCGTGGGACAGCTCCTCGAAATCGCAAGCCACCTGTCCGCGGGCCCGCAAAGCTCGTGTCGCTGTCTCGCCCAGGGCTATCTTCCCGCGGATGCCTGCGAGGTCCTCGCGCACCTCTCGGTACCCCCGGTCCAGGCCTCTGCGGATCAACCGGAAGGTACCCTCGGCCAGCACCTTGCCGAAGAGATCCTGCACTCTCTCCAGTTCTCCCAACTCCTCCAGCCGAACTACATCACGCTCCTCGACATGGTCCCAGGCGTAGCACAGGAGGTAGTAGATGTTGGCGATGGGGACCTTCCTGCTCGTCATTGGCGCAGGTCCTTGACCAGTCCATCCACCTGATCGGGACGGTCGAACCAGTACTCCCGCAGTAAGGGTGCGATCTGGGTATCGACGATGCCCAGGTACCACTGCTCGTCCGCTGCCTCTTCGGGTACGAAGTAACTATGTCCGATCTGGAAGCCAGGCCCCAGGTCCTTGTCTTCACGGATGCGCTCGTTGAGTTCCGACAGGTTGCGGACGATTCGGTCCACGAGGTCCCTATCGACGTCCGCTTCCAATAGGAATTCGCGGAACTGTCTGGTGCCGTAACCCGGCTCGAGCGACTCGAATGCAAAGCGACGGCGCAGCGCATAGTCGACTATCGCCAGGGAGCGGTCTGCCGTATTCATGAGTCCCAGAAGATGCACGTTGTCAGGGACGCTGAAGCGTTCTCCGAGCGCTCCGTAGGTCAGCGGGATAGCGTGGTCGAGACCCCGCTTGTCCGCTTCGATGAGCATCAGCAGCTCACCAAAGATCCTCGACAGGTTGCCCCGGTTGATCTCGTCGATGATGAAGACAAAGCGTGTTTCGGGCTCTTGCTGCGCCCGCTTGCAGAACTCGAAGAACACGCCGTTGCGCAGCGTGAAACCACCCGTCTCTGTGGGCCGCCAGCCCTGCACGAAATCTTCGTAGGCATAAGACTGATGGAACTGCACCATCTCAATGGAGCGCGAGTCCTTACGTCCAATCAGGCACCAAGCGATCCGCCGCGCGATGAAGGTCTTGCCGACGCCCGGTGGCCCCTGAAGGATCAGGTTCTTGCGAAGCGCGATGGAGTCGAGAATGCGGCGGAACTGTGTCTCCTCCAAGAACAGGTCAGCGAGTGCGGCGGTGATGTCGTAGGGTGCGCTCTCTTGGCCATTGGTCCCAACTTCCCCTCCTTCAGCATCGATCAATGCGAAGAGACCCCGCAACCATTTTTTGTCGGGGGTGAATCGAGTCAGCGTCTTGGTGGTAAGGGGGCCTTGGAGGTTGATAGGCGTACGGCAGGGATGCCACTCGACTCTTCTCAGGTTTTGGTACTCCGGCCGCTCAGAGTCGTAGACATAGTCTCCGGTGACTTCCCCCCAGGCGAGGATGACGCTGCGTCCTCTCTTGACGATGAGGACGTCCCCGATCTTCATCTCGTGCACGAACTCCCACGCGGCCAGCGACTGCATGATTGGATTCTGTCCTGCATCGATCTGGATCAGCGCAATGTGGATTGACTCCCTGGAGTCATATTGGCCAAGGTCCCCGAGGTCGTCCCACCCGATGGCCGCGATGCCATGTTCGTGGAAGTCTCTCCACAAGCGAGCGCCCTCGCCAGCTCCGATAACCCAAACATCCGCCTCACCGAAGCGGTGCCGGTACCATGTCTCGTCCCCACCCTCGTCTTCGAGGATCTCATCCACTTGGGTCGGAGAATCCCCTTGCCAAACCTTCCTCAAGAATGGCTCGTAGAGAGTCAGTTCTTGTCCAGAGTGCTCGTCCTCAAGGCGTCTCCTTACCGCTATCAATGCCCGATCGAGATCTATGAGGTCCATGCTGTCGACATCAGGAGTGGCGCCGGTTTCGTCAGGGAAGGCCGTGACGATGTCCTTCTTGTGGTTCAAGGACACGATTGGTTCGAAGTCGTCGGGGAACAGCAGGAACAACAGGGCATGGCGGAATTGACGTCGGCGGGCATCCTCCTGTCCGTCAACCCATTCCGCGAAGTCCCAAGGACTGTTCAGCAGCGACTGGCGCTCCTTTGCGGAACGGGAGGCCCAGTCGAACATCACGGTGATGATGAAGCTGAACTCACGCCACTGGTGGGTCAGATAGGCCATGCCCGGATTGACCATCCCTCCGTCCAGAGAGTGCCCCAACGCCCAATGACCCTCGGGCAACGCCGTGCCGGACCACTCCCACACTGTCCTGATCCTGTCCAGCTTCGTCAGGCGTGTCACCGACTTCACAATCAGGTAGTAGAGCCAGGTCATTTCCGCCCATAGGCGCCGAGACTCCGGGGGTGCAGGGTCGAGTTGCCGGCGCAGTTTCCCTTCGAACGACCCGCTCCCCGCAACGGGGCGCTCTACAAAGTGAGTATGTAGTTCAGCGAATAGTTCCCTCGTCCAGAGAGGTTCCTCACCGAACAGCGAGCCACCCTCTAGCAGGCACTGTTGCTTCCACCGTTCCGCGGCCTCGAGGATAGTTGCGGCGGTCTTCAATCGAGCCAAGGGGCCTTCCTCCTGGAATGGTCAATCAGACAGATGGCGTGTTGCGTAGGCAGGTCACTGTGTGTGGCGGGCGGCTCATTCCCCCGAAGGACGGCGGGGGGGCACCGGTGTCCCCGCCCAGACCGATTCGCTCCTCGATCTTCCGAGCCAAGTCCCTGAGGTCACGGTAGCACTCTTGCACCGCCCTCTGGTGTCCGCCGAGGGCTCCGTCGGCCGGCTTCAGCTTGAAAATGGGCTTGCTCGCCTCCTCGGCGAGCGGCATCAGCGCGTGGTATTCCTTCAGGTGGGCGAGGAGGTGGGGGTCGGCTGAGTCGGAGTCAGAGCTGCAGTCTTCCGCCTGCATGACGGATCGCCGATACTCGCCGGGGATCTCTTCGGTCCAGCGCCCGAATAGCCTCGGCCGATTGAGCCGGACCGATTGCCCCATGATGATGTACCCCGCCGGCTGCATCGATCCTTGTGGCAGACCCAATTCCAAGTCTTCCGCCTCATCAGCGCGCCGCTCGGACCAGGCTTCCCGCCACTTCGCTATGGCCAGGCCGACGTTACGCAGTCCCTGCAGGGAGAACAGATCGGGCGCCAGCGGGATGATCACGTGGTCGCACGCCACCAGGGAAGCCCGGTTCAGGGCGCCAAGGCTGGGCCCCACGTCCACAAGAGCGAGGTCGGCCTCGAACCCTGTACCGGCGCGGTCGATGAGTCGGGCGAACGCCGTGGTAACCCGGAGGGCTCGTGAATCGCCGTCTAGGCAGAGGGACCATTGATTCCATAGATCGTCCTCTTGCCTGGACAGGCCGAGGTCGCCGATGAGCAGCCCGACCTTCTCGTCGATCTCTTCGACATGGGGCTCGGAGGCGATGTCTCCGCTGCCGTCGAAGAGCGGCTCGATCTCGTCGTTGATCGTCTTCCTGGCGGGATCGCCCGACATCTTCTCCATCACCTCTTCGGTCAGGAACATCCCGCTCAGGCTGGCCTGGGGGTCCAGGTCGGCCGCGATGATCCTGCGGCCCTGCTCGGCGAACATCCACGCCAGATGGTAGACGAGGGAAGTGGTGCCCACTCCTCCTCTGCTGTTGAAGAATGCGACTGTCTTCACGCTCTTGCGCTCAGTTCCCGGTCCTCAGGCATCGGGCTTGGCCCTGGAGGTCCCCGACGGAGGGCGTCCGTTGGGGCTGAACAACTCGACCGGCGGACGGTCGGGAAACCTGGCGATGAGCGACAGGCTGCCGCCCATGGCCTCCACCGTCTTGCGCAACGTCGAGAGCAGCAGGTCGCTTCGCTGCTCGAGCCGGGAGATGCCGTCCTGCGAGATACCCAGCTCGCTCGCGAGGTGAGCCTGGGTGAGCCGCCGGGCCTTGCGCAGCTCACGCAGGCTCATCTCCTCGGCAAGCAGCTCGGCCGCTCGATCGTCGACCTTGCGGCGACGGGCGGGATCGAGCCGCGCGATCTTCTCTTCCACCTTCACTGGCATCGCGCACCTCCCTCGGTTGGCGGCCGGGCGAATATGTCCTCGGAAGCATATGCCGTCAAGGCCATGTTGTGGCCTCGGGGCTGGATGGGATGCCGGCAGCCCTCCGGCCTTGCCAGAAATCCCCCGGCCGCTCTCATTCTCAGAGCATCTCAGGCAAGAGGGGAGAAGACCATGAAACGTCTGACATCAGCAACCATCATAGCCCTGACCGCCCTCTGTACTGCCGCCCATCCCGCCTCCGCCCAGGACTCGGAGATCACGGCGGCCGACGTGGTGGACCGGGAAACCCTGAGGGACTTCGTCCACGCGGCGGTTGCCTACGTCGAGCAGGCCGCGACCCTGGCCGAGTACCAGGGTGTCCTGCAGGAGTTCCGGGTCGAGGGGCGCTGGAGGCAGGGGGCGATCTACGTCTTCGTCCTGCTTCCGGATGGCACCCTCTTCTTTCACGGTGCGAACCAGGATCTCGAGGGCCGGAACATCTATGACTCGGAGGACTCCAATGGCGTCAAGTACACCCAGGAGCTCCTCGCCGCGGCGGCCGACGGGGGCGGCTTCGTCGAGTATCTGTTCGACAATCCCGCGATCGAGGGGGACGAGGAGACCGGCTCGCCCAAGGTGAGCTACGTCGTCCCCTTCTCCGCCTTCGGCCAGGATGTCACCGTGGGCGCCGGCTTCTATCCGGAAGCCCCGGCCACGGCGGTGACGGGAGAGTCCTGGGGACAGTTGAAGGGCCGACTGTAGACGCGGTCACTCCTGGCGGGTGAAGTGCCGGGGGGCATCCGACAGGGCTCGCGACAGCCCGCGGACGCCCCCCGAACTACATCACTCCTCGACCGCGAGCGGTGAGGCCTGCCCCCACTGGCCGGCGAAGACGAACTCGGCCAAGGGCTTGCGGCTGCGGGGCCGGGCCTCTCCCTCCCGGTAGCGTTCGGGCAGACCGGCCGGGTCACCGAGGTAGCCCAGGGCGATCGCCGCGGCGGGCTCGAACTGCGCCGGGACCGCAAAGACCTGCTGTGCCTTCTCCACGTCGAAGCCGGCCATCTGGTGCATGTACAATCCAAGATCGAGAGCCTGGAGGGCCATTTGCGCCACGGCCTGGCCCACGTCGTAGAAGGCGTGGCGGTTGGGATCGCCATCTTCGTCAAGCAGCTGGGCCACCGCCAGCATGAGCACCGGGGCCTTGCCGGCCCAGCTGGCATTGCCGCGCGAGAGGCAGCCCAGGAGTCGGTCGAACGACTCGGTCTCGGCTTTGGGAGCGACGATGAAGTGCCAGGGCTGTTCGTTGTAGGAGGAAGGTGCCCAGCGGGCCGCTTCGAGGAGAGCGACGAGCTTGGCCGGCTCCACGGGGCGGTCGGCAAAGGCGCGGGGGCTCCAGCGCTGGCTCAGCAGGGGGTGGATGGGGCGGGCGGTGCGGGCGGTCCTGTCCATCGAGCAACTCGCTCTCGGCATGAAGAAGGGGGAGGTCATCCTGCGGACGCGCCCTAAGGACGAATGCAGGGAGGTCTGCGGCAAGCGCCTCGTCCTGCACGAGGACGAGACCGCGTCAAGGGGTGAGAGGATGCGCCAGCCCCGGGGCTCGGTCGGTCACGAGATCATGGACCCCGGGCTGCACAACCGGGAGCGGCGCCGCGAGAAGCAGGGGATGGCCGGCCTCTCCACGGGCGGAGCGCCACCCAACCCGCGTCCCCGCGGCTGTCGGTCCCGGTTGCGAGCGGAGGGATGTTCACGTGGTGCAAGCTGATACAAATCACTGCGGCGGTCTCGGCCTCTTCCTCCAACTGCCTGGAAATCAACGAGTTGCGGCCTCTTTGACGGACAGGAGAACGGGTCTCCCGGGCGGTTGACTGTCACACTTCGCCATACCTTCAGGAGCCCTTTCGAAGTTCGTCATTCTACCGCAACTCCTTGATACGCAGGGTATTGGCCCATTACCGCAAGGAGTTGGCACGGATTCTGCGAGAGAACGGCCATCTGCCGAGAGACGGCAGGATCGGACGTATCCGCTTGCAGAAGGAGAAACGTCATGAAGCGTCTTGGAGGGATCCTGTTGACGCTGACCGCTCTGATGCCGGCCGCGCAGCCCGCGCTGGCGCATCACACGGAGATCAAGGCCGGTGACGTGGTGGACCGGGAGAGCTTGAAGGAGTTCGTGCTGTCGGCGGCGGCGTACGGGGGCAAATCCACCAGCGCTGCAGAGTGCCTGGCCGTCATGGAGGGATTCCGGGCCGATGAAGCCTGGAAGCAGGGATCGATCTACCTCTTCGTCCTGGCTGAGGATGGCACCGTCATCCTTCACGGAGGGAACCCGGACCTCGAGGACCGGAACCTGATCGACCTCGAGGATTCCAACGGTGTCAGGTTCACCCGGGAGCTGATCGAGGCGGCGGCCGAGGGGGGTGGGTTCGTCGAGTATCTCTTCGACGATCCGGCGGTAGAGGGGGACGAGGAGACCGGCTCGCCCAAGGTGAGCTACGCCATCCCCTGGTCCACGCCCCATGGGGATGTCATCCTGGCCTCCGGCTTCTATCCGGGATCCGTTTCCACGAAGGTCACGATCGAGTCCTGGGGGCAGGTCAAGGGTGGGACGTAGACCTCAAGCCGGCTTGCGCGCCGTCACTTTGAAGCTGGCCGTACCGGGGTACGCGTCCTTCTCCGACTCGTCCCGGAACTCGATTCCTTCGCCGGTGATGGCGATCTCCTCGAAACCGGCGCGGCGCAGGCGGTCGACGTAGACCTCGTGGTGCTCGGCTCCCGCGGCGCAGGCCACCCAGTCCTCGGCGTCGGCGCCGGATGACGGGCGTCCGGGCGTGAGGGCGAGCACGTCGGACAGGTGGATGCGTCCGCCGGGGGCCAGGACCCGGAAGCTCTCGCTGAAGACGGCGTCCTTGTCGGGCGACAGGCAGACCACGCAGTTGGAGATGATGACGTCGAAGGAATCGCCGGGCAGGGGCATCGACTCCATCTGACCCTGGACGAACTCGACGTTGGTGAAGCCGTGGGCGGTCTGGTTCTTGCGGGCCAGCTCCAGCATCTCCGGGGTCATGTCCAGCCCCGTGACCCGCCCGGTCTCGCCGACCTGCCGCGCCGCCAGGAAGCAGTCGAGACCGCCGCCGGAACCGAGGTCGAGCACCCTCTCCCCGGCGCGAAGTCCCGCCAGGGCCGTCGGGTTGCCGCATCCGGCCGAGGCGGCCAGCGCTTCGGTGGGCAGGCCCTCCATCTCGCCCTCGGTGTAGAGCCGCATGGCGTGGGCCAGATCCCCGGGCTCACAGCAGGATGAGGCGGCCGAGTCGCAGCCGGCGGGGGCCGGCTCGCAGCAGCCGCCCGTGTCGTCCTTCGCCACGACCCGCCGGGCGTGGGCCCCGTACCGCGCCCTGACCTGTTCCTTGATGTGGTCCTGCTCAGCAGCCATATCCGGCCTCCTTTGCACCTGCCTGGGCAACGCAGTCCTGCACTGTCGGCAACATCCGCTTCCAGACCCTGGCGGCCGACTGGAACGCCTCTTCCCCTGCCGGCGTCAGCCAGCAGATGCTCCGGCGTCTTCCCTGGTGTTTCTCCGTGCGGCTCTCCACGTAGCCGTGGTCCCGGAGCTCCCTCAGGGTCGAGTACACCATCGCCTCCGTCGGTTCGCAGCACCCCTGGCACGCTTCCTTGATGGCCTGGTTGACGGCATAGCCGTGGAGCGGACCCTTGGCCAGTTGGGCGAGGAGCTGGAACCGGCAGAGGCCCTTCTTCACCAGGCTCTCCCAGTACCGCTCGCCGTTCATCTCGGACATGCTCTCTCCTCAAGGTCCAATGGCGTATACTAAACGGCGTTTAGTATAGAGGAGGCCGGGGGCCTGTCAACCCCGGGGCCCCGCGCTGTCGCCTCCATGTCCCCGGATTCTCTACCTTGTTTCCGTTCACTCCGCCATTGCGCGGCGGACCAACAAGGAGCACCAGTTGCCAGACGACTCAAAACAAGACGAGAGCATCCCGCGCGACGGTCTGAGCATGCCTCCCGAGGAGATGCTCGAACTGGCGGAAAAGACGGCCCGGCTCATCGTGGAGCGGATCGAGAGCCTGCCCCGGGAGAGCGCCTGGGAGGGGGACTTCCGGCAGGAGCTGGAGGCCCAACTGGCGGAGGACCCGCCGGAGAACGGCCGTCCCGCGGCCGAGGTCCTGGAGCGCGCCGCCCGACAGATCCTGCCGGTGGCGGCGCGGATCGATCACCCCCGGTTCTTCGGGTTCATCCCCTCGTCGACCACCTGGCCGGGAGTGCTGGCCGACTTCATGGTCGCCGGGTACCAGGTCAACCAGTGCACCTGGCTGACCTCGAGCGGTCCGAGTCAGCTCGAGCTGGTCGTCCTCGACTGGGTCCGGGGCTGGCTCGGCTACCCGGAGACCGCGGGCGGGCTGTTCACGAGCGGGGGCTCGGCGGCCAGCCTCGACGCCTTCGTCGCGGCCCGGGAAGAGGCCGGCCACCCCGAGCGCGCGACCGTGTACATGAGCGACCAGAGCCACAGCGCCCACGTCCGCGCGGCGAGGATCGTCGGCGTCCGCCCGGAGTGCATCCGCATGGTTCCCACCGACCGGCGATTCCGCCTGGACGTGGCGGCCCTCGCGCGGGCCGTCGCCGACGACCGCGCGGCCGGATTCAACCCCATCGCCGCATGCGCCAACGCCGGGGCGGCCAGCACCGGGTCGATCGACCCCCTCGAAGAGATGGCCGACTTCTGCGAGGCCGAAGGGATCTGGCTGCACGTGGACGCCGCGTACGGGGGCTTCGCGATCGTCACGGAGGAGGGCCGGGGGCTGCTGCGCGGGATCGAGCGCGCCGATTCGATCGGGCTGGACGCCCACAAGTGGTTCTTCCAGCCCTACGAGGCGGGCCTCCTGATGGTGAAAGACCTGCGCGCCCTGGAGCGGGCTTTCGCGGTCAAGCACGATGTCCTGCAGGACACCATATGGGGCGCCAATCACCCGAACTTCTCGGACCGCGGCCTGCAACTGAGCCGCTCGGTCCGAGCCCTGAAGGTCTGGGTGTCGATCCAGACCTTCGGGATGGCCGCCTTCCGCAGCGCCGTCTCCCGGGGGATGGAGCTTGCCTCCCGGGCCGAGAGCTACGTCCGGGCGAGTCCGGACCTGGAGATCGTCAATCCCGCGTCCCTGGGGATCGTCTGCTTCCGCATCCGGCCCGCCGAGACCGACCTCGGCGAAGGAGCGCTCGAGGAGATCAACAAGACGGTGCTCGCCCGCGCCTTCTGGGAAGACCGCGCCTTCTTCTCATCGACCCTTCTTCACGGGACCTTCGCCCTGCGGCTGTGCATCCTCAACCACACCACCACCTGGGACGACGTGCGCGAGACCCTGGAGGCGGTCGAGCGGTTCGGGCGGGAGGCGCTCGCCGGCGCCGCCTGAGCCGGTTCCGCGCGGGGTTCACGGAGCCCGCCCTGTCTCTTGCCGGGGCCGCCCCTGGCGAGCGGGGTTTGTCTGTCCCAACTGGCTACAACCAAGACCCATTCGGACGCGGAAGCCCCACCCTGCTCCGCTGACCCGATCGGGTTCCAATGGGGAAAATGGAAAGAACACTACCGCGATTGCCGGGTGCGGTTGAACCAAGGCGACGGGCATTGGTGTTCCTTGTGTTCTTGGGCGCATCTGCTTGCTTTGCCCAGGACTTCGGATTGCCCAACGGAGCGATCAATTACCTGGGCCAAGGAAGCCTGTACAACGCATCCTATTCCCATGATGGTTCCCGACTGGCGGTTTCAACCGGAGCGGGGATTTGGCTATACGACACAGAAACCTATGAAGCATCAGCCTTGCTGAAGACCCACTCCCCCTTTTATGGCCCTCGGATGGTTTTTGCTCCCGGGAAGAGACTCCTGGCAACAAGCGCGGGAGAGGGAACCATCAGCCTATGGGACGCAACCAATGGTGAGAGAAAGTTGATCCTGAGTGGGCATGGTCCTATAGCCTTTTCCCCCGACGGAAAGCTCCTGGCTACCGGAGGCAGGGGATCCACCGCTCGGGTGTGGAATCCACTGACTGGAGAGGAGTTGCTGGTCCTCCGAACCTCGGTTTCGGACATTGAGTTTTCCCGGGATGGACTAACACTGGTTACCGGTTCTGCTCAGGCGCGCTTGTGGGACGCATCCACTGGGAAAGAACTGCGCACTTTCGAGCCCAGCAGCGGATACGCTGCTAATGTCGCCCTTTCCCCCGATGGAACCCTCTTGGCAACCCACGATTGGGACGACGCCCGTCCGGTTATCCGTATATGGGACGTAGAGACGGAGAATCAGTTAGTTGCTCTTAGTGGACACAGCCGAGAGATCAGGACTGTGGTGTTTTCCCCCGACGGAACAGTCCTTGTCAGCGGGGGGGTATGGGGAGATCAAGTTTTCGTATGGGATATGGTGTCCCTTTCCTCAACTCCAAGATTCATCCTCAACAACGAACCTTGGACTACGGATCTGGAGTTTCTTCCAGGCGGACTGCTGGCGGCCGGGAGTCGGAATGTTATGAGGGTATGGGATGTGTCTACTGGGGATCTTCGGGCTACCGTCCCCGTTGAAGATTCCATTCTCGGAGATGTGTTTTTCGACTCCTACGAGAATCAGCTGGCCGTTGGGTCTACAGACGGCAAAGCAGTACATATCCTGGACGCCCAAACCTATGAAAGGCAGGTTGGTTTGGGCGGTTACTCGCGCAACTTGTACGGGCTCGGAATCTCGCCGGACGGAGGGACGGTGACCACTATTGACGGGGGATCGGTTCTTGAGTTTTGGGATGTGGAGACGGGAGAGTTGCTGACTACCGCAGACCCTAACATAAAATACCATCCTCCCATTCACTGGTCTTCTGACGGAACTACGGTGTATGTTGGTGCCTCTCCCGCAGGGAGTGTGGGACTTCTGAGTCCCGACGGCACCATGAAGGCAAAACTGACCGGTGGAGACAACACGGCGATCAGGAGACTGGTGTTTTCTCCCGATGGAGAGACCCTGGCGACCGTTTCTCACAACAGCAGAAGAGCGGTTCTGTGGGATGTGTGGGCCACCCAACCAAGATCATCCATGACTCTTAACGGGACAGTCTACTCTCTGGATTTTTCTCCCGATGGGGAGACCCTTGCGACTACTACCAACAAAGACCGTTCCATTGTCTTGTGGGATGTCCCCACCGGAACCAAATCAGGGAGTGTGGGGCCGGTAGAAACGCATTCGCGGAGTCTGACGTATCTGCCTACCGGTCTCCTGGCCTGTGCGGTTGAAAACACAACCCAAGTCTGGGATCCGCAGGACAATAGCCGGATTGCTGTTTGGGAGCATTCCGAACAGGTCCATTGCGTAAAGTTGTCCCCCAATGGAGACATATTGATCAGCGTTGCCTTTGGGGACGTCCTAAGACTGTGGGATGCTTACACCCTCGAGCCATTGTCCACTATCCAGGAGTGCAACTGGCACATTCCGGTTGCTTTTACCCCTGACCAATCGCTGATGATTGGCACGAGGAGTCTGTTCTCCAAGAACATCATGGTGTGGGATACAAGCTCCGGAACCGCGGTAGATTCGGTTGGGAGCCATTTGGAGAGGATAAGTGACCTGAGACTCTCACGCGATGGGAGTGTCTTGGTTTCCTCCTCCAGTATCTATGGAGCGGAGACAATCGTGTGGGATATGTCGCCCTTTCTATCTACCTCTACGGCTGTTGAGTTGACGGGGCCGGGATTGACAGATCGAACTGTTCTCTTGCCGAACTACCCCAACCCGTTTAACACCCAAACACAGATATCCTATCGGCTGGGGGCAGTCGGACCAGTAACCTTGTCGGTATACAACCTAGTGGGTCAACGAGTGGCAACACTGGTAGACGAATTCCAGGAACCCGGGACCTATAACGTTTCTCTGGACGGGAGATCCCTGGGCTCGGGGGTGTTCCTGGTGCGTCTCTCCTGGACCCATGGAGCGGACTCCCGACGAATCCTGTTGATCCGTTGAGAGGGTGGGCAATTGAACCCAGGAGCACTCTCCCGGGCTGAAGTGCTGCCAGGGCCGTCGGGTTGCCGCATCCGGCGGAGGCCGCCAGCGGTTCGCGGCTACAGCAGCTCCAGCCCCCGCAGGAGATCGCGGACCTGCTCCATCTCCTCCCCGGTGGCGTTGGGAGCGGGGGACCGGCGCCAGCGGGGGGCGACGCCGCAGACCTCGATCATGGCGTGGATCAGCCCGTCGCCGCCGGCCGGGAAGACCGGCCACAGGTCCCAGAACGGCTGTTCGTGGTGCAGGGCGAGGCGCCAGGCCTCGGCCGCGTCGTTCCGCTTGAGGGCTTCCCAGTAGAGCTTCGGCGGGGGGAGGTTGCAGTAGATGAGGACATCGAGCCAGGCGTTGCAGCCGTGGGGCCACAGCACGTAGTGGCGCTTGATGCCGCCGCCGCCGGTCATGGTCCAGCGGTCGCCCCAGCGCATGAGGACCTCGTGGGCGTAGTTGAGCGTCAGGTCCTCCTTGAAGGCCCACATGTTCGGGTCGTCGGCCACCAGTTCGAGGGTGCCGATCGGCACGGCACCCACGAACATCACCGGCGCCTCGCGGCCGCAGGCCTTGTAGAAGTCGGCCAGGGTCTCGGGCGTGCCCTTGGCCCAGTCGGCCGGGCGCAGTCCCCTTCGAGGGACTTGTCGATCACGGCACGCGTGCCGTCCCAGTCGATCTCACCGGACTCGGCGAAGATCGTGGGCAGCGAGTTGATCAGTAGAGGCTCATCAACCCTTCGGCGCCCGGGATCGGTTTCCTCTCGAAGGCCGGGGTGAGCCACCGCGCCCGCGACTCCCGCCCCGGGTTGCGGTACGCATAGACCACGCACCAGCGGGTGTCGCTCCGTTCCTTGCGCGGGTTGACCCCGTGGGCAGCATGGGTCCACATCAGCACCACCGTCCCCGCCGGCACCGAGAGCTCCTCGATGCGGAGTGGCTCGCCGCTGACCGGATGCACCTTCCCCGCCATCCATCCCTGGGCCAGCGCGGCATCGGAGTCCGCGTGGATGGCGGGGTCCCGGTACAGGTGGCTGCCGGGGACCACCTTCAGCCCGCCGTCGTCGGCCTCGAAGCCATTGACGTAGAAGAACACGCGCACGAAGCCCAGGGCCGGGTCGTCGTCGGCGTACTCGTGGCTGTGCCACCGGCTCCCCTGGTTGCCGCCCTCGCGGTTGAGGGCCACGCAGTGGTCGTAGCGGATCTCCGGCCCCAGCACCCGGCGCACGAGGTCCAGCAGCTGGGGATGGCCGATCAGGCTCTCGAGACAGGCGTCGAACTCGGCGGAGAACCGCTGGGGAGGATGCTCCTCGTCTTCGCGCGGCATCGACTGGATGCGGGCCAGGGCCGCGGTCAGGTGCGTGCGGGCCGAGTCGGTGAGGATGCCGGGCAGCGCGAAGTGTCCGTCGCGGTCGAGGACGGCCCGCTCGTCGTCGCCGAAGGCATAGGGGTGGAACAGCGCTTCCATTCTTCGCGGATCTCCGGTTGGGGCACTCCCGCGGCGGGGGCCCTCGGGTCTATACTCTCGGCCGAAAGGAACGGACTATGCGGCTGACGACCGGCGAGATGGGCTTCTTCAAGCGCAACGGCTACCTCATCAAGCGGGGGGTGCTCGACCCCGGCCTCATGGAGCGGGCCCGCGCCCGGCTGTGGGAGGGCGCGCCTTCGGGCCGCCGGCGGGACGACCCCGACACCTGGGTCGGCCCCTGGCGCGAGGACGAGGAGAACCCCGACAGCGGCAACCACCGGCGCGGCTTCCGCTGGAACCTGCGCGACCCCGGCGGCGAGCCGTGGATGGTGCGCCTCCTGGCCACCGAGCCCCGGGTGTGGGCCATGGCCGAGCAGATGCTCGGCGAGGGGCAGCTCGTGCAGCCGCAGCGCATCCGCGGAATCTACTGCACCCTGCCCTACGGCGACCACCCGGCCCAGGCCCTGGGCTGTCACACCGACGGCCACCCCTTCCACCTCGGCGTGGTCGGCTACATCGACGACGTGCCCCCCGGCGGCGGCAGCTTCATGGTCTGGCCCGAGAGTCACCGCGCCTTCTACCCCACTTTCACCTCCCAGTACTGCCGCGACAACGACGAGGCCGCCTACGAGAAGGTGAGGACCGCCTTCAACCAGCGCGCCCCCGTCGACACCCACGGCCAGGCCGGCGACATCGTCTTCTGGCACCACCGCCTTGGCCACATGGCCAGCCCCAACACCTCGCGCCAGCTGCGCCAGGCCGTGCTCTACGACTTCGTGAAGAAGGACATCGAGGAGACCCAACAGGAGCCGCCGCAGGAGGATATGTGGCGCGACTGGTCCGACGAGATGCGGGCCACTTCCATCTAGCTGAGGGGGAGGGAACAGAGTGAATGTCACCTTGGTCATTTCCGCAGCGCTGGCAGGGACGGTATTGACGATGGCATATGCAGAGGGTAGTGCCGCGAAGGGGAGGATTACCGAGAGCGAGATCCTGGAGGCCCAGGAAGACTGGGGCGCTGCGATCGTCGCGATCGGGGCCGCGTACTCGGAAGGAGAGGACTACCGGGCCGTGGCGGAACGGACCGTCGATGCTCTGTACGGGTATGCCGAAGGGCCGGTGCTGTTCAAGCCGACGAAGGCGTCGGAGAAGCAGTTCCGTTCAACGAGGGAGGAGGCGGTCTCCTACTTCGTGACCGGCGCCCTTCCCGAGGACCACGGGTTCGCCATCCAGCCCTGGAGCGCGGTCCGCTTCGAGAACGCGGGGTTCGCCATCGATGGCGACTCGGCGATCGCCATGGGCAACTACTACTTCACCGACGCGAATACCGGAACCGAAGCGAAGGTGGAGTACACCTTCGGCTACTTCCGGGACGGGGAGGGGAAGCTGCGGATCAACCTCCATCACTCCTCGTTCCCCTACGAACCGGTGGAGTGAGTTCCGGCCCCCGGCCGATCAGCGCAGGAAGCAGGGAGACGCCTCGGCGAGCGCTTCCGGGTGGATGATGCGCAGGGCGAGCCCCCCCTCCTCGCCGTCCTGCCACTGGACCTGCACCCCCTCGAGGCCGCGCTGGGCGCCGGCCCGGGAATCGCCGAGGGGGTAGACGCTGAAGGGGCCCAGCACCGTCTCGGTCTCCAGGGCGAAGAGCTGGTCGCGGATCGCGGCCGGATCGAGCTCTCCGCTCTCGGCCAGTGCCGCCTCGATGGCCTCGGCCATGACCTCCACCGCTCCGAACCCGCCCGCGGGGCGGTGGTCGGGGCTCGTCCCCTCGGCGGCTTCGTACTTCCCGACCAGGGTCTGGCTGTCCGCGATGAAACCGGAGGTGCGAACCGCCGGCACCCAGGGAGCGCCCCCGGCCACGCATCGAGCCAGCTCCCCCACTCCCGAGACGAACAGGGGGGACGCGGGGCTGTTGACGCTCAACATCACGGGCACGTACCCGGCCTCGTCCACGGCGATTCGCAAGGCGACCTGGTCCTCGCCGTATCCTGCGATGACGAAGAGGTCCCCGCCCGCGTCCCGGGCCGCCGCGGCCAGGGCCTCGTGGTCCGCTTCTCCGGCGGCGTAGGCCTGGTCCAGCACCAGTTCGAGCCCGTGCTTTTCGGCGGCCTCGCGCACGCCGTTGGCCAGGGAGCGGGGAAAGGCGGTGTCCTCGTAGATCAGGGCCACGGTCTCGGCGCCGCCCACCGCGGCCACCTCCACCGAGCCCTGTGCATAGGTGGGAGCCGGGCTCAGCATCTGGACGCTCCACTGCCGCTGCTGCCCCGCCCAGAGCTCGGGTGCCGCCGCAAGCGGGGCGACGAGGGGAATGCCCGCGGCTTCGGCGACGGGGATCACGGCCTCGGTGATCACGCTGCTGTACGGACCGAGGAGGGCGTCGATCGAGTCGGAGGCGGCGAACCCGGAGTAGAGGCGGGCGCTCGTCTCCGGGTCGCTCTCATCGTCGCGGATCATCAGCTGCACCGGACGGCCGGCGATGCCGCCTCTCGCGTTCAGCAGGTCGACGGCGAGCCGGTACCCCCACGCGAGATCGTTGCCCGCGCCGGCATGCCGCCCGGTCTCGGCCAGGGCCGCCGCCAGGGTGATGGGCTCCGCCCCCGGCTCCGGTCCGGTGGGATCGTCCCCGCAGCCGGCCACCGCCAGGGAGAGAACGGCGGACCCGAGGAACAGGCCTGACTTCACTATTCGGTCAGTACGTGACAAAAATCCCCCTTTCTCGAAGGGCGGGGATGTGCACGTCCAGAGCCTGGGGGCCGAGTGGGTTGTTCCCCAAGTAGACCCACCGCAGGCCATCCATTCTGGTCAGCGGGCTCACATCGACGATCTGGTTCTTCTGCAGGTTCACCCCTGTCAGGTTGTCCATGTCTCCCAACGGCTCGAGATCGATGATCCGGTTATCCTTCAGGCTCAGCTCCCGCAGGCTGTTCAAGGCGGCCAGCGGCGCCACATCAGCTACTTTATTCCTGTCCAGCAATAGTAGCCGCAGGTTGGCCAGGCCCGCCAACGGAGTCAGGTCCTGGATCTGGTTTCCCCATAGTGTGAGTTCTGTCAGCCCTTTCAGATCGGCCAACGGGGTCAGATCCTGGATCCAGTTGCCCCCCAACCTTATCGATGTCAGGTTGGTCAGACTGGCCAGCGGCAACAGATCCGTTATCTGGTTGTCCCTCAGGTCCAGCACTTCAAGATTGGTTAGAACTGTCAAGGGTTCGATATCGCTCTGCAAGTTGTATCCCAGGCTCAGTTCTCTCAGATTCCTCAACTTCCTTAGCGAACCAATATCTGTCATGCGGCTGCCGAACAGGTGTAATTCGGTCAGGTTGTCCAGACTGGCCAAGGGGGACAGGTCAATGCCACGGGTGTTGTTCAGCTCCAGAGATGTCAAGTATTCCAAGTTGGCCAAAGGCGTCAGATCCTCGAGAAACTCGTTATTTCCCAGCCCCAGGGATATCAAACTGCTCAGATTCGCCAACGGTGTCAGGTCGCTTATCGGATTCTGCCGCACCGACAACGATGTCAGGTTGTTCAGATTGGCAAGTGGCCCAAGATCGTAGATACGATTCTGCGAGAGCGATAGCTCAGCAAGGTTGTTCAAGCTCGCCAGCGGTGCCAGGTCTTCGATCTGGTTTCCTCCAAGGGACAGCGATGTCAGACTGTTCAAGTTGGCCAGCGGCGACAGGTCCTCAACCTGGTTTTTCCTCAGAGCCAGGGTTGTCAGGTTCTCCAGATCGGCTAGCGGTGTCAGGTCTCCGATCTGGTTGTTACTCAGCGACAGGGCTGTGAGGTTCCTCAAATTGGCCAGGGCTGTCAGGTCGTCGATATGATTCTCGCCCAGCGACAGAGTTGTCAGATTGTTCAAGGCAGCGAGGGGAGTCAGGTCAGAGATCTGGTTTCTGATCAGCGAGATCTCCCCCAGGTTGATCGCATGCTCAAGGCCTTGCAGAGTACGGATGCTGTCATCCCAGGCGAAGAGCCGGGTCAGGTGATGGAGGCTCTCCTTTCTGAGGAGGATTGGCGAACGATGGCCCATGGCCCTCTGGACCACACGGTCCAGGTTCGGGTCCAGGATCGGAGAGGTATAGAGAACCACTGTCTCCTGGAAGCCGGTGAGGTCATCGATATCATGCACTTCGAGACCGAAGGGCCTTTCGTGGGCAATCCCCCATGAACGCAACTGTTGGAGATAGGCCAGGAGCTGGTCTATGGCATGGGGCCGATCGAGTGAGATCCTCAAAAAGATGCTCTCGTTGTAGTCGAACCGGAAGGCCACCCGTCCAGTTCGCCCTCTCCAACGGGCTCGCAGGAAAGACTCCACCTCCTCCCAACCAGTGAGTTGGGTCTCGAGCGATAGCTCCAACTTCAATGGAGCGGTCGGGTCAATCTGCAAATCGAAGGGGATCAATCCTGCCGGCAGTTCCCCGGCAGGTTTCCGCGCCTTCAGGGTCAGGGGAAGAGGGTCCCCCTGTGGCCGGGTCCAGACGAGCGTTTCCTGCACCTTCCCTGCCGGATCGACGCAGTGCAGGGCCACCAGGCTGTCGGGCCGGCCCTGGTATTCGACCTGGAGGCCAGCGAGGGGCCGACCGGCGGAATCGAGCAACCGCAGCCAAAGGCCGCGCGGGTACTCCGGCGACTCGATCAGCACGTAGCCGTCCGCATTGCTCTGCGCCTGTGCCCGGCCGGTGCTGTCGACGCCGGCAAAGAACACTGTGGGTACATCCGTTGCGGTTGAGGGTTCTGGCCCCGCCAACATCAGCAGACCTATCACTCCGGCCAGGCACCAGGCGCCCGGCAATCCGACCGTCCCCATCGCAACACCCCTGGGGTCGCTCACAGCATCTCCTCGACCAAGGCTCGGCTGGCCGGGTCCAGGCGACGGTAGTCGGGGATCTCGTAGCGGTTGCCGTCGGCGTCCTGCACCAGCACCCGGCCGCCGTCGAGCACCCGGACGTCGCGGCGGCTCGAGTAGATCTCGAAGGCGCGGGGTCCGCGGTCGGTCTCCACCTCCCAGCGCGGCACACGGTAGGCGGTCGTCACCTTGGCGATGCGCTCGATCCGCGGCGTGAAGTAGGCCCGCTCCAGCTCCTCCTCCACGGCCTGCCGGCTGTCCGGGTCCAGCGCGTCGAGGCGGGCCAGCGAGCCGATCTCCTGGCCGTCGCGGTCCTGGACGACGATGAAGCAGTCGTCCCGCGTCAGGGGGAAGGCCCGCCTGACCCGGACCCTCGACCAGGTCCGGTCCCCGGCCAGCTCGAGGTTCAGGTCCTCGAAGGCGTCGACGTGGAACCGCGCCTTCTCCGGGTCGAGGTAGGTCACCTCCGCGGCCAGGTCGTGGCGCTGCGGCATCTCTACCAGGCCCTCAGTCGGGACATCTCGGTCTGCAGGCGGCACAGGTTCGCGTAGATGCCGTCCCGCGCGATCAGCTCGTCGTGGGTGCCGATCTCGGCGAGCCGCCCCTTCTCGAGGATGAGCAGGCGGTGGGCGTTCTTCAGGGTCGACAGGCGGTGGGCGATGGCGAAGGTGGTCCGTCCCCGGACGAGCCGCTCCAGGGCCTCCTGGATCTGCGCCTCGGTCTGGGTGTCGACGTTGGAGGTCGCTTCGTCAAGGATGAGGATGCGCGGGTCCCGCAGGATGGCGCGGGCGATGGAGATCCGCTGGCGCTCGCCCCCGGAGACGCGCAGGCCGCGCTCGCCGACCAGGGTGTCGTAGCCGTCGGGCATGTTCATGACGAAGTCGTGGGCGTTGGCGGCCTTGGCCGCGGCCACGATCTCCTCGAGGGAGGCCTCGGGATGGCCGTAGGCGACGTTCTCGGCCACCGTGCCGTTGAAGAGGAAGGGATCCTGCAGGACCACGCCGACCTGCTCGCGCAGGGATCGCAGGTTCACCCCGCGGGTGTCGTGGCCGTCGATGAGGATCGCCCCTTCCTGGGGCTCGTAGAAGCGGCAGATGAGGTTGATCAGGGTGCTCTTGCCGGCGCCGCTGTGGCCGGCCAGGCCGATCATCTCGCCCGGCTCGACGGTGAAGCTCAGGTCCTCGAGGACCGGCTTCTCCTCCTCGTAGCCGAAGTGGACGCCGCGGAACTCGACCCGGCCCTCGATGGGCGGCATGGTCGCGGCGCCGGCCGGGTCGAGGATCTCCGGGTGGGTGTCGAGGACGTCGAAGACGCGCTCGGCCGAGGTGGCGGCGTGCTGGAAGCGGTGGTTGAGGCGGCACAGACTCTCCACCGGTCCGTAGAAGCGGTGCATGTACATGGTGAAGGCGACGAAGTCACCCAGGGTCAGCTCGCCGGCCAGGATGTCGCGGCCCCCGACCCACCAGATGATGATCATGCCGATGGCGGTCACGAAGGACATGACCGGGCCGAAGAGGCTGCGCATCCACGCCACCCGCAGCTCCCCCCGCAGCAGGTCGAGGCTGCGCCCCTTGAACTTGCCCACCTCCCGCCGTTCCTGGGCGAAGGCCTTGACCACGCGCACCCCGGGGATGGTATCGGCGAGGAGGGCGCTCAAGCCCGCCCAGCGGCGCCACAAGGGCCGGTAGATGGCGTGCAGCTTGCGGCCGAAGCGGAGAGTCGCCCACACCAGCAGGGGCGTCGGCAGGAGCACCAGGGCCGCGAGCCCGGGATTGAGCCAGAAGAGGATGACGCAGATGACGACCAGGGTGAGCACGTCGCGGATCGCTTCCTGCAGGCCGTCGCTGATGAAGTCCTGCAGGCGCCCCACGTCGTGGGTGACGCTGGCCATGATGCGCCCGGTCTCGTTCTTGGTGTAGTAGCTGAGCGACAGGGCGTGGAGATGGGCGTACACCTCGTTGCGCAGGCCGTAGGTGACGCGCTGCCCGATGCGGGCCATGATGTAGCCGCGCAGGGCCGACAGGACGGTGACGGTGAGGTTGATCCCTATCAGAAGGCCCACCAGCCAGGCCAGCGCCGCCACCCGGTCGCCCTCGGAGACCGGCAGGAGAGCCAGCAGGTCGAAGCGTTCCTCGGCGGTCGTGGAGGCAGGGGCGTCGAGATTCAGGACATCGTCGATGAGCACCCTCTGCAGCAGAGGCGGGCTCAGGCCGATGACCGTGGCCAGCACCATGAGGGAGAGGCTGAAGCTGATGAGCCGCCAGTGGGGCCTGGCATACCCGAGCAGCCGGAAGAGGAGCTTGCCCTTCTCCAGGCAGGCCGGGCAGACCCCGTAGCGGCGGGGGATGACCTGGCCGCAGCGGTCGCAGCGCTTGCGCCCGGCCCGCGCCCCGGCCAGCCGCCCGTGGAGCACCTCGCCGTCGGAATCCCCCGAGCGGGCCTGGCGGACCAGGCCCTCGACCCGGCCGGGCAGCTCGGAGAGGGCCGGCACCAGGCTCTTGGAGAACACGGCCATGGTGGCGCCGCGCTCGCCGGTGCGCACCTTGAGGGCCGCGGTCCCCAGGTCCTCCCGCACCTCGACCCCCTGGATCTCGGCCAGGGGCAGGGAGACCAGGTCGGCGGGGCCGCCGCCGTCGGGGCTGAAGGCCACCAGCAGGTCGTCGGTGGCCATCAGCCAGGCCTCGCCGTAGCGGCCGTCGAGGCGGATGTCCGTGGTTACCGCGAGGCGGAACTCCTCGCCGGGGGCGACGACCCCGGCCAGCTCCCGCCGGACCCGCGGCGGCACCGCGGCGCGGAGGGAGGGGGGCGCGCCTTCGGCCCCGCGGTTTTCGACTCCCTCCATCTCAGCAAATACCCCTATCACTACCCTTACTCAAGGGCTGCTACCCTCATTCCCGAGAAAACGCCAGCGCGCCCCCGGACCCCGGCCGCGGCAGGTTACATCGCCTGACCTCTTCAGTTCTGCGAGAAGGGTGCGGATCCATTCCCGGCCCACCCCGGGGCAATCGCGTTCCAGGTCTCGCAGGCGGAACTCGTCCGGTTGGGCGCGAATGGCGGCAAGTACGCGCCGGGACTTCTCGCCCCGTGGGGACGCGATCTGGCCGGCGCGTTCCTCCAGCTCGACATGGGCTCGGCGGAGGATCGCAAAGAGGAAGTTGAACCAGGGCGTCAGCTCGTGTCTTCCGTCGTGCCAGTCGTGGGAACTGAGCCGGAGGCACTCGTAGCAGGACTCCCGGGACTCCTCGATGAGGCGTTCCAGGCTGATGTAGCGACCGACCTCGTAGCCGTGCTGGTAGAGGGCCAACAGGGTGAGCAGCCGGGACACGCGGCCGTTCCCGTCCCGGAAAGGGTGGATGCAGAGGAAGTCCAGGGCGAGGGCGGCGATGGCGACAAGGGGCGGGATGTTCTCCTGGTCGAGTGCGTACTGGTAGTGCTGGCAGAGTTCTTCTACAGCCGCGGGGGTTTCCGCAGCCTTCACGCAGCGGAACCGGACCACAGGGGCCTGCCCGGGCAGGAACTCCACGATGTCGTTGTCGACTCGTTTGAACTGGCCCGCGTCGCCGGCAGCGGATTGGCAAAGGGAATGCAGGCGCAGCAAGGTGTCCGGTGAGATGGTGAGAGCGGCGTAGTCGGAGTGAATCTCGTTCAAGGCGCGTCGGTAGTCCTGGACTTCCTGCTCGGAGCGGTCCCGGGGCTTGGCTTGGCCGAGCACCAGCGGGTGCAGGCGGTCCGGAGCGACCGTCACGCCCTCGATCCGGTTGGAGGACTCGGTACTCTGAATGACCGCGGCGTCGCGGAGCGCCTTGAGGGCCTGCGGCGACTGGCGCGTGAACAGCTCCTGTCGGCCCCTCGACTCGGCGATGTCGTTGAGCAGCCACACCGTGCTCAGCGGCATTTCATGATCGCGCAGACGGTTGTTGCGGAAAGAGTGCATGGGGTCGGATCCAGCCGGATTAGTATAGGAGGTCGTCAGGGGGGCCGTCTGAACTTCAGGCCGGCTGTCCGGGAAGAGCCATCTCCTTGGGTGACGACTGAGGAATAATAGCTACCTTACTCCCGGTGGCCACCTCCTGGACTTTCTACGGACGCACGGACGAACTGGGCAGCCTGTTGGCCCGGTCGCGCCAGCGAAGATGGTTCTCTGGGAACCATCCGGGGGGCCCGAGCATGCTCGGCCCGCGCGAATGCGGCCCTCACGGCACCCGCCCGGCGTCGCCCAAGGTCAGTGGGGCGGAGTGATGGAACAGGGACGAATAACGATAGAGAACAGCAACTGGGGAGGTGTGAGCCTCTCTGCCGTCCACGGGGTCCTGGACTCCGCGTACGAAGTGCTCATACAAGCCTTCAACAAGCATCCGGCTGCTCCCATCCAGGTCGCCTGGTGGAGCCAATCGCCGAGAGCCTTCTACGATCACAGGCCCTACCAGATCCGAATCAGCGCCCGGGATACGTACTGGTGCCAGTACGTGTACCAATTCTCGCACGAGCTGTGCCATCTCATGACCAACTTCGACCGGCACAGGGAACACAAGCACAAGTGGTTCGAAGAGAGCTTGTGCGAGCTGGCGTCGCTCTTCGTCCTGCATCGGCTTGCGAATGGTTGGAGAGACAATCCGCCCCCGTGTGTCCTCGAGGCAGAAGCGTTCGCGCCGCACTTCAGGACCTACGCCGAGGAGATCCAGCAAGGGTATGAACAACCCGCCGATGGCGATCTCCGAGCCTGGCTGGCTGGCAATCTGGACAGATTGGAGGAGGATCCGGTCATCCGCGAAGTCAACGGCACCATTGCCATCGCCCTGCTGGACCGGTTTCTCGAGGATCCTTCGCTATGGCGCGACTGCGGCCAACTGAACGGCTGGGATGTGACCACCAACGAGACGTTCGAAGGCTATCTCGAGGCATGGGCGGAGCATCTTCAGGCGCAGGGTACCGGCCCGCGGGTGCCCGGCCTGGTGGAAGGGCTGTTCCTGCCCGCGCAGAGCGCCACCCGCGGCTGACTCTGCGCGACCAGACACGTTCTCAGATCACCCGCAGCCCAAGGGAAACCCCTCATGATGCGCTCACTCCTGGTCATCTTCTCCTTGATCGGCGCCGCCCACGCCGCCGACAACCCGCCGGCTCCCGGCTTCGACGCCGCCGGCTCCGACCCGAAGGCGATCGCCCTGGCGGACGAGGTCATGGCCGCCATGGGCGGCCGCGCCAACTGGGACGCCACCCGCTACATCACCTGGCGCTTCTTCGGCATCCGCCTCCACGTGTGGGACAGGTGGACCGGGGACATCCGCTTCGAGCAGGACGACCTGACGGTGCTGATGAACATCCACACAAAGGAGGGCCGCGCCTTCGCCGCCGGCGTGGAGGTCAGCGACCCCGACACCCTGGCCGCCCGCCTCGACCAGGGCTACCGCGCCTGGATCAACGACTCGTACTGGCTGGTCATGCCCTACAAGCTGAAGGACACCGGCGTCACCCTGCGACACCGGGGACCGGACGCCACCGCGGACGGCCGGCCCGCCGACGTGGTGGAGCTGACCTTCAGGGACGTGGGGGTCACCCCGCAGAACAAGTACGCCGTCTGGATCGACCAGGAGTCACGGCTGGTGACCCAGTGGGCCTTCTACCGCGACGCCGCCGACGCGGAGCCGCGCTTCATCGGCCCGTGGACCAACTGGCAGCGCCACGGATCGATCCTGCTCTCCGACGGCCGCGGGGAGCGCGGGCACACGGGTGTGGCTGTCTTCGATGAGTTGCCGGAGTCGGTGTTCACGAGTTCGGCGCCCGTGGAGTTGCCAACGCCCTGAGACGCAAGGAATCCCTCAGTCAGGGTGGGGGATTCTGAAGATGGCAAGGCTGCTGTCCGCGATTGCGCAGAGGTGATCGTCCACTGGTACCAAGCCCTTGGCTCGCGGCCTTCTGTTGGGGCCGTCCCCAAGTTGCAGCCTCCGGAACCTAGTCGGAGTCAGCAAGGTGCCGTCCTGGTCCACGGAATAGGCTCGGATGCCACCCCACGGCGTCAGGGAGTGGACGAGTCTTCCTCTCTTGACCAGTTGGGAGGGTGACTTCCCACGCAGGTAACCAACCTCCACCGGGCGCCGAGGATCGCTGATGTCGAGTACGGCCAGCTCCCGGGGCCAGAAGCGTGGGACGTAGGCCTTGTTGCCGGCCAGGGCGACCGGCCCCAGCGCCGGCGGGAAGGAGATCCAGAAGTAGCGCCGGTTGCCGATGGGCTCCCCTTCCTTGTTTCGGTGTACCAGTCCCCGTCTGTGGGCTTCCATCTCCGAGGCGATTTCGTCTGGCAGTTGAGACAGCTGGAGATGGAATGACTCCATCAACTCTTCATACCGCCTGGAGGAGTGTCCGAACCGGCGAAGGGAGGTCCGGCTCAGCTCGTGCATTGCCGCTGGGTCGGCCAGGTCAAGGACGACGAGGTCGTGTCCCAGGGTGAGGAAGGCCTTGTCGCCGGCCAGGTGCATCTCCCAGTCGTTGTTCCAGACATGCCTGGCCGTCTCTTCGACCCGCAGCCCCTGGATCGGCTGAGGGGCGCCACCACTTCGCACGTCGAAGCTGTGCAGCTCGAGGAACTCGCTGCCGAGCAGGCCGGCGTAGAGGTGTCCGTCCCTGACGGTCCAGGCCGTCAGGCGGGGAGTATGGTCGAGCCAGGGGGTGGGGCCCGCCTCGATGGGATAGAGAAGCCGCCGAGTCTGCAGCCGGGGGCGTTCGGGCAGGCGCAGATCGAATACGGCCACCCCTGCACTGTCCTGCTCCTTAGTCCATCCCCAGACATAGGCCGCCGAGTCTGAAACGGCCAGCGTGCGCAGTTGCCAGCCGTCCACCTCCACCCGGCCGACTTCCCTTGGTGACTGCCAGTCCGCCACGTCGACGATGCTCAGTCCGGATGTCAGCAGCACGACCGCAGTTCCGTCTCTCACCGCCAGATCTACGACTTCTGCTTCATAGGGAAGCCGGCCCACCGGCTGGACCCAGTATTCCACGGTCTTCGAGCTGGACTCCGGTCTTGGCCCATACCAGACAACCAGACATGTCAGGAAGAGGGCGATCATGACCCACTGGAATCGACGCCCCCCTTGCGCTCGAAAGGCCCGGCAGCACCATGCCAGCACGCAACCAGCCAGCAGGAAGGCTACGGCCGCCCTGGCAAGCAGCAGCGTCGGGTCGAAGGCTGGTCGCAGGATCAGGCCAGCGTGGAGTCCATTCTCAAGGACCTGCCGCAGAGAGAGGGAAACAGGATCAGGCATCTGGCGGAGGCCTAGAGGCAAGAAGATCCAGACACCAACCATCAGCAGGCTGGTCCATGCGGCCTGGAAGGCGCGGTTGCTCAAGGTGGACGAGAGGAACGCACCTGAGTAGAAGATCAGGTAGAACAGGAACCAGAGCAGCAGGATCCGGCCGTACCCGACATCCTTCAGGGTTTCCATGAGCAAGGGTTGTTCGTACGAATGCCAGGAGGTGCTCCAAGAGACGCTCCCCCAGTGTGGAATTCCGAGGAAGACGCCTGCCCAGTACGCGGCCAGCACTGCAAGAAGCCCCGCGGCCCCGACTGCGTACTTCGCTCCAAGCAGCCAGGCCGTCCTAACCGGCAGGTTGGATTGGAAGGGCAGCGTCCCCCGGCTACGTTCACCGGCCACCAGGTCCATGGCCATCAGTATGGCGCCGAGAATGCCGACCAGATGGCACACTGCCTGGAGGGTTAGCCCTGGGCTGGAGAAGGGGTCACCAGTCAGCCAGGCAAATATGCCCCAGCCGGGCAAGGGAAAGGACCAGTCGATGTGGGCCAGCCCGGCGAGCAGAGCGAGGCAGGCGCATGCGGCGATCCTGTAGGCCGCCGTCCGCACTTCCTTCCACAACAGAGCACGCAGCGGATTCATGGCCCTTGTCCTCTGGCAGCTCTTGCGTACGCCACGAAGGCCTCCTCGAGCCCCAGGTCCTCCACCTCGACGATGCGTCCACTCTGGGCCTGGATGCGCTCCGCCTGTTCCTCACCGTACCCCACCACCGTCAACAGCTGATGCGCCCCCGTACCCTGCACCTCCCCCAGGCCGGGGATCCCGGTCAATGGCCCCGCGTCCTCCGGCATGCGGACCGACACCCGCTTGACCGAGCCCTTCACCTCGTCCACCGGCCCTTCGGCGACCAGGCGGCCCTGCTCGATGATGGCTACCCGGTCGGCCACGCGTTCCACTTCATGCACCAGGTGGGACGACATGAAGACGGTCCGCCCCTCCTCCTGGATGAGGCCGATGATGCTCTCCAGGAAGTCGCGGCGGACCACCACGTCCAGGCCGGAGGCGGGTTCGTCGAGAATCAGCAGGCGAGGCTCGTGGCCCAGGGCGAGGGCGAGGGCGAGCTGGGCGTTCATGCCGCGGGAGAGGTGCTTGACCTTCTGCTCCGGGTCGAGGCCGAAGCGGTCGATCATCCCCGCGACCCGTGCCGCGTCCCAGGTGTCGTAGAACTGGCCGGCGAACCAGGCCAGCTGGCGCACCTTCATCCACCCGTACATGACCGGACTCTCCGGGACGTACCCCACCTGGCGCCGCAGCGCCAGGGAGCCCCGCGCCGGGTCCAGTCCGAGCACCTCCACCCGTCCGGCCGAGGGGCGGAGCTCGTTCATCAGGATTCTTATGGCCGTGGTCTTTCCGGCCCCGTTTCGCCCCAGGAAGCCGCAGACCGCACCGGTGGGGACCTCGAGGTGGAGGTCCTCCAGGGCGGGGCGCTTGCCGAAGCGATGGGTCAGGCCTTCCAATGCGATGGCGGTGTCAGTCATCGCTCCTCCTTCCGCTCTCTTTGAACCGGGCAAGACGCTCCCGGAAGAGCTGGCGCATCTCCGCGGGGCTCAACCCCAGCTCGACGGCCTGGACCAGGGCCTTGTCGAGCGACTTGCGCACGATCTCGAGCCGTTCCTTCCGGCCCATGGTCACCTTCCTCTCGGCCACGTAGGTGCCGGTGCCCCGCTTCTTGTAGATCAGCCCGCCGTGCTCCAGCTCGAGATAGGCCCGGGCCACGGTGTTCGGGTTGATCAGGTACTGCCCGGCCAGCGCGCGCACCGAGGGAAGCTCGTCGTGCGGCCGGAGCACCCGCGTGGCGATCTGGTAGGTGACCTGCTCGATGATCTGCAGGTAGATGGGGACCCCGCTGGACGGGTCGATGTGCAGGTGCAGGATGGGGACGCTCCCGGGGTGACCGTTGCGGCGCGGGACCCGGATGGGTGGCGCCGGCGGCGCGGCCTCCCTGTGGCCCTCGGCGTCACTGTATCAATGAACTAGTACAGTGATACGATACGGACCTGGTGGCGTTCGGGCAAGTGCTCTTTCATCTCATCCCCAGATTGGAGAAGGGAGAGTGGTCATGCAGGACGGCAGCTGTGGGCGAATGCAGGAGATCTCGGCGTTGCTCAAGATCCTCGAGCTGGGTAACCGCCAGATCGAGAAGGGTCGGGCGAGACCCGCGGCCGAGGTGATCGCACGCCTTCGGGAGCGCCGACAGGCTCGGTGAGTCCCCACTCCAGCACCGCCCTTCCCTGGTACCAGGGCATCCGCCCGTCACAGTCGGCAGGTCCCCCCCACCCTGACTGCATCCACTCCGCCTTCGAGCGGCAGGCCGCCCGGACCCCGGCCAGGGCGATCCTCGTGGAGGAGAACGGGTACCTGACCTGCGCGGAGCTGCGCCCCGCCATCGAAGCCCGGGCCGCCGCCCTGCTGAAGCGCTGGCCGGGGCGCCGGGAGCAGGCGGGCGTCGGCGTCCTGCTGGAGAACGACGCCGAGAGGGTGATCACCTATTTCGCCTGCCTGAAGGCGGGGCTGCCCTACGTGCCGCTGCAGCCGGACCCGCGGGCGCTCATGGAGCTGGCGCAGACGCCGGCGCCGGCGCAGCTCGGCGCGCTGGTCAGCTCACGCCGCATCGCCGAGGAGCTGCCCTGCTCACTCTGGGAAGGGGTACCACGACTCTGGATCGAGGACGAGGCGGAGCCTCCCTCCGACAGCGCCGACCCCGCCTTCCCGGAGCCCGACCCGCGGCGTACGGCGCATCTCGCCTTCACCTCCGGCACCCGCACGGGCGTCCCTCGGATGGTCGCCGCCGATCACGCGGGGTCCATGCTCTCCCACGCCTGGCGCAGCCGGCTGTGGCCCTTCGACCCGGCGAGGGACGTGGTGGGCTGCAACATCTTCGGGATCTGGGACGTGGTGCCGGCCCTGTGCCGCGGAATCCCGGTGGTGCTGATCCGCGACGAGACCATGCGGGACCCCTTCGCCCTGGCCTCGGCCGTCGTCCGCTTGGGGATCACGCGGATCATGATGACCCCGGGCCTGCTGGGCGCCTGTCTCGACTGCGTGGAGGGGGTAGAGGCGCTGCGCCGTCTGCGTCTGCTCGTCCTCTGCGGCGAGCCGGTCGCGCGGGCGCTCATGGAGCGCGCCTGGGAAGAGCTGCCGGGGGTGCGGATCGCCAACCTCTACTCGACGGCGGAGTGCCACGACGTGGCCGGGGGAGAGCTGCGGCCGGGGAAGGAGATCACCTGCGGTCTGGTGGCCGGCTTCGCGGAGGTCCACCTCTGCGAGCCGGACGACCCCGGCCGCCTCGTGGAGGTGGGCCGCCCGGGGAGGATCCTGGTGGGCGGCGGCGGCCTGGCGCCCGCCTGTCCCGGCGCCGACGGGGAAGAGGGCGAAGGCTTCGTCGAGGTGGACCTGCCGTCGCCGGACGGGACCCGCCGCCGCACCCGCGTCTTCGACACGGGCGACCTCGGCCGCTTCCATCCCGGGGGCGAGCTGGAGATCCTGGGGCGCTGCGACAGCGGCCTCAAGATCCGCGGCTCCTGGGTGGACCCCGCCCGCGTCGAGGCGGTCGTCGAGGCGCACCCGCGGGTCCGCCGGGCCTGCGTCACGGCCGAGACCGACCCGCGGGGTGAGGCGGAGCTGGTGGCCTATGTCGTCCCGGGGCCGGAGGACGCGCAGGCCGCGAACCTCGAGCGCGAGCTGCGCCCCTGGGCTGCTTCCCGGCTGCCGCCCCAGGGCGCGCCGGCCCGCTTCGTCCCGGTGGCCGAGTTGCCGCTCCTGCCCTCGGGGAAGGTCGACCGTCGGCGGTTGCGCCGGACGGCACGGACCTTCCGCGCATCCCCGGACCCGCGCTCCGAGGCGGATGATCTGCAGCGGCAGGTGCTCGCCGCCTTCCGCCAGGCCCTCGACGATCCCGCCGTCGGCCCGCGGGACGACTTCGAGACCAGGGGCGGCCACTCCCTCCGGGCGATCCGCCTCTGCGGGATCCTGCACCAGGCCACCGGCCGCCGCGTCTCGGTGGGCGACCTCTACCGGCACCCGACCCCGCTCGATCTCGCGCGCCACCTGCGGGAGCAGCAGGGTGGGCCGCCGCCTCCGCCGTGGACCCCGCCCGAGCTGGAGCTCGACACCTCCGCCGCGGTTGGCGGTGGGCCCCGGACGCCGGCGCGGACCGTGCTGGTCACCGGGGCGACCGGGTCTCTCGGGGCGGCCCTGGTGGACGCCCTGCTGCGGGCGACCTCCGTCGAGGTGGCGGCTCTCGTCCGGGCGGACGACGAGGACCACGCCCGCCGGCGCCTGGCAGGGGCGCTGGAGCGGAATGAGGCGCCCGAACTGGTCTCATGGGATCCGGGACCGCGCCTGCAGGCAGTTCCAGGAGACCTGTCCAAGCCCCTGATGGGACTCACCCCCGATGCCTTCGACGCCTTGGCCGGGAAGGTCGACGCCGTCGTCCACCTGGCCGCCGACCTCGACGCCTTCGCCTCCTACGGCGACCTCGAGCCGGCCAACGTGGACGGCACCCGGGAGGTGCTGCGGCTGGCCTTCCGCCACGGCGCTCCCGTCCACCACGTCTCCTCGAGCGCCGTCTTCCCTCTCGACACCTCGTGGCCCGAGCAGACCTTCGGCCTGCAGGCCATGCGCTCCCTGGGCGCCGACCTGGAAACCTCGGGCGCCGACGGCTACTCCCTCTCCAAGCTCGGTGCCGAGCTGCTCCTGTGGTCGGCCTTCGAGCGCGGGCTGCCCGTGTCGGTCGTGCGGGTCCCGCACCTGCTCAGTGACTCCGGCGGGGGAGACGGCGGCCCTCGCGACCGCCTGACCTCGGCGGTCCGGGCCTTCGCCGCCGCCGGCGTGTTCCCCGAGGGGGACTGGTCCTCGCAGATCGCCCCCGTGGACGCCGTCTGCCGGGAGCTGGTCTCCCTGGCGGAGAGCGGCCCTTCTCCCGACAGGCCGGTGCGCCACCTCGCCCTGGAACCCCTTGGCGCCGCGCAGATCCTGGACGGCCTGGGCGGCCGGGGGTTGGAGCTGGAACCGTTGCCGCTCCCGGCCCTGGCCAGCGCGCTGATCTCAGCGGCGCGAGGCAGACCCGGCCTCCAGGCAGCTTCAGGCGATCCGGGATACCGGGACGTCTGCGCCGCGGCCCAGCTCATTCATCAGCACGGCCCCCGGGCGGCGCTCAACCTCGCCGACGCCAGGCTGCTCACCGCACGCCCCCTTCCCGGGAACCCCGCCTCCCTCTTCCTTCATTCCATTGGGCGTCATGCGGAATCGGCGCCCCGCGATGAACCGCTGACCTGAAGAGGAGACCGGGATGCGACAGGAGAACGGGAGATCCCGCGTGGCGGAGTCGGTCCTGACTGCCGCCGCAGCGGCCGCCCGCGCAGGCGATCTGGACAGCCTCGAGCGAATCCTGTCCAAGTCGCCGGACGTGATCTCGGCTCGGGACGGCCACGGCCGCACCCTGCTGGACCTCGCCTGCCGGGCCGCCACCGGCGACATCGCCATCCCCCTGGTGCCCGGCACCCCGCAACAGCATGCCGCCGTCGACCGCATCCTCGCCGCCGGCGCCGACCCCTCGGCCGCCGATGACGACGGCTGGACGCCCCTGCACACGGCGGCCATGGCGGGTCACATCGACCTTGCGCGGCGCCTGGTCGCGGCGGGGGCCTCGGTCCGGGCGAACGCCCACGGCCGGGAGGGCGGAACGCCCCTCTCGTACGCCCTGTTCTACGCCAAGGCCTACATGGCGGAAGCGTTGACGCCTGTCCATCCCGACAACCTGCGGACGGCCGCCGCCCTGGGCCGCGAGCTGGACCGGTTCTTCGGCCGGGAGGGAGAGCTCGAGCCGGCGGCCATCGAGGGGCTGGGCTTCTACGCGCCCGTCTTCTTCCCGGCCTGGGAACGGGCCCGCTCGCGGCAGGAGGTCCTCGACGAGGCCCTCACCTGGGCCGCCCGCAACGACCAGTGCGGATCGATGCAGGCCCTCGTCGACCTCGGGGCCGACGTCGACGCCAACCCCTGCCGCGGAACGCCCCTGCTGTGGGCGTGCTACAGCGACCGGGTGGAGGCCGCCGCCTGGCTGCTCGACCACGGCGCCGACCCGGACCTGCGCCACGACTGGGGAGGCGAGGGCCACGGCGTGCAGGCGGTAGCCATGCACCTGGCGGCGCAGCACGGCGCCGTCGGCTGCCTGAACCTGCTCCTCGACCGGGGCGCGGACCCCACGGTGGTCGATGCCGCCCACGGGGGCACGCCCCTGGGATGGGCGGAGCACGGAGGGGCCACGGCAGCGATCGAGATCCTCGAGCGGAGGGTGGGAGGGTAGCGGGATGGAGCGGGAGTTCATGGCCAGGGCCATCGACCTCGGGCGGGTCCACATGCGGTCGGGCGAAGGCGGCCCCTTCGGCGCGGTCGTGGTCAAGGGCGGGGAGATCGTCGCCGAGGGCTACAACGAGGTCCTCTCCAGCAAGGACCCGACGGCCCACGCCGAAGTGGTGGCCATCCGGAGGGCGGCCGCCCGGCTCGAATCCGTCCACCTCGAAGGATGCGAGATCTACGCCAGCTGCGAGCCCTGCCCCATGTGCCTGGGCGCCATCTACTGGGCGAGGATCGAGACGATCTGGTTCGCGTGCACCGCGGAGGATGCCGGGGAGATCGGCTTCGACGACAAGATCATGCACCAGGAAATGCAACGGCCCCCGGTCGATCGGCGGATTCCCTCCCGCCAGTTGCTGCGCCACGACGCCCTGGCCGTCTTCCGGGAGTGGCGGGAGAAGGAGGACCGCGTCGAGTATTGAGTGACTACTGGACCACGAACCGGATCGCGAAGAGGACCGCCACCGTCACCACCGCCGGGTGCAGCTCCCGGCGGCGGCCGGCCAGGAGCTTGATGAGCGCGTAGGTGATGAAGCCGAGGCCGATGCCGTTGGCGATGGAGTAGGTGAAGGGCATGGCCACGGCGGTGACGATGGCGGGTATGCACTCGGTCAGATCGTCCCAGGGCACGTGCCGCAGGGCGCGCGCCATGGCGCATCCCACGAAGAGGATCGCCGGGGCCGTGGCGTAGGCCGGGATCGCCGTCGCCACCGGCGCGAAGAGGATCGCCACCAGGAACAACCCCGCCACCACCAGGGCCGTGAGCCCCGTCCGCCCGCCGGCCCGCACCCCGGCGGCGCTCTCGAGGATGGAGGTCGTGGTCGAGGTGCCGAGCAGCGCTCCCGCCATGGTGGCGGAGCTGTCGGCCACGAGGGCCCGGCGCAGGCGCGGCACCCGCCCGTCGGCGCCGGTGAGGCCGGCCTCGTTGAGCACCGCCACCAGGGTGCCGCTGGTGTCGAAGAGGTCGACCATGAGGAAGGCGAAGACGATCGCCACCAGGCCCACCTCGAGGGCCCCGGCCAGATCCAGCTGCAAGGCCGTCGGCGCCAGCGACGGCGGCGCCGCCACCAGGGACGAAGGCGCCGGCGACAGCCCTCCGATCCAGCCCGCCGCGGCCACGGCCAGGATGCAGATCAGCACCGCGCCCGGAGTCCTGCGGTGCTCCAGGGCGGCGATGCCGGCGAAGCCGAGGGCCGCCAGCACCACCGTCCACTGAGTCAGGTCCCCCAGGGTGAGGAGGGTGGCGTCGCTGGCCGCCACGATTCCGGCGTTGCGCAGGCCGATGATGGCGAGGAAGTACCCGATTCCGGCGGCGATGGCCATCTTCTGCGAGCGGGGGATGCTGTTGACGACCCACTCGCGCACCGGAAGGACGGAGAGGACGAGCATCAGGAAGCCGGAGCAGAACACGGCCCCGAGTCCCACCTGCCAGGACAGGCCCAGGGTGCCCACGGCGACGGCCGCGAAGTAGGCGTTGAGCCCCATCCCCGGGGCCAGGGCGATGGGGTAGTTGGCGTAGAGGCCCATGACCGCGCACCCGAAGGCGGCGGCCAGGCAGGTGGCCACCAGCACGGCCCCGGCGTCCATGCCGGCGCCGGACAGCACCAGGGGGTTCACGAGGATGATGTAGGAGACGGTGAGGAAGGTGGTGCACCCCGCCAGCACCTCGGTGCGCACGCTCGTGCCCCGCTCCTCCAGCCGGAAGTAGCGCGTCAGCCCAGGCACCATTCCCAAGGTCCAGTCCTCGTCGCGGACCATCTGCCGGCCCGCGGCCCTCCGTGCACCAGGATCAGGTTCCGCCGCTTCAGGAGGGCGCCGCCAGGGCCGAGACCTCCACCAGGAAGTCCTCGTTCGCCAGGCCGCCCACCACCAGCAGCGTCGCCGGCGGGTAGTCGCCCTCCGGGTAGGCCTCGTCGAAGACGGCGGTGCGAGCCTCCATGAAGCCCGGCAAGCTCTCGCGGCCGACGATGTAGTAGGTGAACTCGACGACGTCGGCGAAGGACGAGCCGGCGCCGGCGAGGACGGCTTCCATGTTGCGGAAGATCTGTCGGGTCTGGGCGGCGGCGTCGTTGGCGCCGACGAGCTGGCCGTCGACGTCGGTGGCGACCTGTCCCGCCACGACGATCAGGGAGCCCTCGACCCTGGCGGCGTGGGAGTACTTGCCGGGCGGTCTGTGGACCCCTTCCGGCTGGGGAACCCTGGATCGCGGCATGGCGGATCTCCTTGCTACGTGGCGAGGCCGAGCAGCCTCGCCCCGTTGTCGTGGGTGATGTCGTCGAAGTGGTCGTCCGACTCGCAGAGGTCGCGCAGCAGCGGCAGCATGAGTCCGGCCAGGCAGGGCCGGCAGCTGCCGTCCCGGAGGTTGCCGCGGCCGTCGGCGCAGGGGCAGTCGGTGCCCCACAGGAGCCGGGCGCGGTGGCGCTTCAGGAAGCCGCGGGCGAACCCCGGGTCCCGCTGGAGGCCGTGGTAGCCGGAGCGCGCCGAGAGGTCGCAGTAGAGGTTCGGATACTCGCTCAGCAGCCGGTCCGTGAGCCCCACCGGCTTCACCGGGCCCGCGGGATAGTCGGCGAAGCCCGGGGCCCGCGGGTCGGTGACGGCGTCGGCGCTGATGTTCGTCCACCAGGCCATGGCGTGGCCGATGAAGGTCGTCTCCGGCAGCGAGCCGACCACCTCCTCCAGGGCGGGGAAGTTGGAGCCGAAGACGCCGGTGTAGTCCATGTGGATCAGCACCGGCCAGCCGACCTCGCCGCACAGGCGGTAGATCTCCAGGCACCGGGGGTGGTCGACGGGGAGGCGGTTCTTCTGCTCGCCGAACCCTTTCACGACGCCGGTCTCGTGCAGGGCCCGGAGGCGCTCCAGGGCGTCCGGGCTCAGGGGGTCGACGTTTGCGAAGGGGATCGTCTCGTCGGGGCAGGCCGCGTGGGCCTCCAGGGCGCGGCGGGTGGACCAGCCGTCGTCGTCCCCAAGGGCCGAGGTCGGTCCCGGCTCGATCGGCAGGAGCACGGAGAGTCCGCCGCCGTGGATGTCGACGTGGCGGCGCACGTCGTCGAGGGTGCGCCCGCCGTGGCCCAGGTGGGTGTGGAAGTCGATCACCCGCCGGCTTCCGCCAGCCGGGGGGCGTGGGCGGCGACCTTGCGGAAGGCCTGGGCGTACTGGGCGATCAGCTCGTCCGCCGGGCGGGTGAAGGCGGGCAGCTGGATCGTGTCGTACGGCACCTCCGGGTCCTCGCTGACGGGGAGGGTGAGACTCTTGTAGTCGATCCGTCTCGCCGCCGGGCCGAGGACCTCCCACAGGATCTCTTCCGTCCCGTGCTCGTCGCCGGCGAAGACCGGGTGCTTGTGGAGGATGCGCCACAGGTCGGTGTGGGGGATGCGCGAGTCCTTCCGGGCCGGCGACGTAACCTGCGCGCCCTCGGCGTTCAGGACCTCGATCAGCCGCTCGCGGGTCAGGCCCCCGAGCTTGTCCCGCTCGAAGGTGATGCGCCCGCTGTGGTACGGCGAGGGGAAGTAGCCGGGGAAGTCCGGCGCCGCGAAGCCGTCGATCTCCGCCACGGCGCGGCCCAGCTTGTCGGCGTTCTCGTGGCGCCGGTCGATCCGCCCGCGCCAGTGCTTCATCTGCACCACGCCGATCGCCGCCGTGACCGTCGCCATGCGGTACTTCTCGCCGAAGCTGAAGCCGCTCACCGCCCGCCACCGGGGGTCCGGCAGGTCCCGGAGCCGCTCGTAGTGGCCGAGGGAGGCGGCGCGCTGCCAGACCTCCTCGGAATCGGTCAGGAAGACCCCGCCCTCGCCGGCGGAGGTCAGCTTGCCGTGCTGGAAGCTGAGGGCCGAGGCGTCCCCGATCGACCCGCCCATGCGGCCCCGGTGGGTGGTCCCCTGGGAGACGGCGCAGTCCTCCACCACCTTCAGCCCGCGGCGGCCGGCGATCTCCATGATGGCGTCCATGTCGGCGGGGATGCCGTTCCAGTGGACGACCATGACCGCCCGCGTCCGGTCGGTGATCCGGGATTCCAGGTCCACGGGGTCGAGGGTCATGGTCAGCGGGTCGATGTCGGCGAAGACCGGCACGGCGCCGCAGCCGATGATCGGCAGGCAGCCGAAGGGATGGACCGCCGACTGGCAGATCACCTCGTCGCCGGGGACCACCCCGACGCCGAAGAGGGCCGACCGCAGGGCCGCCGTGCCGCTGGAGTGGGCCAGGGCATGGCGCACGCCCCAGGTCGCGGCAACCCTCTCCTCCAGCTCCGTGATCGGCCCCTTCTCCCCCTGGGAGCTGGACAGGGCATGGTTGCGGATGAGGTCCGCCACCGCCTCGACCTCCTCCTCGGTGTAGATCGGCCACTGGAGGTACGGAGCCTTGTCGATGGTCACGGCGGGGGGGCCGCCGAGGGCTGCGGGCATGGCTCTCATCAGGTCAGAAGGACCGTCAGCTTTTCCAGGACTTCACCCATCACGCGCGCCGGGGCTCGGGACACGAACTCGGTTTGTCGTGCTCGCCAGTCCAGGCTCTTGACCTGGTCGGCCAGAATGACGCCGGTGACGGGACTGGCCGTTGGAAGGGCCACCTCGAAGGGATAGCCCTTCACCTTGGAAGTGATGGGGCAGAACAGCGCCAGGGCGGTCTTGTCGTTGTAGCTCCGGGGACTCAGAACCAGGGCGGGCCGACGCCCGGCTTGTTCGCGTCCGGCCTGGGGGGTGAAGGTGATCCAGACGATGTCTGCCCTGCTCGGGACATAGGCCTGCTCTACCATGCCTCGTTGCCCTGGGCCGGGCCGCTGTCCACCTCGGGATGAAGGTTGTCCTGCGTCACCTGTTCCAGCAGGTCGTCCAGGTCATAGACGCCCTTGCTCAGCAGAACCTTCTCACCCTGCGAGATCATCTCGATGGCGGAGCCTTCTTGAACCCCCCACTGCTCGGCGATGGGCTTGGGGATGCGCACCGCCAAGCTCGTGCCCCATCTGGCAATTCGGGACTTCGTTCCCATTGAGTCCTCCTGACTGAAATCCATATATGCAATATATCTATATGAGTTGCGACCGTCACTCCCTCGGAAGTGGCAGGTCGATCCTGGCGTTGCCCCGGGCCTGGGAGTGCAGGGCGGCGAGCATGATCTCCAGGGTGTGGCGGGCCCGCCGCGCCGGCGAGCTGCTCTCGGCCTTCCCGTCGATCATCTCCGCCAGCTCCTCCACCGCGGGGATCAGGGCGGTCCCGAAGGGGTCCGGGTAGGCGGAGCCGGTCTCCGAGGAGACCGGGACCAGGGCCCCCTGGGACTCGGAGGTGGTCCAGACCTGGCAGAGCTGGTCGCTGACGACGATGCGCCCCTCCGGCCCCTGGAGGTCGAACTCGAAGAATTGGGGCGTCAGCTTGGCGCTGTTGATCAGGCCGCGGGCGCCGTTGGCGAACTCGATGATGATCGTGGAGCCCGGGTCGTACTGCGGGTCCCGGCCCCCCTTGCCGTCGTAGACCAGCCCGTACTCCTCGAAGCCTTGCTCGTGGGCGGCGACGACCCAGACGGGATCGGCCTCGGCGAAGTAGCAGACCGCGTCCACGAGGTGGGTGCCGTTGCGGAACAGCATCGACCGCCGGCCCCCCATGTGGGCGAGGATGCGGGTCAGGGGGCCGACGGCGCCGTCGCGCACGGCCTGCCGCATCTGCTGGTAGCGGGGGATCCAGCTGCGGGTGTGGTCGACGGACAGGCAGGTGCCGTTGGCTTCCACGGCGGCGATCATGCGGTCGGCGTCTTGCAGGGTGGTGGCCAGGGGCTTCTCGCAGAGGATGCCCCGGACGCCGGCCCCCGAGGCATCGCAGACGGCGTCGGCGTGGAGGTGATCCGGGGTGGCGACGCTGACCACGTCGAGGTCCTCCCGCTCCAGCATGAGGCGGTAGTCGGTGTACTCGCCGATGCGGCCCGCCGGGACCCCGGACCGCTCGAAGAACCGCGGCATCACCTCCGGGTCGATGTCGCAGACGGCCGCCAGCTCGTACCGGGGGGAATGGTCGTAGGCGTAGCCGTGGTAGCTGCCGAGGCCGCCGCCGATGACGGCGGCCCTCAGAGTGTGGTCACCCATGATCCTCCTCAGACGACGCCGAAGGCGAGCATGGCGTCGGCGACCTTGCGGAAGCCGGCGATGTTGGCGCCCGCCAGGTAGTCGATGCGGCCGTCCTCGCCGCGGCCGTGCTCGACGCAGCGGCCGTGGATGTCGGCCATGATCTGCTCGAGCTGGCACTCCATGTCCTCGAGGGTCCACGACAGGCGGGCCGAGTTCTGGCTCATCTCCAGGCCGGAGACGGCCACCCCGCCGGCGTTGGCCGCCTTCGCCGGCCCGAAGAGCACGCCGGCCTCCCGGAACCGCTCCACGGCGCCGATCTCGCTCGGCATGTTGGCGCCCTCGCAGACGGCGCGCACGCCGTGTCCGATGAGCGCCGCGGCGTCGTCCCCCGACAGCTCGTTCTGGGTGGCGCAGGGCAGGGCCGCGTCGCAGGGCACCCCCCAGGGGCGGGCCCCGGCGTGGAAGGCGGCGCCGGGATACTCGTCGGCGTACTCGGAGATGCGCCCGCGGCGGACCTCCTTGAGATCCTTGAGGAAGGCGAGCTTCTCCTCGTCGACGCCGTCCGGGTCGTGGACGAAGCCCCCCGAGTCGGAGAGGGTCTGCACCTTGCCGCCGAGCTGGATCAGCTTCTCGGCGGCGTGGAGGGAGACGTTCCCCGAGCCGGAGACGTTGACCCGCAGGCCCTCGACCCCCTGGCCGCCCTCGGCGAGCATGTGCTTCAGGAACAGGACCGCGCCGTAGCCGGTGGCCTCGGTGCGGATCAGGCTGCCCCCGAACTCCAGCCCCTTGCCGGTGAGCACGCCCTCGAAGCTCCCGGTGATGCGCTTGTACTGGCCGAACATGAAGCCGATCTCCCGGGCCCCGACGCCGATGTCTCCGGCGGGCACGTCGACGTTGGCGCCCACGTGGCGGTAGAGCTCGGTCATGAAGGCCTGGCAGAAGCGCATCACCTCGTCGTCCGACTTGCCCTTGGGGTTGAAGTTGGCGCCCCCCTTGCCGGCCCCCATGGGCAGGCCCGTGAGGCTGTTCTTGAAGGTCTGCTCGAAGGCCAGGAACTTGAGCACGCTCGGCGTCACCGTGTGGGAGAACCTCAGGCCCCCCTTGTAGGGGCCGATGGCGTTGTTCATCTGCACCCGGTAGCCGCGGTTGACGCGGATCTCGCCGGCGTCGTCCCGCCAGGAGACGCGGAAGGAGACGATGCGGTCCGGCTCGGTCATGCGCTCGAGGATGCGGTACTCCCGGTAGGCAAGGTGGCGGTCGATGTAGGGCAGCAGCGTCTCGGCCACCTCGCGCACGGCCTGGTGGAACTCCTCCTCGCCGGGGTTGCGCACCGCCAGGCCCTCCATGAACCGGTCCAGCTCGGGATGGGGCTTGTCGTGGTCGCTCATCATCCGTCCAGTCGGAGGGTTTGCGCCCGGGGCCGTGATGGGGGCCGGGGTACGATCTCAGTCGCCCGGGAGGCCCTGGGGGTTCCGGCCCGGCCGGCGCACCGGCCGCCTCACGCCGGCAGCCCCGACTTGCGCCGCAACCGATCCCGGGTCGGCTCCTCGGCCCGCCGCAGGGCCAGCTCGGGCACGCGCAGCTCGCCCAGGGTCTCGGCCTCGGCGCGGACGAAGCCCTCGGCGTAGGCGACCTGGGCGTACCAGCCGGCCGTGCCGGCGCCGATCTCCACGCGCTTGCGGGCGAACTCCTCGAACTGGCCCTGGCTCGCGAAGAGGGTCTCCGCCTGCACCCGCTTGTCGCGCCACCCGGAGATGTCCACGTAGAAGTCGATCTCCTCGCGCGTGAAGTAGATACCGAGGTAGAAGGTCGCCGCCACCGTGTGGGGCCGCTCCCGGGTCTCGTGGTCGGGCAGGGCCGCCAGCCCCTTGGCCTCCAGCACGGCGATCGCCGTCTCGCCGTGGTCGTCGCGGGTCATGTTGGCCATGCCGTGGCGGGCGTCGTAGTAGGGCTTCTGGGTTATCAGCACGTGGGGGCGCACGTCGTAAAAGACCTGCCTCAGCTCGTCGACGGCCCCGGGGCTGCTCTCCAGGCGGAAGGGCTGGGGCCACTGCAGGATGCGCACGTCGGTGACCCCGAAGAGGCCGCAGACGTTCCGGACCTCTTCGGCCTTGATGCGGGCGTACTCCTCCTGGCCCTGGGCCAGGACGGCGGGATCGCGCTCGGCCTCGGGTTTGAGCAGCTCGTCGTGGAGCCGCTCGTTGTGGGTGCGCGCGCCGCTGGTGACGGTGACGACCGTGACCGAGTCGCCCCGGGCGGCGTGGATGCCGCAGGTGGCGGCGCAGTGGGTGAAGTCGTGGGGATGGGCGACGACGACGAGAATGCGCAGGGGGCTCTCGCTCATGCGGTCCTCTGTTCGATGGCGGGTACCGGTGTGTAGAGGTTGTGGCCGCCGGTGCGGTCCTGGCCGCGCACGAGGTAGATCAGGTGGCGCCCGGGGCGGTCGTCGTTGTCGGCGTGGCGCACGTGGGCGGGGCAGTAGCGCATCGTGTACCCGCACCGCCGGAGGGCCGAGCGGTTGGCGTTGGAGGCGTGGAGGGTGAAGGCGTCGTGGAAGTGGCACTCGCCGGCGGCCAGCTCCAGGTCGACGATGTCGGCTTCGTCGATCTCGCCGGCCTCCACCTCGCTGCCGAAGAGATAGCCCTCCTTCTGGATCGCCTCGTAGCGCAGCCCGCGGCGGCGGTGGCTGCCGGACACGACCCGCATGCAGCCGTTGTCGACGCGGGACTCGTCCACGGCCAGCCACATGGTGATCACCTCCATCGGATCGAGCCGGTCCCCCCAGTAGACGCCGTCCTGGTGCCAGGGCACGGCCAGGCCGTCGTCCTCGCGCTTGCTGATGAAGTGGCTGGACCAGAGGACGATGTCGGGGCCGACGAAGCGCTCGATCACGTCGAGGACCCGCGGGTGGCAGAGGTAGCGGAAGAGGAAGGGGTGCTGAAAGTGGGGCACGTCCAGGGACTCGGGGCGCCGCTCCGGCGGCAGGGCGGCGATCAGGCCGTCCACGTAGCCGCCCAGGTCCCTCAGCTCCGCCTCGGTGAAGATCCGGCCGAAGGTCAGGTAGCCCCTGTCCCGGTAGAAGCGGACCTGCTCGTCGGTGACGGTCGTCTCGGTCTTCCAGCTCACGGAATCCCTCCGCGGGATTGAAGCGTCTCAAAGTGGCAGGACAGGCAGGGGAATATGGGAAAAACAGGAGGTGGTGACATGACCACGCACATGCGGTGGCTGGCGGTCCTGGCGGTCCTCGCCGCCGGGTGCTCCTCGGTGCAGACGGAGCACCCGGTGAGCGCCCATCCCGAGGCTCTGGACAGGTCTCGGCTGGAGGGGGTGTGGCTCGTCGAGGACGAGATCGTCCACCTGAGATTCGGCGGCGATGACGTGGGGAGGGTGGCCGCCCTGGACTGGCACGACGGCGAGTTCCGCGTCCGGCGCTGCGAGTTCGTCGTCGCCCACGCCGGCGACGGGCGCTACGTGAGCCTCCGCTGCGAGGAGGGGGAGGACCACTACGACCTGCTCGCCTACGAGTTCGCCGAGAGCGGGGATCTCGTCGTCCGCAACGAGCCGACCGGCGCCTTCGCGCGCGCCGTCGAGGCGGGTCAGCTGCGCGGCGAGGTCAGGAAGGAGGGGGACAACACGGAGGTGGTGGTGGCCAGCCCCTCCGACAGCCTGGCGTCGTTCCTGGCGTCGATGCCCGCCGCCGACCTGTTCGAGGGCACCGCCTTCGTCCTGAGAAGGCTACCCGCCCCCGGGGACGCGGACTGACAGCCGCCTGGCGGGCGCCAGGGAGCGCTTCACCAAGGCCCCGAAGGGCGTCAGCCCCGTGCGGCTGCGCGAGGTGAACATGCTCGGCGTCCAGGAGTGGTCCCAGATCCAGGCGGTCCAACCCAGGCCCATCTCCTCGCAGTAGCCCACCAGGGCCTCGCCGTAGTTGCGCTCGCTCGCCGGGTGCTCGTCGCCGAACCCCCACTCCCCCAGAAAGACGGGGTGCTTCCTGGACAGCTCGGTGACCACCCTCTTCCAGGACTCGCCCACCCAGGGATAGGGGTGGATCTCGTAGACGATGCCCTCCCGGCGCACCGGGTCGGCGAGGGCGCCGGCCAGCTCGCTGGCCCAGTGGACCCCCGAGACCAGGACCAGCGCGCCCGGGTGCTGGTCCCGCACCGCGTCGACCAGCCGCTCCGCCAGCGGCCGCCACTGGCTCCAGGAGATGAAGGCGGGCTCGTTGAAGACGCTGTAGAGCACCCACGGCCTGTCGCGGTAGCGGGCGGCGATCTCGCGCAGGGAGGCCAGCGCCAGCTCGAGGTCGGGGTTGTAGGGGTTCCCCCGCCAGGGGGGATCGAAGCCCCAGGGCGTGTCCTCCACCGCGCCGGTGAGCGGGTTGCCGTGGGCGTGGTAGCCCAGCAGCAGGTAGAGCCGGTGCTCGCCGGCCCAGTCGACCAGGGGGTCGACGAACTCCCGCAGGTAGGCCGGGTGGTGGGCCATCAGGTCGGGGTGCATCGGCACCCGCACGATGCCCGCCCCCCACTCGCGCGCCAGGGTCTCCAGATCGTGCTCGCCAAGCCGCGTCGAGTAGCGGTGGCCCCGGCCCACCAGGGGGTCGACGACGGCCACCCCCCGCAGAATCACGTCGGCGCCCGCGGCGTCGACGATGCGGTTCTCCTCGACGCGCAGGGCGGTGAAGGCCGCGGGCGCCGACGGCGCCGGGGCGGGAGCCGCCGGCTCGGTGGGCATCTCGCCGCAAGCGGCGGCCCATAGCGCCAGGGCCGCGGGGAGTCGGAGGTTGTTACCCATACGGATCCCGAGTGAGTCCCGCTACAGCCGTTCCTGCAGTGGAAGTGCCTTCCTGGTCCTAGTCCTCCAGCCGCTCTCCGCAGTGCGGGCAGTGCCGCTGGCCGCCGTGCTCCTGCAGCTCGTCGACGAAGCCGGCCCCCAGCAGGCCCGCGGGCAGGGCGAACATGCCGATGCCCAGCACGGCGATGCAGGCGGCGATGAACTTGCCCGCCCCGGTGACCGGGTAGTAGTCCCCGTAGCCGACGGTGGTCAGGGTGATCACCCCCCACCACATGGTCTGGGGGATGCTGGAGAACTTCTCCGGCTGGTCGTCGTGCTCGACGAAATACATGAGCGACGCCGCGATCACCAGCAGGGTGATCAGCACGATGAAGATGCTGGCCAGCTCCTCCCGCTTCCCCAGCACGACGCGTCCGAGCAGCCTCAGCGCCCGCGAGTAGCGGAAGAGCTTGGCCAGCCGGAAGAAGCGCAGGAGGCGTACGATGCGCATGAAGCGCAGGTCCAGCCCGAAGAGGGGCAGGAAGAGGGGCAGGATGGCCAGCAGATCGATGATCGCCAGGGGCGTGAAGACGAACCGCAGCCGGCCCAGCACGGGACCCCGGTACCTGGCATCCGCCGTGCACGACCACAGGCGGAGTCCGTACTCGATGGTGAAGATGACCAGCGAGATGCGCTCGAACCAGGCGAAGGCGGCCGGGTGCATGGCATGGATCGGCGCCACCGTCTCCAGGGTCAGGGCCACGACGTTGAGGAAGATCAACCCCAGGATGCCGAGGTCCACGGCCCGGCTGTGGAAGTCGCCGTCGGTCGATACGGCCAGGAGATGGTGCACTCGTTGCTTCAGGGGCATGGGGTGCCTCATGGGGCGGGTGGGACGAACTGGAGCACATAGGTCGCCTGGGCATGGTCGTACCACGACACCCTGAAGCGGTCCGTGTACTCGCCGATGGCCGGACCAAGGTAGTCCCCGGTCTGCCGGAAGCCCAGGCTCTCCACGACGACGTAGTCCACCCCCGTTCGCTCCATGTGGGCGAGTACCGCAGCCGGCTCGTCGAAGGGGAACCCGGTGGTTCGCCGGCCGGAGACGAGATGCATCCACAGGCCTTTCCGGCACAGGACGATCGCTTCCTCCGGGGCGTTGGCCTCGAGCCATTCGCCGGCCTGGTAGTAGCTCTGCCAGTTGGGCGGATAGTCGTCGTCCGCGTAGTCGGCCAGGCGTTGGAGGCCGCCCGCGTGGGCGATGAACCACGCCGCCAGACATCCCCATACGACGAGTCGGCCCGCATACTGCTCGGCCCTGCCGTACGCCGCCAGTCGGTCGCGCACCTGCAGGATCGTCCAGACCCCCAGCAAAACAACTACCGGAAACAAGGGCACCAGGAAGCGATCACTGGGCCAGAACCAAAGCAGCAGCATGCCCGTGGAGAAGGCCGCGTAGAGAAGGAGCAGGTGTTCGCCGCGGCGGATGCAGAGCACCGTGGCGGCGGCGGCCAGCACGACCGCCGCCAGTGGCGCGGGGGGAGCAAGGTATCCGTACCGCTGAAGGAGGGCACAAGGATCTCCGGCCATCCCCTCAGATAGCGATCGGCATGCCCGATGAAGCGCTCGAGAAAACCGGGCAGGTCGAGCCAGCCCTGCTCCGGATAGTAGGGGTTGACCATGAAGAGCTGCTTGAGATAGACGCCTCCGCCGCCTACCGCCTGGTTGCGCAGTGTCCAGGGCAACAGGCAGAGGAAGGTCGCGCCCACGAAGAAGAGACAACGCCGGAAGTCCCGCCGGAGGAGCAGATGGCCCGCCACGGCCGCCACCAGGGCGATCCCGGACGAGCGGATGCAGCAGGCCCAGATGGCGCAGGCCACGCCGCCCAGGAACCGCCAGTTCCCCCTGAGGCCCTGGCGCCGGACCCCCCGGTCGACAAGCCAGAGGGCCAGGAGAGAGAAGGTCAGGTAGGGGACCTCGGACATGACCTGGTGCGCGTAGTGGGGCAGCAGCGGGCCGTGGGTGTCGCCGGCCGCCCCTTCGGTCAGGTAGCTCTTGCCGGCCATCAGGCTCAGGGCCACCACCGCGAGGCCGGGCCAGACGCCCACCCGCTCCCTGGCCAACTGGTAGAGCACGCCCATCCCCAGTGCGAACAAGGCCAGCACGAGGGCCTTCATGGGCACCCAGTCGTCCGGGAAGACCCATGCCAGGGGCGCCAGCAACAGGGGAAAGCCGAAGGGAAACTTGGTCGCGGGCCCTGGCTCCGGGGAGTGGGTGTGGGTAAAGCCCTCTCCCTGGGCGAGGCTGCGGGCGAGGATGATGTACTCGGCGTTGTCGCCGCTGAGGGAGAGCTTGGAATCGAAGGTCCAGACCCCCACCGCGAGGGAAGCCGCGATCACGAAGAGGGGGATGGCGTAGCGCGCCGTTGACGTCTCCCACCAACGCGGCGCACGGGGGGTATCGGCCCTGGGCTCCGGGTGCGGTCTCTTCATCGGGGCCTCACGGGGCGGGAGGGAGGACACGCATGACGCAGGTCGGAACGTCCTGGTCGTACCACAGCATCTGGAAGCGGTCCTCGTACTCGTGGATGGCCGGAACAAGGTACTCCTGGGTCTGTCGGTAGCCCAGGCTTTCCACCACGACGTAGTCCACCCCCTCGCGCTCAACGTGGGCGAGCACCGCCGCCGGCTCGCCGAAGGGGAACCCGGTGGTTCGCCGGCCGGAGACGACGTGCATCCAGAAGCCCTTCCGGCACGCGACGATCGCTTCCTCCGGGGTGTTGGCCTCGATCCACTCTCCGGCTTCGTAGTAGCGCTGCCAGTTGGGCGGATATTCGTCGTCAGCGTAGTCTGCCAGGCGTTTGACGCCGCCCGCGTGGGCGATGAACCACGCCGCCAGACATCCCCATGCCGCGAGCCGGCCCGCATGGTGGGCCGCCCTGCCCATCGCCGCCAGTCTGTCGCGGACCTGCAGGACCGTCCAGACCCCTAGCAGAATCACCACCGGAAGGACGGGCACCAGGAAGCGGTCCCCCGGCCAGAACCACAGCAGCACCATTCCCATGGAGAAGGCCACGTAGAGCAGGAGCAGGTGCTCGCCCCGCCGGATGCAGAGCGCCGTGGCGGCGACGGCCAGCACGATCAGCAACAGCGGCGCGGGGTGGAAGATCGTGTCCGTGCCGCCGAAGGAGGGCACCAGGACCTCGGGCCATCCCCTCAGATACCGGTCGACGTTTCCCGTGAGGCGATCCAGGAAGCCGGACAGGTCGAGCCAGCCCTGCTCCGGATGGTAGGGGTTGACCATGAACAGCTGCTTGAGATAGACGCCGCCGCCTCCCGCCGCGTGGTTGCGCAACGTCCACGGCAACCAGCAGAGGAGAGCCGCGCCCACGAAGAGAAGACAGCGCCGGAAGTCGCGCCGGAGGAGCAGGTGGGACGCCACGGCCGCGGCCAGGGCGATCCCGGCCGTGCGGATGAAGAAGGCCCAGATGGTGCAGGCCAAGCCGCCGAGGAGCCACCCGTTTCCCCGGAGGCCCTCGCGCCGGACTCCCCGGTCGACAAGCCAGAGGGCGAGGAGGGAGAAGGTCAGGTAGGGGACCTCGGACGTGACCTGGTGCGCGCACCGGAGCAACATCGGGCCGAACGTCGCGCCGGCCGCGTCGTGGGTCAGGTAGCTCTTGCCGGCCACCAGGCTCAGGGCCACCACCGCGAGGCCGGGCCAGACGCCCACCCACTCCCTGGCCAGCTGGTAGAGCACCCCCATCCCCACTGAGAACAGGCCCAGCACCAGATACTTCATGGGCACCCAGTCGTCGGGGAAGGCCCATGCCAGGGGCGCCAGCAACAGGGGAAAGCCGAAGGGGAACTTGGTCGCGGGCCCTGGCTCCGGTGAGTGGATGTAGGACAGGCCCTCTCCCTGGGCCAGGCTGCGGGCGAGGACGATGAACTCGGCGTTGTCGCCGCTGAGGGAGAGCTTGGCATCGAAGGTCCAGACCCCCAGGACGAGGGTAGCCGCGACCACGAGAAGAGGGATGCCGTGGCGAGCAGCGCGGCCTCGGGGATCGCCGCCGACGGCCGCGGCCAGGAGACGACGCGCTTGCCGCTTCAGGGACGTGGTGGCTTCCCCTGTTGACGGGTTCGCTGTCTGATTTCCGCCACCGCGCTCCGGATCTCCGCGGGCAGGAGATGGTGCACTCGCTGCTTCGGCGGCATGGGGTGCTTCATGGGGTGGGTGGGAGGACACGCAACACCACGGTCCGAATCGCCTGGTCGTACCACAGTACCTGGAAGCGGTCCTCGTACTCCCGGACCGTTGGGACAAGGTAGGCGCGGGTCCGCCTCGAGCCCAGGCTCTCCAATACGACGTAGTCCGCCCCCTCGCGTTCGATATGGGCGAGCATGGCGGCCGGCTCGGCGAAGGGGAATCCGATCGTTCGCCGGCCGGAGACGATGTGCATCCAGAAGCCCTTCCGGCACAGAACGACGGCCTCTTCCGGGGAGTTGGCCTCGAGCCACTTCCCGGCTTGGTAGTAGCCTTGCCAGTTGGGCGGATAGTCGTCGTCCGCGTAGTCGGACAGGTGCTTGACGCCGCCGGCGTGGGCGATGAACCACGCCGCCAGGCATCCCCACACCACGAGTCGGCCCCCATGTTTGGCCGCACCCCCCATCGCCGCCAGTCTGTCGAGGACCTGCAGGACCGTCCACACCCCCAGTAGAACCACCACCGGAAGGAGAGGCACCAGAAACCGGTCCCCCGGCCAGACCCACAGGAGCAACATCCCCATGTAGAAGGCCGTGTAGAGAAGGAGCAGGTGCTCGCCCCGCCGGATGCAGAGCACCGTGGCGGCGGTTGCCAGCACGATCAGCAACAGGGGCGCGGGGTGGAGGACGGTATCCGTGCCGCTCAGGGAAGGGACCAGCATCTCGGGCCATCCCCTCAGATAGCGATCCACCTGTCCGATGTAGCGCTCGAGGAGACCGGGCAGGTCGAGCCAGCCCTGCTCCGGCCGGTAGGGGTTGACCATGAGGAGTTGCTTGAGATAGACGCTGCCGCCGCCGACCGCGCGGTTGCGCAGTGTCCATGGCAGCCAGCAGATGAGTGCCGTGCCTACGAAGAGGAGAGACAGCCGGAACTCCCGCCGAAGGAGAAGATGGGCCGCCACGGCAGCCGCCAGGGCGATCCCGGACGTGCGGATGAAGCAGGCCCAGATGGTGCAGGCCAAGCCGCTGAGGAGCCACCAGTTGCGCCTGATGCTCTTGTGCCCGACGCCCCGGTCGACGAGCCACAGGGCGAGGAGGGAGAAGGTCAGGTAGGGGATCTCGGACATGACCTGATGTGCGTAGTGGAGAAGGATCGGGCCGAAGGTCACGCCCGCCTCCCCGTGGGTCAGGTAGCTCCTGCCGGCCATCAGGCTCAGGGCCACCACCGCGAGGGCGGGCCAGAGGCCCACCCGTCTCCTGGCCAGCTGGTAGAGCAAGCCCATCCCCAGTGCGAACAAGGCCAGGACGAGGGCCTTCATCGGCACCCAGTCCTCCGGGAAGGCCCATGCCAGGGGCGCCAGCAACAGGGGGAAGCCGAAGGGGTACTTGGTCGCGGGCCCCGGCTCCGGAGAGTGGATGTAGGACAGGCCCTCTCCCTGGGCCAAGCTGCGGGCGAGGACGATGAACTCGGCGTTGTCGCCGCTGAGGGAGAGCTTGGAGTCGAAGGTCCAGACCCCCAAGGCGAGGGCAGCGGCCATCACGAGGGGTGGAATGCCGTAGCGCGCCCTTGGAGTCTCCGACCAAAGCGGTGCCCGGGGGGTATGCGCCGCGGGCTCCCGGTGCGGTCTCTCGCCCGATGCCTTCCGTCTACGGACCATACCACCCCGCCTGCAGATCCCACATGCGCGCGTACTCCCCGCCCCGGGAGACCAGCTCTTCGTGGGTGCCGTCCTCGACCAGGCGGCCCTCCTTCAGCACCAGGATCCGGTCGCACAGGCGCGCCGAGCCCAGCCGGGGGAGCAGGCCGAAGGCGGCCAGCCAGGGGAGGGCATCCCCGAAGTCAGCCGGGCCGCCGCCCGCGGCGTCGACCACCGTGTCGACGAGGTTCCGCGTCACGTGGATGAGCAGCGCCGGCTGGAGGCCGAGCAGGAGCTGGATGCCGATCAGGGTGAGGACCGCGGCTCTCCCATGGGCCCAGGCGAGGCTCCAGGCCCAACGAAGGTTGGCGGCGACCGTGCCGGCGCTGGAGCGCCGGGTCCAGTACTCGAGGTCAGATCTCGCCACGGGCGCGATCCTCAGATGGTCCCCGAAGTCGGGGACCGACGGATTCCCGGACCAGGCCGCCCATTTGACGCGACTCCGTACCGGCCCTTCTTAGTGCGCCGGCAACCCGAAGACGGCCGCCAGGCCGCCACCATGGAGACGACATGACGATCACGGCGGAAGGAAGGACTCTCAGGGCGCTGACGCAGGACCAGGTCACCCGTTTCGTGGTGAACGGCTTCCTGGTGGTGGAGGATCTGCTGTCGCCGCCGGAGGTGGAGGCCGTGTCGGCGCGCGCCGACCAGATCGCCGCGGGGGAGGCGGAGCACGTCTCCGGGGGCGTCCAGCTCGAGCGCATCTACCGGGAAGGGGAGGCGGAGGTCGGGGACCGGGTGCTGGCCGTGCGCAAGCTCCACCAGGTCGCCGTGCAGGACGACGTCATGTGGGACCACGCGAGCAACCCGAAGGTCGTCGACATCATCGCCGACCTCCTCGGCACCGACGACATCAAGCTCTACGGCGACCAGCTCTTCATGAAGCCCCCCGAGGTCGGCGCCGAGCAGCCCTGGCACCAGGACTCGGCCTCGTGGCGCGACATCTTCCCCATGGACCTGGTCTCGTCGTGGACGGCGATCGACGAGGCCGACCACGCCAACGGCTGCCTGGAGTTCGTGCCCGGGACCCACCGCTGGGGGATGATGCAGCGCCCGCGCCTGCGGACCTTCCACGAGGACTTCGGCCGGGAGCCGTGGACGCCGGTGGCGGTGCCGCTGAGGCCGGGCAGCGTCAGCTTCCACCACAGCCTCACCGTCCACCGCAGCGGCGCCAACACCTCCGGCCGCCGCCGGCGCGGCTACGCCGTGCACTACATGCGGGCCACGTCGTGGCAGGACGACTCCGTCACCGACGCGCCGAAGCAGCCGCCCTTCAGGCAGGTGCGGGGCCGCTCCTACCCTGGGCGGGTGTAAGCGCCGCACCCGGCGGCCTCGGCCCTCCATCCCGCCCGTTCACTTCAGACATCCCTGCACGGCCCCGCGGTAGCTCTCCAGTCCCGGGGTCTCCAGGCCCTTCACCTTGGCCAGGTCGTCCCACTTTCTCAGCTGCACGGCGGTCTCCCAGTAGACGTTCGTCTCGAAGGCGGCCCTCTCGGCGTCGGACATGAAGCCGCCCTGCAGCTCGAAGCTGCGCCTGGAGGCCCGGGACAGGGTGTCGTAGTAGTCGCGCTCGACGGTGCAGATGTAGCGCTTGGCCGGCACGTGGAGCCCCACCGCCTCGGTCACGGCCTCGATGAAGAAGGGCTTCAGGTACTCGGCGCCCACCTCTTCGTGGAGCAGGTCCTCGGTGAGGAAGTCGGCCTTCTGGTCATCCTCGTCCACCAGGAAGTGGCCCACGTCGTGGAGCAGGGCCCCCGTCACCCGTACGTCGTCGGCCCCCGACAACCGCGCTTCGTTGGCGCACTGCAGGGCGTGCTCGAGCTGGGTCACGGCCTCGTCGTAGAAGGTCTGTCCCCGGCGCTCCATGTAGGCGAAGAGGACATCCACCTTTCCCTCCGTCCCGGCCTGCTCCAGCTCCCGGGCCAGGGAGGGGTCCACGATCTCGTTCAGGTGCGTCATGTCGGCGGCCTCCCTATTCTATCGTCTTCCATCATCGAGGGTTGCCAATAAACCGAGGAAGGATGGTCATGCCAAACCCCGTGGTGCACTTCGAGATCACCGGCAAGGACGCCGAGGCGTTGCAGCAGTACTACCGCGACCTCTTCGGCTGGAGTCTGACCCCCATGGCCCCGGACGTGCCCTACGGCCTCGTCGGTTCGGAGGAGACCGGCGACGGCATCGGCGGCGGCGTCGGCGCGAGCATGGACGGCGCCTCGCTGCTCACCATCTACGTGCAGGTCGACGACATCCAGGGCGCCCTGGACCGGGCCGTCGAGCTCGGAGGCGAGGTCGTCCAACCCCCCACCGTCATCCCGGGGGCCGTCACCTACGCCCAGTTCAGGGACATCGAGGGCAACATCGTCGGTCTAGCCGCCTCGGAGACGCCGCCGGCGGAGTGAGGGCCCCTCACCGCTCCTCGCCTCAGATCCGCGTCTCCGCCTCCGGCCAGGCCAGGCTCAGCATCCCCACGTAGGCGTCGTACATGCTCTGCACGTTGCGGACGTAGTGCACGGGCTGGCCGCCGCGGCAGAAGCCGTAGCGCGCCCGCTTGTAGTAGGCCGGCCTGGCCAGGAGCTTCATCGCTCGTTCCACGTGGCCGAACCACCGGTCGGCATCCCATCCCTGCTCGCGGGCGAGCTGGCGCGCGTCGAGGACGTGTCCGTACCCGACGTTGTACGAGGCCAGCGCCAGCCGCACCCGTTCCTCCATGGGGAGGGCGGGATCGAAGCGGCTGACGAGCTGGTGCATGTACTTGATGCCGGCATGGATGTTGGCCTCGGGGTCGCGCAGGTCGTCGAATCCCAGCTCGAGGCCGGTGTCCGGCATGATCTGCATCAGCCCGAGGGCGCCGACCCAGCTCGAGGCCTGGGGGTCGAACTTCGATTCCTGGAACATCTGCGCCGTGATCAAGCGCCAGTCCTGCCCGTACTGGCGGGCGTACTTCTTCACCAACTCGTCGTAGGGTGACAGGCGCCCGCTGAGATCGACGCGCAGGGAGTCCTTGGCCCTGGCGATGGTGCGGCGGTTCTTGAAGTACCTCTTCTTCATCATGTTGAAGTAGAGGCCGCCCTTTTCCTCCCTCACATACTGGTCGAGGGCCGCCAGCAGGGCCGGGTTCTCCTTGCGCACCGCCCATCCCAGGCGGGTGGGCTTGATGCTGAAGGCCGCCTTGAGCCGGCGTCCGTAGGCCAGCTCCACGTCGAGCAGGTTGGAATCGCACAGGGTGATGTCGTAGAGGCCCTCTTCGACGCCGGCGAGGATCTCCTCCGTCTCCATGGCGTCGGAGACCAGGGCGATCTCCAGGTCGATGGAGTCCTGGAGGGCTTTCAAGGTGGTATAGAAGGAAGCGCTCCGGCGCACGTGGACCGTCTGTCCGGCGAGGTCCCCGAGACTGCCGATGGAGTCGACGCCGGCGCGCACCACCACCAGCTCGTCCACCTCGTTGTAGGGACGCGAGAAAGCCGCCAGGGCCCCGCGCTCCGGGGTGATCGTCATGGCCGCGGCCACCACGTCTCCCTTGCCCTCTCTCAGGTAGGTCAGCACATCGGCGTGGCTGTCGGGGATGACGATGTCGAGGCGCAGGCCGTGCTGCTCGGCGAACTTCCTCATCAGCTCGTATTCGAACCCCACCTGGCGGCCCCGGTGTATGAAATAGGTCATCGGGTTGTTGCGGGTGATCATGCGCAGCCGGCCGCGCTCCTTCAGTCCGGGCAGGTCGTCGGTGAAGGGCTTCTGGGAGTGGCGGCTGAACCGCCGGGCGAGCAGGTAGTCGTCGACCCTCGTCTTCAGTTGCGTGTCGGTGGGCCGCAGCATCAGGGCGATGGGGCGGTTCTCGGCGAGCACCAGGGGCGTGGCCAGGTCGGGGTAGTGGTTCGCCACGCCGCGCCAGATGTGCTCGTCGGAAACGGTGGCCCCGTAGTCGCCGCGGACGACGCCTTCCACGAGCAGATCCATACCCAGCTGCTCCGGCGCCTCGTGGATGCGCAGGGACGGCACCTGCCGCTGGATCTCCAGCAGGGTCCGGTAGTGGGAGCTGGAGCGCCGGACCCCGATCTCCAGGCCCGCCAGGTCTTCGACCGCTGCCGGCAGGTCGCCCCCCGCCTTCGTCACCAGGTACTCGTCCACGTGGAGATAGGGCAGGGAGAAGGCGGCCTTCTCCTGCCGCTCGGGCGTGATCGTCAGGCTGGCGGCGACGATGTCTCCCTCACCCTCCAGCAGCTTCGTCATCATCTCTGCGAAGCTCTGGACCTTGACCAGCTCCAGCTTCAGCCGGAGGGCCTCCGACAGACCGCGGGCGATGTCGTAGTCGAGGGTTACCGGTTCGCCGTACCTCGGCAGATGGTCCACCGGCTCGGGAGGGACGATGACGCGGAGGACGCCGCGCTCCTGCAGCACCGGAAGGTCGCCGGTGTACCTGGGCGGGGGCGCCGGCATCCTGGCTGCCGGCGGCGCCGGCTCGCTGCATCGGGCGAGGGCGGCCAGGGCGAGCCCCGCGAGCGGAAGAATCCGGGGGAGAAGCATGGCGAGTCGCCTCCTCGAAGAGGGGGGCTCAGGGGCCGGGGAACAGGTCCAGGGCCAGGGAGCGGAAGTCGGGGAGCCGGTGGAAGGTGACCAGGTCGTTGTCGTGCTGGTCGCGGCCGTTGCGGGAGGTGCGCGAGACGATGAGCAGGTCCTCGCCGTCGATGAGCGGCGTCGTGTAGTTGAAGGCCTGGGCGGGACTCGGCCACTGGGCGACGCAGCCGGCGGGGAACCAGTTGAGGGCGTCGACGCCGTAGAAGAGCATGAGGAATCGCCGTTCGTTGCCGGGGGATCCCCGGAAACCCGGCCATCCCGAAACCTCGCGGCCGCCCGCGCCCTGGCTCCGCGTGGGCAGGTTGCACAGCATCCAGTAGAGGCGGGTCACCTCGTCGTGGACTACGTGGAAGTGGTTCTGTCCTCCCGGCAGGGGATGGAGCTGCCTGAAGCACAGGTCCAGGCTCCCGTCGTCGTCGGTCAGATCACAGACCGCCGCCAACCCCGGGGTGGCGTATCCGTCGAGCCGCAGGCGGGCGAGGACGCGCAGCCCGTCCGCCGTGTCGACGACGTTGGGCTCGAGCCAGTGGTCCCGGTCCTGCGGGCGCCCGGGCTGCAGGAGCTCCGCCGGCGTGCCGGGGTAGTCCAGGTCGGCCGAGCGGCGCCACGCCGCCGGAGAGGTGAGGTCCGCGGACAGGTCACCGGCCACCGCCAGGAGCCGGGAGCCCTTGCGGTTGAACTCGCCTTCGGCATTGACGGCGCCGAAGGCCCAGTAGAGCCGGCCGTCTCTCTCGGCCATGCCGGAAGCGGCGGCGTAGAACGAGCCCTCGAAGAGCTGCACGGGCCCGGTCCATCCTCTGCCGCCGTCGTCGGAGCGGCTGATCCAGATGCCCTTGCGTTCGGGACCCACACCCAGGTAGAACGCCGACCCCTCGTGCAGGAACAGCCGCCCCGCGAGAAAGGGGAGCCGCTGGAGTTCCTTCCACGAGTCACCGTGATCGGTGCTCGTGTAGACGCTCAACGTGTTGGGTCCCAGCCGCTGGAGGGTGGCCTGCAGGTGGCCGGCGCCGCCCACGAGACGGGGGCAGGCGCACAGCAGGTCGCCGCCGGGCAGCCGCACCAGCGACGGCGCATCGGTGAGGACATCCGGATCGGGTACCGTGTCGATGACCGCGAAATCGTCGATGAGGGGGCGGCGCCAGCGGGAGTAACGGGGGCTCGTCACTACATTCGCCATGGGCTGAATCTACCGGTGACCCTGGCTCGGGACAAGGTGCCGGGTTAGGTTGAGCGACATGACACGAGACCACTCATCCCCCGGCCATGTCCTGGTGACAGGGGGAGCCGGGTTCATCGGCAGCCACCTCGTCGAGCGGCTTGTCGAGACCGGGCACCGCGTCCACGTCATCGATTCGCTGGAGACGGGAAGTGCCGCCAACCTCCACCCGTCGGCGGAGCTGATCCAGGCGGACATCCGCGACGGCTCCCTGGGCGGAATCGTGGCGAAGATCGCTCCCACGGCGGTCTTCCACCTGGCGGCGCAGGTCAGCGTGGCCGTATCGGCCAGGGACCCCGAGCTCGACGCGCAGGTCAACCTGATCGGCTCGCTGAACCTGTTGCAGGCCGTGGCGGCCCTGGAGGCCAGGCCGAGGTTCATCTTCTTCTCCACCGGCGGCGGCATCTACGGCGACCTTTGCCCAGCCGAACTCCCCGCGCGGGAGTCGCTGAGTGCGGAACCCCTGTCTCCCTATGGGGCCTCCAAACTGGCGGTGGAGTCGTACCTGCGCGTCTACGGCCAACTCCATGGAATCGACTACGGGATCGTGCGGCCCTCCAACGTCTACGGCCCGCGCCAGGATCCCCATGGAGAGGCCGGGGTCATCGCCATCTTCGCGCAGGCCATGCTCGCAGGCCGGCAGGTGACGATCTTCGGCGACGGAGAGGACGTGCGCGACTACATCTACGTGTCGGACCTGGTGGAGGGAACGCTGGCCGTGTACCGATCCGGGAGGCGGGGGCCGTACAACCTCGGGACGGGTACGGCCGTTTCGGTGAATCAGCTGCATGCCTCGCTATGTGAGTTGATCCCGGACCATGGCGGGGCGGTCCACGGCCCGCCGCGGCCCGGGGACATCCCCAGGATCTGGCTGGATGTGGCCGCCGCGGAGAGGGACCTGGGTTGGCGGGCGGGGGTCTCGCTTCGGGAGGGGATGGGGCGGACGGTGGAGTGGTTCAGGGGGGGAGGGAGCCCGGAAGGGTGATTCACGTGGGTGCGATTACCATCCTGAGACGGGTACTGCCGCAGCCGCTGCGGGAAGCGTTGCGCTCACTCCGCAGCCGCATGCGCATGAGGCGCATCGGGGTTGGCAGGCTGGAAGAGATGCCGGGAGTCACCTACCTGGGGTCGGCCTATGGCGGTTACGCCGTACCTGCCGAGTTGGTCCGCGGCCGCACGGGACTGAGCTTCGGGGCGGGCGAGGACATCAGCTTTGAAGTCGGTCTCGCCAGGGACCTGGGGGCGACGGTCCACATCTATGACCCAACGCCCAGGGCCATCGAGTACTGCAAGGGGATCATTGCCGGCATCGATGGCAAGGTGGAAGGACGGCTGACCATTCATCCGTACGGGGTGTGGTCGGAGTGCAGGACGGAACGATTCTACGCTCCTTCGGACCCGGAACACGTGAGCCACTCCATCGTCAATCTGCAGAATACCAGCGAGCACTTTGAGGCGGAGTGCCTGTCGCCGGAGGAGATCCTTCGACGGCTTGACCTCGAGCGGGTGTCCTTCGTGAAGCTCAACATCGAGGGGGCCGAGTACGAGGTGATGGAGGCGATCTTCGACGGGGACATCCGGCCGGACGTGGTGTGCATCACCTTCGACGAGTTGCACTCGCCGCTGGATGGCCGGGCCGCCGACAGACTCCGGGGGCTGGTCAGGCGGTTCCGCGCCGAATCGTATCTTCCGGTCCATGCGGTGGAGTGCAAGGCCACCTTCGTCCGTCAGGTCGTGCTTCCCGGGCACTCGCAGCCGGAGGGGAGTGCCTGAGTCCGATGGACTCGACCGGGGTGGAGGAGCGGGCGAAGAGGTCCGTGGTCATCATCCAGAGGATCATCCCTCACTACCGGGTTCCCCTGTTCCAACGCTTGTCGGAGCGGCCCGACCTGGATGTTGTGGTCGTCCATGGAACGAAGTCCCTGAATTCCGGGCATGTAGCCCATGGCGGCAGGTTACCCTTCAAGGCCGCCTACGCTGAGTGGTACAGGCTCTCCCTGTTCGGCCTTACCGCCACACTGCAGCCGGGTAGTCTGTCGGCCGTCAGGTCACTCGCTGCCCACATGGTCATTGCAGAAGGGACTTTCAACATCCTGACCAATCTGCTGGTGGGCATCTATTGCCGGCTCTCGGGCCGAAGATTCATCTGGTGGGTTGGAGCCTGGGAGAGGCCGGAGCAAAGAACCTGGGCCCGGAGGCTCATCCGTTGCTACACGCGGCTGGCCATTTTGCCGGCTCACGCATTCATCGCCTATGGAACGCATGCCAGAGACTATCTGATCGAACTGGGAGCGGCGCCGGACAGGATTCACATAGCCCACAACACGATCGACACCGAGGAGATCGACCTCCATCTCCAGAGATTCATGCAGGAGGGCCTCAGGGTGAGACGCAATCTGGGGGTTGAGGGCCGGAAGGTCGTCCTGAGCGTTGGCGCACTCCTCCGGCAGAAGCGCGTCGATACGCTGATCCGTGCCTATTCGCGGATCCGAGACAGATGCCCGGAAGCCGCTCTCGTCATCGTGGGAGACGGGTCCTGCAGGAAGGAGCTGGAGGAGCTGGTCGACAAGCTTTCTGTGAGGGATGTGACATTTGTCGGCCGGAAGGAGGAATCCAATCCCTATTTCGCCATGGCCGACATCTTCGTGCTGCCAGGCCTGGGCGGCCTGGCCTTGAACCAGGCCATGGCGTTCGGTAAGCCTGTGATCTGCTCCGAGGCGGATGGGACCGAACGTGATCTTGTGATCGAAGGAGTCAATGGACACATCGTCAAGCCGGGCGATGAAGCCGCCCTCGAGAAGGCGATGCTTGATCTCCTTGCTGACAAAGGGCGCCTCAAGGAGATGGGCAAGGCATCCCGGAGAATCGTGAGGGAGAAGGTGAATCTCCGGAATATGGTGGCCGGAATCTCGAAGGCGATCGATTCGGTCTGCGACTAGTGGGCTCTCGAGCCGCGTGACCCGGCGCACAACTATTCCAGCACAATGGAAGTGGGAGTGTCCAGTCCCGTAACGAGGTCCCGGACCTGGGATCCGTCGAGGTTGGCACTCTGGACTTTCCGCGTGATGATGTCGGTCCAGTACATCCGGCCGCCCTCCAGATCCAAGGCAATCCCCCTGGGCTGCTCCAGTGTGGTGATGAGATCCTGGACATTGGTTCCGTTGAGCCTGGCGCGCTGAATCTTCCCGGCGCCGGATTCGGTCCAGTACATCCAGTTGCCGTCGATATCCAGGGCCAATCGATCCGGTGCAACCAGGCCGATGGTGACGAGGTCCTCCACATTGGATCCGTCGAGGTCGGCACGCTGAATCTTGTCGATACCATGGTCGGCCCAGTACATCTTGCCCCTTGCCACGTCCAGGGCCAGCCCCCTGGGGTTGACCAATCCACTGGTGACGAGATTCTCGATTCTGGATCCGTCGAGATTGGCCCGCCGGATCCTGTCCAGTTCCATGTCCGTCCAATACATCTTGCCGGCCGTCAAGTCCAGGGCCAACCCCACAGGGTACCTCAATGCAGTAGTGACGAGATCTTCGACATTGGACCCGTCAAGGTTGGCCCGTTGGATCTTGTCCGTGCCATGGTCGGTCCAGTACATCTTTCCAGCCGTCACGTCCAAGGCCACATCGATCGGATTGTTCAATCCGGTGGTGACCAGGTTCTCCAGGTTGGATCCGTCGATGTCGGCTCGCTGAATCCTGTCCCGGCTGCCGGCGTTGGTCCAGTACATCCTCGTCTTGTCGGGTATTCTCAGGACATAGGTCTGAAGGACGGCTTGGTCCGACACACTGCGCAACTCGACGGTGGCTTGGCCCGCCTCGCAGGCAGCCAGGTAGACGGATTGTCCGTGGTAGCGGGTGAGGACGGCCTCCCCCATCGCCGGGCAGTCGCTGGTGGCCCCGCCGGATTGGGCGACCAGGATACGCGCCGGGGTTCCCGTGGGATTGGCCACTACGAGAACTGGCTCGGTGGCCTGCACCTCGAAGGGGCGCCAGGTCCCGGGCCTGGGCAGCGCGACGGCCGAGGGGTTTGGTGACAGGGAGGCGAAGGGATCGGCCAGGGCCAGGCCGGTGGGGCTGTCGGTTGAGCGGGTGATGAGGGTTTCGACGTTGGAGCCGTCGAGATCGGCCCTCGCGATCTTCCGGGTTCCGGCGTCGGTCCAATAGATCTTGCCCCCGGCCACATCCAGGGCCAGGCCCTTGGCGATTCTCAGTCCGGTCGTCACGAGGTCCTCGACGTTGGATCCGTCGAGGTCGGCCCGCTGGATCTTGTCGGTCCCGTAGTCCGTCCAGTAGATCTTGCCCGCCCCCGTATCGAGGGCCAGCTCCCCGGGGACTCTCAGGCCGGTGGTGACGAGGTCTTCGACGTCGGACCCGTCGAGGTTGGCTCTCTGGATCTTGTTGGTGCCGTAGTCGGACCAGTAGATCTTGCCGGCGTCCACGTCCAGGGCCAGGCCCTCGGGGCTGTGGAGGCCGATGCGGACCAGGGTCTCCACCCGCGATCCGTCGAGGTTGGCTCGCTGGATCCTGTTGGATCCGGCGTCGGTCCAGTAGATCTGGCCCCGGGTCCCGTCGAGGGCGATGGCGACGGGGCGGATGAGGCCGGAGGCGATGACGGCTTCGGTTCCGGACCCGTCGAGGTTGGCTCGCCAGATCCAGCGGCTGCTCTGGTCGGTCCAGTAGACGTGGCCTTCCAGCACATCGAGGGCCAGACTTCGCGGAGACCCGAAGGCGACGAGGTCTTCGACGTTGCCGCCGTCCGCGTCCGCCCGCAGGATCTTGTCGCCGGTGGTCCAGTAGATCCTGGCGATACCCGGCCCCGTTGTGGCGGCGGGGGTCTCCTCTATGGTGAAGTTGTAAGTCCTCAGGAGGGTCTGATCCGAAGCTCGCCGCAGCTCCACCTTGGCCAGGCCGGCGGAGCACCCGGCCAGGTAGATGGTCTGGCCGTCCTCGCGCGACAGGCTGTCCCGGGCCGCGGCGGGGCATCGGTTGGCGGCGCCGCTGGTGCCGGTGATCTCGACCCGAGGGGTGGTTCCGGCGGGGTTGGCGACGACGACGACGGACTCGTTGGCCTGGACGGTGAAGGCGTGCCAGGTCCCGTCGTCGAGGAGGTCCATGGAGGACGGGTCGGGCGACAGCGTGGCGGTGGGAGGGGCTTCGGCACCAGCGATCTCCAAGGCCAGTCCGGAGGGCCCGCTCAATCCGGTGGTGACCAGATCCTCCACATTGGACCCATCGAGGTCGGCCCGTTGGATTCTTCCTCGGCCATGGTCGGTCCAGTACATCTTGCCGGCCGCCAGATCGAGGGCCAGCCCGTGAAGGATATCCCCACTTGTACGGGCGAGGTCTTCAACGTTGGATCCATCGAGGTCAGCGCGTTGGATCTTGTCCGTGCCCCAGTCGGTCCAGTACATCTTGCCCGCTTCCGTATCCAGGGCCAAAGCCGTAGGGGCGCGAAGTCCGGAGGTGAGGAGACCCTGAGGGTTGGAGCCATCGAGGTTGGCGCGCCGAATCTCTTTCGTCCCCTGGTCGGTCCAGTACATCAGGCCGGCCGCCACATCCAACGCCAGCCCCTGGGGGTCGCGCAGGCCGGCGACGAGATCCTCCACGCCCGACCCATCGAGGTTGGCGCGCTGGATCTTCCCGATCCTCGAATCCGTCCAGTACATCAGGCCCGCCGCCACATCCAGCTCCAGGGCAGCCGGTCCGACGAGTCCGGTGACGAGGTCCTCCACCTGGGACCCGTCGAGGTTGGCCCTCTGAATCTTGTTCGTCGTGCTATCCGTCCAGTACATCTTGCCCGCCCCAGCATCCAGGGCCAGCTCCTTGGGCGCGCTCACCCCCGCGGTGACCAGGTTCTCGACATTGGACCCGTCGAGGTCGGCCCGTTGAATCCGGTGCGTGCCCCGGTCGAGCCAGTACATCCTGGACGTCTCGCCAACTGGGGGCTCCTGTCCTCCGATCTGCTGAAGCACGAACTGGGTGACGATGAGCCAGACGTCGATGTAGTCGATGCGGCCGTCGCTGTTCATGTCGGCCAGGGAGATATCGCCGTTGTTGGGCATGGTGACGGAGTTGTCGGCGATGTAGGTGGCCACCAGCAGGGCGTCGACGATATCGACCCGGCCGTTGTTGTCGACGTCGCCAGGTACTCCGCTCGTGGCGGCCTTTCCCCTTGGCGGGATGTCCACCACCTCCACCAACAGGTCCACGGCCCCCATGCCTGCCTCCACTCGAAAGGCCGGGTCCACGTAGGTGGCCAGCCCCGGACCGGAGACGGTCAGGCCAAGGACGGAAGACTCCGTCGAGGTCTCGGTGCCCGCCGTAGGCCGATGTTCCGGGATGGCGCCAGGTGCGGGGATCCCCGCCTGCCCGTCGACCAGCACCATGCGCCCGGTGGCCGCCATGTGGTCGCTCTGCAACCGGTAGAGATAGAGCCCGGCGGCCACGGCCCGTCCAGCCGCGTCGGTGCCGTCCCAGCGGGCGTTGTGAAAGCCGGGGGGCCGCACCTCGTCCACAAGGGTGGCGATCCGTTGGCCCAGGAGGTTGAACACCTCCAGGCGCACGCGAGCGGGGGCCGGCAACTGGTAGGGGATGATGGTGGAAGGGTTGAAGGGATTGGGGTAGTTCTGCCCGAGGGAGAACTGGTCCGGCAGGGCCGAGCCTCCAAGGCTGGTCAGGGACAGGGAGAACCGGCCGGCTTCGTCGGTTGTCACCGAAGCCAGCCGTCCCAACTCGGCCAGATCGAAGAGCATCACCTGGGCCCCGGGAACCGGCGCGCCCGACGGCAGGCGTACGTGGCCCTCGATAGTGGACTCGGCACCGGCCGGCTGGCTGGACAGCGGGCCGAGGACGGCAAGCGAAGAGAGGGCGAGTTTCAGCAGTTCAGCCTTCATGTCGGTTCCCCATGTGGCTGGCTGGCGGAGGTTCCCCCCAGAACGAGGGGTATCAGCCTGTCCAGATGCTGCTCCTGGGTAAACGCTTTGCGGTAGCGGTCGATGGAGGCTCGACTCATGGCGATGAACCTCTCGGGGTTCCGAGTGTAGGACTGGACCACCCGTGCGATTTCGTCGGGCCTGTCAAAGGGGACCAGCTCCCCTGACCGGCCTTCCTCGATCATCTCGGGGATGGTGCGGAAAGGCGTCGAAATCACGACCAGCCCGAAGGCCAGGGCCTCAATGATGGAGATCGGCTGGGCTTCGTACCTGTAGCGGGTAGGCAGGAGAAAGAAATGACTCTCCCTGAGAAACCGCATCTTCTCTTCCCCGTCTACAGGGCCATGCCAGATAGCGCGCTCCTTGAGACCTGAGTCCTCGACCCGGGCGTGGAAGTCAGCCTCTGCTTCTTCAGAGCTGGAATAGGGGCAGACGTCCGAGGCGAGGACGAAGCTGCCGCAGAAGTGACATTCGACATCGACCCCCTTGACCTGCACCAGGATGCGAAGGGCCTCGAGGGCCTGAAGGTAGCCCTTGCTCACGATCAGGTTGGACAGAAAGAGAAGCCTCGGACGACCGCGAGAAACCGAGGGGAGCCGCTTGGGCTCGCCAGGGGTGTCCTTCCGATCGTAGGGTAGACCATTGAATGCGACCACGGTTCTTGCACCCAGAGCAGGCTCAAAGTCGAACATTCCGGAGAGTGCTCTTCCGAGGATCACGATCCTGTGAACGCGCCTGAGCGCTCTGCGGACAAGGTACTGCTGCACTGGCCCCAGGGAGCTGTAGAAGCCGTCGTAGAACCCTCCATGTACGTGAACCACGATTCGCTGTCGGCCCATGACAGCCAGAAGTATGAAGACACTGTCTCGCAGAAACCCCATCCAGTTCTGCGCCGCACTGAGATAGAGGGTTCTCCGGCCGGCCAACAGGATGAGGGCCTCCTGGAAAGGCTTGAAGAGTTGCCACATGCGCACCAGGGAGAACTCGCCTTCGGGCCTGGTGTGGGTCCCGCCGCTGAGGTCGATCACTCGAAAGGGCAGTCGGCGTCTCCGAAAGCCATCGCAGGCCATCTGGAATGCAACGGTCTGCCCGGTGAGAGGAGGAGGCAGTGATCCGACAAGGACTGTCTGAGGGTGGGCCAACAGGGACTACTCAGGGTTTGGGGGCAGCCAGTCCTACTTGAGCTTGGCGTAACACATCCAGTTGTAGGAGTCTGCCTCCTCGAGAAACAGGCGGTGGGAGGGCTTCTCGGGTCGACTCAGCAAGGGATCCGGCGTCGGGTAGGATTCGTCCCAGGTGTCTCCCCACCGGGTCTGCTGCGGCTTGAAGACCGGCGGAAACTCGCAGTAGGTTTCGAGGTTCCCTTCCAACATGCGTGCATCGATGTCGTTCGGCGGGATCCTCGACCGTTCGTACTGGGGGCTGAGGAAGAGCAGGGCAAGGCCGATCCGCCTGGTCAACCTCCGCGGCAGTGGCAGGCGCGGGCCAAGGTGAGAAGGATCGAATCCGGTCTTGGAGAAGGCCTTCTTGAGGCTGTAGCAGTCTCCATGGCCAGAGGGGTAGTTGTCCTCGAAAATCATCTGCCTGAATCCGAACCACCTGCACTGCTGGACCCTCTTGTAAGCATTCTGATGGTCGTCAAAGAACACCAGTGAGCGGTCGCTTATTCCCGACCAGTCTTGCTCCGAGAAGTCCCGGTCATCGTAGATGGCCCTGCTGGAGACGTACTCCCGATTGTCCAGGTTGAGATCGATGCAGACCAACTGGGCCTTCGGGCATGCTCTCTCGAGCAGCCAGGTGCTTTGCCCCTTCCAGATCCCGCTCTCGACAATCAGGTCTGGCGACAGCCTCCCTGCCATGAACCATAGAGCAAACATATGGGGCGCCTGCATCCCCCCCCGATTGTCCCTGACGGGGCGTTCCGCGTAGATATCAGCGAACTCGTCCACCTCTTGCAGGATCTGGGCGCGCGTCCAAGGGGGCCTTCCGATCTTCATCTCGGAGCTCACGGGTGCGCTCCTGGTTCTTTCTCGGTCAAGGCGTCCTTCCTGAAGACCTGGCGCAGTGTCCGCATCTCGTTCACCAGGCCGCGGCCCTCCATGCACAACAGGGCGATCCCGTAGGAACATACGAAGAGGCCGGCGCCCAGTACAAGGGCGGCCACATCCGGGAGGCCCTCGATCAGTGGTCCGCTGGCCAGGCGGGCGCCGGCGGCTGCGGCGGCCGCAATCAGGGGTGGAGCGGTGCTGCGCAGCCAGGGAACCTCGACGAAGCCGGCGGTCCGATGCAGCGCAACCAGGGTGCCGGCCAGAGCGGCGAGGTTCATGGCCATGGCCGTGCCTTCGATCGCGTGAGAGCGGGTGAGAAGGGGGGCCGCGAAGAGGAGGACGACGGCCTGCACCGCGACAAAGGCGGCCGATCCGCGGGGATCCCCGATGCTGCGCAACAGGGCGTGAGCCGCTTCCAGCAGGGGGCGGCAGAGGGAGAACAGGAGCAGCCACCGCAGGATGGAGGCCATGGGCATCCAGCTCTCGTCCAGGATCAGGCGGGTCAGGGCGGGGATCTCGATGGCGAGGAGGACGGACAGGGGTACCGCCGAGCGCATGATCAGCCGCAGGGCCCGGCGAAAAGCCCCGGCGAGCTGTGCCCGGTCCTCCTGGTAGCGCGCGAAGACGGCCAGCATGACACCGGTGAGGGCGTGGGTGATCGTCCCGGTGGGCAGTTGGGCGAAGACGTGGGCGCGCTCGTAGAACCCCAGGGTCTCGAAGTCGAGCAGGGCCTCCACCACGAGCCGGTCGAAGTTTAGCACCAGGGTCTGCAGCATCGTGCCGAGCCAGATCCAGGCGCCGTACCCGAACATGCGTCGGGCCTCGTTCGGTCGGAAGTCGGAGAGGCGGAAGGCCAGGGGGGAGCGGAGGCGCCAGAGCATGGCCCCGTAGACGGCGACGTAGCCGATCCCGTAGACGGAGTGACTGAGGATGAGGGCCCAGATCCCCCCGCCCAGAAAGGCCAGGGCGATGCCCGAGATCGCGGCGAGGATCAAGGCGAGGGCATGGGCGGATGCGAGGGAGCCGAACTCGAGGTCCCGCCGGAGCTGGGTCTCGGCGGTCAGGGCCGTGGCCCGGAGGAGGTCGAAGGCGGCGAAGACGGCCAGGGCCGTGGCCACTCCGCGCCCCCAGCGACCGTCCACGAAGAGGACGGCCAGGGCGATGGCCCCGACCGTGCCGAGGACGGCGAGGGCGGTGTTGAGGAAGAAGTGAGTGGGGGCGAGTTCGTCGACCCGCTTGTAGTGGTGCAGCAGGGCATTGTGGAGGCCGAAGCTGCGCAGGGCGGAGACCAGGGCGAGCCCGGAGGCGGCCAGAGCGACTTGGCCGAAAGCCTCCGGCGGGAGCTCGCGGGTGAGGACGACGATGGCGATCCAGGTGACGACCCGGCCCGCGTAGGCGCTGGTGAGGGTCTGGACCGCGCCCCGTGCGATCCGTCGGACCGCTGCTTCCTCCCGGCCTTCTACCTGAGCCACGGTTCCCGTCCGGTCTCCTCACCCCCTATGCCTGGGGCCGATCCTCTTGCTGCCACCGGTCGGCTCCCACCGTCTTGCCGGACCGCCGGCCCCGCGGACCTATTCGAAGTACTCGTCCTCCCGGAACCGCGTCCACGATCCGAAGACCGGGAAAGGCGGAGGAAGCTGGTTCTCCTCGTCGTTGAGCCTGAAGGAGATCCGTTCGCTGTCGAAGACGTTGCGTACGGAGATGGAGAAGCCCCCGGTCGGAATGCAGTCGGTGCACTCATCGGGGAACAGCTGGCTGGACTCCGCCCCCTCGAACCGGATGACGAACTCCGCGTCCTGGAACTTGGCCTCCCCGGCCTTCTCGAGACGGTAGTCGGCGGCGGAGATCTGCCACTCGTCGACGGCATGCCCGTCCTCGGCGTACTGGGCCCAGAGGCTGACCCCGTCGAAGAAGTCGAGGACGACCCCCTTCCTCGGGCTCGCGTCCACGGAGGGATCGAACTGGCGGAAGGAGCGATCCCGCAGGGCCGCCTTGATCTGTTCCTCCTCTTCGGCGCTGACGGGGCCCGGCTGTACCGGATCCTCGCCGCCGCAGGAGGCGGCGAGGAGCAGAGCGGCCGAGCAGGCCAGCGCCATGGCGGCGCGGGTCAGCCGCAGGGCATGCTCGGGATGGGGCAGGGTCCGCGGGCGGGATCGGGTTCTGGCGGTCATGGCTCCCTCCATTCGACGGGGACTTCGGGCGTTCCCGGCCGACGATGCTCGACCCTCGCGGGTTCCGCCCCGCGGCCCTTCCGCCATCGCCAAAAGGACCCCGGCCGGTCGGCCTCAGGCCCCTACGCCCCCTCCCCGCACGTGGTAGAGCAGGGGGTTCTGCTCGTCGTTGTCGAGCACGTCGCCCTCCGAGAGGGTGGCCAGGTACTCCGGGGGCAGCACGTTGGTCTGGCCGTTGAAGGTGCAGCCATCGGGCATGAAACCGCAGGTCATCGCCCGCCGTCGGCCGGGGGTCATGTTGGCCCCGGCGCCGTGGGCGAGGAGGCCGTTGTGGAAGGAGCAGGACCCGGCCTTCATGGGGGCGGCGTCGGCCTCCAGCGCCGCCCACTCGGGGTAGAGCTCGAAGAGGGCGGCGATGTTCTCGTTGATGGGGCCGTTCTCCCAGGTCGCCGTCCGGTGGGTGCCGGGGAGGAAGTAGAGGCAGCCGTTGTCGCGGGTGACGTCGTCGAGGGCGACCCAGAGGCTGATGGCGTGCCGCGACGAGAACGACCAGTAGGGGTTGTCGAGGTGCCAGCCGGTGGGGTTGGCCCAGGGCTCCTTGATCAGGGCCTGGTCGTGCCAGATGCGGATGCCGTCCACCCCGGCCAGCGCGGCGGCCATCCTGCCGATCCGCCGGTCGAGCATCAGGCGGCGGACCCCCTCGTGGTCCATCCACAGATTGATGCGCTGGGTGAAGACCTTGTCGTAGTAGGCGTCGCCGGCGCGCCAGTCCCTGTTGGCCAGCTTGCGGTCCTGGCGGGCGGCCACCGCCTCGTCGATCCAGCGCCGCCAGAGCTCCAGCTCCTCCTCGGACAGAAAGCCGTCGATGACGACGTACCCGCGCTCGCGGTAGTGGGCGATCTGATCGGGGGTGAGGTCGGTCTTCACGGGGTGGCTCCGGCGAGGGGGGTGAGCGCTGCCGCGCTAGGATACGGAACCCCGCGGGGCCGTCAAACCAAGGGCCGGAGAGGGTGTCGTGGAACCCGGCTTGACCGCCGTACCCCGGTTGGTGAGGGTTGGCCCGGAGCCGAAGGACCGCGCCCGACACCCGGAGGATCGCCGTGAAACGACTCGCCAAGCCCGAAGGGAAGTACAACCTCGTCCTCGAGGAGGCGCCGGTCCCGGAACCGGGCTCGGGGGAGGTCCGCGTCAAGGCGGTGCGCTCCCTCATCAGCCGCGGTTCCGAGATGGGGGCCCGCTACACCCGCGAGTACGCCGTCAGCCCCGCCATCATGGGCTACTCCATGGCCGGCACGGTCGACGCCGTCGGTGACGGAGTATCGCACCTGGCCCCCGGCGACCGCGTTGTCTCCCTGGCCCCCCACGCGGAGTACACCGTCCAGCCCGCAGCCGCCGCCGGACCGGAGGACCAGGCCAGGGTGGTGGTCCTGCCCGGGGATGTCGACTTCGACCGCGCGCCGTACTACCCGCTGGCGGTGGGGGCCGTGACCTGGGTCGAGATCGGGGGCAGCGGACCCACGGACACGGTGGTGATCCTGGGGCAGGGCCTGGTGGGCAGTCTCATGCTGCAGGTGATGAAGGCCTCGGGCCGCGGCCACGTGATCGCCGTGGACGCCCTCGAGCGCCGCTGCGAGCTGGCCGCGGAGCTGGGCGCCGACCGGGTGGTGAACGCCGGCGAGGAGGACCCGGTGGCGGCGGTGCGCAAGCTGACCAACGGCGCCGGGGCGCACCTCGTGGTCTACGCCGTGGGCGGTCCGGCGGGGCCGAAGGCCTTCGAGCAGGGCCTCGACATGCTCGGCGTCGACGGCACCCTGCACCTGATCGGCCTCTACGAGGACCAGCCCCTCTCCCTGCCTTCGGGCAAGATCCAGCGCCGGCGACTGCTGGGTGGCTACTACGGGCAGCGCTCCGGCCTGTCCGCCTACCGGCGGGCCATGTCGCTCCTCGCCTCCGGGGTGATCGACACCGGCCGCATGACCAGCCACCGGTTCCCCTTCACCGAGGCGGCCGCCGCCTTCGACCTGCTGTGGAACCGCCCGGGGGAAGCCCTCGGCGTGCTCCTGGAGTGGGACTGAGGCGCCTTCTGTCCGGGAGCGGACACGGACTGTCGCGCCAGCGGACAGTCGCGGAGGTCGTCTGCCACCCGGCCCCTCGGATTCGTCCAGGAGGAACCTTGGCACGCAAGTTGCATCCACCCCTCCGAGCCATCCTGCGCCGCAGGGCACACTGGAAGGGGGGATCCGCAATGGCCCAAGGGGCACGCCGAATCGATCGCGCGCGCATCCAGCGCGCCGCCCGCATGTACTCGACGAACGAGTCCGCCAGCCGGGCTCTGGGCATCGAGCCGCGCAGTTTCAGCCGCCTGTGCCGCCGCTACGGCGTCGAGACGCCGTACGCCCGCCGCCTGCGCGAGCGCACCGAGGCGCTGCGGCCCTGCGCCGGCGAAGGGAGTCAGTAGTCGGCCACGGACCCGTCCTCCAGACGGTTGTCCGGCCACCGGAACTGCTGCTCCGGGCGCTCGCCCACCTCCCGCGCCAGGGCTTCGTCGATTTCCACCCCGAGGCCGGGGCCCTCCGGCAGGGGGACGTAGCCCTCGTCGTCCATCTCCCAGGTCTTGCGGGCCACGCCCTCCGGCAGCCGGCCCGTGTAGCCCTCGTGGATCAGGAAGAAGGGCACGGACGCGGCCACGTGGAGGCTCGCCGTGAGCCCGAGGTAGGACATGGTGCAGTGGGGGGCGATGGGCACGTGATGGGCCTCGGCCAGGGCGGCGACCTTCTTCATCTGGGTGATGCCGCCGCCGTGGCCGCAGTCCGGCTGCAGCACGTCCACGACCTGGGCTTCCAGGATCTCGCGGACCTCCCAGATCGTGCGGTCCCGCTCGCCGGTGGCCAGGGGCACGGGGACCGCCTCGCGGACCCGCCGCATGACCTCGATGTTGCCCGGCACCCAGCCCTCCTCCCAGAACAGGAGGTCGTCGGACTTCAGGTGGCCGCCCACCTGGCGGGTGATGGGCGGCGGCATCTTGCTGTGGGCGTCGAACATGACGACACCGTCGGGGCCGACCTGGGCGCGGGCCTCGCGGATGCGGTCGAGGATCTGCTGCACCTCATCCGGCGACCCGCCGTGGGAGCGGGCGCCCCCCGGGCCGGTCTTGATCGCCTTGGGGCCGGGGTACATCCACACCTTGTGGCGGCACGGCCCGCCCAGGAGCCGATACACGGGCACGCCGTGGAGCTTGCCGGCGATGTCCCAGAGGGCCATGTCGATGGCGGCGATGGTGTGCACCATGAGGCCGCCGCCGCGCAGGTTCCGGTGGGCGCGGAAGAGACGCTGCCACAGGTGCTCGACGGCGGTGGGGTTCTCGCCGACGACCATCTCACCGAGGGACTCGGCCAGGGCGCAGGCGACGCGGGTCTCCATGTTGTTGATCTCGCCCCAGCCGGTGATGCCGTGGCTGGTCTCGATCTTGACGTAACCCTTGGGGCCCACGGGGATCGCCTGCAGGGCGGTGACCCGGATGCTGGCAGCGCGGTCTTCTACGGCGGACATACGTGCGTCTCCTGGCTCGGTTGGGGCGCGGACAAAAGTGGCGGAGGGCAGGGGAAGTGTACTCCAAAGGTCCCCGTGGTTCCTTGGCCGCCCCCTTTGGGGTAGATTGGTCGCCAGGAGACCGACCGGCCCCTACCCGACAGATCTGGTGCAACAGGACAGATGATCCCAGGGAGTTCCCCTCCGATGCGACCTTCCGGGATCGTCGTCTCCCAGATCATGCAGGACCTCCGGTACCGGTTCGACCGGAGGGTCCTGGGGAGGAACCCGGTCTGGCCGTTGATGAAGCCCCGGGAGGTGGAGATCATCCTGGATCTCCTGGGGCGGCTGCGTCCCCGAAGAGTCCTGGAATGGGGGTGTGGATACGGTACCCTCTACTTCACTCGCCGCTACACCGAGTTCGAAGCCTGGCTCAGTATCGAGCACTCGGAGGAATGGGCGGGGAAGATCCGCCGCCTCAACACCGATCCGCGGGTGGAGATCGTCTCGGTGGAGACCGGGGAGGGCTTCTCCGGGTACGTCGATGCCCCGTCCGACCGGGGGACGTTCGACCTCGTCCTGGTCGACGGCCGCGCCAGGACCGCCTGTCTTGCCAGGGCGCCGCGCTACCTCAGCGGACGGGGATGTCTGATTCTCCACGATGCCGGACGCGGTCAGTACCATCCCCTCCCCTCGTGCTACAAGGACAGCTGTTCCTTCGGGGACTACAGGGACGAAGGGGGACTGTGGGTGGCCAGCCAGGAACGGTCCATATCGGAGTTGATCGACCTGCCTCGCCATCTCTCGGTGTGGAAGCTCTACCGCAGATTCGGCCGGCAGATCAACTGGCTGTACGGCCCCGGGGTCATCTCGAGATGGCGCGAAGTGCTCTGACCCCCGCCTCGCCGCGGAACTCGTCGCGGAGAGAGGACCGCCGAGTACCATGCCCAGGGCAGCCGGGCCCCGGCCCCTGAGCCGAAGGAGTACCTGATGCAGTACACCACCCTCGGCCGCACCGGCCTGCATGTCTCCCGCGTCGGCCTCGGCGCCGGCGGTCCCTCCCGCCTGGGGCGGTCGCGTGACGCCACCCTCGACGACATGGACCGCCTCATCGGCCGCGCCCTCGACCTGGGGGTCAACTTCATCGACACGGCCCGCACCTACGGCACCGAGGACGCCATCGGCCGGGCCCTGCAGGCGAGGGGCGCCGCAGCCGCGGACGTGACCGTGGCCACCAAGGCCTGGATGTACGACTGGGCCGACGGGGAGAATCCCGAGCGCAGGCCGGACACGGACCCCCGGCTCGTCATCGATTCGGTGGAGGGGAGCCTGCGCGACCTGCGCCGGGACCGGATCGACCTCTTCCAGTACCACGGCGTGGGGCCGGCCGCCCTCGACATCTTCGTCGAGCAACTGCTGCCCGTGGCCGAGCGGCTCCGCGAGCAGGGCAAGGTCCGGTTCATCGGGCTCAGCGAGCAGCCGATGTTCGACTACTCCCAGCAGATGGCCACCCGGGCCAGCGCCTCGGGCCTGTGGGACTCGGTGATGGTCCAGTACGGGATCTTCGACCAGGCCGGCGACACCTGCGCCTTCCCGCCGGCTCGGGACAACGGCGCCGGGGTGATCTGCATGAGCGCCGCCCGGGGGGCCCTGGTGAGCGAGGAGGCCCTGGCGCGGACCCTGGCCAGGCTGGACGCGGGCACCCCCGACGACCTGCGCTTCCTCCTCGGCGAGCCGCCGGGCACCTGGGCGGAGCTGGCCTTCCGGTTCGCCGCGGCCTGCGAGGGGATCGACGTGGTGCTGGTCGGCACGGGGGACCCCGGGCACCTCGAGGCCGGCGCCCGGGCGATCACCGGACCGCCGCTGCCGCCGGAGCACCTGCAGTGGCTGCGGGACCGCTTCGGCCGCTGCCGCGGCGAGGCCCTGTGGCCGGAGTGAGGCGCCCGCCTCAGGCGAAGCGCAGGGGCTGGAAGAAGGCGGGCTCGTGGAAGGAGGGCTCGGCCAGCTCGATGGGAGCCCAGGTCCCCCAGTGGGGATGGGAGGTCTTCCCCCCGCACTTGTAGAGGTTCCCCTTCCACTCGGTGCCGGCCGTGGGCCGCGGAAGATCGACGAGTAGCGGCCGAAGAGCTCGAAGGGGACGTGGTACTCCACCGTCCAGGTGGTCGGCGCGGCGATCTCGGGCTCGACCCGCTCCGGCAGGGAGTGGGCGATGCGTACGAGGCGGGCGTCCTCCTCGGCCAGGAGGGGGTTGGGCCGCCCCCAGCCGCGCTCGGTGGTGGACGAGCACCGGCGCAGGAGCAGCACGCCCCCGCAGTTGACCTCGAAGTTGAAGTAGGCGTCGGTCTCGCCCATGGGGAAGGGCGACAGGAAGAACTCCACGCAGCTGTCCTCGCTCACCGGGTCGCCGAAGCGCTCGGCCACGGCGCGCACGTAGCGGTCCTCGACGCGGAAGATGACGGCGAGGAAGTCGTCGTCGTAGAGGACCCGCGCCGAGGTCGGCGGGTGGTGGCCGGAGTCCCCCCATGGCCAGCAGTCCAGAGTCAGGATGTCGGCCGAGGGCCAGGGGGGCCGGTCCCAGTCGGCGGCGGGTGGCCCGAGGGGTGAGGCGGCGCGGCGGATCGTGTATTCCATCTTTGCGCCTCTCAGGCGAAGTGGATGGGGCGGAAGGAGGCGGGAAGGTGGAAGTTCGGCCGCGGCGAGTCCACGGGAGCCCACGATCCCCAGTGGGGGTGGGAGGTGCGGTCGCCGCACTTGTAGAAGTTGGCCCGCCAGACGGTGCCGGCCGACGGGGTCACGGGGCCGAAGTGCTTTTCGAAGAGGCTCCAGGGCACGTGGTACTCCACCGCCCATGTGGTGGGGCCGGCGACCTCGGGATCGACGATCCTCGGCTGGGTGTGGGCCATGGCGATGGTGGCGCCGTCCTCTTCCGGGACCTCGATGGTGGACGAGCCGCAGCGGTAGAGGAGCATGGTGCCGCCGCAGTTGACCTCGAAGTTGAAGTAGGCGCCCCCGGCCGGGTCGGCGGCGGGGGCGACGAAGAACTCGACGCAGCTGTCGTGGCAGACGGAGTCGTTGAACCTTCGGGCCACGGCGCGCACGTAGCGGTCGTCGACGACGAAGAGGACGGCGAGCCAGCCGTCGTCCCAGAGGAGGCGGGCCCGCGTGCGGGGACGGTGGCCGGAGTCCGGCCATACGTAGTGGGTGACCTCCAGCTCCTCGGCGGCCGACCACAGGGACCGTCCGGCCTCGGCCGAGGGATCGCCCAGGGCCTCGGGGGCGCGGCGGATCGTGTAGGGTCCGGGACCGTTCCCCGTGCCGGCGGTCACAGCCTCCCCTCCCGCTTCCACCGGGCGAACAGCTCCTCGCGGTAGCGGGCGGCGCGCTCGTCGTCGACCTTGGCCGATCCGGCGTAGTAGACGAGGCCGAGAGCCGAGCGCCCGCGGTCGGACTCGTTGGCGTCGGCGCGGTGGATCACCATGCAGTGGTGGGCGAAGAGGTCTCCCGGCTGCGCGTGGATCGGCGTCTCGAGGGCGCGGTCCTCGTCGCCGTAGTCGGGCAGCCCCAGGGAGAAGCCGAGCACGTCGGAGGGCTGGTGGACGCGTATGCCGAGGCGGTGGGAGCCGCGCACGTAGCGGATGCAGCCGTTCTCCTCGTCGATCTGATCGAGGGCGAGCCACAGGGTCACGGCGTGGTTCGGCTCGAGCATGAAGTAGAAGCCGTCCTGGTGGGGCGGCGTCACGGCGCCGGCGCGGGCCGGCTTGTTGAACCACTGCTGGTTGCGGACCACGGCTTCCTCGCCGAGCAGCTCCGAGGCGAGCCCCAGGAAGCGGTCGGAGCGGCACAGCTCGTCGAACCAGGGATCGAGGTCCGCCATGTTCTGGAGCCTCTTGATCGTCGACGGGTCCGCCGGGTCTTCGTAGAACGCCGTGTTCTCGGGCGCCCCGGGCAGCACCTCGTCGACGAAGCGCTGGATGTTGGCGCTCACCTCGGCGGCCTCCGGCGGCGACAGGTACTCGCGCAGCAAAACGAAGCCGTCGCGGTCGAAGTCGGTCCTGGCGCCGGTCGTATCGGTCATCTCCCAACTCCTTTCAGTCCAATCAGGTTCGCCGCGTTGCGGAAGGCGACGCGGTCGCGCACCCTCTTGCCCCGGTCGAGGAGCTCCAGCTTCAGCAGGGCCGGGTCCGGGACCTTGAAGACCATGCCCGTGCCGAAGGCGAGCTTGTCGTCGCCGCCCTTGTCGAGGAAGGCCTGCACGGAGCGCTGCAGCACCGCCGCCAGGCGCGAGATGTCGGCCACGTACCGGGCCTCCGGGAAGCTCTTCACCGGCAGGCCGAGGGCGTTCAGGAACATCCATCTCACCTTCGGCCGGGCCTGAAGGGCCTGGTGGAACTCGTCGCCCGACAGGTCGCGCGCCCGGTCCCAGGGGTGCCGGGTGCGGCGGTCCTCGACCCGCTGGGGCACCTGTACGAAGAAGCCGCGCTCGCTGGCGGCGTCGATCAGCTCCAGGGCCTCGGGGTCGGTGAGGCGGTACTCGTGGTACTGGGGGTAGAGCCGCAGGCCCGCCATGCCCAGCTCCTCGGCGCAGCGCCGCAGGTCCTCGCGCCAGCCCGGGTAGCCGGGGTTGAGGGTGGCCACAGGCAGCAGGCGGTCCCGGTGCCGGCGCACCTGGGCGGCCAAGTCCTCGTTGGCGGCGTGGCTGTTGCGGTAGAGGGCGGCGCTCACGTCGGCGACCACGGCCAGATCGATGCCCTTGCGGTCCATCCGCCGCAGCAGGCCGCCGGCGGTGGCCCTGGAGAGCCGGCGGAAGGGCCAGTGGCCGATCCAGGTGTTGATGTCGATCAGCACCCCTTCACCCTCCCCGGCGCCGGTCGAGCATGGCCTGGAAGTTCTTCCAGAAGATCCTCTCCTTCTGGGCCTCGGTCAGCTCGGCGCCGAGGATCTTGCCCACGCCCCCTTCCATGGTCATGTCCGTGGCGAAGAGGATGCGGCCCACCCCCAGCTCGCGGACGCAGGCCTCGACCATGCCGTCGTCGATGATCGATCCCGAGGTGTCGAGGTAGACGGAGGGTGCGTCGCGCAGCTGCTTCAGCGCCCACTCCCAGTCGCCGCCGCCGCCGATGTGGGCCTCGATGAGCATGCACTCCGGGTAGCGGCGGGCGGCCTCGACGAAGTGCCCGGCGTCGGAGATGTTCGGCTGCTGGTCGAGGAAGTCCCGAGTCGTCGGCCGTCCCGCGTGCTCGAGGACGGGCACGCCCGCCTCGATCGCCTTCTCGAGGACGGGGAAGACGGCGGGATCGCAGATCCGGTACTGGTTGTAGAGCTTGACGCCGGACATGCCCGCGTCGAGGCAGCGGTCGATCTCGTCGAGGGACTCCCGGTGGCCGGGGACGACGAAACAGTAGCCGAAGAGGCGGCCCCGGTAGCGCGCCATGGCCTCGAGGACGGCGTCGTTGCACTCCCGCACCCGGCTGAACTCCGGCAGGCCCCGGGTGACGGGGATGCTGACGTAGAGCTCGTCGATGCCGAGGGCGTCGGCGGTCTCGATGATGCGGTCGTTGTGGTCCCAGCCCCAGGCGATGCCGGCGCCGTTGACGTGCATGTGGCAGTCGATCTTGCGCATGGCGGCGGGTTCGATGGCGGCCAGGTGGAGGGGTCTCTTCGGGAGGAGATGGCGCGGTCCGCGCTAATCAATGGCCCGCCGCGGGCCGGGGAAAGGCCGAGGGATCCCCTGGCAACTCGCCCCGTGAGGGCCGGCGCCGCTTACTTTCTCCGCCTTCACCGCCCGCGGCGGGCGCCGCCTCGCTGGGCGCCGTCTCGCCTCCGTCCTCTCACCAGCACAAGGAGACCGCCGCCATGGACGATGTCTTTCTCGACGCCAGTGGACAGCCGCGGAGGGTGCGCGGCGTCACCGTGAACAGCGGCTCGCCGGTGCTCGTGCGTCTGGCGGCGCAGATCGGCTGGGAGGCGGTCTGGATCGAGATGGAGCACGGGCCCTCGGGGTTCGAGCGGGTCGAGGCCCTGTGCACCGCCGCCGAGGCCGGAGGGGCCCTGCCGCTCGTGCGCCTGCCCGACGGCGAGCGGCACCACGTGCTGCGGGCCCTGGAGTCGGGAGCGCGCATCGTGGTGGTACCCATGGTCGACGACGCCGACCACGCCCGCCGGGTCGTGGAGTACGGCATGTACGCCCCGGTGGGGGCCCGCGGCTTCAATACGCGCACGCCGGGCATGGGCTTCGGCCTCGCCGACCCGCTGGAGGCGATGGCCCGGGCCAACGAGGGGACCCACCTCTTCACCCAGGTGGAGACGGTGCGGGCGGTGGAGAACGTCGACGAGATCCTGCGGGTGGAGGGCCTGTCGGGGATCTTCCTCGGGCCGGGGGACCTGTCCGTGAACCTCGGCGTCACCGGCCAGATGACCGACCCGCGCCTGCGGGAGATGGTCCTGTCCTGCATCGGGAAGGCGAAGGCCGCGGGCCGGCACTGCGGCATCTTCACCCTGCCGGGGCCGCTCCTGGAGGCGGCGATGGAGGCCGGCTGCGACCTGGTGGTCTGCGGCGGCGACGTGATGGACCTGGCCCGGGCCTGGACCCGGCTGCTGGAGGAGATCCCCGGGAGCTAGGTCAGTCGAGCCGCACCGGCAGGCCCTCCAGCATGCCGCTGCGGTGCATGTCGACCCACTCGTCCATGAAGGTCTGGTTCCACTGGTCGGTGAGCGGGTGCTCCAGCATGTCGCGGTAGACCGTCCACATGGTGACCAGCTCGTCGCAGCCGTCGCGGAAGGCGGCGTACGCCGTGTCGACGGAGCGGATCAGGGCCGCCTGGATGAAGGGGCGCTGCTCCCAGCCGCTGAACATCTGCACGCACTCGCGGATCAGCTTGGTGGGGTCCCCTCCCACCGCTTTCACCGGATCGCAGAACGGCAGGATGTGATCGACTCCCGCCGCCGCCACGGCCGCGGCCTGGGTCAGGGAGAAGCAGGTGGTGCAGTAGGTCTCCACCCCCTCGTCGCGGAAGGCGGCGAAGGCCTTGAGGCCGTTCACGGTGCACGGGATCTTGAGGATCACCTGGTCCGACATCTCCGTGAAGGCGCGGCCCACGTCGAGCAGCTCCTCGACGCTGTGTCCGTCGATCTCGACCACCACCGGCTTGTCGGTGATGTCGAGGTAGGCCCGGATGACGCTGGTCACGGGGCCGTAGATCTTCACCATCTGGTTGAGCACGACCGTGTTGGTGACGATGCCGGCGATGCCGAGGGGCATCCACTCGGCCAGGTCCTTCGGGTCGCCGGCCAGCCAGATCAGCGGGCCACGCCCGCTGCGGCGGGCGCGGGTGACCGCTCCGTCGCCATCGAGGGCATTCATCTCTCTCTCCAGGTCCTGCGTGTCGGGAATGAAAGGGACCTTACTTCTTCCGGTTGGGCCGTTGGGTCAGCGCGGAGCCCGAGGAGGTCTTTGCGGTCTTGCTTGAGCCCCTGTTTCGAAGGGTCTTGGAGGCGGCCGATGCAGCACGGCTCGAGGTGACCTTCGTAGTCCTCCGCTGTGACAGGGCGGAGCCAGCTGCGGATTTCGCCGACTTGCTGGACTTGCTGTCTCTCAAGACCCGCGAAGCTGCGGATGCGGCGCGCGTGCTCGTCTTCTCATTACTCCTGGCCATCCTCTACTGCCTCCGTGTCATTTCGGAGTTGCCTGGCGATCTCGACAGGGGAGGTGTCACTCACCACAAAGAACGTAAACAGCCCCAGCAGAGCGGCAAAGAGCATCGCCCCGACGAATCCTCCTGCCAGACTCATGCCGAACTGAGGCCAGAAGCGCTTGAGGCTTCTGATCTCACCGACGATCATGCCTTGCTCGACCTCCCTCCGCTGTTCTTCGATAACGAGTTCGTTGACCTCCTCGGAATAGGTCTGGAGCGCGCTTTCGGCTTCTCCCTTGGCGCGGAGCAAGGCGGTCGGGGGCTGCTGTTCATACCAGCCCCGGACTTCGTCCGGTCCTGGCAGCTCTCCACGACTCTGCTCGAAATGGCGCATCCACTCGATTCTCTGTTCCTCGATGATGGCGAAGGCGGTCAAGCCGTACAGCCAGCTCTCCTCTGACTCTTCGACAAGCTCCCTGTAGATCTCGTCAGAGCCGGAGTATGGGGGCAATGGATGGTCCTCTCTATCTGGAGAGACTGTTGCCTGGCCAGCGCAGGTTCGAAGGGAACCAACACGTGCAACCCGGTCAAGGCCGATGTCGTTGGCAAGAGTGGGGCTTGGAGGAACCGGTGGTGCCATGCTCGCCGCCACCCATCACCCGATCTCAAGCTCGTCGGGGCCGCCGACGATCGCCGCCCCCGGATGCCGCTCGGCGAGCCGGGCCCCCAGCTCCTCCTGGGCGGCGGGCTCCCCGTGCACCAGGGCGATATGCCGCGGCCGCAGGCGCCCGGCGTAGCTCACGAGTCCGGGCTGATCGGCGTGCCCGGAGAGGCTCGCCTCCTTCGCCGGCAGGGCCGCCCGGATCTCGACTCCCCCTCCGGCCCCGTTGGAGAGCCGCACGGTCCGGGCGAGACCCGGGGAGGCCAGCTCGCGCAAGGCGCGGCTCGGCGCGCCCTCGTCCTGGTAGCCCGTGAGGACGATGCGGTGCCGGGGTTCGGGCAGCAGCCGTCTGGCGTACTCGACGACCGGCCCCCCGGTGAGCATGCCGGAGGTGGTGACGATGACGGAGGGGACGGTCCGCGCCCCCTCGGCGGCCTCCTGCCGGTCGTAGGGGCCCGCGACCTCGCGGAAGCTCTCGGGCAGATCGAAATCGGCGTGGTTGGCATAGATCGGGTTGATCTCCCGGATCATGCCGTCGAAGTGGACGGGGAGGGAGGCGGGAAGCTCGCCCCGGGCCTGGGCGGCGGCGACGAGCTGGAGCAGTTCCTGGGCGCGGCCGAGGGCGAAGGAGGCCAGGATCACCGAGCCCTCCCGCGTCTGGGTCGTCTCGCGGAGGAAGGTCACGAGGTCGGCGCGCACCCGCTCCATCGGCTGGTGCCGGCGGTTCCCGTAGGTGGACTCGAGGACCAGCAGGTCGACCTCGCCGAGGTCCTCGGGCCACGAGGCGGCGGGCGTGGTGAGCTGGGGGAAGGAGGAGAAGTCGCCGGAGAAGAACACCCGGCGGCCACGCCCGTCCTCGACGAGGATGCTCGCGGCGCCGAGGATGTGGCCGGCGGGGAAGAAGCGGATCGAGATGTCGTCGAAGGGCAGACGCGTCTCCTCCTCGAAACCGCAGGCGTGGACCTGGCAGGGGACGCGGTCCACGTCCTCCTGGCCGTACGCGTCCCGGGGCCCTTCCTCGTCGGAGCCGTACTGGGCGTTGTCGCGCTGCAGGCGCATCTTGTGCAGGTAGTGCTGCCGGCAGTCCTGCAGCTGCACCGGAAGCAGCGCCGCGGTGGCACTCGAGCAGTAGATGTCGAGGTCGTCGCCGAACCGGCGCACCAGGGCGGGGACCCAGCCGATGTGGTCGGTGTGGGCGTGGGTCAGCAGGAGGGCGTCGATGCGGTCGAGACCGCCGAAGCCGGGGTGCTGGTCCCGGGAGGCGCCCGGCTTGATTCCGCAGTCGACCAGGATGCGGCGGCCTCCAAGCTCGAGGAGGTAGCAGCTTCGGCCGATCTCCGAAGAGCCCCCGAGGGCATCGAGCCGCAGGGGCGGCTTCGGCGGCCGCACGGAGACCGCGGGGACCGGCCGGTAGCGGGGATGAGCCGCGAGGAAGGCCTCCTCCAGGCGGAGATGGGCGCTCCAGTCGCCCTCGGCGCGCGCCCGGACGGCCCCGTCCCCGGCGAGGTCCGCCTGGATGCGCTCCTTCTGCCGGCGCAGGAACCTCCACACGGCATCGGCGCCCCTGGGACGGCTGGCGGCCTGCTGCTCCAGGCGCTTCAGGCGGGTGTTCTCGTTGGCCAGCCGCGAGGCCAGCCGGCTGCGCTCCTGCTCCTTGCGGCGGATCTCCTCCTGCAGCCGCCGGCGGTCGCGGAGCAGGTCGGCGTTCACCCTCTCGGCCTGGGCCGCCTTGAGCTGGTGGTCCTCGATGGCGGAATCGCCGCGGCGCAGGCGGTCCTCCAGGCGCCCGACCTCCGCCGCCGCGGCCTCCGCCCGCTCGCGGGTCTCTCCGTGATCGCGCCGGACCTTCTCGAGGGCCAGCTCGCTGCGCCGCAAGGCCGCCTGGAGCCTCCCGGCCTCGTCGGCGGATCCCTTCAGCTCTCTGCGCAGCTTGCGGCACTCGGCCTTCAGTTCCTTCATCGACTCCCGGTCCGCACCGGGCCTCCGGGGGGCGTCGGTGCCGGAGGCGGAGGCGCCCACGGCGAGAGGCACGAGGCAGCGGAACAGCTCCTCGGCCTGGGGGGACTCGAATCGCGACGCCCAGAGGACGGCGGTCAGATTGAAGACGCCCTCGGGGTCATTCAGCAGCTCGCCGAGGCGGCCGCCCTGCAGCAGCTCGCCCTTCGAGACCAGGCTGGCCAGCTCGTCGTACTCGTCGAGGATCGCCTCGCGGACGGTGACCACCAGATCGTGGTCGGGCCAGACCCAGAGGACTTCGTTCACCTGGCTGGCGGCGCCCTGGATCGCCTGCCGGCGCATCCGCCGGTAGGGCCGCAGGGGCGGCGGCAGGTGGTGGCAGTGGACGTTGGTGCAGACCTTGCCGTGGTATTCGAAGAGCTCCATCGCCGCCTTGATGGGCAGGGCGAGGACGCTCTCGGGGACGGTCGCCGGACCGAGGGGGCCGTCCGGCACGTCCTCTCCATGGAGGGCCCGGAGGAGGGCGAGGGCGGCGGCCAGGTCCGCCGCCGGGGGGGATTGGGGGTTCTCGGAGTCGTCGGACATCGAAGCTCGGCCGGTGCTCGCGCCCGGCGCTGCCTGAGGGCTGAAGAGGTTGACGTAACCCGTTGAGAAACAGTATCTTAGTATATACGAGCCGCCCTGCCTGAAGAAAGCCTGAAAGAGGATGGAGCGCAAGCTCTGCACATGGCCGGGACCATTCCGAGGGAGCCCTCGGTGAGCGGTCTGCCGCTGACCCGGGTGGTCCGCGCCCTGCCGCCGCTGGTTCCCTTCGTCGGCCCAGAGGCCCTCGAGCGGCGCCACGGACGCCCGCTCCGGGTGCGGGTCGGCGCCAACGAGAGTCCCTTCGGGGTATCCCCCGCCGCGCGCGAGGCGATGCGGCAGGCCGTCGACGAGGTCTGGATGTACAACGACCCGGAGATCCACGACCTCATCGAGGCCCTCGCCGCCCATCACCGCGTGCCGCCGGCCCGGGTCCACGTGGGCGCCGGGATCGACGAGATCCTCGGCCTGCTGGTGCGCCTTTTCGCGGAGGCCGGGGATCCGGTGGTCACCTCCCTCGGCTCGTACCCTACCTTCAACTACCATGTCCACGGGTACGGCGCCCGCCTCGTGGAGGTGCCGTACGTGGACGACCGGGTCGACTTCGCGGGCCTCGGCGACGCCGCCCGGAAGTCGGGCGCGCACCTGGTGTACGCCGCCAATCCGGACAACCCCATGGGCACCTGGGGGACGGCGGAGGCGGCCCTGGAGCTGCTGGCGTCGCTGCCGGCGGAGGCCATGCTCATCCTCGACGAGGCCTACAGCGAGTTCGCGCCACCGGCGGCGGTGCCGGCCATGGACGTCTCCGACAGGCGCCTGGTGCGCACCCGCACCTTCTCCAAGGCCCACGGCATGGCGGGCGCCCGCATCGGCTACGCCATCGCCCACGAAGAGGTGGTGGCCGTCCTCGACCGCGTGCGCAACCAGTTCGGCGTGAACCGCGTCGCCCAGGCGGGTGCCCTGGCCTCCCTCGGCGAGCCGCAACACGTGAGGGGCGTGGTGCGGCAGGTGCGGCAAGGGCGCGGGGAGCTCGCGGCGCTGGCGGAGGAGCTGGGGCTGGGGCACGTGGAATCGGCGACCAACTTCGTCAACCTGGATCTGGGCTGCGACGAGCGCGCCCGCGCCGTGCAGGCGGCGCTTCTCGGCCGCGGCGTCTTCGTGCGCATGCCCTACAGGCCGCCTGGCGACCGCTGCGTGCGCGTCACCGTGGGCACGCCCGAGCAGCGCTCGGCCTTTGCCCTCGAGTTCCGGGGCGCCCTGTCGGAGGTCGACGGCCGATGAGGGTCCTGGTCTCCGGCGCCACGGGCCTGGTGGGCTCGGCCCTGGTCGACTCCCTGGCCCGCAGGGGAGACGAGGTCCTCGGGCTGACCCGCTCGGCGCCGGAGCCGGGAAGGGCGGCGGTGCGCTGGGACCCCGCCGCCGGGGCGCTCGACGCCGACGGCCTGGAGGGCCTCGACGCGGTGGTGCACCTGGCGGGTGAGAACGTCACCCACGGCCGCTGGACGGAGGCCCGCAAGGAGCGCATCCGCGCCAGCCGCGTGGAGGGCACGCGCCTGCTGAGCGAGGCTCTCGCCGACTGCGAGCGCAAGCCGGCGACCTTGGTGTGCGCCTCGGCCATCGGCTACTACGGCGACCGCGGCGACGAGATCTGCGTCGAGGAGACGGCCCCCGCCGACGACTTCCTCGCCGGCGTCGCGGTGGACTGGGAGCGGGCCTCGTCCGCGGCGGCGGAGGCGGGGATCCGCGTCGTCAACCTGCGCATCGGCGTGGTCCTGAGCCTTCGGGGCGGCATGCTGGCGAGGGTGGGGCCCCTCTTCCGGCTGGGCCTGGGAGGCCGGGTGGGGAGCGGCCGGCAGTACCTCAGCTGGATCACGCTGGAGGATCTGGTGGGGATCATCGAGGAGAGCCTGAAGAGCCCCCATCTGGCGGGGCCGGTGAATGCCGTGGCCCCGGGGCCGGTGACCAATCTGGAGTTCACCCGGACCATGGCACGCCTGCTGCGGCGCCCGGCGCGCCTGCCCCTGCCGGCGCCGGTGGTGAAGCTGGTCTGGGCGGAGATGGGCGAGACCCTGCTGCTGGCCAGCACCCGCGTCGAGCCGGCGAGGCTGACGGCGGCCGGGTACGCCTTCCGCCATCCCGACATCGACACCGCCCTGCGGGACCTGCTGGGGAAGGGCTGAGCGGACCGATGCGAGTGAGCTACAGCGACCGCTACTTCGTGCCCCTGCCCGAGGGGCATCCCTTCCCCATGGCGAAGTTCCCCGCCCTCCACCGGATCCTGCTGCGCGAGGGGCTGATCGGCAACGGCGACCGGGCGGAGCCCTCCCCGGCCGGCCGCGAGGTGCTGCGTCTGGTGCACACCGACCGCTACCTCGACCAGCTGCGGACGGGCCTGGAGCGCGGCGCCGAGAGGCGCCTGGGCCTGCCGTGGAGCGAGGCCCTGGAGCGGCGCTCGCGGCTGGCCGTGGGCGGCACGGTCCTGGCCGCGCGCATGGCCCTGGAGGACGGGATCGCCGCCAACCTGGCGGGCGGCACCCACCACGCCTACCCCGACCACGGCGAGGGATTCTGCGTGCTCAACGACGTGGCCGTGGCGATCCGGCTCCTGCGCGGCGAGGGCCTGCTCGACCGGGCCCTGGTGATCGACCTGGACGTGCACCAGGGGAACGGCACGGCGGCGGTCTTCGCCGACGATCCCCGGACCTTCACCCTCTCCTTCCACGGGCAGCGGAACTACCCCTTCCAGAAGGAGGCCTCCTCCCTCGACATCGGCCTCCCCGACGGCACCGGCGACGACGACTATCTCGAGCGGCTGACGGCGGCCCTGCCGGGAGTACTCCTCGCCGCTCGGCCGGACCTGATCGTCTACCTCGCCGGGGTCGACCCGGTGGCCGGCGACCGCTACGGCCGCCTGGCCCTGAGCCGCGGCGGCCTCCACCGCAGGGACCGCGCCGTGCTGCGCGCCGCCCGGGCGTCGGGGGCCGCCCTGCTCCTGGTGATGTCGGGCGGCTATGCCGCCTCCCCCGAGGAGACGGCCGACCTCCACGCCGTAGCCCACCGCGAGGCCCGCCGGGTCTACGGAGGGGCTGCATGATCCTGCTCCTGCTGCACGCGGCGGCCACCGTGTACATGGCCGCCATCGCCTGGTTCGTGCAGATCGTCCACTACCCGCTCATGCACCGGGTGGGCATGACGCGGTTCCAGGAGTACGAGAGAGGGCACGCGCGGCGCTCGAGCCTGGTGGTGACGCCGGTGATGCTCTTCGAGCTGATCACCGGCCTGTGGCTGGCCCTGGATCCCCCGCAGGTGGTCGGGGAGCCGCCGATGCTGTTGAACGCCGTCCTCCTCGGCGTGCTCTGGCTCTCCACCTTCGGGGTGCAGAGGCCCCTCCACCGGGCCCTGGCGGGGGGCTATGACGAGGGCAAGGTGAAACGGCTGGTGGCCACGAGCTGGGTCCGCACCGTCGGCTGGACCCTGCGGGCGTTGCTGCTGGTAACGCTCCTCGTGGTCTTCGCCGCGGGTCTGGGGACCGGCGGCTGACCCTTCAGCCGGCCGGGATCCTCCAGGGCAGCCAGGCCGAGACCGCCACCAGGAAGACGGTCAGGACGACGGCGTAGAGCACCGAGTGGAGGGGCACCCTCCAGGCGCGCCGCACGAGCGCCATCCGCCGCTCGTCGTCCTCGATGCGTTGCGTGCCGGACTCGGTGGAGCAGACGCCGCGGGCGGCGTTGAGGACGCAGACCCGGGTCCGGGACTCGGCCAGGGTGAAGGTGCCGATCCAGAGCGGCACGAAGACCACGAGCCGCAGGGTCAGGGGCGCGCCGGTCACCGTGAGCAGCGCCATCAGGCAGAGGGCGAAGACCAGGAAGAGGACGCCGAGGAAGAGGCGGAAGCGGGCGCCGTCGGCGCCGATGTTCCCGTCCGTCATGTTCGATCTCCTTCGCGCGGGGCGGGGCTCGGCTCCCCGCTGACCCGGCGCCCCATCCAGTCGCGGATGAGCCGCGCGGTCTCGGCGGGGTACTCGAGGTGGGGCGCGTGCCCGCACTCGTCGAAGACGTGCAGCGTGGCGTCCGGCAGCTCGGCTTCGAAGAGGGTGGCGAACCGGGAGGGCACGATGCGGTCCTCGGCACCCCACAGGACGAGGGTGGGCACGTCGATCTTCCGGTAGGCGGCGGTGAAGCGGGCGATGTCGCCGGGAACCAGGTTGCGCGCCGCCGCCTGGTAGGCGTACAGGGTGTTCGGCTCCCGCAGGATGTCGATGGCCTCGTCCACCAGCTCTTCCGGGATCCTGGCGGGGTCGTGGAAGACGCGCCGCAGGGTGGACCGCACGATGACGCGCGCCAGGCCGGGGCCGAGACCGATGCCGAGGACCCGCCGGTTGAGCAGCAACCACCCGGGCAGGCCGGCCAGCAGCCAGATGAAGGGGGGACGGGCCTGGGGATAGCCCGAGGCGCTCTCCAGCACCAGGCCCCGCACCCGGGGGCCGCCGGGCCACGGGGTGCACAGGCTGCGCAGGAAGACCCCGCCGCCGAAGGAGTTCCCCGCCAGGACCACCTCGTCGAGGCCGAGGCTCTCGACGAAGGCGCGCACGAATCCGACCTGGGCCTCGGCGCCGTACCGCCGGGAGGCGGGCCAGGAGCGGAACCCGGGCTTGCTGCTGCGGCCGAAGCCGACGAGATCGGGGGCGATGACGCGGTACCCCGCCTCGGCCAGGCGGGGCGCCAGGGCGGACCACGTGCCCTTGTGATCGAAGAGGCCGTGGAGAAGGACCACCTGCAGGGATGCGCCGGGATCCCCATGCTCCGAATAGGCCATGCGGATCTGGCCGCCGTCGTCCTCACCGACGACGACGGAAGGCGAGTCGGCCGGCGACGACGGGCTTCGCCTCGGGGGGTGGACGCAAGCGTTCACCGGCGCCGGATCTCCCGGGAACGGGGTGACCCGGCGACGCTCTCCCGGGGCCGGGAGCCGAAGGGGCCTGGCAAGGCCGACGCCGGGGAGGCGGGCCGGCGCGAGATGGGCCGACCCTCCGTGTTCAGGATGGGCGCAGTCGAGACCGGGAGCTGCGGACCGGTGCCGAGATGGGAGTCCATGGCGTCAGTAACTCCTCTGCGGGGTGCGCGGCAGCCTGGCGGCGGCTGTCAGGGCCGGCAAGGCTCGCCTCGGGCGGCCCCGTCCCCGCCGCTCAGCTCCGCCAGCAGGCCGCTCCAGGCCTCGCTCTCGCGCTCGGGATCGACGAGCGGGGCGCGCTCGCGGCAGGCCTGCCGCAGCCGCTCGTAGAAGGCGGCGTCGGTCTCGGCGCGGGACAGCAGGGCGGCCAGGGCCCCGGTGTCGCCCACGGGGAAGTAGCCGGGATAGGCGGAGCCCAGCAGGCCGATGGAGCCGGAGATCCTCGAGGAGACCACGGGCACCCCGAGGGCCAGGGCCTCGCAGACGACGTTGGCCCCTCCCTCCATGCGCGAGGTCAGGGCGAGCAGGTGGCTGCGCCCCAGCAGCCGCAAGGCCTGCCACCGGGGCAGCTCTCCCACCCAGCGATACCGCTCGTTGCGGTCCTCCTCGCGCCGGGCGCGGAGGGCTTCCCGCTCCTCCAGGGCGCCGCCGGCCTGGACGACGCGGAGCCTCGACTCCGGCGGCAGCCGCCGCGAGGCCGCCGCCGTCCTCAGCGGGTCCTTCACCGACCGCAGGTGACCGAGGACGCAGACCTGGAAGGCGCCGCTCACCGGCCGGGAAGCCCGCCGCGGAGCCCGCAGGGACTGGACGATGACCCGCGCCCGGGACCGCAGCCGCTCCGGGAGTTCCGCCGCGCCGGCCTCCTGCAGCACGATCAGTCGGTCGGCCCGCTCGAGGCTGTCGCGGGCCCCGGCGTCGGTGCGGATGTCGCCGTAGAGATCGGTGCCGGTCAGGGCCAGGACCAGCGGCCGCCCGGGCCGCCGCCGGCGGAAGCGCAGGATGGAGTCGCGGCTGCGCCGCGCGTGCAGGGCCACCATCAGGTCGCAGCGCTGGCGCTCGAAGGCGGTGGCGATGTGGGCCTCGTGCCCGAGGCCGCGCAGGACCCGGGCCCAGCGCAGGGCCGTCACCCGGTTGCCGGAGCGCGACCTTGGGGGCGCCGGGGTGACGATCAGGACTCGCAAGGCCCGGGGACTCACGCGGCGCAGCTGCGGAAGCCGGTGAGGACATCGCGCCGGTCGGGGGTCTGGAAGTTGCGGTACCCCGTTCGGATCAGGCGCGACCGGGTGGTCCAGCAGCCGCCGCGCATGACCCTGCGGGTGTCGAAGCAGGGCTCGGAGTACTCCTTGTAGGGGTCCGGCTCGAAGCCGGGGAAGGGCCCGAAGACGGTGCTCGTCCACTCCCAGACGTTGCCGATCATCTGGCGGCAGCCCCAGGGGCTTTCGCCCTCCGGGAGCCCGCCCACGTCGACCGTCCCCATGGCCCTCCAGTCGAGGTTGGCCCGTTCCGGGGAGGGCGCCGCTCCGCCCCAGGGCCAGGGGCGGCGGCTCTCCGAGAGGCCGCCGCCATCGGCGGGCTCCCCCACGGCGGCGGCCTCCCACTCGGCCTCGGTGGGCAGCCGGCGGCCGGCCCAGCGGCACCAGGCGTCGGCCTCGAACCAGTTCACGTGGATCACCGGCCGGTGGGGCTCGAGGCCGCGCCAGGCGTCGAAGTGACGGCGCTCCCAGCCGCCGTCTGCCCGGCGCCAGTAGCAGGGGTGCTCGGCCCCTGCCTCCGTGCGCCAGGCCCAGCCCTCGTCGCTCCAGAGGCGCTCCTCGGCGTAGCCGCCGTCGTCGACGAACTCGGCGAAGCGCTCCTGGGAGACGGCGGCGCGGTCGATGCGGAAGGCCGTCAGCTCCACGGGATGGGCCCACTTCTCGTTGTCGAAGACGAAGGGCTCGCCGCGCTCGGAGCCGAGGCGGTAGAGGCCGCCGGGGACCTCGACATCTCCCTCCAGGCCGCCGGCGCCGATGCCCTCATCGGAGCGCGGTACGCCCAACCGCGGCGCCGGCCAGCCGTGGGTCTGGCGGGTGTAGGTGAGGGCCTCGGTGTGCATGTCCTCGTGCAGCACCGAGTAGAGGGCGTGGTAGATCACGCCGTCGTCGGGCGCGGCCAGCAGCAGCTCCTCGGTGCGGTCGAGGACCTCGCGCACGTAGGCCAGGGTCCCGTCCCGGGAGGGCAGGGGCAGGTCCCAGCGGCGGTCGTGGGCGATGGCGATCGAGTCGTAGAGGTCGTCCTCGTCGTCGCGCACGGCGGGCTGACCGCCGGCGTGGCGCAACACCCAGCGCGACTGGAACCAGGCGTGGTGGCCGATCTCCCAGACGCCGGGGTTGACGATGGCCAGCTGGGGGCCGAGGAGCTGCTCGTCGGTGAGGTCGGAGACCAGCTCGAGGGTGCGCTGCCGGGCGTCCCGGACCCAGCGGGCCAGCTCTTCCCGGGTGATGATGTCGAGGATTCGGTGTTCGGGCATGGTCTCCCTTCCGGATTTGCGGTATCCCACTAAGATAGGCCTCGCGGCGGAGCCGCTTTGCCTCCCCCGGCGGGGATCAGTAGGTTCCGGCGCTTCCCGAAGGAAAACCAGAGGACGGAATGGCGCTGACGGACAAGGACAAGACGCTCACGAGCCTGGCCCGGACCTGCGGCTGAGCGGCGAAAGTGAGTCCGGTCGGACTCGCCAGACTGCTGGAAGGGCTCCCGGAGCAGGTCGACCCGGACCTCCTCGTGGGGTTCGAGACGAGCGACGACGCGGCCGTCTACCGGCTCGACGACGAGCGCGCCCTCGTGCTCACGGCGGACATCATCACGCCGCCGGTGGACGATCCCGTGCTCTTCGGCCGGATCGCCGCGGCCAACTCCCTGAGCGATGTCTACGCCATGGGCGGCCGCCCCCTGGCGGCCCTGAACCTGCTGGGCTTCCCGGGGGACGTCCTCGGCCCCGAGGTGCTGGCCGGCATCGTCGCCGGCGCCCGCGAGAAGGTCCTGGAGGCCGGCGCCGTGCTCGCCGGAGGCCACACGACCGACGACGAGGAGCCCAAGTTCGGCCTCTCCGTCACCGGTCTCGTGCACCCGGAGCGCTACTGGCGCAACGTGGGCGCGCGCCCGGGGGACGCCCTCGTGCTGACCAAGCCGATCGGCAGCGGCGTGCTCTTCAACGGCAATCTGCGCGGCTGGGTCTCGGACGGGGCCCTGGCGGCCTGCGTGGAGTCGCTGACGACGCTGAACCGGGCCGCCGCCGAGGTCCTGGCCGGCTTCGAGGTGCACGCCGCCACCGACGTGACCGGCTTCGGCCTGGCGGGCCACGCCTTCGAGATGGCCGGCGGCTCGGGGGTGACACTGAACATCGACGCCGGCGCCGTGCCGGTGTACGACGAGGCCCTCGAGATGTACCGGCGGGGGTGTCCACCGGGGTCAACCGGGCCAACCGCGAGCTCGTCGAGGCCTCCACCCGGTTCGCGCCGGACCTTCCGGAGGAGTGGCGCGCCCTGGCCGTCGATCCGCAGACGAGCGGCGGGCTGCTGGCCGCCCTTCCGGCGGACCAGGCCGGCGAAGCCGTGGCCGCCCTCGTCGACGGCGGCGCCCCGGCCTCGGCCGTCGTCGGTCGCGTCCAGCCCCAGGAGGGGGAGGTGCACCTGGTCTTCGGCTGAGGCCTTCCGCTCCGGCCGCCCGCCCGGCGGCATCCATCACGTCCATCATCACATCCAAAGTAGAGAGGACCGTACCAACGATGATACGCTCGATTCTGCTTCTGGCTCTGCTCCCGTCGCTCGTGATTCCCGCGGGCGCCGCGGAGGTCTTCCGCTTCACGGCGATCCCCGACCAGGACACGGCGAGACTCAAGGAGCGGTTCGACAAGGTCGCCGTGTACCTGGGCTCGACGCTCGGAATCCCGGTGGAGTACGTCCCGGTCAAGTCCTACGCCGCCTCGGTCTCGGCCTTCAAGAACGGAGAGGTGCAGCTGGCCTGGTTCGGAGGCCTCTCCGGCGTGCAGGCGCGCCGCGGCGTGCCCGGCTCGCAGGCGATCGCCCAGGGTGAGGAGGACGTGGAGTTCGTCACCTACTTCATCGCCCACGCGAGCACCGGCCTGCGGGAGAAGAAGCCCTGCGCCTGCAGCGGCGAGGATGCCGAGGCAGCTTTCCCGGCCGGCATCGCCGGCAAGACCTTCACCTTCGGCTCGAAGGGATCGACCTCCGGGCGGCTGATGCCGGAGTACTTCATCCGCCGGCACTTCGGCAAGCCCCCGGGCGAGGTCTTCGAGCGCGTCGGCTTCAGCGGCGACCACTCCAAGACCCTGGCCCTGGTGCAGTCCGGCGCCTACCAGGCGGGAGCGCTCAACTACAAGGTCTGGGAGAGGGAGATGGCCGCGGGGATCGTGGACACCTCCAAGGTGCGCCTCATCTGGCGCACGCCGACCTACCCCGACTACAACTGGTCGATCCGCGGCGACGTCGACAGCCGCTACGGGGAGGGCTTCACCGACCGCGTCCGCCAGGCCCTTCTCGGCATGGAGGACCGGGCCCTGCTCGACTCCTTCCCGCGCGCCTCGTTCATCCCCGCCGACAATACCATGTACGCGCCGATCCTCGAGACCGGCAGGACCATCGGCATCCTCGAGGAGTGATGGCTTCCATGCCCGCCCCGGCGGCCGAGGGGCCTCCGGAGGCGGGTGGACCGCTGTTCGACCTGCGGGACGAGCACGTCCGCGCCGGCGCCACCGAGGCCCTGCGCGGCGTCGACCTGCGGGTGGAGCGGGGCGAGAAGCTGGTCGTCATCGGTCCCAGCGGCGCCGGCAAGACGACCCTGCTGCGGCTGCTCCAGGCCCGCCGTCCGGACGACTGCGCCTGCGTGCACCAGGACTACGCCCTGGTGCCGCAGTTGTCGGCGTTCCACAACGTCTACGCCGGCCGCCTGGACCGGAACTCGACCCTGGCCAATCTCGTCGACCTGGTGAGACCCCGGCGGCGGGTGGTGGAGGAGTTGCGCCCCCTCTTCCGCGACCTCGGGATGGAGGAGAAGCTCTTCGAGGCGGTGAGCCAGCTCTCCGGCGGCCAGCAGCAGCGGGTCGCCGTGGGGCGAGCCCTCTACCAGGGCGGCAGCGTGGTCCTGGCCGACGAGCCGGTCTCGGCGGTCGATCCGCACCAGGCGGGCGACGTCCTCGAGCTGCTCAAGGCCGGCTGCGAGACCGCGGTGGTGGCCATGCACGACGTCGACCTGGCGCTGCGGCACTTCGACCGGGCCGTCGGACTGCGCGAGGGACGGGTCGCCTTCGACCTGGGCTCCGCCGAGGTCGGGGACGGGCGGCTGGAAGCCCTCTACCGCGGCGAGGCGAACCCCGAGCCGTCGACCTGAGACCTTCGCCGTGCTGAAGGCGAGCCTGTGGTTCCTGGCGGTGGGCCTCGCCTGCCTGGCCCTGGCCGACATCGAGATCGTCACCCTCGACCCGTGGGGCGAGATGGGGCGCCTGCTCTCGGGCTTCGCCCGCCCCGACCTGGGGGCGCTGCCGGGCCTGGGGCAGCCCCTGCTCAACACCGTCACCTTCGCCTTCTGCGGCCTCTCCCTGGCGGTGGTCCTCGGCTCGGGGCTCGCCTTCTGCTTCGAGCGCCGCGTCGTGCGCCTCGGCTGCGCCGCCGTGCGCGCCGTCCACGAGATCTTCTGGGCCTTCCTGTTTCTGCCCATGGTGGGGCTCAACCCGGTCTGCGGCGTGCTGGCCATCGCCGTCCCCTACGCCGGCGTCTTCGCCAAGGTCTACGCCGAGATCCTGCAGGAGGCCGACCGGCGGCCCATGGAGGCCCTGCCGCCGGGCTCGACGGGGGTCAGCCGGTTCTGCTACGGGGTGCTGCCGATCATCTGGCCCAACCTGAAGGCCTACACCTCCTACCGGCTGGAGTGCGCCCTGCGCTCCAGCGCCGTCCTCGGCTTCATCGGCCTGCCGACCCTGGGGTTCCACCTGGAGACCGCCTTCCGCGAGGGCCTCTACGGCGAGGCGGCGGCCCTGCTCTACGCCTTCTACCTGCTCATCGCGTCGCTGAGGTACTGGGTCCGCCCCCGGCTGGTGGTGCTCTACGCGGCCCTGTCGGCCTGGGCCGTGTCGCCCGAGGTCCACCTCTCCTGGGTCAATGTCAAGCGCTTCCTCACCTGGGAGATCCTGCCTTGGCCGATGCGCCGGGAGGGCTTCCTCGACGGCACTCTCGACGTCGCCTTCCCCGTCGATCAGGTGTGGGCGTGGTTCTCGAGACTGGTGGGCGACCAGGTCCTGCCCGGCCTGTGGAACACGGTCCTCCTCACCCAGGTGGCGCTGGCGGCGACCGGCCTCTTCGCCGTCGTCTTCCTCGGCGTGGCCTGCCGCCACGTGAGCCCGGCGGCGGTGCGCCGGCTCGTTCACTTCGGCCTGATCGTCGGGCGGACGACGCCGGAGTACATCCTCGCCTACGTCTTCCTGCAGCTGTGGGGGCCGTCGATGCTGCCGGCCCTGGTGGCGATCCTGCTGCACAACGGGGCGATCCTCTCCTACCTCGGCGCCGGCTCGGCCAACGTCATGCGCCTGAGGCTCGACGCTCCCCGCCGCGCCCTCGACCGCTACGCCTGGGAGGTCCTGCCCCGGGTCTACGGGCAGTTCCTGGCCTTCCTGTTCTACCGTTGGGAGGTGATGATGCGGGAGTCGGCGATCCTCGGGATCCTGGGGGTCACAACCCTCGGGTTCTTCATCGACAGCGCCATCGCCGAGGACAAGCTCGACCAGGCGGTGGTCCTCATCGGCTTCACGGCCCTGCTCAACATGGGGATCGACTCGATCTCGCAGGTGGTGCGGCGGCGGCTGCGGCTGGCCTCGGGGGCCTCCCTGGCCGTGGCCGACTGAAGACGCCCTGCTCCGAAGCGCGCTCAGGGGCCCGAGGCGCCGCCGCGGACCATCAGACTGAGACTGAAGCGGCTCCCGCCGTCGAGCCACTGCCTCGAGATGGCGAAGCCGGAGGCCGCCGCGAGTTCCTGGATCCCTTCGAGGGAGTACTTGCAGGAGCTCTCGGTGTGGATCGTCTCGCCCTCGGAGAAGGAGACCCGCAGGCCGATGTCGGCGATCTCCACGCTCTGGCCGCGCAGCGATCGCAGGTGCATCTCCATGCGGCCCTCGGCCTCGTTCCAGCACGCCTCGTGAGCGAAGGCGTCGAGGTCGAAGCGGCCTCCCAGCTCGCGGTTGATGCGCGCCAGCAGGTTCAGGTTGAACTGCGCCGTCACCCCGGCCGCGTCGTCGTAGGCGGCCACCAGGACCGCCGGCTCCTTGCGCAGGTCGATGCCGATGAGCAGCGCGTCCCCGGGCCTCATGGCGCCGCCCAGCCGCCGCAGGAATCCCACCGCCTCCGGCGGGGTGAAGTTGCCCACGTTGGAGCCCAGCCACAGGACAAGCCGCGGCGGACCTCCCTCGGCAGCGAGGTAGTCGAGGCCGTCCTGGTACTCGCCGGCCACGGCCAGGATCTCCAGGCCGGGGTAGGTCTCCACCAGGGCCAGGGAGCTCTCCCGCAGCATGGAGCTGGAGATGTCGACGGGGATGAAGCGCAGCCGCCCCTGGCACCGCAGCAGGGCCTCGATGACGAGGCGGGTCTTGCCGGAGTTGCCGGAGCCGAGGTCGACCAGGTCCACCGGTCCCGCGAGGAGGGCGGCCAGCTCGTCGGCACGGGCCTCGAGGATGGAGCGCTCCGCCCGCGTCAGGTAGTACTCCGGCAGCTCGCAGATGCGCTCGAAGAGCCGCGACCCCCGCTCGTCGTAGAAGTAGAGGCAGGGGAGCCGCTTGGGGCGGGCGCCGAGGCCGGCGCGCACGTCGCCGGCGAAGTCGGCCCCCGGCCGGTCCTCGGGGGCGGCGATCAGGGTCAGGCTGCCGCAATCGGTGGGGAGTTGCCTGAAGCGGTGGATTGGGTTCTCCAGCGGAGGCGGTTCCGGGGCCATCGGGCGGCGGAGTATAGCGAACCCGCCAGACAGGGGCGACCCGGGGGGCGCTGACGGCCCCCGAGCCCGCCCCGGGACGGGCACGGCCCTTGCAGGCCCGTCTGACCTCGGGCAGGAACCGCCGACTCACGTCACCTCCAGGAGACGCGAACGTGTCCCCCGGCACCCGGACCTGCGGCCTCCTGGCCGCCCTCCTCGACTTCGTCTATCCCCCCCACTGTCCGGCCTGCGAGTCGTGGCAGGCCCCGGGGGACCGCGAGGCCCTCTGCCGCCGCTGCATCGCCGACCTCCGGGATCCCCTCGGTCCGCGGTGCCCGCGCTGCGGGGCGCCGCGGCAACAAGGGAGCGGCTCCTCCGGGCCGGAGTGCCCGAACTGTGCCGGCTGGCGCGAGGTGGACTACTCGCGGGCGGTGGTGCTCACCGATCTGGAGGGTCCCGCCCAGTCCGCCGTCCACGCTCTCAAGTTCAGCGGGATCCGGAGGATCGGATCCCTCCTCGGCCGTCTGCTGGCGACCGCCCCGGAGACCGCCGGCGCCTTGTCCGACCTGGACCTGGTGGTACCCGTGCCCCTGCACCCGGCGCGGCAACGGGAGCGCGGCTTCAACCAGGCCGACCTGATCGCCCGGGGGGCGGCTGAGGCCCTCGGCGTGCCGGTCCGCGGGGACCTGGTGCGCCGGGTCCGGCCGACCCGACAGCAGGCGCGCCTGCTGGCCGCGGACCGGGCAGGCAACCTGGCCGGCGCCTTCGCGCCCGCGGCTTCGGCGGCGGGCTCCCCGCGGGCCATCGGCCTGGTGGACGACGTGCTCACCACGGGCTCGACCTTGTCCGCCTGCGCCGCCGTACTGGCGGAAGCCGCCCCGGGCGCCGAGGTCCGGGCGATCGCCGTGGCCGGCCCCTTTCGCCGGCCACGGCGTTGACCTGACCTCCGGGGAACCTAGCTTTAGACGTTTGCCCCGGCGGTGTCCGCGGCCCGAATGCCGGGGCGCGCTTCCCGGCCCACAGGCCGCGATCTGCCGGTCGACCACCCTCCGCAGGCAGGAAGATGACCATCAAGACAGTCGGCATCCTCACCGGCGGCGGCGACTGCCCCGGACTGAACGCGGTCATCCGGGCGGCCGTCCGCAAGGGGATCTCCCACTACGGATACCGGTTCCGCGGGGTCGAGAAGGGCTGGAAGGGCATGCTGGAGTGCCTGTGGGAGCCCCTGGGCCACGAGGAGGTCTCCGGCATCCTGCCCAAGGGCGGCACGATCCTGGGGACCTCGCGCACCAACCCCTACAAGGTCCCCGACGGCGGCGACATCGTCCTCGAGAACATGAAACGCATGAAGCTCGACGCCCTGATCGCCATCGGCGGCGACGACACCCTCAGCGTGGCCCTCAAGCTGGCCGCCGCCGGCGCCCCCGTGGTGGGGGTGCCCAAGACGATCGACAACGACATTTCCAACACGGACTACACCTTCGGCTTCGACACGGCCATCAACATCGTCACCGAAGCCCTGGATCGCATCCACACGACGGCCGAGTCCCACAACCGGGTGATGGTCGTCGAGGTGATGGGCCGGCACTCGGGGTGGATCGCCACCTACGCCGGCATCGCCGGGGGCGCCGACCTGATCCTGATCCCGGAGCAGAGCACGTCGATCCAGGAGATAGTCGACACCATCAAGATGCGCCACGGCCGCGGCAAGGACTTCAGCATCGTCGTCGTCGCCGAGGGGGTGAAGTTCGGCGGCGACGAATACACCGTGCAGGAGGGGGGCACCGACGAGTTCGGCCATGTCAAGCTGGGCGGCGTGGGGCAGCTCGTGGGGGACGTGATCGAGAAGGAGACCGGCTTCGAGACCCGCGTCATCGTCCTCGGGCACCTGCAGCGCGGCGGGACTCCCACGGCTTTCGACCGGGTCCTCGGCACGCGCTACGGCATCGCCGCCATCGACCTGGTCCAAGGCGGCGACTGGGGCAAGATGGTCGCCCTTCAGGGCGACGAGATCGTCGCCCTGCCCCTGGAGAGGGGGGTCGGTGAGTTGAAGAGGGTGGGGGAGGAGCTGTACGACATCTCGCGCGTATTCTTCGGGTGACCGGAAGGAGCCATATGACATGGCCAAGCGGACGATAGACGACATCGATGTGGCGGGGAAGCGCGTGCTGGTGCGCGAGGACTTCAACGTCCCTCTCGACGGCGACGGGCGGATCATCGACGATCGGCGGGTCCGCGCCGCCCTGCCCTCCTTGTGGCAACTGCTCGAGAAGGGGGCCTCCCTGGTGCTTATGTCCCACCTCGGCCGGCCCCGCGGCCAGGTGCGGCCCGGGCTCTCCCTGGAGCCGATCGTCCAGGACCTGCACCGGCATCTCGGCACCAGCGCCCACCTGGCGCCCGACTGCATCGGCGAAGAGACGGAGGCCCTGGCCTCGGAGCTCAGACCGGGCAGCGTGCTGCTCCTCGAGAACCTCCGCTTCCACCCCGGCGAAGAGGCCAACGACGGCGGTTTCGCGCGGCAGCTGGCCGGCCTCGGCAGCGGCATCTACGTCAACGATGCCTTCGGAGCCGCCCACCGGGCCCACGCCTCGACGGAGGGCATCACCCGGCACGTGGATCACAGTGTCGCCGGCTACCTGATGAAGAAGGAGCTCCAGTACCTGCAGGAGGCCCTCTCCGAACCGGCGCGCCCCTTCGTCGCCATCCTCGGCGGCGCCAAGGTGGCGGACAAGATCGAGGTGATCGAGAACCTCCTGGGCAAGGTCGATGCCCTGCTCATCGGCGGCGGCATGTCCTACACCTTTCTGAAGGCGCGGGGGCAGGAGATCGGCGACTCCCTGTGCGACGAGGAGTCGGTGTCGGTGGCCGCCGACCTGCTGGCCAAGGCCGGCGACAGGCTGCACCTGCCCGAGGACGTCGTCGTCGCCCGCAGAGTGGCACCGGGGGCCGAGCACGAGGCCGTGGCCGTCGACGCCATCCCCGGCGACCGCGCCGGCGTCGACATCGGGCCCCGGACCCGGGAGCGCTTCATCGACCACCTCAGCCAGGCCGGGACCATCCTCTGGAACGGCCCCCTCGGCGTCTTCGAGATCGACGACTTCGCCGCCGGCACCACCGCCGTGGCCCAGGCCCTGGAGCAGGCCACCTGGGAGTCGGGGGCGGTGAGCATCATCGGCGGCGGCGACACCGCCGCGGCGGTGGACAAGGCCGGCGCCGCCAAGCGCATGTCCCACATCTCCACGGGCGGCGGGGCCTCCCTCGAAGCCCTGGGCGGCCGGGTCCTGCCGGGGGTCGAGGCCCTCGACGAGGGGGGATGACGCGGTCGATTCAGAGACGGCCTCTCGTCGCCGCCAACTGGAAGATGAACCTGCTGCCGCGGGAGGGCGCCGCCCTGGCCCGCGAGCTCCTCCCGCAGATCCGCGAGGAGACCGGGTTCGTCGACGTCGTCCTGTGCCCGCCCTACCCCGGCCTGGCGGCCGTCGCCGCCGTGCTGGAGGACGGAGCGGTCGGCCTGGGAGCCCAGAACTCGCACTGGGAGGAGAGCGGCGCCTACACCGGCGAGGTCTCCCCCCGGATGCTGTTGACCCTTGCGTGCCAATGGGTTATACTAGGCCATTCCGAGCGGCGGCAGCTGTTCGGCGAGACCGACGAGGGCGTGAACCAGCGCACGCGGGCGGCCCTCGCAACGGGTCTCAATCCGATCCTCTGCATCGGCGAAACCCTCGATCAGCGCGACGCCGGTCAGGTCGAGAGCACCGTACTGGGCCAGTTGGACCGGGGCCTGGACGGGCTCACCGCCGAGCAAGTGCTCGCCGTCGCCGTGGCCTACGAGCCGGTCTGGGCGATCGGCACGGGCCGCACCGCCACCCCCGGGGAGGCCGAGAGCGTTCACGCTCTGATCCGTGACCGCCTGCGCGAGAGATTCGGCGAGACCGCCGACGCCGTCCGAATCCTCTACGGAGGCAGTGTCAAGCCCGAGAACGCCGGCGAGTTGTTCGGCCAGGCCGACATCGACGGGGGCCTGATCGGCGGCGCCTCCCTCCGGGCCGAGGATTTCGCCGCCATCGTTCGCGCCGCTACCCGAGAAGCAGAGCAGCCATGACCATCCTGCTGACCATCCTCCACATCCTCGTCTGCATCATGCTGGTCGTCGCCGTGCTGCTCCAGTCCGGCAAGGGCGGCGGACTGGCCGCATCCGTGGGCGGCGGCCTGAGCTCCTCCTCCGTCCTGGGGGGCCGGGCGGCGAGCACCTTCCTCACCAAGACGACGACCTACCTGGCCGCAAGCTTCCTGATTCTGTGTCTCGCCCTGGCCGTGGCCTACGACGAGGACGAGGGACTGCCGACGACGGCCAGCGAGCGTCTGCTGCAGGCGGAGGAAGGGGCGGCGCCGGTCGCTCCCACCCCCTATCAGCCGCAGGAGGGGGATCAGCCGAAAGAGTCGGATGCGGCCCTCCCACAATAGGCTTGCGGAAGTGGTGAAATTGGTAGACACGCTGTCTTGAGGGGGCAGTGCCTTCGGGCGTCGGGGTTCGAGTCCCCGCTTCCGCACCACTCATGAGAAAAGGCGTCTGCAGATCACCTGCAGGCGCCTTTCGTCCATCGGCAGAAAGGGCGGAGCGCCCGACGGGCGGCGTCACGGCTGCCCGGAAGAAGCGTCCTCGCCGCCCGGGTCGAACCCCTCGAGGGAGATCGCCTCGTCGATCAGCATGATGGGGATCTCGTCCTCGATCGGATAGAGATACCTCCGGTCCTCCCGCACCAGGCCTCCGTCGATCTTCCGTTCCACCTTCGATCCTCCCCGATTGGTCAGCTCGCCGCGCTCGATCCGGCGGTTGACCTCATCCACCAGGGCCTGATCGGCCACGTGGATCGGCTCCTTCGTCTCGGGACAGGCGAGGATCTCCAGCAGTTCCTTGTCGATCATCCTTCATCGCTCCAGGTCCAGGCTCGGGTGACAGAAGATAGCGGGGTGCCAGCGATCCGGACAGCCGGCCCCTGGAGGGGGAAGATCCTTCCCCTCGAGGGGCTGGATTGTTCCCATCCGGGCCGCCTCGGGTCCCGCCGTCCTCTCGGGGGAAGCGGTCTCCAAGGGTCAGTAAAACATGGTAGTTGCGGCAGTTCCCCACGGTTTCCTCCGCGGTTGGGTCCGCGCATTGCATGGGAGCTTGGCGCCAGTCCCTTCGGACTCCCCTGTCGAGAAAGGACGACCGTGGAAACGATCGATTCCCCGCAGACACCCGGCCGTGAAGAGAGGCTCGCCGCCGTCGTCGAACGCTGTCTCGAGAGCGAGGCGGCGTACAAGCTGTTCGAGAGGCTCGGAGCCATCGCCCGTCTCCCCATCGAGGACCGACTCGCCTATGTGGCGCGCGTCAGGAACTCGGGGTGGTACACCGAGGATGAGGTCCACGCCATCGAGCGGCTCGTCGTGAGCGGTACGGCGAAGTCCTTTCAGGAGGTGATCGACCAGATCCGTCAGGAACGGGTGCAGCACGAGATCGAGCGGCTGACTCGATAGCCGTGGAGAGCTCCGCCTAGTCCGCCAACCGGTGGGCGTGCTTCTGGACCTTGGCGACCGCCTCGGCGATGCCCGCCGTGTCCTCTTCGCTGCCGAGGAGCAGGTTCTGGGTGAGCCAGACCGCTTCCCCGGCGCAGATGCGCTCCGTGACGGGGTGGTGGACGGTGGCGTAGTCCGGGCGTCCGCCGAAGGCGGGGGAGTCCAGGGGGTAGTCGCGGAAGCGGGCCTGGAAGGCGGGCTCGCGGTAGAGAGGCCTGTACCCGGAGGCGCAGGGGATGCCCTCGGCGCTCAGGGCTTCCAGGAAGCGCTCCCTGGACACGCCGGCGAAGGCGGCCGGATCGTAACGGAAGACGAACAAGTGGTAGGCGTGACGGCTGACGCGCGCGTCCACCTCGAGGGGGCGGATCCCCTCGATCTCGGACAGCCGTTGGGACAGCAGGCTCGCGTTGCGGGAGCGCAGCCGGCTCTGGTCCTCGAGGTTGCGCATCTGGCTGAGGAGCAGCGCCGCCTGGAACTCGGACATGCGGTAGTTGCCGCCCACGAGGGCATGCTCGTACCAGGCGCCGGTGCGGGTGCGCCCGCAGTTGTGGATCGACCAGGCGGCCTCGGCCAGCTTGTCGTCGTCGCTGAGGATGAAGCCGCCCTCGCCGGAGTTCAGATTCTTGCTGGCCTGGAAGCTGAAGGTGCCGAGATCGCCGATGGCACCGACGCGGCGGTCGCGCCACTCGGCGCAGTGCGCCTGCGCGGCATCCTCGATCAGAAGGATGCCGCGGGACCGGCAGAGCCGGCCGAGGGCGTCGAGGTCGGCCGGCTGGCCGGCGAAGTGGACGGCGACGACGGCGCGGGTACGCTCCGTGACGGCGGCTTCGACGGAGGCCGGATCGATGCAGTAGGTAGCGGGATCGACATCGACGAAGACGGGCACCGCCCCCACGAGGGCGACGGAGGCGGCGGTGGCGACGAAGGTGTAGGAGGGGACGATCACCTCGTCCCCGAGGCGGACACCGGCGGCCTCCAGGGCCACCTGCAGGGCCGCCGTGCCGCTGCTGACGGCGATTCCGTGCCGGGCATGATGGAATTGGGGGAACCGGCGCTCGATCTCGGCGACGCGATCGCCGAGGAACCAGCTCCCCGAACGCAGGACCTCGAGGACTGCGGCCTCGTCCTCGGCGCCGAAGACGGGCCAGGACGGGAACGGATCGGATCGGAGGGGGGGGCCGCCGAGGAGGGCGAGTCCGGCGTCCGAGGTGGACGCGGTAGTCACTCCGAATCCCCGCTCAGACCCTGACGCCCTGTTCCTTGAGATACTTGAAGACGCCCTTCTTGTTCATCGTGCGAAGGGCCCGGGCCGACAGCCGGAGGGTGACCGTGCGGCCTTCCTCGGGAATGTAGATGCGCTTCTTGATGAGATTGGGACGCTGAACGCGCTTGGTCTTGCGCTGCGAGTGGCTGACGCTGTTGCCCACCATGCGGCGCTTGCCGGAGACCTGACAGACCCTGGCCATCTTCACCTTCCATCAGCGAGTGGAAACGAAAAGGATAGAAACCACAAGGAGATAGGTCAAACCCGGTCTCCCTTGACAGTCCTCGGCCCCAAGGGGAACTTTCCAGGCCCTTCCGCCCGCCAGCAAACCGACTCGAGAGCGCTCACCTGCGGTTGCATCGCCCCCACCTCTGTCACCGGACGGCAAGATTCGGGATCGCGGTCCTTGCGGCGGCGGCGTCCACCCTCTCCGCCGAGGTTCGCCTCGTCGCCAGCGGCCCGGGGTTCGCCCGCGTCCTCTACGAAGGGCCCGGGCTCGCGGACTCCCTGGGGGCCCCGCCCCTCCACCGGTTCGTCGACTCGGCCCTGCTCGGCGTACCTCTCGGAGGAGAGGCGGCACTGGAGGTTCTGGAGGCCCGGGAGGCCGGCATCGCCACCCTCGCCGAGGTGCCGGAGGACGCGCCGCCGGACGGCCCTGCGCGCCTGGAGCCGCCGGCGATGCTGCGCCACCAGCGGGTCGTGACCCTCGCCTTCGGGCCCCGCTGGAACGCAGACGGGTCGGCCGTCATCTACGACAGCGTCCTGGTGGAGGTCCGTTTCGCCCACGACCCGGGCCGGCCGCCCCGGCCGGACGCGTTCGAGACATCCTACCGGGCGACCATCCTCAACTATGCGCAGGCACGCCGGTGGCGGCAGCCGAGGCCCCCGGCAGCGAGACCGGCGGCCCCGGCGGTGACTCCCGAGACCGGGATGTTCCGGGTCGTGGTGCGCGGCGAGGGCATCTACCGGGTGACGGCCGCTGACCTGGAGGAGGCGGGAGCCGATCTCGAGGGCGTCGACCCGGCGCGGATCCGCCTCTTGTACGGCGGCGGTTGGCCAATCGGGGCAACCCGCGCCATACCGTCCGGCCCGTCCCTGCGGACGGAGGCGTCAGTCGTGGAGGCCGGCGGCGACGGCCGCTTCGACAGGGAGGACCACATCCTGTTCCATGGCGTGGGACCGGAGCGGTGGGTGTGGAAGACCGGTACCGGCTTCGTCTGGCAGAAGAACCCGTACACGAAGGACAACGTCTACTGGATCGACCTCGACGGCGACGTGGACGGCCTCCGCGCCACCGAGGAATCCGGCCCCGGCGGCGCTCCCTCGGCGGTCGTCGACCGATATCGGGTGCGTCTCCACGAGGAGGACGATCACCTGATCAACTTCCAGTTGAATGGAGCCAGCTCGGGTTACGAGTGGTTCTGGGAAGAGTTCGCGGGCAACGCCCGCAACTTCACCTTCGTCGTCGACGATGCGCTGCCGGAGGTCCCCGTCCTCGCCAGGGTGCACTTCAAGGGGTCGAAGAACACCTCCCAGGCCTTCGATCTGCGCTGGAATGGCGACCACCTGGGGCGGTTCTCCTTCAAGACATCCAGACCGCACACGATCGAGGTACGCACGGAGGAAGCTCAGGAGGGGCTCAACCAGCTGGGGCTGTTTCACCGGGCCTCCGCCCCCATTCGACTGGACTGGTACGAGGTGGAGTATGTTCGCCGTCTCAAGGCTCTGGGCGGGGAGATCCGGTTCAACGCACCGGGTCGGGGGGACGGGGACGGGGAGGATGCCCAGGCCGGGTCGGTGCTGGAGTTCCGAGTGGAAGGGTTCCCCGCGGCCGACGGGGCGCCCAGGGTCTTCGAGGTCTCCAGGGGACTGCGGGAGCTCGTGGGCCTGGAGCACGCCGCCGATGGCGTGCTGACCTTCCGGGACTGGGCCTCCAGGCCGCAGCCTCGGAGGTACGTCGCCCTTCAACCAGGACGGTGGAAGCGCCCGGCGGCGGTGGTGAGGGACGTGCAGGCTCCTCGTGATCCGGCGGGTGCCGAGTACGTGATCATCACCCATGCCGAGTTTGCCTCGGCAGCGCGGCGGCTGGCCGACTGGCGGGCCGAGGACGACCGTTTCGGCCCCCCCTTGAAGACCATGGTCGTGGACGTGCAGGATCTCTACGACGAGTTCTCCGGGGGGCTGCTGGACCCATCGGCGATCCGGATCTTCCTGGCCCAGGCCGTCCGCAGATGGCCGGTCCCGCCCGTGTACGTCACTCTCCTGGGCGACGGGACCTACGACTACAAGAACAACTCCGGCCTCAGTCACACGAACTGGATCCCCCCCTTTCAGGACGGCCCGAGCACCTACGACGAGTGGTACGCGAGGGTGGAAGGCACCGACAGGATCCCCGACCTGGCCGTCTCCCGCATCACCGTGCAGTCCGCCGCCGAGGCGGACGGGGTGGTGGACAAGATCCTGCGCTACGACCAGACACCCGAGCCGGGGCCCTGGCAGACCCGGATCCTGCTCGTGGCCGACGATGTCTCCAACCCCGAGTTTCCGGAGCGCACGGAGAGCTTCTTCGTCCACGACGCGGAGAGGGTTGCCCGACACGGCATGCCGAGGGACCTCGACATGACCAAGTTCTACATCGGCGCATACCCTCTCGAAGGCCGCACGAAACCCCAGGCCAGGGAGGGGTTTCTGCGCCTCTTCAACGAAGGGGCGCTGATCCTGACCTACATCGGGCACGGCCACCCCGAGGTCCTGGCCCACGAACACATTTTCCTGCTCAACCGCGACGTGGGGCGCATCGACAACGGCGGCCGGCTGCCCTTCGTCTACACCGCGGCGAGCGCCGTGGGGGTCTTCGACGACCCGGCGCAGGACTCGATGCCCGAGGCCTTCCTGAAGATGCCCGACCGCGGGGTGATCGGTTTCATCTCGGCCACTCGTGTCGGTTACCACAGCAGCAACATGGTGCTGGCTCTCCAGTTCCACCACCAGATGTACCACAGCGGCAGGCAACACGTGCCCCTGGGGTTGGCCCTGATGGAGGCCAAGCAGGTCCACGTGAGCGACCTGTGGCGCACCAACATCCAGCGCTACTCCCTCTTCGGGGACTCGGCGCAGCGCCTGGCCCGGCCCCGAGTGGGCGTGGCCCTCGACCTGCCCGACTCGATGGAGGCGCTGATGGAACTGGAGGTGAGGGGCACCGTCGTCGACGCCGAGGGCCGGCCAAGAGCGGACCACGAGGGCCAGGCTCTCGTGCGGCTCTTCGACTCGTCGGCGCAGAGCCTGATCGAAGGGATCTCGTACGAGAAGCTTGGTGCGCCCCTGTTCCGGGGCCTCGTGCCGGTCGAGGGAGGCCGCTTCCGGACCCGGCTGCGCATCCCGAAGGACATCACCTACCGCGCCTCGCAGGGCCGGGCGAGCGTCTACGTGACGAGCTCCAACGGGGCGCCGCCGGCCTTCGGTTCCCGCTCCGGTCTGGCCCTGTCGGGTACCGCCTCGGACGTGGTAGCGGACGAGGAGGGTCCGGTCATCGAGCTGGCCTTCGCCGGCAAGCCCCGGTTCCGCAGCGGAGACCCGATCTCACGTCGTCCGGTCCTCGCCGCCCGTCTGGCGGATCCGAGCGGCATAAACATCACCGGCGAGACGGGCCACGAGATCGAGCTGTGGGTCGACGAGGCCGTGACGGCGGTCACCCGGTTCTACACGAGTCTGGGTGATCACCGCCAGGGAATCCTGGAGTACCCCCTGGGGGAGCTGGAACCCGGAGACCACACCATCCGTCTCAAAGCGTGGGACGCCTTCAACAACTCCTCCATCGCCGAGGCCGACCTGGTGGTGGCCGAGGGGACGGAGACCGCCCTGGGCGAGGTCCTGTTCCATCCGAACCCGACCTTCGATGGCAGCGGGCACTTCACCTATAACCTGGCCGCCCCGGCCGAGAGCGTCGACATACGGGTATACGCCCTCTCGGGCCGGGAGGTGGACCGCCTCGAGGGAGGGGCGATGGAGGGATTCAACCACGTGCCCTGGTCCCCACCGGCGTTGGCGGGCGGTACCTACCTGTTCCGAGTCTCCGCCCGCCTCGGCGAGGGGCCTCCCCTGGAGGCCGACGGGCGGATCCAGGTGGCGCCCTGAGGCGCGGGTCCCGGCTCGGAGGGTTATCTTCATTCCTGCGGTGCCCGCGGTCCGGCGGCACCGAACCGGAGGACGACCGAAAGTGACGACTCGACGGATGATCGCCGCCCTGGCGGCCCTGGCCTGCCTGGCCGGTACGACCGAACGCGCCTCGGCCACCCCCGAGAGCCGGGCGGCGGTGTTGTTCCTGCTCATCAAGCCCGGGGCCCGCGCCAGCGGCATGGGGGAGACCTACGTGGCCATCGCCGACGACGCCACGGCGACCTACTTCAACCCGGCGGCGCTGGCCGGACAGGGGCAGCGCAAGCTCAACTTCACCCACCAGAAGTGGCTCCCCGGGCTGGCCGACGACATGTCCTACGAGTTCCTCGCCTATTCGCAGCCCCTCGAGGGCTGGGGGAACGTCGGCCTCCACGGCACCCTGATGAACCTCGGCGAGCAGATCCGCACCGGGGAGCGAAGCGAGGTGCTGGGCACGTTCTCCAGCTATGATCTCGCCTTCTCCGGGGCCTACGGCGCCGACATCGGCGAGAACCTCGCCGCGGGGATCGGACTCAAGTTCATCCGCAGCCACCTGGCCGACCAGGGGGCCGGGATCGAGCGCGGCAAGGGCACTGGCAGCAGCTTCGCCGCCGATCTCGGGCTCCTGTGGCGCGCCACGCCGGCCCTGGCCTTCGGCGCCGCCCTGCGCAACCTCGGTCCCAAGATCAACTACATCGACCCCCGGCAGGCCGACCCCCTGCCCCAGCACATCGTCGTCGGCGCCGCCTACGACCTCATGGAGACGGAGTACCACAGCGTGCTGCTGTCGGCCGACGTCTACAAGCCGCTGATCGACGACGGGCACTTCGCCAGGAGCCTGGTCACGGCCTGGGTCGACGAGCCCCTGGGCAACGAGTTCAAGGAGATGGATCTCCACGCCGGCGGCGAGTACCGCTACGGCCTCTCCGCGGTCAAGGACGAGTCCTTCCTGGCCCTGCGCGCCGGGTACTCTCTCGACTACGACGGCGAGCTCCGGTCCCCGACCTTCGGCCTCGGCCTCAAGTACACCATGCTCCAGGTCGACGTGGCCTACGTGACCGGCGAAGACACGCCCCTCCAGGACAGCACGCGATTCTCGCTGAACCTGTACTTCTGAAGCCAAAGCGCGGCCGGCGGACACCCGAAAGGCGTCTCGGCAGCCGGGCGGCCCGGTTCCTGTGCGGGGTCGTCTCTCTTCTCCTGGCGGTACCCGGCGGAGCCCAGGAGGTCGAGGACTGGCGCATTCTGGTCCTGCGCGTCGACTTCCCCCTCGAGGAGCCCGACGAGCCGACCACCACCGGGCGCGGCGGCTTCGACCTGCGCAGCCTCTCCGAGGCCCTGCCCGACTACTCGCAGCCGTACGACACGCCGCCTCACGACCGGGTCCACTACGAGCACCACCTCGAAGCCCTGGCGCGCTACTACGACGTCGTCTCCGGCGGCCGGGTGCGCATCGAGTCCGGTGTCTTTCCCCGCGCCCTCGCCGAGGCCTACACCCTTCCCCGGCCAGCCCTCTCCTACGGCAACGGCCGCTCCCCGGAGGAGATCGGCCGCCTCTGGCGTGAGCTGCTGGTCGACGCCGTCGACCTGGCCGCCGCCGATCCCGACGGCCCCGACTTCAGCGCCTTCAACAGCTACTTGGTCATCCACGCCGGCCGCGGCCACGAGACCGGCGAGTTGAACGACATCCGGTCCGTCTTCCTCCGCCCGGAGGATCTGGACGAGCACGGCGGGCCGGTGGAGGCGGGCGGGGCCGTGATCGGCGAGGCCTGGATCCTGCCCGAAGCGGTGGACTTCAGGGGGCGAGGGGGGTTCAACGGTCTGCTGGCCAAGTTCTTCGGCCATCAGCTCGGCCTGCCGGGGCTGTCGAACTTCGCCCGCGGGTTGCCCGCCGTCGGCGGTTGGAGCCTGATGGATGTGGGGGCCAACCGCAGCGGCTTCGTCCGCGTGGGGGACGAGCTGGAGTTCGTCGTCGGCATGGTGCCCCCCCACCCCATGGCCTGGAGCAAGGCCCGCCTCGGATGGATCGAGCCGCTAGAGGTTCGCCACGACACGGTCGTGCAGATCCTCGCCGGGGACCGTCCGGCGGTCGGCGGCGGGGAGGTCCACGCCGTGCGCGTCCCCCTCTCGCCGACGGAGTACCTGCTCCTCGAGAACCGCCAGCAGCGGGGCCGCACCGAGCACGACCTGCCCCCCGGAGTCGAGGCGCCGACTTCAGGCGAGTTCGCCTGGATCGAGCCGGAGGAGGCGGAGCTGTCTCACCGGATCACGGCGGCCGAGTCCGACTCCCTCGCCGGCCGCGGCGCCGGGGTCTGGCTCCAGGCTGACGAGTACGATGCCTTCATCCCCGGATCGGGGGTGCTGATCTGGCACGTGGACGAGGCCGTCATGGCCTCGGCTCCACCCGAAGGCTTCAACAACGAGCGCGATCGGCCCGGACTGATGCTGGTGGAGGCCGACGGGGCGCGAGACATCGGCAGTCCCTACTTCGGCCGTCAGGACTTCGTCGAGGGAACCCGCTCGGATCCGTTCTTCGCCGGGACGGGCCCCGGAGTCGGGACGATCACCAGCGTCAGCCGCTTCGGCGCGGACACGGCGCCCGCCACCGTCACTCACACCGGCGTGGCCACCGGCCTGGAGATCGAGGTCCTTTCCGGGCCGGACGACCGCATGTCCGTGCGCTTGAGCTTCACCCGCAGCGCCGCCGGCTGGCCGCGCCCCCTGGCAGGCGTGCGCCGGCTGCAGGCCGCGGACGTCGACGGCGACGGACGCCCGGAGCTGGTGGCCGAGGGCGAGGACGGGGTCCGGGTGCTGGCGCCGGCCGCGGCGGACGGGCCACCCGTCGACGACCTGCTGCTGGCCGCCGACGAGGGCCTGCTCTTCACCAGCTCGGCCGCAGGTCGGGTTGCGGCCCGGCCTCTCGGCGCCGGTCCCGCCTGGGAGACGCAGCTGGAGGGGCGGCCCTCCCACGCCCTGTTGGCGGCGGATCTCGCCGGCCGGGGCGCGGTCCTGGTGGTGGGCGGGCCCCGCGGGCTGTCCGTCCTCGACGCGGCCACCGGAGAGTTGCGCTTCACTCACGATGCCCCGGTCCTGGGGCTGGCCGCGGCCGACAGTGACGGCGACGGCGCCGACGATCTGCTGATCCTCGGCGAGGGGGAGCTCCTGCGATACGATGGCGCCGGGGCCGCCCTCGTGGCCGGCGACTTGGCCGGCTCATGGCTGCCGCCCTCGGCGGCCGACCTCGACGGCGACGGTCTCGCCGACCTCGTTCTCGCCGACAGCGGCGGACGGCTCCGCAGCTTCGGCCAGGGGGCCGGCGACCTGCAGGTCTCCTCCGGAGCCCCCAACATGGCGGCTGCCTCCTTCGCCGATCTCGACGGCGACGGGCAGCTCGAGATCCTGGTCCCCACGGCGGAGGCGGTGCACGCCTGGTCCGCGGCCGGCCTGCGCAGTCCCGGCTTTCCCGCGGCGCCGCCGGTGCACCAGGAGTCGGGACCCCTGCTCGGCGAAGTCGTGGCCGCCGACCTGGACGCCGACGGCGTTCCCGAGATCTTCGTCTCCGCCGGCAACGGTGTACACGGATTCGATGGAAACGCGGTGCCCCTGTCCGGGTTCCCCGTGGCGTCCCCGGCCGTCCCCGCGACGGCGCCGGTCCTGGTCGACTCCGACGGGGATGGCGGTCTGGACCTCGCGGTGGGCGACGGAGAAGGGCTGAACCTGTGGCGCCCGGTCTCTTGGGACCTGGCCTTTGCCGCCGGTCTGCCGACCGGATGGTCCCAGCCCGGTGGCTCGGCCTCCGGCCAGCGGACCCACCCCTCCGTGGCGGCGCCTCCGCCGCGGCCGGAGGACCTCGACCTGCTGCCCGCCTCCCGGGCCTACTGCTACCCGAACCCGGCCGGAGGCGAGGAATCGGCCCACGTGCGGTTCTTCGTCGCTCGGCCTGCCCGCGTCTCCCTCACGGTCTACGACGCCATGGGGGAAGTGATGGAACGCCTGGACGCCGACGGGGTCAGAGCGGCGGAGGCGAACGAGATCACGTGGTCGGTCGGCGGCTACGCCAGCGGCCTCTACCTCTGCCGGCTGGAGGCGCGCGGCGACGACGGCAGCCGCGGCGAGGCCACCGTGCGCCTGGCGGTGAGCCGGTGAGCGCCCGGGGCCTCCTCGCCTCGGTCGTGGTGGGAGCCCTGGCGGCGGGGTCCCCGGCGCCGGCCCAGAACCACCCCGAGCTCACCTGGCGGACGCTGGAGAGCGAGCACTTCCGCGTCCTCTACCACGACGGCCTCGAGCTCACGGCGCGGCAGGCCGCGGAGGTGGCCGAGGCCGCCTACGGTCCGGTGACGCGTCTCTACGGTTACCGGCCGGCCGGCCCCGTGCGAATCATCCTGAAGGACTACGACGACTACGCCAACGGCGCCGCCTTCTTCTACCACGACGCCATCGAGGTCTGGATCACACCCCTCGAGCACGACTACGAGCTGCGGGGTGCCTCCGACTGGCTGCGCAACGTGATCACCCACGAGCTCGTCCACATCGTCTCCCTCGGGGCCGCCCGCAAGGGGCCCCAGAGGGTGCCCGCCGCCTTCCTGGAGTACTTCGCCTACAAGCCGGAGAGCGAGCGCGACGACATCCTCACGGGGGCGCCGGACCGCCTGGCCCTGGTGCCGCTGGCCAACACGGTGCTGCCCATGTGGTTCGCCGAGGGCGTCGCCCAGCACCAGATGGAAGAGGTCCGCCACGACCGCTGGGACAGCCACCGCGACATGGTACTGCGGACGGCGGTCCTCGACGGCTCCCTGCTCTCCCTCGACGACATGGGCGTCTTCGGCAAGCCGGGCTTCGAGAACGAGTTCGTCTACGACCACGGCTACGGCCTCGTGAGGTACCTGGCCGCGACCTATGGCGACTCGTCCCTGGCCGAGATCTGCGACCAGATGGGGCGCTGGACTGCCACGGACATCGACGGGGCCCTGCACGCCGTCACCGGCCGGTCGGCGGACCAGGTGTGGCACGACTGGCGCGACTCGATGGCGGCCCGCTACGAGGCGCAGGTGGCGGCCCTCGGAGAGCTGCGCGAGGGCGAGCGGCTCACGGGGAAGGGCCACTCGAACACGCGCGCCGTGTACGCTCCCGACGGCGCCCGCCTGGCCTACCTCTCTACCCTGGGCCGCCGCTACGGCCCCCACTTCCTGGTCCTTCGCGACCTCGACAGCGGCGAGGACGAGGTCGTCGCCGGCGGCGTGGTCTCCGTCCCGGACTGGTTTCCCGACGGCGAGCGTCTGCTCTTCGTCCGCAAGGAGAAGGCCGACCCCTACGGCTCGCGGCGGGCCGACCTGTTCGAGCACGACCTCACCGGGCCGGAGCGGTCCTGGCCGGGCCGGCTCTTGTGGACGTTGCCGGCCCTCACCGGGGTCTACGCGCCAAAGGATCCTCGCACCTCCCGGATGAGCCGCGGCCTTCGCGCCCTCTACCCGGCGGTGTCGCCCGACGGACAGAGCATCGCCTTCGTGCGCCTGGGGCCCACCGGCGCGGCCCTGGGCCTGGCGGACCGGGACGGCAGCGAGATCCGCTACCTGCTCGAGTTCGACGACGGCACCCAGCTCTACACGCCGCGCTGGTCGCCCGACGGCCGCTGGCTGGCCCTCTCCCATGGCCGCGGAGGAAGCAGGGACATCGCCCTTGTCGACGCCGACGGCGAGGGGCCTGAGCCGCGACGCCTGCAGCCGCTGGTCGCCTCGGCCGGCACCGACCGCGACCCCTCGTGGTCGCCCGCCGGGGAGCTGCTCTTCGTCTCCGACGTGAGCGGGATCTTCAATGTCTATGCCCGGGACCCCGCCAGCGGCGCCGTGGAGCGGGTCACCAACGTGCGCGGCGGCGCCTTCTTTCCAACGGCCAACGACGCCGGGGACGTGGTCTACAGCGGCTACGGAGGCGACGGCTTCCACCTCTACCGGATCGACCGCTCGGGGGCCGAGCCGGTGGAGCCCGGGGTTTTCGCGCCCTCGGCCGCCCTGGCAGCCGCTCCGGGACTGCCATCCTTGCCGGCCGACGAGACACCCTCTCCGGCCCGCTCCTACGGCACCGAGATCCTGCGGACCACCGTCATGCCGCGGCTCTCCCACGACGAGGGGTACGCCAAGGTGGGAGCCTACGTGGCCACCGGGGACGCCCTCGACAGGCAGTCGGTCTTCGGCAGCCTCTCCATGGCTCCCGGCAACGGCGACCGCGACGTCTACGGCGAGTACCGGTTCCGCGGCTTCCGGCCCACCGTCCGGCTGAACTTCATCCACCTGAAGCGCCACTCGACGCGAGGTGACAGCTCGGAGGCGCGGGACTTCTTCATCAAGGGCATGAACTTCAGTCTCAACCGCCTAACCCTGGGTGGGCGGGGGCAGCTGAACCGCGCCAGCTCCCTCGACCTCTCCCTGGCCTACGACCGCTACGACGCCAGCCTGGAGAACGACCAACTCTTCCCGCGCCGGGACGGGCGTCCCGGCTTCGAGCGCATCCCGGGCAAGCCGGTGGGCTACACCTACCTCCACGGCTTCGACCTGGCCCTGACCTACCGCCACGACTCCCTGCCGCGGCGCGTGGACCGCGACATCCATCCCCGCGGCGGGCGGCGCCTCTATCTCCGCTACGATCGCATGTACAACTGGTTCATCGAGGGCTTCGACGAGGAGAACATCTCCTTCCTGCAGGAGAAGTACAAGGGGCTGTTCTACAACCAGCTCACCCTCGACTGGCGGGAGTACCTCGGCCTGCCGGGGGACACCGCCCTGGGCCTGCGCGCCTTCGGCGGCTGGATCTTCTCCGACAGTGTCGACGACGAGCTCGTGGGCGGCTTCTTCGACTTCCACCTCGGGGGGCTCCCCTACATGCGGGGCTACACCTACTACAGCATCGAGGGGCGCAAGGCGGCCATGGCCAACGCCACCCTGCGGTTCCCGCTCCTGCCCCGGCTGCGCCAACGGGTGGGCCTCCTCTACCTGCACCGGGTCCACGGCGCCGTGTACGGGGACCTGGGCAAGGCCTGGGACGGAGACCTCGGCGGCCCCGATCCCATGTACGGACGCAAGGGGCCGCTGCGCGATGCCGGTCTGCAGTTGCGGGTCGACGGCGTCTCCTTCTACAGTCTGCCCACCCGTCTCGAGATCGACCTGGCCTACGGAATCGACGAGGTCGAAGAGAAGGAGCCCTGGAAGCTCTACCTGACCCTGCTGTTCAACTACCTCAACTGGATCGATCCCGGGAGTGATCTGACGCGATGAACACACTACGTCTCCTGCTCGCCGCGGCCCTCGCCGGCTCCGCCGGCTGGGCGGAACTGCCCAATCCTGCCCTATCGAGGTCGGTGGAGGTCCTTCCGTCTCTGCTGCCGGCGGTGCCCCTGCCCGGCCGCCCCGACCCGGCGCTCCTGCGCGTGGCCCAGGCGGCCGGCGCCGAGGGGGAGGAGAGTGCCTCCGAAGCTGCTCCGCGCAAGGCCGTGCGCTCGCCGAAGAGGGCCTTCCTCTACTCCGCCGTGGTGCCCGGGGCCGGGGAGTTCTGGGCCGGATCGAAGATGAGAGCGGCCCTGTTCTTCGGTCTGGAGGTCCTCGGCTGGGGGACGTACACGAGCTGGAGCGCCAAGGGGGACGACCTGGAGGCCGAGTTTCGGGCGCGGGCCGACACCACCTGGAACCCGTGGAACTATCTCGCCTGGCGCGACTCACGACAGGCGCGCCACTCCTCCAGGACCCACACCCTGCCCTGCGACTCCCTCTTCGTGCAGGCGTCCTCCACCACCCCCGTGGCCGACGTGCTGAAGGACTGCAGTACCACCGAGACCCAGCAGTACTACGAGCTCATCGGGAAGTACGACCAGTTCATCACGGGCTGGGGGGACATCACCGACCGCGCCGGCAACCAGGTCCACTACACGGAGGTCGACTCGGCGGAGAACTACCACTCCGCCACCCGGCTGGAGTACGAGGATCAGCGCGACGACAGCAACAAGTACCTGAAACGCGCCGGCAACGTGGCCGGCCTGCTGCTGGTCAACCACGTCCTCAGCGCCATCGACGCGGCGCGCGTGGCGCGGGCCCGCAACCAGGGCCAGGAGGAGGCCGCCATCGCCCGGCGCATCCGCTTCCATGCCACCCTGGACGGCGACCGCACCGCCCGGCTGACGGCCTGGCGCCCCTTCTTCTGATGGCTCCGCCCCTGCGCCCGAGCCTCCTGGCGCTGGCCGCCCTCCTGCTGGCCGCGCCCGCCGGCGCCGACTCCGGGGCCGGGGGGTTCTGGCGCTCCCTGGTCATCCCGGGTTGGGGGCAGCACGCCGCCGGTGACGGGCATGGGGCGCGGCGGTTCCTGTCCATGGAGGCCGCGCTGTGGCTCGGCTACTTCGGGCTGCGGGCGGTGGCCGACGTCCGCGAGGCGAACTACCGCACCTACGCCGCCGTCCACGCCGGCGCCCGGACCGGCGGCAAGTCCGGGGAGTACTTCGACGACCTCGGCTTCTACGGCAGCCACAACCAGCACAACCTCTTCGCCGAGGTCGAGGACGGTCCCGAGGCCGAGCTCTATCCGGGCACGCCGGAGTTCGCCTGGGAATGGGATGCCGAGGCCTCCCGCCTGCGCTACCGCGAGCTGCGCAACGGCGCCACCGGCATGAAGCGGAATGCCCTCTACCTCACCGGTCTCGTCGTCGTCAACCACCTGGTCTCGGCGGTGCACGCCGGCCGGGCCGTGGGCCCGCGGGGCGGTGAGGCCGCCGCCCTCTCCCTCGATTGGAGGTTGAGCCCGGACGGGGCCGTCGTCGGCCTGCGCCGGAGGTTCTGAGGCGTGGCCGCGGCCGGCCGGTGGACCGTGCTCGCCCTGGCCGTCCTGCCGCCGGCCCTGGGGCAGGCGGCGGAACCGGTCCTGTGCGGCACCCGCTGGCTCGCCGAGCAGAGGGCGTCTGGCGCCCTGCCCGCCCTGGCCGCCGCCCGTCCTGCGGGCCCCCGCCAGGCCGAGCCGCCGCCCGTCGCCGTGGGCACGGAGCAGCTCTTCCCGGTCTACGGATCGGTCACCCCGGTGCGCGCCACATGCCGGTACGCGGGTCCCCGCTGCTTCGTCTTCGTCGAGAACGCGCAGTGGGACACGGAGGGGGGGCCGGTCCTGCAGAGCGACGTGGACAAGCTCGCGGAGCTCTTCGAGGCCAGCACCCCCGCCGACCCCGACCGCGGCATCTACGATCTCCTCGTGGAGGCCTTCGGGGAGGCGGAGGATGTGGACGGGTACGAGCAGATCTTCCTCCTCGTCCTCGACATGGCCGATCCCCACCTGGTGGGCTTCTTCGACCCGGCCGTGCCCCGGGACCTGCTCTACCTGAGCCAGTACCACCTGCGCCGCCAGGCCTACCTGGCGCGCGGCACCCTGGCCCACGAGCTGCAGCACCTCCTCCACTGGGGCTCTGACCGCAACGAGGAGAACTGGCTGAACGAGGGCCTCTCGGGTTACGCCGAGGCCGTGGCCGGTTTTCCCGAGGCGGACCCGGCCGCCGTGCCCGCCTTCCTGGACCGGCCCGAGACCTCCCTCACCACCTGGAGGGGCTCTCCGCGCAACTACGGCGCCACCTACCTCTTCGCCGCCTACCTGGCGGAGAGGCATGGCCCCGACCTTATCCGTGCCCTGGTCTCCGAGCCCGCCAACGGGATCGCCGGCGTCGACAGGGCCCTGGAGGGGATCGGTTCCGGCGACCGCTTCGTCGACGCCTGGTCCGGGTGGGTCGCCGCCAACTACGCCTCGGACGACCCGCGACTCGCCTACGGGGCCCTTGGCGGGCGCCGGGTACGGACTTTCGACTACGACTCCCTGCCCCAGGAGCGGCTGCCCTTCGCCCTCACCGATGCCTGGGGCACGATCAACGTCCTCTTCCGGACCCCCGGCGACCTCGCCATCGACTTCGCGGGGGAAGAGGGGGCCGGCTTTCTCGCCTGGACCTACGCCATGTCTCCCGGGGCCTCCCGGCTCGAGGGAGTGAGCCTCATCGGCGGCAACCGCGGCCAGGCGCAGGCGGCGGGCATCGACAGCCTGGTACTGATCGTCGGGGGCACCTCGCCCCAGGGCGGGGGTTTCGAGTTGTCCGCCGAGGTCTCCACGGACCTGGCCGTGGCCGGCCTGCCGGGGGCGGGTCCCGCATCGTCCACGCTGGGGGAGGCCTACCCGAACCCCTTCAACTCCGAAGTGCGGATCCCCTGGTCGCTGGCCGAGCAGGGACCGGTGGAGTTGAGCGTTCTCTCTCTCGGCGGGCAGCGGCTGCGCGCCCTGGTGATGGGACGACGGCCGGCGGGGCGCCACGAGGCGGTCTGGGACGGCCGCGACGACGCCGGCCGGTGGGCGGCCTCGGGCACCTACTTCGTCCGCCTGCGGACCGGCGGATCCACCAGCCTCGGCCGTCTGGCGCTGATCCGCTAGGGCTGGCTCACCCCGGCTTCCAGCGGCCCTGACCGCCGCACCCGCTCCCCCGTCGCCAGATCGGCCAGGACCGCGGCCAGCCGCTCTCCGCTGACCGGGTGGACCAGGTCGGGGGCGATCTCCAGGAGCGGCTCGAGGACGAAGCGGCGCTGCGCCAGGCGCGGGTGCGGGACCCTCAGTCCCGGCTCTTCGAGGCGGCGGTCACCGGCCAGCAGGAGATCCAGGTCCAGCGTCCTCGGCCCCCAGCGCTGCCGCCGCCGGCGTCCGTGGGCGTCCTCGGTCGACTGCAGCACCTCCAGGAGGCGGCGCGGCTCCAGGGTGGTCCGCAACTCGGCGGCGGCGTTGAGGTAATCGGCCTGCGCCAGCGGTCCCACGGGGGAGGTCTCCCAGGCGCTGGAGACGGCGGTGATCTCGATCGCCGGCTGGCGATGCAGGGCCCCCAGGGCCGATTCGAGGGTGCCGCGGCGGTCCCCCATGTTCGAGCCGAGGCCGACGAAGCACCGCTCAGTCGCCAAAGTGGCGTTCGATCTCGACCTCGAGGCCATCGAAGTGGCCGTCCATGGGGGGGGTCGGCTTGCGCACCCGCACCCGGGCCGAGGCCAGGGCGTCGAAGCGTTCTCCCAGGGCCGCGGCCACGGCTTCGGCGAGGGCTTCCACGAGGCCGTACCGCCTCCCTCCCTTCACGACCTGCCCCACCAGGTCGTAGACGGCGGTGTAGTCAACGGTGAGGGAAGGGTCGTCCCGCTCTCCGGCGGCGCGCAGATCCAGCCGCAGCTCCACGTCCACCTCGAAGCGCTGCATCAGCCGCGTCTCCTCGGGCAGCAGGCCGTGGCAGGCGTGGAAGGTCATGTTGGTGAGGCGGAGCACGTCGGACATCGTCAGGGACCGGCGGGACCCGCCCCGGCCGATCCTTGCCGGGCGGCCAGACGGCGGAGGGCGCGGTAGCCGATGTCCCGGCGGTAGTACGCGCCTTCGAAGGAGACCTCCCCCACCGACCGGTAGGCCGAGGCCACGGCGGCGGGCAGGTCGTCGGCGAGGGCGGTCATGGCGAGGACCCGTCCCCCCGCCGTCACCGTGGCCCCGTCCTCCACCGCCGTGCCCGCGTGAAAGGGGAGGATGTCCTCGGAGCCGGCCAGGGACTCCAGGCCGGAGATCGGCTTGCCGGTCTCGTACTGTCCAGGGTAGCCCGCCGACGCCATGATCACGCAGGCTGCCGCCCGGTCGGCGTCGAGCTCCACCGGTCCCGCCGCGGAAAGATCCCCCCGGGCGGCGGCGGCCAGCAGCACGGCCAGGTCCGAACGCAGGAGAGGGAGAACCACCTGGGCCTCTGGATCGCCGAAGCGGCTGTTGAACTCGACGACCTTCGGCCCCTCGGCGGTGATCATCAGCCCGCAGTAGAGGGCGCCCCGGTACGGGGTGCCGCGGCGCCGCATCTCGGCCAGCACCGGCTCGATGATCTCGCGCGAGACCCGGTCGACCATGTGCGGGGTGAGGACGGGGGCCGGCGCGTACGCTCCCATGCCGCCGGTGTTGGGACCCGTGTCCCCTTCGCCGATCGGCTTGTGGTCCTGGGCGGGCACCAGGTTGACGTAGCTCTCGCCGTCACAGACGGCGAACAGCGACGCCTCCTCGCCCTCCATGAAGTCCTCCACAACGACTTCGGCCCCCGAATCGCCGAAACGGCGCCGGTCGACGATGTCGATCACGGCTGCCACCGCCTCCTCCTCGGTGGCGCAGACGACGGCGCCCTTGCCGGCGGCCAGACCGGAGGCCTTGACCACGATCGGCGCCCCCCGGGACCGGATGTAGGCGCTGGCGTCGGCGCTGGCGGTGAAGCTGCGGTGGACGGCGGTGGGCACCCCGATGGAGGCCATCAGCCCTTTCGAGAAGCTCTTGCTGCTCTCGATGCGGGCGGCCGCCTCGGTGGGACCGAAGGCCAGCAGTCCCGCCGCCGCGAAGCGGTCGACGAAACCCGCCGCCAAGGCGGCGTCGGGCCCGACCACGGTGAGGTCGATCCCCGCCTCGGCGGAGAAGCCCGCCAGGCGGTCGATCTCACCCTCGAGACGGGGCCGCTCCGCCAGGTCGAGGTCGACACGGAAGCCGGGGAGGCACTCGGCCACCTGGGCCATCCCCGGAGAGCCGGGAGCCGCCCAGAGCCGCCGGACCTCGGGTGACTGGGCCAGCTTCCAGGCGAGGGCGTGCTCCCGCCCCCCCTTGCCGACGACCAGAACCTTCATCGAGTAGACCTCCTTCCGGGCGGGTCCCGGCGCCGGCAGGCCGCGGCCCCGGGAGGACGATCAGAGGTAGCCGAACTCCTTCAGGTCCTTCTCTCGCCGGCGCCAGTCGGGGCGCACCTTGACGCGCAACTCGAGGAAGACGGGACCATCGACGAGTTCCTCGATGCTCTCGCGCGCTCCCGTTCCGATGCTGCGCAGCCGTGTTCCCTTGCGGCCGATGACGATGCCCTTCTGGCTCTCGCGCTCGACGAACAGGGTGGCGAGAAGGTAGGTCTTGCGTCCGTGTTCCGCAGCGGGCTCGCGGAACTCCTCCACCCGCACCTGGATCGAGTACGGAAGCTCGTCGGCGAGCTGCTCGAAGGCGGCCTCGCGGATCAACTCGGCGGCGAAGAACCGCTCCGGCTGCTCGGCGATCCGGTCCGCCGGGTACATCGCCGGCCCCGGCGGCAGCAGCTCCTCGAGACGGGACAGCAGAAAGGCGACGTTGGTGCCGGTGAGGGCGGAGATCGGCAGGAGGCCGGAGAGTCCGTGGTCATTGGAGAGGCGCGCCAGCAGCGCTTCCACCCCTTCGGGATCGACTCGGTCCACCTTGTTGAGCACGGGCAGCACCGGCTTGCGGTTGCGCCGGAGGAAGGCGTCCACGAGGCGGCCACGGTCGTCGGGCCGGGTCCCGTCGAGGAGGAGCACCACCACGTCGGCGTCGGCGCAGGCCCGTTGGATCTGGCGTTCCATCGTCTCGTGGAGGCGGTACCTGGCCTCGAGCAGGCCCGGTGTGTCGAGGAGGACGACCTGACTGGCGGGACGGGTGAGGATGCCGAGGATTCGGCCCCGCGTCGTCTGGGGCCGCGCCGTGACGATGGACAGGCGCTGGCCGAGGAGGGCGTTGAAGAGGGTGGACTTGCCGGCGTTGGGACGGCCGACGAAGGCGACGTACCCGAAACGGGAGATCGGTCCGGGGGCGCCGCCGTTCTCAGAAGCGGACGTCGGCGGAGAGCAGATAGGTGCCCTCGAGGTCGTCGTGCTGCAGGTAGGCGAGGTCGACCTGCAGCCGGGGACTGACCCGCAGACCGACTCCGAAGGTCTGACGCTGCTCTTCCAGGCCGGCGCGCAGGGCCAGCCGCCCGGCGTCGTACTCGATGCCGGCGTGGACCGGGGCGGTGCCGGCCTCGTCCTCGGCATCGCCCCCGGAGCGCGAGCCGATGGCCACCGAAGCCGTGCCCCCGGCGAGAGCGCGTCCATAGGCCGCCCCCAGGAGGAGGGAGGGCTGGATGCGGTCGGTGGTCCCGTCCCAGAGGATGGGGGTGGTGGTCACGTCGCGGATGTTGGCGGCCAGGGTCAGGGAAGGGGCCGGGCGGTAGCGCAGGCCCAGGTCGAGGCCGCCGCCGTAGGCGGTGAGGTCGGCCACCGAGCGATGGATGAGCTTGGCGCTGGCGCCGATGTCGAGACGCTCTCCCAGGCGCCGGCCCGCGGAGAGGTACAGGGCGTAGTCGGCGGCCGACTCGGTGGACGAGACGAAGGGGCGGTTGTCGGGCCCCAGAGGCGCCGAAGGGTCGGGCAGGTCGGTGAAGTGGATGCCGTCGACGCCGAGGCGCAGCAGGCCGATGCCGAGGCCGTCGAAGTACGGTCCGGGGGTGACGAAGGCCACGTAGTCCTGCCGGACGAGGCCGTTGAAGCGCTCGCCGTGGGTGAAGTGGGCTTGGCGCTCGGGCGAGCCGGCGAGACCGGCGCTGTTCCAGTAGCCGGCGGTGGCCGCGTCTCCAAGGGCCACGCAGGCGCTGCCGAGGGCGAGGCCCCGAGCCCCGGCGCCGACGGCCAGGAACTCGCCGGCGTAGGCGCTGGCCCCGTGAGCCGGGGGGGCTGGCCAGGACAGGAGGGCGGAACAGAGCAGCGCCGTGCAGGGGATCCGTCGAGTCACTTGTTCAAGTCTAGAGGTGGGGGCCGGGGACTTCAACCCGCGAGGGGCCGGACGGCTTGCTCAGCCGACCAGCATCAGTCTCAGGTCCATCACGTTGGTCCCGGTGGGCCCGGTGACGATGAGGTCCCCCAGAGCCTCGAAGAAGGGGTAGGAGTCGTTGCGCTCGAGGTGGTCACCCGCCGACAGTCCGGCGGCGGCGGCGCGGGCCAGGGTCGTTCCGTCGGCGATCGCCCCGGCGGCATCGGTAGGCCCGTCGGTGCCGTCGGTGCCGGCGCTCATGACCGTGATTCCGGTGGTTCCCTCCAGGCCGAGGGCGGCGGCGAGAACGAACTCCTGGTTGCGCCCGCCCTTGCCGCCGCCCCGGAGGGTGACCGTGGTCTCGCCACCGGTGATGACGCAAGCGGGGCAGGGGACGGGCTGTCCGCTGAGGACGATCTCGGCGGCGATGGCGGCGTGGACCCCGGCCGCCTCGCGGGTTTCACCCGCGATACGCGTCGACAGCACGAGGGTGCGGTAGCCGCGGTGGACCGCCTCCTCCCGCGCGGCGTCGAGGGCCAGCGAGTTGTTGCCGATCACCAGATTGAGGGCCGCCTGCACCGACGGATCCTCGGGGCCCGGCGTCTCCGGGAGGTGTCCGCAGGCGCCTCGCTCGAAGCGCGCCACCACGGACGCCGGCAGGGCTTCCCGCAGCTGGTAGCGGTCGACGAGGCGCAGGCAGTCCTCGAAGGTGGTGGGATCGGCGCAGGTCGGTCCCGAGGCGATGGTGTGCACCGGGTCGCCGATGACATCGGAGATCATCAGAGAGACCACCCTCGCCGGCGCCGCCCGCCGGGCCAGCTGTCCGCCCTTGACCTCCGACAGGTGCTTTCTGACGGCGTTGAGCTCGTCGATGGTGGCCCCACAGCGCAGCAGGGCGTCGGTGACGGCGACCTTCTCCTCCAGCGAGATGCCGTCGGCGGGCGCCGGCATCAGCGCCGATCCCCCGCCCGAGAACAGGCACAGGACCACGTCGTCGGGGCCGAGGCCGTCGACGAGCCGAAGCATGCGCCGCGTCCCCTCCACCCCGGCGTCGTCGGGCAGGGGGTGGCCGCAGTCCACCGTGTGGATGGTCGCCAGGCTCAGGCGGTGGCCGTACTTGGTGTTGATGGAGCCGGCCGTGAGGCGGGGCCCGAGGACGGCCTCGGCGGCGGCTGCCATGGCCGGTGTGGCCTTGCCCGCCCCCACGACGACGATCCGGGAATCGTGGGCAAGGGGCAGCCGGTGGTCGCCGGCGACCAGACCCGTTCCCTGCAGGGAGAGAGCGCGGCCGACCAACTCCCCCGGCTCTACGGCGGCGATGGCGGCGCGGAGAATGGCCAGGGCGTCGCCACGGTGTCGGGCGGCGACCTCCTCCGGCCGCCTCATGGATGGGTCACACCCTTCTCATGAGGCCGACCACCTTGCCGGCGATGCGCAGTTGGGTCCCCTCGTCTCCGGAGAGGACGATGGGTGCGTAGGCGGGGTTTTCCGGGAGCAGCCGGACGGCCCCCGCCACCGGATCGAAGCGCTTGACGGTGGCCTCGTCGTCGAGGAGAGCGACGACGATGTCGCCGCGGTCGGCCGTCTCCTGCTGGCGGGCCACGACGATGTCGCCATCGAGGATGCCGGCGTCGGTCATGCTGTCGCCGCGCACGCGCAGGGCGAAGGCTCTGCCCGAGGCCGGCGCCAGCGACGGATCGACGTGAATGGTGTCTTCCACGTTCTCTTCCGCCAGGATCGGGGCGCCGGCCGCGACCCGTCCGAGAATGGGAACCTGCACCGTCCCGTGCTCGGGCAGGTAGGGCCCGTCCACCAGCTCGATCCCCCGCGACAGCCGGGGATGGCGGCGGATGTGTCCCTTCTTCTCAAGGGCGGCCAGGGTGGTGCGAACGCCGTTGGTGGAGCTGATGCCGAACTGGTCCATGATCTCGCGGATCGTGGGCGGGGCCCCTCGCCTGCGGATGATGCCGGCGATGAAGTCGAAGATCGCCTGCTGGCGCTGGGTCAGTTGCTTGGCCATGGCCTGGCCTCCTCTCTCCGTGATGTCGGGCGCGGGTCCCGATCCAGGCTGCCGAATCGCATCAACATTACTGAACATTCGTTCATTTGTCAATGCGCAGACCCACGGCTTCCGCCGGGCAGAAAGGCGCCCTGGACTCTGGTTGACAAAGTCCACCCTAGTCTCTACCGTAGTCTTCGCAACCTAGCGTAAGTCCACAAGTTTCATGGAGTTGGCGCATTCCTTGGCGCCTTCACGGTCGTGCCGATGACCCTGATTCCCATCAGTGCTTCCACCCTTCTTCGGACCCTGATCGCTTGCATCGCCCTCGGCCTGCTGCCCCTGGCCGCGGCCACGGCCTCCAACGCGGCGCCGCCCCCGGGGTCCGGGGCCGCCGTCGAGCGGCCGGCGGCCATGCAGGGCTCCGAGGCCGACGGGTCCGGCCTCATCACGTTTCGCCGAACCCTCGGCCTGGCCTTTCTCGCGGGCGGCGCCGCCCTCACCGCCCGGGGATTCGATTACAAGGACGAGGCCGACGCCTTCTACGAGGCCTACAAGGCCGCCGACGACCAGGCCGAGATCCAGAAGCTCTACCAGCGCACCACCAACCGGGACGTGAAGAGTCAGGTCAGCTGGGCCCTGGCCGCGGCCTGCGGCGTAACCGGCTTGCGTCTCCTGTTCACCGGCGGCGGCGAGTTCCGCGGCGCCGCCTCGGCGGCCAGTCCCTCCCTCTCCCTGGTACCGGTCGCGGCGCCCCGGATACTCGGGCTCCGGCTGCAGCGCCGCTTCCACTGATCCGGGTGAAGCCCCTGCCATGAAGAGCATCGCCGCCGGCGCCCTGCTGCTCGCCATCCTCGCCGTGGGCTGCGATCGCGACCGCAGCAACCCCCTCGATCCCCAGGCCGACCTGGTCCAGGGCCGGCCGGCAACCCCGGCGGAGGTCTCGGCCCGGGGCGAGATCGGACTTATCCGCCTGGCCTGGCAGCCGGTGACCGACCCGGATCTGGCGGGCTACGCCGTCCTGCGCTCCGACCGCTCCAACGGCACCTTCACCTTCGTCTCCGGAGAGGGCGATTCGACGGCGGGGATCACCACCGGCAAGACCACCTTCGACGACACCATCCGGGGCGAGATCCACACCTTCTTCTACCGGGTGGCGGCCGTCGACACCAGCGGTCTTCGCAGCGAGCTGTCGGGTTTCGTGGGGGCGACGTCGCTTTCGGACGACCGGGCGCCGGATCCGCCTCATTCGGTTTCGGCGGTAGCGTCGGAGACGGCGGGGGAGGTGGTGGTTCGCTGGAGCGCTCCGGAGACGGACGCGGGGGGCTCGGCGTTGTCGGGTCTTTCGGGGTACGTGGTGCTTCGTTCGGAGGGGTCGGGGGGCTCGGTGGCGTTGGACACGCTGTCTCGGGCAGATCGGGAGTATCGGGACACGGGTCTGAAGAGCCGGACGACGTATTCGTACAGCGTGGTGGCGTTCGACGGTTCGGGGAACACGAGCCGGGCGAGCGCCTCGGTGTCGGTGACGACGTCGGGTCTGGCGTCTCCGTCGGGCTTGCGTGCGGACTCGGGGATCGGTCGGATCGAGTTGAGCTGGACGGCGGTGGGGGAGCCGTCGCTGGCGGGCTACGACGTGTATCGCTCGTCGACGTCGGACGGGGAGTATCGTCGTTTGCCGGGGGCGGAGAACACGTCGTTCACGACGGGTCTGACGAGCTATGTGGACAGCAACCTGTCGGGGGGCCAGCGGTATTACTACAAGGTGCGCTCGGTGGGCACGGACGGGGAGGGCAGCGAGCTGTCGGGTTTCGTGGGGGCGACGTCGCTTTCGGACGACCGGGCGCCGGATCCGCCTCATTCGGTTTCGGCGGTAGCGTCGGAGACGGCGGGGGAGGTGGTGGTTCGCTGGAGCGCTCCGGAGACGGACGCGGGGGGCTCGGCGTTGTCGGGTCTTTCGGGGTACGTGGTGCTTCGTTCGGAGGGGTCGGGGGGCTCGGTGGCGTTGGACACGCTGTCTCGGGCAGATCGGGAGTATCGGGACACGGGTCTGAAGAGCCGGACGACGTATTCGTACAGCGTGGTGGCGTTCGACGGTTCGGGGAACACGAGCCGGGCGAGCGCCTCGGTGTCGGTGACGACGTCGGGTCTGGCGTCTCCGTCGGGCTTGCGTGCGGACTCGGGGATCGGTCGGATCGAGTTGAGCTGGACGGCGGTGGGGGAGCCGTCGCTGGCGGGCTACGACGTGTATCGCTCGTCGACGTCGGACGGGGAGTATCGTCGTTTGCCGGGGGCGGAGAACACGTCGTTCACGACGGGTCTGACGAGCTATGTGGACAGCAACCTGTCGGGGGGCCAGCGGTATTACTACAAGGTGCGCTCGGTGGGCACGGACGGGGAGGGCAGCGAGCTGTCGGGTTTCGTGGGGGCGACGTCGCTTTCGGACGACCGGGCGCCGGATCCGCCTCATTCGGTTTCGGCGGTAGCGTCGGAGACGGCGGGGGAGGTGGTGGTTCGCTGGAGCGCTCCGGAGACGGACGCGGGGGGCTCGGCGTTGTCGGGTCTTTCGGGGTACGTGGTGCTTCGTTCGGAGGGGTCGGGGGGCTCGGTGGCGTTGGACACGCTGTCTCGGGCAGATCGGGAGTATCGGGACACGGGTCTGAAGAGCCGGACGACGTATTCGTACAGCGTGGTGGCGTTCGACGGTTCGGGGAACACGAGCCGGGCGAGCGCCTCGGTGTCGGTGACGACGTCGGGTCTGGCGTCTCCGTCGGGCTTGCGTGCGGACTCGGGGATCGGTCGGATCGAGTTGAGCTGGACGGCGGTGGGGGAGCCGTCGCTGGCGGGCTACGACGTGTATCGCTCGTCGACGTCGGACGGGGAGTATCGTCGTTTGCCGGGGGCGGAGAACACGTCGTTCACGACGGGTCTGACGAGCTACGTGGACAGCAACCTGTCGGGGGGCCAGCGGTATTACTACAAGGTGCGCTCGGTGGGCACGGACGGGGAGGGCAGCGAGCTGTCGGGCTTCGTGGGGGCGACGTCGCTTTCGGACGATCGGGCGCCGGATTCGCCTCATTCGGTGTCGGCGGTAGCGTCGGAGACGGCGGGGGAGGTGGTGGTTCGTTGGAGCGCTCCGGAGACGGACGCGGGGGGCTCGTCTTTGTCGGGTCTTTCGGGGTACGTGGTGCTTCGTTCGGAGGGGTCGGGGGGCTCGGTGGCGTTGGACACGCTGTCTCGGGCAGATCGGGAGTATCGGGACACGGGTCTGAAGAGCCGGACGACGTATTCGTACAGCGTGGTGGCGTTCGACGGTTCGGGGAACACGAGCCGGGCGAGCGCCTCGGTGTCGGTGACGACGTCGGGTCTGGCGTCTCCGTCGGGCTTGCGTGCGGACTCGGGGATCGGTCGGATCGAGTTGAGCTGGACGGCGGTGGGGGAGCCGTCGCTGGCGGGTTACGACGTGTATCGCTCGTCGACGTCGGACGGGGAGTATCGTCGTTTGCCGGGGGCGGAGAACACGTCGTTCACGACGGGTCTGACGAGCTACGTGGACAGCAACCTGTCGGGGGGCCAGCGGTATTACTACAAGGTGCGCTCGGTGGGCACGGACGGGGAGGGCAGCGAGCTGTCGGGTTTCGTGGGGGCGACGTCGCTTTCGGACGATCGGGCGCCGGATTCGCCTCATTCGGTTTCGGCGGTAGCGTCGGAGACGGCGGGGGAGGTGGTGGTTCGTTGGAGCGCTCCGGAGACGGACGCGGGGGGCTCGTCTTTGTCGGGTCTTTCGGGGTACGTGGTGCTTCGTTCGGAGGGGTCGGGGGGCTCGGTGGCGTTGGACACGCTGTCTCGGGCAGATCGGGAGTATCGGGACACGGGTCTGAAGAGCCGGACGACGTATTCGTACAGCGTGGTGGCGTTCGACGGTTCGGGGAACACGAGCCGGGCGAGCGCCTCGGTGTCGGTGACGACGTCGGGTCTGGCGTCTCCGTCGGGCTTGCGTGCGGACTCGGGGATCGGTCGGATCGAGTTGAGCTGGACGGCGGTGGGGGAGCCGTCGCTGGCGGGTTACGACGTGTATCGCTCGTCGACGTCGGACGGGGAGTATCGTCGTTTGCCGGGGGCGGAGAACACGTCGTTCACGACGGGTCTGACGAGCTACGTGGACAGCAACCTGTCGGGGGGCCAGCGGTATTACTACAAGGTGCGCTCGGTGGGCACGGACGGGGAGGGCAGCGAGCTGTCGGGCTTCGTGGGGGCGACGTCGCTTTCGGACGATCGGGCGCCGGATTCGCCTCATTCGGTGTCGGCGGTAGCGTCGGAGACGGCGGGGGAGGTGGTGGTTCGTTGGAGCGCTCCGGAGACGGACGCGGGGGGCTCGTCTTTGTCGGGTCTTTCGGGGTACGTGGTGCTTCGTTCGGAGGGGTCGGGGGGCTCGGTGGCGTTGGACACGCTGTCTCGGGCAGATCGGGAGTATCGGGACACGGGTCTGAAGAGCCGGACGACGTATTCGTACAGCGTGGTGGCGTTCGACGGTTCGGGGAACACGAGCCGGGCGAGCGCCTCGGTGTCGGTGACGACGTCGGGTCTGGCGTCTCCGTCGGGCTTGCGTGCGGACTCGGGGATCGGTCGGATCGAGTTGAGCTGGACGGCGGTGGGGGAGCCGTCGTTGGCGGGTTACGACGTGTATCGCTCGTCGACGTCGGACGGGGAGTATCGTCGTTTGCCGGGGGCGGAGAACACGTCGTTCACGACGGGTCTGACGAGCTACGTGGACGGCAACCTGCCGGAAGGCCGGCGCTATTACTACAAGGTGCGCTCGGTGGGCACGGACGGGATGGGCAGCGAGCTGTCGGGTTTCGTGGGGGCGACGTCGCTGGCGGACGATCGGGCCCCGGGGGCGCCCCGGAGAGTGGAAGCCGAGCCGGTCCCCTCGGATCCTTCGCGGATCACCCTGCGCTGGAGCGCCCCGTCCCAAGACTCGGACGGAGGCCCACTGACCGGCCTGTCGGGGTTCATTCTGCTCCGCGCCGAAGGGGAGGGCTCCTTCGTGCGCACGGCCGCCCTTGGCTCGGACGATCGCCGCTTCGAGGATTCCGGGCTGACTGGGCTCACGACCTACCGCTATGCCTTGATCGCGGTCGACGGCGCCGGCAACGAGAGCGTCCCGTCCGCCGCCGTCCGGGTGACCACGACGGGAGTACCGGCTCCGGCGAATGTGGCGGTCGAGGACGGCATCGGCCGCATCGAGTTGAGCTGGGGGCCGGTGGACCATGGCGACCTCCTCGGATACAACGTGTACCGGGCGGCTCGTCCGGACGAGCCCTTCTCGCGCCTGGAGGGAGACGGCGGAGAGACGTTCAGCACGGGCCGCACCACCTTCGTCGACTCCAGCCTCGGTGCCGGCGAGTTGGTCTACTACAGGGTTACGGCCGTCACCGCGCAGTTCGAGGGCGAGCCCTCGGTGATCGTCAGCGGCACCGCGGGGGCCGACGATGTGGCTCCGGACACCCCCACCGGCCTCGTGGCCATCGCCGACGAAGACCGGGCCGAGGTGTCCCTTCGCTGGACCAGGCCTCGCACCGACCTTGGGGGCGGCGATCTGACCGGATTGAGGAGCTTCATCGTCTACCGGTCCGAGGATGGTCCGGAGGCCCTGACCGCGGTCGATACGGTCGATGCCGGATCGATCACCTTCACGGATTCCGGGCTCGAGCCGGCGACGATCTACTACTACTCCGTCAGCGCAGCCGACGCCTCGGGCAACGTCAGTCCTCGCGCCGCCGCCGTGCCGGCCACCACCCCGGGGATCGCTTCGCCGGCCGCGGTCTCCGCCGCCGGCGAGGTGAGCCGCGTCGTCCTCACCTGGAGTCCCAGCGACGACGACGAGCTGCTCGGCTACAACGTCTATCGCTCCCGCCGGCCCGACGAGGGGTATGCGCGTCTCGCCGGCGCCGAGGGCACGCCCTTCACCACCGGCCAGACGAGCTACATCGACTCCAACCTGACGAGCGGACTGGTCCTCTACTACCGTGTCACCGTGGTGACGTCCTCCGGAGAGAGCGCGCCCTCCGCCTTCAGCGGCGCCACCGTCCTGCTGGATGTCCAGGCGCCCGAAGCACCCTCCCAGGTCACGGGGCGGCCGGTGCCGGAGCATCCCGACGAGCTTGAGCTGTCCTGGCGGCCCCCGAGGCGCGACGAGGACGGGAGCAGGCTCACCGGCGTGAGTGGCTACATCATCTACCGCGCCGACGAGGAGGGCGGCGAGTTCGCGACGGTCGACTCGAGCGTGGCGAGCACCTTCGTCGACACGGCCCTGTCGCAACAGACCACCTACTACTACCAGGTGCAGGCCTTCGATGCGGAGGGCAACGTGGGACCGAGGTCCGAGACCGCCGAGGCGACTACGGGCGGCGTCGAGAGGCCTACCCACGTGCGGCTCGTCGCGGCCACCCCGTCCAATTCCAACGACCGGCCCGTGGTGACGATCACCTGGACGGCGTCGAAGGGTGCCATCCTGCACTACGAGGTGCAGCGGACGACGGTAGCCGACAGCACCCGGGACGGCGACTACACCGAGATCCTGCCCCACGAGTTCAGCACCACCCGGGAAGACAACACCGTGAGGCGCGGCCAGACCTACTACTACCGTGTGCGGGCGGTCGACATCGACGACCGTGTCAGCGATTGGACCGAGCCGCTCGGGATCACGGTCGCCGAATGATCTAGGCCGGGGGCGGCCCCAGGGGGGTAGGGCGTGGCCGCCGCCCACCCGGACTTGACCATGAGCCCAGCCAGCGGACCCCAGAAGGACCTGGAGGCCGTCCTCGATCACGCCTTGGGGGAGGCCGGGGTTGCCCCTGGAGACGGCATCGTCGCCGCCGTCTCGGGCGGCCTCGACTCCATGGTCCTGCTGGACCTCCTGCACCGCACCCACGAATCCCGCCGGCTGCACCTGCACGTCGCCCATCTGGATCACCGGTTGCGCGCGGAATCCGCCGAGGACGCCCGCTTCGTGGCCGCCGCCGCCGAGAGTCGCGGTCTGCTGGTCACGGTCGAGGCCGTCGACGTCGCCGGAGAGGCCCGGCAGTCCGGGCGGTCCCTGGAAGAGGAGGGCCGGGAGGCCCGGTACGCACTGTTCGAGCGGGTCCGGCGGCAGTCCGGGTGCCGGTGGGTGGCCGTCGCCCATCACGCCGACGATCAGGCCGAGACCCTCCTCCTGCGCCTGCTCCGGGGTGCGGGTCCCGCGGGGCTCGGGGCCATGTCCCCGGTGCGCGCCCCCGGCGTCCTCCGTCCACTGCTGGCCGCCACCCGGGCGCAGATCCGCGACTACGCCTCCCGGGAGGGCATCGAGTTCCGCGAGGATGCCGGCAACCGCGACCTGGCGGTGCCCCGGAACCGGGTGCGCCACGAGTTGCTGCCGAGCCTGAGACGGCACCTCAACCCCGCCGTGGTCGATGTCCTGTCGCGTACCGCCTCGTTGCTGCGCGACGAGGACGACTATCTCGACGGCGTCGCCCGCAAGGCGGCGAGGCAGGCCCTGGTGCGCCGGGACCCGGAGGGGGTCACACTTGATGCCGGACGTCTGCTCGGCTATCATAGGGCCGTCCGGCGGCGCGTGTTACGTCAGTATATTCAAGAGCTTGCGCAACACGTCCCGGTCTCCCGGGCAGCCGTGGAAGCGGCCTCCGAGGCGGCGGCCATGGGCTCGGGCCTGCGGTCGATCGCCGGCGGTCTGTGGGTGCAGGGAACCGACGCCAGCCTGATCCTCCGTCGCGGCCCGGCCTCCCGTATCCACGCCAGAGTCGAACTCCCGGGGCGCACCCAGGTCCCGGAGCGCGGGGTCAACCTCGAGGCGCGGTTCCTCGATCCGGCGCGGTTCGACGAAGTTCGGCCGTCCCTGGACGGCTGGCGCGCCGCCTTCGACGCCGGGGCGGCGGAGGGGGAATTGTCGTTGCGCAGTCCGCGGCCCGGCGATCGCCTGCAACCCCTGGGCATGAAGGGGCGTCACAAGAAGCTCAGCGACTGCTTCATCGACGCCAAATGGCCGAGGATCCTCCGGCCCGAGGCCCTGCTGCTGACCCACAGGCCGCACACCCCGGGCGCCGAAGAGGAGATCCTCTGGGTCGCCGGTCTCGCCCGGAGCCACCGACATCGCGTCGCGGCGGGCAGCCGTCGAATCCTCTACCTCGAGTTCGAGTCCTAGGAGCCCCGATGTCAGAGCGCGAAGGTCGGCAGGGCCAAGGCCGCGACCCGGGCGACGGCGGTCCCGGGGAGGAACGCCCCCAGGTGCCCTGGCGCTGGCCGTCGCGGAGCCGGGCTTTCTGGATCTTCCTGATCCTCGTCCTCATCATCGCCGCCAAGTTCTTCGGCAGCATGCCGACGGACAGCCGCGAGGTCTCCTACGTCCAGTACCGCGAGTTCCTCAAGGACCGGCAGATCATCAGCGCCAGGATCATCGGCGACGAGGAGTTCCGGGGGATTCTCGCCGACGGCGGTCGGTTCGTAGTCAAGCTCGGTCCCATCGACTCCGAGACAAAGCGCGAGTGGGAGGAGGCCGGCGTCGACTTCACCTTCGAGGAGAAGCCCTTCCAGTGGTACTCGGTGCTCATCTCCTTCCTGCCGTGGCTGCTGTTCATCGGCTTCTGGATCTTCATGCTGCGGCAGATGCAGGGAGGTCCGCGCGGCCTGTTCTCCTTCGGCAAGAGCCGCGCCCGCCTGCTGATGGAGGACAAGCGCAAGACCACCTTCCGCGAGGTCGCCGGCGCCGACGAGGCCAAGGAAGAGCTCAACGAGATCATCGAGTTCCTCAAGGACCCCAAGAAGTTCCAGCGGCTGGGCGGCCGCACGCCGAAGGGGGTCCTCCTCGTCGGTCCTCCGGGCACCGGCAAGACGCATCTCGCACGAGCGGTGGCCGGAGAGGCGGGCGTGCCCTTCTTCTCGATCAGCGGCTCCGACTTCGTCGAGATGTTCGTCGGCGTTGGTGCCTCGCGGGTTCGCGACCTCTTCGAGCAGGGCAAGGCGAGCGCCCCGTGCATCATCTTCATCGACGAGATCGACGCCGTCGGCCGCCACCGGGGAGCCGGTATCGGAGGCGGCCACGACGAGCGCGAGCAGACCCTCAACCAGCTCCTCGTCGAGATGGACGGCTTCGAGTCCAACGACGGCGTGATCCTGATCGCCGCCACCAACCGCCCCGACGTGCTCGACCCCGCCCTGCTGCGGCCCGGACGCTTCGACCGCCGGGTGGTCGTCAGCCTGCCCGACGTGCGCGGCCGCAAGGGTATCCTCGAGGTGCACTCCCGCAACGTCCCCTTGAGCGAGGACGTCGACATGGAGCGCCTGGCCAAGGGAACTCCCGGTCTTTCGGGGGCCGATCTCGAGAGCCTGGTGAACGAGGCCGCCCTGCTGGCTTCGAGGCGTGACCGCGAGCAGGTGGTGATGGTGGACATGGAGGACGCCAAGGACAAGGTCATGCTCGGCGCCGAGCGCAAGAGCATGATCATGACCGAGGAGGACAAGAAGCTGGCCGCCGTCCACGAGGCCGGCCACGCCCTGGCCGCCAAGCTCACTCCAGGGGCGCCGCCCATCAACAAGGCCGTCATCGTGCCCCGGGGGCAGACCATGGGCATGGTCTCCTTCCTGGCCGAGGAGCGGCACTCGGTGACCGAGTCCCGCCTTCGCGCCCACCTCGTCACCGGACTCGGCGGCTGCTGCGCCGAATCCCTGGTCTTCGGCGAACGTTCCACCGGCGCCCAGGCCGACTACAAGCAGGTCACGGCCCTGGCCCGCAGCATGATCTGCGACTGGGGCATGAACAAGGACCTGGGGCCCCTGTCCCTGGGCGGGGAGGAGGAGGAGGTCTTCCTCGGCAAGGAGTTCGCCCGGACCCGCAACTTCTCGGAGCAGACGGCCCAGACCATCGACCGCGAGATCAGGGAGCTGGTCCTCGACGCCGAGCGCCGGGCCACGGCGGTGCTCAAGGGCAACCGCGGGCACCTCGACGACCTGGCGGCGGCGCTCCTGGAGTACGAGGTCCTCGACGACGCCGAGATCGACCTCATCCTGGATGGCCAGCGGTTGCAGCGCCAGGCGGTGCCCCAGTCCGCTCCGAAGGGCGAGGCCGCCTCCGGCAACGGGGCCGCGGAAGCGCCCTCCGGGGAGGGCTCCGGCGGCGAGGCGGAAGCCGGTTCGGGCGCCGCCTCTTCGGCGCCCCTCGGCGGTCCCTCGCCGGGGTGATCTGGGAGCTGGCAGGGGGCCGGCGGATCGACTTCCGCCAGCGGGTGCAGGTCATGGGGGTCCTCAACGTGACCCCGGATTCGTTCTACGACGGCGGCCGCTACTCCGAGCCCTCCGCGGCCGTGGAGCGGGCCCTGTCCCAGGCCGAGGCGGGCGCCGACATCGTCGACGTGGGCGGCGAGTCCACTCGGCCGCCGCTCTACGGCCCGGTGGCCGAGGTGCCCGCGGCGGAGGAGGAGCGGCGAATCGTGCCCGTGATCGAGGCCATCCGGCGGCACAGCGACATCCCCCTCTCCGTCGACACGGTAAAGGCCGAGGTCGCCCGCCAGGCGCTGGCCGCCGGCGCCGACATCGTCAACGACATCAGCGCCCTCACCCACGACGAGGAGATGGCTCCAGCGGCGGCCGAGGCCGGCGCTCCCGTGATCCTCATGCATCGTCGCGGGACCCCCGCCACCATGCAGCGGAACACCCACTACGACGACCTGACCGGTGAGGTCGCCGAATACCTCCAGGGCCGGGTCGATCATGCCGGCCGCCACGGAATTCCCGCCAAGCGCGTCGCCGTGGACCCGGGGATCGGCTTCGGCAAGTCCTTCGCCGGCAACCACCAGCTCCTGCGCCGGGCGGGGTCGTTCTCGGTGAGGGGTTGCCCCGTGGTCGTGGGGGCGTCGCGCAAGTCCTTCCTGTGGAAGCCGATGGGTCTCACACCCGACGACGCCCTCGAAGCCAGCCTGGCGGCGGGGGTCCTCGCCGTCATTCACGGGGCCCGGGCCCTGCGCGTTCACGACGTGAAGGAGACGGTCCGCGCCGTGCGCCTTCTGGAGGCGGCCCCGTGATCCAGAGCGACAGCCTCGTCCTCTTCAAGCTCTTCGGGTTCATCCCGGTGACGGTGGTGTCGGTCCTCGACTTCCTGATCGTCACCCTGATCATCTACCGGCTGCTCACCCTGGTCCGCGGCAACCGCGGAGCCCACATGCTCGTCGGCCTCTTCCTGCTCGTCTCCGTGGCCCTGGCGGCGCGATGGCAGGAGCATGAGATGATGGCCCTGGCGTGGATGCTGGAGCAGGTGCAGTCGATCCTCCTGATCCTGCTCGTCATCCTCTTTCAGCCCGAGCTGCGCCGGCTCCTGCTGGCCATCGGCCAGAGCCCCCTCCTCAGCTGGTTCTACAAGACCGAGCCGTCGCGCGTGATCGACCAGGTCGTCAACGGATCGGTGCAACTGGCCGAGCGCGGCTACGGCGCCCTGATCGTCCTCGGCCGCGAGGCGGGCCTGGGAGGGGTCGTCGAGTCGGGGGTGCCCATCAACGCCCAGGTCTCCGCCGATCTGCTCACCGCCATCTTCACGCCGCGCTCGCCCCTGCACGATCAGGCGGTGGTCATCCAGGGGGAGTCCCTCATCGCCGCCCGCTGCACTCTGCCCCTGGCGGAGGAGGTGGAGGACCAGCGTCTGGGAACGCGCCACCGCGCCGCCCTCGGCCTCTCCCAGGAGACCGACGCGGTGACGATCGTGGTCTCCGAGGAGACCCGGGCGATCTCGATCACCGTCGGCGGCGGGCTCGTGCGCGGCCTCGACGGTCCGGAGCTGAAGCAGCGGCTGTCGGAGCTGCTCTCTCCGCGGGAAGCGGCGGGCCGGAAGCGCCGCTCCTCCGGTGATTGACAGTCGGTGGAAGCGGGTTATATTGCATACTTATTCAAAAAAAGAGAATAGTTATTCAAGCCGTGAATACCCGAAGAGTCCGCCAGGGAACGATCCGGGAGTTGCTGCAGGCCGAACGCATCGACACCCACGAGCGCCTTGCGGAGGCGCTGGCGCGCCGGGGCATCGAGGTCAGCCAGTCCACCCTCTCCAAGGACTTGCGCGAGCTCGGTGTCGTGCGCGTTCCCCGCGCCGGCGGCGGCTTCCGCTATTCCCTGCCGGAGGGCCGGGGAGCCTACAACGACCGCGGCGTCTTCGAGCGCGAGCTGCGCGACTACGTGACCGGCGTCGACCGGGCCGGCAACATGACGGTCATCCGGACGCTCTCGGGCCATGCCCAGGCCGTGTGCGAGGCCGTCGATCGACTGGAGTGGGCCGAGGTGATGGGAACCCTGGCCGGCGAGAACACGATCTTCGTCCTCGCCCGCACCGCCTCCGAGGCGCGCGCCGTGGTGCGGCGGGTCACCGCCATCGGCGGCCAGGAGGGGGACGGATAGGTCCGCCGATGGAGCTTCAGAGCTACATCGACAAGGCGTCGGTCCTGGCCGAGGCGCTACCGTACATCCAGGCCTTCCGCGGCAGGACCGTGGTCGTCAAGTACGGGGGCAGCACCCTGGCCCCGGAGGGCGGCGCCGACACGGTCCTGCGGGACCTCGTCTTCATGGAGCACGTGGGCATCAATCCGGTCGTCGTCCACGGAGGGGGCCCCGCCATCGACCGGCGCCTGCGCGAGCGCAAGGTGGAGACCCGGCGGGTCAACGGCCTGCGCATCACCGACCGCGAGACGATGAAGGTGGTGGAGGAGGTCCTGGCGGGGGAGATCAACAGCGGTCTGGTGGAAGGGATCGAATCCCTCGGGGGGCGCGGGCGCGGCCTCTCGGCCCGCGAGGCCGGCGTGCTCCACGTACGCCCCCATGTGGCCCAGACCCGGGAAGGCCCCGTGGACCTGGGCTTCGTGGGCGATGTGGTCCGCGTCGACGCGGCGCCGCTGCGGGAGTTGATCGACGGCGAGACGATCCCCGTGGTGGCTCCCATCGGCCGGGGGGAGGACGGCGAGGCCTACAACGTCAACGCCGACACCGCGGCGGGAGAGATCGCCGCAGCCCTGGGGGCGGAGAAGCTCGTCTTCCTCACCGACGTCACCGGGATCCTCGAGAATCCCGCCGACGAGTCGAGCCTGATCTCCACGGTGCGCGTGGACGAGGTGCAGGGCCTGATCGATACCGGCGTGCTCCAGGGGGGGATGATCCCCAAGGCGCGCGCCGGCGTGCGCTCGGTTCGAGCCGGAGTGCGCAAGACCCATATCGTGGACGGACGCATCCCCCACTCCCTGCTCCTCGAGTTCTTCACCGACGAGGGCGTGGGTTCGCAAATCCTCCGTTAGCGGAAAGAGGGGAAGATGACGATAAAGACCGACAACCTCATCGAGCAGGAACACAGGTACATCCTGCAGACCTATGGCCGGCCCGATTTCGTCCTGGAGCGCGGCAACGGCGTCTACCTCTTCGACCTCGACGGCAACCGCTACCTCGACTTCGTCAGCGGTCTGGCGGTCAACGCCCTCGGGTACGGCGACTACGACGTCCTCAAGGCGATCGAGCAGCAGTCGGCGCAGCTCATGCACGTCTCCAACCTCTACCACACCGTGCCCTCCACCCGCCTGGCGAAGAGTCTGGTGGAGAGCTCCTTCGCCGACCGCGTGTTCTTCTGCAACAGCGGCACCGAGGCCTGGGAGGCGGCGCTGAAGTTCTGCCGCAAGTGGGGCCACACCTCCGGCGGGCGCCACAAGCTGATCGCCTTCCGCAACTCCTTCCACGGGCGCACCCTCGGCTCCCTCTCCACCACCGGACAGCCGCGCTACCAGGAGGGCTTCGGCCCGCTCCTTCCAGGCGTCGGCTTCGCCGACTTCAACGACCTGTCCTCGGTGGAGGCCCTCGTCGACGACGAGACTTGCGCCGTCCTCGTCGAGCCGATCCAGGGCGAGGGCGGAGTCCACGTGGCCACCGATGAGTTCCTGCAGGGGCTGCGCAAGCTGTGCGACGACCGCGGTCTGCTGCTCGCCTTCGACGAGATCCAGGTGGGCATGGGACGGACGGGCTCGCTGTGGGCCTACCAGCAGTACGGGGTGGAGCCGGATGTGATGACCCTGGCCAAGGCCCTCGGCGGCGGGCTGCCCATCGGCGCCACCCTGATGACCCAGAGGGTGGCCGACGCCGTGGAGCCGGGGGACCACGCCGCCACCTTCGGCGCCAATCCGGTGGTGGCCAACGTGGCCCTGGCGGTGCTCGGCAAGATCACCGCCGACGGCTTCATCGAGGGTGTGGCCAGCCGGGGCCAGCGGCTGCGGACGGGGCTTGAGAAGCTGCAGCAGCGCTGGCCGGAGCGGATCTCCGAGCTCCGCGGCCGGGGTCTCATCCAGGCGGCGGTGGTCACCGACCGGCCGGGCGCCGACTACCTGGCCGACTTCCGGGAGCGCGAGATCCTGGTGGCGCCCTGCGGGGCGGACATGGTGCGCTTCCTGCCGCCGCTGATCGTCGACGAGGACCGCATCGACCAGGTCATCGACGTCTTCGACGAGATCCTGCGGCAGAGCTAGTCCCGCCGCGCCGATCATGTCCGGTTCCGAGAAGGCATGGGGCGGCCGGTTCTCCGGGGCCACGGCCAGGCTGATGGAGCGCTTCAACGCCTCCATCGGCTTCGACCGCCGCCTGCTGGAGGTCGACGTCGCCGGCAGCAAGGTCTACGCCCGCGCCCTGGAGCGTGCGGGCCTGCTGACAACGCCGGAGTGCGCCCGCCTCCTCGAGGGCCTCGACCAGGTCCTGCGGGAGCTCTCAGCGCCCGGCCACGAGTGGGACCCGGGCCTGGAGGACGTGCACATGGCCGTCGAGGCCCGGCTCACCGGGATCCTCGGGCCCCTGGGGGGCAAGCTGCACGCCGGCCGCAGCCGCAATGACCAGGTCAGTCTCGACGAGCGCCTCTACCTGCGCGCCGCCGCCGCCGCCGTCGGCGGGCGCATCCGCCGGCTGCAGGCGGTCCTGGTGGCCTCCGCGGAAGAGCACCGCAAGACGGTGCTGCCGGGGTACACGCACCTGCAGCAGGCCCAGCCGATCGTGTTCGCCCACTACGCCCTGTCCCTGTTCTGGGCCCTGGAGCGGGACCTGGGGCGGCTCGGGGACGCCCAGGGCCGCAGCGACCGCATGCCCCTCGGCTCCGGCGCCCTGGCGGGTTCCGCCTTCGCCCTCGACCGGGAGTTCATGGCGCGGGAGCTGGGGTTCTCGGGGGTGACCCCGAACAGCCTGGACGCGGTCTCGGACCGCGACTTCCTCCTCGAGGCCCTGGCGGCGCTCTCGATCCTGATGATGCACCTGAGCCGCTACTGCGAGGACCTGGTCCTGTTCTCCTCGGCGGAGTTCGGGTTCGTCGAGCTCGACGACGCCTGGGCCACCGGCTCGAGCATGATGCCCCAGAAGAAGAACCCCGACTCCCTGGAGCTGGTGCGCGGCAAGACGGGGCGCGTGTACGGGGATCTGGTCTCTCTGCTCACGGCGATGAAGGGCCTCGGCCTGACCTACGGCAAGGATCTGCAGGAGGACAAGGAGCCGGTCTTCGACGCCTTCGACACGGCCTCCGACTGCCTCGAGGTCTTCGCCTCGGCCTGGGAGACGATGAAGGTGAACGCCGGCAGGATGGCCAGGGCCGTCGACGCCGGGGCCCTGGCCACCGAGCTGGCCGACTTCCTCGTGGAGGCGGGGGAGCCCTTCCGGGAGGCGCACCGGGCGGTGGGGGCCGTGGTCCGTGAGGCGTCCGACAGGGGATGCGGGCTCACCGACCTGACCCTGGCCGATCTGCAGTCTCACCATCCGGCCTTCGACGAGAAGGCCCTGGGGCGCCTGGGCCTCGAGGCGAGCCTGGACCGGCGCAACCTCGACGGCGGCACGGGCCCGGCCGCCGTGGAGCGCCAGCTCCTGCAGGCCAGGGAGATCCTGGCCGAGGCCGGGCCCGAGGGGTGACGTCCCGGCCGACCGACGTGCGGGTCACCGGCGCGGCCCTCTACCTGCTGCCGGTGGAGACCCGGATGCCGCTGAAGTTCGGGCCGGAGACGACCACCCGCGTCACCGTCGCCCGCGTCCGCCTGGAGGTGGCCGCCGCCGACGGCCGCCGCGCCGAGGGGTGGGGGGAGACCCCCCTGAGCGTGCAGTGGGTCTGGCCCTCCGAGGAGTCCTACGAGGAGCGCCACCAGGCCCTGATCGCCTTCACCGCCGGGCTGGTCCCCGCCTGGAGCGGCTTCGAGGTCAGCGGTCACGCCCTCGAAGTGGGGCACGCCTTCCAGCTCCAGCTGCCGGCGGTCCTGGACCGTTTCCGCCACGGGTCCCTCCAGGTGCCGCTGCTGGCGGCGCGGGTGTGCAGCTCCCCCTTCGACCTCGCCCTCCACGACGCCTTCGGCCGCCTCTGCGGCCGGCCGGTCTACGAGACCTATGACGCCGGGTACCTCAACGCCGACCTGTCCCGCTTCCTCGAGCCGGAGCCGGGTGTCGACTTCGCCGGCCGCTACCCCCGGGACTTCCTCGCCCCCGGGCCGCTGCGGCGACTGCCCGCCTGGCACCTGGTGGGCGGCCTCGACCCGCTGACGCCGGACGAACTGACCGGGGACGAGCCCGACGACGGCCACCCGGTGCTGCTGGCCGACTGGATCCGCCGCGACGGGCTCAAGTGCCTGAAGGTGAAGCTGCGCGGCACCGACGAGGTCTGGGACTACGAGCGCCTCGTCCGGGTGGGCGCCATCGGCGTGGACCACGGCACTCACTGGCTGTCGGCCGACTTCAACTGCACGGTCACCGAGCCGGCCTACGTCAACGACATCCTCGACCGGCTGCGGGACGAGCACCCGCGGCTCTACGGCATGGTGCTCTACGTGGAGCAGCCCTTCCCCTACGACCTGGAGGCCCACCGCATCGACGTCCACGCCGTCTCGGCGCGCAAGCCCCTGTTCATGGACGAGAGCGCCCACGACTGGGAGCTGGTGCGCCTCGGCCGGAGCCTGGGGTGGAACGGCGTCGCCCTGAAGACGTGCAAGACCCAGACCGAGGCCCTGCTGAGCCTGTGCTGGGCGCGGGCCCACGGCATGGGGGTGATGGTGCAGGACCTGACCAACCCGATGCTGGCCCAGATCCCCCATGTGCTGCTGGCCGCCCACGCCGATACCATCATGGGGGTGGAGACCAACAGCATGCAGTTCTACCCGGAGGCCTCGGCCGCCGAGGCCCAGGTCCATCCGGGGCTGTACTCGCGGCGGGAGGGGGCCCTGGACCTGGCCTCGCTCCGGGGAGCCGGCTTCGGATACCGCCTCGACGAGATCGAACGGGTGCTGTCCCCTCCGACGGCCGCCGCCGGCAGCCTGGCGGAATAGGGATGGTACCGGTCAGCCTTCACGAGGCCGCGCTCTCGGTGCGCAGCCGGCCGGTCCGCTGTCCCGTGCGTCTCGGCGGCGTCGACAGGGACAGGCTGGACGAGCTTCACCTCGCCCTGGAGCTGCGGACCGCCGACGGCCGCCGCGCCCGGGGGGTGGCCGCCGACGTGCTGGCGCCGGCCTGGTTCGACCCCCTCCTGCCGACCGGATCCCGCGCCCTGGCCGCCGGGGCGCGCACCGCCGTCGACGTGGCCGTGGCCTCGGCGCGAGTGCCGCGCCCGGTCTACCGCATCTGGCGCGACGCCTACGAGGCCGCCGTGGCCCTGGGCGGCGACCGCGGCATGAGCCCCATGGCCGCCGGCCACGGGGCCGCCCTCCTGGAGCGCGCCCTCTTCGACGGGCTCGGCCGGGCCCTGGACCTGCCGTACCACGAACTGCTGCGCCGCAACCTGGGCGGGATCGAGCTGGGAGACGTCCATCCCGAGCTCGCCGGCGCGGCCCCGGCGGATGTCCTGCCCCCGCGGCCGGCGGGCCGGCTGCAGGTGCGCCACACCGTCGGCCCCGGCGATATCCTGCGCGAGGCCGACCTGCCTCAGGGGGATGTCCTGCCGCCGCGTCCGGCCGGCCGCCTCCAGAGGCGCCACACCGTCGGCGCCGGCGATACCCTGCGAGAGGCGGACCCGCCCGCGGGGGATGGCGCCGACACCGCCGCACCGGAGGCGCTGGAGGCCGCTGTCCGCCGGCAGGGGCTGCGCCACTTCCGCATCGAGCTCGAGGGCCGCCCCGCATCCGACGGGGATCGCCTCGAGCGCATCGCCGAGGTCCTGGCCGACGTGGACGACCTCTGCGTGGTGCTCGACGGCAGCGAGGCCTTCGCCGATCCGGCGGACCTGCACATCCTCCTCGACCGGCTCGAGTCCGGGCCGGAGGCGGGGCGCCGGCTGTACGCGGCCACCGCCTGGGTGGAGCAGCCCTTCCCGAGGGCCGAGGCCCTGGGCCCCGCCCTGGGCCGGGAGGTGGCCGCCCTGGGCGCCCGCAAGCCGGTCTTCATCGACGAGTCGAACCAGACCCTCGGCGCCTTCAAGCGCGCCGCCGGCCTGGGATACGCGGGCACCACGTGCCGCATCGGCACCGGCCTGACGAAGGCGCTGGCCAACCAGGCCCTGTGCAGTCTCTGGGACGGCGGCGGGCAGGGCTCGGGCCGGCTGTCGGGGGCGGAGCTGCTGAGCCTGGCCGTGACCGGCCTGCACCAGCACCTGGCGCAGATGGCGGCCCTCGGAGTCGATCCCGTGGAGTGCAGGGGAGCCTGGCACGGCCCGGGACTCGCCCACCTCTCCCCGGCCGAGAGGGAGACCTGCGCCCGGAGCCACGGCGCCCTCTACGAGGAGCTGGCGGAAGGCCGAGCCCCCCTGGCGATTCACCGGGGCCATCTGGACGCGGCCAGCCTGAACCGGGCGCCCGGCCTGGGGATCGGCTTCCCCATCGACTCATCCAGGTGGACGGCCCTGGACGACTGGCAGCCGGAGGCCGCCGGAGAGGCCCTGACCCATGCCTGAGCGGCTGTGCCTCCGCGAGGTCGGCTTCACCATGCGCAACGTGCGCACCCGCATGCCTTTCCGCTACGGCGTGGCCACCCTGACGAGCGTGCCGATCCTGCACGTGAGGGCGCAAGTGGAGCTGGCCGGCGGCTCCAGGGCCGAGGGCCTGGCGGCCGACATCCTGCCGCCGAAGTGGTTCGACAAGGATCCGGCCAAGAGCTACGAGGAGAACGTGGACGACCTGCTCTTCGCCGCCCGCCAGGCGGCGCGGGCCTTTGCCGAGGCCTCGCGGGAGCCGCGCCCGGTCTTCGACATCTGGCGCGACGGTTACGGCGAGTCGCTGCGGGCCGGCGACCGGCGGGGCCTCGACCATCTCACGGCGTCCCACGGCAGCACCCTCATGGAGCGCGCCCTCATCGACGCCGTCGGAAGGGCCGCGGGCCGGAGCTACCACCAGCTGCTCACCGATCCCGCCAACCCCCTCGGCCTCGACCTCGGGGCGGTCCTGCCCGTCCTCGCAGGCACCCCGCCGTCGGCGGCGGTTGCGCCGCGCCCCTCGGAGAGCATCGCCGTGCGCCACACCGTGGGGCTGGCCGACCCGATCCGCGACGCCGACGTGCCGGCCGGAGAGAAGCTCGACGACGGGCTCCCCCAGTCGCTGGAGGCCTATCTGGCCGTCCAGGGGATCCGCTGGCTCAAGGTCAAGGTCAGCGGCGACCACGAGGCCGACCTCGAGCGGCTCACCGCCATCGCGGATCTCCTCGACGAGGGACCGGCCGCCGGCCGCTACGCGCTCTCCCTCGACGGCAACGAGCAGTACGCGGAGCTCGACGGCTTCGTGGCGCTGCTGGCGCACATCGAGCGGGACCTGCCCGCCTTCGACGACGCCATCGCCTACGTGGAGCAGCCCCTGGAGCGGAGCGTCGCCCTCGACGAGGAGCAGGCGGCGGGAATCGCCTCGGTGTCGGCCCGCAAGCCGATGATCATCGACGAGAGCGACGGCGACCTCGACTCCTTCGAGAGCGCCGCGGAGCTGGGCTACCGCGGCGTCAGCACCAAGAACTGCAAGGGGCTGTTCAAGGCCCTGGCCAACGCCGCCCTCGCCCGCCGGTTGAGCGGCGAGCGGGGCGTCCCCTTCCTCATCACCGCCGAGGACCTGATGAACCTTCCCGTCGTCCCCCTGCACCAGGACCTGGCCCACGTGGCCGCCCTGGGGCTGGACCACGCCGAGCGCAACGGCCACCACTACGTGCGCGGCCTCGACCACCTGTCGCCGCCGGAGCGGGAGACGGTCCTGCGCGAGCACGAGGGCCTCTACCGGCGCTCCGAGGGGAGCGGGTTCCTCCACGTCGCCGGCGGAGCCATCGACGTGCGCTCCCTGCAGCGCTGCCCCGGCCTCGGCGCCGGGAGCGCCTTCGATCCGGGCGCCATGGTCCCCCTCGAGGACTGGCGCTTCGAGAGTCTGCGATGACGGCCCCCCTGACGCCCGGCGCCGAAGCCGTCGCCCGCCTGCAGGAGATGCTGCGCTTCGACACCACCAACCCGCCCGGGAACGAGCTGCCCCTGGTGCGCCACCTGGCCGCCGAGCTGGCCGCCGAGGGGCTCGAGCCCCGGGTCCTGGAGGCCGCGCCCGAGCGCGCCAGCCTCGCCGTGCGCCTGCGGGGCGACGGCTCCGAGCGCCCCCTGCTGCTGATGTCGCACCTCGACGTGGTGCCCGCCGAGCCGGAGCGCTGGAGTCACCCGCCCTTCGGCGGAGAGATCGCCGGCGGCGTGCTCTACGGCCGCGGATCCATCGACTCCAAGCTGACCGCCGCCGTGCACCTGCAGGCCCTGCTCATGTGCCACCGGCGCAAGCTGCCCCTGAAGCGCGACGTGGTGGTCATCGCCGCCGCCGACGAGGAGCGCGGGGGCGTCCACGGGATGGGCTGGATCGCCGCCAACCACCCCGAGTGGCTGGACGCCGAGTACGGGGTCAACGAGGCCGGCGGCTTCGCCGTGCTCGTCGACGGCCAGCCGATCTACACCTGCCAGGTGGCCGAGAAGGGGGGGGCCGACGTGGACCTGATCGCCCGCGGGCGCCCCGGCCACAGCTCGGTGCCCCACGACGACAACCCCATCGTGCACCTCGGCGGCGCCCAGACCCGTCTCGGCGGCAAGCTGCCCCACCGCGTCACCCCGGCGGTGGCCGCCTTCTTCGAGGCGGCGGCGCGCGCCGTGGGGCCCGAGGTGGGCCGGCTGCTACTGGATCTGCTCGACCCGGCGCGGGCCGAGGAGGCCCTGCAGGCCCTGCCCGTGGAGCCGCCCGTCCGGGGCATGTTCGACGCCATGCTGCGCAACACCTGCGCCCCGACCCTGCTCGAGGCGGGAGTGAAGCGCAACGTCATCCCTTCAGAGGCGGCCGTGCGTCTCAGCGGCCGGCCCCTGCCCGGGGTGGCAGAGGCGGAATTCACCGCCGAGGTGCGGGCCCTGGCGGGGGATGGCGTGGACCTGGAGATGGAGAGGTTCCGGCCGGGTGTGGCCTTCGATCACGGATCGCCGCTGCTCGGGGCCATGAAGGCGGCCCTGGCGCGCCACGAGCCGGGGGCGGTGCTGGCTCCCTACATGCAGACCGGCGGCACCGACGCCCGCTTCCTCACCGACCTCGACATCACCGTGTACGGCTTCGTGCCCATGCGCCACGAGCCCGGCTGCGACTTCTTCGAGCTCTGCCACGGCCACGACGAGCGCGTCTCGGTGGCGAACGTGGGGTTCGCCGTGGACGTCACCTTCGACCTGGTGGCGCAGCTGGGGACGGACGGGGCCTGAAGGGGACCCGCCGGGGCGAGGTCTGCTCAGTGTGGATCTGGCGGCTTGCCGGCTGCGGCGATGGCGGCGTCGTTGTGTGGGCTGCCGGGTTCGCCTGAAATCTGCTGGTTCTGTTGGCGGAATGGGGGCGCTGAGGGTTTCGGAGGTCCGCGACGCTGAGCCCTGAGCTCCGCCCTCAGACGCCGGGGCGCTGGAGGACCTGAGACGGTCCGGGGGGCGATCCCGGCTTCAGCCGCCGGGCTTCCCCGCCTCCTCCAAGCGCTGCCGGAAGCCCTCCTCGTCGAGCACCTCCACTCCTAGTTCCTGCGCCCGGGTCAGCTTGGAGCCGGCCTTGTCGCCGGCGATGACCAGCTTGGTGTTGCGGCTCACGCTCGAGACGACGCGGCCGCCCTGTTCCTCCACGAGGGTTCCTGCCTGGTCCCGCGTGAACCCTTCCAGCGTCCCGGTGATCACCACCGTCTGACCCGCGAACACACCGTCCGCCGCCGGTTCCTCCGCTGCGACCGGCTCGGCGGCCAGCTGCAGGCCCTTCTCCCGCAGCTTGCCGAGCAGGGTCCCCGTGGACTCCTGGTCGAAGAAGTCCCGCACCGAGCGCGCGATCACCGGGCCGATCTCCTCGACCTCCTCCAGCTCCTCCACGTCAGCCTCCTGCAGTAGCTCCTCCGATGGGAAGCGGGCGGCCAGGGTGCGGGCCACGGTGCTGCCCACGTGCAGGATCCCGAGGGCGAAGAGGAGGCGGTCGAAGGGGCGCCCGCGGCTCTGGTCCAGCGCGTTGACGAGGTTCTCCGCCGACTTCTGAGCGAGTCGATCCAGGCCCGCCAGGGTCTCCGCGTCGAGGCTGTAGAGGTCGCCCACGTCGGTGACCAGCTCCTTCTCCACGAGCTGCTCCACCACGGCGGTGCCCAACCCCTCGATGTCCATGGCGTTGCGCCCGCTGAAGTGCTCGAGCCGACGCTTCAGCTGGCCCTTGCAGGCGGGGTTGACGCAGCGGGGCGAGACCTCCTCGTCGTAGCGGATCAGGCGGGACCCGCAGGCCGGACAGTCCTCGGGGAACCGGAACTCCACGGCCCCCGGAGGCCGCTCCTCCTCCACGACGCGGACGACCTTGGGGATCACGTCCCCGCCCTTCTCGATCACCACCAGGTCGCCGACGCGGATGTCCTTGCGCTCGATCTCGTCGGCGTTGTGCAGGGTGGCCCGCTGCACCGTGGACCCCGCCACCGTCACCGGCTCGAGGACGGCCACCGGCGAGATCGTCCCCGTGCGGCCCACCTGCAGGCGGATCTCGCGGAGCCGGGAGCGCACCTGCTCGGCGGCGAACTTGAAGGCCATGGCGCTGCGCGGGCTCTTGCTGGTGCTGCCGAGCCGCTCCTGCTGATCGAGGGAGTTCACCTTGATCACGACGCCGTCCACCCCGTACGGCAGCTCGCCGCGCTTGGCTTCGCAGCGGTCGTAGAAGGCGAAGACCTCCTCCAGGCCGGGGCAGAGGGCATGCTCCGGGTTGACCGGAAAGCCGAGGCGCCGGAGGGTGTCGAGGCGTTCCTGGTGGGTGCGGCAGCGGTCGCCGGCCAGATCGATCCAGTAGGCGAAGAACCGGAGCCGACGCGCGGCCACGACCTTCGGGTCCTGGAGCTTGAGGGTCCCCGCCGTCGAGTTGCGCGGGTTGGCGAAGAGAGGCTGATCGGCTTCCTGCTGCCGCCGGTTGAGATCGGCGAAGTCCTCTGACCTCATGAAGACCTCGCCGCGGACCTCGCAACTCGCGCCCGGTTCGCGCAGCCGCAAGGGTACGGCGCCGATGGTGCGGGCGTTGTTCGTCACCTCGTCGCCCTGCACGCCGTCGCCGCGGGTCACGGCGCGCAGCAGCCGGCTGTCCTCGTAGATCAGGCTCAGGGCGACGCCGTCGATCTTCAGTTCCACCACGTACTCGACGCCCTCATCTTCGTCGAGGGCCCCGCGCACCCGCCCGTCAAAGGCGACCACGTCTTCCCGGGAGTAGCTGTTGTCGAGGCTGAGCATCGGCGTGGCGTGGGCCACGGTGGGGAAGTCGGAGGTCGGCTCGCCCCCGACGCGGCGGGCGGGGGAGTCCGGTCGGGCTATGTCCCACTTCTTCTCCAGACTCACCAACTCGGCGAGAAGACGGTCGTACTCGACGTCGGAGATCACCGGATCGGCGAGCACGTGGTAGCGGTGGTTGTGCTCGTCGAGCTCTTTGGAGAGTTGTTCGATGCGCTCGCGCGCCTGGGCTTCGTTCATGAGGAAGGGCAAGCTAAGGAGCTGGGAATTTCAGCGCCAAGGTGCAGCCCGCCGTCCGGTCATGCGGTGGCCCCCCCGGCGCCGAAGCCTTGATCGAGTTTCCCCGGGGGGTGTACTTCCCTTCAGGTGAGCCACATCGCCATGTTCCACACCAACACCCTCGACAAAGCCCTGAGAGAGCGGCGGCAGCGGCTGGCGGCAGAGCAGGCCGAGCTGCTCGACCGTGTCAGCCGCACCCTGCAGGAACTGCGGGAACCGCTCGCTATCGAGTCCGCGTACATAGTGGGGTCGCTGCGTTCACCCGACTGCTGGAAGGAGTCGTCCGACGTAGACGTGGCCGTGGGAGGATGCTCGCCCGTGGTCCTCGAGGTGATGAAAGCCCTGGAGGAGGCTACGGGCAGAGCGGTGGATGTGATCGACCTCGACCGACACCCTTCTGCCGAGTCCTTCACTCAGGCTGGAGTCAAGGTGTATGGATAGGGAAGCCCTGGCGGTCCTCGAAGCGGGCTTGCGGTCGCGCTCCCGGGACATCGCCCGCCTCGGCGATCGCATCCAGTCGCGACTGGGGACGTTTGCCCGAAGCGCTGAAGGGGTGGACAGCATGGGCTATCAGCTCCACAACCTCTACGGCGCCTTCGAGCAGTTGTTCCAGGAGACGGCGCGGTTCTTCGAGAGCCGCGTCGACGAAGGCGGCCATCACGCGGATCCGCTCAGGCGAATGCAGCTGGAGATCGAGGGCATCCGCCCGGCGCTGCTGTCCGCGGAGACCGCCTCCGGCCTGGACGAGTTACGCCGGTTCCGCCACTTCTTTCGCCACCCGTACACGGCGGACCTGGACCCCGGGAGGGTGGCGGATCTGGCTGCCAGGGCGGCGCGAGTCCGGGGCGGTTTCGACCGGGACTTCGAGCGATTCCTGGCACGGCTGCAGCCGGAGTAGCCGGATCGTCAGCTATCGGGTCGGGATATTCGCAAGTAACAAAACGAGAGAAGTCCCAAGAACCGCAAAACTGCAAGTCACCCCACCCCCGCCAGAGCCTCGCCCAGCACCCGGACCTGCCCCGCGTCTTCGGCGTTCACCGTGAACAGGCACCCGTCGCACCCGTGGCGGGCGACAGCCGCCCCCAGAGACCGCACCAGTTCAGGCGCCGCTCCCGCTGACAGCGGCGGATAGAGCGGCACCGCGCCGCTGGTCTGCGCCTTCAGGCGGGCCACCTCCCGCTCGTAGAGCGCGGCGATCGGCAGAGGCCCTGCCGCCACCGCTGCCGCGGTCTCCGGCTGGTCGAGGTCCTCCACCCCGAACATGTGCCACAGCAGGGCCAACACCTCGCGTTCGTCCAGCCCCGGGGCGTGCCGGCACAGGGCCGCGGTCCACTCCCGCGCCAGGTTGGTCACGCCCGTCGCCCATCCCACCACACCTCCGTGGGAACTGCCCCCGGTGAGGAAATCCGTCGCTTCTTCCCATTTGTTGTACCAGTGGCCGCCCAGCAGCGCCGTGGACGGAGGGAAGACGTCGCTGCCGAAGAGCTTGTCGCGGCCACCGGCCTGCTGTACCGCCCCTCGGAACTCGGCCATGCGCTCCGCCAGGATGTGGGCCCTGAACCTCACCCAGTGGAGGACCGCGCCATCCTGGGCCAGGATGCCCAGAGAGTCCATGAAACCCGGACGGGCCTCGGCCAGGGCCCGCACGTCGGCCGGGGTCAATCGCTCCAGGCGCCGGCGCAAGGCCAGGACGCCGCGGCGCATGGCGGCGAAGTCGTAGCCCAGGCGGGCGGCTTCGTCCTGGCAGGCGGGGCAGCCGCAGGCCATCAGGCTGTGCACGTTGGCCGGGGCCGGATAGCGGGCGTGGTCCACGTCGAAGCCGTCGACGGCGTAGCGCCGCACCGCCTCCACCAGGCAGTCCCGCGTCCACTCGTTGACCTCCCCGCGGCTCGGGCACAGGCCGATGCCCCACTGCTGGTAGCGGCGGTCCAGCGGCCGTCCCTCCAGGTCGCGCAGGGCGAACTCGGGATAGACGTCGCCGCCGTAGCTCCACAGGCCGATGTGGCCCCACACCTCGATCCCCGCGCTCTTGCACGCTTCGATGACGCGCAGCAGGGGTGCATCGTCGAAGCCGCTGACGATTCCCGCCACGGGCGGGTAGACACCTTCGGCGCCGCGGGGCCAGGCATCGAGACGCCGGCGCCAGTCCTCGAAGGGACCCCGCCGGGCCAGCTCCTCCGAGAGGCTGAAGCCCGAGGTATGGCAGACCGGGCTCTCGGGCATGATCGTCGTCAGACCGACGGCGTCCTTGAGTCTCTGCAGGGACTCGGGATGGCGGGCCACGTACTCCGTCTGGCAGAACCAGATGCGCCGGGACTTGTGGGTGGGCCTCGCGCCTTCGGTGGTCACAGGCGAACCTCGAATCCGTTCTCGGCGAGGGCCCTGTGGAAAGGCTCTTCCTCCAGGTCCAGGCCGAAGCCGGCCTTGCGCGGGACCCTCACGAGGCCGTCGGCGATGGAATACCCGGAATCGTCCAGGCCCGGGGTCGTGGCGTGATCCCACTCGACGAACTCGAAGCGCTCCACCCTCGCCGCCAGGTGGCAGGAGACGTAGTTCCCGTAGTGGCCGCCGTAGTGATGGGGCGCCGTGCCGACGCCGGATGCATCCAGCTCGGGACCGAGTTCGAGCCAGCGCGAGAAGCCGGGGTGGAAGATGTCGTACTGGAGGATGTCGACGAGCCCGTCCCGCGCCCAACCGAGGAGGTTCGGGGAGGCGTCCCCTTCCCCGTCGGCGATGCGGGTCTCCAGGCCTTCGGCGTGCAGCCACTCTTTCAGCAGCCCATAGAGACGGGCATCTTCGTGGAAGGCCTCCTCCATCCAGTAGACCCTCGCCCCGGCCGTCGCGCCCAGTACCCGCTTTGTGAGGTTGAGGTTGTAGCCGTTGTTCGCATCCAGCAGGATCGCGGCATCCGGGCCGACGGCCTGGCGCACGGTGTGGACGACGTCGATGTCCCGCTGCGTCCCCGCGTCGAGGGGCATGTGCACGGCTCCGCGCCCGACCTTGATCTTGAAGGCCCCGTGTCCCCGGGCCTTCCCCTCCAGGGCCTCGGAAGCGATGAGCGCCGCCGCCTCGGCATTCTCCTCGAGGTGCAGGTCATCGATGTAGAGGGACGTATCGTAACAGGGAACGCGGAAGTCGTCCTTCTCGCCGGAGAGCATTTCGTACACCGGTCTCTGCGCCAGTTGCCCCACCAGATCCCACAGGGGGTACTCCAGCACTCTGAACTCTTCGGCGACGCCGCTGGCGGCGAAGGCATCGCTGAGCCGAAACCCGACGATGGACGCGGCTTCCCCGCGCGAGATCCACGAAGCGCCGAAGCCGCTGGCGCCGTCCGCCGTCGTCAGGCGGGCGATGGCGGGACGGACGTGGACTCCGTGCTCTCCGAGCCGGGAATTGCAGCCCGCTTTCCGGGGGCGTTCGCCGGTGAGGCGGGCCCATTCGATTCGTTCGATCCTGACGTTCTCCATGCCTCCCGCCTCCTGTTGACCGCCTCGAGCAAGGGCGGTTTCCTTTCTCTCTCATGCCAGACAGGGGAGCCTGACATGCACGAAGCTGCAAGAGAGTGGTCGGCCCGGTGCCGGGACAAGCTCCGCACCGGGGCGATCACCGCCGAGGACCTGGACCGTCTCGACGAGCTGCTCGGCGAACCCCGGCAGCAGATACTCTACCTCTACTCCAAGTCGACCAACATGCGTTCGCAACTGGCCAGCTGGGCCCTGTACGACGCCACGCGGCCCCAGGGGCCGACCCTGCCCAGGGACGAGCCGCCCTATGAATCGGTCCTCGCCGCCGTGGCCGATGGCTGGCGGGTGGTGCAGTTCCCCATGGCCAAGCTCTACGCCTACGAGGGTCAGGACAACGACTACCTCGGCTACGAGTTCGTCCTCGAAAAGCTCGTTCAGGAGAACAGTCCTCATGATTGAACCGACCCTGAACGACGACGGCGTCATGGACTTCGTCGCCTCGGGTGTGGTCGTCCTCGAAGGCGTCATCGACGAGAGCTTCAACCGCCGCTGCGACGATCTCGCCCCCGGCAACTGCGACGCCTTCATCGCCTCGGAGGAGTTCACCCGGCAGGTGCTCCTCCATCCCGAGGTCGCCGGCGTCGCGCGCTCCCTTCTGGGCGAGGACTTCCTCGTGCCCCGCGGCGGCCACCACCACTTCTTCAAGGAGCCGCACCTCGGCCAGACCTGGCATTCGGACGGGCTCTCCGGCAGCGGCTACGATGTCTTCGAGCTGCAGTGCTACTACTACCCCCACAGCGTCGCCCTCGACGACGGCCCGACCATGGTCCTGCCGGGCTCCCATTGCCGCGCCGTCGACCGCGAGGCGATCGCCCACTACGGAGACATCCGCGGCCAGGTCTCCCTGACCGTGCCTGCCGGCACCGTGGCCATGACCCGCTACGGCATCTGGCACAAGGCCGGCCCCAAGACCAACGACCGCGCCCGCAGCATGATCAAGTTCTCCTATCACCGCACCGCCGAACCGCGGCGGGACTGGCTCTGCGATTCGCCGGAGATCCCCGCCTACCGCGACCGCCCGCGTCTGGCCTACGTGACCGAGGTCGAGTCCTACCGCGACCGGGTGCGGCGCATGCGCACCTGGAACTGGCTCTGCGGCATCGACCAGGAAGTCGCCCTGCGCTGGGAGAAGTCGCAGCGGGTCTCGGAGCTGGTATAGCGTCTGCGCCTGCAGTCTCGCGTGCATTCGTTCGACGACCGGGGAGATACGGTCTACCAACAAGGGCTCAGGGTAAAGCCCTTGTCCGGGGGATCGTACAGCCAGACCCCCGGACAAGGCTCGTCGAGGGCCCGCAGCAGGGCCCGGATCGCCCTGCGGCCGGTCTCCCGAACGTCGTCCGGCGTTCGGCCGAACCAGGGGAACTCGAAGGCCACCCCCCCGGCGCCGAACTCGCGGCGGCAGTATCCACCCATCAGCTCGCGTTCGGGCCGGGTGGGGCTCACCGGCCGGGGCTCCCGGATGTGCCAGTGCTTGCCGAACTCCACCTGGTCCGGCATGAACCTCAGGAACCGCTCCCGCAGCCGGGGCTCCAGCCCCAACAGTCCATCGCTGTGCTTGTTCTGCCAGTTGTGCAGGTCGATGAAGAAGTGCGGCCGGACGCGGTCCACCATCGCCCAGAGCGCCCGGTGGGCCCTGTCCGGCGCCGTGGACGACATGATCAGGTCCGCGCCCCGGGGGGCGGTGAGGCGCCCCATGCCGTTGACCACTCCATCGGGATTGGCCATGGGCGCGATGGAGAAGACGTACCCCCGCAGCGCCGCGGCGGCCCACGGATCCTCGCTCAGAAGCCACTGGATCATGCCCTCCACGGCATAGCTCGAGGCGCTCTCGTAGGCGTGGAAGCGCGAGACGATCAGCATGCGCCTCTTCTCCCGTTGCCCTGAATCCGTGATCCGCAGCAGCGGCAGGCGGCGCTCCTCCTCGCTCTCGCCGATCTGCTCGACCTGCACCCGGGGATGCCCCCGAAGGGAGTCGACGAAGGCCTCGCTCTGGGTGTAGGTGTACGGCGGATGCCAGTGGACTTCCGTCTCGCCCGGCGGCAGACTCACCTCGAAGGCGGCCACCGAACCCTCCACGTCCCCCATCACGGTTCGCCAGGACTCGCGCCCCGGCTCGCGGACGACCACGAAGTCTCGGAAGGACATGAACCGGTCCAGGCTCAGGCCCTTGGGCATGTCGGGCGGCGCCTCGTCGTACTGCCAGTCCACCAGGAGCACGGCGCTCTCCGCCCCGGGCGACTCGTTCACCAGTCTCAGGCCCAGCCGGGTGCTGTGACCGACCGCTTCCTCGCTGATCCCCGGACTCGGGCGCCACGAGGGGAAGACGCGGAACCGGTTGCCGCCCTCCGGCCGCACGCCTTCCTCGCTCTGCGGACAGCTTCCCTCGAAACCGACGACGATCCTGGCCATACCTCCTCCTCGGGTGTCATCCTCGCCGGGCAGGCCAGCCACTTCGCCGGCCCACGGCTAGTGGTCCCCCTCGACCGGGCCCCCGATGCGCAGGACGTGGCCGTCCAGGTCCGCCACCAGCATCTCCCGGGCGCCCCAGGGCCTGTCGGTGGGCTCCTGCCTTATCTCCGCTCCGGCCGCCAGGTAATCCTCGTGCAGCGCGTCGACGTCATCGACGCCGTAGTAGATCCACACGGGCCGGGCGCCCTGGTTGTTCTCGGCCAGGTAGAGGCGCGCCCGGCCATTGGATATGGAGGCGAAGCTCTTGTCCTCGTCCTCGGCGGGCCAGTCCCACTCCTTGCGGAACCCGAGGACCGACGTGTAGTGCTCGATGCTCGCCTCGACGCTCTTGACGTTGAGGATCGGCGTCATGGCGGTGAAGGCCGTGCGGCCGGGCTCCGCGGCCGCGTGATCGTCCTCGTGGGCGGCGGCGATGGAGATGACGCCGGCGGCGATGGCTGCAATGGCTGCAATGGATGCTGCGGTCACTGTGCGGCCCGGCATGGATTCCTCCGTCTGCGATGGGCGGGTTGAGCGACAGGCGATGGAGGCGCGGCGTCCCTGGTTCTTCGGAGTTCCCGGTGCCGCGCCGAACCCTCAGATCGATACCGAGAACAGCTTGGCCTTGTACAGGTGGAACCGGAGGCCGACGTTCTCCCCCCCGAGGGCCGTCAGGTCGGCGCGGCCCCGCCAGCTCGCCGCTTCGGAGATGGAGTCTCCCGTGAGGGGATCGGCCTCGGAGAGCGAGAAGCCGGGGTGGGCGTCAACGGGGCGGGGAGGGGTGTGAATGGTCTGCACGATCTCCGCCTTGATCCAGCCGTCCGGGGCGGTGCGATAGTTGAGCAGCAGCTCGCCGCCGGAGCAGGTCCGCTCGATGAGGGTGACCCGCCCCTCGCCCCCGGCCTCGATCCCGGCGAGCCGGTCCGGCTCCCAGCAGGCCCAGCGGAACTCCCCGTCCTCGGGGTAGACGGCGCCGCGGCGGAGGAAGTCGTGGCGGCGCTGGTAGCCTCTGAAGGGCAGCCGCCAGTTGCGGCCGTCGGCGATGAGGTTCGGGCAGGCGTAGAGCTGGCCGTAGGTCCCGTCCTCATGGGCCAGATCGATGATGGGCCGGCGGAAGGGCCGCACCCAGTGGTGGCTGTCGCGGCTGACGGCGAGCTGCACGTCGACGGTGGAGGCGATGCGGTGGTAGACCGACGGGAACATCAGGTAGCGCGGCTGCGCGCCGGGGTAGGGCGTGTAGCAGGGGCTGTAGATGTCGTCGTCGATCGGGTCCAGGGGGTCGGGCAGGAGGCAGGGCCGCGGGTCGGCCAGTGCGTCGAACCGGGGCCCCGAGGCGCGGCGCACCAGGCGCCGGCGGTCGATGTGTCCCCGCAGGTAGGCCACGTACCGCCCCTCGTGGGGGTCGTAGGCGCAGAGGTTGTGGGTGTCGAGCTGGGTCGCGCCGGCGTCGAAGACGGGGGCGCCGAGATTCGTCCAGTGGATGCCGTCGGGAGAGGTGGCGCCCAGCAACTGCTGGCGGATCTCGATGCCCCGGGCCTTCTCGCCGGCCGACACGTCGCCGAGGTCGCGGGCCACGAGCAGGGCCTTGAAGCGCGCCGAGTCCATCTCCGGGTCGGGCCGGCCGCCGCGGAAGTACCGCGCCCCCGGGCCGACGGCCTTGTAGCGCTCGGCCGCCGGGGCGCCGGGGTCGAGGAAGACGCAGCCGAGGGGATGGTCGCGATCGAGGCTGATGATGTTGTTCCGGGTCGAGCCTTCGTACTCGCACAAGCCGAGATCCGGCCGCCGCCAGTCAAAGCCGTCGTCGCTCTCGGCGTAGCAGACGCAAGAGCGGGTGATGTCGTCGAGGCGCTGCACGCCGTACCAGAGCCGGTAGCGCCCGTCCTCGTGGAGCATGGCGTTGATCTGCAGGTTGGCTCCCTGCTCCCAGGGGCGCTCCTTGTGGAAGAAGACCTCGGACTTGCGGGCGACTTCGGGCTCCAGGGCGATGCCCCGGGGCGGGTCCTGCGACCAGACGGTGCCGTCGTCCTCGAGCTTGCGGTGGGACGGCCAGATGCCGTACCAGTCGAGGAAGGGCGTGGGTGGGGGTTGCATCGGTCAGGCCGAGGGCCGCGGCTCGTAGACGATCTGCCGCATGCTCCACTCGAGCGGGTGCTGATCTTCGCGTGTGGTCCTGGCGTCGAGGGCCCGGCCCAGGGCCGCAAGTCCCGCGGGACCGGCCGCGGCCTGCACCGCGCGGTCCTCGCGGAGCGTCTGGAAGGTCATCCCGAACATGGCGGCCGCGTCCCTAGCAGCCACGCCCTGCGGCGCGACTCGGCTGGAGCGGAGGCGCAGGCCCCTCGGTGCTCCGGCCTCCGCCAGCTTCCGGCCCACGTAGAGCTCGCCTCCGCGGCCGGCGATCGCTTCTTCCACCAGGGCCAGGTACTCGACGAAGACCGGGTCATCCGTCTGGATGGAATCGACCTCGTCCACGAGGATGACACCCGCGGGGGTCAGGCAGGCCTTCCAGGACTCGATGGCCCCCACCGGGTCCGCGAGGTGAGAGAGCAGCAGGTGGCAGAACAGAAGGTCCGCGGCTGCCACCGGCGGCGGGCCCTCGGTCAGGTCGTGCCGCACGAACCGCAGCGCCGGGGCGGAGTCCGCCAGTCGCAGGAAGTCCTCCGACAGGTCGACGCCGACGGCCAGGGCGGCGCCCGAGACTTCCTGCAGGAGCCGGGTGGTGCAGCCGGGGCCGCAGCCGAGGTCCACCGCGACCCTGGGCCGAGGGGGAGCGGCGTCCCGGATGAATTGCCTCATCTCGGGCTCGAAGAGCCGCGCCACCAGCTGCAGCCGTTCGGCTGCCAGTTGGGAGTGGCCCAGGGCGTACGCCTCGTCGCTCATGACCGGCGCTTCTCCGCGATGATTCCCACCATGGGCGGCGCCGACAGGAAGGCGCCGGGGTCCCGCTCGAGTTCACGCCACTCGGCCTCGAAGGCGCGGCGTTCCGTTTCCGTCAGCAGGCCGGCTTCCACCAGCCGCGGCATGTAGCCGAAGAAGAACCCCGTCGGCCACTCCCACAGGGCCGTGCCGGGCCGGGCGAAGCGCACGATCGGAACCAGATCGACCACGTTGCATCCGGAGGCCGCGAGCAAGCCGGGAAGCCGGGCGCCGACATCGAGATCTCCTCCGCTGAGGCGCCAGCTTTCGTATACCGCCGCGAGCACGCGGTCGCACGCCGGGCTCTGCGGATGCAGCTTCGTCGCCCGGTAGTTCATGTAGTCCCAGACCACGAAGCGGCCCCCCGGCCGCAGGCCCGACACGACCCTCTCGACGACCGGCGCCGGGTCCGGGAGAAAGCAGAACAGCCAGCGCGCGAAGGCGCCGTCGAGGCAACCGGGCTCGAGCCGCAGGGCTTCGACCTGCTCCAGGCGCGCCTCGAGCTGGGCGAGCCCTCGCCGCCCCGACTCCCGGACCAGGGTCTCGATGAATCGGCGCGACTCGTCCACGGCGATCACCTGTCCGCCGGCACCGACCCGGTGCGCCAGCTCGAGAGCGGCGAATCCCGGACCGCAGCCGAGATCGAGCAGACGGTCGCCCGGACCGAATCCGGCGCGCTCCCAGAGGTCGTGCGTTTCCCGCGACCACAGGCGATGCTGCCGCTCGAGCCGCCGTCCCTCCTCGGCGTCGGTGCCGAGGAGATACGGCTTCTCGGGGGCGGATTGGGCGTTTGTCACTGGCGGGTCGGGGTGGTGGAAGGGGAATCGGGTAGTGTAGAGGCGGTGGCTTCCCGGGGAAAGGACCGGCGGTCAGTACCCCAGAGCGCCGTAGTCGCCGTCCAGGATCAGGCGAAGGGACACGTACAGTCCCAGCAACGCGAACAGCACCCAGGGGGCATTCATGGCGCCGATGTAGGTGTACAGCTCGGCCCTGGTGATCTCGCGCTGCCTCCTGGCCAGGAGGAAACTGACCCAGTAGACCGACGTCACGTAGGTCCACTGCCAGCATAGCATGAGCCCGAGGATGCCGGCGACGACTGGCGGCAGGAAACCGACGGTACAGGCCGCGTAGAGGATCAGTGTCGGAACCGGCGTCACGAAACCGTTGGCCACATCGGCATTGAACCCCCATGTGCGGCGATCCGCAAACGATCCATCGAAGAGCGAATACGTGGCCCAGACATCCGCCCAGAGAGTGGGGGACCAGGCCTGTCTCAGGGGCACCTTGCAGGAGAGGAACTCGACGGCCGGCGTTCGCCCGGTCTCACGCTGCCGCCTGCGCCAGAACTCCGTGCGCGTCTCGATATGGTCCCGCCTGAGAAACAGACACACCTCCCAGTAGCAGATCAGCAGATTGATCGAGAAGAACAGACTCAGCAGAGAGTGGATGATGTGGAGATCCCCGTTGAGCCAGTAACGAGCACCGATGCCAGGAAGCGCCAGAAGGGCGACCACCAGCGCCGCCAGCAGCCAGGGCGGCATGCCGACTGCCTTTGCGTCCGCCCTGTTCGACTTCATCCTCTTTCCTCCTGGATCCGGGACAAGCGGGCGAGGAGCTCTCCGGGCGCAACATCCTCGATGCGCACCCGCTTGTCACGCCCCTTGTGCCCGCCCACGATCTGCACCCTCCCCCTGGCGACCTCGAGGCGCTTGGCCAGCAGGGCCACGACGGCTGCGTTGGCCTTGCCGCCTTCAGGAGGTGCGGTCACCCGCACCGTGACCCTGTCGCCGTCGACCTCGACGCTGTTCCGTCCGGCCTTCGGCTGCACCCTGATATCGAGTTCCATGGGAGGGGAGGATCTCCCGCGGCGGTCACAGGATCCGCTTGATCGAGAGCGCAATCAAGGTCTTTCTTGCTGACGGTCTCAGGATGGGCGGTCGATGTTGCATCGCCGTGATTCAACGATCCGACGACGATGACGACAAGCTGATCGTCGTACCCCACGGCAGGGAGTACTCCGATGAGCAGATCCTCGCCCTCACGGAATTCCAGGAGCGGTTCTTCGAGTCGTCCGTAACGCGTGAGGCGGGCAGCTGAGGGGCGCCGGCCCCGAGGAGGCAGCAGTGACGAAACGGTATCATGCCGCGATCCTGGTGAGTTGCGAGATCCCCTGGGACGACGAGGAGCGCCTGATGGAGGAGGTCTTCCGCCAGGAGATCCGGGCGGCGCTGGACCGGTTCGACAACCTCTACATCTTCGGCACCGCCGGCGAGGGCTACGCCGTGACCGTGCCCGTCTTCCGGGAGATCGTCGCCGTCTTCCGCGAGGAGACCGACCGCGAGGGCGTCCATCCCATGGTCGGCTGCCTCGGCATGTCCACGGCGCAGGTCGTCGAGCGCGTCGGCATCGCCTGCGACGCCGGCTTCCGGGTCTTCCAGATCTCCCTGCCGCCCTGGGAGGCGCTCAACGACGCCGAGCTGCTGACGTACTTCACCGATGTGTGCGGTTCCTTCCCGGATGCGAGGTTCGTGCACTACAACCTGCCGCGGCCGAAGCGGCTGCTCTACGCCGCCGATTACCGGCGGCTGCAGGACGCCGTGGGCAACCTCGTGGGCACCAAGAGCACCGGCCTCGGCATCGGCGAGACCCTGGAGCTGGCGCGGGAGACGGAGCTGATGCACTTCTACGGAGAGGCCAACTTCCCCCTCGGCTGCCGGCACGGAGAGTGCGGGCTCCTGTCCTCGTACGGCGCCATGTTCCCGGCGCAGACGAAGGAGCTCTTCGAGCTGGGCAGGTCGGGCCGCTTCGGCGAGCTGGCCCGCCTCCACGCCGAGTACCTCGCCGTGGCCGACGTGTTCTGGGAGCCGGCGAAGGCCTTCGGCGACCTGATCGACGGCGCCTGGGACAAGATGATCGTGCGCGCCAGCGGCATCGACATGCCCCTGCGGCTGCTGTCGCCGTACCAGTCCTTTCCCCTCGAGGTCTACGAGGCCTGCGTCGCCGGCCTGCGGGCCCGTCACCCGGAGTGGCTGGAATGAACACCGACGACCTGAAGCGGCGCCTCTTCGCCGAGGTCGACCGCCGGATGCCGGAGTTCCTGGGGGTGCTGCGCGACGTGGTCGCCATCCCCACGGACAACCCGCCCGGCGACACCACGGCCTGTGTCGAGTACCTGGTCCGCTACCTGAAGTCGAAAGGTCTGCCCGCCGACGCCTACGAGCCCCAGCCGACGGTGCAGAGCCTGGTCTCCTGGATCCGGGGCCGCGAGGCCGGCCGCAACCTCGTCCTCAACGGCCACCTGGACCAGTTCCCGGCGGGGGACCCGGAGGACTGGTCCTTCGACCCCTACTCCGGCGAGTGCCGGGACGGCCGCATCCTCGGCCGCGGCGTGGGCGACATGAAGGCGGGATCGGTGGCCTCCCTGCTGTCGCTGGTGCTGCTCCACGAGCTGGAGGTCCCCATCCGGGGGCAGCTGACCCTGACCCTGGTGGGCGACGAGGAGACGGGCGGGTTCTGGGGCTCGGACTGGCTGCTGGACAACGTGCCCATGACCCGCGGCGACGCCTGCCTCAACAGCGAGCCCACCTGCATGGACCAGGTGCTGATCGGCCACAAGGGCAAGTACACGCTGGTCGTCGAGACCCGACACGGCGGCGGCCTGGCGGCGGTGCCGGTGGAGGACGACGCCATCGCCAGGGCGATGACCGTGGCCGGGGCGCTGATGACGCTGAAGGGCTGGCGCCTAGTGACCCCGCCCGAGGTGGCCGGCGCCGTGGACCGGGGGAGGGACCGCTCGGTCCGGCGGGGCGAGCTGGCCGGCAAGGAGTGGGTGGCCGATTCGACCACGGTCAATGTCGGCGTGATCCAGGGCGGCGTGCAGAGCAACACGATCCCCACGGCCTGCCGCATGGAGGTCGACTTCCGCACCCCTATCGGCGTGTCGACGCGGGACCTGCAGGAGAAGGTGGAGGAGGTCCTGGCCGGCACCGGCTTCGACCGCGGCGAGATCGGCCTCGAATGGACGGACTGCCTGGAGGCGGCCTGCTCGTCCCCCGACGAGGAGATCGTGCGCGCCGTGGCCGCCAACGCCCGCGCCGTCACGGGGCGCGAGATCGAGATCAACACCAGCTACGGCTCGACGGATACCCGGTTCTGGTGGCAGCGGGGGATCCCTGCGGCGATCTACGGAACGGACCTGGAGAACATCGCCGTCCCCGACGAGTCCATCCTCGAGCCGGAGTTCGGGCAGGTGCTGAAGGTCCATGCCGCCACCTGCGTCGACTACCTGTGCCGCTGATTTGAGGGGATCGCCGAGAACGGTCATCTTCTGTCGGCGATGACCCTCCTGCAGGCCTGCTTCGAGCTCACCAAGCCGCGCATCGTGGCCATGGTCCTGGTGGCCGCCGCCCTGGGGTTCCACCTCGGCGGCCAGGGCCAGGCCGGCCTCGGCCTCCTCGGCCTGACCCTGCTCGGCACCGCCCTCACCGCCTCCGGCTCCGGGGTCCTCAACCATTACCTCGAGCGCGACGTGGACGCCCTCATGCGGCGCACCCGCTCCCGGCCCCTGCCCGCCGGCGACGTGCAGCCGTCGACGGCCCTGTCCCTCGGGTTCCTCCTGATCCTCGGCGGACAGATCGTGCTCGTCCTCGGGGTGAACCTGCTCACCGCCTGGCTGGCCCTGCTGACGGCCTTCCTCTACGTGGTCGTCTACACGCCGCTGAAGCGGCTCACCTGGCTCAACACCTCCCTCGGCAGCATCCCCGGGGCCCTGCCCCCCGTCGGCGGCTGGGCGGCGGCCACGGGCGGTCTCGACGCCGGCGCCTGGGTGCTCTTCGCCATCCTCTTCGCCTGGCAGCACCCCCACTTCTACGCCATCGCCTGGATCTTCCGCGACGACTACCGGCGCGGCGGGTTCCGCATGCTCCCGGTGCTGGAGGAGCGCGGCGACCGTACCTGCCGCCACGTCCTGGCCTTCAGCCTGATGCTGCTGGCCTTCTCGGTGCTGCCCGCGGCGCTGGGCATGTCGGGGATGCTCTACGGGGCGGGGGCCCTGGTCCTCGGCCTGCTGCTGCTCGCACCGGGTGTGACCCTGGCGCGGTCGCGGGCCACCGGCGACGCCCGCCGCCTCCTGCGGGCCTCCGTGCTCTACCTGCCGCTGCTGTTCCTGCTCTCCATCGTCGACCACAGCCTGTAGCGCCTGAGCGCGCAGTCGCCAGGCCCGGCCTCAGCCGCCGGCCTTCTCCAGCCACCGCAGGGCCCGGCGGTAGTCCGCCGGCTCGTTGAGGTTGGCCAGCAGCCGGTCCCGGGGGTCGAAGCGCTGCCAGAGGGGCCGGGGCAGGAGCCGGGCGCCGATGGCGCGGACGAAGTCGTGGGCCCGCAGCCGGCGGGTCTCGATGTGGTTGCTCAGCTCCCCCCGGCAGGAGGCCGGGTAGACCGCGCACAGGGGGTGGCAGCGGCCGTCCTCCTCGGCCGGGACGACGGCCGATCCGCCCTCGGCCTGGGACAGCAGGTAGCTCAGAAACGCAAGGGTCAGGAAGGGGAGGTCGCAGGCCAGCAGCAGCACCCGGCCCGCCCCGGTGGCGGCGAAGGCGGTCTCCAGGCCGCCGAGGGGGCCGGCGTCAGCGTGGAGGTCGCGGACCACGGGCCGGCCGAGCCGCTCCAGCAACCCGGCCAGCTCAACGCCGTCGGCCGCGGCCTCGCGGCCGGCCACCAGCGCCACCGGACAGCCGAGGCCGTCGGCCTTGTGGAGGACCCGCTCGAGGACGGTGTGGCCGCCGAGAGGCAGGGCCGCCTTGGCGCGGCCCTCCATGCGCCGGCTGCGCCCCCCCACGAGGACGGCGACAGCCGTGTCGACCGCCAAGGCTACCGGGCGGGGGCGTCCGGCCCGGCGGAACGGGCGTTGATCACCGCCGCCGCGTACCCGGCGCCGTAGCCGTTGTCGATGTTGACCACCATCACCCCCGGGGCGCAGGAGTTGAGCATGGTCAGCAGCGCCGCCAGGCCGCCGAAGCTGGCCCCGTAGCCCACGCTCGTGGGCACGGCGATGACCGGGGCCTCCACGAGCCCGCCCACGACGCTGGCCAGAGCCCCCTCCATGCCGGCGGCGACGACGATCGCCCGGGCCTCGAGGAGGCGCTCGCGGCAGGCGAGGAGCCGGTGGATGCCGGCCACGCCCACGTCGAAGATCCCCTCGGCATGGGCGCCCATGGTCCGGGCCGTGACCAGGGCCTCGCGGGCGACCGGCACGTCGGAGGTGCCGGCCGACAGGACGAGGACGAGCCCGTCGGGCGTCGGGGAGGGTGCGTCATCCGGGAGGATGACCACGGTGCGCGCCTCCTCGTCGTGCTCGGCCGCGGGGAAGCGCTCGACAAGGGCCCGGGCGGTGGCGGGCTCGGCCCGGGTCGCCAGCACCAGGGACCCGGCGGCGGCGAGGCGCTCGGCGATGGCCACCGTCTGCCCGGGGGTCTTGCCCTGGCAGAAGATCGTCTCGGGATAGCCGCGGCGCAGGGCGCGGTGGTGGTCGACGCGGGCGAAGCCGAGATCCTCGAAGGGCAGGTTGCGCAGGCGCTCCAGGGCCTGCTCCGGGCTCGCCGCGCCGGCGGCGACCTGGTCGAGCAGGGCTCTGAGCTGGGCTGCTTCCACGGCGGTCCGTCAGGGGGCCTCGGCCCGGATCACGAACCGGGCGGAGACCGTGTCGGAGGGGGATTCGATGGCGTCGGTCACGGCGATCTCGAGCTCGTGCCGGGCCTCGGCGAGGGAGATGAAGCGCACGCGGGCCGAGTCCCTCTCCGTCGCCGAGCGCCGCTGGACGATCCGCGGCGTTCCCTCGTCCAACACCCTGTGGCCGGTGCCGAGGGAGAGAACCGTGGCCAGCTCCACCCCCGCCTCGTCGGTGATGCGGAGCTCGCGGGAGTCGCCCGTGTCGGTGCCTCTGGGAAACAGCCACAGGTAGGTGAGTACGTCGCCGTCATCATCGACGGCCCGGGCGGCCAGGACCACCGTGTCCCGGTCGGCGATGGTGCGGCTCTCCGGAACCGACCGCAGGGCCGGGAGCCGCTGCACCACCTCGATCTCGAAGCTCTCCACCAGATCCTCGGTCTCCGGGTCGCCGTCCCGGATGGTCACAGTGAGCAGGAAAGTCTCGGAAGAGCCCTCGATCGCCTTCGGAGCTTCCCAGTCGGTGGCGTTGGCGGTGGAGTCGGTGAAGGTCCCGGCCTCGGCACGCCACCGGTAGGTGAGGGGGTCGTCGTCCTCGTCGGAGGCGCCCACCCGCAGGGAGACCCGGCCGCCGCGCTTCACCTGGGTGGTGTCGGCCTCGGCCAACTGCACCACGGGGGGGACGTTGGGCAGGTCCTGGTGGAAGACCGAGCAGGAGCCGGCGCCCAGCGCCGCGGCCAGGATCGCGGCGGCGGGCGGGGAGCGCCGGGGCCCGTTCATTCCGGGAGAAGCAGCCCCAGGAGGCGCTCGAGGTCGTCGTCGCCGTAGAACTCGATCTCGATGCTTCCCTTGCCGCGGCGGCGGCGGATGGCGATGGCCGTGGCGAAACGCTGCCGCAGCCGGGACTCGAAGTCGGCCACGACGGCGTCGGCGGCCCCGCCGCCGGGGCTCTCCTCCTTCGGGCGGCGCTTCCGGCCCTTGCCGAGGCCGCGGACGGCGCGCTCGAGATCGCGCACGGTCATGCTCTCGGCGGCGCAGCGGCGGCCGAGGTCGAGGGCGGCCTTCTCGTCGAGGCTGACCAGGGTGCGGGCGTGGCCCATCTGCAGCTCGCCGGCGCGCAGCATCTCCTGCACCTCCTCGGGCAGGCGCAGCAGGCGCAGGGCGTTGGCCACGGTGGAGCGGTCCTTGCCGACGCGGGTGGCGATCTGCTCCTGCGTCAGCATGCAGGTGCTCATGAGGGCGCGGTAGGCCTCGGCCTCCTCGATGGGGTTCAGGTCCTCGCGCTGGATGTTCTCGACCAGGGCCAGCTCCATCAGATCCTGGGCCGACTCGATCTGGTGGACGATGGCGGGCACCGTCTCCAGTCCGGCGAGGCGGGCGGCGCGCAGGCGGCGCTCCCCGAGGATGAGGTGGTAGCTGCTGGCCGAGGTGCGGTTCACGGCCAGGGGCTGGATGATGCCCTTCTCGCGGATCGAGTCGGCGAGCTCGCGCAGTCCCTGGTCGTCGAAGTCGAGGCGCGGCTGGTGCGGGTTGGGCTCGATGTCGCCCACGGGCAGCTCGACGACCTGCGCCTGCGGGCCGTCGTCGCTCTCCGGGTACTCGGTGATCAGGGCGTGGATGCCCTTGCCGAGCACCTCGCGGCTGCGCTTAGCCATGCTGGATGATCTCGCCGGCGAGGCTCATGTAGTTCTGGGCTCCAGTGGAGACGATATCGTAGAGCACGATCGGCTGGCCGTGGCCCGGGGCTTCGGCGAGGCGGACGTTCCGGGTGATCTCGGTCTTGAAGACCTTGCTGCCGAAGTAGGAGCGCACCTCGTCGGCGACCTGGCGGGAGAGGTTGAGGCGCTGGTCGAACATGGTGAGCAGCACGCCGGCGATCTGCAGCTCGCGGTTGAGATGGCGCTGGATCAGGCGGATCGTGTTCAGCAGCTTGCCGAGGCCCTCGAGGGCGTAGTACTCGCACTGGATGGGAATCAGCACCGAGTCGGCGGCGGTCAGGGAGTTGAGGGTCAGCTGGCCGAGGGAGGGAGGGCAGTCGAGGATGATGTACTCGTAGTCGTCCGCCACCTCGGCGAGGATGTTCTGCAGCTTCTGCTCGCGGGCGATCATGTTGACCAGCTCGACCTCGGCGCCGGCGAGGTTGACGTGGGAGGGCGCCAAGGTGAGGAGGGGGATCCGGGTCTGGCGGCAGACGTCGGTGAGGGAGGCGTGGCCGAGGAGGGCGTGGTAGATGTTGGCTTCATCCACCTCGCCGGCCTCGAAGCCGCAGCCGCTGGTGGCGTTGGACTGGGGGTCCATGTCGACCAGCAGGGTCGGCTTCTCGGCCACCGCCAGGCAGGCGGCGAGGTTGACGGCGGTCGTCGTCTTGCCGACGCCGCCCTTCTGATTGGCCACGGCCATGATCGCCGCCCGCGGCGCCGCCCGCCCGCCGGGCTGCTCCCTGGAAACGGCGCCCGGCGCCTCCTCGGTGATCCGGCTCATCTCCGCATACGGTCAGGACAGCGCCGCCTGGGCCGCGGCCAGGCGCGCGATCGGCACCCGGAAGGGGGAGCAGGAAACGTAGTCGAGTCCGACGCCGTGGCAAAAGGCGACCGACGAGGGGTCGCCGCCGTGCTCGCCGCAGATGCCGACCTTGAGGTCCTTGCGGGTGCGCCGGCCCTCGGCGGTGCCGATCTCGAGGAGCTTGCCCGTGCCCTCCTGGTCCAGCGACTGGAACGGATCGGCCGGCAGGATGCCCTGCTCGACGTAGTGGGGCAGGAACTTGCCGGCGTCGTCGCGGCTGTAGCCGAAGGTCATCTGCGTCAGGTCGTTGGTCCCGAAGCTGAAGAACTCGGCCTCGCGGGCGATCTGGTCGGCCACCAGCGCCGCCCTCGGCACCTCGATCATGGTGCCCACGAGATAGGGCACCTCGGCCTTGCGCCGGCCCATGATCCGGGCCGCGACCCGGTCGGTCATGCCCTTCAGCTCGGCGAGCTCCGCCACCGTGCCCACGAGGGGGATCATGATCTCGGGCAGGGCCCGGACCCCCCGCTTCTGCACGTTCAGGGCGGCCTCGATGATCGCCTCCACCTGCATCTCGTAGATCTCGGGATAGGTGATCCCGAGGCGGCAGCCGCGGTGGCCGAGCATGGGGTTGGACTCGTGGAGGGAGGAGAGGATCCGCCGGATGCTGGCCGCCGAGACGCCCATCTTGCGGGCCATCTCGCGCTGCAGCGGGGCCCCCTGGGGGAGGAACTCGTGCAGCGGCGGGTCGAGGAGGCGGATCGTGACGGGGAGCCCGTCCATGGCCTTGAAGATGCCTTCGAAGTCCTTGCGCTGCATCGGCTTGAGTTTGCGCAGAGCGGTCCGGCGGCCGTCCTCGTCGGCGGCCAGGATCATCTCGCGTACGGTGTCGATGCGGCCGTCCTCGAAGAACATGTGCTCGGTGCGGCACAGGCCGATGCCCTCGGCGCCGAAGAGGCGGGCCGTGCTGGAGTCGTGGGGGGTCTCGGCGTTGGTGCGCACCGCGAGCTTGCGGGTGCGGTCGGCCCATCCCATGAAGGTGTTGAAGTAGCGCAACAGCTCGAGGGCCTCTTCGCCGGGGCTTTCCCCCAGCAGGGCCTTGAGCAGCGGGGCTTCCTTGGTGGGCACCTGTCCCAGCATGACCTCGCCGCTGGTGCCGTCGATGGAAATCCAGTCGCCCTTGCTGACGGTGCGGTCACCGGCCGTGAACTGCTCGCGCCGGTAGTCGATGGCCAGGCTCTCGCAGCCGGCGACGCAGCACTTGCCCATTCCGCGGGCCACGAGAGCGGCGTGCGAGCTCTTTCCCCCGCGAGCGGTGAGGATGCCCTCGGCGGCGTCCATCCCGCCGATGTCCTCGGGGGAAGTCTCGAGCCGTACCAGGATGACCTGCTTGCCCTCCGCCTCCCAGGCCACGGCTTCGTCCGGCTGAAAGACCACCATCCCGGTGGCCGCGCCGGGCGAGGCGGGCAGACCCTGGCCGATGACCGTCCTCTCGGCGGACTCGTCGAAGATGGGATGGAGCAACTGGTCGAGATCGTCCGGGTCGACTCGGAGCAGGGCCTTGGACCGGTTGATGAGCTTCTCGGCCGCCATGTCGACGGCGATCTTCACCGCCGCCGCCGCGGTGCGCTTGCCGGCGCGCGTCTGCAGCATCCACAGGCGGCCGTTCTGGATGGTGAACTCCAGGTCCTGCATGTCCCGGTAGTGGCGCTCGAGCTTGCGGCAGATCCTCTCGAACTGCCGGTAGGCCCGGGGCTGCACCTGCTCGAGACGGGCGAGGGGCTCCGGCGTGCGGATGCCGGCGACCACGTCCTCGCCCTGGGCGTTGACCAGGAACTCTCCGTACAGGGCCTTCTCCCCCGTGGAGGGATCGCGCGAGAAGGCCACGCCGGTGGCGCAGTCCTCGCCCATGTTGCCGTAGACCATGGACTGCACGTTGACCGCCGTTCCCCAGTCGTGGGGGATGCCCTCCAGCTCGCGGTAGGTGATCGCCCGGTCGCCGTTCCAGGACTCGAAGACGGCTCCGATGGCGCCCTGGAGCTGCTCGGCGGGATCCTCCGGGAAACGGCGCTTCAGCCGGCGCCTGATGAGGGCCTTGAACTCCCCCACCAGCTCCTCGAGGTCGGCGGCGGTCAGCTCGCTGTCCAGCTCGACCCCCCGCGCTTCCTTCTTCTTCTCGAGCAACGCCTCGAAGGGGTTGGTTTCCTGGTCTTCGGCGCGCAGGCCCATCACCACGTCGCCGTACATCTGCACGAAGCGGCGGTACACGTCGTACCCGAAACGGGCGTCGCCGGAGCGCTCGATGAGACCGGCCACGATGCGGTCGTTGATGCCCAGGTTGAGGACGGTATCCATCATACCCGGCATCGAGACGCGGGCTCCGGACCGCACCGACAGCAGCAGCGGGTTGGAGGGGTCGCCGAAGCGGCCGCCCATGGTCTCCTCCACGGCGGCCACGGCGGCGTCGATCTGCGTCTGCAACTCGGGTGGGTACTCGCCGTCGTGGTCGTAGTACCAGGTGCAGACCTCGGTGCTGATGGTGAATCCGGCGGGGACGGGCAGTTTCAGGCGGGACATCTCCGCCAGGTTGGCGCCCTTGCCGCCGAGGAGCTCCCGCCGGGTGGCGTCGCCCTCGGTGCGGGCGGTACCGAACTGGTACACGTACTTGACGGACGGGTGGCGCTTGCTCTTGGCCATTCTCTCAGATCTTGGGTTGGGGGGGTGGGGTCTCGGGTGGTGCGCGGAGGGGGGACGGCCCGCCGCGGTCCGCTCGGAATGTACCGGGCCCCGGCAGGGGCGCAAGCAGGTCCCGCCCGCCCCGGGGGGCGGCGGTCAGTCCCAAACCTTCTCCCAGGCGCCGCTGGCCCCCGACCGGTACAGGGCCAGGGCCGTGCGCAGCTCGCCCAGGGAGTGCTCGGCCGGGGCCGCCGGCTCGGCGCCGTCGAGGACGACGCGGGCGAAGTCCTCCAGCTGGGGGCCGAAGGACTTGGGGTAGCCGGCCGGCTCCATGACCGGCCGACCCTGCCGGTGGCCGGCGTCGAAGAGGCGGATGCCGCCCTCGAAGGCGCCGTCGATCAGGATCTCGCCCCGGGTGCCGGTGATCCGCCACCACGGGTCGGGCCCGAGGACGGTGTCGAGCATGAGGGCATCGAAGCCGGCCACGACGCCGGAGCGGAAGCGGAAGAGGGCGCGGCACAGGGACTCGCCCTGCATGCTCCGCAGGGGATGGCCGAGGACGGCCATGACCTCGTCGATCTCGCCGAGCCACATGCGCAGGGGCCGCATCCAGTGGGAGCCGCCGTCGATGACGATGCCCCCTCCCGTACGGCCGCGGTCGAGGCGCCAGGCCCTGGCGTCGGGGAACCAGTAGGTGTCGAACTCGCAGACGAAGGCGGCGCGGGCGGTGACCACCTCGCCGATGGCGCCCTCCTCGACGAGCTCGGCGGCGCGCACGATCTCGGGCCAGTACTGGGCGTTCTCGGCGACCATGAAGGCGGTGCCGGCCCGCGCGGCGGCCTCGAGGATGCGGTCGCAGGCGTCGAGGGTGGGGGCCATGGGCTTCTCGAGCAGCACGTGCCGGCCGGCGGCCAGGCAGGCGGTGGCCGCCCACTCGTGCAGGTCGTGGGGCAGCATGATGTCGACGGCGTCGAAACCGCCCGCCTCGAGGGCGTCGTCGAGGGAGGTGAAGACCGCGGCCCCCGTCTCGGCGGCGACGGCCTCGGCCTTGGCCGCATCGGTGTCGACGGCGGCGGTGACCTCGATGCGGCCGCTGCCCTCGGCGATGCCGTCGAGATGGAACCGGGAGATGGCGCCGCAGCCGATGAGGGCGAGCTTCAGAGGTGGGGTCATGGTCCGGCGATTCCTGGGGGAGGGTTCCGAGCGATCTTAAGGCGGTGGCGGAACGCCGGCAAGGCGTCTGTGGAGGGCGATCCCATTGCTTATAATACCGGGCTGTCCGAAGGGACCGCGCGAAGCGAGGGCGCTTCGCTGCAGCATCTCCAGGGAGGATCCCATGAGCCGTACAGCACTGGCCGTTCTGGCCGCCCTCACCATGACCGCCTGGTCCGTCGCCGCCGGCGCCGCGGACCTGAAGGGCACGATCACCGACAGCGACGGATCGGCGCTGCCGGGGACCAACGTCGTCGTCACCGGAGGCGGCCTCGAAGAGCCAAGGGGCGCCGTCTCCAGGGCCGAGGGGGAGTATTCCGTCACCCTGGCGCCCGGCATGTACGAGGTCCGCGTCACCCACATCGGCTACCGCACCATCGCGTCCCGGGTGCGCGTCGATCCCGAGGGGACAACCCTCGACTTCGAGCTCGAAGCCGCGGTCATCGACCTGGAGCAGAGCGTGGTCTCGGCCTCGCGCCGCCAGGAGAAGGCCCTCGACGCCCCGGCGTCGATCTCCATCGTCGAGGCCGCCGAGATCCGGGCCCGCCCGGCCCTGAGCGTCGCCGAGCACGTCCGCGACCAGCCCGGCGTCGACTTCGCCAAGACCGGCCTCGTGCAGAGCAACGTCGTGGCCCGGGGCTTCAACAACGTCTTCTCGGGGGCCCTGCTGACGCTGACGGACAACCGCATCGCCCGCGTCCCGTCGCTGCGGCTCAACGCCCAGAACTTCATCCCCGCCACCAACCAGGACATCGAGCGCATCGAGGTCGTCCTCGGCCCCGGGTCGGCCCTCTACGGGCCGAACAGCGCCAACGGCGTCATGCACATCATCACGCGCTCGCCCTTCAACTCCCGGGCACCGCCTTCTCGATCGGGGGCGGCGAGCGCTCCCTGGCCAGCGGCTCGATGCGGCACGCCGGCGTCGTCAATCCGCACCTGGCCTACAAGATCTCGGCCCAGTACTACTCGGGCACCGACTGGGAGTACGTCGATCCGGTGGAGGCCGGGGCGCGCCAGAGGGCGATCGGCGCCGGCGCCGACCCGGAGAGCCTGTTGATCGGCGCCCGGGAGGACCAGGTCGAGCGCCTGGGCGCCGAGGCCCGGATCGACGTGCGCCCCACCGACGACCTGACGGCCGTCTACACATTCGGGTACAACCAGGGCACCCATGTCGAGCAGACGGGTGCCGGCGCCGGGCAGGCCAAGGACTGGACCTACAACTTCCACCAGATCCGCGCCACCCACGGCGACCTGTTCCTCCAGTACTACCGCAACCAGAGCGACGCCAACGACACCTACCTGCTGCGCACCGGCCAGACAATGGTCGACAAGTCCACCCTGGACGTCGTCCAGGCGCAGCACGCCTACGGGCTGGGCGACCGCCAGCGCTTCACCTACGGCCTGGACGCCCAGTTCACCCGCCCCCGCACCGAGGGCACCATCACCGGCGGCAACGAGGAGGACGACGCCATCGACGAGATCGGCGCCTACCTGCAGAGCGAGACCGGCCTCACCCCGCAGCTCGACCTCGTCCTCTCCCTGCGCTACGACAGCCACAGCCGCCTCGACGAGGCCCAGCTCTCGCCGCGGGCCGGCATCGTCTACAAGCCGCAGGAGACGCAGTCCTTCCGCCTCACCTGGAACCGCGCCTTCTCGACGCCCTCCACGAACAACCTGTTCCTGGATCTGCTCGCCCAGCCGGCGGTCTTCGCCCCCCTGGAGGCCTTCGAGCCGGTCCTCGGCTACAACCCCAACGTCGACGTCCGCGCCCAGGGGAGCTACCGCAGCGGAATGGACGGCGGGTTCACCTTCCGCCGGGGCGCCGACGGAAGGGCCATGTACCGCTCCTCCTTCCAGCCGACCATTCACGGCACCCTTCAGTTGATGGGCCTCAACCCCGGCGACCCGGGATACTCGATCGACGGCGACGGCTACATCGCCCTCGACGATCCGGTGGTCACGAACGTCCAGTGGGGCATCGGCCGGGCCGCCGTCCTCGATCAGGTCACTCCGGCCCTGCAGCTCCTGGCGCCGGGCCTGATCGCCGGCATGCTGGTGCAGCAGGGCATGGACGCCGAGACCGCCCAGACCACGGCCCAGGAGCAGGCGGCGGCGGTCCTGGCGGTCCTGCCGTCCCTCGTGCCGGAGCAGCTCCCCGGCCTGACCAACAGCCTGGGCCGGCTGAACCTGGCGACCCAGGGCTTCGACCCGGTAGCCGAGGCCAACGACGTACCTGGCACGGAGTCGACCATTACCCAGACCCTGGAGGTAGGCTACAAGGGGATCCTCGCCGACGACCTGGTGGTGTCGGCCGACCTCTACCAGACCCGGGTGGAGGGCTTCGTGGGGCCCCTGGCGGTGGAGACCCCGAGCGTCTTCCTGAACCCGCAGAGCCTGATGGCGGTGCTGGAGCCGGCCTTCGCCGCGCAGTTGGCGGACCCGAATCTCGCCGAGGTGGCCCAGGTCCTGGGAGCGCTGGACGCGCTCTCCCTCCCGGGCGTGATCGAGGGCGACAAGGACGGCAGCGCCGCCGACGAGCTGGCGACGATCTTCGCCTCGGGCGCGGCCGGGATCCCCTTCGGCACGGTCTCGCCGGAGCAGGCCTGGGACCCCACGGCGGTGCTCCTCACCTACCGCAACTTCGGCGACATCACCTTCTACGGGCTCGATTTCGCCTTCGGCTACTACCCCGGGGAGAGCTGGAACCTCACCGGCGGCTACTCCTTCGTCAGCGACGACCTCTTCCCGAAGCTCGACGGGATCGCCGATGTCGCCCTCAACGCGCCGATGCACAAGTTCAACGTGGGCGGGTCCTGGCGCCTGCCGCAGCATGACCTCGGGCTCGGCGCCCGCTTCCGCTACACCGGCGGATTCCCCATGAACTCGGGGGTCTACGTGGGCGACGTGGACTCGTACACCAGCCTCGACCTGCGGTCCCGGTACGACCTGCCCTTCGCCGACGGCCTGCACCTGCTGGTGAGCGTGGACAACGTCCTCGACAGCGCCTACCGGTCCTTCATCGGCGCCCCGGAGGTGGGCCGGCTGGCCCACGCCCAGCTCGGGGTCGAGTTCTGAGGGAACCGGGATTGACCGCCTGGAGGGGTGCCGCCGCCGTCCTGCTGGTTCTGTCGGCCTGCATCGAGGGGCCGACGGGACCTGCGGGTCCTCCTGGACCACCCGGTCCCGCGGGGGCGGATGCCCAACTCTCGATAGACCTGATCGAGTTCTCCGCCTCCGAAGCAGCCTGGGAACCGAACGGCTGGTCGGACAGCTACGTGTTCTTCGACCCCAGGATCACTCCATCGGGGCTGATCGAAGTCTACATCAAGAAGTTCTACCAGAATACGGGAGGAGCCTACTACGAGCAGTTCGACCTCTGGACTGCTTTCGCGGAGGCCGCCGGCGGCGGGTCGACGTTCTACCAGTTGTTCGACGGGGGGATTCGATTCTACGATCCAGCGAGGCGCCTGCAGAACCGGACCATCGTCCTGGCCGTCAGGACCTAGAGCCGGGCGCCCCCGGGCACCTGGTGGGCCGCAAGCCCAACCGCCGCCGGGTTCCGGGGGATCCACCCCCGGGCGATCAGAGACCGCCCCGCGTCGACAGTCCGACGGTCAGCTGATTCCCGGCCGGGAAGTTGCGCCCCGCCAGGGTGCGCCGCAGGGCCAGTTCCGCCGCCGTCTCTCCGAACAGGGTCCAGCTCACGGTCGGCGCCAGGTAGACGATCCTCTTCTTGAGGCTGGGGTTCTCGAAGCCGAAGGAGGTGCCCGCCTTTCCGTGGAGCAGCTCCAGCTTGAGGGCCAGCAGCAGCCGGGGCCGCGGCGACCAGCCCGCCTCGGCGTTGACCAGCCACTCGTCGCCCGGGTCCCGCTGCACGTCCTCGTTCTCCATGCGCAGGCGGTACCCGGCCTCCACGTTGGCGTACGCCGGCAGCGGCCAGAAGGACCGCCCCGCCTGCATCAACAGATCGAAGTCCCACTGGCCCTCGCCCACGGGGATCAGGCCGTCCTCGTTCCTGAAGTCGCCCGTGGGGACCTTGGCCCCCAGCTTGAGAGTCAGCACCGCCGGGGCTTGCAGGGCCCGGAGCTTGGTGTAGATCCGCAGGTCGCTGAAGCCGGCGTCGCTGGGCGCCTCGGTGCGCGTGCTGTCCTGGTAGACCTGGTCGAAGTACGGGATCTGGAAGCCGAGGTTCAGCCAGTCCGCGACGCCGTAGAAGCCCTCGGCGAAGACCGCCATCGAGCGGTACTCGCCGCCGAAGCGGTAGGGCTGCCGGCTCCCGGCAGGGACCTGGGTGATCTCGACGCCGTCGGCGGTCTGCACCACCATCGGCAGGGAGCTGTCGATGTACCACTCGCCGGTGGTCTGGCGGAACCAGCTGACCTTGCCCCAGAAGCCGGAGGCGGGCACGGTCCAGGCGCCGCCGAGGGCGGGGGCGGCCCACAGGCCGGCGGCCAGGGCGAGAGCGGCCCCGGGCCATCGGCGGCATGGCCGGTGGATACGGTCCTCCTGTTCGTGGTTTCTCGCGGCGCCGGGCACCGGATCAGGTCACGTCCGTGCCCCGGGCCATGACCACCTTGCCGGTGCGCACCATCTCCCGCAGGTCGAACCGGGCCAGCATCTTCTCGAGAGCGTCCATCTTCTCCGTCGTGCCCGTGACCTCGACGGTGATCGTCTCGTCGGAGATGTCCACCGTCTTGCCGCGGAAGACCTCGGTGATCTGCAGGACCTCGCCGCGCTGAGCGATGGTGCAGGCGACCTTGAACAGGGCCAGCTCGCGGGTGACGGCGGCGTCGTCGGTGTGGTCGTGGGCGTGGATCACGTCGACGAGCTTGTCGAGCTGGAGGATGATCTGGTGCAGCACGTCCGCCGGCCCCGAGCAGGTGATCGTCATCCGGGAAGTCTCGGGGATGACGTGGGCGGGGGAGACGACCAGGGACTCGATGTTGTAGCCCCGCCGGCTGAAGACCTGGCTGATGCGCATGAGCACGCCGGGGCGGTCGTTGACCAGCAGCCCGATCGTCGTCTTGCGGACCTCGCCGCCGAGGCCGACGCTGCGGCGGTAGGCGGCATCGGCGACCTCCGTGGACCTGCCGTTCTCCGGGCCGGTGAGTTCCTGCGGCCGTTCCATCAGGTGCTCCCCGTCGGCTTGGCGAGTTTGCGCCGGGGAGGCTCGATCAGCATCTCGTGGACGGCGGCCCCGGCGGGGATCATGGGGAAGACGTTGTCCTCCTTCTCGCAGTGGCAGTGAACGACGGCCGGACCCGAGTCGTGCTTGAGCATGCGCGTGAGGATCTTGTCGATGTCGGCGGTGCGCTTCAGGTGCCAGCCCTCGATGCCGTAGGCCGCGGCGAGCTTGACGAAGTCCGGGTTGCCCTCCAGATCGACCCCGGAGAGGCGGTTGTCGAAGAACAGGTTCTGCCACTGGCGGACCATGCCGAGGTAGGCGTTGTCCATGATGAGCACCTTCACCGGCAGGTCGTGCACCGCCGCGGTGGCCAGCTCGGACATGGTCATCTGGAAGCCGCCGTCGCCGACGATGGCGACCACGGTCTCGTCGGGGCGGCCGAACTGGGCGCCCACGGCCGCCGGGAAGCCGTAACCCATCGTCCCCGCGCCGCCCGAGGAGAGCCACTGCCGGTGGTGGGCGGTGCGGTAGAACTGGGCCGCCCACATCTGGTGCTGCCCCACGTCGGTGGAGACCACCGCCCGGCCCGCCGTGAGATGGTAGAGGCGGTCGAAGACGGCCTGCATCTTCAGCCCCCCCTTCTTCCCGTACTTGAGGGGGTACTTCTCCTTCCACTCGTCGATCTGGCCCAGCCAGTCGCCGGTGTCGAGGGGCCCCACCATGTTGATCAGTTCCTCGAGCACCTCGAGGGCGTCGCCCTGGAGGAAGACGTCGGGCATGACCACCTTGCCGTACTCCGCCGGGTCGATGTCGACGTGGATCTTCACCGCGTCGGGGCAGAACTCGTCGAGCTTGCCGGTGATGCGGTCGTCCCAGCGGCCGCCGACGGACATGATCAGGTCGCAGCCGACGACGGCCTTGTTGGCATAGGCGGTGCCGTGCATGCCGAGCATGCCCACGGACAGCTCGTGCTGCTCGGGGAAGGCGCCCTTGCCCAGGAGGGTGTTGGTCACCGGCATGCGCGTCTTCTCGGCGAAGGCCTTGGCCGCCTCGTGGGCCCCGGCGGCGATGGCGCCGCCTCCCAAGTAGAGGAGGGGGCGGCGGCTGCGGCGCAGGAACTCGGCGGCCTCCTGCAGCCGCTCGGGGTCGGCCTTGGAGCGCACGCTGTACCCGGGCAGGTAGACGCGCTCGGGGTAGTCGGCGCGGCACTCGGCCGAGGTCACGTCCTTGGGCAGGTCCACCAGGACCGGCCCCTTGCGGCCGGTGGTGGCGATGTGGAAGGCCTCGTGCATGACCCGGGGGATATCGTCCACCGCCTTGACCAGGTAGGAGTGTTTCACCACCGGCATGGAGATGCCGAAGACGTCCGCCTCCTGAAAGGCGTCCTTGCCGAGCATGGGGGAGATGGTCTGCCCCGTGAGGACGACCATCGGCACCGAGTCCATCTGGGCCGTGAGCAGCCCGGTGACGGTGTTGGTCGCCCCCGGGCCGGAGGTGACCAGGACCACCCCCGGCTTGCCGGTGGCGCGGGCGTAGCCGTCGGCCATGTGGGTGGCGCCCTGCTCGTGCCGGGTGAGGACGAAGCGGATGTGCTCCGAGTCGACGAGGGCGTCGAAGATGGGCATGGCGGCGCCGCCGGGGTGGCCGAAGATGAAATCGACCCCCTGGCGCTCAACCGCCTGGATGACGGCGTCGGCACCTCTCATGAGGAGAAGGCTCCGGGTTGCGAGGCACGTATGCGAGCAATCATGCGAGTTTCGCAAACATTATGTTTCTGGCAGGGGCCAAGTATAGCGATGCCGAGTGATATCCGCAAGCGACGAGGCGGGAATCCGCCTCGTTTCCGGGAAACATGCCGCCACCCCCGGACCGCTCGTCGCGAAGGAGGGGGGTCAGTCCCGCCAGTTGCCGCGCAGGAGGCGGAGCCAGTTGCCGGAGAGGATCCCCGTCAGGTCCTCCTCCCCGTAACCCCGGTCCCGCAGGATGGGGACCAGGCTCTGCAGGTCGGCGATCGTGTTCAGGTCGCGGGGGGCCTGCTCGGCGCCGAAGCCGCCGTCGAGGTCGGTGCCGATGCCGCAGTGGCGGCTGGTCCCCGTGACCTGGGCCACGTGGTCGATGTGGTCGGCCACGCTCTGCAGGGTGGCGCCGGACGGCTGCTCCCAGGCCTGCAGGTCCCGCCGCCAACCCGGATCGAGCATCCACGAGTCGAAGGCGGCGCCGATGACCCCGCCGCGGCCGGCGATGTCGCGGATCATGTCGTCGGTGAGCTGGCGCTGGCCGGGGGTGAGGGCGCGGCAGTTGTGGTGACTGGCGCAGACCGGGCCGTCGTAGATCTCGAACAGCTCGCGGTGGGCCCGGTCGGTCAGGTGGGTCACGTCGACCACGATCCCCGCCTCCTGCAGGGCCGCCAGCAGCGGCCGCGCCGGGGGCCGCAGCCCGCCCTCGGTGGCGGTGCCGTGGGAGTAGGTGCTCCTGCCGTAGTGGGACAGGCTGACCATGCGCAGGCCGAGGGCGTGCCACTCCGGCACCTGGTCGGGGCCGAGGATCGGGTCGGCGCTCTCCATGGCCAGCACCAGCCCCACCGGGGGGCCCGACCCGTCGGCGCCGACCTCCGCCGTCTCCCACAGGGCGGCCATCTCGTCGAGCTGGGCGCGGGTGCGGCAGAGGCGCACGTGGCCGGCGCGTTCCAGGGCCTGGTACCAGGCCAGGTGGCCGCGCCCGACGCCGTGGCACTGGCTCTGGACGTACATGCCCGTGCGCGTCCCCCGGTCCCCCGGGTCGATGCGCGACATGACGGTGGCGCAGACGATGCCGACCCGTCCGCGGCGCAGCTCCGGCAGGGTCACGGTGCAACTGCCGAAGGACTCCATCGTCTCCACCGGATCGTGGACCCGCACCGTGGCTGCCGGCTGCGTCAGATCGCGGTTGAGCTGCAGGGCGTTGAAGGACAGGTCGAGGTGGCTGTCGAGGATCAGCGGGGGGTTCAGGGCATCACCTCCGCGAAGAACCGGAGCAGGTTCCCATGGGCGATGCGGGCCACGTCCTCGGCGGAGTAGCCGCGGCCCTCGAGGATGGCGAGGAACTTCTGCAAGTCGGCGATGGTGTCGTAGTCGACCGGCGCCCACTCGCGGCCGAAGCCGCCGTCGAGGTCGGAGCCGATGGCGACGTGGTCGCAGCTGCCGGTGAGCTGACAGACGTGGTCGACGTGATCGACGGCGGCGGCCATCGTCCGGCGCGCCGTGCGCGGGGCGCTGCGCAGGTCGTCGAAGTCGATGTCGGGGTTGAGCATCGGCTCGGCGAAGACCATGCCGATGACGCCGCCGCGCTCGGCGAGGGCGCGGATCATGTCGTCGGAGAGATGCCGCTGGCCCCGCACGAGGGCCCGGCACATGCAGTGGCTGGCGTGGACGGGGCCCTCCCAGGCATCGAGGATCTGCCAGAAGGTCATGTCCGAGGCGTGGGTCAGGTCGAGGGCCACGCCGGCGTCGGCGAGGGCCTCCATCAGCGGGTAGGCGCAGGCGTAGAGCCCGCCCCGGGTGCCGGTGCCGTGTCCCCAGGTGTTGGCCCCGAAGTGGGTGAGGCCCACCGAGCGCAGTCCGGCCTCCCACCAGTTGGCCACGTCCTCGGGACCGAGGATGGGGTCGGCGCTCTCCATGCTGAGGATCAGGCCGATCGGCGTCTCGGGATCGACGCTCTCCCCCTGCCAGAGATCGGCGGAGCGGCGCAGGTCCTCGGCGGTGCGCAGGAAGGCGAGGGCCCCCTCCCGCTCGAGGGCCTTGTAGTAGTGAAGGTGAGCCTGCCCCATGGCGTGGGCGGCGAGCTGGTTGCGCATGCCGTCGGAGAGGGACTCGTTCGGCAGCTGCACGCGCGACATGATCGTCGACAGCACGATGCCCACGCGGCCCTTGCGCATCTCCGGCAGGGAGACGGTGGCGACGCCGCCGAACTCGGCCCGGGGCCGCTTGTTCAGGGCGTCGCGGTGCGCCGCGGCGGGTGCCGCGCCGTCGCGCCAGGGGTCCTCGCGCTCGCGCAGGACCTGCACCGGCCGGGTGAGGTCGCGGCGGAAGAACAGGGCGTTGAAGGCCAGGTCGAGGTGGCCGTCGATGATCAGGTTCATCGGTGGACCCGTCGGGGTCAGAAGCTGAGCACGGTCTCGATGGAGCTGATCTGGCGCCGGCGGAGGCGGCCGTCGGCCTCGCGGTCGAAGAGGAAGTGCGTGTCCAGGTAGACGGCGGCCCCGTCCATCTCGAAACCGATGGAGTAGCCGTAGAAGGTGTCTTCCGTGGATTCGAAGAAGGCGTCCTTGGAGCCCGACGTCCCGCCGCGCCGGCCGATGTGGTTCTTCTGGTAGTGGATGGCGAGGTGGCTCAGCCGGCGCACCGACTTCATCACCACGGGCGACAGGCTCATGGAGCCGTGGAACTGGCGCTTCGAGGCGTTGTCGCCGAGGAGATGCTCGTAGTCGGCGGACCCGGTGGCCAGTCCGAAGAGACTGGCTGCCACGCGGCCGTAGACGCCTTGCAGGCTCTGGCCCCGGTCGAGGCCGGCGTCCTTGGGCGTCGCCCTCCCGGTGACGCGGTCGAGCCGCGCCCGGTCGAGGTCGTACAGGTTGTCGAAGTAGCCGGCCTCGAAGTCCTCCAGGAAGTAGCGGTACTCGAGGCGGCCTTCGAAGGCCCCCGTGCGGGCCCTCAGGCCCGGGGCCGCGATCCCGAGGCCCACGGCCCTGCGGTTGCCGCCGGTCACGTTCTGGACGCGGGCCTGGCCAAGGGTGAGCTCGTCGTCGTCGTCGTGGAGGATCCCCAGCTGGCCGTACACGGTCAGGTCCCACTCGGCCCCCTGCTTCCAGTGGTAGCCGGCGTCGACGCCGAGGATCCCGAAGCGGTCGGCGCCGGCCTCGTCCTTGTTGAAGGGGCTCGTCCGCTGCACGTCGCGGTCGAGGCGGAGGCCTTCGTCCTCCAACGCCTCCAGGCCGTTGACGACATTGCGGCTCAGCCCGCTGCGGGGGTCGAAGTCGATCACCCCGTCGTTGTCGTCGTCGATGTCGCGGCTGTCGGGGACGCCGTCGCCGTCGTTGTCCCTGGCCGACGCGTCGTCCCCGGGAAAGGCGTCGACGGCGTCGGGATAGCCGTCGCCGTCGCGGTCGAGGAGTCCGGCGTACTGGTTGATGTCGAGGACGTAGGTCGCGCCCAGCTCCACGCGCGCGCCGACATAGGTGAAGAGCCGCGCGCCCAGGACGGCGCCGCCCTGCTGGAAGTCCTGAACGTTGTTGACCATCCCCTGCAGGCCGAAGCGGTTGCCGGCGAGCCGGTCGAAATGGAAGACGGCGCCCGTCCTCTTGATCCCCGGGTACTCGAGGGTGTTGCGGTAGCGGTCCATGATCAGACCGTAGCCGAGGGTGACGCGGTCGAGGGCGCCGACGCGGACGAAGGCGGGTTCCCGCGGCTCACCGTAGCGGACGTAGTAGATCTTGCGCAGGAGGCTGTCGAAGGTCTCGGCCGGGGTCGCGAAGGACCACCCGAGGCTCTCGACGGATCCGTCCTCGCCGATGAACAACTCCAGGTCCAGGACCACGGCCGCCCGCCCCAGCGGAAACTGGGGACGCAGGGCCAGGCGGTAGAGTTGGCGTTCCTGCACCGTCACCGAGCCGATGCTGGCGCTGTACTTGGAGCCGGTCTCGTAGCGGCTGTCCCGCAGACCATCGCGGACGTCGCCGGCCGCAGGCCCGCCCGCCAGCAGCACCGCCAGGAGGGCGGAACGGAGCTTCCATGGCCGCCCGGACGGGGCCACCGGCCGCCGGTGTGTGAACTTTTCCAGGGTTTTCCCCGTTATCGGTTGTCGCCGCAGGAATTCATCTGTTATTATGCTCCGGGGTAGCCGCCACCACAAGCGATCGAGGTGATTCGTGGAGACTCTCAAGGACCTTCTGGATAGCAGCTTCTCCTCCCGCGCCGGCCATCCCGCGGTGCGCAGCGTGACCCGTACCGACGCCGGCGACGCCTATGCCCCCATCACCTATGCCGAGCTGCGGGGACTGCGCGACAGCTTGGCCGCCGGTTTCGCCGCCCTCGGCCTGCGCAAGGGCCAGCGAGTCGGCATCCTCACCGACGGCGGCTTCGAGCCGCTGCTGGTCTTCCTCGCCGCCGACGCCCTGGGGCTGGTCTCCGTCCCCCTGTGCCACAAGTCCTCCACCGAGGTCCTGGTGCACAACATCTCGCGATCGGACATGGACCTGCTCCTCGTCGACGACCGCGGCCTGGAGCCCTACGGCCGCGTGGGTCCGGCCCTCACCCGGCCGCCGAGGCTGCTGCTGAGTCCGGGGACCGAGGGTGACGGCATCCCCTGGGAGGAGGTGCAGTCCGAGGACGATCCTCCGGAGGTCGAGGTATCCGCCGACGACGAGTCGAAGATCCTCTTCACCTCCGGCTCCTCGGGTCTCCCGAAAGGGGTGGTGCAGACCCACGGGAACATCGTCGCCAACGTGCGCTCCGTCTGGGACCTGGTCAGCGAGAAGGAGGTCTGCCGGTTCTTCAAGTCCGCCCCCGACTATCACTCCATGGGCGTCCTCAACATCTACTACCCGCTGGCCAAGGGCTGGGTCCTCGACCTGGCGCGGTCGCCGGACCGGGTGCTCTCCGACATCCGCATCTCCGAGCCCGAGGGCTTCCTCACCGTGCCCCTCGTCCTCGACAAGGTCTACGGCAACGTCCGCAAGGAGATCGACGCCGGCGGCCTCAAGGGCCGGCTGGTGGACCTGGCCGTACGCTCCCGCGACAGCGTCACGCGGGGGACCGCCGGGTTCGGGGCCCGCCTCGTGGACCGCACCCTCGGCGGCAAGGTGGTGGCCAAGATCAAGCAGCAGCTCTCCAGCCGCGTCGGCGCCGAGCTCGAGATCCTGGTGGTCGGCTCGGCCAAGGCCGATCCCGACGCCCTCGACTTCTTCCACTACGTCCTAGGCATCAACTCCTACGAGGGCTACGGGGTCACCGAGTGCGCGCCCCTCATCTCCACCAACCACCTGCGCGGCCGGCGCGTCGGCACCGTGGGGCGGCCGCTCTTCGAGGTGAAGCTGGTGAGCGAGGAAGGCGCCGAGCTGGCCCGCGCCGAGCCGGCGGAGGACTCCTTCCGCACCACCGATCCGGCGGCCGTGGGCGAGTTGTGGGTGAGCGGCGCCAACGTCATGCGGGGGTACCTCGACGAGCCGGAGCAGACCTCCCGCGTGCTGGTGGAGGACGAGGAGGTGCCGGGCAAGCTCTGGTACCGCACCGGCGACCTGTTCAGCATGGACGAGGACGGCTTCCTGACCTTCCGCGGGCGCGTGGGCCGCCAGTTCAAGATCGCCAACGGCGAGTTCGTCAACCCCGAGCTGCTCGAGCGCATCTACTCGCGGGCGGCGCTGGTGGAGCACGTCCTCGTCACCGGCCAGCAGGCCTGGAGCCACCCGGTCATCGTCGTCACCGTCGACGTGGAGGAGGCCGGCCGCCAGACGGACCTGCCCGGCCTGCCGTCCGACGAGGACCAGTTGCGGGCCTTCGAGCCGCTCCACGAGCGCATCCGCCAGCAGTTGCTGGCCGAGGCCGACGCCGCCGGCCTCACAGGCCACGAACGCCCCGTGCGCCTGCTGGTACTCCCCGAGGCCTTGTCGGAGGACGCGGGCACCCTTACCCGCGGCCTGCGCAAGATCGTCCCCAAGTCGATCACCGAGCGGTTCGCCGAGACGATCGAAGCGGCCGCCGGCTAGCGGCGCGTCGACACGGAGAGCACGGAGTGGCGCTCTCCCCCGCGGCCTGAGGGCCGCAACCCTCCCCGGCCCGGCTCCCCTGGCCGGGCCCTCCCCTCCCCGGCGGCGGGCTCTTCCCGCCCGTCGCGGTAGCGTCGAGCAACTCCCCGCCCGAAGCACCTGTCTCCCCCGGACAGGCAGTACCGACTCCTCCCCCGGACCCGGCGCCGACCTCGAAGGAGGCGGCGGGTAACAGCAACGGCCGCAGCGAATCCGCTGCGACAGTGCGAAGCCCGCGCATCCACCTCTCGAAACAGGGTGCCGCGGCACGGCGAGCCAGGGAGAGAGGGCAACATGGATATCCCCGGGAGCACCAACCTGGACGGGCAGTGCAGATGCGGCCCCCCATCGAGCGCGGCGGGCTTCCGACCAGCGGCCCTGGCGGCCGCACTTTCGGCGGTGCTGTCCTGTGTCCTGGCGTCCGCGGTCTACGGGCAGAACCCGACGCCGGGCTGGAACTCCGAGCTTGCGCCAGGTGAAGAACCCGGGACGGTGGAGGTGAGCACGAACAGGTTGAACCTGCGACCGGGGGAGTCCGTCTCCTACAGTCTGAGGTTGACCAGGCAACCGCCAGCCGACGCAGACAAGGACTGGTGGGTCATGGTCCATATCGATGGCTCGACGCGCATGGATGGCTATGACACCGACGACGACGGCGATGTGGACATCAGGATGACGCCCTCCCTCGGTCATGAGTTCGATCGGAACAACTGGAACAAGTGGCGAACGATCACGATATACGCCGCCGATGACGCCAAGCTGGACAACACATTGTACTTCGACCACGAAGTGAGGGATCACACCGGCAACTGCCCGGTCCACGGCGTCGGGGTCCTGGCGGTAGGCATGGGCGGCCCCGATACGAGGATATCCGTCTCCTTCGACCGGTCGAGCTACCAGGCGACCGAAGGCGGTGATCCCGCCACGGTGACGGTGGTGCTGAGCCCGGCGCCGCAGAGCAGGGTGGTGATCCCCATCGACACTTCGGGGCTGGACAACGCGTCGTCGTCCGACTACTCGGTCGACCCGTCGAACGTGACCTTCCAGGGGGGCCAGACCCGCCAGAGCTTCACGGTCACGGCCGAGGACGATGATGTCGACGATGACGACGAGAGGGTGGAGCTGAGCTTCGGGAGCCTGCCCCCGGGGTTCCGTGACGGCAGCCGGGCGCAGGCCACGGTGAACCTCATCGACGACGACGATCCCGAGGTGTCGGTCTCCTTTGACGAGTCGAGCTATCAGATCGCGGAGGGGGGCGCCGCGGCGACGGTGGTGGTGGTGCTGAGTGACGACCCCGAGCGCACCGTGACGATTCTCATGGACACCTCGCACTCCGGCGGCGCCTCGCCCGCGGACTACCGGGGGATCCCGCCGAGCGTGACCTTCCGCTCGGGCGAGACCCGCAAGAGCTTCACGGTGACGGCGGCAGACGATGCTGTCGACGACGATGGCGAGAGTGTCCGGATGAGCTTCGGTACGCTGCCGGACGACCGGGTCTCTTCGGGAAGTCCCTCCCAAGCGACCGTCACCATCACGGACGACGATGAGCGCGGCGTGGAGGTGTCGCCCACGACCTTGCAGATCGACGAGGGTTCCACCGGGACCTATACGGTGGTCCTGACCTCGCAGCCGACGGAGGACGTGACGGTGACGGTGGGCGGGGAGTCGGGGGACGTGGCGGTGGAGTCCCCCGCGGGCAAGGTGCTGACCTTCAGGCCCGACAGCTGGAGCCGGCGGCAGACGGTGCGGGTGAGGGCGGCGGAGGATACCGATCTGACCGCCGATCCCCCGGTGACGCTGACCAACGCCGTCGGCGGAGGCGACTACGCCGGCGAGTCGGCGGGAAGCGTGACAGTGACCGTCATCGAGGATGACGCCACGACCCTTTCCGTGAGTGACGTGCGCGCCTCCGAGAGCGTGGGCGACATGGTCTTCACCGTGACCATCAGCAAGTCGAACGCAAACGAGGTGACGGTGGCCTACGCCACGTCAAACGGTACGGCTTCGGCGGACGACTACACCGGGCAGAGCGGGACCCTGACCTTCCCGGCCAACAGCAGGACCTCGCAGACGATCCGCGTGCCGATCAGCGGCGACAGGGTGGACGAGGAGGACGAGACCTTCACGCTGACCCTGAGCAACCCCGATCCGCAGGGCGTGCTGCTGGTCGGGGGCGGGTCAAGCCTCGCCGTCACCGGAACGATCGTCGACGACGACACCCGCGGCGTGAGGATGAGTCGGACCGCCCTCACCGTGAGGCCGGGCGCAACGGGTACCTATACGGTCGTGCTGACCTCCGAGCCCACGTCTTCGGTAACGGTGACCATATCCGGGCATTCGGGTACGGATCTGTCGGTGGACCCGACGACACCTCTGACCTTCACCACCGATGACTGGCAGACGGCGCAGAGAGTGACGGTGACCGCGGACGAGGAAGCGGCGGTGGGCCCGGTGGTGTTGCGGCATGCGGTCGGCGGCGGCGACTACAACAACGTATCTGCCTCGGATGTGAGTGTGACGATCTCCACCAGCGGCGGTGATGGTGGTGGATTCGTACGTGGTAGTCTTATTGGTAGTGGCGGCGACAGCGGCGAGCCCGCGGCACGGTTCTCCGGGAAGGTGGTCCACGCCTCCCTGGACGCCGACGGCTACAAGGTGGCCGAGGGCGAGAGCGTGACCATTGCGGTACGGCTGAACTCCACGCCCGAGCGCAAGGTCGAGATCGGGCTGGGGGTGCGTCATCAGAAGGGCATCGGCTCCGCCGACTATTCGGGAGTCCCCGAGAGCCTCACCTTCGGCGCCGACGAGACCGAGAGGAGCTTCGAGTTCACGGCTGCACGGGATGATGTCGCCGATGCCGGGGAACGGGTGCTCCTGAGTCTTGGGGGACTGCCGCCGGGCGTCCTCCCCGGCGCTCCATTCAGGGCGACGGTGGAGATCCTCGACAGGCCGCCCGCTTCCAACTACGTCTCCTTCGACCAGGCCGAGTACGAGGTGAGCGAGGGCGACAGCGTTCAGGTGACCGTGAGCCTGGCGCCCGCTCCCGAGGAGGCGGTGGAGATCCCGCTGACGGCGGAGCCCGGCATGGGGGCGGAGGCTGCCGACTACTCGGGAATCCCGGAAAGCGTGACCTTCGCGCCAGGAGAGAGGGAGCAGTCCTTCTACCTGAAGGCAGCCGCCGACGAAGAAGACGACGGCGGCGAGACGGTGGGCCTCGGCTTCGGGACGCTGCCCGACGCCGTGGGCGCCAGCGGTCCCGCCACTTCCACGGTAACGCTCCAGGATCCGGAAGAGATCCCCGTCGACGAGGTCGGGATTTCCTTTCTGCGGGCGCGCTCGGAGGCTTCCGAGGGCGACGAATCGGTCGAGTTCATCATCCGCCTTGGCACCGCCAGCGACCGCGAGGTGACGGTCGACTTCGCCACCTCGGCGGGCACTGCCGCGGCGGGGGCCGACTACGAGGACACGACCGGAACGCTGCGGTTCCCGGCGGGGACGACGGAGCTCTCTCTGCAAGTGCCCGTCATCGACGACGACGCCGACGAGGCGGAGGAAACCTTCACCGTCACGTTGAGCGACCCCTCCAACGCGACCATCGGCGTTGGTGAAGCGACGGGAGTCATCGAAGACGACGACCTTCCCGTGGTCAGCATCTCGGCGGCCGACTCCTCGGTGGCCGAAGGCGAGACGGTGACCTTCGCGCTGACGCGGGCGGGCGACCTGACGGGGCCGCTGGAGGTGTCGGTGGAGGTCACGCAGGCGGGCGACTTCCTCGCGGAGGAGCCGCCCGCCTCGGCTACCTTCGCGGCGGACGACTCGACCGTGACGCTCTCCCTGGCGACGGTGGACGACGCCGTCGACGAACCGGACGGCTCGGTCTCGGCAACGCTCGCGGCGGGTGACTCCCACCGCGCAGGCGATGGGGCGGCGGCCACCACAGCCGTGACGGACGACGATGAACGCGGCCTGGTGGTGACGCCGGCGTCCCTCACCATCGAGGAAGGGGAGAGCGACAGCTTCGCGGTGGTGCTGACCTCCGAGCCGACCTCGGACGTGACGGTGGTCCTGGAGTGGCCGGGGGACGCGGACGTCACCGCCGACATGACGGAGCTGATCTTCACGCCGGAGAGCTGGGACCAGCCGCAGAGCGTGACCGTCACCGCCGCCCAGGACGACGACGCGGTGGCCGATGAGGCGGAGTTGACGCTCTCCGTCGGCGGCGGCGACTACGAAGGCCTCTCCGCGCCCAGCCTCGAGGTGTCGATCACCGAGGACGATAGCCGCGGCGTTTCGGTCTCGTCGGCGACGTTGATCATCTCCGAAGGCTCGTCCGGCACCTACACGGTGGTCATGGACTCGGAGCCCACGGGGGAGGTGACTGTGGTCGTCGAGGTCCCGGAGGGCTCGGACCTCACGCTCTCTCCGACGGAACTGACCTTCACGCCGGAGAGCTGGCGGGAGCCGCAGACGGTCACCGCAACGGCCCTCGCCGATGACGACGCCGTACCGGACGATCCGGTCGTCCTGACCCATACGGCCAGCGGCGGCGACTACCTGGAGGTTTCCGGGGACGGTATCGAGGTGTCGATCACGGAGACCGACACGCCCGGGGTCTCCTTCTCGGTGGATGCGATGACCGTGCCCGAAGGCGGCACCGGCAGCTATACGGTCGTGCTCGACTCGAAACCGACCGGCGAGGTCACGGTCTCCGTGGAGGTTCCCGCAGGGGCCGAGGTCTCGGTAGACGTCACCGGGTTGACCTTCACTCCGGAGAACTGGAGCGAGCCCCGAACGGTGACGGTCACCGCGGCCGAGGACGAGGACGCCGTGGTCGACGATCCGGTGACCCTGAAGCACACGGTCAGCGGCGGCGACTACGACGGTCTTTCCGTCGACGATGTGGAGGTCTCCATCAGCGAGGGCGACAGGCAGGGTGTGTCCTTGTCGACCATGGCGCTGACCGTGGCGGAAGGTGCCTCGGAGGGTTACACGATCGTCCTCGACTCCGAGCCGGCGGGGGAGGTCACCGTCACCGTGCAGGTACCCGACGGGGCGGAGGTTTCCGTGGACGTCACCGAGCTGACCTTCGGTCCGGAGAGCTGGCGGCAGCCGCAGACGGTGACGGTGACGGCCGCGGCCGATGAGGACGCCGTGGTCGACCAGCCCGTGGTCCTGACGCATGCTGTGACCGGCGGCGACTACGTCGGCGTATCCGTCTCCACCGTCGAGGTCTCCATCGCCGAGAGGGACATGCCCCTGTTGTCGATCGCCGACGGTGCGGCCGACGAAAGCGACGGCGCCATGGACTTCGCGGTGGAGCTGAGCGTGGCCAGCAGCTTCGACGTGACCGTGGCTTATGCCACCTCGCCGGGTACGGCTGCCGAGGGCGCCGACTACGAGGGGACCACCGGGACCCTGACGTTTCCCTCCGGGACCACGGAGCAGTCCTTCCAGGTGACGATCCTGGACGACGAGGTCGACGAAGCGGAGGAGAGCTTCACCGTCGTCCTGAGGGAGGCGTCGAGGGCGGGCATACTCGGCACCGGTCAGGCGACGGGTGTGATCGTCGACGACGACCTGCCCGTTGTGAACATCGAAGCCGAGGCGGAGAGGGTGGCGGAAGGGGCGGCGGCCCCCTTCACACTGACGCGCGCGGGCGATCTGAACGTGCCTCTGCGGGTGGCGGTGCAAGTGGAGCAGGAGGGTGACTTCCTTTCGGGAGAGGCGCCGGCCGAGGCGGCCTTTGCCGCGGGCGAGGAGAGGGTGGCCCTGGCGGTGGCGACGGCGGATGACGAGGTGGACGAGCCCGATGGTTGGGTGTCGGCGGAGATCGCCGAAGCGGCGACGCACCGGATCGGGACTGCGGCGAAGGCCGCGGTGAGGGTGAGCGACGACGACGAGCGCGGCGTCGAGGTGACGCCGTCGGCGTTGAGGGTGGTGGAAGGCCAGAGCGGAACCTACACCGTGGCCCTCACCTCGGAGCCGTCGGCGGCAGTGACGGTGACGGTGGAGGTGCCGGACGGATCGGAAGTCTCGGTGGACGAGAGTGAGCTCACCTTCACCGTGGACCACTGGGACGAGGCGCAGACCGTGACCGTGACCGCGGCCCAGGATGCCGATGCAGTGGCGGAAGCTGCGGCGACCCTGTCGCACGCGGTCAGCGGCGGCGACTACGACGGCCTGTCGGCGCCGGATGTCGAGGTGTCGATCACCGAGGACGACACCCCCGGCGTGACGGTCTCGGTGGAGACTCTGACCCTGGCGGAGGGCGCCTCGGGCAGCTATGCCGTCGTCCTTCGGACGGAACCGGCCGGCGAGGTCACCGTGACGGTGGGGGCCCCGGAGGACGGAGACGTCGACCTCTCCCCGGGCTCCCTGACCTATACGGCGGCGAACTGGAATCAGGCGCAGACCGTCACCGCAACCGCGGCCCACGATGACGACGCCGCGGCCGACGCGGTGACCCTGACCCATGCCGTCAGCGGCGGCGACTACGACGGCGTGGCCGCTCCTTCCGTCGAGGTGTCGATCACCGAGGACGACGTGCAGGGTGTGGTGGTCTCGGCCGCGGAGCTGACGGTGGCGGAGGGCGAGTCCGTGAGTTACACCGTCGCCTTGGAGACCGAGCCCGTGGGCCCCGTCACCGTGGCGGTGGCGGTCCCGGCGGGGACCGACCTCTTCGCGTCGCCTGCAGAGATGACCTTCACTTCCGCCAACTGGGATCAGGCGCAGGAGGTGACCGTGACCGCCGCCGAGGACGACGACGCCGTGGCCGACGCGGCGGCGACCCTGGCCCATGCCGTCCGCGGCGGCGACTACGACGGCGTCACCGCCCCCGCCGTCGTCGTCTCGGTCACCGAGGACGACGCTCCGGGCGTGACGGTCTCGGTCGCTTCCCTGAGCGTGGCGGAGGGCGGGACGGCCGGCTACGAGGTGGTGCTGGAGACCGAGCCGTCGGGCATGGTCCAGGTGGCCGTGGAGCTCCCGGGGGAGACGGACCTCTCCGTGTCGCCGAGGACGCTGACCTTCACGGCCGCCGACTGGAGCCAGCCGAAGGAGGTGACCGTGAGGGCCTCCCAGGACGACGACGCCGTGACCGATCCCCCGGTGCAGGTCGGGCACTCGGCCAGCGGCGGCGACTACGGGAAAGTCGCGGTCCCCGGCGTGACGGTGTCGGTCACCGAGGACGACACGCCCGGGGTCCGCGTCTCCGTGGAAGCGCTGACCCTGGCCGAGGGCGAGAGAGGCAGCTACAGGGTGGCGCTGGAGACCGAGCCGTCGGACACGGTCACCGTCGCGGTGAGGGCGCCGGCGGGCGCCGAGGTCTCGGCGTCGCCCACGGAGCTGACCTTCACGGCCGCCACCTGGCGCCAGTCGCAGCGGGTGACGGTCACCGCCGCCGAGGACGACGACGCCGTGGTCGATCCGCCCGTGACCCTGACTCATGCCGTCAGCGGCGGCGACTACGACCTCGTCTCCGCGGCCGGCGTGAGGGTTTCGGTAACCGAGGACGACCGTCCCGCCCTGACGATCGCCGACGCGGTCGCCTCGGAGGAGGCCGACTCCATCTCCTTCACCGTCACCCTCGACGTGCCCAGCAGCCTCGAGGTGGGGGTGGGGTGGACGACGGCCGACGGAACGGCCATCGAGGGAGCCGACTACGAGCAGCGGGGGGGCGCCCTGCAATTCGCTCCCCTCGAGACGGCCAAGAGCTTCGCCGTGCCTCTTGTCGACGACGCCCTCCACGAAGGCCGGGAGAGCTTCACCCTCTCCCTGAGTGCCCCGGTCAACGCGACCCTGGCCGACGGCCTGGCCACGGGCACGATCACCGACGACGACGCGGCCCCGGCCCTGACGATCGCCGATGCCGCGGCTCCCGAAGGTGACGGGGCCCTCTCCTTCGCCGTCTCCCTGGGGGCGGTGAGCGGCCTCGAGGTGAGGGTGGACTGGGCCACGTCCGACGGCACGGCCGCCGCCGGGAAGGACTACACGGCGTCTTCCGGCACCCTGATCATTCCCCCGGGTGGGACGCAAAGCACCATCGAGGTGGCGGTCTTCAACGACGCCCTCGACGAGACCGAGGAGACTCTCGTCGTGTCGCTGAGCAGGGCGGTGAACGCGGACGTGGCCGACGGCGCCGCGGAGGGCACCATCATCGACGACGACCTCTCCCTGGAGAAGGCCTGGCTGGCCCGGTTCGGGCGGACCACGGCGACCCAGGTGATGGACGCTCTCGCCAGCCGTCTGAGGGCCCGGACGCGCCAGGGCGACTACCTCACCCTGGGCGGGGCGCGGCTCTCCTTCGGCGGGCCCGGAGCCGCCGCTCGGGGCCGGGACTCGTACGCATGGATGGGCGGATCCGGTCCCCGGAGCCGCGATCTCTCCTTCGCCGGGGGCCTGTCTCCCGTCCACGGCCCGAGGCGCGGCTCTCTCATCGAGCTCCTGTCGCGGAGTTCCTTCCTGGTCTCCTCGGGCGGCGATGGCGAGGACGGCGACGGGGAGGACACGGAGGGAGAGGCCCGGTGGACCGCCTGGGGCCGCGGGGTGACGACCAACTTCGAGCACAACTCCCCGGAGTTGTGGCTCAAGGGCGGCGCCATCACCAGTGTGATCGGCATCGACTGGCACCACAACCGCATGCTGGCCGGCCTCATGATGGCCCACAACCTGGTCATGGGCGACTACGACATTCGCAGCGCCGACGAATCGGTCCGCCGCGACGACCTGGACAACCACCTGGCCAGCATGCATCCGTACGTCCAGTACGCCCTGACCGAGCGGCTGTCGGCCTGGGGCGTCCTGGGCTACGGCCGGGGTCTCATGGGGAAGAGCACGGGGCGCGCCTCCCGAGGGATTGCCATGCGCATGGGCGGCATCGGTGTGCGCGGCGCCCTGGGGACTCCCGGGCGGCTGCGGACCTTCGACCTGGCCGTGAGGTCCGACGCCTTCTGGGTGAGGATGGACGCCCCGGAGACGCGGGAACGGCCGGAGGTGGAGGCCGATGTCAGCCGGGTGAGACTCGCCCTGGAGGGGTCCCGCCACTTCGCCCTGAGCGAAGGCCGGGGGTTGTCGCCGACCCTGGACCTGGGCCTGCGCCGCGACGGCGGCGACGCCGAGACGGGCATGGGCATGGAGATCGGCGGCGGACTGGGCTACACCGATCCGGACCGCGGCCTGTCCATGGAGACCACCGCCCGCCGGCTGCTGGCGCACCGGGACGACGGCTACGAGGAGTGGGGCGTGGCCGGTTCCTTCACCTTCGACCCCGGTGTGCTCCAGGAGGGGGTGTGGCTGGACCTGCGGTCCTTCTGGGGCGCGGCCTCGAGCGGCCTGGACCGTCTCTGGGGTCAGCAGGTCCCGGGCGCGGCGCCGGCCTCCATCGAGGCGCCCCTCGGCGGCGGTCTCCACGCCGAGGTAGGATACGGCCTGGAGGCGCTCGGCGGCCGGCTCACGCCGTACGCGGGCGTGGGGCTCTCCGGCGACGGCCGGGGCACGTGCCGCCTGGGCTGGCGGCTGCAGGGGGTCGAGTCGAACCTGAAGGTCGAAGTGGCGGGCGCCCGGCGCGCGCTGGCTGCCGCGGGGTCCTCCCACGAGATCCGCCTGCGCGCCACCTTCGACTGGTAGCTGGCAAGGTCCAGCGCGGTCCGTCCGCCTCGGCGGCGCCCGCCCAGCCTCGACGGCGACGTACCGGCCGCTGGGGCGGGACGGTCCTACACGCCCGCCTCGGCCGGGGGCTCCTCCCCGTGGGCGGCGCGGGCCCCTTCGCGCTCGTCGACGCGCAGCAGCAGCGCCCCTCCCACCACGAAGAAGATCACCAGCGAGATGATGCCGAGGCGGCTGCCGCCGGTGAGCTGGCCCACCATCCCGAAGATCAGGGGGCCGAAGATCCCGGCGAAGCGGGAGCTGGTGCTGTAGAAGCCGAAGAACTCGGCCGACCTCTCACGGGGGATCATCGAGGCGTAGAGGGAGCGGCTCAGGGCCTGGGTGCCTCCCTGCACGAGGCCGACCATCACCGCGAGGATGTAGAAGTGGAGGGCGGTCTCCATGAAGTACGCGCCCACGGTCATCAGCAGGTACACCCCCAGGCCGGCGAGGATCGACCTCTTGGTCCCCAGGACCCCCGCCAGCCTCCCGAAGAGGAAGGTGCAGGGGATGCCGACGAACTGGGTCACCACCAGCGCCGTGATCAGGTCGTTGCGGCCGATGCCGACCTCGTCCCCGTAGGCGATCGCCATCTTGATGATCGTGCCGATGCCGTCGTTGTAGACCCAGAAGGCCACGAGGAAGAGCAGCAGCTGCCGGTAGCGCCGCACCTCGCGGAAGGTCCGGGCCAGGCGCGAGAAGGCGTCCCCCAGGCCGGGGCGACGGGGGCCGCCGCCGGCGACAGGCGGTTCCTCGACGCGGCGCATCAGCGGAACGGCGAAGGCGGCCCACCAGACGGCGACGCTGAAGAAGGTCAGGCGCAGGGCGAACCCGGTGCCGGGCAGGGAGAACCACCCGGGGTGCATGATCCAGAGCAGGTTGATCACCAGCAGGATCCCGCCGCCGATGTAGCCCATGGCGTATCCCCGGGCGGAGACGCGGTCCAGGTCGCCGGGCCGCGCCACGTGGGGCAGCAGCGACTCGTAGAAGATGTTGCCGGCGGCGAAGCCGATGTTGCCGGCGATGAACAGCGCCGAACCCAGCAGGTAGTCGTCGTCGCCGAGGAGGACGAAGAGGGCCGTGGCGCAGACCCCGAGGCCGGCGAAGAAGGCGAGGAACCGCTTCTTGCTGCGGACCTGGTCGCAGTACGACCCGAGGACCGGGCCGATGACGGCGACGATGAGCAGGGCCAGGGACGTGGTGTACGCCCAGGCCGCGGTGGCGTCGGCCTCGCCGAGGCCGGCGGTGGTCGCCATGGACCGGTAGAACAGGGGGAAGACGCCGGCCATGATGGTGGTGGCGAAGGCGGAGTTGCCCCAGTCGTAGAGGCACCAGGCGTTGACGGTCTTCCGGTAGTCGCGGTCGGTCGTTGCGGGCATGGTCAGAAGAGCTGGGAGAAGGTGATGTAGATGCCGCGGCCGCCGCCCGAGAAGCCGTGGTCGGCGCGCACGATCGTGCTCTGCCACAGAAAGCGCAGCCCGAGGCCCGCTCCCCGGCGCCAGTCGCCGGCGGCGGGCCACTCGCCGCCGGCGAAGATCTGGCCGGCGTCGGCGAAGAGCAGCCCCCCGAGGTGGATGTTCTGCGCCGAGGAGAGGCGCACCCCGCGCCAGCGCAGCTCCCCGTTGAGGAGCACCCGCGTCTCGCCGCGGTCCCGGGCCTTCGGGAGCCCGCGGACCGTGCTGCTGCCGCCCAGGGCCAGCTCCTCGTAGAAGGGCAGGTCCCCGGCGGTCCAGTCGAGGGCGATCCGGTGGGCGGCGACGAGGCCGGGGAGGAGGGAGGCGAAGTGCCGGTGCTCGAGGCGGACCTGGAGGCCGTTGTAGTCGCCGCCGGCGCCGAAGGTGTACTGGACGACCAGCTCCTCGAGAAGGCCGGCGGAGCTGTCGTTGTAGTTGTCCCGGGTGTCGTAGCGCAGCGCCGCGCCGGCCTGGGCGAGGGGTCCGCCGTCGGCGCCGAGGGGGTCCTGCTCGGCCAGGATGTTGCCGGCCTCCGCGTTGGGCGTGATCTCGTGGTAGCTCAGGCGGCTGCCGAGGCGCAGCCTCCAGGGGGTGGAATCACTCAACCCCAGGGGACGGATCCACCTCGCCTTGAGCTCCGGGAAGGCCTGGGAGAAGGTCCGCTGGTCGCGGTGGAGGCCGCGGGTCTCCTCCTTCGAGAGGCCGCCGTAGTAGTTGGCGAACTCCTCCTTCTCGTAGACCAGCTCCAGCTCCAGGCGGTCGCCGCCGCCGCGGAACCTCGGCGTGTCCATCAGCAGCCGGTGCACCCACTTGCCCCCGGTGGTGAAGAACAGCTGCGCCGAGTACTTGCGGCGGTAGGGGACGGTGCGGCCGTCGTACTCGAAGAGGTTGGCCCGCAGCCCGTACCCGGTGCCGTCGTCGGAGCTGAAGTTCAGCAGGGGGATCGCCGTCGGCCGCCAGCCCGTGCTCTCGTGGGCGGCGCCGGCGTCGGCCGGGGCGGGCCGGAGCAGCAGCAGGCCGGCCACGGCGCAGAAGAGCCCCGCGACTGGGGAGCAGCGGTTCCGTCGATCGATCCGTGGAGGGACCATGGGCGGCCTCCTACCTGCGCTGCTCCATGAGGGCGTGGGCGATGCCCCAGATCCGGAAGAGACCGGGGATGACGTCGGTCACGAGGGCCCGCAGAGACGTCCCGTCGATCTTGATGTCCACGTGGGTGAAGAGATCGAGGATCGAGACGTCCGGCGCCGGCGCGTCCGGCAGGTCGGCGGCCAGGGCCATGCTCTCCGGGTAGGGGATCACCTTGTCGGCGCTGCTGTGGGCGAGGAGCAGCTTCGTCCTCACGCCGGCGGTGTGATGGCGCAGGGAGAAGGTGTCGACCCAGGTGCGGAAGGTCTCCGGCAGCAGCGGGTAGAGCGAGTCGAAGCGGGCCGGGTCGGTGTTGGCCGTGAACTCGAGCATGAGGCGTTCCTCGGCGGAGAAGCCGGCGCGCAGGACCGGGTCGTCGTAGGAGGGGGTGTCGGCGCGGGCGGCCACGAACTCAGCGAACTCGCCGCGGCTCGGAGAGGAGGGGACGAGGTCGATGTTGCCGCGCAGGAGGCGCCAGCGATTGCGCCGGTTGCTCGGGCCGGAATCGACCGCCGGAAGACCCGGGGCCTCGTAGGAGCCGGTGAGGGTGAAGCGCAGGGTGCGCCGCATGTCGTGGTAGGCGCCGAAGAGCAGGCCGAAGCGGACCTGGCCGCGCAGGCCCGGCCGGCCCAGGGCCATCAGCATCGGCCCGGAGCCGAAGCTCGGGGCGATCACGCCGACCCGGCCGCCGTCGACGAAGGCGGAGTCGAACAGGTATTGGAGACAGGCGTGGAGGGCGTCGGCGTCTTCGAACCCCAGGCGGTAGCTCTTCATCTGCAGCAGGTCGGGGGCCATCACCACGAACCCGCCGCGGGCCAGCCGCCGGGCCATGGCGATCACCCTGGCGTCGCGGTTCCCCTCGTGGACGGCGCCGTGGGCGAGCAGGAACGCCGGCAGGCGCTCGCCGGCGGCGGCCGGCTCCGAGGCCGCACGCGGGCTGTAGAAGTCGAAGGGCACGCGCACGGCGTCGCCGGCCGTCAGCTCGCCGCTGGTGGTCTTCGGTTCGCGGGTGAGCAGGTCGTAGGGGGTCGTGCGCTCCCCGGCGACGAAGTCGCCGAGAAAGAGCAGTCCCCAGAAGGCGTCGCGGGCCGTCGGGATCAGCAGCACCAGCAGCAGGACTCCGAGTGAGGCGAGGGCGCCCCGGACGAGCAGGAGGGCGGCGGCTCTCATGCCCACAAGACACGAACAACCGCCCCGGCGGGCAACCGCGCGACGGATGCGCGGGCCGGGCGCCCGCGAGGGCGCCAGAGTTTCCGAAGTGCCGCGGGAGGAGGGCGCCGGAGACGGGTTTGGGGGGCATCGAAAGGGCGGGCGTGAGGCCCGGAGGCCGCGGTCCCCGGGGCGTGGGCGGCGCAGGTCAGGGCCAGGGGGTGGGTGGAGGCCCGTGGCGGGACCGGAGACCGACCCGGGGGGGCGCGCCGATGGCGGGTGTGAGGCCGGGAGGCGTGGCGCAAGGCGTGGGCGCGCACCGTCACGGCCGGGGACCCGGGGTTTCAGAACATGTGGGCGAAGGTGAGGTAGAGGCCCGAGCCGTGGCCCGCCCGGCCCCAGTCGGCGCGCACCACCGTGCTCTGCCAGCGGCCCCGCAGACCGATCCCCAGGCCGTGGCGCCAGCGGCCGGGGGCGGCCAGCGCGCCGCCGCCGAGGATGTGCCCGGCGTCGGCGAAGGCGACGGCGCCGAGGTGCATGCTCTGCCTCGAGGAGAGGCGCATGCCGCGCCAGCGCAGCTCCCCGTTGAGCAGCACCCGGCCGCGGCCCCGGTCCCGCCCCCGCACGAGGCCGCGGAGCGTGTCGCCGCCCCCGACCTCGGGCCACTCGTAGAACGGCAGGTCCCCCGCGGTCCAGTCGAGGGCGAGCCGGTGGGCGGCCACGAGTCCGGCGAGGGGGGCGGCGAAGTGCCGGTGCTCGAAGCGGACGGTCAGGCCGCTGTAGCCGCCGCCGGTCCCGTATTCCAAGAGCAGCTCCTCCAGCAGGCCGGTGGAGGTATCGTTGTAGTCGTCCCGCGTGTCGTGACGCAGGGCGGCCTTGACCTGTCCCAGGAGGCCGCCGTCGATGCCGGGAGGGGCGGCCTCGGCCAGGATGTTCCCGGCGACGGCGTTGGGGGTGATGCCGGCGCGGCTCAACCGGCCTCCGAGGACGACCCCCCAGGGGGCCGGCGCCGGCCGCGGCTCCAGGCGCCGGATCCAGCGCAGCTCCATCGAGGGCAGGGCATACCGGAAGCTCTTGTGATCTCGCTCGAGGCGGTCGGCCTCCGCGTCGGTGAGGGAGCCGTAGTAGTTGGCGAAGGCCTCCTCCTCGAACCGCAGGGTCATCTCCAGGCGGTCGCCGCCGCCGCGGAAGCGCGGCGCGTCCATCGACAGGAAGTGCACCCGGCGGCCCCTGCTGGTGAAGAATAGCTGGGCCGAGTACTTGCGGAGGTAGGGGACGGTGCGGCCGTCGTACTCGAAGAGAGAGGCGCGCAGGCCGTACCCGGCGCCGTCGTCGGAGCTGAAGTTCAGCAGGGGGATCGCCGTAGGCCGCAGGCCGGTGGCCTCGTGGGGGGGACCGGCTCCGGCGGGAGGCGCCGCCAGCAGCAGGGCCGCGGCGAGGGCCCCGGTCCACGGCAGGGCGAAGGGCGGCCCCAGAGACGCCAGTCTGCTACGGTGGCAGGCGGTGCAGTACCGCAGACGAACCCCCGGATGGTCGCTGCCATCCGGTCTCAACTCTTGACGCGGGACCGGAACCAAGCGGCGAGCGCCGCCTCCTCGATGTTGCCGGCGGCCACACTTTCCATGAGGCGGATTGCGTCCAGGGCCTCGAACTCGAAGCCACATCCGTTGTCGGCCAGGAACAGGCGGGCGACGACCCAGGCGGTGCGCTTGTTGCCGTCGACGAAGCCGTGGTTCCTGGCCAGGCCCCAGGCATAGGCCGCGGCCAACTCGGCCGCATCCGGGTCTGCGTAGGTTGCGAGGTTGACGGGACGGGCGAGGGCGGACTCGACCAGCCCCAGGTCGCGGATCCCATCCGCTCCGCCGTGCTCGCCGAGCTGACGGTCGTGGATCGCAAGGACGACGGAGACGTCAACCCAACGCCACGATGGCTGCGCCCCGGAATCCCCCTGGCTCACTTCGCCAGCGCCCGGAGCACCTCACGGTCGTCGTGCATGATCTCTTCGGCCAGTGCCATCTGGCGGGCGAACACCGGGTCGTAGGGGGTGATCCGGTATCCCCCGTCCGGCGCCTCGGTCAGATAGAGGGTGTCGCCCTTCCTGACCCTCAGCTGCGCCATCGCGGCCTTTGTGAGGATGATTCCCGACGACGCGCCGACGGTGGTCACTTTGAAGGAGAGCACTCTTGCACCTTGCGGTTAGGGGGCTGGCTTATAATAAGCATTATATACCGCGGGAACAGGCTCCGAGCGTGCCTGCTCGCTCCGGCGCCTCGGTTCAGAGGACATGTACCACTCGGGGAGGGGCGGACGGCGACCGCCGCTCTCCTCCGCTCTCACTCGACCGTGAACTCGAAGGTCCGCGAGCTGTACCCGGCGAAGATGCCGTACCCGTTCTCGACGTTGCCGTGCACGTTCAGGGGCTCGGCGAAGGGATTCTCGCGGATCTCGTCGTGGAGCCGGGCGGTCTTGAGATACTCGTAGTAGGTCTCGCTGATGTACAGGACCTGGAGGTAGGCCGTGGAGCCGGCGTGCTCCGGGTCGTCCTGCTCCTCCTCCAGCTCCTCCTCCTCCCGGATGATCCTCCCCAGTCCCTCGACCCAGTCTCCGGCGTAGTTCAGCTCGATCTGGTGGGTCTGGCCGTCGAAGAGGGTGTCCCTGAAGTACGGCGCCGGGCCTTCGAAGCTCCCCTCTTCGACCGGAGAGTCGTCGCCCCGGCTGTCCGCCATGATCGAGGGGTCCCTCGTCGACAGGAGTCCTTCCACCCTCGTCGCCCCTCTCCCGGGGAAGACGAGGTACAGGCTGACCTGGTAGTAGTTCGCCTCGCCGGGAGGGTCCTGGAGCTCGAGCTCGATCGAGAAGCCGCCGCGGCTCCCGGGCCGGACCGAGGTCGGCACGGGCACGGGCACGGTGTCGGTGGCCCGGGCCGTCTCGAAGCCGGGGGCCGATACCTGAAGGGAGTACGTCTCCCCTGCCTGCAGGCCGCCGTCATCGAGCACGTAGACCTGGGCCGCCTCGTCGAACCTCAGCTCGCCCACGACCCGCTCTCCCGTCAGCAGTCTCACGTCGGCATCGGCCACCGCCCGGTCGACGTGGGGCAGGGGCTGGAGAATTCCGGTGGAGCGGCCCACGTGGGCGCTCCAGCCGCCGTCGGAGGTGAACAGGGAATGCACCACCAGCCGCGGGGTGTGATCGGGCAGGTCGGGCTCGATCACCTGCTCGCACGCGGAGAGGGCGATCAGGAGCGGGAGGAGGCGCCGGGCGCCTTTCATCGCGAGGGCCGTGGAGTTCAATACTTGAACCTGTAGTTGATCCAGGGAAGGAGAGGGAAGAGGCTCACCTGCTTGGCCCGGAACCATCGGGCATCCCGGTTCGAGCGTTCCTCGAAGTAGATGAAGAAGGGGTTCCTGCGATTGTAGGCGTTGTACACGCCGAAGCTGAACCCATGCCGCCCCCCCTGTCCGTAGCCGCCGAGATTCAGGCTGAGGTCGAGGTGGTGGAAGGCGGACATCCGGTAGCCGTTGCGCTCCGCGTAGACCACGGTCTCGTAGGGCAGGTCGCGCCGGGGCAACCGGAGGGAGCCGGGACCGATGGGGTCGCTGTGGTAGCGGGCCAGGGGAAGGGTCACGGCCTGGCCCGTCCCGTAGACCCAGGTGAGGGAGAGGGAGAGGGACCTCGACACCTGGTGGGAGAGGACGAGGGAGGCGTCGTGACGGCGGTCGTAGCGGTAGGGGAAGGACCGGCCCTCGTTCAGCCCGTCGAAGCGCCGCCGGGTCCAGGAGAGGGTGTAGCCGGCCCAGCCGGTGGTGCGGCCCCTCTTCTTCTGGACGAACAGCTCGGCGCCGTACGACCACCCGCGTCCGGTCTCGACCTTGTCCTGCCAGTCCTCGCTCTCGCCGAAGCCGACGAGGAAGCTGGCCCCCTCGCGGTACTCGATGAGCTCGTCCATGGTCTTGTAGTAGCCCTCGACGCTGAACTCGTACTGCTCCCTGAGCTGGCGGGCCAGGCCGACGCCGACCTGTTGCGACCGCTGTGGGCGCACGCGCTCGGTGGCCGGCAGCCACAGGTCGGTGGGCAGGCCGACGGTGCTGTTGGAGAGCAGGTGGATGTACTGGCGCATGCGGGCGTACGAGGCTTTCACGGCCCAGTCCGAAGGCAGCAGGTAGCGCACCGACAGCCGCGGCTGCAGCGAGGTGTAGAGCTCGCCGTCGACCTGGAAGCCGGAGGTGTGAACCCCCAGGTTGGCCTTCAGACGGCTGGTGAGCCGCACGTCGTCCTCGGCGTAGAGGCTGTACTCCACCGCGTCGGTGACCCGGGCGGTCAGGGTCGTGTCCTCGGGGGTGCCGTCGACGCGATCGTACTTGATCTGCGCCGCCCCGGGGCGGTAGGTGTGCAGGGTGGCGCTGCCGCCGGCGCGCACGTAGTGGGCGGGGTCGGGGATGTAGTCCAGATCGAGCTTCAGCCCCCAGTCGCGGATGCCGGAGAGGTAGCGCAGCCGCAGGCTCTCCGTCTCCCGCAGCTCGCCGATGATCTCGGTGGTGCGGTCGACGCTGGTGGTGAGCTGGTAGCGGCTGTAGATGGCGGTGAGGTTGCCGAAGAGGCGGTTGCTGAACAGGTAGTTCCAGCGGAGCGTGGAGGTGACGTTGCCCCATCCGAAGTCGGCATCGATGGCGTCCTCCTCGCGGTACAGGCCATCCCGGTTCTCGTAGGCCATGTCGTACTCGTCCCGGACCTCGCTCCAGAAGCGGTCGTCGCCGCCGTACCAGCTCAGGTAGACCCGGCTGCGGGGCGAGAAGATGTGGTTGACCTTGGCGTTGACGTCGTAGAAGTGGTAGCCGCCGCGGTCGTCGCTGCGGAGGAAGGGGCGGACCAGCAGGTCGGCGTAGGTGCGCCTCCCGGAGACGATGAAGGAGGTGCGGTCCTTGCGCAGCGGCCCCTGCACGGTGAGCTGCGAGGCGATGAGCCCCACCGAGCCCTCGGCCTCGAACTCCTTCATGTTGCCGTCCTTCATGTCGATCTCGAGCACCGACGAGAGGCGGCCGCCGTAGCGGGCGGGAAAGCCGGCCTTGGTGAGCTGCACGTTCTTGATGGCGTCGGCGTTGAAGACGGAGAAGAAGCCGAAGAGGTGGGAGACGTTGTAGACCGGGGCGTCGTCGAGGAGGATGAGGTTCTGGTCGGGGCTGCCGCCGCGCACGTAGAGGCCGCTCATGCCTTCGGCGCCGGACTGCACGCCGGGCAGCAGCTGCAGGGTCTTGAGCACGTCGACCTCGCCCATGAGGACGGGGGCGCTCTTGATCTGCCGCACCGGCACCTGCACGACGCTCATGCGGCTCTCCATCTGGATCGGTTCGAGCCGCTCGGCCTCGACCTCGACGGCCTCCATCTGCAGGGCCTCCGGCTCGAGGGCGATGTTCAGTTGCAGGTCCCCCTCGAGCGGGGTCGCGAGGGTGTCGCTCTGGTAGCCGATGTGGGAGACCACCACCCGCCGCGGGCCGGCGGGCAGGGTGAGGCTGAAGAAGCCGTAGCGGTTGGTGGTGGTGCCCTGGCGCAGGTCGGGCTCGTGCAGCACGGCGCCGATCAGCTTCTCGCCGCTGGCGGCGTCCTCCACGTAGCCGCTGAGGGTGTGCTTGCGCTCCCCCTGGGCGCCGGCGCCGGCGGCGAGACCGAGGAGGACCACGATCGCGGCAAGGGGGCGGGCCATGCCGCCGCCCCGGACGGGCCTCATGCGATCCTCCACGAGTAGAGGTGGGCGTTCTCGAGGGTGAACCGCAGCCGCACCGGCCTCCCCCGGAGGCTGTCCAGGGCCGCGCCGCCGGGCCACTCCACCTGCAGGTCCACGCCGTCGGCGGAGACGGGGGCCGACCGCGCCACCCCGGGGATCGGGTTCCCCCCTTCGTCCAGGACCTCCACGGTCACCGCCCCCCACGGGGACCTCGCATTCACCCGCAGCCCGCCGGCGGGCAGGACCACCGGCCCGGTGACCACGTCGCCGCCGTCGTACCCGGCCGCCAGGCTGCACCAGCCGTCGAGGCGGATCGCGGCCAGGCCGATCCTGGCGAAGTTCGGACCGCTGTCGCCGCGGGGGATCTCCGGCCTCCACTCGGGGCAGCCGAGGTACTCGCGGTGGCGGAAGGAGCGGCCGCAGTAGTAGACCCACAGCTCGTCGCCCACGCGCAGGGGCGCGGTGGCCGTGCACTGGTTGAAGCGGTCCCAGTCCCCCACGTCGCCGCCGGGCAACACCACGTGGTCCTCCCGCGTCCAGTCGACGCCGTCCCGCGAGTGGGAGATCGCCATGTCGATGAAGGCGAGGTGGGGCAGGGAGTGGTGCATCTGGGTCAGGGCGATCCACTGACCGCCGGCGGGGAAGGCGGAGCAGCCGTAGATCTCGGTGCCGTCCGGGTCTTCGCCGGTGGCGTGCATGACGTGGGGCCAGTCCTCCGACCAGCTCTCGAAGTCGGCGCTCGTCCCCCGTCCCACGGCGCGGCCGGCATAGTTGGGACCTCCCCGCTCCACCAGCTCCGGCGGCGTGTGGCGCGACCGGCCGAACTGGGTGAACTCTTCGCGGAAGGGGTCCCAGGTGAGGCAGCCTCGGTCGGGGTAGGTGGGCATGGCGGGCTTGAAGGCGCCGTGGAAGGTCCAGCGCCAGCCGTCGGGGGAGGTGCCGCGGACGAAGTGCTTCCCCTCCAGGCCCTCCAGGGGCTCGTCGATCTCCACGGCGCCGCGGGTGTCGGCGGAGACGATCAGCTTGTAGCGCTCCTCGTCCGCGGCGCCGGGGCGGGGGTCCTTGACGAGACCGGAGAAGTCGATGAGCCGCCACCCCGGGGGGGCGAAGACGGCGTTTCCCGGCAGCCCCCGGCCGGCGGGCAGGACTCCGAGGTCCGGCTTCTCCCAGCGGATGCCGTCGCGGCTGCGGGCGTAGGCGACCCAGCGGACCTTCTCGGACCGGGCGTAGTACCACATGCGGAAGAGAGGCTCGCTGCCGCCGGGCTCCGGCTCGTGGAGGACCGTCCCCGAGAGGTAGACCTGCGCCTCCTCGCCGGAGCGCGTGAAGAGGGGGTTGGCCGGGTGCTTGCGCAGCCGGTGCCACCGGCGGGTCACGTTCCTGCGCTCGGCGAGGCCCTCATCGTCGAGGAACAACTGGGCCTGGCCGCGCTCGACGGCGGGGGGCGTTCTCTCTACCGCCATCGTCATCCGGAGTCGGGCAGGTGGGCCTCGAAGAAGCGCTGCCAGTTGCCGTAGAGAATGCCGGCGATCTCTTCCTCCCCGTAGCCCCGTCCCTCCAGGACGCCGCCCACCTTCTGGTAGTCGGCCACCGTGTCGATCTCCCAGGGGGCGCCCTCGCGGCCCCCCTGGCCGTCGGTGTCGCCGCCGATGCCGGCGTGGCGGGCGTCGCCGGCGAGCTGGCAGATGTGGTCGATGTGGTCGGCCAGGTCGTGCAGGGTGACCTCGCGGCGCTCGAAGACCTCGCGGCGGGGCGGGATGTGCGCCCAGTCGACGCCGGGCCTGTAGAGCATCCAGGTGTCCATGGAGACGCCGATGACGCCGCCGCGGTCGATGATCGCCCGCAGCTGGTCGTCGGGGAACTGCCGCTCCCCCGGGACCAGGGCCCGGCAGTTCTGGTGGGTGGCGACGATGGGGCCGGGGAATAGTTCCAGGGCCTGGCGCACCGAGGCGTCGGAGGCGTGGGTGAGATCGAGGACGAAGCCGAGCCGGTCCATCTCCTCGAGCAGCTCCGGCGCCGGCGGCAGGAGCCCCTTCTGCGTGCCGGTGCCGGTGCCGTGGCAGTAGGCGCTGGGGCCGTAGTGGGAGAGGCTGATCACCCGCAGGCCCTGGTCCCACCAGTCCGTCAGGTGGCCCGGCCAGAGGACGGGGTCGGCCCCCTCCAGGCCGAGGACGAGGCCCACGGGCAGCTCGCCGCCGGGGGCGGCCTGCCAGGCGGCGGTGTGGGCCCGCAGGTCCGCGGCCGTGCGCAGGATGCGGACCTCCCCCCGCTGCTCGAGGAGGCGGTAGTAGGCGATCTGGCCCAGGGCCGCGGCGCAGGCGTTCTCGGGGCTGCGGTATCCCCAGATGATCTCCGACCGCTGCACCCGGCCCACGGCCTTGACCAGGGCCGCGGCGATGCGCCCGCGGCGCATCTCGGGCAGGCTGGCCATGGTCTCGCTGTCGGGCCAGCGGCGGTAGCCCCGGCTCCGGGGCTCGGCGGCGCGGACCTCCTCGATGGGGCGGGTGAGGTCGCGGTCCATGTCCAGGGCGCCGATGGCCATGGGGTAGTCGCCGTCGAAGATGAGACGCGGGGGCATGGCGTGCCTTCAGATGTCGTCGAGGGGATAGACCTTGCGGCCCAGGTTGCGATAGGTGAGCCCCTCGGGGCTGTGCACGCAGGGCTCGGAGACGACCTGGATCCAGCCGGCCCAGGACTCGAAGCCGCCGCGGAAGTGGGCCGCCGACTTGACGCCCACGTAGCGCATCCGGCGCGGGTCGAGCCCCATGGTGAGGGAGAAGGCCACGCCGTAGGGCTGCTCCCGCCGGGTCACCAGCAGCACGTGGACGCCGTCCTGGCGGATGTGGGCCGAGGGGCCCATGGTGCCGGCCAGCCCCCGGTTGCGGGGCCCTTCGTAGCGGAAGCGCCCGTCGCCGAGGGCGACGACCTCGGCGTCCATCGTCACCGGTTGCCCCTGGAGGGGGGTCGACTTCGCGCCCACCTCCAGCCGCAGGCGGGCCCCGGCGCCGGCCCGCTCGCAGAGGGCCACGGCCTCGGGGTCGACGATGTAGAGGATGCAGGCCCGGTCGAGCTTCCGCTCCAGGAAGGTCCGCAGCATGCCGGTGCTGTCCCCGGGGGCGCCGCCGCCGGTGTTGTCGTTGCGGTCGGCCAGCACCACGGGAAATCTCCCGACCTCCCCGGCCTCCCTCAGCGCCTCGGCGGTGGAGGGCATGGGGGCCTGCCAGTCGGCCCGGCGCTCCCAGATCCAGGCGGCCAGCTCGTCGGCGCAACCCTGGGCCAGCTCGGCGTCGCCGTCGGCGGCCACGTAGACCGAGGCGCCCATGTGGGGGATGTCGGCCAGGGGAAAGCAGGTGGCGACGGAGCCGCAGATCACCCCGGGCCGCGTCTCGATGCGGTGGAGGTACTCGATGAGCTGGCGCATCGGCGGGTGGGCGGTGACCTGGTTCATGCCCCACATCAGGGGGATCCGGCTCAGGGCCATCACCGGCCGCAGGCCGTGCTCCAGGACGCGGCGCATGACCTCGGCGCACTCCCGGCCCCGTTCCTCCTGGTCGATCTCCGGGTAGGTCTCGTGGCCGATGAGCACGTCGCCGAACTCGACCATGGCCGGCGAGACGTTGGAGTGGATGTCGAACTGGGCGATGACGGGGACCTCTCCCACCACCCGGCGCACGGCGGCGAGGATGTGCCCCTCGCCGTCGTCGATGCCCTCGGCCACCATGGCGCCGTGGAGGTCGAGGAGGACGCCGTCCACCGGGCCGGCCGCCTCGATGCGGCCGAGCAGGTCGCCGAGGATCTCGTCGAAGACGGCGCGCGGCACCGGGCCGCTGGGCGGGGCCCCGGCGTAGATGGTGGGGATCAGCTCGTAGCCGTGCTCACGGCAGCCGGCGAGGAAGCCGCCCACGGCCGAGTTGGTGCCGTCGAAGCGCTCGAAGACCTCCTGGGCCCGCAGGTAGCCGAAGCGCTGGGTGCGGAAGCTGTCGCGGGTGGTCTCGACGGTGGTGAAGGTGCTCGACTCGTGGGTGAAGGAGCCGGTGGCGATGCGCATGAGGTCTCCTGGCGGCGGGATTGCTCTATCTTAAGTGAAATCACGAGTTCGGGCCTGTCCACGTGGCCGGGTCCAGCGATGGCCGCTGGTCCCCGGCACGGCCTGGGAGTGAGAGAGGCGAATGCGCTCGGAGAGATCGTCGGTACACCTCTTCCCCATCCTCGGCGGACCGACCCGCTTCGTTCCCCCGACCCGGTCCTTCGGTCCACCTTGAGCTCCCTGCTGGTCCTGTCGGTCTACTCGGCCGGAATCTTCGCCGCCGCCATCCTCGGCGGCAGGCTGTCGGCCCTGGCCACCATGACCCACCTGCGCACCCAGATGCTGATGAGCCTGGTGGCCGGCTTCATCCTCGGCATCGCCATCTTTCATCTCCTGCCCCACAGCCTGGAGCACATCCCGGGGCCCGGCGCGGTGAACAAGGCCGTGGGATGGACCATGGCCGGCATGCTCCTAATGGTCTTCCTGCTGCGCATCTTCCAGTTCCACCGACACGACTTCAGCGACGAGGCCAGCGACTACCACGGCCACGGCCACGGCCATGGCGGGGGGGAGGGGGAGGGTGAATCCGGCATGCATCCGCGGCGCCTGCTGGGCATCGCCTTCGGCCTGGGGGTGCACACCGTGACCGAGGGAGTCGCCCTGGGAACCACCGTCCGGCTCGGCGCGGCCCAGGCGGGCGGAGAGATCCTGGCGGGGATGGGCGTCTTCCTCGTCATCCTGGTGCACAAGCCCCTCGACGCCTACTCCATCGTCGGCATGATGAAGGCGGCCGGCTACCGCCGGCGGGCGCTGTCGGCGGCCAACCTGGGGTTCGCCCTGCTCTGCCCCCTGGTGGCGCTGGTGAGCTTTCTGGGCGTGGGACTCCTCGACCCCTTCGGCGCCGCGGCCACCGTCGGCTACGTGCTCGCCTTCGCGGCGGGCGCCTTCCTGTGCATCGCCCTGAGCGACCTGCTGCCCGAGATCCACTTTCACAGCCACGACCGCGGCAAGCTCATCCTGGCCCTCGTCGTGGGGATCGGCCTGGCCTACGCCCTGCGCCTGGTGGAGGCCGCCGCCGCCCACGGGGTGGAGGGGCACTAGGACGACGGGCTGCGAGTCCGGGCCCGTCTCCCGCAGGTCAGGCCGGACGCGCCCCGGTTCCTCCGTATCCCAGGGCCGGCCTTTCCAACAACTCCATCACCTTCCCCCTTCAGGAGCCAGTGCCCATGCTCATCGTCGACTCGCACCTCGATATCGCCTTCAACGCCCTGGAGTGGGACCGCGACCTGCTGCAGCCGATCGAGACGATCCGCGCCTCCGAGGCCGGGATGGGCGGCAAGGGGCGGGGCGCCAACGTGGTCAGCTTCAGCGAGCTGCGCCGCGGCCGGATCGGCCTCTTCATGGCCACCTGCCACTGCCGCCTGGCCTCGGTGGGGAAGCGGTTCTCCGGGGTGCGCACCCAGGATATCGCCTACGCCAAGTGCCGCGGCGAGGTCGCCTACTACCGCCTGATGGAGGCCAAGGGGGTGCTCAGGCAGGTCCGCGACACCGCCGGCCTCGACGCCCACCTGCGGGAGTGGGAGCGGGACCCCGCCTCGGCCACCCTCGGGTACGTGCTCGCCATGGAGGGCGCCGACGGCATCGTCGACGAGGACCAGGTGGGGGAGTGGTGGGACGAGGGCCTGCGCGTCGTCAGCCTCTGCCACTACGGCGTCAGCGCCTACTCCCACGGCACCCAGGCCCCCGGCGGCCTGACGCCGAGAGGGGCGCCGATGCTCCGGGCCCTCGACCAGGCCGGCATGGTCCTCGACGTCAGCCACCTGGCGGAGCAGGCCTTCCGGGAGGCCCTCGAGGTCTTCGGCGGGCCCGTCATCGCCACCCACAACTGCTGCCGCGCCCTGTGCGACCACGACCGCCAGCTCGACGACCGCCAGATCCAGGCGCTGGTGGAGCGCGGCGGCGTCGTCGGCATCGCCTTCGACGACTGGATGCTCTCGCCCCTGTGGGACCACGAGGCGGCCGACAACACCGGCATCACCCTCTCCACGGTGGTCGACCACATCGACCACATCTGCCAGCTGGCCGGCAACGCCCGCCACGCCGCCATCGGCACCGACCTCGACGGCGGCTACGGCAAGGAGCAGAGCCCCGCCGACATGGAGACGATCGCCGACCTGCAGCGCATCCCGGCGCTCCTGGAGGAGCGAGGCTACGGGACGGATGAGATCGCCGGCATCATGCACGGCAACTGGGTCCGCCGGCTCAGGGAGGCGTGGGGCGCGGCCCCCGCGTGAGCCGCCCGTGAGACCGCCCAACATCCTGTTCCTGATGACCGACCAGATGCAGGGGCGGGTCCTCGATCCCGGCCACCCCTGCCGGACGCCGAACTTCGACCGCCTCGCCGCCCGAGGCGTGCGCCTGCCCAGGGCCTACACGCCGAACGCGGTCTGCTCACCCGCCCGGGCGAGCCTGATGACCGGGCTGTTGCCCCACTCCCACGGCGTCCTGGAGGTGACCCACACGGTGGACGACGACCAGTCCTGCCTGCGCACCGGGCTCCCCCACTGGGCGCAGCGGCTGGAGGGGGCCGGGTACCGCACCGGCTACTTCGGCAAGTGGCACGTGGAGCGCTCCGGCGACCTGGGGCCGTTCGGCTGGCAGGTGGCCGGGACCCCGAAGGCGGGCGGCAAGCAGGATGGACCCCTCTCCCTGCAGAAGTGGGACGGCCACCCCGAGGGTTACCGGAAGACCCTCCTCTACGGCGTGACCGACGTCCCGCCGGAGAAGCGGGGCGTGGGCGTCACCACCGACCTCGGCCTGGCCTTCCTCGATGAGGCCGCCAGCGGTGAATCGCCCTGGTGCTGCTTCGTCAGCATCACCGAGCCCCACGACCCCTTCGTCACCGGCCGGGAGGCCTTCGCGAAATACGACGTGGACAGCCTTCCCCTGCAGCCCAACGTCGGCAACGACCTGGAGGGCCAGCCGAACCTCTACCGCAAGGCCGGGGCCGCGTGGCGGGACATGGACGAACGCCAGAAGAGGGAGGCCGCCGCCTGCTACTACGCCTCGATCACCGAGATCGACACCCAGTACGGGCGCCTCCTCGACTTCCTCGAGTCCTCCGGTCAGCTCGACGACACGATCGTCGTCCTCGCCAGCGACCACGGCGAGCTGCTCGGCTCCCACGGCCTCTACTGCAAGAACTGGACGGGCTTCGAGGAGGTCTACTCGGTCCCCATGGTGGTCGCCGGCCCCGGGGCGCTGCCCGGCGTCACCAGCCAGGCCCGCGTCGGCCTCCACGACCTGGCCCCGACCCTGCTGGAGCTGGCCGGCCTGGAGACGATCGGCGCGCCCGACTCACGCTCCTTCGCCGGCGCCCTGCAGGACCCCGAGGGAGGGGCCGGCGACTTCACCCGCGGCTTCGCCGAGTACCACGGCAGCCGGTACCGCGTCTCCCAGCGCATCGTCTGGGACGGCCCCTGGAAGCTCTGCTGGAACGGCTTCGACTTCGACGAGCTCTACAACCTGGACGACGATCCCTTCGAGATGCGCAACCTGATCGACGTGGACGGGCACGAGGAGGTGATCCGCTCCCTGATGCGGTACGCGTGGCAGGTGGTGCGGGAGACGGGGGACCAGACCCTGCTCGGCTCGCACTACCCGATCCTGCGGCTGGGGCGGTACGGGCCGGGGATCCTGGGGGAGTGAGGTGAGACTGAACGAAGATCAGTTGCGCCAGTTCGAGACCGAGGGCTGGTTGTTCCTTCCCGATCTGTTTACCGAGGAGGAGGTCGGCGTATTGAAGGACCAGCTGCCGGTGATCTTCGACATGCACCGGGAGGAGGTCTGGCGCGAGAAGGATACCGACGCGGTGCGCACAGCCTTCGCGGCCCATACCTACAACGAGGCTTTTGCCCGTCTCGGGAGCCACCCGCGCCTGATCGGGCCCGTGATGCAGCTCCTCGACGGGCCGGTGTACATGCACCAGTACAAGATCAACGGCAAGGCGGCCTTTACCGGTGACGTCTGGCAGTGGCACCAGGACTACGGAACATGGGCGCGGGACGACGGGATGCCGGAACCGAAGGCGATGAACATCGCCGTCTTTCTCGACGAGGTGAGCGAGTTCAACGGCCCTCTGTACATCATCCCACGCAGCCACAGGCAGGGCGTGATCGAGGCCGGCCACGACACCCTGACCACCTCCTACCCGCTGTGGACCCTCGACCAGGAAACGGTGACCCGGCTGGCGGACGAAGGGGGGATCGCCGCGCCCAAGGGGAAGGCGGGGGCGGTCCTGATGTTCCACTCCAACATCGTGCACGCCTCTCCCCCGAACATCAGCCCCTGGGGCCGGGTGATCGTCTACCTGAGCCTGTGCCGCGTCGACAACCACATCCGCCGGTTCAAGCGCCCGGAATGGATCGCCCACCGCGACTTCCGGCCGATCGAACCGCTGAGCGACGACTGCCTGTCGCGCTGGTAGCTACCATCCCGCTGTCCGCGCTTGCCCTTCGCCATGCTTGGACAGGGATCTCCTTGGCCAATCAACCCGCGGCGGTGTCCTTGACGGCCCACCCCGGATCGGGGTCGCCGGCCATCGCCTTGCGGATCTCGGCGCCAGGCGGTCCGGCCGTACCCCAGAGGTCCGCGGTTTCCGGCACTCGTCTCCACACCGCGGGTTCGTGCGCTGCCTCGTCCTCGATCTCCTCCAGGTCGCTGGAGAGCTCGACAAGGTATCCGGCCGGGTCCTCGTAGTAGCAGAAGATGTTGTGGCCCGGGCCGTGGCGCCCCGGTCCCCAGCCGGGCTCCTGCCCCCGGGCGCGCAGGCGGGAGACCCCCTTCATCACGTCGTCCACGTTCGCCATGGCGTACGCGACATGGTTGACCGATGGGTGATCGGCGCGACTGAAGACGATGGCGTGATGTCTCCGGCCGCATCGCAGGAAGGCCATCTGGTCCTCGATCCGGTCCGAGACCCGGAACCCCAGAACACCGGTGTAGAACTCCACGATCGGCTCGAACCGCGGAGTGTTGAGACCGACGTGGCACAGCCGGCGGGGGCCGGCTTTCCCGGCAGGCCCGCGGTTCGGGTGTTCGGCCACGCCGGCCGACAGCTCGATGCAGCGGTTCTCCGGGTCGAGAAACCGCAGGCCGTATCCGCCGCCGGGTTCGTCCAGGCCGTCCGGCGGCGCCGCGAGGGGGATTCCCCGCCCTTCGAGCTCGGCGGCCGCCGCGTCGACGGCTGCGCGTCCCTCAAGGCGGAAGGCGAGGTGGTGGAGCCCGGTCCGGTCAGCGGGATGCAGGCTGAGAATGTGGTGCTCGCCCGACGCGGCGCGGAGATAGCGCGCGTGCCGGTCTTCTCCGGCCGCCTGAAGTCCCAGGGCCTCCAGGTGGTACTCGGCCTGGGCCGCGATCGCCGGCGACAGCAACCCCACGTGGCGGATGTCCCGGATCTTCACGACTCCCTCCGGGTCAGCTCGATCTTCAGGTCCCGCCGAATGTAGATCTCGATGAACTCCCGCAGCCACACGTCCTTGGCAAGGGTGAACCGCTCGATCAGTCGAGCCTCGGGCCGGTCCGTGAGGTAGACGATGCGCCACAGGTTGAGAGGCCGCGACTCGCCGCCGTCGACCGAATGCTCGACGTGAAAGAGAGGCTGCCCTTCGCCGGCTCGAAGCCGGTTCCCGCCTCCGTCGAGGAGTTCCGCGGCCCCGATGAAGGTGGCGCTCTGCCGCGCCGGGTTGAGGAAGACCCGTTCCAGGACCAGCCCGTGCTCCGACGGCTCGAGCCAGAGACGCTGCCGCGAGCAGCGCACGAACGACTCGGCGCCTCCGGCCTCCGCCTGGCGGCCCCAGCAGCGGGAGCTTCCCTCGGATACGACCGAAGGGATGTAGAGGTCGGGCCGGAAGGCCTTCTTCACCTCCATCTCCCACAGCATGGTCCGGGTGAACCTCAGCGGTTCGCTCGTGCGGTAGTGCCTGGCGAGGACCCGGTTGACGTCGACCGGAGGCAGCTCGATCCGGGTGTTGGCCGGGTCGGCCCAGGCCCGCTCGAAGGCCTCTTCATGGTTCAGCCGGGTCACCGAGTCCGCCGCCTCCCCCAGCCCCAGGGGTCCCATCTCACGAATCCGGCGGTTTCACGTGGACCGTCACGATCTCCGTGTCGTGGAACTGCTGGTGGCGGACGGACGACGCGATGTGCCGCAACAGCCGCAGCGAGACCTCCCGCTCCATCAGCACCTCGTCGGGGGTATCCGTGAGCAGGGCGATCCGGTTCTGGAGGTTCTCCTCGCCGGAGGCGGCGATGAACTCGAGGACGGCGCCGTCGGCTTCCTTGCGCGCCTGCAGCAGCAGGCGCCGCCCGTCGCGCTTCCCGTCCTCCTCCTCGCCGATCAGCGTCAGAAGGGTCTCCTCCGTGGCGGCGTCGAGGCGGTCCACCATGCTCTCCCCCCAGCCGCTGCGGGAGGCGAAGGCGCCGAGGAACTCCCTGAGCCTTGGCAGCACCGAAAGATCGAGCTCCCCTTCGATGCGGCTGCGGCGCGGTGCGGTGGCTTCGAGGAAGAGAGTCATGAGGATCGCCACGATCCCCCCGGCGGTGATGCCGTTCTTCAGCAGGCCGCCCGCCAGCTCCGAGAGAAGCCCGGGGAAGAGCAGGTCGTTCTGGCAGCCGACGCCGACCCAGAAGGCGACGCCGCAGATCAGTCCCTTGCGATGGTCGATGCCGCCCTGCACCACTTCCATCATGCCTCGGACGAAGGTCATGGCCAGCACGACGGCGAGGTAGGCGACGATCACCGGGCTGGGGATGGCCAGGATCAGGGCCAGGGCCTTGGGCAGGAAGGCCAGCGCCACCAGCACGGCGCCGGCGGCGATTCCCACGACCCGCGCCGCCACCCCCGTCAGCTCGGTCATGGGGACGCTGACCCCGATCGTCTGGGTCGGCACGATCGCCGCGACGCCGGAGAGCAGCTTGCCGATGCCGTCGGCGGCCACGGCCCCCTCGACCGCCCGGTAGTCCACGGCCCGCGGCCGGCGCCACGAGACGCGCTGGATGGCGACGGAAGCGGTGATCGTCTGGATGGCGCCGATGAGGGCCACGAATACGAAGGCGGGCAGCAGCTGCACGAAGGCGGGACCGAGGTCGAGCCCCACACCCGGCCAGCCACCCTCCGGCGCGCCGATCCACGGCGCCCGGGCCACGCGCTCCGGATCGTAGAGGCCCAGCGATCCGGCGACCAGCGAGCCGGCGACGACCCCGACGAGGGGAGCCCACAAACGCAGCGTCGGACCCGCTTTCAGGGAGATGCCGCTGATCACCAGAAGTGTTGCTACGGCCGTGAGGGGCGCGCTCAGGGCCATGTCGTCCGGCATGTCGGTCAGGCGGCTGAAGACGACGGGCAGCACGGTGGCCGGCACGAGCATGTTCACCGTGCCGACGATCGTCGGCGTGAGAAGCCGCCGGAACAGGGCGAGGCGCATGGAGATCACGATCGGGGCGAGGGACGACGCCACGACCAGGGTGGCCAGCAGCGCCGGACCGCCCTCGTGGAGGGCACTGACGCAGACCCCGATGAAGGCCCCGGCGGGGCCCATGAACAGCAGGTATCCCGCTCCGACCCGGCCCAGCCGGAGCGCCTGCAGGGCCGTGCAGATGCCACTGACGGAGACCGCGCCGAAGACCGCCCAGGAGAGGTAGGCGTCGGTCCCCCCGCCGGCCCGGATGACGATCGTGGGGATGAAGATGATGCTGGTGATGCCGAGGATGACCAGCTGCAGACCGCAGGCGAAGGCGAGGGCCGCCGGCGGCTTGTCGTCGGCTTCGTAGCGGATGCCGGTGTCCGGCTGCGGGTTACCGCTGCTCACAGCAGGGTTCTCTCCCGGGAAGGCACGTCAACGCTCACGGCGCAGGGCCCCGGCAACCGATGTGGGACGGTGGATCGGAGGGTGGACGGGACACTGCACGCGGCCGAGTCCAAGGGGGACCGGCGGGGACCGCTGCATCTCCGCGGTCCCCGCCGGTGGGGACTGGCGTGCCGGGTGATCCGCGATCAGCTCAGCCGGGCCGCCCCGTCAACCAGTCCCACGGGCGGACGTGGGACTCGGCGAAGAGACCTGCCTGGCCGTAGGGGCTGCCGGCGACGAAGGCCCGGGCCGCCTCGAGGGAGGGAGCCTCGAGCGCCAGGAGCAGACCGTTGACGGTCTCCCCGTCGTCGCCGAGGGTGGGCCCCCCGTGGTGAACGACCACGTCCGGATGGTCGGCGTGATCGCGAAGATAGGCGGCGAACCCGTCCCGGAGACGGACCCGCTCCTGCTCCATTCCTTCTCTGTGTGTCACGAAGACGGCGAAATACATGGATGCTCCTCCCAAGCCAAGGGGTATGTTGCTCTGTACAATGTCGGATTCTCACGGGGGGATCAAGGGGGCTGGGAGCCGGCCTTCCGCCTCGCCTCCCCCCTGGACACTCAGGTCAAGCAGTGGCTTCCAGGTAGGGGCGCATCACCTTCTCCACCCGGCAGGCCCTGGCGCAGTCGACCAGGGCAGGGAGGTCGAATCCGTTCCGTTGCCGATGCAGCTTCAGCGCCTCGAGCACCACGTCCACGCCGATCTTGTTGCGGAACTTGAAGCAGTCCGCCAGGGTCTTCTCGCGGCTGTAGATCTTGACCGGTGCGCCATCGATCCGATGGGTCTCGATGCCCTGCCGGTAGGCCTCCTTCGAGAATCTGTGGGCCCGGATCGGGGGATAGCCGAGGGACGGGATGCGCGAGTCCCGGAGCCCGCCGGCGTCACCAGCCGGGATCTGTGCCTGACGCTGCCGGAGCTGGCCAGCCTGGAGACGATGGGCGCGCCGGACTCACACTCTCTGCCGGCGCCCGGCAGGACCACGAGGGAGAGCCGGCGACTTCACCCCCCGGCTTCGCCGAGCACCAAGGGATCGCTACCTCCCGGCGCTCGTCCGGGACGGCCCTGGAAGCTGTACTGGAACGGCTGGGACTTCGACGAGTTCTATTGCCTGGACGACAACCCCCGGGAATCTGGGGGAGTGAGGGGGGTACTACGCAAGGGGCAGAGCGTGCGGGAATCCTCACCGACAGAGGGCATCAGGCTAGACTGCTTGCTCTTCGGTCCATTCACGTCGTGTCTGCAGTGCTTTCTCCAATTGGGAAGCCAGCTCCTGTTCTCCAATCGACTTCAGCTGATCTGGTAGTTCAGGGCGGGACGCAGGATAGGTACCTGACCTGATCAGAGATGCACGGGCAGTCTGGGTCAGCATGGTAATGTGCTGCTCGTGAGCGGCCTCCTCGTCACCGATCACTCTGAGATCCTGCAGGACTCTCTTCGCTCTCTCAGCGCGTTCATCCGCTTTTCTTGCAGACGGAAAGGGGAGGCGATCTTTCCAGTTGTCGCAGAGGGCTGTCCAGTATCCATCGCATTCGTATAGGACCTTCCCAAATCGGATTGACCAGCACAGCAGTTCATGTCCCTGCAGCAGAAGAGATTCCACATCCCCTTGACGATAGGATCGAAGATCGACGTCAAGCGGTGGGAGCGGGTATTCCGGCTTCTCCTTCTCATAGATGACCAACAAGTCGACATCAATGCTGTACTTGGCTCTTGGACGGACAATGGACCCCAGAATGACAACTGCCCGGATGGCGGAGTTCCGACGCCATGTCTGCAGGCAATTCTGAACCCACTCCTTGGCAAGAGTACTGGGCCAATTGCCAATCCTTCCGAGCACTTCGGACGGATCCATGAACTGGTGTGTGTCATTCATCAGCTGGCTGCGCATCTGACTCGTCTGCTTCCTCATCTGACTCGTCTACAGACAAGGCAGAAACTGCGTCCACATACTCCTCGATTCTGGCAGCCACATCTTCTGCATCGAGTTCTGGGAAGTCTACATCACCATAGGCGGCCGCTTTGCGAGCCATGTTGAGGTCCGAGAGCAAAGTGTCAATATCGGGCAGGCCGTGAGGCTGGAGCGTTCGCGCCAGTTCAGCTTTCCGTGTGTGGGTCCTCTTGGGCTCGAGCCCCACCTGTATTGCTGCCGAAACCACGGAGGCTTCGAGGCAATAGAATCCATAGAGCGAAAGGTCTGACCAATCGGTGGGGTCATCCCATGCAGCGAGGACACGTTCCAAGTGCTGCCTGGCAAGTGACAAATACTTCTCAGCTTCGGTGTGCGACATACCTGCTTGGGAGAGAGGCTGCATTGGTATTCTGGTGGAGGCGGCGGGAATCGAACCCGCGTCCGAAGGCGAGTCCTTCGAGACCACTACGTGCGTAGTCGATCTACTCTGGTGCTCTCTCGTCCGCACCGGTTCCGATCGACAGGATCCGGATAGGACCAGCCCCGAAGGTTTCGCCGGCGGAGCCGGGACGGTCACCGCAAGCTAGCCTGCTATGATGTCGCCGAGGGCCGGCGGCGCAGGCTCCACCGGCCCCGACGGGCTACCTGATTGCTCAGGCGGCCAACGCGTACGAGTTATCGTCGGCGTTTGTAAGAGTTCCCGAGGATTAGCGAGGTTGTCGGGGACCTCGGCACGCGCTCTCGAATTCTCCACCCCCGTCGAAGCCAAGTCGCCCCCACGAAGCCGGATCATCCGTTCACTTCGGCGAATGTACCCGGCGCCGGCCCTTTCTGCAACGGGCGGAACCGCTACCCCTCCTGCCGGTAGGAGATGTCGAGGCGGACCTCCTTGAGCACCACGGCCCGTCGAGGGGAGTCCACTCCTCGCACCAGCCGGATGCGCAGCTGGTTCTTCCCCCGCCGTGGCGGCGGAGACGCGGCGTCCAGCTCGATGAGCGTCCCCTCCTCGGTGGTGGTGCCGATCTTCGGATCGAGGGGCGGGCCGGCCAGGGCCGCCGCGGTCCAGCCGTCGCGGGAGACGCGCCGCTCCTCCCAGGGCAGCACCCGCCCGTTCCACCGGACCTCCAGCTCGTCGCCCTCGGAGAGCCCCTCCAGCCCGAGGCCGAGGACGCAGCGGTCCAGCCTGCCGTCGGCCGCGGCCGCTTCCGCGTCGTCGGCGATCTCCAGGCTCAGCTCGCAGCCGCCGCCGGGCCGGGTCTCCTCCAGGAAGACGGGCAGGGAGACCAGCGGGTGGGCGTGGTTGAAGGCGCCGCCGTGGCCCTCCTTGCCGAGCAGGCAGCGGTCGAGACCGTAGCGCTTGTCACGGCGCGACAGCCCCTCGCGGTCGGCGATCCCGCCGAGGACGCGCCGCTTCCACTCACTGGGCGCCCCGTAGTAGTTGAACAGGTAGAGCCCGTCGACGCCGGCGTCCCACCAGCGCGCCGCCAGGGCCCGCAGGGCCCCCTCGTCCAGGCAGGGGCGCAGGGCCTCGAGGCTGCCGTAGACGCGGCAGTCGGTGCCCTCGGCGGCGGCGACGAACTCCTCGACGGGGGTCTCGAAGGGGATGAAGCCGCCCCCGGCCGCCACCGCGTCCACGAGGCTGTCGCCGATCCAGCGCTCCACGTCCAGGCCGAGGCGCCGGGAGTCGGCCAGGGTCGGGGGCACGCGCACCAGCAGCTCCACCCGACGGCCGCGCCGGGAGCACTCGGCCTCGAGGCGCCGGCGGATGCGGCCCAGGAAGTCGGTCATCAGGTAGCCGCAGGCCAGGCCCTCCTCGACCCGGAAGAAGGCGGGATGGCGCATGTAGTCGAGCTCGACGCCGTCCACGTCGAAGCGCTCGAACAGCTCGCAGACGATGGCCTCCATGTGCTCGCGAACGACCGGATACTTGTAGTCCACGCCGCGGTGGATGGCGTGCTCCACGCTCGGCGCCGGGATGTCCTCGTCGGGCCGGCCGATGAGGCAGTCGGCGTGTCGCCGCCGGAACTCGCCGAAGCCCGGCGACGCGTACTCGGCGACGTAGTGGCTGTTCATGCGCACCGAGGCCAGCAGCCTCATCCCCGCCTCGTGGAACTGGCGGGTGATCTCGGTCAGGGGACCCCCGGCGGCCTCGATGAGCCGTTCGCGGTTGGCCTTGCGCACCGCGTCCGGACCCTCCAGGTCGTCCCGGCCCTCGCCGAAGCGCTCGCCCACGTCGGTCTCGTGGTTGTAGACCTCGCGGTTGCCCACGCACCAGCTCACGGCGTCGACGGGGGAGCCCTCGTAGGTGCGGACCATGTGCTCCTGGATCGCCTCCGGCGTGGCTTCCACATCGCCGTTGGAGACCAGCCAGCCGTCGTCGTTGCTGATCATGCGGGGGCCTTGCGCGGCGTCCGCCGATCTTCGATGCTCCATCACGTCATGCATTTGAAATACGGCCTCCTGGCCGACTCGGTGGCCCCGGGCGCCCAGGGCAAGATGAACATCATCGGGACCTTCCAGGCGATCCACGCCGGGAAGTTTCCCTGCCTGCACCCCAGTCTCTCCCTGCTCATCCGGATCGAGGGAGACCTCTCGGAGACGGGTTCCCACGAGATCGAGCTGTCCTTCGTCGACGCCGACTACAAGGACATCGCGAAGCCGATGAAGGCGGAGTTCCGACTCGATGAGAAGAGCCGGCCCGCACCGGGCGTACCCGTCTTCGCCGAAGTGGTGATGAACATCCAGAACCTGCCCCTGGCCAGGGCGGGACCGTACGAGTTCGTCCTGAGGGTGGACGGGCAGCACCTGGGCGGCATACCGCTCTACGCGGTGGAGGCGAAGCAGCCGGGGGCGTGAGGGGCGCGAGACGGACCGTCCGGGCGCTCACCGGTGTAGGACCTCGTCATGCCGGGCGGCGGCGTCCCCGGTCTCGGACGCACCAACGGCCGGCGCCTGGTAGAGAGGGTCCAGTGCCAAGGGCACGCTACCGATCGGTGGACTCGCGACCGGGACGATGTCGAAGGCGGGTCGACCGCGGTAGAGAACGGTGAATCGTCCACCGAGCCGCACTTTCTCTACGATTTCCTCCAAGCGCTCCCGCAACTCCCTGGCGCTGATTGTCTCCGGCACTGTGACGCTCCTTTCAAGTCAGCCCAAGATATTCACTTCCGAGGCCGAGTCCGCCAACCCGGCAACAACGGGTCGAAGGCTCGGCCGCCACACCGCCTTGGCCGCGATCCTGCTCGCGCCGCCGCTGGCTGCCCCCTCTCCCGCGGATTCCGCGCCAGCTCTGTAAGGAAGCCTGCGACGACTCGCTCTGGTCGATCGGTTGATTGTCGGCCTCATTGAAAGCGCCGGCCTTGGCCGCGGCCAGGCCGGCGCTTTCAAGGAGGCCGGGGCAGCTTCGCCCCGGAAGACCCAGGACCCCGCCGATGTAGGTGACGGCTCGCTTCAATCGTCCACGAGGCCGGGGCAGCTTCGCCCCGGAAGACCCCCGCCGCGCGGGTTGTTGGTGCCGTTTCCGAGCGAGCTTCAATGAGGCCGGGGCAGCTTCGCCCCGGAAGACGTGAGGGAAGGGTAGGTCAAGCCCGGCGCTATACGGCTTCAATGAGGCCGGGGCAGCTTCGCCCCGGAAGACAGGCGGCCATCGCGCATCTGGAGGCCCTGGTGCCTCTTGTGCTTCAATGAGGCCGGGGCAGCTTCGCCCCGGAAGACGACCGCCGCAGATCGCCCGTAGGACGCAGAGAGGCCCGCTTCAATGAGGCCGGGGCAGCTTCGCCCCGGAAGACGACCCCGCGGCGGTAGGCTTCGAAAGCCTCCCTGTTGGCGCTTCAATGAGGCCGGGGCAGCTTCGCCCCGGAAGACCCCGCTCCCTCCGCCTGACCCGCCAGGCGCTGGACAAGCTTCAATGAGGCCGGGGCAGCTTCGCCCCGGAAGACACGAGGCCCCGCCGGCGGCCGGCAGGTCGGACACGGCGCTTCAATGAGGCCGGGGCAGCTTCGCCCCGGAAGACTCTGGGGCCCGTATAGGCGTCTGGAGGGGGTACAAGCGCTTCAATGAGGCCGGGGCAGCTTCGCCCCGGAAGACCGGTCCGGCACAACCAGCCGAAGTGTGTCCGCACCTGCTTCAATGAGGCCGGGGCAGCTTCGCCCCGGAAGACGGTGAACCTCAAGACCGGCCTCTACATCCTCAACGCGCTTCAATGAGGCCGGGGCAGCTTCGCCCCGGAAGACTCGGCCCTGCTCAAGACCCTTCGCCCCGTCAATCCGCTTCAATGAGGCCGGGGCAGCTTCGCCCCGGAAGACCGGCGGCGTGGTTACGTGTGGTAATGACTGAAGGCGGCTTCAATGAGGCCGGGGCAGCTTCGCCCCGGAAGACATACGGGTATGGATAGATCCCCTGAGCGGGTGACGGTGCTTCAATGAGGCCGGGGCAGCTTCGCCCCGGAAGACACCATCCGTGTGACGGACAACTACACCCCGCTATCCAAGCTTCAATGAGGCCGGGGCAGCTTCGCCCCGGAAGACGATCACCCACCCCACGGAGGGACAGCATGGCCACCCAGCTTCAATGAGGCCGGGGCAGCTTCGCCCCGGAAGACCTCGCATCCTCCGCGGTCTCTCGATCGAGTTCATCCCGCTTCAATGAGGCCGGGGCAGCTTCGCCCCGGAAGACGCCACCACCCGCGAGCCGTCGACCAACGACGGCCATCGGCTTCAATGAGGCCGGGGCAGCTTCGCCCCGGAAGACCTCGAGGACTCCGGCGTGAATCGGCGTGAATCGGCGTGCTTCAATGAGGCCGGGGCAGCTTCGCCCCGGAAGACGGACGGCGACGGCGCCGCTGCACTACCACGGCCTGGGGCTTCAATGAGGCCGGGGCAGCTTCGCCCCGGAAGACTCCGTAGACGTGGGCATACCGGGCCGGGTCCGAGCGGGCTTCAATGAGGCCGGGGCAGCTTCGCCCCGGAAGACAGCGGAGGAGGGCGACAAGTGAAGACGGACGGGCTGGTCGCTTCAATGAGGCCGGGGCAGCTTCGCCCCGGAAGACCCGCCTGCAGCCGGCCGGGAAGGACTGGACGAAGAAGGAGCTTCAATGAGGCCGGGGCAGCTTCGCCCCGGAAGACTCGGCGCTCCATAGGGACAGGGTCCGCACGCTCTCCCAGCTTCAATGAGGCCGGGGCAGCTTCGCCCCGGAAGACTGGCGGGACATGCTGAAGCGACTCCCATAGGCGTAGCTTCAATGAGGCCGGGGCAGCTTCGCCCCGGAAGACAAGGCGGCGGATCGCAACGCGCAGCTAGCTGTCGTTGCTTCAATGAGGCCGGGGCAGCTTCGCCCCGGAAGACTGTTCTCCCACTTCTGAAGGAAGGCCCCGCCGCCGTCGCTTCAATGAGGCCGGGGCAGCTTCGCCCCGGAAGACATCTTCGAGGGGGCCGGGAGGGCCCCGATAGTCCCGGGCTTCAATGAGGCCGGGGCAGCTTCGCCCCGGAAGACGTGGCTGATTGCGCCCGGGGAGTATTACAGCTTCTACGTGCTTCAATGAGGCCGGGGCAGCTTCGCCCCGGAAGACAAGGGCCGCGTCCCGGGGCCGTGGCACTACCTGGACGTGCTTCAATGAGGCCGGGGCAGCTTCGCCCCGGAAGACACCCGATAGAGGCGCGTCGATGACGCACGGGATACGCTTCAATGAGGCCGGGGCAGCTTCGCCCCGGAAGACACGAAAGGCGGTGAAGCAGGTATGGCAACTGACAAGAGGCTTCAATGAGGCCGGGGCAGCTTCGCCCCGGAAGACGTCCGGCGGGGTGTCGGTCACGGTGCCGATCACCGTGCTTCAATGAGGCCGGGGCAGCTTCGCCCCGGAAGACGCTCCGGTCCACGGCCACGATCACGGTCGACAACCTGCTTCAATGAGGCCGGGGCAGCTTCGCCCCGGAAGACCATCTGATCGCACTCGCCGAGAAGAGGGGATCCGTGCTTCAATGAGGCCGGGGCAGCTTCGCCCCGGAAGACCCCTTTGGATCTGCTGCACGTGCGCCCGGGCGGGATCGCTTCAATGAGGCCGGGGCAGCTTCGCCCCGGAAGACCGGAACATCGCGTGGATGGAGAGCCAGCTGGTCGTGCCGCTTCAATGAGGCCGGGGCAGCTTCGCCCCGGAAGACTCCCCTCGCCCGGACGCCGATGTGCCCGTGCCCTATGCTTCAATGAGGCCGGGGCAGCTTCGCCCCGGAAGACGGCGTTCGCGCGCTTCGACCTGGCCGCGGGGCCCGGGGCTTCAATGAGGCCGGGGCAGCTTCGCCCCGGAAGACTGGTCCGGGCTCGGCGTGTGGAACAAGCGCCACGGCCGGCCGGCTTCAATGAGGCCGGGGCAGCTTCGCCCCGGAAGACGGTGGTGACCGTGCCGCTGGTGAACCCGGTGATCTCGCTTCAATGAGGCCGGGGCAGCTTCGCCCCGGAAGACCTACCGGAAGGGCGGCAAGGCCCGGATCGCATTCACGCTTCAATGAGGCCGGGGCAGCTTCGCCCCGGAAGACGGACGTGTCCGGCATGTCGGTGGGGTTCTGGTCGAGGCTTCAATGAGGCCGGGGCAGCTTCGCCCCGGAAGACGGCTCACCGGCATCCGGTCCGTGGAATCGACCTCGGGCTTCAATGAGGCCGGGGCAGCTTCGCCCCGGAAGACAAGGCCGATTCCGTGTCCTGCGCCGCCTGGATGTTCCGGCTTCAATGAGGCCGGGGCAGCTTCGCCCCGGAAGACAAGACCCCGGCGACGACCGGGAAGATGAAGACGACGGGGCTTCAATGAGGCCGGGGCAGCTTCGCCCCGGAAGACAGGAGGTCAAGGCCTGGGACGCGACCCTGCTTCACCGGCTTCAATGAGGCCGGGGCAGCTTCGCCCCGGAAGACCCAGCTTCTGCAGATCCTCCCCGCCGAGCTCGTCGGCTTCAATGAGGCCGGGGCAGCTTCGCCCCGGAAGACTCGACCTCCGTCAAGTCGTAGTCCATCACCCCCGGGCTTCAATGAGGCCGGGGCAGCTTCGCCCCGGAAGACACCATGAAGGTACCCCACCTGTCCCGGGCGTTCAGGGCGCTTCAATGAGGCCGGGGCAGCTTCGCCCCGGAAGACGCGCGCACCCGGAAGTGGTAGCGGCCGGGCCCGGAGGGGCTTCAATGAGGCCGGGGCAGCTTCGCCCCGGAAGACTGGTAAGCTACGACACGGCCGTTGCCGCATTCGTTCCGCTTCAATGAGGCCGGGGCAGCTTCGCCCCGGAAGACAGGATCTGAGTGATGAAGTTGGACTCCAGGGCCTCGGCTTCAATGAGGCCGGGGCAGCTTCGCCCCGGAAGACCCAGGATCGCGTTGAAGGGGACGAGCGCCTTGGGATGCTTCAATGAGGCCGGGGCAGCTTCGCCCCGGAAGACCCGTGGTCGTGGACTCTCATACCCCGCTGGAGGCCCTGCTTCAATGAGGCCGGGGCAGCTTCGCCCCGGAAGACACAATCGGCGGTCGCATGGCCGTATTCCTAACTCCAGCTTCAATGAGGCCGGGGCAGCTTCGCCCCGGAAGACAACAGACCGGGGCCGCCAGCGACGCGGGCCAGTACACGCTTCAATGAGGCCGGGGCAGCTTCGCCCCGGAAGACCGGGGCGCCGGCGGCGAGGCGCCGTGACGGGCCCGCGGCTTCAATGAGGCCGGGGCAGCTTCGCCCCGGAAGACGTTCCTTGAAGCCATACGTAGCGACAAGGGTCCGCCCGCTTCAATGAGGCCGGGGCAGCTTCGCCCCGGAAGACCCGCCGGGGCGACGGCGGCCTCCTACGGCCTGCTGTCGCTTCAATGAGGCCGGGGCAGCTTCGCCCCGGAAGACCGGCCGAGGGCGAGACGGACGAACCCAACCTCCGCCTGGCTTCAATGAGGCCGGGGCAGCTTCGCCCCGGAAGACATCGTCAGCGGGGCGTCCTCGGGCGCCGACTTCACGCTTCAATGAGGCCGGGGCAGCTTCGCCCCGGAAGACGCGTGGCGTTCGGCCAGCTCCTCGCCGAGTTCCCGGGCTTCAATGAGGCCGGGGCAGCTTCGCCCCGGAAGACGGATACCTGGAGTTGGACGACAATCCCCACTACGTCGCTTCAATGAGGCCGGGGCAGCTTCGCCCCGGAAGACGCGCCGTCGATCCTCTACCTGACAAGCGCCAACCTGCTTCAATGAGGCCGGGGCAGCTTCGCCCCGGAAGACTGGGCGGCCGGGCCCGGCGGGCCGGCGGCCGCGGCGGCTTCAATGAGGCCGGGGCAGCTTCGCCCCGGAAGACAGGCCAGGTTCTCCCCCAACCCCCCGGGCCACCCCCCCGCTTCAATGAGGCCGGGGCAGCTTCGCCCCGGAAGACATCATGTCGTGGATCGTCGATCAGCTCCCCCCCCTGCTTCAATGAGGCCGGGGCAGCTTCGCCCCGGAAGACGCCTCGGGCAATCTCCGGCAAGACTTCACCAAAGAAGCTTCAATGAGGCCGGGGCAGCTTCGCCCCGGAAGACGGCCCCGCGCTATCTCCTTGCGCGGTAGACGGTTGACAGGCGGACTGCGAGCTCTGGGCCTGGCGCTCTCTCGGGATGTGATTCGTTGCTACAGGGCATCGGGTGGAATGGACCTATCTCGTTGTCACCCATGAGGTAGCGCGGGTGCGAGGGCTCCCCGGCGAATCGGTCTTGCACTGGAGCGCTCGCAGGGGCACCGGCAGTATCCTCAGACGATCGTAGCCTGCCGGACGGGCGCTGCATAGCCTTTGCCCAGGCTTTCCACGTGAGGATCGACTTGGTCCGCGGGGCCAAGGTCCACGATCAGGACGTGGTCCTCGGCCGGCATGATCAGGCCGTCCAGCCGGGCGGCCATCTCGGCGCGGCGACGGGCCGTCAGCCGGCACTGGAAGACCGACAACTGCACCCAGTGGCCGTAGCCCTTCATCGTCTTGAACACGCGGCGCCACCGTTTCGGTTTGGAGATGTCGTAGGCGACGATGTAGAGTCGTTCCGTGGCCATGCGGCTACCGGGGAAGATAGTGCGGATAGGGGACGATCTCGCCCTGCAGGTGGCGGGCGAGCAAGCGGGCCTGCACCTCGATGAGCCGGCGCATGGAGACGCGGTACCCGAAGAGGGGGTGGGTGGTCTCCTGCTCCAGGCGGCGCTCGAAGGATGCGAGGAAAGCCTTGCGGCCGGCGGGCTTCAACGAACACGCGGCCCCGTTGAAGACGAAGTCGCCCGGCTTGATCTCGCCGTTGTTGATCGCCTGGACGACGCAGGAGTCCGCGACGATGGGACGGAAGGGTTCCATCAGGTCCAGGGCCAAGGCCGGCCGGCCGTGACGGGGCCGGTGGTAGAGGCCCATGTAGGGGTCCAGTCCGGTCGCCGAGATCGCCGTCGTGAAGTGGCGGGTCAACAGGGAGTAGGCCAGGGACAGGGTCGCGTTCACCGGATCGGTGGGCGGGCGCCGGTTGCGCTTGTCGAAGGAGAAGCCGCCCAGGTCCTGTCCCGCACTCTTGGCCAGCATGCTCTCGAAGGCGGCGAAGTAGACGGCCGCGGCCTCCCCCTCCAGGCCCAGCAGTTGCCGGTCGTCCTCGGCGCGGGGCACCCGCCGGGCGACTCCTTTCAGCCGCACCAGCACTTCGTTTTTCTCCTCCGCGTCGCCGTCGACGCGCCAGTTGCGGCGCAACAGCGTACGCGAGTTGCGCACCTTGGCGGCCACGAGGTCCCGCGCGAAGGCCAGGCTGCTGCGCTTGTCGAAGGCGGTCCGGTACTGGGCCTCGCGCACGGCCGCGTTGCCATGGCCGGTGCCGGTGGTGTGGCCGAGGAACCAGCCGCCCGTGGAGAACCAGGACACGGGAATCCCGGCGCGCATGAGCTCGTGCAGGGCCGGGGTGGTCAGCGAGACGGGACCGAAGAGCGAGACCTGGGAGACATCGATCAAGGGGACTTCCACCTTCTCCTCTTCGGTCTCCACCCGCAGGCGGTCGCCGGTCTTTCGGACCCGCGCTCCCGGGGTCTGGACGTAGAGGGGCAGGGCCGGGTCGTCGGAGGGGTTGAGGGGGCGCGGGGGATTGCCCTTGCGGAAGAGGTTGGTCTCGTCGGGCAGGCAGATCCCGGCCAGCGAGCAGCGGGGGCACTTGGGGCTGTCCTCGAGCGGCGGCGGCCGATGACCCGCAGTCGCGGCGGAGCGCAGGCCCGTGATCGCCTCCAGGGTCGTGGCCCGCAGCTCCGGGTCCAGGACGATCCGCACCCGCTCGCGAGAGCCCGCGTACCACAAGGCCGCCTGCTCGACCTTGTAGCCGTTGTCCTCCAGGATCATGGCCTGCACGCAGAGCTGGACGCGCTCGGGATCGTAGGCGCCGGCGGCGACGTGGGGCCGCTTGCCCTTCTTGAAGTCCACGGGCATGGCCAGGCCGTCGCCGGTCTCCACCACGTCCATCTTGGCGATCACGCCGAGGCGTTCGGACGAGAGGGTGACCGACCGCGCCCGGGCCTTCTCCTCTCCGAGTTCGTCGGGGTCCGGCAGGCGGCCCCCGCCCTCGTCGACCCTCACGTGGGCGCGCCGCCCCTCGGCCGTGTCCCCGCTCTCGGCCCACTCGCCCTCCACCCACTCCAGGTAGGCCAGGCGCGGGCAGTAGACCCACTCGTTCACCATGCGGGCAGGCACGAGGGGCGTGTCGCCATCGGCCGGCGCCGGGGGCAGCGGGAGGGAGAGCTGGCGGTGTTCGCTCAAGTACGCAGTGCCTTGTCGAGTCGTGTGCGTGCGGCGCGGTTGGGACAACCCAGACCAAAGAACAACCTGTGGCCGCGTTCCCGTTCCTCCGTGATCGTGATGTAGCCGGCCTGGAACAGCAGCGCCTCCGTCGTCAATTGCTCCACGTCGAACGTGGCAAGCAGGTTGGGGGTGCCCAGCATTTCGTCCAGATCAGCGGAGCGGATCCCGCGTCCGGTCAGCTCTTCCACCAGGAAGGCCGAAAGGCCGGTCCCGCACTGCCAGGCGCCGAACTCGCGCTTGTCGAAGAGCCGCAGGATGTCGAAGGGCTTGTAGAGCTTCTCATCGCCCCGGCAGTTGTAGCCGTTGTACCAGGCGCGGATTTCGCCCCGGTCGAGGCCCGGCAACTCAGGGGCGAACACCCCGTCCAGTTCCGAATCGGTGAAGCCGCAAATGGCGGCACAGCGCGGATCCAGGGTGATGTCGATCAGGTTGTTGAGGCCGGAGAAGGGCCCGGCCAGGGGAAACTTGTGGACCCCGGTGACAAGGCTGAAGTAGATGTCGGCGTCGCTGGACTTGATGGTCGCGTAGAACCCGAACAGGTAGTCGCGGATGGCGCGGGCGGTTTCGGGGGTGTCGAGGTTGTCCAGGACCGGCTTCTCGTACTCGTCCACGAGGACTGCCACGCGGCGGCCGGTACGCTCGTGCAGCTCCTCGAGCAGGCGCCCGAGACGGATAGACGGGTCGGCGTAGCGAGGGGTTACCTTTGCTTGGTGCTCCATGACGCTCAACTGCGCCGCCAGTTCCGTCCGCAGGTCTTCCGGTCCCTGGTAGTTGCCGAAGTTGCCACTGCTGAAGTCGAGGCGAACGACCGGGTGGCGCGCCGTCCAGTCCCAGTGCTCGTGGATGTCCAGCCCCTCGAACAGGGGTTCGTTGCCCTCGAACAGCTCCTTGCAGGTGTCGAGGAACAGACTTTTGCCGAAGCCCGGGGGGCGGGTGAGGAAGTAGTGCTTGCCCCCGTCGAGCAGCCACCGGATGTGCGGGGTCTTGTCGACGTAGTAGCAGCCTTGCTCGCGGATCTCGCGGAGGGTCTGGATGCCTATGGGGAGTCTGCGTCGGGGCATGGATGTTCCCCCGTCAGGAGGCATGTCGCTTGGCGCAGCGGTGGTCATGCAGGTAGAGCAGGGGTGAAGTTGCGATACTTGCCCTCGGTGATGCGCTGACTCCGGTAGATCTCGACGACTCCTCTTGCTCGAAGAATCTCTCGATCCGGGCGAGGCTCCTGCAGTTCGGCCATGCCGAGCAGTGAGCGCAGGGTATCGATGTTCAATGGCCCTTCCCAGATCGGCCAAGTGAACAGCACGCCCTGGCCCCGGCGCTGGGAAAAGCCGGTCGTTTGGAGCCGCCGTTCCCCGGGCGCGGTCGGAAAAAGGGGCAGTGCCTCCACGGCGAGACGGTTGGCCCCGCGCATGGTGCGCACCGGGTCGCCCGAAGGAGCTCTCCAACGTAGGGCGTACCTGCGGTCGTCCACAGGATCCCAGCGAAGGCTCGGCTTGGGATCCGCATACTGCCACGGCTCGAACAGGGAAGCGCGCAAATGAGCGGCATCGGTCTCTTGCACCAGTTCTCGCATCGAGCCGATGAAGTGCTGATGTCCTGCGCCGCTCATGGTTCGCAGCGCTGTGTCCTGGATGCGCGGATCCTTGGGAGAGATGGGGTGGCTGTCGCAGCCGAAGGCGGCCATGAAGTCGGCATGGCGTCGATCGCTGGGATCGGCAGCGTCGCAAGCGGACAGAGCCACTCCCCGGAAGTCAGCGCAACTCAGCGTCAGGTCATCGGCGAAGGATAGCGCAGGATGGCCCTTCATTCCCATCAGGGTGGGCATGAGGATTTGGATCAGACCATCTGCGGCCAGGGTTGTGTCTCCCAGTAGCACAGGGGACCAGCTGCCCTCCCGCAGTTCCCAACGCACTCGCCAGTCCGGGCAAGAGTCGGCCTCAGCCACAGTCCTCAAGACCCCGACGGCCGCGAGGAATCCCAGTGGATTGCTGCCATCGAGGCCGTTGAGCAACAAGCCCGGAGACTCACTGGCCGTCATCTGTCTCCTCCTCCAGATCGCTCTGCCGCCAGTCCGCAAGCCGCAGAAGAGCCTCCAGCCAAGCCAAGCCCCACCAGCCATAGAGCCGCACCAGCTTCCAGTATCGGTCTGAGACCCCGGAGTCGAGGCGTTCGAGCCCAGTGGCCCCGGACCATTGCGCGCGATGTCCGCTCCACTCGAAGTCCACGTCCACGCCCTGCTCGTCGCTCACCACCGGCGCGAAGGGCCGGCAGTGGCCGTGATGACTGGCAATCAGGTGGAGGATCAGATCGCGCAGGTCCTCCCGGTCAGGAAGCAGGGCCGGCGCACTCTCGGCCAGCCTTGTCGACAACAGTTCATGTCGCCCCCCTTCCGGATAGCCGGAGTCCCTGCGCGCCCGCGCCCGGGCAGCGCGGGTTCTGGGGAGTCCAGCCGATTTGGCGAGCGGTTCCCCGCCGAGCCAGGGAGCGCCGCCCCGCAGCAGGGACTGGAACCGTCGATCGGTCTTGCCCAAGTCGTGGAGCCGGCCCGCGCGGGCAATGGTCTCGACCAGGTCTTCGGGCAATCCACATGCGGAGGCATGGCAGCGGGCGAGGGCCTCGACCCCGGACAGGTGGGTCGGAAGTCTAACGGGGGCCCCATTGCCATGCGATGTGCCGGAAGTGGCCACGTCGTCTTCGTCGCTGAAGCTGTCGGCGCCGTGGGTGAGCGAAGGTATCGGACGGCGTCCGACGAGGACGATGCTGTTGCCGACCACGTGGTAGGCGTGGTCGAGTCTGGACTCCGCGCAGAGTTCCCTTGCCGCTGTTGATAGCCAAGTCGCTTCGGGCGAGTCAGAAAGCTCTGTGAGCAGGTGGCGCAAGTCACCGGTGATCCCATCCGGGTCGTCCTCGAATCGACGATCCAGGTCCTTCAGCAACTCACGAGCGCCTTCGCTGGTTGAGCCGGTGTCCGGCCAGGCGTCCACCAAGTCCCTGTGGATGCGCAGGATGGGTCTTGCCCGCGCGAGACGGCAGGCGCGGTCTCCTACGTCCAGGTCCGGCGACAGGTCTCCAAGCCGATGACGCGGGAGGGGGTGCGTGGCGGGGACGACGATAACATCGCCCGGACGAATGTCCCCGGGGTCGGCCGTGATGTCCCCTGCCTTCGTTTCGGCTCCTTTCCACCGGATCACCTCGCGACCTGGATGGAGGACGCTCTCTTCGTCCCTATCGCCAGGCGCGGCGCTGCCCTCCACGTCGCTGCTGTCATCTTCCGCGTCTTCTCCGGCCAGCCAACCCCTGAACATGCTGATCGGCACCGGCAGCGTTTCGCTGCTGCACGGCGGACACAAGTACAATGACTGCAGCGCGTGCATTCGCCCTTCCTCGGTCGTCAGAAGCAAGTCGGCGCGCCAGCAGACCTGTACGTCAGCAGCGCCTTCCCGAGGGCCGCGCAGAAACAGGGCCACGTCAGGGGAGGGTGCCGGCTTCGGCGCTGTCTGCGCCCAGCAATCGACGTGGGCGGGAAGCATCACCGGGGCATCGACGGCGGGGGCATTGAGCCGGTCCAGTGCATCGCCCTGGGGGAGGTATTCCGCGATATGGGCGATGCCGAAGTCAACCTCATCGTCCTCGTTCTTGAGCTTGTTAAGCCATGTCCAGGTATTGGTCAGGGCCTTGCCGTAAACGGGGTCGTCCTGCGCCTTCCCGGAGTCGTCTTGGTCGCCGCGCACGAGGATCACTGCTCGCGCTTCGATCGGTCGTCCCATGCGGTTCAAGCGGCCAAAGCGCTGACGCAGGGCGTCGAGGCTGGCGCATTCCGTCACAAGACCATCGAAATCGAGGTCGGCCCCGACCTCCAGAGTCTGCGTAGCGACGACGATCCATGGCGCATCCAGAGAGCGCTCGGTGGCCAGAGCAGACCCCAGTAATTGCAGGCGTTGCTGGACGATATCCTTGTCGACGGGACGCATGCGCCCGGTGAGCAGGAGAGCACGGTCCCGGTAGTCGGAGGCCAACAGCCGGTGAGTCTCCCGCGCCGCGGCGACTCGGTTGACGAACACCACGACGGCGCGGCGGTCGTCGTTGATCAACCCGGAGGCGGACTCGGCCAAGGCTTTGGCCAGCTCACTCGAGGCCCGCTTCCCCCGGGCTCTCTCGACTGTCTGCAATACGGTGGGCTTGCGCGCCAGTTGTCGGCGACCCAGCGGATGATCCGGATCACGACCTTCGCCTGACGGGTCTTCGAAGACGTCCGCTGTTCCAGGAGGAGGTGTGGCCGACATGACCACGGGATGAAACGGACGATCCAGAGGAGCAAGCGCCCACGTCCGGAAACGCCTCACCGCCTGCAAGGTCTGCAGGAACGGCTGCGCGCAGTGCGCTTCGTCGAGCAGGATCAGGCTGTCGTTGGCGATGAGCCCGGCGTAGATCGGCCAGGTGCCGGGGCTGCGTCCGTAGGCGCGGAACAACAGGCGGGAGCCAACCTGATCGACGGTCGAGGCCACGACCGCCGGTTGCAGCGGATGGCGCGCCCATGCCTCCGACCGGTACATGCCGCCGCGCAGTACATGGGCAGCGAGCGGAAGTTCCTTCGCCGATCCGGCCATCCCCCCGCGAGCGATTCTACGGAGATTGTCCGCAACCGTCTTCAGAATGCCGTCCTCAGCATCTACCAGTTTCTTCGCCATCCGGCAGGCGCGTTCATGGGCCTCATCCACTATTACGCGCCGATCCACCACGAAGAAAATGCGGCGCGGCGCGGTGATCGCCTGCTTCCGGTCCAGCCGAACCGCCTGAACCGCCAGCGCGAAGATCGCTATGTCCAGGCACGCGGTCTTGCCGGAGGCGGTCGGCAGGGCGATGGCTTCGGGCCAAGGCGTCTCTGCATTTCCCAGGACTCTATCCGCAAGTGCCTGCTGCCACGCGAAGGGGGGATGGCCCCACAATGCAGCAAAGAACTCGGCGAAATCTGTACTGCTCAACTCGGCGTGCCCCATCTGAACGTCGCTCTGGCCGGAGACGCCAGCCTCACCCTTCGTCAGGCTCTTGATCGACTCGAGCTTCCGCTCGTCGGACATCGGCCCATGCTTCAACTCAGCCACGCTCCCGACCTCGTTCATCCAGCGGGCGGCAAAGACCATACCCCCGGAAACGTCCTGCCCCCAGGAGCACCGGCCCGCGCACCGGCTCGTCGAAGACGATCACCGCATGGTTGTGGCTCCGTCGTCCGCCGCCGCCTTTGCGCGTCAACTGTGGAAACTCCCTCGAATGGGGAACGCCTTCGACCAAGGAAACCGGGTGCAGCAGAACCTGGCGAGGTCTCGGCAGACCGATGTGCCCGCACATCTCCTTGACGCTCTCGGCGGCTCGCTCCCACTTGTCCTTGCCGTCGAAATGTCGGTTCAGGACCACCGGGGTCACGCTTGCCCAGACGCATGACTCCCTTGTCCAGGTGCCGGGATCCAGGTTCGTCGGCGGACGTTCGCGGGTTTCCAAGTCAATGGCGCACTCGAACCACTGGCCGTCGAACAACGGATGTTCGCACGGCAAGCCGGTAACGGAATCGTGCAGGAAGGATAGACACCTTCCGGCCACCTCTTGGTCCAAGTCTGCCGGCAGGACTATGGCCAGACCCATAATGCGGCCATCTGCATGTTCCGCGCCAACGAAGGGGAGCGGAGTCAAAGCCAGATGCGGTTCGGCGGTGGGCGTACCGTCCGGACGGTGGCCGCTGAACCACTCGGGCGGCGGCTGTTCTGGACACTTTTTCGTCAATAGGCCGCGCAGGGCCGCCGTGAGCTTCAGCGTCGCCGGTAAGGACACGCGCTGGCCTCTGATGCCGAGGACTGTGAGGCGAGGGTCAAAGACCGAACTGGAGGCATCGGGGGCCTTGTCTTTCAGGGGTCTATCGTATCCCTGCCAGCGGCTAGGCGCCGGGCGTAGGGTCACGGGTTCCCCATTGGGAAAGCGGTCATCCAGGCACGCTTTCATTTCCTCGATGTGGCTTTTTTGCTCGCGAGGACTTCGTGCGTGACATCTTCCACTTCCTTTACGCATTGCCGCAGCAAGTCGATCTCCGATGGTGTCAACATCCGGGGAGCGGGCGAGGTACCGAGCTTCCGATTGAGTAAGGCAATCGAAGGTGTGGCCGAAGTGCTCCTTCCACCACTCTTCAAAGTCTGATCCGTGCTCTTGTCGGAGTTCATGCAGTTGCTCCTGTGAAGGGTTCAGTTTAGCAGAGTACGGCTTGCCGGCCAGCACAACGGCACCGACGACGTTGCCGCCCCTTTTCTCGATCCAGCCTCGTAGATTTGCCAGTGTGCCGCCCTGACCGACGAAATCATCAACCATCAGGTATTCGCTTCCCTTCTCAACCACTCCTTCGAATACTGCTTGCCGAGCGAGTCGGCCATAGCCGTCAGCTCCTGTATGGTTGACGATATTGGCTTGAACGACGGTCCTGGTGGTCGACGTGTCCAGGCGCTCGCTCAACAGTTTCGCCAAGGAGGCCGGGATTGCATTGAAGCCTGCGCCCTCACAGGCGCTTGCGCTGACCAACAGGGGCTCGCCGCGCTCGCTAACTTCAGTGATCAGTGATCGGACCTGTGTGATTCCCGACTCGTCCACCAGGCTGTCAACCAGGTTGGCAGCAGCAGGCACGTGGTGACTCGATTTCGCGTCGGGATAGTCTGGATGCTGCTTGACCTTGGACTCACTGGCCAGTATCACCACATCCGGGAATGCCTCCCAGGGCACCCTTGGCGGTTGCTTCATGCCCTTGAGGTCCGCTTCAGCTTGCTTGATCTCTCCGCGAAGATCGTGGAAGGCTATCCAGGAGGCTCGGTTCACCCGGGTTTCCAGGCTCTTCAAGCGCCCAGGGCTCGTCACGCGCAGTCGCCGAAGCGCGACGCCTGTCGCCGGAATCCACGTGCGGTCCGGTGGACTAGCTTCCAGCCACGCTTGTACAAAGGAGGCGGAATGCCCCACATGGGTGACCTTGGCGGCCAGCCGTTCCAGGGCGTCGCGATGAGTACCTACCTCGATCTCTGGCCAGATCAGATGCACCGTCGGGTCGTGGGGAATGGCAACCGGAAAACCACGGGGCTGGCGCAACCGATCCTCCGGGATGACAGCCAGGCCTTTGTTTCTGAGCTTGTCGATCTCGGTCTTCGGACTACTCTTCTTCCCCCCACCATCGTCGTTGACGGGTACATAGCTAACGACAGTGGCGCGAGTCTCAGCCTCCGAGGACGAAATCGAAGGCGGCGGCAAGGCTTCAAGCCAGCGCAGGGCCTCGCCTTCGGAAGGATCTTCGCCGGTCTCGAACCAGGCTGCCGCCATCGCCATGAACACCCGGTCCGGATGCGGCGGCCATTCGGCCCGCTCCTTTCGCGGCCCGTCCGCCGCTGCCATCGACCACCCGTTCAGGTAGTGGAGGCCAAGGGCGAACATCAGGCGTCCTCATCTCCCGATGCGACCGCCAATTCCTGGCTGCGCCGGAGGAGTACTACCAAGTCAGGGGACGGGGTCAGCTCGATTTCGCCCTCCCACGGCAGGCCGGCATCCTTGGCGCCGGCAACCGCTTCTTCCAACAGCTCCAGCGCATCTTCGGGACCAAGTTCGAATTCGGACGGTGGCTGCCCGGGATGATCGAGCAGTTCCCACGTCGGCTCGCTCGCGGCGAACAACTGGCAGCGGGAACGCAGGTCCGTATCGATTCGCGCCAAGGCGCCCGCCGCCAGACCCAGGGCCGCCAAGGCGGTGCGGGCTGCAAGATCGGTCTCGGGGCGAGAATCCCCGGCCTCATCAAGCGGGAACCGGAGACGCCGCAGGACGGCCAGTGACAGGGTGGTGGTCTGCCGTGCCCTGGAAATGGTGAAGCCTCCTTCCGCGACACTCGGGGTCACGTTTCCGTGGTTGGCCTCGGACGGCTTGCCCTTCTTGTCCTTGCCGAGTTTCCTGGACCCCGCGCCTTCATCCAGAGTCCAATCCGGCCTGTCCTCGCCGGGAGACCGGCGCTCGTACAGGGGGCCTGCCCCGAGCATGATTTGGGCAGGATCAATGCGACTTGCCGTCTTGACGCCGGCCACGGCGTCGTACCCCACGATTTCGGATACGACCGCGCGCTGGAACTTGCAGCCCAGTCCGCCGCGAGGCCCGGTGGAGTCCCACAGTCCGAACACCAGCGCTGTCGGGCACAGTCCGAACAGGCCGGTGGCGTTGCCGATGTCCGCAGTGTCGAGCACGCGGCCCCTCTCAGACTTGCGAAAGGTCCTCCCGTCCAGCAGGCTGTCGCGGAAGAGGGCGTCTGCAATGCGATGAGGCGCCTCTAGGCTGGTCACCGAGAACTTTCTGAGCAGTTCTTCCTGATCGAAGCGCGTTACCAGCAGGGGAAGCTTTGCCTTTCCTGCTCGGTGTGCCTCCAGCAGTGCCAACTCCATCCGGTTGGCCTGCGACTGCACGGAGTCCAAGAGAACGCACGGCCGAATCTCGCCAGTGCCAGGATCAACGCGCTCCTCGGTGGCGTACTTGCCGCCTTCGTACGTCGGGGGAAATACCTTGTCCCCGGGGCCTCCTGCCGGTTGGTATTCTGTCACGCACCGAAACGCCGCGGCCCTCCCCGAGACCGCGTCCTTCAAGACCTGCATGTCGATCGTCATGGCCTCTCCTCGTTCGTTGGCTGCGCTGTATCACAGCGGTGTGTCTGGTCAGGCTTTCTAATAGTTCTACATCGGCTCCTGCATCTCTACCCGGTTCACCGAAGCCAGTCCTCCGGGAAGACGACTGGCGAGATCTCCTCGCGGCCGTCGAGCCGCATCCAGATCCGGCCGAAGCCTACCTCGACGCGGCGGCCGTCGGCGAGGACGAACCTCCGGGCGCCGTGCGGAACCACGCCGAGGCGTTCCAGGATCGAAAGCGGCAGGGCCGTGTAAGTCGCCCCGGGTCCACTATAGCCTCGACGATCTCGTAACGGCGGCCTTGAGGATCGGCTACCCCCAACGGCACGGTGAGTGTCCCCATATTCTTTCGGGTCTCCTACGTCCCCCATTACTGGCGATAATACGTATCCAAACGTGTAGTCACAAGACGAGAGGAATGGCTGCGCTCCTCCTCTCCCCCCTCCTGGCCGCCCCCTCCCCCGCGGACCCCGCCCCAGACCTGCAGGAAAACCTCCGCCGCACCGTCACCGCCCTCTCCGCCCCCACCTCGCGCATGACCGGCTACCCCGGGATCCTCGAGGCCGCCGACTGGCTCACCGCCGAACTGCAGTCCATCGGCATCGAGGAGATCCACCGCCACGAGTTCCCCGTCCCCGTACCAATCGACGAGGGGTTCCGCGCGGAGACGGCGACCGAATCCCTGAGGCTCTTCGGCGTGTGGCCCAACCTCGTGCGCACGCCGACCCTGCCTCCCGGCGGGCTGGAAGGGCCGCTGGCCGACGGCGGGGACGGCGGCGGCCTCGAGGGCCAGCCGGTGGCCGGGCGCGTCGTGCTCCTCGATTACGACTCCGGCCGCGCCTGGGTCGACGCCTTCCACCTGGGGGCGGCGGCCGTGGTGTTTCTGGAGTCGGCGGGGGCCCACCGCAAGGAGGCGGAGCTGAAGTTCCTCGACGTGCCCGCCGACCTGCCGCGGCTCTACGCGCGGGCGCCCGAGGCCGGCCGCCTGCGGCAGCTGGCCCGAGAGGGAGCGCGTGTGCGCCTCTCCGGGCGCATGTCCTGGCGCGAGGCCGCCGGGCGGAACCTCGTGGCCATCGTCGAGGGGCGGGACCCGGCGCTGCGGGGGGAGGCGGTCCTGCTGACGGCGTACTACGACGCCGTCTCGCCGGTGCCGGCCCTGGCGCCGGGGGCGGAGCAGGCCTCGGGCGCGGCGGCCCTGCTGGAGCTGGCCCGGCGTCTGGCGGCGCGACCGCCGGCGCGCACCGTGGTGCTCCTGTGGACGGCGGGCCACTTCCAGAACCTGGCGGGGATGCGCCACTTCACGCCGCTGCTGCTGCAGGCCGCCGGCCAGCGCGAGACCCAGGAAGAGGACTCGCCCCTGTTGCGGCGGCTCTCCGGCCTCGACCTGCGCTTCGTGGCGGGGCTGGACCTGTCGGCGCGCAGCTCGCGCCTGGGGGTGTTCAAGCCCCGGGACCCGTACCGCACCTCGCTGCTGGTCCCGCCGGTCACGTCCCGCGTCCTGGAGCTGGCCGCCGCGTACGAGGACTCGGCCGCGGGGGGCGCCCTGCAGCTTGTCAACGGTCTGAGGCCGGACCTGTCCCGCCAGGGGCTCGGCGGCCTCGCCCTGACTGTCCCCCTCGACGCGTCCGTGGCCGCTTTGGCCGGGTGTCCGGCCCTGGCCTTCGTCACCGTCAACGACAGCCGCGCCGGCTTCGACTCGCCCACGGACTTCGCCGGGCAGGTGGACTGCGCCCGGCTGGCGCGCCAGGTGGACCTGCTCGCCCACGTCGTGGCCGGTCTGGCCGGGGATCCCGGACTCCCCGAATGGGCCTGGGGCGACGACGCCTTCGGGACCGTCCACGGGGACGTCGTCCACTACGGCCCCCGCAGCTATCTGCCGGACCAGCCCACGGCCGGGGCGCTGGTGCGGGTGCGCCTGCGGCAACCCACCCTGAGCGGGGTGCGGCCCGACTTCCTGGCCGTGGCCGGCGACTCGGGCCGCTACCGCATCCCGGGGCTGGAGTCGGGGATCATCTATACCCAGCCGGTGCGGCTGGAGGCCTACGGGCTGGACCCGGAGACGGGAGCGGTGACCCAGGCCCCGGACTGGGGCGTGAACGGCGAGCGCCGGCTGCCGCGGCGGACCCTCACCGTCACCATGGACGGCGAGGAGGAGGAGGTGCAGATCGTCACCGCCCCGCTGCGGGGGACGGCCCTGCTCTCCCTCTTCGACCCGCGCAACCTGATCACCCCGGAGCGCCTGCAGGTGATCGACGCGGCCCTGGAGGCCGAGCCGCCCGTCTTCGGCGCCTGCCTGCCCCTGACGGCGCCGGAGATGGAGCTCTTCGGGTACCGCAACCGCATCGGCTCCTGGACCGAGCCCGTGGGCGTCCTCTTCGCGCGGCCGGAGACGCGCTTCAAGGCGGTCATGTCCACCGGGCGCTACGGCCTGGGGCGCCGGCTGCTGCTGGTCAACGGCTCGCCGGAGACACCCGGGGGGGCGGGGTACGCCGCCGGGCCGGGGCGCCTGCCGGAGACGGCCCACCGGGTGGCGGCCGACATGCACGGCCTCAACGGCGAGCGCATCGAGGGCCTGCTTCGCCACGGGGTGCGCAACGCCCGGCTCGCCGCCTTCCACGAACGCTCCGGGGAGCTTCTGCGGGAGGCCGGGGAAGCCCGCCTCGCCTTGCGCCACCGCGACTCCGTCGACCGCGCCCGCCGCGCCTGGGCCCTGGCGGCGGCGGCCTACCGCGAGGTCGAGGGCACCCGCTCCGGCGTCGTGCAGGGCGCCCTCTTCCTGCTGGCGGCGCTGATCCCCTTCGCCCACTTCGCCGAGCGCCTGCTCTTCGGCTTCGTCGGCCTGCGGCGCCAGGTGGCCGGCTACTTCGTCCTCTTCCTGCTGGGCTTCGTCGCCCTGCGCTACCTGCACCCGGCCTTCGAGCTGTCGATCTCGCCGGTGATCATCCTCCTCGGCTTCGTCACCCTCTCCCTCGGGATCCTGGTGGCCGCTCTCGGCGTGGGGCGGCTGAACCGCGAGCTGCGGGAGCTGACCGGGGGCCGGCGGGCGCGCGCGCGGGTGCAGCGCTCGGGGGCGGTGCTCGCCTCGGTCGCCGTCGGCCTGGCCCAGATGCGGCGCCGGCCGTGGCGCACCGGTCTGACCTGCGCCACCCTGGTCATGCTCACCTTCTCGGTCCTCTCCTTCACATCGATCCGCGACTCCCTGCGCACCAACTGGGTCGACATCGGGCCGGGGGCCGCGTACGACGGCGCCCTCGTGCGCATGCCGGGGTGGAAGACGATGGAGCTGGAGGGCTGGCGCATGCTGCGCGACTGGTTCGGTGCGGACCGGGTCTCGCCGCGGGCCTGGATGACGGCCTCGTCCGCGGGGGCCGCCTTCCGGGTCGAGCGCCAGGGGCAGGAGGATCGAGCGGTGGGGGTCCAGCGGTCCGCGGGGCTCACCGCCGGCGACGGGGGCCTGCCGAGGGAGGAGGATCGAGCGGTGGGGGTCCAGCGGTCCACGGGGCTCACCGAGAGCGACGGGGGCCTGCTGGGGCAGGAGGACCGGGCGGTGGGGGTCCAGGGGTTCGGCGGACTCACCGCGGGGGACGGGGACCTGCCGGGGGAGGAGGATCGAGCGGTGGGGGTCCAGGGGTTCGCGGGGCTCACCGCGGGGGACGAGGGGCTGCTTGGCGAGGGCCTGGTCGCGGGGCGCTGGCTGCGCCGGGGGGAGGAGGACGCCTGCCTGCTGCCGGTGGCCCTGGCCGATTCCCTGGGGATCGACCCCGGGCGGCTGGAAGAGGCGGAGGTGCGGATCTTCGGCGAGGTCTTCCGCGTGGCGGGCCTGCTCGCTCCCGGCGCCCTGGACCGCCCCGACCTCAACGGCGAGCCCCTGACGCCGCTGGACCCGGAGGCCCAGCAGCCGCGCGAGGCCGAGGTCGGCGGCCAGGGCGGAGAGCCCCTGGTCTTCGCCCACCTGCCCGGCAACTCGACGCTGGTTCTGCCCTTCGCCGCCCTCATGCGTTGGGAGGGGGCGACCCTGACCTCGGTGAGCATCCGCCTCGACGGCGGCCGCCAGGAGATCCGCCGGGACCTGGTGGAGCTGGCCCGCACCCTCGACCTGAACCTCTTCGGCGGCCTGGAGGGGCGGCGGCTGCTGATCAACACCGTCGGCGCCGCCTCGGTCTCGGGCCTGGCGGGGCTGGCGGTGCCGCTGCTGATCGCCGCCCTCATCGTCCTCAACACCATGCTCGGCGCCGTGTGGGAGCGCACCCGCGAGATCGGCACCTTCAACGCCGTCGGCCTGGCGCCGGCCCACGTGAGCGGGCTGTTCATGGCCGAGGCCGTGGCCCTGGGGGTAGTCGGCGCCGTGGCCGGGTATCTCCTCGGCCAGACAGCCGCCCAGCTCCTGGGGCACCAGGGATGGCTCCAGGGGCTGGAGCTGAACTACTCGTCCCTGGCGGCGGTCCTCACCCTCGGCTCCGTGGTGCTGCTGGTGGCCGCCTCGGCCCTCTATCCCGCGCATCTCGCCGGACGCATCTGCACGCCGGGGATCGAGCGCCGCTGGAGCCTGCCCGCCGGCTTCGGGGGAGACCGCCTCGAGGTGCCGCTGCCGTTCTCCCTGCCGCGGGGCGAGGCCCTGGGGCTGGCCGCCTTCCAGGCCGAGTTCTGGGCCGAGCACCGGGAGCAGTCGATCGGCGCCGGGTTCTACGTGGAGTCCCTCGACCTGCGCCGGGGGGAGGACCGCCTCGGGCTGGCCGCCCGGGTGTGGCTGGCCCCCTTCGACCAGGGGGTGGTGCAGCGCGCCGAGCTGCGGATCCGCCCGGGGCCGGACCCCCGGTTCTGCGACCTGGAGATGGGCCTGGAGCTGCTGGAGGGCGACCCGTCGGCCTGGCGGCGGGTGGTGCGCACCTTCCTCGACGATGTGCGCCAGCAGTTCCTGGTCTGGCGGACCCTGGAGGAGGAGGAGCGCCGCCGGTACGCGGCGGAGCTGCCGCGCTGGGAGCAGGACGGGTCCGCGGAGGCCAAGCCTGAGGTGGCGCCGGCATGAGGCTGGCCCTGCTCATCGTCGGCCTCACCGCCGGGGCGGCCTGGCTGGCCCAGCGCGTCGAGCTGGTCTACAACGGGCCCTACCTGGCCGGGGCCGGGAGCAATCCCGGCGGCCAGGTCTTCCTCGCCGTGCCCCTGGCGGCGCTGGCCGCGGCGGCCCTCTTCCGGCGTCTCCTGGGACCGGGGGACCGGGCCGTCCTCTACGCGGGCCTCGCCGTCGGCGTCTCGGTCACCGCCTCGGGGATGATGCACCGCTTCCTGCCGGCCCTGGTGACCGGCTTCTACGGCGGCTTCGCCCGCCCCGACGGGCCGTACCACCGCTTCCTCCAGGTGGTGCCCGGGTGGCTGGTGCCCGGCGGGCCGAACGAGGCGCCGGCGGTGGGCGCCTTCGAGGGCGGGGCCGCCGTGCCCTGGGGGGCCTGGCTGCTGCCGCTGGCGGCCTGGACCGCCTTCTTCGGCGCCTTCTTCCTCACCAGCTTCTGCCTCGTCTGGCTGCTGCGCCGCCGCTGGCTGGAGACCGAGCGCCTCGGCTTCCCGTTGCTGGAGATGCCCCGGGCCCTGATCGAGGGCGGCCTCTTCCGGCGGCGGCCGTTCTGGTGGGGGATGCTGGTGCCGGTGGTGCTCCTCGGCGTCAACGGGCTGCACCACTACGCGCCCGACGTGCCCGAGATCCCGGCCGGGGTGAACCTGGCCAACTTCCTCCTCGACGATCCCTGGAAGGCGATGGCCACCTTCGAGTCGCCCTTCTGGTTCGACTTCGACCCGCTCCTGGTGGGGGTCGCCTTCCTCATGCCGGTGGAGGTCTCCTTCAGCACCTGGGTCTTCTACCTGCTGACCCGCGCCCAGCTGCTGGTGGGCCACTTCCTCGGCCGGTCCGAGTACCGGGGCGAGTTCATCCCCGGCCACGGGTCGCCGTGGCTCGACTGGCCGGGCCACTTCCCCTTCTTCATGAACCAGGCCCGCGGCGGGCTGCTCCTGCTGGGGCTCATGAGCCTGTGGGCGGCGCGCCGCTCCCTGGCCGCGGCCTGGTCCTGGCGCAGCCCGGCGGTCTGGGGGCTGGGGGCGGGGCTGGTCTTCCTCTGGGGGTGGACCACGGCCGTGGGGGTGCCGGCCTTCCTGGGCGCCGCGGCCCTGGGGCTGATCCTGCTCGTCTGCCTCGCCTTCGCGCGCCTGCGCGCCGACGGCGGCCTGCCGGTGACCGGCACCCCCATGCTCGCCGGCTACCTGTTCTTCGTGGCCGCCGGCACCGGCGCCGGGCGCTTCGCCGACTCCACCTACGTCGGCTTCGCCTTCCTCGCCGTCTTCGGCTTCACCATGATCGGCCTGTGGCCGGCGCTGCAGCTCGAGGGCCTCAAGCTCGCCGAGACCAGCGGCGCGTCCGTGCGGCGCCTGACCTGGGGCATGGGCCTGGGCCTGCTGGCCGGGCTGGGGGCCGGCTACCTCTTCGCCCTGGAGACGATCTACGACCACGGCCTCTTCGCCCTCCAGGAGCAGGGCGGGGCCCGGGCCGAGGCCCGCATCGGCCGCTACTACAACTACCTCTTCAAGGACGCCGGCACCGTCACCGGCCCCACCGACTGGGTGCGGCTGGCCTTCCACGCCGCCGGCGCCGCCTTCACCGGGTTCCTGGCCCTCATGCGCCAGCACTTCCTGCGCTGGCCCCTGCACCCCATGGGCTTCGTCTTCGGCACCGGCTTCGGCTGGCTCGTCTGGGGGTCGGTCCTGTGCGGCTGGCTGTGCAAGTGGCTGGCCGTTCGCTACGGCGGCGCCCGCACCTACCGGCGGGTCCTGCCCTTCTTTCTGGGGATGATCTTCGGCGAGGTCTGCATGCGCCTGCTGTGGGCGGCGGTGGCCCTGTGGCAGGGCGAGATGGGGGAGGGGTACCGGATCTGATGGCGGAGCCCGCCAGCATGCAGCCGCCCGGGCGCTACGCCGAGGGCTTCACCCTGCGGACGGTGGCCGGCGCCTTCTTCGTCGGCTTCATCATGATGCCGGGGGCGATCTACATGGGCCTCATCGCCGGCGTCACCATGGGCGCCGCCGCCGAGTGGGTGACGATCATCCTGTTCTCGGAGCTGGCGCGGCGCTCCTTCGCGCCGCTGACGCGCCAGGAGATCTACCTCATCTACTATATCGCCGGCGGCCTGGCCGGCGCCGTGGGCGGCGCCATGCTCGCCGGCGGCCCCTTCGGACAGCTGGTCTGGCACCAGTACCTGGTCCAGTCCCAGGCCGCCGCCGGCTTCGGCATCGCCGACCAGGTGCCGGCCTGGGTCTCGCCGCCGCCGGGCTCGGAGGCGCTCACCGGGCGCAGCTTCCTGCACAAGGCGTGGATCCCGCCCATGGCGGTGCTGGCCGCCTCGCTCGTGCTCTCCCGCGTCGAGTGGTTCACCCTCGGCTACATCCTCTTCCGGGTCACCTCCGACGTCGAGCGCCTGCCCTTCCCCCTGGCCCCGGTGGCCGCCCAGGGGGCCACGGCCCTGGCCGAGGGCGACGACGGCCGCGGCGGCTGGCGCTGGCGGGTGTTCTCCGTGGGCATGGGCATCGGACTCCTCTTCGGCGCCGTCTACCTCGGGCTGCCGGCCCTGACCGGGCTCATCGCCAGCGACCCCATCGCCCTGCTGCCGATCCCCTGGATCGACCTGACCCGGACCACCGAGTCCTTCCTGCCGGCGGCGCCCCTCGGCCTGGCCACCGACCTGGGCCTGGTGCTGGTGGGCACGGTCCTGCCCTTCTGGATCGTGGTCGGCTCCTTCGCCGCGGCCATGGTCCACTCCCTCGGCAGTCCCGTCCTCTACCACCTCGGGGCCCTGCCCCACTGGCGCCCGGGCATGGACACGATCCTGACCAACTTCTCCAACGACGTCGACGTGTGGATGAGCGTCTACATCGGCGCCGGCGTCGCCGTCGGTCTCATCGGCGTCGGACACGTCATCGTCACCCTCAGACGGTCATCCCGGGGACAGGGCGAGCGGGGCCGGCTGGGCCAGGCGCCCCCGGGCCGGGGCGACTTCCCCCTGTGGCTGGCCGCCGGCGGCTACGTCCTCTCCACGCTAACCATGGTCGGCCTCTGCCTGCTGCTGCTCGAGGACGACGAGTTCCCCCTCGCCTTCCTGCTGCTCTTCGGCTTCCTGCTGACGCCGGCGATCTCCTACGTCAACGCCCGCATGGCGGGGCTCACGGGGCAGCCGATCAGCTTCCCCATGATCCGCGAGGGGGCCTTCATCCTCAGCGGCTACCGCGGGGTCGACATCTGGTTCGTGCCGATCCCCTACGCCGACCACGGGCGGCGGGCCCAGCTCTTCCGCGAGGTCGAGCTCACGGGCACGCGCTTCACCTCCATCCTCAAGGCGGAGCTGCTGCTGCTGCCGCTGAGCCTGGTCTGCGGCTTCCTGTTCTGGTCGCTCATCTGGCGCATGGGGCCGATCCCCTCGCCCGCCTTCCAGTACGCCCAGACCTGGTGGCACCTCATCGCCCTGCGCCAGTGCCTGTGGTACTCGGCCACCCTCGGCGGCGAGTCCCTCTTCGAGGAGGCGATCAAGGCCGAGTGGATCGTCGGCGGTTTCGCCTTCGCCGGCGGCACCTTCGGCCTGCTGTCGCTGCTGCGCCTGCCGGTTGCGCTGATCTACGGGTTCGTGCGCGGCCTGCCGGGACTGCCCCACCTGCTGATCCCGGAGATGGTGGGCGCCCTCCTCGCCCGCTACTGGCTGGAGAAGCGCTTCGGCACGGCCCGCTGGCGCCGCTACGCGCCGGTGCTGCTGGCCGGCTACGCCTGCGGCATGGGGCTGGTGGGGATGTCAGCGGTGGCCGTGGCCCTGATCTCGAAGTCGGTGACGCAACTGCTGTACTGACCAGCCGGCCGTCGGACGGCTTGCCCGATCCCCGCACGGCATGGCAGGTCCTCCCACGAGCTGGCACGCATCTTCCGCGGGGGCCGCGCTTTTGCGCGATGGCGGGTTCGGCGCGGCGGGAGGTGTATGCTCTGACCGGCCAGCGGGCGGCGGTCTCCTGCTGACCCTGGCGACTTCCACCTCAACGCGCGCATGGCGGGGCTCACGGAGCAGGGCCCTCGGCCTGAGGTTCCAGCCGGTACCCTGGTCTGCGCCTTCGTGCGCGGCCATTGCTCACTGATACGAGAAAGTCGTATGTGGTACGATGCGCTCCGTGAGGCCGGTGCCCGGCCGTATCCAGAAAGCGGTCAGAGACTGTCCCCATTGTTTTTTTTGGCCCGTGGGGCGCAACGGACACCCCCTGTCCCCTTGGATCCCATCTTTGTCGCCGGGGAAGGAGGAGAAATGCTCATTGCGGACGCGATCCACAAGACGGATCGACTCGAACAGATCAAGATCCTGTTCCGGCGGCGGCCGGAAGGGGTTGGGACTGCAGAGATCGCCGGGCTCCTGGGGGTGAGTCAACGAACCGCCCGGCGCTACGTGAAGGAGCTGTCGGAGCACGGACGGCTGCCGGTGTACCGGGAGGGGCGGCGGTGGAGGCTGGTGGAAGGCGGGCACATCGACCTGCTCCGCGTCCAGCTCAACCTCGACGAGGCCCTCTCCCTCTATCTCGCGGCGCGGATGCTGTCGGCCTACAGCGACAAGCACAACCCGCACGTGGTCGCATCCCTCCTCAAGCTCGCGGCCACCTTGCCGGACACGATCGGTGAGCACGTCGAGAAGGCGGCCGTGGCCGTCTCCCAAAGACGGCTCGCGCCCGCCTACCTCAGGGTTCTGGAAGGCCTGACCCGGGCCTGGGCCGGGCGGCGGCAGGTGCAGCTCGTCTATCGGGAGCCCATCTCCGGGGAACGATCGGAGCGCCTCTTCGACCCCTTCTTCATCGAGCCGTCGTTCGTGGGCTACTCCTGCTATGTCTTCGGGTTCGATCACTTCCGCAAGGCGATCCGCTCTTTCAAGATCGAGCGGTTGGAAGAGGTCGAGGTACTGGATTCCCGTTTCGAGCCGTTGCCGGACTTCGACCCCTACGACTACCTCAGGCACTCCTGGGGAATCCGGGGCGGGGACGAGGTGGTGGAGGTCAAGTTGCGGTTTTCGAAGAAGGCGGTCTACCGGGTGAACGAATCGGACTGGCCGGGGGTGGTGGCCAGCGAGGAAGACCGGGAAGGGCGCTGCACGCTGACGTTCCGGGTCAACCACGTCCTGGAGATCAAGTCCTGGATCCGGGCGTGGGGGCCGGAGTGCGAGGTGCTGGCGCCGGAGGATCTGCGCCGGGAGATCGGGGAGGAGATGAAGGCCGCGGTGGCGCTGTACTCGGACCCCCGGGAATAGCCGGAGGCAGGGACTACGGCCCAGGTACAGATGAATGGAGAGTTGCCCTTCAGGCAATCTGCCGATGCCGTCGATCGGGGAAGGTGATCCTGTGCTTGGATCGGAACCGGCACCTCGCATGGCGCGGTGCGGGTACGTCTCCTCTCTGCTCTTCTGGCTGACAGCCCTCTTGACCCGGGCGGGTGCCGAACCCGTGGTCGAGGGCCGGGTGCGGCTTGAGTCCGGGCCACCGGTCGCGGGGGCGCAGGTGCTGCTCTTCGATCTGGCCGATCTGCGCTCGCCGCCCGCGGCGGCGACGACGGACGAGCGAGGCTGGTTCGCGCTGCCGTCGGGGTCGTTCGGGGCCCGGGCCTCACCGGAGCGGTTCGAGCTGGGGGTGAACTACCCCAATCCCTTCAATCCTTCCACGATCATTCCCTACCAGTTACCGACGACGATGTTCGTGCGGCTCGAGGTCTTCAACGTCCTCGGACAGCGCGTTGCCACGTTGGTGGATGGCGAGCGTCCGGCCGGCTTCCACACGGCGACCTGGGGGGCCGACGATGCAGATGGGCGCGCCGTGGCCGCCGGGGTCTACCATTACCGCCTGACGGGAGAGGGCAGGCGTCTGACCCGCCGCATGGTGTTGGTCGACGGGCAGGCGGGTGCGGCGGTTGGGGTCCCCGGCGGCCCATCGTTCACGGGCCAGGAGTTTCCCGAGGGGGGAAGAGTCCATGGACTGACTGTCTCGAGAGAGGGGCTGGTCACCTACGTGGACCCGGCCTTCCGTCCGGAGCCCGGCATGGCTCCGCTGGACATCGTCGTCGTGGAACCCCGCGGCACTCCCAGGGCCAAGGCGGCGGCAACCGCGATCCTCGGGGACGTCGACAACAACGGACGGGTCGACATTTTCGACGCCCTGCTGGTGGCCGTGTACAGCGCCAATCCCGCCCTCGTCATGCCGAACAACGGCGACATCGCACTCGGGGACGTCAACCGGGACGGCCGGACCGATCTCACCGACGCCTACCACATTGCTACCTACACGGTGAATCCCTCCGATCCGACGCTGCCCGCCGGAATCGGGGTCGCCATCACCCAACAGCCACCCCCGCCCCCGCCTCCAGCGTCGAAGCTGTACTGGTCGGACTGGGGGACGGACAAGATCCAGCGGTCCGACCTCGACGGCTCCAATGTCGAAGATCTCGTCTCCGGCGCCGGACTCAATGGTCCGGACGGACTGTCGCTGGACCTGGCCGGCGGCAAGATCTACTGGGCCGATGCGGGCACCAACAAGATCCAGCGGGCCAACCTCGACGGGTCCGGTGTCGAAGACCTCGTCACCGGCCTGGGGATCCCCTACGGGCTGGCCCTCGACGTGTCCGGCGGCAAGATGTACTGGACCAACCGGCAGACGGGCAGGATCCAGCGCGCCAACCTCAACGGCTCCGCTGTCGAGGATCTGGTTACCAGCGGATTGACCTTTCCCGGGGCCCTGGCCCTCGACGTGTCCGGCGGCAAGATGTACTGGACGAACTCGGGGGCGGGGAAGATCCAGCGATCGAACTTGAGCGGCTCGAATGTGGAGGATCTCGTCACCAGCGGGTTGAGCAGTCCCACCGGTCTGGCGCTGGACGTGTCCGGTGGCAAGATGTACTGGACCGACCGGGGGACGGACAAGATTCAGCGGTCGAACCTGAGCGGCAGCAATGTCGAGAATCTTGTCAGCAGCGGCCTGGACAGTCCCAACGGGCTGGCCCTCGACCTTTCCGGCGGCAAGATGTACTGGGCCGACGAGGGTACGAACAAGGTGCAGCGGGCCAACCTCAACGGCTCCGGCGTGGAAGACCTGCTCACCGGGGCCAACGGACTGATCGATCCATCCGGTGTCGCCGTTGGGGGGACCTCGAGTACCGGCACTGGGGGAGGCGGGGGCACCAGTCCGGCCCCGGACCTGATCGTCGAAGCTCCGACGGTGAGCAGCAGCAGCCCGACGGCCGGGGCCTCCTTCACGCTGCGGGCGACGGTGCGCAACCAGGGGAACGACCGCGCGGCCTCGACGACGCTGCGCTACTACCTGTCCACGGACGCGACGATCGGCACGAGCGACACCGAGGTCGGCACCGACTACGTGTTCGGCCTGTCGGCCGGCCGGACCAGCTCCGAGTCGATCAGCCTCCGCGCTCCGTCGAGCGCGGGGACGTACTACTACGGGGCGTGCGTGGAGAGCGTCAGCGGCGAGAGCAACACGGGGAACAACTGCTCGAGTGCGGTGACGGTGACGGTCGGCGCGGGCCCGGCGCCGGATCTGATCGTGGAGGCGCCGACGGTGAGCAGCAGCCCGACGGCCGGGGCCTCCTTCACGCTGCGGGCGACGGTGCGCAACCAGGGGAACGACCGCGCGGCCTCGACGACGCTGCGCTACTACCTGTCCACGGACGCGACGATCACCACCGGCGACACGGAAGTCGGCACCGACTACGTGAGCACCTTGTTCGCCTCCCGCACCAGCTCCGAGTCGATCAGCCTTCGGGCACCCTCGAGCGCGGGGACCTACTACTACGGGGCATGCGTGGAGAGCGTCAGCGGCGAGAGCAATACGGGGAACAACTGCTCGAGCGCGGTGACGGTGACGGTGGGCGCGGCCCCGGCGCCGGACCTGATCGTCGAATCCCCGACGGTGAGCGGGAGCAGCCCGACGGCCGGGGCCTCCTTCACGTTGCGGGCGACGGTGCGCAACCAGGGCAGCGGCCGCTCGGCCTCGACGACGCTGCGCTACTACCTGTCCACGGACGCGACGATCGGCACGAGCGACACCGAGGTCGGCACCGACTACGTGTTCGGCCTGACGGCCGGCCGGACCAGCTCCGAGTCGATCCGCCTTCGGGCACCCTCGAGCGCGGGGACGTATCACTACGGGGCGTGTGTGGAGAGCGTCAGCGGCGAGAGCAACACGGGGAACAACTGCTCGAGCGCGGTGACGGTGACGGTGGGCGCGGGCCCGGCGCCGGACCTGATCGTCGAATCCCCGACGGTGAGCGGGAGCAGCCCGTCGGCCGGGGCCTCGTTCACGTTGCGGGCGACGGTGCGCAACCAGGGCAGCGGCCGCTCGGCTTCGACGACGCTGCGCTACTACCTCTCCACGGACGCGACGATCAGCACGAGCGACACCGAGGCCGGCACCGACTACGTGTTCAGCCTGTCGGCCGGCCGGACCAGTTCCGAGTCGATCCGTCTCCGGGCTCCGTCGAGCGCGGGGACGTATTACTACGGGGCGTGCGTGGAGAGCGTCAGCGGCGAGAGCAACACGGGGAACAACTGCTCGAGCGCGGTGACGGTGACGGTAGGCGCGGGCCCGATGCCGGACCTGATCGTCGAGGCGCCGACGGTGAGCGGGAGCAGCCCGTCGGCCGGGGCCTCTTTCACCTTGCGGGCGACGGTGCGCAACCAGGGCAGCGGCCGCTCGGCCTCGACGACGCTGCGCTACTACCGCTCCACGGACGCGGCGATTACGACGGGCGACACGGAGGTCGGCACGGACGGGGTGTTCAGCCTGTCGGCCGGCCGGACCAGCTCCGAGTCGATCAGCCTCCGGGCACCCTCGAGCGCGGGGACGTATCACTACGGGGCGTGCGTGGAGAGCGTCAGCGGCGAGAGCAATACGGGGAACAACTGCTCGAGCGCGGTGACGGTGACGGTCGGCGCGGGCTCGGTTCCGGATCTGATCGTGGAGGCGCCGACGGTGAGCAGCAGCAGCCCGTCGGCCGGGGCCTCCTTCACCTTGCGGGCGACGGTGCGCAACCAGGGCAGCGGCCGCTCGGCCTCGACGACGCTGCGCTACTACCGCTCCACGGACGCGACGATTACCACCGGCGACACCGAGGTCGGTTCCGACGGGGTGAGCCTCCTGGACCCCTCCAGGACCGGTGCCGAGTCGATCCGTCTCACCGCTCCGTCGACCGCCGGCACCTACTACTACGGCGCATGTGTCGAGAGCGTCAGCGGCGAGAGCAATACGGGCAACAACTGCTCGAGCGCGGCGACTGTCACGGTCGGCGCCGCCACCGCCCCGGACATAGTGGTGGGTACGCCTCGCGCCAACCCCAGCACTCCGACCGCGGGAGCCTCCTTCATTCTGAGCGTCACAGTGGAAAACCAGGGCGATGCTCAGGCGGCGGCGACGACCCTGCGCTTCTACCGCTCCACGGACGGGACGATCTCTTCGAGCGACACCCAGCTGGACACGGACTCGGTGCCTCTCCTTGGGGTAGGTGGAGGATACGTCGCGAACAGCACTCAGACCGCGCCCGCCAGCGCCGGGACCTACTACTATGGCGCCTGCGTGGAGAGCGTCAGCGGCGAAGCGAATACCGGCAACAACTGTTCCCCGGCCGTGACCGTCACCGTGGGCGCCGCCCCGGCCCCCGACCTGGTGGTGCAGTCCCCGTCGGTCAGCAACAGTAACCCGGATGCGGGGGCCTCCTTCAGGCTGAGCGCCACGGTCCGCAACCAGGGCAGCGGCCGGTCCGCCGCGACGACCCTGCGCTTCTACCGCTCCACGGACGGGACGATCTCCACCAGCGATATGCAGGAGGCGGGATCCCACCACGTGGGGGGCCTGGCGGCCTCTGGAACCAGCGCCCACTCGGATGACCTCACGGCCCCGTCCAACGCCGGCACCTACTACTACGGCGCCTGCGTGGCCAGCGTCAGCGGCGAGACCAATACCGGGAACAACTGCTCCTCGGCCGTGACCGTCACCGTTTCCGCGACCGTCACTCAGCCGGATCCGCAACCCTCCGGGACGTCGAAGCTCTACTGGTCGGACTGGGGCACCGACAAGATCCAGCGCGCCGACCTCGACGGCTCCAATGTCGAAGACCTGGTCTCCGGCGCCGGGCTGAACGGTCCGGACGGGCTCTCCCTCGATCTGGCCGGCGGCAAGATCTACTGGGCCGATGCGGGCACCAACAAGATCCAGCGGGCCAACCTCGACGGCTCCGGGGTGGAAGACCTCGTCACCGGCCTGGGGATCCCCTATGGGCTGGCCCTGGACGTGTCCGGCGGCAAGATGTACTGGACGAATCGACAGACGAACAAGATCCAGCGGGCCAACCTCGACGGCTCCGGCGCCGAAGACCTGGTCACCAGCGGCTTGACCTTCCCGGGGGCGTTGGCCCTCGACGTTTCCGGCGGCAAGATGTACTGGACCAACCCGGGCGCGAGGAAGATCCAGCGGGCCGACCTGGGCGGCTCCAATGTGGAAGATCTCGTCACCAGCGGGTTGGGCAGTCCCCTCGGCCTGGCCCTGGACGTGGCCGGCGGCAAGATGTACTGGACCGACCGGGGCACGGACAAGATTCAGCGGGCCGACTTGAGCGGCGCCAATGTGGAGGATCTCGTCACCAGCGGCCTGGACAGTCCCAACGGGCTGGCCCTCGACGTTGCCGGCGGCAAGATGTACTGGGCCGACGAGGGGGCGAACAAGGTGCAGCGGGCCAACCTCGACGGCTCCGGCGTCGAGGACCTCCTCACCGGCTCCGACGGACTGGTCGATCCCTCCGGCATCGCCGTGGGAGCCGGGGGCGGCAGCGGCAGCGGTACTACCTATGGAGTGGGGGATGCCCTTCCGAATGTCCCCACGGGCTTCTTCGTACCAAGGCGCCTCTCCGGTGGCGCGAGTCTTTCCAGCTCCGGCGGCACCACGACCATCACCTTCAGCAACGGCGGGCAGATCGAGCTGCAGGACGGAACCACTTATACCTGCATCGCCACAGGGGGCTGCCGGGTCGAGAACGGACGCGTCACCCTGGGGCTTTTCGAATAGAGGCTTGGGAGGAAAGGCGGCTATGCGCGGTTTCCTGGTGGTTCTCCTGTTGACTGGGCTTGCAACCCACTCTCCCCTCCTGGCCCAGAAAATCGAAGATGTCATCCATCTGAAGAATGGAGAGACGGTTCGCGGCACCATCATCGAACAGAATCCAGGAGAATCGCTGAAGATACAGACGGCCGACGGAAATGTGTTCGAGTTCACCATCTACGAGATCGCCGAAATCAGCCGGGAACGGGTGATGAAAGTGGAGGAAGGATTCATCAAGGCCGAGGAGAAGAAGCCCTGGCTTGCTTCGGGCCTGTCCTTGCTGATCCCCGGTGCCGGCCAGTTCTACAATGACCAGTACGAAAAGGGGCTGCCCCAGCTCGGTGTGGCCGTGGCCGGGGCCGGCCTCGTGTGGTGGGGGCTGCGGGACAACTGGGAGACTCATGACAGCTATGAAGAAGAGTCGTCCCTCAATCCGCTCCAATGGGTCGATGAGGACGGCGATGATTGGACGGTCTTTGTCGGGACTCCTCTCTGGTTGGGTAGCGCCGTGTGGTCGGTGATCGACGCGAACCTCTCTGCCAACCGGATCAACGAGGAAGGTCAGCAACCGGAATTCGGACATCTGCTGGAACTGGGTGGGGACCGGGTCACGCTCGGGATCGATCCCGTGATTCAACGCAACGGGTCCGCAGGCGCCCGGCTTGTGCTTCACTTCTGATCATTCAGAAACGTCAAGGAGGCAGGATCATGAGATATCCGGCACTTCTGTTGTTGTTGGTCTTCGGCCTCGCCGCATGCAGAGGCCCACAGGGGCCGCCGGGCCCGGCAGGCCCCATGGGGCCCACGGGCGAAGAAGGACAGCAGGGCGAAGTTGGGGGCCAGGGACCCCAGGGGGAGAAAGGCGACCAGGGGGAGAAGGGCGACCAGGGTGAGCAAGGTCCGGCCGGCCCCCAAGGTGAGCAGGGCCCGGCAGGCCCGCAGGGGGAGCAAGGTCCGGCCGGTCCCCAGGGCGAGCAGGGCGATCAGGGTCCGCAGGGCGAACAGGGTCCAGCGGGTCCCCAGGGCGAGCAGGGCGACCAGGGTCCGCGGGGCGAACAGGGTCCGGCGGGTCCCCAGGGCGAGCAAGGCGGCCAGGGTCCGCGCGGCGAACAGGGCCCGGCGGGTCCGCAGGGGGAACAGGGCGGCCAGGGTCCGGCGGGCCCCCAGGGTGAACAGGGGCCTCAGGGGCCTGAGGGTCCGCAGGGAGAGCAGGGAGAACAGGGAGAACGAGGCGACCAGGGGCCTCAAGGGCCTGAAGGCCCCCAGGGTGAGCAAGGCGAACAGGGTCCCGAAGGCCCTCAAGGGCCTGAGGGCACCGGAGAGGGAACCCAAGGACCTCCTGGTCCTCAAGGCCCCCAGGGCGAGCGAGGTGAGCAGGGTCCTCAAGGCCCTCAGGGCGAGCGGGGTCCGGCAGGGCCCCAAGGGGAACAAGGGGAACAAGGCGAACAAGGCGAACAAGGCGAACAAGGGCCCGAGGGTCCTGAAGGCCCCCAAGGCCCCCAAGGCCCGGAAGGACCCGAAGGCCCCCAGGGCGAGCGAGGTCCCCAAGGCCCCCAGGGGCCTCCCGGCGCTGGCGGAGGCGAGGGAGGGGGGATCCCTGCTACCGGAGACCGCGCAGCACTGATCGCCCTCTACAATGCCACGGGAGGAATCAACTGGACGAGCAATAACAGGTGGACGAGCAGCCGTGGCCTCAACGAGTGGCACGGCGTCACGACCGATCCCAGCGGCCTCATCGTTCTCCACCTGGTACTGGAGGAAAACCAACTGTTCGGGACCCTGCCGCCCGAACTGGGGGACTTGGCCAACCTGCAAAGGCTGGACCTCTCCGGGAACCAGTTGCAGGGGGAGATTCCCCCGGAGCTTGGCAACCTCGCCAACCTCGAATTCCTCGACCTCGGACAGAACCAGCTGCGAGGGGAGATACCATGGGAATTGGGCGACCTTGCCTACCTGGAGACCATGGGTCTCGCCACCAACCAGTTGGATGGGGAGATTCCATCGGTACTGGGGGACCTCGCCCGGCTGAAGACGCTGTATCTGTTCCAGAATGAGTTGCGAGGGGAGATACCACCGGAGCTGGGAAACCTCACCGCCCTGGAAAGGCTTGACCTCCAGGACAACCTGTTGGAAGGGTCTATCCCACAGGAATTGGGCAATCTCCCCAACCTGGAACTACTGAACCTCAATGGAAACGCCGCGCTGAATGGGTGCATGCCCGAGGGGTCTGCCGTGCCGTTCTGTACAGCTCCACGGAATTTTGTCTTCACTCGGGTTGGACGAGTGGCGGAACTGAGCTGGGAGCACGTGGAGGGGGCTTCCCACTACAACATCTACTATGACGATTTCTGGAGCTGCGAGGAGCGTCCCCAATACTGTGGACTCCTGGCTTCGGAGGTCTACGAGAACGCCTACACACACAGGAGTGCAAATGACGGCTACTATGGCAGCCAATACGGGATCGAGGCTTGCACCCGAGATGGGTGCTCCGCCTGGGCAACGGCTGAGGATGGAAACTGACCTCTTCCCTTTGAAAAGGAGGGATGTCATGAATCACTTTGCTTTTTCGCTGCTACTTGCTCTCGCCCTCACCGCGTGCACCGGCCCCGAGGGCCCGGTGGGCCCTCAAGGCGAGAAGGGCGACCCAGGCCCCGCCGGGCCCGTGGGGCCTCAAGGCCCCCAAGGAGAATCCGGACCTCAAGGCCCCGAGGGGTCTCAAGGACCACAGGGCCCCCAGGGAGAATCCGGACCGCAGGGTCCCCCTGGAGACCCAGGTGCCGCCACGGGAGAAACGACATACAGCGCTCTGTACTGGGCGGACTCCGACGCGGGCGAGATCCAGCGGGCCAGCCTCGACGGCTTCCAGGTTGAGACCATCGTCTCCGGATTGGACGATCCGGAGGGCATCGCCCTCGACGCGGCCGGTGGCAAGGTCTACTGGACCGAAGCGGAGAGCGTCAGGAGGGCCAACCTCGACGGCTCCCAGGTCGAGAGCCTCGGCACCGTCCTGGGAAGTGACCTCGCCCTGGACGTCACCGAGGGGAAGACGTACCTGGCGAACTGGAGAGGGATGATCTACCGCACGGGGCTCGGCGGCTCCCCGGTGGAAACCCTCGTCACCGAGGCGGGGCCATCGGAAGCGATCGCCCTGGACCTGAGCGGAGGCAAGATGTACTGGGGGGGCTGGCGCGGGGAGGAGATTCGCCGGGCTGACCTCGACGGCTCCCAACTCGAGATCATCGTCACGGGAGTGGATCGTGCGCGCGACCTGGCCGTTGACGAGGCCGGGGGCAAACTCTACTGGGCGTCGGATGCCGGGGTCGAGCGGTCGAATCTCGACGGTTCGCAGATCGAGACCCTGTTCTCCGAACAGAGCATGGGCATCGCCCTCGATCTGGACGGGGGGAAGATCTACTGGTCGGAATGGATCGGGGAGAGGATTCGGCGGGCCAACCTCGACGGCTCCCAGGTCGAGACCATCGTCACCGGGCTGGAGTGGCCGCGGGACATCGCCCTGAGGCCCTGACGGACAGGAAGATCCCGAACCTCGACAGGAGACTCTCCATGACTCGCGTACTGCCCATGGTGCTGATTGCGGCCCTGGCAGCCTGCGAGGGACCCGCAGGGCCTACTGGCCCCCAGGGCCCTCAAGGGATCCAGGGAGAGAAGGGCGACACGGGAAGCAAGGGAGACCCCGGGGAGCCGGCTGTCTACAAGGAAGAGGTCTTCATCGAGATGAGGATTTCCCGATCGGCCTACAACAGGGACAACGAGATCCTGATTCGGGATGGGCGAATCAGCCCCGAGACCTACCGTGAGTTCTATCTGAGCTTCCCCGGGGAAGATGGGCAGGCTCTCCATGTTCCCGCGGCCTACGCAATCACCCTCCTGGTATCGCTCCTGGATGAATCGGATGAGTGGGGAACCCCGGTACCTCGCGTCGAGGATGGGCAGATTGCGATCGAAGACAGTGAAAGGATGTTGCTGGACATGGCGGAGGCATTCGGAGGCGATCTGTTCATCGTCATTCTCCTGGTCGTAGAGGCCTGAACAGCCTCCGCAGAGCTGCCCCCGATAGTCATGCGAGAGTCAGTCCTGCCCGTAGTCGTATTCCTCCTGGCCTCCTGGAGCTCTCCTGGGTACGCGGAGGCCCAGGTGGATGTCGATACCGTCTCCGAGAGCATCGTCCGGGTCCGGGCGTACGATGATGACAACGAGGTCGCCGTCGAGGGAGGCGGGTTCGTCGTCGATGAAGGGGGATATGTCCTGACGAATGCCCACCTCCTGGCCGAGGCGGAGAGAGTGACGGTATCGCCTCTGAAGACGGGCGCCGAGGTGGTACCCGAGCGGGTCTTCGCCAATCGCCAAGTCAACCTGGCCCTCCTCCACGCGCCGAGCCTGAACCTGCCTCCCCTGAGGCTGTCCGACAGGGGAATCGACGCGGGCCGGGCCGTCCGGACACTGCGCTTCGACGTCATGGGAAGTCCCTGGCTTTCCCGGGGGACGATAGGCGCGCTCGAGACGGTCTTCGACAGGAAGGCGGGGCGTCCGGTGGGGCGCCTGGTGCAACACAATGCGCTGATCACCGAGAAAGCCTTCGGCATGCCCGTGTTCAACGAATGCGGAGATGTGGTGGCCATCAACGTGCCGAACCCCCGCGGCGAACCGTGGCCCTTCCGAACCGCCAGACCGAAAGGGGCCGTCTTCGCCCTGAGCAGCAGGAACATGATCGCTGCCCTGGACGACCGGGAGATCGCCTATGGGGTGGCCGATGCCGAGTGCCTGAGCGCCCTCGAGCGGGCGGAACGGGAAAGGCTGGCGGCCGTGGACAGTCTCAAGCTGCTCCGGGCGGAGGCCGATTCCGCGAGACAGGCCGCCAGAGAGGCGGAGGAGAAGGAAGGGGAGGCCCGCCGGGAGACGGAGAGAGTGAAGGCGCGGGCGGCCGCGGAGAGGAAGGCCGCGGCCGAGAGCGTGCAGGCGGCCAGGGCCCGGGCGGACCGTCTGGAGTCAGCGGCGGCGCTGACGGATTCCGTAGCCGCCGCGCCCAGCGGCAACCTTCCCCCCGAGACAGCCCAGGCCGAGAGCGATTCCCAGGAGGCGGGTTGGCAGATCCCCCTGGGCTTGAAGTGGGGGATTCCCATCGGGGGCGCCCTGGTCCTGCTCATCCTGCTCGGCCGGCTCCTGGCCTCCAACCGCAGGAAGGAGCAGCTGCGCAGTGCAGAGTCCCGCCTGAGGGCCGCGGAGGAGAGTGCGGAAGCCGCACGCCGGGCTGCGGCCGAAGCACCGAGACCCGCCCCCTTCCGCTGCCTCCTCGAAGGCGAGGACGGCTCCGGGCGGCCATTCGCGGTGACCCTTTCGGCCCTGGCCTTGAGCGATCCCGCCGGCGTGACGGTAGGGAGAAGCCCGGCCGCCGCGGACTTCGTCGTCGACCACGAGGAAGTCTCGCGCGAGCACGTCCGCCTCGGATGTGCCGGCGCCACACTCTGGGCGGAGGATCTGGAGACCCTGAACGGGACGAAGCTGAATGGCCGATTGCTGGACCCGGGGGAAAGGGCCGCTCTCCAGGACGGGGATCGACTCGAGATGGGCCCGATCGCCTTCTCCGTGCGCCTGGTCCAGGAGTGAGTCGAGATGAAGAGACGCAGACCGGAGCTCACCGTCTTCGGCATGTCCGCCCTCGACCTGCTCGCCTCGGCTCTCGGCGCGTTCATCCTGATCACCATAGTGCTGATCCCCCTCTTCCCGAACCTGGAGATCCTGGGCCAGGTGAGGAGGGAGCTGGCCCAGGCAAGGGCCGAGCTGAACCAGACGAAGGCCGATCTCGACCGGGCCCTGGCCGAGCTGAGCCAGGAGGAATCCAGGTCCGAGCGGGAGAGGGCCGACCTGGAACGGCTGAGAGAGGAGAAGGCCAGGCTCGAGCAGAGAGGGGCCCTGGCGCAACGAACGAAGGCGGAACTCGTCGAGCAGGTGGAGGCGCTGCAGCAGGAGATCGACGACACCAGCGTGCTGCTGGGCATCAAGACCAGGGCCAGCAGATTCGTCTTCGTCGTGGACATGTCGGGGAGCATCTTCCACCCGGGAGAGCATGACTATCGCGAGTTCATACGCCTCTCCATAAAGGACATGGTCGATTCCTTCAAGTCCGAGATAGAGGTCTGCCTGATCGGTTTCCACGCCCCGCACAGGGAAACGACGCTGCACTACTGGCCGGAGAGCAGGGAGTACTTCCGGGTAAGTGAGGATTCCCAGCCGCGGCTCATCGAACAGGTAAGCGCCTGGATGGGGATGGTGGATGGCGTCACGCCCACTCGCGCCGCCCTGCTGGCGGCCCTGGCCCTGAAGCCGGAGGAGATCATCCTCCTGAGCGACGGCGCTCCCTCGGAGGATTGGCGCACGGTGGTGCGGGCGGTGACGGCCGAAAACCGGCAGAGGATCCCCATCCACGCCGTCGCCGTGGGCAACTACACCGCCGACCGGAAGTTCATCGACTTTCTCGTCCACCTGACAGAGCAGAACAACGGCTACGTGGTGGGAGCCAAACCGGGCTGACCCGAGCAGCCGAGAGGAGGACAGGCATGGGGAAGGACATCAGCAGGGAGCAACGCCTGATCGCCACCATCGTCAGTCTCGCGGGCGGCGCCCTGTACATCGCGGCGCTGAGCTATGTCTTCGACCATCCGGATTCGATTGCGGGCGACTTCCTGCTGGATCGAAACTCGAAGAACTTCGCCTATCCCTTCACCATCCAGAACCTCATGTGGCTGCTGTTCTGGGTCGGCTGCGGTGAGCTCTGTGTGCGGTTCGGCCAGGCGAGACTCGAGATGCAGCAGATCCGCAAGGGCTATCTGCCGGAAGAGGACGAGGTCATGCTTCGGGCCGACGAGCTGGGGGCCCTGCACCAGCGGTCCATGCCCGTGGCGAGGGAGCGCACCTTCTACCTGCCGCGCCTGATCGTCCGCTGCATCCTGCAGTTCCAGGGAAGCCGCTCCGTCAACCAGGCCAACTCCCTGCTGAACTCCTCCCTCGAGCTGTTCCAGCACGAGCTCGACCTGAAGTACTCGATGTTGCGCTACCTCGTCTGGCTCATCCCGACGATGGGGTTCGTGGGGACCGTTCTCGGCATCGCCCTCTCCCTGGACTATGCCGCCAAGATCGTGGACCCCCACGACCCGACCTTGCTGCGCCAGATCACGGGACGGCTCGGCGTCGCCTTCTACACCACTCTGCTGGCCCTGGTGCAGTCGATCATCCTGGTCTTCCTCCTCCACATCGCCCAGAACCGGGAGGAGATGGCCCTCAACCAGTCCGGGCAGTATTGCCTCGACAACCTGATCAACCGGCTCTACGAGAAGTAGGAATCCCCGAGGAAGGAAGGGAACCATGCGCGTCTTTCGCCGCCCCGACGGCAACATCACCGAGAAGAGGACCGACAAGCCCGACAAGCCCGAGAAGGATTCCCCCTCGCCCGACCAGGGCAAGGAAGAGGCCGGCCCCGGGCCCTTCGATTCGGCCACGCGGCGGATGGAGAGAGGGGAGAGTCAAGGCGGCGCCGGCGAAGAGGAGAGGACGCGGCTGGTGGGTGGACGGGCTCGGCGGCCGGACAAGGGCGTCCGCCAGGAGGACGCCGCCGAAGCCCGCGGCATGGACGATCCGGTCGTGGGATGGCTGGTCATCGTCGAGGGGCCGGGAAAGGGCCGGGCCCTCCAGTTGGGGTATGGATCCAATTCCCTCGGACGGGGAGCCACCGACCGTGTCAAGCTGGACTTCGGCGATGACCAGATCTCGCGCAACGGCCATGCCGTGGTCACCTACGACCCCCGGGGCCGGAAGTTCTACGTGCAGCACGGCGGCGGCACCAACCTGACCTATCTCGGGGACAAACCCGTTCTCACGCCGGCCGAGTTGCCGGCCCAGGGCCGCATCGGCATCGGCAACACGGTGCTTCGGTTCGTGCCCTTCTGCGGTACGGAGTTCGACTGGCAGGACTCCGAAGGGAACGAGGATCCGTGACCGGAGCCGGCCGCTGTGCCGCGAGACAGATCCGCGGCAAACGGCATCACCAGGAGGACGACTACGGCTTCCTCGATGCCTGCGCCCTCGGGAAGGACCCCCACGAGCACTCCCTGGTGCTGGTGGCCGACGGCATGGGCGGCCACGTCGCCGGCGCCACGGCCAGCGGCCTGTTGAGAGAGATCTTCGTCGATGCCTACCCGCGGGCCTCCGGGCCGATCACCGACCGCCTCCAGGGCTGTCTCCAGGCGGCCAACACGGCCATGGCCGAGGCGATCGCCCGCGATCCCGGGCTGGACAGCATGGGTTCCACCCTGGTGGCGGCGGTGGTCTCGAGCCAGGGCCTTCACTGGATCAGCGTCGGGGATTCCCCCTTGTGGTTGTTCCGCAGGGGCGCGCTGGAGCGGCTGAACGCAGACCACTCCATGACACCCGTTCTCGCGGATCTGGTGGCCACCGGCCGGATGACCGCGGACGAAGCGGACCGGGATCCCGGCCGGCACTCGCTGCGGTCCGCCGTCATGGGCGGGGAGATCCATCTGGTGGACGCGCCGCCCGAGCCGGTCCCCCTGGAGAAGGGGGACCGGCTGCTGCTGGCGAGCGACGGTCTGATGACCCTCGGCGATCGGCAGATCGCCGCAATTCTGGAGGAGACTCTGGACGCGTCATTGGAGCATGCCGCCGCGGACCTGATTCAAGCCGTCGAAGCCGCCGATCGTCCCCATCAGGACAATGTCACCCTCGTGTTGTACGCCCCCGCCGGCGGCACGGAATCGGCGGATCGGGGCCTGCCCCGATTGAGACGCTGGGCCCGACGCCTGGGACGCCCCGAGGGCCGCATGGAGGGAGAGTCCCAGTCCCCCTGAGGGTCCCGGCCGATGAGTGAAGAGCAACAGCATCGCCTGGCGCTGCCGAGAGGGACCCGCATACGCGACTTCGAGTTTCAGCGGGTTCTCGGCCACGGCGGGTTCGGCATCACCTACCTGGGGTGGAACGTCACCCTCGATATCCCCGTGGCGATCAAGGAGTACTTCCCCGCGGACCTCGCCACCCGCGAGCGCAACCTGTCCGTGGTGCCCCAGACCGACCAGGCCGCCCCGGACTTCCAGTGGGGCCTGGAGCGCTTCCTGGACGAGGCCCGCATCCTGGCGCGCATTCAGCATCCCGCCATCGTCCGCATCCATCACTTCTTCGAGGCCCACCGCACGGCCTACATCGTGATGGACTACGTGGAGGGCGAGAGTCTGTCCGCCCATCTGAAGCGGAAGGGAAAGCTGAGCGAGAGCGAGCTCAAGGGCATTCTGGAGCCGCTGCTCAGTGCGCTGGAAGTGGTACATGGAGCGGAGTTCCTGCACCGGGACATCAAGCCCGCCAACATCATCCTCCGGGCGAAGGACGGCTCTCCCGTGCTGCTGGACTTCGGGGCCGCCCGCCAGGCCATGGGCGCCAGGAGCCGCTCGGTCACGTCGATCGTCACCCCCGGCTTCGCCCCGATCGAACAGTACTCGACCCGGGCCTCCCAGGGAGCCTGGACGGACATCTATGCCCTGGGAGGGGTGTGCTACCGGGCGTTGACCGGCGAGGTCCCCTTCGACGCGACGGACCGCATGCGGAGCGACCCGCTGGTTCCGGTGGCCGAGCGCTGCGCGGGGGAGGCGAGTCCACAGTTCCTCGGGGCGATAGACGCCGCCCTGGGGGTGGACGCCCACGATCGTCCCCAGAGCATCGCGGCGTGGCGGGAGGTGCTGCGCGGTACAGAGCCGGAGGCGGCGCCATCGAAGCCCGGGAAGAGCTTCCCCTACAAGCGTCTTGCGGCTGTGCTCGGTCTGGTGGCTCTCCTGTTCGGCGGCCAGAGGTACGTGGAGCATGTCGGGGAGGCGGCACAGGAGGAGGAGCGCCAGAGACAAGCCGCGCTGGAGAGACAGGCCCGGGAGCAGGCCGCCCTCGAGGAGCAGCGCCGGGAAGAGGCGGCGCTGGAGAAGCAGCGCGAAGAAGCGGCCCTGGAGAAACAGCGGCAGGAGCAGGCCAGACTGGAGCAGCAGCGCCAGGAGCAGGCCGCGCTGCGGGAACGGGCGCTGGAACAGGCCGCGTTGGAGAAGGAGCAGCGGAGACAGGCGGCGCTCGAGAAGGAGCGCCGGGAGCAGGCCAGACTGGAGCAGCAGCGCCAGGAACAGGCCGCGCTCGAGAGGGAGCGCGAGGAACGGGCGGCGCTGGAGGAGGAGCAGCGCGAAGAAGCGGCCCTGGAGAGAGAGCGTCAGAAACAGGCGGGGTTGCAGGAACGGGCCGGGGAACGGGCGGCGCTGGAGCAAGAGCGCCAGGAACCGGCGGAGGTGCAGCGGGAACAGGCGGCGCTGGAAACTGAGCGTTTGGAGAGACAGCGCCAGGAACGGGCATTCGTCCAGGAGGTGGGTCGCCGTCCAACTCCGGGCGGGATGAACAAGGGCGACACCGATCTGCACATCGCCGCGCGCCTCAACCTGCCCCTGGTGGCCGCATCCCTCTTCCTGCAGGGAGCCGATGTCCACGCCAGGAACGAGGACGGCTGGACACCGCTGCACGTGGCCGCCAAGGGAGACGCTGCCGGGGCCGCGGAAGTCCTGCTCGAGCACGGCGCCGATGTCAACGGCAGGGAGAGGCTGTTCGGTTGGACGCCCCTGCACCTGGCCGCGGCGGGAGATGCCTCTGCAACCGCCGAGGTCCTGCTCGGACAGGAAGCCGATGTCCACGCCAAGGACAAGTTCGGCTGGACGCCGCTGCATTCGGCGGCGGCCAACGATGCCCATGAGACCGCCGAGGTCCTCCTGAACGCGGGAGCCGACGCGAAGGCGAAGGACAATCAGGGCTGGGGACCGCTCTACTGGGCGGTACGCAAGGATGCCCTTCAGGCGGCCGGGGTCCTGCGCCGTCACGGGGCCCGAGAGTGAGGAAAGATATCCACATGAGAACTCCACTTATCCACATCTCCTGTCTTGTGTTCCTCCCACTTCTGCTCTCTCCGACCGCCGGCCATGCCTCTGGCTCCCGGATCGACTGGGCGAACTCCTGCCGGCCCCTCGATGCCGGGCACTGGGAGGCCGACCACCCGGGGCCGCCGGCCGCCAGGAGCCTGGCCGCCTCCGCCGCGGGCCCTGCTCGCACGGTCCGGCTGATCTACTTCATCCCCAGCGACCGCACCTTCGACTCCGACGTGGTCGACTCGATCAAGGTCAGGATCCCCCGGATCCAGGCGTTCTTCCGCGACCAGATGCAGGCCCGCGGCCACGGCAACAAGACCTTCCAGATCGAAACCGATGACCAGGGCGATCCGGTGGTTCACCGCGTCGACGCCCCCAACTCCGACAGCAGCTATCTCCGCTCCTACCGCATCGTCGGCGTCGGCAACGTCCTCCGGGACCTGAGACCGACCTTTGACTCCAATAGCAGCATCCTGTTCATCGTCGTCGACCACAGCACCTACAACAACCTCGGCTGGGGCAACGTGGCGGGGTTCGGCGGCCGCTGGGGAAAGAACAGCGGCTATGCCCTGCTTCCCGCCAGCTTCCTCGACGCCACGGCCGCCCACGAGCTGGGCCATGCCTTCGGCTTGCACCACGACTTCAACGACGGCGCCAACATCATGTCGTACGGTCCCACATGGAACCGGTTGTCGGCATGCAGCGCGGGGTTCCTCGCCGTGCATCCCTATTTCGACCCCCATGTCCCCATCGAGGAACAACAGGGCTGGTACGACATTCTTGGTCCGACTGTCGAGCTTGTCTCGCCCCTGCGCTATGCCGCAGGATCAACAAGCTTCTCCATCCGATTGAGAGTCAGGGGATCGGAAGGCCGGGGACTGCAGCAGGCCCTCTTCTTCCTCAAGTCAGGAGCAACCCACCCGGCTGCGGGGTCTCCTGAGGTGAAGGCGTGCCGCGACTTGCAGGGCGCCCAGGATACCGTCGTCGCATTCCAGCATGACGGGGTGGTCCCGTCCGCGGGCTCCGGGAGTCTTTCCGTTTCCCCGGCGCACTATGTCTCCATCCAGGCGGTCGATACCGAAGGGAATGCAAACAGCGGACCCTACAAGGACTCTCACTATGTCGTGGCCGAAGAGTCGCCCCACCACCTCGCCACGCTCTTCAGGTATACGCGGGACATTTCGCCGGAGATCTACGGCGCCGAGTTCTCGCCGGATGGGACGACTCTCGCCGTCAGTTCGTCCGCGGGAATCCAGATCTGGGACACGGTGACACGAGCCGCGGTCGGCACTCTCAGCGGGGGCAGCTCGGCGTTGGCCTTTTCCCCCGACGGGGCCACCATCGCTTCCGGGACTACCAGCACCAGACAGGCGAATCTCAAGCTCTGGGACGTGGCGAGCCGAACGCTCATCGCCACTCTGCCCGGGCACACAGGGGGACCGACGGGGGTCCATTCGGTGGCGTTCTCGCCCAGCGGGGACACCCTCGCCTCCGGCTCCGGGGACCGGACGATCAAGCTGTGGGACGTGGCCAACGAGTCCCTGATCGCCACCCTCACCGGGCATACGAGTCATGTCTTCTCGGTCGCCTGGTCGTCCGATGGAACCCTCGCTTCCGGGTCCCGCGACGGAACCGTCAAGCTGTGGGACGCCGCATCGCAAACGAATACCGGCACCCTGGAGGGAAACACCGGCCGAGTCCTCGCCATCGCGTTCTCGCCCGACGGGACCCTTCTCGCATCGAGCACGGACGGCCCGATGCTGCTGTGGGGCGTGGCGGCAAGGGACACGGTCGCCCTCCAGGGGCATGGAAAGGCGTCCTTTTCCGCGGACGGAGCGACACTTGTCACGGGTGCCCAACTGGGCGAGATCGTGCTCTGGGACGTGGAGACGGCAAGGAGCATCGCAAGGCTCGGACACCCGGACCGGCTGAAGGACAACTGGGGTTTCGGGATCAACGGGGTCTTTTCTCCCGATGGGTCCCTGCTCGCTTCGGTAGGGCTGAACGGCATCGAGCTGTGGGACGCCTCCGAGTGGACGGATGTCTCCCCGGTCACCGCCGTGCCCGCTCACCCTGACAGCGCCGCGCTGGCTGCGCTCTACAGCGCCACCAACGGCTCCGGCTGGCAGGGCCGGGCGAACTGGCTCAGCGGCAGGCCCATGGGTGAGTGGAAAGGGGTCAGAACCAACAACCTCGGCCGGGTCTACAATCTGAGCCTTGAATGGAACGGGTTGAGGGGGACGATACCGCCCGAGCTGGGCAACCTCACCTTCCTGTCCGCCCTGTATCTCTATGGCAACCACTTGAGCGGTGCGATTCCTCCCGAACTCGGCAACCTGTCCAACCTGACTCAACTGGAGATCAACCACAACCGGTTGAGCGGACGGATCCCTTCCGAACTGGGCCGCCTGACGGAACTGACCAACCTGAGGCTCCAGAGCAACCAGCTGAGCGGACGGATCCCCTCCGAACTGGGCAACCTGAACGACCTGACCTCCCTGTCCCTGGACAGCAATCGGTTGAGCGGGTCCATCCCGACCGAGTTGGGGAACCTGGCCAACCTGACGACGCTGGGGCTGACCAACAATCAACTGTCCGGGTCCATCCCGGCCGAGTTGGGGAACCTGACCAACTTGACGACTCTGGGTCTCTCCAACAACCAGCTCAGCGGGTCCATACCAGCGGAGTTGGGCAACCTGACCAACCTGACGCGCCTGTGGCTCTCCGACAACCAACTGACCGGGTCCATCCCGACCGAGTTGGGGAACCTGACCAACCTGACGCACCTGTACGTCGGCGGCAACCAGTTGACCGGGTGCATCCCCGGGGGCCTGCGGGACGTGACGAACAACGATCTGGATACCCTCGGTCTGTCCGACTGCGGTCAGACACAGACCCAGGCCGCCACCGACTTCAACGGCGACGGCCGAACCGATTTCGCCGACTTCTTCCAGTTCATCGACGCCTACGGGACCAGCGATGCCCGCTTCGACCTCGACGGCAACGGCACCGTCGATTTCGCCGATTTCTTCAAGTTCGTCGATGCCTTCGACCAGCCCGGACAGGGCACCAAGCTGGTGGCCATGGCCCGGGAGCTGATCGGGTTGCCGGCGGCGCCCGAGCTGCACCAGAGCCGGCCCAACCCGTTCAACAGCGAGACCGTCATCTCCTGGTTCCTGCCGGAACCGGGAGCGGCGCGGCTGGAGGTGTTCGCCCTGACCGGGCAGCGGCTGGCGGTCCTGTGGCAGGGCCGGCAGAAGGCCGGATATCACCGCCTTCACTGGGACGGCCGCGACGACGCGGGACGGCCCCTGGCCAGCGGTGTCTACCTGTACCGGCTGGTGACCTCCGAGGGTGTCCTGACGCGCAAGCTGACCTTGTTGCGATGAGGGAGTCCTTGACCCGGGAGCCAACAACGGCGCCGCTGATTCGCAGGGGGGAGCGGACTACATGGGAAGGCCAACTGTGAGTCACCGATCCACCCGGCTGGTTCCTGGATGGGTCTCTTGTTGCGCTGCCCTTCTGTTGGCGGTGGCATCAGCCGCAGCCTCCACGGTCTCCTACGACAGCGATGGCGACGGCCTGATCGAGATCAGCAGCCTGGCGCAACTGAACGCCATCCGCTGGGACCTGGACGGCGACGGCGCCGCGGACCAGGGCACCAACACTTCCTCCTATGCCGCGGCCTTTCCCAATGCCGCCGCGGGCATGGGCTGTCCCGCCACGTCCTGCACCGGGTACGAGCTGCCCGCGGACCTTGACTTCGACACCGATGGCGATGGCGATGTGGATGGAGCCGACGAATACTGGAACGGCGGCTCGGGCTGGATGCCCATAGGCAGTTCCGGCTCCGGCAACGAATTCACCGCCACCTTCGACGGCAATTCGTACACCATCCAGAGCATGTACATCGATCGCTCCTCGAGCAGGGTCGGCCTGTTCGGCGTTGTCGGCGACGGCGGGCAGGTGCGGAATCTGGTCCTTACGGGGGTCTCGGTGACCGGCTCGGGCCGGGGAGCCATTGTCGGCGGGCTGGCGGGCAGGAACGCCGGCAGCATCACTGCGAGCCATGTGACGGGGTCGGTGACGAGTACGGGAGTGGGACGCTGCGAAGTCGGAGGGCTGGTCGGCAGGAACGCCGGCTCCAGCGGCGCCAGCCGCAGCATCGTCGCCAGCCATGCTTCGGCGTCGGTGACCGGCTCGGGCAGCCATGGCAGGGTCGGCGGGCTGGCCGGGTACAACTATGGCAGCATCCGCGCCAGCTACGCGACCGGGGCGGTGAGAGGTACGGGCAGCAGTGCGGCGGTCGGTGGATTGGTGGGGTTTCACAACGGCGGGAGCATCGCAGTCAGCTATGCGTCGGGCGCGGTCACCGGAGTGAACCATGTCGGCGGGTTGGTGGGCAAGAACTGGGGCGGCGGTATCCGGGCATGCTATGCGTCGGGTGCGGTGACCGGCACAGAGTATGTCGGCGGGCTGGTGGGAGAGATCCAGGGGAGCATCGTCGCCAGCTACGCGACAGGCTGGGTGACGGGGACGGGGAGCAGCGTCGGCGGACTGGTGGGGAGAGACTATGACCTGGCCATCAACAACAGCTCCTCGTTCATCCGGAATTGCTATTGGAATACCGTGACCTCGGGCAGGGTTTCAAGCGCCGGAGGCGAGGGCAGGACAACGACCGAACTCCAGACTCCCACCGGGTACGCGGGCATCTACGCGGCATGGAACGTGGACGTGGACAACGCGGACGGCGACTACGATGGGAGCACGGGCGGCGACGACCCCTGGGAGTTCGGGACCGCGCAGCAGTACCCGGCGCTCCGGGCTGACCTGGACGGCGACGGCACCGCCACCTGGCGGGAGTTCGGAGAGCAGAGGCCAGATGCCCCCCCGCCGACCGACGCCGGTTCCCCGAATGACGCCACGCTGAAAGCGCTGGGCGTCAGTCCCGTGGACATCGAGGGTTTCGCCGCCGACGTGCTCACCTATCACATTGGCGTGGCCCACGCAGTCAGCGAGGTCACGGTAACGCCCTACCTGAATGACGACGGGGCGACCATCGACATCAATGGAACCACCGTCGCCAGCGGATCGGGCCACACCGTCTCGCTGAGAGAGGGAAGAAACCCCGCAATCGCCATCACGGTAACCGCGCAAGACGGCACGACCACCAAGGAGTACAGCATTGCCGTGGACCGGGGCTCCAACGCTCCGTTCCGCTGGAAGGTTACTGAGGACTTCAACGACGTTGGTGACCCTAGATGGTATGCCGGGCCCTACGGTATCTGGTCCAACGGCACGACGATGTGGGTGACGTGCCCAACCCCCGGAGGGGGTCTGGACGAGCTGTGCTCATACAGCATGGCCAGCAAGAAGCAGGGCCCGGGTACGCTGGCAACTCACGGCAATCGGGGACCACGGGGCATCACATCGGACGGAACGACGATGTGGGTGTCGGATCTCAGAATATACGCCTACAACCTGTCAAACTATGCAAGGAACTCCGCCCGGGAATTCGACCTCGTCAGTGCTGGAATCGACGGCCCGGAAGGCCTGGCGGTGGATCCGGTTCTCGAAGGGTTCTGGGTTGTAGCAAACGGACAGCTACTCGCATTCAACCGACATTCACTACAGCGGAATCCTCAAGCAGACTTCAACACGTTGGAAGCCGCCGGAAACACGGACATTGGAGGCATTTGGACAGATGGACATACGATGTGGGTGGCGGACAATGTAGACAACAAGCTGTACGCCTACGATCGAAACACAAAACAGCGAGTGCCCTCGAGAGACTTCAACTGGCTGATCGACACGGCCGGTCAGGCGCCCTGGGGAATATGGTCTGACGGCGAGACGATGTGGGTGACGGCTAGAGGCTCCAGACACTCTTATCCCTACTCATGGATAGGGATCCAATCCTACAACATGCCAAGCCGCGTGGATGCCACGCTCAGAGGACTGACGGTCACACCAAAGGACATCACGGGGTTTTCCCCCGATGTGACCGCCTATCGCGTGGCCGTCGCCAACGACGTGACTCAGGTCTCGTTGACGCCAACCGTCAACCTCTCAGGTGGCACGATCGACATCGACGGGAGCACCGTCGCCAGCGGCGCCGCCCATTCGATATCGCTCTCAGAGGGGCGAAATGAAATAACCATCACGGTGACCGCCGATGACGGACGGACGACCAAGGTCTATACCGTAACCGTAGTGCGGAGCGTGACCACGACCTTTGGCTGGAAGGCTGCCGCGGACTTCAACACTCTCGAGGCCGCGGGCAACCGCTCTCCGGGCGGCCTCTGGTCGGACGGTACAACCATGTGGGTGGTCGACACCCGTGACGACAAGATCTATGCCTACAGCATGGCCACGAGCGCTCGCGATGCCGCCAAGGACCTGGACACCCCGAACACTTCCGGCAACAACAGCCCCAAGGGCCTCTGGTCGGACGGCACGACCATGTGGGTCGCCGACTCCGAGGACGCCAAGTTGTACGCCTACAGCCTTTCGACCGGCGCGCGAGACGCCTCCAAGGACTTCGACGGGCTGAAGGAGGCCGGCAACGACGATCCCGCCGGCCTCTGGTCGGACGGCACGACCATGTGGGTCGTGGACGATGAGGACAACCACATCTATGCCTACGACCTGAGCACGAAGGATCGTGACTCCGCCAGGGACTTCGACTACGTCACAGGCCCCGGCTCCGGCCTGTTCGAGTACATCTGGTCCGACAGCACGACCATCTGGGTCGCCAACTGGTCCCAAAGCAGGCTGTACGCATACTACCTGGCCTCCGGGGCCAGGGATTCCTCGAGGGACTTCGCTACCCTTCGGGCCGCCGGAAACGGGACGCCCCGAGGCATCTGGTCCGACGGGGTGACCATGTGGGTGGCCGACGGGGACATACACGATGGGGCGAAGATATACGCCTACAACATGCCGGCACCGGCAGAGCCCCCTCCGGCACCTGTTCCGCCCGCGGACGCCACGCTCGGCAGCCTTTCCGTCCGTCCGGTGGACATCGCAGGTTTCTCCGCGGACGTGACCACCTACCACGTGGGCGTCGCCAATGCAGTGACCCAGGTCAGCATTTCCGCAACACCGACCGATGCCGGCTCCAGCATCGACATCGGCGGCATCTCCGTCTCGAGCGGCTCTTCCTACCCGGTCTCGCTGTCAGAGGGCCGAAACGAAGTCACAGTCACGGTCACCGCAAGCGACGGGCAGACTGCGAAGGCCTATGCAGTCGTGATCGGCCGCGGTGTGACGGCCCCCTTCGGTTGGAAGGCCGTCGATGACTTCAACACCCTGGTCGCCGGGAACAATCATCCTGCCGGCCTCTGGTCGGATGGCACGACCCTGTGGGTGGCCAACTACAACAACGCTCCCGAGTCCAAGATCTTCGCCTACAATCTGGCCACCAAGGCCAGGGATGCATCGAAGGACTTCAACACGCTGAAGGCGGCCGGCAACGACGATCCCCGCGGCCTCTGGTCGGACGGCACGACCCTGTGGGTGGCGGATGGGGCAGACGCCAGGATCTATGCGTACAGCCTGTCCACCAAGGCGAGAGACGCGGCCAAGGACTTCGCTACCCTGGGCGCGGCGGGCAACGACAACCCTCGGGGCCTCTGGTCGGACGGCACGACCCTGTGGGTGGTCAACCACGACAACAATGATGACAAGGTCTTCGCCTACGACCTTGCAACGAAATCCAGGGACGCGAGCAAGGACATCAATACACTACGTTCGGACGGCAACCAGAGAGCCTTCGGCATCTGGTCGGACGGCGTGACTCTGTGGGTTGGAGACTCGCTGTTCCTGAGGTTGTTCGCCTACGAGATGGCCACCGGGTCCCGGGACTCGTCAAGGGACTTCAGCGCCTTGCATCCCACTCTGACCCACGTCACTCTCGGCCTCTGGTCGGACGGCGAGACGATGTGGGTCTCCGACCTGTCCGACAAGAAGATCTACTCGTACAACATGCCCTCCAGGGCCCAGGCACCCCAGGCGCAGGCCGCCACCGATTTCAACGGCGACGGCAAGACCGACTTCGCCGACTTCTTCCTGTTCATCGACGCCTACGGCACCACCGACGCCCGCTTCGACCTCGACGGCAACGGCACCGTCGACTTCGCCGACTTCTTCAAGTTCATCGACGCCTTCAACCCGTCGGGCCAGGCCAAGCTGGTGGCCATGGCGCGGGAGCTGATCGGGTTGCCCGGCGAGACCGAACTGCGGCAGAACTGGCCCAACCCGTTCAACAGCGAGACCGTGTTCTCCTGGTTCCTGCTGCGACCCGGCCCGGTGCGGCTGGAGGTGTTCTCCGTGACCGGGCAGCGGCTGGCGGTCCTGTGGCGGGGCCCGCTGCCGACCGGGTACCACCGCCTTCACTGGGACGGCCGCGACGGCGAGGGGCGGCCCCTGGGCAGCGGCGTCTACCTCTTCCGGCTGGTGACGGGGGAAGGCGTCCTGACACGAAAGCTGACCCTGCTGCGATGAGAGAGCTCTTCAGCCAGAAGCCGATCGTCCTGAGTCTCTCGCTGCAGTTGGTGGTATGTGCGGGCGCCGCGGAGGCGGCGGGGAATGCCTGCTCACGAGACCACGGGGCCGCCTACGCCCGCGATCCCGCCAAGGACTTCGATACCCTGGAGGCGGCTGGAGACGACGATCCCAGAGGCCTGTGGTCGGACGGGGTGACCATGTGGGTGTCAGACACGGGCGACGACAGGATCTTTGCCTACGACATGATCACCAAGGCCCGGGATCCCGCCAAGGACTTCGGTACCCTGCGCCTTGCGAGGAACATCGCTCCCCGGGGCATCTGGTCGGACGGGGTGACCATGTGGGTGGCGCACACCGGTGGCTGGAAATGGGACCTCCTTGCCAGCGATGACGACAAGATTTTCGCCTACAACCTGTCGACCAAGGCCCGCGATCCCTCCAGGGACTTCAATACTCTGGAAGCCGCGGGGAACACCTCCCCCAAGGACATCTGGTCGGACGGCGCCACCATGTGGGTGGCGGACACCGATCTCGACGTGGTCCTGGCCTACAGCCTTTCGACCAAGGCCCGCGATCCCTCCAAGGACTTCGATGCCCTGGAGGCCGCCGGAAACACCTCCCCCCGAGGCCTCTGGTCCGACGGCGTGACCATGTGGGTGGGGGACTATGCGGACGAGAAGCTGTACGCCTACGACATGATCACCAAAGCCCGGGATCCCTCCAAGGACTTCGATAACCTGGAGGCCGCCGGAAACACCTCCCCCCGGGGTCTCTGGTCCGACGGCGAGACCATGTGGGTGGCGGATGACTGGGACGACAAGGTGTACGCCTACAATATGCCGACCGACGGCTCCACGCCGGACCCGAACGTCCCCGGCGCGCCCGCCATCCAATTGGTGATGCCCGGCGCAGGCTCGCTCACCGTGACTTGGAGCGCACCCTCCAGCGATGGCGGCTCGGCCATCATCGCTTACGACCTGCGCTACGTGCCCAGCGACGCCCCTTCCAGGGCCGACCCCGACTGGACCGTGGTCCAGGATGTCTGGACGAACGGCTCCGGGGCGCTGAGCTACGAGCTGACCGGCCTGACCGACGGCACTCCGTACGACGTGCAGGTGGGAGCCGTCAACGGCGCCTGCGAGGGTCCCTGGTCCGCGACCGCCACCGGAACAACGACACAAGCGGCCCAGGCGCAAGCCACGACCGATTTCAACGGCGACGGCAGGACCGACTTCGCCGATTTCTTCCTGTTCATCGACGCCTTCGGCACCACCGATGCGCGGTATGACCTCGACGGCAACGGCACCGTCGATTTCGTCGACTTCTTCCTGTTCATCGACGCCTTCGACTCGTCGGGGCAGGCCAAGCTGGTCGCCTTGGCCCGGGAGATCCTCCGTCTTCCAGCCGTGTCCGAGCTGCACCAGAACTCCCCCAATCCTTTCAACAGCGAGACCGTCATCTCCTGGTTCCTGCAGAAGCCGGGTCCGGCCCGGCTGGAGGTGTTCTCCCTGACGGGACAGCGGTTGGCGGTTCTGCAAGCAGGCCCGCAGGAGGCCGGATTCCATCGCCTCGACTGGGACGGCCGCGACGACGCGGGACGGCCCCTGGCCAGCGGCGTCTACCTGTACCGCCTGATGACCTCCGAGGGTGTCCTGACGCGCAAGCTGACCTTGTTGCAGTAGGCATCGTCCTTCGCCACAGGAGAAGAGCGGGCTCATGAACCCCCCGACTGTGATCCACGGATCCGCACCGCTGGTTCCAGGATTGCGGGCTCTCGGCGCCGCCCTTGTGCTCTCGGCGCCGGCGGCAGCCTCCGCGGTCTCCTACGACAGCGATGGCGACGGCCTCATCGAGATCAGCAGCCTGGCGCATCTGAACGCGATCCGCTGGGACCTGGACGGAGATGGCGCCGCGGACAACGCAGCGAATGACTCCTCCTATGCGAGCGCCTTCCCCGATGCCGACGCGGCCATGGGCTGCCCCACCACCTGCACCGGGTACGAGTTGACCGCGGATCTCGACTTCGACACCGACGGCGATGGCGACTTGGACTCGACCGACGAGTACTGGCACAGCGGTACGGGATGGGCGCCCATCGGGGGCTTCGCAACCACCTTCGAGGGCAACGGCCACACCATCGCCAACCTGTACATCAACCGTTCCTCTGGCGTCATCGGTCTGTTCGGGAGCGTCAGCGCCGGCGGGCAGGTTCGGAATGTGGGGGTTCGCGACGTGGCCGTGACTGGCTCGGGCGAAAGCGGGGCGATCGGCGGGCTGGTGGGGTATAACCACCAGGGCAGCATTGTCTCCAGCTATGCGACCGGTACGGTGACAGGCTCGGGCGAAAGCTCGGTGGTCGGCGGGCTGGTGGGAAGCAATGGCGGCGCCTCGGGTGGCCGAAGCAGCGTTGTCTCCAGCTATGCGACCGCAGTGGTGACGAACTTTGGAGGGGGAAGCGTCGGCGGGCTCGTGGGACGCAATGGAACCACCTCCCGCGGCCATAGCAGTATTGTCTCCAGCTATGCGACCGGCGCGGTGACGGGCTCGGGAAACTACAGTGAGGTCGGTGGGCTTGTGGGACGCAATCGCGGCACCTCCGGTGGCCGGAGCAGCATCGTCGCCAGCTATTGGAATACCGAGACGTCGGGACAGGCCTCGGGCGGCGGCGCCGCTGTCGGCAAGACGACCGAGGAGCTGCGGACACCTACCGGGTACTCCGGCATCTATGCCAACTGGAACAGGGATCTGGACGGTGACGGCACGGCCGACGATCCCTGGGACTTCGGAACCGACTCCGAGTATCCTGTGCTGCGGGCGGATTTCGACGGCGATGGCGGCATTGACTCCGACGCGGGGACCGCAGCCGACCGGGTACCACCGCCTTCACTGGGACGGCCGCGACGGCGAGGGGCGCCCCCTGGCCAGCGGTGTCTACCTCTTCCGGCTGGTGACGGGAGAGGGCATGTTGACGAGGAAGCTGACTTTGCTGCGGTAGGGGGGCCTCGGATGCGACACACTGTTGTGGCGGGATGTCTGACAGCTGTTGTGGGGACGGCACCCCTATCGGTGGACATGCATTGGACCAAGGAGATACGAGAAGCGAAGGAGGTGGGAGATGAAATTCCTTGTGCTGTTGCCGTTGTTGGCTCTCGGTCTGGCTACATGCACGGGACCTGAGGGCCCCCAGGGTCCGATGGGCCCCCAGGGTCCGGTGGGGCCCCAAGGACCACCGGGCGAAGGCAGCGGTCAGAGTGAGGGGGGGGATCAGGGCCGAGGGACGGCCGGGGCCAGTACCATGTCCGACAGTACCGTCCTGGTCCTGCTCTACCAGGAGATGGACGGCCTGAACTGGGCGAACAACGACAACTGGTTGACCGATGCCCCGATCAGTGAGTGGTACGGCGTTACCACCAACCGCAGTGGCCTTGGCGTCCTCGGGCTGGCCCTTCCGGGCAACGATCTGCGTGGCATGCTTCCACCCGAGTTGGCCGACCTCTCCGGTCTGGAGTCCCTGGACCTCTCCGAGAACCGGTTGCGGGGGAGCATTCCATCCGAGCTGGGCGATCTCTCGAACCTGGAATTGCTGAACCTGTCGTACAACCAGCTGGCAGGCGTGATCCCGGCCGAGTTGGCGAGCCTCACCTACCTGCAATCGCTGGGGCTGAACGGAAACAGCCTCTTGAACGGATGCCTGCCCGAGGGGTCTCCGGTGCCGTACTGCACAAGCCCGGGCAACGCACGATTCAAGTGGGATGGCGAGACCATCGTGGTCACCTGGGATCCCGTGGAGAGGGCTTCCCACTACAACATCTACTGGGACGGCTTCTTTTCGTCGTCCTGCGAACTGGAACAGAGCGGTCAGCCCCAGTGGTGCACGGAGCTGGCCATGCAGGTCTCGGAGACGACCTACGTCCACGGCGAGCCCGACTCGCGGAGCAACTACTACTGGGTAACCGCCTGCAACGGCGATGGATGCTCGCGGGTGGAGAGTGAGAACCCGGCCAAGTCTCTGAACTAGAGGCAGCCACGGAGGCAAGGGGCGATACATGCTGCGTCCTCTTCAGTTCATCTGCCTGACCGCTCTTGCAGCCGCCGCGATCCCCGTCTCGGCCCAGGAGATGGAAGATGTCGTCCGCCTGCGGGATGGAGGCGTGGTCCGCGGCACCATCATCGAGCACACTAGAGCCGGCGCCACCGGGGGCGATCCCGCTCCCGCGGCCGCCCCGGCCTCCCCGGCCTCCCAGGCTGCCTGCCTGATCGGAGAGCACTCCGGTTTTCCGGAAGCCGACGCGAGGACCGCGGCCCTGCTGGTGTGCGGGGAGCTGAGAGAGCAGGGCGTGCCAGTGGGCGATCCGGTCCTTCGCGCCCCGGACGGGGCGGACAGGTATCGGCTGGATCTGCACCGCCTGGGCCAGTACATCGTGGTCCGTCTGAGTCAGGTGGACCCCGCGGGCCGGGTCATCATCGAGCGGCAGATCCAGATGGGAGGGATCGAAGAGATGATATCGGCCGCGCCCCGGCTGGCGGAGGCGATCGTCCTCGGAACGTCGGTGGCTTCCACGGTAGACCGCGAGACGGTCGTCGAGGAGGAGGCCCGCCGCCACCGGCTGATACCCGGCGATTCCTTCTTGGGCGTGGGCCTCCTGGGCACCATCGCCTCGGGGATCGCCAAGCCCGGCTACAGCATCCAGGGGTGGTACGAGACAGGATCCTTTGCCGTGGGGTCCGAGCTCTGGGGCTCCGGGGGGGAGGATGACGACGGGGACAGCTTTCTCTTCGTCGCCTGGGGAATCGGCGGTCGTTACTACTTCGGCAAGAAGAGCGTCTCCCCGTACCTGGGTGGCGGCTTCACCCGTGTTTGGGCCAGCTACGAGGAATTGCTGGATTCCATGGCGGACGACGATGAGGGGGGTGGTCTGGGGGGCTATGTCACCGGAGGCGTGGAAGCCCTGCGGCTCACCCGGGCCCGCCTCAGGCTGGAATTGCGCGTGGATCGCCCCTTCTTCGGCGTGGGAGAGCGGGACATGATGCCCGTGTCGCTGGGCCTTTCTCTCACCTTCCCCGCGCCCCACAGGTGAGATGGCGTTTCCCGGGGGGTGGTGTTTGACGCGCTGCTCGGGTTCCGATAGGCTGAGGCCATGTCCGGACCGAACCCTGCACGGAGCGACAGCTGCCATGCGGCCCCGATCCCTTCTCCTGGTTCTCGTGCTGGTGGCTCTCGTTGCGCCGTCCCGGGCGCCCGCCGGGCCTGCCGAGGCGGCCTCGGTTGACACGTCCGACGTGTACGAGACGCGGCGCAACCACCTGCTTGCCTTTCCGAAGTACGTCTGGAACGCCCTGGTCCATCCCATCGGCCGGTTCGCCATCTGGGTCGAGCACGAGCAGGTACCCGCACGGATGGTGGACCTGTTCACCAACGAGGCGGAGACCTTCGGCGTCTTTCCCTACGGGGCCCTGGGCGGCGAGACGGGGACCGCCGGCGGGTTCACCATGTTCCATACCGATCTGTTCGGACGCGGAAAGGCGTTCTCCGCGAACATGATCGCCAACCGCGACAACTACAGGGGAACGGCCCTGTACGACGACCCCGGCATCGGCGGGGGACCCTGGTACTGGAGTGCCTCTCTCGAAGCCCTGGGGACGGGGCACGAGAGCGCCACCATCAACGGCGAGCTGAGGGGCTCGGGATCGTTCCTCGAGCTGGAGCAGAGGGATGCGAGGATCACTCTCGGCCGCCGCTCCAACTACGGAGAGACCGATGGGTACGAACCGAATGCAGTCATCGAGCTGCGCCTGGCCCACGGCTTCCGGGAGTTTGTCGCCGACGGTCCCCTTCCCGTCGAGACCCCCGGTTTGAACGAGGCCATCAACCAGCTCTCCGTGGGCGCCAGGGCCGCCTTCGACGATCGCGACTTCAAGCCGCCCACCACCAGTATCAGCCATCCCCTGAACTACCAGTTCCCCGGACGGGTCCTGCTTTTCGCCGGCGACCGCTACTACAGCTTCCGCGACACGGCCTTCCCCGAGCACGGCGGACTCGCCGGCATCGAGGCCGACTACGTCGCCGGTTCCGGGGACGTGCGGTATCTCCGGTACGCGGCCGAGGTCCATCGCTTCTTCACCCTCTTCTACAGGGACCGGATCCTCGGCATCCGGGTCCGCCTCGAGAACGCCCACGCCCTGGGGGAGGACGGCCTCGTCCCCTACTCCGACATGCCCGCCCTGGGCGGCGGCCAGCGGCTGCGCGGCTACCGGCGCGGGTCGTTCCGGGGCCAGGGCAGCCTGCTCCTCGGCGCCGAGTACCGCTACCCGATCTGGGATACGTGGAACGCCTTCCTGTTTTGGGAGGAGGGACAGGTCTTCGAGAGATACGGAGATCTCGAAGCCGGCCGGTTCGAGTACAGCTTCGGCGCCGGCCTCAGCGTGCGCACCGAGCGCGCCTTCCTCTTCGGCCTGCGCATCGGCCGCAGCGAGGAAGAGAAGGCGCTCACCGGCTTCTCGCTGGAGAAGGAGTTCTGATGGGTTTTCCGAGCCTCGCCATGTTGCTGGTTCTCGTGCTCCTGTGGCCGATGGCGGGCACGGCCGCCCCGAGGCTGACCACCGACCCCGTCAAGTGGTTCGACGCCGATGACAAGCCGATCGCCGAGCCCGCCGAGGCCGCGGAGAACAAGATCTGGGACTTCGTCGACATGACCACCTTCTACCAGGTCGGCAAGGTGCTCGACCTGGGGTTCACGGCCCGCCGCGTCGGGGACCTCCTCGGCATCGTGGGGCCGCGCCAGGCCGACAACGTCAACGTCCTCGACGAAGTGCCCAACTCCTCGTGGTACACCAACCGGCATTTCCTGCGGCCCATGAGCCTGGAGGAGCTGGCCGAAGGGCCCGGGGCGGCCCGGCCCGACGACAGCGGCCCGTGGGAGATCGTGGCCGGCAAGTTCGAGGGGATCACGGCGGGCTTCACCATCAAGGACGCGTCAGGCCGGTACTTCCTGCTCAAGTTCGACTCGAAGGGCAACGACGAGATGGGGTCCGGCTCCGAGGTGGTGGTCACCAAGATCCTCCACGCCGCCGGCTACAACGTGCCGCGCAACTCGGTCGTCCACTTCGACCCCGCGCAACTGGAGATCGGTCCCAAGGCCAGGGTCTCGGCGGGAGACGGTGAGAAGCGGCCCATGACCCGGGAGGACCTGCGGGAGATCCTCGACAGCCTCACGCCGCGGCCCGACGGTACCCTGCGCTGCCTGGCCAGCCAGTTCCTCGAGGGCAAGCCCGTGGGGGTCTTCAACTACCACGGCCGCCGCCGCGACGACCCCAACGACCGCGTGGACCACGAGCACCGGCGCGAGCTGCGGGGGCTGCGCGTCATCGGCTCGTGGCTGAACGATGCCGACCGCCGGGCCGCCAACACCCTGGACATGTACGTGACCGATGAAGACGGCCGCGGGTACATCCGCCACTGCCTGATCGACATGGGCTCCGCTCTCGGCAGCGGCAGCTGGCGGCCGCACCAGCCCAAGCACGGCAACGAGTACATGGTGGACTTCCGCACGATCCTGCGGTCCATCGTCTCCCTGGGGCTCTACCGGAAGAAGTGGGAGGAGCCGGTACCGATGCCGTACGTCTCCCTCGGATACTTCGAGAACGAGACCTTCAGCCCCGGGGGCTGGGTGCCGGACTACCCCAACCCCGCCTTCGAGCGCTGCACCAACCGCGACGGCTACTGGGGCGCCAAGATCGTCATGGCCTTCGGCGACGACGAGATCGGCGCCATCGTGGAGCGGGGCCGCTACTCCGATCCGGGGGCAACGGCGGAGCTGACCCGCCTGCTGGCGGAGCGGCGGGACATGATCGGGCGCTACTGGTTCGGGCGGGTCAACCCGCTGGACCGCTTTGAGGTCGAGGGCGATCGGCTGCGGTTCGTCGATCTCGCCGTGGAGGGCGGTCTCGTGCCGCGCGCCTCACGGCAGTGGCGGTACGCGGTCGTCGACCGGAAGGGCCGGGAGGTCGCGGGGCCGGAGAGGGTGGAGGAGACGGTGATCCCCATGGGCGAGGAGGCGCGGCCCGGGGAGTTCTTCGGCTACCGGCTGCAGAGCCGCAGCGGCGAGGGGGAGAAGTGGAGCAAGACCACGACGGCGTTCCTGTATCGACACGAGGACGGCCGCCTGCAGCTGGTGCGCATCGACAGGGAGGAGTAGAAGTGTTGCCGACCACTGTCCTTGTGCTGACGTTGGCGGTGCTGGCGGTACCTGCCGAGTTGCGGGCCGGTCCCCCCGCGATGGCCGAGGTGGACACCGTCGACGTCTACGAGACCAGGCACAATCACCTGCTCGCCCTGCCGAAGTACCTGTGGAGTGCTTTGATCTACCCGATCGGGCAGCTCACCATCTGGGCCGAGCGCAGGGGCCACTTCGCCGGCCAGGGCGGGGAGAAGGCCACCAGATGGCTTCCCTTCGTGGTCTTCGGCGGGGAGACGGGTACCGGTGAGGAGACCGGGCCCGGGGGCGGGATCACCCTGTTGCGTACCGATCTGTTCGGACGCGGGAGATTCTCCACGAGCCTGGTCGGCAACCTCTCCAACTACAGCGGGACGGCGCGATACAAGGACCCGGGGATCGGCGGAGGGCCCTGGTACTGGAATGCGTCCATCGAAGCGCTGGATACAGACGACGACCACGCCACGATCAACAGCGAGGGTGAACCGGGTGGGCGCGAGCAGCGGTTCCGCTACCGGCGGCAGGACGCGAGACTCGCCATTGGACATCACTCCAACCACGGCGAGACCGAGGGCTTCGAGCCGGATGCGGTGGTCGAGCTGCGGCTGGCCTACGGCTTTCGCCGCTACGACGATACCGGCCGCAGGTCCAGTGCCATGGCCGGCGCGAATGAGGCGATCGACCTGTTCTCCGCCGGTCTCCGTGTCGCCTTCGACGACCGGGACTACAAGCCCCCCACGACCTCGATCAGCCCTCCCATGAACTACCAGTTGTCCGGACGTGTACTGCTCTTCGCCAATGACCGCTACTATCGCTTCCGCGACAGGGCCTTCCCCGAGCACGGCGGGCTCATCCAGGTCGAGGCCGACTACACCGCCGGCTCCAGGGAGGTTCGGTACTACCACTACGCCGCCGAGATCCAGCGTTTCTTCACCCTCTTCTACAGAAACCGGATCCTGGCCTTGAGGGCCCGGCTCGAGAAGGCCCATCCTCTCGGGGACGACAGCCTCGTCCCGTATTCGGAACTGACCACGCTCGGCGGAGGGCAGCGGCTGCGGGGGTACCGGCGCGGGTTCTTCCGCGGCGAGGGCAGTCTGCTCTTCAGCGCCGAGTACCGCTATCCCATCTGGGATACCTGGAACGCCTTCCTGTTCTGGGACGAAGGGCAGGTCTTCGACGGGTACGACGCCTTGGAGATGGACCGGTTCGAGTACAGCTACGGGGCCGGCATCAGCGTGCGGACGGAGCGCGCCTTCCTCTGCGGGGTGCGCATCGCACGCAGCGAGGAAGAGGCCGCCCTGGTCGGGTTCTCCCTGCGGCAGGAGTTCTGATGCGGTCCCTGCCGGCTTCGTTGCTCCTGGCCTGGAGCCTGTCGCTGCCCGAGGCGGGAGAAGCAGCCCCAACGCTGACCACCGGTCCCGTCAAGTGGTTCGACGCCGACGACAAGACGATTCCCGAGCCGGCCGAGATCGAGGAGAACCAGGTGTGGGACATCGCCGACCACACCTTCTTCCACCAGGTGGGCAAGCTCCTCGACCTGGGGTGGACGGCCCGCCGCGCCGGCAACCTGCTCGGCGTCGTCGGGCCGCGGCAGGCGGACAACGTCAACGCCCTCGACGAGGTGCCCAACTCCTCGTGGTACACCAACCGCCACTTCCTGCGGCGGATGACCCTGGAGGAACTGGCGGAAGGGCCGGGCCTCGCCCGGCCCGACGACAGCGGTCCCTGGGAGATCGTGGCCGGCAAGTTCGAGGGCGGCACCGCCGGCTTCACCATCAAGGACGCCTCGGGGGAGTACTTCCTTCTGAAGTTCGACTCCGAAGGCAACAACGAGATGGGCTCCGCCGCGGAGGTGATCGCCACCAAGGTGCTGCACGCGGCCGGGTACAACGTGCCGCGCAACTCGGTGGTCTATTTCGATCCCGGGCTTCTGGAGATCGGTCCGAAGGCCAGGGTACCCACGGGGGACGGCGGCAAGCGGCCCATGACGCCGGCGGACCTTCGGGGAATCCTCGACAACATCATCCCCCAGCCGGACGGCACCTTGCGCTGCATGGCGAGCCGGTTCCTGGAGGGCAAGCCGGTGGGCGTATTCAACTACGACGGCCGCCGCAAGGACGATCCCAACGACCGGGTGGACCACGAGCACCGCCGCGAGCTGCGGGCCCTGCGGGTCATCGGCTCGTGGCTGAACGACGCCGACCGCCGGGCTGCCAATACCCTGGACATGTACGTGACCGAGACCGACGGCCGCAGGTACATCCGCCACTACCTGATCGACATGGGCTCCACCCTCGGCAGCAACAACCTGATGCCGCACCTGCCCAAGTACGGCAACGAGTACGTCTGGGACCCGCGCACGGTTTTCCGCTCCATCGTCTCCCTCGGACTCTACCGGAAGAAGTGGGAAGAGCCGCTGCCGATGAAATACCCGGCCATCGGCTACTTCGAGAACGAGACCTTCAGCGCCAGGGGCTGGGTGCCCACCTACCCCAACCCCGCCTTCGAGCGCTGCACCAACCGCGACGGCTACTGGGGCGCCAAGATCGTCATGGCCTTCCGCGACGACGAGATCGGCGCCATGGTGGAAAGGGGGCGCTACTCCGATCCGGGAGCCACGGCGGAGCTGACCCGCCTGCTGGCGGAACGGCGGGACATGATCGGCCGCTACTGGTTCGGGCGGGTCAACCCGCTGGACCGCTTTGCCGTCGAGGTCGGCCGGCTGCGGTTCGCGGATCTCGCCGTGGAGGGCGGTCTCGTGCCGCGCGCCTCACGGCAGTGGCGGTACGCGGTCGTCGACCGGAAGGGCCGGGAGGTCGCGGGGCCGGCGCGGGTGGCGGAGACGGTGATCCCCATGGGCGAGGAGGCGAGGCCCGGGGAGTTCTTCGGCTACCGGCTGCAGAGCCGCAGCGGCGACAGGGAGAGGTGGAGCAAGACCACGACGGCGTTCCTGTACAAACACGAGGACGGCCGCATGCAACTGGTGCGCATCGACAGGGAGGAGTAACTGAGAATGGAACTGGCGGGATTCGCGTTCTTCGAGGGGTTCATGCACTACCTGGGTGTGCTGCAGTGGCCGCTGGTGGTGGTCTTCCTGCTCTTCATCGCCTGGCAGATCAAGGCCTTCGCCCCGGAGGAGCGGCTGCAGACGGCCCTGATGTTCTTCTACTTCTTTCTGGTGATCACGACCTTCTGGATCCTCAAGCCGATCAAGAAGGGTCTGTTCATCAGCTACTACAAGGGCGTCGGCGGCTTTGACCTGCTGGGCTGGCACATGGACGCGGCCCAGGCCGAGCTGCTGGCCAAGGTCCTCAACATGGCCGTCGCCGCCGCGGCCGTGGCGGTATTCACCCTGCTCGCCCGCTCCTTCCGGCGCCAGCAGCTCACCTGCATCCTGTCGGCGTTCTTCATCCTCTGCTACGTGGCCTACAGCTTCGTCCTCGACGGGGCCGGGGGCGGCACCGTCTGGTCCTTCTACCTCTTCGGCGACCTCTTCAGCACGATGATGGTGGCCACCTTCTTCGCCTTCCTCAACGACAGCGTCGACTCCGGGTCCGCCAAGCGGCTCTACGGGCTCATCGGTCTCGGCGGCGTCTCGGGTGGCTTCTTCGGCAGCGCCGTGGTCGGCGTCAACGTGAAGAGCCTGAGCCCGGCCCTGTCCATGTGGTTGTGCGTGGCCATCGCCGTGGTCATCGTGCTGATCGCCTTGGCCGCGGGCCGGGTCGTGAGCCGCAGGCTGGCGGCGCCGGTGAGTGAGAGCGAGGCTCCCGAGCCATCCGGGTCCCAGACCCCGGCGGAGGACACGCCGCAGGGGAATCCGGCCCTGGAGGGGGCGAGGCTGGCGCTGCGCTCCCCCTACCTGCTGTCGGTGGTGGCCATCGTCGGTCTCTACGAGATGGTCTCCACCATCATGGACTTCCAGTTCACCTCGACGGTGCTGCACTACCTCGACGGCCCCGAGATCGGCGAGCACTTTCCCCGCGTCTTCACCTTCACCAACATGGTCGCCCTCGTCGTCCAGCTGTTCCTCACCAGCCTGGTGATGACGCGCTTCGGCGTCGGAACGGCCCTCCTCTTCCTGCCCGTGGCGGCCCTCCTGGGCTCCGCCGGCTTCCTGATCGCGCCCGTGCTCCTCATGGGGAGCCTGTTGAACACCACCGACAACGGCTTCAGCTACTCGATCAACCAGTCGGCCAAGGAAGCCCTCTACGTCCCCACCACGCGGGACGAGAAGTACAAGGCCAAGGCGTTCATCGACATGTTCGTGCAGCGCTTCGCCAAGGCCCTGGCCGTCGGCCTGAGTCTCCTGATCACGATGCTGTTCTCGGGCTACTCGAGCATTCGCTGGCTGTCCCTCGTGACCGCCGTCATCCTGCTGCTGTGGATCCTCGCCGCCCGCTACGCCGGCCGCGTGTTCCACGAGAAGGAGTAGGGCCGCTGCCCGGCATCGACGGGGCTCCCGGAGAGGTGTCCTGCTGCGCGTCGTCGAGCCCACGGGGCGGGGAAACGGCGGGCCGAGTCGGCTCTCCAGGTGGTTGAGTGCGCGTCCCGAAGGATCGGCGTCAGGGGTCCCGCTTCGACAGACTCGGCGGCGGTTCCCATTCGTCCGGGGGTTGCTCGAGGGTGACGTGGCGGTAGGCGAAATCGATCCGGTCGTTCTGGTGGATGGCCTCGATGATCTTCCCCAGGACTTCACTGGCGATGCGCTCTCGCTCCACCGCGATGGACTGGTACCTCACCCGCATGGTGATCCCGGAGTGGAAGAGCTCGGCCCGGACGAAGGGCGTCTCCCCGGTCTCCTCGATGATCTCGCGAGTCACCTCGGTGGCGCAGTCGATGAGGGTCCGCTCGGTCAACCGGAAATCCGAGCGATAGGAGATGCGCACCGGCACCTCGTCGAGAATGAACTTGGCCTCCTCGAATGAGTCCGTGTGCGCGTAGTTGATGACCATCTGGTCGAAGAGCAGGGCATTGGGGATCAGGATGATCCGCCTGGACGCTTCTTCCCCGGGGATGGTCCCGCCCACTTCCCCCAGCAGAATGTGGCTGGGACTGATGTCGAGCACATCGCCCGTCACGTCCTGGAAGATGATGCGGTCACCGATCTGGAAGGGCCGCTTCATCATGACCATGATCCAGGCGGCCACCCCGGTCACGGGCCGTTGCAGGGACCAGCCCATGAGCATGCCGAGGAAGCCCAGGCCGAGTCCCATGGCGGCGAAGGAACCCGACAAGCTGATGCCCAGGAGGACGATCCCCGACAGCACGAAGGCGTACTTGAGCAGGGACTGGGCCCTGTGGACCTGGACCTCGCGGCGGCCCTGGCGACGCATGGCCGCCAGGACGAAGCGCTTGGTGATCTTGTAGAGGAGCACCGTGACCGTCAGTACCAGGGCCGCGGGGAGGAGATAGACGATCACGCCCATCACGTCCCGGCCTATTTCGGGGACGTGATGGGCGACCCATCCCTGCGTGGTGTCCACCAGGCTGGCTACTTCCTCGTTCATCGTCGTTTCCTTTTCCGCTGGGCGATGGCAAGTCCTTCGGCCAACGATAGGGAGCCAGCCATGGGCAGGCTATCGGGACAGGAAGGGGACAGCAAAGGCGGCCGCCTGTTGCACGGACGGTGTAGATCCGCTATATCGCAGCGGGCCTCTCGAACGGGAGCCGGGCTCCTCGACACCTCACGGGAAAGGACCTTCTCAATGAACCTCCGAGCATACCTCAAGGCGCCCCACCTGCCGCCGCCGGCCGACGGCGCCCTGCTGCTGATGCGGCTGGTGGCCGGTCTCGCCTTCGTCTTCCACGGCTGGGGGAAGATCCAGAACCCCTTCGGCTGGATGGGACCCGATGCCTTCGCCCCCGGCCTGTTCCAGGGGCTGGCGGCCCTCTCGGAGTTCGGCGGCGGCATCGCCTGGATGATCGGCCTGCTGACGCCGCTGGCCTCCATTGGCATCGGCTGCACCATGGCCGTGGCCGTGGGCACGCACTTGCTGGGCGGCGATCCCTTCGTAGGCCGGGGAGGCTCCTACGAGCTGGCGGCCGTCTACCTCTGCCTCTCGATCCTGTTCATCGCTTCCGGCCCGGGGCGCTTCTCCCTGGACGCCAACTTCTTCGGCCGCGGCTGCCGGGAGTCCTGATCTGCGCGGGCGCGCGGCAACCCCCGCGCGCCCGTCCCTCCCTCTCCATGTCCCGCAACGGATCCCGCCGGCCGGCCCCGGACGGCTCCTTCACCCTGGAGAAGACGCGCCTCACGCGGCCGGGCGCCATGGACACCGACCGCTACGTGTACGGCGTCGTGCCCGTGGACGGCCGCGACGCCTGGGCCCTGTTCTGCGCCTGCGCCGCCGGGGACCTGGAGGGCGCGCGGGATCTCCTCGGGCGCGACCCGAACCTCGTCAACGCCCAGTACTGGTACCAGTTCCCCCTCCATATGGCGGTCCGGGAGGGCCACGCCGCCGTGGTGGAGCTGCTGCTGGCCTCCGGCGCCGACCCCGGGCAGTCGCGCTACACCTACAACTCCTGGGACAAGCTGCTGGCCGTCGCCGGCGAGCGCGGCCACCGCGAGGTCGACGGGCTGCTGCGGCAGGCCATGGCCGCCCGCTTCGGGTACGACGGGGGCTTCGAGCCGCTGGCCGCGGCCATCCGCGACCGCGACGGCGACCGGATCGAGGCGCTCCTGGCCGCCGACCCGGAGCTGGTGAAGGCCGCCGACGCCCTGGGCAACAACCCCCTCCACTGGGGCGCCCTCACCCGCCAGCTGGACCTCGCCGACCGCTTCCTGGAGCTGGGCGCCGACATCGACGCCCGGCGCGCCGACGGCCGCACGCCGGTGCAGGTGGCCGTGGACGGCGACTACTGGTACCGCCCCCGCGACCTGCCGGAGGAGGCGGTCAAGGACCCGTGGGTCGTCGCCCGGCACCTGCTGGACCGCGGCGCCGCCCGCGGTTTCACCCTGGTCTGCCGCATGGGGGACATCGAAGAGGCGCGGGAGGTCCTGGCCGCCGACCCGGGGGCGGCGAACCGCCTCGACCCGGCCCGCCGCAGCCCCCTGACCGCCGCGGTCCGGGCCGGCCGCCTGGAGCTCGTGAAGCTGCTGCTGCACCACGGGGCCGATCCCGCCGCGCCCGAGGACCTGGCGCCCCGAGGGGCGGCCCTGCACGAGGCGTCGGGGGCCAACCGCCTCGACCTGGCGGAGCTGCTCCTCGACCACGGGGCCGACCCGAACGCCGGCGTCGACTCCTCGGGGGACTGCTGGTTCATCGCCGAGTGGAGCCACCCGGAGGAGTGCGGCGCCATGCAGGAGCTGCTGCGCAGCCGCGGCGCGACGCCGTCGCCGCCCGATTCTCCCGAGGAGATGAAGCAGGCCCTGCTGTCCGGGTACCCCGCCGCCGGCGACTGGCAATTCATGGCCAACCTGCTCAACTCGAAGGATGGCGAGCTGCACGACCTGTTCCTGGAGCGCTGGGGGGGCGCGGTGGCGGACCTGGTGCCGGGGGACGTGTGGGGCGGGGAGGTGCCCTCGCCGGGACTGCTGTCCAGGCTGCTGGCCGCCGGTCTGGACCCGGACCGGCCGAACTGGATCGGACGCACCTTCCTGCACATGGCCGCCGGGAAGGGGGCCGTCGAGGCCGCCGCGGCCCTGCTCGACGCCGGCGCCGACCTGGAGGCGGTGGAGCTGGAGCACGGCGGCACGCCCCTGGCCGCGGCGGCGCGGGCGGAGGAGGCGGAGATGGTCGCCTTCCTGCTGGAGAAGGGGGCGGACCCCGACGCTCCGGCGGGGTCGCCGTGGGCCGCGGCGAGGGCCCGGGCGCGGGAGGGGGATTCGCCCCGGGTGCGCGAGCTGCTCGCCTGAGGACGCCCGCCCCGGTTGTTCCGGCCGCGCCCGCGTGCGATCCTTGAGCCTCCGCGGACCACCGGACCCGTCGAGGCACCTGCCCCCATGAGCGACGAAGCGCCGAGACCCGGGCGCCACCACCTGCACATCCCCGGGCCCACGCCCATCCCGGACGCGGTGAGCCGCGCCATGGCCCGGCCCCTCATCGACCACCGGGGGCCCGAGTTCGCCCGCCTCACGCGGTCGCTCCTCGAGCGCCTCGGCCCCGTCTTCGGCTGCGGCGGGCCCATCGCCATCTACCCCTCCTCCGGCACCGGCGCCTGGGAGGCGGCCCTGGTCAACACCCTCTCCCCCGGGGACCTGATCCTCTGCTGCGACAACGGCCACTTCGCCCGCCAGTGGGGCGAGGTCGCCCGGCGCCTGGGCCTCACCGTGGAGGGGCTGGGGTGCGACTGGCGTCACCCCGTCGATCCGCGGCGCCTGGAGGAGCGTCTCGCCGCCGATGACGACGGCCGGATCGGCGCCGTCCTGGCCCTGCACAACGAGACCTCCACCGGCGTCCTGAGCGACGTCGCCGCCCTGCGGAACGCCATCGACGGCGCCGGCCACGGGGCCCTGCTGCTCGTCGACGTGGTCTCCTCCCTGGGCGCCGTCGACTACCGCCACGACCAGTGGGGGGTGGACGTCACCGTCGCCGGCTCCCAGAAGGGCCTCATGCTGCCCCCCGGCCTCGGCTTCACCGCCATCGGCGAGAAGGCCCTCGCCGCCTCGCGGCAGGCCGGCCTCCCGCGCTCCTACTGGGACTGGGGTCCGCTGCTGGAGGCGGAGGCGCGGGGGTTCTTCCCGTACACGCCGGCCGTCCCCCTGCTCTTCGGGCTGGACGCGGCCCTGGACCTGCTGGAGGCCGAGGGACTGCCGGCGGTCCAGGCCCGCCACCGCCGCCTGGCCGCGGTGGTCCGCGCCGCCGTCGACGGCTGGGGGCTGGAGCTGTTCTGCAGCCGCGAGGAGGCCCGCTCGCCGACCCTGACCGCCGTCCGGGTGCCGGAGGGCTCCGACGCCGACGGGCTGCGGCGGGTGATCCTCGAGCGCTTCGACCTGTCCCTGGGGACGGGGCTCGGCCCCCTTCAGGGGCGCGTCTTCCGCATCGGCCACCTCGGGTCGGTGAACGACCTGCAGGTGGCGGCCGCCCTCTGCGGCGTCGAGATGGGCCTGGGCCTGGCCGGGGTCCCGCACCGGGCCGGCGGCGTCGGCGCCGCCATGGAGCGCCTGGCCGCCCGGGAGGAGCCCCGTTGACCCGCGTCGCCGTCATCGGCCTGGGCGGCATGGGCCACCACCACGCCGAGGCCGTCCGGGAGGAGCCGGGCTGCGAGCTGGTGGGCGGCGCCGAGATCGACGCCGAACGCGGCCGGGCCTGGGGCGGGCGCCACGGCGCTCCCGTCTTCGACGACTACGAGCGCCTCCTCGACGAGACCGCCCCCGACGTGGCCGTCATCGCCACCCAGGCGCCCCAGCACGAGGCGCCGGTCCTGGCCGCCGCCGGCCGCGGCGTCCACGTCTTCTGCGAGAAGCCGATCGCCCTGGATCTGATCCAGGCCGACCGCATGGTCGCCGCCTGCCGGGACCACGGCGTCAAGCTGGCCATCAACCACATCAAGCGGGCCAGCCCCTTCAACGGCCATGCGAAGGAGTGGATCGAGGCCGGCCGCATCGGCCGGGTGATCCGCCTCCAGGCCGCCAACAAGGGGGGCCGCAGGGCCGGCAACGAGCTGATGGAGATGGGCACCCACCTCTACGACTGGCTGCGCCTCTTCGGCGGCGGCGTGGAGTGGCTCCACGGCCACCTGACCCAGCTCGACGGCCGCGAGTCGGGTCTCGCCGACATCCGCCGCACCCAGGAGGTGAACCCGCGGGACCGGGACGCGGGGCTGGTCCTCGGGGAGCGCGCCTTCGTGAGCCTGCGCTTCCGCGGCGGCGTCCACGCCGACGTCGGCTTCGCCGCCGAGGGGCGGACCGACGACGAAAACTACGGGATCGACATCGTCGGCACCGAGGGCCGCATCGCCCTGCGCCGCAGCGTCGGCACCCGGATGTTCCTCCACCGGGGGGCGCACATGGGGCCGGCCGACGCCTGGGAGCCGGTCCCCCTGCCCGAGGAGGACCTCGACGAGGCGGGGAACCCCCGCGACCGGGACTCGAAGCGGAAGTTCCTGCAGCGGCTCATGCTTCGGGACCTGATCGAGGCGGCGGCGCGGGACCGCGAGCCGCTGTCGAGCGGCGCCGACGGGCGCGACTGCCTGGAGATGATCCACGCCACCTACGAGTCCCACCGGCGCCGGGCCCGGGTGGAGATGCCCCTGGCCCCGCGCGAGCACCCCCTGGAGCGCTGGCGCCGCGAGGCCGCGGGGGAGGGGAGCCCATGAGCGCCGACAAGGTCTACCGCACCGAGCTGACGCCCGTCGACTTCCTGCGGCGCAGCGCCCGCGTCTTTCCCGGCAAGACCGCCGTCGTCCACGGCGAGCGCCGCTACACTTACGCCGAGCTGGAGGCGCGCGTGAACCGCCTCGCCACGGCCCTGGTCCGCGCCGGCCTGGAGAAGGGGCAGCGCGCCGCCTTCCTCTCGCCGAACACGCCGGCCCTGCTGGAGGCCCACTTCGCCGTGCCCGCCGCCGGGGGCGTGCTGGTCGCCGTCAACACCCGCCTGAACAGCGGCGAGATCGGCTACATCCTGGAGCACTCCGGGTCGCGCTTCCTCTTCGTCGACGACGCCCTCGCCCACCTCGTGGAGCCCCTCGACCTGGGGGCGATGCGGGTCGTGCGGATCGCCGACACCGGCACCGCGGACGACCCCTACGAGGCCTTCCTCGCCGGCGGCTCGGAGGAGGCTCCGCCGTCCGTCCTCGAGGACGAGGAGGAGCCGATCTCCATGAACTACACCTCGGGCACCACGGGCCGGCCCAAGGGCGTGGTCTACACCCACCGGGGCGCCTGCCTCAACGCCCTCGGCGAGGCCCTGGAGACGGGCATGACCTTCGACGCCGTCTACCTGTGGACGCTGCCCATGTTCCACTGCAACGGCTGGTGCTTCACCTGGGCGGTCACCGCCATGGCCGGCACCCACGTCTGCCTGCGCCAGGTCGATCCCGGGCGCATCTGGCAGCTCCTCGAAGCGGAGGGCGTCACCCACTACTGTGGCGCCCCCACCGTCCACATCAACCTCCTCGCCCACCCGGCCGCCCGCCCCCTCGGCCGCCGGGTGACCGCCGTCATCGCCGGGGCGCCGCCGTCGCCGACCCTGCTGGGCCAGCTCCGCGAGCACGACATCCGTCCCATCCACGTGTACGGCCTCACCGAGACCTACGGCCCCACCTCGGTCTGCGCCTGGCAGCAGGAGTGGGAGGGACGGCCCGCCGACGAGCAGGCGCGGCTGCTGGCCCGCCAGGGGCAGGGCTACGTCGTCTCCGACGAGGTCCGCGTCGTCGACGAGGAGGGCCGGGACGTGCCCCGCGACGGCCAGACCATGGGCGAGGTGGTCATGCGCGGCAACATCGTCATGAAGGAGTACTTCGATCAGCCCGAGGCCACGGCCGAGGCCTTTCGCGGCGGCTGGTTCCACTCCGGGGACCTGGGGGTGCGCCACCCCGACGGCTACGTCGAGATCCGCGACCGCGCCAAGGACATCATCATCTCCGGGGGCGAGAACATCTCCACCATCGAGGTCGAGCAGACCGTGGCCCGCCATCCCGCGGTGCTCGAGTGCGCCGTCATCGCCGTGCCCGACGACAAGTGGGGGGAACGGCCAAAGGCCTTCGTCACCCTGAAGGAGGGCGGCGAGGCGGGCGAGACGGAGATCATCGACTTCTGCCGCGAGCGCCTGGCCCACTTCAAGTGCCCGGCGGCGGTCGAGTTCGGCGAGCTGCCGAAGACCTCGACGGGCAAGGTGCAGAAGTTCGTGCTGCGCGAGAAGGAGTGGGAGGGCCGCTCGAGACGGGTCAACTGAGGGGCCGGGCCCCTCCCGCTCAGTCGGCCGGCGAGGTGCCCGTCTCGGCCTGGGTCCGCGAGGCGCGCAGAGTCTCGAGCAGCTCGCCCGCGGCCGCCGCTTCGGCCTCGGAGGCGAGGCCGCAGTACCGCTCCACCGCCGAGACCGCGCCAGCGAACTCCTCCTGCAGGGCCAGCACCAGGCCGAGGTTGTAGTGGACGTTGGCGAACTCCGGCTCGAGGCCGGCGGCCAGCTCCCAGTGGAGGCGCGCCGAGTCGTGCTGCTCCTCCTCGAAGAACAGGTTGCCGAGGTTGTAGTGCGACTCCCAGTGGCGGGGGTCCTGCTTCAGGGCCTGGCGGAAGCAGTCGAAGGCCTCCCGGGAATCGCCGTCGCTGAACTCCAGGATGCCGAGGTTGCACCAGGCGTCGGGGGCGCTGTCGCCGGCTTCGATGCAGCTCAGGTACCCGGCGCGGGCGGCGCGCTGATCGCCGGCCTCGTCGAGGGCCAGGGCCCGCTCGAAGGAGGCGGCCGACGCCCCCGGGAGGGGCAGCACCTCCGTCGACCGGGGGCCGGCGAAGAGGTCCATCTGGTCCCGTGAGCCGCCCCGCGGCCGGCGCCGTACCCGCGTGAGGCCGAAGGTCGACGGCCGCTTGGAGGGTTCCCCGCCGGGAGCCGGCGCCCCCGGGAATCGCAGGATCTTCGCCATCGTCAGGCCGTCTTCCGGGCCTCGGATTCCACCTCTTCCGACGCCTCCGCCGACTCGCCCGTGGCCCGCTCCATGGGCCGGGCGTCGCCCTTGGCCAGCTCGATGCTCTCCTTGAGGGCGGTCATGATGTCGACCACGGGGGCGACCTCCTCGTCGCCGGCGGTGACCACCTCCCGGCCCGCCACCTTGGCGTCGATCATCTCGCGCACGGCGTCGTGGTAGGCGTCCCTCATCTCGATCTCGCTCAGCGACCGGGTCATCGAGTCGACCAGGCTCTGGGCCAGCTTCAGCTCCTCGGGGCTCACCTCGCCGTCGGCCAGCCCGGGCACGTCGCCGACGCTGCGCAGGAACTGCGGGTAGCGGACCTTGTAGACCACCAGCCCCTGCTCCTGGCAGCCGATGAGGACCATGTCCTCGCGGTCGCGCAACACCAGCCGGCCGACGCCGAGCTTGCCGCTCTCCTGCAGGGCGCCGGCGAGCAGGGCGTAGACCTTGACCGCCACCTCGCCGTCGGGGCCGGCGAAGTAGGGCGTGTCGTAGAGGCTCACGTCGACCTCGCCGGTGCTGACGAAGCCCTCGATCTCGATGATCCTCGAGCTCTTCACCTTGACCTTCTCGAAGTCCTCGTCCTCCACGATCACGTACTCGTCGGGGGCGTACTCGTAGCCCTTGACGATGTCGTTGCCGCCGAGGTTCTCGCCGCAGCTGCGGCAGACCTTCTCGTAGCGGACGCGGCCGTTGTCCTCCTTGTGGAGCTGGTTGAAGCGCAGGCTCGAGCCGGAGTCGACGGCGTTGTAGAGGCGGATGGGGATGGTCACCATGGAGAACCGGATATGGCCTTTCCACAGGGATCTCATGGGGCTTGCTCCTCTTTGCTGGGGGGATCGGTCAGGTCGGGCCGCAGGCGCAGGAAGACGGCCTCCCGCAGGGCGCCGGTGTTGGCGTGGCTGGCATACTGGACCTCGCAGTACAGCCGGGGCTCGACCCAGGTCGTCTCGGCGTCGTCGGGCGGTCTCTCGTCCACGGGCCGCTCGACCACCGGCAGGCTCCGCAGCTCCGCCAGCACCTCGGCCAGCTTCCGGTCGTCGAAGCCGCCGCCCACCTTGCCCCGGTACCTCAGCGCGCCGCCGTTGGGCTCGGCCAGGTGCAGGGCCCCGAAGGTGCGGCTGCGGTCGCCCTTGCCCGGGGTGTAACCGACGATCAGGCACTGCGCCGTGCGCCGCACCTTGACCTTCTGCCACGACGAGGCGCGCTGTCCCGGAATGTACCGGGAGTCCCGCTCCTTGGCCACGATTCCTTCTACCCCAAGCTCTCTCGCCGCCGCGAAGAGGGCCTCGCCGTCGTCGAAGGCCTGGCTCAGGCGGTACGATCCGCCCGGCTGGCGCAGGATGTCCTCGACCCAGGCCCGGCGCCGCTCCAGGGGCTCGTCGACGATCGGCCGGCCGTCGAGGTAGAGGCAGTCGAAGAGGTAGCAGACCGCCGGGTTCCCGGCGCGCGCCTTCTCCACCGCCCTCTCGCCGCGGGCGTGGATGCGGCCCATGACGTCGGTGAAGACCGGGCGCCCCTTCTCGTCGAGGCAGACGATCTCGCCGTCGAAGACGGCGCCGTTGACGTTCAGCTCCTCCTCGGGCCGGCCGAGCTCCGGGAAGTGGGCGGTCACGTCCTTCCCGGGGCGCGTGCGGATGCATACCTGGCCGTCGTCGACGGCGACCGTGGCGCGGATGCCGTCCCACTTGATCTCGTGGAGCCAGTCATCGCCGGCGGGCACGTCGTCGCGGCTCTCGGCCAGCATCGGCCCGGGGGGCTGCTGCAGCCAGTCGACCTGGGGCGCGTCGACCCGCTCCAGGAGCCAGTCCTTGCCGCGGGTGTTGATCAGCCGGTACTCGGCGGTGAGCTGTTTCGACTGCAGGCGGAAGTAGAAGGAGGCGTCCTTCTTGTCGCGGGTGATCACGTAGGTGCCGATGGCGTAGACCCACATGGGGCCGGCGCCGTACTCCCCCTTGGGGATCTCGCCCTCGAAGGTGAGGTACTCCAGGGGGTGGTCCTCCACGTTCACGGCCAGGCGCTTGACCCCGGGCCGCGGCGGCAGGCCCTTGGGGACGGCCCAGGAGCGCAGGGCGCCGTCCTGCTCCAGGCGCAGGTCGTAGTGCAGGCGCGAGGCGTGGTGGCGGTGGAGGACGAAGGCCATGCCCTCGCCGCCCTCCGGGCCGGGGGCGGGCTCGGGGCTGCGCTGGAAGGAGCGCCGGCGCTCGTACTCCTCCAGCTGTTCCGGCGTCTTGTAGGTCCTCGACTCGCCGGTCTCCCGCTTCTGGCTCGGCGCCGTCTCCCGGTCGGTGTGGAGGCGCACGGCGTGAGCGGCCATCGCCTCCCAGGGATCGCCGCGTTCCAGGACCTTCTGGCGCGCCGTGTGGACGTTGTGCTCGCGCGGGTCCTGGAGCCCCTCCAGCTCCTCCCAGGTCAGCGGCATCGACACCGTCGCTCCCGGGGAGCCGCGCAGGCTGTAGGCGCCGACGATCGTCTGGGACTGGCGGTTGCGGTAGACGTCGACCAGCACCTTGTCCGGCCGCTTGTCGCGGCGGATCTCCAGGGTCGTCCCCGGCCGCGCCTTGACGAAGGGCTGGGCCAGCGCCCTGGCGGTCTCGAAGACGGTGCCGAAGCCGTAGCGCGGCTCCAGGGGCGCCACCACGTGGATCCCCTTGCGGCCCGTGGTCTTGCAGAAGGTGTGGTAGCCGAAGGACTCGAGGTGGTCCTTGAGCTCGAAGGCGAGAGCGGCCACCTCGGGGAAGGGGGTGCCCTCGGGCGGGTCGAGGTCGAAGACGAAGTAGTCGGGCTTGTCGAAGTGGGGCCGCCGCGCGTGGACGTGGTGCAGCTCGATGGCGGCGTGGTTGGCCAGCCACACGAGGCTGGCCTCGTCGGAGGCGACCACGTAGTCGATGCTCTTGCCCTCGGCCTCGTCGTCGCCGATGCGCTCGTGGTCGAGCCACTCGGGGCTGTACTTGGGGCGGTTCTTCTGGAAGAAGCTCTCGCCGTGGATGCCGTCGGGGAAGCGCACCAGGGAGAGGGGCCGGCCCTTGATGTGGGCCAGGATCGTCGGCGCCATGGCCAGGTAGTAGTGGACCATCTCGGCCTTGAGGACGCCGTCCTCGGGCCACAGCACCTTCTCGAGGTTGGACAGCTCGATGCGGCGCTTGCCGACCAGGGTCATGCGCGAGGTGCGGGGCATGGCAGGGGGGAATATACGAAGGGGGCCTCCTGCCTCGTCGGGAAGGGGCGGAGACAAGAGGACAGGAACTGTCCTCCTGGCGGGTATCTTGAGGTCTGCTCCAAAAGGAGGTCGAGCGGTATGAGAGCAGCCATCATCGGCATCATCGGCTTGCTGGGATCCTTGGGCCATGCGGAGGCGGAGCCCCTGCTCGGGGGCGGGGTGCGGCTGTCCTCGGGCCAACCGGTGCCCGGGGCGCAGGTGCTGCTGTTCGATCTGTCGGATCTGCGGGCCCCGCCGCTGGCGGCGGCCACGGACGGGTCCGGGCGTTTCACTCTGCCCCTGGCCACCCTGGCGGGAGTCCTGCCGGAGCGCTTCGAGTTGGGGGCCAACTACCCCAACCCGTTCAATCCCTCGACGCTGATTCCCTACCAGTTGCCGGCCGCGATGCACGTGCGGCTGGAGGTGTTCAACAGCCTTGGACAGCGGGTGGCGACTCTGGTCGCGGGCGAGCGTCCGGCCGGCTTTCACACGGCCCGCTGGGACGCCACGGATGCCAGGGGGGAGGCGGTGGCTGCCGGGGTCTACCTCATCCGGCTCAGCGGCGACGGCGTGCAGGCCACGCGGTCGATGCTGCTGATCGACGGGCAGGCGGGATATCGGGACCCGGCCCGGCCCGGCGCGGCTCCCGCGGAGGAGGAGGCCGGAGCCACGGCCCCGGTCTACGGGTTGACGGTCTCGGCGCCGGGGCTGGTCCCCTGCGTCGATCCGGCCTTCCGGGTGACGGCGGGCATGGCGCCGCTGGATCTCCTTCTCGAAGCGCCGGGCCCCGGGCCTTCGGCGAAGGCGGCCACCGAAGGCAGGATCCTGGGCGACGTGGACAACACGGGGAGTGTCAATTTCTTCGACGCCCTGCTGGTGGCCCTGTACAGCCGGAATCCTGCCATCGTCATGCCCAACCACGGCGACATCGCCCTGGGCGACGTGAACGCCGACGGCCAGATCGACCTGTCCGACGCCTGGGCCCTCGCCGCCTGGCTCAACGATCCCTCCGACCCGGCGCTGCCGTCGGGGATCGGGGAGCCGGTGGGTCCGGCCGCTTCGCTGGCGCCGGACCCCGCGACGGTGGCCTTCCTCGACGACGGCTCCTGGCACCGGTTCACGGTGGAGGCGGGGGAGCCCGTCACGGTAGTGGTCAACCCGGCGGGGACCACCCCGAGGCTGGAGATCACCACCCGCAGCGGCCGGGGGAACTACTGCCCGGCCGAGGCTGACGACGACGCCTCCCGCGAGGACGGCCAGAGCCTCTACCTGTCCGGCTGCTCCACCGGCGAGGCCACGGTGGAACTGCGGCGGGAATCGGACGGCACGGTCCTGAACACCTATACCTTCGCGGTGACCGCCAGCCCCGCGGACCTCGTGGTATCGGTCTCGGTCAGCGATAGCACCCTGACCCCCGGACAATCCTTCCTCCTGAGCGCCACGGTGCGCAACCAGGGCACGGGTCCGTCGGCGGCGACCAGGCTGCGCTACTACCGCTCGTCCAACCGGACGATCTCCACCCGGGATGCGCGAATCGGTACGGATGCGGTGGGCGCCCTGGCCGCGGCCGCAACCGGCGCCGAGTCGATCCGCCTGACGGCGCCGTCGAGTGAGGGCACCTGGTACTACGGGGCCTGTGTGGTCCGGGTGAGCGGCGAGAGCGTGGGGAACAACTGCTCGGCGGGGGTCCGCGTCAGGGTAGAGGCGCGGCCAACCACGGGACCGGCCGGGGACCGTGGAGCCCTGGTGACGCTCTACAGGGGGACGGATGGACCGAACTGGACCAACAGCACGAACTGGCTGAGCGACAGGCCACTGGGCGAATGGGAGGGGGTGTCCACGGACGCCAACGGGCGTGTGACCGGATTGCGGCTGAGAGGCAACAACCTGCGAGGGCCGATACCCGTGGAACTGGTCCAACTGGCCAAGCTCGGATCCTTGGAACTCAGTAGTAACCAGTTGACGGGGACCATACCGCAGGAACTGGCACGACTGTCCGAGCTCCAAGTGTTGGACCTTGGATTCAACCAGTTGACGGGGACCATACCGCCGGAACTGGCACGGCTGGCCAAGCTCAGGTACTTGGCACTCGCAGACAACGAGTTGACTGGTACAATTCCAATCGGACTGGGCCAGCTGTCCAACCTCGAAACGTTGGAGCTTCACCAGAACCAGTTGACGGGGACGATTCCAATCGAACTGGTCCAACTGGTCAAGCTCAGGTCCTTGGAACTCGCAAGCAACGAGTTGACGGGAACTATCCCGCCGGCACTGGGCCGGCTGTCCAACCTCGCCTGGTTGCGCCTTGGCGGCAACCAGTTGACGGGGACCATCCCGAGGGAACTGGCACGACTGTCCGAGCTCCAAATGTTGGACCTTGGATTCAACCAGTTGACGGGGACCATACCGCGGGAACTGGCACGGCTGGCCAAGCTCAGATACCTGGAACTCGGTGGTAGCCAGTTGACAGGGACAATTCCGCCGGAACTAGGTGAGCTGTCCAACCTCGAAGAGTTGCAGCTTCACCAGAACCGGTTGACTGGAACGATACCTGCCCAGTTGGGACAACTCCCCAACCTTACGAGGTTGTCCCTTTCCTTGAATGTCTTGACAGGAACGATACCTCCTCAACTGGGAGAACTCCCCAATCTCACGGAATTGTGGCTTCATGGGAACGCCTTGTCGGGAACGATACCTCCGGAACTGGGACACCTGCCCAAGATCACAGAGTTGTACCTCAACAGCAACGCGTTGACGGATGCGATACCTCCGGAGCTGGGACAGTTGACCAAGCTCGAGGAATTGGCACTTCAGTATAACCAGTTGGCGGGGAGCATTCCTCCGGAACTGGGTCAACTCACCAATCTCACAGTGCTGATTCTCGCCGGGAATCAGTTGACAGGTGCGATACCTCCGGAACTGGGACAGTTGAGCAAGCTTGCTACACTGGGCTTTGACTACAATGACGGCCTGTCCGGACCACTGCCTGTAGAGTTCACCTCTTTGCCTCTCGAATTATTCGGGCTCAGGGGCACCAATGTGTGCGTGCCTCGGGCCGTCGAATTCCAGACGTGGCTCGAGGGAATAGAGCGCCTTTTTCCCTATGCACATTGCCGCGATCCGCAATGGGATGCCCTGGCCTCGCTCTACGACAGGACGGACGGACCGAACTGGAAGAACAAGACAAACTGGTTGAGTTTCGCGCCCCCGGGCGAATGGTACGGCGTAACGACCGACAACAGGGGGCGCGTGATCGGCTTGAATCTTGAGGACAACAACCTGAGCGGGACCCTGTCCACCGCACTGGGCGGTCTCGCCAACCTCAAGAGGTTGAACCTCTCCTCCAACGCCGCTCTTTCGGGGCCCCTGCCCCATGCGCTCACCCGTCTCAGACTTGATGCCCTGGGGTTGGACGGAACGCAAGTATGCGCGCCTCCGCAGTCCGACTTCCAAGCCTGGCTCAATGGGATTCCCAGCCGCACCGGGGTCGCCCTCTGTGCCGACACGCGGGTCGACTATTACGTCCTGGTCGCGCTCTACAACAGTACGGACGGGCCGAACTGGACGAACAAGACAGGCTGGTTGAGCGCCGCGTCCCTGGACGACTGGCATGGCGTGACCACCGATACCGGCGGGCGCGTGACCGAACTGAATCTGAGGCACAACAGACTGCGGGGACCGGTAGTACCCGAGCTGGGGCAACTGGAGCACCTCAGAAATCTGGATTTGGCGAGCAACAGTCCCGACGTCGGAAGGAACGAGTTGTCGGGCGAGATCCCCCCGGAACTGGGGCAACTCAGCAACCTCTCGAACCTGGACCTCTTCGGAAACCGGTTGACGGGCGAGATCCCCCGGAACTGGGACGGCTGTCCAATCTCTCGAGTCTGAACCTCGGCCAGAACGAGTTGACGGGCGACATTCCTCTGGAACTGGGACGGTTGTCCAACCTCTCAAACCTGGAACTTTCCTGGAACCCCTTGGAGGGTGCGATACCCCCGGAACTGGGACGTCTCAAGAACCTCGAAACCCTGGAGATCTGGTACACCCAGTTGACGGGCACCATCCCCCGCGAACTGGGACAACTCGCCAATCTGCGAAAGTTGGAGCTTGTCGGCAACCGCCTCCTGACGGGCGAGATCCCCCCGGAACTGGCAGGCCTCGCCAATCTCGAAAGACTCTTGCTTGCCAACAACCTCACGGGCGAGATCCCCTCCGAACTGGTGCAGTTGACCAATCTCACGAATCTGGAACTTCCCGGGAACGACCTGACGGGCGAGATCCCCTCCGAACTGGGGCAGTTGGCCAATCTCGGGAATCTGGACCTTGGCGGGAACCAGTTGACCGGCGCGATCCCCTCCCAACTGGGGCAGTTGGCCGAGCTCTGGAATCTGGACCTCTCTGCAAATCAGTTGACGGGCGGCATCCCCTCCGAACTGGGGCAGTTGACCAATCTCAGGAATCTGGAACTTCCCAGGAACGACCTGACGGGTGAGATCCCCTCCGAACTGGGCCAGTTGACCCGTCTCGAGGACCTGCAACTCGACAAGAACCAGTTGGCCGGTGAGATCCCCGCTTCGTTGGGCCAGCTTGGCCGGCTCTCGGACCTGGACCTCTCGTCCAACCAGCTCACCGGCAATATCCCGCCGGAACTGGGCGATCTCGGCAATCTGCGATCGCTGAACCTCGCCTTCAACGGCGCCCTGTCGGGCACCTTGCCCGACGCCCTCACCCGTCTCACCCTCGAGAGCCTGTCGCTGGACGAAACGCTGTTGTGCCCTCCCGGGGACGCGGACTTCCAGGCGTGGCTCTTCGGGATTCCGAGCAGCCGCATCCCCAACTGCGCCCGTACGGACGGGTCGACGGCCTACCTGACGCAGGCGGCGCAATCGCTCGAGTATCCCGTGCCCCTGGTGGCCGGCGAAACGGCCCTCCTGCGGGTGTTCGTCACCGCCGGACGGGACGTGGAGGCCGCCATGCCCCCTGTGCGGGCCACTTTCTACCTCGATGGCGCCGAGGCGCACACGGCGGAGATCGGGGCCCAGGCGACGAGCATTCCCTGGCAGGTCAGCGAGGGCAGCCTGGCGACCTCGGCCAACGCGGTGGTGCCCGGCTCGGTGGTGAGGCCGGGGCTGGAGATGGTGGTGGAGATCGATCCGACCGGGACCCTGGACCCGGCCCTGGGCGTTGCCGCCCGCCTGCCCCCGACGGGCCGAACGCTTCTGAACGTGAGGGCCGTGCCGCCTTTCGACCTGACGCTGATACCGTTTCTGTGGGAAGAGGACCCGGACCGTTCCGTATTGACGCGAACGGAGGGACTGTCGCCGGAGTCCGATCTGTTTCGGCTGACCCGCGATCTCCTTCCGGTAGGCGAGTTCCATCTCACCGTGCACGAGCCCGTGTGGACCTCGGTGGATCCCACGTCGGACGCTGTTGACCAATTGTTCCCCGAGACCGAGCTGATCCACGCCATGGAAGGGGCGAGCGGATACCATATGGGCATCTTCCGGGAACAGGGCGTCGGCGGTCTCTTGGGAATAGCCTACACGCCTGGATCCACAAGTCTGTCCGTCCTCGACGCCAACACCATCGCGCACGAGCTCGGGCACAACCTGAGTCTCCTCCACGCCCCCGGGTGCGGCGCAGGCGGCCCCGATCCCGACTATCCCCATGTGGACGGGTCCGTCGGCGTATGGGGATACGACTTCCTCAATGAGCAGCTGGTGAGCGCGGGAACGTCCGACCTGATGACGTACTGCGACCGCCAATGGATCAGCGACTACTCCTTCGCCAAGGCCCTGGGCTACCGCTCCGTATCCGAGGCTCCGCGCCTGGCGGCGGCGAAGTCCTCGTCCCCGCCGCGCGGCCTGCTGCTGTGGGGCGGCCGGAGCGAGAGCGGAGAGCTGTTTCTCGAGCCCGCCTTCGTGGTCGGCGCCCAGCCGGTCCCGCCGCGGCTGGACGGCCCCTACCGGCTCACGGGGGAGGATGAAGACGGCGACAACCTGTTCAGCCTGGCCTTCGGGATGCCCGAGCTCGGGTGCGGCGGCCGGAGCGGCGCCTTCGCCTTCATTCTGCCCGTCGAGGCCGATTGGGCGGGCAAGCTGGCGCGCGTCGGGCTCTCCGGCCCCGAGGGCGTCTCGATCCTGGACGGCGTGGAAGACCCCTCGGCCGCGCTCCTGCTGGACCGCCGGGGGAGGGTCCGGGGCATCCTGCGGGACTGGGCCGGAGCGGCCGGGAAACCGGTGGCCGCCCCCCGGGCGCTGCCGGAACCGGGGCTGGAGGTCCTGACCAGCCGCGGCCTGCCGGATGCGGCCTCGTGGATGCGATGACGACTTCAGAGGGCTGCTCACTGGTCCGCCTGACCTCGGCCGTACCCCAGAATCTCCACCGTCGCCAGAAGCCCCTCCCCTTCAGCAACTGGCCCTTGGCCTCGCCTGCGCAGCACCTCTTCCATTCGATATCCGGCGCCTGCCGGCCTGGGACATGCGGGAGGTGCGGGGCATGGTACCGGGGAGGTATCCGAAGGCGGGTTCTGGCACCGGGTCGGGCAGCGCATCGGCTTGAGGCCCGATCATTGCGGGCACTGGCAGAGTGGGGAGCAGCCAGGACTAACGGACATGGACTGTCCTCCCGGCGCAGACGTTGATCCGGCTGGGTACAGGCCATCCGCATGGGTACTCGACCAAGGGGAGCTGAGACATGAAGGCAGCCGTCATCTGCGTCATCGGGCTGCTGGGATCACTCGTCCCTGCAGGGGCCGGGCCCCTGCTCGAGGGCCGGGTGCAGCTGTCCTCGGGCCAACCGGTGCCCGGGGCACTGGTGCTGCTGTTCGATCTGACCGACCTGCGGGCCCCGCCGCTGGCGGCGACCACGGACGGGTCGGGGCGTTTCACCCTGCCCCTGGCCACCCTGGCCGGAGTCCTGCCGGAGCGCTTCGAGTTGGGGGTCAACTACCCCAACCCGTTCAACCCGTCCACCATCATTCCCTACCAGTTGCCGGTCCCGATGCAGGTGCGGCTGGAGGTGTTCAACATCCTGGGGCAGCGGGTGACGGCCCTGGTCGACGGAGCACAGCCGGCCGGCTTTCACACCGCGAGCTGGGACGCCACGGATGCGGCCGGGCAGGCGGTGGGCGCCGGGGTCTATCTCTACCGGCTCAGCGGCGACGGGGTGCAGGCCACCCGGTCGATGTTGCTGATCGACGGGCAGGGGGGGATTCCGTTGGGCCGGGGCGCGTCGACCGGCTCGGGGGGCGAGGCTGCCGAAGAGGCCGGAGCCACGGCCCCGGTCTACGGGTTGACGGTCTCGGCGCCGGGGCTGGTCCCCTGCGTCGATCCGGCCTTCCGGGTGACGGCGGGCATGGCGCCGCTGGATCTCCTTCTCGAAGCGCCGGGCCCCGGGCCTTCGGCGAAGGCGGCCACCGAAGGCAGGATCCTGGGCGACGTGGACAACACGGGGAGTGTCAATTTCTTCGACGCCCTGCTGGTGGCCCTTTACAGCCGGGATTCCTCCATCGTCATGCCCAACCACGGCGACATCTCCCTGGGCGACGTCAACGCCGACGGCCAAGTGGACCTGTCCGACGCCTGGGCCATCGCCGCCTGGCTCAACGATCCGGCCGACCCGGCGCTGCCGTCAGGGATCGGGGAGCCGGTGGGTCCGGCCGCTTCGCTGTCGCCGGACCCCGCGACGGTGGCCTTCCTCGACGACGGCTCCTGGCACCGGTTCACGGTGGAGGCGGGGGAGCCCGTCGCGGTAGTGGTCAACCCGGCGGGGACCACCCCGAGGCTGGAGATCACCACCCGCAGCGGCCGGGGGAACTACTGCCCGGCCGAGGCTGACGACGACGCCTCCCGCGAGGACGGCCAGAGCCTCTACCTGTCCGGCTGCTCCACCGGCGAGGCCACGGTGGAACTGCGGCGGGAATCGGACGGCACGGTCCTGAACACCTATACCTTCGCGGTGACCGCCAGCCCCGCGGACCTCGTGGTATCGGTCTCGGTCAGCGACAGCACCCTGACCCCCGGACAATCCTTCCTCCTGAGCGCCACGGTGCGCAACCAGGGCACGGGTCCGTCGGCGGCGACCAGGCTGCGCTACTACCGCTCGTCCAACCGGACGATCTCCACCCGGGATGCGCGAATCGGTACGGATGCGGTGGGCGCCCTGGCCGCGGCCGCCACCGGCGCCGAGTCGATCCGCCTGACGGCGCCGTCGAGTGAAGGCACCCGGTACTACGGGGCCTGCGTGGTCGGAGTGCGCGGCGAGAGCGGCGGCAACAACTGCTCGGCGGGAGTCCGCGTCAGGGTAGAGGCGGGGCCGACCACGGGACCCGCCGGGGACCGCACGGCCCTGGTGGCGCTGTACCATGCGACGGATGGACCCAACTGGACGGACAGCACGAACTGGCTGAGCGATCGGCCCCTGGGCGAATGGTTCGGCGTCACGGCTTTCAACGGCCGGGTCACAAGGCTGTCGTTCTCAGAGAATCAGCTGAGCGGCCCGATCCCTACTGAGCTGGGCGATCTGACCAGCCTCGAACGCCTGGACCTTGGACACAATCAGTTGGTGGGCGAGATCCCCTCTGAGTTGGGCCAATTGGCCAACCTCGAACGTCTGGACCTGGAATTCAACTCTCTGAGTGGCCCGATCCCTTCCTGGTTGGGCACCCTGGAAAACCTCACGACTCTGAGTCTCTATTCGAATCAACTGAGTGGCCCGATTCCTACTGAGCTGGGCGATCTGACCAGCCTCGAACGCCTGCTGCGCCTTGGGTCCAATCAGTTGGTGGGCGAGATCCCCTCTGAGTTGGGCCAATTGGCCAACCTCGAATGTCTGGACCTGGAAATCAACTCTCTGAGTGGCCCGATCCCCTCCTCGTTGGGCACCCTGGAAAACCTCACGACTCTGAGTCTCAGTTCGAATCAGCTGAGTGGCCCGATCCCCTCCGAGTTGAGCAAACTGGCCAACCTGACAAGCCTTTGGCTGTTTCAGAATCAGCTGAGTGGCCCGATCCCCTCCTGGTTGGGTACCCTGGAAAACCTCGATGTCCTGCACCTTGGGTACAATTACCTGACGGGAGAGATCCCCTCCGAGCTGGGCAAGCTGGCCAAACTAATAAGCCTGAACCTTGGTGGGAATCTTCTGAGTGGCCCGGTCCCCCCCTGGTTGGGCAAGCTGACTAACCTCCGATTACTCAACCTTCATGAAAACCGGTTGACGGGTGAGATACCACCGGAACTGAGAAAACTCACCAACCTCACAAAGTTAACACTTCACACAAACCAGTTGACGGGAAGGATCCCACCGGAACTGGGACAACTCACGAGTCTAACTTGGTTGGTTCTTGCCGAGAACCGGTTGACAGGTGAGATCCCTCCGGAACTGGGACAGTTGACCAAGCTTACGCATTTGGGCTTTGAAGGCAATGCGGGGCTGTTTGGGCCATTGCCTGTAGAGTTCACCTCTTTGCCTCTCGAAAAATTCGGGCTCGTGGGCACTCAAGTGTGCGTGCCTCGGGCCATCCAGGAATGGCTCGGTGGGATACAGCGCGTTTCTCCCTATACGCATTGCCGCGATCCGCAATGGGACGCCCTGTCGGCGCTCTACGATGGGACGGCCGGGCGAAGCTGGACGAACAAGACAAACTGGGCCAGCGCCGCGCCCGTAGGCGAATGGTACGGCGTGACCACCGATGCCTCCGGGCGCGTGACGGGGTTGAACCTCGAGAACAACAATCTCAACGGGACTTTGCCTCCCGCGCTGGGTGCTCTCGCCAACCTCAGGACGCTGAACCTCTCCTTGAACGCCGCCCTTTCCGGACCCCTGCCTCAAACGCTCACCCAACTCCCCCTCGAATCCCTGACGCTGGACGGGACGAGAATGTGCGCGCCTCCGCAGGCCGAGTTCCGGGCATGGCTCAATGGGATATCCCGTCGCACCGGCGCGGCCCTCTGCACCGACACGCGCGTGGACTATTATGCGCTGGTCGAGCTGTTCAACGGGACGGATGGACCGAACTGGACGAACAAGACAAACTGGGCCAGTGACGCGCCCCTGGACGAATGGCACGGCGTGACCACGGATGCCGGCGGGCGCGTGACCGAGTTGAGCCTCAGGGAGAATAATCTGCGGGGATCGGTGCCACCTTCGCTCAGACAACTGAACAATCTCCGGGACTTGAATCTCAGCTGGAACGAATTGACCGGCGAGATACCCTCCGAACTGGCGCAATTGGCCAACCTCTCCGTTCTGAATCTCAACGTCAATCAGTTGACCGGCGAGATACCGATCGAACTGGCAGAACTCACCCACCTCACACAATTGACCCTCTACGGGAACCAGTTGACCGGTGCGATACCGACGGAACTGGCACAACTCTCCGATCTCACAAACCTGAGCCTCGGATCGAACGAGTTGACCGGGGGGATTCCCTCGGAACTGGCGGAACTCACCAAGCTCACAAGGCTGAGCCTCGAATGGAACCCGTTGACGGGAACGATACCCCCCGAACTGGGGCAACTCACCAGCCTGGACGGCCTCGTCCTTTTCAACAGCCAGTTGACGGGTGAGATACCTCCCGAACTGGGAGAACTGACCAATCTCACGGAATTGAGCCTCGGATGGAACGAACTGACCGGGGAAATCCCCTCCGAACTGGGACAGCTCATCAATCTCAGAGATCTGGACCTTGAGCGTAACCAGTTGACTGGAGTACCGAGGGAACTGGGACGGTTGACCAGGCTCCGTACTCTGAATCTCGTCGATAACGAGCTCACGGGAGGGATCCCCTCCGACCTGGGGCAGCTGACCAGTCTCACGGAACTGAGGCTTGGGAGGAACCGGTTGGATGGCGGGATTCCATCCGGGCTGGGCCAACTCACGAATCTCACGGAATTGAGGCTCGATGCGAACCAGTTGACGGGTGAGATCCCCCCCGAACTTGGACAGTTGACCAATCTCGACAACCTGCGACTCGAGAGAAATCAGTTGACGGGCGGCATCCCCCCTCAACTGGGCCAGCTTGGCCAGCTCTCCAACCTGGACCTCTCATCCAACCAGCTCGTGGGCAGCATCCCGCCGGAACTGGGCGATCTCGGCAATCTGCGATCGCTGAACCTGGCCTTCAACGGCGCCCTGTCCGGCACCTTGCCCGAGGCCCTCACCCGTCTCACCCTCGAGAGCCTGTCGCTGAATGAAACGCTGTTGTGCCCTCCCGGGGACGCGGATTTCCAGGCCTGGCTCTTCGGGATTCCGAGCAGCCGTGTCCCCAACTGCGCCCGTACGGACGGGTCGACGGCCTACCTGACGCAGGCGGCGCAGTCGCTCGAATATCCCGTGCCCCTGGTGGCCGGCGAGGCGGCTCTCCTGCGGGTGTTCGTCACCGCCGGACGGCACGTGGAGGCCGCCATGCCCCCCGTGCGGGCCACTTTCTACCTCGACGGCGCCGAGGCGCACACGGCGGAGATCGGGGCCCAGGCGACGAGCATCCCCTGGCAGGTCAGCGAGGGCAGCCTCTCGCACTCGGCCAACGCGGTGGTGCCCGGCTCGGTGGTGAGGCCGGGGCTGGAGATGGTGGTGGAGATCGATCCGACCGGGACCCTGGACCCGGCCCTGGGCGTTGCCACCCGCCTGCCCCCGACGGGACGAACGCTCCTGAACGTGAGGTCAGTGCCGCCTTTCGACCTGACGCTGGTACCGTTTCTGTGGGAGGAGAACCCGGACAGGACCGTATTGACGGAAACGGAGGGACTGTCGCCGGAGTCCGATCTGTTCCGTCTGACCCGCGATCTCCTTCCGGTGCGCGACTTCAGTCTCACGGTGCACGAGCCCGTATGGACTTCGGTGGATCCCACGTCGGACGCTGACGGCCAGTTGTTCCCTGAGACCGAGCTGATCCACGCCATGGAAGGCGCGAGCGGATACCATATGGGCATCTTCCGGAGCGAGGGCCAAAGCGGTCTGCGAGGAATCGCCACGACGCCTGGATACACAAGTCTGTCCATCCTCGACGCCAACGTCATAGCGCACGAGCTCGGGCACAACCTGAGTCTCCCCCACTCCCCGGGGTGCGGCGCAGGCAATCCCGACCCCGACTATCCCTACGAGGACGGGTCCATCGGCGTGTGGGGATACGACTTCCTCAACGAGACGCTGGTGAGCGCGGGAACGTCCGACCTGATGACGTACTGCGACCGCCAATGGATCAGCGACTACTCCTTCGCCAAGGCCCTGGGCTACCGCTCCGTATCCGAGGCTCCGCGCCTGGCGGCGGCGAAGTCCTCGTCCCCGCCGCGCGGCCTGCTGCTGTGGGGCGGCCGGAGCGAGAGCGGAGAGCTCTTCCTCGAGCCCGCCTTCGTGGTCGGCGCCCAGCCGGTCCCGCCGCGGCTGGACGGCCCCTACCGGCTCACGGGGGAGGATGAAGACGGCGACAACCTGTTCAGCCTGGCCTTCGGAATGCCCGAGCTCGGGTGCGGCGGCCGGAGCGGCGCCTTCGCCTTCATTCTGCCCGTCGAGGCCGATTGGGCGGGCAAGCTGGCGCGCGTCGGGCTCTCCGGCCCCGAGGGCGTCTCGATCCTGGACGGCGTGGAAGACCCCTCGGCCGCGCTCCTGCTGGACCGCCGGGGGAAGGTCCGGGGCATCCTGCGGGACTGGGCCGGAGCGGCCGGGAAACCGGTGGCGGCCCCCCGGGCGCTGCCGGAAGCGGGGCTGGAGGTCCTGACCAGCCGCGGCCTGCCGGACTCGGCTTTGTGGGCGCGCTGAGGCAGGGGTCCGGGAGCGCTTCCGTCGCCGGGCAGGGAGGCGTTCGGCAGCTCGAATGCGGCGCTTGCCCATCGGGGTCATGCGCGAGGTGCGGCGGCTGTATCGGTCTGCAGATGCCCCTCAGAAAAAGGAGCCGCCGGGACAAAGAGACATGAACTGTCCTCCTGGCGGGTAACTTTGACGATGGCTCCCTGCCAGTTCGGAGCCATGGAGTTACCCTGGCCTCGCGGACAGTCAGAAAGGAAGTGAGATGCAACAGATCATCGCAGCTGCTACCATCGCGGCCCTGGCCTTGCCTGCCACGGCCAACCCTCTTCCAGGGGGCCATCTCAACCAAGGGGGCACCAATCCCGAGGTAGACGATAGAGCAAAGGGGGCTTCTTTCAGGATAGTCAAGAAATATGCTACAGGATACGCCCTGGGTGGAGCATTGGGCGTATTCGGACTCCTCGTCGGTGCTGAGCAGGATGAAAGGGAAGGTAACACAAACTTCATTGGCGCGAATACTGCGAGGGGGTTTCTTGCAGGCTATGTGGCAGGAACGTCTTTGGGCGTGAGCATATATGATCGTGACACGAATTTCCCGCTTTCACTTGCAGGCGGCGTAGCAGGCTCTGTCGTTGGACTTGCAGTAATAGCGGGCACGGAGAGCGCTACCCTGTTCTGGGTGGGACTACCAGCCTTGGCGGCAACCATCGCATCCGAGATGTCTCGTCTGTTGCTGCGGGACAGCAACCTCTCCGTCGATATGAGACCCAATGCCCATGGACAGTGGTTCACCACTGTCCGGATGCGTTTCTGAAGTAATCAATCTGCCCCCACAGGGGCCGCCCTCTCCGTCCGATCGGTGTCATCCATGCCGGCGGCGAGCCCCCTTCCGGGACCGGCCGCCGCCGGGGGAGGCGGCGAGCACATCGAGACAGAGCCGCGCCTCATCCGGGCTCAGCGCCGCCAGGTCGGCCCAGACCGCCCGCACCCGCGCCAGCACCCGCAGGGGCCCCGCCCTCCGCTCCCAGTTCGAGATGGTGGCGCCGGTGACATCGAGTAGCAGGGCGAGCTGAGCCTGGGTCATGCCGAAGCGCCGGCGCAGGTCCGCGACGTCGCGCCCGGAGAGCGGTCCGGCCGGGGATCCGCGAGTCGTGTCGGAGGCCGGGTCGGGCCCGACCGGTGCCGGGCTCAGCTCGATGCCGAAGATGTCGCCCAGCTCCTCCTCCGCGAGGCGCCGTCCGCCCTCCGGCGGCGCCGCCTCGGGGACGGCCATGCCGGCGTCGACGTCGATCAGCTCCTGGTGGTCGACGCCGCGCAGCACGAAGAGCAGCTCCGGCTGCTCGTCGAGCCGCGCCCCGACCCCGTAGAGGACGGCGGCCACGTGCTTGCACATGACCGCCCAGTCGGGGCAGGTGCAGGACAGGCGGATCTGCTTCGGCCGGGGGAAGAGACCGCGCTCCGGGTCGCTGACCTCGGCCATGACGCGGTCGGACAGGCGGCCCTGGAGCAGCTCGAGGAGGGACCCGATCCGCCCCGCGCAGCGGCGCTTCAGGGCGCGCCACAGGGAGGTGCGCAGCGGGTCGATCTCGATGTCCACCTCGTAGAGCGCGCGGCCCATGACGAAGGCCCGGACCTCGGCCTCGGCGATCTCCAGGTGGCACACGGCCCCGTTGCGTACGTAGGTGCGCCCCCGGGGGAGGCGGTTCTCGAAGTCGCTGAAGCCCTCCAGGTGGTCGCACCAGGCCCGGCCCCAGAAGGTCTGGGCCATCTCCCGGCCCTCGACGACCACGGGCTGCGCCTGGATTCCCTCCCCCGTCAGGGCCTTCAGGAACCGCGAGGCCGCGGCCTGCCGCGCCGCCACGGACACGTAGGCGGCCCAGCGGCCCCGTCCCCTCTTGTACCTGGCCATTCCGCCGCTCCCGCGGGCCTCAGGCGCCCGCCCTGTCGATGTCCAGCGCCACCGTGGCCAGCAGCTCCTCGTCCCCCATCTCGGTGAGGGCGGCCTCGCCGCCGCTCTCCAGCAGGTCCCCGGCGAGGGCGCGCTTGTCGTCCACGAGGGCGTCGATCCGCTCCTCCACGGTGCCCCGGCAGACGAACTTGTGCACCAGCACGTTGCGCTGCTGGCCGATGCGGAAGGCGCGGTCGGTGGCCTGGTCCTCCACGGCGGGGTTCCACCAGCGGTCGAAGTGGACCACGTGGGAGGCCGCCGTCAGGTTGAGGCCGACGCCCCCGGCCTTCAGGGAGAGCACGAAGAACGGCGGCCCGTCGTCGCGCTGGAAGGACTCGATGAGGGACCGGCGGCGCCTGACCGTGGTGCCGCCGTGGAGCACGAGGCCCCCGGCGCCGAAGATCTCGCCGAGGAAGGCGGAGAGGGGCTCCGTCATCTCCCGGAACTGGGTGAAGACCAGGACCTTCTCCTGGCGCGCGGCGATCTCCTCGGCCAGCTCGCGGAGGCGCTCGAACTTGCCGCTGTGGCCCGGGTCGAAGGCGTTGTCGCCGAGCCAATGGCTGGGGTGGTTGCAGATCTGCTTGAAGCGCATGAGGAAGGAGAGGACGAGTCCGCGCCGCTCGATGCCCCCCAGTCCGCCGTCGAGGGCCTCCTTCAACTCGGCCACGGCGCGGGCGTAGAGGACGGCCTGCGGTTTGGCCAGGCCGCAGAAGCTCTTCATCTCCGTCTTCTCGGGCAGGTCGGCGATGATCGACCGGTCGGTCTTGAGGCGGCGCAGGATGTAAGGGCCCACGAGGTTGCGCAGGGGCGCCCAGCGCTCCTGCTCGCGGGCCTCCAGGGCCTTGACGAAGCCCCGGAAGCGGGCCTGGGAGCCGAGCAGCCCCGGGCACAGGAAGTCGAAGATCGACCACAGGTCGAGGAGGCGGTTCTCCACGGGGGTGCCGGTGAGGGCGATGCGCGCCCGGCCGCGCAGCTGCTTGACGGCCCGCGTCTGCCGGGCCCGGGGGTTCTTGATCGCCTGGGCCTCGTCGATGACGACCAGGCCCCAGTCGGTCTCGACCAGCCACTTCTGGCGCGCGAGCATGCCGTAGGTGGTGAGCACCACGTGGACGCCCTTCAGGGCCTTGCGCGGGGCCCGGCCGAGGGCGGCCAGTTCCTGGCGGGACTGCTCCGAGGGGTGCACGGCGAGCGCTCTCAGGGTCGGCGCGAAGCGCGCCAGCTCCGCCTTCCAGTTGCCCAGCAGCGAGGCGGGCAGCACCAGGATCGCCGGCCGGTCGCCGCGGCCCTCGGCCCGCAGGGTGAGCAGCAGGGCCAGCACCTGGATCGTCTTGCCCAGTCCCATGTCGTCGGCGAGGCAGGCCCCCAGTCCGAGGCCGGTCACCAGGCGCAGCCAGTCGTGGCCCGTCTCCTGGTAGGGGCGCAGGACGCCGCGCAGACCGCGGGCGCGCCGGCCGGCGGCCTGGCGGGAGGGCTCGCGCAGGTCGGCCAGGACGCCGGAGAGCCAGCGGCCGGCCACGACCTCCGACCACTGGCGCTCGGGATCGGAGTCCCCGGTCTGCTCCGGGTCGAGGTCCCGCGGGGCCCCCGCCAGCAGGCGCATGCCCTCGGTGAAGCTCAGGCCGCCGCGGGAGGCCGACGCCTTGACCCGTTCCCACTGTGCCAGGGCCTCGGACAGCCGCTCGCCGTCGACCTCCACCCACCGGCCCTTGAGCCTCACCAGGCCGTCGCCGGCCGCCGCCAGCCGCCGCCACTCGGCCTTCGTCAGCCGCTCGCCGCCCAGGGCCAGGCTCACGTCGAAGTCGAGCATGGCCTCGGCGCCGAAGGCGCCGGGGCGCTTGTCGCCCACCGACACGGTGACCCGCGGCCGGGACCGCGCGTGCCACCAGTCGGGCAGGCGCACGACCAGGCCCGCCGCCTCGAGGACCGGCACGTCCCGCAGCAGTTGGTGGGCCTCGGACGGGGTCCAGGCGAGGGGTTGGAAGAGCTCCGCGGAATCGACCAGGCGGCGGACCCATTCGAGGCGCTCGGAAGCGGTGTGCACCGGCGACAGCAGCCGCACCAGGGCCGGCTTGTCGCGGGCGCCGGCATACTCCTGCAGCGCGCGGCTGAGCGGTTGGTACTGAACGCGGCCGGCCTTCGACAGCCGCGGCGCGTAGGTCGCCAGGAAGGCGAAGGGGTAGTCCTCGTCGCGCTTGTTCTCGGCCAGGTGGAAGCAGACCCGCCCGACCTGGTGCCAGCCGGGGGCGTGTCTGCGCAACCAGGCCCCGAGACTCTGGCCCGCCAACTGGCCGCGCACCCAGGCGTCGAGATCGCGCCACAGCGCCGTGAGGACGCCGGCGTCGAGGTATTCCGCTCCCGGCATCGGGGGGGCCCCGGCGGCCAGGGAGGTCAGCTCCCGGGCCGCTGGCGGTTCGAGCGCCGCCGCCGCGGCTTCGCCCTCCGGGGTGCGGCACAGCCGGGCGAGGTAGAGGGCGGCGAAATCGCGCCAGAAGGCGAAGGGCGGGGGCAGGGGGCCCTCCGGCCGGCTGGCGGCCAGGGCCAGGAGCCCGGCGGACGGGTCGGCGCGGAAGGCCTTGGCCACGCGCGCCGTCCACGGGTCGGCCCCGGCGGCGGCGTCCGCCTCGCGCACGAGGAGGCGGCCGGCGGGGGTCAGGACGAGTTCGAAGGGATCGCGGGCGGGAGTCACGGCGGCCGGCAATATAGCCGGCTCCGTCTGGTGCCGCCGGAAGCCGCGGCTATGTCAGCCGCCCGATGATCCACTAGGGCACATGGACATCCGGGGGGCGTGAGCGACCTGAATGAAGAAGAGAAAGAGACCTGGACAAACGGACAGAGGTTGTCCTCATGGCGGTTACCTTGATGGATCGCCGCCTCTTTCTCATCGGCCTCTGGGGCCATTCGTGTCGGTGGGGATTCCATGGGGGAGGCCGGGTGTCGGAGTAGTCGAAGCGGTCGCGGACCCGAAGGAGTTGAGGGAATGAGAGGAGCCAGCATCTGCATCATCGGATCGCTGGGAGCAGCGGTCCATGCAGGAGCCGAGCCCCTGATCGAGGGCCGGGTGCGGCTGCCCTCGGGGGCCCCCGCGGCCGGGGCCCAGGTGCGGCTGTTCGATCAGGCCGATCTGCGCGCCGCCCCACTCACCACCACCACGGACCGGTCCGGGCATTTCACCCTGCCTCTGGCCGCCCTGGCAGGAGCCCTGCCGGAGCGCTTCGAGTTGGGGGCGAACTACCCCAACCCGTTCAACCCGTCCACGGTGATCCCCTACCAGCTGCCGGCTTCGATGCACGTGCGGCTGGAAGTGTTCAACATGCTCGGCCAGCAGGTGGCGACCCTGGTCGACGAAGAACGGCCAGCCGGCTTTCACACCACGAGTTGGGACGCCACCGATGCCGCGGGGTCGGCGGTGGGGGCCGGGGTCTATCTGTACCGCTTGAGCGGGGACGGGGTTCAGGCCACCCGGTCGATGCTGCTGATCGACGGACAGGCGGGGATTGCCTCGAGTCGAGGCGGGTCGACCAGCCTGGGGAAGAGCGCCGCCCCGGCGGAGGGGGAGACAAGACCGGTCTACGGGTTGACGGTCTCGGGCCCGGGGCTGGTCCCCTATGTCAACCCGGCCTTCCGGGTCGATCAGGGCCTGGCGCCGCTGGACCTGGTGGTCGAAGCTCCGGGCGTTGCCCCTCGTGGGAAGGCGGCCTCCTCCGGCGGGATCCTGGGCGACGTCGACAACACCGGCGCCGTCGATTTCTTCGACGCCCTGCTGGTGGCGCTGTTCAGCCTGGACTCCAGCATCGTCATGCCCAACGACGGCGACATCTCCCTGGGGGACGTCAACGCCGACGGGCAGGTCGATCTGTCCGACGCCTGGGTCATCGCCGCCTGGCTCAACGATCCAGCCGACCCGGCCATGCCGGCCGGCATCGGCGAGCCGGTGGGGCCGGCCCTCCCTTCGCTGTCGCCGGACCCGTCGACGGTGACGTTTGCCGACGACGGGGGGTGGCATCGTTTCACCGTGCAGGCCGATGAGCCCGTGTCGGTGGTGGCCAACCCCGAGGGGACAGGCCGCCTGCTGGAGATCACCACCCGCCACGGCCGCGGCAACTTCTGCCCGGCCGAAGCCGAAGACGATGTCTCGCGCGAAGACGGCCAGACACTCTACCTGTCGGGCTGCTCTTCAGGCCAAGCCAGGGTGGAGCTGCGGCGGGGATCGGACGGCACGGTCCTGCGCACCTACACCTTCGAGGTGACCGGCATCCCGGCCGACCTGGTGGTGGAGTCGGTCTCGGTCAGCGACAGCACCCTGACGCCGGGGCAGTCCTTCACATTGACCGCCACGGTCCGCAACCAGGGCACGGCTGGGGCCGCCGCCACGACCCTGCGCTACTACCGCTCGTCCAACCGGACGATCTCCACCCGGGATACGGAAGCAGGCTCGGACGCCGTGGGCGCCCTCGCGGCTGAAGGCGCGAGTGCGGAGTCGATCAGCCTCACGGCCCCATCGGCTGAAGGCACCTGGTACTACGGCGCCTGTGTGGTCAGCGTGGAAGGCGAGAGGGGCGGCAACAACTGCTCCACGGGAGTACGCGCGATCGTCAAGGAACCCGATGCTACACCCGTGACCATTCCCGATGCCAACCTGCGAGCGGCGATCGAGGAGGCCCTGGGCAAGGCCAGCGGCGCGCCGATCACCAAGGCCGAATTGAGGAGCCTGACCCGCCTCGAGGCCAACGACTCGGGAATCAGCGATCTGACGGGGCTGGAGTCTGCCACCACCCTGTCCTACCTGAACCTCTCCAGCTGGCCAAGTGATGACCTTCCGGATAACAACATCACGGACATCTCGCCTCTGGCAGGTTTGACCAGTCTGAAAACACTGTGGCTTGGCGATAACAACATCACTGACATCTCGGCTTTGTCAGGTCTAACCGACCTGGAGAGGCTGGACCTTCAGTCTAACAGCATTTCGGATATCTCAGCCTTGTCAGGGTTGACCAAACTGGGGTTCCTGAAGCTCGGCTACAACAATCTCACGCTGTTTGACTACAGCCTCACTCCGACCCCCGAGAACAGCGGCATCAGGGATATATCGCCACTCGCGGGCCTGACCAACCTGACAGCCTTGGAGCTTCAGTACAACAGCATCGAGGACATCTCGGCGCTTTCAGACTTGACCAAGCTGTGGCACCTGATTCTTCAAGTGAACCCCATTTCGGACATCTCGGCCCTTTCGGGCATGACGAGCCTATCCAACTTGGTTCTTGGGGCTAACAACATTGTGGACATCCCGGCGCTTTCAGGACTGACCAACCTGAGATGGCTGGTACTCGAAGCAAACAGCATTGCGGATCTGTCGTCACTGGCAGGCCTGACCAAGCTGGAATCCCTGGACCTTGACCGCAACGACATTACGGATGTCTCGGCATTGTCAGGTCTTGCCAACCTGGAGAGGCTGAATCTCTCTGACAACAGCATCGAGGACATCAAGGCGCTGTCGGGCATGACCAACCTGACGGAGCTGGATCTCTGGTTCAACAAGGTCACGGACATATCGCCACTCTTCGGCTTGACCAACCTGGCAAACCTGGAACTCCGGTGGAATCCCCTGAACGACTCCTCCCTCGACGACCATATCCCCGCCCTCCAAGGCCGCGGGGTCATGGTACTGTTTACGCCGTTGGGCAAGGGCGACTTCGACATCGAGCTCGTCTTTCTCGACTCCTTCACCGAAGACCAGAAGGATGTGCTCCGGCTCGTGGCCCGGCGCTGGATGTCGGTCATTACCGAGGATCTGCAGGACCATGAATTCGCTCAGGGCTGGTCGGGTCGGTGCGGCGATCATTCCTATGCGATCCCCTCCGGGGAGCGGATAGACGACCTGCGTATCTATATGACCACCTTCAAAGGAGACCAGGCCGTAGGGTGGGGTGGGCCCACGTTGTTGCGTGACGAGACCCATCTGCCGGTCGTGGGATGCATGGGGTTCGACCTGGAGAGGGCGAATCTGCTGATCACGGGACTTCACGAGGTAGGGCACGTTCTGGGGTTCGGGACGGTCTGGGGGCCATTCAGCTACTACCAGAACCCGCCGAATGGCGACCAGCACTTCAGTGGTCCGCTGGCGATTGCCGCCTTCGACGACGCCGGCGGAGGGGACTACGCGGGTGCGAAGGTGCCGCTGTCCGATCCGGCGCACTGGCGGGGTGAGGTGTTCGAGTGGGGCGAACTCATGCTGCCTTGGGGCGGAGCCGCATTGAGCGCGATCACGGTTCAGTCTCTGGCCGATCTCGGCTACGGCGTGGACGTCACGGTGGCTGACCCATATGCCATTCACGCTCACGGTGCGGCCGCCAAGGCAAGTGCGAAGATCGCGGCGGCCGTCCCCTCGATTCCAGGCGTCACTCCGGCCGATGCCGATCCGCACTGGCCGGGGAGCATCGGGAGGAGCCTGTACTTGCTTCCCCGAGACGACCGCCTGGCAGGACGCCCGGAGAGCGCAGCGTGGATTGGGGGCCATGGCTTTGATCGCAGCGATGGCCGCTTGATGAGGCCTTTCTCGTGCGGCGCCGGTCTCAGGCGGGGACCTGTCCACGTGGTGGACCCGCAAGGACGCATCGTCAGCACCCTGGGCGACTGAGGCGCGCCTCCGGGGCCATTCCGACGGCACAGCGGGTCCCCGGCGACATTTCTCGGGCCCGCCCGGGCCGGCGCCTTGCCGCCCCATGATCCGGCAGGACCACATGTACGCCCCGAGAGGTCCGCATGAGCGCCCTGACGCGGGACCTCTTCGGCGCCACCGCCGCCGGCGAGGAGGTCGCCGTCTTCACCTTGTGGAGCGCGTCGCCCGCGGCGAGGGGCCCTTCCGCTGGCGGATATGGACGTAGGACACGATCACGTCTCTACCCATTTTACCCTGCAGCGTCGTGAGGGTTGGCCTCCCGGTCCTCGAGCCACTGCAGCAGGGCCGGCGTGAACAGCAGGGCCGCCAGCCAGGTGGAGCCGATGCCGACGATGGCGAGGACGCCGATCGTCTCGATCCCCGGGTGAAAGCTGAGCAACAGACCCGAGAACCCGATCGCCGTGGTCAGGGAGCCGACGGTGATGTGCTCGCCCGTGGACCGCAGCACCGGCAGGATCGAGCCGCGGCCCTCCTGCCGGTAGCGGTGCACCAGATGGGCGCCGGCGTCGTTGCCGATGCCGAGGACCGCGGGCAGGACGATCATGTTGTAGAAGTTGAGCCGGATCTGCAGCAGCTCCATGAGCAGCAGCATCCACAGCACGCCCACCACCAGGGGCAGGCAGGCCAGCAGGCCCCAGCGCAGCTTCCCGAAGTTCAGCCACATCAACAGGAAGACCAGGACCGCCGTGAACAGCACCATCCACGGCGACTCCTGCTGCACCAGGCGCAGCACGTCGGCGGCGACGATGGTGGGCGAGGCCGCGTGGTAGGTGCGGCCCTCCACCTCGATGCGGGAGACGTCCTCGGCGAAGGCGATCGAGTTGCGGCCGTCGGAGAGGCCCAGGGAGGAGTAGATGCGCAGGAAGTTGCCCGCCTCTCCCGATTTGCTGAGGAAGGGATCGCGCAGTGAGCCGGGCACCTGGTCCAGGCCGATCGCCGCGCGCGTCTGCGAGGCCTGCCGCAGGCGGCGCAGGTCCTCGGAGTCCTCTCCCTCGAGCAGGGGATCGGCCAGCAGGGCGCGGATGCGCGCGATCCGGTCGAGTCTGGCGCCCTGGGCCGCCGCCTCCATGGGGAAGCGGTCCTGGATCGTCACGACCTCGGCGATCGTCGGCGACAGGGTGTCCTCCGCCGCCCGGCGGCGCAGGGCCGCGGCCACGGCGGGCACGTGGGCGGGGGTATCGGTGACGATGTAGGCGGCGTTGCGCCGGCCGTCGGGCGGGAAGACGGCGCGGACCTTCTCGCGCCGGGCGTTGTACTCGGAGTAGGTCGGCTCCAGCTCCCCGAAGCGGTACTCGAAGCGCACCTTCCCGGGCGCCATGACCACGGCGGCGGCCACCGAGACAAGCCCGGCGGCGATCACGGTCCGCGCCAGGGGGAAGCGTCCGCCGCGGCCGGCCTCCAGCCGTCCGCCGCCGGCGCCGGCGTCGAAGCGCAGCAGCGACCAGCCCTCGAAGAGCGAGACCAGCGCCGGCAGGATGACGATCATGGCGAAGAGCGCGAAGAGGATGCCGGCGCCGGCGATGAACCCGAACTGGCTGAAGCCCTTGAAGCTGCACGCCATGAGCACGAGCAGGGCCCCCGCCGTGGTCAGGGCGCTCACGGCGATCGCCTGACCCGTGCTCGTGAAGGTGATCTCCGCCGCGGCCACCGAGTCCCGTCCCGCGCCCCGCTCCTCGGTGTAGCGGGCGTAGAAGTGGATGCCGTAGTCGATGCCGAGGCCGAAGAGGACCAGCCCCAGGGTCGACGTCATCAGGTTCAGGTCGCCGTGGACGAGGCGGGCCAGGGCGAAGGTCCAGGAGAGGCTCATGAGGAAGGGCAGCCCGATGAGGACGGCCATGACCGGCATGCGCGCCGCCGTGGCCAGGGCCAGGCGCAGGCTGTGCCGCCCCCGGGAGCGGGCGCGGTAGGACTTCCAGGCGAAGTAGACGACCACCACCATCAGGACGGCGGTCACCCCGGCGCCGAAGGAGCGCCGCACGTCACGCGTGATCGTTTCCACCTGGGTGAGCCGCCGCAGGAGCCGGCCCGCCGAGGTCACCTCCATCTCCGGGTGGAAGCGGGCCGGGCCGACCGCGACCGCCAGGGAGTCGACGGAGCGGTAGAGGACGGCGATCAGGCCGAAGTCGGTCTGCGACCCTGCGGGGTGGAAGCGCAGGACCAGGGTGGTGCTGTCGGGGGAGACCGGGTACTCCCGGAGGACGATGCCGTCGTAGATGGCGCGCAGCTCTTGCTCCTCCTCCCGCTCCGCCCCTTCCTCGAGCTCGTCATCGAGGCCGAAGTAGAGGGGATTGGCCGCCAGCCGCGCCTCCTCGATGCGCTCCTCCAGGTAGCCCTCGAGCTGGTCGAGCTCGCCGTCGGTGGCGAAGTACAGGGCGTTGCGCCGCAGGAAGTCGGTGTCCCGGCGGTACTCGACGCGCTCGAAGCAGGGTGTGCCGCCGAGGCAGCGCAGGTCCATGGCCCGCGCCAGGAACTCCTCGGCCCAGGCCCGGTTGGCCTCGAAGGAGGGGCTCTCCACGGCGACGTCGACGCGGTCCTCGCCGCCGACCACCTGGCGCAGCCGATCGAGGGCGATGACGCTGGGGTAGTCCCGGGGGATCAGGTTCGACAGCTCGACATCGATGCCCAACTGGAGGGCGAAGCGCAGGGAGGCCGCGGTCAGCAGGGCGCAGGCGGTCAGCACCAGGCCCGGCCGGCGCATCACCCACCGGATGAAGGGCCTCAGCGACTCGAAGAGGCGTTCGAGCAACGGGACGCTCAGGGCCGGAGGGCCAGACGGGGGCGCCGGAGGTCTGCCAAGGCGGTTCGCGGAGGTTGAGCTGGCTCAGGTTGCGGCGTTCAAGTAACAGTTCTTCATGTCTTCAGCGAGGATCTCCCGTTCGGTTCGCAGTTGCCTGCTCTCCCGACGCAGACGGCGCAACTCCTCCTGCTCGGAGCGGCTCGGTCCGTCGCGGCGGATCCCTTCGTCGCGTTCAGCGTGGATCACCCAGTCGAGGAAAGCGGGTCAACGCCACTATGTGGACATCCGATATGTGTACTTGAAGATGAACCGTGCCAGGCCCAGGAATGCAATGATCATGCCACTGATTGCAACGACCGACATGGCAATGTCCATGTCGTGCTTGGCCATCGTGGCTCTATTCCATATGAATCCAAGCATTGCGATCATGAAGAGGGCACCTTTGAGCTTGCTCAGTCTATCGGCGCCAACTACCAGTCGGTTACTTGCCAGCACCGATCTGCAGGTATCCATGGTGTACTCGCGTGCAAGCATCAACAGTCCCAATACCGTGTACAATGGTGATTCCATGGTAGCTCCAATGACAATGTATGTACCAATGATCACTATCTTGTCTGCAAGAATGTCGAAGAACAGTCCCCAGTTCGTTGCTTGACGACAGCGACGGGCTATTCGTCCATCAACTATGTCAAGCAGTACTGCAACTGTGAGCAAGACGGCTCCCCAAACCCTCAGTTGCTGGCCAAGTAGTATCCAACTCACCCCTGCAAGAACGAGGCGGACTCCCGTGATGGTGTTCGGGATGTTCACGGTTGGTCAACAGCTCCCGAGCCCGAGGCCCCGCAGGTGGGGGCGACGCAGGGCCCCGCTTTTCGCTGGTGTGGCGAAACCGCGTTCTGCGTATTCGGCCCGACGCCGCACCAGGGCTCGGCCATGGGCCCCGCGAATCCGTCGTCCATTGGCATACACAGCGGCTTTGGGCTCCGGACAGTAGCTGCGAATCCGGGGCCTGCTTCAAAAGGTAAGCTCGAAGGGGACAGGAGGTGTCCGTTTTGCCAGGCCCCTTTTTGCTAGCCCTGTTTTTTTTCCGGCCTCGCACAGTACCCGCCGGCGGAGACGCCCAGGACGCGGCACAGGGTGGCGATGGGATACTGATCCTGGTGAGCGCTCACGAGTCCGAAGAGCTCGACCACCTCGAATCGGCCTCCCGAGCGAACCAGGAACCAGGCAGCGGCTCTTGACAGAATCTTCCGCTCGGTGCACGGATCGTCCGCATCTTGGGCAAGTGAGGCCTGGGACGCAGTCGCCCAGAGGGCGAGAGCCGCCTCCGGGGCCTGTCCGCCAGCACGGCGGCTCCCGGCGACACCTCTTTGGACCTGCCAGGTCCGGCGCCTTGCCGCCCCCCGGGGCCCCGGCTATGCTTGCCGCCCATGATCCGCCAGAACCACATCGACGCCCGCGGCCGCAGCCCGTGAGTGCCCTGACGCGGGACCTCTTCGGCGCCACTGCCGCCGGGGAGGAGGTCGCCGTCTTCACCCTCACCAACGACGGCGGCGCCGTGGTGCGCCTGCTGGAGATCGGCGCCGTGATCGCCGGCCTGGAGGTTCCGGACCGAGCCGGCGACCTGGCCGACGTGGTCCTGGGCTTCGACACCGTGGCGGAGTACGAGGCCAACCCCGCCTACTTCGGCTGCGCCACGGGCCGCGTGGCCAACCGCATCGCCGGGGGCCGCTTCGAGCTGGACGGCCGCGTCGTCCAGCTGGCGGTGAACGCGCCGCCGAACCACATCCACGGCGGCGAGGGCGGCTTCCACCGGGCCCTGTGGCGCGGCGAGCCGGAGGACGCTCCCGAGGGCCCCGGGGTCCGCTTCCGCCGGGTCAGCCCCGACGGCGAGGACGGTTATCCGGGCGCCCTGTCGGTGGAGATCCTCTACACCCTGACCCGCGCCAACGGCCTGCGGATCGACTACCTGGCCACCACCGACCGGCCGACTCCGGTCAACCTCACCAACCACTCCTACTTCCACCTCGGCGGCCACGGCGTCGGCAGCGTCCTCGATCACGTGATCTCCATCCGGGCCTCCCGCTGCACGGCGCGCGACGACAGCGGCCTGCCGGGGGCCATCCTGCCGGTGGAGGGCACCCCCCTCGACCTGCGCGACCCGGCCCGAGTGGGCGGGCACATCGACGCGCTGTCGGCCTCGGGCGGCTTCGACCACAACTACGTCGTCGACCGCTGGGACGGGGAGTCCTGCCGCCGGATCGCCGAGGTCATCGAGCCCCTGAAGGGGCGCCGCATGGAGGTCTTCACCACCCAGCCGGGGGTCCAGCTCTACACGGCCAACGTCCTCGCCCCCACCCGGGGCAAGGGCGGAGCCGAGTACGGCCGCCACGGCGCCCTCTGCCTGGAGACGCAGCACTTCCCCGACTCGGTGAACCGTCCCGACTTCCCGAGCACGATCCTGCGCCCCGGCGAGATCTACCGGGAGACGACGGAATACCGGTTCTCCACCCTCTGACAGGAACGCCATGATCACCCAGGAAGAGTCGCGCCGGATCCACGAGCGGATCCTGGTCTTCGACGGCCACAACGACACCCCCGTGGAGCGCGTCGCCCGGGGCGAGGGGCCCTTCCGCTGGATGGAGCGCGATACCGAGTACGACATGGACGTGCCCCGCATGGGGGAGGGCGGTCTCGACGGCGGCTTCTTCGTCGTCGGCAACGGCGCCGTGGCCAACGTCTGGGTCACCCTCGAGCGGACCCTGGCGCAGGTCGACGCCCACCCGGAGGTCTTCCAGGTGGTGCGCGCCTCCCGGGACGTGGAGGAGGCCCGCGCCGCCGGCCGCATCGCCGTCCTGCTGACGGTGGAGGGCGCCGGCCGCTGGCTGGAGGGCGACGTCGACACCCTGAACCTGCTCTACCGGATGGGCCTGCGGGCCCTGGGCATCACCCACGGCGAGGGCGGCGACGACCCGAAGCTGCTCCAGGGCAGCGCCAGCTCCTTCGGCGCCTGCACCGCCGCCGACCGCGACGAGGCGCGCCGCGAGTTGAAGGGGCTCACCGCCTTCGGCCGCGAGGTGCTGCGCGCCAGCAACGAGATGGGCGTGGTCACCGACCTGGCTCACGTCAACGACCGCGCCTTCTACGAGGTCCTGGAGCTGTCGAGCCTGCCGGTGACCATGACCCACACGGCCGTGTTCTCCCTCTGCCCCCACTGGCGCTGCATGACCGACGACCAGATCCGCGCCCTGGCCGGGGCCGGCGGCGTCCTCGGCATCGCCTTCGCGCCCATGTTCATCGACCGGGAGCAGCCCACCGTCGAGCGCCTCGTGGACCACGTGATCTACGTGGCCGAGCTGGTCGGCGTCGAGCACGTGGCCATCGGCTCGGACTTCGACGGCCTCGGCCGCAGCACCAAGCCGGTGGTCCCCGACGTCTCGCGGCTGCCGGAGCTGACCCACGCCCTGCTCGCCCGCGGCTTCAGCGAGGAGGAGACGGCCCTGATCTGGGGCGGCAACTTCCTGCGCCTGTTGAGCCGCACCATCGACGGCTGAGCCCGCCGTCACCCCTCCCATGCGCCGCCTGAGGCTGGCCGCCGGCGCCGCCCTGATCCTGCTGATCGTGGCCGGCGTCCTCGCCCGCGCCGGCATGACCCGCCGCTGGGTCGAGGGCCTCGTGGGCGAGTCCCGCCCGGTGCAGCTGCGTGTCTGGGACTGGTGGAGCCCCTCCACCAACGAGGAGTACGGGCGCTACTTCGCCGCCCTGGAGGCCGGGTTCGAGGCCCGTAACCCGGACGTGGACGTCGTCCTGCAGATCGTGCCCTTCGGCAGCTACGTGCAGAAGCTGTCCACGGCGATGGTCGGCGACTCGCCGCCCGATGTCTTCCAGTCCTCCGTGTACTGGGCCGAGGGGTTCTACCAGCGGGGCATGCTGCGGCCCCTGAACGACCTGCTCGAGGCCGACGGGGCCGCGCCGGGCACGCCCGGCCACATCGGGCGGGAGGCGTTCCTGGGGCCGGCGTGGCGGCACAACCAGACGGAGGCCGGCGTCGTCTTCGGCATCCCCCAGATCATCGACGCCAGCTGTCTGCTGTGGAACCTCGACATCCTGCAGGAGGCGGCGGCCGGCGACGACGAGATCCGCGATCTCTTCGCGCGGCAGGCCGACGGCAGCGTCGACTGGCTGCGCCTGCGCTGGGACGCGGTCACCAGCTGGGACCACTTCCGCCGCATCGCCCGCAAGCTGACCCGCCGCGACGCCGAGGGCGAGGTGGTCCAGGCCGGCTTCGTGCTCTCCGCGTCGAGCGGCGCCGGCCTGTTCAGCCCGTGGCTGGCGGCCAACGGCGGCCGCTTCCAGGACAGCGCCGGCACCCGGGCCCTCTTCGCCGGGCCCGCCGGGGTGGAGACCGCCGAGTTCCTGGCCCGGCTCTACTGGGTGGACCGCGTCTGCCCGCCTTTTCAGCGGCAGCTGACGAACTCGGAGCTGTTCAAGGAGCGCCGGGCCGCCTGCATCGCCGCCGGCACCTGGTCGGGCAAGGACATCATGCGCGACACCATGGGCTGGGGGCACTTCTCCAAGACCGCCTTTCCGCCGGGGCCGCGCGGCGACGGTCCGGCCACCGTCACCTGGGGCAACATGCTCGTCATCACCCGGCGCTGTCCCAACGTGGAGGCGGCGTGGCGCTACCTGAAGTTCGTCTGCGGCCTCGAGGGCAACCTGCTGCGCTCGCGGCACCTCGGGTACAACGGCCCCCGCCAGGATTTCTACGAGAGCCGGCGCTGGGCCGAGGCCCTCGCCGAGCGGCCCTACCTGTCCAACGTCCGGCAGATCTGCCTGGCCGGCGACAAGCTGCGCCACACCGAGATTATCGCCGTCGACCACCAGGCCAACCCGATCGTGGAGACCGTCCTCCTCCGCTATCCGCAGATCGCGGCGGGGGAGGGGCCGTACGCCTCGGTGGCCGAGGCCCTGGACCGGGCGGCGCGCGACGTGGACAACGTCTACCGCCGCTACGGCGGGCAGGTGGCGCGCTGGCTCGCCGCCCGCCAGGAGCCCGCGCCCCGATGACCGCGCTCAGGCAGCGCCTGGTGCCCTACCTCTACGTGGCCCCGGCCCTCACCGTGGCCTGCGTCTTCAGCTTCGTCAGCATGGGCATCAGCCTGTGGGTCAGCTTCCACGACTACGACGCCTTCGCCGGCGCCTCCGGCTTCGTGGGCCTGGCCAACTACGAGCGCGCCCTCTTCGAGCCCGACAGCTACTTCGCCCTGGCCATGCGCCACACCGCGGTCTACGTGGTGCTCAGCGTCGCCGGCACCCTGGTCACGGCCCTGCCCCTGGCCCTGCTGTGCCTGCGGGCCCACTACGGGCAGGCCCTGTTCCGCACCCTCTACTTCCTGCCCTCCATCACGCCGGGCGTCGTCCTGGCCCTGGTGTTCTACCACATCTTCGGCAACTACGGCCAGCTCCTCGACCGCTCCCTGACGGCGCTGCCGGCCCTGGTCCTGCTCGGAGTCTGGGCCGGGGCCGGGTACAACATGGTCATCTTCCTCGCCGGGCTCACCGAGATCCCGCGGTTTCTCTACGACGCGGCCCTCGTGGACGGCGCCAACCGCTGGCAGCAGTTCCGCCACGTCACCGTGCCGATGCTGCGCAACACCCTGGTCTTCGTCACCGTCATGACCGTCATCGGCTCCTTCCAGGTCTTCACCTCGGTCTACATCATGACCAGCGGCGGCCCCGAGCGCAGCACCGAGGTGATCGCCTACTCGATCTTCATCAACGCCTTCGCCGTGGCCGGACAGATGGGCTACGCCTCGGCCCTGGCCTGGCTGCTCTTCGCCGCCACCTTCGTCTTCGTCTTCCTGCAGATGCGCGTCTTCCGCTCGCGCCGGATCTACGACGAATGAGCGGCCGGCGGCTGGCCCTGCTCGCCATGGTCCTGGGCGCCGTGGTCATGGCCTACCCCTATGCCTACATGGCGGGGTCGTCGATGAAGACGCGGAAGGAGTTCGCCGAGGACCGCCGGAGCCTGGTGCCGGCGCGCTACCAGCCCGGCGAACGCCTGGCCCACGCCCGGGGGGAGCCCAGCGCTCTCGACTGGCCGGGCGCCGACTGGTCGGTGTGGCGCAACTACGTGGACGCCATCCGCTACGGCGGCATCGACCGCTTCCTGGGCAACAGCTTCCTCTACGCGCTGCTCATCACGGCGGTGCAGCTGTCGTTCAACGTCCTCGCCGCCTACGCCTTCGCCCGCATGCGCTTCCGCGGCCGAAGCCTGCTCTTCGGCATGCTGCTGGCGACGATGATGGTGCCCCCCGCGGTGCTCCTGATCCCCAACTTCCTGGTCGTCGCCGAGCTCGGCCTGGTGGACACCATGTGGGGCGTCGTCGTGCCCTCCTTCGCCGGCGCCTTCGGCATCTTCCTGCTGCGCCAGGCCTTTCTCAACATCCCCGCCGACCTGGAGGACGCCGCCCGCATCGACGGCTGCGGCTCCTGGGGCATCCTGGTGAACGTGGTCCTGCCCCTGTCCCGGCCGGCCCTCGTCACCCTCGGGCTGTTCACCTTCATGGGTGCCTGGAACATGTTCGAGTGGCCGCTGGTGGTGCTGAGCAACGAGGACTACTATCCGCTGACCGTGGGGCTGAGCCTCTTTCGCTCGGAGACCTCGGCCGACTGGCCGCGGGTCTTCGCCGCCTCCGTCATGGGCGCGGCGCCCCTGATCCTGCTGTTCCTCGTCGCCCAGCGCTACCTGGTGGGCGGCATCAGCCTGAGCGGCATGAAGACCTGACCATGAGCGACCGCACCGTCGACCTGCGCAGCGACACCACGACCCGCCCCACGGCGGCCATGTTCGAGGCCATGGCCCGGGCCGCGGTGGGCGACGACGCCTTCGGGGAGGACCCCACCGTCCGGCGGCTTCAGCAGAAGGCGGCCGCCATGCTGGGCAAGGAGGCCGCCCTCTACGTGCCCAGCGGCACCATGGGCAACCACTGCGCCCTGCTGGCCCACGTGGGGGAGGGGGACGCCGTGTTCTTCGAGGAGCGGGCCCACCTCTTCGGCGGCGGACGCCGCGCCAGCTGGAATCTCGCCGGCGCCGCGCCCCACCCGCTGCAGGCCGAGTTGGGGGTGCCCGATCCGCGGCAGCTGGAGGAGGCCGTGACCGCGGCGCGGGGACAGGGGCAGCGGCCGGCGCTGGTCTGCATCGAGAACACCCACAACCACAGCGGCGGCTACGCCTGGGCTCCGGAAGAGGTGGAAGCGGTCTCGGCGCAGAGCCGCGAGCTGGGGATGAAGGTGCACATGGACGGCGCCCGACTGTTCAACGCCGCCGTGTCCATGGGCGTCGAGGCGAGGGAGTACGCCCGGCACGCCGACTCGGTCATGTTCTGCCTCTCCAAGGGGCTGGGCGCGCCCGTGGGCTCCATGCTCTGCGGAGAGGCGGAGCTGGTGGAGAAGGCCCGCGCCGTGCGCTCCTCCCTGGGCGGCACCATGCGCCAGGCGGGGGTCGTCGCCGCCGCCGGCCTGGTCGCCCTGGAGGGGATGGTCGACCGCCTGGCCGAGGACCATCGGAGGGCCCGCGCCCTCTGCGGGGCCCTGCAGGGTCTCGACGGATGGGCGGTGTGGCAGCCGCCGAACCCCACGAACTTCGTCATGCTCGAGTCGGCGGCCCCGGGAGAGCCGGCCCGGGGGCTGTGCGACGAGCTGAAGGCCCGGGGGGTTCTGGGCATCGCCCGGCCGCCGGCGAAGGTCCGTCTCGTCCTGCACCGCCACATCGACGACGACGATGTCGAGTTCACCGCCGCCGCCATCCGGGAGGCCGCCGCTTCATGACCATGCAACTGATCCTCATCCGTCACGGCCTCACCGAGTTCAACCGCGCCCGCATCTTCCAGGGGCAGTCGGACAGCCGGCTGACGGAGGAAGGCCTGAGCCAGGCCCGGCTGCTGGCCCCGCGCATCCACGCCCTGACCACCAGCCCGCGCCTCTACACCTCCGACCTGGGCCGCTGCCGCCAGACGGCGGAGCTGATCCGCGACCCGGACCACCACGAGCTGATCGAGGAGACCGGCCTGCGGGAGCGCGGCTACGGCCTCTTCGAGGGGCTGCGCAAGGAGGAGATCCCGGGGCTCCATCCCGAGGTCTGGAGCCGCTACGAGTCCGGCGACCCCGACTACGCCGTGCCGGGGGGCGAGAGCGAGCGCGCCTTCCGCAAGCGCGCCGTGGAGGCGGTGGAGGCGATCGCCGACCGCCACCCGGGGGAGCTGGTGGTGGCCGTCACCCACGGCGGCGTGCTCGCCTCTTTCGCCTGCCACGTCCTCGGCCTCCCCATCTTCGACGGGCCGGTGGCCTTCGAGGTCGGCAACACCAGCTTCAGCCGCTTCCTCCGTGACGACACCGGCCGCTGGACGATCCGCTGCCTGGGGGACCAGGGCCACCTCGGCGACCCTTCCGCGGCCGAGGTCGGAGAGGGTTGATCCCTTCACATTCGAAAGGAGCCATTGGATGAGCGTCCCCACCGTCGACCGCATCGAGGTCTTCACCCTCGAGCCGCCGCCCCCCGAGCACGAGGGCACCAAGCCCTGGCGAAAGCGGTGGGGCGCCCAGCAGGGGACCCCCTTCGACCGCTTCCTGGACGGGGTCCGCCGCCGCGAGCCGGGAGGCATCATCTGGGTGAAGGCGACCTCCACGGACGGCACCTTCGGCCTCGGCAGCACCGACACGGGCGACACCGCCGCCGTCCTCATCAACCACACCCTCGCCCCCGCGGTGATCGGCCAGGAGGTGGGCGCCGTCGACGCCTGCAACGACCGCATGTGGTACTCGTGCCTCTCCTTCGGCATGGAGGGCCTGGCGGCCCGCGCCGTGGCCGCCGTCGACCTGGCCCTGTGGGACCTGTGGGGCAAGACGGTGGACCAGCCCGTGTACCGCCTCGCGGGAGGCCCCCACCGGCGCTCCCTGCCCTGCTACCTCACGGGCAACGACGTCGACTGGGGCATGCACCTCGGCTTCACGAGGTTCAAGCTCGCCCGCCCCTACTCGGCCTACCACGGGCAGGCCGGCCTCGAGGGCACGGTCGAGTACGTCGCCAAGACCCGCGAGACGATCGGCCCCGACGCCGAGCTCATGCTCGACTGCTGGATGTCCTACGACATCGACTTCTCGGTGCGCATGTGCGAGGCCCTGCGGCCCTACCGCATCGGCTGGATGGAGGAGATGCTGCCCTACTGGAACTACGACGGCTACCGCGAGATCCGCCGGCGGGTGCCGTGGCAGACGATGGCCACCGGCGAGCACTGGTCCACCCGGCACCCGGGGATGCGCGCCGCCCGCGACGGCCTCGTCGACATCATGCAGGCGGACATCAAGTGGGTGGGCGGCTTCACCGAGGCCCTCAAGCTGTCCCACGCCTGCGAGGTCTCGGGGATCCCCATGTACCTCCACTGCGGCGCCAACGAGCTGTACGGGCAGCACTGGTCCTTCGCCGCACCCGGCTCCCGCCTCATCGAGTACATCCAGTCCACCGCCCCGGGGGTGCCCCTCGAGGAGTGCTACAAGGGCTCGCCGTCGGAGGCCGGCCGCCGGGCCTACCGCGCCACCCCGGGCACGCCGTACCCGGTCAACGGGGAGGTGGGCCTGCCGCCGGGTCCGGGCTTCGGCATCCACATCCCCGACGAGTGGCTCGTGCCCTGGTCGCTGTAGGGCGCCCCCGCCGTGAGCGATCCCCTGCTGGCCGGCTTCGCCCGGGTCGACATCACCCCGGCCCTGGACGACCCGCCGAGCTTCGAGATCTTCGACCCCATCTACCTGCGGGCCCTGCACCTGCGCCAGGGCGGCCGCCGGGTGACCTTCCTCGCCGCCGATCTCTTCGTCCTCGACGAGGCGATGCTCGCCTCGGCGGCGCGGCGCCTGGCCGCCGCCGGCGTCGAGGCCGGGTGGGTCCTGCCCGGCGCCAGCCACATCGGCACCGGTCCGACCCTGTTCTCCTACTACCACAACCAGCCGACGGAGGCTCTCAAGGAGTTCGGCCGCGACGAGGACTACGCCGGGGCCGCCGCCGGGGTCATCGAAGCCGCCTGCCGCGACGCCGTGCCGGCCCGACTCGCCGTCGGCGCCGGGACCGCCGAGGCCGGCCTGCAGTACAACCGCCGGGCCCACGACGAGGAGGGCCGCCTGAGGATGGTGAGCCTCACCGAGTTCCCCACGCCGCCCGAGGAGCTGCGCTACGACGCCGTGGACCGGCAGGTCGGCGTCCTGCGCGTCGACCGGGAGGGCCGCCGGCCCGCGGCCCTCGTCGCCTTCGGCTGCCACGCCCTGGCCCTGTGGGACGACCGCGGCAACATCTCCGGCGACTACCCGGGCCGCCTGTCGCGGGAGCTGGCCGCCGCCGGCATCGACTCCCTGTTCTTCCAGGGGGCCCTCGGCAACGTCCACCCCGTGCGCCGCGAGCAGGACCCGGCGGCGCGTATCGGCCGGTCGCTGGCGGCCACCGTGCGGCAGGTGTGGTCCACCCTGGAGCCCGGCGCCGCCGACCTGGAGCGGCGCTCCGCCACCGTCGAGCTGGAGCCCGCGGCCACCGCCGGCGTGGAGGCCGCCAAGGCGGAGTGGGAGTCCCGCCCCTCCGAGGCCGAAGGGCTGGCGCGCTACGACTACTGGCGGGCCCGCCACTTCGAGGAGAGGGACGCGCAGCCCGTCACCCTGAGCGCGGTCCGCGTCGGCGGCGGCGTCCTGCTGCACGTGCCGGGCGAGCCCTTCGTGGAGACGGCGGAAGCGATCCGAGCCGCGGTCCCCGCCGATCCGCTGGTGGTCCTGTGCAACCCCTGCCCGGAGGTGGGCTACCTGCCGACGCCGGAGGCCCACCAGGAGGGCGGCGACGAGCCCCTCTTCGCGGCCCTGGGCGCCGGCGAGGAGCCGCGGCTGCGCCGGGCCGCCATCGAGCTGCTGAGTTGAAGGACCTGCTCCAGCGCCTCGAGGAAGGGCCCGTCCTCGGCGACGGAGGCTACCTGATGGCCCTGCGCCTGCGGGGGTTCCTGCAGGCCGGCTCCATGACCCCGGAGGTGGTGGCCACCCATCCCGAGGAGGTGCGCCGGCTGACGGCCGAGTTCCGCGGCGCCGGCGCCGAGGTCCTGCAGACCCTGACCTTCTTCGGCACCACCAACATGCTCGCCCGCGCCGGCTTCGGAGACCGCGCCGAGGAGATCAACCGCACCGCCTGCCGCATCGCCCGCGAGGCCGCCGGCGGCGGCGGCCTGGTGGCGGGTAACCTCAACAGCCCCAGCATCGTCGAGGGCGACTACGATCCCGCCGACGAGTCCACGCGCCGGCGCACCCGCGAGTGGCTGGAGGAGCAGCTCCCCTGGATCTGCGGCGAGGGCGTCGACTTCCTGATCCTGGAGACCTTCGAGTGGCTCGACGAGGCCCTCGTGGCCCTGGAGGTGGCGCGGCGGACCGACCACACCCTGGTCGTCACCATGAGCTTCGCCGACGAGGGCCGGCTCACCCGCGACGGCGCCGGTCCGGCCGAGTGCGCCCGCCGGCTGGCCGACGCCGGCGCCCACGTGGTCGGCGTCAACTGCCTGTGGCCGCCGGACCGGCAGATGGAGTGCGCCAGGCAGATGCGGGCGGCCGTGGACGTGCCCGTCTGCTGCCAGCCGTCGGCGTGGCACTCCTGGTGGAGCTCGCCCGGGGCGGCCGGCCCCGAGACGTTCGCCCGCTTCGCCGGACGCGCCGCCGCCGCCGGGATCGGATACGTCGGCGCCTGCTGCGGCGCCGGGCCGGAGCACATCCGCGCCATGGCGCGGGTCCTGGGCAAAGGAGGAGGGGCGTGACCGAGGTCGAGAAGGCGGTGCAGGAGATCGATGCCTACGGCTTCACCATCCTCGAGGCGGTGCTCACCCCCGGGGAGACGGAGGCGATGCGGCGGGCCCTGATCCGCTGCGAGCGGGAGGTCGGCACCGATCACCGCCACCGGGGCGCGGCCCGGCACGTGGCCAACCTGCCGACCCTGGACCCGGTGTTCTGGACCACCATCGACCACCCCCGGACCCTGCCCGTCCTCGAGCACTACCTCGGCGCCGGCCTGGTCCTCGGCAGCCTCAACGCCCGCATCGTGCGGCCCGGCGACGGCGAGCAGGGCCTTCACAGCGACATCCCCGGCGACATGCTCAACCTGCGCGGGCCGGTGATGCTGAACACGGTGTGGATGCTCGACGACTTCACCGAGGAGATCGGCGCCACCCGGGTGATCCCGGGGACCCACCGCAGCGGCCTCGCGGAGCCGCCGCCGGGGCTGGAGCTGAAGCACGTGGTCACCGCCGCGGCCCCCGCCGGCAGCGTCCTCGTCTTCAACGGCCAGACCTGGCACGGCGGCGGCGCCAACCGCGGGGACCGCAACCGCCACGCCCTCTTCGGCCACTACCGCAAGCGCATGCTCGTCTTCCAGGTCGACCCCCACGACGGCTTCCCGCCCGAGTGGCTGGGGCGGCTGAACGAGCGCCAGAGGCAGCTGCTGCGCATGGACCGCGGCCTGGACGCGCCCCGGTCCGCCGACGCCCATCTGACCTGAGGGGACCGACTGTGTGTGAGGTGCACGACGGCGCTTCAGCGCCCGCCCTCTTCGAGGTGGACGATGACGGTTTGCCGCACCTGCCGGCCCGGGGTGCCCGCGTTACCTCCGAAACCGTTGCGAGGCTGCTTGACGAGGAGGCCGAAGCAGCGGGTCCTTGCCGAGAGAACTGACTGTCAGCGTGTGACGGGCGGATCCTCGCGGTTGCCGGCGATGACCCCCTCGTCCCACAGGCGCGAGAACTTGAGCGCCCGCGGGCAGTGGGGGTAGGACTCCTCCACCTCGATCAGCAGCCCCTGGAGCAGGGCGGCCTCGTCGTCGGGGTTGAAGATCTCCATCGAGATGCCCCGGGCCCTCAGGTCCTCCTCGTCCACGACGCGGGCCCGGCCGTTGACGCGCGCCGTGTAGTCGACGCCGGGGATGAAGAAGATCAGCCCCACGTTGGGGTTGGCGTCGATGTTGGCGTAGCTCTGGAAGAGCTTGTTGCCGCGCACGTCGGGCAGCAGCAGCCGGCGGTCGTCCAGGACCTTGACGAAGCCGGGGCGCCCGCCTCTCGGACTGGCGTCGCAGCGGCCGTCCCCGCCGGCCGTCGACATCACCGCGAAGGGGGCGTGGCGCACGAACTCCTGCACGTACGGGTCCATGCGGCCGGCCACCTTCAGGCGGGCGCGCTCGCTCGGCTCGCCGAAGCGCTCCTGGTAGCGGTTGTCCGGCCCGGCCTCGGGCGACTTGCGCCGCTGCCTTCCGTCTTCGACCGTTCCCTCCATCTCATCCACCTCTCGGGAGTCCTCCATGATCATCGATGTCCACGCCCACGTCTTCGCCCGCCCCGTCCTGATGAAGAACCGCTCCTCCGGCCTGCGCTTCATGACCGCCGAGGAGCAGGTGCGGCGCATGGACGAGAAGGGGATCGACATGGCCGTCATCCTCCCCCTCAACGGCGCCGAGGGCCCGGCGGAGCGCCAGAGCATGGGCGAGGTGCTGTCGATCTGCGAGCGCTTCCCGGGGCGCTTCATCCCCTTCTGCGAGATCGATCCGCGCCGCCACGACTGGACCACCCCCGAGCACTTCCAGTGGGGGCTGGAGCAGTACAAGGAAGCCGGCTTCAAGGGCCTCGGCGAGCTGACCACCCGCCTGTGGTTCGACCACCCGAAGATGATGGCCCTCTTCGCCGCCTGCGAGAAGGTCGGCTTTCCCGTCACCTTCCACACCTCGCCGCCGGAGAAGGTCACCTACGGCGTCATCGACACCCTCGGCCTGCCCCGCTTCGAGCTGGTCCTGCGCACCTACCCGGATCTCGTCTTCTTCGGTCACAGCGCCTCCTTCTGGAGCGAGATCAGCGGCGACGTCACCGCCGACCAGAAGGAGGGCTACCCCGACGGGCCGGTGGCCCCCGGCGGCACCGTGGTCCGGCTGCTGCGGGAGTACCCCAACCTCAACGGCGACCTGTCGGCCGGCTCCGGGTTCAACGCCATCACCCGGGACCCCGCATTCACCTGGGAGTTCCTCGACGAGTTCCAGGACCGCCTCCTCCTCGGCCTCGACCACACCGACGTGGAGCTGGACTTCCAGCAGATCGAGTGGCTCACCCAGGCGCGGGACGACGGCCACGTGACCACCGAGGTGCTGGAGAAGATCCTCTGGCGCAACGCCGACCGCCTCATCGGCCTGGGCCTGGAGGGCTAGTCCGCCAGACCGAACTCCTCGCGGCCGGCGGCCACCTCCTCCCAGGGGACGATCTCCACGTCGCGGCCCAGTCGGCGCCGCTCGGGGGTGCGCGACACCACCCACCCCCGCGGCGCGTCGAAGTCCTTCATGAACTGGCGCAGGCCCGCCACGGCGTAGCGGTCGACGGCTGCTCCGAGCTTGACCTCCACCGGGATGGGCCGCCCCCGGTGGTGGATCACCAGGTCGACCTCGGCGCCGGCCTGGGTGCGCCAGAAGTGGATCTCGGGTCTCGCCTGGTGCTGGGCGGCGAGGGCGGCGATCTCCTCGATGACCAGTCCCTCGAAGGAGTGCCCCCGCTTCGGCCAGGTCTCCAGGTCCGGCGGCCGGCGAAGGCCGGCCAGGAAGTGCAGCAGCCCCGTATCCCGGACGTAGAGCTTGGGGCTCCGGGTCAGCCGTTTCTGCACGTTGGCATGGAGCGGCGCCAGGCGGCGGATGAGGAAGGCCCCTTCGAGCACGTCGAGGTAGTGGTTGACCGTGTGGGTGGAGACGGTCAGGGAGCGAGCCAGGTCGGAGACGTTGAGCAGGCTCCCGTGGACATGGGTCAGCATCGTCCAGAGGCGGCGCAGCCGCGGGGCGGGAAGGGCCAGCCCCATGGCCGGGAGGTCCCGCTCGAGGAAGGTGGTGACGTAGCCGTCGAGCCAGTCCATGCGGGAGGCGAAGCTCTGAATGCCGTGGACCGGGGGATAGCCGCCGAAGAACCAGCGATGGCGGGCGTGGCGGCCGTCGGCCAGCTCCAGGGCTCGGAAGGGGGTCAGCTCCAGCAGACCGATGCGGCCGGCCAGGGTCTCCGAGACCCGGCGCGTGAGCTGCGGGCTGGCCGATCCCAGGAGCACGAAGCGGCCCTTTCCCGGTTCGCGGTCGACGACGTGCCGCAGGAGGGGGAAGAGCTCGGGCAGGCGTTGCGCCTCGTCGATCACGACCTGCCGCGGGTGGGCGTCGAAGAAGCCCTCCAGGTCGGACTCGAGCAGCAGCTGATCGGCCGGCCGCTCCAGGTCGAGGTGCCTCCAGCGCGGCAGCATGTGACGGACGAAGGTGCTCTTGCCGCACTGCCGGGGCCCGGTGACGAGGACGCAGGGGAAGGTCCGCAGGAGCCGGAGAAAGCGCCGGCCCAGGGCTCTGTCCACGAATTTCATGCCTTGTAATATGGAAGTCAGACCAACAATTTACAAGGTATGAAATGTCTGGGAACCCGCCCCGGGACCTGGCCCCGGCGGAGGTCCGTTCCTCTCACACCCCGTAGATCGCCGCCAGGTTGCCCCCGAGGACGGCCGCCTCGTCCGCGGCGCCGAGGCCGAGGCCGCGGATCCCCCTCACGCCGTTGACCGCCACGCCGCTGGGGGCGTTGCTGCCGAAGACGACGCGGCCGGCGCCCACCCGTCCCTCGTGGATGATCTTCTTGATGGTGATCGGCTCGGCCGCGGCGATCAGCGTCGTACCCAGGTAGATGCGCGGGTTGGCCGAGGCCGCGTCGACGGCCAGGCCCACCCACTCGCGGTATCCCATGTGGTCCATGATGATCGTCACCTCCGGGTGGCGGCCGGCCAGGGCGCCGATGAAGGCCGGCGAGCAGCCCGAGACCTCCGAGCCGGAGTGGATGGTCACGGGGAGGCCGAGGTCGGCGGCGGCGGCCATCACCGCGTCCGGCGCCGGGCCGTCGAGGCGGTACCCGTGGGCGGCGGCCATGAGCTTCATTGAGCGGGCCCCGGCGTCGACGCAGCGCCGCAGCTCGTCCACGGCCAGGGGCCCCAGGGTCGGGTTGATCAGACAGCCGGGCAGGAGGCGGTCGTCGCCCTCGAGGGCGGCCAGCAGCTCGGCGTTGATCGCCCGCGGGTCCGGCGGCAGGCCGCCGGGGAAGACGACGGAGAAGTCGATTCCCGCCTCGTCCATGGTGCGCAGGATCCCGTCCCGCCCGTAGGGAGCGCCGTCGAACTCCTCGGGCATGTAGGCTTCGAAGTCGCCGACGATCATCAGCCTTCCTCCCCCTCGAAGTCGAGGGCCGCCGAGTTGATGCAGTAGCGCAGCCCCGTGGGCGCCGGGCCGTCGGGGAAGACGTGACCCAGGTGGCCGCCGCAGCGCGCGCACAGCACCTCGGTGCGGGTCATGCCGTGGCTGTGGTCGGCCTCCAGGTCCACGCCCTCCTCGGTCCGGGGCGCGGTGAAGCTCGGCCAGCCGCTGCCGGAGTCGAACTTGTCGCCGGAGGCGAAGAGCTGGGCCCGGCAGCCGGCGCAGACGTAGGTGCCCCGGCCCTTGTGGTCGCAGTACTCGCCCGTGAAGGGCCGCTCCGTGCCTTTCTGCCGCAGGATGGCGTACTGCTCGTCCGTCAGCAGCTGCCGCCACTCCTCGTCGGTCCTGTCGATCCTGTTGCCCATGGGTTCTTTCCTTGACATCAGTCTTTCACATCGAAGAGGGGACCTATCGAGGAAGTGGAGCGATACCTGTCCGGCCGGGAGAGTTTCTCGATGGCCCCTTCTTCGACCAGTCGCCTCAGGTGACCACGGACCTGATGCTTCGAGACCTGAAGTTCCTCGGCAACTTCGGACTCCGTCTTGAAGGTGTCCGTGTGTCCGAACAGCACCTTCAGCTCCTCCTCGATATAGCGTGTCAACCAGACTCTCGCCTGCGTTCTGGAGACCTGCAGATAGCCGGCAACCCTCGCTTCGGTCCTGGGGCTGTCCATGGCTTCGACCAGCTCTCTCACCTTGGTGTACAAATCGTCAGCCATCGTCGAACCGGCCACCGGGAGAGACTTCGCTGTTGTTGCGGGCTCCGTCGCCAGGCCGTCCCGAACGCTTAGCGCCAGTGTCCCCGGATTCCGTGCACCGTATTCCGACACCGGTCGTGCGCTCAAGCCCTCCTCCAGTGCCTCCGGAGTCCTTGGATTCGGCCATGGAATGGCGCCGCGCTCTCGGAGCCCGTCCAGACCCTCATCCAATCCCTCGTTGGTGCGCACGTATACCGGGACGAGCTTCAGCTTGTCTAGCTGTTCGACCGCTCCTGACCAAGTGCCTCCCTTCCCGTAGTCCGAGCTGACCACCAGTGCCGCATCTGCCAGCGCATAGATGAGTTTGTTTCGTTTCATGGCATGTCCCACCTGGAAGCGGGCGGCCGGGTCGTACGGGCACACCAAGGCCAACTGTTCGCTCACCAGGGCATTGCGATAGTCCCTGCGCACAACTGCTTTTTCGAGGCTGTCGCCCAGGACGCCGGCCACGCGTCCACCCGCCCCCAGTGCTCCTCGCATCGCGGCCTGATCGATGCCGCGTGCGCCTCCCGAATACAGCGCGCGCTGTGCTGCGGCCGTAAGCCGCCCGATCCCTTCCGTGTATTCGATCAACGTGTCGTCCACCTTGCGTGAGCCGACAACCGCAAGACCTCCCGCGTCCAGGATTGTGGGGTCACCGCAACCGTAGAGGATTGGGGGGGCCTCCTCACCAAGACGCTTCTTCAGGCGCCGGGGATATGCGCCATCGGCCCGGCTCACCACCCAGATCGCCCGCGTGCGCCAACGCTCAACCGCCTGACTGAGCAGAAACCCTCGGTCGAGCAACCGCTCGATCCGGTCCGGGTCCCGACCGAAACGACAGTCTTTCAGTATCGCCTTCGAGTCACGAGTCAGAAGGTCGGCGGGCTGCCGCTGCAGTTCCCGGAGCCGGCGCGCCAGCAGGCGGTATTCGGCGGCTGTCAGCGGGTCGGCGGACGGCTTTCCGCGACCGGTGATCAGGGGGGCGGTCAGCAGCAGAATCGCCTGCGCGTTGGGAGAGAGCTCGCTCATCCGCCGCGGCTCGTCGAAGCGAGGACAAGGGGCCACACCTTGCCACTCCCATGCAGGCGCAGGAGCCATGCGGCGACCGTCAGGGTCCAGCGAGAATCCACCATGTCGTCCACTAGCAGCACCGGCCCCGGGGGCAGGGGTTCCACGGAAACCACGAGGGAGCCGTCTACGTTACGGGCCTGCTGCGTGCTGTTCTCCATCGATTTCTGTTCGGCGCGATCCTCGACCTTCTCCATCACCTGATGAAATGGGAGGCCCACTTGCGTCGCCAGCCGTTCGGCGAAATCCGGGAGGAGTCCGGGGTGCCGGCGCGACGGGATGCAGGTCACCCAATCCGGCGCCGGCCTCGGGTCCCACCGTCTCATCAGACCCGCGCAGGCCTCGACAAGATCGTCCGAAAACCGGCCCTCTTGGTACTTCCCGGTTCGGACGAGCCCGCCCCAGCCCGCGTCGCCCCAGATGCAGAGCGCCTTCCCGGGCTCTGGCCGGTGCTCCACGGGGATGTTCCCGCGAGCGTCATATCGCGGCAATCCCCCGGTGGGCCATCGCTGTCTTGGATCGACCGGCAGGCTGGTCCGCCGCAGAAAGGCCACCGATTCCCTCAAGAGACTTTGTGCGACCTCGGCGGGGAGAAGCGGCAGGTCCGGCTGCTGAATGCTTCCAGGCTCTCCATCCAGGGCCTGGATGAGGAATTCCATGTGTCCAGCCTCAAGTCGCACGTATTGCTGCATCTGGCGCTGTTCCTCGCGTCGCAGGCGAGTCAGACGTTCTGCCCGTTGCCAGAACTCTTCGCTGAGATTCGCGGCAGTCAACTGCCACCTGGTTCCCTCCTTCGTGATGGGAGCCGGGGACTCCAGCGAGAGCAGCGAAATCGTCCTCTCGATACGGCCCTGACTGACATTGACCTCTCCAAGCAGTTCCGGGAGAGAGAGGCCGTCCAGAGCGCCCTCGAGCGCTTCGATCACTTGCCGGACTTCATCTCGCGTCGGAAAGGCGCTGCGAATGAAATAGTCCGCGATGTCGGTCTCTTCGTCGCCACTCAACAGCACGCCGTAGGCAGCGTCCAGTGCACGTCCGGCGCGCCCCACTTGCTGGTAGTAGGCGACGACCGAAGATGGACTCTGATAGTGAATCACAAAGCCGAGATCCGGCTTGTCGAACCCCATTCCGAGGGCCGTGGTCGCTACCAGAGCCTTCACTCGGTTGTCGAGCAACGCTCGCTCGAGCTCCTCCCGGCGCTCTCCCGCCTGTCCGGTGTAGGCTTCAGCTTCGACACCCCGCGATCGCAGCCACTCCGCGACTTGGTTCGCATCGCGGATGGTCAGCGCATAGATGATTCCGTGGCCAGGCAGAAGGGGGACCTGCTCCGCAAGCCACGCCATCCGTTCCGATTGCCGGGGAAGCCGAATCGTCTGAAGCATGAGCGAGGGACGGTTGAGAGCCCCTCGAAATACCTCCAGGCCGGGGCCGAGCACTGCGCGGAGATCCTGCATGACACGATGGTTGGCGGTGGCGGTGGTTGCGAGCAATCTGAGGTTCGCGGGCAGCGTCCGGGCAACCCGCTCGATCAGTCGATAGTGAGGTCTGAAATCGTGGCCCCAATCCGAGATGCAGTGGGCCTCGTCGATGATCAGGAAGGCGATGCTCCCAGCGATCGGGGCCAACACCTCGGTTCGAAAGCGCTCGTTGCCGAGGCGCTCGGGGGAGATGAGCAGGATGTCCACCTCGTCCCGCTCAAGACGCTCCTCAGCGGCAGTCCAGTCCTCCTGGTTGTCTGAGGCGATGCGCAGGGCCCGAACACCCATTCGGACGGCGGCCTCGATCTGGTTGCGCATCAAGGCAAGCAGAGGCGAGAACAGGAGGGCGGGTCCGGCCCCGGCCTCGCGCAGCAACTTGGTCGCAATGAAGTAGACGAAACTCTTGCCCCATCCGGTCCTTTGTACCAGGAGCAGTCGGCCCCGGTTCTCCACGAGGTGGGCAATGGCATCTTCCTGGCCCTCGCGGAACTCGGCATCCTGCTGCCCGGTACCCGATCTCAGTAACTCCAATGCTCGGTCAGGGAGGTAGGTCACGCAGCTTCCTCAAGGGCAAGACGGTAGCTTCGCCAAAGGGCACGGGTGCCCGGTGGGAAGCTATAATACGCCCCGACTGCTGCCGAGGAGAGAACGCCCCGGCGGGGACTGAGGTCCTCTCCGCGTCAACCGACTGGTTTCCAGGTGTGGCCAACTGGCGAAAAGGGCCGAAGAAAGACCCCATCCCCGTGAACCTCGCACCCCTCCTGGCCCGGCGCACCCCCTTCTACTACGGCTGGGTGGTCCTGTTCTCGGCGGGTACCTCCAACTTCGTGCGCAACGCCGCGGCGAGCCTGACCATCGCCGTCTTCGTCTACCCCCTGTCGCAGGAGCTGGGCTGGAGCCGCACGATGATCGCCGGCGCCGCCAGCCTGGGGGGGCTGGCGGCCACCTTCGCCTCGCCGGCGGTGGGCCGGGCGGTGGACCGCTTCGGTGCGCGCAGCGTCCTGACCCTCAGCGTCCTCGTCCTCGGTCTGGCCACCATCTCCCTCGCCTGGGCCACCGCCACGGTCACCCTCTTCGGCGCCGCCGTCCCCTGGGCCTTCTACCTCGCCTACGGCACCGGCCGGGTCATCTTCTCCAGCCCCGTCCCCATCGCCACGTCGGTGGTCGTCTCGCGCTGGTTCGTGCGCATGCGCGGGCGGGTCAACGGCATGCTGTCGGCGACCCACTCGGCGGGGATGATCCTCTTCCCGCTGCTGGCCTCGGTGATCATCGCCCGCGACGGCTGGCGCGAGGCCTGGGTGGTGCTGGGTCTGGTGGTGTGGGGGGCGGCCCTGCTGCCAGCCTGGCTGCTGATGGCGGAAAGCCCCGAGGACGTGGACCTGCGGCCCGATGGCGACGGGGTGGACTCGCAGGAGGACTCGCCCTCGCCGCGGCGGGAGGAGCCCGGGTGGACCCTGGCGGAGGCGGTGCGAACGCCGGCCTTGTGGATCCTCGCCATCGGCACGGGCGCCCTCTTTCTCATTCAGGCCGGGACCAACACCCACGCGGCGGCCTTCTTCCGCGATCAGGGCCTCGACGCGGCCACCGCGGGCCTGGCCATCAGCCTGAACGCCGCCTTCCTGGGGATCGGCGGCCTGGTCTGGGGCCGGGTGGTAGAGGCCTGCTCCCCCCGCTACGTCATGGCCGCCGTGGCCCTGGTCATGGCCGCGGGTTCGGCCCTCTTCGTCGGCGCCGACACGGCGGCCGAGGCGCTGGCCTGCTCCGCGGTCTTCGGCTTCGGGCTGGGAGGCATGCTCACGGTGCCGCCCGTGGCCTATGCCGACTACTTCGGGCGCCGCTCCCTGGGCGCCATCCGCGGCGCCACCGAGCCCTTCACCACCTTCGGCCAGGCCGTGGGCGCTCTCGTGCCGGGCGTCGTCTTCGACCACCTCACGGCTCCCGGCCGCGAGAGCTACGTCCCCGCCTTCGCGGCTTTCGCAGCCCTCGGCGCCCTCACCGCCCTCGTGTTCCTCCTCGCAGGGCCCCCCCGGCGGGGAGAGAAAGGACGACCGTGACCACACCCCTTCACCGTCTGCGATGGAAGCGGCGGGACCAGCCCGTCCTCTCCGCCATGACCACGGACCAGGCCTGGTGCCGGGTACAGCTCTACTACCCGACGGTGGCCTTCGCGCAAGGCCGCTACCGCATGTGGTACCTCGGCAACAGCACCGCCACGCGCACCGCCGACATGTGCCTGGGGTACGCCGAGTCCGCCGACGGGCTGACGTGGACGCCCCACGAGGCCAACCCCATCCTGACGGCGGCGGACCTGCCCTTCGGCAGCTCCTGGGGGTCGCCCCACGTGATCTTCGACGAGGAGGAGGGCCTCTTCCGCATGTGGTTCGTCAGCCTCGCCGGGCGCCGCAGCGACGAGGGCCGCCTCGTCGACATCGATCAGAAGCTGGGCTACGCATCCAGCCCGGACGGCCTGGAGTGGGAGGTCCATCCCGAGCCGATCTTCGCCGAGGGCCACGGCCCCTTCGTGATGAAGGACGGGCCGGGAGTCTACCGCATGTGGATGAACTCGGCCCCCGAGACGGGCGCCGACTTCCAGAAGCGTGTGAGCCACCTCTACCGCTTCGAGTCGGCCGACGGACTGAGCTGGAGGCGGGACCCGGCGCCGATGCTGTCGGCCACGGAGACCCGCCGCTCGGTCATCTATCCCTGGGTCATGCGGGACCCCGGGGGCTACACCATGTGGTACGCCTGCCACGTGGGCGAGAGCCTCTTCGAGATCTTCTGCTCCACCTCGGAGGACGGCCTGAGCTGGACCCACCACCTGGAGGAGCCGGCCCTCCCCGCCACGCGCGATCCCAACGACTTCGACGGCCGCTACACCTCCACGCCCTGCGTCCTCGACGACGGGGACCGCTACCTGATGTACTACTGCACCCGGGACCACGGGAACCTCTACGGCGCCGGAGACGGGAGGGTCCTGTCCGACCGCGCCGGCGTCTACCGGCACATCGGCGTGGCCCACAGCCCGAAGGAGTGACAGATGACGACGTACACCGAGACCTTCGACGACGGCCCCGCCGGCTGGTGCGGCTGGGAGGACAACGTCCGCGGCCCCCGCAGGCTGGAGTGGGCGCCCGGCACCCTGACCTCGCGCAGCCCCTGGTGGGTCGACTACAACCACGCCCCTCCCGGCGCGGGGTACCTCAACATCCTCTACGGCTCCAACACCCGCGGCGCCCTGGACGAGCGCACCCTCGACGCAGGCGGGCGCAACAGCCTCATCGACGGCGGCTTCCCCACCGACTACCGCGGCGCCCGGGTGACCCTGCGCCTGCGCGGCGAGCTGGAGACTCGGGGCTCGCAGCTGGTCTTCCTGGGGCAGGGCCGCTGCGACGGCAAGACCTCGGGGTGGGTATGCACGGGGCGGCCCTTCCCGGTCACCGAGGACTGGAGCGAGCCCACCGTGACCCTCGACCCGGACCCGGCCCTGTGGCGCTGCCTCGGCACCCGCCACGGCCGCGGCGAGACCTACGGCGAGCGCCCCCTGGAGCGCATCCTCGGAGACGTGAACCTCAATATCCTGCTGATCCTCTTTCCTCTCACCGTCGAGGCCATGGGACCGGTGGACGGGGACCCGCACCGGCTGCGGGCGGGGCTCGACTATCCCATCTGGCGTTCGCGTCTGCCGGAGGGCTACGTCGTCCTCGACACCCTGGAGATCGAGTACGCCTGAGGGGGGCGGGACTAGCCGGCGAACTGGTGGGGCACCACGAGGTAGTTCACCAGGCCCACGCTGAAACCGGTGATCACCAGCCACTTGAGGCGGCTGCCGTGGCGGCCCCTCACCCCGCGCAGGTAGAGGTAGGCGGCGAAGAACCCCCACGTGGGCAGGGCGAGGAGGATCTTGGGGTCCAGGGCGCGCAGCGACTCGCCGGGGGCGCCGAACATCCACGCCGCCCCCATGGCCAGCCCCATGGAGAACAGGAAGAAGCCCCACGCGGCGGCGTGGAAGGCGACGTGCGCCGACGTGTCGAGGGCGGGGAGGAAGCGGTTCAGGCGGCCTCGCTTGAGGGCCCGGCTCTGCAGCAGGTAGGCGGCGGCGGCGCAGAAGGAGAGGGCGAAGCCGACCTGTCCGAAGAGGGTGGTGAGGACGTGGGTGCCGAGCCACGGGTAGCGCAGGAGGATGGAGGCCGACTCCTCGAAGCGGACCGGCATCAGCAGCGGGTAGAGGGTGCCGAGAAAGGCGAGGGGCGCCAGGACGAGGTTGAAGTGGCGCAGGGGGGTGAAGCGCTCCAGCAGCAGGCCGGCGGCGGCGAAGGCGATGACCACGAGGGAGATGACGAAGGTCATGTTGGCCAGCCAGGGCGGCGGCGCGAAGAGGACGTGGAGCAGCAGGCCGAGAGCGTGGAGGGCGACGCCGGTCTGCAACCCCCGCCGGCCCCAGCGCTCCCAGGCGTGATGGCCCAGCCACAGGTGGCCCTGGAAGGCGAGGGAGGCCGACAGGTAGAGAGCCAGGGCGATCCCCAGGAATACGAGGCACGAGGTGGTCACGAGGTCTCGTCGAGGTCGAAGAGGCGCCGCACCGTCTCCAGGTGCAGGTGGCCGTCGGGCCCGGCCGAGAGCTCGCGGATCTGCACCAGCGGCTGGTGCAGCAGCTTGTTGGTGTAGTCCCGCAGTATGCGCTCCACGAGGGCGCGGTCCTCCGCAGACAGGTGGCCGAGCCGCGCCGACCAGCGCTGGAGCTCCGTCGACCGCAGTTCCGAGCTGTGCTGCTGGAGGGCGCGGATCACGTCGCCCGAGCCGAGGGAGCCGAACCAGTGGAGGAAGCCGCCCAGCTCCTCGTCGACGATGGCCTGCACGCGGCGGATCTCGCCCTCGCGCTCCCGCCGGTTGGAGGAGACGACGCTCTCGAGGTCGTCGATGTCGAAGAGGAAGACGTTGTCGAGGCCGCGCACTTCGGGATCGACGTCGCGGGGCACGGCGATGTCGATGAGGAACAGGGGGCGCCCCCGCCGCCCGGCCATGGCCGCGGCCACGGTGCCGGTGTCGATCACGAAGCCGGGAGCGGTGGTCCCGGTGATGACGATGTCGGCCTCCAGGAGGCGCCCGCCCACGGCCTCGAGGGAAACGGCCTCGCCCTGGAAGCGGCGGGCCAGCTCCGCGGCGTTGGCGGCGGTGCGGTTGGCGACGACGAAGCGGGTCAGCCCGGTGTCCAGCAGGTAGCGGGCGGTGAGCTCGATCATCTCCCCGGCGCCGATCAGCAGGGCGCCGTGGGACGACAGGTCGTCGAAGATCTGACCCGCCAGCTCCACCGCGGCGGTGCTCACCGACAGGTGGCCGCGGCCGATGTCGGTCTCGGCGCGGGCCCGCTTGCCGACGCGCAGGGCCCGCTGGAAGACCTCGTTGATCACCAGCCGCGCCGATCCCGCGGCCTGCGAGGCCTCCAGGGACTGGCGCACCTGGCCGAGGATCTGCGACTCGCCGATGACCAGGGAGTCGATGCCGGAGGCCACGCGGAAGAGGTGGGCGGCGGCGTCGCCGTCGAGGTACTCGTAGGTGCAGGAAGAGAGGCCGGCCACGTCGACCCGTCGCTCCTCGGCCAGGAAGCGGCGCACCTCCTCGAAGCCGGAGCCGTTGCCGGCGGCGTAGATCTCGGAGCGGTTGCAGGTGGACAGGATCGCCGCCTCGGCGAGGCCGTAACCGTCGCGCAGGCGGCGCAGCGAGTCGGGCCGGTCGCCCTCGGCGAAGGCGAGGCGTTCCCGCACCTCGACGGGGGCGGTGGTGTGGTTGAGTCCGAAGGTGAGCAGGCGCACGGCGTCAGCAGCCAGGGCGGCCGGCGTCAGCACCGGCCGGGGCCGCAAAAGATGCCGGTTGCCCCCGGTGGCGGCAAAGCGGTCACAGGCGGGCGGCGATGCGCCGCGCCGCCTCCGCGGCGCCGGTGACGCAGTCGCCGATGGAGATGCCGCCGCGGAAGTTGCCGCCCACGAACAGGCCCGGGCAGCCGGCCTCCAGGCGGTCGATCCCGGCCATGAGGGCGCGGTGGCCGACGACGTACTGGGGGATCGCCCGCTTCCACCGGTGGATGAGGACCACGTCCGGCGCCGGCTCCACCCCCATCAGCTCGCGCAGCTCGCCGCGGACGGTCTCGGCGAGGCGGCCGTCGTCCCAGGCGGCGATCTGCGGCTGGCGGCGGCCGCCGACGAAGGTGGTGAAGGCGGCGCCGCCCTCCGGCGCCCGTCCCACGAAGGCCGAGGAGTTCCAGAACGTGCCCAGGATGCGGCGCCCCTCGACGCGCGGCACCAGGAAGCCGAGGCCCTCCGGCGGCGGGTCCAGGGGATGCCGCGTGTACCCGAAGAACACCGCCGTCACCGGGGGATAGGGGATCCCGGCCAGGCCCTCGGGCACGTCCGTGTCGAGGCGCAGCTCCCGGTAGGCGTGGGCCGGCAGGGTCAGCAGGACGGCGCGGGCGGTGACCCGGGCGGGGGCCCCGGGCCCCTCGAAGGCGAGGCGGAAGCCGCCGGGCCCGCGGCTCACGGAGGTCAGCCGGGCGCGGGTGCGCAGCCGCTCTCCGAGGGGCGCGGCCAGCCCCTCCACCAGGGTCTGCATGCCGCCGCTGAAGCTGGCGATGCCGCCGCCGGGTCCGGCGCCGGCGGGCTCTCCGCGCCTCCGGGACCGGCCGGCGGCGCCGCGGATCAGGCTGCCGTGCTCCTGCTCCAGACGCCACAGGCCCGGGAAGGCGGAGCGCACGCACAGCTCCGAGGGAGATCCCGCGAAGGTGCCGGCCACGAAGGGATCGGCGCCGTAGTCGACGAACTCCCGGCCGAGGCGGCGCCGGACGAACTCCTCCAGGCTCTCCTCGGCGTCGGCCGGTGCCCGCCGCACCAGGGGCTCGCGGGCCACGCGCAGCTTGGCCGCGGCCGACAGCAGGTCCGACCGCAGCAGCGCCGGGGGGCTCGCCGGGACCCGCCGCAGGCCGCCGGCGCGGAGGATGAAGCGGTTCCGGGCGGCGGCCTCCCGCGCCTCGATCACGTGTCCGGCCAGGCCGCTGTCGGCCAGCAGCCGGCGCAGATCCGGGGAGTTGTCGAGGAGGCTGGAGGGGCCGGCGTCGAAGAGGAACCCGTCGCGGCGAAGGGTGCGCACGGCGCCGCCCGGCCGCGGGGCCGCCTCGAAGACCGAGACCTCGCTCTCCGGAGCCAGCCGGCGCAGGAAGTGGGCCGCCGCCAGGCCCCAGAGACCGCCGCCGACGATGGCGACCTCGGTGTGGGCGCTCTGATTCATGATTCAAGTGTACAACTTCTTGACTTCGTTTCGGGCGGCGAGGTAGATTAGCGAGGCGCGGCCACAAACACCGCGCACGCAGGGCCGGCGAAGGACGCCGGCCCCGGGCAGAATGCCAACTGGCCCCTGATCCCGCCCTTCGGGCGAACGCTGCAGGGCCAGGGATGAGCGCGCGGGCCCACTCTTGCGGCGGCACCCCGGCAAATCCGGTGCCGGTGTACAGGGCTCTCGCAGCCGATACGAAAGGAGGTGGTCCGTGAGCAGTTGTATACCCGCAGGAGGTGCGACCACCTGACCTGACGGTTTCTGTAGGTCCAGGTGGTCGCCCACCTGGCGCGGCGCCGGCGGTTCGCCGGCGCCCAAGTGGTATCCCGGCGCGTCGCAGCGGCGCGCCGGTTTTTTTTTGGCCGGCCTTCAGCGGCGCCCCTCCGCCGTGACTATCCTTCGATGCCGCCCCGGGAGAGAGAGGGACCACATGCTGGACATAGGTGTTTTCGCCCCCTTCGGAGGGGACCACGAGCGCAACCGGGCCTTCTGCCGCGACACGGCGGTGCGCCACATCGTGCTGAGAGTCTCCGACGCGTGCGGCGGCGAGGGCTCGCCGGCCGCGGCAGACCTGGCCCGCCTGGCCGGAGAGTACGCCGCGGAGGGCGTGACCCTGGCGGCCCTGACGCCGCCCCGGGTGCCCCAGCAGGCCTTCGCCGACGCCGGGACTCGCGGGCGCGAGCTGGAGTCCATCGGCCGGCTGCTGGAGTCGATGGGGACCGCGGGCGTGCCCTATGTGCACTTCTACCTCACGTCGACCCCCTCTCCGACGATGGCGAGCGCGCCGCCCTGTGGCAGGGGCTGGTCGAGTACTACCGCGGCCTGGCCGAGCGCGCCGAGGCCGCGGGAGTGAAGATCTCCACCCATCACTATCACGTTCCCGACCGCCTGTTGTGGAACTACGAGTCGATGACACGGCTTTTCGACGAGGCCCCCAGCGCCAACAGCGGCGTCACCTTCTGCCAGGGCAAGTCGCAGATGGCCGGCGACGACCTGGTGGCCAACATCCTCGACTACGGGGACCGCATCTTCATGTTCCACGCCCGCGACGTGGAGACCCGCCCGGCCGGACCGGTGCCGGCGGAGCTGCGCGAGCGCTTCGAGCGGCTCGGCTACCTGGAGGTCGCCTTCGGCACCGGCGAGGTCGACATGGCGGGCTGCTTCCGGGCCCTCAAGCAGATCGGCTACAAGGGCCAGGTCTACCCCGAGCACTACCCGTCCATCGCCGGCGACTCGGCGGCGGGGCTGGCGTGGACCGTCGGGTACATGCGGGCCCTGGACCAGGCGATCGAGGTTTGATGCGCTCACCCACGGGGCCCCTCGCCGGCCTGCTCATGCTCTCCCTCCTCGCCGCCGGTCCCGCCTCGGGACAGCCGCCCTCTCCGGCCCCCGGCGACAGCCTCCGGGAGGACTTCCACCGCCGCCTGATGCTGGCCCTCGACCTCGGCGACGCCCAGCGGCAGGCTCTGAGGGATCCGAGACGGCGCCTGCAGGAGGAGCTCGACCTGCTGCGCCTCCAGATCGAGGAGGGCCGCATCTCGCCCCGGGGGGGGCGGGTGCGCTACCGCCAGGCCATCGACGCCTACCGGGCGGGGCGGGACCGGGTGCTCACCAAGGACCAGCTGGCCCTCATCGACCGCGCCCGCCGCTACCAGCGCGAGCGGCGGCTCGATCCCGGACAGCACGTGGAGCCCATGGGGCTGGCGGACGTCCTCTACCTGTCGCCGGAGCAGCGGCGGCAGTGGCTGCAGCTGCTGACGGAGCTGCGCGAGGAGGTGGCCGCCCTCAAGAAGGCAGGGCGCCCACCGTCCCTTGACGACTACGAGGTGTTCCAGGAGCGCTACCGGACCGGCTTCGAGGAGCTGCTCACCGCCTCCCAGCGGCTGGAGCTGGGGCGCCTGGAGCAGGCGAGGTGGAAACGCCGGCAGGAGCAGGAGAGACTGCTGCTGCTGGAGCAGTACGGGGCCATGGCGGACTCGACCGCCGGCGCCGCGGACAGCACCGCCCGCGGAGGGAGATAGATCATGGCGTTGGTACCCTGGATCCGCATCGGACAGCCGCTGGAGAACGTCCTCGACGACTACGAGCGCATTCTCGACGCCTGGGACGCGGGCGGCATCCGCGGCCTCGTCTTCGGGCGGCTGGTCTTCGCCGACGGCAAGGGCGGGTTCACGGTGCCGGCCTTCCGCCCCGACCCGGAGCCCTTCCGCCGCCGCGGCCTGGAGCTGGCCCCGGCTTCGGCGGAGCCCGACGCGGTCCGGGAGAAGCAGCTCCACGCCATGCTCGACGACGCCAAGGGCCGGGGCTGGCCGGTCCTCGTGTTCTGCCCCGGCCAGAGCACCCACCGCGTCTCGGCGCCGCCCGGGCACGATCCCCTCGGCGCCCTGTCCCACGCCGCCGTGTGGGAGGACGTGTTCTCGGCCTTCCCCCAGGCCGACGGCGGGGTCATGGACGGCTGGGCGGAGCTGCCCTACGAGTACGGCGCCGTCTTCCGCGAGCTCACCGCCGCCGACCGCCGCCGGGCGGAGGTCACCGGCCACGACGCGGACCACCTGGAGAATGGCCGCCGGCAGCTGATGGAGGCGTTCTCGCGGCTCACCCCCCGGCGGGTACGCTACTACGGCCACCACGGCATGCTGTCGGCCGTGAACCTCTTCGACCTGCGCGAGGACGGCCTCTACTGGCTGCGCTGGCGCCGCGAGGCGAGCCTGGCCGAGGGCCGGGCCTTCCGCGCCGAGCTCGACCGGCTGCCGCGCGAGCTGCTCCTCGGCAACGGCCTGCGCACGGCCATGTTCACCGGCATCACCGGCATCGACTACGCCGCCTGGGACGAGATCCTCGACCTGATGCTGGTGAAGCACTACTTCTGGCAGCGCGGCTTCGACGGCCTCTACGGGACGATCACCCGCTGGGTGGAGAAGGTGAAGGAGCTGAACCCGGGGCTGACGGAGGCCGACTGCTTCGCGGTGGTCCGCGCCTGGTTCGGCACCGACCTGCCGGAGGTGGAGTCCACGGCCGACATGGACCACGGCTTCCCCCAGGCCTTCTTCGACGAGACCGTGGCCGAGGAGACGCGCCGCGCCCTGGCCGCGGCAAGCCGGCCCGAGAAGGTCCTGCCCTGGGTGGACACGGGGCGCATGCCCCACCGCGGCGACCCGATGACGGCGGGGGACCTCAAGCGAATCCTCGAGGCCTCGGAGGGGGCGGGCCTGCGGCGCTTCCTGTTCCACAACCACGGCCACCTGACGGCGGCGGAGTGGAAGGTGATCTCGCGCATGTGCGGCCGCGAGTGGGACGAGGACCCGGAGGGCTACTGGCCGCCGAACTCGCCGCCCAAGGAGGTCTTCCGGTGACCGCCCTGGCCCTGCCGGTCCGCTGGTACCGCGGCGCCGGCTACTACCGGGGCGAGGCGCAGGGGGACGGCCTCGTCCACGGCACCCTCGACCTGGAGCTGGAGCGCACCGCCTTCATGATCGTCGACAGCGACTGCGGTGCCGGGAACCCGTACGTGGAGGAGGGGATCGCACCGGCCCTGGCGGCGGCGAGGGCGGCGGGCATGCACGTGATCTACATCCACAACGACTTCTCCCTGTGCGACGAGCCCGGCAGCATCAAGCGCGAGATCCACGGCACCCGCTGGGGAGATGCGGAGGCCGGCACCCGGGGGGCCCCGCCGCGGGAGCCGGTGAGGCCGGACTACTCGCCCTCCATCCGGCCCCTGCCCCACGAGCCCGACTTCCCCAAGCGCGAGTGGTCGGGCTTCCACGAGACCCACGTCGACTACCACCTGCGCTGCCACGGCATCGAGAGCCTGGTGGCCGTGGGGTTCTCGCAGCGCTCCTGCCTCTACTTCACCTGCGCCGGCGCCGTGGAGCACAACTACCGCGTCGTCATGCTGCGCGACTGCACCTCCTCGGCGGAGTATCCCGACACCGTCGACGAGTCCCTCGAGGAGGGCGGCTGGCTGCGCAAGGTGATGCTGCGCAACTTCGAGCACGTCGTGGGCTACACCTCGACGAGCGCCGAGTTCGCCGGCGCCCTGGGGGCCATGCCCCGGGGGTAGCTCCGAGCCGCCGGGAGCCGCCCGTCGACCGGGGGGTGCAGCGGGCTGACCGTGCAAGTCACCAGGCCTTCGGCCGACACCAACCAGCGCAGGCCGCCCTCCGCGGCAGGTGGAGCGTGGCGCGTCTCCAGACCCTCGACCGCCGCCAGGCCCCTTTCCGCGGTCTCCCCGGACAGCCGCAGAGACCGCAGAATCCAACTGCTCCCTGCCCTGCTCCTGCCGTTGCTGTGCAGCGTGCCCCTCCACGGGGACGAGGCCCTGCAGCGGGCAGCGGTGGAGACCATGGTCAAGGCGGCGAGCTACTTCCGCGGCCAGGTGGCGACCAACGGCGGCTATCTCTGGCTCTACGAGAGCGATCTCTCCCGGCGAGAAGGGGAGGGGATCGCGTCGCCGACCACCATCTGGGTGCAGCCCCCGGGCACGCCAGCGGTCGGCATGGCCTTCCTCCGCGCCTGGGAGGCCACCGGCGACACCCTCTTCCTCGACGGCGCGGTGGAGGCGGCGCGCGCCCTGGCGTGGGGGCAGCTGGCTTCGGGCGGCTGGGACTACCGGATCGACTTCGACCCGGAGAAGAGCCGGAACTGGCACTACCGGCGCGATGTCGAGCAGGGCGACCGCGCCACGGGAGACCGCCGCAACCGCTCGACCCTGGACGACGACAACACGCAGAGCGCCCTGCGGCTGCTCATGCGGGTCGACAAGCACCTCGACTTCGCCGACAGGGAGCTGCACCGCGCCGTCCTCTACGGGTTGGAGTCCCTCCTCGAGGCCCAGTACCCCAACGGCGCCTGGCCCCAGCGCTACGACAAGCCGGCCGACCCCGGCGAGTTCCCCGTCCGCAAGGCTCGCTATCCGGAGAGCTGGTCACGGGAGTATCCCAGGGAGCGCTATCTCGCGTACTACACCTTCAACGACAACACCATTCCCGACGTCATCGCCACCATGATCGAGGCCCACGACATCTACGGCGACGACCGCTGGCGCCGCGCCGCCGAGAGGGGCGGCGACTTCATCATCCTGGCCCAGATGCCCGATCCCCAGCCGGCCTGGGCCCAGCAGTACAACCTGGACATGGAGCCGGCCTGGGCGCGCCGCTTCGAGCCGCCCGCCATCACCGGAGGCGAGAGTTTCGGCGTCATGCGGATCCTGCTGGAGCTGTACCTCGCCTTCGGGGAGCCGCGCTTCCTCGAGCCGGTCCCCCGGGCCCTGGCGTGGGTCAGGGCCTCGCGGCTGCCCGATGGCCGCCTGGCCCGGTTCTACGAGTTGAAGACCAACCGGCCCCTCTACTTCACCCGGGAATACGCGCTCACCTACAGCGATGCGGACCTGCCGGCGCACTATGCCTTCAAGGTGGGAAACCGCGCGGATCGCATCGAGAGCCTCTACCGGCGTATTCTCGAGGAGGGCCGCCAGGCCGTCCTGGCCGAGCGCGCCCGGGTGCGGCCGGTCGCCGCGGAACGGATCGAGGCCGTCATCGAGGCCATCGACGAAGAGGGCCGCTGGCTGGAGGAGGGCCGCCTGAGAAACCCCGAAGACCGCCACAGGCCGATCCCCGCCCGGATCATCTCCTGCCGGACCTTCAACCGCAACCTCGACCTGCTGTCACAGTTCGTGGTCAGCCAGGGTCAGCCGTGAGCGCGCGCCATCAGCGGTCGGTCCGTAGCAGGATGGGCAAGGTGCGGCAGAGTCAGGCGATCGCGTCATTCGAGGCGGGCCCGGATTGTATTATATTTTGACACATCCTTGTGGAGAGACGTCACCCATGGAAAGGAGCTCATCGTGAAGCATCTGACCGCGGCACTCATCGTGGGGTTGGCAGGCTTCTTCGTCGCCACCGGCCCCGCGGCATCTCAACCCCCGAGGTAACGGCCAGCGACGTGGTGGACGGGGAAACGCTGGAAGCCTTCGTGGAGGGCGCAAAAGCATGGTCGGCGACGTTTACCGATCCCAACGATTTTCCGTCCTATGTGGCCACCATCAGCACCGAGGGCGACTGGAAGCACGGGAACACGTACCTCATCCTCATGTTGCCGAACGGGACGGTGATCATTCATGCCGATGACCCGACCGTGAACGGCAAGAGCCTCTACGAAGCAGAGGACGCCCGCGGCAACAAGGTCGTGCAGGATCTCCTGGCCGCAGCCGAAATGGGCGGAGGTCTCGTCGAGTACTACTGGGACGATCCGGAGCAGGAGGGGGACGAAGAGACCGCCAAGACCGCCTACGCCACCAGCTATACCTCCGGGACAACGGCTACCACGGTGGTCCTGATCGGCGGCTATTACCAGGATCCCTCGAATGCCGTTCCGGCAACCTTCGATCCGTCGATCTTTACCCCCCCCGAGGTCACGGCCTCCGACGTGGTGGATCGGGAAACCCTCAGGGCATTCGTACACGGCTCGGTGGAGAGTTACAACAAGGCCCTGGAACAATTCGAGCTCGATGAGCTCCTGCCCCACTTCGAAATCTTCAGGGAAGAAGGAGGACCCTGGAGGCACGGTTCCATCTACTTCTTTCTCTTCACCACCGAGGGCCATGTCATCTTCCACGGTGCCGACCGGGCGCGAGAGCTCAGGGATGCGACCCTGTGGGAGGATATCCACGGAGTCAAGGTCGCCCAGGAACTCATCAAAGTGGCCAGGGCCGGCGGCGGTTACGTCGAGTATTACTTCGACGATCCCGCGGTGACAGGAGACGAAGACCTCGGCTCGCCCAAGGTGGGCTATGCGGAGATGTTCACGTTCCAGGGTCAGGAGTATGTCCTCGGTGCCGGGTTCTATACCGGCGACGCAGGCTCTGACCTGAGGCCCGTTTCCCGTACGGAAGTGCTGGCAACCGTCCAGGGCGACGCCGTCGAGGGTTTGGTCGTCGAGTTCTCCCGCGCCACCTCAGGCCGCCCCGCCAATTTCGCCTGGAACGCCTTCACCGACGCTGACGGCCAGGTGTCCCTGTCCATCACCAGCTCGAGGTCGGTGAGCGGTTTCTACCAGGTCCGCGCCCGCAACGCCGGCGGTGAGGTCGTCGGCCAGTGGCGCAGCATACCCCTCAACCGCAACCGCCGCCACGTGCTGAGACTGACCCTGGGCGGCGGTGCGAGGCTGGTACGCTCCGAAGCCATGGCGTCCGCCAAGGCCGTGGCCCAGGCCAGCGGTCTGGCTCCTGGCGGGCCCAACCCGTTCAACAGCTCCACGCAGATCGCCTACCACCTGTCCAGCTCCGGGCCGGTGGAGATGGTGATCTACAATGTGCTGGGCCAGCCGGTGCGCACCCTGGTAGACCGGTTCCAGCACGCCGGCTCCTATCGGGTGCAGTGGGATGCCCGCGACGAGCAGGGGGCCTCGCTGTCGTCCGGGGTCTACATCACCCGCCTGAGCTACCCCGGCGGGGTGGAGACGCGGCGGCTGCTCTACTTGAAGTAGCGGGAGCCTTCGGCCGTGGAGCGTCACGGGAAAGCCGTCTGGAGTCACCTTCAGGCGGCTTTTCCTCTATCTTGAGGCCCATGGCCGGAGGCAGACCGAATCTCGTATTCGTCCTGACCGACGATCAGGGCTACGGCGACCTGGGGTGCCACGGCAACGACGCCATCCGCACCCCCAACCTGGACCGCTTCCACGGCGCCGCCGTGCGCTTCACCGACTTCCACGTCGGTACCACCTGTGCTCCCACCCGCGCCGGCCTGCTCACCGGACACTTCTGCAACAGCGCCGGCGTGTGGCACACCATCGGCGGACGCTCGCTGCTGCGCGAGGACGAGTGGACCCTGGCCGACGCCCTGAGAGAGGCGGGCTACCGCACCGGCCAGTTCGGCAAGTGGCACCTGGGCGACAGCCAGCCCCTCCGCCCCCACGAGCGCGGCTTCGAGCGCGCCGTCTACCACAACGGCGGCGGCATCGGCAACATCGGCGACCCCTGGGGCAACGACTACTTCGACGACACCTACTACGTCAACGGCGAACCGCGAGAGTTCGACGGCTACTGCACCGACGTGTTCTTCCGCGAGGGCCTGCGCTTCATCGAGGCGCACCGGAATGAGCCGTTCTACTGCCACATCGCCACCAACGCGCCCCACGGCCCCCTGAACGTCGAGCCCCGCTGGGCGGCCACCTACGCCGACTCCACCCCCCACGAGGACCGGGCCCGCTTCTACGGCATGATCACCAACATCGACGAGAACTTCGGCGTGCTGCTGCGGCGGCTGGACGAGCTCGGGCTCGCCGGCAACACCATCGTCGTCTTCATGACCGACAACGGCACCGCCAGCGGCGTGGAGCTGGACGCGCGGGGGTTCCCGCGGGAGGGGCCGGGGAGCTTCAACGCCGGCATGCGCGGCCAGAAGGGGTCGCCCTACGAAGGCGGGCACCGCGTGCCCTTCTTCCTGCGCTACCCTGACGGCGGCGCCGGCGGCGGCCGCGACGTGGAGCAACTCGGCAGCTACGTGGACTTCATGCCGACGATTCTGGACCTGTGCGGGGTGACGCCGCCGGAGGAGCGCTCCTTCCATGGCCGCAGCCTGGCGCCGCTGATGCGCGGCGACGACGACGGCACCTGGGGCGAGCGGGTTCTGGTGGCGGACACGCAGCGCATCGCCCATCCCGCGAAGTGGCGCCTGAGCGCGGTGATGCGCGGCCCCTGGCGCCTGGTGCACGGCGTGGAGCTGTACCACCTCGGCGAGGACCCCGGCCAGCGCCGCGACATCGCCGCGGACCATCCCGGCGTGGTGGACGAGCTGCGCGCCGGCTACGAGCAGTGGTGGGAGCGGGTCTCCGGGCAGTTCGACCGCGACGTGCCGATGGTGGTCGGGGGCGACGCCGAACCGGTGCGGCTCACCACCCACGACCTGCGCAACGAGGCGTGCAACGGCGCCTGGAACCAGCGCCAGGTGCGGGAGGGCCACGTCGCCAGCGGCTACTGGGCGATCGACGTGCGCCGCGCCGGCCTCTACCGCATCGAGCTGCGCCGCTGGCCGGAGGACGCCGGCCATGCCCTGGACGCCGGGATCGAGGGCGACGATGTCGAGTGGCGCCGCGACGCCATCCAGGAGCGGCACGCCCCGCACTACAGCGGCGGAGTGGCGCTGGCCATCGGCCGGGCGGCCCTGACGGTGGGCGGAAGGAGCTACCACCAGGAGACCTCTCCCGGCGACACGGCGGCGGTCTTCGAGGTATCCCTCGCAGCCGGTACCGATCGGCTCTCGGCGGCTTTCCACGACCGCGGCGAACGGACCATCGGCTCCTACTACGTCACAATCCGCCCCGCCGGAGGACTCGGATGATCATCGACACCCACACCCACTTCTACGATCCCACCCGGCCTGAGGGCGTGCCCTGGCCGTCGCCGGAGGAGGAACTGCTGTACCGCACCGTCCTGCCCGAGCACTTCCTGGCCGAGGCGTCCCCGTGCGGGGTGACCGGGACGGTGGTGGTCGAGGCGGCCTGCACGGTGGAGGACAACCAGTGGATCCTCGACATGGCCGACGGCAACCCCGTCATCGTCGGCTACGTGGGCCGGCTCGAGAGCGGCACCCCGAGGTTCGCGGAGCAGGTGGAGCGCTTCGCCGCCCATCCGGTCTTCCGGGGCATCCGCGCCTGGGGCGACTTCGACGGCGGCTTCCTCGACGAGATGAAGCTGCTGGCCGATCACGACCTCGTCCTCGACTGCGTGCCGGCCGACGCCGAGGCGCGCGCCGGCTTCCTGCGCCTGGCCCGGGAGCTGCCGGATCTCACCCTGGTGATCGAGCATGTCGCCAACGCGGCTATCGACGGCGGGCCACCCGACCCGGAGTGGACCGGCTTCATCGAGGCGGCAGGCGCCCACGCCAACGTCTACATGAAGGTGTCGGCCCTGACGGAGAAGAGCGCCGAGCAACCCGCCCCCGGCGACGTCGGCTACTACCGGCCTGTCCTCGACGCGATGTGGAACGCCTTCGGCGGGGAGCGCCTGCTCTACGGGAGCAACTGGCCGGTGTGCGAGCGGGCGGCGCCCTACGCCACCGGCTTCGGCATCGTGCGCGAGTACTTCGGCGGGAGGGGCGCCGAGACCGCCGAGAGGTTCTTCTGGAAGAACGCCAGGGACGCCTACGAGTGGCCCGACCGCTGAGCACGCGCCCGGCACGGAGACCGCAGCCCGGCCAGATCCGCCGAGCGGCCTCCCGTCGAGCCGGGGCTGCCCGGGTCCAGGCCCCGACCGAAGGCTCCCGGTTGCGCGAGCCCCGGCGGTTCTCCCATGTTCCGCGGTAGGGAGGAAGCCGCATGTCGATCACCGACGCACAACTGTTGGAGTACGAGGAGCGGGGCGCCGTCACCATCGACGGCCCCCTCAGCGACCGGGAGCTGGACCGGGTAGAGGCGGCCTGGGACCGGCTGAGGGCGGCCGGCGCGGCGCCGTACGAGGAGCCGGACTACGTCGACGCCCTGCAGCACCCGTTCTTCGAGGAGGTGGCGGCGAGGGTGCTGCGCGCCCGGGCCGTGCACTTCTGGTGGAGCATGGGGCCCCATGCGCGCGCCCCGGCGCCGCCGCCCTGGGACGATCCCCGCGAGCAGTGGGCGCGGGGGTGCCACACCGACGTGCAGGCCACCTGGTCGGACTTCACGGCCACGCCCCGCCGGACCCGCGTGGAGCTGTGGTTCTGGCTGAACGAGGTTCCCGCCCACCGCGGCGCCATGCGTGTCCTGCCCGGCAGTCACCGGCCGATCATGGAGTACTGGGACCGGGTGCTCACGGACGAGCACAAGGCGATGCTGCCCCGCGTGCACGGTCTGCGGCCCCCGCCCGTGCCGCCGCAGGCCCCGGCCTTCCCCGAGCATCTGCCGGACCCGGAAGGCGTGCCCTGGATCGAGCGCGAGCCCGTGCCCTGCGTGGCCCGCCGCGGCCAGGTCCTGGTGCTGTGCAGCAGCGGCCTGCACTCGGCCTGGCAGAACGAGGACCGGGTGCCGCGCAAGGCGATGCTCTCCCCGTGGGTCGCCGAGGGCGTCCCCTGCGGCCTGCCGAAGGGACAGCGGGACTCCCTGATGGCCCTGTTCCCGGCCCTCGCCGAGCGGCTCCGCCCGGAGCGCGCCCACATCGTTCCCGACGGCTTCGACTGGCTCTTCGAGAGCGACTACGAGCCCAAGTGGCCGGAGACCTTCCTGCCCGGCCACCCGGCGTGAGGAACGGCGGCCGGCGCGGGCTCCAGCGCCTGCTGATCCCCTCTCTCGCGCTGCTGACGGGCGCCTGCGGCGACCCCGTGGAGCGCGGCATCGCCCGCATCGTCGAGGGGGGCGAGGGCGTGGAGGAGGCGCGCCTGGAGCTGAACATGGCCAAGGCCCGGGCCGTGGAGCCACTGGTGCGCGCCCTCGACGACCGGAGCCTTCCGGTGCGGGCGCGCATCGACTTTGTTGAGGCCCTCTACCGGCTGCACCTGCGCGAGGAGCACCCGGCCATCCTCCCCACCCTGCTGCGGGCCGTGGCCGACCCCGGGCCGGGCGTTCGTACCGCCGCCGCCCGGGCCCTGGGCAACCTGCGGCGGCCGGAGTCGGTCGACCCCCTGCTGCAGCGTCTCTCCGTCGAGACCGGGCCCGCCATGCAGGGCGAGATCCTGCAGGCCCTGGAGCTGATGTGTCTCGACGACAACCGCATCGATCTGTCGCTCTTCACCGCCGCCCAGGTGGACAGCCTGACCCGCCGGCTGGTGCGGATGGGCGCCGTGGACCGGCCCGACTCCCTGGACCGCGAGCGCCGGGAGTGGCTGGAGGTCGTGGCCGACCACATGGCGGTCGAGGCCCACAAGCTCTACCTGGCAGCCGACGCGGCGGGGGCCGAGAGCCTGCTGCGGGAGGCGCTGGACCTGGTCCCGGGGAGCCTGAACATCGGCCAGAAGCTGGGCCGCCTCTACTACGAGAGCGGCGAGCGGCGGCGGGGCCTGGAGCACCTCGCGTCACTCGGCATGGTGGCCGCGGCCCGTCCCCTGCCGAGTCCGCCGGTGATCGACGGCCGGCTCGACGACCCGGCCTGGGGCGGGGTCGAGCCGATCGAGGACTTCTACCAGTGCATCCACCGTCTCTCCGCCCATCCGGCCAGGGGACGGGCCGAGGCCCGGCTCGGCTACCACCGCCAGACCCTCTACTTCGCCGTGAAGGGCTACGAGGAGGACACGGCCGGCCTGGTGGCCGACGCCACCCGGCGGGACTCCCGGGAGATCTACAAGGACGACTGCATCGAGATCTTCCTCGACACGAACCACGACTCGCGGTCGTTCTTCCAGTTCATCATCAACAGCCTGGGCACGGTCGCCGACGACGCCGACGGCGCCTACGGGGAGGGACGCTCGTGGAGCACCCGAGTCGAGATCGCCACCTTCGTGGCCGACACCTTCTGGGTGGCCGAGGTGGCCCTGCCGGCGGCCGGTCTCAAGGGGGCGGCCTTCGCTCCCGGCGACGTGTGGGGCTTCAACATCTGCCGGGTGCGCACCGGCAACGCCTCCGAGTACGCCCAGTGGGTGCCCACCTACGGCTACGCCGAACGGCCGGACCGGTTCGGATACCTGTTGTTCGAATAGATGGACAGCTTCATCGCCGTGCACAGCGCCTTCGACGGCAGCTGGCCATGGGCGGCCGACCACTTCCACGCCCTCTGGCAGCGCCAGGGGGAGGTGGGATTCCGGCGCCTGGCCCACGGGGACGACCGCCGGCTGGGAGAGGTGGCCGGCGGACAGGCCGCCTCGGTGCGCAGGCTCGCCTGCCTCGGGGTCCGCGTCACCCTCGATTGCCTGGAGGCGTTTCCGTCGCTGAGGGAGGCGACCTTCCAGGGGGCGTCCCACTGGTTGGGACCGGACGGCGAGGCGGCGCTGGCCGCCAGGGGGGTGGTCCTCTACAGACACCGGTCCGAGGGATTCTGGGGACAGTCGGTCGCCGAGTGCGGGCTGGCCCTCACCCTGTGCGCGCTGCGCCGCATTCCGCAGCTGCACACCGGGATCGCCACGGCCGCTCCCGACTGGGACTGGCGTCCCCCGGAGGCATCGGGGCCCCGGGGCAGCGGGGGGTGCAGTTCAGCGACGACCCCGCCTTCGCCAACGGCACCCTCGCCGGCAAGCGGGTCAGGGTGGTCGGCGCCGGCAACGTCGGCAGCCGCTACGCCGCCTTCGCGCGGGCCCTGGGGGCCGATGTGGCAGCCTGGGACCCGTTTGCGGCCGAACCCGCCTTCCATCGGGCCGGCTCGCGCCGGGAGCACCACCTGGCGCGCTTGGTGGAGGATGCCGAGGTCTTCGCGCCGATGGTCCCTCTCACCGACTCGACCCGGGGGCTGGTGAGCGCCGACCACATCGGCGCCCTGCCGGGAGGCTGCCTGGTCGTCCTGGTCACCCGGGCGGAGGTCTGCGACATGGCCGCGCTGCGGCGCCGGGTGCTGGCCGACGAGCTGAGCCTCGCCGCCGACGTCTTCGACATCGAGCCGCTGCCGCCGGACGACCCCCTCATCGGCCGGCACAACGTCGTGCACACTCCCCATATCGCCGGGCGTACCGCCGACGCCAACCGCGCCTGGGCGGAGCACCTGGCCGACCAGTTCGAACCCCGGGGCTGAGAGATTCCCGGGAGGTTGGCCCGGGGGTGCCGGTGATCGCCGGATCCCGCCACCTTGCGCTGGCCGGCGGCGTTTGGGTGGTACGCTGCGAGGCAGCGGTCCGACGGGAGGTGCCCTGCCGGAGGCGGTCACCACCGCCGGGACGATCCGCCTCTTTCTCCCCGACGCCCGATCCGCTTTCTTCCAACGCTTCCGTTCACCCTGAAGCCCACGGCATCGCCCCGATTTGAGCCTCAACTACGTCCTCCGCCGCTTCGGCGTCTTCCTGCTGGTCATCTGGGCCGGGGCCACGATCAACTTCATGATGCCCCGCATGGCCCCGGTGAACCCGATCCGGGAGCGCCTGCTGCAGGCCGTCTCCTTCGGGGGCGCGGGCAAGACCGACATGGAGGCGGTGGTCGCCACCTACGAGGCCCGCTTCGGCCTGGACCAGCCCCTGTGGAAGCAGTACGTGCGCTATCTCGGGGACGTGGCCCGCCTCGACTTCGGGGTCTCCATCGCCAACTTCCCGAGCCGCGCCTCCGACATCATCCTGCGGGCCCTGCCGTGGACCCTCGGCCTGCTGACCACGGCCACCCTCATCGCCTTCGCCCTCGGCACCGTCCTCGGGGCCCTGCTGGCCTGGCCGCGCTCGCCCGGGGCCCTGCACTACTTCGCCGCCCCCTTCCTGGCCCTGTCGGCGATCCCCTACTACCTCCTCGGCCTGGTCCTCGTCTTCGTGCTGGGCTTCACCCTGCGGGCCTTCCCCCTCGGCGGCGGATTCACCCTCGGGACCCTGCCCGGACCCAGCCTGTCCTACGCCCTCGACGTGGTCTACCACTCCATCGTGCCGGCCCTGTCGATCGTCCTCTCGTCGGTGGGGTTCTGGGCCCTGTCCATGCGCGGCATGATGGTCACCGTCCAGGGCGAGGACTACGTCAACTACGCCGAGGCCCGGGGCCTGAAGAGCCGCGACATCTTCTTCCGCTACGCCCTGCGCAACGCCCTGCTGCCCCAGACCACGGCCCTGGCCCTGGCCATGGGCTACGTCGTCTCCGGGGCGGTGCTGGTGGAGGTCGTCTTCGCCTATCCCGGCGTCGGCACGGTCCTCTACCGCGCCGTGCAGACCTTCGACTACTTCGTCATCTACGGGGTGGTGGTCATGGTCATCCTCGCCATCGCCACCGTCACCCTGATCCTCGACCTGGTCTACCCGCTCCTCGACCCGCGCATCGCCTACCGCCGATGAGGCTCTCCCGGATCGCCGCGGCGGCTCACCGCCACCCCCAGCTGGCGGCGGGTTTGGCCATCGTCTTTTTGGTCCTGGCCTTCGGCCCCGTGGGGTCCCTCTTCGTCGACACCGACCAGGCCCGCGTCGGCTCGGCGCCGGCCAACCTGGCGCCGTCGCTGGAGCACCCCCTCGGCACCGACGCGGCGGGGCGGGACCTGATGGCGGTGATGGTGGCGGGCACGCCTCTCACCCTGCGGGTGGGCTTCCTCGCCGGCGCCGTGGGGCTCGGCATCGGCATCCTCCTCGGCTTCGTGGCCGGCTACTTCCGCGGCCTGCCGGACACCCTGATCCGGGGCGCCGCCGACGTGCTGCTCACCGTGCCCGGCCTGCTCTTCCTGGTGGTCCTGGCCACCTCCCTGCGCACCGCGGTCACCGTGGACATGATGGCCCTGGTGGTCGCCTCCCTGGCGTGGATGGTGCCGACGCGCACGATCCGCGCCCAGGTGCTGTCCATGCGCGAGCGCGCCTACGTGCAGGTGGCGCGGCTGTCGGGCATGGGGGACCTGGAGATCATCGCCCGGGAGCTGCTGCCGAACCTGCTGCCCTACCTGGCGGCCAGCTTCGTCAGCGCCGTGGCCGCGGCGGTGCTGGCCTCCATCGGCCTGGAGGCCCTCGGCCTGGGCCCCCAGAACGACCCCACCCTCGGCATGACCATCTACTGGGCCCTCTACTACACCTCCCTGCTGCGGGGCATGTGGTGGTGGTGGGCGCCGCCCATGGTGATGATCGTGCTCATCTTCATCGGCCTCTTCCTCGTCTCCATGGGGCTGGACCGCATCGCCAATCCCCGCATGTGGCGGGCCTCGTGAGCGCCGCTTCCGGGGGCCGCGTGGTGCTGCGGGTGGAGGACCTGCGCGTCCACTACCACACCGGCGGCGGACCGGTGCGCGCCGTGGAGGGCGTCGGCTTCGAACTGCGGTCGGGCGAGCGGCTGGGGCTGGTGGGGGAGTCGGGCTCGGGGAAGTCGACGACGGCCATGGCCCTCATGCGCCTGATCCGGCCCCCCGGACGCATCGAGGCAGGGCGGGTCCACCTCGACGAGCTGGAGCTGCTGGCCCTGTCGGACGAGGAGATGCGAAGGGTCCGGTTCTCGCGGATATCCCTGATCCCCCAGGGGGTGATGAACTCCCTCAACCCGGTGATGCGCGTCGGCGCCCAGATCGCCGACACGATCGAGGCCCACGAGGAACCGACCGACCGCGACGCCCTGCGGGAGCGGGTGCGGGAGCTGCTGGCCCTGGTCGAGCTGGACCCGGCCGTTGCGCGCATGTACCCCCACGAGCTGAGCGGCGGCATGAAGCAGCGCGTGGGCATGGCCATCGCCGTGGCCCTGCGCCCCCGGGTGATCATCGCCGACGAGCCCACCAGCGCCCTCGACGTGGTCGTGCAGAAGCGGGTCATGGACACCCTCTTCCGGGTGCAGAAGGAGCTCGACGCCGCCGTGATCCTGGTGGGCCACGACATGGGGCTCATGGCCCAGTGCGTCGACCGCATCGGGGTCATGTACGCCGGCCGGCTGGCCGAGGTCGGCCCGGTGCGGGGCCTGCTCGAGGAGCCCCTCCATCCGTACACGCGCCTGCTGGTGGACAGCCTGCCCTCCCTGGACCGCCGGGGCGAGTTCCGCGGCATCCCCGGCCTGCCGCCGTCGCTGCTGGAGCCGCCGCCGGGGTGCCCCTTCCACCCGCGCTGTCCCGAGGTGATGGAGCGCTGCTCCGCCAGCGTCCCGCCCCTGGAGGCGGTGACCGCCGCCGGCGACGGGGCGGGCGAGCGGCTGGCGGCCTGCCACCTGCACGGGGAGGCCCCGTGAGCGCGCCCCTGCTCGAGGCGAGGCAGGCGAGCCGGACCTTCGGCGGCGGGCTCTTCGACCGCCGGCGGACCGTGGCCGTGGCCGGCGCATCCCTGGTGATCCCCGAGGAGGAGCCGGCGGTCGTGGCCATCGCCGGCGAGAGCGGCAGCGGCAAGACCACCCTGGCGCGGCTGCTCCTGGGCATCCTGCCGCCCACGGGGGGCTCGGTCCGCTACCGGGGCACGGAGCTGGGCGACCTGGACGCGCGCACGCGCAAGACCTTCCGGCGCCAGGTGCAGGCCGTCTTCCAGGACCCCTTCGAGGTCTTCAACCCTTTCTACCGCGTCGACCACTCCCTGGCGACCCCGCTGGCCCGGTTCTTCCCGGAGCTGTCGCGGGGCGAGCGGCGGCAGCGCATCGAGGAGGGCCTGCAGGCGGTCGGCCTGCGCCCGGAGGAGACCCTGGGCCGCTACCCCCACCAGCTCAGCGGCGGCCAGCGCCAGCGCATCATGGTGGCCCGGGCCCTGCTCCTCGACCCCAAGGTGATCGTCGCCGACGAGCCCGTCTCCATGGTCGACGCCTCCCTGCGCGCCACCATCCTCGAGACCCTCTTCCGCATCCACCGGGAGCGCGGCATCAGCCTCGTCTACATCACCCACGACCTGACCACGGCCTACCAGTTGAGCCGCACCATCCTGATCATGTACCAGGGGGAGGTGGTCGAGGTGGGCGGCGTCGAGCAGGTCATCAAGGCGCCGAAGCACCCCTACACGCAGCTCCTCGTGGGATCGATCCCCCTGCCGGACACGAGACGCCGCTGGGGCGGGGAGGAGGGCGCCGACGGCGCGGAGACCGATGCCGCCGATGCAGGGGAAGAGAACGGCGCCCCCCACGCACCCGGGGGCGGCTGCGCCTTCGCCGGGCGCTGCCCCCACGTCATGGACCGCTGCCGGCAGCAGACGCCGCCCCTGGTGCGCACCGACGAGGGCCGCGCCGCGGCCTGCTTCCTCCACGAGGAGGCCGACCTGCTCTCGGAGGAGCAGGTGGCCGCCCTCTCCCACGGAGGCGGGTGATGGGCGCGGGGATCCACCGGGACGCCGGCGGGAGCGAGCGCACCGGACGGCCAGGCCTCCGGGCGCCGGCGCCGGGGAGCTGCCGCAGGTCGAGCCTCCGCGGCGGCGCCGGGAAGCATCGGTCCGGGCGGCCGGGCCTCCATGCGCTGACGCCGGGGAGTTGCGGCAAAGCGAGCCTCCGTGAATGTGCCGGGCGCGGGCCCCGGGCCGGGCGGCCACGGCGCCGGGCTCCGGCAGCGGTGGCCTGCGGCGGACTGTTGCTGGCGGCGTGGGCGGTCCTGGCCGGCTGCGGGCAGGGGATCGTGCTGCCCGAGGTCCCCCGGGACCGCACCATGATCCTGATGAACGGCGGCCCCAACCAGTACGCCCTGTTCAACAACCAGAACCCCTACATCCCGGGCTCGGACCAGGGCTACCACATGGGCACCCTGCCCACCGTCTTCGAGCCGCTGATCATGTACAACGTGCTCACCGGGGAGCACGAGAACTGGCTGGCCGAGAGCTGGGAGTACGACGACACCCGCACCGTGCTCACCGTGCGGCTCCGCAACGGCGTCGAGTGGGCCGACGGGAAACCGTTCACGGCGCGCGACGTGGCGTTCACCTTCGAGATGCTGCGCGACAACGCCGCGGCCATGGTGCACCTGGCCGACCTGCCCGACTTCTTCGAGGCCGCCGAGGTCGTCGACGACCACACGGTGCGGCTCCTTCTCAACAAGCCGGGCCCGGCCTTCTGGGCCACCACCCTGAGCAGCAACCACGGCATCCTGGTCCTGCCCGAGCACGTCTGGCGCCACGAGGACCCCCTGGAGTTCACCTTCCACGACATCGACGGCGGCCTGCCCCTGGGCACCGGGCCCTACCGCCTCGTCTACGCCTCGCCCTACCAGAAGATCTACGACCTGCGCCGGGACTGGTGGGCGGCCCGGGAGGGGTTCAAGCGCCTGCCGAGGATCGAGCGCATCATCTACGTGCCGCAGCAGGAGGAGAGCCAGTCCGCCCAACTGCTGCTGACGGACCAGCTCGACATGGCGCCGATCATGCAGGTCCTCACCCTCGAGAGCGTGCTGGAGCGCAACCCGCGGGTGGTGACCTTCAGCGGCAGGGAGCCGCCCTACGGCTACCTCGACTGGTGCCCCATCGACCTCAACATGAACTGCTCCGAGCCGCCCTACGACGACCCCGAGATCCGCCGGGCGATCAGCATGGCCATCGACCGCGACAAGGTCGTGCAGCTGGCCGAGTCGGGCGCCGGCGTCGTCGCCCTCCACCCCTTCACCCCCTACGAGTGGTTCGCCCCCTTCGACGAGGCCCTGCAGGAGATCCTCGCCCGCCACGGGTACGACAGCCGCCCCCACCCGGAGGAGGTGGTCCGCATCATGGAGGGGAAGGGCTACGCCAAGGACGAGGAGGGGTTCTGGATCGACGCGGCAGGGGAGCGGATCGAGATCGCCATGTACGTGCCCCAGTGGCTGCGGTCCTACGGTCCGCCCCTGACCCAGCAGCTGCGCGACGCCGGCTTCGACGCCAACTTCGACACCTCGCCGGGCCTGACCTCGCTGGTGCAGACCGGGGAGCAGACGGCCTCCCTCGGCTGCAAGGGGCCCAGCGGCGTGCGCGGCATGGACCCCTACCTGATGCTCTCCTACTACACCTCCCAGTACTACCGGCCCACGGGGCAGCCGGCGCCCCTGTGGTCGACGATCTCGCGGTGGCGCAACGAGGAGTTCGACCGCATCGTCGAGCGCACCGCGCCCCTGCAGGTGGGGGACCCGGAGCTGCTGGAGCTGTTCACCGAGGCGATGGAGATCTGGGTGCGGGAGATGCCCGACATCTTCCTGGCCCAGCTGATCATCCGCTACCCCTGCAACACCACCCGCTGGAGCGGCTGGCCGAGCTGGCAGGACCCCTACGGCTTCCCCCACTCCTGGCAGTGGGAACTGCTCAAGACCTTCATCCGCCTGGAGCCGGTGGGCGGGCCGGGGGCATGAGCCCCGCGGGACGAGCGGCGGCCGGCCTGGCCATCCTGTCCTTCGCGGGTTCGATGTGCCATGCGCAGGAGGTGTATCTCCCGAACCACCACTCCTTCGACACAGTAACGGACCCTCGAAGCGTGGCCATGGGCGAGTCCTCCGTCGCCGACGCGGGCAATCCGGCGGCGGCGCTCTCCTCCAACCCCGCCAACCTGGCCTTCCTGTCGGGGACGGACCTCTTCTACAACTACAGGTCTTTCGATTGGGCCGATGACGATTGGGAGATCGAGGACCTCTACTCGTGGAGCCTCGGAGTGGCTTCACCCGCTCCTCTGGGCGGAGTGGCCCTTGCCTTCAACAGGATGGAGCAGGGCACGTCCGAGGCTGCCCGGTTCTACGGCCAGACCTTCTCCCTGGCCTATGGCATATCCCGCGGGCCCATGGCGGTCGGGGGAACCCTCAAGCTCTTCAACCGCTTCTTCAACCTCTTTACTCAGATCGACTCGGGCTTCGAGCAGGAGTCGAGCTACGTTGCGTCCTTCGATCTGGGTGGGCTCTACCACGCCGGTGACTTCGCGGACGGCCCCCTTGGCGGCCTCACCATCGGAATGGCCCTGCAGAATCACTCCTCTGGACATGTGTATACAACCACTTCTGACGGCCGCACCTCCGAATCCCGGATCTCCCTGCCCCTGTATCTCCGCACGGGAATCCGCTACGCCATCGACCGGCCCTCCACGGAGATCTCTCCGCCGTTGGGATTCGTCATGACCGCCGAGTACCGGCGGTTCCTCAATCCACCCGCCGGCGGCGGCTTCGAAAGTGACGATATCGTGAGAGATGCCGACTTCGGCGGGATCGGCCTCGAGCTGACCCTCTATCGCTGGCTCTCCCTGCGGACGGGCTGGATCAACGAATACCAGGACCGCCACCGGCTGTACAACCGCCTCGGCCTGGGCATCGCTCTCTCACCGGACCGCGGGCGCCTTCCGGGGCAGGTCGGTCTCGACTACGCGCTGATCAGGGTGCCCGAGAGCTGGCTCGTCGAGTCCACGAGATTCGTCCACTCCTTCGGCCTGAGGATGTCCTGGTGATGCGGAACTCGCGAGCCTCGGTGCAGCTCCTCACGGCCGTGGTCCTCTCCCTCTCACTTGCGGGCTGCTATACCTTCGCCATGCACCAGACGGCGCAACGGTTGGACCCGGGGCAGACATCGATCACCGCCGGCATCAGCCGGCAGGCCTTCATCAGCGGAGAAGACTGGGACTACGAGGACGGGTTCTCGGTGGTGGACGTCCAGTTCCGCCACGGGCTGGAGAGATTCGAGATCGGGGGCCGGATCAGCCGGATCAATCTCGAGGACGGGTACCAGTTCGTCTCCCTCGACCCCAAGATCTCCCTCGTGGAGGATCGACTGGCCTTCCTCCTGCCCGTCGGCTTGTTCTTCAGCGGTCTCTTCCCAGGCGACCCCGACATCGAGGTCGCCGAGTCCTACCAGGTTCACCCCTCTCTCATCGCCACGATTCCCCTCGGACGGACGGAGACCGAGCTCAACCTGGGGTTCAAGACCATCGTCCTCCTCGACACCCCGGAGGAGTATCTCACGGGGATCAACCTGGGACTGGTCATGACCCCCGACGAGGTGGAGGGACCGGCGGTCTTCCCGGAGATCGGACTGTTCACCGACTCGTACGGCAACTACTACTTCCATTTCGGCACGGCCTTCTCATTCTCCTTCGGCGGCCCCTGAGCGCCGGCTGATGGGAGGATCCCCCCGGGCGATCGCCGAGGCCGCGGCGCGGGAGGCGGGGACCCTCCTGCGGGACAACCTGCACCAAGCCGTCGTGGTGGAGACCAAGGGCCGGGCGGACTTCGTCACCGGCCTCGACTTGCAGGCGAACGACCTCATCCGCGCCCGCGTCGGCGCCGCCTTTCCGGACCACCGCTTCCTCACCGAGGAGACGGTCAACGCTCCGCTGGGTGACGAGCCGACGTGGATCGTCGACCCCGTGGACGGCACCCTGAACCTGGTCCACGGTTTCCCCTACATCTCCGTGAGCCTGGCCCTCGTGGTGCGAGGGGAGGTGGCGGTGGGCGTGGTCTGCGATCCGCTGCGGGAGGAGCTGTTCACCGCGGCGGCCGGCGAAGGCGCCGCCTGCAACGGCAGCTCCATCGCCGCAGGCGGCGACCCCGCACTGTCGTCAGCGCTGCTGGCCTTCGATCTGGCCCACGACGAGGAGGCCGCCCGCGACAGCATGGAGCTGGCGGCGGCGCTGCGCCCGCGGGTGGCGGCCCTGCGGCTGGCGGGCTCGGCGGCGCTGGCCCTGTGCCACGTGGCGGCCGGAGGGCTGGGCGGGTTCTTCCATCACCGCCTCGAGCCCTGGGACATGGCCGCCGCCATGCTGATCGTGCGCGAGGCGGGGGGTCGGGTGACCACCTTCGACGGGGAGCCCGTGACGCGCCCGCGGTCGGGCCCCCTGGTGGCGGGCCACGCGGACATCGTCGACCAGATCAACCGGGCCGAGCAGGAGCGCCGTCAGGCTTCCGGCCCCGGCGGGGAGGCGGGCCCCGAGGTCGAGTGACGGCCTCCCGCGGCCGGAGACCTCACCCGGGTCCGGCCGCGGGAGCAGCGGACCCGCTCGCCGACGAGCTGCTTCAGAACCGCCAGGCCAGGCTCCCGGACAGGCCGATGGCGCCGGCCCCCAGGACGGCCGGCACGGTGACCCCCACCTCCTCGAACAACGTCGTCCACTCCTGGTCTCCGTACCGGGTGTAGCGCGTCTCCAGCCTCATGGAGATCCGCTCCTGCAGTCCCTTCTCCCAGCCGAGGCCGGCTGTCCAGCCCTCCAGGTCCAGGTCGCGGCCGTCGGTCCCGGAGACGAAGTCGGGGGTATCCGCCTCCGGCGAGCAGGGAACCGGGGTCCATGCAGCCGTGGAAGCGGGTCTCGTAGCGCGCCTCCAGGCGGCGGACGCCTCCGAGGGCATAGAGTCCGCGGGGGCCGCCGAGCTCGAGCGTCAATCCGTAGCTTCGGCCCGGCTCGAGGGACCAGGGGTCCGGCCAGCTCTCCCCGAGCTGGTTGCGTCCGGAAGACTCCCCGACCCCTTCGAGCCGGCTGTCCACGGCGCCGCCGAGGAATGCGACATCGACCTCGGCTCCCACGTAGGCGCCTCCCGACCCCAGGGCCAGGCGGCAGCCGCCGACCAGTCCGAACCCGGAGGCCGTGACCGCGCCGGAGTCCTCGTCCCGAAGGACCTTGCCGCGCCGCGGCTCGGGCACCAGGGTGGCGGGGTCGGTGTTGTCCACGCTCTTCTCGAGAGTGGCCCCGAGGTGTTCGGCCGGGATCTCGATGCCGGCATGGAAGCTCAGGTCCTGGGCCGAGACCGCGGAAGCCAGGAGCATCGCCGCGGCAAGGGCGGGGGGAACGGCGCCTCGGTGGGTTCGCGGGGGTCGGGCGGCCGGGTCCGTCATGGGCGTGCCTCCATCGGTGGGAATCCTCCGGCGGGAGATGCGGTGCCGCCCGGAAGGTAGGCAATCCCGTTGCCGCCGGGCGCTTGCCGGGCGGGGGGCTGGAGTCCTTTCATGCACGCCCCGCGAGGTTCCCGCGCAGCGCCCCGAAGCACTCCCGGAGATCCCATGGACCGGATTCGAATCGCCCTCGTCGGCTGCGGCGGCATGGGCACCCGCCACCTCTACGGACTCGCCGAGCTGGCCAGGACCCCCTTCGCCAACGTCGAGCTGGCCGCGGTCTGCGACATCCGCCCGGAGAACGCGGAGCTCGCCGCCGCCGAGGCGGAGAAGCTCCTCGGCTCGCGCCCGCAGGTCTTCACCGACCTGGAGCGGATGGCCCGGGAGGTGCCCGACCTGCACGCCGTCGACATCGTCGTCGACCCCGGCTACCACCACACCGTCGCCTGCCAGGCCCTGGACCTGGGGCTGCACGTGATGGTGGAGAAACCCCTGGCCATCACCGTCCGGGGCTGCCACCGCATCATCGACGCGGCCCGGCGCAACAACCGCATCCTCTCGGTGGCCGAGAACTTCCGGCGCGATCCCTCGGCGCGCCTTGTGCGCCACCTGCTCGACCGCGGCGCCATCGGCCGCCCGTACATGGCCTTCTACCACGCCCTGTCGCCGGGCCGCGACATCTTCATCACGCCGTGGCGGCACGACAAGGAGCGGGGCGGCCTGCTGCTGGACCTGGCCGTCCACTACACCGACCTGATCCGCTACCAGCTGGGCGACATCGAGGCAGTCCACGGACAGGTCAGCCTGGCCATGCCGGTGCGCAGGCGGCCGGCCCGCCTCGACAGCCCCTACGAGTTCTACCAGCGCCGGCACACGGCGATGGAGGAGGAGGTGCGGGCCACGGCCGAGGACAGCTCCCTGGCGACCCTGCGCATGGCCGGCGGCGCCATGGTCAGCTGGGTCGTCGGCCTCGGTGGGCACGGAGGGTGCGGCGGCCAGGGCATCCTCGGTGAGGGGGGCGCGCTCAGGAGCTTCGGCAGCCGCGGCGGCCGGGCCGTCCTGCAGGTCGAGGGCATGGAGGAGAAGGGCCACGAGCAGCTGGTCGCCGAGGCCGAGGACTTCGAGCTCGAGCCCCTGGCCGCCCACTTCTTCCCCGAGGGAGTGGCCACCGCCGACGTCGACTGGAAGCTGCTGGCCCTGGAGTACTTCGAGTTGGGAGAGGCGATCCTCCACGGGCGGCCGGTGGAGGTGGACGGCACCGAAGGGATGAAGGACGTCGCGGCCGTCTACGCGATCTTCGAGTCGAGCGTCCTCGGCCGCGCCGTCAGCATGAGCGAGGTGGAGAGCGCCGAGGTCTACGACTACCAGGCCGAAATCGACACCGCCCTGGGGCTGTGATCCCGGGCCGGGCTGGGGCAGTCAGAGGGAGATCCGGGTTCGGGCGACCTCTCTTCCGGGAACAGGCACGGACCTGCCAGTTCCTTGACAGGGTGACACAAACCACTGCACTATTGAGCAGGTATCCGCTGCCCCCTCCGGATTCTCAAGGCTGGAAGATTGGAGAGAGCACCAATGGCCGATATCTTGTCTCAGACGGGTCAGGCCCTGCCGGGCATGATTCCTCAAGCTTCCATCCCAAGACCAAGCCGCTACCGAACACGCCAAGTGTCGACACTAGAACCCATCGTCCAGGACGCGGCCGACTTCTCCCTCCGCAGCCCGGGGTCCATACCGGAGCAGGTTCGGCAATTCCCACAGCTCCGCTTCATGGGCAGCAAGTACCGCCTTCTGTCATGGATCCATGGCAACCTGTCGAATCTGGACTTCGATACGGCACTGGATGCCTTCTCTGGTTCTGGTTGCGTTTCCTACCTGATGAAGGCGATGGGAAAGCAAACGACCTCCAATGATTTCCTGAATTTCAGCGCGACCGTTTCTCGAGGGATAGTCGAGAATTCGAATGAGCATCTCGACGGGGAGGATGTCGAGTTCCTTCTCTCCTATGACCCCAGGCATCGCAAATTCATAGAGAAGACTTTCTCGGGGATCTTCTATGCACCTGATGATCTTCGATTCCTCGACCGTGTCTTGTGGAATCTCCAGGGCGTGAAGAGTTCCGGAAAGAAGGCCTTGGCGATCTCGGCACTGGTGCGATCCTGCGTGAAGAGGCAGCCTCGTGGCGTGTTCACGGTCGCGGGTGATCCAGAGCGCTACAAGGACGGTCGACGGGATCTCCAACTGTCAATCCGTGAGCACTTCATCGAGCAGGTTCAAGTCTATAACGAAGCCGTCTTTTCGAACAGGCGTGTAAACAAATCTCATCACAGTGATGTATTCGACATCTCCCCCTATAGCTATGACTTGGTGTACATGGATCCACCGTACGTCCCTCGTGCCGACGACAACTGCTACATGAAGCGCTATCACTTTCTCGAGGGGCTCTCCTGCTACTGGAACGGCATGGAGATTCTCCCGGACAGCAAAGTAAGGAAGACCAGGAAGCCATATACTCCATTCTCGTATCGACGCACGAGCGCTGGAGCATTCTCCGAGATGTTCCGGCGATTCGCTGACTCCATCCTGGTGCTCTCATACTCTTCAAACGGCTATCCGGAGCTCGATGCGCTGGTGGGACAGATGAGACGATACAAGAAGGAAGTCGAGGTGTTTGAGCGATCTCATCGCTACCACTTCGGTACGCACAGTCGGGCCAGGCGAAACAGGGTCACCGAGTATCTCATCGTAGGGACATAGAGCCGCTTGGAACGCCAACGACAGTCGCTGGAGGAGATTCTTGGGAAACTGAGGCGCCTGGACGCGTCTTGGGAGGACGGTCACGCCCGGGCGGTGATCGCCAGTCTTTCGCATTTCCCTGAAGGAGGTCCTTTCAAGGAAGAACACATCCAGGCAGTCCTGGACCAGGACTTCGATGCGGGCAGGACTGCTGTCAGACTCGTTCTGGACCTGTCCAAGGACGAATTCGAGGCAACCCTCCGTGATCAGCTTGGCGGCGGTGGCACTGGGATTACCCGATATCGTCGTGACCCGAATCGGCTATTGGCGGCCCTCCGAGAGCTGGGCCTGTTCGAAAGCCTTGAGGCTCTGGCCAACTCTCCGGTTACCTGGCGCGACATCTTGGTCGAGAGACTGAAGTCTGGAAGAGGCAGCGCAACCAAGGGCCAGGCACGCGGGCGGTTCCTCGAAGACTTCACGGAAAGCACGGTCTTGGAGGTATTCGGAGAGGGAAACTATGACAAGCGGTGCAGATTCGTTGGAGCTTCGGGCAGCAGTACCGAGAAAGCGGACTTCGCGATCCCTTCGCGCAGGGATGCAAACATCCTTATCGAGGTGAAAGCCTACGGCGCGACTGGCAGCAAGCAGACCGACATTCTAGGGGATGTCAGTCGCATCGTTGAACAGAAGAGACGAGACACTCAGTTTCTGCTCGTCACTGATGGCATGTCATGGCACCAGCGTTCGAGCGACCTTGAGAAGCTCATCGAGTTTCAGAACAGGGGTGATATTGGGCGGATATACACGATGGAGATGCGCCCTGAATTGAAGCAGGACCTTGAGTCACTGCGCCGATCCTACAACATCCCAGGTGCTGCAAGGGAATGAAGGTCGGGCCCGCTACTGCTGTGATCCGCCGAGGCCAGCGAGCCTCCGGCCGAAAGGCCCCGGGCGCGAGAGTTTCGGACCTTCACCCTCGCGGCCAGGACCTCCGTCACTGCTGCATGGCGTCCCCCAGGCTGCCGAGGCCGGCTTGGACCACGATCATCACCGCCCACAGGATCAGCAGCGGGACCAGGGCCTTGCGCGTGGAGCAGCCGGCCATGACGCCGGTGCCGACGGCCATGAGCAGGACCTGCCAGAGCGTGAAGAGGTCCAGGCCGGACAGCACCCGTCCCGCGAAGGTGGCGAGCATCTCCTCGGACATGAGCAGGCCCGGAGCGATGACCAGGACGGTCCCCGTCTTCACCATGAAGGGCACGGTCACGATCGTCTGGATCACTTTCACCAGCGAAGCATAGGCGGTCACCGCCAGCATCTGGCCGTAGTTGGCCTCGCCGCCGAGGATGGGGTTGGCCACCAGCAGCATGACTCCCCCGACGATGAACAGCCACAGGAAGGAGAAGACGGGCACCGCCACGAGGGTTACCGCCGGCGCCGCCTCCTGCATCTGCTCCGCCATCGCCCGCTCCTCGGCGGTCATTCCTTCGTACTGCTCCTGCATCATCTCCGAGCCGGCCTCCATGGTCGCGGGCAGGGTCAGGATCCCGGTCACCATACCCGCCACCACCACGACGAGAGTCGGGATCAGCCAGTCCCGCAAGGTCGACTGATCCCGGACCGAGGCGAAAGTCCGGCCCGGGGAAGTGAGGGTGCGGATCATCCGGCCGGCGATGCCGGCGCCTGTATCCTCGTACATGCGTGATTCCATTGGGTCCTCTTTCTCGAAAGGCGGCAGGCCTGGCGAGCGGCTCTGCCCTCACCGTCCCATCGAAGCGTGGAGCGCTGAAATGGCGGCCACCAGCAGGATACTCCAGACTGCCCACAGGATCAGCACGGGAACCAGGGCCCTGCGCGTGGAGCAGCCGGCCATGACGCCGGTGCCGATGGCCGTGAGCAGGACCTGCCAGAGGTCGAAGACGTCCACTCCGGCCAGCAAAAGGCCAGCGAGGGTGTCGAGCACCTCGTCGGGGAGCAAGAGACCCGGCCCGATGTCGATCCGGGCATCCGTCGCCAGGAAGAGGATCCCGGTCACGATCCGATCGGCCACGGTCACCAAGGAGGCATAGGCGGCCACGGCCAGCATCCGGCCATAGGTCGCCCCGCCGCCGAGGATGTAGTTGGCCACCAGGAGCAGGGCCGCCCCGGCGATGAAGAGCCTCAGGAAGGGGTTGGCAGCCGACATCAGGAACGCCGGCGCCATGTCGAACCAGGCATCCATGCTCTGGGTCGGCACGCGGGCTGCGAGGCCCGCCGCGTCCGCGGCGCAGACGATCAGGGTCGGGGCGAACCAGTCCAGCCAGGCAGACCGCTCCCGGATCGAAGTGAAGGTCTCGCCGGGCGCCATGAAGGTGCGGATCATCCGGCCGGCGAGGCCGGCGGCCGGGTGCTCGTTCGCGCGTTGTTCCATGGCGGATCCTCTGGAGCCGGGGGTCCGCCCAATCTATCGGAGGCCCGCGAGCCGGTCCAATAGCATCGGGAGTTGACCCCGCCACCGCCGCCGACTACCAGTAGCCGTATGAGTCGGCTCTTCATCTGGAGTCTGGTGGCCCTTCTCGCCGCCTGCGAGGGAAAGCAGGGGCCCGTGGGCCCCCAGGGAGATACGGGCGAGGCCGGTCCCCAGGGTCCGGCGGGTCCGCAGGGCGAGCGGGGCGAGCAAGGGCAGGAGGGTCCTCAAGGGGAGACAGGTGACCAGGGTCCGCAGGGCGAGCAGGGTCCCCAGGGACCGCCCGGAGCTGCGGGAGAGCCGGGTGGATTCCTGAACTGGGCGGACGTGATCGAGGAGTCCGGACTGGACCAGGCGATCTATGCCATCGGCTTCGAGGTTTTCGACACGAACTTCCTCATCGGCACCGGGTTCAGCGCCCACTATGCCGACGCCATCTGGACCAATGCCCACGTGGTGCAGGGACTGATCGACGTTCTCGCCGAGTTGAGGGACCACGGCCCGCGGCCCTTTGCCGTCAAGTCGGGCACGGCCATCGGCGGGGGGGACACACATGTCCTGTATCAGTACCTGGAACACCCCGCCTACGACGGCTCGACGCAATCTCCCGACATCGGCATCCTCATCGTCGATGCCGACTTCGCGACGGCGCCGTCCTTCCTGCCGCGCGAGCATGCCCGGGAGCTGCGCGTCGGTCAGCCCGTGGCCACCATGGGTTTCCCCGGCGAGATCGCCCCCCTCAACACCACGGTGCCCCTGGCCACCTTCAAGGACGGGACGATCAGCGCCCTGCGGCCCTATCGCCCGGAGGCCGAGCCAGCCACCCCGGAAGACAGCCGCATCCTTCAGCACAATCTCGACCTGTCGGGCGGCACGAGCGGCAGTCCCATCTTCGACCACGAGGGGTGGATCGTGGCGGTCAACAACGCCGGCACCGAGGCCCTGGTCATCGACCAGCGGACCGGCGAACCGAGGCGGGTACCGTCGGGCAACATCGGCTTCGGCATCCGGGCCGACGAGGCCTGGGACTTCATCGAGTGGGTCGATTCCGCCCTGGCGAAGCCGATCGCCGGAGACGAGGGCCCTCGCTCGAGAGCCCTCCCGCAGAGAAGCTATCCCCATCCCGCCTACCGGCCCTTCCCGCCCGACTGGGGCCGGTAGGAGCGGTCCCGGGAGAGGCATGGAGTACGTCGAGCTCGGCCGTTCCGGCCTGAAGGTGTCGCGCCTGGCCTGCGGCCTGGGTTTTCGCGGGCAGGAGGACGCCGGCGAGGCCGAGCGCGCCATCGAGCGCGCCGTCGAGTTGGGCATCAACTTCATCGACTGCGCCAACGTCTACGGCCTCGGGGACGAGGAGAAGATCCGAGGCACCTCCGAGCAGGTCCTGGCCCGGGTCCTCAAGCGGCACCGCGACGACCTTGTGGTCACCTCCAAGGTGGCCGGCCCCATCGGCGAGGGGCCGAACGACGGCGGCCTGTCGCGCTATCACATCCTGCGCGAGATCGACCGCACGCTAACCCGCCTCGAGACCGACCACATCGACATCTACATCCTCCACGCCCACGACGACCGGACGCCCCTCGAGGAGACGCTGCGCGCCATCGACGACGTCGTGCGCGCCGGCAAGACCCGCTACATGGGCGTTTCCAACTTCCAGGCCTGGCAGGTGCTCAAGGCGCTGTGGACCCAGGACCGGCACGGGCTCGATCCCCTGCTCTGCATCCAGAACCGCTACCATCTCCTCGACCGCCAGCTGGAGCGCGAGATGTGGCCGGCGCAGCGGGATCAGGGCTTCGGGGTCATGACCCACAGCCCCCTGGCGGTGGGTCTGCTTTCCGGTGCGTACACCCCGGACCATCCGCCGCCGACGGAGATCCTGTACGCCAGGGGCCGCGCCGGAGACCTGGAGAAGGGGAAGGACCTCGAAGAGGCGGCGCGCCGGACCCTGACGATCCTGCGGGAGGTCGCCGCCGCCCACGGCCGCACCGTGGCGCAGACGGCGATCAACTGGGTCCTCTCCCACCCCGAGGTGACGGCCGCCGTCACCGGCGGCGACACGGTGGCCCACGTGGAGGAGAACGCCGGCGCCGCCGGCTGGTCGATCACCCCGGAGGATCGGGCCCGTCTCGACGAGGCCTCGGTCGGCCGGCGTCCTGGATCGACCGTCACATGAACGACAGCCCAAGGAGAAGAGCATGGAATACGTCGAGTTCGGCCGCTCCGGCCTGAAGGTGTCGCGCCTGGCCTACGGCCTGGGCCTGCGCGGGCAGGAGGACGCCGGCGAGGCCGAGCGCGCCATCGAGCGCGCCGTCGAGCTGGGGATCAACTTCATCGACTGCGCCAACGTCTACGGTTTCGGCGACGTGTACGAGACCCGCGGCACGTCGGAGCAGGTCCTGGCGCGGGTCCTCAAGCGTCACCGCGACGACCTCGTGGTCACCTCCAAGGTGGCCAGCCGCATCGGCGACGGACCGAACGACGCCGGCCTGTCGCGCTACCACATCCTGCGCGAGATCGACCGCACCCTCGCCCGCCTCGAGACCGACCACATCGACATCTACATCCTGCACGTCTATGACGACCGGACGCCCCTCGAGGAGACGCTACGCGCCATCGACGATGTCGTGCGCGCCGGCAAGACCCGTTACATGGGCGTCTCCAACTTCCAGACCTGGCAGGTGCTCAAGGCGCTGTGGACCCAGGACCGCCTCGGCCTCGATCCCCTGCTCTGCATCCAGAACCCCTACAACCTCCTCAACCGCGACCTGGAGCGCGAGATGTGGCCAGCGCAGCGCGACCAGGGCTTCGGGGTCATGACCTACAGCCCCCTCGGGGTGGGTCTGCTCTCGGGCGTGTACACCCCGGGGCAGCCGCCGCCGGAAGGCACCCTCTACGCCAGCGGCCGCGCCGGAAACCTGGAGAAGCACCTCAACGAGGCCGCGCGCCGGACGCTGACGATCCTGCGGGAGATCGCCGACGCCCACGGCCGCACCCTGGCCCAGACGGCGATCAACTGGGTCCTCTCCCATCCCGAGGTGACGGCCGCCATCACCGGCGGCGACACGGCGGCCCACATGGAGGAGAACGCCGGCGCCGTGGGCTGGTCGATCACCCCGGAGGAGCGGGGGCGGCTGGACGCGGCCTCGGCGGGGCAGGACCGGGTGCTGGACTGAGGGGGGCCGCCATTCGCTATTGGCGGCTGAAAGGGGCGGTGCACCGGTGCGCGACGTAGCATAGCTTCTTGGAACTGGGGGAGGCAGCGTGAGGGCAACCGACGACGCCCGTCGAATAGAGCAAGGACTGTAGAGATGCCCAAGGTGAATCCTGCCATCATGATCTGGGCCCGGGAGACCGCCGGCCTTACTCAGGGGGAGGCGGCCAGGCAACTGGGCTTCCAGGATAGTCCCAGGTCTACCGCGGCAGAGAAGCTTGCCCGGATTGAGCAGGGCAGAAAGGAGCCCACCCGCCCCCAGTTGGTAAAGATGGCCGGACAGTACCGCCGTCCGTTGCTGACGTTCTACCTCTCCAAACCGCCGCAGATGGGTAAGCGCGGGGTGGACTTCCGGACGCTGACAGGAAGCGATCGAAGCTCTGATGAGGCGCGGTTGGATGCGTTGATCAGGGAGATCAGGGCACGTCAGAGCATGGTTCGCGCCATGCTGGAGGATGAAGATGAAGCGGAGACGTTGCCTTTCGTTGGCTCTCACCAGATGGAAGATGGCCGCGCGCCAGTCTTGGAATCATTGCAGGTGCTACTGGGCCTTGATACGACCGACTATCGCGCCCAGTCGAGCGCGTCGCTCGCGTTTGGCCTGTTGCGCGGCAAGGCGGAGGATGCGGGGATATTTGTCCTGCTCAAGGGGGATTTGGGCAACTACAGGACGGCGTTGGATACGGCGGTCTTTCGAGGATTCTCCATCGCGGACGAAGTGGCTCCTTTCATTGTCGTCAACGACCAGGATGCACAACCTGCCTGGTCGTTCACCCTGTTGCATGAGACCGTGCACCTCCTTCTCGGTCATACCGGGATCAGCGGTAGTAGTGTGGAAAACGAGGTAGAGCGGTTCTGCAATGATGTTGCCGGGGAGTTCCTGCTACCTGAGCGAGAACTGGAAGGGCTCGTCCTCGATAGCCACGGCGATGTCCGCCAGATCTCAGAACGAATCACGGCGCTTGCGACCCAGATCAAGGTGAGCAGCGCTATGGTTGCCTACAAGGTATATCGGTGTGATCTGATCTCTCAGAGGACTTACAACCAGTTGGCTGGCATATTCCGACAAGCATGGCATGGGGAGCGGGAAAGGCGCCGCGCGCAGGCACGTGAGCAGGAAAGTGGGCCAAGCTACTACAGGGTGCGTCGTCATCGCCTGGGCAATCGGATGATCGGGCTGGCGGAGCGTATGATGGCGGCTGATGCTCTGTCAACTGCCAAGGCGGCGCAAATGCTGGGCCTCAAACCCCGGCAGGTACAATCACTGCTGGACGCAGGTCGTGCACGGTAGGGCATGCCCATGCTCTACCTCTTGGACGCCAATGTGCTCATTGATGCCAATCGGGATTACTACCCTGTGGAAAGGATTCCTGAGTTCTGGGGATGGTTGTTGGAGATGGGCACCCGCGGCCGGATCAAGATTCCTCAAGAGTTCTTTGAAGAGGTCATCTATCCCTTGCCGCCAGATGATCGGCCGGATCCGTTGGTCGAGTGGTTAAGGACTAACGAAGATTTGATCGTCCTGGATGAAGAGGCTTCTGTGGATTTGGTTGCTCAGATCACCGAAGAGGGATATGCGAGTGACCTGAGCGATGAGGAAATCGAGAAAATCGGAAGGGACCCGTTCCTGGTCGCCTATGCTCTCGTGGACATACAAGGGAGGTGTGTGGTAACTACCGAACATTCCAAGCCGAGCCGAACCCGGGGTAACCGAAAGCTGCCTGACGTGAGTCGCGATTTCGATGTTCGGTGCATAACCACATTCGACCTGATTCAGGAGCTGGACTTCCACACCAATTGGAAAGCGCGCTGAGACAACCGGGTTCGATGGCTGGACTGCAGGCCCCGGCGTGACCGACTTCCCGGCAACGCTCGGAGGCCGTAAGTCCGCTGCTGGAGCCCATCGAAGATGGATACTCCACCATGATTGAATGGCTCGGCATCGGCCACCTCTTCGAGCTCTCGCCGACGGAAGCGGTCGCGGGTTTCTTCACCCCGCTGGTGATCTTCGCCGCGTTCTTCCTGGCCCAGCTCATACTGCCGGGAAGGCGGGTCCCCGGCTATGTCATCAACCCGGAGACCGGCGAACCCCGCTCCTATCGGCTTAATGGTCTTCTGGTCTTTGCCGTCGCCCTGATCGTGTGGGCCCTCGAGCTCACCGGGATGCCGCGCGACTGGTTCTACCGGTCCTCGATCTATGCGGTGGCGGGCGGAACGGTCTTCACCACGATCTTCACGATCATCTCGGTCTTCAGCCAGCCCCAGGGCAGGGTGAAGAACCCGCTCCTGGCCCTGTGGTTCGGGCGGGCCCAGGAGCTGCAGCTCTTCAACGAGCGCTTCGATGTGAAGATGTACTTCTATGTCGTCGGCGGGACGATGTTGTCCCTCAACGCCCTGTCCGGAGCCGTGTACCACTACCAGCTCTTCGGCGAGAACTCCAATCCGGGCGTCTTCCTGTACGCGGCGTTCTTCACGTTCTACGTGCTGGACTACTTCATCTTCGAGCGCGTCCAGCTCTATACCTACGATCTGATCCACGAGAGCTTGGGCTTCAAGTTGTGGTGGGGCGGCCTCGTGGTCTACGGCTGGATGTTCATCCTTCCCTTGTGGGGCATGGCCGCGTATCCCGACCCCGGATTCTCGCCGGTATGGTCGAAGGTGTGGCTCATCGGGGCGGCGGCGCTGTTTCTGTTCGGGTGGGGGATCTCGCGCGGCGCCAACCTGCAGAAGTACACCTTCAAGCGATGGCCCGACCGCAAGTTCCTCGGGCTCATCGAGCCGACGTACATCGAGGCCGGAGACCGCAGGATCCTGTGCAGCGGTCTCTGGGGTGTGGCCCGGCACTTCAACTACATGGGCGAGGGGTTCCTGGCCCTGTCGATCGCCCTGGTCTTCGGCTACTTCACGAATCTCTGGGCCTGGACCTACCTCGTCTTCGTCGTCTCCATGTTCACCTACCGGCAGCGGGATGACGACAGGCACTGCGCGGAGAAGTACGGCCCCGAGAAGTGGGCCGAGTACCAGGCCCGGGTGAAGTACCGGATCGTCCCCGGCCTTTACTGAGTGCGATTGCTCACCCCAGCTCCCTGGGCACGGTGACGCTCCAGCTCTTGTCGAAGTAGCGCTTTCCGTCGACGGTTATCTCCACCTCCGCCGAGAAGTGGTAGGACTCCGCGTCGCTTCGCAGGACCTCCTTCGCCTCGACGACGATCCTCTTCTGCGGATGGGGCGGCTCGTACACGTACCCGGCTTTCAGCACCGTCTCGGCCGGGTTCTTCGGCGACACGGTGTACCTCGACCACGCCCGCCCGGCCACCGCGCTCCCGGTGCTGTCCCTCGCCAGTTCGGCGGTCACCGTGCCGGCCACGTGATCGTGGGTGATCTCGTGCCGGCTGGGGGGCAGGTCCTCCATCGCCGCCGGGGTCCGCGGCGAGGGCTCGAAGGCAGGCTCCGGCAGTGACCGGCCTGGCGCCGGCGTCACCGGCAGCACGACCCTGGACGGGCGGTCCCGGCCGCAGTGAACGCTGTTGACCGCCGCCAGCGGGGTGGGCCAGGCGTTCTGGAAGTCGGCTCCGGCCACGCTCAGGCGGATGCGGTGGCCCTTCTCGAAGAGGTAGGAGACGTACTTCATCTCGATGGGCAGCTCGTAGACTTTTGCCGGCTCCATCGGCTCGGGACTCGAGTGGGAACGGCGGTGGGTCCCGAGCAGGCCGCCGTCGGTCAGCCACTTCGAGGTGCCGTCCGGGGCGACGTCGGTCAGCTTCACGTGGAAGTAGGCGGTCTGCGCGCTGGAGCTGACGTGGAGCACGGCCACCGGATTGCCGGTGACCTCCAGATCCCCCTCCAGCGGCGGGGTGGTCCAGGTCAATGACAGGGCCTCGTCGAGCCGCTGGTCGACCGGCATGGCCCAGGGCATGATCCCGCCGCCCCAGTAGATGCCGGCGGTGATGCCGACAGCGGGGTTGTAGGTGAACTCCCTCGCGGAATCCCCGCGGTCCGGAGCCTCGCGGCCGAGCTCTCCCCCGGGCTGCAAGTAGAAGGGCGTATCCCGGTTTCGCGCCGGGGGCCACTCCTTCTCCGATCTCCAGAACCCGGCGTCCTCGAGGTGCATGTGCGCCGCCGGCTCCTTGTACTTGCGCACGAAGAGGGAGACCGCGGGCTCATCCATCACGCCGGTCTCCCCCCCCTTCAGCCAGCGGTCGTACCACTTCAGCATCTCGTGGCGGAAGTCGATCCGGGGACCGGGCAGGGCCTCTTCGGGCCAGTAGTGGCCCCACGGCCCGAGCAGGATCTTCTTCGGGACGTCGAGCCTGGAGAAGGCGCGCAGGATCGGGCTGGGGTAGGGATCGGACCAGCCGCACCAGAACAGCACCGGCACCTCGATGCGGCCGTAGTCCGGCTCCAGGGAACGCTCCCTCCAGTAGGGTCCCTGCAGCGGATGGGTGATGTACCCGAGGCCCCAGGGGACGTTGCTCTCCAGGCGCTCCCGCCACAGCTCCTCCCACAGGGGCCCGGCGATCTCCACGTCGGGGGGAGCGAAGTTGTAGGCCGTCATCAACGGCGAGTAGCTGTCGAACATGTAGGGGCGGATCGAGCCGCCGGGGTGGGTCCAGTCGAGGTAGACGTCGGTGTTCGAGGAGCCCATCACCAGGGTCCTGAGATGGGGCGGCCTCTGGGCCGCCACCTGCCACTGCACGACGCCGCCGAAGGACATGCCCCACATGCCCACGGCGCCGCTGCACCAGGGCTGGGCCGCGACCCACTCCACCGCCTCGTACCCGTCCCGCCGTTCCCGCTCCGAGTAGATGTCGGCGGTCGATCCCCCCGAGTTCCCGGTGCCGCGGGCGTCGAAGGAGACGACGGCGTAGCCGCGGCGGGCGAACCAGGCGGGTCCGTGGCGGCGGTGGTCGTAGCCGCTCTCGGAGACGCCGGCTTCGATACCGGGCAACCGGCGGTAGGGGTTGTAGGCGATGATCGCCGGGAACTCCCCGGGCGCGTCGGGCCGGGCGACCACGGCCGCCAGCTCGACCCCGTCGCTCATCGGCATGCGCATCCGGCGGTCCAGTCTCACCTCGAATTCCGGCTTCGATACCGGCCGGCTCCGTCCGTTCATGTCATCTCCCGGCGCCTTGACAGCGAATCAACCCAAAGCCGTCTGTTTCCCATGCCCTGCCGGCCCTGACGGTCACCAGACAAGTGAGGCGCGCCATTCCCCATGCAATCTACATCGGACTGCTTGCCGCCATGAGTGCCGCTGGCGAAACCCCCTCTTTCGAGAACGATTACGGCCGGGCCGACATCGGCAAGCCATGGGAGTCGATGATGGCGGGTCAGGGCCTCGCCGGGTGGCATGCCAGCGAGGCTCCGTTCTCCCCTTCCGTATGGCGCCGCGAAGGTGACGCCATCATCGCCGACACGGGACAGGCCAACCGCGGGCGGCTCGTCCAGGGAGATGGGACGTGGGCCGCCTATGAACTCAAGGTACAGGCCACCATCGAGAAGGGGTTCATCGGTCCGCAGCTGGTCTTCGGAATCTCGGGCGACGGCGCCTCGTCGCACTCCCTGACCTACCTGGCCGGCTGGAAGACGATGGTCATCGGCCGCCGGAACGAGGAGACTGGCGAGGACGCCAAGCTCGATGTCGTCGATTTCGTCATGGACCCCGGCCGGGAGTACGACATTGTGCTCAAGGTCCGGGATCACTCGGTGACGAGCTACGTCGACGGCGTTCTGGTCAACCGGTTGACGCTGCCGGAGGCGCCGCGCGGTGCCGTTGGCCTGGCGGTCTGGGGGAACAACAACTCCGTCGTCCGGTTCCGAGACCCGAAGATCAGGCACTACTACAAGCGATAGCCGCAATGTCCAGGGCCCTGTGCCATCGCCTGTCGGTTGTCCTGCTCGCCGCTTGCCCCCCGGCTGTCGCCCTGGACCAGGCTGCGCTCGCGGCGCTGCTCGAGGAGGCGCGCGCCGAGATGGAGATGCCCGGGCTGCGCGCCGCCGTGCGCTTCCCGGACGGCCGCATGGTGCGCGCCTCCGTGGGCCTCGCCGACGTGGAAGAGGAGATCGCCCTCGACGACACGGTGGGCATGCCCGGCGGCAGCACGGGCAAGACCTTCTTCGCGACCCTGGCGATGCTGCTGGTGGAGGACGGCGTGCTCTCCCTCGACGATCCGGCGTCGAGGTGGCTGGGCGACGCGTCCTGGTACGAGCGGGTGCCCAACGCGCAGGACATCCGGGTCCGCCACCTCCTGTCGCACTCCGCGGGTATCGGCGACTACCCGCGGTCGTTCCGCTACCGGCTGAAGTCCATCTATCGCGCGATCCGTCACGGCACGATCCGCTTCGAGCCGGAGGAACTGATCGCCTTCGCCGGCCGCAAACCCCTGTTCCCGGCGGGGGAGGGGTTCTCGTACTCGGATTCGGGCTACCTCGTCCTCGGACGTCTGATCGAGGCGGCCACGGGCCGCGCCTGTTACGACCTGCTCCGGGAGCGCATCCTCGAGCCCCAGGGCCTGCACCAGATCGGGCTCCAGGACCGGTCGGTGCTGCCGAACATCACCCCAGGCTACATGCACGGCGCCCGCAACCTGAGGGACGACGGCACCATGAAGATCGATCCGTCCTCCGAGTGGACCGGCGGCGGGCTCACCACGAATCCGACCATGCTCGTCGAGTTCTACGGGGCCCTGACCGAGGGCCGCATCGTGAAGCCGGAGAGCTTTTCCCGGATGCTGGTCGGCGGCTGGCGCGACCCGGCCTCGCCCGGCCGGCACTACGGCTTCGGACTCTTCGTGTACGAAGGCGGGGAGACCTTCGGCCACGGCGGCCTGTGGCCGGGATACCGCACCCACGTGACCCACTACGCAGCTTCGGGGATGACGATCGCCGTGCAGACCAACCGGGACGGCCGGCTCGACATGCGGTCGCTGGTGAGACGCATCGCAAGGGAGGAGTGATGCAAGGACTGGCGCGAGACGGGGAGTCGGCTGGCGCGGCGACGCGGTCTGAGGAGGAATCCTGCCATGGGTAGTCAGTTTCTCATCGACGGCGACATCTTCGTCGAAGTGGTGGACAACGACGACGGAGGAGGTTTTCCGCAAGCACGGGTCGATGAGCTCTCCCGCGCGAACAAGGAGGGCCGCTTCGACGACGTCGCCTTTCCCTTCGAAAGGGCCAACGGTTACAACGGTGTGCGTCAGCTCTACAGCCGGCGAGGCCCCCGGGAGAGCATCTTCCGGTCCTCGTGGGGCAGCAGCCTCAACTTCGAGTTCATCTACGACCGGACCGGCCGCTCGATGATTCCCCGTTGGCTGGGGGGCAAGCTCGGGACCCCGCCAACCCCGGGCCGACTCACCCGGCTTGACGACAACTCGGTCCAATTGACGACCTCCATCCCCGAACCCCGCCGCATCGAGGTCAGCACGACCTTCACCCTTGTTCCACCCCACTACATCGATCTGGAAACCAGGTGCGTCGCTCATCCCGGCTCCTTCGAGGGGGACTGGCTGGGGCTGTTCTGGGCGAGCTACATCCACGAGCCCGAGGACAAGAACACCTGTTTCCTCGGCCGCAGGGACAGCAGCGGCCCGGAAGAGTGGGTCGAATCGTTGGCGGAGCAACCGGCGCACGGGCCGGTCTTCGCGAGTGAAGCGGATGCCCTGGTCGAAGGCGAACCGGATCCACGGGGCCGGTTGTTCCACAACATCCGGCCTGCCCGATACATCCATCCGTTCTTCTACGGACGCTGGCGAAACATGATGCTCCAGATGATGTTCAAGAGCACCGAGACCCTTCGGTTCGCCGTCGCGCCAGGAGGGGGAGGCCTGAACAATCCGGCGTGGGACTTCTCCATCCTCATCAGGGACTGTCGACCGTTGACGGAGTACAGCTTCCGTGCCCGCGCGGTCTTCAAGCCCTTCGTGAGCCGTGAAGACGCATTGGAGGAGTATCGGAAGTGGGCGGCCCTTTAGGCGGTTGCTTCCGTCAGACAGACCGTCCTGTGCTCCCGGGCCGAGACCGAGACGGCTTCGGCGATCTTCACGTCCAGCAGGGCATCTTCCGGCGGATTGCGGGCCTCGCGGCGGCTCTCCAGGGCATCCAGAAATGCGGCTGCCTGCCGGACAAAGGGGGACGGCTCGCTCTCAAAGGCGCGAACCTCGGAACGGCCCCCGCGAAAGACGGTGATGGTCTCCTTGCCCGGCGGGCTGTCGGCATTGGGCAGGGTCCCACCCTCGGCGCAGATGAATCGCGGCTGCGGGTCGGTCATGCCCTCCGGCCCGATGTAGCTCGCCGTGGCTGAGGCGAAGGCCCCGCTCTCGAACCCGATGAGGGCGCCGCAGGTCTCCTCCGCGACGTGGCCGGGAGTCGTATTCCGCACGCGGTTGGCCAGGGCGGAGACGGTGGTCGGCCGGCCGAGGATCCAACGGACCGCATTGAGATAGCAGTAGCTCATGTGGGTCAAGGGCATCCCGCCGCTCGCCTCCTGATCGTAGTACCACTCGTCCGGGTCCGGGTTCCAGAGGGCCATGGTGACGGCCATCACCGGCTCTCCCAGATGGCCGCCCGTCACGAGACGCCGGATCTCCTCCCAGGCCGGGTCGTAACGGCGCTGGAAGCCGGCCTCCACGATGCCGCGGTTCCGGGTGGCCCCTTCGATGATGCGGCGCCCAATCGCCACACTCGAAGCCAGACATCCGCCCACGAGGAGATCGAAGCCGGCATCCAGCGCCCAGAGGGAGACCTCATCCTGCACGCGATGGGGAACCTCGACGAGGACCGCGTCCGGACCGGTCTCTCCCAGACGGCGATAGTCGTCGTGGAAGACGTGGCACCCCAACTCGGCCGCGCAGCTCTCGGCGCGCTCTGCGCGGCGGGCGGCGACACCGCAGATCTCGGCACGGCCGGTGTCCAGAAACGCCTGGCCCCGCGTCCGCGCCATATTCCCGGCCCCCGCAATCGCTATCCGCCGTTTCGGCTCTGTGATCAGTCCATCCTCCAGTTGTGGGACCGGATGTGGCGTATCCGGTCCTCGCCCAACCGTCCGGCCTCCGCCAATGTCAACCCTGGAACCCTCAGGTGCAAGGGTTCCCGGGGGGTTCAACGGCCCCCGCATGGGGTGGTTCGATGCTTGTGACCGTTCAAGTCAGCTTGTAGCTTCGGGCCGGATCGGGCGAAGCCTGAGAGAATACCCAAGGGGGTGTATCCACGATGTCTGCCATGGCGCTGGGAAAGGTCATCTGCTTCATAACGCTCCTGTTGAAGCACCCATACGCCGGGAATCAGATCCCGGCCGGTACGGTCGAAGAGGGAGAGTCCTTTGCCGCCGCGGCACTCCGGGAGGCCCGCGAGGAGACGGGTCTCGCCGACCTGGATGTCGTGGCAGAGCTCTTGTCCGAACGGGAGCAGCTGCCTCCCGGCACGGCCGTCGTCCAGAAGACTTCCCTGGTATACTCTCGACCGGACAGTGCCAGCTTCCACTGGGTCACGATTCCGAGAGGAGTTCGTGTCGATACTCAAGGGGCTGAGAGCGGCTTCGTGCAGATCGACTATGTGGAAAGAGAGCGGCTTGGTTCGGAGAGGATCTCGTTTCAGGTAACCGGCTGGATACCGGAGAATGCTCTGACCACCATTGTTGAGCGCAAGCACTATCACTTGAGCTGCGCAGCAAGTGGTGAACTCGAGTGGGAAGCTCTCTCTGATCACCACAAGTTCGTCCTCAGGTGGAGTCCCTTGACCGAGGATCCCGGATTGCAGGAACCCTTTGCGGAGTGGTTCGACTCCGTCAAGGAGAGTCTTGTCGACTAGGACATATCAGGGTGGGTGACGCCGGCCGCAGCCGGTGGGCGGCCCTGGCCCTGGTGGCCCTCGTCGCCTGCGGGGTGTACGCCAACTCGCTGGGCAACGAGCTGGTCTACGACGACCGCAAGCTGATCCCCGCCAACGAGCTGATGCACGACCCGTGGCGGCTGGACCGGATCCTGGCCGGCCGCTATTGGGGCGAGATCCTCCACTCCCACCACTACCGTCCTCTCACGGTCTGGACCCTGGCGCTCAACTACCGGGCCAACGAGTCCCTGGGGCTGCCCGGCGCGCACGCCGCCGGGTTCCATGTGGTCAATGCCGCGTTCCACGCCGGGGCCAGTTGTGCCCTCTTGCTCCTGGCGCTGCGGCTGGGCCTGGCCCTCCCCGCCTCTCTCGCCGCCGCCCTGCTCTTTGCCGCGCATCCGGTCCACACCGAAGCGGTGGCCTTCATCACCGGTCGAGCCGAGCCCCTCGCCATGATGCTGGGTGCGACCTTCCTGCTCCTGCACCGCCGCGGCAAGTGGATCGGAGCCGGGGCGCTCTACGGCCTCTCCCTGCTGAGCAAGGAGTCGGCCGCCGCCTGGCTCCTCGCCGCCCTGTGGCTGGACTTCTGCACCGCCCGGTCCCTCAAGGCTCGCTGGCGGGTCTACGGCGGCTACGTCCTGGTCCTGGTGGGCTGGCTGGCTTTTCGCCAGGCGGTCCTCGGGCCCACCGACAGCCAGATCAATGCGCTGGACAATCCCCTGGTGGACGCCGCCCTTCCGGAGCGATTGCTGACGGCTGCCAGCGTGCAGTTCGCCTACCTGCGCCTGCTGGTCTGGCCCCTGGGGCTCTCCTCGGACTACTCCCATGCGCAGATCCCGCTGGTGAGTGGTCCGCTGGACGGGGGAGCGGCCGGTTTCCTGGCGGCGGTGCTCATCGCCGCCGCGGCGGCCTGGCGCCTGCGGCAGCGGTCGCCGATGGTCGCATTCGTCGTGGGCAGCTATGCGATCCTGGCGGCGCCGACGAGCAACTTCCTGGTGCTGGTGCCGACGATCATGGGGGAACGGCTGATCTACGCCCCATCCGCGGCGTTCTGCGTGCTGCTGGGCTGGGGCCTCTGGCGGCTGGCACAGCGCCGGGGTCGGGGAGTCTGGGCAGGAGGTCTGGTATTGCTGTGCACCTATGCGGTTCTGACGGTGGCGCGCAACGCCACCTGGGCCGACGGCGAGAGCTTCTACCGCGCCCAGATCCAATCCGCCCCCCGCAGCGCCCGTGCGCACCTGGGGATGGGACGGATGCACGCCGAGGCCGGCCGTCTCGACAGTGCCGAGGCCTGCAACCGCTCCGCCCTGGAGATCTATCCCGAGTACGCGATGGCCTGGCACAACCTGGGGCTCGTGCAGGTCCGACGGGAGGCCTGGGACGAGGCTCGCCGTTCCTTCGGGCAGGCGGTGGCTCTCGAACCGGCCTATCTCAAGGCTTGGTACAACCTGGGCGGGGTCCACCTGCAGCGGGGTTCGTGGCCAGAGGCCCTGCGGGCGTTCGAGCAGATCCTGGCCCTGGACCCGGAGAGTGCCGGCGCCTGGAACGGGGTGGGCGTGGTCCGCATGCGCCAGGGCCAGCTGAACCAGGCGGCGCGGGCTTTTCGCCAGGCCCTCGAGGCCGATCCGGATCACGCGCAGGCCCGGTATTACCTGGCGCAGGTGCGCAAGCGGGTGCGCCAGCGGTAGGGGAACGCCGTCAGGGGCCGGCGGCCTGCCGGCCCGGGCGGCGGCGGCCAGCAGGCTCAGGCTTCAGAACCGGATCCGCCCTGGCACCTTGACAGGGTATCCGGCAGAAACCCTCTTATCCCTCCCCTGCCGAAGTTCCCCCCAAGGTCCGGCTCCAAACAGGAAAGGCCCATGCTCACACAGATCGACTATGTGGTGATCGCCGTGTACGCCGCCTTGATGGCCTGGATCGGGATCCTGGCCAAGCGGAAGTCGGGCAATGTGGAACAGTACTTCGTGGCGGGCCACGGGCTGCCCTGGTGGATGGCGGCCATCTCCCACCACGTCTCGGGGTACAGCGCGGTCGTCTTCGTCGGTTTTGCCGGCCGCGCGGCGGTCACGGGGTTCAGCATGTGGACCCTGTTCTCCCTCGGCGTGTTCGTGGCGCTGATGATCGGCTGCCTCATTTGGGCGCCGAGATGGTCGAGACTGAAAGTCCTCACGCCGGTGGAATACCTCGAAGCGCGCTACGGCAACTCCGTGAGGGGCCTGATCGCGGTCTCCGGCATCCTCCTCAAGTTCCTCGACCTCGGCATCAAGCTCTTCGCGATCTCGATCGTCGTCCACGTGGTCACCGGCTGGGAGGTGGTGCCGATCATCGTCGTATCCGGCCTGATCACCATCGCCTACGTCTTCGTAGGCGGGCTGTGGGCGACGGTACTCACGGACCTGGTGCAGTTCGTGGTACAGCTTGTCATGAGTCTGGTGGTGCTCTTCATCGCCCTGGACATGGTGGGCGGTTGGAGCACGATGTGGGACAGCCTGCCCCCGGAGCGCGCCGGTTTCTTCAACGCCGAAGGCGGCATCAGCGTGAGCTTCTGGCTGGTGTACGTGGTGGTGATCATCCTCAGCTACAACGGGGGCACCTGGGGACTGGCCCAGCGATTCGTGTCGGTGGAGAAGCCGAGGAATGCCCAGAAGGCGGCCCTCCTGTCGGCGGTCCTCTATCTGTTCTATCCGATCGTCATCTTCGTCCCCGCCTGGGCGGCGCCGTTGCTGCTGCCCGAGCACTTCGACCCCGTCACCATGCTGCCGGTGGCCGGCTTCGATCTGGATCAGACCTATGTCCTGGTGACGGAGAAGATCCTCTCGGCCCTGGCGCCGGGGCTGATCGGACTGCTCGTGTGCTCCATGTTCGCCGCCACCATGTCGATGATCGACAGCGACATCAACGCCCTGGCCGCGGTCTTCACCAAGGACTTCTACCAGCGCAACTTCAAGCGCCACATCGACGACACGGCTTTGTTCCGGGCGGGAATGGCGATAACGGCCATCTTCGGTCTGGCGGTCCTGGTGACCGCCGTCGTGATCTCCCAGAGTCCGGGGATGAACAAGGTGTTCTCCCTGACGGTGAAGCTCTTCGGGGGTCTCCTGTCGCCCATCGCCATTCCGTTGATGTTCGGGATGATCTGGAAGCGCCCCACCGCCCGGGGCGCGATCCTGTCCTTCATCGGCGGTGTGGCGACCTACTTCATCATGATCCAGTTCACCGACAGGTTCGAGATCTACACGGGTGTGGAGCTCCTGGTGGCGCTGACCATCTACTTCGGCGAGGGCTATCTCTCGAGGCGCAGCGAGGAGAAGGAGGCGGAGGTGGCGGCCCTGTTCGAGAGAATCGAGAGCTGAAGCCGCGGCGCCTCCTCGTGAGCGGTGCCGGGAAACTGCGTCCGGCAAGCGGCCCTGCCCTGCAACGCGCCCCCGCGGAGGCTGTGGCCGTGGCCGCCCTGCTGAGCCTGGGGATGTGGGGATGTGCGCCCGAGCCGGCAGCGGAGCGCATGGCCGAGACGCCGAGGCATACCGTGCGCTTTGCGGATGTCACCGAAGCGGCGGGGCTGGACTTCGTCCACGTCTCCGGCGGCCCTGAGCAGCGCTTCATCCTGGAGGCCATGGGCTCGGGGGTGGCCTTCTTCGATGCCGACGGCGATGGCTGGCTGGATCTGTTCGCCGTCAACGGCACCCGCACCGAGGGCGTGCCCGGGACGGGCAACCGCCTGTGGCGCAACCTTCCGGCCCCGGACGGCGGACGTGCCTTCGAAGATGTCACCGAGGCCGCCGGGTTGGCGCGGACGGGTTGGGGGATGGGCTGCGCGGCGGCCGACTCCGACAACGACGGCGACCTCGACCTCTACCTCACCTACTGGGGGCCGAACGTCCTCTACCGCAACGAGGGAGACGGCACCTTCACGGCCATCGAGGCGGGCGCCGAGGACCGCCGCTGGGGGACCAGTGCCGCCTTCGGCGATCTCGACTCCGACGGCTGGCTCGATCTCTATGTGGCCAACTACCTGGTCTTCGACCTGGACAACCCACCCGCCGGCGGTGAGCCATGCAGCGGCTGGAAGGGCCTGCCCGTGTTCTGCGGCCCCCACGGGTTGGACGGCCAGGCCGACGTGCTCTATCGCAACGAGGGGAACGGCACCTTTGCCGATGTGAGCGCGGCGACGGGAATCGACCAGCCCACCCACCTCGGCCTCGGTGTGCTCTTCACCGACTACGACGGGGATGGAGACCCGGACATCTACGTCGCCAACGACTCGACCCCCAACCTGCTCTATCGCAACGACGGCGACTGGCGGCTGCGCGAAGTAGGGGCCCTGGCCGGTGTGGCCTACAGCGAGGATGGGCGCCCCCAGGCCGGCATGGGGACCGACAGCGGCGACTACGACAACGACGGCGACCTGGATCTCCTGGTCACCAACTTCTCCGACGATGTCAACACCTTGTACGAGAACCTGGGAAACGCCTCCTTTGCCGATGCGACCTACGCGGCGGGTCTCGGGGGCGCCGTGCGGCCTTTCCTGGGATGGAGCACAACCCTGGCCGACTTCGACCTGGACGGCTGGCTCGATCTGTTCGTCGCCAACGGACACCTCTACCCCCAACTCGAAGCCCGTCCCCTCGGGCTCAGCTACCGCCAGCGCAACCTGCTGTACTGGAACCGGGAGGGCGTCTTCGCCCTGGCCGACCCGGCGGGTCTGGAGGCCGAGCAGGTCAGCCGGGGCACCGCCTTCGGCGACTACGACAACGACGGCGACCTCGATCTGGCGGTGAACAACCTCAACGACCGCCTGGTGCTGCTGCGCAACGACGGCGGCAACCGCAACGACTGGGTGGGTCTGGATCTCATCGCCGCGCCGGGGGAGTCCGCCGAAGGAGCCGGCGTACGCCTCGAGGCGGAGGGGCGGGTGCTCGTGCGGCAGGCCAAGCGCGGCTATGGCTATCTGTCGGCCAACGACGGCCGGGTGCTCTTCGGGCTGGGAGAGCGGGCGCAGGTCGACAGGATCGAGGTCCGCTGGCCGTCGGGGCAGGTGCAGGTCGTGGAAGATCCTCCCCTTCGGCGCTATCTCGTCCTGCGCGAGGGCGAGGAGGGGAGATCGCCCACTACAGCCGCCAGGTGTCGCCGCCGGTGGTGGAACCGGCGACGCTGGTCGCACGTGCGGACTCCATCGAGGAGGTTGCATTCCATCCGGACTGGACGGCGGAGGAGTACTACGAGCGGGCCACCGCGCTCTACAAGGAGGGCCGCTATCGCGAGGTCGTGGCCCTGGTGCGGCCAGCGCTGAGGCACTATCCGGACGCGGTGCGGCTGCACTACGCCGCCGGCGTGACCCTCTACTCGGGACTGGGGCGCTACGAGGAGGCGGTGGAGGTGCTGGAGCGCGTTGCGGCTCAGGACACCGCGGTCGTCGAGGTGGCCCGGTTGCTGGGGGTCGCCTATCTCCATCTCAACCAGCCCGCCAGGGCCGCGGCGACCCTGGCGAGGGCCGCGGCCCTGGCGCCAGGGGACTGGGAGACCCACTACCGCCTCGGCCTGGCCCGCAACCACCTCGGCGACGGCGAGGCGGCGATCGCCGCCTTTGCCCGGGCGCGGGAACTGGCGCCCCGGGAGCCGATGCCCTACCTCGACCTGGCGCGGACCTACCAGCGGTTGGGCAAGGAGCAGGCGGCCAACCAGGCCTTGCGCCAGTTCGAAGCGCTGCAGCCTCTCAAGCAGGAGATCGACCGCTATCGCCAGGCCGTCCGCGTCGACCCCGCGCACCCGGGGGCGTGGTCGAAGCTGGGGTTGGCCCTGGCGGAGGCCGGGCGCCTGACCGAAGCGCAGGAGGCCTTCGAGCGTTCGCTGGAGTTGGCATCGGAGGCCGAGACGTACACGAATCTGGCCAATGTCCTGTTGCGCCAGAACGAGATCGAGGCGGCCATGTCTCACTATGGCCGGGCGTTGGCGCAGGATGCGGAGCTGGCCGAGGCCCACTACGGCCAGGGGATGGCCCACTACGCCCGGGGTGAGTCGGCGGCGGCCCTGGGCTCGCTGCGCCGGGCGCTGGCCCTGCGGCCGGATTTTCCGAGGGCCCACATCAACACAGGGGTCCTGCTCGAGGAGCAGGGGCGCCTGGCCGAAGCGCTGGACCACTTCCGCCGCGCCGTCGAGCTGATCCCCGACGATGCCAGGGCCCTCAACAACCTGGTCATCGCCCTGGCGCGGGCCGGGCGCGTCGACGAGGCGCGCCAGGTGCTGGAGCAGGCCCAGGCCCGGCAGGTGAGCCTGCCCCTGGCCCGCAGGACGCTGGTGCAGACCCTGCTGGGGATCGCCCAGGCCAGGGCCCGGCAGGGGGAATGGCCGGCCGCCGCGGCCATCCAGCGGCAGGCCATCGACCTGACGCCGGTGAAGCTGCGGGAGCCGATGCTGGAGCAGCTGTCGGCCTACGAATCGAGGGCGGAGTAGCCCGGCGGCCCGGGGATGGGGGTACCGGCCGCGGTTCACCAATCTGCCTATGTTCAGGTGCCATGAAGCGCCTGAACCTGCGTGTCCGCTACTTCCAGGACAGCACACCCGCCGATGTGCCGTGCCGCGAGACCGCCTTCATCCGCCGCGAGCTCGACATGCCCTTGCCGGTCGAGGAGACCGCGCTGGTCCTCGTCGATCTGTGGAACGTGCACTTCATCGAGAGCTGGATGGAACGGGCCGCACGGATCACGGCCGACTGCATCGCGCCGGTGCTGGACGCGGCGCGGCGGGTGGGCCTGACCATCGTACACGCCCCTTCGCCGCCGGTGGCGGAGCAGTTCCCGCAGCTCCGCCGGCACAAGCCGCCCGAACCGTCCGCCGCGCCCACGTGGCCGCCCGCCGCTTTCCGGAACCGGGAGGGCGACCATGCCGTCTACCGCGGACCTCGCAGTCAGCCGCCGGGTATCGGCGTGCACTGGGACGAGCTGGCGCCGCAACTCTCCGTCTCTCCCGCCATCGATGTGCAGCCCGAGGAGTTCGTCATCGCCACGGGGCCGCAGTTGCACGAGCTGCTGGAGGAGCGGCGGATCGTGCATCTGCTCTATGCCGGCTTCGCAACCAACTGGTGTGTACTGGGCAGGGACTACGGCATCCGCGCCATGGGGCGGTACGGCTACAACATCGTACTGCTCCGCGACGCCACGACCGGGGTGGAGTTTCCCGACACCTTCGATGAGTTGTTCACGACGGAGATCGCCATCCGGGAAGTGGAGCAGCAGTACGGCTTCAGCGCATCGAACGCGGGCTTCTTCGAGGCCGTTGAGCGGGTTTCGACATGAAGTGTGTGGGTCCGTGAAGCGCGGCGCCCTCCTGTCGCCGCTCCTGTGGTGCTGCCTGGCCATGCCGGTCTCCTCCCAGATCGTGCATGTCTGGGACCTGGCCGATACCGCCCAGGCGGGGCAGTTCACGGTGTACAACCCCGACATCAACGATGCAACGAGTTCACGAGAATCCCCTTTCACCGCGGGTGATCTCGACGTCGACGGGCGCGACGTATGCCCTGGTGATCTCGGCCATGGCCGGCGATGGCCCCGCCAATGACCGCCACAACTCCGGCGAAGTGGCCGTCTGCTTCAGCACCCCGCTATCGGGGGACGGCCTGGACCTGGCCGCCGACCCCGGGATGTGGTCACGTTGTACGGCGAGGCCCGCCGCGACCTCTTCGGCATCAAGACCCATGTGGAGGACCTCGTGGGCGACGGTCGCGCCGATCTGCTCGTGGGCGCCTTCTACGCCGATGCCCCCGAACGCCCCGACGCCGGCAAGCTATACCTGTTCTCGGCCGAGCTCATCTCCCGGTTGCGCGCCGCGGGCGGGCGGCTGGATCTGGCCCAACGCCCCTGGCCCGAGGGGCTGAGCGTCGTCACCGGCGCCGAGGGCAACGGCCGCCTGGGCGTCTGGATGACCGCCGGCGACTTCGACGGCGACGGCCACCGGGATGCGGTGGTGGGGGCCGACCAGGCCTCGGGGATGACGGGGGAGGTCGAGACGGGGCGGGTGTACGTCCTCTACGGCCCTCTCGATGCGGACTCGGCCATCGATCTGGCGGCCTCGGAACACCCCAGGACCATCATCTACGGCATCGATGCCCTGGACCACGCCGGGTCGACGGTGGCCGCCGGCGACTTCGACGGCGACGGGTTCGACGACATCGCCATTGGCGCGGCCGCTTTCGGTACCCTGCGCAACGCCTACCGGCGCAGGGGCGGCGCCGGCGACGGCCCGCGGAACCAGCGGGAGAACGCCGGCGAGATGTACGTGGTCTACGGCGGTCCCCGGCGTCCGCCCGCCATCGACCTGGCAGGGGATCCGCCCGCCGATCTGACCATCGTCTACGGCGCCGACGGCGGCGATGACGACTCGCCCGACCGCCTGGGGGAGGAGATCGTCCTGGCCGACATCGACGGCGATGGTATCCAGGACCTGTTCATCGGCGCCTACCGGGCCGACGGTCCGGGCAACATGCGCCCCGACGCCGGCGAGGTGTACGTGGTGTACGGCGGTCCCCGCCGGCGCGGACAGCGGCTGGACATGGCCGCGCCGACGCAGGACATGACAGTCATCTACGGGGCTCGCCCCAAGGCGATCACCGGCGACGCCGTGGCGGCCGGCGATATCCACGGCGACGGCTACGACGACCTCTTCGTCGGCGTGCCCGGCGACGAGGGGCCGCTGAAGCGCCGCCTGGCGGGCGGTTTCGCGGTGATGGCCGGCGGCCCCGACCTGCCCCGGGAGATCGACCTGGCCGATCCCGCCGTGCCCGTCGTGTGGATCGCGGCGCCCGACCCGGTCGACTTCTCGGCCTACTGGGGGGCCAGCGGCGACATGGACGGCGACGGACGCGTCGACGCCATCCCCAACGGCATGGCCGGCGACGGCCCCGGCAACCAACGCGACAACGCGGGGGAAGCCCACATCATCAGCGGCGCCGCACTCTCCGAGTACCTGCCCGCGGTCGTCCGCACCGGCGTGGAAGAGGTGGAGCAGAGCACCCCCGGCCGGGCGGCCCTGTCGGGCAACTACCCCAATCCATTCAACAGTTTCACGAGAATCCCCTTTCGCCTGCCCGTCGAGGCGGAGTATGCCCTGCGGATCTACGGGGTCGATGGCCAGCTGGTGCGCCGGCTGGCCGCCGGCCGGGGGGCAGGCCGCCATCTGGCGGTCTGGGATGCCCGCAACGACCGGGGGCGTCCAGTGGCCTCGGGGCTCTACTGGGCCAGTCTGAGCGTCGGCGCCCAACTGCACCGCCGGCCGCTGGTGCACATCAAGTAGCCTCCAGTCGTCACATGGACCCAGGCTGCCGGCAGTACGGCATGGCCGATGGGCGGCGCGCCACTTCCATGGGAGTCGTTCCGACCCTGGTCGGGACAGATCGCCCGGGCTAAGGTATCCGCTGCCGCCAAAGACAAGGAGGTCGACTTGGAAGAAGAGAGACACGTGCCCCTGGAAGAGCTCATGGCCGGGCTGGACCACATCCGTCAGTCGCCCAGGACCGCCGGTGTGCTGAGACTCATCGTGCGGAGGCCGCAGACGGAGACGCGGGAAGTCCTGGACTCGGGGGAACTCGATCCGGCGGAGGGACTGGTGGGGGACAACTGGAAACAGCGCGGCAGCTCGCAGACCCCGGATGGCTCTGCGAACCCGGAGCTGCAGCTCACCCTGACGAACGCCCGCGCCATGGCCGCAGTGGCCCCGGAAGAAGGGCGCCGGCCCCTGGCGGGGGACCAGCTCTACGTCGACTTCGACCTGAGCGTGGACAACATTCCGCCAGGGACCCGCCTGTCCCTCGGCGAGGCCCTGATCGAGATCACGGAGCCGCCCCACACGGGCTGCAGGAAGTACGCGGCCCGCTTCGGGCTGGAGGCGCTGAAGTTCATCAGCTCTCCGGAGGGCAAGCGGCTTCAGCTTCGCGGCGTCAACGCCAAGGTCGTCCGCCCGGGCGCGATACGGGTTGGAGATGTTGTGAGAAAGGTGTGATGGCCGGCACGCGCAAGCCCGACGACTTCGACGCCTTCTGGGCGGACGTGATGGACCAGGCGGCCCTCGTGGAGCTCAACGCGGAGGTCGAGCCGGACCCCTTGCGGTCGGATGAAGGAGTCGAGGTCTTCCAGATCTTCTACGACAGCATCGACCACGTGAGAGTCGCGGCCTGGTACTGCCTGCCGAGGGAAGGGCGAGGGCCGCTGCCGGCGCTCCTGATCGGCCCCGGGTACCTGGGCGATCCGGCCATTCCCAAAGGGTGGGCGCAAGCAGGCTACGCCACGCTGTGTGTCGCGCCGCGGGGCAAGCTGCGCTCCAACGGGCAGTTCAATCCCGGATACCCGGGTCTTCTGACCTACGGGATCGTGGACCGCAACGTGTACTCATACCGCGGCTTTTACGTCGACACCTGGCGCGGCGTCGACTTCCTGCTCTCCCGGCCCGAGGTGGACCCCGACAGGATCGGGGTCCGGGGGAGCAGCCAGGGAGGCGGGCTGACCCTGTGCACCGCCGCCATGCGCGGCGAGGTGAGGGCCGCGGCCGCCGGGGCGCCGTACCTGACCGGGTTCATGGACTCGATCGAGCTCACCGGCACCTACCCGTACCAGGAGATCAACGACTATCTCAGGCTTCACCCGGACAGCCGACAGCAGGTCGAGCGGACGCTGAGCTACTTCGACTGCATCAACTTCGCGGACCGGATCACCTGCCCCGTCATCGTCAACATCGGGCTGCAGGACAACATCTGCCCCCCCGAGACGGGTCACGCCCTCTTCCGCGAAATCGCGAGCGAGGAGAAGCGGCTCTACGTCTACGATGGCCACGGACACGACGCGGGAGGTCACGAGCACGGGGCGATCGAGGGCGACTTCTTCGCCCGTCATCTCGGCCTGGAGGCGCCGGATGCCTGAATCCACCTTCCCGAGGCCGGAGGGGTTCGACGCGTACTGGGAAGGCGTTCTCGCGGAACTGGACTCGACGCCAGCGGAGCCTGAAGTCGAGGCGATACCGCTGCGGGAGACCGATTTCGCCACCATGAGCGGTATCCGCCTCACCAGCATCGGTCCGTACCGGCTCTACGGATACCTGGGCGTGCCGAAGGGAGACGGGCCGTTTCCGGCGCTCTACTGGCCGCCGAAGTACATGAGCGTACATCAGATGATCCCCCAGGGATCGGCGAACGCCATCCGCAGCCGGTTCGTGACGTTCTCCCTGGCCGGCAGGGGACAGCGAAACGCCGACAAGCCCTTCGCGGCGATGTTCCCCGGACTGCTCACCGAGGGGATCGAATCGCCGGCGACCTACGTTTTCCGGGGGATCGCCGCCGACGCGGTGCGGGGCCTGGAGTTCCTCAACTCCCTCGAGTTCGTCGACAGGACGCGGGTAGCGGCCATCGGCAACGATGTGGCCCTGCAGACGCTCGCCCTGCGGCCGATGGCCACCCACCTGGCGTGCACGCCCGCGTTGTTCCTCGATTCCCTCGCTCTCGCGGAACGCGCCCGGGCCTACCCTCTGGAAGAGTACAACGACTTCCTGAGAAGCACTCCGTCGGCGCGGGATGCAGTGGCGGCCACCTTGTCCTGCTTCGACCTGCGGGCCTTCGCCCCCAGCGTAGCGGCGACCACCCTCATCATGGCGGAGCCCGAAGGCTCGATGCTGGGGCCGGAAGCGATTCGTCCGTTCACGGACAGCATCCGCGGCGAGACGACGGTCCACGCCTCTCAGCGCTCCGGCTACAAGGACGGCCTGTACGAGGAGACCTGGGTCGCGGAGAAGCTCGGGTTCGACGCTCCCATCGTGCCCCCGCACTGGCGGTAGGTCCGCAAGACCCTGGTGAGTACGCGGTTGGCGCCGGCCCAGGACGGGCCCGCAGGAGACCGGCGCCGACCGCGGCCCTCCGGCGCTGGCCATCGGTCAGACGCCGTTCCCCTGCGCGGGCCCATCCTGGAGCAGCTTGGGCGCCGGGTCTTCGACGGCGCGGCGGCTAGTAGCCCGGGGGGGGCTCCCCGCGCGGTCCGGCACTCCCCTGGCCCATCCCGGGCGGGAGCGGCGGCTGCTTCAACGCCGCCTTCAGGGTCGCCATCTGGTCGGCGCTCAGGGTCTCGGAGACCGCGGCCAGGACCTTGTCGCGCATCTTGCTCTGCTGCTGGCCCAGGGCCTGGATCATGGCCTGGGGGTTGCCGGCGCCGCCGCCGAGCATGAGTTGCGCCAGCGACTGGCGCTGCTCGAAGTACAGCGGCCGCAGGGCCTCGCGCAGCCCCGGCAACTGCTCGTCGGTCACGTTGAACTTCTCATCAAAGGCCAACATGGCGAAGACCTGGTCGGGGGAGGCGCCGGCCGCCTTCGTGATGGTGTGGACCATGCCGCCGCCCGGGAACCCGCCACCCGGCGGCTGCGACTCGAGCACGGCGACGGTGGACAGGCAGACGGCGGCCGCGCATGCGGCCGCTTTGCGAAAGCTCATTGCGTGGTTCTCCTCGCAAAGGGTTGAGGGATGAGTGCTGCTACAATGGGTTGGAGGGCATCAGCTCCCAGGCGTGGGCGCTGGCCACGCGGGCCTCGCCGCCCTCGGCGAAGACCCGCACCCCGCGGCCCCCGAGAGTGGGGTACACGGCCCGGGCCAGGGCCTGGCGCTCGTTGGCGTAGACCTCGACGATGGAGCGGTCCACGAAGACCCGCAGGCGCAGGGGCTCCCCCGGCGGCAGCTCCAGGGGGCCGGCCTCGACCACCTTGCGGCCGAAGCCGAGGCTGCTGCGGGTGGTGTCGCACTGCAACTCGCCGGCCCCGGCGTCGTAGAGCAGGGCCGTCTCCTCGCGGCCGTCCTCCGAGCAGCAGACGCGCACGCCGCAGCGCCGGGCGGACCCCGGATCGATGGTGATCTCCAGCTCCATCAGCTCGCGGCCGAACAGCTCGAGCTCGACTTCCTGGCCGCCGCTTACTGCGAAGGGGCCCTTCGAACGGTGCCCCTGGCGCAGCAGGGACAGCTCCTCCACCGGGGCCATGCGCAGGCCGCCGTCGTCGCCGAGCCACAGGGCGCGCGGCAGCCCGTACATGCCGTTCCAGCCGCTGGGCCGCCACACCTCCTCGGGGCGGTCGTCGAAGATCCAGGCCCACATGATCTGGCGGCCCTGCCCGTCGACGAGGGCTTCCGGGGCGAAGTAGGCGTTGTCGCACCAGGTCATGCGGCCGTGGCGCTCCGGGATGAAGCGGTCGCCGGCGGTGTCGTAGGTGCCGACGTAGTACTGGCACCCCTTGTTGTGGGAGATGAACAGCAGCAGGTGCCGGCCGCTCGGCTCGCCGCCGCTCTCGCTCGACGGCAGGGGCAGGAAGCTGGGGCACATGTTGTCCTCGCTGCGGTCCGTCCACTCCCGGCGGGACTCGTAGAAGGGGTGCAGGTAGTCCCAGCGCTCCAGGTCGTCGGAGACGAACAGGTAGAGGCGGTCCCCCTGCTGCTCCGGGGGGGAGTCCTCGGCGCGGCCGAGCTTGTCGAGAACCTGCAGGTTGCCGGTGAGCAGGTAGTACCGGCCGTCCTTCCTCCAGATCTGCGAAGGGTCGGAGGAGCCGTAGACCAGCGGCTGGCCGCGGCCGTCCACGGTCTCGGTGAAGCCGCGGCCGGTGGAGGCGATCACCGGGTTGGCGGCGCTCTTGGTCCAGGTGTCGTAGTGTTCGTCGCCGGAGAAGGCGAGGCAGATGCCGCGCTCCTCCCAGAGCCCCCAGTAGGAGAGGACGGCGCGGCCGTCGCCATCGAGGAAGGCGCCGCCGCTGAAGCAGCCCACGTCGCCCTCGCCTGGACCGATGGCGTACGGGTGGTGGCGCCAGTGCAGCAGGTCGGCGCTGGAGACGTGCCCCCAGACGAAGCCGAGATCGGCGTGGTTGTAGAGGTACATCAGGTGGTAGCGGCCGTTGGCGAAGAAGGCGCCGTTCGGGTCGCCGGGGTGGCCGTTGTCCTCGGGGATGGCGAAGTGGTACCCGGGCCTGTGCGGGTCGGCGAGCATGCGGTAGCGCAGTTCCCGCGCCGCGTGCAGGACCTCGTGGCCGGCCGGCTGGTCGGCGGTGTAACGGCTGGATTCGGTCATCGGCGGTCTCCTCGGCCCTGGGCCCGAATCAAGCTTCGCATCTGGGCCGGACCGCGTCCACCGGGCCCGCGAACTCCTCCCACTACTTCGGCAACGGGATGCGCGTGGGGGTTCCCCTCCCTGGCCCGGGCTGCGGCCGGAGAAGGAGCGTTTCGAGCGGTGAGGCACGCCCCCGGGAGAGTGGCTTCCTCGTGGAATCCGGGTCTGGCTTCGCCACAGCCCCCTGGGACACCCGGCCTACCTTCCTTCCGAACCGGGAGCACCCCTTGAGAACCGTCCCCTCCGACCAGACCGCCTTCGTGGCCCGCGACCCGGGCCTGTGGCAGGGCTTCGCCGGCCTCTGCCTGACGCCGGGCGGCCGCCTCGTTCTGGGCGTCAAGCAGGCCTACGGCCACGGCGCCTCGCGCTGGCAGCGGGTCGTGGCCATGACCAGCGGCGACCGCGGCCGCACCTGGGCGGCGCCGGAAACCCTGGCCGAGGGCGACTTCGACCGCGGCCGGCCCTTCGTCGCCACCGGCGGCCTCTACCTGACCGCCCTGCGCGGCGGCCGCGTGCTCATGCACTACTTCTCCGAGGGCTGGCCGGAGCGCCGTCCCACCACCCCCATCCTGCGCGTCAGCGACGACGAAGGCGGGAGCTGGTCGCCGGAGCGGCCCATGGCCCGCGGCCAGGGGTTCCGCCAGGACGGCGCCGTCCTGGAGCGGCGCAGCGGCGAGCTGCTGGTCTACACCGGCCTCAACCGGCTGCTGCGCTCCCTCGACCGCGGGCGGACGTGGGAGCCCTTCGGAGATCCCGTGGTGCCGGAGGACTGTCCCCTGCAGCTGGGAGAGGCCTGCCTGGCCGAGACCGCGGGGGGCCGCCTTGTCATCCTCATGCGCGAGAACCACTACGCCAACTTCCCCATCTTCGCCGCCGCCTCCGACGACGGCGGGCGCACCTGGAGCCGGCCGTATGCGACCCCCTTCGTCGGCCACTGGCCGGCGGCCTTCGACCTCGGCGACGGGACCCACCTGCTGGCCTACCGCAACGTCGGCGGCCGGGCCAACAGCCTCGTGTGGCGCGGCGATCTCGGGGATCTGCCGGGGTACCGGTTGTCGTCGTGCCGCTATCCGGCGGCCGGGGCTTCGCCGGTGCAGCTCACGGACGAAGGCCTGCTGCTGCAGACCGACGACGCCCCCGGCGCCTTCGCCCAGTTCTACCTGATGCCGGCCGACGATGCGGCGGCCCACGTGGTCCTCGAGGCCGAGGTCCGCTGCCCGGCCAACGCCGGACAGGCCTGCAGCCTCGGCCTCAGGGGCGCCGGCTGGCTGCGCATCTACCCCGATCACATCGACCTGGAGCACATCCCCGGCCACAGCCGCGTGGCCGTGGCCGGCGACCAGTGGCACCGCTACCGCCTGGAGCTGGAGCGGGGGGTGCTCCGCGTCCACGTGGACGGCCGGCAGGTCCTCGTCTTTCCCGCCATCGACCTGGCGCCGGTGAGCCACGCCCCATGCAACGCCTTCGGCTGCAAGTTCGACCACCGCGAGCTGCCGCGCCCCGAGCTCTACCCGATGCGGGTGCGGCTGCCCCGGTACGTCCGGCCCTCCAACGCCGGCCGCAGCCTGTGGCGCTCGGTGAGCCTCGACATCACCGGCAACCGCTGGCTGCCCGACCACCGCTACCGCTGGCGGCACGACCGGGACGGCCTGCCCGACGCCTGGCAGGAGGACCGTCTGCTGGAGCTGGAGCACTGCGTCGACGCCGGCGACTGGGGCAAGCCGGTGCCCGTGGCCTTCGCCGACGGCGAGTGCTTCGTCGTCGACTACTTCGGCAACGGCATGGCCGTGGGGTTCCCGTCCCTGGCCTGGCTGCAGCCGGACCGCGGCCACAACTGCTACGTGAGAGGCTACCGCTTCCCGTTGGAGGAGGTGCCCGGCTGAGCAGCAAGGGGACCGAAAAAGCTTGCTGTCCGGCCTCTGAAATGCCATCATACTGGCTGCCCCGACAGACGGTCTCTCCCTCCCGGCGCCGGCCTCGTCCGGCGCCGAGGTCCGAGAAACACGACGGTGCCAGGGAACCAAAAGCCGATTCTTCGAGACGATTCTTTGCCACGGGCGTACATGTCCGGCGGCTCCGCCGTCGGTGATCGTCACGGGAGGTGTGGCCCCTGGGCGTGACGCCGATTTCTCAGGGAGGAAGAAATGGCAACTCGAATCCTGATTGGCCTGATCACACTGGCGGCCATCGTGGAGGGCCTGGCAGCCGGGGCGATCGGAGGCTACCTGCCGCTTGTCCTTGTCATCCTGGGCCTTGTGTACGGGGCCATGGCGGTCGATGCGGAGGACGCCACCGCCTACCTGGTTGTCACCCTCGCCGTCGGAGGGGCGGCGGGCACGGGCGTGCTGAGCAACATCCCCGCCGTCGGCGATCCCCTGAACGGCATTCTCGGCGGCGTGAGCGTCGCCCTGTTCAGCGGCGCCGTCACCATCCTCTGCAAGAGGGCGATCAACCGGGTCAAGTAGGGATCAGGTCCGATGAGCGGGGCCGTCGCGGGTAGTGGCAGCGGCCCTTTCACGACAACCGAAAGGCCGCCGGGCCGAGGGGGACCCGGCGGCCTTTTTACGTAAGAACCAGCCGGGGGAAGGTCGACGATGCCGCAGCGCCGACAGAAAGTGATGATCCTCTACCTGTCCTACTCCGCCCTCGACAGCCCGGTCAAGGGCTGGACCTTCTACGACGGCACCGGCCGGGAGCACCACACGACCGGCGACAGCACCGAGCCCCCGTACGCCACCGGCCTCGACGCCCTGCTCGACGGCTGGCGGGTGATCCAGTTCCCGCAGCTGAACCCGCCCTATCCGGGCACCGAGTACACAACCTCGTTTCAGAAGAACGAGTTCATCTTCGAGAAGCTGGAGGAGATCGACTGATGGTGGACAAGCAATACCTGCTCGACTCGAGACAGATGTCCGAGTTCGTCGCCCGCGGCGTGCTGCGGTTCGACGAGATCGTGCCCGAGGAGATCAACCAGGCGGTGATCGCCGAGATCGACGGCGACGGCATCGCCAGCCAGCCGGCGGGCACGCCCCTGTCGAAGTGCTATCCCGAGTCCGCCATCGGGCGCATGCTCCGGATGCCGGAGATCCACGGGATCGTCCAGAGCCTTGTCGGCCCGGACCCGCTCTTCGACCACCAGGCCGTCCACGTGCGCCAGCCCAACGAGGGCCACGCCCAGGGGCTGCACGGCGACTCGATCATCGACACGCGCATGCACTTCGACATCCAGCTCATGTACTTCCCCCACGACGTCCCGCTGGAGATGGGCGGCACCATGCTCCTGCCGGGAAGCCACTTCCGCCGCGTCAACGAGCTCGACGTTGGCCGCTACCAGAACTTCCTCGGCCAGCTGCCCATGGTCTGCAAGGCCGGCACCCTGGCCGTCGTCCACCACGGCATCTGGCACTGCGGCCGGCGGAACCAGACCGACCGCGTCCGCTACATGTTCAAGATCCGCCTCAACCCGGCGGTGCGGCAGCTGCGGCTGTGGAACACCGACGACCTGGAGGAGGGCGGAGGGCCGGAGATCATCTACGGCGGGTCGAGCCACCAGCAGGGGGTCGCCACGATCCTCAACCAGCAGGAGCCCTGGTTCGAGGCCGCCGACGGGCGCCTGGAGATCGTCAACCGCATCAAGCTGTGGAGGTTCCTCACCGGCGACGACAACTTCGACGCCCACTACTGGCTGACGCGGCTGGAGAACATGCCGGAGAACCGGCTGGAAGCGGCCTGAGGCACCTGCGCTCGGGATCCGCCGCCCCCGGCGCGCGCGTCCGCAAGTCAGCCGACAGCCGGCCCCCCAGGGCGCGCCGAGGAGGTGCACCATGCAGCTTCGTACGTTGCTGACCTGCTTTGTGGCTCTCATGCTGGTCTCGCAGGCTACGGCCCAGGAAGTGGGGATGCTGTTCGGGGTGGCCAGCCGTGGCACGGACGATACGGGAGACGGGACTTTGATTCAGTTTCCCGGGGGGGAGATTCCTGGGCCGGCCCCGTCTCTGCCCTCACTTTACGTATCCTGGCTTCCAGGTGAGCAACTGGCCATTGGTCCGGAGTTCGCCTTTCGGAGGACTTCCTCGGATTTTGAGTATGTTGGGGAGAGTTTCGACTCAACGCTCAATGCACTCTGGCTGGGAGGCCGGGCCGCCTTCTTTCCGGGAGGCAGCTCAAGGCCCGGCATCTACCTGCTGGGGCAAGGCTCCCTGAGTTGGGTTGATTGGGCTGACAGGGTCACCAAAGACTATTCCGAGACCGATTACAGCGCCGGGTTCGGTTTGGGTTACCAATGGCGCATCCGGCCTGCTCTTCTTCTGCGAATGGAAGGGCAGTATCGCCGATGGCTCGATGCCGAAGCTGACGTCTTCTCCCTCGTCCTCGGCCTCGGCGTCCGGCTTGGCGGCGGATAGAGCCAACCCCTGACCGCGGCCAGCCACCGATCCCCCGTTGCCCATCGGAGCCGCCGAGCCTGAGCTCCGGCCGGCCCCCACGCCCCGTCTTGAGCAGATCCACCCTCGTCATCCTGGTGAGCGCGGTCATCGTCGCCGTCTCCATGGGTGCAAGGCAGTCCTTCGGCCTCTTCCTGCAGCCGGTGACCGAAGCGCTGTCCACGGGCCGGGAGACCTTCAGCCTCGCCATGGCCCTGCAGAACATCCTCTTCGGGCTGCCGGTCGCCGGGATCCTCGCCGACCGCATCGGCCCCCGCCGGGTGGTGGCCGTGGGAGCCCTCCTCTACGCGGCCGGCTTCGCCCTCCTCGCCGTGGCCAGCACCCCCTGGCTCACCTACCTCTCCCTCGGGGCCCTGGTCGGTCTCGCTCTCAGCGCCACCTCCTACGTCGTCCTCCTCGGCGCCGTGGCCCGCGTCGTGCCCGCCGAGAAGAGGGCCTCGTCCTTCGGCCTCGTGACCGCCGCCGGCTCCTTCGGCACCTTCGCCGTCGTGCCGCTGATCCAGTGGCTCATCCAGACCGTCTCCTGGCAGGCGACCCTGCTCTACGGCGCCGCCGTGGTCGCGGCCATCGCCCCCTTCGCCCTCGGGTTCCCGCGGGCCTCGCAGGCCCCCCACGCCTCCGACATCGAGGACAGCTTCTCCCGCCACCTGTCGCGGGCGGGCCGGCACTCGGGCTACCTGCTGCTCAACGCCGGCTTCTTCGTCTGCGGCTTCCACGTCGCCTTCATCGCCACCCACCTGCCGCCCTACCTCGCCGACCACGGACTCCCCGAGATGATCGCGGCCACGGCCCTCGCTCTCGTGGGGCTGTTCAACATGGGGGGATCGTGGCTTTTCGGCCGCCTCGGCGACCGCTACCGGAAGAAGTACCTCCTCAGCTTCCTCTACCTCGCCCGGGCCCTCATCATCAGCGGCTTCCTGGTGGTGCCGGTCACCACCGCCACCGCCTTGGTCTTCGCCTGCGCCATCGGCTTCCTGTGGCTGGCCACCGTGCCCCTCACCAGCGGCATGGTGGCGCAGATCTTCGGACCGGCTCGGCTCTCCTCTCTCTACGGGATCGTCTTCTTCAGCCACCAGGTCGGCGGCTTCCTGGGGGTCTGGCTCGGGGGCCGCATCTACGACGCCACGGGGTCTTACGATGCCGTCTGGGTCGGGGCGATTGTCCTTGGGATCGCCGCCGCGGTCGTCCACCTGCCGATCAGGGACATTGCTCTCGGGGAGGTGCCGGCGACGGCATCGGCCTGAGGGCGGTCGCCCATTCTTGCCCCACCCCCCTCCCCGGGATACTCTTGCCCGCTTCAGGATCGCAAGGAGAGCTGGCCGATGAACAGAGTGCGCATGGCCCAGACAGGCACCGGCCACGGCCACGCGGCGGGCAAGATGCGCTCCATGAGGAGCAGCCCCGTCGTCGAGGTCGCCGGGATCTGCGAGCCCGACGACGAAGAGCGCCGCCGCGCCGCGGACAATCCCGTGTACGAAGGTCTGCACTGGTACGAAACCGCCGAGGAGATGCTGGCCGACGACAGCATCGCCGCCGTCGCCTCGGAGGGACGCAACTCCCAGAGCCTCGACCAGACCGAGCAGATCGTCGCCGCGGGGAAGCACGTGTGGTACGACAAGCCCGCCGGGGACGACTACGGGCAGTGGGAGCGCGTCCTCGACAGCGCCCGCGAGCAGGGCCTGCACGTGCAGATGGGCTACATGCTGCGCTACAACCCGATCTTCGCCCAGGTGACGGAGTGGGCCCGCTCGGGGTTCCTCGGCGACGTCTTCTCGGTGCGCGCCCACATGTCGACCAGCGTCCCCCCTGAGGCGCGCGAGCGCATCGCCGAGGCCCACGCCGGCGGTGTCCACTACGATCTCGCCGGCCACATGCTCGACCTGGTCGTGTGGATGCTGGGCCGGCCCGCCCGGGTCACCGCCTTCCTGCGCAACGACACGGGGCAGGTCCCCGCCTTCAGCGACAACACCCTCGGGGTCTACGAGTTCGACCGGGCCATGGCCATCGTCGACATCGCCGCCATGGAGACGGCGCCCATGGCGCGCCGCTTCGAGGTCTACGGCACCCGGGGCAGCGCCATCATTTTGGAGCCCTTCGAGCCGGGCCACGCGGTGCGTCTCTGCCTCGACGAGGACCGCGGCGGCTTCCGCAAGGGCGAGCAGATCGTCGAGCTGGAGGGCTGCGACCGCCAGACCTCCTACGACCGGGAGCTGGAAGCCTTCCTGGCGACGATCGCCGGCGGCCAGGAGCCCGACCGGCCCCGGGAGCACGAGCTGCTCGTGCAGGAGACGCTGCTCAGGGGGATCCGCGGCTGACGCGGGTCCGAGCCGCGGCGCACGCCGCCGGGAGATCCACACGCGACAGGGAGAACGCTGATGTCGAGCCGCCGGGTCTACTTCAACGGGGAGTTCGTCGCCGAGGAGGAGGCCCGCATCTCCATCTTCGACTCGGCCCTGATGTACGGGGACATGGTCTTCGAGATGACCCGCTCCTTCGGGCAGAAGCCCTACCGCCTGCGCGAGCATCTGGACCGCCTCTACGCCTCCATCGACTACGCCGAGATCGACCTGGAGATGTCCATCGACGACATGGAGGAGGCCACGTACGCCACCATCGAGCGCAACCGCGAGGCCCTCGGCGACTACGACTTCCAGATCATGCACGACGTCACCCGCGGCGCCCTCGGCCTCTACGCCGAGCTGGTCCCCGAGGGCGACAGCCCGATCGTGACGATCAACGTCATCCCCCTGGTGCGCCACATCGGCGGCCTGGCCGACAAGTACGAGTCGGGGGCCCACTTCATCATCCCCCAGCAGCAGTCGGTGCCGGCGCGCTACATCGACCCGAAGGTGAAGAGCCGCAGCCGCATCTTCTACAAGCGCGCCGACCTGCAGGTGAGCCGCATGGAGGAGGGCGCCATGGCCCTGCTCACCGACGAGCGCGGCTTCGTCACCGAGGGCACGGGAAACAACTTCTTCATGGTCAAGGACGGGCAGATCCTGACGCCCCATCCCCACGACATCTTGCGCGGCGTCTCCCGGGGCGCCTGCATGGAGCTGGCCGAGAAGCTCGGCCGCCCCGTGGTCGAGGCCGACCTGGAGCCCTACGACGTGCGCGGCGCCGAGGAGGCCTGGTTCACGAGCACCTCCATCTGCATGGTGCCGATCACCCGCTTCGACTTCCGCCCCGTGGGGGACGGCCGCCCCGGCCCCGTCTTCCGGGAGATCCTCGACGCCTGGTCCGCCGATGTGGGTGTCGACATCGCCGGCCAGGCGCGGGAGTACGCCGAGCTGGCCAGGACCTGGACCCCCTGACCCGTCCGGCCGGGAGGGGCGACTCCGCGGGGGAGTGCTCCTGCGAGTTCGAGCCCTTCCGCCCCGGCGCCTTCGAGGTTCCCGTGACGCGGGTGACTCCGAGGGACGCGCCATACGTCCACACCTACTACGACGTCTGCCCCTTCAGCCCTTCCCAGCGCTACCTGGCCGCGACGCGACTGCCCTTCGAGGACCGCCTGGCGGTCCTCGGGGACGAGGCGCAGATCTGCGTCATCGACCTGCGGGAACAGTCGATCCGCACCGTCGGCACCACCCGCTGCTGGGGCTTCCAGACCGGGGCGCTGCTCAACTGGGGAGCCACCGACCGCCGCCTCTACACCAACGACGTCGTCGACGGCGAGGCCCGCTGCGTGCGTATCGATCTCGCCTCCGGGGAGAGGACGGTCTTCGCCGGACCGATGTACCACATCGCCCCGGACGAGTCCTGCGTCATCGGCTTTCCGCTGGAGCTGCTCGACGCCACCCAGCCGGGGTACGGCGTGCCCTGCGCCGATCCCCTACGGCCCCGGCGTCTGCCTCCGGGCGCGGCGGAGGACGAAGGCATCTGGCGCACCGACCTGGCCACCGGCGAGCGCACCCTGCTGCTGAGCCTGGCCGACGCGGCCGCCCGCCTGCCGCGCCCGCTGCCCCGGGAGGACGGCACCTTCTACTTCTGGCACTCCAAGTTCAACCGCCAGGGCACCGGCATCATGCAGGTCCTGCGCTGCCTCTTCCCGGACGGCTCCGGGGGGCGGAACCCCGCCACCTTCGCCATGGACCCGGACGGCGGCAACCTGTGCTTCCTGCCCTTCGACTCCCCCTGGAACGCCGGGGGAGGGCATCCGAACTGGCAAGGGGACGGCGAGCACCTGGTGCGCAACGTGGAGGAGGAGGGCGGGATCCGCTACTGCCAGGTGAACCGCGACGGCACCGGCCGCCGGCTGCTGAGCGATACCCTGGAGGGCGGAGGTCACCCGAGCGTGGAGCCCTCGGGCCGCTGGCTGATCACCGACTATCTCGCCGGCAACGGTGGGCAGGATGTGGTGCTGCGCCTGGCGGATCTCCACGCGCAGAGGCAGTGCGGCCTGTGCGCCCTGCCGACGATCGACCAGCGCTCCCTCGAGCAGCGGCCGCTCCGCCTGGACGGCCACCCCGTCTGGAGCCGCGACTACCGGAAGGTCTGCTTCCAGGCGGCCCCGGAAGGCGTGCGCCAGCTCTTCGTGGCGGATCTGTCGGGAGTGATCTGAAGCGGCGGGGCTCTCACCCCCCGTGCTCGACCCGCACCTCGCTCACCCTCGGGGTACACCCGCCGCTGACCGCTCCCAGCGCCAGCCGGTACTGGATCCACCGCCCCTGCGTGGCCTCCGCAGGCACCGCCTCGCCCCGTTCCAGCCACTCCTCCTCGTGGCCGGTGGTCCACGGCGCCGCCTCCAGCCCCTCGGGCGACGAGGCGCTGCGCAGCTGGGCGCGGACCCAGGTCTTCGGCGCCAGATCCGCCTCCCAGTCCAGGCGCCGCACCCGGGCCCCCTCGGGCAGGTGGTACGGCTCGGAGACGTAGTACTCCTGCTCGGAGTTGTCCGTCATGTTGCGGGTCTGGGCGAAGGCGAGGTCGTGGGGCCCCGACGTGGGCAGGCGGGTGCGGCGCTCCTCGGAGAACCCCTCCGGGCCGTTCCAGTAGACGAAGGACTCGCCCAGGTGATCGCCGAAGGTCTTGTGGTTGGCGATGGCGATGTCCACGTAGCCGTTGCCGTTGAAGTCGGCGGCCAGGCAGCCGGCCGAGGAGTGGGCCCGGAGCCGCGTGAAGTCGCCGGGCCGAAAGCCGGTCTCGCGGTTGCCCCAGTAGATGAGGGCGTCGATGTCCCGCTCGACGGTGCTCGTGTAGCCGCAGCAGAGCAGGTCGGGGATGCCGTCGCCGTTGAAGTCGGCCACCGCCACCCGGTGCCCGGTGTTGCAGGGCAACTGGGTCTGGCGGTCGGCGCGCAGGCCCTCGGGACCGTTCCAGAAGATGTGGTTGAAGGAGTCGTGGGGCTGGCCGAAGGTCGGCTTGCCGCCACCGAGGAGGAGGTCGGGCCAGCCGTTGCCGGTGAGGTCGTGGGCTACGGGGTAGCCGGAGATGTTGGAGGTGGGCAGCGTCCAGCGCCGCTCGGGGCTGAACCCGTCGGGGCCGCCGCGCAGGATCACCAGGCGGTTCAGGCCGGTGCCGGAGATGACCAGGTCCAGCCACCCGTCACGGTCGAAGTCGGCTAGGGCCAGCCGCCGGGGCGGGATGTAGTCGCCGGGGCCGTCCAGGACGGTGAACACCTGCGGAGACTCCAGGTCGAAGCCTCCCGGGGCGCCGCGGTAGATGTGGATCTCCGCCTTGTGGAAATGGGAGATGACCAGGTCGAGGTAGCCGTCGCGGTCGAGGTCGGCCATGGCGGCGAACCAGCCGTAGCGGGTGGGGATGACCAGGTCGGGCTCGTTGCGGAAGCCCTCGGGACCGCCGCGGTAGAGGTAGGAGCCGGCGTCGAGGTGGATGGCGTTCTCCCAGCTGTTGATGAACAGCAGGTCCGCCCAGCCGTCGTCGTCGATGTCGCAGGCCAGGGCCCCGGCGGTGCCGGGGCTGCGCAGCTCGGTGCGGCGCTCGGGCGAGAACCCGTCCGGCCCCCCGTAGTAGAGGTAGCTGTCCACGCCCTGATCGGCGCGCCGGCCCTCGGCGTTGGCGAAGACCACCTGGGGGAGGGGATCGTCGGAGAACCGGGCCGCCAGCACCCGCCGGGCGCCGTGGGCTGGCAGCCGCACCGGCTCGCCGAGTTGGCGGGCGCCGCCGGCGAAGGCCAGGGAGTCGACGCTGAAGAGCCGCGCCGTCCGCTGCTGGCAGATCACCAGGTCGGATGCGCCGTCGCCGCTCAGGTCGGCCAGGACCGCGTCGCAGGCGCGGTGGGTCGGCACTGCCAGGCGGGCGTCCTCGGAGAACCCGCTCTCGCCGCCGAAGTAGAGCCAGCTGCACTCGTCGCCGCCGTCCACGTCGCGGCAGGCGAAGGCCAGGTCAAGCAGTCCGTCGCCGTCGAAGTCGCCGGCGGCCACGGAGAGGGCGTTGCGGCAGGCGAAGCTCAGGGGCGGTCCGAAGGAGCGGTCATCCCCGACGGGCACCAGGAACTGGGAGGCGCCGCCGGCCACGAAGAGCAGCCGCTCGCCGGCGATCCGGAGGGCGATCGCCAGGGGCGCCACCGGCCCCACCCGCTCCTCCTCGGAGAGCAGCTCGGTCTCGGCCAGGCCGGGCGGCTCCCAGCCCTCCGGCGCCGGCACCTGAGTGAAGCGGCCGGGATCGATCCCGCCCTCGCCGCCCCAGTAGATGCGGGGCGGCCGGTCGTCGGCAGTGACGATCAGCTCGTCATGGCCGTCGCCGTCCAGGTCGGCGGCCCCGAGCTGCACCCCCTCGATCTCGGTGTCGACGTACCTCTTGGCCTCGAGGCCCAGTTCGGTCTGCTGGAACAGGCGCACGTGGCCCTCGGTCATGAAGGCCAGGTCCACCCGCCCGTCGCCGTCGAAGTCGCCGGCGGCCACCGACGTGCACTTGTGGGCGGGCACCAGGGTCTGGTAGCGCTCGCTCAACCCCTCGGGCGAACCGAAGTAGATGTTGGCGTTCAGGCGCCCGGCGTTGCCGCTCTTCTCGTTGCCGATGATCAGGTCGGCGTAGCCATCGCCGCTGATGTCGGCCACCGCCGCTGTCGGGCTGCCGCCGGCGGGCAGCTCGGTGCGGTGGCAGGCGCCGAAGACGTCGCCGTAGACGAAGGCCGGCGGCGCCTCCATGTGGACCTGGGCGTTGCAGAACACCAGGTCCACGTAGCCGTCGCGGTTGAGGTCGAGGTGATGGATGCGCTGCAGGACCCCGGCGCGCGAGACGTAGAGGTTCTGTCCGGCGTTGCCGAAGGTGCCCCGCCGGAAGGCCTCGAAGCCGCGGGTGATCCAGACATCGTCGTATGATGGCATGGAGAGTCCTCAGTCGATGGGAAACGAGTGCCGACGGGTGGATCGCAGGTGGAGCTTGAGACGTGCGTCGTCGCGGGGGCCGACGCCCGGCTCCCGCTTTCCCGTCCGGTCCCGGTGGAGCATCTTGTAGCGGCGCCCCGGGTCCGGTTCGCGCGGGTCCTCCATCACCCCGCTATCGATGAAGAGCTGACGGCGTCCGGCCTGAGAGGGTTGGCGGCCGGGGAATCCACTCAGGCCTGCACCGAGTCGGGCCGCCGGCCCACGGAGGGCGGGGCCATGATGCGGATCTGCTGCTCCGTCGCGCCGGGATATTCGGCGGGATCGTAGTAGGTGTCGCTCCAGGAGGAGTGGCCGGGGCTGTATTTGTAGAGCAGGGCCCGGCGCTCGTGGCTGGCCGTCCACGGAAGGGTGCCGTGGATCAGCGCTTCGGTGAAGATGAGGACGTCGCCCGCCTTCGCCGGCGGCTGCCGCACGTAGTGGGCGGGGCGCTCGAAGCGCATCACCTCCCGCGGAACCGAGGAGCGCAGGTTGGTCTTGTGGCTTCCGGGGATGCAGGCGAAGCCGCCGTCGCCGGGATTGCAGTCGCTCAGGTTGTACGTGAAGACGGTGAGGCCGTTGCGGATCGTGCCGTCGGGGTAGTAGCGGTACCAGTGGTCGCCCTCCCCCGACTGGGGCGCCGGTCCGCCGTGGAGATGGCCGCGGCTGGCGCCGGGGCTCATGAAGATGCAGTAGTCGTGATCGATGCGGAACTTCGGCCCCAGCCACTCCACCAGGTAGGGAAGGATGCGGGGATGGTCGATCAGGTCGCGGAAGGCGGGGCCCCACTGCGAGACCCGGCTCGTGCGCCGCAGGCCGTCCTCGCCGGGCTCGCCGGCCCAGACCTCGTCGGCCAGCTCGTTGAGCCGCGCCACCTCCCGGCGGTCGAGCACACCGGGCACCACGAGATAGCCTTCGAGATCGAACTGGAACCTCTCCTCGGGGGTTACGCCTGACACATCATCCACCTTCCAGCTTGCGCGAATCGAGAGATGAAGAGATGACGAGAGAGATCACCCGCCACGACCTGCAGGCCGCCCTGCCCGACGTGACCTCGCCCCTGTCGCTGCCCGGACTGCGGGAGCCGGTGCACGTCTTCCGCGACTCGTGGGGCATCCCCCACATTCGCGCCGCCAGCGAGTGGGACCTGTTCTTCGCCCAGGGCTTCGCCACCGCCCAGGACCGTCTCTGGCACATGGACGCCGACCGCCACCAGGCCCTCGGCCGCTGGTCGGAGATCGTCGGCGCCGCCGGCCTGAAGCGGGACCGGCTGCTGCGCGCCGCCGGCATGGGACGGGCGGCCCGGCGCGATCTCGAGGCCAGCAGCCCCGAGGCCCGCGACATGGTCCGGGCGTACGCCGAAGGGGTCAACGCCTTCATCGACACGACCCGCGCCCTGCCCGTGGAATACTCACTCCTGGAGAAGGAACCGGAGCCGTGGGCGGACTGGCACTGCGCGGCGGTGTACAAGATCCGCAACACCCTGCTGGGGACGTTCGAGGCGAAGCTGTTCCGCACGCGGCTGGCGGCCAGGGGCCTGGCGGAACCTCTCGCCAAGCTAATGAAGGGGTATCCACGCGGCAATCTGCTCACCGTGCCTCCCGGGGCGGAGTACGAGGGGCCCCTTCTCGACGGCCTGGGGGCCCTCGACGGCGCCGTGCGCGAGGCCAACTGGCTGGGCGAGATCGAGGCCGGCTCCAACGGCTGGTCGATCTCCGGCGGGCTGACGCAATCGGGCATGCCGCTGGTGGCCGGCGACTCCCACCGCGGCCTGGACGTGCCCTCCGTCTACTACCAGGTCCACCTCTCCTGTCCCACCGTCCACGTCATCGGCCACTCGGTGCCGGGAGTGCCGGGGGCCCTCCACTTCTGTCACAACGACCGCGTCGCCTGGGGCATGACCCACGGCGGCGCCGATACACAAGATCTGTTCATCGAGCGTTTTCGCGAGACCGCCGAAGGGCGCGAGTACGAGTTCAAGGGGGAGTGGCTGCCCGCCGAGGTCCTGCGCGAGTCGATCGACGTCCGCGGCGGCTCCGCGGAGCCCGCGGAGATCACCATCACCCATCACGGACCCGTGATCGCCGGGGACCCGGCCGCCGGGCACGGCATCGCCATCGGCGACCCCGGCCTGCGGGAAGGCACCGCCTGGCTGGACGCCGCCCGCGACGCCATGAGGGCCGAGAGCGTCGACGGCCTGCACCACGCCTTCCGCAACTGGACCGACCGCGTCAACAACTACGCCGTGGCCGACGTGGGGGGGAACTTCGGGTACCTGCACGAGGGGCTGATCCCCGTGCGGGGCGAGGCCAACGGCTGGCGGGCCGTGCCGGGCTGGAGCGGGGACCACGAGTGGGACGGCTACATCCCGCACGACGAGCTGCCAAAGGCGATCAATCCCGAATGCGGGTACACCGTCACCTGCAACCAGAGAGTCGCCGGCCACGACTACCCCTACTACGTGGGCCTGAACTTCTCCCACGACTTCCGGGCCCGCCGCGTGCAGTCGCACCTCCTCGATCTGCAGCCCGGGAGCGCCGCCAGCGACGATATGGCGGCCATCCACGCCGACATGGTCTCCAACCCCGCCCGTGTGCTCTGCGGGGTGCTGGGCACCATCCAAGGGCTGAATGGCCGCGCCGCCGAAGCCGCGGCGGTCCTCGAGAAATGGGACGGCCGCGCCGACCGCGACCGGGTGGCGCCCACCATCCACGCGGAGGTGAGGAAGCGGATGATCCTGCGCGTGATCGAGGAGCTCTTCGGCGAAGCGGCGGGCGAGGTGCTCTCGGGCGCCGCCGGCTCCGACGCCGTCCTGCGGGAGGCGGCCCTGGGTCTGCACAAGGCGATGGAGCAGGACGACCCCGCCGCGCTGCCCGTCCCCGTGGAGGACTGGAGCAGCCTCGTCGTCCCCGCGCTGGAGAAAGCCGTCGACGCCCTCGCCGCCGAGTTAGGCGAGGAGATCTCCACCTGGACCTGGGGGCGCCTGCACCGCACCCGGCCGCGGCATCCCCTGTCCGACGCGTATCCTAAGTGCTCCGAGTGGCTCGACCCGCCGCCGCTGAGCGTCCACGGCGACTCCGACACGCCCCTGGCGGGGAGCTTCCCGCCGAGGGGCCCCTTCACTGTCACCGGTCTGTCCGTCAACCGCTACATCCACGACCCCTCCGACTGGAGCCGCTCCCTCTGGATCGTGCCCTTGGGGGCCTCCGGCCACCCCGGCAGCCACCACTACGCCGACCAGGCGCGGAAGTGGGCGGACCTGGAGTACATCCCGCAGTTGTGGGACTGGCCGCGGATCGAGGCGGAAGCGGAGACGGTGCAGGTGCTGAGGCCGGAGGATTCCGGGTGAGGCATCTGGAGGAGCGCCGGGGAGACCAGATGGTCGGCTCACGGCTGCCGGGTGGTGTATTCCTGCCCTGAGGCCCTCCATGTACCTCACGACCCTTCGAGCCGTGCTTCTCCTGGCGCTGACACCTTCCGCGTCGTCAGCGCAGACGGAGTACCCCTTCGCCGCCGGTACCGACAGCAGCGGCCGGGCGCAGGCGGTGAGCGATGCCGCCGGCCGGGTGATGATCGAGTCGCCGGAGTTTCCCCGCGGCCTGTGGATGGAGTTCGCGGATGAAGCAGCAGGCGCTGGCCGGCATCGAGGTGGAATAGGAGGGCCGGACCGACAGCCTGGTGGCCATCTGGTCTGCCGACCCGTCGGGTCTGCGGCAGGAGACGCTGCTGTGGACCCGCCTCGGTGGCGACACTCTGCGCCTGGCCCTCCGGACCGCGGCCCGGGCAGACCTGCCACCGGGGCTGGCCGGCATCGACTGGCGGATCGACCCAGACGAGTAAGGGTGGAATACTGACCTCCGCAACCGCCCCAAGGGACCTGCACGTCCGTCGTACGGTGATTCCGTATTGCCGACATTGGACGCAGTGTCCGGCACGGATACGACAAACCCGTATCGATTGCCCGTCACTGGATATCCGGCAGGTTTCCCGCCAGTGTCTGGTTTTCCCTTTCTGCCATCTCAAGGAATGTGTAGCTTGCCCGACTTGGGGAGGGGTGCTGTCAGGCGCCTCGGCGGCGGCCGACAGGGCGCGTCCCCTCGCTCAACACTGGCAGGGCAGAGAATTCCCGCTTGCAGGATGGGTTCGACGTCCGCCCATCGAGGACAGCACCCTTCCCACGAGAGGCCGGCTCCATGCATCTGGCCATCCTTCGATCGGGATTCCTCCTGGCGATTCCGGTGCTCGGGGCTCCGGAAGCCACGGCGCAGACCGGGTTCCCTCAGGCCGCCGGCACCGACCGCCGCGGTCGGGCGCAGGCGGTGAGCGATGCCGCCGGCCGGGTGATGATCGAGTCGCCGGAGTTTCCCCGCGGCGTGTGGTTGCATCTCGCAGACGAGGCGGGGCAGGCGCTGGCCGGCATCCAGGTGGAGTACCAGGGCCGAGCGGACAGCCTGGCGGCCATCTGGACCGTCGACCCGACCGGCCTGCGGCAGGAGACCCTCCTGTGGGCCCGCCCCCGGGGGGATCCCCTGCGCTTGGCGATCATGCCCGCAGAACCCGCCGGCCTGCCACCGGGGCTGGCCTCCATCGACTGGCGGGTCGAGCCGGGTGCCGAAGAGCTGTTGGTGCTGGAGACCGCGCCCGAGCTCATCGGCTGGGACGCGGTAACCGCCTTTCTGAAGGCGCGCTGGCAGGGTGGGCAGGTCCGGGTGGCGGTGCAGATCGACAGCAGCACAGCCGTAGCTGCCGACCTGACTCGCCCGGAGGGGGCAGGGCGGCTGATCGGCTACCTCCAGGACAGGGCAGAGAGATCACTGGGAGCAAGAGCTTCTGTCATCGAGGCCGTCCTGTATCCATACGCACTTGATGGATACCATGCTCCGCTCCAAGACTCGATTGTACTCATCACTTCCTTCGTCCTGGCCCCGGGGTCCAGGCTGGAATGGTGGGTGTTGACGGAACTGGGCACGTCCAGCCGCCGGGTTACCCTGTCACAGGCCACCGCCCTGAGAAGGCTCGATCTCAGAGGCGAGCAGATCGTCGACGTGAGCCCTCTGGCCGCCTTGACCGGCTTGCAGCGGCTGGTGCTGGATGACAACGACATCGCCGACCTGAGCCCTCTGGCCTCCCTGACCGGCTTGATATACCTGTTCCTGGAGGACAACGACATTGTCGATGTGAGTCCCCTGGCCTCCCTGAGGCGCCTGACATGGCTGTATCTTGGCAACAACGAGATCGCCGATGTGAGCCCTCTGGCCCTCCTGCCCATCCTGGGAACCCTCGACCTGAGCGAGAACCGGATCGTCGATGTGAACCCCCTGGCTTCCATGACCAGCCTGGGATGGCTGTCGCTGTGGGGGAATGAGATCGTCGATGTGAGCCCTCTGGCCTCCTTGACCAAACTGAGCCAGCTGGGTCTGACCGGCAATGAGATCGTCGATGTGGGCCCTCTGGCCTCCCTGACCCGCCTGAAAGGACTGGGTCTGGGCAGGAATGGGATCGTCCATGTGAGCCCTCTGGCCTCGTTGACCCGGCTGGAATGGTTGGGCCTGCAAGCCAACGAGATCGTCGATGTGAGTCCTTTGGCCTCCCTGACCAGCCTGGAAGAGTTGTGGCTGTGGGAGAACCGGATCGCCGATGTGGGCCCCCTGGCCTCCCTGGCCAGCCTGGAGGAGTTGTCCCTGCATTCCAACGAGATCGCCGATGTGAGTCCCCTGGCCTGCCTGAGCACGCTGGAAGGGCTGGGTCTGGGGGGCAACGAGATCGCGGATGCAAGCCCTCTGGTTTCCCTGTCCAGCTTGCAGTGGCTGGGACTGGGTGGAAACAGGATCGTCGATGTGGGTCCCTTGGCCTCCTTGACCGGCCTGGAATGGCTGGCTCTGCACTACAACGGGATCTTCGATGTGAGTCCCCTGGCCTCCCTGACCAGTCTGCAGGCGCTGTTCCTCGGCCACAACGAGATCGCCGGTGTGGCCCCCCTGGCCTCCCTGACCCGCCTGGGAGGACTGGGGTTGGGTGGCAACAAGATCGTTGATGTGAGTCCTCTGGCCTCCCTGACCCTTCTGGATGAGCTGGACCTGTCGAACAACCGGATCGTCGATGTGAGCCCTCTGGCCTCCCTGACCCGCCTGGAACGGCTGGGCCTGGGTGGCAACGGGATCAGCGACGTGAGTCCTCTGGCGTCCCTGACCAGCCTGGAGTGGCTGTCTCTCCATTCCAACAAGATCGTCGACGTGAGCCCACTGGCCTCCCTGCCCGGGGTGGAATGGCTGGATCTGAGTGGCAACGAGATCCGGGACATCGGTTCCCTGGTCGACAGCGGGGTCCTGACCCATGGTGACACGCTGTACCTGCAGGACAATCCTCTCAGCGACCAGGCCATCGATGAACAGATCCCCGGCCTGAGAGCCAGGGGTGTCGAAGTCATCCTCGACACGCCCGGCCCGCCCTCTGCGAAGAGAGCCGGCTATCCAACTGCGATTGGTCCCCATGGCCGCGTTGGTGGCCCCCCTGCCCGCCCCTGGCATCGGCCAGGAGCACCCGGTTTGGCCGAGATCCCGGATCGACTGCCCGGCAGCTTCCGATGGCCCGAATCGCCCTGACCGGTCCACCGCCGTCCCTGCTTCGAGCCGGAGTCCTCCTGGTCCTGGCCGCCACCACGGCAGCGGCACAGACTGAGTTCCCCTTCGCCGCCGGCACCGACAGCACCGGCCGGGCGCAAGCGGTGAGCGATGCCGCCGGCCGGGTGATGATCGAGTCTCCGGAGTTCCCCCGCGGCCTGTGGGTGGACCTGGCGGATGAAGCCGAGCAGGCGCTCTCTGGCATCCAGGTGGCATACGAGGGCTGGCCCGACAGCCTGGTGGCCCTTCACTGCGTCGATCCGTCCAGTCTGCGGCAGGAGACACTGGTGTGGACGCGCCCGGGGGGTGGTAGCCCGCGCCTCTCGCTGAGGCCCGGTGAGCCCGCCGACCTGCCGGCGGGCCTGGCCGCCATCGACTGGCGGATCGACCCGGGCGCGGCAGAGCTGGCGGTGCTGGAGAAAGGCCCCGACCTCATCGGCTGGGAGGCGGTGACAGCCTTCCTGCAGGAGCGCTGGCAGGGCCGCACGGGGCGAGTGGCGGTACAGATCGACAGCAGCATCACCCTGGCAGTTGACCTGGATCACCCTGCCCCTGCAGACAGGCTGGTCGAGTACCTGGGAAACCGGAGCTCAGTGGGAGAGGAGATTGCCTCCTTCGTACAGGTCACTCCACACACATTCGACAGAGACCTTGCTCTGCTCGAAGACTCGATGGTGCTCATCCCTTCTTTCAACCTGGTCCAAGGATCTGAGTTGGAAGAGTGGGTCTTGGGGGCATTGGGGCGGCCGGAGGGTCCTGTTACCCTGGCGGAAGCCGTCGGCTTGGGAGTGTTGCAGCTCCCAGGCTGGGGGATCGTCGACGTGAGTCCTCTGGCGGCCTTGACCAGCTTGGAGGAGTTGTGTCTGGACTTCAACGAGATCGTCGATGTGAGCCCTCTGGCCGCCCTGACCAACCTGAGAGAGCTGGACCTGAGTTACAACGAGATCGTCGATGTGAGCCCTCTGGCCACCCTGACCAACTTGGAGGGGCTGTGGCTGGACGAGAACGAGATCGTGGATGTGAGCCCTCTGGCCGCCTTGACCAACCTGAGAGAGCTGGACCTGAGTTACAACGAGATCGTCGATGTGAGCCCTCTGGCCACCCTGGCTGACTTGGAAGGGCTGTGGCTGGACGCGATCGAGATCGTCGATGTGAGCCCTCTCGGCGCCTTGACCCAACTCGAAGATTTGGGGCTGCATGACAACGAGATCGTCGATGTGGGCCCTCTGGCCGCCTTGACCAACCTGAGAGTGCTGTTCCTGAGTTTCAACGAGATCGTCGATGTGAGTCCTCTGGCGGCCTTGGCCAGCTTGAAATCGCTGGAGCTCCGCAGCAATAGGATCGTCGATGTGAGTCCACTGGCCACCTTGACCAACTTGGAGCGGCTGTCTCTGGGTGGCAACGAGATCGTCGATGTGAGTCCACTGGTCGCCTTGACCAACTTGGCAAATCTGTCTCTGCGCAGCAATGAGATCGTCGATGTGAGTCCACTGGTCGCCTTGACCAACTTGGAGCGTCTGTTTCTGGGTGGCAACGAGATCGTCGATATGAGTGCTCTGGTCGCCTTGACCAACCTGAGAGAGCTGGAGTTGAGCAGCAGTGAGATCGTCGATGTGAGTCCACTGGCGGCCTTGACCAGCTTGGCATGGCTATCTCTGGGCTACAACGAGATCGTCGATGTGAGCCCCTTGGCCTCCTTGACCAGCCTGAGAACGCTGTACCTGAGCAGCAACGAGATCGTCGATGTGAGCCCTCTGGCCGCCTTGGCGAACTTGGAAAGGCTGTGGCTGGGTCGCAACCAGATCCAGGACATCAGTTCCCTGGTCGCCAACACCGGCCTGGGTGAAGGCGATACAGTACGTTTGGGAGGCAACCCCCTCAGTGATCAGGCCATCAACGAACACATTCCCGCCCTGAGAGCACGGGGTGTCATAGTCACCTACTGATCGAACCTCTGCCATCCCCCTCCTTCGAAAGGAGCCGGCCATGAACTCTCGACACATCCTTCTCACCGCCGCCCTGCTGCTGACCCCCTTGCCCGCCCTCGGCATCGGCTACGTGTACACCGGCGTCGGCGACGACGGGCGCCAGCACCTGGAACTGACGTCGGTCACCGTGGAGGTGCGCATCGACGAGCGGGTGGCGCGCACGCGCACGGACCAGATCTTCACCAACCACGCCGAGTGGGAGGTGGAGGGGATCTACGAGTTCACCCTGCCCGAGGGCGCCATCATCACCGACCTGGTGCTGTGGATCGGCGACAAGCGGATCCAGGGGCTGATCATGGAGAAGGAGGAGGCGCGGCGGGTCTACGACGACATCGTGCGCCAGCGCATCGATCCGGCCCTGATCGAGCAGGTGACGCCGAACTCGTTCCGGCTGAGCATCTTCCCCTTCCCGGCCCAGGGCAGCCGGCGGGTGGAGTTCGAGTACATGCAGCTGCTCGACGCGCGCAACGGCCGCATCGACTACACCTTCCCGCTGGCGCCGGAGACCGACCAGGCGCTGCAGATGGAGCTGTTCGTGCTGCGCGCCCACGTGCGCAGCCAGCACGTCTTCGAGGCGACCACCTCGGGCCTGCCGCGGCTCACCGAGGTGGGCCGTCCCGACGCGCACACGGCGAACGTGTTCTACGGCGACGAGGACCTGACGCCGCGGGAGGACTTCACCCTCAGCCTGCAGCGGACCGGAGATCTGGAGCTGCCGACGGTGCTCAGCTTCGCGCCGGAGGAGGACGAGGCCCTGGGCTACTACGCCCTGTGGCTGCCGCCCGTGCCGGAGCTGACCGCGGCCGATCCCCTGCCCCGGAGCCTGACCTTCGTGATCGACATCTCGTCGAGCATGCAGCGGGGCAAGCTGGAGGCGGTGAAGGGGGCGCTGGTGGCGGCGCTGGAGAATCTGGTGGAGAAGGACCTGTTCAACATCGTCGTCTTCAGCCACCGGGCGGATGCCTTCGCCGCGGCGCCGGTGCCGGCCAACCGGTCGAACCTGGAGTCGGCGGCGGCCTTCATCAACCAGCAGGACGCGTTGGGGGTGAGCAACTTCGAGGCGGGTCTCGGAAGAGCGATGCAGCAGGCCTTCCCCGCCGGCCGGGTGAACCACGTGATCTTCCTCACCGACGGCCTGCCGAATATCGGCGAGATCGAGCTGGGGCCGTTGAGCGACTTGGTGGGCAAGTGGTCGGAGGGCCGGGCGCGCCTGTTCACCATCGGCGTGGGCCGCGACGTGGACCAGAACTTCCTGACCGTGCTGGCCGAGGAGCACGGCGGCGAGTCCCACTTCCTGTCGGAGGAGGGAGACATCGAGGCGGCCCTTCGCGAGCTGTTCGAGGACTTCACCTTCCCGGTGCTGCTGGTGGACGAGCTGTCCTTCGGCACGGCGGAGATCCACGACGTGCACCCGCGGGGCGTGGAGGCCCTGGCCGCGGGCCGGGAGCTGTTCCAGGTGGGCCGCTACCAGCAGGGCGGGCTCTACACCCTGAGCGTGAGCGGCCAGGTGGGGGAGGCGGACGTCCTGGTGGACTACCCGCTGGAGTTCACGGATACCGATGTGTCGCTGGAGTTGTTGCCCCGGTTGTGGGCCTACCAGAAGGTGCTGGCCCTGGAGGAGCAGATCGCCCGCTTCGGCCCCGAGCAGGAGCTGCTCGACGACATCCTGGCCCTGGGGCTGGACTACCGCCTGGTGACGCGGCGGACCTCCCTGTTCGCCCCGGACGAGGGCGTGGAGGTCAACCCCGAGCCGCGGGACGGGGGTGGCGGCGATGGGCTCGCAAGCGCCCCCACACGCACTGATGACTTCCCGGACAGCGAGGGCGCCGATGACGGCGAGGATGGCGAGGACGACGACGGGCTGATGGCCACGTCGGTGGAGGAGACGGGCGAGACCGCCCACTGGATGGGGCGCGATTTCGTGCTGCGGGACGACATATGGATCGACCGGGCCTACCGCCCGGAGATGCCGAGGCGGCTCTACGAAGGCTTGGCAGGTCAGCCCGAAATACTGGCCGTCTTCGCCCAGCTGGGGCAGGCCATGGTGGTGGTCGTAGCGGAGGAAGCCTGGGAGATTCGCCCGGGAGCGGGCCCCGCCCGCCCGGTGTTGCAGCAGAACGCGCCCAACCCCTTCAACGCCTCCACGGTGATCCCCCTCCAGGTGCCGGTGAACCTGGCGGGCGAGGCCATGCGCCTGCGCATCTACAACCTGTCGGGCCAGGTGGTGCGGGAGTTGCAGGTCCACGCCCCCGGGGCCGGCGAGCACCGCCTGTCCTGGGACGGCCGGGACGAGTACGGCCGGGAAGCGGGCAGCGGCGTCTACGTCTACCGGCTCGAGACCCGCGAGTGGGCGGTGCACCGGCGCATGCTGCTGCTGAGGTGAGGAGATCGCCGTGAGCAAACAGCTCGTACGACAGCTGGACATGCTGCGGGAACTGCAGGCCGCGCGCTACGGCAAGACGGTGCACGAGCTTGCGCAGGATCCCGGCGTCACGGTACGGACGGTTCAGCGCGACCTGGGAGACCTGCGCGAGGCCGGTTTCCTGATCGGCGAAGAACGCCGCGACCAGCGCGTCTACTACAAGCTGGACAAGGAAACCGGTCTGCCTCTGAACTTTCCGGTCCTCGAGGTGGCGGCCATGATCTTCGCCGAGCGGGCAGGCCTTGGGCTGGAGGGCACGCCCTTCGGAGAGCATCTGCGGTCGGCGGTCCGCCGCCTGACCGGGGCCATGTCGCCCGAGATGCGCCAGTTCCTCGAGAGGGCCGCCGATGCCTACGTACCTCTGGCGAGGGGCCACAAGCCGTACGAGGAGGCCCGCGAAACCCTGGAGAATCTCGACCGGGCCATTCTGCGGCGCCGCGTCTGCCGGGTGAGCTACCGCTCGCCGAGGGCGGCGAGGGCGTCGCAGTACGAGATCGAGCCCCTGCGCTTCCTGCCCTACCGCGGCGGCCTGTACGTGATTTCCCGGGTTCCCCGGTACGACAATCTCATCACCCAGGCCGTCGAGCGCTTCGAGAGGGTGGAGGTGACGGAGGAGGAGTTCGAGCCTCCGGAGCATCTGCCCATCGACGAGCGCGTGCGCAACGCCTTCGGGGTCTCCTACGAGGAGCCCATGGACGTGGCGGTCCGCTTCACCGCGGACCAGGCGCCCTACGTGCGCGAGCGCATCTGGCACCCCAGCCAGCAGTTGGAGGAGCTGTCCGACGGGCGGGTGGTCCTGCGCCTGCGGGCCGGAGGGTTCTTCGAGATCAAGAGCTGGGTCCTGGGCTTCGGAGCCGCCGCCGAGGTGCTGGAGCCGGAAGAGCTGGGCGAGGCGGTCCGGGGGGAGATGCGGGCGGCCCTGGGGTTGGGGGAGGAGGGTGCGACGTGATCTGGTAGCTGCCCACCACTACCTGGCGGCAGCCTTGAAGTCCTCAACCTCGATTTGCTTTGCTCGGTCCTGGGCTTGCCAAAGGTCAAAGGCCATCTGCATCCCGAGCCAGGTCTCCGGTGTGGAGCCGAACGCCTGGGACAGGCGAATGGACATCTCCACCGATACTCCAGCTTTCCCGTTCACCAGGTCCGACAACGCCTGACGGGTCACACCCAGCCCTTGCGCCGCACGCGTGACCGTCAATCCCAGCGGTTCCAGGCACTCGTACCGAACGATCTCACCCGGATGGGGAGGGTTGTGCATACCCATTTGCTCGCCTCCTCAGTGATAGTCTGTGTAATCGACCTCAACCACGTCTCCGTCCTCAAACCTACGTCGACGAGGCCCGCCGCCGCATCGGCCATGCGCCCGGCCCGCACGTGATCCCGCGGGTGCCCCGCGTGCGGGAGCGCTTGCCCCCAGCCGGCAGTTGGAGGAGTTGCCGACGGGCGCGTGGTCCTGCGCCTGCGGGCTGGCGGGTTCTTCGAGATCAAGAGCTGGGTCCTGGGCTTCGGAGCCCCCGCCGAGGTGCTGGAGCCGGAAGAGCTGCGCGAGGCGGTCCGGGAGGAGATGCGGGCGGCCCTGGGGTTGGATGGGGAGGGTGCGACGTGATCTGCCGCGGGTCCCCGCTACTCTTTGCTCAGGCGACGCACTCGGAGGAGGATCACACGGACGCATGAGCACCTCAACCTGGAGCGCGGAGGCGGATCACCGACTCGGAACCTACCTTCCTGGCGACCCATGAGCTCTCAAGCGGAGGGGGCCCCGAGGAGCCCGCCTGCTCGCTCGTGGCCATCAATCTCGCCCTCACCGGACGGCCTTCACGCGCCATCCCGGACTGCATGTCCGCCGCGATCGGCTATTGGATCATCCATATCCAGACCGAGATGCCGGGCGAGATCCGCAATGGCCGAGCCTGGAAGGACCTGCTTCCGAGGGCCGCGCGGAGATCCTGGGCCACCTGCAGGACCCGGAGGCCCTCGCCGGACTGCTGCGCGGCGAGTGCGAGGCCAAGCCGGGTCACCGAGGCAAGATCGGATTCCGGAACCCTTGAACCCGCTCATGGGTATATTCGAAGACGGACCGCCGGCGCCTGCCGCGATCCCCGCGGGATCCAGGATGGCGGCCGCAGCACCGCGACGAGGAGGACACCATGCCCGCCAGATACATCACCCCTCTCCTCCTGCCGGCCCTGCTCGTGGCCGGCTGCGACCGTTCCACCGACCCGGACGGCGAGTACCTCGAGACACGGGAGGTGACCGTCGGCCCCACCCTGGCCAAGTGCTACGGCGTGGGCCTGCAGTCGTGCATGGTCGTGGACGGCGGGCTCTTCTACGACGGCATCGAGGGCTTCGAGTACGAGCCCGGCTACGACTATCGGCTGCGGATCGGCAAGTACGATCCCTGGGGCGGCGGCGAACCGCCCCAGGACGCCGGCCAGTACGCCTACCGCCTGCTGGAGTTGCTGGAGAAGACCCCCGCGCCATCCACGCCCGCCACCTTGTCGGTGGGACCGGCGCGGGTGATCTGCTTCCGGAGCGACGACTTCTGCATGGTGGTGGACGGGGCCCCGTACGACGACATGATCACCAACTTCGAGTACGAGGCCGGCAACCACTACATCCTCGAGGCGAGCAGGTATGCCGACGGCCGCTACGTGCTGAGCGAAATCACCTCCCGGAGCGAAGCGTCGGGCACGGAAGAGGAGATCACCGTGGATCGGCACAGGGTCGAGTGCGGCGACGGCCATCCCGGGTACTGCAAGGTCGTCAACGGCGCCCCCTTCCGCGGCGAGATCGTGGGCTTCCAGCCCTTGCACGACTACGACTACCGCCTTCGCGTCGAGAGGTTCCCCATGTTCCCCGACGGCGCGACCTCGTCAGCCGAGGTCCCGGCGTACGGGTATCGCTGGCTGGAGACGCTCGAGAGCAAGCTGAGAGAGTGATCCGCGCCTGACAAGGCTGCGCCCAGAGTCGGCTGGTCCAAGTCTCCATTGGGCCGGCCGATTCTCGTTCTGGCCGAGTGAAGAAGGCAGCTGACCTGCGACGCGATCTGTCGCACCTCCTGCGCAGGTTCACCTCCTGAACCCCAATCAAGGAGGTGTCCATGCGCAGCAGACTTCACTCGATGTTCGTGCTATCCGTCCTCGTCCTTCTCGCCTGCCAGGGTCCGGAGGGACCGATGGGGCCGGCGGGTCCTCAGGGGGAGACCGGGCCCCAGGGAGAAGCCGGCCCTCAGGGCGAGATGGGTCCGCCCGAAGAAGGGACCGTCATCGAGCGGCGGCTGACCGCCTCTCTCTACGATGAGGACGGCTACATCCTCATCGAGGATGACCGGATCACCCCGACGAGCTTCCGGGCTCTCTACTTGAAAGCCACCGATCAGGAGTCCGACCTCTCCCTGTACATGCCCCTCGACTATCTCCTGGTCTCGGCGGTGTCGATCGTGCCCGAAGCGCAGGAGCTGGAGACGCCGATCCTCGCCGTCGCCGAGGGCGCGCTCCTGATCCAGGACCGCAACGGGGATCTGCTGACGGTAGCGCTGGCATCCTTCCTGGAGGGGATGGTGGTCGATCTGGCGGTCCTGGTGGCGGGGTGAGGGCCGGCCCGAAGCGCGGAACCCCATTCGCGCGGTGTCCCTTCCGCGGTTGCGACACGATCTGTCGCACCTCCTGAACAGATTCCATCTAAACGCGCCGTTGGCGCGCGCTCTACCACCCCATCCACCGGGCGGAGGGAAGAGACCGTCTCCCGCCCATCTCTCGAGGAGCATCCAAGATGAGGATCGTCCTGACTGCCATGGCCGCATGCGTGGCTTTCTCCTGCGCTGCCAAACGCCCGCCGTCCGACTTCGGCATTCACGGCCTTGACGGATCTGAATTCAAGGGCCATTGGGGCCGTTCCGAAATCAAGGAACTACCCCACATTCTCGGTGAGGGTGAGGTCATCCGGCATGCGATCTACGCGAAGCGAGAGAGCGGAGGAAATGGCCTGCTGTTGGCGACGGACAGCCGACTTCTCTTCGTCGACAAGGGGATGTTGTATGGGCTCACCGTTCAAGACTTCCCCTATGAGGCAATCTCCTCTGTTCGGTACAACACGGGTTTTGTGATGGGCAAGGTGTTCTTTGTCGCGGAGGGCTACACCGTATTCTTCGAGCAGGTGGACAACGAAATGGCGAAGAGCTTCTGTGAATTCGTCACCAGGCACATGGCGACGAGGAGAGAGGAGAAGGGCCAGTAGCCCGCCCTCCTCAGAACCGCAGCCCCACCTGGCCGAAGACCAGCCGCCCCACCTCCGGGGCGCCGACGAAGGACTGATAAGGCCGGTCCAGCACGTTGCTCGCATCGACCTGCAGCACCAGGTCCTGCTGTAACGGCAGCTCGTAGCTCAGGTTGAGGTCCAGCACCGTGTAGGTGTCCACCACGCCCGCGTACACGCCCGAGCTCATGGGAAAGGAATCGGTGTAGCGAACTCGGCCTCCCACCGTCAGCCCCAGGTCGGCGAAGTCGTAGTCCAGGCCCAGCTTGCTCTTGTGCCGGGGGGCGTTGAGGGCGATGTCGGCGCCCCCATCGCCATGGGAGTAGCTCACGTTCTCGAACCAGTTGTCGTCGACGTATGAGTAGCTCCCCGTGAGCCGCAACCGGTCGGTGGGGTACCAGCCCAGGCCCAGGTCGAGGCCGCGAATGGTGACGGCCTTGAAGTTGCGGTAGCTCATGACCAGGGCGTAGGGATCGGAGGCCTGCTCGGGGGAGACGGTGCCGTAGGGGATCGCCGCCGCCCCCGCCGTGAGGAGGCCGGCCAGCTCGTCCACGGAGGTGCCGTTGTTGTTGCCCTGCACCAACCCCGGTACCTGCGCCGCGTCGAGGGCCGCCAGGACCGCGGCCAGCTCGGCGTTCTCCGGATCGGCGAGGGCCTGGCCGATGCCTTCGCCGAGGGCCTGGCCCAGGCTCGCCGGATCGAGGAAGACGTTGGGGGTCTCCACCGACACGGAGCCGACGTAGTTCTCGACCCGGGACTGATACAGGTCCGCGGCGACCACCACCCTGTCGGCCAGCACCCCCTTGTAGCCGATCTCGAAGGTCTGGGTGATGGCCGACTCGATGCGCGGCACGTCGTGGGCGGTGACCGGCGTGACGCCGTCGGCCTCCACGAAGAAGAAGGACTGGCGGTTCGGGTCGGGCTCCTCGCCGAGAGGCTCGGTCTCGATGTTCAGACGTCCCAGCCGGTTGCGCAGGCCGGGCAGCTGCTCGGGCACGATGCCGGGCAGGTCCGCCGCCAGCTGACCGGCCGCCGCCTGGGCCTCCTCGGCTCCCAGGCCCTGGGCCATCATGGCGCCGGCGGCCAGTTGCTGGAAGACCGGGCCGAGCCGGGCGAGCACCGACTGCCGGCCGATCCCCCACATGACGTTGGTGAACAGCGGATCGTCCAGGGGCAGGTACTGGTCGGCCGTCCGACCGGCCATCGGCGCGAAGGGCGAGCGGAACAGGGGCCGGCCGTTCTCGCCCCGGCGGAAGGTGAAGCCGTACTCGCCGCCCCGGTAGTTGCCCTGGGTCCAGACGTCGATGGGCCGGAACTCCCCCAGGCCGAGGGACGCGAAGAGGGGCGAGAAGGCCGGCGCCAGACCGAAGGGATCGCGGGAGGTCTGCAGGTCGAGGTAGAGGTTGTTCGCCGTGGGCGTGCTGAAGGCGCGGTTGTAGGTCAGCCGCAGGGTCTGGGCTTCCCTCGGCTTGTAGACCAGGGCGGCCCGGGGCGACAGCTCGGGGTCGGCCAGCCGGCTGTGGTAGTCGTAACGCAGGGCCAGCACCAGCTCCAGGGGACCGGCGAGGGCGGTCTCGCTCTGCAGGTAGCCGCCGAGGACGTCGAGGTCGTCGTCGTCCTCGTTGCGGCCCATGATGGTGCCCTCCGTGTCGGGCCGCGTCAGCAGGGCGTCGACGCCGTAGGTGAAGCGCTGGCGCGCGCCCAGGGTGGAGGTGTGCTGCCCCTGGAGCACGGTCAGGGAGGACCGGTCGACGACGGGCACCCCCGTGCGCAGCAGGAAGCTGTCGCCCGCATCGCTCCAGTTGCGGAAGGCCTGGAAGAACCAGTCGCCGTGAAGCAGGCGCAGCTGGGTGTAGTTGTACTGCCAGTCGATCGTCTGCGACGCGCCCACGCCGGTGAGGCCGAGGATGCTCGCCTTGTTGTGCCCCGCCGACAGGATCGCCGTCAGGTCGTCGGAGGCCCGCCAGTCCAGACGCGCCTCGAGGCTCTGGTTGCGGGTGTGGGGGTCGCGCTCCGGCAGGGGCGGCAGGTCGGCGCCGGCGGCGATCTCCGCCAGCCTCTGCTGCCGCGCCTTCTCCTCCTCCGCATCGGTGTACTCCCACTCGGTGCCCGTGTAGTACCGGGCCGAGATCTTGTAGCCCAGGCCGTCCCCCACCATGCCGGCGTGGCGCATCTCGGTCTTGCGCAGATCGCGCTCGCCCAGCCCCAGGTAGACGTTGGTGCCCTGCGAGGTCAGGGGGGAGCGGGTGATGACGTGCATGACCCCGTCGGCGCTGTTGGGTCCGTACAGGGCCGACCCCGGCCCCAGGACGACCTCGATCCGCTCCACGTCCTCGTTGACCAGGGGGATGAAGTTCATGGCGTTCACCCGCAGCGAGGGCACCCGCGCGATGCGGTTGTCCGTCAGGGTGAGCAGGGAACCGGAGAAGATGTTGTTGAAGCCGCGCACCACCACCATGTTGTTCGCCAGTCCCGTCTGGGCGAAGTCAACCGCCGGCAGGTCCTTGACGTGGTCGGCCACGGTCAGGGCCGGCTTGTTGCGGACATCGCCGCCGTCGACCACGGAGACCGAGGCCGGCGCGTCCAGGATCTTCTCCTGCCGGCGCGAGGCGGTGACCACCTCCTGCCCCAGGTAGAGAACCTCCGCCGCCAGGACCGCGTTCATCCGCGTCGTCTCGCCGGCCCGCACCCGCACCGCTTCCCGCTTCTCGCTCCTGTAGCCGACGAAGGTGATCTCCACCTCGTAGGCACCCGCCGGAAGGGCGATGCGGAACCGCCCCTCCTCGCCCGAGACGCTTCCGGCCCCATCGGGCAGGCCGGGTCCCCGCACGGCGATGCCGGCGCCGGGCAGGATTACCCCGTCCTCGGCGGTGACCGTGCCTTCGATGTGGCCCTTCGGCTGGGCCCAGACGGCCCCGCAGGTGAGGATCAGCAGCAGGAACGGGAGCTTGCTCATCGGTCTTCTCTCCGGAAGAGGTAGCCTGGTGGGCTTCGGTCCGCCCCGGGATCCAGGGGCTGGTGGATGGGGCCGTCCGCCAGGCTGGCGGCGGAATATACATCGAGAGGCCCGGCCCCAAGCTCGGAGCCCAGTCACCCCGCTTCTCTTCCGTGCCTGCGACGCGATCTGTCGCACCTCGGTGGGCAGCTTCCCTTGTCTGGGCCGCCTTCGAGGCCCCCGTCACTCCTCCGGCGGCGCCTCCGCGCAGTCCCAGCACTGGCACCCGGAGCAGGGCGGGCTGCCCCTGGGCCGGACGAAGAAGCCGAAGGAATCGACCGCGGCCGAGGCGAAGAGGCCGATCCCGTTCTCCACGTGGAAGAGGGGCCGCTGGAAGGACTGGCCGGCCTCGCCGGCGCCGCGTTCCGCGTCGATGTTGTCGGTTCGCACGAGGTCGTACCAGTTCCGGTCGACGGCGTGGAGCCTGACCTTGTAGCGCCCGGCGTGGTAGATGCCGTCCCAGGGCAGGTAGAGGTACCTGTCCTCGGCCCGCAGCAGGGGGGAGGTGTTCTGGCGCTCCAGCTCGAAGTCCCCCTCGTCGATCCACTCGGGGTCGAGCAGGTAGGGGCTGTAGCTCTCCAGGTTGAACGTGGCGAACTGGTAGAACCCGGGCTCGCCCGCGCCCTCGAGCAGGGCCACCAGCAGGCCCCGCGGATACTCCAGCTGGTTCTCGCCGGCTTCGTAGACCCCGTCGCCGATCTCGGAGAACAGCCTCAGCTGCTGCAGTTCCGTCTCCAGGTCCTCGTCGAGCCAGACCAGTTCCTCGACGCGCACCCTCGCCGGCGTAAGGGTCCGGGCCCTCACGACCGGGGCGTCGCCGCTGGTCACCCGCAGCTCGTACTCGCCGCCCGGCTCGACCCGGGGCGCGCCGTCGGGCGGCAGGTAGCGTCCGGCGTGGGCCGGGTCGGGGCGGTACGCGAACCGGGCGTCGCCGTGGCGGATGGAAACCTCGGCCCCGGTCACGCCGGTGGCCGCGGCCTCGTAGCGAACCCCGGGCGCCTCGGTGCGCCGCACCAGGACCGGGGGCAGGGGCGCGTCGACGATGAGGACGGCGTCGACCACGATCAGCGTCTCCTCGCCGGGGCCGAAGAGCTCCCCGGGGTCCCGGTCGGCCTTGAGGGGGCCGGGGGCGTCACAGGACAGGAGCGGCGCGAGGGCCAGCAGCAGCAGGAATGCGGGCATCATCTCAGAGCCTGAAGTCGAAGCCGAAAGTCGGCACGATGGGCAGCATCCGGACCACGGTCGGTTCCTTCTCCGAGTCCTCGGGGTCGTACTGGATGAACCACTCGTTGCGGCGGTTGTAGAGGTTGAAGATCTGCAGGTAGTACTCGACCTCGGCGCCGAAGAGCCGGGCCTGGCGCCGCACCCCGGCGTCGAGGCGGTGGTAGGGCAGCATCCGGGCGCTGTTGCGCTGCGCCGCCAGGAGCCGGTCCACGGGGCGGCCCGACGCCGGGTCGCGCAGGGTGTAGCGGGCCCCGGCCGGGGTATAGGCCTGGCCGGTGGCGTAGACCAGGCTGGTCGTCCAGGTCCAGCGCCCCGCAGTGTACCTGGCGGTCAGCGACAGGTCGTGACGCCGATCGTACTTGGGCGGGAAGGCGCGGCCCTCGTCGACCTCCGGGAACTTCCTCCGCGTCCAGCCGAGGGTGTAGCCCAGCCAGCCGGTCAGGGCCCCGCGGCGTTTCTCGGCGAACAGCTCCAGGCCGGTGGCGTAGCCCTCCCCGCCGGTCTTGAAGACGTCCTCCGAGGTCCGCTGCTCCGCGTTCTCGGCCTGGTCCTCGTCGAGGACCACGAGGTTGGCCAGGTCTGTGTAGTAGGACTCGAGGCTGACCCGCCAGTCGCCGGAAGGCTCCCACTCCAGTCCCGTGACCCCCTGGTATGAGCGCCCGGGCTCGACGGTCTCGTCGAGGGAGACCCAGACGTCGCCGCCACCGAACCCCTCCGTCGACACCAGTTGCAGGTACTGCCGGTAGCTGCCGCCGGCGACCTTGACCCGCCAGCCCTCCCGCAGGACCCGGCTCAGGGAGAAGCGCGGGTTCAGGGACAGGCGCCCTCCCTCCTCGTACCAGGAGCCCCGCAGGCCGAGCCGGACCTCGGTCAGGGGCGTCGCCTGCCAGTCCTCCTGGACGTAGGCGGAGAGCAGGTACGGCTCCACGACCTGCTCCTCCCGGTACTCCTCGAAGCGCACCTTGTAGTCGAAGCGGAAGCGAGTGAGGTCGACTCCCGCCCGCAGGGTGTGGTCCGGGGAGGCGAACCAGTCGGCATCCCCCTTGAGGGTGACCTCCCGCACCTTGTTGCGGATCTCGACCGGGGTGCCGAAGAGGTCGAGGAGGATGTCGCTGTGGTAGCGGGAGTAGAGGAGGATGGCGCGGCCGAACAGGGCCGGCGTGAACAGGTGCGTCCAGCGCCCGGTCAGGGCGCGGTTGCCCCACTCGTTGCCGAAGGAGAGGGTGTTGGTGCTGTCGCTCACCGTGATGTCGAGATGGTCGGCGCCCCCGTAGGCGCTGACCATCAGGTTGTCGTCGGGCGTCAGCTGGGTGTTGATCTTGGCGTTGAGGTCGTAGAACCAGTAGCCGAGGCCGTCGAGGCCGTCGGCGCTCCGGCGCAGCGCCCGCAGGGCCGGGTCGATGTAGGTGCGCCGGCCGGCCGCCATCCACGAGCCCCGGCCCAGGGGCCCCTCGCTCACGAGGCGGCTGGAGATCATGCTGACGCCGCCGGTGTTGCTGAAGCGGCGGCGGTTGCCGGTAATGTACCCCAAATCCTGGACAGGTGGCTAAGCGAGACTTTTCGTCCACCGAGCTACTGTCCGGAGGGGGTTGGATGACGAGGAAACGCAAGACGCACTCGGCTCAGTTTAAGGCCAAGGTGGCTCTGGAGGCCCTGCGCGAGCGGCAGACGGTCAACGAGCTGGCCCGCAAGTTCTCCGTCCACCCCAGCCAGATCCACGGCTGGAAGAAGCAGTTGCTGGAGCGGTTGCCCGAGGCCTTCCAGGGCCCCGGGGGCCGGCGGCCGGACGAGGAGGCCGCCTCGGTGCCCGAGCTCTACGAGCAGATCGGTCGCCTGCAGATGGAGCTGGAGTGGCTTCAAAAAAAACACGAGGCTGTCGGTGGCTGAGCGCCGCGCTCTCATCGAGCCGCGCCACGCCCAGCTGAGCGTGCACCGGCAGTGCGAGCTGCTCGGGCTGGCCCGATCCAGTTTCTACTACCACCCGGAGGGGCCAGACCCGCTCACCCTCGACCTGATGAACGTCATCGACCGGATCTACACCAAGCGCCCGGTCTACGGCGTGCGCCGGATCTGCGCGGCTCTGAGGCGGCAGGGGCACCCGGTCAATCTCAAGCGCGTGCATCGCCTGATGAAGGTCATGGGCCTGCAGGCGATCTATCCTCGCCCGCGACCGACCACTCCCAACCCTCAGCACCGGGTCTATCCGTATCTGCTGCGAGGGATGACCGTGGACCGGCCGGACCAGGTGTGGTGCAGCGACATCACCTATCTGCCGATGCCTTCCGGCTTCGTCTACCTGGTGGCGGTCATGGACTGGTTCAGCCGCTACGTGCTGGCTTGGCGGGTCTCCAACACCCTCGACGCGGCCTTCTGCCTGGAGGCTTTGGAGGAGGCTCTGAGCCAGGGGCGGCCGGAGATCTTCAACACCGACCAGGGGGCCCAGTTCACCAGCACCGCCTTCACCGAGCGGGTCGAGGCCGCCGGGGCGCGGGTGAGCATGGACGGCCGCGGCCGGGTGCTGGACAACATCTTCATCGAGCGGCTGTGGCGCTCCCTGAAGTACGAGGACATCTACCTGAAGGCCTACGACACCGTCCCCGAGTTGATCGAGGGCGTGGCGGCCTACTTCCGCTTCTACAACCTCGAGCGGCCGCACCAGGCCTTCGACTACGAGACCCCCAGCGATGTCTACCACCGGGCGGCCTGAGCGCGGGGGGGCTCTCCTCACGGCCCCGGGGGCCCGGCCTGGGTGCAAGTCCGGGAGGCCGGGCTTCGATCCGGGCCCCGGGGCGCCGTACCGCTCCATCACATCTCGAGACGCTCGCTTGCACAAGCCCAATTCCTGTCCAGTTGACGGGGTACACTTCCGCCGTCGCGGTTCTGCACGTCGAGGACGGCGCCGAGGTTGCCGCCGTAGCGGGCCGGGTAGGCGCCCTTGTAGAAGGTGACGTCCTTGATGGCGTCCGGGTTGAAGGTGGAGAAGAAGCCGAAGGCGTGGGACGGGTTGTAGAGACGCACCTGGTCGAGGAGGATGCCGGTCTGGTCGGGTCCGCCGCCGCGCACGTAGAGCCCGCTGCTGTAGTCCGACGCCGCCTGGACGCCCGGCAGCAGATGCAGACTGCGCAGCAGGTCGGGCTCGCCCATGGCCGGCATCCTCTGCAGGGACTTCATCGGCAGGAGGACGACGCTCGACTGCCGGCTCAGCTCGCTGTCCGCCGCCTCCGCCTCGGCCTCGACGACGACGGCCTCCATCTTCAGCTCCTCCCGCTCCAGCTCGATGTCGCGACGCAGGGCCTGCCCGGCGGCCACGGAGAGCGTGTCCCGCCGCGCCGCGTAGCCGAGGTGGCGGACGGTGAGCACGAAGGTCCCCGGCCGGATGTCCGGCAGGGCGTAGTAGCCGTCGGCGTTGCTCAGCGTGCCGGTCTCCCGGCCGTCCACGGTGGCGGAGACCGCGGCGTAGGGCAGGCTCTCGCCGTCCCGGAGGTCGCGCACGAAGCCGCTGACCGTGGCCGTCCCTTCCGACTCTCCCCCGGCCGGAGCCGCGACCGCCGCCAGGAACAGGGCCCCCAGCCATCGATCCATCCTGCGGGGGCGGTTAGCAGGAGGCGGGGCCGCTTCAGAGTCGTCGTTCATTCTCTCTCTTTCACCATGGGGGTCCACACTCCCTGCTCGAAGGCGGCGATGTCGGGGTCGCGGTGCGAGATGTTACCGGGTGTCTCTACCGGCTGTCTCTACGGGGTGTCACTACGGGTATGCAGACCGCAGCAACCGGCGACGGTTCCCTGGCCCGGGCCGCGGCGGACGGGGACCTGGCCGCCTTCGAGGCCCTCGTCAGGCGCCATCAGCACCAGCTCTACCGCGACGCCCTCGGATACCTCGGCTCGCACGACGAGGCCCTCGACGCGGTGCAGGACGCCCTGGTCGGAGCGCTGAGACGTTTCCACCAGTTGCGCGAACCGGTGCCAGCAATCACTCGCCGGGATCTCTCGGTCCGGAGAGGCGAGGGTTGGCCGCGAGCCGGTGCAGGCCCGCGGCCCCCCGGCTACTCCCTACAGCCCCACCTCCGCCGCCAGCTCGCGGCACCACTCGTAGTTGGTCCGGTGGAAGTCGGGCGGGAACCACGGATAGGTGACGGGCTCGATGTAGCCGGTGTAGCCCACGTCCTTCAGCGCCGTGAAGACCGCCTTCCAGTCGACGATGTCGCCGGGCGCGCCGGGAGCGCACTGGGTGGCGTAGGGGTAGTGGAGGAGCATGCCCTTGATGCGGACGTAGCGGATGTTGTCGGCGTGGTCGTGGATGGCGCGGCAGGGGTCCTCCATGAGGATCGCCATGTTGGAGACGTCGAGGGTGGCCTGGAGGCGCTCGGACCCGACGTGGTGGCGCAGCAGGGCGAAGCAGTTGGAGGTGTCGATGAGCTGGTTCTCGTGGTTCTGCATGAGCAGGTCGACGCCGACCTGCTCGGCGTGGTGGCAGAGCCGCTTGCAGACCTTGACCATCGCCTTCCAGCCGTCCATCTCCCCGTCGGGGTGGCTGCCGGCCAGGAACTTCACGCTGCCGGCGCCGAACTCGGCGGCCAGGTCGAGGGCGCGCCGGAAGAACCGCTCCGTCTCGCCGCTCTCCACCTTGGTGGAGAAGCCGCCGATCTTCCAGGGGTTCAGGGTGCTGATCGCCAGGTTGCGGTCGGCGGCGAGCTGCTTGTACCGCTCGATCTCGCTGCTGGTGATCTTGTCCGGATCGACGTGGCCGCCGGGGGCGAGGATCGGCCCGCAGGCGTCGTAGCCGATGTCGGCCAGCTCGTTGATCGCGTCCTCGAGGGACCACCATTCGAGGCCGCAGGTGTGGAAGCTGAGTTTCATGCCGTTCCTCCCGTCTGTTGTGTCGGTTGTGTCTGCTGTTCGGCGTACTCGGGCCGGCCGAGGGCGTCGGTGCCCCGGTGCTCGTAGCGGGGCAGGCGGCCCCCGGCGTCGGCCAGGATGCGCTCCCGGGCGAGGGAGATCCTGTCGGGGTCCCGGGCGGCGATGTTCTCCCCGCACTCCGGATCCGCCTCGAGGTCGAAGAGCCGCGGCCCCTGGAAGTCGACGTCCGAGAAGTACCAATTCTTCCCGTCCTTGTACCACACGAAGTTGCCGTAGCGGCAGGTCAGGTACTCGCGGGGACTGAACCCCGGCGTTCCCTCCACCAGTGGCAGCAGGCTCTGCCCCTCGATCTCGCCGGCCGTTTCCGCCCGGCTCGCGGCGATCACCGTGGCGGGCACGTCGAGCGTGTAGACCAGCTCGTCGCACGCGGTCCCGGCGTTTGCGCCGGAGGGATGGCGCACGAGCAGGGGGATGTCCATGGTGCCGGGGTACATGTAGCCCGCCGGCTTCCCGGTGACCCGCTCGGCGTTGTCGGCGAAGTTGGTCCCGTGGTCGCTGAGGAAGATGACGAGGGTGCTCTCCTTCAGCCCCAGCCGGTCGATCGTCCCCACCAGCTTGCCGAACCAGGTGTCGACGAGGGTCACCAGGCCGGCGTAGTTGGCCTTGACGCTCTCCAGGCGGGCCTCGACGGCCTCGTCGTCGAGGGGGCGGTAGGGCAGGTTGAGGAGGACGGGCTCGCGGTCCTCGCGGCGGCCGTAGAGGTCGTAGTAGTGCAGCGGCGCCTCCCAGGTCTCGTGGGGGGTGAATCCGTCCACGTAGAGGTAGAAGGGCGCGTTGCCGGCGTTCTGCTCCACGAACTCGATGGCCGAGCGGAAGAGCCGCGCCGTGGGCCAGGTCTCCTCGGGCCGGTGGGGCTGCACGTTGACCAGGTGGGCGCGGATCCGGTTCGGGTTGCCCTGGTAGCGCGAGACCAGGGCCTCGTCGGCGCGGGCGGCGGCCCGGTAGCGGTCCTCGGCCTGGCCCCGCACGAACTCCCACTGCCGGAAGCCGCGGGTGAAGTTCATCCCCGGCACGAAGTAGTGGGGCACGTCGGCGAAGAAGCCGGTGTGGTAGCCGCCGCGGGCGAGGTCCTCGGCCACGGCCGGCTCGTCGGCCGACATCGGCTGCCAGCCGGGGATGTAGACGTTGTCCCAGGGCACCGGCGAATAGGTGGGGAAGGGGAAGGCCCGGCGGCCCGAGTGCAGGGTGCGGCGCGTGGGGATGGTGGGCAGGCACTCGGGATGGGCGTTGGTGAAGCGCACGCCCTCGGCGGCGAAGCGGTCCAGGTTGGGCGTGTGGACCCAGTCGTTGCCGTAGGCGCCGAGATAGCCGGTGCGGAAGGTGTCCGCCACGACGACGACGATGTTCCAGCTCTCGCTCATCGATCCTCCTCCAGTGTCACCTGAAGGGCCAGCAGGTCGCAGTCGCCGGGGATGTCGAGGGGGATACGCGCCGCGCCGTCCGGCCCCGCCTCCACGCGGCCGCTCCAGTCCTGCCCGGTCCAGATCTCCCGCACCGGCCCCAGGCTCCGGCCCTCCGGCGGCTCGATCACCAGCGACGTGCGGCAGCCCACCGGCGTGTAGGGGAACACGATGGCCAGCAGCGAGTCCTCCGCGGTCATGGGGAGCAGCTCCAGGGTGGGCACGGCGCGCCGGTCGGCGGGCCTCAGGCTGCGGTAGTCGTCCTCCGGCGGGAAGGGGTCCAGCCGCGCCAGGGGCCGGCGCCCCGAGGCCCACAGGACCAGCCGCCGCAGCAGTTCCACGTTGCTGGTCTCCTCGAGGAGGGAGCTGGCGGGGATCCTCCCGGTCCAGGTGACCGCCGGCATGCCGGCCAGCCAGACCTCCCGGCGGCCCCCCTCCTCCGCCAGGACCAGCGCCGGCCGGCCCTCCACCGTGCCGAGGACCTCGCCCTCCGGGCCCGGGCCGTCCACCCTCGTGGCGAGGATCACCGGGTGCTCCAGGCCGTCGGTCAGCGGATGGCCGCCGCGCAGCTCCATCTCGAAGGCGCCCGAGTGGATCTGTTGAGGCAGCGGGCAGGGGCCGCGGCCCTCCCAGGGGCCCTCCGGCCGGTTGCCGACCCGCAGCAGGCCCTCGCCGGCCGCGGCGAGAGCCTCGATGCGCTCGATCTGGCTGGCCGTGAGGCAGTGGGTCTCGGGCAAGATCAGCGGGCCCCGCAGGTGATCGCCGGCGTCGTCGAGGCGCTCGTCCCAGAACCATTGCCACGGCAGGCCGGTCCGGTAGAGCAGGTCCACCATGGTGAGGAGGCCGCCGTGCCCCCAGGCCGAGGCGTGATGGCCGTAGATCTCGGACTGCTGGGGCATGAGCATGGTGGCGAAGGCGTAAGGCCGGTGGCAGGCGAAGGCCGGCATCAGCCGCCGGGCCTCGTCGAAGGCCTCGAAGAACCCCGGGATGATCTTCATCTGCTCGTAGGTGTAGGGCATCACCAGGTCGGCGCCCAGGGCGAAGGGCACGACCGCGGCCAGCAGCCCGTCCTGGCGGCCCATGGGCACCGCCTGGGACGGCGGCATGAAGCCCTGGGGGTAGATGTCGACCTGGCGGTCCAGGCAGGCGGCCACGAGGCTGCGCGTCGTCTCGGAGAGGATGCGGCGGTGGGGCCGGTGCAGGATGAGATGGTGGTGGTTGTAGTGGTAGGGGTCGGTTGCGATGACGTCGTGGGCGATGGCGTCGCGGCCCAGGCGGATGCCGGTCTGCCAGGCGTTGTAGTTGCGCTCGGGGACGACGGGGCTGTGCTGGATGCCCACCACCACGTCGGGCCGGACCTCCTTGATGGCGGCGCGCAGCTCCGAGTGCACGGCCTGCCAGTTGTCGAACCGCGCCTCCAGCCAGGCGTACCACAGGGGGTCGTCCCAGTCGCGCGAGGTGGGTGGCTCGCGGCCCGTGGCGGTTCGGAACTCGGACCGGCAGAAGTCGCAGTAGCAGCCGATGGTGCCGTCCCCGAAGCCGAGGGAGGCCTCGTCGTTGAGATGGATCTCGACCACCGCCGGCCAGCGGCAGACCTCCATGAGCTGGTCCAGGTACCAGGCCTTGTTCTCGGGCCGGAAGGGGCACAGCCACCGCACCCGCAGCCCGTCGAGGTCCTGCACCGCGCCGTCGCCGGCCAGGTGCATGAGCCGCCGGGGCTCCGCCGCCAGCAGGGCCTCCTGGTACTTCATGTAGCCGGTGAAGGCGATGTAGCCGAGGCCGCGCTCCTCGCACATCCGGCCCAGCCGCTCCCCCAGCTCCATGGAGAAGCCGTGGTAGCCCTTGGGCAGCTCCACCAGGCCGGCGCCGACGTCGGTGAACCCTTCCTCCACGATCCGGTCGAGGGTTTCCTCGTTGAGGGCCACCCTCGGAAAGCTGAGCAGCGCCGCGCGCCGGAGTCTCCTGCTCTCGGCCATGGCTACAGGACCTCCTTCTCGGCGGCGGCCAGCGAGTCCTCGACGATGTCGAGGAGGGTGTCCAGCTCGGGCCGGGTGATGGTCAGGGGTGGGTAGAAGCGGAGGTCGTCGCCGTCGACGCCGTCGGCGCAGCCGGTGGTGGACCCGCCGTTGAGGCCGCGGTCGCGCATGTGGCCGGCCACCCGGCGCGAGAACCCGGCGGCGGCGGGGAAGGGCTGGCGGCTCTCCCGGTCCCGCACCAGCTCGATGCCCAGGATCAGCCCGAAGGTGCGGACCTCGCCGACGCTGGGACGGTCGAGGAAGCGCCGGGACCGGTGCTCCAGATGGGCGGCCAGATCGGTGACGCGGGCGAGGATCTCCTCGCGCTCGATGATGTCGAGGACCTCCAGCCCCACGCGCATGGCCACGGGGTTGTTGACGTAGGTGAAGATGTGGAGGAACTCCTGGCCGGCCTCGGCGAAGGCATCGGCCACGGCCTGCCGCATGAGCACGCCTCCGAGGGGGATGTAGCCGCTGCTGGCCCCCTTGCCGAAGACGATCATGTCGGGCTGCACGCCCCAGTGCTCCATGGCGAAGAGGCGGCCGCTGCGGCCGAAGCCGGTGACGATCTCGTCGGCGATGAAGAGCACGTCGTGGCGGTCGCAGATCTCGCGCACGCGGGCGAAGTAGCCCTCCGGCGGCACGCCGCAGACGAAGGCCGCGATCGGCACGGGCTCGCAGACGAAGGCGGCCACGTTCTCCGGCCCGCGGCGGCGGATCTCGACCTCCAGGTCGTCGGCGCAGCTGAGATTGCAGACGCCGTCACAGCCCTCGAAGCGGCAGCGGTAGGGATAGCAGGGGGCGATGTGGGGGAAGTCGGCGAGCCAGGGGGCGAAGGGCGCCCGCGGGCCCGGCACGCCGCTGAGGGACATGGCCCCGAGGGTGCCGCCGTGGTAGCCCCCCCAGCGCGAGATCAGCAGCTGCTTGCCCTCGTTCCCTCTCAGCAGGTGGTACTGGCGGGCGATCTTCATGGCCGACTCGATCGCCTCGGAGCCGCCGGAGACGAAGTAGGCCTTGTTCAGGTCCCCAGGGGCCAGGGCCGTCAGCCGCGCGGCATAGTCGCGGGCGGGCCGGCTCTCGAAGTGGATGGAGAAGGCGTAGGCCAGGGTCTCCGCCTGCTCCCCCAGGACGCGGGCGATGTCCGCACGTCCGTGGCCCAGGGTGACGTTGCTGGCGCCGGCGGCGCCGTCGATCCAGCGCCGGCCCTGATCGTCGTGGAGATGGATGCCCTCGCCGCGGACGATGGTCGGGTAGTCGCCGGCGGGGTTCTTCAGGAAGAGGGCGTTCTCGTCCTTCGACATGGCGGCCTCAGCCGATGCGCTCCAGGGTCTGCCGCAGGAACCTCACCGAAGCGGGCACCTGCTCCTCGTCGAGGCTGTGGAGGACGAGGGCGCCATCGAAGCCGGCCTCGCGCAGGCGGCGCAGGTAGCGCTCGTAGTCGAGCAGGCCCGTGCCCGCGGCCACGTGGCCGGCCTCGCCGTCGCGCACCAGGTCCTTGGCGTGGGCCATCTCGATGTCGGGGCCGAGCAGGTCGAAGGCCTCGTCCAGAACCTCGGCCATGCGCGGCAGGTCCCCGGCGCCGAAGAGGTTGGCGCCGTCGATGACGACCTTGAGGAAGGGGGAGTCGAAGTGGTCGAGGAGCCGCCGGGCCTTCGGCGCCGAGTCGACGATGTTGGAGACCTCGGGCTCGAAGACGAGGGGCACCCCGTGTTCGGCGGCGGTCTCCACGGCCTCGGCCATGGCCTCGAGCATGTCGGACCAGGCCTCGGGAGATCCGTTGTCGGGATGGGAGGCCCACATGTAGTCGGCGTTGCGGGTGCCGGTGGAGAACGTGATCCGCGGCGCCCCCAGGGCCGGGCAGGCGTCGGCCAGCGCGCGCAGGCTGCGGAAGTTGCGGGCGCGCTCCTCCAGGTCCGGGTGGAGGATGTTGAAGGTGCCGGAGACCGCGGCCAGGGTCAGCCCCCGCGACTCGACCTCGCGGCGGACCCGGCGGCAGAGGTTCGGGTCGAGGCGGTCGGGCATCGGCGGCAGGCCTGCGGACTCGAGGTTGAGCTGGAGGGCTTGGAGGCCGTGGCCGGCGGCTGCGTCGAGGACCTCCTCGAAGGAGGGGCGGTCGAAGATCCGGGTGAAGCCGCCGATGAGCATTCGCGATCCGTCGGGGAAGGGTTTCGAAAGGGCCCGAGGCTTGCCGCTGCCGCCTGCTTCGCTATGCTAGGCCATAGTAGCGCCCCCGTACATCGCGAGCAACGGACGCCAGCCTTTGGAAGGCGAGACCGCCGACCCAGATGAGTGACAAGGACGCCTACCGTTCCCTGATGCGGGAGGAGGGGGTCCACCTGCCCCTGTTCTGCCGGGACTGGTGGCTCGACGCGGTCTGCGGTCCCGAGCACTGGGACGCGGCCGTCGTCGAGGAGGGCGGAGCCGTGGCCGGCGCCCTGCCGTACTACGCGCGCCGGGGTCTGGGGCTGACCCTGCTCGTGCAGCCGCCCCTGACCCAGACCCTCGGCCCCTGGGTGCGGGAGACGGACGCCGGGCCGGCGGGGACCCTGGAGCGCCAGAAGCGGGTCATGACGGCCCTCATCGACCGGCTGCCGCCCTTCGCCCACTTCGAGCAGGGGTGGCACCACGGCGTCGCCAACTGGCTCCCCTTCTACTGGCGGGGGTTCTCGCAGACGACGCGCTACACCTACGTCCTCCCCGACCTGCGCGACGAGGCCTCCCTGTGGGCCGACCTGCGGGAGAACACCCGCCGCGAGATCCGCAAGGCCGAGGGCCGCCACGGCCTGACCGTGCGCGGCGCCGATTCGCCCGCGGAGCTGCACGAACTCAACCGCAAGACCTTCGCCAGACAGGGGCGGCCCGTCCCCTATGGGCCCGGGATCGTCGAGAGCATCGACCGCGCCTGCGAGTCCCGCGGCTGCCGCCGCATCTGGATCGCCGAGGACGGCGAGGGGCGCGCCCACGCCGGCGCCTACGTCGTCTGGGACGAGGACAGCGCCTACTACCTGATCGGGGGCGGGGACCCGGAGCTGCGCACCAGCGGGGCCACCAGTCTGTGCCTGTGGCACGCCATCCGCCACGCCGCGGCGGTGACCCGGCGCTTCGACTTCGAGGGCTCCATGCTCGAGCCGGTGGAGCGCTTCTTCCGCGCCTTCGGCGCCCGCCAGGTCCCCTATCATCTCGTCAGCAAGACGCCGTCGCGGCTGTGGCGGCTCCGCCGTTTCATGCAGAGACCGGCCGGCTGACCGCCGGCCCGAGGAAAGGAGAGCCGGGTGGACGTTCTGGTCTTGGGAGGCACGGGGTACTTCGGACTGGCCGCGGTCGAGCAGATGCTGGAGGCCGGCCATCGCGTCTCGATCTTCAGCCGCGGCAACTCACGGCCCGGGTTCTGGGACGACATCGAGCACATCGAGGGCGACCGCGAGGACGCCGACGGCCTCGCCCGCAGGCTGGAGGGCCGCCGCTTCGACGGGGTCATCGACAACCAGTGCTTCAACCGCCGGGAGGCCGAGAGCGCCGTCCGCGCCCTGCGGGGCCGCGTCGGCCGCTACGTCGTGGCCAGCACCGTCTCGGTCTACGGCGAGGCCGGCCACTCCTTCCGCCGGTCCACGGCGGCCGAGCCCCTCGCCGACGAGGAGCGCTTCGCCGTCGACTACCGCCGCCTCGAGCCGGTGCGCGAGGCCGACCTCGACGTCTCCGGCCAGTCCTGGGAGTACCGGGACGAGGTCGATGAGTACGGCGAGGGCAAGCGCATGATGGAGCGGGTCATGCTGGAGTCGCCCGCCGACTGGCCCTGGATCGTCGTGCGCGTGCCGGCCACCCTGGGCCCGGCCGATCCCTCGGGCCGCTTCGCCTGGTGGCTGACGCGGATCCTCGACGGCGGCCCGATCCTGCTGCCCGACGGCGGCGTCCACGCCGTCCAGGTCGGCTTCTCCGAGGACCTGGCCCGCTTCCTGGTGCGGCTCCTGGAGGACGGTCCGCCGCGCAACACCTACAACTACGCCCAGGCGGAATCTCCGTCCCTGGTCAACTGGCTGCGGATCATGGCCGAGGCCGCGGACCGGCCGCTGCGCCCCGTCTCCGTCCCCTCGGAGGTCCTGGAGCGCCACTCGGGCCTGCCGTGGAGGGAGTGGTCCTTCGCCCCCTTCAGCTCCTGCCCGCTGCTGATGAACCTCGACAAGGCCCAGGCCGACATCGGCCTGGACTACCGCCTCTCCGGGGAGGAGTGGACCCGCCGGACCGTCGAGTGGTACGCGGCCGACCCCGGGCGCCTGTCCACCGCCAAACACGGAGAGGAGCGGCCCGCCGAGATCGACTTCGCCGGCCGGTGGTCCCGGGCCCTGGAGGATCTGGGCCGGCAGCTGGACGCCTGAGGCCCGGCGGCGCCCCCCGGCTGCTGGTCCCGCGCCTCGGAGGATCTCGGCCGGCAGCTGGACGCCTGAGGCCCGGCGGCGCCCCCGGCTGCTGGTCCCGGGCCCTGGAGGATCTCGGTTGGCAGCTGGACGTCTGAGGCCCGGCGGCGCCCCCCGGCCGCTGGTCCCGGGCCCTGGAGGATCTGGGCGGCAGCTGGACGTCTGAGGCCCGGCGGCGCCCCCGGGCGCTGGTCCCGCGCCCTGGAGGATCTCGGCCGGCGCCTGGACGTCTGAGAGGTGGCGGCGCCCCCGGCCGCCGTCTGAAGGTCCGGGCCGTGGCGCCGCCCCCGCCCGGCGGCGGGACCTCGCCCCTTGCGAGAGTCCGGGTTCCGGGGGTTCCTTGGCCCCACCGGAATCACTGGCATGAGAATCGAGATACAGGGGCTGACCAAGCGCTACCGCGGCGGCTTCCACGCCCTCAGGGACGTGGACCTGGAGATCGGCAGCGGCATGTTCGGCCTCCTCGGGCCCAACGGCGCCGGCAAGACCACCCTCATCCGCATCCTCGTCACCCTGCTGAAGGCGACCTCCGGCCGCGTTCGGGTCGACGGCCTGGACATCGACCGCCACCGGGCGCAGGTGCGGCGCATGGTCAGCTACCTGCCCCAGGAGTTCAGCCGCTTCCCGCGGCTGGCGGCGTGGGAGGTCCTCGACTACCAGGCGTGCCTTCGCGGCCTGGGCCGCCGCGAGCGCCGCGAGGGCATCGACCGGCTCCTGGAGCTGGTGGGCCTCTTCGAGGTGCGGGACCGGCAGGCGGGCAAGCTCTCGGGCGGCATGAAGCGCCGCCTCGGCATCGCCCAGACCCTGATCGGCGATCCCTCGATCCTGGTGGTGGACGAGCCCACGGTGGGGCTCGACCCCCAGGAGCGGCTGCGCTTCCGCAACCTGCTGGCCGACCTGGCCCGGGGCGGGATCGTCATCCTCCTCTCCACCCACATCGTCGGGGACATCTCCTCGACCTGCACCGACATGGCGCTGCTGAACCGGGGACGGATCTCCTGGCGGGGGCCGCCGGCGGGCCTGATCGACTCGGCCCGGGACCGAGTCTGGAAGGTGGCGGCGACCCACGCCGAGCTGGACGGGCTGAAGGAGCGCTTCGCCGTGGTCTCCACGGTGCCGTCGGTCGACGGATACGAGGTCCGCCTGGTGGCCGCCGAGCCGCCGGCGGCCTCGGCCGAAGCGGCCGCCCCCGGCCTCGAGGACGCCTACCTCCACCACCTGCAGTCGATCGAGCCGGAGGGCGGGAGCGCATGAGGTGGCCCGGCCCCTGGTGGGCGGTGGCCCGCTACGAGTGCCGGCTCCTGTGGCGGTCGTGGGCCTTCCGCCTGTCGGCGCTGGCGGCGGTGGGGTTCCTGCTGCTCATCCAGATCATCTTCACCGCCCCCTTCAGCGGCGCCCCCTTCTCCTTCCGCTCCTTCTCGGGGGCCCTGCCCCTCACCGCCGTCCGCCTCCTCAACCTCTACCTCGGGCTGATGGCGGCGCTGCTGGCCACCGAGTTCGTCAAGCGCGACCGCCGGCTCGACAGCTCCGAGGCGGTGCTGGCCAACTCCTTCACCAACCCCGGGTACGTGGCCGGCAAGATGCTGGGGGTCGGCCTGGCCGTGGGTGGTCTGGCGGCGGCCGCCCTGGCGGCGGTGGCCGTCAACCACCGCTTCTTCACCGACGCCCCCTTCGCCTGGCAGCCGTACGTGTTCCTGCCCCTGTTCGGCACCCTGCCGACCCTGGTCCTGACCAGCGGCCTGGCCTGCCTGCTGATCACCCTGGTGCGCAGCCAGGCGGTGGTGCTGGTGCTGATGCTGGGGGTATGGGCGGCGGCCGTCTTCGCGGGCGACGGGCGGTTCCAGCTCTTCGACATCTACGCCTTCCGGATCCCCATGGCCTGGTCGGACTTCGTCGGCTTCGGCAACGAGGAGCAGCTGCTGCGCGTGCGCGGCGCCCACCTGCTGGCCGGGCTGGGGTGCATGGCGGCGGCGGCCTTGCTCATGGGCCGGCTGCGCCAGTCCGCGGCGGCCAACGCCGCGGCGGCGGTGGTGGCCGCGGCCTGTCTCGGGGGCGCCGCCTGGATGGGGGCCACCTACCTGGAGGACCGCCTCGCCGGCCGCGAGAGGCGCGCCGACCTGGTCTCCCTGAGCCGCGCCGCGGCCTCCGGGCCGGCGGCCTCGGCCTTCGCCTGCCAGATCGAGGTCCGGCACCGGGGCCGCGAGCTGCAGGCGGCCGCCTCGGTGGACCTCTTCAATCCCCACGACGAGGCCCTCGACTCGCTGCTCTTCACCCTCGATCCGGGGCTCCGGGTGGCCGCGGCCTCCGTCGACGGCGTCGAGGCCCCCTTCCGGCGCGCCGGGCACCTGCTGCGGATCGCCCCCGCCGGGCCCCTGGCCCCCGGCGACAGCGCCCGGGTGCGCATCGACTACCACGGCGCCCCGGACCACGGGGCCGCCTACCTCGACGTGGGCGGCGAGCGCATCGAGGACCCCTTCGGCTACTGGGTGATCACCGTCCCCAAGACCTACGGCTTCGTCACCCCCGCCTACCTGCACCTGACGCCGGAGACCGCCTGGTACCCCGTGAGCGGGCTGCCGCCGGGGGCCGCCTTCCCGGCCGCCGGCCGCCGCGACTACCCCCGCTTCCGGCTGGCCGTGGAGGTGCCGCGCGGCTGGACGGCCTTCTCCCAGGGCGAGGCCCGGGTGGACACGACCGCGGCCGGCCTCCGCTTCCGCTTCGAGAGCGGCCCGGTGCCGGGGGTCTCGCTCACCGCCGGCGAGTACGAACGCCGGCAGATCGAGGTCGACGGCGTCGCCTACAGCCTCGCCGTGCGGCCGGGGCACGCCTACTTCGACGCCCACCTCGACTCCCTGGGTCCGGCCCTGCCGGGGCTGATCCGCGAGCTGCGCGCCGGCTACGAGGCGAGACTGGGCCTCGAGTACCCGTACCCCCGCCTGTCGCTGGTGGAGGTGCCCCTGCAGGCCTGGTCCCACCGCCGGCTGTGGACCCTGGCCCAGGAGTCGGTGCAGCCGGAGATCGTCTTCCTGCCGGAGATGGGCACCCTCTGCGACGCCGGCGACTTCCGCCGGATGAAGCGGCGCTCGCGGCGGAGCCAGGAGCGCGCCAACCAGCTCGAGAGCGCCTTGGACCTGCAGTCCGGGTACTTCCGGACCTTCGTCGAGGTCGACCTGCTGGGCACGCGCTCCGACGGCTGGTCGGCGGTGAGCGGCGACCCGGACCTGCAGGGCCGCTACCGCCTGCTGCCCGCCTACGTCTCCCATGCCACCCACCTGTCGTCGCCCCGCTGGCCGGTGCTCAACGCCGTCCTGGGGTCCTGGTTCGAGCTGGGCCTGGGGCCGCCGGACGACCCCTGGTACCGCAGGTGGCGGGGGCTCACCGGGGCGGAGCGGTCCAACCTGACGCTGCAGGAGCGGAGCCTGCGGGAGCTGCTGGCCTCCCCGGGAGCCGCGGGCGACCCGGAGATCGAGGCGGCGGTCCGGGCCAAGTCCCGGCAGCTGCTGCTGACCTTCGCGGCCACGGCCGGTCCCGAGCGGTTCGCCCGGGAGATCCGCGCCTTCGTCGGCCGGCACCGCGGCCGGCCGATCTCCGAGGCCGGCCTGATGGAGATGCTGGAGGGGCTCGGGGTGCCGGCGGCCGAGGCGCACCTGGAGGCCTGGTTCGCGGGCACCGAGCTGCCCGGGTACGAGATCGGGGAGGCCGACGCCTGGCTGGTGCGCCAGGGCGAGAGGACCCGCACCCAGATCGAGCTGACGGTCTCGAACCCCTCGGCGGTGGACGGCGTCGTCGAGGTGGGCCTGCGCTTCCGCCGGTCCGAGGGCGAGTCCTGGCTCCAGCGCGGAACCGGCTCCGACCACCGCCGCACGGTGGCGGTGCCGGCGTCCTCGAGCCGGCGGGTCGGCCTCGTCGTCGACGCCCCGGTGGCGGAGATGGTGGTCGACACCTACGTCTCGCGGAACCTGCCGGCCCGGATCCAGGTGCACCTGCCCGAGGCCAGGCTGCGGCGGGGCTCCGAGCCCTTCGACGGCGAGCGCCCCGAGCCGCTGGCCCCCGGCGAGACGGAGGGCGAGTACGTCGTCGACAACGAGGACCCCGGATTCGAGGTCGTGGCGGTGGAGGGACCCAACTGGCTGCGCCGGCAGATCGCCGGCCTCTTCGGCCTGGAGGCGGACGCCGTCCCCTACGTGGGCTTCCAGTTCTGGAGTCCGCCGGGGTCGTGGGAGGCGGCCACGGACCCCCGGTTCTACGGCCGCTTCGTGCTCTCGGGGTACTACAAGAGGGTGGGCGACGGCCGCAGCCGGGTCTCGTGGCGCACCGAGATCGGCGAGGGAGGCCGCTACGACCTGTTCTACTACCTCGGGGACTTCGAGGAGCGGCGCTGGCGCGGGCGGGGCGGCGGCGGCGGCCAGGAGCTGAGCTTCCTCGTCCATCACGAGGACGGCGTCGAGTCCGCGGGCCTCGACATGGCCGCCGCCGAGGAGGGCTGGAACCTGCTGGGGACCTATCCTCTGGCCGCCGGTCCCGCCCACGTGGAGCTGACCGACCGCGGCCCGGAGCACACCGTCGTGGCCGACGCCGTCAAGTGGGCGCGGCGGTGACCCGCCGCCGCGCAACGGAAGGAGAGCCGATTTGAAGGGGGGAAGATTCCTGCTGCCGCTGGTCCTCTGGGCCGCGGCTCCCGTGCCGGCCGAGATCCTGCAGCTCGAGGACGCGCTGCGCATCGCCGGCGACCGCAGTCCGACCCTGGCCGAGGCGCGCCGCTCCCTCGAGATCAGCCGCCGCGAGCTGGAGGCGCAGCGGGCGGCCCTCAGGTCGCGGTTCGGCCTCACGGTGACGCCCTTCGAGCACACCCGCGACCGGACCTTCAACCCGCTGGTCTCCGCCTACAATACCCAGGAGCAGAGCCACGCCGGGGCGCGCTTCAGCATCCGGCAGACGATCGAGCCCACCGACGGCACCCTGAGCCTGGTGCAGGCGTTCGACTGGCGCGACGCCTCCAGCTCCTTCGCCGGCGCCGGCTCGCGGCGCTCGTACAGCAACGCCCTGTTCCTGCGCTACAACCAGCCCCTGTTCACCCACAACCGGACCCGCCTGGAGCTGAGGCGCCTGGAGCTGGGCCTGGAGAACTCCAATCTCCAGTTCGTCATGCAGGAGCTGCAGATCGAGAGCCAGGTGACGCGCCGGTTCCTCGACCTCTATTACCAGCAGCGCAACCTGGCGATCGCCGTGGAGGAGCTGAGCAACGCCGAGGAGAGCCTGGAGATCGTCCGCGCCAAGGTCGAGGCCGGCATCACCGCCCGCGAGGAGCTGCTGCAGGCGGGCCTGACCCGGGCCAACAGCCGCGCCGCCGTCGAGAACGCCCGCCTTCAGAACGAGGAGGGCCTCGACGAGTTCAAGATCCTCCTGGGCATGCCCCTGGAGATCGAGCTTCAGGTGGAGGCCGACGTGCGCAAGCGCCTCGTCGAGGTCGATGCGAAGCGGGCCGAGCGCCACGGGCTGGCCAACCGCGTGGAGATCCGCCAGCGCGAGATCGAGGTGCAGAACGCCCTCGACGACCTCACCCGCGCCGGGGAACAGAACGAGTTCAAGGGCTCCCTGGACCTCTCCTACGGCCTCACCGGCACCGACCCGGCCCTGGCCGGCGTCTACGACTCGCCGACGCGCAACCAGGAGGTCGGCATCCGCTTCGAGGTGCCGATCTTCGACTGGGGCGAGAGGGAGCACCGCGTGGCCGCGGCCCGGGAGCGGGTGGAGGCCCGCAGGCTGTCGGCGGCCGAGGAGGAGCGGCGCATCCTCAAGGAGATCCGCCAGGCCTGCCGCGCCCTGGGCAACCAGGCGGCGCAGATCGAGATCGCCGAGAAGAGCGTCGAGAGCGCCCGCCAGACCTACCGCCTCAACCTGGAGCGCTACCGCAACGGCGACCTGCCGTCGAAGGACATCGCCTTCTACCAGAACCAGCTGTCGCGGGAGCAGCTCAAGGAGGTGCGGGCCCTGATCGACTACCAGCTGGCGCTGCTCGACCTGAAGGTGCGCACCCTGTGGGACTTCGCCGCCGGCGAGCCCGTCATCAACCTCGAATCACGGTAGGAGGCGACATGCTGCGACATCCGATCCTCCGGCTCGCGGGGTTCGCCGCCTGGGCCGGATTCCTCGCCGCCGGCTGCGACGAGGAGGGACCGAACATCGACGTCGAGTCGGCGATCCCGGTGCGGGTGCAGCCGGTGACCCGGGGGCCGATCGCCGAGTACGTCGCTTCCACCGCCACCGTGGAGGCGGCGCGGGAGGGCCTGCTGGCCTGCGAGGAGTCCGGCCGCTACCGGCTGCAGACCAACCCGCGCACCGGGGCCGCCTGGGCCATGGGCGACCGGGTCGAGGCGGGGGACCTGATCGCGCGCCTGGAGAACGCCGAGTTCGAGAACCAGGTGAGCCTCGAGTCGAAGGTCCTGCAGCAGGCCTCGGCGCAGCGCGAGCACGACAAGCAGAAGGGCCTCTTCGCCCACGGCGGCATCACCCTGCGCGAGCTCACCGACGCCGAGCGGCAGGCGATCGACGCGCGCTACGCCCTGGAGAGCGCCCGCCTGCAGCTGGCCAGGCTCGAGGTGCGCGCCCCCTTCGCCGGGACCCTGGTCGACCTGGAGCACTACAGCCCCGGCCGGCGGCTGCGGGCCGGGGACCGGATCGGCCAGGTCATGGAGTACGCCGAGCTCTACGCCGAGACCTCGCTGCCGGGCAAGGAGATGGGCCGCGTCGCCCCGGGCCAGCGGGCCCTGGTGACCCACTACGGCGCCGCCGGCGACACCCTGGACGGCCGGGTGACCCAGGTCTCGCCCGTGCTCGACGCCGACAGCCGCACCTTCAAGGCGGCCCTGGCCATCGACAACCCCGAGCGCCGCCTGCGGCCGGGGATGTTCGTCAAGATCGAGCTGGTGGCCGACGCCCGGGACTCGGCCCTGGTCATCCCCCGGGAGGTGATCATCGACCGCGGCCACGAGAAGGTCGTCTTCGTCGTCGAGAAGGGGATCGCCGTGCGCCGCAGCGTGGAGACCGGTCTCGGCAACCGCCGCGAGGTCGAGGTGCTGAGCGGGCTCATGGACGGCGAGCGCCTCGTGGTGGAGGGCTTCGAGACCCTGCGCAACCACTCGCGGGTGAAGACCACCAACTGATGGAGTCCCTGGCGCGGTTCTCGGTCTCCCGCCCGGCGACGGTGCTCATGCTCGTCCTCGCGGTGCTGCTGCTGGGGGGGCTCTCCTTCCGGCGCCTGGGCGTCGACCTGCTGCCCGACCTGGCCAACCCGAGGCTGTTCGTCGAGGTCGAGGCCGGGGACCTGCCGCCGTCCGAGGTGGAGCGCCGCTTCGCGGCCCCCCTCGAGGGGGCGGCCTCCCTCACCCGGGGAGTCCTCGACGTCGCCTCGGTGTCGCGCACCGGCGGCGCCCGCATCACCGTCGAGTACGGCTGGGACGTCGACATGGACCAGGCCTTTCTCGATCTGCAGAAGGCGATGGCCGAGTTCGCCCGGCGCCCCGGCGTGGAGGAAGTCTCGGTGAGCCGGCACGACCCCAACGGCCGGCCGGTGGTGGTCGCCGCCTTCCGCCACCCGGAGGTGGACGACCTCGACGCCTTGCGGCGCACCGCCGAGAGCATCGTGCGCAGCGAGCTGGTGCGCCTGCCCGGGGTCGCCGCCGTCGAGGTCGTCGGCGCCCGCCGCCGCGAGGTGGAGGTCCGCACCGACGCCTACACCCTCGAGGCGTACGGCCTCACCCTCGACCAGCTGGCCTCGGCGATCGCCAACGCCAACCGCAACATGTCGGGCGGCTCCATCGTCGAGATGGGGCGCCGCTACCTGATCAAGGGGGTCGGGGAGTTCTCGTCGGTCGCCGACCTCGAAGGCCTGGTGGTCGCCCAGGTCTCCGGCGAAGCGGCGGGACCGCCGGAGGGGGAGGCCCCGGGCGCGGCGGAGGGGTCCGGCCCCGCCGGGGCTTCGGCGCCCGAGGCCAAGCCCGTCTTCCTGCGCGACCTGGCCGAGGTGCGCCAGGTCCTGAGCGAGCCCCGCAGCATCGTCCGCCTCGACGGCCGCCGCTGCCTCGGCCTGGAGATCTACCGCGAGGCCGGCCACAACACCATCGACGCCGCCCGCGCCGTGCGCGAGCAGCTGGACCAGCTGCGCCGCAGCCTGCCGGGGTACGAGATCGAGGTCGTCCAGGACCAGTCGCGGTTCATCGCCGCCGCCGTCTCCGAGGTGGAGGAGACCGGCCTGGTCGGGGTGCTGCTGGCGGTGGCCGTGCTCTTCGTCTTCCTGCGCCGGGCCGGGGTGACGGCGGTCATCAGCCTGGCGATCCCGATCTCGGTGGTGGCCACCTTCAACCTGATGTACTTCGGCGAGCTGACCCTGAACCTCATGACCCTCGGCGGTCTGGCCCTCGGCGCCGGCATGCTCGTGGACAACGCCATCGTGGTGGTGGAGAACGTCTTCCGCCACCTGGAGCGCGGCGAGTCCCCGGCGCGGGCGGCGGTCCTCGGCGCCGGCGAGGTGGGGGGCGCCATCAGCAGCGCCACCCTGACCACGATCGTCGTCTTCCTGCCCATCGTCTACCTCCAGGGGGCGGCCGGGGAGCTGTTCCGGGAGCAGGCCTGGACCGTGGCCTTCTCGCTGGTCTCCTCCCTGTTCGTCGCCCTCCTGGTCATTCCCATGCTGTGCTCCCGCCTCCTCGGGCGCGGCGGACCGCCGCCGGCCGGCAGGGTTCCCTTCCCGCGCTACGGCGCCCTGCTCGGGGCCGCCCTGCGCCGGCGGGTGCCGGTGGTGCTGGTGGCCGCGGCCCTGGTGGCGGGCACCGCCGCCGTGCTGTCGCGCCTGGGCAGCGAGTTCATGCCCCACCTCGACCCCGGGCAGCTCTCCCTGCACCTGACCCTGCCCGAGGGCACCAGCCTCGAGCGCACGGAGGGGGCGGTGCGCAACCTGGAGGGGTCGATCTCGCGGTCCCTCGGTCCGGAGCTCAGGAGCGTCTACTCCACCGTCGGCCGGGGGGCGGGGTCCGGCGGGTCCGGGGAGCTTCTGGCCGGCAAAAACCAGGCCGCGATCCGCGTGCAACTGCGGCCGGGGAGCCCGGTCTCGCCGGCGGCGCTGGCCCAGGCCCTGGGCGAGGCCCCGGCCGGCCCCGACGGGCAGGTCCGCTACCTGCTGCGGGAGACGGCCCTGGAGACCAGCCTCGGGCGCTCGGAGGCGCCGGTGGTGGTGGAGATCCACGGCCCGGACCTCGGCGCGCTGGCCGGCCTGGCGGGGCAGGTGGAGGAGCGGCTGGCCGCCGTCGAGGGGCTCACCGGCGTCGAGTCGAGCCTGGGGCCGGGCCGCCCGGAGATCGAGATCGTCGTCGACCGCGCCGCGGCGGCCGGCTTCGGACTGAGCATCGACGCCATCGGCTCGCAGCTGGAGAGCCTGCTCTCGGGGCGGGAGGCCGGCCGCCTGCGGCAGGGGGGGGAGGCCGCCGACATCGTCATCCGCCGGCCCGAGGTGACCCTGGCCGAGCTGGGCCGCCTGCTGCTGGAGGCCCCCGGGGGGCGGCGGGTGCGCCTCGACGAGGTCGCCGGCCTGCGCGCCGCAGCCACGCCCCGGGAGATCCTGCGCCGCAACCAGCACCGGGTGGTCACGGTGAGCGCCCGCCTGGAGGGTGACGAACCCTTCGACCGGATCGCCGGCCGCGTCGAGGAGGCCCTCGGGCAGGTGGACCGGCCGCCGGAATACGGCTTCGTCCTCACCGGCGAGGAGAAGCTGCGCCGGGACTCGTTCCGCAACCTGGGCTTCGCCCTGCTGCTGGCCGTGGTCCTCGTCTACATGGTGATGGCCGCCCAGTTCGAGTCGCTGGTGCACCCCTTCGTCATCCTGCTGACCATCCCCCTGGCCGGGGTCGGCGCCGTGGCCCTGCTCCTGGCCCTGGGCATGCCCCTCAACGTCATGTCCTTCATCGGCGTCATCCTGCTGGCCGGGATCGCCGTCAACGACTCGATCGTGCTGGTGGACCGCATCAACCGCAACCGCCGGGCCGGCCAGGAGCTGGAGCAGGCGATCGTCAACGCCGGACGGACCCGCATCCGGCCGATCCTGATGACCAGCCTGACCACCATGCTCGCCCTGCTGCCCCTGGCCGCCGGCGCCGGCGAGGGCGCCGTGCTGCGGGCGCCGATGGCGGTGGCCGTCATCGGCGGGCTCTTCAGCTGCACGGCCCTCACCCTGGTGGTGGTCCCCTGCGTCTACCACCTCTTCGCCCGCATCGACCGGCTCCGGCCGGGGCCGGCCCCGACGCCGTGACCGGCGCCCTCGTCCGGCGGCCCGTGGCGGTGACCATGCTGCTGGCCGCCGGCTGCCTGCTGGGCGCCGTCTCCTACGGCCGCCTGCCGGTGGAGCTGATCCCCTTCGCCGAGCTGCCCATGCTCGTGGTGCAGGTCCAGGGGGCGCGGGACTCGGACCCCGGGCAGGTCGAGGCCGGGGCCGTCGTCCCCATCGAGGGGGCGATCGCGGGGCTGCCCGGCATCGAGCGCATCGAGTCGTTCGTCGAGGCGTGGGGGGGGCGGATCCTGGTCTCCTACGGCAGCGGCGTCGACCCCGGCCACGCCTACCTGCGCCTGGAGCAGCGGGTGGCGGCGGCGGCGGCCGCTCTCGACGACGAGATCGAGGTGCGGGTGCACAAGGTCGACACCGGGCAGCTGCAGCGCCGGTTCATGTCCCTGGAGGCGCGGGGCGAGGGCGGCCTCGACCGCGTCCGGCACGTGGTCGACCGCGAGGTGGTGGAGGAGCTGAGGCAGGTGGACGGCGTCGCCGAGGCCGCCGTGTACGGGGGCCGGCGGCGCTCGATCGAGGTGCGCCTCGACGAGCGGGTGCTGCGCGGCCAGGGGCTCACGGCGGCCCAGGTCGGGGCCCGCGTCGCCCAGGGTTCCCGGCCGCGGCGCCATCTCGGCGAGGTCGCCGGCGCCGGCGGCCGGAGCTTCGTCAGCCTGGTCTCCGACTACACCTCCATGGCCGACCTCGAGGAGACGGTGCTGCGCGACGGGCTGCGTCTCGGGCAGGTGGCGTCGGTCGTCGACGGCGGGGCCGAGCGCGAGTCGATCGCCCGGGTGAACGGCCTGGAGGCGGTGACCTTGTCGCTGATGCGCGATCCCGAAGCCAACCTGCTGGAGGTCTCGGCGGCGGCGGCGGCGGTGGTGGAGCGCCTGAACCGGCAGCTGGCGCCCGAGGGCGTGGAGCTGGTCGTCAGCAGCGACACCGCCGAGCCGGTGCGCGACAACATCGGCGACATCCGGTCCCTGGCCCTGCTCGGCGGCGGGCTGGCCGTGGCCGTGCTCTGGATCTTCCTGCGCAACCTCGCGCTGGTGGCGGTGGTGGCCCTGGCGATCCCGGTCTCGGTGCTGATCTCGCTGAACCTGTTCCACGCCCTCGGCCTCACCCTGAACTCCCTCTCCCTGGTGGGCCTGGCCGTGGCCGTGGGCATGCTCATCGACAACAGCATCGTCGTCCTCGAGAGCATCTACCGGCGGCTGGCGCGGGGCGAGGACGCCGACGGCGCCGTGGCCGGCGGCGTCGCCGACGTGAGGCGCGCCGTGGTGGCCGCGACCCTGACCACGGTCTGCGTCTTCCTGCCCTTCGTCTTCGCCGAGGACCACCTCATCCGCCTCCTGGGCCGGGAGGTGGGGGTGGCCGTCATCTCGACGCTGCTCGTCTCCCTGGCCGTGGCCCTGCTGCTGATCCCCGTGGTCACCTGGCGCCTGGCGCGGCGCCGGGACGGCGGCGGTCTCGCCTTCCGCACCGTCTCCCAGCGCCAGCGGCCGGTGCAGGTCTACTCGCTGCTGCTCAAGTCGTGCCTGCGCTTCCCGGCGCGCACCGTGGTCGCCGCCGTGGCCGCCTTCTTCCTCACGCTGACCGTCTGCCTGGCTCTCAGCGTCGGCCGGGCGCGCCCGGTGGAGCTCGACCGCTTCGACGTCTACGCCGGCCTGCCGGGGGGCGCCACCCTCGAGCTGGCCGACGAGCTGGCCCTGGCCATGGACGAGCGTCTGGCGAAGGTGGAGGAGCTGGAGGAGCGCCGCATCGACGTGAAGCCCGACCTCCTGCGCCTCGACCTGCGCCTGCGGGAGGACTACCGGAAGGTCGCCGGCCGCGGCCTGGGCCAGGTGCGCGAGGACGTGTCCAAGGAGCTGAGGGAGGCCTTCCCGGCCCTGTGGTTCACCTTCGACGCGCCCCGCGGCGGCGGCCGGTTCGGCGGCGGCGGGGGCGGCGGCGCCATGGAGGGGGCCTTCGCCCGCCTGCTGGGGATCGGGGGCGGCGGCGAGCGCCTCGTGCTCCGGGGGGGCGACATGGAGCTGATGCGCCGCGTGGCCGACGACCTGCGCTTCAACCTCGAGCGGTTGACGGCCGTCGAGTACGCCTGGGCGGCCGAGGAGCCGTCCCAGCCGGAGATCTCCCTGTTCCTCGACCGGGCCGCCCTCAGGCACCACGGCGTCACCGAGGAGGCCGTCTCCGGGGAGTTGGCCGGCTTCCAGCCGCAGGTGTCGTCGCCGGCGCGGGTGCGGCGGGGCGCGGAGGAGGTCGAGGTCCTGCTGCGCAGCGGCGAGCCGGGGGAGCGCCGGATCGAGGACCTGCGGCGGGTGCAGGTGCCGGCCGAGGGCGGCGGATCGGTGCCCCTGCCGCGGCTGGCCGACCTCGCGTACACCAGTGGCAGCGCCCGCATCGCCCGGGTCAACCAGGAGAAGGAGCTGCAGGTCCGCTACCGGTTCCAGGACGAGGTGAGGGACTCGGCGGGACTGCTGGCCGAGGGGCGCTCCGCCGTCGACGAGCTGGCGGCGGCGGTGTCGCCGCCGTCGGGGGTCTCGGTCGAGGTCGTCCGCGACGAGACCGACCTGGAGCCGTTCTACTTCCTCCTCGCCGCCTCGGTGGTCCTCATCTACATGATCCTGGCCGCCGTCTTCGAGTCCCTGGTGGCGCCCCTGGCGATGATGATCGCCCTGCCCCTGGCCACGGTGGGGGGGCTGTGGGGGCTGGTCCTGACGGGGAACTCCATCCTCGACGCCAACGCCCTCGTGGGCTTCGTGATCCTCCTCGGCGTGGTGGTCAACAACGGCATCATGCTCATCGACTCGGCCCGCGCCCGGCAGCGCCGGGGGGCGCGCCTGTCGCGGGCCCTGCTGCAGGCCGGCCAGGCCCGCCTGCGGCCGATCGCGATCACCGCCCTGAGCACGATCCTGGCGCTGCTGCCCCTGGCCATGGGCAAGGCCGAGTACGTGGCGGTCATCGGCGTGCCCTTCGCCGTGGCGGTCATCGGCGGCCTGCTGGCGGGGACCCTCTTCACCCTGGTCCTGGTGCCCGCGGTCTACGCCGGCCTGGAGCACACCCTGGCCTGGCTGCGCGGCCTCGGCGGCTGGACCTGGGCGGCCCAGCTGGCGGCGCTGGCCCTGGGAGCCTGGCTGATCCACGAGCACGTGGACGGCCTCCTGTGGCGGGCCGTCGACGCCACCGCCCTGCTCGGCGGGGTCCCGGCCCTGACCTGGTTCCTGCAGACCAGCCTGCGGCGCAGCCGCGCCGACCCGATCCCCCGCGGCGAGTCCCTGCGCATCTCGGTGGCCAACCTGGTGAAGGTCTACGACGAGGAGCCGCGCTTCCTGCGCCAGTGGCGCCGGGGGGAGCGGCAGCGGGCGCGTCTGCGGGCGGCGGGGGAGCCCGAGGCCGCCGGCCCGGGGCCCCTGCGCTGGCAGCTGCCGCTGCTCGCCTTCCACTTCTACTTCGCCTACCTCTACCTGGAGAGCGACTTCTGGGCGATGGTGTTCTCCGTCGCCTTCGTCATCTTCCTGGCCGCCGCCGTGCGCCCCTTGCTGCCGCCGCCGGAGGGCCGGAGGCAGCGGCTGGTGCGCGGGCTCTGGTCGACCCTGTTCTGGCTGCTGCCCGTTCCCCACCTGCTGTGGTACCAGCAGCGCTGGGACAACTGGGCCCTGACCATCCTGGTGGGGGTCCTCTGGTATCTCGGGGCCGCCGTGCACCGCGGGGCCCGCCGGCTCTACCGCGGCGAGGTCAACGTCGACGGCCTGGCCGGCCGCTTCCGGGGGGCCCGCCGCATGCTCTACCGGCTCGTGGCCGCCCTGCCCCTGATCGGCCGGCGCCGCCGGCCCTTCCCGGCGCTGAAGCGGGCCTCCCTCGAGATAGAGAGCGGCATGTTCGGCCTCATCGGCCCCAACGGCGCCGGCAAGACCACCCTCATGCGCGTCCTCTGCGGCATCCTGGAGCCGACGCGGGGCAAGGTGCGGGTCAACGGCATCGACCTGTCATCGCGGCGCGAGGAGCTGCAGGCCCTGATCGGCTACCTGCCCCAGGCTTTCGGCACCTACGAGAACATGACGGCGTACCAGTTCCTCGACTACCAGGCGATGCTGAAGGGGCGGTGGGACGCCGGCGGCCGGCGCCGGGCGGTGAAGGAGGCGATCGCCGCCGTCCACCTGGAGGACAGCCGCGACAAGAAGATCGGCGGGTTCTCGGGAGGGATGAAGCAGCGCGTCGGCATCGCCCAGACCCTGCTGCACCTGCCGCGCATCCTGGTGGTCGACGAGCCCACGGCGGGCCTCGACCCGTGGGAGCGCATCCGCTTCCGCAACCTGCTGGCCGAGCTGGCCCGCGACCGGGTGGTGGTGTTCTCGACCCACATCATCGAGGACATCTCCAGCTCCTGCAACCGGCTGGCGGTGCTCGACGGCGGCGAGGTGCGGTTCCTGGGGACGCCCCAGGAGATGGTCGATCTGACCCGCGGTTCGGTGTGGCAGGCGTCGGTCACGGAAGCCGGCTTCGAGGAGCTGCGCCGGTCGGCGCGGATCGTCCACCACATGCGCGACCAGGACCGCATCCGCGTGCGCCTCCTCGCCGCCGAGAGGCCCCTGCCCGGGGCCACGGAAGCGACGCCGACCCTGGAGGACTCCTACCTGTGGCTGCTGGAGGAGCCGGCGCCGTGACGCCGCCCCTGGGCAGCGCCCCCGCCTTCCTGCGCTACAGCGCCCGGCAGGTCTTCGCCGGCCGCTTCGCCTGGTTCCTGCTGATGGCCGTGGCCCTCTTCCTGCTCATCGCCGTGATCCACACGGCCGAGGAGAAGGTGCCGCCGGGGCCGGACGTCGTCTACTACTTCCTGCTGGTGCCCGGCGTGGTGCTGGTCATCTACCCCTCGGCGTACGCCCTGCAGAGCGAGGTCGACGCCGGCATGGTGGAGACCCTCTTCGGGATCCCCGACTACCGCTACAAGGTGTGGTTGGCCCGGCACGCCGTGCTGCTCATGGCGGCGGCGGCGGTCCTGTCCGGGCTGGCCCTGTTCTGCCGGTTCGCCCTCGCCGACTTCGCCGTCCACGAGATGGTCTTCCACCTCATGTTCCCCGTGGCCTTCCTCGCCGGCGCCGGATTCCTGGCGGCCACCTTCACGCGCAGCGGCAACGGCGCCGCGGCCGTCCTCGTGCTCCTGGTCCTGGCACTCTGGATCACCGCCCAGCCCCTGGAGGGCAGCCGCTGGAACGTGTTCTACAACCCCTTCGACCTCCTCGACGAGGTCGAGGGCCTGGTGCGCTCGGGCAACACCTTCCACAACCGCGCCTACCTGCTCGCCGGGTCGGTCCTCGCCGTCCTCGGCGGCCTGCTGCGCCTGCAGCGCCGGGAGCGCTTCGTCTGACCCGGAGGGCCCGTCAGACCGCCATGTCGGCGCGGATGGCGGGGTGGCTGCGGTAGTCTTCCAGCTCGAAGTCGTCGAAGACGAAGTCGTCGATCTCGCGCTGGCCGCGGTCGCGGATTCGCAGACGCGGCAGCGGCAGGGGATCGCGGCCGAGCTGCTCGCGCACGGCGTCGACGTGGTTCAGGTAGATGTGGCAGTCGCCGAGAGTGTGGATGAACTCGTGGGCCACGAAGCCGGTGATTCGGGCGAGCATGTGCAGCAGCAGCGAGTACGAGGCGATGTTGAGGGGCACGCCGAGGAACATGTCGCAGGAGCGCTGGTACATCTGCAGCGAGAGCCGGTCGCCGGCGGTGTAGAGCTGGAAGAAATTGTGGCACGGCGGCAGGGCCACGTCGGCGGGACCGGTCTCGGCGGCGTTCCAGGCGTCGACCATGATCCGCCGCGAGCCGGGGTTCGCGCGCAGCAGGTCGACGGCCTCCTGCAGCTGGTCGACGGTGCCCTCCGCCCCGCGCCAGCGGCGCCACTGCACCCCGTAGATGCGCCCCATGGCGCCGTCGTTCTCGTCCACGCCGAGGCGCGAGAGGTAGTCCTCGTAGTTGGCGTCCCAGAGCTTGTTGTGCGGGTAGATCGCCTTGAGGTCGTTGATGTTGTCCGACCCCGAGACGAACCACAGCAGCTCCGAGAGCATCGACTTCCACACCAGCCTCTTGGTGGTGACCGCGGGGAAGCCGTCGTCCATGGCGTAGCGCGCCTGCATGCCGAAGAGGGAGAGGGTCCCCACGCCGGTGCGGTCCCGCTTCTCCACGCCGTGGTCGAGGATCTGCTGCAGCTGGTCGAGGTAGGTGCGCATCAGGATCCTGGCTGCTCGTCACCGGGCGCCGGCTGTGTGTTGCGCCGGGCGATTCGCTCGAGCTGGGGCTGGATGGCGGACATGATCGCGGCGAAGACGACCAGCGCCCAGGCGACCGACAGGAGCAGCCTGGCGCCCACGAGGGTCCGCGCCGCCAACGAGGCCGGGGTGATGCCGGTGTAGTCCTGGGCCAGGGCCGAGTAGAACGAGAACGACAGCCAGTCACCGATGCCGGCGTCCGCGGCGCCGGCGAAGGAGCCGGGGCTGAAGCGCTCCAGCATGCCGCTGAATCCCGCGAAGACGACGATGATCGCCAGGTACCCGGCCGAGAACCCGCCGATGGGGATCCACATGACGCGGAAATACTCGACGAGCTGCGCGTAGACGTCGAGGCGCGGCTTCATCCAGGTCGCACATGCCCGTGCGGCCAGGAAGACGGCGGCAGGTATGATGAACACCAGGGAAACCTGGAGGAGAGCCTGCAGCCACCCGGACTGCCGCACTCCGATCGTGAAGGCTATGACCACGGTGGCGAGGAGGACGAGGAGCAGCCACAGGGGCGGACGGGAGTGAAGCCGGCCTTCCGGATTGCGGTTGAAGTAGCCGGCGATAACCGCGTTCTGCGGCACGAAGAGCAGGAGGGCGAGAACCGAGAACCCGAACACGGGCAGGAATCCGAACCCGAGCAAGGCGGTCAGCATCAAGGCCAAGACGCTTGTCTCACGGTACCCTGAGAGGCGCGATGGCCCGAGTCCGTCGATCAGGCCGAGGGCCAGAGGCACCAGAACCGGCGCGGCAATGGCGAAGGCTCCCGACATGTCCGTCGAGACACCCATCGCGAGTGCGGTGAGGATGCCGACAGCCGAGCCGATCAGGATGCCCGTCGATCTCCCGCCTCGTTCGCCCATGCGCAGACTGAGGCCGACGCCGATGGCGAAACCACAACTCGCCGCGATCAGGACCTCGCGGTGCACGCCGGTCACCGCGTAGGCGAAGGGCACGACGATGACGGCGACGGCGACCGCCACCTGCACGGACCGCCAGATCACGGCGGCTGCCGCCCGCGGGCGGGTGGGGCTCGGGTCAGGCTTGGTGACGGACACTGCGGCCTCCTCCTGGGGCATCCAATTGCGGCTTCGACAACTCCGAAATCAAATCCAACAAGATTGGGGCTGGACTTCACGATCCTCCCTGATCTCCTGCTTAGTCCCATGGCGGGCACGTACCAGTCGCGCGACTTCCGCACCGGGACGGGCCCGTAGGTCTTCCAACCAGGCCCTCGGAACCGTTGACAATGACCCTATAGGGGATTCAAGTTGGCCGAACTTGGCAGGTTGCCAGTCTGCGTACCAGTGAATCCAGCGAGAGGTTGCAGTAGCGTCTGCTTCAAGACGAATCTCCGAGGGGCCGCATCTCACATTGGCCGCGGTCCTGAAGACGTACGGCGAAGCCAGCCTAATGGCACATACCAGATCGACGTGAACCCGACCCATAAAATCCAGGAGCATGACGGAGGAGACAGCCCGGGGACCATCGATGAAAGGAGGGCTGATTGCTGCAGCGCGACCCACGACTCCCTCCGCACCACTGGGAGGCTCACCCTCGATGACTTCCCCATCTACCTGGGCCTCTGGAGGGCCGGAGGTGAAGCCGGTGGGTCCGATGACCAAGGTCAAATCGAGTTCGACGAACTCCTCGTCGGCCCCGTCGATCACCCGGAGGGCAATGGGTTCTTCTTCCGGCCCTGCAGCAGCACTGGCGCTAGTCCACAGACTGTGTGCAAGCACGCTAGTCCGCGTGGAGTCGAAAGGAAGAAGGTTGCATGCCCAATCGGGCCTCTCAATCGGCTCCAGGTCCGCCAGCCCCCGGTTCATCGTTAGGGCTACCCTGGCGCAATGCTCCCCGAGCTCACGGGGTATGATCCCAGTGATTGAGGCATAGGCTAGCGTTCGAAGGAATGCGGAGACGTATAGTTCGCGCTGACCCTGATCAAACTGACCGGCGCGGCCCAGGGGATAAGGACCTGAGAAGAAGCGCGGGTATTCTGCCGAGGGACGGGGATTGCTTGCTTGCAGCCAGCACCAATCATGCTTCCACCGCGCCATGAAACCAAACCCGCAGGTCTCTTCGAGCTTTCGCAGTTCAGTCGAAAACATTGGGGCCACGGCCCGAGTGCGGTAACGATCGAACCAAGCCTCCTGGTTGTCTGGAAGCGTGGCAGCTACGGCAGGCGAAACTGAGTACCGAAATGGAGACAGTCCTACTGCATTGCTGAAGTTCCTTCTTAGGAGGCTATCCGAGAGAAGCGAAGGGACTTGAACGGCATCCCTTACGCTCTCGAACTGGAAGTGTGAACCCAGATCAAAAGCATCGATAATGCCGAGGCCGAGCACGGCCTCGCTCTCCAACTTGCGGCCGGCAATCCAGCTGAGAAGGCCACTTTTGGCCTGTCCATTCCCCTCACGAATGAGCCGGGCCAAACTCCTGCCCACTTCCCACCGAACCCGGGGAACCGGCCATAGCAAGCGTTCGAGGAGTATCGAGAGTGCCAGACTGGTCACTTTGACCACTCAGGTGCCTCAATCGGCTGTTCGGCTACCGCCTGCCGAAAGGCTTCAGCCATCTCCAAGGAACAAGCGTGGGCAACATCAAATTGGCCGACTTGCACCAGAAAGCAAATTAGGCGAGACTGACCTACAGTGATGCCGTTTCCCTCGATTCTGGTTGAGTACACCGGCCTCGCGGTAGCCGTAACAAAGTCCTGCCACTTCTCCCGATAGTGTGCAGAAAAGACCTTGAATCTAGCGTGTGCCTCTTCATCCGAGGTCCACCACCGCAGCCAGCCCGAACGAGTGGTGTGGGCGCAAATGAGCCACTTGTAAGCCCTGGAGCGCCCTTGGATCCTGAGTGCGATTTCGAAAGCTACGTCGAAAGCGTCATCGAGATCGAGACGAGCCTCGGTTGGGGAGGTTGTCGCCTCGAGATCGGCCAGAGCTCTCTCAGCCTGCCCGTTGGTCTCCCAATACTCTAGCCACTCGGTAACGAGGCTTCGCCCATGGTCGTAGGGCCGAACCTCACGAATGGCGTCCAGGTACGCGTGGAGGAGACCGGGAGGGAACTTGCCTGGATCAGGTACTTCCACATCCGGTTCGGAGGACTCGGCGCCATCGCCAAAGTTTGGGCCCTCAACGGGCCTAGCACCTTTTCGGACGCTAGTCCTCCCTGTCTTCTTGAGAACAGCAGATACAGCCGCTGCGGAATGAGGCTCGACTCGTGAAGCGGCTTGGAGAGCCTGTATCTCCGAAGGGCCTATGTAGGTCTCGAATAAGGCTTGTGCAAATGGATCTCCCGCCTCGCAGGCCCCCAGCATCGAAGTGGACAGCACTTCCGCATATCGCCAATCTTCGGCGTGAATCAGGTGTGCGAAGCAGGTCGGAATTCGCTCTGGGAAGTGCCTCCCGATTGCCTTGAGATAGGCCTCGCGAGCGAAGTCCGTTTCATCCCCGTCTGTGTACTCTCCTATGGCCTCGAATTCGCCTGCTAGGCTAAGCAAGGTCTGGGAAACCCTGGCATCACCGCACTCTGCCAGCAAATCTAGCGATTTGACCACCTCAAGAGCGAGCAAGTCCTTGTGCCAACCGTAACTGAGTACGCATCCTACCCCTCGCCTAAGCTCCTTCTGAGCGAGTAGAGGGAGATTGTTGGCGAGAGCAAAGATGGCCAATTTGGCGGCGGTTGCCGTACGTTCGTTGAATTCGGTGATCGTAGAATCAAGGTGGCGCTCAACCCGCTCCACAAGCGCCTGTGCTGCCTCGGGCGTGTGCAACGGCAACCGTCGCTCGCTAAAGCAGTCTATCCAAAGATCGTCTAGCCAAAAGGGGGATTGCGAAGCGGACTCAATGTCCTCAATCCCGATCCGAGCAGAAGGATCCAAGCCCCTTGCGATAGTGCATAGGTCAACTGCGATATCTCGCAGGGCCAGACGAGTGCCTATAAGGCATAGGCGCACATCATGATCCTTCGTTGGAGGTTCCTGCAAGTCCAAGAGCCCGTAGACTTCACAAAGGGCTGGCCATCGTCCGCTTTCGGTCCATCTCTGTGCAATCGCCTCCGCTAACCGCTCAAGTGAGCGAACGGCATCGCCGAACCAAGTTGCCTCAGCCTCACTTGGCATCTTTGACCAGCCGCGGGCACTGCGTCCACTGAGTCCTGAAGCCAGGGCAGCAAAGAACACGTTGTATGCAACCGCATGTACATCTTCCGAATATCCAGGAACAGAACCCTTCCTCGTCGGAAACAAGTCTGAGAGGTTTCTCCGCGTGCGGGAGCGCTTGGCGCGACCGCCTTTGAGGATTGTCAGACAGCGGAGTGCCGGATGTGTGAGTGCCTTGAGGTCGGGTTTCATGGAGGGGTCAAGGCCCTCCAGGCACAGTACAGCAAGAACCTCCCGGTCGAGGTTGTGGCCCGATCGGTGCGTACTTGCCTCGAGGACATTCTCGAAGTTTAGGGTAAGCACAGATGTGCGGGCGTAGGTTCCAAGTAGGGCATCAGAGATCTCTCCACTCCGCGGGGACTTTACGAACCGGGGCGCCTCAGGGCGTCTCACTGTTCCTGCGACAGCTACTAAGGCGTCAACCAGCGCCGCTTGGCGCTCTCCACTCGAAGTCTCATCGGCGAGTAGACGATCAATACGGCCGTTCAATTCCTCGATTGCACTCTGGGCGACTTCGGAACGGTTCGAGCTATCGGTGGTACGGACAAGGAAGGGCAGCAGTTCGGCAGACGCACGATGGAGCCGTGACTGCAAGTTTGGCAGAGCGTAGGGATCTGAAGACAAGGAAAGCGCGACTTCCTGAAGGAGTGGCCACTGATCTGTCTGGAATTCGGGTCCATTCACTGCCCGAGTCTTGAGCAAGCGTAGGGCAAGAAGCCGTGGTAGATTGAATGCGTCGAATGCAGCTTTCTCGGCGTGATCAAGTATGGTAACGAGCTGCTCAATGGGGAATCCAGCTACGAGGGAACTGATCGCCCACTCGCGGTTGGGGCCGGCAAGGAGATCCGATGAGTCGCCGAGTTGTGCCTTAGTGATCCAGAGCCAAGCCCAGCGCCAATACTCCGGAGCGGAGACTTCTAGCCATGCGAGGACATCAGCGGCATGGGCGGCAAAAGCGACCTCATGCTCGGGAAGATCCCGCACGAACGAGAATAGGCTTCCATGAAAAGGCCGGACTTCCGTCTCTGTGTAGTCAAGCAGATGACTAATCTCCGCCAGCGAAGTCAGGCTCTGGTTGCAGCGTCCGAAGCAGTCGGAAATCGCAAACGCAGGAGGCCCGAATTCGAGGCCGGCCAAGACATGGAGGATTGTGCGAGCCTTGGCGTCCGCCCTTGTCCAGAATGAGCGGTAGTAGTTCCGTATATCGCCCGAAGGGCAAGCCGGAAGTGCTGCCACGTCCTCTGGCGTTACTACCGCGCCAGTTCGGGCGAGCGCCTCGAATGAATAGATCAAATGGAGCGGCAAGCCCTGTGAGATGTCGTAGAAGGCTCGGGCTATCGTACGGACCATGTTGGGACGCTTCTGGCCTGCGGTGAGTCTCAGATTCAGCCTGCCGGCTTTGTCTTGCGAGCGGATCCAGCGGTGTACTGCCACCTGAGACATCAGTGGCAGCTCGGTCCATTCCTCGGGCGGAAGAGCGTTTAGGAGACTCGTGGGCAGATGTGCGGAAGAGATTTTCTGTGTCCCAACAACCAACCGGACATTTTCCGGCAGTGGGAGAAGGGCCTCGAACAGGGTTTCCATGTCCTCGTGATCTCGATGCTCACGCCATACATGATCTAGCCCGTCAACGATCATGATTAGTCGGCGGTCCTTCTCCTTCAGCAGGCTAGCCGCGACTTCAAGATACTTTCCTAGGTCGCCAGGATCGGCAGCCGATCTCTCCAGATCTGGAAGTGCCTGATCGAGCTGATGTCGAAGGGATTGAGAGATCGCATGGTAATGGAAGCGGCCCTGAGATCGGTCTTCAAGGCTCAGAAAGTAGTGGTGGCGGATGCATACGAAAGTCTCTTGATTGAGACTAGCAACGCAATGGCTGAGGTAGGTGCTCTTGCCGCGCCCGGGCGGCCCCCACAGTACGGTCAGGCCGCTTGAGCCGGTGATTTCTGCGAGAAACGCCCTGTCAAAGTCCGCGTCGGGGACGCTGTATGTAGGGGGCAGGAGGAAGTCCTGGGGTATCGGCCTGGAACGCTCGACTGAGAGCGCCTGTCGAAGATGGATGTACTTGATTCTCCCGTTTGGTGCTGGTTGGTCCTTTCGTGTCGACCAGCGTTGAACTTGCTCCCTGAAGAGAGCGAAGCCGGCCCGGTTGGTGTCCGAGGCGATCTGTGACCGGAGTCTGTCTTCGAGGTCATCAAGAATCGGTTGGGAGTGAAAGAAGTGGAAGTCCTGGAAGAAGGACTGGGCAGCTTGGGCAGATCCGATCTGGTCTTCGACCTTAGCTCTGAGTTGTGTTGGCAGAAGGGAGTAGTCGACTTTGGTCCCCTTGAGGCATTGGGCGAACCCAGCATCTGGGATGCGGTCTGTCTTAAGGGCTGCAGAGGCAAGCGTGCAAGCTTCCTTGTGGTGGAGAGTTGTCTGTGCCCACTTCTGCAGCAGGGACCTCCTGCGGGCACCGCCACTAGCCGTGAGCCATTCCCAGCTAAGGGTGTTGGAGGAAGAGTCCGGATCGGCGGTGAATTTGACTTGCGTTAGCTCGTAGAGACCGTTGGGCCTACAGGCGACTACATCCTCGATCGATCGGAATTCTCGTTCTTCAGCTTCGAGTTGGACCCAGGCGTAGAGATCGCGTTGTCTGTAGAATTCGATGAGGATCTCGATTGCGACGAGATCCTGATACTGGAAGCCTGCCCTGAGGAGGCCGGGTGTCTTGTAGTCGTGGCCGGTCATTCGCCGGCTGTCGTCCACGGGCTTAGGCACGAGCTGGGTTAAGCCACTCTTGGTGGCGCGACCGAGCCGATCCGGCATTGGTTGGGGGCGGGGGCGCCGGTCCAGGTCGTATGCCCTCCAACCGGGAACATGCAGGGTCATCAGCGCCTTGAACAGCTTGCCGTGGTTGGGCACGCGCAGGTGCAGCAGTTCGTGGGCGATGACGAAGTCCCGAAATCCCGGCTCCTGATCGGCTAGGTCGATGGCGAGGGTGATGATGCCGGCCGTCGAGCAGGAACCCCACTTCCGTGTCATGTGCTGAACCCGGACCACCCGGGGGCGAACCCGCAGTTTTCGCGCCCAGTACTCGACGCGGTCGCGGAGGCGGCTCCGCCGCTCTTCATGACTCCGCATCGGCGTCCGTACCAAGCAGGATTCGGATGATGGCATCCACGACCCGTCCCCGTTCATCCCGCTCGACGCCGAGTAGAGGCCGGTAGAGAGAAGCCCGCAACCGCCGCTGCTCGTCGGGGTTCAGAGCTGCATTCGGAAACCGGGCGAGCAGCGTTTCCGCCTCCTGCGCCAGCTCGGCTGCAGAGGTACCCGCGGCCTTGAGCGCCCTATCGTCCTTGAGAGTCCAGTAGACGCCGAAGGCTCGGGGAGACAGGCCGCTCTCTCTCGCCGCTCTGGCCGCCTCTTCCTTCTCCTCCGCGAGCGTCGACAACTGGTTCAGGGCCGCGAGGCTGGTACTGTTGCGGTTCCCGAGGTCCTCCAGGATGCGCTCGGCGCGCTCCCTCAGGGGTCGGAGCAAAGCCGCCGAGTCCGGGTCGCTGTCGATCTCGGCCCGCAGGCCCCGCACGAGGTTGAAGATCTTGGCCTCGTCGGAGCCCGGCTTGCCTCGCAGCGCTTCGATGGTCTCCGCGTCGAAGGTCACTGTCCTGACCAGATCCCCAAGGCTGCCTTGGATGACACTATCCTGCACCAATTCGTGGGTCTTGCGGCCGAGGGCGGCCTCGTACCTGACTGGACCCTCGTAGGCGTTACGGAGCACGGTGTAGAGCTCTACCAGCCGCTTGAAGGTGGCCACATGGCCGCGCAGCTCCGGCGTAGGCGACAGGATCTCCCAGAGCGCCTCGATCTCCTTGTAGGCTTCGAAGAAGGCCTTGCGCGACTCCGGCCTGAGGAAGCGGCCGTAGACCAGCCTCTCCAGACGCTCGTCCTCGCCGGCGCTGCCCTCGGTGCCAAGGAACTCCGCCCTCGCCCGCTCGATCTTATCCAGGCAGTCCTTGAGCAGCAGATCGAGATCCTCGATCACGCCGCTGACGTCGGAGGAGTCGAACCGCAAAGCCTTCTGCAGCTCGCGCAGCACGCCCACGAAATCGACGACGAGGCCGATGCGCTTGCGGCCGCCCTCGGCGTCGACGAAGGGGCGGTTCACGCGCGCGATTGCCTGCAGCAGAACGTGATCCCGCATCGGCTTGTCCAGGTACATGCAGTAGAGCAGCGGCGCGTCGTAGCCGGTCAGAAGCTTGTCGGTGACGATCAGGATCTTCGGATCTTCGCCGTCCTTCTTGAAGCTGAGGCGCACGTCCGCCTCGCGCTGCGGCGAGAGCTGTAACTCGGCGACGAGGGGCCGGTCCACGACATCGGCGGCGTTCTCGGTGTACACGGCTTCCGACCACTCTGCCGGCAGCAGCCTATCGAGAGCGCGCTTGTACTTCGCGCAGGCCTCGCGGTTCACACCGACGAGGAAGGCCTTGTAGCCGAGAGGCAGGACGTTCTGCTTGAAGTGGTCCGCCACGAAGGCCGCCACGTTCTCGATCCGTTCATCGGCCGTGAGGAAAGTGCGCAGGCCCACGGCCCGGTCGAGGACTCTGTTCAATTCGTCCACATCGGTCACATCTTCGGCCTCGGCCAGCTCGAAGAACTCCCTGTCGAGCCGCTCGACCGGCACCGTCATCCCGCTCGGCGCCATGGTATGGCGGAGAGGCAGGGTGGTTTCGTCCTCGATCGATTCCCGAATCGAGTATTTGTCGAGATAGCCCCGCTCGTCGTCGACGCCGAAGATCTTGAAGGTCCCTTCGCCCTGGGTGGTCCGGGCCACCGGGGTGCCGGTGAAGCCGATGATGGTCGCATTCGGCACGGCCGCCATCATGTAGGTGCCGAGATCCCTGGCCACCGAGCGGTGCGCCTCGTCGATGAAGACGTAGATGTTGCCGCGGGTGTTCGCATCGCGGTCGATCCCCTCGAACTTGTGGATCATGGAGAGGATCAGACCGCGCTTGTCGGTCCGAAGCAGCTCCTGCACCTCCTCTTTGGACCGCGCCGGCCAGACCGGGATCTCCTGCTGCTGCATCTCGCCCAGGAGCCTCTCCACCCAGCCCTTGAGTTGACCCTCCAACTCAATCCGGTCGACAACGAGGAGGACGGTGGCGTTTTCGAAGCCCTGCTTGTCTTCCAGGATCAGGCGCGCGGCGGTCAGCAGGGTGAAGGTCTTGCCCGACCCCTGGGTGTGCCAGATCAACCCGCGCCTCTTCGCCCGGTCCTGGCAGCGCTCGACGACCTTGCCGATGGCGAGGCGCTGGTGCTGGCGCAACACGGATTTCCGGGTCTCGCCGTCCTCGACGTAGAAGAGGATCCAGCGTTCGAGGGTGCGCAGGAAGTCCGTTGGCTCGAAGAAGGTCTGAACGGCGAACCTGTAGCTCTCCTCGGGCTCCTCCTTCCACCGTGCCATGAAGCGCCGGGTAGCGTTCCAGGTCACGCCGTACCAGTACTCCAGCAGATGGGTCACGTTGAAGAGCTGAGGCGCGGCGATCAGCTCGGGCGTCTCCTCTTCGTATCGCCTGAGTTGAGAGACGCCTCGCTCGATGGCGTTGGCGTCCTTCGGGTTCTTGTGCTCGACAATGGCGACGGGAACCCCGTTGACGACGAACATGACGTCCGCCCGGTTTCCCTTGCGGGCCGGCGGCTTGACCCTCCACTCCCAGGTGACGTGCAGGCTGTTGGCGGCGGGGTGCTCGAAGTCCACAAGCCGGACCCGCCGGTTGCGCTCGTCGGCTTCGTCGTACACCTGCCGCTCGCCGCGCAGCCAAGCGAGCACTTCGCGGTTGCCTTCGATGGAGGGAGGGATCGCTTCGAGCCGTTCGACGACCTGGCGGATGGCGACCTCGCTCATCCACGGATTGAGCTGCGCCAGCTTTGCTTCGAGATCGTCGCGGAACAGCATCCCGGCGGCGCTGCCCCGCTTGCGCATGGCCTGCTGCGGGGAGATGGCGATCCAGCCGACCTCGGCGGCGTGCCGCACCATGGGGAACTGGACGGCGCCGGCCTCGGTGATGCTGAGCTCAGTCATGGATCGCTATCGGTACTGTACGCTTGGCCACTGGATTCTCGATCTCGCCCCCATCACGCCCCCTGCCCATGCGACGACCCTCCGCCAAGACGCCCCCATTGAGGCCCCCAAGACGCCCCCCCAAGACGCCCATTTCTGCCCCAATACCCCCCGAAGAGCCTCAGCAAGACGCCCCCAAGGACGCCCCATAGGCCCCCGGAAGACGCCCCACGACGCCCCAAATGGCGTCCCAGGGATTCATTGGAGGAGCATGTGGACGAGGTCGGCCCGCCGGAAGGTCGCCGACAGCCGTTGCAGCGTGGGGTCTGTCCCATTGAACAAGCGAACGAGAGCCTCCGCGATCGCTTCCTCGGCGCGAGGCAGATAAGTGTCCGACTTCTGCTCGACCAGCTTCAGCGCCGGCTCGAAGGTCCGGTGGTCGAGGCCGTCGAGCCCGACCTCCAGCTCTTCGAGCAGATAGCGCCCCATCAGCATGGCGATGTAGCGGGAACCATAGGCAAGGAAGTCCGGAGCGTCCTCCGGGGGTCTCCTCCGGCGATTCTCCGCATGCCTGAGCAGGAGGGCGGCCAGAACGGCCTGGGCGCCGTTCAGATCCGCGGTGAAGATCGTATCGTACAGCGCGCCGAAGTGTTGCCGCCTGCCGAACCTCGCCTGATGCGGGCGGTGCCGCCAGATCGCCAGCACGGCTTCTGCGACTGCGGCGCTAGTGAACTCCCCCGCGGATACAGCCCGATCCTCGCGCTTGGCGCGGTACGTGTATCCCAGACCGGCGATCGAAGTGCCGAGGGCCTGCTGGCGCGGATCGTTGGCCTTCAGATCCCTCAGATCGACTGGATTCTGGCTGTTCGTGGCGAAGGTAATCGCCTCGACAAGCTCCCTGTCGTCCTGCGGAAGCTCGTATATTCGGACCAGAACCTCCGCTGCTTCGATCTCGGGCCCGACTTCCTCGGCTACCTGCTGGACGACGCGGGCCGTCTGCCCGCCGTTGACGATCTGCAGGCCATCTACCTGGACCCTCCAGTTCTCCTGCTGAAGGGCGTTGTGCCGGAACTGGGAGCAGGTGATCGTGACGCCATTGTTGTAGAAGTAGAAGTTCGACCGCTGATCCGGCTCACGGAGGGTGGCGGCGACCGCCTCGTTCACGCGGTTTCCCGCGAGGCCTAGGTAGCGGCGGATATTCCTCTCGAAGAGCAGGTTGTCGTACTCATGGGCCAGGCGCGCGAGTTCCGCGACCGACATGCGCCCTATCAGGACACGGCGGAAGTCGAAGGTCTCGACCGTAGCCTGCCCGGTAAACCGAAGCTCGGCGCTGATCGGCTTCTGGGCCTGCAGCAGGGCCAGCAGTTCATCGGCCCCGATGTGACGCCACTCGACCTGCCCTCCGAATTCCCCGGTGGCGCGGTCGATCCGCTGCTGTGCCTCCACTGTCCAGCGGACCCCGTTGTTGGCGGCCACCGCGGTCACCCGAGGAATCGCGCCATTCGCCACCAGCGAACGTATGTCCTCCACGCGCTGGGCCAATCGCTGGTTCAAGGTTACGGGCTTTGCCGGGTCGAAGAGGGCGCCGATCGCGTCGATCATCCCGGCGATACCGTTCTCGGGGAATGCCGCGTCCCCTGCGAGATTACCCCTGTACTTGCCCTGCACCAAGGTGATGTGAAGCTCACCGTCGTCGGGTGGCTCGAAGTACAGTCCATCGACTCCGAAGTCGTTGCCACCATCGACAATGCCGTCGAGCGTCTCCTCGTCGTCCAGATCGAATGCCGCTCCGGCGACCAGGAACAGGAAGGCTACTGAACGTTTCTTCTGTTCGTCGGTGCCCAGCCGCAATTCCTCGGCATGGGCCTCCCCGTGTCTCTGGAGGATGCCGGAGACCTGCTGGTCAATGATCTGGGTAGCGAGAGACATGGACCTCCTCCTCGGATTCGGTTGACGCTGGGCCCCACAGGATTCCGATTCGCGCCCCCATCGCCCCCTATCGCGCCGCCTGCTACAGAAGGCGATTCAGCGCATCGAATGCCCGCTGGAACCGATCGAGAGTCTCATCGTTCAGTTCCTCGCCAAGAGAGCCAATGTTCTCAGCGAGGAAGCGAGCGGGTCGAAAGTGGTTGAAGACCACACCGTCCGGAAGAGGGCTCTTTCCAAGAAAGCCCTCGAGTCGTCGGAGAATCCGAGGATGCTCCTGGGTCAGATCTTCAATGGAAATAGCGGATCCGAACTCTCCGTTCACCAGATCAAGATAGAACTCGGGGTCAAACATGTCCTCTACATCGGCTTCAGCAGCGCCCAAAAAGTCTGCAAAGGTGATCACTTTCTTCTTGTTGAGTAGTTTGCTCTTGTAGAGGTTTTCTATGCTTTGATGATCCTTCTTCTGATAGTCAACTAGGACTGCTATGTTAAGGTTGGACTGCGCTCCCATTAACGCGACAAATGTCAGGATCTTATCGGCTCCACCCACAGGAGTGATGGTCCAGTCGAGACTCAGGCCTTGATGACCTCGCTCCTGAAGGAGTGCTGAAATGGTTTGGATGTACAGCAGGTCGGAAACACCTTCTACGACCAAAGAGTTTGGACCGACAAATAGCGATTGATAGATCTCATAGCCGAGAGCTCCCTGGATTGGGAAAAGACTGTCCGAGGTTGCCTCAAGCACATCGGTCAGTACCTTGGTGCCTCGCTGCTCGTAAGGCAGATCGGCCGAGTCGGCCTCGATACTCAGGTCTTGGACTATTCTGACGCGATCAAAGTGCCGTGAGTCAACCATGAACGGTGAATGAGTCGTGTACAAGAGCTGGTGATGAGGCTTGAGTTCTTCCTCGAAATAGTGAAGAAGGTCTCCTTGCGCCTTTCCATGGAGAGACAGACCGGGTTCGTCCAGAAGGAGGATAAGGCGCCTGCCTTCTCTTTGGAGTTTGGAGTACCAGGCGAGGAATGAGAAAAACCAGACGAAGCCTCGCGAGCGTGTCCCAAGCGGCGTACTCACCATGTGTTTCGTATCCTCCACGCGTCCCAGAACATTCGTACCGGAAGTCATATCGGCACCATCACCTGGCTGCGCTGGTCGGATGTCGAATTTCATGCGCAGATGCTTGTTTTGAGACCAGTAGGTCAGAACCTTCTGTGTAAGTCGATTCTCAGCGGCTTCAAGACGCGCGATCAGTGTTTCCGTACGGCCCGGGTTAACAAGCTCGTCTATCCTCAGTCCTGCGATATCCATGAGTCCAAGGAGCGGGTGGTCAGACTCATCGAGGGTGTTGGTGTCGAGGCGACTCTTGAGTGCATCGAGGTTGTCCTGCCCTTTCATCTGGTAGTATTCGTCAAAATAGAGAAAGGCAGGCAAACGATCCTTAAGGATTCCATCGAAGATGTACCGGGGAAGTCCGTACTCAGTGACACCCTCCAAAATGGGGGTGAGATTAGAAACTGCTTCGGTTTGTTCGGCTTCAGAGAGGACCGTAACCATGTCGCTGATCGAGTCCACCTGATTCAACTCACCTGCAACTTGCTGTGGGAGATCCGCGACTTCTATAAGGTGGCCCAAAGCCTCCTTGCAGTCTACATCTAAATCACTTACTTCGAGTTCATTCCCATACCCCTTGGTGAGGGTTACTGCTGGGGCGTCGGCGGTGAAACAGCTCGTGCCGAATGTACTCTTGACAGCGGAGATGTCCTCTTCGTCAAGTTCGTAGACGGCTTGAACAACCTCAGACTGCTCACGTCTGCCAGCTTGGACATCTTCCTCGTAGTCAGATACGGAGCTGCGGGGATAGTCATCCGTAGCATCGAAGTTACCCTCAGATGCGATGATGGGATTCAAGCGGTATAGAGCTTGGAGCAAGGCGGTCTTGCCTGACTCATTCTTGCCAACTAGACAGGTCACGTCCCGAATTGCGATTTCATCTGAATCGATGATGCTTCGAAAGTTCTGGATGCGTACTCGGGTTAGCCTCATATCGCTGCCTCCGTGGCTTTGTTTGCCTCTTCTTGATTGGGTGGCCTTGTGAAGTCCAAGTCCTCCACCCGCAACTCCCCCGCCATCAGCTTGTGGAGCAGCGCCTTGAAGAGCTCCTCTCGCACTGTGCGCTTGCGGAGGTCGAGAGCACTCAGTCTCTGAACCACCTCCAAGGAGTCTGCGATCGCGCGCTGCTCGTGCGGTCCGAAAGCAGGAAGAGGCAGATCAAGGAGGACCTCCACGGGCACACGCTGTCGCCCGGTGGAGCCCTCCATGCGGCTAGCGACGTGCTGGCGTATCTCGGGGTGCAGCAGGTAGAAGAACAGGAAGCGCGGGTCCTGTCCACAGCCTCTTGGCCGAAGGGGAATGACCTCCGTAGTGGCCACACCGAAGGGCGCCGGCAGTGCGGCGGTGAGGGCCTGCTTCCCGTTCTCGAAGGACGGCGTGATCTTGGCGACGAGGATGTCCCCACGCTCGAAGTAGGTCCCGTTCCTGATCTCGGATGGCGCCCGCTGGATGTAGTCAGGCTCATACAGCCCGCCCTGCGGAATCGTCTCCATTGGCGCGAACGGAATCTCCGGCGACGAAGTCATGTCAAGATGGCGGGGCTTGCGCGTGACCTCGTATGCATCGCCTACGCGCAGACAAGCACGGGTGCTTGCAGATACGACTGCGTCAAGGAGACTCATCTGCGACTCAATGCCACGGCCTTGAGCCGAACGGCGGGCAGCCTCTTCAACTGCTGGTTCACCGGATCCACTTCGATGCCGACGGACTCCAGCGCGGTCACGCCCAGAAGGGGCTCCGCGTCGGCCTCCCCGAAGATGACGGTCCCCCCGACGAACTCGCCCATGAATTCGATCTTGGCAACGGTGACGTCGAGGGACAGATCGCTGCCATCGGCCAGCTGATAGAGGCGCTTCCCCTCGGGCTTCAGGCCGATGGCTTCTAGGTGCGGCCTGGGGACAAGGGAGTCGGTGGCGCCGGTGTCGACCGGGAAGAGGCTTTCCGGGAACCTGTCCCGGTCGGCAGGGTTGGTGATTCTGACGGTCAGGTGCGTTGGGCCCATGCTCGTGCCTCCTTGGGATGTCACTGCCCTGTATCTGGCAGTCGCGCCAGCATCTCTGCCAGGCGGCTGTCGATCTCGCGGGCCTCTTCGTCGAGGCGCCGCATATCGGCGATGATCTCGGAGAGCGGCCTCTGATCGACCGCGTCGGCCTGCCCCACCCAGCGGCTCGGGCTGAGGTTGTAGTCGGCCTCCGCCGCCTGTTCCCGCGTGATGACGGCCACTTCGCCATCGACAGGCTCGCCCTTCACGAAGGCCGCTGCCAAGGGGCGGATGTCATCTACCGGGATGTAGTTCTTCGGCCGTCCCTTGCGCACCCGCCGACTCGCGTTGAGCAACACGATCCGGTCCTGGCGCGTCTCGGGCTTACGCCTAGACAGCACCACGATGACGCCGGCGGCGCTGGTGTTGTAGAAGAGGTTGTCCGGCAGCAGGATCACGCCGTCGATCAGGTCGCGGTCCACGAACCACTTGCGGATGTTGCGCTCCCTGTCCTCGTGCCTGCTGCCGGATCCGCGCGTCACGGCCCCGGTGTCGAGCACCACCGCGGCCCTCCCGCGGTCGTTGAGGCAGGCCACGGTGTGCTGTAGCCAAGCCCAGTCCCCCTTACCGGTGGTGACGCCGCCTTGGCTGCGGAAGCGGTCGAAGGGGTCGTTGGCGAACAGGTCCGGGCTGAAGGGCTGGTTCCACATGGGGTTGGCAACCACGATGTCGTGGGTGGTGATGGCCCCGGAAGTAGTCTTGAACTTGGGGTTGATCATGGTGTCGCCCCGGGCGATCTCGACCTCCATGTCGTGAATGATCGCGTTCATGCAGGCGACGGAGTAGCTCTCGGCCTGCAACTCCTGGCCGTAGAGCTTGAGGGGCACGCGGCTGGTGGGGTCCAGCTCGCGGGCCACGAGTTGGAGCTTGACGAGCAGGCCGGCCGAGCCGCAAGCGTAGTCGTGGCAGGACTGGCCGGGCCGAGGGCGCAGGATCTGCGCCATCAGGAAGCCGACCTCCGTGGGCGTGAAGAACTCGCCCGCGCTCTGGCCGGACCCTTCGGCGAACTTGCGCAGCAAGTACTCGTAGGCGCGGCCGAGGAAGTCGGGCTGCACGTCGGCGAGGCCGAGGCGGTAGCGCGGGTCGGAGAAGGTCTCGATGACCGCGGCGAGCTTGGCCGGGTTGACGTCGCGCTCGCCGTTGCGTTCGGCCGCGAAATCGACTAGGTCGATGACGCCCGAGAGGGAGGGGTTCTGCCGCACTACCGCCCGCACCGCCCGGGTCAGATGCTCGCCGATGTCGCCGGGCCGGGCGCTTTGTCCGCGCTCGTCGAGCGACCACTCGTGGGCTTGGCGCCCATTGATGACTGCCCAGCGCGCCTCCGGCGGCAGGTAGAATCGAAGGAGGCCGTGGTCGGCCTCGGCGATCTCCAAGGCGAGGCCGAGGTCCCCGTACTCCTCGGCGAGACGCTCGATCTCGTCGTCGAAGACATCGGACAGGCGCTTGAGGAAGAGAAGGGGGAGGAGGTAGTCCTTGAACTTGGCCGCGTCCTTCTCGCCGCGGATGGAGCAGGCCGCGTCCCACAGCATCTGCTCCATGGTCTGCGTCGAGGGCTCGCGGGACTTGCGGGTGCCGCGGCGCCGCCTAGTCAACTTCATGGCCACGGCGGCCGGCTCGGCCGAGGATTCCGCCGCGTCCACCCCTGCTTCGGCGGCGAGGGCTGCGATCGCTTCCTGGGCCGCCTTCTGCGGCCGGGTCCCGCCCCCTTCCCAGCGGTTGACGGTGGTGAAGGAGACGCCGAGCTGTTCGGCGAGTTGTTCCTGTGTGAGGTTGAGATTGGCGCGGATCGCGCGGAGGACAGCGGGGAAGCCCTGGTGGTCTGCTATATTCGCCATGTTTGGAATATAGCGGTCAATCTGGGTCAGTCAATGCCGATCTTCGCCATCCCTAGTGCCCCGAAGTGCCCCGAACCTATCCGGCGAGGTCCGCAGTAAGGCTCGTACCGCGGGCGCCGGCTCCCCTGGGGACTTGCCATCAATCGTCTGAGTGGAGTTCTCGACTGCGGTCTCGTCCTCTGCGATTTCTTCGTCCTCGCTGAGGGACTCGTAGTCCCTGAGTACGCGCTAGACGCGCTGCTCGTCCCATCCAGCCGGGAGGTTCGTGGCGTTCCTCATCGGCAAGGTGCGGCCTGGTCAGGCTGGTCTACGGACACCTGCGGCCTCCTGGTTGGGGACACGCAGGTGAAGCAACTCGTGGGCGGTGCCCAGCTCCAGGTCAGCGATCAGCCCCGGCAGGTCGTCCTGCACTCTCTGCCAGAACTGCCGCCGTGGCCAGGACCTCCTGTCGGAAGTAGGGACTCAGATCTTCTGCCGTCCGCAGATCGACCTTGCGGCCTGCGAACAGCTCGGACAGCGCCAGCTCCATGCCGGCGATTCCAGGCAGCCCAGGAGTACGGCCGGGCTCGAATCCGACGAGCGCATCCACGTTGCTCTCGGGGCCGAAGTCCTCTCGCAGGGCCGAGCCGAAGATGGAGAGCCGCTTGGTGCCACTCTTCTGACGGAAAGCAGTGAGCGCAGCTCTGGACAGGGAAACCTGTGAGATCATTGGCTTGGCCCCTTCAGCCGTTGTCGTCGACTTCGCCGTTGCTGGAACAGGGGGTTCGTTGCGGCCTTGTCAAGGCGAGGTTCTCCATGGTGGGACTCGGATTCGCCGGTCGCCCTTGCTGGCAATCTCCCCCGAAGACGCCCCCGAAGACGCCCCCAAGACGCCCCCAAGGTGACTCTGTTTCCTCCAGTGCCCTTCGCACTTCCGTTCGCTGACGGCGGGACCCAAGGCGGGGAGGATTCTCGCCCCCATCTCGCCCCTATAGGCCCCTATAGGCCCCCTATAAGCCCCCTATAGACCCCAAGGGTCCTATGCGCTGTTCCTGACGCGCTTCCACCGCGCCGAAGCCCCGTGGCCGGACGAAGCAATCAGTACACGCTCCCTTAGTGATTCCAGGTCCCGGGTCACCTGGCGCTCGCTGACGCCGGGCCCCAAACGTGCGCGAATCTCTCGCCGCGCCAGCCCATCCTCAACGCCGTCCAGCATCGCGAGTATCCTCTGCTGCCTTCCTTCAGGCCCGCTTGCGTCATTGGGCATGGGCCGAGGCTCGAGCTGGCTGTGCCGGAACCGCACGGTGACGGCCCCGCCGTCATCCTCGATCTCCGGGGCGGGAAGCCCCGCCGCGCACGGTCTCGAAGCTCCCTGGCCGGTACTGACCACGACAACTTCACGGCCGCCGTCCACGGGGACCCGCTCGACCGTTGGGAACGCCGGAGGGTCGATTTGGGGAAGCTCGGCACTCAACTCCTCGACCGTGCGCTCACTGACCTGCTGTCCAGCCACGACCCCACCGGGGGTCACGCCGAACAGCACTTGACCGCCGCCCTGGTTCAGGAAAGCGCACACCGTCATCGCCGCCTCACGGCGCGTTCCGGTGGTCGCCTTGAACTCCAGCGTCTCGGACTCGCCGGGTGCGGCCAGGGCTACGATTCGCTCAATGGTCATATGCAGGCGCTACCTACCCGCGATCTTGAAGGTCGGGCTGGCTCCGCCAGGACGAGGATCAGTGGGAGGTCCCGAGTGGGTGTAGCGAAGGCGGAGGGAAGTCAGCTGGGGGAGTACAGGCCTGCTTCGAGGAAGCTACTTGCTGTTCTCCCGCTCAGGTGCGGCCCTCGATGGCTCGGCCACCTGGAAGAACGTCCACTTCCATCGCCGCAGGTCCTCGTCCCGCAGGATGCCTGTCGACCCGTCCAGCCGGAGCCCCCTGGACAAGAACGGCGGCCGCAGTCCCACGGCCCGGGGTGTCGCGTCCAAGGTGTGCGCGTCGACGGAACTAGCCTCCACGGCGGCGCTGTCGATGGTGGCGGTCTCCAGGGAGTCGGCCACCACGGCGCTGCTGTCCACGGGAACGGGCTCTGCCGCCGCCTGCTGCACCGCCTCTGCCGGGGGGCTCTCGGCAGAGGCGGTGGCATGGCGGACCGGCAGCCACAGCAGGGCAGCGGCCGCGAGGACGGATCCGCAAAGACAAGCGGCCCGGGGTCTGTCGAAGACCGCGGGCCGTCTGGGCGTCGTAGCTGTCATGGGAGAGTAGTGGTAGCCCCTACGGGATTCGAACCCGTGTTACCGGCGTGAGAGGCCGGCGTCCTAGGCCTCTAGACGAAGGGGCCACAGTCGGGAGAAGCTAGCCACCGGGGCCGACACTGTCAACGCCGCGGGGACCGGGGCGGGACCTCCCTCCGGCGCGTCGGCGGACCATTCCTTACCCTTGACACCAGTTCCCGCCAGAGGAGGAGAGAGGGATGACCGAGGAGGAGCGCTATGAGTTCGACCGCAACGGCTACGTCGTCATCGAGGAGCTGCTCACCGCCGGCGAGGTGGCGTCGCTGAAGGCGGCCGTCGACCGGCTGGAGGAGCACGCCGCCGCCCGCGTGGACCGGCCGCCGCGCAAGAAGTCGCCCTGGGGGGCGGAGTACCACGCCGACGAGGACCTGGGCTACCACGTGCAGGGGGAGCGGGCCGAGGGCAAGACCCTGATCATCGAGGACTTCTGGAACGCGGCCCCGGCCTTCGACGTGCTCGTCGGGCACGAGCGCACCCTGGAGTACGTGCGCGCCGTGGTGATGCCGCGGCCGACGGTGAACAACTCCGAGATCCGCATCCGCTACAAGGGCAACGCCAGCCCCCACCACGGGGGCAGCCGCGGCGAGAACCAGAAGTACCGCTACAACTTCGCCTCCGAGCGCATCGACTGCATGATGGTGCGCATGATCTACTTCGTCCACGACAACGACGCCGAGGGCGGCGCCTTCACCGTGGTCCCCGGCACCCACAAGTCCAACCTGCCGTCCCCCTACGGCAACGATCCCGACACCGAGCCGGGGACGGTGGCGCTGGAGGTGAAGGCGGGGTGGGGGATCTTCTTCACCGAGGCCCTGCGCCACGGCGGGCGGACGAACCGCTCCGACCGGGTGCGCAAGACGATCCACGTCGGCTACGGGCCCTACTGGATGCAGTCGCAGAACATGGCCACCATGGACGAGCCCCCCTTCGTCACCGAGGCCACCCGCGCCCGCTGGTCGGAGGAGCAGCGGCAGCTCTTCCGGTCGTGGCCGGAGCACTGGGGATGAAGATCGATCACCCCCAGGGGCTCGGCCCGGTGGAGCAGACCGGCCTCGGCGAGCGCATGCTGGCCGTCTTCCGCTCGCCGCGCCGCGCCTTCGAGGCCGTCGCCGACGGCGGCAAGTGGTTCGACTGGGTGCTGCCCGTGGTCCTGTGCGCCGCGGTCTGGGCGGCCCACAACCTGGCGACCCTGTCCCTGGCGGCCCCCGAGGAGGCGGCGGCGATCGACGGCTGGGAGCAGCTCGACGAGGCCGGCAGGGAGGCCGTCGCCCTGCGCAACGAGGCCTGGCGGAGCCACGGCTGGGTCAGCTTTCCCCTCGTGGCCCGGTTCTCCGGCCTGGCGGCGGTGGCCCTTGTGCTGGTCGGCCTGGCGCGCTGGGTGCTGCGCTCGGAGGCCGGCCTGAGGCAGATGCTGGCCATCAAGAGCTACGCCGGCCTGGTGACGATTCCGCAGTGGATCCTGCTGACGCTGCTGGCCCGCATCGGCGCCTGCGAGCCTCCGGCGCCCTTCTCCGGGCCGGGGGTCTTCCACGCCGGCGTCCTGCTGGGCGCCGGGGCGGAGGAGAGCTTCGCGGGCCGGTTCCTCATGGGGCTGAACCTCTTCGATCTGTGGCAGGTCGTCCTGGTCGGCATCGGCCTGGCGGTGGTCACCGGGGCGCCGAGAGGCCGGGCCCTGGTGACGGTGCTGGTGCCCTGGCTGGTCTGGACGGCCATGGGGGCCCTGGCCGCTCCGGGCGACGCTCCGGCTCCGCAGTAGCCGCGGCAAGACGCGTCACCGCAGCAGGGTGAGCTTGCGCGTCTGCACGGCCTCGGCCGTCACCAGCCGGTAGACATAGACCCCGCTGGCCAGGAGGCGGCCCCGCTCATCCCGCCCGTCCCAGCGCAGGCGGTGCAAGCCCGCCCTCTTCGGACCCCGGTGCAGCACTGCCACCCGCTGCCCGGTCAGAGCGAACACCTCCAGGTGCGCCATCCCCGGCTCCAGCTGGAACCAGGAGATCACCGTTCCGCTGTTGAAGGGGTTGGGCGCATTCTGCCGCAGCTGCGGACCGTCGGGCAGGCCGATCAGCTCCCGGGCCAGGGCCACCAGCCTGGCTCGCGCCGGCTGCCCGAAGTGCTCGGCGAAGAGGAAGAAGTCGTTGAAGTCCACCGACCCGCTGCCGTCCAGATCGAAGCGGGGGTCGCTGCCGCCGAAGTGCTCGGCGAAGAGGAAGAAGTCCGAGAAGCCGACCTCCCCGTCATCATCGAAGTCGGGGCTCGACTTGGCGGTAACGGTGAATGTCACCGGCTCGAGACCCGTCACGGTGACGACGACGGTATAGGTCCCGAACTCCTCGCCCAAGGTGAGGGTGGTGGCCGCCCGGCCCTCGGCGTCGGTGGTGTCGGTGAGGGCCGACAGAGTGCCGCCGTCGCCGAGGACGGCAAAGCTGACCACGGCGCCGGGGAGGGCCGCCCCGTTCTGGTCCTGCACCGACACCGCCAGGGCTTCGCCCAGTGGCGTTCCCGGCTCGCCCTGCTGCTCGTCGCCGGAGAGCTTGGTCAAGGTCTGGGGAATCGCCCGGCCGAGGGCCGTGAAGGTTACCGGGGCGAGCCCGGCCACCGTCACCTCCACGGTGTTGATCCCCGGAGTCCGCCCCGGGGTCAGGGTGCTGGCGGCCCGGCCCTGGGCATCGGTCGTGGTCCGGGTCACGGAGAGGGTGCCCTGACCGCCGGTGACCGCGAAGGTGGCGGTCGCGCCGGCCAGGGGTTCACCGGCCTGGTCGAGCAGAGAGACGACGAGAGGCTCGGCCAAGGGGGAGCCGCTCGCGCCCTGCTGGGCGTCGCCGCCGACCTTGCTCAGCGTGGTGGGGACCGACTGGGTGAGGGCGGTGAAGATCACCGGCTCCAGATCGCCCGCGGTGACCGCCACGGTGTTCGGTCCGGGAGCTTGGCCCAGGGTCAGGGTCGTGGACGCCTGGCCTTGGGCATCGGTGGTGGCCGTCTCCCGCGAGACTGTCCCGCCGCCGCCGGTGACCGCGAAGGTGACCTCAGCGCCAGCGAGGGGATCGTCGTACTGGTCCATCACCACCACGACAAGGGCCTCGTCCAGGGGGGCGTCGGGGAATCCCTCCTGCCCGTCGCCGGACAGTCCCGCCAGAGTCTGCGGATGGGGCAGAGTGAGCCCAAGATCCCAGACCAGAATCGTGGCGTCGTGCGAACTGGAAGCGAAGGTCGATCCGTCTCGAGAGAAGGCCAGTCTCTCCACTTCCCCAGAGTGGCCTTTGGGGGCGGCGAGCAAGGTGCCCGTGGCAACGTCCCGCACCTCGACCACGACGGAACCGTCCGATTGGACCCCGGAGAGGAGGAGCGACCCATCGGGCGAGAAGGCGGCGGCATCAATCCGGGGCGACGGGTAGTCCAAGGCCAGGGTGGCCGCATCGGCTCCCGCCGGCACCTCCCATATCGAGGCCGTGCCCGATCCCCAGCCGAGAGCGAGGGCCGTCCCATCGGGGGAAAAGGAGACGGCCTGAATCCGCTCGCCCAGGCTCTCCCCACCCAGAATCCCGTCGCCGCTTGCCAGATCCCACAATTCGATTCGGCCATCTTCCAGCGCGGCGACCAGGGTGGATCCGTCGGGCGAAAAGCCCGGGACCCCGACCTGGCCCTGGAAGGCGGCGACCTCCTCCCCCGTGGCCACATCCCAGACCGTGGCCGTGCCGCCGCCATGCCTGGAAGCGACCAGGCGACCGTCCGCTGAGAAAGTCACCGCCGTGACGTAACGCGGGGTCTCAAAGGTGGCGATATGGGTGCTCGTGCTCACATCCCACAGCCTGACCGTCCGATCGGACGCCCCGGAGGCGAGAGTGGTCCCGTCCGGCGAGAAAGCCACGACATTGAGCCTTGCCGTATGGCCCTCGAGAACGGCGTCGAGGGCCCCCGTCGCCGCGTCCCAGAGATGGACTGCGTTCGAGCTGGGAAGGGCGGTGGCGAGGGTGGTTCCACCGGGGGAAAGGGCCACCCAATGGGGGGTACCGAAGTGCTGCCTTGAAAGGGTTGTGGAGCTTCTCGTGGCCACGTCCCAGAGCCTGACCGTCGCGTCCCCGGACGCCGAAGCGACCGTCCCATCCCTGGAGAACGCCACCGCATGGACCGAACCCTCATGTCCGTCCAGGGTCACGTCCTGTCCCGTCGCCACGTCCCAGAGGTGGACCCTGCCATCCCACCCATCCGACGACCCGGAAGCAACGGTTCGTCCATCGGGCGAGAAAGCGAGCGCGTTCACCCGGTTTCCGTGCCCGTCAAAGGTGGCGATCTCGGAGGCCGTGGCTACGTCCCAGAGCTTGACCGTGTGATCGTCCGACGCGGAGGCGACGGTGCGTCCGTCGGGCGAGAACGCGACGGCGGTGACGTCGCCGGCATGGCCGTCGAAGGTCGCCGTCCGGGTGAAGGCGGCCACGTCCCACAGCGTCACCGAATCATCGTTCCGTGACCCGGCCGCCAGGGTGCTCCCATCGGGCGAGAACGCCACGGACCCGATTTCCCATATGCCTTCGGCCTCGGACACAGCCGCGATCTGGGCGCCGGTCTCCACCTCCCATAGCTCAAGCCCCCAGTTCGAGCCGGAAGCCAGAGTCCTCCCATCCGGCGAGAAGGCCAAGGACCGTGGGTTGAGCTGATGCTCAATGGCGGCCTTCTGATCCCCTGTGGCCACGTCCCAGAGCCGGATCCATGGATCCTCCCAATCCGCGCAGGAGGCCACCGTCTGGCCATCAGGGGAAAAGGCGAGGCCGAGAACGGAGGGGGCAGGCAGCCAGGCCGCTTCCTGGAGGGCCGCCACATCGTAGAGCCAGATGCCGGCGGTTTCCGTTCCCACGGCCAGGAGTGCGCCACTCGGAGAAAAGGCGATGAGCGGGTCCCCCCACCAGGTAAGCCTCCCCTTGCCCAGCCGGTTGAAGGCCCCATAGGGGAGAGGCCGGAGGGAATCTCCCACCACAGGAGGCATGTCCGTTCCCGCCGAACGGAACGTCAAGACCTCCAGCCCCTCCACCGATACCTCCACCGTGTTGGGGCCCGGACCGGGAGTGAGAATCGCCTCCGCCCTCCCCCGGGCGTCGCTCAGGACCCTCTTCTCCGTGAACCGGTCCCCGACCTTGCCCTGCCCGCGGGTGACGGCGAATGTGATCTCCACATCGGGCAGGGGATGGCCGTACTGATCCCTTACTTCAACAACCAGAGGAGCCAATGGCTCGCTGTCCGTCGCCTGCTGATCGTCGCCCGAGATCATCACCAGGCTTCGAGGACGGGGCTCCAGCCACTCCGACACATCCCAGAGTCCGATCTTGCCGTCCTCCGCCCCCGCGGCGAGTGTCGTGCCATCGGACGAAAAGGCCACCGTGGTGCCCCCACGGCCCTCACCCCGCAGATGGGCAAGCTTCTCCTTCGTCCGCGGGTCCCACAAGTTCACGACATGGCGCGTCCCGGAGGCGAGCAGGTTCCCGTCGGGGGAGAAGACCACGGTACGGACGGCCCACTCGTGTTCGAAGACGGCGATGTTCTCGCCCGTCGCCACCTCCCACAGCCGCACGGTGGCATCCAACCCACCGGAGGCGACCAGGGCTCCGTCCGGCGAGAACGCCACGGTGTTGACCTCGGGCCCCCAGCGATCACGACTATGGGAATAGGAAGCGATCTCGGTCTGCGTCGCCACGTCCCAGAGGCGAACTCCGTCCTCTGAGGCGGAGGCGAGAGTCGCGCCGTTCGGGGAAAGGGCCATGGACGTGACGCCCACAGGCAGGGTCGCGGTACGGGTCTGCGTCCCCACGGCCCACAGCCGGATTCCGTCCGGCGCCCCGGAGGCGAGGACCGTGCCGTCGGACGAGAAGGCCAGGGAGCGGATCGGGTGAGTATGACCGGAGGAGAAGGTGGCGATCACGCGGTCGTTGGCCAGGTCCAGGAGTTGGATCTGCCCATGGGTGGATCCCGAGGCCAAGATCGCGCCGTCTGCAGAGAGGGCCAGCGAGACCCGGCCCTCCAGCCGGGTTCGCGTACCGGTCCGTGTCTCCAGGTTCCATAGCTTCACTCCCCCTCTCGACGCGAAGGCGAGTGTGGTTCCACCGGACACAAAGACCACTCCACGAACCTCCTCCTCCTCGAAGGTGGCCAGGTGCTGACGAGACACCTCCCACAGATCAGAGTGGAGAGGAGCCCCCCTGTTTCCCTCCCTGTCGACCACCTGGATGGAGATTGGATGCACCTGCGGGTCGGAGAGGTCGTGGAAGGCAGCACCCGAGGGGATGACGCCATCGTAGTCAATCTCGACCACCGCTTCTTCGGCGCCCATCAATCCCCGGCAGGTCTTCAGCTCCAGGCCTCCTGAGGGGACGCCGCCCAGGTTCGTGGCACCGGTGCGAACCACCAGTCTCACCTGCTGAATCCCGTCCACGTCGCTCACCCTGAGCCGGATGGGTACGCTCTCCGAGCCTTCCGGATAGGCCTTCGCCGAAAGGAGATGGATGGCCGACTCCTCGCCGCCCCACTCAAGGCGGACATCGGGATTGAAGTAGGGATGAACGGCGATGACCTCCGCGCTGCACGCGGACAGCACATCCCTTCTCGAGCCCCCGTAGGACAGGATGTACCTCTCACTGCGGAAATCGTGGTGCGACGCCTGGGCGAAGATGTGTGCAAGCTCGTGCGCCAGAGTCTGCCAGAGGAACTCAGCCGTTACCAGAGCGACCCCTCTCTCCTTGCCACCCAGACTCGCCGTTCCAACAGCCCTTCGGCTGAGCAGGTTGTTGCTGTTGTCGACCACGACTGCGACGATGCTCCGCGACAGATCGAAGGCGCTCTGGGTCTCATCTCGAATGATCACCCAGCTGTCGAGATAGTGACTGTCCGGATGCTGCCCATCCACGCGGTGAACGACTGGATCGCCGTCGTCGTCGGTTTCCACGCGGAACGTCTTGTACCCGTACCCGTGAGCCTCCATCTGCTCGCCGTACCATGCCTGGATGTGGAGAATCTCCTCCTTCATCCTCTGCACGACCTCCGGGCGGAAGGGACGGTCATTGGGCAGGAAGTAGAACAGCCGCACGGTGCGAGGCTCGCCGACGTTCAGGTCCGCCAGGCGCTTGCCGGCGGTGTAGGCGAGGGGCGGGTCCCGCTCGGGATCGAGAATCAGGCAGGCGTGCAGGCTGTCCGAGGACGTGGCAGAGCCATGGCAGACAGCGACTGGCGAGAGGGTGAGAGCGAGCAGGATCCCTTTCATCATCTCTCAACTCCCAGTGAGTCGGCCGCGCCGCTCAGGGTCGGCGAGGATCGGGAACAGCACACGCCGCCACTCCCCTACCGGACCAGGGCGATCTTGCCGACGCGGGCCTGGCCGCCGGCGATCAGCCGGTAGAGATAGAGGCCGGAGGCCGCCGGCCGGCCGTGCTCGTCGGTGCCGTGCCAATCCCGGGCGTGCCGACCGGCCTCCAGGACCTCGCCGCGGGCCAGCTCGGCCGCGACTTGGCCGGCCATGTTGTAGACGGTCAGGGTCACCGGCCCGGCCGTCGGCAGGTGAAGGAACAGGGTGGTGCTGGAGTTGAACGGGTTGGGGGCCGTGGTCACGTGCAGCGCCGCCGGTCCCGCGAGCCCGCCGGCGACGGGCTTGGCCGTGACGGTGTCGTCGGACTCGTCCTCCATGGGGGTGTCGGGCTCGCCCTCGTTGTCGCCGAGGTTGTCGCCTTCGCTGTCCGGGACCTGGCCGACGTTGCCGCCGGGCCCGGCCGGGGGCTGATAGATCGAGGCGGCCGGGCCGAAGCCGGGCACGTTCTCGGCGCGCACCTCCCAGGTGTAGGCGGTCGCATCGCTGAGGCCGGAGACCGTGCGGCTGCGGGCGTCGCCGCCGCCGGTCACCGTGAACCAGCCCCGCCAGTTTCCCGTGGTGCCGACGCGGCGTCGATACTGGTAGCGGGTGATGTCCGAGCCGTTGGCGTCGGCCGCCTCCCAGCTGATCGACGCCTGGCCGGGCCCGGGCCGGGCCGTGGCCAGGCTCTTCGGCGCTCCCGGGAGTCCCGCCGGGGTCGCCGAGTCCGAGGCGGCGGGCCCCTCGCCCTGGCCGTTCTCGGCCCGTACCTCGAAGGCGTAGGCCGTGCCATTGGTGAGGGAGGAGAAGGTGTCGGCGCGGGCCTCGGCGCCTTGGGCGGCCTGGGACCAGCCCGACCAGGAAGAGGCGGTCTGCACCTTGTGGCGGGTCTCGTAGTGGGTGATGTCGGAGCCGTTGTCGTCGGCCTTGCCCCAGGAGAGATAGACCTCCCCGTCCCCGCGGGAGGCGGTGAAGCTCTTCGGGGCCCCGGGCTCCGAAGCCGAGACGGTGTTGGATCTCGTGGAAGCGGACTTGCCGTGACCATCGCCGTCGTCATACTCCACGGTCGCCTCCAGGACCTTGCCGACATCGGAGGCCTTGATCTTGTAGGCATGGCTCGTGGCGTCGGGACGGAGGCTCTGGGTGCCGGACGCTCCGGAAGCAAGGGGGACCCAGTACCAGAGGTCGTTGGCAACGTCGCCGTCCTCGTCATACAGCTTGGCCGTGATCCGCTGGCCGACGCGCGGAGCGGTGTGGGTGATGACCACCTTTCCCGGGTCGTCGATGTCGTTCAGCGTGACCGTGGTGGAGACCGAGTCCTTGAGGCCGCCGGTGGATTTGTCGCTGACCACGACCCGGACCTTGTAGGTGTGGCGGGTCTCGTAGTCGGGCTGGCTCTTGAACTCGAGAGTCCGGGAGTTGCCGGAGCCGGTGAGCTGGAAGTAGCTGGCCTGGTCGCCTCGATGGGTGAAATAGAGAGTTGTGGGATTGTCGGGGTCAGAAGCTGTGTAGGTGGTGACCGTCCAGGGGGAAGGGCCGTTCTCGTCCCGGGTGACCGTGGAAGCCCCGGTGAGGACGGGCGCCCGGTTCACCGGAATCTGGATGACACTGGTCAGGGCCTGGGCGGACTTCCCCGTTCCCTGGCGGTCATCGTAGGTGACCACGGCTTTCAGGCGGTATCCGATCTCCGGGGCCTTGGCCGTCCGGGATTCCGAGATCGGGTCGTGCTCGTCCTGGCCGGAAGCTCCAGGGGCCACAGCAGTCCAGGTCCAACGGTCATTCGTCATCCCGCCGTCGGGATCCGTCAGGGTGGCCGTGACCGAGTCCCCGACCCGGATGGTGGACTTGTCGAAGGTGACGGAGCCCGGCTCGTCGATGTTGCGCACGGAGACGGTGACCCGGAGCGAGGCGGGCAGGCCCGCCTTGTCCCGGACTCTCACCTTGACCTCGTAGGTCGAGCCACGGCGCTCGAAGTCGGGAGCCGAACGGAAGGAAAGCTCTCTCTTCAAGGTCTGCGCAGGAGACAGGTCGGACAGCTGGAAGAGCGAGGCTTCCACCCCGCTCAAGGAGAGCCAGGTGATGACATCGCCGGCGTCGGGATCGGAGGCCGTGTACGTGTCTACCGGCCGGGAGTTTTCATCGATGGTGGGCTGGCCGGGGCCGGTGATCGAGGGGGCTTCGTTGACGTCGGTCACCTTGACCGTCACCGGGAGACTCGCCGACGCCGACCCGTCGGTGACCTGCACGGTCAGGCGGTAGGAACTCTTGACCTCGAAGTTCGGGGAACTGTTGAAGTGCAGCGCCTGCGACGACCCGGTACCGGACAGCGCACGGAAGTCGCTGGCGTCGGTCCCCGCCCGCGACCACGTGAGCGGGAGCGTCGCATCGCAGGCGCTCGAACGCGTGACCGTGTAGGTGTCCACCGAGCCGGTGCCGTTCTCCGCGTAGGTCACGGGGCTCGTCTTCTCCCCCGATAGCGACAGAGCGCAGGGCGCCGCCACCGGCGTCGACACCGGGGTCTCGTCGATGGACGCCGGCCGGCTCCGGCCCTGGCCGTTGGCGGCCCGGATCTCGAAGCGGTAGGCCGCGTCGTTGTCGAGCCCCGGGACCGTCAACGACGTGGCCGCCGCCGTCCCGCTGTCCGCCCACGCCGTCTGCGACGTCTTCCGGTACCAATACCGGTACCCCGTGATCGTCGAGCCGCAGTCATCCGGCGCTTTCCAGGTCAGGGAGACCTGTCCGTCGCCGGGCGTCGATTTCAGCCCGGTCGGCGTTCGCGGGGTGTTGGCGGCCACCGCCCCCGAGGTCCGGGTGGCCGTATTCCGGGCCGAGGCTCCGTCCCCGTACTGCACCGTCACCCGCAGGGTCTTCCCCACCAGCGTACTGGCCGGCAGGTAGCTGCGGGTCGTGGAGGTTCCCGCCGAACCGCTGGCCGCGGAGGTCTGGGGAACCCAGCGCCATCCGTAGGGGAATCCCGGCGGCGAGGCGGAACTCTCGGTAACGATCCCGGCGTCCTCGTCGGTGAGGGTGGCCTCCACGTGCTCGCACGTCCTCGGGGTCGAGGGCGACAGGGTGATCGTGCCCGGCTCGTTGACATTGGTCACCGCCACCGTCATTTCGTGGGAGGCCGAGGCGGCCGGCTCGCCGTCGTCGGTGGCCGTGAGCGTCACCTCGTAGAAGTTGTCCTCGTCCGCGTCGCCCGGTTCCTCGAAGTCGGGCGCCGTCTCGAAGTAGAGGGTGTCCCCCCGCACCTCGAACCGGGCCGCATCCGCCCCCGCGCGCGACCAGGTGACGGCGTCGTCTTCCGGATCCGTTGACAGCGGGGCCACCGAGTCGGTGCGGTGTTCGGCGAACCACACCGTGTCCGGCGCCGTCACTACCATGCCTTGCGGCGCCGCCTCCTGCTCGGCCGGCGTGCCGAGGCCCACGCGGTTCCGGGCCGCCGCCTGGAAGACGTACGTCGTGCCGTTGCTCAGCCCGGTGATCGTCGTGTCCCGAGCCGTCGAATCCCCCGGCACCTCCGTCCAGTCCACCTCCGTCCAGTCCACCTCGGCCCCCGGATGGCTCTTCGGGGCATGCCGCACCTCGTAGGCGGTGATCGGTGCGCCGTTCGAGTCGGCCGCGGTCCAACTCAACGCCACCTGCCCGTCGCCAGCCGCCGCCGTGAAGTCCCCCGGCGCCAACGGCGCCCCCGCCGGCGTGACCGTCGTGTCCACCGACGCCCCCGCTCCCTCCCGGTTGTAGGCCCGCACCTCGAGGGTGTAGGCCACCCCGTTCCGTTTGTGCGTCAGATAGCGGGTCCAGGTCTTCCCAAACTCGAACCAGTCCGTCGTGCGCCCGCCGCCGCTCTCCTTGTAGTGATAGCCCAGCAGGGGCAACCCGCCCGTCGACGCCGGCGCCTGCCAGGTCACCAACACCTGCCCGTCGCCGGCCACCGCAGTGAAGCGCTGCGGCACACCCGGCGGACCCACCGCCACCGCCGCCGTGGCCTCGCTCTCGGCGCGCTGGCCGGGGCCGTGCCGGTCGGTGTAGGCCACCGTCGCCCGCAGCATGTAGCCCAGGTCCCCGGTCGACGGGGCATGGCTCGACGAGGTCGCCTCGTCGACGGCCGTCCACTGCTCCGTGGCCGCCCGCCGCCGTTGCCACTGCCACGTGGTGTCGCGCACGCCGCCGTCCAGGTCGCTCAGCGTCGCCGTCACCGCCGCGTTCACCTGCGGCGACGCCGACGACAGGCTCACCTCGCCCGCCACGTTCGGCGGCCACGGCAGGCTCGCCTGCGGCGTCGCCACCGCCTGCCAGGTACACGGATGCGTCATCCTCCAGGGACACGGATCCAGCACCTCCCCCGCCGCGTTCAGCCCCTGCACCTCGAACCGGTACTCCTGGTCGTTGGTCAGACTCCGGACCACGTGCGTCCCCACCCCGTCGGCATGCACCGTGTACTCGCTGAATTCCCCACTCGGCAACGGCTGATGCCGGGTGCGCCAGCCCGCCAGGCCCTCGGTGCCGGGATCCACCCAGGCCAGCCCCACCGCCCCGTTGTAGGCCGTCGCCTGCAGGCCCGTGGGCGTCGCCTTCACCATTTCGGAGGCCACGCCATACCCGCGCGTGTAGGCCCGCACCCGGAAGTTGTACTGCTTGCCGTCGGTCAGGTTCGGCACCGTGGCCTCGGTCGTCGACGCCCCGCTGGGCTCGATCGGGGTCCAGATGTCCCGGGTCGTCCCCACGGGCTGCGCCCAGTACTGCCAGCCGGCGATGCCGGAATGGCTCGGGTCGGCCCACCGCAGCGTCATCTGGCCGTGACCGGGCGTCGCCGTCAGGCCCGTCGGCTGGTTCGGCGTGTCGTAGATCGTCACCGTCGACGTCGACGGTACCCCCGCCACCACCCCCGCCGGCAACGTCCCGAAGCTCAACCCGATCGACTCGTCCGCCGTGTCCGCATCGCGTACCGCCCGGATCACGAACGACGCCGAGGTACGGCTCGCGGGGAACAGAAGGCCCGCCGCGTCGAGATCATCGACCTCGTAGCCCGACGAGCCGGAGGCCACCGCCACCGGAATCCTCACCGCTGCGCTGGGCGCCGGCGTCAGCTGCACCGTCACCCGGGCGCGCCGATACGCCTGGCTCGGATCCTCGGCCAGTCCGATCGGGCCCGCCTCCACCGCCTGGCCCCCTTCGATCAGCGTGTAGCTCGACGAGCCGAAGGTCGCCAGACGCAGCGCCGCCGAACCTGTCTGGCCGCTCCAACTGTAAGTCCCTTCAGACACCGTCTCTCCGTTCAGGGTCGCCGTGCCTCCGGTCTCCACCCGCAGCCCGTACATCTCGGTGCGGGCCCCGGCCCGGTCGACCGTCCCGAAGGTCACTCCCGTGCCCAAGGTCAGACGGCCGCCGGAGGCCACGATCAACTCCGGGCGGCCGTTGGCGTCGGCGCCCACCGGGGCCAGAAAGCGGACCGGCGTACCGTTGGCGATCGTCAGGCTCGCGCCGCTCTCGATCGTCACGTCGCCGCCCACGTACACCGTGTCCGGGCCGGCCCAAGTCTCCATCCCGGGAATCGAGCCGACCCAATGGTCGAAGTAGATGTCGACCAAGGCGCTCCCGGTGGCCAAGTTAGCCGCGTCGCGGGTTACCCGGATGTTGCGAAACGCCAGACGCGAAGGGGCGTCGAGAGTCCGAATCTGGCAACCGAAGGTGTTCCGCCGGAGGTGACTGTCGTCCGTGGCCGCGGTGACCGTCGGGCGCAGATCGGCACGGGCTAGCCTCGGCGTGGCCGGCAAACCGGTGCCGTTCGTGTGGGTCGGCAAGGGTAGGAAGGTGGACCGCATCCCGTTGCCTTCCAGCGCGCCGAAGGGATCGGAGATACGGTCGATCCAGGGATACACGGCGGTTCTGCTAAAGCTCCGCGGCGTCCGCCCTTCGACGATCGTCCCTGTGAACTCCGTCGCAGGATTGCACGGAGGGTGGTTGGTGTTCGGCTGGGGGGGGCAGTTCTTGGTGGCATCGAACACCGAGCGGTTGTCCGCCGGCACCAGCCGGGGGCGCTGGAGTCCTGTCCGCTTCCAGATCATCAGGCCCGGAGCCTGGTCGAAGCGATACCAGCCCGTGTACCGCCCAAACCCTTCGGCGGTGCGGAACTCCACGGCGATCTCCGAACCGTCATCGCCTTGCATGAAGTAGTACCGCCCTGGTTGGATCACCTTGTTCTTCTGGGTCGCAGCAATCGTCTCCCAGTTGTGCCAGTCCAGATGCCGCAGGTAAATCGGGTTGTACGGGTTCGGGCAGGATGGATAAGCATACTTGTAGGAGCTACTGGAGTTCGGCTGGGTCCCCTCGACCACCGGCCCGTCGGACCCGGTTTGCATGGTGCCCCAGCCGGCCATCCTTCCGCCTCGACCAAAAGTAAGCCCGTTGGCGCATGTGGCCGTCCGGGTCGTGTACACCTCGGTCCCTTGCCAGGGGCCATCCGGATGCCTGAGCCCCACCAAGTGGCCGACTTCGTGCGCGTGGATACCGATGGCGCCGAACCGGTCCGCTGCGTCCGTATGGACCCCGGAGCCTGTCCGCTCACCGGCCACGTAGCGGAAACCGACGTCCCTGGCCTGGGTAGGACTTCGAGCGGTGACCCTGTCCGCCTGCGGATGGAGCTGGCTGGTGACACTCGGGTGGCCGGGGTCGTTGAACTGAGCCCCGGAGTACAGATACAGCACCTTGTGCCGCAAACGGCGGGCCAAGCCGGCCAAGGTGTCGGGAGGGGTGTACTCCGTCGCGTCCAGACCCCAGGCCTGCACCGAATCGCGCATCGCAGCATGGGCGTCGTTCCAGTATAGATCGCCCTCCCTCATCTGGTCGAACCGGTCTGCATAGTACCCTTTGGTCTGCGGCAGCTGTACCCAGACGGGGTACCCGTTCCGTTCTAAGTTGAGGATGCGCACCCGCAGCTCGAAGTCGCCGCCGGAGATGACTTGGAAGTAGTGCCGCAGGCTGCCGAACACCTCCGGAAGCGTTTCCCTGACGCCGTCGTTGTTGTCGGCCACTATCTGGATCTCGGTAAACGCCGGGATCAACGTGGCCGGCTCCCCATTGACGGAGTAGCGATACCCGCCGCTGAACATTCGCTCGAAATCGTCCATCGTGTAGCTGGACGTACCCGGTTCCAGGGCGCCGGTGGTGGAGTTTGCGCTGTAGCCGTGTGGCAGGTCGCGGGCGCCGTAGTCGTAGGTGTCGCCGGATGCCTGGCCGGTGGTGTCCTTGAAAGTGACCAGCACCACGGACAACGTGCACGGGCTGGTCCAGGCGCTCCGCACCCGGCCCGCCTGGGCCACAAGGGCGTCGGCCCCGACAACAACCAGCAGCAGGGCCCCCGGGAAAAGGCGACGAATGGTTCTCATCGTGCTTCTCCCTTCACTTGGCCCCAGGTCGAGGAGGACACGCCCGACCGCGCTCGGCCCCTTCTCGCGTCCCCATAGTTCACTGTGCGGGTGCTACCACTTTGGCCGCTCGCACCGCCCTCGTTCTCCACGACCAACGTGGCGGCGTGGGGGATGAAGTCGTTCTCGAAGACATGGTAATCCGAGCCCCGGGCATACTCCGTGCATACGTCGAGACCGTATCCGGCCAGGAACCCGACCCCTCGCACCGCGGTCCACCCCGGTTCGAACTCATCAAGCCAGTCAAAGGCGTTGTTGCCGGAGAACCCGAAGCTGATTCCGGGCACGGGGTAGGTGTCACTCGTCGCCGATCCGCCCCGTTCCACTTCGTCGTCTCCGTGCGTCAGCGGAATCGTGTAGGTCTTGGGCCCCTCGAAGCGGAAGAAAGACCGCTCGCCGGTGTCGGTGCGCTCCATCAACTCGCTACCCTTCCAGCGCAGCGTTTTCCCCACCGGGCAGTGTGGCGGCGGCGGCGCAAAGTCGCCCTCCGGCATATGCGACAGCACGTAATACGTCGTGTCGCCAATCACCTCCGTTCGTTCCACCGTGATCGTGACGTACCTCGTCGGTGGCAGAACGTCAAAGGCACCGCCATGAAAGACGCCGAGGGGGCGCTCTCCCCCTACATGGGCCGAATAGAGATCATACACTTCGTGCCGAAAGGTCCAGGAGTTGCCCACCGCCAGGGGCAGGTAGTCGCTGACCTCGTACTCGGTGGCCGGCAAGGGGGCCGGGCCGCTCCAGGCGATCAGGGCGGCCGCAAGGGCCGCGGTCAGGTGGTGGATGTGAGTGCGCATAGGATGTGCTCTCCTGCGTTGAGGTCGGCCCGGCCGGTCAGGCCCGACCGCGGCGACAAGTCCGTGTCCCGTTCTCTCTGGGGTACGCATGCGCCCCGAGTTGCAGCCGAGTCAGTCCGGTGGCGAACTCCGGTTCGGGCAAGTCGGCGATGCTCACCTCGTCCTCCAGCTCGGTCCGTTCGGCCAGCTCGGTCGCGGGGAGCGGCTCCCCGGACGACAGACCTGTCGGGCTCATCCCAAGGGCCACCAGCACCACACGGCCGTCCATGGTCTCTTCGCCGTTGATCCGTTGGACAAGAGGCCCTCCAATGCACAACCATTCCTGGTGATCGAGGCCGGAGTCCCGGCGATCCTCCCGCTTGAGGTGAGTGAGAGCGGCTGCCCTTGGAGGAGGCCGCCCCCGAGCGCCGCAACTCTTACCCCCCGGGTGCTCACCATGTGGAGGCCGCGACGCCGTAGTTCAGTTCGGTGGAACCAAAGATAGGGAATTCTCTATGAAATTTGTGTGAGTTTAGCGTGTGTTTTGTGTAAGGTTCACGGTAATATATCTGGTATTTTCGTTTGAACCGGGGGGACGGCCGTGCCGCGGCTTGTCCCAACCGGCTCCAGCCGCTGGCGACGACCCGGAGCATTCGACCGGGTTTCCGCCTGGCGGGTTCGAAGGAAGGGTCGACCCTTGAAGACAGATCCGCAGCGGAGGCCGGAGATCGAGGCTCAGCGCGACCTCGTGGTCCGGCTGAGCGCGGCGATCCTGCGCCTCAACGCCAGTCTCGAGCCCGATGCGGTCCTGCGCGAGGTCCTGGACGGCGCCCGCGCCCTGACCGGCGCCCGGCGCGGCGTCATCACCACCGTGGACGAGGCGGGGCATGTCCAGGACTTCGTCAGTTCGGGAATAGGCCCCGAGGAGCACCGGCAGTTGGTCGAGTGGCCCGACGGCCCGCGTCTGTTCGAGCACCTCCGGAGCCTGTCGGGATCCCTGAGACTACCCGACCTGAACGGCTACGTCCGGTCCCTCGGCTTTTCCTCGATGCCGCAGCTGCCGAAGACTTTCCAGGGCACGCCGATGCGGCATCGGGAGGTGGACGTGGGCAGCTTCTTCCTCGGCGACAAGGAAGGGGGAGGCGAGTTCACCCCCGAGGACGAAGAGATCCTGAAGCTGTTCGCCTCGCAGGCGGCCTTGGCCATCGCCAATGCCCGCGCACACCGGGACGAGCAGCGGGCCCGGGCCGACCTGGAGGCCCTGGTCGACACCTCGCCGGTGGGGGTGGTGGTCTTCGACGCCCGGAGCGGCCGGCCCGTGTCGTTCAACCGGGAGGCGGGGCGGATCGTCCAAGGTCTGCGCCTGCCGGGCCGCTCGCTGGAGCAACTGCTGGAGGTCCTGACCTTCCGGCGGGCGGACGGCCAGGAGGTCTCTCTGGAAAACCTGTCCATGGCGCAGGCCCTGAGCACCGGCGAGACGGTGCGCGCCGAGGAGATCGTCCTCGAGGTGCCCGACGGGCGGCGGGTGCGGACGTTGATCAACGGCACCCCGATCCGCTCCGAGGGCGGCGAGGTCGAGTCGGTGGTCGTCACCCTGCAGGACCTGAGCCCGCTGGAGGAGCTGGAGCGCCTGCGGTCCGAGTTCCTGGGCCTGGTGAGCCACGAGCTAGGGGCCCCGCTGACCTCGATCAAGGGCTCCACCGCCACCGTGCTGGGGGCCTCGCCGGTGCCGCCGTCGGCCGAGATGCTGCAGTTCTTCCGGCTCATCGACGAGCAGGCCGACCACATGCGGAGCCTGATCCGCGACCTGCTGGACGCCGGGCGCATCGAGGCCGGCACCCTGTCGGTGACCCCGGAATCCTCCGAGGTGGCGGTCCTGGTGGATCAGGCCCGAACCACGTTCCTGAGCGGGGGCAGCCGGCACACCGTCCTGATCGACCTGCCGCCGGACCTGCCCCGGGTGATGGCCGACCGGGCGCGCATCGTACAAATCCTGAACAACCTGCTGGCCAACGCCGCCCGGCACTCGCCCGAGTCGGCGCCCATTCGGATCGCCGCGCAGCTCGATGACGTGTACGTGGCGATCTCGGTCTCCGACGAGGGCCGGGGCCTGTCGGCCGAGGAATTGCCGCGCCTGTTCCAGAAGTACACCGGCCTCGACAGCGCGGGGGAGCGCGGGCTGCGGGGCACCGGGCTGGGCCTGGCCATCTGCAGGGGACTGGTGGAGTCCCACGGCGGCCGCATATGGGCCGCCAGCGGCGGGGTGGGCCAGGGCGCCCAATTCACCTTTTCCGTTCCGGTGGCCGGAGAGGCCGGCGACGGTGCCGCGGCCGAAGACGCCCGGCCCCGGGCGCACCCCGGACGCGAGCGGACACGCATCCTGGTGGTGGACGCCGACCCGCTGGCCCTGCGCTTCATGCGGGAGGCTCTCGAGGACGCGGGCTACGACCCGATCGTGACCGGGGATGCTCGGGACCTGTCGCGCATCCTGCGCGCCGAGAAACCCCAGCTGGTCCTGCTGGACTTGCTGCTGCCCGAGACCGACGGCATCGAACTGATGGAAAGCGTCCCCGAACTGGCGGACCGGCCGGTGATCTTCATCTCCGCCTACGGCAGGGACGAAACCATCGCCCGGGCGCTGGAGACCGGGGCCGACGACTACATCGTCAAGCCTTTCACGCCGACGGAGCTGACCGCCCGGATCCGGGCGGCCCTTCGCCGACAGGAACCGGAATCCTTCGTGCTCGGGGAGCTGGCCATCGACTACAAGCACCGCCGGGTGACCGTGGGCGGCCATCCCGTGACGTTGACGGCCACCGAGTACGAACTGCTGCGCCTGCTCTCGGTCCACGCCGGACGGGTCGTCACGTACGACTCGCTGATCCGCCAGGTGTGGGCAGAGAAGGACTCTGTGAACCCGGCGCTGGTGCGCACCTTCGTGATGGGCCTCCGCCGCAAGCTCGGCGAGGATGGCGGCCAGCCGACCTGCATCCTGACGGAGCGCGGCGTCGGCTACCGCATGGCCACCGGAGGTTCCGGAGCAGCCTGAGGCCATGGGGGGGAGTCTCGTCGGCCACCCGGCACCCCGGGCGCGGGGTCCCTATCTTCGATCCAGCGGCTCCCCCAGGCCGCATCCCCCCCGCACCCCCTCTCCCCGGGTCCATCCACAGGACGGCGCGTCCGTCCCGGAGGTGGATTGCCGGCCCCCCCGCACATCGGCGTCCTGCGCGAGCGTTCCCTGCACGCCGCGGTCAAGTCCTGGTACGCCCGTCCCCAGGACCGCCTGGAGACCCGGGTCGACGGTTACGTCGTCGACATCGAGCGCGACGACGACCTGCTGGTGGAGATCCAGACCCGCAGCTTCGCGCCCCTGAAGGCCAAGCTGCGGCGGCTCACCGAGCGGCGGCGGGTGCGTCTGGTCCACCCCATCGCGGCGGAGAAGTGGATCCTGCGCGTCGACGGCGAGGGGGAGCGCCTGGGCCGGCGCAAGTCCCCGAAGCGGGGACGGGTGGAGGACGTCTTCCACGAGTTGGTGAGCATCCCCGACCTGCCGGCCCGTCCGGCCTTCGCCCTGGAGGTGCTGCTGATCCAGGAGGAGGAGGTACGGTGCTACGACGGCGGCGGCTCCTGGCGGCACCCGGAGTGGCGGCGCACCGACCGCCGCCTGCTGAAGGTGGTGCGCCGCTGCGACCTGTCGACGCCGGCCCGTCTGCTGGCCCTGCTGCCCCCGGCCGGGGAGTTGCCCCGGCCCTTCACCAACCGGGGGCTGGCCGAGGCCGCGGGCCTGAGCCCGACCCTGGCGGCGCGTGTGACCTACTGCCTGCGGGCCGTGGAGGGCCTCGCCGTGGTGGGCCGCGGCAAGCACGGGGCCCGGCTCTTCGCCGAGGGTTGAAGGGCTCCGCCGAGGCGGGCCGGAGCCGCGGAACTGCACGAGCCGTGGCTCGCAGGGGCCGATTTAACTGCACGTCCCAAGCTCTTTGACGCGGCCCGAATGGGTTGCCGCCGGGGCAGCCGGTTGAGGACACCAACCCCGGTCATGCAGGCGCCCGGGGGCCGTGTCCTCCATCCAGGCTCGCCCGGGTCAGGCCGCAAGGCGCCCGGCTCTGCGCCGAGACTTGAGGCGGCTTCTGCCGCGACTGCCCGAGCCGAGGCCAACGGAGCCCGGCTCTCGGCTGCGCTGAAGGGGTTGCCGCCATGGCAGCCGGTTGAGCACCTCACCCCCGGGCCAACGGCGTCCGCACGACGCCCCGTAGCCGGCGCCCCGCGCCGGTCCTTAGATTGCCGCCCCCGCAGACGGCGCGGATGCCCGCGCCCCACAAAGAGAGGAGAGCGATGACCGACCTGGCGACGATGACCAGCGTCTGCCCCGACTGGCGCCTGTACGAGGTCGTGGCCGGCATGAAGCGCCACGGGTACAAGGGCCTGGAGCCGCGCGTCGAGTGGGGCCACGCCAGCGGCATCGAGGCCGGCCTGTCCAAGGCGGAACGCGCCGAGGTGAGGCGCCGCTTCGCCGACGAGGGGCTGGAGATCTGCTGCATCGCCACCGGCGCCCGCATGGCCGTGGCGGAACCGGAGCGGGCGGACCACGTCGAGGACGTGCGCCGCTACATCGAGCTGGCCGCCGACCTCGGCTGCGGGCTCCTGCGCACCTTCGGCGGCGCCCGGGGCCACGCGGGGGAGCTGGCCGCCGCGGTGGAGCACACGGCCGAGGGCTACCGCCAGGTGGCGGCCGAGGCCGGGGCGGCGGGGGTCACGGTGCTGATGGAGACCCACGACGACTGGTGCTGCTCGGCGCCGGTGCGGGCCGTCATCGAGGCCGTCGACCACCCGGCCGTGCAGGTCCTGTGGGACGTGATGCATACCCAGCGCATGATGGAGACGCCGGAGGAGTCCTTCCGGGCCATCGGCCCGCTGACGCGGCACCTCCACGCCCACGACGGCCGCTACGTCGACGGCCGCATGCAGGTCTGCGGCCTCGGCGACGGGGTCATCGACCACGCCTCGCCGGTGCGCCTGCTGGAGGCCGCCGGGTACGACGGCTGGTTCTCGGTCGAGGTGATCCACGCCCCCGGCAGCGATCACGACCCCGACGCCGTGCTCGCCGGGTACGCCGCGGGTTTCGGCGGTTTCTCGGCGTAGCCGGCCCGCGGCGCCATAGGAAGGTCCCGCCGATACAGGTGCTCGTCCGCCAGCGCGATCCCGCCGCCGGCCCTACCAGTCCTGCACGGCCCCGTCCGGCCGGCGCAGGTGGGGCGGCTCGCCATCGTTGGCGCCGAGCCGCCGGGCCGCCTCCACGTCGAGGTCGATCCCCAGCCCCGGCCGGTCCGAGGCCAGCAGGTACCCGTCCTCGACGCGCAGGTCGTGGTCCACGACCTCGTCCATGGCCGCCGATGGCGGCGCGAACTCCTGCACGGCGCAGTTGGCGATCGACAGGTTCAGGTGCAGCATGGCCGCCGAGCTCACCGGGCTCGCCGTGTAGTGGGTGGCCAGCTCCTGGTAGTGGACCTCGGCCATGTGGGCCAGCTTGCGGCCCTCGGTGATCCCGCCCGTGTGGCAGATGTCGACGCGCAGATAGTCGATCAACTCGCCCTCGATCAGCTCGCGGTAGGCCCACTTGTCGTGGAGCTGCTCGCCGGTGCCGATCGGCACCGAGGTCTGCTCGCGCAGGGTGCGGAAGGCCCCGGGGTTCTCCGAGCGGATCGGATCCTCGACGAAGAACGGCCGCAGCCCCTCCAGCTGCCGGCACAGCTCGACGGCGCGCGCCGGCGACAGCCGCGTGTGGACCTCGAAGATGATCTCCACCTCCGGCCCCACGGCCTCGCGCAGGGCGGTCATGTGAGCGACGCCGTTGAGGATCGCACGGCGCGGGTCGAAGCCGACCTCGGGGACGTGGTCCATGCCGCGGCCGGCGACGATCGGCGAGATGCGCAACACCTTCCAGCCCTCGTCGAGCAGGGCCCGGGAGCTCTCGACCAGCCCTTCCGGCGTGGCGCCGCCGACGTGCCGGTAGAGGAGGACCTTGTCGCGGGCCCGGCCTCCGAGGAGGCGGTACGCGGGCACGCCGAGGGCCTTGCCGTTGAGGTCCCACAGCGCCAGGTCGACGCCGGCCAGCGCCGACTGCAGCACCGGTCCGCCGCGCCAGAAGGTGCCCCGGAACAGGTCCTGCCAGATGAACTCGATCCGGGTGGCGTCCTGGCCGATCAGCAGGGGGGTGATGTGGTCGAAGGCGGCGGCCACGGCCCGGTTGCGGCCGCTGAGGCTGGCCTCGCCGATGCCGTGCACGCCCTCGTCGGTATCGATCCGGACGTAGAGGAAGCTGGCGAAGGGGATTGCCTCGACCTGGGTGATCTTCACGAGTGGCTCCTTTCCGTTGGCTCGGACCATGAGGGCATCACGGTGACGTCGATCTCGTCGATGACGATATCGCCACCGAGGCCGTCTTCGACCTCTGCCAGGCTTACGCCGAGGGTGTTGTCCCCATCGAGCATGTAGTCCGTGCCGAGGTCGAACATGAGGGTCGAATAGGCCGGGAGCGGACGCCCGATGTTGGTGGAGCGGCCGTCCGAGTGCCACATCCGCCGGACGCTCTCGTCGGGGATCGTCACCCCGTTCATGTCGAAGGCCAGACGCTCTCCGGGCCGAAGGTCCTGGGCGCGGACCACCATGCTGGCGTGGCCGACTTCGTCCCACTGCTCGCACAGACGCAGCCGGTACTCGTGACGGACGCGGGGCGCCTCGCGGCTCGGGACGATCTTGTCGTCCTTGATGGCGCCGGTCGAAGCCATGCCGGGCGCGCCGTGGTAGTCCACCCCTCCGAGCATCGACCGGAACAGGTAGGTGCGGTGGCGTGCCTTGATCGCTTCGGGGTCCTTGAGCTCCCTGAGCAGGGCCAGTTTTACGGGGAACCCGCCGATGAGATTCCCCGTGTACTGCTCCTGGAAGTTGAAGCTCGACACGCCGTCGGCCCCGGCTCCGTACATGTTGTTGGCGAGGGCGCGGTAGTTGTCCGAGGTCATGGGACGCAGGTAGACCCGGGACTGGAACGCCACGTGGTCCCTCGTGCCGCTCTCGCCGGTATGCGGCTGGAGCGCCCAGGGGACGGTGTCGCTCCGCGAGTCGGTGGCCGAGCAGAACGGCAGGACTCCCGGAAGCAGGCGGCAGGCGGTCCCTCTCGTGAGCCTCGAGAACTCCTCCCATCGCGCGTTGTGGTTGGAGTACATGGAGTTGGCCGGGCTGACGTAGTCGAGGATACCGGTGGTGATCCACGTGGGGAGATCGAGGCCGCAGTCGTGGCACTCGTCGACGGTCTCCGGAACACGGACGCCGAGAAGCAGTTCCCTGCCCTTGTTGCGCGCCTCGTCGTCCAGCATGTGGCGGATCCGTTGCATCAGCTCCGTCATCAGGGGCTGTCGTTCCCGGGAGATCGAGCGGGGGTAGGGGAAGTGATTGTCGCTGCGGAAGGTGATCTCGATGCCGTCCACGTCGAAACGGCGCGCGATCTCCTCGATCGCCCCGAAGTGGAAGTCCCTCACCTCGCGGAACGAGAAGTCGAGGGTGTTGCCCGGCTTGCTCAGCGGCCCCGGCGGGAGGTCCCTCAGGATGTACTCCGGGTGATCGAATATCCACCGGGCCCCCTGTGTGGGGGCGCCGTGGTCGTCGCCGAACCGTGCCCCCGCGATGAACCTCATCCCATGCTCGTGCGCCCGGTCGCTGAATACCTCGATGGGATGGATGCCCCGATCCAGCATGGGAATCCAGCGGCGATGCTGCGGCCGCTGATCGTACTCGTAGGTGTCGGAGTAGAAGTGCAGGACCCACCCCTGTCCGAAGACCTCCTGCCCAAGGGCGTCCGCCCCACTCAGGGCGAAGTGGTCGACGAGCGTGCGGATCTGTTCGGGGGTTGCCGGGTCGCCGACGAACGGTTCCCGCGCGTGACTCGAGAGGTCGGCGGCGAAGAGCAGGCGGATATCGCCCCGGGGCTTGATCGGTCTCGGTCCCGGCGGTGTCGGCAGCATTGGTTATGGACTCCTTGAATTCCGAAAGTCACTACGCCTCACCCCTGGGGGCTCTTGCGTCATCGAGAGAGTTCCGTTTCGAGATCCAGTCCATGACCACCTCAACGCTCTCCCCGGAGGCAAGATACGACCAAGACCGGTCGACCCGCTCCCCCTCGGATGGAGCCAGCCCTCCTCCTCACCAGCCCAGCAACTCATCCCGCTGATACGCCGCAGCGCTCACTTTTCATGCAGGGCTCCACCCCACTACGGCTCACGAACATACTGCCGGCCCCCCGGGCCCGAACGCCCTGTCCGATTGCGGCGGTTGACCAAGCAAGAGATCTCCCGGACGCGCTAGTCATCAGGTCAAAACTGGAGGGAATCTTGAAGCCTGACTACGACTAGTCCTATCAGACTATCGGGCGCAGCTCTCTACTTCCATCGTACGCTCCATCCTTCGGAAAGATCGATGCTCCTCTGGCTTTACATACCGCCAAGATTGAGGAACGATGAAGTCATCGAACCTGCTCCTCAATGTAGTAAGTCCCGGCGGGTTTGCGTACTCCCAGACCTCGGTGATCTCCAGAGCATATGCTATGGACTGTCCTGCGTAGTAGGCATCGAAATCGTCCTTCTCGACGCCAGCCCACTCGGAGATCCTGTCCCAGATGTCCTGCGGCGTCCCTGCCCACACCTCTCCGACACGGAATCCTCCCCGCAACAGCATAATGGGACTAGTAACGTAGACGAACACGTGGCGCCCCTCCATCTGCAAAAGAGCACGCCTGCGGAGCTCGGCTCTCTTGACTCCCTCAAATACTAGGTCTGCATAGCGAGGTTTCAAGGAAAGAAGCAGCGGTCTTGGTGTCTCGCTCATGATTGCTCCGAATATCCTAGTTCCAACAGCTTCTGAAACGTGCCAAGATGAATACTCCTGGGCGATTGCAGCGATCGCGCTACTCCATCCTCATCGAACACTTCCCAGATTTCGTTCAGTGGAACACGTCTCCGAAAAGGAAAGGTGTGTGAGAACAGCAAGGCCATTACCTTCTTGGATACGTCTCCATCGCATGTCTTGTAGAGATGCCTCCACTCGAAGGCTCCGTACCTCCTGAATCTCCTGAACAGCTCTTTGGGCCTGTCGAGTACAACTTGGTCAAGATGAGACGTTGCCACAATCTCTCTTGAGTTACCACTCACGTACCACAATATCCGCCCCGGGGCCGTTAGCATTCTGTGTTGACTCGCCGTTCGATAATACACATTGCTCCAACGCAGGAGTACGTCCGGATCCCCTCCAAACATATCGGACGACGATAGGTGCCTGTCGATGAGACTGCGGGCGAAGTTCGGCCTTATTGGTATCAAGAAGTAGCTCTGGGCCGCGTCGGTAATCAGAGGCGAACAGGAACGTTCCAGCTCTAGACTCGACATGTCCCCGTAGTTGTCCCCGCATCCTGGCAAAAGCCCGGCGATCGTCGACAATACTCCGTCTTGTTCCAGATAGCGCGTGAAGCAAAAACGGACGAACCCGCCGTCCCATCGGGTGAATCCCATTTCCAAAGTCGCCGGTAGAAGGTCTAGCGGAACTGCGGAATTGTCCACCTTTACTACATCGATACCCCTCGTGACGGCCCTATTGATGACGTCCGCAATCGGAAAGAGTCTCATAGACGAGGATCTGACAGAACTCGCCACTCTGCACAAGAGTACAGTGAGGACGCTTGGGGAGCTATACGCCATTCCCCGAATGGCAACCGGTTCCTTACTGGACCATAGGGCTTCAACTTCAGTCCTAGGAGTATCCGAGAGAAATGAGTGGACTCTTGTCCTGAGGTCTCCAGGACGTTCTCGATGTTGGAGGAAGCGATCGAAGGGAAAGCCTAATAGCTCTTCGGAGGTCAAGCGGCGCCATGAGAGACCGGGGCCAGACACATGCTCGGGTGCATAGGGATGATCCCCAGACAGTTCCTGTAACTTGAGGATCAGCGCCGTTGGGGATAACACCTGGACACTAGCCGCGACACCAATCTGTGCAGCTCTGTCCAGGAGCAATTGGTCTCTGGTTACGAAGAGGTCGATCTCTGAGGCGGCGGTCTTCGCCAGATGCATGATGTCCGAAAGCTGATTCGGGGTCCGGCTAGGCAAGATCTGCTTTAGCTTAGCCCGAAAGCTGTCGACCAAGGACGGATGGTGCTTCGCCTCTAAGAACTGTCTGGCTCGTGTTCTCGCTTCTTCCCTCTTGGCTGCACTACTGCTCCGATTGATTTCGCTAAGGAGTTCATCGGTGAACCAAAGATTCACCGAATCGAGGAACAGGTCGGAAATCAAGACCTTTGATGGCTGTGTGAGGTTGCTATCCGGTCTATCAAAGTCGAAAAACACCTGAGCGTCGATAACAGCATCTAGTACGTCATCGGACATATTGGCACGAAACAATTCCAGCTGATCGTGACGCGCCAATTGATAGCGCCAGAAAGTCAGAAGGTGACCTTCTTTCGATCTACCGGTGCTCTCGCTTATCGGCACGAATCCTAGCTTCGGCCACAGCCGATGCGCCGGAAAATCGTTACGACACCTAAGCGTAATGACCTTCTGAGTGCTGGCAGACTCCTTCAACACTTCGAGAAGGTCCCTCGCAACACCCTCCCCCCTTCGGCTATCAGTTACGCAGAGTTGCGCGATGCGGAATCGGTCACGATTACCTGCGTACATGAGATAGCCGACGAGTTGCCCGTCCTGATTCTTGGCTCCCAGCACGCCTTCCTTGGCCAGATACTCTTCGAGGGCAGGACGTGGCAGAAAGCCAAGGGTGTTGCCGTTACGCTTCATCAGTTCGTCAACTGAGTCTATGTCGGCAATCGTCAGTACGGAGATCGGTGTAGTGGGCTCTTCTTCCATCAGTTTGTCTTCCAAACCTTGTGCCAGGAGGCGCCTCGGGGCGAGCACCATCTGTTGCTTCCCCAGCATGAACAGGCCTTTCCAGTCGACGTTTGTGTTTTGGTCGAACGTACTTGAGCCGTCCTTATAGCTCAAGCCTGTCATGGCAGCCCAACTCACATTGGGGCTGCCCCAGCTTACCTGTACCGGATATAGGGCCTTAGCGGGTCATGGTCCTTCCAAGCCAAACTAGGGGCTTGGGTGTATCACCATCAAGGAGGCCACTCAACATTGGCGGCCTGTCTCGGTCCTCGCAAGCGTCATCAAGCTGCGCCTGGGTCAAGCCACGCAGGGGGGGTATTCCAAGCGGATCGGGCCCTGGACGCAGAAGGGCCGCGCAGTGCCTGTAGTTGCCAGCACAGCTCCATGGCGCGCACGGGCGTTCGGCGAGATGCGCACCACGTTCCAGCCCTCGTCGAGCAGGGCTCGGGAGCTCTCGACCAGCCTCCGGCGTGTCGCCGCCGACGTGCCGGTAGAGGAGGACCTTGTCGCGGGCGGGGCCTCCGAGGCGGCGGTACCCGGGCACGCCGAGGGCCTGGCGCTTGAGGTCCCACAGCGCCAGGTCAATGCCGGCGAGGGCCGACTGCAGCACCGGTCCGCCGCGCCAGAAGGTGCCGCGGAACGGGTCCAACCGGATGAACTCGATTCGGGAAGGCATCCTGGCCGACCAGCAGGGGATTGCCTTGACCTGTATGACCTATCGCGAGTGACTCCTTTCCGTTGGAGATCCCCGGAACTAGGTTGTACCCGCCCCGTTCGGCAACCAGCGGTCCCGGGCTGCCACCGGCGAGCCGAGCCATCCGTTCTCCCATCCCACATCTCTGGCCGTTGCCGGCTGTCGTCGTCATCGCCTGCGCGCCGTCGCTGGAGAGCCAGCTGTGGAAGGCGACCCGCAGGACGGGCACGATCCCGGCCTACGAGACGTTTCTCGAGCGCTACCCCGGCGGCCCCCGGTCCGAGGCGGCGCGGGAGCGTCTGAAGGCGCTCTACGAGGCCCTGCGTCGCATCGAGTCCGTTCACCTCGAGATCCGCCAGAGCTACGTCCACGGTCGCGCCGACCGGGAGATCGACGGCCTGGCCCTGCCCGTGGCCCAGACGGCGGAGGCGCTGCTGCGGCCGGCGGGCCTGAGGATCGCGCGGGACGGGGCCGGGGCAGCCGATGGTGTGCTGGTCCTGCGCCTCGAGGGTCGCGCCGTGAGCCAGCCCTACGCGCCGGTGAACGAGCGCAACCAAGCCTCCAGCGCCGTGACCAGGCGGTACGCGGGTGCCGGCCTGCGCGGGTCGGTCTCGCTGTCGACGGCGGGGGAGAGGCTCTACGACCGGTCCTTCGATGGCATGTACAGCCCGCCGGAGCGCATCGACTCGGCGGACTTCCCGCGGCCCGAGGACGCGCCCTTCGAGGCAGCCTTCGACGCCATCGTGGCGCCCGAACTGGCGGTCATGATCGGACGGCTCTACGGCCCCGGGCCGCTGGTCGAGACCGCGATGGGAGGCTCGTCGGCCCTGAGGGTGTCGGCCATCGAGGCCTTGGGCGGCCTGGGCGACTCGACGACGGTGCAACCGCTGCGGACGATGCTGGGCGAGACCGCCAACTTCCAGCTCCAGGAGGCCCTCGTGACCGCCCTCGGCCGGATCGGGGACGGGCGCGCCACCGCGGACCTGATGGAGGTCCTGCGCTCCGCCTTCGATCCGGCCCTGCGCGCCAGCGCCGCCGAGGCCCTGGGCCGGATCGGCGGCGAGACCGCGGTGCCGCTGCTGATCGAGGTGCTGAGCCGTGACGCCCCACTCGTGCAGCGGCAGGCGGCTGAGGCCCTGCGATCCCTGACCGGCGAGAGATGGGGCACCGACGCCGAAGCCTGGAGGCGCTGGTGGGAGAGCCGTGGGTCCACGCCGCCGCCGCCGCCTTGACGAGAGGCGCCAGAGAGCCGGAGGGAGGTTCGCGCTTTCCTCACCGGGCGATCTCCGTGTACCCTTTTGGGGGGCGGCGGCTTCGGGACCGCTGCCGAGCCCGACATGAGCTTGGGGAGCGAGAAGTGAGACACGAGTACTTGGACAGGTCGTCGCCAGGTAGAGCCGGGTTGCTGGCCGACGGCGATCCACCGCCCTTCGAGGTCGTCAACCCCGAAGGCCGGGGCTCGATGGTGCTCACCTGCGACCACGCCTCCCACGCCGTGCCCGCGGCCCTGGACGGCCTGGGGCTCGACCCGGCCGACCTGCGCCGCCACATCGGCTGGGACGCGGGCGCCGCCGAGCTGGCCCGCCGGCTGTCGCGGCGCTTCGACGCCCCCGCCGTGCTCTCCGGCTACTCCCGCCTGGTCATCGACTGCAACCGCAGTCCCGGCCATCCGGAGTCGATCCTGTCCGAGAGCGACGGCACCCCCGTCCCCGGCAACCAGGGCCTCACGCCGGAGGAGGCGGAGCGGCGGGCCCGGGAGCTGTTCCATCCCTACCACGAGGCGATCGCCGAGGTCCTCGGGCGCGTCCGCTCGCGGGGGGAGGCCCCGGCCTACGTCGCCCTACACACTTTCACCCCCAACATGAACGGCATGGCGCGCCCCTGGCACTTCGGCGTCCTCTGGGACCGCGACGCCCGCATCGCCCGGCCCCTGATCGAGGCCCTGCGCCGGCGGCCGGGACTGATCGTCGGCGACAACGAGCCCTACTCCGGGCGCGACCACGGCGCCTTCTCCAACGGCCACCACGCCGCGCCGGCCGGGCTCCCCAACGCCATGATCGAGATCCGCGAGGACCTGCTCGCCGCCGACGACGGGATCGCGCGCTGCGAGCGGATCCTGGCCGAGGTCCTGGAGGAGGTCCTGCCCTGATGGCCCTGCGCGAGCCTACCTTCAGCCTCGGCGTGGAAGAGGAGTACCTCCTCGTCGACCGGAACACGCGGGACCTGGTGAGCGAGCCGCCGGCGGAGCTGCTCGACCGCTTCGAGCAGGAGCTCGGCGCCCACTTCAGCCCCGAGTTCCTGCGGCCCCAGGTCGAGGTCGGCACCCCGGTGCGCGACTCCACGGCCGAGATCCGCGCCGACCTGGAGCACCTGCGGCGCACCGTGGCCGGGATCGCCGGCGGCCACGGCCTCGGGCTGATCGCCGCCTCGACCCATCCCTTCGCCCGCTGGCGGGACCAGAAGCACACCGACAAGCCGCGCTACAACATCCTGCACCAGGACATGCAGGTCGTCGCCCAGCGCCTGCTCATCTGCGGCATGCACGTCCACGTGGGCCTCGAGGACGACGAGCTGCGCGTCGACATCCTCAACCAGGTCTCCTACTTCCTGCCCCACCTGCTGGCCCTGAGCACCTCCTCGCCCTTCTGGGAGGGCACGGAGACGGGCCTGCAGTCCTACCGCCTGTGCGTCTTCGACGAGCTGCCCCGGACCGGCCTGCCCGAGCGCTTCGAGAGCCACGACGAGTACCGGCGCACGGTGGAGCTCATGACCGCGGCGGGCCTGATCGAGGACGCCACCAAGCTGTGGTGGGACGTGCGCCCGAGCGCCCGCTTCCCCACCCTCGAGATGCGGGTCACCGACGTCTGCACCCGCCTGGAGGACGCCCTCTGCTGCACCGCCCTCTTCCGCTGCATCTGCCGCATGCTCTACCGGCTGCGCCGCGACAACCAGCGCTGGCGGATCTACACCCGCACCCTGGTCGACGAGAACCGCTGGCGGGCCCAGCGCTACGGCATCGACGAAGGGATGGTCGACTTCGGCCGCGGCGAGATCGTTCCCTTCCCGCAGCTGATGGACGAGCTGCTGGAGCTGGTGAGGGAGGACGCCGAGCACTTCGGCTGCGTCGCCGAGGTGGAGCACGCCCGCACCATCGTCGAGCGGGGGACCAGCTCCCACATGCAGGCGGCGTGCTACCGGGAGGCGTTGGCGGCGGGGGCGACGCCCGAGGAGGCCCTGCGGGCGGTGGTGGATGCGGTGATGGAGGCCACGCTGGCGGGCTGACGACGGGTCGACTGCATCAGGGACGCCCGACCCCAACCAGCGTGAGAACAGCCACGGCGGTCAGAAATAGAACAGGTAGAGGGTCGGCGTGGGGTGAATGCGAAGGGCGGGGGTGGGAAAGCGGAGGAGACGGAAGTAGGGCGTGAACCTGCGAAGTACTTCGAAATTGGCCAACGAATGCGCGAAGTCGAAGTCCAGCGAGAGGTAGATCTCGCGCTGCGCATCCGGCATGTCGGGATACCAGCGGTCGGGACCGCGGCTTGTGCGGCCATAGCCGTGCAGTCCCTGAGCCCCGACCCCTACCGCCACTCCCAGCCAATCGGGCCACCGCCCGGCGGCATGCCTCGGTAGCAGGGGCCTGGGGTCCATCACCATCCAGAACGTCATCCCCTCGTAGTCGTCCATGAACGAGAGGACATACGGGTGTCCATCAGCCTGGCGTGCGTGTCCATAGCGAAAGAGCGGGGAGGGGAAGTAGCTGAGCTTGAACTGGACGATTCGAGTCGCCGGAATACTTGCGTGGATCAGGGGAACCAGTGCGCCGAGCACATCGGCCGTGGCATCGGGAGTGCTGAAACCCCAGTGACCATATCTCCCGTCGCGGTACTCGACATAGAACATCTCGGCTATGCTGCTGAGAGAGCCGAGCAGAGCTGCGGTGCGCTGAGAAAAGCCTATCCAGTGGTAGAGATCGCCTGTGGCTTGCGCGAGAAAGAGCCCCCACATGAAGTGACTGGCGTGGTCCAGATTGAGATAGGAATCACCAGACCAATCGTGAACCAGGCGGAGAGGGACCTTTTCCCCTTGCCACCAGTTTCTCTCAAGATGCCGGAAGCCGTACCAATGCAGACCAGCAGCACCGGCACCTGTATAGCCCAGGCGCTTGAGATCGACTTCCTGTTGCCGCGTCTTCGATGAGTCAGGTTGAGCAGCAGGCGTCGAGACAGCTGCAAGTACGAGGATGAGAAGAACCCTTCGAGAGTATCGAAGGACATGGCAAACCGATCCTGGCTGCACGGGCAACTCCTCCATATCGCCTCGTCTCCAGAGGCTTACCCCTACGCCACCTTCACCCGAGTGTGGAGTTGCTTGGCGACACGACAGTCCTTCTTGACGCCCAGTCCGGCCGCGAGCGGGACCTGCCCACGCCCGGGGCCCCACAGCAGCACCACCTCCTTGCGGCGCACGCACCCGGAGGTGGCCAACAGGTCGATCCGGCCCTTGTCGATGCGGGTCTGGAAGGCGAAGTCGAAGGAGTTACCCAACCCGGTTGCTTCTCAGGCCGACCCGCCGCCGCCGCCCGACCCGCCGCCGCCGCCCGACCCGCCGCCCGAGCCGCCACCTGACCCACCGCCTGACCCACCGCCGTCCGACCCGCTGCCGTCCGATCCGCTGCCGTCCGATCCGCCACCGTCCGACCCGCTGCTCAGACTGAGATCCAGGAAACCACAGCCTCCGTCTACGGTGATAGTCACGGCGGCCAGCAGGACCATCAGTATCCTCTTCATGGCATCCCTCCTCTGGGAATGGCGAGAAAGTCCGGCAAATCTACGTGCCAACCGGTCAGGTACTGTCCGTTCGAAAAGAAAATCGCCTTGTCGGGGAGGACGCCGAGCACCTCGGGAGCCTCGCCGAGGTGGAGCACGTCAGCACCATCGTCGAGCGGGGGACCAGCTCCCACAGGCAGGCGGCCTGCTACCGGGAGGCGTTGGAGGCGGGGGCGACGCCCGAGGAGGCCCTGCGGGCGGTGGTGGATGCCGTGATGGAGGCCACGCTGGCGGGGACTTGACTTCGCGGCTTCGAAGGCGAAGATAGGTAAACCCGACGCCCATGGATGCCAGTGATGGAGGCTCTCACGTGGGACTCACATATCTCGCTATCGACATCGCCTCTCCCGCCCGGCCGGAGGAGTTCCGCAGCGAGCGGTTCCTGATCGACTCGGGGGCCGTCTACTCGGTAGTGCAGCGGACGCTCCTGGAGGAGCTGGGCATCGAGCCGCACTCGAGCCGGACCTTTACCCTGGCCAACGGCGACCAGATCGAACGTCCCCTGGGCGACGCTTTGTTCCGCTACAAGGAGCACCGGGGGGCCGCGCCGGTCGTCTTCGGCGAACCCGGCGACAGCAATCTTCTCGGTGTGGTCACCCTCGAGGCCCTGGGCTACGTGCTGGATCCCCTGAAGCGGGAACTGCGGTCCCTGCCCATGCTGCTGGCCGCGCTGACTACCGCCCGCATCCGGCCGTCGGCGTCGGCCGCCGCCGCCCGGCTCAGCTCCAGGGGCAGGTCCGGGCCCCGCGCCCACTCGCCGCTGGCCGGGTCGTAGGCGTAGCTCTCGGTGCGCCCCCGTCGGCGCGCCCGCCCAGCACTCGGACGCGATCCTCGAAGGCCGTGCCCAGGGGAGCGTTCGGCGGCATACCACGCCCGGGCCAGTTCCAGCCGCCCGCAAGGCCGTTACCTTTCGATCAGCCGACACTGAAACTTGCAATTAGCCGCTATTTGAGGTTACAATTGGCCGACCCCGAACCTTGCGATCAGCCGAAGTCGCACCGGGAATCCCCTCGATGTCCGAACAGACCTTCTATCCGCGACTCATCGAGCCCCGCCTCGCCGAGGCCCTGGAGGACTCGCCGGTCGTACTCATCCACGGCCCGCGCCAGTGCGGCAAGACGACACTCGCCCAGTACGCCTATGCGCCGGACTACCTCACGTGGCGTGGCGAATACTTGCTGTGGGGGGAGGAACGGCTGAGTTGGGGAGTGTCACGGCAGCAGCGGGACTACGGATACATCAGCTTCGACGATGCCATCGCGAGGGACGGCGCTCGAGCGGACCCCGCCGGGTTTGTCGCCGGCCTCCCGGAACGCGTCATCCTGGACGAGATTCAGCTCGTTCCAGAGCTCTTCCCGGCCCTGAAGCTCGAAGTCGACCGGAACCGGGTACCCGGCCGATTCATCCTTGCCGGCTCCACCAACGTCCTGCTCCTGCCGGCCCTCTCCGAGTCCCTTGCCGGACGGCTGCAGATCGTCCGACTCCATCCGCTGTCGCGGTACGAAGTGGCGTCGCGGTCTTCCGTGATCCCACCGAATCCGGGCAGGGGATTCGTAGCCGACCTGTTCGGGGAGGGGTTCAAGATCGTTCAGACCCGCAGGCTCGGTTCGCGACTGGCAGAGCTCATCGTCGCCGGCGGATTCCCGCCGGCGCTGGCGCGGCCCACCCCTCGGCGACAGGCCAACTGGTATCGCGACTACGTCGAGACACTGGTTCAACGCGACGTGCGCGACCTGGCCCGCATCAGATCGCTCGAGACCCTCCCGCCACTCCTGCGCGCTGCCGCCTCGCAGACGGGCCGGATCTTCAACCTCTCCGATCTGGCCGCGCCGTTCCAGCTCAGCCGTCCCACGATCGGGGAGTACGTCACGCTTCTCGAACGCCTGTTCCTTCTCGAGAGACTCCCGCCCTGGCACAGCAATCGTCTGAGCCGTCTGGTCAAGACTCCCAAGCTCCACCTCGGAGACACGGGTCTGGCCACCGCGCTTCTCGGCCTCGGTCCCGCGCAGCTGGCGGCGGATCGTTCCCTGCTGGGGCAACTCCTCGAGACGTTCGTCTTCCAGGAACTGCGGAGGCAGGGCAGCTGGCAGGACGTTCCCGTCGAGTTCTCCCACTTCCGGGACAGGGATGGAGTGGAGGTGGACATCGTGATGGAGCAGGGCTCGCACGCCATCGCCGGTGTCGAGGTCAAGGCATCGGCGACCGTCAGGCGCAGCGATTTCAACGGGCTCCGGAAGCTGCGGGGCGTCGCGGGCGACCGTTTCCGCCAGGGAGTCGTGCTGTACGACGGAGAGACCACCGTCCCCTTCGGAGACGGCCTGTACGCCGTTCCGATTCCCCGCCTGTGGGAGTAACGGTCCGAGACCGACCGTCGGAAGCCGCCTGAGAAGCATCGCCGCCCTGGGCGAAATCTTCGGTGCCGGGTCTTGCCCTTCCGACTACGGGCCCGCCCGCATCAGGAAGACCCGGTCGGTGTTGAGCACATCGTTGACGCGGTCGTCCCAGAACGCCCCGCCGGCGATCAGCAGCCGGCCGTCGGCGTCGGCCGCCGCCGCCCAGCTCAGCTCGAGGGGCAGGTCCGGGCCCCGGGTCCACTCGCCGCTGCTCGGGTCGTAGGCGTAGCTCTCGGTGCGGCCCCCGTCGGCGCGCCCGCCCAGCACCCAGACGCGATTCTCGAAGGCCGTGCACAGGGGGGCATTGGGCGCCTTGACCGGGTGGTCCACCTCGCTCCACTCGTCTCGCCCGGGGTCGTAGATGAACAGGCCGGGACACTGGCTCTTCGGTCCCGCGGCGATGTAGAGCCGGCCGTTCAGGACGCAGCCGCTGGCCTGGTAGACCGTGCCGGGGGGCGGCGCGTCGACGCGCCAGTCCGACTCCCCGGGGCCGATGCTGAGCAGCTGCGCCAGGTGGCCTTCCTCGGCGGAGCCGCCGACGCCGTAGAGCCGCCCCCCGGTGCTCAGGGCCACCACCTGGCCGGCCTTCTGGGGCAGGGGCGGGCCGAGACGGTAGCGCTGCGTGGCCGGATCGAAGATCTCCACCGTCGCCGTGGGCCGCGTGGCGTCGCCCTCGCCGTGGCGGAAGAGGCCCCCCAGGAGCCACAGCTCGTCATCGAGGACGGCGATGCCGGAGTAGGCCTTGCCCGGCTCCAGCATGGGCGCCTCCACGCGCCAGGTGCCGGAGGGGATGTCGTAGGACCAGACGTGGTCGAGGTTGACCCACTCGTCGGCGGGCCAGCCGAAGAAGGTCTTGCCGCCGGCGGTGTAGAGGCGGTCGCCGATGCGGGCGAAGATGTTGTCGTGGTTGCCCGCCGGCATGAAGGGCAGTTCCTCCCAGTGCTCGTGCCAGGGCTTCTCGAGATCGGCGAAGCGCTGGACCTCTCCCGCCCTGAGCACCCACAGACCGCCGGAGCCGGCGTGGAGCAGGGCCTGCACCGGACCCTCCCCGGCCGGCAGCACGTCCCGCCACTCGGGAGGATCGTCGGCGTTCACCACCAGCTCCCGCAGGCTGCCGTCGGCGAAGCCCACCAGCAGTTGGCCGCCGCCGCGGCCGATGGCGGTGATGGGGGAGTCGGCGGGATTGGCGAAGGAGCGGTGGCCGGCGGAGCGCGCGTCGGCGCGCACGAGGGAGTTGTCCACCGCCGCCCAGACGAAGCCGGCGTCGTCGGTGGCGGCGTCCCACCACGGGCCGGCGAGAAGGTCGGCGGGCAGGTCGAGGAGCTGCCAGGCGTGGGGGCCCCGGTCGCTGAGCACGGCCAGGTCCAGCCGCTCGCCGTGCGCGGCCACGGCCCAGACGTTGCCGAAGGGGTCGTCGCAGACCGGCGTGACCTCCCACCCCGGCGGGGCCAGGGGCGCGGCCTGGAACATGGCGTCGCCCAGCCGCACGTCGGCGCAGCCGGCGCACCAGACGTCTCCCCAGCGGGTGGCCAGCATCCGCCCCGGCGGCCCCTCCGGACGGAAGGACGGCGTCCGGGATACGGGGGCGCCCCCGGCCCGCGGGTAGCGGAGGACCTCGTCCCCGAGGGCCATCCACAGGTCGCCGTCGGGGGTGACCTGCAGGCCCCCGAGGCGGCCCTCGGCGAGGACTTCCCAGCGGTCCTCGTCGCCGCCCCGGATGACCACGGCCGCCGGACCGGGGACCGCGGCGTAGATGCGGCCGTCGCGGTCCTCGAGCAGCAGGCCCGGCCCCTTGTGCAGGGTCTCCGCGCCGGCGGGAAGGGCGGCGAGTGCGAGCATCCCGGCGGCGGCCACGAGGCACAGGGAGAGGCGGGTCCGCAGGAGGAGGGGCTGATCGGGCGCCATGGCGTGCAACATGATCGTGGTCCTCCGGATGAGGTGGGTCATGGCTTGTCGGCGGCGAGCCGACAACATGGTGACGGCCGGCGGTGGACGCCGCCGACGGGGGGCCAGCGGCTGCGATGGGCCGAAGGCAAACCCGATGCCGTCAGTAGAGACCGGGCCCAGGCGGGTGGCGGCCGCAACGGAGCCGACAACATATCCGGGGGCGAACGAGGGGCCAAGGAGTTGCCGCGGCCCACTGCCGTCCGCGGATCCCCTCCCGCCCTCGTCTCCCGGCGGTGGCCGGGCGGCCGATGCCAGGCGCGGGGGCCGCGGCGAGAGCCGACAACAGATCCCGGGCGCAGGCGCCGGCAAGGAGGCGCAGAGCCCGGTGGCGGCGCCTGCGGGTCCCCTCCGCCATGTCCTACCTTTGACGCCGCAACCCGTCCCACACCGTCACCTGGGGGAAGAGCGTGAAACCGTTTCTCGATTCCACCGACGCCGTGGACGACGGCCCCGAGCTGGCGCGGCGCATGGCCCGCGACGGCTACCTCTTCGTGCCCGGCCTGCTGCCCGCGGACCACTTGGAGCGCGTCCGCCGGCGCTTCCTGGACTTCGCCGGCGACGCCGGCTGGCTCCTGGAGGGCACGGACCCCGCCGAGGCCGTGGCCGACCTCGAGGGTTTCACCGTCGAGCCGCAGCCGGAGTACATGGCCGTGATCCGCGCCGTCCACGGGCTGGAGGAGTTCCACGCCCTGCAGCACGACCCCGGGCTGCTCGACCTGATCGGACGCCTCTGCGGCGGCGCCGAGATCCTGCCCCACCCTCGGCTGATCCCGCGGGCCATCTTCCCGCAGCGGGAGGCGTACACGACGCCTCCGCACCAGGACTTCATCCCCATCCAGGGCACGGAATCGACCTACACCGCCTGGATCCCGCTCTCGGACCTGTCCGCGGAGATGGGGGGCGTGCAGATCGCCGAGGGCTCGCACCTGGGCGGGGTCTACGACTTCCGGCCGGGACTCGGCGCCGGCGGCATCGAAATCACCCGCTCCTTCGACGGCACCTGGCGCGGGGGGCCCTTCGCCCAGGGGGACGTCCTGTTCTTCCACAGCCTCGCCGTGCACCGGGGGGTGCCGAACGTCTCCGAGAGCCTGCGCATGTCCCTCGACGCCCGCTTCCAGCGCGTCGGCGACCCGATCACCCCGGAGACGCTGATGCCCTTCACCCGTCCCCAGACGTGGGAGGAGATCTACGCCGGCTGGCCGGCCGACTCGCCGTACCGCTACTACTGGGAGGGGCACACTCTGGACCTGAAGGAGTACGATCTCAGCTACCACCACAGGCGGGACGCCATGGCCATGGAGATGGCGGAGAAGGGGGACCCGCGGGCGCGCTCGGCCCTGCAGCGGATCGTCGCCCGCGACAAGGACCCCGGGCGCCGCGAGAAGGCCCGGGAGCTTCTGGAGAATCTCGACCGCCGGGCGCCGGCCTGAGGCGGCAACGAGTCAGGTGGCCGCGGCCCAGGCGCCGATCGCCAACGCTTGGGAGCTGAAGGAGGTCTGGCCCGGCGCCGAGCTGGTGATCGTCGGGATCCGCGGGCCCGGGCGGGCTCGGAAGGTCACCGGAGGGCCGTTTCAGGCGCCGGCGCTCAGACGCAGCCCTCGTACTCGCGGCCGCTGAGCAGGTGGTAGCTCGGCTGCTCGCCCTCGCCGGTCCAGCGGGACTTGGCCGTCATGTAGTGGGTGGCCAGGCCGCGGCGGAAGCTCCGGGTGCGGTTGGCGCCGGAGCGGTGCTGGATCAGGCCGTGGTGGAAGGAGCAGCCTCCGGCCCGCAGGGTCACGGGCCGCTCCCGCTCCCGGTCGATGGCGGCGTCGGGGATCTTCATGTCCTTGCGCTCGCCCACCATCCACGGCTCGCTGTGGTCGACGGCGCCGAGCTTGTGGCTGCCGGGGACCACGTACATGCAGCCGTTCTCCAGGGTCACCTCGTCGAGGGCGACCCAGGCGGTGATCACCTCCATGGGGCGGACGGGGAAGTAGGGGCAGTCCTGGTGGTAGGTCTTCTCGATGCCGCCGGGGGGCTTCATGAAGAGCTGGTCGCCGAAGAGCTTCACGTCCTCGCCCAGGAGGTCGACCATCGCCTCGAGGATGCGCGGATGGCGGGCGTGGTCGACGAAGAACGGGTCGTGGCGGCTGGGGTGGTTGATCTTGCGAAGGTGATCCATGCGCCGGCCCGAGGCCCCGGGCTCGTACTCGACGGAGCTCTCGGGGAAATCGACCTCGCCGTCGGCGATCCCCCGCACGCGCTCGCGCAGGGCCTCCACCTCCCCCTCCTCCAGGCACGGATCCAGGATCAGGTATCCCTCGTCGTGAAAGCGTTCGGTCTGCTCGGTGGACAGCATGGCGGCTCCTTTCCTGCGGCCAACGAAAGCCGGACCCCCGCCAAAGGGCAAGGCGGGCGAGCCTGGGTGCGATCCTCCCTTGCCGGAACGGCGGCGATCTGCGTAGATGAGGGCCGACGCTCATCTGGAGGAGGACCGATGGCAATGCCGATCGCCGGACAAGAGGCCACCCCGGGCGAGCCCGGGACCCGCCCCGCGGCCGGGGGCGACCAGGGACTCCCGGGGCGCCGGAGCCGCGCCCGCCCGGAGCTCGGGGCTCGAGCCGCGCGACAGGGCGGCGAGTTCCCCCGCGGCCGGGCCGCTGTCCGCCCGGAGAATCGCACGTGAGCGCCGGGCGCCCGCCGCCCCGGGGCTTGTGGGGCCTGCTGCGCAACATCGGCCCGGGGGTCGTGGTCTCCGGCTCGGTGGTCGGCTCCGGCGAGCTGCTGGTCACCACCCGCATGGGCGCCGAGGTCGGGTTCGTCTTCCTCTGGGGAGTGATCCTGGCCTGCGTCATCAAGTTCTTCATCCAGCTGGAGCTGGGCCGCCAGTGCCTGCTCCACGACGACACCACCATCGACGCCCTCGACCGGCTCCCCGGGTTCCGCCCCGGCGGCGTCTCGCTGGCCACCTGGATCTGCGTGGCCGGCTACTTCTCGGTCTTCATCGCCGTCATCGGCATCCTCGGCTCGGTGGCCGGCCTGTTGCAGACGGTCCTGCCCGTCCTCTCCCACCAGGTGTGGGCGGTGCTGGTCTTCGTGGTACTGACAGTGTTGCTGTGGCGGGGGCTCTACCAGGACCTGGAGAAGATGGTCACCGTCCTGGTGGCGACCTTCAGCACCATCGTCATCGGCTGCCTGATCGTGCTGCAGACCACCCCCCACGCCATGTCGGCGGCCGAGCTGGCCTCGGGGTTCCGCTTCGAGATGCCCGCCGAGGGGGCCTTCGTGGCCCTGGCCGTCATGGGCTCGGTGGGGGCCACGGCGGTGGAGCTGTTCATGTATCCCTACTGGGTGCGCGAGAAGGGCTACCCGCGCTTCGTCGGCCCCGACGACGGCACCCCCGAGTGGCGCGCCCGCTACCGCGGCTGGATGCGGGTCCTGGCCACCGACGCCGGGGTGTGCACGGCGATCGCCCTGGCGATCACCTGCGCCTACTACCTGCTCGGCGCCTCCGTCCTGTCGCGGCTGCAGGTCCTGCCCGCCGGCATCGACGTGGCCGACCGGGTCTCCCTGATCTTCACCGAGACCCTGGGGCCGGCGGCCAAGGCGGTCTTCATGTTCGGCGCCTTCTGCACCCTGTTCTCGACCCTGCTGGTCTTCGCCGCCAGCTCGGGACGGATCGGCGCCGACCTCCTGCAGCGCCTGAAGCTGCCCGCCGCCGCCGGCGAGGCCGGACGCATGCGCGTCGCCCGCGCCCTGCAGGTGGCCTTCCCGGCCTTCTGGCTGTGCGTCATCCTGGTGAAGTCGGACACGCCCTTCCTGCTGGTGCTGCTCGGGGCCAACGCCAACAACCTGCTGCTCATCCCCCTGGCCTTCGGCGTCCTCCACCTGGCCATGCGCGAGGCGCGGGACCGGCGCATGTCGATGTGGCTGGAGCTGGGCCTGCTGGCCAGCCTCTGGGCGATCGTCAACTTCACCGCCGTCAACCTGTATCTCAAGTGGACGGGGGGCGGTTGAGCGAGGCCAACAGGATCGTGTCGGCGAACATGGGCGTGCCATCCCAGCGCCGAACGGCGACAATTGACCTTCGACTCGGCCACCGGGTATTGTACAAGGCATGAGCAGACTGGATCGCATCACGCTGGAGCCGGGGAAGAGGGGCGGGAAGCCGTGCATTCGCGGGCTCAGGATCACGGTGTACGATGTCCTCGAATACCTGGCAGCCGGGATGACGGAAGCGGAGATACTGGCCGACTTTCCGGACTTGGAGCGCGCCGACATCCGGGCGGCGCCTCGCCTTCGCGGCGGAGCGTGAACGCAGGCTCGTTTCCATCCCGCCCGGGTGAAGTTCCTCTTTGACGAGAATCTGTCCCCGCGTCTGGTCGGCGGTCTGTCGGACGCGTTCGGGCTCCGTCCGAGGAGGGAGCCGCATGACCTTCCTGGCGATCTCGTAGGCCTGGGTCGAGGCGCCTGCCGTAACCGGGCAGGGGTGCATGCGCCGGGCCTTCGAGGCGCCGCCGCTCCGGTCCGGTCCTCTTAGCTGAAGGCCACCAGGATCGTGTCGGCGAACATCCGCCAGGCGACGGAGACCTCGTCGAACCCGGCCTTCTCCATCCTGCGCATCAAGCCCTCGGCGTCGTGCTTGTACTCGACGTCCTTTCCCGCGGCCTTCATCCGCCGCTTGTAGCCCTGCCTGCGCTCGATCTCCTCGCGGGTGGCGATCCCCGAGTCGATGGCCTTCTGAACGTGACGCTGGCGGAAGCGCGACGCCTGCAGCCGGGCAACCGGTCCCCAGGTCGGTCCAACTGATATGGCGTCGTAGAGGATGAAGCATCCGCCGGGCCGGAGGGCGCCGCGGACCCTGGCGAAGAGGGCGGAGAGGTGGTCCGGGGGCACGTGGTGAACGGCCTTGGCCGAGAGCACCACGTCGCACCCGGGGATCTCGCAGCGGGTCATGTCCCCCTGCAGCACCTCCGCCCGGCCTTCAAAGGCGGCGAGCTTCTTCCTGGCCATGGAGAGCATCCCCGGCTCGCCGTCGATGCATGTACCGGTGGCCTGCGGGAAGTGCTGCAGCACGCGAAGGCTCGGTTCCGCCGTGCCGCACCCGAGATCGACGAACTCGAAGGTCTCCTCTGGATCGAAGGGGATGAGATCGACGATCATCCCAAGGCCCTTCTCGTAGGGAGGACTCAGCACGGGCTGGAGCCGATCGTACGACCCGGCCACGGCGGCGAAGTAACGGTCGCCTTCCTCTGACGTGTCAGACCGTTTCATGGGACTCGAACTCCGTGTTCACCCGTCCTCGCCATGGAGCCAGCGGAGGCCGCCCGGCCAGCCCCGGTCGGCCATGGACAGAATGGCGCGGTAGTAGTCGTTCAAGCCGGCGACCGTATAGTCGTACCGACCACAATTCCACAGGTAGTAGTTGGCGATGCCCGCCGCCGCGAACTGCTCCGGGTGTGTGTACCACGCCTCAGGGCCTTGGTGCCGGGTCACCAGCTCGGCGTCGTTCATGAGCTCCCAGGTCGTTGCTGGGAGTCCATCAGCACTTCGGTAGACGACGCCAGAGCTGGTGTCGACGGCTCCCCAGGGCCCGGACCGATGGACCTCGACGATCACGTGCCCGCTGTACGCTGCATGGAGGTTGAAGAGATGCACCATGCGGCAGGGGAATCCAGCCACCTGATAGAGCGCGCACCCCACGCGAGCCACGTCGGTGCACCAGTCGGAGCCCCTGTCGATGATCTCCTCTTCGCTACCTCCGAATCTCATCTCGGACAGTCCGCCGGGGCGGCTGTTCGCGGCCAAGCCAGCCGTGAGCTGGGCGATGGCGGCAACCTGCCGTTCAGGGTCAGGGGGTGACGGCTCAGCCCGGGCGAGGAAACTCTCGAGGCCTGGACGAGATCCCGCGATATACCCGATGCGCAGGTCCGTGTACGCGTCGTAGAGGTAAGGGGCGGTCTCCTCGCGGAGCCGCACCATGCTCGACGCGATCTCGCGATCGACGCTGCCGGGGGCGTGGGCATCGCTGTCGAGCATCTGCCGGTATGCCCTGCCGAAGGCCTGGGGGCCCGTGAAGGATGCGAGGTTCATCACTCAGTCCGGCAGTCGCTGCAACGTACGTCGCTCACACCAGCGCCATGAGGAACCGGCGGGCAGGCACCACCCGGATGCCGGTGTTGAGATCCAGGTAGTCGTGCTGGTCTGACGGGGTGACGCAGAACCTCTGCTCGACTTCCAGCTTGCCGCCGAAGTAGCGCAGGTGGCCGAGTCCTCCTGGGGCGCCGGCCTTGCACTCCACCAGGAACCAGGGCTCGCCCTCCCACACCACCAGAAAGTCGACCTCCCGCTTCTGCTGGTCGCGCACGTAGTAGAGCGCCGCGTCGATGCCGTGGGCGTCCTCGTAGTAGTGGCAGAGCTTCAGCAGGTGGGCGGCGACCATGTTCTCGAAGCGGGGGCCTTTCTCCTTCACCTCGGACCAGTCCCACAGGTAGTACTTCGACTCCTTCTTGAGGGCCCTCTCGAGGCGCCGGTGCCAGGGGGGCACGCGGAACAGGTAGTAGTTGCGGGCCAGCAGCTCGATCCAGCTGCGAACGGTCTTGGGGCTGGCCTCGACATCCTCGGCCAGGCTGCTGATCGGCAGGGGGGAGCCAACCCGCCCCGGCAGCAGGCTGCCCAGCAGCTCGACTCGGGCCAGGAAGCGCACCGCCTCGGTCTCGCGGATGTCCTCCCGGAAGACCCGCTCGAAGCGCTCCTTCTGCCAGCGCCTGAGGGTGCGCTCGCGTCCGGAGAGGCAGGGCTCGGGGAATCCGCCGAAGGTGAGGAGGGTATCCAGGTGGCGGCCGTCCTGCTCAAAGTCCAGGGTGGGCGGCGCGGTGGGGAAGGGAGCGGCAGCGGCGCCGGGGTCGTTCAGCTCGGCCAGCGAGAAGGGATGGAGCCGGTAGTAGCGGTAGCGCCCCAGAAGCGAATCGCCGCCGCGCCGGAAGATATCGAGCCGGGAGCTGCCCGTGACGATGATGCGCTCGCCCGAAGGACGGGTGTCCCACAGCCCCTTGACCAGCCCCTTCCACCGGGGCCACTTGTGGATCTCGTCGAGGATGAGCAGGTCGATACTTGGAGGCCAGTGCCCCTCGAGCAGGGCCTGCCGGTGGGGGCGGTGGTCCCAGTTCCGGTAGGTCGTGGCGCCAAAGTTCTCGCCCAGCAGACGCGCCAGCGTGGTCTTGCCCACCTGGCGGGGACCGCCGACGAAGACCATACGCCGGTCGAGATCTTCCCGGATGTGGGCCTGGAGGTAGCGACGCTGGAGGGACATGATGAATCGGGATTTAACTCCCGAATTATCATGATAAAAAGGGAGTCGAGTGCCGAATTGTCAAGCCTGCTTCCTGGACCCACCCCGGTCGTCCGCGACACGGTTGACATCACTCTGCCAATCCGTAGTCTGACCCTACAGGCCGAACTCCGGCGGGCCCACCCGGGGAGGGGTCGTCGGGTTACGAGGACGAATGGCCATCACACGCCGGGGCACTGTGTCCTGGCGAAAAGGAGGCTGGACTGGTGGCACGGACGAAGAGGAAGTCTCGAAGCCTGGAGACTCTTTCTGAAGAGTTCGATCGGATTGCGAGGCGAGTGATTCAGCGTGACCGAAAGCGAACTCAACGGGAGCGTGCCAACTCAGACGTGGAGCGGCAGGACGTCAGCCCAGGGTGCCCCGCATCAACCGGCGGAACTGGAGCAGATTCGTAAAGTAGCTCGAGTAGGTACGCGGAGTGCGTCCAATGTCCGCCGAGTCTCGGGCGAGACCCGGCGGACGCTTCCAGCGCTCAACGGTGGCGGGGGCTCTCACCGCGACGACACCCCGGATCCTTCAGCGCTGGCGAGACATCACCGTCAACGCTCAACGGGCCGGGGCGTTCACCCCGGAGACGCGCCCGTACTGTGACCAATGGTTGTCAAAGGGAAACGCTCAACGAGGGCCGGGCGTTCACCCCGGCGACACCATTGACCGTTCAACGAAGGCCGGGGCGCTCACCCCGGCGACACCTACCTCCTCGCGCAGACCACCCTCGAGACCATCCGCGCTCAACGAAGGCCGGGGCTTTCACCCCGGCGACACAGGTTCAAGTGTCGTCGTCGTGGTCCACCCACTCCGCTCAACGAAGGCCGGGCCGTTCACCCCGGCGACACAATGTGTGGCACTGTCCACCTTGCACGGGCAAGGGTAGCGCTCAACGAAGGCCGGGGCTTTCACCCCGGCGACACACGGGCAAGGATAGGTTAAGGGGCGAGACTTCCGGCCCCGCTCAACGAAGGCCGGGGCGTTCACCCCGGCGACACGCCCGCGAAGTGGAACAGGCCGCCACCGAGACGGGGCACGCTCAACGAAGGCCGGGGCGTTCACCCCGGCGACACTCTCGCCTTGCCGCCGGTCCGGAACCACTCCCGGATCGCTCAACGAAGGCCGGGGCGTTCACCCCGGCGACACTCGGGACTGACGAAGGCCCCGGCCTTGCCGTCCCACGCTCAACGAAGGCCGGGGCGTTCACCCCGGCGACACACGGATCGGCGGAAGTCGAGGACGTGACCTTGCAGACCGCTCAACGAAGGCCGGGGCGTTCACCCCGGCGACACTCGCCCGACTTTCTTCGTGACCTGCACCTGGCCGTCCTCGCTCAACGAAGGCCGGGGCGTTCACCCCGGCGACACCTGGTAGTCCTGGGGAGCATCCTCGATGTTGACGTACGCTCAACGAAGGCCGGGGCGTTCACCCCGGCGACACGCCCCTACGGCGGCCGGGCAAAGGGGAAGGGCGGAAGGCGCTCAACGAAGGCCGGGGCGTTCACCCCGGCGACACGCGAGCGTCGGCATCAGTGCCTCCTGATTTCGTCCTCCGCTCAACGAAGGCCGGGGCGTTCACCCCGGCGACACGTCTCGATCAAGGGCAAGCCGGCGTTGCCTACGCCCGCTCAACGAAGGCCGGGGCGTTCACCCCGGCGACACTCGCGGGTCACCGGGACGTGCGTCGACACCTTGCGGCGCTCAACGAAGGCCGGGGCGTTCACCCCGGCGACACTGGACGTACACGGAGCCATTGAACTGATGGAAGAGCGCTCAACGAAGGCCGGGGCGTTCACCCCGGCGACACCATGCCCTGCTCTGGGGCGTCGCCCTGGCTTTCCGCGCTCAACGAAGGCCGGGGCGTTCACCCCGGCGACACTCGGGGCGCTCCACGGTGCCGGTGAGCTGGACGTTCGCTCAACGAAGGCCGGGGCGTTCACCCCGGCGACACCACGCACTTCTGCGGGTCCGGATCGATCGCGTTGACCGCTCAACGAAGGCCGGGGCGTTCACCCCGGCGACACATGGGGCGCAGGCGCTGCCCCCGCTGCTGCTGCCGCGCTCAACGAAGGCCGGGGCGTTCACCCCGGCGACACTCGGCGTCGGCGTCGTAGGTGACCTCGGTCGGCGTCGCTCAACGAAGGCCGGGGCGTTCACCCCGGCGACACGATACGGAAATCAAGGTCGGGGGGGTGCTGCGGCCCCCGCTCAACGAAGGCCGGGGCGTTCACCCCGGCGACACACCCCCGAGGCGTGTCCCGAGGCGTTCCACATCACCGACGCTCAACGAAGGCCGGGGCGTTCACCCCGGCGACACTGCCAGCGTCAGGCCGAGATCCTTCCGGATGCGGCGCGCTCAACGAAGGCCGGGGCGTTCACCCCGGCGACACCTCCTGCACGCGATCCATGCTCTCGGAGAAGTAGAACGCTCAACGAAGGCCGGGGCGTTCACCCCGGCGACACGTCCACGTCCGCCCCGCGGCCGCTGGCTTCCTGCACCGCTCAACGAAGGCCGGGGCGTTCACCCCGGCGACACCGGGCATCGACGTTGGCACGTCCAGCTTCCAGGTCGCTCAACGAAGGCCGGGGCGTTCACCCCGGCGACACGCGCCCGGATCGGGCGGCACCCGCGGGCTGTTGCTGCGCAGCGCTCAACGAAGGCCGGGGCGTTCACCCCGGCGACACCTCCATGAGACCGAGGGAGGGGCACCGCCTCCGTGGGCGCTCAACGAAGGCCGGGGCGTTCACCCCGGCGACACAAGCAAGGCCAGGATGCCCGCCAGCAGCACCTGGGTCGCTCAACGAAGGCCGGGGCGTTCACCCCGGCGACACCGGGGGTCGTTTACTATATCCACGACGTGCGCGAACGCTCAACGAAGGCCGGGGCGTTCACCCCGGCGACACGTGCGCGAAGGGGCCGAAGGGCTACGTCGTGGTCGACGCTCAACGAAGGCCGGGGCGTTCACCCCGGCGACACCCCCCTGGTTGTCCCGGAAGTCGTCGAGGACGGCCTGCGCTCAACGAAGGCCGGGGCGTTCACCCCGGCGACACACCCGCGGCACCAGCTCGCCGAGGGCCTTGTTCTGCGCTCAACGAAGGCCGGGGCGTTCACCCCGGCGACACCCCTGCACCATCGTGGCGAAGTCATACAGAGCCTTCTTCGCTCAACGAAGGCCGGGGCGTTCACCCCGGCGACACACTCCGTCGCCGCGGGCACGTCCACGGGGGACAGGCGCGCTCAACGAAGGCCGGGGCGTTCACCCCGGCGACACGACCATATCCTCAATGCTAGCGACCTGATGCCAGATCGCTCAACGAAGGCCGGGGCGTTCACCCCGGCGACACCCGATGACCTCTCGGCGCGTCTCCTCCGGCAGCTGGCGCGCTCAACGAAGGCCGGGGCGTTCACCCCGGCGACACTCCGACGGCAGGGTTCCTGTGGCGCTCAACACGGCCGCTCAACGAAGGCCGGGGCGTTCACCCCGGCGACACCCACACGCCGGTCACGTTGTAGATCATGTAGAACGACGCTCAACGAAGGCCGGGGCGTTCACCCCGGCGACACACGACAGTCCCATCGCCGGAGCCGGTCGGCAATGCCGCTCAACGAAGGCCGGGGCGTTCACCCCGGCGACACCTCGGATCTCCCGGGAATCACCCATTGCCCAGACCCGCTCAACGAAGGCCGGGGCGTTCACCCCGGCGACACCCGTGCCCTTGCACCACTTCACCGCCTGCGCTTCCGCGCTCAACGAAGGCCGGGGCGTTCACCCCGGCGACACCCCGGTGGCGCATTATGCACCTCCCTCAAAGTTCCACCGCTCAACGAAGGCCGGGGCGTTCACCCCGGCGACACAGCAACAGCGTCTCCGCCGCGGCCTGACACCGCTCAACGAAGGCCGGGGCGTTCACCCCGGCGACACAGGACATCGGCCGCATAACCGAAGGGCGCCCGACCCGCTCAACGAAGGCCGGGGCGTTCACCCCGGCGACACGCGAGGATCACCCCATTAACCGCCATTGCCACCAGACGCTCAACGAAGGCCGGGGCGTTCACCCCGGCGACACTGCTATTGCTGCAGAAAGGGGGGATTTCCACCAAACGAGGCCCCTGTGCGGGAGTAGAAAGCTCGGGAATGGCAGCAGGAGGCAAGAGTTGCGGATATGTGCACTCCAATTCCTCAGAAAACAAGCCTGAGGGGGTAGAAATCTCCATGGATGAGGCGGTCTGTCCCCGGCTTCCAGGGATCACCCGGGGTTCGCAAGCGGTCAGAGGACCCAGGGCTGGCCTACTTCGTGGACTTGGCTTCGACCGAAGCGCAGTCTGGCGTCCTTCATTTGGCCGGGGAACCGGTAGACGATCACCGAATCACGGCGACTGTCGATGGTGTCCTGGAGCTCGGTTACCATGCGAGCGAGCCGCTCGGGGGAGAGACGGCACTCGAAGACGGACAGTTGCACGCGCTGCCCGTACTTCTCGCAGACTTCGGCGATGCGTCTGAGCCGTCTCGCTCCGGCCCCTTCGGTGTCGGCGATATCGTAGGTGACCAGGACGTCCATGCTACGGCAAGACGTAGGGTGGGTATGCCGGAAGATCGCCGCGAAGGTGACGGGCCAGGAGGGTGGCCTGCACCGATGGCAAGGCCCACCTGCCTATGCGTCGATCCAGAATGGAATGAGAGATCTCTTCTTCCTTGTGGGCCTCCCATGCCTTGATCAAGGCGGTCCTCCCCTCATCGGTCATGTACACCCCGCCACCGGGGGTGCGGATGAAATCCTCGGGCCCAACCTGCTTGCGTCGGACCAGGGTGACGACGAAGCGGTCCGTCAGTGCTCGGAGCTCCTCGGCAAGATCGAGGGCAAGGGAGGGTCTGCCGGAACGGGGGCGGTGAAAGAACCCCATCTGGTAGTCGAGCCCGACGCTCTCTACCGCCCCGATGTACTCTGTGACGAGCAGGCCGTAACAGAAGCCGAGCATGGCATTGACCGGGTCGCGGGGCGGTCGCCGCGTGCGCCGCGAGAATGGCAAGCCGCTCTTGGAAACGACCTGAGCAACCGCGCCGAAGTACGCTCTCGCGGCATCTCCTTCGACGCCACGAACGAGGTCGGGGGTGTCGACTTCTCCCAGCCGCGGAATCCGGCCCAGTATCTGCTCAGCGCACTCGGACAAGCGGAGTGTCGCGTCCGGGTCTCCTTCATCTCGCGACCAGCGATCGACAACCTTCCTGCTGTTCTGCAGTTTGGCCGCTACGATCGCCTTCGACAGTGTCAGCGAGTGAGCGGCATCTGCCACCGCCCGGTACAGGGCCATTCGCAAGTGGACGTTGCCGCCCGTAGGCGCCCCGACGACATACCGGACCGCTCCGCTCATCCTCAACGCGGCGACCCGGACGCCGCGCTGCACGCAGGCTTCCAATGCCTGGCTGGTGATCTGCCCGCTGCCCAGCATGACCACCGAATCGATGGCTTCCAGGGGTATCCGTTGACTGCCTTCGGGCGAGGATACCAGAAGGGAACCGCGCCGATGCTTCACCCGGGCTCGATGGTCGCGGACGTAGACCGTGCTCAGGTAGCGCATTGGAATACAGCGTTGGTCATGTACCTGCTGACCCTTTGAGGAGCGCTCGTCAACCCAGGCAGGCAGTGGTTCTGCAGCTGGCACTCAGCGCACCGGGCATCGTTCGGGGCTTCCGGCAGAATGGCCGCCAGCAGCTGCCGCCGGATGTCATCGATGGTTGCCTCCACCTCGCTACGCAGTTGCGAGGTGAAATCGACCTGAACGCGGCGTCGTGGTCCGCCGTACCACACGTAGCCGTGCGATATGCCGACGCCGAGCATCTCTTCGAGGCACATGGCCTGAGCGCAGAGCTGCATGTCGGCGGCCTTGCCATGCCGTACGCCCGCCTTGTACTCGACCGGCCACACCTCCCCTTGCTCCATCTCGACCGCGTCCGCACGTCCTGACAGGCCCAGCCTCTCCGACCAAAGGGGGATGGCCCGGAGCACCTGCCGCCCTCGTTCACGCCGATGTCGTCCACTGTCGACGCGGCGGTGCGCATGGGAACCTCTGACCGTATGGGCGTTGTCGCTCCATACGCCGTCGCAGTGGATCAGGGCGCACTGCCGGGGGCAGTAGACGTAGTGCTCAAGGGCGGAGATGGGGACAATCGGTTCGTCGGTCACAACCGCGCCGCCCCAAAGGCGCGAGTCGTATCGGCCGATCCTCTGGGCTGGAACTGGACAGTCTGCCAGGCGGCATGGACCCCCGTTCGCGGCCAGAGATCCCTTCTGTCAGGCGTCCATGCGTCCAGGAGAGCGTCGATCCCGGGCGAGTCCAAGGGCTGACTCCAAGCTGGCCACATGAAGCGACGTCCAGGGCTATCCCCGGCGTTTGTCCGCCATCCTCTCTGAATCTCGCGAGACAGGAAGGAGGCTCCCAGCCGCCTGTCGATGCCGGAACCCCGCACCGGCAGGATCGCGAGGCCGAAGAAGGCGAGTACCTCGACCACAGGGTCGACCCAGATGGAGGTGGTATCCGACTGGGAACCCAGTCTCGTCTGGTCGAAGCCAAGGCCGTTGTCCTTCACCCGGATGGCGCAACCCTCAAGGGATTCGCGGATGCGTCCGATGGTCGTCTCTGCCTGCGCATGGACCTTCAGCAGCCGATGATGCATCCACTTGATCGTACCTGGGCCCGCAGGATCGAAGGGAGCATGAGCCACCTCGCCGTTTTGGTCGACGCACAAGTCGGTCATGGTTGAGGAGAGGGTCCACGCATGATCGTGACCGCGTGCGGCTCGGGCTCGGACAGAGAATTCTTCGACGGAGACCTTGCGGCGCAACAGCCCGGCGCCCCTCCAAGTCTCCGCAATCGGCATGTCCACCAACCGGGTCTTCTCCGGCCAGGCAGCGACCAGCGCCCCCACGGGGTCGGTATCCTCTGCTGAAAGGACAGCCGCGGGAGTGCTGTCCTCCGTCCAGTGAAGGCGGATCCGGGTGTCGAGCACCGTGGCTCCCACCGCGGCCAGCCATCCGTTGAGCCAGGACGCCTGCAGGCCTGGGCATGTCACGCTGGGCATCAGCGTACCTCCGCATGGCCGACGTCGGTGCCCGCCGAGACCGCATGGTCCGACTGGCGCAGGATTGCCTCGAGCAGGGCCAGTCCCCAAGGGCCGAAGCGGTCGCACAAGCGCCGGAACCGGGCGGGTTGATCCCAGTCGACGAGAGCGAGGTCAGCCGGCGCTTCCACGAGTTTCCCTTCGATCATCTCGGCGACGACGGTGCTGGTTGCGTCATCGACCGGCGGCAGGAGCGGCCGCCCGCTGCCGTGATGGCTGATGACAAGGTGCAGGAGCAGGTCCTGGAGGCCCGAGTCACAGGAGCTTGGGCCCAGTTCCAGCCGACGGCGGACGAGTCGGGCCGACAATTCTTCGTGCCGGCCTCCGGCAGGCCACCCGGCCGCTACGCGGGCGCCATTCCACAGGTGACGAGGCATGTTCGACTTGGCCACCTTGACGCCAGCGGCTCTCTCCTCGGGATCGAGCCAGCGCTGGAACCGCGGGTCCGACTTGCCGATGTCGTGCAGGGCGCCGGAGCGCTCCAGGACTTGTGCCAAGTCGTCCGGAAGGCCCAGACGAACGGCGATCTGGCGCGCGCGCAGGGCGACTGCTTGGCAGTGGCCATCCAGCAGGACCGCGGTCTCGGTCAGCGAGACCTCGTCGAGTTCGTCGCTGAGGGTTAGGCCGTCCCGGCCGGGGGAGCGCCGGGCAAGCCGGGGTACCTCCTTGCGGGCTGTGAGAACCTGCCGGTCCAGGGCGGCGAGCAGATCCTGCCATTCATCTCTGTGCCAACCCTGGGGCGTTGTGCCGGCCAGATCCGTCAGTATCTCTTCCAGCGCCTCGTTCCGCTCGCCCTCGTCGATCTCATCGCCACCATCATCCGAGATCCCCAGGGCCTTGTCGACGAGATCACCGACGGAGATCCCGCAGAGCCTCTGAAGCGCTGTGGCTTCCAGGGGCAGGCCGTGCTCCAGGATGGAGATGTCTACGACGGGCGAGGCGGAGGACGGATCCCATCCGAACTCATCCAGAAGCCCACGGTCGCAGGGCAACACGATGGTGTCTCCGGGCCGGATATCGTCGCGGGCGACCTCCTGCACGGTTACCCCGTCCGGCCCAATCCGGCGCAGATCCTCTTGGTCGCCGAAGGCGTCCCGGGCCTCGCCGATGGGGACCTCGACGGCCTCCTTGTCGCTGGCCCGCGGCCACAACAGTTCGCCCCCATCGGGGACATGGGCTCGCCAGATCAGCGACACCGAGTAGTCGGGGCCCGCGATGCCGGAGAAGTAGGGCTCGACGGGCGCCTCGCCTTCAGGAGGAGCGGTGGTCTTCACCCACTCCCAGAGGATTCCGGGCAGGACTTCGGGCGCCCGACCGGGATCATCGATCGGCGCCCCCAGCACCCCGGAGATCCGGCGGGGCGAGAGGTTGACCGTCACCGAGCGGTCTCTGTCCAGGGCCGCCTGCAGCCTGTCGCGCACGGTGTGCGGTTCCTCTCCGTAGACCGGCCATCCACTGACAGCCTGCTTTCGCTTCTTCACCGTCTTGGGCGGCAGGTGTACGTAGATGGCGCGGGCGTGGTCATGATGGCCCAGGCGGTTGAGTCGGCCGAGGCGCTGGGTGAGCGCCCGCACGCCGCACGCCTCGGTTACGAGGTACTCCGCGTCCACATCGGCCCCGACCTCCAGGGTCTGGGTGGCGACGACGATCAGATGACGCTGGCGGGCGGCGGAGGGGTCCCGCGTGGCGGCCATGCCGTCCACCGGATCGAGAATCAGCGCCCGGGTCTGCGCCGCCTCCCGTTCCCTGGAGCGGCCGGTCAGAAGCAGGACCTCCGCCGTTCCGTCCTTCTGCAGTTGCTGGAAGGCCGCCCTCGCGTTGACGGGAGTGTTGGCGAACACCAGGCAGGCCGCCGGGTTGCGCGCCGCCTGGATCAGGGAGAGAGCCGCGTCGGCCAGCCGAGGCCCGATCTCTCCGGTGTCGAAGGAACGCACCTCCACCGGTTTCGACGCGTCCAGCCGCTGCCGCACGACCGGGTGTGCCTCATCGTAGGCGTCGAGATCGAACCGGGAGGTCTCGCCCGCATTCCCAGTGGCCGTCAACGCTGCCACGCTCGGTCGCGAGCGAGCCTCACCGATAGTGGCCTGCGCGCCGGGCGTGCATTCCGCGAGGGCGGAAATCAGGGTCCGCAGGTGGGGCGCCAAGTGCGCCTCGTCCAGCAGGACCAAGCTGTCGGTGCCGGCCATCGCGGCGTCGATGGGGCGCATGGACCGGGTCGATCCATAGCCGCGGAAGAGCAGCCGGGACCCGTACATGGGTAGCGTGGACAGCAAGACCGCGGGCGTGGACGGATCGGTTGGGCGGCGCGATTGGACTCCGCCGCGAAGGCGGATCACTTCCAGCGGGGCAGCGCCGGCGCCAGCGGAGAGCGAGCGCAAGCGTTCAGCCACCGCAGCCAGGACACCAGCACCCCGATCACCGATTCCATGGGAGGCCGGATCGGCAAGGGCCCTGCCCATGGCCTCGGCATGGTCGGTCACGGCGTCTACGAGCAGCCGCCGATTGACCAGCCACCAGACCCGGGTCGGCGCCGTCCGGTTCGCGGGCAGGCGGTCTGCCTGTGAGGCCAGCCACCAGACGGCGATGTCCAGGCAGGCCGTCTTCCCCAGACCTGTAGGGACGCCTATCTCTCCAGGCCACTTCTCGCAATGAGCGACTTGGCCAGCCAGACGCTCCTGCCAGGGAAACGGATCACGGCCGTTGATGGCTCGATAGAACTCCTCGAAGCCGGGCATGGGCGGCAGGACCGGAGCATCCGGGTTCTTGGCACCCATCAAGATGCGGGGTCCCCTTCATCCGCCGACCGCACCGGCACGCAGAGGCCGAAGCCCCGCTGCCGCCCGGCGCCGATGACCACCGGCCCCCGGACCGCCTCGGCGAAATGGATCTCGACATGAGAGTAGGGAAGGCCCGGCCGGCCCGGCCGGTTGACCTCTACCGGGGCCAGGTCTACGGCTCCGGGGACGAGAGGGCCGCGAGTCCCCCGGAAGGCCACGGGCTCGGGCAGGCCCGCGTGACGGCACCAGCGCGCCACCTCTGCCAGATCGAGGTCCCCGCGGCGTTCGTGCAGCGCGGGGAAGGCCGTAGCCCAGCGCTTCGACATGGCGACCCAGCGCTTCGGGTTCGCGGCCCAGGGACCCTGCTCGTCATCGTGAGGTGAAACGGAGATGTCCAAGCCGCGGCCGGCGAGCCTGCGCACGGCGAGGGCAGCATCGCGACACCGCCGACGTTCCACCTGATCGGAGTCGGCCGGCAGCCAGAGCGCAAGACCGTGAATGCGACCTCGAGACCTCCGGAAGCCGACGTCTGGCAGGGCAAGGTAGCGAGCGATCTCGTAGCCCTTCTCGTGAAACCCGTGGCCGTGCAGGATCGCCGGAGGCTCTCCGTGGATTTCCTGATGCCAGCTGAGAACGGCGGCCTTGAACAATTCCGTCACCGTCGAGATTCTCCGTCCGGAGACCGCCGATTCGAGGCGCAGCCACGCTACAACGGCGTCGGCTTGCACGGGGGCCACGGACCCCGGTGAGCGGTAGGCGACTTCATGGCGTAGCGCCGGGAACTGGGCGCGCCCGATGTCGGCGCCGTGTTCGCACCAGGCGGCGTACATCCGGTCGAGGATGACCAGATCGCCGGGCGCCGGGACGTTGATCGTCAGATCTCCGTCTGGATCTGGATGGAAGGCGTCGGCGGCTGCATCGGGCATTTCCGATCTGACGCGCACACGCACCGGTGAGTCGGCGGCCCCGAGGTAGCCGACGCGGGAGGCGCGGCGCCGTAGAGCCGAGAGCGTCCCGTCAGGCGGGGAGAGGTTCCAGACGTAGACCACTTGGGGATGGCGCGGCGAAACCCGCACCCCTGGCCGGATGAGGGCACCCACACGGCCGACGTACTCCTGATGCGTGGACTTGCTGGCCGTGCCCCTGTGCTGGACGACGTACCGCGGTTGCAGCGGCTGATGCCATGGCTCCGCGTGGGCATGTATCTCTGGCGGCGGCAGTTGCTCGAACCACTCCAGTTCCGTGCCGTCGGTTACCCGGCAGCGCTCCCCGGTGCCGTCCGCCGCGACCAGCGCCGCGAACAGGCGGGCCGGCGAGGGCGGCCACTCCCCTCGGATCGACTGGCCGGTGTTGGCCGCGCCGTCGGGGTCGCCGCGAAAGGTCCCGTGCAGCAGTTCTACCGAGACGGCGAGCATCAGTCCTCGAGATCCGGCCAAGTGGCGCGGATCGCCTTGAGGAGGTTGTCCTTGGGGGTGAGCTGCTGCTGCTGACCCCAGCCGTCGAGGGGCACGCCCACGGACCCGGCATGCTCCATGGCACTGCGCAGGAGAGATCGGCTCTCCTCGGGGTTGCCGAAGAGGCAGGACTCGTCCCCGTCGCTGCCGAGCCACGAGGCAGCCGTCTCCCGGGGACGCAGGTCCGCCCCGGAGCGCAGGGCGAAGCCCCGTCCAAAGGCGAGATGGTGGGCGTGCAGCCCGAGAGCCACAAGAAGGGCGCGCGCCGCCGCATCGGCTTCGCTGCGGTCTGGTCCCAGGCTGACTCGTCGCAACTGGGCAAATGACACGGTGGCTCTCTGGGTTACGCGCGAGAAGGAGATGGCTGCGGCGGAGGCGTCGTCTCCCATGAACGGCACCTGGCCATGACCGATCTCCGAGAGCTTGTCCTTCTTGCCGCCCTCGATCCCCTGCTCCCGGCCGATTCCCCATTCGATGCGGTCGTCCTCGTTGGAGGTGATCGCTTCATCCGTATTGAGGTTCAGGGCGTCGCCCTTCAGTCCGAGAACGCGGGTTTCCGTCGTGGCCGGATTCCAGCCCAGGATCTCCGAGACCCAGGCTCGAGCGTGCTTGGTATTGTGGCGCTTCTTGCCGAGGTGCGACTGCCAGAATCCGTACAACAACGCCTGCGGGAACCAGGCCATCAGGGGCCCGCACTCGTGGGCGGTGGCTGCGAAGATCTCTCGGCCGAGGTCGGTCCTGATGAAGTCCTGGTCGTCGAGCTTGGCATCCCGGAGATAGGCGTCAGCGTTGCGATGGGGAAACTCCAGGCTCGAAAGACGTCTCGGCAGATGGGCGGGCATGTTGGGCAAACCGGTCAGATCGAGCACGAACTCCGGAACAGGCGTCGCGGAGTCCCGGCGGAGGGCTTCCTCCAGGCGGTTGGCCTGCGACGGCACGTTGTCGATCACGATCACCGGAGTCGGCCCGTCGTCGTCAGGCGAAGCCCAACGCCGGTCCGTCTGGTATGTACCCCCTTCGTAGACGGCGGGCTTCACCATGCCCCCGGGGCCGGACAGGGGCTCAAGCTGCGTGTCGATGCAGATCCCATCGTCGAAGGAATCGTCGGCGCAGCCCTTCAGCAGCGCTTCGAGGTTGATCGTACGAGCCATGTGGCCATCTCCCATTCGGTGGACTGATTGCTACTTCGGCGGCACTTCGGGGACCACACTACCGACCAAGGGTGGCCCATGCAAGCGATTGCTTCTGAACCGATCTCACAGCCGCGCTGTGTGTGAGGCCCCTACTGGTTCCAGGCACCTTGGCGCCTCCCCTCCCGCTCCACCAACTCCGCGTACCTCACCCCCGAACCCCCGAACAGGTCCAGGGCGCTGCCCACGGTGAAGTCGAGGCGGCCGCCTCCCAGCTCGGCGATGCGGTCCACGTCGGCCAGGGAGCGGACCCCGCCGGCGTAGGTCGTGGGCAGGGGGGAGACCTCGGCCAGCAGGGCGATCAGGCGCTCGTCCACGCCCTCCTGCAGGCCCTCCACCTGGGTGGCGTGGACGAGGAACTCCGAGCAGTACGCCGCCAGGCCTTCGAGTCCCTCCCCGGTGATCTCGAAGTCGGTCAGGCGCTGCCAGCGGTCGGCGGCGACCACGTAGCGGCCGTCCTCCAGGGGGGCGCAGCTGAGGTCGAGGACCAGCCTCTCGCGGCCCACGGCCGCGGACAGCTCCCGCAGGGCCTCGGGTCGGAAGCTGCCGCCGTGGAAGACGAAGGAGGTGGCGATGACCGCGGCGGCTCCCCGGTCCAGCCAGGCGGCGGCGTTGGCGGGGTCGATGCCGCCGCCCACCTGCAGGCCGCCGGGGAAGGCGGCCAGGGCCTCGGCGGCGGCGGCCTCGTTCCCCGGGCCGAGCATGATCACGTGGCCGCCGGGCAGGCCGTCCCGCCGGTAGAGGTCCGCGTAGTACGCCGGGGGCCTCCCGGCGTCGAAGTTCGTCCGCGGAGCCCGGCCCTCGCGCAGGCTGCCGCCGACGATCTGTTTCACCCGTCCTTCGTGGAGGTCGATGCAGGGGCGGAAGCGCATGGCAGGTCCGGGGTGGCGCGGATCGGGCCCGGGAATCCGGGACCGGCGTGGGGAGCAGGCCTCGGGGAGGGGGCTCAGCGGGTGGCGAAGACGCCGGGGGTCTCGGCCCGGGCCGAGACGACCTCGCCCGTGTGCTCGGCGAGCCACTCCCTGAGCGGCACCTCACCCTGCTCGGGGAGCTGGAAGCCCATGGGGCCGGAGCTGTCGCCGAGCAGCTGCCGGCGGATGGGGTCGCAGCGGGCCAGCAGCTCCTCGGAGTGGGCGCTGTAGTCCATGGGCCGGATCCACCGGTACCCGTAGCCGAAGAACACGCTCTTGCGCGTGATCGTCGAGTAGTTGTCGCCCACGGCGTGGAGGGTGCGGTTCTCGAAGAGCACGGCGTCGCCGGGACGGGCGCGGATCTCGAGGTGCTCGCCGTCGGCGTCGCCATCGGGCTTGGGCATGGAGGTGTCGTTGCTTCCCGGCAGCAGGCGGATGGCGCCCCGTCCGGGCTCGGACAGGTCCGAGAGCCAGTAGGCGATCTTGATGAACATGCGCGGCTGGGCCAGACCCAGGTCGCTGGGCGAGGTGCCGCCGTCGCGGTGCCAGCCCGAGACCTTGTGGTCGCCCCCGGGACCGTCGGCGTTCGGCGGGCGCACCACGAGGTGCGAGGTGATGAGCTGCACGTTGTGGGTGAGGAGCTGAACCACGAGGGGGACCGTGGCCGGGCAGTCGAGCAGCTCGACGAAGGCGTCGTCCCGGGGCAGGCAGTTGCGCATCTGCCAGAAGCCGCGGTCGTTGAGGCCCTCGGCGGCCCGGCCCTCGGCGTAGAGGCGGTCGCAGGCGGCCTCGAGCCGTTGCAGCAGGTCGTCGGGCAGGGCCCCCGGCACGACGAGGAAGCCGTCGCGGTCGAAGCTCTGGCGCTGTTGGTCGGTGAGGGGGGTGAACTCCATGGCCGACTAGGATAGCTCCGGCGACAGGGGGGTCAAGAGGCCGGGCGGTACTCGCTCAGCCCGGTGGTCCCGTGCCGCCTGGCGTCGACCCGCCGCAGCCCCTCCGGGGACTCGGGCAGCTCCAGGCTCTTCGGGTGCTGCACGAGGAGCCGGCCGCCGCCGGCGAGGATCCCCGAGCGGCCGGCGGCGGCGAGCAGGATCTGGCTCAGGGGGCGGCCGTTGTGCAGCGCCCGGTACGGCGGGTCGAGGTAGACCACGTCGAAGCGCCGGCCCTCGGCGGCCAGCGTCCTCATCACCGTCTGGGCGCGGCCGCCCAGCAGCTCGAGGTGGTTGACGCCCCAGCTCTCCATGAGCCGGCGCAGGGCCTCGCGCCGCCGGCGGTCGGGCTCCACCGCGGTCACCCGGGCGCCGCGGCTGTACGCCTCCAGGGCGATCTGGCCGGAGCCGGCGCACAGGTCGAGGAAGGCGATCCCCTCCAGGGACGGACCGAGGCGGTCGAAGAGGGCCTCCTTCAGGCGGCTCGAGGTGACGCCGATGTCCCCCTGGCGGCTCGAGCTGACGGGGATCCTGCGGCCTCGCAGGCTGCCGGTGACGATGCGCAAGGGATCCTCGGCGGACGGGAGCTGGGGAGGGGTCTCCGGGAATGAACGCCTTCTCCGGGCTCCCGGCAACGGCGGACCCGGCGGGCGAAGCCGGGCCGGTCAGGGCCGCCAGGATCTTTCCCCTTGCTTCAGGCCGGTCTGTGCCGTAATCTGATTTAGCCTTGACTAAAACAATCTTAAGATGAGACTAATACGGCTTCCGGAGAGGGTCTGCACGACGACCGCGATCCACTGGCCCGTCCTCGCGGGTCTGCTCGGGATGGCCTGGCTGGGATGCGATGCGATGATGACCCGGCTCCCCACGGCGGGCGACGATTTCGAGTCCCCCCCGGAGGGTTTGTCCCGCGACCTGAACGCCGCCTTTGTCGCAGGGGACGAAAACTTCGAAAAAGCGTTTGCCGTCGCCGAGGGCCTGGGCCCGATCTTCAACAACGTGTCCTGCGAGGGGTGCCATCCCGGCGATGGCCGGGGCACGCCGGACCGGGGGTTCACCCGCTTCAGTCGCGGGACCGACCCGGCCGTGGATATCGGCGGACCTCAGCACCAGGACAAGGCGATCGCGGGGATTCCCCCCGAGCGGGTTCCCGAAGGGGTCGAGGTATCCTTCCGCATGCCGCCCCCGGTGTTCGGGGCAGGGCTCATCGAGGCGATTCCCGCGGCGGCGATCCTGGCCCACGCCGACCCGGACGACGAGGACGGAGACGGGATCTCGGGGCGCCCGCACTGGGTGACCCCCCCCGACTTCGTTCCCTCTCACCACGTCGGGGGCGGCGACGGGCCCCAGTTGGGCCGCTTCTCGCGCAAGGCCCAGGTCTCTTCCCTGATCGAGCAGGTGGCGCTGGCCTATCACCAGGACATGGGCATCACCAGCGACTTCATCCCCCTTGAGAACACGCATCCCCAGGCCGGCGGGGGGGTGGCCCTGGGCGACGGGGTGGCCGATCCGGAGGTCCCGGCCGCCACGGTTCTGGAAACGACCATGTACGTGCGGCTGCTCAAGCCGCCGGCCCGGGGCCCACAGACGGCCGCAGTGCTGCGCGGCGAGGAACTGTTCGGCCGGATAGGCTGTGCCAGCTGCCACGTGCCGGCGATGCGGACCGGGCCCGGTCCCATACCCGGGCTCAGCGCGGTCGACGTCCACCTCTACTCGGACCTGCTCCTGCACGACATGGGAGCAGACCTGGCCGACTACCGGCCGGATGGAGACGCCACGGGCCGCGAATGGCGCACGGCCCCGCTGTGGGGAACGCGCCTGGTCGGCGACTTTCTCGATGGCGAGGAGTTCTACCTGCACGACGGCCGGGCCCGCTCGGTGGACGAGGCGATTCGCCTGCACGGCGGAGAGGCCGAAGGGCCGAGAGAGCGCTATGAGGCGCTCGATTCAGGTGAGCAGCAGGCCGTGGCGGCCTTTGTGAGGTCGCTGTGATGGACCGCCGGCAGGCGCTCGGGCGCCTGGGCGCCGGCCTGGTGGGCCTGTGCGGCTGTGCGGGTCTGCCGACCTACCTGGCAACCCTCGAAGGCGGCGCCATCGAGCTGGATCGGGGCGAAGTGGAAAGCACCTTCGGGGAGGGGAATGCGGTGCGGGTACGGGCTTCAGGCCTCGTGGAGGAGATCGCCCTCCTGCGCCTCGAGGACGGTTCGCTGCGGGCCCTGGGTACGACGTGCAGCCACCTGGGCTGCCAGGTGCGGCCGGGGGGAGAGTTCCTGGTCTGCCCCTGCCACGGCTCGACCTTCGACCGGCAGGGGGCGGTGGTGCGCGGGCCGGCCCAGAAGCCGCTCACCAGCTACCGGGTGGCGGTATCCGAAGATCGCTTAACCATCCATGCCTCCGTGAGATAGAGGAACATGCGCGACGGCAGCAAGGCCCTGATCCCCTCTCTGGCCTGCGCGATTCTCTGGTGGACCGACGGCGCCGCAGCGGAGGAGCGGCCCCTGGTCGAGGGAGGGATCGGTGACAAGCCCTTCATGAGCGCCCGGCCGGGCCGGACCCGCATCGGCGGCTATTCCGAGGTCCACCTCCGCTACGGGCGGAAGGACGGGATCACCGAGGAACTCTCCTTCGTGGCCGAGCGCTTCAACCTGTTCTCCTACACGCCCGTAACCGAGCGCTTGCGGGTGGCCTCGGAGCTCGAGTTCGAGGAAGGCGGGGAGGAGATCAAGCTCGAGATCGCGGTCCTCGATTTCGAGCTCCATCCGGCCCTGACCTTCCGGGGCGGCATCATCCTCTCCCCCCTGGGGCGTTTCAATCTCTCACATGACAGCCCGGCCAACGATCTGACGGACCGGCCCCTGGTCAGCACCGAGATCATCCCGACGGCCTTGTCGGAGGCGGGGATGGGCGTCTATGGCGCCTGGTACCCGAGGGCCTCGTCCCGGATCACCTACGAGCTCTACGCTGTGAACGGGTTCGACGAAGGGGTGATAGAAGCCAGCGGAGACGGCACGAGGATCCCGGAGGGCAGGGGCAATCTCACCGACAACAACAATCGCCCTTCCCTGGTCGGGCGCCTCGCCGTCAGTCCCCGGACGGCCTGGGAGCTGGGAGTATCCCTGCATACGGGTCCCTACAACGAGTGGGAGGCGGATGGTCTGGCCATCGACACCGCTCGCGGGCTGACGATCTGGGCCCTGGACTGGGACGCATCCTGGCGCGGCCTCGAACTGCTGGGCGAGTACGCGAGGGCCGCGATCGAGGTGCCGGCGGAGATGGCCCTGCTGCAGGAGAGCCAGGCGGGGGTCTACATACAGGCCAACGCCCACTTTGCCCGGGGGATCCTCTCCGCTCTTCCCGAGTCGGTGTGCACCGGGGTGCTCCGCTACGGAAGGGTCGACTTCGACGCCGACGCCGCGGGGGACAGCCGGCGCCGCCTGACGTACGGGTTGAATTTCCGTCCCCACCCGGACTCGGTCTTCAAGCTGGACTATCAGCGCGAGAGCACGCGGGATCGTCTGAACAACGAGGTTCGGGGGGCGGCCCTGCTCTTCAGCGCCGCTACCTACTTCTAGACGGGGTCAGCTTCACGCCTGGATCGCTCTGCCGGAACATCGGCAGCCCCCTGACCCGCCGCGTTGCGGGGCCCTCGCCCCGGCTACCCTGTCCCGCTTCGAGCGCCCCGCCCGGGGGGCTCGTCCCACCCCCCCAGGAGCCCTGCGTGAGCCCGCAAGCCAAGGTCCGCACCGCCTCCTCCTTCAGGCGCCCCGGGGTGACGCCGATGTCCCCCTGGCGGCTCGAGCCGACGGGGATCCTGCGGCCGCGCAGGCTGCCGGTGACGGTGCGCGAGGGACCTCTCGGCAGACGGGTGGGGTGGGCTCAGCCCGAGACCAGCGGGCAGATCATCGACGGCAGGACAAGGGGCGCCGGTGTCACAACGACGTCTCCTGCCACAGACTGAGACCACGGACGATGGCGTCTTCCAGCCAGTTCGAGAATCTGGCCTCGACATCCTCGTGAGGTTCCTTGTAGTTGATCTGGAATACGTCGTCCGAGAGCGGTGTCACCGGGCCAATCTCCCTCTCGCCCTGCTCCGTCTCCACGCGCTGGAACCACGTCGCCGAGCATGCGAGTACCCCCTGAAACTCGTGCCCGATTCCGTGGAAGGCGATCAACAACTCCGTCTGATTGGCGTTTCTCATCACCAAGCGCGCCCAGGAACGGTATGTGTGGGTACCTGCGAAGTAGTCGAGCTGCCTTGCGGTCTGGATGATCTGGTAGCGGTAGTAATGGCTCCTGTCCCCACCCTCGGCCGCGCCATCGGCGAAGTAGGAGCCGTGCTCCAGCACATCGCCCATCTCGCGGCCCAACTCGTCCGCAACGCTATTGAGGCGCTCCTGGGCATGGTCGCGCAGCGAGGAGGCGATGGACTTCGCTGTCTCCCATTCGGCGACGAGCGCGTCCCTGCGGGCCTGCAACCGCTCCCGCACGGACCTGATCGCGTCCTCGGCGCGGCGTGACCTCCTGACGTCCTCGGCAATGCTGAGAGCCCGGACGAACTCGTCCTTCTGCAGGCGCGCGAAGTAGCCCACCAGGGGTTTCAGGTCGCCGGAATCGGCATGCTCCAAGGCTTCGATGTAGCGGGCCCGGTCCCGGTCCCTGACCACGAGCGGGAACCAACCTCCCTTGATGAACACCAGGGTGGCGAGGGCGCGGGCGATCCGTCCGTTGCCGTCCTGGAAAGGATGGATCTGGGTGAACCGGTGGTGGAGCCAGGCCGCCTCCACCTCGGGAGCGGCGCCGGCGTGGGCCTCGTGCATGGCGATGAGCCGGTCCATCTCGGCGGTGACCTGCTCCGGTGGGCAATACTCATGGACCGAGCCGTCCGGCCGATTGGGATTGTTCGGCAGCCGCTTGTAATCGCCGCGGATGAGAGGGACCTCCGTCTTTCTCCCGCGGGGGTCGACACCTTCCACGGTATACTGGTGCCGCGTCATCAAGGCGTGAAGTTCCTTGATGTAGCTCGTGGACAGTGATCGCTGGTCTTTCACGAACTGGAACACACCTTCGACCGCCGCTTCATGATCCTCGATCATGGCCACGGTCGCTTCCGGGTTCGCACCGCTCCCATGGGGGATCAAGGCCGCCTGAATGCCGTGCTCGATGAGTAGTTGAGTGATACCGCGGTCCAGCGTGTAGAGGCGCTCGATCAAGCCAGTCTCGATGGCCCACTCGCGCTTCAGCCGCTGCTCGAAGTCACGGTACTCCCGCTGATTGGTCAGCTGTTGGCGTCGTTCTCGCCAGACCTCGGCCAAGGCGCCGAGCTCCTTGTGTGCGAGCACTTCGTGTGACTCGTAGTCTTCGATGGGAGTCCAGACGTAACCCATGGTATGAGCTTCAGTTGTGAGGCTGGTCACCGTCCCGCCGGGGAGCGAGCCAGAGGGTCTGTCCTGGGAGGGGAGGCAGGCCTGCGAAAGATAACGGTGGATGGAGAACCCCGCATCGCGCCGGGCGGCAAGTGGTCGTGCCCTCCGCGTTGCGCCCGCCCCGGCCCCCGGCTACCCTATCCCGCTTCGAAGCGCCGCCCAGCCTCTTCTTCACCGACACCCGCCAGGAACCCCACGTGAGCCCGGAAGCCAACGTCCACACCGCCTCCCGCCCGTCGAGCCTGAGGATCACCGACCTGCGCGTCGCCCGCCTCAAGGGGGCGCCGTTCCACTCCACCCTCATCCGCATCGACACCGACCAGGGGATCTCCGGGTACGGCGAGGTCCGCGACGGCGGCAGCCCCACGTACGCCCTCATGCTCAAGAGCCGCCTCCTCGGGCAGAACCCCTGCGACGTGGACCGCCTCTTCCGGCGGATCAAGCAGTTCGGCCACCACGCCCGCCAGGCCGGCGGCGTCTGCGCCGTGGAGATGGCCCTCATGGACCTGGCGGGGCGGGCCTACGGCGTGCCAGCGTACCAACTGGCGGGGGGCCGCTTCCGCGACAAGGTCCTGTGCTACTGCGACACTCCCACCGTCGACGACGGCCGCGAGATGGGCCGCCGCCTGCGGCAGCGCATGGAGGACGGCTTCGCCTTCCTCAAGATGGACATCGGGCTGAGGACCCTGCGCGGGCGGTCCGACTGCGTCATCGCGCCGCCGGGCATGCTGGAGTCGACCACCGTCATGCACCCCTTCACCGGCATCCAGATCACCGAGAGGGGGATCGGCCTGCTGTGCGAGTACGTCGCCGCCGTGCGCGAGGAGACCGGCTACGAGGTGCCCCTGGCGGCCGACCACTTCGGCCACCTCGGCCTGGAGTCGTGCATCCGCCTGGGCCGCGCCCTGGACCAGTTCAGCCTCGCCTGGTACGAGGACATGATCCCGTGGCAGCTCGCCGACCAGTACCAGCGGCTCTCGGAGTCGGTGGAGACGCCGGTCTGCACCGGCGAGGACATCTACTTGAAGGAGGGCTTCGCCGACCTCTTCGGCCGCCGCGCCATCGCCGTGGCCCACCCGGACCTGGCCTCGTCGGGCGGCATCCTGGAGACCAAGAAGATCGGCGACGCCGCCCAGGACGCCGGCATCGCCATGGCCCTGCACATGGCCATGAGCCCGGTGGCGGCCATGGCCTCGGTGCAGGCGGCGGCGGCGACGGAGAACTTCCTCGTCCTCGAGAACCACTCGGTGGACGACCTGGAGCGCTGGAGCAGCCTGGTGACGGGCCTGCCCGTGCCGCTGATCGAGGACGGCCACATCGCCGTGCCCGAGACGCCGGGCCTCGGCTTCGAGGGCCTGAACGAGGAGGTGCTGCGCGAGTTCGCCGATCCGGAGGCGGGGGAGCCCTTCGGGCCCACCGTGGGTTGGAACTCCGAGACCTCCAGCGACCGGCTCTGGAGCTGAGGGCGATGGCCTACGAGATCGCCGTCCTGCCGGGGGACGGCATCGCCCCGGAGGTCGTGGCCGAGGCTCAGCGCGTGCTGGACGCGGCCGGAGGGCCGGAGCTGAGGTACACCGAGCATCCCTGCGGCGCCGGCTGCTACCTGGACCAGGGCGATCCCCTGCCGGAGTCCACGGTGGATGCCTGCCGGCGGGCCGACGCCGTCATCCTCGGAGCGATGGGTCTGCCCGACGTGCGCTGGCCCGACGGCACCGAGATGCGGCCCCAGATCGACCTGCGCATCCTCCTCGACCTCTACGCCGGCGTGCGGCCCATCTACCTCCACGCCGCCCACCACTGCCCGCTGAAGGGCTACGGCGCCGGCGACATCGACTTCGTCATCCTCCGCGAGAACGTGGAGGGCCTCTTCGCCTCGATGAACGGCGGCGTGCGGCTGCGCGAGGAGACCGCCGTGGACACCATGGTGATCACCCGCTCCGGCTCGGAGCGCATCTCCCGCTACGCCTTCGGCCTGGCCCTGCAGCGCCGCTCCGAGCGGCTCGAGGGGCGCCGCGGCGACCGCCCCGCCGGCGTTACCCTGGTGGACAAGGCGAACGTCTTCCGCTCCATGGCGTTCTTCCGCCAGGTCTTCGACGAGGTGGCCGCCGGCTTCGACGTCGACGCCGGCCACGCCTACGTGGACGCCATGGCCCTCTACCTCGTGCGCCAGCCGGAGAGCTGGGACGTGATGGTCACCGAGAACATGTACGGCGACATTCTCTCCGACCTCGGCGCCGGCCTCATCGGCGGCCTCGGCATGGCCCCTTCCGGCGACATCGGCGAGGAGGCCGCCGTCTTCCAGCCCTCCCACGGCACGGCGCCCGACATCGCCGGCCGGGGGATCGCCAACCCGGTGGCCGCCATCCTCTCGGCGGCGATGATGCTGCGCTGGTTGGGAGACCGCCACGACGACGACGAAGCCCGGGCCGCCGCCTCCCGCATCGACGCGGCCGTGGCCGCCGTCCTGGCCGAGGCGGGCACGGGCACCCCCGACATCGGCGGCGCCATGACCACGGAAGAGCTGGGCCGGGCGGTGGCGCAGGCCGTGGAGACCTGAAGGAGAGCTTGGAGATGAAGAACGGACTGGTGAGCGACGCCGACGTGCAATCCTATCGCGAGCAGGGCTACCTCGTGGTGCCGGGGCTGGTGAGCCCCGAGGAGGTGGAGGTGCTGCGCGCCGACGCCCTGCGCGTCTGCCGCGGCGAGTACCCCCACCCGAGCCTGGAGCCGATGCCGGAGGGGCTGACCGACGACGAGGTGCTGCGCGGGTTCCTGTGCATCCACCAGCCCCACAAGATCTCCCCGGTGATGCTCGACCGCGGCGTCCGCCACGCCGGCCTCGCCCGGGTCCTGTCGCGCCTCATCGGGCCGGACGTGAAGTGCATGCAGTCCATGCTCTTCGTCAAGCCGCCCGGCTTCCAGGGCCAGGCCTGGCACCAGGACGAGATCTTCATCCCCACCCGCGACCGCTCGCTCACCGGCGGCTGGATCGCCCTCGACGACGCCACCCTCGAGAACGGCTGCATGTGGGTGCTCCCCGGCTCCCACAAGTGGGCCCTCTACGACCAGCGCCCCCACGACGATCCCGAGGAGTTCGACAGCGCCCCCGAGTCCTACGGCTTCGACGACTCCGGGGAGGTGCCGGTGGAGGCGAAGACGGGGGACGCGGTGTTCTTCAACGGCTACCTGCTGCACCGCTCGCGGAAGAACCGCAGCGGCGACTACCGCCGCGTGCTGGTGAACCACTACATGAACGCCTGGTCGCGGCTGCCGTGGCACCCGCTCGAGGGCGAGAGCCCGGCCCGGGCCGACTTCCGCGACATCGTCATGATCTGCGGCGAGGACCCCTACGCCTGGAAGGGGCTGGAGGACCGGTCCGGCGTCGGCCTGCGCCAGTGCAAGGCGATCGCCGACCAGCGCGAGGCGTGAGCCCTCCCGGACCGGCCCTCTCGCGGAGGCGGTTCCTCGGCCTCGGCCTGACCGCCGCGGCCCTGCCGGCCGTGGCCTCTCCCGGCCTGGCTTCCGCGGTGGCTGGGCCGGCGGCCCCGGGCACCACGGCCCGCCCGCGGCTGCGCGACCTCGGCATCGTCATCGGCCAACTGCCGCCCGGAGCGGCCAACGCCATCACCGACGTGCCGGGGGTGCGCGTCGGCCACGTCACCCTCATCCAGGGGCAGGGCCCCCTCGTCGTCGGCCGCGGTCCCGTGCGCACCGGCGTCACCGCCGTCCTGCCCCGCCCGGACCTGCCCTGGCGCCGGCCGGTCTTCGCCGCCGACCTGACGATCAACGGCAACGGCGAGCTCACCGGCCTGGGACCGGTGCGCCGCACCGGCGTCCTGGCCGCCCCCGTCCTGCTCACCGACACCGGCAGCGTCGGCCGCGCGTACGACGGCGCCGTCGGCTGGGCCCTGGACCAGGATCCGGCCGCCTACGACGCCCCTTTCCGGCCGGACCCCGTGGTGGGGGAGACGTGGGCCGGATTCCTGCACGACACCGCCGGCGGCCACCTGGGCCCCGCCCACGTGGCCAGGGCCCTGGACGGGGCCTCGGGCGGGCCGGTGGCCGAGGGCTCGGTGGGCGGCGGCACCGGCATGCGCGCCTTCCAGTTCAAGGCCGGCATCGGCACCGCCTCGCGGCGCATCCCCGTCGGCCGCGACGGCGGCGAGTACACCGTGGGCCTCCTGGTGCAGGCGAACTTCGGCCGCCGGCCGCAGCTGCGGGTGAAGGGCGTGCCCGTGGGACGCCGGCTGACGGACCGCCTCCCCGAGCGAGGAGCGCCGGCGTCGGCCGGGGCCCCCGGCAACTCGCTGCTCATGGTGGCGGCCACCGACGCGCCGCTGATCCCTGTGCAGCTGCAGCGTCTGTGCAAGCGGGCCCTCGTCGGCATGGCCCGCACCGGGGGGATCTCCACCCACGGCAGCGGCGACCTGGTGATCGCCTTCTCCACCGGCAACGATCCGGCCTCGGCGGCGGGCTCGCTCCAGCTCCTGCACTACTCCCACATGAGCCGCCTCTTCGCCGGCGTCGTGGAGGCCGCCGAGGAGGCGATCCTGAACGCCCTGACCGCGGCCGGGACCATGGTCGGCCGCGACGGCAACACCATCCACGGCCTGCCCCTGGAGGAACTCGTCGAGGTCATGGAGCGCTACGAGGAGGCCAGCGGCGGATGAGGCTGCGCGACCTCGGCCTCGCCGTCGGCCGCCTGGGGCCGGGCGCCGCAAACGCGGTCACCGACGTGCCAGGCGTGCGCGTGGGGCACGCGGCGGGAGGCCAGAGCGGCGTGACCGCGCTGGTCCCCTTCCCCGGGGCGCCGCGGCGGTTCTTCGCCGGCCGCTGGTCCCTCGACGGCGGCGACGAGCTGATCGGCGGCCTGGCCATGACCGAGGACTTCGGCGCCCTCTCCACGCCGCTGGTGCTGGCCCCGCCCCAGGCCGCCGGACGGATCTACGACGGCCTGCTGGCCTACGGCTTCGGACTCGACGCGGGTCTCCCCGAGGACGCCGGCTGGCCGCCCGGACTGATCGCCGTGGACGGCGTGCCGGCCCCGGCGGCGTCCCTCCACGCCGGCCTCACGGAGGAGCACGCGGCCGCCGCCCTCTCCGCCGCTTCCGGGGAGCCGCCCGCCGAGGGCCAGTCCGGCGTCGGCCGCGGCCTGGCCGCCTTCGGGGCGCGGGCCGGCGTCGGCACCGCCTCGCGGCGGCTGACCGGCGGCGGTGTGGTGGGCGTCCTGCTGGCCGCCAACGGCGGCGAGCCGGGGTCCCTGACCGTCGACGGCGAGCGCGTCGGCCCGCGGCTTGGGTTGGAGCCCCTGGCGCCGGAGCGGCGCCGCACCTTCGCCGCCGTGGTCGCCACCGACGCCCCCCTGCTGCCGGTCCAGCTCGACCGCCTGGCCTCGCGGGCCTCCTTCGGCCTGGTACGGGTGGGGCTGCTCGACGGGAACACCTCCGGCGGCACCATCCTCGCCCTGTCCACCACGGCGCTGCGCGACGACACCCCGGCCGGACCGGGAGCGGTGACGGCGGCCGCTACCGCCGAGGGAGAGCTGCCGGAGCTGTTCGCCGCCGCCGCCGAGAGCTGCGAGGAAGCCGTCCTCAACGCCGTGGTGGCGGCCAGCGATCAGCCCTCCCTCGACGGCTCCCCGCCCCTGCCCGCCGATCGCCTGGGAGCGGACCGGTGACCGGCGACCTCGGAGACGCCCGCCGGCGCGCCGGCCTGAGGCGGCGGCTGCTGGCCTGGTACCGCCGCCACCGCCGCGACCTGCCTTGGCGCCGCACGGCGGACCCGTACGCGGTCTGGGTCTCGGAGGTGATGCTGCAGCAGACCCGGGTGGAGACGGCGCGGGGGTACTACGAGCGCTTCCTGGAGCGCTTCCCGACGGTCGAGGCCCTGGCCGCCGCCGGCGAGGGCGAGGTCCTCAAGGCGTGGGAGGGGATGGGCTACTACTCCCGGGCCCGCAACCTGCACCGGGCGGCTCGCGCCGTCGCCGGGGAGCACGGCGGCCGGCTGCCCGACACCTACGACGGCCTCCTCGACCTGCCCGGGGTCGGACCGTACACGGCGGCGGCGGTCAGCTCCATCGCCTTCGACCGGCCCCATCCCGTGCTCGACGGCAACGTGACCCGCCTCCTCTGCCGGCTCCTGCGGGTCGAGGACGACCCGGCGCGCGCCTCGGTGCGGGCCCGGCTGATCGCCGCCGGCGAGGCCCTCATGCCGAGGTCCCGCCCGGGGGAGTTCAACCAGGCCCTGATGGAGTTGGGAGGCCGCGTCTGCACGCCGTCGAGCCCGCGCTGCGGCGACTGCCCGTGGGGGGGCGACTGCCGCGCCCGGTCCGAGCTGGACGACCCGTCGGCGCTGCCCGTGCGGCCGGAGCGCCGGCCGCGGCCCCACCTGGAGGTGGCGGCGGGCCTGATCCGCCGGGGGAACCGCCTGCTGCTGGCCCAGCGCCCGCCCGGCGGCATGCTCGCGGGGATGTGGGAGTTCCCCGGCGGCAAGCAGGAGCCGGGGGAGAGCCTGCCCGCCTGCCTGCGCCGGGAGGTCCGGGAGGAGCTGGCCCTCGACATCGAGGTGGAGCGCCCCCTGACGGTCGTCGACCACGATTACTCGCACCGCTCGATCCGGCTCCACGCCTTCGCCGCCCGCTGCCTCGGCGGCCGGGTCCGCGCCCTCGGCTGCGCCGACTGGGCCTGGGTCTCGCCGGGCGGCCTCGACGGCTACGCCATGCCGCGGGCCGACCGCAAGGTCATCGCCCGCCTCGGGTGGGAGGGGCGCCGGCGCGGGCACTTCCGCACGGAGGGCTGGCTCGGTGGCTGATGGGCGGACCTCGCGGGCCGGTCCCCTCCGGCGCCTCTACGACGGCCTTCTGGGCTGGTCCGGGACCCCATACGGCGGCCTCGTCCTGTTCCTCTGGGCCTTCTTCGAGTCCTCGGTCTTCCCGATCCCGCCCGACGCCTTCCTCATCGCCATGGTCCTGGGCGCCCGCAGCCGGGCCTGGCGCTTCGCCCTCATCGCCTCGGCCGCCTCCGTCCTCGGCGGCATCGCCGGGTACGGCATCGGCCACTGGCTGTGGTGGGCGGGGCCGGGGGAGCTGTCCCAGGTGGCCCAGCTCTTCTTCGACCGCGTCCCGGGCTTCACCGTGGAGAAGTTCGAGCGCGTCCAGGCCCAGTACGGGAGCTGGGGGTTCTGGGTCGTCTTCACCGCCGGCTTCACGCCCCTGCCCTACAAGGTGATCACCATCTCGGCCGGGGCCTTCGACATCTCCTTCCCGGTCTTCGTCAGCGCTTCGCTGGTGAGCCGGTCGGCGCGGTTCTTCCTGGTGGCCGGGCTGCTGTGGAAGTACGGCGAGCCGGTGCGCGACTTCATCGACCGCCGCTTCGACCTGCTGGCCGTGCTCTTCGTGGTCCTGCTTCTGGGGGGTCTCTACGCGGCCGGGGAGTGGTTCTGAAGGGTCAGTCCCCGTCGGCCTCGCGGCGGGCCTGGGTGAAGCGGCGCACGCGCCGGACGAGGATGAGGACCAGCCCCGCCAGGGCGGCGTAGAGCAGGAACTCGAAGGCCGGGTGGCTCCAGCCGAGGATCACCGGCCACAGGCTCAGGATGCAGAGGAGGATGAAGATGTCCTCCGCGAGGCGGCCCCGGCGGCCGGGGTCGGGCTTCTGCGGATCGGAAGGGGAGGGGATCATGCCCTGTCGGCGTCCCGGCTCCGGTGGAGAGCCTTGTAGATGGTGTAGCTCTTGAGGACCTTCTTCACGTAGAGCCGGGTCTCGCGGTAGGGGATGCGCTCCACGAAGACGTCCTCGTCCTCGAGGGGGAAGCGCTCCACCCAGCGCCTGGCCACGTGAGGTCCGGCGTTGTAGGCGGCCAGACCGAGCTGGAACCGGAGCCCGCCGCCGCCGGCGTTCTCGAAGGCGCGCATCTGGTCGGCCAGGTAGCGGGTTCCGAGCTGGATCGACAGTCCGGGGTCGAAGAGCTGGCGCCGGTGGAACGGCTGCAGGCCGAAGCGGCGGGCGAGCTTGCGGCCCGTCTTGGGCATGATCTGCATCAGGCCCACGGCGCCGGCCCGGGAGACGGCGGACTCGTTGAAGAAGCTCTCCTGGCGGATCACCGACAGCACCAGGAAGGGGTCGACCTGGGCCTTCTTCGAGGCGGCCTCGACCTCCTCCCAGTAGTAGCTCGGATAGAGGCGGGTGGTGTTGCCGCCGCCGTCGCCGATCCGCGCCGTCAGCTGCATGGCGCGCGTGTGCAGCCCCAGCGACTCGTAGGCCTCGCGCAGGACCCGCAGGGCCCCCCTCTCTCCCTCGTTGGCCCGCTCCGCCAGGCGCAGCTCGCGCTCGGCGGTGGAGGCCAGGCCCAGCTCGCCGAGGGACAGGGCCCGCCGCAGGTGATCGACCTCCCGCAGAACGCCGCGGGCCGGCGCCTTCGACACCAGGACCGGGGCCGGCAGGCGGGCCTCGCCGTAGCCGAGGCTCACGGCGCGCGCCGAGTAGTACGAGCGCGGAAAGCCGAGGGCCGCGTCGGTGAAGTGGCCGCCGGCCTCGTCCTCCCGGCCCAGGCGCCAGGCGCTCTTGCCGGCCCAGTAGAGGCTCTGGTCTACCAGGTGCGGCTGGCGGGCCTTGCGGCTCAGCTCGGCGAACCCGGCGGCGGCCTCCTCGAACCGCTCCCGGCAGTAGAGGCTGAACCCGGCCCCCCAGGAGGCGTCCTCGGCGTGCTCGCTCGAGGGGAACCGACTGGCCAGCTCGGCGTGGATGCTGCCGGCGCGCTCGAAGTGGCCCTTGCGCTCGGCGGCCTTGGCGGCCTGCCACAGGGCGTCGTCGGCGAGGGCGTGGCGCGGATGTTTCCGCGAGAGGTCCATGTAGGCCTCGATCGCCTCCTGGTCGCGGCCGGCGCGGACGTCGAGTCCGGCGATCCGGTAGAGGGCGGGGGCCCAGCCGTGGTCGTCGTACAGGCGCCTGTAGGTCGCCCGGGCGCGGTCGAACTGTCCGGAGCGCCCCAGGGCGCGGCCTAGGGCGTAGGCGGCGTGGGGGGCCAGGTCGTGGCCCGGGGCGTTGCGGACCACCTGCTGCAGGTCGGAGATGGCACGGTCGTCCCCGTGGCGGGCGTAGACCTGGGCCCGGGTGTAACGCTCGTCGATGGTGCGCGGCCGAAAGCGCGCCGCCACCCGGAGGGCCATGCGGCTGGCGGCGTAGCGCTCCATCAGCTCCATCAAGGTCTCGCGGTGCCCCGCCTCGTCGCCGCTGCGCTTCAGCCCCTCGGCGATGCTGTGCAGCAGCGGCGCGCTGGGACCCACGGCGGCGCGCTGAGCGCGGTAGAGGGCGAGGGCCCTGCGGTGGTCCCCGCCGGCCACGAAGAGCCGGGCCAGGTAGAGGCGGGCGGAGTCGGCCACGGCCTCGTTGCCGCCCTCCACGAGCAGCGCTTCATAGCCTGCGATCGCCTCCTCCCGCCGGTCCAGCGACTGCAGGGTGTGGGCCAGCCACAGACGGCGGTAGGCCTCGATCTCGGGGCGCCGGCCCTCGAGGCGCAGCAGGCGCGCATGGGCGCTGTCGGCCAACCCCAGGGCGCGCTCGCACACGGCCAGGCGGAACTGGTAGAGGGTGGCGGGGGCCGGGTCCGCCGGGGGGCCGGACCTGCGAAGGGAGGCGTAGGCTTCCTCGTAGCGGTGGCGGCGGATCAGGACCACCACCTCGGAGGGCGCCGTCAGAGCCGGAAGCGGTGGTGGCGGCGGCGGCGACGGTGGCGGGCTCTCCCGGTAGAGCCGGGCGGCGAAGGGCAGCAGCAGGAGCCCGGCCAGAACGGCGGACCCGAGCGCCTGACGGAGCTTGACGGACATGCGGGACAGTAGCTGGAGTGTGGTGTTGAGCGGGGCCGGGCGGGGAGTCCCCACAAGATAGCCAGGGACTCCGGCGGCCGGCAACCGGAGCCGGCGTCTAGGGTCGTTTGGGAGCGATGATGTGGGAGCTGAGCCCGTGGTAGGCCTCGGCCGCCTCCATCAGGGTCTCGGAGAGGGTGGGGTGGGGATGGATGGAGAGGGCCAGGTCCTGCACCACGGCGGCCATCTCCACGGCCAGCACGCCCTCGGCGATCAGCTCGCCGGCGCCGGGGCCGGCCACGCCGACGCCCAGGATGCGCTCGGTGGCGGGCTCGACGAGGAGCTTGGTCACGCCGTCGCTGCGGCCGAGGGTGATGGCGCGCCCCGAGGCGGACCAGGGGAAGCGCGCGATCGAGACGTCGAGGTTCCGGGCCTGGGCCTCGGTCTCGGTGAGGCCGCACCAGGCGATCTCCGGGTCGGTGTAGACGACACTCGGGATGGCGTTGGGCTCGAAGGCGGCGCGCCGGCCGGCGATGACGTCGGCGGCGATCGTGCCCTCGTGGGAGGCGGTGTGGGCCAAGGCCGAGCCGATGACGTCGCCCACGGCGAAGATCGAGGGCTCCGCCGTGCGGCGCTGCGCATCGACCTCGACGAACCCCTTCGGGTCGAGGGCGACAGCCGTCGTCTCCAGGCCGATCTCCTCGGTGTTCGGGCGCCGGCCGACCGACTGCAGGACGCCGTCGAAGGTCCGCGTCTCGGCAGTCCCCGCGGCCGTCGGCTCCCAGGTCACGGCGAGGCCGTCGGCGGTCTCGGCCGCCGCGGTCACCGCGCTGCCGAGGTGGATCGCCTCGAACTGCTCCTCGAGCCGTTTGTGCAGGACGCGCACGAGGTCGCGGTCGGCGCCGGGGACGAGGCCGTCGGTCATCTCCACCACCGTCACCCGCGAGCCCAGGGCCGCGTAGACCTGGCCGAGCTCGAGGCCGATGATGCCGCCGCCCACCACGAGCAGCCGCTCGGGCACGCCGGTCAGCTCCAGGGCCCCGGTGGAGTCCATGACGCGGTCGCTGCCGATGTCGAAGGCGGGCAGCGGGATCGGCCGCGATCCCGTGGCCAGCACGGCGTGCTCGAAGCCGATCTCGCGGGACCCGCCGTCGGCGGCTTCGACCCGCAGCGACTGCGGGCCGGTGAGGCGCGCCAGGCCCCGCACGAGGGTTACGCCCCGTCCCCTGGAGAGCTGGCCGAGGCCCCCGGACATGTTCGCCACCACGCGGTCCCGGTGGGCGCGCAGCTTCCCCAGGTCGATCCGGGGCTCGCCGAAGGAGACCCCCCACTCCTCCGCTTCCCGCGCCTCGGACAGCAGCCGGCCCACGTGCAGCAGCGCCTTGGAGGGGATGCAGCCGCGGTAGAGGCAGACGCCGCCGGGGCGCTCCTCCGGGTCGACGAGGGTGACCCGCAGACCCAGGTCGGCGGCGCGGAAGGCGGCCACGTAGCCTCCGGGCCCGCCGCCGATCACGGCGACTTGTGTGCGCTCGGCCATCGGTTCAGCTCTCGAAGGCGAGGAACCAGGGGTTCTCGAGACCCTGGCAGAGGTAGCGCAGGAAGCGGACCCCGTCGGCGCCGTCGATCAGCCGGTGGTCGTAGGACAGGGAGAGGGGCAGGATCAGGCGTGGCTGCAGCTCGCCGTCGACGTAGACGGGCTCGGTGCGGCTGCGGGCGGCGCCGAGGATGGCCACCTCCGGCGCGTTGACGATCGGCGTGAAGGCGGTGCCCCCCAGGCCGCCGAGGTTGCTCACCGTGAAGGTGCCGCCCTCGAGGTCGGCCACGGCCACCTTGCCGGTGCGGGTCCGCTCCGCCATCTCCCCCAGCTCGAGGGAGATCTCGGTCACCGACTTGCGGTCGACGTCGCGGATGACCGGCACCAGCAGCCCCCGGGGCGTGTCCACGGCGACGCCGATGTGCACGTAGTTCTTGAAGATGATCTGCTCGCCGGCCATGTCGATGCTGGCGTTGAAGCTCGGGAAGGCGCGCAGGGCCGAGGCCGCCACCTTGAGGAGGAGCGCCGTGGGCGTCAGCTTGGCGCCGGCCTTCTCCACCTCGGGGGCGTAGCCCTTGCGCCAGGCCTCCAGCCCGGTGATGTCGGCCTGGTCGTGCTGGGTCACGTGGGGGATCGCCGACCAGGCCGCGGCCATGCGCTGTGCCGTGATGCGGCGCACGTTGCTGAAGGGCTCGACCTCGATCTCGCCCCAGCGCGAGAAGTCGGGCAGGGGAGCCGCGGCGGCCGGGCCTGGCGCCGCGGCGGGGCTCTCGTGAAGCCGCCGGGAGAGGGTCTTCACGTCTTCCTCGCGGATGCGCCCTCCGGGGCCCGTGCCCTCCGCCCGGCCGATGTCGACGCCGATCTCGCGCGCCAGCCGGCGCACCGAGGGCGCCGCCGGGATCAGCTTCGCCTCGGGCTCTGCGGCGGCAGGCGCGGTCTCGGCGGGCTCGCCGCCGTCGGCTGCGTCCCGGTCCCCGCCAGGCGCGGGGGAGCTCTCCTGGGGCGGGGGAGCCGCAACGGGCTCGGCCGTCTCCTGGACCTGCCGCTCGAAGGCCGGGGCGGCGGCCGGAGGCTCAGCGGCGGGGGCGGCCGCAACGGCGTCGGCGCCGGTCTCCTCGACGGTGAGGATCACCTGGCCCACCTGGGCGCGGTCGCCCTCGGCCACCAGCACCCTCGACACGGTGCCGCTCACCGTGGAGGGCACCTCGATGACCGCCTTGTCGGTCTCCAGCTCGATCACGGGCTGGTCCTCGGACAGGGCGTCGCCCTCGGCGACGAGGACGTTGATGACCTCGCCCGATTCGATGTTCTCGCCCAGGTCGGGCAGCTTGAACTCGGCCACGGGTCCCCCTACACCGTGGAGGGGTCCGGGGCTTCGGGATCGATACCGAGGTCGGCGATGGCCTGCTGCACGGTACCGGCCTCGATGCGTCCCTCTGCGGCCAGGGCGCTCAGGGTGGCGACGGTGATGTGGCGGGCGTCGACCTCGAAGAAGTCGCGCAGCTCGGCGCGCCCCTCGCTGCGGCCGAAGCCGTCGGTGCCGAGGGAGACCGGAGACCTGGGGAACCAGCGGGCGATCGACTCGGGCAGGGCCTTCACGTAGTCGGAGGCGATGACGAAGACGCCCTTCTCGCTTTTCAGGCACTGCTGCACGTAGGGCTCGCGCCGCTTGCGCCCCGGGTGCAGGCGATTCCAGCGCTCGGCGGCCAGGCCGTCGGCGTGGAGCGACTTGAAGCTGGTGATGCTCCACACGTCGGCGGCGACGCCGTAGCGATCGTCGAGGATCTCCTGCGCCTCGAGGGCCATGTTGACGATGGCGCCGGAGCCGAAGAGCTGGGCCTTGAGGCGGCGGTTCTTCGGCGCGCTGCGGAACCGGTACATGCCCTTGAGCACGCCCTCCTCGACACCATCGGGCATGGCCGGCATGGGGTAGGTGTCGTTCTCTACCGTGAGGTAGTAGAACACGTCCTCCTGCTCGGCGTACATGCGCCGGATGCCGTCCTCGACGATGATCTCGATCTCGTAGGCGAAGGCCGGGTCGTAGGCGACCAGGTTGGGCACGGTGTAGGCGAGGAGGTGGGAGTTGCCGTCGTCGTGCTGCAGGCCCTCGCCGGCCAGGGTCGTGCGCCCGGCGGTGCCGCCCACGAGGAAGCCCTTGCAGCGCATGTCCCCCGCCAGCCAGATGAGGTCGCCGATGCGCTGCAGCCCGAACATGGAGTAGTAGACGAAGAAGGGGATCGTGTTGATGCCGTGGGTGGCGTAGGCCGTGCCGGCGGCGATGAAGGAGGACATCGACCCGGCCTCGTTGATCCCCTCCTCGAGGATCTGGCCGTCGGCGGCCTCCTTGTAGTAGGAGACCATCTCGCGGTCCACGGGCTCGTAGAGCTGGCCGCAGTGGGAGTAGATCCCGAAGGGCCGAAAGAGCGAGTCGAGGCCGAAGGTGCGGGCCTCGTCCGGGATGATGGGCACCACCAGCGGACCGATCTGCCGGTCCCGCAACAGCCGGGTCAGCAGCCGGCCGAAGGCCATGGTGGTGGCCATGTCGCGGTCTCCGGACCCCTTGCGGAACTCGCGGAAGAGGGGGCCCGCGGGCATGGCCAGGGGCTCGGCGCGGACGCTGCGCTGCGGCAGGAAACCGCCGAGGGCCGCGCGGCGCTCCCTGAGGTAGCGGATCTCCTCGCTGTCGTCGGGTGGCTTGTAGAACGGCGCCTCGGACACGGCGTCGTCGTCGATGGGAATGCCGAAGCGGGTGCGGAACTCCCGCAGCTCCTCCTCGTTCAGCTTCTTCTGCTGGTGGGTCATGTTCTTGCCCTCGCCCGCCTCGCCGAGGCCGTAGCCCTTGATCGTCTTGGCGAGGATGACGGTGGGCGAGCCCTCGTGCTCCACCGCCGCGCGGAAGGCGGCGTAGACCTTCTCCGGATCGTGGCCGCCGCGCCGCATCTTCTGCAACTGCTCGTCCGAGAGGTGGTCCACCAGCCGGGCCAGACGCTCGTCGGCGCCGAAGAAGTGGCGGCGGATGTAGGCGCCGTCGGAGACCGTGTACTTCTGGAACTCGCCGTCCACGACCGCGGCCATGCGCTGGGCGAGGAGGCCGGCGTCGTCGCTCTCGAAGAGGGGGTCCCAGTCGTCGCCCCAGAGGACCTTGATCACGTTCCAGCCGGCGCCGCGGAAGGCGCCCTCCAGCTCCTGGATGATCTTGCCGTTGCCGCGCACCGGGCCGTCGAGGCGCTGCAGGTTGCAGTTGACCACCCAGATCAGGTTGTCGAGGCGCTCCCGGCGGGCCAGGGTGATGGCGCCGAGGGACTCGGGCTCGTCCATCTCGCCGTCGCCGAAGAACCCCCACACCCGCCCGTCGTCCTCGGGCTTGAGGCCGCGGTCCTCGAGGTAGCAGTTGAAGCGGGCCTGGTAGATGGAGAGGATGGGGCCGAGGCCCATGGAGACGGTGGGGAACTGCCAGAAGTCGGGCATCAGCCACGGGTGCGGGTAGGAGGACAGGCCGCCGCCCTCGCGCAGCTCGCGCCGGAAGTTCTCCAGGTGGCGTTCGGTGAGCCGGCCCTCGAGGAAGGCCCGCGCGTAGATCCCCGGCGTGGCGTGGCCCTGGAAGTAGACCAGGTCGCCGCTGAAGTCCCGGGAAGGGGCGCGGAAGAAGTGGTTGTACCCGACCTCGTACAGGGTTGCCGACGAGGCATAGGTCGAGATGTGCCCGCCCGGAGACGCGGGGTCGCGGTTGGCGCGCACGACCATGGCCATGGCGTTCCAGCGGATCAGGCTCTTGATGCGCCGTTCGATCTCGCGGCTGCCGGGATAGGGGGGCTGCGCCGAGCGGGGGATGGTGTTGACGTAGGGGGTCTGGGCGGTGACCGGCAGCGACACCCCCGCCCTCTGCGCCCTGGCGTGCAGCCGCAGAAGGAGGTCCCGCACCTGCTCCGGCCGGCGGTGGGCGAGGATGTAGTCCAGGGACTCGAGCCACTCGCGCAGCTCGACCTCGGCCTCGCCGTTGACGGAGATCAGAGACTCATCCACAGGAGGGGAAGTGGTCATGGGATTCTCTGAGGTGGGAGTGGCGGTTCCGGGAGGGAAAGCGGATCGGAACCGGAATGAGTAAAATAGGGAAAGCCGCCCGGAGGGCCAACTCCGGCGGCCGCCCTGCCTCGACCCGGGGAGGAGGCCTCCAGAGGACGTGAACGAGGGACCCCGCAAGCCCCGCCGCCGCCCCGGCCTGCGCCTCTCCGGCAGCCTTCTCCTCTCCCTGATTCTGCACCTCGCGGTGCTGCTGACCATCGACGACTGGCGCCGCGGTGAGCGCGAGGCCGAGGCCTTCCGCGCCCGCCTGAGCCGGGTGCTGCGTTTCGAGCCCGAGCGCTTCACGGCCGCCGGCCCGGAGGAGGTCCGGCCGCGGACGGAGATGGAGTACCGGCGCGCCGGGCTCCTCCCCCGGCCGCGGCTCGAGGAGCCGACGCTGCCGCACCGTCCGGCGCCGGCGCCGGACGCCCCGGTGGCCCTGCGCTCCTTCGATATCGCCGCGCGGGCGGACTCCTTCCGGTCCGAGACCGAGCCCGATCTCGTCAGGTCCCTGGCCGCCGCCCAGGCCCTGGGCGACTCCATCCGCCGCCAGTCCCTCGACCTGATGCGGATCTGGGACCTGGCGCAGGGCCGCGAGCGGGCCATCGTCCGCTCCGACCCCGACAACCGCCGGCACATGACCGGCTTCGTCAACCTGACCCGCGTCTACACCCGGGGCGCCGGCGGCGGACGGGGGCTGGACTACCTGTCGCGCTTCATGCGAGATCGCACCTCGCTGCTGGTGCGGGTGCGGCCCGAGCCGATCCACTACTTCACGACCCCGCAGCTGCTGCGGGACCCCGTCCACTTCCTGGTGCAGGGCGAAGGCCTGCCGACGGTAGGGGACTGGCCGCGGCTGCAGCTCTCCCCGGAGGAGAGGGCGCTCCTCGAGGAGTATCTGCGCGGCGGCGGCCTGCTCTACATCGAGGGGGGCGGTCTGTTCCTGAAGGAGGCCGTGACCCTCCTGCGCGAGCTCCTCCCCGAGGCCCCGGGGATAAGGCCGGTCCCGTCCGGGCACCCCCTCTATCACTCGTTCTACAGCTTTCCGGGCGGCTTTCCCGGCGAGGACAAGGAACGGTGGGACTACCTCGAGGACCTCGGGCAGTCGTGGAGCTACCCGACGCCGGAGCTTCCGGCTCCTCCGCCGCCGCCCAACGTCGATCCGGAGCTGGTGGACCCCGCCGACGCCGTCCGGCGCAACGGCCTGTGGGGCGTCTCCCTCGGCGACACCCTGGTGGCCATCGTCAGCGATCTGCCGCTGCACGGCGCCTGGGCGGATATGGCCGATGAGGGGGAGCCGGCGGAGGAGGGGGAGGAGCCGCCGCCTCCGAGCTGGTCGGGACCGGCCCTGGTGGCCGGGGTCAACCTGGTCGTCCACGCCCTCACCCGGACCGGGACCCTCGCCAGCCGCCAGGAGCAGCCGGCCTGGTTCCGCAACCGGCCGCGGGTGGCCGCCGCCGGCATCCTGCCACTCGGCGACCCGGCCGCCCTGGCCGAGGCCTCCGAGGTGGACCCGTCCCTGGACGACGCCCTCGACGGCTCGGTGGCGGTGCTGCGCTCTCCCCTGGGGGAGAGCTTCGGCCCCGGGGGGGTCTCGGTGCGCATCGACGGCCGCTACCGGATCGACCTGCTGCGCCCGGACCTGCAGGGGGTGGTGCTCCACAACCTCGCCGCCGGAACCCACTGGATCGAGGTCGAGCACCGGGGCGTGAAGGAGGGCCTGGAGGTGCGGCTCCGGGGCGGGAGGGTGGCGACCGTGACCTTCGGCGTCAGCCGCCTCGCCATGCTGTCGCGGATCAGGCTCGAGGTCCAGGCCGACCAGGTGTTTCCGGAGGCCTGGAGGCGGTCGTTCTCCGACCTGCTCCTCGAGGAGGACTTCCTTCAGGACGGCGAGGCGCCCGCCCTCGACTGACCGGATCCGGGGCGGCCGAAGCCGCCCGGCCTTTCAGCGGTAGACCTTCATTTCGCCGCGCTGCAGCCGTCCCCAGTACTCGTTCAGCGTCGCCTTGATCTGCGGGCTCAGCAGCACCCCGCCGATGATGTTGGGGAAGGCCATCCCCAGGATCATCATGTCCGAGAACCCGATGACGTTGCCCAGGGTGATCACCGATCCGGCGAAGACGAAGAACACGAAGATCAGGCGGTAGACGAGGACCGAGCCCTGGCCGAAGAGGTACTCCCAGGCGCGCTCGCCGTAGTAGGACCAGGAGATCATCGTCGAGTAGGCGAAGAGCAGGACGGCCACGGCCAGCACGTAGCGGGCCCCGGGGATGAAGGAGTCGAAGGCGGCGGCGGTCATGCGCACGCCGACGATGCTGCCGCCCCCCGACTGGAACTCGGGCTGCTCGAAGACGCCGGTGATGGTGCAGACCAGGGCCGTCATCAGGCAGATGACGATGGTGTCGATGAAGGGGCCGATCATCGCCACCATGCCCTCCCGCGCGGGCTCGTCGGTCTTGGCCGCGGCGTGGGCGAAGGCGGCCGAGCCGAGGCCGGCCTCGTTGGAGAAGGCGGCGCGCCGGACGCCCATGACCAGGACCCCGAGGAAGCCGCCGTACATTGCCGGTCCGGTGAAGGCGTCGGAGACGATGCGGGCGAGGGTGGCCGGCACCGCCTGGATGTTCCACACGATGATGAAGACCGCGGTGATGGCGTAGAGCAGACACATGCCGGGGACGATGCGCGAGGTCACCCGGCCGATGCGGCGGATGCCGCCGATGATGACCAGGGCCACGAGGCCGGCCATGATCATGCCCATGGCCCAGTTGTAGCTCTTGAACCAGGGCGACACGGTACCGAGGATCTCGAGGGTCTGGTTGGCCTGGAACATGTTGCCGCCGCCCAGGGAGCCGCCGATGGTGAGGAAGGCGAAGATCACCGCCAGGGTGCGGCCGAACTGGGCCAGACCGATCGTCGCCAGCCCCTTCTCGAGGTAGTACATCGGCCCGCCGGAGACGCGGCCGTCGGGGTGGACGTTGCGGTACATCACCGCCAGGGTGCAGGACGCCAGCTTGGAGGACATGCCGATGAGGGCCGTGAGGAGCATCCAGAACACGGCCCCGGGACCGCCGACGCTGACGGCGATCGCCACGCCGGCGATGTTGCCGAGGCCGATCGTCGCCGACAGGGCGCTGGTGAGGGCCTGGAAGTGGGAGATCTCGCCCGGGTCGTCGGGGTTGTCGTAGCGGCCGCGGATGATGTCGATGGAGTGCTTGAACCCGCGGATCGACAGCCAGCCGAAGTAGAAGCTGAAGTAGACCCCGCCGGCGACGAGGACGGCGACGATGAGGGGGACGCCGGTGCCGAAGTCGACGAAGAGGAAGGTCTCCAGCAGCTTGACGGTGTCGGCGAAGAGCGCGTCCAGGCGGTCCATCTGACCCTGGATCGCGCCCTTCCAGGTGTCGTCCTCCGCCCGGGCCCCGGAGGCCATCGCGCCTACCAGGAACAGGGCTCCCATGGCTCTGCCCATGGATTCCTCCTCTTCATCGGTTGGTTCGGGTCAGTATACGCGGCGGGGCGGCGGGCCATCAAGGGAATCAAGGCCGGGGCGTGCTCAACCGGGCAGCCACTCCGGCGACGGTCCCTCGATCCTGACGGCGAGCCGCTCCGGCCTGGAGGCGTCGCCTTCGAGGGCGCGCTCGATCACCATCAGCGCCATCGGCGCGCGCGCCTGGCGCGCCTCCCCCAGGGCCGCGAAGAAACGCAGGTTCTCGCCCTCCACAACGTCCGGGTCCGGCGAGGCCCCGCTGCAGATCAGCAGGGGGACCTCCAGGCCCCGCCGCTCCGCCGCCTCGAGGGTGAGGGCGGTGTGGTTCAGCGTCCCCAGGCCGGGGCGGACGACGATGGCCAGCGAGGCGTCCAGGCGCATGGCGAGGTCGGCGAAGTCCCGCTCCTCGTCGAGCGGCACCAGGAGCCCCCCCGATCCCTCCACGAGGGTGAGGTCGTGGGCCGCGGCCGCGGACTCGCACCGCCGCGCCAGGCTCTCGAAGTCGAGGGGCCGCCCGGCGCGGCGCCCGGCGATCAGGGGAGCCAGCGGTTCGGGGAAGGAGGCCAGCGTCCCCAGGGTCACGTCGGTGCCCCCGAGGGCGTCGCGGTAGAACGCCTCGTCGCCGTCGATCCCGGGATCGGCCCCGGTCTGGACCGCCTTGAGCAGGGCCACCCTTCCCGCCCTCGACGCCTTCCAGGCGAGCCAGGCGCAGGCGACCGTCTTGCCGACGCCGGTGTCGGTCCCGGTGACGAGGACGATCCTACCCACCGAAGCACTCCATCGCCGCGGCGACCCGCTCCAGGTGCTCCTCCTCGTGGGCCGCCGTCAACCCGAAGCGGATCCGCGACGTCCCCCGGGGCACCGCCGGGGGACGCACGGCCCTCGCCAGGATGCCGTGCGCCTTCAGGTGCTCCTCCGCGGCGACCGCGGCGGCCGGCCTGCCGAGGAGCAGGGGCACGATCTGCGATTCGGAGCATGGGGCGGGGAAGCCCGACCCCTGCAGACCGGAGCGCAGGGTCCCGCCGAGGTCGAGGGCCCGCTGCCGGCGCCACGGCTCCTTCCGCGCCACGCCGAGGGCGGCGGCGGCGGCGGCGACCGCCGACGGGGGCAGGGCGGTGTCGAAGATGAAGGTGCGCGCCCGGTCGACGAGGAAGTCGGTGAGAGCCCGGTCGCCGGCGACGAAACCGCCGATCGAGCCCAGGGCCTTGGAGAGGGTCCCGGTGACGACGGCCGGGACGTCGAGCTCCAGGCCCCCCAGGAGGCCGGAGCCCTCTCCGAAGACCCCGATGGCGTGGGCCTCGTCGACGACCAGCAGGGCATCGTGGCGCCTGGCCGTTTCCCCCAGGGCCTCGAGGGGCGCCAGGTCGCCGTCCATGCTGAAGACGCTCTCGGTGACGACCAGCCGGCGCCGGGCGGGGGTCCGCCGCAGAAGTACCTCCAGGCGGCCGGCGTCGTTGTGCGGATAGGGCAGGGCCGCCGCGCGCGACAACCTGGCCCCGTCGATGATCGAGGCGTGGGCGCGCTCGTCGTAGAAGACGGCGTCCCCGTTCCCGGCCAGGGCCGGGAGCAGCCCGAGGTTGGCCATGTACCCCGAGCTGAACAGCAGGGAGGAGGGCTTCCCCGTGAGCCGCGCCAGGCGTTCCTGAAGCTCCTCGTGGAGGGGCGTGGAGCCGTGCAGCAGCCGCGCCGCCGCCGCCCCGGCGCCGAACCGGCCGGCCGCCTCGGCGGCGGCTGCGGTCACCTCCGGGTGGGCCGCGAGCCCGAGATAGTCGTTCGAGGTGAACAGGACGTACTCGCGGCCCCGGAGGGAGGCCCGGACCCCGGCGCGGCTCTCGGGGGTCACCACCGACCGGCGCAGGCCGAGCCGCTCGAGACGGCCGCGCTCCGAGCGCAGGAAGTCAGCCCAGGGCCCGGGGGGACCGGGCGACGCTGTCGAGCCCATACCTCACCGCCTCGCAGATCCGTGAGAGCTCGCCATCCTCGATGGAGAGGGGAGGCATGAGGACGACGGTGTCCCCGATGGGGCGGACGAAGACGCCGCGGTCCCTCGCCTTCAGGCAGGCCCGCCATGCCGCCTGCTCCGGGGCGGCTTCGATGTCGACGGCGGCCATCAGCCCCTGCTGGCGGATCTCCCCCACCAGGGGATGCCCGCCGAGGGCCTCCTTCAGGCTCTCGCCGAGGAAGGCGGCGCGGTCGGCAACCCTCTCCAGGACCGGCTCGCCCTCGAAGATGTCGAGACTCGCCAGGGCGGCGGCGCAGGCGATCGGGTTGCCCCCGTAGGTGTGTCCGTGGTAGAGGGTCTTGCCGTAGTCGTCCGGGTCGTGGAAGGCGGCGTACACCTCCTCGCTCGCCACTGTCGCCGACAGGGGCAGGCAGCCGCCGCTGATCCCCTTGCCCAGCACCATGATGTCGGGGCTGACCCCCTCCAGGTCGCAGGCGAACATGGCGCCGGTCTTGCCGAAGCCGGTGGCGACCTCGTCGGCGATGAGCAGCACGCCGTGGCAGCGGCAGAGGTCGGCGACCCGGCGCAGATGTCCCTCCGGGGCGACGACGATTCCCGCGGCCCCCTGCACCCGGGGCTCGACGACCACGGCGGCGATCTCTCCGGCGCGCTGGTCGAGCAGACGCTCCAGCGAGCCGAGGCAGGCGAGGCCGCAGCCGCTCTCCGGCGAGCAGAGCCCGCAACCCCGGGGGTGGGGGTTGGCGAACCGAAGCGGCTCGAACATGGCCGATTCGTAGGGCTTGCGGAAGGGCCCCTCCCCTCCCAGCGAGGCGGCGCCGAGGGTGTCGCCGTGGTAGGCCATCTCCATCACGGCGAAGCGGCGGCGCTCGGGCCGGCCGGTGTTGACCCAGTACTGGAGCGCCATCTTGAGGGCCGCCTCGACGGCGCTGGCGCCGTCGGAGCTGTAGAAGAAGCGGGTCAGCCCCCCGGGGACGTGGGCGGCGAGCCGCTCCGTCAGCTCGAGGGCGGGGGAGTGGGCGGCGCCGAGGAGGGTGCTGTGCTGCAGGCGCTCCGCCTGGCGCCGGATCGCCTCGACGATGTGCGGGTGCCCGTGGCCGTGGACGATCGCCCAGACCGAGGCCACGGCGTCGATGTACTCGCGGCCGTCCCTGTCGATGATGCGGTTGCCCTCGGCGCGGTCGATGACCAGCCTCGGCTCGCTGTCGTAGCGGGCCATCGGCGTGAAGGCGTTCCAGATGCCGGGCGGTGGCCCCGCGGTCACGCCTCTTCGACCTCGAACCCCATGTCCTCGATCATCTGCAGGGCCTCCCTCGTGCCCTGTCCGGGGGTGGTGAGGTAGCCCTCGACGAAGATCGAGTTCGCCGCGTAGAGAGCCAGCGGCTGCAGCGACCGCAGATGCAGCTCGCGCCCGCCGGCGACGCGGATCTCCCGGTGCGGATGCAGCAGCCGCGCCAGGCACAGGATCCGCAGGCAGTGCAGGGGGGTCAGCCTCCAGGTCCCCTCGAGCGGGGTACCGTCGATGGGGTGGAGGAAGTTGACCGGTATCGACTGCGGGTCGAGGTCGCGCAGCGCCATGAGGACGTCGATCACGTCGTCGTCGGTTTCCCCCATGCCGAAGATGGCGCCGCTGCACAGGTCGAGGCCCGCCTTGCGCGCCGCCTCCAGCGTCTTCACGCGGTCGTCATATCCGTGGGTGGTGACGATGCCGGGGGTGAACCGCTCGCTGGTATTGAGATTGTGGTTCAACCGGTCGACACCGGCCTCCTTCAGGGCCTTCGCCTTCGCTTCGTCGAGGAGACCGACGCAGGCGCAGATCCCGATACCGACCTCCTCCCGGATGGCGCGCACGGCGTCGGCCAGGTATTCCACCTCGCCCCAGGTGGCGCCCCGGCCGCTGGTGACGATGCAGAAACGCCTGGCCCGGGAGCGGCGGGCGGCGTGTGCTTCTTCGAGGAGCCGCTCCCGGCTGACCATGGGGTACTTCTCGATCGCCGCTTCCGAGAGGCGCGACTGCGAGCAGTAGCCGCAGTCCTCGGGACAGAGGCCGCTCTTGGCGTTCATCAGGACGTGCAGGTGCACCTTGTCGCCGCAGAAGCGGCGGCGCACCCGGTGGGTCTCGGCGAGCAGACCGGGCACTTCCTCGTCGGGGGCGGCGAGCACCGCGCGGCACTCCTCGGGGGTCAGTGGATCGCCGGCGATGGCCTTGTCGGCGAGGGTGGAGAAGGCGGGAAGGGTGGCGGTTTCAACCATTGGGTATGCAGTGGGATCAGCGGCCCTTCAGGCGGCCGCCGCCGAGAAGAGGAGGGCGGCGTTGTGGCCGCCGAAACCGAAGGAGTTCGAAAGCGCCCGCGACAGCGGCTTCCGCAGCACCTCGCCGGGCACGCAGGCGACCTCGGTCACGTCGATGCGCCCGCAGTTGATCGTGGGGGGGACGGCCCCCGCCTCGATCGCCTTGACCGCGGCCACCGCCTGGGCCGCTCCGGAGGCGGCGAACATGTGGCCCGTCATCGACTTGACCGCGGTCACCGGGATGGCGCCGAGGGCCGCCCCGAGAGAGGTGCCGAGGGCGCGGCCCTCGGCGGCGTCGCCCGCCCGCGTGCCGGCGGCGTGGGCAAAGACCGCGTCGACCTCGCGGGGGCCGGTCCCGGACTTCTCCAGGGCCCGGGTGATCGCCCGGGCCGCGGCCGCACCCGTCGGGTCGGGGCGCGTCTCGTGGACGGCGTCCGTCGTCGCTCCGTACCCGGAGAGCTCGGCGTAGACGCGGGCGCCGCGTCCGCGGGCGCGCTCCCGCTCCTCCAGAACCAGGGCGGCCGCACCTTCGGCGAGGACGAAGCCGTCGCGGTCGCGGTCGAAGGGGCGACAGGCCCGGTGCGGTTCGGCGTTGCGCCGCGACAGGGCTCCGAGGGCGTTGTCGCCGGCCAAGGTAAGGGGGGTGATGCAGGCCTCGGCGGCGCCGGCGACCATCACCTCGGCATCCCCCCTGCGGATGATCTCGGATGCCTCGCCGAGGGCGTGTCCGCCGGTGGCGCACGCCGAGGCGAGGGCGAAGCCCGGGCCGCGCAGGTCGAGGAGCATCGCCGCCTGGGCGGCGGCCATGTTGTTGAGCATGCGCGGGATCACCAGGGGGCTGGCCGCTTTCGGCGAGGGCCGGGGACCGAGGGCCGCCGCGGCCTGGATGGCCGTGCTCTCGCCGCCGTGGCTGGAACCGAGGACGATCCCCGCCTGCCAGGGATCGTGGTCCTCGACGCCGGCGTCGCGCCAGGCCTGCAGCGCCGCCGAGACTCCGAACAGGGCGTAGCGGTCCAGGCGCCGGAGGCGCTTGCGGTCGATCCCGGCGGGCAGGCTGAAGCCGGCGACCTCGCCGGCGATGCGCACCGGGAAGGCCCCGGCATCGAAGAGGGTGATCGGCCCGACCCCGGACCGGCCGGCGCACAACCGGTCCCAGAAACGCGCCGCACCGGAGCCGAGAGGCGTCACCGCCCCGAGGCCGGTGACGACGACCCTCCGGCTCACCGATTCACCACCTTCGGCTGCCAATCGGCCGGCGCCGACGGGCTCGTTTTCATGGCATCTCGACGGGTGTGCGGGAATCCTTGACAGTCCTCGGCGGCGGCCCTAACCTAACTCAACTTCAGGACGATGTCACAGCGCCGGTTCCCGGTGCGTATCCAGTCCACACCTCCCCCACGGATCGCCGACAGCAAGCCTTGTACTTCCACCCGACGCGACCGGGTTGCGCCCTGCCTCCAGATCGGGCCCTCCGGGGCGCCACTCCACGTCCAGCCGTTCCGCCCCGCCATGGCTGAGAAGCGCTCCTTCACCCTCCGCAAGGGTCTCGACCTGCCGATCACGGGCGAGTGCCGGCAGGTCGTGGAGGACGCTCGGCCCCCGGAGCGGGTGGCCCTCGTCGGCCTCGACTACCACGACCTGCGGCCGACCATGGCGGTGCAGGAGGGCGACAGCGTCCGCGCCGGCCAGTTGCTGTTCGAGGACAAGCGGAGGCCCGGCCTGCGCTTCACCTCCCCCGGGGCCGGCAAGGTGGTCGGCGTGCACCGCGGCGACAAGCGCAGGCTGCTCTCGGTCATCGTCGAGCTGGACGACCGCGGCGGCGAGGAGACCTTCGATGTCGGCGGCCGCCGCCCCGAGGATCTGAGTCCCGAGCAGGTCCGCGGCGCCCTCGTCCAGTCCGGCCTGTGGACCGGGCTGCGGCAGCGCCCCTACAGCAAGGTGCCCCTGCCCGACACCCGGCCCCACTCGATTTTCGTCACCGCCATCGACACCAACCCGCTGTGCGCCGACCCCGCCGCCGCCCTCGCCGGCCGCGAGGACGCCTTCCGCGCCGGCCTGGCCGCCCTCGGCCGTCTGGGCGCCGGCGAGATCTACCTGTGCAAGGCCCCGGGCGCCGCCATCCCGGTGGACGGCGCCGACGTCACCGTGGCCGAGTTCGGCGGGCCCCACCCGGCGGGCCTCGCCGGGACCCACATCCACTTCCTCGACGGCGCCGGCCTGCAGAAGCAGGTGTTCTGGATCAACTACCAGGACGTGGCCGCCGTGGGCGACCTCTTCCTGACGGGGCGCATCAACCACGAGCGCGTCGTCGCCCTCGGCGGGCCGGTGGTCGAGCGGCCCCGTCTCCTGCGCACGCGCATGGGCGCCTGCATCGGCGATCTCGTCGCCGGGGAGCTGACCTCCGGGGTGGAGGCGCGCGTCGTCTCCGGATCGCTGCTCGCCGGGCGCCAGGCCTCCGGGCCCCTCGACTACCTCGGCCGCTGGCACCTGCAGGTCTCGGCGGTGCGCGAGAACCGCGAGCGCGAGCTCCTCGGCTGGCAGTCCCCGGGAGCCGACAGGTTCTCGGTGAAGCGGGTCTTCGCCTCGGCCATGCTCCCCCGGCGGCGGTTCGCCTTCGACACCAGCACCAACGGCTCGCCGCGGGCCATGGTGCCGGTGGGCTCCTACGAGGCGGTCATGCCCCTCGACATCCTGCCCACCTTCCTGCTGCGGGCCCTGATCACCGGCGACGCCGAGCGCGCCGTCGAGCTGGGCGCGCTGGAGCTCGACGAGGAAGATCTCGGGCTGTGCACCTTCGTCTGCCCGGGCAAGACCGAGTACGGGCCGCTGCTGCGGCAGAACCTCGAACTCATCGAGAGGGATTTCTGATCGTGCTGCGCCAGCTCCTCGACTCCGTGGAGCCCCACTTCGAGCGGGGCGGCCGGCTCGAGCGCCTCTACCCGCTCTACGAGCTCGTCGACACCTTCCTCTACACCCCCTCCGACGTCACCGGCAACGCCGCCCACGTGCGCGACGGGCTCGACCTGAAGCGCATGATGATCACCGTCGTCCTGGCCATGGTGCCGTGCATCTTCATGGCCATGTGGAACACGGGGTACCAGGCGAACCTGGCCCTGGCCGAGCTCGGCCGCACCTCCGCCGACGGCTGGCGCGGGGTCGTCCTCACGGTCCTCGGGGTCGGCGTCGACCCGGGCAGCCTGGTGGCCAACGTCGTCCACGGCGCCCTCTGGTTCCTGCCGGTCTTCCTGGTCTGCAACGCCGTGGGCGGCTTCTGGGAGGCCCTGTTCTCGACGATCCGCCGCCACGAGGTGAACGAGGGCTTCCTGGTGACGGGCATGCTCTTCCCTCTCACCCTGCCGCCGACGATCCCCCTGTGGCAGGTCGCCGTGGGCATCACCTTCGGCGTCGTCATCGGCAAGGAGATCTTCGGGGGCACGGGCAAGAACTTCCTCAACCCCGCCCTCACGGCCCGGGCCTTCCTCTACTTCGCCTACCCGGTGGAGATCACGGGCGACCGCATCTGGGTCGCCGTCGACGGCTACTCCCGGGCCACCCCCCTCGGCCAGGTGCCGGCCGACGGCATCGCCCCCATGGAGGCGGGCCTGACCAAGATGCAGGCCTTCCTCGGGGTGCTCCCCGGGTCGATGGGCGAGACCTCGGTCCTAGCCTGCCTCATCGGCGCCGTCATCCTCATCGCCACCGGCATCGGCTCGTGGCGGATCATGGCCAGCATGACGGCCACCACCTTCCTGCTGGCGTGGCTGCTGCACCAGGTCGACAGCCAGACCAACCACATGTTCGCCCTGGACCCCGTCTGGCACCTGTTGCTCGGAGGCTTCGCCTTCGGTTGCGTATACATGGCCACCGACCCCGTGTCGGCCTCCTTCACCAACCTCGGCAAGTGGCTCTACGGCGCCCTCATCGGAGTCATGACCGTGCTCATCCGGGTCGTCAATCCGGCCTTCCCGGAGGGGGTGATGCTCGCCATCCTCTTCGGCAACATCTTCGCCCCGGTCTTCGACTACCTCGTGGTGCAGGCCAACATCCGCCGGCGCGCCCTGCGCACCGCCGTTTCGTAGGAGACGGCCCCATGGCCCGAGAGACCATCGGCCAGACCTTCACCGTCGCCTTCCTGCTGTGCGTCGTCTGCTCGGTCCTCGTCTCCGGGGCGGCCGTGGTGCTGCGGCCCACCCAGGAGATCAACAAGCTGCTGGACAAGAAGCGCAACATCCTGATGGCGGCGGGCCTCTCCGAGCAGGACGGCAGCGTCGACGAGCTCTTCGAGCGCATCGACGTCCGCGTCGTCGACCTGGCCACCGGCGGCTACGTCGACGGCATCGATCCCGGCACCTACGACTACATCGCCGCCGCCGCCGATCCCGAGCAGGGCGTGGACACCTCCGAGCTGGGCAGCCGCGCCGGCATCCGGCGCCGCGCCAGGCTGATGCCCGTCTACCTGGTCAGCCGCCGTGGAGAGGTGGACAAGGTGATCATGCCGATCTTCGGCCGGGGCCTGTGGTCGACCCTCTACGGCTTCGTCGCCCTCGACCGGGACGACCTCAACACGATCCGCAGCCTCGTATATTACCAGCACGGCGAGACCCCCGGCCTCGGCGGCGAGGTCGACAACCCGGCCTGGAAGGCGCAGTGGAACGGCAAGCGCGCCTTCGGCGACGACGGCCGGGTGGCGGTCCGCATCCCGCGGGGCGCCGTCGCCGCCGGCGCCCCGGATGCGGTGCACAGCGTCGACGGGCTGTCGGGGGCCACCATCACCTCGCGCGGCGTGCAGGACATGCTCCACTACTGGCTCGGCGGGGAGGGCTACGGCCCCTTCCTGGAGCGCTTGCGGGACGAAGGAGAGGCTTGAACCATGGGCAAGGCCCGAGACACCCTGCTGGCCCCCGTCTTCGAGGACAACCCCATCGCCCTGCAGATCCTCGGGATCTGCTCGGCCCTGGCGGTGACCAGCAAGCTCGAGACGTCGGTCACCATGTGCCTGGCGGTGATCTTCGTCCTCGTGTTCTCCAACGGCGCCATCAGCCTGATCCGCCAGCACATACCCACCAACATCCGCATGATCGTGCACATGACGGTCATCGCCTCCCTGGTGATCATCGTCGACCAGTTTCTGCGCGCCTATGCCTTCGGCATGAGCAAGCAGTTGTCGGTCTTCGTGGGGCTCATCATCACCAACTGCATCATCATGGGGCGGGCCGAGGCCTTCGCCATGAAGGAGGGCGTCGGGCTGAGCATGCTCGACGGCCTCGGCAACGCCCTCGGCTACAGCCTGATCCTGCTGGTGGTGGGCGTCTTCCGCGAGCTCTTCGGCTCGGGCATGCTCTTCGGCGCCGAGATCCTGGCCCTGGCCTCGGAGGGCGGCTGGTACGTGCCCAACGGCCTGATGCTGCTGCCGCCGAGCGCCTTCTTCATCATCGGCGCCTTCATCTGGGTGCTGCGATGGTTCAAACCCAGGCAGATCACCAAAGATCCTGCGGTCGATCAGCCGCTTGAGGAGGGGGTGTGATGTTCGAGGCCGGCCTCAACCTCTTCGTCAAGGCGGTCTTCGTCGAGAACATCGCCCTCGCCTTCTTCCTCGGCATGTGCACCTTCCTGGCCGTCTCCAAGCGCGTCTCCACCTCCTTCGGCCTCGGCATCGCCGTCGTCGTCGTGCAGACGATCACCGTGCCCCTGAACAACCTGGTCTACCGCCACTTGCTGCGCGAGGAGGCCCTGGCCGCCCTCGGCCTCGGGGGCGTCGACCTCACCTTCGTGGGGCTCATCAGCTACATCGGCGTCATCGCCGCCAGCGTTCAGATCCTCGAGATGTTCCTCGACAAGTACGTGCCGGCCCTGTACAACGCCCTGGGCATCTTCCTGCCCCTGATCACGGTGAACTGCGCCATCCTCGGCGGCTCCCTGTTCATGGTCGAGCGCGATTACGGCTTCGGCGAGAGCGTCGTCTTCGGCTTCGGCTCCGGCGTCGGCTGGGCCCTGGCCATCGTCGGCCTCGCCGGCATCCGCGAGAAGCTGCGCTACGCCGACATACCCCATGGCCTGCGCGGCCTGGGCATCACCTTCATGACCGTGGGCCTCATGGCCATGGCCTTCATGGCCTTCTCCGGCATCCAGCTGTAGGAAGCGGACGACTCATGATCGACAGCGTCCTCGGCGGCGTGAGCATGTTCACCGGCGTGGTCCTGGCCCTGGTGGCCGTCATCCTGGCGGCGCGCTCGAAGCTGGTGGCCACGGGGGACGTCAACATCGAGGTCAACGGCGAGCGCGACCTGGTCACCCCGGCGGGCGGCAAGCTGCTGAACGTGCTCGCCGACAACGGACTCTTCGTCTCCTCGGCCTGCGGCGGCGGCGGCACCTGCGCCCAGTGCCGGGTCAAGGTCCACGACGGCGGCGGCGAGATCCTGGCCACCGAGAAGGAGCACATCACCCGGCGCGAGGAGAAGGAGGGGGAGCGCCTCTCGTGCCAGGTCACGGTCAAGCAGGACATGCAGATCGAGGTCCCGCCCGAGGTGTTCTCGGTGAAGCGCATGGAGTGCGAGGTCGTCTCCAACGACAACGTGGCGACCTTCATCAAGGAGCTGGTCCTCAAGCTGCCCGAGGGCGAAACCCTCGACTTCCAGTCCGGCGGCTTCATCCAGATCGAGGTGCCGCCCTTCCGGTGCAGCTTCCGCGACTTCGACATCGACGCGCGCTTCCACGAGGACTGGGACCGGTTCAAGGTCTGGGACCTGCAGACGGTGGGGACCGAGACGGTGGTGCGGGCCTACTCCATGGCCAACCACCCGGCCGAGGGCGACATGGTCATGCTCAACATCCGCATCGCCACGCCGCCCATCGACCGCAAGGCCGGCGGCTGGGAGAAGGTCAACCCGGGGCTGGCCTCGTCGTACACCTTCGCCCTCGACCCGGGGGACAAGGTGACGATCTCCGGACCCTACGGGGAGTTCTACATCCAGGAGACCGACCGCGAGATGTGCTACATCGGCGGCGGCGCCGGCATGGCGCCCCTGCGCTCGCACCTGTTTCACCTGTTCCACACCGAGAGCACGCAGCGCAAGGTCTCCTACTGGTACGGGGCGCGGTCGAGCAAGGAGCTGTTCTACGAGGACCACTTCCGCGACCTGGAGGAGAAGTTCCCGAACTTCTCCTTCCACGTGGCCATGTCCGAGCCCCTGCCCGAGGACAACTGGACCGGACCCACCGGGTTCATCCACCAGGTCGTGCTCGACGAGTACCTCAGCAAGCACCCGGCGCCGGAGGACATCGAGTACTACCTCTGCGGCCCTCCCATGATGCTCACGGCGGTCCTCGCCATGCTCGACGATCTGGGCGTCGAAGAGGAGATGATCCGCTTCGACGACTTCGGCAGCTGAGGCTCCCTCCGCGAGTGCTTGCACGTCCCCCATGACCCTCTTTCTATCAGCCCTCGTCGTCTTCACCCTGGTGATCGCCGGCATGGCCGTGGGGGTGATCCTCGGCAACCGCAGGATCACCGGCTCCTGCGGCGGCCTGGCCAACCTGCAGACCGGGGACGGCGAGCCCATGTGCGAGTGCGGAGCCCGGCCCGGCGACTCCTGCGGCACCGGCCGCGAGGGCCGCTTCGACCCGGCCGCGGCCCCCGCCGCGGGGCCACTCCGGGAGGTCCGCGAGAAGGCCACCGTCTGAAGCCGAAGGGCGGTTTCCCGCGGCGCCGGGACCACCTCCAACCCCGGGAGGCCGGTCGTTGACCGCTTACCTGCCCCTCGTCACCTATCTCGGTCTCTGGCTGCTGCTGGGGGTCCTGGCCGCGCTGCTGAGGCGCGCCCTCGCCGGCCCCGCCAGGAAGCCCCCGTCGTCCGCCATGGCCGGCGGCGGCGAGGTGGAGACCGAGGACTCGTGGCGCCCCCTCGCCTGGCTCGCCCCGGCCCTTTCCGGCGCCGTCCTGCTGCTCGTGCTTCTCGCCGCGGGGCCCGAAGGCGCCGGAGCCGTTCTCCCGATGCTGCTCCTCCTCCTGGTCGTCGTCATCGCCCTGATCCACGTCGGGCGCCGGGAAGGCCGGCCCTCCCCGGCGGAGTCAACGTGACGGCCACCGCCCCGCCGGAGGCCGCGGCGGCGGTCCTGGAGGTCTCCGCCGGCCGGCTGGAGGCGCAGGCGGCGGCCCTGCTCGCCGCGGACCCGACCCTGCATCTCGTCGACCTCACCGCCGTGGGCGGCGCGAGCCCCGATCCTCGGTTCCGGGCGGTCTACCAGCTCCGCTCGGCGGCGGGCAACCGCACCCGGCTGACCGCCGCCGGCACCGGCGAGCTGCCGGGGCTGGCCCACGTCTGGCCAGCCGCCGACTGGCCGGAGCGGGAGATGGCCGGCCGCTTCGGGATGCGCATCGGGGGGCGGGATGACCTGCGGCCCCTCTTCTCCGCCTCGCAGGCCATGGTCCCCGGAGAGATGCCTCCAACGCCGCCGGAGGGGGAGGTGCCGATCCACGATCCCTCCCTGGCCACCCCCTTCCGGCTCGACCTCGGGGCGCGCCTGCGCGGCGGCCGGATCGAGACCGCCACGGCCCGCCCGGGACGGCTCCACAGCGGCTTCGAGAGACTCGCCGAGGGCCGCACATGGGCCCAGCTGCCGGTGCTGGCCGAGAGCCTCAACGAGCAGGCGCCGTCCGCGCCCGGGCTGGCGGCGGTCCTCGCCGCCGAGGCCCTGCTGGGGATCACGCCGCCGCCCCGGTGCAACTGGGTGCGAATGCTGCTGGCCGAGATCGGCCGCGTCGGCGCCCACTGCGCCTGGCTGGCCAACCTGGCGGGGCCTGATTCCGCCCTGTGGGGCCAGGCCCTGACCGCCCGGGAGGCGGCGGCGCGCTTCCTCTCCGCCGCCAGCGGCAGCCGCTGGGCCACCGGCACCCAGCGCCTCGGCGGGATCGCCGCCGACGTGCCCGCCGGCGCCATCCGCTTGCTGGCCGACCTGGGAAGCGCCGTCGACCGGCTGCGCTCGGATGCCCTGCGCAGCACCGTGGACCACCGGCACTGGCGCCGCCGCTTCTCCGGCGCCGGGGCTCTCGACGCCGCCGAGGCCTTGGGCGCCGGGGCCACGGGGCCGGTGGCCCGCGCCGCGGGTATCGACCTGGACGTGCGGCGCACCGATCCCTATCTCGCGTACGGGGAGGTCCGGTTCCGCGTGCCCACGGCGGACTCGGGCGACATCGTCGACCGCACGCGGGTCCGTCTCGAGGAGATGGGGGAGTCCCTCTCCATCGCCCGGCAGTGCGTGACCGGAGCCCCCGGCGGACCGACCCTGGCGCACGAGACCCCCCGGCCGACGGAGCGCTCCACGGAGCCCGCCGAGCTGATCGACCACTTCGGGCGCTGGATGGACGGGCACGGGTATCGTCCCGTCCGGCACGACATCTACCTCCCCATCGAGTCCGCCGACGGCGAGCTGGCCTTCTACCTGGTCTCCGACGGCACCGGCGGACCGGCCCGGGTCCACATGCGCTCTCCGTCGCTGTACCACTTCCGCCTCCTCCCGGCGCTGCTGGCCGGGCTCGGGTACGACCAGGCACCGCAGGTGGTGGCCAGCCTCAACGTCATCGCTTCCGAGATGGACCGGTGACCGAGGCCCTGGAGCAGCGCGCCCGGCAGCTGCTGAGCCGCTACCCCCGCCCCTCCGGGGCCCTGATGCCCCTCATCGACCTGGTGCTGACCGACCGCGGCGCCTGCGAGCCCGAGGCGGCGCGCTGGATCGCCGGGCTCACGGGACTGTCGGCCGCCGCCGTCGCCGGTATCGCCTCCAGCCGCGGCGGCGGCCGTTCCGCGGACCGGGTGCGGGTCTGCGCGGGGTTGAGCTGCAGGCTCATGGGGGGCGACGAGGTCGGCCGCCGGCTGCGGGAACGTCTCGGGGACCTGGTGATCCCCGCCCCCTGCCTCGGCGTCTGCTCGGCGGCGCCCGCCTTCGAGCGGGGGGGGCGCCTCTTCGACGGGCTGACCCCCGCGCGTCTCGACGACCTTGTCTCCGGAGAGGCGGCGTGAACGAGCACCGCCTGCTCTTCGAGGGCATCGACGTACCCGACGTCGACCGCTACCACATCTACCGCCGGCGCGGCGGCGGCGGCCTCGCCCGGGCCCTGGCCCTGGGAGCGGACGGGGTGGTCGAGGAGGTGACGGCCTCCGGTCTGCGCGGCCGCGGCGGCTCCTGGCGGCCGGTGGGGGAGCGCTGGAAGGCCCTGCGGGAGCGCGGCGGCGCCCGCTACCTGGTGGCCGACCTGCTCGAGCCGGAGCCGGCCCGTTTCCGCGACCGCAAGCTGGCGGAGCGGCACCCGCACCGGCTCCTGGAGGGCGTGCGCATCGCCGCCCTGGCCACCGGCGCCTCGGCGGCCTTCCTCTGCATCCGCGCCGACGCGGTGCGGGCCCGGAAGGCCCTGACCGCGGCCCTCTCGGAGCTGCGCGAGTCGGGAGAGGTCGGCGGCCACGGTCTGTCCATTCACCTGCACCCCGTGCCCGGATCCCTCCCGGTCGCCGCGGGCGACAGCCTGGCCCTGAACCTGATCGAAGGCGGCCGCCCCGAGCCAAGGGCAGCGGACGGCACCCGGGGGCCGGCCACCAGCCTCTTCGGCGAGCCCGCCGCCGTGCATACCGCCTCCACCCTCGGCTACCTGCCGCAGGTGCTGGCGGGGGGGAGCGCCGCCTTCCGCGCCGTGGGCAGCGCCTCGGCGCCGGGGACCCAGGTCTTCTGCATCAGCGGCCTCGTGCGCCGTCCGGGCCTGTACGAGGTGGCCCTCGGTTCGGGCACCTTCCGCGGTCTCGTGGAGGGGCTCGCGGGAGGTACGCTCGATGGCCGGCCCCTGAAGTTCGTCCTCCACTCCGGGTACGGCTCCCGGCCCGTGCTGCGCGAGGCCGATCTCGACCGGCCCGTCGATCCCGGGGCCTGGAGCAGCCCCGGCGGCGGCGGCCTCGAAGGCGACTTCGGCTCGGGCGCCGTCATCGTCGCCGACGAGACGGTCTGCGCCGTGGACACGGCCCGGCTGGTGGCGGCCTACCTGGCCGGCGCGTCCTGCGCCCAGTGCCCGCCATGCCGCGAGGGCCTCGCCTGGGCCGCCGGCGTCCTCCATCGGCTCGAGGCCGGAGCCTCGAAGGCCGGGGAGCTGGAGCAGCTGCGCTCCAGGGCCGCGTCCCTCACCTCGCCCCTGGCTCTGTGCGGGCACGGACCCCTCGGAAGTTCCGCCGATCAGCGCCCTGGCCACCGCCTTCGCCGAGGAGTTCGAGGCCCATCTGGACGGCGGCTGCCCGGTGGCCAAGGATCTGTCCATGAAGTCCCCCGAGAGCATCCACGTGCGGTTCTGATGGCCATCGTCACCATCCATGTGGACGGGGAGGCCGTGGAGGCTCGGGAGGGGGCGAACCTCCTGACGACCCTGCTGTCGGCTGGCCGCGAGCTGCCGCACCCCTGCTTCCATCCGGCCCTCTCGGCACCGGCCTCCTGCCGTCTGTGCGTCGCCTCCCTGGAGGGGCCGGGGGGTCCGGAGCTGATCACCGTCTGCAACCAGGGGGTCCGCGGGGGGATGTCGGTCTCCCTCGATGCGCCCGAAGCGGCGGCGGCGCGCGAGCGCGTGCTCGACGACCTGCTGCTGCGCCACCCGGCGGACTGCGCCGTCTGCGAGCGGGCCGGCGAGTGCGAGCTGCAGGAAGCGGTGCGGGTTGCCGGGGGCGGCCGAACGCCGTCGGTGGGGCCGGGAGAGCCGGAGCGCCTCGTCCTCGGGCCGAGGCTGATCCTCGACCGCCGTCGGTGCATCCTGTGCACCCGCTGTGTCCGCTTCGGCGAAGAGGTCTCCGGGGAGCCGGGCCTGGCCGTCGAAGGCGGCGGGGCCGGCGCCCGCATCGGCGCCGGCGCCGGTGATCGGATCGCAGGGGCCATGACCGGCAACCTCCTGGACCTGTGCCCGGCGGGCGCCCTGAGCGATCCCGATGAACGAGAGGCGCCGCCGCCGTGGCGGCTGACGGGGGTCTCCAGCGTTTGCGCCGGGTGCGCCAGCGGCTGCGCCACCCGGGTGGACGTGCACGACGGCCGCGTGTGGAGGGTCAAGCCCCGGCCGGAGGATCCGGCCGGCGGCTTCTGGCTGTGCGATCACGGCCGCTACGGCTGGCAGCCGCAGGGCGAACGCCTGCTGGCTCCGCGCCGGGAGGGCCGGGAGGCGGGTTGGGACACGGCCCTGGCCGGTGTTGCCGAAGAGATGGAGCAGGGGCGCCGCTCCGCGGTGATCCTGAGCCCCTACCTGACCAACGAGGAGGCCTTCCTGCTCATCCAGCTCGCCCGCCGCTGGAAGGCGGAGCTCTACTTGTGGGAGGAGGCGGATCCCGGGGGAGACCGCGTCTTTCCCGGAGGGTTCACGATCAGCGCCTCCAAAGGGCCGAACGCCGCCGGCGTCCGGGCCGTCGCCCGGGCGACGGGATCGTCCCCGCTTCCGGCGCCCGACCTCCCCGCCGGCCTCGACGTGGTGTACGCCGTGGGAGGCTCGCTGTGCGGAGAGGGCCCGGGCATCCTCCGGGGCCGGGAGACGCGGCTCATCTCCCACGACCTCACCCCGTCGCCGCTGGTGGATGGCGCCGTCATCGCCCTGGCGGGCGGGAGCGCCTGGACCGAGAAGGAGGGCACCTTCGTCGACGGCCTCGGACGGGTGCGGCGGGTCCGCTCCGCCGTCGAGCCCCCCGGCGACGCCAGACCGGACCTGTGGATCCTCAGCGCCCTCTGGCACGGCGGTCCGAACCGCGATTCGGCCGACCAGTTCTTCGCGCGGCTGGCCCGGACCCGTCACGAACCTTTCGCCGGACTCGACTACCAAACCCTCGACGGGGATGACCATCCGACGCCGGGGCCCGCCTTCGGCGGCGGCTGGACGAGCTGGCTGCGGCGCTCCGGCCAGGTCCCCGCCGCCGACCTCGTCAGCCGGCCGTGACCTCATCCGCCGACATCTCTTCCGGCGGCGCCTTCCTCGCTCTCCTCGGCAGCCTCGGTCTCGCCTACGGCAGCGCCATCGTCGAGCGTGCGGCGAGGGCCCGAGTCACCGGCCTGCGCCGTCCGCCGCTCCTCGGTCCCGTGGCCGACGCAGCAAAGGTGATGGCACGATCGGGGAGGCCGGCCCCCGGAGCGGGTGCCGCGGCCTTCGCCGCCCTGCTGCCCGCCCTTGCCCTGGTCGCTCTTCTGCCCCCCGGCGCGGGGGTGGGAGGGCTGTTTCCCCAGGGGGCGGCCACCGCGGGGGGAGCGGTGCAGGCGCTGGTGCTGGTGGCCCTGCTGGGGGTTTCGGCCCAGGCCTGGATGCTGCCGGCGGCCTTCGCCGGGGCCGAGGGGCGCCGGTCCCTGAGCGCGGGCGCCGTGACCATCATGGGCTGCCACCTGGCCTTTCTGCTGGTGGCGGCGGCGCTGGTCACCGACGGCGTTCCGGTGCTGGCGGCGTACTCCCGCGCCCCGGGGGACTGGCCCCTGTGGTCCCATCCCGCGGGGGTGGCGGCCTGGGTCGGGGCCCTCGCCGTCCTCTGCCGCTGCACCGGATCGGTGCTCGGCGGGCGCCGGGCCGGACTGCGTCCGGCCTCCGGGACGGGCCCGCTGTGGCTGTCCCTGTCGCGGCATCTGCAGCTGGGGGCGGCCGCCCTCCTCGCCTGCCACCTGTTCGGCGGCGGCCTGCCGGGGGCGGCCGGATGGGTGGAGATCCTGCCCGCTGTGACCGCCGCCGCGGTGCTGGCCTCGGCGGTGGCCATCGGTCCCAGCCTGTCGGACGGCACGCCCGCCGGGCTCGCGCGCACGGCCTGGACGCGCATCGTCCCCCTCGCCCTGGTCGACCTCGCCCTCTCGGTCCTCCGCTCCGCGGGGTGGCTGCCGTGGAACTGATCCTGCTTGCCTCGACCGCCGCCGCCGGTGGAGGCGCCCTCGCCGCCGCCTGCTGGCGCTCCGCCCACGGCGCCTGCGTCGGCCTCGGTCTCGCCGCCGCCGGGGTGGCGGCCATCGCCGCCGTGCACGACGCCTTCACCGCCGCCGCCGTGCTCCTGGTGCAGGCGGCGGTGGGACTGGCGGCCTCGTCCCCGGCGGCGCTGGCCGCCAGCGCCGCGAGCCGTCCGACGCGGCTGCTGTCGGCGGTCGTGGTCGCGGGGCTGGGGGTGGTCCTGGCCATGGCCCTGTCCGCCGGCCTGGCTGCTGGACCATCCCCTGCCGCGGAGCCGCCGCGCAGCGGCGTTCTGGTCCTCGCCCTCGGAGCCCTGTTGCTGCTCTCGGCGGTGGTCGGGGTCGGCGCCCTCTCGCGGCGGCCGGGTCCCGGCATGGAAGCCTCGTGACCGCAACCGCATGGGTCCTGGCGCTGGCGGCGTTGCTCCTGGCCGCCGGCGTCGGGGCCGCGCTGCTCCGGCCTCATGCCCTGGCGCCGCTGGTGGCCGGGCAGGTGGGGATCCTCGGAGGGGTGCTGGCCGTGGTGACGCTCCTCGGCGGGGAGGGGCGCGTGCTGGCCGTCGCCGCGGTCGCCGCGGCGGGGGCCCAGGCCGGCCTCGTGCTGGCGCTGGTCCGCCGGGAGGCTGCCGGCAAGTCAGGACAGGCGCCCCACCCATGACCGACGCGCAGACTCTCGGTGCGGCCCTCGCCGCCGTCCTCCTGGCCTTCGCCGGAGCCGCCGCCGCCGACCTTGCCGGACGGCCGAGGCCCGCCCACGCTCTGCGGCTCCTCGCATGCCTTGCCGCCGCCGGGTTCGCAGGGGGAGCGGTCGGCGCCGGTCCCGCGGGCGGCGCCAGCCTCGGGTTCGGCCTGCGCGCCGACGGGACCGCGGCGGCTGCCCTGGGGGCCGCCGCCGTCGCCGGTCTGCTGTATCCGCTGGCTCAGCCGGCCATCGACGGAGTCCACCGGGCCATGGTCACGGTGGCCGCCATGGGAGTGGTCCTGCTGTCGTGCGCCGCCGACTGGCTGCCCCTGCTGCTGGGATGGGAGATCGCCGTCGCCGCCCTCCTGGTGACGGCCGCCAGGTCCGGGGACGTCTCCGAAGCCGGAGCCCGCCGCCTGCTGCTGCTGACTCGAATCGGTTCGGTGGCCCTGCTGGCCGCAACCGCTGCCTCAATGGCGGGAGGCGGCCCTCACGAAGGCATCGCCTGGAACGCGGAACCGGCCGCAGGTCTGCTCATCCTCGCCGCCGTCATCGGCCTCGGCGCCTGGCCGCTCCACCAGTGGATCCTGGAGGTGTCGTCCTGCCCGGCCTCCGGCGCCGCGGCGAGCGTTCTGGCCGTGGCCGGCGCATCCCTGTTGTCCCGGTCCGGCCCACTGGCGGGACCCCTGCAGGAGGTGGTCTTCGGCGTCGGCCTAGCGGCGGCCGCAGCCGCCTCGGCGGCGGCCCTGGCAAGCGGCGGACTGCGGCGGATCCCGGGTTGGATCGCGGCGGCCCAGGCCGGGTTGGCGGCGGCGGCGGCCGCAGCCGATCCAATCGCGGGATGGCTGGTGCTGGGCACGGCCCTGGGCGCCCGGCTCTGCCTGGCCGCGGGCCTCGGTCTGGTCAGGGCCGCCCTCCCGGCGGTGGTGCGGCTAAACCAGCTCGGCGGCCTGGGCGGCTCCCTGCCGGCGGCCCGGTGGATGTGCCTGGCCGCCGTCCTGGTCCCGGTCCTCTCCCTCACCGGGCTCTGGGGTCAGGCACTCCTGCTGAAGCATGCCTATGGCGGCTACGGACCCGCGGGGATGGCCGCCGTCCTGGCCCCATTCGCCCTGTCGGTCCTCGCCATGGGCCGGCTCGCCCTCGCCCCCTTTGCAGGGGCGGTTCCACGGGCCGCCGCGAAGGAGGTGGTCCGGCCGGCTCTCCCGACCGCGGCCGGATCGATCTCGGCCGGGCTGGTCTTCGCGGCTCTGCCCGTCCTCGCCTGGATGAGCCTGCCCGCGCCCCCGTTGGACGGATTCGGACTGGCCGCCGCGGCCAACGCCGCGGCCGTGGGGATCTCCGTCCTGATCTGGCGCCGGGGTCTGAACCCGGCCCTGCGGCCGGCCTCGGCCGCGCGCCGGTTTGCCGCCGGCGGGTTTGGCGCCGGCGCCGCTCAGCAGGGGGTCGCCGTGGCGGCCATCTCCCTGGGCCGGGGGCTGTGGACCTTCGTCGACGGCGCCGTCCTCGGCGCCGCCTGGGGCGCCCTGGGCCTGGCTCTCCGCGGCGCGGGCTGGGCGCTGGCGTGGGCGGAGCACGCCAGTCGGCGGCTCTGGCCGGCGGCCCTGGCCGCGGGGGTGGTGCTCGTGGTCCTGTGGTGCATGGAGGGCCGCTGAGGTGGACGTCTCCTTCGTGACCCTGGGCATCGTCCTGCTGCCTCTGTGCGCGGCCCTGGGCCTCGCCCTGGCGCCGCTGCGGGGGCTCGCCGCAAGAAGGGTCTCCACCGCCGCCGCGGCGGGTCTGCTGCTCCTCGCCGGCCTCTCATGTCTGGAGGCCGCCCACGGCCGGGAGCTCTCCTGGGGGTCTACCGCCCCGTGGCTGGCGACGACGGGCTCCGGGCTGGCGCTGGCCATCGACGGCCTCAACCGCTACGCCCTGCTGGCCCTGGCGGCGGTGCTGCTGCTGGCGGTGAGCGTGGAGGGCCGCTTCGGGGGGGCGCCCAGCCGGGCCCGGCTGGCCCTGGCCCTGACGGGCGCTGGCGGGATGGCCCTGGTGCTGACCACCCGCGATCTGATGGTCGCCGCCGCCGGCCACGGTCTCGCCGGTCTGGCCCTGGCGGCGGTCCTCGGCCTGGACCGGGAAGCGGGCAGCGGGCGCGCCGGCCGCCGCTTCGCCCACTGGGCGGCGAGCGGGTCCCTGATGCTGGCCGCCGCCGCGGCCCTGTGCGGCGCCGGGAACGGCTGCACCCTCGTTGACAAGCTCGCCGCCGCGGACGTCTCCCACGGGGGGCCGGCGGCGGCGCTGGCGGCGGCGGCCCTGGCCATGCAGATCCCCCTGGTGCCGTTCCATACCTGGCTGGTCCCGGTGTGCACGTCCGGCGCCCTCTCCGGGCGGATCCTGATCTCCGGCGCCTGGTGCGCGGTGGGAGCCTTCGGTCTGCTGCGATTCTGGCTGGCCCTGTTTCCGGCCGAAGCCCTGGCGGCCTCGACGTGGCTGGTCCTGTGGGCCGGCTCGAGCTCCCTTTGGACGGCGATGCTGGCGGTTGTCCAGCCCCGTCCCGGCCTGTCCCCGCGGGCGGCCCTGGCCGTGGCCTCCACCGGCGGCCTGGTGGCTGCCGGTCTCTTCGCGCCAGGCAGCCTCCAGGCTCTGGGAGCCGCGGCCCTGGCCGCGGGCATCGCCCTGCCGCGCGCCTCCCTGCTCCTTCTCGCCCTGTGGATCGAGGACCGGGGAGCGGGCGGTCTGCGCACCGCGTGGGCCTGGCTGGCCCTGGGTCTGACCGTGGCCGCCGTCCCGGGGGGCGGGGCCTTGCCCGGTTGGCTGACCTTGGTGGCGGGGGTCCTGTCAGTCCACCCGGGCCTGGGCTGGCTCCTCATCCTCTCATCGGGAGTCCTCGCGGTGGCGCTCCTCGATCCGGTGGTGGATCTGGCGCGGAGACCGGTTTCGTCCGGCCGCGGGGCCCTGGGCCGGGTTCTGGCGCTGCTCATCGTCACCGCCGGGGTCGTCGGTCTGCGCCCGGAGCCGCTGCTGTCCGGGGCCCGGCCGGTCATCGAGCGCATGCGGCCGGGTCCCCCGACCTCCGGCGAGCCGGGGGTGAAGGCGGCCCCGGCCGCGCAGGTGAAGGGCATCCGCCCGTGAGATGGACGGACCTGGCGGGCCCGGACCTGGCGCCGGAGACGAGCCTGGGACTGCTGGCCATCGGCCTGGCCCTGCTCGACGCCGTGCTCTGGCCCCGTCGTCCCGGCCGCGCGCCCGCCGTTCTCACCCTCGGGGGCCTGCTGGTGGCCCTGTCCCTGTCGCTGCAGGCCTGGGACCCCGTCTCCCTGGGGCGGCACGGACTGCTGTACGCCGATCCGGTGGCCGCCTTCGCCGACCTGCTGATCCTGGGGGGAGCCGTGCTCGCGGGCCTGCTGGCGGCGGGCTCTCCCGCCCCGGCCGGTGTCCGGGCGGCGGCCGGCGTCCTGACGGCCCTGGGGGTCCTGGGCGCCATGGTAGCCGTCTCCGCCCGGGATCTCGTGGTCCTGTTCGTCGGTCTGGAGCTGTCCTCCGCGAGTCTGATCGCCGGCAACGCCCTCGGACCCGCCGCCGCCAGCCGCGCCGCCCTGCGCCAGGCCGGTCCCATGGCCGCCGCCACGGGTCTGACCCTCCTGGGCATCGCCTGCCTGTGGGCGGGAGCCGGCACCTCCCAGTGGGAACAACTGACGAGGGGCATGGACGCCGGGTCCGCGGCGATGACCGTCACCGGGGGAGGTCTGTTGCTGACGGGCCTCGCCGTGCGCGCCGGAGTCGTGCCCTTCCACTACTGGGTGGGCGGGATCAGCGCCGGATGCGCACCCTCGGCGGTGATGCTGACGGTGACTGTTTCCGTGGTGCCGGCCCTGGTGGTCGGGGGCCGGCTGGTGGAGATCCTTGCGGAGGTCCGTCCGGACCTGCCGTCGCTGCTGCTGGCGGCCTCGCTGGTGACGGTGACGGCCGGCAACCTGCTGGCCCTGTGGCGGCGGAGGCTCACGGCGCTGCTCGGGTACGGCGTGGTAATCCAGGCGGGATACGGCCTGGCGGCCCTGGCGGCGGGCCCCGGCCCGTCTCCCGGCCTGTGGCTGCAACTCACGGCGGCGGTCCTCGCCCTCGGGGGAGGGCTGGCGGTGAGCGGCTCCATCGCCCGGGGAGGGACGGCGGCCGGACTGGCCCGCCGCGAGCCGCTGGCCGGCGGCGCCCTGTGCGTCTGCCTCATCGCCCTCGCAGGCCTGCCGCCCACGGCTGCCTTTCCCGCCCGCGCGGCGCTGTTCGCAGGTCTGGTCGAGACCCCGTCGGCGGGCTCCGTGCTGCTGCTGGCCAACGCTCTGCTCAGCGCCTGGGTCTTCCTCCGCTTCGCGGCCCACGTCGCCTGGGGGCGGGAGCAGACCGCGGGGACATCGGCGCCGGATGCGGGGAGCCTTTCGGCGGCGCTCCTGAGCGCCGGGCTGCTGCTGCTGCTGGGCCTGTGGCCGGCGCCCGTGGCCCGGGCGGCGGAGATCGCCGGGGCGGCGGCGGGGTTCCGGTGAGTCCCGGGGACGGCGGGCAGCCGGGGGCGCTTCGAGAGGTCGGCCGCCTGGCCGGTCTCGGCGTGCAGTTCGCGGTGACCGTGGTCGTGTGCGCCGCCGCCGGGTGGTGGGCCGACGGCGAGCTCGACACGTCGCCGTGGCTGCTGCTCGCGGGGGCCTTCGTCGGCGCCGTGGCCGCCTTCTACCAGGTCTGCCGGGCCCTGGTCTCCGGCGATCGTCCGAACGATCTCGAGGAAGGGGATTGATCATGCAGGATCCATGGATCGCCGCCGCGGCCGGAGTCCTGGTGGCCGCCGCCAGTGCCGTCATCGCCTGGATCGGTCTGCGCCTCGGCGCGAGGCACCCCCGGGCCCTCGTGGTCGCCATCCTCGGAGGCACCGCGGCCAGGCTGCTGCTGGTGGCCGCCGTCTCCCTCGTTCTGCTGTGGTTCACGGATACCCACAGGACCGGGTACGCCGCCGGCCTGATCGTGGCCTACCTGGTCTTTCTCGCCCTGGAGGTGGTCCTCGTGGCCCGCGGCGCCGGCCGCCCCCCGCGGCCCTGAGTGCTGTTGACAAGACCTCGGGGCACACACATTTTTCTCCCGGCCGCGCAACAGGGCCAACCGCCAAGTTCCGCAACTTCTCAAGTCTTGTTCCCAGTACCCCTGGCCACTCCCGGGTGGAGTCAATGGCAGGAGAGGCGTCCGCCGCCGACGGCGCGGACAATCAAGTAGACGTAATCGGGCACGTCCTGGACCACGATTACCTGGAGGTGCCCTTCGTCAACGCCCACCACATCTTCGACGGTCACATCGATCTGAGGGGCCTGTCCGAGGCGCTCGGACTGGCCGAGCCGATCCTCGGCGTCGACATGTCCATCACCCGCCACGTGCTGGTCATGTGGCTGGCGAGCGGGCTCCTCGTCCTCACCATGCTGGCCTGCTTCCGCCGCCCCGCCCTGGTGCCGTCGGGCCTGGCCAACCTTCTCGAGACGATCGTCCTCTTCCTGCGCGACGAGGTCGTCCTGCCGGTCATGGGAGAGGGCGGCCGCGCCTACCTCCCGTTCCTGCTCACCGTCTTCTTCTTCATCCTGTACTGCAACCTCTTCGGCCTGCTGCCGTACAGCGCCACGGCGACGGGGAACATCAGCGTCACCGCCGCCCTCGCCCTGATCTCCTTCGCCGTCGCCCAGGGGGCCGGCATCCTCAACAACGGCTTCTTCGGCCACTGGAAGAACCTGGTGCCGTCGGGGGTGCCGGCGCCGCTGCTGATCATCCTCGTGCCGATCGAGATCATCGGCATGCTGGCCAGGCCCTTCGCCCTGTGCATCCGCCTCTTCGCCAACATGATCGCCGGCCACGTCGCCATCCTCGTCTTCCTGGGCATGATCATCATGCTCAAGAGCTACTGGGTGGCGCCGGCCTCGGTGGCGCTGGCGGCGGCTCTCTACCTTCTGGACATCTTCATCGCCTGCATACAGGCCTTCATCTTCACGCTGCTCACGGCCCTGTTCGTGAACATGGCCGCCCACCCGGAACACTGAGGAGGAGTCGACCCAATGGAACTTGCGTACATGGGCGCCGCCATCGGCGCCGGTCTCGGCGCCATCGGCGCGGGCATAGGTATCGGCCTGCTCGCCGCCGGCGCCCTCGAGGGGATCTCGCGCCAGCCCGAAGCGGTGGCCGACATCCGCACCAACATGATCATCGCCGCAGCCCTCATCGAGGGCGTCGCCCTGCTGGCCGAGATCATCTGCGTCCTCGTGGTGGTGACCAAGTAGCATGGATCTGCTCAGCCCCCATCCCGGCCTCATCCTTTGGACGATCATCACCTTTGCGGTGGTGCTCCTCATCCTCAGGGCGAAGGTGTGGGGTCCGCTGCTGGCGGCCCTGGACGAGCGGGAGAAACGCATCCGCGACTCTCTCGAGAGCGCCGACCGGGCCCGCCAGGAGGCCGAGGCACGGCTGGCAGAGCACGAGGAGAGGCTCGCCGGGGCCGAGTCCGAGGCGCGGCGGATCGTGGCCGAGGCGCGGGAGGCCGCCGAGCAGGTGGGCGCCCGCATCGTCGAGGAGGCCCGCCAGGAGGCGCAGCGGACCGCCGAGCGGGCATCCGAGAGCATCGAGGCGGAGAAGCGCGCCGCCCTGGTCGAGCTGCGCGAGGCGGCGGCCGACATGGCAGTACAGGCCGCCGGCGCCATCCTCGACGCCGAGCTCGATGGCGAGCGCAACCGCAAGCTCGCCGACGACTTCATCGGACGCCTGCCGCAGTCGCAGCCGTCCGCCTGAGCCGATGGCCAAGGCAACCGAGCTGGTCCGGCGCTACGGCGTAACCCTCCTCGAAGCGGCGGAGGAGACCGGTGTCACCGTAGAGGTGCGCCGCGACCTGGAAGGGCTGGCGGCCACCCTGCGCGCCTCCGGGGAGTTGCGGGAGTTCCTCGGCAACCGCCTCGCCGACGGGGCCACGGCGTCGAAGGCGCTGGAGGCCGTCCTGGCCGGCAAGGTGCAGCCTCTCACCCTCAACTTCACGCGCCTGGTGGCCTCACGGGGCCGTAGCCATGCTCTGGCCGACATGATCGACGCGGCCCTGGCCATGCTCGACGAGCGCGCCGGGGTCGATACCGCCGAGGTCCGCAGCGCAACGGCCCTGACGCCCGGGCAGGTCGAGGCCCTGGGCAGCCGCCTGTCGCGCTACACCGGCCGCCGGGTAAGCGTCCGGGCCGAGGTGGACGAGTCGCTCCGCGGCGGTCTCGTCGCCCGCGTCGGCGACATCGTCTTCGACGCCTCCGTCGACACCCAGCTGCGACGCCTCCGGGACCGCCTGGTGAGCGCCTGAGGCCGGCCGCAGCCAACTGCAACCAATTCAGGAACGAGAGAGCCGAATGCCCGCCGAAGCGCTGGTCCAGCCCGACGAGATCTCCGCAATCCTCAAGCAGCAACTGCTGGGGTTCGAGAAGCAGGTCGATGTCTACGAGAGCGGCACCGTGCTCTACGTGGGCGACGGCATCGCCCGCGTCCACGGCCTCGGCAACGTGCGCGCCAGCGAGCTGGTGGAGTTCCCCCACGGCATCATGGGCATGGCCCTCAACCTCGAGGAGGACAACGTCGGCTGCGTCCTCTTCGGCGACGACACCCGGATCCACGAAGGCGACGAGGTCAAGCGCACGGGCCGCATCGTCGAGGTGCCCGTGGGAGAGGCCCTCCTCGGCCGCGTCGTCGATCCTCTCGGCCGGGCCCTCGACGGCAAGGGCGAGATCGAGGCGGCCGAGAGCCTGCCCGTGGAGCGCAAGGCGCCGGGCGTGATCGAGCGCCAGCCGGTGAGCGAGGCGGTGCAGACGGGCATAAAGATCATCGACTCCACCGTGCCCATCGGCCGCGGCCAGCGCGAGCTGATCATCGGCGACCGGCAGACCGGCAAGACGGCGATCGCCGTGGACACGATCATCAACCAGAAGGGCGGCGACCTCATCTGCATCTACGTCGCCATCGGCCAGAAGGCCTCCACCGTGGCCAAGGTGGTGGCCGAGCTCGAGGCCAACGGCGCCATGGACTACACCATCGTCGTCTCCGCCACGGCCTCCGACCCGGCGCCGCTGCAGTTCCTCTCCCCCTACGCCGGCTGCTCCATGGGCGAATACTTCCGCGACCGCGGGCAGCATGCCCTGATCATCTACGACGACCTGTCCAAGCAGGCCTGGGCCTACCGCGAGATGTCGCTGGTCCTGCGCCGGCCGCCGGGGCGCGAGGCCTACCCGGGCGACGTCTTCTACCTGCACTCGCGGCTGCTGGAGCGCGCCGCGAAGATGAGCGACGAGAAGGGCGGCGGGTCGCTGACGGCCCTGCCCGTGATCGAGATCCTCGAAGGCGACGTCTCCACCTTCGTGCCCACCAACGTCATCTCCATCACCGACGGCCAGATCCTGCTCAAGCCCGAGCTGTTCCACGCCGGCAACCGCCCGGCCATGGACGTTGGCGCCTCGGTGTCGCGCGTCGGCTCCGACGCCCAGACACGGGCGATGAAAGCGGTGGCGCGCTCGATCAAGGGCGACATCGCGCGTTACAACGAGGTCAAGGCCTTCGCCCAGTTCGGCACCTCCGACCTCGACCAGGCGACGCGCAACCTGCTCAACCGCGGCGAGAAGCTGATGGAGCTGCTCAAGCAGGGCCAGTACACGCCGCTGCCCCTCGAGGAGGAGACGGTGGCCCTGGCCGCCATCGACCACGCTCTCGACCTGCCCACGGCCGACGTTCGCCGCTTCGAGGAGGAGCTGCTGGAGCACATGCGGGACCGGCAGCCCGAACTGCTGGCGCAGATCCGCGACAGCCGCGATCTCGACGATGACGCCAAGGAGAGCCTGAAGGCGGCCATCGAGCAGTTCAAGAGCACCTTCCGCCCCACGGACGGCTAGTGGCGACCCTTCGGCAGCTGCGGACGCGGGTCTCGTCGATCGGCAACATCCAGCGGGTCACGAACGCCATGTACATGGTGGCCGCCGCCAAGATGCGCCGCGCCCAGGACGCCATCGAGTCGGCCCGCCCCTACGCCGAGCAGATCGACCGGACTCTGCGGCGGATCCAGGGCAGCGTCGAGTCCGATCACGCCCTGTTCCGGCAGCGGGAGGTCCGGCGCCTGTCGGTGGTGGTGGTCAGTGCCGACCGCGGCCTCTGCGGCGGCTTCAACGGCAACGTCGGGCGCCAGGCGCGCCTCGAGCTGGAGTCGCAGGCAGGTGTCGAGGTCGAGCTGACCACCGTGGGGCGCAAGGGGCGCGACTTCCTGGCCAGCCGCGGCTTCGAGGCCTCGAGACATCACGCCGACGTCTTCCGCCAGTTGGAGTTCGCCACCGCCGCGCAGATCGCCCGCGGACTCACCTCCGACTACGCCGCCGAGCGCACCGACCGCGCCCTGCTGATCTTCTCCGAGTTCCGGTCCGTGGCCAGCCAGGTGCCGGTGGTGCGTCAGCTGCTGCCCATCGCGCCGGCGGGGGACCAGGACCCAGGGGCGGGCAGCTGCATCTTCGAGCCCGGTCCCGAGCGCCTGCTGGAAGCCCTCGTGCCGCGCCACGTGAGCTTCCAGGTGTGGCGGGCCCTGCTGGAGACCAACGCCGGGTTCTTCGCCGCCCAGATGGCGGCCATGGACAACGCCACCAAGAACGCCGGAGACCTGATCACCGAGCTGACCCGCGAGGTCAACAAGGAGCGCCAGAGCTCGATCACCCTCGAACTGATGGACATCATCGGCGGCGCCGAGGCCGTCGCCCAGTAAGAGACGAAGGGACAAGGATGAAGGAAGGAACGGTCAAGGAGATCATCGGCGTCGTCGTGGACGTAGACTTCGCCGGGGGCGAGTTGCCGCCGATCTACAACGCCCTCGAGGTGGCCGAGGAGGACCGCCCGGGCGACGAGCGGCTCGTCCTCGAGGTGCAGCAGCACCTGGGCGAGAGCCTCGTGCGCTGCGTGGCCATGGACGCCACCGACGGCATGGGGCGCGGCGCCCGGGTCGTCGACACCGGCGGCCCGATCCAGGTGCCCGTGGGCGAGGCCGCCCTGGGCCGCCTGTTCAACGTCATCGGCGAGCCGATCGACGGCAAGGATCCTCTGCCCGAGGAGACGCCGCGGCGGCCCCTGCACCGGGAACCGCCCCCTCACGAGGACCAGGTCACCACCGACCAGATGCTCGAGACGGGCGTCAAGGTCATGGACCTGATCTGCCCCTTCGCCCGCGGCGGCAAGCTCGGCCTCTTCGGCGGCGCCGGCGTCGGCAAGACGGTGATCCTCACCGAGCTGATCAACAACGTCGCCTCGGGCCACGGCGGCTACTCGGTCTTCGCCGGCGTCGGCGAGCGCACCCGCGAGGGCAACGACCTCCTGGGCGAGCTCGAGGAGTCGGGGGTGATCGACAAGACGGCCATGGTCTTCGGCCAGATGAACGAGCCGCCCGGGGCGCGCCAGCGCATCGCCCTGACCGGGCTGACCATCGCCGAGCACTTCCGCGACGAGAGCGGCCAGGACGTGCTGTTCTTCGTGGACAACATCTTCCGCTTCATCCTCGCCGGCGCCGAGGTCTCGGCCCTGCTGGGGCGCATGCCGTCGGCCGTCGGCTACCAGCCCACCCTGGCCACCGAGATGGGCGCCCTCCAGGAGCGCATCACCACGACTCGGAGCGGCTCCATCACCTCGGTGCAGGCGATCTACGTGCCCGCCGACGACTATACCGACCCGGGAGTCGTCTCCGCCTTCGCCCACCTCGACGGACGCATCGTCCTCGAGCGGGCCCTGGCCGACCAGGGCCTCTACCCGGCGGTCGATCCCCTCGCCTCCAGCTCCCGCATCCTCGACCCGCGCGTGGTCGGCGACGAGCACTACGAGGTGGCCCAGCGGGTTCAGGAGATCCTGCAGCGCTACCGCGACCTGCGCGAGATCATCGCCATCCTCGGCATCGACGAGCTGTCCGACGAGGACAAGCTGGTCGTCTCCCGGGCCCGCAAGATCCAGTTCTTCCTCACCCAGCCCATGCACGTGGCCGAGGCCTTCACCGGCAAGCCGGGGGCCTACGTCAAGATCGAGGACACCGTACGCGGCTTCCGCGAGATCGTCGAGGGCGCCCACGACGACGTTCCGGAGCAGGCTTTCTTCCTCGTGGGCACCATCGAGGACGCCCTGGCGGAGGCCGAGAAGCTGTAGCCCATGGCCGACTACCCCCTGCGCATCGTCACCCCCGAGCGCGTCCTGTTCTCCGGGTCCGTGTCGAGCCTCCAGGCGCCCGGGAGCGAGGGCTCCTTCGGCGTGCTGGCGCGCCACGCCCCCATGGTGGCGGCCCTGACGGCGGGCCCCCTGTCCTTCGTGGAGGAGGCGGGGCGCCGGTCCATGGCGGTGAGCGGCGGCTTCGTCGAGGTCTCCGGCGAGGGCGTCGCGGTGCTGGCCGAGACCGCCGAGTACGACTCCGAGATCGACGTGACGCGGGCCGAGGCCGCCCGCGACCGGGCGCGGCAACGGCTGAGCTCGCAGGTCGACATCGACGCCGACCGCGCCCGGGCAGCCCTGCTGAGGGCCCTGACCCGCCTCCGGGTGGCCGGTCCGAGCCAGTAGGGAGGGGGGCCGAATGGCCGACGTATCCCCCCGGCTGCGTGCCTTCCTCGAGAGCTACATCCCCCTCATGGAGGAGGAACTGTTCTCCTTCCTCCCCGCGCGCGAGCCCGAGGCGTATCTCTACGGCCCGATGCGCGTCTACCCGGAGCGCGGCGGCAAGCGCTCCCGGCCGGCCCTGGTGATGCTGTCGTGCGCTGCCCTCGGCGGCGATCTGCGCCGGGCCACGCGCACCGCCGCCGCCTTCGAGATGTTCCAGTCCTTCGCCCTGCTCCACGACGACATCGAGGACGATTCGGAGATGCGCCGCGGCGAGCCCTGCATGCACCGCCTCCACGGGGTGCCTCTGAGCATCAACATCGGCGACGCCCTGTACGCCAAGGTCTTCGAGATGCTCGCCGCCAACGGACCGCTCCTCGGGTGCGAGATGACCCTGACCCTGATCGAGGAGATGCTCCGCGGCTCCCGGGAGACCTTCGAGGGGCAGGCCTACGACATCGGCTGGATCCGCAGCCGCACGGTCCCCGACGAGGCGGAGTTCATGACCATGCTGCGGAAGAAGACCGGCTGGTACACCGGGCGGGGGCCCTGCACGGCGGGGGCGATCATCGCCGGGGCGCCGGAGGAGCAGCAGCGCGCCATCGGCGACTTCGGCGAGGCCATGGCCATCGCCTTCCAGATCCGCGACGACCTGCTGAACCTGATGTCCGCCGCCGGCGACGCGGCCCAGGCTCCGGGCCTGACGGCGGGGGCCTACGGCAAGGAGCGGGGAGGCGACATCGCCGAGGGCAAGCGCACCCTGATCATCATCGACCTGCTGCGCAAGTGCGGCGGCGACGACCGCCGCTGCGTTCTCGAGATCCTGCACACGGCCCGCGAGGAGACCACACCGGAGCAGATCGAGACCGTCATCGGCATGGCCGACGAGCACGGCTCGATCGCCTACGCCTCCGAGGTGGCGGACCGGCGCGGGCAGGAAGCCCGCGCCCTGCTGGAGGAACTGCCGGCGACGGAGGAGCGGGACCTTCTGCGGGAGATGCTGGAGTTCTTCGTGCGCCGGGCCTACTGAAGGCGCCCCGCCGGCGTCGGGTCTTCAGCCCCGAGGGTCGTACAGGAGGGCCAGCAGCAGCCGCGCGCAGTTGACGATGGCGCCGGCGTGACAGATCTCGTAACCGTGGGTGTTGTCGCCGGGATAGGCGACCAAGGCGGCGCGGCCGGCCGATCCCGCGGCCTTGGCCAGGGTGGCGTCGCTGGCGTAGCTGGTGAGGACGGCGGTCTGCACGCCGAAGCCGAGACCGTCGGCCAGCCCCGTCAGGTGGTCGATCAGGGGTTGGCTGTAGAGCCCGGAGACATCCTTGCAGGGCAGGACCGGGTCGGCGCTGTTGACGATCTGGTACTCGTCGGCCACGGGGGCCAGGTCGAGGGCGATGACGGTCTCCGCCGCCAGCTGGCCCACCGACCAGATGGCGCCGAGTCCGCCGATCTCCTCCTCGGCGCTGGCCACGAGGTAGACGTCCCGGTCCGGCGGCTCCCGCTGCAGCTGGCGCGCGGCGGCCACGAGCACGGCGAGTCCCGCCCGGCAGTCGAGGTTGTAGCCGCACAGGAACTCCTCTCCCAGCCACATGGGGGTCTTGCGCCCCCGCGCCAGGACGACGCGCCGCCCGGGCCGCACGCCGAGGCGCTCCAGGCTCTCGGCGTCGAGCTTCGTCTCCACGTGCATCTTCTCCCAGGTCAGGGCGGCGCCGGACTTCAGGGCGCCGGCGGGGCTCTCGCCCGAGACGTGCTTGGAGCCGATGGACAGCACCCCGGGGACCGCTTCGTCGGCGAGAATCTCCACCGGGGTCTCGCCCACGGCCCAGGGATGGAGCCCGCCCACGGGCTGCACGCGCAGGCGTCCCTCCGCCTCGACCCGCTTGACGATCATGCAGATCTCGTCCTTGTGGGCGGTGACGGCGACGGCGCCGCCGCTCCGGCGGCCCGGGAAGTGGAGGACCAGGCTGCCGGCGGCATCCTGACGGATCTCGCCGCAGGAGTGGAGCATCTCACGGAGCAGAGCGTCGACCTCCTCCTCGACCCCGGAGGGTCCGTGAGCCACCAGCAGGCGTTCGAGGTCGGAGAGCAGGAGGGAGCGGTCGACGTTCACGTCGGGTCCTTTCGCGGACTCAGGCGGCGGCCGGCATGAGCTCTCCGAGGAACTCGTCGGCCAGGGAGCGCAGACGCTTCTGCAGCCGCAGGCGTCCCCGGTTGACGCGGGACTTCACCGTGCCCACCGGGCAGTCGATGATCTTGGCGATCTCCTCGTAGGAGAGGCCGTTGAGGTCGCGCAGCTCCACCGCCTCCCGGAACTCGGCGGGCAGCTCGTCGATCGCTCGGGCCACCGAGGAGTGGACCTTGCGCGCATCCGTATACTCGCCAGGAAGCGGGTCCGAGTCCACTGGCTCGTAGCAGGAGACGCGCTCCTCCTCCTCGGGCATCGGGCCGATGGGGACCCAGTGCCAGCGCTTGCGCCGGCGCAGCTCGGTCTTGGCCAGGTTGCCGGCGATCGTATAGAGCCAGGTCGAGACCTGCTCGATGGCGGGATACTGGTGCTTGTGCCGCAGGCATCGCAGGAAGGTCTCCTGCACGATGTCCTCGGCGGTCTCGCGGTCGCCCACGAAGCGATAGACGAAGCTGAACAGGGGGCGCGGTAGCGCCGCACGAGGGCCGCGAGATGGTTGGTGTCGTGGGCGGCCTGCCGCAGCAGGTTGCGATCAGCGAGGGCTTGCTTGGCATCCATGACTGCCTCCATCGGTTGACGGGGCTGATGGGGATCTGGTCTGGTCTCCTGGTGGCAATCATCGTGCCAGGATTCGGGGAACTGTTGTAAGCAGCTGTCTCCGAAGGAATTGTGAACACCCGGACGAATCCGGTTCCAAGGCCGGGGACAGGTCTTTCGGCTCAGGATTCTGAGGATCTCCGTCAGAGTTCTGAGCGCCCGCCCGCTTTGACCAGCCAGGGACGCGGCCTAGATTCGGGCGGCCATTCAGGAGCGGAGAGAGATGGAGGCGGACGCCGCACGGACCCTGCAGGAGTTCTGCGAGACCAACGGCATCCGGCGGCTCGAGGCGGAGGAGATCCTGGAGCTGCTGGCGGACGGGGAAGATCCCGAGTGGATCGCCTCGCAGGCGGCGGCCGACCGCCCCGGCTCGGCGGAGCCCCTCGCCGTCCTGCTCGCGGAGCTGGCGCCGCGGGTTCGTCCGGCCGCGGTCGAGGAAGCAGATCCGGCGGAAGAGGCGCGGGACCCCGCGGAAGCGGCCGCCGGTCCCGGCATCGACATCGAGGGGCAGTTGGCCGCCCTCGGGCAGGCGCTTCCCCCCGGTGTCGACCCCGCGCAGCTGCAGCAGGTCCTCGACTCGCCGCGGGGGCGGCTGATGGCCGACTTCGGCCTGTTCTGCCAGGAGCGCGGCCACGAGTCCCCCGGCGAGGAGGAACTGCACCGGCTCCACGACGAGTGGCTGCAGACGCCGCGAGACGGTCTCGACGGCCGGCGCCCCGCCGAGATGCTGGAGGGAGAGCGGCTGCTGCCGGAGCGGGTGGTCACCTTCCGGCGAGAGCAGCCCAAGGTGGGGCGCAACGACCCCTGCCCCTGCGGCAGCGGCCGCAAGCACAAGAAGTGCTGCGGCCGAGGAGGCTGAGGGGGTGGAGCGCAAGGAAGGTCGGATCGCCGGCGTCTTCACCGTCGAGCTGGACGTCTTCGGCGACGACCGCGGCCGGTTCGCCGAGATCTTCCGCCGCGAGTGGTTCCCCGGGCGCGCCTGGGACCGGCTCCAGGTCAACCGCTCGCACTCGGGTCCCGGGGTCCTCCGCGGCCTGCACTTCCACCACCTCCAGGCCGACTGCTGGCACTGTGTGGCCGGCTCCCTGCGCGTCGGTCTGTACGACCTGCGGCGGGGCTCTCCGACCCGCGGCCTGGGCGAGACCTTGCAGCTCGCCGGCGAGTCCTTCCGCACCCTCTTCATCCCGCCGGGGGTCGCCCACGGCTACCACACCCTCTCCGAGGCGACCTTCCTCTACGTCGTCGACCAGTACTACACGGGAGCCGACGAGCACGGCCTGGCCTGGGACGATCCCGGCCTCGGTCTCGACTGGGGCGTCGACCCCGGCCGGCCTCCGGTGATCTCCCACCGGGACGCCGTCAATCCGCGGCTGTGCGATCTCGACGAGGCCGACCTGCCCTGATGGACCTGCTCGAGTCCCTCGTGCGCTCCGAGGCGTTGCGCATCGCGCCCCCGGGGCAGGTGTTCTGGTACACCTCCGGCACGGTTGGACCGTACTACATCAACACCCACTTCCTCTTCGGCGGCCCGGAGCGCGCCGGGGAGCTGCTCGCCTTCATCGATGCCGAGTCGAGATCCGCCGACTTCCACGCCCGCCTGCAGGAGCGCGTCTCCTCGCAACTGGCTTCGGACCCGGGCTATGCCGGGGTGATCGACGCTCTCGCCGCCTCGATCCGCGGACGTGAGCCCGAGGGTGGGGTCGACTGGGTCTCGGGAGGGGAGCGGCGGGACTGGTTCTTCTCCACGGGCGCCGCCCTGAGGACCGGGCTGCCGCACCTCTACCTCTACAAGGACAGCGGCGCCCTGATGGCCGAGGGGAACCTCCTGGCCCCGGTGGAGGACCTGAGGGGACGGCGTACCGCCCACGTGGCCGACCTGGTGACCGAGGCCTCCTCCTACACGCGCGCCTGGATCCCGGCCTTGCGAGGCCGCGGCGGCGACATGGCGGTGAGCGCCAACGTCGTCGACCGCGGACAGGGGGGGATGGAGGTGATCGCCGCCTGCGGAGTCGACGCCGAGGCGTGCCTGCGCGTCGACGGGGCGCTGTTCGCCGAGCTGCACCGCCGCGGCCTGATCAGTGCCGCCCAGCACGCCGTGCTCGCCGACTACCTCGGCGACCCCGGCGGGGCCATGCGCCGTTTCCTCGTGGAGAATCCGGCCTTCCTGCGGGAGGCCCTGGGCTCGAAGGACGAGCGGACCGCTCAACGGGCTCGGATGCTGGTGGAGCAGGACCCGTACGGGTTGCGGGAAGGCTGAGGCCGCCTCAGCCCGCCGCTTCGAGCATCTCCTCCACAACCTGCACCGAGACCAGCTGCGACACGCCCTCCTCCGGCATGGTCACGCCGTGCAGGGAGTCGGCCGATGCCATGGACAGCTTGTTGTGGGTCACCAGGATGAACTGGGTGGTGCGTGCGAACTCCCGCAGCACCCGCAGGAAGCGCTCGGTGTTGGCGTCGTCCAGAGGCGCGTCGACCTCGTCGAGGATGCACCAGGGACTCGGCTTGACCAGGTAGATGGCGAAGAGCAGGGAGATCGCCGTCAGGGCACGCTCGCCGCCGGAGAGCAGGCCGATGCTCTGCAGGCGCTTGCCGCGGGGCCGGGCGGTGATCTCGATGTTCGACTCCAGGGGGTCTACGTCCGCCTCCAGTGACAGATCGGCCTCGCCGCCGGGAAAGAACCTGGCGAAGGTCTCGCGGAACTTCTCGCGGATCTCGGCGAAGGTCTCGCGGAACTTGCTCCGGGCGACGCGGTCGATGCGCTGAAGGGCCTTGCGCAGATCCTCGGCGGCCGACTCGAGGTCGTCGCGCTGCCGGCAGAGGAAGTCGTAGCGCTCCTTCTGCTCCTCGTAGTCCTGCAGCACCCCCACGTCAACCGAGCCCAGCCGGGCGATGGAGCGGCGGATGCGCTCCAGCCGCTCGGCGGCGGCGGCGGCGTCGAAGTCGGTCTCGTCCAGGGGGCCGAGGGAGGCTACGGCAACCTCGTACTCCTCGTTCAGGCGCCCCTCGATCCGGCGGCACTCGGCCTTCATCTCCGCCAGCTGCAGCTCCTGCCGATGGCGGCGCTCCTGATCGGCGCCCAGTTCCCGCTGCAGGCGGCCGATCTCCTCCTCCAGTCCGCGGGCTCCGGTGGTGCGGTCCTGCCACTGGCGGTGGCGCTCCTGACGCTCGCCTTCCAGGCCCTCGCGTTCCTTGTGCCGGACGGCCAGCTGGGTGGTGATCGCCTCTTCCTCCGCCCCCAGGCGGGCCCTCTCCCGGTCGGCCCGGGCGACCTCGTCCTGCAGCCGCTCGATCGAGGTCTGGTGGCTCTTGTGGAGGCGCTCGAGGCGCCCGCACTCGTCCCGCAGGGCCCTGGCCTCGGCGTCGATCCGGACGCTCTCCAGGCGCAACCCGTTGAGGGCCTCCTGCTGCTCCCGGCGAGCCCCCTCGGCGGCTTTCAGCCGCTCCTCCCCGGCCTGGATCCGGCCTTCGAGTTCCGAGATCTCCTCCTCGATCGCGGCCAGCCGGGCCTCCTCCCGGGGGGCGCTGCCGGCCAGCTTCTGCAGCTTCCCCTCGGTGGCGGCCAGACGGGCCTGCTGCTGCTCCCGCCGGGCCCTCAGCCGGTGCTGTTCCTCGCGGGCGGAGCGCAGTTGCAGGCGCTCTCCGGCTTCGGCCCGGCTTTCGTCCTCCAGCCCCCGGGTCAGGGCCTCGACGCGGGCATCGAGGATGCCGCAGCGCCTGACCTCCGCCGCGGCCAGCGCCTCGGCAGCAGCCAGACGCGCCTGCCGGCGGGACAGAGCGAAGCGCAGTTCGGCGATCTCCCGCCGCCGGTGGAGCAGGCCCTCCTCCGGCGCCTCGGCGCCTCCGGTCAGGCGGCCGTCGGTGCCGATCCCCTCGCCGCCGGCGGTCACCAGGCGCATGGGCAGTCCGCGGTGCCGGCGGGCGAGGGCGACAGCCGTGGGCAGATCGTCCACGACGAAGGTGTTGTGCAGCAGCCGGTTCAACAGCGGAGCCAGGTGGTCCCCCGCCCGGACCCGCTCCGCCAAGGGCCCCGAGACCCCGTCGACGCCGCTCGGGTCCACGGCCGGTTCCCCGGGGCCGGTCTGCCAGGAGAGGGGGTAGATCCCGGCGCGGCCGGAGCGGCCGCGGAGGTACTCCAGGGCCTCCAGCAGGCCCTCGTCCCCGCGGGCCACGAGGGCCTCCACGGCATCGCCCAGGGCGGTCTCCACGGCGCGTTCCAGGCCTGGCTCGACCTCGATCAGGTCCCCGAGGACGCCCTCGAACAGCCCGGAGCAGGGGGAATCGACGAGCAGTTCCCGGACTCCCCCGCCGTAGCCCTCGTACCCGGAGCGCAGCCGCTCCAGACCCTGCAGGCGGGCGCGCCCGGACTCGATGTCGCGGCGCAGGTCGGCCAGGGGACCGCCGTGGGCGGAGGCCGCCGAGGCGGCTTCGGACCCTCGCCTGGCGGCAGAGTCCAGGGCGGCGGAGATGGCCGTGATCCGCCCCCGGCGCGTCTCCAGCAACGACTCGGCCGCCGCCACCGACCCGCGGGCCTGGTTCAGGCCGTCGTCGTCCTCGGCGGCCTCGGCGCGCAGGTGCTCCGCCATCTGTTCCAGCCCCTGGCGCTCGCTGCGCAGGCGGGCCATCGACTCGCTGCCCTCGCTCTTCTCGCGCAGCAGCTCGCGCAGGCGGCGGTTCTCGCCCTCCAGGCCAGCTCGGACGGAGTCGAACTCCTCGTCGGCGGCGCCGGTCCTCTCCTTCTGGGACCGCAGGCGGTCCGCCATTCCGGCGGCCTCGGCCTCCGACCGCTCCAGGCTTGATCGGGTCTCGTCGAGGCGGGCCCCGGCCTCGCCAAGCTGGCGCCGGGACTCCTCCCGCTGTTCGGAGGCCCGCTGCATCGACTCGTCCCTGGCCTTGCGCTGCTCCCGCGACGAGACGAGGTGCGTGTCGAGGGCGTGGATCTCTTCCTGGCACTGCGAGAGGCGCCGGCCGGCCTCCTGCAGGGCTCCCTCGGACTCGGTGAGGCCGAGGCGCTCCGTCTCCAGCTCCGCTTCGAGGCCCGTGAACCTCGTCAGCCCCGCCTCGACCGTTCTCGACAGCTCGTCGAACTCCTGCTGCAGGGGCTGCAGCCGCTCCTGAAGAGAGAAGAACTCGTGCCGTCCGTGGCGCACGTCGAGGTCGTCGAGCTCGGCCTTGAGCTCCTGGTAGCGGCGGGCCCTGCCCACCTGCCGTCCGAGGAGGTCGACGTTGCGCTTGATCTCGCCGACGACGTCCTCGATGCGCTGCAGGTCCGCCCGCGTCGACTCGAGCTTGCTCCAGGTCGACCGCCGGCGGGCCTTGTACTTGGTGATCCCCGCCGCCTCCTCGAGGATGCGGCGGCGGTTCTCGGTCCGGTCGTCGACGATCTCGTCGACCATCCCCTGCTCCATGACGGAGTAGGCTCCCGGGCCCAGGCCGGTGTCCATCAGCAGGTTCTGGATGTCGAGGAGCCGGCAGGGGACCTTGTTCAGCAGATAGTCGCTGTCGCCCGAGCGGAAGAGGCGGCGGGTGAGCGTCACCTCCGAGTAGTCGATGGCCAACCCCTGCTCGGCGTTGTCGATGGTCAGCGATACCTCGCACATCCCCAGGGGTTTGCGGCCCCGGGTGCCGGCGAAGATCACGTCCTCCATGCGGTGGCCGCGGACGGCGCCGGCGCGCTGCTCGCCGAGGACCCAGCGGATCGCCTCGACGATGTTGGACTTGCCGCAGCCGTTGGGACCCACGATCCCGGAGATCCCGGGGCCGAAGGGGATCTCGGTCTTGTCGAGGAAGGACTTGAAGCCGAAGAGGTCGAGATGGGTCAGGCGCAAGGCCGGAATCTCCTCGCCGGAGGCGCGGGCGCTGGAGGGGGGAGAGGGGGCGGACCACTACCGGCTGGGGAGCAGCAGTGGAACGATACCATCATGTGGGGACCCTGGCAAGGCAGGGGGCGGGCTGCCGGACGGTCAGAAGTCGAGGACCGAATCGTCGGGGAGCTCGTCGTCCCGACCCATGCCGATGACGTGCTCGTCGGTGATCTCGCGGCGTCCGCCGAAGCCGCCGTCGACCTCGTGCCAGTGGCCGATCCCGGGCTCGCCGCGGCGCCAGCACAGGTAGACCCAGCGGCCCTCGAAGGTCGTGGGGAAGTCGACGATCCCCTGTTCCAGGCCGCCGGCGGGGAACCGCAGCCCGTGGCCGAGGATGTCCTCGCGCACGATCCTCTCCACCGCCGCTGACTCGGTCTCCATGGCGCGGCGGTGGTCGAGGAGCTCGGCGTGGTCCGGGTTATCCGCCGACTCGACGTCGTCACCCCACAAGGTCTGCAGGATCTGCAGGCCTTCGTAGTGCCGGAGCCAGCTTTCCCGGTGCCGGTCCAGCCGTTCGAGGACCGACTCCAGCCAGGGGATCATGCCGTTCGCCTGGTCGACGGTGAAGGGGCGGTGGGAGGCCATGGCCATCGAATATAGGGCGGCCCGGCGGCTCCCGGGGACCGGCAGCCGAGGATGCCGCTTTCTTGCGCCGGCCCCGGGGCCGGGGCATATTTCACCGGCGCCCGGGCCTGCCCCGGGCCTTCTTCGTTGAGGCTTCCATGGCGGTCACCATCGACGACGTGAAGCGGGTTGCGGCCCTGGCCCGCCTGGATCTGTCGGCGCCGCAGGAAGAGCGCCTCACCGCCGAGCTCGGCCGCATCCTCGCCTACATGGAAAAGCTCAACGAGCTCGACACCGACGGCGTGGAGCCCACCTCCCACGCCACGCCGGTGGCCGGCGTCCTGCGCCGGGACGAGGCCGTGCCCTTCGACGGACGGACGGAACTGCTCGCCCAGGCGCCCGACACGAGGGACGGGTGTTTCCGGGTCCCCAGGATCATCGAGTGAGCCTCTCCGCGCGGCTCCGGGGCCGCCGCGGCGCCACAGGAGCCGGAGGAAGAGCGTGACGGAGTACGCGGGTCCCAAGTTCATCGTCGTCGCCGGCGGCGTGATGAGCGGCGTCGGCAAGGGGCTCACCACCGCCTCCATGGGCCGCATTCTCCGCGAGTACGGGTACCGCACCACCGCCGTCAAGATCGATCCCTACATCAACTACGACGCCGGCACGATGCGGCCCACCGAGCACGGCGAGGTCTTCGTCACCGACGACGGCGGCGAGATCGACCAGGACCTGGGCAACTACGAGCGCTTCCTGGGTATCGACCTGCCGCGGCGCAACAACCTGACCACCGGCCAGATCTACCACACCGTCATCGAGCGCGAGCGCCGGGGCGAGTACCTCGGCCACACCGTGCAACCGATCCCCCACCTCACCGACGAGGTGCAGCGCCGCATCGTCGAGGCCGGCGAGGGATTCGACATCGTCCTCATCGAGATCGGCGGCACCGGCGGGGACTACGAGAACGAGTTGTTCCTCTTCGCCGTGAAGGGCATGGAGCGTGAGCTCGGCGAGGAGCACTTCCTCTACGTGCTGATCACCTATCTGCCCATTCCCAGCCACGTGGGGGAGATGAAGACGAAGCCGACGCAGCAGGCGATCCGGCTGCTGTCCCAGCAGGGCATCTTTCCGGACTTCATCATCTGCCGCGCCGAGTCCCCCCTCGACGATGTGCGCAAGAAGAAGATCATGGTCAACGCCAACGTGCCGAAGGAGCACATCATCTCGGCGCCGGACATGGCCACGATATACGACATCCCGGTCCGCCTGGAGGAGGAAGGGCTGGGGGCGAAGATGCTGGCAAAGTTGGGGTTCGATCCCCGCCGCCAGCCCGACTGGGGCCGCTGGGAGAGGCTGCTGGAGCACAGCAAGAGCCCGGCCCGCAGGCTGCCCGTGGCGATGGTCGGCAAGTACGTCGAGATCGGCGACTTCCAGCTTACGGACTCCTACATCTCCGTGAACCAGTCCCTGCTGCACGCCGGCGTGTCCCGCGACACCGGCGTGGACATCACCTGGATCGACGGCCGCGACTTCGAGAGCGGTGAGCGCAGCGTCGAGGAGTTGCTGGACTACGGCGGCATCATCGTGCCGGGGGCCTTCGGCGAGGGGGGGGCGGAGGGGGTGATCGCCGCCATCCGCCTGGCCCGCGCGCAGGGGGTGCCCTTTCTGGGGCTGTGCTACGGCATGCAGCTGGCCGTCATCGAGTACGCCCGCCACGTGGCCGGCATCGAGCGCGCCACCTCCGAGGAGTTCTCCGATGACTCCGACTACCAGGTGGTGGCCATCCAGGAAAGCCAGAAGCACGCCCTGGAGGAGAATCGCTACGGCGCCAGCATGCGCCTCGGCGCCTACGCCGCGGTGCTGCGCAAGGACAGCCGGGTCCTCGAGATCTACGAGCGCTCGGGGCGGATCCTCGAGGACGGGGCGCGCATCCGCCAACTCCTCGACACCCCCGAGGAGTCCTTCCGCATCGGGCAGATCATGATCGACCGCGACAAGGTGGTGCTGGAGCGTCACCGCCACCGCTACGAGATCTCGCCGCGTTTCGTCGAGCTCCTCGAGGAGGAGGGCCTGGTGTTCTCCGGGCACCACCGCCGCGTCGACGGCACGCGCCTGATGGAGTTCATCGAGCTGCCCGATCACCCGTTCTTCATCGCCACCCAGGCCCACCCCGAGTTCAAGTCCCGGATGGACAACCCCGCGCCCCTGTTCTCCGGGTTCGTCGACGCGGCCCTGGTCCACCGGGCCGAGCGGACCGCCGATGTCCGCGCCTCGGCCCCCTGAGGCCCCCCTCACACCCTGCAACGCTGGACGGCGCCTCGCCGGCGCCGTGACCGCCCTCTCCCTCCTCGGACTACTCGGCTGCGGTGCCGCCGAGGGGCCGCCGTCCCCGGAGCCGGAGGCCCCGGAGGGGATCGAGCGCGAGTCCTGGGAGGTGGAGCTCGACCTGCGCGGCAGCATCTCCACCGTCGCCGTCGAGGCCGCCTACGTCGCCGATCTGGCGGACCGGATCACCCGCGCCGACGGCGGCGTGACCGTGACCTTCGCCGACTCCCTGAACCGGCCCGCGACCCGGGTCCGCGCCGACCGCCTGTTCATCGACCACGGCCACGATGTCGTCGGGTTCTCGGGGAACGTCACCGCCGAGGCCGAGGGTCCCGGGGTCGCGGCCACGGCCGACACCCTCGGCTGGGACCGCGGCACCGACAGCCTGAGCGCTCCCTCGGCCGCGGACCTGCTCCTGCCCGATGGCCGCCTCAGCGCCGCCCGGCTCGCGGGCGACAGCGGGCTGGCATCGTGGTCGGCCGAAGAGGTGACCGGCATCTTCACCGGGTCTGAGGGCGGCGGCGACGGGGCAGGGGCCCTGCACATGGAGGCGGCCGCCGCGGACCTGCGGGTCCGCGGCGGCCGCCTGGAGGCCGTCTTCAAGCAGGCTCGCGCGGGCTGGCGGGATCGCCGTTTCGGGGCCCGCAGCGCCATCTACGACGGCCGCACCCGGCGGGTCGTGCTGGAAGGGGCCGCGTCCATGGAGGACAGCGGCCGCCAGAGACGCCTGACGGCGGAGGCCATCGACGTCGAGCTGGGCCGCTCGCGCTTCGCCGCCGCCGGCGGCGTGCGCGTCGAGGGCGAGGCCCGCCTGTGGGCGGATTCGATCGAGGAGGACGGCGACCGCTGGCGCATCCAGGGAGATCCGGCGCGGGCCGAGGTGGACGGGCGGGGACTGGAGGCGCGGAGGCTCCACCTCAGCGAGGGCACCGACACCCTCCTCGCCGCCGGCGGGGCCTCGGCGCGAGAGGGGGACCGGAGGATCACCGCCGACTCCCTGCGCCTGGTGCGCCCGGAGGACGAGGTGGAGGCCTTCGGGGCCGTGGCGCTGGACGCTGCCGATCTCGAGGGAGATCTGCGCTCCGGGCGGCTGAGGTCGGGGGCCGCCGGCGCCCGGCTCGTCCTGTGGAGCGATGCCCGCCTGACGCGCCCCCGCCGGGGCGGAGGCGAGCTGACCCTGCGCGCCGATTCACTGATCCTCGAAGGCTCGCAGCGGCGCCTGACCGGGACCGGCGGATTCCTTCTCGAGGCCCCGCCCGACCTGGAGCTGAGGGCCCTCCGAGGCGTCTACGCCACCCCGGAGGGACCGGCGTCCCTCTTCGGCGAGGTCGAGTTCGTCCACCGGGCCGGGGCCGCCCGCAGCCGTCTCGCCGCGGACAGCAGCCGCGTCGAGCTGGCGGAGGGGGAGCCCGTGGCCCTGACGTGGCCCGGCGACCTGCGGGGGAGCCTGCGGGGCGACGGCCGGACCTGGCTGCGCGCCGGCTCGGGCCGGGCGGCGCTGGCCTCCGGCAGACTGTCCAGCCTGCACCTGGAAGGCCGGGTCGAGGCGATCCACCGGGATCCCTCGGAGGAGCGCCTGAGCCGGTTCACCGCCGAGCGGATGGAGATGAGCTTCGACGAGGAGGGCGTCTTGAGCCGGATCGTCGCCAGTGGCGGCGCCCGCGTCCGCCTGCGGCTGGCCGGAGGTGGCTCCGAAGGGGAGGTCTCCCTCAACGACGTGAAGGGAGAGCGGCTGGAGATCAGGATGCGCGAGGGGGTGGTGCAGGCCGTGCAGGTCCTCGAGGGTGTCGAGGGACGATTCGAGCCGGGCGGGCGGGGCGGCTGAGGGGACCACGGATGCTGCGCGTCGAGGAGATCGTCAAGACCTATGGCCGGAGGAGGGTGGTGGACGGCGTCTCCCTCCATGTCGGTCCCGGCGAGGTCGTCGGCCTCCTCGGGCCGAATGGGGCCGGAAAGACGACCACGTTCCACAGCATCACCGGCTTCGTGCGCCCCGATGGCGGCCGCGTGCTGCTCGATGAGGAGGAACTGACCCGGCTGGCCATGTATCAGCGGGCCCGCAGGGGCATCGGCTATCTGCCGCAGGAGACCTCGATCTTTCGAGGGCTGACGGTGGCGCAGAACGTCTCCGCCGTCCTCGAGGCTCGCGGCGTCGCCCGCCGGGAGCGGGAGGAGCGCGCCGCCGGCCTCCTCGCCGAGCTCGACCTGGAGGCCCGAGCGGGTCAGCGCGCCGACAGCCTCTCCGGCGGCGAGACCCGTCGCGTCGAGATCGCCCGGGCCCTGGCCACGGAGCCCCGCTACATGCTGCTGGACGAACCGTTCACCGGCATCGACCCGCGAACCGTGGAGGACATCCAGGCCATCGTCGGCGAGCTCCGCGCCCGGGGGCTCAGTATCCTCATCACCGACCACAACGCTCACGAGACCCTCGAGATCGCCGACCGGGCGTACATCATGGTGGATGGTGTGATCCTGACCTCGGGCACCGCTCCGGACCTGGCCCGGGACCGGGACGTGCGGAGGCTCTACCTGGGAGACCGTTTCCGCCTGACATGACAGGGGTCGCCAGCGTGGCGAACGCTTGCAGCAAACGCCGTGCCTCAATCCTTGACAGGCTCGAGGCCACCGGGGTACATTAGCCCTCGCAGGTCTTCGCCTGTACGACCCAAATCATTACCAGAGTGTGAGTTACGACTTCCGTGACGATGCTCCGCCTGTCACAGAACCTCAGCCTGCAGCAGCGCCTGGCGCCGCAGTTGATCCAGTCGCTGCAGCTCCTGCAGATGTCGACTCTGGAGCTTGAGCTCGAGATCAAGCAGCAGATGGAGATCAACCCGCTCCTCGAGGAAGCGGTGGAGGTGGAGGAGGAGCTGGAGCCCGAGGCCGAGCCGGAGGAGGTGGAGACGCGCGAGCAGGAAGCCGCCCTCGAAGAGCAGGAGCTGAAGGAGGAGGAGGTTCCGGAGGATCTCGACGAGATGGACTGGGACGCCCTGCTCGACGATCAGCTCGACAAGAACTCCTACAACGAGGAGACGACCGAGTACGACCCGGACTGGGAGCAGGACCGGGAGCCCCGGGAGAACCGCATCACCACCGTCACTCCCCTGATCCAGCTGCTCCAGGAGCAGCTGCTGGTGAGCGATCTGGAAGGGGCGGACGTGGAGACGGCGGAGTTCATCATCGGCAATATCGACGACCGCGGTTACCTGACGTGCACGGCCGCGGAGATCGCCGAGGCGGTCGCGGTCCCGGTGGAAGAAGTGGAACGCGTCCTGGCGGTCATACAGACCTTCGAGCCTCCCGGCATCGGCGCCCGCGATCTGGGCGAATGCCTGCTGATCCAGCTGGAGTTGAAGGAGGGCCAGGAGAACTACCACGACCTGGAGCTGGCCACGAAGATCGTGCGCCACCACATGGAGGATCTCACCCGGCGCCGCTTTTCGCAGATCACGCGCGCCCTCGGCGTGGAGAACGAAGAGCTGAAGGGGGCCATGGAGCTGATCGAGCAACTCCACCCGAACGCCGGCGCCGCCGTGGAGGCCGGGTTCACCAGCCCCGGCATGCTCACCCTCGATACCAGCGTCAACTACATCACCCCCGACCTGGTGGTCGACAAGGTGGGAGAGGACTGGGTCGTCAGCCTTACCGACGGCAACCTCCCGTCCCTGACCATCAACCGCGCCTATGCGCAGCTGGCAAACGGCCGCCGGCGCAAGGACGAGGTCCGGTCCTACGTGTCGGAGAAGCTCAACGACGCCCGTTGGCTGATCAACGCCATCAACCAGCGCCGGGCGACGATGCTGAAAGTGGCCAACTACCTCGTACGGGCGCAGATGGACTGGTTCGAGCGGGGCCCGGCCCACCTCAGGCCGATGGTCCTTCAGGACGTGGCCGACGCCGTAGGCATGCACGTGTCGACCATCAGCAGGGTCAGCAACGGCAAGTACATGCAGACCCCGCACGGAGTCTTCGAGCTCAAGCACTTCTTCGACAGCAAGGTGCAGCGCGACGATGGCGAGGAGGTGTCGGCGCGCAGCGTCAAGGAGAGCATCTCGGCCCTGATCGAGGCCGAGGACAAGCAGGAGCCCCTCAGCGATCAGGCCATCGCCGACGAGCTCGGCAAGGAGGGCATCCGGATCGCGCGCCGCACGGTGGCCAAGTACCGCGTGCAGCTGGGGATCAACTCCCAGCGCTACCGCAAGCAGGTGTACTGAACCTCTCCGCGCCGCCTTGACAGCACCCTCCGGGCTGCCGTAGGCTAGGCATTCCGCGAATGGGAACTATGCAAATGAACAAGAGCCTGCCTCCGGCCGCGGCCAGCCTTCTCCTCCTCCTCGGCAGCGGCTGTGGATACACCTACTACGCCGGTCCACTCCGGCCCTCCGACGGGCAGGAGAAAGCGGTAGCGGTGGCCGACGACGGGGCGGTGACCTACACACTGGGCCGCCTCGAAGTGAGGCTCCGCCCGATCACCGACGCCGAGCTCAACCGCCAGTTCGCCTCCCACTCCCGGTCGGGGCCCGTCTCGACGAACCCCTTCACCTTCGGCGACGCCGAGCTGCGGGAGGGCGGGGAGGGTCAGTCCCGCTTCACGGTCTTTCACCTGAACGTCAAGAACTACGCCTTCCCGAGGGTTCAGATCGACCCGACCCAGGTGGAGCTGACGGCCGACAACGGCCGCCGCTACTGGAGCCTCGACGTGAGTCAGCTGAAGAGCTACTACCGGACCTATGTCCTCGGTTACCGGGGCAACGAGTACGACCGCTACCAGGAGCGCATCGATCTGGCCCGGCGCAGCATGTTCCGGAAGGAAGTCATCTTCAGCGGCCAGGAGCTCGAGGGCTATCTCGTCTTCCCGGTGCTCCATCCCGATGTCTCGCGGGTCGAGGTGACCATTTACGACACTGTTCTCCGCTTCGACCACCGCAACGAGCCGGTGGAGACGGTGGACATCCGCTACCGGTTCGAGCGCGAAGTGGGCCGCCTCAGCCCGGACGGCACGCGGACGCTCTCGACCAACCAGCCCTCGACCGCTGCCGCAATGGAAATCGACGGAGGAGCGCGATGATCAGGCTATCGACACTGGCTCTGCTGGGCGCCCTGCTCCTGGCCGGCGACGGCTGGGCGGAGATCAAGAGTTGGCGCGTCGGCGACGGCACGCATCCATGGATCCTGCGGCCGGTGACGGGCCGCCTCGACTTGGGGCGCAGCTGGGCGGTGGAGCTGCTGGCCGACGACGACGGCGACGGTCTCATCGACGAGGATCCCGTGGACCTCATCGACAACGACGACGACGGCACGATCAACGAGGACCCCGAGGACCCGCAGGTCGACAACGACGGCGACGGCCAGCTCAATGAGGACCCGGACAACAATATCGACGACGACGGCGACGGCCTCATCGACGAGGACCCGCCCGAGTTGATCGACAACGACATCGACGGGCTGATCAACGAAGACGGTCCCGATCCGCAGATCGACAACGACGGCGACGGGCTGCTCAACGAGGACGGCCTCTACAGTCAGTACGACGACGACTGGGACGGCCTGCTCAACGAGGATCCCATCAACGGCGTCGACGACGACGGCGACGGGCTCGTGGACGAGGATCCCGACATGCCCGAACACGGCGGCGGCGTGACCACCTGGATCCGGCCGATCCGCCTCGACAGCCTGCGCAACCTCGCCTACATGCTCAACCAGCGCTACAAGGCCGGCGAGTTCGGCGGGGTCATCCCCGGCAAGGACACCCAGCGGCCCTACATGGTGGTGCCGAGCGAGTACGGCTTCCGCCGCGAGGTCTCCGACCCCGTCTCGGGCGACTACTGGGCGGCGGCGGGGGTCATCCGCCGGGAGGACGCGGAGAGGGCGGTGGACGGCAACCTCCGCACCGAGTTCAACAGCACCAAGTACGGCCGCGGCGGGATCGCGATGAACCTGATGGGCTACTACTACCTCAACCGCATAACCTTCCGCCCCCATCCGACCCTTCCGGGAGGAACCATCGCCAACTACTACATCCAATACGGCGACCAGCACGGGATCAACCTCCATTCCGAGACCATCGGGATCAACAGGACCCTGGTCTCCCCCACCCGCGATCAGCTCACCCCGGTGATCAAGAACCTGCGCTTCCCCACCTATGTCGCCGGCCGCGTCGACATCCGTTCCATCGATCCCGAGGGCAAGCTCAGCCAGATCGCCGAGCTCGGCCACTTCGGCGACGGCTTCGCCATCGACGGCCAGTACACCTCGGCCGTCATCGACGTGGGTGTCCCCACGCCGCGCGCCCGCCGCTACGACCGCGAGATCGAGCAGTTCTCCGGCGGCGAGCGGGAGGCCTACGAAGGCCAGTTCGACCTGAACCTGCCCGGCGACCAGGTCAACTGGGGCAAGGTCCGGTGGAAGGGCCGCCGCGACGGCCTCGGCGGCGATGTGCGCATCCAGTTCCGGGTCGGCAACTCGCTCGACACCCATGTCTACGCCCGCCGGCTGGGCCCCGGCTTCGAGGACGACCGCGACGACCAAGGCGATCCTCTCGACCTCTTCGCCTGGATCAAGCTCACCGACGGCCGCATCCCCGAGCGCGAGCTGCGTTACAACGAGCTGGGCGTCGACGTCGGCGCCGACGGGAGACGTGGCTGGAGCTACTGGTCGGCGCCCTTCAAGCTGGCGGACGGACTCATCGACGAGAGCCTGCCCGAGTCCGAGTGGAGCGATGCCGGCGTCCAGCTTCCCCTGCCCGGAGGCACCCGCTACATCCAGTTCCGCGTCTACTTCGACGGCCCCCAGCACGGCGCCGCCCTCCTCGACTTCATCGAGTTCGACTACGACACGCCCCTCGTCTCCGGGGGCGTGGTGGCCGAGATCTTCCCGTCAGGCGTCCCCCTCGGCGAGGAGGCCCTCTTCCGCTACTACCTCCGGCCGCTCTTCGGGCCGGGGGATCCGATGGTCTTCAACCGGATCGAGATCGACGTTCCCAGCGTCGACAGCCGCATCGACACCCTGCGCGTCGACGGGCAGGCCTGGGCGGAGATCGCCGCCGGCACCGGCGACGATCCTCTCCTCGAGGTCCATCCCGCCCGTCTCGCCCCGGTCGCGGGCAGCCCCGACAGCCTGGGGCAGTTCGCCCAGTCTGTCGTCACCGACCCGGTCACCGGGGCCCACAAGCTGTCGATCAAGCTGCCTTCCATGGGTGCCGGGCACTTCCAGTTCGGAGAGAACATCGAGGTCGTCTTCCGCTCCCGGCTCTTCCGGGGCTCCCAGCAGTTCCTCAGCTCCCTGTGGAACGACGAGCTCGGAGACACCGCGATCCCCCAGCCCACCGAGGACGGGGACGCCACTCCCGACGTGGGCACCAACTCCCGGCTCGTCGTGGTCCAGGATATCGGCAGCGTCGTGCAGGCGCCTCTCGTCAGCCCCAATCCCTTCACCCCCAACGGCGACGGCATCAACGACGAGATCGTGTTCTCCTTCGACCTCTTCCTCGTCACCGAGGAGGTCGAGGTGGAGCTCGACATCCACGACCTGTCCGGGCGCCGCCTGGCCCGGATCGAGGCCGGGGACTCGGCGGCGGGCGCCCTGCGGTTCACCTGGGACGGCCGCGACGAGAACGGCCTGCTCGTGCCCCCCGGGATCTATCTCTACCGTTTCGCCGTCGACTCCGACGACACCTCCACCCGGCACTCCGGCGTCCTCTCCGTCGCTTATTGAGCCGCTGATCCCCGGTCCATAGGCGCCGGCGAAGGGCCGTCTCGAGGCCATGGGCCGCGGGTCCCGTCTCTTTGCCGGCTGCCTCCTGCTGGCGGCGCTGGCGCTGAGGCTGGGCTACATCCACCAGCACGGCGCCAGCCCGTTCTTCGACGCACCCGTCGTCGACGCCCGCACCTTCCTCGACCAGGCCCTGGCCATCGCCGCCGGCGATCTCCGGGGCGGTGCCGAGCCCTACTGGCAGGCGCCCCTCTACATCTACCTGCTGGCCTTCGTCTGCTGGCTCATGCCGGGCTCGTACTTCGTCGGCATCCGTCTCGTCCACGCCCTCCTGGGGGCCCTCTCCTGCCTGCTGGTGTACGGCCTCGCCCGCCGCGGCTTCGGCGAGCCGGCGGCGCGGATCGCCGGCTGGGCGGCCGCCCTGTGCGGCACCTTCCTCTACTTCGAGGGAGAGCTGCTGGCCGTACCCCTGGAGGTATTCCTGGACCTACTGCTTCTCCAGCTCCTGGTGGTGGCCCAGGACCGGGGGCGCAGCCGGGACTGGGGCCTGGCCGGCGTGACGGCCGGTCTGGCCGTCCTCGCCCGCCCCAACATCCTCCTCTTCGTCGCTCTCTTCTGCGCCTGGCACCTGTGGCGGCGGCGCTCCGCGCGTGTCCTGGCGCCCTTCGCGGGCTGCGCACTCCTCGTGATCCTCCCCGTCACCGTGCGCAACTGGGCCGCCGAGCCGGGCCTGGTCCTGGTCTCGGCCAACGGCGGCGTCAACTTCTTCATAGGCAACAACGCCGACTACGAGCGCACCGTCGCCCTGCGGCCCGGGGTGGAGTGGGAGGAGATGGTCTCCGAGCCGGCGAGGGCGGGCCACGTGACCGCGGCGGCGAAGTCCTCCTACTTCCTGCGCAAGGGCCTGGCCTGGATTGCCTCCCACCCCCTCGACTACCTCGGCCTCCTCGCCAGGAAGACCCGGGACTTCTGGAGCGGCCCGGAGGTCAAGCGCAACCAGGACATCTACCATGCCCGGCAGCACTCCTGGATCCTCGGTCTCCTGCTGTGGGACCGGCACCTCTCCATGCCCTTCGGACTGGTCGCCCCCCTGGGCCTGCTCGGCCTGGGGCTGAGCCTCCGCATCCGCGGGGATCCAACGGCCCTGTTGCGGCTCTACGTTCTCGGCTACACGGCCTCGGTCGTGCTGTTCTTCCCCGCCGCCCGTTACCGCATGCCGGTCCTGCCCGTGCTGATCGTCTTTGCCGCCCTGGCGGCCTGGCGTCTGCTCCGCAGCCTGCGCCGGAGATCCTGGCCGGAGGCGGCGAGGCTGGGGGTGCTCCTGGCCGTTCTCCTGGTCCTGTGCAACCTGGGGAGGGCGGCCCCCACCGACGAGGACGCCCAACTCCACTTCGACCTGGGCGAGGTCTACCTGCGCAAGGGGGAGTACGCACTGTCCGAGACCCACTCCCGGCGGGCCCTGGAGCTGGATCCGGGATACAACTACGCGCGCCACAATCTGGCCGTGGCCTGCTACCATCAGGGCCGCCTGGAGGAGAGCGGCCGGACGGCCCTGGCCACCCTGGCGGAGAATCCCCGGCGGGTGGACACCCACGTGCTTCTCGCCCGCATCCACCTGGACGCGGGCCGGCCGCTGCAGGCCCGGGCCGCCCTGCTGCGCGCCCTGGAGCTTGATCCGGGATCCGGCATGGCCAACTACGAGTACGCCCGTCTCCTCTACGGCCAGGGGCGCTACGCGGCTGCTGCCGAGCACTTCCGTCGGGCCCTGGCTTCCCGGCCGCGGGACTCCCGGATCCACTACCAGTTGGGACGCGCCCTGCACCAGGCCGGGCGGCCCGAGGCCGCCCTCGACTCGTATGGGCGCGCCCTGTCCCTGGAGAGGCGGCCCGAGGCCCTGGTCGCCATGGGCGCCCTGCACCTGCTCGACGGGCGCACTCAGAGGGCCCGGACCCTCTTCCTGGAGGCCCTGGAGCTGGACCCGGAAAACCCGGAGGCCCACGTCAACCTGGCCCTCATGGACACCGAAGAGGGACGCCACGGCGCCGCCGTCGAGCGGTTGCGGCAGGTGCTGGCCAGGGGCCCTTCACCCCAGGCTCAGGCCCTGCTCGCAGAAGTCCATCGACGGATCGGTACCGGCCGGGACTGAGGCGGGCTGGAGAAAGACGTCAGCGTGGGGCTGCACCTGCCCGGATGCGCTCCACCAGGGCGCGTCCGACAGCCTCCTGGCGCAGCTCCGCGGAGACTTGGAGCGCGTAGCGTTCGGCGTCCCCGGGGCGGCCTGCGGCGATCAGCTCGATCACGAGCAGATGGAGCAGCTCGGGGAAGAACCTGCGCCGTGTCTCCTCATCCCGGATGGCCGCTTCGAGGGCGGCCAGGGCGCCGGCCCTTTGCCCCAGCAGGTGGCGGGCGTACCCCTCGATGAAGTCCTGCAGCCCTTGGGAGAATCCGGGCGCCGGGGCCAGGAAACGCAGGCGATCCAGCACCGTCTCGAGGGCCGCCCTGTCCGTCTCGTCCGGCGGGCGGCCAGCCAACCGACCGCAACGGACCCAGCGCAGGGTGGCCCACAAGTCGCTCCAGATCGTGAAAGGCTGCTCCAGGCGGGAGGCCTGGTAGTAGGATCGCGCCCGCTGGTAGTCCCGCGCCGAGAACAGGGCCTCGGCCACATTCAGGGCCAGCAGGTCCGGCCCTTCTCCCTGCACCCAGCGCTCGACCCCGCGCCGCTCTCCGGGGCTCAGCCCGGCAACAAGGGTGGCGCCCTGCCGGCGGAGATCTTCGGCGCGGCTCTCGTTGCCCTCGTCCATGGGGGGAGAGGCGAAGAGGCGGGCCATGGCCCGGGTGACGGCGAGCTGCTCGACGGGCAGGTCTCCGAGGCGCTGGCGGTAGCGGTCGTCGGCCTGGAGGCGCCGGAGCCCCTCGGACGGGGATCCCCAGGGTTGAGGTGCATCGCGCAGGGCCGCGGCCACGGCCCGGGCGAGCAGCGCCTGCCCGGCGGCGGTGGGGTGCAGGTGGTCGGCCATCAGCTCCCAGCCCACGCCGGCGGCCGGGCTGTGATCCAGGAACCGCCCTTCCACCTCGGCCAGGAGCGCCCCCTCCTCGGCCGCAACCCGGCGCACCACCTCGGTGAGCCGGGCCGTCGCCCGCCAGGGCCGGGTATCCAGCTCGCGGGCCTGCAGGTAGGCCTGCCGCGCCGCCAACCCGTCCCCGAGGCGCTCCAGGTGGTGGCCGCGCAGGAATTGCAGGTAGGCGTCGTCCTCGCGCAGCTCGCGGGCCTCTTCCAGGGCCTGCAGGGCGCCGGCGGAGGCCTGGCCGCGGCTGCCGGCCTGCAGCAGGTCCAGGTACGTCGTGCCCTCCTCGCCCGGAGGGGGCGCGCCGCGGGCCGGCGCGAAGCCGCGCTCGTTGCTGGTCAGGGTGCAGAGCACCAGGGGGATGCCCCGCTCCCGGCAGAAGGCGGCCACGTCCCTCAGGTTGGCCTCCAGGTTGGCGGCGGCCCGTTCCCGTCTCGGGTCGTCCACGGGGACGGAGCCCGTGCGCGACATGGTCTCCAGCAGGTCCGCGGGTTGAGCCTCGTCGGTGCCGAAGGCCCTGAGGAGCCGGACCACCAGGCGGGTCATCCGCCATTGCATCACCCCGTAGTGAAGCCTCTTGCTCCACAGGCCCCGGCCGCCCTGGGCGAGGGAGGCGGCCCCGTACACTCCGTAGAGCTCGTTATGTCCCGTGTAGACCACCACGAGGTCGGCCTCCAGGGCCCGGACACCGTCCTCCACGGCGCGGGCAACGGCGAAGCTCGAGGCGGCCGTGATCCCGGCGTTGTAGACCTCGATGTGGCGTCCGGGATGCAGGTCCCGGAGCATCTCCTGGAGACAGGAGGGCGCCGACAGGCGCTTGGGGTGGGGGAAGCCCTGCACCGTCGACCCGCCGGCGAAGAGCACCCGCAGGGCCTCCGGCGGTGCGGGTTCGACGTAGGGCCGGGGGGTCATGCGGACGCCGCCCGCGGGAAGGTCCCCCGCAACGCCGGCGAAGAAGCGTTGCGGGTAGTCCGGATTGACGGCGTTGAGGGTCCGGTCCTCCACCGTGGCGAGGCGGACGGTGAAGGCCGGAGGCCGGAGGGCCGGGACCAGCCGGAGGGCGCCCTCCAGGAGCGCCACGAGTCCCAGGCCGACGAGCAGCGCCGCGAGCCTCAGCCGCACGGATGAGCCTCGCCTACGGGGGATCGAGGCTCTGACGGGCGGCGACGTAACGGGAGAGGGCTTCCTCGCGGATCACCACTTCGGCGGCATGGGCGCGGTGCAGCGAATCGAGGAAGCTCTCGAAGAGGACGGCCTCCCGCCGCCTGAGGATCTGCCCGGCGATGCGCCGGCGCAGCCGCCAGAAGGGCACGGCCTCCTTCTCGAAAGGCTGATCCAGGCGGAAGACGCTGTACCTCCCCTGTACCTCCAGCGGACCCTGGAGCACGCCCACATCCTCGGTGTTGCGGTCTCCGAAGACGGTACGGTACGGCGACTTGTAGAGGGGCTGGATGGTGACTCTGCCGCTGTCCCCAAAGGTGTGCCCCCCCACCGGCTTCATGCCGGGACGCACCGAGTGGCGGGCGGCGAGCACCTCCAGCCCTTCGCCGGCCCGCGCCCGTGCGAGGATTGAATCGGCCTGGGCGCGGGTGTCGAGGAGGACCTCCGTCATCCAGATGAAGCCGGGCAGGGAAGTGTAGGACTCCAGGTTCCGCTCGTAATGATCCCTCACCTCCTCTTCCGTCACCTCGGCCCGGCCCTTCACCACGTCGCTGCGCAGGCGTGCGGCCATCAGGCCCAGGCGCTCCCTCTCCCGCCACTCCACCATGCCCGGCCCATCGGTCAGCCCGCGGGCCCGGGCCTCGAGGACCAGCAGGGAATCGGGGATCAACCTCTCCTCGAGTGCGCGGACGACGGCGGCAGTGTCAGGCGGCAGGGCGTCCTTGTCCAGGTCGCGCAGCCCCTCCATGGCGTCGAGGACGGTGACGACGCCCCCTTCGTACTCGACCAGGGGGGCCTGCTCATGGCCCGGGTCGACCTCCCGGCCGTGCAGCCCGTCGAAGACCGCCGGCACCATTTGGCGGTGGAGACGCAGGCCGCGAGCCTTCTTGAGCGAGTCGATGATGGCGGTGCGCCGCTCCCAGCCCTTGCGCGTCATCAGGCGCTGATAGATCTCCTGCCGCAACTCCCCGTAGGGCCGCCTCCGTTTCCGCAGCACTTTGACCACCTCGTAGCCCTCGAAGGTGCGGATCGGCTCGCTCACCTGCCCTTCCTCGAGGTGGAAGGCGCCCTCCCGCAGGGTCGGCACGGCATCCGAGGCCCCGAAGAAGGCCTGCAGATCGCCGCCCTTGTCCGCGTCGCCGGCCAGGGAGCGCTCCCGTGCCAGTCCGCCAAAATCCGCTCCCTCCGACAGCAGGCGGATGACTTCGCGAGCCTCCTCTTCGGTGGCGGAGAGGATGTGGGCGGGCCAGACCTGCCAACCCAGCGACTCCTCCTCGTAGAAGGTGCGCAGCTCCTCTTCAGTGACCGAGAGGCGGGCGTCGACCAGTCTTCCGGCCAGCTCTTCTGCGGCGCGTTCATCGACCATCGCCGAGAGGGCGCTCTCCACGTCCGGGTGCCGGTCCAGCCCTCGACGGCCGGCCTCGCCCAGGACCAGCTCCCTGTCGACCAGGCTCCGGAGGTGCTCTCCATGGGAGGCCGCTCCCTCCTTCTTCGATCGCAGGTAGGAGGGCAGGGTCCGCTCGTACTCTTCCAGATCCAGGGCGGTGATCGGCCGCCCGGAGACCGTGGCCAGTACCGCCGCGGGATCGCCGGGCCCGGCCTGGGGGCCGCACGCCGGGAGAGCCGCGCACAGACCCAGGGTGAGAGATCTCCACCTCATCGATGGCATGTCCTGTCAAAGAAACTGCGCGGCGCCTCCTTGCGGCGGCACCGCGCAGTCAGGTGATGGTCCGAAGGAGACCTTGTTATTCGTTTGTGGCTACCCTGCTGCCGTCCGGGTAGACGCGGCCGATCTCCCGCTCGAAGCGCATGGCAATGTCCACCGACTCTGCCGGGTCGCCCCTGAAGTCGAAGCGCACCACCAGGCCGGGGATGTGGACGGTCAACTCCTCCACGTCGGGAGCCAGGGGCCTGAAGACCAGGTACCCCTCGGCCTCCTGGGCGCTGAAGACCGGCAGGTCGGGGAACATGGTGTTGCGCAGGATGCCGTCCCTCTCCTTCCACACGTGGTGTGCGTTGCCGCTCATCCCGGGGTCGCCGCCGCCGTGGCCTCCGCCGACGTAGCGGTGGTAGTAGATCCAGAGCTGCTCGCGGGTCAGGGCGTAGTACTTGCGGCCGTTGGAGGTGGTGATATAGACCCTCTCGGGATCCAGGTAGACCTTCGGGTACTGGTAGTTGGAGATGGTAGCGCGGAAAACGGTGAAGCGCTGGGGCGTCTCCCCGGTGCGGAAATAGGTGGAGTTGCCGAAGGTGTAGGGGTTGCGGGAGTCCGCCCCGTCCATGGAGAAGGAGCTGAACTGCCGGTTCAGCTCCTCGTCGGTCATGGGCCGCAGGCCGACTTCGAGGCGGCCCTGCGTGTGGGTGACCGTGCCGTCGTCGGCGACGCTCTTGTTCTCCCCCTGCTCGGCCTCGCTGAGGGGCGTGAGGGGGTCCGCGTAGTAGCGGTAGGAACAGGCCGAAAGCAGCAGGGCCGGAAACAGCGGAATGAGCCACCTGGTCATGATCACCTCCTACTCTACGCCGGCGAAGATGGTTACGAACATGGTCGTCTCCGTCCGCGCCTTGTCCGCCGAGGCACGGTCGATGCGGGAGACCCGGAAGCCGGTCTGAGTCCACAGGTCGTAACCGCCGTACTCCGCGTTGTTGGTGAACTGAAGGGCATAGACCATCTCGTCGCGGTCCGAGCGCAACTGGTGGGTCTTCAACTCCTCGCGGAACTGCCTCACGAGAAGGTACTCGAGACCCGTCTGCAGCTCCGTGTGGGACAGGATCGGCAGGCGCAGGACCAGGGAGCCGAGCTCGCGCAGCTCGGTGGTGGCCACGCGCACCAGGGTGTTCTCCCGGGGCGAGGGGCGCTGGCGCAGGAACTCGCTCTTCCACCGGGGCTGGACCTTGAAAACGCCGAGATCGAGGGTGTAGTCGATCTTGTTGAGGACGCCCACGAAGGAGGCCGTCTCGCGGAGGTTCCGCTGCTCCACGGGGCGCTCGGAGTAGTTGGACTGGCCAATGACCTCCCACTTGACCCGGTTGCGCATCTGAAGGCGATCCCCCCGGTACTGGTAGCCCAGGTACAGGGTGTTGGCCCAACCGTCGCGCAAGGGCAGGGGATCGTCGTAGTCGATGAGCTCTCCACGCGAGCCTTCGAGGACGACCCACTCGATCACGTGGTCGCGGATGTCGTCCTGGGCCCGCCGGTAGTTGTTGAAGACCTGCACGCGCCCCAGGCCCGCGTAGTCCTTGTCGAAGGTGAGCAGAACGTAGTTGGTGGCGTTGCGGCGGTCGTCTGCCAGCTGGCGCTCGTCGAGGCGGCCCACGGTGAGGCGCGCCTCGGGCCCCAGGTGGGCACCGGCGTAGATATTGTAGCCGCGCCGGTCCCTCTTGTAGAGGTAGTCGGGGAAGTCGTCGTTCTCGAAGCGGTCGACGACGCCGTTGTTGTTCATGTCGATGCCGAAGAGGAACTCGGGCCGGTCCGAGGAGTAGCGCAGGAAGGGCTCCTCGTAGTCTGGCTGCCGGTTGCGGCGGTACTCCGTGTCGTTCTGGTTGTAGTCGTTGATGAAGTCGTTGTTCTCGTCGTACCCGGGAAAAACCCTCCGGTCGTGGCCGAAGTTGGCCCGACGCCAGTCTGGATTGCGGTCCTGATCGTCGTTGTCGTCCACGAACTCGTAGACGAAGCGGAGCTCGTTGTCGTAGTGGATGTCGGCGGCGTCGTTCAGGGTGCCCGCCAGGTAGGTGCTGGTGCTGTAGCCGGCGTCGACACTGTAGACCTCGCCGAAACCGAAGTAGGGATAGGACCGCTTGTAGAGGTTGACGAACCAGGCGTCGGCCGAGGTGTTGTGGGAGTGGTGATTGGTCACGTCCACCTCGGTCCGCCGGGGATAACGGAAGTGCTGGCGGTTGCGGTCGTACTCGGCGGAGAGGAAGAAACCGCCCACGTCGGTGATGTCGATGGTGCCGCCGAAGATCTCGTTGGCCACGGGCAGGCCGTACTTGACGCTCACGAAGCCCTGGTTCGAGCCGTCCTGAACGTTGCCCGGCGCCCGCAGGGTCCGTTCCGGAATGCCCTCGGAGAGCAGGACCGGCTGGTCGTTGTCGTTGAGCTGGCGGTCGGAGGTGAGGTCGATGCGGTAGTCGTTGGCCAGGAGGAAGCGGAACTCGATGTTCCGGATCTGCTCGGGCTGGGGGCCGAAGGAAGCCTGGTACTGGGGTCCCGTGAGGTCGTAGATGAGGACGATGATCTCCCGGCCGTCGGCGGAGAGGAAGCCCTGGGGGTTGAGGAAGCCTCCCTGCACGGAGGGATGGAAGTCGAGGATGTTGCTGTCGCCGATCCGGCGGCGGTTGCTGATGCGCTCGCCGTCGATGGTGGTGATGATCACTTCCTCCTGGTAGTAGGCGGCGCCGGCGATGTCGTCCTCGGGCGAATCGTCGCTCAGGCGCACCTCGATGCGCGTGATGTCGGCGGCGTTCTGGCCCTCTGTCAGGGTCCCCTTGAAGGGGTTGCCCTGGAAGGCCTGTCCCTTGGTGGAGGAGTTGAAGGCGTTCACGTAGGTCCCGCCCAGCTTGACGAAGTCGCCCACCTGCACGGTGCCCCGGCCCCCGAGCAGGTTGGTGTCGTTCGACCGGAACCGGCCGGTGCTGGTCGCCTCCGGCCCCTCGATGTTCCCGGGGGCGCTGGGACGGGAGACGAGGAGGGTGGCCTCGTACTTGTCGGTGGCCATGTCCAGCTGAATGCCGGCGAAGGACGGCTTGGAGAAGGTCATCGGCGTCAGGGTGGTGCGGATGCGGTCGCCGACGGTCATGGCATAGGAGTACTGGCCCTTCTGGTCCGAGGCGACGATCAGGTTGGAGAACCAGCCGTAGAAGTTGGTCTTGAAGAGGCTGCTGCCCGACGTCTGCGGCGCCGCCACGTTCCAGTCGTAGACCAGACGGCCCCGGGTGACGTAGTTGCCGTAGAGATCGTAGAAGTACTCACCTTCCAGACTGGTGTTCACGAATCGCTGATAGTGCCGGCGGGCGTAGTTGGTGTACTCCTGTTGCCGCCATTGGTACTCGTTGAACAACTCCTGCGGCACGTACCACTTCTTGACCGCCGGATCCAGGGCGTCGAAGAGCACGCCGGGGCCCGTTGGCGCGTAATGGACTTCGCCGCCCCGGCGCACACCCAGCCGGGCTCCGAAGTCCTCCTGCGCCGGCAGGTCCTGAGCCGTCACTCCAAGCATCAGCACTGCCAGCGCACCGGGGCGCCAACTCCTCGCTATGTCCACAGATTCCTCCCTTTGTTTGCTCTGTCTCAATAAGCCACGTGGACGAGCCGCATGAACTGGCTGTCCTCGACGTCGGCCTCGACCTTGATCCGGCACAGGTAGATCCCCGGCGCCACCAGCCGGCCGCCCGGGTCACGGCCATCCCAGGTGAAGGTGTTGTACCCGGCCTTGGGGGCTCCCGCCGTATTCCTTCCCCGGCCGACGAGGCGGCCCCCCAGGTCGAAGAACTCCACTTCCAGGGGCCGCTCCTGCAGCACCTTCAGGAGGGCGAAGCTCACAGGCAACTCGTCGTTGACGCCGTCTCCGTTGGGTGTGAAGACCCGGGCCAGCGCCACGTCCTGAATCAGCGGTCCCACGAGCTCCGCCAGGCCCACCCTCGTCGTGGAGGAGGCCACCAGCTCGGTGGCGTCCCGGGAGTCGATGTCCACCCGCTGGAAGACCACCTCCTCCGAGTCGGAGGAGCGCACGAAGGAGGTGTACTCGATGCCTTCCCGGAAGCTCTGCGACTCGAACTGCACCTCGATGAGGGCGTGCTCCCCCCCCGGCAGGCCGGTGTTGACGGAGAAGGGAAAACGGACCCAGACGGAGTCGGCACCGGCCGCCACCTGCTCCAGGATCTGACCGGCCTCGTTGCGGAAGACCCCGTCGCCGCCGGGGGCGAAGACGTGGTCGAAGCGGGTGGCCACCGCGGCGGTCTCCTCCTGCTCCGGGTCGAGGGCGGAGGACCTGCGGGCGACCTCCACTCGGCCGAGACGGACCCCGGTGAGGCGGGAGGCGCGGGGCGTGGTGATCAGCACCTCGTCGAAGCCGCCGCGCACGGTCGGATCGGGCCCGGCGGAACGGATGAAGTAGGAGAACCGCTGGGCCTTGAGGGGATCGATGCCGGTGGGGGGGGTGTAGTCGGTGGGCAGAACATCCAGATCGGTCAGCGCCCGCCCGGCACCGTCGTCGCTGAGCAGGGCCAGCTCCCCCACCAGCTCCAGGGCGACGGGAGGCGCCAGGTCGATGCGCAGGCTGCGGATGCGGGCCGTCTTGAAGGGATCCTCCGACAGGATGTTGACGCGGACCTGGATGAACTTGCGCGGGTTGGGAGAGGTGACCGTCGCCTGGCTGAGGCCGTTGGTGGGCAGGTAGCTCTCGCTCCAGGGGCTCCAGCCGACGAAGGCCAACTCTCCGTCCCTGGCGAAGGTCGACCGCGGCGCCCGGCGCAGCTTCTTGCCGTCCTCGTCGACCAGGCCGTCGCCGTCGTTGTCCTTGAAGTCGATCTCGTCCTCGTCCTCCAGGCCGTCGCCGTCGTCGTCGTGGCGCGAGGCGTGCCGCTGGTCGCTGGGCAGGGTCTGCCAGTACTCCCAGGCCGCCCACTGCAGGGCGATCTGGTCGTGGCGATCCTTGGTGACCTCCGTGCGCTCCTCGCTGCCGGCGACGGAGACGACCTCGAAGTAGGTGAAGAGGCTGTCGGTCTGGTCGGAGGTGCGGGTCTGCACCTGGAGGCGGACATCCGGATCGCTGTGCAGCGGCTCGAAGCGCTCGACCGCCTCGCCGGTGAGGGGGTCGGTCTCGCGGACGATGATGTCGCCTTCCCAACTGATGCGGGGCAGGGTCTTGCGGACGAACTCGCCCCGCGAGTCGGTCAGGGCGATGGGGGGCGAGTAGGCCCAGACGCTGACCGGGTAGCCCTCGCCGAAGAGCTGGAACTCGGCCAGGGTCGCCAGCGCGCCGTACCGGCCGGAACTGGAGCCGGTTATGTCGAGATCGCGGATCTGCAGGAAGCGGATCTTGCGCAGGGGAAAATCCTCCTGGAAGATGCGGACCTTGGACGTGCGGTTGGTGAGCTTCTCCTCGCCGATGATGTTGTGCCACTGGAGCCCGTCCTCGAGCTGGGTGAAGTCGCCGCGGTCCTCCATGGCAACCGGTTTGAGCAGGGTGCCGTCGGAGACCAGAATGCCGGGGCCGATGAAGGCGCCGTGGTTGCTCTGGTTGATGCGCTTGTTGACCACGGAGAGGTTGTCCACCCAGAACACGGCGCCCAGGTCGTACCAGGCGGTGCCCTTGACGTAGACGGGCGACCAGGTATTGGCCTGCCACTCCGTGTCGTAGTTGCCGTCGGTGGCCAGCTCGGGCGCGCCCAGGCCGCCGTGCTCGAAGGAGTCGCCGGCGCGGCTCTCCGGCTGGTAGGCGTAGTTGTCGCCCCGGGTCCAGACCTGGACTTCGGCGAGGCGGGGGACCTCCTTGACGTAGTACAGGATCGGCCCGCGCTTGGCCTCGGGCAGGGTCTGGTGCTTCTCCCGGGCTGTCTGGTTGCCGTCGTCCCGGAGGTCCACGAGCAGGCCGCCGGCCGTCAGGCGCTGATAGATGACGGCGCCGCGCCGCTCGGCGGGCAGGGCCTCATAGGCGAGACGGGCCTCCTCGCCCGACCCGAGGAAGGCATCGCGCCAGAGATCGGAAGCCGTGGCCTTGAAGCGGATATACTGGAGGAAGGTCCCGCTGATGTCGGGGATGCCGTCGAGATCCCAGTCGGCCCGGTCCAGGGGCACCAGGCCGAAGGTCATCTGCGCGTACCTCCCCTCCGTGCCGGGCACGGGCACCAGCTCCACGCCGTCCGCCCCGACAACGCCTGTCGACGCCTGGGCCACGAGGGTGAAGCGCAGATTGTTGCCCAGGGGAAAGGGGAAGCGTTCGCCCATGGAGGCGAAGACCGCGAAGGCCTTGACCGGCTGGCCGAGGAACTCGCCCTCGAACTGGTCCGAGGGGAAGATGAAGGTCAGGCTGTCGGCGAAGACCAGCCGGCCGAGGTCGATCTCCACCTCCCACTCGCGCAGGCCGTCGAGATGGAAGTGGCCGGGAGCGTCCAGGCGGCTGGGGTAGTCGGCGGGCGTGTCCGGCTCCCAGAACGTGGTCAGGTCGCCGTCGATGACGTTGTCGGCCAGGCCTTCGTTGGACTTGGCGGAGGTCCCCCCCTGGGTCAACGCCCCTTGGGCGCGGACCTGGTCCTTGTAGGTGAAGTGCGTGGCCGTGGGAGCGACGTTGACGTTGCGGCGGAAGAACACGGGCCGCAGGCCGCCTGCACCGACCTCGAGGATGTTCACACCCCCGACGGGCGCGTTGAGACTGGTGACCAGGTCGTTCTGGTAGATCCAGTTGTTCCAGTGGGAGACCCGGTCCACCCGGATCGAGTTGCCCTGCAGTCGGTAGGCGGGATCGGCCTGGGCCAGGAGACCCTCCGGCAGGGAAACCAGGGCGATGTACGCCCCCAACGTCAGATGCCGTTTCATGGCGATTCCTCTCTTTCCGTACTCTCGGACTCTCGGGGGGCCTCAGTAGGCTACGGAGACGGTGCGCGTCCTGGCATCGCCGGCGTCATCGGCATCGGTGGAGATGCTGAGTATGTAGATGCCGGGTGGGACCAACTGCCCGTTGGCGTCGCGGCCGTCCCACTGCTGGGAATAGCCGCCCGAGGCCAACTCGCGCTCGATGAGATGCAGGCGCCGGCCGCCGAGATCGAAGATCTCCAGACGGACGGGCTTCGGCGTCACCAGTCGCTGCACGTCGAGTGAGACGGTCATCTCGTCGTTGATGCCGTCGCCGTTGGGGGTGAAGGGATTGGGCCCGATGCGGATGTTGCTCACCAGTTGGCTGCTCTGGGCGGAGATATCGGCGGTGACTATCAGCGAGTTGCGGTCGGAGAGGTTGTCCGTCGCCGCGAAGTCGACGATGTCGCGGCTGGTCGCCTGCTGAGGCAGGAAGAAGGCCAGGGTGTCGAGGGCGCTCTCACCGCCGGCGAGGGCGAGGATCCCCCTGGAGCTGTAGTCGCGCTCCACCTCCAGGCCCAGTGTATCGAGGAAGACGCTGGCGGTGAAGGGGGTGCGGAAGTCGATGACCCGGCAGCGGAATCGGGCCTTCAGAAGCACCTCGAGCGCCTCCCCGTCGCCTGCCGGCTCGAGGCGGGGGAAGCCGAGGACGAACCGATCGTCGGCCACGTGCAGCTCCCGGAACCGCCCAGCGGGGATCTCTCCCTCCGCCTCGCCCTCGTTCTCCAACCGCAGCACCTGGCCGTCGCCTAGGTCCATCTCCAGTTCCTCGATGCCCCCGGTGCGCACCGGGGTAGAGACCTGCAGCCGGTTGAAGCCGCTGTTGCCGGCGCCGAGGGAAGCCTGGAGGGCCAGCACGAAGGAGGTGTCGCGGCCGGCGATGACCTCAGCCGCCGGGGCGATCTCGCCGAAGAGCTCGTCGGTGCTCTGCGGGGACGAGTACTCGATGCGGAGGTTGCGCAGGATGGTGGCCGACTCCGGTGACTGGCTGGTGAAGGCCACCTCCACCTGCACATAGGGCCGCCCGCTCGGGGCCGGGACCAGGTCGCCGTTGGTGGCCACCTGGGTGCTGCTCCAGAACTCGAGATCGGGCTCGATGCGGCCGCGCACGCTCACCGGAAGCCCGATGTAGTCCTCGCGGCTCAGGCGGATGGAGGCGCGGTCCTCGGGCAGGGCGGCGCTCCAGATGTCGCGTGCCTCGATGTTGAAGTCCTTGGACTCCAGGTCCACCAGTTCGCCCCAGGTGGTGGAACCGGGCCGCCTGTCGACGATGTTCGCGTTTCCCTCGCCCCGGCGCCACTCCACCTCGCGGTCGAGATAGTTGATCTGGAACAGCACGTCGGGCTCGGTGGTGAAGCCGGTGCGCACGCGGACGATCATCCTCGACCGGGTGGGATCGCCGATCTTCTCCTCGTCCCAGAAGATCCGGCCCAGGGTTGCCGGGGGCAGAGGCAGGGCGTTGGAGGTGTACACCGCGCTGCGCACGAAACCGTCGGCGTAGTACTCCATCTCGGCGAGGTCGTAGTCCAGCGGAGTCTCGAAGTCCATCCTCGAATAGCGCATCTGCACGGGCGGGTCGAAGACCACGGCGATCGTGTCCTGCCGGTTGACCGGCACGCTGGCCTCGGGGAGCCAGGTGGGAAAGGTATCCCCGATCTTGCTGAACAAGGGGTAACCCAGGGGCCCTGTATTCGGATCTTCCAGGCTGAGGCCGGCGATCTCCGTCTCGGTGTCGGGCAGACCGCGATAGAAGGTGTAGGCGGAGACGCGCACCGGCTCCTCGAGGCTGGGATAGAGGCGGAAGAGACGGACGGGGAAGTAATGCCCCAGGTCGACGTAGAGCCCCCACTTCTGGGTCACGTCCTGTCCTACCCGGTCGATGCGGGCGAAGTGGCTGGTGGGGTCGCCGTCGAAGACGCGGGCCAGGCCCTCCTGGCGGCGGATGCCGGTGAGGGCTCTCTCCCAGATCGCGAGGTAGGTGAGGTTCAGACTCTTGTTGTACTTGTCGGCGCCCGGGGGGCGGGGGAAGGACTCGGCCACGTTGATCATGGCATGGATCTCGGTGACGCCGGCCCGGCGCAGCAACTGCACCCCTTCCAGGCTGCGGGGGAAGGGGCTCCATCGGGGGATCAGGATGGACCCGGCGGCGAGGACGGTGCCGTCCTCCAACTCCACGTCCTCCGGTGCCACCACGTCGGTGCGGGTCACGTGGTAGGAGAAAGCGAGGAGCAGGGAGTCGAGGGACGCGTCCGCCTCTTCGGCGGTCAGGTCGAGGGGTATTTCGGGAACGGGGATCCATCTTGCCGGGAAGATGGGGCCGATGCCGTCCTCGTAGCCTTCGAGATCGACGAGCTCGATGTACGTGTTCTCGGAGACCGACCCCTGCCGGATGCCGGCCCAGGTGTCGCCATCCCCGGGAATGGAGAACAGGCGCAACTCGGCGCCGGACTCGACCGCCCATACCGAGAAGACCAGCGCGGCGAAGATCCCGATTCTCATTCCCCTGCTCCCTCCCGTTGTAGTAGACAAGCATAGACTGCAGCCCGGAAAACGGCCCCGAAGACTGGGAGGCTGGGTCCGGGACTGCGCGGCAGTTGCAGAGGTCGCGTTCACCACTCGAATCGTTTGTGCCGAAACGCGTCTCAAGTGCAAAGAGAGGGAGGAATGGGCTCCTCCCTCTCTTCACATGGGAATCAACAAGTAGAAACCGGTTACCCTACTTCATCCCGGCCTTGATGCGGCCCCAGGAGTTCTCTTCGACGGCGGAGGGCGGGCCTCCAGTGTCGTCCAGACCGATCAGACGGGCGTCGACAAAGCGCTCGGCAAAACGCCAGGTCGCAGCCTGACCGGACAGGGTGTGGAACGCCCGATCCTGGCCAACGTCCTTGTCGGTGTCGGGCAGCGAGATCTGGTAGCCGATGAGCTTGCCGTCGAACAGGTCGGAAGCCTGGCTGTCATCGGGGCTGTTCCAGATCAGGTCGTCGAAGGGGGTGACGAAGAGCTCGATGGTACTGACCGTCGGCCCGTCGCCCACGGAGGAGCCTCCGCCGTCGGCGTAGGGCAGGTCGTTGACCCACTCAGCGCCGGCGCCGAGATAGAAGACGTGACGGCCGGAGGGGTCGTCGGCCACGCCGATGTACTGCTGCGCGTGACGGTTGTTGTTGAGCTTCTTCTCCTCATCGTTCCAGTCCGGGTTGGCCGAACCGGTGTAGTCGCCGCCCGTGTGGTCGCCGTCGAGCATGACCTCGATGGCCTCGTAGTTCCACGGGCTGCTGCCGTCGTACTCCCTGCCGAAGTAGACGTTGTCGATGCGCTCCATGGCGAACCAGATCGTACCAGTGGAGCTGTTCCAGGCGGACCAGATGCGGTAGTCGAGGTCGGCTGGATCGTACTGGGCGCCGTCGCCCACGGTCGGATCCGCGAAGAAGTCGACGGGCAGGTACGTCGCGTCGCCGGCCACGTCCTCCCAGTCCTCGACCGTGTCGTCCGTGAAGTCGAGGTCGGCTATGTCGTCGTCGCCGAGCTCGAAGAGGGGAAAGATCCTCTCCCCGATGTGGGCGTCGGCGCTCCCGACCAGGCCGAAGACGAGGCCGAGAGCGACAAGCACTGAAAGGCAGTTCCTCATTGCGAAGGGCTCCTTGTCAAAGAGGAATTTGGTTGGATGGAAACGATGACTGTGCAGTCTCTTGAAGATCGGCTCCTCTCCTCCTTTCTCGGTCCGATAGACCATTGCTGTTCCTTACAGTATTGCGATTCCGACAATACTGCCTACATGGGCAGGTCAAATGGACGGTAGGCAGAAAGAGAACCGCTGGTGAGAGGGGGTATAAATGGGAAAAGACTCTCGGCTTGTCAAGGGCAAAATCTCCCGCCAACGGCCGTTCTCAGCGCCCCATCCAGCCTCCGTCCACGAGCAGGGTCGCGCCGTGGACGTAGCGCGAGGCCTCCGAGGCGAGGAAGACCACGGGGCCGCCGAAGTCCTCCGCCTCGCCCCAGCGCCCCGCGGGGATGCGGGCGAGGATGGAGGCGTTTCGACCGGGGTCCTGACGCAACGCCTCGGTGTTGTCGGTGGTCACGTAGCCCGGCGCGATGGCGTTTACGTTTACGCCCCGGGAGGCCCATTCGTTGGCGAAGGCCATGGTCAGGGTGTGGATCCCGCCCTTGCTGGCGCTGTAACCGGGGACGGTGATACCTCCCTGAAAGCTCAGGACCGAGGCGATGAAGATCACCTTTCCGCACCCCCGGTCGGCCATCCGGCCGCCGATCTCGCGGGTGAGGACGAACTGGGCGCTCAGATTGATCTCCAGGGTGCGGTCCCAGTACTCGTCGGGGTGCTCGGCCGCCGCTTTCCGCAGGATCGTGCCGGCGTTGTTGACGAGGATGTCGATGCGCGGATGGTCGGACCGCACGCGGTCGATGAAGGCCCGCAGAGCCCCGCGGTCGGAGAAGTCGCACCGGTAGGGGGCGAAGGATCTGCCCAGGGCCGCCACTTCCCGCTCCACGGCGCTGCCGTCTTCCTCCAGGGACGCCGAGACGCCGATCACGTCGGCGCCAGCCCGAGCCAGGGCGGCGGTCATCGCCCTGCCGATCCCGCGCCGGCAGCCGGTGACCAGCGCCACCCGGCCGGAGAGGTCGAAGGGGTCTTCCGGGGCGGTCAGACCAGGGCTCCGTCGTCGGTGAATCGCATGGGCTCGAAGTCGCCGAGGCGTTCCAGATCGGGGTGGCCGCTGTCGCGCGCCAGGGCCTCGCTCAGCTGGATGTTCGCCACCTCCAGCGTGTTGCGGATGCGGGCCGCGCGCAGGGCGCCGCCGTCGTCGAGGCGCAGGACCTCGAGCATGGAGGCGACCGCCTCGCGGTCGTCTTTCTTGACGATGGGGACGTAGGCCCGGTTGAGGAAGGTCGAGGTGAAGGCGTTGGCGTAGGTCGCCTCGAAGTCGATGGCATCGAAGAGCTGCCGGGTGATCACGTCGGCCAGGCCCACGCCGTTTGCGTTGCCATGGGTATTCTCGGAGAGCCGGCGCACGAAGATGCGCGACACCCCCGGTTCGTCGGGCTCGGCGACCCCGGGCAGCAACATGCGGCCGATGACGTTGGTGTCCATCCCGGTGCCGGAGATGTTCTTGCCCATCTCGTCGACGATCAGGAGGTCGATCTGCCGCACCAGGAGGCGGGGCATGTTGTTGCGGGCCACCTCGAGGAGGCGGGCTTCGCCGGAGAGGATGTCGCCCGGTGGCAGGCCGGCGACCATGGCCGTCTCGTCGCGGGCGTTCTCCACGATGGCGACGCCGGCGAGCACGTTCAGCCGCTCGAGAAGGGCGCCGCCGAGGGCCGGCACCAGCCGGGCCAGGCCCTCGGCGCCCTGGGCATGGGCCATGGTGGCGCCCCGGTGGCAGCCGAGACCGATGGCCAGCATCTTGGCGAGTCCGCTCTCATGGGTGCCGCGGAAGGAGGTGTGGGGCTTGACCCGGTTGATGACGATCACCCCGTCGGCCTCCAGCGCCAGCCGGTTGACGAGGACGGGGGTGCCGTCGTCGAGCCTGCCCACCTCGGCCACCTCCATGGTGGCCTCCACCGGGCACCCCATCGCGGCCGGATGGAGGCCGTAGCCGGCCAGGACCTCCTTCTGGCCCCGGGCGGTGGCGCCGCCGTGGCTGCCCATGGCGGGCATGACGAAAGGCCGGCCTCCGGCGGCGGCTACCGCCGCGACGACGGTGCGGGTGATCTCGGCGATGTTGGCGATGCCGCGGCTGCCGCCGGTGACGGCGATGCGCTGCCCGGGGTGGATGCGGCCGGAGAGGCCGCTGCCCTCCAGCTCGGCGGAGACCGCGGCGGGAACGTCGTCGAGGCTCTCGGCGGCGAAGTGCTGCCGGAAGGGGGCCATCCGGGGGAAGGACATGAGGCTAGCGGGCGAGGGCGGCGCGCAGGTCGTGGGCGCGGTCTCGGATCGGCCGCGCCGGCCGCGGCACCGGCTCGCCGCCCTGCTCGAGGCGCCAGATGAAGACCGCCGGACCATCGACCTCGAAGTGGAGGGGCAGCTTGCGCTCGAAGTCGTCGGGGTCGTCGATGGTGTGCACCTCGCGCAGTCCGGCGGCGCGGGCCATGGCCTCGAAGTCGACGACGCCGGCACCCGGCACGGGCTGGTTTCCCGTGACCTCGTAGGTGCCGTTCTCGGTGATGATCAGGCTGTAGTTGGCGGCCCCTCCCTGGGCGATGGTCACCAATGTCCCCAGGCACATCAGGGTCGAGCCGTCGCCGTTCAGGCAGAGCACGCGCCGGTCCGGCCGGGCCAGGGCGAGCCCGTAGGCCAGATCGGCGGCGTGGCCCATGGCGCTGTCCACGGAGGCGAAGTCGAGGGCGGTGTCGGAGAGCTCCGCCCACGGCATGGCGACGCTCATGGTGGTGACCACCACGTCGCCATCGCGCCGGGCCGCGGCGAGCCTGCTCAGGCAGCGGTACTTGTCGAGCACGGCTATTCCGTGGTGCCCACGAGGAGGACCGCCGACGGCAGCGAGCGTTCGCGGGCGAGGTCGAAGGCCCCGGCCACCTGCGCGCGGGGGTCGCCTTCGTCATCGAGCACCGAGTAGGGAATGTCCCAGGCCTTCAGGGTCGGCTCGAAGAAGGTTGCAGCCGTGTCGACGCGCTCGGCGCCCGGGGCCATCGACTGGAAACCGCGGTACCCGACGAGCATGACCAGCGGAAGCCCCATGTTGTAGGCCGTTCCGCGGAAGGCGTCGCCGGTCTCCAGGAAGCCCGTGTTCTGGATGATGACCACGGGCGTGACGCCCCCCAGGCAGAGGCCGCTGGCCACGGCGAAGGCCTCGCCCTCCCGGGTGACGCCGATGACCTCCATCTCGTCGTCGGCCCAGAGCGCCTCGAAGAGGGCCCGCGAGCCGTTGTCGGGGAGGCCGACGACGTGGGTGACGCCCTGCCTCTTCAACTCGTCGACGATCGCTGCGGACTGCAACGGACCCCGGCTTCCTCAGGCGAAGATCGACCGGTTGGAGACGCCGTAGGCGAACCCCGACTGCTGCACGCCGCCGACGTACTGGGCCGTGCGCCCGGCGGGCACCGTCCCCTCATACCACTGGGTGAAAGAGGGATTGAAGGCGGCGAGGGACTCCCGGTTGGCGCCGGAGTCGACGCCGGCGCCGATGTAGGCGTTGTTGAACACCCCGTCGGCCTTCAGCCCCGCGCCTCCGGCCTCCTTCACGCGGGTGTCGACGGCGTCGAGGATCTCGCCGGCGTCGTCTCCGCCGACGGCGCTCACCATGGCCTCGGTGATGCCGCCGTGGCGGATGGCGGTCCAGGTACTGAAGCCGTGCTCCAGGCGGCCGGAGCGGAGGATCTCGACGCCGTCGCCGCTGACGACGCGGGGCTGCGGCTCGACGACGCCGTCGAGGTTGGGGATCCGCGACACCGGGTAGATCAGCCCGGCGGGCCGGTGCTCCCCGAAGTAGTCCTCGAAGACCTGGCGAACGACCTCGATGCGGCTCCAGGCCTGGTCCGGTGCGTCGTCGACGGCCACGAGGATCTCCATCCACACCGTCTGCGTGCGGAAGTCGACGCCGGCCTCGGCGAAGGGGCGGGCGTACTGCTCCTCGAGGACGAAGGTCATCTCCTCGGCTACGTCCGGCCCGAGGGTGGTGATCGTCTCGCCGTCCTTGCGGTGCATCACCGAGGCGCCGCTCGGCTGATGGTCGATCCACGACCCGAAGTCGAGCCGGCCGCCGCCGATCTCGACGTCGCCCGCGGCGGCCTTGATCTGCACCTCGAAGAGGGCTGCCGGGTCGGGGAAGCCCTCCGGGTGCGTGAAGCGGGCCATCCGGTTGGAGCGCAGCGGCCCCCCGGTGACGGCCTGCAGCATGGCGCCGTACACGGCGTTGAAGTCGTTCTTGCGGAGATCGCACTCATCGCGGGAGGCGGAGGGCGTCGTCCACAGGACGTCGGTCTTGTACACGTCGGACCAGTGCGCCTTGCCCAGGGTCAGACCGGCGCTCAGATTCTCGATGGTGCCGAACCACTCGGAGCCGACCTCGTTGGGGTACTGGGTGCCCACGTTGCCGCTGGGTTCCACGAGGCGGGTAACCTTGCTGTCGTCGTCGATCTGCACGACCTCGCAGGTGCCGCAGAACACGGCGCCGGGGCGGTGCCGGATGATATGTACCTCTGCCATCGGTCTCTTCCGCTTCCTCTGATTTTGAAGGGGGTGGGTGGCGTGCGCAAACCATCGAAGATACGGCCCTCCTCGCGGCTCTTCAACCGGGAGGGGCCGTCCTGACCGCCGCCGTGCTCTTCGCCAGGGAGCCACGCGCCGGGAGGGTGAAGACGCGGCTGCAGCCGCGGCTGACCCCCGGCCAGGCGGCGGAGCTCTACACCGCCTTCCTGCGCGACTGCGCCGAGGCCCTGGCGGCCTCCGCCGCGAGCCTCAAGATCGTCGCCGTGGAGCCGCCCGGGGGCGAGTCCTGCCTGCGTGCACTCCTCGGCGCGCCCGAGGGACTCGCCTTCGAGGGGCAGCCCGGAGGCCCGCTGGGAGAGCGTCTGGAAGCCCTCTGCCGGCGGGCTGTCGGCGCCGGCTGCGGCCGTGTCGTCCTCCTCGGGTCGGACAGCCCCTCGCTGACGCCATGGTCCATAGACGAGGCCCTGCGCCGGCTGCGGTCGGCCGATGTGGTCATCGGCCCCAGCGTCGACGGCGGCTACTACCTCATCGGTCTGCGGGCGGCGGCGCTGCCGTCGGCGGCGCCGGCGGTCTTCCGGGGGATCGAGTGGGGGACGGGCCGGGTTCTGGAGCAGACCCTGGCGGCCCTGCCCGGTGGGCTGCGGCTGTCACTGATGCCGCCGTGGTACGACGTCGACGTGCCGGAGGAGGCGGCCTTCCTGCGCGTCCACCTGGAGGCGCTGGCCCGGAGCGGGGACGATACCACCGCCAGCCACTCCCGGGCGGCGCTGCGCGGACTCGACCTGCCGCCGCCGGGCTACAGGCCCATGATGCGGTAGCCGGCGTCGACGTACATCACCTCGCCCGTCATCCCGCGGCTCAGCCGGCTGCACAGGAACAGGGCCGCGTCGCCGATCTCGTCGACCTCGTTGTTGCGCTTGAGGGCGGCGCGCTCGGCGTGGACGCGGAGCATGGCGTTGAAATCGCGGATGCCGCGCGCCGCCAGGGTGCGGATCGGCCCGGCCGAGAGCCCGTTGACGCGGATTTCCTTCTCCCCCAGCTCGCTGGCCAGGTAGCGGATGCCCGACTCCAGGGCGGCCTTGGCCACGCCCATGACGTTGTACCGGGGGATCGCCCGCTCGCTGCCCAGGTAGGTGAGGGCGACGACGCCGGCGCCCGGCTTCATCAGCGGCTCGGCGCCGCGCACCAGGACGTTCAGCGAGTAGGCGCTGACGCCGAGGGCCAGGTCGTAGCCGCTGCGGCTGGTGTCCGCGAAACGGCCGTCCAGATCCTCCCGGCGGGCGAAGGCGATGGCGTGGACCAGGCAGTCGAGGGACCCCATCTCCCGGCCGACGACCTCGAAGGCGGAGGTCACCGACTCGTCGTCGGTGACGTCGCACTGCACCAGCAGGGGCGGCTGCCGCAACTGGCCGGTGATGCGCTCGATGCTCTCCAGCTCCCGCTCTCCCAGGTATCCGAGGGCCAGCCGGGCGCCCTCGCGGTCGAGAGCCCGGGCCGTGGCCCAGGCGATGCTCCGGTGGTTGGCGACGCCGGTGACGAAACCGGCGCAGTCCTGCATCAGCATGCCGTCTTCTCCGTGTTGACTACGGCGGCGGTGGTTGGCTCTCGGTCAGTTTCAGCCCGGTGGCGTCGAGGCGGTAGGCGACGACGGCGGACCGGGCATAGGCCCTCTGGTCCCTCAGCTTCCTCAGACACGAGTGGAGGCGCTCCTCTTCGCCCTCGCGGCAGACGAGGAGACCGAAGCCGCCGCCGCCGGCGCCGGAGAGGGCTCCCCCTTCGGTGAGGTCGGAGAGCGGCGGCTCGAAGAGCTGCTGAATGGCGGGGCTGGTGGCCTCCGGATCGAGGATGCAGCGCAGCTGCCAGTAGCGGCTGGCCAGCCTCCCGAGGGCGGGGTAGTCGCCGGCGCCCAGGGCCTCGACCATCTCGTCGTGGATCGACAGGGACTCGCGGATCGCCCCGTAGCGCCCGCGCCGGCGGGACAGGTAGGCGTCCATGACCACGTTCAGGCCGCGGGTGGCGGCCCGGGCGATGCCGGTGTCGAAGAGCACCACGCGGCGGTGGAACTCCTCGGCGTCGACGTCGACGTAGGTCAGCTCGGGCGCCGGCAGGCCGTCGGTGGGAGGCGCGTAGAAGTCCTTCACCGCGCTCGGTCCTCCCCGGGCCCCGCGGGCGTCCTGCCATCCCGAGTTCAGGCCGATGGACTGCTCGAGGAGCACGCTCTGATCGTAGAGCCCCGGATACTCTCCGTTCTCTCTGCCGGCGGGGTGGCCCACGAGGCGGTAGAGGAGCTTGAGGACCGCCGCCGCAAGGATGCTGCTGGTGCCGAGGCCGGACCCCTGCTGCACGGTGCAGGACGTGGTGATCTCGAGGCCGCCGCCGCCGCAGAAGGCGGCCACGTCGCCGACCACGTCTTCGGAGTCGGGACGGACGACCCCCGTGTGCACCAGTCCCTGCTTGACCATGCGCAGGGCCTCGTCGCCGCCGCGGCGGTAGGCGAAGAACAGCTCGCTCTGGATCCCGGCGTCTCCGCGGCGGTCGATCTCGAAGTCGGCCCGGAAGTCGGCGGAGCGGGAGCGCAGCACGAGCCGAGGCTCGGGCAGGGGCCGGACGCCGACGCGGAGCGGCGGCGCGACCTCTCCGGAATCGCCGGCCTGGAGGGCGATGCCGGCGTTCAGCGTCTTGCCGCCCTGCTCCTTGCTGCGGATGTGGTTGTCCGAGGCGTTGGCGCTCGACAGGCCGAGGCGCAGGGGGGCGCGCACCTCGAACAAGGTGCCGCCGTCGGCGGCGGCCAGCGATGCGGCCTCGGGAGGAGGACCGGCGGCTTCTGCGAGGGCGCGGCGCATGTCCTCGCGCTGCAGCTCGTTCACCCGGACCTCGTACGCCGCGGGAAGCTCGGCGGCCGCCTTCTTCTCCTTCAGAGCCGCGATCCAGGGGCCGTCGATGGCGCAGGCGGGAATCGTCCGCCGTCTCCAGGCCCCGCCGTCCTGCAGCCGCCGGTAGAGGGAGGCGAGGATGACGGCCGCGCGCATGCCCCGCAGCCGTCGGCGGCTGCCCTCGAGGGCGCTGACGTAGGCCGACAACTCCCCGACCGAGGCGGCCAGCGCCGCGCCGTCTCCCGGGGCCAGGGAGAGGATGTCCTCGTGGTCCACGTCGATCCGTCCGTCCACCACGGCCACCAGGAGCCCGGGAAGCTCCTCCGCCGCCGCCGGGCCGAAGAGCTGCTCCCACTCTCCGGAGGACAGGGACCCGCGCAGGGCATCGATGGCCGCCCCCGTCTGCAGCGACCGGGCCAGACCGGGGGAGAGGACCAGGCCGCGCAGGAAGGCGCGGCGTTCGGACCGGGAGGAATGGCTTTCGCGGGCCCGGGCAACGGCCGCCGCCACGAGGTCGCGGACCTCGCCGGGGGAAGCCTCCGCCAGCCGGCTGGTCAGGGCCTCCATGCTCACTCGGCGGTGGTCTTCCGGCAGAGCGCGGCCAGGCCGTCCCACACATCCAGCGAGACACCCGCTTCGATCCGTCCCTCCCCGGAGCCGGGGAGGAAGCGGGCGTGGGCCAGGCCGGCGGGGCGGGGGTTGAGCTCGAGCAGCACCGGCACCAGCTCTCCCGCCGGGGTGGCGTCGAGGACCAGGTCGACCCCGCTGAGGCCGATGCCGCCGACGATGCCGGAGGCCGCCTCCGCCAGCCTTCTCGTCCTTTCCAGGTCGGCGCCGCCGAAGGCGATGCCGGCGCCGCTGGCGCGCAGGGCCAGCGAGGAGGTGACGCTCTGCAAGGGGCGCATGCGGCCCCCGGCCCCGCGGGTGGCGGGGGTGTCGACGCCGGCTCCCACCAGGGCGTATCCGGACTCGGCCCGCAGACCCGCGGCGCCGGCGGCCACGTGCAGGCGGATGGCCAGGCTGTGGCAACTGCCGGTCTCCGGATCCCGCCAGACGATTCCGTCCCGCCGCTCCTCGAGGCGCGCCGGACCCCACTCCCAGCAGGCGCTGAGCTGGGCGTCCAGGAGGTCCTCGGCCTCCGGCGCCGAGGCCGACAAGTAGCGCACTCCCTGTCCCTCGGTGCCGTCGTTGGGCTTGACCACGATCTCCCCGGTGCGGTGCAGGAAGTCCCGGGCGGCGAGGCGGTGGCCCGGGGCCACCAGGACTCCCGCGGGCACCTCGAGACCGGCGTCGCCCCACCGCCGGGAGAGGCCGTGCTTGTCGTCGGCCGTGGCCGAGGGGGGGCCCGGGTTGACCAGGGGGCAGGTCAGGCGTCGGGCCCAGACCAGGTGGCAGCTCGTCTGCTGCGGTCCGAGGGCGAGCAGTTGCGCCGAGTGCAGGCGGACCGGCTCGGAGAGGGCGGCCTCGGAGAACCGGTCGCGCTCGGCGTCGAGCCACAGGACCCGGCGGGCGCGGCCATTGGACAGCCAGTCTCCGTGAACGCCGAGGACCCGGTAGAAGGGCCCTCCGGCGCGGGCGTCATGGACGCAGGCGTCGGCGGCCAGGGGATAGATCTCGTGGGTGATCAGGGGGGCGGAGGCGAAGATCACGGCGTGGTTCCAGCGCCCACCGGGGGGAAGCCCGCCGAGGGGTACCGTCTCGATGCAGACCTCCGGAGCCATGGGCTCGCTCACGAGGTCGGCCACGGCGAGGTCGATGATGCGGCCGGCGTACTCCGCGTCCGATTCCAGAACTCCGCGCACGGCCGGCGCCGCCCCCGGTCTCAGGGCCCGGTCGAGGTCTTCGGCGCCGGCGGCCATCCACCCCACCCAGGCGCGGCGGCAGCGGTCGCGGGCACAGCAGTCCGTCCCATCCGGGACCGAGGCGCGTTCGGAGATGAGATACTTGAGCAGGACGCTGGCCTCGCTCGCCGCCAGGGGGGTCCCGCGGCCGATGCCGAGGCCGTCGCAGGCCCGGGTCCAGGCGACCTCGAGATGCCGGTCGTCGCCGCTCACCGCTGCCCTTCGAGGGCCTTCAGGTAGTCTTCGCCGGCGCGGCTGAGGTCGCGCAGCACGACGCGGGCGTTCTCGCCGACCCGGTCCCAGTCGAAGGGCCGCCGGTCGGCCTCGCTGGCGGCGCGCTCGTGGGCCTCCTCGCGCAGGGCCACGCGGTCCCACAGGCCGACGCCGATGTTGGGTTCGATCAGGACGACGCGCCAGCCCGACAGGGTGCCCGGGAAGCGGCGGTCCCCGTGCTGCAGGACGAAGACCGGCTCGACGCCCGGCTCGCGGTTCACCTCGACCAGGTCTCCCTCCTCGGCGAAGCGCGGCGTCACCAGGAAGTCGAGCATCATGTAGCGCGGCGTTCCGTACGACAGTCCGGTCAGGTCGCGGCCCACCGGCCTGCCGCTGTCGCGGCGGTAGGCCTCGGCGCCGCGCCCGGCATAGGCGCTCAAGGCCTCCATGACCCCGCGGGCGGCGGCGGCCAGGCCGTCGAAGAGGGCCTGGCGGCAGGAGGGCTGGACGATCTCGGGGAGGAAACGCTCGAGGCTGCCGCCGCGGCCGACGTTGGTGATCAGCTGCTTGCTGTTGAGGGTGATCCAGTGCGACAGGTGCCAGCGCTCCTCGAGGGGGAGGTCGGCGGCCGGATCGTCGGACGAGACGATCACCCGGTGCGATCCGTAGATCGGCGAGCGCGGCCGGCGCCGGCGCTCGACGGCGGAGCCCCACTCGACGACCTGGCGGCGTACGAAGGAATCGAGGAAGTCGTCGGTGGCCCAGGCCTCCGGCGACGACAGGATCACCTCCTGGATGGCGACGTTGTGGCGCAGGCTGATCTGGTGGACGAAGTCGACGGCGCGCTCCAGCTCCGCCTCGTCGACGGCGGCGGCGGCGAGCCGTCGAAGGACGAAGGCCCGGGCGTTCCGGCCCCCCGACTCGGCGGCGTCCTTGATCATCACCAGGCGGTGACGGCGGGCGAACTCACGCAGCCCCGGGTAGTCCGAGCCATCGAGCCCGTTCTCGATCCAGTTCCTGGCGACGCTCTCGGAGGGCGCGCGCCGGGTGTCGGCGGCGAGCCAGTCGATCTCGTGGGGCACGTCGACGCCGGTGGTCTCGTCGAAGATGTCGGGGTACTTGGCCTTGTCGTAGGTGGTCCAGGTGTGGAACAGGGACTGCACCGAGTAGGGCAGGCCGCAGTCCTCCAGGCGCCCCTGGTGGTACCGGGGATCCCCGTGGAAGGGGTAGACGACGGCCGCCGTCAGGGGGCGCGTGAAGCGCACGGCCAGGCGGACCCCCTTGGGCGTGCCCTCGGCCTCGGCCCGCTCGCGAGCCGACTCCGCGTCGAGACCGCGGTGGCGGACCAGGGCGGCGGCGTACTCCTCCCGGGAGACGTAGAGGTGGCCGGAACGGATCTGCACGACGGGCCGGCCGGCCCCCGGATCGTCCACGAGGTCGACGCCGCGGCTGATGATCAGGTTGGTCCCGGGCCGTCCGGCGGCGGTCAGCTCCCGGGACAGGGTCGGCCCCTCGACCAGGGCCCGTGAGTAGTGGGTGCGGCCCACGGGCAGGGCGATCAGGTGGTTGACTCGCCGGTCGGCGTCGATCAGGCCGGGATCGAACTCGGCGAACACGGGGGGGATGGGGAAGCCGTCGTTGCGCATGAAGGCGAGCTCGCGCAGCTGTCCGTAGGCCCGCCAGCGCCGCTCCGGCCCGGAGGCGGCGGTGACGCCGATGGGGTCGGCGGCGGCATCCCCCTCATGCCGCCCCAGAAGCAGGTCCTGGTCCTCCGAGGTCCGGCCAGCCAGTTCGGTGTGATGGGCCACGACGCCGCGCAGATGGCGCCCCAGCCATCGGTGGTGCTCGACGGCCAGCTCGTAGAGGGAATCGCCCGAGTACGAGGCGAAGCCGACTCCCCGGGAGTAGACCCAGGGCCGGTACTCGTGGAAGTGGTCGTCTATGGTCTCGGCGAAGAAGTCCGCCAGGGAGCGCCAGAGTCCCTCGGGGTCGGGAGGAGCCCCTTGCCGGGTGTAGGGCAGGGTCGTCTCCACCGCCAGGAGGATGTAGAACAGCTCGGCCCCGGCCGCCACCTGGCGCAGGCCGTGGCCGGCGGCGCCGGCCCCCTCGCGCTCGACCACGGCCTGCGCCAGGCGTCCGAAGTCGCCCACGTCCTCGTAGCCGCCGGCGATCCGGCGCCAGTCCTCCGGGTCGATCTGGTGACCGAGGAACAACTGCGACAGGTTGTCGAGGAAGCGCTGGGCGTCGTCCGCCTGGCCCTCGTCGTACTGCTCGCTCACGAGGGCCGACAGAGCGGTGCGGGCATGGGCGATGAAGGCGCCGAAGGCCGCGTCGGTAACGGTGCCGTGGTCTCCCAGGACCTCGAAGGCCGCGGCCCGGGCCTCTTCGAAGGAAGCGGGCCGGCCGTCGACGGACTCGGCGCCGCGGCGCCGCTCGTGGAGGGCCCGGGCCCGGAGGATGCGGGTCCGCAACTGGCTGCGGGCCTCCAGGGCGGCGACGGGACGGTCCTCGGCCGCCTTGTTCGAGCTCTCCAGGCCCTTCTCCTCGCGGAACTCCTCCAGCTCCGGGGGCCGGGCCGGGTGCAGGAGCAGGCTCTCCAGCTCCCGGGAGTCCGGGTCCCCCGCGCCGAGACCCAGGCCGCGCCGCCGGTCGTCGATCTCCTCCGCAGGGGCCCCGTCGAGGAGGAAGACGCCGCCGAGGACGAGGAAGTCGGCGAAGCTGAGCTCCTCCAGGGGCAAACCCCCGGCGAGGCGGGCGAGGGACCGGGCCACCAACTCGTCGCGCCGGCGCAGGCGCTGGAAGCGGCGCAGCTTGTCGACCTCGGCCAGCTGCAGCTCCGCCTCCTGGCCGAGGCGCACCTCGGCCAGGATCTGCCCGTACTCGGAGGCAGCGGCTCCGGCGTCGGAGGCGCCCAGGGCCTCCGCCAGACGCCGGGCGCGGCGCCGTTGCCGCCGCATCGCCTGGCGCCAGCCCTCGACCGTGCGGCTCCCCAGTCCGATGCCGGCGTAGACCGGCTCGCGGCCGTAGCGCTCTCCGGCGGCGAACCAGAGCATGACGTCGAGACGGTTCAGAGCGCGCCGCCGGGCCCCGGAGGCGCCGTCGACGATGACCAGGGCGCTGTCGGGATGGCCTTCCAGCATCAGGCGGCAGACCGCCGCCGGATCCTCGAGAATCCGCAGCAGGGCCGCGTGCGGAATGCCCGTGTCGAGGACGTCGGCGCCCTGCAGGGCGCGTTCGTAGGAGCGCTCCGGACCGAGGACCTGCAGGGCCAGGGCGTGCAGCCGTCCGGAGAGCCGCCGCGACAGGTCGGCCCGGAGGCCGGCGTCGATGTCGGCCGCCGCGGCCCAGCGCTCCAGGTGCGGTCCGTAGGTGGCCAGGCTGGCCTCGATCTCGGCGCCGCTGAACCCGGCGGCGGTCAGCTCCTGATGCGCGCCCTCGGCGATCGCCTCCAGGCTCGTGTCGCTGGTGTAGCCGAGCAGGTCCTGGGTCGAGAGGCCGGTGGGGGAGACGACGCGGATCTCGGCCGGCCGGATCGGCTCGGGGAAGAGCTCGCGCAGGGTTCCCGGCGTCGACGGATCGTCGGGGTCGAGGCCGGCGGCGGCGGCGGCCTGACCCGTCCGTCCGCGGCGGCCGGCGCCGTCGAAGCCCTCGGACAGCAGGCCCGCCAGGGACTGGCCTTCCGCGTCCAGGGCGTGGAGCAGGTGGTCCGCCGTGCCGCACAGGATCTCGAACTTGCGCATGCCGGCGGCGAACCGCCCGTCCTGCGTGTCGGGCTTGTACTCCGCCGTGAGCACCACCACCGGGGCGGCCGCCGCGGCGGGGTGGCGGCGGGCGGCCTCGGCCAGGGCGCGCCGCGTGAGCCAGACCTTGAAGAAGGGCATGAAGCGGTTCACGTGCTCGGCGCCGGCCACCATCTTGTGCACGCCCCAGCGCGCCACCCGCGCCGTGGTGGCGCGTTCGGCGTCGTGCGGTTCCGGCTCTCCCAGCCCCTCCAGGACCTCCGCCAGGCGGGTGATCTGGAAGACGGGAACGGGTCCCCCCTCGCCCTCGCGGACGGCGAACAACCCGCCGAGGCCGTCGACGCCGCCCAGGGCGCCGGCGGCCCAGGCCTCCCACTCGAAGCGCGTGGCGAACTCGTCGCGGCGGCCGAGGAGCTCCGCCGCGGCGCCGGCCACCCCGTCGTGGTGCTCGGCGGGAACGCCGAGCTGGCGCAGCTTCTCGGCGCGGCCGAGGGTGAGGACGAACTCGAGGAAGAGGCCGTCCTTGGGCACGCAGTAGCCGCCGTAGCCCTCGCCCGCCGGATGGATGACGCGGTCGCCCCGGCGGCTCATCTGGTCGCCCATCTCCTCGATGTCGCCGTGGCCGCTGGCCGAGACCATCAGGGACAGGGCGTTGGAGAAGGCGAAGTGGGAGGCCATGCTGGCGTTCTCGCCCGTCTTCAGGATCTCGGGCTCGGCCAGACTGTCGTAGCTGCGCACCGACTTGTTGATCAGCCCGTAGATCTCTCTGCCGGCGCGCGCCGAGGCGCGGTCGGCGCCGCCGACCCACTGGGACCAGGTCTCCACCGACTCCCGCTCCCGGTGGCCGAGGTCGACGCGGCTCGGCGTGTAGAGCAGGTGGTAGCGCTTGTCGCCCCCGGCGGCGGCGTAGCGGTAGGCGGGGTCGAGGGTCAGGTGGGCGAGACCGTGGCGCAGCAGCACCTGCTTGCGGGCCGTCGTCTTGGCCAGCCGCTGGAACCGGCGCAGGTAGGTGCGCCGCCGGTCGTCGCCGTCGACGCCTGCCTGCCGGGACCAGTCGTCCACCAGGCGGCGGCGGGCCAGGAAGCGGGTGAAGCTCTCCAGGTCCTGGCGGTAGTCCTCGTCGCCCTCCACCACCCGCACGAGGGCCTCCGGCCGGGAGAGGGCGGGCTCGGCGGACCTCAGGGCGTCGACCTCCTCCTCGAGCTGGCGGCCGTTGCGCTCCGCCACCCGCTCCAGGGCCTGGCGGGCCAGGTCCCCGTCCTCCGACTCGCAGAGCCTCCCGACCTCGGCCGGGTCGGCCACGTCGCCGGGCTCCCGCTCGCCGCCGCGTTCCTCGGCCAGCTCGATGAGGGTGCCGAGGACGGCGACCTCCTCCTGGACCGAGCGGTTGCGGCCGACGACGCGGGACACGGCGGCGCCCTCGTCGAGATCCTCCTCGGCGGCGGCTTCCTCCACCTCGACCCAGATGCCCAGCTCGCGGACCACCCGCTCGCCCAGGGCGCTCAGCCGCAGGCGGTAGAACGCCCGCCGCTCGTCGACCTCGGCCTCCAGCCCGCGGTCGGCGGCGACGTTGCGCAGGGCCATCGACTCCTCGAGCCAGGTGCGGATGTAGCCATCGGTCATGCCCGCGGACTGGGTGGTGAGCACGTGCAGCACCGGCAGAGGCCGCCGGGGCTCGAGGGCCCTGGCGCGGAGGGAGCGGGCGCGGGACTCGCCGACCTCGGCCTCCAGATCGACGAGGGCGGACCAGGGCTCGTCGCGGGACCGGGCCAGGGCCCTGGCCAGACTCGAGCCGGGCTCGGCGCGCCAAGCCGACAACAGGGCGCACAGGGCTTCGAAGGGCTCCTCCTCCTCGCCCTCGATGCGGCGGCGCAGATCGCCGGCGTTCTCGGCGGCCAGGCGGGACACGAGGGCGGCGGCGCAGGCGATGTCGCCGCAAAGGTCGCCGTCCGAGGCGCGCGCCCAGTCGAGGGCGGCGGCCTCGTCCCCGTCGGCTCCGGTCTCCCGGCACAGGAGCCAGCGGGCAGCGGAGACGCACTCCGAGTCGGCCACGTCGCGCAGGTTCGCGGCCCAGTGGTCGGCCATCTCCTCGCGGAAGGACTCCTCCATGCCGTCGATGTCGATCACCGTGCGCGTCGACTCGACGCCCTCGTCGTCGACCAGGACCTCCTCCTTGATGAACAGGGGGATGGCCTCGATCCAGTGGTCGGCGACCTCCAGCCAGCGGTAGTCGGGGCTCGAGTAGAGGCGGTCGCCGGCGAGGCGCGCCAGCTTCGTCAGGTTGTCGGCCTTGCCCAGGTAGGGCTCCTCGAACTCGTTGATCTTCACCAGCAGGTGGGAGCCGGTGGGGGAGGGGCGCTGGCTGATGACGACGTAGGCGGCGTTGGCGGCGGGGGAGCGCAGCAGCTCCGCGCGCACCCGCTCCACAAGCCCGAGGCGCCGGCGCACGAGGCCGCTCACCGAATCGACGTCGAGGGCCGTCCGCCGGGGGCCGGCCAGCTCGTCGCCGTGGTCCTCCACGAGGGCCCGGGCCCGACGCAGGCCCTGCATCAGGTCGTCGCGCTGGGCGTCGAGGGCGGCCTCCTCGTAGCGCTCGCAGGCGCCCTCCATCTGGATCAGGGAGACCGGCCGGCCCGCCTCCAGCAGCAGGCGCAGTTCCAGCGCCGGAGACTGCAGCGCCGCGGCCCCGTCGGCGGCGGCCCAGGCCTCCTCGGCCAGGGGCTTCCAGGCCGGCGTCGGGGTGAGGCGCACGGCATCGGCGAAGAGCGCCCCCTGGTTATGGAAGGCGCGGCTCATGCGGCCGAAGACCAGCTCCTGTCCGGCGGAACGGATCTCGCGGGAGAGGCGGCGGATGTTCTCCGCCTCCAGGTCGCGGTCGTAGTCGCGCAGCACCCCGTAGAGGAGCAGGCGCTTGTCGTCCACGTCGGCGTCGCTGTCGAGGATCTCGCCCGCCGCCCGGCGGTCGTAGGGCAGGTCGAGGCGGTCCTGGCCGAGGATCCAGGTGATCCAGCGGTCGCGGCCGACGATCTCCTCGCGGCTCCCCCGGCGGAGGAAGGAGGAGAACAGGTTGCCGGCGTCGAGTTCTCCGGGGCCCTCGAGCAGGGCCAGGAGCACGGCCTGGTCCGGCCGCCCCAGGCGGCCGTAGAGGTCGACGACCCAGTGCAGGGCCTGGCGCAGGGAGGCGCCGCGGACCACGTCGAGCTGGCCGAAGAGCCCGAGGGCGAGGAGGAGCTCGAAGCCGCGCAGGCGCTCGGGCACCTCGGCGCTCAGGTCGTCCTTTGCCTCCAGTCCGAGGCCGAGGGCGGCCATGGCGTCGGCCGCCAGCCACAGGCGCCGGCCGTCGAAGTCGAGGAGGCGCTCGTGGCCGCGGCACAGGGCCAGCGGCCACTCGCTGCCGGCGAGACCCGAGGCCAGCTCGGTCAGATGGGTGTCGCCCTCGAAGCGCCGGGAGACCAGGCGGGCCGCCCGCTCGCACAGCCGGGCCGCCAGGGCCGCCTCGGGACCGGCGTCTTCGGGGACGGTGACGGAGGTGTCGGCAAAGGGGCGGGAGCCGAAGGCCAGGGAACCATCGGCCAGGATCTCCCCGGGACCTCGCCGGCCGCGGCAGATCCCCGCGGGCCCGTGGTGGTCGACGAGCCGGAGGGGAAGGCCCTGGAGATTCAGTGGTGGGGGCACGGTAGCGGGCGAGGTCTCATCCCCGGTCTGCTGGAGGCCGGTCGGCAGGCCTTGTCACCGGAGGTCCGGAGGTTGTCGACGGGCGTCACCTTGGCGCGCTCGACCGCCGGGGTTGGAGCCGCTGAAGGTACCCCCGGGCGGAATGGGGAGCAACATCGCGGGAGACCCCTCGGGAGGCGCGCACGGCCTTCCGAGGGGTCTCCGAATCCGGTGGGAGGAGCCGCTCGCGCCGCCCCTGTCAGCCTGCTACTCCTCGGCGAACAACTCGTCGAGGTCGTACACGTCCTCGCCGATGGTCACGGTACCTCCGTAGGTCCGCGGGTCGGTGGAAGTGTCGATGGTGACGTCCACCTCGACGGGCACCGAGCCTTCCCGGCCCTCCAGCCCGCTGGCCTCCAGGTCCCCCTTCAAGGTCACGGGTTGGGCGAGAAGGTCGAGGACCAGCTCGCCGTCGAGGACGAGCTGGCCGTCGGCCGAGAACGACTCCAGGGTCATCGTGCTGCCGGCGACGGTGAGGGTTCCCTGCTCGCCCTCGAGGGTGCCGCCCCCGGTGAGCATCAGCTCCAGGGCCTTGCCGACCACCGGCTCGAGGCTGGTGAAGAGCGCCTGCGCCTGCGCCCGGGCGGCCTCCTCGGCATCCGGCGGGGAGGGTTCCGGCTCGGTCGGGGCCTCGTCGTCGCCGCAGCCCAGGAAGAGCAGGGTCAGGGGCACGAGCAGGGTCGGTGTCCAGGTACGGGGGCGGCCTGCTGCCTGAAGTCTCATCGAATCATCCTTTCTCAGGGATCGCTCTCGCCTACCTGCGCCCGGCGCGGGGTCTCCGGGCCGTGGCCAGCAGGGAGTGCACGCTCGAGAGCAGGATCTCGTTCTTGAAGGGCTTTTCCAGCGCCCGGTCGGCGCCGGCGATACTGGCCAGGGTCGTGGCCAGCTCCGGGTTCTGGTGCATGCCGCCGCCGGACATGGCGATGATGCCGATGGTGGGGTGGCTCCTGCGCAGCCTCTTGATCATCTGGACCCCGGTCATCCCCGGCATGTTCACGTCGGTGAGGAGGATATCGGGGCCCTGGGAGGCGACGGTCTCCAGGGCGTCCTCGCAGCGATCGGCCTCGAAGACCTCGTGGCCGGCGCTCCGCAGCAGCGTGGCCAGGGCGTTGAGCACCCCCTCGTCGTGCTCGGCGATCAGCACCTTGGCCATGGTTCAGTCCTCCCCTTCCGATCTCGGGATCAGGATCTCGAAGGACGCTCCCTCGCCGGGGGAGGACTGCACCGAGATCCTGCCGTTCCATCCCCGGACCAGGCTGTCCACCACCGCCAGGCCCAGGCCCGTGCCCTTCCCGGCCTCCTTGGTGGTGTAGAAGGGCTCGAAGACCTTCGCCGTCACCTCGGGGGCCATGCCGGGGCCGTCGTCGGCCACGGTGACGCGCACATAGGGGCCGGCCGCCAGACTCCGGGAGCCGGCGCCCCGGGCGTCGAGGGTGACGGCGTCGAGGCCGATGACGACGGAGCCTTCGCGCATCGCCTCGGCGGCGTTCTTGAGCAGGTTGGCCATGGCCTGCCGGAACTCGGTGGGGTTGACGCGGATGGTGCCGGCCTCCTCGGCGGCGCGGACCTCCACCTGGATGCGGCCCCGGTAGGTCTCCTGGGCCTGGGCGGCGATCTCCGCCAGCTCCGGAGCCGGGGACAGCTCCTCGGTCTCCTGGGTGCCGCCGGCCGGAAAGGCGAGGGTGCCGCGGACGATCTCGGTGCCGTGCTCGGCGGCCTTGAGGATGTGCCGGGTGCGGATACGGCTCTCCTCTTGCGACTCGCTCGAGTCGATGTTCATCTCGGCCAGGGTGATGATCGGCTGCAGCACGTTGTTGAACTCGTGGGCGAGCCCCCCGGTGAGGGCTCCCATGGCGGCCATCCGGCTGGCCCCGCCGAGCTGGTCCTCCAGGGAGCGGCCCTTCTCCCGCGCCTGGCGCAGGCGGGCCTCGGTGCGCTTCAGCTCTCGGGTCAGCCGCGAGGTCTCGCGCCAGCGCTGCGCCGCGAACCAGACGATCACCAGGACCAGGGCGGGCACGGCGGCGACCGCCTCGCCGAACTCCATCCGCTGGTAATAGCGCGTCATGCCCTGCAGCGCCTCGACCAGCTCGATCCTGGCGAAGGCGAAGCCCAGGAGGGCCGTGGCGAAGGCGCCGATGATGAGGTCCCTGGTAGCTTTCATACAGATTCCGTGGGTGAGGGGGGCCGACCCGGCGTGGTTCCGGGTGAAAGAAAGTGAAGCGGGGCTCCCGGCGCACCGGAGCCGCCGGGAGCCGGGGGATTTGCCGGGTCTCCGGAGGGCGAGCGATATTCGCCGGGCCTGCCAGGGAGACGATTGTGAGCGATCTCGACATCGCCCGTGCGGCGACCCCCGAGCCGGCCGCCGGCATCGCCTCGAGACTGGGGCTGTCGGACGGCGACATCGACCTGTACGGCCGCCACAAGGCCAAGATCCACCTCGATGCCGTGGACCGGCGGAGCCGCGGCGGGCCGGGAAAGTACGTCGTCGTCACGGCCATGACCCCCACCCGGTACGGCGAGGGCAAGACGACGACCACCCTCGGCCTCAGTCAGGCCCTCAACGCCCTCGGCCACACCTCGATCGCCACGATCCGCCAGCCCTCTATGGGGCCGACCTTCGGCATCAAGGGGGGAGCCGCCGGCGGGGGCCGCGCGCAGGTCATCCCCATGGACGAGATGAACCTGCATCTGACCGGCGACATCCACGCCGTCACCGCGGCCCACAACCTGCTCTCCGCCGCCCTGGACTCGCGGCTCTACCACGAGGAGCGGCTGAGCGACAGGCGCCTGCGCCGGCGCGGCCTGGAGCGGCTCGACATCGACCCGGACCGGGTCGTGTGGAAGCGGGTCGTCGACCTCGGGGACCGGGCCCTGCGCGAGATCGTCGTCGGCGAGGGCGGCGAGGGCGTGCGCCGGCGCAGCGGCTTCGACATCACCGCCGCCTCCGAGGTGATGGCGATCCTGGCGCTGGCCAGGGACCTGGGGGACCTGCGCGCCCGGCTGGGGCGGGTCGTGGCCGCCTTCGACCGCGCCGGGCGGCCGGTGACCTCGGAGGACCTGGGCGCGGCCGGGGCGATGGCGGTCCTGCTCAAGGACGCCATGATGCCCAACCTGATGCAGACCCTGGAGAACACGCCGGTCCTGGTCCACGCCGGGCCCTTCGCCAACATCGCCCACGGCAACAGCTCCATCGTCGCCGACGAGATCGCCCTCGGCCTGATGGGGGAGGGGTACCTCGTCACCGAGAGCGGCTTCGGCGCCGACTGCGGCTTCGAGAAGCTCTGCCACGTCAAGTGCCGCTACTCGGGCCTGAGGCCGGACTGCGCCGTCGTCGTGGCCACGGTGCGGGCCCTCAAGTCCCACGGCGGCGCTCCCGAGAAGCGGCAGTCCGGCGCCGCCGAGGAGATGGCGTGGCTTGATGAGGGGCTGCACAACCTGGCGGCCAACATCCGCATCGTGGGCGAGTTCGGGGTGCCGGCCGTGGTCGCCCTCAACCGCTTCTCGGGGGACACCGACGCCGAGGTCGACCGGGTCCTCGAGGCGGCCCCCGGCCTGGGGGCCGCGGCGGCGGCCGTCTGCGACGTCTGGGCCCGCGGCGGGGCCGGAGGGGCGGAGCTGGCCCGGGCCGTGGTGGACACCTGCCGGTCGGGCTCGAGCTTCGACTTCCTCTACGGGGAGGAGACGCCCCTGCGCGACAAGATCGAGACCGTGGCGGCGCGCATCTACGGCGCCGACGGAATCGACTTGTCCCCGGAGGCGGAGAGTACCATCGAGCGCTACGAGGATCTCGGCTTCGGGTCCCTGCCGGTGAACATGGCCAAGACCCACCTGTCGCTGTCGCACGACCCGGAGCTGCGGGGCGTGCCCTCCGGGTTCGTGCTGCCGGTGCGGGACGTGGTGCTCTCGGCGGGAGCCGGCTTCCTGGTGCCCCTGTGCGGGGAGATCCGACGCATGCCGGGGCTGCCGTCGAAGCCGGCCTTCATGAACCTCGACCTCGACGCCGACGGCGAGGTGGTGGGTCTGGCCTGAGAGGCGCCGGCCTCAGGCCGCCTGGAACTCGTCGATCAACTCCATCACGCGGCCGTCCGGACCCCGCCCCGGGTGCACGATCAGGCGGAAGCGCATGACCGCCTCGCTGCCGCCGGGGATCGTCCAGCTGCCGTCGGCGCTCTCGTCCTTCAGGAAGTCGTGCAGTCCGAAGGGGTTGGCCGTGAACAGGCCGTATCCCCGCACGTGCCAGTGGGTGGGGTGCCAGGGGTTGGAGCGGTGGTCGACGACGGTGTGGCCCCACTGCGAGCCGTCGGCCAGGGGCCCCGAGTAGTCGACCCAGGCGGCGCGTTGGCCCCAGGTCGTCTCCTCGCCCTGGCCGCTGTCGAAGACGTCCCCCTCCGAGTTCTCGATGCGTCCCTTGTCCTTGGCGTCCATCGAGGTCGGCACGCGGATCGAGAACAGGCCGCCCTCCTTGGTGTCGCCGAAGGTGACGTCGCCGTGGCGGGCGCGCAGGACGCTGCGCTGGTCGAGGACGCGCAGCGGCCCCTCGGCGGCGATGCGGAAGCAGCGCTCCTCCTCCAGCAGCCGCTGGCCGGCCGGGCCGAACCAGTCGACGACGCCGTCGATGGCGGCCTCGCCCCCGGCGGCGCTCACCCGCGGCTCCCCTCGCTGCAGCATGGAGCCGTGGCCCAGGCCGCGGACACCCTCGTCCCACAGGTTGTGGCCGTTCACCAGGCCGTGGGCGGTGTAGATGCTGCGGTGGTGGTAGTGGTCCTGGTTCTCGCCCTCCACGTCGGCGAAGGGGTAGGCCCGCGTCAGGGCCTGTCCCGTGGGGGTGAGCACGGGGTAGAAGGACGGCCGGCAGATGTAGTGGCCGTACACGTACTCGACGAAGAGCCCTCCGTCCACGTTCACCGCGACCCGGCCCTCGTCCGACTTCAGCTCGACGTCGATCATCCCTCTCCCGTCCTGGTCATGGCCGCGGCGTTGCCGCAGCAGCGCTTGAACTTGCGTCCGCTCCCGCACGGACACGGATCGTTGCGTTTCGGCGGTGCCGGCGCCGCCCGGGCCGCGTCCCTCTGCCGCACCCAGTCCATCACGCCGGCCGCCGGCTGCCCGCGGCGCACGAGATCGGCCATGACCCGCATGTAGGGATCGACGTGGCCGAAGTAGATCTTGTAGCCGCGGCACAGGTAGTTGAGCCCCCCCTCGCCGTGGGGGGTGCGCTCGAAGCGCTGCTTGGGGCAGCCGCCGTTGCAGGCGAAGCGGTAGTCGCACTCCAGGCAGTAGCGCGGCAGGCCGTCGGCCTTGTCCTGTCCGAAGCGGCGCTGCTCGGGGCTGGCCACCATGTCGCGGATCGTGTGCTCGCGCACGTTGCCGAGGTTGTACTCGGGGTAGACGAAGTGGTCGCAGGAGTAGAGGTCGCCGTTGTGCTCGATCACCAGGGCGTTGCCGCAGGTCTCGGCGAAGATGCACAAGGAGGCGTCCTGCCCCAGCCAGCTGCCGAGGGAGACGTCGAAGATCTGCACGAAGAAGCGGCCCACGTCGCGCCGCACCCACTCGTCGAAGACGGCGCACAGGAAGCGGCCGTACTGGGCCGGACCCACCGACCAGCGGGTGACCGCCGCCCGGCCCTCGAACTCGGGCGCCACCAACTCCAGGCCGGTCTCGTCCGGGTCGCCGGTGAGGCGCTCGACGATGGGGATGAACTGCATGAACCCGGAGCCGATCTCCTTGAGGAAGCGGTAGACCTCGAGGGGGTGGTCGGCGTTGTGGTTCTGCAGGACCGTGAGGGTGTTGAACTCGGCGCCGTGCTTCTTGAGCACCTCCAGGCCGGCCATGACGCGGTCGAAGGTCGGCTTCTGCCCCTTGTCGACGCGGTAGCGGTCGTGGAGCTCCCGGGGACCGTCGATCGACAGGCCCACGAGGAAGCTCTCCCGGGCCAGGAACTCGCCCCACTCGTCGTCGAGGAGGATGCCGTTGGTCTGGAAGGCGTTGGTCACCTCCTTGCCGCCGGCGTAGCGCTTCTGCAGCTCCACGGCGCGGCGGAAGAAGTCGACCCCCAGCAGCGTCGGCTCCCCGCCCTGCCAGGCGAAGTTCACGGCCGGCACGTCCTGGGCCTCGATGTACTGCTTCACGTACAGCTCCATCACCTCGTCGCTCATGCGCCAGTTGCGCCCGGCGTCGGGGTAGAGCTTCTCTTTTTCGAGGTAGAAGCAGTAGGTGCAGTCGATGTTGCAGACCGAGCCCGAGGGCTTGGCCATGACGTGGCAGGCCGAGGGAGCGGTGAGCGTCGGTGATTGCGTCATCTGAAAGGCGGTCGCGGGGGGCGAGAGGGCGGCGCTAGGATAGCCCTTGCCCGCCGGAGGATCAACGGCCGAGGGGCGCCCTTCGAGGAGGAGATGGAATGCGATACGCACCGGCCCTGTGCCTGCTGTGGCTGGCCGCGGCCCTGGCGGCCGATCCCCTCGTCGTGGTCGAGGAGGGACGCGGCCGGGCCCGCGTCGGGGTGCACCCGGAGGCGGGGGAGTGGGAGCGGCGCGCGGCCTCCGACCTGGTGCGCTACGTCGAGGAGATGAGCGGCGCACGGCTGCCCCTCGTCGAGGGAACGGCCGAACTCGAACAGGCCCTGTCCGAGTCCGCTCCCCTGCTGCTGGTGGGCCGGGCCGCCCTCGAGGCCGACCCCTCCCTGGGACCCCGCCTGGCGGCCCTGCAGAAGCCCGACCCCGTCCTGCGCGCGGATGCCATTGTCGCGCGGCGCCGGGGGGATCGGGTCTACCTGGCCGGCAGCAACGACGAGTCCCACTACTACGCGGCGGTGGAGTTGCTGCGGCGCTGGGGCTGCCGCTGGTACCTGCCCACCGACTTCGGCGCCAGCATCCCCCGCAAGCCGACGCTGACCGTGGACAGCCTCGACCTGGCCTGGGCGCCGCCCTTCGAGGTGCGCCGCTACTGGCTCTCCTGGATCGGCGACAACAGCGGCCGGCAGGAGTTCATGCGCCGCAACCGGATGAACAACCTGTCGGTGCCGGCGGGCCACGCCCTCGGCCACTACGTGGAGGAGCTGGTGGGCGCGGACTCCTCGGCCCAGTCGATCTGCCTCTCCGACCCGGTCACGATCCGGCACGTGGCCGGCCAGGTGATGGAGCGCTTCGCCGAGGGCGCGCCGGCCGTCTCCCTCGGCATGGACGACGGGCTCTACGACCTCGCCTGCGCCTCCGACGCGGAGCTGGCCGCCGGCCTGTGGGACAAGAACTTCATGTCCCCGGCCCTCACCGATCCCTTCATGGCCCTCTACAACGGCGTCGCCGAGCTGACCCACGCCCGCTTCCCCGGACGCCGCATCGGCTTCCTCGCCTATTCTAACATCACCCTGCCGCCCCAGCGCCGCATCGCCGCCGCCGAGCCCCTGGTGGCCTACCTGGCGCCGATCGACGTCTGCCCCATCCACGGCATGGACGATCCCCGCTGCCCGCCCCGCCAGGAGTACCGCGACGTCATGTACCGCTGGGCCGAGACGATGCAGGGCCGCCTGATCATCTACGACTACGACCAGGGCATGCTGGTCTGGCGCGACATCCCCAACCCCTCGGTGCAGTCCGTCCGCCAGGACGTGCGCCACTACCGCGACGCCGGCATCCTCGGCGTCGACACCGAGAGCCGGGGGGCGATGGCCACCACCTTCCTCAACCTCTACCTGCGGGCTCTCCTCTACTGGGACCCGGACGCCGACGTGGAGGCCGAGCTGGAGCGGTTTCACGCCGACTTCTGGGGACCGGCGGCAGCCCCCATGCGCGCCTACTGGCAGGCGATCCACCAGGCCTGGGAGCGGACCCTCTCCCACGAGCACGAGTTCTGGCTGGCCCCCATGGTCTACACGCCGGAACTGGTGAGCCGCCTGGCTCCGCACGTGGCCGCGGCCGGTGCCCTGGTGGGCGACCGCCCCCCGGAGGATCTCTTCGCGCGCCGGGTGCGCTTCGTCGAGGCCGGGTACGGCGTCCTGCAGTCCTACGTGGAGATGGTCGACCGGGCCGCCACCGAAGGGGACTACGGCGCCGCCGTGCGCGCCGGCGAGCGCGGCCTGGCCTGGCGCGACTCCCTGACCCGCATGAGCCCCACCTTCACCACCACCCGCCTGGAGAAGGGCGACGCCTGGTGGCCGGGGGAGGTGCAGCAGTACCGGGAGCTGCACGCCCTCACCGACGGCCCCGCCGGCCGCCTGGTGCAGAGGCTTCCGCTGCTATGGAGCTTCCGCACCGATCCCCACGACGCCGGCCTGCACCAGGCCTGGGGCCGGCCGGAGCTGGACCTGGCGGCCTGGCGGCCCCTGCGCACCGATCTCTACATGGAGGCCCAGGGCGTCGCCGGCCCCGGCGGGGGCGAGTACAACGGCTTCGTGTGGTACCGCACCGACATCGAGGTGAGCGCCGCCGACGCGGAGCGGGCCCTCGGCGTCCACTTTCCCGGCCTCTTCGGCAAGGCCTGGCTCTACGTCGACGGATATCTCGCCGGCTACCGGGACTGGCGCCCCATGTACTGGCACAACAGCTACCGCTTCGACTGGGACGTGGACCTGACGGGCCGGCTCGCCCCCGGCACCCGCACCCTGGCCCTGCGCGTGCACAACGAGCACCACATGGGCGGGATCTGGCGGCGGCCCTTCCTGTACGCAGCCGAGCCCCCGGCCCCGTAGCCGGGCCGGACCTGCCGCTACCCGGTGCCGGACTCCTCGCCGAGTCTCTCCCACCGCGCCGTGAGGTCCGAGACCTGGCGCTCCAGCCGAGCCCGGGGACCCGCCGCCCCCGTAGCCCGCCGGACCTCCCGGCTCAGCCGGCGCCGGACTCCTCGGCGAGGCTCTCCCAGCGCGCCGTGAGGTCCGAGACCCGGCGCTCCAGGCGGGAGCGCTCCTCCTTCAGCCGGCGGACCTCCCCGGGCGGCGTCTTCGCGTAGAAGCCGGACTCGCAGAAGGCCGCGTCGATCTCGCGGAGGCGGGACTCGGCCGTCTCCACGCGCTCCAGCAGCCCCGCCAGCTTCTCCTCCCGGCGCTCGGCCTGCCGCTGCTCCCGCCCCTCGCCCGCCGCCTTGCGGGACCGCCTCCGGCCGTTGCCGCCGGGGCCGGGTTCCGCCTTGCGCCGCCGCTGGCTGTGCGCCTTGAGGACCACCTGGTCGGCGTCGAGGTGATCGTCGCCGCAGTAGCTCACGTACTCCTCGTAGCTGCCGTGGAAGTCGCGGATCTCGTCCTCACGGATCTCGACGATCCGGGTCGCCAGCCGGCTGACGAGCCAGCGGTCGTGGGAGACGAGGAGGACCGTGCCCTGGTAGGACTGCAGACCCTCGACGAGGGCGTGGATCGACTCGAGATCGAGGTGGTTCGTGGGCTCGTCGAGGACGAGCACGTTGGGCCGCTCCATGGCCAGCCGGCAGAACACGAGGCGCGTCGCCTCGCCGCCGGAGAGATCGCGGAGGCGCTTCTCCACGTCGTCGCCGGAGAACAGCACCAGGCCCAGGTGGCCGCGCACGAAGCTGATCGACTGGTCGGGACAGGTCTCCCACGCCCAGGCCTCGGCGGTGATCTCCGGCTGGAAGCGCTCGCGGTGGTCCTGGGCGAAGTAGCCGGGGTGGGTCTCGTAGCCCCACTCCACGGTGCCGGCGTCGGGGGCCAGATCGCCCATGACGATCTTGAGCAGGGTCGACTTGCCGATGCCGTTGGCGCCCATGATCGCCAGCCGGTCGCCGCGCTGAACGGAGAGATCGACCCCGTGGAGGACCTCGTTGTCGCCGAAGGCCTTCTTCACGCCCTTCACGGTGAGCACCTGGTGGCCGCTGTCGCGCCGCTGGGCGAGCTTGAAGGTGGGGTAGCGGCGCGAGCTGACGGGCAGCTCCTCCATGCCCTCGGTGATCTTCTCGATCGTCCGCAGCTTGCTCGTCGCCTGGCGCGCCTTCGTCGCCTTGGCGCGGAAGCGGTCGACGAACTGCTGGTGGTGGGCGATCTCGCGCTCGCGGCTGGCGATCTCCTTCTCCCGCCGTTCGCGCTCGCCCACCTTGGCCTTGAGGAAGGCGGTGTAGTCCCCGGTGTAGAGCTGCACCGTCTCGTAGTCGACGTCGAGGATGCGGGTGGCCACGTTGTCGAGGAACCGGTGGTCGTGGGAGATGACCACCAGCATCCCCGGGAAGTCGCGCAGCCACGTCTCCAGCCAGCGGATGGCGAGGATGTCCAGGTGGTTGGTGGGCTCGTCGAGGAGCAGGGCGTCGGGGTCCCCGGCCAGCACCTGGGCCAGCAGCACGCGCAGCCGGAAGCCGCCCGACAGGGTCGACAGGGGATCGTGGTGGACCCGCGCCGGCAGTCCGAGACCCTCGAGGATGGCCGCCGCCCGGGCCTCGGCGGTGTACCCGTCAAGGCGCTCGGTCCGGGCCTCCAGCTCGGCGAAGCGGTCGGCGTCGAAGCTCTCCCCGGCCTTCGCCAGCAGGGTCTCCTTCTCGGTCAGGACCTGCCACAGCTCGCGGTGGCCCATGAGGGTCACGTTGAGGATGGAGTGCTCCTCGTAGAGGAACTGGTCCTGGCTGAGAACGCCGACGCGGGCCCGCTTGGGCAGGCTGATCTCGCCGTCGCTGGGCTCCAGCTCACCGGCGAGGATGTTGAGCAGCGTCGTCTTGCCGGAGCCGTTGGCGCCCACCAGTCCGTAGCGCTCCCCGGCGTTGAGCATGAGGGAGACATCGGCGAAGAGGGTGCGGTCGCCGTAGACCTTGGCGAGGTTCGAGACGGAGAGCATGAGAGGAAACTAAGGGATGGGCGGGATGGTGGAACCCCCACGGCCCGGGGACCGGGCAAGCCCCCGCTCTGTCCGAACCCGAGGCCCTGCGCGATCGTGGACGAGGAGCGGCTGAGAGCCCCGCGGTCTCAGCCCCGGGGCGCGGCGTTCCGGTTGTGGACGGCGAACAACTCGGCGCCCTGCAGATGCACCTCGAGGGTGATCCAGCGGCCGTGAAGGCCCGCCACCGAGTCCCGGTCGCGCCAGCGCAGGGGCTGGCCGAGGTGGTCCCCGCGGATCGGCTCCATGTCGTCCGGGCCGTACCCGGCCAGAGGGGCGCCGCCCTCGTCGAGCAGTCCCACCCGGCAGGAGCCCCCTGCGCCGGCGTCGACGTTGACCAGCAGGTCAGGGTGGTCGATGCGCAGGGGCCGCGTGCGGATCAGGCCCCCGCCATCGGCGCGCATCCCGGCGAACCCGTCCTGCCGCAGCGTCGCCAGGCACAGGCCGGGGGGCTTCTCCACCCCGGGAGGGATCTCGCGCTTCGGCGCCGGCGAGTGGTACTGGGCGGCGGAGGTGTAGTAGAAGTGGAGCCGCCCCTCCCGCGGCACCGGCGCCGAGGGGAAGATCGCCATGCGGCCGCTGTCCCAGGCCGTGCCCTCGCCCCGCGGGATGATGCACCGCGCCTCGGGGGGCCGCAGCCACTCCTCGCCGTCGCGGGAGCAGGCCAGATCCAGGTCCATGGCCCAGTCGTCGAGGGCGTGCAGGATCTGGGCGAAGCCGAGGTACATGTCGTCGTACACGAAGCCGTTGTTCATGTAGACCTGGTCCCGGGGCCGGTCGTGCTCGTCGATGGGCAGGATCGGCACGTGGGGCGACCACGAGGCGAAGTCGGGGCTCGAGCAGGTGTGGCGCAGGCGCACCCAGGTGCCGGGCTCGCCGTCGCGCACCTTGCCGCTGGCCCAGCGGTTGTCCCAGTAGAGGCGCTTGCCGAAGAGGCGGTAGCCGCCGCGAAGGGTGTCCAGCATCCAGGTGTAGGTGTCGCCGAAGCCGTCGGCGTGGGTATGCACGAGCCGCTCGCGGGCCGGCCAGTGGATGCCGTCGGGGGAGGTGTTCGTGTAGAGACCCGTCGGGTACGGCGTGTCCTTCGACTCGTAGAGCCGCTTCCCGGTCTCCGGGTCGTGGTCCCGGTTGTAGCGCCACAGGGCCATCTTGTAGCGGGCCGAGGGGTCCGGGTCGAGGGGGTCGCGGGCGATGCACGGCCCGGACAGCTCGTGGGGCCCGGGGTAGACGCCGGAGTACGGGTAGTTGACGACGCAGATGTTGTTGTCGCGGCTGCCGCGGAACTCGAACAGCCCCAGGGGCGGCGTCTCCCAGTGGACGCCGTCGTCGGAGCGGGCCTGGCAGATGAAGCGGGCGTCGGTCACGCCCTCCGGATCGAGGGGCCGCGTGGAGTACCAGAGGACGAACTCGCCCGTGGCCGGATCGATCTCGAAGCCGCCGTGGTTGGCCAGCGTCGAGCCCCAGGGATCGGTGAAGTGCTTCACCGGGTTGTCGGGGTGCTTGTCCAGCCGGTGGACCCGCCGGACGACGCCGCGGCTGGAGTGGATGTGGTGGTCGTCGATGAAGAGCATGTTCAGAAGCTCGCCTTGATTCGCGCCCAGGAGGAGGGTTCCACGGCGGAAGCGTCGTCGTAGAGGGATGGATCATCGCCGGCGCCGATGAGCAGGCCGTCGACGAAGAAGTCGGCGTGGATCAGGGATTGCGTCGTACCGGTCAGCGACATTGGGGTCGCGACTGGACCATGCCCATCCTTCCATTCGGTATCGTCGTAGTCCCGCGTGGCTATCGAGAACCCGATCGTCTTGCCCGGGTAGAGTTGTGAAGCTTCGGAGGAGGCCTCGTCGTTGTAGATCAGATCGTCGAAGGGCGTCACCCTGAACTCGGTAACGGTCGTCGCCGGGGTCTTGCCGATGACGCCGCCCCCCGCGTCGGCATATGGCTCCCCAACCACCCACTCGCTGGGCCCGTAGTGCTCGAGATGCTCGCCGTCAGGCGTCTCGGCGATCGCCACCCACTCCTGGGCCTGCCGGTAGTTCTCCAGGACCTGGTCGGGCGTGCAGTCATGGCAGTTCCTTCCGAGAAAGTAGCTGTACGTCCCGCCGGTATGGTCGCCGTCGACCATGAACCGGATGCTGGAGTCCCATAGTTGCATCTCATACGGTCTGTAGGGTCCTTCTCCGTCGTAGAAGTTGAGGTAGAGATCGTCGAAGCGCTCCATGGCGATCCATAGGGTGCTGCTGTCCTCGTGCCAGGCGAGCCAGATGCGGAAGTCCACGTCTGATGGATCGTATGCCATTTCTCCCCAGTACCCCCAGTAGAAGTCGACGGCCGTGAGCGGGGGCTCGCCGATGACCTCGAGCCAGTCCTCGACGCTGCCGTCGGTCAGGTCGATGCGGTCCAGGTCCTCGTCGAGCAACTCGAAGAAGGGGTAGATCTCGTCGCCCACGTGGGCGTGGGTGCCGGTGGCGAGGCCCTGGAAGGCGCTCAGGGCCAGCAGGGAGGCGAGGCAGGTGCGCATGACGCTCCTCCTTTGGTGGTTCCCATGGTACGGCCCGTTCACCAGATTTACAAAGAATGAGACACCTCCATGAACCCCGCCGGGACACCCTCTTCGTAGGCGATGTCCACGGCTGTGCCGTCGAGTTCGAGGAACTGCTGCATCGCGCCGGGTACTCCCCGTCGTCGCACCGCCTGCTGCTCACGGGCGACGCCTTCAGCCGCGGCCCGGAGCCGTTGCGGGTCTGGGAGATCCTTCGCGACACCGGCGCCGAGATGGTCCTCGGAAACCACGACGACCGCCTCATGGCGCAGATGCGGGATCACCGCGCCGGGAGGGAAGTCCGCTTCGGGCGTCCGGACCAGCGCCGCACCTTCGAGGCCCTGCGGCTCGTCCTCGACGAGCTGCTGCAGTGGCTGGAGCGGACGCCGCTGTCGATCGAGGGAGAGGGGTTTCTGCTGGCCCACGCCGGCATCCACCCGGAGCGGGGTCCCGCCGGCACCTCGCGCGACGAGTTCCTCACCATCCGCACCTGGCCCCCCGACGGCGGCCTCGACGGCTGGCGGTGGCACGACGCCATCGAGCCCCTGCCCGGCCGGGTGATCGTCTTCGGCCACGACGCGGTGGGCGGACTCGTGGTCAGGCGGCGGGACCCGGAAGAGGGTGGACGGCCGTGGGCGGTGGGACTGGACTCGGGATGCGTGTACGGGGGGAGGCTGAGCGCCTGGGTCCTGGAGCGGGACGAGCTGATCCAGGTCGACAGCCGTCAGGACGGGGAGAGCTGGCGGTCGGGCTGACGGGCCCGGCGCACCAGGTCCTCGAAGAGCCTCTCCCAGGCGGTGCCCGCCATCCTCTCGGGGTGGAACTGGACCCCCATGAGGCCGCCGTCGTCGCTCTCCAGGCCTTCGATGACGCCGTCGGGGCTGCGGGCGCTCACCCGCAGGCCGCGGCCGACCCGCTCAACGGCCTGCACGTGGTGGCTGTTGACGCGCCGCTCGCCGGCGGCCAGCTCCGCCAGCCGGGAGCCGGCCGTCACCTCCACGTCGTGGAAGACCGGCTCGCCGTTGTTGCGCCCCGTCGAGTGGGGTCCGGCCCCGAGCTGGGCCTGGGCGTCGGCCCAGATCGTGCCGCCGAGGCGGGCGTTGATGAACTGCATGCCGTAGCAGACGCCGAGGACGGGGCGGTCACGGCCGCGCACGGCCTCGAAGGCCCGGGTATCGGTCTGCGTGCGAATCTCCGGCGTGGGCGGCAGGTCCTCGGGCAGGTTCCCCACCAGCCCGTCGGTGATGCCCGGGCCGCCGGTGATCACCAGGCCGTCCAGGATCCGGCCCAGGGGCCGCAGGCTCTCGGCCGAAGCCGACACCGGCACCACCACGGGACAGCCCCCGGCGCGCTCCACGGCTTCCACGTAGGCTCGGTCGAGCACCTGGCGGCTCTCACCCTCCTGGCCCGAGAGCGAGGTGGTGATCCCGATGAGGGGCCGCTCCGCCCGCCCTGCCATTGGTTCAGACCCGGGCGCGCAGGCGGGCGAAGGTGATCTCGTCGTCCAGCTCGGTGAGGGCCAGGAAGCTGTTCACGTCCCAGCGGCCGGGGTCGAGGCCGCGGACGGCGCGGGTGAGGTAGCTCTTCATGCGGTCCGACGAGGGCGCCAGGCCCTGCAGGGTCGCGTTGAGGGCGGCCTTCTCCTCCTCGCCGCCCACCCGGTCCCCCAGCCAGGCGAGGACGGCCTCGTCGTCGGCGTGCTCCTTCAGGCCGGCGGCGAACTCCTCGTGCGAGAGGCCGAGGTGCTCCAGCAGCCGGCGGTCCAGGCCGGAGTCCCCGCCGAACCAGTAGTCGCCCAGCCGGCCGGCGTTGTGGGCACGCCCCTTGTCGACCATGCGCGCCAGGCAGAGGAGGCCCCCCAGGCTCGCGTCGTAGGGGCTGCGGGGCGCCCGCAGGTTCAGGTCGACGAGGCCGAAGCAGGCCTGGTCGTCGATGTCCTGCAGCTCGAAGTAGGTGGTCACGTCCTTGCGCTCGGGGCAGATCTCGTCGCGGCGCTGGCGGAAGCGCTCCGCCCAGTCGGGGTGGCCCTCGCCGTGGCGGGCGAGGCGGGCGTTCAGGGCCGAGACCGCCCCCGGCGCGGGCGCCTCGACGCGCTCCAGGATCCACTCGCCCAGCTCGGTGTCGTTGGGGTTGCGCCAGGCCCCCTCCTCGAAGTCGGCGGCCGACAGGCCGAGGAACTCCAGGAGGGTGCGGTCGAAGAAGGAGTCATCCCCGTACCGGTAGTCGCCCATGCGTCCGGCGCGGTGGGCCCGCGCCTTGTCGGCCATGCGGGCCGTAGCCACCATGCCGAGGACGCTGCGCACGTATCCCGAGCGCGGGGGGCGCGCCGTCAGGTCCTCGTCGCGGAAGGCGCCCCAGTCGTCGAGCTCGATGGAGGCGAAGACGGTGGTGATCTCGGTGTTTCCGGGGGCGTACTTCGCCAGCCGCTCCTTCAGCAGCCGGCGGTGCAGGTCGTCCTGGGGCACCTTCGTCGTCTGCTCCTGGTTGAAGCTCTCGATCTCCTCCTGCGAGCAGGTCATCCGGCCGCGCACCCAGTCGTCCAGCTCGCGGTCCCACATGCTCTCGGCGGCGTCGGCGAAGTCGTCGGCGCCCACGCCGATGAGGGCGAGGACCTCCCGGTCGAGGCCGGAGTCGTCGCCGTACTTGAACTCGCCGATCGTCTCGGCCCTATGGCCACGGGCCTTGTCGGCCATGCGCGCCAGGCCGGTGATCCCGGCCATGCCGGTGTTGGAGGGGCGTCGGGGGGGTTGGCGTGTCAGGTCCATGCAGTCTTGGTCTCCATTGGTGTCTGGTGAGGGGCCGGCGAATGTAACAATCCTTGCCTTGCCCGCCACCCGGGGGCCGGGTACCATGACGCGCCGCGAGAGCCTCCATGCCCGAGCTGCCCGAAGTCGAGACCGTCCGCGCCGCCATGGCCGCCCACCTGGTGGGCCGCACCGTGACCGGCGCCTGGACCAGCGGCCTGCGCCTGCGGGAGCCCCTCTCCCGGGCCCGGGTGCGCTCCCTGGCCGGGGAGCGCTTCACCGGCGCCCGGCGGCGGGCCAAGTTCCTGCTGTTGCAGCTCTCCTCCGGGCGCACGCTTCTCGTCCATCTCGGCATGTCGGGGAACCTCGTCTTCCGCGATGGCGGGCGGCTCCTCCACGACCACGTCGTCCTCACCCTCGACGAGGGGCCTCCCCTGGTCTACGCCGACACCCGGCGGTTCGGGCTCTTCCAGGTCCTGACCCCCCGGCAGCTGGAGCGCAGCCCCTGGCTCCGCCGCCTCGGGGTGGAGCCCCTCTCCGACGACTTCGACGCCGGGTACCTGCGCCGCGCCGCCCGGGGGCGCAGCCGGCCGATCAAGAGCCTCCTCCTCGACGGGCGGGTGGTGGCCGGCCTCGGCAACATCTACGCCTGCGAGGCCCTCTTCGGGGCGCGCATCCGCCCCACCACGCCGGCCGGCCGCATCGGCCCCCGGCGCGCCGAACGCCTGGTGGAGGAGATCAAGACGGTCCTTCAGCGGGCCGTGGCCCAGGGCGGCACCACGATCAGCGACTACCTGGGCTCGGGGGCCGGGGGGCGCTTCCAGCAGGAGCTGGCCGTGTACGGGCGCGCCGGCGAGGGCTGCCTGGTCTGCGATCGGCCGCTGCGCAACCGCGCCATCGCCGGCCGCTCCACCTTCTACTGCACCCGCTGCCAGACATAGGAATGCCGCACCCCCGGGCAGGGGCGCGGCATCGTGGGGCTGGCCTCCCTCAGCTCTGTCCGTTGGGCGACGGCAGGGCGCTGCTGGAGACGACGTCGTCGATGAGGCCGTACTCCCGGGCCTCCTGGGGGGACATGTAGAAGTCGCGGTCGGTGTCCTGGGCGATCTTCTCCTCCTCCTGACCCGTGTGCAGGGCGAGGAGGCGGTGGATCTCCTCGCGGGTGCGGATCATCTCGCGGGCCTGGATGTCCAGGTCGGTGGCCCGCCCGGTGATCGTCCCCAGGAGCAGGGGCTGGTGGATCATGAGGCGCGCGTGGGGCCAGGTGAAGCGGCGGCCCTTCTCGCCGCCGGCCAGCAGCACCGCCCCCATGCTCGCCGCTAGGCCGGTGCAGACCGTCGACACCGGGGCGCGCACCGCCTGCATGGCGTCGTAGATCGCCAGGCCGTCGTGGACCGAGCCGCCGGGGCTGTTGATGTAGAGGACGATCTCGGTCTCGCCGTCCTCGGCGTCGAGGGACAGCAGCCGAGTCACCACCGCCCTGGCCGAGTCGTCGTCCACCGGCGACCACAGGAAGATCTTGCGGGCCTTCAGCAGCGAGTGCTCGATGTTGCGCTCGCTGAACTCCTTCAGCAGTCCCTCTTCCTTCTCCGTCTCTGCCATCCTCATCTCTCTCCGGGGATCTCTTGCGCGGTGCGGCCTGCGAGTATACCCAGGGGTCGGGACAGCGTCAAAGCAGGCCTCCACCCCCCTCACCTCTCCCGCGCCGCCGCCACCGCGGACCGTCCCACCCGCCGCAGCAGATTCCGCAGGTCGTCGAAGAACGTGTAGCACAGGGGCACGATGACGAGGGTGAGCACCATCGACGCCAGCAGGCCGCCCATCATGGTGCGGCCCAGGGGCGCGTAGGGCATGCCGATCATGCGGGCGTTGCCCACGGCCATGGGCAGGAGGCCGAAGATCGTGGTGAAGGTGGTCATCAGGATCGGCCGGAAGCGGTGGCGGCCGGCCTCCATGAGGGCCTCGAAGCGGTCCAGGCCCTCGGCGCGCAGGCGGTTGGCCAGGTCGATGAGGACGATGGCGTTGTTGACGACCACGCCCACGAGGATGACGGTGCCGATGCCGCTGAGCATGTCGAAGGGCGTCTTCGTCAGGTACAGGGTCCAGAACACCCCCAGGAAGGAGAAGGGGATCGCCACGATCACCGAGAGGGGAAGCACGAAGGACTCGAAGAGGACGCCCATGAGGAGGAAGACGAAGGTCACGGACAGGATCAGGGCGAAGGTGCGGCTGTCCTCCTGCTGCTGCAGGCGCTGGTAGCGTTCGCCCTTGTCCCACCGGTAGCCCCGGGGCGTCTCGAAGCCGGCCATGGCCTCGTCCACCTGCTCGAAGAGGGTCGCGGCGCCGGCCTCCGTCGTCGTGGCGGTCACGGCGAGGACCGTCTGCCGATCCTCGCGCCGGATGCCGCCCAGGCCCGGCGCCACCCGCATGCTGGCGAGGGTTTCCAGGGGGATCTCGCCGCCGCCGGGGGACCTGAAGGTCAGGGCGCGGAGCTGGTCCATGCTGCGGCGGTCGGTCTCGCGGAGCTGGAAGAAGACGCTCACCTCGCGGCCGTCGTCGGTGTGCATCCTCGTCAGCTCCCGGCCCCGCAGGGCGTAGGAGATGTTGCCCGAGATCGCCCGCGGGTCGAGGCCGTAGCGTCGCACCTGGGCGCGGTCGAGGCGCACCTGCAGCTCGGTGCCGCCGCGGTCGACGTCGGTCTGCACCGACAGCAGGCCCGGGATCCCCTCCAGGCGCCGCTCCACCTCCCGGGACAGCTCCACGAGGCGGTCGGTGTCGGGTCCGTGGAGGTTGACGGAGACCGCCGAGTCGTCGCCCCCGCCGTCGCGCCAGTTGATGCGCAACTCGAAGCCGGGAGGCGTGAGGATGCGCTCCTTCATGTCCTCCAGGGTTTCCCCGTAGTCCAGGTCCGGCGACTGCCGCAGGCCCGCCGCCTGGAGCAGGTCGTGCCAGGCCACGGCGTACCACTCGTTGGACTCCGCCTCCTCGAGGATCACGTGGATGCGGGCGAAGCTGTTGCTCGACCAGGTCTCGAGGAGGCGGATGCCGTAGGTCTCGCGATGGCTCAGCAGGGTGTCCTCGACGCCGGCGATGAAGCGGTCCGCCGCCTCGATCGTCTGGCCCTCGGGCATCCGGAAGGCCAGCCAGATGTCCTTCTGGTTGCGGCTGCCTCCGTCGGTGCGGTCCAGGCCCTGCATGGGGATCTGCATGCTCAGCATGGCGGCGAGCACGATCAGGGTCGTGTCCAGGCGGTGGGTGAGGACCCAGGCGAGGACCCGCTCGTAGGCGGCGCGGCCCCGGGCGACGATGGGCGGGTCGCCGCCGCTCCCCGAGGTGCCGATGCGCTGCGCCGCCAGGGGGATGATGAGCAGGGCGATGACCAGCGACGCCAGCAGGCCGACGATCACGGGTCCGCCGAGGCGCAGCATGATGAAGGCGAACTCCTCGTCGCCGCTCATCAGGATCAGGGGCAGGAAGACGACCACCGTGGTCAGGGTGGCCATGGTCACCGCCAGGCCCACCTCGCCGGCGCCCCGGATCGACGCCTCCCGGGGGCCGGCGCCCTCCTGCCGGCGGCGGTGGATGTTCTCGACGATGACGATGGCGTTGTCCACCACCAGGCCGAGGCTGAGCATGAGCCCCATCATGGTGATCAGGTTCAGGCTCCAGCCCATGAAGTAGATGGTGGCCACCGTGGCCGTCACCGACAGCGGGATGGCGAGGGTGATGATCAGGGTCATGCGCACGGCGCGCAGGAAGAACAGGAGCACGAGGCCGGCGAAGAGGCCGCCCCACAGGCCGGTGGACTTGAGGTTGTCCACCGACTCGACGATGTGCTCGCCCTGGTCCCAGAAGATCTCGAAGTCGACGCCCTGCAGGTGCGGCCGTCGGCGCAGCTCCTCCAGCCTGGCCCGTACGCCGCGGGAGATCTCCACCAGGTTGCCCCCCGACGCCTTCATCACCTCGATCCCGAGGGCGGGGCGGCCGTCAATGCGGCTGAACCACTCCCGCTTCGGCGGCTTGAGGGCGACCTCGGCCACGTCCCCGAGGCGCAGGCCGTGATCCTCGTCGATGACCAGCCGCCTCACCTGGTCGAGGGACTCGAAGCGGCCCAGGGAGCGCACGTGGAGCCGGCGCCCTCCCTCCAGGACCCGGCCCCCGGGCAGGGCGAAGTTGCGGCTCCCCAGCCGGCGGCCGACCTCGTACGGCTCCACGCCGTGGCCGCGCAGCCGCCCCAGGTCCAGCTCGACGCGCACCTGGCGGGCGGCCTCGCCGCGAACCTCGACCGTTCCCACGCCCTCGATGCGCTGCAGGGCGGGGCGCACGTGCACGTCCAGGAGCTGGAAGGCGTCGGCGAACTCCCCCTTCAGAGAGGCGCCGATCCACATGACCGGCCAGTCGTCCTGGTTCCACCGAAGCACCTGGACGCGCTCGATCTCCTCGGGCAGCTCGGGCATGGCGCGGTCGATGCGGTCCCGCAGATCGGCGTAGGCCTCGTGCATGTCCGTCCCCGACTGGAACCGCACGTTGGCCCAGCCGCCGCCGCGGTTGGCGCCGCTGGTCACCCGGGCCACCCGCGGCACCGTGGCGATCGCCTCCTCCAGGGGGCGGACCACCTCCCGCTCCACCTCGGCGGGGCTGGCGTCCGGGTAGGGGGCGCGGACGTAGAGCCGGTCCCCCTCCAGGCCGGCCGGGACCAGGTCGAGGGGAATGCGGGTGTAGGCCACGACACCGACCACCAGGAGGGCGGCGACGGCCATGATGACGCTCACCGGCCGGTCGAGGCTGAGGCGGGGGAGCAGGTACCCCCGGGGCTCGCTCACGCGGACCCTCCCGGTCCGCCCCGGCCGGCGGTGAGGGAATAGACGGCGGGGATCACCACGAGGGTGAGGAAGGTGGAGCTGATGAGCCCGGCGATGACGGTGACCGCCATGGGCGAGCGGATCTCGGCGCCGTCCCCGAGGCCGAGGGCCATGGGCAGCAGGCCGAGGACGGTGGTCGACGTGGTCATCAGGATCGGCCGCAGGCGCACGGCCCCGGCGCGCACGATCGCCTCGCCGGCGGCCAGCCCGGAGCGCCGCAGGCGGTTGATGTAGTCCACCAGGACGATGGCGTTGTTGACGACGATGCCGGCGAGCATGATGAAGCCGATGAAGACGACGACGCTCAGGGGCGTCTCCATCAGGTAGAGGGCGACGACGGCGCCGGTCGCCGCCAGGGGCACGGTGAAGAGGATGACGAAGGGGTGCACGAGGGACTCGAACTGGCCGGCCATGACGATGTAGACCAGGAAGACGGCCAGTCCGAGGGCGAAGAGCAGGCTCTCCAGGGAGCGCTCCATCTCGGTGCTCTGGCCGCTCACCAGGAAGGTGAACCCCGGCGGGAAGGCCGCGGCGCCGAGGGTCGAGCGGATCGCCCCGGCCGCCGTGCCCAGGTCCAGGCCCTCCACGTTGGCCGTCACCAGGGCGGCTCGCTGCTGGTCGATGCGGCGGATCTCGCTCGGGCCCTCGGCGATGCGGATCGCGGCCACCGAGCCGAGGCGGATCGGCACCTCGCCGCCGGGGTTGACGACCAGCCGCCGCAGTTCCTCCACACCGAGGCGGTCCTCCTCGCGCAGGCGCACGAGGACGTCGATGGTGCGCTCGTCGCGGCGCAGGCCGGTGGCCACGCGGCCCTGGACCTTGTGGCGCACCCGCTCGGCCACGGCCCGCAGGTCGAGGCCGTAGCTCGCCAGCCGCTCGCGGTCGTAGAGGATCTGCAGCTCCGGGTGGCCGGCCTGCTGCGTCGACCGCACGTCGGCGAGACCGGGCAGGGCGGACAGGACGCTCACGGTCTCGGCGCTCAGGCGCCGCAGGCCCCCCAGGTCCTCGCCGCGGATCTCCACCTCCACGGGGGTCCGCAGGCTGAAGAGGGAGGGGAAGGAGATCTCCGCCTCCACCTCCGGGAGGCGGCGCAGGCGCCCGCGCAGGTCCTCGATGACGCGGTCCTCGGCGTCCGGCCCCACCTCCGGCGCCAGGTAGACGGCGATGCGGGCCGTGTGCTCGCCCTCGTCGGCGGTGGCCGCGGCGGTGCGGTCCGAGCCGACCCGGGTGGCGGCGCGTTCCACCCCCGGCAGGGCCAGGGCGATGGCTTCCACCTCGGCGGCGGCCTCGGCCGTGCGCTCCAGCGGGGTGCCCACCGGCAGGGTCAGGTCGACGCGGAACTCCCCCTGGTGCACGGGCGGGATCAGCTCCGTGCCGAGGGCCGGCAGCAACTGCGTCCAGCAGGCCCAGAAGGCGAGGGCCGCGCCCCCCAGGACGAAGGCGCGCCGGCGCAGGGCGCCGCCGAGGAGGCCGGGGTAGGTCCGCCGCGCCAGCTCCAGGCCGCCCCTCAGCAGGGCGAGGACCGGCGCCGCCGGCGACAGCACGAGGGCGGCCAGCACGAGGCCCCCCGCGGCCAGCACCGCGGCGACGAGGAGCACGGTCAGCAGCAGGCTCCGCGCCAGGCACAGGACGTCGTGCACCAGGAAGCGCAGGAGCAGCCAGAGGATGACGGGGACCCCGCTCAGGGCCCGCGCCGCGAACCCGGTCCGGCTGCCGCGGCCGCGGACCCAGGCGGTCCAGCGGGCCCAGTCGGCGCCCAGGGCGGCGGCCGACCCGTTGTCGAGCAGGCCGGGCCAGACCGAGTCGGGGAAGCCGCGCACCGGCGGCGGCCGCGACGCCCACCCGGCCACGCGGCGGTGGGAGGGCAGGCCCGGCCGCCAGCGCGCCGCCAGCCACAGCAGCGGCCAGACGAGCTGGAAGATCAGCAGGCCCGCGCTCTGCAGGAGCGCCCACAGGACCGCGGCCAGGGCCAGGAGCGCGCGCGCCGCCAGATCCCGCAGCAGCAGGGGCAGGACGAGGGCGCCGTGCCGCAGCCGCGCCCCGAGGGCGAGGCCGGGGCCCACGGCCCGGCGCAGGCCCTCGCCGGAGGGCAGCCGCAGGAAGGGCGACTCCGGGGCCAGCCCCGGCAGGCCGGCGCTGCGCGAGGCCAGCATGGGGATGAACCAGAGGGCCACCGCCAGCGACGCCAGGAGCGAGAACACCACCGTGAGGGCCATGTCGCCGAAGACCTGCCCGGCCACGCCCTCGACGAAGACGATGGGGAAGAACACGGCCACCGTGGTCAGGGTGGAGGCGCACACGGCGCTGCTCACGGCGGCGGTGCCCCGCACCGTGGCGGTGACCGGGTCGTCGCCCTCCTCGCGGCAGCGGAAGATGCTCTCCAGGACGACGATGGAGTTGTCCACGAGCATCCCCACGCCCAGGGCCAGGCCTCCGAGGGACATGATGTTGAGGGAGACGTCGAAGAGGTGCATGGGCGCGAAGGTGGCCACCACCGAGACGGGGATGGTGACCGCCACGATGAGGGTGTGGACGACGTTGCGCAGGAAGACGAGGAGCACGAGGCCGGCGATGGCGCCCCCCAGGAGGACGTTCTTGCGGACCTCGTCGATGGAGCTCTCGATGAAGGCCGACTGGTCCGACAGCACGTCGAGGCCCACCCCGGCCGGCAGACGGTGGGCGACGAAGTCCGTCATGCGCTGCTCGGTGACGGTGCGCACGGCCGCCGCATTGCGCCGCGCCTCGGCGTCCTTGCCGGCATCGGCCTCCGGGGCGGCGGCCGCGGCGGTGTCCCGGGACGCCACCCAGGCCCGCTGCTCCACGGTGCCGAGAAGGCGGTCCCGCACGGCGCGCGCCACGGCGACGATGTTGGCCCCGGCCTCCTTGTGGATCTCGAGATCGACGCTCTCGCGGCCGTTGACGCGGGTGAGGATCTCCCGGTCCTTGTGCGAGGCCTCCACCCGGGCGATGTCCCGCAGGCGGATCTCGGCGCCGCCGGAGCGGGCCACGACCAGCTCCTCGATCTCGGCCACCGAGTCGAGCTCGTTGAGGGTGCGCACCAGGTACTCCGTGCCCCCCTCGCGCAGGCGGCCTCCCGGCAGGTTGACGTCGGCCTCGGCCAGACGCTGCTCGACGGTGGCCGCGTCGAGCCCGAGGAGGGCGATCTGCCGCTCCCGCAGGGCCACGTGGATCTCCTGCTCCAGGCCGCCCCGGACCTTGACGGCGGCCACCCCGGGGATCGACTCCAGCTCGCGGCGCACCTCCTCCTCGGCGAGCTCGCGTAGATGGTAGAGCCCGCGCCCGCCCGACAGGCCGACGCGCAGCACCGGCTCGAGGGAGGGATCGTAGCGCAGCAGCAGCGGCTTGCCGGCCTCCTCGGGAAGCCAGGTGCGGTCCACCTTCTCGCGGATGTCGGCGGCCGCGGCGTTCATGTCGGTCTCCCACTCGAACTCGAGGACCAGGTCCGACTGGCCGGCCTTGCTGATGGAGCGCATGGCCACCAGGCGCGGGAGGATGCCCAGCTCTCGCTCCAGGGGCCGGGAGACCAGCTTCTCCACCTCCTCGGGAGCGCTGCCCGGGTACTTGGTGCGCACCGTCAGCGCCGGGTAGGCGACATCGGGCATCAGCTCCAGGGAGAGGCGCTGGTAGGAGACCCAGCCGAAGACGCAGACGGCCATGACCACCATCAGGATGGCCACGGGACGGCGGGTGGTGACGGCGAAGAGGGAGGACGCGCCCCCGGCGCCGGAGGCCTCCGGGGGGCCGCCGGCCGGGGGGCTTGCGCCGGTCATCCCGCGGGTGGGGCGGGAGGGTTGACGACCTTGACGCTGGCCTGGTCCCGGAGCCCCTTCTGGCCGACGACGATGACGTCGGCGCCGGCGGACAGCCCCGAGAGGGCCTCGACGAAGTCGGCGTTCTCGTAGCCGGCGTCGAGGCGCAGGCGCCGCGCCGTGCCGCCTTCGACGACGAAGACGTAGCGCTCGTCAGCCTCGTAGACGACGGCCTCCTTGGGCACGAGCACCGCCCGCGCGTGGGTGCCGGTGACGACGCGCACGGTCACGAAGATGCCGGGGCGCAGGTGGCGCCAGGGGTCCTGCACGCCCACGGTGACCTTGAAGGTGCCGGACCGGGGATCGACGACGGGGCTGATCCGCTTCACGTACGCCGGGCAGTCCACGTCCTCCAGGAAGTCGCTGGAGACCGTGGCCGGCTGGCCGATGCTCACCTGCATCAGGTAGCGTCCGGGCACGTGCACCCGGGCGATCATGTCGTCGAGCTTGACCAGGTCGAAGAGCTTGACCGCCGGCGACACGCGGGCGCCGGTCTGCACCCCGCGGGAGGTGATGACCCCCGAGAAGGGGGCGCGGATCGCGGTGTGGGAGAGGGCGAGTCCGGCCCGCTCGCGGCGCAGGCGGGCGCGCTCGAGCTCGAACTGCTGGTCCTCGTACTCCTGGGTCGAGATCAGGCCGCGGCCGAACATCTCCTCGGTGCGGCCGAAGGAGCTCTCCAGTTGGCGCAGGTCGACCTCGCTCTCGCGGTCCTCGAGGCGGGCCTGCTCGGCGTCGAGGCGGACCAGCAGGTCGCCCGCGGCCACCTGGTCGCCCTCCTCGACGGCGACCCGCTCCACGCGGCCGCTGACCTCGGGGTGGATCTCGACGGCGTCCTCGGTCTCGATGGTGGAGCTGAAGACCAGGGCGGAGGAGATGTCGCCGCGCACGACGGGCCGGGTCTGCACCGGCACGGCGCCGGCGGTGGTGTCGGTCCGGGCCGAGTCGGCGGCGGCTTCGGCGGTCTCGGCGCCCTCTTCGGAGTCCTGGGCGCCGCCGATCGGGCCGCAGCCGGCGAGGGCCGCCAGGAGGATCGCCGAGAGGCCCGGCACAAGTTGTCTATGTTGTTGGAAACAATACATTACGGAGCGATCGGGAAGGGCGAGTCTGCCGTACTTCGAGGACTCTGTCAAGGTGGCGCCAAAGGCGCCGGCCCGCCCCGGTCCCCCCGAGTTCATCCTCCAGGAGGTCTCTCCCATGAGCCACAAGGAAGTCACAGTCGAGGAAGCCGCGGCGCTCCTCGATGCCGGCGGCGGTCATGTCTACGTGGACGTGCGTTCGGTCCCGGAGTTCCAGGAAGGCCACCCCGCCGGCGCCCTCAACGTCCCCGTCATGCACCGCCAGGCCCTGGGCCTGGCCCCCAACGCCGACTTCCTCTCCGTCATGGAGTCGCGCTTTCCGAGGGACTCCCGGCTGCTCCTCGGCTGCCTGAGCGGGCAGCGTTCCGCCGCCGCCGCCGGGATCCTGGAGGCCGCCGGCTACACCGACGTGAGCAACGTCAAGGGCGGCTTCGGCGGCCGGCGCTCGCCGTCCGGGGAGAGCCTGGCCAAGGGCTGGGCCGAGCTCGGGCTGCCCACCGGCTCCGGCGATCCGGAGGGCCGCAGCTACGCCTCCCTCGCCGCGGGGACGGAAGAGGCGCCATGAGCCACGTAGAGCACCGGGAGGCCGCCCCCGCCGAGGTGGGGGTGGCGGTGATCACCGTCAGCGACAGCCGCGACCGCGACAGCGACAAGAGCGGAGGGCTCATCCGGGAGCGCCTCACCGGCGCCGGCCACAAGGTGGTCCACTACGCCATCGTCAAGGACACGGCGCGGCAGATCAAGGGCGAGATGGCGATGGCCCTCGAGAAGGGCGGCTGCCAGGCCCTGATCCTCAACGGCGGTACCGGCATCGCGCCCCGGGACAACACCTTCGAGGTCGTCGACAACATGCTCGACAAGCGGCTGCCCGGCTTCGGCGAGATCTTCCGCGCCCTCTCCTTCGAGGAGATCGGAGCGGCGGCCATCATGTCCCGCGCCACGGCCGGCACCTACCGGGGGCGGATCCTGATCTCCCTGCCCGGCTCGACCGGGGCCGTGCGCCTGGCCATGGACAAGCTCATCCTGCCGGAGCTCGGCCACCTGGTCCACACCATTTCCCCAAGACGGTGACCGACGGCCTGAACCCGCTCTTCCAGGTCGGCCTCGACGTGCGCGGCCGCCGGTGCCTGGTCGTCGGCGGCGGCGCCGAGGCCGAGGACAAGTCCGGGCGTCTGGTCGACGCCGGGGCCCGGCTCCGGGTGGTCAGCCCAAGGGCGACGGCGGCGCTGCGCGACTGGCACGACCGCGGCCGGCTGGAGCTGCGTTCCCGGCGCTACCGGGCCGCCGACCTCGACGAGGTCTTCCTGGTGATGAACACGGTGCGCAGCGACCTCGCCCTCTGCGACGAGGTCTGGGACGCCTGCCGGGAGCGGGGCATCCTGGTCAACACCTACGACGACGCCGCCCGGTCCCACTTCGGCATGGGCGCCCTCGTCGGCGCCGGCCCCCTGCGGATCAGCATCAGCACCAGCAACGCCAGCCCCTCCCTGTCGCGGCGCCTGCGCCAGGACCTGGAGGGGCTCTTCGGGCAGGAGTTCGCCGAGTACCTGACCGCCCTCGGCCGGGCCCGCGAGCACGTGCGGCGCACGGTCCCGGAGTTCGCCGAGCGGCGGCGGATCCTGGGCTCGCTGGTGGAGGGGATGCGGGTGGAAGGGGCGGTGCGCCTGCCCGGCGACTGGCGCGAGCAGGTGCGGGAGATCCTGGAAGCGGAGTGACGGGCGGCGGCGCTACGGCTCGTCGTCGTCGTCTTCGTCGTCGAGGTGGAGGGGGAGAGCGAAGTTCCCGCCGGGGTCCCGGGCCCGGTGCAGGGCCTCCTTGAGGAGGCGGCCGGGCTTGAAGTGCGTCTTGCGGCGGGCGGGGACGTAGATGATCTCGCCCGTGCGGGGGTTCCGGGCCGCCGGCTTGGGGCGGGTGTCCTTGACCTGGAAGACGCCGAACCCCCGAATCTCGATGCGGTGGCCCTCGATCAGGCTGTCGCGCATGGCGACGAAGAGGCTGTCCACCATCTTGGCGGCCAGGTTCTTCTTGCAGCCCGTGTTCTGGCTGACGAGAAGGGCCAGGTCCTTCTTGGTGATGGTGGACAAGGGACCGCAACTCCGGGTCGGGGGGGTAGTCATCGGGAGGCGCAGACCGGGTGGCGAAATGTGGCCTTAGTTATTGGTAATAAAGTGGTTGCACAACATACTCCGGCCCCGGCGGCCATGTCAAGCGATTTCTTGGAGAAGCGCCTTTTTTTTCAATGGGTTAGCTCAAGAAACACCCGCTTCGGCAAGGCCTCCCGGGAGGAGGGCCCCGAGGCGTGAAGGGACTCTCCCGCCTGGGGCTCCGGGCCGCGGCGGCCGCCGCCCTCGCGAGGCCCTCGAACTGCGCTCTCACCGCGGTCTCGGTGTGGGTCGGGGCCCTCGCCTCGGGCCATCCCCACGCCACGGCCGGGGTCGCCGCCGCCGCCGTCGCCGCCGCCGCCGTGGCCGCCGCCGGCAACGGCCTCAACGACGTGCTCGACCTGCCCGCCGACCGCGTCAACCGCCCCGACCGGCCGCTGCCATCGGGGCGCCTCTCCCCCGCGGCGGCCCTGGTGCTGTCCACCGGCCTCGGGGCCGCCGGCCTCGGGACCGCCTTCGTCGTCGGCCTGGCGCCCGGGGCGATCGCCTTCGCCGTCGCCGCGGGGCTGGCCCTCTACAACTGGTGGTGGAAGCGCCTGGGGCTCCCGGGCAACCTCCTGGTCAGCCTGCTGGCGGCGGCCACCTTCCCGTACGGCGCCGTCGCCGCGGGGGGCGGCGGCCGCTGGTGGGTCCCGGCGGCCTTCGCCCTGGTCTACCACCTGGGGCGCGAGATCCTCAAGGGCGCCGAGGACGTGGAGGGCGACCGCGTCCACGGAGCCCGCACCCTGGCCAGCCTGCGCGGGGAGCGCGCGGCGGAGCGGGCGGCCGCGGCCCTCCTCGCGGTCACGGCCCTGGCCGCTCCGCTGCCGGCGCTCCTGGGGATCTACGGCTGGGGCTACCTGGCTCCCGTGGTCCTCCTCGACGTGCTCCTGGCCCGGACCTGCCGCGATCTCTGGCGAGGCCGTCCGTCCGCGGGAAGGCAGAGCCGGCGGCTGCTGCCGGGGATGGCCCTCGGCCTGGCCGCCGTCGTCCTCGGCGAGCTGATCGACCGCGGCTCGAGACCGTGACCAGGCCCGGGCGATCCTTCCGGTATCCTGTCGTATATTGAAGCCGGAGGACGTATGACCACCCTTGACCGGCCGATCACCGCCGACGAGCTCCTGGAGATGCCGGACGACGGCTTCCGTTACGAGCTCGTGGCAGGAGAGTTGAGGAGATTGACCCCCGCCGGGGACGCCCACGGCGAGATCGCCGCCACTCTCAGCGGGCTGCTCTTCGCTCACGTGAGGGCCCGCGGCCTCGGGCGGGTCTACGCGGCGGAGACCGGATTCAGGCTCGCATCCGATCCCGACACCGTCCGGGCCCCGGACGTGGCCTTCGTCCGCCGCGAGCGCGTCGCGGCCACCGGCCGGATCGAGGGATTCCGGTCGGGGGCGCCGGACCTGGCGGCCGAGGTCGTCTCCCCGGGCGACACCCACGCGGAGGTGGAGGAGAAGGTCTTCGACTGGCTCGACGCCGGCTGCCGCCTCGTCCTCGTCGTCCTTCCGCAGACCCGCACGGTGACCTGTTACCGGTCGCGCGGCGACATCCGCGTCCTCGTCGAGGGCGAGTCCCTGGAGGGCGCCGACGTCGTGCCGGGCTGGGTGCTGCCGATCTCGGACCTGTTCTCCTGACGGGCACGCGGGCTCCGCCCGCCGCCCCCTTGCCACCATCGGGTCCGGCTCCGACCCTTCTCGGCATGAACCTCTCGCCACCGCGCGGCACCCGCGACTTCTACCCGGCCGAGATGCGCCTGCGCACCTGGCTCCACGGCCGCTTCCGCGAGGCGGCGCGGCGCTTCGGCTTCGAGGAGTACGACGCCCCCGTGGTCGAGTCCGCCGACCTCTACGTGCGCAAGGCCGGCGAGGAGATCGTCGACCAGATCTACACCTTCCAGGACAAGTCCGGCCGCGACCTGGCCCTGCGGCCGGAGATGACGCCCTCCCTGGCGCGCATGGTGCTGCAGAAGGGGGGCGCCCTCGGCCTGCCGATCAAGTGGTTCAGCCTGCCCCAGTGCTGGCGCTACGAGCGCATGACCCGGGGCCGCCGGCGCGAGCACTTCCAGTGGAACATGGACGTCTTCGGCGTCGCCGAGGTCACCGCCGAGGCCGAGTTGCTGGCCGCCGCCGTGGCCCTCTTCGAGGATCTCGGGATCGAGGCGGAGGAGGTGGACGTGCGCGTCTCCAACCGGCTCCTGCTGCAGGGCCTGCTCGAGGCCGTGGGCGTGGGCGAGGACCTCTTCGGACCGGTCTGCGTGCTCCTGGACAAGCTGGAGAAGGTCCCCCGCGAGGCGGTGGAGGAGGAGCTGGGGCGCCTCGGCCTCGAGGCCGCCGTCGTCGACCGCGCCCTCGAGTTCGCCTCCTGCGGCTCCCTGGAGCAGGCCCGCGCCCTGGGCGGCGACGCCAGGGGCCTGGACGATCTCGAGCGCCTCTTCGAGCTGTCCGCCGCCTACGGGTACGACGGCTGGCTGCGCTTCGATCCCTCCCTCGTGCGCGGCCTCGCCTACTACACGGGCGTCGTCTTCGAGGCCTTCCCGGCGGCGGGGGAGCTGCGCGCCCTCTGCGGCGGCGGCCGCTACGACCGGCTGCTGTCGGCCTTCGGGGGGCGGGACGTGCCGGCCTGCGGCTTCGGCTTCGGCGACGCCGTCGTCATCGAGCTGCTCAACGACCTGGGGCGGCTGCCGGCGCTGCCCGCGAAGGTCGACGACGTGGTCTTCGCCTTTGCCGGCGGCCTGCGCGCTCCGGCCATGGAGGTGGCCGCCCGCCTGCGCCGGGCCGGACGCTCGGTCGACCTGATCCTGGAGGACCGGCGCATGAAGTGGGCCTTCCGCCACGCCGACGCGGCCGGCGCCGAACGGCTGCTGCTGCTGGCGCCGGAGGAGTGGGCGCGCGGCCGGGTGAAGGTGCGCGACCTGTCCACCGGCGTCGAGGTGGAGCGGCGTCCCGAAGAACTGGGCTGACGGTCGGGCCGTGTGAAGGTCGGCCTGAGCGCATGGAGCTTCTCCGGTCTGCACCCGGGGGCCGGACGGGGGCTCGACCCGCGGAGCCTGGAGGGGCTGATGGAACTGGCCCGCGGCCACGGCCTGGCCGGCGTCGAGGGCGCCCCGGACTGGTTCGACGGCATGCCCCCCGCCGGGCGCAGGGCCCTGCGCCATCGCCTGGAGGCCGGCGGACTCGCCCTCTTCCTCGACACCGGCAGCGACGACTACGCCGCGGACATCTCGCCCCTGACGCGGACCCTCGACCTGGCCGCCGAGCTGGGGGCGCCGGTGGTCCGCACGACCCTGACCCGCCTCCTCGAGGGCGACCGCCGCGCCCTGGGACGTCAGGGCTGCCAGGCCTTTCTGGAGGCCCTCGTGGAGCCTCTGAGGCGGGCCTCGGCCCACGCCGAGCAGGTCGGCGTCGACCTCGGCATCGAGAACCACCAGGATCTCTGCTCCCAGGAGCTGGCGTGGCTCTGCGGGCAGGTGGGCAGCGAGCGCCTGGGGGTGACCATGGACGTGGGCAACGCCTACGCCGCCGGCGAGACCTGCCTCGCCTTCGCCCGCCAGGTGCGGCCCTTCCTCAAGCACGTGCATCTGAAGGACTACCGGGTCCATTCCGCCGAGGCGGGGTACCGCCTCGTCCGCTGCGCCCTCGGCGACGGCCTCGTCGACTGGGCGGCGATGCTGGCCTGGTTCGAAGCCGAGTCTCCCGGGGTGCAGGGGTGCATCGAGCTGGGGGCCACCACGGCGCGGCACGTCCGCCTGCTGGAGCCGGACTGGTGGGAGACCTGGCCCGAGCGGCCCTTCCTGCCCGGGGCGGTGGAGGCCCTCGGCGACCTGCACCGGGCGGCGAGGCCGGCGGCCGAAGAGTGGCGCACCCCCCACGAGCGCGGGCAGCCGCCCGGGCTCTGCGCCGCCTGGGAGATGGAGCAGTTCGAGGCCTCGGTGCGCTTTCTGCGCGGGCTGAGGGGCGAGAGGATCCCGACCGTCCGGGAGGAGGCCGGCTGACCCGCGCGCCCCGGCCCGAACAGCCGCCGGCGCCGGGGATCACCGGCGCCCGATCCCATTTGACCGCGGGCGATCGAATCTCCATCTAGTCCGGCATGAGCACGAAAGCCGACAGCGGAGACTCCCTCGCAATAGAGCTCGGGGTCGAGGAGGAGTTCTTCCTCGTCGACCCCGGCACCCGCGACCTCCTGCCCGACCCGGACCGCGGCATCTTCGAAGCCTGCCGGGAAGAGAGTGGCCCCCACAAGGTGGTGGCCGAGTTCCTCCGCTCCCAGATCGAGACCACCACCCGGGTCTGCGGGTCGGTGGCCGAGATCCGCACCGCCCTCGACGACACCCGCCGCCTGGTCCTCGACGCGGCGGCGAGCCACGGCGCCGCGGTCCTGGCCGCCTCCACCCATCCCTTCGCCGCCTGGGACCGCCAGGTCGTCACCGCCGGCCAGCGCTACGAGCAGTTCGCCATGACCTACCAGCAGGCGGTCCGCGAGCTGCTGGTGGGCGGCATGCACGTCCACGCCGGCTTCGGCGACCCGGACAGCCGGGTACGGGTCATGACCGCCCTGCGGCGCCACCTGCCGCTGCTCCACGCCCTCTCCGCCTCCTCGCCCTTCAGCAGCGGCCGCGAGACCGGCTTCAAGTCCTACCGGCTGACCATCTTCGGCAGCCTGCCGCGCACCGGCCTGCCGGGTCCCCTCGGCTCGTGGGCTGAGTTCGACGGACTCGTGGCCAACTACCGCCGCATGGACTTCATCGAGGACAGCAGCGAGCTGTGGTGGGACATCCGCCCTTCCCGGAGCTACCCCACCGTGGAGCTGCGCGTGTGCGACGTCTGCCAGACCATCGACGACGCCGTGAGCGTCGTGGCTCTCTACGCCTGCCTCGTGCGCCGCCTGCTGCGCCGGGACCGCGAGGGCGGCCTGCCGCCGGAGCCGCCCACGGAGCTCATCGCCGAGAACTGCTGGCTGGCCCAGCGCTACGGAGTCCTGGCCTTTCTGGGCAACACCGACGGGGCCGGGCGCATGGACATCGAGGAGTACGCCGCCGCCCTCGTGGAAGACCTGGCGGACGAGGCCGAGGCCCTCGGCTGCCAGGCCGAGCTGGGCCACGTCCTGCACCTGGTGCGCACCGGCGCCGGCGCCGACCGCCAGGTCGACCACTTCCGGCTGCGCCGCCTGGAGGGCGATTCCGAAGAGGAGGCCCTGAGGGCGGTGGTGGACCTTGTGGTGGAGGAAACCCGGCGGGGGGTCGGACGGGAGTAGGGCCTGCCTCAGCGAAGCAGAAGCAGTCTGCGGGCCTGCCCGCGCCCGTCGGCCCTGAGCCGGCAGATGTAGACGCCGGAAGCCAGCTCCAACCCGCCCGTGGCCCGTCCATCCCAGACGAAGGAATAGGACCCCGCCGCATGGGATCCCCGGGCCAGGTCCGTCACCCGCTGTCCGCCCATGTTGAACACTGACAGCTCCACCTCGGCCCGGGCGCCCAGCTCGACGCGGATCACCGTCGACTGGTTGAAGGGATTGGGGTAGCTCTGGGCGAGGTGGAATGCACCCGGCCTGCGGTTCACCTGTTCATGGTCGACCGCGGTCTTCGTCGGCGCGATGGTGACCCTGTAGGCCTGGAGCCCCACCGCGCCGTCGGCGACGTAGACCAGGCCGTCGTCGTGGGGCTGGGCGCTCCAGGCGGACCCTGGATAGGTGTGGTAGGCGGCCTCCACCGGCCGCGCCGGGTCGCCCAGGTCGAAGACTCGGAGCCCTGCGTCGTAGCAGGCCCAGTACAGCAACCCGTCCCGGACCCAGGGGTTGTGCGGTCCGAGGATCTCCGCGTGAGGCGGTGGTTGCATCCCGAAGGAGTGGATCAGCTCGGGCTGCCCGGGGTTGGAGACATCCACGACGTGGAGGCGCCGCGCCCAGCCGCCGAACTCCTGGTTGCAGTAGACGTAGTCCCCCTCGGCCCAGGCGCTGTGGATGCCCTCGGGGAAGGGCAGCTCCGCCAACAGGGCGGGTGCGTCCGGTTCGGTGACGTCGAGGAGGATGAGCCCGCTGTCGTAGTCGCTCACGACGGCGACGTTGTCGCGGATGAAGATGTCGTGGACCAGGTTGCTGAAACCCCCCTCGTGCCGCCAGGAGCCCGAGACCACGGGCGCCCCCGGATCGGAGATGTCGACGATGCTCAGGCCCGGGCTGTGCATGTGAGCGAGATAGAGGCGGTCGCCGTGGATGAAGAGATTGTGGACGCCGCCCCGGCCGGGTTCCTCGAACCGCGACAACTCGACGGGGTTCTCCGGGTCGGAGATGTCGAGGATCAGCAGACCGAAGTCGGCGTCCAACTGCTGCACCCCGACCACCGCCAGGTCCCCCGCGATCTTGATGTCCACCGCGGGGCCGGGCGTGCGGACCTCGGCCACCTTGCGCATGCCGGCGGGATCGGAGATGTCGACGAAGTGGACGATACCGCGAATATCGCCCATCAGCGCGTGGTCCCCCGTGAGATAGAGGTCGGTCCCCCATGGGAGTTCGCCCTCACGGGGAGGGGGGACGAGGACGATCTCGCCGACGCGCTCCACGCCGAGGCTGTCGGGGTCCTCGTCGGCGGCCAGGGTGGGGAAGTCCACGTGGCCCGTGGTCTCCGCGTCTCCGCAGGTGGCCGCGGCAACGAGGAGGATCAACAGCGGCAGCGAGCCCTGACGTGTGGCGATGGGCCTGTGGGTCAGGATGGCTGGTCCTCCTGGACTGGGGAGCCCGGTGTCCGTGAAGAGAGAGCCCCGCTACTATACGACGCCCCGAAGAGGGTGAGGATTCCTCCGAGGTACCCGTAGCCATCCACGGCTTGATCCGCCATCAAGGCCTGACCTCCATGTCCCAGCCGGTACCGCCCCCTGACCCCCGCCGCCACGATCTCGATGCCTTGCGCGCCGCGGCCATGCTCCTCGGCATCGTGCTGCACGCGGGCCTGTCCTTCACGCCTTTCCCCTGGCCGGTGCAGGATACCCGGCAGACGGAGTTCTACGGGCTGCTGTTCGCCGCCATCCACGGCTTCCGCATGCCCGTGTTCTTCCTGCTGAGCGGCTTCTTCACCGCCATGCTCTGGCGCCGCCGCGGCCTGAGGTCGCTCCTCTCCCACCGCCTCCGGCGCGTCTTCCTGCCCTTCCTGCTCGGGCTCGTCACCATCGTTCCCGCGGTCAACTGGATCAGCGGCCGGGCGATGGCCTCCGCCTTCGAGACAAGGGCCTCCGCGGTCGAGAAGGACAACATCTGGACGGCCGCCAGGGACGGCGATCCGGCCGCTGTCGTCCATCACCTGGCGGACGGAGCCGACATCGAGGGAGTCGATCCGGCCTTCGGACTGACCCCCCTCGTGTGGGCGGCCCTGGCCGGCCGGGTCGAGGTTGCCGAGCGCCTGCTGAGAGACGGGGCCGACGTGCACGGACGCGGCCGGGACGGCGGCACTCCCCTGCACGCGGCCGCCTTCCTCGGAAGGACCGGGGTCGCCGGGCTGCTGGTGCGGCACGGGGCGGACCCGGCCGCCGAGAACCACAAGGGCGAGACCCCCGGAGATGCCCTCAAGGTGGACGGGGAACTCACGCGGTACCTGGCCGGCCTGCTGCAGGTCGAGTACGACGAGGAGCGGGTCAGGGCGGGGCGCCGTCACATCGCCGGGATGTTCGAGCGATCCAGAGCGGACGACGGTGGACAAGAGATGGTCCAGCCAAGGGAAGAAACGCTCGGCGCCAGGTATGTCAGGGCCATGGGGGAGCCGATCTTCGCGGTGTCTCTCTTCTCCCACCTCTGGTTCCTGTGGTTCCTGTGCTGGTTCGTCCTCCTCTTCGCCCTCTTCGTCAGCCTGGCGGGCCTGCTCAGAAGTCCGAGTCTGCCGCGGTGGATGGTCGTGTCGCCGGCCCGGTTCCTCTGGCTGATCCCCCTGACCCTGGTCCCGCAGTCGTTCATGGGACTGGTGATCCCCGGCTTCGGCGCCGATACCTCGCTGGGCCTGCTGCCCATGCCCCACGTTTTCCTCTACTACCTGCTGTTCTTCGCCTTCGGCGCCATCTACTTCGACTGCGACGACCGGGACGGCCGTGTGGGGAAGTGGTGGTGGCTGGGGCTGCCCGCGGGACTGCTCGTGCTGTTCCCCCTCGGCCTGGGGCTGGCCACGGGAGCCTTCGGGCCAGGCGATGGGATTCTCGGTTCGGACTCGGCCCGGGCCGAGGCGGTGGTGCTGCAGGCGATCTATCCCTGGACGATGGCCTTCGGGTTCATGGGCCTCTTCCGCAGGGCATGCGCCCGCGAGAGCACGACCATCCGCTACCTGTCCGACTCGTCGTACTGGCTGTACCTGGCCCACGTGCCGCTGATCATCGGGGCGCAGCTGATGGTGCGGGACTGGCCCCTGCCGTCGGGGCTGAAGTTCGGTCTGGTCCTCGTCGGGGTGACGGGCCTGCTGTTGGTGGTCTACCGGTTCCTGGTGCGCTACACCTGGCTGGGGCGGCTGCTGAACGGGCCGCGGGTGCGGCCGGGGGGGTAGGGGCGGTCTATCGTCCGGGTGGCGGCTCGGTGGCGAGGATCTGATCGATGAGCCCCACCCTCCGTGCGATGTCCTGGATCTCTACGATCTGAGGGTGCGATGCCTGTCCATCGCTCTGAATGAGGATCATTTCGGTGTTGCCCATCAGGCTTCGCTGCTTCTTCAGCTCCTCGCCAAGGGTGGCGAAGGTCACGGGGCTGTCGTTCAGCGTCATGTTGCCGTCATGATCCACGAGAAGGTAGAGGCTCTCGCGTTCGTGGCGACTCTCGCTACGGACGGAGTACCCGTAAACCACTGATCCACCGCGAAGGTCGCGGAGAAACTCTGCGATCTGCTCGATGGTCTGGTCGGGCTTGAGGGTGAGTAGCTTTGTCTTCAACTCATCGGACCACTCATCCGGATCGGTCGCCACCGCTTCTCGGAAGACCTGACCACCCACCTCTGTCAGGACTCCGCTCTCGACCGCTTCCTGGATCTGGCGCTCGGCAGCTTCGAGACCGCGATCCTGGCCGGGACCGGTATATCCGTCAACGAAGGTCATGTCGGCTCCCGGCCCCAGCACGTCCATCTGCTCGAGCAGCTCTTGACCGATCCCCCGACCCTCCATCTCCTTCCGCCAAAGTCTGCGCACCCGGGCCATCTGGGCGACTTCCTCGATGGTCCTTCCGGGTTCCAGAGCGAGAAGCCGGGTCTTCAGTTCCTGGGACCATTCATCCGGATCGGTCGCGATCGCCTCCCTCCAGGCCGAGTGATCCCCTTCCGTGGCGCCGACCGGATAGACGAGCCCTACCAGTCCGGCCTGGTGGACGATGTCCACGACTTGACTCGTCCGTCCGCGAGGGGAACGGTCGTCGTATTGGACGATGATCGAGGACCTTCCGAGCCGTCCCTTCGCCTGCAACTCGTCTCTGAGGGAATCAAGTGTCACTGACCTTTCGTTCAGCCTCAGTGCGCCATTCTGATCCACCACCAGGAACAGATGCTCATCCCGAGCGGACTCCGCGGGGACCTTGACCGACTCCGAAGTAGTGCCGCAGGAGGGCAGAGTCATGGCGGCCAGGGGGCACAGCAGTACCGCCGTCAACACGCGGGCCTTACAGCCCATCCGTTGCGCACCCCCATCGAGGGTCCTGCGGATCCTCTGGGTGAGATCCGATTCAGTGGCAGCAAAAGTGCTCATCATGGGGATTCTCCTGCCTGGGGGGTTCGAGTGCGCCGCGCTTTCGGCGACCAGAGTGAGGCCCCGCGCGTAGGCTACCGGACGGCCGGTGGCGCAGACGACGAGATCGTCGCAGGCCTGCTCGGACTCGCGCCGCAGCATGCGGCCGCACAGCCACACGGCGGGATGGAAGAACAGGACTGCCGAGACCAGTCTCTGCAGCAGCAGCGCGAGGTTGTCGCACCGGCGCACGTGGGCCAGCTCGTGCATGAGGACGAGGGTGAGCGCGTCCGCCCGCAATCGGTCGACGAGGTCCGCGGGACGACCACGAGGGGCCTCAAGATGCCGAGGACCATGGGCGCGAGGACGGAAGGGGAAGTCGCCACTTCGACCCGGGGATGGCAGTCGAGAGCCGCACGGGCCTGCCGCAGGGCCTCGAAGAGTGGCCCCTCGCGCTGCACCAGCGCCTGCCGCCGCATTCGCCGAAGGATGCCGAAGCCGACCAGGATCCGCCCGACCAGCAAGGTCGTGCCCACGAGCCACAGCAGCGCCGCCCAGCCTGCGGGCGTCAGTGTCGCGCTGCTCGAGACAGTGGTTGCACCAGCCGGGGCCAGCGCCGCCAAGTGCGCGACCTGCCCATGGGGGATGGCGTCCCAGCCGGGCTCTGCAAGTAGCGCCAGGGGAGTGAAGACTGTGTAGGGCGAACTCACCGCGATAGCGATGAGCGGCTTGACGAGCACGGCGAGCCACAACAGGTGGCGCAAGGCGGGTGACTGTATCAGGCGGCCGGCCGCCAGCACCAGGAGCGCCAGCGCCGCCAGCTCGATGCTCAGCGGACCCAGCCAGCCGAAGAGTCGATGTCCAAGCTCACTCAATGACCAAGTCGTCATGGGGTTCCTCGTCGGCCTTCGTGGATTGAGTCCAGCCCAACTCCACCTGGAATGCTCCCGCCGCCAATCGTTCGCTACGGCTCAATGGCGATGGTCTGGTCGGCGGTGCTGTCCCTCTCGGCGATGATCTGATCGACGAGCCCCACCTGCTGCGCGATGTCCATGATCTTGACGATCCGGGATCGGGAGACGCCCTTGTCGACCTGGATGATGATCATGGAGGTGCTGTCCATCAGGCTGCGCTGCTTCTTCAGCTCTTCTCCAAGGGTCGCGAGAGTCACGGGCTTGTCCTTCATCAGCTCCATGTTGCCGTCCTGATCCACCACGAGGAAGAGATTCTCGCGTTCATGGCCTTCCTCGCCGCCGACGGAGTACCCATACACCACCGATCCATCGCGAGCGTTGCGGACAGCCACGGCGATCTCCTCGACTGTGCTGTTGGGCTCGAGCGCCAGTAGCCGGGTCTTCAACTCATCGGACCATTCGTCCGGATCGGTCGCCACCGCCCGCTGCAGGATGTGGCTCTGGAGAACAGCCTCGAGGATCCGGTGGAGCGTCTCCTCCGCAGACAGCCCGTCGGTTTCGGCCGTTACCCTCTCGATTGCTTCCCTCTCGATCTCTTCTACCTCCATCGCCCGAGCGATTGCTTCATGGATCAATTCACGCCTACGCACCGCCCCCCGCCTTGTCACTCCCTGACTGTCCGCCACCGCAACGATGCGGTTTCGCACTCCCTCGGTGTCGATCTCCTCCTCCGAGACCGCCACCGATACCTCCCCTAGCTTCAAGATGCCGAACTCCCTTGCGTCGTCGGCCGAGAACGTCAGCGTTACTTCCCCGCTGTCCCCCACCGCAACGATGCGGTGGATTCTCTCGGCGAGTTCCTCGATCGTCAGGACTTCGTCCCCGTCGGTGGCGGTCGCCTCTTCCGGCAGTCCCTCGGCGAGCGTTGAGTCAGCCTCCAGGCGGACGGCTGCCGTTTCGCCACCCGCGCCGTTGTCGGCAGCCCCGTAAGAGGGCATCGTCACGGCGGCCAGGGGGCAGACCAGTCCCACCGCCAGCGCCCGCGCCCAAACACCCATCCGGCTTGCCTGACCCTTCAGCGTCCGGCGGATCCTCTGCGAGAGATCGGACTCGGTGGAGGCAAAGGTGCTCATCATGGGGATTCTCCTCGCTGGAAGGTTCGAGTGGGCCGCAGCTTCGGCGACCAGGGTGAGGCCCCGCGCGTAGGCTTCCGCGCGGCCGGTGGCGCATACCACGAGATCGTCGCATGCCTGCTCGGACTCGCGCCGCAGCATGCGGGCGCACAGCCACACTGCGGGATGGAAGAACAGAGCTGCCGAGACCAGTCTCTGGAGCAGCAGCGCGAGGTTGTCGCATCGGCGCACGTGGGCCAGCTCGTGCATGAGGACAAGGGAGAGCGCGTCCGCCCGCAATCGGTCGACCAGGTCGGTGGGAACGAGGATGAGGGGTCTCAGGATGCCGACGACCATGGGCGAGCGGATGGAGGAGGAGGTGGCCACCTCGACGCGGGGATGGCAGTCGAGAGCCGCACGGGCCTGCCGCAGGGCCTCGAAGAGCGGACCCTCCCGTTGCACCGTCGCCTGCCGCCTCATGCGCCGGAGGACGCCGAAGCCGACCAGGATCCGCCCGGCAAACAAGGTCGTGCCCACAAGCCACAGCAGCGCCGCCCAGCCTGCGGGCGTCAGTGTCGCGCTGCTCGAGACAGTGGTTGCACCAGCCGGGGCCAGCGCCGCCAGGTGCTCGACCCGCCCGTGGGGGATGGCGTCCCACCCGGGCTCCGCCAGCGGCGCAAGCGGCGCGAAGACCGTGTAGGGCGAACTGACCGCGACAGCGACGAGGGGCTTGACGAGCACGGCGAGCCACAACAGGTGGCGCAGGGCCGGCGACCGTATCAGGCGGCCGGCCGCCAGCACCAGGAGCGCCAGCGCCGCCAACTCGATGCTTAGCGGACCCAGCCAGGCAAGGAGCTGGTTGCCCAGGCCGTTCAGGGCCGCGCTCATCGCCGCCTCCCCCTTCTGCGCTGGAGAGCTCGGTCCAGCTCGGCCCGGATCGACCGCAGCTCCTCCTCTGTAAGGGACTGGCCGTCGAGCAGCTGGCTCACCAGCGCCTCGGCGGAGCCGGAGAAGAAGGAGTCCATGACGTCGCCCAAGGACCGCCGCGCCATGTCCTGGCGGGTCACCACCGGGCGGTAGAGGTCGGACCGTCCGTCGCGCTCCGAGACCAGGAAGCCCTTCTCCCGCAGAATGCGCATCATGGTCAGGACGGTGTTGTAGGCCATGGGCTTGACCGACTCCAGCCGCTGCTGGACCTGCCGGACGGCGGCGGGCGAATCGTCCCAGAGGACGTTCATGATCAGCGTCTCGAGCGGGGTCAGCCTCTTGTCGGGTCCCTCTCTCTCAGCCATTCCGGCTGCTCCTTTCAACTAAGGATTTAGTTGGGAACATAGCCGGCGTCCGGGTGCATGTCAACTAAAATCTTAGTTGGAAAGTCCGCGCCAAGGGCCATCGGGCGGGGCGGGTGCCCGACGCCCGCGCATGGGATACGTCGGATTCGGTCAGGAGCTCTTCGACCCGACCATCGAGGCACGGATGATGGTGCGCGACTGGCCCCTTCCATCGGGGCTCAGCTGGCCGGGCGGGACCGGGCCCTTCCTTGGGTTCCGAAGCTCGGCCTGTCTCTCGTCAAGGTCACGGGCGTGCTACTGCTGATCTATCGGGTCGTCGTCAGCGCCCACCTGCCGTGCGATACGGGGCACTCCCTACTCGCAGACCCACCCGTCGCCGTCACCGTCCCTCATGTAGACGTACGCCGGATGGCCGCCTCACCGGGGCAATGCCGTGGCGTTTAGCCTCCGCGCAGGTGATTCTCCCGTTGCCGTTGTCGTCCCACAGATCGAGAGGACTCCCTTCCGCCTCGGGCAACTCGGCCAGGACTCCCACGGAGTCGGGCGGCGCTACCCGGTGGCCGTCCAAGGCTCTCTCGAGGGCTGCCCGCTCCCTCCGGTCGATGCTCAATCCATATTTGAGCTTCACCTGGATGACCGTCTCCGCAAACCCGCGGGGATCGATCTGGGGCATCCACTCACCGGCATCCTTCCCACTCTTCTGGGAGTTCACGCCGGGAGCGGAGAGAGTCAGGTTCAGCAGGTCGTTGGCGAATCTACGCTTCGTTGCTGCATCCGCCGCACACAAGCCCGAGTCATGGGCTTCACTCAACGCGACCACGTGCTCTATGTGGGTCTGGCGAAGGCTGCGGTACACCTTTCCCGTGTACCGGCACCGGATGCCTCCGATCCGTTTCGATATCGCGAACTCCAGGGATTGCGAGTATGGATAGTCCCGCGTGCGATTATAGGCCGAGCATCGACTCTCCGCCTCGACTTCAAGACCCATCCAGGTCTCGGCATGAATCGAACCTGCCAGCAGCAGGGCAAGGCCAGTCATCTGCGTGTTAGAAAAGAACACAATCCTCAATTGCCGGCGGCGAGAATCCCGTTGACCTTCGAAGGGTTGGCGAGCAGGAAATAGCGGTTCACCACGCCTACTGCCTGTGCGAATCGAGGATAGGAATCTGTATCCTTGTCCAATTCGACGAAGAACCTGCAAGATCCACCAAAGGTACCCTTGGCATCTCCATGGTGGTAAATCGCGCTGGCGAACTGTTCAAAGGCGTCGGAATCAAGTTGACCCATCGAAACCGCATCCTGGAGCGATGGAATCTCCGCAACCTGGTTGCTGTCCCTTGGCCAACGTGCTTCGAGCCGATAGCCCTTGTTGACTACGATTCGGAGTAGCACCCTGGGGTTACTCCCGTCCATGCCTAGACATGGGGATGCGCCGATGATGAGATCAGCAACTACCTCAGACAAAGAGTCAATCCTGGCGCTCAGCGTGGCGACCGAATCTTGCCTCTGCGCGTTCACCTCACGTAACGTGGCGATCTCTAAGTCACGGGCATCGAGTTCGACCTGCAGTTGTGCGTTCTCTTCTCTCAGCTTGGCGATTTCCTCCTTCAGCTTCTCGCACGCTTCGTCACCCATGGTTACGATGAGAACCGCCGCGGTGAGCCCGACAACCGCGAGAATCGTCATGAGATCCGCGAAGGCCGGCCATGCCGTCAGGGGGGTGCGTGCACGTCTCAAGGGGTATTGGCGCGATTACCCAGCCGTTCGACGAGGCTGCGAATGAACTCGATCAGACTCTGGACCATGCCATTGATCTGCGTGTGGGTTTGATGCAATTGTTCGTGTGTTCGGGACAGGTCCCTGACGAACTCCTGCACGTCTTGGCGAAGCGGTCCGACGGCATCGGCCGTTGCCCTTGTGAGCGCGGAAGTCAGTGAGGTCTCAAGGCCCTCCGTGAGCATAGCCACTTTGGCAAGGTGGTCGGATGACTCCTTGATGCCGTTGAGCGCCTGCTGGATCCTCTCGTCCGCTGCGGCCAGGCTTTGGGCGAAGCTCGTGGCATTGTTCGGCAGCTCTGTCAACGCTTCCCTGAGTCCTCTACCCACCTCATCCAAGGAAGTGAGGAGTGTGCTCTCGACGTTCTGGTAGACCTCCTGAAGCGTCTTGGAGACGACATCGCTGGTGCTGTTCAGAAAGCGGGTCTGCAGCTCCGTCGCCACGCGATCGATCTGTGCTCGCAAGGCCTCATTCTCATCGGTGATCCTTTGCACCAGATCCCGAACATGGTTCCGCGCCTCCAGGCCGAACTGGCGGCCTAGTGTGTTTGACACTCTCTCCACCTCGGTAGCGAAGGTGGATGGCAGGGCGTTGACGGTCGAAACGACCTCCGCGGTGGCGTTGCGAATCAGCAGATCGGACTCCCGTCGACTTCTCTCCGCCTCCTCCGCTTCGCTTCTCCTCTTCTCTTCCCAGCCATGGAAGACGGATCTGGTGCTCTCGAGGAGCGCCTGATGTTCGGTCAACACTTCCTTAACGCCAGCGATAAAGGCGCTCTGGCCGCTCCGAATCTCCTGCTCCCACGCATCGCGGCTCGATTCGAGGGTGGTCCGGATCTCTTCCGGCAGGCCGCGTAACTGGTCGGTAGCGACCGTCAGCCGGTCTGCCGCCGGGGCGATTCCCGCGGCTGCGCCTGCCAGCCCTTCAGCACTCTCCCGGAGTTGGGTGGCCGCGGACAAAACGGTGGTGGCCTGACGCTCGATCTGTGAGGCAAGCGATGCAACGTGCTGATCCAGTCGTTCGAACGCCTCGGGGAACTTCTGAACCGCCTCCCGGAACGCATTGGCGAGCTGGCTCTTCACTGCCTCGGCGAACGTCTCCTGCGGCGGATGCGCTGAGCTCGCTTCGTGGAGTTGATCCTTGAAGCGACGTAGCGAGGTCGCGAATCGGTTGTCCGCCTCCGGAAGCAGCCAGAGTGATATCAGCAGGTTGTTCCCGACCCCTAACCCGCTAGCGATCAGGGCCGATCCCATCGCCGCGAGCAGCGAACCAAGAGACTGGGCGTTCGTGTCGGTCAACAACAGATGGAGGGCGAGAGCGGCCATGGTGCCGCCGATACCGACCACGAGGGCCGCGGTTGCGTAGACGCGCAGCTTTTCGCTCTTGCCTTCGTAGACTCTGTCGGCATCGTCCATGTAGCGCAGCCAGTCTGGAGCGTCGCCGCGCTTCGCTCGGTCGAGGAGATCGGGGATGAACCGAGTCAGTAGGCCATCAAAGGCCGCCGCATCATCCTGCCACGCCAAGACCTTGGAACGCCTGAGCAACCAAAACTGGCAGGCAAGTACGACTAGGACAACGGCGTAGACGATCCAAGTCATTGGGCCGTAAAGCTGAGAAAGGGCTTCTGAAGCTCGATCCGGTAGCTGTCCGGAACGATGCGCAGTTCTCGCACGAAGCCTGCGAGTTGGAGGGTTTTTCCGAGCTCATCGATTTCGGTCGACCAGTCACCCCAGTCGACTTCCCACCGAGGGGTGACTTCTCCAACAAGATCGGTTAGATCCAGCTCCACGGGCTCGGAGAGTTCCAGCAGTCGCGCACAGTCAATGTCCAGATCGAGCCGATGGCCTAGGCCGCGGACGTCAGCGGCACGGGACAGCCCCGTCGTCTCCCCGTTTCCGGCAAAGGCCGTAGAGGCCGAGCTCAATCCCCAATCGGTCCGAAGACTGCAGGAAAGAGCCACCGTTTCGCCTCTGCGGCACTTCATGTTTCCCCTGCTATCTGCAAACAGGGCGTATTGGCGTGTGCTCTCTCCGTTGGCGCCTGGCTTACTCGCTGTGCAGTGCACTGTATCGGCAAAGCCTCTTGATCTCCTTGTCAGGATCTCGTGCTTGATCTCGAGACTCTGCTCGAGCTCCTCGATCCCCCGCCGCACGGACGCGATCGCCTCTTTGACCTTCTCATAGTCCCTGGCAAGGACGAGCACGTAGAAGGGAATCTTCACGACTCCGTCGAGAGGGGTGATTGCCCCAGTTCGTTCGTTGTAGACACACCCAAGCTCACTGGTTCTCTCGGAGCACCCTTCCGGTTGCCAACCCCGGTAATCTGCCCGCGTTGCAAGGAGACCCACATGGAAGGTCGCTGAACGGACGTCACTTGATGCCAGCCAGTCAGACAAAGCGTTTGACACAGCCAGCGGCCCTGTGATGTCCCCGGTCGCCATCAGGTCGGTGACCAACGCCGCGGCCTCGATCTGTCCGCTGCGGAAGCCGGAGAGAATGCTCTCGATAGACAGTTCCAGTCGGCTCCAGCGGCCGTCGAACAGGGACCTCTCGAATCGGGGCATTCCTGACAGATCGCGGAGTTCGTGTCCCACCGCCCGCCAGCGGATGGAGACACTCTCCCCGCCGTACAGTCTGGACAGATGACTGGCCACGTTCTGCGCGGCGGTACGTAGGACCGAAGGACCCTGGGGGTTCGACGCAGGTGGCAGGAAGCCGACCATCGGGGCTGAGATGTCGAGGTGAACATCGATCGCTGAAGGTTTCCGCCTGGGCTTCTGTGGAGGCGGTGGGGCCGGGACTCCATTCCACTGCGGTATCGCAATGGCAGGTCTCTCGAAATGCCTCAGAGGCTCTCCATCGGGGCCGTTGCAGGAGGCCGTCGTCAGGACCACAGCCCCTACGGTCACCCGCCGGACAATCCGGCTGACAAGAGCTTCGAGGCATCCGCATCTGCCTGGCATCATCGTCACACACGCCTTCGTGAACAGGTGTCCTACTGCTTCCCCGTAAGTCGCGGAATGCTCTCGGCCAAGCGAAGTGCCTCTCGGAGCAGTAAGACCGAATCCTCGGTCGTGAGGGAGGCAATACGCCGGTGACGGATCCACAGCCAGCGAACTACCGACAAGACAACTAAGGAGAGTGCAACTGCGAGAGAGGCAAGGACGACACAAGTCGCGACCACTTGACTTGTAAGTGTGTCACTGACGGTCATCGGTGTCGTGCCCCCTCTGTGTCAATTGGTATCTCACTAGGAAACGGCTCCCTTCTTCACTACTTCAAACGCGCCGGAATCGGTCCATCGGCCCACGGCCAAACTGTTCACTTGGCGCGTCGTGCCTGTCAAGGCACCTCCGCTCTGATCGTGAAACCAGTGCTGCACGGACCTAGGCGATCTCGCGAAACTGGGAAGTACGAAGAAGTGTTTGTCTGGGGACTGGGTGTCGACTATCAGCACGTGGTCACCAGCTCCTACCTCGGCACCGTCAATGACCTTGGCCGTGAAGCCGCTTGCGGTCAGCTGATTCTCCAAGCCTCCCGCCTTGAAGTGGCCGTCCCCAACGCGCCAGTAGTGATGCCATGCATCGATCAGATCACTATGACCGGGTGTGGCCGGCTTGGGAGGAACGCTCGCAGGTTCGGTTGACGGCGCCGGCGAAGGCTCAAGAGTACTGGCGGAGTCGGGTGGTGGATGTTGGCGCGAGGGATCTTGGTCTTCGTGCTCTGCCTCGCTCTGAGATGCCGGAGATAGAGATGATGGTGGCTTCGATCCGGTCGGCACTGGGCTACCAGCGACAGCACCCGGGGGGGCTTGGGGGGGGCTGCCGGCAGTGATTGAATCGCTCGCCAGCGGCCGGTCGTGAAGATGGGGTGCAACTGGTGGTGGCACTGCCGCCTCCGGTGCATCGGGGGTGCGGCGGGGGCGTTGCATGCGGCCGCGAAGGAGACTGGCGAGCAATAGGCCAAGTCCGGCTACCGCGGCCACAGCCAGCGCAGCAATCCGCCATGTAGGGGAGAAGGAGTCGTAGAGGTTCAGGGCGAGCACCGTGACTATGCCCAGGAGATACCCACCCCAGAGTCGGGAGTCAATCATTGCCCAGGAACTGCCTGCACTTGAACGCCGCTTCCCAGACAATCGGGGCCACAGGTGCCCGGAACTCGACCTCGTTCGGGAAGGAACCTTCTTCTCGGAGCTTGCGGTTGACCTCGGCTTTGAGTTGGTCTTCGAAATCGTCGATTGATGCTTCAACATCATGAGGACTCAGAGGCAGGGGCGGCTCAACTGCGTTGATCTCAACCTGGGTCGTCTTGCCGCCAGTCTTGAACCGGTCCGAACTGAACCAGGGGACGGGATCAGGGCTGGACCCCGCATGGAGCAAGTCGAGCTGGACCAGCGTGTGCGATTTGAAGCGCTCGGCATCCTGGCGCGATTCAGCCTGACCGACGGCGGCCAGAATCGGCGCGGTCTTCGGATTCGCGTCACCTGTGTCTCGAGCCGCCCAGGCTCCGTTCGGAAGGCCCGGAGGAGAAGCCAGGTTCCACAGCCCAGGATCCTGCCACAGGAACCGCGCCCGGCTCTCGATCCGTCCCCCGACTTCCTCTTCGATGCGTCTGTATTCGACAGCGTCATGCCAGAGCCGCCAGCCGTTGCCGCGAAGCTGCACGAGAATTTTGAGCTTGTCATGATGGTGCGGCGGAGCTTGCCGGTACCAGTCACGTGCCAGAAACGCGACAAGGCTGCGGGCCATGTATTCGGCGATCAACTGGAAGTAGCGGCTGATGAGGCGACGCGCCGGGTCCGCCTGTGAGGGTTGGTCGAAGCCCCGAAGGTCCAACCCGCGATACACGATCTGGTCACCAGCACCTTCGCCGAACAAGTCCCGCGACCCCTTGGATCGCATCCAAGCGCGGAGCTGGGTCTCCAGTCCTTCTGGGTCATCGAACCTCCAGCCGGCGTTTTCAGGAAGGAACCTCTGGGGGTTCCGGGCAAAGGTCCGCAGGAGCAGGTTGCCTCCGAGCTTGGCGCTGTCGGCGACTTCCTGAAACCTGACACCCGGGAGGGGATTTGCCGAGATGAAGAGATCGAGCGTCCCGCCACCAAGATCACCCACCAGACTGACCTCCCCAAAATTGCCAGTGCCTCCCTTTGCGGCACGAGACTCGTTGTAGGTACCGGTTTCGCCGCGCAAGATGAGCTTGCAGCCGAGACTTCGACTGCTGTTCTCAAGCAGGCGGCGAAGCATCTCTTCGAAGCTACTCAACTCGGTTGGCTGCGTGCGGAGGGGGTAGGTGAAGGTGAAGTCGACAGGTTGAGAGGGTATAGCGCGTCGGCGCCAGACGACATCAGCCATCACCAACTCGACGACCATCCCAAGATAGATTTCGCGCAGCAGAGGTTCCCACCCATGGAATGCGGGAAACGAGGCATCCCACTTGAAGTCCGCCAGGATGTGGTCGGCGATGTCAGGGCGCTGCATGTCCATAGGGGGGATTACACAGTCATACCCGGGCTGCCACCCGGCCACTTCCTCGGCGTTCACCCTGGCCAGAGGAAGTAGGGAGAGCAACTCCGAAGGAAGCAATCCCCTGGCGTCCGGGGCCACCGACTGCACGTAGTTGGGCAGCCAGACACCTAACGCCGACAGTCCATCTTGGTCGAACGATGCCGTCACGTGGGACCAATCCTCGCTGACATGAAGTGTCAACGCCGTCTCCGCGTTGGCGGGGTCGAGTTCGGCAGCGAGTTGGACGACCGATGGCTCGCCTCCCGTCAGGAGCGATGCGACGGTATGTGATGTCCCGAAATCGATCCCGATCCGTAGATCGTTGTCGTTCGGCGCCACCGGCGTGAGAGGAATCAGGTAAAGGCCGATCTCGTCTTCGGACACTGTGTCCCGGACGCTGAAGGCGAGGGGTGGTCCGCCGGTGTGGGCGCGGGTGCCTCCCCGTGCATCGAAACGGACTGGATGTGGTCCGGATCGATCCTGTACATCAGATCGATGCACGCGATTGGACTCGGGGTCCAACCACAGCGTCTCCAACCGTAGGCGTGCATCCGTGCAACGCTCATAGACGTAGTAGGAACGCCAGAATTGGCTACTACTCGATCGAAACCGAGGCCAGACCATCCAATGCGCTTGGTGATTCTCATTCTCGGGCCCAACGGGAAGCGAGATTGTCAGCGGATCTTGGCGGCCCTTCAGTCGCAGCGTCCAGGTAGCGGACCTTCCCTGATGAGTATCGTCAATCGCCGGTTCGAACTCCCCGGGGTTGAGCGGGGCGCCCTCTTTCAGGAGATCGAGGACTGTCCTTCGGGTGTCAGTCCGCACGAGATCGAGATAGTCCGAACGCAGCGGAAGATCCGGGTAGCGCGTGGATCCTACCCGGGTAGAGGAGCCCGGGACGGGATCCTGTCGCATCGGGCTGCATCTCCGAATCATCATGACGTCGCGATCGAGAATACGCGTTCTCTTGAGCGCCGCATGCTTCCAGTCTGGCATCAGGATGAACACGTCATCCACGTTGTTACCGAAGTCAGCGATTAGGCCGTGTTGCTGCAGGTGATCGAGGTGTTCCTTCCAGAGGCCACGGACTTGACGTTCCCGGTCCGGCGCCTCGAACTCCACCATCTCATAGAGGATGTGACCGGATTGGCTTCGAAGTCTTCGCAGCTGTGGAATCCTGTCTAGAAGTTCGTCTTCGGGGATCAGCGGGGTGTCTTCACCGGGCTGATAGCCCCCGGCCCTGGCCTTCGGCAGGCCGACCGGGACAGTTCCGCTTGTGGAGGCCCAATAGAGTGGGAATGTTCTCTCGTCAGTGCCATATGGGACGTGTGCCGGGCCTGGTTGATGCTCGAAGATGCGTGTCCACGCGGGTGGCGTGCCGCTATGCACCTGTTTCAGATGTGCGAGCCAAGTTTGGATCTGGTGGATTGCTTGGTCCGCGTGCCTCCAGGCGGCAGGTGACTCCACGGTCGCCCAATTCTCCGGTTGATCTGATCTCGTCAGTTGCGCCCACAGCCTTGCCCAGATTCGGACAGCATGCTGGTCGGATGGAGGTTTTGCACACAAGAGCGTATGCGGAGAATTGAAGCCCAGAACCTCGTCCTCTACCGGCCAGACCACTGCGTACCTGGCGACCCCGGGAAAGCCAGAATCACGAACCGCGTTGACCAATGCGGCGAGAGATACGGGTTCAGGTGACTCATCGGCTTCTGAGGTTTCCCTCAATTCGAGGTTGCCAGTGACCAGACCCACCAGAAGCATCTCGAGTTGGCGCATTGCTGTCCGGTCTTCACGCTGAACCGCGTACCGGAAGTGATCGGCGACGGCCATCGGATGCGGCCAGCCGTTCTGCGACACGTGGTCGGTGTCGACGATTGCATCCAGCGTAACCTCGACGTTCTGGGAAGGAACCGAGCTCAAGTCACCGGCGCGATCCGCCGCAACGGCAAGACCGTCACCACTAAGGGGCGGCCAGTACCCGCCATCGACCCTCCCCGGCTTGCTGGGGAGGAGTCCAGCGGACCTCCTTTCTTGAGGATTACGGATCCATTCCGCAACCCAGTGGAAAATGCTCAGAGCCACCTCCTGCGGTGATGGGTCGGTGGTTTCTGGGATCGGGTGGTCAATCAAGCGCCTGCGTGACTTGGTTTCCAAGGCCAAGGCGCCTATCGGTTGCGGCTCAACGCCAAGGACCTGTTGCAGCCACCCCAGGTGTTCCCGGTAGCTGGCTGTGAGGGAGCGAATCTCTCGACTAACCTGTCGCGGGTCGGTAAGGCGTTGAATCTCGCGATAGATGGCGGGGACGACTGCGAACCGTCCGGAGTGAGAATCAGCCAGCACGGCCGCGAAGGCATCCAGGGTGGTGGCAAGCGTCCCGGCCTGATTCGCGAGATCCTGCAGGGTGCCATCAGAACTACCGCCTGGGATGAGGTTGCCACCGCCGAGTTTCCTAGGGTCTTCGGCCCCCATCTGGTAGAGGCCCGCCTGGTACGGTTCCGATGCGAGAAAGTGGCGCAGGCAGGAGAGGGCGGCGACACCGTGGACGAACGACTCATGCGCCGGCTGTTCAGTGTCCGATGTAAATCGTCGAGCAACGATGGCTGTTTCCGGTACTCCTACAGGCACCGTTGCTACTTCTCTCGCTAGGTCCTGACCGCAGTAGGCGAGGGCGGAGTGCGCGTTCTGGCGCATAGCATCGTTCCTGAGTTCTGCCTTCTCACGCAGAAGCTCATCAATCCCGTCGGTTGTAAACTTGAACCATTGCAGCACCATCACGGCCATGACGCGAGCGCCATCGTCCGCGAGTTGACGCGCGAGCGTGGGCACTACGGCGGCGCCGGTCCCGCCTACTCCAGAGCCGACGACGGCGATGCGCCCTCGTTCGTTTCGAAGCGTCTCAAAAGCCCCGTCATGGTTGATGCCGCTTGCCCCAGCATCGTGGTTCTTCAGCTTAAAGAGCAGGGCCCCGACAGAAGGTGATCCCATCATGCCTCGCGAGAACTGGATTCCCCGTTGGTCCCTGTCCGTGAGCAAATCCAGGTGAGGTGAATGGGCAAAACGCTTGCCTAACGTGTCATTGGGGGGGTTGAACCACTCCGCGTCGGGGCCAACCGGCAACGGGGTCACGATCCTTGGGTTGAGACCGTCCTCCCGCCCGAACGTCTCGTGCGAGTTCCAGTGGCCAGGATGATATTCGACAAGCCGGCGGACCATTTGCCACGCGGTTTCCTCCCCGGGCCCATCACCGGCATCTTGGTCGACGAGATAGAGGGCTGGAAAGTCCAGCGGCTTGTCGTTCGGTTGGCGAAAGAACCCGAGGGCGTATCCGAGCGTATGCAGTCGCATCATCGCCAAGACTGCGTGCGCTCCGGTCCCACCGCATGCGATCAGGGAGTTCACAATCACTCCGATCCCTTCGAGTAGCGTTGATTGGCGAGCAGCAGCCCGACCAGGGCGATCATCGTGCCTATCAGGCTTCCCAGCAGCCAGAAGGTGATGTTGGCGGTCTTCTGATCTGGCTCACAGGCTTCGGCAGGGATCATGAAGGAGGGGAAGGAGAGGAAAAGGATGGCGGCGACAATAGACGCACCAATCAGAAGAGACTTCGGTCTCGGTGTCCGAGGGGAAGTGCTCAGATCCCATCCCTTGAGTTGATGAAGCCGGACTAGGCACATTACGACTCCACCCAATGCGCCGAGCAATACCGGCAGGATCAGCCAGAGCCAGAGGAGGTTGGGGTTGTTGCAGACGGCATCTACAGTGCATCCACTGCAAGCCAAGCTCACGAGAACCAAGCCCGGAATCCCCGAGCAGGTCCGCACCCCTTTCGCACATCGTTTCATGATACGATGCTTCCGATAGGTTCAGGTACTGTTCCCTTCAGATACCCTATTCCATCCCATGCTGCTGAGCCGCCGGGCTACCAGCCTTCTCTCGGACCCGTGCCCGAGACGCACCTTGGGATCGGCGAAGCACTGCCATCAGGGCCGTGAGGTGCTTCTCTCGCCCTTCTGCTCTTTGTGCGGGGCTCTCCAACTCCAGCGCCCCGACACTGCCATAGGGGGTCTCGACCGGGAGCGTCAGCGGTCGCAGAGATGCCGAAGGAGAAGCAATCCCAGTGTGACCGTCAATTCTACTCTTCCTTCCCGGGTGTAGCCAATGCGATTCCGGCCGGCAATATAGTGTCCCCAAGATGCGGGTGTGCAAACCTGGGTGTGGTCCTGACGCTGGAGAGACCCCGCTCCAGAGGGTGACTTCGGAATAGGAAAGTCGGGAGGGGGGTGGACGCTCAGGGAAAGGGACAGGAAGGGGACAGGGACGATTCGTACAACGGACCCGCTAGGCGGCCCAGAGCTACCCATGCGGCCGGAACTAAAGAGACCGTCCGGGCTGGAGGACTTGCCGGGGGGTAGGGCCGAGGGTTCTGGCCCTGGTGTCCCAGGATCGCGCCCCAGACGGCTGTGCCAACCCACGCTGTTGTCGGAGAACCCGGACTGGCCGCTGGGGACCACCCATCGGCACCTTTCAGGTGTCTGGGTGAAAGATCCGGACTCGACCGGGGTTCGCGGACGGCGCGAGAGCAGACCGGCTGGAAAGAGTGCCCGCTCTTTCAGCCCCCGGAGGGAACCTTCCGAGGCCTTGACATCGGTCGGGAAGGGCGACCCTAATTCTCTCCTTTGCTGTCAGTCGAGCACCGGTTCATCTGCAATACAGGAGCCCTGCCAGGATGAAGGACCAGATCCACAACTGCTACACCGCCTACACCGAGCTGCGGACCGAGATGGACCGCTGGCTGCAGCAGAGCCGGCGCCTCGATCCGCCCGGTCCCAACGACGGCGGCGAGGACGAGGCCAACTACGCCCTGGCGTGGTTCCCCCACTATCTGATCACCGGCGACTCGGAGGTCCTGCGCCACTTCGAGACTCTGAAGTCGGCGCTGAAGGGATGGGTGGAGCGCGAGTGCTTCCACGGGTACGAGCCCGAGGCCGAGGCCCATCACGGGCCGGAACCCTTCCTGCTCTTCCTGCCGCGCTACATCGGTCTGCGGGCCCAGGATGCCGAAGCCGTCGCGCTGCTGGCGGACGCCGCCGAGCACATCGGCAACTGGGTGCCCGAGGTCCCTCCGTGGTACGACTACTCGCGGGACACCTTCATCGGCTACCGCATCGGCACCCGTTGCGTGACCAACGGCGAGTCGGACGCCTATGAGCTGGCCGAGCACTTCCGCTTTCTCCACATCGCCCTCGCCGCTCACCGGGTGACAGGGGAGGAGCGCTACCTGGAGTGGGCCCTGGGCCATGGCCGCAAGCGGGCGGAGCGCCTGGTCTTCGCGCCGGATCCGATGCCCCTCCTCTGGACCCTCGACGGCGAGGGGCTCGACGAAGCCGAGGTCGAGGCCCGGGGCCTGCACCGCCTTGCGGCCAGCGGCCACCACCTTCCCGGGGACCCGCTCGCCGGCATCGAGAACCTGCTGGCCTCGGGCGCGGTCTACGCCCTGGGAGATCTGTGGCTGCTGTCCGGCGACGAAGTCTTCCGGGAGGCGGCGAGGCGGATCGTGGAGCCCCTGGTGGACTGCCTCGACGATCCCTACAACGATCCCGCGGCGGCGGCGCTGAGCTGGTACCGCTGGACCTTCGCGGACACCGGCCTCGATCCGGAGATCCGTTCGGGGCTGGAAGCCCTGCCCGAAGAGTCGCCCGAGCAGCTGGCCCTGGTCTTTCCCCAACAGCGGCGGATGCGGGCGCCGGGTGTGGGCAAGCGGGCGGACATGGCGTACTGGGGCGAGTGGTCGGAGGACGGATCGGTGAGGCCGGTCCGCGAGCCGTCCACGGCCACCCTGACCCTCGCCTGGCAGGTGACGGGGGAGGTCGGGTACGCCCTTCGCGCCCTGCGGAACGCCGGGACCCGGCTGCAGATGGCGAGGCGCGTGTTGCGCGGCGGTCGGGAACACGCCGACATGGGAGGCGCGGTCTGCTCGGTGGCCGCGGGACACGGCCGCAACTGGGGGCAGGGAGCGGTCACCGCATGCTACGGCCCGCTGCTGCTGGGCACGCGGGAGATCCGGGGAGAGGTCAGGCCGCTGCTCGAGTTCCGGCTGGAGGATGGCAGGAGCCACCCGCCTCCGACCCTGCTCTCACTGGTGCGTCCCCTTCCCGGGGCGGCGGCCGCGGCGGAGGTCGTGTTCCACAACGGGGGAGGGCAGCCTCTCGCCTTCTCCTGGCGGACCCGCGGCGACGGCGAGGAGAGCCCGTGGCGCGAGGAACGGCTCGCACCGGGCGGCACACGCAAGCACACCGGGTAGAGGGACCGATGCGACTGCGCGATTTCGCCGTCCTCACCTTCGACACCTACGGGACCCTGATCGACTGGGAGAGGGATCTGGGAGGCGCTGCAGCCGCTGCTCCCGCGGCTGGCCGATCCGCCCGGTCGCGACGAGGCCCTGGCCGCCTTCGCTCGGGAGGAGTCGGCCTGCCAGGCGGCGAACCCCGGCCTGCTCTACGCGGACCTGCTGGCCGCCGTCCACCGCGGCCTGGTCCGTCGGTGGGGCGGCGAACCCGACGAGAGCGAGAGCATCCGCTTCGGCCGGTCGGTCGGCGACTGGCCCGCCTTCGAGGACGCGGCCCCGTCGCTGGGCTATCTGAAGGGCCACCACCGGCTCGTGACGCTGACCAACTGCGACCGCGCCAGCTACCGGGGCAGCGCCGCCCGCCTCGGCGATCCCTGGGACGCGGTGCTCACCGCCGAGGAGATCGGCTCGTACAAGCCGGCGGCGGCCAACTTCGAGTTCCTCCTCGAGCGCGTGGCCGCCGACTTCGGCGCCGGCCCCGAGAGCATCCTGCACGTGGCGCAGAGCCTCTTCCACGACCACGTGCCGGCCAAGGCGCTGGGTCTGGCCACGGCCTGGATCGACCGGCGCGGAGGCCGCGAGGGCGGCGCCACGGCCCCGCCGCCGCAGGAGGTGGAGCCGGACTTCCGATTCGGCAGCATGGCCGAGCTGGTTGAGCGGCACCGGTTCGAAGGGGGCTGAGGCCGGCGCCGGCCCTGCTGACCCAAGGGGAGAAACAGAACCATGCGGGGGCTTCCCCGGCGCATCATGGAGCATGCCGCCACGCTTCCGGAGGCTGCGCCGCTGTGCCCGGCTGCACTGCTGCACCTCGGCAAGCGGGCGGCAGTCGACCAGGCATTGTCGCGCCTTGCGCGATCGGCCCACCTCATGCGCGTCTGCCAGGGCGTCTACATGCGCCCCGTCGAGACCCGCTTCGGCCTTCGGGCCCCCAGCGTCGACAAAGCGCTCGCCGCGCTGTCGGCCTTGTGGGGCGAACCGATCGTGCCGTCCGGAGGTGCCGCGGCCAACTGCCTGGGCCTGACCACCCAGAATCCGGTGCGCCCGGTCTATCTCACCTCCGGCCCCAACCGGCGGCTGCAGTTCGGGTCGCTCACGGTCGAGCTGCGCCACGCCCCGCGCTGGCAGCTGACGGCCCCGCACCGCAAGGCCGGGGACGCCATTCGCGCCCTGGCGTGGCTGGGGCCCGAGGAGGTCGAGGACGGTCTCGAAACGGTCCTCCCCCAACTGTCCGATGAGGATCGGGATGAGCTCGGGGCCGCCCGGGCCGTCATGCCCATCTGGCTGGCGGAACCGCTGAGCGCCCGTCTTGCGCATGGCTGAAGAATGGAGCGATGCGCCGTGATGGAAGGGCGGGCCAACGCGGCGGCTTCCGGGTGAGTACCAGACATCGTGGGCGAGGGGGTCGGAATGCTCGCACAGTAGCGGCGGTCTACAGCAACTGCCCCTCCCACCACTTCACGTAGTCCGCGTCGCTGATCTCCGGCGACAGGCCCCGCCCCTCCATGGCCCGCCTGAAACCCGCGGCCATGTGCTCGTCCCAATAGGCCCGCACTTCCGCAGGTTCCGGCCTCTCGCCCATGTCCCCCGTCTCCGCGATCCAGGCTTCGAGACGTTCCGCCAGCCGGCTCCTCACCCCCTCATGGGCCGGGTCCCCCGCCAGGTTGTGCAGCTCGTGGGGATCCGCCTCCAGGTCGTAGAGCTCCTCCGGGGGCCGGGTCGGCTCGAGGAAGGACTGCTGCGCGGGGGACAGCTCACCCCTTGCCGCCAGCAGCGGCATCAGCGTCCAGAGCGGGTACTGCAGCTTCTTGTAGCCGTTGAACTGCATGTACGGACGGTCGGGGTGGTAGTTGCGGATCAGCTTGTGGCGGCGGGTGCGTATGCAGCGGATGCGGTCGTCGGTGCCGTCGCAGCGGTCGCGGGCGGCGTACACGGCGCCCCGATCAACGGCATCGGGCCCGAGGAAGACCTGCCCCTGCACGAGGCCGGGGATCTCGACGCCGGCGAGGGCCAGGGCCGTGGGGGCGAGGTCGACGCCGCTGACGAGGCGGTCGCAGACGAGTCCGGCCTCGAGGCGGCCGGGCCAGCGGACGACGAGGGGCATGCGGAGGCCGCCGTCGTAGAGGAACTGCTTGCAGCGGGGGTGGGCCCGTCCGTGGTCGCTGAGGAAGAAGACGATCGTCTCCTCCGCGATCCCCTCGGCCTCGAGGCGCTCCAGGATCTGGCCCACCTTGCGGTCGAGGATCTGGATGCTCTCGAGATAGAGGGCCCAGTCCTTCCGGGTGAGGGGATGGTCCGGGTAGTAGGGCGGCAGCTCCACCTCTTCCGGCGGGATGGGGGATTCCGGATCCGGCTGGAAGACGCGGTGCGTGTCGGGGATGTTGACCTGCCCGTAGAACGGCTGCCCCGGGGCGCGCTCGCTCCAGTCGACGCCGTCGAAGGGACGTTCCCGCCGGAAGTTGAAGTCGGTCTTGCCCGGCCGGTCGAAGGGCGGCCCCTGGCTGTTGCAGGTGAAGTACCCGGCCTCGCGGAAGCGGTCGGTGACGAGCCTCATGTCGGCGCGCAGCGGCCGGTCGCGGTTGCTTCGGTGATGATGGGCGTCGAAGTGGGTCTGCCAGGTCCCGGTGATCAGGGCCGAACGGCTCGCGGAGCAGACCGGCGCGGTGATGAAGGCGTGGGTGTGGCGGATGCCCTCGGAGGCGAGGCGGTCGATGTTCGGGGTGGAGACGGCGGGCGTGCCGTAGCAGCCCAGGTCGGGGGAGAGGTCCTCGCCGTAGATCCAGAGGACGTTCGGTCGTTTGTCGGAGGGCAAGAGCGGTCAGGCGCCCCCCCGGGGGCTTCAGAGCTTGATGACCGCGATGAGGACGCCGGTGAGGGTTACCAGCGTGCCCATGATCCAGCGGAAGTGGGTGTCGAGGCGCTTGTTGGTCTCGTCGATGCGGACGCTCAGCGAGCGGTTGAATTCGTCGATGCGGTCGGTCAGCGAGCGGTTGGTTTCGTCGATGCGTTCGCCCAGCGAGCGGTTGGTTTCGTCGATACGGTCGCCAAGGGAGCGGTTGGTTTCGTCGATACGGCCGCTCAGGGAGCGGTCGGTCTCGCCGATGCGGTTGTGGACGGCCCCGAACTGGGCCACCATTTCAGCGCGCAACTCCCTGATGTCGTCGCGCAGATAGCTGATGCTCCAAGGCATTTCCTCGGGGTCGGGGACTGCACGCCTCGGAGGGTTGGCGCCTTCGCTCATACCGGGCTCCCGGGGTCTGGCGGGGTCATGCGAATATAGTCGCCGCGCCGGGAATCAACAGACCGCCACTGGTACCCGGAAGCAAACGTTCCCTGGCCTTCGACCTGCGGTCCAGCGGCGGCGGTCAGCCTCCTTCCAGCGCCCTCAGTTGACCGGTTTCCTCCAAGGGCTCGATCTCGTTCTCGAGGGTGCCGATCCCGCCGGAGAAGGTCATGCGTACCACGTCGCCCGCCTGCAGCCCGTCGGCCAGATCCGCCTCGGAGAACACGATCGGCGTGCCCCAGTAGAGGGCCTGCAGCTGTCCCGGCTCCAGGGGCATCCGGCGGAAGAGGGTGCGCTCCATGTGCAGCAGCCCGTCGGGCATGTTGAGGTGGTCCCGGCCGGTATCCCCCTTCTTGAAGCCGACCCGCCGGCCGGCGCGCAGGATCTCGCAGCTCACCGTGACCCGGCGGTCGTCGTACTCGTCGGCCGTCACCAGCAGCGGCCCCAGGCTGGCGCAGCCCCCGGCCCAGTTCTTGGCCTGGGGCAGGTTCAGGGGGTTGGCCGCCTCCATGCCGTTGTCGGTGGCGTCGTCACCGCCGGTGTATCCGAGGCGCTCCACCTGGCCGGCGCGGTTGAGTCCGTACACCGTGACCAGCTCCGTCTCCGGCACCAGGCGCTCGGTCTCCGCCGGCCGCGTCAGGGCCTGGCCGTGGCCGACGACGGCGGCGGGGTCGTCCTTGGAGAACAGCTCCGGCCGGCCGCCGGCGGCGCACTCGCGGTACTTCTGGTCGTACACGTTCACCGCCTCGCCGGTGGCCTGCTGCGCCTCGATCTCGCGCAGCTTGGCGCTGTCCTCGTGGGTGACCCCCGCCAGCCACACGCGCAGGCCCCGGGGCCGGTCCGCCGGCGCGCTCACCGGCTTCAGCAGGTGAGGGGCGGAGGGGCCCCGCCCCTGGAGCAGCTCGTCCAGGCACAACCGCCGGTGGTCGCCGGCCGCCCGGACGACGGCGCCCAGGGCAACCCCGAAGCCGTCCGTGTCGCCGCCGCCGCCGTAGTAGAGCTCGTAGACCGAGCCGGGTCCGCCGCCCTGGCTCAGGTCGATCACCTCCCCGCCGTCCACCAGCCCCAGGTGCTCGCGGCCGGAGGCCGGGTCTCGGAACTGCAGCAGTCTCATGGGACCTCTCGCGTCACAGAAAGAGGGGAGGGCCGCCGGCCGGCAGGATGCCCTCCCTCTCGGCTAGCGTCATCAGCTCCTCGATGGCGGCCCGGCCGTCGCCGCCGTAATCGAGGGTGTAGTCGTTCACGTAGAGCTCGATGTGGGCCTCCATGACCTCGGGGTCCATCTCCTGGGCCTGGCCGGCCACGTAGCCGCGCACCTCGCCGGGATGGGCGTGGGCGTACTCGACGCTGCGCCGCAGGCCGTCCTCGAGACGGTGGACTTCCCCGGACCCGAGCCGGCGGCGGGCGGCGATGCCTCCCAGCGGGATGGCGTGGCCGGTGGTCCGCTCCCACCACTCGCCCAAGTCGAGGACGCGGTGCAGCCCGTAGCGCTGGAAGGTGAAGCGGCTCTCGTGGATGATGACCCCGGCGTCGGCCTCGCCGTCGCGCACGGCGCCCATGATGCGGTGGAAGGGCATCTCCACGGTCCGCCCGAGGCCGGGGGCGAAGAGGCGCAGGAGCAGGGCCGCCGTGGTCCGCCGCCCGGGGATGGCCACGCGCAGGCCGGCCAGCTCGCCGGGCTCGAGGCTCTCGCGGGCGACGACGAGGGGGCCGCAGCCGCGGCCGAGGGCGCCGCCGGAGCGCAGCAGGCAGTAGTCGCCGAGCAGGTGTCCCAGGGCGTGGAAGGAGACCTTCACCACGTCCAGCTCGGAGCGGGCGGCCATGCCGTTGAGAGTCTCGATGTCGAGGAGGACCTCCTTCACCGCCGGCGCCCCGGGGACCCGCCCGTGGACGAGGGCGTAGAAGATGAAGGTGTCGTTGGGGCAGGGGGAGTAGCCGAGGGACAGCGGCTGGCTCATGGCAGAACCTCCACCAGGACCCGCGCCGCCTCCTGGGCGCGGCGGCCGGCCAGGGGCAGGTCCCAGGCCGCCGTGTCCCGGTCCTCCACCCGGTTGCTGATGGCGCGGACCTCCACCAGGGGCACGCCATACATCCAGCAGAGTTGGGCCGCGGCGGCCCCCTCCATGCTCTCGCACAGGGCCCCCGGCGCCCGGGCGGCCCTCTCGCGGCCGAGGGCCGCCGTGCCGCTGCAGGCCTGCACGGTGACGAAGGGACCCTGGGCCACGCGGGCCTCCATCCGCTCCTTCAGGGCCGCCGCAGCGGCCCGGCCCAGCTCCGCGTCGAGGGGGTACTCGTTGTAGCGGCTCTCGCCCCCGGCCTGGGCCACGGGGATGCCGATCTCCTCGGCGGAACGCCAGCCGGCGGGGGTGATGACGCCGAGGTCGCCGAAGCTCTCCGTCGTGGCCACGGCCAGGTCCCCCAGGCCGAGGCCGGAGCTCTCGTAGGCGCCGCCCACCCCGAACTGCAGCACCCACGGGGGAAGCTCCATCTGCAGGCTGCGGGTCAGGGCGTGGGCCGTGTTCACCGCGCCGAGGCCGGTCTCCACGACCTGCACCGTCCGCCCTCCCAGGGCTCCCCGCGTCCACTGCCGGCCGGCCACCGACTGCCGCAGGGGCTGGTCCAGGCCGGCCGCCACCTGATCCTGCTCGAAGGCGGTGGCGCTGAGAAGGAGGGGGGTCAGGGCGCCTCGAAGGAGAGGACGATCTTGGCGGGCCGTTCCGGCGCCGGCCTGTCGGCGGCCAGCTCGAAGGCGCGCTGGATCTCGGCGAAGGGGAGCACGTGGCTCACGAGGCCGGACAGGTCGAGGCGCCCCTCCTCGATCCAGGCGAGGGCGTTGGCGTAGTCGTCGTACGGCTGGTCGCCGGCGTTGAGGGTCATCACCAGGTTGATCTCGCGGCGCTGCATCTCCAACAGCGGCAGGTCGAGGACGCCCCCGGGGACCTGCTTGTCGGGCACCCCGAAGCCGACCACGGCGCCGCCCCGGCGGCACAGGACGGCGGCGGCCCCGTAGGTCTCGGCGCCGCCCACGGCTTCCACCACCAGGTCGGCCATCGCCCCGTCGGTGATCTCGCCCACGGCTTCCACGGGATCGACGGCGGTGGGATCGACGGTGTGGGTCGCCCCCATCCGTGCCGCGAATTCCCGCCGCCAGTCGAGGGGTTCCACGGCGACGATGTCGCGGGCCCCGAGGTTGCGCAGCACGGCGGTGAACAGCAGCCCCGCCGGCCCCTGGCCGAGGATGACGGCGCGCTGGTTGATGACGTTGCCGAGCTTGCGGAAGGGGCGGATCACGGTGCCCAGGAGTTGGGTCAGCAGCACCCGCTCGGGCACTTCGTCCGAAGGCAGCCGCAGCAGACCCTGATCCCGGGTGAGGACGGCTTCCTGGAACAGGCCGTGGACGCGGTCGAAACCCCACAGCAAAACCCGTTCGCCCTCGGCGTAGGAACCCGAGGGACAGCTGTCGACGCGGCCGATCGCCTCGTGTCCGGTGCCGCCCGCGGCCTTGGGAAATCCGGGGTAAACGCCGAGGAACTCGGGCAGGTCGCTGCCGCAGACGGCGACCTGCTCCAGGCGCACGCGCATCTGTCCCGCCCCCGGGACCGGCTCGTCCACGTCGACGAACTCCCAGTGGCGGGCGGCGCGCAGGCGGGCGGCCTTCAAGGTGTCCTCCGCGGTGGGAGGTGATCGAGGAGGTGGGATCTCTTCATGAGTATCGGGACCAGCCCCCAAGAGTCTGAGGGAAGTGAGCGTTTGGGTCTTGCCACTCCCGAAGTGGGTGCTCGATCAGCGTGAGGATCGGCGGAGCACCACTCCGGCGTGCTCTCTCTCAAGGCGCGAGTGAAGCAGGCGCGCAATGTCCCGAATGTGTGGCAAGGTCCATCAAGCGCCACGTCCTTCCTCGCCTTCCCATCGACGTATTCGCACCCGACTCCCCGTAACCACAATCAGAGCTGGTTCGCTCATCGCGTCGGGAGTTCCTCGTCCGCCGCGCGAGGGTTCCTGTCCAGGGCTGATAGGACGTCATGCCCCTGGTCCACCAATGCACGCTGCATTCGCTGGGATGAGGCGCATACGTCGAGGAGAAACCTCACCCTGCTGTGCGCATGAGCATACGCTCATGCACCTGCTCGCCCGCAACCGTGCGGTGGGCAAACACCAGGCACGCCCGAATGTCCTGAGGTTCGAGGAATGGGTGCTCCTGCAGAATGGACCGCTCGGTATCCCCGGCTGCGAGCATGCCCAGAATGTGTTCAACGGCGATGCGCATGTCCCGGACAATCGGTTTGCCGCCGAAGACATCCGAACGCGTGGTGATGCGTTGGAGCAGTTCCTCTTCGGTCGTCATGGGCTCTTGTCCTGATCCAGGTTCAAACACCAAAGGCTCCCATCGTTACCTGTTGCGAGAAGTCGTTGGAAGTCTCGTATCGGTAACCCAGGAGCCTGCCGTGAGCAAGCTACGAGCACGGTAGAAGGGCGTCAAACGGACCGTGGCCGAGCCTCGCTTCAGCGCAAGGGGCCGGGCCTTTTCACGCGGACGGCGCGCAGGCGGGCGGCCTTCAAGATCCCGGCCCCTGCGGCCCGGGGCCCACCGTTGGGGCCCTGTGGCCGTCCACCAGGAAGCCCTCGGCCTGCATGTTGAACAGTTCGGCGTAGAGTCCGTCCTGGGCCATCAGCTCCCCGTGACTGCCGCGCTCGATGATGCGCCCCTGCTGGAATACGTAGATCGTGTCCGCCATGCGCACGGTCGAGAAGCGGTGCGAGACGAGGACGGTGGTCCTGCCGGCGGTCAGGTCGAGGAAGCGGCGGAAGATGCCGTACTCGGCGCGGGCGTCGAGGACGCTGGTCGGCTCGTCCAGGACGAGGATGTCGGACTGGCGGAAGAAGGCGCGGGCCAGGGCGATCTTCTGCCACTGCCCCCCCGACAGCTCGGTGCCGCTCTGGTACCAGGAGCCGACGCGGGTCTGGTAGCCCTCGTCCAGGGTCTCGATGAATTCGTGCAGTCCCGCTTTCCCGGCCGCGGCCTCGATGCCGTCCAGATCGTCGAGCCGGTCGTATTGCGCGTAGCCGATGTTCTCGGCGACTGTCCCCTCGTAGTGCATGTAGTCCTGGAAGATGACGCCAAAACGCCGACGATAGGTCTCCACGTTGTATTCGCGCAGGTCGCGGCCCCCGAGGTGGATTCGCCCTTCGGTCGGATCGTAGAGCCGGGTCAGCAGCTTGACGAAGGTCGTCTTGCCGGAGCCGTTCTCGCCCACCAGGGCGATGCGCTCTCCGGGCCGGAGCGTCAGCGACACCCCTTCGATGGCGGGTTGGTCACTCGTCGGGTAGGTCAGGGAGACGTTCTCGAACACGATCCCCGGGCCAAGATCGGCCGGCACGGCGGGAAGGTCCGGCTCGGGTCGGATCCGCGGTTGCAGGTCGAGAAAGGCCTGGTAACCCTGGATGCCTTCCAGCGAGCGTTCCCAGGCCCGCACCATTCCGGAGAGGCCCGACACGGCCTTCTGCGCGATGAAGACCACGGCAAGGGCCATGAGGGCCAGCCCGAGGGAGATCTCCCTGGCCGTCACCTGCTCCACGAGCCAATAGCCCAAGCCGAGGGCGATCACCAGGAAGGGCAGGTAGAAGGCCAGGTTCCTGGCCGCCGTGCCGACGGTGAACAGTTGCTCGCGGTAGTACCGTTCGGCCAGCTCCTCGGCCATGCCTCTGAGATAGGGGACGAGACCGAAGAGGCGGATTTCCTTGGCAGGACGCTGGTCCGAGAGCAGGTGCTCCAGGTAGAACAAGGGAGTCCAATCCTGATCCCGGGACTCCTTCGACCGGGTCAGCCACCCGACGATCTGGACGACCAGCAGGGCCCCCGCGGCCGCAAAGATCGGCCAGCCGATCAGGGTGCAGAGAACGACCAGCCCCGCCGCCTGCACACCGAGGAAGATGAAGCTGTACATCGAATCCATCACCCCGCAGACGGTGTATCCGAGGGCGTGACGGTTCTTCAGCAGATCCCGTTGGCCGGCCGCTTCGATCTCCACCAGGTCGAGCTCCGCGGACTTGGCGATGAACTCGCGCCGCAACAGCAGTTCGAGGTGGAACCTTGCCCGCGAGCCGAGCCAGTAGGCGATCTGCCGCCCGACGGCCTCCGCCGCCAGCAGGCCTCCCGCCAGCAGCGCCAGCCGGGTCAGCATCTGCTGGCTCTGCTGCGGCTCCTCCAGCGCTGCCATGAGCCAGTCCACACCCCACCAGACGGCGAGGCAGCGCAGGACGACGAACAGTCCATGGACCACCGAGAACACGGCGCGGGCCGCGAACAGGGCGGGAGAGGCTTCCCGCGACTTGGCGGTCGTCCACCGCAACACGTACAGCCATTCGTCCAGGCTGTCCCGAAATGCCCGCGGGATGATGCCTGTCGTCGTCATGGGTCGGTCTCCCGTTGCACCGGGTGATGCGCTCGCCGGGGACGGCCCCGTATACTAAGGCGCCGGATCACTCCGAGGGAGGGGTGATCGAACCCGTACCCGGGACTCATCACCAGAGGAGGCAGGCCATGCCGAGGCTATTCGGCCGCCGCTACAGCCGGCGGCAGGTGCAGGATCTCGTGGGGGACATGAGCCAGGTGGCGGGCGTCCGCCGCGCCGAGCTGGTGGAGGGCAACGAGCGCGGCGCCGGGCTCGTGGAGCTCTTCAACGCCTCCGGCCTCTGTCTCTCGGTGCTGCCGGGCCGCTCCCTCGACATCGCCTCCGCCCACTACAAGGGCATGTCCCTCTGCTTCCGGTCGAAGACGGGAGACGTGGGGCCGGCCTTCTACGAACCGGCCGGCTACGACTGGATGCGCGGCTCCTTCCTCGGTCTGCTGACCACCTGCGGCCTCACCTTCGTCGGCCATCCCGAGGTCGACCCGGAGGAGGAGAACGAGGAGCTGGGTCTGCACGGGCGGCTCTCCTACATCCCGGCCAAGGACGTGTACGCCCGCGGCGGCTGGGAGGGGGAGGAGTACGTCCTGCGCGTGGGCGGCCGCATGCGCGAGCACATCATGTTCGGCCACTGCCTGGAGATGACCCGCGAGATCTCCATGGTCCTCGGCGAGCGCCGCTTCCACATCCACGACCGCGTCGAGAACCTGGGCGCCGACCCGGCGCCGCTGATGGTCCTCTACCACACGAACCCGGGCTGGCCCCTGCTCGACCGCGGCACCCGCCTGGTCCTGCGCTCGCAGCGGACCACCGAGTGGACGGCCGACCGCGAGGTGGGTCCCGAGACCTACACGACGGCCGCCGGCCCCCGCCAGCGGGTGCGGGACGACGTCTACGTCCACCGGCCCCGCGCCGACCGCCGGGGGCAGGTCCACGCCGGTCTGGTCAACGACCGCCTCGGGTTTGGCCTCTACTGGCGCTTCCCGGTCGCCGAGATCCCCCTGCTCTCCCAGTGGCAGCACTTCCACCGCGGGACCTACGTGACCGGCATCGAGCCCGGGAACTGCTCCGCCCTCGGCCGCGCCTGGAACCGCGCCAACGGCTCCCTGGAGTACCTGGAGTCCGGGGCCGTCCGCGACTTCCACCTGGAGATGGGGATCCTCGACGGCGCCGAGGAGATCCAGGCCTTCGAGAAGAGGCACGGCCCTGCGCCCGGCGGGGAGTCCGCCTGAGGCTCAGGCCTCCAGGACCCGCCGGTAGCAGTCGATCACGCGCCGGGCGACGAGATCCTCGGTGTAGCGCGACACCACCCGCTCCCGGCCCGCCCGCCCCATCTGCCGGCGCGCCGGCTCGTCGTCCAGCAGGCCGCCCACCGCCTCGGCCAGGGCCGCCGCGTCGCGCACCGGCGCCAGCCTTCCCGTGACGCCGTCGACGACGATCTCGCGGCAGCCGCGGATGTCGCAGGCCACCGTCGGCCTCCCCATGGCCGCCGCCTCCAGCAGCGAGCGCGACAGGCCCTCCCGGTGCGAGGCCAGGACGAAGAGGTCCATCGCCGCGTACAGGGCCGGCATGTCGTCCCGCCCCTGCAGGACGGCGCAGCGGTCGGCGACCCCGTGGGCCCGGGCCAGCTCCAGCGGGTCGACGGCGTCGGACTGCTCCGGCTCGAAGAGCCCCACCACGAGGAAGCGCACGTCCTCCCGCTGGCGGGCGATGCGGCCGGCCATGTCGAAGAACTCGGCGTAGCCCTTTTCCCGTACCAAACGGCCAGTGGTGCCGACCACGAGGCAATCCGCGTCCCAGCCCAGCTCCTGCCGACGGCGGGCGCCGGCCCCGGGATCGGCCGCCGGATCGAAGTACGACTCGTCGACGCCGTTGCCCACCAGGTGCAGACGGTCGGCGGCCTTGAAGCGGTGGTCCCGCGCGTACGCCAGGTCCTCCTCGACCTGGAAGAGCAGGTGGTGGCACCAGCGCGCCGTCCAGCGCTCGGCCGCCACGGCCTCGGCCCGGAGCAGGCCCCGCGTCCGGTCGTGGAAGAGGAACCCGTGCACCGTGTGCAGCACCCGGCGGGCGCCGGCCAGGCGGGCCACGGGCGGCCCCAGGAGACCGCCCTTGGGGTTGTGGCTGTGGACGATGTCGTAGCCGCCGCGGCGCACGGCGAAGTAGAGCTCGGCGGCGCAGCGGATGTCGGCCGCCGGCGAGATCTCGCGTTCGAAGGTCTGGTAGTGGACCCGCACGCCGAGGCCGGCGAAAGCGGCCTCGTAGTCGACGCCGCCGGGGGCGCCGGAGTCGGGGGCCCGTCCGCAGAGCAGGTGGATCTCGTACCCGGCCTCGGCCAGGCGCGCCAGCCGGCGGCGCAGCAGCAGGTAGGCGATGCGGTCCGTGGGGACCACGTGGGCCACGCGGGCGCCCATGCCCCGAGCCTCAGGGCCTGTGCGCGCAGGACCGCGTACGAAGGCGGGCGCCGAGGCGCCTGTCCCGCGCGGGCACCCTATATCCCCGCCTGGGAGAACACCTTGGCGAGGGCGGCCCTCGTGGCGGTGCACGCCTCGGCCGGGGGCATCTCCCGCAGCCGCTGGCTGAAGGGCTCGACCATCACCGGGCCGTCGTAGCCGATGCGCTCGAGGCTGCCGAGGAAGGTGGCGATGTCGATGACGCCGGTCTCGCCCGGCAGGCAGCGCTCGTGGTCGAGCTGCTCGCCCACGGGCCGGCGAGGGGCGTCGTTGACGTGGACGTCCACCACCTGCGCGGCCTCCAGCGCCAGCAGGTGGGAGGCGTCCTCCCGGGCCGTGTACCAGTGCCAGGCGTCGAGCAGGTAGCCGCAGTTGGGCCCCACGGCGGCGCACAGCTCCGCCATCTGTCCCATGGTGTGGATGAACTCGTGGCGGCGCCCCCGGCGGCTGTTGTCGGGCCCCACGTACTCCAGGCCCAGGCGGATCCCGTGGTCGGCGAGGATCTCCGCCGCCGGCTTCAGCCGCCGCGCGTGGAGGGCGAAGTTCTCCTCGTAGCTCAGGTCGTCGGAGGCGGGGGCGATCCAGGTGGCCGTGCGACTCACGCCGAGGGCCGCGGCGGTGCGCGCCAGGGCGGGCAGGGCCTCCAGGTCCGCCTCGAAGTCGGCCTCGGAGCCGCGGAAGTCGAGGGGGAAGCCGAAGGCCGAGAGGCACACCCCCGCGGCCCCGGCGGCGTCGGTGACGGCGGCAGGGCCGAGGCGGGCGGCCTCGGCGATGCTGAAGTGGCAGCCCTCGAAGCCGTGGGCGGCGGCCAGCCGCAGGGCGTCCTCCAGGCCGTCCGCCGAGACGCCGATGGCGCCGGGGCTCAGGGAGGTGAACATGCGCCTCTCCCGCGCCTCAGGCGGCGACGTTGTTGCGCGGCTCACCCTCGAGCCAGGCGATGATGTTGTCCACGGCGCCGACGTTGAGCAGCTCCACCCCCTCAGGGGTCTGGTCGGCCATGTGGGGGGTCATCACCACCTGCTCGCAGCGCTTGATCGGGTGGTCCTCCAGGAAGGGCTCGTCGGGGAAGACGTCGAGGCCGGCGCCGGCGAGGCCGCCCGCGTCGAGGGCCGCGGCCAGGGCCTCGAGGTCGACCACCTCGCCGCGGGCTCCGTTGAGGAGCACCGCCTCCGGCTTCATGGCGGCCAGCTCGGGCGCCCCGATGAAGTGGCGGGTGTCGTCGGTGAGGGCCACGTGGAGGCTCACGTAGTCGGACCTGGCGAGCAGTTCCTCCAGCTCGACGAACCTCACCCCCAGGGCCTCGGCCCTCTCGGCGGAGGGGTTGAAGGTCCAGGCGATCACCTCCATGCCGAGGGACGCCCCCAGGCGGGCCATCTCGGCGCCGATGTTGCCGGTGCCGACGATGCCCAGGACCTTGCCCTGCACGGTCAGGTTCATGCGCCGCGTCCAGCGGTGCTCGCGCAGCTCCGCCGTCTGGAAGGAGGCGCGCTTGGCCACGGTGAACAGCAGGCCCAGCATGTGCTCGGCCACCACCGGCGCCGTGCGCCCCGGCTGGTTGGAGACGACGATGCCGCGCTCGCGGGCCACCTCCAGGTCGATCATGTCGGTGCCGATGGAGCAGGTGGTGATTATCCTCAGGTCGGGCAGGGCCCGCAGCTCCTCGGCGCGCCAGCTCACGGCGCCCCGGGAGTTGATGATGACGTTGAAGCCGCGGGCGCGCTCGACCTGCTCGGCCTTGTCCGCGGGCCGGGTCTGGTGGACGGTGACCTCGCCGTAGGGGGCGAGGCGGTCGAGCTGCGGGGATCCGGCGATCTGGGGCGGGTCGTCGCCGGGCACGAGGATCTTCACTCGGTCCATGGAATCGTCGTCTGGGAATGGGTGGAGGGAGGGGTGGGAGACGGGAGAAGGGAGAAGGGAAGGGGGGCTATCCGGCAACAAGCACTACCATACTCGCCGTAGCGCCCTCCATGAAGGATAGTAGCGCAGCACTGAACAACTCGCCTTCTGGATCCAAGACCAGGAGAACCCCATCTGCAACAAATATGATGGGGGTTTGCAGCTCTTGGGATTCAGGAGCGATAGATACTCCACTTATCAAGAGATAATCAAGCGGGATATAGGCGGCTTGACCATCGAAGTCCAGCTTGAGATACAGAGCCCGAAAGGTCTTGGGAGTGATCCGGCTGTCCTCAATGGTGATCGTCCCGTCCTCATTGTAAGCCGATATGGACAACGGCTGTTCAATGAGGACGCTTTCGGGGGAAATCCCGGGAGGTCCTTGAGCACCTTGGGCTCCCTGGGGACCTTGGTCTCCTTTGGGTCCTTCTGGTCCCATTGGCCCCGCAGGGCCTTCACAACCAACAAGGGCAAGAACAGCAAGGGCGGCGAACAGGAAGGGCATAGCGGGTTTCCCCTGGTGAGCGGAAGGAGGTTAGTTGTAGGGCTCGGGGACGGCGAGATGAGGACTCTATGTACCGCTATAGAGACTCAGTGACATTAGCGTCTGTTTCTCCGGTGCCGCAAGCGTCCACACCTGCACTGTCGCCCTGGTGCCAACCGGCGTAGAGAAGGCGCAGGACGGCTTTGGAGGGAGCCGGGCGGATAGTTGAATACAGAGAGATGCCCAGACAACTGATCGCCCCCGGCCCCGAGAAGGTGGCCTTCGAAGAGGTCGAGTCCCCGCCCCTGGCGCCGACCCAGGTGCGCGTGCGCTGCCGCTGGGGGGCGGCCAAGCACGGCACCGAGATGTCCCAGTACCGTGGGTACGCCGGCCCCCGCGGCGCCTTCGACGGCGACAGCCGCCTCTTCCGGGCGGAGCGGCCCGGCGTCCGCTACCCGGTCACTCTCGGGAACATGTGCGTCGGCGAGGTGGTGGAGACGGGTGCCGCCGTGGAGGGTGTGGCCGTGGGGGAGACGGTCTTCGCCCACGGCCCCTTCCGCGAGGAGCACGTCTGGGAGAGCGGCCGCGTGCGGCACCTGCCCGACGGCGTGCCGTGGCAGGCGGCGGTCTGCCTCGATCCGGCCGACTTCGCCCTCGGCGCGGTGCGCGACGGCCACGTGCGGCTCGGCGACGCCGTGGCCGTCTTCGGCCTCGGGGCGATCGGGCTCATGGTGGTGCAGCTGGCGCGCCTTTCGGGGGCGTCGCCCGTGATCGGCGTCGATCCCATCGAGCTGCGCCGCCGGGTCGCCGGCGAGACCGGCGCCCACCTGACGCTCGATCCGACGGCCTGCGACGCCGGGCTGGAGATCCGCGAGGCCACGGGCGGCCGCGGCGCCGACGTCTGCATCGACTACAGCGGCCATCACCAGGCTCTGCAGCAGGCCCTGCGGGGGGTCGCCTACCTGGGGACGGTGGTGCCGGGCGCAGCTCCCGGCGCCTGGCCTGCGGGTCTCGACCTCGGCGCCGAGGCGCACATGAACCGCCCCACCCTGGTGTTCTCCCGGGCCTGCTCCGAGCCCAACCCGGAGCACCCGCGATGGGACGAGGGGCGCCTCTTCGACGTCGCCTGGGGCCTGCTGTGCGACGGCTCCCTGGACGCGGTATCCGTGGTGCGCCCCGTCGTCGACTTCGACGGCCTGCTGCTGGAGTACCCGAAGATCGCCGCCGCCCCGGAGCAGAACATCAAGCTCGGCGTGCGCTTCCCGGAGGACTGAGGCCCGCGGCCAGGGGGAAATCAACCATGGAGCTGCTCCTCAACACGATCATGCTCGAGCCCAACCGCTGGACGGCGGACCACGCCCTGACCCGGCCCCTGGCGGCCCTGCTCGACCCGATGGCGGCGGCCGGGTTCCGCGACCTGGAGGTCTGGGGCTACCACCTCGACCGCCTGTCGGAGGCGGAGGTCGAGCACTTGGCCGGGGCCCTGCGGGCGCGGGGGATGCGCGCCGCGGGGGTCGGCGCCTATCCCGCCTTCCACCTGGAGGGCGCGGAGGACGAGGAGCAGCGCCGGACTCTGGACCGGCTCCTGGCGGCGGCGGTCCGCCTCGAGGCCTCGTTCTTCAAGATCTTCCCGGGACGCGTCGCCAGCGCCGACGCGAGCGAGGCCGTCTGGCGCCGCTCGGTGGAGGGCATGCGCCGGCTGGCCGGCCGCACCGGTGAGGCTGGAATGGTGCTCACCCTCGAGACCCACGGCGGGACCCTGTGCGACACCCTCGACGGCACCGGGCGCCTGCTGGACCAGCTGCCGGAGGACGGCGTCGGGATCTGTTTTCAGCCCTACGTCGAGCACGACACGGCGGCGGCCGTGGCCGCCTTCGACGCCCTCGGCCCCCGGGTGCGGCACCTGCACCTCCAGAACCGCAAGGACGGCGCCGCGGCGCTCCTGGAGGAGGGGGACTGGACCGACTACCGGCGGTTCCTGCCCCACGTGCGCCGGTCCGGCTTCGACGGGCCCATGTGCCTGGAGTTCACCGCCGGCATCACCCCCGCCGAAGGCGAGGCCTTCGACCTGGGCGGGGTGCTCGCCAACGCCGCCAGGGACCGGGCCTTCGTCGAGGAACTCTGGCGGGCCTGAGGCATCGCCCTTGGGGCGGCCGGACTCGCTGATTGCCTCTTTCCGCCGCAACGGGTTACCTTAGCAAGTCTCACAGGACCGCTGAATTCTCCGGCTCTCGAGCCACCGCTTCCGAGGTGGAACGTGGCTGTCGATCTCTCCCGTCCCGAATACTACATCAACCGCGAGCTCTCCTGGCTCGACTTCAACCGGCGCGTCATGGAGGAGGCCCGCGACGAGCGCAATCCGCTCCTGGAGCGGGTCCGCTTCCTCGGCATCGTGGCCGACATCCTCGACGAGTTCTTCGAGGTCCGCGTCGCCGGCATCCTGCAGGTCCAGGAGAGCGGCGGCACCAGCACCGGCCCCGACCGGCTGACCCCCGAGGAGCAGCTGGCCGCCATCTCCCGCACGACCCACGAGCTGGTGGCCGCCCAGTACCGCTGCTGGAACGAGGAGCTGCTGCCGGCCCTGGCCGCCGAGAAGATCCACCTCCACGATCCCTCCGAGCTGCGCGGCGAGCAGCTGGCCTTCGTCCGCCGCTACTGGCACGACGAGCTGGAGCCGATCCTCACGCCCATCGTCATCGATCCCGCCCACCCCTTCCCGCGGGTGCTCAACAAGGCCCTGTGCATCGGTGTCCTCCTGGAGCAGGACGGAGCGACCGCCGTGGGCGTGGTCACCGTGCCGCGGGTGCTGCCGAGGATCCTGCCCGTGCCCGGAGGCGGCGACGGCGCCGGGCACATGGTGACCCTGGCGGCGATCGTCGCCCACTACCTGACCGAGCTCTTCGAGGGCTACCGCGTCAACGGCCACGGCGCCTTCCGCGTCACCCGCAACTCCGAGCTCTACGTCAACGAGGAGGAGGCCGACAACCTGCTCGAGGAGATCGCCGAGTCCCTGGAGCAGCGGCGCAAGGGCGACGTGGTGCGCCTCGAGATCGAGGAGAAGGCGCCGGAGCGCCTGGTGCGCTTCCTCATGACCCAGTTCGAGGTCGACGAGGACCGCGTCTACACCGCCGACGGTCCGGTCAACCTCAACCGCATCACCACCATCTACGGCCTCGTCAACCGGCCGGAGCTCAAGGACCGGCCCTTCACGCCCCTGGAGGTCAACCTGCCCGCCGACCCCGACCGGTTCTTCGAGAGCCTGCGCGCCCGGGACGTCCTCCTCCACCATCCCTACGAGTCGTTCAACACCGTCATCGACTTCATCCGCATGGCCGTGCGCGACCCCCGGGTGCTGGCCATCAAGCAGACCCTCTACCGCACCGGCGAGGACTCCGAGGTCGTGCAGGCCCTGATGGAGGCGGCCGACCAGGGCAAGGAGGTCGCCGTCCTCGTGGAGCTGAAGGCGCGCTTCGACGAGGCCTTCAACATCGAGTGGGCCAAGAAGCTGGAGGAGGGCGGCGTCCACGTCGTCTACGGCCTGCTGGGCATGAAGACCCACTGCAAGCTCTCCATGGTCGTGCGCCGCGACCAGGACCAGCTGCGCCGCTATGCCCACCTGGGGACCGGCAACTACAACCACGTGACGGCGCGGCTCTACACCGACCTGGGGCTGCTCACCGCCCGCGAGGATCTGACCCGCGAGGTGGCCGAGGTCTTCAACCTGCTCACGGCGCGTTCGGAGGAGACTTTCCGCAAGCTCCTGGTGGCGCCCACGACGATGATGTCCGGCTTCCTGCGCCGCATCGACCGCGAGATCGAGCACGCCCGCGCCGGCCGCCCGGCGGCGATCGTGGCCAAGATGAACGGCCTCACCGACCCCAAGGTCATCCGCGCCCTCTACCGCGCCTCCATGGCCGGCGTCGAGATCGACCTCGTGGTGCGCGGCATCTGCTGCCTGCGGCCGGGCCTGCTCGGCATCAGCGAGCGCATCCGCGTGCACAGCATCATCGGCCGCTTCCTGGAGCACAGCCGCGTGTTCTACTTCGCCAACGGCGGCGATCCCGAGATCTGGACCGGCAGCGCCGACTGGATGAACCGCAACCTGCGCAACCGCGTGGAGGTCGTCTTCCCCGTGGAGGAGGAGGGCATCAAGGCGCGCCTGCACCACTACCTGCAGCTGTGCCTGGCGGACCGCTCCAAGACCCGGGCCTGTCTCTCCGACGGCCGCTACGTCCGCCTCGAGCCGCAGAACGGGGAGCCGGCCCTGTGCATGCAGGAGGCCCTGATGGCCATGGCCCGGGGCGAGGATCCGGGGGTGGAGCTGCCGCCCCTGGCGGGCTGGAACGGCGCCCTGGGGAGCCCCATCGTCGGGAGCGCCGCCTGATGCCCCCGGACGGCCGCCGCCTCCGCGCCCGCCTGCGCGAGCTGGACTCGCCCCTGCTGGAGGAGCCGGGGCGAGTCGGCGTGGTGCTGGCCGCCGGCCACGGCAAGCGCATCCGCTCCGACACCTCCAAGATGCTCCACGAGATCTGGGGACGGCCGACGGTGGTGCGCGTCGCCGACGCCGTGGCCGCCGGCCTGGAGAGCCCGAACCAGGTGCTCGTGGTGGGGATCAAGGGAGAGGAGGTGGCCGACCACCTCGGCCCCCGCCCGGGCCGCCGCTTCGCCTACCAGGAGAACCCCGTCCTCGGGCTGCCCGCCGGCACCGGCGACGCCGTGCGCGTCGCCCTCGATCACTTCGACCCGCCCCCCGAAGGCCGGGACCGCCAGGTCTACATCTTCCCCGGCGACATGGGGCTGCTCACCGAGAACGTGGTCGCCCACTTCCGCCGCGCCTTCGAGTCCGAGCCCTGCGACATGATGGTCCTCACCGGTCTCTACGACGGCCCCGCGGAGCAGAACTACTACGGCCGCATCGTCCGCGTCCCTCCGGTCGACGCCGACGGCGGCGACGCCGGCGAGGACGCCGGCCGGGTGATCGCCATCAAGGAGCACGGCGACATCCTCGGCCTGCCCGAGGGCGGCTCCGAGGAGCTGGACTACCGCGGCCGGCGCTACGTCTTCCACCGACGGGAGCTGCTGGAGACGGGCGAGATCAACACCCTCGTCGTCTGCTTCCGCGAGTCGGCCCTGCGGGCCCACATCGGCGCCATGGACACCGACAACGTCCAGGGCGAGCTGATGCTCACCGACCTGGTGGAGATCTTCAACGGCCACGGTCTCGTGGTGCGCGCCGTGCCCGCCGCCAACGGCGACGAGATCCTCGGCTTCAACGTCAAGAGCGTCTGGCGCCGCATGGAGGCGATCGCCCGGCGCCGCGCCTACGAGCGCCTCATGGATATCGTCACCATCGTCGACGACGAGGACTTCTACCTCGCCGACGAGGTGATCGAGCAGATCGTCGCCCTCGACAAGGACCGGGGGCCCCTCGACATCGTCATCGGCAAGGGCGCCAGCGTCGGCGCCGGGGTCCAGCTCGACCGCCGGGTCCACCTCGGCGACCGCTGCGAGCTCAGCGGCCGCGTGGTCCTGGGGGAGGGGGTGCGCATCGGCGCCGGCGTGCGCCTGAGCACCTACCCCCGCCAGACCATGGTCCTGGAGGAGGGGGTGGAGGTCCTCGACCGCAGCGTCCTCAAGGGCAACAGCGTCGTTGGCGCCGGCAGCCGCATCGAGTCGGGCGTCATCATGACCGGCTCCGACGATCACCCCATGCGCGTCGGCCGCGGGGTGACCGTGAAGGGCACCAGCTACCTCTACGGCTGCCGCATCGACGACGACGTGCTGGTGGAACACTCCGTCATCAAGACCCGCCGCGTGCGGCGGGTGACCCGCGCCGACGGCTCGGTGCAGCCCGTGCGCTACGTCCTGCCCCAGCCGGAGGGCCTGGACTCGGTCGGGCCCCTCGGGGACTGAGCGCCCAACCCCGCCGTCCTGAGAGGCTGACCGAATGGCCCGGATCCCCTCGCACTGCTGGTCGCAGCCCCTGGCCCAGGAAAGCACCGAGATCTTTCTGATCCCCGATCCGGAGGTCTACTCCTCCGCCCCTTCCCTGGTGCGTCTGCCCAGCGGCCGGCTGCTGTGCAGCTTCGCCCTGCTCACGCGCCTCAACCGGCTGCCGGGGAACCCCGACCAGGAGCTGAGGACCCGCTTCTGGACCAGCGACGACGACGGGCGGACCTGGCGGCGCCGGGGCCGGGCGCGGGTCGGCGACGGCCTCGTCTTCGTCCACCGGGAGCGGCTCTACCTGCTGTGCAACGGCCGTGGCCGGCGGGACATCCTGCTGGTGGCCAGCGACGACGAGGGGGGGACCTGGAGCGATCCCGTGGTCCTCTTCAGGGGCCCCTACTGGAACACCTTCACCCCCCACGCCGTGCGCGGCGACACCCTCTACTGGTGCTTCGGCGCCGCCAACGAGGCCGGGAACTTCAACCGCGCCGGGTCGCGGATCGCCGCCGTCGCCGGCGATCTCGGCGCCGACGACCTGATGGACCCCTCGGCGTGGCGCATCTCCCCGCCCCTGACCTACCCGGGCACGCCGCCAGGCCTGAGCCGGGGACTGGCGGAGCAGGTCGACGCCGCCGTCCAGTACCCGGGGGCCACCCTGGCGCCGACCTACCGCGACCAGGCGCCGGACATGGGCGACCACTGGCTCGAGCCCAACGTCGTCCTCGTGGACGGCCGGGTCCGGGTCTACGTCCGCCTGCGGATCGACGGCCAGTCGACGCCCCACCTGTGCGCCATCTGCGACCTGGAGGACGAAGGCGGGGAGCTGGATCTGCGCTTCACGCAGTTCCACCCCTTCCCGGGCAACGCCTACTTCCACGTCATCCGCGACGGGCCGGACGGGTACTACTGGACTCCCGTGAACCTGCCGACGCGGGCCCAGGACGTGGAGTGGGGGCGGGCCATGGCCGAACGCGGCCTGGCCGGGGGCGCCGGCAACGAGCGCCGCTTCCTCATGCTGTTCTACAGCCTCGACGCCCTGAACTGGTTCCCCGCCGGGTGCATCGCCCGCTGGCCCGGCCCCGGCCAGGGCTTCCAGTACAACGCCGCCGTCGTCGACGGCGACGACCTGCTCGTGTCGTCGCGCACGGCGGAGAGCTCGCGCAACCAGCACGACAACGACCGGGTCACCCTCCACCGCGTCCGCGACTTCCGGTCCCTGGCCCTGGACCTGCACCCGGGACCGGCCTGAGCCGCCCGGCGGCCGCTCCGCGCCGCCGGCCGATGGGAGGTCCCGCCCCGGCTGGCCTTTGTCCGCTGCGCCGGCCGCCGCCCCCGAGGAGACCGCACATGCTCGAGAAGTACAAGGTGTCCGAGGACCAGGAGGTCCGGGTCCGGCCCGAGGAGATGAGGTGGACCACCGAGCGCCTCCTGGAGGCCCTCGGCATGCCGGCGGAGGACGCCGCGAAGACCGCCGACGTGCTGATCTACGCCGACCTGAGGGGCGTCGACACCCACGGCGTCTCCAACCTGCTGCGGTTCTACCTGGGGGGCCTGACCTCGGGCGCCATCAACCCCACGCCGGACTGGAAGATCGTCCGCGACAACAAGGCGACCGCCCTCATCGACGGGGACCGGGGCCACGGCATGGTGGTCTCCCCCGTGGCCATGCAGGAGGCGATCGAGCGGGCCTCCCGGTTCGGGGTCGGCGCCGTGTCGGCGGTCAACTGCGGGCACCTGGGCCCCTGCTCCTACTACGCCGAGATGCCCCTGGAGCGGGAGATGCTGGGTATGGCCACGACCACCGGCGGCCTCGGCATGGCGCCCACCTTCGGATCGAAGGCCCTCCTCGGCCTCAACGCCCTGGCCTTCGCCGCGCCGGCGGGGAAACACCCGCCCTTCGTCTACGACGGCTCGCCGAGCGTGGTGGCCGCCAACAGGATCTTCCTGGCCCGGCGCCTGGGGCAGACGGTGCTGCCCGGCTGGATCGCCGACGAGCACGGCACCCCGATCCTGGAGGAGACGGAGATCCCCGAGTCCTACATGATGCTGCCCCTCGGCTCGACCCGGGAGGGAGGCTCCCAGAAGGGCTATGCCCTGTCGGTCATGTCGGAGGTGCTGACCACGGTGCTCACCGCTACCGGGGCCGGACCCCGGCGCCGGAGCGATTCGGTCCACCACTTCGTCGCCTGGGACATCGCCGGCTTCTGCGACCCCGCCGACTTCAAGGCCGACCTCGACCAGTACCTCACCGACCTGCTCGAGTGTCCGCCCGCCCCCGGGGCCGACCGCGTCCTCTACTCGGGCTGGCCCGAGGCGCAGACGGCGGTGGAGCGGGCCGAGCGGGGCATCCCCTACCACCCCGAGGTCATCGACTGGTTCCGCCAGGCCACCGCCGAGCACGGGGTGGAGTGGCGGCTGACCTGAGGCGCCGGACGGCCGGGCGCCGCACCTCTCAGCAGGTGATCCCGTAGAGCCGGGCGCCGTCCCGGAGCCGCGCGCGGATCACCAGGGCCCGGCCCACCTGCGGCTGGCGGCTCCCGGTGCCGATGACCGCCGACAGGTCGCCGCTGCCGCGCCAGGTCACAGGGTGGTCCAGGGAGTCGCCGCGCATTGGGTCGCAGTCGTCCAGGCCGAAGCCGGGTACCGCCCGACCGCTCTGGCAGTCCACCAGCTCCACGGCGATGGAGCCGCTCGAGGCGTCGGCGTTCAGGCGCAGCTCCGGGCGGCAGAAGCTGATCAGGGACGTGGTCAGGGTGCCCTCGCCGCCGCCCGCGGAGCCGCCGGCCGTGGCGGTCAGGGCGACCCAGCGGTCGCGGCGCAGCTTCACCAGGCCGAAGGCGGAGCGGGTCACGCGGCCATCGGCGGTGGGCTCGCCCCAGATGTGGCCGGCGTTCTTGCCGTAGTAGAAGATGAAGACCTCGTCGCCGGCGACCTGCGGGTTGAAGGGGATGATGCAGCCGTCGTCCCAGGTCGGCGGCGCCTCCTTCGGAGCCAGGAAGGGCCCGCGGTCGACGCGGGTCCAGCGACGGGCGTCGCGGGAGTAGACGAGCTGGGGCACGATGTCGGTCACGCCCCGGTCGGCGCGCACCTCCGAGGAGGCGGACAGGAGCCCCACGAAGCCGCCGTCCGAGGCGGCCACCGTCGAGAGCTGGTCGAACTGGGTGTCCGGCGGGTCGTCCTCGTCCGGCACGAGGACGCACTCGGGGAAGGTCCAGTCCTCGAAGTCGGGGGAGAAGCTGACGCCGATCACCCGGTGCTTGGGCAGGATCCGCGGCCGCTGCCACAGCAGCCAGCGCCGGGTGTGGGGGTCGTACCCGTGGAGGATGGAGTTGTCCATGATCAGGGCCCCGGACCCCGCCCAGCCCTCGCGCTGGCGCCAGGTGAGCCCGTCGGCCGAGAAGGCGATGAAGAGGCCGCAGCCCATGTGCCGCCCCTGGCTGCGGTACCACTCGTCCTCGCCGTCGGGACCGGTCCACGTCGGCTCGCCCGGGCGCCGGGGATGGCGGTCCATGCCGATCGCCTTGTAGCGCCGCCCCGGGTCGGGGTCGTCCGGGTCCCTGCGGACGCTCCACAGGACCGCCGCCGACTCGTCCAGTCCCTCCAGGCGCAGCAGGTTGTTGGCGGTGGAGCCGGCGAAGGAGGTGAGCCCCAGGTCGGGCCGCTCCCAGTGGACGCCGTCGGCGCTCTCGGCGTACGCCCACCGCCGCCGGGCCCCCACCGGTTCCCCGGGCAGGGCCGGATCGAAGGACGGATACCAGCACTTGAAGCGGGCAGCCTCCTCGTCCCAGAGGATGCTGTTGCGGCCGATGAGGCCGAGCCCCTCCCAAGGTGTCTCGGGCTCCAATACCGGTCCGCTGGCGGCATGCGTGACCGGCCCGGGCAGGCGCCGCAGGCCGTCGAGGCGGCCCACGTGGAGGTCGTCCAGGAAGAGGTGGGTCCGCGCCGGGTAGGTCCCGGTGTCGTGGGGGGAGGGGGGGATGCTGATTCGACTCAGCTCCGGGTCGGGCTCAACGGCTGTGGCCCCGGATTCAGCAGCGGCCGGTCGGATTCTCGCTCACGCTGGCGGAGGGCCTTCACGATACGGTCAAGATCATTCCCATGTTCGGCGGCGTGGGCCTTGCGGTGCCGGCGAATCTCCTCGACCACCGGATCGTCGATCATCCGGGAGTCCCCACCCTAAAAGCCAGCACCGCCCGCTCCTCCTCCCCCTCGCCCCGCCGCAGGAACCGCACCCGCAGCGGCGCGCCGAGGTGGATCTCCTCCGGCCGGGTGGTGTCGAAACCCTCGATGCGGGCCACCACCCGGGGGCCCTCGTCCAGGGCGACCACGCCGGTGCAGAAGGGGTTGTCGCGGCCGTAGCCCTCGGCCTGCAGGGCGGGGGTGGCCATGGCGATGCAGGTGAAGGCCGTCAGGGTGCCCGTGCCCCGCATCTGCTCCCAGGTCATGCCGGTGCCGCGGCACTCCGGGCAGATCGCCCGCGGCGGCACGAAGAGGGCGCCGCAGCCGGCGCAGCGGCTGCCCATGAGCTTCTCCTCGAGGAGGAACCGGCCGAAGGAGTGGTCGGTCATCGGGGGCGGGGGGGCGGACATGGGGCTCACCTCCTCTCGAGGATGGTCACCGTGCAGGTGCCGCCGGTGCCGCCCAGGTTCTGGGCCGCCCCGACCCGCAGGTCCGCATTCGGCACCTGGCGGTCGCCGGCTTGGTGGCGCAGCTGCTCCCACAGCTCCACGAGCTGGGCCACGCCGGTGGCGCCCACGGGGTGGCCCTTGCACTTGAGGCCTCCCGAGGTGTTGACCGGCTTGGGCCCGTCGAGGCGGGTGGCCCCGTCGGAGACGGCCTTGTAGCCCTCCCCGGGCTCGTAGAAGCCGAGGTCCTCGAGGTGGAGGATCTCGGAGACGGAGAAGCAGTCGTGGACCTCGGCCATCTGGATGTCCTCGGGGCCCATGTCGGCCATGCCGTAGGCCTCGGCGGCGGCGTGGCGGGTGGCCTCGAAGCTGGTGAGGGTTTCGGCGGCGTGGAGTCCGCGGCCGCTGGCCTGCCCGAGGCCGGCCACGTGCAGGGGCGCGTCGGTGAACTGCCGGGCCAGCTCCTCGCCCACCAGCAGGATGCAGCAGGCCCCGTCGCTGATGGGGCAGCAGTCGAAGAGGTGCATGGGCCAGGCCACCACGGGGTTGGCCCGCGGGTCGGAGAGGAAGTCCTTCTCGTCCTCCCACTCGGGCACCTCCTCGCCCTTGCTCCGGGCGCGCTCGGCCTTGCCCTCCATGATCGTGCGGATGGAGGAGCGGTACTGGGCCCTGGGGTTGAGGGGGGCGTTGTCGTGGCTCTTGATGGTCACGTCCATCAGGTGCCGGCGGTCGGCGCCGTAGCGGTCGAAGTAGGCGGTGCCGATGGCTCCGAAGACGCCGGGGAAGGTGAAGCCCGACTGGCGCTCGTAGGGGATGGCGGCCAGGGCCAAGCCCTCGGCCACGTCGGCGGTGGAGCGCTTGGACATCTCCTCCACGCCGCCCACGAGGACCATGTCGTAGAACCCGGAGGCGATGGCGAAGACGCCCTCGCGGAAGGCGATGGCGCTGGAGGCGCAGGCGCCCTCGGTGCGCGTCGCCGGCTTGGGGATCATGCCGAGGGCGTCGGTGAGGATCGGTCCCCAGTGGGACTGTCCGGCGAAGAAGTCGTTGGTGAAGTTGCCCAGGTAGAGGGCGTCGATGTCGGCCGGGTCGACGCCCTTGTCGACGGAGGCGGTCATCGCCTGGAAGGCCTCGGTGAAGAGGTCCTTGGTGTCCCGCTCGGGGAAGATGCCGAAGCGGGACATGCCCGCTCCCACCATGGCCACGCCGCGGCCGAGTCTGCGTTTCTTCGACATCATCGCTCTCCTGTGGTTAGACGACCCGCCGCTCGCGGCCCCGCCAGTAGGGCTCGCGCAGCTCGTTCTTGACGATCTTGCCGTAGTTGTTCTTGGGGATCTCGTCGACGAAGTCGACCGACCGGGGCTTCTTGTAGCTGGCCAGGTGGCCCCGGCAGAAATCGATCAGCTCCCCGGCGGTGGCGCTGCGGCCGGGGGCCAGGACGACGACGGCCTTCACCGCCTCGCCCCACTCCTCGTCGGGCACGCCGATGACGGCGACCTCGCCCACGGCGGGGTGCTGCACCAGCACCTCCTCGACCTCTCGCGGATAGATGTTCTCGCCGCCGCTGATGATCAGGTCCTTGGAGCGGTCCATGAGGAACAGGTACCCCTGCCCGTCAAGGTAGCCCAGGTCGCCGGTGTGCAGCCAGCCCCCGCGCAGGGCCGCGGCGGTGGCCTCCTCGTCTCGCCAGTAGCCCTTCATGACCAGGTCCGAGCGGGTGACGATCTCCCCGGTCTCGCCCGGCGGCAGGGGCCGGTCCTCGGCGTCGACGATGCGCACCTCCACGTCGGTGCGGGCGATGCCGGCGGAGGAGAGGCGGCGGGTCTGGTCGGGGCTGCCGTCGAGGACGTGGTCGCCGTGGGGCAGGTGGGAGATCGTCATGGGCGACTCGGCCTGGCCGTAGAGCTGCACCAGGCAGGGCCCCAGCTTCTCCATCGCCTTGCGCAGGTCCTCCGCCAGCATGGGGGCGCCGCCGTAGACGACCGCCTTGAGGGAGCCGTGGTCGCGCTCGTCGATGGCGGGGCTGTCGACCATCCGCTTCACCATGGTCGGCGCCGCGAAGAGGTTGGTCACCCGGTGGGTCTCGATGTCGCGCAGGGCCTGCTCGGGGTCGAAGGAGGGCGACGGCGGGATGACGTGGGCCGCGGCTTTGCCCACGTTCGGCAGAGCGTAGAGGCCGCTGCCGTGGGAGAGGGGGGCGGCGTGGAGGACCACCTCGGAGGTGCCGAAGCCGGGGCACATGTCGGCGTAGAACCCCATGGTCATGGCCAGCAGGTTGCGGTGGGTGAGCATCGCCCCCTTGGGCAGGCCCGTGGTGCCCGAGGTGTAGAACAGCCAGGCCGTGTCGTCGGGCTCCGCCGGGGCGGTCTCGAAGCGGTCGGAGCCGGCCGCCAGCAGCTCCTCGTAGTCGAGGGCGCCATCGGCGGGGCCTCCGGCGACGACGAGGTGCCGCAGGTGGGGAAGCTCGGACCGCATGGCGCCCGCGGTCTCGGCGAAGGCGTCGCTGGCGAGCACCACCCCGGCCCGGGCGTGGTCGATGATCCAGGCCAGCTCCCGCGGGTGCAGGCGGAAGTTGAGGGGGACGGCGGCGCACCCCGCCTTGAAGCAGGCGAAGATCGACTCCAGCATCTCCGGGCGATTGTGCATGAGCACCGCCACCGTGCCGCCGGGCTCCAGGCCGAGGCGGTACAGGGCCGCGGCCAGGCAGTTGACCCGCCCGTCGAACTCCGCGTAGTCCAGGCGCCGCTCCCCGTAGACCACGGCCGGGTTGCCGGGGAAGGTCCGGGCCGCCTTGGTCAGCAGGTCGCCGATGTTCACGGTCAGGCTCCGATGGAGCAGGTCAGGCCGCCGTCGACGACCAGCTCGGCGCCGGTGACGTAGCGGGCCTCGTCCGAGGCGAGGTAGAGGGCGGCGTGGGCCACGTCCCAGGCGTCGCCCATCTTGCCGGTGGGGCAGAGCTGGTTGCGGATCTCCACCATCTTCTCCACGTCGCCCCCGGAGTAGGTCTGCGAGAGGGAGTGGACGACCATGGGCGTCTCCATGAAGCCGGGCAGGATGGCGTTGGCGCGGATGTTCTTCTTCGCGTACTGCATGGCGATGCTGCGGGTGAGCTGGTTCACGGCGCCCTTGGTGGCGCTGTAGGAAACATAGGGAACGCCCAGCCAGCGGATGCCGGCCACCGAGGAGATGTTGACGATGGCGCCCCCGCCCTGGCGCTCCATGTGGGGCAGGACGTGCTTGCAGGTGAGGAAGACGCTCTTGAGGTTGACCTCGTTGACGCGGTCCCAGCTCTCCTCGCTCGCCTCGACGCAGCCGCCGACCTCGAGGATGCCCACGTTGTTGTGGAGGATGTCGATGCGGCCGTACTCGGCCAGGCAGCGCTCGACCATGGCCTCCACGTCGCCGCCGCGGCTGACGTCGGCCTCGTGGGAGATGCAGAGTCCGCCCTCGCCCACGATGATCGACCGCGTCTCGTCGGCGGCGGTCAGGTTGATATCGGCGGCGAGGACGCGGGCCCCGTGGCGGGCGAAGAGCACGGCCGTGGCCTTGCCGTTGCCCCAGCCGGGCCCCACGGACCCGGCGCCGGTGACGATGGCGATCTTGTCCTTCAGGCGCTGGTCCATCTCAGGCTCCTCCGGCCTTCATGGGTGTATCACGCGGACGACGTGCCCATCTTCGTCGGCGCCCTCTATCGGCCCCCGGAGGATGTCGTCGTGGAGATCGAGGCCGGGCCCCGCAGCCGGCTTGGCCGTGCCTGACAGCCGGAACGGATCGGCCCGGCTGACATCGACGACATAGCCGAGGTCGGCGAAGGACTGGACCGTGATGGCGCTGAGGGCAGAGCCGGTGCCAGTACCCATGAGTTCGCCCCCGAACCTCCAGTGGCCTTCGTCGGCCGAGACGGGCACCTTGGCGCCGGACGTGTAGTTCCTGCCTCCGGCCGCGTCGAATGCCCGTATGGCGAGTGGGCCGTTGAAGTGCGGGTCGGCTCCGCCGCTGTCCTGCAGAAACCCGGAGTCATGCCACAAGGGCCCGAATCCCAGGGCATGCCCGATCTCGTGCAGGATTACGTGTGCCAGATACTCTCTGCCCCAGGCCTTTCTACCCCGGGCCACCAGATCCGTGTCCAGTACGATGCGCCCCATATATGGCAGGGAGGAACCATGGTACTTCCTTGACTGCATTGCGGAGTACCTGTCGCGCGTCCGGCACAGACCTGCAAATCCCGAACCATGAGTGAGGGGCTCGACCTCCACGAAGACCACAAGGTCATCTACCGTCCCATGGAAACGATGCTCCCCCAGGCAGTGGACGGTGTTGTCGGGCACGGGAACATCCCGCAGGTCGTCGGTAATCACTTCGGTCCAGCGCTCTGCCATCTGGAGGGCCGCTGAACGGGTTTCTTCCGTGGCGGCGCCGACGAATACGAGGTCGATGTCAAACGAATGAGGGTTCGGAGACGGCAGAACTGTCACGGAGAGTTCTTGCGATACGCCCAAGCCGCCGGGATCGGTCGCGGTGACGACAACCGAGCCATGGCCTTCCGAGCGGGGGCTCAAGGTCATCACGCCCGCGTTCACCCGGGTGCCAACCAGGCCATCGTCATTCGACGTCACCGAGTACATCAGTTCATCGCCGTCGGCGTCCGAAAAGAACTCGACCACGTCCAGGACCGCCTGCGGGCCCCCCACTTGCAAGACATGAGGGGGAATCTCTTCCGCAACCGGAAAGTGTCCGTCGGACTCGGCGAACAATTCCAGCGGGCCACCGGTGCGGATCTCGAGGCCCGTGAACCCGCTCGGAACCAGGGGGGCATGGTCCATGACCACATGGGTCGCAGTCGACGAGCCGACGGGCGCGGTGACCTGGGCAGGAGCGCTGGTCGTGTCCCCGGCGCCGATGGTGAGCGAGGCAACAGAGACCGAGCCGTTGTATACCGACAACGGTACGGTCATCTCGAAGGGGGCTCCCTCTGCCAGCCGGACGACAACACCAGCGGGACCTGGCGCCAACCGGTTGGACGTGTCCGTGCGTTCAAGTTCGAGGGTGAGCGCGAAGGGAGCACCCGGGTTGCTGGCCAGATCAAGCGTCTCGAGGCTGGCGAAGCCTGCGAACAGGCCGAAGGGTAACTCGGAGATCGAGTTGCCGCGAAGCTCCAGGGTCGTCAGGTTGGTCAGCCCGGCGAGGGGTGATAGATTCGAAGCATCGTTGTCACGAAGGAGAAGCTTGGTCAGGTTGGTCAGCCCGGCGAGAGGTGTCAAGTCCCTGATGGAGTTGCGGCGGAGATGCAGCTCTCTCAGGTTGGTCAGTCCGGTCAGAGGCGTCAGATCCGAGACGCGGTTGCCATAGAGCTGCAGTCCTGTCAGGTTGATCGCATACTCGAGCCCGGTCAACTCGCCAATGTCCGACTCGAGCGCGAAAAGGTGAGTCAGATCCGTCATCTCACGGGCGGTGATGGGATCGTTTCCTGCCTTGCCGAGTTCGTTGGCAATGGCCGCGCGCAGTCTGGCGTCGGGAATGGCAAGGGGCGTCTCCCCACCATCGCCGTCGCTGATCACCCCTCTGGCCTGAAGGGCTGGAATGTGCGTGTTGATCGATTCATCGCTCAACGGGTTGCCCCGCACATCTATCCAATTCGCAAAACCAAGTCCCGCATTCTCCACCAGTGGCGCGAGATCGGAGATGTGGTTGTTCTCGAGGCGCAGCTCGATCAGGTTGGTCAGCCCGGCCAGGGGCGTCACATCGGTGATTGCGTTGTCGCCGAGCCACAGGGTTGCCAGGTTGATCAGCCCGGCGAGGGGGGTGAGGTCCGAGATGCTGTTGTTCTGGAGCCGCAGTTCGGTCAGGTCTGTCAGCCCGTCAAGGGGCATCAGGTCCGCAATGGAGTTGTCGCTGAGCTCCAGCGTCGTCAGGTCGGTCAGCCCCGCAAGGGGTGTGAGGTCCGAGACGCGGTTGTCGGAGAGGAACAGCCATGTGAGGCTGGTCAGCCCGGCGAGGGGCGTCAAGTCCGTCAGGGCGTTATCGCCAACCCACAGTTCCGTCAGGTTGGTCAGTCCGGCGAGAGGCGTCAGATCCGAGACACCGGTGCTGGAGAGCTCCAGCCTTGTCAGGTTGGTCAGCCCTGCAAGAGGCGTCAAGTCCGAGAGATCGTTATCCCAGAGCCACAGGTCGGTCAGATTGGTCAGTCCGGCGAGAGGCGTCAGATCCGCAATGGAGTTGTCGCCCAGAAACAGGCGTGTCAGGTTGGTCAGGCCGGCGAGAGGCGCCAGGTCCGCGACACCGGTGCTGGTAAGGATCAGCCGTGTCAGGTTGTTGAGGCCGGCCAGCGGCGTCAGGTCGGATATGTCGTTGCTGTTCGCATATTCCCCATCCACCTTGTCTGTACCAAGATTCAGCCGCGTCAGGCTGGTTGCGAATTCGAGCCCGGTCAGATCGCGAATGCCTGAGTTGGGTGCGTCGAGGCGCGTCAGAGACGCCATCTCATCGACGGTGATCGGCGTCTTTCCCGACTTGCCGAGGGCGCCCGCAACGGCCGCGCGCAGCCTGGCATCGGGGATGGCGAACCCTGCTTCCCCTCCCCTGCCTGGGCCGACCACCGGAGAGTCGCGGCCACAGGCGGCGAGGGCCAGGGCACCGAGCAGGCCCAGCGTCGCTGCCTTGTTCAAGGTGCGAGGGCGTCCCACTGGGCCTCGGGGTCCGCATGGGGTTCGTTGACCACCTGTCTCTCGCCGTCGACGACCACCCTCCGGTAGGAGGTCTCCAGGTCCGCCGTCTCGTGCAGCACCAGCCCGTCGATGCGGCAGTCCCCCGCACTCCGGACGATGCCGCGCAGCTCCGCCGGCGTCGGGGTCCGCTTGGCGAGCCGGCCCTCCCCGTCGTGGAAGTGGCAGATCATGTTCAGCCAGGTGTAGAGCTTCTTGCCGGAGCGCGCCGTCGTGTCGCGCCAGACCTCGGCCACAGACGGGTCGCACGGGTTGAGGCGGCTGGTGACGACCACCACCGCGTCCACCAGGTCCTCCCGGCACCAGCGGCCTAGGTCGAGGCGGGCCCTGTGCAGGGCGCGGCCGGGGTTCTCCTTCTCCGAGTGGCCGGCGATGAGGATGTCCGGCTCCTCCGAGGTGCTCACCCATACGGGCAGGGACCCGGCCGCCTCGCGGATCTCCCGCAACAGCAGCGTGTACGAGTCGCCGCGGATCTTCTGCAGGCGCCAGGCCAGCCAGGGCAGCTCGCGGATGCGCCCGGGCGGGGCGTCGACCCCGGTCTCCCGGCGCAGCTGTTCGAGCCAGGGCGGGTTGTACCCGAAGGCGTCGTCCTCGGCCGGCTCGCCGGCGTGGCTGCGGAAGCAGACGAAGAGGCCGTCCACGCCGTACTCCCGCACCTCCTCGAGGTGGTCCAGGTAGTAGCGCCGGGCCTCCTCGTAGGCGTAGCAGGGGATGCCGGGGTGGCGGCTCGTGCCGTCGACGCCGGACCAGTAGAGGTGGGGGCGCTCGTCGAAGAAGGGGGAGGTGTTGCGCACGCCCCAGTCGCGGACGATGTGGAAGTCCTGCAGGGTCGCCCAGGCGAAGAGGCGGAGACTGTGGCGCCGGGCGCTGTCGACGGCGGCCTGGAGGGGGTCCATGCCCCCCAGCAGTTGCTCCCAGGACGCGGACTGGTCGGCCATGGTCGGGACCGAGCGGCTGCGGTAGGGTCCACGAGCTCCGGCCAGGGTCCGCCAGAGGATCGTCCCGATGCCGCGGCGGCGGGCCTTCTCGAAGATCTCGTCGATGAAGGCGGCCTCCGCGGCCCGGGGGTCGTGCATGAGGAGCACGCCGTGGTCCAGGGTGAGGACCACATCCCGGTCCGGCGCCCCGTCGGCTGACGCCACCGTCGTCACTCCCGCGAGGCGATCCGGAAGGCGTAGAGGCGGGCCCGGTCGAGGGTGAACCGCAGGCGCACGGCCCGTCCGCGCCAGGGGCCCAGGTCGGCGACCACGGCGTCCACCTCGTCGCCGCGGAAGACCGCCGGCTCCGGCCCCAGGGGCTCGCCCGCCTCGTCGGTCACCTCCACCTGGATGGAGCCGCCCCCGGTGGCCGCGTTCAGGCGCAGCTCGTCGCCGTCCACGCGGATGGGGCGGGTGACGAGGCGGCCCCTCCCGTCGACGGGCTCGGCGTGGGCCAGGCGGAAGGGCCGGCAGCGGGCGCAGGCCGGCTGGTACTTCGTCTGCTTGCCGTCGGCCCAGTAGCCCTCCCAGGTGGTGAAGTAGGGGGCCTCGGCGTGGTTGGGGCGCCTGCGGCGGAGGTCGTCCAGGTCCGTCTCCCGCGCCATGATCCCGTAGCCGTTGTGGCGCGTGTTGATCGCCGTGTAGTAGTACCACCACTGGCCGCCGAACTCGCTGTACTTGTAGTGGTCGCGGATCATGCCGAAGTCGTAGGTGCCCGGGCCGTTGGACTCGATGAGGCTGCGCCGTTGGCGGGTGAAGCGCTTGAAGTGCAGCAGGTCGCGGGTCCAGATCAGCTCCGGCTCCTGGGTCTGCTCGATCCCCCAGTGGAGCAGCACCGAGCCGAGGTAGAGGTTCCGCCGCGGGAAGGCCTGGTTGATCTTGTGCTTCCCCCTGCCCAGCACGCTCCGGCCCGGGGCGTCGCCCGTGGTGCCGAAGCGCTGCAGGAGCCCCATGGCGTAGAACTGGGAGCCCAGGCGGTCGTGGCCGTCGGGCCCCAGGACGAAGCGGCGCTCCCAGGTGATGCCGTCGGCGGTGGACATGACGGCCAGGCAGCGCAGGGCCAGGTGCATGTTGTCGTAGGTGACGCCGTGGGGCAGGTAGGCGGGCGAGGCGGGGCGGAAGTAGAAGTGCAGGCGCCCGCCGTCCGACTCCTCCACGTGGCAGCGGATCGTCTCGCTCGTGTGCATCAGGTCCATGCCGACGCCGAGATAGAGGACCGGCTCCCGCGTGAGCACGAGGTAGAGGTCGCCGCGCTGCTCGAGGGACCAGAACTCCCCCCTGGTGGGGCGGAAGACCTCGCTCTCCTCGTCGGCGTCCTGGTCCTGCAGGCTCCTGCAGTCGAAGGGGAAGTCCTCCTTGGCCGAGGCGATGAAAACGCGGTCCAGGTCCACGGGGCCGTCCCTCTCGGCGTCGTAGAAGCGGAACTCGGCGTGCTCCAGGGCGTGGGCGGCCTCCTCTTCGGCCGGGGTGGGTTCGCGCTCGTCGCTCAGGATGTTGTTCGCTGTCGAGCCGTCGTACTCCACGAGGCCGAGGGCCGGCTTCTCCCAGCTCTCGCCGTCCTCGCTGACCTGCAGCATGCGCAGGCGGCCGAGCTCCTCGCGCCTCTCCTTGCGCTCGACCCGCCCGCCGCTGTTTGCGTAGACCACCTCGTAGCGCCCGGCCTCCTCCTTCCAGGCGATGGACTCGATGCGCAGCATCTCCTCGTCGTGGGGCTCGGTGGTGGCCGCCAGGGGCCCGGGGCTCTTGTCCAGGGTGTCGGGGACGAACTGCACCCCCTCGACCTCGTCGAAGCTGTAGTCGTCGACCAGCACCTCGGGATAGCCGGCCAGCTCCAGCACCTCCGGCGGCGCCGGCCCGGCGTCGACCTGCCTCCAGAGCTTGCGCACGCACCAGGGGCCCACGGGCTCGCCCTCCACCAGCGGCCGCAGGCGGATCCAGTACTCGCCGGTGCCCCACCCGGCGATGGAGAAGGAGTGCTCCTGCAGCTCGTGGGTCAGGTCCAGGCGCCAGGGGCCGGCCAGGGGGACGGTGCCTTCGCGGGTGGTGACGTCCACCTCCACCTCGCAGCGGCTGACCCGGTGACGGCGGATGCGGTAGAGGAAGCGGGCCTCGTCCTCGTCGACGAACAGGGCCTGCCGGGGCGCGCACTCGATGATCTGCGGCCGGGCGTCGACGGCGATGAGCCAGCGGTCGGAGGGGAAGAAGCCCCTGGGGTCGAGGGCCATGGACTCGGCGGCGACCATGCGGTCCCCGGCCATGAGCTGCACGTCGAAGCGGTACTCCCCCATGAGCCAGCCTTCCTGCCAGAAGTCGGGCTTGGGGTCGTAGCGCCCGTCGTCCACGAGCGGATAGAGGATGGGGACGCGGGCCTTGCCGCCGCCCACCTCGACCTCGTCCACCGTCAGCTCCTGCGCGTATCCCTGGGGCTGGCGCACCTGGACCCGCGCCGTCAGGTCCCCCGCGTCCTCGGGGCAGTCGAGGATCAGGCTCTTCCACCAGTAGTCGTTCTCGATCAGTTCCATGGAGTCCCTCTCAGCCGGGCTCTCGTGCTGCGGTCTCGACCCATGCCGACCCGGGAACACCGATCGAGGCGTGTATCTGGGCAAACATCCAGGACTCGCCGGCTCTCTCGAGGACGCCCGTCATTCGCATCACGAACTCCTCCTTCGCGCCTTGCCACTTGAGCCGCCAGACCTGACGCGTGCAGAACCACGCGACGCCATCCCGTTCCTGCACGTCGAGAGTGATGAACTCGATGCGGAAGTCCTCCGTGCTCGCCGCGTGGTCCCGGTAGTACGCCGCGATCCCGGCGCTTCCCTCGACAACCTCGCCGGCATCGGTGCCGATCTTGACGAAGTGGGAGGCAGGGAGCATCAAGGCCGTGAGGGCTTCCGCATCTCCCATGACGAGGGAGTCGAAGTATGCCTGCACCGTTTCACGGGCAGTGGGCATCATCGGGTCGGCAACAAAGCAACGGGGCGGAGCCCCACCGAGGGCCCCACCCCGAAGACTCGCCCCTGCTACTCCAGATCGAACCGGTCGAGGTTCATCACCTTGTCCCAGGCGGCCACGAAGTCATCGACGAAGTCCTCCTGGCCGTCGTCGCAGCCATAGACCTCGGCGATCGCCCGCAACTCGGAGTTGGAACCGAAGACGAGGTCGACCTCGGTGCCCGTCCACCTGGGATCGCCGGTCTGGCTGTCGCAACCCTCGAACACCCCCTCCTCCGAGGAGGACGCCCGCCACTGGGTGTCCATGTCCAGCAGGTTCAGGAAGAAGTCGTTGGTCAGCGACTCGGGCCGGTCGGTGAAAACGCCGTGCGCTGAACCGCCGGTGTTGGCATTCAGGACGCGCAGGCCGCCGACGAGGGCGGTCATCTCGGGAGCGGTGAGGGTCAGCATGCAGGCCCGCTCCACCAGCTGCTCCGCCGCGGAACCCGCGCCGGCTCCCGGCGCGTAGTTGCGGAAGCCGTCGGCGGCCGGTTCGAGCACCGCGAACGACTCCTCGTCGGTCCACTCCTGCGACGCGTCGGTGCGGCCCGGCGCAAAGGGGACCTGCACGTCGTGGCCGGCGTTCCGGGCGGCCTGCTCGACGCCGGCGCACCCGGCCAGGACGATCAGGTCGGCGAGAGAGACCCTCCTGCCGCCGTTCTGCGGGCGGTTGAACCCGGCCTGGATCTCCTCCAGCGTCCGCAGCACCTCGGCCAGCCGGGCCGGGTCGTTCACCTCCCAGTCCTTCTGCGGCGCCAGGCGGATGCGGGCGCCGTTGGCGCCGCCGCGCTTGTCGGTGCCGCGGAACGAGGCCGCCGACGCCCAGGCCGTCGAGACCAGCTGGGAGACGGACAGGCCGGAGGCCAGGACCCTGGCCTTGAGGTCGGCGATCTCCGGGTCCCCGATCAGCTCGTGGTCGACGTCGGGAACGGGATCCTGCCACAACTGGGGCTCCTCGGGCACCAGCGGCCCGATGTAGCGGCTGCGGGGCCCCAGGTCCCGGTGCAGCAGCTTGAACCAGGCCTTGGCAAAGGCGTCCTCGAGGTCGGCGGGGTTCTCGAGGAAGCGCCGGGAGATCGGCGCGTAGTCCGGGTCCTCCCTCAGGGAGAGGTCGGTGGTGAGCATCATGGGAGCGTGCTTCTTCGAGGGATCGTGGGCGTCGGGCACGACGGCCGCCCGGGCTGCGTCCACGGGCCGGTACTGGGACTTGCCGGCGGGGCTCTTCGTCAGCTCCCACTCGTGGCCGTGCAGGTTCTCCATGAAGTTGTTGTCCCACTTCACGGGGTCGGTGGTCCAGGCCCCTTCCAGGCCGCTGGTGATCGTGTCGCCGGCCTTGCCGCTGCCGTGGCTGCTCTTCCAGCCGAAGCCCTGCTCCTCGATGCCGGCGCCCTCCGGCTCGGGGCCGACGTGGGAATCGGGGGCGGCGCCGTGGGCCTTGCCGAAGGTGTGGCCGCCGGCGATGAGGGCGACCGTCTCCTCGTCGTTCATGGCCATGCGCTTGAAGGTCTGGCGGATGAACTTCGCCGCCAGCTTCGGGTCCGGGTTGCCGTTCGGCCCCTCGGGGTTCACGTAGATCAGGCCCATGTGGTCGGCGCCGAGGGGGCCCTGGAGCTCGCCGCCGGCATCGTGGCGCTGATCGTCCAGCCACTCCGTCTCGGAGCCCCAGTCCGTCTCGTCGGCCTCCCAGACATCCGGCCGGCCGAAGGCGAAACCGAAGGTCCTGAAGCCCATCGACTCGAGGGCGCAGTTGCCGGCGAAGATCATCAGGTCGGCCCAGGAGAGCCGGCGGCCGTACTTCTGCTTGATCGGCCAGAGCAGGCGGCGCGCCTTGTCCAGGTTGCCGTTGTCGGGCCAGCTGTTGAGGGGGGCGAAGCGCTGGTAGCCGGAGCCGCCGCCGCCGCGGCCGTCGCTGATGCGGTAGGTGCCGGCGGCGTGCCAGGTCATGCGGATGAAGAGGGGGCCGTAATGGCCGTAGTCGGCCGGCCACCAGTCCTGGGAGGTGGTCATCACCTCCTCGATGTCCTGCTTCAGCGCGTCGACGTCCAGGCTCTTCACCGCCTCGGCATAGTCGAAATCCCCGCCCATCGGGTCGGACTGGGGGGAGTCCTGGCGGAGAGCCTTCAGGCTCAACTGGTTCGGCCACCAGTCCTGGTTGGTCGTCATTCCGTTCCTCCTGAAATCCTCTGAGTTTGGCGCAACAACGGTTGCGGGCTGCGGATTGGGGAGAATTAACGGCGTTCTCTCCTCCAGACAAGGGATTCCGTCCCGGGCCCAACGCCGGGTGGGCGGCCCCTCGCCCGGGGGCCCCGCCGACCTCAGCGGTCGGCCGGCTCGTGGCGGTCGACTTCGGGACCGTTGCCGCCCGGACCCATCCGGCCTGGACCCGTGCGGCGACGGGGCGCGCAGGGACCGCATGGTGCCTTGCGCGCGCTCTCCGCGAACGGCATGGTTCCGGATCGGAGGACTCCATGGCGAGGGTTGGCAAGTACCGACACGGAACGCCGTGCTGGGTGGACCTGGCGACAACCGATCTGTCCGGGGCGAGAGCGTTCTACGCCGGGTTGTTCGGCTGGGAGTACGAGGACGAGGAGATGGGGGAGATGGGCATCGGGGTCTACTCGATGGCGATGCTGGACGGGTCGGCGGCGGCGGCGATCTATGGATCGGGGCCCGGGCAGATTCGTTCGGACGGGGCGGCGAAGTGGAACGTCTACGTTTCGGTGAATGGCCTCGACACCGTGGTCGACCGGGTGGCCGCGAATGGCGGGGCCGTGCTGGCCGGCTCGAGATGCGTCGATCGCGCCGGCCGGGTGGCGGTGACCTCCGACCCGACGGGTTGCGTGACAACCCTCTGGGAGGCCGGGGAGTTCGCGGGGTGCGGAGTCATGTCGGAGGCTGGCGCCCTGGCCTGGGCCGAGCATCTGAGCACGGATCGTGCGGCATCCGTGCGCTTCCTGGAGGCGGTCGTCGGTGTCGGGACGGCGGCGGCGGGCGAAGAAGACCCGGCGGAGTACCTGGTGCAGATGCCGGATCGGATGATCGAAGAGGGGGTCGCGTCAGACTGGTACGTGTATTTCCAGGTCGCGGACCATGACGAATCGGCGGGGTATGTGCAGAGGCACGGTGGGCGATTGATGGCAGAGCCGGAGGAGATCGCCGGGTTCGGACGAATGGTGGTGGCCCGCGATCCGCAGGGTGCCGACTTCTGCATCGTCGAGCCCGAGATGGGGTAGCCAGGATTGGCGACGGCCCCGAGGCGATCGGCCGGCGGATCGCGAACTCACGTCCCTCCACCTGTCAGAATCGACACCACCTGGGGGACGGCCTCCTCCACGCTTTCCTCGAACTCATCGCCTTCCACGGGCAGGGAAAAGGCGCGCAGCTCGATCCACCTGTAGCCTGCGACGCCGTCAAGGGGGCTCGACCAGGCGCCGGCTCCGGGAGGCCTGAACCGGGCTTCCTGTTCCTCTCGAGGATACTCCCATCGCAGGTCCCTGCCGCCGTAGCGGACCCGGTCCCCCTCCTCCACACCGCACATCCTCATCCTGCGGTGTACTCCGAAGTGCATCAGCCTCCGATGCACCTTGTCCGACTGCGGACCGGGGTCCTCCCATCCCTCGACCAGGTAGCTCCCTGTCGCGTGGGACAGGCTGAACCCGTCGCCATCACGCTCGATCCGTGGAACCCTTCCCGCGGCCGTGATGTAGGCGGTCGGAATGCCTCTCAGCTCGAACTCCAGCATGTCGTGCAAACTGCACGAGCTTGCGCCGCATCAGTCCACGACCCCCATGACGAGCGCGTCGCACCGGGGAACCACTTCCTCCAGCAGTTTCTTCGTGCAGACGCGGTAGGGGGATGACTTTCTCCAGGGCCCGACCGGGTGCGCGTCGTGCTCTGCTGCGAGCCGCTCCCCGACCGCCTCGAGAATGGCTCCTGTAGTACGCTTTCCCGGGTCCAGAAGTCCGATCCTGGCACCGTCCAGGCGGGTCAATCGGGATGCGGGTTCGATTCCTGACATGGGTGTTCTCCCTTTCTGTTGTTGTCTCTCGGGGTAACGTCTGGAATGCCAGGGTAGAGGGCAAGCCCCGGCTCTACCGTCTCAGTCCGTCGATGGAATACCTCGACACGAAGTCCCAGATCAGACCACTCGTATCTGAGCCGTCGTAGCGGATTTCGAACCAGACGTGATCTCCGCCGACCACCTTGTAGTGCTCCACGGAAATACCGCTGTCTCCGTCCGCATATGAGTAGTGCTGTATCGTCGTTCCCCGGTCGTTCCTGCTGTCTTTCGCCGGGGCGGTGCTCGTCTTGTTGAAACCCGTCCAGTAGGCGAGCACCTCGTCAACCGAGACCAGCCCCTCACCCCCGTCATAGGGGACAACCTTGTCGGATGTGCCGTGGATGCTCACCACGGCCGTCGGGTGGGACGGGCCGCAGTTGGCGTATGTCTCCTCCATCATGGTGCCGGCAACGGAGCCGATGGCCGCTATCCTGTCGCCGTGATAGCAGGCAAGGGCATAGGCGAAGAAGGCGCCGTTCGAGTAGCCGCAGGCATATACTCTCGTTTCATCGATGCTGTACGCGGAGGAGAGTTCGTCGATCAAGGCTTCCACGAAGCCGAAGTCATCGGCGTCGCTCTTGTTCTCCTCCGATTCCAGACCGGCATTCCAGTGCGGATCACCATCCAGCAAGGTGCCTTGAGGATAGACGAGGAGGAAGGTGTCCATCTCGGCCAGGGACCGCATGTCCGCGTAGTTCAGGTATTCCTCCGCCGTCCCCCCGAAGCCGTGGAAGTTGAGCATCAGCGGAACGTCCGAAGTGCCATCGTAGGAATCCGGCACATACAGGATGTACTCCTTGGCCACGCCGTCATGCAGTAGGGATCGCGTCGACAGGCCGGTTGCGTCCGTGCCGGGTTCGTTGAGCTGCCTGTCATCATTCCCCGAGCAGGAGAAGAGGCTCGACAGGGCCATGGCAGCGGCGATGGGGATGAGGAGGGTTCTCATCCGGTCAGTGCCATTGGGGTCGGGCGCCAGGAGGCCCGGATACCCGGCGCGGCGGGGTGGATCAGGCGGAGGGCGTGGGCGACCGTCGGCCGCCGGAGTCCAGGTCGAAGCGGGGGTCGATGCCGCTGGCGATCATGACCGTGAGAAAGGCCGTCACGCCGGCGCCCACACCCGTCACATAGGCGCCCAGGATTCCGCACATGGCCCCTTCGGCGCGAGCCTCGATCAGCCAGGCGGCGGCTGCGATGGGAAGGACTCCCACGGCGGCGGCCGTCAGACGCTGCGGGACCGTGAACCGTCCCCGGAGCAGGCGCCCGAAGAGATACCACGCGCCGAACGAGCCGACGACGAAGAGCAGGAAGAGCGGCAAGGCGAGGAGCGGGGCGGCCTCCCACCGGTTCGAGACGACTCCGAGAACCCCGAAGATGATCCCGGAGGCCAGGATCACGGCCGCGTTGACGGCCAGGATCGCCAGGCTCGCCCGGAGCGGTGTTTCGACGAAGGGGGAGAGCCGGTACCGGTCCATCCTGGACCTCCTGAGAGACGACGCACGTCAGATCGAACGATTGTCCAGCGAGTAGGCGTGATTCTCGCCGCCCAGCTGCCACGTGCCGCGGAACAAGGAGCGGCGCCTGGGCGGCATGGCCTCGATGATCTCGTGGCCGAGGTTGAGTCGGTGCCATTGAGCCCACAGGGAATTGTAGCAGTTGAACACGGCGCAGCGCGGATTGTCCGTGTTGCGCCAGTCGTTGGCCGCGTGCAGCAGGCTTTCGGTGAAGATGATGGCCGAGCCGGGCGGGCAGCTGTATTGAGCCATGGCCGCGCGCATGCCTTCCTCCCAGGGAGACTCGCGGATATTGGGCTGGTTGGGGTCGGGGCCGCCGTAGTTGAAGTGGGCCTTGTGGGAGCCGGAGAGAAACGTGGTGCCCCCTTGACCGGCTTTCACCTCTTCGAGCTCCCACACGACCCGGGTGAGCCCGGAGAAGATCTTCTTGCCCGCGACCTGGTAGCGCATGGCATTGGCCTGTTGCGGCGGCCGCACCACGTGCGGCAGGCCGGTGCCCTCCCCGTCGCTCTTCCAGCCGGCGTGCCGCACGGTGACGAAGGAGCCCTCGCAGCGGAAGCTGTGATAGTCGTCTCCGAGGAACGGCTCTTCGGCAAGGATTTCGGTGAGGATGCCGGTCACCGCAGGATGGTCCAGGAGCTCCTGCAGGGCACCCTGGTAGCTCTGCCTGGCGCCGTCGTAGACCTCGGCCTTCATCACTTCGACTTCCGCTTCGGACAGGACGGAAGGCAACAGGATCCAACCCTGGAGGTCGTAGAAGAACTTCTGCTCTTCCGTCATGGGCACGGGCGCGGCAATATGGTCGCTCATGGTTTCCCCTATTGGTGGCCTGGAGTGTATCCGTGGTGCTCACACTGCGGCAGGCCGACTTCCCTACTCGGTCACCCAGACCCGCCTGAGCGGAACGTCGGGAGACTCAAGCACACCGCCATAGATGGTGATGGCGGTGATCTTTCCGTCCTGAATCCGGAACAGGTGCACCTCGGTCGCCTCCAGGCGTCTGCCATACAACGCTTCGGGCAGTCCGGGGAGAGGCTGGTTCACGACGCCCTTGTGGCGGAACTCCACGACGGCCATCTCATCGTCGGCGACGAGGTTGAGAATCTCGAGCCGCAGGCCCCGCTCTTCCTCGTGGCAGCCCCGCCAGAGCGCCACCATGTCATCGGCGCCGCGGAGGTCGAGTCCGCCGCCGACCATGGTTGCGTCGTCGGCGTAGGTTTCGCGGAGGCGCTTCCAGTCGCAGGCGAAGGCGGCTTCGAGGGATTCGCGGGCGATACGCGCGTTTGCACTGGATGACATTGGTCAAGCCTCCTTGAAGGCGGGCGCTACGTGCTCGGAGAACATCCGAAGGGACTTGCAGACCAGGTCGGGGCTCAGGTCTCCGATGCGGGTCCACCCCATGAAGTTCTGCAGTCCCGTGTGCTTCTGGATCCAGCCGATCTTGTCGGCGACGAAGTCCGGATCGCCCACGATGGCGTGATCGGCGAGGATCTCGTCGAAGGTAATCTCTGAGAACTTCTGTTTCAGTCCCTGGTAGAACTCCATCTGGCCGGGAGGCGCCATCTCCGGCGGCGGCGCGATCACCTCGGCCAGGAGGGTGCGGAAGTACCACATGAGCTGGTCGTGGCATTCCTCCCGGGCTTTCTGAGTGGACTCGGCCACGTAGAGGAACCTCGCCAGGGGGAAGTCCAGTTGGCCCGACATTCCGCAGGCCTCCGCGGTCTTGTGGTACGACTCGTAGAGCTGGAAGACCTCGTCGTAGGGGTGCAGGAACGAGGTCAGGACGTTGTAGCCGTTCTTGATGACCCACTCGTAGGTGGAGGGACTCACCGCCGCGACGTAGACCGGCGGGTGGGGCTGTTGTACGGGCTTCGGGATGACGTTGACCTTCCTGACCTTGTGGAACCTGCCGTCGTATTCGACGGGGCCCGTCCAGGCTTTCAGGATGATGTCCAGCTCTTCCTGGAACCGGTCGCGGCTCTCCTCCAGGTCGATTCCCCAGTTGTAGAACTCCTCGGCCTGGTAGCCGCGCCCCACGCCGAAGAGGAGCCGCCCCTTCGACATGATATCGACGGTTGCGAAGTCTTCCGCGACGATGACGGGATTGTGGAAGGGCAGCACGACCACCGCGGTGCCGATCTTGATGCGTTCGGTGATGGCCGAGGCGTACGCGGCCATGGTATGGATGGACGAGGTGACCGAGTAGTAGTTGGCCCCCGGCGCCTTGTGGTCGAAGTGGTGTTCCGCCAGCCAGATGGCGTCCCAGCCCGTCTCGTCCATGAGTTTGAACTGTTCGAACGCCTCGTGGTAGACCTGGGCGTGGTCCTTGCCGGGCGGGGTTTCCAGCAGATAGAACTGGCCGAATTGCATGGGGATCTCCTGTGGCTTCGTGACCAATGAGTCAGGCAGAGCAAGTCACCGATACGAGCTGCAACACGACCGCCCGATTACAGGTCCTGATTCCCGAACATCGGGTATTGCGCGGGAAAGAGTATCTTTGCCAGTTGCTCGGCATCACCGCTGAGCCGTATGCCATTGCGTTCCACCACATCCTCCGGCGTATCCGTCCCCAACGCCAACTGCACGATATCCTGCCCGCCGCGAATCGCGTGCGTCATCTCTCCCGTGGTTACGACGCTTACGTCCGCCCCTTTGATGCGCAGGGCGACCTCTTCCTCCCCCGTTGAAATCAGCAGATCCCCTTCCCATTGCACCAATGGGAAGGCTCCCAGGCGCCGTGACAGCTCGGGCACCAGATTTTCGAACAAGGATTGCAGGTTGACGATGCGGGCGAAATAAACCCGGGGCGGACCCACCCATTCGATCGAGCACGAGGGGAGTTGCCTCAGCTTCTGGCCCACGGGGCTGTTGTAGGGCAACCCCCGGAAGCGGACCGTATCATGGGCCCCACGGCGCGCGATCAGCGCCAGGGCCTGGAGGACCTCATCGGCTGGACCCGCGTGTTCGTCGACGTAGACATCCTTCCCCCCATCTCCGCCTGTGACATAGCCTCTAGGCCGATCCTTATCGTCGGTCCACAGCCAGCCCTGGAAACCGCCGGGCTCCTTGTTCTGGAAATAGGTCGGCCGTACGGTAGTACCGGTCAGCGTCTCGTTGGTGTTGTTGTACACCGCCGCCAGATCCTCGCGGTGCGTCGGCGCGAAGGGCTGCAACTCAAAGTCCGGCGCTTCGCGTGGCAGCTCCGCTGTCTCCACTCTCCACTCTTCGCAGCGCCAAACCGGCACATAGCCATAGCGAGCATACTCTCGCCCGGCCAGGTTGATGACGAGGTCGTAGCCTTGGTCGCGCATAGCTTCGAGCGCCTCCGCCACCGTTTGGTCCATCAACTCACCGAAGCGTTCCCCGTAGGCGGGGTGAGTATAGCAGAGATTCTCGCCAGCGGCCTTCACACGGGCGGTCCCGACCCGCACGGTGAGGTCGTATACGCCATAGTATGTGGCGATCTGGTCACCGACAAAGCCGACGCGGGAGGTTTTCCAGTCGTGCTTGCTGTCGGCGATCCGTCCGGCCCGGCCCATCTCCCGCAGATCCGGTCGGCCCAGTGCGTCGAAGAGCGAGTAGATGTCCTCGCTGTGTTTGGTTTCTTGCGGTGCGATCAGACGGAGGACCTGATGGACAGGACCTTCCTCTCCCGAAGGACGGTCTTTCTGCAGATTGTCCTCTACCATAAAGCAAACAACCTTTCTTCCGAGGTGGCCGCGCGAGGTGCGCAGATGGTCTCTTGACTGTGTCTGCCTGGTTGCCGAGAAGATCGGCGACTTCCTCTTGCGATCTGCCGCTCTTCTTCCGGCCATGGGTTCAGGGCTTGGCGCAACAGCTTGCTCGGTGACATGGGAGGTCCGCCCTCTACACCCTCCCGCCCCGGCCGATCCAGGCCCTCAGGTCCATCGCCAGGCTGAGGAAGGTAGGCACCAGAAAGAGGGTGAACAGCGTCGACAGCAGCAGCCCCCCGATCACGACGCTGCCCAGACCCCGGTAGAGCTCGGACCCGGCGCCGGGGAAGATGACCAGCGGCAGCATGCCCAGGGCGCTGGTGATGGTCGACATGAAGATCGGCCGCACGCGGCTGTAGACGGCGTCGTGGATCGCCTCTCTGAGCGGGGTCTCGGGCGCCTCCCGCAGGATGTTCAGCGTCTGGTGGACGATGAGGATGGCGTTGTTGACCACCACCCCGATGAGGATGACGAAGCCGAGCATGGTGAGGATGTCGAGGGGTTGGTAGGTCAGGGTGCGGTTGACGACCTCCAGCCCGAGGATGCCGCCCGCCAGGGCCGGCGGCACGCTGAGCATGATGACGAAGGGGTAGAGGAAGCTCTCGAAGAGCGCCGCCATCAGCAGGTAGGTGATGAGCAGGGCCAGGAGGAAGTTCCACTGCAGGGCCTGGCGGGTGCGCCGCAGGTCGTCGGCCGAGCCGGACAGTCGGATCTGGTAGGGCGGGACCAGGTCGCCGGAATCGACGAGGGGCTGGACGATCTTGGTCTGGAGCGCGTCGAGGGCGGTCTCCAGGGGAACCGTCTCCGGCGGGATGACCCGGACGGTGATCGCCCGGTCCCGCTCGATGTGGTTGATCTGCTCGGGGCCGGTGGTCACCTCGACTCGCGCCACGGCGCTGAGCGGCACCAGCTGGCCGCGGGGGGTGTAGATCGGCAGGTTGGCGATGTCCTGGGTGCGGAACCAGTCCTCCTCGCCCCGGAGCACCAGGTCGATCTCCTCCCCCTGGAACTGGTAGCCGTCGACGAGGGCCCCGTCCATCAAGGCGTTGACCGCCGAGCCGATCTCCCGCGCCGAGAGCCCCAGGTCGGCGGCGCGCACGCGGTCGGGGAGGATGCGGACTTCCGGATTGCCCAGGTCGAGGCTGGGAATGGGGCGGGCCTGGGACCCGGGCACGACCTGCCGGACTTGGCCGAAGATCCGCCCCCCCAGCCCGACGAGGTGGTCCAGGTCGGGCCCGGTGATGTCGATGTCGATGGAGCGCCCGCTGCCGGTGGCGCGCTGGAAGAGGCTCGACTGCTGCACCACGGCGAACGTCCCCGGCACCCCGCCCAGGACCGGCCCCTGGATGATCGGGATCAGCTCGCGCACGCGCGCCGGGTCGGTCGAGCGCGCGCCCATGAAGGCCGAGCGGCCGAAGGCGACGAAGAACATGTTGGCGATCGGCGGTCCCGACAGCGCCTGGGCCTGGGGGCCGTCGGGGTCGGAGGCCGCCTCCCAGTGGGGCCGCAGGACGTCCTCGATCGTCTGGCCCACCTGGATCAGCTCGTCGAGGTTGTAGCCGGGGGGCGGCAGGACGATGCCGAAGATCAGGTTGCGGTTGCCCGTGGGCAGGTATTCCGACTTGGGCAGCAGGGTGATTGCGATGCCCAGCGACAGGCCGATCAGCCCGGCGATGACCCCCATGCGCAGCACCGTGCTGCCGCTGATGCGGAAGACGCTCCGGGCGATGAAGGTCCGCACCCCTTCGCCCCAGGCGACCAGTCGGCTCCGGCGCCGCTCGCCGCCGCCGAGGATCTTGTTGGCCAGGCTGGGGATGACGGAGATGGCCACGATCAGGCTGAGCACGACCGAGCAGGAGACGGCGATGGCGATGTCGCGGAAGAGCTGACCGGCCTCGTCCTCGACGAAGACGATGGGCAGGAAGATGGCCACCGTGGTCAGGGTGCTGGCCAGGAGCGCCCCCCAGACCTCCGAGGCCCCGTCGAGGGCCGCGCGCACGCGGGTCTTCCCCATCTGCTGGTGGCGGAAGATGTTCTCGAGGGCGACGATGGCGTTGTCGATGACCATGCCCACGGCAAAGCTCATCCCCGCCAGGCTGATGACGTTGATGTTGCGGCCCAGGAGCCCCATGGCCAGGAAGGTGCCGACGATCGAGATCGGGATCGCCGTGGCGATGATCGCCACCGAGCTGACGCTGCGCAGGAAGATGAAGAGCACCGTCACCGCCAGGGCGCCGCCGATGACGATGTTGGAGCGCACCAGGCCGATGGCGCTGTCGATGTAGTCGGTCTCGTCGTAGACCTGCTTCAGGTAGAGGCCCTCGCGGGCCAGCGGCCCCTCGTTGAGCTCGCGGAGGGTGAGGCGGATGCCGTCCATGACCTCGAGGACGTTGGCCCCGGTCTCGCGCTGGGCGTTGATGGCGATCGCCGGGGTGCCCTTCTGCCGCACGGAGGCCACGGTGCGGACGTAGCCGAGGCGGGTGCGGGCGATCTCGCCGACGGTGACCCGGGTGCCGTCGGCCGAGCGGACGACGACCTTCTCGATGTCCGCGGGCTGCTGGTACTGGCCGACGGTGCGCACGATGTAGCGGCGCTTGCCCTCGTCGAAGGTCCCGGCGCTGGTATTGGCGTTCTCGCGGGTGAGGGCCTGGGCCAGGTCCTGGACGGTGATCTGGCGGGCGGCCATGGCCCGGGGATCGACGATGACCTGGAGCTGCCGTTCGTAGCCGCCGTAGATGTTGCTCCGGGAGACGCCGGGCACGCGCTCGAGGGCGGTCTTGACGACTTCCTCGGCGTAGTCGCGGTAGCGTTCGATGTCCAGGTCGCCGCGGTCCGGAAGGGGTTGGAGCATGATCCAGGTGATCGCCCCGCTCGGCCCGCTGCCGCCGGCCGAGATCACCGGCCGCTCGGCGTCGAGGGGATAGCCGAAGACCTGGTCGAGCTTGTTGGAGACCAGCAGCATCACCGCGTCGGGATCGACGCCGACGCTGAACTCGAGGGAGACGACCCCGCGGCTGTCGTTGCTCTCGCTGGTCATCAGCACCAGTCCCTCGACGCTCCTCAGCTGTTCCTCCTGGCGCTGGACGATCTCCTGCTCGACCTCTTCCGGGCTGGCCCCCGGCCACACGGTGGAGACCGTGATGATCGGCCGGTCGATGTCCGGCGTGAGCTGAACGGGGATCCGGAAGAGGGAGATCAGGCCGAAGAGCGCCACCAGGAGCACGCCGACGGTCACGCTGACGGGCCGCTGGATGGCTGTGGCGATCAGGCGCATGACGGTCTACGGCTGCCTGCGGATGATGCGCACGGCCTGGCCGTCGCGCAGCCGCTCGTTGCCGCGCACCACGGCCAGATCGCCGGGTGCCAGCTCGCCCGTGACGGCCACGTAGCCCTGGTGCGCCAGCCCGGCTTCGACGGGGCGGCCGTGGGCCATCCCGTCGCGGGCGAGGTAGACCACCTGTCCCCGAGGACCGGAGACCAGGGCGTCCTTGTGCACCAGGAGCGACGGCCTCGTCTGGGCGATCCGGAAGCGCACCCGGGCCGACATGTTGCTGCGCATCCGGCCTTCCGGATTGGCGGCCTCGACGACGACCGGGAAGGTGCGGGAGGAGGGGTAGCCCTCGGCGGAGATGGCGGTCACGAGGCCGTGGACGGGATCGCCGCCGAGGGCATCGACGAAGATGGCGCCGCTGTCCCCCAGGGCCAGCTGCGGCACGTGGTGCTCGGGCACCTCGACGATGGCGCGCACCGTGTCGATGGAGATCACCTGGGCGATCTCGCCGCCGCGGCCGACCCACTCGCCGACCTCGGTGGCGGTGCGGACGATGTGCCCGGAAAAGGGGGCGCGGACGAGGAGGTCTTCCACCTGGGCCTTCAGGCCGCTCAGGCGGGCTTCGGCCCGGGCCAGCTCGAAGGCCTCGATGCGCAGGTCCTGCTCGGAGACCGCTTCGGTGGCTCGCAGGCGGCGGCTGCCGTCGTGGATGAACCGGCGCAGGGCCAGATCGGCCTCGGCCTCGTCCAGGGCGGCCTGGAGCGGATCGTTGGCCAGCGCGAAGAGGGGGTCGCCGGCGCGCACGGTCTGACCGGCGTCCCTGAACCGCTGCACCACCTTGCCTTCGGTCTCGGCGGCGACGCGGCTGGAGCGCACCGGCAGGATGCGCCCGACGAAGGAGAGGTCCTCGACCAGCGGCTGCTCGAGGACCTCGGCGACGATGACCGGTGTCGGCGGGCGCTCCTGGCCGGTGAGCGCGCCGGGCAGCAGGATCAGGAGAAGAAGAAGGGCAGGGGACATCCGGGCTCCCTCGGCGGGGTGGGACGGTGTGAGACGATGTGGCGTTGTATTGAAGTAGAATAACCCGCCCGGACCGGGGTCCGTCCAGCGGCTCAGGCCGGGGCCTTCTCCAGCTGCTCCGCGCGCAGTTTGCGCGACCAGTCGAAGTAGTCGTCCAGCCGGATCAGCTCGAACTCCTCGACGATGTCGGCGGCGGTGCGCTCCTCCGCCTCGCTGTAGAGGACGGAGGTGCCCACCTGCCCGGTGGTGACGATGCGCACGGCGTCGCCGTACTTCCCGTGGATCTCGTCGTACCGGCCCTGGTTGCGGTCGAGGTGCACGATCTCGTAGTCCAGGTTGACGCGGGCCGAGGCCCAGGGCAGGTAGTTGTTGCTCTCGGCCAGGGTGGTGCCCTGGGGATCGATGATGGAGCAGGGCGTGCCCCGGTACACGGAGCCGGCGAAGAACGCCTGCACGTCGAGGGCCCAGAAGTGCTGCACCAGGCCGCCGTGGTACATGGAGCTGAAGAGCAGCAGCCGCGGCTTGAGCTTCTTGTACTCGGCCCGCAGCTCGCCGAAGTTCAGGTCGAAGCAGATGACCCCGCCCACGGGGCCGAAGTCGGTCTCGATCAGGTGCGCCCCCGGGCCCGGGCGGGTGCCGTGGTCGAACTCGGGGTACACGGGGATGTACTTGCGGTAGACGCCGGCCAGCTCCCCCTGGCGGTCGAGAAGGCCGAGGACGTTGTACACGGCGCCGGTGGCGGGCTCCTTCTGGTGCACGGGCACGGTGACGTAGCAGCCGTGCTCCCGCGCCAGGCCGGCCAGCAGTTGAGACGTGGGGCCCTCGGGGACCTCCTCGTCGAAGGTGCGGCAGATCGTCTCGGGCAGGACCACGAGGTCCGGCCGCGTGGCCCGGGCGGCGCGCCCCACGAGCCCCTTCAGGTCCTCGTGGGTGCGCTCCACGACCTCCTCGTCGGAGCCGCTGATGGGGGCGTAGGAGACGCAGGTCACGACGACGTGGTTGCTCATGGGGCCTGTCCCCGGATCGCCTCCACGTGGCTCTTCCTCACCTTGCAGATCATGGTGTACGCGGGGTCGTAGATGTTCCCCAGGTCGTAGGCCACCGCCTGCCCCAGGAGCAGGTGGGCGGTGCGGGCGTCGAGGCCGTGGTCGGTCTCCAGCCAGCGCAGCATCTCGGTGGTGGCGTGCTGCACGCACTGGTCCAGGGGCCGGGCGTTGCCCGCCGTCATCAGCCAGGTGTCGTCCTCGGCCCGCGGCCAGCCGATGGACGAGCCCTTCACCAGGTCGAGGGTGAAGCGCACGTCGAAGGAGATCTCCACCCCCGTGCCGACGATCTCGCCGTCGCCCTGCACGGCGTGGCCGTCGCCGATGTGGAACAGGGCCCCCGGCGCGAAGACGGGGAACCAGACGGTCACCCCCTGGCGGAAGCCCCGGTAGTCCATGTTGCCGCCGTGGCGGTGGGAGGTGGCCGTGGAGATCGCCTGCCCTCTCTCGGGGGCCACGCCGAAGCAGCCGACCATCGGGTCCAGGGGCAGGGAGAGCCGCGACAGGGGGCCCTCGGGCTCGCTGAGGCGCACGCTGCCGGCCTCCACGTCGACCTCCCAGCGGGTGACCTCGAGATCGTCGTCGAAGCGCGGCCGGAAGCCGGGGTCGAGCACGTTGGGGGCCACGGCGGTGGCGGTGAAGCCCCAGGGCCGGTTGGGCCTCACCAGGTCGAGGGTGACCGCCAGCGCGTCCCCGGGCTCGGCGCCGGTGACGTGGAAGGGGCCGGTCTGGGGGTTGCCCCGGACCGCCACCTGCTGGCCGTGGCGGTCCCGGCCGCGGGCGTCGACGGTGGTCGTCGAGACCGAGTCCCCCGGGGCGACCTCGAGGACCGGCTCGTGCCAGCCGAGGGTGTTGTGGTAGTGGTCGGGGACGAACTCGTGATGGGCCATGGAGTCTCCTGTGGCCCGATCGGTCTGGATCGCCCGGGGCGGGCCTGGGTCAGTTGATGTCGTACCGCAGGAAGGAAAGGTAGGCGAGCATGAAGAAGGCGACGTTCCAAAGGGCCAGCAAGGCCAGATCGACGTAGACCGCGGCGAGGCGGTCGGAAACGCCCATGTGGGTAAAGTCGAACCGCGGAGCGTCGGACAGGTCCAGGTCCTGGTTGAACCGCTCCATGTCCTGCGGCGTGATGGTCACGCCGCCGCTGGGGGAAGCGGCCATCTGCTCCTGGATCCACTCCCTGTAGGCGCGCTGCTTCTCCTCCGAGTACGCCGACCAGGTGTCGCCGAAGGCCTCCAGGCTCGCCACCCACTCCTCCTCCTGGGCGATGCCGGCGGCGGCCAGGTCGAAGGCGGCGAGGTTGAAGGAGGTCAGGGGAGACATGCGTGCGAGAATGCCGGAGAGCCGCGTCTGCCCCGCCACCTGGGTGCGGAAACTGTCCTCGATCTTCTGTATCTCCGCCTGGGACTCCTCCGCCGCCACCCGGAACCGCTCCTGCACCGACTCGTCGCCCCACACGTTGTCGCGGCCAAGCCGCTCCTGCTCCTCCGCGATGATCTCCTGGAAGCGCCGCTGCTGCTCCATCTGCAGGGCCTGCTTCTCGCGGTCCACCTCCTCGGCGGAGGGGATCGGCACCACCTGGCTGACCACGTACGGCGCCATGTTCGGCACCGCCAGGATCAGGGACACCCACAGCAGCAGGAGGACGGTGATCGAGGTCGAGGCCAGCCTGGTGCGGCAGGAGACGAAGAGGCCCAGGCTGTACACGGCGCCGAGGTAGAGCAGGGCGAGGCCGTAGAGGGCGAGCAGGGCCAGCGAGCTCTCGGCGTCGGGCTGCACGTCGGGGAACAGCAGCACCACGAGGAGGGCGAGTACGAAGGAGACGGTGAAGGGCGCGACGAGGGCCAGGTAGCCGCCGAGCCACTTGCCGAGGAGCACCAGGTCGCGAGGAGCGCTGTACGACATGAGCAGCTTGAGGACGCCGGTCTCGGCCTCGCCCGAGACCCCGTCGTAGGCGAAGGCCAGGGCCAGCAGGCTCAGTATGATGCCGACGATGAAGACGAAGTCCACCGGCGGGAAGAGGGGCAGCACCGGGTTCTGCTCCCAGCCCTCGGGGAAGTCGAGGCGGTTCCCGGGCTGCACCTGGACGCTCTCGGTCAGCTCCTTCGACAGGCCGCGCACCAGCGTGTTCATGAGGTTCAGGGGCCGGTCGACGGTGACCCCCTCGTTCAGGCTCCAGATCTCGCTGCGCTGCTGCAGCTCGTTGCGGTGCATGACCCGGTTCATGTTGTACGTGGACAGGCCCTCGCGGTAATCCCGCGTCAGGACCACGGCGCTGAGCAGGAAGACGATGAGGCAGATGCCGCAGGCGATGGCGAAGCGCAGGGACAGCAGCTGGTCGAGGAGCTCCTTGCGGACGATGTGCAGCAGCACGGGCGTTCTCCCGGGGGCGGCTCAGGTGACGTCGTATCGGAGGAAGAAGACGTACGACAGCAGGAAGAACAGCACGTTGAACACGCACAGCAGCAGGATGTCGAAGAGGGCCCCGTCGAAGGCTTCGGAGAGGCTCTCGGAGAACATGGACAGCCGGGGCACCTCGCCGGGGTCGAACCAGCCCTCGTCCTGGATGTCCGGATCGGGTCCTCCGGTCCAGGAGACGTTGCCGTACATCTGGCGGCGGAAGTCTTCGTGGGCGCCGTGGAAGCGCTCGACGGCGTCGGAGAAGTGGGCGAAGAGGTCGGGGCCGGTGCCGGCGAGACGGGTGGCGGCGAGGAGATAGCTGGCCGACGGCGACAGGCGCGCCAGGTTCTGGCTCAGGGACGTCTGGCGCGACATGCGGTCCTTGTAGAATCCGTCCAGCTTGCGCTTGCGCTGCTCGGTCTCCTCCCGGATGCGCTCCATCTGCTGCTGGTCGCCGTAGACCTTGCTCTTGCGGATGGCCCCCATCAGCAGCTCCGCCTCGCGGTCGATGGCCTGCTGTTCGGCGTCGATCACCTGGCGCGACGGCACCGGCGCCGCCAGGCGGGCCACGACAGGCGCCACGTTGGGCACCACCAGGATCCAGCCGATCCACACCAGCAGCGCCATGAGCAGGGCCGTGGCGCCGCGGTGGGCGAGGGTGGAGATCAGCAGACCGAGACTGAAGCAGGCGGAGATATAGAGGAAGGAGACGGCGAGGATCGCGGCGAAGCGGGAGACGACCTCCGCCTCGAGCGGCAGGGAGCCGGAGAGGGAGAGGTAGAGGAAGCCGGCGGCGGCGGCGGCGGCGAAGGGCCCGGCGATGGAGAGGTAGCCGCCCACCCACTTGCCCAGCAGCACCGAGTCGCGGGGGACCGAGCCCGACAGCAGGAGCTTGAGGGTGCCCCGCTCCTTCTCGCCGCAGACGGAGTCGAAGACGAAGAGCAGGGCCAGCAGGCTCAGGACCATGTTGACCACGTAGGCGAAGTCGGGGGCCTGGAAGATCTCGAGGAGGATGTTGCGCCCCAGGCGGTCCTCGGAGCTGTGCGTGGTGAACCACCCGCCGGAGGAGATCTGCGCCGGCAGGCTGCCCTCGAGACCGCGGGCGAGGACGGCCAGCGCCCCCGGCTGGCGAACCCCCGCGAAGTCCTCGCGCTGGATCTGCCGGAACTGCTCGGTGGCGTCCTGCACCCCGGCCAGCTCCTCCAGGCGGTCCCGGGCCTGGGCCTCCTGCCGGGTATAGGTCTCCATGCGCTGCCGGTGCTCGTTGCCCATGAGGAAGACGGCGAGCAGGACGAGGACGAAGAGCAGGCCGTAGGTGACGGCGAAGCGGAAGCTCAGGATGTTGTGCAGGACTTCCTTGCGGATCAGTCGCAGGAGCATGGAAGCCTCGATGGAATCGCGGCGCCGGGGGCGCCGCTGACCGGGGACATGCGGGAACGGGGGCGCAAGGCGGGTCGGGGCCGGCGGCCGGCGGCGTCGACGGCCGTCAGGCCGCCTGCTCTGCGGGCTGGCTCACGAACTCCACGTAGATCGATTCCAGGTCCTCCTGCCCGAGCTCGTCGCGGGTGAAGATCTTCACCAGGTTGCCCTCGACCATGATGCCCACGCGGTCGGCGATCTGCTTGGCCCGGAAGATGTCGTGGGTCGTCATCCAGATCGCCTTGTTCTCCTCGCGCAGCTCGGCCAGCAGCTGCAGGAACTCGGCGCCCGATTTGGGGTCCAGTCCCGAGGTCGGCTCGTCGAGGAGGATCACCTCGGCGTTCTTCATGATGGCGATGGCGATGCCGAGCTTCTGGCGCATGCCCTTGGAGAACCCCTTGACGCGCCGGTCGAAGGCGTCGCGCTGCAGGCCGACGCGGTCCATGACCTGGTCGTACTCCGAGGCCTCCACCTCCTTGCGGCCGCCGAGCTTGGTGAAGAACTCGAGGTTCTGGCGGGCCGTGAAGTTGCCGTAGAGCATGACGTTCTCCGACACGTAGGCCACGTGGCGCTTGGCCTCGAGCGGGTCGCGCGTGACGTCGACGCCGCAGATCTTCACCGTCCCGTCCGTCGGCTCGGTGAACCCGAGGGCCACCATGAGGGTGGTCGTCTTGCCGGCGCCGTTGGCTCCGAGCATGGTGAAGATCTCGCCCGGCTCGATGGTCAGGGTGAGGTCGTTCACGGCGTGGACGTCGCCGTAGTGCTTGGTCATCCCGATGATCTCGAGCATTCGCCTCTCTCCGGGAAAAGTCGGCCCGCGATTCGCAGGGGTAACGTGCGGGGGGTACGTGACCCATGTCAAGCAATGGCTTGCACGCAACCCCATCTTGACATGGTCCACCTTCACGAGTAGGATTAGCGCGATCTGCCAGACCCTACGGAACCTATTGATTTTGCTGACCTTTTCGCCGTTCCGGGCCCTCCACCTGCGGACGGCGGTTCTCATCGCGGGAGTGGCCGCGGCCCTCGGTCCCGCCGTCGCCGAGGGGCCTCCGGCGCGGCCCGACTCCACCGCCGGGGCGGCGCCCCTCGGCCTGGCCGACTGCCTCGCGGCGGCCTTCTCCCACAACCGCGAGCTGATCCGCGCGCGCAAGCGCGTCGAGGAGGTCGAGAGCGACGCCGTCGTCGTCCGCTCCCGCCTGATGCCGCGGGTGAGCCTCACCGCCGGGTACGACGCCCTGCGCGCCGAGGGCGACGCCACCACCCGCGACCAGCTGGCCAGCGAGCTGCTGCTCGAGCAGCGCCTCTTCGAGTTCGGCCCCGACGCCGCTTCCGAGATCCAGCTGCGCGCCGATCTGCGCAAGGCCGTCTTCGACTACCAGGACAAGGTCTACGAGGTCAGCGCCCGCGTCTGGGAGCTCTATCACCTGATTCTGCTCAAGGACCAGCAGATCGCCCTGCGCGTCGCCTCGCGGCAGAACTTCGAGGCCACCTTCGCGCGTCAGCAGGCCCGCTTCGAGAAGCGCCTCGCCTCCGAGGAGCAGAAGCTCCAGGCCGAGCTCAACGTCCTGGAGGAGGAGCTCAGCATCAACCGCATCCGGCGCGAGCAGCTGCGCGACAAGATGGAGCTCCTGCGCCTCATCGGCCGCCCCATCGGCCTCGACCTGCGGCTCGGCGGCGAGCTGGAGCCCTTCGCCGTCGACCAGGACGAGGCCGTGGGCCGGGCCCTCGTTCACGACGTGGAGATCGGCGTCACCGAGCAGCTCCTCGACGAGCAGCGGCGGGTCCTGCGCGAGATCGGCTGGGAGTACGCCCCCGACCTGAGCGCCGACGCCGGCGTCGGCGACGGCCGCCGCCGGGCGGGCCTCACCGTCGGCCGCGAGGGCGGCACCTGGGGCGTCGGTGTGGAGACCGGCCTCACCCTCGACGAGGCGGACACGCCCGAGGACGCGGGCGAAGCGGCCTGGTCGGCCCGCGTGCAGGCGCGCATCCCCATCTTCGAGGGCGGCGCCCGCCTGGGCCGCGAGGGCCTCGAGCGCGCCCGGCTGCAGGGCCTGCAGGTGCAGCTGCGCGACCTCAGGGCCTCGGTGGAGCTGGGCGTGCGCCAGGCCTACCAGTCGATGCTCGAGGCCGAGGAGACCCAGCGGCTGCAGGAGAAGAGCGTGGTCATCGCCCGCCGGCGGCTGGAGATCAAGCAGCAGGTCCAGGAGAAGGGAGGGCAGGTGGACGAGGCGGTGCTGGAGAACTTCCGGCAGCAGTTCTTCTCCGCCCAGGAAGAGCTGTTCCGGAACCAGGAGACCTACATCTCGCGCCAGGCCGCGTTGCGGCGGCTGATGGGGTACGTCGAATGAGGGCGAAGTTCCCGCTGCTGGCCGGGTTCCTGCTCCTCGCCGCGCAGGCCGCCGCGGCTCCCGGGGGCGCCGGCCTCACGCGCCAGCAGCAGCTCGACAAGCTGCAGCTCGACGAGCGCCAGCTGCAGCTGGACCAGCGCCGCACCAGCCTCGAGCAGGCCCTGGAGGAACTGCGGCTCACGCGGGCCCTCCACGACTCGGGCTTCGTGCCCCTCCTCACCTACAAGCAGGCGCAGAACAGCTACGCCGAGGCGCGGCTGCAGAAGGAGGAGGCCGAGATCCTGCTGGAGGAGACCAAGCTCGACCTGCTGCGCAACGCCACCCATATCGTCGTGCGCGACGCCCGCAAGTACAAGAGCCCCGACGGCAAGAGCATGGTCGACATCGTCGTCGAGAACGCCTCCGACACGGGCGACGCCCTCGTCGTCGATCCCTCCCTCACCGAGGAGGATCTGCGCATCCTGCTGCGCGTGGAGAACATCTTCGTCTCCCTGGAGAACGGGCCCCTCGTGGGCGAGCCCTACGAGACCCGCGTCCCCGCCCTCGACGTGGGCGAGCGGCGCACCCTGACCTTCCGCCTCCTGCGCGACGAGGAGGCGGTGGCCGTGGTCCTCGGCTACCTTGACGCCCTGGAGAGCATCCCCGTCACCCTGCGCAAGGGCGGGCGCGAGAATCTGCCGAGCATCAACTCCGCCCAGTTCTCGCAGTCGGGCGAGCTGCAGCAGGACGTGCGCTTCGACCTCATCCTCGAGCGCCTCTCCGACGAGGAGCGCAGCTTCGCCCTCGCCGTCCTCGGCCTGCCGCGCAAGATCGACCACTCCTTCCGCAACGCCGGCGCCAAGGTCAACCAGGTGAAGTTCGACGAGACCAAGTCCAAGGACACCCTCGGCCTCGTCCTCGAGATCCCCGAGAAGCTCGACCGCGACCTGGTGGGCCTGGCGCGCCCCTTCTTCGCCCTGGTCACCGAGCCGCGCGAGTACGCCCGCATCAACGCCATCCGGGCGCGCTACGGCGACGACCCGGTGCCGGAGGAGGAGGTGAGCGCCCTGCGGGCCAACTACGTCGAGCTCGAGCTCATCCCCAAGGGCATCGGCAAGCTCGAGGTCCTCGTCTCCAACACCTACCGGGAGATCCAGACCGGCGACGAGCTGAACATCCGCGTCGAGTTCCTCAACCGCGGCAGCGTGGCGGTGCAGAACATCAAGGCCGCCCTCGACCTGCCCTACCAGTGGCAGGAGGAGGTGACGCCCACCCTCATCAAGCGCCTGGAGCCCGAAGAGCGCGCGCCCCTCGACATCGTCGCCCGGCCGCCCCCCGACATCGCCGTGGGCAACTACGAGCTCGGCGTCGAGGCCCAGGGCCAGGTGGGCAACGAGAACGTGGAGTCCCTGGAGAAGAACCTGACCATCCACGTGGGGGCGCGATCGAACATCGCCGGAAACGTCATCCTCATCGGCATCCTCGTGCTCCTCGTCGTCGGCATCGGCGTGGCCAGCGTCCGGATCAGCCGCCGATGACCGCCGCCCGCGCCTGTCTGGGCGCCTTCCTCCTCGGCCTCCTGGCCTCGCCCCTGGCGGCGACCAAGGACCTGCGCACCAAGGAGCAGCGCCTCTACGACATCAAGCTGCGCAAGGCGCAGTGGGAGGTGGAGAGCCGCAAGCTGGAGATGGACAACAACAAGAGCGAGTACGACATCATCCAGGAGCTCTACGACGAGAAGATCGAGACCCTCGAGAGCCTGAACAAAGCCCGGCGCGCCTTCCTGCACTCGGAGCTGAAGTACAGCGAGGCGGTCTTCCAGCTCGACCGCACGCGCCTCGAGTTCCTCAAGGACGCCACCCGCGTCACCATCCGCGAGGCCCGCAAGTACCGCACCCTCGACGGCCGCCGCCAGGTCGACATCGTCCTCGAGAACGCCTCCCAGCTCGACCAGGCCCTGTCGCTCAACCCCGACCGCGAGGAGAGCGAGATCCGGCCCCTGCTGGAGATCCAGAACCTCAAGGTCTCCCTCACCGAGCGCCTGGGAACGATCGTCGCCGAGCCCTACGAGATCCTCGTGCCCTCCCTGCCCCTGGGCGAGGGCACGCGGCTCACCTTCCGGCTGCTCCAAGACTACGAGGACGTGGTCGTCGACCTCACCTACCTCGACGGCAGCAAGGAGCTCCTGCACATCGTCATGCGCCGGGAGTCGAGCCAGGACCTGCCGACGATCAACTCGGTCCAGTTCTCCCAGGAGGGCGACCTCAACACGCGGGTCAACTTCGACCTCATCCTCGAGCGTCTCGCCGAGGACGAGAAGACCTTCCGCCTGGCCCTGGTCAACCTGCCGCGGGAGATCACCCCCGCCTTCGTCGACCCGGGGACCAACGCCAACCTGACGCAGGTGAAGTTCAGCGAGGAGGTCACGCGCCAGCAGCTGGAGCTGGAGCTGCAGATCCCCGAGAAGCTCAGCCGCGGTTACGTCGACCAGACGATCGAGTTCTACGTCTTCGTCACCGAGGCCGCCGGCTTCGAGCGCATCGGAGAGCTGAACCGCAAGCACCGCGGCCCCATTCCCCTGGAGGAGATCAACACGATCCCCGGGAACAAGGAGCGCTTCGAGCTCATCCCCCGGGGCCGGGGCGCCCTCGAAACCCTCATCGCCAACCGCTACCAGGAGGTGCGCACGGGCGAGGAGGTGAAGGTGCGCGTCGACCTGCTCAACACGGGGACCCTGGAGGTGGAGAGGGTGCACCTGGTGCTGACCCCGCCCCTCGACTGGACCTGGTCCTCCGAGCCCGACACGATCGACCGCATCCTGCCGGGGGAGAAGGAGCCGGTGAACATCACCCTCGTGCAGCCCGCCGGCATCGGCGTCAGCGAGTACGACGTGCGCGTCGAGGCCGCCGGGTACGAGGGCCCGGAGCGCATCGAGGCCCAGGAGAAGGACATCACCATCCGCGTGGAGGAGCGGGCCCGGGTGGTCCGCAACGCCCTGATCATCGCCGCCGTCATCGCCCTCGTCATCGGCGTCGCCGTAGGCAGCATCAAGGTCTCCCGGCGGTAGCGGGAAAGCCCCTCCCCCATGTAGCGAAGGGCTGGACCCGAGGTTATATTCTGGCGGACCCGAGCCGAAGGGGGGCCATGAAATACGACATCGGTGACCTGCTCAATTCGTGGCCCTTCGACCCGGACGAGTTCATCGCCCGCCGGATCACCGCCCGGGACGGCACGGAGAAGATCCAGATCCGCATCGACATGGGGGTCCTCCAGCTCGACGTCTCCGGCCGCCCCGACGGACACCGGCCCCACGGCGCCGAGTCCTTCCTCCATCACTTCCGCCAGTCCCTGAGGAGCCGCCCCGGCTCCCTGCCCAGGAGCGGTCCCGAGCTCGACGAGCAGAGCTGCGAGGACCTCTTCCAGGAAGCCTGGCAGTACTACCAGCGCTATCTCGCCCTGTTCTACCTGGAGGACTTCGAAGGCGTGGAGCGCGACACCGGTCACAACCTGGCCATCTTCGATCTCGTCCACGAGCACGCCGACAGCGACGAGGTCAAGTGGTACTTCGAGCAGTACCTGCCCCACGCGGTGATGATGCAGGCCCGGGCCCGGGCCATGGCCGCCCTCGAGGCCAAGGACTACGACGCCGCCCTGCGCCACGTGCAGCGCGGCATCGACCGCATCGAGCAGTTCCTCGGCGAGTGGGAGGGGGAGGAGGACGTGATGGACGAGGACTGCCCCGAGCTGACCTTCCTGTCCGACTGGTACGAGGAGCTGGAGAAGGAGCGCCCCCTGTCGCAGAAGGAGCAGCTGGAGCGCGACCTCCACGTGGCCGTGGAAGCCGAGAACTTCGAGGAGGCGGCACGCCTGCGCGACAAGCTGCGCACCCTGAGGCCCGCCTTCCTCAACCCCACCCCCGAGCGCAGCCCCTCCACCTCCTGAAGGTCCGGCGGCGCGGCTACGGCGCCGGACCCTACAACCCCAGCACGTCCCCCATGTCGTAGAGCCCCGGCTCGGCGGCGGCGGCGAAGCGCGCCGCCCGCAGGGCCCCGAGGGCGAAGGCGTCGCGGCTGGTGGCGTGATGGCGCAACTCCAGGTACTCCCCCGCGGCGCCGTAGAACACGGAGTGATCGCCGGCGAGGTCGCCCAGCCTCAGGGCGTGCATGCCGATCTCCTTGCGCGTGCGCTCGCCGGTCACCCCTTCGCGGCCATGGACGGCGACCTCCTCGAGGTTGCGCCCGACGCCGGCCGCGGCCCGTTCGGCCAGGCGCAGGGCCGAGCCGCTCGGGGCGTCGACCTTGTGCCGGTGATGGGCCTCCACGACCTCGATGTCGTAGTCGTCTCCCAGGACGAGGGCCGCCTCCTCCACGAGCTTGAAGAGGAGGTTCATGGCGGTGGAGAAGTTGGGGGCGAAGACGCAGGCGACGGGGGCCACGGCGGAGCGGAACTCGTCCAGCTGGTCCCCCGACATGCCGGTGGTGCCCACCACCATGGCGGTGCCGGCGGCGGCGCTGGCCGCGGCGTCGGCGAGGGTGGCCTCGGGGGTGGTGAAGGCGACGACCACGTCGGCCTCGGCCGCGGCGATGGCCGGCTGAAGGCTCACGCCGAGAGACCCGCGGCCGAGGACCTCGCCGGCGTCGCGCCCCAGCCACTCGTGGCCCGGCCGCTCGCTGGCGGCGGCCAGCTCCAGGTCGCCGGCGTCGAGGACGAGGTGACCCAGGCGCTGGCCCATGCGGCCGGCGAGACCGCAGACGGCGATGCGGGTCGCCATCAGTACTCGCCGTAGACGAGGGCTGCCACCGCCGCCGCGTCGTGGAGCCGGGCCTCGACGTCGACGCCGAAGGCCTCTCCCACCGGCGCCAGCAGGGACGGGTCGTTGCGCCAAACCCGCAGGGCGGCGCCGACGACCACCTCCGCCCCCCCGGGGGTGAGGCGGCCCAGGGGCTGGCGGCACGGGCCGGAGGGCATGCCGAGGAGGTTCATCAGCGTCTTGATGGGCACCGGGTTGCGGGCCTTGCACTCCACAGGGCCCCGGGAGCTCTGCTCGGTGGTGGCGACGCCGACGATGCCGAAGATCGGCTGCAGGTCCCCGGCCAGCTTGTCGGCCAGCTCCGTCTCGCCCGCGGCGAGGGCGCGGGTCATGCGGGTGATCGGGCCCGGAACGACGTTGGCCATGACCGAGATCACCCCGGCGGCGGCGATCTCCTGGCGCTTCATCATCTCCACGGTGCGGTCGTCGTCGCCGGACATGATGCTGAAGCCGGGGCCGCAGAGGCGCCGCGTCTTCGCCATGTTCTCGTAGTCGGCGGTGGCCTCCTTCACCGCCGAGACGTTGGGATGCTCCTCGTAGAGGATGGCCAGGTCCTCGGGGTGCATCATCGTGCCCGTCCGCCCGGGGATGATGTAGGGGACCATGGGCAACTCGGGGAACTCGGCCGCCACCGGGGCCACGTACTCGCGGCGGATCTCCACCGAGCTGGGGCCGTTGTAGTAGGGGTCGACGAGGAGCACGCTGTCGGCGCCGGCGTGAGCCGCATGGGCGGTGCCGGCCAGGGTCTCCCGCGTGGAGTTGCTGCCGGTGCCCGCCATCGACTTGCAGCGGCCCTTCGTCGTCCGGCAGGTGCGCTCGATGACCTCGTTGTGCTCCTCCCACAACAGGGTCGGGCTCTCACCCGTGGTGCCCACGGCGACGATGCCGTCGATGCCGTTGGCGATCTGGAACTCGAGGAGCCGCTCGAGTCCCTCGTAGTCGACGCTCCCGTCTTCGCGCATCGGCGTGACGATGGCGGTGTAGCAACCTTTGATCATCAGTGGGGCGAGCCTGTCTTGCGGGGAGGAGGGATTGTGGCGAGTGTGTAGCGGCATGATAGAAGCCGCTCCATACAGTGTCAATGAAGAGCGCGGGTGGCGGAGATGACCGGCGAACTCGGGATGCGCTATGGCTGCAACCCGCACCAGACGGGAGCCCGCTGCTTCCTCGAAGGCGGGGACCTGCCACTGCGGGTGGTCCACAACGCGCCGAGCTACATCAATCTCCTCGACGCCCTAAACGCCTGGCAGCTGGTGCGCGAGCTGAAGGCGGCTACCGGCTTGCCCGCGGCGGCCTCCTTCAAGCACCTGAGCCCCGCCGGCGCCGCCGTGGGCCTGCCCCTGTCCGCCGGACTGCGGCAGGCGCTGTTCGTCCCGGAGGAGGCGGAGCTGAGCCCCCTGGCCTGCGCCTACGCCCGAGCCCGCGGCGCCGACCGCCTCGCCTCCTTCGGCGACTGGATCGCCGTCAGTGATCCCCTCGACCTGTCCACGGCGGAGGTGATCCGTCGCGAGATGTCCGACGGCCTCGTCGCCCCCGGCTTCGAGGCGGGCGCGGTGGAGCTGCTGAAGGGGAAGAAGGGCGGCGACTACAAGCTCCTGGAGGTCGACGCCGGGTACGAGCCGCGGGCCCTGGAGTCGCGCCAGGTCTTCGGCGTCACCCTTCAGCAGCCGCGCAACGACTTCGTGCCCGACGCGGTGCTGTTCGCCAACGTGGTGACGGCCCGCAAGCAGTTGTCCGACGAGGCCCGGCGCGACCTCACGGTGGCCACCATCGCCGTCAAGTACACCCAGTCGAACTCGGTGGTCTGCGCCGTCGACGGCCAGGTCGCCGGCGCCGGCGCCGGCCAGCAGTCGCGCATCCACTGCGTGCGCCTCGCCTGCGGCAAGGCCGACCGCTGGCACCTGCGCCAGCACCCGGCGGTGCGGGGTCTGAAGTTCCGCGGGGGGCTGCGGCGCGCCGACAAGGACAACGCCATCGATCTGTTCTTCGAGGACGAGCTCTCCGGCCCGGAGGAGGCGGCCTGGCGCGAGTGCTTCCGCGTGGTGCCCGAACGCCTGTCGGCGCGGGACCGGCGGGCGTGGCTCGACAACGTGCGCGGGGTGGCCCTCAGCTCCGACGCCTTCTTCCCCTTCCGGGACAACATCGACCGCGCCAGCCGCTCCGGCGTGGAGCACGTGGTCCAGCCGGGCGGCTCCGTGAAGGACGACGAGGTGATCGCCGCCGCCGACGGCTACGGCATGACCATGGTGTTCTCCGGCGTCCGCCTCTTCCACCACTGAAGGAGGAAGCATGAGTCTCACCGCCGCCGAACGACGGCAGTTCCAGGAAGAGGGCTGGGTCATGAAGCCGGGCGTCCTCGACGACGCCGACCTGGAGCCGGTCCGCCGCGGGCTCCACGCCGCCGTCGACCGCGAGGCCGAGCGCGCCCGGCAGGAAGGCCTGGTGGACGAGACCTTTCCCGACGCGCCCTTCGACCGGCGACTGGCCCTGCTGGCGGAGCGCTGGCCGGATCACCTGGGGCGGATCATGGCGCCCGTCACCAGCGGCCGGTTCGCCGGCCCGGAGCTGTTCCACACCATCACCCACCCCAGGCTGCTCGCCGTCGTCGAGAGCTTCGTCGGCGAGCGGATCATCGGCTCCTCCGTCTACCGCGTGCGGCCGAAGCTGCCCCGCTGGGAGCGCGGCGAGGTCCCCTGGCACCAGGACTCCGGCTACTTCCTGCCCCACTGCGACGACCTGCTGGTCCTCACCTGCTGGATCCCCCTGATCGACGTCGACGTGGAGAACGGCTGTCTGTGGGTGGTGCCCCACGGCCACCGCAACGGCGTCCACCGCCACTACACGGGCGGTCACGGCGGCTATCTCGAGATCCCCGGCCGGGTGCCCGGCGCCGAGCCGATCCCCGTGCCGATGGAGCGCGGCGACGTCCTCTTCCTCACCAACCTCACCCCCCATGCCTCCTTCGAGAACCACAGCGACCGGGTGCGCTGGAGCCTCGACCTGCGCTACCAGAGCGCCGAGGCGCCGAACAACGTGGGGGAAGAGCCCGCCGCCTGCACGCCCGAGAGGGACCCCGTGACCATGGCCTGCTATCCTCCCGAGGCCGACTTCGTCATCCGCGACCCCCGGGCGCCGGAGAGCGAGTGCCGCACGGCCGAGGAGTTCTGCGCCATCCGCGAGAAGTTCTTCGAGACCCGCGCCCACATGCCCGGCCGCGGCTGGACGCCCCTCGCCTCTCGGGGGCCGGCCGGAGACTGACCGCCGTGAGCCGGCCGCCCCTGCGCCTCGGGTTCCTGGCCTCGGGAGGCGGCACCAACATGCAGGCCATCCTCGACGCCTGCCGCGAGGGCCGCCTCCACGCCGAGCCCCGCGTCGTCATCGGCAACAACTCCCGGTCGGGAGCCCTGGCCCGGGCTCGCGCCCAGGGGATCCCTGCCCGCCACCTGAGCGGACGAACCCACCCGGACCCGGCCGCCCTCGACACGGCGATCCGCGACGCCCTGCGCGAGGCAGGAGCGGAGGTGGTCTGCCTGGCGGGGTACATGAAGCGCATCGGGCCGCGGACCCTGACCGCCTTCGACGGCCGCATCCTCAACATCCACCCCGGCCTGCTGCCGCGGCACGGCGGCCGGGGGTTCTACGGCCTGCATGTGCACGAGGCGGTCCTGGCCGCCGGCGAGGGAACCAGCGGCGCCACCGTCCACGTCGTCGACGAGATCTACGACCACGGACCGGTCCTGGCCCAGGAAGAGGTGCCGGTCGAGCCCGGCGACACCCCCCAGACGCTGGCCGCGCGTGTGTTGGAGGTGGAGCACCGCCTCTACCCGGAGACCCTGCGGCGGATCGCCTCGGGGCAGATCGACCTCGACCGTTACGCGGGCTGAGCGGCTTCAGCCGCAGGGATGTAGCACCAGCCCCTGCGCCCCGGCGGCGTGAGCCGGGGCGGCGCCGGCCGCCGGTGGTCCGGGTCGCGCGGATGCCGGCCAGCCCGGCGCCGGCCGCCAGGATCCGGACCCCGCCTCGGGCTGCCCGAGGCGCCGGCTCTCCCAACCCCGCGGGAGGGTGAGTCCAGCAGGCCGCTACCGTTCCAGGTAGCGGAGCACCTCGTCCCAATCACAGTACGTGCCGCCGACCATCTTCTGGGGCTCCGGGCGGGGTATGTGCATGTCCGAACCACCGGTCTTGACCAGTCCGAGGCGGTCTGCAACCCGTGCATACTCCTCCTCCTGGGCCTCGGTGTGCGCGGGATGCCACACCTCGACACCGTCGAGACCTTCGGCCGCCAGGGCGGCGATGCTCTCCTCGTCGAAGGTGAATACGACGCCGGTGTCGTGGCCGGGATGAGCCACCACGGCAATGCCGCCGGCCTCGTGACAGGCCCGGATGGCCTCCGGAACCAGCGGGCGGAGAAGCTGGACGCCGGCAGCCTCCTGTATGGCCCCGAACTCTTCCCAGTTCGACACAACGCCCTTCTTCACCAGCAACTCATACATTGCCCTCGACTCGTGCTCCGGATCCTCGACCTCGGCGTCGTACTCGGCGGTGGTCACCGCCGCGCCCTGCCCCTGCATGTACTCCACGATGGCGAGATTGCGGCGTCTTCTCTCCCCCCGGAATCTCTCGGCCAGGAACACCTCCAGGGATGGGAGCGGGCCATCGGGGAAAAAGCCCAGGATGTGGGCCGGTTCCCCGCGCCACGAACTGGTGATCTCGATGCCGGGCAGGAAGGTCAGGCCGTACACGGTCGAGAGCCGTTGGCCTTCCGCAATGCTGTCGATGCAGTCGTGGTCGGAGAAGGTCAAGGCCGTCAGTCCCCGCGCCTTGGCCACGCTGAAGACCTCCTCCGGATCGAACGATGCGTCGGACGACGCATGAGTATGGACGTGCAGATCTGCTCTTCTCACGAGGGTCTGTCTCCTTGGCTCTACTCCCAGGGATCGAGGCCGAGGAGCCTGCGGCCCAGAGGCGTGAGCCGGGCCGGCTCCTGGAGCCGGTGCTCCCGGTCGCGCGGGTCCCCCGGCCATCCCGGCGTCGGGCGGCGCTCCCGCCAGGCCTGGATCCGGGGCCCCGCCGCCTCGGGATTGCCGGCCGGGGACATGGTGATGTACTGGGCCAGGCGCGGGCGGTCGGAGCGGTTGTGCCCGTTGCCGTGGGCCAGCAGCCGGTGCCAGATCAGCAGGTCCCCCGCCTTGCCGGGGATCGCCTTCACCGTCAGGCCCTCCAGGTCCGGCCGCGAGGGGTTGCGGTCCTCCGGCTGCGTCTTCACCCACTCATCGAACATGCGGTGGAAGCCGGGCACGCACTGGAAGCCGCCCTGGTCCTCGGCGGTGTCCGTGAGGTAGAGGACCCCCTGCACGCCGAAGCGGATCGGTTGCTTGGAGGTGTCCAGGTCCCAGTGGATCATCCCCTTGTTGTTCCACTCCGGCCTGTCCTCCCGCGCCGGCGGCTTCATGTTGGCCCGGTCGAGGGAGACCCACAGCTTCTCGTCGCCCCAGATCTCGGCGAAGGCCTGGTGCACCCTCGGGTACTGCCGGTTGTCCCAGATCGCCTGGTGCTGGTAGATCTCCACCATGCCGCCGCTGCTGATCGGCGAGGTCCGGCGCTCGCGGGTGTACGGGTCGTGGCGGTACCAGTCCTCGGGGTCGTCCGGGTCGATCTCGAGGAACTCCCAGATGGCCTCCACCAGGCGGTCCAGGTTCTCCCGGGGGACGGCGTCGGGCACGACGACGTAGCCGTTCTCGTCCCAGAAGCGGCGGTCGGATTCTGAAAGAACTCTCTGCATTCTTCAGGCCCAATCTCTTCCTATCCGGTTATTTGCTTGAGCCAAGAAGGTACTGTCCAGGGCCCTGAAAACACAGGCGACATTGCCCTTCGCCAAGAGGAAGTAAGGTTGGACAATGAAGCCCTTTGCTCCCCTTATCCTGCAGTAGGAATTCTGAATTCCTTCCACCCACCTGAGTCGTCGTGTGCTCTCAAGGTCATTGAGTCCTCCGTTCTCTGCACCTGCGCGAGGAATTCGCCCATCAGATTCACGAATTGATCCTGCTTGTCGGGGCCGGGGATGCGCTTTGCCAGCTCTCGAAGGAACTCTTCACCATTAAGCCTGTAGGCTGTGCAAGCCGCAAGGCTGACTAGAACGAGGTGGTTCTCGTTCATCCCATATGCGACGACATTTCCCCATGCCTCAAGATCTCCCGGGCGAACAAGCGCCGCAGTTAGAAACGACTTGGCTGCCTCATCCTGTTTGCCGCTCTGCTGAAAGGATGCACCAAGGTTGAACCATGCGAGGCCATCTAGGGCATCTATCTGCAAGGCTGCTCTACAAGACTCCACGATCTCTGAGGCTTGGAATCCATTGGGAAATTCGTCAGGGTACCTCGCCCTCCCTCGGTTCTGAGCGTCTATACCCACCTGTTGGCGAATCCAGAGAGAGTGCCAGCCTCTTCAGTGCCCACTCGAAGTCCTCAGTATCAATCGGTGTCTCGAGAAGCTGGGCAAATTCCTCCTCAGCTCTCTTGTACTCCCCTGCAAACATCAAAGCGTCGGCGTGCAACAGCTTCGTGAACCTTTGGTCCTTGATTGTAAGGGCTCGGGCGTAAACCGTGACTGCAGCCCGATATCTCTGACCCATGAAGAGAATGCCTCCCAACTCCCGCCAGTAGTATTCCCGCTTCTCGTACTCGGGGTCGAGTTGCGCGGCCCTGCGATAGGTACTCAGGGCCTCCCTCAATCGTCCCAAACTTCGAAGATAGTTTCCACAGGTGTACTCCAAGGATGCGGCCCCTGACTTGTCTGACCTCGACTCTAACTGCTCAGAGCCCTTTCTAAGGACCCTTACACACAGGTCTTGCGCTGTGGCGGGCATCTGAGAGTGCCGTGCCAGGAGAGGCAGGAGAAAAACCCGTGCAGAATAGGCCGATGTGTCATCCTCGAACAGTAGAGCTGCTACCTCAAGTGCTAGGTGCATCTGATTTGCCTTTGCGAGACACAGCGCAGCCATCAGTGCCACCTCGGGTTGAGCAACCAACCGCGACTGAGGAAGGAAGGGCTCCATGATCTGGGCGGCCTCTACTGCGTGTCCCGTCTGGTCCACTGCCAGAGCGATGGCCATAATGATGTCATGGTGGGTCGGGGGACTAGATTCAGCATCAGGTTGCCCCTTGGAGTGCAGGCTGCACCCGTGAGATCCTGCAATCCTCACCTCGATCAGTTCATCTGAGAGGTGGATTCGATACGGTGAGGTGGAGTCGCCATCAAAATTGATGATATGCCTCAGGTCATGACAGGACTCCTTGAGCCTAAGCTTGACCTCGAATGAAGGCGTCCCATGGAAGTCACCATCGCACTGAAGAGAAAAGGAGATCGGCCCCGGTATCCTTGGAGATCGAACGTCCCGAAAAGCTCTGACATCGCGTTCAATTGACGTCGATGTCGCCTCATTCCAGAGATCCTCTTCGCGAAAGAGTAGAGATGCGCCGGCTCTCCGCATCGGTTCATAGTAGGGGTCCCAAGAGTGAAACCACCGAGCGTACAGCGTTTGGGTGGGCGCGTGGAATCGCACAAGAAGCACGGGCTGTTCAAGAGACGCGAAGTATCTCAGCTTCGCTCGGGGAAGCCACACTCTGAGCGCCTTCCCGAGATCTCGCTCGTCCGTTGCCTTCAACTGCACCAGGAACTTCTCGCCCGTTCCCCGACCTTCATCATCGAAGATTTCCACCTCAGAGTCGACTCCATAGTCATCCTTTAGGTCGCGGTAGACCCATTTGGAAGGAACGGCAGTTCGAATGGCGGCCTGGGACTCTGTCTCTAGCTGATGCTGCCGAGGGCGCCTTGGCATCAGAGACTCCTTGTTGATAACTCTTCCAGCGCGGGGCCCTGAGGAGACCGCATGAACCGAATGAAACCAAACCAGAGGGTGGTGCGACATGGGGAAAAGGGAACTGTCCGGCAGAATGGATTCAACAAACCCGCAGCCCCGGCGCATCCCCCTTCGCACGCCCGATGCTGGCCAGCGTCGACATCAACGTCATCACGCCGCTGACGCCCTTCATCGGGTTCTCTCGGCGGATCGAGATCTGCACGCCGCCGCCCCGGGCCTCCACCTCGATGATGGAGGCCTCCAGGGCCGGGTCGGCGATCAGCACCGAGCGGGTGCGGTCGAAGCCGATGCCGGCCAGGGCCACGGCGGCGTGGGAGTTGACGTTGCGGGGGTAGAGGGGGCAGATCTCCCGGGCGGTGCCGTCGAAGAGGGTGGTCTCCCTGGTGATCGCCTCCGGATCGATGCCGGGGGCGCTGGAGAAGTCGAGGCTGCGCACCGGCTTCTTCATGACCATGCCCACCTCGTTCCAGGTCTCGCGGCCCTCTTCGAGGGCGTCGAGTCCGACCACGGCGCCGTGGGGGACGAAGAGGCGGGTGCCGGCGGAGCGGGCCGTGTCGAGGAGTGCGGCTTCGAGCTCGGCGTCGGCGAAGGCGGTCAGGGAGAGGGGCATGTAGTCGGCGGCCTCGAGGAAGGCGCGGCCGTGGCCGCGGGTGATGTCGGGGTGGGCGACCTCGACGACAAGGTCGGCGCCGTGACCCGCGAAGGCTCCCAGGTCCTCGAGGACGTGCTCTGCTGGCAGCCCGGCGACGCGTCCGGGGCTGCGGTTGTGGACGAAGGCGATGTCGAGGCCCAGCTCCGGGCGCGTGGTGATCTGCTCGTACACGTAGGATCCGATGTAGCCGAAGCCGACGAGGCCGATTCGGGGGTGGTCGCTCACGGGAGGTCTCCTTTGCGAAGGCGGTGCTTCAGGGGGTCGCCGAGGCGCGCGGCGAGGGCCTCGTCCGACAGGCGGGTGGTCCGGGCGACCCAGTCGACCTCGGCGGCCAGGGGAGACTCGAAGATGCCGGGGTCGTCGGCGCCGATGACGAGGTCCACGCCGGAGTCGAGGAAGCGGTGCACGGGGTGCAGCTCCGGCCGGGGGATGCTGCCGAGGCGCAGGTTGGAGCTGGGGCACGACTCGACGACCACGCCCAGGCGGGACAGCTCGCCGAGGACGAACTCCTGGCGCCGGCGCACCTGCTCCAGGCGGCGGTCGTCGTAGGGCCGGCGGCAGAGGGCCGTGCGGTCCCGCCCCCGGAGGCTCTCGCGCTCCGCCTCCAGGGCGGCGGGAGAGACCTCCACGCCGGCATCCTCCAGGCCCCGTCGGTGGCGCAGGTCCCAGGCGATCTGGTCGAGCCGCTCGGCCACCGGCTCCCGCAGGTGGGAGCCGCCGCGCCGCTGCACCGACACCTCCGGGTCCAGGCCGAGGGCGATGCAGTGGCCCAGCCGCCGCGACCCGAGTTCGGCGGCCTCGTGGCACCAGCGCACGGCGCTCTCCAGGGACTTGTCGAAGTAGATCTCGCCCACGTGGTAGAGGACCCCGAGGGCGGCCTGCGGTTCGGCGTCGTTGTCCGCCCGGAGCCGCCGGAAGAAGCCGCGCACCCCCTTGGGGGGGAAGCCCTCCTCGACGTTGCAGAAGTCGACGCCGGCCACGACCTCGGCCAGCTCCGGCCGGTCGGCCATCAGGCGTCGCAGCAGGTCGTACGCCGGCAGCGGCGAGGAGCGCGGCAGGGAGGGCACGTAGCGGGGCTCGAAGCCGCCGCCCCGCGTCTGGAGGAGGACCTCGGCGTTGGTCCGGTGGAACTCGACGAAGCCCGGCAGGTCGCCGGTGCGGCCGTAGTGGGCCCGCATCTCCACGTAGCGCACGCCGCGGCGGCGGTGGTGGTCGAGGGCGCGGCCCATGACCTCCCGGCCGCCGCGGGGCACGTGCCTCATGTAGTGGCGGCCGATGCAGATCAGCAGGCTGAACTTGGCCGAGAACCGGGCGAAGTCGGGGCCGTCCTCCTCGGTGAAGACGTAGTGCCGGCGCAGCTCCTCCAAAGCGGCGGCGTCGCCTCCGGCGGCCCGGCGGAACATCGCCTTCGGGTCGGGGCGCCGGCCGTAGGCAGCCTCGAAGGCCTCCACGAAGGAGCTCCAGTCGATGTCGCCGGCGCGGCCGTCGGCCATCTCGATCAGGTCCTCCATCGAGAGGCACCCGCCGGCGTGGACGTGCAGCTCGCAGCGCTTGAGGGGGGCCAGGGGGTCGGGCATGTTCGGGAAGATAGGCCGCCGCTCCGGCCGGGTCAGCGCTGGAGCCCCGGGGTAGGAAGGGATACCTTCAGGGCCCATGGAATACCGACGCATGGGCCGTTCCGGCCTCAAGGTCTCCGAGATCTGCCTGGGCACCATGACCTTCGGCCACGGCGCCGACGAGGAGGAGTCGCGCCGCATCGTCGACCTGGCCATCGACCGGGGCGTGAACTTCTTCGACACGGCCAACACCTACGCCGGGAGCCTCTCGGAGCAGTACCTCGGCCGCGCCCTGGAGGGCCGCCGCCGGGACCACGTGATCGCCACCAAGTTCTTCAACCCCATGGGGCCGGGCCCCAACGACTCGGGCATGTCCCGGGTGCACGTCATGAACGCCCTGGAGGACAGCCTCCGGCGCCTGCGCACCGACTACGTCGACCTCTACTACATCCACCACGTGGACGTGCAGACGCCGATGGAGGAGATGCTGCGGGCCCAGGACGACCTCGTGCGCCAGGGCAAGGTGCGCTACACGGCGTGCAGCAACTACCCGGCCTGGCGGCTCATGGAATGCCTGTGGATCAGCGACCACAACCGCTGGTCCCGCTTCGAGTGCTACCAGCCCCAGTACAGCCTGGTGGTCCGCGACATCGAGCAGGAGCTGATCCCCCTGTGCCTGCACAAGGGGCTCGGCGTCGTCGTGTGGTCGCCCCTCGGGGGCGGCTTCCTCACCGGCAAGTACCGCCCCGGCGAGCGCGTCTCCGCGGGCACCCGGTCGGAGGAGGGGTGGGCCTATCCGGCGAGCTACTTCGCCGCCAGCGCCGACCGTACCCTGGAGACGCTGCTGGCCGTGGCCGCGGAGCTGGAGCGCACGCCGGTGGAAGTGGCCGTGCGCTGGGTGCTGGAGCAGCCGGCGATCACCTCGGCGATCTGCGGCGCCCGCAGCCCCGCGCAACTGGGAGACACCCTCGCCACCGCCGGCTGGCGCCTGCCCGACGAGGCCCGGGCCCGGCTGGACGAGGTGTCGCGGCTGCCCCACCGCTACCCGGAGTCGATGCAGTCGGGGATGCGCGAGCGCCGCGATGCGGCCGTGCGCATGCCGGGCTGAGGCGGATCAGCCGGATTCCCTGACGACCCGGCAGATGCGGGCCGTGTTGTCCTCGCAGTACCACAGGTCGCCGTCGACGATCGTCATGCCGTGGCTCACGGGCGCGTCGGCGGGCAGCACCAGGATCTCCACGCATTCCCCCGTAACCGTGTCGTAGCGGTACACGCAGTTGAGGGTGGTGTCGTTGCACCACACCGTGCGGCGGGCGGGATCGGCCCAGGCCAGGCCGTGGGGCCGGTTGCCGAAGACCAGGGGGAACCACGAGCAGCCGGCGACCGACGGCCGGCCGTCGGCGTCGGGCCGCAGGTCGAGGCGGAAGATCTTCCGGGCCGGGGGCGAGGCCGCCCACAGGTGGCTGCCGTCCCACTCGAGGCCGTGGAAGCCGGTGTGCTGGCCGGTGACCGGCTCCTTGGAGAAGCCGACGATGCCGGTGCCCACGCCCCGGTGGTCGACGGAGTAGACTTGGCCGCCGGAGTCGATCACGGTCAGGTCGGGGGCGTGGGTGCCCGACATGACGGTGATGCCCTCGCCCTGCCAGGGCATGACGGTGACGCCGCTGGGGCCGGTGGAGCCGGCGGCGAACTCGCTCTGGCTGCGTTCGCCCCGCGGATCCTCCACGGTGATCAGGGCGCCGTCGCGCTGGTCGGCGGCCAGCAGCCGGTCGGTGGCGGCGTCGTACTGCAGGCCGTTGGGCTTGGCCGCCTCCTTCTCCAGCGTGAAGAGCACCTCCACCGTGGCCCGCCGCACCGGCACGTAGGCAGGGGCCATCAGTGGACCTCCACGCCGGCCCGCGCCGCGATGCGGTGGGCGTTGGCCGCGGCGAGGGGGTACTTCTCGTCCGGCAGGTGCTCCAGGAGCATGTAGCCCTCGGGGCGGATCTCCTGCCAGCGCTGCAGCAGGTACCCGAGGTCGAGGTCGCCCTCGCCGGGGACCTCCTCGTCCACGTGGCTGACGAAGCCGCCGCGCACGGCCGCGTCCTTGAGGTGGCCGCAGCCGGCGATGGGCCCCATGTGCTCGAAGATGCGGTCGATGCGGGGACGAGAGTCGTAGACCTGGTGCACGGCCTGGAAGTGGTTGGCGCAGTCCATGACCACGCGCAGGCGCTCGGAGCCGACCTCGGCGAGGAGGGAGGCGTTGGTCTCGGGCGAGTCCATGATCGTCAGCAGGTGGGTCTCGACGACCATGGTGACGCCCTCGGCCTCGGCCCTGGCGGCGATCCGCCGCAGCGACACCAGCAGGCGGTCGCGGCACTCGGGTTGGTGGTTCTCCGGGCCGGGGGCATAGGAGCCGGCCGGGTTCAGGCTGCCCGTGCGGATCAGGCAGAAGTGGGCGCCGAGGGCGGCCGAGACCTCGATGCCGCGGCCGATCGTGTCGAGGAGACGCGCCCGCACCGCCTGGTCGGGATCGAAGAGGCACCCGGAGTAGCCGATGCCGAACTGCACCAGGTCCATGCCGGCTCCCTCGAAGACCGCCCGCACGCTGGCACACTGGTCGGGCGTGGCCTCGCCGAGGATCTCACCGCTGGCGTGGCTGCCGGCGCCGGTCAGTCCCAGGCCGGAGATGGCGGAGAGATGTCCGGGCGTGATGTCGCGGAAATCGGCGGGCAGCAGACCCACCACTCCGAGTCGCATGTCGAGGGCTCCGGGATCGCGGGAAGGGGGCGGGAAGGGTGCAATTCTAAGACCCGTCCCGGCGGCGGCCAAAGGGAGCGCCAGCTTGGCGCCCCGGGTGGGGCTCCGGTATCTTTGCCGCCCATGCCGGTCGCCCTCCAGCTGCTCGTGACCGTCGTCTCCGGGCTCTACACCAGCCTGTGGGGCGCCTTCAAGGACTCCCCCTACGAGGGCTGGAAGCCGCGGACCTTCCCGCGCAGCATCTGGTTCCACCTCGCCCTCTTCGCCCTCCTCTGCCTGGTGCCCCCGTGGCGCGCCCGCCTTGCCGACCTGACCCTGTTCCAGCTGTTCTTCCTCGTCATGGGGCTCGAGCGGTTCCTGGCCGAGATCTACAAGGGCTTCTTCCGCACCGAGGACCAGCAGAAGTACTTCGTCCCCTCGCGCATCACCTTCTTCGGCCGTCACGTGGGCAGCGACCTGACGCGTTACGCCGCGGGCACGGCGATCGTCGCCGCCGTCTTCGCCGTCCTCTGGATCGACCTGCCGGTGGAGCGGTTCTGGATGTTCGTGGTCACCGCCTACGGCACCGGCCTGCTCGTCTCCCTCGGCGGCGCCTACAAGGACGCCCCCTTCGAGGGCTTCCGGCCCCTGAAGTTCCAGCGCTCGGGGCTCGTGCTGGCCGTGCTCAGCCCCCTCTTCTGGTTCGCCGATCCCGGGGGGCCGGCGGTGGGCCTGGGGTTCCTGATCTACATGAACGGCGGCCTCGAGCGCTTCGCCGTCGAGTACTACAAGACCTACGTGCAGCGCAACATGTCCGGGAAGTTCCGGCCCGACCTGCCGCGCCGCGAGCCCGAGCTGCGGATGCGGGAGCGCTTCCACTACGCGGCCCTGGTCATCATCGCCGCCCTGGCGGCCCTCTACATCGTGGAGGCGGTCCTCCCCGGCGCGGGGGGGTGATGGCGTACGACGCCGTCGTCATCGGCTCCGGTTTCGGCGGCGCTTTCACCGCCCTGGCCCTGACCGAGGCGGGGCTGCGGGTGCTGCTCCTCGAGCGCGGCCGGCCGGTGCGCCGCGACGACGGCGACTGGGACCCGCGCCAAGTGGTGACCGGCGATCGCTACCGCAGCGCGTCGCCGGTGCAGGTGCGCCAGTACGGGGCCCGGCGCCACGCGCCGCTGCGGCCGATGGAGATGCTGGGCGGCCACTCCGTGGTCTACGGCGGCGCCTCCCTGCGCCTGCGCGAGGCCGACCTCGACCGCTGGCCCCTCTCCTACGGGGAGCTGGAGCCCCACTACACCCGGGCCGAGGCGCTCCTCGACGTGCACGGCGAGGCCGGCGCCGACCCCTGCGAGCCCCCGAGGTCGGCGGCCTATCCGCGGGCGCCGGTCCCGTTCACCGAACCCGCCCAGCGGCTGCGCGCCGCCGCCCGGCGCCTCGGCTGGCGGCCCTTTCCCATCCCCCTGGCCCTCAACTTCAGCGACGACGCCCGCCCCCGGTGCATCCTGTGCAACACCTGCGACGGCTTCCCCTGCAAGATCGAGGCGAAGAACGACCTGGCGGTGACCGTGCTGCGACGGGCGGCGGAGCTGGGGCTGGAGATCCGCGCCGGCGCGGCGGCCCTGCGCCTGCGCCTGGAGGGGGGGAGGGCCGCGGCGGCCCAGTGCGTCGACGTCGAGACCGGGGAAGGACATGAGTTCGAGGCGGACAGGTTCGTCGTCGCCGCCGGCGCCCTGCACTCCCCGGCGCTGCTGCTGCGTTCCGGTCTCGGCGAGGACAGCCCCGGCGGCCGCTGGATCGGGCGGCGGCTGATGCGGCACTGCAACGCCGTGGTGGCCGGCCTCTTCCGCGCCCCCACCAACCCGCGCCAGGTCTTCCACAAGCAGCTCTGCTTCACCGAGTTCTACGAGGACCTGCGGGCCGAGCTGGGCACCGCCACGGGCACGGTGCAGGACATCTACACCCCCGCGGCGGCGGTGATCCGCCACCACGCGCCCCCGGGCCTGAAGAGGCTCGCCGGCTGGATGTCCGCCTACATGCAGAACCTGCTCTGCGTTGCCGAGGACGACCCCCGGCCGGAGAACCGGGTATCCCTCTCCGACGAGAGGGACCGTTTCGGCGTCCGGGTGCCGCAGGTCGACCACGAGTACGGCCCCGCCGACCTGCGCCGCCGGGATCACCTCGTCGCCCGGGCCCGCCGGCTGCTCCGGACGGCCGGGGCCTGGACCACCCGGGTCTACGAGATCGACACCTTCTCCCACGGCGTCGGCTCCGTGGGCATGGCCGCCTCCCCCGACGACGGCGCCCTGGACCCCGGGTGCCGGCTGTGGGGGGTGGACAACCTGTGGGTCGTGGACGGCTCCTGCTTCCCCGCCAGCGGCGGCGTCAACCCCAGCCTGACGATCGCCGCCAACGCCCTGCGGGTGGCGCCGGCCATCGCCGGGGGGGAGCGGGGATGAAGCGGGTCGGGCTGTCCGGGTGCGGCGGCATCGGCCGCCTGCACGCCCGCAACCTGGCGGAGCGCGGGGTGGAGCTGCGCTTCCACAACCGCACCCGCGAGAAGGCCGAGGCTTTCGCCCGCGAGTTCGGAGGCCGTGCCTGCGGCAGCTTCAGCGAGCTGGTGGAGTCCAGTGACGGCGTGGTGGTCGCCACGCCTCCGGAGATGCACGCGGAGCAGACCCTGCAGGCCCTGGCCGGCGGGACCCCGGTGCTGGTGGAGAAGCCGCTGTGTGTCGATGCCGCGGAGCTGCTGCGAATCGAGGAGGCGGCTGCCGAAGCGCCCGGCGGCGCCTTCGTCATGGTCGCCGAGAACTACTACTACAAGCCCTCCCAGGTCCTGATGCGGGAGATCGTCGCCTGGGACGGCGTCGGCGCCGTGCGGTCGATGCGGGTGAAGAAGCTCACGGGGCAGGAGTCCGAGGGCTGGAAGGCCGGGCACGGCGCCCTGCTGGAGGGCGGCATCCACTTCGTGGCCCTCATCGCCGATCTCGCCGACGCGGCCCTGGCGCGCCGCCAGGAGCCGGCCCCGGTGAGCGCCCCCCTCCAGGTGGCGGCCGAGTTCCCGACCTCCCGGAAGGGCTCCCCGGAGCGGCGCTGCCGCCTGAGCCTGAGCTGGGACGGCGGACTGGAGGCGCATCTGCTCTACGCCTGGGACCTGCCGACCCTGGGCAAGGGGGTCTTCCAGCACTCCCGCGTCGACGGGGCCGAGGGCCGCATCCTCTTCGAGAGCAACGGCCTCTACCTCCACGTGCGCGGCCCCGGGCGCAAGGGCCTCAGCTTCCCCGGCTTCGCCGACCTCATGGGGTACGGACGCATGACCGACGACTTCCTCCTCTGCCTCTCCTCCCGCGAGGCGTCGCCGTACTCCGGCCTGGCGCGCGCCCGCCGCGACCTCGACATCGTCCATCGCGCCTACGAGCAACTGGCCTGAGCCCGGCCGACTTGAAGGGTGCCCGGGTAGCATGGGTCCTATCTTATCGAAGGAGGGGCCCAGGAGCGGGAGCCGGACTTCGGCGGGACGGGCGGGAACTGCTGGCTGGGCGATCGATCGGAGCGGACTGATGGCGACAGCGAACATCCTGAACACTCGCACGATCAACTACATGGAACTGATCGGCAACGGCAAGTTGTACCGCGTGCCTCCCTACCAGCGCGATTACTCCTGGTCGCAGGAGCAGTGGGAGGATCTATGGAATGACATCGTCGAGTTGAGGCCTCGCGCGGAAGACCGCCACTACATGGGCGCCCTGGTCGTCGAAGGGAAGAGCGACCGTGAGTTCCAGATCATCGACGGCCAGCAGCGCCTGGCCACACTGAGCCTCTTCGCCCTCGCCGTGATCGACCGGCTGCAGACGATGGCCGACCAGGGGATCGACGTCGATGCCAACCGGGAGCGCGGCCGGGAGCTTCGCAATCGCTTCATCGGAGAGAAGGATCCGGCATCCCTCACCGAGTCCACGCGGCTGTACCTCAACGAGACGGACAATCCTTTCTACCAGGACTACCTCGTTCAACTCAGGGAGCCGCTCAACCCCGGGGGGCTGCCGAAGTCGAACCGGCGGCTCCGGGAGTGCTTTCTCTTCTTCAGGGATTGCCTTGCAGAGGCCGACGGGTTGGAGGTCGACGGGATAGGCATGGCGAGCCTCCTGTCCGAGACCCTGGCCCGCCAGTTCCTGTTCATCCTCATCACGGTAGACGACGAGCTGAAGGCCTACACCGTCTTCGAGACGCTCAACGCGCGCGGCCTGGAACTGACGACCACGGATCTGCTCAAGAACTACCTGTTCTCTCGAGTGCGCGTGGCCGCCGACCTGGAAGCGCTCCAGCGCCGGTGGCGATTCCTCGTCTCGACCGTGGAACAGGAGCGGTTTCCGGAGTTCCTGCGCTATCACATGCTCTGCGAGCTGCCGAAAGTACGGAGCGGACGGCTCTTCAAGCTGGTACGGGACCGGACGAAGACGACGCAGGATGTATTCAGTCTCCTCGACCACCTCGAAGGGCGGGCAGAGCTCTTCGCCGCGGTCTCGGACCCGAACCACAGCTACTGGACGGAATGGCCGGCTGCGAGGCCCTACATCCGTGAGCTCAACCTTTTTCGAGTACACCAGGCGATGCCCCTGCTGTTCGCCGCGTGGGAATCTCTGAGGGAGGACTTCGCCCGCATCCTGAAGCTCGTCAGCGTGGTTTCCTGCCGCTACACCGTGATCAGCCGCCTCAACACGAATGCCCTCGAACCCGTCTACCACGGCGCCGCCAGGGCGGTGCTCGACGGCGCCGCCGCCGGCCCCTCGGAGGTCTTCGAATACTTGAAGCCGATCTACGTGGACGACGAGAAGATGCGCCAGGATTTCGCCCTCCTCACCGTGAACACCCGCGGCTCCAGAAGGAAACTGGCCAAGTACATCCTGGCGCGACTCGAAGAGGATGCCGCCGACCGCGCCTGCGATCCGGACACGGACCCCGGCACGATCGAGCATGTCCTGCCGGAGAACCCGGCCGAGGCCTGGAGCGAGTCCTTCGCGCCCGGAGCGAGGGAGGCATCGACGTACCGCCTCGGCAATCTCACCCTTCTCGAAGCCTCCGCCAATCGCGAGGTCGGGAATGCGACATATGGCGAAAAGCGCGCGGCCTACGAGAACAGCGCCTATGCCCTGACCCGGAAGATTCCCGCACTGGCGCCCGAGCAATGGACGCCGGAACTGGTGGACGAACGGCAGCGCCAGCTTGCGGCAAGGGCGGTTCATCTCTGGAGATCGGATTTCGCGTGAACCGAGCCTTGGAGAGCTGCCGAGGCGCCCGACGGCGCCTTCGTCAGATCCTGAGTGCGGGAGATCATCGCCTGGGCCGGTGGCCTCGAGGCCCGGCTGCTCTACGCCGGGACCTGCCCCCCCGGTGCGCCGTCGGGGCGTGACCAGGCGACAGACGTAGACGTCGCTGGCCCGCGCTATGGGACGAGGCTCCGGGTGCTGGGGCAAGCCTTGACGATAACTGAAAATTGATTATCATATCTCCATGGAGAGAGCGAAACAGCAGATGACCGTCCTGCGAGCTCTTGCCGAGGCGGACGGCCCCCTGTCGGCCAGGGAACTGTGGAGCCGCCTGAGCGGAACGGGTATCGGTCTCGCCACGGTATACCGCGCTCTTCAACGGGGCGTCGAGGAAGGCACGCTGGAACCGGTGGAGGGGTTGGGGGGCGGCGTTCGCTACGAGCCCAAGGACCGCGAGCATCACCATCACTTCCTCTGCTCGGGCTGCGACCGCGCCTTCGACCTCGTCGGTTGCGTCGAGGGCCTCGAGTTCCTGGTTCCGGACAGGTTCCGGATGACGCGACATGAGGTGGTGTTGTTCGGAACCTGTGATGCCTGTGGCAAGGCGGCATGACGGTCGCCCAGGAGCGGTGGGATCGATGGGCATCCTCGCCTCGGCTGCAAGCACGGTCCACTGGCTGACCGCCGGGGAGGGCGCTGATGCATCTGGCAGAAGGTGTGCTTCCGCTCAGCCAGGCCATGGGGTGGAGTGCCCTGGCTGCACCCACTCTCGCCTGGAGCCTTCGCGGCGAGCGGCGTAAGCGAGGCGACACACCTTCGTCCTCGGTCACCATGGCCGGCGCCACGAGCCTGCTCTTTGCCGGCACTCTGCTGCCGCTGCCGGTCCCCGTCGTGGGCGCAACCAGTCACATCTGCCTTACGCCGGTCCTCGCCCTGATCGTCGGCGTCCGCCGCATCGTGTGGCCCACGTTCTTCGTGCTCCTGCTGCAGGCGGTCTTCTTCGCTCACGGCGGCCTCACGACGCTGGGGATCAACGTCCTGACACTCGGACTGCTGGGGCCTCTGACGACCGTCGGGCTCTGGTCTCTGCTGCGGCGGCTCGGTGTGGACGGGGCTCTCGGCGTCGCTCTCGCATGCGGCGTCGGCGGCCTGAGCGTATACGTTGCCGACGCCGCGGTGCTCGCCGCGGCGTTGTCCGATGTGACCGCACCTGCCACGACCTTCGGCGCCGTGCTGCTCGGGTTTGCCCCTGTCCAGGCCCCCCTGGCAGCTCTTGAAGCCGTCGCCTCCGTCGGCATCGTACGGCTGTTGGCCGCACGCCGGCCGGGCCTCCTGCCGAGCTCGCTGAGGACGCTTCGCACCGTCTCCGCGCCCGCTGCGTCCGCCATGCTTCTGTCGCTGGTGATCGGCCTGTCCGGATGCGGTTACGAGGGCATCGACGGAACCGTATTCGGTGCGGCCGCCGAGGGGGCGGGGCGACCGCCCGCGGAGAGCATCGTCGACCTGAGCCAGGGGGAGACCGGGCTCGCCATGTCGATCCTCATACTCTTCGGGCTGGGATTCGTCGCGGGGCGCAGTTGGGAGCGGGTGCTCGGCGAAGGGCGCGATGCACCTCCACGCTGAGCACCCCCTGTTCTTCGAGCGCCGCCAACCGCTGTGGGTTGCGGCAATGGCCATCGCCCTGACCGGCGGCGTACTGATCGTCAACGCGGGCACGCGCAGTACCACCCTGTCCCTGATCGGCTCGGGGATGGGCGCGGCGCTCCTGCTGTTGGCGCGGGCCCGTGGACGCCGAAGGATCGAGCCGGCCCTCGCCTGGACCCTGGCCCTCGTGGCCCTCGCGCTGCTTGGCGGGGTGGCCCTGGACTCCCACGCGGACGCCATCGTCCGGACGAGCGTCCGGGTCCTGTGTGGCGTCATCTGGGTCCTCTGGCTTGGCACCCAGGTCGACTGGGCGTCGCTGCGGCAACTCCTGCTCCGGCTGCGGATTCCCGAGGGCGTGGTGGCCAGCCTCGACCACGCGCTCATGCACGGTGTTCTCACCCAGCGTGAGTGGGTCCAGCGGCGTGACGCCGCCCGCCTCCGCCTGGGGTCACCGCGGTTGCCCCTGGGCGCCTGGGGACCGCTGCTCGGCGAAGGGGCCCTGCATGCCTTCGAGCGCCTCGAACGTGCCGAGGAGAACGCGCTGCTCCGCAGCGCCCCGTCCGAGGACCTTCGGGCTCAGGACGGCGTTCACCTCGATGCCATCGACGTCGAACGCGGTGGGCAGCGGGTGCTCGAGCAGGTCGAACTTCGCCTGGCAAGAGCGGAGTGGCTCCTCGTGTGTGGGCCGAGTGGAGCCGGGAAATCGAGCTTGCTGCGCCTGCTCGCGGGGCTCGACGGACCGGCGCAAGGGACCATGGCTCGCCTCGGAAAGCAGGTGTCGCCCGGTGGGAGGCTCGGCGCCCGGCTCGACGGACGCGTGGCGCTTCTGGGCCAGAACCCGGAACACCACTTCATCGCCAGCACCGTGGCCGAGGACATTGCCTGGGGTCTGCTTCGCCGTGGCGTCGAAGTCGTCGAGGCGCGGCGTCGATCCCGGGAGGCGGCGACGGCCCTGGGCATAGACCATCTGCTGGAGCGTCCGTGCCATCAGCTCAGCTTCGGGGAGCAGCGCCGGGTGGCGCTCGCCGGTCTCCTGGTCCTCGAGCCCGCGCTGCTGCTCCTCGACGAGCCCACGGCCGGGCTCGATCCCGTCGCCGCCCACGAGCTGCGCACGCTCGTGGAAGAGTCCGTTCGCCGGACGAGCGCCGCGTGCGTCTGGGCCACTCACTGCCTCCACTCACTGCCATCCCCGGCCGCGCGCGTCGTCCTGCTGCGAGACCGGCGGCTGCTCTTCGACGGGCCTGCGGCGGAAGGGCTGTCGAGACCGTGGCTCATCCGCGCTGGCCTCGCGGATGTCGATCGGCACATCACCACGCTCCCCGGGAGAACAAGATGAACACGCCTCCAAGAGTACCCGTAACGATCCTCACAGGTTTCCTCGGCTCCGGAAAGACGACCCTGCTCAACCGGGTCCTGAGTGAGGAGCACGGCAAGCGCATCGCCGTGATCGAGAACGAGTACGGGGAGGTCGGTATCGATCAGGCCCTGGTCATCGACGCGGACGAGGAGATCTTCGAGATGTCGAATGGCTGCATCTGCTGCACGGTGCGGGGAGACCTGATTCGCGTCCTCGGCAATCTCATGAAGCGCCGGGACAAGTTCGACTATGTGCTGGTGGAGACCACGGGGCTCGCCGATCCCGGCCCGGTCGCCCAGACCTTCTTCATGGACGACGAGATTCGCGAGGAATTCTCCCTCGACGGGATCGTCACGCTCGTCGATGCAGCCCACATCGAGCAGCAGCTCGGCCGCAGCGACGAAAGCACGGAGCAGGTCGCATTCGCGGACGTCCTCGTGCTCAACAAGACGGACCTCGTCAACGGCGAGACCCTCGACAGGCTCGAGGCGCGGCTCCGAGAGATGAACCGAATGGCGCGGGTCGTGCGCAGCGAACGGGGGAACGCACCCGTCGACACGGTACTCAACCTCGGCGCCTTCGACCTGGACCAGGTGCTCGACCGTCGTCCCGATTTCCTCGAGCCGGAATACCCCTTTGAGTGGACCGGAGTCTATGCGCTCCAGACCGGCCGATACGAGCTCGGCCTGGCCGAGGGACCCGACCCGGCCATGTCCCTCGTCGTCGTCTCCGACCAGGGCACGGATGACGCCGCCCTCCGGGAGAGTGCGGAGTGGTGTGTGCGGCGGTACGCCGAACCTGCGGAGCTCATTGGCCCGGGGGAAGCGATCCCGGTCGGAAAGCACGTGAACCTGCAGCTGGATTCCCCGGGGCCCAAGTCGTTCTTCCTCGAGGTCGACGAGCAGGTGCGGGTGGGCCTCTACGCCCAGCACACCGCGGAAGAGTTCGATCTCCGGCTGACGGATGCGGATGGAGCGGCGATCGGGCCGCAGGTCGAACGCACCTGGGTTGCACAGCACGAGCACGACGACGCGGTGGGCTCGATCGCCATCGAGAGGGACGGCGACGTCGATCCCGACAGGCTCAACGACTGGCTCGGCGAGCTGCTCCGCGAGCGCGGGGTGGACATCTTCCGGATGAAAGGCTTCATCAGTCTCGCGGGGGAGTCGCGCCGCTTTGTCTTCCAGGGGGTTCACATGCTCTTCGACGGACAGCCGGATCGTCCATGGGACGACGAGCCCCGCCGAAATCAGCTCGTGTTCATCGGCCGCAACCTCGATGAGCAGAGCATGCGGCAGGGATTCGAGGCATGTCTGATCTGAATGCCGGCGGCCCGAGGGGCGCTCTTCGCCGGGGCTGGTCCGCGGAGGCCGGCGACTACGCCATCGCCGGGGGCTGGACCCTCCGCGGCGAGGCGCTGGTGGTCGGTGACGCCGCGGGCGGCGTCCACGCCTTCGACGGCAAGTCCGGCGCAAGCGCCTGGGCGCGGCAGGGAGCTCACGATGGCGGCGTCCTCGCCATGGCGATCCACCCTGGTGGAACCACGTTCGCTACGGCCGGCCAGGACGGACGAGTCCTCATCTGGCGCGTCGCCGACGGTCAGGTCAGCGAGGCTATCGACGTCGGCGGCGGTTGGGTGGAAAACGTGGCGTGGTCGCCCGACGGCCAGTGGCTGGCAGCCTCCTGCTCCCGGCAGGTTCGCGCGTATGCTGCCAACGGCGGAGAAGTCTGGCGATCAGACGACCATCCCAGCACCGTCAGCGCCATCGCCTGGTCCGGCGCCGAGGAGCTGGCGACGGCCTGTTACGGCCGGGTGGCGTTCTTCGACGCGTCCACCGGGGAGCTTCGCCAGAAGCTGGAGTGGCAGGGCTCCCTGGTGTCGCTGGTACTGAGCCCGGACGGGGATATCGTGGCCTGCGGCAGCCAGGACAACTCGGTTCACTTCTGGCGCCGCTCCACGGAGGAGGACTCGATGATGTCGGGATATCCGGCCAAGCCGTCGGCCCTGGCCTTCGATGACACCGGCACCCTGCTGGCCACCGGCGGAGGCGAGGCGGTGACGGTCTGGAGCTTTCGGGGGAGTGGTCCCGAAGGCACGCGGCCCGGCGTTCTGGAGCATCATGCTCGAACGGTTACAGCCCTCGCCTTCGCTCGCCGCGGGATGCGCCTGGCCTCGGGAGCCCGGGATGGCGCCGTCGTCGTGTGGTCGCTCAGGCGCGATGGACAAGGCGATCCGATAGGAGCTGCGCCCGTGGCGGATGTTGTCGGCGCCTTGTACTGGCGGCCCGATGGCCGCGCCCTGGCCGCCCTCGACGCCCAGGGTGGCGCCACGGTCTGGCGAGTGAGCAACGGGTGAAGCACGACCGCAAGGACCGCCGAGGGCCCGCGAATCTGGCAGCGCTCTGCCTCGGGGCCCTGCTGATCGGACTCCTCCTGGCCCTTCCCTTCGGTCACGAGCTGTTTCACGAGCACGAGGGGGAAGCCGGGCCGGAGAGCTGCCCGGTCTGCATGATCGAGAGCGGCCTCGTGCTGCTCGTGGTCGTCATCCTTCCGCTCCTTTTCGGGAGCGCCGGTACCCGCCTCCGCAGGGGTACTCCCTGGTCCCTCCCGCTGCCGCTCTTCTTCCGCGGCTACTCCTTCGAGAACCGCGCCCCACCCCGCTCCTGAGCATCCGCACCCGCTTCCCCTAGTCCCTTCCCACCGTCCCGGGGGATTCCGCTCGTCCCTTCAGCGGCCACCGGATCGGTGTGTGCGGATGCGATTCTCCCGGCTCCGGTCGGACCAGGCTGGAGGGCTCAATCCCTCGGCCATCTCCGCCCGGTTCACACCTACCACATGTTCCCCGGGCCCATCCGGGCGCGGGGACACTACCCGGAGGACCGTACCATGCTCAGGATCATCTCAACCGCATCATCCCTTCTCGCATTGCTGTTGTTCGCCGGCTGCGGCGACGACGACAATCCCGTGGACCCCCATGAGTGGGATGACCACGCCGAGGCCTTCGGCCTGGTCATCCTCGGCAGCGGCGAGGAACTCGTCCGCCAGGAAAACGGCCAGGTAGAGGGGGAAATCGAGGTCGGCCACGGCCTGGAAACAGCCCTGCTGACGGTGCGCTTCCTCGCCGAAGACGGCGACCGGTTCGTCCCGGACGCGGACGACGGATACGGCCTTGGCTGGGAGATCGGCGACGAGACCATCGCCGAGGTCGAGCACCACGAGGAAGACGGCCCCTGGTCCTTCCACGTGGCAGGCCTGGAAGAAGGGCAGACCACCCTGGTGATCAAGCTGAACCACAACGACCACGCCGACTTCGTCTCGAAGGAGGTCGAGATCCACGTCGAAGAAGACGGCCCGGGCTCCGAGCACTCCCACGAGGAGGACCACGACGAGGAAGGCTAGAAAGGGGTTGATCTTCCGCCCGGCAGCGCCCCTGCCGACGCAACAGGGGCGCCCGCCGGGCCTGTCGTCGACCTCCTTGCCGAAGCCCCCGAACCATCCCTACCGTTGGCCGCCGTGCCGAACCGCAACTACTACAACGCTCCCAGCCCGATCCACGGCACCGGCGTCTTCGCCGCCCGCCGGATCCCTCGAGGGGAGATGATCGGCGTGTACACCGGGGTCACCACCAGACGCGACAGCACCTACGTCCTGTGGGTCGAGTGGGGGGAAGGCCGGACCGTGGGCCGGCTGGGGCGCAGCGGCCTGCGCTTCCTCAATCACTCCAGCAGGCCCAACGCCGAGTTCGACGGCGACCGGCTCTACGCCCGGCGGGTGATCCGCAAGGACGAGGAGATCACCTTCCACTACGGAGAGGAGTGGGACGGTGTTCCCTGACGCCGTGAAGGGAGCCGCCCGCGCCGTCCTGCTCTGCGCCGCGGCCCATCTCCCGTGGCAGGCGCCGACTGCGCATGCCGACGCCTTCGAGTTCGCCGCCATCGGCGACGTGCCCTACAGCGAGACCGACAGCCTGCGCTTCCTCCGGCTCCGGGATCTCATCAACGCCGAGGACCTCGCCTTCGTGCTGCACGTGGGGGACATCAAGGGCGGCAGTACTTCCTGCGCCGACGAGGCCCTGGAGTCGCGGCTCCAGCTGTTCTCCACCTTCCGCCATGCCTTCGTGCTGACGCCGGGGGACAACGACTGGACGGACTGCCACCGGCCGGGCCCGGGGTTCCGGGAGCCCCTGGAGCGGCTGGCGAAGCTGCGGGCCCTGTTCTTCACCCCCCCGGGGCGGGTCCTGGGAGGGGACTCGCTGCAGGTGGTCTCCCAGGCGGCGGACCCGGCCTGGGAGGAGTTCCCCGAGAACGTCCGCTGGAGCCGCGGCGGCGTCGTCTTCGCCACCCTGCACATCGTGGGAAGCAGCAACGCCCTGGCCCCCTTCCCGGCACGGACCCCGGCCGACGACGCCGAGGTGACCCGGCGCAACGAGGCGGCCGTCGCCTGGATGGGCCAGGCCTTCGAGGCGGCGGGGGAGTCGGACGCCGCCGGAGTGATCATCGCCGTCCACGCGAACCCGCGCTTCGAGCGCCACCAGGGGGCGGACCCGCCAGAGCCCTACACCGGGTTCATCGAAGCCCTGGCCGCCGAGACCTCCGCCTTCGCCCGGCCCGTCCTCCTCGTCCACGGGGACGCCCACTACTTCCGCATCGACAAGCCGCTGTTGGGGCCGGTCAGCCGCCGGCGTCTCGACAACTTCACGCGCCTCGAGGTCTTCGGCTCGCCCCACCTGCACTGGGTCCGGGTGCGGGTCGACGCCGCCGACCCGCAGGTCTTCCGCTTCCGCCAGGAACTGGTGCCCGAGCACCTCCAGCTCGACTGAGCGGTACTGGCGCGACCTACTGAGAGCGGAGCCTACCTTACTTGGCGAAGAGTTGCTGCTACGCCGGAGTAGGGCTGGTGGTGGAACGCCCCATCACCCGAATAGCGTCTGGCGTACTCGCTCCTTCGACTGACCGAGGAACGCCGCCACGTCGGCAATGATGCCGTCGAGGGTGCCGACACGCAGGTCCCGATGTCTGGGTACGGTCGCACTGTGTCGGTTGTCACCGATCGTCAAGGTCATCCTCATGTGGCTTCCGCTCGTACGCGCGATCCGGTAACCGTAGTGGCGCGAGAGCAGCCCGGCGACCTCCTCCCCGGACAGGTCACGCGGAAGCTTCATACAGCGATGGCTTCCTCCCGCACCAGATGCAGCCGGATCACCCGCGGCGCCTCCTCTTCCTCGAAGTGGCAGAGGACCGCATCCCTGGCCATCACCTTCAGGTCGTCCCAGTCCTCTCCCCGGGTGAAGATGCTGTGTCCGAGCGCCCTGGCGTCGAAGCCGCCTTCGGCCGCTTCGGTTACCTCGAAGATGACTTCGGTCATGAGACGATCTCCCTCATTGACTTCGACTATAGCGACGACTATCCACTTGTGCAATCGCCGCCGCCGCCAGCCAAGGGAGGTCACCCCGTGAAGATCCGCTCTCTGCGCACCTACAAGTTCAGCGTCCCCACCGGGCAGCGGATCCATGACCCGGCCACCGGCGAGCTGCTGTGCTCCACCTCCAAGCCGTGGCTGTTCCTGGAGCTGCGGACCGACGCCGGCATCAGCGGCTGGGGGGAGGGCACCGGCGAGTGGCTCGTCGAGCCGGTGGAGGCGGCCCTCCACGCCTGGGAGGAGCTGCTCGTCGGACGCGACCCGCTGCAGGTGCAGGCCCTGTGCGAGGATGTGCAGGACCGAATGCCCTGGAAGGGCGGACCCGTCTTCGGCAGCGCCCTGGCGGCGGTGGACCAGGCCCTCCACGACATCGCCGGGAAGGCCTGGGGGGTGCCGGCCCACACCATCCTCGGCGGCAAGCGCAGGGACCGGGTCCGCGTCTACACCTCGACCTCCCTGGACTCGCCGGAGGCGGCCGCCGCCGGCGCCCGGGAGGCCCTGGAGGCCGGGTACGCCGGCGTCAAGGGCAATCCCCTGGAGACGCGGACCTGGCCCATGGACCGCGGGGCCGTCGACCACTCGGCGGCCTGCGTGCAGGCGATGCGCGAAGCCGTGGGCGACGGCCTCGACCTGCTGCTGGACGCCCACGGCAGCCCCACGCCGGAGCTGAGCCTCGCCTTCGCCGAGGCGGTCGCCCGGTACCGGCCGCTGTTCCTGGAGGAGCCGGTGAAGACCGGCTCGGTGGAGGCCCTGCTGGAGGTGTCGAGGAAGAGCCCGGTGCCGGTCGCCGCGGGGGAGAAGCTCTTCACCCTCGCCGACTTCCAGCCCCTGATCCGGCGCCGCGCCTGCGCCTACCTGCAGCCCGACGTCTGCCACTGCTCGGGCATCACCGGCCTGGTGGAGATCGGCCGCGCCGCGCGGGCGGAGCAGATGCTGATGGCGCCCCACAACGCCGGCGGCCCCCTGACCCTGGCCGCTTCGCTGACCGCCGACGCCGTGACACCCAACTTCCTGATCCAGGAGATGAGCCGCTCCTGGTTCGACGGCTTCGGGGAGTACGTCGAGCACGACTGGACCATCGCCGGCGGCCACATCAGCCTCTCCGATGCGCCGGGCCTCGGCGTCACCGTGAAGGCCCGGGAGATCGAGAAGCTGCCGTACGAGCCGCTGCCCTGGCGCCAGTACCGCCACGAGGACGGCAGCTGGAAGGGGTGGTAGCTACACCAGCCTGGGCAGCAGCAGGGCGAGGGCGACGCTCACCCCGAGTCCGGAGAAGATCTTGGCCAGGTCGGTGAGGACCAGGCGGGTGACCTCCGGGCGCCCGCGGTGGTTCTCGTTCCAGGCGATGGCGATCTCCCGTCCGGCGAGCAGGCCCACGAAGACCCAGGTCGTGCTCATGGGCAGGTTGCTGACCTCCTTGAACAGGAACAGTACGATCCCGTAGATGAGGTCGACGAAGGTCGCCGAGCGGATGTCGGTGGTGTTCGTCTTGGTGAGCACCACCTTCTGGATGGCGCCGCCGTGGGTGTAGAAGATGTAGGCGAGCAGGGCCACGATGACGACGACGCTGGCCGCCAACCACCCCACGGAGATGTCCGGCGTGCGGGTCACCGGGTCCCGGGGCAGGAAGACGTAGATGTTGGCCAGGTCCTGGATCAGCCACTGGCTCCAGAGGAAGCCGGTGGAGCACCACTGGGCCACGACCCACCAGCCGCCGGTGGGGCCCTCGGTCTGGTTGAAGCGGTGCTCGAGGGCGCGGGTGACCAGCTTGTAGACGAGGATGGCGGCGACGAAGGCCGTCGCATATCCCAGCAGCGACTTGACCAGCATCGCCGGCAGCGCCTTGGGGGCGAAGATCGTCAGGGTGAGGAAGGTGGTGCTCACCGGGACCCCGACGCGCGTCAGCAGGAGCAGGACGAAGGGGGGGATGCAGTAGATCCAGACGAACCGCTCCGGCACCGGGATCGCCCGCAGCCGGCCGTAGGAAACGTCCCCCGAATGGACCACCCACCCGTAGACCAGGACGACGGTGATGACCCCGCCGCCGAAGAGCCAGAGCACCCACCACGGGCGGTGGGTGTTGGAGCTGAGGAAGGTCCCCAGGGTCTGGATCGCGTCGTTGCCGACGATCGAGTAGGCGCCGAGCAGAAACCCGATGATCATCAGGGTTTCCTGGGGCATGGCGGAACTCCTGTCGCGTGAGTGGCCGTTGGCGAGCGGAGAGCGGGGTGACGAGCAGCTGTGAAGAGGCGGGGGAGAGTCATCAAGCTAGGGCGCCGAAGTGACGATCGCGCGGCGCGACCGTTACAGGTACTCGACAATCGACTCTCTGGGGCCGCGGCCTCCGCCGCCGGCACCGCCCAGCGCGACAGACCCGGCCGGCAGCCGTCGGCGGCGGGGAATCCGGCAGCCATGGGGAGCGCCGCCAGCCCGTTGCGCCGGCGTCCGCCGGCGTCGCAGACCCGGACCGCCCGCCGGCGGCAGGCCCCTCCGGCGAAGCGGTCGGCTGCGGTTTCCGGCCCTCGGTGGCGCCGGAAACCCGGGACTCAGGCGGCCCGGATCCAGGCGAGGAGCGTCTTCAGGCCGGGCGGCTTGCCCTGCATCAGCAGTCCGATCCGGAAGACCTTGGCCGCCAGCCACACGGCTCCGACCACCGCGGCGGCGCCGACCGCGATCGACAGCCAGACCTCCCACCAGGGGGGCGGCTGGGTCGAGGCCATGCGCATGAGCATCCCGTAGGTGTTGACGGGCGGCAGGTAGCTCGCGGCGACGGCGACCGGGTGGCCGGGGCTGGTGGAGACCAGCGGCCAGAGGAGCCACGGGGCCATGGAGACGAGCATGAGGGGCGTCAGGAGCGGCCCGGCCTCGTTCATGTCGTTGACGGCGGCTCCCACGGCCAGCATCAGGGCCCCGAGGGTGAAGAAGCCGATGAAGAAGAAGATCAGCAGGTAGAGGATCAGCCAGGGGTCGAGGAGGCCGAAGAGGGAGAAGGAGGCCAGCATCGCCAGCCCCGTCAGGACGTAGACGCCCATCATGACCAGGCTGACCGCCACGCCCCCGATGAGCTTGCCGGCCATGAGCTCCATCGGCGACACCGCCGACAGGAGCACCTCCACGACGCGGCTCGACTTCTCCTCCACCATCGAGGTCAGCAGCGTCTGGCCGCCGGTCATGACCCCCATGAACAGGAGCAGGGTGAAGGCGGCGGGCAGGATGAAGCCGAAGCCGCTGACCGTCTGCCGTTCGTCCCCCGCGCCGACCGTGGTCGACCGCGGCCGGGAGACCCGCACGAGGGACTCGATCCCGGCCCGGTCCTGGCCCCGGGCGGAGACGCGGGCGCTGACGATCGCCTCCCGGGCGATGCGGTGCAGGAAGTCCAGCTCCCGCTGGTCGAGGCCGGCGGGCACGTAGAGGTCGTAGGTCCCGAACCCGGCCTCGGGACCGGCCGCCTCCACGGCGTCCTCGTGGACCACGATCAGGGCCCGGGGCCCGGCCTCGCCGTCCTCGGCGCTCAGAGAGACTTTCGCCGCTTCCATCTCCGTGCCCGCGGCCAGCGGGATCAGCCGGATCTCGCCGGCGGGCCAGTGGGACTCCCTCCGCGCCTGCTCGATGGCGGCCTCGGCGAGGGCCCGGGCCGCCTCCGGCGCCTGCTCAAGGTTCCGGCGCAGCTCCCGCAGCTCGCCTTCGGCGATTCCCCCCGCATCCAGGACCCGCTCCATCTCGGCTAGGACCCGCCCCGTCGGGTCCAGGACGGCGTACTCCCCCTCGATGCGGAAGTCCGCGTGGGCGATCATGTGCATGTACCGGGGTCCCAGGACGACCATGGCCGCGATCATGGCCGGGGTGAGCAGCACCCCGAAGATGAAGCCCTTCCTGGCCACGACGGCGAGGAAGTCCCGGAGGGCGATCCTGAGGACGCGTCTCATTCGGTACCCTCCGGAGCGGCGTCGCCGAGCTCCGCCCGCAGCTGCCGTTCCTCCTCCGGGGAGCGGGCCTCCGAAGCCTGCTCGAGGAAGACGTCCTCGAGACGGGGCCGGGCCAGCTCGATGCGCGCCGCCGGGACCGTCTGCAGGATGAGCGGCATCGCCGCGGAGGGATCGGTGCCCTGGCGGAGGCGGATCTCCAGGCCCCGGTCCTCGCCCCGCAGGCTCTCCACGCCGGGCAGCGAAGCCAGGGGCGTGGTGTCGGCCTCCGGATCGAGGGGCTCGAAGCGGATCGACCGCGGGTCGTGGCGGCGGCGGATGGCGGCGAGGGAGTCGTCGAGCACCTTGCGGCCCTTGTGGACCATGACGACGTGCTCGCAGATCTCCTCGGCCCGGGGCATGACGTGCGTGGAGAGCAGGACCGTGGCGCCCCGGCCGCGCTCCTCGAGGATGACGTCGCGGAGCCTGCGGGTGCTCACCGGGTCGAGGCCGCTGAAGGGCTCGTCCAGGACCAGCAGGTCGGGCCGGTGGATGACGGCGGCCACGAACTGCACCTTCTGAGACATCCCCTTCGACAGCTCCTCGCAGCGCCCGGTCCCGTCCCCGGGAAGACCGACGCGCTCCAGCCACTCGGCGATGCGGCGGTCGAGATCGGGGCCCTCGTCGCCCTTGAGGCGGGCCATGTACTTGAGGAAGGAGCGGACCCTCATCTTTCGGTACAGGCCCCGCTCCTCGGGCAGGTAGCCGATGCGGTCCTTGGCGTCCAGGGCGGAGGGATGTCCCAGCACCGAGACGGCCCCAGAGTCCGGGAAGAGGATGGACAGGATCATCCGGATCGAGGTCGTCTTGCCGGCGCCGTTGGGCCCGATGAACCCGTGCAGCCCGCCCCGGGGCACCTCCAGATCCAGGTCTTCCACGGCGGTGGTCCGCCCGAAGCTCTTGGTGACGCCCGTCATCCGGATGGCGGGTTCCATGGGAGGGCCCCCTGAGGCGGACAAGAAAAGAGGGGCGGACCGTGGCCCGCCCCTCCGTGAAGGGCCCGGCGTGCGCCGAGCCGGTGACTTCTCAGGCCGCGGCGGCCGCCGCCAGCACCGCCCGGCGGGCGTAGACCCGGGCCAGCTGCCGGCGGTAGTCCTCGCCGGCGAAGCTGTCGGCCAGCAGCTCCTGGCCCTCGGCGGCCCCGGCCACGGCGGCCTTGACCGACTCCTCGTCGAGGGAGGCTCCGGCGAGGGCGGCCTCGACGCCGGCGTCGCGGAAGGCGGCGCTGGCGATGCCGTTGAAGGCGACGCGGGCGCTGCCGCAGGCGCCGCCGCTGACGGTGACCGCGGCGGCGCAGCCGCAGACGGCGAAGCGCGACGCCGGGTGCGGGAACTTCAGGTACGAGACGCCCGTGCCGGCGCCCGGGGCGGGCACCCGCACGGCGGTGACGATCTCGCCCGGCTGCAGGGCGGTGGCGAAGAGCTCGACGAAGAAGTCGGCGGCGGCGATGGAGCGGGCCCCGTCGGGACCGACGACCTCCACCGAGCCCTCGGAGGCGAGCACCGCCGCCGGGTAGTCGGCGGCGGGGTCGGCGTGGGCCAGGCTGCCGCCGATGGTGCCGGCGTTGCGCACCTGCACGTCGCCGATGACGGCGGCCGCCTGGGCCAGCAGCGGGGCGCCGGCGGCGACGGCGCTGGAGGACTCCACGTCGTGGTGGGTGGCGCCGGCGCCGATGACGACGCCGCCCCCCTCGGAGCGGATCTCGCGCAGCTCGTCGATGCGGCCGATGTCGACCACGTGTTCCGGCGCCGACAGGCGCAGCTTCATCGCCGGCAGCAGGCTGTGGCCGCCGGCCAGCAGGCTGGCGTCCTCCCCGTGCTCCTGCAGCAGGCTCACCGCCTCGTCCAGGGAGGCGGGACGATGGTACTCGAAGCTCGAAGGAATCATCTCTCCCTCCTCCTCAACTGCCGTTGGCGGACTGGATGGCCTGCCACACCCGCTGCGGCGTGAGAGGCATCTCGAGGTGGCGCACCCCCAGGGGCCAGAGGGCGTCGATGACGGCGTTGACCACGGCCGGCGTGGCGCCGATGGTGCCGGTCTCGCCGGCGCCCTTGACGCCGAGGGGGTTGTGGGGGCACGGGGTGACCGTGCGGCCGGTCTCGAAACGCGGCAGCTCGTCGGCCCGCGGCAGGGCGTAATCCATGTACGAGCCGTTGATCAGCTGCCCGTCGTCGTCGTAGATGGCGCCTTCCATCAGGGCCTGGCCGATGCCGTGGGTGACGCCGCCGTGGACCTGGCCGTCGACGATCATCGGGTTGACGACGTTGCCCACGTCGTCGCAGGCCGCGTAGCGCACCAGCTTCACCACCCCCGTCTCGGTGTCGACCTCGACGACGGCGATGTGGGCCCCGAAGGGGAAGGTGAAGTTGGCCGGGTCGTAGAAGCTGGAGAACTCCAGCCCCGGCTCGAGCCCCTCCGGGTAGTTGTGGGGCACGTAGGCCGTGAGGGCCACGTCCCCGAAACCGATCGACTTGTCGGTGCCGCGCACCGTCCACTGGCCGCCGGCGTACTCCAGGTCGTCCGCCGACGCCTCCAGCAGGTGGGCGGCGATGGCGGCGCCCTTCTCCTTGATCTTCTCGATCGACTTGGTGATCGCCACGCCGCCCACGGCCAGACTGCGCGAGCCGTAGGTGCCCATGCCGAAGGGCACCTGGTCGGTGTCGCCGTGGACGATCTCCACGTCGTCCATGGCGATGCCCAGCTGGTCGGCCACCAGCTGGGAGAACGTCGTGTCGTGGCCTTGGCCGTGGGAGTGGCTGCCCACGAAGACGGTCACCTTGCCCGTGGGCTGCACGCGCACGCTGGCGCTCTCGTAGAGACCGGCGCGGGCCCCGAGGGACCCGACCACGGCCGACGGCGCGATGCCGCAGGCCTCGATGTAGGTGGAGAACCCGATGCCGAGGTAACGCCCCCCGGCGCGGGCCTCCTCCTGCTCCCGGCGCAGGGCCGGGTAGTCGACCATCTCCAGGACCTTGTCGAGGGTAGGACCGTAGTTGCCGCTGTCGTAGACCAGGGCCACCTGGGTCTCGTACCCGGGCTGCGACTCGCTGCCGTCGAAGGGCGGGATCAGGTTCTTCCGCCGCAGCTCGGCCGGGTCCTGCCCCAGCTCGTGGGCGGCCTGGTCGAGGAGCCGCTCCAGCAGGTAGGTCGCCTCGGGCCGGCCGGCGCCGCGCAGGGCGTCCACCGGCACGGTGGTGGTGAAGGCCGCGGTCACGTTGACGTGCACTGCCGGCGAGGTGTAGAGGCCCTGGAGCAGGGTGCCGTACAGATAGGTCGGCACGCACGGCGCGAAGGTCGACAGGTAGGCGCCGAGGTTGGCGTGGGTGTCGACCCGGAGGGCGGTGATCTTGCCGTCGGCGTCGAAGCCCATCTCCGCCTTGGTGGCGTGGTCGCGGCCGTGGGCGTCGGTGACGAAGCTCTCCGAGCGCTGCGCCGTCCACTTCACGGGGCGGCCGAGGCGCCGGGAGGCCCAGGTGACGATGACCTCCTCGGCGTAGTGGAAGATCTTGGAGCCGAAGCCGCCGCCCACGTCGGGGGAGACGACCCGCACCTTGTGCTCCGGGATGCCCATGACGAAGGCCGACATGAGCAGCCGGATGACGTGGGGGTTCTGGGAGGTGGTGTAGAGGGTGTAGTGGTCGCGCGAGTCGTCGTAGTCGCCGATGGCGGCTCGCGGCTCGATGGCGTTGGGGATCAGGCGCTGGTTGCGGAACTCGATGGTGGTGACGTGATCGGCGGCGGCGATGCCGGCGTCGGCGGCCTCCTTGTCGCCCAGCTCCCAGTCGAAGGGGATGTTGTTCGGCACGTCGTCGAAGAGCTGCGGCGCGCCGTCCCGGGTGGCGGCCACGACGTCGACGACGGCGGGCAGCTCCTCGTAGTCGACCTCGACGAGCTCGGCCGCGTCGGCGGCCTGCTCCCGGGTCTCGGCGACGACCACGGCCACGGCGTCGCCCACGTGGCGCACCTTGCCCACCGCCAGGGCCGGGTGGGCGGGCTCCTTCATGGTGTCGCCGTTCTTGAAGTCCACCTGCCAGCCGCAGGGCAGGCCGGCGATGCCGTCGGCCTCCATGTCGGCGCCGGTGAGCACGGCCACCACCCCCGGGGCCCTCAAGGCCTCGCCGGAGTCGATGCCGCGGATGTTGCCGTGGGCCACGTCGGAGCGCACCACGGCGGCGTATGTCATGCCGGGCAGGACCATGTCGTCCACGTAGCGGCCCTTGCCGGTGATGAAGCGCTTGTCCTCGACGCGCTTGACGGATTGTCCGACCAGGTTCGTCATGGTTTCCTCCGTCACAGGTTGTCCGCGGCGTGGCGGATCGACTTGACGATGTTGTCGTAGCCGGTGCAGCGGCAGTAGTTGCCCTCGAGGCCGTGGCGGATCTCGTCGTCCGTCGGGTCCGGGTTGCGCTCGAGGATCTGCCAGGCGGTCATGATCATGCCCGGCGTGCAGAACCCGCACTGCAGGCCGTGCATCTCGTTGAATCCGGCCTGGATCGGGTGCAGCTCGCCGTTGGCGGCCAGGCCTTCGACGGTGGTGACCTCGCCGCCGTCGGCCTGCACCGCCAGCAGGGTGCATGACTTCACGGCGCGCCCGCCGAGGACCACCGTGCAGGCGCCGCAGTTGCTCGTGTCGCAGCCCACGTGGGTGCCGGTCAGGCGCAGCACCTCGCGCAGGTAGTCGACGAGCAGGAGCCGCGGCTCGACTTCGTGCTCGTGGGCCACCCCGTTCACGGTGACCCGGATCGCAACCGTCATGATCGCTACCTCCTTGGAGGGGGAGAGGAGATGGCGCGTCGTCGACGGGCCATCACACTTCCTTTTCCAGCGCTTCGAAGAACTGTCGGGTGAACTGCCGGGCGACGCCGGTCAGCACGCGGCCGCCCATGCGGGCCAGCACGCCCTTGAGGCGGGCATCTCCGGCGAAGGCCACGACCGAGCCTTCGTCCTCGCCGCGGATCTCGAAGGTGCCTTCCGCCCGGGTCGTCCCCAGGCGCCCGCCGACGTCGATCTCGAGGCGGTAGCCCCGGGGCGGATCCTTGTCGAGGACGGCGAGGGATCCGTCGAACCCGCCGTTGACGGGACCGAGCTTGATCCGGAACCGCGCCTTGTACACGTCGTCGCCGTCGGGCTCCAGCGAGCTGAGCCCGGGAGTCGTGCGGGCGAGCACGTCGGGGTCGTTGAGGAGGGTCCAGATCCGCTCCGGCGGGGCGGAGAACTTGTGGGTTCCTTCGAGGTGCAAGGTCGGCTCGGCCCGGTGTCGGTGATCGGAGGGCGCACTATATATTGGCTTTGGACCTCCGTCAATCAGCTTCGCGGGAACGACATGAGAGAAATCTGGAACGACATCCGGTCCTGGGAGGGGCGGGGCCGCCCCTTTGCCCTGGCCCGCGTCATCGAGACCTGGGGATCCTCTCCGCGGCCGGTGGGCGCCGCCATGATCGTCGGCCGCCGGATGGAGGTGGCCGGCTCGGTGAGCGGCGGCTGCATCGAGGGCGACGTGATCACCGAGGCCCGGCAGGTCCTGGAGGACGGCAGGCCCCGCCGCCTGCACTACGGGGTCAGCGACGAGACCGCCTGGTCCGTGGGCCTCACCTGCGGGGGGCAGGTCTCGGTCTTCGTGGAGCCGCACCCCGGGCAGGCGGGGGGCGGCGGTGCCGGCGTGTGGGAGGCCCTGCGCGCCCGCCTGGAGGCCAACCGGCCGGCGGTGCTGCTGACGCGGCTGGCCGCGGGGGAGTCCCACCTGCTGGTCGATCCAGAGGCCGGGGAGGTCGCCGCCGGCGACTGGGGGGCGGCCTCGGCGGCGGCCCTCGAGGCGTCGGCGTCGGCCTTCTCGGAACGGCAGAGCGCCGTCGTCGAGATCGGTTCGGAGGCGGTCTTCGTGCAGGTCTTCCCGCGGCAGGACCGCCTGCTCGTCGTCGGCGCCAGCCACATCTGCATCCCCCTGGTGCGCCTGGCGAAGGTCCTCGACCTGGAGACCGTCGTCATCGATCCGCGGGAGGTCTTCGCCCGCCCCGAGCGCTTCCCCGAGGCGCCGGCGAGGCTGGAGCACATCTGGCCGGCCCCCTTCTTCGAGGACTGGTCCGTCGACGAGAGCACTTTCGCCGTGCTGCTGACCCACGACCCCAAGATCGACGACGAGGCCCTCCACCACCTGCTGCGGTCTCCGGCGGCGTACATCGGCGCCCTCGGCAGCCGCCGCTCCCACGCCAGGCGGGTCGAGCGGCTGCGCGAGGCCGGCTTCGACGAGGGGGAGATCGGCCGCATCCACGGACCCGTCGGGCTCGACATCGGCGCCGAGAGCCCCGAGGAGATCGCCCTGAGCATCCTCGCCGAGGTGGTGGCCGTCCGCCGCGGCGCCCCGTGATCGCCGCGGTGCTGCTGGCCGCCGGCCGTTCTTCCCGGTACGGCGGAGCCGGCGACACCAAGCTGCTGCTGCCCTGGGGGCCGAAGGGAGTCCCCATGGTGGCGGCCGTGGCCGATGCCCTGAAGGCCGCGGGCCTGGGGCGGATCGTCGCCGTCCTCGGCCACCGCGCCCGCGCCGTCGGCGCCGCCCTCGGGGACCGCGGCGTCGAGACCGTCCTGAACCCCGACTACGCCGCCGGCATGTCCATCTCTCTGGCGGTGGGAGTCCGCGCCGCCCCGGCCGGGGCCGACGGCTACCTGATCGCCCTGGGGGACATGCCCGCCGTCACGGCCGCCACCGTGTCGCTCCTGTGCCGCGCCTTCGAGGCTGCCGAGCCCCCCGCGATCGCACTGCCGGTCCACGCCGGCCGCCGCGGCCATCCCGTCCTCTTCGGGCGGGCCTACCGTGAGGAACTGCTCGGTCTGTCCGGGGATGTCGGAGCCCGCGGCCTGTTCGCCCGTTACGCGGGCCGGGTGGTCGAGGTAGCCGTCGACGACCCCGGAGTGCTCGCCGACGTGGACACCGAGGCCCAGTACCGCGCGGCGGCTGGCGCGGACTGACGCCCGCCGCCGGGGAGGCCCGGGCCTTCGGCGGCCACGCTTCTTCGAAGGGAGCGCGCGGGCCCTCCCGGCTCGCGGCCTGACCCCGGGGAGGTGCGGGATCTTCGTCGGGCGGCAAGCTCTCTCGTCGGGGGCGGACAGGTCTTCGGCGGCCACGCTTCTTCGAAGGGAGCGCGCGGGTCCTCCCGGCTCGCGGCCTGACGCCGGGGAGGTGCAGGACCTACGTCGGGCGGCACGCTCTTTCCTCGGGAGCGCGCAGGCCCCCGATCCGGGGCCTGACCTGTCTCCGTGTCAGTCGCTCTCGGGTGGCCCGCCGTTCCTCGGGAGCGCGCAGGGTTCCCGATTCGGGGCCCTGGCTGCCTCGGTACCTTCGGGCGGCACGTCTTCTCCGGCCCCGGCGCCGGTCTCAAAGCCTCTTTCGGGAAGCGCGCTCCTCGGCGAGGGCCCGCAGGTTCCTCGCCGAGCTCGGGGCGTCCGGGTCCGGCACCGGGGGCGGGGGATCGGGATCCGCCTCCTCCTCCGGGGATCGGCCCGCCCAGGGCCCGCGCCTGGCCCCCCCGCGCTCCAGCCGGCCCAAGCCGCGGGCGAGGTCCCGCAGGGCCGCGGCGTTGTGGGCCGGGGCGAGGAGGTCCAGGTGGGGCAGGGCCGCCAGCAGACCCGCCGTCTCGGGGCGGAAGCCCGGGCTCCCCATCAGCGGATTCAGCCACAGCACGGCGAAGGCGCGGCGGCGGATGCGGGACAGGGACGACGACAGCAGCTCGGCCTCGCCCGTGTCCCAGCCGTCGCTGAGGACGATGACGGCCGTGCGCCGGTCCACCAGGCTCTCGGACCAGTCCTCGGCGAAGCGCGCGAAGCAGGCGCCGATGCGGGTGCCGCCCGACCACTCCGGCATCTCCCGGGACAACCCCCGCAGGACGCGGTCCCACTCGCCCTCGCGCAGGGCCGGCGTCAGGCGCCGCAGGCTGGTGCTGAAGCCGAAGACCTCCAGGCGCCGGTAGGCGGCGGCGAAGGCGTAGAGGAACTGCAGCAGGAAGCGGCTGTAGAGGTCCATGGAGCGGCTCACGTCGCACAGGACCACCAGCTTGAGCTTCTGCGGCCGCCGCGAGCGGAAGGCCAGGTCGACCAGCTCGCCGCCGCGGCGCAGGTTGGCCCGCAGGGTGCGGCGCAGGTCGAGGCGCCCCCGGCCGCCGAGCTGCCGGTAGCGGCGGCTGAGCCGCCGCGCCAGGGCCCGGGCCAGCTCCTCCACGACGCGGCCCATCTCCTCCAGCTCGTCGGGCCGCAGGCCGGCGAAGTCGCGGTGGGTGACCACCTCGCCGGCGCTGTAGCCCGCCGTCTCCTCCTGCTCCTCCGCCTCCCCGCCCTCGCCGGCGTTCAGCCACTCCCTCAGGCTCATCTGCACCGGCTGCGCGCGGTCCCGGTCCGGGCTCCCGGCCTCGGGGTCGGGCGCCGGCCGATTCAGCTCCCCGGCCCGGTCCCAGACCCGCCAGTAGCGGTCGAAGCAGTCGTCGAAGAGCTGCTGCTCCTTGACGCTCTTGGCCAGGCAGGTGCGCAGGGCGAGGCGGAACCGGCTCTCGCGGCCCACGTCGACGAGTCCCAGGGCGGCGAGGGCGTCGGCGGCCTCGGCCGGACCCAGCCCGAGGCCGCGGTCCCTCAGGTGCCGGCAGAAGCCGACGACGTTGGCGCTCAGGGCGCCGTGGAGGGCGAGGTCGTCGGGGAAGGAGCCCCGGGGCGGCGGCTCAGGAGCCGGCGGCATCGGGGGCCGCGCCCCCGGGAGGTGCGGCCGGGCGGACCCCCACGCTGTCGAGGAACTCGGCGAGGGACTGCTTCACGTGGGTCACGTCGTGGTAGTCCTTGAAGACGAGGCCGAGGGTTTCCTCGATGGTGGCGGCGTCGAGGTGGCGGCGGTGCAGGGCCACGAGGGCCCGGGCCCAGTCGAGGGTCTCGGCCACGCCGGGGGGCTTCTCCAGCTGCTGGCGGCGGGCCCCGGCCATGAAGCGGCAGATCTGCCCGGCCAGCTCGGCGTCGATGCCGTCGACGCGGGCGCGCACGATGGCCAGCTCCTTGTCGAAGTCGGGGTAGTCGATCCACAGGTAGAAGCAGCGCCGGCGCAGGGCGTCGGAGAGCTCGCGGGTGCGGTTGCCGGTGACCACCACGTGGGGCACGTGGGTGGCCCGGATCGTGCCCAGCTCCGGGATCGAGATCTGCCAGTCGGAGAGCAGCTCGAGGAGGAAGCTCTCGAACTCCTCGTCGGCCCGGTCCAGCTCGTCGATGAGCAGCACCGGGGGCCGGTGGTGGGTGATCGCCTGCAGCAGGGGGCGCTTGAGGAGGAAGGGCTCGGAGAAGATGTGGGCCTCGCGCTGCTCGAGGGAGCGCTCGCCCTGCTCCTCCATGCGGATCTGCAGCAGCTGGCGCTGGTAGTTCCACTCGTAGAGGGCGGTGCTCGTGTCGAGGCCCTCGTAGCACTGGAGGCGGATCAGGTCGGTGCCGAGGAGGTCGGCCAGGACCTTGGCGATCTCGGTCTTGCCCACCCCCGCGGGTCCCTCCACCAGCAGCGGCTTGCCCAGCTCCCGCGCCAGGTGCAGGGAGAGGCAGATGTCGTCGCCGGCGATGTATCCGCGGTCAGACAGCTGGCGCTGCAGGCCTTCGGTCTCCGGGCTCGGCATGGGGGCCAAGTTACCCCGGAGACGACGGAAGATCAAGGCGGCGGGCGCCTGCCGAGTGAGCGTAACTGACTGATGGGATTGGACTTCCAACCTTCGGGTGATTGCGGGCCCCAGGCCCCGCCCGTATGTTCTGCAGCCTTGTGACCGCCCCCTCTCCCAGCCTTCCGGGCACCGTGCGCGAGGCCGCGGCCGACGTCTACGGCCGGCCCCTGCAGTCGTTGCGGATCTCGGTCATCGACCGCTGCGACCTGCGCTGCGCCTACTGCATGCCCGAAGAGGACTACGCCTGGCTGCCCAAGGCGGACATCCTGACCTTCGACGAGATCCTGGTCCTGGTGGACGCCTTCGCCGCCAACGGCGTGCGGCGGATCCGCCTCACCGGCGGCGAGCCGCTGCTGCGGGCCCGCCTCCCCGACCTGATCGCCGGCCTCGACGAGCGCGGTCTGGACGATATCGCCCTCACCACCAACGCCACCCAGCTGGCCCGGCACGCGCGGGCCCTGCGCGAGGCCGGGCTGCGACGGGTCACGGTCAGCCTCGACTCCCTCAAGCCGGCCCGCTTCGAGACCCTCACCCGGAGGGCCGCTCTCGACGACGTGCTCGCCGGCATCGAGGCCTCCGCCGAGGCCGGCTTCGAGTCCCTCAAGATCAACACTGTGGTCATGCGCGACTTCAACGACGACGAGATCGTCGACCTCGTCGCCTTCGGCCGCCGCGTCGGCGCCGAGGTCCGCTTCATCGAGTACATGGACGTGGGCGGCGCCACCCTGTGGCAGCCGGAGCGGGTCTACTCCCGGGAGGAGATCCTCGCGCGGCTGCAGGGCCACTACGGACCGGCCGAGGCGGAGGGGGGAGGGGCAACGCCCCGGCGGAGAGGTTCCGCCTGCCGTCGGGGGAGCGCTTCGGCATCATCTCCTCGACGACGAGCCCCTTCTGCGGCAGCTGCGACCGCAGCCGGCTGACGGCGGACGGGCTCTGGTACCTGTGCCTCTACGCCCGCGACGGCATCGACCTGCGCGAGCCCGTGCGCCGCGGGATCCCGGCCGAAGAGCTGTCGCAACGGATCGCCGAGGGCTGGTCCCGGCGGCGGGACCGCGGCGCCGAGAAGCGCGTCCGCGCGCCGGTGCGGGGGGCCCTCTACCAGATCGACGAGCTGCGCCAGGACCCTCACCGCGAGATGCACACCCGCGGCGGCTGACCGCCCTCGCGGCGCCGCCGGCCGGGCACGGGATCGGGAGTCGTGGACTACTCCAGGTCGAAGAGGTTTCTGGACACCCTGCCCGACTGGGAGCGGGGACGGCCGCCGGAGGGGCCTCTCGAGCACTACCTGCCCCGGGTGCGCGCCCTGCTGCGGCGGTGCGGCGACCCGCAGCAGCGCTTCGGCAGCGTCATCGTCGCCGGCACCAACGGCAAGGGCACGGTGGCCAGCCTGCTGGCGGCCCTGCTCCAGGCCTCCGGCCGCCGCACCGGGCTCTACACCTCCCCCCATCTGCACAGCCAGCGCGAGCGCATCCAGGTCGACGGCGGCCTCCTCGACAAGGACCGCTGGGCCGAGGGGATCACCTTTCTGCACGACGCCACCCGCGGCTTCGAGGGAGAGGGACTGGGCGGGTTCTCGCGCTTCGAGGCGCTCACCGTTCTCGCCGCCCACCTCTTCGCCTCCGAGGGGGTGGAAGCAGCCGTCTTCGAGGTCGGTCTCGGGGGCCGCCACGACGCCACCAACGCCTGGGACCACGACCTCGCTATCCTGACGCCGGTCGCCCTCGACCACTGTGCCGTCCTCGGACACGACCCGGTCTCCATCGCCGGCGAGAAGCTGCCCGTGGCGCGCCCCGGCCGGCCCCTGTTCACCACGGCCGCGCAGGATCCCGAGGTCCTGGACCTCGTCCGCCGCCGGGCGCGGGAGAAGGGCATTCCCCTGGTTCTCTGCGGCGACCGGGGACTGCGCTTCGGGGAGGGTGAGGCGGTCCCCTACCTGGCGGCGCCCGAGGCCTCCGACTCGAGGCCCGGGACCTGGGTGGACAACGCCCGCCTCGCCGTGGCCGCCGCCGCCCGGGTCTGCCCCGACCTGCAAGCGGAACGGGCCCGGCAGGTGCTGGCCTCCCACCAGTGGCCGGGACGCTTCGAGCGCGCCCGCGAGCACCCGCGCGTGCTCCTCGACGGCGCCCACAACCCGGGCGCGGCCGCCGCCCTGGCCGGGGACCTCGGCCGCGGCGGCCGGGACTGGATCATCGTCGTCGGCGTCAACGAGGACCACGACGCCGACGCGGTCCTCGGGGCACTGAAGCCGGTGGCGGGCCGGTTCGTGCTCACCGAGTCGGGACACGCCAAGGCGATGCCGGCGGGGGACCTGGCCGCACGGGCGTCTTCCGCCGCGCCGGAGGTGGCCGCCGAGATCGAGCCCTCCTGCGGCAAGGCCTTCGAGAGGGCCCTGGGCGAGGCGGGCGAGTCCGGAAGGGTCTGCGTCACCGGGTCCCTGCACATGGCGGCCCGGGCCCGGGAGCACTTCGGCCTGCCCTTGGAGGCGGAGGGCATCGGCGAGGAGGTGGCCCGCGAGAGCCTCGAGTGCCTGGCCCTCGCCTGCGAGCGCCTGGGCCTGCGGATCCGGCCGGTCTCGGCGGACGGCAACGTCATGCGCCTCGACGGGGGCCGCCGCCCGTTCCTGTTCCTGCGCAACAAGCACCCCTTCAACGACTACGCGGCGGCGCGCGTGGCCGAGGACAAGGGCTACCAGCACGAGCTCTTCGCCGGCGCCGGCCTGCCCGTGCCCTTCACGATGCAGTTCTTCAACCCCTACGCCGACGACCGCTTCAACCGCTACAAGAGGCACCGGACGGTCGAGGACATGGTCGCCGAGGTGGAGGCGGAGATGAGCTGGCCCGTGCTCGTCAAGAAGGCCCGGGGCTCGGGCTCCCAGGGGGTCTACCTGGAGACGGACGCCGGGGGCGTCTCCCGGCGGCTCCAGTCGCTCTTCGAGAACGCCGGGCCCCTCGACAACCTCGTCCTCGTGCAGTCCTTCGTCAGCGGCCAGGAGTACCGGGCCGTGGCCGCCCGGGGCGAGGTGCTGCTGGCCTATGCTAAGGCCAGCGACGGGACGGGCGGGGAGGACCTCAACCCGCTGCACCACCCCGGCGGCCGCGCCGAGCGGGTCGACGACGAGGAGGTGCTGGCGCCGCTGCGCCGGCTGGCCGGGGAGGTGGCCGGTGTCGTCGACCTCGGCTTCTACGCCATCGACCTGATCCGCGACGACGCCGGCGCCTGGTGGATCCTGGAGCTCAACCCGAACCCCTTCTGCTACTTCTACAACCGCTCCAACGGCCGCGGCGACTTCGTCGCCGTGTACGAGCGCCTGCTGCGCGAGCACGTCCTGTGAGCGGCCGCCGCCGCGACCTGCGCACCCGCCTGATCCACGGGGGCCTGGACCGGGTCGAGGGGTCGGTGGTGCAGCCCGTCTTCCAGAGCGCCACCTGGGAGGCGGAGGAGACCGCCTCGTACGACGACATCCGCTACCTGCGGCTGAGCAACTCCCCGAACCACCGGGACCTGGCGGCGCGGCTGGCCGGGATCTGCGGCGGCGAGGCGGCGGTGGTGGCGGGCTCGGGCATGGCGGCGATCACCACCACCCTGCTGACCCTGCTGGAATCGGAGCCGGGGCGGGAGCGGCCCCACCTGCTGGCGCAGGACTGCCTCTACGGCGGCACCCTCAGCTTCCTCACGGAGGACGCGCCGGCCCTCGGGATCGACATCGACTTCGTCGGAGGAGACGACCCCGAGCAGTGGGCGAACCTGGCGCGGCCGAACACCCGCGCCTTCCTGGTGGAGAGCCTGACGAACCCCCTCCTGGAGGTGGCCGACCTGGAGGCGGTGACCGCCTTCTGCCGGGAGCGGGGGATCGTCTCCGTCATCGACAACACCTTCGCCTCGCCGGTCAACTACCGGCCCCTGGAGGCCGGCTTCGACGTCGAGCTGCACAGCGCCACGAAGTACCTCAACGGCCACTCCGACATCGTCGCCGGCGCCGTCGTCTCCACGGCGGAGCGGGTCCGGCGGATCACCCACAAGATGAACCACCTCGGCGGCGTCCTCGATCCCCACGCCTGCTTCCTGCTGCAGCGGGGGCTGAAGACCCTGGCTCTGCGGGTGGAGCAGCAGAACCACAACGCCCTCTTCCTGGCGCGGCGGCTGGAGGCGCACCGGGCCGTGGCCGCCGTCCACTACCCCGGGCTGGCCGGCCATCCCGGACACGAGCGCGCCCGGCGCTGGTTCGCCGGCTGCGGCGGCGTGCTCAGCTTCGACCTCGGCGACGCCGAGGCCGCCCGACGGTTGATCGACCGCCTCGAGCTGGCCGTGGACGCCCCCAGCCTCGGCGGGGTGGAGACCCTGGTGAGCCGGCCCGCGGTCAGCTCCCACGCCGGCCAGAGCCCCGGGCGGCGGCGGGCCCTGGGGATCGGCGACGGCCTGGTGCGCGTCGCCGTCGGCATCGAGGCGGCCGAGGACCTGTGGGCCGACTTCGAGGCGGCCCTGGCCGCCGGTAGCTGAACCCGGCGGGCTCAGAGGATCCCGTACTCGTCGAAGACCTCCCGCGGCGAGCGCCCCGAGGCGAGCTCGTCGCGCACGCGGTTCTCCCCCTCCAGCTTCTCCAGGCACCGGGCCCGCACCTCGTCGCGGATCGCCGCGGGGATGACGACCACCCCCTCGTAGTCGGCGAGGACGAAGTCCCCGGGCTCGACCCGGACGCCGCCGCAGGTGACCGGCACCTGCACCCCGGTGGGCAGGACCCGCCCCGCCGAGTCCAGGGGGGAGAAGCCGCGGCAGAAGCAGTGAAAGCCCATGTCGTTCATCTGGCGGACGTCGCGCACCAGACCGTCGGTGACGACGGCGTTGACCCCGCGGGCGGCGGCGGCCGTGGACAACAGCTCCCCCCACAGGCCGGAGCGCACCTCGCCGTTGGTGGCCACCAGGATCACGTCCCCGGGGCGCACCCGGTCGTAGGCCTCGAAGATCAGGCCGTAGGGATCGTCGTGGGGCTCCTCGTGGCGGTGGGCGTCGAGGGTGACCGCCGGGCCGGCGAAGGCGCTGGCGGGGTGGGCGGGACGGACGCCGTGGTCGAGGGCCTGCTCCCGGTACCCGAGGGCGTCCATGACGTCGGCGGCCAGGGCCGTGTAGATCGGTTTCCAGAGTTCGTACAAGGGGCGGTCTCCTTCGCTGGGGTTCGCGGGGGTCACCTCCGCCGGGAGGGGTCCGGAAGAAAGAGGGCGGCCACGGCGGTCACCAGCGGCAGCAGGGCGAGCCACTCGAGGGTCGGGGCGAGTCCGACGCGGTCGGCGATGTAGCCGGAGGGGCCGAGGGCGAGGCTGGCGACGCCCCAGCTGAAGCCGAGGGGGAGGCTGGAGGCCAGCCCCGAGCGCCCGGGAGCCAGCTCCTGGGCGAGGGCGACCAGGATCGAGTTCGAGGCCAGGAGGAAGCCGCCGCCCACGCCCAGCAGCAGGTAGGCGGTGAGACCGTCGGCCTGCAGGAAGAAGTAGAGGGCCGGGCTGGCCGCCAGCAGGGAGAAGCAGACCAGAGGGCGCTTGCTGATGCGGTCGGAGAGGTAGCCGAAGGCCAGGGCGCCGATGACGCCGGAGATGTTGTAGATCGCCAGCCAGCGGTCTCCCTCCTCGGGCGACAGGCCCCGCTCCCGGGCCAGGACGGCGAGGAAGATCCCGAAGCAGAGGCCGGTGACCGAGCGCAGGATGACGACGACGGTGATCAGCATCAGGCCCCGGCGGACACCGTCGCCGGCGGGGGCCCTCTCGCCGGCCTCGCGGGCGGCGGCCTGGGGGTTGTCGAGGGGCAGGAAGCGCCAGACCAGGACCAGCACGAGCAGTCCGGGCAGGCCCACCAGGGGCAGCCACTCCAGCCCCGCGGCCTCGGCGAAGGGCCGCACCCAGAGAGGCGTCACCCCGAGGCCGAGGGTGCCGCCGAAGATGAACAGGGCCAGGCCGAAGCCGCGGCGGGGCCCGCACAGCTCGCCGGCCAGGGAGAACGCCTGGGGGTGGAAGGCGGCGACCCCGAGACCGCCGAGCCAGAGGATCCCCACGAGGACCCAGTAGCTCGGGGCGATCCCCATGAGGGGGGTGAAGACCGCGGTCATGGCCATCCCGCCGAGGACCAGCCGGCGCCGGTGCATGCGGTCGCCCCACAGGCCGAGCAGGGGCTGGGTGATGCTGCACAGGGTGACCAGGGTGCCGAGGAACCCGGCGCCGGCGATGCCGAGACCGAGGCGCGTCATCACCAGGGGCAGCAGGGGCGCGAGCATGGTGGCGTACGAGTCGACGCAGAAGTGGGCCACCGAGGCCAGCAGCAGCTTGAGGCGTTGCATCGCTAACCTGCCGCCCGGTTGCCGTCGAGGCGCGTGCAGAGCCGCCACAGGCACAGGGCCCCCACTGTCGCGGAGACGGCGCCGACGGCGAAGGGGAGATGAGGGGCGACCTCGACCAGCCAGCCCCCGGCGACACTGCCGGTGACCATGGCGCCGCTCCAGACCATGTGACCGAGGCCGACGAGCCGGTTCCTCTCCCCGGCGGCGGCCACCTCGTCGATGAGACCGGGCACCAGGACCGAGACCGCCCAGGCCGTGGTCGACAGGGCCGTGCCGAGGAGGAAGAGGGCCAGGACCGACCCGGTGCCGAAGGCCAGGCCCACGGCGCTGGCGACGATGCCGGCGGCGGACAGGAGCAGGGGCCCCGTGCGTCCGAAGCGGTCCCGCAGCAGGCCGGTGAGCAACTGCCCGGCAGCGGCCACGGCGAGGCTCACCGACCCGTAGAAGGCGGCCGTCGCCGCCGAGCCGCTGGCGCGGTAGACGAGCAGGGGCAGGGCCAGGCTGGCCATGCCCCAGAAGCCGGTGATCGTCAGCCGCAGCCCGACGAGGAGGTGCACGTTCCGCTGCCCCAGCAGGGGCCGGTACGACGACCAGAGGGCCAGCCGGGGCGCCACCTGGGGTGCTTCACGGACGGGGGTGGACGGCAGCAGCAGGATCCCCGCCAGGACCACGGCCGCCGAGAGCAGGGCCATGGCCGTGCCGATCTCGCCGAAGCTCCAGTCCTCTTTCACCAGCCCGGTGCAGAGGTTCCCGGCGGACTGCCCGAGGGTGCTGCTGAGGAAGTAGAGGGCGCCGCCCAGACCCAGGCGCACCGGACCGGCGGCGGCGATGAGGTAGCTCTGGCCCGAGGTGCTCAGGGGGCCGCCGGCGGCTCCCGCCACGAGGGTGAGCAGGGTCAGGAGGAGGACATCGCCGGTGTGGAAGACGAGGCCCGTCACGGCGCTCCCGGCCAGCCCGAGGAGGAGGGTGACCTTGAGGCCCAGGAGATCGCAGAGGCGTCCCGCGACGATGGCGAAGATGCCGCCCAGGGCGAGGGCGACGGCCCGGAGGTATCCCGTGAACACGGCCAGGCGCCCGAGGTCGGCGTCGACGTAGACGGGCAGCAGGGAGTGGTACGGGGCGGTGGCGAAGCCGCCGAGGAAGGAGAGGCCGCAGAGAACGACGAAGGCCCGGCTCCACAGTCCCACGGGAGCCGGGCCCGTCGAGCCCGATGGGTCGACGCTCACTTCCTGCTGGCGGCCACGTTGTTCTTCAGCACGCCGATCTTGGAGATCTCGATCTCGACCCGGTCCCCCGGCTGGAGGAAGGTGCCGGTGGTGGCGCCGACGCCGGAGATCGTGCCCGTGCTGATGATGTCGCCCGGCTCGAGGGTGATGATCGCCGAGATGTACTCGATGATGTCGGCCACGTAGTAGAGCATCTGGCCGGTGTTGTTGTGCTGCTTGCGCTCGCCGTTGACGAAGGTGCTGATGTCGAGGTCCTGGGGATTGCGGATCTCGTCGGTGGTGACCAGCCACGGCCCCTGGGGCGCCGCCGTGTCCAGCCACTTGCCGTTGAGCCAGTCGAACCACTCGTCCTTGGGACGGCTCGCGGAGCGCTCCTTGATCACCAGCTGTCGCTCGGAGACGTCGTTCATGATGGTGTAGCCGGCCACGTAGCGGAGGGCGTCGGCGGCCTTGACGGCCTTGCCCCGGCGGCCCATGACCACGGCCAGCTCGCCCTCCCAGTCGATGGCGCGGGCCACCGGCGGAACGAGGATCCGGTCCCCGGGGCCGACGACGGTCGTGGTGGGCGGCTTCATGAAGACCCGTGGCGTCTCCTTGTCCTGGGCCGCCATGCGGCCGCCGCCCTCCTCGATGTGGTCCTGGTAGTTGCCGGCCAGGCAGAACAGCTTGGCGGGGTTCGGCACCGGGGCGCGCAGCTTGACGCGGCTCAGAAGGTGGGTGCCGCGGCCATCGGCCTTGGGCTCGTCGCCGAGCTTCTCGGAGACCGCCTTCACGAGCCTGCGGGCGGCGGCCATGCCCTTGGAGCCGGCCTGCAGGAAGGTGATCATGTCGCCGTAGAAGGCGTTGGCCGCGCGCTTCTCGCGGCGGGCGGCGCTGCGCTCGGCGGCGGCCAGATCGATGACGATCCGGTCGCCGCAGGCGACGGCGCCGAGGCGCTCCTGCTTGTCGACGGCGAAAGTGGTGAGCTTCATGCTGGGTCTACCTCCTCCCGGGGTGTGCTGTCGATGCGCGTAGCCGCTGCCGGCGGGCGCCCGTATATTGCAGCCGCCGCGGAACAACGGCGTCATCCATGGGCAAACCCTACATACACGGTACCGCCGTCGTCGACGAGCCCGTCGAGATCGGCGAGGACACCCGGATCTGGCATTTCACCCACGTCATGCCGGGGGCCCGGATCGGGCGGTCCTGCATCCTCGGCCAGAACGTCTATGTCGACCGGGATGTCGTCATCGGCGACCGCTGCAAGGTGCAGAACAACGTGTCCGTGTACAAAGGGGTGACCCTGGAGTCCGACGTGTTCTGCGGCCCCTCCATGGTCTTCACGAATGTAGTGAATCCCCGCGCCTTCATCGAGCGCAAGCACGAGTTCCAGCCCATCCTGGTGAAGAGGGGGGCCACCCTCGGCGCCAACAGCACCGTGCTCTGCGGCGTGACGGTCGGGGAGTACGCACTGGTCGGCGCTGGATCGGTGGTCACCCGCGATGTGCCCGCGTACGCCGTCGTCTACGGAGTGCCCGGGCGCCAGTCCGGGTGGGTGAGCGAGGAAGGCCACCCGCTGCAGGGCGCCGGCTCCGATGGCTTCCGCTGCCCCCGCACCGGGAAGCGATACCGCCTCCGCGACGGCACCCTCGCGCCGGTGGACTGACCCCGCCTTCCCCGGGGGCCGCGCCGCGAAGCAGTCCGCTCCTACTCGTAGGCCAGGGGATCGACGGCGCCGTTGGCGGCGAAGGCGGCCAGGCGTTCGCTGCAGGCGTCGCAGCGGCCGCAGGCCGGACGCCGCCCCGTGTAGCAGGTGTGGGTCAGCTCCCAGGGCACCTTCAGGCCGATGCCGAGGGCCACGATCTCGGTCTTGGCGCGCTCCACGAAAGGGGTGTGGATGCGGAAGGCCGCGTCGCGAGCGGCGCCGAGCCGCAGGGTCCGCTCCAGGCTGTCGTAGAACTCCCGCCGGCAGTCGCGGTAGGCCTCGTAGTCGTCGCGCACGGGAGCGATGTAGAGGTCGGTGGCTCCCAGGCCCTCGGCGCAGCCGGCGGCGAGGGTGACGAACAGCAGGTTGCGGAAGGGAACCACCGTGTCGATTTGGCGGTCTTCCGAGGCGGCGGGCACGTCGAGGCCGGCGTCGGTGAGGGGGGTGCCGCCGAGGGCGCCCGGGTCGAGAGGCAGAACCCGGTGGGAGGCGGCGCCGGCGCGGGCCGACAGGGCGGCCGCCGATTCGAGCTCGACCCGGTGCCGCTGCCCGTAGTCGATGGAGAGGGTGTGCACGGAAGGGTCCCGCCCCTCGGCGCGCAGCTGCCACAGCAGGGTCGTGGAGTCCATGCCGCCGCTCAGCAGGAGGACGGCCGGTTCGGAGGCGGGGGACATGACGGAAGGCGATGGTAGAGGAGGGGATTCAGAGTGTCAAAGGGGACCCGGGTCCGGCCTTCGACTGTCTTGACACCATTTCGGGGCCTGGGTAGGTTGGCCCATGCCCTCCTCTCTTCTCTCCCAGGTCCGCCCGACCCCCAGGCCGTGAGGCCTCCCCTCCGGTAATCGTCGTGGATATGAAGAGACCAGGTTTCTCCAGGCCCAACCGCCGGCACCGGCTGCGCAACACCCTGATGGCGGGGATCACCGTCATCGCCCCGCTGTGGATCACCGGCTGGGTCCTGTGGACGCTGTTCAACTGGGCCGACCGGTTCTCCCGCCCCCTCATCCGGCCCTTCGCCGCCATCGCCGGCGATCCGGACTGGTACTACCGGGGCATCGGGTTCCTGCTCACCATCCTCATCCTCTGGGTCGTGGGCACCGTGACCACCCACGTGCTCACCCGCCGTCTGCTGCACGACGCGCGCGAGGCGATCGAGCGGCTGCCCCTGGTGCGCACCATCTACAGCCCCGTGCGCAAGCTGATGGAGACGATGACCTCGCCCGACAAGGCGGGGTTCAAGCAGGTGGTCCTCTTCGAGTACCCCCGCAAGGGGCTGTGGACCCTTGGGTTCCTCGCTGGCGACGTGCCCTTCGAGGACGGGCGGCCGCCGGCGCACAGCATCTTCGTGCCCACCGCGCCGAATCCGACCACGGGTTTCATGCTCATCGTGCCGCGCAACGAGATCGAGCCCACCGGGCTCAGCGTCGAGGCGGCCTTCCAGATGATCGTGTCCGCCGGCGTCGCCGTGCCCCCGACCCTGCGGCTGCCGGTGAACGTGGCCCAGGAGGGCGAGCCGAACGGCGGCGGGTCCATCGAGAGGCGGGTGCGGATAGCCACCGAGGAACCGTCGCCGCGGTGGACGGAGGCGTCTACCTGACTCCCCCGGTGGGGGCTCGGGAACGGGGCGGCCCCCGCGGCTGAGCCTCCGCCGGGTCGCATGGAACCGGCGCGGAGGGTCCGGGTTCATATATTCCAGAGCAGGGGAGTCCGGCGAGTCCGGACGAACCCCGCAGCAACCGACTTCACAGGAGGTCTCGAGGTGCCCTTCCTCTTCTTCGACCCCACCATGATCCTGCTGATCCCCTGTATCGTCCTGGCCCTGTACGCCCAGTCCAGGGTGCGCAGCGCCTACTCCAAGTACAGCCAGGTCGGGTCCGCCGCCGGCATCACCGGCGCCGAGACGGCCCGCCGCCTGCTGCGCGAGCAGGGCATCGTCGACGTCGCCGTCGAGGAGACGGGCGGCACCCTCTCCGACCACTACGATCCCCGGGACAAGGTCGTGCGCCTCTCCTCGGGCATCTACCACGGCCGCCATCTCGCCGGCCTGGCGGTGGCCGCCCACGAGGTGGGGCACGCCATCCAGCACGCCACGGGTTACTTCGCCCTGAACCTGCGCCACAGCTTCCTGCCGGTGGCCAACATCGGCTCGTGGGCCGCCTTCCCCCTCTTCATCATCGGTTTCCTGTTTCAGTCGAAGGGGATGATCGACATCGGCATCCTGCTCTACGCCGGCGTCGTCGCCTTCCAGCTGATCACCCTGCCCGTCGAGTTCAACGCCAGCTCCCGCGCCATGACCCAACTCGTCGACGGGCGCTACCTGCGCGCCGACGAGGCCAGGGACGCCCGGCGGGTGCTCAACGCCGCCGCCCTCACCTACGTGGCGGCCACGGCCACCGCCCTCATGCACCTCGTGCGTCTGCTGATCCTGCGCCAGGGCATTCGCGACTGACCGCCCGCCGGAGCCGCCCGGCCACGCACGGGGGCCTTCAGCCGGTGGGGAAGACCCGCAGGCGCGAGTTGATCCCGGCTCCCGCCCGCCTTGGGGTGCGTCGAACCGTGCCATCGGAGCGCCGCAGTTGCGGGCCGGCGCGGCCTTCTTCTGGTCGCCGGCCCCGGGACCAGCCTTCGTCCATATACCAGTAGATGTGCCGGCGAGCTCGCCTCCACCGACGGCGGCGGGCCAGCAGTGTGCCGCGCGGGGCCCGATCCCCTGGGCCTGGGGACGGGTCCGCGGCCTGCCGCCGCTCTGCCGGGCCTTGTGTTGCGCTGGTGGAGGGAGGCCCTCGACGGCGACGGCCCAGGCGCGGGAGGCGCCGGGCCGGGTCGCCCTGGTCGGCCGGAGACGGTTGCCTGGTCCGGGTGGAAGTACCAAGGTCCCGGGCGGAAGGTAGGTGCCCATGGAGGACAGGGGTTGACGGTTCCGGGATCTCGCCCGGCCTCGGGCGTGACCCTGCGCGCGGTGCTCACCGGCGCTGTGCTGATGGCCGTCATCTGCCACCTCGGCCCCTGGGCGATCCTGATGGTCAAGGGATCGCAGCTCACCAACACGGCCATCCCCATCATCGCCGTCCTCTTCCTCTTCGCCATGACCGCCGTGGCCGTGCCGGTCCTCGGGGCACTCCACCGGCGGCTGGCGTTCTCGCGCTCCGAGGTGATCACCGTCTACGGGATGATGCTCGTCGGTTCGACGATCGTCACCGGCTTCACCGGCCACTTCCTGTCGGTCATCACCGGCGCCATGTACTACGCCAGTCCCGAGAACGACTGGAGGGCCCTCTTCGTGGAGCACCAGCACCCCTGGGTGACGCCCACGGACCCCGGGGCCGTGCAGTATCTCTACGAGGGCCTTCCCCAGGGCATGGCCGTCCCCTGGTCGGCCTGGGCCCTCACCCTGGCCGTGTGGATGCCCTTCATGGCCGCCCTCTACTGGGTCGTCCTCTGCCTGGCGGTGCTCCTGCGCGGCCAGTGGATCGACAACGAGCGGCTCCTCTTTCCGCTGACCAGCCTGCCCCTGGCCATGACCCAGGAGCCGGGGAAGTCCTCCCTCTTCAGCCCGCTGCTGCGGAGCCGGCTCATGTGGCTCGGCTTCGCCATTCCCCTGCTGCTGCACTCGTGGAACTCCCTCTCCGCCTACCACGACGGCATCCAGCCCCTGGCCCTGACCGGCTCCTTCAGCCTGCTCCAGGGGCAGGTGTCGGTACCCTTCCGCCTCAACCTGCCGATCATCGGGGTGGGCTACCTCATGTCGCTGGGGGTCTCCTTCAGCGTCTGGTTCTTCTTCGTCCTCGGCCTCGTGCAGACCTGGGTCTTCACCCGCGTCGGCCTGGACATCGGCGGCGGCGACGTGTGGAACTCCGGGGGGGCGCCGGCGGCGATCATGCATCAGCAGGCCGGGGCCCTCGTCGTCCTGGTGGGATTCGTCCTGTGGACGGCGCGGCGGCACCTGGCCGGCCTGGTGAGGTGCGCTTTGGACAACAAGGGCGGCGGCGAGGTGATGGCGCCGCGCACCGCCCTCGTCGGGCTGCCGGCCGGGGTGGCCGTGGTGGTGGCCTGGCTCGTCCTGACCGGCCTCAGTCTGTACGTGGCCGTGCTGCTGGTTCTCGGGGCCCTCATCGTCTACATCGGCGTGGCCCGCGTCATCTGCGAGGCCGGCCTCCCCGGGGTGCAGACGCCGATGGTGCCCCAGTCCTTCATCACCCGCGGTTTCGGGCCGGGCGTCCTGGGCCTGGGGAACATGACAGGCCTGGGGTTGAGCACGGTGTGGGTGGGGGCCGGGGGGCTCACCACCATGACGAGCGCCATGCTCCACACCTTCAAGCTCAAGGCCACCGCGGGGGAGCGGCCGGACCGGCGCCTGCCCTGGATCTTCCTGGCCGCCATCGTCGTCGGCATGGCCGGCTCGATCTGGGTCACCATGGGCATCTCCTACGCCCACGGCGGGGTCAACCTGCACGGTTGGTTCTTCGAGGGGGCCCCCAGGTGGCCCCTCAGGTACATGGCCTCCGTGTACAACGATCCGGAGTCCTCCTTCTCGCCGCGCATGCTCTTCACCGGCCTTGGGGGCGGCTTCATGGGCCTGCTCCTGTTCCTGCGCCAGCGCTTTCCCTGGTGGCCTCTCCATCCCATCGGCTTCCCCATAGCCACCACCTATCCGATCGTCTCCTACGACTGGTTCGCCCTCTTCCTGGCCTGGGTCTTCAAGGCGCTCACGCTGCGCCACGGCGGTGTGCGGACCTACCGCTCCCTTCTGCCCTTCTTCCTCGGGCTGATCCTGGGCGAGTTCTCCACCGCCTGCATGTGGGTCTTCATCGACGGGGCCCACGGCGTGGAAGGGAACATGATCTTCAACTTCTGAGCCGGGGGCGGGTCCTGGAGTGAGTTTGCCAAAGCCCCGGGATTGTCATACGATGCCGCGACCCCATTGCGGGTCCGGTCGGCACCGGACGGGCTCGGGGAGGCGAGATCATGAGGCGAGGAATCCACTCCAAGCTCATGGCGGCCCTGTTCGTCGGGATTCTGCTGCCTTTCCCCGGCCAAGCGCAGGTCCGCATCGTCGAGGACGGAACGGCCCACGCCGTGGTGGTCACCGCCGACGAGCCGACGCCGACGGCGCGCTACGCGGCGGAGGAGCTGGTCCGGCACATCGAGAAGGCGACTGGCGTGTCGCTGCCGATCGTGCCCGAGTCCGAGGTGCCGGAGGACGTGCACAGCCGCGTGTACGTGGGGGACACCGAGACGGGCCGGACCTTCGGGCTCGACCCGGAACGCCTGCCGCGGGAGACCTTCGTCCTGCGCTCCGTGGGGAACGATCTCTTCATCGGGGGCCGGGAGTCCGGCGGCGACCCCTTTGCCGAGCACAATCCCGACGTGGGGCCCCTCTTCGGCGTGTACGAGATCCTCGAGGAGGTCCTCGGCGTGCGCTGGCTCTGGCCCGGCGAGCTGGGCACCTACGTCCCCCGTACCGATGTCGTCCGCATCTCCGCCATCAACCAGACCACGGCGCCGGCCCTGCGCTTCCGGCACTTCTCCTGGGGCGCGGTCCGCTCCGTCGCCCTCGGAGGGGCGCCGCTGGATCCCGGCGACGAGAAGCTCGGCTTCAGCCACGAGGTGGCCGTGGAGTACGGCAAGGCCGTGCAGGTGCTCCTGCGCCGGCACCGGTTCGGCGGCATGGACGCCAAGCCGCCGTCGGGCCACGCCTTCAGCGGCTGGTGGCAGCGATATGGACGCGAGCACCCGGACTGGTTTCAGCTGCGTCGGGACGGCGTGCGCGGCGATCCGGACACGAGTTACGCCCACGTGGCCATGTGCGTCTCCAACGAGGAGCTGCAGGAGTTCGTGGTCAGCCGCTGGGACGGCGAGAGCTGGCTCCTCCTCGGCCCCGTGGACCGCCCGGGGCGGTGCACCTGCGACGTCTGCCAGTCCTGGGACGCGCCCCAGCCGGAGGAGCCGCCGTGGTTCGCCGAGCGGGTCTACGCCACGGACCACCGGGCCCAGGAGGAGTTCTCGGGGGTGACATCGGACCGCTACGCGCGGTTCTGGAAGACGATCCACGAGAAGGCCCGCAAGCGGAATCCCCATGCCAGGGTCTCGGTCTCCTTCATCTACGAGAACGAGTTCCCGGCGCCCCTCTTCGACATCCACCTCGGCAACAGCCTCTACGGCGAGTTCGTGCAGTGGCAGGACCCGCACCTCCGCTACTTCCCCATGCCCCCCGAGGCGTACGAGTGGGTGAAGGAGCAGTGGCTGGGCTGGCGGAGGACGGGGATCCGCATGGGCTACCGGCCCAACTATCTGCACGACGGCTACGTGCTGCCCCACTTCGACACGCGCCAGTCCGGGGAGTTCTTCAGGTTCGCCTGGGAGAACGGCATGGAGGGGGGCAGCTTCGACTCCCTCACCGGGCAGTGGGGGGTCCACGGCCTGCGGCTCTACATGCACATGCGCCTCCTCAGCGATCCCAGCCTGGAGCTGGACGCCATCCGCGCCGAGTACCTCTCGGCTTTCGGCCCCGCCGCCGGCACCATGGACCGCTACTTCCAGTACTGGGAGGACTACTCCTTCGACAACCAATTGCGCTTCATCGAGTTGTTCTGGGAGTTCGGCTGGCGCTACCGCTCCTATGCCCGCAAGGCCCACCTGGCCTTCCCGCCCGAGGCCTTCGGCCCGGCCGAGCGGCTGCTGGAGCAGGCGGAGGCCGAAGCCGGAGCGCCGGGCGTCGCGACGGAGTTCGCCGAGCGAGTGCGCTTCGTCCGCGTCGGTTTCGACCACGCCCGGCTGACCCTGCGGCTGACATCCCTCTTCGAGATACAGGACGAGGTCCCGGACACGGTCCCGGAGGCGAACCGGGCGGAGGCCGAGTCGGCGCTGCGGGAGCTGGTCGCCTTCCGCAAGAAGAACCAGCGCATGTTCTTCTCCGATCTCCTGTGGGTCACCAGCTTCTGGGAGCGGCCGAAGCTGGCTCTGGACGATCTCGCGGCCACCCTCGACTAGGAGACCGGGTCCCGGCCAGGCACCCTCACGGCGCAGCAGGTCGGGGAAGGAGAGGAAGCCATGTCTTCACGCGCAGCGGTCGTATTCCTGACGCTGGTCTGGTGGCTGGCCGCCGCTGCGGCCCAAGGGGCGGATCCCTGGCCGTCGCCGGAGCAGCAGTGGCGCTACGAGTCGCAGGGTCTGAGCAGCCCGGTGCCCTACCCGTCGGGGCCCGCGATCGAGGGCCTCCTGATGGGGGAAGGCATCGACCTGCTGCGGCTGGACACGAAGGGGCGGGAGGTCTGGAGGACGCAGCTGATCGGCCTGGACAAGGTGGCCGGACAGGTGGAGTGGGCCAGGGAGCGCGTCCGGACGCCGGTGGTGGTCGACCTGGACGGCGAGGGAGATCCCGAGATCGTGGTCCAGGCCAGCTACGGGGAGGTCTTCGCCCTCGACGGGGGCGGCCGGGTGCTCTGGCGCTGGCCGGGGTTCGGGCCGATCGACTTCCGCATGTTCCCCACGTCGGGTGACGTCGACGGCGACGGCCGGCCCGAGATCGTGGTGACCTCCAAGGCCGGCTGGGTGGGATGCCTGGACCGGCGGGGACGGGTGCTCTGGCAGTTCAACGCCCGCTGGGGGCTGGCCTCGGCGCCGGTGGCGGCGGACCTGGACGGCGACGGCCGGGACGAGGTCGTCTACGGCAGCGACTCGCGGGTCCTGGCCCTGTCGGGCTCGGGCCAGCTCCTCTGGCAGGCGGACCTGTCGGACCACGGAGCCGTCTTCAGCCGCAACCGGCCGATGGTCATGGACGGGGACGGGGACGGCCGCACCGAGGTCTACTTCCTGGACTGCGTGCGCAACTTCGTGGTGCGGCTGGACGGGCCGACGGGCGCCGTGGCGTGGGTCGAGCCGCAGCCGAGCTACTTCGGGTACCTGGGGCTGATCGCGGCAGACCTGGAGGGAGACGGAGTCCACGACCTGATCGTCACCGGCAAGTCGACCCTGGTGGCGCGCATGAGCCTCTCCGGCGAAACCCTATGGGGCACCCAGCTCGGCGGGCGGGGGATCTTCTTCCCGCCGGCCGTGGCCGACCTCAACGGCGACGGTGCGCAGGAGGTGGTGGTGGGCGTGCGGGGTCACTCGCCGGACGAGCGGCGCACGGGGCTGTACGTGGTCGACCCCTCGAGCGGAGAGATCCTGTCTGCCGTGGCCCAGGAGGACGGGGGCATCCACGCCCCCCTGGTGGCGGACCTGGACAGGGACGGCCGCCTGGAGGTGGTCGCGGGGGAGAGGCACCTGACGGCCTGGGAGTTCCCCTTCGAGGGCGGCGCCATCGCCGCCGGCCACATGTGGGGCGGGGACGAGCTGCCGGTCTCGCGCCAGCCCTCCGAGGCCCGCCCCCCCGGGGAGGAAGGGGTGCTGGTCGGCTCCATTCCGCCGCCGCACTACGGATACAACGTGCTGGATCTCGATTCGCCCGACGCCCGGCCGGGCGACTACGCGGAGGTCTCGGTCCTCGGTCCCGGCGGAGAGCGCTGGGGCCGCCTGCACACGCTCCGGGCCGGAGATCCGCCGGCGCTGCGGTATCCCGTACGGCAGCCCGGAGACCACCGGGTGGAGGTGCGGCTCCTGGATGGGGCCGGCCGCGTGAAGAGCTGGCAGCGCCGGACGGTGAAGGTGGAGGATCTGCTGGGACCGGTGATCCGGCAGGTCGAATCGGCGGCGGGCCAGGCCCGGAAGGTGGCCGGGGCGTTGGCCGACGGTCACTCCCGGGCGGCGCGCTTCGCCCTGCACCAGGCCGCCGAGATCCAGGGGGACCTGGCCGTGCTGAAGGCCCGGGCGAGAGGGCTGGAGTCGTTCACCTGGCGGGAGCACGAGGCCCTGGCCGACCGGGTCCGGCTGCTGTTGAAGGCGACGCGGCGGGCAGCGGGCCTGACGGCGCTGACGGGGCGGCAGGCGGCGGAGAGGGCGAACACGGACCTGGCCGTCTGGGAGGACCCCAACCCCTGGGACTTGGTCAACCCGCTGGACGAGCTGCCGGCCGACCTCGGCTCTCCCGTGGTCGAGGTCTGGGGGTACGGCAACGAGGTGGAGAGCCGCGCCGTCCACGTCCTCAACACCTCGCCGGCGGGTCTGGTGGTGCGGCTGGAGCCCGGCGCCATCGCCGCGGCCGACACCAGCGTCGACCTGGAGCTCGAGGCGGACGAGGTCGTCCGGTTCTCCCAGGTGGTCTCCCTCCAGTCGAAGCACGCCTACCGGGTGCTGGGGACGGAGACCGACGAGCGGGTTCCGGAGCTGCTGCCGGAGCTGGGTCCGGAGAAGCTCCTGGAGGTGGCCCCCGGGGAGGTGGAGGACCTGTGGCTGGAGGTGAGCACCTACGGGCTGGCCGCCGGGGAGTACACCCTCCGGTGGCCCCTCACGACCCTGGAGCCGGCGCCGTACCGGGATACCCTGACAGTGCGCCTGCGGGTTTCGGAGGTGGCCCTGCCGGAGCACCGCTGGGAGCGGCCCTACGTCTTCCACCCCTGGGTCTACCCCCTGCACCAGGGCCCCGAACGGATGCGGCGGCTGGCCGTCCACCTGAAGCGCTCGGGGGTCAACGCGGCCGTTCTGAACCTGCCTTATGCCTACGTCGACACCAGCGGGACCCGGCTGATCAAGCCCCTGGACTGGTCGGCCTTCGACCGCATGTGGGAGACGGTGGGCCCCCTGAAGCACCTGCTCTTCCAGAACTACCACATCTACTGGCCCGAGGGGGTGAAGCCGGACGAGGAGCAGTGGCTCGCGGGCTTCCGGACCTATGCCGACGCCGTCTTCCCGCGGCTGGACTCCCTCGGGATCGGCGCCGACCGGTGGTCCGTGTACCCGCAGGACGAGCCGGGGCTCACCGGCGAGGGTTCGGTGCAGACCTTCATCGACCGGGCGCGCCGGCTGGTCGACAGCGATCCCCGTTGGCGGATCTACAACAACTACGCCGGCACGACCACGGCGGAGCAGGTCGAGAGGATGGCCGAGGTGACCCACGTCTGGCAGCCGGCCATGAAGGTCCTCAAACGTCTGTTCGACCAGGCCATGCCCGTCATGCGGGGGCGGGAGGGGAACCCGGTCTGGTGGTTCGTCGCCGAGGGGAACGGCCTGGTTCTCAATCCGCTGGGGTTCTACCGGGGCTCGGGCTGGGAGACCTTCCGCCTCGGACTGGAGGGCTGGGGCTTCTGGAGCCTGCGGCACGGGCCGCCCCTGTGGAGGACCCGCCCCGAGGAGGAACCCGACTACGTGACCATCGGCGACGACGGCGTGCACTTCACCAGCAACCGGCGCTGGCAGGCGGTGCGCGACGGCACCGAGGACTTCACCGCCTTCACCATGCTCGCGAAGCGGGCGGCCGAGACCGGAGACCCCGAAGCCGGGGCCCTCCTCGAGGAGTTGCGCCCCTCCTCGACCTTCCTGCTCTACCGGGAGTCGCCGGACTGGGAACGCGTACAGGAGATCTGCCGGGCCGTGGAGAGAACCCTGGTCCGGCTGCAGCCATAGCCCATGGCTTCACTCATGGAGGTGAGACATGCTGACACGGAACAGCACCCCCCTCGACGGGATCGCCGCGGCGTGTATCGCGGGGCTCCTGCTGCTCCCGGGCGCCGCCCTCGGGGACGACCACGACGCCCGCGGCCCGGCTCGCTCGGTCGTCTCCCGGGACGGGCAGCCCCTCTTCGCCCTGGGGATGTACGAGCGCCCCCGGAACGACGACGAGTGGCGCCGCTGGCAGGAGGCGGGGATCAACCTCGTCAAGGCCGGGAACCGCGAGCAGCTCGACGAGAACTGGAAGTGGGGGATGCACGCCACGGTTCACGCCCCCATGATCGTGCACGACGATGACGGCGGCTCCAGGCTCGTCGAGTTCGTCAACAGCCTCAAGGACCACCCGGCGCTGGTGGTGTGGGAAGCCCCCGACGAGGCGATCTGGTGGGCCTGGCGCCTGGAGCGGGCCCAGCCGCCGCGCTTCTGGGGTCCCCACAAGGAGGTCGCCGAGGCCCGGATCGCGCGGATGGACTCGCTGGTCCGCGGACTGACTTGGGGCGCCGCCCTGATCCGCGAGCACGATCCCGGGCGCCGCCTGTGGATCAACGAGGCCTGCCAGAGCAGCCAGGCGTCGCTGGCCCGCTGCGCGCCGTCCCTGGACATCGTCGGGTTCGACTACTACCCGATCCCCGCCAGCGACCGCCGTCCCATGCAGTACATGGGGCTCTACACGGACCGCTTCCACAAGACGGCGCCGCGCTGCGATCTGTGGATCGTGCAGCAGGCCTTCTCCTGGAGCTCCCTGCCAGATCGCGAGGGGCCGCACGTCCTGCCGACCCTGGAGCAGATGCGTTACATGGCGTGGCAGTCGATCGCCTACGGCGCCACCGGCATCTTCTGGTGGGGCTCGGCCTACGAGGAGGACCGCGAGTCCCTCATGAACAACCTCCTGCCCGTGGTCTCCGAGCTGTCGCAGCTCCACCCGTTCCTGACGTCGGCCACCATCCACAGCGTGCGGGCCGTCAACGAACCGAACCGGTATCCGTGGCTGCTCGGCGGGACCGCCGTGGCCCGCCGCCATGGCGAGCGCACCATGCTCGTTCTCATCAACGAGGACGGGACTCCCGCGGACCTCATCATCCAGGGACTCGACTGGCTGGATGCGGAGGACCTGCGGCCGCTGACGCCGGTCTCCTCCGACCTGACGACGATCGAGGACGGGATCATCACCATGATGGAGGGCTTCGAAGTACGGATCTACGTGAGCGGGTGATCCAGCCGGCCGCGCCGCCCGGCCCGACCGGCGGAGCCGCGTCCTGATGGGGCCCCTCGATCTCCTGCCACTCGACCTGTCGGCCCGGCAGCTGGACTGGCTCAGGTCGTTTGCCTTCACGCTGACCGTCGAGGTGCCGGTTTTCGTGTGGATGGCCAGGAGGTACAGGGCCAGCCCCCGGATAGCCCTCCGCCGGGCGGCCGTGGCCGGGGCGTGGGGCACGTGCATGACCCACCCGGTGCTGTGGTTCCTCTGGCCGCGGTTCTACGTGGCCACCCTCAGCCTCCTGCTCGCTCCGGAGAGCCTCAGGGAGGAGTACGGGCGTCGGGCGATCTTCTTCGTCCTGGAGCAGCCCCACGTCTTCTGGTCCGGTGTCGCCGTCGCCGAATTGCTCATCGCCTGCATCGAGGGCTTCACCTTCTGGCTCGTGGCAAGGAGGATCCCGCTGGCCAGGGCGATGCTGGCCTCCTTCCTCGCCAACGGCGCGAGCTACGGGCTGGGCCAGCTGGTCCGGTACCTCTGGCCGGACCTCCTCTGAACCATGGCAATCCCCACCTCGTCCGGCCCGGCCGGGGCCGTCAGGAGGTCGTCCATGCTGAGCCGAGGATCCCTCCTTGCGCTGTCCGCAATCATGCTGAAGACAGCACCGGGTTTCGCCGGTCCACTGCCGCTCGTGGCAGAGGGAGAGCCGGCTGCGATCCTGGTGCTGGCCGACACGCCCGCAGAGGCGGCCCGGGAGGCCGCGGGAGCCCTGCGGACGTGGATCGAGAAGATGAGCGGCGCCCGCCTGCCCGTCCTGCATGAGAGCGATGTCGCCCCGGACCCGGAGTCCGTCCTCATCCTCGTGGGGGACACGGAGCGCACCCGCGCCCTGGACATCGATCCGGAGGGCCTGGGTCTCGAGGAGGTGCGTATCCGGACCTTCCCCGGCGCGGTGGCGGTCGTGGGCGACGACCTCCGCCCGGACGGGCTTCCGCTCCGGGGGACGCTCTTCGCGGCCGGTCTCTTCGCGCGGGAGGTGCTCGGGATCCGCTGGCTCTGGCCTGGTACGCTGGGGGAGGTCGTGCCGCGGAGCCGGGAGATATCGGTGCCGGAGGTGCGGATACGGCAGACGCCCCGCTTCCGCCGGCGGGACATGTTCAACCAGGCCTACAACGGCGTATGCCACTCGAAGATCGACGCCCTGGGGTGGGACCACGAGCCCTTCCTCGAGATGCAGAGGAAGACGGACGAGTGGCAGGCCTTCCACGGCGGGGGAGGCAGCTATGACGGCAGCTTCGGCCACGCCTTCGGCCACTACTGGGACCTCCACCACGAGGAACACCCCGACTGGTTCGCCCTCCAGCCCGACGGGACTCGCGACAACGAGGGCCCGGCCAACGAGGGCTACCCCAGCCACCGGCTCTGCGTGTCCAACCCCGGCCTGATCGAGCGGGTCGCGAGGGACAAGATCGAGCAGTTGAAGCGGAATCCGTTCCTCGATGCTGCCTCGGTCTCCCCCAACGACGGCGGCCTCCAGACCTTCTGTCTGTGCGAGCGCTGCGAGGCCTGGGACGCCCCTGGAGGCGAGATGATCCAGATGCGCGGCCCCGACGGCCCCATTCCCCACGTCACCCTGAGCGACCGCTTCGTCCGCTTCTACAGCGACATCGCCCGCATCGTGGCGCGAGAGCTGCCGGACCGCAACATCGGGGCCTACGCGTATCACCACTACACGACGCCGCCGATCCACGCCGAGCTCCATCCGAACGTGGTGATCGGCTTCGTGACAGGCATGAGGATGTACGTCAACGATCACCTGCGGGAGAAGATGCGCGTCGAGTGGAGAAAGTGGGCCGCGAAGGCCGACCAGTTGTTCCTTTACTCCAACTCCACCTATGCCCTGAATGCCTTCCCGAGTGTGTACGTCCGCCGCCTGGGAGAGGACCTGAGGTTCTACGCCGAGAATGACATCGTCTTCGCCCAGTACGACTGCGTGACGGGCCACTGGGGGACGAACGGGCTGAACTACTACGTCCTCGCGCGCCTGCTCTGGGACCCCGGGCAGGACGTGGACGCTCTCGTGGAGGAGTACTGCGCCGCCGGTTTCGGACCGGCCGCGGGGCAGGTGCGCGGGTACTTCGAGGAGATCGAGCGCATCACCGCGGCCGTGGCCGGGGAACGGCGGCGGCCCGGTGCTGAGACGATGGCGCGCCACTACAGCGACGAAGCGGTGGCCGGCCTCTCGGCGATGCTCGACGCTGCGGATCTCGCCGCCGCGGGTGAGGCGACCATTCGGGCGAGGATCGGTCTTCTACGGCAGGGACTCGACTACGCTCCCATCTGCAGGGACTACATGCTGGCCAGGGAGGAGTTGGAAGGGGGGAACAAGTGGGACTGGCGGGCCTATCGCGAGCAGTCGGTCCGGCGCACCACCTGGTTCCATCAGCTCGGCCCGTCCTGGTCGATCCACGTGCCCTGGCTGATGTACAGGGAACTCTGACGGGACCTCGTCCTCCACGGCGATCAGGCGCCGGGAGGACCTGCCGAGCGCCAAGGGACCGCTCAGTCCAGCGCCATGATCCGGCAGCTTCCTTCGAGCCGCGGCACGCCGAGGGTCCGGCCGTCGACTTCGAGCTCCACCACGGCGTCCGTGTCGGTGAAGTCGGTGCGCCGCACCAGCACGCGGTCGTCCCACCGCAGGGCCGAGACCACGGGCCCCGGCTGCTTCGGTACCGTGAAGGAGACCGGCGTGCCATGGGCCAGGAAGTCCCGGTACTCGTGGGATTCCGCGTACACCCGGTGGGCGAGCTGGGATTCCTTGAGGGCCTGGTCTTGCGGACTCCACATGAACAGCGCGTCGTGGCCGCGCAGCAGCAGGTGCCAGAGCAGCTCGCGGTACTTCTCCTCGCCGAACTGGGGGTGGTCCGGCGGGGGATCGGAGAGGATCACCGTGTGCCAGTGGACGAAGGTGATCAGCGGGATGTGGGCCGGCGTCGCCTTCCCGGCGTTGCTGCCCACCAGCAGCATGTTGTAGAACCAGCGGTAGTCGGGCACGTCGAAGTCGTACCAGCCGTAGATGTCCTGCCAGGTGTAGACCACCGGCATGGCGAAGGTGTAGCCCGTGCCGTCGAACTCCTGGTACCACTGGCGGTAGCGGGCGCCGCCTTCCCTCTGATGGGGTGTGCCCGGGGTGTGCTTCTCGAAGTAGTCGAACCAGTAGCGGTAGCCGTTGTGGGGATAGACGGCGTAGTTGCCCACCAGGGCGCGGGGGAAGCGCGCCAGCACGGGCTCGGCGAGCATGTGCCGCTGCAGGTAGCTGCGCTGCCGCCGGAGGGCGCCCTGGAAGGCGCTGAAGTCGTCGATCTCGGGGATGCGGGCCCGGCAGCGCATGCAGCGGCGCGAGTGGTCCCAGCCCTCGTTCCACTCGATGGGGCCGTCGATCTCCCAGTCGGCGAAGACCATGTGGATGTCGAGACCGGCCTCGTCGTACGCCGCCACGGGCTCGGCGATGCGGCGGCGCATCTCGGTGGTGCGCGAGTCCACGGCGAAGGGACACCCCATGTGTTGGGGGCCGAAGGAGGGATCGAAGAAGGGCTGGCCGTCGACGTCCACGTGCGCGGTCGCCTCGTCGCCGTTGAAGAAGGAGTAGGTGCACGAGGTGGCGTTGACGGTGATCGGCAGTCCCAGGCGTTTCTGGATCGAGCCCAGGCGCAGGGCCTTGTCAAGGGCCTCGGCGTTGTCGGGACGCCAGTTGGCGATGGCGGCGATGCCCCGCGCCTCCAGCTGCCGCAGCAGGGTCTCCACTTCCGCGTCGTCGTCGGTGCCCAGGTCGTGAGCCGGCCACAGGTACAGGGGCAGGCGCTCGCCCCGAGGCTGCTCCAGCGGGGCGGTGGTGCGAATGATCTCCTGGATGAGCTGGTCGTCGGTTTGTGCCATGGTGCGCGTCAAGGCCGCCAGTATGAGCCCGGTGGCCGCGAGGAGCCGGATCGTCGTCATCGTGCCTCCCACCGCGTGGCTGGCAGCCCGAGGGCCGCATCTGCGTGGATGTTGGCAAGTTAGCGGGGACCGCGAGCAGGGGGCAAGGCGCGGCTTGAAGGGGTGGAGCCTCGAGGCGGGAGGTCGCAGCTTCGGCAGAGGCCGCCCCGCTTGCCGGCAGGACGCCTGTCACCATGGGGACACGGTCAGGTCGGTTGTCGCGCCTGGGCGCCTCCCGTAGGTTCAGCCCTCCCCGGCACAACCCAGGCCGCACCCGATGCCCACCCCCGCCCGGGCAAGCCCCCGGAAGGCCGAGCCCATGCCCCCGGGCCCGCATCACGATGTGACACTCCGGGCCATCGCCATCGGGGCGTTGCTGGCCCTGGCGATCAACCTCGCCTGTCCGTACAGCGTCCTCATTCTGCAGAACGCGGGCTTGACTTCGGACTACATCGCCGCCGGCGCCATGATGCTCTTCCTGGTGCTCGTGGGGCTCATCAACCCTCTCCTGAAGATCATCCGCAGCGGCTGGGGACTGAGCAGCATCGAGCTCATCGTGGTCTTCGTCATGATGGTCGTGGCCTGCGCCGTTCCGACCTGGGGGCTGGTGACCAACCTGTTCCACATACTCACCCGCCCCTTCTACTACGCCACCGCCGAGAACGGCTGGGTCGACCTGGTCCATCCCCTCATACCGGGCTGGCTGGCACCTCGAAACCCCGAAGTGTCCCGCTACTTCTACGAGGGGCTCCCGGCGGGCCAGGGGGTTCCGTGGAGCGAGTGGGCCGTCCCCATGCTGGCGTGGGGGAGCTCCATGCTCGCCGTCTTCCTCCTCATGGTCTGCACCATGGTCATCCTGCGCCGCCCATGGGTGGAACAGGAGCGGCTGGTCTTCCCCCTGACCCAGCTTCCCCTCGAGATGCTCCGCGGCGTCGACGACCATGTGCTGCCGCCCCTCTTCAGGAGCCGGCTCCTGTGGGCCGGCTTCGCCTTTCCCTTCGCATTGCAGATGCTCCGCGGTCTGCACCACTACCACTTCTTCATCCCGGAGGTCGAGACCTATCTCGACCCGATCCCACTGTTCCGCAACAGCGTGCGGCTGCGGATCTTCGTCAATTTCGCGATCATCGGCCTCAGCTACTTCCTCAACCTGCAGGTCGCGTTCTCGGTGTGGTTCTTCCACCTCCTGGGCCGTTGCCAGACCGGCATCTTCCACGTCGTGGGCTACGAGCTCCCCGGCCGGCACGAGTCGCTGACCGGTTCCTCTCCCGCCCTGTCCCATCAGGGCATGGGGGCGATCATCGTGCTGGTGGTGGCGATCCTGTGGACGGCCCGCGGGCACCTCGCGCGCGTCCTGGGGGCGGCCTTCCGGTGGCGCAGGGACGCGGCCGACGCTGACGAGATCCTGTCCTATCGGGCCGCGGTCTGGCTCTGGATCGCCTGCGCCGTCTTCTACTTCGCCTGGCTGCTGCTGAGCGGGATGCCTCCCCTGGCCGCCATCGTCTTCCTCCTGGCTGTCCTCACGATCTTCGTGGGCGTCACCCGGGTCATCGCCCAGGGAGGGGTAGGCTTCACGGCCTCCACCATGGTGCCCCAGCCCTTCGCGGTCTACACCCTGGGGACGGAGCTCATCGGCTGGAAGGGCCTGGCCAGCCTGAGCCTGAGCTATTCGTGGGCGGGGGAGATGCGAACGACGGTGATGGCCTCCGCTGCCAACGGGCTCAAGCTCGCCCACACGGGCCGCCTGTCGGCGTGCCGGCATCCGCGGCGCCTGTTCTGGGCGATTCTCATCGCCATCGTCGTCAGCATGGCCGGAGCCACGTGGATCACCCTGCACCTCAACTACACCTACGGCGGTATCAACCTCCGGCAGTTCGGCGTGCCCTCCATCGCCTACCGGTTCCTGACGGACAAGCTGCTCAACCCGATCGGGTGGGAGACCGTACATCCGCGCCTTCTCTTCACGGCGGTCGGCGGCGGGGTCATGGGGCTGCTCATCTACCTGAACCACCGGCTCCCCTGGTGGCCCCTGCACTACATCGGCCTGCCCATAGGCGACAGCTGGGTGATGGGATGGGCCTGGTTCTCCGTCTTCCTCGGCTGGCTGATGAAGGCCGTCATCTTCAGGTTCTGGGGAAGCGTTGGCTATCAGTTCATGAAGCCGGTCTTCCTCGGCTTCGTGGCCGGACAGCTCATGGGCGGCGCCGTGTGGATGGTGGTGGACGCCGTCCTGGGGGAGACCGGGAATGTCGTATACATCGGCGTCCGTTGAGGGTGCCAGCCTGGCCGGGGCCGCATCCCCGTCGCCGTCGCACAAGGAGAGCCATCCCATGATCCGATCGATCTTCAATATCGGCGGGATCCATACCGCCAGTCGCCTCACAACGGCTCTGGTGCTGGCCGGCGCGGCCATCCTGCCCGCGGCGGCCGGGGCGCAGGTCACGGTGGTGGTGGACGGGGAACCGCGGTCCGTGGTGGCCACGGCCGAGAGGCCCACGAGGACGGCGGCCTATGCCGTGGAGGAGCTGGTGGAGCACGTGCGGCTCGCCACCGGCGTCACCCTGGATGTCGTACCCGAATCAGAGACGCCCGAGGACGTCAACACCCGCATCTACGTGGGGGAGACGGAATCCGCCCTGCGCCAGGGGATCGACGTGGAACGCCTGCCCAGGGAGACCTTCGTCATGCGCTCCGTGGGCAACGATCTCTACATCCTGGGAAGGGAGAGTGACGCCGACCCCCTGGTGCTGGACAATCCGGACGTGGGCACCCTCTTCGGCGTCTACGAGTTCCTGGAGGAGTTCGTGGGCGTGAGATGGTTGTGGCCCGGCGATCTGGGAACCTACGTGCCCGGGACGGCGACGATACTGATTCCGGCCGTCAGGCGGATGGAGCGGCCGGCCCTCCTCTTCCGTCACATGAGGATTCCTCCCCACGACTTCTGGGAGGGCAGCGCCAGGGCGCGATTGGGGTTCTCGCCAGGGGTCGCCCTCGACTACGACAAGGCGCTCAGGGTGCTCTACCGGAGACACCGGCTGGGCGGCAGGGACGCGCACCCCCGGGGGGATCACAAGGCGATCAGCTGGAATGAGTACGGCGAGAAACACCCGGAGTGGTTCGTCCTCACGCGGGACGGGAGGCGGGGGAATCCGAAACCGGGCAGGCCCCATCCGTTTGTATCCCTGTGTGTGACCAACGAGGAGTTGCAGGACCACATCGTCGAGCAATGGGACGGGGAGAGGGGCCTCGTCGTGAGGCCGGTGGACCGGCCGGGCCGGTGCACGTGCGCCCCCTGCCGGGCCTGGGACAGCCCCCAGCCGGATCGGCCGCCATGGTTTGCCAGGCTCATGTACGAGGACGACCACGACCGGCAGGTCTTCTACGGCCAGACCTCCGACCGCTACGTCCGATTCTGGCAGGTGATCCGGGAGAAGGCGGCGAGGCGGAATCCGGACGTGCGGATCTTCGTCATGTCCCTCTACGAGAACGAGTTCACCGCACCGGTCAACGATGTCCATCTCGGCCCGAGCTACTACGGTGAGTTCGTCCAGTGGCGGGACCCTCACCTGCGCTACTTCCCAATGCCCACGGCGGCCTTCGAGTGGATGAAGGAGCAGTGGCTCGGCTGGAAGAAGACGGGCATGAGGATGGGGTACAGGCCCAACTACCTCCTCGACGGCTACGTGTTGCCCCACTTCGAGACCCGCCAGTCCGGGGCCTTCTTCAAGTTCGCCTACGAGAACGGAATGGAAGGCACCGACTTCGACATGAACACCGGCCAGTGGGCGGTGCACGGGCCCCGGCTCTACATGCACCTGCGGTTGAACAGCGATCCGGAACTGGAGATCGAGGCGATTCGCCAGGAGTACCTCTCGGCCTTCGGCCCCGCGGCGGAGAGCGTCGGGCGCTACTTCGACTACTGGGAGGGCTATGCGGTGGAGAACACCCTGAACTTCATCCAGGATCTGGAGGTGCGCCGGTACGCCAAGTACCCCCTCCAGGCCCACGATGCCTTCCCCCCGGAGATACTCGAGCCGGCCGTCCCCATCCTGGGGCAGGCGCTTGGAGAGGCGGCCGCGAGCCCCCGTCCGGAGTTCGCCGATCGAGTCAGGTTCCTCCAGGTGGGTCTGGAGCACGCCCTCCTGACGACCGCCTTCACCGCCCTCCACGACGGGAGCAGGGAGGTGCCCGAGGAGCGGGTGCACGAAGCGAGGGAGGCCCTGCGAGAGCTGGTGCAGTTCCGAAAGGACCACCAGCACTTGTTCTTCTCGGATCTCGCCCACGTGGCGGGGTACATGGAGGACCCGCACCTGGATCTGAGCTATTTCTCCGGGTTGTAGGCCTACTCGTCGAAGCCCAGGATGACGCGCATGAAGGCGGAGGTGATGTCGACGTTGTCCCTGTCCCGCGCGGGATCTCCGTACTGGCGCCGGCTCCACTTGACGCCCAGGTTGGTGGCGATGTTGTACCCGAAGTAGGGCGCCCAGTTCGTCAGCTGCACCACCCGCACCACCTCCTCGTAGCTGTCGCGGCCGTCGGCCAGGTCCTCCTTTCGCAAGGGCAGTCCCGGCAGTCCCTGGGTGCCGAGCCACAGGTGGGTGCGCGGTGTGATGTGACAGGAGGCCTTGAGGATCGGTACGAAGGTCCACTCGTCTGCCAGGTCCACGGCCAGGCTCTGCCGGGTCCGGCGCAGCCGCAACCCTTTGGCCTGGGCGATCACCCGCCAGCGGTCCGACAGCTCCAGCACGTACTCGGCCCGGGCCACCATCGTCAGGCGGGTGATGGTGTCGGCGGCCTGGTCGCTGCCGTCGGCCAGGGTCGCCTCCTGCTGCTCGTTGACCGCATGGCGCAGGTTGCCGCTGAGACGGAGACCGGGGGAGGCGGTCAGATCGGCCTCGACGTAGTGCTGCCGGTCCAGGCTGTCCCGGTACTCGAGCAGATCCAGGAGCCTGGTGGGGGCGTAAGTCCGCTCCCGGTTGGGATAGCGGCCCCATGTCTCGTCGAAGACGACGTAGTTGTCGACGATGTCGTCATGGAGCCGCCGGAGGCGGGTCTCGGCCCAGACCGAGCCCCACCGGGGGTTGTGGCGGCGGAAGGTGACCACGCCGTAGGTGCTCTCGTTGCGGCCGCCGCTGACGATCCCCTCCGCCTGCAGACGGCCCGACGTGAGACCGAAGCCGCCCGGCAGATGCAGCGTCCCGAAGACGTGGTGGCCGCGCTGGTCCACCTCGTAGGGGTAGTCCGAATCCAGGTCGTCCTCGCGGTGGTCGGCGATCCCGTTGTTGTTGGCGTCCCGGCCATAGGCATACTCTTCCGGCTCCACGTCGTACAGCAGGAACGCCTCCAGGTAGTCGGGTACCCGGTTGCCGTTGCGGTTGGTGTCCGGAATCCGGTCGTTGTCCCGGTCGTTGCCCGGGAACACCCCGTCCGGGTCGAAGGGCGTGCCCGTGTCAGCGCTCATGGGGCGATGTCCGGGGCCGATGTCGGGATAGCGGTCGTCGTCGTCGTTGTCCTGCACGAAGCCGCTGTCGTACTCCTCGGCGATCGAGAACAGCTCCCCCCCTGCCTCCACCCGGCCCCGGCGCCAGCGCCCGTTCACGTAGTACGCGCCCGCGTCCGTGCTGCTGCGCGCCCCGTTCCAGCGGCGAATGCCCCTCACCTCCCGGTCCTCGCGATACCCCGGCCGGCCGTCGGGGAACTCCCGAAACTCCACGCTGCGGGCGTACTCCCAGCGCACCTCGGCGTCGCCCCACTCCCAGGACCCGTTGAGCCCCCACAGGGCGCGGCCGGTCCACTCCCCCAGGTCCAGGCGCACCCACTCCAGGTTCGACATGTCCTGCACGTTGCCCCGGGACCGGCGGGCGGCGGTCACCCCCGGCGTCTCCCTTTCCACGAAGTAGCCCTGCCCGGGAACCAGGGTGTTGCCGCCGACACGGTAGTGGAACTCGTACTCCTCCACCGCCGGCGCCGAGACGAACAGCGGCAGCACCTCGACCCGGTAGTCGTTGCCCACCAGCGCCTCCACCTGCACCTGGCGGACGAAGGGCTCCTGGCTCACGTCGAACATCGCGATGATCTGGTCGTGGCCGTCGGCGCGATGGCCCGGAACGTCGGGCAGGACCTGCACCCAGCGCAGCAGCTCCTCCAGGTTGACCTTGTCCGACACGTCTTCGCCCCGCAGGTGATCGCGCAGGTAGAGCAGGTCCGCGAAGCGCGTGTCCCGGTCGAGGTAGACCGCCCGCCGGAACTGACCCGTGAGCCGGTTGGTGGTGCCCACCGCCGTTGGATTCCGGCCGTCGATCCGGGCCAGGAAGGGCCGCAGGTCCGGCCGGTCCTCGCCGTTGATCTTCAGACGGACCTCCGATACCAGGGCGCCGGCCTGCAGGTCCTCCGGCGAATCATCGGAGAACCGCACCAGGTAGGCCACCGGCAGCACCTGCTCGGCCTGCAGCCCGCCGCGCAGATCGAAGCTCTCCTGCTCGGCGTCGAAGATGTGGAAGTTCACCCCCGTGGCTCCCAGGGTCAGCGCTCCCAGCTCGACGTCGCCGTGAGCCCCCAGGAGCATGAGCGAACTCCGCCTGTGCTCGGTGAAGTCCCAGTCGGTCCAGACCGGACCATCGCCGTAGCGGCCGGCGGCGAAGTGGCCGGTGTAGCGCTGTCCGATGACGGCCACCCGGGTGTTGCCCACCTGGGTGTCCAGGCGGATGCCGTCGTATCCCGGCAGGGCCAGCGTCAACGGCGTGAAGAGGGTGCGGATCTCCTCCCCGTAGATCAGGCTCGCCGCCCACCGGGAGTGAGACTCCCGGGCTACCAGGTTGCGCTCGAAGCGCCCCCAGCGGGGGATGGTGCGCAACGACTTGTGCCAGGCCGTGGTCGAGGACGCCCGCGTCTCCCGCCACTCGTACACGTCGTAGCCCTCGATCAGGAAGTTGCCCAGGGGGCCGTAGTAGTTGCGCCGTGCGAAGCTCGTGAACTCCGGAAGTGTGTAGTCCTCGAACCCGTAGTTCTGGTAGGCAGGATCCGATTGGTAGAGGAAGGACCGGCCCGAGACGTCCTGGGCGAGCCCCAGACGGGGCTCGCCCGCCTCTGCCGTCGCACCGGCGCCGCTCGTCAGCGCCAGGACCAGCATCCAGATCCGGGACCGCATCTGACTCGATCGACAATCCGTCGAGTCCGGCTTATTTTGCGGCTCTCGGCCCGATGCCGGGAGGTGCCGGGCTTCAGAGCGAGTTGAAGACAGGGATCGGATCCGGATGCGAATCGCACTGGCCGTCACAGTCCTGGTTCTCGGCGTGTCCTGCTCCCGGGAGCGGCCGCCGCTGGATGTGCACGAGGTGCTCGGGACGAGCGAGGCACAACTGATCGAGCGCTGGGGAGAACCCATGCAGAACGTCCAGGACTCGGGAAAGAGGTTCGGGCACCTGCTGTGGCAGGATGTGCTCGGTACGGGTGTACGGGTCTTCGTGGTAATTAAGGCGGGGGAGGCGAGCTATGTCAGCTACAGATTCGAAGGGATGGATCCTTTCGATGAGGAGGAGGCTCTGCGGATGATCGGTGTCGAGGCGCCGGACGCCGAGCCCCAGACCATGACCACCCCGGGGGCCAAGCGCTGGCGGCCCTTCGGGAACTACGACAAACTCACCCTCAACCCGCGGACCAGGTTCATCTCGGTCGGGTCTGACCCCGTGAGGATCAAGGCGGGCGAGGCAGAGGGATCAGGGCCCGAGGGGTATTCTGATCCGGAAAGCGGATCATAAGCGAAACATAAGCGTCAACCGTGGCCCGCGCCCCAGGTGGGACGCGGGCCTGTTTTTTCTCTTGACATACACGAAAAAGGGTGGTAATGGTGTTATTGAACGAGAAGGAGCCAAAGGATTGAGCCGCAGGCAGAATCAATAGTGGCCTCTTTAGTGGCCCTGCCGAAACCCGGCATGGAGATAGCAGGTCACGAACCAAATCTCACCCCTCAAAGCCGGATTGAACCGGGCTCGTCATGGAGGGCGGAGAAAAGGAGCAACTCATGAAAAAGGCGATCCTTCTGCTGTGTTCCGGGCTGGTCGGGACGGTCGCGGCAAACGATTTCGGCCAGTCGAACCCGGACTGGCAGAGCTTCGACGCCCACTGGAAGGGTGGTGCGCCGACGGTGCTGAAACTCTCGACCGAGGACGTGGACCACAGTTTTGACGGTTCCCCGCTCGAGATCCCTTTCACCATCGAAGGCGTTCCCTCGGCCATGGTCTGGCTCGCCGTGTACACCCTGGATGCCGATCCCCAGTACGGCGGAGAGCCTTTCGGGGTGGGAGGCATCGAGCAGAGCCTGATCCGCGCCGCCGGCTTGGATACCCTGGTCTACATCAGTGCCGGAGACCGGTTCGACGCGGGCTCGAACACCATCACCTGGGACGGCACGGATTACACGGGAGCGGCGGTGGCTTCCGGCGCCTACAGGACCTACCTGTTCGCCATCGACGTCGACTCCAAGCCCACCTACGCGGGCGGGACCATGGCCCCCTGGCAGAACTCGGTGGTCGACGACACGAAGAGCCCCCCGGAGATCTGGTTCCCCCAGCAGATCGATGGCGTGTGGAACATCAGGGTGAGCGAAATGGGCACCGACCTGCTCGCCAATCCCGAAGCCTTCGAGACCTTCGCCATCCCGTGGGTCAACGCGGTTCCGGCCGAGAGCGGGAACGACTGGAAGGACGTCGGCTACCTGCAGATGGATCCGGCCGAGGACGGAGTGGCGTACGTCATCCGCTTCCAGAACCCGCCGGGCGGCCTGTACCGAGCGATCATCGATCGCGAGGCGGGCACCGCGTTGCTGGACGAGAGCTGGGAGAACGCCGACGGCGGGTACATCGCAATGGAGGTTCGCGGCATCACCACCATGGTGACCAACGCCCGACACCATCCCTGGGTTGCCGACGACGGCCTGCTCTACGCCACCGTCGCCGACCACGTGGAGCCCTACGGTTCGCCAGGTCCCGCGGTGCAGAGGTTCGACCGCGCCACCGGAGAGCTGGTGGACGTCCTGTCCTTCCTGGACTACTTCCCGCAGGTCTACAACGACGAAGGCGCCCCCAGAAACTTCAAGTCCGTGGCCGGGTTCGATGTCGACGACACGGGCTACTACGGGACCAGTTATCTCGGGCGCCCCGGAGCGGGCCCGACGAAGACCGATCACGACCTCAATCTGGTCTGGAAGAACCAGAACGGCGACTTCTACCTCGACTACTACACCAGTGAGGAGAGGGAGGCCCTGGGGATCCCTTCGAACATTCCGATCAGCATATTGGCCACCCGCTGGGGAATCAGCCTCGTCGGCGGCTGGGAAGCGCCTGAATGGGCCACGGTCCTGGGACCCGACGGGTTCGGTCTGTTCAAGCTCAACGTGGGAATCCACATGCCCCCGGGCGCACTCGGCGGCATCGCCATGTTGATGGACAACGACAACGAGGCCGACGGGCTGTACATCGGCGTGGGGGCCGGGCCTTATCTGGCGCACTTCCCAATGGACATCGCCCGGGCACGGGTTGGTGAGTTGGAAAGCGGGATCTCCGAAGTCGAGGGGGCAAAGCCCGGAGCCTTCGCACTGGGTGACGCCTTCCCGAACCCCTTCAACCCCGAGACCACGGTCCGCATCGCCGTTCCCGAACTGCACGAGTCGGTGACCCTGACCGTGCACAACGTGGCCGGCCAGGAGGTGGCCAGACTGGTCGACCAGATGCTGGATCCCGGTTCCTACCACGTCACCTGGGACGGCACGGACTCTCGCGGCGCCAAGGTCGGCAGCGGGGTCTATGTATTCCGGATGGTCGCCGGGAGCTTTGCCGAGAGCAAGCGCGTAACTCTGCTCAAGTAAGCGGCCTGCGGGCGTCTCTTGTTGAGAGCAGCCTGACTCGGGAAATGGGTGGCCGGTGCAAACCGGCCACCCATTTGTTTCTATCGGCAGGGGAAACCTCCTGATGTCTATCCGCTTCACCTCCCTGATCGTGCTCTGCTGCACGGCTGCGGCGACCGCGCAGACGTGGGAGCAGAGTTCGTGGCGCAGCACCTCCTACTTCCGTACCAACTTCGTTTCCGAGGCCCCTCTCGAGGGCCAGCTCCACGTAGCCGCCGTGGACAGCTACGAGGTCTACTTCAACGGCGTGCTCCTCGGCGGGGATTCCCTCGGTACCCGGATGCAGGCCTATGCCATCGAGGTCCAGGACGGCAAGTCGGGGAATGACATCGCCGTGAAGGTCGTCAACCGCGGCGGCGGCGGCGGCAACGGCCTGATCGCCGCGGTGGTCACCGACGAGTACCGCATCGAGACGACCACGAACCAGGTGGTGCAGGGATGGTACTGGACCGCCGCGGAGCAGCAGGGCCTGGAGTGGACGACGGCAGATCCCGAGGATGATGCCGCGTGGCAGACCGTACAGCAGGGATCGGTCGAGCGCGCCCGGATCCAGGACCTGCTCGACCCGGAGATCGAGGTCGTCTCCGGGTTCGAGGCGGGGATCGATGTGGGCACCCGGCAGGGAAGCCTGGTTCTGAGTCAGATTCGCGGCCGGAATCTGGCCCTGGACAAACCGAGCAACCGCAAGGAGGTCGTGGACGGGAAGCTGAACACCTCCTGGGACCCCCCGACCTCGGCCCTCAACTACTCGGCCAGCGTCGACCTGCAGGTGAGGCGCAACGTCAGCAGCGTCCGCGTCGTCACAAGAGGGAGCAATCCTGGCCAGTTGGAGGAGAATTCGCTCAGGGGCTACTCGGTACAGGTCAGCGACGACCAGGTCCGCTGGACCGAAGTGGGCGTCAGACACGATATCGAGAAGTTCGACTGGACGGAGGTGCGTTTCACACCGGTCTGGACCCGGTATGTGCGTATCGTGATCGTCGACATCAACTCGGTGAGCCCGCCCAAGGTCGCCGAGGTGGAGGTCTACGGAGACGGGTACACCGATGAGGGCACCTATCTCTCCGAGCCCCTCTCCCTTGGCGCGCCCGGCCAGGCCAAGAACTTCGGCCGGGTCCGCTGGGATGCGGAGGTCCCCGTGCGCACCGATCTCTTCGTCCAGTTCCGGACGGGGAACTCGACGGAGGACTTCGAGGATCCCGGGCGCGGTTGGAGCAGTCCCTTGTCGAGTGGAGACGTCTGGTTCCCCGCTTCGGAGCCGGGGGCCTGGCTCCAGTACCGGGTTTCCCTGGAGTCCAGGGATCAGCGGCGCACGCCGGCGCTGCACAGCCTGGAGCTGGACTACACCATCGAGGAACTCGCCGTTTCGGGCGCCCATTCCAGGGTTGCGCCCAACCGGGTCTCAATGGGCGCGGACACCCTCTTCGTGTGCACCCTGCACCTGGTCTTTGCCCCCGAAGACGCGGGGATCGAGCGGCTGCTCATCGCCGTCCCCAGCGAGGCCCGGCTGGTCGACGACGGTCGGCTCCAGGGGATTCTGGCGGACTGGACCTCCACCCAGGATGCGCTGGAACTCGCCTTTACCGAGCCGCTTCGCGACATCGACCAGCTGCAGATACCCTTTCGGGCCCGCTCCCATGCGAACAGCCACGAGTTCCGCATGTTCCTCTTCAGCCCGGGTTCGGACAACCCCGTCAACGTGGCCGAGAGCGTCGGTATGGACGAGAGCACGGGCGAGCTCTTCTCCTGGGCGGTGGTCCCCACGACCTCCACCGAGAATGCCCTGTCGAGGGTCCGCGCGAATCCCTCCGTCTTCACACCCAACGGCGACGACATCAACGACGACACCGTCATCGAGTTGATTCTCAGCAAGGTCGACACGCCCCGCGACCTGGGAGTGCGCATCTTCGACCTCCGGGGCACTCTGGTGCGCGATCTGAAGCCGGCCCCCCTGGCGGCCGGCGTCTACCTGCGCCTCGTCAGCGGGGCCCGAGGCATCGTCCCCGGATACTGGGACGGCAGGGACGACGAGGGCCGGCTCGTGCCGCCGGGCAACTACATCTACCGCGTCCAGGTGGAGCTCGATGCCGGGACCGAAACCGCCACTGGCGTCGTAGGGGTGGTTTACTGAGAGCAACTTGCCAACCGAGGCCTCCGAGACGACGAACGGCACGGGTGATGGGCCCGGAGGGGTTGCGCCTGTCCTTGAGATTGGCACCCAGGTTGGGCACCGGGCCGCGTCCCGGCTCCGGGACGGTCCTTTCCATCGGCTCCAGCTCCATGCGGGCCACCTGATCGCCGGCGGCCCCCGCGCCGGCCGGTGGCCCGCCGCCGGATGCGCTGGCCGCAGAGTGCGCGCGGCCGTGGCAGGTCTTGCCCTGTCGGTGCTGGCGGGCAGTCTGGCCGAGCCCTGCCTGGCGCAGCGTTCCCCCGAGGACTACTGGTCGGGCCAGCAGGACTTCCTCAACCGTGAGCTGCGTCCGCTCTGGGACGAGCGCTACGAGAACTACAGCTTCCTCAGCTACCGGGACTACGGATTCCGCCCCGAGCGTCCCACCTACGATCCCTTCGGTTCCTACCTGGTCGACGGCGTGGAGATCCTGCGGATCGAGGAGTACGGCACCCTGGACCCCGCGCGCAGCAGCAGGGTGCCGGGTTGGGGCCTGGGCCGGTTCCGCAACATGGTGATCCTCCGTGACGCCTTCGGGGGCTGGTCCACCCGGTTCATGATCGGCAACCTCCTCGACGGCCGGTTCACTCCGCTGACCCTGAACCTCTCCCGTCTGGAGGGGCTCCGCTGGGACGCGTCCTCCCACCGCAACAGCTTCTCCCTGATCTCGTCCCGCGTGCCCCGGCCGCTGACGGGTGACCGTCACTTCACCCACTACCTCTTCGGCGGCCACTGGAGCAGCCAGTTCGGCGACATCCTGACCTTCGGCGCATCCTACGTGAACCTACACCTGCAGGATGCGGCCCAGCGGAACACGAGCCTCCGCGGGGATGTCCCTTCCCGTCTGACCGGCACCTCCTCCTTCTACCTGGTCATCAGCGACGACTCGCCGGAGGATGAGCACGGTGTCGATGTGTACGCCGTGGAGCTGTACGCCGGTCAGCAGCGGCTGGACGTGGATCCCGAGGTGAAGCTGATCCCCCAGGTCGTGGAGGTGAGCGAGGTTCCCCACATCCGCCGGGACGGAGCGTGGGCCCCGCGGATCTTCAACGCCGACCGGATCTTCGTCGAGCGTTCGGGACTCTTCGCCAGGGAGGGCATCCCCATGGAGGAGCCCTTCCCCCTCCAGGTGGGCGGCACGGACCTGCTGGTACTGCGCTACGAGGTGCCCGGTGATCCGCAGAGCCTGCGGTTCCGGGTGCAGGTGTCGGGGGACTACAGCCTGGACGTGGGCGCCGCCTATGGCTTCTTCGGCGGCGGCACGTCGCTCTGGAGCGACTGGCACAACGTCAAGCGGGCGCCGGGGAACGTGCAGGACGGGTCCAACATGGGCTGGGTCACCGTCGACTACGGCTTCCCCACGGGTCTGGTCCAGTTCGGCAGCACGGTGGAGGCGAAGATCGGCGGGGCCAACCTGGAGGCGGAGTACATCAGCAACGTCCAGCACGCCCGGTTCCCCTTCCTGGGGCGACGGGAGAACCGCGCCACGAACGCGTGGTACGTGCGTCTCCTGCAGGAGTGGTCCCTGGGGGACGTGGGGTTGGAGATCTTCCACGTCCCTCCGACCTACCAGGTCTCGTTGCCCGTGTGGTCCGAGGGCCAGCAGGCCGTCCTGGGGTGGGACCTGGTGGAGGACAACGACGACGGCGACGAGTGGCCGGACAAGGTGGAACACTGGGACCCTCTGGACCCCGTCTACATAGCCTATGCCAACGCCTCGGGGATCGACGTGGACGCCATCCGGCCCGATGCGGCCGGGGAGTACGGCCTGGGCGGCGGGCACGGGGTCTTCCCGGGCCTGGATCAGGACGAGGACGGGGTGGTGGACACCAACGTCAACCGCAACCAGTACCCGGACTATCTCGAGCCCTTCCTCATGTACTACGTCGAACCCGACGACTTCGTGTACGGGGAGGACTTCAACAACAACGGCGTGGTCGACGTGCGCGAGAACGACAACAAGGCGGACCTCCCCTATGACCTGGACAGTCGGGGCTACCACGGCTTTGCCTCGGTGCAACCCTTCGAGAGAGCAGGGCTGCGCCTCGGGCGGTACCGGGTCCGGCAGCGAGCGGCGGCAGGCCGAAACGAGGTGACCTATGGAGAGCTCGGTTACACGGCGGAAGGGAGCGAAGCGGGGCGATTCATCGCCCGCTGGCGTCTCAAGCGGGTACGCGACGACATACCCAACCCACTCTTCGAGGCGGTGATCGAGCCCCAGACCCAGGTCAATGTCGCCATCCGTCCGCGGCCCGATCTCATGCTGATGGAAAACAGCCTCGTGAGCACCCTCTTCGCCAAGGGCCACTACACCGGCGTCGAGGGACTGAACCTCATCCAGGCAGCCAAGGTCGAGTGGAACAACCGCAGGGACAGCCGGCCGGGACTGGGGGACGACATCCTCGACTGGAGCCTGGTGAGCAAGGCCGATTACGCCCATGTCAGAGGCAGGCTGACTCTGAGTCCGATGGTGAAGTTCACCCTGCGGCGGAGGACGGCGCCGGGTGATCTCCTCATGCCCCTGGAGAGCCACGAGATCATCCCCATTCTGCGGGCCGACTACGCGCTGAGTGAGGACACGACTCTTCGCGCGGGCGTGCAGGGACTGCCGTGGCTCCACCGGTTCCGCGAGGCCAAGGCGCCGTCAAGGGATTTCGACGCCCGGCACTGGATCGTCCTCATCCAGAACCTGAGCAACTACACCGGCTACGACGTGAGCACGAACCTCGGATTCCGTTCCAGCCGCTCCGAGTTCGTCAACCTGCCGAGCCGGCGGGTCCAGCGGCTCAGCGAGTTCTTCATCCAGGCTCGGATCCTGTAGCCATGACGGTGCACAAACGTCCTGGTCTCGCTGCTGCTCTCCTGGGGGCCTGGCTGGTACTCTCCTCGGCACCCGGGGAGAGCCAGCTCCTCTACGAGCCGGTCCGCGACTACGAGCAATACTACGCGCGCTCCGGGTACAGGGAGTACACGGCCTCTCTGTGGTCGCAGATCCGGGCTCCCGTCTTCGACGAGCTGGGCAACTTCCTCCTCGACGGCACCGAAGTCTGGCGCAGCCAGGAGACGCGGCCCATGGAGCGGGATCCCGGGAGCCTGTTGAACAAGGACCCCCAGTTCCGGGCCCTCGTGGGCAACCTCGTCGTCGCCCACGATACCCACAAGAGCTGGGCCAGCCGGCTGATGGTGGGGAACCGGATACGGACCAAGTTCACTCCCCTGACCCTGGACTTGGCCCAGCTGAACGGGATCCGCTGGGACGTGGATCTCGGAGGCACGCAGGCCACCGCCGTGTCGTCGCGCTTCGACTGGCCGATCTACAACGACGACGACAACGACTTCCACCAGTTGACGAACGAGCCCACCTACCTGCTGGGCGGTCACCTCGCGCACAGGGCGGGAGCCCTGAGGGTGAGCCTCTCCTACGCCAACCTCCTGCGCACCGACAGCTTCGTCGGCTTTGGCGACAACAGCCTCAAGGGGGTGCTGCCCTCGCGGCGGAAGAACCCGCCCGCCTATCTGGCCGTCAAGATCAGCGATGGCTCGGAGGACGATGGACGTGGCGCGCGGGTTTACGATGTTCGCGTCGAGGGCCCTCTCAACGAGCTCGTGGAAGTCAGCGTGACGCGCCACGACGCCGACGTGGTGAATCCACACTTTCCGAACGGGGACAGGGCCTTCCGGCCGGGCTTCACGATTCCCCCCTACATCGAGTTCCTCAAGGGGGACCTGCCCCTTGAGGACCCCGGCGCCCAGGGCTTCCTGGAGGCCAACGGCACCGAGTACCTCATCTACTGGTTCAAGATCCCCCAGGAGATGCGCGACGAGGTCGAGTCCCTTCGATTCAACGCCATGGTGGCCAACGACTACCGCATCAGTCTGTCCGAGGTCTTCCTGCCCGCCGCGGCGGCCACCACCAGCAACCCGGATCTCCGGGTCGTGCGGGCCACCTTCTTCCGCGACGTGGCGTCCCAGGTGGGGAACGTGGGGGACCTGGGCAATCTGCGCCGCGTCTCCTTCGAGTACGGCCGACAGAGCGGCCGTACCACGGGCAGCCTGCGCCTGGAGCTGGAGCGGGAGGGACTCGAGGTGCGCGGCGAGTACGCCCGCAGCTTCAACTACCTCCAGTATCCGAGCACGATCGGACGGAGCCGCTGGCACCGGGAGACGGCGGATGCCTTCTTCGTCCACGCCAGGAAGCAGCTCGGTTGGTTCCACCTGGCGGGAGAGCTCTTCCGGATGGATCCCCTGTACGGCACATCCCTCTCCGTCCAGAGCCGGGAATACTGGACCTACTCCGATGACCTCGGCAGTCCCTTCCTCGGGGAGGTCGCTCCCAACTGGCAGGACAGGTACAACGACACCGTCATTCTCGACACGGTGGACGACAACGACGACAAGGACCTGTGGCCCGACTTCCACTTCCTCAACAAGAGCTTCGGCGATGGGGACGGCGTCTTCCCGGGCCTCGACCGCGACCAGGACGGCCGCACCGACGTGAACGAGAACGGCAACGCCGAGCCCGACTACAACGAGCCCTTCCTGCTCTACAATGTCGATCCCCTGGAGTACGACTACGGCGACGACATGAACAACAACGGGGTCATCGATCACCGCGAGGACGACTTCCGGCCCGACTACCCCTATCCGACGGACAGGAAGGGGTATCACCTGTTCGGCGCCATCGAGCCGGTGCAGGCCCTGGACCTGAGCGTGGGGCGCTACCATGTCCGCGAGATCTGGGGGCCGGGCGAGAACCGCGTCAACTATGTGCGCCTGAACTACCGGCGCACCCTCTTTCCCCATGCCTCGATCGACTTCTCCAACTTCCTCAAGCGGGTCCATGACGACATCGCCGACGATTCGCCCCAGTTCGGTTTCTTCACGCCCCACGGGCTGCCGATCGATCCCACCTCGACGGCGAGCGTCCAGGGTCTGACGCAGGTCGAAGACCCGCTGCTGATGAGGAACAGCTTCGTCAACACGGCTCACCTCGACGCCACCTTCATCCGGGTGAAGGGCCTGGAGATCAACAGCCGTCTCAAGCACACGGTCAATCTCCAGCGGGCCTCCGCCTTCCAGCCCGCCGACACGATCCAGGAGTGGGCGTGGGTCCTGCGCAGCGGCTACACCTGGAAGAGGGACCGGTGGACGGTCACCCCCAGGGCCAAGTACATGGCCTACCGGCGGCAGGGCGGTGACTTCCATGTCCATCCCGTCTCCGAGCGCTACTTCTATCCCATGGTGGTGGCCACCGTCGCCCTGTCACCCCAGACGAGCCTGAGCGCGGGCGCCCAGGGTTTCCCCTTTCTGTCCAGCACCTACAGGAACCTGATCAACCACCAGGTCGACTACGGCAGCAGGGACTACATCATCTCCATCACCAACCGCACCACGTACGAAGGCTACTACCTGACCCTGAACGCGGGATACCTCGCCAAGACCCTTCGATTCGAGACCAGGAGCCGGAAGCAGCTCGATGTCGAGCGCTCTCTGCTCTTCGTCCGCCTGCTGCTGGGACTGGAGCCCTTCCAGGGATGAGACGGGCGAGGCTCGCGGTCTGGACGCTGGTCTTCGTGCCGGCCTGGGGGGACCCGGGTCGGGCGGGGGCCGAGGACCCGCATCTCGGCTTCGCCCAGGACGTCTCGGGCCGCTCCTTCCTCTACCGGTCGGATCCCTCCTACCTCAACTACGGCTTCGAGGACTACACCCTGCCGGAGTTCACCCGGTTCTCGCGGCGAAACTACTACGGTCCTCTGGGCAACTTCCTGATTCAGGGTTACGACGTGTACGAGTGGCGGGAGACCCGGTCGACGACGACGTCGGCCCTGCCCAAGTCCTTCCGCACCCTCCCCCGTTTCGGTCGCTTCGAGCGCAACCTGGTGGCCCGGGAGTCGCACTCCCGGTGGGCGGCGAGCCTGATCTACGGGGAGGAGATCCGCACCCTCTTCACGCCGTTGACGCTGGCCCTGCCGGGATACGACGGCATCCGCCTGGACACCCAGGTGGGCAACACCCGGGTGGCCGTCATCGGACAGCGCTACACCGGGCCCTTCGCCGACAGCCGCTACGGCGGCGGTCCCACCTGGCACCACTGGGACTCGGCCGCCGAGATCCGCAGCTCGGCGATGCTCCTGGGGGCCCACGGCGACGTCGAGCTGGGAGCGCTGACCCTGGGGGCCACGGGGGTGAACTTCCACATCTTCGACGCCGAGCAGGAGAGCTTCGATCTGCGCGGCGGGCTGCAGGCCGAGCAGGTGCTGCCCGTGGGCTACCTGGTTCGGTTCTCCGACGATTCGCCGGAGGACCTGCAGGCCGGCGCCCTGGTATCGGAGGTGCGTCTGAAGATCAACGGCGAGGACCGGCCGGACCTGCGGCCCTTCCTGGCCCGCATCAACGGCCAGAATCCAACGGCGGTGGGCACGACGAACCGGCTCTCCGGACAGTTCCGGCGGGCGGTCTACCTGGATCAGGGCACGCGCTTCGCGGACCTGCTCTACCTGCGCGATCACCTGCAGGGCGAGGACGTGTCGGACAAGGTCAACCTGGAGGAGCTGCTGCGCTGGGTGGAGGCCCTGCCCGACGTTCCGGGCCATCGCGCCGACGGCCATGAGCAGATCATCGCCATCTTCGACGTGAGCCAGGAGCCCTTCGTCCGGCAGGTGCAGGTGGAGGCGCTGGTGGGCAACGACTACCGGGTCGAGGTGCTGCCGCTGTTCGTCTCGGCGCCGGCGGTGGAGGAGTACGAGTTCCACTACCGCGTGGGCGGCAACACCCTCGTCTCCACGAGCGGCTACCTCGAGAGGAAGGAGACGCCGGGGGTGACCGCCGTCCTCCGGTCCCGGGGCAACGTGCAGGACATGTCGAACCTGGAGTGGGTGCGCCTGGACCTGGGGGAGTGGACGGGCCGCGCCCTGTGGGGGCTCAACGGGTCCTGGGAGTGGGGCGACGCCGAGGTGCGCTGGGAGTACGCCCGCAACGTGGAGTTCCGGGAGTTTCCCGACGGCCGGCCGGGGTACCGCGAGGATCGGGAGGTGAGGGGCATCCGCCGCTGGAACGGGGCGCGCAGCAGCACGGACGCGGGCGCGTACTACGTGAACGGGCGCTGGCGCCGGGGCCGGGTGGAGGCAGGGGGGGAGCTGTTCTCGATCGCCGAGGAGTACGACAGCGGCTTCGTGCAGGACAACGACGACGACGATCGCTATCCCGACATCGGCCACGGGCATCGGCCGAGTCCCCACTACACGACGATCCCCTACGACCCGGACGGGGTCTTTCCGGGCAACGACCGGGACAACGACCGGATTCCGGACACCAACCGCAACGGCAACCAGGTGCCCGACTACCTGGAGGCGTTCCTGCTGTACGACGTGGAGCCGGAAGAGTATGCCTATGGCCGGGACGCCAACAACAACGGGATCGCCGACCACCGCGAGGACGACCTGGACTCGGACTACCCGTACGAGCTGGATCAGAGCGGGCACCACGCCTTCGGGGTGCTGCACCTGCCCGGCGGCGTCCGCCTCACCGCGGGCCGTCTGCGGGCGGAGGGGATCGTCAGCGGCGCCCGCAACGAGAGCACCTACGGCGTGGTCACCTTCCGCCGCCACAACCCCCGGTGGGGTTCGGTCTGGGCCGAGACCCGCCTGCAGCGGGTCCATGACGACATCGTCGACAACTACATCACCTATGGCGAGGTCCTGGGCGGGCACGAGCACTGGCCCACGTACGCCCCCACCCGGCTGACGGACCAGCTGGAGTATCGCGACAGCCTGGACCGGCAGCACTACGTCGAGGCCGACCTGACCGCCGCCCCCGGCCTGCGACTCGGCGGCAACCTGCGCTATGCGGTCAACGAGCAGCAGGAGGCGACCCTGTCCGACGGCAGCGACCAGGTTGCCGACACCATCACCCGCCTGACGATGGTGGCCCGGGCCGAGTACGTGAGGGAGCTGTCGGACCGCTGGCAGCTGATCGCCCAGGGCAAGGGACTGGTCCTGCGAAGGACCCGGGAGAGTCTGGCCGTGGACCTCGCTGACGAGTGGACCCTGATACCGATCCTCAAGGCCTCCTGTCACATCACGCCGCGCACCTACCTGTGGCTCGGCACCCAGGGGCTGCCGGGCCTGCCCCTGCGCAAGGAGGACCTGGCCGACGGCCGCGACAGCTACGAGGAGGTGGTGCGGGTGGTGCAGCTGACGAACCGGTCCCCCTACTTCGGGTACAACATCGCCACCAACCTGGGGGTGAAGTGGACCCGGCGCCAGTACGGCGATCCCGCCCGGCAGAGGGAGGACCTCGACATCGCCTCGGCCTTCCTGCGGGTCATCCTGGGCTTCGATGAATGAGAGCTTCCTTCCCATGGCGGCAGGACGGACCGCGCCAGGGCGGCGTCCCGCAACCGCCCGCAGCCAGAGGTAACGGACCATGGTCGCGTTGATCACCCTGGTAGGCCTGACGGTGATGATCGCCGTCACCCGGTCGGTGCCCACGGCTCCGGAGATGCAGGCGACCTTCGCCGACGCCCAGAGGTTCTACGCCTCGGGAGCCTACGACCAGGCGATCGAGGCCTACCAGCGCATCATCCGGAGCCAGAGCCGTTTCCTGCAGATGAAGGACGTGGCGGTGACCGTCGGCGAAATCTCGGCGCCGCTGCAGGAAGTGGCCTTGTACCAGACCGGGAATGCGCACTTCAAGTCCGCCGAGGAAGCCCTCGCCAGCGCGGCCAGGAGCCGCGACCCGGAGCGGCGCTCCCGGTACCAGGACCGAGCCAGGTCCCTCTTCGGGGAGGCGGCCGACGCCTTCGTCAGGACCGAGGAGCTGTCCACCGTGGACGCGCTGAAGGCCCTGGCCCGCAGCCGCGCCGTGGCCTGCTGGTACGCCATCCAGGACTACGAGCGCACCATCGAGGGGGCCGCCCTGCTCATCGAGCGCTATCCGTCCAGCGCCTATGTGGAGCAGGCGATGTACGATGTGGGCTGGGCCCACTATGACAGGGAAGACTACCGCAACAGCATAACCGCCTTCGAACGTCTCGTGGAGCGCTTTCCCGGCGGCTACCGCGGCAGCCGGGCCCTGTTCCAGATCGGCGAGGCCCACTTCGCGCTGGAGAACTACCGGGAGGCCGTCCCCTTCTACCAGCGGCTGGTCGACTCCCAGCGCATCGAGGAGATGTCGGAGCGCGAGATCCTGCAGATGAAGCGGCAGAAGATCGCCGGCCTGGTGGACGAGACGGCTCTCGACCTGGCGGCCAAGGCCCTCATCCGCGTCGGGGAGTGCCACGAGAAGACCGGTCAGTACGCCGAGGCCGAGGAGGCCTTCCAACTGGTGGCCTCACGTTTCGCCGAGGAGCAGCGGCTGGCCGAAGAGGCGTACCTGCGCCAGGCGGACATGCACTACCGGCGGGGGGACTTCGCGGCCGTCGTCGCCGTGTACCACCAGGCCATCGAGGCGACCGACGATGTGGTGCAGAAGGCGCGCATGCAGCTCCTGCTGGCCAACCGCTACTTCGAGACCGAGCACTACGAGGAGGCGGTGCGTGAGTACGAGGTGTACCGGGCGAACTACGAGGCCGCGGCCGCACGGGCCGGCCTCGCGGTCGAGGGCGTGGCCCTGCAGATCGCCCGGGCCTGGTTCCGCGTGGCGGAGAGGCAACCGGAAGAGGAGCGTCTGGACTACTACCGCCGCGCCGAGAGCGAGTTGCGCGCCACCTTGGCGGCCTACCCGGGGTCCCCCTACGACGTGGAGCTGCGGTTCAACCTGGGGTTGGCCATCCAGTTGCAGGACCAGCCGGACAAGATGGGTGAGGCCCTGGTCTTTCTGGGAAGCGTGGCCGAGGCCCCCAACGCCGAGGGGTACCGCCAGAGCGCCCTCTTCCAGATCGCCCGGACCCACCATGGCCTCGGCGACCACGCCATGGCGGCGAAGACGTATCGCACGGTGATCGACGAGCTGGCGGAGAAGCCCGAACAGGACGTGGCCCGCTTCGAGCTGGGCATCGTGGAGAGGGAGGCCGGAAACCAGGAGCGCGCCCTGAGGGAGCTGCTGGCCGTGGGCCGGGAAGCCGAGCTCTTCGCCCGCTCGCGCCTGGAGGCCGGGCAGCTCCTGGTGCGGCAGGGAGAGCACCGGCAGGCGGTGGCGGTGCTGCAGGAAGGCCTGGAGGCGAAGGGCCGGCCCGAGGGTCAGGCTCTCCACTACCTGCTCGCCTCCGCCTCCATGGAGCTGGGAGAGCAGGAGGGAGCCCTGACGCATTTCGCCGCGGTCATCGACCAGGGCGACCCCGACCTGGGGCAGCGGGCGGCGTACAGCCGCGGCTCCCTGTTGTTCCGAATGAAGCGGTACTCCGAGGCCCTCGAAGAGCTGAACCGGGAGTGGACCGACCCGGAGCTGTCCTCCGCGGCGCGGCGCCTCCTGGCGGCCGCCTACGCCAACCTGGGGGATTACGGCCAGGCCCAGGCCATCTACCGGCAGATGGCCGACGCGGCGGCGGGTCCCCTCGAGCGCGCCGAGCACCTGCTGGCGGAGGCGGAGATCGCCAACCGGCAGGGCCGCTACGCCGACGCCTTCGCCGCCTGCGAGGAGATCCTCGGGCTGGATCTGAAGGAGGGGCCCCTCCCGGAGGAGCGGCAGTACCACTTGCGCGAGAAGGCCTGGTTCCTGCAGGCGGAGTCCGCGGTGCGGACCGAGGACTTCGCGCGCGCCTTCGACCGCGCCGACGCGGGTCTGCGCGCCTTTCCGAGGGGCTTCTTCGCCGCCGACCTCCTGTTCCTGCGCGGCCTGGCAGCGCTCCAGACCGACGCCGCCGCCCTGGCCGCAGCCAGCTTCGGCCGGATGCTGGCCGACTACCCCGGGCATCCGAATGCCGGGTATGCCCGGTACTACCTTGGCTATGCGCACTTCAACAAGGCCCGCTTCAGCAGGGCCATCCCCTTCTTCGCGGGGGTGGTCGACCAGTACCCGGACCTGGACGTGGCCGCCGATGCCCTCTTCCGCCTGGCCGAGAGCCGCTACAACTCGGGGGCCTACGGGGAGGCCCGCCAGACCTACCGACAGGTGATCCGGCGCTTCCCGGAGACCGGGCTGGCCGAGGAGGCCCTCTACAACATCGCCTGGTGTCTGCTCAACGAGGCGCCGGCGGAGCCCTCGGCAGAGCACCAGGCCGCGGTGCGGCAGGCCATGGAGGAATACCTGACCCGTTACCCCGGGGGGCGTCACCTGCCCACGGCCAGGTACACCCTGGCCGAGATGAGCTACAACGCCGGCGACTACGACCGGGCCTACGAGTTGTTCCAGGGGCTCCAGGCCGACTTCCCGGAATCCGAGGCCGCCCGGCAGGCCGAAGGGGTGCTGCGGGACGTGCGGGAGGCGGTCGCCTTCCGGGACTACAGCGGCGCCATGGAGGCCTTCAACCGGGCCCTCGCAGAAGACGACCACGACCTGATCCGCCAAGCCATCGGCCCCCTTGAAGCCGTGTGGCGGCAGTACTCGATGACCTCCAGCGGCCTGGCGGCCAAGATGAACGTGGGGGTGTGCTATCAGCAGCTGGGCGAATGGCAGAAGGCCGTGGATGCCTTCGGCGATGTCATCACCCAGGGAGAGCGGGGCAATGCCCAGGTGACGCCCCGGATGATGGAGTTCTGCGAACGGCGGCGCCTCACCATCGAGAGGAAGCACCTGTGAGCCCCCGGCAGAGCGGCTCCCTGACGGTCCTGTCGCGCAACCGGCGCCTCTTTCACGCCGGTCTGGCGGCCTCGGCGGCACTCCACGCCCTGGCCCTCTTTCTCTACCTGGTGCCACAGGCGGAGGAAGAGGAGGAGGTGGTGGCCCGCATCGAGTGGGACGAGGAGAAGACCCCCTTCTTCCTGCCCGAGCCGCAGCTGACCCGGGAGTTCGCCTTCAGGAAGGAGGCCGTTCCCGAAGGCGCCCCCGTTGTCCGCTCGAGCGGGGACCGCACCACCACCACGGTCAGCGGACGGCGCATGGTGAGCGCGGGCATGCCGGTGGGCACGCGCATGTGGAGCCGGACCGGAGGAAGCGCGGAGTTCACCGTGGCAGCGGGCACCGGCCTCGGCGACGCCGTGGTGGCGATGCCTCAGTTCGAGGCGGTCAGCATCGCCAGCATGAAGGAGCCCGAGAGACGGATCGACATGCAGGCGGAGTTCCTGGACCTGTCGGCCATCAACACCGGCAAGTACAAGGGAATGGTGATCCAGGATCCCACGGACAAGACCAACGTCACCGGCTTCGTCTACCTGGCGCGCGCCTGGGGGACCATCCTGGAGCCCTCGCGGCCCCGGGCGCTGCTTCAGCTGGCCCGCTGGATCAACAACTGGACGCGGATCGAGGCCAAGGTGGACGAGCAGATGTACCTCGACTCCCAGGCCCTCTTCAAGGCCCCCTTCGTGTACATCACCACGCGGTCGGCCTTCGAGCTGACCAAGCACGAGGCGGCCAACCTCGGGAAGTACCTGCGCAACGGCGGTTTCGTGCTCGCGGACAACGACGCTCCGCGCCTGGAGTACGGCCCCGCCGAGGCCTCGATGAAGGCGATGTTCAAGGAGGCCCTGGGTCGGGATGCCCGCTTCGTGCCGCTACGGGACGACAACCCCATCTACCACGTCTTCTTCGATTTCGACGGCGGCCCCCCCCTGGGCGGGGAGGTGCTCAACGCGTCCAACCAGTACGCGGCTACCCGACGGCCCTCCTACTGGCTGGAGGGCATCTACCTCCGGGACCGGCTGGTGGCCGTCTACTCGGACAAGGGCTACGGAGCGCTCTGGGAGCGGGAGACGGAGAACGAGCCCCAGCTGAAGCTCGGCGTCAACCTCGTGGTCTTCGCCCTCACCCAGAAGGGCTCCATCGCCCAGCAGCAGATCGACTTCTACAACCAGGCCGGCCGCCAGTGACCCGGCCTCCTCGAAGAGGGGTGCTTCAACGACCATGAGAAACCACTGCCGAAGCCTCCCGACGGCGCCGCTTCTGGCCCTCCTCGTGCCAGCCCTTCTCAGTTGCAGCGTCATCTACCCGCCGATCTACCAGCGCACCTCCTCCCTCACCGCCCTGGAGGACCAGGGAGAGAGCTTCACGGTCGGCGAGGGGGGCACCGTCTCCTATGGCCTGGAGGGTTTGAGGATCGACGTGGAGCACATGACCGACCAGCGGCTGAACGATCTCTTCCCGGCCGAGTCCAGCCAGGGGGAGTACTCGACGAATCCGTACACCTACGGTGACTACATCGACCCGGCTGTCGGGTACGTGCGCAACCGGTTCACCGTCTTCCGGGTCACCGTGCACAACTACTCCTTCGCCAAGGTCGAGCTGCAGCCGCTGCGTTCGTTCCTGACCACCGACCGTCCCGGAGAGCTCCTCGAGCCCTACGGAGTCCTGGCCGGTTCGTCGCCGAGGAACTTCGAGTCCTACTACCGGAGCCTGAGGGGACCGAGCGGCAACGAGTACTACCGCTTCAACATGCGCATGGGTCTGGTGCGGACCAACAACTACGGCGTAGGGGAGCGGGTCTTCCGGGGCGAGGAGTACGGGGGATTCATCGTCTTCGACCCACTGGACGCGGAGGTCGAGCAGGTCCGGCTCAACCTGCGGGACTTCGTCCTCAAGTTCAACACCTTCGGCAAGCCCCTGGAGACGATCGACATCGGGTTCGACTTCGACCGGGAGATCGGGGTGGCGGCCTGGGAGGAGCAGCGCCAGACCGTCTCCAGGGAGGTGTCGCGCGCCGAGTTGCTGCCCGGCACCCGGGTGACCGGCAACGTGACGGGGGACATCACGCGCGACGTCACCGCCGTGGAGGCCTACATCAAGTCCCGCCTGGACGAGCTGAACGAGTGCTTTGCCAGGGAGTCCATGGCCGGCAAGGCCTCGGAGGGAGAGGTGTCGGTCCGCTTCGTGATCCTGCCGCCCGGCACGGTCGCCGAGGCGGAAGCCCTCTCCTCCACGGTGGTCAGCGAGGCGGTGGGGGATTGCCTCGCCGCCCGGATCCGCGGCTGGCGCTTCCGGCCCTCCGGCGGCCCCATGAGGCCAGGCGGGGCGGCCGCCGACACGGCGGAGGCGGGGCAGCCGGGCGGCCGGCAGGCTCCGGACCTGGTCTCGCAGGTCATGCAGGGGCTGTCCGCCCGGGTGACGGTGGACTGCACCGTCGGATTCATCGACACGCGCCCTGAATCCGTGTACTGAGCCATGCCCTCGGTGGCAAGGCAGATGGCAATGCTGGCCTCGGGAGCCCTCGGCCTGGGCTGTGCGCCGGAGGGGGATGTGGCGGACGGGGGCAACCCTGCCCTGGTGGTGGAGCTGCCGGGCGGCGCGGAGATGGCCTTCGTTCGGATTGACTCCGGTGCCTTTCTCAGGGGCTCGCCGGTCACCGAGCCGGGCAGGGACGCGGACGAAAGCCCCCTCCGGGAGGTGAGGATCTCGCGGCCCTTCCACCTGGGCCGCACCGAGATCACCCAGGCCCAGTGGGTGGCCGTCATGGGCAGCCGGCCGTGGGCGGGCCTGGACTTCGTGGAGGAGGGGCCGGAGTACCCGGCGGTGAACGTCTCCTGGGACCAGGTGCAGGGGTTCGTGGACCGGATGAACACCCTGGCCGCCGCGGATCTCTACCGCCTCCCTACCGAGGCGGAGTGGGAGTACGCCTGCCGGGCCGGGACCACGACCCGCTGGTCCTTCGGCGACGACCCGTCCCTCCTCGGTGACCACGCCTGGCACACGGGCAACACCTGGGACGCGGGAAGGCGCCACGCCCAGGCCGTGGCTACCCGACGTCCCAATCGGTGGGGGCTCCACGACATGCACGGCAATGTGTGCGAGTGGGTGCAGGACTGGTACGCCGCCGACTACTACGGCCGCGCACCCGGAACCGATCCGCCGGGTCCGTCCGCCGGTGAGCAGCGGGTCTACCGGGGCGGGTACTTCCACCACAGCGGCGCCCAGCGTCTGAGGTCCGCCAACCGCTTTCATGCGGCGCCCGGGGCCCGTGCCGCCTCGATCGGGGCCCGCCTGCTCCGGAGCGGTCCCTGACCCTGCCATGGCGGAGCGGCGGGCCTGGAGGCCTCGGCTGGCGGCCCTCGCCCTGGGCTTCGGCGTCCTGGCGGCGGCAGAGGCGGGTCTGCGGCTGGTGAAGGCCGGTGGACCGCCGCCGTTCCTGCTGACCATGTCCGAGCACGGGAGGCAGCGGTTGCGCAGCGTCAACCCGTCGTACCCGAAGCGCTACTTCCTCGGCCGCCACCAGGGCCGGCTCGTCGCGAGGGGCAGCATGGATGCCCACCCCTTCCTCGAACCCGCGTCCCCCGCCCCTTTCCGAGTCGCCTTCGTGGGCGCCTCCACGGTGAAGGGGTTCCCCCATCCTCCCTCCCTCTCGGCCGCCGCCTTCCTCGAGGCCATGCTGAAGGATGCCTGGCCCGGACGGGAGGTGCAGGTCTTCAACCTGGGCATCACCGCCCTGGCCAGCGGTGCGGTGGCCGAGGTGCTGGAGGACGCCATGGGGCTGGAGCCCGACCTGGTCGTGGCCTACGCCGGGCACAACGAGTACTACGGCATCTACGGAGCGGGCAGCCGGTGGAGTTCCCTGGGCAACCGCCTCCGCCACGCCCTCGCGGACGGGCACATTCCCTGGATGCTGCACTCTCTCCTCGGCCGCGTCCTGGGCGCCGAGGTCACCGGCGCCGACCTGATCCAGGTCCTCGGCGAAGAGGGCGGCTCGCTGTCGCTGGAAGATCCCCGCCGGCAGTCGGCCCCCGCCGGCCTCCGGGCCAATCTCTCCCGCATGGCCGGGACCTGCCGGCGCGCGGGGGTTCCCGTGATCCTGTGCACCCTGGCCGCCAACGACGCCGGCTTCGCGCCGGCCGGCACCGAGAGGCCGGGGCTTCCGGCCGAGCAGCTCTCCACCTGGGAGCGGCACCTGGCGATGGCCGCCGAGGCGCTGCTGCAGGATGGGGTCGACCCCGAGGCCGCTGCCGGGGCGATGGCCCGGCTCGAGGACGCCGAAGCCCTGGCCGGCGGCAGCGCCTGGCTCCAGTACCTCAAGGGGCGGGCCCTGGTGCGCCTCGATCGCCCCGGGGAAGCGCGCGCGGCCTTCGCCGGGGCGCGCGAGCTGGACACCATGCCCTGGCGCGCCCCCGAGAGCCACAACCGCGCCATTCGCGCCTCGGCCTCGGAGAGCGGCGCCGTGCTGGCCGACGTGGCCAGGGCCTTCGCGGAGGCTGCGCCCCCGGAGGGAGTGGGCCGGGAACTGATGGTCGACCACGTACACCCTTCCATCGCCGGGCAGATCCTGATGGCGCGCACCATCCTGGCCGCCATGGCCGAGGTCCCGGCTGCCGCCGCGCCCGCCGTGGACGACGGACGCCTCCGGGAGGACGACGACTACGGGCGGCAACTGGGCGATCTTCCGGTGCTGCGGTGGCAGGTGGACCACAACATGGCCGAGCTGCTGGCCAGCCCTCCCCTGGACCGCTACAACGCCCACAACGCCATCCGCCTCCGGCGCCGGGCCGGAGAGCGGTGGCGGCAGCTGACCCGGGCGGAGCGCCAGGGGGTCCTGGAGCGCACGCGCCATCCGGTGGAGGTTCCGCTGGTCCTGAAGGTGGCGGACCGGCTCTTCGCCGCCGGGGACATGTCCCGGGCCCAGGCCTACTACGCCGCCAGCCGGCGCCAGGCCCCCTTCACGGCGGTGGGAGACATGTGGGCGGCAGCGCGGTGGGCCCAGGCCATACGCCACTCCGGCCGCGGGCTGACGCCGGAGGAGCAGGGGCGCCTGGAGGAGTGTCTGGGACGCCTGCCCTTCGTCGTTCCGGAGCCGGGGCTCGACCCGTCCTTCATGACCAGGGTCGAGGGGCAGCTGAAGGACCTGCTGGGGCGCCCCCGTCAGGCGGTGCGCCGGCGCGGGCCCCCGGGAAGCCGTCTCTCTCTAGGGACGCCACAAAGTCGCGGCGAGATAGCGCTCGCCGTCGGGCCGGTCGCAGAAGTAGTAGACCGTCACCACGGTGCCGTCGGGCCGCTGCACGGTGCGGGGGTAGCCGATATCGTGGCACCCGGCGTGGTCGCGCAGCACGATGGGGTTACCCCACGTGGTCCCTTCGTCCGCGCTCAACCGGGCGTGCATCTGATGGGGCGCGTCCCGGTACCCGTAGACCAGGCAGAGACGGCCGTCGTGCAGCCGGTCGAGGGTGGGGGGATTGCCCCCGACGCCCGTGCTCTCCACGGGGCGGGCCATCAGGGCCCAGGTGATTCCGTCGTCTTCGGAAGCGTAGAGGTCGATCCAGTTGCGGGCCGGGCCGGCATCCTCGGGGCCGCGGCAGCGCACGGCCGCAAGCAGGCGGGAGGGCGAGAGCCGCAGGCCCGCGGGCATGATGCGGAAGCCCTCGGGCTCGGGTCCGATCCAACCGCGCAGCGGAAAGGTGAGCCCGCCGTCGTCGGTTCGGGCGCAGAGCACGCGTCCCTCCCGGCCGTCGGCCTTGGTGGCGGTCAGGAAGAGGGTGCAGGTGCGCCGGCCGTCGACCAGGTAGTCGGTACGTGCTTCGACGCCGGTCGGGCTGTACATGGGAAGCCCGAACGGTCCGCGCCAGGAGGCGCACCGGTCCGTGGAGATGTAGAAGAACGAGACGGTGCCGGCGTTCAGCCCCGTCTTGGCGCACATGAGGGCGAAGTCGGGATGGGAGAAGTCGAAGCCGCCGGGGGACTCGGGAATCCTGCCCTCGGCGCCGAGGGCCTCGCCGACGCGCAGGCCCGGGGTCATGTGCTCGTCGGCGGACAGGCCGCGGCCTCCGGGCGCCCGGCACGGGGTCGACCCCGCTGTCCAGGTGACGCCGCCGTCCAGGCTGCGCGCCTGCATGCCGACGAAGGGCCGCGAGCGGTCCCGCGCGTGGAAGCCGCCGCCCATGTCGTGGTAGCCGAGGGTGAAGCCGACGACGATCTCGTCGCCCCACGACCAGATGCCGTAGTTGGCGGGCCAGCCCGCGTAGCGGCCGGCCTCGCGGTAGATGACGACGTGCTGCATACGCCAACCCTAGGCGGGTGCGCGTGAGCTGTCCACGTGCCGAGTGAATGGGTCCTGTGGCTGCTGGCCGCCGCGGCCGGAGGCGCGGCCTGGCTGGCGGGACGGACAGGGGCCCAGGGCCTTTCCCGCCCCGCGGGCTGGGGGTCCTTCGCACTGTTCACCTTGGGGGCCGGCTTCTGGATGTTCGGCGACACCTACGCCTACTACCACGCCGGGAAGGAGTCGGCCCTGCGCTTTGCCTACTGGGGCTCCTACCGCGAGCACCAGATGTGGGGGGAGATCATCCAGGCTTTCCGGCGGCGCCACCCGGAGATCCGCGTCAAGCGCGAGTACATCACGGACCGCTACAGCGAGAAGATCCAGCAACTCTTGCTCGCCGACGAGGCACCGGATGTCCTGATGTTCCAGGACGAGCCGTTCCCGCGCTTCGTCTCCAGCGGCAAGTTCGAGGCCCTCGATGACTACTGCCGGCAGCCGGACCGGCCCCTCGACCTGGACAGCGACTTCTTCGAGACCTCGGTGCCCCACTTCCAGGTCGAGGGCCGGACCTACGGGATCCCCGTCTTCGGCGGCAACTGCCTGATTCTCTACAACCGCGACGCCTTCCGGGAGGCGGGGCTGCCGGAGCCGCCGGACCACTGGACGATGGACGAGTTCCTCGCCACCTGCCGGCGACTGACAGCGGACGCCGACGGCGACGGCCGGATGGACCGCTATGCCTTCCTGGTGCCCTCCTGGGTCTACTGGATGCCCTTCCACTTCGCCCACGGCGGACGCTACCTCGACCGGACCCGGCGGCACTGGCGCCTGTGGGGCCCCGAGGCCGAGGCCTCCTTCGCCTTCTGGCAGGACCTGCGCCACCGCTACCACGTGGCACCCCACCGGGACGAGCTGGGGGAGACCGGCGGCGTGGCCTTCATGACGGGCCGGGTGGCGATGCAGGTGAACGGGCCGTGGGCGATGCCTCCCCTCAACGCCGCCGGGGTGAGCTACGACGTGGCCCACACCCCGTCCGGCCCGGGGGGGCGGGCGACGCGGGTGACCTGGGACGCGCTGGTGATGTTCAGCGGATCGCGGAAGAAGGACGAGGCCTGGAGGTTCATCCACTTCGCCCTCGGTCTCGAGGCCCAGGAGACCGTGGCCCGGTACCAGCGCTCGATTCCCGCCCTCAAGGCGGCGGGTCAGGCCTTCATCGACGCCAACCCGGAGGTCCGCGCCGGCCGTTTCATCGAAGCGATCGAGTACTCGCGCTTCCAGCCGATCACGGTGGACTGGGCCCTCATGTCCCGGGAGATGTCGAGCGAGACCGACCTGATGCTCGACGGCCGGCAGACGCCGCGCCAGACCTTGCTGGACCTGGTGGGCAACGTACACCTCTCCGAGCGATTCGCCATGCCAGCGGTGGAGTCCGCCGGCGGGAAGGGCGGGTAGGGCGACATGAATCTGCAGACCCGGGAGAGCATGACGGGCTACCTCTTCGCCATGCCCTGGATCGTCGGCTTCTTCGGCTTGGCCCTGGGCCCCATGATCGTCTCCTTCCTGCTGGCCTTCATCCGCTGGGACGGGATCAGCACGGAGACGATCGCCTGGGTGGGACTGGGCAACTACGCCCGGGCCGCCGCCGATCCCGACGTGGCCATCGCCCTGTGGAACACCGCCTACTACAGCTTCATCAGCGTCCCCCTGGGTCTGGCCGTGGCCCTCATCCTGGCCCTGCTCCTCAACCAGCCCCTGCGCGGCATCGCCCTCTTCCGCACCATCTTCTACATGCCGGCCCTGGTGGGGGGGGTGGCGACCATCATGATGTGGCTCTGGGTCTTCAACCCGGAGTACGGACTCCTCAACTCGGTGCTCCTGCGCTCGTGGCATCTGCTCGCGGCCCTCGGCCTGGAGCAAGCGGCGGGCTGGCCCCTTCCCAAGTGGATCTTCAGCGACCTGTGGGCCAAGCCCGCCCTCATCCTCATGAGCCTGTGGGGCACTGGCGCCTCGATGCTGATCTTCCTGGCGGCCCTGCAGAATGTCCCGGAGTCCCTCTACGAAGCCGCCGAGCTGGACGGCGCCGGCAGCTGGAGAAAGTTCGCCTTCGTCACCATGCCCCAGATCTCTCCGGCCCTGTTCTTCAACCTCGTCATGGGCATCATCGGCTCCTTCCAGGTCTTCACACAGGCCTTCCTGATGACCCAGGGCGGTCCCAACAAGGCCACCCTGTTCTACGTGCTGTATCTGTACAACAAGGCCTTCGGCGACTTCGAGATCGGCTACGCGAGCGCCCTGTCGTGGATCCTCTTCGTCATCATCATGGCCTTCACCGCCCTCGTCTTCCGCTCGAGCAGGTTCTGGGTGTACTACGAAGGAGAGGGACGTTGACCACCGTGAGCCGTCATCCCATGAAGTCGAGCCGGTACTACCGCCTGCGGCGCGGGTTGTTCCGGGGGGTCCTGTACGCCGTGGCCCTCGGCCTGTCGGTCGTCTTCCTCTTTCCCGTCGTGTGGGCCGTGGGAGCGTCCTTCAAGCCTCTGATCGAGGTCTACCGCTTTCCGCCCACCTTCTTCCACTGGCCGCCACAGCTGGAGAACTACCCCGAGGCTCTCTCCAAGCTGCCCTTCCTGCGCTTCATCGGGAATACCCTGGTGATCACCCTGGCCGTCACCGCCGGCCAGTTGTTGACCGGTTCCCTCGTGGGCTATGCCTTTGCCCGCCTTCGGTGGCGAGGCCGCGACCTGTGGTTCGCACTGCTCCTGGCCACTCTGATGCTCCCGGGGCAGGTGCTGCTGATCCCCCACTACCTCATCTACAAGAACCTCGGGTGGATCAACACCTACAAGCCCCTCATCGTGCCGGCGTGGCTGGGGGGCAGCGCCTTCTTCATCTTCCTCTTCCGCCAGTTCTTCAGGGGGGTTCCCGGCGATTTGATCGATGCGGCGAGGATCGACGGCGCCAGCGAGTTGCGCATCTACGCGAACCTCTTCGTGCCCCTGGCCAGGCCCGTCATGCTCACCGTCGGCGTCCTGTGCTTCATCCAGCACTGGCAGGAGTTCATGATGCCTCTCATCTACCTGTCCGACTACGAGCGCTATCCGATTTCGCTGGGACTGCGCATGTATCAGCAGGTCGAGGGCGGCGCTTTCGTGCATTACCTGATGGCGGCCAGCGCCGTGGCCCTGGCGCCGCTGCTGGTCCTCTTCTTCCTCGCCCAGAGATTCATCGTCAGGAATCTCCTCTTCACTGGTTTGAGAACCTGAAACAGGAGGTGTGGTACCATGGAACTGATCAGCGAGTTGTGGAACGCAATGGCCTTCACCGGCAAGACGGTGGTCATCGTCCTGGCGGTGCTCTCCATCTACTCCTACGCCGTCATGATCGACCGCGTCCTGGCGCTGCGCTGGGCGCGCGAGAGGTCGGAGGCGCTGGCGGCGGACTTCGAGGCCGCCATCGACAGCAGTGTCGATGTCGACGAACTGAGCGGCAGGGTGCAGCAGGCCGAGGAGGCGGGCCACAATCCGCTGGCCACGGTGCTGCGCGGCGCCCTGAGGGAGTACGTCATGCTCAGGCGCGAGGAGGAGTCCGACCAGTTGGTGACGGAAGGCGTGGAGGTCGAGGTGGGACGCGGACTGGACGTGGCCGTGGCCAACCTGCGGGTGCGCCTGCCCGGCATGGCCACGATCGTGGGCGTGGCGCCGTTCCTCGGCCTCTTCGGAACGGTCACGGGACTGATCTCGGCCTTCAGGGGGATCGCCTCGGGCGGCGGCGGCGGACTGGCCGCGGTCTCCGCCGGCATCTCGGAGGCCCTGGTGACGACGGTCATCGGCCTGTTCGTGGCCATGCCGGCCCTGTGGGCCTACAACGTCTTCATGAGCCGGGTGGACAACCTCGCCATCGGGCTTCACAACTCCGCCTCCCGCCTCTCGGGCCACTGCGTCCGCCGCCTGCTCCGCGCCAGGCGAGCGGCCTGAAGGGAGGCCCGCGATGGCCAAGAAGAGGGCCTTCGACAGCCTGACCCTGCGGGCGCGGCCGCCCCAGAGCCCCATGCCCGACGTGACCCCCCTGGTGAACGTGGCGCTGGTCCTGCTCATCGTCTTCATGGTGGTCATGCCCATCATCCAGGAGGGCATCCGCGTCAACACCCCGGAAGCGGTGAACCTGACCGAGATCAACGAGCAGGGCCAGGAGCACGTGGTCATCTCGTGCAAGAGTGACGGCCGCCTCTACCTGAACACGCGCGAAGTCCCGCTCGAAGGTCTGCGCGAGGAGCTGGCCCGGGTGTACCAGGGCAAGGAACACCTGCCCGTCGTCATCAAGGGGGCCCGCAACCGTCCCTACAGCGACATCCTCCAGCTGATCGAGATCTGTCAGAACGCGGGTGCCTCGGGCGTTGAGCTGATCGCCAAGAAGAAAGGGGGAGGCTGAGATGTACACGACGAAGAGCACCCGGTCCGAGTCGTCGATCAACGTCACGCCCCTGGCGGATGTATCGCTCTCGCTCCTGCTCGGTTTCATGGTCATCACGCCGATCATCTTCCAGACGCTCTCGGCCACCCTCCCCCAGGGGGCGGGCGCGGCGTCGGGCCAGGTCAAGCCGGACCCGATCGTGGAGTACACCGCGGACCGGCGCATCCTCCTGGATACCAAGGAGGTCACCATGGAGGAGCTCCTGCGCAAGATCGACGAGTTCCACCGGGCGGGGTCCGGGGCCAAGCGCAAGGTGATGTTCACCGGCTCCGGGGAGCTTCCGTACGACGAGATCATCACCTTCCTGGATCAGCTCCGGGAACACGGGGTCGAGACCATCGGCATACGCTGAGAGGAGCCGCGAGCCACCGCCCGTCGCCTGCCCGGAGAGGCGCCCGCTCCACGTTGTCGCCTGCGGCCTCTCCGGGATCCCGGAACCCCGGTGAGATTGCAGCGGTCCGGGCGGCCCTTTCCCTCCAGCCTTCCCGGAAACTCCTCTTTCCTCCACAGGCGGGTGCACCCGATGGCGGGGCTTCGCTGCTGCCACCGCCTGCCTATATTCCCCGCTCGGACCCCCCGTCGACGGAGTCGACCATGAGGCAGCTCTACTGGGCCGTTGCGTTGCTGGCCGGCGCCTGTGCGGCCCGGGCGACGTGTACTACGAGGAGGAGGTCGTCCACCCCGGCGTCGGCCCGGGCAAGCGCGGCGCCAGCCGCACCCTGCACAAGGTCTACATCAAGGGATCCAGGCAGCGGGTCAGCACCGACATCGAGACCTCCAAGCGCATGGCCAGGATCCTGACGAGCCAGGGCCAGAGCCTGCAGTCGACTCAGATCCTGCGCCTCGACCAGGGCCGGATCTACGACATCGACCGCGCGGCCCTGACCTGGCGCCAGGAGCCGCTGCCCCCCGTGAAGCCGGCGGCGGCGCCGAAGGAAGCCCCCGACCGCGAGGTTTCCTTCCGCACCCGGACCCTGCCCGATACCACGAGGATCGCCGGCATCCTCTGCCGCCGCATGGCGGCGGAGATGACGGCGCGGCACTTCCGCCCCGGTACGCGGGAGGTGGCGCGCACGAACCGCTACCTCTACCAGGCGTGGATGGCCGAGGGCTTTCCCGGCTACGACGAGATCAACGCCTTCCTCCGGTTGCAGAAGGAGCGCACCTCGATCCCGCCCGTCGGCCTGGCGGGCAGCGGCCTCGGAGATGCCCAGGAGGATCCCGGGCGCCTCGAGCAGGAGCTGGGGGCCCTGAAGGGCTTCGCCATGCGCTCCCGGCTGGAGGTCTTCACCGCCGTCGACGGGGGCGCCGAGAAGCGGGTCCTGCGGCTCTCCCGCAAGATCCTTCGGCTCGAGGCGAAACCCCTCCCCGACTCCCTCTTCGTGCCACCTGCCCAGCTGCAGAGGCTGCGCTGAGGCGCGGCGGCCTCCGTTGTCTCCACGTCTCCTGGCCGCACTCGGGGCGCTGGCCGCGGCGGTGGTCGTGCTGCTGGCGACCCCGGCCGGCGTCTGGCTCGCCGCCCGGGCCGCCGAGTCGGTGGCCGGCTTCCGGGGCTGGTCCCTGCACATCGACGAGACCGGAGGCCTGCTGATCGCGTCGCCGCGGTTCGGCGGCCTGGCGGCGACCACCGACGGTCTCGAGGCCCGGGTTCAGGAACTGGTTCTGCACCCCTGGGACTGGGGGCTGTCGCTGCGGGCGCCCGAGGTCCGCTGGAGGCCGCGGGCCGTCGCCGACACCGCCGGCGAGGCATCCGGACCGGTTCCGCCCTCCGGCGCGGCACCGCTGCTGCCGGTGGACGACCTGCCGCGAGTCGACATCGTCGACGGGGTCTTCGAGGTGAGCCCCGAGCACGGCCCGTCCGTCGCGCTCCGGGGCATCGAGGCCCGCCTCGCACCCGGGGAGTCGCCGCCGTCGGCGGTCCTCGATCTCTCGGCCGAAGCCTGGTCGATCGTCTCCGATTCCTCCTCCGCCGACGGCCGCCTGAGCACGCGCTGGCGCCTGGGGTGGGGCGAGGTGGAGCTCAAGGAGGTCCGGGCCGAATGGAGGGCTGCCGGTGTCGGACAGGGCACGCTGGGCGGGCGGGGGAGACTCGAGCTCGGCTCTCCCATGGAAGTCGACGTGCGCCTGACCCTGGAGGGCCGGGTGGGGTCGATGCAGGTGGATCGGCTCGAGGTGACGGCCCGGGGTCCGTCCTGGCCGCCGCGAATCGATGTGCGGGCTCTCGGGGAGGGGAGCGAGCCGGGTCTCGGAGAGGTGGGTCTGGCCATGTCCGGCCGTATGGACACCTCGGGGCTCCGGGCCGACTCGCTGTGGCTGCAGGCCGCGGGCGGTACCCTCGCAGGCCGCGGCGGCTACCGGCCGGCCGGGGGCCGCCTGCAGACGGAGCTGGAGGTCCGGGATGTCGACCTGGCGCGACTGCCCCTCGCGGGCTACGCCGGCATCCTCGACGGCCGGTTGACCGTGGACGGGTCCGTCTCCTCTCCCCGGGCCTCCATGGCGCTGAGGTTCTCCGGGCTGGAAGGGATCGCCCCGGAACCGGTCGACCTCGGCCTCGACGGCTCGATCGAGGGGGAAGGGGTGCGGCTGACGGCGCGCAGCCGCACTCTCGGTGAGCTGACGGCCTCGGGCGACCTGTCGCTGGAGACCGGGCTCTACGACCTGCAACTGGCGGGGGCCCTCGACCTGGGTCCCTGGCTCGGCTCCCCCCTGCCCGCGTCGGCGCGCGGCCGCTGGCGGCCGGGGATCCTCGACCTGCGGCTGCAGTCGGAGGAGATGCCCTTCGGCCTCGACCTGCCCGGGCCCCTCGTGGCCGAGGCCGCCCTGCGCGACCTCCGTCGCCTCGATCTGTCGCTGCGCCTCGGCACGGGGCAGCTGAGCGCCCGCCTGCGCACCGACCTGGCCTCCCCGCAGCTGGACACGCTGTCGGCGGCGGCCCTGGACCTGGAGCTGTCCCAGGTCGGCCCATTGGTGGAGGGTCGTGCGTCGGGCCGCGCCGCCGCCGACGGCCTGCTCGGGCAGGACGGCCGCGGCGGCCTGCAGTTGCAGGTGGACGATCTGCGCCTCGCCGGATGGAGCCTGGGCCCGACGAGCCTGGCCGCCGACTACGCGCGGGGAGCCGTCGAGGTGGCGGCGACCGCTCCGGGGGTCGACCTGCTGACCCGGGTCGATTCGACGGGCCGGACCGAGGTGGAAGCCCTCCTGGAGGATGCGGTCCTGCGGCGGGTCGGAGCCCCGGACTCGTTGCGGGTCCGCGGCCGGGCGTCGGCCCGCGGCGACCTGCGCGACCCGATGGCCGGTTCCCTGGAAGTGCGCCTCGACGAAGCGGCGGCCACCCTCGGAGGCTGGCCCCTGGTCCTGAGTGGCGCCTCGGTCTTCGAGTACGCGGGGGGCCGCGGCACCCTGCATCGCAGCCGCGTGCGCACGCCTCTCGGGGAGGTCCGTCTGAAGGCCGGGATCGACGGCGGTCGGATCGACCTGGCGGCGGCCCTGGACTCGGTGGAGTCGACGGGCATCGAGGACCTGACGGCCCGGGGCCGGGCCGACCTGCGGCTCGAGGGCGCCCCGTCGGCGCCCGACCTGGCGCTCCAGGTGGATCTGGAGGCCCTCGCTCTCCAGGGTCGACGGATCGGCGCCCTGAGCTCGACGATCGCCCTGGGGGACAGCCTGCGGGCGGCCCTCGAGCTGCGCCAGGACACCTCGAGCGCGGTCCAACTGGCCGTCCAGGTCGAGGCCCCCTCGTCCGTGGTCAGGGGAGGGCCTCCGGCCGGGAGCGACAGCCTGGGGATGCGGCTGCGGGCGGACGGCCTCGACGCCTCCTGGCTGGCGACCTGGGTCCTCGAGGACTCCACCGGCCTGAGGGTGAGCGCCGAGGGGAATCTGGGCCTGCCGGCGGCCAGGGCCCTGGAGGGATTCGACTGGTTCGACCTGGCGGGCCACCTCACTCTGAGCGAGTTGACCGTGGACCGGGACCGGCTGCGCCTGCACCTGCCGGAACCGGCCTCGGCGAGCCTGACGAGCGGGCAGGCGAGCATCGAGGGCCTGGAGATGCCCGTCCTCGTCTTCCGTCGCCATGTCCTCGAGCTCGACGAGGGGGCCGGGCCGCGGGGCGCCGGCGGCTACGAGAAGGCTGGTATTCTGGGCCTCGAAGGGGACCCCGGAAAGGTCCGGGGCGCGGCCCGGCTTCGCCTGAGAGAGGTGGACCTGGAGGCCGTGACCCTGGCGATTCCCGGTGGACCCCGCCTGCCGGCGGGGTGGATCGACGGAAGCCTCGAGTTCGTCTCCGGCCCTGGGGGAGCCTCCCTCGGCGCCCGGGCCCATGTCGACCTCGACGACCTGGGATACCTGGAGGCGAGTCTGTCGGCCGGCGCCGAATCGTTGTCGGCCCGCGGCGCCTGGGTAACCCTGGTGGAGGACAGCCTGCTGGTGACCGCCGCCGTCCCCGTCGCCGAGGGGAAGCCCGCGTGGGAGGGGCTTTCGCTGACGGCCCGGTCCGAAGGCATCGACCTGCTGGTCTTCCTCGACCGGTTGCCGCTGGAGAGCCTGGAGGGCCGGGTCCGCCTCGATCTGGCGGCCGACTCCCTTCAGGGCCGGCCGAGGATCACCGGCCAGGTGGAGGTCGAGGACCTCGGCTTCTCCCTGATCAACATCCGGCCCGGGTACCGTTTCCCACAGGGGCGCCTGGAGCTGGCCCCGAGGGCCGGCGGTGGGACCCGGGGCGAGCTGGTGGGCTTCCTGGGCGACCCCACCCAGGGCCCCGGGCATCTGCAGCTGCGGGGGTGGGTCGAGGCGGCCACCCTGGATGGAGTCGACTACGAGCTGCGCCTGTCGGGGGAGGTGCCGTACAACTACAGCGACCACTTCGCGGCTCCCCGGGTCGATCTCGACCTGGCCCTGACGGGGGAGCGGCATGGCTCCCTTCTGAAAGGGAGGGTCACCCTGAACCAGTCCCTGTCGGAAGTCCAGCTCGTGGAGCTGACCGGACCGGTGCCGCCGCCGCCGGCCGTGCAGGACCCGCTGCTCGGGGGAGTCGCGATGGACGTCTACGTGGACATCGTGGAACTCAAGTCCCGGTCCGAGCTCCTGGACATCGATGTCGACGGCAGGGTGCGGGTCTATGGGACGTTCTACAAGCCCCGGTTCCAGGGGGAGCTGGAGGTCATCGAGGGAACGGTGATCCTCCTCACCCGGCCCTTCGACTTCACCCCGGGGGGGCGCGTCGTCCTCGACAAACTGGTGCCGACCTACTCGATCCTCGACCTGATACACGACCCCATCCTGCTCGATCCCGAGTTCGACCTGGAGGCCGTCGCCCGGGTCAGGGACCCCGACGAGGACGAGGAGGTGGAGGTGACCCTGAGCCTCGAGGGGACGGTGCTGGCGCCGGACCCGGACTTCACATCCCCGGGCCTCGGCCAGTTGCAGATCTACGGGCTCCTGGCCTTCGGCACCCTCGACCAGAACCGGTACAACTACTCGGGGGCCCTGTACACGGCGGCGGGGCAACTGCTGCTCGGACGGGTGCAGAAGACCGGGCTGGACGAGTTCCTGCTGCTGCCCTCGGGGACCGCCCAGGGGACCATCGGCGAGAGCTCGATCCGCATCGGCAAGCGTCTGACCTGGCCCCTGCCGATGTGGGTCCGCTACGAGGCGGTCACCAAGGAGCCCTCCCTCGGGCAGTTCGAGGTCGAGTACCCGATCACCTCGTGGCTGCTGCTCGAGGCCACCGCCCACTCCCAGTACGAGCTCTACGGCATGGGCCTCGAGGTGAGCAGGGACTTCTGAAGTGAGGCCTGGTCTCCTTCTCCTGCTGTCCCTCGCACTGTGGGGGCGGGCCGAGGCCCAGGGCTCCCTGCGGCCGGTGGAGCTGCGGGACCTCGGCGAGCCGAAGGTGGAGAGCATCCGCTTCGAGCATCTGCAGGACAAGCCGATCACCAACCACGAGCTGCGGGCGGCGATGGAGACCCGGGAGGGGAAACGCTTCCGGGTCCGGTTCTACCGGGCCGACCTGTCGGAGATCGTGAACCGCTACCGCAGCCGCGGGTACATGGACGTGGACATCGAGCGCCGCCGGTATTACCTCGACGACAGGGGCCGCCTCCACCTGCGCCTGTGGATCGCCAGCGGCCTGCAGTGGCGGATCTCGGCGGTCGACATCGAGGCGGTCCCGGGGAAGGCGCCGCTGCCGGACCTGGAGTCCCGGGTGGGCCTGCGGGCCGGGGACGTGCTGCGCTACGGGGACGTGCTGCGCGACGAGCGCGCCCTGCTGGGCCTGCTCAACCAGGAGGGCTTCCCCCATGCCGCGGTGAGCAACCGGCTGGACTTCGATGTCGAGCGGCAGCTGGGATCGGTCACCTTCGAGGTGATTCCGGGGCCGAGGATGTACTTCGGCCCCATCCGCCTGGAGGGCGAGGATCTCCAGACCCGCCGGTCGCTGATCGAGCGCCACATCACCTTCCGGGAAGGAACCCTCTACGACCCGGAGGCCGTGCGGGCCTCCAGGAACGCCCTGGCCCGCACCGGCCTGTTCCGCTCGGTGACCCTGGAGACGCCGGAGCAGGCTGCCGGAGACAGCGTGCAGCCCGTGGTCCTGCACCTGCAGGAACGGCCCTTCCGGCGCCTGGGGGCGCGGGCCTTCATCAACAACAACGAGCCCGGCCTGTCGGCGCGGCTGCGGCACTCGAACTTCCTCGGCCGGGGGAACAGCATCGGCACCGAGGCCAACCTGGGCCGCCCCCTGCAGGGGCTGACCCTCTTCCTGACGGAGAACGGCCTGCTGGGATCCGACCTCGACCTGACCTTCTCGGCGGGCATGACCGACGACTGGGGACGGACGCGCGTGGAGGCCAATCCCGCGGACTCGGTGCAGTTCGAGCTCCTGGCGGCCAACCACTCGATCGTCAACGAGACCCTCCTGGGCCCCTTTGGGGGGCCGGTCCCGGCGGCGGAGTTCGTCCGGCGACTGGAGTACCGGTATCCGTCGGTGAAGCGGCTGTGGCAGGCGAAGGCGAGCCTGGGGCGGCTCCGGGACGACGAAGGGGTGAGGGTCTACCAGGCGTCGTTCACCGCGGACTGGACCCGTTGGCGCGTTCAGCCCCTCTCCGGGCGGCGGATCGACCTGGAGGTGCGCGAGGTGGACGGTCCCGATTCCGAAACCGAGGACGACGGCCTGGGCGACGATCCCTTCGGCGACTCCTCGGGGCGCCGCGCCCAGGGCGGGAGCGCCTTCCCCTACGACGACGGCTGGATCCCCATCGACGGCACCTGGCAGCGGCTGCTGACGGACCGCGCCAACACCCTGAACTTCGGGATCGACCTGGCGCGCGACACCCGCGACAACCAGCTCGCGCCGACGCGGGGCGACTTCCTGCGCCTGGCGGGGCTCTTCGCCTGGGAGTTCGGCGGGGACAGGACCCGCGTCCTGGCGGGCGAGATGGAGGTCCGCAACTACCTGCGCATCCGCCCGTGGCTGGTGTGGGCCCAGGCCCTGCGGGGGCTGGTGACCGGATCCCTGCGCCGCGACCGGAGGCTGCCCCAGCCGTACTGGATCCAGCTCGGGGGCGAGGGCTCGGTGCGCGGCGTCAACCGGGGGACCATCGGCGCCGTGGGCGGCGGCCGGGCCGGGGTCAACCTGCGCAACGAACTGCGCATCCGCTGGCGTCAGTTCGGGGTCGTCGCCTTCTGGGACCGCGCCGGCGCCTGGCGCCGCCCCCGGCAGGCCCGCTGGTCGAGCATGGTCGACGGCTACGGGGGCGGCCTGCGGTGGGACCCGGGCCTCCCCGTGCGTCTGGACCTGGGCTGGGGGGAGATGACCTCGAAGCCGTCGGTGTACCTGAACGTGGGGCAGGCCTTCTAGATGACGGGCCGGGACCCCGGAGCCGGGCAGGGGATCCTGTCCTGGTACCTGGGCGGGCTCGCCCTCCGCATGAGCGAGAACCACCTCTTCCTTTTCGCAGGCGGCCTCGCCTTCGCCACCCTCCTGAGCCTCGTCCCCCTCGTCTTCCTCGTCTTCTTCGTCCTCGGCGCGGTGCTGGAGACGGCCTCCCTGGCGTGGCTGCTGAACCAGACGGTGGAGGTCTTCATCCCTTACGAGGAGGAGGCCGCGTTCCTCAAGGAGGCCCTCTCCTCCCGCATCCCCGACGTGGTCGAGTTCAAGGAGGCCTACAGGGTCTCCGGCCTGGTGATCCTGATGCTCAGCGTCAGCGGACTCTTCACCAGCATGAGGACCATCCTCGACACCGTCTTCCAGGCCGCCGGCCAAGAGCCGGGGATGATGGCGAGGGCCCTGCGGCAATGGCCCGCTCCCCTGAGCCGCTTCAGGGAACTGGCCGCCTCGCAGAAGCAGATGAGCTTCCTGCGCGCGGCCCTGCCGGCCGCGGCGGGCAGGCTGAAGGATCTGGCCCTGGTGCTCCTGGTCCTGTGCACGTTCCTGCTCCTGGTCCTGTCGCTGCCGATCCTGGCCGCGGTCCTCGAGCTGGCCCTGGGTCCGCTCCATTCGCACCTGACCCACTTCTACGACCTGGCCTCCGCGGCCCTCATCCTCGCCGTCTTCCTCGGACTCTACTGGCTCGTTCCCACCCGGAGACCGCGGATGAGGGCGCTGGCCACGGGCGCCTTCTGGGGGGCCCTGCTCTGGAAGCTGGCCGAGTGGCTCTTCGGCTACTACCTGGGCCACTTCGCTTCCATCCTGTACCTCTACGGGGCCTACGTCCTCTCGGTGGCCCTGGCCCTGTGGCTCTACCTCGCGGCCGTGCTCTTCATCATCGGCGCCGAGATCGCCCAACTCTGCCACGAGAGGGTCTCGGCCGCTGCGGGGAAGGCCCCCTAGAGAGCCAGCCCCAGGCTCGAGGCCGCCAGGGCGGCCAGCCCCAGGAAGCTGAGGAAACCGAGGACGTCGGTCACCGTGGTCAGGACGATGGAGGCCGACTGGGCCGGGTCCTTGCCGAGGACCGTGAGGACCACGGGGATGAGGGCCCCGGTCAGCCCGGCCATGGCCATGGAGAAGACCATGGCGGTGGCGATCACCAGGGGCAGCCCGATCCCGCCGGACCAGAGGTAGGCCGCCAGGGCCGTGACCAGGGCCACGGCCAGCCCGTTGATCAGCCCCGCCACCAGCTCCTTGCGGGCGACTCGGAACCAGTTGCGCGGCCGGAACTCGCGCAGGGCCAGCCCGCGCATGGCCACGGCCAGGGCCTGGGCGCCGGTGTTGCCCGACTGGCCGGCCACCACCGGCAGGAAGACGGCCAGGGCCGTGAACCGGGCGATGGTGTCCTCGAAGAGGGCCACCACCCCGGCGGCCAGGAAGGCCGTGGCCAGGTTGACCTGCAGCCAGGGGAGCCGCTGGCGGACGGCCAGCCCCGGCGGCGACAGGGCGCGCTCCTCGCGGCCGGCGCCGACCATGGTCTGCAGGTCTTCCGTGGCGTCCTGCTGGGCCGCCTCCACCAGGGCGTCGTGGAGGATGATGCCCCGCACCCGGCCTTCGAAGCTGACCACGGGCAGGGAGGAGAGTCTGTGGGCTTCGAGGAGCTCCACCACCTCCTCGCGGGAGGACATGGCCTGCACGCAGACCGGCGGTCTCCGGGCGAGTCCGCCCAGGCTCTCCCCGGGCTGGGCCACGGCCACCTCCTGCAGGGGCAGCACGGCGGTGAGCTGCCCCTCGCCGTCGACCACGCACAGGTCGTGGACGCGCCGCCCGGGGAAGGAGCGGATCCGGCCGAGGGCCTCGCCGGCGGTCTCGTCGGCGCGGAAGACGGTCACCGCCGTGTCCATGAGCCGCCCCGCCGATCCCGCCGGATAGCGCATGAGCTCCTCCATCTCGGCGGCCAGCTCGCGGGGCAGGGCGGCCAGGCGCGAGGGCCGGGCCCCCGGGTCGAGCCGGGCCAGCAGCGCGGCGGCGACGCCGGGGTCCATGGCCGTCCACAGCCGCCGGAACAGGGACTCCTCCATTCCCTCGAGAAGCTGGACGGCCCGGTCCGGGTCGAGGCGCTCGAAGACCCGGGCCGCCGCGGGGTCGCCCCCGGCGTCGAGCTGGACCAGGGCTTCGGGCACGGGCGCGGTCCCGAGGGCCCGGGCGGCCTCCGCGGGGTGGAGGTGGAAGAAGGCCTGGATCAGGGCCCGTGAGGCCATGGAGCCGTCGTTCATGGGTTCACCTCTCCTTTGCCGCTTCGGCGTTCACGGATGACCAGGACCAGGGCGCCCGCGAGGCAGACCCCCGCCAGCGACAGCAGCCCCTTCCTCAGTGGGGACAGGCGCGCCCGGATGGCGATCACGTGCTCGCCGGCCTCCAGCGGGACGGCCAGGAAGCGTCCGGCCGTCTCCATGGGCCGCACCGGCACTCCGTCGACCGTGACCTCGAGCCAGGGCCAGTACCCGTAGGCCAGGCGCCCGAAGCACCTGGCCGAGACCGCCACCCTCATCTCCACCTCCTGGTGGTCGACCCGGTGGGCGAGGACCCGCGCCGTGGGCGTCGTCCCCAGATCGCGATCGCCCTCCAGGCCGCGGACGAGGATGCGCTCGCAGGAGAAGCCGCTCCCCGGGTGGAGCCCCGTCCCCAGGATGATCCACAGCATCCGCGCCTCCCGTTGGTCCAGGTCCCCGCCGAAGCGCGCGGCCAGGCCGGCGTGGTCCACGGCTCCCTCGTCGAAGCCGGCGAGGCGCGCGGAGACGACCAGGGGGGTGTGTTCCATGGAGAAAGAGAATCCGGTCCGGCGGGCGTTGGAGGTGGCCAGGACAAAGCGCGTGTCGAGCAGGCGGAGTCCGTCCATCAGGACCTCGCCGCCCGGGTGGTCCCCCAGCGGCTGGAGCGAGTCCATCTTCGGCAGGACCTGTATGGCCCAGTCGGTGAAGGGCGCGGTGAAGGTGCCGAGGGTGCGCAGCTCCCCGGGATGGAAGGACTCCGCAATCGGCGTCGCCCCCTCGCGGAGCATGCTCGCCCGCCGCTTGTAGGGGTAGACGCCCTCGGCGATCCAGTGGGCCCGGTAGGCGGGCAGCTCTCCCCGCTCCTCGAAGGCACCGGCGGCCTTGGCCGGCTCGGCGAAGGTGTCGGCGTTCCATCCCGTGGGCAGGTAGCCGCTGCCGAGGTAGGGCTGCTGGAAGGTGGCGGGGAAGAGATCGACGCCGATCGCCAGGAGCAGGACCGTGCACCATCGGCCGCGCCGGGTGGCCGCGGGAACCCGCTCGAGGAGCAGGTGGGCTCCGAGGCCCGCCGCCAGGGCCAGGAAGAAGGAGAGGAAGAGCAGGTAGCGCGATGCGTTGAAGGAGTGGACCAGGGGCAGCGAGCTGATCGGCGGCAGACGGTAGGCGGCGACCACCACCAGGCTGAGGACCAGGCAGACCCAGCAGGCGGCGAAACGGCTGTCCCGCCGGCGCAGCAGGACCACCCCTCCGGCCAGGGCCAGGGCGCACAGGGAGATCCCCAGGTAACCGCCGTACCAGTGATACGGGTCCGGGGGGATCAGCCAGAAGCGCATGTTCGACCAGCCCAGCAGGTGCTGCCAGGTGGGGTCGGAGACGCTCGACAGGTCCATGGCGAAGTCGTGCATCCCCGTGTAGGCGCGCTCGAAGTAGAGGCCCACGTTCATGTAGGCCCCGAGGGCGATGCCGAGGCCGAAGAGCAGGAGGCCGCCGCCGAGGATCGCCCCACGGTCGGAACGGCCGCGGCAGGACCACATGCGCACCAGGGCGTAGCAGCCAGCCAGGGCCATGGCGAAGGCGCCGTACCCGGGGTGGGTGAGGGCGAGCAGGGCCAGGCTCGCCCCGCCGAGCAGGGCCGCCCGCATCCTGCGCGGGGAATCGACGACCTCCTCGATCCAATAGAAGGCCCAGGGCAGGACCGCGTAGAGCAGGGACAGGGGCAGGCGGCCCATGAGGAGCACGTGCTGGGTGTGCCAGAAGCAGAGGGCGTATCCCAGCCCGGCGATGAACCCGGCGGCGCGGGAGCGGCCGAGGCCGGCGGCCAGGTGGTACATGCCGAGACCGGAGAGCAGGTGGGCGGCGAACATGACCAGCTTCAAGGTCAGGGAGAGATCCCCGAGGACCCGGTCCACGAGCCCCGCGACGTAGAAGAAGGCGAAGCCGTAGGTCTGGAAGACGGGGGAGCCGGTGCCGATGAAGAACGTCCAGACCGGCACCTGGCCGTCGGCGATGGCCCGGGCGGCGAGCCAGGAGTGGGCGATGTGGTGTGAGGCGTCGCCGCCCCAGCTCAGCTCGCCGCGAGCGAGGTAGAAGCGGCCGCAGACCAGGAGGGAAGCGATGAGCAGCCAGAAGGTCCGGCGTGGACTGGCGAAGCAGTCCTGCAGGAAGCCGGTGAGGGCGCGCCGGCGTGCCTCCCCGTAGAGGAGCGCGGCTGCCGACAGGAGGAAGAGACCGGCGAGCACGCCGTCGAGGACGGAGAAGGTGATCTGCTGGTCGACGGCCTCGAGAAAGGTGCCCGCACGGATGTGGCTGGAGCCCGGCGCGAAGACGGCGAACTTCTCCATCGTCGAGTACTGGATGAAGAAGGACAGGGCCCCCAGGCCGGCCAGGAGCCATACCGTGGGGAAGGGACGGCGGCCGCTCACCCCGCTCCTCTCATCGATCCCGATCGCCCGAGGGCGGCGCCGTGCCCTCCTCCCCCACGGCGCCCTTCACCAGGGCCGACAGACCGATGCGGTAGAGCTCGCCCAGGGCGGCGCCCACGGGGTCGGGCGGGGGCGGCCGGTCCGCCTCCCCGAGGCGCCGCAGGGTCCGGTGGCGCAGGGCCCCGGCGAACCGTCCGCGGCCGTCGAGGACGGGCAGGACGTGGAGCTCCAGCCAGCCGGGATGGACCCGCACCGAGGCCAGGGAGTCGTCCATCCGCAGGCACTCCAGCTGCCGCCGCATGAGGGCGGAGACGGGGGTCTCGGGCGGCGCCGACAGCAGCTCTCTCAGGCCGAGGACGCCGGCCAGGGTCTGATCGCGCTCCACCACGTAGAAGCAGTCCGAGGCCTGCTCGGGCCGGGCGTCCATGCGGCCCCGGGCCTCGGCGGCGGTCACCTCCGGCGGCAGGGTGAGCACCCGCGGGTCCATCAGGGCCCCGGCCGAGTCCTGGCGGCAGCTGAGCAGGAGGGCGAGGTGCCTGCCGGGATCGGGGGGGAGGAGCCCCAGCACGCCCTGGCGCTCCTCCGGGCGGAAGCGCCGCAAGAGCAGGGCGGCCCTCTCCAGGGGGACCCGCGACAGGGCCTCGGCGGCGCGGCGCGCCTGCATGCGCTGCAGGCAGCCGGCGGCGGCGCCGGCCTCCATGGTTTCGAAGAGGGCCGCCGCCAGGTCGGGGGGGATGCGGCCGCAGAAGGAGGCCTGTTCGTCGAGGGGGAGGTTCTCCAGGACGCGGGCGGCCTCGGGGGGGTGGCCGCGGATGAAGCGGTCGATCAGGGCCGGGGCTCGCTCCACCGCCTCAGCCCCTCTCGACGAGCCGGACCGAGGCCTCCTCGGCAAAGACCGAAGCCGGCACCGATACCGTGCCCTCCTCCGTCTCCAGCACCACCGAGGTCGTCGTGATCTCGACGATCTCGCCCTGGAACCCGGCGACGCGCACGCGGTGGCCCACCTTGTAGGTCTTCTGCAGGTAGTGGCAGGCCAGGATGCTGGCCACCGCCGTGCGGGCCCCGAGGGCGAAGGTCAGGACCGCCCCCAGGAGGCCGCTCCCGAGCACCAGGAGGAGGATGCTGGTGAGGAAGGAGACGTTCAGGCCCGCCTGGTCGACGGCGACGAGGACGCTCACGACCAGCACCGACATCTGGCCGAGACGGGCGAGGGCGGGCCCGTAGGCGATCCCCCCGGAGGCGGCCCCGGAGAGGATGAGGTCCCGCAGGAAGTGGCTCCCCAGGAGACCGGCGAAGAGGATCAGCACGGCGGCGAGAAACCGCGGCAGGTACGTGACCAGGCCGCCGAGCCAGACCGAGAGCACCGGCAGCCCCAGGGTCTCGGTGGCGGCGGTGAGGAAGAGGAGCAGGACCGTCCAGAACAGGATCCGGCCGGCCGCCAGGCCGGCGCGCTCCCGGTAGTCGGCCCCGCTTCCGGGGCGCGGCCCCAGGGAAGGGACGAGGCGGACCAGCCCGGCGATCAGGCGGCGGGCCAGGAGGCGGACCAGGAAGGCCAGCAGCAGGCCGAGGACCGCCAGGGCCAGGGCCCCCGCCAGGCGGGGCCCGGTCTGGGCGAGGTGCCGGGCCGAGTCCTGCAGGAGGGAACTCAGCTCGCTCATCGGGGGCTCGCCCTAGGCTTCCGGAAGACCGGGCGGCCCCTGGTAGCCGATGCTCCTCCAGCCGGCCACGTCGCCGCCGTACATGCGGTAGGGATGGGGAAAGAGGCGCAGGGAACGGTCCTCCAGGGGCAGGTGGACGCGCTCGTGATCCCGGGCCGCCGACAGGGTCATGGCCAGGGCGACCTCCAGCACGTGGAGATAGTCCCGGCCGCTGCAGGCGACCTCGCCGCCCTCCCTGGCGGCCCTCAGCAGGCGCTCGATGACGAGGGTGAAGGCGTCTTTCCGGGGACCGCCGTCGAGGAAGTCCGGGAAGACCGGAGACTCCCTGGCGCCGGTGCCCTGGAGGAGCACGGGCCGCGGCGAGGCGAGGAAGGCGCGCCCCTCCTCGCCGGTGACCGAGACCGTGCAGGCCACGGGCCGGTCCGGTTCGGGCTCGGCGATCTCGCAGACGATGCCCCCCGACAGCCCCAGCCTGCCGTAGGCCGGGCAGTCGACCTCGTGGGGGGCCTCCGCCTCGGGGGAGGCGTAGGAGCCCACCGGCGGCAGGGTCCAGCCCTCGGCCCACTCCACCTTCCTCCCCGTCACGTGCCCCAGGACGATCAGGTTGGCGCAGCCGCCCCCGGAGACCTCCGTGGGCAGGCCGCCGGGAATCGCCGCGCCCGTGAGGGCGCCGATGCGGCCCCGGCGCACCCAGTCGGCCACCTCTCCCTGGTACGGCAGCTGCCAGTGGCTGGTGCCGCAGCCAAGGGCCGTGCCGCGCTCGCGGCAGACGCGGATCATCTCGTCCGCCTTGGAGAGCTGCGCGGCGATCGGTTTCTCGATCGACACCACCCTCACCCCGGCCTCGGCGCAGGCCAGCACCGCGGGGTGGGACTGGGCCACGGGCAGGATGGCGGAAACCACCTCCGGCACCTCGCGGCGCAGCAGTTCCTCCAGGTCGTCGAAGGTGGCCGGTACGCCGTAGCGGTCGGCGAAGGCCTGGCGGCGGTCCCTGGCGCGGTCGACGAGGGCGATCACCTCGCAGCCGGGATGGGCGGCGTAGGCGCGCAGGTAGAAGCGGCCCCAGGTGCCGGCGCCGCCCACGACGGCGACGCGTACGGGTCTGTCTTCGTTCAAGGCGGGTTCCTCGCTCCGATCGTTAACCGTACGGCTTCGCCGGGTGGCTCACAACGGGCCCGGGGCTCGCTCAGGCCGCCGCCGGGCGCTCGTCCTGGGCGTTTCCGAGGACGCTCAGCATCGACCCGAGGACGACCACCGCGGCTCCGCAGAGGCTCACCGCTCCGACGCTCTCCGGCTCCAGCAGGTCGGGTCTCGCCCTGGAGACGAGGTGCACGTTGGCCAGGACGAAGAGCGGCGTGAGGGCGATGAGCATGCCGATCCGGGAGGCCTCGACGCGGGCCAGGGCGGCGGCGAAGCCGAGGTAGGAGAGGACCGCCATCACCCCGGTGCCAAGCAGCAGGACGAGCATCGGTCCTTCGAGGGCCAGCACCGCCGAAGGGACGGCGGCGGGGGTCAGCAGGAGCGCGCCGGCCAGGTAGACCAGCAGGAGCACGGCGTCGGAGCGCATGAACAGGAGCAACTGCTTCTGCCCCATCATGTAGAACCCCCACAGCAGGGCCGCGGCGGCGATGAGCAGCACCCCCGTGCCCTGGCCGTCCGCGTCGGCCAGGAGGGCGTCGAAGCGGGGGCTGAAGAACAGGCCGAGACCGGCGAGGAGGACGGCCACGCCGAGCCACTGCAGCCGCCGGAAGCGCTCGCCGAAGCACAGCATGCCGCCAAGGAGCATGAAGACCGGCGCCAGCTGGATGACGATCTGGGCGGTAGCGGGCGAGATCGACTCCAGCCCCTTCTGGAAGGCGAGGTGGTTGCCGGTGAGTCCGGCCACCGTCAGGATCAGCAGGGCGAGGGGGAGGCCGCGCAGACCGGCGGCGCCTCCGAGCACCCTCGGCAGGGCCAGGGGCAGCAGCAGGAGGCCCGCCGTGAGGAAGCGGAACCAGGTCAGGGTCACCACGTCGACGTGGTGCAGCAGGATCTTCAGCGCCACCGGGAGGGTGCCCCACATCCAGGCGGTGAACAGGCCGAGGGCCAGGCCGAGGAGGGCGCTTCCGGAGGGGCGGTGCAGCTCCATGGGGCCGCTGGCGATCCCTGGATCGGGTGATGGCGGGCAGGGCCTCCGGCCGCCCGGCGGCGCCGGTCCTTGCCCCGGACGGGGGCAAGATCGAGATTGCGCCGCTTCGGCGACAAGGGCAGGCACCGCGAAGGAGATCAGGGATGGATCTGGACCGATTCGAAGGGCTCTTTCCGGCGGCGATCACGCCGATGGACGGGGAAGGCCGGCTCGACGAGAGAGCCCTGGAGAAGGTGCTGGAGTTCAACCTGCAGGCGGGCGTGCAGGGATTCTGGCTGGCTGGCGGAACCGGCGAGAGCGTGCTCCTCGACGACGAGGAGAACATGCGCGTCGCCACCCTCGCCGCGGCCTGCACCTCCGGGCGCGCGGCGAGCATCATGCACGTGGGCACGCCCACCACCCGCCGCTCCGTCCGCCTCGCCGAGCACGCCGCCCGGGCCGGCGCCGACGCCATCTGTTGCGTGCCTCCCTTGTTCTACTCCCGCTCCGAGGACGAGATCGTCGAGCACTACCGGGCCGTGGGCGCCGCCGCGGGGCTGCCCCTCTTCCTCTACAACCTGCCGGGCATGACGGGAGTGGAGATCACCGTCGACCTGGCGCGCAGGATCCGGGACGAGGTGCCGCAGCTCGCCGGCCTCAAGCACTCCTCGGGGAACCAGCCGGTGGTGCACGACTTCGCGGAGATGGGCCTGCGCTGCTTCATCGGCAACAGCATGTCCATGTTGCCGGCCATGTCGATCGGCGCCGTGGGCTGCGTCGACGGCCCGCCGCTGATCGCGCCCCCGGTCTGGCTGGCGGTCCGGGACGCCTGCCGCAAGGGCGACCTCCCGAGGGCCGAGGCCGCACAGCGCCGCGCCCGCGAGCTGGTGCACGCCGTCTTCGCCCTGGGCGGGGACCGCTACCTCGCTTCGATCAAGGCGGTCATGTCCCACCGACTGGGCGTCGAGTGCGGCGACCCGAGGCCGCCGGGACGGCCCCTGACCGACGAGGAGCGCCGCCGGGTGGTGGAAGCCGCCGAGTCCATGGGCCTGGGGCGGGTGCGGTTGTAGGGCGCGCCGGCGGCGACGCGGGGACTACCGGAAGAGCAGGAACCCGAACTCGTCGGGCGTGTGGCCCGTCTGTCCGAAGGTGCGGACCCACTGGCTGTACTCGGAGCCGCGGTGGGTGCGCACGAAGTTGGCCCCCCACACGTCTCCGGGCTTCGGGCGCGGCAGCCAGGGCTCGCCGAAGCGCAGGACGACCTCCAACGACCAGGCGTCGTCCGAGACGAGGGCGCCGATCTCGGAGTCGGCGTCCCAGGCCATGTCCTTGCTCCGGAAGCCGTCCGCGTGCGCGGCGTCGCCGCGCACCCCGATGCTGTTGATGCCCAGGTGAACGTAGCTGCGGTGGTCGAGGCTGGCGTCGAGGAAGATCTCGAGGGTGTCCTCCCACCAGATCTGCCCGTCTTCCTCGTGGGTCTTCACCACCAGGCTGTCGGGGCTCTCGTCGTATCCGATGAACCCCAGGTAGAGGGCGTCGTCGCTCCGGGCGAGCCGTATCTCCGAGGCCACCGGCGAGGGGAAGGCCGCCCGGTGAGCGAATACGAAGACGTAGAAGCGGTCGGCCGAGGCCGCCGCCGACCACAGGGGCTCGTCGAGCCGGCCGTCGGCGACGATCGTCCCGGAGACGCGGGGCACGTCGAGGAGCATGCCGTTGTCCCGCAGAATGCCCAGGCCCCGGTGGCGGCGCCCGGCGTCGAAGTGCATGCGGGCCAGTCGGTAGGTGGCGTAACGGCCGCCGGGCACCATCTCGAGGGCCCGCGTGTAGAGGGACTCCGCCTCCGCGGTCCGGGCCTGGATCTCCAGGGCCCGCCCCTCGTCGACGAGGCCGGCGGCGCGGTTCTCCAGAAGGATGTGGGCCTCCCGGACCACTTCTTCGTGGGGATGACCCCTGAGCTCCAGGGCCCTCCTGAACCGCCGTTCCACCTGCTCGGGGGTCATGCGGCCTCGGCCTTCGAGCGTCTCGAGAGCGATCAGGGACTGGAGCACGACATCCCCGTCGGGGTCGCTCAACCCGCTGTCGATGAGGGGATCGAGAAAGGCCTCCCTCGGGTACACGCTGGCGGACCTCGCGATGTGGGCCCGCACCTCCGGGTCGGGGTCGTTGACGAGGTGCTCCTGGAGGGCCTCGTCGATGCGGGGGTCGTCGACGCGCAGGTTGAGGCTGGCCAGCACATCGACCACCTCCAAGCGGACGGCGGATCTCTCGGGGTCCTCGAGGGCGTCGAGCAGGGCATCCACGGCGAACGCCTTGGCCAGCAGCAGCTCCTGGCGGGCGTCGTCGTGGCGGGAAGGATCGCCGAGATCGTCGATGATCCCCTCGATGTCGGGTCCGCAGGCCACCAGGAACACCGGCGGCAGCAGGGCGGCGAAGGAATGCCGGAGGGAGGCCCCGAGAGGCCGTCTGCCCGGACGCCGTCGACCCGCCTGCGATGGAGTGATTCGATCGGTCAAGGGACGCTCCTCACCGGGACAACCGGCCGACAGGGTGATTCCGGGTGCTAACGTCAGGACGAAGGTGACCCCGGGCAAGGGCGGCAAGCACTCCTTTGCAGGGGCTCCGGCAGGCGTCCACCCGGGCCGCTGCTCCCTTGCCGCTGCCCCGGGCGGGGCTCAGCGGCCGTGGCCTTCGCCCCCGTCGACCTCCCGCCACCGGCGGCGGATCTGCGCCGGGGACGCCGTGCCGGTGGTGCCGATCTGCTGCACCGTGACCGAGCCCGCCAGGTTGGCCGCCAGCGCCGCCTCCACGGGAGAGGCGCCAGCGGCCAGGCAGCAGGCCAGGGCCGCGGTGACGCTGTCCCCGGCGCCCACCGGGTCGACGGGCACTCCCGACGGGGGCGGGAATCCGGCCACGTGGTGCACCGGGCCCCCGGGGTCGGCCGCCACCATGCCCCTCTCGCCCAGGGTGAGAAAGACCGGCCGCCTTCCCGCCGCCAGTTGCCGGGCCTGCATCGCCGCGGCGCGGACCGAGCGGGCCGGCGGCTGTCCGAGGGCGGCGGCCGCCTCGCGGCGGTTCGGCTTGACCGGCAGCCGGGTGAAACGGCGCAGGCGCTGCCGCGAGTCGACGAGGATCACCCGTTCCCGGCGCGCCGCGGCCAGGTCCTCCAGGCAGGATCGCAGGCCCGCCGTGACCACGCCGCAGCCGGCGTCCGGAACCTGGTCGACGACGACGACGGCGTCCCATTCCCCGGAGCCGCGCAGGTATCCTGCCAGCCGTTCCTGTACCCAGGGCGGCGTCCGCCGCCGGTTGCGGATGTCCAGGCGTTCCAGCTCCCGGCGGAGAACCAGCCGGCCGCCGTCCCTTCCCACGTGGCAGATCTTGCCGTACGTCGGCGTGCGCCGTTCCGCGGCGGTGAGGAAGCCGGCCATGTCGAGGCCGAGGCCGTCCAGGGCGCGCCGCAGCTCCCAGCCTTCGCCGTCCTCTCCGCAGAACCCGATGGCGTGGACGCTGCCGGCGCCGAGGGCGGCGAGGTTGGCGGCGACGGCGCCGGCGGCTCCCGGCTGGCGGCGGGTGCGCACGACCTGGTAGCAGGTGTTGCCCGTCTCCAGGGAGGCCTCCCGGAGGCCGGGGTCGCAGTCGTAATAGGCGTCGAGGAAGAAGTCGCCCACCACGGCGATCCGGAGGCCGCGGAGGCGGATCAGCAGTTCCTCCAGCCGGCGGCGGGAGAGGGCCGTGCCCAGTCCGGCGCCGCGCCGCGGGATCCGGCGAAGGGGTCCGGCGGCCGGCGCCGAGGAACCGGTGGGGCCTGGAACAGTCACAGCCATAGGGGTGATCCCGGCCTTTCCGAGGGGCCGCGCAGGGGGCGGCCGGGCGGCTTCCCCGCGCCTTGCTGAAATCGAAACCACCCCTAGATTGCTGCAATCCCGCCCGATCCGAAAGGTCTCCGATGGCGATCGACAAAGCCGTGCTGCCCGTGGCCGGCCTGGGGACTCGCCTGTTGCCGGCGACCAAGTCCCAGCCCAAGGAGATGCTGCCCGTAGGCTACAAGCCGGTGGTCCAGTACGTGGTGGAGGAGATGATCGGCCAGGGCATCGGCAAGTTCCTCTTCGTCACGGGCCGCAAGAAACGGTCCATCGAGGACCACTTCGACGATGATCCGGAGCTCGAGTCGCGCGTCGGGGCCAAGGACCGGATCGGGGAGGTCGACTACGACCGCGAGAGCGTCGAGTTCTTCTACGTCCGGCAGCGGCGGCCCCTGGGTAATGCCGACGCCGTGCGGCTGGCGGCCGAGTTCGTCGGCGGCGAGTCCTTCGTCGTCGGCTTCGGCGACACGATCCTCGCCTCGGCGGGACAGCCCGGCGTCGTCCGCCGCCTGGTGTGCGATCACGAGAGCTCCGGCGCCAGCGCCACCATCGCCGTCTGGGAGGTGCCGCTGGAAGAGACCCGCAGGTACGGCGTGGTGAGGCCGGCCGAGGACCGGGCCGGGGGGGCCTTCGCCATCGACGGCATCGTCGAGAAGCCCGCCGCCGCAGAGGCCCCGAGCCGCCTGGCCGTGGCCGCCCGCTACGTCTTCACCCCGCGCATCTTCGAGGCGATCGCCGCCACCGATCCGGGGGTGAACGGAGAGCTCTGGCTCACCGACGCGATCCGCCGCCTCCTCGAATGGGGGGATGCCGTCCGCTGCGTACAGCTGGCTCCGGGCGAGCGGCGCTACGACATCGGCACCCCCCTGACCTACTACCGGGCCTTCGCCGACTTCGCTCTCGCCGACCCCGACAACGGCCCCGCCTTCGCCGATTACCTGCGCTCCCGCCTCTGAGGAAGGAGGACGGATGCCATCCACCCGCCGACTGCGTCTGGACTACGGAGAGCACGGCCTCGAGGTAGAGATCCCGGCCGGGGCAGAGATCCTGGACATGGCCGACGTGCCCGCCCTGGACGATGTCGACGCCCGGCTGGAGGAGGCCTTGCGGGAGCCGATCGGGACCCCCGCCCTGGCCCGGCTGGCACGGGGCCGCCGCAGCGCCTGCGTCGTCATCTCCGACATCACCCGGCCCGTGCCCAACCCGGTCATCCTGCCGCCGTTGCTGCGCACCCTGGAGGAGGCCGGGATCGAGCGCCGGCACATCACCATCCTGGTGGGCACCGGCCTGCACCGCCCCAACGAGGGAGAGGAGCTGGTCCGGCTCGTGGGACCGCGGGTGGCCGCCGGCTACCGGATCGAGAACCACAGGGCCCGGGACCGCGGGAGCCTCGTGCACCTCGGCCGGACTTCCGGCGGGGCCCCGATCTGGCTCGACCGGCTCTATGCCGAGGCCGACCTCAAGATCGCCACCTCCCTGATCGAGCCGCACCTGATGGCCGGGTACTCCGGCGGCCGCAAGGCGGTCTGTCCCGGGATCGTGGGCGTCGACACGATGCGGGTCCTCCACGGGCCCGAGCTGATGAGTCACCCCAAGTCGGCGGAGGGCGTCATCGAGGGCAATCCCTTCCACCGGCAGGCCCTCGAGGTGGCCCTCACGGCGGGGGTGGACTTCACCCTCAACGTGGCCATGAACCACCGCCGCGAGGTGACCGGGATCTTCGCCGGCGATCTCGAGGAGGCCCACGCCACGGGGGTGGCCTTCGTCGAGGCCGGGGCTTCCGCATGGGTCGAGGAGCCTGTCCCGATCGTGGTCACCACCAGCGCCGGCTACCCCCTGGACCTGACCTTCTACCAGGCGGTGAAGGGCCTGACCGCGGTGCTGCCGGTGGTCGCCGAAGGGGGCACGATCGTGCTGGCGGCGCGCTGCGCCGAGGGCCTGGGCAGCCCCGAGTTCGTCCGGCTCCTCGAGGAGACGGAGAGCCCCGAGGCCTTCGAGGAGAGGCTCGGGGACCCCGGGTTCTTCCGCATCGACCAGTGGCAGCTCCAGGAGCTGTGCAAGGTCCTGCGCCGGGCCCGGGTGCTGCTCTACAGCGAGGGCGTCGACGCCGGCGGCCCCCATCTGCGGGGCCTGGTGGAGCCCGCCGGCTCCGTCGAAGCGGGCCTCCAGGCCGCCAGGATCCGCCACGGCGAGGCCGCGCCGGTGGCGGTCGTTCCCCGGGGGCCGTACGTCCTGGCTCGGAGCCGCAGGCCCCGGCCGGCCAGGGCGCCCCTGGCCGCCGCTCTCGCCCTGGGCGGCCTGCTCCTGGGGGCCTGCGCCACCATGCCGGGCCTCGAGTCGGTGGTGATGATGGAGGAGGAGGAAGCCGCCGCCGAGCCGGCCGCCGAGGAGTCCGCCGAGGCGCCGCTGCCGCCGCCCGTGATCCCCCGCGAAGGCACGGACTTCCTGGGACAGAAGATCCTGCTGCTGCCGTTCCTCGATAGCTCGGGATACAAGGGGGCCTGGGACATCCACCGCGGCCTCGCCAAGACCCTGGGCGACAGCCTCGCCCGCAACAGCTTCTACCAGATCGTCCCGGTCGACTCGGCCCTGGCCTACCTGGAACCGCCGGAGCTCACCGGCGAGATCGGACACGCTCGCGCGGCGGGCATCGGTGCCTTTCTCGGCGCCGACTGGGTGATCCTCGGCAACATCGAGGAGCTGACGATGAAGCGGTTCCAGGCGACCGTGCCCCTCGGCGGTTACCGCAGCTACGAGGGCATCGTCATGGCCGACCTGACCCTGGTGAACGCCATCGACGGGCGCCGGGGAGGGGAGCTGTCCACCGAGGGGGTGATGGACAGCAAGCGCACGGGGATCACCAACCCGGCCGCCTTCGTCCCTCTCGACAAGCAGTACTTCTTCCTCGACGATCTCGCCTGGAATTCGGACACCTTCCGCGAGTCCCTGGTGGGCAAGGCCCTGGCGGCCTGGGCGAAGAACGCCGCCGACGGCATCGCCGAGCAGATCCGGCCCCCTCCCTCCCTCCAGGTCGCCGGGAGGATCATGGTAGTGGACGGCGCCGTCGCGTACATTAACCTCGGCTTGGCCGACGGCATCCGGAACGGCGACAAGTTCGCCGTCTGGGACCAGGGCCGGGAGTTGACGGACCCCGAGACCGGCGAGGTGCTGGGCAGGACCCTGCCGAGCCGCGTCGGCATCATACAGGTCGAGCAGATCCTGAGCGACCACCTCTCGAAGACCCGGGTCCTGGAAGGCGTCGACAGCATCCGTCTCAACGACGCCCTGCGCGCGGAATGACCTCCAGCCACGACACCCTGCGACTTCTGCCGGCGCCGGCCCTGGCGCTGGCCCTGCTCCTTCTTGGTCCGCCCGGGTCGAGGGCCTCCGGCCCGGAGGCCGCCGGCCACCACCTCTACTTCTTCTTTCATCCCGCCATGCCAGGCCAGGTCGAACGCGCCAGGACCACCCATCGCCTGATCCGCGGCCTGCCGGAGGTCGAGTGGATCGCCGTCACGCCCTCGCCCGCACGGGTCCCGGGGCTGAAGACGGTGGCTCTGCAGGAGCTGCTCTCCGATCCCTCCAGGCCGGGGCCGGTCGTCGGTTGGCTGCGGGAGCGCGCCGCCGCCGGCACCGACCATCTCCTGATCGAGCACGAGGGATCCGTGGTGTCCAGCGGACCCGGGGCCGAAGCCCTGCGGGTCATCGCCGGGGCCGGGTGGCGGGACATCGCCCCGGGACCTTCGACCGACGTCAGCATCAGCACCTGGGGCAAGGTCAAGGACCTGTTCCAGTAGGGCGGCACCGCTCCTCGGGACCGGCCTCGCCCGGGGCCCGCGCCCCGTCACCGGCCGGCGGACCGCCCTTCAACCCGTTCGACGAACCGAAGCCCGCTCGGAGGAGACGTGAGGTACGCAGCTACCCTGACCGCCGCCTGCATGGCCCTGGCCGCATGCGGCAGCAACGAGGTCGTCGTCGAGATCGAGGGCGGCGACGGGCAGTTGCTGCGGCTCGACGCGCAGGACCTGCAGATGCACCACAACCGGCTCGCCAAGGCCGGCACCTCCACCTATTCGGATCTCAAGAGCGGCGACTACCGGGTGTCCGTCGTCGCCGGCGAGTACGTGGAGACCCGGCGTCTGACCCTCGACTCGCCCCCGGTGAGCGGCGTCGGCCGGCAGAGGGTGAAGTTCTCCATTCCCCCCGGCGCCAACGCCCCCTTCCAGCGCACCGGTACCATCCTCTACGCCTCAACGCCGACCCGCGTCCGCAACTGGGACCTCTTCACCGTCGACGTGGCCTCGGGCGAGGTCTCGCGGCTCACCGACACCTACGAAGTGGAGAAGCAGCCGAAGTGGTCCCCCGACGGTCGCCGGATCCTGTTCACCATGGGCACGGTGATGTCGAACATCGACGTCTGGGTGATGAACGCCGACGGCAGCGACCGGCGCCGGCTCACCGAGCACGCCGAGCGCGACCAGGGGGCCGCCTGGTCTCCCGACGGTGGGCGCATCGCCTTCGTCAGCCAGCGGGAGGGGGACGTGGCCATCTACCTGATGGATGCCGACGGCGGCAACAAGCGCAGGCTCGTCGAGGGCCGGGAGCCCGCCTGGAGTCCGGACGGCCGCCGGATCGCCTTCACCTCGAGCGCCTTCGAGGGCAACGACGAGATCTACCTGATCGACGTCGACGGGAGCGGCATGCGCCGCCTCACCGAGCACAAGAAGATCGACCAGCAACCGGCGTGGTCGCCCGACGGCCTGCGGCTGGTGATGGCCTCCGAACGCTTCGGCGGCCAGGAGCTGCTCGTGGCCGGGGGCGACCTCACCGAGCAGGTGCGGGTCACCGTGGCGGAGAACACCTTCGAGCTCAACCCGGCGTGGTCTCCCGACGGCCGCGGCCTGGCCTACTCGGGGAAGATGAAGATCGGTGAGGACGGCGAGTTCGTCACCGACGAGAGGGGCCGGTCCCGCGGCACCTTCGACATCTACCTGCTGCCCGCCGCCGGCTTCGACTGGGACGACACCACCGAGAGACCGGTGATGCCCGTCAACCTCACGCGAACCGACGACCGGGACGAGCGTTCGCCCAGTTGGCGAGCCTTCTGAAGAGCTCTCCGGCGGCCGACGCGGGACCCGGCCGCCTGCTGTCCGACCGCTGGCTTCTCCTGCTCCTGGCGGCCGGCCTCGGCCTCCGCCTCGTGGAGGTGACGGCGCCCCTCATCGACCACCAGGCGTGGCGCCAGGCCGACACGGCGGCCATCGCCCGCAACTTCCACGAAGAGGGATTCACCCTCTTCCATCCCCGCGTGGACTGGCGCGGCAACACGCCGGGGTACGTGGAGATGAACCTGCCCCTGTTCCCCTTCCTGGTGGCCTGCCTCTACTCCCTGGCGGGCGGCGCCCACGAGTGGATGGGGCGGTCGCTGGCGGCCCTCTTCTCCACCGCCGCGGCCGTCCCCCTGTACTCCCTGGCCCGCGCCTGGCTCGGGAGCGCCGCGGGGGCGCGCCTGGCCGTGGCCATCTACCTGATGCTGCCCCTGAGCCTGTTCTTCGGCCGCGCCTTCATGCCCGAGGCGCTCATGCTGCTGCTGAGCGCCGCCGCCCTGAGCGCCTTCGGCCGCGCCTGCCGGGAGGGGACGGCCTGGCTGCTGGCCGCCGCCGGGATCGCCGGCCTCTGCTTCGCCCTCAAGATCCCAACCCTGTACCTCGGATTCCCCCTCGTGGCCATGGCCCTCGGCCGCTGGGGGCCTTCCTTCGTGCGCCGCGGGTCGCTGTGGCTCTATCTGCTGGTGGCGGTGGCGCCGGCTGCGGCCTGGCACGTGCACGCCGCCGGCCTCTTCGAGGAGACGGGGCTCACCTTCGGCATCTGGGGCCGCCGGGGCTACGACAAGTGGAGCCACGACCTGCTCCTGCAGGGCGGCTTCTACCGCCTCATGGCGGGCCGGTTCGTCGAGGCCGTGCTGACGCCCATGGGTGTTCTCCTGGCGGCGGCCGGACTCGCCGGCCTGTGGCCCCGCGGTGACGGCGGCCCCCGGCAAGGGCGAGAGGTGTGGCCCCTCTACGCCTGGCTCGGCGGCCTGCTGCTGTACGTCCTCCTCATCCCCGAGGGCAACCGCCGGCTCCACTACTACCAGCTGCCCTTCGCCCTGCCGGCGGCGGTCTTCGCCGCCGCGCCCCTGGCTGCCCTGTGGGAGCCGGGAGGCGCGTGCCTGTCCGGCGTCGTGGGCCGGCAGCTGCGGCGGCTCCGGCCGGGGTCGCTCCGGGCGCGGTCGCTGGTGGCCCTGTCCCTGGCGGCGGTGGCGGCCGGCGGCCTGTGGAAGCTGGGGGACTACTACCGCCCCGGGAACAGGATCTACGACTACTACCGCACCTGCGAGCTCGCCGGACGCGTCCTCGACGCGCGGATGCCGGCCGGCGCGCGGCTTGTGGCCGGCGACATCGACGAGGACCGGGGCGGGCCGTTCCGCACCCGAAGCCCGACCCTGCTCTACTACTGCCACCGCAAGGGCTGGCAGATCACCCCGGATCTCTTCGAGGCCTCCCGGCTCGACTCGCTGGCGGCGGAAGGGGCCGACTACTTCGTGGTGGCGGCGGGCTTCGTGAAGCGCGTGGAACCGCTGTGGAGCGAGCTGCTGGCGCGGGGCGTGACCACGGCCGCCGCCTATCCCGATTTCCGGACCGACGAACGGTCCTTCCGGCGCCAGGCCCGTTCCGCGGCGGGGCCGGAGAGGAACATCCTCGTCGTCCGCCTGGTTGACAATTCCCCGTCGGGGAACTAGGTACCCAACCGACGCGTTCTTCCTCTGAAAGGAGGATCCTGTGACCTCCCGAATCCGATCGACCTGGTGGTGCTTCGCCTCGCCTCTGGCGGCCTGCTTCCTCCTTGCCTGCGCCAGCACCCAGAGCGGTGGCGGGTCGGCGTACGGACCTCCCCCGATCCCCGAGGGCAAGGGCCGGCTCTTCCTCGAGGCCGGCGGCATCCAGGAGTTGAACTTCTTCGTCGAGGACTCCGAGAGCGGAGAGATCGTCTACGAGGACATGCCGAGGGCTTCCGCCTTCTCGCCCTCCGCCTTCGAGCGTTCGTGGTCCGAGAACCGGCTCGTCGTCGACCTCGACCCGGGCACCTACGACGTCACCGTCAACACCGACATCAAGGACAGCGTCGTCGAGCGCGGCGTGAAGATCCAGATGGGACAGGAGGCCCACGTCGTCCTCCACCTCGGCAGGGTGCAGGTCCTGATCACCGGGGGGCAGGGGTTCTCCCAGATCCCGTTCCTGTTTCTCGACTACACCATGCGCACCGTCCTCGGCCGGGGCATGACCACGAGCGAGTTGCGCTACTTCATCCTGCCCGTGGGCACCTACAAGCTGCGCCTCGAGAACAGCCCCTCGGGGCTCGACGAGATCCGGTCCTTCGAGGTCGCCTTCGGCCGGCCCACGCCGGTGATCATCGATCTGGGCACCGATACCCAGGAAGGACCGGACTCGCAGCAGCAGGAGCCGCAGCGATGATGGCGGCTCGCATCCTCACCCTGGCCTCGTGCTTCCTCGCCCTCGGGGCGGCCCCGTCGGCGGCCGACCTGGCGGCCACCCTCATCGACCGGCAGGGCAACCGCTTCGAGCTGACGAAGTTGAAGGTCCGGGGCAAGACCTCCCTGTCCTACTATCTGAAGGGCGTCCGCCGGGAGGTCCCCCTGCGCGAGATCGACCGTTTCCGCTTTGCCAGCGGTCCCCGCGAGGAGCAGCAGGACCTCGTCGTTCGGATGCGCACCGGCAAGGAGGAGCGGGGGACCTACGTCATCGCTTCCACCGCGGCCAACGTCGAAGCCCTCGGCGGCGGCATCCCGCCGGAGAGCGTCTCGGGCTCGACCCGGCTCGGCCCCTTCACGGTCCTGCTGCGCGACGTGGCCGAGGTCGTCCTGCACCATCCGGACGGCGGCGTGCCCATCAAGCCGAAGCCGCCCCTGCGGGCGACGCTGGTCAACGAGAAGGGCCGCATGTTCCAGGTGCAGAACCTTCTCTTCCGCGGCCAGCGCGAGTTCGCCTTCGAGCAGGGCCGGAGGCGGCGCAGCCTCGACATGAGCAAGATCGAGAAGATCGAGTTCAGGGAAGCCGGGGTCGAGGTCCGGCCCATCGTCATCTCCCTCAGATCGGGGAAGACGATCACGGCCACCGTCGAGGCCAGCACCGTGCGCCTCTCCGGCGAGCGCGACTACCAGTACCGCAGCCGCGTCGACTCCGCCTTCACCGGGTACGCCGGCTCCTCCCGGTTCGCCATCGGCCTCAGGGACGTGCGCCTCCTGGTGCTTCACGACCCGGCGTCCGCGCCCGACTCCACCGCCGCCGCCGGCAGCGCCCCCACCGAGCAGTAGACAGACACCTTCCCGCGAGGGCCCGCCCCGAGGGCGGGTCTCCTCCGCGGGGTCGGACCCGTCTGTCCGCCAGGCCCCGGCGGGCGCCGCCGAAGGGATCAGAACAAGGTGTAGATGAAGGGCGCCGCGGCGGTGCCGCTGAGCATGACCACCAGCCCGAGGCCGGCGATGGTGAGCAGGATCGGCGCCAGCCACCACTTCTTGTTGTCCCTCAGAAAGGCGAGGAACTCGGAGGCCAGGCCGCTGCGCTTCTGCCGGGCCTGGGCGGCGAGGTCGTCGCTTTGCGGATCGTCTGTCACGTCGGTCTCCGTCTCTGCGGTCAGAACTGCCGGAAGTAGCGCTCCCGGGGTGGCCGCGGCCCCAGGGGGATCCAGTAGGACTCGGCCTCCCTTCGGAACCGCCGCTGCAGGGGGTCGCGCCCGATGATCCGGAAGAGCAGGCCCAGGGGGGTGATGAGGAGGAAGAACAGGGCGCCCATCGTCAGGTAGGAGACCAGGTAGCCAACCGGCAGGGCGAGCAGGGTGAGGCCGACGTACAAGGGACGGTTGGCCCTGGGGTGGACGAGGGAGAGAAGGGCCGACAGGAGTCCCAGCCCCGCCAGGACCCCGGCGGCGATGGGACGGGCCTCGCCCAGGCCGAAGGCGAAGACCAGCCGCTCGAACCAGGCCATGGCCGCCAGGGCCCCGAAGCCGCCGAGGGCGATGAAGCCGAAGTGCCGCAGCTTCTTCCGGTCGGGCCGGAGGTCGATCCGGAGCATGGGACAGTGGTCTCCCTCAGTCCAGGGCGAACTCGGAGAGGTACGCCGAGGCGTCGAAGGCCCGGGCCTCGGGCTGGTCCTCCTTCAGAAGGAGGCAGCTCTCCAGCACCAGGGCGTCCATGCCGGTGGCCATGAAGCAGCGGTAGGCGTCGGCGGGGGTGTTCACCATCGGCTCGCCGCGGACGTTGAAGCTGGTGTTGATCAGGACCGGGGTTCCCGTCCGCTCCTTGAAGCGCTCGACGATCCTGCGGAACCGGGGGTGGTGGCCGGCGTCGACGGTCTGCACGCGGGCGGAGTAGTCGACGTGGGTGATGGCCGGGACCGTGGAGCGCCTCTCGTGGCGCTGTTCCAGCCCCCCGGGAGTCGAGCCGGAAGGCAGCCGATGCTCCTCCCGGACCGGCGCCACGACGAGCATGTAGGGACTGTCGTACCCGGGCGGCATCTCGAAGAACTCGCCCACGTCCTCGCGCAGGACGGCGGGGGCGAAGGGCCGGAAGGACTCGCGGAACTTGATCTTGAGGTTCATCACCGACTGCATCTCGGCGGAGCGCGCGTCGCCGAGGATGGAGCGGCTGCCGAGGGCCCGCGGACCGAACTCGGCGCGGCCGGCAAAGTGCCCCACCACCTTCTCCTGCGCCACCAGCTCCGCGATGCGGTCGATCAGCTCGGTCTCTTCCTCGCAGCGACGGTACACTGCTCCGGCCGCGTCCAGGTCCCGGCGGATCTCGTCGTCGTCGAAGCGGGGGCCGAGCAGGGACCCTCCCTGACTGTCCCGGGGCGCCGCCCTTCGGGGGTTGCCCAGGAGCTGGTGCCAGGTGAACAGGGCCGCTCCGAGGGCGCCCCCCGCGTCTCCGGCGGCGGGCTGGACCCACAGGTCCTCGAAGGGTCCCTCGCGCAGCAGGCGGCCGTTGGCGACGCAGTTGAGGGCGACGCCGCCGGCCATCACCAGGTGGCGGGCGCCCGTCAGCTCGTGGGCGTGGCCCGCGATCTTCAGCACGATCTCCTCGGTCACCGCCTGGATCGAGGCGGCCAGGTCCATCTCGCGCCGGGTGATCTCGCCCTCCGGCTGCCGCGGCGGCCCTCCGAAGAGCCGGTCCATCTTCGGCGTGGTCATGACATCGGTATGGCAGAACCCGAAGTAGGACATGTCCATGCGGAAGGAGCCGTCCTCCTTGATGTCGAGCATCTCCTCGACGATGAGGTCGCGGTAGACGGGCTCGCCGTACGGCGCCAGGCCCATGAGCTTGTACTCGCCGCTGTTGACCCGGAAACCGGTGAAGTAGGTGAAGGCCGAGTAGAGCAGGCCGAGGGAGTGGGGGAAGCGCATCTCCCTGAGCATCTCGATCTCGTGGTCCCGGCCCCTGGCGATGGTTCCCGTGGCCCACTCGCCGACGCCGTCCAGGGTGACGATGGCGGCCTCCTGGAAGGGGGAGGGGTAGAAGGCGCTGGCCGCGTGCGACTCGTGGTGGGAGGGGAAGAGGTAGCGCCCTCCGTAGCCGCCGCGCAGGCCGCGGTCGAGTTCCCGGGGGGTGTGCAGCTTCTGCCTCAACCACAAGGGCATGCCCATGAGAAAGAGCTTGAAGCCCCTCGGGGCGAAGCTGATCCAGGTCTCGAGGAGGCGGTCGAACTTGAGGAGCGGTTTGTCGTAGAAGGCGACCAGATCGAGGTTTCCGGGATCGAGGCCGCCGTAGTCGAGGCAGAAGTCGACGGCCTTGGCCGGGAACTCGTGGTCGTGCTTCCTGCGGGTGAAGCGCTCCTCCTGGGCCGCGGCCACGATCTCGCCGTCCCGCACGAGGCAGGCGGCGCTGTCGTGGTAGTAGGCGGAGATCCCCAGGATGTTCATCGACGAGCCGCGTTTCTCCAAGGTGGGCGAAAGAGCTTAGTGGCGCCGGGAGGTTTCCTCAATGCCCGCATTCAGGCTCCATCCGGACACACCCTTCCCCGTGGGAGTGGAGTACTACCGTGCGCCGGTCCCGGGGACCGGTCTGTGGGACGGGGATTTCGCGCGGATCCGGCAGGCCGGTCTCCGGGTCGTGCGCAGCTTCAGCTACTGGAACTGGATGGAGCCGGCTCCGGGCGTCTACCAGCTCGACGACTTCGACCGGCTCTTCGATCTGGCGGCGAAGCACGGTCTCTGGGTGTGGATGGACATCACTCTCGCCACTCACGGCGCCTGTCCCGAGTGGCTGCTCCGGGAGCACCCGGACATGAGGACCGTCAGCCACCGGGGCGAGCCGAGCCTGGGAGACGCGAGCCCCGCCACACCCCAGGGGGCGATGGTCCACTGCTGCGACCACCCGGCCTGGCGCGAGCGCGGCGGAGCTCTCCTTCGGCACGTGGTCGCCCGCTACAAGGACCGGCCCAACCTTCTGGTGTGGGGGCTCTGGGACGGCGTGAGCCCGTCCTGGCCCCGTCACGGGGACGGCCTGCCCTGCTACTGCGGCCATACCCGGGCTCGTTACAAGGCCTGGCTGCGCGAGCGCTTCACCCTCGAGGAACTGAACGTCCGGCTCCTGCGCCGCTACCGGGACTGGGAGGACGTGGAGCCGCCGCGGTCGAACCACAACGTGGTGGAGATGCTGCTCTACCTGCGCTTCCACCGCCTGAACCTCGTGGACCACCTGCGATGGATGGTGGCCGAGGCCCGGAGGATCGACCCCCTCCACGAGCTCCGGGCCCACGCCGCCTCCACGCCGCGCCCCTGGGACGACGAGTGCGCCCGACACGTGGACAGCTGGGGCATGTCCATGTCCTCGAACAACCTGCTCACCTCGGAGGACCCGTACCCGCTCGCCGATCGGGCCTTCAGCTTCGATCTCTCGCGCAGCCAGGGCGTGAACGGCCGCTGGTGGAACGAGGAGATCTACGCCGGCATGTCTCGCGGCGGGGTGACCTGGAAGAAGCAGTCCGATCCGCGCGAGTTGACCACCCTGTTGTGGATGACCCTCGCCGGCGGCGCCGCGGGATGCATGTTCTGGCAGTACCGCCCCGAGTACCTCAGCTTCGAGTCCCCCGGGTACAACCTCGCCGCCCTCGACGGACGGCCCACGGCGCGTCTGCGAGCGGTGGCCGCCGCCGTGGACGGCATCGAGAGGATGAAGGACCACCTGCCCCTCGGGTGCCCCCGGGCGGAGGTGGGCATCGTCTACCACCCGGAGTCCCAGGAGCTCTTCGGCCTCAACGGCGAGACCGAGCGCTTCAACGCCGATCTCCGGGGGGTCTACCGGACCCTCTGGCGTCACGGCATCCCCGCCGACATCCTGTCGCCGCGCATGGACTGGTCGGGCTACCGCCTCCTCTTCCTGCCCAACCTCGCCCTCATGGGCGCAGAGGCACGGGACCGCATCCATCGGACCCTGGAGGAGAGTCCTGGGACACGGCTGGTCGCCGAGGGCAGCTTCGGACTCTACCAGGCCGACGGCCTGTCGAGCGAGGCCCCTCCCGAGGGTTTCGCCGAGCGCTTCGGCGTCCGCGTGGAGGACTTCTCGGCGGTGACGCCCCACGACATCCGGAGAGGGGAGAACCGGTTGCGGACACCGTACGGGTCGGTGGCCGTCTCGTCCCCCTGCGGGTACGCCGTGCTCGAGCCGCAAGGGGACACCACCGCGATCGCCCGGCTCGGCAGCCAGGTGGTGGCCGTGCGCAGCGGCGACGGACGCTTCACCTGGTACGGCCTGACCCTGTCGGCGGGATTCGGGGATGTCGGCCATCCGCCGCTGGTCCTCGGCCTCGTGGAGGAGGCCGGCATCGAGCCGCCCGTGGCGGTGGCCGGCGACCCCCTGGTCACCACCCTCCGCAGGTCCCGGCGCGGCGGGCGGCTGGTCTTCGCCTTCAACCTCGAGCGGTCCTCCGCAAAGGCGAGGTTGCGCCCCGGGCCAATCCGGAGCGCGGAGGACCTGCTCACGGGCGGCGAAGTGGCGGTCGAGGATGGGGCCTTCGAGGTTCGGATCGAGCCCTGGTCCGTGGGCGTCTTCTGCTGCGAAGACGCTTGACTAAGTCCACAATTGTCCATAACCCCTTAATAATCATGGACTTTCCGACCTTGCGGAGGATCGTGGAGACCACCCCCCGGATGGCGGTCTGCGTCTGGGTCCTGGCCGGCTGCGGCTCGGAGCCGGACCCGGCCGTCGGTCCCGGTCCCGATCCCGTCGGCCCCACCGGCGTCGCCCTGGTATTCGCCGACTCGGCCCTGCAGGCGGCGGTGGAAGAGGCCGCGGCGGCCGCTGCCGGAAGCGCGGAGGAGCTGGTCTCCCTGAACGCCAGGGAGCGGGGTATCGCCGACCTGGGCGCCATCGGGCAGCTGGAGCGACTGGAGGCCCTGGACCTGTACGGCAACGAGATCCTGGACCTGTCGCCGCTGGCGGGGCTCAAACGGTTGCGCTACCTCGACCTCGGGAACAACCGGGTGGAGGAGGTGACCCCCCTGGCGTCGCTGAAGAGCCTTCAGGTGCTGGTGCTGGCCGACAACGAGGTGAGGGAGATCTCCGCCCTGGCGGGTCTCGACAGCCTGAACAGCGTCGACCTCACGGGCAACCCGTTGACCGGGGACGCCGTCGACGCCCAGGTGCCGGCGCTGCGGGAACGGGGCGTGACCGTGGACATCACGGAGCCCGAGGAGCCGGAGGATCCGGGCGGGGGCGGGGTCGTCCTGGGGGAGCTGCCGATCGTCTTCGTCTCGAGCCGCCGGACCGGGGACGACTGGGACCTCGAGGTGCATTCCCTGGACTCGGGGACTGGCGAGGTCGTCAACTTGGCGGAAGCCCTGGCCGAGGCGCCCCTGTCCGGGGACGATTCCAGCGGGCGGCCGCCGCCGCGCCACGGGGTGGAGCCGGCCCAGTCCCCCGACGGGAGAAGGATCGCCTTCACCTCGTATCGGGACTTCGGCAACTACGAGATCTACGCCATGGACGCCGACGGCGGCCGGCCGGAGAACCTCACCCTTCACCAGGCCTATGACGCGAATCCCGCCTGGTCGCCCGACGGGGAGCGCATCGCCTTCGTCTCCGACCGCAACGGCGACGTCGAGATCCGGCCCTGGCGCAACAACACCGACATCTTCGTCATGGACGCCGCCGGCAGCGGCGTGGAGCAGGTGACCTCAGATCCCCTGAGCCAAAGCGCCGAGCATCCGGCGTGGTCGCCGGACGGCTCGTCGATCGCCTTCAACAAGTACGACGGCCACGGCTTTTCAGGGATCTTCGTCCTGGACCTGTCCAGCCGGGAGGCCCGGCTCCTCACCGACGACGACGGACTGGCGTGGGGGCCATCGTGGTCCCCGGACGGCCGCTGGATCGCCTACGTGGAGACCGTCGAATTCGAGGAGCCAGGTGTGGAAGATCCCCGCCCGGGGCGGGGAGGCCCGCCAGCTGACCGTGGGGCGGTTCTTCCGGCGCGGCCCCCCCAGGTGGTCTCCCGACGGCGCCCGCATCGTCCTGGCGCGGGAGGACCGGGCGGAAGGGATTGCCTACGACCTCTACGTCATCCCCGCGGAGGGGGGCGCCGGCGAGCAGCTCACCGACGATCCGGGCGTCGACAGGGACCCGTGCTGGGCGCCCTTCTGATGAGGTCCATGACGGCGGCATCAACGCGAGCCCTGGTCCTGTGCGCCCTGGCCGGCTGCGGCTCGGAGCCGGACCCGCCCATCGGGCCCGATCCCGACCCGGGGAGTGGCGCGGGCGCCGCCCTGGTCTTCGCGGACTCGGCGCTGCAGGCGGCCGTGGACGAAGCCGAGGTCGCGGCCGGGACCATCGACGCGGCCGGGCTGGTCACCCTGACGGCCAAGGAGCGGGGGATCGCGAACCTGGACGGCATCGAGCAGCTGACCCGGCTGGAGGCCCTGGACCTGTACGGCAACGAGATCCGCGACCTGTCGCCGCTGTCGGGGCTGACGCGGCTGCGCTACCTCGACCTGGGGAGCAACCGGGTCGAGGAGGTCTCGCCCCTGGAGTCGCTGAAGGGCCTGCGGGTGCTGCTGCTGGCCGACAACGGGGTGACGGAGATCTCCGCCCTCGCCGGTCTGGACAGCCTCCAGAGCCTGGATCTCACGGGCAACCCGCTGAGCGAGGCGGCCCGGGTCCAGGCCGCCGCCCTGCGCGAGCGCGGCGTGACCGTGGAGCTGACCGCGCCGGAGCCGGAGCCGGAGGACAGCGTCGAGGTGGTCCCGCCCGAGGAACCACCCGGGGAGCCTGGCCGTGCTCTGCGCGGTTCGCAGTTGTTGTTCTCCTCCAACCGGCGCACGAAGGGTTCCTACCTTTCCGGCCTCGAGGTCCACTCCCTGGACCTGGAGACCGGCGAGGTGGTCAACCTGTCCCCGGCCCTGGCCGTTCTCCCCCTGGCCGACGGCACCGTGCCCGACTCCCTGACCGCCTACCACCCGCGAAGCAGCGAGGAACCGGCCCGGTCGCCGGACGGCACCCGGGTGGCCTTCACCTCGCGCCGGGACAGGGACCAGGAGATCTACGTCCAGGACGCCGCCGCCGGCGACCCGGTGAACCTGACGCGCCACCCGGCGAATGACCAGTATCCGGCCTGGTCGCCCGACGGAGGGCGCATCGCCTTCGTGTCGAACCGCAACGACGGAGGACGGCTGGGCCAGCTCTTCGTCATGGACGCCGACGGCGGCGGGGTGGAGCAGCTCACCGACGAGCCCCAGGCCTCGTGGGTTTTCTGGCCCGCGTGGTCCCCCGACGGCTCGTCGATCGCCTGTCTCTCGTCCCAGGGAGGCGTGCAAGGGATCTACGTGCTGGACTTGGCCAGCGGAGTGATGCGCCTTCTCTCCCCGGAGGGCGGGGAGTCGTCGTGGTCGCCCGACGGCGCCCGGATCGCCTTTACCGTCGTCGACACGACCACCGACTCCAGCCACATCTGGGTCATGGATGCCGACGGCGGCGGCGCCAGGCAGCTGACCTCTGCCGAGGTCTGGGACCGGACCCCCACGTGGTCCCCCGACGGCCGCCGCATCGCCTTCGCGCGGCAGACGGAGCAGGAGACCCGCTACGACATCTACATCGTCCCCGCGGAGGGCGGCGACGTGGAGCGGGTGACCGACGATCCGCACGATGACATGCACCCCAACTGGACGCCGTTCTGAGATGTCGGGAGCGCACTCGACGATGACCCGGAAGCTCACGGCCCTGGCGGCCGCCCTGGCCCTGGCCGGCTGCGGCTCGGACCCGGACGGCCCCATCGGGCCCGACCCCGACCCCGGGGGCGGCACGGGCGTCGCCCTGGTCTTCGCGGACTCGGCGCTGCAGGCGGCGGTGGAGGAGGCCGCCGTCGGGGCCGGGACGGGTGACGCGGCCGGGCTGGTCTCCCTGACCGCCAAGGAGCGGGGGATCGCCGACCTGGGCGGCATCGAGCAGCTGACGCGACTGGAGGCCCTGGACCTGTACGGCAACGAGATCCGCGATCTGTCGCCGCTGTCGGGGCTGACGCGGCTGCGCTACCTCGACCTGGGGAGCAACCGGGTCGAGGAGGTCACGCCCCTGGAGTCGCTGAGGAGCCTGCAGGTGCTGCTCCTGGCCGACAACGAGGTGACGGAGGTGTCGGCCCTGGCGGGTCTGGACAGCCTGCAGAGCGTCGATCTCACCGGCAACCCGCTGAGCGAGGCGGCCCAGGCCCAGGCCGCCGCCTTCCGCGAGCGCGGCGTGACCGTGGAGGTCGCCGTGCCGGAGGCGGAGGACAGCGTGGAGGTGATCCCGCCGGAGGGTCCGGCCCCTCCCCTGGGCGCCTCGGTGCTCCTGTTCTCCTCGAATCGGCGGCTCGAGGGCGGCTACCTGTCCAGCCGCGAGGTGCATTCCCTGGACCTGGAGACCGGCGAGGTCGTGAACCTGTGCTCGGTCCTGGCCGCCGTCCCCTTTTCCAACGGCTCGGTTCCCGACTCGCTGGAACGGCACTACGCCTCGCGGACCAGCGAGGAGCCGGCCCGGTCGCCCGACGGGACGAGGGTGGTCTTCGCCTCCTTCCGGGACGGCGACATGGAGATCTATGTCATGGACGCGGACGGAGGCGATCCGGTGAACCTCACCCGCCACGACGCGTTCGACTCGGGTCCCGCCTGGTCGCCCGACGGGCGGCGCATCGCCTTCGTGTCGGAACGCGACGGCGGGGTGCCCCACATCTTCGTCATGAACGCCGACGGCAGCGGCGTGGAGCAGCTCACGTACGAACCCCTGGCCCCCTGGGCCGGCTCGCCGGCGTGGTCGCCCGACGGCGCGTCCATCGCCTGCGTCTCCGCCATGGGGACCGACTGGGGAATCCACCTCCTCGAGCTCGGCAGCGGATCCCTGCATCTCATCTCGCAGGCTGGCCTCGGGGGGACGCGCCCGACGTGGTCGCCGGACGGTGAACGGATCGCCTACACCAAGGCGGACACGGCCAGGGACTTCAGCCACGTCTGGGTCATGGGCGCCGACGGCAGCGGCGCCCGGCAGCTGACCTTCGCCGAGACCTGGGACAGCAACCCGACGTGGTCCCCCGACGGCACCCGGATCGCCTTCGCGCGGCAGTCGGAGCAGGATATCCGCTACGACATCTACATCGTCGATGTCGAGGGCGGTGCCGAGGAGCGGGTCACCGACGATCCCCACGATGACATGGACCCCAACTGGACGCCGTTCTGAGATGTCCGGAGCGCCTGCGATGGTGATGACCTGGAAGCTCGCGGCCCTGGTGGCCGTCCTGATGCTGGCCGGCTGCGGCTCCGAGCCCGACCCGCCCGTCGGCCCCGGCCCCGGGGGCGGCACGGGCGTCGCCCTGGTCTTCGCGGACTCGGCCCTGCAGTCGGCGGTGACCGAAGCCGCGGGGGAGACAGGCGACGCGGCCGGGCTGGTCTCGCTGACGGCCAAGGAGCGGGGGATCGCGAACCTGGACGGCATCGAGCAGCTGAGCCGGCTGGAGGCCCTGGACCTGTACGGCAACGAGATCCGCGACCTGTCGCCGCTGTCGGGGCTGACGCGGCTGCGCTACCTCGACCTGGGGAGCAACCGGGTCGAGGAGGTCACGCCCCTGGAGTCGCTGAAGGGCCTGCAGGTGCTCTTGCTGGCCGACAACGAGGTGGCGGAGGTGTCGGCCCTGGCGGGTCTGGACAGCCTGCAGAGCGTCGATCTCACCGGCAACCCGCTGAGCGAGGCGGCCCGGGCCCAGGCCGCCGCCCTCCGCGAGGGGGGGTGACCGTGGAGTTCACGGCACCGGAGCCGGAGGACACGGCGCAGGTGGTCCTGCCGGACGGGTCGGCCTACGCTACTCAGCTCCTGTTCACCTCGAACCGGCGCCTCGAGAGCGAATACCTGCGCGACCTGGAGGTGCACTCCCTGGACCTGGAGAGCGGCGAGGTGGTGAACCTGTCCTCGGGCCTGATCGGTCTGCCGAAGTCGGACGGCACCTTCCCCGACTCCCTGGAAACCCTCTACTTCACCCGCCGGGGCGAGCAGCCGGCCCGGTCGCCGGACGGGACGAAGGTGGCCTTCAGCTCGATCCGCGACGGGGACCTCGAGATCTACGTCATGGACGCCGACGGCGGGAACCCGGTGAACCTGACGCGCGGCGACGCCTACGACTCGGCTCCCGCCTGGTCGCCCGACGGCCAGCGCATCGCCTTCGAGCGCAGCGGCGGGGGAGGGAGGGGGCCGCAGGTCTTCGTCATGAACGCCGACGGCAGCGGCGTGGAGAGGCTCACCCACGAGCCCCTGGCCCCGTGGGGCCGGTCGCCCGCGTGGTCGCCCGACGGCGCCTCGATCGCCTACGACGGCGAGGACGGTATCACCATCATGGACCCGGCCGGCGGCGGCACGGAGCGGCTCTCGCCGGAGGGCCAGTACGCCGGACAACCTTCGTGGTCGCCCGACGGGGCCTGGATCGCCTATGTCGCGCTGGATCCGGACGATTTCGACATCAGCCACATCTGGGTCATGGCCGCCGACGGCAGCGGCGCCCGGCAGCTGACCTTCGGCGAGGCCTGGGAGGAGACTCCCACCTGGTCTCCCGACGGCACCCGCATCGCCTTCGCCCGGCTGGTCGACGTGGAGACGCGCTACGACATCTACATCGTCCCCGTCGAGGGCGGCGCCGAGGAGCGGGTGACCGATGATCCGTACGACGACCTGCACCCGAACTGGGCGCCGTTCTGAGATGGCCGCAACTCACCTGGCGATGATGCGGCCGCTGGCGGTAGCGGCCGCCCTCCTGTCGCTGGGCCGACCGTCGGCCGGCGAGGTCCGCTACGTCTCCGTCGGCCCCGAGCTCTCCTGGCGGGGGGCGGAGTCCTCCTCGCGGTACGTCGCCGTCACCGGGGACGGCATCTGGATGTGGGACGTGGAGGCCAACGCGAACCTGACCGCCACCCTCGGCGAGCGCGGCGGACGGGTGCTGTACTCGGACCCGGAGAGGGGGTTCACGCCGCTGCCCGGCGGCGAAGCGCTCTTCGACGGCGATCCGACCACCTTCTTCGATCCCGACCTGCAGGAGGGCGTGGAGCGGTCCTCCACGTTGTGGGTCGACCTGGGGGCCACCTTCCGTATGAACCGCGTCCGGTTCTTCCCCCGCCTCGACTTCCGCAACCGCAACCGGTTCCTGCAGGAGTTCACCCTGTCCGCGGCGCAGAGTCTCGACCCCCTGGCCGACTCCCGCCGGCTGATGTTCTTCAAGGCCCCCAACGAGAACACCTCCCCCGTGGTGGACAAGCGCTTCCCCAGCGTGGAGGCGCGCCTGCTGGCCCTGGAGCCGCAGGTCGACCGCGCCTGGGAGATCGCCGAGCTGGAGGTCTACTCGGACGGCACGGTCCCCGTGGGGGAGTACGAGTCCCAGCCGCTGCGGGCCGGCCGGCCGGAGCCCGTGTGGGGACGCGTGCTCTACGAGGGCGGCGACATCTCCACCGCGCCCGTGGTGGTGCGCACCCGCACCGGGCCGGACCGGAGCCCCCTCCTCTACTACCTGATCCAGGGCGGCGACGTGATCCAGTACAGCAAGGCGGGCTGGGAGAACGCCCCGCCGGAGGACAGGGGGCCGGTCGAGCCCAATCCGGCCTGGAGCCCATGGGAGCCGGTCACCGACGGACTCGTGCGCTCGCCACCCCTGAAACGCTACCTGCAGTTCCAGATCACCCTGACGGAACCCGGCGCCGGCCTGCGGGAGCTGCGGTTCGAGTACATCCATCCACCGGTCGCCCGGGACCTGGCGGCCGAGATCTCGCCCCTGGAGGCGCGGGCCGGGGTGGAGAGCCCCTTCACCCTCTCCCTTCAGGTCCACCTGGACCGCACCGGCTCCGAGTCTCACCGGGACACCGGTTTCCGGCAGTTGCAGGTAAGGACGGCGGCCGAGATCGGCGAGGTCCAAAGCATCCGCGTCGACGACCTGGAGGTCCTGCCCTTCATCGACGTCGAGCCGGGCACCGGCTTCACCGTCAACCTGCCCCGCCGGGTGGTGCAGGACGGCAGCTTCCTGCAGGTGGAGTTCACGGCCACGGTCTTCCACGAGCGCACGAGGTTCGAGGTGCAGGCCATCGACCGGCGCACCGAGGAGGGGGGATCGAGGGTGGCCTACCAGGTCGCGCGCCCCGCCGACATCGACGGCGAGCCCGGAGGCGGTCTGGTCGTCCGCCACGGGGCGGCAGCGGGGCGCCTGTCCCTGATCTCCAACCTGAGGGCCGCCAGCCCCGTGACGACCCCGAACGCCGACGGCGTCAACGACCGGCTCGAGCTGACCTTCACCCTCCTCAAGCTCATGGAACCGGCGAGGCTGACCCTCGACATCTTCGCTGTCGACGGCCGCCCCCTGGTCCGGGCCTGGGAGGCGGAGCACGGCGCCGGCACCCTCACCGCCGCCTGGGACGGTCTCGACAGCAGCGGCCGCCGGGTCCCTCCCGGCCTCTACCTCTACGAGCTGCGCGTGCATGCCGACGGCGGCACCGGCCGGCGCCGGGGCGTGGTGGAACTGGCCTACTGAATGGTCCGTCCCCGCCCGCCCAGCTGGCTCGCGGCCGCTCTCGTGCTCCTGGGCACCGCCGCAGCCCCCCAGGAGGGGTACCGGCTGAGGCCGACGGAGGTCGTCGTCGACCGCGCCGCTCACTGGTCGGCGTGGCAGCTGCCCGAGGGCGCCCTGGAGCTGGGGCCTGACGGCACCGTGACCCCCCGGGGGCTGCAGCGGCGGGGCAACGCCGCCCTCGATGCCCACGAGTACATGGCCATATTCGCCGACTCCGACACGGTCACGGGCGGCGTCCACGCCATCGGCAGCGGCGCGGAGACGGGATCCCTGGTGCACGACGGGGACCCCCTCACCTGGTGGGAGCCCGACCCGGCCGACGATGTGGAGGACTGGTTCGTCGAGATCGACCTCGGCCGCGCCGTGATCGCCGAGCAGGTGGTGGTGCGGTTCGCGCCCGAGGGCGAGGGCGATCCGTTCCTGAAGTTCCGCGTACGCCTCTCCAACGGGCTCGGCCGCCTCAACGACGACCTGGAGTACTTCCGCGCCGGCCAGGTGGTCCTGCCCAACAAGGACGGGCGGCACTTCGTCTTCGACATCAAGCCGCAGCGCCCCCTGCCTCCGGGGGTGACGGGCCAGGTGGTGCAGTTCGTCCGTCTGGAGGCCCTCGGCTCGGACGGGGACCGAGGCCGCGAGGTCTCGCCGGAGGAGCACGCGGCCCTGCCGCCGGAGGACCGGGGCGCGGTGGCCTACCACCGCACCACGGTGGCGGGCCGGGAGATCCCGGTCTCCGAGGCGACCTGGAGCGACCTGCCCGAGGCCGAACGGGGGCCGGTGCGCCACTTCCGCCGCGAGCGCCCCCGGGTGGCGGAGCTGGAGGTGATCACCCCCGGAGAGAACGTGGTCCTCAACACGCAGCGGCTCATCAACCTCCAGACCCGGGCCATCGGCGACCTGGTGCGCACCATCTCGACGGACGGGTTCTTCTACACGTGGTTCCCCATCAAGCCGTATGACCAGGTGCGCCGGCGCAACCAGCTGGAGGTCGACCTGGGCGCCAAGTACTGGCTCGACCGGGTGCGCCTGGTCACCCCCGAGCAGCCGCTTCGGGCCTACCAGGTGCTGCTCTCCGACGGCTCCATCGACCCCAACGGGGAGCGCGTCTGGAACGAGCTGGACGAGCGCCTGAACCGCGACCGCTTCCACCAGCTGGAGGAGAGCTTCCCGCTGCAGGAGGTGCGCCACGTGCAGCTGCGGGCCCTGGCGCTGCTCGGCACCGAGCAGGAGAGCGGCCAGCTCGCCGAGATGCTGGCCTTCGGCGAGGGCTTCGTCTCGGAGGTGGTCCTCACCTCCCCCCTGATCGCCCTGCCGGGGTCGCGCATGTTCAGCTCCCTGTCGTGGGAGGGGGAGGCGCCGCGGGAGACCCGCATCGAGGTCCGCACGCGCTCGGGAGACGACCTGCGCCAGGAGCTGAGATACCTCGACGCCGCCGGTTTCCCCATCGAGCAGGAGCGCTGGGAGAGGGCCCGCGAGTCGAACCGGGGTCCCGTGGACACGCTCTACGTGCCCGGGCAGAAGTGGAGCAGCTGGAGCGAGGTCTACCGCGAGTCGCCGGAGCCCTTCCGCTCGCCGAGTCCGCGGCGCTACGCGTTGGCCCAGGTGCGCCTGTTGACCATCAACCCCCTGAGGCGCGCCGCCATACGCGGCCTGCGGATCGGTCTCGCCGAGCCCCTGGTGGACCAGGTGTGGGCCGAGATCTGGCCCACCAGCGAGGTGCCCGCGGGGGTCGATCAGGAGTTCACCATCTACATGCGGCCCCGCTTCCGGGCGGGCGACCCGGGCTTCGACCGCATGGGGATCCGCTCCTCCTCGAGCGCGCCCATGACACTGGTGTCGCTGCACGCCGGCTCCGAGGCCCGCCTGCGCACGGGGAACGCCGTCGACCTGCTGGCCACCGCCTCCGCCGCTCCGGTGGAGGGAGGCGTGGACGTCCGCTTTCCCGGGCCGGTCACCTCGGGCCGCTCGGTCTATGCGGCCCGCATCCGCACCCAGGTCTTCCTCAGCGGCACCACCTTCCGGGTCGAGCTGTCCCGCTCCTCGGAAGCCCGGGATCCTGCAGATCGCCAGCGAGGGAGACGCCACCGACCTGGTGGAGAGCCAGTCCCTGGTGGTCGTCTCCGACCTGGAGGCCGGGCGCCTGCTGGCGCCGCTGGAGGTGACGCCGCCGGTGCTGACCCCCAACGGCGACGGCGTCAACGACGAGGCCGTCCTCTCCTTCCAGGTCTTCCAGGTGCGGGGGCCGCCGCGGATCACGGTGGGCATCCACGACCTCTCCGGCCGGCTCGTGCGCGACCTGACCCGGGTGCCGCCCCAGGCCAGCGGCCGCCATGACTTCCCCTGGGACGGCCGCGACGACTCGGGCGCCCTCGTGGCGCCGGGCATCTATGCCGCCCGCGTCGGGGTGGGCGTGGACACCGGAGGCCGGCGCACCAGCCGGGTCCGCCTCGTGCACGTGGCCTACTGATGCCCGCTCCGGCGACCGGTCGGGGGCCCCGTGCGGCCCTGTGGGCGGCCCTGCTCCTGGCCGGGGGCTTCCCGCCCCTGGTGGAGGGACAGAGTCACCCCACGCGGGCCTTGGCCGACCTGTCCCCGCGCTTCGAGGTGGACTACACGACTCCGGCCCTGCACAAGTGGTACGCCTCCCGAAGCCTGGCCGGGACCTACGCCGCCCACTGGTACGAAACCGGCGCCAACTACGCCCGCGACCGCTACCTGCGCTACCTGGACCCGTTCCTGGCGGGGGAGGAGTGGTACGACTCCTTCGGCGAGCACCTGGGCCGCGGCTGGCTGGTCTACTCCTGGGAGCAGGTGCAGCCGTCGCGGGAGGGCTCGGACATCCTGTGGCCTCAGTTCCCGGGAGCCTTCCAGGGGCTCGCCATCGCCTCGGACCGGCGGGGCGGGGAGACCTACCGCCTCATGATGGGCAGTGTCCTCGACGCGCAGCTCACGCCCCTGACCTTGCGCAAGCCCCGCTTCGAGGGGGTGCGCCTCGACTATGCCAGGGACCGGCTCGAGAGCACCCTGCTCCTCTCCCGGCCGAGCCAGCCCACCGGCCCCCGCCGGAACGTGACCCACCTGATGGGCGGCCGGCTGGGCTACGTCCCCTTCGCGGCCGGCAGCTTCGGGCTGACCTACGTGAACCTGCACAACTCCAACACCGAGCCGGAGTTCCGGGCCGGCAACCCGCTGGCCGGCGTGCTCACCAGCAATCAGAACCGTACCCCGGACAAGCTCTGGGTGCAGGTCCGGGACGACTCGCCGGCGGACGGGGTCGGCGGCGCCCGGGTCTTCCGCCACGACATCGTCTTCACCGACACCAACGGGGTGCGCATCAGCGGCCGGGACCTCGGCCTCCTTCCGTTGATCGAGGGAGGGCGCCTGCGCGAAGGCGCCCTGGTGGTGGACGGGTCGGAGCGCCTGCTCCTGGAGTACGACCTGGGGGGCCTGCACGAGCTCGGCCTCGACCCGAGGGCGCTGACGGCGGCCGCCGTGGAGCTGGCCGTGGCCAACGACTACCGGATCGAGCTCGCCTCGAATCTCCAGACGGACGGCCTGCGCAACCCGGAGACGGTCTTCCTCCCCTACGCGCGGGCGGCGGGCAACGTCCGGGACGAGAGCAACGGCCGCGTCCTGCTCCTCGACTACGGCCTGCCCACGGCCAACGAGCTGGTCGGCTTCGACTGGGACCTGGTGGACTGGCACGGTCTGTCGGTGCAGGGGGAGACGGTCCTCAACCGCCAGCACCGGAGGTATCCCAATCCGCGGCTGAGCCGGCACCACGAGATGGTGCGCACCGCCTGGGCCGCCTACGGCATCGCCGCCTGGAACCTCTATCCGTGGGGCCTGTTCCTGGAGACGTTCTCCATGGACGACGCCTACAGCACCAACCACTGGCTGACCCTCGGCAACGGCCTGATCCAGTACAAGGCCCCCGTGCCCATGCTCTACGAGCTGGTCGACGACGACGACGACCACGACGCCGTCCCCGAGTGGTCGCGGCCGTGGCAGACCGGTTCGGGCGGGATCGCCTTCCCCGGCGTCGACTTCAACCGCGACTACATCTACGACTACAACCAGAACAACACCCGCCGCCCGGCAGGGGCCTTCGCGCGGCCGGGAGAGCCGGTGGCGGTCTCCCTCAACTACAACCGCAACCTGGTTCCCGACTACGAGGAGCCCTTCCTGCGCTTCCGGTCGGACCGGCCCGAGTTCCTCTTCGGCGTCGACATGAACCACAACGGCACCGCCGACCCCTTCGAGAACGACCTGCATGCCGACTACCCCTACCGGCGCGACCACCGCGGCTTCAACCTCCACGGCAAGCTCTTCGTCACCCCCGACGCCCGCCTCGTGGCCGGCCGCCAGCGCATGCGCCTGATCTCCGGCGACGGCAGGACGGAGTCGTGGTACGCCATGCTCGCCTGGACCGGGCGCCTGGGGCGCTCCCGCCTCCGCCTCTTCGACTTCGGCGCCTCGGTGCGCGACGACATCCCCGATCATCTGCAGACCTGGGTGCAGCCGAGCGGCTCGACGGGGCGCATGGAGGACGACCGGGACCTGCTGCCCTCCCGGGACACCTGGCGCAACACCTTCTACGCCGACCTCGATCAGCGGCCGGGACGGGGCGTGCGCCTCTTCCACCGGTTCAAGTGGGAGACCTTCCGGCAGCGCCGGGACGAGGACGAGGTGCGCCTGGAGGAGAGGCGGGTGAGGTCGGGGTTCCTGGGCCTGATCAACCGGGCCGAGTGGTCGATCCCGGTGGGCCGGGGACTGCTGGAGCCGCGCTGGAAGAGCGAGTACCGCGCCGACCGCCCCTACGACGCCCGGCGGCCCCCGGCCCGCAGCCTGGAGGAGTCCCTCTTCCTCATGTGGCGGCAGCCGCTGCTCTCCGAGCTGACCAGCGTCAACTACTACGCCCGCTACGGTAAGCAACTCTTCGACACCGAGCTGCAGCTCGGCCTGGAGTGGACCCGGGGCTGGCTGCTGGAGGGGGAGCGCCGGGAGCTCGACAGCGGCTTCACGGCCCGAACCCTGATCGTGCAGGTGATCAACCGGGTCGGCTACCAGGGCTACCAGCTGGTCACGCGCGGCGGCATCCAGGTAGGAGACCGCGCCCCGGAGTCGGGACCGGCCGAACGCTCGTCGCTGCTCTTCGTGAGCATGAACGCGGGGCTGCAGTGAGCCGCGGCCTCCGCACCCGGCGGGCCGGCGCCGCGGCCCTCGCCCTGGCGGTCCTGGCCTGCGCCGACGGCGCCGGGGCCCAGCTCGGCCGCTACACCCTCGGGGACGGCGGCCGTTCCTGGGCCGAAGGGGGCGGCCGGGGAGACCCCGTCCACCTGGTGAAGTCCGGCGTCCGGGCGGTCCTCGACACGGGGAACGCCCCCGGCGCCGACATCGAGTTCGACCATCGCCCGGGCTGGATCAGCCCCCGGTACTACGACGGCGAGACCAACATCGCCGGCCTCGTCCTCGAGAGGGGCGGCCGCATCCGGGCGCCGAACTCCATCGGCCGGCCCTCCGCCCTGGTGCGCAGGCAGCTGGAGGGGCTGGTGAACGGCGACCACACCGTGGCCTTCGAGCGCAAGCCGACCCTCCTCGAGCCGACCCTGACCAGTTTCGGGATCTGGGTGTGGCTCGACTTCGGGCGCCAGGTGGGGGTCGAGCGCATCCGCTTCTATCCGCGCAACACCGTCGCGGCCACGCCGGAGACGCCCTTCCACGACGACTACCTGCGCGCCTACGAGGTGTGGATCAACCCGCGGCAGACGGATCGCGCCGCCGGCAGTCCGGACATCCTCGTGGAGCGGGTCACCAACAACACCGACCCCGTCGTCGACGTGCGCGTGGACCCGCGCTACGTGCGCCAGGTGAAGCTGCGCTCCCTGAGCGAGCGGCCCTTCGAGGTGGACGAGCTGGAGGTCTACGGCACCGGGTACCTGGACGGAGGGGTCTACTACTCGGACCTGATCGACCTCGGGGGGCGGGCCTCCATCGGGCCGCTGCGCTGGGTGGAGGAGATCGCCGGGCCGCCCGCGTTCTCCGAGATGAGGGTGCGAGTGCGCACGGGCAACGACGACACGCCGCTGGTCTTCCGGCGCCGCGTGCCCGACCCGGAGGATCCGGAGAGCACCATCCTCGCCGAGATCACCCCGGAGGAGTACCGGGACCTCGAGTCCCAGGACCGCGCCGGGGTGGTCGAGGACGTCGACAGCTGGAGCCCCTGGAAGTCGGCGGCCCTCGGGGCGCCGGTCACCGCCCCGATCCCGCGCCGCTGGGTGCAGTTCCGGCTGGAGTTCGCCGGCCGCCTCTTCGACACCCGGCAGGTGGACAGCATCTCCTTCCCCTATCTGAGGCCGCCGATCGCCGACACCCTGCGGGCGGAGGTCTATCCGCGACTCGCGCAGGTCGAGGAGCCGGCCAGCTTCCGCTACGCCGTCCGCGTGGGCCGGGCGGGAGCGGTCCTCGGCTTCGACCAGCTCGAGGTGGACACGACGGTCCCCATGGAGCGGGTGCGCGAGGTGCGGTTGAACGGCGAGGCCCTGGAGGCGGAGGTCCTGTTCTCGAGGCACGACGCCTTCCGCATCGGCCTGCCCCTCATCTCCGGGGCGGGGGACGTCCTCGAGTTCACCTTCGATCTGCCGGTGTTCCGCTTCGGGACCACGTTCTCGGGCCGCGCCATCAACAGCCGCTATCCCTCCGTGCCCCAGCCCCTCGAGGGCGGCGATGCCGCCGACTTCGGGCCCGGCGACCACGACGAGCTGTCCGGTCTCTTCGTGGCCATCCCGGAGGAGCAGATCGGCCGCCTCGTGGGACAGATCGCCCTCTCCACCCGGGTGGTGACGCCCAACGGAGACGGCCTCAACGACGGACTGCGGGTGCAGTTCAACCTGCTGCAACTGACCGACAGGGCCCCGGTGCGCTTCGAGCTCTTCGATCTCTCCGGCCGGCGCGTGGCCCACGCCGACCTCGGGCTCCACGGCCTGGGGCCCTCGGAATACCTGTGGGACGGCCGCGGCGCCGACGGCCGCCCCCTGGCGCCGGGCACCTATATCTGGCGCCTGCGGATCGACGCCGACGCCTTTGCCGAGGACCACCACGGCGTTCTCGCCGTGGCCTACTGAAGAGCGGGGAGAAGGGGATGGTGCGGATACTGACGATTCTGCTGCTGGCCGCCGCCGCCGGGGCCCAGGACTACGGCGCCCGCCTGGGCACGGTCAAGCGCGGCGGCCGGGTCAGCTTCGAGCCCACGGGGCCGGGGGTGATCTTCGACGCCCTCGACCCGGCCCTGCGCAAGTGGTACGTGCCCCAGGAGCTCTACGCGGAGTACCAGTGGAAGCAGTGGCAGTACTCCAACTACGCCCGCCAGAACTACCAGCGCTACGTCTCCACGTCGCTGGAGGGGGACTACTGGTACGATGCCTACGGCAACCTGCTGACCCGCGGCTGGCTGGTCTACGACTGGCGCCAGCAGAACTCGGTGCCCTTCGGCAGCGTGCTGGAGAAGACGGGCCGCTTCAGCGGCTGGTTCTCGAGCCTCGCCGTGGCTTCCGATCACAAGGGGCAGTACCACCTGGCGGTCACCGTGGGCAACCGCATCCGCACGACCCTTACGCCGATGACCTTCAGCAAGCCGGAGTTCAACGGCCTGCAGTGGGACTTCGCCTCCGACAAGCACGCCGTCACCCTCCTCCTGTCGCGCATCAACGAGCCCAACTCGCCCTCGTTCCTGCCGGAGGGGCGCACCAGCAACACCAACCTCTTCGGGGGCCGGATGGAGTCCCAGGTCGGCGACTTCCTGGTCGTGGGCGGCACCTACGTCAACGCCCACCACTCGGTCACCCAGCTCGACGGCTTCGGTAGCGACATCATCTCCGGCGTGCTCTCGGAGGGCCAGAACTTCCGCACCGTCAACCGCATCCAGGTGCGCATCTCCGACGACTCTCCCGGCGACGGCTCCGGGGGCGCCCTGTTCTCCTCGGACCTGCGGATCCACGACCTCGACGGCGGCACCGTCCGCGCCTCCGAGATCGGCTTCCGCCCCCTCGTGGAGGGCGGCCTGCAGCGGGCCGGGTTCCTGGCGGCGGACGGCGACGAGATCGTCGTCACCTACGACTTCGGCGACCGCACCTACGCGGGACCCGACCCGACGGAGATCGAGCGCGTCGAGGTCGAGCTGGTGGTGGCCAACGACTACCGCATCGACATCGCCTCCGACCGCCAGGTCAACGCCGACGACGTCGTCGTCTTTCTGCCCCTCGCCAGGGCCCGGGGCAACGTCAGGGACGGCTCCAACCAGCGCGTCCTGCGCTTCGACTACGGCATGCCCACGGGCAACCAGATCGCCGGCTTCACGGTGCAGACGACGGACCTCCACGGGCTCGACGGCTACCTCGAGGTCAACCTCAACCACCGCTACCGCAAGTACCCCAACCCGCACCGGGAGCGCCACGAGACCGCCCGGGACCGGTCCCTGGGGTGGCTGCTCAACGTCTCCCGCAAGGACTACCCGTGGTTCGGCCTCCTCGAGGCCTTCGGCATGGACCCCGGGTACTCCACCTCCTTCGCCACCGTGGAGAAGGAGACCTCGGTGCCGGACTACGACAACCTCTTCGAGATCTACGAGTTCGTCGAGGACAACGACGACTACGACAGGGCTCCGGACTGGCGCCGCAAGGGCTCGAGCGCGGGGGACGAGGACGTCTTCCCGGGGCTCGACGAGAACAACGACCGCATCTGGGACTTCAACCAGAACGACAACGAGGAGCGCCAGAACCTGCTCCCCGACTGGGAGGAGCCCTTCCTGCGCTACTTCGCCGACCGCCCGGCGTACCTCTACGGCGTCGACGCCAACCACAACGGCACGGTGGACCGCTTCGAGAACGACGAGCGGCCCGACTTCCCCTACCGGCGCGACCAGCAGGGCTTCAACCTCTACGGCGGCTTCCACGTCGGGCCCGACATCCGCCTCACCCTGGGCCGCATGGAGGTGGAGCAGATCTCCGACGACCGCCACAACCGGGCCAACTACGGACAGCTCGCCGTCGACTGGAACACCGCCGCCCGGGGGCGTCTGCGTCTCTTCCAGGACCTGCGCCGGGTCCGGGACACGATCCGCGACGACCTGCTGCAGTGGGTGCAGCTGCCCAACGCCCGGGGGGATCTCTTCCCCGTCCTCGACCCGCTGGCGGCGCAGGACACCTGGGTGAACACGACCTGGGCGGGCTGGCAGCACCGGAGGGGCGATCTCTCCCTGGACAACAAGGTGAAGTGGACCTGGTGGCGGCAGGTCGACGACGACCTCGACCTGGAGCTGCGGGGCCAGCGCCGGTCGTCCTGGTTCCTCGGGGTGATCAACAAGGCCCACTACAGCTGGAGCCTCGGGCAGACGCTCGTCACACCCCGGTGGAAGAGCGAGTGGTCGCGCTCGGCCCCGGTGGCCCGGGAAGAGTCGCGCCGCCAGGAGTTGACCGAGCTCTTCATGATCGTCCTCCGCCACCCGATCATGCAGAAGAGCTTCGTCGAAGGGGGCGTGGAGTACGAGGTCTTCAACCAGCTGCGGGACCCGGTGCCCCCCGGGGCCAGCCCCTCCTACAGGGGGCTGACGACGACGGTGCAGATCATGAACCTGTCCGACTACCAGGGCTACCTGCTGACCACCACCCTCGGTTTCGAGGTCAGCCGCCGCGACCTCCGGTTCGAGCCGGTGAAGACCCGGACGCGAGGCTTCATCACCATCTACGCGGGCATAGAGCCGTAGCGGGAGAGTTCAGCGGGCCCCGTTCTCGACCAGGTCGAGGAACCGGCCCGCCTCCAGGTCCCGGTAGACCTCGCGGGCCCCGCCCGGCCACCAGACCTCCAGGCTGTCCACCCGGCTGTCCGGCCCGAGGCCGAAGAGCACCCGGGGATCGCTCTGGGACAGGTAGCTGCGGCCGCTGCTGACCTCCCGCCACTGTGTTCCCGACGGCGAGTGCAGTCGCAGCCGGGCGCCCTCGCCGCCGCCGGAGGAGGCCCGCCGCAGGCGCACCGACAGCCAGCCGTTGCCGTTGCCGCCCTCGTTGCGCAGCAACGACACCCGGTCCCCGAGGTTGATCACCAGGAGGTCCGGGTCGCCGTCGTTGTCCAGGTCGCCGGCGGCCGAGCCGCGGCTCACGCGCTCCTGGGCCAGGCCCGGGCCGGCGATGGAGGTGACGTCGGCGAAGAGGGTGTTGCCGTAGGCCCCCGGCCCGCGGTTGTGAAACAGGAAGTTGCGCTGGCGGTAGGTCGTCGAGCGGTCGAAGGAGCGCACGTTGTCGAGGACGTGGCCGTTGGCCGCGAACAGGTCCAGCCGGCCGTCGCCGTCCACGTCGACCCAGTTGGTGCCGAAGGCCAGGGCGGGGACCGTGACGGCGCCGGTGCCCGAGGCGTACGCCTCGGGCAGGAAGTAGGACCCGTCCCCCTGGTTGCGGAAGAGGCTGTTCGGCTCTCCCTGGAAGTTGGTCACCGTGAGGTCGAGGCGGCCGTCGCCGTCGTAGTCGGCGGCGTCGACCCCCATGCCCGCCTCCGGCAGGCCGCTCTCGCCGTAGGCGACCCCGGAGCGGGCGGCCCGCTCCTCGAAGGTCCCGTCCCGGCGATTGATGAAGAGGTAGTTCGGCGTCGCGTCGTTGGCCACGTACAGGTCCGTCCAGCCGTCGCCGTCCACGTCCGCGGTGACCACGCCCAGGCCCTTGCCGCCGGCCAGGTGGACGCCGGCGGCGGCCGACACGTCGGTGAAGACCGGACCCGGGCCGCCGTCGTTGCGCAGCAGCAGGTCGCCGAGGCCGTCGAAGTTGTCGGGATGGGGGTATCCCGGCCCTCCCGGTCCGGCGCCCTCGGAGCGGGAGAGGTACGGGACCGTCTCCGTCGCGGCGTCGGCCAGCTCGTAGTCGACGTAGCGCGCCACGTAGAGGTCCAGGTCGCCGTCGAGGTCGTGATCGAGGACGGCGCACCCCGTGCCCCAGCCCGGGTCTCCGAGGCCGGCGGCGAGGGTGATGTCGCCAAAGGCGCCGTCGTCGTTCCGGAAGAGCACATCGGCGCCGTAGTTGGTGACGTAGAGATCGCCGTCGCCGTCGCCGTCGAGATCGCCGGCGACGCAGCCGTTGCCGTAGCCCCGGTGGCCCACACCCGCCGCGGAGGTCGTCTCCGCGAAGGTGCCGTCCCCGAGGCCGCGGAACAGCCGGTTGCCGACGGGGGGGCCGTCGTCGCCGGGGGCGAGGGGTCTGCCGTTGACGAGGTACACGTCCAGCCAGCCGTCGCGGTCGTAGTCCCACAACAGGCCGCCGCCGCCCATGGTCTCGGGGAAGAACCGCGCCTCGCTGAAGCCGCTCACGTGGGCGGCGTCGAGGCCGACCTCGGCGGCCGCGTCGACGAAGCGGACGGCGAATCCCGCGGGCGGCGGCCCCTCCGCGGGCCCGGCGGCCCCGGGGGGCGCCTCCGGCCGGCAGCCCGCCAGGGCGGCGGCCAGGGCCACGAGGGTCCAGGGTGTCACGTCAGCGTCAGCCGCCCCCGGACCGCTCTCTCCAGCGGCGGAGGTATACGCGGGCCTCCTCCCGCAGGGCCGGGTCCGGGGAGGCCGCGAGCAGACGTTCGTACGAGGCGGCGGCCTCGCCGCGGCGGCCGCCGCGGTCGTGCAGGCGGGCGAGGGCGAGATGGGCGGCGGCCAGGTCCGGGTCGATTCCCAGGGCCAGCCGGTAGCAGGCGGCGGCGCTGTCCTCTCGCCCGGCCTGGACCCAGAGGGTTCCCAGGTTGAGGGCGGCCTGCGCCGACGGCGCGGCAGCGGCGAGGGCCCGGCGGAAGGCGGCGGCCGCCGCCTCGGGGTTCCCCTGCATCAGGCGGACGTTGCCGAGGTTGTTCAGGACCTCCCCGCGGCCGGGGTCCAGGACAGCGGCGCGCTCGAGGGTGGCGGCGCCCGCCTCCAGGTCGCCGTGCATCAGCTGCAGGGAGCCGAGGAAGAAGGCCAGGCGCGCGTCCTCGACGGGGGCGGCGGACAGCGCCTGGAGGGCCCGGAGCGTGTCCCCCCGGTCTCGGTACAGCTGCCCGAGGCGCAGCCGCGCCTCGACCTGCCCGGCGTCGTAGGCCAGCACCACCTCGTACTGTCTCGCCGCCTCCGGCTCGAGGCCGTCCCGCAGGAGCCTCCCGGCGAGGGCCATCCGCGCCTCCACGTCCCCGGGGCGCCCATCCAGGAGGCGGCGCAGGTGCTCGACCTCGCCGGCGCCCTGGCGCAGCTGCTCGTACCGTTCCAGCAGGCGACGGCCGCCCTCGGTGTCGCCCGAGGCGATCCTCACGTTGGCCAGGCCGAAGAGCGCCTCGTGGTCGTCGGGGGCCAGCTCCACGGCGCGCGAGAAGGAGGCCGCGGCCCCCTCCAGGTCGCCGCGGGACCGCAGCGAGACCGCCCGCAGGCGGTGGCTCTCGGCGTCGCGGGGGTTCGCCTTCAGGGCCTGCTCCAAGGCGCGGTCGGCTTCGTCGTAGCGGCCGAGCCGGACGTAGAGCCCGCCGAGGTGCCGGTGCGCGGAAGGGTCTCCGGCATCGGCGGCCGCTCGGAAAGCGGCTTCGGCGCCCTTGTAGTCGCCGACCTTGCTGCGGAAGAGCCCGAGGGTCAGGTGGGAGGGCGCGAATCCAGGGTCCAGGTCGACGGCGCGCTCGAGGGCGGCCACGGCTTCGTCGAAGCGCCCGAGGTCGGCCAGCACGACGCCGAGGTTGTGGTGGACCTCCACCGGCCGCGGATCGAGGGAGAGGCTGGCCTGGTAGTGGGCGGCGGCGGAGTCCAGGCGCCCGAGGCGGGCATGAGCGTTCCCGAGGCCGGCGTGCACTCGAGGGAGGTCCCCCGACGCGAGCTGCTGCCGCAGGAGTGCCAGGGCCTCGCCGTAGCGGCCCTCCGCCAGGTGGCGCTCGGCGGCGGCGGCTTCTGCGGGCGGCTGCGGCGAGGGGCCGCACCCCAGGCAGAGCGCCAGCGCCAGGGGGAGGATCGATCGTCGAATCATCGGTCCGACCGAACCTAAGGAGGCGCCGCAGAGGGGCAAGACACCCATACCCGGGGCACGTCGCGGGACGGGGCCGCGGAGCGTCCGGCCGGTGCGGCCGAAGCCGGTTGCCGGCCCCCGGCAGGGGGCTATCTTACGCGCGACCGATCCGCGATCATCCCCCTCGACTGGATATCCTCTCCAGTGGGCAGCCGCCGGCATCGACCATGACCTGCGCGCGCCACAACTCGGCTCCGGCCGGCATGCGAGCCCTCTGTCTGGCCGTCCTGCTGGCCGCGTCGTCGGCCAGCGGCCACCTGCCCGAAGGCCGGGAGGTGGCGGCCCTCCAGTTCCCGGAGGGCGCGGCCCCCGAGGTGGACGGCCAGCTGGGGGACTGGGCGCAGGCCGGCCGGGCGACGCTGACGACGGAGGACTTCGTCGATCTCGTGGATGAAGCTCCTGCCGACGCCGAGGATCTGGACATCCTGGTATGGATCGGCTGGAGCCCGCACACCAATCGGATCTACCTCGCCGCCCAGGTCCGCGACGACATCCACCAGGTCGACCGCCCCCAAGGGACGGCCACCACCCGCATCTTCCAGGACGACGATCTGGAGATCTTCGTCGACGGCGACCACTCCGGAGGCCAGTACGCCGACTTCAGCGACCTGAGCCAGAGCGAGCAGCTCGAGCGCAACGGCGCCCAGGCGAGCCACTTCGTGCTGGCAGGGCCTCACGAGGACGGGGACTTTCTCGTGAACTTCTCCGCCGCCGCATGGTACTCCGAGCCCGACGGAGCGTATACCCGGGCGGCGATGGCCGTGGAGGGCTCCGAGGGGGGGCCGGCCGTCGTCAGCTACGAGTTCAGTCTGGCCGTCTTCGACGAGGTCGACATGACGGCCGACTTCCTCAGCCGCCGCCGGCTGCTGGCCGCCGGCGACGTCATCGGGTTCAACCTGGAGTTCGCCGACTACGACGAGCACTCGGAGCTGCTCGACGCCAAGTGGTCCCTCTCCGGCGGATACAACGCCTTCCGGCTGGCCGACCGCTTCACCGACCTCAGGCTGGCGCCCATGGTCCCCACCCTCGTCCGGTCCTCGACCTGGGGCCGGATAAAATCTACATTTGCCGCGCCCGAAACACTATATTAAGGCCCTCGACCGAGAGGACTCCGCGGACAGCCGATGATTCCATGCCCCCGCTTTCGACGTGCGCTCTGGCTTACGGCCTTGCTGGGGTTGTGTGGCGCCTCCGGCTGCGGTTACTATCATTACGCCAGCCCCCTGCAGCCTTCCCTGCAGCAGCCGCTGGGGAGCACGGTGGCGGATCAAGGCGGCGTCGCCTTCGTCCAAGGGGATTTCCGAGTCGAGCTTCAGGCCCTCACAGATGACGATCTCAACCGCCAGTTCCTCCCCCATTCGGTCTCCGGTCCGCAGTCGACCAACCCCTACACCTTCGGCGACACCCGCTTCTGGGAGGGCGACGCCGAGCGCTCCCGGTTCACCACCTTCCACCTCCGGGTCGCCAACCACCGCTATCCCAAGGTCAAGATCGATCCCGCGCGCATCGTCCTGCGCTCGGGGAGCGGCTCGGAGTACTGGAGCCTGCAGCTGCAGCAACTCGACACCTATTACCGGGCCTACGCCACCGGCTTCCGCGGCAACGAGTACGCCCGGTACCAGGAGCGCCTCGATCTGCTGCGGCGAACGCTCTACAAGAACGAGGAGGTCTTCGTCGGCCAGGAGGTGGAGGGGTTCCTCATCTTCCCCGCTCTCCACCACGACGTGAGCGAAGTCGAAGTCGTCATCCACGACGCCGTGTTGCGGTTCGACCACCGCAACGAGCCCGTGGAGACGGTACGGATCAACTGCCGATTCCAGCGCGACATCGGCCGGATCTTCCGCGACGGTCGTCTCGAGCTCGAGACGGCCGGCTGATGTCTCGCCCAGGCCCGCGGGAGACGCGGGCGGCCAGCAAGGAGGAGCCTAAAATGGCAAGCCGGATCACCATCACCGTGTCCCTCGCTTTCGTACTGTCCCTTGTGACGGGTTCGGAAGCGGTGGTGAACATCCAGAATCTCGGGGCCGGCGCCCGGTCGGCGTCGCTGGGCAACGCCTTCGTGGCGGTGGCCGACAACGGCGATGCGATGTTCGCCAACCCGGCGGGTCTGGCGACCTTGACGGGGCGTCAGCTGGCGTACACCAACGTGTCGCTTCTGCACTCGGGTCTGGAGGAGGACGACCTCGGCCAGCACGTGGTGTCTCTGACGCAGCCCCTGGGCGGCCGTCTGGCGCTGGGGGTAGGCTACGAGCGCATCGGCTCGGAGCAGATGTCGGAGAACGGGGCGTTTCTGGGCGTGGGCTATCGCCTGAGCCGGGACCTCCAGTTGGGCCTGACGGGCAAGTACGTGTTCTGGCAGGTGTCGGACTTCGACAGCAACGACCCGGTGTCGGGTCAGAGCGCGGGTTCGGTGGGCGCCGACGTGGGTCTTCTGTGGCGGACGCCGTTTCAGGGGGCCCGTCTGGGGGTTCAACTGCAGAACGTCCTTCAGCCGAACGCCACCTGCGACTGCGGCGGCTCCCTGGAGTCGGGGGCGGGGGACCTTCCGATGGACCTGTCGGTGGGGGTGAGCCACCGCCGGGACCAGATGCTGCTTTCGGTTCAGTGGTCGGTTCGGGACTTGGGGGGCGATGGTTCGGAGAGCCGTCTGGTGCTGGGCGGGGAGACGAGCCTGGTGGAGGGCCTGATGCTTCGCGCCGGCGGCAGCCGGGCCTTCGAAGAGGACGCCAAGGGCGACCTGAACGCGGGTCTGGGGTACCGCTGGAACAAGATGCTCTTCGACTACGGCTACCACATCCCCCTCGAACTGTCCGAGGCCAACGGCTCCCACCGGTTCTCCCTGGCCTGGCAACTGTAGGAAGAGGAGACTCCTTCCATGACGATCTGGATCGGGCTGATCGCACTGGGGCTGGGGGTGGGCACCAGCCTGTTCCTCCCGGTGCCGCAGACGCTGAAGACGAACTTCGACGCCGGCCAGAGCCTCTACGCCCTGGGCGAGTACGAGGGGGCGATCCTCGAGTACTCGAAGATCGTCAAGTTCGACAGCCCCGCCGTGCGCACCGACAGCGTGCGCGTCACCTTCGGCGACGACCTCGAGCTGCCGGTGATGGCGGCGGCCTGGTACCAGCTGGGCAACGCCCGCATGCGCAGCGGCCAGCACGAGGAGGCGGTGGGAGCCTTCCGCGAGGTGATCGCCATGGAGGAGGTGGACGAGGACTTCCGGTCCCTCGTGCAGTTCCGCGTGGCGGAGACGCGCTTCCTGCAGAAGGAGTTTGACAAGGCCGCCGAGGAGTACAAGCGCTACGCCGACCTCTTCCCCAGCTCCGACCTGGCGGGGGAGGCGTACTTCTACTCGGGCTGGAGCCTGTTCAACCTCGAGCGCTACGACGACGCCATCACCGCGCTTCGGGGCATGCTGGAGGCCTATCCCGACGATCGTTACGCCTCCGACTCGCAGTTCCGGATCGCCTCCTCCTACTACGAGAAGGAGGAGTACGAGATGGCCGTCGAGGAGGCCGAGGTCGTCCTCGAGGTCTACCCCAGCAGTCCCGTCATCGCCCAGGCCACCTATCTCAAGGCGCAGGCCTTCGACCAGATGGGGCGCAGCGAGGAGGCGATCGCCGGCTACCGGGAGGTTCGCGATCTCTACGACCGGATGTACGAGTTGCTCCGCGGCTCCTTCCGGGAGGGCAAGAACGTCGACTTCGACAACTACCGGCAGCTCTTCGAGACCTCCTCTCTTCGCGTCGCCGAGATCTATCGGCGGGGGGGCGCCTTCGAGGAGGCTTACGAGGAGCTGATAACGGCCCAGGAGACTGCGGAGGAGCGGTTCTACAAGGCCAAGGTGCAGATGCGCCTCGGCGACAACTTCATGGAGTGGGGCCAGCGCTCCGAGGAGCCGGCACAGAAACAGGAGCGTTTCGAAGAGGCCTACACCACCTACAACCAGGTGATCGAACTCTACGGAGACACGCCGTACCCGCCCATCGCCCAGTACAACAAGGGCGAGGCCCGCTACTTCGCAGGGGACTTCGAAGAGGCCCGCCAGGAGTACTCCGCCGTCGCCACCCTCTATCCCGACAGCGAAACCGGCCTGCGGGCCAACGCCCTGTACAGCGCCGGCTGGTCCTCCGAGAAGCTGGAGGACTACGAGACCGCCCTGGATGTCTACGGACAGGTGGTGGAGAGCTTCCCACGGTCCGATCAGGCGCCTCTCTGCCTGCTGCGGATAGGCCGCGTCAACACCGAGCAGCAGCGCTTCGACGAGGCCATCGAGGCCTATCGCATCATCGCCGACAACTACGGCGAGACCCGCCATGCCGCCGATGCCAACTACGGCCTCGGGCTCCTCTACAAGCAGAGGGGTGAGCTGGACGGCGCCATCGACGCCTTCTCCCGCGTCGGCCGCGAGGCCGGCGAGGTCTACGTGGCATCCCTGATCGAGGCGGCCAACATCCACATCGGCGCCGGCCGCTCCGAGGAGGGCCGCGGGGTCCTCGACCAACTGCTGAAGGGCGTCACGGGCGATCGGGCGCTGGAGGCCCAGGCCCACTACCAGATCGCCCAGCTCGATCTCAACAACGACAACTATGTGGACGCCATCAATCGATACACGAAGGTCATCGACGAATACCCCGAGTCGGGCGTGATCCGGGAGGTTCGCTACGGCCGCGCCCTGGCTTACCACAAGGCCAACCGGTTCTCCAGGGCCCTGGCCGACTACCAGTGGCTCCTGGATCAGGACCTTGCCGAGAGCATGGCGCTGAAGGTCAACTTCGCCATGGCCCTCTCCTTCGCCGCGCAGGGGCAGGACGCGGAGGCCACGAAGCTGTTGACGCAGGTGATCGAGTCCGGCGACGAGACCCTGGCCCGCAACGCCCAGCTGCAGCTGATCTCCATGGCGGAGAAGCAGGATCCGGAGGATGCGATACGCACCTACGAAGACATGCTGGCGCGCCTGACGACGCAGGAGGACAAGGTGCGCGTGCTGATCCGCATGGCCAGCGCCTACTTCCGCCTCGGGCGATACGAGCAGAGCGTCGCGGCCTCGCAGCAGCTCCTCGATCTGGCCGTCGACGCGGAGGACATTGCCAACGCCCTCTTCGTGCAGGGCAACAGCCAGTTCCGGTCCGGCGACCTGGAGAAGGCGGTCCAGACCTACCAGACCATCGTCGACAACTATCCGCAGATCGGCTGGGCGCGAAACGCGCAGTTCCAGATCGGAGCCGCATACAACAAGATGTCGGGGGACGGCAACGTGCAGTACCTGCCCTACGTGGCCGAGGCCTTCAGGACCTACTACACGGCCTACCCCGACGACGAGAAGGTGGTCTACGCCTACTACTACGCCGCTTTTGCCGAGTACCGCATGGGCAAGTGGCGCGAGTCCAGCAAGACTTTCGAAGATCTCGCCTCGAAGTTCCCGCGCTCCGAGTTCGCGGCCCAGTCCCTGTTCCGGGCGGGGGAGGCGGTCTTCAATCTGGCCCAGGGCGAGACCCGGGAAAACAAGAAGGGGATCTTCAGGGAGGCCATGCGCAAGTACGACGCCGTTCTGGGCCGCTATTCGCGGTCGGACGTCGTCGACGACGCCCTGTACAACAAGGCGTGGGCCATCATCCACCTCTCCGACCTGGGGGAGGAGTACACCAAGGCCGACGCCCTTCCCTTCTTCGAGCGGATCGTCACCGAGCACCCCGACGGCGATTTCGGCGCCGCCAGCCAATTCACCCTGGGCGACTACTACTACGGCGAGAAGGAGTACGATCTCGCCTCGGCGAGCTACCGGAAGTTCCTGGAGATGTTCCCCGAGCAGCGTCTGAAAGCCAAGGACCGGCCCCTGCGCCGCAAGGCGTCCGTCCTCCTCGGCCACCTGTCGGAGATCGAGGCCTACAACGTCTACGCCGCGGGCGAGTCCTTGTTCGACGGCGAGCAGTACGTGGAGTCCATCGAGATCTTCAAGGAGGTGATCGAGCGCTTTCCGGACAGCGACCAGGCGGTCAACGCAGCCGTCAACATCGCCTCGGCGTACATGGCTCTCGAGGAGTACCGCAAAGCGGCCGAGGAGTTCCAGCAGGTGGTCCAGAAGTACGGCAGCATCCAGCGCTTCTCGCCGCAGGTGGACTTCTCGAGGCAGCAGTTGGAGGCGCTGGAGGAAGCGCGCGTTCTCTGAGCACCCGAAACCATGGCATCGCAATGAACCTTTTACTCAGTGATTCGGGCCGAGAGATCTGAGCCCTAACTCAAGGAGGATCAGCGATCATGCTGGAGTTCTTTCAGGATGGTGGACCGTTCATGTGGCCCCTCGGCTTGTGGTCGATCATGGCCCTCGGATTCTTCATCGAGCGCATCGTCACCTACGCGCGGATGCGGTCGGAGGATGAACTGTCCGAGGTGACCAACGACGTCACCGGCCGGATCGACTCCGGGGCTTCCTTCGACCAGCTCCAGGAGTACTGCAGGGAGATCGGCCGTCTGGAGGGGGATGTCTACGCCGAGGGCATCGAGCGCTTCGAGCACCTCTCCCGCGAGCAGCGCAGCATCGAGGAGATGCGCGCCGAGATGAACGGCACGGTAGAGCGCGCCGCGAGCAGCTACCTCGAGCGCTACCTGTCGGTGATCCAGTTCGTCGCCAGCTCGGTCGTGCTCCTCGGCCTGCTGGGAACGGTGAACGGAATGATCCGCGCCTTCGAGGGCATCGCCGAGAAGGGACTGGGCGAGCCGACGATCGTCGCCGCCGGTATCTCCGAGGCGCTGATCACGACGGTGACCGGTCTCGTCATCGCCGTGCCTTCGCTGGCCATCTACACCTATTTCGCACAGCGCGCCGAGGGCAAGGGTATCCAGTTCGAGCCCTACGGGCACGGGTTCGTGGATGCCCTGCTGCGCCGCTGGCAGAGCCAGACCGCCTAACCGGGGGGGCTCGGAGGCCGAATAATGGCACAGGAAAAAAGGCGCTACGACGAGAAGCCGGACCTTACGCCGATGATCGACGTGGTGTTCCAGCTGCTGATCTTCTTCATGGTGACGGCGGTCTTCGCCATCACCCCGGGTCTCGACATCAAACTGCCCGAGGCGGAGGAGGCGCAGGCGCCCGAGAAGGAGAACCTGTTCATCGTCGTCGATCAGGACGGCAACATGAAGCTGAATCACCAGACCGTGACCTTCGCCAACCTGAAGGACCGGATCCAGGAGAAGCGTCAGATCCTGGACAACACGACGATGATCATCATCCAGGGCGACGAGCGCGCCACCCATGGCCAGATCGTGCAGATCATGGATATCGCTCGTCAGGTGGGGGTGGTCGACCAGATCATCGCCACGGAGCCGCAGAGAGGGAAGTAGTCGACCCCAACGCCCCGCCGGCCCTTGCCGGCGGGGATCAGTTGAACAAGCCACGGGGAACGGAAAGTGGAAGAGCGTAGAAAGATACTGTACGGCTCCTTCGGGATCGCTGTCTTCCTTCATGTCGTCATCATCGGGTTCTTCTCGAAGACCCAGGTGCTGGGGCTCAACGCTCTCGTTGGTGCCGTGCTGGTCTACGTCCTCTGGCGGGCCACGGCGGGCCGGCGGGCGGCCCTGTTCGTGAGTCTCGCGGTGGCCATAGTCATCGAGGCCGTCGCCTGGGGCGTCGCTTGGTACTACGAGCAGCAGGTCACCGAGGAGGAGGCGAAGCTGATCCGCTTCCAGGCGCCGCCGCCGATCCTCGAGAAGAACTTCGACCTGGCCAAGCAGCCCGAGATCTCGGAGGTGCAGATGGAAATGCTGGCGTCGCTGTCGCCGCCGGATCTGCCCACCGACATCACCGCCATCGCCGACGTGAGCGCCATCGGTTCCGACCTCCTCGGTGCGGTGCTGCCCGGCAGCCAGGTGCTGGGCGCGTTCTCCGGGGCCAAGGCGGAGGATCTGGCCTTCGACGAGGTCGAGATGATCGAGCTCACGGAGACGGCGGCCCCCGTTCAGGAGGCCCTGAGTCTGAAGCAGGAGTTGCTCAACGTCCAGGATCTCGACTTCGGCCGCTACCAGGCGATCCTGATCCAGGACCCGGAGAACAAGCGCAACATCCGCGGGTTCTTCAACATGAGCGTCATGGACTACGACCTGGCCAACAAGAGCACGGACCGCTTCCCCACCGCCGTCGAGGAGTTGATGCGTTACATGCGCGACCATACGCGCATCAACGCCCGCATCGAGGGGGTGACGCTGCGTCTGAGCGACTCGCAGATCTTCAAGGAACCGTTCCTCTACATGACCGGGAACAACGCCATCTTCCAGTTTTCCTCCACGGAGAAGGAGAACCTGGGAGAGTACCTCCGCCAGGGCGGCTTCCTCTTCGCGGAGGAGATCCGCCATGCCAACTCGGAGGGCAGCCTGGAGGGCACGGGGGCGGGCACGGCGGGCACCATCTTCGACCGCCAGTTCAAGTCGCTCATGAAGGACGAGAAGGTCCTCTCCGGCGACGGCGCCCGGTGGCAGCGGGTCGAGAAGAACCACTCCCTGTTCTCCAGCTTCTACGACTTCGGCGACGGACCTCCCAAGGGAGGAGCGCCCGGCGGCAACGTCTTCGACCTCGAGATGCTCGAGCTTCGGGGCCGGGTGGCCGTGATCTTCTCCGACCTCAACATCAGTTGGTTCTGGGGCGATCCGAATGCCGATGCCCGGGAGCGCGGCCTCCAGTTCGGGGTCAACCTGATCGTCTTCGCCCTGACCCAGCCCGGCGGCATCGCCAACGTCAGTCAGTACGCCCAGTAGCCGGAGCCGCCGGTCCCGCCTGACGAGCCCGCCCGCGCCTTGCGGCCGGGCTCGTTTGCGTTCTTTTCACCGGTGCCCGTCGTCGACGGATCCGGATCCCTGTCTCAGGGTGTGAGCGCCGGCGGCCAACTCCCAGCGCTCGCGGCCGCCTCCGGGCCAGCTCACGGTAACCGCGGCACCGGGAGCACCGTCCAATCCAACGTGGACCCTCGGGTCCGAGGCGGAGAGGTAGCTGCCGGCGCCCTGCACCTGGCGCCGGAGCAGGCGACCGCCGGTCCGGACCTCCACCAGGGCACCCAACCCGCTCCGGTTTCCCGGGTTCATCGAGACCAGGGTCAGGCTCAACCAGGTACCCCCGCTTCGCTCGTTGCGCAGCAGTCGGGCACCTGCCCCGTTGGCGGTGACGATCAGATCCTCGTCGCCGTCGTTGTCGAAATCGGCGACGGCCAGGGCGCGGCTCACGAGAGGCGGGAGCCCGGTGGTCCAGGCCGGATCCTCGCTGAAGCGTCCGTTGCCGTCGTTGACCAGCAGCTGGTCGGGTTGGGCATGGGACAGGCCGCCGTCGATGTCGGCGATGCGGTCGAGGACGTGACCGTTGGCCACCGCCAGGTCGAGATCGCCGTCGGCGTCGGGGTCGAACCAGGCGGCCCCGAAGCCGAGGGGCAGGAAGCTGGGCGAGGCCAGTCCGCGGGGCCGGGTCTCGTCGGTGTAACCCGGATTCTCCCGACCGCCATGGCGGTAGAGGGTGTTGGTCTCGCGTGAGAAGTTGGCCACCGTCAGGTCCGGCCAGCCGTCCCCGTCCACATCGCCGAAGTCCGCGCCCATGCCGGCCTCGGCGCGGCCATCGGCGTTGAACCGCACTCCCCATGCCAGGCCCGTCTCCGTCACGCGGGGGAGATCGCCGCTCCCGGTGTCGTTCCGATAGAGGAAGTTCGCCTCGCCGTCGTTGGCCACGAACCAGTCCGTGTCGCCGTCGAGGTCGATGTCGGCCATGGCCAGCCCGAGTCCCCGGCCGACGCCCGTGAGGCCGGCCTCAAGGGTCACGTCCGTCATGACCAGGTCTCCCCCCCCGCCTTCGTTCCGGTAGAGGAGGTCCCGGGTCCCCGGATAGCGGTCCGGGTCGCAGTAGGTGTGGATCGAGCCCCGCCGGCAGACGGGGATGCGCTCTTCGTCGAAGGGGACGTAGTTGACGACGACGAGGTCGAGATCCCCATCGAGATCGACGTCGACGAAGCCCGTTCCCGTGCCCCAGCGGGCATCGTCGATGCCGGCGGCTGCCGATCGCTCCTGGAACCGCCGATCCCTCTGAAGGAGCAGGCAATTCGGGCCGACGTTGGTGACGAACAGATCGACGCTGCCGTCTCCATCGACGTCGGCGGCGGCTGCCCCCATGCCGTAGCCCTCGTCTCCGGCACCGGTGGAGTCGGTAACATCGGCGAAACGAAGGCTTGAGCCCGCAGTCCGCCCCAGGTTCCGGTAGAGCCGGTTGGTCGGAGCGGGGCGGGTCCCTCCCGAGGGCAGCAGGTTGCCGCCCTGGATCAGGTAGAGGTCGAGCCAGCCATCCCCGTCGTAGTCGATCCAGGCGCCCCCGGCGCCAAACGTCTCCGGGTAGGCGTAGCGTCCGTCGGCGCCGGTGACGTGGACGAAATCGATCCCCGAATCCCCGGTGACGTCGGTGAAGACTCCGGGCGCGGGCCCGGGAGGGCCGGGGCCTTCGGGATCGCCGCAGCCGAGGCAGGCAAGGAGGAGGATGAGGCCGCGGGGGACCGGGGGAAGGGGCAGAGAGATGGCCCTGGTGTAGTCGTGCTGGCCCCGCCGCCATCCGGGTTGCGGGGCGGCGGGGCTGCGAGATGCCGATTGCAGGAAGATACGAACCTCGGTCGGCGGACGCGGCTCTCAGAGCCCGTGCTTGATCGTCCCCCAGGCGACGGCCCATACGTTGGTGGGAATCTCCGTCGAGGACTGCTCGCCGGGCATGGTACCGGGGGTGCCGAGCTCGGTGGCCCCCGGGTCCCATCCGCTGGCTGCGGTGGCCGTGGTCCACGAACTCTTCTCGTCCCCCGGGGCCTCCAGGTCGGTCCGCACCATGGCCGCTTTCATATCACCGCTCAGGCCGCCGAAGGGTGCGCCCTTTCCGTCGTCGACCAGGTCGATGACGGCTCCCGACTCGGGGGGACCGTCGTAGAGGCGGAGACGGAGCTTGCTGTTGGGCAGGGAGACCTGCGGGTCGACGAGGGAGGGTGCCGCCGCCAGGCGGGAGCGTTCGTCCTCGTGGCCGTAGTTGGAGATCAGGAAGACCCCGCCCGGCGGCAGCTGGCCGGACTCGATGAGGACCATCAGGCGCTCGTCCTCGCCGTCGCCGCGGGTGATCGTCCAGCCGGCGAGGTTCACCGTGTCGGAGCCGCGGTTGTAGAGCTCGATCCACTCGTCGGAGCTGGAGGCGGAGCTTCCCGCCCACATCAACTCGCTCACGACGACGGGCCCCGGCTCGCCGCCAGCGGAGCCGGCGCCGGTGAGGATGAGCCAGCCGGCCAGCCAGGGGGAGATGCGCAACACTCGAGTCAGCATGGGGAATGCCTCCGGGAAAGGGGTGGGGGCGGGCGAAGGACCTTCCGCCTGCCGGGCCCGTCTCGGTGCAACTCCCGTGCCGGCTCTGGGGTGATTCCGCAACTCATTGTTCTGGAGCGAATTCAGGGGGTTGTCGAACCGCTGGAGGAAGCGCCGGAACGTGGCCGCCTGCTCACACTCCCGGCGACGGAGACACCCACTCGCTGCCGGGAGTCTCGCTTCCGGGCGTCCCTGATGGGGTGGAGGAAGGCGGGATCAGCTCCGGCGGCGCAGGGCTTCCGCCGTCAGCTGCTGCACGCCGCCGAAGCCGGCGTTGCTCATGAACAGCACCGTATCGCCCCGGGCCGCGTGGTCGGCCAGGTGCGCGGCGATCGCCTCGGGCGAGGGCAGGTGCCGGGCTTCGACGCCCCGCGTCCGCAGGTGACCGGCGAGGCGATCCGGTGAGAACGGTTCCTCCTCGCCGCTGCGCTCCGGCCGCGGAACCGCCCCGAGGATGACGGCGTCGGCCTTGGCAAAGGCCTGGACGTAGAGGGCCTCGAAGGTGGCCCGCGCGTTCGAGGCACTGGCGGGCTCGAAGACGGCCCAGAGCCGGCCCCCGGGAAAGGACCGCCGAAGGCCGGCCAGGGTCTGGGCCACCGCCGTGGGATGGTGGGCGAAGTCGTCGATGAGCCGGACTTCGCCGATGGTGCCGAGGTGCTCCTGCCTGCGGCTCACGCCGACAAAGCCGGGCAGGGCCGCGCCACAAAGTTCCAGGTCGGCTCCGGTGAAAGCCGCCGCCGCCAACGCTCCGAGGGCATTGCGCAGGTTGTGCTCGCCGCCGAGGGACAGCCGCGGGCGGCCGCAGGGCTGCCCGCCACGTACGAGGTCGAAGGACTGCCCGCGCTGGCCGCTCTCCACCTCGAGGGCCCGCCAGTGGTTGTGGGAGCCCAGACCGAAGGTCTCCACCGGAGCAGGGGCTTGGGCGACGGTCTCGGCGACGACGGGATCGTCTCCGTTGGCAAGGATCAGGCCGGTGCGCGGCACCTGGTTGACGACCTGCCGGAAGGCTCGGCGGATCTCGTCCAGGTCGCGGTAGATGTCGGCGTGGTCGAACTCGATGTTGTTGATGATGAGCAGATGGGGGCGGTAGTACAGGAACTTCGCCGTCTTGGCGAAGTAGGCGCTGTCGTACTCGTCTCCCTCGATGACGAACCAGGGGTCCCCGCCCAGATGGTAGGGGCGATCCAGGTCCCGCGGCAGGCCGGCCACGAGCCAGGAGGGATCGAGCCCCCCGGACCGCAGCAGAAAAGCGGCCATCGCCGTCGTCGTGGTCTTCCCGTGGGTGCCCGTGATGACGATCGGCCGGCGGCCGGCCAGGAACAGGTCGCGCAGGATCTCGGGAAGACTGGTGTAGGGAAGTCCGGCGTCGAGGACGGCCTCCAGCTCGGGATTGCCTCGGGAGACAGCGTTGCCCACGACGACGAGGTCAGGCGCGGGATCGATGTTCCCCGGGTCGAATCCCTCGAAGAGGTGGATGCCCTCGGCCCGGAGGAAGTCGCTCAGGGGCGGGTAGACGTTGCGGTCCGATCCGGTGACGCGATGGCCGCGGCTCTTCAGCATTCCGGCCAGGGAGCCCATGGCCGTGCCGCAGGCCGCGATCAGGTGGACGTGGGCGTCGGGGGCGAGTGGGATCACGTCATCCGGGGGCAGGTGAGGACCTGAGAGAGTATAGTGACGGGAGGCTGACGGGGTCTGATCCCATGGGAGCCCCGCCCTCTCTCCTGCCTTATCTTGGAACCATGCACGGAGTCCAGGGAGATCCCGCGGCCACGAGGCCGGCTCGAAGAGGAGTGGCGATGTCTGCGGATGGCCCCATCGATCTGACCATCGTGGTTCCCCTGTACAACGAGGAGGAGAGCCTCGAGCCTCTGTGCGAGCAGGTCGAGGCCGCCCTCTCCGGCCAGGGCCTCACCTTCGAGGTGGTCTTCGTCGACGACGGCAGCACCGACGGCTCCTTCGAGGTGCTCGCACGGCTCTCCGGAAGCTACGGGTGGCTGCGGGCGGTCCGCTTCCGCCGCAACTACCGCAAGGCCGCGGCCCTGGCCCTCGGCTTCAAGGAAGCCAGGGGCCGGCTGGTGGCGACCCTGGACGCGGACCTGCAGGACGATCCGGCGGAGATCCCCAACCTGCTGGTTGCCCTCGAGGCGGAGGGCGGCCGGGACCTGGTGTCGGGATGGAAGAGGAAGCGCCGCGATCCCCTCACCAAGACCCTGCCGTCGAAGCTCTTCAACCTGATCACGTCGGCCGTCTCCGGCATCCGCCTGCACGACTTCAACTGCGGCCTCAAGTTGTACCGGCGAGAGGTGGTGGAGGAGGCCCTGCCCTACCTGTACGGGGAGCTCTACCGGTTCCTGCCCGCCATCGCCCACTGGGCCGGGTACCGCGTCGCCGAGCTGCCGGTGACCCACCATCCCCGCCGCTTCGGGCGTTCCAAGTTCGGCACCCGGCGCCTCCTGAACGGTCTCCTCGACCTGTTGTCCATCACCTTCGTGGTCCGCTTCATGTCGACGCCCATGCATCTCTTCGGCTCCCTCGGGCTGCTGAGCACGATCGCGGGCGGCGCCATCGGCGCATACATCACGAACCTGTGGTGGCAGACCGGCACGATCCAGAACCGCCATCCCCTGTTGATGCTCGCCATCCTGCTGATCATCGTGGGATTCCAGTTGTTCTCCACCGGTCTGTTGGGGGACATGCTGGCCAGCCTCCATCAGCGGGGCGGCCGGACGCCGCCGGTGCGGGACCGCATCGGACCTGCTGCAGCCCCCGGGAGGATCCCTCCAGCGGATGATCGATAGCGGGTTTGCGGGGTACGGGGGTATATTGGTCCGGTGAACCTTCCTGACTCCGCCCTGCGCCAGATCCTCCTCGATCTGCTCTTCCTGATCCTCGCCGGGACCCTGGCTTTCTGGTTCCGGTCCTGGTTGCGGGAACAGAAGCGCGAGCTGGACCGGCGGTTGACCCTCCTGGAGGGTCAGCACCGGAGCCTGCACAATCTGGGCCAACGCCTGTCCGACCTCTGCCGGACTCTCGAACAACCGCCCCCCTCAGGGCCCGCCCCGCCCCGGGTCCCCGGATCGACGGCCTCCCCGAAGGCCGCCGGCACCGTCCCGCCTCCGAGGCCGGCCGAGACGGGGCCTCGCCTCGCGGGGGCCACGGGGGAGGGCCGGGCGGCCAGGGCTTCCGGGACCGCGCAGCGCCGGCCGGAGGGATTCCCGGATCCCGGGGGGGAGGCCTACCGCCGGGCCCGCGAGATGCTCGAGCAGGGCCTGTCAACGGCCGAGATCTCGCGCCGCGTCGGTCTGAGGATGTCGGAGGTGGACGCCCTGAAGCGGGTGCGGGAGGCCGGGCGGCGGTAGCACCCGGAGGGGCGGTTCAGGCCTTCCGCATCAACCCGTGGAGCTCCTGGAGCAGCCGGTCGATCTCCGAGTCGGTGCCGACGGAGATGCGCAGGCAGTCGCTGAGCCTCGGATCGCCGCCGAAGTAGCGGACCAGGATGCGGCGCCGCCTCAACTCCGAGGCGATCCTCCCCGCGTCGGCGCCGGAGGGCATCCGGGCGAGGACGAAGTTGGCCTCCGACTCCCAGACGTGACAGCCGTGCCCGCGGAGGGCTCCGGTCAGGCGCGACCGGGTGGCGGCGACCCGGCGGGCGTTCCTCCGCATCCAGTCGACATCTTCGAGGGCGGCCTCGGCGGCGACTTGGCTCAGGGTGTTGATGTTGTAGTGCTCCTTCACCTTGCCCATCCCGCGGACCACCTCGGGGGAGGCGACGCAGAAGCCGATGCGGAGTCCGGCGAGGGAGAAGGACTTGGACAGAGTGCGGGCGACGATCACGTTGGCGTGGCGGCCCACGAGATCGAGGGCGCCCCCGCGGGCGAAGTCGACGTAGGCCTCGTCGATGAGAAGGATGCCGGACAGGCCGGCGGCCAGGGACTCGAGATCCTCGCGGGCCACGACCGTCCCCGAGGGAGAGTTCGGGTTGGGCACCAGGGTCAGCCGGGCGTCGGCAGCGGAGAGAGACGCCGGCAGGGCGAAGTCATCGTCGAACTCGATGGCCACCCGGCGGGCGTCCTGCAGCTCCACGAGCTTGGCGTAGTAGGGGTAGGTCGGCGTGGCGAAGGCGACCCCGTCGGCGGCGCCGGCAAAGCAGCGCACGGCGACGTTGAGCAGCTCGTCGGAGCCGTTGCCGACCAGGAATTGATCCTCGTCGCGGCCGAAGAGGGCCGCCAGACGCCGGCGAACCCCGGTGGCGGCGGCGTCGGGATAGCGGCGCAGGCGGCCGTCGAGGGCGGCGCGCAGCCTCGCCAGGACCAGCGGCGACGGCGGGTAGGGGTTCTCGTTGGTGTTGAGCTTGAGGTACTCGCCGTCGGCGGGCTGCTCGCCGGGGAGGTATCCGGCCATGCCGGCGATGTGGGGGAGGAAGGGGGTCATGGGCCGGGTGCGAGCGGAACCGGCGGCAAGGTACCCGGGCTCCGCGCATCGTGTCAACGGCCTCCCGGTGCCGGACGCGGCGGCGGTCACCGGCGCTCGTCGGAACTCCAGGCCTCCCCGTCGGGGTCCTTCGGCCCCTCCACGGCAACCTTGTCGACGCGCTGCACCTCGGTGACGCCTTCCACGCCGCGCAGCTTCTTCACCATCTTCTGCAGCTGCCGGGAGTCGTGCACGTCGATCCGGAACGTCTCCTCCACGACGTGAGCCAGGGTCCGGGTCTCGCAACTGACGATGTTGGCCCCCGTGTCGGAGATGATTCGGGTCACGTCGGAGAGGAAGTACTTGCGGTCATGCCCGCGCACGAGGAGCTGCACCGTGAAGGCCTGTTCCTCCTCGAGGTCCCAGGCCACCGGCGTGAGGCTCTCCGGGTCCTCGGCGAGGTCGGCGAAGTTGGGGCAGTCCGTGCGATGCACCGACAGCCCCCGGCCCCGGGTGATGAGGCCGATGATCGGGTCCCCGGGGATCGGAGTGCAGCACTTCCCGAAGTGGATCATCATGTCGTTCATGCCCTGGATGCGGATGCCCCGCCGGTCGCGGATCAGCGGCCTCACCCGCCGCTTCGGCGGATTCGGCACGAGGCGGTTGACGGCGCGGCTCACCGACAGGTCGCCGGAGCCGATGGCCGCGTAGAGGTGCTCGGTGTCGGCCAGCTTGAGCTCCGCCGCCAGCTCCTCGAGGGCCTCGCTGCCGGCGCGGTGGCGGTAGCGCTTCAGCTCGTGCTCGAGGATCTCCTGGCCGAGGCGAACGCTCTGGGAGAGCCGCTCCTCCTTCACCCAGCGGCGGATCGCCTGGCGGGCCTTGGCGGTCTTGACCATCTCGAGCCAGGACGGATTCGGCTTCTGGTGGGGCGAGGTGATGATCTGCACCGTGGCGCCGCTGGTCAGGGGCGTGCTCAGGGGCACGATCTGGCCGTCCACCTTGGCGGTGAGGCAATGGAGGCCGATGTCGGTGTGGATGGCGAAGGCGAAGTCGATGGGGGTCGCCTCCTTCGGCAGCTGGTGGAGATCCCCCTTGGGGGTGAAGACGAAGATCTCGTCCTGGAAGAGCTCGATCTTCAGGTTCTCCATGAACTCCACGGGGTCGGTGGCGTCCCGCTGCCAGTCGAGGACCTGGCGCAGCCAGTTCATCTGCTGGTCGAGGTCGCTGCTCTCCCCGGCCCCGCCTCCCTTGTAGCGCCAGTGGGCGGCGATGCCGATCTCCGCCGTGTGGTGCATCTCCCAGGTGCGGATCTGCACTTCCACCGACATGCCCTGGGGGCCGATGACGGTGGTGTGCAGGGACTGGTACATATTGGTCTTCGGCGTGGCGATGTAGTCCTTGAAGCGGTCGGGGATCGGTCGGTAGAGGGTGTGCACCAGGCCGAGGGTGTGGTAGCACTCGCGCACGGTGCCGACGATGATGCGCACCGCCGTGAGGTCGTAGATCTCCTCGAAGGGCTTCACCCGGCTGCGCATCTTGTTGTAGATGCTGTAGAAGTTCTTCGGACGCCCGGTGATCTCGGCCTCGATGCCGCTGCGGGTCAGCTCCTCGGCCAGGGGCGTCTTGAAGCCGTCGATCAGGCGCTCCCGCTCCTCGCGCCGCATGGCCACCTTCTCCCGGATCTCACGGTAGAACGCGGGCTCGAGATGCTTGAGGCTGCGGTCCTCCAGCTCCCAGCGGATCCGGGCCAGGCCCAGCCGGTGGGCCAGGGGCGCATAGACCTCCAGGGTTTCGTGGGAGATGCGCTGGCGCTGGTGGTCGTCGAGGGCGTCCAGGGTGCGCATGTTGTGCAGCCGGTCGGCGAACTTGACCAGGATGACCCGGATGTCCTCGACCATGGAAAGCAGCATCTTGCGAAAGGTCTCGGCCTGGCGGGCCTCGCGGCTCTCGAGCTGGAAGCGCTCGATCTTGGTGACCCCGTCGATGAGGGCCGAGATCTTGGACCCGAACCGGGACTCGATCTGGTCCTGGGTGACCTCCGTATCCTCGACCACGTCGTGGAGCAGGCCGGCGGCGACGGTGGTCGTGTCGAGGCGCAGCTGGGCGAGGATTCGAGCCACCTCGACGATGTGCTGGAGGAAGGGTTCCCCCGACTTGCGGATCTGGCCGGCGTGGGCCTGGTGCGCGAAGTGGTAGGCGCGCGCAACCAGGTCGAAGTCGGCGGACTCGTTGCACGAGGCGACCTCGATGAGCAGCATCTGAAGCTGCAGGTGGTCCCGCGAGTCCTCGAGCAGGGCCTCGAGGTTGGTGGGGCCCGGGCGCTCCGGCAGCTCCTCCCCGTTGCGGGGGGGCGCTTCGTCGATGGCGATCCGGGGGGTCGTCAAGAGGGGGCTCACAAGCCCGGTGGCGCCGTTGCGGGCTCGACGGGCAAGGGGGGGCCGGAGGCCTCGAAGCAGGCCTCGCGAAACGGCGGTTACTCCATAGCCGACAACGAGATACGGCCTTGCGTGGCGCTCTCGGCAGTGTAAACAGCCCCAGGGGGAGTGTCAAGCCGTACCGGCCCCTGCCTCCCAGCCCGGGCGACATCGTCCTCGCGGCGGCGGTTCTGCTGTTGGCGGCGGTCCTGCTCGTGTCGAGGCCCGGCGGCGGTACCCCCCGGTCGGCGAGCGTCCAGGTGGGAGGCGAGGTCGTGCGCCTCCTGCCGCTGAGCGAAGCGGCGCGGATCGAGGTCCCCGGCCCCGCCGGGGCGAGCGAGGTGGTGGTCGACGGCAGCCGCGTCCGCGTGGCCGCCTCTCCCTGCGCCCGGCGGATCTGCGTCCGCCGCGGCTGGCTGCGGGCGGTGGGCGACGTGGCGGTCTGTGTCCCCAACCATCTGGTGGTCCGGGTCGAAGGCGAGGGCGGCCCCGCCTTCGACGGGGTCAGCCGCTGATGCTCTCGCCCGGCAGGCGCGCCGCCTTCCTGGGCCTGATGTCGGCCGCCGCTCTGATCCTCTTCGTCTTCGAAACGGCGGTGCCGCGCCCCCTGCCGTGGATGAAGCTCGGACTCGGCAACGCCGCCGTCCTGGCGACGCTGCTGCTCTTCGGCGGCGGTCCGGCGGCGGCGGTGGGCGCCGTGAAGGTCCTCGTCGGCGGTCTGCTGAGCGGCGGTCTGGCCGGCCCGGCGTCGGTCATCGGGGGCAGCGCCGCCCTCACGAGCCTGGCCGCGATGGTCGGCCTGCGGCGATCCGTGCCCGGCCTGTTGAGCCCCGTGGGGCTGAGCATCGCGGGAGCCGTCGTCCACCAGGTGACGCAGCTGCTGGTGGCCGAGATCTACCTCTCCCAGGCGGGTCTGCTGCGGCTGCTGCCCCTCTTCCTGGTGGGCGGCGTCCTCTCCGGGGCGATGACGGGGCTGATCACCTACTACGCGGTGAGGGCCCTGGCCAGGGCGGGCTACGGGGGAGGTCTCGCCCCCCGGCGGTGATTGCGGGGCCCATGCCGTTTGCCGATCATTACCCGGTCATGACCGATATCCGCCCGTTTCTCCGTCTGCGCGCGGGGTCCCTCGGCCTGCTCGCCGTCCTCGCGGCGGCGCCGGCGGCGGCCGAAGTCGACTTCGAGGCCCTGCGCGAGCTGGCGCCGGAGGACCGTCTGCGCCAGACCGTGGGATTCTTCTCGGGCCTCGGTTCGCGCGTGGCCGGCTATCCCGGCGCCGAGCAGGCGGCCCTGCACGTGCACCGCCAGTTCCGGCAGATCGGTCTGCACGACATCACCTTCCACAAGTACGACGTCTCCGTGCCCGTCGACCAGGGAGGGCGGCTGAGGATCGCGGGAGGGCCGTCCGTGGAGCTCCACGGACTGTGGCCCAACCTGGTGCGCACCTCGACCCTGCCCGACGGCGGCATCCACGGGCCCCTGATCTACGGCGGCCGGGGGGAGTTCGAGGAGCTCGACGGCCAGGACGTGGCGGGAGCCGTCGTCGTCCTCGACTTCAACTCCGGCGACAACTGGCTCAACGGCGCCTACCTCGGCGCTGCCGCCGTCGTCTTCATCGAGCCCGACTCGACCGTCTATCTCGAAGGCGAGAAGAAGTTCCTCACCATGCCCCTCGACCTGCCCCGGTTCTGGGTCAGCGGCGCGGACGGCGGACTGCTGCGGGAGGCGATCGAGGGCGCGGGTACGCCGCCCTCGGTCCACCTCGAGTACCGCATGGACTGGGAGCGGCGCCCGGCCTGGAACGTCATGGGCTTCATCCCCGGTTACGACCCTCTGCTCCAGGAGGACGTGATCGTCCTGGAGTCGTACTACGACGCCATGTCGGTCGTGCCTTCCCTCGCACCCGGCGCCGAGCAGGCGGCGGGGATCACGGCCCTGCTCGAGCTGGCCCGGTACTTCCGCGAGCATCCCCCGGCGCGCTCGGTCCTGTTCCTCGCCACCTCCGCGCACCACCTCGCCCTGCGCGGCATCGACGACTTCATCCAGCGCTACCTGCGCGACGAGAACCCCTTCATCGACCGCATGGTCCTGCGCCGGGTCGTCGAAGCGTCCCTGGCCCGCGGGCTGATCGGCGAGGGGGAGGACGGGGTCACCTACCGTCTCGGCGAGGAGACCTTCAGCGGCAAGGAGGCGCTGGTGCGCTCCGTGGCCGAGACCGACACCCTGCTGGTGCGCGCCGTGGCCAGGGCCTCCATGGCCGACGGGGAAGACCTGATCGTCCGCGACGGCGACGACTGGCGGCTCCGCTACCGGAAGGGGGGCGACCGGCGCCAGGCCTCCTTCGACACCTCCGACGAGTTGCTGAGGGAGCTCGGCGACGACGAGGACCTGCGCCTGGGTTTCTACCGCGAGTGGGTCGATCCGAAGGTCGATTCCCTCGACGTGAACCTGTTCATCAGCCTCGACCTGTCGACGCAGACCGACGAGCTCGGCATCTGGAACAGCAACTCGAGCTTCTACTACAAGCGCTACTTCGCACCCTTCGGCAAGAACTTCATGGGGTACTCGCGAAAGGTGAGCCGCGAGCTGGGCTACAGCTTCCGCGACGTCCTGGTGAACGGCATCAGTCCCGAGGGGGGGAAGAGCTGGGAGACCTTCGTCCCCGGCGAGATTTCCGTGAACAGCGAGCTGGTGCTGACCACGGGCACCCCCGCCCTGGCCTTCGTCACCGTCAACGATGCCCGGTTCCTCGTCGACACGCCCCTCGACCGGGCGCAGCACATCCGCTACGACAACCTCTCGCGGCAGATCCGGGCCCTGGCGGGGATGTTCCACATGGCCTTCGAGGATCCGGAGCTGTTCCCCGACTTCAAGATGCGCCTCAAGGACACGATGCGGTCCCTGAAGGCGCGGACCATGGTCTTCCCGAGGCGCAGCATCGTTCCCGACCTGCCGCGCACGGGCGCTGTCGGCGTCGTGCGCAACGGCAAGAAGAAGTCCTACAAGGGCGTGCGCGGCGAGTACTTCGAAGTCGTCGACGGCGACGGCGCCTTCTTCGTCAACCGCATCCGCGTCGAGCAGGTCCAGGTGGAGGGTTACCGCATGGACCCGGCCACCGGACGGGTCAGCTACGCGCCGGACCGCGGCATCCAGGGCGACCAGGCCTACCCGATGCTGATCAAGATGGACTGGCGCGACAAGGAGTGGATGGTCGTCCTCTTCCCGTGCCAGGCCTTCAACTTCTTCGACATCGTCGATCCCCGCTACCTCACCAAGCTCTCCGAGGTCACCGTCTTCGACGAGACCAACGCCTCCCCCGTGGAGTACGGATACACCATCGGGGAGGGCCCCTCGGCCAAGGACGAGCCGGTGGGCGTGCTCTTCGCCCGGCCGGGAGCCCTGGTGAAGATGGGCTTCGGCGCCGGGATCCTCGGCTTCCGCTCCCTGCTGCTGAACTCCGAGAACCCCGACGACAAGGAGGAGGCCCTGGGCGCGGGCTTCGCCATGGAGCCGGGATCCTCCTTCGCGCGCACCTCCTACCAGTCGGCCAGGGACATGTGGACCCTCGACGAGGCCCGCATGCGCGAGCTGCGGAGCTTCGCCATCGAGAACCAGCGCCTGAACGACCTGCACGAGCGCGCCCGGGGAGAGCTGGAACGGGCGGCGGCGGCCCTGGAGCGCAAGGAGTGGAGCGCGTTCGTGCGCCACACGCGCTCGGCCATCGGCCTCGAGTCGCGGGCCTATCCCGACGTCAAGTCGACCCAGAACGACGTCATCCAGGGCATCATCTTCTTCATGGCCCTGGTCCTGCCCTGCGCCTACTTCGCCGAGCGCCTGCTGATCACCGCGGCCACGATCCAGCGCCAGATCATGGGCTTCGCGGGCATCTTCCTCGTCATCTGGATCGTCCTCTCCTTCGTCCACCCGGCCTTCGAGTTGTCCAACCCCTTCGTCATCCTCCTGGCCTTCGTGATCCTCGTCCTCGCGGTCCTCGTCATGTGGATCATCTCCGGCCGCTTCAACGAGCAGATGAAGAAACTGCGCACCGAGGTGGCGGTCATCCACGACACCGACGTGAGCCGCTCCAGCGCCTCCCTCACCGCCTTCCTCCTGGGCATCAGCAACATGAAGCGCCGCAAGCTGCGCACGGCGCTGACCTTCGTCACCCTGCTGCTGCTCACCTTCACGGTCCTGTCCTTCACGTCCATCCAGACGGCCCTGCGCTACAACCAGATCGAGCGCGACAACGAGGGGCTCTACGAGGGCCTGCTGATCCGCAGCAAGGCGTGGACGCCGCTGGAGGAGTCGGTCCTCGAGTACGCCCACAGCAACTTCGGCGACCGGGCCGCCATCGCGCCGCGGAGCTGGTACGACAACCAGAAGAAGGCCCACATCAAGATCAAGTACGGCGAGGATGCCCATAACGCCCTCGGCGTCCTCGGCCTGACCCCGTCCGAGACCGAGGTGACAGGCCTCGACCAGGCCCTGCTGGCGGGACGCTGGTTCCAGGAGGGCGAGGAGAGGGTCTGCATCCTGCCCAACGATATGCTCGGGGCCGACAAGCTCGGCATCGACATGGGCGAGGTCGACGCCGGCGGCGCCACGGTGCGCGTCTTCGGCGAGCAGTTCACCGTCATCGGCATCATCAACTCCACGCGCATGAAGGAGCTGAAGGACCTCGACGACGAGACGATGACGCCCGCCGACTTCGCCGTCACCGGCGGCCAGGCGGTGCAGGAGATCGCCGAGGAGGAGCAGCGGGAGAAGCAGGGCCTCGAGGACGCGCAGGTGGTGATCAAGCCCTTCGTCCACCTGGAGCCGGCCAACACCCTGATCCTGCCGTACCACACGCTGCGCAACGTGGGCAGCGGCAATCCCCTGCAGTCGGTGGCGATCCGCTTCGACGAGGGCGTCGACGAGCGCGCCGAGATCGAGCAGTTCCTGTCGCGCCTGGCGGTGACCCTCTTCGCCGGCATCCAGGAGCCGGGGGACGACTACATCAAGGTGTCGATCTACAGCTCCCTGGGCATGACCTCGCTGTCGGGGGTGGCCAACCTCTTCGTGCCGATCCTCATCGCCGCCCTCATCGTCCTCAACACGATGATGGGCAGCGTCTACGAGCGCTTCCGCGAGATCGGCATCTACTCCTCCGTGGGCCTGGCGCCGGGGCATATCGCCTGGCTGTTCATGGCCGAGTCCTGCGTCTACTCCGTCCTCGGGGTGGTGGCCGGCTACCTCGTCGGTCAGATCACGGCGACCCTTCTGACCCAGCTCGGGGTGGTCACCGGCTTCACCCTCAACTACTCGTCCCTGTCGGCGGTGCTCTCCTGCATCCTGGTGATGGCGGTGGTCATGCTCTCCACCATCTACCCGGCGCGCCGGGCGTCGCAGATGGCGGTACCCGACGTGACCCGCCGCTGGCGGCTGCCCCGGCCCGAAGGGGACGACTGGCACTTCGAGTTCCCCTTCACCGTGGCGGGGCGCGACGTCCTCGGCCTGTCGGTCTTCCTCATCGGCTACTTCGACTCCTACTCCGAGGAATCGATCGGGACCTTCTACACCGACGGCGCCAAGCTGGGCCGCCTCGACTCCGAGTACGGCGAGGGGTACACCATCGACATGAACATCTGGCTGGCGCCCTTCGACCTGGGGGTGAGCCAGCACGTCGTCATCCGCGCCCTGCCCGAGTCCGAGCACAACATCTACCAGATCCAGCTCGACATCCGCCGCCTGAGCGGCGAGGACGCCTCGTGGCGGCGCGTCAACCAGCGCTTCATGAACGTCATCCGCAAGCAGTTCCTCATCTGGCGCACCGTCGACTCCGAGGCCAAGGAGGCCTACCGGAGCCAGGGGCAGGAACTGCTGGCCGGCGCCCCCGCCGATTCCGTCTCCGCCTGAACCGCGGCCCTTCCGAGAATGCTGAGACGCAAGAGCAACGCCAACCAGGAAGTCGAAGAGTACCGCGACCTCCTCGAGACGCCGACCGAGTTCGAGGACGGCTTCACCCGCAAGGCGATCCTCGGCGTCTTCTTCGTCGCCTTCGTCATGATCCCGGGGAACATGTACCTCAGCCTCATGGTGGGCGGTTCCCTCGGCGCCGCGGCGGAGTGGGTGACGATCATCCTCTTCGCCGAGATCACCAAGCGCTCCTTCACCTCCCTGACGCGCCAGGAGGTATACGTCCTCTACTACGTGGCGGCGGGACTGATCGCCGCCGAGACCGGCGCCTTCGAGGGGCTGCTGTGGAACCAGTACCTGCGCCAGTCGCCGCCGGCGCAGCAGTTCGGCATCGCCAACCTGATCCCGGACTGGTGGGCGCCGCCCCTGGAGTCGCCGGCGCTGCTGCAGCGGACCTTCCTGCACACCGACTGGATCATCCCCATCTCGCTGCTGCTGGCGCAGTTCGTGATCTCGCGGGTCTCGTGGTTCACCATGGCCTATGCCCTCTTCCGGCTGAACTCCGACTACGAGCGCCTGCCCTTTCCCTTCGCGCCCGTCGCCGCCCAGGGGGCCACGGCCCTGGCCGAGACCACCCAGGGGGTGGAGTCGTGGCGCTGGAGGGCGTTCTCCGCCGGGGCCATGATCGGCCTGGTCTTCGGCACCTTGTACGTGGCGATCCCGGCGATCTCCGGCTCCCTGCTCACCAAGCCGATCCAGCTGATCCCCATTCCCTTCGTCGACTTCACCCAGGTCACGGGCAACTTCATCCCCGCCACCCCCCTCGGGTTCACCGCCCATCTGGGGCCGATCTTCGCCGGCCTCGTCATGCCTTTCTGGGGGGTCATGGGCACCTTCCTCGGCGTCGTCGCCCACTCGGTGGCCAACCCGATCCTCTACGACCTCGGCTACCTGCAGATCTGGCAGCCCGGCATGGGCGCCATCGAGACCTTCTTCGTCAACTCCGTCGACTTCTGGATGAGCTTCGGCATCGGCACGACCATCGCCATCGCCCTCATCGGTATCTGGCAGGTCGTGCAGGGGCTGCGCACCGCCGCCGCCGCCAGGGCCTCCGGCAGGGGGGGCGGTTCCTGGGCGGTGCCCGAAGGGCGCGGCGACTTCCCCATGTGGATCGCCCTGACCCTGTACGGGCTCACCGCCGCCGGCCTCATCGTCATCGCCTGGATCTTCCTGCCCGCCTTCCACCAGTTCATCTGGTTCTTCCTGTTCTTCGGGTTCGTGCTGACGCCGTTCCAGTCCTTCGTCAACGCGCGCCTCGTGGGCATGGTGGGGCAGACGATCGAGATCCCCTACGTGCGCGAGGCGACGATCATCCTCTCCGGGTACCAGGGCGTGGACATCTGGTTCATGCCCTTCCCGCTGGGCAACTACGGCTCCCAGACCCAGAAGTTCCGCGAGATCGAGCTCACGGGCACCAAGTTCACGAGCATCATCAAGGCCGAGGTGGTGATGGTGCCCATCGTGCTCTTCGCCACCTTCCTCTACTCCTCCTACATCTGGAAGCTGGCCCCCATCCCCTCGGCCTCGTACCCCTATGCCCAGGTCATGTGGCGCCTCCGGGCCCTGCAGACATGCATCTGGTTCACCGGCACCCTGAAGAGCGAGCTGAAGGAGTCGCCGGAGCGCAACAGCGCCACCTGGGTGCCCTCGAACCTGGTGGAAGGGGAGTGGTGGTACTGGCGAGTGCGCGCCGCCGACAGCAAGTGGATAGAGTCGCAGGGCAAGCTCGGGGAGGCCGGCCCCTGGTCCGAGAAGCGCGCCTTCTACACCCACTTCGGCGAGGGTATGCCCGAAGACGTGCCGCCCTTGCCGCCCGGCGCCCTGGAGAAGGCGCTCCCGGCCGGAGCGGGCTACGAGGTGAGCGCCGCCGGCCCCGCTGTCGCGGGCCTGGCGCACGCCGCCGAGCTGGTCCGCGACGCCGTCGCCACCCCGGACCGCATCCCCGACCTGGTCGAGGGCGAGAGACCGGTGATCGGCGTCGTCGACACGCCTCGCCCCGCCCTCCTCGCCTCCAGCGCCCAGTCCCTGCCCGCCGGCTGGGAGTACTACTTCGCCGTCGACACCGATCCGAACTTCACCAGTCCCTGGATCCAGCGTTCCACCGACGAGCCGTGGCTCTTCCGCGCCATCAAGCCGAACCTCATCGTCGCCGGGACCGTCGTCGGCCTGGGCAGCTACATCTTTCTGTCGGCCTTCGGGCTGCCGATCCTCCTCGTCTTTGGGTACGTCCGCGCCCTGACGACGATACCGCACTGGATGATCACCGAGGTCATCGGCGCCATGCTGGCCCGGTACTACTTCTGGAACCGCTACGGACGACAACAGTGGCGCACGTACGCGCCCGTCCTCGCCGTCGGCTTCGCCTGCGGCATGGCGCTCATGGGCATGGCGTCGATCTCCATCGCCCTGATCCAGAAGTCGGTGTCGGTCCTCATCTTCTAAGCGCGTCCGGGTCGGGAAGGTCCATGTCCGCAAGCGACGGACTTCCGGCCGTGGAAGGCGGGGCTCCGACCCGGCAGCCCGCCGGAAGATCCCGTCAGGCCGCGGGGGGCAGACGCTACGACTTCGGCTGGCAGGGGATCCGGCTGCGCGTCCCGGAGGAGTGGGAGATGGGCCGGGTCGACGGCGACGCCGCCAGCGGCTACGCGCGCCTCGACGACACCCGCATGGTGCGGGCCGAGGTCGAGTGGCGGGCCCCTCCCAAGCGGGGCATCCGCCGGCCCGTCGAGGACCTCGTGGGGCGCTATCTCTCCCAGCTGCAGAAGAAAGCCGACAAGGCGGGCATGGAGCTGCGCGTCGAGCGGCGCGCGAAGTTCCTCCAGGACAAGCGCTGGCTCGAGGGCAGCGAGTACGAGACTTTCGTCTGGGAGGCAGACTACCGGGCCTACAACCTGGCCCGCGCCTGTCCGGACTGCGGCCGCATCGTGCTCCTGCGGGTGCTCGCGGCAAAGGACGACGGCGGCGGCGTGATCGGCCTGGTGAACGAGATCCTGCCCACCCTCGAGGACCACCCCCGCGGCGAGTTGCAGTACTGGAGCCTGTACGGCCTCACCTTCCACGCCCCCGCGGACTTCGAGCTCACCGAGAAGGAGTTGAAGTCGGGCCACGTGAAGATGACCTTCGAGAAGGACGGGGGCGCCCAGGTCCTGCGCGTGCACCGCCTGAGCATGGCCCACATGCTGCTGAAGGGGACGGACCTTTCAAACTGGTACCCTTCCTTCTTCCGCAAGGACCTGCGCGACGTGAACCACGAGATCGCCCGGGCCGACTTCCGCGGCCACGATGGCCTGCGCGTCACCGGCCGGCCCCAGAGCCGCTGGCGCCAGGTGCTGCGGCCCCTGCCCTTCGTCAACCCGAGGCCGAGGCGCTACCTGCGGGGCGCGGTCTGGCACTGCCCCGACTTGAATCGCATCTGCATCGTCGAGCATCTGTTCAAGAAGCGCGAACAAGGCGGCGACACCCTCGACGAAGTCATGGACGGATATGTTTGCCACGAAGAAGAAGCCGCGGCTGACGCGGGACGCCATGCTGGAGTCGCGGCCGGCCCGCAACGAGCTGCTGGCGTGGGAGAAGACGGAGGAGGGTGAGATCCGGATAACGGTGACGCGGCAGGAGACCTGGAAGACCCGCCTCCTGTCGAAGCTCTTCTACATCCCCGAGAAGCGGACCATCACCCTCGACGAGGTGGGCGCGCAGGTCTGGCAGATGTGCGACGGCCGCAACTCGGTGGCGGACATGATCGAAGGCCTCCGGGACCGGTACAAGCTCGACCGCAAGGAAGCGGAGGTCTCCCTGCTCTCCTACCTGAAGACCCTCGGTCAGAAGCGGTTCATCGGCTTCCTCGTGGAGGGCGCCGGCAAAGCGGGTTCCGGGGGGGCCAGGAGAGGGAGGGATGCCAGCGGCAAGAAGTGGAAGCGGTGAGGGCCCGGCCCGGGGGTGACGGCGGGGACGGAGACGCGCAAGCCGCGGCGGACCGGTCGGGCTGGACCGACGGGGCGGCGCGCTGCATCACCCATCTCCTGAGCCCGCCGGGACTGGCCCTGGTCGTCTTCCTGTGGCTGCCCGCCGGCGGCGATCCCCTGAGGTCGGCGGGGGGCAAGGCCCTGGCCATCCTGCTGTTCTCCATCGGCCCCGCGGCCCTCCTGGGCTGGCTGGCCAGGGGCGGGGGAGTCGACGACATCTACGATCCCCCCCGCCCTCTGCGCAGCCGGTTCCTGCTCGTCGGGACCCTCTGCTACGCCGTCGGGTTCGCGCTCCTCCAGGGGCTGCAGATGCCGCCGGTGCAGCGCTGGGCGGCGGCGTCCTTCGCAGTGGGCGCCGCCGGCGTCGGCCTGGTGAACCGCCGGTGGAAGATCAGCATCCACACCACCGGCGCCGGGGGAGGGGCGGCGCTGGCGGCCACCCTCGTGGAAGCCGCGTGGTGGCCCCTGTGCGCGCTGCTGCCCCTGGCGGCGGGGTGGGCCCGCTGGCGGCGGCAGGCCCATTCGCCGGCGCAACTGGTGGCCGGCGCCGCCCTCGGGGCGGCCGTCACCCTGCTGCTGCGAGCTGCCTTGATGTGAGCGAGCGCGACCTCTTCGAAGGCCCCGGGAGGGCGCCGCCGGAGGACCCGGCCTCCGGGCCGGGTGTGCGCCTCAAGGGGCTCATCGACCACATCACCTTCCAGAACCCGGAGAACGGCTACACCATCGCCCGGCTGCGCCCGGAAGGCGAGGGGGAGCCGGTCACCGTCGTCGGCACCATGGCGGTCTCCGCCGGCGAGAGCGTGCGGCTGGAGGGGAGCTGGGACCTCCATCCCCGCTTCGGCCGCCAGCTGCGGGTGGAGTCGTGCATCCCCGAGTACCCCGCCACCGCCGAAGGCATCGAGCGTTACCTCGGCTCGGGGCTGATCAAGGGGATCGGTCCGGTCATGGCCAGGCGCATCGTCGCCCGCTTCGGCGACTCCTCCCTCGAAGTGATCGACGCTCAGCCGCGGCGGCTGCTGGAGATCGAGGGTTTGGGGCGCAAGCGGGCTCAGGCCATCGCCGAGGCCTGGAAGGAGCAGCGGCGCATCCGCGACGTCATGGTCTTCCTCCAGTCCCACGGCGTCGGCACGGGGCACGCGGTACGCATCTACCAGCAGTACGGCGCGGAGGCGATCCACAGCGTCCGGCAGGATCCCTACCGGCTGCAGCGCGACGTGCGCGGCATCGGCTTCCAGACGGCGGACCGCATCGCCGGGGATCTCGGCATCGCCCGCGACGCCCCGGAGCGCGTGCGCGCCGGCCTCCGCTACCTGCTGCAGGAAGCCGCCGACGAGGGCCATCTCTTCCTGCCCGAGGAGGAGCTGGCCTCGGCGACCGAGCTCCTCCTCGGCGTCGACTCCAGCCGAGTACCGGAGGCCCTCTCGGCCCTCCAGGAAGCGGGTGACGTAGTCGTGGAGGGGCGGGACTGCTATCCGGGGCGGCTGCACCGGGCCGAGCGGGGGGTGGCCCGGGCCCTGGAGCGGATACTCACCTCCCCGGGTCCGGCCCTGGCGAAGGAGGTGGGGGAGGCGGATGCCGAGGAGGAGGCGTCCTTGGGAGAGGACCAGCGATGGGCCCTGGAGCAGATGGGGGCGGGGAAGGTCCTGGTCGTCACCGGCGGCCCCGGCACGGGCAAGACCACCATCACCCGCCAGATCGTGGGGCGCCTGGAGGCGTCCGGCCTGCGGGTGGCCCTGTGCTCGCCCACGGGGCGGGCCGCCAAGCGCCTGGGCGAGGCCACCGGCCGCGAGGCCCGAACCATCCACAGGCTTCTGGAGTACGCCCCCCGGGAGGGCGGCTTCCGCCGCGATGGCAACCAGCCCATCGAAGCGGAGGCGGTCATCGTCGACGAGAGCTCCATGGTCGACATCAACCTGATGAACGCGCTGCTCCGGGCCGTCCCCGACGGCGCCCGGCTGGTCCTCGTGGGCGACGCCGACCAGTTGCCCTCGGTCGGTCCCGGCAATCTCCTCGGGGATGTCATCGACTCCGGCGTCGTGCCCGTGGCGCGCCTGCGCCACATCTACCGCCAGGCGGGCGACAACCTCATCGTCACCAACGCCCACCGCATCAACGGCGGCGAGTGGCCCCGGATCGACAACCGCGCCGACTCCGGCTTCTACTTCGTCGAGGAGGACGACCCCGCCCGGGTCTCCCAGCGCCTGGTGGACCTGGTGTCCCGGCGGATGCCGCAGGGCCGGGATCTCGACCCCATGCGGCAGATCCAGGTCCTGACTCCCATGTACCGCGGAGAGACCGGCGCGGTGCAGCTCAACCGCCAGCTCCAGGAGCGCCTGAACCCGGGGCGCAAGCCTCACGCCATCGGCGACCGCGAGCTGCGCGAGGGAGACCGGGTGATGCAGGTGCGCAACAACTACGACAAGGGGGTCTTCAACGGCGACCTGGGGCGCATCGGCCGCCTGGAAACGGGGGAAGAGTCCTTCGCCGAGGTCGTCTTCGACGACGGCGGCGTGCAGCGCTACGAGCTGGCCGAGCTCGACCAGCTGAGCATGGCCTACGCCATCAGCATCCACCGCGCCCAGGGCTCGGAGTTCCCGGCCGTCGTCCTGCCCCTGACCACCCAGCACTACCCGATGCTGCAGCGCAACCTGCTCTACACCGCCGTCACCCGGGCCCGGGAGCTCTTCGTCCTCATCGGCAGCCAGCGCGCCCTGCGGCGGGCCATCGAGAACGACCGCCCGGCCCGCCGGAACACCAACCTCGCCGCCCGCCTGCGAGAGGCCCTGGAGGATCCGGACCCTCCGGCCCCTACAGCCTCAGGCGCTTGAACAACCCCTCCGGCACGAGGCGGATCAGGAGCATGATCCAGCGCCAGAACCAGGGCGTGTAGACCACGTTCCGCCGCCGACGCCAGGCGCGCAGGATGTCGGCGGCCACCCGCTCCGGCGAGGCCACCAGGAACAGCCCCTCGCGGCCCTGGGTCATGGGCGTGTCCACGAACCCCGGCTTCACCGTCATCACGTGCACCCCGGCAGGGGCCAGACGGTTCCGCAGGCCCTGCAGAAAGACGTTCAGCCCCCCCTTCGAGGCGCCGTACACGTAGTTCGACTGCCGCCCCCGGTCGCCGGCGACGGAGCTCACGGCGATGATGCCGCCCTGCCCGCGGCCCTCCAGGTCGTTGGCCAGGTGGCCGAGGCAGACGGCGGCGGCGGTGAAGTTGGTCGTCAGCGTCGCCGTCATCTCCCCGGTGTCGTGCCGCGCCTCCTCCGGATCGCCGGAGTACCCGAAGACGCAGACCACCAGGTCGAAGGGCCCCGCGGTGGCACGCACCCGGTCGGCGAGCCCTGCGTGGGCCTCCAGGTCGAGGGCGTCGAACTCCAGCAGGTCCACTTGCCGCTGGCGGCGCAAGCGCAGGTCGGCGGCCGCCGGCTCCAGCCTCCGGCAGTCCCGCGCCGCCAATACCAGGTCCCAGCCGTCCCCGGCGAGCCGTTCCGCCAGGGCTGCGGCGATCGCCGAGCGGGCCCCCAGGATCAGGGCGCGGCGGCCGCTCACGTCAGCCCCGTGCGGTCGGAGAGGGCCGACCGGAAGCGGCCACCTGGGTCGTAGCGCCGGCGGGCGGCGCGGAACTCGTCGAGCCGTGGATACATGGTCTCGGTCTGCTCCGGGGTGAGGAGGGCGTCCTTGGCCAGGTAGACGCGGCCCCCGGCGGCGGCCACCATGCCGGCGGCGTCGACCAGGGCCTTCTCGATCCCCGAGGCGCGGGGGAAGTCCAGGGCCAGGGTGTATCCCGGCAGGGGGAAGCCGAGAGGTCCGCCCGGGTGGTCACCGAAGGTCTTGAGCACCGCCAGGGAGCAGGGCGCCGCCCTCTGGGTGCGCTCGACCACATCGGCCATCACCTCCGCGTCGCTGGCGAAGGGGACGGCGAACTGGAACTGCAGGAAGCCCCGGGGGCCGTAGGCCCGGTTCCAGTGGGCGACGCCGTCGAGGGGATGGAAGTAGGGGCCGTAGTGGACCCGCCGACGGCTGCGCTTCCGGAACTGCCGACGGTAGTAGATGGCGTTGAGCAGGCGCAAGCCGGAGTGCCGCACCAGGTTGGTCGGCAGGAGGGGCAGCTGCCACCGCGGATCCCGGTGCAGAGGAGCCAGGGCCGGACCCTCGGCGTGCTCCCCGAGCAGCACATGGCCCCGCCCTCGGCGCGCGGATCTCGTCAGCAGATCGATCCAGGCCACGGAGTAGGCGTGCTGGTCCTGGGTCTCCCGCAGGAGGCGGCAGGTCTCGACCAGACTCCCGGTGCGCACGCTGAGGTTGTCGACAAAAGCGGACCGCACCGGCGCCAGCCGCAGGGTGACGGCGTGGATCAGCCCCGTCAGCCCCATGCCCCCCAGGGTGGCCCAGAACAGGTCGGGGAGCTCGGTCCTTGAGCAGTGCACCACGTCACCGCCGGCGAGCACCATCTCGAGCTCGTCGACGAAGGCCCCGAAGGCGCCGACGCGGTGGTGGTTCTTGCCGTGGACGTCGGCGGCGACGCAGCCGCCGAGGGTGCATTGCCGGGTGCCCGGGGTGACCGGGGGGAACCAGCCTCGGGGGAGGCCGAAGCGGATCACGTCGTCGAGGCTGACGCCGGCCTGGGCCTTCAGGACCCCGCTCTGGCCGTCGAAGTCGAGCAGGTGACGCAGCGGCAGGGCCGAGACCACGTGGGCGGCGAGGGCCGCGTCTCCGTAGCTGCGCCCGGCGCCGCGGCCGATGCCGGCGCGGTCCGACCGGGCGAGCCGCCGCAGGTCGTCGAGGTCGCGGGCGCGGTGCACGGCGCCGGGGAGGCGTGGATGACGCCCCCAGCCGTGCAGGGTTTCGGTCTTCACGAAGGCCTTGTCCCGGAGCCGGATGGATACCGCAGGCTCTCCTAGGTAACCCCGCCCCCCTTCCCTGGCAAGGAGCCAGGTAGCCGGGGGCTGGTGGCCCGAGTACATTCGAAATCCCGTCATGAATCCCTCCGCCTCGACCCCGCTGGCCCTCGGTCTGCTCGCCCTCGCCGCGGGACCCCTGCTGTACGGGGCCGCGCGGGCCTCGGGCCGTCTGACGGCCGCCCTCGACGGCTTCCTCTTCGTCGGCGTCGGCGGCTTCGTCCTCCTGCAGCTGGTTCCGGCCGGCGCCGCCCTGGCCGGCTGGGCGCCGGCGGCGGCGGCCGTCGCCGCCGGCCTGTGGCTGCCGGCGCTGGTCGGGCGTTGTCTGCCGCTGCTGGAGCGCCCCCTCCGCGTCATCGCCCTCGTTCTCGCCCTGGCCGCCGTCGGCGTCCACTCCTGCATCGACGGAGTGGTCCTGTCCGGGGGGGCCGGAGGCGGGGACTCGCACCTGGCCGTCGTCCTCCACCGGCTGCCGGTCGGTCTGGCCCTGTGGTTCCTCCTGCGGCCGCTCTACGGCCTGGCGCCGGCCCTGGCCGCCCTGGGGGCGATGGCGGCGGCCACCACGGGCGCCTTCCTCGGCTTCCTCCCGGGCGCGGCGGCCCCGGGCGGGCCCGGCTGGGGGCTGTTCCAGGCGTTGACGGCGGGCGCCCTGTTGCACGTCGTGCTGCGCCGGCGCTATCCGCTGGCGACGGGGGTCGAAGCGACGGCCTCCCGGCCCTGGCCCTGGCCCTCGGGCCTGGGAGCCCTGGCCGCCCTGGTGCTGCTGGCCGTGGCCACCGCCGACCAGGAGGCTTCCGGGGCCATGGCCGAGATGGCAGGCGTGTTCTACACCCTGGCCCTGGAGTCGGCGCCCGCCCTGCTCATCGCCTACGTCGGCGCCGGCCTGGTGTACGCCCTGCTGCCCCAGGGCACGGTGGACTGGATGGGGCGCGGCTCCCGCCTCTCCCAGGCGGCGAGGGGGATGGCCTTCGGCCTGCCTCTGCCCGTCTGCTCCTGCGGCGTCGTCCCCCTCTACCGCTCGATCGTGGTCGCCGGGGTCCCGCCGACGGCGGCCATGGCCTTCCTCATCGCCACGCCCGAACTGAGCCTCGACGCCGTCCTCATCACTCTGCCCCTGCTGGGAGGAGAGTTCACCGTCGCCCGAGTGGCTGCGGCCGCCGCCGTCGCCCTCGGCACGGGGTGGTTCGTGGGCCGCTTCGCCTCGCGGCTGGTGCCCCAGGGGGCGGCCGCCGCCGGCGCCGGGACCAAACCGCCCCTGGCGTCGCGGCTGCGCACGGGACTGGCCCAGGGCCTGGGGGAGGTGGTTGACTCCACGGCGCCCTGGATCCTCGTGGGGCTGGCCCTGGCCGCCCTGGTCCACGGTTTCGTCGGTACCCGGTGGTCGGAGCTGGTGCCGCCCGGGTTCGAGGTGGAGATCATGGCCCTGGTGGGCATGCCGGTGTACGTCTGCGCCGCCGGGGCCACGCCGCTGGTGGCGGTGCTGGTCCTCAACGGCGTCTCCCCGGGGGCGGCCCTGGCCTTCCTGATCACCGGGCCGGCGACCAACGTCACCACCCTCGGCGTCCTCACGCGGCTCCACGGGCGCCGGATCGCTCTGCTCTTCGCCGCCTGCGTGGTCGTCATCACGGTGCTCCTCGGGCGCGCCGTCAACAGCCTGACCGAGGTCGCCGGGGTCGTGCCGGACCTGGGCCACGCCGCCCACGGGGCCGGGTGGCGGGACCTGTGCCTGGCCGCGCTCGGGGCGCTGATGCTGGCCTCGATGGTGCGCCGGGGACCGCGGGCCTTCGTGGGCGAAGTACTCGAGGCCGGAGCCGCGGACCCTGCCGCCCACTCCTGCTGCGAGTCGGAGCCCGAGCCCGACTGCTGCGAGGGAGTGTCCGAGCCCGAGCCGGACTGCTGTGGAGCGCCGTCCGAACCCGAGCCCGAGGCCGGCTGCTGCGGCGCCTCGACGGCTCCACCTGAGACAAGGGACCTCGAGAGAGCCTCCACCTGATGGATGCGGCCCCATCCTCTCCGGGAGCCGCGCCGCCTTCTTCGCCCGGGGTCGGCCGGGCCGCCGGCCGCCGTCTCTTCAGCGATGGCCGTCACCACCGGATCCACGATTTCCTCGGGGCCCATCCCGGGACCCTGGAAGGCAGCCCGGGGTGCACTTCGCCCTGTGGGCACCGGCTGCCGAGCGGGTCAGCGTGGTGGGTGGCTTCAACGACTGGGACGGACTCCGCCACCCCATGGGCCGTCCGGGGTCCTGCGGAATCTGGGAGCTCTTCGTTCCCGGCGTGGGCGCCGGCGCCCTTTACAAGTACGAGATCCTGACCGTCGCCGGGGACCTGCTGCAGAAGGCCGACCCGGTGGCCTTCGCCGCCGAGGTGCCGCCGTGCACGGCCTCGGTAGTGGCCCTCCACGACTTCGAGTGGACCGACGCCGAGTGGATGGGGCGGCGCCGGGAATGCCCGTGGACGCGGGAGCCCCTGTCCATCTACGAGGTCCACCCCGGCTCCTGGCGGCGCGGTCCCGGGGGCGAGCCCCTCGGCTGGCGCCGGCTGGCCCACGAGCTGGCCGAATACGCCGCCAGGCTGGGCTTCACCCACGTCGAGGTCATGGGCGTGGCCGAGCACCCCTTCGACGGCTCCTGGGGATACCAAGTGACCGGCTACTTCGCGCCCACGGCCCGCTTCGGACCGCCGGAGGACTTCGCGTACTTCGTCGATCATCTCCATGGCCGCGGCCTCGGCGTGATCCTCGACTGGGTGCCCGGCCACTTCCCGCAGGACGCCCACGGCCTGGCGCGGTTCGACGGAACCCCCCTCTACGAGTCCGCCGATCTCGGGCTCCATCCCGACTGGGGCACCCTGACCTTCGACTTCGGGCGTCCGGAGGTGAGGTCCTTCCTGCAGTCCAACGCCTTGTTCTGGCTGGACCGCTTCCACGTGGACGGGCTGCGGGTCGACGCGGTCTCTTCCATGCTCTACCTGGACTACTCCCGCAAGGAAGGGGAGTGGACGCCGAACCGCCGCGGGGGACGGGAGAACCTGGAGGCCATCGAGTTCCTGCAGGAGACCAACCGGCTGGTCCACGAGCACCATCCCGGGGCGCTGATGCTCGCCGAGGAGTCGACGGCCTGGCCCGGGGTGACCCTTCCGGCGGCGGCGGGGGGGCTCGGTTTCGGCTTCAAGTGGAACATGGGCTGGATGAACGACGCGCTGCGCTACATGAGCCGGGATCCCGGGGACCGGCGGTCGCACCCTTCGGACCTCACCTTCGCCGCCGAGTACGCCCACGCGGAGAGCTTCCTCCTGCCCCTGAGCCACGACGAGGTCGTCCACGGGAAGCGGTCGCTGCTGGAGAAGATGCCGGGGGACGACTGGCAGCGGTTCGCCAACCTGCGGCTGCTCCTCGCCTGGATGTTCGCCTTCCCCGGCAAGAAGCTGCTGTTCATGGGAGGGGAGTTCGGCCAGCGGCCGGAGTGGGACCATCTCCAGGCCCTGGAGTGGTCGAGCTTGGAGCACGGCTGGCACCGGGGGGTGCAGGACCTGGTGCGCGATCTCAACGGCCTCTACCGGAGCCATCCGGGGCTGCACGCCAGCGACTGCGACGAGGCCGGGTTCGAGTGGATCGAGGGAGGCGGCAGCGGCAACGCCGTCATCGCCTTCGAACGGCGCGCGCCGGAGGGCGGGGTCCTGGTGGCGGTCTGCAACTTCACGCCGGAGCCGCGACGCGGCTTCCGCCTGGGGCTGCCCTGCCCCGGGCGCTGGCGGGAACGGCTCAACACCGACGCCCTCGACTACGGCGGCTCGGGGGCGGGAAACCTCGGCATCGTGGAGTCCGGCGAGGTGCCCTGCCACGGGCGCCGCTGGTCGGCGGTCCTCGCCCTGCCCCCCCTGGCCGCCCTGATCCTGGTGCCGCCGGCCTGAGCGGAGCCTGCTTATATTCCAACGGCTCCGATCCGGGGCCGGGCTTCCCGCAACGAGAAAGGCGGATCGAGCCATCATCGACGTCCTGACCGGGGCCGCGAACCATCTGCGGTCGAGGCCCCTGCCGCTGGCCGGTATCGGCGTCCTCGCGGGCCTGGTGGTGGTGGCCGTCCTGGCGCCCCTGCTGGCGCCCTTCGACCCGCTGGCGCAGGACCTCTACCAGCGCCTGCGGCCGCCGTCGTGGGAACATCCCATGGGCACCGACGAGTTCGGCCGCGACATCCTCAGCCGCGTCATCCACGGCTCCCGCATCTCCCTGCGCATCGGCGGTATCTGCATCGGAATCTCCCTCACTCTGGGCACCGCCCTCGGCCTGGCGGCCGGGTACCGCGGCGGCCTCACCGACACGCTGATCATGCGCCTCGTGGACATGATGCTCGCCTTCCCGTCGATCCTGCTGGCCATCGCCATCGTCGCCGTCATCGGCCCCGGCATCGACAACGTCATGGTCGCCGTGAGCATCGTCCTCATCCCCCAGTTCGCCCGCCTGGTGCGGGCCCAGGTCCTCTCCCTTCGCGAGCTGGCCTACGTCGAGGCGGCGCGCGCCCTCGGCGCCGGTCACCTGCGCATCGTCGCCTTCAGCCTGCTGCCCAACTGCATGGCCCCGCTGATCGTGCAGACCTCCCTGAGCCTGGCCACGGCGATCCTCGACGCGGCGGGCCTCAGCTTTCTCGGCCTCGGCGCCCAGCCACCGACGCCGGAGTGGGGAGCGATGCTCAACAGCGGCCGCGAGCTGCTCCTCAAGGCACCGTGGGTGATGGCCTTCCCCGGCCTGGCGATCTTCGCCGTGGCCCTCGCCCTCAACCTCGTGGGCGACGGTCTGCGCGACGCCCTCGATCCGCGCCGACCCGCGTTTCCGGAGGCCGCCTGATGGCTTTCCTTCTGCGCCGCGCCGGCCTTCTGGCCGTTCTCGCTCTGACCGGGTCGTGCGCCGGGGTGATGCAGGGCCGGCCGCCCGGGACCGAGCCCTCCGAGGAGGCCCGCCGCGAGGCGATGCAGTACTTCGTCACCGCCAAGGTCTTCGAGTCCCAGGGCAACCCCCTGGGCGCCATCGTGGCCCTGCGCTCGGCCGCCGACCTCGATCCCTCGTCGCCGACGATTCTCACCCAGTTGGCGCGCAACTACGACCGCATCCGTGACTACCGCATGGCCGTCCACTTCGGCCGCAGGGCCCTGGCCCTCGACCCGGAGCTCACCGCCCTGCGCTACCAGCTCCTGCGCTGGCTGGACTCGGTGGGCACTCCGCGGGAGGTGGGGGAGCAACTCGAAGAGCTCATCGACCGGGACCCGCACAACTGGCAGCTCTACTCGTACCTGGCGCGCATCTACATGGAGACCGGCCGCGAGTCCCGCATCGACCCCCTCTTCGACCGCCTCCTGGACCAGGAGGAGACGCCCGTCGACGTGCGCGTCAACGTGGGCTACGTGCTCTCCCGCAGCGGCCGGCGCGAGCGCGCGGAGGCGGTCTTCCGCCAGGTCCTGGCCGCAGACCCCGGGGTGGAGGACGCCTGGCTGGGACTGGGCGAGCTCCAGGAGGCGCGCGGCGACGGGCCGGCGGCGCTGACCTCGCTCCAGGCGGGGGCGCGGCACGTCCCCGACAGCTCGTCGATCATGTACGAGCTCGCGCGCCTGCTGGAGACGGTGGAGCAGCTGACGCCGATCCTCGAAGCCGAGGACGCCGCCTACCTGTACCGCCTGGGCATCGCCTTGTCCGAGATGGAGAAGTACCCCCTCGCCGCCGCCGTCTTCGAGCGCATCGTCGGCGGCCGGCCCGCCCGGGTGGACGGCTGGCTCGACCCGGCCCGCTACTACCTGCACGTGGGCCGCCCCGAACGGGCGGAGGCGATCCTGCGGGAAGCCGTGGAAGCGATGCCCGACAGTCTCGAGCTCTACCTCTTCTGGGGCGCGGCCCTCGAGGAGGAGGACCGCCCGGAGGAGGCCCTCGCCGTGTACGAGCAGGCGGCCGGGCGGCTGCCCGAATCGCTCGACGTGTATCTCGCCTGGGGCGGCAACCTCGAAGGCCGCCGTCTCTGGGACGAGGCGATCGGCGTCTACAGGCGGGGCCTCGCCGCCGGCGGCCCCGAGGCTCCGCTGTACGGCCGCTGGGGCGTCGTCCTGGGGCGGCAGCAACTCTGGACGGAGGCGATCGAGCGCTACCGCGAGGCCGTCGAGGCCGACTCCACCCTGATGAGGGTCCACCTGCACTGGGGGGTGGCCCTGCAGAATCTCGGCCGCTGGGACGAGGCGATCGCGCGCATGAACCGGGCCGTCGACCTGGACGCCGACGGGACCCATGCCCTGTTCTACCTCGGCAGCATCCTGGAGGAGGCCGCCCGGGAGTCCCCGGGCCACGGCTACTTCGAGCGCGCCGTCGACTGCTTCCGGCGGGTCCTCGCCCTGCAGCCCGACGACGCTTACGCCCTCAACTACCTGGGCTACAGCTTCGCCGACCGCGGCGTCAACCTGGAGGAGGCGGTGCAGCTCCTCACCCGGGCGGTGGCCATCGAGCCCGACAACGGCGCCTTCTTCGACAGCCTGGGCTGGGCCTACTACCGCCTCGGGGAGCTGGAGGAGGCGGAGCGTTATCTCTCCCGGGCCCTGGAGGCGATGGACGACCACGACACCGAGGAACAGGCGGTGATCCTCGACCACGCCGGGGACATCGCCGACGCCCTCGGGAAGCGCGACGAGGCCGAGGTCCACTGGCGGCGGGTCCTGGACCTGACGCCGGAGAACGAGGAGGTCCGGGAAAAGCTGGAGGCCCGTCCGTCGCCTTGAGGGCCGGTCGAGCCGCGGTCGCCGCCCTGATCGCAGCGGCGGTCACCAGTGCCTGCGGTCCTCCGCCCCCCGTGACCCGCGATGGCTGGACCGGCGGCGCCCTCGATGTCTCCACCCCTTTGGGGGCGGACTTCGCCGCGGTGCAGGGCCTGGAGGACCTGACCGCCGAGGCCCGCCTCAGCCTGACCCACGAGCAGGGCCGGAACGCCCTCGACGCCTCCATCCTCTTCCGGCCCCCGGACCTGATGCGCCTCGATGTGCAGGGCCCCCTGTTCGTTCACGTCCTCTCCGCCGTGGTCGAGGCCGACAGCCTGCTTGCCGTGGTGGAGGGGCGCTCCATGGTCCTTCCGGCCGAGGACGGTCTCGACTACTTCCTGGGGATCGACCTCGGAGGCTACGATCCCCGGTGGCTCCTGCTCGGGGTGGTCGTGCCCGGAGACCCGGACACCTCGCGGGTCCACCATCCGGCGGCCGGCCGCGCCATCGTCCCCCTGGAGACCGCCGACCTGCCGCCGCGCCGCCTGACCGTGGATCTGCAGCGCGGCTTCGTGGTGCGCGAGGAGGTCCTCACTCCGGGGGGCGGCGTGCTGTGGTCGCGCCGCCTGCAGCGCTTCCGCCGGCTGCCCGGAACCGACCTGTACCTGCCCCGCCTGGTGATCATCGAGAGCGGCGGCCGCATTCTGGAGCTGGAGTACGGCAAGGTACGGACCGGCCGCGGCCTGGAGAGGGCCGCGTTCTTCACGGGGCTGCGGTAAGCCGGCCCGGCTGGAGTCTCCGCCCGGGCGAGCCTGGCGCCCGCTCGGATGGGCTTCTTGAGGCGGCCACCGCCTCAGGGTGGACTGGCCGCAGCCGCAGGGCCCGACGAGGGAGGCCAACCGCCGCGCCCGACGGCCCGATCGACGCCGCTCAGCGCCTCGACGCGGTCGGCGACCTCCATCTCAGAAGGAGTAGCTCAGGGCCACCTGTCCCCCCGTTGCGGACCCCTTTAGAGCCCCCAGGTGCAAGCGGAGAGCCTTGCCGTACTTGAACCGCACCCGGTCCCGCTTCTCCTCGATCACCCGGATCCCGTGGACGAAGTCGTAGAGGTAGTCCACCGCCAGGGTGAGCCCGCCGAGCAGGATCAGGGCGCCCGGCAGCAGGCCGGGCTCGCGCTCCTGCTCGCGAAGGCGGTAATGGACCCTGGAGCCGTCGATCTCCACCGGGATCTTCTCGTACCGGCGCTCGCGGTCCTCGTCCCCGGGGTTGAGCACCAGGACCTCGAAGTCGGTCTCGGGGAAGTCGCCATCCCCGAGCAGGGCCAGGCCCGCCACGATCGAGGCAGCCCCCAACAGGCCGGTCGTCAGCAGCCGCCGGCCCGTCCGGGGCTCGCCCGCGTAGAAGTGCATCATCCCCGGCACCGGGATGGCGCTCAGGGCCAGGCCGACCGAGAGGCGGCGGTTCATGTCGCGGTACTCCTCCCAGGTCATGCCCTCGGGCAGGGGCACCAGCGGGACCTCGGTCAGGTCGTCCTGGGCCTGCGCCGCCGCCGGCGAGAGCAGAGCCAGGGAGAGCGCCGCGATCCAGCACGGAAGGTGCTTCCTCATCGGGTCGATCGTCCTTTCCGTCAGGGTTTCCGCTTGTAGAAGAACCTCAGGACGTCGTCGTCCGCAAGAAGCCCGCTGTAGAACTCGTACGCGGCCTTCCGGGCGTCGGAGTCGTCCACCTGTCTCGAGAGGGACAGCAGACTCTCCTTCGTGAGCATCAGCGTCAGGTCGTGGTCGTCCAGGATGTACTCCCAGCGCTCGATGAGGCCATGCTCATCGGTGGAGATCAGCACGCCGCCCTCGATGCGCCAGGTACCCCTCTGGCCCCGGTCGTCCTTCCACGTCCCGTCCCCATCGAAGCGAAGCGTGGAGTGCCAGGACTGGAAACCCTCCTCGGCGTTGGCGAAGGCCTCGTCGACGATCGCCTGGGCGTCCGGGGTGCTCATCCCCTGCTCGACGGCGTGCTCCATGAAACGCGGGGCGAGGACCTCGACGAGATCCGTCCCCTCGAAGATCCAGGTGCCGGCGAGGTCTGCCTCAGGCCCCGCAGGCCCCCCGTTACCGCCGCAGGCGGTCATCCCCGCCGCCGCCAGGATGATGCTCGCCGCCAGGATCTTCACATATTCGCGACTCCGTGGTTTCCAGCGCTCATGGGCCCTGGAATGTAGCCCCGGAGCGCGACAGTTCGGTGTAACGGTTTGCAGGTATCGGCCGTCGCCCCCGGACCTCATCCCGCCCCATCCCCGCTGCCCGGTATCACCTCGCCCTCGGGCCGCGGGTGATGGTGCCAGTGGCCGCTGGGGTCCGCTCCGCGGCAGATGATGGCCCCGCGGTTCCAGCCCTTGTGGGCGCGCACCTCGGGGGGCACGAAGCGAATGGTCAGTCCGCAGCGCCGGCGGTCGGAGAGGTTCGGGTTCGAGCCGTGGAGCAGCAGGTCGGTGTGCAGGGAGATCTGCCCCGCCTTCATGACGAAGGACACGGGGTCGCCGCCGTAGCGGCGGGGATCGAGGACGGTCTGGTTGAGCACGTTGCGCTCTCCGGCCTCGCTGCGCGCGAAGGGGATCTGGCCGTGCAGGTGGGAACGCGGCACCACGGTCATGGCGCCGTTCTCCTCGTCGGCGTCGTCGATGGCCAGCCACACGGTGACGGTCCGGCTCGGCGTCAGGGGCCAGTACGAGGCGTCCTGGTGCCAGCTGACCCGGCGCTCGTCCCCGGGCTGCTTGCAGAAGAAGTGCGCCCCCCAGCAGACCAGGTCCTCGCCGAGGAGGTCCTGCACGTAGTCGAGGATGCGCGGCTCCGCGCACAGGTCCCACATGCCGGCGCAGTGGCGCTGCCAGCCGTTGATGGAGTACGCGTCCCAGCCCGCGGCGGCGGCGCGGTCCATCAAGTCGTCGAAGTAGGCGCGGTTGGCCTCGGCCTCGGCGGGGGTGAAGACGCGCAGGGGGAAGATGTATCCCAGCTCGTCGAACTGCCGCAACTGCCCGGGGGTCAGGCATCGGGGCCGGTCGTGGTGGACGGGGTGGAACCGGAGCTCCCGGTCGACCTCCGGCATGGCGTCGGTGATGGGGCCTTTCGAGGAACTGGTCATCCGCCGCAACCCTATTCGAACTGGCCCCGGAACTCCTTCAACTCCGAGCGCAGGGAGGCGATCTCCTCGACGATGCCGGCGACGGCGGCCTCGAGGCGCTCGAGCCTCTCGTCCTCGGCCGCCGCGGCCAGGCGGGCGGCCTCCGGCCGTGGTCCGCCGGAATCACCGGCCCCGTCGGGCCCGTCCGCGGAGGGCTCCTCGATCGCGGGTGGAGCGCCGAGGAGGTGGGCGAAGCGGGACTCCTTGAACCCGGGCTGCCGCGGCAGGCGGAGGACGGCAGGCCCCGCCGGCCGCTCCATCAGGGACTCGAGCACGGCCTCGACCTCGGCGAGGCTCTCGAAGGGGTGCATCCGGCTGCCGCGGCTGCGCAACTCGCCGGGCGTCTGCGGCCCCCGCAGCATCAGCTCGCAGAGCACCGCCACACCGGGAGGGGAGAACTCCCGGACCTCGGTGAAGCGGTGATAGTACTTGGGCACCCTCATGTCGGGGCCGCTGACGACGCGCACCAGCCCCTTTTCGCGCAGCGAGTCCAGGGCGCGCACGACGGTCTTCTCGCCGTACTCGAGCACCGGGTCGCGGTTGGACTTCTGGTTGCAGGCCGCCGTCAGGGCGTTCAGGGTCATGGGGTAGTAGTCCGGTGTCGTGATCCCCTTCTCGATCAGGGCACCGAGGATCCGCAACTCTTCCGGGGTCAGTTCAGGTTCCATCGTCGTGTTGTCCGCGGGTCGAGGGAAACGTGCAAGTACGGGAGCCGCCGACAGATGGTCAAGCGGCCATCGCTGCATCACAACTCTGTCCAGATCCGCCGGGCGCGCTCCAGGGCCTCGGCGCTCGGCTCCCGGGATGGGTGGATGCTCGAAGGGGCCTGCGGGTCCCCTCCCGGCCAGGGCGACCAGGTGTCGTCCTCGAGGGGGGCCCTCTGCGTTTCGTCGCGGAAGTCCGGGACCTGCACCGGTTGCCCCTCCTGCAGCGCGCTCCGCCAGGCGAGGATGCCGACGGAGCTCATGGCCACCGCGCGGTACACGTCGAGGAAGGGGGCCTCCCCCGAGCGGATGGCCCGGGCGAAGTGGAAATTGGTCCAGAAGTCGCCGCCGCCGTGACCGGCCCGTTCGGCCAGCTCGGCGTGCTCAGGCCACTCGGGCAGATACGAGCGTTCCAGGGGCTGGCCGGGCCACTCGTTCCAGGGCTCGTGCCACACCCGCACATGGCCCGGTCCGAAGTAACCCGGCCCGCGGGCGATCTCCATGGCCCCCTTCGTGCCGTGGACGCGGTACCAGTTGCTGTGGCCGGGCAGGCTCAGCCCGAAGATGCGGAACACGGCGCCGTCGTCGGTGCGGCACAGGATCACCGAGCCGGGGTCCCCCCGGCGCACGATCTCCTCGTTGACCTCGGGGGCGGCGATGGAGAGGCCGTTCACCATGCGGGGCATGGAGCCGGTGATGTAGACCAGCGGCGCCAGGGCGTGGGTGCAGTAGTAGGTGGAGGGGATCCGGTTGCGCCAGTGGTCCTCGCCGGGGGCCAGGCGCAGGCGCGCCTCCGGGGCCATGGGGTGGTTGTACTCGCCCTCGGCGTAGGTCACCCGGCCGATCTCCCCGGTCTGGTAGAGCCTGCGCATCTCCTGGCTGAAGAGGGTGTAGCAGTAGTTCTCGGCGAGCATGTAGACGCATCCCGACCGTTCCACCGCGCGGCAGAGGGCGACGCCGTCGGCGAGGGTGCCGTTGGCCGCCGTCTCGGAGAGGACGTGCTTGCCGGCCTCCAGGGCCCGCACCGCGAAGGGGGCGTGCTCGTGGAAGTAGTTGGCCAGGATGACGGCGTCCAGGCCGCTGTCGAGGAAGGCGTCGTAGTCGGTGAAGGTGGCCACTCCGTAGTTGCGCCCCGCCGCCGCCAGGCGTTCCTCCCAGATGTCGCAGACCGCCGTCAGCCTCATGCCCACGGCGTCGGTCGCTCCCTTGATGAAGCTCTCTCCGCGCCGCACCCCGACGACGCCGACCCGTATTTCCCTCGTCTCAGTCATAGCGGATTCGCGGGTCGAGCCAGGCGTAGAGCACGTCGGCGGCGAGGTTGATGAGGATGAAGAGGGTCGCCAGCAGCAGCACTCCACCCTGCACCGCGCGGAAGTCCCGGGCCAGGACCGCCAGGTAGAGCCAGCGGCCGATGCCGGGCCAGGCGAAGATCGTCTCGGTGATGATGGCGCCGCCGAGAAGGTAGCCGAACTCCAGGGCGATCACCGTCAAGGTGGGAATGAAGGCGTTGCGCAGGGCGTGGCGCACCAGCACCGGCATCGGCGCCAGGCCCTTGGCGCGGGCCGTGCGGATGTAGTCCTCGCCCAGCACCTCCAGCAGACTGGAGCGGGTCATGCGGGCGATCACGGCCAAGGGGATCGTCCCCAGGGCCAGCGCCGGCAGCACGAGGTGGCGCAAGGCGTCGCCGAGGGCCGCCGGGTCGCCTGCGAGGAGCGCGTCGAGGATGTAGAACCCGGTGCGCGCCTCGATGTAGGTGTGGGCGGAGATACGGCCGGAGATGGGGAACAGGGGCAGCTGCACGGCCAGCAGCAGGATGAGGACGAGGGCCAGCCAGAACACGGGCATGGAGATCCCGGCGGTGGCCGCGGTCATGCTCAGGTGGTCGAGGAAGCCGCCGCGGCGCACGGCGGCCACCATGCCGAGAGCGAGACCGCCGGTGATGGCGAAGCACATCGCCGCCAGGGTCAGCTCGCAGGTCGCCGGGAAGCGGTCGAAGATCTCCACCGTGATCAGCTCGTGTGTGCGGAAGGACCTCCCAAGATCGCCGCGCATCAGATCGGCGAAGAACCGGCCGAGCTGCACGTGGAAGGGCTGGTCGAGGCCCAGCTCCTGGCGCAGGGCGGCCAGGGTCTCGGCGTTGGCGCGCTCGCCGAGCATCACCTGGGCGGGGTCCCCCGGCACCAGGTAGATCATCAGGAAGACGAGGACCGAGATCCCGAGCACCGTCGGGACCAGGAGCGTCAGGCGCCGGAGGATGAAGGCGGTCACGGCCCGGCGGGGCTTTCAGCGGAGGGGGCCGGCGGCGGCCGGCGGGCGGCTCACCGCGGCGCGAAGTAGACGGGCTGGAACCACTTGCTGCCGGTGGGGTGCAGGGCGAAGCCGCCCACGTCGCGGCGGAAGGCCGCTGTCTGCGTGGCGTGCACCAGCGGCACCCACGGCGCGTCCCGGTGGACGATCTCCTGGGCCTGGCGGTAGAGCCGGGTGCGCTCGGCGGGGTCGACGCTGTGGCGGGCCTCGACGAGCACCTCGTGGAGCTCGTCGGAGCGGTAGAAGGCCACGTTCTGGGCCGGCTTCACGGCCGCCGTCTTGTCCAGCAGGACGTAGAGGAAGTTGTCGGGATCGCCGTTGTCGCCCGTCCATCCCAGCAGACACATGTCGTGCTGCCCGTCGAAGACCTTGTCGAGGTAGGTGGCCCACTCGGTGGTCACCAGCTCCACCTCGATGCCGACGCGGCCAAGGTCGGCCTGCAGGGCCTGGGCGATCTTCTCCGGCTGCGGCATGTACGGCCGCGTCGCCAGGGGCACCCACAGCTCGGCGGAGAAGCCGTCGGCCAGTCCGGCTTCGGCCAGCAGCTCCCTGGCGCGCTCCGGGTCGTACTCGTAGGCGGCCACGTCGTCGTTGTAGCTCCACATGACGGGCGGGATCGGGTTCTTGGCGGGCACCGCCAGTCCGGCGTAGAAGTTGTCCACGAGGGACTGCTTGTTCACCGCGTGGTTGACGGCGCGGCGGACCCGGAGGTCGCCGAAGGGCTCCTTGTCGAGGTTCATCGCCAGGTAGCCCACGTTCATCCCGGGCTGGGTGAGGAGCTGGATCTCCGGGTCGGAGCGGATGCTCTCGATGAACTCCGGGTTGAGGTTGTCGACGCCGTGGACGTCGCCGGCGCGCAACTCGAGGAAGCGCACCGAGGCGTCCTGGATGTACTTGAAGACGAGGCGGTCGATCCGCGGAGCCTCACCCCAGTAGCCGTCGAAGCGCTCGAGGACGATGCGCTCGTCCTTGCGCCACTCGACGAAACGGAAGGGGCCGGTGCCCACCGGGTTCTTGAAGTAGTCGGCGCCGTGCCGCTCCACCGCCGCCGGCGAGACGATGCCGCAGAAGTTCATGCCCAGGGTCGACAGGAAGGGGGCGTTGGCGGCGGCCAGCTCCATGACGAAGGTCGAGTCGTCCGGGGCGGACATGTGGGCGACGATGTCGTCCATGCCCATGTCCTTCCAGTACTTGTAGTTGCCGGCGGCGGGCCGGTACCGGGGATGGTCGGGAAAGAACTGGCGGCCGAGGGAGAACAGAACCGCCTGGGCGGTGAAGGGCGTGCCGTCGTGGAAGCGCACGTCCGTGCGCAGGTGGAAGGTCCAGCGCAGCCCGTCCTCGCTGACCTCCCAGCGGCGGGCCAGCTGAGGGAGTACCTGGGTCGACTCCGACTCGTAGGTGACCAGGGTCTCGTAGAGGTTGTCGCAGACCTTGAAGGACTCGCCGTCGTTCTCCAGGGCCGGGTCGAGGCCGACGGAGTCGGCGCCGCGTCCGAAGACCAGCACCCGCTGCGCCTCGGGGGCCGGGCCGCCGCCGCAGGCGGCCACCATCAGGAAGGCGCAGAGGGCGCCGGCCAGGCGCGCAAGGGACACGGGGACTACTCCGAGAAGGCCGCGTCGAAGGCGGCCTCCGAGGGCTCGAAGTCGACCTCCTTGACGAAGGCGCAGGCCTCGGCGGCCCCGTGCTCCCGGTCCATGCCGCCGTCCTCCCACTCCACCGACAGGGGGCCGTCGTAGCGGATGCGGTTGAGGGCGCGGATGATCTCCTCGAAGTCGATGTTGCCGCGGCCGAGGGAGCGGAAGTCCCAGTAGCGGCGCCGGTCTCCGAAGGCGGTGTGGCCGCCGAAGACGCCGGCCTCGGTGGGGATCGCCGACCAGCCCACGTCCTTCATGTGCACGTGGAAGATGCGGTCGGCGAAGCGGTGGATGAACTCCACGTAGTCGACCCCCTGGTAGCCGAGGTGGCTGGGATCGTAGTTGAAGCCGAAGGCGGGATGGCCGTCGAGGGCGTCGACGGCGCGCTCCGCCGAGGCGATGTCGAAGGCGATCTCGGTGGGGTGGACCTCAAGGGCGAACTTGACGCCCGCCTCCTGGAACTCGTCGAGGATGGGCCGGAAGCGGTTGGCGAAGTCGGCGAAGCCGGCGTCGATCATCTCGTCGGAGCTCGGGGGGAAGGAGTAGAGCAGGTGCCAGATGGAGCTGCCCGTGAAGCCGTTCACCACCTCCACGCCGAGTCGGGCGGCGGCCTGCGCCGTGGCCACCAGCTCGGCGGCGGCGCGCTGGCGCACGCCCTCGGGGGCGCCGTCGCCCCACACGTACTCCGGGAGGATCGCCTGGTGGCGGCCGTCGATGTTGTCGCACACGGCCTGGCCCACGAGGTGGGCGGAGATCGAGAACAGCTGCAGGTCGTGCTCCTCGAGGAGGGCCCGGCGGGCGGCGCAGTAGGCGTCGTCGGCTTTCGGTACCTCGAAGTGGTCTCCCCAGCAGGCCAGCTCGAGGCCGTCGTAACCGAAGCTTCGCGCCTTCTCGCACATGGTCGGGGTGTCGAGGTCGGCCCACTGGCCGGTGAACAAGGTAACGGGTCTTGCCATTTCTTCCTCTCTTCTTCCAGGTGGTCGGGGGTGCGCTCCGGGTCATTGGCGCGCGGACTTCATCCTTCGCAGGTCGATGTCGAAGATGCGCAGGAACCGGCCGCCGAACTCGCCCACCACCTCCGGGATCTCGTCGTCGTCGACGTCGAGGAGGCCGATGCGCTCGCCGAAGCTCTCCGGCGACTGCCACTCCAGGTCGCGGTAGCGGGCGTCGAAGACGAAGCCGTCGTTGAGGACGATCTCGTCGGCGCCGTCGCCGTCGACGTCCCCGACGAGGAGGTCGGTGGAGGTCAGGTTGTCCTGGTCGCTGCGCCACTCCTCGAAGCGGTCGCGGCCGTCGTAGATGACCAGCCGTCCGTCGGCCACGAAGAGCAGCTCCGGCTGCTCGTCGTCGTCGACGTCGTGGACGGCCAGCGCCGAGATCTGCTCGTAGTCGGTGGCCGGGTTGCTCCACAGGGAGTGGTAGTCGCCGAGGTCGAGGAGGTGAATGCGCCCGCCTTCGGTGTACACGAGGATCTCCCGAAGGCCGTCGAGGTCGGCGTCGGCCAGCACCAGTCCGGAGACGGAACTCTCCAGGTACTCGCTGATCCAGACCTCGGCGTAGGCGCCGTCCCGGCCTTCGTAGACGTGCACGAAGCCGTGGATGTCGCCGAGGGCGAAGCGCTCCACGCCCTCCTTGCCGGGGGGCAGGGGCAGGACGCTGTCGAACTCGTCGAAGGCGCCCCGGCCGGGGATCTCCGAGAGCTCGGGAGCCGATGCGGACGCCGCCCGGCAACAGGCCACTCCGAGGGTGATGGCGATGGCGAGGGTTCTCATGGGAGTTCCTCCGAGGCGGCGGAGACCGCGGCCCCGTACACGCTGAGGATGGGGACGCGGCGGCTCCGCGCCAGTCCGGCGCAGTCCTCGTACTCGGGGGCCACCCGCCGCCGGCCGTTCAGGCGGGCCACCTTGACGCGCACCGGGCCGAACTCGGTCTCCACCGAGAGGGTGGAACGCTCCAGCACGCGGCGTTCCACCTCGTAGTGGCGCACGCCGAGGCTGGTGGTCTCACCGAGGACGACGTCGGAGACAGCCTCGAGGTGGGCCGGGTCGGCGAGGACGCTGAGCAGGTGGCCGGGGCGGTTCTTCTTCATCAGCACCGGGGTGACGTAGAGATCTCGGGCTCCGGCCTCGAGGAGGCGCTCGAAGAGGTAGCCGTAGACCTCGGGGTTCATGTCGTCAACGTTGGCCTCGAGCACGACGCAGCGTTGCCCGCCGGCCGCCGCCGCCGGGTCCGACAGCCTGAGGCGCAGGACGTTGGGGGCCTGCTCAAGGTCGCGGGCGCCGGCGCCGTAGCCGACGGTGTCGAGACGCATGGCCGGCGCCGGACCGAAGCCTTCGGCCAGGGTCGTGATCAGGGCGGCTCCCGTGGGGGTTACGAGCTCGGCCTGCAGATCGGTCTGCACCAGGGGAACTCCCCGGCACAGGGCGAGGACGCCGGGCGCCGGAAGGGGGTAGCGTCCGTGGGCGCACTCCACGGTGCCGGTCCCGCAGTGCAGGGCGGAGGAGTACACCCGTGTCACCCCGAGGAGCCGCAGGCCGGCGACGGCTCCGGCGATGTCGACGACGGCGTCGAGGCTGCCCGCCTCGTGGAGGCCGACGGACTCCACGTCGACGCCGTGGACCTCGGCCTCGGCCTCGGCCAGGCGGCGGAAGACCCGGCGCGCCGAGGCCTTGTCGGCCTCGGCGAGAGCGCTGCCGTCGATTCGGGCGAGCAGATCCTTCAGGTGGGTGTGCGGTGGATGACCGGGGTCGACATGGTGCTCCTGCTCCGGCGCCTGGCCGTCGATCTCCACGCGCACCCGGGTGGCCCGCAGACCGCAGCGGCTGACGCTCTCGCAGCGCAGGCGCGCGCCCACGGCGAGGCGGTCGACCTCCTGCTGCAAGCGGTCCGGCTCGAGGCCCGCGTCGACCACGGCGCCGAGGACCATGTCGCCGCTGACGCCGGAGAGACAGTCGAAGTAGGCGGTGGTCACGTGCCGGAGGTCCGTGGGCGGCGGAACTCCGCCCGCCGGCGCTTCCAGTCCAGTTCCTCGTCGAGGTCGAAGACATCGTCGAAGTCCTCGATGCGGTCGTCCTCGGTGGTCCTCAGACTCTGGATCTCCACCAGGTTGAAGACGATCTCTCCGAAGTCGCGGGTCTTGCGGATGCCCCAGTGCTCGAAGACGGAGCGGGCGAGGGGCCCGAAACGGTCCAGGGCGTGCTCGCTGATGCCGAAGGCCAGGTCGCGTCCGGATACGTTCCGCTGGTCGCGGGGCAGATCGGCCTTGCCGAGCTTCTCCACGGTGTGCTGCAGGGCGTCGTGCACGAAGAGGTAGGCGGCCTGCTTGTAGCGGCGGTCCCGGTCGACCAGCTCTTCCAGCTTGTCGAAGTCCTGGTCCACTTGGAGTCGGGTCCCGGCGTTGCAGTGCGGCGGGGAGGTCGGAGGGCGAAAGTCAAGGGCCCCTCCCCCGGCTGTCAAGGACCCTTGGCGGCCAGGAGGGGCCCCATGGCGCCGGCGGCCTTGTCGAGACGCTCCCGAAGGGTTCGGTAGTGCTTCCGGAAGGCGGGCCGGTACTCGGCGGCCAGGGGACGCCCGTCGCCGCCGTTGACGCTCGACGGGTTGATGTGACGCCCGTTCTGGATGAGCTCGTAGTGGAGGTGGGGCCCGGTGGCTCGGCCAGTGGCGCCCACGTGGCCCACGTGGTCCGACTTGCTCACCCGCTGCCCCTTGCGCACCAGGATGCGGCTCAGGTGGGCGTAGCGCGTCCTGTAGCCGTTGGCGTGCTTGATCTCGACCATCTTGCCGTAGCCGCCGTTCCAGCCCGCATGGGTCACCACGCCGTGGGCCGTTGACCAGACGGGCGTGCCGGGGGCGGCGGCGTAGTCGGTGCCGAGGTGGGGCTGGTGGCGCTTGAGGATGGGGTGGAAGCGGCGGCGCGAGAAGGGCGAGCTGATTCGCCGGAAGGACATGGGCTTGAGGAGGAACATGCGCTCGAGGGACTCGCCGGATTCGTCGTAGTAGTTGCCGCCGCCGGCGGGGTCCTCGTAGTAGACGCCGACGCGGGAGAAGGACTCGCCCTCGTAGAGGGCCATGAGGATCTTCCCGTAGCGCAGGAACCGGCCGTCCACCGACTCGCGCGTGAAGACCAGGCCGAGGCGGTCGCCGTGGCGGGGAACCGTGTGGAAGTCGAGGACCGAGCCGAAGACGTCGTCCACCACCAAGTCGGTGAGGGCGTCGTTCTCCCCGGTGGCAGCGATGGCGTTGAACAGGTTGTCCTCGATGAAGACCCGGAGGGTCTCGATGGTCTCCGTCACCGGGCGCTGCCACCGCCGGGCGACCAGTTCTTCCGCCTGGCGCTCCACCAGCACGGGCCTGTCCGGCGCCTTCACCGGGGTGTACTCGAAGCGGGCCACGGCGTGCAGGCTGTCCAGCTCCAGCCGGAAGAAGTCGCCCGGCTTCGGGTCTTTGCGCACCTGGAGGACCGGGGACAAGGCGGTACTCAGGAGGGTGATCTGCAGGTCGGAGACGCGGTGCCGCTTGAGGGCCAGGTAGATCGATTCGTCCGGCCCCAGGGTGTCGGCGATGACGTGCCGGTGCGGCTTGGGCGCCGCGAGACTGACCGCGACGGGGGCGACGGCCGCCTGCACCACGGCCAAGCCCTCGCCGGGCCCGGAGACGGCGGAGGGGCGCGCATGAAGGTCGATGCGCACGAAAGTCAGGGCGGTGAGAGCGGTGAGGAAACCCCAGAACCCCACGGAAGAACGCGGCGGCAGGCTCATGCGACTCCAGTAGTCGGGAGAAGACGCGGAAGGGGGCCGCGCTTGACCATATGGGGGTGCCCCCTATGCTAACCAGGCGCCATGGGTCCGTCAAGCCACCTCAGCCACCGGTTTTCCGCCCTCCCTCCCGTGGTCTCGGTATGACTCTTTCCCGGCCCGCGGAGGCCCTCGATCTCAAGGGCCTGCTCCCGGAGCAGCTGCGGCAACTGGCCGTGGAGATGGGGGAGCCCGCCTACCGGGGAGACCAGCTCTTCGCCTGGGTCCACGGGCGCGGGGAGACCCGCCTGGAGTCGATGTCCGACCTGCCCCTCCGCCTGCGCCGGTCCCTGGCCGAGGCCGGGGCCCGCGTGACCCGCCTGCAGCTCCTGGAGCGCCGCGATTCGGGTACGGGGATGGCGGTGAAGTTCATCTTCGGCGATGGCGGGGGGCCCAGTTCGAGTCGGTCCTCATCCTCGACGGCCGGCGCCGCACTCTCTGCCTGTCCTCCCAGGTGGGCTGCCCCCTCGACTGCAGTTTCTGCGCCACGGGGCGCATGGGTTTCGTCCGCAACCTGACGGCGGCGCAGATCGTGGACCAGCTCCTGCAGGTCCACGCCTCCGCCGCCGCCGAAGGCCTCGGCCGGATCACCAACGTCGTCATGATGGGCATGGGGGAACCCCTGCTGAACTACGACGCCGTGACCACCGCCCTGAGGCTGATCCAGCGGCCCGGGGGCGCCTCCGTCGGTGGCCGGCGCATCACCGTCTCCACGGCGGGGTACCTGCCGGGGATCCGCCGGCTGGCCGAGGACAACCTCAACGTCGGCCTGGCGATCTCCCTCAACGCCACCACCGACGAGGTCCGCGAGGGGCTGATGCCGATCAACCGCAAGTGGAACATCGCCGACCTGCTGGAGGCGGCGCGCTACTACTTCGACCGGCAGGGCCGCAGGGTCACCTTCGAGTACGTGCTGTTGCGCGGCGTCACCGACACCGAGGAAGACGCCGTGCGCCTGGCGGAGCTGACGGCCGAGGTGCCCTGCAAGATCAACCTGATCCCCTACAACGAGCTGGCCCCCGGGGACCCGGAGGCGCCGGTCTTTCACAGGCCCGGGAGGAAGCGGATCGAGGCCTTCCGGCGCCGCCTGGAATCGCGGACGAAGCGGACCGTCCGCCTGCGGGAGAGCCGGGGCCGCGACATCGACGCGGCCTGCGGGCAGCTCTACCGCCGCCCCGCGTGAAGGCGGCCGGGCACCTGGCCGGGGGCTGCCTCGCCGGCGCCGCCGTGGCCGGGGCGGCGGGGGCCGCCGGCGCCATCCCCGGCGCCGCGGATCCGGTGTGGTGGGCGGTCTTCGCAACCACCCTGTTCTTCGCCCTCTTTCCGGATGTCGACACCGATTCGCTGCCGCGGCGGTGGTTCTACCGGGGGGTGCTGGCGGCGTTGCTGTGGCTGGCGTGGAACGGCCTCTGGCAGATGGCAACCCTCCTGGCCGTGCTCTCGACGCTGCCCCTCGTCGACCACCACCGCGGCTGGACTCACGGTCGCCTGACGCCCGTCCTCGTCACCGGCGCGCTGGGGGCGGGATGCCTGTGGTGGCGAGGGGACCTGGCGTCGGCGTGGGCGAGCGGCGGCGCCTCGATCCCGCCCGCCGACCTCGTGCTGCTGGGGGCGACCCTGGCCGGCTGGTACACCCATCTGCTCCTCGACGGCCGCTTCCGCCTCTTTCCCCGGGACGCCCGGTAGCTGTCGAGGGCCAGGCCCTGCAGGGCGTATCAGCGGTCCTTCGCCTCGTCCACGTCGTCCTCCCCCCCTTCTTCCTCGTCCTGGCCGCGGCGGCGCTCGACGAAATCCCGGACCTTGGAGACGGCTTCGGGCACCAGCTCCACGAGCTGGCCCCAGCTGACCTCCTTCTCCTTCAGCGTCAGGACCTGCACCTTGCCCCTGGCGTCGATGACGACGAAAGCGATGGGCTCCACCGAGGCGCCGCCGCCGGTGCCGCTCCTGCCGCTGCCCTCCTGGCCGCCTCCGGCGCCGAATCCCAGGGAGATCCTGGAGACCGGGATCAGGGTTACGTCCCCGGCCGTGACCGGCTCACCGACGACGGTGCGGGTCTGGACGATGGTGTGCAGCTCTCCCAGGACCCGCTCGATCAGGGCCTCCACGGAGGATGTCATCGGTTGCCTTTCCGTCCGGCGCCCCGGGCCGCCAGCCAGGACCGCAGCCGGGCCGCTGCCCGGACCCGTCCGGTGGCGAGGCCGAAGCGTGCGGCCATGTAGAGCAGCCGCGCCAGCCGGAGGTGCAGTCGGAGTTCGGCGCGGCCGTGGATACAGGGGTGGGTGAAGTCGGGGGTGAGGGTCAGGGCCACTCTCTCCGGCGCCGCCGGCGCGAGGGCATGGACGAGGCCGAAGAGCCGGCCCGTGGCCTCGGGGTCGGCAAGGCCGACGACGCCGTCCAGGCGCATCCGGCGAAGGCGGAAGGCGCCGGGCAGGGAGCGCACCAGGCGTAGCGCCGGCCTGGCGAGGGGGGACTGGGACCGGAGGCGCTCGCGGAGGCCGGCTGCGGCGATCCGCGGCCCTCGCCCTCCGGCGCCGTCGGGAGCCGCCGGGGCTTCGGCGGCGGGGAGGCATGCCGCCCCGGCCTGGACCTCCGCTTGCCCCAGCCGCATCCCCGGGCCGACGGCACGCCCGGCGAGGGTGGTCACCAGCTCCCACGAGGGATCGCGCCGACGCAGTCGGACACCGAGCAACCCGGCCCACACCGCCGCCTGGGCGCTCATGTCGAAACCGCCGTCCTCGCGCCGCCGCGCGCCGGTGACGGCGACCACGACCGGGAGCAGCAGAAAGGCGATGGCGGCCAGTGCGAGCCCGGCCGCCAACAGCATCAGGAGATCCGGCCAGATGACGGCTCACCCCCGGGAGCGGCAACGCGGAACCTCGGCGAGAGTTCCTCAGTCCTCATGCGAGAAGCTACCCCCATCCGGGGAGGCGTCAAGGTGATCCCTGCGGCCCCCGTGTCTTGACAGCCGCGAACCACGCCCGTAACTCTACCGATCTCCGCAAGTACAAGCAGGAAAAGCAGGTTGGGCGAATTGCACACATACCTCCAAGGCCCTCTCGCGGCCCTTCCCAGGGCCCGCGGGACGGGCGTTTCCATTCTCCTGATCCTCGCCGCGGCGGCCTGCGCGGCCGAGGCCCGGTCGAGCCTGACGGCCAGGTTCCAGGCCCCGGTGGCCGGCCCCGGACTCGAGCAGCAGGCGGAGCTTGTCCTCGACCTCTTCCCCGGGGACGGGGAGGCGATCATCGGAGCGGCGGTCTCCTTCCCTCACGAGAGCGTGCAGGTCGAATCCGCCGTCTGCGCCCTGGGGCGCGCCGGGTTCGCGCACGGCCGCGTCGACCTCGACTACACCGGGCATCCTGTCGGCGAGAGGTCCACCGACACCCTCACGGTGGTCCTGCGCGCCGCCTCGACCGGGCAGATCCCGGTGGAGGCGACCCTGTCCTCCAACGTAGACACCCCGGGGGAGGAGGCCCACCGCGCGCGGGCGGTGCTGACCGTCGTGCCGCCCCTGCGTCTGCGCGCTGCCCTGAGCCCGCTGGAGGCCTACCCCGGCGAGGATGTGGAGCTGGTCCTGGCCGTGACCAACGAAGACGAGCGCGCCGTCGAAGCGGTGGCGGTGGACTGGCCGGCGGGCCTCACCGCCGCCGAGGCCGACCCGGGGCCGCCGGTCGGGGCGGGAGAGGCCTCGGAGCACCGCTGGCAGGTCCGTCTGGCGCCGGACGCGGCCGGCGGCCTGCCCCTGGTGATCCGCGCCGAGGGCGGCGGACTCCGGGCCTCGCCGGTGGCGGTGTCGCCCCTGGGGGTGCGGCCGGTGCCCGAATTCGAGGTGCGGGTGGCCGAGGGTGGCGCGGTGCGGGGCGAACCCCTCCGGCTGAGGCTGGTGTGGTCGAATCCGGGCCCCGCGGCGATCCCCTACGAGGAGCTCGGCGCCCGGGCCTCGGGCGGCTTCGAGGCCCAAGAGGCCGCTGCCGCGGTTGCCGGGGCGCAGGTCGACCTCGAGGAGGACGCCGTGGAGGTGCGGGTTCCCGGGCCCGGAGAGCTGGGTGCGGGGCAGGACCGGTCGGTGGAGCTGGACCTGACCCCAACCGGCACCGGACCCTTCGCCTGGACCGGGGCCTTCCGGCCTCCGGGCCGCGAGGGCTCCGTCGACCTCGGTTTCTCGGTGGTGCGGGTCTCGGCCCCGGACGGGCCCGGGGGAGGGCCGCGGGGGGAGGTCACCGACCTGGAACTCGTCGACCGGGGACTGGCCGCCGAGTTGGAGAGCGTCCTCGACGACATCCCCTTGGCCCGGGGCGCCACGGTGAGTCTGATCAGCGCCGAGGAGGACGATGCCGACTGGGTCGTGGAAGGCCTCCTGACAAGGGGCCTGCTGAGTCGGGGGGTGCGCGTGCTGACCGACGGCGCCCGCCACGTGCTGCGCTACCGCGTCGCCGACGCCCGCGTCGTCTACAGCTCGGGGGGACTGTCCCTCGGACCCTTCGGGGGCGCCCTGGAGCGCGAGGCCCGCGCCGTCGTCTACCTGCGCCTCGAGGACGCCGGCGAGCGGGTGCTGTGGGTCCATCGGCTGGAGGGCCGCATCAGGGATCCGGCCGTCTCGCATCCGGCCGGCTGGCTGAGCTCCGGCGATGGATTCCCCCAGTCACGGATCGAGCCGGACCACCGCTACCTGGAACTCGGCCTGTCCGGGGCGATCGTGGGCGGCCTGCTGTTCATCTTCTTCGCTCCCTGACCCCCTCGGCTCAGAACCGCCGCCGCCGCCGTCCGCCCGAGTCGTCGACGCCGTGGCGGGGGCAGGGTTCCGGCATGGCGCCGCCGCGGATGAAGATCTCCGAGTCCTCCTCCTGGCGTCTGATCACGTTGGGGTCCCGCTCCTTCGATTGGTTCGGACAGTAGCGCGTCGCCAGTTTGTACGTGTCCATGCACACGGAGCGGTATTCCACCAACGCCTCCGGGAACTCGAACCGGTCGCGGCGGCGCCCGCGGTAGGGCTCGACCTCGTCGTAGACCTGCTTCATGAAGCGGGCCCAGACCGGCAGGGCGGCGGCGGCGCCGGCCTGTGAGGCCAGTCCGATGCTTGGATCGTCGACACCGACCCAGACGCCGGCCACCAGGTGGGGGGTGAAGCCGATGAACCAGGCGTCCCGGTAGTCGTTGGTGGTCCCCGTCTTGCCCGCGGCGGCCCAGCGGAAGCCGTGCCGGAAGCGCGTCGAGCGGCCGGTGCCGCCGAACTCGTCCATGACCGAGCGCATCAGGTCGGTCATGACCACGGCCACGGCCGGACGCAGCACCGCGTGCCGCTCCGGGCTCGACTGGTAGATGAGGCTGCCCTCGGAGTCCTCGATCCGGGACACGGGGACCGGCCTGACGTAGATCCCGCGGTTGGGAAAGACCGCGTAGGCCGCCACCATCTCCAGAAGCCTGACGTCGCTCGAGCCGATGCCGATGGCGTAGTAAGGGTTGATCGGCGTGCTGATGCCCATGGTCTCGGCGTACTGGGCCACCCGGTCGGGGCCGAGGTCCTGGGCCAGCTTCAGGGCGATGATGTTGCGCGACTCCTTGAGGCCCTGCCGGAGGGTGACGGGGCCCTTGAACTTGTGATCGTAGTTCTCGGGGGTCCAGATGGTGCCGTCCCATTCCTCGACGACGATGGAGTTGTCGTCGTAGACATCGATGGGGAATCGGTTGTTGTCGATCGCAGCGGTGTAGACGAAGGGCTTGAAGGCAGAGCCCGCCTGGCGCAGGGCCTGGTGGGCCCGGTTGAACTTGCTCTCCGAGAAGTCCCGGCCTCCGATCATCGCCAGGATGTCGCCGCTGGCCGGATCGATGGCGACGAAGGCGCCCTGCACGACGGCCCTGTCGCTGTCGGGACGGTGTGCCGGGTGCTGCCGCGACACCCAGGCGTCGACCTCGGCCTGGACCGCGGCGATCTGGGTGTTGAAGTGCTCCTCGGCGATGCGTTGCAGGCCCGCGTCGAGGGTGGTGTGCACCGAGTAGCCCTCCCGGTAGAGCTTGCCGCCGTGCTCGGCGTCCAGCTGCTGGCGCACGAACTCCACGAAGTAGGGGGCCAGCCCGTAGGTCTCGGAGCGGCGCCCGCGGCGGATGCGGGCCGGCTCGCGCGACAGGCGCGCGGCCTCCTCGGCCTCCAGCTTCCCCGCCTTGACCATTTCCTCCAGCACGAGATTGCGGCGCTTGAGGGCCTTCTCCGGATGGTTGAAGGGGCTGTAGCTGTTGGGCGCCTTCAGCAGGCCCGCGAGCATGGCGCACTCCTCCACCTCCAGCTCGCCGGCCTCCTTGTCGAAGTACAGTCGCGCCGCCGACTTCAGACCATAGGCGTCGTAACCGAAGAACACGGTGTTGAGGTACATCACCAGGATCTCGCGCTTGGTGTAGAGCCGCTCCACGTGGACCGCGGTGATCTGCTCGCGGATCTTGCGGGCGTAGGTGGCGAGGAGGTCCCCGACGGACTCCGACGAGCGCTGCGTGCCGACCTTCCGGTAGAGGTTGCGGGCCAGCTGCTGGGTGAGGGTGCTGGCCCCCTGGGCGGTGGGGTCCCTGCGCTTCACGTTTTCCAGGACGGCCCCGAGGATGCGGTGCAGGTCGATGCCCCAGTGGCTGAAGAAGCGGCGGTCCTCGACCGAGATCAGAGCGTCCTTCATCGCCGCGGGGATCTCGTCGAAGCTGCGGATCAGCTCGCGGTTCTCCAGCTTGAAGTCGTAGAGGTGGCGGCCGTCGGCCGAGTAGACGCGGGTGACCCGCTTGGGCTGGAAGGTCTCCAGCTCGTCGATGTCGGGCAGGTTGTCGCTGAACAGGAGGTAGACCGCGCCGAAGCCCGCCGCGTAGAGGAACAGGCAGGCCAGGCACGCGGCGGCGATCCAGCGGAGGCCCTGCACGGACGGCCTCGGGAGACGCGCCAGGACCGGGGGCAGGGGGCTCATCCGCGGAACTCCCCTAGCGGTAGTAGCCCTTCACCCATCTCGTGTTGTAGTCGAGCACGTAGCGCGCGTGCTCCGGCGTGGCGGGGTAGGTCTCGTCCGGGCCGTAGGGATAACGGGACATGCCGTGGAAGGGCAGGGGCTCGACGGTGAGGGAGTGGGCGGAGTGGAAGTCCATGTCCTTGCCGAAGCCGTCGGCGTAGAGCAGGAAGGTCCGCTCCCAGCCCGCGGGCACCGGCGGGAAGGCGCCGGCCTCGACCTCGAGGGTCAGCTCGTCGCCGTGGCGCAGGATGGCGAAGCGGTCGTCCACGGCGGCGACCAGCTCGGTCACGTCGCCGTGGCGGGTGAAGGCGCCGGCGTGGGTGCCCCAGGGGGCCTCGGTGCGCAGCCGGTCGTAGTGGTAGCGGAAGGCGAAGGTGCCGCGGACCGACTCGTGGGCCGGGTATCCGCGCCAGTGCAGGTCCGCCTCGAAGCGCCGCCGGTGGACGCGGCGCGGCGCCTCCGGCTCCGCCAGCCCGAGGAGGAACTGGTCCCAGTAGACGCAGGCCCGGGTGGTGATGCGCAGGCGCGCCCTCTCCGTGCCGGCCGGGAAGAGGCCGTCCAGATCGACGAGCATCCCCTTCGGCAGGCCCGCGGGCGTGCCCATGTCGGCGGTCACCTGGCGCCAGCCGTCGCCGTGGTCGACCTCCAGCCGCGGCGGCGACAGGCCGAGGCCGCGTTGAGCGGCGGCCCAGTTGCTGCTGGAATGGGCATAGTCGACCCAGCCGTGGGCCAGCAGGACCGGGTGCGGCCAGTCACTCAGGTCGCCCAGGTCCAGGATCAGGGTGGACTCGCCGGCGTAGCCGTGGATGTCGCTGCGCGCGAAACCCTCGTACCAGATGTCGTCGACGCGGGCCAGCTCCGCCCTCGCGTCGCGGCCCTCGCCGTCGCGCGCGCTCGCCAGCGGGCGGGTCCGCGACAGGGCATAGGTCCGGAAGGGGGGATAGGGGGGTGCGGACAACAGGCGCTCGTTCGGCTCCAGACGCAGGCCGGCGGGATGATCGACGGCGACCAGCTCGGCGGCGTCGAGGTAGACGATCTCCTCGAGCTGGTTGGCCACCTGCAGCACGTAGCTCCCGTCCCTGGCCTGCAGGCGGCGCAGGGGGAGGTACTCGTCCGTGTCCGGCGTGTAGTACTGCCCGGGGGCGGTCAGGTAGCCGATGATGGCGCCTCCGAGGAAGTCGGAGACGAAGCCGAAGCCGCTGCCGTCCCAGGCGTAGAGGACGGGGCAGGAGGTGCCCTTGCGGTCGAGCTCCATCAGTGCCAGGCGCCGTCCGGCGGAGGTGGCCAGCTCGGTCTGACGCACGCCGCTGGGCCAGAGGACGCTGACGAACTCCACCGAGTCGGCCCCGGCCAGGCCGAAGTGCAGCACCGGCGGGTCCCCGGCGCCGCCGCGCAGCTCGCGCTTCTGCTGTCCCAGGGCGGTGGAGACCACCACCTTGGCGCCGAAGCCGTCGGGGTTGCTGTTGCGGCCCGACAGGTCGACGGCGAGCCAGTTTCCGGCGTCGCTGTCGTTGAGCCACCTCTTGCGGCCGGCGAGCACGTCGAGCCGGCCGTCGCTGTCGGCGTCGAGGATGGCCCACGGCCCGGGGCCGAGATCCGCGCCCGTGGGCTGGAAGTCGGGGCCGTTGCCGACGGCGGGCCGGGCGCCCTGCGGACCGACCCACAGCAGGTCGAGGTCGCCGTCGTTGTCGAAGTCGGCGGGCAGGGCCTGCCGGGCGCCGTCCGGAGCCGGCACCGGGACCGCCTCGAAGGCGGTCCCGCGGTTGGCGTGCAGGCGGGCGCCGCCGGCGGTGACCACCAGCACGTCCATGCGCCCGTCCGGGACGAGGTCGGCCACGGCGAGGCCGGTGACCCCGCCCGCCTGCAGGCCGCGGCGGCCGGCCACGTCGGTGAAGGTGCCGTCGCGGTTGTTGCCGTAGAGGCCGAGGGACCGCCCCCCCGCCAGGATGTCGACGTCGCGGTCGTCGTCGAAGTCGGACAGCACCGCCGTCTCGACGCCGGGGACGGCCAGGTCGGCGGCGGCGGTGGCGTCGGCGAAGGATCCCGTGCCGTCGTTGGCCCACAGGACCAGGTCGGGACCGGCGGCGACCAGGTCGGCGTCGCCGTCGTGATCGACGTCCCCGAAGAGGACCGTCGCCGGGGCCGGCGCCAGGGACTCGTCCGAGAGCCGGAAGCGCCCGCCCTCGTCCTGCAGGAGGAGGCGCAGACCGTCGCCGGACCAGGCGGCGTCGGCGTCGCCGTCGTCATCCACGTCGGCGAAGGCCAGGCCCCGGGCCGCCGGAACCCCTTCGAAGTCCCAGGCCGCGCCCGCCATGAGTCCGTCGTCGCCGTTGGCCAGCAGCAGCGGTCCACGGCCGGTGCCGGCCACCACGTCGGCGCCGCCGTCGCCGTCGGCGTCGACGGGGGTGAGGAAGAGCAGGGGACCCTCACCGGCGGCCAGGTCCGACGCCGCCCGGAAGCTCAGGCCGCCGGCGCTTCCGGCGCCGCCGACTCCGAAGCGGCCCTCGGCGAGGGCTTCGGCATACTTGCCCTGCCCCTGGTAGGCGGAGGAGACGCCCTCGACGCCGGCCCGGCTCAGCTGGTCGAACCGGGTCAGGGTGCGCCGCCAGGCCTCCAGGTCCCCCTGCTGGCGCAGCTCCTGGGCGAGGGCGTAGTGGGCCGACAGGTGGGTGGGGTCCAGGGCGATGGCGCGCTCGTAGGCGGCCACCGCGGAGTCCGCCTGGCCGACCTTGGCGTGGGTCCGGCCGAGGAAGTACCACACGAGAGGATCCTCGCCGTCGCGGGCGGCGACCCGGCGGAAGCGGTCGAGGGCGGCGGCGTAGTCGCGTCCCTGGGCGTGGTCGATCAGGCCCAGGGTGTAGAGGGCGTGCAGGTGACCGCCGTCGCGCTCCAGGGCCCGGCCCAGGGCCACGCGGGCGCTGTCGTACTTCCCCAGGCTGTAGAGGGCGATGCCGAGGTTGGCGCGGGCCGTGGCGTAGCCCGGGGCGAGCCTGGCGGCTTCCTCGAAGTGCTCGCGGCCCCGGACGTAGTTGTGCTGGTCCATGTAGACGACGCCCTGGTTGTTGTGCCAGCGCGCCTGCGGCGGCAGGGCGCTGCCGCCTTCGCCGCCGCAACCGAGCCCTGCCGCCAGGGCGATGCAGGCGGCGCCCAGGGCCTTGACGCTCTTTTTTCCCACTCTCTATATTCCTCCTCCTGATCGCGGGAGTAGCTCAGTTGGTAGAGCCCCACGTTGCCAACGTGGTTGTCGCGAGTTCGAGTCTCGTCTCCCGCTCCACCGAATCAGCGGCCCGTCCCCGAAGGCAGCCCCGCCTTCCCGGGGCGGGCCGTTTCTCGTTGTCCCTCGAGCATCTGCAGCAGCGCCGGCAACAGGGTGACGGCCGAGACGAAGCAGGAGCCCAGCCCCAGAAGCGTGACCGTGCCGACCCAGTAGAGGGCCGGGTGATGGGCGGGCACGAGGCCGGCGAAGCCGACCATGGTCGTCAGCGTCGTGGCCATCAGCACGGTGCCCGTGGTGCGCAGCACGAGGCGCATCGATCCCGGGCCGGCCTCTCGGTACCGGTGGAACATGTGCACGGCGTTGTCGATCCCCATGCCGATGATCGTGGGGAAGGCGACCATGTTGTAGATGTTGACCTTGAAATCGAAGATGTACATCAGCCCCGTGACCCAGGCCAGCGCCGTGAGCAGGGGGGTGAGGACGAGCAGGGTCCGCCCGAGACTGCCCAGGTCGATCAGCAGCACGAGGGTGACGGCGATGAGGGAGACGGCCACCGCCTTGACGGCGTCGTCGAGCATCAGCTCCAGCATCTCGGCGAAGATGATGTGGGCGCTCGAGGCGAAGAAGGTGCCGCCGCCGGGGGTCTCGATCTCCTTGATCTGCCGGGCGAAGGCGATGGCGTTGCGCCCGTCGCGCAGGGGCACGGCGGCGTTGATCTGCACGAAGCTGAGGATCTCGCCGTCCTTGCCGGAGAAGCTCTTGGTCATCTCCCCCGGCAGGTCCTCCAGCCGCAGCCGGGAGACCTCCAGGTAGCGCCGCAGGGAGTCGACGCGGGCCCGGGTGCCGCCGTCGAGTAGGTCCTCGTTCTCCTCCAGGGTCTGCCGCAGGCCGCCGAGGATGGCCAGCTTCTCCTCCTGGTCGGCCGGCAGCAGGGAGTAGACGCTGCGCACCGAGCGGATGGTGGAGCTGTCGCCGTGGGCGGCGCGCCGGCGCTCGACCTCGGCCACCACGGCCATCGCCTGTTCCTCGTTCTCGGTGAGGACGATCGCCGGCGCGCGGGTCTCCTTCAGTTCGTCGGGCAGGCTCGCCTTCGGGCCCCCGCTGGAGGTGTCCGGCCGGAGCTTCTTGAAGTCGTACTCGAAGCGCAGGTCGGCCAGGTGCAGCACCGAGTAGCCCGTGGCCGCCACGGCCAGGATCAGGGTGAGGTGGGGCACGGGGTAACGGCCGCGTCGCAGCAGGTGGCCGGGTACCTCCTGCTGGCCCAGGCGGATCAGCCGCAGTCTCTCGGCCAGGACGATGAAGGCAGGGCAGATGACGACCATGGCCACCAGCGAGAACAGGATCCCCACGCCGACGATGAAGCCGAACTCGCTGAACCCCTTGAAGTCGGAGAACAGCAGCGAGAAGAAGGCCACCGCCGTGGTCACCGCCGTGGTGGTCAGGGCGCTGCCCGTCTGGCAGACCGTCTCCACGAGGGCGGCCTCCGTCTCCAGCCCTCTCCGGCGGGCCTCGCGGTAGCGGGCGAAGATGTGGATGCCGAAGTCGATGCCGAGACCGAAGAGGATGGCGAAGAGACAGACGGTGATCTGGTTGAGGTTGCCGATGACGAGCCAGGTGAGGGCGAAGGTCCACGACAGGCTCATGAGCAGGGGGACGACGACGAAGAGCGGCGACAGGACCTGGCGGAAGTAGAGGGAGATGAGCAGGAGGACGCCGAGGAAGGCGTACAGCGCCGTCGACCGCAGGTCCCGCACGATCACGTCGTACTGGGTGAAGGCGTTGTTGAAGCTGCCCGAGAAGGAGACCTCGATGCTGGCGTGGAAGCGCCGGGGATCGATGGCGTCGATCGTCGAGCGGATGCCCGACAGCAGGCGCCGGCTGAAGGTCATGTCGGTGATCACCCCCGCGGGGTAGACCCGCAGGATGACGCCGTTGCCCTCCTTGGTCAGGTAGTAGTCGCGGTGGAAGCCCCCGCTGCCGCCGGGGTAGCGGGCCTCCAGGTCGTCGAGCTCGAGGGGATCCTCCTCCTCGTCCTCCAGGCCGATGTACAGGGGGGACCGCCGCAGCTTCTCCAGCTCGACCTTCTCCTGCACGCGGGTCTGCAGCTCCCGCAGGTCGGCCAGGTCCATGTAGAGCAGCCGGTTGCGGCTCAGGAACTCGGTCTGGGCCGTGCGCCCGCGCACGATGGAGCTCAGCATCGGACTGCCCTCGAGGGAGTCGGCCAGGACGTGCATGAACTCCACGCAGGCCGCCAGATCGTCGCCGGTGACGATCACCATCAGCGGCGCGGCGCCGCCGACGCGCGCCTTGATGCGGTTCAACTCGCGGACGCTCACGTAGTCGTCCGGCAGCAGGTCGGCCGAGTCGGCCTTGATCTTCAGGCGCGCCGCCAGCGATCCGGCCAGGAGGGAGATCACCAGGGAGAAGAGGATGATCCCCAGATGGTGGTGGAAGACGTAGTGGACGATGCGCTCGTAGCGGATCCGCATGCGGCGGCCGTTGGTTCCCCCGGCTTCAGCCCCGCCCCTCGAGCCGGTCCAGTTTGCGGCGCAGGGCCTCGAGGAGGGCCGGGTACGAGTGGCGGCCGATGTAGCGGGTATAGGTGCGGCGGTTGGCCTCCGCCGTGCCGGCCCCGTCCACGGCGAGGTCGTAGATGCGCCAGGCGCCCCCGGCCTCCGCCGGTGTCCGGTGCAGGTAGTACGCGATCCGTTTGGTCTCCTGCTTCAGCGGCACCTCGCCGCGCACCACCGCCCGCCCCTCCTCGTCGAGCTCCTCGGAGGTGTAGGTGATCCGCCCCTCCCGGTGATAGCGCACGAAGAGGTCGAAGTTCTGCCTCTCGATGATGCGGCGGAAGAGGTCCACGAACTCGCCGCGCTCCTCCTGGGTGCGCTCCTGCCAGTGGTCGCCGAGGGAGAGCCGCGCCAGCTCGCGGAAGTCGAAGGCGTCGCCGATCAGGTCCTGCACGCGGGTCCGGTCCTCGCCGGACAAGGTGTCCGGGCCGGCGAGGACGATCTCCCGCACCCGGGCGTCGTGGCTCCGGAGGAAGGCGGTGGCCGTGCTGTCGGGGGGCGTCTCGGCGAGCAGGGCGAGGGGCGCCTGCGCCATGAGCAGGCAGATGACGGTCTTCATGGCGTGACCTCCCGCGAGGTGGAGCCGGTGAGGACGGGGGGAACCCGGAGGCCGCCGCAGTGATCGACGACGCGGCCCTGCTCCCAGGCCTCGCGGGTCCAGGCGCGCAGCTCCCCGTAGCAGGCCTCGGCCCGGGTCCCGGTGTTGTTGGCGTCGGTCAGCAGGCCGAGACCCACGGTCCGGTCCTTCGGGTCGCCCCCGTAGGTGCGGCCGTGGTCGCGCTCGAGGTCGGCCACCTCGAAGGTCCATCGCCCCAGGTTCCCGGCGCCGCTCTCGGCGACGATGTACCAGGGACGGAAGATGCGGTTCCGGCGCCCCACGGTGTCGAGGGGCAGGGTGGTGCTCCACACGTACTTGACGTGCCGGGGCGCGCCCAGCCAGGTCAGCGAGTAGAACACGTACACACCCGCGGCGCTGTCGTTGGTGGCCCCGAAGCGCTCGTCCCCGCCTTCGGGCAACTGGTCCGCCCGCCAGCACCAGGTCAGGATCGGAAAACGGCGCGGGTTCCACTGGGCCTGGCTCAGGAGGAGGATCGACGAGTCCGACACCCGGGCCTCGACGAAGGCGTCCCGGCCGTGCCGGCGCACCCGGTAGGGCTTCTCGGCGTCGTCGTCCCGGTCCCGCCAGCCCCAACCCATGGGCAGGTCGCCCGGCTCGGAGAAGGAGAAGTCCTCGAGGACGATGTACTCGCGGCCGGCGAGCCGGGCCTCGAGGACGGCGGGGGAGTCGCGGCGGTCGAGGACATCCTCGAACCGCCGCCGGTACATGCGGCTGAGGCGGCGGTCCTGGAGGCGCAGGTCCCGCAGGCGCCAGCCCTCCTCCGTGCGCCGCAGGTGGCAGCGGATCGGCCCCCCCCCTCCGGGGACGGTGATCTCGGCGCGGCCGGCTTTGCCGTCGAAGTCGGAGGACGCCGCCTCCAGGGTCGGCAACCCGCTGGCGAGGCGGGTTCCCAGGTCGTCGACGAGCCGCTGCCGCAGCGACTCCAGCAGCCGCCCGCGGTGGGCTTCGACGTAGGCCCGGAAGTCGGAGCGGGTCATGTGACCCTCGAGCTCGGCGAGGCTGTCCTCCAGGTAGTCTCCGAAGCAGAGCTCGGCGAAGCCGGGAAGGTCCACGGCGCGGTCGACGAAGGCCGCCGCCGCCGCCTCGGGAGCCCTCCGGCCCTCCAGGTTCAACCGGTCCACCTCGGCCGCCAGCCAGGCCTCGCCCCCGGCGCCGGCGGGGCCGGTGCAGGCCAGCCAGACCAGTCCCGAGGCGATGCCCCGAAGTCTCATTCCGGGCTCCCCGGGCCGAGGGGGGCGCCGACGACGTGCTCGAGTCCGGCGAGCCTCACGTTGTGCTCGTACACGGCTTCATGGTAGGCCTGCTCGGAGTCGGCGAAGCTCTCGAAGGCGCTCACCAGATCCTTGATCCGGGCCGGGTCCAGGTCGTATTCGTCGCGCGCGATCCGCAGCCACTCCCGCGTCAGGTCACGGCCCCGCCGGGCCGAGTCCAGCTCCCTCCGGGCCCCCTCGTACTCCTTCAGGGCCTGGTCGATCTCGAGGCGGATGCCCTGGGCGCCGCTGCGCTCCCGGGCCTCCAGCTGCATGCGCCGGGCCCGCGCCCGGTCCACCTCGGCGCCGATGAGGCCGATCTCGAAGGACTGGCGCAGGCCCAGCACGACGGCCCCGCTGAAGAGGTTGAACTCGTCCTTGACGAAAGGGTTCCGCTGATCCGTCCGCCCCGGGGCCGCGGCGTAGCGCAGGCCCCCGGCGAGAAAGATCTGGGGGTACCCGGCGCTGCGCGCGGCCTGCTCCTGGGCCCGGCGGGCGGCCACTCCGGCGCGCAGACGGCGCCAGTCCGGCCGGTGTCTCAGGGCCCGCTCCAGCAGCTCGTCGAGAGGAGGAACCTCGGCCTCCACGGGCTCGAGCCGGGTCTCGGCCAGCTCGAAGGGCTCGTCCTCCGGCAGGCCCGCCCTCCACGCCAGGGCCGAACGCGCCAGGCGCAACTGGTCCTGGAGCTCGGCCTCGCGGTCGCGGAGCTCCAGCAGGGCCAGCTGCAGGCGGTAGGGCACGCCCAGGGGGATGTCGGGGTCGTCGGCGTTCACCTCCGACTCCCGGTCCTCCAGCTCCTGGCGCAGGCGCCGGGCGAGGGCCGACAGGTCGCCGGCCAGGAGCATCCCGTAGTACAGCTCCCTGACCTCCAGGGCGACCTCCCGGCGTGTCTCCTCGAGGGCGGCCCTCTCGACCGCGAGGCCGTGCTCGGCGGCGGTCCGCAGGCCGGAGAGGTGGCCGAAGGTGTAGAGGGGCTGGGTGAACTCGAGCTCGGTGCGCACAAAGGGACCCAGGGGGCGCACGCCGGAGGTGTCCCGCGGCGGATGGAAGACATCGCCCCGCGCGTCCGGGACGAGGCCGCCGAAGCCCTCGAGGCGGAGCCGCGGCAGAAAGCGGGCGGCGCGGGCCTGGCGCAGCTGCGCGCGGGCGTCCCCCAGGTTCCAGCGCGCCGCCGCCACCTCCGGGCTGCCCTCGCGGGCCATGGCCACGAGCCGGTCGAGGTGGTACACGGGGGGCCCTTCCGGGGCAGCGGCCCCGGCGGCGTCCGGCCGTGCGTGGAGGAGGGCGCCCAGGGCGGCCAGGCACAGGAGCGCGGACATGCTCAAGAGATCGCGCCCTGGCGCAGGGTCCGCTCGGGGCCGGGAGCGGCCGCGGCGGCGGCCACCGCGGCCCCGGGGACAGAGGCGCGCCCCATGGACCGGCTCAGGTGGGTGAGGAACAACCAGCCCACGGAGATCCACATGAGCTTGCGCATGCGCTTGACGATGCCGAGAGACAGGCCCGCGGCCGGGTCGAGTCCGAGGGTGAGGAAGAGGAAGACCTGACCCCCTTCGAGGACGCCGATGTTGGAGGGCATGAAGAAGAACAGGCCGTTGATCACCACCGTCAGCGAGGCGATGAGGAAGGCGATCTCGAAGTCGATGCCGGCGCCGAGGGCCCGCAGGATCACGAAGGTCTCGCAGGCGCCCAGGAGCCAGCCGCAGGCGTGGAACAGCAGCACCAGGCCGAAGCGGCCCTTGTGCTGCCGGAAGAAGCGGGAGATGTGGCAGTCGATGTCCGCGGCCCGGGCCCGCAGGCGTTGGATCCTCTCCAAGCCGAGGCCGCAGCGGCGGGCGCAGCCGAGGAGCGCCGAGAACATGCGCCTGTGGCTGCGGTACGCCACCCAGGTCAGGAGGACGGCAGCCAGGAGCAGCAGGGCGAGACCGCCGCGCACCGGCATGGGCACCGCCAGCGGCACCTCCCAGGAGTAGGTCACCAGTCCCAGTCCGGCGGCCGTGAACAGCAGCCCGGTGAAGACCTGGGCCGCCTTGTTGACGACCACCGAGGCCAGTCCGCGCGAGACCGGCGACTGGCGGCGGAGCAGGAAGGCCTTGAGGGGCTCGCCCCCGAGGTTGGCCAGGGGTGTCAGCTGGTTGACGGCCTCGCCGGCGAGCTTGCACATGAACAGGAGGGACAGGCGCGGGCGAAAGCCGTCGGCGGGAAAGGCGCAGCTCCAGGCCAGCGAGTTGGTCAGGTGCCACGCGAGGGCCAGGAGGACCACGTAGAGGAAGGCCCAGCGCATGACGGCCAGGTTGTGGAGGATCTCGTCCACGCCGAGGGCGCCGACCAGTCCACCGAGGAGAACCACCCCCAGGCCCGGCAGGAGGAAGCGGATGATTTTCACCGACCGCCGACCTCGGGCGGCGGGCCTTCCGCCGCCGCCTCGGAGCGGCGCCGGTGGGCGGCGAGCATCTTGCCCTGCGACAGCAGCACGCCGATGGCGAACAGGTGCAGACCTCCCACCGTGAACAGGTAGATCAGATCGAAGGCGCCGAGGAGGGCGAAGACGAAGTGCACGAAGGCGAAGGAGTCGCGCTTCGCCAGGAAGGCGTAGCGCTCGAGGGCGCGGTAGAGGGCGCCCTTCTCCTCCCGCGGCACGTGGCGCGCGAAGCCGACGATGTAGTTCTGCAGCGATCCCGACCCGGTGCGCAGGGCGTAGTGGTACATGATCCCGAGGCTGAGGAACATGGCGGCCACCGCCGACAGGCCGGCGTAGAGGTAGAGGGGCTGCCCGGGGTGCAGCCCGTGGGCGGCCTTGAGGAAGGCGGCGTAGGCGGCGACGTAGGCCAGGTTGTCGGTCACCGTGTCGAACCAGGCGCCGAATCTGGACTCGCACAGCTTGACCCGGGCGATCTCCCCGTCGCAGCGGTCGAGGACGGCCGCCATCTGCCACAGGAACCCGGCCAGGGCCAGCCGCCAGTAGGGCTCCGGATCCGAGATCAGCCAGGCGGCGGCGAGACCGGTGGTCAGCACCAGGAGGACCGTCACCAGGTGCGGCGACAGGCCGGTCTCGACCAGCACCTTGCTGATGGGGATCGACAGCCGGGCGTTGAGGTGGCGAGAGACCGGGCCGCTGGTCTTCTTGGTCACCTGCCCGAAGAGCATGGCCTTGGCCTGCCGGGCGCCGCGGCGGTCCTCGACGCGGCGCCACAGGGACGGGTCGCCCTCGGTGGTGCGCACCCCGCGGCCGGCGGCCCGGCCCCGGAGGAACTCGAGGGCGGACCCGCCGCGGCCGACGAGCTGATGCGGCTGCAGGGAGCCGTCGCAGAGCAGCGCTCCCGTGCCGACCATCCCGGGGTCGCCGCCGCCGGTGGCGACGCCAGGGGGGAGGAAGGAGAGCCCCTCCTGGCCGGGGGCGGGCGAGACCTGCACCACCAGCCCGTCGCCCGAGGCGCCGGACTCGACCAGGGCCGTGAGGGAGGAGTGGTGGTGGACGTGGTCCCCCAGCAGGATCAGCACCTCTTCCGAGGGGCCGAAGGTGGTGCGCGGGGAATCCCCCCAGCCGGCGATCTCCAGGTCGATATCGAGCCGGCGGACCCGCCGGCCGGCAGCGGAGAGCCCCGGGGGCACGGCCACGAGGAGGCGGTCCACACCGGCCCGGGCCATGGTCAGGATACCGCGCTCGAGGGTTGTCAGCCCGCCGAAGCGGCACCCCGCGGTCCAGGAGCCGCGGGGGCTGTCCTCGAACAGCAGCAGTCCTGCGGTCATGCCGGCTCCCGCAGCGCCGCGGCCTCCGGGGCGCCGGCCTCGTACGCCTCGAGGTGGAGGCGCACCTCGAGCAGGTCATCGGCGGTGTCGACGTCCGACCATGGCAGGCTGCCGATGTCGACACAGCGGACGCGGCATCCGGCCTCTGCCATGCGCCGCACGCCGTCGAGGTAGAAGCCGTGCAGGGCGTCAGCGTCCTCCACCGCCTCCTCGAGGACCCGGCGCAGCAGCCGGCCGCCGTCGCCGGCAATGCGCATGATGCCGATCGACTCGGCCTGCGCCTGCGCCGCCAGGAGGCCCTTTCCGATCCCGGCCAGGCGGCCGCCGCGGAGCGCCACCTTCATGTCGTCCTCGTCGTAGGCGGACTTCCGGTGCACGAGGAGGGTGCAGGGCCCGGGGTCGGCGTCGAGCAGGGGCTTCAGGACGGCGGGATGGAAGACGTTGTCGCCGTTGAGCAGCAGCGTGTCCTCGCCGATCTCGGAGCGCGCCGACCACAGGCTGACCAGGTTGTCGGAGATGGCGAAGAAGGGGTTGTAGACCACCCGCACGTGGGGGGAGCCGCAGGCCTGGGCCCGGCGGCGCACCGCCTCGGCTCCGAAGCCGGCGACGATGGTCACCCGTTCCACCCCCGCCGCCGAGAGGCGCTGGAGCTGGTGCTCGAGGATCGTGCACGGCCCCACCTGCAGGAGGCACTTGGGCCGCTCCGAGGTGTACGGCAGAAGGCGGCGGCCGCGGCCGGCGGCCAGGATCAGTGCGTTCAAGGGTTTCGGCGTGCTGGGCGAACGGAGACGACGGGGCGTCCGGGCATGGACAAACGGAGGCGCCTCCGGAGGCTGCGGGACCGCAGGCAGGGACCGCGATCGAATGTAGCCATAGACCTGCCTCCGGGCCAACGACATGGAGTCTTCGGGCGGGCTCCTGCCCGGCCCTCGCCGAGACCACCGTATATTGAGGTTTCAGCCCGCGGGCCGTATCCCGGCCCCCATCCTCCGGCACGGAGATTCCCCCTGCGCGCCATCATCCTCGCCGCCGGGGCCGGCACCCGGCTCCGCCCGCTCACCGAGGGCCGGCCGAAGTGCCTGGTGCCGGTGGCCGGCCGGGCCCTCATCGACCGCCAGCTCGAGGCGCTGGCGGGCGTGGGGGTGCGCGAAGTCGTCGTCGTCACCGGCTACGAGGCCGGGCAGGTCCGCCGCCATCTCGGGAGCCGGGCCCGTTGCCTGGTCAACGAGGCCTGGCGGACGACGAACAGCATCGAGTCCCTCCACCACGCCCTCGCCTGCCTGGAGGGCGACGCCTTCCTGTTCAACTGCGATATCCTCTTCGACCGGACCGTCCTCGAGCGCCTGGGGGAGGGACCGGGCAGCGCCATCGCCGTCGACTCCCGTGCGGCCAGGGAGGAAGGGGAGATGAACCTGCGGATCGACGGCTCGGGCCGGGTGACGGAGATCGGCAAGCACCTGGACCCGGCCGCCGCCCACGCGGTGAGCGTGCAGCTGGTCCGGTTCGACGAGGCCGGGTCGGCGATGGTTCGGAGCGAGGTCGGACGGCTGGTGGGAGGAGGCGAGGGAGCGGTCTACCCCACCGCCGCGTACGGACCCCTGATCCGGTCGGGAAGCCTGCGCGCCGTGGAGACCGGCGATCTCCCGTGGTTCGAGATCGACTCGCTGGAGGACCACGAACGCGCTTCGCGGGAGCTGGCCCGGGAGCGGCCGCGGGACGCGTCCCGGTGAAGGACCACCTGGAGATCCGCGGCGCCCGCGAGCACAACCTGCGGTCCCTGGACCTGGACCTTCCCCACGGCCGGCTCATCGCCCTCACCGGAGTCTCCGGATCGGGCAAGTCGAGCCTCGCCTTCGACACCCTCTACGCCGAGGCCCGGCGGCGGTTCCTGCTGACCGCGGAGGGGCCCGCCGCCGCCTTCGCCCGGCGCCTGCAGCCGCCGCGGGTGCAGCGCATCGACGGGCTGCGACCGGCCCTGGCCATCGCCCAGGCGCGCAGCCGCCCGTCGTCGCGCTCGACGACGGCGACGATCACGGGACTGTCCGACTACCTGCGGCTGCTGTGGGCCCGGGTGGGCCGGGCCCACTGCCTGGACTGCGGGGAGCCGGTGGCCGCCCACCCCTTCGACGAGATCCTCGAGCGCGCCTCGGGGCGGCCCGAGGGCAGCCGACTGGTGGTGACGGCTCCCCTGGAGCCGCCGGCCACGGAGGCCGGCGCCCGGGAGCTGATCGCGGAGGTCGAGCGCGGCGGCTACCGGCGGATCCGCTGCGGAACCGAGACCCTGGTCCTGGAAGAGGTGGAGGCCTCCCGCCTCGTCGGCCGGTCCCCGGAGGTCGTCGTCGACCGCATCGCCGTCAGGGACGGGGTGCGGCGCCGGCTGCGCGGCTCCCTGCAGGCGGCGGTACAGATCGGCCAGGGGCGCCTCGGTCTCCTCGATCCCGCCACCGGCGCCGAGGAGCGCTACAGCGTGCGGCCGGCCTGCGCCGCCTGCGGCGCCTCCTTTCCGGAGATCTCCGCCGCCCTGTTCAGTTTCAACAGCCCGGACGGCGCCTGCCCGGACTGCCGCGGCTCCGGGCTGTCGGCGGGCAGCTCCTTCGAGCGTCTGCTGTCGGCCGGCGAGCCACCGGCGGCGTCGCTGGCGGTACTGTGGGAGCGTTTCGGGCATCGCCGGCTGCGGCGCGAGGTGGAGGCGTTCTGCCGGCGCGCCGGGGTCGACCCGTCGGAGCCTCTGTCGGAGTGGCCGGAAGGGGCCGTGCAAGCCCTGTGGGAGGGCGAGGGCCCCAGGGCCCGCGGGAACCCGTTCACCGGTCTGCGCCGCTGGCTCGACGCCAGAGCCGCGGTCGTCGACGACGCCGCCGAGCGGGCCTGGCTGGAGGAGCTTCAGGGGGACGGGGCCGGCTCTCCGTGCCCCGGGTGCGGGGGCACCCGTCTGTCGGCTCCGTCCCGCGCCGTCCGCATCGACGGCGCGAGCCTCGGCGATCTGCAGGGGCGCACCCTCTTCGAGGCCGCCGAGTGGCTCGACGGGGTCGCCGTCCCTCCCGGACAGCAGGCCCTGGCCGACCACATCCTGGACGTCGTCCGCCGCGGCGTGGAGGTGATGATCGACCTCGGGCTCGGGTACCTCACCCTGGACCGGAGGGCGCCGACCCTGTCGGCGGGGGAGCTGCAGCGGCTGCAGCTCGTGGCCGCTCTCGGGTCGGGCCTCTCCCAGGTCCTCTACGTTCTCGACGAGCCCGGCGCCGGCCTCCACGGACGCGACACCCGGCGCCTGTCGGCCGCCCTCGAACGACTGCGGGACGGGGGCAACTCCGTCCTCGTCGTCGAGCACGACCTCGACCTGATCGCAGACGCGGACCTGCTCGTGGAGCTCGGACCTGGAGCCGGCGACGAAGGCGGGCGCCTCCTCTACCAGGGTCCGCCCCGGGAGGTACGGGCGGCCGGCACCCCCACCGGACGGGCCCTTGCCGGAGACCTGCCCGCCCGCCGCGGACGCTCCGCCGCCGCCGGCGGCTGGCTCGAGCTCCTCGGCGCCCGGGGCCACAACCTGCAGGGTGCTGATCTCCGCCTTCCCCTCGGCTGCCTGGTGGGGGTCACCGGCGTCTCGGGCTCGGGCAAGAGCAGCCTCGTCCATCACACCCTGCACCCGGCCCTGGCCGCCCGCCTGCAGGGGGCTGGACGCCGGCCTCTGCCCTTCGACGGGCTGCGTGGGTCCGAGGCCCTGCAACGGGTGGTCGCCGTCGACCAGTCTCCCATCGGCCGCACGGGGCGCTCCAACGCGGCCACCTGCACCGGCCTCATGGCCGTTCTGCGGGAGCTCTTCGCCCAGTCGCCGGAGGCGCGGCTGCGCGGCTACCGTCCGGGTGACTTCAGCTTCAACAGCGGCGGCGCCTGCAGCCGTTGCGCCGGCACCGGCCGCGAGCCGGAGGCGGCGGTGGATCTCGAGGACCTGCCCCTCCCCTGCGGCCGGTGCGCGGGCACCCGCTACCGGCGGGAGGTGCTGGAGGTGCGCTTCGGCGGGCTGTCCATCGCCGAGGTGCTGGAGTCGAGCGTCGCCGAGGCGCGGCTCCGGTTCGCCAACGTGCCCGAGGCCGCCCGGCGCCTGGATCTGCTGGCCGACCTCGGCCTGGGGTACCTCCGCCTCGGTCAGGCGGCGGGCCGGCTCAGCGGCGGCGAAGCGCAGCGGGTGAAGCTCTCCGCCGAGCTCGGCCGGCCGGCGGTGGAGCGCACCCTCTACCTGCTGGACGAGCCGACCTCGGGGCTGCACCGCTGCGACACGGCCCTTCTCGTGGAGCTGCTCCAGCGCCTGGTCGACCGCGGCGACACGGTCCTCGTCGTCGAGCACGACCCGTACGTCATCGCCGCCTCGGACCACGTCGTCGATCTCGGTCCGGGGGCCGGAGGCGACGGCGGCCGGGTGGTGGTGACGGGCACCCCGACGGAGGTCGCCGCCTGTCCGCACTCGCACACCGGACAGGTCCTGCAGAGGGCCTTTCCCGAGTTCCCGGGGGTTTGACACCGTGCCGCGGGCTGGCGATCTCTGTGTACGGGTCCGGTGCTTCCGCCCCGGGCCCGCACCCGGAGGGCCGCCTTCCCGATGAACCGCACCGTCTACTTCACCACGCCCATCTACTACGTCAACGCCGAGCCCCACCTCGGTCACGCCTACACGACGGTGGTGGCCGACTTCCTGGCCCGCTTCCACCGCCTCGACGGCGACGACACCTTCTACCTGACCGGCACCGACGAGCACGGCGAGAACATCTACCTGGCCGCGGGGCGCGCCGGGGACGATCCCACCGCTTTCGTCGACCGGGTGTCGCAGCGCTTCCGCGATGCATGGAAGGCGTTGCTCGTCGGCCACGACGACTTCATCCGCACCACCGAGGAGCGCCACACGCGGGTGGTGAGCGACGTCCTGCAGTCGGTCCACGACCGCGGCGACATCTACTACGGCGAGTACGAGGGGCTCTACTGCGTCGGCTGCGAGCGCTTCCTCACCGAGCGCGAGCTGGTCGACGGCCGCTGCCCCGACCACAACCGGGAGCCGGAGCCGAGGCGCGAGGGCAACTACTTCTTCCGCATGGAAGAGCACCGCGAGTGGCTGGCCGGCCACATCCGCGGCCACGACGATTTCATCCGGCCCACGGGCTACCGCAACGAGGTCCTCTCCATCCTCTCCGAGCCGATCGGCGACCTGTCGATCTCCCGGCCGAGGTCCCGCGTGCCCTGGGGCATCGGACTGCCCTGGGACGACGACCACGTCACCTACGTCTGGTTCGACGCCCTCCTCAACTACCTCTCCGCCCTCGACTACCCCGACGGCGAGCGTTGCCGGACCTACTGGCCCTCGGCGCGGCACTTCATCGGCAAGGACATCCTCAAGACCCACGCCATCTACTGGCCCATCATGCTGCGCTCCATGGGCGCGCCTCTCTACCAGGGTCTGGTCGTCGGCGGACACCTCTCGGGATCGGACGGCCAGAAGATGAGCAAGAGCCTGGGCAACGTCCTCGACCCCTTCGGGCTCGCCGAGCGTTACAGCGCCGACGCCGTGCGCTACTACCTGATCAAGGACGTCCCCTACGGCCAGGACAGCGCCGTGGGAGAGGCCGCCCTCGTGGAGCGCTACAACGCCGACCTGGCCAACGACCTCGGCAACCTCGCCTCCCGCGTGCGGGCCCTGCTGCTGAGGCACCTGGGCGGGGTCCTGCCCGAGCCGGGCCAGACCGACGCCGACCGCGAGCTGATCGACACCGGCACCGGCCTGGCCGACCGGGTGCGGGCCCAGGTGGGGGATCTCAAGTTCTACACCGCCCTCGAGGAGGTGATGCGGTTCGTGCGGCTCATGAACCGCTACTTCAATGACGAGCGCCCCTGGGAGCTCGCCCGCTCGGAGGAGGGCCGGCCGCGCCTGGCCACCGTCCTCTACAACTGCGCCGAGGGCCTGCGGATCGCCTCCATCCTGCTGGAGCCGGCCCTGCCGGCCAAGGCGGGCGAGCTGCGGGAGAGCCTCGGACTGCCCGCCGGAGACGTGGAGTCCACCCGCCGCTGGGGAGGGGCGGAGGTCGGTTCCGCGATCCCGGGCGAGGCGGCCTTGCTGTTCCCGAGGGCGGAGCTGGAAGAGGCCCCGGAAGAGCCACCCGCGCAGAAGGAGACGGAAGGGATGAGCGCCGAGCAGCAGAGCATCGGGATCGAGGAGTTCGCCCGCGTCGAGTTGCGTGTCGCCGAGGTCGTGGCTGCCGAGGCGGTGCCGAAGACGGACCGGCTCCTCAAGCTGACCCTCGACGCCGGCGAGGGGCGGCACCGCACCGTGGTGAGCGGCATCGCCGGCTCCTACGACCCCGCCGACCTGCCCGGGCGGCGGCTGGTGCTGGTGGCCAACCTCAAGCCGGCGAAGCTGCGCGGCATCCTGTCGGAGGGGATGATCCTGGCCGCCGAGGACGCCGACGGCCGGCTGGCCCTCGTGGAGCCCGACCAGGAACTGGCCCCCGGCTCCAAGGTGAGTTGACTCCGGCCGGTTGAGAGAGCGCGGGGCCCCGGGTATATTGGCGCCCGCCAAAGGCCGCCGCGTCGGTGGCCGGGCTGAAAGGAAGCGGACCATGGCGGGACGGATCCGGGTCGGATTCATCGGCTGCGGCGGCAATGCCTCGGGGCACATTGGACAGGTGCTGCAGATCCCCGAGGCCGAGGTGGCGGCCCTCTGCGACCCCAGCCAGGGCAGCCTCGACCGGGCCCTGGAGCGCAACGAGGGGGCCCGACACGTCAGGACTTTCGGCGACCACCGCGAGATGCTCGCCGCGGTCGAGCTCGACGCCGTCGAGATCTCCACGCCCCACACGCTGCACTTCCAGCAGATCATGGACAGCCTCGACAAGGGCTGCCACGTGCTCACCGAGAAGCCGATGGTCTGCACCGTCGACCACGCCCACCGGGTGATCCGCCGGGCCCGGGAGGCAGAGCGCGTCCTGATGGTCTCCTACCAGCGTCACCTGGAGCCCGTGTACCGCTTCGTGCGCAACCAGATCCGCGCCGGCGACCTCGGCGAGGTCCAGTTCATCTCCGCCCTGCAGGACCAGGGCTGGTACCGCGCCCAGCAGGGCCAGTGGCGCCAGGACCCGGCCCTGTCGGGCGGCGGCCAGCTCAACGACTCGGGCAGTCACCTCCTCGACGTCGTTCTCTGGATGACCGGGCTCGCCGTCGAGGAGGTGCAGGCGTGGATGGACAACTTCGACACCGAGGTGGACATCAACTCGGCCATGACCCTCCGCTTCCGGGGCGGGGCCTTGGGCAACCTGTCGATCGTCGGCAACGCCCCAACCGGCGGCATCTGGGAAGACATCACGATCTGGGGCTCGAAGGCCGCCGTGTACATCCGCAACGGCAGGCTGACCTGGAAGAGGGCCGGCCACGGCGACGCCTGGGAGCCGACCGGCCTGCCGGGAGCGGGGTCCCCGGACCGCAACTTCTTCGACGCCATCCTCGGCCGCGACGAGGTGCAAGTGCCGCCCGAGTGCGGCCTGCGGGTGATCGAGCTGACCGAGGCGGCCTGGGAGTCGGCGCGCACCGGCGCACCGGTGAAGGTCGCGTGAGCTGGACAGAGCTCTTCAACGGCCGCGACCTGAGCGGCTGGGCGGCCACCGGCGACGCGGCCGGCTGGGACGTGGACGGCGGCTGCATCCGCTGCCGGGCGGAGAGAGGCGGCTACCTCTACACCCTGGACCGGTTCGAGGACTTCGAGCTGTCCCTGGAGTACCGCACCGAGCCGCGGTGCAACAGCGGCGTCTTCTTCCGCTGGTCGGACCTGCAGGACCCGGTCAACACGGGTCTCGAGATCCAGATCCTCGACACCCGGGGCCAGGAGCAGGACCGGCACTCCTCGGGGGCCCTCTACGACCTGGTCGCCCCGGAGCAGGACGTGGCCCGGCCGGCCGGCGAGTGGAACCGCATGCTGCTCACCTGCCGGGGTCCGCGCATGCGGCTGGAGCAGAACGGCCTGCACGCCTGGGACGTCGACGTCGACGACTACGGCACCCCCGGGCGATGCCCCGACGGCACGCCGAACAAGTACCGCTACGCCTGGAAGGAGATGCCCCGCCTCGGCCACGTCGGCCTGCAGGACCACGGCGGCGTCTGCTGGTTCCGGAACCTGCGGGTGAGGACGGGGTGATGACGCCTCCAAGGGACTGGCGGGGCGTCCGGACCTGCCGCCCGAGAGCGGTCCCGGGCTGAGTCTTGGCCAGCTTCGAGCGGCTCTTCCGTGCGCCCTACGGCGTACCCAACGCCCTGCAGCGTACCGGCGACGGGCTGTGGATCGCCGACCAGATCTCCGACCGCCTGGCCCTCGTGGAGGTCGCCCCTCCCGGCGACTACGGCGTCACCTTCCGCCCGCGGGAGATCCCCACGGACGGCTCCAACACCAGCGGCATGGCGGCGGGGGAGGGGGGCCTGTGGATCGCCTCCAACGGCGACGGCTCCCTGTGGCGCCGGGTGCGCCCCACCGACGCCACCCCCGGCGCCGGCGAGATCCTCAAGGTCGACCCGGCCAGCGGCCGTACCGAGCTGCGCCGGCCGGTTCCCGGCGGCGGCGGCGTCCACGGCATCGAGTACGACCACGTCGAACCCGGCCACCTGTGGATCACCACCCTGCGCGAGCAGACCCTGAGCAAGGTGCGCATCGCCGACTGGCGGGTGGTCCACGCCATCCCCCTGCCGTACGAGAGGGCCCACGGCGTGGTGCGGACCGGCCAGGGCGTGTGGGTCGTGCACACCAGCCGCCGGGCCATCGTGCACCTGGACGTGGAGAGCGGCGAGGAACTCGGCCGCGTGGACGTGCCCGACGAGGAGCCCCAGCCCCACGGCCTGACCGCCTGGGAAGGGGAGGACCTCGCCTACTGCGACGCCACCTCGGGATGGGTCGTGCGCGTGGCCCTCTGACACGTCACGAGCAAGGCAACGGATGCGCTGCGAAGAGATCGACTACGAGATCGAGATGACGAAGGGCCTCAAGTCGATGTTCTTCGGCGGCGAGGGGCTCTTCCTGGCGACCCTGCGGGGCAGCGGCACCGTCTACCTGCAGAGCCTGCCCTTCTCGCGGCTGGCCGACCGCATCCTCGAGAACGCGCCGTCCGCGGGCGGCCAGCGCACGGGCGAGGGCTCGGTCCTGGGGCGCGTGGGCGGGTTCCTGGACGGCGACAACTGAGGACGGTCGGGGCAAGCCGTCCACCAGGAGGCGCAGCATGACCTCCGGCGAGACCGCTCGCCCCTACGCCCGGACCATCGCATGAGCGGGCTCGGACCCGTCGCCCTCGTCACGGGGGCATCCGCTGGCCTCGGCGCGGAATTCGCACGTCAACTGGCGGCGCAGGGCCACGACATCGTTGCCGTCGCCCGGCGCCGGGATCGCCTTGAGCAACTGGCCCGGGAGTTGGGCGACGGCCACGGTGTCCGGGTCGAGGTCGTTGCCGCCGACCTCGCGGACATCCGAGCCCCGCGGATGATCGCCGACCACGTCGCCGGACTCGGGCTGGAAGTCGACTACCTGGTCAACAACGCCGGCTCCGCCGGGCCGGAACTGATCGAGGATCGCGACTGGGGCGCCCATGCGTCGTTCTTCCAGTTGATGATGACGTCGATGGCCCACCTCTGCCATCTGTTCGCGCCCGGCATGTGCGAACGCGGCTACGGCCGCATCATCAACGTCGCCTCCGTCGCGGGGCGCATCGCCCAGGCGCGGGACACCAACTACGGGCCCACCAAGGCGTATGTCGTCGCCCTGTCGGAAGCGCTGCATCTGACGTGCAAGGCCCAAGGCGTCAACGTCTGCGCGCTGTGCCCGGGCTTCACGCACACGGAGTTCCACGAAGCGGCCGAAATGCAGGAGATGAAGGCCGCCTCTCCCGGGTTCATCTGGTACGACGCCGATGTCGTCGTGCGGGAGGGATTGGCCGCCGTCGAGAGGGGGAAGTGCGTGTACGTGTCGGGCCGAGTCTACCGATGGATCGATCCGATGCTGCAGTCGGTGTTTCTCAGGCCGCTCATCCAGAGGCTCACGGCCCGTCGACGAGCGGTCGGCCCCATGTCCGGACAACCCGAGCCCTCGAGGAGATGACACCATGGCCAGGGAAGAGCCGCTGGGTTACGTAGCCGAGCCACGGAAGCAGGTGCCCGTCGCCTGCGACGTGGACGTGGCCGTCGTGGGCGGCGGTCTCTCCGGCATGTTCTCGGCGATCGCGGCCGGCCGCCTCGGAGCGAAGACCCTGCTCCTCGATCGTTTCGCCTCTCTGGGCGGCAACCTCGGCCCGGCGATGATCGTCGGCGGCAGTGTCGCCGGCGAGGCCCCCGTCACGCTGCCGGGCGGGCTGGCCGGCATCCCCAGGGAGCTGAACGACCGGATGGAGGCGCTCCGCGTCGAGACCGGTCACCGCTACGCCGATACGACCAACATCATCTCGCACCTGGCGGCCGAGATGGCTCTCGACGCCGGCGTCGAGATCCTCGTGCCCGTGTGGGTCGGCGACCCCATCATCGCGGACGACCGCGTCACCGGCCTCTTCGTGGAAGGCAAGTCCGGCCGTGTCGCCGTCAAGGCCAGGGTCGTCATCGACGCCTCCGCCGACGCGGACGTGTGCCGGCGCGCCGGAGTCCCCGTCATCACCGACATGCCTGCCGACCCGTCCTGGCCGCCCGTCATGCGCCAGGAGTTCATGCGTCCCGAGTTCGTCCCCTGGAACGACACGGCGATCTACTTCGTGATGGCCGACGTGGACTTCCCCCGCTTCGAGCAGTTCCTCGCCACCGAGGTCACCCTCACCGCCGAGGACGAGGCGTGGCTGGCCGAGCGCCAGCGGTTTCCCTTTGTCCGGCAGGCGTTCGAGAACCCCATGATCCCGCTGCTCCGGCGTGCCTGGGAGACCGGCGTACTACTTCCTCAAGTCCGTCGAGCCCCACGTCCACATCAACACGCCGAACCTCTGGAAAGGTCCGTTCGAGAGCGGGCTGGCCGGCAGCCGCATCAACATGGGCGGCGCCATCCGCCGCGACGACATGAAGCAGCACGCCCGCCTCGAGACGGCCATTCGCATGCACGTCTTCGAGACGGCGCAGTTCTTCCGCAGGTACGTCCCTGGCTTCGACCGCGCCTACCTGCTCATCGTCGCCCCGTACTTCGGCTCGCGGGGTGGCCCGCATATCGACGGCGAGTACACCATCACCCCGGAGGACGCCTTCAACGGCGCCAGGTTCGACGACGTCCTCTACCGCAACACCCACGCCGCGCAGCCCCACTACGGCGGCGAGGCATCCGGCTTCGATACCCCTTACCGTTCGCTGCTGCCCAAGGGCATGGACGGCCTCCTCGCCACCGGCCGCGCCTCCGCCTACATCCGCCGCGGCCACGACCCCGGCGCCACCCGCGCTCGCCCGGCGCTCATGCAACTGGGCGAGGCCGCCGGCGCCGCGGCCGCCTTGGCCGTGCAGGATGGCGTCGCCCCACGCCACCTCGACGTCAGGAGGCTTCAGCGCCACCTCCTGCAACAAGGCTTCTACCTCGGCGAGCCGGACCGCCTCGTGGAACTCGGCCTCGCCGACTCCTGAGCATGTGAAGCCGCGACGCGCCCGGCGCCTTGACCGGGAGTCCAGGAGGGGGCCTCATTGAAGGGCAGGCGGCGGTCCACCGACAAGAGTATCCGCGCACCCATCACGTGGGGGACACCGATGCTGTGGAAAGCGGTGCTGAAGCACTTGGGAAAGATCAACCAGGGCATCGTGGGGCTTGTCCTCGGAGTCTCCCTGGTCTGGGCGGTCCATTCCTTCATCGAAGGACGGCTGGCGGAAGGTCTGCTCGCCCTGGTAGGAGTCCTGGTCATCGTGGTGTTCTTCGGCGCGGTCGGGGTTCTCGTCCAGATCCGCGACCTGCTGGCCGAGGGCCGCGACTGAGTCTTCGCAGATGGAGCGAACCGCACGGCAGCAGAATCTGATCGACCTCTCCGAACGCGTCCTCGTGGGCGGCTGCTTCGGGATGTTCCGGCTCCCCGACGAGGTCGCCGCCGTCTTCCACCGCGGCGAGGGCAGCCGCATCTGGGACGTGGCCGGCAAGGAGTACGTCGACTACGTCCTCGGCTCGGGGCCCCTCATCCTCGGACACGCCCATCCCGCCGTGGTCGCCGCGGTGCGCGAGCAGGCGGGGCTGGGCTCGACCTTCTACGGCCTCAACGAGCCCGCCCTCCACCTCGCCCGGCGCGTGACCGAGGCCGTTCCCTGCGGCGGCCTGCTGCGCTACGGCAGCTCCGGCACCGAGGGCACCTTCACCGCCCTGCGCCTGGCCCGGGCCTTCACCGGCCGGGAGAAGGTCCTCAAGTTCGAGGGGGGCTGGCACGGGGCCCACGACTACGCCATGCAGAGCGCGGCCCCCTCCGGCCCGGCGGAGTACCCGACTCCGGTCCCCGACTCCTCGGGCATTCCCGGCGCCGCGGCGCGCACCGTCCTCGTCTCCCCTTTCAACGACCCCGAGGCGGCGGAGCGCATCGTGGCCGAGCACGCGGGGGATCTCGCCGCGGTCATCGTCGAACCCCTGCAGCGGGCTCTTCGCCCGGAGCCGGGCTTCCTGGAGAGGCTGCGGGAGGTGACGCGGACCCACGGGGTGTTGCTGGTCTTCGACGAGATCGTCACCGGCTTCCGCCTCGCCTGGGGCGGGGCCCAGGAGCGCTACGGCGTGGTCCCGGACCTGGCCGTGTACGGCAAGACGATCAGCGGCGGTTACCCCCTGGCCGCGGTCTGCGGCCGCGAGGAGGTGATGGCCCTGGCCGACCCCCGCCGCAGGGCCGAGAGCGACTACGTCTTCGCCAGCGGCACCATGAACGGCAATCCCGTGGGCTGCGCGGCGGGGCTGGCGACGCTGGACGAGCTGGAGAAGGAGGGGGTCTACACCCGGCTCCACGAGACCTCGGAGCGCCTGCGCCAGGGCCTGGAGGAGACCGGCCGGCGCCTCGGGCTTCCCTTCCAGGTCATGGGCGACGGTCCGGTGTTGCAGCCGGTCTTCACCGAGGCGCCGATCCGCAACCACGCCGACGGGCTCCAGGCCGACGCCGACGCCGCCCGGCGCTTCGGCGTGGAGATGATCCGCCGCGGCGTCCTCGTCACCCCCGGGGGCAAGCTCTACCTGTCGCTGGCCCACACCGCCGGCGACGTGGACCGCACGCTCGAGGCGGCCGGGGATTCGCTGCGGGTGGTGAAGGACTCCCTCCAGGCTGCAGCCGCCGGATACTGAGAAACGCGCTACCCACCAGGAGAAGACTCAACGCATGTCACCCGATCTCTTTCTCGAGCAGTCGGCCGTCGTCGGAGGCGGCCTGATGGGCAGCCAGATCGCCCTCGTCCTGGCCCTCGGCAGCCGCGAGACGGTGATCATGAGCCGGCGGCAGGAGACCCTGGACCAGGCTCTGGACAACATCCGGAGGGGCGCCGAGGACCTGCAGCGGCACGACCTGCTGAAGGGCGAGACGGCCGAAGCCGTGGCCGGCCGAGTCCGCGCCGCCACGGAGCTGGAGGAGGCCGTCGGTTCCGCGGAGTTCGTCGTCGAGTCGATCACCGAGAACCTCGAGGCCAAGCAGGAGCTCTTCCGGCGAATGGACGCCGCCGCTCCCCGCGACACGGTGCTGGCCAGCAACACCTCGGGCCTGCCCATCACCCAGGTCGGCGATCGCATGGCCAATCCGGACCGCATCGGCGGCTCCCACTTCTTCCAGCCCGCCCACATCGTCCCCGTCCTCGAGGTGATCCGCGGGCAGCACACCTCGGACGCGGCCATGGACCGCTCCTGCGAGATCTGGCGGCGGCTGGACAAGATCCCCCTGCGCGTGGAGAAGGACGTGCCCGGCTTCTTGTGCAACCGCCTCCAGCACGCCGTGATCTGCGAGGCCGTGAACCTGCTGGTCACGGGCGTGGCCGACGCCGAGTCGATCGACCTCGCCGTCGAGCTGGGCTTGGCGCCGCGGTTCACGACAGCCGGCCCCCTCAAGCAGCGGGACATCAACGGCCTCGAGATGCACGTGCGCGTCGCCGACCACCTGTGGAAGCACCTCGGCGGCTGGGAGCAGCCCCTGGCCTATCTCCGGTCCATGGTCGAGCGCGGCGAGACGGGACTGAAGTCGGGGAAGGGCTACTACGACTGGTCCGGCATGGACCCCACCGCCGTGCGCGGCGAGAAGGACGAGCACCTCCTGCGCCGCACCGAGCAGGTCATGGCCGACTACCGGGCGCGGAAGGTCCACTGACGCAGGCTCCGGCAGGCGCTGCCGCGGACTCGGAGCGAGCAGACCCCGGGGCCGGCCCCGATCACCCCCGGGGGTGGAAGGTGCGGTGCAACTCCCGCAGCCGCTGCTCGTCGGCGCGTGCGTAGATCAGGGTCGTGGAGAGGTCGGAGTGGCCGAGCAGGTGCTGCACGTCCCGCAGGTCGAACCCCCCTTCGAGCAGGTGGGCCGCGAAGGTGTGGCGCAGGGTCTGGGGGTTCACGGGGCGCTCGATGCCGGCGGCGCGGGCGGCGGTGCGGATGACCTTCCACACGTTCATGCGCGACATGGCGCCCCCCCGGGCGCCGAGGAAGAGGATCTCCTCCGAACCATCCCCGGCCAGGCGGGGCCTCCCCCGGCGGGCATAGCCTTCGGCCGCCTCGGCCGCCGGCCGGCCGAGGGGCACCATGCGCTCGCGGGCGCCGCGGCCGTGCACCCGTACCAGGCCGTTGTCCAGCAGCAGGTCCGGCGTCCGCAGCGCCGTCAGCTCCGAGACCCGCATCCCCGTGGCGTAGAGCATCTCCAGCACGGCCCGGTCCCTCAACTCCAGGGGCTCGTCGCCGCGGACTGCGCTTACGAGGCGTTCCGCCTCCTCCACGGTGAGGGGATCCGGCTCCCGGCGGGCCACTCTCGGGGCCCTCAGTCCCGCGGTGGGGTCCTCGGGACAGCGGCCGGTGGTCTGCAGGAACTCGTGGAAGCGCCGCATGGAGGAGACCGCGCGCGCCACGGTGGCGGGGGAGCGTCCTGCCTCGACGAGGCCGGTCACGTGGGCCGCTGCCGCCTCCGCGGTGAGCTCCGGAAGCCGCCGGGCCCCGAGTCCGGCGGCGTGGGCCAGGTAGCTCTGCAGGTCGCGTCCGTAGGAGGTTCGCGTGCTCACCGACAGCCCTCCCTCCCGGGCGAGGCTGTCGAGGAACTCGCCGAGGGCCTCGGCCAGGGCGCCAGGCAGCTCCACCGGTGCCCGGCCGGCGTTCACGCCGGCCGCCGGCGCCGGCTCCCCGGGGCGCGGCCTCGGCTCCCCGCCTGCCATCGGCTCAGGACCGGCTTTCTCCCGGGTCGTCCCGGTCGGTGGCGAGACGGCTCTTCAGTTCGCGGGCGAGCCTCAGGCTGAAGCCCTTGACGCCGGCGATCTCATCGACCTCCGCCTCGCGCAGACGGCGCAGGGACCCGAAAGCCTGCAACAGCGCCTGCCGGCGCCTGGGACCGATGCCGGGCACGTCGTCCAGGTCCGACCCGAGGGTGCGCCGGGTGCGCAGCTTGCGGTGGTAGCTGACGGCGAAGCGGTGGGCCTCGTCTCGCAGAACCTGCAGCATGCGCAGGCTCGCCGAACTCCGCGGCAGGATCACGGGATCGCCCTGCCCCGGCAGGAAGAGTTCCTCCAGCTTCTTGGCCAGCCCTACGACGGCGAGGCCGTCCACGCCCAGGGTCCCCAGGGCCTCGATGGCGCTCGACAGCTGCCCCTTGCCGCCGTCGATCATCAGCAGGTCGGGGCCGGGCTCGCCCCGCTCGGAGAGCCCGCGGAAGCGCCGCTCCACGACTTCGCGGATGGCGGCGAAGTCGTCGGGCCGGCCCTCGCCGCCGCGGATGCGGAAGTGGCGGTACTCGCTGCGCCGCGGCTTGCCGTCGACCATGACGACCACGGAGCCGACAGTGTCGCTGCCCTGGAAGGTGGAGATGTCGACGCCCTCGATGCGGCGCGGCAGGCGTTGGAGGGCCAGGTCCCTCTGCAGGGCCTGCACCGACTGGGGGACGCGGTCGCGCCGGGACTCCCTCTTGAGGCGCCGTTCCTCCATCAGGTGGGCGGCGTTGCTGTCGGCCATGTCCTGGGTGCGCGCCTTGAGGCCGCGCTGGTAGGCGGCGACCTCGACCCGGGCGCCGTCCCCCTTGCCGGTGAGCCAGGTGGAGATGTGGTCGGCGTCCTCCAGATCGTGGCTCACGTGGACCTCGCGGGGGATGAAGTCGGTCTGCAGGTAGAACTGCCGCAGGAAGGCGGAGAGCACCTCGCCGTCGGCGGCCTCCATGACGCCGCTGAGGAAGTGGTGCTTCTCGCCCACCAGGCGGCCTTCCCGGATCTCCAGCACCGCGCAGCAGGCCTCGTCGTCGTGCCGGGCAAGGCCGACCACGTCGCGGTCGACCTTCTCCTCGAGGACGACCTTCTGCCGCGACTGGTAGAGCTCGAGGGCGCGGATCTGGTCGCGGTGGCGGGCGGCCTGCTCGAAGCGCTGCCGGCCCGCCGCCTCCGCCATCCGCGTCTTCAGCTCGCGGATGACGCTGGTCTTGTCGCCCCTGAGGAAGCGGGTCGCCTGGCTCACCGTGCCGCGGTACTGCTCGCGGCTCACCAGGTCCTCGCAAGGCCCCTCGCAGCGCCGGATCTGGTACTCCATGCACAGCTTGACCTTGGGGTCGGGGAGGTCGTAGCGGCAGCTGCGGACGGGGAAGACCTTGTGCATCACGTCGAGCAGGGTGCGCATCTGCCGGGCGTTGCTGTACGGCCCGAGGTAGCGCGATCCGTCGCGGACCAGGTCCCGGGTCCAGTAGATGCGGGGGTAGGCCTCGTCGGTGATGCGGATGAAGGGGTACTTCTTGTCGTCCTTGAGGTTGATGTTGTAGCGCGGGTGGCAGGCCTTGATCTGCTCCGCCTCGAGGATCAGCGCCTCCCCCTCGGTCTCGGTGACGATGCAGTCGAAGTCGGCCACCCGCCCCATCAGGGCCTGGATCTGCGGACCCCGCTCGGCCGTCCCGGACTCCTGGAAGTAGGAGCGCACGCGGCTGCGCAGGCTCTTGGCCTTGCCCACGTACAGGATCTTCGCCGCCTCGTCCTTCATGCGGTAGACGCCGGGCCCCCTGGGCAGGGCCTCGAGCTTCAGCCGCAGGTCGTCGCTGAGCGGCTTCTTCACGGTGACCTCACCCGCGGTCGACGCGGACCAGGGCCGAGCTGAGGTAACGCCCTTCCGGGAAGGCCGGGTCGACGACGTGATCGGCCGGGTGATGGGTGCGGGCCACGATGCGGGCGTCGACGCGGGCGCCGGAGGCGGCGCGCCTCACGATCTGGAAGAAGTCCTCCTCCGTGACCCGGGTGCTGCACGAGGAGGTGAGCAGGTAGCCGCCGTCCTCGACGAGGCGGAAGCCGTTGCGGTTGAGCTTGGTGTACACGCCCATGGCGTGCTTGAGATCGCGCCCCTTGCGCACCAGGGAAGGCGGATCGAGGACGACGACCCCGTAGCGGTGTCCGCGGTCGGCGAGATGGTCGAGGCAGGAAAAGGCCTCGGCCGCCAGCGACCGGTGGGGTCCGCCGCCCAGACCGCCGGAGATGCGCCGGCCCAGGCGCAGAGCCTGCGGAGAGAGATCGACGTCGAGGCTGCTCACCGCGCCGGCGTGGCGCGCGTGGGCGGTGAACCCGCCCGTGTAGGCGAAGACGTTGAGCAGGGAGCGCCCGGGGGCGACGCTGGCCAGCAGACGCCGGTTGTCCCGCTGATCGAGGAAGAAGCCGGTCTTCTGACCCCGGCGGATGTCGACGGCGAGCGGCACCTCGCCTTCGTGGAACTCGATCAGCCCGGGCGGCTCGTCGCCGGCCGCCGGCCCCGTGGGCCGGTTGCGCAACCCCTCGGCGCGGCGCGTGCCCACGTCGCTGCGCTCGTACAGACCGCGCGGGGAGACCACCTCCAGAAGAGCGGCCAGCACCCAGTCGCGCATGGCCTCCATGCCGGCGGTGTGGATCTGGAAGACCGCCCAGCCCGCGTAGTCGTCCACCACCAGGCCCGGCAGGCCGTCGCTCTCGCCGTGCACGAGGCGCAGAGCCTCGACGCCGCGCAGCAGCGGGCTGCGGCGGCGCAGCTCCACGGCGCGCTCGACCCGGCTGCGGATGAAGCCGGCATCGATCGCCTGGTCCGGCTGCCGGGTGAGGATGCGGACGGCGATCTCGGAACCGGGGTTGGCGGTGCCGCGGCCGATGAAGCGTCCGCGGTCGTTGACCACGTCGACGATCGATCCGCGGCGGGCGTCGGCGTGACGGGCCGCGACGGCGCCGCTGAACACCCAGGGATGTCCCTTGATCAGCAACCGCTCGGCATTGGGGCGCAGGCGCAGTTCAGGGTAGCTGTTCAATGAGATCTCGATCCCGCGCCCGGTCGGCTCAGCCGTTGGCGCCGAGGTGGCCCTTCGCCTCCTCCGAGGCCAGGGACAGGAACTCGGCGTCGGCGACGCAGAACACGCGGAAGACCCGGGCCTGGTCCTCGAAGTTCTCCACCAGCGACTCGCGCAGGCGGGAGACCTCGGGGTCGTCGAAGCTCAGGGGCTGTGGCTTGTCGGAGGGCACAGACTCGCCGTAGAAGACCTTGAGGTCGACTTGGGGCGACTTGTGGAAGCTGGGGATGTCGATGAGGATCTCGTGGCCCGTGACCGGGCGCCCGAGCCGCTCGCCGAAGCGCCGGCTCAGGTCGATCTCCTTGAGGCGGCGCCGGTCGGGATGCTGGTAGAGCTCGTAGAGATAGTGGAGCAACCCCTCCTTGCGCTCTCCGGGGAACACGTAGGCCGCCAGCTTGTGCAGCCGCCGGTGCACGACCCCGTCGAGGAGCGCCCGGGCCCCCTCGAGTCCGAGGCGGTCCTGCTCGGCGCGCAGGGCCATGAGCAGCTCGCCCTCGGTGACCCGGTGGAAGTCGGTGACCCGGATGCCGCTGCCAGGGTGCTGCAGAACCTCCTGCACCGAGCGCTTGAACATGGCCGTGGCCGAGCGCACGGCGTGATGCCAGTAGACGTTGCGGTACATGAGGTAGTTGGTGAAGGCCAGGGACTCCACGGCCGAGACGCCCTTGCTGCGGATGGCCAGTTGACGCCGCCGCGCGTCGTAGGTGATGGCGGCGATCAGACGGTCCCGGTTGACGCTCTCGCCGAAGGGGACCCCGCAGAACAGGGAATCGCGGAGCAGGTAGTCGATCTTGTCCGGGTCGAGGGTCCCGCTCAGGATGCGGGCGAGCATCAGGTCGCGCTGCGGAATCTCGAGGTCCTTGGCGGCGTAGTCGATGACGTTGGCCACCCGCACGGGGTCGATGTCGAGCTCCTCGCGCAGGACCCGGGAGATCTCGCCGGAAGGGTCTTCGATCAGGAGGCGGGCCCGCTGCTCGTGGCTGACGAAGAAGGAGGTCAGTTCCTCGAGGGTGTGGGAGAAGGGATAGTGGCCGATGTCGTGGAGCAGGGTGGCGGCGAGAAAGACGCGCACGTCCTGATCGTCGAGGACCAGGGGAGGGTCGGACCGCAGCAACCGGACGAGGAACTGCTTGGCCAGGTGATAGACGCCGAGGGAGTGCTCGAAGCGGGAGTGGCGCGCGCCCGGGTAGACGAGGTGGACGAAGCCGAGTTGGCTGATGGTGCGCAGCCGCTGGAAGTCCTCGGTGTCGACGAGGGCCAGCAGTGGTCCCGGGACGTGGACATAGCCCCACACCGGATCCCGGATGGCCTTGCCATCCTCCTCGAGAAGGGGGTGGAGGGGCATCCCGCGGCAATCTATCCGGCTCGAAAAACCCTGTCAAGCAGCGCTTTCGATCACGTTGACAGTTGTCCTAATCGCCCCTAAATTCATGCACTTATGTCAGGCCGGAGCGGTATCCGCTCCGGCCGCTTTTTCGCCGGTTCGCACCCGGGGGGGATCGCAGGTGGAGACGGAGCGCACGCTCCTCATCGTCAAGCCCGACGCCGTAGCCAGGAACGCGGTGGGACAGATTCTGGCGCGGCTCGAGGGCGAGGGATTCCTGCTGCGGGAGCTGCGCATGGAGCGGCTCCCGCAGGAGCGGGCGAGGGCGTTCTACGAGGTCCACCGGGAGCGGCCCTTCTACGAAGAACTGGTGGCCTTCATGACCTCGGGTCCGGTGGTGCCGATGGTGCTGGAGGGCCCCGACGCCGTCGCCCATCTGCGGCGGTTCATCGGCGAGACCGACAGCACCCGGGCGGCGGCGGGCACGATCCGCGCCGACTTCGGCACCGACGTGCAGTGCAACGCCGTGCACGCTTCCGACTCTCCGGAGAACGCGGTCCGCGAGATCGGGTTCTTCTTCTGAAGGGGGAGGCCCCCTTGCCGAGCCGCCAGGGGCGGCCGACGACGATCCTCCTCGATGAGGTGGAGGAAGGCCGGAGCGAGGATCGCTTCGATATCGATCCGGACCATCTCGATCTGGCGGATGTCGACTTCGAGTTCGAAGGTCCCGTCGGTGTCACCCTGCGGGTCGTCCGCAGCCTGCAGATGTTCACGGTGAGCGGGTCCCTCGGCGCCACGTTGCGAGGCGAGTGCTGCCGCTGCTTGGCAGAGGCCCGCACCCGGGTCCGGGCGCAGATGCAGTTTCTCCTTCAGCGCAAGGAGGCCACCGAGGACGAAGTGGCGGCGGTTGCGGAGGAGGACGAGGTGGAGATCGTCGATCCCGGGGTCAAGGAGGTCGACCTCGTCGAGCGCCTGCACGACGCTCTCGTGCTGGAGATGCCCCTGCGGATCTACTGCAAGCCCGACTGCCTGGGCCTGTGCCCACGGTGCGGGGAGGACCGCAACCGTGTCGCCTGCTCCTGCACGGACCAGGTCGACGACCCCCGGTGGGAGGTTCTCGCCCGACTGAAGCAACAGACGAGTCAAAGGAGCTAGGGAGAAGATGGCCGCCGTACCGAAGCGAAGGATCTCGCGCACACGCCGTGACAAGCGCCGTACCCACTGGAAGCTCAGGGCCGCCACAATCACCTCCTGTTCCAACTGCGGCCAGCCCGCCCGCCCTCATCGCGTCTGCAAGAGTTGCGGCCACTACCGGGGCCGCGCCTACCTCGAGCCCTCGGACTAGGGACCGGGGTCCCTTGACCAGGTCCGTCCGGGCTCGCGCCGGGAGCGAGCTGATCGAGGCCTGCCCACCGGTGCGTCCCGACGGGCCTTCGACAGTCGGTTCCGTCGCACCGCGGGTCTGAACCCCAAGGCGCCGGAGATCTCCCCGTGTCCCCTGCGCATGCCGCCGTCGCGGCGATCACGGCGGTGGAGCGCGCCCTGCCCGACAAGGTGGTCACCAACTTCGACCTCGAGCGCGTCGTCGACAGCTCCGACGCCTGGATCCGCGAGCGCACCGGAATCCGCGAGCGCCGGATCCTCGAAGGGGCCGGCATCTCCACCCTGGCCACCGAGGTCGCCGAGGGCTTGCTCCGGCGCACCGGGACGGCCGCCGAGGAGGTCGACCTGATCATCGTGGCGACGATGACGCCCGACATGCTCCTCCCCTCCACGGCCTGCCTGGTGCAGGCGGCCGTCGGCGCCACCCGCGCCTGGGCCTTCGACCTCCAGGCCGCCTGCTCGGGGTTCGTCTACGCCCTGGTCTCGGGGGCCCAGTTCATCGCCACCGGGGCGCACCGCAAGGTGATGGTCATCGGCGCCGACAAGATGAGCGCCGTCGTCGATCCCACCGACCGCGCCACCTGCGTCCTCTTCGGCGACGGCGCCGGAGGGGTTCTGCTCGAGCCGGCGCAGGCTGCGGACGAGGGGATCGTGGACTTCGAGCTGCACGCCGACGGCCGCGGAGGCAAGGACCTCTTCATCCGCGCCGGCGGCAGCCTGCACCCGGCGACCCGGGAGACGGTGGAAGCCCGGGACCACTACCTTCACCAGGAGGGCCGGGCGGTCTTCCGCTTCGCCATCCAGCGGATGGCGGAGGTCTCGCTCTCCCTGCTGGAGCGCAACGGACTGACCCCGAAGGACCTGAAGCTGTTCGTCCCGCACCAGGCGAACCAGCGGATCATCACCGCCACCGCCGAGCGCATGGGCCTGGAGGAGGAGCGAGTGCTGAGCAACATCGAACGCTATGCCAACACCACGGCCGGTACCGTGCCCATCGCCCTCTCCGAGGCGGCGGAGGAGGGCCGCCTGGAACCCGGAGACCTGGTGCAGATGACGGCCGTCGGCGCCGGCCTCACCTGGGGCAGCGTCCTCCTGCGCTGGGGCCGGGTCTCGTGAGCGCCGGAACCGCCTTTCTCTTTCCCGGCCAGGCCTCCCAGTTCGTCGGCATGGGGGCCGATCTCCGGGAGCGCCATCCCGTGGTCCGGGAGACCTTCGAGGAGGCCGACGGGATACTCGGATTCGACCTGTCGCGGGTCTGCTTCGAGGGACCGATGGAGCGTCTCAGCCAGACCGAGGTCACCCAGCCGGCCGTGTACGTGCACAGCGTCGCCGTGGCCCGCCTGCTGGCGGAGCGCGGCCTTCGCCCGGACGCGGTGGCGGGCCACAGCCTCGGGGAGTACTCGGCCCTCACGGCCGCCGGGGTGCTCGAATTCCCCGAGGGCCTGTCCCTGGTGCGGGAGCGGGGGCGCCTGATGCAGGCCGCCGGCGGCGAGCGTCCGGGGAAGATGGCGGCCGTCATCGGCCTCGAAGACGACGTCGCGGCGGGTCTGTGCGAGGAGATCGGTCCCGAGGTGGTGCCCGCGAACTACAACTCCCCGGGCCAGGTGGTCCTGTCCGGCGAGGCGGGCGCGGTGGAGAGGGCCATGGCCGCCGCCGAGGCGGCCGGCGCCCGGAGGGTTGTCGAACTGCCGGTGAGCGGAGCCTTTCACTCCCCTCTCATGGCGTCGGCCGCCGAAGGCCTGGCGCCGCGGCTGGCGGGGACCCGGTTCAGCCCCCCCTCGGTGCCCGTGGTGACCAACGTGACCGCTGCGCCCGAGACCGATCCCCGCGCACTGCGGCGCCTCCTCTTCGAGCAGATGACGGCTCCCGTGCGCTGGACGGAGTCTGTGCGGGCCCTCTCCGCCATGGGGGTGGAGCGGGCCTTCGAGGTCGGTCCCGGCAGCGTGCTGAAGGGCCTGGTCCGACGCATCCTCCGCGACCTGAGGGTGGAGACCGCGGGCACCGCCGAGGAGATGAGCGGTCTCGAAACCGGTGTCTGAATTCCCACGAGGGAGAGCGATGGCAGATCTCGACGGCAAGGCAGCCCTGGTCACCGGCGGATCCCGCGGCATCGGGCGGGCGATCGCCCTGCGCCTTGCGGCGGAGGGCGCGGCCGTGGCCGTCTGCGCGCGCACGGAGTCGGCGGCGGAGTCCACGGCCGCCGAGATCGCCGCCCTGGGGGTGCCGTCCCTCGCATGCGCGGCGGACGTCTCCAACGCCGGCCAGGCAGCGGAGACCGTGAAGCGGACGATCTCCGAGCTGGGGGGCATCCACATCCTCGTCAACAACGCCGGCATCCGGCGCGACAACCTCCTGCTGCGCATGAAGGAGGAGGACTGGGACGCGGTGCTGGCGACCAATCTCAAGGGCGCCTTCCACTGCACCAAGGCGGCGGCCCGGCCGATGATGCGCGCCCGGGAGGGGCGGATCATCTCCATCTCCTCCGTGGCGGGGATCGTGGGCAACGCCGGCCAGGCCAACTACTCGGCCTCGAAGGCGGGACTGATCGGCTTCACCAAGAGCCTGGCCCGCGAGATGGCCTCGCGCGGGGTCACCGTCAACGTCGTCGCCCCTGGGTACGTCCCGGATACGGGAATGACGGCCGAGCTCCCGGAGGAGGCCGTCGAGCACCTGATGGCTCACGTGCCACTGGCCCGGACGGGCACACCGGAGGAGGTGGCCGACGCCGTGGCTTTTCTCGCTTCCCAACGGGCCGCCTACATCACCGGGCAGGTGCTGGCCGTCGACGGCGGCATGACGATGTAGCCGGGCGGCGCGGGATCCAGGATCCCGGTTGCGCCGTCTCAGGACCCTGCATATATAGGTGAACCGCCCGGGTAACGTTGCCCACCCCCGATTCGGCAAGCGCACAAGGAGGAGACCTGCATGCCAACCATCGAAGAGCGGGTACGCGACCTGATCGTCGAACAGCTCGGCGTCAATGCCGAGCAGGTGACCAGGGAGGCGTCCTTCATCGACGACCTCGGCGCCGACTCGCTCGACACGGTCGAGCTGGTCATGGCCTTCGAGGAGGAGTTCGGCCTCGATATCCCCGACGAGGACGCCGAGAAGATCGTTTCCGTCACCGACGCCATTCAGTACCTCGAAGAGAACGCCAAGGCCTGAGGCGGTGGTCGTGGAGCGGCGGAGAGTGGTGGTCACCGGACTCGGGGTGCTGGCCCCGAACGGCAACGATCCCGTCGCCTACTGGGACGCCCTGACCAACGGCCGTTCCGGCATCGGGCCCATCACCCGCTTCGACACCACCGGCCAGAAGGTCACGATCGCGGGGGAGGTCAAGGGCTTCGACCCCGAGTCCTGCCTCGACCGCAAGGAGGTTCGCCGCAACGACGCCTTCGTCCAGTACGGCGTGCATGCGGCCACGCAGGCCTTCGCCGACGCCGGCCTCGACATGGACCGCCTCCGGTCCGAGCGCGTAGGCGTCATCTTCGGCTCGGGCATCGGCGGCATCGCCACCCTCGAGGACCAGCACTCCGTGCTCAGCGAGCGCGGGCCGGGGCGCCTGAGCCCGTTCTTCGTCCCCATGATCATCAGCGACATGTCGGCGGGGATGATCTCCATCAAGCTCGGCGCCCGAGGCCCCAACTACACCACCGTGTCGGCCTGCGCCTCGGCCGCCCACGCCATCGGCGAGGCGGGGCGCAAGATCCAGTACGGCGACGCCGATGTCATGGTCACCGGCGGCACCGAGGCCGCCGTCACGCCTCTGTCCGTGGCCGGCTTCGCCGCCGCCCGGGCCCTGTCCGTGCGCAACGACGAGCCGCGGCGGGCGAGCCGGCCCTTCGACGCCGACCGCTCCGGCTTCGTCCTCGGCGAGGGGGCGGGGGCCCTGGTTCTGGAGGAGTACGAGCATGCCCGCCGCCGGGGCGCCGAAATCTACGGCGAGTTCCGCGGACTCGGATTCACCGCCGACGCCTACCACATCACCGACATGGCTCCCGAGGGAGAGGGCGGCGCCCGGGCGATGCGCCTGGCCCTGGAGGACGCCCGCCTCGACCCGGGGGGGATCGGCTACGTCAACGCCCACGGCACCTCCACCGTGGTCGGTGACCCGCAGGAAACGGCGGCGCTGAAAGGCGTTTTCGGCGACCGGGCACAGGGGCTGGCCGTGAGCTCCACCAAGTCGATGACCGGGCACCTCCTCGGCGCCGCGGGCGCCGTCGAGAGCATCGCCTGCCTGCTCGCCCTCAAGAACGGAGTGCTGCCACCGACGATCAACTACGAAACCCCCGACCCGGCCTGCGATCTCGACTACGTGGCCAACGAGGCCCGAGAGGTGCAGGTCGACGGCGTGATGAACAACTCCTTCGGTTTCGGCGGCCACAACGCCGCCCTCGTCTTCACCCGCGCCGCCTGAGGACCCGCCTTTGCCGACGGATCCTCCCCGCCAGCGGATGGGTTGGATTCGCGCCGCTCTCGGCCGGCTCGGCCTGAGGCCGTCGGCGGCCGAGGTGCCGCGGCTCCGGGACTTGGAGAGACGGCTCGGGTACCGGTTCCGCGATCCCCGCCTCCTCGCCCACGCCCTCAAGCACCGCTCCTACGTGTACGCCAACCACTGCGACGGGGTCGATTCCAACGAGCGCCTGGAGTACCTCGGCGACGCCGTCCTCGACCTCCTGGTGGCGGACCACCTGTTCCGCCGCTACCGCGACCGGCGTGAGGGAGACCTGACACAGATGAAATCCCTGGCCGTGAGCCGCGCTCTCCTGGCCCGCCGGGCGCGAGCGATGGACCTGGGCGGCCACATTCTGCTCAGTCCCGAGGAGAGAGCCGCCGGCGGCGCCGACCAGGACTCGATCCTCAGCGACGCCTTCGAGGCCGTCATCGGCGCCCTCTACCTCGACGGGGGGCTGCGGCCGGCGCGCCGCTTCGTCGAGGCCGTCGTCCTCCACGACATGGAAGGGCTGGTGGGCGGGGAGGACTTCGTCAACTTCAAGAGCAAGCTCCTCGAGCATGTGCAGGGGCAGGGAGAAGGCCATCCCCGGTACCAGGTGCAGGGCGAGCGCGGTCCCGACCACGACAAGGTCTTCAGTGTCGATGTGAGCGTCACCGGCCAGACCATCGGCCGGGGGCAGGGGCGCTCCAAGAAGGAGGCGCAGCAGATGGCCGCCAGGGACGCGCTGCAGAGCCTCGGCGAGATCTGATGTCGATGCGCTTCCTGGACACGGGGGCACTGCCGGGGGCGCTCAACATGGCCGTCGACGACGTCCTCCTCGACGCCGCCCGCGGCGGCGGCGGCCCGATCCTGCGCACCTACGGGTGGAGCCCCCCGGCGGTCAGTCTCGGTTTGGGCCAGCGCGCCCGGGAGGCCGTCGACGTCGGCCGTTGCCGGGACCTCGGCATCGACATCGTTCGCCGCCCCACGGGGGGCGGGCGGTCCTGCACTGGAACGAGATCACCTACAGCTTTCACTGCGCCGAGGGCGAGGGCCCCGCGGCCCATCCCCTGCCGGAGGCGTGCCGCATCCTCGGGGAGTGTCTGGCCGAGGGCCTGCGGCGCGGCGGGGTCGACGTCGAGTTGGCTCCCGGGGGGCGTCCCGGCGCCCGGCACGGGGCCTGCTTCGCCAGCGCCTCGCGCTGGGAGTTGACCAGCGGCGGCCGCAAGCTGGTGGGCAGCGCCCAGCGCCGCACGCGGGGGGCGCTGCTGCAGCACGGTTCCCTGCTGGCCGGGCCCGAGCACCTGCGCCTGACGGAGTTGATCCCGGCGCCGCGGCAGGGGGATCCGTCTCTGGAGGCTGCGAGCACGCACCTGGCCGAGTGCGCCGGGCAGCCCCTGGACAGGGACCGCTTCGTGGACTGCCTGGCGGCAGGCTTCGGTCAGGTCCTCGGGCTGCCCGTTCGCGAGGCCCCACTGACCCCCGCGGAGCGCCGGCGGGCCGAGATCCTGGCCCGGGAGACGTACGGCACGGAGGGTCACGCCCTGCGGGCCACAGACGCCGCCCCACTCTCCCGGTGACGGCCGTGACCCCTTCGCCCCCGGGCCCGGCGTCAGGCGAGGAGCCGGTCCTCGAGGTGCGCGGTCTGCGCACCTGGTTCCACACCCGGAGCGGGGTCGGACGCGCCGTCGACGGACTCTCCTTCCACCTCGGCCGGGGCGAGACCCTCGGGCTGGTGGGAGAGAGCGGCTGCGGCAAGAGCCTCGCCGCCCTGTCCGTACTGCGGCTGGTCTCCTCTCCGGGCCGGATCGAGGGGGGCCGGGTCCGGCTCCGGGGGCGCGATCTCCTCGACCTGGAGGAGGAGGAGATGCGCGGCGTCCGGGGCAACCAAATCGCCATGATCTTCCAGGAGCCGATGACCAGCCTCAATCCGGTCCTGACCTGCGGCGACCAGATCGCCGAGGCCGTCCGCCGGCACCGGGACGCGGGCCGGCGGGAGGCGCGGGAGCGGGCCGTCGACATGATGCGGAGGGTTGGCATCCCGGCTCCGGAGCAGCGCGTCGACGAGTACCCGCACCAGCTCAGCGGCGGCATGCGGCAGCGGGTCATGATCGCCATGGCCCTGTCCTGCACCCCCGACGTGCTCATCGCCGACGAGCCGACCACGGCCCTCGACGTGACCACCCAGGCCCAGATCCTGGACCTGCTGCAACGGCTGCAGGCCGAGTTCCACATGGCCGTCCTGCTGATCACCCACGATCTCGGCGTCGTGGCCGAGACCGCCGACAGGGTGGCGGTGATGTACGCGGGGCGCATCGTGGAGACGGCGGAGACGGCGCGGCTCTTCGCCGACCCCCGGCATCCGTACACGAGGGGGCTGCTGCGCTCGGTCCCGCAGCTCCAGGGTCCCCTGAACCGCCTGGAGGTCATCCCCGGCCGCGTCCCCGAGGCCACGGGTTTCCCCTCGGGCTGCCGCTTCCACCCCCGGTGCCCACTGGCGGAGGACCGCTGTCGCGGCGAGTCCCCGTCCCTGGAGGAGGTCGGTCCGGGCCACGGCGCCGCCTGCTGGAGATGGGATGCCTCCGTCTGAGGCCGTGGAGCCCATCGTCGAGACCCGCGGCCTGGGCAAGTACTTCCCGGTCCGCCGCGGGGCCTGGGGGCGCGTCCGCGGCTGGGTGCGCGCGGTGGAGGACGTCTCCCTGCAGGTGTGGCCCGGCGAAACCCTCGGCGTCGTCGGCGAGAGCGGCTGCGGCAAGACAACCCTCGGCCGGCTGATGCTGCGGCTCCTCGACGCCACCTCGGGGGCGGCGTACTTTCAGGGCCGGAACCTCGCGGACCTCGACGGCCGCGAGCTGCGGTCGCTGCGGCGGCACATGCAGATGGTGTTCCAGGATCCGTACAGCTCCCTGAATCCGAGGATGCGGGTGCGCAGCCTTCTCGGAGAGGGGCCGCGGATCCACGGGATCGTGGAGGGCCGGATGTCCGCACGGGTGGCCGAGCTTCTGGAGAGGGTCGGCCTGCCGGCGAGCGCCGCCTCCCGGTACCCGCACGAGTTCAGCGGCGGGCAGCGGCAACGGATCGGCATCGCCCGGGCCCTGGCCGTGAACCCGGCCTTCGTGGTCGCCGATGAGCCGGTCTCCGCCCTCGATGTCTCCGTGCAGGGGCAGATCGTGAATCTGCTCCAGGACATCCAGCGCGATCTCGGGCTCACGTACCTCTTCATCGCTCACGACCTCGGCGTCATCCGGCACGTCGCCGACCGCGTGGCCGTGATGTACCTGGGACGAATCGTGGAGCTTGCCACCCGGGACCAGTTGTTCGGCTCGCCGAGCCATCCCTATACCCGGGCGCTGATGGCCGCCGTGCCGGTGCCGGACCCGGCCGCCCGCCGGCAGCGAGTGGTGCTGGGCGGCGATGTCCCCAGCCCCGCCCGGGTGCCCGTGGGCTGCGCCTTCCACCCGCGTTGTCCCGAGGCGCGCGACCGCTGCCGTCGGGAGGTGCCAGGCCTCGTCGACCCGGGAGACGGGCGGCGCGTGGCCTGCCTGTTGAGAGACCCGGCGTCAGCCCCGGCCAGGGCGGGCGCCCACCAGGAGAGCTGACGCAAAATGATGACGAAACTGCGCGAGCGCACGGCCATCATCATGTGGTTCGTGATCCTCGCCTTTGTAGGGCTGATCGTCGTGGAATGGGGAGCCGACTACTCCGGCACGTCCACTGGGCGGGGCACGGACGTGGTGGGCTCCATCAACGGGGAGCAGGTCTCCTACCGCCTCTTCCAGCAGGCGCTGCAGAACGCGGCGCGCCTGCGCCGGCAGGAGGGGGGGGAGACCGATCAGCTCGTGGGCGAGGTCTGGCAGGCCCTGGTCTCGGAGGTCCTGCTGCGCCAGGAGGTCCACCGCCTGGGCATCGAGATCACCGACGAGGAGCTCGCCTTCTACGCGAGGAACTCGCCGCCGGACGTGGTTCGGGAGCTGTCCGCCTTCCAGCGCGACGGCGAGTTCGACCTCGAGCTCTACCAGCAGATCTTCAGCGACGAGACCACGGTGCGGGAGCAACGCCCCTTCATCGCCCAGGTGGAGCGCATGATCCACCAGCAGCTGATCGCCCGGCGCCTGCAGGGGTTGCTGGCCGAGACGGCCCGTGTGACCCCCCAGGAGGTCCGCCGGCACTACGAGGACCGCAACGAGAGGGCCACCGTCGAGTACGCCTTCGTGCCGGTGTCGACGGTCCCGGCCGCAGGCGTGACGGTGACCGACGAGGATCTGCGGGCCCGGTACGAGGAGCGCGAGTCCGACTTCCTGCACCCCGAGCAGATCCAGGTGATCTACGTGCTCATGCCCCGCCAACCGAGCGCCGCGGACTCGGCCGGGGTGGCCGAGGAGATCCTTCGCCTGCGGCGCGAGATCGTCGAGGCGGGAGCCGACTTCGGCGACATGGCGTCGGCCATGTCGGACGACGAGGGCACCGCGGAGAACGGCGGCGACCTCGGTCTCTTCGGCCGCGGCTCCATGGTACCCGAGTTCGAGGAGGCGGCCTTCGCCTTGGCCCCGGGCGAGGTCTCTCAGCCGGTGCAGACCATGTACGGCTGGCACCTCATCAAGGTAGAGGAGAGGCCCGCCGCCGAGCCCGGGGAGGAGGAGCGCGTCCGGGCCCGGCACCTCCTGCTCAAGCACCGGGCCTCGCCGCAGTCGGAAGACGAGATCCTCGAGCGGGCCGAGGCCCTGGCGGCCGCCGCGGCCGAGGGCGGGTTGCGCCAGGCGGCGCTCGGCGAGGGGCTGGAGGTCCGCGAGGCCGGCTGGATCGGCCGCGGGGGGTCGCTTCCGGGCGTGACGGGCGGCGGCACGGGCTGGGTCGTGGGCCGGCTCTTCGACAGCGAGGTCGGCGAGCAGAGTCCCGTGGGCAGCACCGAGGCGGGGTACTTCGTGGCCGAGCTCACCGGGCGCCGGGCCGAGGGCGTCCTCCCTCTCGAGGAGGTCCGGCCGCAGCTGGAGTCGTCGGTGCGGCGCCTCAAGCGCTCCGAGATCGCCGGCGAGAAGCTGCTCCCGGTGAAGGAGGCGGTGGAGGCGGGGCAGGGCTTTGCCGACGCCGTGGCCGCCGAGGGACTCGAGGTCCGCACCGGCGGGCCCTTCGCGAGAATGGACTTCGTCCCCGGTGTCGGCCGGGGCGGCGAGTTCGCCGGCGCCGCCTTCGCCCTGGAGGCCGGCCAGGTGAGCGGCGTCGTGGTCCAGGGCAACGGCGCCTACCTCCTGCACCTGACCGAGAAGACCGCCATCGACGAGGCCGCCTTCGAGGAGGAGCGGGCCTCGGTCGAGGCGGAGCTGCTGCAGATGCGCCGCGCCGAGTCGCTGCAGGTGTGGTACGCGCAGATCTACGAGAACGCCGACATCGAGGACAACCGGCACCAGTTCTATTCGAACTTCTGACCCAGGAGAGCACTTGGTCATGCCAGCCACACCCACAGAGACGCGCATCGGCTTCGTCGGCCTCGGGATCATGGGCGCCCCCATGGCTCTGAATCTCATGAAGGCCGGGTTTTCGCTGAAGGTCTACAACCGCTCCGACCGTCCCGGCGTGCAGGAGGTGGTCGAGGCCGGCGGCCTCCGTGCGGCCTCCCCGAGGGAGGCGGCCGAAGGCAGCGATGTGATCATCACCATCGTCACCGACACCCCCGACGTGGAGGCGGTGATCCTCGGCGAGGAGGGCGTCGTCCACGGCGCCCGCAGGGGGGCTACCGTCATCGACATGAGCACCATCTCGCCCCGCGCCACCCGCGAGATCTCCGCACGCCTGCAGGAGTCGGGCGTGCACATGCTCGACGCGCCGGTGAGCGGCGGCGACGTGGGGGCCCAGCAGGGGACGCTGTCGATCATGGTAGGGGGCGAGCAGTCCGTCTTCGACGACTGTCTGCCCGTCTTCGAGGCCATGGGAAAGAATGTCAACCTCATCGGCGGCAGCGGCGCCGGGCAGACGACCAAGGCCTGCAATCAGATCGCCGTGGCCTGCGCCAACCTGGCCATGGCCGAGGCCCTGATGCTGGCGGCGGCCTCCGACATGGACGTGGGGAAGGTCCTCGACGCCATCTCCGGCGGCGCCGCCGGCTCCTGGCAGATGACCAATCTGGGCCCGCGGATTCTCAAGGGGGACTTCGATCCGGGGTTCATGGTGCGCTTGCAGCAGAAGGACCTCAAGCTCGTCCTCGAGGCGGCCAACGACGTCAAGCTGGCCCTGCCGGGCACGAGTATCGCCCACCAGTACTTCAACATCGTCGAGCGCCTCGGCGGCGCCGACGACGGCACCCAGGCGCTGATCAAGGCGTACGAGGCCCAGGCCGGCACGGAGGCGCGTGCCGGATAGGACGGGACCGGCCGGGGTGCCCTCCCTCCGCAGGATCGGTGCCCTCCTGCGCGACGAGGGACAGCCCTTTCCCCTCGAAGAGATGCGCCGCCTGCTGCACGGGCACGGTATCGAGTTGTGCGTTCTGGAGGACGGTGCGCAGCCGCCGGAAGATCTCGACCTGGTGATGGCCATGGGCGGGGACGGCACCGTCCTGCGCGCCCTGGATCTCTGTCCGGAGGCCCCGGTGCTGGCCATCAACTACGGCACCGTTGGCTTCCTCACCGCCGGCGACCGCTCCGACCTGGAAGGAATCCTCGGCCGCCTGGCGGCCGGTGACTACATCCTCAGTGAGCGGCTCGCCCTCACCTGCCGCTACCCCGGCGGCGAGGTGCGCGCCGTGAACGAGGTGCTGGTACGCAGCAGCAACCGCCTCGTCTTCATCGACGTCTTCGTCGACGGATCGAAGATCCGGACGATATGCGGCGACGGCGTCGTCGTCGGCACCCCCACCGGGAGCACCGGCTTCCTCCTGGCCACGGGCGCTCCCATCGTGACCCCCGAGGTCCGCTGTCTCGTGCTCGACGGGATCAACGAATACAACTTCACCTCCCGGTCCCTGATCCTGCGGCCCGAGGCCCGGGTGCGACTCCATGTGAGCCCCGAGACCCGGGAGCCCGAGGTTCTGCTCACCGCTGACGGCCGGCGCATGGGAGAGCTCGCCCCGGGCGACGACGTGGAGATCGGCTCCTCGGAGCGCACGGCGCGGCTGATCTACTTCGAGCCGAGTTACTTCTTCCACAACCTGACCTCCAAGCTGTCGTGGTGACCGGCCCCGTGGCCGTCACCGGAGCCGACCGGCCCATGGGGGCGGCGCTCTGCCGGGGCCTGTCTGCTGCCGGAGGGGTCATCGCCATCGGCGAGAGCCCAGGTCCCGCGGCCGATCTCGATGGAGTCATGGACTACCGATCCTCCGACCTGCGCCTCCCCGAGGGCGCCCGCGAGGCCCTGCAGGGCGCCGCGGCCGTCGTCCACGCTCAGCCCCATGGTCCGTCCGCGGGGGAGGGCTCCGCGGCGGAGGCGGAGTGGCTGGACGCTCTCAGCCGGGGCACCTACGTCCTCGTGCAGACCGCCCGCGAGGCGGGGATCGGCCGCATCGTCCTCGTGAGTCCCTTCTCGCTCATGCAGGACTACCCCGCGGACTACGTCGTCGAACCGTGGTGGCGTCCCCGGCCGCGCCCCGACGGCGAGTCCCTGGCGCCGTACCTGGCGGAGCTCGTCTGCCGCGAGATCGCGCGCACGGGCGCCGTCGAGGTGCGGTGTCTGCGCATGGGGGATCTCGACGATCCGGAAGGCACGTCCTCCTGGGAAGCCGTGCAGGCCGTCGCCGCGGCCCTGGGCCGCGAAGCGGCTGCCGACGGGTACTGCTGGAGCGTGGACCACGTCCTCACCGGCGGGAGTTGAGATGGCCGCGGTCGACGGGGGGAAGGTGGTGATCTTCGGGGCCGGCGGGCCGGTGGGGGCGACGACGATGGAGGCCCTGAAGGACCACTATACGCTGCGCTGCACCGATCTGGCGCCCCTCGACCGGATCGTGGCCGAGGAGCGGCGCCAGAGCGCCAGGGCGCCCCTGCCCCCGCTCCTACCTGCGCCCCACGAGCGCAGAGTCGTGGACATCACCCGCTACGACCAGGTCCTGGAGGCCTGCCGGGGCATGGACGCGGCCATCAATGTCACCGTCCTGAGGGACCATCCGGAGAAGGCTTTCACCGTCAACACCGTGGGCGCCTTCCACGTGGCCCGGGCCGCCGCCGAGTGCGGGCTCGAGCGGCTGATCCACACCGGGCCCTTCCACGTGGCCCTCCACCACGCCGCCGACTCCTGGCACGACCACGACGTACCGGACGAGGTCCCCCTGCACCCGGGGGACGATCTCTACGCGCTGACCAAGTACCTGGGAGGCGAGATCACCAGGGTCTTCGCCGAGAGCCGAGGAGTCGAGACCCTGACATTCCTCTACTGCCTCTTCCGGCCGAGGGAGATCCTCCCCGAGGAGCGCGGGGGCGGCGTCGGTCCCTTCACCGTCTCCTGGGAGGACACGGGCCGGGCCATGCTCCACGGCCTTCGAGCCCCGGCCATGCCCTCTCCCCATGAGGTCTTTCTCATCTGCGCCGGGCAGCCGCACCGGAAGTACCGCGTCGACAAGGCCCGCCGCCTGCTGGGCTGGGAAGCCGCCGACACCTGGGAGGAACTGCTGCGCCGCAACTGAGGCCTCCGGCTCAGGCCAGGATCCCAACGCGCTCCACCCCTTCATCCTCCCGGCCCGCCCGCAGGGTCAGGCTGAGCCGCCGCACCTCCTCCGGCACCAGCTCCGGCAGCCGCTCCACCAGTCCCAGGAAGCGTTCGACCTCCTCCGGGGCGGCGAGTCCTTCCCCAAGCGACCGCAGCTTGCCGATGTAGTCCGGGCGCTCGAAGGGACGCGCTCCCAGGGAGTGGGCGTTGGGGTTGTCGAGGCGCTCCACCACCTCGGAACCGTCGGCCATCCGCACCACCACCTCGGCGCCGAACCTCCGCCGCCGGAAGTCGGACTCGTGGTAGGCCCGGGTCCACTCCTCCACCTCCTCGGTGCGCACCTTCCGCCACAGGGAGATCGTGGACGGGCGGTTGGCCCGCTCCGGCGTGTACGAGTCGACGTGGTGCCAGCGGCCGTCCTCCCAGGCCACGGTGAGGATGTACATGCCGCTGTGGTCGAGGGTTTCCCGCGAGGCGGAAGGATCCATTTTCTCCGGGTCCCTGGAACCCGTGCCGATGACGAAGTGGGTGTGGTGGCTGGTGCGCACAATCACCTCGCGCACGGCTTCCAGGTCGAGGCCGCGGGCGTGGAGAGCGAACCCGATGTCGATCAGGGCCTGGGCCTGGTACTCGGCGGAGTGCTCCTTGGTGTAGGAATCGAGGATCGCCCGCGTGGGCTCTCCCGGGGGCGGCAGGGAGACCTCGTACTCGGCGTCGGGACCGGAGAGGAGCCAGGCGATGACGCCGTCGCGCCCCTCGTAGATCGGCGAGGGCGCGCGCTCGCCGAGGAGTGAGCGGCCCACCGCCTCCAGGGCGGTCTTGCCGGACTGGCCCGGGGCATACGCCTTCCAGCTGGTGATGTCCCCCTTGCGCGACTGCCGCGTCGAGCACCCGAGGTGAACGGCCTGGTTCACGGCCTGGAAGATCGTCTCCACCGGCAGCTTCAGCAGGGCGCCGACGCCGGCAGCGACGGCGGGGGCGAGGTGGGCCACGTGGTCGATCTTGTGCTCGTGCAGGCAGACGCTCCGCACTAGGGAGATCTGGGTCTCGTAGGCCACCAGGATGCCGCGCACCAGGTCGGCGCCGGCGCGGCCTGTCTGCTGGGCGGCGGCCAGCACGCCGGGGATCGTGTCGGCAGGATGGGAGTAGTCGGCGGCGAGGAAGCAGTCGTGGAAGTCGAGCTCGCGCACGGCCACGCCGTTGGCCAGGGCGGCCCATTCGCAGTGGACGGTGCGCTCCGGCGGCAGGCCGAAGAGGCTGGCCCCCCGGCCCCCGGGGTGGGGATAGCCGAGGGCGAGGAGGCGGGCGTTCCGCACGGGGGCGCGATCGAAGGCGGCGGCGGCCACCGCGGCGTTGTCGATGATCCGGTTGCCGACCATCTCGGCAGCGTCGTCGGCGCCGGCCGGAGCGGCGGCGGCCACGGCGGCGATTTTCCACGCCAGCTGCTCCTGCGGCGGCAGGACATGCCCTTCGGGGTGCGTCCGCACCCGGTGAGTGACCATGGGAGCTCCAGGAGGGGGTGGGGGTTGACGTGCCAGGCCGCGGCTCACGGTAGCGGTCACCGGCGGCGGCCCGGGGCGGCCGGCGACTGCAGGCGGGCGAAGATGTGGAGCAGTCTCTCCCGCTCGTCCGGCCGGTGCTCGAGGGCCTCCGCCAGGACCCGCCGGGCCGCGTCGGGGTCGCCGCGCTCGAAGTGCAGGTGCATGAGTCCGGCGTAGAGGGTTGGCAGGTGACCGCTGGCGGACAAGGCTCGCTCGTAGGCGGGGACGGCTTCGTCGAGCCGCCCGAGGGCCCTGCAGGAGTGGGCGAGGTTGACCCAGGGCTCGGGGCGGTCGGGGCGCGCCCGGGTGACGCGCTCGAAGATGACGGCGGCTCCGGCGGCATCCCCCTGCTGAGCCTGGATCGTGCCGAGGTCGTTCCAGGCCTGCCAGTAGGCGGGGTCCAGCTCCACGGCGCGGGTGAGGGCTTTCCCGGCCTCGGCGGCGCGGCCCTGGCGGGAGTGGGCCTGGCCGATGTTGTAGTGGATGGCGGCGTCGCCGGCCATCTCCATGGGGCCGGCGCCGAGGTTGCTGAACAGCCCGACAAGGGCCACCGCCCCGGCGGCCGGAACCGCCGGCCGGTACCGGCCCTCGCGGAAGCGGTCCCACAGCCACCACCCCGCGTGCGCCGCCAGCACCAGCAGGACGGGGAGCATGGGGGCCCTGTAGCGGGAGGTGGGGAAGAAGGCGACCACCGCGGCCGCGTAGGCCAGGACGAAGAGCGTCGCCGGGTCGAGGCCCCGTCGGTGGATGGCCAGGACCAGGCCGAGGACGGCGAGAGGGGCGACGACGCCGAAGGGGAAGGCGATGACCCGCTTCCAGAGGGTGGCCGCCAGGACCCCGGAGTGGTGGCGCCAGTAGTAGATGCCCTGGTTGCGGCCCTCCTCGTGGCCGTTCAGGAGCCTCAGGCTCTTGCGTGCCTGCAGGGCGGCATAGTGCAGGGGCTCGGCGCGCATGTACCCCAGGGCGCGCCGCCAGAACCAGGCGGAGCGCTCCGACCTGTCCTCGATGCCGGCCTCCACCGGCTCGGCCACGAGGTCGTCCCACTCCCACCCGGGGCGGATCCGCACCAGGCGCTCGTGGTCGGCGCTGTTGCCGATGTGGAAGTTGACCCCCGAGTTGTAGGAGATGAGGACCGGCTCGCCGCCGACGGCGTAGTTGCGCCAGGCCACGGGCAGGAGCGCCGCTGCGATGCCGAGGAGGAAGAGCGCCGCCCCGAGGCGCGAAGGTCCCTTCCAGGCGATCCAGGCGGCCGCCAGGAGGCAGAAACCGAGGACCGTGGGCACGGCCAGCGCCGCCAGTCCGTAGACGAGACCCGCCCCGAGGAAGGCGGCCGGTGTGCCCCGCCCACGGGCGCGCAGCAGCAGCAGCAGGCCCGACAGGCCGAGGACCGTGGCCAGGCTGGCCGGCAGGATCTCGCCGTCGAAGTAGATCAGGGGGCCGCAGAGGGCGGCGGCCAGTCCGGCGGCGAGACCCACCCTGGCTGAGAACAGGCGGGTCCCCACCAGGCAGGTGAGACCGCAGGCGAGGGCCCCCCACAGGGCCTGCAACCAGCGGACGGCGTGATAGAAGGAGTCCGGGGAAGGCGAGCTTCACCAGGCCCAGCACGTAGGGGTAGAGAGGCGGCTGCCAGAAGACGGGCCTGTCGCGGCCCAGCCAGTCGCCGGCGGCCAGCTCCCGGGCGTGGGCCACGTAGGTCATTCCGTCCACCGCCGGCTCGTCGTAGAGGGGACTCGAGGCCATCAGCCAGGCGTGGAGGAGGCGCAGCACGAGGGCCAGGACGAGGATCCCGAGGCAGGCCCTCATTCAGGCCTCACCCCCCCGGGCTCCAGACGCGGATTCCGTCTATATTCACGGGCTTCGAAAAACCCCCGAGAAAGCCGCCTCCACGACCCATGCCGAAGCAGCCCGAACGCATCTTCACCCTTCGCGCCCTCCTCGTCGGCTCCATCGGCGCCTTCATCGTCTCGGCGGGCACGGCGTACGGGGCCCTGTACCTGAAGGGTTCCCTCATGTCCACGGGCACGAGCATGCCCGGCGCCGTCTTCGTTCTCTTCCTCATCACCCTGCTGGTCAATCCCGCCCTCAAGCTGATCTCCCCGGGAGCGGGTCTGCGGCGCGGCGAGCTGCTCCTCGTCTACGTCATGCTCGTCATGGCCTCGCCCCTGCCGCGCCTGTTCGTCTACAAGTTCATCTGCTCCCTGACCTACCCCTTCTACTACGCCACGCCGGAGAACGACTGGCGCAACATCGTCCTGCCGCACCTGCCCGACTGGATCGTGCCCCACTCGCCCGAGCTGGTGCAGCTCTTCTTCGAAGGCGTAGCCCAGGGCCAGGAGATCCCGTGGGGTCCCTGGCTGCGCGTCTTCGCCGCCTGGCAGCCCTTCCTCTGGGCCTTGTTCCTGGTCATGATCGCCTCCATGGTGATCATGCGGCGCCAGTGGGTGGAGAACGAGCGCCTTATCTTTCCCCTCCTGCAGGTGCCCCTGGCCATGGTCGGCGAGGACGGCGACAAGGGGAGGCTCGGGCGGTTCTACAAGGACCCGGTCATGTGGGCCGGCTTCGCCGTGCCGGCTCTCTACGGCACCCTCCACGGGCTCTACAACTACTTCCCCGGCATCGTCGCCGTGGCCACCCGGGTCGACCCCATCCACTTCACCCTGCCCATCTTCGACGGCGTCCACGACCTCTACTTCCTCCTGCGCTTCAATATCCTCGGGTTCTTCTACTTCCTCAAAACGGACATCGCCTTCAGCATCTGGTTCTTCAACCTCCTCTCCTTCGTGGCCCGGGGGGTCTTCGCCCGCCTCGGCATCGGGATCACCGAGACGGGCATGGTGGCCACCGAGGACGTGGGCCACGCGGTCCCCAACCTGATCCTCGCCTACCAGGCCATGGGCGGCATGCTGGCCCTGTTCTTCGGAGGCCTGTGGATGGGGCGGACCCACCTCAAGGCCGTCTTCCGCAAGGCCCTCTACGGCGATCCCGGGGTCGACGACAGCGACGAGATCCTCTCGTACCGGGCGGCCGTCATCATCCTCGTGGCCGGCTGCCTGGTCATGGTCGGCTGGCTGGCCCTCGCCGGTCTGCCCGTCATCTACGGCGTCGCCCTCGTCTTCCTCGTGGGGGTCCTCCTCGTGGGCTACTCCCGCATCGTCGCCGAGGGCGGGCTCTCCGACGGAGCGCCTCCGGTGGTCCCGGCGGGGATCATGGCCTCCCTCATCGGCTCGGCGAGGCTGGGAGAGCCGAGCATGGTGATCCTCGGCCTCTGCATCTGGTGGTCCGAGGGCCGCAACTTCGTCATGACCTCGGCGGCCCAGTCGCTACGCCTCAGCGACGACATGGAGCCGTCGTCGAAGCGGCCCCTGTTCTGGGTCATGGTGGCCGCCGTGGCCATCGCCTTCTTCGGGGCGGTGTGGACGATCATGGAGTTGGGCCACGCCTCGGGGGCGATCAATCTCTACCGGCCCTACGGCGGCGGATACGACTTCGCCGAGCGCATGATCCGCACGCCCACGGGGCCGCAGCTGCTGACCTGGCTCCACATCGGTGCGGGAAGCCTCATCATGGGCGGCCTCATGCTGGCGCGGGCGGTCTTCCTGTGGTGGCCCCTGCACCCCATCGGCTACGTCGTCGGGCCGGTGTGGATCCTGGACCACTTGTGGTTCAACATGTTCCTCGCCTGGCTGGTGAAGGTCATCGTCCTGCGCTACGGCGGCGTGCGCCTCTACCTGCGCACCCGGCCCTTCTTCCTCGGCATCATCCTCGGCTTCGTGGTCCCGGGGGGGATCTACCTGATCATCGATCACTTCACCGGCATGGTGGGCAATATCATCTTCTACGGCTAGGGCTCCTGGCCGTCGGTGAAGCGGAAGCTGTAGAGTCCGGCGTTGCGCAGGTGGAAGCGCAGGAAGGCCGGCTGGCCCACAAGGGCTCCGAGGTCGTCCCCCCCGCGCCAGCGCACCCGGAGGGCGGAACTGGTCATCCCCATGGGCAGGCAGTCCTCCAGGGCGAACCCCTCGTGGTAGCCGCCGTCGCGGTGGTCCCCGGCTTCCCCCGACCGCCGCGCCAGCCCGACCCGGATCTCGCAGGGCGGCCGGCCGTCCCGGTCGACGACACGCTCGCAGTGGATCTCCAGGTGGCGGCCCCCCACGAGCAGTTCCCGTGTCAGAAGGAAGCCGTCGTCGTCGCCGGCGAAGCGGCCCACGAGGCGTCCCCGGGGGACGACGGCGACGCCCACGGCGGTGAGGGAGAAGGAATGGGCGTGGCGCAGAGCGGGCTGCCGCTGCCCGATGTAGTAGAAGAGCCAGTTGTCCCCCATCTCCACCGGCGGGCAGGCGGGAACCGCGGCGTGCTCGTCCCAGCTGCCCTCGGGGCTCGGATCGAGGTAGTCCGGGCGTTCCGGCAGGCGGCTCCAGCGGTAGCCGTCGGCGCTGAAGGCCAGCTGGGTCCGCCAGCGGCCCGAGCCGTGATGGTCGGAGATCGGCACGAAGGAGAAGAAGTGGCTGCCCCACTTGAAGGCCGCCGCCGACCCCTCGACGCAGAAGGTGTTGATGTCGAGCTCGTCGGGGACGATGGCGCTCCGGGGGAAGGACCAGGAGCGCAGGTCCGGGCTGGTCATGACCGCCATGCGCCGGCGGGTGTTGCCCCGCGAGGGACGGGGAGTGGCGGCGGCGTCGAAGGCCATCACCTTGGGGCGGCAGAAGCAGAACCACTGGCTCGTCTCGGGGTCCCAGCAGACCGGGTTCTGGCCGTCGCTGCCGCCCCGGGTCACGGGGTTGGCCTCGTCCGGGGTCCAGTGGATGCCGTCGGCGGAGTAGGCGAGGCAGCGTCCGTCGCGCTGCTGCGGATCCGGGTAGCCGATCGTGTCCCGGTAGAGCATCACCAGGCGGCGCTCCTCGTCGCCGCGGTCGGGGTTCCATACGACCTCCGGCGACTGGGCGCGGGTCGCGCCCGGAAAGACGACGTTCGTCCGCGGGTGGTCCCGCCAGGGGAACCCTTCCAGGTCCGGCTTCTCCCAGTTGAGCCCGTCCGTGCTGCGGGCGTAGCAGACGTACTTCGGCGTGCCGTGGGCGGCGCGGTCCCAGGGATGGGGCTCGAGGCCGAAGTAGTTCATGTAGCGCTGGTAGGCCTCCACGTTGACCGACTGGTAGAGCATATGGTAGAGGCCGTCCCGCTCGTCTCGCAGCACATTGCAGGTGCGGATGCCGTCCTCCCAGGGGCGGTCGGCCAGGAGCACGGGGCACGCCGGGTGGCGCAGCGGCTGATGGAGGCAGCGGCGCAGGTCCCAGGCGTCCTCCACGACGTGGTCGTCCACGAGCATCTGCTCGACGCGGCCCACGTGCAGGGGCTCTACCTCCCGGCGGCCGGAGCCGATCTCCATCACCACTCCCTGGTGGGCGGATCGCCGTGGATGAGGTGGCGCACGGAGGGGCCGCCCTCTTCAAGGAAGGCGCGCTCCGTCAGGGGCAGGCCGGGCTGGAGGCGGACGTTGCCCCAGGTCGTGTCCACCTCGACGTTTCGGTGGCTCAGGCGGCCCTCCTCCACGGTGACGACGCGGAAGTGCGGCGCCAGGGTCGTGGGGATCAGGACCTGCACGTCCCCGTCGGCCCACTGGTTCCCCGTGGAGCGCAGACCGAGGACGGGCACGCCCTCCACCTCGCGCTCCTTGGTGGCGTGGATGTGGCCGTGCAGGAGGGCCAGTACCTTCCGCCCATCGAGGAGCTCCCACACGCGGTCCATGTCCTCGGGCATCTCCCCCTCCACCCAGGGCATCTCCGCCACCGGGGCGGCGGGCAGGTGCATGACGACGATGATCGGCGTCTCCCGCGGTAGCCGGCCACACTCCTCTTCCAGCAGCCGCACGGAGGAGTCCGGCATGCGGTCCCGCCGGGGCGGCGGGATGGGGCGGTTGACGAACCTCGGCGTGTCGAGGCAGAGAAACCGGACCCCCTTGTGGGTGAAGGCGAAGTCGAGAGAGTCGGGAGCCGGCGATCCGGGGAAGAGGTGGCGGAGGAAGGGCTCGTTCTGGTCGTGGTTGCCGGGGACGAAGTACATGGGCATCCCCTCCATGCCCGGAAAGTCAAGGCGCTGCGGGCCGGGGAAGGGGGCGGCGGGGCGCAGGTGGATGGCGGCGGCGAAGCACTGGTAGGGCCGGTCCAGGGGGAAGCTCACGTAGTCGCCGGTGCCGAGGATGAAGTCCGCCCCTTCGGCTTCGTGGCGGGCGATGTGCTGCAGCACCCGCTGCAGGGTGAAGTGCAGGCAGAGCCCACGCAGCAGGCTGTCCGGCGTGTCCAGCAGGTGGCAGTCGGTGATCTGGATGAAGGAGAAGCGTTCGCCGGGCTCGCTGCTCAAGTCAACCCTCCTGCGCGGAAGCCGGCGGGGTGAGGCCGAGTTGCCGCAGCCGCTCCGGCGGGGCGATGTGGTGCCGGGCGGCCAGCAGCGTCTCCTGCAGGAGGCGGACGTCCATGTCGCGGGGGGAGACGCCCTTGCGGGCGGCCAAGGCCGCCGCCGTGCCGGCGACCTGACCCATCTGCTGGGCGCTGTAGCGCTGGCGGAACTGGGGTCCGCGCTTCATGGCGCTGCGCCCGGAGGCGATGAGGCCGTCCACCCCTTTTGGGATCAGCATGCGGAAGGGGACGTCGACGCCGCCCTCCACGAAACGCTTGTCGTCGTAGTAGGTGTAGATCACGTCGTCGAAGCGGGTCTCCGGCGGCCACGTCCTCCATGGTCAGGGCGCGCTCGCTCTCGATGCTCTTGCCGCCACGGGCCTGGAAGTACGGCGAGACGACATAGAGGTAGGCGTCCTCGTACCCCGGGACGTAGCGGTTCATGAACTCGACGAACTCGTAGATGAAGCACCACTGCTGCTGCTGGATCCGGGAGAGAGCGAGGCCGTCGCCGGGATGGAACCGTCCGTTGACGCGGGTCCGGAAGTTGACCGACGGCGGATCCCCTTTGGGCTCCATGAGGGTGATCTCGAGGGTGGCGAAACCGTCGACGACCTGGACGATCCGGAAGTCCCCCGCCTCCCAGGCCTGGCGCGCCCAGGGCATGAGCTGCGGCGGTACCTGGTGCTCCTCCAGCCAGGCTTCGTCGTCCGCCGAGAGGGCGGGGCAATTGTCCCGGGCCCGCGCCCACCGCTCCGCGTCGACTCCCATGATGCCGAAGTAGACGCCCATGGAGGGGTTCTCCTCCAGCTCGACCACGGGGGCGCCGGCGCGGTCGGCCACGTCCGCCGTGCCCGTGCAGTCCACGGCGACCCGGGAGCGGATCGCCAGGGTGCCCGACTTGTTCTCCACCAGGATGCCGGTGAGCCGGTCGCCCTCCTTCACCACGTCGACGACGGCGCTGAAGAGAAGGATGTCCACTCCCGCCTCCTCGAGCATCCGGGTGGCCACGTAGGGCACGGTCTTGCTGTCGCGCAGGTAGTCGGAGCCGACGCGGCGCTCCTCGTGGTCGACGACCCGCTCGTTGAACTCCTGGGGGATGCCCCCGAGGCCGTCGGGGAAGGCCTCCGGGTTCTTCAGGGCCAGGTGCAGGGACCCACCGGCGAACATGCCGGGGCCCATGTTGCCGCCCAGGCTGCCGAAGGGTTCCACCACCAGGGTCCGGGCCCCCAGCCGGCCCGCGGCCAGGGCGGCGATGATCCCGGTGATGCCGCCCCCGGCGACCAGAACGTCGACCTCCTCGACCACGGGGACCCGCTTCGCGGGACGGTCCACGTGGCCCTTGACGTCCCACAGGTCCGCTCCTCGGCGCCAGAGCGCGGCGGGAGCCGAGCTCTCGTCGGCGGTCTTCGCGCCCTTGCTGTCCATCGAGTCGATTCCTTCCCGGGGTGGTCGCTCAGGTCCTGGCGCAAGAAAAGGGGAGGCAGGCCGCGGGGGCCTGCCTCCCCTGGAATATCGCCATACCAGCGGCGGCTGGGGCAGCCGCTCTTACTGCTGGAAGCTGGCCTTGACGTGCCCCCAACTGTTGGACTCGACGGCCGTCATCATGTCCTCCAGCAGGATCCAGTCGCTGACGAACTCGCTGTCAGCGTACCACCTCGCGCCGCCGGGACCGCCCGACCGCCAGACCGAGTTGTGGCCATCGCGTCGTTGGAGGCCCCGTCGATGTCGCAGAAGGCGACGCCCATTCCGATGATCTGACCCTCCGACAAGGGGGCGATCACGCTCTCCTCGGGCGACTGGTGGTCCAGGGCGTTGAAGTAGACCGACCACCACTCGGCGGTCAGGGTCACATCGGTGCCGCCGTGCTCACCGTCCAAGTCGTAGGAGTCGGGGCAGCAGGAGTAGGGCTCCCTGTCGTGCCAGGTGGCGGCGCTCACCCACAGCCAGTGCCAGGCGTTGTTCCCTTCTCCGATCGGCGGGAAGCGGAAGTGGGCGATCTGGGCATTCCGGCCGTTGGCAGCCGTCCGTGCCGCCCGCCCGTCGTCGGTGTCGGGAAAGTCGTCGCCGGAGTAGTAGAGGAGGCCGCCGCTGTGGTCGGCGTCGACGTGGACCTCGATGCTGTCGTCGCCGCCGCACGCGCCGGGCGGCTCCGCCACGTCGCGGTCGTACACGTCGTCGAAGCGCTCCTGGGCGAAGTACATGCGGTCGAACTCGTCGTTCCAGGCGACGGCGACGCGGATGGTGAGGTCGGAGGCGTCATTCTCGGTGCCGTCCATGCCCTTGTGATCGCCCGCAACGGCGTGGAACAGGGCGTTGCCGTCGGTGTCCAGGGTGGACGGGGTAAGCCAGAGGTAGTCGGGTATGACCTCCCACTCGCCGATGTCGCCGTCCATGGTGGGCAGGGCATCCGAAGGCCACTGCCAGACGCCGAGGACGACGCCCGGGGGAATGTGGGCCTGCGCCGAGCCGAAGGCCAGCAGCAGAACCGCCATGGTTAGGGTCTTTCTCATGGTCATGTCTCCAATCGCCAGGTGGGAGGGGTGAACGATCGGGGCGCGGTACCTCGATCCTGAGCGGCTTGGCGTAAGCTACCACCAAACCCCCGCAAAATCAACGCATTCCTGCTCAGGCACAAAAGAGTGAGGCAGGCCCTCGAGGGCCTGCCTCACTGGAAACAGCGGCGTGGACTAACAGCCGCTTCTTACTGCTGGAGACTGGCCTTGACCTGGCCCCAGCTGTTGGACTCGACGGCGGTCATCAAGGCTTCATCCACGGGCAGCAGAACCCAGTCGCCGAGGACATCGCTGTCAGCGTAATACCTCGCCGCGCCTTCACCTCCCGACACCCAGACCGTATTGGGGCCCTCCTGGTCGGCTGCGTCGATGTCGCAAAGGGCCAAGGTCATGCCGATGATCTGGCCCTCCGAAAGGGGGGCGACCACGCTCTCCTCGGGCGACTCGTGAACCAGGCCGTTGAAGTAGACGGTCCACCACTCGGATACCAGCGTCACATCGGTGTCGCCGTGCCCACCGTCGATGTCGAAGGCGTCGGGGCAGCAGGCATAGGGCTCCTTGTCGTGCCAGGTGGCGGAGCTCACCCACATCCAGCTCCAGGCGTTGTTGCCTTCTCCGATGGGCGGCCAGCGCCAGTGCGCGATCTGGGCCGACCTGGCTTGCGTCTCGTCGTCGCCGGTGACCATGACGCCGCCGGTGTGGTCGGCGTCGACGTGGATCTCGATGCTGTCGTCGCCGCCGCACTCGCCGGGCGGCTCCGCAACGTCGCGGTCGTACACGTCGTCGAAGCGCTCCTGGGCGAAGTACATGCGGTCGTATTCGTCGTTCCAGGCGACGGCGACGCGTATGGTGAGATCGGAGGCGTCACCCTCGGGGCCGGTCATGCCCTTGTCATTGCCATGGACGCCGGTGAACACGGGGTTGCCGTCGTTGTCCAGGCTGGTGGCCGGATTGAGCCACAGGTAATCCGGGATGATCTCCCACTCGCTGATGTCGCCGTCCAACTCGGGCAGGGCATTCGAGGGCCACTGCCAGACCCCGAGCACACTGCCAGGGGGAATGTGGGCCTGCGCCGAGCCGAAGCCCAGCAGCAGGACCGCCATGGTGAGGGTCTTTCTCATGATCATGTCTCCAATCGCATGATGGTAGGGTGAAGATCGAGGTTGGGATACCCTCGGTCCTGAGTGTGGTTGACGGTTAGCAGCCGAATACTACGAAAAAGAAACCGGAAAATCAACCACTTTGAGGTCAGTAGGACACGGCCAGGGTCCGCATCGCCTCGCGGCCCTCCAGGCGGCGCCCGCCGTCGTCGGTGTCGACCCGCAGGCGCGCGAGGTAGATCCCCGGGGGCACGACGAGCCCGTTGGCGTCGAGGCCGTCCCAGGCGATCTCGTAGAGACCGGTACCCGCGGACCCGTGCTCGACGATCCGGCGAACGAGCCGGCCCCCAAGGTCGTGGATCCGCAGGTCCACGGGACTCCCGTCGGCGACGCGGACGACCTTGAGCGAGAACAGGGCTTCGTCGTTGATCCCGTCGCCGTTGGGCGTGATGACCGGGGAACTCAGGTTCACACCGGCAAGCAGGCTGCCGCCGGTGGCTTCGCCGATGAGGGTGATCGCTTCGCTTTCGACGCTGGCGAGGGCGTCGCCGGGATCGACCCGCTGCCAGGCGTCCTCACCGTCCCGGGCCCGCTTGACCGCGGCCTGCAACTGGGCGCCGATGGTGAACAGGGCGGTTCGGAAGTCGAGGCGCAACACCTCGATCCCGCGGGGCTCCACCATGGGGAAGGAGAGGCGCAGGCTGTCGGGACCGGTGGGAATGACCTCCACATCCTCTACCAGGGTACCGCCCCCGCCGTCGAACTCCTCGGCCGTCCCGGCGTAGAGCCCGGCGAATTCCAGGGACATGTCGGGGGGCGTCCTGAGCAGCAGCTCGTCGAATCCCGGGTCCCGCCTGTCGAACTCGGGCCGCAGGAAGAGGGAGAAGTCCCGCGGGACCCCCAGCGAGTCGACCCGGGTGGGGGTCACCTCCGCAAGGAGCCCCTGGGCGACGGGGTTGCTGAAGCGCAGCCGGAGGGAGCGAAGCGTAGGGTGCAGATCGGGATCGTCCGAGACCAGGGTGGCGGCGATGTTGAGGAACTCCCTAGGGGAGGGAGAGAGGAAGGGACTTCCCGAGGCGTCCTCGTAGGGCTGGCTCCAGCCGCTCCAGTCGTCTCCTTCCACCATCTCGGCGACGATGGGGCCCTTCAAGGAAGCCAGCAGGGACGGATTGTTGTAGGCCTTCTCGCTGATCTCCGTGCCGTCGGCCTTGTAGTAGTGGAGGACCTCCCGCAGCTCGTTGCCGGCGCGGGTCTGGATCGAGATTGCGGTCCCGGGCGGGGTGTCCGCTTCCCAGGACATGCTCAGAAGGTTGCGGCGGGCTCCTAGCTCGACCAGGCCCGACTCCATGCGGACTTCGGCGATGTATCCCCGGCCATAGAGGTAGATCTCCCCTGGCGCGGAGGTGTGAGGTTGCTCGTGGGTGAAGCCCAACTCGAAGACGAGGCGGAAGAACCGGGTCTTCACGAGGTCGAAGTCGTGAACCTCGAAGTCCTTGCGCATCTGCTTCTGTATGCGGCGGGCCACGGTCTTGAACTTCAGGGTGCCGTCGGGGTTCAGGGATCCGTCGGAGGCCTCGAGATCGTAGGAGTTGAAGCTCTTCCTCTCGCGGTTCGTGACGCCGCCGTACATCAGCCGGTAGGCGTCGAGCCAGAAGGTGGCCCCCAGGTCGAAGAGGACGTACCCTTCTCGGCCCATGTTGACCTCGGTGAAGGAGCCCACGAGGCCGTCCACCAGCCTGCCGTAGTTCAGGTTCGCGTTGCCGCTGATTTCCCCGCCGCGCTTGTAGATGGCGGGCATGACGTTGTCCCCCTCGGTCCACACCTCGATGTCGGCCAGGCGGGGCCGCTCCTTGCGGTAGTGGAGGATCTCTCCCTGCTGTCCGGCGGGCAGACGCAGGTAGTCGGCTTCGCTCAACTCGGTGAGCCGGCCGTCCCGCTGCAGCTTGTGGTGGACGACGGCGCCCTTGTCGTCCTCGGGCAGGGCGGCGTAGGCCTCGGGGCTGACCAGCCGGCCGCGGTCGAAGTCGCTGTCACGGACGACCACCATGACGTATCGCAGCGAGGCGCCCGCGAGTTCCCTGGGGGCCTGCACGCTGTGGTCGCGGTCGACGGTGGATGGCGGCAGGATGGCGGCCAGCGGCGCCTCGCCGACGACGGAATCGGCGTTTACGTCCTCGAAGGTGAGGTCCAGCACCCGGACGTCCTTGTTGGGCCTCAACGTTCGGTACACCGTTGCGAAGAACGGGTGTTTCGAAGCGGCGGCCGACGGCGAACGCTCGCCGTTTGAGACGAGGACGTCGAACTGAAGGAACGGATCGCCCAGTTCCTCCTCCGCGAACCGAAGTACCAGCCTCTTGGCGATGACGTTCCGTCCCAGGTCGACCATGAGCCACCAGCGCGCGCCGAGCTCGACGGGGGGGGCGTCGGTCAGGTCGGGCTGCCAGTATGTGGTCGGGTCCCCGTCGAGGACGTTGACCACGTCACGGGGGTTGGAGCCGGCCTGCAAGGCGTCGGCGAGGGTGATCTCCTCGGGCTCCTTGTTCTTGAGGTGCGGCGGTGGATGGAGGCGCAGGTAGCGGACGATCTCGGGGACGGCGTTGATGTCCTTGCGCAGGGCGAGGGGGCTCACCTCTCCCGAGGGGGAGACCTCGAGGGTTTCCTCGGAATAGATCCAGTTCTGCCAGAGGCTGCGGCGGTCGACGACAAGCTCGTCGCCGGCGATCCGGTACGCCCGGCCCTGGGCCGTCAGGCCAGTGGCGGCAACCAGGACCAGAAGGGCGGTGAAGCTGATGATCCGTGTCATGTGCGGATCCTCCTGTCAGCATCTGGGCATCTAGTAGACAAGGGAGACGACCCTTTCCCTGGACCTGATTCCGAGGTCCGACTCGACCTCGATCCGCAGGATGTAGATCCCCGGCCCGAGGAGGCGTCCCCCGGCATCGCGGCCGTCCCACTCCGCACGGAACCGGCCGCTACCGGCCGGGCCGCGGAAGACCTCCTCCACGGGCGAGCCCCGCAGGTCGTAGAGGACGATGGCCACCTCGGCGTCGCCCTCCACATTCACCAGCTCGTAATCGAGACTCACCCGGTCGTTGATGCCGTCTCCGTTGGGGCTGAAGACCGGCGGCTCGAGGGTGAGGGCATTGACCGTCCGCCGTCCCACCTCCTCCAGGCCGACGCTCAGGGTGTTGCTGTCGACGATCGGGTCCGCCTCGCCGGGGGAGACCACCTGCGCCACCTCCTCGGGGCGCTGGCTGTCCATGACCCGGCCGGTAAAGACGGTGCCGAAGCGGAAGATCCGGGAGCGGAAGTCAATCTCGATGAGCTCGCCGTCGCGGCTCTCGTCGACCCGGGGGATGGCGATCTCGAAGCCCGACTCGTCGAGGTGAAGGACCTCGTAGGCGACGGGCTGGCCGTTGAAGCGCACACCGTCGACGCCGGCCGCGGTGGTGGGCGTGTCGATGCGGATGCGGTCGAACCCGAAGTTCCCGGAGCGCATGACAGGCGTCATCAGGTAGGTGAAGGGCGTCACCTCGTCGACGGAGGCCACGGTCGGGGTGATCTCCCCGAGGACCACGGTGGCGGCCGGCGGCTGGGAGACCGCGAACTGGAGGTACTGGAGGCGGGAGCCGGCGTCGACGGTGGAGTTGAAATCAGCGCGCACCTGGAGGTACTGACGGGGCCGTGAGGCCTGGAAAGGCACGGTCCCTTCGGAGTGATCGAAGGATGTGCTCCAACCGTCCCAGTTCTCGGTGTCCGGCGTGGTCCCGGCCCGTTCCCGCCTGTCCAGGCTCAGGTATCCGCCCTTTGTCAGGGGCTGGCCTTGCTCGTCCAAGCGGCTGGTGGCCCCGCTGCCGCGGAAGGTGTAACGCCAGTAAGTGTTGGGAACCGGATCGTCCCCGGCCCGCATGCGCAACGTCAGGTCGGCTCCGGGGTCGACCTCGGCGGACCAACTGAGGTCCCCCAGCGCGGAGGGGCCCCCGAGGTCGATGACCTGGCTCACGTAGGCGGCCTCGGGCGTGTAGCCCCGGCCGTAGACCTCGATTTCGGCCATTTCCCAGATGCCTTGCGTGTTCTCGGCCAGCGAGACGAGCAGCTCCTTCACCGGGTACTCGGGCAGGGCGGTCAACTCGATGAGCCCCCGGGAGTTCTCGAGGTCCTCGTAGACGACCTCGAACTCCCAGTTGCGGGCGCGGATGACCGGGCCGCCCCTTCTGGTGCGTTCGGCGTCGTTGAACCCGATGCGAAACCACTGGACGAAGCGGCTCGCGATGTATCGCTCGCGCGGATACATCCTGATCCGCGAGATGGTGAAGGTGCCCGGGAAGTCGAAGACGATTTCCAGGAAGCGATAGTGGCTGGCTCCGCCCCAGTGGCCGTCCCCGAGAAGCACGGTCTCGGGATCGCCGTCAAAGAGGGCGGCCTCTGCCTTGAACCCGGCCACGAAGCCGTGCGTGGCGTAGCTGTAGATGCTCCCGCCGATCTCGTCGAAAACGGGGGCCAGGTTCACCGTCGGGTCCAGCTTGTCCGGCTCCAGGGCGTCCGGCTCGAGCCCGTGCAGCAGATCGATGGCGCCGTGATCGCTGTCCTTGGCGGCCTGCCACTCCAGTTGCACGAAGTCGGCCCCCTCGGGCAGCTCGGGCGGTGGTAGAATCGAGCCCCCGATGCGGTAGATGGTCAGTCCCTGGGCGGTGGTGCCGAGGCCCAGCAGCAGGGTCAGGGCCTGCGCGATGGTACGTCCCGTCCTGGTCATGATCCCAGTCCTTAGAGACCCATGAATACGGTGACAAAGGCCAGCCCGGCCGTGCGCTGCCCGCGGTTCCCCTCGACGACCTCCAGGGAACGCCGGTCGAAGCGGAGTCCCACCTGGGTGGTGGCGAGGTAGCTCTTGAAAGGCCGGCGATTGGTCAACTGAACGGCGTAGACCACGCCGCGGAAGTCCCCGGTCAGGGTACTGGGCGAAAGCTCCTCCTCGTCGGCCCTCAACTCGGCGAAATTGCGTCCCTCGATCCCGAACTCGAGATGGGTGTGTGCCATGAAGGGCATGCGCACGAGCAGGGAGGCGATGCCGTCCCAGGACCGGCGCCGCTCCTCGTCCCGGGAGAAGGGCGCCTCGTTGCGCCACTCGCTCTTGATCCGCGGCGACAAGGACAGCCGCCCCACGTGGAAGAGCAGGTCCGCCTTGTTGATGACGCCGGCGAAGCCGGAGGTCTCCCGGCCGTTGCGGGCCCCGGGTCCGAGGGGGTCGAAGAGCACCACGGGCTCTCCTTCCTCGTTCAGCAGGGCGGCGCCCTCCTCGTCGACGGCGAAGGTGGGCTCCGCGTTCCGCTGCCGCCACCAGTCCCACTTGACCCGGTGCCGCATCGACCAGCCCCGTGGGCTCACGTAGCTCCAGTCGGCGGCAAAGCTGTTGATCCAGGTGTCCTCTGCCGCAAGAGGGTCGGGCCGGGGAATGCTGACGCCCACCGACTGGCCGGCGGCTCCGTAGTCGAGACTGGGCATCATCCACAGGTTGACGGGATCGGCGATCGTGTCCCGGGCGAGCTTGACCATGTCGAAGAGCTGCAGCCGTCCCCACCTCGGATGGTCCCGCACCAGCTCGACGAGGCCGTACGGAGTGCGGTTGGTGCGGTCGGCGCTGCGCAGGTCCTGGCGCAGGTAGCCTGCCGTGAGCTCGAGGTCGGGGTTGACGCGAAGGGTGGCGTGGGCGTTGTAGCCCCAGTGGCCCTTCTTGTAGGGATAGTCGGGGAGGTCGTCGTTCTCGAAGCGCTCGGCCACGCCGTTGTTGTCGAGATCGATGCCGAAGAGGAACTCCGGACGGTCGCTCCTGTGGCGCAGGAAGGGCTCCTCGTAGTCGGGGAAGTAGTTGTCCTGGTCGCCGTTGCTGTTCTGGTTGAAGTCGGAGATGAGGTCCCCGTTCTCGTCGTAGCCCGGGAAGACGGCCGGGTCGGCGACACCCAACGGAGTCTCCAGGAAGCCCCTGACCGACGTCCCGAGGGGCCGGATCAGTCCGCCGTGGAACCTCCGAGCCTGATCGGGGTGGCGGTCCTGGTCGTCGTTGTCGTCGACGAAGTCGTAGATCCCCTCGGTCGCCTCCGGCGAGTAGTCCACGATTCCCCGGGTGGTGACCGGCTTGATGCTCGTGGAGTAGGCGTCGTCCATGCCGAAGCCCTCGAGGAAGAGCCGCAGCGGTCCGGCCTTCTTCGACAGGTTGACCTGGAAGCCGATGGCGTGCTCGTCGCCGACGATGCCCGAGAAGCTGTCGTGCTTCTCGAGGAGGGTGCCGGGATACTGGCGGACACTCGTGCTCAGGTTGAACTCGCCGTAGAAGTCGAACCCCGCCAGATCGCGGATCTCCGTGGTCAGGCCGGCGACCTGTGTCGCCGTGGGCAGGCCGTAGTCGAAGACGACCTCCTCCGGGTTCAGCTGGTTCTTGACGTTGCCAGCCGCCCGCGCCACCTCGAGGAACTGGGGGACGTCGTGGCGGTCGATCTGGCGGTCGGAGGCGACCTCGATGGCGTAGTCGTTGGCCAGGCGCAGGCGGAAGCGCACGTTCCTGATCCGGGTGACGGCTTCGTCCGCTTCGTCGAGGTTGAGATCGAGGGCCCTCTGCAGCAGCAGCCTGAAAGTCCCGGCCTCGGATTCCCCCTCCTCCGGGGCCAGGGTGTAGTACATGGTAACGCTGTGCTGACCGTCGGCCCGGCGGAAACCGTCCCGCACCTCGCCGCCCTCGATGGCGGGGTAGAAGCCGATGCTCCGGCCGCTGATCGTGGTGTCCCGGAGGACGCGCTGGGTCCCGCCCTCGACGACGACCTCGTGCCACAGGGAGGTGGTGATCTCGATGTCGGAGTCGAAGAGGATGGGCCCGCCCTCGCCGTCCTCGGGCGAGTCGTCCCGCAGCCGCACGAGGAGCAGGTTCACGCGGCTGCTCAGCTGTCCCGTGGTCAGGGCCCCTCTCAGGGGGTTGCTCTGGAAGGAGTCGCGGATTCCCGCCGCGTTGTGGGCGTTGACGAAGGTGGCCCCGAGGGTCATGAAGTCGGTCACGTCCGCCTCGAGGCGTCCCGCCATCAGGTTGGTGTAGTTGCTCTGGGGGACGCCGGCGATGCCTCCGAAGATCAGCACCACCGGGTCGGAGGGGCGGGCGAAGAGCCCCGTGGCCCGCAGGCGGTTGGAGGCGAAATCCGTCACGACGCCATTGAAGCCGGCCTTGCGGAACGTCATCGGCGTCAGGCTCGCGAAGATCTCGTCGCCCACGGTCAGGGAGTAGCTGTTGTCGCCGATGCCGTCGGAGGAGATGATGAGGCGGTGAAACCAGCCGTCATAGCGGGCGAGCTTGGTGATGCGGCTGCTGTCGACGGTCCGGGCCTGGGTCTGGCGCCAGTCGTAGACCAGCCACCCCTGGGTGACGAGGTTGCCGTAGTAGTCGTAGAAATACTCGCCCTCGTGGGCGTGGCTGACGTACGGCAGGTAGGGCTGGCGGGCGTGATTCGTGTAGGACCACTGGCGCCGGCCGTACTCCCGGAAGAGCTCCTGCGGCAGGTACCACCGCTTGATCGTCGGGTCGAGGGCTTCCATCAGCACCCTCGGACCGCTGACGCTGTACCGGGAAGGGCCCCGCTCCTGGTTCCCGAACCGGTGGCCGTAGTCGACCTGGGCGCCCGCCGTGGCCGGGGCGCCGGCCAGGAGAAGGAGGACGAGGAGACCCCTGCCGGGTCCGTTTCTCCGGACTCCATGGATGGCGTTCATCCTCATCCCTCGATCCTTCGCAGCCGATCCTCGAAGATCTGCACGGGATACTCCTCGCGGAGACCGCGGACATACTCCGAGTACCCTCGCTGGGCCTTGGCGATGCGCACGTAGGCCCTGGCGCGGCGCTTCGACTCCTCGTTGTAGGGGTCCTTGTAGGCCTCCCGCTCCAGCACCTTGAAGACGGAATGCCCCATGGCTACCTCGAAGGGGCCTCCGACGCCGCCGACCTCCACCTCGGAAACCTTCTCGGCCAGGACGGGAAAGAAGCTCCGGGTGAAGATGCTCACGTTGAGCCGGCCGTTGTGATGGGCGGCCCCCGGGCGCAGGGTGTGCTCCGCCGCCAGCGTCTCGGCGTCGGCGCCCTCCTCCAGCTCCTGCCGCAGGCGCATGGCCATGGTGTCGGAGGCGACGACGATCTCGACGACGGAGGTGTACTCCGGCCGGGTGAACTGGTCCGGATTCTCGTCGTAGAACCGACGGGCCTCTTCGTCGGAAGCGCGGACGTGACTGGTCACCTCGCGGCGCCGCAGGGCGGTGACGAGCAATTCCTGCCGCTTGAGGCCCACCGCCTTGCGGAGGCCGGCCTCCTCCCGCAGCCCGGCGGCCTCGATCTCGGCCTGGATGAACAGCTCCGAGAGGATCTGGTCGTCCAGCAGTTGCGCGATGGCGAGGCTGTCCGCCTCTTCGACTCCCTTCGCCTGCGCCTGGCGCGCCATCTCGAAGAAACGGCCCAACGTGACCTCCCGGTCGCCGTAGGTGGCGATCACCTCCCCGACTTCCGCGTCGCTCAGGTCGGGGCCGGTTTCCCCGGCTTCGGAGATCCGCTCCGCCGCCAGGCGCACCGTCGCGCCGCGCACCCGGACGGGGTAGACGGACCGCAGGGAGTCGAGGTACTCCAGCATGCGCTCGTCGCTCTTGCGCCGGGCCACTTCCTCGACGACGATCCCCTCGGAAGCGCTCAGGGGGGAGGGGACCTCGTCGATAACCATGTAGATCACGTGGAAGCGGCCCACGCGGCGCAGAGTCTCGCGCAAGGGCTCGGTGAAGGCCCCCACCTCGAGGTCTGCGGCCACCTTGCCGGCCACCGGGGGCATGTAATCCCGGACGAGATAGGTGCCGAAGTCTCCTCCTTTCGGGGCTGTCGGCTCGTGGACCGAGTGCTTTCTCGCCAGGGTCTTGAAGTCGGCTCCAGCCTTCAGGAGGGCGTGAATCGAGTCCGCCTCGGCCGCTTCATGCAGCATGATGGCGCCCAGCCGCAGGGCCCGGTGGCGCCCGGTGGCGCGATGGTGAGCCTCCACTTCCTCCGGCGTGATCGTCACCCGGCGGGCGATGTACTCCCGATAGTGCAGCTTGCGGAGGTACCGGTGCTCGAACTGCTCCAGATCGTCCTGCACCTCGGGGTCGGACTCGACGCCGGTGTCCAACGCGGCCTTCAGCAGCAGCTCCCTGTCTACCAGGCTCTCCAGGAGCTGGCGGTCCCGCTCGTAGGGCGTCTCGCCTTCCTTCATACCCTCCGGGATGCGCTCGGCGAAGGAGCGGAACTCGGAGAGGGTGATCGGATCGCCGGCGACGGTGGCCAGGACGGGCTCCCCCGGATCGGAACCGCACCCGGAGATGACGAGGGCGAGTCCGGCCGCCGGTACGAGCAGACGCCTCACTGCTCAAGCCCCGCGTAGACGGTGATGAAAGTCGTCGTCTCGGTCTTCCCCTGGTTCTCGAGGACGAATGAGCCCGGACGATCGTCCTCCTCGACGACCTGCTCGGTGAGAATGCGACCCAGGCGCAAGCCGACCTGGGTCGTGAGCTTGTAGCCGAGGTAGTCGGAGGTTGTCGACAGTTGGAAGGCCACGTTGGTCGAGCGCCAGTCGCCCGTCTCTCGCTGCAACGCCTCGGCCAGAAGGGTATCCTCGTCCTGCACCAGGTCGCCGAACCAGAGCTGCTCCAGGCCGGATTCGATGACGGTGTGGCGCATGACGGGCAGGCGTCCGATGAGCTGCAGAGTGAGGGTCCACTCCTCCCTGCGTGGGTCCACCAGGGCAAAGGCCTGGCGTCTCAGGTACTCGCTCTTGATCCGCGGCTGCAGGTCGAACCGTCCCAGGCCGAGGGTGTAGTCGGCCTTGTTGATGAGACCGAAGAAGTCGGTCTCGCTCCGCAGGCGCCGGCCGTCGCTGTCGCGTGGGCCCTCCATGTTCTGCCGGTAGGTCTCCCACTTCAGCTTGTGCACCATCTGGAGCCGGGGGACGCCCTCGAAAATCAGCTCGGCGTAAGCCGAGTTCACCCAGGTGTCCTGGGCGGGCAGGATGTCCCGCACGAGGGGCTGGACGGTGAGGGCCAGGACATGGGGGGTGGGCTCCCGGCGGTCGTCGGGGATCGTGTCACGGGCCAGCTTGAGCATGTCGAAGAGGCGCAGACGGCCGAGGCCCGCCTGCTGCCAATCGACGGTGAAGAGGGCGTAGTTCGTCTGGTTCGCCGCGTCGGAGGAGGGCGACTCTTCGTCGGTTCGGCCCAGGGAGAGCCGCGCCCAGGGGGTCAGGTGGTAGCCGGCGAAGGCGTTGTAGCCCTGCCGGTCGGGCTTGTATGGATAGTCGGGCAGGTCGTCGTCCTCGAATCGGTCGATCCAGTCGTTGTTGTTCAGATCGATGCCGAAGAGGAACTCCGGACGATCGACGCGATAGCGTAGGAAGGGCTCGTCGTAGTCGGGGATGGTGTTGTTCGCCGAGGCGTTGTCGTTCTGGTTGAAGTCGGAGATGAAGTCGTTGTTCTGGTCCCACCCCGGGTAGATGGCCCGGTCCCTGGGCGAGTCGAAACGGATCCAGTCCGGGGCACTGTCCTGGTCGTCGTTGTCATCGACGAACTCGTAGAAATAGAGCTGGGTGTCGTCGTAGACGGTGTTGCCCTCGTTGTTGACCAGGTAGGCCGTGGTCGAGTAGGCGCCGTCGATGGAGTAGGCCTCGCCGAAGGCGAACCAGGGATACTCGTCCCGCGACAGGTTGACGTACCAGGCGTCTGACGACTCCGACGCGATCTTGTGCTGCTCCCGCAGATTGAAAAGCTCGGCGTTCGGATACTGGGTGTAGCGCTTGTTGCGGTCCCACTCCCCGTAGAAATCGAGGCCGAAGAGACCGGTCCCCTCGATGGTGAAGCCGCCCACGAGGTTGGCCGTAGGCAGCCCGTAGTCGAAGCGGATGCGCTGCAGGTTCGTCAGGTCGGCGACGTTGCCCTCGGCCCGGCGCAGGGTGAGGAGGGCGGGCCTGGCCTCGTCGATGACATCCGCGGTGAGCGGAGCCTGGGGAATGCCCCGGCGGGCACTCTGCCGGTCGGACCACAACTCGACCTTGTAGTCGTTGGCCAGGACGTAGTCGAACTCGATCCTGACGATCGTCGTGGGATCGACTCCCGCGGGCGGGGCGAAAGCCGGGTCGTTGAAGTCGTAGTTGAGGATGATGCGCTCCTCGCCGTCGGCGGCGAGGAAGCCTGAGCCCGGGGCGCCACCGAAGACGATGGGCCACTGGCTGCCGGGGCGCACCACGTCGCTCAGCGTGTAGACCGTCTCCGCCCCCGTGTCGAAGTTCCGCGCCGTGATTCGCACGTCGTGGCTGAAGAGGGCGGCGCCTCCGCTGCCGTCCTCGGGCGAGTCGTCGCTCAGGACGACGGCGATCGCCGTGAGGGGGGCCGTGCTCTGCCCCGAGGTCAGGTTGCCGGCCACCGGGTCGCCGTCGAACATGTCGAGGACGGTGGTGCCGTTGGTGGCGTTCACCACGGTGGCGCCCAGGAGGATGAAGTCGCCCACCTGGAAGGTGGCGCGGCCTCCGAAGAGGGAGGTGAGGTTCGTCCGCCGGGTCGGCGCGGTGACACCCGCCAGGCCCTGGGAGGAGCCGTGGATCGGTTCGCTGATGCGCGACGACAGCACCGTGGCGTGGTACTTGTCGGAGGAGAAGTCGATCTGCACCCCGTTGAACCCCGGCTTGGAGAAGGTCATCGGCGTCAGGGTCGTGCGGATGCGGTCCCCCACGGTGATGGAGTAGGCGTACTGCCCCTGGGAGTCGCCGCTGACGGTGACCGCGTTGAACCAGGAGTTGAAGCGAGTCGACTGGAAGATGCCGCTGCCCTCGGACTGGGGCTGGAACTGCCGCCAGTCGTAGATGAGCCAGCCGTGGGTGGTGAAGTTGCCGTAGACGTCGTAGAAGAAATCGCCTTCCCGGTTCGTTCCCACGTAGCGCTGGTAGGGCTCCCGGGCGTAGTTGGTGTACTCCCACTGGCGCCAGCCGTAGTAGTTGAACAGCTCCTGCGGGATGTACCACTTCTTGATCGAGGGATCGAGGGCCCCGAAGAGCACCCCGGAACCCTGGGGCGCGAAGCTCACCTCGCCCCCGCGCTGGAGTCCGAGCCGCGTTCCGTAGTCCTGCTGGCCGAGCACCGGGGCGCTGGACAGCAGCGCGGCGGTGACGGCGAGAAGCCTGATTGCCCTCAAGCTCGCTCCTCCCTAGTAGGTCACGGCGACGGTGCCGAAGGCCCGCGCCTGTCCCGTCTTCGCGTCAACCGTCACGCTGAAGACGTAGTTTCCCGGCGGCACGATCCGGCCGGAGTCATCGCGGCCGTCCCAGGGCAGGGCGAAGCGTCCGCTCACGTCGTTCCCGGCGTACAGGCGGCGGACCGGACGGCCGGAGAGGTCGCGAAGGACGACCTCCACCGGCGTCGGCGCGCCGATCGTGGTCAGGTCGTAGCCGATCGAGCTCTCGTCGTTGGCCCCGTCACCGTTGGGCGTGATCACCGCCGGCGAGGCTTTCACGTTGACGAGGAGGTCGTCGGTGATCCCCACGTTTACGGCCAGGTTGCCCGCCACCTGCGAGCCCAGCGGGAGGGTGTCGCCGTCGCCCTCTCCCAGATCGGCGGCGTTGCCGGGGAGAAGGTGCTGTCCCAGCAGGTTGCCGGTCTCCGAGTTCAGGGCCTGGCCGGAGAAGGTCGTGCCGAAGCGGAGCACGGCGTTGTCGAAGGTGACGCGCAGCTCGACCCCGTCCTCGGCCACGGCCGGGAACCCTACGGTGAAGGACTTCTCCTCCACCTCGAGGATGGAGAAGTCTCCCCGGGCCACGGGCAGACTCGGGTCCGACAGGGAGCTGCCGGTGAAGTCCGCCGACTCCACGGTGCCGTCGGACCGCCGGATCTCCACCGATCCCACCTCCTCCACGCGCAGGGGCGTCTGGATCTTCAACCGGTCAAAACCCCGGTCGCGGCCCGGCTCGAAGAGGGTGCGGACCGCGTAGGTGAACCGGGTCTTCTCCCCGAGTTCCGTCCTTCGCGGCCGGATCTCCCCGACGAGAGCCCGGGAGAAGGGCCGGGTGAGAACGTCGAAGGCGAGTCCGCCGACGCCGGTGGCCGATTCGAACTCATCGCTGTAGAACTCGATCAGTACCTGGAAGTACCGCCGCGGACTGGGCGAGACGATCGGGACGCCGAGCCCTTCCACCTCGAGGTCGTCGGCCGCGACCACGGCCTCGGCGGGATAGACCGCTGACCACTCGCTCCAGCCGGTCACGTCGTGGCGGATCGCGCCCCTGTCCTTCCGGGCCAGGGATCCGTGGTCCGCCTCGGTCAGACTGAGCTCCTCGCGCTGTTCGAGGGACAGCTCGTTGAAAGTCTGGGTGGCGTCGCGGATGTCGACATCGATGTTGTCCAGGACGTTCTCGACGAGCGCCTTGAGCTCGGGGTCGTCGACCTTGTCGGCGAACTTCCAGGGCACGTGGGACTCTCGCGGAGAGAACTGGCCGGAGATGCGGAAGATGTCCTCGGCGGGGCGGATCTTGTTGAAGATCAGGGGCTGGGGGTCGATCCCCGAGCGGGTGCGCACCCTGATCCGTGAGAAGACCTCGTCTCCCACCTTATCCTGGGCCCAGCGGAGGTTGCCGAGAAGGGTCGGCGCGCCGAAGTCGATGATGTTGGAGATGTAGGCCGCCTCGGGCACGAAACCGGTCCCGAAGACCTGGAACTCGGCCAGGTCGAATCCGACCGCGGTGAGCGACTTGAGGCGGATGAGCCGGACGTACTGGGCCGGGATGCGGATCTCGACGACGGGTTCCTCGTTCTGCCCCTCCACGGCCACGCTCGTGAGGATCGGCCTTCCCTGGCTTGCCGACTCGGGTGTGCCGTCGTTGAGGAAGAGCTCGTAGCCGCGCAGGAAGTCGTTCTGGAAGGGGAAGTCGGCGGCCGGCATCTCCGGAAGGGCGTTGCGGGGGAAGAAGCGGAAGCGATTGACCCCGAAGCGGGCGCCGAGATCCAGGTCGACGATCAGGCCCAGGACCGGTGTCTCGCGGAGATCCAGCCCTGTGGTGCCTCTGTCGTCGATGATCTTCCCGAGATCGTTGCGGATGGCCCGGTGGGTGGGAGTGGAGATCTCGCCGCCGCGCCCGAGGGTACCGACCGCGATGTTCAGCTCCGGGTCGGCGCGCTGGGGAAAGATCCAGTTGTCGTAGCCCTCGACCGAGAAGTCGATGACGCCGCCCGGGGTGTTGGTGTCCTCCACGGACTCGCCGCGGATCACCTGCGCCGGGATCCCGCCTCCGCCCTCCTCCCAGGGACTCCCGGGGCCCCCCAGGACGACGACCTCGGCGGAGGCGGCCGTGCTGAGCACGAGAACGGCGCTGGCGCAGAGGGCAAGAGGTTTCATGAGCTTCGCTTCAGCCCGTTTTACGGGTGGCAGGCCCTAAGTTAGGGTAACGGACGGGGTCCGCAAAAAGGACTCCGGACACCATCCAAGTTCCTGTGCTGCACTATGAATAGTATATCGGGGCAGGACGCTATCAAACTGCATGGGAGGACGGGGGGCAACGGTTGCGTCAAGGTGGCCCTTTGTCGAATCTCTGTCCAAGCCGGAAGGACTTCCGCTCGCCGTAGACCCGGACCGCCATGCCTGCTCCCAGAGGAGGACATCGCACCCGCCCCGGCGGGCTTTCTCCACGGGGATTCCCCTGGTTCCTCCCGGCAATTCTCTGTCTCGGCCTCCCCTGGCCGGTCCCGGCGGCGGCCCCTTCGCCGCCCGAAGAGGCTCGCACCCGGCTGTCCGCGGCGGATCTTCTGGCCGGGATGGGGCGCGACTCGGAGGCCCCCATCCGGCTCCGTCACGCCGAGGTCACGGGCTTCCTCGACGGGGCGTCGGCCGGGCTCGACACGGTTCGTCGCCCCCTCGACCTGGAGGACGTGCGCTTTACGGGGGAGGTCTCTCTGCCTCGCGTCGTCTTCCTGGCCCCCGTGCGGGTCCAGGGATCGGTCTTCGGCGGGGGCCTCTCCCTCCAGGGGGCGCGGTTCGACGCCGCCGCCGGCTTCGGGTCCATCAAGGTCGAGCGGCAGGCCAACCTGAGAGGGGCGGCCTTCCTCGCCGGAGCCGACTTCACCGACAGCGAGTTCCTGGGGGTCGGCTCCTTCATCGAGACCCGCTTCGAGGGCGCGGAGAGCACCTTCCGCCGGGTCCGGTTCCGCAGCGGCGCCTACTTCGAGGGCGCCCGTTTCGGCGTCCCCGCGGACTTCCGCAGCGCGACCTTCGGCGACGTCGCCTCCTTCAAGGAGACGGAGTGGTCGGATCTCTCCTTCGCCGGGTCCCGCTTCTGGGGCCGCCTCCTCTTCTGGGAGTCCGTCTTCGCCGGGACCGCCCGCTTCGACAAGGCCCGCGCCGAGCGCCAGGTCTCCTTCGACCGCGCCCGCTTCGAGGGCCCGGCCTCCTTTCAGGAGTTCATCTTCGCCGATCCCGCGGGCTTCTCAGGCGTCAGGGCTCTTGAGGAGATCGGCTTCGCTGGCGCCTACTTCCGCAAGGACGCGGACTTCCGCGGCGGCACCTTCTCCGGGGAGCTGAACCTCGCCGGGAGGATCCAGAAGAGGCTGGACCTGCGCCGGGTCCGAAGCTCGACGATCACCCTTCTGGCGCCGGATTCAGCCCAGGTCACCTTCGGCGACAGCGCCACCCTCTACCTGGAGGAGGCGCGCTGGGATGAGTTGCGCTTTCGCTGGCCCGAGTTGCGCGGGCGGCTGGCAGCGGCCGACCCGGAGTCGATCGACGACCTCGAGCCGGTCTACGCCGACCTGGGGGCCCAGTTGCGCCGCCAGGGCCGGTTGCGCGACGCCGAGGCCTGCCACGTCGAGTGGATGGACCTGCGCCGCCGGCATCTCGGCTGGACCGACCCGGCCCGCTGGGGCCTGGAGCTGTTCGGCCGGAGCACTCGCTACGGCACCGACCCCGGCCGCTTCGCCGGCGCCGCGGCCTCCGCCGTCCTCCTCTTCGGCCTCCTGTACCGCCTCGGACGCGGCGGACTGGTGCCGGTCACCGGCGGCGCGAGGGCCTCCCTCCTGGACTGCCTCTTCTTCAGCCTGCAGACCTTCGTGCGCGCCGGCCAGACATCCTGGCGCCCCACCGGCGCGCTCCGCTTCCTCGCAAATCTCCAGGCCCTGCTGGGCTGGATCGGCTTGGCCCTGCTGGTGGTGACGCTGCTGTCGCCCCTCCGGTAGGGCGGCGCACCGTTCCGGCTTCCATGTCGCGGATTCCCCTCCCGGCCCTGCTCGCGGTGCTGGGTACCCTGGCCTGCGGCGATCCGTCGCAGGGCCCGGGGGGGTTCCCCAGGTTCCCGGATGTCGCTGACGCCTCCGGGCTCGACTTCGTCCATTACAACGGCTTCTCCGGGGAGTTCTACTACCCGGAGACCTACGGCTCCGGCGCCGCCTTCTTCGACGCCGACGGCGACGGCTGGCAGGACATCTACCTGGTCAACGGCACCGACCTGACCGGCAGGCCTCCCGAAGAGCCACCGGTGAACCGGCTCTTCCGCAACCGGCGCGACGGCACCTTCTCGGACGTGACCGCCGCCTCGGGCGCCGGCGATCCGGGGTACGGACAGGGAGTGGCGGCTGCCGACTACGACGGCGACGGCGACCAGGACCTGTTCGTGGCCAACTTCGGGCCCAATGTCCTGCTCCGGAACGAGGGAGGCGGCCGTTTCGCCGACGTCACCGACGAGGCCCGCCTGGGGGACCCGCGCTGGGCCAGCAGCCCCGGCTTCCTCGACTACGACCTGGACGGGGACATCGACCTCTTCGTCCCCAACTACGTCCACTTCACCCTGGAGATCAACGTCCCTTGCGGCGACGGCGCGGGCCATCGCTCCTACTGCGAGCCCGCGGTCTACGAGCCGATCGACGATATTCTCTACCGCAACGACGGCGACCGCTTCACCGACGTGACCCGCGCCGTCGGCATCACCCTGGAGGGCCGCGGCCTGGGAGTCGCCTTCTCCGACTACGATCTGGATGGGGACACCGACATCTACGTGGCCAACGACGGCACCATGAACTTCCTCTACGACAACCGCCGCGGCACCTTCGCCGAGGTCGGACTGACCAGCGGCACTCGCTACAACGAGTTCGGCCACCCCGAAGCCGGCATGGGTGTCGACTTCGGGGACTACGACAACGACGGCGACCAGGATCTCTTCATCACCAACTTCGCCGGCGAGACGAACACCTTGTATCGGAACGAGGGCCAGGGCCGCTTCGGCATCGTCTCCGATGAGGTCGGACTGGACGGGCCGTCGAAGCTCCCACTGGGGTTCGGCATGAAGTTCATCGACTGCGACAACGACGCCGATCTCGACCTGTTCGTCGCCAACGGCCACGTCGTCCACCGGGTCCAGGAGGCCGACCCGGCCCAGAGGTACCGCCAGCCGAACCAGATGTTCCGCAACGACGGCGGCGTCCGCTTCACCGATGTCTCGGCGGAGCTGGGGCCGCAGTTCATCGAGCCGGATGTCGGGCGCGGCACGGCCGTGGGCGACTACGACAACGACGGCGACCTGGACCTCCTCGTGACGACGGTGGCCGCCTCGGCCCGGCTGCTGAGAAACGACGGCGGCAACCGGCGCCGCTGGCTCTTCGTCCAGCTCGTCGGAGCGCGCCATCCCGATGCCCTGGGCGCCCGGGTGACGGTGACGGCGGACGGACGGCGTCAGGTCAAGGAACGGCAGTCGGGAAGCAGCTACCTCTCCAGCCACGATCCGCGTCTCCACTTCGGGCTGGACCGGGCCACCCGGGCCGACGTGGAGGTCCGCTGGCCCGATGGCTCGACGCAGCGCATCCCCGGCGTGGCCGCCGACCAGGTCCTCCGCGTGGTGCAGGAGGACCGATGACCGGGAACCTCGCCCGGTGGCAGCGCTCCACCCGCGGAGCACCGGCTCGGGGAGCCGTCACCTCAATCCGCCTTCAGAGCAGGAGGAACCCTTGCGCGTGACCCATACCTGGCTTGACGACACCGCCCGCATCCGCCTGGAAGGGATCCGGGAGACGGTGACCATGTACCACTGCACCGACGCCCACGTGGCCGTCCCCGAGGAGGAGAAGGGGCCGAACCCGGCCCGTGTGGACCGCATCTCGACCATGGGGCACGCCAGGGAGGTGATCTTCCGCCAGACCATCGAGCGGGTCTCGGCCAGCGACGTCGATCTCATCTCCCTCACGGGAGACATCATCAATTTCCCCACCCCCTCCAGCATCGAATTCGTGACCGGTGTGCTCCGCGGGATCGAGACCCCCTGGCTCTTCACCTCCGGAAACCACGACTGGCTCCTGCCGGGCGTGGAGAACGAGGACGGCCTGCTGCGCGAGGCCTGGTGGGACCGCCTGGAGCCGCTGCACAAGGGGAGTCCGTCGCACTGCAGCCGGGAGGTGGGAGGGATCGAGTTCGTCTGCGTCGACAACTCCACCTTCCGGGTCGACGAGGAGCAGCTCGCCTTCGTCCGGGAATGCCTCGGCAAGCAGCTGCCCACGGTGCTGCTCTACCACATCCCCATCAGCCTGCCCACCCTCCGCGACGACTCCATCGCCTCGGTGGGCCACAACCTGATGGCCGATCCCGAGTGGCACCCCGAGGTGGAGTGGTGGGACCCCCAGGCGACGGAGGCCTTCGTCGAGACCCTGGCCGGGGCGGAGAACCTGGTGGCCACCTTCTGCGGCCACATCCACATCCCCCACGCCGACAGCCTGAGCCGGACCGCGGTGCAGTACGTGGGCGCGCCCGGCTTCGCGGGCTTCGGGCGCATGGCGGAGTTCAGGCCGTGGTGAGCGCCCGGGGGGGAGGATGCGCACGCCGCCGGGCGGAGATGCGCCCGGGACCGGACCGCGATGAGGAGAGGGCATGACAGCTCGTTTCGTATTCGTCACCGACAGCCACTACCACCCGCGGGCCGAGAAGGACTTCGGACCGCCGAAGATGCTCACGAAGGGGAGGGCCGTCCTCGAGGCGATGGTGGACGAGATCAACGCCTCGGCCCCGGAGTTCATCGTCCACGGGGGCGATCTGCTCTGCGGCGGATCGGCCTTCGAGCTGCCCTGGGAGCTGTACCGGCAGTCGGTGGACGACGTGGCCGCCGCCTTCGAGCGGTTCCGGGCGCCCTTCTACTGCGTGCCGGGGAACCACGACTGCGATGCCGGCACCGGCACCTTCGCTCCCCTGGCCGAGCAGATCCATCTCCCCGAGCTGCTCGACGTCGTCGACGTGGCCCCGCGTCTGCGGCTGGCCCTGGCCAACATCTACCAGGCGAACCCCATGGAGGTGGGCTCCGGCGAGTGGACGGAGGATCTGGACGCCGCCCTGGCCGAGGCCGGCCGCCAGGCGCTGGCCGACGGCTGCGCCGTCATCCTGGTGATCCACCCGTGGGTGCTCCCCGGCTTCGCTCCGCCGGAAAACCCGAATCAAGGCCTCGTCAAGGAAGCGGAGCGGCTGATCGAGACGGTCTCGAACCAGCCGGCCGTGGTCGCCGTCTTCACCGGCCACCGGCACATCAACCGCATCCGCATGTACCGGGACTTCCTGATCGTCGACACGGCCTGCCTCATCGGCTTCCCCATGGGATTCCGCGAGATCCACCTGGGGGAGGACGGGTTGCTCACCGCCATCTGGCACCAGCTGGACCTGCCCGAGGTGCTCGCGGCCTCGAGGGAGCGCAGCAGCCCCGAGATCAACGACCGCTGGCAGGGAGAGCCGCACGACCGGGAGACGGAGATCCTGCTGCCCCGCCTGCGGGCGCTGTGGTCGGCCGGCGGTTAGACGGTCCGGTCGCCACGCCGGGAGCCCTCGCCGCGAGGGTCAGAGGCTGAGGACACAACTCTGGTTGTAGGGGACGATCAAGGGGTCGATGCCGTCGGGCAGGTGGCCGGCCCATTCCCGGGGATCGTAGTCGCGGGCCACGAAGCAGCCGTAGTGAGCGGGCACCGCGGTGCGCAGGCCCAGGGCGCCGGCGATCCGGGCGCAACCCTCGAAGAATGGGAACTCGCCCTCCGTCGGGTGGGTGGTCATCAGGCCGACGTGGGGCTCCAGACTGCGGATCGGCGCCAGGAGATCCTCGTGATCGGCGAAGTTGTTGATCGGATCTCCCGAGAGATAGACCCGCACGGCGCCGGCGTCGACCACGTAGCCGAGGTGCTGCACGTCGGGGGGGTCGATACCGGCGGCCGGATCGCCGCCGGGCGGCTTGGCCCAGACAGCGTGGCTCGTGAACGGCCCGAGGTCGGCGGAGACCCCGGCGGTCAGCTCGGTGATCCGGTCGCGGGAGACGCCTCCCCGGCCCAGTCGTTCGCAGCTCTCCGGGGGGCCGGCGAAGCGGACCTCGGGGAAGGCGCCGCGGATGCGGTCGATGCTCTCCATGCAGGTGTGGTCCCCGTGGTCGTGGGTCAGCAGGACCCAGTCGGTCCGCAGGGACTCCTCCATCAGGGGCGGCCGGGCGTGGACGAACCGTTCGGCGGGGCGGTGCCGGGGAAAGTACGGGTCGGCCTGCAGGATGCTGCCGTCGGGATGGCGCAGGCCGAAGCTGCTCTGGCCGAACCAGTGGAGACCGATGCCGTCCCGGGGTACCTGGAGGTCCTCGAAGGGGTGCATGCCGACCTTCCGGCGATGGGGGAAAACGCACTCAAGTCCGTGAAAAAACCACAAGATAGCGATTGCCGGGGAGGGCGCAACGGAGTACCCTTGCGCAGGGCCGATCACCGATCGAGGGAGGCGCGTTCATGGCTCGTGTGGGGTTCAGGATGCAGCTCAAGGCGGGGACCGAGGAGGAGTACAAGCGACGCCACGACGAGGTCTGGCCCGACCTGGTCCGGCTGCTGCGGGACACGGGGATCCGCAACTACACCATCTTCCGCGACGGGACGACGCTCTTCGCCTGCCTCGAGATCGACGATCCGGAGGCCCTGGAGGGATTGCCCCGGGAGGAGCTGATGCGGGAGTGGTGGCGCTACATGGAGCCTCTCATGGAGTGCAACCCGGACAGCTCGCCGGTCATCACACCCCTCGAGGAAGCGTTCCACATGGACTGAGGCCCCGGTGCGGCCTCCCCCATGAGCACGGCCACCCTCTTCGACCAGCGCTACGAAAAGCGCAAGCGCGAGTTGCTGGGGAGGATCCTCGAGCGCCTGCGCTCCTGCTATTCCGCCGAGGAGCTGGCAGCCCTGCGCATCGATCGCGTCAACCCCGCCATCCTGTCTCAGCGGTCGGGCCGGGGCTTCGTGAACCGCGACATCCTTGAGACCGTCCTCGGCAACCTGCTGGAGTGCGTCGCTCCCGGCTCGCACAACGCCCTGGAAGCCGGGCATCCGGTGGGCGACTTCAGCGCGTCCATCGCCGAGGTGGCCGATCAGCTGTACGCCATGGTGGCCCAGTCCCACCTGGCCGTGGGCGCCGACGAGGATCTGGAGGACCGGGCCCTGGCGGCGGCCTACTCGGTCCTGTGGGAGCTCGTGGAGCTCAAGCAGCGAGCCCAGTGGAACCGCTTCGCCTCCCTGAAGGACCCGGCCGTCTGGGACGCCTACCTGCGCCGGGCCTGCGGTCTGGGCGAGGCGGACCTGGCGGAACTGGATTTCGCGGCGCACATCGACACCGCCATCTCCCTGCGCGACCAGGCCTGCTACCAGGAGTTTCTCGAGGGCCTCCCGGGTGAAGGGGTCTTCGGGTACCAGATGCAGCTGGTCACCAGCACCTACCCGGGATGGCGGGTCCTGTTCTACCACGACGTGGCCCATGCCCTGACCCGCAGCGGCCCCCTCGACGGAGAGCCGCGCCTGCACCGGGATCCCGTGCCCCTGCTTCCGCGGGCCATCTCGGAGCTGGGGGGGCGGTACTACCAGGCCGACATCCATCCCGAGACCCGCATCGGGGACGCCAACTTCCTGGACCATCCGCACCGGGGCCTGACCACGGGCCAGACGGGCGTCATCGGTTCCGGATGCCACTTCTATCCCTGCACCCTGGGCGGCCTGACCCGGCGCCTCTACCGGCGCCACCCGGAGATCGGGGACTTCGTCTTCATCGGCACCGACGCCGACCTCTTCGGCCCGGTGCGGGTGGGAGACCACTCGGTCATCGGGCCGAGCGTGGAGATCTACGGTCTCGTCGAGACAGGCCCGCGGTGCCGGGTCAGCGCCTCCGTCGTCATCGGCACGGTGCGGGCGGGAGGGGCCATGCCGGGGAGGATCCTGCTGGGGTCCGACGTGACCATCGGCGACGGGACGATCCTCGAGAACCGGCTCGAGAGCGATCTCGCCATCCCCGACCACGCCGACATCCCGGCGCGCAGCCTGGTGGTCAACGACGGGTTCGGCCGCCCGAAGTTCGTCTCCCGGTAGGACCGGCGGTACGCGAAGAGGGCCGGGCGCCGTCGCGCCAGGCCCTCTCCGTTCCGGTCGGGGAGACCGCGGTGAGCCCTTGACGAACCGCGCCCGCCGGCCGGGACCGATCTCCTGGACTCGGAGTTCCGGTGATGTCGGCAGGCTGGGCCGGGTCGATGTCCGGTGGGTCCCGAGCTCGTATGCTGTCGGATCGTCCGCAGAAACGGTGCGGCAGCCGGGACCGAGGAGGGGATCGACGGACCGAGGCGCCTGAGCGGCAGCCGGCTCGTCGTTTGTCAGAGGGAGGGGGGTTGCGAGGGAACGTCGTGCGGCACTTCGGGGGGGTTGTCCAAAATACGCGGGACTCCCGGGGGGCGCAATCGGAGGATCAGAAGCCGCACCGCTCGGCGGCCCTGAAGAACGGCTCGGTCACGTTCATCGCTCCGCGGAAGACCAGGTCGCTGGTGAAGGGGTGAACGCAGATCAGCCGGGCGCCGTTCTCCATGGCGCGGACGATGTTGTCCTCGATCTCGCCGGGGTCCTCCATGGACCCGGAGCCCACGACACGGCCCATGTGAATGCCCCGCCGGGAGGCCGCCCGGAAGAGGGCGTCGATCGCCTCCTCGATCTCCGGGATCTCGCCCTGGCGCAGGATGGCGTCGAAGGGGCCGACGAAACCGCAGGCCTTGTTCGGGCCCTGGCTCTGCATCAGGTCGAGGACCCGGTCGCGGACCTCGCGGTCGACGATGTACTCGGCCGTCTCGAACTGGATCCACCCCTGGGTCTCGGTCTCCTGGCCCCGCAGTGAATCGGGAGTGAAGGCGAACTTGCGATCGCCGTAGCGCACGGGATAGCCGCCGCGGTCGTCGCGGGTGGCCTCGCCCGGCGTGGGGAAGTTCACCGCGCGGTAGAACCTCTCCGCCTCCTCGAGGGTGGTCCCGTACGGCTTCATCGTCGCCCGCGCCCCCAGCTGGAAGACGTCGCCGTGGGCGCTGAAGGCCTCGCGGTGGAGACGCTGCACCTGGAGCAGTCCCACGCGCCCCTCCATGGCATTCTGCTGCCGACCGTACCAGCCCTCCCGCTGGAGGTGCTCGGCGTCGTTGACGATCCACGACAGGCCGGCCCGCGCCCAGGCGTGCACCTCGTCATCGCGGACCTGGTACCAGGGGACGTCGTTGAAGATCCCGACCAGGGGCGGGGTCTCCTCCACCGACCCGTGGCTGTCGAGGACCTCCTTCACCGGGTTGCGGTTCGGGTTCAAGGCATAGGCGTGGGCGCGGCGGGCGAATTCCTCCGTCGCCAGGGGGCGTTGTCCCCCGAGGCAGTCCAGGGCGGTCACGGTCGGTCTCCGGCAGCGGCGAGGGATCGGCCGGCAGGGCAGGCATCCCGCAGGCAGCACCCCTCGCACAGGGGTCGGGCCCTGCAGTGTTCCACGGCGTGGCGCACGAGCAGGGCGTGGTACTCGTTGTAGATCGCGGGGTCCCGTGGCAGGCGCGACTCGAAGAGTTCCTGCAGTGGTTGGTAGGCGATCGTCTCCGGCACCCAGGCGAGGCGGGAGGCGATGCGCCGGGCGTAGGCATCGATGACGAAGAAGGGGCGCCCGGCGGCGTACAGCAGAATGCTGTCCGCCGTCTCGGGACCGACGCCGCGCCGCGCGAGCAGCTCGGCCCGCAGCTCCGGGGCCGGCCGTGAGAGGAAAGGGGCGATGCGGCCGCCGCTCACCGACAGCAGATGGGCCGCCAGTTCCTGCAGGTTGCGGGCCTTCTGATTGAAGTAGCCGGCGCTGCGGATGGCAGCCGCCAGGTCCGCCCGGGGCAGGGCGGCCATGCGGCGGAGGCTCAGGATCCGCCTGCGGACCAGCTCCGACAGGGCCGCGGAGGCGTTCCGCCAGGCCGTGTTCTGCGCGAGGACGGAGCCGACGACGATCTCCCACTGCTGCCGCGGCGAGGGCACGGCGCCGGCCGTGCCCGGGCGGTACACGGGACGAACCCCTCCACGCGCCGTGGTCGGCCACCATCCCTGGGGGCCGTAGTGCCCGAGGAGCCGCTCGTAGGTCTGGAGGACGCTCAGTGCCACCCGGGCAAGATGGCGGGAGCCTTCTGGCGGGTCAAGGCGGCCGGCACTACCCTTGGGCGCCCGTATCCGAGGCGCCTGATCCCACCAGGAGACGTGAAGTGACTCGACGCTATCGAGCGGCTGCGATCGGCCGAACCGGCCGCGGAAACTACGGCCACGGCCTGCACATGGCCTACACCGACCACCCGGCCGTCGACTTCGTGGCGGTCGCCGATCCCGACGACGAGGGGCGGACCAGGGCGCAGACGGAGACCGGGGCCGCCGCCGCCTACCCGGACTACCGGGAGATGCTGCGGGAGCAGTCCCCGGACATCGTCAGCGTCTGCCCGCGCTGGACGGACTGCCACCTGGAGATGGTCATCGCCTGCCTCGAGGCGGGGGCCCACGTCTACTGCGAGAAACCGATGACGTGGAACCTGGCCGAGGGCGACGCCATCGTCGCCAGGGCGCGGGAGGCGGGGCTCAAGGTCGCCGTGGCCCACCAGGCCGTGTACCTGCCCCGCATCCAGGGACTCCGGCGGATCTTGCGGGAGGGGCGCATCGGGCAGCTCCAGGCGATTCACGCCCACGGCAAGCAGGACCGCCGCGGCGGCGGCGAGGACATGATCGTCCTCGGAACCCACCTCTTCAACATGATGCGGTTCTTCGTCGGCGACGTGCGCTGGATGTCGGCGCAGGTCACGGTGGAGGGACGGGAGCTCGCCCCGGACGACGTGCGCGAGGCGGGCGAGCCCGTCGGTCCGGTGGCCGGGGACTGCGTGAACTCCTACTTCGCCTTCGAGTCGGGGGTGGCCGGGTTCTTCGACTCGCGCAAGGACCAGGCCGGGTCGAACCAGCGTTACGGCATGGAGATCATCGGCAGCGAGGGCACCATCTCGCTGCGCGGCGGCAGCGGCTCCGAGTTGATGATCTACCCCCATCCGGTATTCCGTCCCGCCGAGGCCGGGCAGGGCTGGGAGCCGCTGGAAGGACTGCCCGACGACCAGCTGCTCACCGGGAATCAGCGCGCCGTCGCCGACCTGATCGAGGCGGCCGATGAGGATCGCGAGCCCCTGTCGAGCGCCGCCGGCGCCGTGGCCGCCCTGGAGATGATCCTGGGGGCCTACGAGTCGCAGATCACCGGCGCCCGGGTGACCATGCCCATGGCCAACCGCGAGCATCCGCTGGTCGCCTTCCGGGAGCGCCGCCCCCGGTGAGCGGGTCCCGGCCCGTCCCCCACGAAGTCATTCCCAGCGATCGGCTGCCGGCGGCTCGATACCAGGATCTGCCGGAGGCGCCGTCGTGGCGCAGGCTCCTCGGTCCCAGCGTCCTGCTCCTCGGCCTCTCCCTCGGCAGCGGCGAGTTCGTCCTCTGGCCCTACATCACCTACCGCTTCGGCTTCGTCGCCTTCTGGGCGTGCATGGTGGGGGTCACCACCCAGTACTTCATCAACATGGAGATCGAGCGCTGGACCCTGGCCACGGGCGAGTCGGCGATTACGGGGTTCTGCCGCCTTTGGAAGGGCTGGGCCGCCGTCTTCCTCGTCTGCAACGTCATCCCCTGGATGTGGCCGGGCTGGGCGGCGGGAGCGGCGACCATGCTCACCTGGGAGATCGGCGGAGGCGAGCAGGCGCGCACCCTGATCTCCATCCTCAGCCTGCTGGCCATCGGTGCCGCCCTGACCCTGGGACCCGTGGTCTACAACACGGTGGAGCGGCTTCAGAAGATCCTGGTGACCTTCATCTTCCTGTTCATGGCGATCCTCGCCTTCCTCGTGGTCGATCTGGTGCACGTGGGGGAGATGGCGCGCGGCATCGCCAACGTGGGCCACATCCCCGAGGGCATGGAGCTGCCCCTGCTCCTCGGAGCCCTGGCCTTCGCCGGCGCCGGGGGCACGATGAACCTCTCCCAGAGCAACTACGTGCGCGAGAAGGGCTATGCCATGGGGCGCTTCGCCGGCCGCCTGACGAGTCCCCTCACGGGGCGCGCCGAGGTGGTGGCCGGCATCGGCGCCCACTTCGAGCACGGCGCCGACAACCTGCGCCGGTGGAAGGACTGGTGGGGAGCCGCCAACCGCGAGCACCTGCTCAACTTCTACCTGCTGTCGGTGCTCTCCCTGATGATGCTCTCCCTCATCGCCTACGCCACTACCCAGGGGACCCCGGGGCTGGAGAAGGGCTTCGGCTTCATCCGCGCCGAGGGGCGGTTCATCGGCGACCGCTACGGGCCGTGGATGCAGCACGCCTTCCACTGGATGGGGATCGCCATCCTGCTGACGACGGAGCTGGGGCTCCTCGACGCCTGCGCCCGCATCTCGACGGACATCATCAAGGTCAACTGGCTGCGCGACAGCGAGGTCTGGACCGACAGCCGCCTCTACTTCCTGCTCCTGTGGGGCCAGATCCTGCTCGGGTGCGCCATCCTGCTGGCGGGGCTGGTCGTGCCCGGCCTGGCGCAGCCGCTGGTGCTGCTCGTCCTCAGCGCCGCCCTGAACGGCGGCGTCATGCTGATCTACTCGCTGCTGCTGTTGTGGATGAACAGCCGCGTCCTGGGCGGGACCTTGCGCACGCCCGTCGTGCGTTTCCTGGCGATGGTGTGGGCCAGCGCGTTCTTCGGCTACTTCACCATCGTCACCTTGAGCAACCAGCTTCCGAAGCTGTTCGGGGGGTGACCCTGCCGGCGGCATCGCCAGGCCCGCTCCGGGGTACGGGCTCCAAGGGGACGCGCCCCTCATTCTTGACATCCTTGGGGGTCCCCTCTATATTGCGCGCTTTCCACCAGATACCGGTTCCGGCCTTCCCATGAGCATCGCATCGAGCGCCCCGAGCCCGCGTCGAGACCCGACACCCCGGGCTCGTCTCTCCCTGCGCTCCCTGTCGCTCATTCCGCTCGATCGCCCGATTCCGATTCCCGGCCTTCTCCTTGCCGGGCCGATCGAATAGGCTCCGCCGCTTCCCTTCTCACGCACCTCAATCGAAGACGCCGGACGGAGCCTCTGAAGCGATTTCACGGGCGGTGACGGAGTTGTGCCCACTCCGGTGACCCCACAAGGCGGCAGCGCCGCCGCCCCTTCCCGGGGCAAGGAGCATAGCGATGCAGATGTACTACGACGACGACGCCAACCTCGAGCTGCTGAGCGACAGGACGGTCGCCGTCATCGGTTACGGCAGCCAGGGACACGCCCACTCCCTCAACCTGAAGGAGAGCGGCGTCGGCGTCGTCGTCGGTCTCCGCGAGGGCAGCGCCCGCCGGGCCGAGGCCGAGAGCGCGGGACTGAAGGTGGCCACCGTCGCCGAGGCCGCCGCCGGCGGCGACATCATCATGATCCTGATCAACGACGAGGTGCAGCGCAGCGTCTACGAGGCCGACATCCGCCCCAACCTGGAGGCCGGGAACGCCCTCGCCTTCGCCCACGGCTTCAACATCCACTTCGGGCAGGTCGTGCCGCCCGCCGACGCCGATGTCTTCATGGTCGCCCCCAAGGGGCCCGGCCATCTCGTGCGCCGGGTCTACAGCGAGGGGGGCGGTGTTCCGGGTCTGCTGGCCGTCGAGCAGGACGCCACCGGGCGCGCCCAGGAGATCGGCCTCGCCTATGCCAAGGGCATCGGCTGCACGCGCGGCGGCGTCATCCAGACGACCTTCCGCGAGGAGACCGAGACCGATCTCTTCGGCGAGCAGGTCGTCCTCTGCGGCGGCCTCACCGAGCTGATCCGGGCCGGCTTCGATACCCTCGTGGAGGCGGGGTACCAGCCCGAGGTCGCCTACTTCGAGTGTCTCCACGAGGTCAAGCTGATCGTCGACCTGATCTACGAAGGCGGCATCGCCAACATGCGCTCCTCCATCAGCGACACCGCCGAGTTCGGCGACCTGACCCGCGGCGGCCGCGTCGTCACCGAGGAGACGCGGCAGGAGATGAAGCGCATCCTGGCGCAGGTTCAGAACGGGCAGTTCGCCAAGGAGTGGCTGCTGGAGAACCAGGTGGGCCGACCGAACTACAACGCCAGGAAACGCCGCGACGCCGAGCACCTGATCGAGGAGGTCGGCAGCCGCCTGCGCGGCATGATGAGCTGGCTGGGGGAGCCCGGGAACGGGTCCTAGGGCGCGCCTACCGGCATCTGACGGAGCAAGGGCCATGGCACCATCCAAGTCCGAGGATCGCGTAATCATCTTTGACACGACCCTGCGCGACGCCGAGCAGTCGCCCGGGGCGTCCCTGACCCTGCGCGACAAGCTCGAGATCGGACACCAGCTCGCCCGCCTCCGGGTCGACGTCATCGAGGCGGGTTTTCCGATCTCCTCCAACGAGGACTTCGAGGCCGTGCAGCGTGTCGGGCTCGAGGTGGAAGGGCCGGCGATCTGCGCCCTGGCGCGGGTGGTCCCGAAGGACATCGACCGCGCCGGCGAGGCCCTGAGGGATGCCCCCAGGCCGCGCATCCACACCTTCGTGGGCACCTCCGAGGCGCACCTGGCGCGGCAGATGCACAAGAGCGGCTCGGAGGTCCTCGACATGGCGGTGAAGGCCGTGACCCAGGCCAGGGGGTACGCGGAGGACGTGGAGTTCTCGCCCATGGACGCGACGCGGGCGGAGTTCTCCTACCTGGCCGAGATCGTGCAGGCCGCCATCGAGGCGGGGGCGTCGACGATCAACATCCCCGACACGGTGGGCTACACCGTGCCCGAGCAGTTTGCCGATCTCATCCGGCGGCTGCGTGGCCAGGTGCCGAACATCGACCGGGCGGTGATCAGCGTGCACTGCCACGACGACCTCGGCATGGCCGTCTCCAACAGCCTGGCCTCCCTGCAGGCCGGGGCGCGCCAGGTGGAATGCACCCTCAACGGCCTGGGGGAGCGCGCCGGCAACGCCTCGCTGGAGGAGGTGGTGATGGCCCTGAAGACCCGGGCCGACTACTTCGGCCTGCGCACGGAGGTGGTGGCCCGGGAGATCCTGTCCACGAGCCGTCTCGTGAGCCGTCTCATGGGGATCGCGGTGGCGCCCAACAAGGCGATCGTCGGCGCCAACGCCTTCGCCCACAGCTCCGGCATCCACCAGGACGGCGTGCTCAAGTCCCGCGACACCTTCGAGATCATGGATCCCACCGAGGTGGGCTGGGAGGCGACCTCCATCGTCCTCACGGCCCGCTCCGGCCGGCACGCCCTGCGCCATCGGCTGGAGGAACTGGGCTACGAGCTGGACGCCGAGCGCCTCGACGAGATCTACGAGCGCTTCCTGGAGCTGGCGGACAAGAAGAAGGAGGTCTTCGACGAGGACCTGATGGCCATCGTCGAAGACGAGATCCGGGGGGACGAGGGCGGCCGCTTCGCGCTGGAGTACCTGCACACGGTGAGCGGCACGGGCACGGTGCCCTCGGCGACGGTGCGCCTCCGCGTCGACGGCGAGGAGCGGGTGCAGGAGTCGGCCTGGGGCGACGGACCGGTGGACGCCACGTACGAGGCGATCAACCAGGTGACCAACACCCGGGCCAAGGTCGAGGAGTACTCGATCCAGGCCATCACGGGGGGCAGCCAGGCCATGGGAGAGGTGACGGTGCGCGTCAGCGACGGCGACCTGAAGACCACGGGGCGGGGCACCTCGACCGACATCATCGAGGCCAGCGCCCGGGCCTACGTGGACGCCATCAACCGGCTGGAGCTGCGCCGGGGGCGGCAGGTGCGGCTCGACCAGAAGGCCCCCGACCGCGCTCGCTGAGCGCCGGCCTTCCGCAAGGAGACCGAGGCAGATGGAGAAGAGGAACCTCTTCGAGAAAGTCTGGGACGCCCACACGGTCCGCGAGCTGCCATCGGGACAGACGCAGCTCTTCGTCGGGCTGCACCTGATCCACGAGGTCACGAGCCCCCAGGCCTTCCAGATGCTGCGCGAGCGCGGCCTGCGGGTGATGCACCCCGAGCGCACCTGGGCGACGGTGGACCACATCATTCCAACCGACGTGAGCGACCGCCCCTTCCTCGACGATCTCGCCGAGCGGATGATGGTGGCCATGGAGGAGAACGCCTCCGAGTTCGAGATCCCCCTCTTCGGCATGGACGATCCCCGCCGGGGCATCGTCCACGTCATCGGGCCCGAGCTCGGGCTGACCCAGCCGGGGATGACGATCGCCTGCGGCGACAGCCACACCTCCACCCACGGCGCCTTCGGGGCCGTCGCCTTCGGCATCGGCACCAGCCAGGTGCGGGACGTGCTCGCCTCCCAGTGCCTGGCCATGTCCCGTCCCAAGGTGCGCCGCGTGGCGGTGGACGGAACCCTCGGCCCTGGCGTGTACGCCAAGGACCTGACCCTCCACGTCATCGGGTCGCTGGGCGTGAAGGGGGGCGTCGGGTACGCCTACGAGTACGCCGGGGGAGTTCTCGACCGCATGTCGATGGAAGAGCGCATGACGGTCTGCAACATGTCCATCGAGGGCGGCGCCCGCTGCGGCTACGTCAACCCCGACGAGACCACCTTCGAGTATCTCCAGGGCCGTCCGGAGGCGCCCCGGGGATCCGACTTCGACCGCGCCGTCGACTGGTGGCGCTCTATCGCCTCCGGCCCCGGCGCCGATTACGACGACGTCGTGGAGATAGACGCCGCCGAGATTGCCCCCACCGTCACCTGGGGCATCAACCCGGGGCAGTCCTGCAGTGTCGATGGTTCCCTGCCCGCCCCCGGGGAGGCCGGGGCCGACGCCGGGTCGGTTGCCGAGGCCCTCGACTACATGGGGTTCGAGGCTGGTCAGCCCATCGCGGGGACCCCGGTGGACGTCGCCTTCATCGGCTCGTGCACCAACTCGCGCATCTCCGATCTGCGCGAGGCTGCGAAGGTGGTCAAGGGGAGAAAGGCCGCCGCCGACGTGAAGGCCCTCGTCGTCCCGGGCTCGCAGAAGGTGGGGGACCAGGCCCGCCGCGAAGGCCTGGACGAGGTCTTCCGGGCCGCCGGCTTCGAGTGGCGCGAGGCCGGCTGCTCCATGTGCCTGGCCATGAATCCCGACAAGCTGGAGGGGCGGCAGCTCTGCGCTTCGTCGAGCAACCGCAACTTCAAGGGCCGCCAGGGGAGTCCCACCGGGCGGACCTTGCTGATGAGCCCGGCCATGGTCGCCGCCGCCGCGGTGAGCGGACGGGTGACCGACGTGCGCATCATGCTGAACGGAGGGTGAGATGACGTCGAGTGCCGAGACCTCCTCCAGCATCCGCCGCCTGATCAGGGGCCGCGCCGTAGCGGTGCGCGGCAACGATATCGACACGGACCGCATCATCCCGGCGCGATATCTGCGAACCGTCACTTTCGACGGTCTCGGAGAGCACGCCTTCGAGGACGACCGCGCCGCCGACGGCCATCCCTTCGACAACCCGCGCTTCGCCGGGGCTTCCATCCTCGTGGCCAACGCCAACTTCGGCTGCGGCTCCTCGCGGGAGCACGCCCCCCAGGCCCTGATGCGCTGGGGCATCGAGGCCTTCGTCGCCGTCTCCTTCGCCGAGATCTTCTTCGGCAACTGCACCGCCCTGGGCCTCCCGTGCCTCAGGGCCTCGGAAGGGGACGTGGAGCGCCTCATGGCAGCCGTGGAAGACGATCCGGCTTTGGTGGTGGAGGTCGACGTGGAGGCGCAGAGCGCGCGCTTCGGCGGCGAGTCGATGGAGGCCGCCATGCCCGAGGGGCCGCGCGAGCAGCTGGTCACCGGGACCTGGGACGCCCTCGGGCAGTTGCTGGAGGCCGGAGACGAGATCGGACGAACGGCGCGGAGGCTGCCGTACCTGTCGTCCTTTGGAGTAGAGCCCTGAGAGAGTGTGGCCCTCGTCGGTACTGCGGTCGTCGGGCCGCGCCGGCCGGGCCGCTCGAAAGAGAAAGAGAGCAGAGTGAGATCGTACAAGATCGCCGTCCTGCCAGGTGACGGCACCGGCCCCGAGGTGGTCGCCGAGGGGATGAAGGCCCTGGCCGCCCTGGCCGAGAGGGTGGGATTCTCATACGAAAGCGCCGACTTCGACTTCGGCGGCGACCGCTATCTCCAGACCGGGGAGACCCTGCCCGACTCCGCCGTCGACGAGTTGCGGCAGTTCGACGCCATCTATCTCGGGGCCATCGGACATCCCGACGTGAAGCCGGGGATCCTCGAGAAGGGGATCCTCCTCAGGTTGCGTTTCGAGCTGGACCAGTACATCAACCTGCGGCCGGTGAAGCTCTACCCGAACGTGCCGACCCCCATCAAGGACAAGGGGCCGGAGGAGATCGACTTCGTGGTGGTGCGCGAGAACACGGAGGGGATCTACACCGGGGCCGGCGGGCTCTTCAAGAAGGGGACGCCGGACGAGATCGCCGTGCAGGAGTCGATCAACACCCGCAAGGGGGTCGAGCGCTGCCTGCGCTACGCTTTCGACTACACCCGCCGACGCAACAAGGACAGGACCCTCACCCTGTGCGGCAAGACCAACGTCCTCACCTACGCCTTCGACCTCTGGGAACGGGCCTTCCACGAGGTGGGCGAGGCCGACTACGGCGACATCCGGCGCGACTACGCCCACGTGGACGCCATCTGCATGTGGATGGTGAAGAACCCCGAATGGTTCGACGTGATCGTCACCGACAACATCTTCGGCGACATCATCACCGACCTGGGCGCCATGATCCAGGGAGGGATGGGCATCGCCGCGGGGGGCAACATCAATCCCGAGGGCGTGTCGATGTTCGAGCCCATCGGCGGATCGGCGCCGAAGTACACGGGCCGGAACGTGATCAACCCCATGGCCGCCATCGGCGCCTGCCAGCTCATGGTCGACACCCTGGGAGAGCACGAGGGGGCCGCAATCCTCGAGGCCGCCATCGTGTCGACTCTGCAGCAACTGAAGGGCATGGGCGCCGGCGAGATGGGGTATTCCACGAGCGAGGTGGGGGACATGGTGGCCGGGGCGGTCACCGCCGTGTCTCCCTGACCTGGGCCCATGTCCTCGGTAGAGATCTACGATTCGACGCTGCGGGACGGGGCCCAGGCGGAGGGGATCACCTATTCCCTCCAGGACAAGCTGGAGATCGCCCAGCGGCTGGACGACCTCGGCGTGCACTACATCGAGGGAGGCTGGCCGAATCCGACGAACCCTAAGGACCTCGCCTTCTTCGAGCAGGTGAGAGCGCTGAACCTGCGGGCCCGGGTAACCGCCTTCGGCAGCACCCGGCGGCCGGCCAACGCCGCCGGGGAGGATGCCACCCTCAACACGCTCCTCAAGGCCGGCACCGACAGCGTCACCCTCTTCGGCAAGAGCTGGGACCTCCACGTCACCGAGGTGCTGAAGACGACACGGGAGGAGAACCTGAGGCTCATCGAGGACTCGGTGGCCTACCTGGTGGCCAGGGGCCGCGAGGTGACCTTCGACGCCGAGCACTTCTTCGACGGCTGCGCCGCCGACGCCGGCTACGCCCTCGAGACCCTGCGCGCCGCCGAACGCGGGGGAGCGCGGGTCCTCGTTCTCTGTGACACCAACGGCGGGACCCTGCCGGCGGACGTGGCGCGCATGTACGCGGAGGCAGCAGCGGCCGTGACCACTCCCCTGGGGATCCACACCCACAACGACGCCGGCCTGGCCGTGGCCAACACCATCGCCGCCGTCGACCTGGGGGCGGTTCAGGTGCAGGGCACCTTCAACGGCTACGGGGAACGCTGCGGCAACGTCAACCTGTGCACGGTCATCCCCGTCCTGGAGCTGAAGATGGGGCGGACCACCATCGGCCGCGACCGGGTGGCGCAGCTGATGGGATTCTCCCGCTTCCTCTCCGAGACGGCCAACGTCGCCCACGACCACCGCCAGCCCTTCGTCGGTGAGAGCGCCTATGCCCACAAGGGCGGCGTGCACATCGACGCCATGAACAAGGACCCCCGTTGTTACGAGCAGGAGGATCCAGAGGCGACCGGAAACAGCCGCCGCTACCTGGTCTCGGACCAGTCGGGGGGCAGCACCGTGGTGGCCAAGCTCGGGCGCTTCTTCCCCGAGTTGAGCAAGAAGGACCCAGCCGTCGGCGAGGTACTGACCGAGGTCAAGCGGCTGGAGCACCAGGGGTACCAGTTCGAGGCCGCCGAGGGCTCCTTCGAGCTGCTCGCGCGGCGCTGCATGGGCCTCTACCGCGACCGCTTCCGGCCGCTGAGCTTCCACGTCTCCAGCCGCAAGGAGGCCGAGGGCGAGCCCGAGGTGGCGGAGGCGGTGGTCAAGGTGGAGGTGAACGGGCGCGTCCACCACACGGTGGGCGAAGGGGACGGTCCCGTGAACGCCATGGACCGGGCCCTGCGCAAGGCCCTGGAGGCGGTCTTCCCGGACCTGAAAGCCGTCCACCTGGAGGACTACAAGGTGCGCGTCATGTCCTCGAGCGACGGCACCGCCGCCCGGGTCCGGGTGCTCATCGAGTCCTCGGACGGCCACGACGTGTGGGGGACCGTGGGCGTGTCGGAGAACATCATCGAGGCGAGCTGGATCGCCCTGACCGACAGCCTGCACTGCAAGCTCATGCGCGAGGACGGGCGATGATCGAGATCGAAGGCGGCAGCGTCACCTCCCCCCGGGGGTATCGGGCCGCCGGCGTCACCTGCGGCATCAAGCCCTCGGGCAGCAGGGACCTGTCCCTGACGGTATCCGACAGGCCCGCAGCCGGCGCCGCGGTGTACACCACCAACCGCGTTCAGGGGGCGCCGATCCCGGTCTGCCGCGAGCACCTGGCCGACGGCCGCGCCCGGGCGGTGATCATCAACAGCGGCATCGCCAACGTCTGCAACGGCGACCGGGGCCGCGCCGACGCCGTGCGCATGTGCGAGGCCACGGCGCAACGGCTCGGCCTGTCCACCAGCGATGTCCTCGTCTGCTCCACCGGTCTCATCGGAGTGCCGCTGCCGATGGAGCGGATCGAGGAGGGGATCCCGCGGGTGGTGGCGGGACTGTCCGGGGAGGGCGGGGTGGAGGCGGCGGAGGCGATGATGACCACGGATACCGTGGCCAAGCACGCCGCCGTCCGCGTCGACCTCGACGGTCATCCGGCGACGGTGGGGGCCGTCGCCAAGGGAGCGGCCATGATCTCCCCGAAGATGGCCACCATGCTCGCCCTGATCACCACCGATGCCGCCGTCCCCGCGGGGCGGCTGCGGCAGCTCCTGGTGCGCGCTGTCGGGCGCAGCTTCAACTGCTGCACCGTCGACGGCGACATGAGCACCAGCGATACCGTGATCGCCCTGGCCAACGGAGCCGCCATGGGCGGGGCCGGCGACTCCCGCGGCCTGTCGGAGGAGGCCTTCGAGAAGCTGGCCGAGGCCATGGAGCACGTCTGCCGCAGGATGGCGCGGGCCATCGCCGCCGACGGAGAGGGGGCCAGCAAGCTCATCACGGTCCGCGTCCTGCGCGGACGCAGCGAGGCCGAGGCGCGGGCGGTGGGCCTGGCGGTGGCCAACTCCAGCCTCGTGAAGACTGCGGCCTTCGGCAACGATCCCAACTGGGGCCGGATCCTCTGCGCCGTCGGCTACGCCGGCGTCGACCTCGACCCGGAGGCGGTGGCCGTGTCCCTCTGCGGCCGGCCGGTCTACGGCGGCGGCGCCGGCATCGACTTCGACGCCGCGGCCCTGAGCGCCGCCATGAAGTCGGATGAGGTCGACATCGAGATCGATCTCAAGGCGGGGGAAGCCCGGTCCGAGATATTCACCTGCGATCTGACCTACGAATACGTTCGACTCAACGCGGAGTACACCACATGACCCGGAAGTTGTCTGCCTACATCCAGCGCGTCGCCCCATCGGCGACCATGGCCACCTCGGCCAAGGCGGCGGCCCTCCGGAGGGAGGGTGTCGACGTGATCGCCCTCTCCGCCGGCGAGCCGGATTTCGATACGCCTGAGCACATCAAGGACGCGGCCAAGCAGGCTCTGGACGAGGGGTTCACCAAGTACACGTCCCCGCCCTCGGGCATTCCCGAGCTGAAGGCCGCCGTCTGCGGCAAGTTCAGCGGGGACAACGGCCTGGAGTACGCCCCGGAGGAGGTGATCGTCAACAACGGCGCCAAGCACTCCCTGGCCCTGGCGGTGGCGGCGGTGCTGAACCCGGGCGACGAGATGGTCATCCCCACGCCCTACTGGGTGACCTTCACCGAGCAGCCCAAGCTCGTCGGCGCCGATCCCGTGATCGTGGAGACGCGGGACGAAGGGGGCCTCAAGCTCACGCCGGAGAAGCTGCGCGCCGCGATCACGCCGAGGACCCGGATGGTCCTGATCAACAGTCCGTCCAACCCGAGCGGCGCCGTCTACTCCCGGGAGGAGCTGGCCGCCCTCGGCGAGGTCGCTCTCGAGCACGGGCTCTACGTCCTCAGCGACGAGATCTACGAGAAGCTGGTCTACGATGGGGCGGAGCACGTGTCGATGGCGCAGCTCGGCCCGGAGCTGAAGGCGCGCACCATCATCGTCAACGGGGTATCCAAGACCTATGCCATGACCGGCTGGCGGATCGGCTACGCCGCCGGCCCCGGCGATGTGATCGGCCTGATGGACAAGGCCCAGAGTCAGACCGTCTCCCATCCCTCCTCGATCTCACAGAGGGCCTCCGTGGCCGCCCTCGAGGGACCTCAGGAGGTGGTGGAGGAGATGCGACTCGAGTACGACCGTCGCCGCCGCTTCGTCGTCGACCGCCTCAACGGGCTGGATGGCGTCACCTGCGCCCTGCCCCTGGGCGCCTTCTACGTCTACCCCGACGTCTCCTCCTACTTCGGGCTGGGGACGGCGGACCGGGTGGTCACCGACGTCACCGATCTGTGCGACTACCTCCTCGACGAGGCCCGGATCGCCTGCGTGCCCGGGCCGGGCTTCGGCACGGAAGCGCACTTCCGCCTGTCCTATGCCACTTCGATGGAGAATCTCCACCGCGCCATGGACCGTCTCGGCGAGGCCCTGACCAGGCTGGGGTGAAGAAGAGCCAGGAAACCGGTGTCTCCTCCAGTGATCTCCACCCTACCCCCAACCCGGGGCGCCGGCCATGAGTGACGACAGCTTCCACCTCGACTTCGAGCGCCCCATCGTGGAGCTCGAGAAGCGCATCAGCGACATGGAGGCCCAGGCCGAGACGGACGGCCTCGACCTGAGCCGCGAGATCCGCTCCCTGGAGGAGCGGGTCAAGAGGCTTCGCCGAGAGATCTACTCCCGCCTAACGCGCTGGCAGCGCGTGCAGATCTCCCGCCATCCACTGCGCCCCTACGCCCTCGACTACATCGGGCGGATCCTCACCGATTTCGTCGAGCTCCACGGCGACCGCTACCACGGCGACGACAAGTCGATCGTCGGTGGACCCGCCCGCCTCGACGGCGAGCCGCTGATGGTCGTCGGCATCCAGAGCGGGCGCAACGTGGACGAGCGCAAGCAGCGCAACTTCGGCATGCCCCATCCCGAGGGCTACCGCAAAGCCCTGCGCCTGATGCAGATGGCGGCCAAGTTCCGGCGCCCGATCCTGACCCTGGTGGACACGTCGGGTGCCTTTCCCGGCGTCGAAGCGGAGGAGCGGGGGCAGGCGGAGGCGATCGCCCGCAATCTCTACGAGATGTCCCACCTGCCCGTTCCCATCGTGGTGGCCATCATCGGCCAGGCCTTTTCGGGCGGGGCCATCGGCATCACCGTGGGCGACCGCATCCTGATGCTGGAGCACGCCGTCTACTCGGTGATCGTCCCCGAGAGCTGCTCCACCATCCTCTTCCGCACGCGTGACCGCAAGGAGGAGGCGGCCGAAGCCCTCAGGCTCTCGGCGGCGGACCTGATCGAGCACAAGGTCATCGACCGGGTCGTGCCCGAGCCCTTCGGCGGCGCTCACCGCGACTACGACCAGGTCGCCTCGAGCCTGAAGCACCATATCCAGGAGGCCCTGGCCGAACTGCGTCCTCTGCAACCGCAGGACCTGATCGATCAGCGCGTCGAGAAGTTCTCGGCCATGGGGGTGTGGGAGGAGTAGAGGAGGATCGCCCGCAGAACGAGCAGCCCCCGTCTCGCCCAGGCCGAGACGGGGGCTGCGGTGCTTCTGGCAGTCTCTCTTAGTTGCGCCGCACGCGGTCGAACAACCGCTCCAGCCGATCGAAGGCCAGGCGGATCATGTCGTCGTCCCAGTCGCCGTCGACGTTGACGCGCAACACGGACTTGAGAGTGTCGAGGTAGGCTCGCTGGGCCTCGGTGAGGGGGCGGTTGCTGTTCACGGACCGTTCCCGGTCGCGCTCACGCTCTCCCCGCTCTCCCCGGTCCCCGCGCTCCCGGTCGCGCTCTCCACGGTCGCCGCGCTCCCCGCCTCCCCGCTCGCCGCGTTCCCGGTCGCGCTCTCCACGCTCCCGGTCGCCGCGGTCCCCACCCCGGCCCTGGGGCCGCCGGTCGGTTTGCTGAGCCCGGGCCTCACCGCGACGCCCGTTGCCGGAACTCGGCGCCGGGGGCTCACGGCTCTCACGGACCGGGGCACTCTCGGCGTCGACCTTGGCGGGCTCTTCGGCCTCGGCGGCCTCCTCCGCTTCTTCGGCGGCGGGGGCAGGCTCTCCTCCCTCGGCCTCGGTGAGCAGATACTTGAAGAACATCTTCATCTTGTTGGCCGAGTCGTTCCCCATCCCCGTCTCGCGGCGGAAGTAGGCGACCATGTCGCGGTCGGTCATCTCGCCGTTGCTGTCGCGGTACTGGCCCAGCAGCTCGGGGTAGAGGTCGTCGAGGACCTCGCCGATGGCCTGCCGGCGGGACTCCTTCTCCACCAGACTCTTCAGCCGGTCCGTGGGGTGCTGCTCGTCATCGATCAGACCCATCGCCTCGACGCCGCGGAGGAAGCGGTAGATCATCGACGGCGTGCGGATGATGGCGCGCACGTAGTCGCGGTCGATCTCCTCGGGAATCTTGCTCTGCAGTCGGGAGAGGAACTTCTCGAACTGGGTCTTGGTGATGTAAGGATACCAGGGCTTGTCCTTGCCCTGCTGGCCCTCGCCCTCGCCGGCGACGACCTCCTCTTCATCCCTGGATTCTGCCATGGGAATACGCTCCGATGAGATGGATGGCGAAGCCGCGGCGCCACGGCCCCCCGAACGGTCAGGGGTAGGCGGCCGTCACCTTGGTGGTGATGCCTCCGCGGGCGCTGTAGTCGCCGATCACGGTCATCCGCCTGGGTGCGCATGCGGCCACGAGATGATCGAGGATGGCGTTGGTCACGGCTTCGTAGAAGATGCCCTGCTGGCGAAAGGACTGCAGGTAGAGCTTGAGAGACTTGAGCTCCAGGCAGCTGTCGCCGGGGACATAGGTGATATGGATGGTACCGAAGTCCGGTTGGCCGGTTCGGGGACAGACCGAGGTGAACTCGGGACAGTCGATGTCGATCGTGTACTCCCGACCCGGTTCGGGGTTCGGGAAGATTTCAAGGAGTTCCTCGGGATGGGGCATCCCCCGGGAAACTAGGCCACGCCCTCCGGGCCGGCAAGTTGGGCCTCAGGCGAGGAAGCGGGTCAGCACGTTCGCCGTGATGCGGGAGACGGCGTCGTCCACGAGGATCGAGGCGGGCCAGGTGATGGAGCCCACGGAGAACACCTCGCCGCCGCTGCCGGTGTCGAAGTGCACGATCTCGCCGCCGCCCTCGTCGGGATTCATCCCCTTGGCGACGACGTGCACGTTGGCGGGCGAGCTCGGCGAGGTCTTGTCGGTCTCGTGTCCCGAGGCGCCGCCGGGGATCCTCATGTGCAGGCTGGACTGGCCGAAGCGGTCGCCCTCGGCGAGGCCGGTGCCGGCGAGAGTCCAGTGGCCTGCGTCGACAACCCGGTACGGCGCCGCGGTCATGATGCCCGATTCGGAGTAGACGACGCCGAGGAGGTTGGCCTCCGATTCGACCTGGAGGTGAAAGCGGCTCTCGGCCCCGTAGGCGGGCGAGCTCCCGGGCGTTGCCATTGAAGGCCTTCATCGTGGCTCCGTCGAGCATCTCGATTCTGCAGTTGAGGCCGTTGCCGCCCAGGTACATGAGCTTGCCGCCGCGCTCGAAGACCCAGGACTTCACGGCGCGGTACATCTCCTCGGACCAGTACTCGGGATGGGTGCTGATCACCAGGACCCGGTAGTCGTCGAGCCGCAGCTGGCCGTAGTGGAGTTGGGTCTCGGCCCAAAGGTCGTACGAGAAGCCCTGCCTTTCCATCCATCCGAGGAGCCGCCACTCGGCCTCGGCCAGGTGGCAGGCCGCGCGCCCCTCGATGGGGCCGGTGAGTTGCGCCTCGAGGGGGATGTGGTTGACCGGCTCGGGGCGGTCGAAGGAGAGGGGGGCGTAGTCGTCGGCGCCGTAGGTGTCGTGGTCGGGGTCGGTGTAGCGGTCCAGGTCGAGGCGGGCGTTGACCGTCGGCGTGGGCGGCACCCGGTCGGGATGGATGTAGTTGCTGCGACCGCCGAAGTTGTTGTAGGCGTTCCAGGTGATGTTGCTGGCCAGGACCGCCACCGGGGCTCCGGGGGCGGCGGGCGCCACGATCCACGGGAAGGAGAAGAAGAGGCCCCTTTCGGTGGAAGCGTGGAAGTAGTAGAGGCCGCTGCGCTCGGGTGCGGCCACCTGCTGCGGATGGCGGGGGCTGGTGTAGCCGTGGCGGTTCCACTGAACGCCGGTCTGCGTGTAGTCCCCGTCCGGCGTCAGCTGCACGTTCGCCCGGGGGCCGTGCTCGTCGTACCAGCCGATGGTGCGCACGAACTCCTTCTCGCGGCCGTAGCGGAAGAGTTCCAGCTTGTAGGCCTCGTGGCTGTGAACGCGGAACTCCGAGCGCTCGCCGCCGCGCACCCACTTGGGCCAGGCATAGCCAAGCAGCCCGTCGGCGAGGAGCCGGAAGTGGCAGGGGCGGCCCTCGACGACGCTGATGCTCACGCGCTTGCTGCCGTAGCCCTGGCGGGCGAGGACCACCTTGCAGGGCCCCGGCGGCAGATCCGCGTACACGGCGCCGGAGGCGCCGGACCGCGCCTGCACCACGTCTCCCGCGGGTCCGGTGAACTCCAGGAGCGTGTCCGGCAGGGCCACGTAGCGCTCGTCGCTCACGTATCCGATCAGCATCGGCTCTCCAGGGGGTCGGGAAGGCCCGCGGCGGCGAAGCCGCGGGAACGCAGCCGGCAGCTGTGGCAGTCGCCGCAAGGGGACTCGGTGTCGACGTAGCAGGACCAGGTGAGGTCCAGCGGTGCTCCCAACTGCATCCCGCGGCGGATGATGGCCGCCTTGTCGAGATGGAGCAGGGGCGTGCGCACGCCGATCCGCACCGAGGGCGGAGTCGCCGCCTCCACGAGACGGCCGAAGGCGCCGAAGAAGGCCGGCTGCGTATCCGGGTAGGGCGAGCCGGGCCCGTGGGCGCCGCAGTAGATCTCCGGGGCGCCGAGGACCTCGGCGCAGGCGACGGCCGCCGACAGCAGACTGGCGTTGCGGAAGGGGACGTACGTCGACGGTACTTCGTCGGCGAAAAGGTCCTCCCCGGGCATGGGGATCGTCCGGTCGGTCAGGCTCGAACCGCCGAGTTGCCGCAGGTAGCGGAGATCGACCTCCCGGCGGTGCGCCAGGCCGTAGTGATCGGCGATCTCCAGGAAGGCCCGGCGCTCGCGGCTCTCGGTCCGCTGGCCGTAGCCGGCGTGCAGGGCCGCCACCTCGCCGCCCGTCTGGTGCACGGCCTCGGCGAGGGCGACGCAACTGTCGAGGCCCCCGCTGACGAGGGCGATGGCGGTGATGGAGGGAACCTGACGGGTCATCGTCTTGATGAGACCCAATATAAGATTGACACTCCCCGGGGGGTCCATAGATTCCTCCGCCATGGCCTTCAAGCAGTTCGATCGGGTGCCCAATCACTACGCCGGCCCCGTGATTCAGCGGATCAAGGACTTCCGGGAGAACGAGGGCAAGCGCTCGCTGGCGCCGACCCGCCTGAGCGTCGGACAGCTCGAAGTCCTCGTCCCACGCCACTTCGGGTTCTGCTACGGCGTGGAGCGCGCCATCCACATGGCCTTCTCCGCCATGGACCGGCATCCCGACAAGCGGTTCAACCTGGTGAGCGAGATCATCCACAACCCCCTGGTCAACGACGACCTCGAAGGCCGGGGGGTCCGCTTCATGCACGACCAGAACGGGGAGCGCCTCGTCTCCGAAGAGGAGATCTCCTCCGACGACGTCGTCCTGATACCGGCCTTCGGGACGACGCGGGAGATCGAGGATTCCCTGCAGCGCAGCGGCATCGACACCGCGTCGGAGGAGTTTCGCGAGCACTACGACACCACCTGTCCCTTCGTCTCCAAGGTCTGGACCCGCGGCGAGGAGCTCGCCCGCGAGGGCTACACGATCATCATCCACGGGAAGTACCGGCACGAGGAGACGCAGGCCACGCGCTCCCACACCCAGCAGTACGGCAGGACCCTTGTCGTCCTCGACCGGGAGGAGGCGCTGAGCGTGGCCGCCTTCATCACCGGCCGGACCGGTGTCGGCGAGTTCCGCGAGGTCTTCGAGGGCAAGTGGTCGGAGGGTTTCGACCCCGAACGGGACCTGTCGCGGGTGGCCGTCGTCAACCAGACGACGATGCTCGCCGAGGAGACCAAGGAGGTGGCCGCCATCCTCCGCGACGCCATGGCCGAGCGCTACGGCTCCGAGGACCTCGACCGTCACTTTGCCGATACGGCCGACACCCTGTGCTACGCCACCAACTGGAACCAGAACGCCACCCGGGCGCTCCTCGACAGCGAACCGGACCTGGCGGTCATCGTCGGCGGCTACAACAGCTCCAACACATCCCATCTGGTGGAGATCTGCGGACGGGTGATGCCGAGCTACCTGATCGGTTCGGCCGCCGACCTTCTGTCCCGCGAGCGCATCCGTCACTACGACATCCACCGGAAGGAGGTCGTCGAGACCGGCATGTGGCTCCCCGAGGAGTTGCCCGCGCGCCTGGTGGTCACCTCCGGCGCCAGTTGCCCCGACGTGCTCATGGACGACGTGGTGCAGCGCATCGCCGGGTACTACGGATACGACGGCGACGACATCCGGGCGGGACTCAGGAACCTGGCCCTGCACGAGCCCGCGGCCGTGTCCTGAGGCGGGATGGTCCTGGCGCGGGTCAAGGGGCAGGCGGTGGCCTCGGCCAAGGCCGCCACTCTCGAGGGCCGGAGACTGCTGCTCGTGGAGTTGCTCACCGTCGATGGCGAGGAGGCCCTTCCCACGCGCAGGCACCTGGTCTGCGTCGACTCCGTGGGCGCCGGCCAGGGCCAGGTCGTGCTCCTGGTGCAAGGCAGCTCGGCCCGTCAGTGCCCGGGTATGGGAGACCTGCCCGTGGATGCCGTTCTGGTGGGCATCGTCGACTCGGTGAGCTCCGGCGGCCGTCGCTTTGCCCAGGCTGCCGCATGAGGATGGCGCGGGTCATCGGCAACGTCGTGGCCGGTGAGCGCCATCCGGCCCTCGACCGCCGCCGGATCCTGATCGTCGACGACGGCGACGGCGCCGCCGCCCTGCAACTGGCGGTCGACGCCGTGGGCGCCGGTCCCGGCTGCCGCGTCCTGGTGGCCGACTCGGGCGCCGCCGGCAGCGAGGTGACGGGCCTGGAGTTCCCTCCCGTGCGCAGCGTCGTCGTGGGTATCGTCGACGGCGCCGAAGGGGCGCCGTGAAGCTCTCCCGCGTTCTCGGACAGGTGGTTCTGTCGCGGGCCGTCGAGCCGTACCAGGACAAGAGCCTGCACCTGGTGCAGGACGTGGACGGCGAGTTGCGGGGCGTGGGCGATCCGGAGGTGGCCGTCGGCTGGCAGGCCATGGCGGAGGGAGACCTGGTCGTCGTGGAGGTTTCCCGGGAGGCATGCAACGCCTTCGAGGACGGGGTTCCGGCCGACGCGGCCATCATCGGGCGAGTCGACCGGGTTCACATCGATACCGCTGCTGAGCAGGCAGGAGAGAGATGACAGAGGCTCTGGGCATGTTGGAGACCGTGGGGCTCACGGGCCTCATCGCCGGGGGAGACGCGATATCCAAGGCGGCGAAGGTGGAGCTGCTGGGCTGGGACCGGGTGGGCTCGGGCATGACCACCCTCTTCTGCGGCGGCGACGTGGCGGCCGTGAAGTCGGCGGTCGACGCCGGCGCCCAGGAGGCGTCGAAGGTCGGGGAGGTGCGCGCCGTGCACGTGATCCCCCGCCCTCATTCCGATCTGGGGGTGATCCTGCCATCGAAGGGAGGCGGGGAGGTGAGCGGGGTCCGCGCCCTGGGCATGGTGGAGACCCGCGGCTCCACGGGGGTCATCGAGGCCGCCGACGCCATGGAGAAGGCGGCGGAGGTGGAGGTCGTCCGCGTGCAGGAGATCGGAGGCGGCTACATATCGGTCCTCGTAACCGGGGACGTGGGCAGCGTGCAGTCGGCGGTCACGTCGGGCGCGGAGGCGGCGGAGCGCGTGGGCGAGCTCCTGACCCGCCACGTGATCGCCCGTCCGTCCGAAGCGGTCCTTTCCCTGTACCTGGGCTGAGGAGGAGACGGCCATGAGTGCTCTCGGCATGGTGGAGACGCGGGGTCTGGCGGCGGCGGTGGAGGCGCTGGACGCGATGCTGAAGACGGCGGACGTCCGCTACGCGGGCCAGAAGCGTGTGGGCGGAGGCCTGGTGTCGGTTGTGGTGGAGGGGGACGTGGCCTCGGTGAAGTCGGCAGTCGACGCCGGTGCCCAGGCTGCCCAGGACGTGGGGGAGTTGCGCAGCGTGCACGTGATCCCGAGGCCCATCGACAAGCTCAAGAGCGCCGCCGGCATCTGACGGGACCGACGTGTCCAAGGTGAGCGAAGAGCGGGTCCGCCGCATCGTCGAGGAGGTGGTGCAGCAGGTCGTCGGGTCCGAGTCCGCCCCGGTCCCCTCGTCGGCGGGCGGGTCCGGGTCCGGGCTGTTCCGTTCCGCCGACGAGGCGGTGGCCGCCGCCGGCCGGGCGCAGCGGGCCCTTGTCGACGAGAGCCTGGAGCTGCGGCGCAAGATCATCGAGGCGATCCGGCAGACGACCCGCGATCACGCCGAGACGTTCTCGCGCATGGCCCTCGAAGAGACCGGCATGGGCCGCTTCGAGGACAAGGTGCAGAAGCACCATCTGGCAGCCGATCTCACCCCCGGCGTCGAGGATCTCGAGGCGGTTTCCTGGACGGGGGACCACGGCCTGACGGTTGAAGAGATGGCGCCGTACGGCGTCTTCTGCGCCGTCACCCCTTCCACCCATCCCGTGCCGACCCTGGTGAACAACGCCATCGGCATCATCGCCGCGGGCAACTCCGTCGTCTTCAACCCCCACCCCGGGGCCAAGGGGGTGTCGGCCCACTCCGTGCAGTTGCTGAACGACGCCATCGCCGCCGCCGGAGGACCGGGGAACCTGATCGCCTGCATCGCCGAGCCGACGATCGACAGCGCCGGAGAGCTGTTCAACCATCGAGGGGTCCGGGTCATTCTCGTCACCGGCGGGGCGGCCGTGGCCCGAGCCGCCCTCGCCAGCCCCAAGAAGTCGATCGTCGCCGGCCCCGGGAATCCCCCCGTCGTCGTCGACGAGACCGCGGACATCCGCAAGGCCGCGCGCGACATCGTCGACGGCGCCGCCTTCGACAACAACATCCTCTGCATCGGCGAGAAGCAGTGCTTCGTCGTCGACGACGTGGCCGATGACCTCAAGGCGGAGATGGTCGCCTACAGCGCCGTCGAGCTCGACCCGGGTCAGGTCGAGGCCCTGACCAGGGTCGCCCTCCCCCGGGGAGGGGACGGGCAGCCTCACCCCGGGCGCGAGTTCATCGGCCGCAATGCCAACGTCCTGGGCCGGGCCATCGGCCTCGATCTCGACGACCGGGTGCGGCTGCTCATCGGCGAGACCGGCGCCGACCATCCCTTCGTCAGGGTGGAGCAGATGATGACGTTTCTGCCCATCGTCCGCGTGCGCGACGTGAACGAGGGCATCCGCGCCGCCGTGGAGTCCGAGCACGGCTACCGACACACGGCCATGATCCATTCCCGGAACGTGGAGAGCATGCACAACATGGCCCGCGCCGTGGACACCACCGTCTTCGTCAAGAACGGTCCTTCCTACGCCGGTCTCGGCGTCGGCGGCGAAGGGTTCTCCACCTACTCCATCGCCGGTCCCACCGGCGAGGGCCTGACCACGGCCCGCACCTTCACCCGCCGGCGCCGCTGCGCCCTGGTGGACTACTTCCGCATCACCTGATCGATGCTCCTCGCCCAGGTGAAGGGTCCGGTGGTGGCCAGCGCCAAGCTCGACAACCTGTCGGGCCGCAGGCTGCTCCTCGCCGAGGTTCTCACCGTGCGCCCCGACGGGCTCCACTCCACCGGCCGCAAGCTCGTCTGTGTCGACGCCGTCAGCGCCGGCACGGGGGAGATCGTCCTCGTCGTCATGGGCAGCTCGGCGCGCACCGCCCCCGAGCTGGGTGCGGTTCCCACCGACGCCGCCATCGTCGCCATCCTCGAAGGGCTGAGCGCCGACGGCGAGCGCCTCGATCTGGGACGCGTCGCCGAAGGGGCCGGGTGAGGGGAGAGGTGGTCGCCGCCGTCGACAGGTCCCGGGTCGAAGCGCTGGTTCGCCAGTCCCTCCTTCGCAGCCGGCCGGACCGTGCCGTTGTCGACGCGGGTCCCCGGAGCGAGGCCCCCCGCCTGATCGCCAACATCTCCGCCCGCCACTGTCACCTGGACGAGGGCGCTCTGCGGACTCTCTTCGGTCGCGGCGCCGAGCTGACCGTCCTCAAGCCTCTCTACCAGGACGGCGCCTTCGCCGCCGAGGAGACGGTGGCCATCTTCGGGCCGCGCAAGCAGATGATCTCCAACCTGCGGGTCCTCGGGCCGTTGCGCGGGGCGTGCCAGGTGGAGCTCGCTTTCTCCGACGCGCGTTTTCTCGGGATCGATGCCCCGGTGCGGCTCAGCGGCAACATCGACGGCTCGCCCGGGTGCTACCTCGTGGGGCCCGCCGGCGGCCTGGAGATGCGCCAGGGCGTGATCCGGGCGGCGCGCCACGTGCACATGAACCCCGGGGAGGCGTCGTTCTACGGGGTCGCTCCCGGGGATCGCATGCGCCTGGTCGTCGACAGCGGTCAGCCGGGAGCCCTCGAGGAGGTGATCGTGCGCGTCGACGCCGCCTCGAAGCTGGAGGTCCACGTCGACACCGACGAAGGCAACGCCGTGGACCTCGTGAACGCCGGGAAGGTGGTGCTGGAGAAGCAGGATGGCGGAGGAAGCCGGCCATGAGGGCATTCGTCATGGTGGAGACGCGGGGTCCGGCGGCGGTGGCGGTCCCGCGGTCCATCGACGAGCTCGAGGGCGCCTCGGGATTCTGAACGGTGGCTGGTCGGCTGCACATCTCCGAGACGGTCGTCACCGAGGAGATCCTGCGCGCCCGCCACGCGGGCCAGCAGGAGGTGTCGGTGGCAACCGAGGCGGTGGTGACGCCCACCGGGTGGGACTACCTGCGCAGCCACGGGGTGCGGCTGACCCGGGGAGAGTCGCCCGGACGGGGCGGGTCCGGACCGGCGCCGGCGGAGGCGGTTGCCGAGGTGCTGCCTCCCGGCGCCGAGGGCGGAGTCCTGGCCCGTGGACGCTGCGATCACCCCGACCGCCCCTACGGCTGCAAGACCGAGGAGTTCGGCTCCGGGTTCGTGGAGCCCTCCTCCTGCTCCGAGTGCGCCGTGTACCGGGCCGAGGCGGCGGGTAGGCCCAACGTCGGCTGCGGCGGCTGCAATCGCCGCGCCGCCGCCGACCGCGAGGAAGAGGCGCTCGTGCAGCGTCTGACCGACGAGATCATGCGCCGGCTGAACGAGGATTGAAGCCGTGTCCGACGCCATGGGGATGATCGAGGTCGAGGGAGTCGCGGGTATCGTCGTCGGCGCTGACGCGGCCTGCAAGGCGGCGCGGGTCGAGCTGATGGGATGGGAGTCGATCGGCGGGTTCACCACCCTCTTCCTGCGCGGCCCCCTCGGTGATGTCAGCACCGCCCTGCGCGCAGGCGAGGCGGCGGCCGGCGCCGTCACCGGCCACGTCGTCGGCGCCTGCCTCGATCAGCCACAGCCCGAGTGCTCCGGCTTCGTCGGCTGCCCCCTTCCCGCGGGCGAGGTCGAGGCCGGCGCCCTGGGCCTGATCGAGACCCGGGGGTACGGCGTCCAGGTGGAGGTGAACGACGCCATGGCGAAGGCCGCCGATGTGGCCGTGGCCAACGTCCTCACCGTGCACGACCGGGTCGTCTGCAGCCTGATCACCGGGGCCGTGGACGCCGTCGAACAGGCCATCGGCCGCGGCCGGGAGAGGCTGGGCGGCAGCGAGTGGTTCATGGCAGCGGCGGTGATCCCGCGCCCCCAGCCGTCGGTGCTGCGGGCCTTCCTCCTCTTCCGTCCGGCCGCCGGGTCAGGCTGATGGAACGCGCCCTCGGCATCCTGGAGGTCAGGGGCATGACGGCTCTGGCGGCGGCCCTCGACTCCATGCACAAGGCGGCCTCCGTGCGCCTGGGGGGACGCCACGGCATCGGCTCCGGCTGGTTGACCGTGATCGTCGAAGGCTCCACGGCCGACGCGCGCACCGCCCTCGACGCGGGGCGGGAGGCGGCCGCCGCCCACGGAGAGGTGATCACGGCGGCCCTCGTACCGGGGGCCGACTCCGGCGCCCTCGAGCCGATGCCGCACCTCGGCGCCGATCTCGAGTTCAGGGCCGGCCTCCAGGCCATCGGCCTCCTGGAGACGCGGGGCCTGGTCCCCCTGGCCGCCGGCGCCGACGCCATGGTCAAGGCCGGCGCCGTCGAGCTCCACGGCTGGGCCTCCATCGGCGGCGCCCTGGTGCATGCCACCGTCAGCGGCTCGGTGGGGTCGGTGGAGGCGGCCGTGCGGGCCGGGGAAGGGGCGGCCCGGCGGGCGGGGGAGTTCCACGGCGCCCTGGTGCTGCCCCAACCGGAGGCCGAAGTGGGCGTCCTGCTGCCCTCCATTCCCCCGGGCGACCCACTCACCGCGGCCGCTCTAGGGATCGTCGAGGCCACGGGATACGCGGGCTCGGTGGCCGCCGTCGACGGCATGGTGAAGGGAGGGCGTGTCGACCTGGCGCGGCTGACGATCGGCAGCGGTGGCCGCGTGGCGGCGATTGCCTCCGGATCCCTGGACGAGGTCGGCGCCGCCGTCGCCGAGGGCGCTCGCCGGGCCGGTGAGACGGCGGAGCTGGAGGGGCAGGTGGTGATCGGCGGTCCGGATCCGCAAGTGATGGCCTGCTTCGCCCGGGCGAGCGAGTCTCCCGGTGCGCGCACCCTCGCAGGCCGCGCCCTGGGTCTGGTGGAGACGCGCACCACCGCCGGTCTCGTCAAGGCCCTCGACGAGATGCTCAAGCACGCCGACGTGACCTACGAGGGCCGTTACAAGGTTGGCTACTTCCTGACCGCCTGCGTCGTCCGCGGAGAGACGGGGGCCGTCGACACGGCTCTCGAGGTTGCGAGGCACACGGCCGGCCCCTACGGGGAGTTGGTCGCCGCCCACGCCATCCACCTGCCCTATGAAGAGATGGAGATGCGCCTGCCCCACGGTTAGGCGCACACAGGCATGGTCCGCATCGATGATCCCGTAGTCACCGCCCAACTGCTCGAGAGCCGCCTCGGGGAGGACGACGGACAGGTGGAGATCTCGCCGGGCTCGAAGCTCACACCCTCGGCCAGGGACCTGCTGCGGGCCCGGGGGATCGAGGTCGTGCCAGGCCCCGCGGCCGGGCCGGGCCCCCGGCCGGAAGACCCTCCCCCCAGCGTGGCCGCGTCTCCCGGCGGGACCGAGCGCAGCCGCCGCTTCAGCGGCATCTTCACCGCCAACATCGTCATCTACGACGACCAGGGGCGGATCTCCTACGGCGAGATGGAGCGCTACATCGCGTGGTTGATCGAGGCCGGCATCCACGGTCTCTACCCGAACGGCAGCACGGGCGAGTTCGTGCGCCTCTCCAGCGACGAGCGGCGCGACGTGGTGCGGCTCATCGCCGAGGTCAACCAGGGGCGGGTGCCGATCCTCGCGGGAGCCAGCGAGGCCAACATCCGCGACGTGCTGCAGATGGCCGGGTACTACGCCGACCTCGGCGCCGACGCCATCTCCCTCGTGCCGCCCTACTACTACAGGATCTCCGACACCAGCCTCTACGAGTACTTCGCCGAGATCGCCCGCCACTCGCCCCTCGACATCCTGCTCTACAACATCCCCCAGTTCACCCAGGAGCTGCCCCTCGACACGATGGAGCGGCTCCTCGCCTTCGAGCGCATCTTCGGCACCAAGGACTCCAGCCGCGACCTGCCGCGCATCCTCAACACCATGCACCGCCTGCGCCCGCAGCGGCCCGACTACGTCGTGCTCAACGGCTGTGAGGAGATCCTGCTGCCGTCGATCGTCATGGGGGCCAACGGCGGCACCACCGCCACCTCCGGCATCGTCCCCGAGGTCATCGTCGAGCTCTACGACCGCGCCGTCGCCGGAGACCTGGAGCGGGCCAGGGAGCTTCAGTACCGCCTCCTGCCTCTGATCAACCTCATGCTGCAGGGGGTCAACTTCCCCGAGGGATTCAGGACCGGCGTCGCCGTGCGCGGTTTCGACGCCGGTCCGCCGCGGACCGTGCTGAGCGGCGAGGAGCGCGACTACCTGCTTCGCCTCGAGTCGGAGATCGGCTGCGTCCTCGGCGACATGGGCTATTCCGTGCGCGGAGCCCGGGGCTGTCCGGTGACCCATCTGCCGCCCATCGTGGCCGGCCGCAGGCCCGCCGCCGGAGGCTGAGGCGGTCCGGCAGGCCTCGTGAGCGCCGGGAACCGTGCCCGGGTCCTGGTGGCCGGCGCCGGCATCGTCGGGCGCTCGGCCGCATACTATCTCGCCCGCTCGGGCGTCTCCGTGGTCGTCGCCGACCGGGATTCGTCGCCCTCGTTCACGACGCGGGCCTCCCTCGGGATCCTGACCCGGCCCACCGGGGGACAGGACCCGCTCTCCTCCTTCTATCGCGACGCCCACTCCCTGCACGAGAGGCTGAGCGGGGAGCTGCGCGAGGAGACCGGCCTGGATGCGGGCTGGCGGCCCCTGGGGGGACTGGACCTGGCCCTCGATGACGGGGAGGCCGAGGCGCTGCGCTCACGCCTGGAGGAGAACCGGTCCCGCGGCGTCCGGGGGGAGTGGCTCGAAGAGGGCCGGCTGCGGGAGGCGGAGCCCGCCCTGTCGGAGTCCGCGGCGGGGGCCGCCTTCTACCCCGCCGATCAGCGGGTCGACCCGCCGACTCTGGCATCGGTCCTGCAGCGCGCCGCCGAGGGCAGGGGCGCCCGGTTCCGCTTCGGCGTCGCCGTCGGCGGCCTGCGCCCTGCGCCCGGCGGGGTGGAGTGCGACCTGCACGAGGGCGGCGGTTCCAGGCGAGCCACCTTCGATGCCGCGGTGATCGCCGCCGGATCCTGGTCCGCGGACTTCGGCGGCCCGGAGGCGGGGCGGCTGCGGGTGCGGCCGGTGCGGGGTCAGAGCTGTCTCTTCGCCGGCGGTCCCGTACGCCACGTGCTGCGCTGCTCCGGGGGAAACGTGCTGCCGGCCCCGGGAGGCCTGCTCGTGGGCGGCACCGTCGAGGAGACCGGGTTCGACGCCGGCACCACACCGTCGGCGCGTCAGGAGCTGACGGCCCTGTGCAGGCGGGTCCTCGCCCGACCCCCGGTCCTGCGCGAGCAGCGCGCCGGCCTGCGCCCCAAGCCTCCCCAAGGTCGCCCTCTCATCGGCCCCGTGCCCGGTGCGGACAACCTCTGGGCGGCCACCGGCCACTACAGGAACGGCGTCCTCATGGGGCCCCTCACGGGGCGGGTCCTCGCCCGGTGGATCACCAGGGGCGACCCGGGCCGGGAGATGTCCCCCTTCCGGGTGGATCGTTGACGGCCATCGACGGGCCTCCGTACTCTCTACCGCGCCCGCCGCAGCACGCCACAGACTCACCCAACGACCGGAGCCCCTGCATGCCCCTGAGCACCGAAGATCTGATCGACGCCCTCGACACCGTCATCTCCATCCCCATCGTCCCCTTCAAGGGCGGGTGGATCGACTACGAGGCCCACGGGAAGAACATCAAGTACCTCCTCGGCACCAAGGTGCTGGAGGGGGATCGCGCGCGGGTGGTCTCCATCGCCGGCACCAGCCTCGTCCACCACATCGACACGGACGAGCAGTTGAACCTGATGGAGTTCACGGCGGCCCGGGTGGCGGGCAGGGGGATCTTCATCTCCGGCGTGGCGCCCAACCCGCAGGCCGACGCCGAGCGGCTCATCGCCGCCCAGTGCCGGCTCGCGAACCCGCCCGACGCCTACCTGATCATGCCGCTGACCGGCGTGGCCGATCCGGAGGGTATCTACCACGGCTACATGGCCCTCGCCGAGCGGCTCGGAGGCGAGCACGGGGCCCGCTTCCTCTACTACCTGCGGCAGTCCAACCAGGCGTCCGCGGCCATGCGCCTGGTGAACGACTCGGCCCACTTCCTCGGGGTCAAGATCGGTACCCGCCCCGGCGACGTGAAACCAATGGTAGAAGGCGTCCGGGACGGCGCCGGCATCGTCATCTGGGGGATCGGCGACCGCAGCACGGGACCGGCTCAGGAGGGGGCCCGGGGCCACACCTCGGGGATCAACGTGGTCTTCGCCAGGGCCTCGGACGAGATCAACAACGCCCAGCGCCGCGGCGACTACGAGCGCGCCCGCATGGTCGAGGAGGAGCTGGCGCCGCTGGAGGAGATCCGCTTCCGCGACGACCGCCGCTACAACTACTCCGCCGTCGTCGAGGCGATGCACCTGGGCGGCTTCGACGACATCGAGGGCGGCGAGGGGGGGCCCTTCAACCCGCGGGTGCCGCCGGAGGTGGCCGCCGAGGTGGAAGCCGCCATTCGCCCCATCCTCCACTACCACTGAGAACCGGAGGGAGCGGACCCTCCGGCTAGTCCCGTTCCAGCCGCTGGAGATACTCCTCCCACTCGAGGGGCAGCAGGTCCCTCTTGCGGCTGTTGCACTCCTTGCAGCAGGGGACGACGTTGCCCTTCTCGCTGGTGCCGCCGCGCACGATGGGCACCACGTGGTCCATGGTGAGCTCCCGCGGCGGCGTCGACCGGCCGCAGTAGTGGCACCTCCCGCGGCCCAGCCGGCGTTTCCACCACTGGCTCCTGCGGAGGTCACGGGCCCTGTCCTTCTCGCGGGCCACATGCTCCTCCGAGGCGGGTGTGAAGAAGGGTTCCAACCTTACCGCAGAACGTCGACGTAGATCGCCGCTGCCACGTCGAGGCCGATGTGCCGCTCGCCGGAGCGGCCCACGTCCAGGCGGATCGGCCCCTGGAAGGGAGCCCGGTCGCGGACGCGGACCTCGGTGCCGAGGACGAGTCCGCTGCGGTCGAGGTAGCGGAGCAGCTCCGGGTCCCGGTCGCTCACCTGCCGGATGCGGCCGCGCTGCCCCGCGCTCAGCTCGGAGAGCCGCTGGTAGTGGTGGTCGGCGATCTCCCCGTCCTTGGTGGGGATCGGCTCGCCGTGGGCGCCGACGGTGGGGTGCCCGAGGGCCTTGTCGATGCGGTCCTCGAAGTCCTCGGAGATGACGTGCTCGAGGCGGTCGGCCTCGGCGTCGACCTGGTCCCAGTCGTAGCCCAGGGCCTCGCGGAGATAGAGCTCGAGGAGGCGGTGATGGCGCACGATCTCCAGGGCGATCTTCTCGCCCGCGGGGGTCAGCTCCACCCCCTGATAGGGGTGGTGGTCGAGGAGCCGCATCTCCGCCAGCTTCTTGATCATGTTCGTAGCCGAAGCCGCCGATACCCGCAGGCGTTCGGCGATGTGGGAGGTGGTCACCATGCCGGCCGCCTCCGGGGCCCGGGAGAGCTTGAAAATCGCCTTCAGGTAGTCCTGCACCGCGTCGCTGAGCATCGGTCGATCCTTGTCGGCGGCCCCCACCAGGCTCTTGACGGGCTCCGGGGGCCGGGCCTATCCTATGGGGCCGAGGCGATTTAGCCTAGTCTAAAAATAAAGTTCGCAGTCATGGAATCATCAACCCCTCTCTATTGGGCGGCCGTCGTGGCCGCCGCTCTCGCCCTGCTCGCGTGGCCCGGGCGCGGCTGGCTGCGCCGGTGGCGCCGGCTGCGGGGGATGGGGGAGCGGATCCTGGTCGAGGACGGGCTCAAGCATCTCTATGACTGCGAGTACCAGAAGCGGACGGCCAGCGTCGAGAGCCTCGCCGGAGCCCTCGAGGTGCCCCGGAGCCGGGCCGCCGGCGTCCTCATCCGCCTGGAGTCCCTCGGCCTCGTCTCGACCCTCGAGCACGGCATGGCGCTGACGCGCGACGGCCGCGAGGAGGCGCTGCGGATGGTGCGTATCCACCGGCTCTGGGAGCGCTACCTCGCCGAGCGCACCGGCGTCAGCCGTTCCCGCTGGCACGAGGAGGCGGAGCGCCGCGAGCATCACCTCTCGGCCGAGGAGACGGAGAGGCTCTCCCGGGAGATGGGCCACCCCGCCTACGATCCCCACGGCGACCCGATCCCCACCGCCGAAGGGGAGGTGCCGCCGCCGCAGACGGTCCCGCTGCCGGCCCTCCAGGAGGGCGAGTTGGCCCGCATCGAGCATGTCGAGGACGAGCCCGAGGAGGTCTACCGCCAGCTGACCGAAGCCGGCCTCTATCCGGGCATCCGGGTGCAGCTGGTGAGCGCCGGCGACGAAGAGATCCGCCTGATCGCCGACGGCCGCTCCCACAGCCTGCCGCCGGTGGTGGCCGGCAACGTCTTCGTCCATGCCGTCGACGGGCAGATGCCGGGGCCCTACGACAGCCTCGACGACCTCGTCCGGGGGGAGCGGGCGCGAGTCGTCGGCATCTCCCCCGCCTGCCGGGGCCTGGAGCGCCGCCGCCTGCTGGACCTTGGCCTGCTGCCGGGCACCGAGGTCCTCGTCGAGATGGTGAGCCCCACCGGCGACCCGGTGGCCTACCAGGTGCGCGGGGCGACGGTCGCCCTGCGGCGCCAGCAGGCCGGGCAGGTCCAGGTCGAGCGCGAGCTGCCAGAGGCGGCCCCGTGAGCCGCACTGCCAAGTGAGCCAAGGAGAGATCGAGATGACCGGCGAGCCCGTCGCCGCAGGCGCCTGCGAGGCCTGTCCGGCCCATCACGCCGCCAACCTGATCCGGCTGGGCGTGAACATGGCCAACTGGGACTTCGTGGTCGCCCTGGCGGGGAACCCCAACACCGGCAAGACGACCGTCTTCAACGCCTTGACGGGGCTGCGGCAGCACACCGGCAACTGGCCCGGCAAGACCGTGGTGCGCGCCGAAGGCGGGTTCGCGTACGGGGGGAGCCGCTACAAGCTGGTCGACCTGCCCGGTACCTACTCCCTCCTCTCCACGAGCGATGACGAGGAAGTGGCCCGCGACTTCCTGCTCTTCGGCAGTCCCGACGTGACCGTCATCGTCGCCGACGCGAGCCTGCTGGAACGCAATCTGAATCTCGTCCTGCAGGTCCTCGAGATCACCGACCGCGCCGTCCTCTGCCTGAACCTGATGGACGAGGGCGAGCGCCGGGGCATGGAGGTCGACGGCCGGCGCCTGGCGCGCGACCTCGGAGTCCCGGTGGTGCCCACCGTGGCCCGGCGCTCCCAGGGCATTCCCGAGCTGCTGCAGGCGGTGGCCGACGTGGCCACGGGAAAGACGAACTGCAAGCCTCACCGGATCGAGCCGCCCCCGGGACTGAAGGCCGCCGTGGAGGAGCTGATGGCCGAGGTGTCGGCCGCCTTTCCCGGACTGCCGAACGCGCGCTGGGTGGCCCTGCGGCTGCTGGAGGGGGACCCGCGCATCGTCGAGGCCGTGCGCTCCGGAGAGATCGCCGACCTCGGGCGTCACCTGGCGAGGGCGACCTCCGACGCCGGCGGCGCCCGTGTGGAGGCGAGCTGATGGAACGGCGAGCGCACCCGGAGACGATCCTCTCCCGGGCCGGTTCCCTGCGCTGGGACGCGGGCCGTGACTTCCACGACGAGCTCGTAGAGTCGATCTACACCGATGCGGCGCGCATCGCCGACCGCGCCGTGACCCGCGCCGGAGAGCGAGGCCGCTTCGATCTGGACCGCACCATCGACCGCTTCGTCACCAGCCGCTGGCTCGGCTTTCCGCTGATGCTGCTCATGCTGACCGTGGTCTTCTGGCTGACCATCGAGGGCGCCAACTATCCATCGGCCATGCTGGCGACGCTGCTCGTCGATACCGTCCACCCCGCCCTCAAGAGCGGGGCCGCCGCCATCGGCGTGCCCTGGTGGCTCGACGGTTTGCTCATCGACGGCATCTACCTGGCCATGGCCTGGGTGATCAGCGTCATGCTGCCCCCCATGGCGATCTTCTTCCCCCTCTTCACCCTCCTCGAGGACTTCGGCTACCTGCCGAGGGTGGCCTTCAACCTCGACGGCCTCTTCCGCCGCGCCGGGGCCCACGGCAAGCAGGCCCTGACCATGGCCATGGGCTTCGGCTGCAACGCCGCGGCGATCGTCTCCACGCGCGTCATCGACAGCCCCCGGGAGCGCCTGATCGCCATCATCACCAACAACTTCTCCCTCTGCAACGGCCGCTGGCCGACGCAGATCCTGGTGGCCACCATCTTCATCGGCGGTCTCGTGCCCGCGCACCTGGCGGGTCTGGTCTCGGCCGCCGCCGTGGTGACCGTGGCCGTGACCGGGATCCTGCTGGCATTCGCCGTCTCCTGGGTACTCTCCCGGACCGTGCTCAGGGGAGAGGCCTCCGCCTTCAGTCTCGAGCTGCCCCCGTACCGGCCGCCCCAGATCCTGCGCACCATCTACACCTCGGTCATCGACCGCACGCTCATCGTGTTGTGGCGGGCCGTGATCTTCGCCATTCCCGCCGGCGCCGTGATCTGGCTGTCCTCCAACATCACCGTCGGACAGGCCAGCCTGGCCGAGCACTTCATCGACTTCACCGGCCCCTTCGGCGCCATCATCGGCCTCAACGGCGTGATCCTGCTGGCCTACGTGATCGCCATCCCGGCCAACGAGATCATCATCCCCACGATCCTCATGCTCACGGTCATGAGCGTCGGCACGCCGGAGCTCGGAGCGGGGGCGGGGGTGATGTTCGAGCTGGACTCGGAGCCTGACACGGCACGGATCCTGGCCTCGGGCGGGTGGACCCTGCTGACGGCGGTGAACCTGATGCTCTTCAGCCTGGTCCACAACCCGTGCTCGACGACGATCTACACGATCTACAAGGAGACCCGGAGCGCCCGGTGGACCACGGTCTCGGCGCTGCTGCCCGTGGCCATGGGCTTCCTCCTCTGCTTCCTGGTGGCAGTCGTCTGGCGCGCCCTGAGCTGACGCCTGGCCTCCTCCTGACCCATCACGAAAAAAGGCCCTGGATGCGGGCATCCAGGGCCTTCATTTCTGGCGGGACCGACGGGACTCGAACCCGCGACCTCCGGCGTGACAGGCCGGCGTTCTATACCAGCTGAACTACGATCCCGTGCAGTAGAGCAAGTGCAAAAAGCTAACGGCGTTCCCTGGGCCTGTCAACGCGCCGTCAGTGCGACGAGTGCCGTCGGTCCCACTCCTCGCCCTCCTTGCGGATGCGCTTGAGTGCGCCGCGCAACAGCTGACGCTTCAAGGGGGGCATGTGGTCGATGAACAGCCGGCCGTCGAGATGGTCGATCTCGTGCTGCAGGACGCGGGCGAAGAACCCCTCGGCGGAGAGCTCGAAGGCGCACCCCTCGTGGTCGAGGGCCGAGATGGTGACTTCCGTGAACCGCGGAACCTCGCCGTAGAGATCGGGGATGCTCAGGCAGCCCTCTTCGGCGGTGGCCGTGCCCTCGGCGGCGTCGATGGCCGGGTTGACCAGGGCCATGGGCGGCAGGTCGGCCTCGGCGGCGGAGATGTCGACGACGATGACGCGGCGGGAGACGCCGATCTGGGGCGCCGCCAGGCCGACGCCGTCGGCCTCGGCCAGGGTGTCGAAGAGGTCCTGGATGAGTGCATTCACCTCGGCGTCGACCGAGGTCACCGGGAGGGCCTTGCGGCGCAGGACCTTCGAACCGTAGCGGACGATCTCGCGGATCAAGAGGCGGGAGTCAGGTCGAGGGCGATGTAGCGGGCCCCGGCGCGCTCCCCGGCGGAGACCAGGGCGGTGCGCAGCGAGTCCTGGGCGAGGCGGTTTCCGGCCTCTTCCGAGAGGCGCACCCACAGGACCTGGCCCTGCTCCCCGCACTCGCAGGGGACCAGGCCGAGGCCGGAGGCCTCCCGGCGCACGGCCGCCGCCGGTTCGCCGTCGCCCCCCGGGCTGCTCAGCACCTCGTTGAGGCTGCCGGAGCGGAAGCCGCGGAGATCGGCGGTAACCCTGGAATAGCCGAGATCGAGGAGCCCCGCGCGCAACCGGTCCCGCAGGGACCGGTCCGAGAGCAGCCGCCCCAGGTCGTCCGTCGGCAGCTCGATGCGGGCCACCTCTTCGTGATGACGCACGCGGACGTGGGAGCCGAAGCCCTCGGCCCGCACCCGCTTCTCGGCGGCATCGACGCGGCGCAGTCCCTCGCGGGTGACCGGGGTGCCGTAGGGGAACCGGGAGGACAGACAGGCCAGGGCCGGCCGGTCCCACACCGGGATGCCCATGCGCCGGGCCAGCTCGCGCACGTCGCGCTTCGTCAAGCCCGCTTCCTGCAGCGGAGCCCGCACCCCGAACTCGCGGGCGGCGGTGGCCCCCGGCCGGTAGTCGCCGCGGTCGTCGGCGTTGTGGCCGAAGAGCAGGTTGTCGACCTGCAGCTCCGCGGCGAGGGCGGTCATGTGGGAGAACAGCTCGCTCTTGCAGTAGTAGCAGCGGTTGACGGGGTTGGCGGCGTAGTCCGGGTTGTCGAGCTCGCCGGTGCGGACCACCTCGTGGCGGATACCGAAGGGGCGCAGCACTTCCGCCGCCAGCTCCAGCTCGCCCTCGGCGTAGCTCTCGGAATCGGCGGTGACGGCGATGGCGTCCTCGCCCAGGACCCGGTGGGTGGCGACGACGAGGAGAGCGCTGTCGACTCCGCCGGAGTAGCCGATCAGAACGCGCCCCATGGGGCGCAGGAGCTCCTCGAGGTCGGCGAGCTTGGCCTCCGGGCCGCGGGGGTCCGCCTCGACCGGGGCGCCGTCGATGAGGATGGGGCCGCTCAACCGGTTCCGTCCTGCGAAGCCGGCGCCACCGCGGCGGGCGTCAGCACCGCCTCGGTCATGCCGTGCAGGACCTTCTTGTCCGAGGGGCAGACCAGGCACTGCACGCCGGCGAGCAGCACCTCCTCGCCGACGACATAGTAGTAGGGGCGCAGGAGGACGCGGCCGTGCATGCTCTCGATGGTGTCGGACTCGAAGTCGTAGTAGCGGGCCGGCAGGCGGGCGCCCTTGTGGAAGTTCTGCAGCACCCGGGGGGTCTGCTCGAAGGACCGCAGGGCCTCGTCGAGAGCGGCCCTCCAGTCCTCTTCGGGCACGTCGTGGCCGACGGTGACGCCGCGGCTCTGCTGGGCCTTCTCCGAGAACCCCGAGGGCTTGATGACGAGCTCGCGCTCCTTCTTGCTGAGGTGGCGCAGCTCCTCCCAGCCGCTGACCGGACGCCCCCCGACCTGCAGACCGGGCACGACGACATGGGGCGGCACGGGCGCGGGGTCGAGGACCCAGGTTCGGGGGAAGACGTCCCGCAGCAGGTCACAGGCGTCGCCCGGCAACTCCCGCTCCCAGAAGGCGGCCAGGCGCGGATTGTGGAACAGGGCGAGCCACATCTTCTCCTCGAGATAGGCCTTCATGGGCGGGGTCACGCGAACCGCGTTCTTCTTGGCGTGGTAGGAGACCAGTTCGACCTTCGGAATGTTGGGCAGGTCGAAGAGCTCGAAGAACCGGTAGGCCACGTCCACCCGTACCCGTCCGTCGCCGCCGTCGATGAGCACGCCGTCGTCGTCGACGTGCAACTCCCGCGGGTGGCGGCAGTGGACGGGGCGGCCACGTTCCCGGAGGGCGCCGGCCAGCCACTCCATCTCGTCCCGGTAGGCCTCGGCCTCGTCGGAGACGAGGATGCAGACCACGGGCTCGTCGCTGCTCTTCGCCGTCCCGGCAACGGCCCGCCAGAACCCCTCCACCAGGCCGTGGGCGCCGCCCACCAGATCGTATCCGAGATCGGCGTAGGCGGCGGTGAGCTGGGCGGTGAAGCCGATGCCGCCGGGCACCGAGTCGAGCTCGGCCGCGCGCACGCCGTCGGCGGTGACGATGAGGTCGGGGCGGATCACCACGGGCAGGTGCGACTTGACGCGGTTGAGCCGGCCCAGGTCGATGGTCCGCTCCGGCTTGCCGGCGTCGAGGTAGGCGCGCACCCAGTCCGGCCCCAGGCCCCGGATGCTCTGGTGGTAGAGGAGGTTGGCGGCGCGGTTGAAGGCGTGCAGCGCCGGCCCCAGCCGCAGCAGGAAGGCGTGCTGGTCGCCGGTCAGCCAGAACGGCTCCGGCGAGATCCGCCAGGGCAGTCGGCTCTCTGGATGGAGCCGCGAGCGGTCGCCCTCGAAGATGTACTCGGTGGGAGCGCTCTCGTTGATGCGGCGGCAGATCGCGCGCGGGTCGGCCTGGGTCGCGCAGAGGGACATGGGGGTGATCCGTGAAGGGCTGGGTGGTCCGAAGTGGTTGTAAAATGTAAGGGATGGGAGCACACAGGCAACGCGGCCTGTCTTTCCCCGAAGGGAGATCTCGCATACCTTGGCCGCCCATGAGCCCAGAGGGGGAGCTGGAGGGCCGGAACGCCCTGGTCACCGGCGGCGGACGGGGCATCGGGCGGTCCATCGCCCTGACCCTGGGGGCCGCCGGCGCCCGGGTGGCCATCCTGGCCAGGACGCGGGAACAGGTCGAGGAGGCGGCGCAGGAGCTGTCGGCCGCTGGGCTCCTCGGTCCTGGCCCTGACCGCCGACGTCTCCGTCCCCGGGCAGGTCGCCGCCGCCGTCGACGAGGCGGAGCGGGCCTGGGGAGGGGTCGACATCCTGGTGAACAACGCCGGAGTCCTGGGCCCGGCCGGACCGGCTCACGAAGCCGATCCGGAGGCCTGGCTGCGGGCGGTGCGAGTCAACCTCGGCGGCTGCTTCCTGTGCTGCCGCGCCGTGCTGCCCGGCATGATCGCCCGCCGGCGCGGGGAGATCGTGAACCTCTCCGGCGGGGGAGCCGTGAGCCCGCGGCCGTGGTTCACCGCCTACGGGGCCGCCAAGGCCGGCGTGGTGCGCTTCACCGAGACCCTTGCGGCCGAGGTGTCGCCCCACGGGGTGCGCGTCAACGCCGTCGCCCCCGGGGAAGTCCGCACCGACATGGCGCGGGAGGCCGCCACCGCGCTCCGGGAGATGACCGCCGCCCGGGGAGGAGCCGCCCCGGAGGAGCCGGAAGCCACTCCCGAAGGGGCGGCGGCACTCGTTCTCTACCTGGTCTCGCCGCGCTCGGCGGGCCTGAGCGGCCGTCTGCTGTCGGCCGCGTGGGACGACTGGGAGCACCTCGATGTCGAGGCGGTGATGGCCGGCGAGGGCGGCGCGGTTCGGCGCCTGAGGCCATGACCCACCGGGTCGTCGTGATCGGAGCCGGCCGCGCGGGAAGCCAGAGGGCCGCGGCGGTGGCCGCCGACGGGGCGAGCCGGCTGGTGGCCGTCTGCGATGTCGACGAGAAGGCGGCCCGGCGTCTGGCTGTCGAGCACGGCACCCGTGCCCACGGCGACTGGCGGGCCCTGGCCGCCGCCGACGGCGTCGATCTGGTCGTGGTCTCGACTCCCCACCATCTGCTGGCGGAGATCTCGGTGGCGGCCCTGGAGGCCGGCCGGCACGTTCTCTGCGAGAAACCCCTCGGCCGGAATGCCGCCGAGGTCGAAGAGGTCGCCGCCGCCGCCCGGGAGAACGGCCGGATCCTGAGAGCCGGATACAACCATCGCTTCCACCCGGCCGTGGAGGGAGTCCGGCGGGCGGCGGAGGAGGGGAGCCTCGGCCCACTGATGTTCGTGCGCGGGCGCTACGGGCACGGGGGCCGCCCGGGGTACGACCGGGAGTGGCGGTCCGATACGGCCGTCTCGGGCGGCGGCGAGCTGCTCGACCAGGGGGCTCACCTCGTTGACCTCTTCCTGTGGATCCTCGGCTGCGACTTCGAGGCCGTCAGCGCCGAGGCGGTGACCGCCTTCTGGGACATGCCCGTGGAGGACAACGCCTTCGCCCTGTTGCGCACGACGGCCGGCCAGATCGCCTCCCTGCACGTGAGCTGGACCCAGTGGAAGAACCTGTTCAGCCTGGAGGTCTTCGGACGGGACGGATACGCCGTCGCCGAGGGACTCGGCGGGTCCTACGGCGAGGAGCGGCTCGTCCTCGGCCGCCGGGCCCGGGAGGGAGGGGCTCCCCAGGAGCGCCTCCGGCGGTTTCCCGGCCCCGACCGGTCCTGGTCACGGGAGTGGAAGGCCTTCGTGGACGCCGTCGAGGGCCGGCCGGCGGCCGGCGCCGACGGGGAGGCGGCGTTGCGCACCATGCGCCACCTTGGGCGGCTCTACGCCGCCGCCCGCGAACAGGACTCCTGAAGAAGGGGGGTGCGTCGGGCCCCGTGCGGGCTTTTTTCCGGCTGGACTCAACTTTTTCCCGATTCCGGCCGGATAATTCCGTACATTGTGGCCAAAGCGCCCCTCAGGGCGAAAAACAACCAGATCATGTCCACTTTAACGAACGGGATCGCCATGCGTACGGATCAGGACGCAGCCCAGGTAGAACGCGTGTCCCTGGCCTATCGTAGGTTGGCCAACGCCATGATTCTCAGCACGTTGCGGGAAATCTCGAAGACCGAGGAGGTAACCGAGGAGGTGATGGAGGTGGACTTCGTGGAGAGTCCCCGGATCGATCCCTGGTGCGAGTTGGCCGGCCTCGAGCCCGAGGTCGTGCGGCGAGCCGCCAGGCGTCTGCTCGGTGTGCGGGTGGTTACCGCCTGAAGGAGTACCCGCTCAAGGTGCAAAGGCCCCGGGGAGTTGCTCTCCCCGGGGCCTTTCTACGTTCCGGGGATCAGCGCCGCGCCAACTGCTTGCGGCGCACGTAGTCCAGCACGCCGCGGACGACCTTCTCCGCTTCCCGCTGCCGGTGCTGCTCGAACCGCAGGGCCCAGGCGTGATCGACGTAGGCGAGGTTGGCGACCTCCACCAGGACCTTCACCGAGGCGGGATTGCCGCGCAGGACCGCCAGGGACTGACCGCGGGTCCGGGCGCCGGCGCCGAGGGCGGGCAGCAGGGCGCGGGCGAAGCGGCGGGAGGCGTGGTCGCGCTTTCCGCGCCGCTCGTAGTAGAGGACCAGGGGCGCCTGGGGAGAGTTGGGGTCGTGATCGGCGTGGAAGGACAGGAAGATCGTGCGGCCTCCCGGGGCCTTCCGCAGGGCGTCCCTGGTGATCTGCACCCGGGCCTTGAGTCCCCTGGAGTTGCCGGTGGGCCACTGGCGCGGGTGGTTGGAGCGGTTGAGGGCCAAGCTGTTGAAGACCTCGTTCTGCTGGTGCACGAAGGTCTGTGTCGCCGGCTCCGTCCGGCGGATGAGGTGGTTGGGGCTCAACATCGTGACGTCGACCCTGGCCCCGTGCAGGCGCAGCAGCACGTAGGCGCGCAGGGTGATGTCGTAGACGTACTCGTCCTCGACGACGTAGAGGCGGGTGCCGTCGCCGGCGATGGTCCGCACGATCGCCCCGGGGTCGATCCCGCCGTGGCCGGGATCGAGCACCAAGTGCCATCCCGCGAGGTCGTTGCCGAGTCGTCCGAGGCGTCCCACCTCGGCTTCGAACCGGTCCCAGAGCTTCCTCGCCTGCCGGTAGGTCCGAAGGGGCGAGGGGGGGTGTTTTTCGGCGTACTGCCGGCTCGGCTGGCGGCGCGCCCGGGGACGCTGTCCGTAGTACGGTCCGTTCTCCAGGGCGATGCGGCGGAGGCCGGCCACGTCGACCAGGAGTCGCTCCCAGGGGATCCGGGACGGGTCCAGTTGGGACGGGTCGAGCCGTCCCGGTCTCCCCAGCAGCGGCCGGACCTTCAGCTTCTGTCCGGGGTGGATGACCATGCCGGACAGATCGTTGAGACGCCGCAGCTCGGCGACGCTCATCTGGTGAAGCTGGGCGATCTCCGACAGGTTGTCGCCGCGGACGACGGTGTGGCTGGCCAGCCGCGGTCTGCGGTCCTGTCCCAGGAGCAGCCGTTGTCCCGGATAGATGCTGTCCCCGCGGAGACGGTTGAGGGCCTTCAGGTCCGCCACCGACAGGCCGTAGGCCCGGGCGATCTCCCACAGGGCGTCCCCGCGCTCGACGACGTGCACCGTGGCTGGCGTCGGACGAAGGTGGAGCTTCTGGCCGGGACGGATGAGGTCGCCCTCGAGGCCGTTCAGGTGACGCAGGCGTCCGACACCGATATCGTACAGGGCGGCGATCTGAAAGAGGGTCTGGCCGGGCAGCACCACGTGGATGCTCGCCTGCTTCGGCGAGGGCTGCAGTCGCAGCCTCTGGCCGACACGGATGCGATCACCCTCGAGGTCGTTGAGCTGCCGCAGCAGCGCCAGCTCGACATCGAAGCGGACGGCGATCTCCGAGAGGGTGTCGCCGGACCGGACCACGTATCCGGCAGGTCTCTGCGGCTGCCCCCGCAGGCGGAGCACCTGGCCGGGGCGGATGCGGTCGTTTGTCAGACCGTTGAGGCGTCTCAGGTCCGCGGTGGTGAGGCCGTGGCGATGGGCGATCTCGGAGAGGGTGTCGCCGGGCCGCACGATGCAGGTGCTGGCGGGGGCCGAGACCTCCAGGCGCTGGCCCACGGCGATGGCATCCGTGGAGAGCCGGTTCCAGCGCCGCAGGTCGTCCAGGCTGACGCCGTAACGCTGGGCGATTTGCGACAGGGTGTCGCCCGGGCGCACCATGTGCACGTCCCCGCCCGTGGTGACCGGGGCGGCGAAGAGACACACCGATGCAAGCAGCAACCGGCACAGGTGCAAATGGAGGGTCCGTGGAAACGGACGGGGAGAGAGGCAGTGGGACGGGAGCGCCGGCGGGCGCCTGAGGATGGCACCGCCGAAGTGGGGGTAACGGCAAGTATAGCATCAACTTGGGCCGTACGCAATCAGCTCCGCTGCCGGCCTCTCGGGCGGTTGCGGCGATGGCTGGGGCCGGCGGCCGCCGCCGCGGCGATGCTCGCTTGCGGAGGCGGCGGCGGGACGGATATCGTCGATCCGGAGAACGGCGCCCCACCGGAGGACGGATCGGTTCTGGTCGACAACCGGACGCCCTTTGCGGTGGAGGTCGCCCATCTGCGGGTGGGAGAGCAGGACGAGGCGGCCGTCGTCCGGGCCGTCGTGGGGCCGGGGGAACGGCGGGACGTGGCCGGGGGAAGCCTGAACGCCGGCACCGAGCTGAAGCTCGATCTGGTGCTTCTGGTCCCTCCGGACCAGGGGCTCCGGGTCCGCCGCAAGGCATCGGTCGCCATCGACGGGGACGTGGAGGTGATCCTGGTGCTGCCGGACCCGTCGGACCCCTTCAGCCTGCAGGTCACGGTGCAGGAGGCCGGAGGCGTCTGACGGGCCGACAGCCGCTTGCAGGATGGGGGCGAGACCGGTTATATTGGACACTCCCCCCCTGAGACGCGGTTCGTTCCAACCCTCCCCCGGGTACACTACGGTCGCCGGTTCCTCTTTGCCGCGCCGGCCGTCGGGCAGTGGACGAATCATGTACGACTGGGACCTTCCGGTGGTTCCCGGGCCACCGATGGCGGACCTCAAGCGCCGCATGCTGGCGGAGTGGCGGCGCAATCCCTTTCTCGACGACGACGTCAAGGCCCTCGGCCTTCGCCTCGGCGCTCCCGAGGCCGACGCGGCCTCCGCCCTGGCCGGGCTGCGCGAAGCCGGTTTCCTCGAGGCCGCTGGCGCCGGCTACGTCCTGAGCCCGGGCGCGGACGAAACCCCCGGAGGCAAGATCCCAGCCGACGAAGTCCCGCGGCCCTCCGAGGGAAGCGGCGCCCCGGCCCCGGAGCTCCCCCACACCCTCACCCAGCTGATCGCCGGCGGTCCTCTCGACGATCCGGGACTCGTCGACGCCCTGCCCTTCGGCCTTCTCGTGGTGCGCGCCTCCGGTGCCGCCGAGGTGGTCAACCACCGAGCCGCGGAGATGCTCGGGGTGCCCCTGGCCGACCTCGATGGCAGGGTCTTCGAGAGGATCACCGGAGTCGATCCCGTGGCCGCCCTGGACCACGACGAGCCCCACTCCTTCTCCCTCATCGAACCCTCGGCGCTGGAGATCACCCTCCACCGCCGCGAACTGACGTCGGGCCCCGCCGTCCTCATCCTGCTGCGCGACGTGTCGTTGCTGGAGGAGGTCTCCCACATCCAGGCCGAGATCCAGGAGGAACTCTACGGCCGCCTCCGGGAGGGGCTGGTCCAGCCGCTGGCCGCGATCGAGGAGTTCCTCGAGGATCCCGGGCAGGAGGGTCTGGTGCGGTCCCGCCTGGCCATGGAGCAGATCAACGGGTTCCTGAGGGAGTTCTTCCTCCATGGGGGCGGCGCCGACCGTCCCGCCGCCCGGGGCCGCTGACATGGTCTTCGACGTACGTCATCTGTTCCCCGGCGATCGCGAGGAGGAAGGCCCCGAGCCCGGCCTCGAGCATCAGGAACAGGCCGCCGAGGAGTCCCATCCCGACCTGGAGGCCCTGGTCGCTGCCGTCGCCGGCGACGGAGATCCCGGGGAGCGCATGGCCGCCGTGGCCCGGCTGCGCGTCCTGGTGCCCACGGCAGAGGGAGTCGAGCGCCTGTGCCGAATCGTCGAGGACCCGGCCGACCCCCGCCGGCTGGTGGCCATCCAGGTCCTCGGCTTTCACCGCCACTGGCTGTTCAACCGCTCCTCGGTTCAGCGGGTCCTCGGCTGGGCCCGCGCCGAGACCGATCCGGCGGCGGCGGCGTCCCTCGTCTGGGTGCTGCGGCACCGGGATGTGGTGCAGGAGTTCCTGCGGCACCCGGCCGCGTGCGTGGTCCGGGAGGCGGCCCTGGGTCTGCCGGTCAACCCCGAGACCCTGGAGGCCCTGCTGGACGCGCTCCTGGCGGGTGCCGGTGCCGAGGCCGGCCAGGTCCTGGCGGCAAAGCTCACCGGGATGCACCCCAACCTCGCGCCCCTGTCGGTGGACCATCTGCTGCGCGTGTCGGCCTCGACAGACGATCAGGCCCTGGAGGAGGTCCTGTCCCGCCTGCCGCAGCCTTCGCTCTTCGATCTCCTCGTGGACGGGCGCGGTCGCACCGCCTGGACGATGGACGCGAAGCCTGGGGAGTCGCGGGGACAGGAGGCGAGGCGGATGTCGCGCCTGGCGGCCAGGCTGCTGCGGGAGCGGCCGGGGGCGGATCTGATCCGCTTGCTCGTCAACCGCAGCGTCGCCGACGAAACCTTCGGCCGGCGCCACGCCGCCTTTCTGGAGAAGGCGATGGGCAACACTCGCGAGAAGATCGGCGCCGACGTCCTGGACGATCTGGAGAGGCTCACCGTAGGCGCCTCCGAGGACCGGGTCGAGCTCATGGCCAGGCTGCTGATGAGCCTCGGCGACAAGATCTCCGGGGAGGACAGCCGTTCCCAGGCCTCCGATCTCCTCGAGAAGTGGAAGGGCATGTCCCCCGCCCTCAAGCTGAAGATCTACCATCTCCAGCAGGGTCTGACTTAGCCGAAGGCCAACACCGTGCCTCAGGTGTGGGTCCTGCGCAGCAACAGGACCGCAAGGGCGCCGTAGACCAGGTTGGCCAGCCAGGCGCCGAGCCAGGGCGCCAGAACCTCGTTCCAGCCCAGGGCTTGGCCGGCCTTCACCGATCCGTAGAAGGCGAAGCAGATCAGCACGCCGAGTCCGAAGTGGCGGCCCCCGCCGCCGCGTCGGGCGCCGGCCCCGAGGGGCGCCGCCAGGAGCAGGATGACCAGGCAGGTGAAGGGGAAGGAGATCTTCAGGTGGAGGTCGACGAGGAGCCGCGTCACGTCCTCGCCGTTGGCGCGGGCCCTGCGCACGTACCCGGCCAGCTCGGAGAAGTCCATCTCCTCCGGTTCCCTCTGTTGGCGGGCGAGGTCCTCCGGCTGCAGGGTCAGGCGGGTGAGGGCCAGGCTGTCGAAGAAGGCGGCGGCGGCCCCCGACTCCTCGAAGAGCTGGCGATGGCCCTCGTGCATCATCCAGCGGCCGTCGCCGGCGCGCCAGGAGGCCGAGCGGCCCGTGGCGCGCTCGAGGGTGCGGCTCCCAAGGGTGCGTTCCCAGGTGACGTCCTCGGCTCGCCTGCGGCGGTGGTCGTAGGAGCGGGCGAAGAGGAGCTGGCCCCCCACGTCCTGCAGCAGGACCTGGCGCCGGGAGCCGTCGGAGCGCCGGTACGAGCGGATCTCGTCGCGGGTGCTGTTGTAGTGCCAGGTGGCGGGGGGGACGACGAGATCGGTGAACAACAGCGTCGCTCCCGCCAGGACGACGGAGAACGCGTAGAGGGGCGCGAGAAGGCGGTGCAGACCGATGCCGGCGGCCTTCGCGGCGGCGATCTCGGAGCGGCGGGCCAGGCCCGAGAGGCAGAACAGGGTGGCGAGCAAGGTGGTGACGGGAAGGGTCAGCAGGATCCAGTAGGGCGAGCGGTAGAGGTAGTAGCGGCCGACCTGGGAGAGGGAGGCCTGGTGGTCTATGAAGGTGTCGATGTTCTCGGTGAGGTCGACCACCGCGGCGAGTCCCCACATCCCCGCGGCGCTCAGTCCCAGACAGGCGAGGAAGCGGCGCAGGAGGTAGCGGTCGAGGAGGGTCACGAGACCCCGGTGGGGCGCCGCAGCCGCTCGCGCAGCCCGAGCAGGGGGCGGTCGAGGACATGGGCGCGAACCAGCAGCAGCCCCAGCACGCCGAAGAACAGGTTCGGCGCCCACATGGCCGCCGCGGGGGAGACGAAGCCGCGGTCGGCGAGGCGCTCGCCGCCGATGAGGAAGATCCAGTAGGCGTAGAAGAACAACAGGCTCATCGCCGCGGAGACGGTGGCCCCGCGGGCCCTCACGAGGGCTCCCAGAGGGGCGCCCACGAGGACGAAGACGACGCAGGCGAAGGGGATGGAGAACTTCTTGTGCACCTCCACGAGGTAGGCGTCGGCCCGCCGCTGGCGGCTGTCGTGCAGCCGCCACTGCCGGCCGATCGAGGCGGCCGCCTGCCGGGCCCGGTCCCGGAGCCGGGTGACATCGGCGGTGTCCTCACGGGCCTGGGCCAGAAAGGCCAGGGCCGTGGAGTCGATGCCGGCGCGGGCGCGGGCGTTGTCGAGGCGCGCCGCATCGGCGGCGGCGAGCATGGCGGCCACATCCATCTCGCGGTCGGAGCGGTAGGGGGAGCGGAAGGGAGACAGCTCCCGGTCGCGGTCGCGGATGTGGACCACCTGGCGGCGGAAGCGCCCCCGGGTCCCCCGGGAGGGGTCGGCCGAGTCGACGCGGTGAATCTCGCCGTCCTCGAGGGTCAGGCGTACGTATCCGCCGTCGCCGAAGATCTCCAGGCTCCCCGAGTCGGCCCGTAGCGTCGTCGTCGGACCGCTCTTCCCGGCGTCGAGGAGGGTGATGTCGTGGAGGCGGTTGGACTCCCCGTCGACGCGGCCGATCCGCAGGCTGTAGGGGCCGAGATCGCGGATGAAGACGCCCTCCTTCTCCTTGAGGACCAGGGCCGCCTTGCGCCGTTGCAGGCTGGTGGTCAGCTCCCGGGTCCGGTGGTTGGAGTCGGGCAGGACGCGGTCGTTGAACCACACCATGGCCAGGGTCAGCACCAGGGCGGCGAGCAGGACGGGGGCCAGGAGGTGGCCGAAGCTCACCCCCGCCGCCTTCCAGGCCAGGATCTCGTTGTCGGCGGCGAGCCGGCCGAAGACCATGAGCACCGAGATCAGCACCGCCATCGGGACCGCCAGGGCGACGATCCAGGCGAGGTTGCGGAGGAACAGCTCCACGGCGACGCCCGGGTCGATGCCCTTGCTCAGCAGCTGGTCCAGCAGCTGCAGCATGACATCGATCTCGAGGACGAAGACGATCAGTCCGAAGCCGAGGGCGAAGGCCTCCAGGTGCCGGAGCAGCAGATAGCGGGAGAGGGAAACCAAGGAGCCCCGTGATGGGTCTGTCTAGAGACCCGCCGACAGGCCCCGTCCGGACCGAGGAGGAGGGCCGCTCCGGGTGCCGTGGGTGTCGCCGGTGTGTGCGCCGGTCGTCACTCCGCGCCGTCTTCCGGCCGCTGCGCCGCCGGCCGGATGGGAGGAACGGCTTTCGCTTGTTCCGGCGGGCGCCGCTGTCCGCCGGAGCGGCGGGTTCTCCGATTGCCGGATCCCGGCCCCTCCCGTAGGTTCCCAGAGGGCTATGGCGCCGTCCCGTCCCCCTACCTGCAGACCCGCCTCCAGGCTCCCCGGCCGGAGGTCCCCAAGGGGGCCGCGCTCCCCGGGAGGCCGCCTCGCCCTCCCCGGCCACGGCCCGCCGGGCGACCCCGCTTCCGGGGGCCCTCCACTCCCGCCGCCGGACGCAAGGGACCCGCCGCCTGCCCGTGCCCATAACCGATTCCGCCATTCCGAGGCCGGTCCCCGGTGCGTTCCCGGGCCTCCGCCTCGCCCTTGGGTGCGCGCTCCTGGGCGCCCTTGTCCTCACCCCTCTTCCGGCCCGGTCGGGGATCGGGCTCGAGCCCCCGCCCCGGGCCCCCGTCCATCGGATCTTCCACGATCCGGCGGAGTACGGCGCCTTCCGCGCCGGGTCGCCGCTGCTGCGGGCGCGGCCGCCGGCGACGCCCCTGGTGGAGTCCCGCACCCCCTTCACCAGCAAGCGGGTGACCATCGACTCCACCGGGGCCCACTACCAGCCGCGGTCGGCCGGGTTCGACGAGGGTCCGCCGATCACCCTGCCCCTGGCGCGCTACCTGGCGATGGGGAACCGCCACCTCTACCGGACGAAGTGGCGGCAGGAGGTGCGCGAGGGCATGCGCCGCGAATCGCGCCTGGGCGAGGGCCGGCGGGGGCGACTGGAGTGGAGGGTGCCGATCCCGGCGCCGCCGGTGGTCAGGCGGTTCATCGGCGACGAGGGATCGCTGCGCATCAACGGCTCTCACACCGCCTCGATCGGCGGCAAGAGCAGCTGGACGGACAACGAGGTCCGGACCCTGGCGGGCGGGTCGTCGAAGTTCCCGGCCCTGAGCATGGACCAGGAGTCGGACTTCTCGGTGGAAGGCAAGGTGGGGGAGGCGATCAACATCCGCATCAACCAGGACACCAGGGGCCTGTCCAGCTCCTTCGGCCAGAACCTGCAGGACCAGCTCGACCAGATCAAGCTCGACTACAAGGGTGACGAGGACAACATCTTCCAGGAGGTGCAGGCGGGCAACACCACCCTCTCCCTGCCCAACACGCGGTTCGTCGGCTTCAACCAGCAGCACAAGGGACTCTTCGGGATCCGGGCCAAGGGGCGCCTGGGGCCCTTCGGCTTCACGACCATCGCCAGCCACGAGAAGAGCGAGTCCAACCGCCAGAGCTTCCGCGGCGGCGCCCAGGTCGACACCACCGAGATCCGCGACTACGAGTACGTGCGCAACCAGTTCTTCTTCCTCGACCACAACTACAAGGAGAGCCTGCAAGACTACGCCGCCGTCTCCACCTCCGACTTCCGGCCCGAGGTTCCGGTGGACGAGCGCACCCTTCAGGTCTACGTCAACGACTTCAACGTCAACAACGACGCCGAGCAGCTGGCGCGCCCGGGCCGGGCCCAGGCCGACCTGGGCGATGCCGGCAACGACTCGACGGGCCACCGCGAGGTCGGCACCTGGCACCGCCTCGACCCGGACGACGACTACATCCTGGACGCCCCCCTGGGCTCCATCACCCTGCGCCGGCCGGTGCAGGATCGTCACGCCCTCGCCGTGACCTACCGCGCCGGAGACCGGGAGGTGGGCAGCGCCGCCGCCGACCAGGACTCCCTGAGGCTCAAGCTGATCAAGGCGCGCGACTCGCGGCCCGGCTTCCCCACGTGGGACCTGGAGTGGAAGAACGTGTACCGCATCGTCCGGGGCTTCGCCCGCGGACGCCAGTTCGACCGCCAGCGGATCCGGGTGGAGATCCTGCGCGAGGTGCCCGGCAAGGAGCCGGAGTCGACCCAGGGCGGACGATCCTACCTGCGGCTCATGGGGCTCGACACTCACGGGCAGGACGCCGGCACGCCGCCGGACCAGATCATCGACGCCGACTACGACGGCCTCCGGGAGGACCTGGGGGTGCTGATCCTGCCCGACCAGCGGCCCTTCGATCCGCAACTGTCGAAGTACGGCCTCGAGGACCGGGTCCCCGAGATCTACGACACCGAGCAGCACCGCGACCACGTCGAGGCGAGCCGCTACATCATCCAGGTGATCAACAGCTCCTCGGAGCAGCGCATCAACCTGACCCAGGGAAGGCTGACCAGCATCGATGTGGAGTCGGTGGAGGTTCGCCTCGACGGGCGCCAGCTGACCCAGAACGTGGACTACTCCGTGACCTACACGGGGGAGGTGCAGTTCCTCGGAGCCGCCGCCGACCAGGTAGCCGATCCGGCCGCCGACCTGGAGATCACCTTCGAGAGCCAGGACCTCATCGGTCTCGGGCGCCAGCAGAAGACCCTCCTCGGCACCCGCGCCGAGTACGAGTTCCTCGGCGGCGACGGGGTCGTGGGCGGCACCCTCATTTACAACAACCAGAGCGGCGACCGGCGGGTGCGGGTCGGCAACGAGCCGGCCCGCACCGTGCTCTGGGACATGGACGTGCGAGCCACCTTCCGGGCGCCCCTGCTGACCCGCGTCGTCGACGCTCTGCCGCTGCTGACGACGACCCAGGCGTCGAAGGTGACCGTCCAGGCCGAGATCGCCCAGAGCCGGCCGAACCTGAACACCCGGGGCAAGGCGTTCATCGACGACTTCGAGGGCTCCGAGCACTCCACCCTGCTGCCCGTGTTCTATTCCCGGTGGACGCCGGCGAGCGTCCCCGCCGACGGCGGCCTGACCCTGGAGAACCGCGGACCGACGCTCTGGTACAACCCCTACGACCGCGTGCAGCGGACCTCGATCTGGCCCGGCCAGCGGGACCAGGTGGAGGCGCGCAACGAGCAGACCGACGTCCTCACCCTGAAGGTGACGCCCCCGGAGGGCGCGGGGGTGACGACCTGGGGCGGGGTGATGACCGACTTCAGCGGCGGCGTGCGCGACTTCTCCCAGTCGAAGTTCGTCGGCATCTGGCTGCGCGGACAAAGCGGCTCCCTGCAGCTCCATCTCGGCGACATCAGCGAGGACTGGATCCCCAACGGCCGCATCGACACCGAGGACCTGCCCCTGAGGGGACGGGCCATCGGCGACGGCACTCTCTCCGAGGAGGAGGACGTCGGCATCGACGGCCGCACCGACGAGGAGGAGCTCGACTACTACCTGACGCGGGACACGGAGGTGACGGCGGAGGAGCTGGAAGGGCTCAGCTTCAGCGACAAGAGCAGCCGCTTCGGCGACCTGATCCGCGCCCTCGGCCGCGACCCGGGCGACGCCGAGGGGGACAACTGGGACTACGATCCGACGCGGGACCGCCACAACTACACGCGCTACAACGGCACCGAGGGCAACCGGCGCGTGCGCGAGCACCCCGACACGGAGGACCTCAACGGCGACGGCAACCTCAACCAGCGCAACGACTACTACCACTACGAGATCGACCTGACCCGGGACCGCCACGAACCGGGCACCTGCAGCGAGCCCCTGGTCGCCGGCGAGTGCCGCGGCTGGCGCCTCTTCCGGCTGCGTCTGTTCGACGAGTCCGTGCGCCGCATCGGATCCCCGGACTCGAGCCGCATCGGGTACGCCCGTCTCATCTTCGCCACGCAGAACGGGCCGGCCGAGGCCGACAGCGTCGCCATCGCCCTCGTGGAGATCGCAGTCAACGAATGGCAGGGCGATGGCGTCTCCCGCTACGACCCGGACGCCTTCGACGTCACCGAGGAGGAGCTCTTCGAGGTCGCCGTCATCGGCACCGACGAGAACCTGGGCTACAAGCCGCCGCCGGGGGTCAAGGGCGAGCGCTCCACCACCTCCCGCGTGCGCGAGCGCGAGCAGTCCCTGGTCCTCGACTTCGTCAACCTCGGGGCCGGCCACGAGGCGTCGGCCACGCGGGTCCTGACGAGGAACTCCGACTACACCAAGTACCGCCGCCTGCGCATGTTCGCCCACGGCGACTCGAACGCCGCCTACGTGGTGCCACCCGACTCCAGCAACCTGGAGCTGTTCCTCCGCTTCGGGCGCGACGACCTCAACTACTACGAGTACGTGACCCCCCTCTTCCCCGGCTGGGACGAACGCAACGAGGTGGAGATCGACCTGCGGCTCATGTCGCGGCTGAAGGGGGAGCTGGAGGGGCGCGTCGACACCGCCACCGGCCTGCAGCTCGTCGAGCTCGACACCGTCGTCGTGGATCCCGGCGTGCGCGACGGGGCCCCGGCCGTCTACCGGGTCAGCGGCACACCGTCCATGCAGCAGGTGCGGCAGCTGCGCCTGGGCCTGCGCAACCGCGGCGCCGACGGCTCCCTCAGCGGCGCCGTGTACGTCGACGAGCTGCGCCTCGACCAGGCCCGCAACGATCCCGGCGCCGCCGTCTACGCCCGCATCAACACCCAACTGGCCGACTTCATGGACGTCGACGCCTCCGTCGACTGGCGGGCGGAGAACTACCGCACCATCACCAGCACGGGGCGCAAGAGCTCGGACATGCGGAGCGGCCTGTCGACGACGACCCACCTGGACAAGTTCCTGCCGGGGAGCTGGGGCTTCTCGGTGCCCGTGAAGGTCACCTTGAGCCACAGCCAGAGCCTGCCGCGCTTCGCCCCCAACTCCGACGTGGAGCTCACGCCGTCGGAGAAGGACTCCATGCGTTCGGAGCAGGTGAAGCGCCATGTCGAGGTCTCGGTGAGCAAGCGGGCCGGCCGGCACTGGGCGGCGCGCTGGACCATCGACCAGATGAACCTGCGCTGGTCCAGCTCCATCGACGACCGCCTCTCGCCCGTGACCCCCGTCGACTCGCGCGAGGCGCAGACCGGCTCCTTCCGCTACAAGATGCCCCTGCCCAAGCCGAAGTGGAAGTACCTGGGGTGGCTGCCCGAATACATGCCGAAGTCGATGCGCAACTCGGAGCTGTCGCCCCTGCCGGCCACGGCGAGCTACTCGGTGAACGTCAACCGCCAGGAGAGCGCGACCTGGAAGAGGACCCAGATCGACACGACCTTCAACGAAGTCTTCACCTTGAAGGAGATCTACGCCACCAAGGTCAATCCCCTGCGCTCCCTGACCTCGGACTACAACCTTCAGGTCCACCGCGACCTGCGCAAGAAGTACGACCCCGGGTCCCTGGCCTTCGGCCGCGAGGTGGGCCGCAACCAGAAGGCCGACCTGCGGCTGCAGTTGCGCTGGGTGAGCTGGCTGGACCCGAACATCACCTTCCAGGCCAACTACCAGGAGGACAGCGATCCCCGCCGCAGCCGGCAGACCGCCTTCACCGACACCGTCGACGGCCGGCTGCGGGTCGTGCGGACCCTGGACATCACCTCGCGGAACACCTTCACCACGCGGGTCAACCTGCGTCTGCCGGCCCTGCTCAAGGCCGTGGGGGCGCCGGGACGCCGGTCGCAGGCGGGACCCCGTCGCCGGTCGGAGGAGGGGGAGGAGGAGGAGGGCCCCGGGCAGCCTTTCTTCCTGCGCCGGTTCCTGCACTTCTCGTCGTCGTACGTCGAGCCCTTCAGCTACACCTGGCGGCGCAACACCGACGCCCGCAACTACAACCTGGTGGAACGTCCGGACCTGGCCTACCAGCTCGGCTTCGGCGACAGTCTCCTCGTCGAGCAGCGCGCCGCCGGGCTGACGCGGACCGACAGCTGGAACCGCTCGGCCAACACCGACCTGGGCTCCGGGCTGCGGCTGCCCCTCGGCTTCAGCGTCAAGCCGACCTTCAAGGAGCAGGTGTCGTGGCGCTCGGGCAGCAGCCAGAACCGGATCCGCGTCGAGCGGCAGCTGACCTGGCCCGGCCTCGCCGTGGCCTGGTCGAGGGCCGACCGGGTGCCGCTGCTGCGGCGCTACCTCAACAGCGCCCAGGTCAACGTGCGCATGCAGTCGGCGCGGACCGAGCAGGCCGAGGGCAGCCTCGAGCCGGCGAACCTGATCGAGGAGAGCACCAAGCGGGAGTGGAACGTCTCGTGGACGGGGCAGTGGCGGATCGGCCCGACGACGCGCCTGGAGATGCGCCGCAGCCGGAACGAATCGGTCAACTACGAGCTGGCCGACCTCTCCACCAGCGAGGCCTCCCTCGGCAAGCGCCCGCCGCTGAGGGGCCGCGGCGTAGACGAGCGGCGCTCCACCAACCTCGAGACCCGCTACAAGCTGAGGCCGCGGAAGCTGCCCCTCATCGGCACCCTCAAGAGCAACCTCGACCTCAAGCTCTCCCTCACCCTGGAGAGCCAGGCCCGGGAGAACGCCACGGGCGAGCTGGACCTGCAGGCCTTCGACTCCACCGACCGCTGGGAGGTGCGCCTCGACGGCACCTACAACTTCAGCGAGAGCTTCCGCGGCAGCGGCCTGATCCGCCTCGAGAACCGCACCCCCCAAAACCACCGCACCCGCAAGGTGCGCGAGGTCAAGGTGGGGGGAACCCTGTTCTTCAGGTAGCCGGGGATGGGAGCGGGACTATCTTGATACACCTCAATCGCCAGGAGCAGGTGGCGGTGCTGTTCCTCAGCGGCGCCCTGCTGGTCGGTTCGGCGGTGGCCGTCGTCGATCACCACCGCCCGGACCGTCTCGAGGACTTCCACGTCGTCCCCCAGGCGGTGGAGGTGCCGCCTCCGGCTCCCGAGTCGGTCGTCCACCTGCCGCCGCCCATCGTCTCCATCAACCAGGCCACGCGAACCGAGTTGGAGAGCCTGCCCCACATCGGGCCGAAGACGGCAGCGGCGATCATCGCCCACCGCGAGGCCAACGGCCCCTTCGCCGCCGTCGACGACCTGACCGCCGTGAGGGGGATCGGGCCACGCACGGTGGAGCGGCTCCGCCCCCTGGTGACGGCGGACTGAGGTCCCTTCTCGTGCCCGGCTGGCGCGCAACGACCCACCACACGGGGATCCACTTCGGGGCCGAGGCCGTGTACGCCGTCGGGCTGACCCGCCGCCGGGGCCGGCTCTCCCTGACCTACTGCTCGGCCGCCGCCCTCGAGAAGGCGCCCCGCCTGCCGCAGGATCTGGCCGATGAGGACGCCCGCCGCGGACTGGCCGGGGCCCTGCGCGAGCTGCGGGACCTCGGACTGCCGCGGGGCCGGCCCTATCTCCCCCTGGGCGGTCCGGCCACCATCCTCCGCCGCCGCCCGGTGCTGCCGGGCGCCGAGGGGCCGAGCCGGGACCACCTGCGCTGGGAGGCGGGTCAGCTCCTGGGGGACGACCTGGACGACTACGTCGTCGACTACCTCGTGACCCGGCGGCACGGCTTCGTGGCCGCGGCGCACCGGGAGCTCCTCGCCCGGTGGAACACCCTCTGCGAGGAATCCGGCGTCGACGCCCCCGGGTTCGACATGGCCTCCTTCGCCCTGTGCCACGCCCTGGAGGGCAGCCGCCCGTCGGCGGCCGAGGGCGTGGACCTCATCGTCCACGGGGAGGCCCGGCAGGCGCGGGCGGTCCTGCTGCGCGCCGGGGAGTACGAGGCCGAGTGGGTGTGGCCCGCCGACGGCCGCGGCGACGACCTGGCGGGGCACCTTAGGGAGATGCTGGAGGAAGAGCTCGGGGAAGAGCCGCCCCGCGCCTTGTGGCTGAGCGGGCCGGAGGGTCCCGCCCACGCCGAGGGGCTGGCCGGTCTCGCCGACAGCGTGGCCCTCCTGGACCCCTTCAGCGGCCTGGCCCGCCGGCCGGAGGCCTCCCGCGGACTGGAGCGCAGCGGGCATCCGCCGGGCGCCTTCGCCGTCGCCGCCGGCCTCGCGTACCGTTCGACCCTGGAGGCCTGACCCCATGGTCCGGATCCGACTCCACGCCAGGGCCGGGGGGTGGGGGCCGTCGGATGTCCGCGCCGTCATCACCGAGTCCGCCGAGGAGGAACGATGAGCCGAGCCGTCTATCCGGGCAGTTTCGACCCCATCACCCGGGGTCACCTGAACATCATAGAGCGCGCCCTCGACATGTACGACGGCCTCGTGGTGCTCCTAGCCGTGAACCCCGACAAGCGGTCGACCTTCACCGACGAGGAGAACCTGGCCATGATCCGCGAGGCCACCTCCCAATGGCCCCAGGTCGAGGTCGACGCCACCGACGGACTCCTGGTCGACTACGCGCGCGCCCACGGGATCCGCCAGGCCGTGCGCGGCCTGCGGGCGGTGACCGACTTCGAGTCCGAGTTCTCCATGGCCCTCATGAACCGCAGCCTCTGGGAGGAGTTCGACACCGTCTACCTGATGACCAGCGCCGAGTACATGTACCTGCGGTCGTCCACGGTGAAGCAGGTCGCCGAGCACGGCGGCGACGTGAGCCGCTTCGTGCCGCCGGGAGTGGAGAGGCGCCTCCGGGAGAGGTTCGGGCAGGCCTAGACGATGTTCATCGACGAGGCGACGATCACCCTGAAGTCGGGGGACGGCGGCGACGGCTGCGTCAGCTTCCGGCGCGAGAAGTACGCCCCCCTCGGCGGGCCCGACGGCGGCGACGGCGGCGACGGCGGCAGCGTGACCCTGCGGGCCGACGCCAACCTGGCAACCCTCGTCGACTTCCGCTACAAGCCGCGCATCGAGGCCGGACGCGGAAGCCACGGCCGGGGCAAGGGGCTCACCGGCGCCGGCGGCGAGGACGCGGTGGTGCGCCTGCCGCCGGGCACGGTGGTCCGCGGCGAGGAGGGCCGGGTGATCGCCGACCTGGTCGAGGCGGGGCAGGAGATCGTGCTCCTGAAGGGGGGCCGCGGAGGGCGCGGCAACGCCCGCTTCGCGAGGCCCACCGATCAGGCGCCCCGCCGGGCCGACCGCGGACGCCCCGGCCGCGAGCAGGTGGTCCGCCTCGAGCTCAAGCTGCTGGCCGACGCCGGCCTCGTGGGCTTGCCCAACGCCGGCAAGTCGACCCTGCTGTCGCGCCTGTCGGCGGCCCACCCCAAGATCGCCGACTACCCCTTCACGACCCTGCAGCCCAACCTGGGCATCGTCCGCTTCGGGGATTACGACAGCTTCGTCCTCGCCGACCTGCCGGGGCTCATCGAAGGCGCCCACGACGGCCGCGGCCTGGGCATCCGCTTCCTGCGGCACGTGGAGCGCACCCGGGTGCTGCTGTTCACCATCGACGTCGCCGGGGAGGATCCCGAGGCCGCCTTCGACGCCCTGCGCCGGGAGCTGCACCAGTACGAAGCCTCGCTGCTGGACAAGCCCTTCGCCATCGCCTACACCAAGGCCGACCTGCTTGGCCCCGCGGCCCGGAGCTTCGAGCCTCCCCTCCGGGTGGACGCTCCCTCCTTCCTGATCTCCTCGGTCAGCGGCCGGAGCCTGCCGGAGCTGGTCACCTGGCTGGGCGGCGAGGTCCTCCGCGCGCGCACCGCCTCCCGGTCCCCGCAGATCCGGGCGCCGGAGGGATGACCTCCTCCACGGCCGCGCCTCCCGGCCCCGACGGCGGCGAGACCGCGGCTCTCCTCGCCCTGCGGCGCCTGCCCGGCTGCGGCGACGTCACCTGTCTCCGCCTGCTGCGGCGCTTCGGGTCGGCGCGGTCCGCCCTGCGCGCTACCCTGAAGGACCGCGCGGTCGAAGCCGGAGACCCGCTGGCCTGGGCGCACGACCAACTGTCCCGTGCCGCCCGTCTCCAGACCGCCCTGGTGGGTTTCCATGACCCCCGCTATCCGCCGCTGCTGCGCGAGATTCACGATCCGCCGCCGATCCTCTTCGTGCGCGGCCGCGTGGAGCTGCTGCGGGAGACCGGGGTGGCGATCGTCGGCTCCCGCCGCTGCACCCCCTATGGCGGCGAGGTGGCCCGCGCCTTCGCCCGCGACCTGGCGGGGCGGGGACTGGCCGTCCTCAGCGGCCTGGCCCGGGGCATCGACGCCGCCGCCCACGACGGCGCCCTGGCCGCCGGTGCGACGATCGCCGTCCTCGGCTGCGGCGCCGACGTGCCCTACCCGGCCTCCAACCGCGCCCTCTACGACCGCATTCTCGCCGAGGGCGCCATCCTCTCCGAGGTGCCCCTGGGCAGCGGACCGGCGGCCGGCTCCTTTCCGCGGCGCAACCGGATCATCAGCGGCATGAGCCTCGGCGTGGTGGTCGCCGAGGCCCCCGAGCGTTCCGGGGCCCTGATCACCGCCCGCTGCGCCGCCGAGCAGGGCCGCGAGGTCTTCGCCGTGCCGGGGGAGGTCAGCAACCGCCGCTGCCACGGAGGCCTGGCGCTGCTGCGCGACGGCGCCTGCCTGGCGCGCTCCCCCGACGACGTGCTGGAGGAGCTGTGGCCGCGGCTCCCGGACCGAGTCCGCGACGCCCGCCCGGGCGCGGCCGACGGCGATCCGGCCGCCCCGGGGCAGGACCCGGACGGGCTGCTGGGGTTGCTGCAGACGGGGGTGCGCCGCGTCGACGATCTGACCCGTGACAGCGGTCTTCCGCCGGCGCAGGTGGCGGCGCGGCTGCTGGAGCTGGAGCTGGCGGGGCGGGTGGAGTCCCTGCCCGGCGGCGCCTGGACGCGCCGCCGTTAGCGGGCGGAGGCCCGGTCCCCGGCGGGCCCCTCGGCGGCGTCGATCTGCACGAGCCCCGGCTCTCCATCCTCTTCGCCGGAACCGCAGGCCGGACAGGCGCCGCAGGCGCCGGCCACCCGGGAGAACAGGGGGCGCAGCCAGCCGTACAGGAGGTAGACCGCACAAGCCGCGGCGAGGACGACGGTGACCGGGGCCTGCCAGTCCACGGCGGTCACCATCCCATCCACAGGCCGAGGCGGTAGGCGGCCAGGGCGCCGGCGTAGGCCAGGGCGGTCATGTAGACGAAGGCGAAGACCGGCCAGGCCCAGCTCGAGGTCTCGCGCTGGATGACGGCGAGGGTGGACATGCACTGGGCGCAGAGGGCGAAGAACACCATCACCGACAGGGCCACGGGCACGTTCAGGGCGGGGCTGCCGTCGGGCCGCCTGGCCTGGCGCAACCCGTCGCGCAGCTCCGGCGAGGTCTCGTTCACGTCGGAGCCGAGGCTGTAGATGGTTCCCAGGGCGGAGATGATCACCTCCCGGGCCGGGAAGGAGGCGAGGGCCGCCATGCCGATGCGCCAGTCCCAGCCCAGGGGCTCGAAGACGGGCTCGAGGCTCCGGCCGGCGCGGCCGAGGTAGCTGGACCGCAGGTAGTCGGCGGCCTCGGCCCGGTCGATGCCGGCGAGACGGGCCTCGCGGACCTCCTCGGCGAGGACCGCGGCGGCGGTGCGTTCGGCCTCGTAGCGGTCGGCGATCTCCGACGACCGCGGATAGTAGGCCAGGGCCCACATGACGATGGTGGCGGCGAGGATGACGCTGCCGGCGCGCACGACGAAGGCGCGGCTGGCCTGGTAGACGCGCAGCAGCACGGTGCGCGGCGTCGGCCAGTTGTAGGCCGGCAGCTCCAGCAGGAACGGGCTCGACTCCCCCCGCAGGAGGGTCCTGCGCAGCAACCAGGCGACGGGCACGGCCACCAGCGCGCCGAGGGAGTACATGGCCAGCAGGGTCAGGCCTTGGAGCCCCACCCAGCCGCCGAGGAGGGCGCGCTCGGGGATGAAGGCGGCGATGAACAGGGCGTACACCGGCAGCCGCGCGGAGCAGCTCATGAGCGGCGCCACGAGGACGGTGACGAAGCGGTCGCGCCGGTCGGCGATGGTGCGCGCCGCCATCACCCCCGGCACGGCGCAGGCGAAGCTGGAGAGCAGGGGGATGAAGGAGCGTCCGGAGAGCCCCAGCCGGCCGAGGAGGCGGTCCATGAGCAGGGCGGCGCGGGACATGTAGCCGCAGTCCTCCAGGATCGCGATCAGCAGGAAGAGGAGGGCGATCTGGGGCAGGAAGACGAGCACGCCGCCAACGCCGGCGACGACGCCGTCGACGAGCAGGCTCCGCAGCGGTCCCTCGGGCAGGGAGGAACCGAGGGCGGCTCCCAGGGCGGAGACGGCGGTCTCCACGAGGTCCATGGCCGGCGTCGCCCAGGCGTAGATGCCCTGGAAGAGGATGGCGCTGAGCCCCAGGAAGGCGGCCAGTCCGAAGACGCGGTGCGTGAGGACGCGGTCGATGCGGTCGGAGTGGCTCCGGCCGAGGGGGGGCCCCTCCCGGACGCAGCCATCGAGGACCTGCCCGATCCAGGCATACCGGGCCTCGGACTCGATCGCCGAGAGGGGGGCGGAGACGCCGGCGCCGTTGCGCAGGTCGGAGAGCAGGCGCCGGAAGCCGTCGCCCCGGGCCTCGATCAGCCCCTGCTCCGAGGGGCCGCCCTCGTCGACGAGGGCGCGCAGCGCCTGCTGCCGGGTCGGGCCCCCGCCCGCCTCCCCGGAGGCGGCCAGCAGGCGGTCGACCGCGCCGGCCAGCTCCGGGGGCAGGGGCGGGGGCTGCCGGGTCGGCCTCTCTTCCTCGAGCGTCTCCGGCAACCGCCGGAGCAGCTCATCGATGCCCCGCCCTCGATTGGCGACCATGGGCACGACCGGCGTCTGCAGACGCGCCTCGAGGCCGGCGGCGTCGATCCGCACCCCCCGGGCCTCGGCGACGTCGCACATGTTGAGGGCGACGATGACGGGGAGTTCCCCTTCGAGGAGCTGGGAGACCAGGTAGAGGTTGCGCCGCAGGTTGCCGGCGTCGACGATGGCGATCACCGCGTCGATCTCGTCGCGGCGGCCCTCGAGGAGGACCTCGGCGGCGATCCGCTCGTCGGGCGCGTCGACGGAGAGGCTGTACACGCCGGGAAGGTCGACCAGCTCGGCCTCGGTCCCGTCGGGCAGGCGCAGGGAGCCGGCCTTGCGCTCGACGGTCACGCCCGGGTAGTTGCCGACCCGCTGCGAGAGACCGGTGAGGGCGTTGAAGAGGGTGGACTTGCCGGTGTTGGGGTTGCCGACGAGGCCGACCGAGACCGTCACGCCGCCGCGGGTCCGGCGGCGCTCACGAGGATGGCGGCGGCGTCGGCGCGTCTGAGGGCGAAACGGTCCTCGCCGATCTGCACCACGAGGCGGCTGCCGGTGCGCAGGACCCGGAGGCGCACGCCGGGCAGGATGCCCAACTCGCGCAGCCGCGCCGACAGGCGGTCGGTCCCCGGCAGGTCGACGACGACGGCCTCGGCGTCGCGGCGCCACTCGGAGAGCCGGCCCTCCTGGGGGAGATCCCCCTCCACGCTCGCTTGGAACCACTCCAGAAACGCTCTCATGGCGCCGCCGCCGTTTGGGCTGTCGAAGCGGTGTATGGCATGCCTAACGGATGATCGGTCCGCCCAAATATAGCCACGCCGGGCCACAATGCAACGGCCAAATCTCGCCTGTAACTGAAACAAATCCCCGCGCTTACCGTGCATCCGGAACGGCCCCTCCAGCGACCCGGGTTCAGGCAGGGCACCGGCCGCAAGGGGGTCGGGGGAGTCCCGGGCCGGTCGGAGGGGATCCGGGGCGGGTTCGGTCTCCGCGGGTGCCGCACGGGCCGGGACTTTATCCCCGCCCGGGACTGCGCCTACATTGCGCCGGCCGGGCGGCGGCGATGACGGCACCCCCCGGCCCCTCGATACGGGAGGAACCGTCGTGAGAGGAACGATTCTGGCTCTCGCCCTGCTGACGGCGGCGGCGCCGGGCCGGACGCAGGACTTCTACGGGCACTGGGCCGACGGCCGCGCCGAGCTGTCCGGCTACCGCGTGGTACAGCCGCGCTACGGCGAGCCCCGCGAGGGCCATGCCGTCCTCGTCTTCGTCACCGAGGACGTGCACGCCGGGACCCGCATCAAGGTGGAGAGCCCGGACACGCCGAAGTCGGACCGCATCTACGTCCTCAAGCTCAACCGGATGCTGCGATTCACCACCGGCATCTACGACTACTCGATGATGACCTCCGTCTTCAGCGCCGTGGAGCCCCGGACCGGCGGCCGCTCCTTCGAGCCCCTGCGCATCACCTTCACCGCCCAGGAGTGGTGCGGCCACGTCTTCGAGGAGGTGCAGGTGCGCGGCGGCGCCGTCCTCGGGGAGCTGTTCAGCTACTTCGAGCGCGCCGGCCGCCAGTCCTGGCGCCTGGACCGGCCGCCGGAGCTCGTCAGCGAGGACAACCTGCTGATCCGGATCCGCGAGCTGCGGGGGCCGCTGATGGCGGAGGGGGAGAGCCGCGGCGTGATGCTGCTGCCGGGCCTGTGGGAGCTGCGCCTCCGTCACCGCCCCCGGGAGCTGGTGGAGGCGGTCCTGAGCAAGGGCCGGCGGGAGCAGGTGGAGGTGCAGGGTCGGAGCCGGGAGGCCGTGCCGTGGACCTGGAGCTACGGTCAGCGGCAGAAGACGGTATGGGTCGACACCGAGTACCCGCACCGGATCCTGCGGTGGCAGGACTCCTCCGGCGCCAGCGGCGAGCTGCTGGCCTCGGTGCGGCGCCCGTACTGGAACCTGCAGTCTCTGGACGACGAGGCCTTCCGCGCCGAGTTGGGGATCCCCTAGCGCGCCAGACCCCCGAGGCCCGGGGCCGGGATCGCCCCGATTGCGCCCCGGCCATCGAGGGGCTTCACTCGGCGGCCCATGCGGGGCCCGCGAGCCACTCACCCTCTCTCACAGGACCGCCGGCCATGAGCGATCTCCGGGCAGAGCTGTTGGAGAACGGCTTCTGCATCGTCCGCAACGCCGTCCCGCCTTCGGAGCTGGACCGCCTTCGCACCGCCTTCGAGGGCCTTCTCGACCGCCAGCGCCGGATCTGGCGCCGCGAGCGGGGCCCGGAGGACCTGCCGGGCGGCGTCTGGGAGACATCACCCCAACCGCGGGTCGTCGGCTACGAGGGGCTCGTGGACGGCGAGTCGGCGGCGGCCGTGGAGCTGCTCCTCGGCCGGCCCCTGGAGACGAGCCGCCGGATCATGGGCGCCGAGGCGGCCCCGACCAGTTTCATGATGATGTGCAACCCGGCGCGGGACCACGGTCCGGCCGCCTGGCACCGGGACATCCATCCCATCGACCAGGCGCCGGTCGCCGGGCTGCAGCGGGACCTGCTGGCCAACGGACCCGGGTACCTCCAGTGGAACCTGCCCCTCTACGACGATCCCGTCCTGTGGGTGGTGCCCGGCAGCCACCGGCGGCCGAACACCGAGGCCGAGAACCAGGCCCTGGCCCAGGAACCGCGGCGGCCGCTGCCGGGCGGCGTCCCGGTCGAGCTGGCCGCCGGCGACGCTGTCGTCTACACCAACCTGATCCTGCACTGGGGGAGCGACTACAGCCGCAGGCTGCGGCGCACCGTGCACTTCGGGCACCGCAGCTTCGGGGGGGACCTGCTGCCCTACGTGGCCGGCCTGCACCGGCGCGGCGATCCCTCCCCCTTCCTCGGCGCCGCCCACCAGGAGGCCTGGCGCCGGCACCGCGAGCTCTACGAGGCCGAGTGCGACCTCATGGAGGCCGCCTTCCGGGCGGCCATCGCCGCCGACGCGCCGGCCTTCCTCGCGGCCGTGGAGCGTCTGCACCCCGGGGAGTCGATGCGCCAGGTCTGCCTCATCCTGCTGTCGAAGCTGGCCCGCAAGCTGGCCGGCGGCAGCCACCCCGAGCGTCCGGGCTACGGCGGCGACTTCACCCAGGACCGGGAGCTGGCGCCGCGCTTCACCGATGAAGACCTGGAAGCCCTGTGGCGGCGGTTCGAGCCCCTCGACGACATGCTCAAGGCTCCCGGGGACAGGGAGTACGTGCCCGGGTACCAGTCCGGGCCGATGAGCTATCGCTTCGAGAGCCTCCCCGGGGAGCTGACCCTGGAGGGCTTCGTCGACGGCTGGGAGAGCGCCTGAGGCTCAGGCGTTCATCAGGCCGCGCAGGTAGTTGACCGCCTTCGGCACCGCCGTGGCCTCGGCCTCCACGTCCTGGCCCTCGTAGACGATGGAGCACCAGCCGTTGAAGTCGACGCCGCGCAGGATCTCGAAGATGCGGGGATAGTCGAGCCACTCCTCGGTCCCCGACTGGATCCGGTAGATCTTGCAGCGCACGTGCACGGCCAGGTTGGCGGTCTCGGCGATGGAGCCGTAGAAGTCGAGGGACGGATCCTCCCGTCCGCGCTGGCCGGAAGCGCCCGGAGAGCCCACGTACTGCCCGGTGTCGAGGATGTGCGAGAAGTACGGGTCGTCGACCTCCTCGATGATGCGGCGCACGTCCCGGCCGGTGCGGGTGACGCAGCCGTGGTTGTGGTTGTGCAGGCCCACGACCACGCCCTTCTCCCGGCCGTGGGCGGCGACCTCCTTCAGGCACGGGATCATGCGCGTCCACACGGCCTCCTCGGTCTCGCCCTCGGGGATCCAGGCGGCGAAGACGCGCACCAGGGGGATGCCCATGAACTCGGCCACGTCGATCCAGTGCCTGGCGTCGCTCACCTGCTTGTCGAGCTGCTCGCCGGCGGGCACGCCGAAGTTCGAGCTGACGCCGATGTAGGAGAGGGCGAGGCCCCGCTTGAGGGCCTGCATGCGGATGTTGCGCAGGTAGTCGGGGCTCTCGGAGGCGAAGGCGCGGGTGTGCAGGTCGACGCCGTCGAGGCGCAGCTCGTGGGCGCGGTCGATGAATCCCTCCAGGTCGAGGTCTCCGGCCTTGAACTCCTGGTTGTAGCTGAGGGACATGCAGCCAAGCTTCATCATTCCGGCGGGTCTCCTGTCTCGGGTTCGGGAGCGGCGCAATGTAGTCACCGCGTCCGGCTCCGGCGAGGCGGGTGCGCCTTGCGTACCTTCCCCGGCCGCCGGACCCAACCCACCACCGAGGAGAAGGACGAGAGCATGGCGAAGATCACCGAGTTCAAGGGATACGACGGCCCGCCCACGGGCCCGCCGCGGCCGGAAGAGTCGCCGGACCCGATGATCGTCACCGTCGCCGACGGCGTGCCGGTGGTCTACCCCGGGTGCCACGGCGTGGGCGTGCGCGTCGTGCACCCGGCCAACGACAAGGCGCCGGCCGCCAACCTGGGCCTGGTCCTGTTCTACGTTCCGCCCCACGTCGTCCTCGAGCCGGGATCGCACCCGACGGAGGAGACCTACGTCGTCCTCGAGGGCGAGGGGCTGATGACCTTTGCCAACTCGCAGCGCCAGGTGAGCAAGGGCGACTTCATCTACCTGCCGCCCTGGTGCGAGCACGGGGTGGAGAACACGGGGCGCGAGACCCTGGTGATCCTGATCTGCACCTCGCCGCCCAACCCGTGAGAGAGAGTCCATGAGAATCGACGACATCGAGGTCTTCTGCGTCGAACCGGCGATCCGGCCCCATCTGCCCGACTACCTGCCGCCCATGGCGCAGCTCCACCAGCGCGTCGTCTTCAAGGTCAGCCTCGACAACGGCGTCGCCGGGTACGGCGAGTACCGGTGCTACGCGCCGGACCGCTCCGCCGTGGAGCCCTTCATCGGGCGCAACCCCTTCGACTTCATCAGCCACGACCTGAACATCGGCCTCAGCCAGTGGTGCCTCGGCCTGTCGGCGGCCCTCTACGACGCCATGGGCAAGCACCTGGAGATCCCGGCCTACAAGCTGATGGGGACCAAGGTGCGGGACCGCGTGGCCGTGGCCGCCTGGACGCGCCCGGCGCCGCCCGAGGTCCTGAGCCGCGAGATCCGCCGCGCCGTCGACCAGGGCTACAACCTGTTCAAGATGCACACCTGCCACCACTACGACGTCTTCGAGCAGAACGAGGCGGTGGAGCAGAGCGCGCCGGACCGCTTCCGCATCCAGTACGACTTCAACCACAACCGCTCCGTGGGAGTGGTCCTGCCGATCATCAAGCGGCTGGAGAAGTCCTGGGTCGTGGGCTCGATCGAGGACCCCCTCGACCTGAGGGACATCGACGGCTGGCGGCGCCTGCGGGAGAAGACGGAGATCCCCCTCTACATGCACGTGCCGCCCCTCGGCGGCCTGCAGGAGATGATCCACGGCCTCGCCGACGGCTACATCATCGGCGAGTACTGCGGCGGCTTCGGCGACGCCCTGCACCGCGGCTTCGCCTACTCCAAGGCCAACATCCCCTCGGTGATCCAGCTCACGGGGGGATCCCTGGCCACCGCCTTCGCCCTCCACCTCGGGGCGGTGCTGCCGCGTGTGGCCCACACCATCACCCTCGACGACAACTACGAAGAGGACCTGGCGGCCGAGCGCATCCCCGTCGTCGAGGGCTGCTCGCCGGTGCCCGAGCGGCCGGGTCTCGGCGTCGAGGTCCGCGAGGAGGAGCTGACCCGGCTGGCCGCCCGCGAGCCTTACACCATGCCGCGGGTCCTCGGCGTGACCCGCTTCGCCGGGGGGAGCACCCTCTACTCGGTGGGGCCGCCGAACCTCGAGCGCGAGATGGGCTTCCAGGAGGGGCTGATCCGCGGCCATCGCTTCGAGCTGCGGCAGGACGACGGCTCCGAGGAGTTCGGCCGGCTCTACGCGCGCGCCCAGGCCGAGGGGTCGTTCTTCGGGCCGGCATGAGGAAGGTCTCCTCCGCCTTCCCCGTCCTGCAGACCCCCCGCCTCCGCCTGCGGCCCTTCTCCCCGGACGAGTCCGCCGAGGTCAAGGGTCTGGTGGGGGACTGGGAGGTCGCCTCCACGCTGGTGGCCGTGAGGTACCCGTACTCCGAAGAGATGGCGAGGCGCTGGCTCTCCCGTCATGGCCCGGGCTACGAGTCCTCCGGCTCCCTGAGCTTCGCCGTGGAGGAGCGGGAGACCGGGGTCCTGGCCGGCTTCGTGACCATCGGCGGAGGCGACACCCGCGCCGGCATGGGTTACTGGTTCGGGCGGCGCTACTGGGGCCGCGGCTACGCCACCGAGGCGGGGCGGGCCGTCGTCGCCTTCGGCTTCGAGGAGCTGGGCCTGGAGCAGATCGCCGCCTCCCACCTGAGCCACAACCCGCGCTCCGGCAGCGTGCTGCGCAAGCTGGGCATGCGCCACCAGCGCCGGCGGCTGCACTTCGTGCCCAAGTGGGACTCCCACCACGACAAGGAGGAGTACGCCGTCAACCGCCGCGACTACCTCGCCGCCCGGGAGCGGGACCCGGAGGCCTACCGCTACGTCCGCCTCGAGGGCTGCGGGGGGTCGGCGCGGTGACGGGCGCAGAGCGGTGGCGCCGCCGGCCTGGTGACGGGCGCTCACCCGCGGCCCCAGGTACGGTGACGGATCTCGAGGGGGGCGCTCCAGCCGATCGGCTGACGGGCGGCCGCGCCCGGCCCCGGACGTGACCCGGCGGCCGGCCGGAGGGGACCGGGTCGCCGAGGCCCTGGCCGACCCGCGCCGGGCGGTCTGGCGGCTGGCCCTGCCGATCCTGGCCGGGATCGGCGTGCAGACCCTCTACAACCTCACCGACATGGCCTTCGTCGGCCGCCTCGGCGGCGCGTCGGTGACGGCCCTGACCTTCAGCATGCCCCTGGTCTTCCTGGCCACCGGCATCGCCTTCGGTCTCGGCGCCGGAGCGACGAGCGCCGTGGCCCGCCACCTCGGGGCCGGCGACAGGCCGGGCGCCGGCCACGCCGCCGAGCACGCCATCCTCCTGGCCCTGGCCGTCGGCCTCGGCACGGCGGCGGCGGCGATCGCCTTCCAGATCGACCTCTTCCAGGCCCTCGGCGCCCGGGACGAGCCCCTGCACCTGGCCACCCGCTACTTCGGGATCCTGGCCCCCGGCTTCGTCCTCGTCCTGCTCAACGGGACCTTCCACGCCATCCTCGCCGGCGAGGGGGACACGCGCACCCCCGTGGCCCTGCAGGGCGGCGGCACGCTGCTGAACATCGGCCTCGACCCCGTCTTCATCTTCGCCGCCGGCATGGGCATCCGGGGCGCCGCCGTGGCCACCGTCGTCAGCCAGGCCCTGGTCTGCTGCGCCTTCCTCCTCCACCTCTTCGTGCGCCGCGGCAGCTACGTCGAGTTCCGCTTCCGGGAGTTCCGGCCCAGGGCGGCCACCGCCGCCGGCCTGCTCCGCGTCGGCCTGCCGTCGTCGGGGTCGATGGTGCTCATGGCGGCGGGCGGCATGTTCTACAACCGCATCGTCTCCGCCTTCGGCCCCGACGCCGTGGCCGGTCTCGGCGTGGGCGGCCGCCTCGACGCCGTGTTCTTCCTCCCCGTCATCGCCCTGGCTACGAGCATGGTCACCGTGGTCGGCATGTTCTTCGGCGCCGGCCGCGTCGACCTGATCCGCTCCACCGTGCGCTATGCCCTCACCCGGAGCGTCGCCTTCGCCGTGGCCATCGGCGTCCTGTTCTGGATCTTCGCGCCGCGGCTGGCCGGCCTCTTCACCACCGAGCCCGTCATCGTCGACGTCGCCGTCGGCTACATCCGCGTCCTCACCTGGGCCTTCCCCTTCATCGCCGTGGGCATCGTCTCGGGCAGCGTCTTCCGGGGGCTGGGCAGCGGCCTGCCCGGCCTGGTGCTGACCTCGCTGCGGGTGCTGCTGATCTCGGTGCCCCTGGCGTGGACCCTGACCCGCGTCTTCCACCTCGGCATCGAGACGGTGTGGCTCTCCTTCGCCGCCTCGGGGCTGATCACCTCCTTCGTCGCCCTGGCGTGGATGCACCGGCGTCTGCGGGCGGAGGAGAGGAGGGAGGGGAGGAGGCATGGGTAGGGGGCGGGTGACGCCGAGACCGCTGTCGACCGTGGCCCTCGCCGGGCTCTGCCTCCTGACGGCGCGGGACAGCCTCGCCGGCGGCGAAGCGGTGCCGCTGCCCGAAGGCGCAATCGCCCGCCTGGGCCGGGGGGAGATCCAGGTCATGGCTTTCTCGACCGACGGCACGAGGCTGGCCTTGGGCGGCAAGTACGGCGTCTGGATCCGGGACGGGCAGACCGGCGCCGACGTCGCCCGGCTGCAGGGGACTGCGGAGGGGATCCGCATTCTGGCCCTCTCCCCGGACGGGTCGACCCTGGCCGGCGGGGGCGAGGGCGGCCGGGTCCGGCTGTGGGACCTGGCCAGCGGTCGCTACGAGGACAGCCTGCTGGAAGACAGCCTGCTGGGAAGGCACAGGGAGATGATGGTCGCCCTGGCCTTCTCTCCGGACGGTTCGCTCCTGGCGGCGGCGGGCGGCAAGGACAGGCGGGTCCGGCTGTGGTCCGTGGACTCCGCCCGGACCGAGGCGGTCCTGGCGGGGCATCTGTGGGACGTCCTCTCCGTGGCCTTCTCTCCGGACGGGGAGACGCTGGCGAGCGGCAGCGCCGACGGCACGATCCGGCTGTGGTCCGTCGACGAAGCTCTTCACACCGGCACCCTCGAAGGTCTCGGGACCTGGGTCCAGGCCCTGGTCTTCTCTCCGGACGGCTCGATGCTTGCCAGCGGCGGACGCAACGGCGAGGTCCGGCTGTGGGACCTGGCCGCCGGCAAACACCAGGTCCTGCCGCATCGCCACAGGGCCAGGGTCTATCGCCTGGCCTTCTCGCCGGACGGGGCGACCCTGGTCAGCGGCGGCGGCAGCGAGGTGCGGGTGTGGGACGTGGCCAGCGGCCAGTCCGGGGCCTCGCTGCCGATGGGGAACTACAGGATCCTCTCCGTGACCTTCTCGCCCGAAGGCAGGGTCGCCGTCAGCGGCGGTCAGGGCCATACGGTCGGCCGGTGGGACGCGGAAAGCGGACAGCTCGAGGCCACCCTGGGCCTCGAAACCGAGCACATGGGATACGTGGGGTCGCTGGCTTTCTCCCCCGACGGGAAGAGCCTGGCCAGTACCGGCGGCGACAATCCCGTCCGCTTGTGGGATGTGGAGGGCCGCCGCCTGCGGACCGTTCTCTACGGCCATTGGCGGCGGGCCCTGTCGGTGGCGTTCTCTCCGGACGGCTCCCTCCTGGCCAGTGGAGGCGGCGACCATGCGGTCCGGTTGTGGGACGTCGGCAGCGGCCGGCACCTGGCCCGCCTTCCAGGCGGCGCGGCGGTCGTAGGCCTGGCCTTCTCGCCGGACGGCGCAAGCCTGGCCAACTCCGCCGGGCGCGGGCTGATCTACCTGTACTCGGTGCCCGATGCCCGGTTGAAGGGGATCCTGGGCGGGAGCGAGACGGTCGGCGGCGCGCAGTCGTTGGCCTTCTCACCGGATGGCCGGACTCTCGCCAGCGGCGGCGGTCGTCTGGTCCTGCTGTGGGACGCTGGGACCGGAGACCTCCGGGCGAACCTGGAAGGGGGCTCATCTCCTTCGTCGTGGCGGGGCAGGACGCCCGTGGCCTTCTCTCCCGACGGACGGATCCTCGCCGCTGGCGGCAGTCAGATCAGGCTGTGGGATACGGACACCTGGGAGCTCCGGGGTTCTCTGGAGGACTCTCGTTCCCTGGCCTTCTCTCCCGACGGACGGATCCTGGCCGGCAGTGCCGGCAGCCTGGTCCGGTTGTGGGATACGGATACCTGGGAGCTGCGGTCCGTCCTTGAACGACAGGGAGACGAGACTCCGGTCCTGTCGGTGGCCTTCTCTCCCGACGGCGCGCTGCTGGCGAGCGGCTCGGACGGCACCATCCTGCTGTGGGACATGTCGCCGTACCTGGACGGACCGACGTCGGTCGGGCTCTCCCAGCCGCTTCCGAAGCGGACCGCCCTGCAGGCCAGCTATCCCAATCCCTTCAACCTGGAGACCTGGATCCCCTTCCAGCTCCACGCGCCGGCGCGGGTGCGCCTGACGATCCACGATGTGCGGGGGGCCCTGGTGCGGGAGATCGACCTGGGCCATCGGCCGGCGGGCTGGTACCGCACCGACGGGAGGGCCGCCCGTTGGGACGGCCGCGATCAGCGGGGCGAGCCCGTGGCCAGCGGGGTCTACTTCGCCCGGCTGCAGGCGGGGGCGATCGTCCAGATGGGGAAGATGCTTCTTCTCAAGTGAAGGTGGCAGCGGAGCGTCAGCGTCCGCCGCGCCAGGGTTCCTGGCCCGCGGGGGAAGTCCGATCCGCTCTGAGAGGGGCCGACATGCGTCGACACGGAATGCCGAGGCCGGAGTTGAGGGTTGTGCTCGCGGGGCTCTGCCTGCTGCTGGCGCGGGACAGCCTCGCGGGCGGCGAGACCGTGCCGCTGCCCGAAGGCAGCATCGCCCGCTTGGGCCGGGGGGAGATATGGGTGAAGTCCGCCCTCTCGGCCGATGGCAAGCGGCTGGCCGCGGGCAGCAGGTACGGCGTCTGGCTTCGCGACGGGGAGACCGGCGCCGAGGTCGCCCGCATGGAGGGTGGCGCGGACGGCATCCGGAGGAGCCTGGCCTTCTCCCCGGACGCGTCCATCCTGGCTGGCGGAGGCGCGGACGGTTCGGTCCGGTTCTGGGACGTGGAGAGCGGCCGCTACCGGGACGCCCCTGAGAAGCACAGGGGGAGGGTTCTCGCCATGGCCTTCTCCCCGGACGGGGCCACTTTGGCTACCACCGGGGGAGAGGACAAGCGGATCCGACTGTGGTCCGTCGACTCGGCCCGGCCCCTGGCCACCCTCGGGGGCCATTTGTGGGACGTTGTCTCCGTGGCTTTCTCGCCGGACGGGACGAGCCTGGCCAGCGGCAGCGGCGACGGCACGGTGCGGCTGTGGTCGGTCGAGGACGGCCTCCACACGGCCACCTTGCCGGGGCATGGAGACTGGGTCTACTCGGTGGCCTTCTCGCCGGACGGCTCGCTCCTGGCCAGCGGCGCCCGGGACGGTGAGGTCCGGCTGTGGGATGTGGCCTCCGGCCGCCACAAGGTCACCTTGCCGCACCGGAGCCTGGTCTACTACCTGGCGTTCTCGCCGGACGGGGCGACCCTGGCGACCCTGGCCAGCGGCGGCGGTGGCGAGGTGCGGCTGTGGGACGTGGCCAGCGGCCAGCCCGGGGCCTCGTTACCGATGGAAGGCTGGGGGATCCTCTCCCTCACCTTTGCACCCGACGGCAACGTCCTGGTCAGCAGCGGTTCCGGCTACACGGTCCGCCGGCGGGACATGGCCGGCCAGCTCCAGGCCTCCCTGAGCTTCGGCGAAGAGCACATGCGGTACGTGGCGTCGGTGGCCTTCTCGCCGGACGGGAAGAGCCTGGCCAGTGCCGGCGCTGACAACGCCGTCCGCCTGTGGGACGTGGACGGCCGCCGCTTCAGGGCCATCCTCCACGGTCACCGGCGGCCGGTCAGCACCGTGGCCTTCTCGCCCGATGGCTCGCTCTTGGCCAGCGGCAGCGTGGACCTGACGGTGCGTCTGTGGGACCCCGGCAGCGGCCGGCACACGGCCACCCTTCCCGGGCCCTCAGGCCAGGTCACGTCGGTGGCCTTCTCACCGGACGGCCTGACCCTGGCCAGCGGCGATGGACACGGCACGATCCTGCTGCGGAGGGTGGAGGACGGCCGCCTCGAGGCCACTCTGGAGGCCTGGCCGAAGGTGGTCCGGGCGTTGGCCTTCTCGCCCGATGGCCGAACCCTCGCCAGCGGCCATGACGACGGAATCCGGCTGTGGGATACCGCCACTGGAGAGCTCCGGGATCTTCGGGAGGAAACCGGAGGCTCGGTCGACGCGGTGGCTTACTCACCGGATGGACGGACCCTCGCCGGCGGCGGCTGGGATGGCCTTCTCCGGCTGTGGGACACCGGCACCGGAGAGCTTCGGGCCGTCCTGGAGGGACATGGGGAACCGGGTCACGGAGGCATCCGTGAAGTCTCCTTCTCGCCCGATGGCGCTCTCCTGGTGAGCACCGGCGGGGCCCAGGCTATCAGACTCTGGGCGGCGGAGAGTGGCCGTCCCAAAGGACTCTTCATGTACAATGCCATTGCCCTGGCCTTCTCCCCGGAGGGCACGACCCTGGCGACCGGCAACCGCGACGGCACCATCCTGCTGTGGGACCTGTCGCCGCACATAGCCGGGCCGACATCGGTCGGGCTCCCCCCGGCGCAGCCGGACCGGACCGCCCTGCAGGCCAGCTATCCCAATCCCTTCAACCTGGAGACCTGGATCCCCTTCCAGCTCCAAGCGCCGGCGCGGGTGCGTCTGACGATCCACGATGTGCGGGGGGCCCGGGTGCGGGAGATCGATCTGGGCTACCGGCCGGCCGGCTGGTACCGCACGAGCGGGCGAGCCGCACGCTGGGACGGCCGCGATCAGCGGGGCGAGACCCTGGCCAGCGGGGTCTACTTCGCCCGGCTGCAGGCCGGGGCGATCGTGCAGATGCGGAAGATGCTTCTTCTCAAGTGATGCGCCGTCCCCGTCTCGGAGATATGGCGAGAAGGAACGAGACATGAACTCCATCCGGACCCCCCGCGGGGTGATCCCCCTTCCTGCCGTAGCACTCCTTGTGTGCGCGGCATCCGCGTCCGCAGAGGGCGGACCACCGCCGGCGGAGGTGGTGCTGGAAGCCGGCGAGATCGATGTCCGCATGCAGGCGGGCGCCCGGTGACGGTCGTCCACGGGCGGGGTGAGCGGCATCCTGTCTCGGGGGAGTGGGCCCGGCTGGACACGTGGAAGGGCTACGTCCACACCGACACGCTTGAGGGGCTCGGGACCTGGGTCCAGGCCCTGGCCTTCTCTCCGGACGGCTCGATCCTTGCCAGCGGCAGGCGCAACGGCGAGGTCCGGCTGTGGGATGTGGCCGCGGCGGACACTAGGTCCTGCCGCATCGCCCACCCCCGACGTGCAAGCAAACCCGGAGGCCGATCCGCCGCCCCGCCGGGTGATTTACCCTCCCGGCAGCGTCCCACGTATCATTTTGCCCAAGCTCGCCCAGGCGCCCGGGGCAAGCCCGTGGACATCCTTGCGAAAGGAGCAATGGCGCATGAACGGAAGGCTCCCGGCCCTAATCGCTGTGGCTGTGGCCCTGTCCCAGTGCACGAAGCCGACCAGCCCACCCGACGAGTACCAAGCCCTGGGGGCGTGGCTGGCTCGCCAGGGAATCCCGGCCCCGGCCGGGGGCCCGCCGGCCGTCGAGGCGGCCAGCAAGGCGGCCGGCGGTCACCGCCTCCTGGGTGACGCCACCGGCAACGGCGAGGTCACCTTCTGGGATCTGTGGCCCTTGTGGCAATATCTCACGGGCAAGACCTACATGGTTGAGCACTACGATTTCGACCTGCTCGACATCGACCGCGACGGTGACAACGATTGGGACGACCTGAAGCACCTGGGGCGCTTCCTCTACGTGGCCGAATCGGGCAATCCCTGGAAGATCGGGGAGCCGCTCGCGCCCCCCATCCTGGCGGCCCTGTCGCCGTCCCCTTCCGAGCTGGACCTGGTGCCCGACGGCACCCTCTGGCAACGGCTCACCCTGAGCGTTACGGCCCTGGACGGGGCCGCCTCCACGGAGGAGGTCCGGGTCCGCGTCAATCCTGAAGACACCGGCTCCCCCGTCCTGGAGATCGCCCGGCGAACGACCGCCCCCGGTGACGACTGGTGCGCCGGCGAGCCGAACGACACGAAGACCGGCGATCACGGACGGGTGTTCTGGCTGGCCGGGTGCCAAGCGGGCGACGGCGCGGTACAGATCCTGGACGGCGACGACAACCTGCTGGCGTCCTATCCGGTCACGGTTCGGGAGCCCCCTTCCGACGATCCTTCCGGCAGCTTTGATATCGAGCTGGTGTTTGATTCTCGCGCCGTTTTCACGGAGCGCCAGAAAGCCCTCATCCGGCTGGCGGCCGACCGGTGGGAAGAAGTCATCACCGGGGATCTGGACGACGTGGACGTGGGGGTAGGAGGTGAAACGGATGTCGTCGATGATCTCCGGATCTCCGTTGGCGACACGGGATCATCCCCAGTATGGGCGCCCCCCGACGTCGGTGCAGTGGCGTGGGTCACCGGTGAACGCCCCAATGGCACACCCTACCTGGCGAGGACGGTTTTCAAGCAAAGCGGCCTTCGCTTCCCGAACCCTTCTTTGGTCCGCCTCGCCCTGCATGAGATCGGCCATTGTTTGGGTATCGGGACCGGCGAGGCTTGGCAGGCCTTACGGTCCGCCGATGGGTACAGCTTTACCGGCCCTCTTGCGATCCAAGCGTTCGACGAGGCCGGCGGGAGTTCCTACGCTGAGAAGGTCCCCACAGAGTCGGACGGTAGTCATTGGAGAAGCTGGGTCTTCACGATGCCCATTGACCCGAACCGCCGCGAGGAGACCGCAGCGAGGGCGAGGGGGGAACTGATGTCATCGGAGATCCTCTACGGTAGCAACGGCGTGCTATACGAGCCTCCGCCTGACGACGAGCCCGGCACCTCGCTGTGGATTCGCTACGGCCCCGACGGCTTCGGCTATGTGCTGCCGTGGGTCCACCCGAACTTCACCCCGACTGCGTGGAGCCGCCCGCTCACCCGCTTGTCGGCGATCACGGTTGCAGCCCTGGCCGATATGGGCTACGAAGTGGACTTCTCCCAAGCCGAACCCTACACGCTCCCCGAACCGCTGCCGGCCGACAAGAGGGTAGCAGCATGGCCGCCGCCGCTGGTCTGTGGCGTCGGTCACGTCGCCGGCCCGCCCTGGGCGCCGTAGCGGAGCCGGGCGACGGCGCCCCGGGCCCCGGGCTGGCCCCTGGCGTAGTGGGCGGGCATGGCGGGGGAGCGCCAGTCGCCCGCCTGCTGCAGCTCCACGAGGCCGGCGCCGGCGGCGGCCAGCGATTGCGCCCCGCCCACCCTCAGCGAGTGGCCGGAGACCCGGCCCTCGATCCCGGCGGCCCGGGCCCGCGTGACGATGATCCGCCGGATGTTCCGGGAGTCGAGCGGGCCCGATCCGCTTTCCGCCCTTGCGCACCGCCCGGAACACGGCGCCGCCATCGCCTTCGAGGCCGGCGGCAGACCGCCACCGGAGGAGCGCCTCGGCCCTGGGCTCGACAGAAACCTGCCCGGGGGGAGACGAGGGTGACTTCTGCGGTATGGGAAGAGTCGCGGGTGCTCTTCTCTTTGGGACGATGGGCTATACCGTCGGAGCCGCCGTCGGCGTCAGCCGGATGGATCCGCATGACCGGTTCATTCCTGTCCTGGGAGGCAGTGCGGCGGGACTCCTCGCCGGCGTCTATCTGACAGCTGCCAAAGACACACTCTGGCCGGCCCTCTTCGCCTGCCCGGTCCTCACGGCCACGATGGTGTCCGAGTGGTTCCGCGGTCCCCCTGAAGACAGCGGCCTCTCCCTCCGTCTGTCGCCACATCCCGGAAGGGGATTCGCCGTCGCCGCCCTGCGGTTCTGAACCGCCGCGGAAGGCACGCACCGTCTGACCAGTTCCCAGGCCAGGCCGCCCGCGGAACGTCGCGGCTCCCGGCGGCTGCCGCCGGGTAGTGGCGGATCCGGCCACCTTCGACACCACCCTCTCAGACGGATCTCCCCAGGGCAAGCTACGGGAGGGCCTCCCGGAGGCCGAGGCACGGGGCTTGCTTCAAGCTCCTCGAGCGCACCGCCAGTGATCGGGGCTGGCGTGCCATACACCGGGAGGGAGCCGTGAATCGGGGATTCCACGAACGACGATCGAACACGCCCCCGGCATCGCCGGCGGCCGCCCGGAGCCGCGCCGGGTGGTTGGCTCTGCGGTCGCCGGGCAGGGTAGCGGCTGCGATGGTGGTGGTGTTCTCCATGGCCGACCGGACGCGGGCCGATGACTGCCACGGGATCGCCGAGGGCAGCAGCGGCTCCCGCATGACCTCGCTTCCATGCGACTGGGAAGACCACCTGCCCGTCGAGTTCTGGCGGGACCACTATCACCATCGTCGGCAGGACCACTACTACCACCATCCCGGTATGCCGGGATGCGTGTACGTGTACTCCACATGTGGTTCAGGCGCGGCCACGACCATAGCGGAGGGGACGACCGCACCCACCACATTCGCCCTCGGGGCCAACTATCCCAACCCGTTCAACTCGGCCACGACCATCCCGGTTACGGTCATGGCTGGCGGAGTCGCCGTGAGTCTGACGGTCTACAACATCTCGGGGCAGCCAGTGCGCCACCTGTGGAGCGGTCCCCTGGCCGCTGGTGAGCACCGGCTCGGCTGGGATGGCCGGGACGGAGATGGACGACCGGTCGCCGCCGGCGTCTACGTCGTGCGGCTGCACCAGGGGCGTGAGATGCAGGTCCGCAGGATGGTCAGGATCGAGTAGAGGATCCGAAGACCACGGCACCGGCCCCCTATCCCTCGGGCTGCATCTCCTCGCCGCGCAGCAGGAAGGCGCGGATGTCGTAGCGGCCCGGCCGCTCCACCGGCAAGTCCCCCGCCTCGATCATCACCTCCAGGGGCGAGGCCATCGTCCGCAACGGCAGGGCCGTCACCTCGTGCCGCCGCGCCGACTCGTACGTGGCCATGATGATCTCCACCGCCGCGCGGCCGTGTTCCGCCTGGCCGCGGTGCTCGACCTCGCCTTCGATCCACTCCACGATCTCGCGCTGCTGCCCGACGCTGGGGTCCTCGCCCTCGCACGGGCGCTCCTCCCAGGTTCCGGTCCGGCTGTTGAGCAGCCGCACCTTGCTCTCGTCGAGCTCGAGGATGCCCTCCGAGCCGTAGAACACCCCGCCCTGGTAGTTGGGACCGGCCAGCTCCTGCAGGACCTGCCCGATGGCGCCGTTGTCGAACTGCACCACGCACAGACTCCGATCCTCGATGGGGATGTCGCGCTCGAAGCGCTCGGTCTTGCGCTCGACGTTGCCCATGACCCACACCGCCCGCGGATCGCCCATCACGTAGCGCATCATGTCCAGCAGGTGCGAGCAGTCGTTGAGCAGGCCCTGCCCACCGCGGGCGCTGACCTGCCGCACCTCGCCGATGGCCCCTTCCGCCACCAGTTCCCTGGCCAGGGTCCACGCCGCATTGAAGCGGCGCTGGTGAGCGATGGCCAGCTTGACGCGGTTGCGGCGGGCGGCGGTCAGCATGTCGTCGCATTCGCCCAGACTGGTGGCCATGGGCTTCTCGCACAGCACCGCCTTGGGCTTGCGGGCGCAGGCGGCGATCGTCATCGGCGCGTGCAGCTTGTGCCAGGTGCAGATCGAGACGATGTCGAGGGACTCGTCGTCGAGCATCCGGCGGAAGTCCTCGTAGCGCCGGGCGATGCCGTAGCGCTCGCCGAACTCTTCCCGCGCCTCGGCCACCGGATCGGCCAGGGCCACCACTTCGACCCGGTCCACCCCGTTCCAGCCGCGAATGTGGTAGTGGGAGATGCTGCCGCAGCCGATGATGCCCACCCGGTACTTCGTTCCCGCCGGCGCCGCGGTCATCACGGCACGCCCGGGGAAGCGGCCAGCAGCCCGCCGTCGACCTGGAGGGAGACCCCCGTGATGCAGCCCGCCGCCGGCGAGCACAGGAAGGCCGCGGCCCGGCCGATGTCCTCCGGGGTGCCGGGCCGGCGCAGGGGCACGGCGTCGAAGAGCTGCTCGCGGAGGCTGCCGGTCTCCGGCGGCGGCGTGCCGAGCACGTGATCCGTGTCCATGTACCCGGGCATGATGGCGTTGCAGCGGATGCCGTGCCGGCCGAGGTCGACGGCCATGCTCTGGGTGAGGCGAAGGATGCCCGCCTTCGCCGTGCCGTAGGCGGTGTCGTCCTTCCAGGCGCGCTTCGCGTGCACGGAGGAGGTGCTCACGATGCAGCCGCCGCCGCCCTGCTTCACCATCGCCCGCGCCGCCTGCTGGCTGCACAGGAAGAACCCCTTCAGGCCGATGTCGAGGTTGGCGTCCCAGTTCTCCTCGGTCAGCTCCAGGAAGGTCTGCCCGGTGCCCCCGAAGGGGTTGTTCGCCAGGATGTCGATGCGGCCGAAGCGCTCCAGGAAGGCGGCGAACATCCCCTCCACCTGGGCGCTGTCGGAGATGTCGGCGGCGTAGAACTCCGCCTGCCGGCCGCGGGCCTGGACGAGGCGCAGGGTCTCCTCGCCGTCGGCGTCCAGCTCCAGGTCGTTGACTCCCACATCGCAGCCGGCCTCGGCCAGGGCCAGGACGATCCCCCGGCCGATGCGGCGCTTGCCGCCGGTCACCAGGGCCTTCTTCCCTTCGAGGGAGTATGGATCGGGCATTGTGTGCTCCTTCGTTTCGGATGGTCGCCGCCTCAAGGCGGGGCGCCGGAAGAAAGGGGCCCCGCCCGCCATGCTCAAACCGCCCGCCCAGGCTCCGGACGCGGCCTCCGTCCCTGTCCGACTCCGGTTGACCCACCGGGGGCGCCCCCTTTATTCGCACTCCATGCCAGGCGTACACGACATGGGCGGCCAGCCGAGCCGAGAGCCGATCGACCGGTCCGAGCACGAGATGGCGGACTGGGAGCGCCTGACCAACGCCCTGGTCGGGGTCCTGCGCCATCGCCGCGTGATCAACGTCGACGAGCTGCGCCGCGGGATCGAGGCCATGCCGGCCGATGATTACGAGGCCTGCGGCTACTACGAACGCTGGTCGGCCTCCCTCGAGACCCTGCTGGTGGAGAAGGGCCTGCTCACGACGGCCGAGATCGACGCCCGGTCCGCCGAGGTGCAGGGGCGGTGGGGGTAGTCCTCTCCGCCCGGCCCGGCCGCTTCCGCGTGGGCGAGCCCGTCACCGTCCGCACCGACGCCGTGGACCACCACCACCGGACGCCCTCCTTCATCAAGGGCAAGCGCGGCAGGGTCCGCTCCGTGAGCGGTCCCTTCCTCGACCCCGAGACCCGGGCCCACGGCGGCACCGGCGAGCCCCGGCGCCTGCTCTACCACGTCGAGTTCCGGCAGGCCGAAGTCTGGGGCGCCCGCTGCCGGGAGGGTTGGGGAGACCTGCTGCTCATGGACCTGTACGAGCAGTGGCTGGAGAAGGCCACGGGATCCGAGCCCCCCGCCGTGGATCACCGACAGCAAGGAGGAGACGACATGAGCCACGAACATGACGAGCACCAGGGCGTGCAGCCCGACGCAGACTTCAGCCCCCGGGCCCGGCGCGCCCTGGCCATGCACGAGTTGCTCGTGGAGAAGGGCGTGCTCCAGGCCGGGGAGGTGGAGGAACAGGCCCGCCGGGTCCAGTCCCGCGCCATCGCCGACGGCGCCCGGGTGGTGGCCCGGGCCTGGGTGGATCCGGCGTTCAGGACCCGTCTGCTCGCCGACGCCCGGTCGGCCGTGGGCGAGCTGGGCCTGAGCCTCACCGGCGACGCCGAGCTGGCGGTGGTGGAGAACACCGGGAGCATCCACCACCTCGTCGTCTGCACCCTCTGCTCCTGCTACCCCACGGCCCTGCTGGGTCCGCCCCCCGACTGGTACAAGAGCGCCCCCTACAGGCGGCGGGCGGTGGCCGAGCCGCGGGCCGTCATGCGCGAGTTCGGCCTCGACCTCGACGAGAGCGTGCAGGTGCGCGTCATCGACAGCACCGCCGACCTGCGCTACCTCGTGCTGCCGCGCCGGCCCGCCGGCACGGAGAGCCTGTCCGAGGAGGAGCTGGCCCCCCTGGTCACCCGCGACAGCATGATCGGCGTCTCCGAAGCGGTGGCGCCGTGACCCGCCGGCTGTTCATCGACGACGGCGACGTCGACCGCATCGACAACCTGGCCCGCGTCCTGCACCAGCCGGCCAAGTACCACGGCAACGCCGTGCTCCGACCGGACCGGCGCTGGGACAACTGCGCCATCCAGATCCGCACCACGCCGGCCTGGGACCCGGAGGCGCGGCGCTTCCACCTGATCTACCTGGGCGCCGCCGAGGCCCCCGACGTCGACGCGCCGGAGATGCGCTCGCCCTGGGCGCCGCCGGGCGGGGAGAGCTTCGCCTGCTGCGCCTTCTCCGAGGACGGCGTCAACTGGGAGAAGCCGGACCTGGGCCTGTTCGAGTACGGGGGCCGCGACTGGGCCGGCCGGCCCCTGGGCACCGCCAACAACATCCTGCCCACGGCCCGGGGCATGCTCCAGGGCCCGATCCACGACGGCGCCGACCCGGACCCCGAGCGGCGGTTCAAGGGCATGCGCAACGACGCCCGCTCCCTGCAGGCCTCCGTCTCCGCCGACGGCATCCACTGGCGCGACCTCGAGGGCGCCGCCGTGCCCAGCGCCGACGAGGCCCACCTCACCCACGACGCCTCGCGGGGGCTGTTCATCGCCACCCCCAAGCAGCGCGGTCCGTACGGGCGCTCCTTCGCCCTGTCCACGAGCCGCGACTTCGACACCTGGACCGAGCCGGAGCTGATCTTCCACGCCGACCAGCAGGACCAGGAGAACGGCTTCCGCCGCGTGCGCCGGTTCCTCGAAGACCCCGCCTACCTGAAGCCGGTCTTCAACCGCCCCGAGGAGTGGCGCACCGACGTGTACAACTTCCCCCTCTTCCCCTACGAGGGGCTCTACCTGGCGCTGCCCGTCATGCACCACTGGATCGGCAAGCACCCGCCCGGATACGAGAACGTGGACAGCCGCAAGACGGTGGAGCTGGCCTGCAGCCGCGACCTGCGGCAATGGCAGCGGGTCGCCGGCCGCGCCCCCTTCCTGGAGCTGTCGCCGGTGGGGGACGGGTCGGCGTACGACACGGGGCAGGTGGTGGTGACCAACGGCCCGGTGCGGCGCAACGACGAGCTGTGGTTCTACTACACGGGCCTGCGCCACCGCAGCCTCAGCTTCCACGACGAGGCCCACCGCGGGACCCTCGACGCCTCGGCCGTCTGCCTGGCGCGGATGCGGATGGACGGCTTCGTCGGCCTCAAGGGCGGCGTCGAGTGGGGCGCGGTCACCTCGAAGCCGATGGAGGTCGACGGGGGGGCGCTCCACGTCAACGCCGACGCCTGGCGCGGGCGCCTGCAGGCGGAGCTGCTCGACCCCGGCACCGGCGAGCCGATCGAGGGGTTCTCGCGGCAGGACAGCCGGCCGCTGATGGCCGACCGCATCGACGAGGTCCTGTCGTGGGAGGGCGGCCCGGAGCTGGCAGGGCTTCGGGGCCGCGTCGTGCAGGTTCGCTTCCACCTGTGGCAGGCGGAGATCTTCTCCTTCTGGTTTGGAGAGCCGGCGGCGGAATGAAACGATCGATGGAGTGGTCTAACGGGCGAGACAGAGAGCCCATCACCACCCAACGCGGGAGAGCAGCAGATGAGGAAGAGATGGATCATCACGGCCGGCGTGGCGCTGGCCCTCGGCGCAGCGGCCACCGTGGCCGTGGCCGAGCGCGGAGAGAAGATGCGCGAGCACCGGCAGGGCATGCCGTTCCTGGGGCGTCTGGACCTGACCGACGAGCAGAGGGAGCAGCTGCAGGCGCTGCGCGAGGAGCACCGCGAGGCCCGGCGCGAGCACCGCGAGACGATGGCCGCCATGGCCAGGAAGCAGCGCGAAGCCGTGATGGGAGTCCTGACCGACGAACAGCAGGAGACTCTGAAGGAGATGCGCGGCCGGTTCTTCGACCGGCGCGGAGGCAGGGGCTGGGACCGGGGGGACATGCGGCGCGGCGGCAGGGGTTGGCGCGGCGACATGGGCCGCCCGGGCAGGGGCTGGCACGACGCCCGGCAAGGTGTCAGGGATCCGTTTTCCAGGCTGGATCTGACCGACGAGCAGAAGGAACGGCTCGAGGAACTGCGCACCGAGCACCGCACGGAGATGGGAGAAACGCGCACGAACCACCGAAAGGCCCTGGAGGGCGTCCTGACCGACGGTCAGCGCGAGAAGCTCGAAACGATGAGGACGACGCCTTCTACGGCGGCGGCCGGCGCTGGCGCGGCAAGCGGTAACGCCGGCTCCCAAGTCTACCATCCACCACCATGCTGGGCAGGGGCTGAGGGCCAACGGCCCAGACGCCCCGTGCCCAGCGGTCCAGCCAAGTGCCGACCTTGATCGGGCCTCGATACACGTCCACGGTGGCGGGAGTGCTCCGAGAGCCCCACGGCCCCTGCGAGCGAGGTGACGGGGACCAGGTAGAGGAGGCTGGGACGGTCGGCAACCCAAGTCAGGCCGATGCCCGCCCCGAACCCCAGCACACTGCCCATCAAGGAGCCGGCGAGCTGATCGACAGGGTCGACGCGGCTCACACCGACTGCGGCTCCAGCAGCGAACCCCAGCAGGCCGCCCAGGCCGACAACTGCCGGTGCGCCAATTCCGTCTGTGCCTCCACCTCCCAATCCAAGCAGTCCAGCCCCCCCAATTGTCCCGAAAAGGCCCCCTCCCAAGCCTCCCCAGAGACCGGCGCCGAGCTTTCTGGTGATCCGTCCACGCCTTTCCTCCCTTCCTCCGGTTTCCGCCGAAGACGCCGCGCGGACGGTACCGTTCATGCTCCCTCGGTTGCCATCCGCCTCACCGGACTTGAGAGGCGACTCCTGCAGGGTCACCCTCCGAATCCGCTCGAAGTCCAGGCGTTGGCGTCGCCCCTTCTCCTCGAGGGGCACCGGCAACCGTTCCCGGTCCGCGGCAAGGGACTTCAGGATCACGCCCGGGTCACTCGCGGCGTCCGCATGTGTGGGGACCGTCCACGGTGACATGGTCAGCGTAGCCACCGCAAGAGGGGCCACGGCGTCGTAACAGGAGCCCATACAAGCCCTCCTCATCCCTTCCTGTATTGCCTCATCACCCCCTTGTGCGGCTCCCGCCCGCCGGCGCCGCGGGCGAACTGCGGGAAGAGCTCGTCGTGGATCTCCACGGGCTGGCGCAGGTGCTCCATGCGCCCCTCGTCGGCGGTGTCGAGCATGGTGGGGAAGAACATGCCGGCGCCCGTGTCGACGCCGTACCCGCCCGGGGAGTGGACGGAGATGTACTGGCGGGCCAGCTCGTGCTCCTCCGGCGTCGCGGCATGGCGGGTGCAGTTCATGGTGAACATGCGCCGTTGCCGGCCGCCGCCGAAGGAGGCGTGGTAGAGGTCGTGGTTGAAGATCACCACGTCGCCCGGGCTCGACTCCAGGGCCACGCTGCCCGGGAACTCGCTCGGCGGCACGCCGAAGAGGGCCTCCGACTCCCTTGGGTTGACGCCCTCGGCGCGCAGGTAGTGGTCGGGGCGGTGGCTGCCCGGGATCACCCGCAGGCAGCCGCTGCCGGCGTCCACCTCGTCGAGGTAGAAGGCGGTCTTGGTGGCCCACAGGCGGCCCCAGTTGCCGTCGGGATGCCAGTGGGTGTCGCCCACGTAGTAGTTGCCGTCGCCGCCGCAGTAGCTGAAGTCGCCGCCGATCACGCCGCCGATGAGCCCGACCACGCCCGGGTGGTCGAGGAGGGCGCACATCTCCGGCGCATGCTCGATGGGACCGCCGAACATGGTGCGCCTGGTGCCGTCGTGGTTCTGCCCGCCGCCCCAGTTGCGGATCGACCACTCGAAGCCCTCGATGACGAGCTCGACCTCCTTTGGGTCGAGCAGTTGGCGAACGACCAGGTATCCGAAGGCGTCGAAGAACCGCGTCTGTTGCTCGGTCAGTTGCATGTCGGGTGGGCTCCGGAAAGCGGTGATGGGCAGGCCCCCTCAGCCGGAGCCGGCGCCGCAGGGACAGCCGGCGGCCTCCGGGGTCAGCGCGGTCGGCGGCTGGCGAGGCACGGGAAGCAGGGGCCAGCCGAATCCCTCGACGACGCGGCGCAGGGCCGGATCGCCGGCGGAGAGGGCGGGAAGATACTCGCCCAGCCGGCGGCGCCGCCACCAGCCGGACTCTCCCGGGGGCGCGAACTCGTACTCGTAGAGATCGGCGCGGACCCGGCGCGGCGGCCGCCCGTCGAAGGGGTCTTCCGCGAGCAGGGAGAGGGCCCCGGGGTCGGCGTGGAGCAGCTTGTAGACGAGGTGGACCAGCCACGGCTGGCTCCGGTAGTCGGCCATGGCGGCGAACCAGATCTGCCAGTCGAGGCGGTGGTGGTAGGGCGAGACCACGCAGGGCCGGCGGGAGGGGTCGCCGGGCTTGCAGTGGAAGGCGTACTCACGCCACACGGCCCCGCCCGGACCGGGCTCGTCGAGGGTGCCCAGCAGGACGACCTCGCGGCGCACCTTCCCCACGTGGCCGAAGGCGCCGTAGGTGTTGACCAGGTTCAGCCGGTCGTAGGAGGTGTTCATCACCTGGCGGGAGGAGAGCATGTTGGCCGCGGGCGCGGCGCTCAGCAGGACCACCCCCACCGTCAGGGCGCCCACGGCGAGGCGGCGTCCCCGGCCTGGCGCCCGGGCGGCTTCCCCTTCCCTGGCGAGCAGGGCCTTCAGGGGCCGGGGCGCGAGGCGCCGGAGCCAGGCGTCGTCGAAGCAGGGCAGGCACAGGGCGATGGTCAGGTAGTTGAGCCAGGAGAGGTTGCCGCTGGCGATGAGCACCACCTGGAAGGCGACGATCAGCAGGCCGGCGAGCCGGCGCAGGCGCACGGTGCCGAAGAGGAGCAGGGGAACCGCGACCTCCAGCAGGTGGTTGTGGAGCACGCCGGCGCGGTGCACGAGGCCGGGCAGCTGGTGCAGGTACGGGCTCAGGGGGTTGGGGATCGGCTGGGTCTCGAAGTGATGGAGCAGGCAGGTCAGGTCGAGCCAGCACGGATCGCCGCGGAGCTTGATGAGCCCGGCCCCGAAGATCACGCGGAAGAGCAGCCAGCGCAGCAGCCAGATCACGGCGCGGTCCGGGGCCACGGCGTGGCGCCAGCCGCCGCGGCCGAAGGGGCACAGGAAGACGGCCAGGAAGCCGGTCTCGAGGGTGAGGATCTCCCAGCCGTACCCGTAGAACAACTGGCCGGCGTTGACGAAGGAGGAGTAGAGGACCCACAGGATCAGCAGGTGCGGGGCCGAGGCGTACCCGGCCACAAGCAGCAGCGAGCCGGCGAAGCCGAGCCAGGCGAGGCCGGCGAGGAAGCCGTCGCTCGTGCTGATCCACAGCAGCGACGGCACCTCCAGCCACGGCGCCGGGGCGGAAGCCGCGGCCCGGTCGAGGTAGAGGTGCGCCGGCAGCAGGCCGCCGTCGCCGATCAGGGGGGCGGCCTGCCGCGCCGAGACCAGGAAGGCCACGGCGTAGACCAGCCCGAGGAGGCGCAGGAAGAGCCAGCGCGTCAGCCGGTACTCGGTGCCGGGCGGGTCGAGAGCGTCTCCGAGGCGTTGGCCGGCGGCGGCCAGCCGGCGGGCCCATCCTCGGCGGGCGATGTAGCGGGGGGGCACGGGTCAGGCTACCTTGACCGCGCCAACGATAACCCGCCCGGACCGCCTGCCCAATGGCGAAGGAAGCTTCGGTCATTTCCACCGGCTCGCTGGACCGCCGAGGCTCGTGGCGCACCTTCGGTCTGGCCGACGGCCTCGCCGGTGTGCGCACCGAGCACATCGCCGAGGACGGCCGGGGCGACCTGTGGTTCGCCACCTGGGACAACGGCGTCAGCCGCTTCGACGGCGACCAGTTCCAGAGCTACGGCCGCGGCGACGGCCTGTGCGGCGACCGCGTCTTCTCCATCCTCCGCGACGGCCGCGACCGGCTGTGGTTCGCCACCCTCAGCGGCGTCTGCTGGTACGACGGCCGCCGGTTCCACCAGCCCGGCGGCGAGGGCATGGCCGGCCGGCAGGTGCAGTTCCTCTTCGAGGACAGCCGGGCGCGCCTCTGGTGCGCCGGCACCGGGACCCTGGGGTACTTCGAGGGCGACGAGTTCCACGACCTGGTCCCGCGCTACGCGGAGCGCTACGGAGAGCCTCCCTCGCCGCGCTGGACCAACCAGTGCTGGGGGATCGCCCAGGACGCCGGTGGCGACCTCTGGTTCGCCTTCGACCGCCTGGTCCGCTACGACGGCCGGAGCTTCTGCCGCTACGGGGAGCGGGAGGGCCTGCCCCCCGACGCCAGCTGCTACGCCGTCGGGCAGGATCCCTCCGGCTGCCTGTGGATCGGCCGCGCCGGGGACCGAGGACGGATCTGGAGGTGGGACGGCGCCTCCTTCGACCCGGTGGCCGTGGACCTGCCGGGCAACCTGCGCAAGATCCAGACCGACCGCGACGGCCGCCTGTGGCTGTGCACCTCCGGCGGCGCCCTCTACCAGACCGGCGAAGGCTTCGACCGGGTCACCACCGAAGACGGGCTGCCCTACCCGGTGGTCAACGCCGTCTACCAGGACCCGGACCGGCAGCACTGGTTCGCCACCTGGGGCGGCGGCGTCGCCCTCTACGACGCCTTCGGCGTCGGGCTCTTCGAGCGCGCCGAGGAGTATCCCGAGGGCGAGGCGGAGATCTCGCGGATGGTGCAGGACCGCACGGGCCGCATCTGGATCGGCTTCTCCTCGCCCTTCCTCAGCCTGACGGCGCGCAGCGTCGCCCGCTTCGACGGCAGCGGCTACGAGTTCGTGGGCGCCGGCCAGGGGCTCGACCTCAACAGCTGCTTCGCCATCTACGAGGACGACGGCGGCGACCTGTGGCTCGGCGGCGGCAACGGTCTCTTCCGCTACGACGGCGCCCGCTTCGAGCGCATCGGGGCCGAGGCCGGCTTCGCCGAGGCCGGCGTCAGCGCCGTCGCCCAGGACCGGGACGGCCGCCTGCTGGTGGGCCAGTGGGAGAACGGGACCACGGCGCGGCGGGAGGAGCTCTTCGCCAGCCCGCTGCAGATCGTGCGGCGCCAGGGAGAGCGCTTCGTCACCGTCTTCCGGGAGGAGGCCAAGGAGGACCCCTTCAACCACATCGGCGCCCTCGTGGCCACCCGCGACGGCGAGCTGTGGTACGCACTGGGGACGCACAACCCCTTCGGCCGGGGCAAGGGGATCGGCCGCTGGCACCCGGAGCGCGGCGCCACCCTCTACACCACAGGAGACGGACTGCCCGACAACCGCGTGGTGGACCTGCTCGAGGACCGCTCCGGCCACCTGTGGATCGCCACCCAGAACGGCCTGGGCCGCTTCGACGGCACCCGGTTCCGCAACTACACCACCGACGACGGCCTGCCGAGCAACCGCATCCGCTGCCTCTTCGAGGATGGCCGCGGCCATCTCTGGCTGGGCACCGACGGCGGCGTCGTCCACCACGACGGCCGGCTGTTCCAGACGATCAAGCTGCCCCAGATGGGGCCGGTCCTGCAGATCCTCGAGGACCGCGAGGGCACCTTCTGGTTCGCCACCGCCCTCGGCACCCTGGTCCGCTACCGGCCGCGCCGGAACCCGCCCCGGGTGCGCCTGGTGCAGGTCGTGGCCGACCAGGTCTTCGAGTCCCCGGCGGCGGTGGTCCTGTCCGCGGGGCGGCCGGTGATGTTCGAGTACAAGGGGGTGAGCTTCTCCACCCATCCCCGGGACATGCTCTACGTGGTCCGCCTCGAGGGGCACGACCCGGAGTGGCGGCCGGCGACGCGGCGCATGCGGGCCTACTACCGGGACCTGCCGAAGGGGGAGTACACCTTCCAGGTGCGCGCCGTCGACCGCGACCTGAACTACTCGGCCGTCGCCCAGGTCCCGGTCTCGGTCGAGCCCGACCCGCGCATCGCCGCTCTGACGGCGGCCCTCGGCGGCGACGCCGCCGGCGTCGAGTTCACCGGCCGCAGCGCCGCCCTGCAGCGGGTGCAGACGCGGCTCATGGAGGCGGCCGAGGCCGACCTCACCGTGCTCATCCTCGGCGAGACGGGGGTGGGCAAGGGCCTGGCGGCCCGGGCCCTGCACGCCCTCGGCGGCCGCCGCGACGGCCCCCTGATCCACGTCAACTGCGGGGCCCTGCCCGCCACCCTGGTGGACAGCGAGCTCTTCGGCCACGAGAAGGGCTCCTTCACCACCGCCCTGGCCCGCAAGCTCGGCAAGGTGGAGCTGGCGGCGGGGGGCACCCTCTTCCTCGACGAGATCGGCGACATGCCCCTGGAGGCGCAGGTGAAGCTGCTGCGGTTCCTGGAGGACGGCACCTTCGAGCGCCTGGGCGGCAGCCGGACCCTGGGGTCGGACGCCCGGGTGGTGGCGGCCACCAACCGCGACCTGGAGCAGATGGTCCGCGACGGCGAGTTCCGCGAGGACCTCTACTACCGCCTGCGGGTGCTGCCCATCCGCCTGCCGCCGCTGCGCGACCGCAAGGAGGACATCCCGGCCTTGGCGGAGCTGTTCATGGAGCGCATGGCCTCCCACCTGGACAAGCGCATCGGCCCCCTGGCGCCGGAGGTCCTGGCGGTGCTGCAGGCCCAGCCCTGGCCGGGCAACGTGCGCGAGCTGGAGCACACCCTGCAGCGCGCCGTCATCGCCTGCCGCGGTCCCCGGATCACGGTCGGCGACCTGGGGCTGAAGGCGGCGCCGCAGCCGTCCGGGGACCTGGAGATCCTGCCCCTGGAGGAGTTCGAGCGGCGCTACATCCGGCGGGTCCTGGAGTCCCGGAACTGGCACGTACGCGGCGAGGGCGGGGCGGCCGAGGCCCTCGGCCTGCCTCCCTCCACCCTGCGCAGCCGCATGAAGAAGCTGGGCCTGGAGCGGCCCCGCTGAGGGAGCGATATTTCGCGCCGAGCGATATATCGCTCATTTCTACCGTAAGCCCAAGGCAATCAGCATGATACGCTCCGGGTCGAGGCCACCGGGGTGACATGTCGCTCCCTTGGCTTCACGAGCCGACCGTCGTCCCAGGCTTCGGACCGTGCGGTCTATCTCCTTGAGAAGCAAGGAGTTGCGGTCTGTCCCGGTGGTTTCCACGGCTCGTGGCCCGGGAATTGCATTCAACCACACCGGTTCCCACCATCGACCGAAGTCAGGAGACCGAACATGAGAAGTTCCGTGCTGGCCAGCTCAGGAGCGCTGACCGTCGCGCTGCTGCTTTTCGGGACCGGAGTCGCCCAGGGGCAGGTGACCTTCGACGACTTCGAGGACGGCGATGTCTCGGACTGGATCTTCTTCGGCGGCAACGCCGCCGGCGGCGGCGGCGGCCCGGCCAGCGACCGGCCGGCGCAGGGCTCCTGGTACCTGGACACGGGCTGGGGCGGCGCCGGCAGCGAGAGCGTGTTCTACGGCGGGTTCTTCCGCAACCTCCCCGAGGACGGGCAGCTCGCCCTGCCCGACGATCCCTGGCTGAGCCTGTGGGTGCTGGTCCAGACCGGCACCACCGTCGACCGCTTTTCCGTGGAGATCACCGTCCGCGAGGACACCGACGGCGAGGGCTACGAGGAGGGGGAGGACGACTCCTTCCAGCACATCCTCTCCTTCGAGCAGTCCGACGCGGACGACACCTGGCGGCAGGTCAGCGCGCCCCTGGGATCCCTGACCGACCTGCAGACCGGCGGCGACGGCACCTTCGACGGCCCCGTGGACGAGGTCGTCATCGTCATCTCCGGCGTCGAGGGCGGCGAGGCGACGGACGTCCTCGTCGACTTCGACGACATCGTCTTCACCAGCGGCCCCCCCGAGGCGCCGACGGCCGTGGAGAGGCTGTCGGAGGTGCCCGCCGCCTGGAGTCTCGGACTGGCCTATCCCAACCCCTTCAACCCCGCCACCACCATCCACTTCACCGTGCCGGACGCCGGCGGCGTCGAGCTGGCCGTCTACAACAGTCTGGGCCAGAAGGTGCGGACCCTGGTGAGCGGGTTCCACGCCGCCGGGGAGTATGCCGCCACCTGGGACGCCTTCGACGACGGCGGTTCCCCCGTGGGCAGCGGCGTCTACATCTACCGGATGACCGCCGGCGGGTTCACCCGAACGCACCGCGTGGTCCTGGCCAGGTAGGGTTGATCCGATGACGGCCCTGCGGCTCCTCTCCGCCTTCCTGCTCCCGGCCCTGCTCGCCGGGGCCGCCCCCCGGGCGCAGGCGCAGGCGAACGAGGTGGTCCTCGTGGAGGACGATCGCGGCTGGAAGCTCCAGGTCGACGGCGAGGACTTCATGGTCTTCGGCATGAACTGGGGCTACATCCCCGTGGGCGAGAACTACCGCTACTCCCTGTGGGAACAGTCCGACGAGTTCATCGTCGAGGCCCTCGACGCCGAGATGTCCATGCTCCGCGACATGGGCGTCAACGCCATCCGCCTGTTCTCCGAGATCCCGCCCCGCTGGGTGGAGCACATCTACGACCGCTACGGCATCATGACCGCCGTCAATCACCTGATGGGGCGCTACGGCTTCGAGGTGAACGGCCGCTTCGTGCCGGAGACCGACTACGGAGACGAGACCACGCGGCGGGCGATCCTGGCGGACCTGGAGAGGACGGTCGAGGCCTACAAGGAGACCCGGGGGGTGCTGATGTACCTCCTCGGCAACGAGAACAACTACGGGCTGTCGTGGACCAGCTTCGAGATCGAGGACCTGCCCGAGGAGGCCGACGATCCGCGGGCCGAGTACCTGTACACGCTGATGGGGGAGGGGGCGACCCTGATCAAGGGCCTCGACCACCGCCACCCGGTGGCCCTGGCCAACGGCGACATCAACTATCTCGACGTCATCGCCCGGACCTGCGCCGACGTGGACATCATGGGTGCCAACGTCTACCGCGGGGTCAGCAGCGGCGACCTCTTCCAGCGCGTCCGCGACGAGATGGGCGTGCCCTTCGTCTACACCGAGTTCGGCGCCGACGCCTGGGACGCGAAGCGCGACCGAGAGGACGACGTGGCCCAGGCCGGCTACCTCCTCGGCCAGTGGCGGGAGATCTACGAGCAGTCCTACGGCAAGGGCGGCGCCGGCACCGCCCTGGGGGGCTTCATCTTCCAGTGGTCGGACGGCTGGTGGAAGTTCCGCCAGGAGGAGAACCTCGACGTCCACGACACCAACGCCAGCTGGGCGACGGGCGCCTACGTCCACGACTTCGTGGAGGGGCGCAACAACATGAACGAGGAGTGGTGGGGGATCGCGGCCAAGGGGCCCTCCGACGGCCGGGGCTTCATCCCGGTGACGCCGCGCACCGCCTACTACGTCCTGCAGCGCGCCTTCCGCCTGGACCCCTACGCCGGCACGACGACGGTCGACGCCATCCGCCGGAGCTTCGGCGAGATCCGCCTCTCCGACTACTCCCACCGCTACGCCACCGGCCGCGCCCTCGACGAGGTGAAGCGGCTGGGCGCCGTGCGCCTCGGCGACGTGCGCATGCGCTACGAGTCGAGCATCAGCGACGGCGACGAGCGCACCGAGCGCGGCCCGGGAGGGAGGTTCGGCCACACCGAGTCCTTCTGGACCGACTTCGAGATCGCCAGCGGCGACCTGCGCGGCAGCCTCTCCCTGCACGGCGTCGGCGCCGTGGGCCAGAACCGCCTCGACAACATCTTCTACGAGAACCGCGCCCTGAAGCGGGTCGTGCCGGCGGCGGGCGAGGCGCCCTCCCGTGAGCCCCGGGAGGTGGTCGACCGCTTCGCCGTCTATTCGGCCGACTTCACCATCGAGCGGCCGCGCTTCACGGTCGAGGGCTTCTTCCGCACCGGCCACTTCCACTGGGGCTACGAGGGCGACTTCTTCGGCCTCTATCCGGAGGCCAACTACGGGCCCAACCTCGACACCTACAACGGCCAGGCGCCGAACGGCTTCGAGATCGCCGGCAAGGGGCCCTGGGAGGGCTGGAAGATCGCCGTCGGACCGGAGCTGTGGTGGGGGGCCAACCCCGCGGTGCTGGCCAAGTACTCCCGCGAGGGGGGCGGCTGGCGCTGGTCGGTCGTCCACCACGAGGACCTGGCGGAAGCCTCGGGAGCGCAGACCAGCTTCGCCGTGCCCGAGCCGCTCAACCGCCGCACCACCCTCTACGTCGCCCGGGACGCGAAGCCCCTGACCCTGGAGGTGGGCGGCATCTTCTCCGGCTCGACCAAGGTCGGCGACCCCTTCACCTGGGTCCGGGAGACCTCGGGCCGCGGCTACCTCGACTCCGGCTGGGAGGTGATCGACGACGAGGTGAAGTGGGGGGACACCTTCGGCGGGCGCCTGCGCCTGACCTGGGAGGGCGCCGCGCGCTGGTACGGCCAGGGCAGCCTGCAGGGCATCGTCGCCGACGGCGGCTACCCGGGCGCCACCCTGCTCACCGGCTGGTCGCTCAAGGAGAGCGGCCGCGGCAACCACTGGGCCCTCTCGTCGGGCGCGTCGTACCGCCTGGGCCTGCTGGAGATCTCCCCGCAGGTCCTCTACCAGCAGCCGATCCTGCCCGCCAACCCGCGCATCGACGACCACTACAGCACCCGCACCGGCCTCTACTACCCGGCGGTGCGGCCGCGGAACGTGCTCGACGACCCCTTCGTCGTGCTCGACAACCGCGAGACCGTGGCCGGCGAGCTGCTGCTGGTCTACGATCCGACGCCGGGTACCTGGTTCCACACCTGGGACCGCGACATCCGCGAGGACGCCCCCTTCGTCGCCGCCCTGGACCTGTGGTACCGGCGCCACGAGGAACGCCGGGACGCCCACACCTTCACCCTGGCCAACGGCGCCGTCGTGCCCTTCGGGGAGGCGCCGCCGGCCGCCGACGAGTGGGAGGCGAAGCTGCACACGGTCCACAACCCCGGCCGCGACCTGCGCCTGGCGACCACCCTCCTCGCCGGCGAAGGCGAGCCCCGCGGCGACGACCCGCGGCGGGTCCGCCGCTACGGCGGCGACCTGCGCCTGTGGTGGCACACCGTCGACGCCCGCACCCGTCTGCGCCTCGACGACTGGGGGCCGTACGACTTCCACCGGGACTTCAACCTGACCTACCCGCTCCAGTGGTACGGCGACGTCTCGTACGGGCTGAAGCCAGCCGGCCTGGAGGGCGCCTCGACGCGCTTCGGCCTGCGGGCCCAGGTGCGCACCCTCGACGAGCACTCACCCGAGTACGTGGCCGACCCCGGCGATCCCGGAGCCACCGGCGCCGAGGTCGAGGTCGGCCTCTACGTCCACGTCGGACTGTGAGGCGACCATGAAGCCGACGAGCGCCATCCCCCTGCTGGCTCTGCTGGCGGCCGGCTGTTCCGAGCCGGGTCCCTTGGTCTACGGCAGCCCCTTGGGCGACGCGCCCCTGGCGGTCCACGACGAGAGCGCCGGCATCCACCCGAGCAAGGCCGTCCTCGACGACCCGAACAACCCCTTCGCCCGGGCCTCCAGCGGCCCGGAGACCAAGTGGGACATCCAGAGCACGGGGAACCACGTGGCCGCCTACTACAGCTGGGCCACCTGGCTGGCCAACCAGCCCACCGGCGAGCACCAGTACTACGTGGCCCTCAACCTCGGCCGGATCTGGTCGAAGGGCCTGGCCCGGCAGGAGGACCTGCCCCGGGTGCGCGACATGGCCCTGGCCGCCTTCCAGTCCGTCCTCGACCACTTCCCCGACGCGGCCAGCTGGGACGCCACCGGCACCTTCTCCTTCGAGCTGGTGACCGCGGCCTACCTCGGCATCCTCGACCTCGGCGGGACCCCCACCGGCGGCTGGCTGCTGGTCCAGGACCCCGACGGCAACCAGAAGGCGGTGAGGCGATGACCCGCTGGAGCCTGGCGCTGCTCGTCCTGCTGGCCGCCTGCCGGTCGGGGCTGGACGACGCCGACTACGAGTCCCAGGAGAGCTTCGACCTGGCGGTGAGCCCCGACGGCGGGGAGGAGGCCGGACTGCCGGGGCCGGATCCCTTCGAGCCCGGCGAGCAGCGCCTGAGCGTGGGCGTCTTCTACGAGGGGGGCTCGTCGGAGCTGGTGGAGATCGACAACTCCACGGCGCACCTCTACCTCTACGAGAGCACGGTCTCGGTGGAGGAGGTGGGCGAGCCCCTGGAGGGGCGCCTGGCGCACCGCCTGGTCCACGCCGGCGGCGACTGGTGGGGGATGGGCGTGCACTGGAGCAGCCCCCGGGACCTGTCCAGATGGGCGTCGCTGCACGTCAGCTTCCGCTCCGAGAGCCTGGCCGAGGTCGAGATCGGCCTCAACGGGGCGGCCGACGACCGTCACGCCGTGCGGGCCAGCGACTACGGGTACGCCGCCGACGGGGAGTGGCACAGCCTGCAGATCCCCCTGGCCGACTTCGCCGCCCGGGGGCTGGACCTGGCGGCGGTGACCTCGCCCTTGTCCCTGGGAGGTCCGAAGTCGGAGGCCGGCGACTTCGTCCTCATCGACAACCTCTACTTCGACCTGACGCCGGGGAGCACGGCCACGGCGGACGCCGGCCGCCGCCTGAGCATCGGCGTGTTCTACGAGGGCCCCTCGTCGGAGATGGTGGAGATCGACAACGCCACGGCGAACCTGTTCCTCTACGACAACACGGTCTCGGTGCAGGAGACGGACGAGGCCCTGGAGGGGCAGGCGGCGCACCGGCTGGTCCACGCCGGCGGCGAATGGTGGGGGATGGGCGTGCACTGGAGCGATCCCCGGGACCTGTCGGGCTGGACGGCCCTGCACGTGAGCTTCCGCTCCGAGAGCCTGGCCGTCATCGAGGTCGGCATGAACGGGGCCTCGGACGACCGCCACTTCGTGCTCGCCGCCGACTACGGGTACGCCGCCGACGGGGAGTGGCACTCCCTGGCGATTCCCCTGGCCGACTTCGCCGCCAAGGGGCTGGACCTGACCGCGGTGACCTCGCCCCTGTCGCTGACCGGCCCGAAGGCGGCGGCCGGCGACTTCGTCCTCGTCGACGGCGTCTTCCTCTCCGACTAGACCCTCGGGCCACGGCACGTCCCGGATACCGACACCCTCCGTGCGCGCGACGATGACCATGGTCCGCAGGTACCCCGTCCTCGCCGTCGCCGCCGTCCTGTCGGCCTGCGGCGGCAGCTCCAGTCCGTCCGACACCGGCGGCGGCGACGCCGCCCTCGAGCTGGTCTGGTCCGACGAGTTCGAGGGCCCGGCGGGCACCCTCCCCGACCCGGGGCGCTGGCGCTTCGACGTGGGCGGACACGGCTGGGGCAACGGGCAGCTCGAGCACAACACCGACCGCCCGGAGAACGCGGCCCTCGACGGCGAGGGCCGCCTGGCCATCGTCGCCCGGCGGGAGAGCTTCGGCGGCAACGGCTACACGTCGGCGCGGATCAAGACCCAGGGGCTCTTCGAGGCGGCGTACGGCCGCTTCGAGGCGCGCATCCAGCTGCCGGAAGGGCAGGGGATCTGGCCGGCCTTCTGGCTTCTCGGCAACGACATCGACTCCGCCGGGTGGCCCGCCTGCGGCGAGATCGACGTCATGGAGTTCCGCGGCCAGCATCCGGCGGTGGTGGCGGGCACCGTCCACGGGCCCGGCTACTCCGGAGGCGGCGGCCTGGGCACGGAGGCCGCCATCGTCGGCGGCCTGGCGGGGCGCTTCCGCCTCTTCGCCGTGGACTGGGAGCCGCACCGGATCCGCTGGTACGTCGACGACTTCCAGTTCCACGAGGTGACCCCCGCCGACCTGCCTTCGGGCGCCGACTGGGTCTTCGACCACCCCTTCTTCATCCTCCTCAACGTCGCCGTGGGGGGCTGGTTCGCCGGCGATCCCGACGCCTCCACCCCCTTCCCGCGGAGGATGCTCGTCGACTACGTGCGCGTCTACCAGCGAGCCGGGGAATGAGCCCCGAGCGTCACTACCACACGGCGCCCGAAGACCGGATCCCCTTCTTCCAGAAGGTGGCCTACGGCCTCGGCGCCTTCGTCAACAACCTCCTCGCCGGGGCGATCGGCGGCATGACCATCGTCCTCAACCTGGGCCTGGGCATGAACCCCGCCCTCGTGGGCCTCCTCGGCGCCCTGCCCCGCCTGACCGACGCCCTCACCGACCCCCTCATGGGCTACATCACCGACCACACCCGGTCGCGGTGGGGGCGGCGCCGGCCCTGGATCTTCGCCGGGGCGATCGGCGCCGGCCTGCTCTTCATCCTGTTGTGGCAGCTGCCCCGCGGCCAGAGCGAGGGCTTCTACTTCGTCTACTTCCTCGTCGGCTCGCTCCTGTTCTACCTCGGGTACACGATCTTCGCCACGCCCTGGGTCGCCCTCGGCTACGAGCTGACCCCGGACTACCACGAGCGCACCCGCCTCATGGGGGTGCAGAACTTCATCGGCCAGCTCGCCTACGTGGTGACCCCGTGGTTCCTGTGGGTCATGAAGTACGAGCCTCTCTTCGACGACCTGGTGGCCGGGGCCGCCGGCCTGTCGGTGGCGATCGGCCTGTTCACCATCGCCATCGGGGTGCTGCCGGCGATCCTCCTGCGCGAGCGCTACAAGGAGGTCGCCGCCGCCGAGGCCGACGGCGCGGGCTCCGGATTCCGCCGCAGCATGGAACAGTTCTTCAGCGGCTTCCTGGCCACCCTGAGGTTCCGGCCCTTCCTCAAGCTCTGCGCCGCCACCTTCCTGGTCTTCAACGGCTTCATCCTGGTCTCCTCCTTCCAGGCCTACGTCATCATCTACTACGTGTTCTCCGGGGACCAGTCCCTGGGCGCTCAATACGCGGGCTGGTCCGGCACCCTGGCGGCGGCGTCGACCTTCGTGGTCATCGCCCTGGTGACCTGGCTGGGCACCCACATCGGCAAGCGCCAGACCTTCTACCTGTGCATCGGCGTCTCCATCCTCGGCTACGGGCTGAAGTGGGTCTGCTACGACCCGGCCCATCCGCTGCTGCTGCTGCTGCCCACCCCCTTCATGGCCTTCGGCCTCGGCTGCCTGTTCACCGTCATGCCGTCGATGATCGCCGACGTCTGCGACCTCGACGAGCTGGAGACCCACGAGCGCCGCGAGGGCATGTTCGGCTCCATCTTCTGGTGGGTGGTCAAGCTGGGCATGGCCCTGGCCCTGGCCGGCGGCGGCGTGCTGCTCAACGCCACCGGCTTCGACGTCGCCCTCGAGGGGGCGCAGACGGCGCGCACCATCTTCCTCATGCGCCTCTTCGACGTGGTCGTGCCCATGGTCACCTCGGCGCTGGCCATCTGGGCGATCGCCACCCACACCCTGACCGAGGAGAAGGCCTACCAGGTCCGCAGGCAGCTCGAAGAGAGGCGGGGCGTGGCGGCCGCCGGGTGAGGACGATGGCGACCCGATGGCTCGACGCGGCGGGGAGAGGCCGCGTCGAGAGCCTGCTCGGCCGGATGAGCCTGGACCAGAAGATCGGGCAGATGACCCAGACCGAGCGTCAGGGCGCCACCCCCGCCGAGGTCCGGGACCACCACCTGGGCTCCGTCTTCAGCGGCGGCGGCTCGACCCCCGGAGCCAACCGGCCCGCCGACTGGGTCGCCATGGCCGACGACTACTGGGAGACGTCGACGGCGGAGGGCCTGGAGCGGGGGGCCGTCCCCATCCTCTACGGCGTCGACGCCGTCCACGGCCACGGCAACGTCCTCGGCGCCACCGTCTTCCCCCACAACATCGGTCTCGGCGCCGCCGGCGACCCGGGGCTGATGGCGCGCATCGCCCGGGTCACGGCGCGGGAGATGCTGGCCTGCGGGGTGGACTGGGCCTTCGCGCCGACCCTGGCGGTGGCCCGCGACGCCCGCTGGGGGCGGACCTACGAGAGCTACTCCGAGGATCCGGCGATCGTCGCCTCCTATGCGGGCCCCTCCGTGCGCGCCCTGCAGGCGGCACCGGGGCTGTCGGGTGTCGTCGCCTGCGCCAAGCACTGGGTCGGCGACGGCGGCACCACCCACGGCATCGACCAGGGGGACACGGCGGTCCCGCGAGCGGAGCTGATGGGCGTCCACGTCGCCCCGTACCGGCCCGCCATCGACGCGGGGGTGCTCACGGTGATGGCCTCGTACAGCAGCTGGAACGGCGACAAGTGCCACGGCCACCGCTACCTGCTGACCGACCTGCTCAAGGGCGAGCTGGGCTTCGGAGGGTTCGTGGTCTCCGACTGGAACGGCCTCGACCAGCTGGACGACGACTTCGGAGAGGCCGTTGCCCTGGGCGTCAACGCCGGCATCGACATGGCCATGGTGCCGGAGCGCTGGAGGGAGTTCATCGGCCACCTGAAGGAGCACGTCGAGGCGGGGAGGGTGTCCCCGGGGCGGATCGACGACGCCGTGCGCCGCATCCTCGCGGTGAAGCAGGCCTGCGGCCTTCTCGACAAGCCGCGCCCCTCCGAGCGCCCGGGCGCCGACGACCCCGGCTTCGGCTCGGCCGCCCACCGGGAGACGGCGCGGGAGGCGGTGCGCAAGTCGCTGGTGCTGCTCAAGAACGAGGGCGGCCTGCTGCCCCTGGACCGGGGGGCGCGGATCCTGGTGGCCGGGCGCAACGCCCACGACCGGGGCCACCAGTGCGGCGGCTGGACGGTGGAGTGGCAGGGCCTGACGGGGAACGACCGGGTCGAGGGCGGCACCTCGATCTGGGAGGGGATCGCCCGGGCGGCGCCCAATGCGGTGCTGAGCGCCGGCGGGAGCGGCGCCGAGGCCGACCCTCGGCGGCACGATGTGGCCGTCGCCGTCATCGGCGAGAGGCCGTACGCCGAGGGCCTCGGGGACGTGCGCAGCGGCGACGACGTCGTCGTCGAGCAGGGGTCGCGGATCCAGGGCACCTTCCGGGTCCTGGAGGCGTATGGCGACGAGCTGAGCCTGTCCCGTCTGCACCCGGAGGACCTGGAGACGATCCGGACGATCGCCGCCCGCGGCGTTCCCGTGGTCGCCGTTCTGGTGTCGGGACGGCCCTTGAGCATCGGCCCCGAGCTGGGGGCCTGCGCCGCCTTCGTCGCCGCCTGGCTCCCCGGGTCGGAGGGCCAGGGCGTGGCCGACGTGCTCTTCGGAGACCACGACTTCCGAGGCCGCCTGTCCTTCTCCTGGCCGCGCGGGCCCCGGCAGGGTCCCGGCGGGGGCGGCCTGGCCCGCGACCCCCTGTTCCCTCGCGGCTTCGGCCTGTCCTATACTGGATAGAGGGCCGCGCCCCTGGCGCGGCGAGGCCGCATCTCGAAGGGAGAGGAGGAGGGTCGAATGCCCCGGTCCAGGGTCCTGATGGTCTACGGCGGTTGGGACGGACACCAGCCGAAGGAGTGTGTCGACATCTTCGCGCCGCTGCTGCAGGAGGCGGGGCTCGAGGTGATCCTGTCCGACACCATGGACAGCTACCTCGACGCCGACCTCATGGGCTCCCTGAGCCTGGTGGTGCCCTGCTGGACGATGGGCGCCATCGAGGGCGAGCAGGAGAGGGGGCTGCTGCAGGCCGTGGAGGGCGGCGTCGGCCTGGGGGGCTGGCACGGCGGCATGTGCGACGCCTTCCGCAACCACTGCGGCTACCAGATGATGACGGGCGGCCAGTTCGTCGGCCACCCCGACGGGGTCAAGGACTACACCGTCGACATCACCGCCCCCGACGACCCCGTCGTCCGCGGCATGGACGACTTCCGCATGCACTCGGAGCAGTACTACATGCACGTCGACCCGGGCAACGAGGTGCTGGCCACCACCACCTTCGACGCCCGCAGCGCGCCCTGGGTCAACGGCACGGTGATGCCCGTGGTCTGGAAGCGGGTCTGGGGCGAGGGCAGGGTGTTCTACTCATCGCTGGGCCACGTGGCCGCCGACTTCGAGGTGCCAGAGGCCCGGGAGATCCAGCGCCGCGGCCTGCTGTGGGCTGCCCGCCAGGAGGAGGAAGCATGAGTTCACGAGTCGGGAGAAACCCCGCTCTGCTGGCCGCCGCCCTCGCGGCCGCCGGCCTGTGGACCGCGGGACCGTGGACCGGAGCCGCCGAGGCCCGCGGCTTCCGGGGCAACATGGTCCCCAACGCCGAGGCCGTGGGCGCCGGCTGCAACCTCTGCCATGTCTCCGGCGGCGGCAGCCCGCGCAACGGGTTCGGCCTCGACGTGGAGGCCCTGGTCACGGTCAACGGCCGCGAGGTCTTCTGGACGCCGGAGCTGGCCGCCCTCGACTCCGACGGCGACGGCTTCACCAACGGCCAGGAGCTCGGCGATCCCGAAGGCACCTGGGAGGCGGGAGACGATCCCCCCGGCGACGCCGCCCGGGTCACCGATCCGGCGGACGCCGAGAGCCGGCCCCCCGAGGCCGTCTCCACGGCCGCCCGCCCGTCCACGTGGGCGCGGATCAAGGCGCTGGTCGGGGCCGCCCCCTGAAGGGAGGGGCCGTCCGACCGGACGGCCCGCGTCGGAGTCGGAGCCGGGTGGAGGACCGCCCGCCCGGGGCCGCCCTCAGCGGCCCCGGAAGCAGGTCCGCCAGGCCGACTGGACGAGGCTGACGATGGCGCCCACCGTGTCCCGCAGCAGGAACCAGCCCACGAGGACGGCGGCCAGGAAGAGGACCAACGGGTGGTCCAGGATGGCGGGCATCGCGGTTACAGCCCCAGGGCGAGCTGGCCGTGGTCCTCCGGCGGCGGCAACTCCACCTCCTCGAGCAGGGCGGGGTCGTCCTCGTCGGGCCGGTTCACCCGGTCCGAGACGGGATGGGCCACGAGGTCGCCGAGGGGGTAGGGGCGCAGCAGGCGCGACAGGCGCTCCGGGTCCTCGATCCCGCGGTCGAGCCAGAGCTCGCAGGCCGCCGCCGTCAGGACCGCCGGCATGCGGTCGTGGACCGATCCGGCGACCCCGTCCGGTTCGGTGGTGAGGATGGCGCAGGTGCGCAGGACGGCGTCGTCCGACCGCTTCCAGCGCTCGTAGAGCCCGGCCAGGGCCAGGGGCTCGCCGCCCCGCCGCCGCAGCAGCATGGGGATGCGCTGCCGGCCCCGCCGCCGCCACTCGAACCAGCCGCTGGCCGGGATCAGGCAGCGCCCGCGGGCGAAGGCGTTGCGGAAGGCGGGCCTCGTGGCCGCCGACTCGGCGCGGGCGTTGATCATGCGGTCTCCCACGGCCGGGTCCCGGGCCCAGGACGGCACCAGCCCCCACTGCAGCTCCACCAGGACCCGGCTCTCGCGCTGGACCACGGCGGCCACCGGCTGGGAGGGGGCGATGTTGTAGCGCGGCTTCAGGTCGAGCAGGGCCTGCTCCACGGCGAAGCGTTCGGTCAGCTCCTCGGTACCGTGATGGAGGGTGAAGCGCCCGCACATGGGGGGGTACGTTAACGGCCGCCCAGCGGCGCGGCCAGCGAGCCGCGACCCGGTTGGTGACCCTCCGGCGGTTGCCTACTCTCTTGCCATGGCTCCCGGTAGCGCCGGTCTGGTCGAGCATCTGTCGCGGCACGTAACCCCGCGCCGCCTGCGCCGCATGCGGGCGGTGCTGGCCGAGCGCACGCGCTGGATCACCGTGGTCCTCGAGGAGGTCTACCAGCCCCACAACGCCAGCGCCGTCCTGCGCTCGTGCGAGTGCTTCGGCGTCCAGGAGGTCCACGTCGTGGAGGAGCGCAACGAGTTCCGCGTCAGCCGCGACGTCGCCCTCGGCGCCGCCCGCTGGCTCGACGTGGTCCGCTGGCAGGCGGGGGAGGGCGCGGCCATCGGGCGCTGCTGCGACGAGCTGTCGGCGCGGGGATACCGGCTGGTGGCGGCCACGCCGGCGACCGGGGCGGCCTCCGTGGACGACTTCGACCCCTGCGCGGGGCCGGCGGCGGTGCTCTTCGGCACCGAGCTGGAGGGGCTCACCGAGGAGGCCCTGGGCCGCTGCCCGGAGAGGGTCCACATCCCCATGGTGGGATTCACCGAGAGCCTCAACATCTCCGTGAGCGCCGCCCTCGTGCTGCGCGAGCTGACGCGCCGCCTGCGCCTGGGGGCCGCCGACTGGCGCCTGGGAGAGTCGGAGCGCGAGGAGCTGCTCCTGCGCTGGCTGCGCGGCAGCATCAACGGCAGCGACGAGATCGTCGCCCGCTTCGAGGAGGAGCGCCGCCGCCGGCCGGACGCGGAAGCCCCGCACGGGGCCGGGAGGCCGGCCTGAACCACGCCCTGACGCCCGGGCAGCAGGCCGCCGTCGCCGCCGCCGTGGACGAGGAGGCCCTGGCGGCCGACACCCTGGCCTTCATCGAGGTGGTGAGCGAGACCGGGGAGGAGGGGGAGGGGAGCCGTTTTCTCGAGCAACTGCTGCGCCGGGAGGGGTTCGAGGTCGAGGTCGACGAGTTCCTCCCCGGCCGGCCGAACGTCTACTCGCGCCTGGCGGGCGCCGGCGGCGGCCGCACCCTGGCCTTCAACGGCCATACCGACACCATCCCCGTGGGGGACTGCCACGGCCCCGGACGCGACGGCGGCTGGATCCTCGGGCGCGGCGCCGAGGACATGAAGGGCGGACTCGTGGCCATGGTCCACGGCGCCGCGGCCCTGCGCCGGGCCGGGGTGGGGCTGGCCGGCGACCTGTGGCTCACGGGCGTCGTCGGCCACGAGACCCCCGTGGGCCGCAAGGAGGGCCCGCGGCGGCTGATCGAGCACTTCCGCTCCGGCCGCCTGCCGGCCGACGCCGTGATCATCGTCGAGGGGCCCTTCGCCGTGTGGGCGGCCAGCCTCGGCTCGGCCATGTTCACCATCCGGGCCTTCGCCGACCGCGAGCCGATCCACACGATCAAGGTGCCCTGGCGGGCCAACCCGGTGCGCTGGCTCGGCGCGCTGCTCTCCGAGCTGGACCGCCTGGAGGCCGGGTACGAGGCCGGCCCCCGCCATCCCTTGTGCGGCCGCCGGCAGCTCAACGTGGGCATGGTGCGCGCCGGCGACTGGTTCAACCGCCTGCCGGTGGAGTGGCAGGTGACCGGCACCCTCCGATGGACGCCGGGCACGACCCGGGCCGACGCCGAGGCCGACCTGGCGGCGGTCTGCGACCGTCTGGCCGACGCCTCGAGTCTGCGTTTCGAGGTGGAGCTGGGCAACGACCGGGAGCCTTTCGAGACGCCCGCCGGGCACCCCGTGGTGGAGGCCCTGCTCGGCGCCGGCGAGGGCGTCAACGGCGAACGCCCCGAGATCGTCGGCATGGGCCTGGTGGGCGACGCCAATCTCTACGCCAACGACGGCGGCGTGCCCACCGTCTACTACGGGCCCGCCCACGAGACGGCCCACTCCGACGGGGAGCGCGTCTCGGTGGCCCAGCTCGGCCGCTGCGCCCGCGTCTACGCCCTGGCGGCGGCCGGCTTCTGCGGCCTCGCCTGATGCCGGCGCTGCTACGCGGCGGCTCCCTGATCCTGCCCGACCGCGTCGTCGAGGAGGGCTCCCTGCTCATCGACGAAGCCGGCCGCATCGCCGCCGTCGGAGCGGCGGCCGGGGACGGGGCCCCGGGCGGGACCGTCGAGATCGACCTCGATGGCCGCCTGGTGGCCCCCGGCTTCGTCGACCTCCACTGTCACGGCGGCGGCGGGGCCGACTTCATGGACGGCACCGCCGAGGCCTTCCGCACCGTCCTGGAGGCGCACCTGCGCCACGGCACCACGACCCTGGCGCCGACCACCACGGTGGCGGTCCACGAGCAGATCCTGGCGGCCCTGGAGACTTGCGCGCGGGCGGTCCGGGCGGGCGGTTTCGGCCTCTTCGCCGGGAGAGGGACGGCCGGCAGCCGCGTGGCCGGCGCCCATTTCTACGGCCCCTACTTCGGCCCCGGGGCCCAGGGCTGTCACCCGGCCGGCCCTCTGCGCCCGCCGCTGCCGGAGGAGTTCGAGGCCTACCTCGCCTTCGGCGGCCTGCCCGAGGGCGGCGCCATCGCCTGCGCCACCGTGGCCCCGGAACTGCCGGGCGCCGAGGCCTTCGCCCGGGCCGCCGGGCGGCGGGGCATCCGTCTCCACGCCGGCCACTCCAACGCCACCCTCGCCCAGGTGGAGGCCAGCCTGGACTGGGGCGTGGGCCACGTGGACCACCTGTTCTGCGCCATGTCGGACAAGACCAGGCTGCGCCGCGAGCAGCCCTGGCCGATGCGCGCCGGCCTGCTCGAGGCGGCCCTGCTGCTCGACGAGCTGTCCACCGAGGTGATCGCCGACGGCGTCCATCTCGACGCCGGACTCCTGCGCCTTGCGCACAGGATCAAGGGGCCGGACCGCCTCGCCCTGGTCTCCGACTGCAACCGCGCCCTCGACCGGCCCGACGGCGAGTACCGCTTCGGCCCCGAGGACCGCGGCGAGCCCTTCCTGCGCCGCGGGGATGTCTGCGTGACGCCGGACGGCGGCGGCCCCGCCTCCTCCTGCCAGGGTATGGACCACATGGTGCGCACCTTCCGCGAGCTGACCGGCGCGCCCCTGGCCGAGGTGGTGCGCATGGCCTCCCTGACGCCGGCGCGGATCCTCGGGATCGACGCCCGCGTCGGCAGCCTGGAGACGGGCAAGATCGCCGACCTGCTCATCCTCGACGAGGGGCTGCGCCCGGAGCGGCTCTTCCTCCAGGGGCGAGAGATCGTCCTGTAGCCAGCCCCCTTCGCGGACCTCCGCTCCCGGCGGCTGCCGCCGGACGGTGGCGGATGCGGCCACCGCGGCAACGCTCTCCGGCGTCTCCTCTCCTGTCCCGCTCTCTGGCGGCGGCTGCCCGCGGCGGCGGGCACGGGCCTTGCTGTACCCGTCCTCGACATCACCCGCCGGGGACCGGCCCCGGCGTCCATCCTTCACCAGGAGGGAGCCGTGAATCGGGGATTCGACAAGGCGACGATCGAGCGCGTCGCGCGCATGTACAAGAGCAACCAGGAGGCCTGTGCCGCCCTCGGCATCACCCTGCGCAGCTTCGGACGGCTGTGCCGCAAGTACGGCGTGGAGACGCCCTGGGTGCAGAAGCGGCGGGCCCGGGGCACGCTGGATCCGGCCGGGTCCCCCGGCTGATCCGGCGCGGAGCCGGCCGCCGGGCGGGGGCGGTGGCCTGACGGGGAGGCGAGCCCCCGGGTGGTCTCGTCCCCCCCTTCCCCTGTCCGCCGCCCGGTGGCGAGACCCGCCATCGAGATGGCGGAATCAGCCGATTCCCCATCTCCCGACAGGCATCCGGTGATCTTTGCAACAGACTGCATGACAGCAACTTGAACACCGTTTCCAGCAACGGGTGGAGGCGGTGGCACCCGAATTGCACAGAAGGCACCCACAACCCAGCGGGAGCGAATCGGAGGCAGAGATGGTCAGATCGACGTTGTCCCGGATCACCGGTATCGTCAGGTCGAACGTCCACGACCTGCTCGATCACCTGGAGGATCCCGAGAGGATGGTGCGCCAGATGGTGCGCGACATGGAGGCCGAGGTCGACCGGGTCGTCAGCGCCACCGGCGCCGCCGTGGCCGGCCAGCGCCGGCTGGAGAAGGACCAGGAGGAGCACCGCGAGCGCAGCCGCCGGCTGGAGAGCCGGGCCCGCCAGGCCCTGGATGCCGGCGACGAGGAGCTGGCCCGCCAGGTGCTGGCCCGCAAGGTGCTCAGCGACCAGGCGGCCGACGACATCGAGCCGGCCCTCGAGGAGGGGCGCCGGACGGCCTCGCAGCTGCGGGGTCAGCTGGTGACCCTGCGCCAGGAGCTGGAGGAGGCCCGCAACCGCCAGGCCGCCCTGATCGCGCGCATCCGCGCCAGCCGCCAGGTGGGCTGCCGGCGCGACGATCTCGACGGCGATCCGGCGGCCGAGTTCGACCGCCTGGGGCAGCGCCTGGAGCACAACCGCAACGAGTTCGACCGCATGCGCCAGCGCCTGGAGCTGGCCCACGTGGCCGGGGAGGCCTCGGCCGAGGCGCGCCGCACCCTCCTCGGGGAGGACGGCGTCCTCGGGCGCCGCTTCGAGGAACTCGAGATGCGCCGGCGGGTCGATGAAGAGTTGGCCGCCCTGCGCCCCCGCGGCGAGGCGAGGGGGGAGGGTTCCCGATGACCGGCGCCGGGTCCTCCACTCGTTCGCGCCTGGCGGCGGCGCTGCTCTGCTTCTTCCTCGGCTGGATCGGCGCGCACCGGTTCTACGTCGGCAAGATGGGCACCGGCCTGTTGATGGTCCTCACCCTCGGAGGGTTCGGCCTCTGGTCCCTGGTCGACCTGATCCTCATCGTCTGCGGCGCCTTCACCGACGCCGGCGGCCTGCGGATCTCGGAATGGATGCCGGCCGAGGCCGCGGCCGGATCCCGGTCGGAGGAGCTGCGGGGGCGCATGGACCGCATCGACCGGCAGTTGACCGATCTTCAGGGTGTCATGATAGATATGGCCGACAAGCTGGACCGGCGCCGATACGGACACTTGGCCTGACCGCCCGGAGGACAGCCATGCCTCGACCCTGCCCACCCCTGCATCTCGCCGTCGTTCTGGCGGGGTTGAGCGTTGCGGGACCGCCCCTGGCCGCGAGGGCGGAGCTGCCCGAGTACCTGGACCTGGCCCTGGCCCTGCCGATCTCCGGCATCACCGTCGACGGGGATCTGTCCGACTGGCCGCGGGAGATGCCGGCCCTGCCGATCCGCAACGAGTTCGGAGTCTACGGTCCCACCGACACCGAGGGGACGGACCTGGCCACCAGCCGCGACCTCAGCCCCTCCTTCCGGGTCGCGTACGATCCCGGGGAGCAGCTGCTCTACGTGGCCGTGGAGGTGCGCGACGACATCCTCTATCCGGTCGACAGCAGCGTCTCCCGGACCGACGCCTGCGAGATCTACGTCTCGGGGCTCGTGTCGGAGGACCACCCTCCGATCCAGTACGCTCTCGTGCCGGGACAGGCCACCTATCCCGCCTTCGACCGCAGAGGGGTCCACCACAACCTCCGCATCGACAGGAGGTCGCGCGGGGCCTGGCAGCGCCAGGGCGACCTCACGACCTACGAGTGGGGCGTGCAGGTGCGGTCCTCCAACCCGCCCCCTCCCCGGACCGATCCGCGCTACGGCCGCTCGCTGGCGAACCCGGCCCCCGGGCGGGCGGTCCCCCTCGAGGGCGGCGGGATGATCGGTTTCGACGTGGTCGTCGTCGACGGCGACGGCCCGCCCCCGGGGTACCGTGCTTCCTCCCACATGGGCCGCCTGCTGGCCGAGGAGACCGCCTCCTGGGTGCCCTGGGGGCCCCAGGTCCCCGTCAAGATGATGGGCGACCGCCGGGTGGGCCGTCTGGTGCTGGCCCCCGAGGACTGGTCGGCGGGGTATGACGCCGAGGCCATGGAGGCTTACCTGGAGGCCTGGCTGAGGGATCATCCGGATGTCTGGATCTCGGCCATAGAGAGATCGGTGGCCGGCCGGTCCCGGCCCCACTCCCACCCGCTGGCCCGGAGGCTGGACCAGGCGGCCGGCGCCATCGCCCCGGCCGATGCGCGGATCCTCGGGACCGATGCTCCGGATCCCGCCACCTGGGACTACAGGACGGTGCCGTGGCGATCGCCCGGCGGTGCGATGAGCGGGGACGTCAGTCCTCGCGGCGACGACGAACTGCTGGAGGCCGTGCGACGGGAACTGCGGGGGGACTCCTACGGGCGCGACGACTGGCTCGTGCTCCTCGGCGGGTGCCTGCTGGGGCTGGCCGTCGGCCTGGCGGCGGTCTACGTGGCCCGCCGCCGGACCCAGCCGGACTCCTCGGGCCTCGGCGACCGCCTCTCCGCCCTCGAGTCGCGCATGACCGACACCCAGGACGTGATGATCGCCCTGAGCGAGAAGCTGGACCGCCTCGACGCCCGCGACCGCGGGGGGAGCGGTTCCCCGCCCGGGAGCGGCTCGTGAGCGCCGTGGAGGAGGTGCGTCCCGTCCCGGGGGGGCTCGCGGAGGCCGGCTCCGCCCGCGGCTTCGACTCGGCCCCGCCGGCGCGGCGCCCGGGCGCGGCCCCCTTCGTCGCGCTGGCCCGCCTGCCCGGGTGCCTGCTGCGCCTGGGGCTGGGCCTGGCGGCGGCCCTGGTGGTCACCGGGCGCGTGCAGCTGGCCATCCTGCAGCGCTACCCGAACGCCGAATGGACGGCGCTGGCGGGCGGGCTGCTGGCCGGAGGCCTGGTGCTCTTCGGAGCCCTCTCCCTGGCCTTCGGCCTGCCCTCCCCGCGGCGGGCCCTGCTGCTCCTGGCGGCGGTTCCCATCCTGCTGCTGGCGGGGGGAGGCGTGGCGATGACGTACTTCCCGGAGGCGGGATTCCGGACCCCGGAGCTGCGCGGCGAGTGGGAGCGCCTGCACCCGACTCTGCGGCTGTCCCTGTGGATCGCGCGGCTGGGGGGCGACGTGGTGCTCACCGGCGTGTCCCGGGCCCCGGTGGAGTACGGCTCCTCGGGTCCTTCCGAGCCGGGTGTCCCGGGCCCCTTCCCGGCGCCGCGGCGAGGGTACGCGCGAGCCGTGGACCTGCGCACCCCGGAGGCGGGACCCCTGGTCGTCTGGGCGCGGCAGGGACTGTTCCTCGGCCTCGGGTTGAAGGCCTCGCCCCACTTCGGGGCTCCCGGCCACCTGCGCGTCTCCCTGCCGTCGCCGTAACACCGCCGGTCGATCCCGACCCGGCCAGAGCAGGCCGCCCGGGCCGGCGGAACCGAGTCCGAGCGTCGCGGATCCGCCGGTACCCCGGCAGCCGAAGAGGGCAACCGTCCTTCGCGGACCGGAGCCGCCAGGAAGCTCGCCGAGCCCGCCGGGCTCGCCGTCGACAGCAGCCTGGCGCCGTCGGAGCGGCTCCCGCCGTCCAGCCTACAGCGAGTTGAGGAAGGCGATCAGCGCCTTGCGGTCCGCGGCGCTCATCCGCCTCACCGCCTCTCTCGACCTCTCCCCCTCGCCGCCGTGGAACATGATCGCCTCCATCAGGGTGGAGGCGCGGCCGTCGTGGAGGTAGGCGGGGACGCCGTTCACCGTCGCCGTGAGGCCGATGCCCCACAGGGGCGGGGTCCGCCACTCGCGCCCGTCCGCCTCGTAGTCCGGCCGGTGATCGGCCAACTCGTCCCCCATGTCGTGGAGCAGCAGGTCCGTGTAGGGATGGATGACCTGGTTGGACAGGTCGGCGACCTCGTCCGCTCCGGTGCGCAGGGTGGGCACGTGGCAGGTGGCGCAGCCGGCGCCGGCGAAGAGCTCCTCGCCGCGCAGGGCCTCGGGGTCGTCGAGGCCGCGCCGGGCGGGAACGGCGAGAGTGGCGATGTAGAAGACGACGTCGTCGAGGACCTTCCGGGGCAGCTCGGGGTCGTCGTCGAGGCCGTCGGCCTGGGGCTGGCCGGCGGTGGACTCCCGCGGGAAGTAGGGCGTGGTGATGCCCATGTCCTCCTTGTAGGCGGCCGCCACCTGCTGGAGCAGGGTGGGGTTGTTGGCCTTCCACCCGAAGCGGCCGAGGACCGTGCGGCCCGAGGCCGCGTCGAAGACGTAGTTGGGCCGGCCCGAGACGCCGTCGCCGTCGGCGTCCCCCGGATCGGCGAGGGCCAGGATGTCGGCTTCCTCCACCGCCGCCAGCAGGCCCCGCCCGAAGACGGGGGGCGCCATGCGCGCCGAGGTGAGCACCCCCGCCGGCCACTCGGTGTAGGGGTCGATGATGTCGTAGACCGGGTGCCGGAGGGTGTAGGTCCCGCCGTCGGCGAAGCGGCCCTCCTCCTCGAAGTAGCTCACCTCCACGCGGGCCTCGGGAGTCACCCCGAAGATCGCCCGGTCGCCGATCTGCACCCCGAATCCCGGCACCGGCGCCGGGGCCCCGGGATGCTCGGAGCCGACGCCGGGGAGGCTGACCCGCATGAGGGAGGAGCCGATGAAGGGCGAGGTCGCTCCGAAGCCCGAGCGGCCGCGCCCGTCGCGGCCGTGGCAGCCGGCGCAGGAGGTCTGGTTGAAGACCGGACCGAGGCCGCCGTTCACCTCGGCGGGGGCACTGACGAAGATCGCTTCGAAGTCGGCGTCCCCCGCCAGGAAGCGGGCCATCTGCTCGCCGTCGAGACCGGGCAGGGGGTTCTCGAAGGCGGTGCTGGCGGCGTCGAAGACGGTGGCGGCCCCCCCGGAAAGGGCCTTCTCCGAAGCCGGGTCCGGCTCCGGTCCGGAGGGGCCGCCGTCGCCGCAGGCGGCCAGGAGCAGCAGGGCGCCCGCGCCCCAAAGGCGGCTCAATAGCCGCGCTCCCGAGACAACCGACCCCCTACTCGGCGAGCACCAGGGGCAGGACATCCCCTTCGAGGGTCTGCTGCACCTTGGCGATCGCCTGCTGCGCCGTCTCGATCTGGGCGGCGTCGCTGGCGATGGCGTCGCGGAAGGGGTTGCGGATGTTGCCGATCTCGTCGATCGACGCCCGGATCTCGCTCTTCAGGCGGCTGTCCAGGGAGCTGTTGCGCGAGGCGACGAACTCGTCGAGGCCGCGGCCCTCGTGGCCGGCGTAGTCCCCGGTATAGGCGTTCCAGACGCTGCGCATGTTGTTCTGGAAGTCCGCCAGGGAGTTGAAGCTGAACTGGGACTCCACGAGCCGGGCGTCCTGCTCGGTGAAGGGATCGGCGATCTTGCCGTTGGCCACCTCGTCGCAGATCCCGACCATGCCGTTGACGATCTCCTGGGCCGCCGACCGCTGCGAGGGGTAGACGTCGCTGCCGGAGCCGGCCTCGATGACCTTGGCCCCGAAGTTCCCGCCCGAGGGGATCCAGCTGGAGTGCAGATCCCGGGCCGTCCGCGCCAGGAGCCGGGTGCTCGCCACGAGGTAGTCGAACTGGCGCCCGGTGAAATCGGCGGCCGTCTTGCTGCCGCCCTCGTCGAAGAGCAGGTACTCGATGGTGTGGAAGCCCTTCAGGGTCCCGTCGAGGCCGTCCACGTACTCGGCGACGAGATCGTTGCCGCTGGCCATGACGCCATCGAGGTCGGTGCGGTTGACGGGCCAGCTGTCGAGGGCCGGATCGTAGCCGTTGAAGTCGACGGGGCCGAAGAGGAAGCCCTCGCTCGCCTCCCAGGGGACGCGGGCGGCGACCCAGGCGTCGCGGGCGGCGGTCAGGGTGCCGTCGCCGGGACTCTCCCGCAGGGCGGCCACGGCCTCGGCCAGGACCCCCGCCGCGGCGTCGAGGTCCCGGTAGGTGGGGATGACCACGTTGTTGGTGAAGTCGGCCAGGATCGGCCCGAAGTCGTAGGCCTCGGTGGCGGGGCCGGTGACGCCGTCGTCGTCCCCGCAGGCCGCCAGCCCGAGGGCCAGGGCCGCGATGAGGGGAAGGTGGGTCAGGCGATGTGCCATGGGATGCTCTCCCGTCTGAGGTGAGTCTGCTTCAGAACTGGAAACCGAGGGCCAGGCCCTGGGTGTTCTCGTCGTTGAAACGCGCCGCCCCGAGGCGCCGCATGGCGTAGTCGGCCTTGAGCACCAGCTTGCGGGCCACGGCGTAGTTGACGCCCACCGTGTACACCCGCCGGTCGAAGCGGGGGTTGTCGAAGAAGCCCTCCGGCACCTCGCTCATGGTGTCGTAGTCGTCGAGGCGCGCGAACAGGTCGAGGCGCTCGCCGGGACGGGCGGCCAGCCACGGCAGGATGTCGTACCCGGCCTCGAGGCAGAGGGCGTGGGCGGCGCTGGCCACGGGGCTGCGCAGGACGTCGAGGTTGTTGGAGAGGGTGCGGTTGCGGGCGCTCACGGCGGCGGCGTTCTGCAGGTGCCCCCGGAGGAAGAGTCCGGCCGCCCGCAGGCGCCCCCGGTCGAGGTGGGCGTGGACGTCGGCGATGGTGACGTGGGCGTCGGTGCCCTTCAGGTCCGGCTTCGGGCGGTTGCCGGCGCTGTCGCCGCGGTAGAGCGAGGCGCCCACCTGCGCTCCCCGGACGGGCTCGAAGTCCACCCGGCCCACCAGGGCGAGGCGGTCGGCCCGGACCTGCTCGAAGCGCAGCTGGTGGCCGCCGGCGACCCACCTCTGGGAGCTGAAACCGGTGGCGTCGAGGCCGTTGATCAGCTGCAGCCGCCAGCGCCACCGCCGGACCCGGCCCGAGGCCTCGATCCCGGTCTCGTGCCACAGGGCGGGGATCACCGCCGCCTCGGCCTCGGGCCGCACCGTGCCGTAGTGGTCGAGGGGACGGTAGCGGCTGGTGATCTGGCCCACGGCGACGTAGAAGTGGCCGGCGCCCAGGACCAGGCCATCGCCGAAGGAGCGCTTCACGTACAGCTCTTCCAGGATCACCTCGCCGCCCTTCTCGACCTCCTGCTCGAACTCGCCGAACTCCTCGTACTCCAGCTCCAGGGCGCCGCCGGTCCCCCCGTGCTCGAACTCCACCTCCGCCTCCAGCTCGACCCGGGGCAGCAGCTCCACCTCCAGCTCCAGGGCCAGCCGGGTGACGTCGATGAGGGCGCGGTCGTCGGGAGCCGAGCCCTCGGGCCGGCTCTTCTGGTCGGGGCCGTAGTCGAACCGCCAGTAGTTGATCTCGCCGTAGCCGCTCAGCTCGAAGGGCGTCGCCCCGGGGGACTCGCCGGAGGCGGAGCCGCGGACCGGGGCCAGACAGAGGAGAGCGGCCGCGGCCGCCGTCCAGGAGCCCCGCGCAGGACCCCTGGTTGACCGGGCCATCATTCGGAATCCGATATATACATATGATCCTGTAACCAATCGAATGATCGATAATCCATTCATGAGTTTGGCATGCCAAACGAATGGAAGATAGGGGGGAGGACCGGGGTGTCAAGCACGACTTCGCCCACGCCGGGCGGCGCCGGCCACTGGCGCCACCGGCCTCGAGTGTCGACCTTAGGCTCGCTGTCCGGGCCCCGTTGGCCCAGGCCCGTCTCAGCCCGCGGGACGACCCGCAAGACGGGCCGCGGACCGCATTCGGCAACCACCAGGCACAGCAGGGAAGAGACATGACGGAGCGGGAGGAGCACACCGCCGCCGAGCGCTGGATCTCGTACCGGGAGGAGATCAAGGTCCTGGACGCGACGATCCGCGACGGCGGGCTGATGAACGACCACCAGTTCGACGACGACGTGGTGCGGGGCGTGTACCAGGCCTGCGTGGCGGCCGGCATCGACTATATGGAGATCGGTTACATCAACTCGCGGAAGCAGTTCCCGGTCAACGAGTTCGGGCCCTGGAAGCACTGCGTCGAGGAGGACGTGCGACGGATCGTCGGCGACAACGACACGGGGCTCAGGCTGTCGGCCATGGCCGACGCCGAGAAGAGCGACTACGAGGAGGACGTGCTGCCGCGGGAGCAGAGCGTCCTCGACATGATCCGGGTGGCCACCTACATCCACCAGATCCCCCTGGCCCTGCGCATGATCAAGGACGCCCACGACAAGGGCTACGAGACGACGGTGAACCTCATGGCCGTCTCCAAGGTGCAGGAGCGCGAGCTCGACGAGGCGGTGGAGCTCTTCGTCGACTCGCCCGTGGACGTGATCTACGTGGTCGACAGCTTCGGCTTCCTCTACTCCGAGCAGGTGGAGGCGCTGGTGGAGAAGTTCCTCGCCGTGACCCGGGGCAGCGGCAAGGAGGTCGGCATCCACACCCACAACAACCGGCAGCTGGCCTTCGCCAACACCGTGCAGGCGATCATCAAGGGCGCCAACTTCCTCGACGCCAGCGTCGCCGGCCTCGGGCGGGGCGCCGGCAACTGCCAGCTGGAGCTGCTCCTCAGCTTCCTGCACAACCCGAAGTACCACCTGCGCCCGGTCCTCGAGTGCATCCAGAACCACATCGAGCCGATGCGCCAGGAGCTGATGTGGGGCTACGACCATCCGTACATGGTCACGGGGATCCTCAACGAGCACCCGCGCTCCGGCATGGCCTTCAACGCCGAGAACCGGGGCGACCTCGTCGCCTTCTACGACGAGATGGTGACCCAGGAGTAGGGGGGAGGCGTTCTTGCCGCAGCCCAACGTCCTGCTGATCTGCGCCGACCACTGGCCGGGCCCGCTGCTCGGCGCCGCCGGCCACGAGCGCATCCTGACGCCGACCCTCGACCGGGTGGCCGCCAACGGCACCCTCTTCACCCAGGCCTACACGGCCACGCCGACGTGCATCCCGGCGCGGCGGGCCCTGATGACGGGGACCACCGCCCGGACCCACGGCGACCGCGTCTTCAACGAGCACCTGCGCATGGACCCGGATCTGCCCACCATGCCCCGGGTCTTCCGCGACAACGGCTACCAGGCCTACGCCGTGGGCAAGCTGCACGTCTACCCCCAGCGGGACCGCATCGGCTTCGACGAGGTCATCCTCTGCGAGGAGGGGCGCCACCACCTCGGCGGCGACGACGACGACTTCGAGCGCTTCCTGCGCCAGGAGGGCTACCCCGGCCAGGAGCTCACCCACGCCATGGGCAACAACGCCTACACCACCCGGCCCTGGCACCTGCCCGAGCACTGCCACCCGACGAACTGGACGGTGCGCGAGATGAGCCGGGCCATCCAGCGGCGGGACCCGACTCGCCCGGCCTTCTGGTACTGCTCCTTCATCACCCCCCATCCGCCGGTGGTGCCGCCCCAGCCCTACTACGACCTCTACGAACGGCTGGGCGTGGAGGAGCCCGTCGTGGCCGATTGGGCCGAGGACCCGGACGGACTGCCCTGCGCCCTGCGCCTGCACCGCGCCAAGGTGCCGCCCATGAGCGAGGCCGAGATCCGCCTGGCGCGGCAGGCGTTCTACGGCCAGTGCACCTACATCGACCACCAGCTCCGGCTGCTCGTCGGCTGCCTGCGCGAGGAAGGCCTCCTCGACGACACCATCCTCGTGTTCACCTCCGACCACGGGGACATGCTCGGCCACCACGGCCTGTGGGCGAAGCCGCCCATGCTCGAGTGGTCGGCGAAGATCCCCATGATCCTCATGCCCGCCGCCGGCTGCGACCGCAGCGTTCCCGATCAGCGGGACGACCGGCTGGCCGAGCTGCGCGACGTGATGCCCACGCTCCTGGACCTGTGCGGGCTGCCGGTCCCGGAGACGGTGGAGGGCCTGTCGCTGGTCTCGGGCAGCCGGCGGGAGCACCTCTACTGCGAGCACTCCGAGGACGAGAAGTCGATGCGCATGGTCCGGAGCGGCTCCCACAAGCTGATCTGGTACCCCGTGGGCAACCGGCTGCAGCTGTTCGACGTCGACCGGGATCCGATGGAGATGCGGGACCTCTCGGAGGATCCCGCCCACGCCGGCGTGCGCGAGGACCTCACCCGCCGGCTGCTGGGCGAGCTCTACGGCTCGGACGAGCGCTGGGTTCGCGACGGCCGCCTCGAGGGCGAGCCCGACCGCGACGTCGCCCCGGCGCCGAACCGCGGCCTCTCCGGCCAGCGCGGCTGGCGCTGAGCGTGTCCCGGCCCACCCCGGCGAGGCGGCTGCCGGCGCTGCTGGCCGCCCTGCTCGTCGCCGCTCCCCTGGGCGCCGCGGAGCGCACCCTGGAGCTGCGGCCCTGCTCCGACGAGGTCGACGTGGGCGGCGCCGAGTGCGGCCGTCTCGAGGTCTTCGAGGACAGGGAGTCCGGCCGGGGACGCACCCTCGAACTCAAGGTGATCGTCCTTCCCGCCCTCGGCCGCGGGGCGGCGCCGGACCCCCTCTTCCTCCTCGCCGGCGGACCGGGGATGCCGGCCAGCTCCCTGGCGCGCGTCGCCGAGGTCGGCCTGCGCCGGGTGCGCGAGCGCCGGGAGATCGTCCTCGTCGACCAGCGCGGCACCGGCGACCTGAGCCCCCTCCGCTGCGACGACATCGACGCCGACTCAACCTATTACAACTTCGACCTGGACCTCCCGGTGCAGCAGTTGCGCGGCTGCCTAGAGGCCTTCGACGCCGACCCGAGTCGGTATACCACCCCGGCGGCGATGGACGATCTCGACGACGTGCGCCGCGCCCTGGGCTACGAGCGGATCAACTTGTGGGGGGGGTCCTACGGCACGCGCGCGGCCCTGGTCTACCTGCGCCGCCACCCGGAGCGCGTGCGCGCCATCGTCCTCGACGGCGTCGCTCCCACGGGGATGCGCATGCCCCTGCACATCGGGGAGGACGCCCGGCGCTCGGTGGAGCTGATGCTCGCCGACTGCGAGGCCGACCCCGACTGCGTCGAGGCCTTCCCCCGGGTGCGGAGCCGCTACGAGGAGTTGCTCGCCCGGCTCGAGGAGGCCCCCGAGCAGGTCGCCGTGCCCCACCCCCGCACCGGGCAGGTCGTCGAGTTCGAGCTGGGGCGCCGGCACGTCCTGTTCCTCCTGCGCGCGGCCCTGTACGACGCCGAGACCACGCGCCTCCTGCCGCTGGTGATCGAGCGCGCCCACGGCGGCGACTACGCGCCCCTGCTGGCCCTCTCGGAGCCGCTGATGGAGGGCGTGAGCGAGATGAACGTCCCCCTCCTGTTCTCGGTCCTGTGCGCCGAGGACGTGGCCTGGTTGACCGAGGAGGACCGCCGCGGAGTCGCCGCCGAGCCCTTCCTGGGCCCGGCGGTCCTCGACATGTGGGGGCCGGTGTGCGACTTCTGGCCCCGGGGGGAGCTGCCCCCGGGCTATCACGACCCCGTGGTCTCCGACAAGCCGGTGCTGGTCCTGTCCGGACGGCTGGACCCGGTGACGCCGCCGCGCTGGGGCGAGGCGGTGGCCCGGCACCTGTCGAACTCGCTCCACGTGATCGTGCCCGGCGCCGCCCACGGGGCCTCGGTCTACGGCTGCGTGCCCAGGCTCATCGCCCGGTTCCTCGAGGACGCCGGGGTCGACAACCTCGATGCCGGCTGTGTCGACGATCTCCGGCGGCCCATGTACTTCCGCTCCTTCACCGGTCCGCGGGTCGGGGCGGAGGCCGCGGCGGCGGCGGGAGGCGCCGAGTGATCACCGTCGAGGGACTGAGCAAGCGCTTCGGCGAGGTCACGGCGGTGGACGGCGTCTCCTTCGCGGCGCGGGACGGCGAGGTGACGGGGCTGCTGGGCCCCAACGGCGCCGGCAAGACGACGACCCTGCGCATGCTCTACGGGTTGATGCAGCCCGACGGCGGGCGCATCGCCGTGGACGCCGTCGACGCCGCCGCCGACCCCGCCGGCGCCCGCGCCCGGATGGGGGTCCTGCCCGACGCCCACGGCCTCTACCAGAGGCTCACCGCCCGCGAGCACCTGCGCTACTTCGGACGGCTCCGGGGTCTGGCGGGCGCCGACCTCGACCGCCGCGTCGACGAGCTGGTGGAGCTCCTCGACATGGGCGCCATCGCCGGCCGCAGGGCCCAGGGGTTCTCCCACGGCGAGCGGACCAAGGTCTCCCTCGGGCGGGCGCTGGTCCACGATCCCCGCACGGTGCTCATGGACGAGCCCACGAACGGCCTCGACGTGGGCAGCACGCGGGCGGTGCGCGGCCTGATCCGCCGCATGCGCGAGGATGGCCGCTGCGTGCTGTTCTCGAGCCACATCATGCAGGAGGTGGCGGCCTTGTGCGACCGCATCGTCATCCTCGCCGAGGGCCGGGTGGCCGCGGAGGGGACGCCTGACGAGCTGCGGGCCCGCACCGGCCACGCCAACCTGGAGGACGCCTTCGTCGCCCTGAGCGGCCTCGACGAGGTGGAGCCGTGAGGGTCCTGCCGGCGGTTCTGCGCAAGGAGCTGGTCGACGGGATCCGCGACCGGCGGTCGGTCCTGGCGACCCTGATCTTCCCCATGACCATGCCCTTCCTCCTGCCCATCATCTTCCACACGATGATGGAGCGCGACCGCGAGTCCCTGGACATCGACATCCCGGTGGTCGGCGCCGAGCGCGCCCCCGACCTGATGGACTGGTTCGGGCGCCGGGGATACGCCGTCGTCGACGGTCCCGCCGACCCGGAGGAGGCGGTGCGCGCCCAGGACCTGGACTTCGTTCTCGTCGTGCCCGAGGACTTCGCCGCCGTCTTCGCCGAGGGCCGCCGCGCCGCCGTCGAGCTCGTTCACGACGGCTCGCGCAAGGAGGCGTCCCAGGCCGTGGGCCGGGTCCGCGGCCTGGTGAGAAGCTACAGCCGGGTCGTGGGCAACCTGCGCCTCATGGCCAGAGGCGTCAGCCCCGGGCTGGGCCACGCCGTCACCATCGACGACGTCGACGTGGCCAGCCCCCGGCAGCGGGCGGCGAGCTGGTTCACCTTCATCCCCATGCTCGTCATCCTCGCCGCCTTCATGGGAGGCATGAACCTGGCCATCGACGCCACAGCCGGCGAGCGCGAGCGCCAATCCCTGGAGCCGCTCCTCGTCAACCCGGTGCCGCGGCGGACGCTGGTCATGGGCAAGTGGCTGGCGGCCTCGGCGTTCTCGGGGGCGGGGGTCGGGCTCACCCTGGCGAGCCTGCTCTTCGCCCTGAGCCGGGTGCCCCTGGAGCAGCTCGGCGTGGAGCTTCACATCGGCGGCCGCGAGGCCGCCTGGCTGCTGCTGGGAACCCTGCCCCTGGCGCTCTTCGCCGCCGGGCTGCAGGTGACCTTCTCCACCTTCGCCCGTTCGTACAAGGAGGCCCAGACCTACCTCTCGGTGCTGATCCTCCTGCCCATGGTCCCCCACTTCATCGCCTCCCTGTGGAGCCTCGGAGACGCCTGGTGGATGTTCGCCATCCCGGCCCTGGGCCAGTACGTGCTGCTCACCGACGTCCTCGGCGGGGAGCCGGTCCGGGTGGGGGCCTGCCTGGCGGTGGTCCTGTCCTCGACCCTCCTCGGTCTCCTCTGCGTGGAGATCACGGCGCGGCTCTTCGAGAAGGAGCGGATCATCTTCGGGCGCTGAGGCGGCGCGGCCGGGGGCCGCCGCCGGCGCCCGCAACCGGGTCGAGCGAATGCCGGGGGTCCGGACCGTCATGCTCAGCCTGCTCGCCATTCTCGGCCTCTACGGCGGCTACCTCGCGCTGCTCTGGGCGACGCAGTCGACCATGGTCTATCCCGGCACCCACCTGCGCGAGCGCCCGGGGCCGCAACCGGCGCACGAGGGCCGCGAGGTGGTCTGGCTCGAGACCAGCTTCGGCCAGGTCGAGGCCTGGTACCTGCCTCCGGCCCGGGAGAGCCGCCCCGCGAAACCGGCGCCGGCGGTGATCCTCGCCCACGGCAACAACGACCTGATCGACACCATGCCCGAGGGGTTCCTGGGCTTCCGCGAGCGCGGCTTCGGGCTCCTGCTGGTGGAGTACCCCGGGTACGGCTCCTCGGACGGGGCGCCGTCCCTCGAGAGCGTGACCGAGACCTTCACCGCGGCCTGGGATTCCCTGGTCTCGCGCCCCGAGGTGGACGGCGACCGCGTCCTCGCCCTCGGCCAGTCCCTCGGAGGCGCCGCGGTCTGCGCCCTGGCCGCCCGCAGACCCCTGCAGGCCCTCGTCCTGGTGGCCGCCTTCGCCGACCTGCCCTCCATGGCGCACCGCTACCTGGCGCCGGCCTTCCTCGTGCGCGACCGCTACGACAACGCCGCGGTCCTGCGTTCCTTTGCTGGCCCCGTCCTCGTGGTGCACGGCACCCGGGACGGTCTCATCTCCCACGCTCACGGCGAGCGTCTGGCGCGGGCGGCTCCGCGGGGCCGGCTGATCAGCTACGACTCCGGCCACGGCGACACCCCCCCGGACTTCGGCCGGTTCTGGCGGGACCTGGACGCGTTTCTGGAAGAGGCCGGCCTCAGGCCTTGAGACGGACCCTGCGCCGCAGGTAGAGGAGCAGGACGAAGTCGTAGGCGGCGTGGACCGTGGCGGGCACCAGCAGGTTGCCGGACCACAGGTAGAGGGCGCCGAGGTAGAGGCCGAAGAGGGTGGCGAGGGCGGCGTAGGCGCGGCTCACGAAGTGGGCGGCGCCGAAGAGCAGGGCCGCCGCCGCCAGGCCGGCCCCGGGCCCCGCGGCAGCGGCGAAGGCGGACTGCAGCACGCCCCGGAACAAGGCCTCTTCGCCGAGGCCGGCCAGGACCGCCACCAGGGCCAGGCGCGCCGGCGAGTTGAGGAGCAGAGGCTCGAGGATCTCCTCCACCGATTCCGCCAGCCGCCGGGCCCAGGGGATCCCCCGGTGCACGGCGAGGACCACGGCCACCGCCGGGGGCAGGGCCGCCGCCAGCCCCCAGGCGACCTCGGCCAGGGAGAGGTGCAGGCCGCGCAGCGGCGGCGCCCCGAGGAGAGGGCCGGCGCCGAGGGCCAGCAGCAGCAGGGCGCCCTGCACGCCCGCCGCGGCGAGGAACATCCCCCCCGGCGACACGGGATCGGCCTCCGAGCGGCGGCTGTCGCCGCCCTTGCCCGGAGGACCGGCCTCGGTCGCCGGCCGGCCGCCGTCGGGCCTCCGCTGCCGCCGCCAGCCGGCTCCGTAGACGACCGCGTTGAACAGCAGCAGGGCCATGGCCAGCAGCACCTGGGCGGTGCGCGTCAGCCCCCCGGGGTAGAGGACGGGGACGAGGTAGTGCTCGACGAATCCGCCGGCGTAGGCCGCGTCGCCGGCGGCCAGGCGCAGGTGCCGCTCCAGCGGCGTCAGGGGGCAGATCCAGCCGGCGGCCTCCACGGCCACCGCCCAGCCGAGGGCCGGCAGGTGGAGCCAGGCGATCCGAGGGCGCCGGATGGCCGCCAGCCCGCCGAGGAGGGCGAAGAGGATGAAGGCCAGGTGGAGGAGGACGACCAGGTCGGCCAGCAGGCGGTGGACCATGGCGGCAAGGGTGGGGGCGCCGGCGCCGTGCCGCAAGGCGCGGGGGCCGCATCTGGCTCCGCCCCCGGCCGGCTCCCTACCTTGTGCGAGAACCGCCGGTACCGCGCCACCCCTCCGCCCAAGGAGCCTGACCCATGTCGAAGGAGCCCAAGTACCGAGTCGCCCTCATCGGCGGCGGCCGCGCGGGCCCGTCGAGGGCCCACGCCTTCGATGCCCACCCCCTGTGCTCGGTGGTGGCCGTGGCCGACACCGACCCCGAGAACCTGGAGCTGACCTCGCGGCGCTTCGGGGCCGCCGCCTACTCCACCTGGGACGAGATGTTCGCCAACGAGCGGCTCGACATCGTCCTGCCCATCCTGCCGGTGCGGCCCAACGCCGACGCCGTGGTCGCCGCCGCCGAGGCCGGCGTCAAGGCGATCTTCTGCGAGAAGCCCCTCACCGCATCCCTCGTCGACGCCGACCGCATGGTGGCGGCCTGCGCCAGCCGCCGCATCCCCCTCGGGGCCGGGGTGATGGTCTCCTCCCATCCCGACTACCGCCGGGCCTACGGCCTGGCCTCGGGCGGGACCCTCGGCCGCGTCCACCGCATCAACCTCTACGGCAGCAACAACCAGGGCGGCTGCCACGGCCTCAACCTGACCCGCAAGTTCGCCGCCCGGGCGGCGGTGGAGCAGGTGATCGGCCGCGCCTCCGAAGACCCCCACAGCGATCATGAGCACCCCTACGACGGCGCCCCCACCGGCTTCGGCAACGTCGGCGGCTGGGTGCGTTTCGCCAACGGCGTGGAGGCTTTCATCGGCGTCGAGGAGACGTCCCCGAGCTGCCTCGAGGTCATCGGCACCCGCGGCATGATCCTGAACCGCAACAACACCGGACTCGGCCTGCAGTTGCGCCTGGCCCCGGAGGAGCGTGAGAGGGTCGGCCTCGCCGACATGGAGCCGGTGGAAGCCGGATTCGAGGAGGAGCTCAACACCGACCGCGGATACGACGAGTCAGGCTGGATCGACCCCGGCGACGTCATGCGCGCCATCGTCGACGACTTCATCCGCGTCCTCGAGGAGGGCGGCGAGCTGGAAATCACCACGGGGGACGACCTGCGCCACGCCCTCGAGATCGCCATCGCCCTGCGCGAGTCCCACCGCCGCGGGCAGGTGCCCGTCACCCTGCCCCTGGAGGACCGCTCGCTGACGATGTACCCGCAGCGCACGCGGTGGCACTACAAGAAGACGATCATGGGCCGCGAGGCCTACATGGCGCAGCTGGCGCAGCAGAAGCGGGAGGGGTGAGCGGCAGCTCCACCTTGGAGTCCGTCATCTCGAACCGCTTCTTTACCGCGGGCCGGGCCCCCGGCAGGGAGGGATCATGGAGATCATCAGCGGACTGTGGTTTTCGATGGCGGTTACGGGCAAGGCCGTCGTCCTCGTCCTCGGGGGCATGTCGGTCTACTCCTACGCCGTCATGGTCGACCGCGCCGTCGCCCTGGGCCGCGCCCGGCGCCGCTCCGCCGAGTTCGCCGCCGAGGCGGGAGAGGGGGTGCCCGACCTGGACCGGCTGCTTGCGAGCGCCCGGGAACACGGGCAGGGTGGTTCGTGCTCCCTGGCAGAGGTGGTCTCGGCCGGGCTGGAGGAGTACGAGATCCTGCGGTCGGAGGGGCAGTCGGACGCCGTCGTCATGGAGGGCGTGGACGAGAGCGTCGGCCGCGCCCTGGACGTGGCCGTGATCAACCTTCGGCAGCGCCTCACTGGCATGGCGACGATCTCCGGGGTCGCCCCCTTCCTGGGCCTGTTCGGCACCGTGACCGGCCTGATCGCCGCCTTTCGCAGCATCGCCGAGACCGGTTCCGGTGGCTTGGACGCCGTCTCGGGGGGCATCTCCGAGGCCCTGGTGACGACGGTGATCGGGCTCTTCGTGGCGATCCCGGCCCTGTGGGCCTACAACTTCTTCATGAACCGGATCGACGTGATGACCATCGAGCTGGACAATGCGGCGAGCCGCCTCGTGAACCGCTCGGCCAGGCGCGCCCTCCTTCCCGCCCCCGCCGGGACCGACTGACGAGAGGCGGTCGTGGCCCGCAGGGAGCGGCTGAGGACCCGGGCCGGGCGCCCCCGGCTGGATCCGATGCCGGACATCACCCCCATCGTCAACGTCGCCCTCGTCCTGCTCGTCATCTTCATGATCGTCATGCCTATCCTCCGCGAGGGGATCGAGGTGGAGACCCCCGTGGCCCTGCACGCCGACCGCCTCGAGGAGAGCGCGGAGGACCGGGTGGTCCTGTCGATCCGGGCCGACGGCTCCATGTACGTCAACCTGATCCCCGTGGACGACCGGTCGGTGAAGGCCGAGGTGGCCAGGGCCTACCGCGGGAAGGAGGGCGGCCCGGTGATCATCAAAGGGGCGCGCAACCTGCCCTACCAGGAGATCCTCGAGCTGATGGAGATCTGCCAGGGGATCGGCGCTCCCTCGGTGGACCTGCTCGCCGGGAGAGGCGAGTGAGACGCCGCCGGAGAGCGCAGCCGCGCCTGCAGTCCAGCATCAACGTCACACCCATGGGCGACGTCTCCCTGTGCCTGCTGCTGGGATTCCTGGTGATCACCCCGATCCTGCTGGAGTCGCTCTCGGCGACCCTTCCGCGGGCGGGCGGCGTCGGCTCGGCGCGGGCGAAGCCGGATCCCGTCGTCGTCCTGACCGCCGAAGGCCGGATCCTCGTCGACGGCCGCGAGGTGGCCGAGGAGGAGCTGCCGGACCTGCTGGCCGAGCTCTTTCCGACCGATCACACCGGGGACCGCAAGGTCGTCTTCCAGGCGGCGGGGGTGGTTCCCTACCAGGACGTGATCTCCCTCCTCGACCGGCTCAAGGCGCTCGGCGTCGAGACCTTCGGGATCCGCTGAGTCCGCTCACTCCAGCAGCCGCACGGCGCGGATCTTGAGCGCCGCGTGGCGGTGGGTTCGAGGAGACGGCCCTGCGAGCAGCACGAAGCGGCTGTCGGCGAGCAGCCCCGCGTGGAAGTACCCCTCCTTCCGCAGGGAGTCCGGCAGGGCGGCCTCCACTCGAATCACCCCGCTTCCCTCGACGGGGAAGACCTCCCCCGGCGCGTCGTCGAACTCCATCTGGACCGACGTGGGCGCCGACGGGGCCCGCGGATCGACGGCGATCTCGAAGAGCACGCGTCGCCTGGCGCCGTCGTTGCGCAGGAGGAAGGTGGCCCGGCGGTCGAACCAGAGACCGGTCCCGTCGGCCAGGGCCGGGTCCTGGCTGCAGCCCCGCACGATCTGTCCGAGGACCGCCCCCCCGGGCCGGGTGAAGTCCAGGTGGTCGGAGAACCGGTGCAGGTCCTCCTCGTCGCCGAAGGGGCCGAAGGGGCTCACCGCCGACCCGGCCATGGGGAAGAACTGCGGAGGGAGCCGGCGAGGCCTCGGGCCCGGGGCGGTGACGTAGCCAAGGGACCGGAGCTCCCTGAGCTTGTCGGCTCCCGGAGCGGCCGCCGGCCTGCGCCCCGCGTCGAAGATCTCCAGGTTCGCGTTGTACTGCCGCAGCAGGCCCCGGTACAGCCGGGCGGCCACCTCGGCCTCGGTATCCAGCAGGTTGCAGATCTCCCCGGGGTCGCCGCGCAGGTCGTAGAGCTCCTTGGTGTCCCGCAGCCGGTCGAGGACGAGCTTCCACCGGCCCTCCCGGAAGGTCTGAATCAGCGTCCCCACCGGCCGGTTGGCGAAGAAGGTGCCCTCCGTGTAGATGGGTCGTTCGCCACGGTCGTTTCCGCTTCCGGCACCGGAGAAGGTCCCCAGGGACCGGCCCTGGACATGCTCCGGCACCGGCATCCCCGCACGCTCCAGGAGGGTGGGGAGCACGTCGATGAGGCTCACGGGGCTGGAGACTCGCCGTCCGCCGCTCTCGGCGGGGTCGTAGATCACGAGGGGGACGTGCAGGCCCACCTCGTACCCGGAGTTGGCGTGGCCAAAGAACCCGTGCTCCAGCAGCTGCTCGCCGTGATCGGAAGTGACCACCACCACCGTGTTGCCGTCGAGTCCTTCCTCGGCCAGGGCTGTCAGGATCGACCCCACCGCCTCGTCCCAGTAGGCGATGGAGGAATCGTACAGGTCCGCGTAATCCTCGAAGTAGCGGGTCACCTCTCTCTCGCGCACCGGATCCTCCCGCCACTTCTGCGCCGTCGACCACCAGGCGCGCATCACCATCGTCTCCAGAAGCAGCGTGTCCTGCATGTCGAAGGCGAAGGCCTCCGGGTCCGCGAAGCGGCCGAACCAGGCGGGGGGAAGGCGGTGCGGGTCGTGGACGTCGAGGAAGTGCATGTACGCGAGGAAGGGCCGGCCTTCGGTCTGCCGGCCGATGAACTCCCTGGCCGCCTCGGCCAGCTCCGGGGCCGAGGCCCTGTTCCTCTCGAGGTGCTCCTGGAACCCCTGGTCCATCCGGTACTTCCGGCCCGCGAGCCCGTTGGCGATGAAGGCCGCCGTCCGGTACCCGCCCTCGGCGAAGATCTCGGCCATGGTGACCTTCGCCTCTTCGAGGACGTAGTGGGAGTTCACGTAGCCGTGGGCCAGGGGGTACTGCCCGGTGAACAGGGAGGCGGTGGAGGCCTGCGTGTAGTCGGAGGGGGCGTAGCAGCGCGTGAACAGGGTGCCCCCGGCGGCCAGGCTGTCGACGACGGGGCTCGTCGACCTCGGGTAGCCGTAGCAGCCGAGGCGGTCCGCCCTCAGGGTGTCCATGAGGAGGATGAGGACGTTCGGCGGCGGGGGAGGTGCCGGGGCGCAGGAGGCGAGGGCGGAGAGGCCGGCGGCCGCCAGGAGGACCGGACCCCTCGGCGGACGGCGGGTCAGAAGGGGAGCCGGAGATCTCATGAGTGCTCCCGGTTCCCGCCGGGAGGGAGAATCCGGAGGTGGCTCCGGGGGCGGGCAACGATAGCCGGCCGTCGACGCCACCGTCCAGCAGGCCAGATCCCGCCCATGGCGGTGCCAGGGACTACTCCTGCCATGGCTGGATGCCCATCTTCCTTGGCCGCAGTCGCCGCTCCATGCCGGGGCGGTTACTCCCGCCGCCGGGGGAAGCCGGCAGGAGAACGCCGCGCCACCGGCCTCGGCAGGGAGCCGCCAGGAGGAGCAGATGAAGAGCATTGGAGGAGTTGTTCTCGCGCTGCTGATCACCGCCGTCTCCATGGGCTCGTGCTCGCGACAGGAGGAAGGGCTGCTGCACGCGCGCCGGGCCCTGGGCAGCAGTCTCAAGGAGGCGATCGACCGCTGGGGCGAGCCCGAACACTACACCCCTGATCCCCACATGGAGAGTGGACATGGCTTTGCCAGCTGGCCCGACGTGGCCGGGGCCCGGATCACCGCCTTCTCGCGCATGGGCAAGATCATCTGGCTGACCTACCGGTTTCAGCGCATGGACCCCTTCGACGAGGCCGAGGCCTTCCGCCGGGTCGGCGTCGACCCCGACCCGGACCAGGCCACGCACCTCAGGAGTCCCGGGGCCAAGAGATGGTCGCCGTTCGAGTCGTACCAGAAGCTGAGCGTGAGTCCGGCCACGCGGATGGTCGCCATCGGCCGCGATCCCATGAATCGAGTGCAGGCGTCCGAGTTGACCAGGGTTCCACCGGGGGAGACCTCCTCCGAAGGCGGTTCCGCTCCGGAATGAGAAAGACCCCTCCGAAGGGAGGTTTTGCTTGACATGGGCGGTACTTTGCCGTTCCATGGATACACTATCCTCCAAATGTGTAGTGGGGATTCCTCCCCACCTTGATCACAATATCCCCTAAGTTACAGGAAAACAACAAGGTGTGAAGTTTCCCAGACGCCCCTCAAAGGGGGCGGACAGCCTCATGGTAAAAACGACCCCCGACCACCCTTGCAGGAGGGAGGCAGGAAGATGAGAACACCGATGGCGGCCCTTTCGGGTCTGCTTCTGGCCGGCGCGGTCTTCGCGCAGACGGCACAGTACGGAGATCCGGACTTCGGCTGGCACACCACCTACCGGTACGGCTTTCCGGTCAAGCTCACCCTCGGTGAGACCGGTGACGTCCCCTACGACTTCAACGGCGATCTGCAGCTTCCCTTCACCCTGAGCCATGAGGCCACGGTGTGGCTCGCGGTGTACACGGAGGGCGCTAACCCTCCCGCCACGGACGGGGGAGGTCCGGGCGGGGCCGTGGTGAGAGCGGCCGGGATCGACGAGCTGGTGTACGTCTCGCCCGGCGTCGACATGCCCGCCGGAGACGGGACGATCTCCTGGGACGGCACCGACTACAACGGGAACAAAGTGGCATCGGGAACCTACCGATACTACCTGTTCGCCATCAACCAGGACACGACCCCGACCATCGTCGGCGGCGGCAACAGCCCCTGGGCCCAGGCCACGCGCTTCGATCCCACCGACGATCCCGAGGCGCCCATGGTCTATTGGACCTACCACGCCACCGACATCGAGGGAGGGTCCAACGCCCACACCATCCGGCGGGCCCCGATGGGCACCGACTACTCGGTGTTCTACCCGGAGGAAGGCGCGGAGAAGCAGATCCCGTACGAGACCTTCGGCGTCCCCTGGGTGAACGAAATGACCGGAGCCGATGCCGACGGCGGCTGGAACGACATGGGCAGTCTCGAGATCGATCCGGCCGACAACAGCATCATCTACGTCATCAAGTACCGCAACACTCCATCCGTCGGCGTCTTCAAGGCGATCATCGACGAAGATGGGGGCACCATCACCCCCGACCCGGACTGGCCGGTCTCCGATCCCGGCCGTTTCGTCGCCTTCGACGAGCGCATGCCCGGCTCGGCCCTTTCGGCCGAGCAGCACCATCCGTGGGTGGCCGACGACGGCCTCATCTGGGTCAGCCACAGGCCCAACGGCTGGCCCGTTCAGCCGGCCGTCTACTCCCTCGATCGCGCCACCGGCGAGATCGTGGACATGATCGACTACACCGAGTACTACACCACCCCCTGGGTCGACGCCGACGGCGCCGATCAGATGAAGGTATCGGGGCCCTGGGGGCTTGACGTGGACGACACCGGTATCTACACGACGGGCCTCGACGCGCACCAGTTCTGGGACAACGTCGCCGAAGGGGACTTCTTCAACCTCCAGAGCTTCCCCATGAAGAGGGATTTCGACGGCTCCCTGATCTGGCAGAACCGCAACGGCGACGGCTTCATCGAGCGCCTCTACGGTCCCGAGGCCGAGGCCGCCGGCGGCGATCCCAACGGCTTCGACCAGCTGACCAACACCGAGGTGGCGGCCACAAGCTGGGGCATCTCGGTCTGGAGCGGCTACAACACACCCCTGGAGGGCTGGGTCCTCGGCCCCGACGGCTCGGGGTTGTTCAAGGTCGACATCCCCGGCGTGGTCCCCGGCACCAACCCGGGCTATGTCCGCTGGATCAACCACGGCTCGTCATGGGACGGCTACTACACCCAGTACGGTGGCCAGATCACCGCAAACCACACGCCCGCCGACCTCATCACCGGACGCATCGGCGACCAGTTCACGGCGGTGGCCGAGGTCGGAGCAGGCGCCACTCCGGCGAGCTCCTCCCTGGGGGACGCCTATCCCAACCCGGCCAACCCCGAAGTGACGATCCCCTTCGAGATCGGCGGTCTCGGAGAGGACGTCACCGTGCGGATCGCCGTGTACAACTCCGCCGGGCAGGAGGTGGCCGAATTGGTCAACGAGCCGCTGAATTCTGCGGTCTACGAGGCCACGTGGGACGGTCTCGCTGCCAACGGCTACCCCGTGGCCAGTGGAGTCTATGTCTACGAGTTGACGGCGGGTGACTTCGTCGACTCGAAGCGGCTGACCTTGCTCAAGTAGGCGCGGAACGACAGGTGGAGGGCAGTCGTCTCCGGCTGCCCGCCCCTGGTCGAGTCCTTCGGCGGCAGGTGGACAGTGTGATCCACCTGCCGCTTTCTTTTTTCATTCCGGCCGCCTCCCTCCCTTCGTAACAGGCGCATCCCCGATGCCGAGCCCCGACCTGAGCAGCCGTCCTTCTCCCGTCAGGAGCGGCGGCCGTCTGGCGGCGTACGTCCTCGTCTTGACGGCCGCCCCCTTTGCTGGGAGGGCTGCCGCCGGTCCGGGTTCCTTGGTGCAGAGCACTTGGCCCGACACCATCCTCTACCGGACCACCTTCGTCTCCGGAGCGGAGACGACGGGGTCCCTGCACGTGGCTGCCGTCGACCAGTACGAGGTCTTCTTCAACGGTCTCCGCGTCGGCTCCGACTCCCTCTGGACCCGGATGACCGCCCACGAAGTCGCCATCGCGAGCGGTGAGAACGACATCGGTATCGCCGTCGTGAATGGCGGCGACGGGGCCGGGAACGGCGTCATGGCGGCTGTGGTCGCCGGGGATTCGATCCTCGCCCGGACGACGACGAACCAGAGGATCCAGGCCTGGCGCTGGTCGGCCGATCGGCCGCAGGGGACGGAATGGACGATGGGCGGGGTGGAGGACCGCGAGGGTTGGCTGGTGGTCCAGGAAGGCGCAATGGACACGAGCGGTGTCGCATACGACGGGCTCCCGGGAGGGCTTCCGGCCGTGGTCGCGGGTCTGCCCGGAGGCGTCGACCTAGGCAGCGTGGCGGGGGGCGTGGTCCTCGGCCGGATCAGGGGCGTGAACCTCGCCCTCGGCAAGCCTTCCAACCACCCCGAGGTCGTGGACGGGAATCTGGAGAAGGGCTGGAACGCCCCGGCGAGCGCCCTCAGCTTCTCCGCCGACGTGGACCTGCAGGACCGGCGGCTGATCCACAAGGTCAGGGTCATCACCCTGGGCCGAAACGCCAGGGAGTTCGAGGAGAACTCCCTGCGGGGCTACTCGGTGCAGGTCAGCGACGACCAGATCCGCTGGACCGAGGTCGGCGTGCGCCACGACATCGGCTGCATGCCCTGGAAGCGTTCCCCCTGTTCCGGTGCCGACGCCGACCCGTCCCAGTACCCGTGGACGGAGGTGGAATTCCGCCCCACCTGGACGCGCTTCGTGCGCTTCGTCATCGTCGACATCAACCCCGGCTCCCGCCCGGCGATCGCCGAGTTCGAGGTCTTCGGCGACGGATTCGCCGACGAGGGCGTCTACCTCTCCCGGCTCCTGGACCTCGGCGCCCCCGCCGGCCCAAAGAACCTGGGGCGGCTGCGCTGGGAGGCGACGGTCCCCGAGCGCACCAGCATCTCGCTCGAGGTTCGCACGGGAGACTCCCTCGCCGCCGCCGCGGACGGCCGCCGGCTCTTCGTCTCCGCCGCGGGGGACTCGCTGGCGAAGTTCGCCGCCGGCGACGACACCCTGGAGCTGGCCGTCTTCACCGACGACGGAGGCTGGAGCGCCCCTGACTCCAGCGGCGCCTGGTTCCCCGCCGCCGAGCCGGGGCGGCTCCTGCAGTATCGCCTCCACCTGGCGACCCACGACCAGGACCTCACGCCGGTGTTCGAGCATCTGGAGGTGGACTTCGACACCGAGGTGGCCGCCTCCACCGCTCTCTATCCCGCGGGGTCGGGGCTGCTCCATCGACGGGCGACCCGGGGCCGGGTCTCGCCCAACAGGGTCCCCATGGGCGAGGAGCAGCTCTTCACCTACCACCTGGATCTCGAGCTAGAAGCGGAGGATCTCGGCGTCGCGAGGCTGCGCATCGACGTGCCGAGCGCCGCCCGGCTGGCGGAAGAGGCCGCCGTCAGCGATCTGCTCTCGGGCTGGGAGTCCACCCAGCGGCACCTCACCCTGACCTTCGCCGAGCCCCTGGCCGCGCCCATGGCGCTGGAGATCCCCTTTCTTACGCGCACCCACGCCAGCGCTCACGAGTTCCGGGCGGCCCTCTTCAGTCCGGGTTCTGAGAACCCCCTCAACGCCGCCGAGAACCGAGGCCGCGACCCGGACACGGACGAGCCCTGGTCCTGGTCGGTGGCCACCTCCACGACCCGGGAAGACGCCCTCTCGCAGGTGCGGGCCGAGCCGCCGGTGATCACGCCGAACGGCGACGGCATCAACGACCGCACGGTGATCGAGTTCATCCTCTCGGTGGTGGACCGGCCGCGGCGCGTTTCGATCCGCATCTTCGATCTCGGCGGCCGGCCGGTGCGCGACCTCACCCCGCCGCCGGTCCCGGCTGGCGCCTACGTGGGTCCGGGGGCGCCCGGAACCTGGGACGGCACCGACGCGGCCGGAAGGAGGGTGCCCCCGGGGCTCTACCTCTTCCGAGTCGAGGCCGATCTCGACACGGGCAACGAGACCCGAAGCGGTGTCGTCGCCGTCGCTTACTAGCGCAGCCCTCACCGCGCTCCTGGCGGCGGGGGCCGCCCACGCCCAGTTCCTCAGCCAGGATCCGTGGTCGGGGGAGCGGGAATTCCTCAACAAGGAGTACCACCCCCTCTGGGAGGAGCGCTACGAGAACTACAGCCTGAACAGCTACCGGGACTACGGCGAGAGTCGGGAGGCCCCGCTCTACGACCCCTTCGGGCTCTATCTCGTCGACGGGCGGGAGATCCTGCGGGTCCAGGAGACGCGGACGCTCAACCCTATCGTCAGCAGCTCCGCCTCGTGGGACCTGGGCCGTTTCCGCAACATGGTCATCCTCCGCGACGACTACCGGGGCTGGGGCTCCCGGTTCATGATGGGAGACCTGCTGGACGGCTACTTCGGCCCCCTGACCCTGAACCTGGCCCGCCTGGAGGGTTTCCGCTGGGACGCCTCCTCCCACCGCAACCGCTTCTCCGCCGTCGTCTCCCGGGCGCCCCGGCCGATTAGCGCCAACCGGTTCTTCTCCCACTACCTCTTCGGCGGCCACTGGGAGAGCAGGGTGGGCGATGTGGTCACCTTCGGGGCGACCTACGTCAACTTCCACCTTCAGGACTCGCAGCGGCGCGGCGCCAGCCTGCGCGGCAACGTCCCCACCCGTCTCGAGCCGGCCGGCTCCTACTACGTCATCATCAGCGACGACTCGCCCGGGGACGGTCTCGGTCCCCGGCTCTTCGATATCCAGGTCGTCGCCGACGGCCGGGTGCTCGACCTGGAGCCGGATGTCCGCCTGCTGCCGACCTCGGTCTTCGACGGCACCCGCCGGACGCTCCTAACCGTCGATCCCGAGCACGCGCCCCACATCCGCCGCGACGGCGCCTGGGCGCCGCGGATTCCGGAGGCCGACAGGGTGCTCCGGGTGGATACCCGGAGCAGGGGCCGGCCGGGCCGCTTCTTCACCCACGGCGTTCCCGTACCTTCCGGCGGGGGCCCCGTGGAGGTCACCGGCACGGACCTGCTCATCTACCGCTTCGAGATCCCCGGGGCGGCCCGGGACCTGCGCTACCGGCTGCGGGTCTCCGGCGATTACAGCATCGACGTGGGCGCCTCGTACGGTTTCCAGGGAGGAGGAGAGCCGCGCTGGGACGACTGGCACAACGTCGCCCGGGCGGCGGGCAACGTCACCGATGGGTCCAACCTCGCCTGGGTGACCGTCGAATACGGCTTCCCGACGGGCCTTGCCCAGTACGGTAGCAACCTCACGGTGAGGTGGCTGGGCGCCACCGTGGACGCCGCCTACGTGCTCAACGAGCAGCGCTTCCAGTTCCCCCATGACGGCCGCCGCCGCGCCGACGGCACCGGTGCCTGGTACGCCCGGCTGTCACGCAAGGCCGCGGGCTGGCGGCTCGGCCTGGAGTACGTGGAGATGCCCGCCGCTTTCGAGACTTCCATGCCGGTCTGGCTCAGCGGCGGCAACAAGCTGCTGCGCTACGACCTCGTGGAGGACAACGACGACGGCGACGAGTGGCCGGACGTGGTCGAGCACTGGGACGTCCTCGATCCGGCGTGGTCCCAGGTCTACCGCTCCTCGAGCGACCCGGACCCCGACGCCCAGGTCCCCCAGCCCCGGTGGGACTACCAGCTCGGAGGGGGCCGCGGAGTCTTCCCAGGCCTCGACGCGGACGACGACGCCACGGTGGACGTGAACGTCAACCGCAATCACATCCCAGACTACGCCGAGCCCTTCTTCATGTACGGGGCCGAGCCCGACGAGTTCGTGTACGGCGACGACTTCAACAACAACGGGGTCGTCGACGAGAGGGAGAACGACAACAAGCCCGACTACCCGTACGACCGCGACCAGAGGGGGTATCACGTCCTTCTCGGCCTGGGGCCGGCGCCGGGGCTCGACCTGGTCGTGGGGCGCTACGACCTGCGCCAGCGGGCCGGCGGCGGCCGCAACGAGGTGAGCTACGCCGAGCTGGGGTACGGCCTCACCCGGGATGGGACCGGCGGAATGCGCCTGAACTACCGCCTACGCAGGGTCCGCGATGACATCCCCAACCCCGTCTACCAGCACGCCTTCGATCAGACTTCGAGGGCCGAGGTCGTCTACCGGCTGAGGCCCGACGGGCTGCTCCTGGCCAACAGCCTCGTCCACACCGCTTTCCTGGAGGGCCGCTACACCGCGATCCGCGGCCTCGACGTCTTCAACGCGGTGAAGTGCGAGTGGAACGCCCGCCGCGCAGGGGTCGGGGCGGTCCCGGGCGACGTGCGCGAGTACGCCTTCGTGAGCAAGGCCGACTACACCTGGGTGCGCGGCGGGATCACCCTTTCGCCGATGGCCAAGCTCCTGGTGCTGCGGCGGGAGGCCCCGGGGCGGCTGCTGGCTTCGGTGCACGTCTGGGACCTCTTCCCAATCCTCCGCGCCGACTACCGCCTCAGCTCCGGCACGCTCCTGAGGGCCGGGGTCCAGGGGGTCCCCGGGTTCCGGCACATGCACCGCAACTGCAGGGCCGAGGGGGAGGACTTCGACGCCCGCCACTACCTCGCGGCGGTGCAGACCACGGGCAACTACAGCGGCTACGACGTGAGCGTGAACATGGGGGTCCGCTCGAGCCGCGCCGTGCGGGTCTCGCTGCCGAAGCAGCCGGTGGAGAGGTTCACCGAGTTCTTCATCCAGGTCCGGGCCCTGTAGCATGGCCGGCCGCGCCAGACGCCCGGGTCTTGCCCTCCTCGCGGGGCTGTGGGGCCTCCTGTCGTGGCCGGGGGCGGCCTCCTCCCAGTTGCTCTACCAGGAGGGGGGGGAGTACGAGGACAGCTACGCCCGCAGCGGCTACCACCCCTACGCCGTCGATCCCTGGTCGCAGAGACGGAGGCCCGTCTTCGACGACCTCGGCAGCTACGTCATGCGCGGCACGACGATCTGGAGCAGCGAAGAGACGAGACCGTCGATCGCATTCGGCAACGGCAGCGTGATCGACAAGTCGAACCGGGCCTTCGGGCAGCGGGGGGTCGCCGCCGGCCAGTCGCGGCTGATCTACTCGGACTGGGTCAGCAACCTGGTGGTGGCCCGGGACAACTACAAGAACCGGGCCGCCCGGCTCATCGTGGGCGATCGCATCCGCACCAAGTTCACGGCCCTGACCCTCGACCTGGCGGCCCTCAACGGGGTGCGATGGGACATGGACACGGGACCGACCCGGCTCTCCCTGGTCTCCTCGCGGGCCGACTTCCCCATCTACGCGGCCAAGCTCAACGTGGGCCGGGCGGTCCCCGAGGACAACGAGTTTCACGGCCGGCGGCAGGAGCCGGCCTACCTCCTGGGGGGCCACCTGGAGCGGCAGATCGGCGCCCTGAACGTGGGCCTCAACTACGTCAACCTGAACCGCACGGACAGCTTCATCGACTGGGGGGACCACACCCTGAGAGGCGTGCTGCCCTCCAGCGGCACCGTGCCCCCCATGATGATCGCCGTCAAGGTCGGCGACGGATCCCCGGACGACGGCCGCGGAGCCCGCGTCATGGACCTGCACGCGGCGGGGGAGCTGAGGGACGCGGTCCGCGTGAGCGTCACCCGCCACGACTCCAGGCAGCGCGATCAGACCAACGCCAACCGGGACCGGCTGTTCCCGCGCAACCGCACGATCCCGCCGTACCTGCAGTTCGCCAGGGGGGAGCTTCCCTTGGAGGACCCGCAGGGGCGCGGCTACCTCGAGGCCAACGGCAGCGAGTACCTCATCTACTGGTTCGAGATCCCCGAGGATCTGCGCGGCCGGGTCGAGGCCGTCCGCTTCCGCGCCCTCGTGGCCAACGACTACGCCATCAGCATCGCCGAGGTCCAGCCCCTGGCCTCCGGGGTGGGCGGTTTCGGGCAGCAGGCCTCGTACTTCCACGAGGTCGCCGCCCAGATAGGCAACGTGCAGGACGGCAGCAACCTGCGGTGGGTCGAGTTCGAGTACGGCCGGCAGAGCGGGCGCACCGTGGCCAGCGCCCGCATCGAGCTGGAGAGCCTCGGGTTCCAGGTGCGCTCCGAGTGGGCCCGGAGCCTCGACTTCCGTCAGTACCCCACGGCCCCGGGCCGGAAGCGGTGGCAGCGGCGCTCGGGGAACGCCTTCTTCATCAACGCCACCCGGCGGTTCGACCGGTTCCAGGTGGGCGGCGAGCTGTTCCGCATGGACCCCCTGTACGGGACTTCGCTGGCCATCCAGAGCACCGTCTTCCGCAGCTACACCGACATCGAGGGCAGCCCCTTCCGAGGCGAGGTCGACCCCAACTGGGCGGAGCGCTACAACAACACCCTCGAGCTCGACACGGTGGACGACAACGACGACAAGGACCTGCGCCCGGACTTCCACTTCCTGCAGAGCAGCTTCGGCGACGTGGACGGCGTCTTTCCGGGCCTCGACCAGGACCAGGACGGCCGCGCCGATGTCAACGAGAACGGCAACGCCGTCCCCGACTATCTCGAGCCCTTCTTCCTCTACCACGTCGACCCCCCGGAGTACGCCCGCGGCGACGACTGGAACAACAACGGCGTCACCGACGACAGGGAGGACGACCGCGACCCCGACTATCCCTACGACGCCGACACGAGGGGGCATCATCTCTTCGTGGGGTTCGAAGCCGCCGACGACCTGACCCTGACCTTGGGCGGGTTCCGGGTCCGGCAGGTGTGGGGCGGGGGCCGCAACCACGTCGCCTATGCGCGGCTGAAGTACGACCACCCCCTCTACCCCTACGGGAGAATCGACTTCTCCAACACCCTCAAGCGCGTCCGCGACGACATCACCGACGACGCGCCGAGGCTCGCCTGGTTCGAGCAGCACGCGGTCCCCATGGATCCGGTGCCGGGCAACGACGACTACTACACCGCCGAGGTCGGCGACGAGCTGCTCATGAGGGACAGTGTCGTGAATATCGCCTGGCTCGAGGCCACCTTCCTGCGCGTCGCGGACCTGACCGTCGACAGCCGGCTCAAGCACACCCTCAACCTGCAGAGGCGGACCTCCCGGCAGCCGGCCAACACCATCCGCGAGCTGGCCTGGGTGCTGCGCGCGGACTACCGGTGGCGGCTGCGGGCCCTCACCCTCACGCCCCAGGTGAAGTACATGGCCTACAGCAGGCGGGACGAGGAGGGCCGGATCAATGCCGTCTCGGAGCGCCGGCTCTACCCGATCCTGCTCGCCGAGTACGCCCTGACGCCGCGGACCTCCCTGCGCGCCGGGGCCCAGGGCCTGCCTTTCCTCGATGCCCGCTACCGGTACCCGCTCCACGGCGGCGTCGACTACTCCTCCCGGGACTACGTCGCCATGGTCGCCAACACCACCACCTACCAGGGCCACCTCATGACCCTCAACATGGGCTACCGCCTGAAGAAGCTGAGGTTCCGGGAGGCGGGCCGGGACGCGCGCAACATCGACCGCGCCGTGTTCTTCCTGCGGCTGGTCATGGGCGTGGAGCCCTTCCAGGGATGACGGGCCGGGCCCGCCTCGGATACGCGGCCCTCCTCCTCCTGGCGGGGAGCGCGGGGCCGGCGGGCACCGACGCCGCGCCGGAGGTCCCCTTGGGGCTCTCCAGCCGCGATTTCCTCTACCGGCCCGGCCGCGGCTATCGCGACTACAGCTTCGCCGACTACGTGATCCCCGACTCGAGCCGCTACTCCCGGGTCAACCACTACGGGCCCATGGGGAACTTCCTGATCAAGGGATACGACGTCTACGACTGGCGGGAGACGCGGACCAACACCTTCACCGAGTCGGCGGGCAGTTCCCGGCGACTGCCCCTGCCGGTGGAGAACCGGGCCCGCTGGGACCGCTTCGGGCGCAACATTGTGGCCCGGGAGTCCCACAAGGGGTGGGCCACGGCCCTCGTCATCGGCAGCGAGATCCGCACCACCTTCACACCCCTCACCCTGAGGCTGGCGGGCTTCGACGGGGTCCGCCTCGACGCCGAGACCGGCCGCGCCCGCTTCACCACCATCGCCGAGCGCTGGATGGGCCCGGTCTCCGGCGACCAGTACGGCCAGGCCCCGACCTGGTGGCAGGTCGACATCTCCGAGGAGGCCCGGGACGCGGCCCTGCTGCTGGGCGGCCACGGCGAGGTCCGGGTGGGGGCCGCCAGCCTCGGCCTCACCGGGGTGAACTTCCACCTCTTCGACTCGGACCAGGCGGAGTTCAGCATGCGCGGGGGCCTGCAGTCGCCCCAGGTGCTTCCGAGCTTCCTCATCGTGCGCTTCGCCGACGACTCCCCCGAGGACCGCACGGCCGGGGCGGTGATCAACGACGTGAGGCTCTACCTGGACGGCCAGCTCCGCCCCGACCTGCAGCCCTTCGCCGTGCGCATCGACGCCCAGAATCCCACGGCCGTCGGCATCCCCACGGGGACGGGGTTCCTGCGCACCGTCTACGAGGACGAGGGGACCCGCTTCGCCGACGTGTTCTACCTGCAGCGCCACCTCGCCGGCGAGGACGTGAGCCGGCTCGTGAACCTGCCGGAGCTCCTGCGCTGGGTGGAGCCGCTGCCGCCGGGACCCGGGCAGCTGCGGGCCGACGGCCACGAGGCGGTGCTCCTGTTCTACGACCTGCGCGGCGAGCCCTACGTGCGCGCCGCCCAGGTGGAGGCCCTGGTGGGCAACGACTACCGCGTCGACGTGGTCGGCCTGTTCCAGACGAAGGCCAGCAACAACAAGGAGGAGTTCCTCTGGAGCACCGGCGGCGGGCTGATCACGGGGAGGATCGTCGGCGGCAACAACATCCGGGAGACCCCCGGGGTCCGGGCCGGGGTCCGGGCCCCCGGCAACGTGCAGGACCTGTCGAACCTGGACTGGGTGCGGCTGGACGTGGGCGGCTGGACGGGCCGGGCCCTGTGGGGCGTCGACGGCTCCTGGGAGGCGGCCGGGGCCCGGGTCCGCTGGGAGTACGCGCGCAGCGTGGAGCACCGCCAGTATCCCGACGGCCGGCCCGGCTTCCGCCGCCTGAGCGAGTCGGCGCAACTGCGCCGGTGGAACGGGGACCGCAGCCGCACCTCCTCCGGGGCCTGGTACGTGACCGGGAGCTGGCGCCGGGGCGCGGTCGAAGGCGGCGGCGAGGCGTTCTCCATCGAGGAGGAGTTCAGCGGCGGTTTCGTGGAGGACAACGACGACGACGACCGCTATCCCGACCTCGGCCCGGGCCACCGGCCGGTGATCTTCTGGACCTCCCCCGAGTACGATCCCGACGGCGTCTTTCCCGGCAAGGACGACGACAACGACGGCATCCCCGACACCAACCGCAACGGCAACGACCTGCCCGACTACCTGGAGCCCTTCCTGCGTTTCGACGTCGAGCCCGACGCCTTCGTCTACGGGCGGGACTGGAACAACAACGGCATCGTCGACGAGCGCGAGGACGACCTGCGCCCCGACTTCCCCTACGACCTCGACCAGCGGGGCACCCACCTCTACGGCCGCCTGCACCTGCCCCGCGGCCTCGGTCTGACCGCCGGCCGCCTGCACGCGCGGGGCATCGCCGGGGGCGGGCGCAACGAGAGCCTGTACGGACGCCTGTCCCTGGAGCTCGTCGACCCCGACCGGGGCCGACTCCGGGCCGAGATCCTGTGGCAGCGGCTCCACGACGACGTGGAGAACCCCTACCAGGTGTTCTCGGAGCGGCTCACGGGAGGGGGGACCTTCCCGCGCTACGGAAGGCGCATCTTCAAGGACAACCTGGAGTGGCGGGACAGCGTCGACCGCCAGCACTACCTGGAGGGGGAGTGGAGGGCAGCTCCCGGCCTGCGCCTGTGGGGGAACGCCCGCTACGCGGTCAACCGCCAGCGCCCGAGCCGGCTCGCCGACGGCAGCCACCAGCCCCCCGACCGCCTGGGGCTGCTCACCGCCGTGGCGCGGAGCGAGTACGTGTGGGAGCCGGCCCGGTCGTGGCAGCTCACGGGACAGTTCAAGGCGATGGTCTTCCGCCGCGCCCGGGAGAGTCTGCCCGTGGACCTGGTCAACGAGTGGACCCTGCTGCCGATCGTGAAGGTGCGCTACCGGCTGACCGCCAACACCCGCCTGTGGTTCGGCCTGGAGGGGGTGCCGGGGCTGCCGGTGCGCGTCGTCGACCGCGCCGACGGCTTCAACAGCATCGACGAGAGGTCGCGGGTGCTGCAGTTGACCAACCTCTCGCCCTACTTCGGCTACGAGGTCGCCATGAACCTGGGGGTGAGAAGGAGGTCGCGCGAGTTCGGCGACCCCCTGCGGGCGGCCGAGAACTGGGAGGCCACGACCCTCTTCATGAACGTCATCCTCGGCTTCGACGAATGAGGGGAGCATGGTCAAGCTGACGATCCTGGGCCTCCTCGCGGCGATGGTCGCGGCCTCCCGCCTGTCGCCGACGAGGGAGGAGCTGCAGGCCTCCTTCGCCGAGGCCCAGAGGTTCTACTCCTCCGGGGCCTGGGACCAGGCCCTGGAGAAGTACGAGGGGATCGCCGCCACCGAGAGCCCCTTCCTCGACGGCGAAACGGTCCTGGTCACGGTGGGGGACATCACCGCGCCGCTGCGGGAGGTCGCCCGTTACCAGACCGGCAACGCCCACCTCAAGATGGCCAGGGAAGCACAGGCCCGGGCCGGGCGCGCCCGCGATCCGGAGGAGGGCGTCCGGCTCGGGGCCGAGGCCTCCCGGCTCTACGAGAAGGCCGCCGCCCTCTTCGTGGAGACCGAGGCGGCCTCGTCGCAGCCGGCCCTCAAGGCCCTGGCCCGCAGCCAGGCGGTCTCCTGCTGGTACGGGATGCAGGACTACCCCCGGGCCATCGAGGGGGCGCGGCTGCTGATCGAGCGCTATCCCGGCAGCAAGTACGTCATCAACGCCATGTACGACATCGGCTGGGCCTGGTACGACCAGGAGGAGTACGGCCGCAGCATCGACGCCTTCGAGCGGCTGGTGGAGCGGTTCTCTAGCGGCTACCGCGTCCACCGGGCCCTGTTCCAGCTCGGCGAGGCCTACGTCCGGCTCGGCCGCTGCTCCGAGGCGATCCCGCGCTATCGGCGCCTCGTCGACTCCCAGCGCATCGGCCGGATGTCGGAGCGCGAGATCCTGCTGATGAAGCGGGAGAAGATCGCCGGACTGGTGGACGAGACCGCCCTTGAGCTGGCGGCCAAGGCGCTGCTCCGGATCGGACTCTGCCACGCCGAGACCGGCGACCTCGCGGGGGCGGCCGAGGCCTTCGAGGTGGTGGCCACCCAGTTCGCCGAGGAACGCCGGCTGGCCGAGGAGGCCTACCTGCGCCACGCCGACATGTATTGCGGCCGGGGGGACGTCGAGTCCTGCATCGATGTCTACCGCCGGGCCATCGAGGCCCAGCGGGACCCCTTCGGCAAGGCCCGCATGCAGCTCCTGCTCGCCAACCGCCACTTCGAGCTGGAGAACTACGAGGAGGCGGTGCGCGAGTACGACCGCTACCGGAACCTCTACGAGGCCCGCGCCGCCCAGGCCGGGCTCAGCGTCGAGGGAGCGGGGCTGCAGATCGCCAGGGCCTGGTTCCGCCGCGCTGAGGGCCGGTCCGGCGACGAGGGATCGGACTACCTGCGCCGGGCCGAGGCCGAGCTGCGCCAGACCCTGGGCGCCTACCCGGGCTCCGACTACGAGGCCGAGCTGCGCTTCAACCTGGCCCTCGCCATGCAGCTGCAGGGCGGCGGCGGCCGGCTGCGGGAGGCCCGGGAGCTGTTCCTCGGGGTAGCCGCCGCCGGCGACGGCGGCTACCGCATGAGCGCCCTCTTCCAGGTCGCCCGGATCGACCATGGGGCCGGCCGCCACGCCGAGGCCGCCGCCGGGTACCGGCGCCTCATCGACGGGTTCGGCGACCGGCCGGAGGCGGAGATGGCCCGCTTCGAGCTCGCCCAGGTGCTCAGGGACGCGGGCGACCCGGAGGCGGCGGTCGAGCAGTTCCTGGAGGTAGACCCCGAGGCCGGCCTCTACGGCCGCTCCCGGCAGGAGGCCGGACAGATCCTGCTTCTGCAGGAGGAGCCGCGGCGGGCGATCGAGGTCCTCCGGGTCGGCCTGGAGGTCGAGGAGCAGGAGCCCCGGTCCCTGGCGCTGTCCCGCTACCTGCTGGGCGCCTCGTACTCGCGCCTCGGCGATCACCAGGCCGCTCTGCCCGAGTTCTCCGCCGCCGCCGAAGCCGCCGGTCCCGACCTGGAGGAGAGGGCCGCCTACGGACGCGCCGTCACCCTCTTCCGCCTCGGCCGCACCGCCGAGGCCCTGGTCGACCTGGAGCGGGACTGGACCGAGCCCGAGCTAAGGGCCTCCGCCCCCCGCCTGCTGGCCACGGCCTACACCTCGTCGGGGCGGACCGGGGAAGCCCTGGAGCTCTACGGCCGGCTGGCCCGAAGCGCCCAGACGCCCCTGGAGCGGGCCGAGCTCTACCTCGCCCAGGGGGAAATCGCCTTCCGCGAGGGGCGCTACGGGGAGGCCGCCGCCGCCTGCCGGCGCATCGCGGAGCTGGAGTTCGAGGAGGGGGAGAGCCTGCCCGAGGGACGTCCGTACCACGTGCGCGAGAAGGCCCTCTACCTGCTCGCCGACGCCGGCATCCAGCTCGGGGAGGTGGGGGCCGCCGAGGCCGCGGCGGCCTCCGGCCTCGAGCGCTGGCCGGAGGGGTTCTACGCGCCGGACTTCCTGCTCCTGGGCGGGCTGGCGGCGCTCCAGCTCGACCGCCACGAGCTGGCGGTGGGCCGCCTCGGGCGGCTCCTCGAGCGCCACCCGGGGCACGAGGACGCCGGCCGCGCCCGCTACTATCTCGGATTCGCCCACTACAACCAGGCCCGCTTCGGCGAAGCGATCGGCCACTTCGAGGAGGTGGTGGAGCGCTACCCGCACCTGGACGTGGCGGCCGACGCCCTCTTCCGCCTGGCCGAGAGCCAGTTCAACCTCGACCGGTACGACAGGGCGCGGCGCAACTACCGGCGGGTCGTGGACGAGCATCCCTCCAGCAGCCTGGCCGAGGACGCCCTCTACAACATCGCCTGGTGCCTGGCCAACGCCTCCGGGGAGAACCAGGCCGGAGAGGAGACGGTGCGGGCGTTCTCGGAGTACGCCGGGCGCCATCCCCGGGGCCGGCACCTGCCGAGGGTGCGCTACACCCTCGCCGAGATGAGCTTCAACGCCGGCGAGTACGAGCGCGCCCACGAGCTGTTCCGCCGCATCCTCGACGAGCATCCGGGATCGGAGGCCGCCGAGGAGGCCGCCGCCGTGCTGCCCCAACTGCGGGAGGTGATCGCCTTCCAGGAGTACACCGCCGCCATGGAGCGGTTCAACCGCGCGGTCGAGGAGGAGGACGAGGACCAGCTGCGCGGCTCCCTGGCCTCCCTGGAGGAGGTATGGCGCCGCTACCCGGACACCCCCGGCGGCGTGGGGGCCAAAGTCAACGCCGGCGTCTGCCTGCAGCGGCTGAAGGAGTGGGAGCGGGCCGTGGGGGTCTTCCAGGAGATCATCGACCAGGAGGAGACGGGCAACGCCCAGGTCACCCCCGAGGTGGCCGACTTTGCCCGGCGGCGGCGTGACTCGATCGTGAGGAAGCACCTGTGAGCCCGGGGCCGCGCGACATCCTCGCCGTCCTGCGCCGGAACCGGCGGTTCTTCGGCGGCGCCCTGGTTCTCTCGGCGGCCCTCCACGCGGCGCTCTTCGCGTGGATGGCCACGCGCCCCGGGGTGGAGGAGGAGCGGATCGTGGCCCGCTTCGAGTTCGAGGAGGAGGAGACCCCCTTCTACGTCCCCGCCCCCCGGCTGGTGCGGGAGTTCGCCTTCCGCAAGCAGGCCGTGCCGGAAGGCTCGCCGGTGGTGAGTTCCCGCAGCGATCGCACGGCCACGGTGGTGCGGGGCGGTCTCTCTCGGACGGCCGTGACCGGGTCGGTGGAATGGACGCGGGCGCGGGCCGGCGGCGAGTTCGTCCTCCCGGCCGGCGAGGGGGAGGCGGACGGCGCCCTCGTCGGCATCCCGCGGTTCGAGCAGGTCGTCATGACCAGTCTGAAGGAGCCCGAGAAGCGGATCGACATGGAGACCGAGTTCCTCGATCTGGCCGCCCTCGACATCGGCAAGGTCAAGAGCCTGGTGATCCAGGACCCCACCGACAAGCGCAACATCACCGGCTTCATCTACCTCGGCTTGGCCTGGGGCACCGTCCTCGAGCCTTCCCGCAAGCGCTCCATGATCCAGCTGGCCCGCTGGATCAACGACCACACCCGCATCGAGGCCAAGGTCGACGACCAGATGTACCTCGACTCCCAGGACCTCTTCAAGGCGCCCTTCGTCTACATCACCACCGACCGCGCTTTCGAACTCACGGAGCACGAGGCGGCGAGCCTCGACCGGTACCTTCGCAGCGGCGGCTTCGTGGTCGCCGACAACGACCTGCCCCAGATGCAGCACGGCCCCGCGGAGGCCTCGCTGAGACAGATGTTCCGCCACGCCCCTGGGCCGCGACGCCCGCTTCGAGCGCATCCCCGACAGCCATCCCATCTACCACGTCTTCTTCGACCTCGCCGGACCGCCTCCCGGGGGGGAGGTCGGCGTCGGCGCCGCAGAGAACCAGGCCGGGAGGCGGGCCTCCCACTGGCTGGAGGGGATCTACCTCGACGGCCGGCTGGTGGCCGTCTACTCCGACAAGGGCTACGGGGCCTTCTGGGAGAGGGAGAACGAGAACGAGCCCCACGTGAAGCTGGGGATCAACCTCGTCGTCTTCGCCCTCACCCAGAGGGGCTCCATCGCCCAGCAGCAGATCGACTTCTACAACCAGTGAGACGCCGCGATTCCATGGCCACCGCCTCGAAGAGCCCCTGCCGCAGGTTGTCCGCCCTGGGCGCCGCCCTGGCCCTGCTGGCCGGCTGCGCCCTGCTCTTCCCGCCGCGCTACGAGTACTCCTCGTTCCTGGTCCCGAGGGCCGGTCCCGGCGGGGGATACGCCGCCGGGGAGGACGGCGTCCTCTCCCACGAGGCCGAGGGGCTCCGCGTCGAGGTGAAGCACATGACCGACGAGGAGCTCAACCGGCTCTTCCCCCTCGAGTCGACCCAGGGGCGCTACTCCTCCAACCCCTACACCTACGGCGACTACGTCGACCCCGCCGTGGGCTACGTGCGCAACCGCTTCACCGTCTTTCGCGTGACCGTGCGCAACCGCAATCACGCCAAGGTCGAGCTGCCTCCCCTGCGGGCCCTGCTGACCACCGACCGCGAGGGCGAGGCCCTGGAGCCCTACGGCATCCGGGCCGGGTCGGCGCGCCTCAACTTCGAGTCCTACTACCGCACGCGCCGCGGACCCAGCGGCAACGAGTACTACCGCTTCAACATGCGCATGGGCATCGTGCGTACGAACAGCTACCTGAGCGGCGAGAAGATCTTCAAGGGCGAGGAGTACGGAGGGTTCATCGCCTTCGAGCCCCTCGATGACGAGGTCGAGCGGGCCACCTTGCACATCCGCGACCTCGTCCTCAGGTTCAACGCCTTCGACAATCCCCTGAAGACGGTCGACCTGGCCTTCGAGTTCGACCGGCGCCGGACGGTCGAGGTCTGGGAGCACCGCGAGTGGCGGGAGGCGGCCGAGGAGGGGACCCGCGCCAGGCTGGCTTCCCCGAGCGAGGTCAGCGGCGCCGTCACCGGCGACATCACCCGCGACGTGACCGCCATCGACGCCTTCGCCAAGTCCCGGTTGGCCGAGGTCAACCGCTGCTTCGAGACGGAGTTCCTCGCCGGCCGGGCCTCGGAGGGGGAAGCGGAGGTGCGCCTCACCATCCTTCCCTCGGGACTGGTCGAGGAGGTCCGCGTCCTGTCGTCGTCGGTGGTCAGCCCCGGCGTGGAGGAGTGTCTTCAGGGCGTCCTCCGGCAATGGCGCTTCCGGGTCTCGGCCGGTGCCGCGCCGGCGGGGGCGGACAGCCTGGCCGCGCCCCGGAGGGCCTCCTCGGCCCGGGTGACGGCGACCTGCTTCTTCGAGTTCATCGACATCCGTCCGCGGTAGGGGAGATGCCATGAGGATCTCGACGGCGCCGGCCTGCACCGCCCTGTTGCTCGGAGCGTTCCTGCTTGCCGCCTGCTCGGGGCCCGAGCAGGACGCCAGCGCGAAGCCGTCGGACCGCGGCGCCCGGCCGGGCGCCGCCGAGCGCTTCCGCGCCGCTCTCCGGGAGGCGCCCGGGACGGTCGTCCCCCTCTTCGAGGCCCGAACCTTTGTCGGCGCCCGCGGCGACACCATGCCCTACCGGATGCTGACGCCGCCGCGCCTCGAAGAAGACCGCACCTACCCCCTCGTGGTCTGCCTCGCCGGCCACGGCTCCCGGGGCTCGGACAACGTCGCCCAGGTGGCCGGCTCGTGGGCGGCCCAGGTCCTGGCGGAACCGCCCAACCGGGAGAAGTACCCCGCCTTCGTCCTCGTACCCCAGTGTCCGGCGCGGTCCAACTGGGGTTCCTCCGTTCCGGACAGCGTGCGCGCCAAGTGGCAGCGGCAGTCGATCCTGCCCTGGCCGGACGGGGTGGACTCGGTGGTGTACGAGCTCATCGACGTGCTGCGCGCCGAGCTGCCCATCGACGGAGACAGGCTGTACGTCACCGGCCAGTCCATGGGCGGGTACGGCGCCTGGCACTTCATCGTCTCCCGCCCCCGGCTGTTCGCCGCGGCCGTGCCCATCGCCGGGGGCGCCGACCCCGCCGTGGCCGGGTCGATCGCCCACGTGCCGGTGTGGGCCTTCCACGGCGACCAGGACCCGGCCGTGCCCGTGGCCTACTCGCGCGGCATCATCGCTGCCCTGCGCGAGGCAGGGAGCAGCCCGCGCTACACGGAGTTCCCGGGCGAGGGCCACGTGGTCTGGCCCCTGGCCTTCGACGACCCCGATCTCCTCGGCTGGCTCTTCGCCCAGAGGCGGAGTCCGAAGGACGGGGAGGAATGACCGGCCGCCTGAGGGTGGCGGCGGTCTGCACCGTCTACTACGCCACCTCCCACGCCGACGCCATCGTCACCAAGTTCCTCAAGGGCATGTCCACCGACGAGGGCTTCTTCCCGCCCGAGGTCGACGTCGTCTCCCTCTACCTCGACCAGGTCCCGGAGAGCGACATCGGCCTCGCCCTCGCCCGGGAGCACGGCGTTCCCGTGTACCCGAGCATCCGCGGGGCCCTGACCCGGGGCGGGGGCCGCCTCGACGTCGACGCGGTGCTGCTCATCGGCGAGCACGGCGACTACCCGTGGGACGAGCGCGAGAGACTCCTCTACCCCCGGCGCTCGTTCTTCGAGCAGATCGCCGGCGAGATCGGCCGCGGCGGCCGCCCGGTGCCGGTCTTCAACGACAAGCACTTCGCCTGGGATTTCTCCGACGCCCAGTGGATGTGGAACCGCGCCCGGGAGTTGGAGATCCCCCTCATGGCCGGCTCCTGCCTGCCCCTGGCGTGGCGCAATCCCTGGCTCGAGCACGAGATCGGGGCCCCGGTCGAGGAAGCCCTGGCCGTCGGCTACGGCAAGGTCGAGGCCTACGGCTTCCACACCCTCGAGGTCCTGCAGTGCATGGTCGAGCGGCGGCCCGGCGGCGAGAGCGGCGTGCGCTCGGTGCAATGCCTGGAGGGCGGGGAGGTGTGGAGGGCCGCCGACCGGGGCGTGTGGCCGCGGGAGCTGGCCGAGGCGGCCTGCGCGGCGATCGAGAGAAAGCCGCCGGGCCCTATGGAGGAGCACGCGAAGTCGCCCCGCCTGTTCCTGATGGAGCACCGGGACGGGCTGCGGACGGCGGCCCTGCTGCTGCAGGGGTACGTCTCCGACTGGGCCTACGCCGCCCGAGTCGGCGGCCGGGTGCAGGCGACCGAGTTCTACCTGCAGCCCGACGGGCCCGGGGCCAACTTCGGCTACCTGTGCCGCAACATCCAGCGGTTCTTCCAGGAGGGGGCGGCGCCCACTCCGCCCGAGCGGACCCTGCTGACCACGGGGGTCATCGACGCGGTCATGAACTCCCGCCACGAGGGCCACAGGGTCGTGGAGACGCCCTTCCTCGACGTGGCCTACGAGCCCCGCGGCGACGGGAAGATCCTCCGGCCCGGCGGCCCGAGGCCGCGCGGAGCCAGCCTCGACCGGGAGGCCCCCGACCAGCTCCTGCCCTGGCTCTGACCCGCCGGCCTACCTCTCGGCCTGCCGGAAGGGCCGACCGTCCCGGTACAGCCTCAGACGCTCCTCCACCTGCCGCACCGCGGAGAAGTCCCCGGCCTTGAGCAGCAGTTCCTTGGCCCGGGTGGCGGCGCGCACCGCCTCCGGGAAGTCGCCGGCCTCGGCGTGAGCCGCCGCCAGGGTCTCCAAGGTCTGTGGATCGGACGAGCCCTCCGCCGCCCGCCGCGCCCGGACCAGCGCTTCGGCGCCGTTGCGGACCCCGTCGTCCGGGCTGGTGGCCAGGAGCCAGGCCAGACCTCTCTGAAAGCGGGCCTCCCCGGGGAAGCTCTCGAGCGCCTCGTGGTACACGCCGACGGCCTCGCGGTGGCGCCCCATTCGGGTCACGGTGGCCGCGAAGAGGAGCTGCGCCTCCAGTTCGCGGCCCAGGGCCCGGCGGGCCTCCCGCAGGTGCCGCAGGCCTTCCTCCTCGGCCCCGGACAGGATCAGGGCGGAACCCAGCTTGTACCGGGTCTTGCCGTGGGCGGGGTCGAGCTCCAGGGCCTCCTCGTACGCGGTTCGGGCCGGGACGACCTTCCCCTGCTGCAGCAGCGCGTCGCCGAGGAGCACCCGCGAGTCGAGGTGGGCGGGGTCGAGCTCCAGGGCGGCCTCGTAGGCGGCGACCGCCTCGTCCAGCCGGCCGGAGAGGGCGCAGGCGCGGCCCAGCCGGGCGAGGACCTCGGGCGAACCGGGGTCCTCCCGCCGCACCTGCCGCCATTCCTCGAGCGCCTGGTCGGCCCGTCCCTGGCGGATCAGGTGATCGGTGCGTTCCTGGATCAGGGCGAGGGTCAGTCCCTCCTGCCGCCGCAGGGCCACCCGCAAGGAGTCGGAGACGGGCTCCACGAGGCGCAGGAGTCGGGCCCGCTGCAGGTGGGTGCGCGCCGCCTCCAGGTCGCCCATCCTGCGGCTGGCCTCGGCCAGCAGCCAGTGCACCTCTCCCTCGGAGGCGCCCTGGGCCAGGGCCGTCTCCAGCAGCTGTCGGGCCCTCCGTGGCCGGTCCCGTGCCAGGGCCACCCTGGCCAAGCCCATGCGGGCCCGGTAGAAGTAGGGGTCCAGCTCGAGGGCGCGTTCGAAGGCGAGGGCCGCCTCCCGAAAGCGCTCCTGCAGCAGATGGCCGCTGCCCATGTACACGAAGAGGGGCGGGTAGTCGTCCCGGACCCGAGCCGCCCTGGAAAAGTGCTCCAGGGCCTCGCCCTGGTCCGACGTGAGCGTGAGCACGCCCAGGAAGTAGGGCCAGCGGAAGTCGTCTCCGTCGAGCCCCTCGGCCCGCTCGTAGCAGAGGGCCGCCTGGGGGCGCAGGTCGTGCACGTCGAGGACCATCCCGAGTGCGCCCCAGGCCTCGGCGGACCCGGGGCGGGCGATCACCGCCTCCCGCCGCTCCTCGATCCGCTTGGCCAGCCTCGGCGGCAGCCCCCTCGGGTCCACCTCCGGCGGATCCGCCGCGGGACCGCACCCGGGGAGGAGGCTGACCGTCGACAGGGCCGCCGGCAGGAAGGCGCGGCAGAAGGGGTCGAGGGCTCGCCTCACGGCGCCGGCCTTCCTTCCCCTTTGCGAACCACCACGGACCGGTCCGCCGGCCCGCCGGGGAAGTGCTCCAGGGTCCCGTCCGGCATTGGACCTGGATGCTCTGCACTCCGGGGGCGGCGCCGAGGCCGAAGTGGGCCCGGGGGTCGCTGCTGGACAGGTAGCCCACCGTGGCCGTCACCGGCCGGCGCATGCTCACCGACGAGGTCGCCACGGTCACCACCGCGCCGTAGCGTCGCGCCGCAGCTCCGGGTCGACGGCGCGGACCAGGAGCCAGCCGCCGCCAGCGGGGAAGTCGTTCCGGTAGACCCTGACGGTGCCGTTGCCGTTGGTGACCACCACGTCGAGGTCCCGTCTCCGTCCAGGTCCCCCACGGCGAGTCCGCGGCTGACCTCCACCGACGTGGTGAACCGGCGCCCTGCCGGCCGGCATCACGGAACCGTCCCTGCCCGTCGTTGAGGAAGATCTGGTTGGGCTCGGCATAGGACCGCCAGTGCGCTCTCACCCCCGCCCCCGGTGGGGCAGGGCCCGGTAGACGCGCCCGTTGGCGATCAGCAGGTCCAGGTCCCCGTCGTGGTCGAGATCCGCGAAGGCCGCGCCGAAGGCGGTGCGGTCGACGCTGGCGGCACCCAGACCGCTGCCGGCGGTGGCGTCCTCGAAGATCCCGGGTGACCTCTGGCGGTAGAGGGTGTTCGACTCCTGAACGAGATGGGTGACAACGAGTCCAGGCTCCCGTCGAGGTCGGAGTCGCCGAGGGCGATCCCCATGCCCGCCTCGGGCTGTCCGTAGGCGTTCACCGCCACCCCCAGGACCCGGGCGCGCTCCTCGAAGCGGCCGGAGCCGGTGTTGATCCACGCGAAGTTCGGGTCGCCGTCGTGGCCACGTAGATGTCCGCCCTGCCATCGTCGTCGAGGTCGGTGAAGACCACCCCCAGCCCCCGGCCGGCCGGGCCTGCAAGGCCGGTCCTCTCGCTGACGTCGAGGAGGTGCCGTCGCCGAGGTTCCGGTAGAGCAGGTCGGCAGCCCGTCGAATGAGGAGGGTGAGGGGTACTCGGGCAGGCCGCCGTCGTCCACGGCGGTCACCGCGGGATCGTAGTCGAGATAGCGGGTCACGAAGAGATCGAGGAAGCCGTCCGCGTCGTAGTCGAGGAACCCCGCCGAGGAGCTCCAGCCGCTCCCGGAGAGTCCGGCGCGGCCCGTGATGTCCTCGAACCTCCGGCCGGCCTCGTTGCGGTAGAGGCAGTCGGCCCCGTAGTTGGTCACGTACAGGTCGACGTACCCGTCGTTGTCGAAATCCCCGCGGCCACCCCCATGCCGTAGCCGGTGTGCCCCGCACCGGTTTCCTCGGTGGCGTCCTCGAAGCGCTCCGGCGAGACCTGCCGGTAGAAGCGGTTGGCTCCCTCGAGGCTCGCGAGCCCTCCCCGGGCGTTGCGGTGCCCGTTGACCAGGTATAGATCGAGATCCCCGTCGTTGTCGTGATCCAGGAGAGCGGCGCCGGGCCCGATCGCCTCGGGCATGAAGTGGTCCCCCGTGGCGGGACGCTCGTTGCGGAAGTCGATGCCGAGGCGGGAGGCGGTCTCCGCGAGGACGGGAGGACCTCCGGGGGAAGGAGGTGCTTCCTCGACGGCCGGGCCGGGTCGGCCGCAGCCGAGGGCGAGGAGGAGGAGGGCCGATGTCAGCCCCGGGACATCGGTGCGGGATTCGGAGGGGGATGTCGGACCCATTCCTCCGGGCCGTCGGCGGGGAGGCGGTTCAGGGGCCACGGGGGGCGGTGGCCTCGTTGGCCCGCCGGATCCGCTCGACGACCGCACCGGGCGCCTCTCGCAGCTCCATCCGGGCCCGCCAGTCGCCGCCGTCCCGCACCAGGGAGGTTGCGTCGTAGAGCCAGTACCCGGCCTCGTTCTCAGGCACATCTCCAGTAGGTGTCCCATTCCGCGCCCCGGGGCACGACCATGAGCATGGCCGGCGCGTGGATGAGATCGAGGCCGAGGACCTTCTTCCAGTAGCCGACCTGCAGGGCGCCCCGGGACTGCCAGTGTGTGCAGGACGGCGCCATCGTCGCGGGCGAGCCCGCGGAAAGGCCGCGGTGTACCAGCTCTGCGGGATGTTGGGCGCGTACAGGCCCCAGTGGAGCCCCGGGTGAACCTCGTCGACCGTCTCCCGGGTGCGTACCGCCAGCCGGTAGACGGCTTCCTCGAGGGCCTCGTAGTATCCCCGCAGCAGGCCGTGCGACTCGAGCCACGGAAGCGGCGCGCCTGGTCGACGCGGTGGGCGGTCTCGTACAGTCCGCTTCGCGCAGCCGCGCCCCGGCGTCTCGACGAAGGCGGCGAAGGAGAGGTTGTCGAAGCCGTGGGCCTCGGTGATGCGCAGGCCGGGTGGCCGTAGAGCTCCAGGTCCCACATGGTGCCGACCACGGTCTCCGGGAACTCACGGGCCATGAGGGCGTACTCCCTCGCCTTGTCGGTCAGGCTGTGGTCCCAGGCGGCCGGGTCCAGGGCGAGGGCGGCAGATAGGTCTTCCCCGTGCCGTCCACGAGGGTGGTGGCCAGCTCGTTGCGCAGCCACAGGGAGGTGTCCGGCATGTATCCCCAGATCAGGACCATCAGCCCGGCCTTGCCGCACTCCTCCAGAAGTGCTTCGCTGTCCGGGTGGATCCTCGCCGGCCGGCCCGACGGGTCCCTCTCCATCTTCAGCCCCCACACGTACAGGAGGTTGAGGCCCATCTCCCTCATTCGGCCGCATACCTCCGAGGCCCGCTCCCCGGCGGGAACGGAGAGGTGGGCGCTGCGGACCTTCCGCCCCCCCAGGAAGGAGGGCTGATGGGGTCCCGCCTCGTCGAAGGGCGTGAGGTGGTCGTAGTCCCCCTCGCGAGCCTCCGCGTCGAGGGAGCGTCTCCGGAACTCGAACTCCGGAGCGGAAGGCCCGACTCGCCGCCGAGGTGGTCGACGCGGTGCATGGGCACCAGCCGCCGGGACGTGCCCGCCCCGGGAGACGGCGCCGATGTAGCGGGCCAGGGTTCTTCTCGAAGCGCCGGTTGCCCTCGAGGAAGTAGGGCGGGTGCACGGGCCGGTCCGAGCCGTGGCCGGTGAAGCCGTTGAGGCTGATCATCGAGCGGGGCGCCAGGATCACGCGGCCCTCTCCGGAGACGGCGGCGACCACGGCGGCGTACGACCGGGGTTCGGCCGCGTAGGTCCCCTCGCGGCCCCGCTGGGGGGTGTCGGCCACATCGAGGCGCCGCATGGAGGAGGGGGCGGTCCGGCCGCGATCTCGAGGCCCTCCGTCCCGCCCCACCATGAGCGAGACCAGCCGGCCGCCGGCGATGAAGCCCTCGATGCCTTCTCCGAGGGAGTCCGCGGCGAGACCTGCACCCGGGGCAGATTGAGGTAGTGGGTGGCGGGGACGATGGTCGCCTTGGGCCCGAGGGGGTCCTCGATCCTCCTGCCCTCGATGCGCACCTCGATGCCGAGGGAGTCGAGGATGGTGATGAAGATGAAGTTGTCCGTCGAGTGCCCGGCGTAGAGAAGACGCCGTGCCTCCTTCGCGTACGAAGCGCACGAGGAGGGCGGCCTCCTCGGGGACGAGATGCGGTGGGCGCCGGGTCGGGGTGGGTTCCCCCCGCGACGATGATGACGTCGAAGCTCTCCCGATCCGCCTGCACGAGGGAGGGGTGGAAGCGCCGGTATGCCAGCTCGAGCTCCTCCTCCGGGAAGTCCTCGAAGAAGGAGTGGAAAGCGACGGGGTCCCGCAGCGCCTTGTCGACGAGCAGGACCTCCAGGGCGGAGGCGGGGCCGAGGCAGGTGAGGAGCAGGAGCGCGGGGAGGGATCTCATGGCCTCTCCTCTGCTGCGGGCGGGAGGGAGCATCCCCGGGGACCGGACGCCGACGGGCAAGTCTCGCCCCCGCAGGGAGGGCTCGCAAGGCCCCGCCGGATGCCGGGACGCCCCGCCCCGGCCGTCTGGAGGCCTTGCCGCGGGCTGCGCGGAGCCCTCTCGCGGGGTGGCGGCGGGTGAGGGCCATGGATCACCTCTCCAGGATCGCCATCGCCCAGCGGGCGGCCGCCGCCGGCATGGCTGCGGGAGTCATCATCTCCTGGAAGCTGTGGCTGACGACGAGGCTCTTTCCCCACTTCCCGCTCGTCGATTCCGTCCCGCAGCCGCCCTCTCCCGCGGACCTCGTTCTCGTCGCCGCCCTCCTGGCCGCGGCCCTGGGCCTTCTGGTCCGGCCATTGAACGGGTGCTGCTTCGCCTCTTCCTGGGGGCCGGCGCCGTCCTCCTCTCCTGGACCAGATGCGCTGGCAGCCCTGGGTCTGGTTCTACCTCCTCATGACCCTGCCGCTGGCCTGCGGACCGGGGGCCAGTCCGCGGCTGCACCTGCACCTTCAGAGGCTGGTGGTGGCCGGGCTGCTGTTCTGGGGCGGCGCCCACAAGCTGGGGTTCCTCGGCTCGGGATTCGCCACCCTCTACGAGGGTTACCTGGCCGCGCCGATCCTCTCCGCCGTCGGCGGG